>NZ_BMFU01000043.1 GCF_014639235.1 Paenibacillus silvae | reverse complement strand
GAGGGGTTCCACACGTACCCATCCCGAACACGACCGTTAAGCCCTCTAGCGCCGATGGTACTTGGACCGCAGGGTCCTGGGAGAGTAGGACGCCGCCAAGCAAACTCTTTCATCATACATAGAAAACAGGCTTTGCATGTAGACCTTGTAAGATGAATTGCATTTGCCCTGCAAATGCATATTATTCCCTGATAGCTCAGTTGGTAGAGCACTCGACTGTTAATCGAGTTGTCACAGGTTCGAGCCCTGTTCGGGGAGCCATTAAGGCCCGTTGGTCAAGGGGTTAAGACACCTCCCTTTCACGGAGGTAACAGGGGTTCGAATCCCCTACGGGTCATAGTTATTTTAATAACTAAAGAGTGGGATGAGAATCCCAAAGGTTCGTCGGAGGATGAGCATCGTTAGGAATTGCTTCGCAGTCTCGAACGAAGTGAGAGTATCCCCTACGGGTCATAATTATGGAGGCTTAGCTCAGCTGGGAGAGCATCTGCCTTACAAGCAGAGGGTCGGGGG
>NZ_BMFU01000042.1 GCF_014639235.1 Paenibacillus silvae | reverse complement strand
GAGTACGTGGACGTAGACCCGAAACCGGGTGATCTACCCCTGTCCAGGGTGAAGGTGCGGTAACACGCACTGGAGGCCCGAACCCACGCACGTTGAAAAGTGCGGGGATGAGGTGGGGGTAGCGGAGAAATTCCAATCGAACTCGGAGATAGCTGGTTCTCCCCGAAATAGCTTTAGGGCTAGCCTCGGAAAACAGAGTCGTGGAGGTAGAGCACTGATTGGGTGCGGGGCCCGCAAGGGTTACCAAGCTCAGTCAAACTCCGAATGCCATAGACTTACTTCCGGGAGTCAGACAGTGAGTGCTAAGATCCATTGTCAAAAGGGAAACAGCCCAGACCATCAGCTAAGGTCCCCAAGTGTGTGTTAAGTGGGAAAGGATGTGGAGTTGCACAGACAACCAGGATGTTGGCTTAGAAGCAGCCACCATTGAAAGAGTGCGTAATAGCTCACTGGTCGAGTGACTCTGCGCCGAAAATGTAACGGGGCTAAACACACCACCGAAGCTATGGCTTG
>NZ_BMFU01000040.1 GCF_014639235.1 Paenibacillus silvae | reverse complement strand
AGGCTTTCTTCACGGAAAGTGATCTGGAACCGTGGTGTAGTTGGCCTAACATGCCTGCCTGTCACGCAGGAGATCGCGGGTTCGAATCCCGTCGGTTCCGCCATTCTTATATGCTTCAGGGATGAGAATCCTTAATATGGCTCGGTAGCTCAGTCGGTAGAGCAGAGGACTGAAAATCCTCGTGTCGGCGGTTCGATTCCGTCCCGAGCCACCATGAATATAACAATTTGATACGCCGGTGTAGCTCAACTGGTAGAGCAACTGACTTGTAATCAGTAGGTTGGGGGTTCAAGTCCTCTCGCCGGCACCACTTTTATGGAGGATTAGCGAAGTGGCCAAACGCATCAGACTGTAAATCTGCTCCCGTACGGGTTCGGTGGTTCGAATCCATCATCCTCCACCAGTTTTATTATGAGTCATTAGCTCAGTTGGTAGAGCACCTGACTTTTAATCAGGGTGTCGAAGGTTCGAATCCTTCATGACTCACTTTTATTATATGCGCGTGTGGCGGAATTGGCAGACGCACTAGACTTAGGATCTAGCGTCTTTGACGTGGGGGTTCAAGTCCCTCCACGCGCATCCTTTATTTGCGGAAGTGGC
>NZ_BMFU01000039.1 GCF_014639235.1 Paenibacillus silvae | reverse complement strand
AGTCCGTCTACAGAAACTAGTGTAAATGTACTGAACTTCGTTACAGTGAACTCAATCCCTTCACTGCTATCTGCCAGCTTCACCAGTTTTCCTCGTACCAGTTCTTTCGTACCGTCGCTGTGTTCAATATACACAGCCAGGTTATTCAAGGCTTGCTGACGAGCAGCTGCATCCGTCGGCAGGCTGTTCCCCAGCGGCAGAGTCAGTGTCACTTCACGGCTCTGCATATTTGTTTCAATCTCTACTGGACGAGCCAGTACCCGTACGTTCGCGTTTGGAGCTGCTTGCTGAATCACTTGCTCTTTCTTCGCACGATCCTCTACTTCTTTGCGCTCGGATTCCTTTTTCAGCGGAACGATGCGGAAATACAAGTCTTGATCGAACCCGGCAATAGATTTGGTCGGAATCGAAATGGCTACATTTTGTGTTGAAATCTCCAGCTTGAGCGAGCCGTCACTCAGCTCTTTAACAGCGGTTTTCGGAACTTCAACCCGTGTCTCGGACACGGCATCCTTCGTATCTGGAATGACGATACGTGCGGTATCGGTGCCCAGCTGTTTCGCTTTTTCAACCGATTGCTTGGCAATCGCTTCTGTCATTTTCACCAAATCTTTAACGGTTCC
>NZ_BMFU01000038.1 GCF_014639235.1 Paenibacillus silvae | reverse complement strand
GGTACGGGGACAGTGTCAGGTGGGCAGTTTGACTGGGGCGGTCGCCTCCTAAAGAGTAACGGAGGCGCCCAAAGGTTCCCTCAGAATGGTTGGAAATCATTCGAAGAGTGCAAAGGCATAAGGGAGCTTGACTGCGAGACCTACAAGTCGAGCAGGGACGAAAGTCGGGCTTAGTGATCCGGTGGTACCGCATGGAAGGGCCATCGCTCAACGGATAAAAGCTACCCTGGGGATAACAGGCTTATCTCCCCCAAGAGTCCACATCGACGGGGAGGTTTGGCACCTCGATGTCGGCTCATCGCATCCTGGGGCTGAAGTAGGTCCCAAGGGTTGGGCTGTTCGCCCATTAAAGCGGTACGCGAGCTGGGTTCAGAACGTCGTGAGACAGTTCGGTCCCTATCTGTCGTGGGCGTAGGAAATTTGAGAGGAGCTGTCCTTAGTACGAGAGGACCGGGATGGACGTACCGCTGGTGTACCAGTTGTTCCGCCAGGAGCACCGCTGGGTAGCTATGTACGGACGGGATAAGCGCTGAAAGCATCTAAGCGTGAAGCCCCCCTCAAGATGAGATTTCCCAGTATGTAAGACCCCTTGAAGACGACGAGGTAGATAGGCTGGGGGTGGAAGTGCAG
>NZ_BMFU01000037.1 GCF_014639235.1 Paenibacillus silvae | reverse complement strand
GGAGCGGATTCGGTATTATTTCTACGACCACCAGATGCGGTGTGGGAGTCCTAAAATTACGTATTTGCTTCATCTGGAAGGGTATAGGATCTCTTCACGTACAGTAAGTATATACATGCGCCAAATGAATCTCCGTTCCGTGTATGCTCCCAAGTATCGTGTCCAGACGACGGATTCCAAACATGACCATCCCCTTGCGCCGAATACGCTAAATCAGCAATTTAAGACATCCAAACCCAATACGGTATGGGCTACCGACATCACCTACATCCCCTGCCGAGGAGGCCGGTTATATTTGGCCAGTGTTTTGGATTTGTGTACACGTGAAATTGTAGGCTGGCGTCTGTATAGCCATATGGAAACCAGCTTGGTGCTGGGTGCATTACAAGATGCTTATGAGGCAAAACGTCCCGCTCCAGGTTTACTTCATCACTCCGATCGAGGCTCGCAGTACACATCCAAAGAGTACGTAGAGCAACTGAAAACATACGGTATGGAATCCAGTATGAGCCGCCGAGGGAATTGTTACGATAACGCTTGTATAGAGTCCTGGCACAGCATTTTAAAGAAGGAACTCATTTACTGTAACCCTCGGTTTAAGACGCCGGAAGAGGCATATACTGCCATTTACCAGTACATTGAGTTTTATTACAACCG
>NZ_BMFU01000036.1 GCF_014639235.1 Paenibacillus silvae | reverse complement strand
TATGGAGAATCGTCTTCTGCAACGAAGACATTCAAATTTTAAATCTAGCCAGGTCGGCTAGTTGCTCACTCGTTGCTCAGTTTTGAGAGCTCAAACTCTCAAACGTTTGGTGGCGATAGCGAAGGGGTTCCACACGTTCCCATCCCGAACACGACCGTTAAGCCCTTCAGCGTCGATGGTACTTGGACCGCAGGGTCCTGGGAGAGTAGAACGCCGCCAAGCGTAACCCATTATGGGTTCAAAACTTATATATTGTGGGCCCTTAGCTCAGTTGGTTAGAGCGCACCTCTGATAAGGGTGAGGCCGGTGGTTCGAGTCCACCAGGGCCCACCATTTACACAACTTAAATTTATATGGGGCCATAGCTCAGCTGGGAGAGCGCCTGCCTTGCAAGCAGGAGGTCAGCGGTTCGATCCCGCTTGGCTCCACCAACAAGATTTTACAAGTTTGTTCTTTGAAAACTAGATATCGAAACGAAACAAACGCGAATTAGAACATTCCTTTTTAGCTGAACTTGTGTTGAACAAGTTTCAATAAAAACGGTAGATTGCTGGAGCGAGTGATCGAAATGGAGCGACTTTTGGCTTTGAACGAAGTTCAAAACAAGGGAAGCGACAGCTCGAACACGAGCGAACTGGTTAAGCTACTAAGAGCACACGGAGGATGCCTAGGCGCTAGGAGCCGATGAAGGACGTGGCGAACAACGAAACTGCCTCGGGGAGCTGTAAGCAAGCTTTG
>NZ_BMFU01000035.1 GCF_014639235.1 Paenibacillus silvae | reverse complement strand
GGAGGGGTTCCACACGTACCCATCCCGAACACGACCGTTAAGCCCTCTAGCGCCGATGGTACTTGGACCGCAGGGTCCTGGGAGAGTAGGACGCCGCCAAGCGATTCCCTTTGGGGTATTTTTTTTGCCCCCTCGGTAGGGATTTGGAATATAAATGTGGGCCTTTAGCTCAGTTGGTTAGAGCGCACCTCTGATAAGGGTGAGGCCGGTGGTTCGAGTCCACCAAGGCCCATAGTAATTAAATAAGAAGTACGTATGGGGCCATAGCTCAGCTGGGAGAGCGCCTGCCTTGCAAGCAGGAGGTCAGCGGTTCGATCCCGCTTGGCTCCACCATTCCCTGATAGCTCAGTTGGTAGAGCACTCGACTGTTAATCGAGTTGTCACAGGTTCGAGTCCTGTTCGGGGAGCCATGGAGAGGTGTCCGAGCTGGCCGAAGGAGCACGATTGGAAATCGTGTAGGCGTCACAAGCGTCTCGAGGGTTCGAATCCCTCTCTCTCCGCCACAATTATTTTAGCAAGGCCCGTTGGTCAAGGGGTTAAGACACCTCCCTTTCACGGAGGTAACAGGGGTTCGAATCCCCTACGGGTCATAGTTATTTTAAATAACTAAAGAGTGGGATTAGAATCCCAAAGGTTCGTCGGAGGATGAGCATCGTTAGGAACTGCTTCGCAGTCTCGAACGAAGTGAGAGTATCCCCTACGGGTCATAATTATGGAGGCTTAGCTCAGCTGGGAGAGCATCTGCCTTACAAGCAGAGGGTCGGGGG
>NZ_BMFU01000034.1 GCF_014639235.1 Paenibacillus silvae | reverse complement strand
AGATCACTTTCCGTGAAGAAAGCCTCAATTGCGGGGGCAGGATTTGAACCTGCGGCCTTCGGGTTATGAGCCCGACGAGCTACCGGGCTGCTCCACCCCGCGTCATTATAAAAAGTATATGGTGGAGGCTGAGGGGATCGAACCCCCGACCCTCTGCTTGTAAGGCAGATGCTCTCCCAGCTGAGCTAAGCCTCCATAATTATGACCCGTAGGGGATACTCTCACTTCGTTCGAGACTGCGAAGCAATTCCTAACGATGCTCATCCTCCGACGAACCTTTGGGATTCTCATCCCACTCTTCAGTTATTAAAATAACTATGACCCGTAGGGGATTCGAACCCCTGTTACCTCCGTGAAAGGGAGGTGTCTTAACCCCTTGACCAACGGGCCTTAATGGCTCCCCGAACAGGACTCGAACCTGTGACAACTCGATTAACAGTCGAGTGCTCTACCAACTGAGCTATCAGGGAAAATGGTGGAGCCAAGCGGGATCGAACCGCTGACCTCCTGCTTGCAAGGCAGGCGCTCTCCCAGCTGAGCTATGGCCCCATACGTACTTCTTATTTAATTACTATGGGCCTTGGTGGACTCGAACCACCGGCCTCACCCTTATCAGAGGTGCGCTCTAACCAACTGAGCTAAAGGCCCCTATCATTCGAAAAAAAATACCCCACTGGGGTTCCGCTTGGCGGCGTCCTACTCTCCCAGGACCCTGCGGTCCAAGTACCATCGGCGCTAGAGGGCTTAACGGTCGTGTTCGGGATGGGTACGTGTGGAACCCCTCCG
>NZ_BMFU01000033.1 GCF_014639235.1 Paenibacillus silvae | reverse complement strand
GGAGGGGTTCCACACGTACCCATCCCGAACACGACCGTTAAGCCCTCTAGCGCCGATGGTACTTGGACCGCAGGGTCCTGGGAGAGTAGGACGCCGCCAAGCGAACTCTTTCATCATACATAGAAAACAGGCTTTGCATGTGGACCTTGTAAGATGAATTGCATTTGCCCTGCAAATGCATATTATTCCCTGATAGCTCAGTTGGTAGAGCACTCGACTGTTAATCGAGTTGTCACAGGTTCGAGTCCTGTTCGGGGAGCCATTTGCTCTCATAGCTCAGTAGGTAGAGTGCATCCATGGTAAGGATGAGGTCACCGGTTCGATCCCGGTTGAGAGCTCTGCAAATGGGGCCCGTTGGTCAAGGGGTTAAGACACCTCCCTTTCACGGAGGTAACAGGGGTTCGAATCCCCTACGGGTCATAGTTATTTTAATAACTGAAGAGTAGGATGAGAATACCAAAGGTTCGTCGGAGGATGAGCATCGTTAGGAATTGCTTTGCAGTCTCAAACGAAGTGAGAGTATCCCCTATGGGTCATAGCATTCTTATTGCTTCACAAAAGATGGAGGCTTAGCTCAGCTGGGAGAGCATCTGCCTTACAAGCAGAGGGTCGGGGGTTCGATCCCCTCAGCCTCCACCATCTAATTATTGGGGATTAGCCAAGCGGTAAGGCAACGGACTTTGACTCCGTCATGCATAGGTTCAAATCCTATATCCCCAGCCATTTTATTACGAGCCATTAGCTCAGTTGGTAGAGCACCTGACTTTTAATCAGGGTGTCGAAGGTTCGAGTCCTTCATGGCTCACTTGTTATACATGCGCGTGTGGCGGAATTGGCAGACGCACTAGACTTAGGATCTAGCGTCTTTGACGTGGGGGTTCAAGTCCCTCCACGCGCATCCTTTATTTGCGGAAGTGGC
>NZ_BMFU01000032.1 GCF_014639235.1 Paenibacillus silvae | reverse complement strand
TTACCCCAGCTGGGTTTCCCCATTCGGACATCCCCGGATCAAAGCTTGCTTACAGCTCCCCGAGGCAGTTTCGTTGTTCGCCACGTCCTTCATCGGCTCCTAGCACCTAGGCATCCTCCGTGTGCTCTTAGTAGCTTAACCAGGTCGCTCGTGTTCGAGCTGTCGCTTCCCTTGTTTTGAACTTTGTTCAAAGCCAAAAGTCGCTCCATTTCGATCACTCGCTCCAGCAATTTTACTACCTTATTAACACTTTCACTTGTTGACACAAGTTCAGCTAGGATGATTGTTGTTCGGTTACTTCAACCGAGCAAGCATTCATCCCTAAAAGGAATGTTCTAATTCGCGTTTGTTTCGTTTCGATATCTAGTTTTCAAAGAACAAGCTTGTAAAATCTTGTTGGTGGAGCCAAGCGGGATCGAACCGCTGACCTCCTGCTTGCAAGGCAGGCGCTCTCCCAGCTGAGCTATGGCCCCATAATTCACCCTAAAAAGTGAAGTATGTCTACGAAGTCTATTCCGATTACTTTTCGGGGACCCCGTAAATAAACACTTATGAAGTTGAAATGGTGGGCCCTGGTGGACTCGAACCACCGGCCTCACCCTTATCAGAGGTGCGCTCTAACCAACTGAGCTAAGGGCCCACAATATATAAGTTTTGAACCCGAAATGGGTTACGCTTGGCGGCGTTCTACTCTCCCAGGACCCTGCGGTCCAAGTACCATCGACGCTGAAGGGCTTAACGGTCGTGTTCGGGATGGGAACGTGTGGAACCCCTTCGCTATCGCCACCAAACGTTTGAGAGTTTGAGCTCTCAAAACTGAGCAACGAGTGAGTAACTAGCCGACCTGGCTAGATTTAAAATTTGAATGTTTCCACTCGGGAAACGATTCTCCATAGAAAGGAGGTGATCCAGCCGCACCTTCCGATACGGCTACCTT
>NZ_BMFU01000031.1 GCF_014639235.1 Paenibacillus silvae | reverse complement strand
ACCCCGCTCGACTTGCATGTATTAGGCATGCCGCCAGCGTTCGTCCTGAGCCAGGATCAAACTCTCCAATAAAGTATTGAAAAGAGCGATAAGCTCATTTTGAACCTGACGAGATTATAAATCTCATTGTTGTTCCAGTTTTCGTACAGCCAGATGGCTTGCACCAAAAACCTTCACGTTCATTCTGCAAGCAGAATGATTACTCACTCGTTGTTCAGTTTTCAAAGATCAAACTTTTCTCTGTTACCGAAACTAGTTCGTTTCAGCAACTTTTATATCTTATCATGTCCGAACCAACTTTGCAAGCTCTTTTTTTCAAGCTTCCTTTGGAAGCTCTTTTGTAAGCTGCTTGCCGCACCGTGTAAACCGTGTTTTCTTGGCCGGAGTTAGAATATACCACAAATCAATCCTACTTGTAAACTCTTTTTTTCATTATAAAATTACCTGATTTGCTCTTTACTGTTTCTCCTATTAAAAGGCTTAACTCCTGGCAACTGGTTTAGCAGGAGTTAAGCTCAGAATGATTGCAAACGCGGTATGAAAAGCAACGTATTTATAACTCCAGCTTCAGGATCATAGCAGAAGATCACTTCATTATAAGAATTTCATTTATCGTTCTGCTATCATAATAGCTTTAATATTTTCATAGTCATCATCATAATTTGCAGTAAAACCCAATAAATAACTACCATATTCATAGATGATCATCTGGCCCTTATCAGAATCAGGGTGTTTGTATCCAGAGCCTGTTCAACATCCTTAAAAGTCTCATCCGGAAGGCTTTAGTATCAAAGTATACTTCACTAGGTTGAGACTAGGTTGAGAAGTGTCCGTATCTTCATTATAAGCGATAAAGGAAAACCACCCGCAGAACGAGTGGTCCCTATATAGCCTAAAAAAAACATATCTATGCAATTTAACAATTCAGCTTCTATTCAACGAGCCCTTACTTACGTTCTACCTTATATCCCTTATCCTCAAGCAGTTTTACAATCCCGTGATCACCCAAATAGTGCGCTGCTCCAACCACGATAAAGTATTCTTCACCTTTACCACTTTTCAGATAACCATCAATTTTGTCAGCCATGCCGATATTACGGTCAATCAACATCGCTTTATTGTACTCCTGATCATCCGAGAAGCTGTTTGTCAGCTCCAGCAATTGCTCATCATTACCTGTTTTCCACATCTCAGCCATCTGATTCACCGTGTTATCCAGTACATCGAAGTTGTCGATTGTAGAGCGCAGCGTTTTTTCCTGCAGATCTTTCGAGAATGTATCAAACATCCCCAGTTGGGATTGGTAGGACTCGAGTTCAATAACCGGAATTTTCCGTTCTATTGCTTTTTGAATAAAATACAAATCTATACCGGATGTTGCTTCCAGTCCAACTGTTGATGTTTTCAGACTTCCCAGTGTGCTTTCCACCACCCAGGGCTTGAATGCATCCAGCGCGTTAGGCTCTAACCCGTTTTTCTTCAAAATATCCCCGAGCTTGCTGTATGTTTCACTCGAAATATGATCCTTCAAGGTCGTACCATCCTGATACGATCCCAGACTTAACACCAGTTTCTGCTGTTCCTCGTCCGCTGCTTTGCTGATGTCTACCTCTACACCGAGATAGTCAGCCTCCGCAAAGGCTTCTTCAAATTCTGGACGCAGCGGGTAGAAACTCTTGTCCGCCACATGCATCGAACCTACCAGATATACGATGTTGCCGTTATGCTGCACTTCCCACATAAAGCCGCGCCCACCATTTGGGGCGGTTTCAACCGAGCCATCGCTTTTGGATACCAAAAGCACCGTGCGTGCGGCTTTATCCCAACGAACCTCATAACCTGCAGCATCACCAACGATGCGGATAGGCGCATAGGTAACACCGTTGATGCGTACAAGTTTGCTTTTCAGGGTGATCGTCTTGCCATTGACAATAGCCGTAATGCTATCATCGCTCGTTCCCGCCAATTTCACGTCCATAGCATCCAGCGTTGTACGCAGCGGAACCAAAGTTGTTCCTTTCTGCACAATTGGTGCTCCAGTCGTATATTCAACCGCCTGATTGTTTACTTTGACAGCCGTTTCCTGCGGAGCAGCCATTGCGGGTACTGCTGATACAAGCAAACCTGCCGAGATCGTAAGCGATAAGAGTACGCGTTTCCATTGCTTCATATAATATGTAATCTCCTTTATCATATAAAAAAATTAAGCACTAAACTTGTATCAAACCGTTATGTGCTCTTCTAGTATACGGTCAAAGGTGGTTATCGTTCCATATTTTATAAACTCAAACAAATAAAAAGAGCCCTGGCTCGCGCCGTGGAACTAGAATAAAAAGTGGACACCCGTTAACGGACAGAAGGATAATAAGGCTAACGGAGGTGTGTCCATATGGGAGAACAGCGGCAACGATACAACGAAGAA
>NZ_BMFU01000030.1 GCF_014639235.1 Paenibacillus silvae | reverse complement strand
GAACTGGTACGAGGAAAACTGGTGAAGCTGGCAGATAGCAGTGAAGGGATTGAGTTCACTGTAACGAAGTTCAGTACATTTACACTAGTTTCTGTAGACGGACTAAATGCTGCTCAACCAGCAAACTATCCGTACATTCAAGGTTTCGGCGCGGACTTCCGTCCAGATGCATATGTAACACGTGCACAGATGGCGGCGATGCTTGCCCGCAATCTGTCGGTTGAAGCAGCAACAGCACCTGCAACAGCGGCAGGCTTTGAAGATGTGGTCGCAACACACTGGGCAGCAAACGAGATTAAGCAAGCGCAGGCTGCTGGTATTATGAATGGCTTGGGCAGCTCCGTGTTTGCGCCAGAAGATTCGATTACACGTGCGCAAATGGCAACGATTGCGTACCGCTGGTTGCAAAAGCAAGAAGCTGATGCAGCGGCGACAACGGGAACGACCTCGGCAGCAACTACAGCTAGCACAAGCACTACTGCGAATGCAGCATCCTTTACCGACGTACCTGCTGATCTGTGGGCAGCAGAAGCGATTGCATACGTGCAATCTGCGGGGCTGATGACAGGTTACCAGGATGGCTCGTTCAAACCTGACGGCAAGCTGACTCGCGCCGAAGCGGTTAAAGTGTTGAACGTATTGTTCAAGCGTTCACCGCTGACAGGGGCAGCAACACCATCCTTTAGCGATGTACCTGCCACACACTGGGCATATGCCGATATTGAAGCGGCGGGCAAGAAGTAGTTTTTCTAACTAGATTAAAGCAGAAGGCCACCCGTAGGGTGGTCTTTTGTTAGGTCTGCAGTTCGGATTAAAAAGTACATCAATGATATCAATGATATAGGTCTTAACACATGTTTATTGTAAAAAAATATTGAAAATGAACAAAAAAAATGTCGTTTTTGCCCTTTTTGTTGGGATATAACCCTTATATTTGCTGAAATGTTCAGAATCCGTTCAGAGTTGTGCAATACAATAGGCCTATATTTTGTTAAACGAGAATAGGGAGGAAAGAGAAATATGCAGTATAGAAAACTAATAAGCATGTTACTCATTCTGGTGTTAGTGGCTCCGTGGCTTGCACCGGCTGGAAAGGTTAGTGCGGGAGCATCATATCCTGAGCCTGGTAACAATGGCTTGATTACCGTGAAGACTGTGGATGATAACTCAGTGGAAATTAAGTGGAATTATGCTTTTTCAGATTCTACTATATCTCCTGAATTGAAATATCGTGTGTTCAAATCCGATAATGCTGATCTGACAAACGCCACTGAAATTAACAATAATGAGTCTGATCTTTCTTATGGCAATTGGATATCTGGTGCAGATTCTACAGATGGTACATTTACACAGTTAATCACTGGGTTACAAGAAGGAAAAACATACTATTTCAATGTCATTGTTCAAGATCGTTATAATTTGGAAATCTCGTACCAAATGCAATCTATTACATTTACGTCACCATTAGGTGAGTTCAACAAGTCTATAGGTCAAAATTATAATCCCTCCAAGATTCTGGAGTTGTTCCAAAA
This sequence comes from Paenibacillus silvae, assembly GCF_014639235.1. GTDB lineage: Bacteria > Bacillota > Bacilli > Paenibacillales > Paenibacillaceae > Paenibacillus > Paenibacillus silvae. The sequence continues at coordinate 1,944 of NZ_BMFU01000030.1, read as the reverse complement.
TGAAAATTTCATTTCGTTGATACCGGAATTTACTACGCTACCCTCTGAAGAACAAGATGCAATTGTAGCTGTAGCGGGGAAATCATATGCCCCCGGTAATGCGTATCAAAGCAATCAACAGGTAAACTCACTGATCAATTTGATTCAGCAGGGTATAGTAGTTTCAAAAACTACCGATCTGGAAGATATGCAGGAGCGTTTGACAATATATTATGAAAATGCACTGAGCTTTGCAGAATTATTCGGACCTGAGTATGCAAGTATGATTAGACCCAATCTGGATAATTATCTAACAGCATCAAACGTCGATCAGCAGGTAATCGCTTTTAAATTAAGAATGGCGAGAGTAGCTGGAGATTTATCGCTTGAACAATCGGTAATGAGTCTTTCCGCGGCGTTAAGTCAGAATATTGGCTTCAATAAAGCGTCTACAACAAACGATATGATTAATTCCCTTAAAGCACTGTATAACGTGCAATTAGATGCGAAAGCCTACGAGGGCACGGATAAAGAAGCTTCTATTGGAACATTCCCATTGGATTTCGGTAAAATGAAAGACATTCTGTCCAATACCACGAAGATGGAACAGATGGCTGACTGGATGTTATTGAAGAGACCAGGTAATGGATATTCTAAATTTAGCAAAATACAGACAGCATTTAATGACTTTTTCACCAATAATGTGGACCAGACACCTTTAATGCAATTGAACGAAGCAATAGCCAATGAGGATAAGGCAACGATTTTATCCGTATTAAAAGAAAGTGATTTGCTTGCTCAGCGTGATGACTTTAATGAATTAAGCGAGCAAGAACAAAATATAATAGTTGCCACACTAGGGCAATTGATCCCGGAATCGGAATCTTACAATGAAGCTCAGGTACAATTCATCGTAAATGCGAGTATACAGGGACTTAAAGCATATCATTTGGATTACCGGGATATGGCTACTGAATTAAAGGGATTTTATGAGCAAATTCTTGACAAGGGGCCTACACTTTTCTCGCAAAACGACTTTGAACATTTCGAGGCCGCAGCGGACTTCTATCTGGGATTGAATGAAGCAGATCAGCGAATGATTGCTTATCTTGCTAAATTTACTTCAGCCACATTAAATAATGAGTCAGCTATAGGTATCTTGCTGATGGTATCGGATGAGATGCCATTAATTAATAAAGCAGAGACAGCAAGTGCGATGTGGGAGGATTTGAATTTTTACCAGATGTTTCTGATGCAGTACCGTTTGTTCTTGAATACTAATCCTGAGTCAAACTTGGAGGAGTTTCCTCTAGTGTTCGACAATATAGCGACATTATCTAATCAAATTGAACAGCAACAGCTGGCAGAATGGATGCTTAGCGAACGGCCTCTTGGCGGTTATGCTAAATTAAAGGATATTCAAAAAACATTTGATCTGTTTTTTGCTCCAGCGGCACCTGCGGTTTCCGCTGATGATACAGCGAATGTAGTTATTGGTGCGGACGATACGATGGAGTATTCGAAGGACAACGGGATAACATGGAACAAGTTCTTGGGAACAGATCAATTTGAAGGCAATCAAAAAATCGCTGTACGTATAAGAGCCAAAGGAAATACTCCTGTATGGAAATGGACAATTCTTACGTTTACAGCAAATAACTCTACGCCTAACCCGGGTAACAGCGGCGGGGGCAGCACGGGAGGAAACTCAGGCGGTACTGGCGGTGGAACATCTACTACGACACCAGTAACGTCAACCCCTGCACCAACTACTAAGCAAGAGCAACTCGTGGTTGATGTGAATGGAGTTAACGGCTCAAACCTGACCAAAACACCGATCACACGTACAACCGAAACCAATGGAACCGTTAAAGATTTGGTGAAAATGACAGAAGCGATTGCCAAGCAATCGGTTGAAAAAGCGAAACAGCTGGGCACCGATACCGCACGTATCGTCATTCCAGA
>NZ_BMFU01000029.1 GCF_014639235.1 Paenibacillus silvae | reverse complement strand
TTCATTGCAAATAATTTCAGAACAACAGACAGCACAGGCGAGGTAGCCTTGTACATACCTGACGAGTTGAAACCAAGCTTTTTCACTGGAGCCGTGGACAAAGCTATTGGCGACACCGTTACAGGGTTGGGTGAGATGGCAGAGGCAATCCTCTATCATCCGTTCAGTACGATAGGCAATCTGGCCTATGATATGACGTTGGGGAAAGTGGTTGATGCTCGACGAGGAATCGCATTTGCTTGGGATGCAGTCTGGGGTACAGGAACAGCGAGGTCCGACATCGAGCAGTTTGTAGATGAGCAGAAAAAGCAGCTTAATGAAGATGAGTCGGGGTACTATAAAGGTGCGTTAGTAGGTCAGGCCTTGTCTTATTTTATCTTTGGCAGAGCCTTGCGCTCGAAGGATCACTATGGGTCGGGTGGAGGATCAGGAGGGAAGAAGGAGTCAGAGCAGGGGAGTGGGAGAAAGGGGAATGCAAGCACTGTTCAGAAACAAAAGGAAATAATTAAATCTTTTAAACATTTGAGTGATTTTGAAAAAAATACTCTAATGCAAAGAGCACGTGATGGAGTTATTAATCCTGAAAAATGGACAGGAACTATATCAGGAGTGAAAGAGTTTAAGAACGTTGATGAATTTAAAATAGCTGATAGATGGCTCCGAGAGGGGAAAAATGTAGAAAAGTTAGCTGATGTTAAGGGTAAGGATGGGAACTTAGTTCCAGGTGCTGACTTTAATGTAGATGAAGTAATTATTGAAGCAAAAACAGCTAAAAGTAAAAATATAAATACTACTTCTAAAAAAGCCATTGAGGCAATCAATAGACAGGGAGAAAATGTTGTGATAGACGGTAGAGAAATTGGATATACAGTTGAGGATGCAAAACGGATTATAGAAATAATCAATAGAAAGACTGGGGGAAAAGGAAATACAGAGATTTGGATAAATGACGGATCCATTATTAAAAATTAATATAAGGGGATGGAATAAATGGCGTCTTTTCAATGCAAATGTGGGTACGTACTTTCGAACAGCCAAGCACCCGACGATGTAACTATTTGGGCTTATACCGATCGTGAGTGGGATGAAATTACGAGTGATATTACAGATATTATAGATTTACCTAACCCAAGAAACAGTGTATGGCGTTGTCCTAATTGTGAAACTATCTATGTGTTTGATGAACAAAACAAATTAAAGAAACGATATATACTTGATCCAGAATTATAACCATTTTGTCTCCATTAACACCCATTCTAACTGACCCGTTTGAATACGATATTGAATTGTTAGATAGATGAGGTACACGGTGGGAACGGACAATTCGAGAGGTAGATGAATATGGAGTATGGGGTTTTGTATGTGAATAGATTGGGCAATTTTAAAGGTGAGAAACATGTACTTAAATGATACGGTATGTAGAATAAACGAAATTAATTGGAGAAAAGTTGGTACTATTGTGTCTAATGAAGATGCAGATTTAGGGTATGAATTTCTAAGAAGGCTGGCATTATTTTATAAAAATGAGGGTCTTAGACCCCAACCACCGATGTTTACTAATATAGCCAAATTACTTGGTGATACTGAGAATGAATTTCCGATTGCCATGTATTGCAATTCAGAGGTTCTGGAATTTATTGATGATTACCAGTATTTGAAAAAAATATTTGAATTTTATATACAATTATCAATATTTGTTGAAACAAAACCGGAATACACTGTTTATTTACATGTATATGAGCCATTAATCAGGATATTGGAAAAAGGAGGATTTTTTGTCCTTAGGCCTCAAGAATTAGAAATACAAAATGTGAAGTATATACCATTAAACAACTGGTATAAACTTACTGTTTCAACTTATACTGAAAAAAAAGAGGAAAGAGTGTTTCCAATGGCGACGGACTGTTCTTTAAAGTGCGAGGACAACGTTTTAATAGAAAAAATGCTGATAGAGAAGTTAAATAAGATGGGGCACAGTTGTAACGAGGTTATCCATCTAAAGAAAGGGATTAGAATTGATGAAACGATAGGGCAATTGGGGTTTTCTATTGCTCTAATCGATACGTCAGACAATCCCTTTGGTTATGAGTCGAAATTTCTTTCAAGTGATTTTAAATATAACCAAAGTTTAAATTTTCGCTTAGATAATGATTGGGATAGCATTGAAGCAACTAAGAATATTCTGATGGTAGTCTTTGATATCATTGATTCAACAGATAGTAATTTTCTTTTTCTTCATAACGATAATGAATGTTTCTATAGAGTTGGTGGTTTTTTTAAAATTAATAATGAAGATGGATTTTGGAATCGAGCAGAATACAGAACCTTTATTGAAACTCGAGACGTTCAGGAGATGCAGTGAATTATGGGGAATTGACGACGGACAGAAGTCATGTTTAATGTAAAGAAAGTTCTAAGTAAATGAGCTCAGTAATAATTCTAAAAAAAATATCAAATTATTCTCCAGAACAGACTCTTGAGAACTTTAAGAAGGCGTCGAATAGAGCGAATATGAATTGTTTTCATATTACAGTTGAACTTGATCCGGATTACAACGTTCAATCTGCAGAAGGTACGCTTTCCGAAGTAGACGAAGAGACCCTATTGAACACTGAAGACGAAGATACAATTAGGTACTTTACATTTAACGTCAATAATGTTGTTGAAAATTCATATGATAGTTACACGTGGCTCACCCAATCAACGGATTATTTTTGGGCGTTAGATATTGTGAATATTAATCATGAATATGAATTCATTTACAGGTTTATCGTAGAGTATTTTAAAGATAACCTGGAAGATTACTTGTGGTTTGATGATGCTGAGTGGTACTACACGGCTGATGATATCTTTAGACTAAGTCAAAGACCTTATAAACCTAAGTGGTGTAGTGAAAAAGTTATTTGAGTTAAGAGGGCTGAAATAATGGGAATTTCAACTTTTGTATTATTTAGGCAAGGAGAAAGCATCTCGGCAAGCGATTTATTAAAAAATATTAGAAAAATATCTATTAATTACGGGCTCTACTTTTCTAACAATTATGACGAGTATGATGAAACTGGAAAATTAAAGTTTTGCACAATTTATATTAGTGACATTCCGTTTGAAGAGAGCTATTCAAGGCAAATACCTTGGAATTTGTATGATGAGCCTTATAAATTTCAAACCGTAGACTTTAATTGGGATGATTCTAAAAGCCAATATTTTAAGGCATTAGTATCTGAAGATTTCTATGAGAATGAAGATTTATTATTTAAGATACTTTATGGGATTCTAAAAATATATCCGTCTGCAGAAGTATGGATTGAAGATAACTGGTTTTATACAATAGAGGATTTAGAAAAAATAAAAAATAAGCCATTGGACAATGAATGGTGCTATAAGAATCCTATAGATTTGTAAGAGAACTTACTTGAATGATTTGCTAATGTATTAAGAGAAAGTAATATGAAGGAAACATGGATTGGATTAAAATACCAACTGAAATAATACGGGTCAAAAGCACTTCTGCACATAAACGTAGGAGTGCTTCTTTGTTATAGAATCTATGCGTACATGCGCAAGCTTGGCTGCATAGAGCGGTTACCAAATTACTGAATTGTTGAGAGAGAAAATGATCCTTCTGTTCAATTCCAATGATTATTTTCGTTTGTTAAAATTTAGGTGGAACGACTATGATCAGGTTTGGTGGTGAGTTGGCATGCTGCGTATTCAGGTTCAC
>NZ_BMFU01000028.1 GCF_014639235.1 Paenibacillus silvae | reverse complement strand
TGTGCGTGTGCGTGTGCGTGTGCGTGTGCGTGTGCGTGTGCGTGTGCGTGTGCGTGTGCGTGTGCGTGTGCGTGTGCGTGTGCGTGTGCGTGTGCGTGTGCGTGCAAAAGTATACAGACACGGGGTTACATTCGCAACAAAAAATTGTGCGCTGCTGTGCCTGATGCTAAAAGACCTCGACATCACAATCAAGGGGAAGCTCCCCTTGTGTGAAGTTGAGGTCTTATCATGTATGCGCCTATTTGTTGTCTTGTTATCTTGCAATCGCTCGATTGGATGGGGTAGCTGGTGCACCCCGCATGTGCTAACGATTCCCAGAAACCTTATTTGCTCCATTTGAGCACATTTCTAATTCTAACGATTCCCAGAAGCGCTATTTCGCCTAAAAGGCTGCTTTTCACCCGAAAAACACCCTCAAACTCCAAAATAACGTTTCTCCAGATCGTTACATTTTGGAATGCTCGTAAATCACCCAAATAACGTCGCTCAAGATCGTTAGAATTCAGGACGGCACCGAAAACGCAAAACTGAAGTAACCAATGACTCAGTTTCTCATGCTTCCGTTACTCCTGAACGTTACTGCTAACGTTACTCCTGAATGTTATTTCTGAATGGCACTCCTTAATTTCACTTCAGAATGTTATTCCTGAAAGGCATTACTTACGTTACTGCTTCCTGTTTCTCTCGAACATTACTCACGAATGTTACTCCTGAACGCTACCTTACTTTTCGCTCAGCCTAGTCCACGTACCCTGCGTGGCCCTTGTCCATCAGGTAATCCATCTCTGCATCCAAAATACTCTCAACGGTCAGCTCGTCAAGCTTCACATCTTTGCGGCTTAAAATGTAATCTGCCAGATCGTCGCCGTCAATATCGACATCTTTGCCTTTTGCATTCTCATGCGCCTTATTAATGTAAGCTTGCTCATGCTTCAGGACAAGCTCGATGTTAGCCTTGCTCGCCTTTGTTTTGTCCACGATATATTGCAGCATTTCCTGTTCATTGATGGCTTGGTTGTCTGTCAAGTCAATTCATCTCCTTGATTATACATACTGGTGCCATTGTAGCATAGGTTAACCCATTACGTGCAGAAGTTATGCTGGTCCGCAGCCCACACTTACCAAACCTATAGCTCACAGTCCATCACTTACAACCCGCAGCCTGCCCCCATCCACTTGCAATCCACTACCCACAATTCTCAGCACATCCCCATCATATATGCAGCTCTAGGATAATCGCACATAAAAGGAAGCGCCCTCGCCTACCACACTTTTGGCGTAAATCTCTCCCTTATGCTGCTCAACGATTGAACGGGCAATCGCCAGCCCCAGACCGTGGCCGCCATGTTTGCGTGCTCTGGAGGAATCCGTGCGATAGAATCGGTCAAAGATACGGTCCAGATGCTCCGGTGCAATGCCCTCCCCCGTATTGAAGACGGTCAGCATAACGTCATGATTCATCTTCTGAAGTGTCACATTCACAGATCCTTTGGGACCGGAATATTTCACAGCATTATCGAGCAGAATCAGAATAACCTGTTTAATCTGCTCCCGGTTACCATGAACGTTCAGATCGGGCTCAATATTATAGTCGAGAGAAATGTTTTTTTCGAAAATAACAGCCTCCATCGGCAAAATAATACTTTCCACCGCATCGCTCATATTAAACGTGGTGTGAATCAAATTGGAACGTGAATCATCCATCTGAGTCAGATACAGCAGATCATTCGTCAGCCCGGACATGCGCTCGGTTTCAGACTTGATATAATGCAGCCATTTGGCCTGACTTTCGATCGTTTCCTCCTGATTGGCCAGCAGCACATCCGTATTGGTATTAATGATAGCCAGAGGAGTTTTAAGCTCATGTGACGCATCGGCGATAAATTGCTTTTGCTTCTCAAACGCTTCACGAACAGGTGCAATCGAACGATTCGCAAAATAACGGCTAAGGAAATAAATCACAATCAGCATAGCCAGCCCAACCACTGCAAAGGTATAGATCAAATTGGTCAGAATCCCCTGCTGTGCTGTCACATCCATAAACACAATCATATAACCCTCACCGCTTGGATCAACGACATAAGCCCAATCCGTGCCGTCGAGTGCAAACTGATCGGTTTTCCGCTCCCCTCCGTTGACGAGACTTCGATCAACCTTCTGCAACGCTTCCTTATAAAAGGGTTCTTCCATATCAAACCGCGAGTGCGTGCCCGTAATATTCCACTGATCATCTGTTTGAATCATAAAAGAAACCGACCGGGCCGGAGGTGCATTCAAGTCTCCGCCTGGCCCGCGATTCCCACCGAATTCGCCCCCAACCATGCCCCCGCTTCCGCCTTTACCGACAGAAGATGGCATAGCGTCCGATGCGGACCCCGTTCCTGAACCTGTACCGGAACCGGGGCTTTCACCTGAGCCTGATGTTGATCCCGAAACGCCGGTATCTGTACCTTTACCTGTAGCTGTTCCTGTACTTGTGCCTCTTTCTGTTCTTGTGTCCGCACTAGAACCCGCAGCCGAACTTGCTCCCGAGCCCGCCTCACCGCCTTGTCCCTCTCCCCGCGGAATCTGGGAACCACTCGGACTATACGGACTATGATAGAAATCGGACACCTTATAAAGCTCCATATTCGTTTCACGCTGCACATTCTGGTACGTGATGGTGTAGATCGTAATAAAAGCCACCAGCATCATGATTGAGATCGAAACCAGATTAACAATCAGGAACCGGTTGCGGAGTTTCTTAAACATCAGCTCGTCACCTCAAGTACGTACCCCACACCCCGAATTGTATTAATGCGAACAGCTGAATTCAGGAAGGTTAGTTTTTTGCGCAAAAAGGAGATATAGACCTCCACGTTGTTATACTCCACATCGGAGTCAAATCCCCACAGCTTCTCAATGATCTGCTCTTTGGAGGTAATTGCCTGTTTACGGGTAATCAGCAGCTCCAGCAGCTCATTTTCCTTCAGATTCAGCTTGATTTCTTTGTCCTGTACACTTAGCTTCAGCTGAGTTGTGTTCAGCTCTATATCGCCAAATCTCAATCCATCCTCAGGGATTACCTCCCCCTTACGTCTCAAGGACGCCCGAATACGGGCGAGCAATTCTTCTGTGGCAAATGGCTTTGCAATATAATCATCAGCGCCGTAATCGAGACCAGATACCTTGTCCGACAGCTCCCCCTTGGCTGTAAGCAAAATAACTGGCGTATGGTTTCCTTCACTACGCAGCGTTTTCAGCACGCTAATGCCATCCATCTCCGGCATCATAATGTCCAGTAGTAACAGGTCATAGATGCCGCTTTGCGCATAATCCAGCCCGGATCTGCCGTCGTGAACCATGTCCACGGAATAGTTGTTTTTTTTCAAAATCTGCGAAACGGCCTCTGCCAAATGAACCTCATCTTCTGCAATTAAAATTCTCATGATCTATTCATTCCTCTGCTTGAGTTATTGTTTATTGTTCTGCTGAAACTTCCGTGGCTACATCTTTCACGAATACCCTGCACATCAGGGATGCTCCGGTGCTTTGTTACGTTCAGTTTGTATGTTCTTATTCTACCAAGTAAACCTTGAATCAACCTTAATATATTTATCGTGTGCAGCTATTAGATAAGTTGAATTATTGTTTACACGTGAACGGAGAGGGCAGAAAAAACCTGAAAAAGCGAAGCGTTCGCCTTTATCACCGGATTTTCCCCTTTGGAGAAGGGAATCCAAAAAAATCTGGGGATAACCGCTACTCTCCAGGTTATTCTGTCATCGGAGTGGACTGTGTAAAATCTTTAATTCAACTTACATAGATGAAGGAAAAGAAATGTTAACGGAATGTAAAATCATTTAAGATTCATTCAAGGTTGCTTCGCTAAGATACAGACATGAAAGCACTACACGATGAACCAAAACATACAAATTCACACCTGAAAGGAATGAATCATTATGGCGATTGAAGTATTCAACCGATATGAGAGCAAGTACCTGCTGACGGATGAGCAATATGCATACTTTTATAATGACCTGCTCGAATATATGGAACTGGACGCGTACAACAAAAAGCATGAGTACTACTCCATCAGCAACCTGTACTTCGACACACCGCAGGATTCACTGATTCGGGCCAGCCTCTCCAAACCGAAATACAAAGAGAAGCTAAGATTAAGGGCCTACGGCGTACCTGAGCAAAATGCCAAAGTATATCTGGAGATTAAAAAGAAAGTATTTGGTCTCGTTAATAAACGCAGAACAGCGTTGAAGCTGGACGAAGCCTATGAATTTGTTCGTTCAGGACAGGCACCGGACCTTGCGGATTACATGAATAAACAGGTCGTTGAAGAGATTACATACTTCCTTCGTCTGTATGATCTGGAACCCAAGGTGTATCTGGCCTATGAACGCAAAGCGTTGTTCGACAAGAACAGCCGGGATCTCCGCATTACCTTTGATACCAACATCCGCAGCCGCAGATATGATCTGAAGCTGGAACAAGGAGATTACGGCGAGCCGTTAGTGAAGGATGGTCGCTGGCTTATGGAAGTCAAGGCGGAGAAAACAGTCCCGTTCTGGTTATCACAGCTGCTCTGTAAACATGGGCTGTACCGCACAGGCTTCTCCAAATACGGCAACGAGTTCAGACATCTGGTGAGAACGACCAACTTGAACTATCAGACCGAGCGCCCACTGGTGCCAGGAACCGATTTCAACCCTGCTGATCCTACTGCGGCTGCATTACAAGAAAAATCAATTAGAGAAAGAGAGCGTGTTCTATATGCTTGATTCATTATTCAGTTCCGCCCTAGACGATACAACATTAAGTTTCGGCAGTTCTGTAATTACCATCGGACTTGCCATTATTCTTGGACTTATCATCAGTCTCACCTACATGAAAACCAATCAAGCCACCTATTCGCAAAGCTTCACCTTAACGATGGTTGTGTTACCCGTCATTGTTGCCATCATCATTCTGCTTATCGGCAGCAACATCGCCCGGGCGTTCAGCTTGGCGGGAGCATTCTCCATTATCCGTTTCCGCAGTGCACCCGGTGATCCGAAAGATATTGCTTACGTTCTGTTCACCATGGCATCCGGTCTGGCCTGCGGTGTAGGCGCCTTTGGTTACGCTGTTCTGTTTACCGTCATCCTGTGTGTACTGATGTTTGTATTAAGCCGGTTTAACTTTGGCGGCAAGAAGAGTCTACAGAAGACATTGAAAGTGACGATTCCTGAAAATCTGAGCTACGAAGAAGCTCTGAACGAAGTATTCCATACATTCAACGTCCCATTTGATCTGAAAAAAATCAGAACCACCGAGCTCGGCAGTCTGTACGAACTCGTATATAGTGTCACCATTCACGAGAGCGTGAATCAGAAGCAATTTCTTGACGCCATCCGTACACGGAATGGCAACCTGGATATCTCGTTAACGATGAGCCCAACGACAGAATATTAAGCTTTTGTTCAATTGTACCCATTATGATTTAAGAGAGGAACGATTTATATGATGAAGAAAAATTCTCAGAAGAGTAAAAGTATACTGACAGGCAGCAAACTTTGGTCTATTGCCATGATTACCAGTCTGCTCGCAGCATGCAGTGCTCCGGCAACGACAAGCAGTACAGCCAATGCAGCCGTCTCTACAATAGGCACAACCAAAACGGTATCGGTTAGCGAATCAACATCCGTGAAATATGCCGACCTGGTCTCTCTGGATGCGGATGACACCAATGTAAGCTGGACTGAAGCAGATTCCACCATGATCAAACTGAATGGAACTACAGCAACCGTAACAGGTTCCGGCGCGAAGGCCGCTAATGGCTCCGTTACCATCTCGGAAGCAGGCACATATGTGCTCAGCGGTGAGCTGACAGATGGTCAGATCGTAGTTAATGTCGCTGATAAAGGCGTAGTTCATCTCGTGTTAAACGGCGCAACGATCCATGATAATGACAGTGCAGGCATCTACGTTCAAAAGGCCGGCAAAGCAGTGATCACGCTTGAAAAAGGAAGCAAAAACGCAGTTTCCGACGGCAAAACCTACGTATACGCAGATAGCAGCACCGATGAGCCGGATGCGGCCATCTTCAGCAAAGCTGACCTTACGTTTAATGGTGCCGGTCAGTTGACCGTCACAGGCAACTATAATGAAGGCATTACAAGCAAGGATGATCTCAAAATCATCAGCGGTTCAATCGACGTCAAAGCAGCTGACGATGGTATTAAAGGAAAAGACATGGTTGCGATTCAGGCTGGCACGATTACGATCAAAGCTGAAGGTGACGGCATTAAATCGACCAATGATACGGATACAACCAAAGGGTTTGTCGCCATTGCAGACGGAACCTTCAACATTGAGAGCGGAAGCGACGGCATTCAAGCGGAAACTGTACTTGTAACGGACGGCGGTACGTATAATATCGTGACGGCTGGCGGCAGCGCGAATGCACCAGCTAAGGTCGAAGAAGGCCCCGGCGGCGGGTTTGGTGGCAGATTTGGCGGTGGAGGTTCGATGAATGGCGGTACACCTCCAACTGATATGGGCACACCACCGGATGGCGAACCACCTGCCGATATGCCAGCGATGCCTAATAGCAGCAGTTCGAACACAGGCACACAGACGGGCACAAACACGACAACGAATGCTGGAAACAAAGCTGCAGCAGGAGCCGATTCCAATGCTGATGCAGACAACGCTGCGACCACAACAGAGGAAGAATCCACAAGTGCTAAAGCACTTAAAGCAGGTACAGACCTCACCGTGAATGGTGGAACATACACGATTGATTCCATGGATGATTCCCTGCACAGCAACAGCAATGTTACTGTGAATGACGGAACCTTCACCATTCAATCCGGAGATGACGGCATGCATGCCGATCAGGCACTGACAATTAACGGTGGAACGATCAAAATCACTAAAAGTTATGAAGGACTTGAAGGTTCTATCATCACCTTGAACGACGGAGATGTTGATGTAACGGCTTCAGATGACGGTGTAAATGCCGCTGGCGACATGACAACAACGAGTGACCAAGCAGCTGGCACAACGGATAAAGCCGCAAGCGACAGCACTTCTGCTACAGATACAAACAAAGCAACCACGGGAGCAACAGCGGCCACTTCGACAACCGGCACGACTGCTCAAGCTACGGATGCTAATCAGCAAAGCCGCGGTCCAGGGGGAATGCCTGGTGAATCATCTGGCAACAACGAGCTTCACATCAACGGCGGCTCCCTCACCGTGAATGCTGGTGGTGACGGTCTGGATGCGAATGGTTCAATTACGATGACAGGCGGAACGGTTATTGTGAATGGCCCAACGAATGACGGCAACGGTCCACTGGATTATGATGGAACATTTGTGATCAGTGGCGGAGTTCTGGTGGCAGCAGGAAGCTCGGGTATGGCGCAAGGCACTTCGGATGCTTCAACTCAAAATGCACTTGTCATGACCTTCCCTGAAACACAAAAAGCAGGAACGCTGGTTCATGTTCAGGACAGCAACGGAAATAACATTCTGACGTTTGCACCAGCCAAAGATTATCAAAGCGTAGTGGTTAGCTCGCCAGACCTGAAAGCAGATGGATCTTACGTTATCTATACTGGCGGAACATCAACAGGTACGGCAACAGATGGACTATACACTGGCGGTACGTATAGCGGCGGTACTCAGTTCGTTGCCTTCCAGTCTACAAGTAACGTAACCTGGGTGAATGAATCAGGCGTAACAACAGCCCGCTCCGGCATGGGTGGCTTCGGAGGCGGTGGGCAAGGCGGATTCGGCGGTGGACGGAGTCGTTCACAAACCGGTACATCCACAGGTACAACAGAAACAACGGGTACTACAGGTACATCTGGTTCTACAGATTCGGCAAAATAACTATAAAGAGCTGAGCATGACAGAGCACACAGTTACGTTGTAATGCTCAACTAAAAAAAACTGGACCTGGAAATCACACAGTACGTGTGAACTCCGGGTCTAGTTTTATTTTACAGATCAAACACTCAAGGAACATACTACTTCCCGGCGGCGCTTAATCCAGTAGACCGCCCTTCTCAACCTATCTCCAGATTCTAACGATCCCCACAAGCCTTATATAGCCGAAAAATACCCCTTTTAGATTTTAACGATTCCCAGTGATCTTATTTCAGGAAAAAACAACGAAAACGTGCAAAATGCTGTATTTCTCACGAAATAGCATCACCAGGAATCGTTAGATTTTCATCATGCTTAAATTGATGCCAATAGCGTCTCTGGAGATCGTTAGCGATATGTAACTAACCCCTGCATCTGATATCAGCGTCAAAACAATCAAGTCTTGTTATCTATTTGGACCTATGTCAAGAAAGTAGACACTACGCTGCGGATTTGTCCGTAAATTTCATTGCAAAACGAGCAGGAGAAAGATAATCTAGCGCCCCGTGCATTCGCTTACGGTTGTAATAAAACTCAATGTACTGGTAAATGGCAGTATATGCCTCTTCCGGCGTCTTAAACCGAGGGTTACAGTAAATGAGTTCCTTCTTTAAAATGCTGTG
>NZ_BMFU01000027.1:7500-8955 GCF_014639235.1 Paenibacillus silvae | reverse complement strand
TTTTTTTTTTTTTTTTTTTTTTTTTTTTTTTTTTTTTTTTTTTTTTTTTTTTTTTTTTTTTTTTTTTTTTATATATATTTTTCTTACTTTCCTTCTACCTTTTTACTTTTGTAATGTCTTGCCCCCTTAGTAAGCTTCTTCCTTTCTTTTTCTTTTTATTCTTCTTTTCGTCCTCTTGTTCTACCTCCAAATCTTTATTAGGTAAGGGCGTTTATAAAGTAAATAAACACTTTTAGAGTAGTAGGAGCCGGATTATAACAAGGGTAGAGGTTTTTTTTATAAATATAGGAAGAAGAAGGTATTCGGAGGCGACTAAGTCGATCAACTAGAACCTATACGGTCTTGAATGAATTGTTAGGGAAGGGCAGGTAAATAATTGATAGTAGGAAAGAAGAAAAAGAAGAAAAAAAGAAAAAAAAAAAAGAAATTTTGAAAGTAGTAGAAGAAGAAGGGTAGTAGAATTTAGGGGGTATAAACAGTTAGTAGAGTAGGTAGGGTGTTAGGTGGCTTTGGTTGTATGGGTAGGGAGGATATGTTGAGGTTAGTATATTAATAAAGAAGGTTGAATTGGTAAATGTAAAAAGAAAAAGATAAGAGTAATATGAATACTTTTGGTATAGTTATAAGATGTTGTAAATTATATTAGGGAAGATAAAAAGTAGTTAGCTTTTTACTTAGTGGAAACGTAGTTTGAGTGGACGCTGTAGGGTAGGCACGTCTGCTTTATATAAGAAAGGCGCGGCCGAGGTTGAAAAGGTGGAAGAGGGAAAGGCAGTGAAGGGTGGTACTTACCGAGTGCAGGGTAGGCAAGAACGACCGGGTAGGTAAGGAAGGCGCAATCGACCTTTGGAAGCCGAAGTTTTGAAAAGGAAAATTGCGAGTAGGTAGCGCTTATTAAGTGTAGGGTAGGTAAGAACTACAGGGTAGGTACGACGGGCCTGTATGAGAAAGGTAAGATCAAAGTTGAAAAGAAAAAAGTAGTAGGCGGGTAGTACCTACCGAGTGCAGGGTAGGCAGGAATGACCGGGTAGGCAAGGAAGGCGCAACCAACTTGACGAGGAAGGCGTGGTCTTTGTGAACTTGGAGCGAGATTCCTGAGAAGGTGCGACCCAGTTGGGTGGCTGGGTGGCCGTGAGTCGATTTTTAAAATTTCCCATACTGGGGAATTTCGCGGGAGTTGAAAAGTCGCGGCTCAGACCGTCGGGCCGCACCGTCCCCAGACTCGAGGTCGGAGGGTATACAAGAAGGAGCGGCGGAGAGCAATGGGAAAGAGCGAGCGGTAAGACTGCTCGGTCGTCCCTGCCTCCGGCTCCCTCTTACAGGTGTGGGCAAGGACGTACAGGGCCTGCTCCACCTGGAAGCCTTCTGCGGGAGGGCTGCTCTGGCCTGTGGCCTAGGCACCTTCCCGCGGTAACCTGCAAAGGAAACCAAGTTCCAGTTCATGGAGCGTTGTTA
>NZ_BMFU01000026.1 GCF_014639235.1 Paenibacillus silvae | reverse complement strand
GATTTCGCCATACGCAAGTATCCTAGCTACGCAGGGGCTTGGCCCCTCCTGCGACCGGACTTTCACCGGCTAGAAGATGCGTGCTTAGCTGGGCACGCTAAAATAAAAAAGGCACCCCATCAATTATTTTCATAATCGTTGACGAGGTGCCTCTATTCTTTGTTACAGTCATCTTATATTCCATCTCAGTGTCGTTGTTACTTTGCCGCAAGCATTTTACGCAGCTCTCTGCTTCAGTTATGTTTTGTGCATGTTTAATTAATATCAAGCCTTGACACTGCCCGAAAACCCATCCGCAGCATCGTCATAAGCCGGGTCGTCGCTATGGTTGTGTTCGCTTGAACTTGTACTTTGGGTGCTGTTCAACGTCTGGCTTCCACCGCGTGCATACTGCTCGTTCCAGTCCTCGTTCACCAGATGAGCGGGAATGGATACATTTTGAAACAGGTCCATTTCCTCTGCTGAAGAAGCAAAAACTGCACTCCCTCCATGCGACTGAACAATCTCAACCGCAGATTGCGGGTCCTGACGATCTGTCGGGATGTATAATTCAAGTGGTGCAGACTGATACGGTTTATAACCTAACTCCTCCAAGGTTGCTTTTGCCGCAAGCAGTTCTGAAGGATCGGAAAAATGCACTTGAAGCTCACTGTTATCCATCACACGCAACTCCTCCTGACTATAGAATTCTCGTCTCGCCCTTTCATCCGATACCCATGCGATCATTCATCCATTCAATAATGCTTCATCCATTCGTCAATACTTCACAGGATTCAGATTTTATAAGTTATATTGGATTCACAGGGCTGGTCTTCTATAGCATGGGCAGTAAAGCGGCGTGATATGCTTCAGTCATTGAATTCCTTTCAACCACTATCGATAAAGGAATGCTTTGGTTCTGCTATATTATTAGCTCTGTATAATCATGCACGAGTCTGTCTGATCCAGCCTGTGACAGACACGACTACATAAGCAAACGCTAATGTACACACTGCTGTCAGAAAACCGGCAAGCCAGCCGAGCCAAGTCAAGCCCATGGCATAACCCATCAACGTCACGAGTGGAAACAATAACATTCGAACCATAATTAAACCTGCCCCATGCAGCCCATCCGAATCATAATTGAGCAGAAGTTCCACATAATCCGAGGTCGCCAGCTCATCCCAGGAACGATACAGCATCAGAGTAAGCATAATGACCAATAGTCCACATACGATCACATTCACTGGAAATGGTGGCAGAGCAACCGCTGCTAACGATAGGCCACCCAACTGCAAATACAGTTTCAGCGTAGCGGAATTGCGGAAAAATGCTTTGAATCCAATCTCCGCCGTCCGGTTCAGTATGGAGCGTTTACGCAATAACGGACGAGATTTACGAAAAACAATCGTGCGAGTTTTCTGAGCCTTGGGTTTGCTCACGGCCTGACTCAACATAAGTGCAGTCAGCCTTATTCTGGTTCGCAGATCCTCTCGCACATCTCCTTCAAAAGTGCCCTTCATAAACAATCGCAGTTGCATAAGAGTTATGAATAGCAGCGAAACGACCGCTATACTCAGACCGATTTTCCACGTCTCCCCAAGCATCCACGTTGATGTGCGAATTATCATCCATCCCATGGAAATAACAAGCAAGCCCATCAGGAGCCAGCGGCGCCAGCCAATATATCGAACTTTAATCGTATGTATAGCTATAACCTGAAACGATGCTGTGATTCCCAGCCAGATACTTGTTAACACAATCTGATACACAGACATCTCATACACACGAACAAACAGTGGTGCGACAAGTGCAGTGATAAGCATCATTTTTCCCAGTTGTAACCATAGCACCCGTAGAAGGCCCCACTTCATTAATGTTCGCATCCAGAATCGTCTCGACTTCAGAAACAGCACATCGGCTTCCTCCACAAAAAGCAGAACACCACCCGTCAGAATCACCAATTCAATGATGCCCGTAAGGAAAGGCAACGACAATCCAGTGGTCCATGCTGGCATAGGCTTGGTCCAGAGACTGGTATACCAGCCAACAAAATAGAGCAGTCCCGGAATAAGCAGATACAGCCATACTGTCCAATCCACCACAAGCTTGAAATTGCGCCACTGTTCCCGCAGGTGCTCCCTACGTCTTCTCTGGTATAATAGGTGGGGTGTATAACGTTTATGTTCCATAGCCGTGTCCCTCCCCATCATTCCGATGTCAGCATATCAAAACAGTCAAATAACGATGCATCCGGCATGCCCGCAGCAGCACGAATCTCATCCAATGTTCCTTCCGCAGCCGATCGGCCTGAAGCAATCAGAATAAAGCGGTCACAGATACGTTCAGCTGTATCCAGCACATGTGTTGACATTAACACCCCTGCCCCGCGACGTCGTTCATCATCCAGCAGTTTCAGAAAGTCTTTCGTTGCCCGCGGGTCCAACCCGATAAACGGCTCGTCCACAATATAGATATCCGGCGAGGATAGGAAACCGATCATCAGCATCATTTTTTGGCGCATCCCTTTGGAAAAACTGGCAGGAAGATCATTCCGCACATGGTGCATGCCAAATCGAAGCAGCAGTTCCTCTGCTCTCGCCGTAAATATCTCTTCTTCGATTTCATAAGCAGCAGCTGCCAGATCAAGATGTTCCCACAACGTCATATATTCGTAAAAAACAGGCTGTTCGGGAATATAGGCGTACCGCCCTTCCCCGGCAATATTTACATCGTAATCGGCATGCTCCAGCAGACCGAGCAGTGTTTTGATGGTTGTGCTTTTCCCGGCACCGTTAGGTCCGATAATGCCTACCAGTTCTCCCGGTGCAACTTGCATCCGAATGTTGCGGATCGCAGACTGCCCCGGTGCGTAACCCGCTTCGCGAATATGTACGTTCAGAATAGGATCAGCTAAAGCTTGTTCTTCTCTATCATCAAATGCAGTCATATCCCCACACTCCTGTCCAATCAAGTTTACATTGGTGATCTATTGTTATTGTAAAGGAGTTTTGCTTATCGTGTTTGATCAATTTGAGCAAAAATTGGCCCATCCACTTCCTTCGAAATTAAAGAAGCAGGGTTCCGCAGCCCCTGCCTCTTTTTGATACGGTAAAAACTATATTAACGATTGCTCTCCACCATTGTGGAGGTCGCACTCTCACCTTCCGCGTCTCGCCTTGGTAGAACAAAGGCATGCGATTTTCCCCATAAAAATTAATTAGGTTACAGGGATTTCTGCCATGAATTCTTCACTGGTTAGAATAAACCTTAGGACAGCTCTCCAGATACAGCAGTTTTTGACGCAACACTTTCCTCCACGGGCATCTTCTTGCCTTTAGGCTTGAACAAATATAAAACCCCCAGCAGCGTTAGCAGAATACCCGAGCTTACAAACGCCGGAATAACTCCGAAGGAAGTGACCAGCAATCCACCGACCACAGGGCCAAAAATATTGCTTGTTGTCATCACGCTGCCCACGGTTCCAAACACCCTGCCCGTCATTGGCTCCGGAGTTTGTTCCTGCAATAAAATCTGAAAAGGTACTATAGCAAACCCGATTCCGACACCTGCCAGAGCAAATAATGAGATAAGAAGCAGGTGTGCACCCAGTCCAGCCGAAGGCCATACGCTAACGACCACACCAGCCGTACCGATGACCAGACCTGTAACGGCCGTGCCCAGCCCCATTTTCAAACCGTGGCCTGCAGTCTTCCACTTTCTCACACTCATCGCAGCGAGTAATGTTCCGACACCGCTTGCTGCAACACACCAGCCGAGCAGATCACCCGAAATACCCGGAAGCTGCCTGAATAGCACCACAGTTTGTGAATCAGCAAATTGCAGAAACAGAATCGCCGCTGCCAGCAAAAGAAGTGACGTTCCGATATGAGGAAGAGAAGCGAGCATACGGATGCCTTCCAGCGTTTCTTTCCAGAAAGATGATT
Source organism: Paenibacillus silvae (assembly GCF_014639235.1). Lineage (GTDB taxonomy): Bacteria > Bacillota > Bacilli > Paenibacillales > Paenibacillaceae > Paenibacillus > Paenibacillus silvae. Next base: position 25,045 of record NZ_BMFU01000026.1, on the reverse strand, counting down.
TACTTTGAGAAGATGATGCTGTCTGTTCCTCTGCTCCGGTTACGTCGGAATTCGCCTGTTGGATCACCCGATACCCGGGAATCCATAATAAAATGATGCCTGAGATCAGAAAAGACGAGGCATCCAGCACAAAACACCAGGCAACACCAAATGCTGCGACAAGCAGGCCGCCCAGAGCCGGGCCGATAATTTTGGACATCTGTTCGATCACAGAGCTGATGGACACGGCCTGAGCAAGCTGGTGATGCGGCACAAGCTCCTTCAGCTTGCCGTTCTTCGCCGGGGAGAACACCACATCGAACAGTGATTTCAGAACAAGCAGTACATAGACATGCCAGATCTGATCGGCAAAAATTAACGCACCCACAATGACAATCCGCGCCCCATCGGCGGTAATCATCAGCCATTTTCGATTCAAACGATCCGCCAGCGCACCAGCAAAAGGACCTGTGAGCAGAATCGGCAGTGCGGCGGATAACGTCACAAACGTAATCTCCCACGGCGTAGCATTCCAGCGCAAACCAACCAGTGTAAAAATCGCCAGCAGATGCAGCCAATCTCCCAGATTGGATATCGCCTGTGAAACCATCAGTGTCACGAATGGACGGTTTTGTTTCAGTGAACCCTGTACATCAATTGCGTATTTGCTGCCCATCTCTCTTCTCCTCCATCAACCCCGAATGTTTATTATGATAATGATTGTATAAAAGATTTGCTTGCAGAACCTCATGCCCGGGACGGAGATTATGGGGAACCCGCAGGATGATTTTTCCTTCCCGCGCTTCATCTCTAATCAAATGTTTAAATATGGCCAAATCCCAGGTAAATCTTCATGAATGATCAAATTTTAAATGCTAAAAATGCAAATCTTGTGACATATCGCATGTTTTTCACTGAAACAGAGGTCTACAATAGATTCAAGACGGTGTCCTGCATCGTCAAACGATACGATCCAACTCATATAAGTTGATCTGATCTTATACAGGAACGATGCAAGAGAACCTTTTCCATCACATCAACTTATATAAATACACTGAAAGGCGGGATCAGCATGCTGGAATTACAAGAAATCGGGACCGAGCGTTCACTTCATCTGTACCGCACCTTGGCCCAAACATTCAAAAGTGTGAATGAACACGCTGTATCTGGAAGTAAAATTCATGGTTTTAATCCGACTGCGTATGGAGTGCTCGAAGTGTTATATATGAAAGGAGCACAGCCGATTCAGCAGGTGGGTGCCCAGCTGCTGCTGCAGAGCGGAAACGTCACCTATGTCATTGACAAGCTGGAGCAAAAGGGGCTGCTTCGTCGCAAGCATTGTCCACAGGACAGACGCATCATTTTTGTCGAGCTGACCGAGGAAGGTCAACGCACGATGGATGAAATCTATCCAGGCTATGCAACCAAGATTGATCGCGCTGTTAGCGGTCTGAGTGAAGAGGATAAGGAGCTGCTGTCCGATCTGCTGGGCAGACTGGCCCATGGTGCAGACAGCTTGTCAGCGAACAGCTGAGAGCAGCATATATGGCGTAGCTTCTTTGCATCTAGTGCAGCTCAAGCTGCATGCGTTGCCCTGCTTCATGACAAAGGCGGTCAGCCATATGAAGCATACTCAGCATCAGCAGTATGACTCATTCATGTCTTGCATGAATGCATCAAAAAACCGGATTAACCCTGACCAGGGCTAATCCGGTTTTTTCATGTTCTTTTTTTCACACCACATTTCTTCAACCATAGCAAAACGAGCCTTCTATCCTGTTTGTTATATCTGGATTTATACCAACGCACGCCTTCTGTTCCGCAGCCACCGAAAACCTGCTCCAAGAACAATTTTCCAGCCTGCAAACATAAGAGTAATCATAACCATCTGGCGAATTGCACCTGCATACAGGGACACATCTCCTCTATACATAAACACAGAGAAAAACATACCGCTTGCCCCCGCCAGCAGGACATAACCAGCCGCTACAGACACAAGCTTTAGTGCAGTTCCATTGAACCTTTGCGCTATAGACACTGATACGGCATCCGTCAGAAATGAAAGCGGAATAATGAGTAAAGCTGCAATTGCGAGATGGATCAGCATGATAATGACTACGGAATACCATAACGGATAATAGTATGTATTCTCCAACCGCTCGGCAACAGGTACATACTCCATGAAAGACGTGATTATGGACAACGAAACACAGGCCAGAATGGCCGCCATAATTCGAACAGGATAGGATACAGGCCGCAGGGCAATCATCAGTGGTTTGCTCAAGTCAGTTCATCCTCCTTTTTCCAGTTCATCATAACAGACCTTTGGCATTAAAAAAAGCAGCTGAGCTTCAGCTGCTTTTTACATTTCTTCCTTTACTGCCTGTACGCTACTTCCGTGCCGCTTCCACCTGTAGCGGTGCATCGGCATCCTCGGGAACGATTAGCCGCTTGCGTAAGGCCATTGTAGTGAGCCACGACACGATTGCAATGATAAACATAATGACAAACAAGGAGTGCAGGCTGCCCTCCAGCACACTGCGCAGCAGCGTCCACTTCTCGTCCGATAACACCGCATCCGTATGCGGCGCAAGCAGGTCGTTCAGGTCCCGCTCCGAGATGCCTGCTGCCGCCAGATTTTGTTCACTCGACAGTGTCGAGATGCGAAAATTAAGCCACGTTCCAAATGCCGCCGCTCCGATGGTCTGTCCAAGCGTACGCATGAACGTATGCAGTGCCGTGGAGGAGCCGCGCTCTTTGTAACCAACGGAAGATTGAGCAATAATCGTGAAGATTGTGAAGGCAAAGCCGAAGCCGAGACCGTAAATAAAGGTCAGAATAAACAGCACCGCCTGCGGAGAAGTTCCGCCCACCAGGAACAGACCACCTGAACCGACAGCAATGCCGGTAAGCCCGATTAACGAGGTCAGGCGAGATCCGATTTTGAGCAGCAGTCGTCCCGCCAGCACGCTGCCGATCAGCCAGCCGACCGACATCGGCGCGAGCAGCAGCCCGGATTCGGTTGCATTGCCTCCCCGAACCCCTTGCACCCACAGCGGCAGATAACTGGTCAAGCCGATCATCAATGTGCTGGTCAGCAGGCCGGCGATATTCGCTACCCGGATGTCCCGAATGCGGAACAGATGGAGAGGAACCATCGGGGCCTGGGCTCTTTTTTCCACAATAAAAAACAGGATCATAAACAAGACAGCAACGACGCTAAGTCCTACAATTAACGGAGAATTCCAGGCATAATACTGCCCGCCCGCCGACAAAACAAAAAGCAGTGCGGTGATGCCCACAGTAAATGTCAGCGCCCCGATATAATCGATTTTAGCGGTGCGCGGTGAGATGTCCTCCTTCAAATAACGGAATACAAACCACATGGCAAGCAAGCCAAAGGGTACGTTAAATCCGAAAATCCACTGCCAGCCGAGGTTGTCCACAAAATAACCCCCAAGCAGCGGACCAACGAGAGACGAAATGCCCCAGACCGAGCTGATCCAGCCCTGGATTTTGCCCCGTTCCTCAATGCGATAAATATCTCCGATAATCGTAAATGTCACCGGCACTACCGCTCCCGCACCAATGCCCTGAATGGCACGATAGATGATCAATTGCTCCATATTCTGTGCCAGACAGCACAGGAGTGAGCCCAGCAAAAACAAGGCACAACCGATGAGGAAAACCGGTTTACGTCCATACAGGTCACTGATCTTGCCAAAAATCGGCGTGCTGACCGCCATCGTGAGCAGATACGCGGTAAAAATCCAGCTCAGCAGCTGCACACTCCCCAGCTCACTTACAATGGTTGGACCAGCTGGACCGATAACCGTACCTTCAATGGCGGATAGAAACGTTGCCAGCAGCAAACCAGCCAAAATAAAACTGCGCTTCAAGCCTCCTGATGTATTCACTCAAACCCTTCTCTCTTTAATCTGTTTAATAATTAGGAAGAATATTATCTACATGCCCACTACGAGCCAGAACAAGCTTTCGATCGTTGTTCCCCCCTGATTTTTAGAATTGTTATTATAAGGGGAAATCCGGTCGTAATCCTATGCTTCCGATGTAGCTTTCGTGCCGAAAGCTTTTAGGTGAACGTTCCACTTCTCCAGCTTTGTTCTGTTTCTTCGTTACTGTGTAATCTCAAAATAAATTATATATCACTTACTACCTTTTTTTATTACGAAGAAACTCATCATATAACAGGGAGTACATCACCATGTCCTTGTATCCTGTAGACGTATGCTGCACCTGTCGCAGCAAGCCCTCGCGGGTGAAACCCTGACTTGTCAGGAACGAACCTGAAGCTGCATTGCGCGGGTCCACGAGAGCTTCGATCCGGTTCAGCCCCATCGTCTCATAACCGAAGGGCAGCAGCACCGTGAACGCCTCCGACATATAGCCATACCGCCAGTAATCGCGTCCCAGCTCATATCCGATCTCACCACGGAATGCCCCCTCCAGCTGCCATGTATTGAACCCGCAGCTTCCAATCAGTTTGCCCGTATCCTTCAGCTCGATGCCCCAACGCAGGGCATCTTCTTCCCCTGCCATATGGTTGAGCAGGGCAATCATATCAGCAGCCTCGCTTGTGCCGATCATTGGCGCGAGATTCATATACCGCGTTACTTCCCGGTCAGACCAGTGCACGAACATCTGGGCTGCATCTCTGCGGCGCATTTTGCGCAAACGCAGCCGTGCTGTCTCAAGCTCGGGAATTCTTCCTTTACATCTATACATTACCTGACACTCCGATCCGATCCTTCTCTTGCAGACCATAAGATTCATTAGCCATCTAACCATAACCTGCACCAATTGGCAACTGTTCACTCTTACATATGTCGCCATATCCAATCATATCAAAAAACCGGGCGCCTCGGCTCCCGGTTTTGATGTACGTTAATTTGGTGAGGCATTACGCTGGAGAGGCCTTTTTGCTGTCCACAAGCAGTTCCTCGCTAACTCGTCCAAGCACAGCAAGGATTTCTTTATACTCCTCGATGCCTGTCCCGGTCAGGCTCCACTGATCTCCGTGGGCAGTCAGGAAATTCTCCTGTGTCAGATGTTCAAGCTCCTGCTTGATCTCACGCTCACCAACGCGATACCCTCGTTCTTCTAGCATGGGTAGCGCATCGCTTACAGTTAAATCCTCACGTTGGGCCAAATATAGAAGATGAATTCGTACAAACAGGTTCTGTACTTCTGCATGCATAAGCTAAGCTCCTTCCCGGGTTGTAGCCCTTCTTGGTTGCTAAGTAATTACCCCGCGGAAGAAGGTGAGAAACAGGAGTATATATCGGATGCTGTCTCCTCCTGTCATCTCTTTCCAAAATCATTCCGCTTGACTAACCGCATCCACTGCACTATCTTGAAAATAAGTACCATTTTTGCTCGGGAGGGTGATTCACCATGTTTCAAGCTGTTTCCTATGAAGGAACACGAAGCGAGCAGCACACCGCCGTCCTGGGACAGTTAAGTGCTCTGATCCGCGATGAACCTAGTGCGATTGCCAATCTGGCTAACGCTGCTGCGCTGCTCAATGTATTTCTAGCCGACACCAACTGGGTCGGATTCTATCTCTATGATGGAAAAGAACTGGTCCTCGGACCGTTCCAGGGATTGCCTGCCTGCATCCGTATTCCGCTTGGACGCGGAGTATGCGGCACATCTGCTGCGGAGAGACGTACAGTTGTTGTGGATGATGTGCATGCTTTTCCAGGCCATATTGCTTGTGATGCTGCATCCAATAGTGAGATCGTTGTTCCGATAATCAAAGACGGGCAATTATACGGGGTGCTTGATATCGACAGCCCTATCAAAAGCCGGTTTGACGATGAAGACCGCGTCTTCCTGGAAAAAGCGGTCAGCCTGCTCGTAGAGCAGCTGTAAACCGTCCGATTCATCGATCGTCCATTATGATGTATTCCAAATGAAGGACTCGTGCTCGCGTCCGCTCACCACAACGTGGTGATCTTTATATGTAATAAGCAAAAAGCGCAGCCTCTTTAACAGGTCTGCGCTTTTTGTTGCTATGTTCATACCGATGTTCTTGCCCGCCCATCTTAATTTATGCACCTAGAAGAGATCATGTGCCGCTTTAATAATCATTCCCTCTCGCAGATACTCAGCCAGTCTGGGATGATAACCATCATACATGCTTCGGAAATCATGATGCTCCACGTACAGATCAGCCAGATCCCTATAAATCTCAGGTGTAGGGGTGTAATATCCTTTAATCCATTCGAGATGTCTCCCAATAATCTGCTGCACCTCAGGGCTGCCGGGAGCGAGATCAAGCTCCATAGCCTGCTTCAGATCGAGATGGATCTGATCGATCTGGGCTTGGGAGTTCAGGAAATCCTCTTTGGATTTCAGCTCCATCCCCTCAGTAGGATGATCATTTGTCGGCACCGCTTCAAGAGAGTGCTCCGTCTCGCCAGCCTCGGGCAGCAAAGGATAACTTGTGTGTTGTACGAAGCCATTATACAGCTCGTGCGCTTCGATCTCCCGCTCTCCTTGCAGATACGAGACCGTTTTGTCCAGCGTCTGAATCAGGCCGTGCAGGCGCAGAGCCTCCTCCAGCAGCTGCATGCGATGCTGCTGCATTACACGCACGATCTCGAGAGAGTCCTCTTTGAGCATAGGGCCCATCTCTTTCTCCGGCACCCCTGCTTCCTTGCAGAACATAATTTGCTGAAGCTTCAGCAGCTCCCTTTTTTCATAATACATATCCTCATCCAGTCCGCGAAAAGCAGGGGTCAGAAGCCCCAGCTCCGCATAGTGACTTAACTCGTTCAAGCTCACACCGGACATGCCGGATACATCGGTCATCGAATACGCCATAATATCACCTCCTACTTCTAATGTGTGCTCCATATGCTCCTCTGCCACCTTCTTCTATTGCATCAACCTGATAAGATTAAATGAACACATTGTACATCCGTTATCTGTAAAATTCTCATTTCACATCTAATATCTATAAAGCTCATTTTGTATTTTGTATCTAATATCTACAGATCCTCATTTTAATCTAAAACTTCGTTCAGCTTGAACGCATACTGGAATCTGAAATTTGTATTTGTCCTTGATCCTCACCTAAAGAACGGACTCCTCAAGGTCAAGCTTGTGAGTATCTGAATCGATGAAGATTCACGGGCTAGAACAAATGCTTGCAGCAGATGTTACCTAATTAATACCCTTCTCCATCGATGTGAACCCGCAGTCACTGAACAATATGATGTATTTTTACAGACCAGCTTTGTAATCCTTTCTCTTTCCGTTATCTCATTCCAGGATCATGGAATCTGGATCGATGCCAAAAAATCCTGCACCCATAAGACAGATGCAGGATTACGTTACTATTGCAGTTAAAGGTTATCTTCCAGCGAAAAAACGCTTAATTTCTATTAAACATGACAAACTTCAGCTCGGTCATCTCTTCCGCTGCATACTTCACACCTTCACGCCCGATGCCGCTTTGCTTTACCCCGCCATAAGGCATATGATCCACACGGAATGTGGGAATATCATTAATCATGACACCGCCAGCTTCAATCTCATCTACGGCTCGAAGCGCCGTTTGAATGTCATTGGTGAACAAGCCTGCCTGAAGCCCGTACATGGAGTCATTGACATGCTGGATGCCCTCGTCCACCGAAGCGATCGGATTGATGATCACAATCGGCGCAAAAACCTCCTGACAGGATACCTTGGCATCACGCGGGACGTTCACCAGCACGGTTGGATGCAAAATGCCTCCTTGAGCTTCACCGCCTGCCGCAAGCACTGCACCTGCCTGCTTCGCTTCTTCGATCCACTCCAGTGTACGCCGCACATCCTTGGACGTAATGAGAGCAGAGACAGCGGTATCCTCATGCAGCGGATCACCTATAACCACCTGTTTGGCTGCTTCGGCAAAACGCTCTATGAATGGCTCGATAATATCCTGATGCACGTAAATACGCTGCAGCGATATGCATACTTGACCTTGATACGTAAAAGCCCCTGTCACACAACGCGGGATCACCTTGTGCAAATCAGCATCCTTGTCGATAATAACCGCCGCATTGGAGCCCAGCTCCAGCGTTACACGCTTGAGTCCTGCCTTGCCGCGAATACTTTTACCTACTGCGGGGCTGCCAGTAAACGTGATATATGCCACATCGGGATGTTCAACGAGCACATCACCAATGGTTTTGCCATCACCGCTCACCACATTCAGGGCTCCATCCGGCAGCCCGGCCTCTTGAAGCAGGCTGGCAATATAGTATGCAGACAGCGGTGTCTGCTCTGCAGGCTTCAGTACAATCGTATTCCCGGCAGCCAGTGCGGGTCCAACCTTGTGTGCTACCAGGTTCATGGGAAAATTAAAAGGTGTAATTGCACCGATGACTCCGAGCGGCTGACGCATGGTATAACCGATCCGGCCCTCGCCGCCTTTGGCTGCATCCATCGGGATTGTCTCACCAGTAAGCCTCTTCGCTTCTTCGGCGGCAAAACGGTAGGTCTCGATCGTGCGGTCAATCTCGGCTCTTGCCGCAGTGATCGGCTTTGCCGCCTCCAGTGCTACGATGCGAGCTGCTTCTTCTTTGCGGTCCTCCAGCATAGCGGACAGCTTGTACAGCAGCTCCGCACGTTGATGCGCAGGCATCTGACGCATCGTGCGGCGAGCCTGTACAGCCGCCGCAATAGCAGCCTCGGTCTCCTCTGCCGAGGCAGAAGCCACCTCTGCCAGCGTCTCACCGGAATACGGAGCCTGTAGTGTTGTATATTGTGTTGATTCGGTGTGCTTGCCGCCGATAAACAGATGTTGTTTTTTCATAAGCTGCATCCTCCATTCCTATTACTGTAATCCCTGCGTAACACCTACTCTAGTTATACACCATTTCAGACCCATCCACCCAGTTCGCGAACTGAAAGAACATTTGTATCCTGCTCCGTGCTGCACCATTGAGAATCGGATCCTAGGTGCACTTGTATGGCGAGATGTCAAGGTGCGGGGAAAGGAGGGAGAGTGATAGAACACAGCGCACTTGTCATGGGAAGCCCACAAGCTCAGAAGCTCAGGCCCCGGGTACATTTCTACGCTAACGATTCATAGAAACCTTATTCAGCCAGATATCGGGCCATCCAAATTCTAACGAATCCCAGCAGCCTTATTTCGTGCCAAAACACGATAATCGGCTACTTTCGAGGCGAAAAAGGCTAAATAACGTCAGTACGAATCGTTAGAATTTCAAAGTGCCATTTATCGGGGAAATAGGGTCTCCTGAGATCGTTAGAATTCGGGCGGGTTCACTACTTCAGCCCCTGGGAGTACTTTCTTACATGTGCACTCGCTGACTTCGCCACATCAGCTAGCTTAGCACGTACTCACTCATGCTCTGGCTCACTTACTTACCTCCGCACTTACATGCTAACTCACACATATGTGACGCAGCAGGGGGCGAAAAGGCGGTAAAAGATGCACTTCAGCAGGTTTCAAAATACGCCCTAGTTACCCCAAACACTTACTCCTCACTGACCCACAAACCTACATATGAACACATAACCACGCCACTTTTTCTCATACACATTCTCATACACTTCCGAATTTACCTTTTACACTCTTACCCTCACAAATCCCCCTTAAAATGCACCTGCACACTTACGCGCTTGAATACTTACGTAATTACGTAAGTACTCAGTTCACTTTCTAACCTGCGCCTCACATGCTCACCAGTTACTGCCTATTCACGCACCATAAGCTGCCGTTTATTTTACAGTCAGGACAGTACATTCCGCATGCTTCAACACGCCATGACTCACGCTGCCGACCACAATCTCTGCAAGCACACTTTTACCACCCGTACCCATCACAATCCATTCACAGGCCTGTTCACGTGCAGCCCGGCAGATTTCGGTTACAGGATCGCCTGCCACAAGCAGCGTCTCATAAGGCACACCGCGGTCAGCCAAACGTTTCTTCACAGGTTCTATAATATGTTTGCCCTCTTCGGCGATACGTTCCTCCAGATCCACCCCGAGGGCAGGCTCGTTAATCGAGATGGATGGATTCACATGCACGATTGTCAAACTCACCGGATGTTTCATTTGTTCAGCCAGCATGAGAGCCTGCTCCAAAGCTTTATTTGCATGATCCGAACCATCTACAGCCACCAATAACCGTTTCAGCATCTTACTTCCTCCAGTCTGTTTATAAGCACTATTTTTTGCTAGCTTCTTCCCCATAAAGTTCTGTTTCCATAATGTATCTGCAAAATCTGTGCCGTCTGCACATGAACTCCGATCAGCTGCGCGACGGTCTATGATACACATGCGGATTTATCAATGAGTGGTCATAGACGTATTTATCATTGAGTTATAATTGAAGCATTTTATCAAGCAACTGTGGTCAATGCCTTTATCAATGCGCTGTGATCGAAGCATCTATATCCCGCAGGTGACGACGACGCATCAGCAATACAGCAACGCCAATCAGCACCATCAGCGCTCCGAAATAAAACGGGGTTTCCGGCAAAAACCATTCAGACAGTTTCCCCGCAAGCCATGGCGCCAGCGCACCACCCATAAAACGTACAAAGCTGTACGCCGCAGATGCCACGGAACGCTCCACTGGAGCAGCCTCCATCACTGCTGTTGTAATCAGGGTATTGTTAATGCCGAGGAAAATACCAGCCACAATAACCGCAACGATAACGGTAACCGATGATCCCATCACTGTACCCACAGCCATCACCAGCAGGTCAAGAGCAAATAAGGTCAGCATCACACTCATGGATGGTACTGAACCAAACCGGCGCTGCAGCTTCGGTGCCACAAATACAGACGTAATGGCCAGCATCAAACCCCATCCGAAGAAAACATAGCCGAGACCATGCTCGTCAAGTTTCATGACATAAGGCGAATAAGCCATCAAGGTAAAGAAACCAAAGTTATACAAAAAGGCGGTAATCGCCAACGTTTTCAGTGAAGGGTAACCCAGTGCTTTGAACGGATCGGATAATGTGCTGCGCGTTTTGGGTTTAGCCATTTTGGGCAGCATAAACAGGATGCTGATAAACGCAATTGCCATCAATACCGCTACCCCGTAGAACGGGCCACGCCAGGAGATTGAGCCCAGCTCACCGCCAAGCAGTGGACCGACGGCAATTCCCAGACCGAGTGCTGCTTCGTATAAAATAATAGCCTTGGCCGTCCCCGATGTGGACAAGCCAACAATGGCTGATAGCGCGGTGGCAATGAACAAGGCATTCCCGAGTCCCCAGCCCCCGCGATAACCGACCAGCGCTCCGACGGTGTCAGACGTTCCGCCGAGGAACGAAAACACAATAATCAGCAGGATGCCGCTAAGTAGTGTCCATTTCACACCAATTCGGCTGGATACTACACCCGTAATCAGCATCGCAATCCCCGTTACCGCGTTGTAGCTGGTAAACAGCAGGGACACCTGGCTTTTGGAAGCATGCAGCTGATCTGCAATGGCTGGCAGGATCGGGTCTACCAGACCGAGTCCCATAAACGAGATGATACAGGCGAAGGCTACAGCCCAGACCGCACGGGGCTGGGATAGCAGACCTCCACGTGATGACGGCAGTTCGTCAGGCAGTGATGGTTCTCTTTTCATAAATTAATTCCTCCAAGGTTACATATTTGTTTGAACACTCATTCCGCAAGTATGAAAACAACTGAAAATTTCGGAATTATCCTTCCCCATTTTCATTAGAAAAGATACAAAAACGGCACAATAACACCGTCTATCCGGTGTGTGCCTCAACTTACCTATCCCTACTCCGCTCCCAGTCTCATAACCAGCAGCTTCAAGCAAAGTATTTCAACGTAGTAATGCAATCTATCTCAATCACAGTCGTAATGTATTCAATGTCAATGAATTACGAACTACCACGTTCATTACCAGCTTCATGCTCACCGTTCTGGCGAGTATGGCCCTGCAGCGTCTGAATGCCCGTTCTAACGCGCTCTCGCAGCTCCTGCAGTTCATGCTGTACGGCATGAATGCTATGAAGCTTCTGCTCCAGCAATCGCAGTTGGCCGTCCAGGGTTGCCTCCATCCGAGTGAGCTTTTCAACCCGCTCCTTTACCTCGGTTGTCTGCTGGTAGTCAAAGCGCTGCTCATTCAGCGCATCGGCTGTAGCAACATAGGCATGAAGCTCCTGAAGCGAGAAGCCCAGCACCTCCTTTGCCCGAACTACTTTTTTCAAATAATCGATGTCCTCCTGGGTATACAGCCGCGTACCTCCATCTGTCCGCTGAGGTGAAGGCATGACACCAATCTCTTCATAATATCGAATGGTACGTTTGGTCAATCCGCAGGCTTTGGCGACATCATCAATTTTGTACAAGCTCATGCGCCTCAACTCTTTTCATATGTCATTAATATTATGTACATAATTATATATAATATTAACGTTAACGTCAACGTAAGATTTTATACAATAGTATTCCTTCATCTGTTGTTTCTTATAAAATTTCTAAAATAGAAAAAGACCCGCCTGAGCGGATCTCTTTATCTCTACATTCAAATATAAGATTATGAATTTCTTGAATTTCTAAACTCCTTCGCTCTCGCTGGCCTGCTTGTCCTGTTTGTCCATCTCCCGCTGCATTTGCTTCAAACGTCCTTCCACCCGCGTGAACAGCCTGATCGTATAAAAGACGATTGCAATCAAACTCAGCACCAGTGCGCGCACATCGGTAAGCCAGAAACCAATAACACCAAAAGCGGTTATAATAAAACCAAACTGCATCATCAGAGCTGAGCCATACCGCTGTGCCTCTTCCCATAAAGCAGGGTGACTCATCGCCCGTGGTGTCCGATATCCATATATTCCGTTAATTTGTTTTGGCGGCTTCCTATACACCATCAATCCCAAAATGAAATAACATACTCCGCATATAATGCCCAACCATGCTCCTGCCAACATGCTCGCCCCTTCTCTTTAACGTACAACCATTATTATTCACCAGCCATTAAAAAGTAAAACGGCTCTACGTATATACGCAGAGCCGTGCTGTACGTTTCACATATTTTAGGGCGTGTCTGAAAACGCTGAAGAAAGCCAATTTTGCCGAATTTTTGTTCCAAGCAAGGAAGTTTCCCGCAGGCGTGCCGGGGCACGTCAAGGGAAAGTGACGTAGCAGGGGGTGAAAAGGGAGTAAAAGATGCACTTCAGTAGGTTTCAAGACACCCCTAAACGTCCTTGATCCGAAGAACACGCATCGCATTGAGCACAGCCAGCACCGTAACACCGACATCGGAGAATACGGCTTCCCACATCGTTGCGATCCCGAATACACCGAGCAGCAGGAAAATCACCTTAACCCCGAGTGCAAATCCGATGTTCTGCCAAACAATGCGGCGTGTACGCTTCGCAATGCGAATCGCACTGGCAAGCCTGGACGGTTCATCTGTCATAATGACCACGTCTGCCGCTTCAATTGCCGCATCCGAACCAAGCCCGCCCATGGCGACACCGACATCGGCACGGGCCAATACAGGTGTGTCGTTAATGCCGTCACCGACAAAGACCATTTTTTCCTTAGGCAATTTGTCTGCTTCCAGCTGCTCCAGCCGTTCAACTTTATCCTGCGGCAGCAATTCGGCATGAACCTCATCCACACCAAGCTGATGACCAACCGCTTCCCCGACCGCTCTCGAATCTCCCGTCAGCATCACTGTTTTGCGTATGCCCAGCTGCTTGAGCGCTTGGATGGCCGCTGCCGCATCCTGCTTCACTTCATCTGCAATGATAATGTGACCAACGTACTGCCCGGCTTCAGCAACATGCACGATTGTTCCCGCAGTTTGCGGCTTTGTATAAGCAATCCCAGCCTGTTCCATCAGCTTCGCGTTGCCTGCGAGCACTTCCTGTCCGTTCACCTGAACCTTGATTCCATGTCCGGCTACTTCATCGTATCCTTCCACACCTTGGGAAGGAATGTCTTTCCCCCATGCTGCACGAATAGACTCTGCGATCGGATGATTCGAGTTCGCTTCGGCAATCGCCGCCAGCCTCATTAATTCCTCTTCCGAACGCGCACCTTCAGGATACACCGCTGTGACCTTGAAAACACCTTTGGTCAGTGTTCCCGTTTTGTCGAACACCACCACTTTAACATCATTCAAAGCTTCCAGGTAATTGCTGCCTTTGACCAGAATACCGTTTCGCGAAGCAGCACCAATACCACCGAAGAAGCCCAGCGGAATGGATACAACCAGCGCACAAGGACAGGAGATCACAAGAAACACAAGCGCACGATAGATCCAGTCTGCAAACGTTGCACCGCTCAGCAGCAGCGGGGGAACCAAAGCGATGAGAGCCGCAAGAATGACTACAACCGGTGTGTAATACCGGGCAAACTTGCTAATAAAATGTTCCGTCTTCGCTTTGCGGCTGCTGGCGTTCTGCACCATGTCGAGAATTTTGGATACGGTCGATTCACCGAAGGTTTTGGTGACCTCGATCGTTAGCATGCCGTTTTTGTTCACAAAACCGCTGAGCGCATCACTACCCGGCTTCAGCTCCCGTGGAACGGATTCACCTGTCAGTGCTGACGTATCCACCATGGATTGACCTGCCTTAACGAGACCATCCAGAGGCACACGTTCCCCGGCCTTCACCACGATATGGTCACCAATGCGCACTTCTTCTGGAGAGACACGCTGTGTCTCTTCCCCTGCGCCCGTAAGCACATTGGCATAGTCCGGGCGAATATCCATCAGGGACTGGATTGATTTGCGTGAGCGATTAACCGCCATACCCTGGAACAGCTCACCGAGCTGATAGAACAGCATAACCGCAACACCTTCCGGGTATTCACCTATTGCAAACGCCCCTAGCGTCGCTATGGTCATCAGGAAATATTCGTCAAACACCTGACCACGGATGATGTTTTTGAAGGCCTGAAGCACGATATCGCCACCAGCGATAATGTAAGCTAACACGAACAGGGAAAGCTGCGCCCAGCCATCCAGCGGTGACCATATCGCTGCAGCAAGCAGCACTGAACCGGTCCCCAGACGAGTTAGCAGCGTTTTGGTCTGCCCCGCACCATGCTCATGCGAATGACCTGCGTGAGCATCATTGCTCTCCGCATCGCTATGTTCGTGACTGTGTTGGTGCGCATGGCTGTGATGTGTGTGATCATGTCCATGACCGTGATCATGTTCATGCGAGTGAGCATGGCTGTGATGCTCATGTGCCCCTGTTTCATGATCATGTGCATGGCTGCCATGGTCGTGCGTATGTCCAGGGGTATGCTGATGTCCATGATGCTGGTGGGTTCCAGAATGAGGCTGCTCTCCCCCCTGCTGTTCTTCACTATTGACGGTGGAAGCGCGTCCCAAGCCGCTTTGACCAGAGTAGCCCTGGCCTTTTTCCGAGATACGGATATGCGGCTCCAGTCGAAGCACCTTGCGTTTGGCTTCCTCCACCACCTGCTCATCCATATCGGAGGTCGTGTACATCGATAACGTCTTGGTGACAAAATTAACGGAGCATTCGCTAATGCCCTTGATTTTACTCACGCCATTTTCGATCTTGAGTGCACAGTTAGCACAATCCAGTCCATCCAGCAGCAGTTCCCTTTTCACCTGTTCCTGTCCGGTTCCCATGTGAATTCTCCCCTTTGCAGTCCGAAAAGCATATTTCATGTCATTACCATTCCAGATATTCGATATAATATATGAGCAATCATTCATATGTTCATTTAACCTATTATATGCA
Source organism: Paenibacillus silvae (assembly GCF_014639235.1). Lineage (GTDB taxonomy): Bacteria > Bacillota > Bacilli > Paenibacillales > Paenibacillaceae > Paenibacillus > Paenibacillus silvae. The sequence goes on along the minus strand of NZ_BMFU01000026.1, from coordinate 9,314 downwards.
CGTTCAAACGGGAGTGTCAACACGAGTTATTGATTTTGGATACAGAATATGCTAATAGTAATCATTTCGCTTTAGGCGTTTATTGGATATAATAGAGCTATCAGTTGTTAAACATAGGCGGTGATAAGAATGGAACAACCGGTTAAAGCTCCACATGAATGCGATGAGGCCTGCTCAGGCACAGAAGCCGATGTGCAAACCATTCGCACCTCTCTTATAGATCGGGAGACCTCTTCCGAGATGGCCGATTGGTTCAAAGCGTTTAGTGATCCGACACGTCTTCGTATTATTGATGCGCTGTTACAGAAGGAATTATGTGTACACGATCTGACCGTGCTGCTTGATATGGGTCAGTCAGCCATCTCCCATCAGCTGCGGTCTCTCCGCAATATGCGGATTGTGAAGCGGCGCAAGGAAGGCAAGACCGTGTACTACTCTCTGGATGATGCTCACATTGAGCAAATTTTCCTGCAAACGCTCCAGCATATCAAACACGGCTAGGCCACAGCCAGCCTGTACACACCAAAGAACCCCCGTCTCTCGGCACGCCGATGGATGGGGGTTCTTTGGTTGTAAGGGAACCGTTTTAAAAAACAGAATATCAACGATTTTTGAAGCAGAGCCTCACTCCCTACAGCAGCGTATTGTTGTTTGGATCATACAGACCCGATTTGTCCTTAAACAGATTGAAAATATGGGATACGACTACTTTAAGCACCGCATACCCCGGCACTGCAAGCAGCACGCCGACAACCCCGAACAAATTACCTGAAGTCAAAATGACAAAGATGATGGTAATCGGGTGAATTCGGAGAGTTTTACCCATAATCTGAGGCGAGATGAGCTTGCCTTCAATCAGTTGTACAATTGTCCATACGGCAATCATTTTCAGCAGCATCACTGGCGAAGTGACGATCGCAACGATGAGCGCAGGCGTAATGGCAATCGCAGGCCCCAGATAAGGAACAACGCTGGTGAAGGATGCAATAATCGCAAGAATCAAAGCGTAGTCCAGACCGATAATCATATATCCGATGTAGAGCAGCCCCCCGATACAGAAGCTGACGATAATCTGTCCACGAATGAACGAGCTGATCTGGTGGTTGATATCATGCAGCACATGCATGGCACCCGTACGACTTTTGATCGGCAGAAAAGATAAAATTTTGCTCGGTAGCTTCTTGCCGTCTTTGAGCAGATAGAACAGGATAAACGGCACCGTTACAATGGATAAGACCGTCTCGGTAAATGCACCCAGAAACCCTCCAAGCTTTGTCCATGTGGTGTCCAGAATCTCGGTTGCCTTCTGCGATAACGATCCCCAATAATCCTGCCAGTTAAGGTTAATCGCACCCTGAATCTGGTTGAACAGCTCACTTCCGGTTAACTCCTCAAATTGCTTCGTGACTGTCTCGCTGTACGCCGGGAAGTTTTCAATCAGCCCTGTGATCTGATTACGCAGCACCGGAATAACCGCAAGAATAATGACCGTAAGAATGCCCAGAATAATCAGGTACAGGATAAGCACACCCCAGCCCCGTTTGATTTTCCACTTTTCCATGACATCCACAAGCGGATTCAGCAGGTAGTACAAAATGCCCGACAGAATAATAGGGAGTACAATCGTTTTAATGAGCACTGCCAGCGGGTGAAACACAAAGGATACTTTGGTCAGAACCATAACGTTCAGTCCAACCAGCAGTAAAATTAACAGAAACAGCACAAATTTATTGTTAAGAAAAAATCGTTTGAACCGATCGGGCCAAACACGCGGTTGCTGCTCGGGTTGCTCCATAGGCTTGTCGTCCTCTCTCATATGTAACTTTCTTCATTTGCTGCTCGCCAACGGTTGAATACAGAATCTTCCTGCCTGACGAGTAGTATAGAACCTATACGCACCAGTTGCCAGCCAAATTATGTATAACACACATGACTTATACGTCTCACCCGTCCCGGCGTTTCATATTCGGCAAGTACCGTCATTTTACCCCAAAACGACCAACCTGCCTCAATAATATCCCTTGAAAAATTTTCCTGCATATAAAAACGGCCCGCCTCTCTCGGAGACGAACCGTCTGACTGCTGCCGAATGCTGTTTGCAACCGGCTGCCAAGCAAGTTATTATGCGTTTCCCGCAAGCTGCGCGATCAACTCGTATGAGTGCAGCCGGGCCTGATGATCATAGATCATTGACGTAATAATCAGCTCATCCGCCTGGGTCTGACGAATAAAGGATTCAAGCTGACCGCGCACCTTATCCGGCGAGCCGTTCACGGCTGCCTTCAGTGTCTGGGCCACTGCCGCTTGTTCTCGGTCGGTCCACTTGCCATCCATTACTGCTGGCGGCTGTACCAGTCCTGTCGTACCCCGAATGATGTTCAAAAACTGCTGCTGCATCGTTGTACCGAGCCACGCTGCTTCTTCATCCGTATCTGCTACCACCGCGTTTACGCCTACGATGACATAGGGCTCCTTCAGGTGCTCGGACGGCTGGAAGCTGCTGCGATACGTATCCAGAGCAATACGGGTATAATCCGGGGAGAAGTGGCTGGCAAAAGCAAAAGGCAATCCCAGCTGTCCTGCAAGACGTGCGCTGAAATCACTGGAGCCCAGCAGGTAAATCGGAATATTCAGCCCTTCTCCGGGCACCGCCCGGACCGGAGCATGATAAGATGTTGCCGAAGCATCAAAATATGCCCGCAGTTCTGCCAGCAGCTCGGGGAAATCCTCGCCACTGTTCAGGTCTTTGCGCAGGGCCAGTGATGTGCGGCGATCACTGCCAGGTGCGCGTCCAAGCCCCAGATCAATGCGGCCTGGATAGAGGGATTCGAGCGTACCGAACTGCTCAGCAATCACAAGCGGTGCATGGTTAGGCAGCATAATGCCTCCGGACCCTACACGAATGGTTTTCGTTCCTCCTGCCAGATGTCCAATCACCACAGATGTTGCAGATGACGCGATGCCAGGCATGTTGTGGTGCTCTGCCACCCAATAACGATGGTACCCCCAGCGCTCGGCATGCTGTGCAAGCTCCAGACTGTTGCGCAGGGCATCCGCAGGAGTCGATCCCACGACGACTGGTGCCAGATCAAGTACAGATAGTTTAACGTCCGTGATATGCTCTTTATGTTGAAGTTGGTGTTGCTTCTGTTCGTTATTCATGTATAATGATGCTCCTCTATGATTATATTTTTGTATATCCAGATATATAGATGTAAAAAGATAAAAAATAAACTTTAGCTCGAGGCTTGCTCCAGTTCCAGCTCATGCACATTACATCCCACATCCGTCCGTGACATCGATGGAAGCAGACTAAAACGGTGATGTTAAATGATTAAGTAAAGCCGTTCACATCCGGACGGAATTCCTGCTTGCTGCAATTGCATCCTGACTTCCGTTCCGGCATCCGGCTTATAACTCGTGCCGTACGTACTCCGCAAACGCCTGTATCGTTTCCTCGTTACGGCGATAGTACGTCCATTGTCCTCTGCGTTCCGATAACAGCAGTCCTGCCTTGAGCATCGTTAACAAATAACTGGAGATCACGGACTGAGCCAGTCCTGCCTTCAGTTGAATCGTGCCCACACATATGCCGCTCTTTCCGCCATCCGGATGCTGGGACAGCTCGAGCGGAGAGAAATGCTGCTCCGGGTTTTTCAGCCACAGCAGAATCTGTCTGCGCGTCTCGTTCGATAATGCTTTGAATATGAGTATAGGTTCCATGGCTCGATTATACCCCCTTTTGATCCTTTTGCCAAACGCCAGAAATAAACAAAGCCGACTCCTCAAGAGCCGGCCTGGTATTTCAGCTTCGCTGCTTCTATCTCAGAAACGGGTTGTTACCGCCTGTTTCACTTCATCCAGCATCGCCTGGTATGCGGCAGCATCAAGATATCCAATACCGCCGAAGAGCAGATGATCCACTGGCTCAATGCCTACAAAGTCAAAGATACCTGTGTCCGAAGTCAGCTTCAGTGCATTGGTCATTCCGATCTGATCATACACATCCTTTGGTGTTCCGTGTGTGCTGATCATCAGACCTTTTTTGCCAGTCAGAAGCTTCTCGATCCCTGCTGGACCTGATGCATAAGCGAAGCCGTAAGCGAACACCCGGTCAACATAGCCTTTCAAAATTGCTGGCAGACCTGTCCACCAGATCGGATAGATGAACGTAAGTGCATCCGCCTCTGTCACATACTGCTGTTCTGCTGCGATATCCTGCGGAGTCTGTCCTGCACGCATGGAAGCTGTATCGGCCTCCGTAAGCACCGGCTGGAAGCCCAGCTGATACAGATCACGTACAACAACCTCATGACCTTCTGCCTCCAAAGCAGTTACAGCAGTATTCAGGATGGCGTTGTTAAAGCTGTCTGTGTGTGGGTGTGCGTAGACGATAAGATGTTTCATAAATATATTCCTCCTTATTAGTTAAGTTGTACTAAAGATTTACACAATCCACTCCGATGACAGAACAACCTTCCAATCGCTGTTATCCCCAGATTTTTTGGATTCCCCTTTTCCAAAGGGAAAAATCCGGTGATAAAGGCGACCGCTCCGCTTTTTCAGGTTTTTTCTGTCCTCTCCGTTCACGTGTAAATAAATAGTTCAACTTATATAGTTAACAATATTAATTCTTGGTTTTCTAAAACTCTGGCTAAGCGGCCGTTTAATTATACATAGATATCTATGCAAAAGCTTAAAAAAATACCTTCTGCTCTCCTATAAAAATCAGGCAGAAGAACGAGCTGGCAAGACGGTTATAAAGTTATAGTTATAGCCGTCTCACTATCATGGACAGTAACTGCTCCAATTGCTCTGATTGTTCTTCGGACAGATCAGCATAGATGATCTGGTTGATCTGATCTGACACTTCGCGGAAAATCGGCTCCAGCCGCTTTCCTTGTTCCGTCAGACGAATCATGGTTACTCTGCTGTCATCAGCGCTCTTGCTGCGTTCCACATATCCCAGCTTCTCCAGCTTGTTCACAAGCACCGTAACTGTGGGCTGCGTTCGCTGCACACGTTCTGCCAGCATTTTAATGGATAACGTCTCTTCACGGTACAGAAACATCAGAACATCTCCATGAGAAGGAACAATTCCGGTAACCTCATGCTGCTCAAGTTCATGAACAATGCGTTTGTTCACGTGATCCCTGATCCGTGCAATCATTGCAAATGCGTTGTATTTTAACATAACTTCATTATACATAGATGTCTATGTATTTTCAACTGCTTTTTTAGAATGCATGACTATGTATACACAGACAGCTCTTGTTTCCATACACGACGGCATGCGAACAAGAGCTGCGTTTCGTTTCGCTGGTTGCGTTTAGTAATGCTTATTCAATCCATTGTGTAATCTGCTCAATAGACTTGCGTGATTTCTCCCGAGGGGGCTCCGCCGCACGATAACCAAAAGCAGCCATGACCGAAACATCCCATGCACCGTTCTCCAGCAGCCCGGCTTCCTCCAGAATACGATGCACCTCGGCATAGTTGAAGCCCTCAATTGGACATGAATCAATGCCAATCTGAGCCGCAGCAGTCATCATATTGCTCAATGCAATGTATGTCTGCTTGGAGGCCCAGTCCAGCAACGTTTTTGGATTTTGCAGCAAACCCTGATTGTTCTGGAACTTGCCGAAAGCCGCACTCGTCAGCTCAAATACATCATCGGGCATACCCTTGATCTCTTTCAGCATGTATTCTGCATAAGGCGAGTTGTAGCTTGCATCCGTCCGGGCCAAAATAACGATAAAATGGCTGGCTGTTGCCAGCTGCTTCTGTGCACCGGAGGATACCTCGGATAACCGCTGACGGAATTCCGGATTTTGCACGATCAGAAACTTCCATGGCTCGAATCCAATGGAACTTGGTGATAAACGGCCTGTCTCCAGAATAAACGCAAAGTCCTCTTCTGTTATTTTACGCGATACATCAAATTGTTTCGTTGCATGACGGAATTGGAATGCCTGCAAAATCTCTTCTTTTCTCTTGGCACGTTCAGTATTATCCATTCTCCCACGTCCTTTATCTGTATTTAAATATAAACTAATCAAAACAGAAACTAGCTCTATAATGCTCGCTTGAATCACAAACACCTGATATTAGTTTAGTATTTATATTCACTGTTTGGAAGTAGGCTCTTCTCTAGTGACCATAGTAACACGGCCATCTTCCTTATATCGAACCTGAAAAACATCCTGATCTGCATTACGCTTAAATATAACTGTACCCAAATCCTCAGGATTTCTGTGCAGCTTATAGTCTTCTAGGTCAACTTTGAAAATAACACTCAAAAACGGGCCGATCTCTTTTCTAAGAAGGCTCTCTTCCATATTCAGTAATCGCTCCTGATAAGCCTCCATTTGTTCGGGGCTGCTTATTTGCGGCTGCCCATAATCATTAGCATCTGCCACGATGAATCTCCGTCCATTTGATGTTTCTGTGATTTTCACAAAATAATTATCATTAAAAGAGAAGAAAGTTGAATCTTCTCCAATCTCATCATCTTTATCTCGACTAGCGTGTTCCAGATATAAGTTAGGCTTACCTGAGAATGCCCCTATTGCTTTCTTGGCATGCGCAAGTGCTGTTTGAGGTATCTGATCGGATCTTAGCTCTCCCGCAACGGAGAGTGCCTTATCCTGCTTCCAGGTAATCCCTCCGTAGCTGATATCATCGCCTAACTCCAATACAGTATAGACCGTTGGCACGACTTCCCCCTGCTTCATATTCACCAATCTTTTAACCCGCTCAGGTTTAAGCGTTGGAATGCTGCCGATGCTCTCCAGAAGTGATGGAACTTGACGTAAATACCGATGCTCCAGCTTACTCGGCTGCAGCTCGGCCCTCATCTGCACTTCACGAAGATTCCCTGTCTTGGCATCCAGCCAGATTTGGGCGTAATCCGCATCCTTCTCCTGACCTGCCTCAATGTAAATCCGGCCAGACACCGGCAGCTCCTGCACCTTGGTAATACGCAGTTGTTTGCCCAGATCATCTCTCAGCGTTACTGCAATATTTTTTTTCATTTTATCGGTGAGTATATCCACATTCAAGTGATCTGAGAACAGCAGCGCCGAAGCCGGATGAATCTGTTCTATGAACGGTTGAGCCAGTTGTCCGTCATCCCAGTTCCACAGGAACATACCGCCTGCAATCACCAGTACGCCCATACTTGCAGCAAGGATACCTCTATGGATTTTGCTAAGACGCTTATGGCTTGATACATCTTGCGTTGTATTTATCGTTGATTTAATAGCTCTATTGGTTGTTTCATAGTTGGTTTTATCGGTAACTCTATCTGCAGATCTTCTGGATAAACCCAACCGGCTCCATGCTGAAGCTGATCGGCTTATTTTCTTTTCTTCACTGATCGCCGATTGTATTCTTTCCACTCGCTGCATCACATGATATTTATGTTCTTCTGTAAAAGGAGACGCCGCAAATGGCCCTTTACGAATTTCCTCTTCCCACTTCGCATCCTCATGTTTCATTCGATCATCTCCTCCCACTGCTTGCGCACCTTATTTTTAGCTCTGGATAACCGCGATTTGACCGTACCTTGACTGATGCCTAACATGTCTGCAATCTCCACGGTTGTAAGTTCATACCTCACATGCAGTAAAAGAATCTCCCGAAACTTCTCCGGCAGCGCCAGTACGATATTCCAGATTTCATGCATACGCGCTTTACGTATAACCTCCACTTCCGCAGACGGGTGGGAAGCTGATTTTTGTGGCATCATCTGTCTTAAACCAGGGCTTGGCGATTCCGAGTCCAGTGATAACGTCTCTCCCCATAAACTGCTTCGAAAAAATCGGGATTTGCGATATGTAAATGTCGTATTTCTGGTGATCGTCAGCAACCATGTCTTGATCGAGCAATCTCCCCGATAGTTTGCGATCCCTGTGTATGCCCGGACAAACACTTCCTGTGACAAATCATCTGCCTGCTCCATATTTCTAGTTAAAAAATAAACATAATTCCATACATCATTGCCGTAATCGTCCATCAAGCTGGCAAGTGTGTCATTGTCGATGTTCTGGGCCTCTGCCAGAAATGAATAGTCCAACGAAAGCTCACCTCACTTAATAAGACTAACTCAGTTGTCACTTGGTTCCCTAATTTACACACTAATTTTATATTTTAGCGAAAATAAAAAATAGCATGTCCAAACACACGGAATACGCCGGGTGTGTGGCTTGCCGTACCGCTGTCTGAACTAACAGCTATAGCCGTGTATTATACCCTTACTTATCCGATAAGCAGGTTAGATCCTGAGTACACATAATAGATTTTAAATTAACGTATATAGATATAGCCCTGCTTGGTCTACATAGATTGGGCAGGTTTTTTGGATGCTTATAGTAAATCTAATCAGAACCAAATAACGCACCGTTTATTACTATTAACAGCAACTTGGAACCTAAAGCTATAGAGATTGTGAATGATATATGAATAAAGTATATATTTAACAAAAATAGTATATAAATTTGTTAAATAAAGTATGGTTTTATTGTCAAACTAATACGGTGCCAGATCTCCCCTCACTTTTATCCTAGGAAATGACTGTGAGGAAAGCTATTGGGAGTATGATTTATCTCAATTTTTATAAATGAAAAGGAGATGTTTGATGTGAAAAAATATCAAAAAACTACAATTTCAGCTCTCTCTGCTCCTAGCATCTGTTCCAGCAGTATTGGCTGATGAAACGTCTCCCCCTGCAATTCCTTCACAAGATGCTCAGATAAAACAGGAACAAGAAGCTAGTATTTTTGCCCAGAACTATTTAGTAGAGTATTTCGATGGGGGTTACTCAACAGATATATATTTAAGCGGGAATGTCACGTTTACTTTTCTTCCTCGAACAACTGGAGAATATGTCTTTAAAGTTGAAGATATGAGTGGAAATTTGAAAGGTGATGGACGAGTAATCGCATCAGACTTGACAACGAAAACCATCACTTTAGGGAATCTGTATGGTTACCATAAAATCGTAGCGTATTCGCCTAATGGTGGGGGTGGAGATTACCGAATTCATTTTTAAAATATACTAAGTCGTAGGAATCAAACTGTATTTGTATACTGATGAAATGTCATACAGTGCGAGAAAAGACTTATCGGGTTTCACTCCATTCTTTATATGCAATGTAGCTTAAACATAAAACAAAAAAAGACACACTTGATATCAAGTGTGTCTTTAGATTGCTTGGCGGCGTCCTACTCTCCCAGGACCCTGCGGTCCAAGTACCATCGGCGCTAGAGGGCTTAACGGTCGTGTTCGGGATGGGTACGTGTGGAACCCCTCC
>NZ_BMFU01000025.1 GCF_014639235.1 Paenibacillus silvae | reverse complement strand
TCATTTTGAATCTGACGAGATTATAAATCTCATTGTTGATCTTGCAAGCAAGATCAGTACTCACTCGTTGTTCAGTTTTCAAAGATCAAACTTCTTTTCGCCACTGTCGCTCGTTCGCTTCAGCAACTCTTATATCTTATCATGTCCGAACCAACTTTGCAAGCTCTTTTTTTAAGCTTCTTTAGAAGCTATTTTGTAAGCTGCTTGCCGCACCGTGTAAACCGTGTTTTCTTGGCCGGAATTATAATATACCATGTACAAATTTATAATGCAAGACTTTTTTTAAAAAAAGTTTACTAAGCCCATCTAATGATTCTTCCATATTTCCGTACCCCTTCCTGGCTCACATTCCTCTATTCTTTTCAAATAACTAGCAGGGAAGTCACGTACACCATCCACCAGCAACTTCGATACATGAGACACCTTCCCTGCGTCACTCTTTATCAAGCGGGTTTTCCCATTAAAAGCATCCCTGAAAAACACTTCCTTCTATAGAATCGTTTTACCTAATACAGATGCGATCAATCCAACTCCCAATCTCGCCGTATGCCGGTTCTGATCCAGCAGTGGATTCACCTCCACCAGTTCCATAGAAACAACATGATTGGATGAAGCCAGACATTCCATCGCAAAATGTGCCTCGCGGTAGCTCAGCCCTCCCGGTACAGGTGTGCCTACTCCGGGTGCCTCGCGCGGATCAAGACAATCCATATCAAAACTGACATGAATGCCATCCGTACCACTACCCGCAATAACTATCGCCTGCTCTATCACGTGCTTCATTCCCAATCGATCAATATCATGCATCGTGAATGCCCGAATGCCCATTGCTCGTATCTGCTTCTTCTCATATAGATCCAGATCGCGAAGCCCGATATATACAAGTTTAGATGGATCCACAAACGAACCGGCACCCCTAATCTGCGACAAGTTAAAGGTCGAATGGCCCAAACCTGCTGCTAAACTCATACCATGCATATTGCCCGTCAGACTATGATCTTCCGTATTAAGGTCAGCATGGGCATCAAACCAGATTACACCAAGCTTCTGGTAGTGCGCTGTTAAGCCGGCCAACGTTCCAATTGCTACACTATGATCGCCACCAAGCACAAGCGGAAATGCGCCTTCTTCCAAAGTGCTCGAAACTTCCTGACACACTTTCTCACTGACCTGCTGAACTTCATTCAGATACTTTGCCGTAAGGCGACGTGCCGGCACGTTAGCTGGCTGGACCGGACAGTCCACACGCACTTCTCTGGTCAGTCGATAACCCAGACTCGCAATCTCCCGCTTCAGCCCGGCAGTGACAAGCTCATCCGGACCAAGTTCAGCCCCGTTTCTCGCACCAGCTAATCCGAAAGGAACTTTAATCAGAGCTATTTCCTTCTGATAGGCGGATACTGGAGTGGCCTGTTGGGCATCACCCTCCTGCTTCACATGCGCTCCTGCGACTGGAATGTTCTCATTCTTCATCAGTACCAGCTCCTTTATCATCGTGGTTGAACGCTAACCATTCCTGGTGAAAACCTTTCGTTAAGCGTCACATAATACCTCTCTGATTACCTCGAGAGCCCAATCAATCTCTGACTCCTTGATCGTTAATGGGGGTGCGAAGCGGATCGTCGTTTCATGAGTTTCCTTACATAACAAACCGGCAGACATCAAACGTTCGCAATACGGTCGCGCAGGACTTTTCAGCTCAACACCGATGAACAGACCTTTCCCCCGAATATCCTGAATGACTGAACTATGAATCCCTTGAAGCTGTTTCATAAAATAGTTCCCCAGCCGCTCCGACCGCTCAGCAAGCTTTTCATCTTCCAGAACATCTAAAGCGGCAACTGCCACTGCGCAGGCGAGCGGGTTACCTCCGAACGTAGAGCCGTGTGATCCAGGTTCAAATAAATCAAGAATACTGGCTTCGGCAGCAATAGCCGAGATTGGCATGACTCCACCACCAAGCGCTTTGCCCATGATCCAGATATCAGGCTCGACCTGCTCCCAATCCGCAGCAAACCTGCGGCCTGTTCTTCCAAAGCCAGTCTGGATCTCATCAGCCATCGTTAGAACCCGATTCTGTCTACATATTTCAAACGCTTTTGCCAGATATCCGTCTGGTGGTATGATGATTCCCGCCTCACCCTGGATCGGCTCTACAAGGAAACCGGCCGTATCGGGTGTGATGGCTTGCTTCAACGCCTCCAGATCACCATAAGGAACGATGCGGAACCCGGGTGTGAACGGCCCAAAGTCCTTTTTATACTCTGGAGATGAGGAAAAAGAAGTGACGGTCAGGGTCCTGCCATGAAAATTGCCGGAGCATACAATGATCTCAGCCTGATTTTCCGCTACGCCCTTGCAACGGTATGCCCATCTTCGCGCAGCCTTCACTGCTGTCTCAACCGCTTCTGCCCCGGTGTTCATCGCCAGTATTTTGGACTTCCCCGTAAACGCAGAGAGCCGCTGGTAGAAAATAGCCGCAGCATGGCTGTGAAATGCTCTTGAGGTCAAGGTGACCTTATCTGCCTGTTCCTTCAGCGCTTGAATAATAACAGGGTGTCTGTGCCCATGGTTCAGAGCTGAATATGCACTTAACATATCCATATAACGGCGCCCTTCCGGATCCTCCACCCAAACACCTTCTGCTCGCTCAATCACAATAGGAAGTGGATGGTAATTAGGTGCCGCATAGGTTTCCGACCATTGAATGAACATTTCGGTATCCGCCATGCCCTCACAACCTTCCGCGTAATATTGTATACAAAATACAATACCAATGTATGCAAGCCGCCCCGCCTTTACGACTTCATTCCTCTTTTTCCGCAGATGTCCTCATCTGAATACCTTCCAACCAACAGAAATATAACTAAGAAACGATTAATTCTTCTAAATAAATATTCTTTCACCTTCTGCATCATAGAGCCGAGTGAATAACTCGATTATTTGTATACAATATACATAATATGATATACGTTGTTGTATCCATAATACTAACAAAACCTGTATGCAATTGACAACGCTTTTCTAAACATTTTTTTCATTATAATTCCAGAAAATGTTCTATTATTTCTCCGATCTTCTCCCCCGCTGGAAAATGAACTTGCTTGCCCAACTCCCCCCTCGATGTTAAGATGATTAAAACCTGAAACACCCCGAGCGGCGTGCCCTGCATGGCTTTCCAGCCATTCAATATTAAATACATACAGAAGGGAGAGTTTGGTATGGAGGTACCTAAATATCGGTCCTTGAAAGATCATGTTTATGATTACATTGCCCAGAAGATTCAGGACGGGACCCTGCTTCCCAACCAGAAGATTAATGAGGCCGAGATTTGCAAAAAGCTGGACATCAGCCGCACCCCTACCCGGGAAGCTTTATTTCAGCTCACCTCTGATAATCTACTGCAGTATATCCCGCGCAGGGGATTTATTGTTGCTCCTTTTGACACAAGCAAGAAGCTTGAATTCTCTCAGGCCATTGGTGTCCTGGAGGCTCTCGCTGCTACACTTGCTGTGGATCAGCTCAAACCGTCTGAACTGCTTGAAATGGAAGCCCTGATTGCCCGAATGGACGAAGACATCAGCCGGCTTGATCTGGCCGCATACAGCAAAAATCAATATCTCTTTCACAACCTCTACATCCAGCGCTGTGGGAATGCCACCGTAATTGAAATGTTAAACACACTTAAGAACAGCTTCATAAGGCAATCTTACGTCAGTGATAACAAACCGAAACTATCCGAGGTGCTGCATGAAGTTAACGAAGAGCACCGACAGATTCTAGGTGCTTTTCGTGCGAAGGATAAACCACAGCTTGAGGCACTACTTAAACATCACTGGCGCATTATTGATAACGATATGCTTTAACATATGTGCTTTGAATGAATTCTCGCAACAATTAGGATATATGCCTACCAATCATCCAATTCAATAAATAAAAGGCAGCTCAGATCATAACGATCATGGGCTGCCTTTCATTTATTCAGAACCAGAACCGACTGGAGCTCTCGCTGTAAATACAGCATACCCCAGTCTTTTTCCGTATTTCAGAAGCAATCTGTCATTCGTTCGACTCATACGCTGCATTCTTTTGTCCTCCAGCCAATTCATATCCATCTCACGCAGAGGATCGTGGTCAACGCCCCATTTACCCATCGTACGTGAATGCTCCTTAACCTGAACGCGAGAGAATCCGCATCCCCTCAATCTTTTCTTCCACGCCCCTGCGGTCGCCAGCGTTCGTATACCATAGAATTGCCTCAACCTGCGGCTCATCAGCTCCGTCTTCCTTCCTGAAAGAACCATTTCCCGATCCACCAGTAATCCTCCAGGCTTTAGCACTCTTGCATACTCGGCAATTGTCTTACGCCAGGGTGTAAAGATGGTAACAGACTCAATAAACACCACATCCACCTGATGATCGGGCAGAGGTAACGCTGCAGCATCCGCTTGAATGAAACGCACATCCACCCGCTCCTTACGCGCACGTCTCACTGCCTTATCCAGCATATGACGATGCAGATCAATCGCAGTTACCCGGTATCCCAGATGCGCCAGATGACATGCCGTCCTTCCTGTACCACATCCAACCTCCAGAATATGAGCACCTGCAGGTAGTGAAAGTGAATCCAGCAGCTGCAGTGTTGCCGAGAATCCGCCAGGATGAGCACTACCTTCACCTAGACGAGCCAGCAGATCATGATAATCCACGTCTCCCCCTCCTTCCCTTCCCTCCAGTCTATGGAGTAAATACAAAATCGGCGCCTGACTATGCCAAAATCCGGGTACTCGTCCATACCAATTGACTCTGTTTCTACTATGATATACAAACCGTTGATTTCAAGCGGCAAACCGCAATATTGAGGGGGATATGCATGCACAGAATTCATCCGGTATGTGAAGAAACTTTGTCACCGCATATGGGACGCCCTGTCTGTCTTGTCATGAAAGACGGTAAGCATATGTATGGCACACTTGGAGAATGCCGGGATGGAAAGGTGTACTTGAATGGATGCTTCCAAGGTCCGCGCCTGTGCGCTGTCCAATCCAAGCAGCAGCTTCGCAGAGTAAGTACAAAGAAACGGGACTCAGCCAAAAAAGCCAAATCGTCAGCCTATGGGGGTTACCCTTATGGCGGAGGATACGGTTATGGATACGGAGCAGGTTATGATATCGCCTTGATCGCAACACTATTCCTTCTTCCATTCCTGTTCATCTAAGGTAAATGCTCATAATGCGATAATTTAGCCCAAGTCGAGAATATTTATCAAAATCAGCGAATGATCATTTAAGTAGCGGTAGAGATGACCCCTTTAGTGAACAAGGGTCATCTTTTTTTATTTATTGATAAATTTTATGTTTTATTTCTTATAGTAATTAACAGTAACCACCCAACTTGAGCCATTAAGATACGTAGTAAATTTAATGGCAGTCATATGAAGGGTGCTTAGGGGAGAATACATAGTAAAAAGTAATTTTAAATTACGGTAACTTTGATACTTCAAAATAGAAAAAGGCACTCTCAGTCAGCACCACCCTTTTCATAGTGTCTGGTCTTTAAGTACCAATCTATTATTTCGATTGTTCTGCAGCAATAATATTAAATTCAACCTCCCCAGTATTATTTCTGGCATCCATGTACGAAAATCCCAAGTAATTTCCTGTGTTAAAAATCTTTGATGTTGATAGTCGTGGTACAGATAGATCTTTTGTTTTTCCGTTTATTAGGTCTACATCGATTATTTGGTACATTGAATACCTGTAGTAAAGATGATCATTCATAATAAATGGAGAATCAATAGTTAGATCTTTATCCTTTGCTTCAAACTCATATTTGATCTCCCCGGTCTTTCTATCTGCGATGCTGATTTTTCCTATTTCACTCCACACAAACCATTCTTGATCAGCTGTAAAGTCAACTACTCCTTGATTACTTTCTAACAATGTAATTGAATCTGTTTGATCATATGGATAAAAAACTATTTCATACGATTTTTCTGACGGCGTTTTAAATACAGATTGTTGTACAAGCAGACCATCAGGAACTGGTCGTTGAATTACCATAAAAGTTCCTTTTCGCTGACTACCACTTTCATCTAACTCAGTTGTGGCTAATCTAATTAACTCGTTAGAAACTGGTTTATATATGATCGCAGTGCTATATACAATGTGATTTTTAATCTTTTTTTCTATCCAGCTAATTTGATTATCAAAAACCCTCAATACAGGTGGTTCTGTATAATCACCACTTACTCCTCTATATAAAACTTTTTTCTGATTATTTTGCAGGTCAAGTGATTTAATTGTCCACATTGTATCCTTTTCTGAATCCCTGCCATACTCTACCCAGTAAAGCTTATTTTCGACACCTACCAGCGAATTAATAATTTCCTTATTGGGAGTTTGATAAATATTTTTTATTACCTTATTTTTACGCGAAAATACATCAATGTAACTCGAAGATTTTTCGCTAACATCTCTTTCAAAAGCAACCAAAGTATCGTTAATGTAGCTCGGTGCGACAAACGTGGAGATTAAGGTTTTATCCTTTAGTTTATATGGTTGAACCGAATAAGGGAGTGCTTCTCTAACCGGCTCCTTTATAGTCAAATTCGTTTCATAAGAAACCGATTGCTGAACAGATGATGGCTCATGATCTCTATTAATAACACTCAACCGGAATACCCCTACAGAAATTATAACTACAGAGACTAAGATCCATGTGATCTTAGCTTTATTAGTTTGCATGATATCCCTCCTAGTCTGAAAGATAGAGGGGATGACTCCCCTCCCATTCAAATCGCATTAACGCCTACCAAAGTATGGCTTTACGGAAGTGAGCTTGGTTTGCATTCCATACACCGTCAAAAGGATGCCACACATTACCAAGCGTAACACCACGCCCTCCTTCGTCAAACGGATCTGTCAACCGGAGCTTCTTATCATTTTCACTAATTACATTGTAGCCGGATGTATTCAATATGTGTCCCGCCACTGTTCTTGAGTAAAGTGGCATGTTAGCAGAAGTGATTTTCAGATCCAGTACCGCAGGATTCCCCCAGTCGATTGAAAGTATCATAGCTGATTTCCAGGTAAGATAATCCGAGGAAGTAAAGCTTTGGTATATATACGTATTCTCATTTTGATGTTTGTTAATGACATCATCAACTAGAGAAAAGTCAGTACCATCTGTGGTGGTACCAAGCTCTTTGGCATAAGTGGCTTGGGTGCTTGATGATCCATTGAAAAATCCGAGTACCTGCTTAGTCGTAGCAGGACCACACCAATAGCTCTTTTCTTGCTGATAGCTTGGTACAGCTATTGTTTTGGATTCTCCCAATGCAAAAGCTGAAACTTCACTGGTCAATTGTCGTGCCTTTTGAAGGGCAAGTTGATTTTTTTGTGCTTTTACAGCTTGCTGTTCAGCTGTAGGAACGTCAAGAGTACGTTCCGGATTATCGCCAGTACCTGCTGCAAAAATAGTTGTCGGGGCCACTAAAGTAAATATAAGCGTAGCAGCTGAGATCAATTTTATAATTGGCTTCATATTCAAATTATCCTCCCTGAACTTTTTCATTTTGAAAGCCGGCCGGCACCCCAATCATACCAACGATTTTTAAAAAAGTAAACATTTTACATATAATAAAACTTAAATGTTTTATGTGTTTTACATGTCCATTCTTATTCCATTAGAAGATTGAAGACGCTGTACTGTTGCTTCAAAATCACACCACAAATCCCCAACCGCTCATGTCTCCTCCTGTTTGTAAGACTAAGTGTTCATCTCACGCAATCAATGCCGGATTAAACGCAAAATGGACAAAGCAGGGTATGTTCAAGCTTTGTCCATTAGAGAATTAAGTTAGTTTTCTCAACGTTATTCCAAATTATAGAATTTCTTCAAAAAGAAAAAAGCATTCGCCAAAACGAATGCCAAGAGCTTTATATATTATAACCTCTACCTCCACAAACAGATGTTAGTTTTAACTAAAAAAAAACACCTCGTGAGAGGCGGGTATGCTATATTAAATCCGATTTCCTTTAGACATCGTTTTGAGATTGCTATTCGAATTTTCAAGCAATGGCAGCATCCTAGTCGTACTGACCATCTCAGAAGCACATATCGGACAAGTAGGCACGCTATCAAACGCAAAATTGTCCCGCATCCATCCTTTGCACGTATCACTCGTACATTCCCAAATTGCTGCATCAGCCTGTGGGATTTCTTCCATCGGTTTTTTGCGATTATACATGACTTCTACCCCCTTTGTTATGGAAACACATCTTACTGACGTTATTTCACAAAAGCCACTGCTTAGCGGAAGTGTAACATCCGCCTAACTTCTGCCTCGACAACGGTTGGGCCAACTTTCATCTATGTTCAAAAAAAGAAGCTGCCTTTACCATTATAACATGTTAAAGGCAGCTATGCTTTAATTACAGTTTTACAACTTCTTCTGCTTGAGGACCACGGTTTCCTTGTACAATTTTAAATTGCACGCGTTGACCTTCGTCCAGCGTTTTGAAGCCTTCGCCTGTAATAGCGCTGAAGTGTACGAATACATCTTCTCCGCCTTCAACTTCGATGAAACCGAAGCCTTTATCAGCGTTGAACCATTTTACTGTTCCGTTTTGCATGTGAATTACACCTCCAAATAAAAATTAACATGTTCCTTTGTTCTTTGCAGCAAGCAAATAAAAATTCACACATTGAAAAAGGTACCAGTCATAAAATATAAGTGATCGCCCTTTACAATATGTGAATTAGGTTTTCCACTCTGCTCTGTACAACTTAATTCTTAGTATAACGCTAATCCACATAAAAAGCAAACCTTTGTATTTTCTTTTCAAACAGCTTTGGAAATACATGTTTATTAAAATTTTTAGAAAAACGTTCACTAATATTGCCACCAACGACAGTTAAGGAAACGCGGTCTTATGAAAGGATATGCAGTTCCATTCCAACTTATACATGGTTTGCAAAAATGTTCTGTTCTTGCATATCCAACATAACCAAACACCATCTGATGGCATCAGCAAATTCCATGCAATAGATACACTAGGTCCATGCCCACATAAAAGCATCGCGGTCCCAGGCTACACGCCCGCCGTGAAGCTTGCGAAATGCCTTTTTCACCTCCTTGGACAAGGAGGCATTGCCATTTTCGTTAACAAAAACAAACTGTTCCCCAAAATTTGCTCTAACATATTCTATAGCTGCCTCCTGCCGAAGCGTGCCTGTGAACTTAATCTCACCAACCATCCATTCAGCAACATCCTGAGCTGTCTTTTCCATCATTTCACCTGCCGTTCATCTGTATAGAGGGTCATCAAGCTTGTCTCGCATGAATCCCATTCTACAGATTATAACACGTCAACAGAAGAGACAGGAAAATCAGGAGATGAATCAAGCTGAGGAAAGATGAAGCAAAGCTTGGCTGCATGATGAATACTCTTTCAGAACGATATGATGGTTGCCCTCTCAGAACGATTAATGCAACGGACGTTAAAGGTTGTTCCCCGTACAAGATACACAGAATATAATAGTGGGCAGAGCAAAACCGGAACCTTTTGCCATGTATGGAGTCCAATGCTTATGCTGCCTAAAATAAAGGATAAAACATCTGAAAGTAACAAAAACGAGACTTATGCATGTCCATTTTCCCATAAAATCAGGTATGGCTTATCCCGTTATCTGTCCATTATAGTATTACTTAAGATTTAAACCATTGAAGGGGCGCTGTCTCTGATTAGCGTCTATTATATAAAGCTCGGTTAACATGTGTTAAACAGCATATTAGATCAGGGAGGATTTTATGAAAGCATTCTTTCAACGCTGGGGACATTTGCTGGCTATTCTGTGCATACCATTACAAGGCTCTATCTACATGTTTCTGGGCAGTCAAGCAGGAGACAATGTCTTCTATAATTATGCCTGGATTGACACACAGATTCCGTTCATTAAAGAATTTATTATTCCATACGTCAGCTGGATGCCGATTCTGTATCTAAGCTTTCTCTATCTGGGTCTTACCAACAAATCACTGTACTGGCGCACACTGATTATGTATAACGTCGGGGTAATGGCTGCCAATGTTTGTTTTGTCGTGTTCCCTTCGTACGTTCCTCGCCCGGAGGTAAGCGGAACGGATATCAGTAGTATGCTCGTGCAATTTATCTATGCCAATGATGCACCAGTGAACTGCTTTCCAAGTGTTCACTGTCTCACCAGCTACCTGCTCTTTATTATCCTCAACCGACATTTGAATGCCAAACCGTCAGTACGAATCATCGGGTCGGTCTGGTTGTGGCTCATCATTGCTTCTACCGTATTTGTGAAGCAGCATTCTCTGCTTGACGTTGTAGGGGGCATTATGTTTGCGGAAGCTGCTTATTGGGCTGTGCATGTTTTTGCCAAACGTTTGGGGCACGCTCGAGAGAAAAGCAAGCAGCCCCTCAGAGCAACGCAGCAGCCAAGCCGAAATGCTTAGCATACAATCAGAGAGGGCTGCGGCCCTCTTTTTTTTGTTTTCGCTGTGGCACACATCATTCAGACTACAGGCGGACGTTCCTGCAGCAGATCAGAGGGTGGACTGCCCATAAGACGTTTGAATATACGGTAAAAATAAGAAAGGTCTCGATATCCGAGAAATTCGGCAATCTCCTGAATGGAAAGCTGCGACTCCGTGAGCAGGTACAGTGCCCTTTTCATCCGCTGATCATGAACGTACTCGCTAATCGTCTGATTCGTTATGCTTTTGAACAATGCAGCCGCATAGTTGGGGGACTTGCCGATCTCATCACCGAGCTCTTCCTTCGTTACTTTTTCCCGATAATGCTGTTCAATGTAACGTTTCATTCGCTCCACATACCGATGCCTCTCCGGCGGAATCACTCCGCGATCCAGCTCCCGATTAATATAAATCAGCACTTCCATCAATAAGGCTTGGCTCATCATGACATAATAAGAAGGCCGTTCTTCCCATTGTTGCTGGATGGATTTCATTCGTTGATGAAGCAGCTCGTAACAGCCTGGTCTGTGCCACAAGGCATGGTGCTGTTCGAGCGCAGGTAGCCCTCCTGCCTCATCCTGCTTCAATAAAATAACGATCTGTGTATGCGTAACTGTGGGAATGCTTTTGCCGTAATAAGGAACCCCGCCCGGAATAAGGAGCAATTCCCCCTTCTGCATGATCTGTTTATCACCGTTCACCCAATATACACATTTTCCATAGGTAACCAGACTAAGACGCCAAATTCCTTGTGGCTGCGCGGTTTCTTCATACCAGCCAACACCATTAATATGAACGACTTCAAGTGGAGTAACCATATAACACCTCGTTATCGGACTATACTCCAATCATTGTACTATAGTTCATATCTTGATTCGACAGAAAACGCTACAATGGACACATAAGCACCAAATATGAGGAGGATATCAGCATGTTGAAAACCAAAATTATCTGTACCATGGGACCTGCTTGTGACTCAATCGAAACGTTAAAAGTTATGATTCAGGAAGGCATGACCGTGGCCCGTTTGAACATGGCACATGGTGAGCTGGAGGATCACGTAAACCGGATTAACAATATTCGTACAGCAGCTGCTGAACTGAACAAATATGTACCGATCATGATGGATATTAAAGGACCGGAGGTCCGTATCGGTAAATTGAAAGAGGCTTCCGTTCACCTTCAGGCCGGGAAAGAGCTGACGCTGACAACGGAGGATGTTCTTGGTGACGTGGACCGCATCGCGGTTAACTATCCTGAACTGAATCTGGTTGTTAAGCCGGGAGATCGCATCCTTATTGACGACGGTTTGGTAGATCTGACGGTATTATCTGTTGAAGGTTCGGAGATTCACTGTAAAATCATCAGCGGCGGTATCTTGAAACCACGTAAAGGTGTGAATCTGCCAGGAATCAAAACGACACTGCCAGGTGTAACAGAACGCGACATTATGCACATCGGATTCGGTATCGAGAACAATATCGAGATTATCGCGGCTTCCTTCGTTCGTAAAGGGGATGACATCCGTGAAATCCGCAGCATTTTGAAAGAACGCGGTCAGGAGCATGTACAGATCATCTCCAAGATCGAGAACGAGGAAGGCATGACCAACCTTGACGATATCATTGAAGCTTCCGACGGAATCATGGTTGCACGTGGCGACCTCGGGGTAGAAGTGCCAATCGAAGATGTCCCGATGATGCAAAAGGAAATGATTGATAAATGTAACAAAGCCGGCAAGCCGGTTATCGTTGCTACACATATGCTGGAATCCATGCAAGTAAACCCGCGCCCAACACGTTCTGAAGTAAGTGACGTGGCCAATGCCGTGCTGCAAGGTGCAGACGTGGTCATGCTGTCGGGTGAATCTGCTGCTGGTAAATATCCGATTCAATCCGTTCGTACTATGGCTGCAGTTGCACGCCGTGCAGAAACGATGATTGACTACAAGGAGCAATTCGATCAGAAATCTGCACAGCAAGTGGCTGATATTACCGAAGTCATCAGTCAAGGGGCAGTGAGCTCTTCCCTCGTGCTGAACGCAAAAGCGATTATCACTTCAACAGAGAGCGGCTTCACGGCTCGCATGATCTCGAAATATCGTCCAAAAGCTCCGATTATTGCTGTAACTCAGCATGAGGAGGTTCTCGCAAAAATCTGCCTGCTCTCCGGCGTTATTCCGGTTATGGGTGATAGAGTGACAACAACGGATGAAATGTTCGAATCTGCAACACGCAACGCGATCAAAACGGGTTACATTGAAAAAGGGGACATCATCGTATTGTCTGCCGGTGTACCGATCGGCCAATCCGGCAACACAAACCTGATTAAAGTCCTGCAAGTATAATACGCATCACGCTTACAACATAGGCTGAACCTAAAAAATCCACCAGGATGATTGAATCCCGGTGGATTTTTTGAATTGTTCTACAGGTTGCGCGAATAGTTCACCAGATCCTGTGACATATTATTGATCTCATCCATTGAAGCATTCACCTGCTGTGTAAGTGCTGCCTGGTTCTGAGTCAACGTGGACATGTTGCCGATATGCTGTAAAATATGGTCAATCAGCGTTTTCATCTTCTGCATGCTGTCTTCAATGTTAACTGTAGCCTCTGAGCTATGATCGGCCAGCTTCCTCACTTCGCCTGCTACTACGCCAAATCCCAGACCCAGTTCACCTGCACGCGCAGCTTCAATGGCTGCATTCAAGCCGAGCAAATTCGTCTGACTGGCAATTTCACGGATAAACGCAGTTATGTTTTTCGTTTCTTCTACACTATCCCGCACCTGTGTCGCCGCATCAGCGGACAATTCCTGGGCGTTAACCAGTTCTTGTGCCTGATCCGTAATCGAATTAATGCCGCGCACCATCTCTTCGATGGACTCGGACAACTGTTTCGTTTTCAAATTCATTGATTCAACGATCTCTTCTTTATTCTTCTGATGAGTAACATCGCGAATCGTTCCCGCTACACGCAGCGGTACTCCGTTCTCGTCACGGATGGTTTCGCCTCCGGCGTGATACCAGCGATATTCCCCATTTTTGCGCTGCAAACGATAATCGAGATCATACGGCGTTCTGCCGCTATAGTCATTCAAATGTTTGGCAAAATCATTGATTACGCGATCGTGATCTTCTGGATGCAGTCGGCTGCTCCAGCTGCTGAATACGTTAGGAAAATCTTCTTCGTTATTAAATCCGAGCTCTTTCCGGAATTGCGGCGACCACCAGAATTCATTGTCGGGATTCACCACGTCTCCAGCAACCACCGTCATATCCCATGGTGCCTCTACGAGCGCACGATTAACCAGGTCATAACGCGTTACGAGCGCTTCGAGTTCATCGGACTTGCGCTTCTCCTCATGGATGTCGAACATTACACCAATCAATTTGACAGGTTTACCTGAAGCATCTTTCATGAGTCGTCCGAGGCATCTGAACCAGCGTTCCTCTCCACTCTTCATAATCATACGACTTATCGCATTATACCCCACTTTATCGCTCGGATCATTTACATGTTTGATAATTTCCTGCGTTAAATGAGGTCTATCCTCCGGATGGACCGATTTAGTCCAGCTTTCGAACGCATTCGGGAAATCTTTTGGATTGCTGTAACCAAGCATCTCGCGAAACTCATCTGAAAATGAAATGACATTATTGTGATCCAGCGGATCACCTGCAACAATCTCCGATTCCCACAGGCCTACATCCAATGCTTGATTGAGCATAGTAAGACGCATATGTATAGACTCATGCTGTGACTGCATCAATTGCACAGCCTGCTGGAGGTTTCTCAGAATTTCATTATCCGCTTGTTCAAGATTGCCATTCTCGCCTGTCCACGACAAACCCTTCTTGGCGTTCTCCAGTAAATTACGGCTGTACTCCAATAACTGTTGGCTTGAATCTACACGACTTGATTTGGTTGCTTCGTTACGTTTCAGAAACATCTCGATATCCCCTCTTAAATAAGGTATTTTAATATGTATTTCGACATGATAAGACAATAAGTGTAGGGCTAAAGTCACAAATAATAAAAAAAACGCAAACTGCCGCTCCATAAGCGAAAATTTGCGTTGTTAGATGACTCTTTCAATTTTTAAGTTATGTTATTGGTGCAAAAATGCAACGGTTGCTACCACCCAAAGTTTATCGTTTTGCCCGTCTCAACCCACGTCTTGATGCTGCTCAGAATCATCCACCAGCTATTCTGTGCATTGGCGATGGAAGGATAATTATCTGTAAACTCGTCATTCGAGAGTGTCAGCTTGGTGCATTCTCCAACAGTCTCTAGCTGGAAGAGCACCCTTGAATGCTGCTCCGCATGATTGGAATGGTACGAAGGTCCGGGATGCTCACGGTAACCTAGCCTGGACAGCGGTTCAAATTCAAGAATCTCCCCGTATACATGGACCGTTTCCGGCCCATCATTCCCCGGCCCGACATAGGCAAATGGCTGTCCGGGCTGAAAGTTGGATCGAAGCTCACAGCCAACGAAGCTGCTGCGCGTGCCCTCTGGAGAAATCAGGGCATTCCATACTTCTTCTTTTCCTGCATTGATATAAAATTCATATTTTAACACCACATCTGTTCACTCCTTTTATCTCACCAAGCATATAGTAACTTCTTCATTTCTATCCTATCGTTATACCCAAACGATGTATTGTAAAAACGCGACAACAGCGGATTATCCTTTATAATTAAAGGTAAAGAACTATATAGTTGAACTATTTATTTACATGTGAACGGAGAGGACGCAGGGATGAAAGAGACAAACCAGCAGATAACTCCCTCTTTGGGAATTCTTCATCTGGATCAGGGACAACTACAATATCAGCTGACACGTCTGCTCCCAGCCGACGAACTTAAACCTTTTGTCAGACATTATTGGATGGTTTCCTGGAATCTTGAAGGCAGTGAATCATATCCTCAGCATGTAGTGCCCAATCCCTGTGTCAATCTGGTGGTTGAGCGAAACAAAACCTTTTTCTTCGGGCCTTCTGATCGAAAGTTCACTTACTCTATTCACGGTAAAGGTCATGTGTTCGGTGTAAAGTTTAAACCGGGAGGATTCTATCCCTTTCTTCAAGCTCCCGTATCTACACTCTATGGAAAACCGCTGGAGGTATCCGGTCTGTTAGGCGTCAACGCTGCGTCGCTTGAAGAGGTATTGCTGGGGGATATCCCGATTGAACAGAAGGTCAAGCATATGGACCAGATACTGTCCGCATGTCTTCCTGCTGAGGATCGGGAAGCGAACTTGATCCATAACATGGTACAGCACATCGAGCAGGATCGGGATATATTGAGAGTAGACGAGCTATCCACCCGTTTTAATCTGCACACACGCAAGCTCCAGCGTTTGTTTAGTCAGTATGTAGGCCTCAGCCCCAAAACCGTAATACAATTATATCGACTTCAAAATGCGGCCGAATGCATAGAACAAGGTTTAACCTGTGATTTCAGCCAGTTATCGCAGGACCTGGGGTACCACGATCAATCCCATTTTATTAAAGACTTCAAATCCGTTATTGGCAGCACACCTGAAGAATACATGCAAGGGTCTGAATCTGTTCCATCTGATAAAGGCAGAAGCTCTCTGGAATGACGATCCATGCAAAATATGCCTGCCGGGATACTAAGGCAAGCGTATAACTTCAATGGTGTCACCTGTGTTAATGACACCCTCACGTTCAACTGAACAGACAATACCGCGTTTTTTGCGTGCGGCTGGCACGAATTTTTTGCGCAAACCCTCCAGCCCATAAACCTGTTCAATCACTTTTCCCGGATGTACACAAGGCAGGTTCTCTCCTTCACAGATCAGTCCTGTTCCATCTGGAAACAGAAGGCGTGTGCCCGCGGGCAGCTCCGTCAATCGCTCTACGCCTCGAACCAGGATGTTGGCTCCGAGCCACTCGGGGCGAACCTCTGGAATATTCATCTTCTCGGCGATCAAAGCACACTCTTCCTCGGAGACAATGCTGATCTGCCTGCGATTAGCTATCATTGTCCCGCGTTTGTAGATTTTCTGACGGGAATCGGCCGGTCTTAACAAACCGTAGTGTCGATCCCCCGGAATTCCGGCGAGTTCAATATCAATAAAGGGTACAACCCTTGTTTCAAATGTGGATGGATCATCAGCCAGTAGAACAAATTGAACAGTTCCCATAGTATCCCCTCCCCTTCTGTGTCCGATATGGATTGTATTTGGCTACAATAATTACTTACCCCATGTATGAACCTTTAACAATCTGTAGAACCTGATAGAACTATCATCCCCATTCTATGCGGTAGTAATGACTGACAATTATGATTAATTGCATGATACACTATTTAATTGTGAAAAATTAATTTGACCCTTTCTACCTGTATGCTAATCTTATATAATAGGTACGTTAGTACATTCAATTACATAATAGAAAGCAGGGTGTTTCTTTTGATCGGAACAATCTTTGTTGCTCTTGTAGCCATTGAACACATCTATATCATGATTATGGAGATGTTCATGTGGACTCGTCCACGCACAATGAAAACGTTTGGCACAACTCCGGAGTTTGCCAGCTCCACCAAAGCTCTCGCAGCAAACCAGGGTTTGTATAACGGCTTTCTTGCCGCCGGTTTAATCTGGGGACTTGTGTATCCGGATGCAAGTGTAGGGCTGCACATTCAAATTTTCTTCCTGGCTTGTGTCATTATCGCCGCTCTCTACGGTGGAGTAACCTCTTCACGCTCCATTATTATCAAGCAGGGATTGCCCGCAATCATCGCTCTTCTGCTTGTATTGTTCCTGTAACTTCCGGAGAGCAGTGGCGACCTGCGACTTTACGTCTCTGATATGATAAGGTATGAAGGATAACATACCTATCAACAGATGAATCTGGAAGCAGGAAGGAGAACAGAACATGGGACTGTTTGATAAGCTGCGTCGGCGCAAAAAGGAGAAAATCGAATCCATCGCTGCGGCCCAGCGAACAGATCATAGTGAGACCATTGTCGGATTTGTGCTGCTGGAACGGGAAGACTGTGATTTTGAGCTTTTTATCCGCAATATGCAGAGGGAATGGAATATTAAGATTGAAGAACGTGCTGAGGAAGGCAATCTCTTCTTTGAAGTTGACGGGATGCAGGTCGTGTGTGCTCACATTGCTGCTCCTGTTCCGAATCAGGAGGTTGAAGAGAATGCCAAGTTAAATGTCCTCTGGCCTGAAGCCGAGCAGGTGACATCGAGGCATCAATCTCAGATCATCGTCTCTGTACTGAATGCAGCGGATGCCATTGAAGGGCATGCCCTCTTTACCCGAACCGCCTCGGCACTGTTACAGCTCGATCATGCGCTCGCAATCTATATGTCCCCCCTTGTTGTTGAAGCAGGAAAATATGTAGAAGTGAGTCGCGGTCTTAAAGACGGTGAACTGCCTATCCCGCTCTGGGTATTCATCGGCCTGTATCAGAACGAAGCGGGCGCTTCCGCATATACATACGGCCTGTGCAACTTCGGTAAAGATGAGATGGAGATCATTGGTTCGTCAAAGCCGTTAAGTGATGTGTTCGAAATGATGTTTATGACTACAACCTACGTAGTGGAGAATAATGTGACCTTGCATGATGGGGAAACCCTCGGATTCACGGAGCAACAGAAGCTGAGCATTACTCGCTCCCAGGGCATCGCTACTGAAGGAGACAGCTTGAAGATCGGCTTGTAGCCTCCCTTTTGGTGCGCTCGGGCATTCAGAATGATACGTATAATGACCTTAGATAAGAGCCGTTCAGGAAACTATTCCTGGGCGGCTTTTTGTAATAGGCATACCTTTTGCGTTTTGCAGTCCAACATACGTGATGCATCTGAGAGACACTTCTTATACCTGTATTTTACTCACATAGAAGTATATAGTTCATAAGTACTACAATCATGTGAAATCCATGTTCATTTAGTGTAGAAGATAGTATAATTAATAGGCTAATAGACTTATATAATACATAAATTTATGAATGAGGAGCTGCTGCTTTTATGTCAGTCAGACGTTTAGATTCAACGAAACCGATTATAGAGATTACTTGGGAAGGGATCGTGTCACCAGAGCAGGTTGAAGAAGTCAATGCGCAGGTCGAGAAAATGGCTCCACAACTGGGGAACTCATTTGATGTGCTGGTCAATATGATACATATGAAGGCTTTTCCACAGGACACCAAGGAGAAAATTGTCGAGCATCAAAAACTTCTCAAAGACCTCGGCATGAAACGGGCAAGTGTAGCTGTCGGCGGAGCAATAGCCAAGATGCAGCTGCACCGCATCTCGAAGGAATCAGAACATCAGACTGAATTTCAATGGGAAACGTATGATGAGGCATTGGCATTTTTACTGAATTAATTCCACAGCTTGGTCCAGCGATACTCCGATAAAACATTAAGGGTGCTTCCTTCTGGAAGTCCCCTTTTTTTATTGCCCTGATCTTTACCACGATATCAAAACTTTTCAAGAATGGTATGGAAGCATACTATACATTTTGAATGAATATTGTCGATATATTTCATATGCTGGGGCTGTTCCTTACACTATGATGATAACTTTTAAGCTTGCGGGGGAATCCAAAATAGTAGAGATGTAACAGCATGAAGCGAATTTCAACACATTCAGGGTCGGAAAATGCAGAGGGTGAGAGGAGCTCTGCCCGTATGATACGAGTTTCATTCACCAGAGAATTAACACACTAGGAGGAAATTTAGATGAAGCTCAAACCCAAATTAATGGCAATGTTTCTGGCCGCAGTGCTGATTACTGCACTGCCTCTTGCCCTTCTTGGTCTATATCAGACAGAAAATCAGGCCACTCGCAATGTTGAATCTCTTCTGAATGGATTGATGACGTCCGCAACCAACCAATTAGAAGGATGGATTGACAGCAATGCCAAGGTTGTTGAGACCTTAGGCTTTGTCATTGAGCAAGCGGTGCCTGAAGGCACGCTTACCGAAGATTATTTTAAAATAATGAACATGGGCAATAACCAACAGAATTTATCCGATTTGTATTTCGGCTCCGAAAAGGACGGCTCTTTTATGAATGGATCGGATTGGACACCGGATGCTGGCTATGATCCCCGCCAACGTCCTTGGTATGAACAAGCCAAACAATCCGATGCTTTAATATTCACTGATCCTTATCAGGATATGATGACTCAAAAGTATGCTGTATCCATGGCGATGCCAGTACACAACAAGCAAGGTAATCTGGAAGGTGTCGTTTCCGGCGTTCTTTTACTGTCGACATTAACGGACACGGTAGAAAAAATAAATTTGAACGGACTCGGATACTCTTTCTTAATAGATAGAAACGGGCTGCTTCTGGCTCATCCTGACGCTAAACTCGTAAACACTTCTGCTAAAGAAAATGCCGAATTAAGCCCGATGCTGGCAGATATGCAGAGCAATGCTTCAGGCCAGCGATCGTTCCATTATAATGGCGAAGACTACCTGTTGTTCTACAAACAGATTCCGAGTACAGGCTGGGTGATTGGTTCCGTAATCTCGGAGAAACTCGCATACGCCGAATTTTATCAGTTACGTAATAATTACATTCTCATCATTGGTGTAACACTGCTGGCTGTACTGGCCGGGGCTTACTGGGTTGCTGCTCTATTCATCAAACCGTTGAAGCAACTGAACCAAACCTCCATACAAATGTCTGAGGGTGACTTCACAGGACGAGTGAAAGCTAAGGGCAAGGATGAATTTGCCGAACTGGGCAGGGCATTTAATCAAATGTCTGATCAACTGGGCATACTTCTTCGTCAGGTAACTGGCTCAGCTGAACGAGTCCACACGATCTCGGAAGAGATGCAGGAGCATACCGATAACACCAAACGCATTGCAGAGCAGATTTCGATTGCAACAGACGAGCTGGCTCAAGGGTCCAGTGCGCAGGCTGAATCTGTCTACAATGGATCAGGGCGTCTTGCAGAAATGAGCGATAGTGTTGGTGGTATTAACGACAGTGTCGAGCAATCTGTCGTGATGATGCGCGAAGCAGGAGAAGCTATGCTGGCGGGTCTGCAAGCTGTTGAGCACCAGGTTGAGCTTTCCGATGGCAACCGCCATTCAATGGATCGTGTGGGTGAGTCGATTACGCTGCTGACAGACAAATCGCAGAAAATCGAGGGTATTGTTGCTATGATTCAGGGCATTGCTTCCCAGACCAATCTGCTGGCGCTGAACGCATCTATTGAAGCCGCACGGGCGGGAGAACACGGACGCGGCTTTGCTGTTGTAGCTGAGGAAGTTCGCAAGCTCGCGGAACAGTCGGCCGACTCGGCCAAAGAAATTATCGTGCTGCTTGAGGAAATTCAGACAGCCAGCGGCCTGAGCGTAGGTGAAGTTCATGCTGCAGAACAGGGGATGGAGCAGCAGGTCGCTGCTGTGCACGAGATGCGTGAGTCCTTTGTTCGAATCAAGCAGTCTATCGACGGGATCGAGAAACAGCTGAAGCAAGTATCCTCTGCGACTACGGAGCTGGACGACAATTCAGGCAAAGTGGCCGAGATCATCTCCAGCGTTGCCGCTATGTCGGAGCAGAGCGCCGCTTCTACGGAGGAGGTAGCTTCATCCACGCAGGAGCAATTCAATTACATCACCAGCATCGCTGAACGTTCCAATGAACTAGCGGAGCAATCGAAGGCACTTGCAGCCGAGGTGAAGAAGTTTAAAGTGTAGTTGTACTCTGACGGGTCATGCAACTGCAACATCCTGCAAGAAAGCACACCAATGCACTGCTCGCCTAATTCCGAATGAAATGCACAAGGTGACATGTCAGAATTTGAGCAGAATAACATAACAAATAGACCTCAACTTCCACCATGTGGTGAGCTGAGGTCTATTTGCTATGCTTACTTGCCCTGGACTGCTGGTGCTTGGCCTGCCGAATCACGAACAACCAGCTCTGGCTTGAGCACAATTTTCTGCGCAGCTGTCTGTTCGTCCTGTAGTCCGTCCTTGAGTTCGTCAATAAGCAGATCCACTGCGTGGCGCCCCAAATCCTCTATGGGCTGGGCAACCGTTGTCAGCGGCGGATTCGTTACGGAAGCGAGAATGGTGTCATCAAATCCGATAATGGATACATCATGCGGCACACGCAGACCTAATTCCTTGGCTGCCTGGAGTGCACCAATCGCCTGGATATCATTACAGCAGAAGAGGCCCGTGGGATAGTTCTGCTCACCGAGCAGTCTTAGCGCCTCTTGTTTGGCTGAAGCGAGATCTGCTGCCGATTCGCGAATCTGAATTGGCTCCAGCAGATGTCCTGCCTTGTTAAGAGCCTCGCGGAAACCGCGCACACGCTCCTGACTGCTGCTGACTTTGGACGGCTCTGACAGGACTGCCAGGCGTGTGTGCCCCAGTTCCAGCAGATGCTGTGCAGCCAAAGAGCCGCCCAGCCTATCGTCAATGGTAACGGTATGCACCGACAGAGCAGGCATATGGCGAGCAATCAACGCAACAGGCATGGATTGCTGCAGCAGCGGTGACAGAATCTCGGCGTTATCGATCCCGGTTCCGATCATCATGCCATCGACTCTTTTTTGCTGCAGCAGATTGAGGTACCGCTCTACCCGCTCGTCCTTGTTATCTGTGCTGCAGATGACTACGCTATACCCCAGCTGGCGGCTGCGATCCTCCACGGCCCGGGCAAGCTCGGCAAAATAAGGATTGGATATATCGGGTACGAGCAAACCCAGTGTGTATGTCTGCTTGCCAGTCAGTGCAGCGGCAATCGCACTCGGCTGATAGTGAAGCCGCTCCATGATCTCCATAATCTCGGCGCGGCGTTTCTCGCTGATCTTGCCTTTGCCGTTAATGACCTGCGAGACGGTAGCAATGGATACCCCCGCCTCGCGTGCTATATCGTAAATGGTTGCTTTCATCGTTTTTCCCCATTTGTGCTATATATAAATTCATTATACATAGATGATTATTCTCTTCTTATTATGAAGGGGGAATACTGCTTACGCAATGTGAAGACGAAATTACTTATTAATTTTACTTTACCCTTTACTTTTTGAACAACCACTCATGATCAGGATCATTATGGAATTTCCATGTCCGGGTTGGTCCTGCCATCACATTCAGATAATACACCTCATACCCTGGAGGCGCACCTACGGGATGATATCCGTTCGGCACAAGCACCACTTCACCGTTCTTCACAGCCAGTGTCTCGTCTACAGAGCGGTCATCGGTATAGACACGTTGAATCGCAAAGCCCTGCTCCGGCTGTACACGGAAATAATACGTTTCCTCCAACAACGATTCATCCGGGAGTGCATCCCGATCATGTTTATGAGGAGGATAGCTTGACCAGTGACCGTCCGGTGTGAACACTTCAACGACCAGCAGGCTGTCTGCTTCTTTTTGCTCAGGTAAAATGTTATGAATATGCCGCTCCAGGTTACCATAACCGCGGCCTTCCACGCCCACATCCTGTGGTGCAATCAGGCGCGAAGGATAGGTGCCTTTCCCCGGTGCAGCACAGATCGCGATCTCCAGATCAGTAAGTGCGGTAACCTGCACCTGATCTGATGTGGAGACATAGACTGAGTACGGAGGAATCTTTTCAAAAACACTCATTCGTTTCCCGATGTTCTCCCATGTCTGTTCACGCGTGCTCACATTCGCAAGCCCGCTCAAAAGCACGATACAGAGCTCCTGGTCGCCACTCTCCCGGCTCAATTTCTCCCCAGCTGAAAGCTTTGCCACCTGAAATCCGACATATTCCCAGCCAGCAGACTCTGGAGTTACGGTTAACACTGTTCCATCTGCCTCCGGGTTCACGGCCGGTTTAACGATAAGTTCTGACATGCTGTGATCCACTCCTTCCATATTCATCTATTACTTGGTGGTGCATTGTTCTCGAGTAATCAAATTATCCTACGAATTACATCCAGCGAACGAATGCTCATTCCTATAACCCGTGATATGATATCATCCATATCTTTATTTGCGGGATGCTACAGCACTGGAGACTGCGAGCCCTGCAATGCACCTTGGACTTCGCTCATCTTCACGGGTCTTCCCAGCTCCACAGACAGCTTGGCTGCCAGGGCAATTCGCTCAGCCTGTACCGCATCATTTCCGTCCACAGTTACCGGTTTATCCTGAATAATCGCATCAATGAACAGAGCTGTCTCCTGCACATAAGCTTCGTTGTAACGCTCAAGGAAGAAGTGCAGCGGTTTATCACGCATCAATCCAGCCGCTGTGCTGATCTGTGCCGTATTCGGATGGTCATTATCCGCCGCCACACTGCCTAGCGAGCCGAACACTTCAACACGCTGATCATATCCATACACAGCCTGACGGCTGTTATCAATCACGCCAATCGCTCCATTAGCAAATGTCAACGTCACAATGGCCGTATCCACATCGCCATGCTCTGCGAACACCGGATTAATGAGCACCTTGCCTTTGGCATATACTTCTTCTACTTCACTTCCTGACAAATAACGGGCCATATCGAAATCGTGAATCATCATATCCATGAAAATTCCACCAGATACCCGAATGTACTCCGCTGGCGGCGGGCTCGGGTCACGGGAAGTGATCTTGAGTATATGCGGATCACCAATAGTGCCTTCCAGCACATGTGAACGTACTCTTCTGAAATTATGGTCAAAACGGCGGTTAAATCCGATCTGGAGCTTCACGCCCGCCTTCGCTACAGCTGCTACAGCCGCTTCCGTCCGGGACAAGTCCATGCTGACCGGCTTCTCACAGAAAATATGCTTGCCCGCTTGAGCCGCTTGCTCGATCAGAGGCACATGTGTATCGGTTGAGGAACAGATCAACACAGCATCGATATTCGGCATTGCAATCAGCTCGCTGCTGTCCTTGGTTACTACAGAGATGCCGCGTTCAGTTGCCCATGCCTCCAGTTCAGGACCTGCAAACAGATCACTGATGGCCACGATCTCCGCCTGCGGATGACGCAGCAGGTTGTCCGCATGAATTTTACCGATCCGTCCGGCCCCGATGATACCAATTCTTACTTTGTCCTTGCCCATTCCGTTATCCTCCCTATATGCGTCCCTATGGTGTTAATGAGCTGAGCTCTCACTCAGCCCCTACATGTATACACTGCACTGTGTCTTCACGACTACCAGCGTGTGGTTACCATTTTTTTACGTGTGTAGAACTCAACACCATCGGTGCCGTTAGCGTGCAAATCTCCATAGAATGATTTCTTCCAGCCGGAGAATGGGAAGAAGGCCATCGGTGCCGGAACGCCCAGGTTAATACCAAGCATACCCGCGTCGATTGTTTCACGGAACTGACGCATATTCGCACCGCTGCGAGTGAACAGACAAGCCCCGTTGGCAAAGTCCGAACGGTTTGCCAGTTCAACGGCTTCCTCCAATGTCTCTACTCTTGCCACCGAAAGCACAGGAGCAAAGATCTCATCTTTCCAGATTTTCATCGTGCTATCTACATGATCAAAGACCGTTGGTCCTACGAAATAACCGGAACCGTCTGTAGCCTGATCCTTCCGTCCATCCCGAATCAGTGCTGCGCCTTCCTGCTCGCCTGATTCGATGTAACCCAGAGTGCGTTCTTTGTGAGGACCACGAATGACCGGGCCAAGGAACACACCTTCGTCCATACCGTTACCAATGTTGATGCGATCCGCAGCTTCGACCAGCTTCTGTACGAGGGCATCTGCCACGTCACCAACAGCAACGACCACGGAGCAAGCCATGCAGCGTTCACCCGCTGATCCAAAGGCCGCGCTGGTGATCTCCTTAACGGTCAGGTCGAGATCAGCATCCGGCATAACGATGGAGTGGTTTTTCGCTCCAGCCAGCGCCTGAACACGTTTACCATTAGCAGATGCTGTTTTATACACATATTCCGCAACAGGCTGTGAGCCGACAAAGGAAATCGCCGCAACTTCTTTATGTTCAAGCAATCCATTAACTACATCATGTGCGCCGTGCACAATGTTAAGCACACCATCCGGTAGCCCTGCTTCCTTGAAAAGCTCTGCCAAACGTCCTGCCAGCAAGGGTGTACGCTCAGACGGCTTCAGAACAAAGGTGTTGCCGCAAGCAATCGCCAGTGGGAACATCCAGCAAGGTACCATCATCGGGAAGTTGAACGGGGTGATTCCGCCGATTACGCCAATCGGATAACGGAACATGCCTGATTCCAGCCCTGTAGCGATATCAGGCAGCTGCTTACCCATCATGAGGTTAGGCGCACCTGCTGCGAACTCAACGCACTCAATGCCGCGCAGTACCTCTCCATACGCCTCGGCGTAGCTTTTACCATTTTCCAATGTGACCAGTCTCGCCAGCTCTTCCCAATTCTCCACCAGCAATTGCTGATAGCGGAACAGAATGCGAGCACGGCGAGGAACCGGTGTGCCGCTCCATGATTTGAATGCTTCGCGTGCCGTTTGCACCGCCAGATCAACATCGGCTTGCTCAGACAGCGGCACATATGCAATAATTTCTTCCGTTGCCGGGTTTACTACCGGTTCGGTCCGTGTTGTTGACGGGGTTACCCAAGCTCCCCCGATCCAGTTCTGTACATTCGTCACTGCTGCAGACACTTCTGAAGTTCCTTTTCCCATGTGTGCTGTCTCCCCTCGTTTATGTGCTTTACTTCTGACGTTCCTTAACCGATACTCACGTTAACCCGTACGTTTCTTGTACGTTCCTTAGAGCTTCTCCATATCCACTTCTCTTTGCCAGATTACAAAATCTATCGTATGTGCCGCTTAGGACGGAATGATCTCGCCCCGGTCGCAGCGTTCAATGTAGTCATTCACTTGTTCAACGGTTGGCATCGCATCCGAGCAGCTGTGGCTGGAGATGACGATACTTGCCGCTGCACTTCCATAACTCATACTGCGCTCGATCGTCCAGCCCTGCATCAAACCGTAGAGGAATCCTGCGGCGTAGGAGTCACCTGCGCCAAACGTTTTGACCACACGAGCAGGGTAACTGTTCGCCCGATGCGACAGGCCTTCGCGTGTATAGGCAATGGAGCCTTCCTTGCCGTGCTTGATCACCACAATGTTGGCTGAAAAATCAAACCATTTCTTAGCTGTCACCTGATCACTATGCTCCGGGTTGTGCTCGAATGTCTCCATCATATCGAATTCTTCCCGTGTACCCAGGATGATATCGCACTTCTCGGCAGCAAGGTTATAGTAGACCGCTGTCTCTTCATCCGAAGTCCATGTGTATGGACGATAGTCCAGGTCAAACACAATGACGGTACCATGTTTTTTGGCATAAGTCAGGGCTTGAATAACCGCTTCCCGGGAAGGGCTCTGTGCCAGAGCTGTACCGGAGATCAGCAATACTTTGGAATCCGCAATCAGCTGTTCCTGTACCTCGCTTGCCTGTAATAACAGATCGGCCACGTTGTCACGATACATCAGAATGCTGCAGTCTGTCGGACTCTTGATTTCTGTAAAAGCAAGACCGGTTACTGCGCCCGTGTTGTCCGTCACCACATTGGAGGTATCGATCCCGTTCTTCTCCAGATAACTTTGGATGAAGCGGCCCATCTGGTCACCTGCAATTTTGCCGATAAAAGCAGTCTCCATCCCGAGTCTGGACATCCCGATCGCAATATTTGCCGGAGAACCACCCACATATTTGGTGAACGTCATCGTCTCTTCCATCGGGCGGTTAATCTCATTGGCATTCAAGTCGATACACAAGCGGCCAATAGCCGTGAAATCCTTTTTCCTTGAGGCCGGAAAGGATACGTAAGTCATCGTGTGAGAGCCCCTTTCTATCGTGAAATTGTATATAAGTTAATTACTTGTCTTTAAACGCGCTGGTACAGAGACTCCATGTAACTCAGGGAACGCTTCGCATACTCATACGGATTGTGAATCGCCGGGTCCTGTTCTCCTTCGAGCATCGCCCAGCCATCATAACCGCGAGTGATCAGCTCTTGCAGAATGGGTTCAAAATCAATGCATCCATCTCCCGGTACGGTGAACACGCCTCTGCGAATGCAGCCAACAAAATCTGATTGTTCTGCTCGCGCCTGCTCCAGCACATCCGGACGGATATCTTTCAGATGAATATAGGCAATCCGGTCATAGTGTTTACGCAACACTTCAAGCGGGTCAGCTCCGCCATAATAGGCATGGCCTGTATCAAAGAGCAAATACACCAGCGAAGGGTCTGTCAGGTCCATCAAACGATCAATTTCCTCCGGCTGCTCAACTACCGTACCCCCGTGATGGTGATAGGTGAGCTTCAAACCATACTCCTGAGCGATAGCTCCTGCTTGATTCAAACCTTCAGCAAGAACATGCCATTCGGCATCGCTGAGTCTAAGCACTTCTTTTTCATTCGGTGTCCGTCTTGGATCAAAATGAAGCGACCCGCCTACTTCCGCGGTGCTTATCACCTTGCTTCCCATGGATTGCAGAAACTCCGCATGCCTGCGATAGTCATCCAGTTCTGCCTGGCGATATGCCGGATCAGAGAACAGCACGGATTTCCACTGAGAGATCAGATTAATGTTTCGCTTGCTCAATTCCTCACGCAAGGTTGCTGGATCAGTCGGATACTTGCGGCCCATCTCTGTACCCGTCAATCCCAGACGCTGAATATCATCGAGAATCTGGGCACAAGTGGTGTCATCACCATGCTCCTTCACATCTTCGCCGACCCAGTTGATCGGATGAATCCCAAGCTGAAATGGCAGCTTGCTCATGGCTTCACGGCTCCTTTGGTTAGTCATCTTAATAACACGATCTGTGTAATCTATCGTTATGTCATGAAAAATCAATGCAATGGATGAATATATGAAATCCGTTTAAACAAGTTTTGCTTTGCCGCGATTGGTTTTCATCGCCTCATGAGCACGAACTACTTTTTCCTCCACAGATACCTCAGGTACACCGACATTCCACCATGATTCATATCCGCTTGTGTTGGTTCCCGGTACTACTGGAATTTCAATCAAGGTCGTTACGGTTTCATTCTTGGCATCACGGATTGCCTGCTCCAGCTGCTCGGCGGTTTCTGCTCGATATGCTTTGGCCCCCATACTACGTGCGTGAGCTGCAAAGTCCATTGGCATATAGTCCCCGGTCAAACGGCCACTCTCTGCTTCACGATAACGGAACTCGTTCCCAAACCCGTCACTGCCGTGTTCGCGCTGTAAATTATGAATGCATTGGAATCCATTGTTATTAAACAGGAGGATCGTCATTTTTTTCTGTTCCTGCAGGCTTGTCACCAGCTCGGAATGCAGCATCAGGTAACTGCCGTCACCTACCATGGCGTACACTTCACGCTCCGGCTCTGCAAGTGCTGCACCGAATGCCCCGCTAACCTCGTATCCCATACATGAGAAACCATATTCCATATGGTAGGTCTTAGGTTCAGCCGCACGCCACAGGCGATGCAGATCACCTGGAAGGCTTCCCGCCGCGCAGACAATAACCGAAGATGGATCAATTGTACGGTTGACGATGCCAACTGCTGTCGTCTGTGCAAGACCCGCTTCATGCTGCACAGCGTACAGCCGATCTACTTCCGCTGTCCATTGATCACGCAGCTCCGCTACCTCGGATGTCCCGTAGCCAGTGCGGTACTGTTTGGCCTGTAGCTCCTTCTGCAATGCTTGTAGTCCCTCACGAGCATCTGCTAGGATCGCTTCTCCGCCCAGCTTGGCAGCATCCATGCTATTCAAGTTGATGTTAATAAATTTCACTTCCGGATGTTGAAAAGCTGCATGCGACGCCGTAGTAAAATCAGAAAATCTTGTACCTACACCGATCACTACATCCGCTTCTTTAGCCAAACGGTTGGCTGCCAGAGAACCCGTTACCCCGATAGCTCCCACGTTAAGCGGGTGATCCCAGGCTACTGCACTCTTTCCCGCCTGCGTTTCAGCCATTGGAATGCCGAAAGTTTCAGCAAACTCAATCAATTGAGCCGATGCCTCCGAGTACAACACGCCGCCTCCAGCAACAAGCAAAGGTCTTTTGCCACGAGCAATCTCATCTACTGCCCGTTCGATCGCTGCCGACACAGGGGGTCTGCGATCAAGATAATGCACCTTGCGGGCAAAAAATGATTCAGGATAATCATAAGCTTCTGCCTGAACGTCCTGAGGCAATGCCAGGGTTACAGCACCTGTTTCAGCAGGATCTGTCAGCACCCGCATTGCATTTGCAGCAGCAACCATCAGCTGTTCTGGGCGAACGATACGATCCCAGTATTTGCTGACCGCCTTGAACGGGTCCGTAGCAGAGATCGTATAGTCACTGCTTACTTCAAGCTGCTGCAGCACCGGATCTGGTTCACGTGTAGCAAAGTTGTCCCCAGGAAGAAGCAATACCGGAATCCGGTTCACTGTTGCTGTCGCTGCCGCTGTAATCATATTCAATGCACCTGGTCCAATGGACGTTGTACATGCATAGATTTGTTTACGGTTCTTCTGTTTGGCGTAAGCTGCTGCTGTATGCACCATGCCCTGTTCATTTTTCCCCTGCATATATGTGAGGCTTCCAGGACTGCGCTCCAGTGCTTCTCCAATCCCTGTCACGTTACCGTGTCCGAATATTCCGATAATGCCTTTAACAAATTTGGTTTCTACCCCGTCTACTGAAATAAATTGCTGATCCAGATACCGAAGCAGAGCCTGAGCCATCGTTAGTCGAATCGTTGTCATGATATGATCGCCATCCTTTCCTTTACGGGTTAAGCGCTTAATCTACGTTAAGTTTAAGCGCCTTACCCCTAAAGGTTAAGCGCTTAATTCATATGGTATTACAGGCTGAGCATTTTCGCAAGCTATTTTTGTAAGCGTTTTATTAAAATTAGAGATGATTTCAGTAAAATAAGGGGTATAAAGAGGGCTAACGATAAGTTGAGATCGATGGTTGAATGTTTTTTTGTTAGTAGATGATTGTATCGTGTCAGGTAGGTTGGAGGAACACAGGGGAGGGAATTTAGTCCATGAACTATGGAAATAACGCTGCTTCTATACAAAAAAAGAGACGGCATCAGCTGTCTCTTCCTTCTCGATATATAAAGCGGGTGATGGGAATCGAACCCACGCTATTAGCT
The DNA here is from genome assembly GCF_014639235.1 of Paenibacillus silvae. Lineage (GTDB taxonomy): Bacteria > Bacillota > Bacilli > Paenibacillales > Paenibacillaceae > Paenibacillus > Paenibacillus silvae. The sequence continues at coordinate 333 of NZ_BMFU01000025.1, read as the reverse complement.
TGGAAGGCTAAAGTTCTACCATTGAACTACACCCGCATAAAACAAAAAAATCGGGATGACACGATTTGAACATGCGACCCCCTGGTCCCAAACCAGGTGCTCTACCAAGCTGAGCTACATCCCGTTATATATACCGGCGAGAGGACTCGAACCTCCACGGTTTCCCACTCGATTTTGAGTCGAGCGCGTCTGCCATTCCGCCACGCCGGCATAGTTATTCTTTTAGTGAAAATAATGGCGCGCCCTGAGAGATTCGAACTCCCGGCCTTTTGATTCGTAGTCAAACGCTCTATCCAGCTGAGCTAAGGGCGCAAAATTTGGAGCGGAAGACGG
>NZ_BMFU01000024.1 GCF_014639235.1 Paenibacillus silvae | reverse complement strand
TTCTTCGTTGTATCGTTGCCGCTGTTCTCCCATATGGACACACCTCCGTTAGCCTTATTATCCTTCTGTCCGTTAACGGGTGTCCACTTTTTATTCTAGTTCCAATTTCGACTCAAAGTATCGTGAAAAGCGCTCAAACGACGATCTCCAACAAACATTCCCTATCCAACTCTCCGTTGTTGAAGAAAAAATAACACAAAAAAACCGAAACCAACAGGCCAGCTCTCTGGCTGTGTGGTTTCGGTTTTCGCGTCCCAGTTCGCGTCCCAGTTCGCGTCCCAGTTCGCGTCCCAGTTCGCGTCCCAGTTCGCGTCCCAGTTCGCGTCCCAGTTCGCGTCCCAGTTCGCGTCCCAGCTCGCGTCCCAGTTCGCGTCCCAGCTCGCGTCCCAGCTCGCGTCCCAGGGGTGCCTGGTTTACGCAGCTGCTCCCGCTTATTTTACTACTGCTGTTACTTCCGTTGCCTTGGTGTTTACCGTTAATCCTACGTTTTACTCCTGATTCTTGCGTTACGTTCAAACTAGCTCGCCAGTGGCAAAGCTCCTTTGCTTACCTGAACCGTAATCGTTTCCGTACTGGTCACACCTGCGGCATTCATAAGCTCCGCACGGTACGTGTACGTTCCGTTGGCACGGCCGCTCAGGTCGGTTTTTGCCATTTGTGCAGAAGGCGTAGCGGCAGTCAACGATTGCGTGTCGATCAATACATCATTTTCATACAGACGATACTCGGTTGCATTGGTGCCCCACCAGAGGTTCATCGTTACGGTGTAGTCACCATCGCCATCCCAGTTGTTCTGAGACAGAACGGCTTTACCTGGAGCGGCATGCGCAATGTTAACGGTCAGCTCGTCACTGCGAGTAGCCCCTTTGGCGTTGATCAGCTCGGCAACATAGGTGTAGGTTCCGTTCCCCTTGCCGGTAATCGCTGTTTTCGCAAACTGTGCAGATGGGGAAGCTGCCGTTAATTTTTGCGTATCCACGAGCACGCCGTTCTCGTAAAGCTTGTACTCAGTGGCATTCTCGCCCCACCACAGATTCATGCTTACGGTGTAGGAGCCATCGGACAATCCGCTCGCATATCCGTTATCGGACGAAAGCACCGGTTTACCCGGCGCTCCCTCAGCTGGAGTGGAAGGCCCTTCGCCTCCACCTTGCTCTTCCGCAGCTGCAATATCATCGAGGCTTCTAGGCTTCAATTGATATACATCTTTGAAAATCGCTGCAATGCCCGTGATATCAAGCTTGTCACCAGCAGCATAAGGGAAGCTGGTCTCACTTACACCTGTTCGTGTATCCACACGGACATGCGTGCTTGTGCCGTCCTCGGCTACCGCATCGAATTCAAATGAACCGGCAGGCGTGGCGCTGATGATGTTCTGAACCGTCACGTTTTTCAATTGAACAAGCTGCCCCTGATTGGCATCGTTGATCATGGTAACGAGAGCCGGAGCCGGGACAGGAGCAGTTCCGGTTTTCTCAATCGCAACCACATCCGTTAACTCAAATTCACTGTTATAGACTGTTGTTGGTGCAGTCACTTTCACTTTGTCGCCCACATTGAAGCCGCTGGTGTTCTGGAACACATAGATTCCTGCGGTGTCATCCTGAAGATAGAAGGCTTGTCCGCCAAATAAACCCGGCTTGCTTGTGACCACACCTTCCACCGTTACGGTTGTGCCTACTGCTTTAGTACGTGCTTCAGCAACCGTAATCGCTGCAGGAATCGGTCCTTCTTCCTCTGGCAGCGGCTCTGCAGGCACGTTGGCAATGCTCACAGCATTTGTGATCAGGTTGCTGCCATTTAGGCGCAGACGCAGGCTGGCATTGCCGTTTGTACCCGGCTTGATACGTACATTCAGATCCTTGATTCCGCGTCCGTTGCTATCCGATGTTACGCTGAATGCCGCGCTGTATCCATATGAACTAGGCCATGTCCCATTTTCATTCTGGATCAGGGCTACCTGGGTTCCGCCAGTCAGATAGATTCCGGCGCTATAACCGGAAACCGTTGTATTAGGGGCCATATTTTCAACAACGACACGAATCTGGAAGTCTTCTGCGTTAGGCAGCGTATCCTGCTTCACGAAGCTGTATGCCGCGTTGGCACTCGATGCAGGACCACCATAAGAGCCTGGCTTGAACGTGGAGCGGTCATACCATTTGTATCCGGCAGCAGGTGCAGCCCAAGGTTCGGCTTGCGGCTCGGTGGAAACGGCAGGCTCCTCGAATGGCAGCAGTGCTGTCGCTGTATCCAATGTAAGGCCGCTTACTTCGGACAGTTTAGTGTAGTTTTCTTGTGTAGCGAGCCAGTTTACCGTATTGACGAGCAGCACAGCATCATCGACCTCTTTGAAACCGTCATACGTCGTTTTACGTGTGCCTGTCTCTTCGCGCAAATATTTCGGGGATGCATCTTCCACCGGGGAGGAATCTCCAATGAAGGCTGCTTTACCTGCACCCAGCTTGGATACAGCCACATAAGGGCCTTCTTCAATGCCGCCGCCATTGTATACGCCTTGGTCTACAGCGTTATTCCATTTGGCATTGGTTTTTGGCAGGTAGACGATGCCCTTCGCTTTCTCAGGGTCTGTGATTGCCAGTGTGGAGCCTGCATGCATGGCTACAGCAGAGACACCTTCGGTGATGCCAAAGGCTTGATCCGCTGGCACAATAATGTTGGCATTGATGTCACCAAGAGCGTTATAACGGAAACGAACACCGAAGTTATCGGACAGCCAATCCGAGCTGGTGATATTTTGCATCGCTTCGGAGCTGCGTTCTTCAGCGCTCATACCTTTGGCCGGGTCCTCGTATGCCCCGCGGCGGTATCCGTTGATAACCTCGGAGCCATCCCAGCGATTTTTGTTACGGTCGGCATTGTAGTGATCTCCAATAAAGAAGATGCTGCCGCCGGATTCCACATATTGTTTCAAAGCGGCCTGTTCGGACGTTTTGAACGGAATTTGAGGTTCGGCAATAACGAATACGTTATAATCTTTCAGATCATCATAGGTAAAAGGTGTCGTTTTGCGCAGTTCCTTTACATAATAACCGTCATTCGCCAAAGCGTTCCCGAAATCGGAGAAGCCGCCATCGATAACCCAATCTGCTGCGCCGGCTGTCTGCCCGTGCGAGTTGTCGAACAGAACCTTTTTGCCGGCATTTTCATTCACGACCTTGGCTTGAATGAATGGAGCCGGATCTGTCGGTCCTTCCGCATGAACCGCAGCATCTCCGTTCCATAATCCGACCTGAAGCGGCAAAGCCATAGACAATGCCAGGAGTGATTTTAACCAGACTCCCCGCAAACGTGTCAATTTACCCAACCAAATCCCTCCCATATAGTAGCTGATTCATAAGTTCGTCCATATTCTACCACATGAAAATCTGACATAGTCATAACAAAATGTAAAATTTATAATTAACTTTGTAAAATTAGGTATTTGGTCTTGGGAATAGGCAATTAGGATTATTGAGTGCTGGGGGCTGTATGAGGATGGTGAAAATAAAAGAAAAAGCCATCTCTACGAGATGACTTTGGCACGAATGCGATTGACGGCATGAAAGACGGACGATTTGATCATGCCCTCACTGCGATTGACGATCTCCGCGGTTTCTTTGATCGAATATCCGTGGATCAGGCGCAGCTCCAAAATTTTGCGATGCTCGGTGTTGTTAATATGGGAGACAATCTCGTCGACCCCTTCGTTAATTTCCATCTGATGAGTATCCACATGATATGTAGGGGTTTCAAGCCGGCTGTCACGCCGCAAGGTGCGGGTACGTCTGCGAAAGCTGTCCATAGCCAGGTTACGTGCAATGCGTTTGAGATAATACAGAATTCGATCGTCAGGCACAGGTGAAGTCACGTTCATCAGGCGAATAAAGCATTCCTGTGTCAAGTCCTCTGCGTCCTGTGGTTGTTTCAGGATTTGAGATAGATACCTGGTGATTTCTGATTTATAGTTGATATAAGCATCATTGATCTGTGAGTGGTTCATAAGATGTGAATCCCCCTTGGACATGGATCAAGCCTTGATTCCGGTCGGTTTGATGTTCGTTAATGCCAGTATAGCGGGAGGTTGTTTCCAAAAGGTTCAGAGTTGTATCGGAGTTGTAACATTTCTTGATTTCCTCTGTTCAAGCAGACACCTTGGGATACAAAATATAGGCAGATGAAATTCATAGAGCAGGGAGATTACGAATGTATTATGAGACCAAAAGAGATATTAATTATCGAGGATGAAGAATCCATTCGCGATATTTTGTCCTATTCACTCCGTAAGGAAGGCTTCGAGATCAAGGAGGCGGCTTCGGGCAGGGAAGGGTTGAATCTGCTGCGGGAGTTCAAGCCCGATCTGATTCTGCTGGATTTGATGCTGCCGGACATGAGCGGATTTGATGTGTGCAGACAGCTGTCTGTGAATTCCAAAATTCCCGTCATCATGATTACGGCGAAGTCGGATATGCTGGACAAGGTGCTTGGCATGGAGCTGGGTGCTGACGATTATATTACCAAGCCTTTTGACATCCGCGAGGTGGTTGCGCGCATACGTGCGATTTTCCGCCGGATCGACCTGATCAGTGAAACGCTGGAGAATCAGTCCTATGAGGTGGTCAGATTGGGCAAGCATATCGAAATACGCAAGGATGAGCGCGAGGTATGGAAGGATGGCGAACGGGCAGGACTCACCAACAAGGAGTATGATCTGCTGCTTTTCCTGGTGAACCACCATCGCAAGGTACATACACGTTCAGAGCTGCTGGACAAGGTGTGGGGATTTGATTTTGCAGGGGATACCCGGACAGTGGACATCCACGTGCAGCGCATTCGCAAAAAGCTGGATAGCGGCGACCAGGGCATATCGATGATAGAAACGGTGTTTGGCGTAGGCTACAAGCTGAATATCCAGGTGCAGACATGAAATGGACGATCCAGTTCAAAATGGTCGTGCTGTTCTCGGTGATCGTGTTTATTGGATTCTCGGCACTGCTGATTCTGTCTAACAAGGTCGCTCAGGAGAATATGTACCGTGAAGTGCGTGAGGATATGGTGCAGTCCAAAAAAAATCTGGATATTGCCCTGAATCAATATTTTCTTATCCATAACAAACGCATCAGCAAAGGCTCGCTGGAGGCTGGCAGCCGGGAGCTGGAGGAGCAGATCGGCTCGGCGGTTGGCGGTGAAATCACGCTCTATCGTCCCGATGCTTCAAAGTACGGCTCCAGCACGAGTGAAAGCAAGCTGGCGAAGCAGACGGCTTTACCTGATCTCAGAGAAGCCATGCAATCCCGGATTGCATATACAACGATGGTGGATCAAGGGCGAGTCATGGCGAGCCTGTCGTTTCCGATTCAGAGTGACCAGCAGCTGGTGGGCATTGTGCAGCTTGAGAAGGACTATACCGACCTGTATCGGCGCAATTTGCGTTTTCAGGATACGATCAAGCTGTTCGCGGCGGCTATATTTGTGTTTGTTTTTATTGCCTCGATCTTTATTTCCCGGAAAATTACACAGCCGATCCGCGTGCTCACGAAACGTTCTGCGGAAGTGGCCCAAGGCAGTCTGAATGCCGATATTCAGATCGCCACGAAGGACGAGATCGGGGAGCTGGCTGCGAGCTTTACGGTCATGATTGACCGGGTAAGGGAGCAGATTGATGTCATTGAGCGAGAGCGGGACGAAGTGAAGCAAGTCCAGGCACGCAGCAAGGTTTTTTTTGACAATGTGACGCATGAATTAAAAACACCACTGACGACCATTCTGGGCTATGCACAGATTTTGCGGGATAACGGCTTTACGGACAGGGACTTTTTCGACAAAGGCATGAATTATATCATTAAGGAAACCCGCCGTCTCAACACGATGGTTGCGGATATTCTGGAGGTTTCGGTATCCTCGGCAGTCATTGAGAACTATCGATTCGCGCGGGTCGATGTCTCCGAGATTATTCGGGAGGCGTGTGAGGACATGTCGATCAAGGCAGGCAAGTACAATATCGGCATCCATTATGAGCTTGAGGAAGAGCTGTATGTGCAGGGGGACCGGGACAAGCTGAAGGAGGTCTTCCTGAACGTGCTGGATAACTCGGTCAAGTACAGTGATGTGAATTCGATCATTGAGGTGCAGTCCAGCCGTGAACAGGAGTCCATCGCAATTATGATCCGGGATCAGGGAGAGGGAATCAGTGCGGAAGCGCTGAATTATGTATTTGAACCCTTTTACCAAGAGAAGGGCGTTAATCGAATAGAGAAGGGCAGTGCAGGTCTGGGACTGTCGATTGTGAAAAACATTGTAGAGCGTCATGGAGGAACTATAGATATGAAAAGTATCATGCGCGAAGGAACTCAAGTCCATATCCGTCTGCCGGGGGAAAGGAATACATGAAACGTATCGGCTTTTGGCGTCAACATCGTGACAAGCTGATGCTTTCGGGGCTGCTTATCGCCTTTGTTGGCGGGATATTCGGAATAGGCAGTCTGTTCAGCATCGGTCAGCTTAAACCGCGCACCGTGATTTTACCTGACAAGCAATTCAACAGTCAGCTGGCTCCGCCAGCAAGCAGCACAATCCAGATCGAGTCGGCGACTAAAATTCCGAATGACTTTGCCATCTATGATTTTGATATCAGGGACCGGAATTCGATTGTCGTCAACAGCCCGGAGCGCTCATATTCGGGACTTCGATTACTACTGCTGCATCTGAATGATAATCAGGTGAAGGATATCGCGGGCAATACCGATTATGGCGTTGTATTCAACGCCGATCGAACGAAGCTGATGTATTCACAGTATCGTTCAGGACAGGCTCAGCCGACAACCTTTGTGTACGACATGACGAGTGGCGAGCGCGCCAAGCTGGGCAAGGAGAACTCGTTCTATCGGCGGTTTGTTGGCAATGATATATCCCTCAGCCACGATGAACGAGGGTTCGTTCAAACCGATCTGAAAACCGGCAAGGAGCAGCTTCTCTTCACGGACAAAGAAATGCTGAAAAAGGTGGGTGTTGACACACCTGAGGGAAAATCAGGTTATACTTACATTGTCATTGATACTTTTGAAATTAGTCAGAATCTGAAACAGGCTTATGTGCTGGTCATGCATGAAAATGATTATGCCGTGTACCGTGTTTCATTGGAGAAGAACCCGGAAGTGTCACTATATGTGCGAGCCAAGGGGATTCAGCAATATAAGGTGCTAAAGAGTGGAGATATGGTCTTTCTGGGAGAAGTGGATAACGTTCAGGGACTGTACCGTTATCAAGCGAAAGAAAACAAGCTGATATTGCTGGCCGAGGGAGCATTCTGGAATTTTGATCTGAGTGCAGATGAATCGCGAATTGCTTACGTGAATACGACGGAGAACCAGAAGAACGAGCTGCATATCGCCTTTCTGAATGATCAAAGCCTGACGTCCGATACGGTGTTATACCGAAATATTGATAACTTTATCAGACTGAAGTGGTTTGAGGAAGAGCTGTTTTTTGTAAGCAGCTCCACCAAAAAGAGCGAGTTGTATCGTTTTAGCTTCAGAGCATGGTAGGGGTGGCTCCAGGATCACTGCTGCATGGAAGCTACGGATCAGTGGATCATACAAGCTACAAGCTATTCGAATAAAATAGAGGCCCTGCAGTCAAGCGTTATACGTTTGGCTGCAGGGCTTTTTGTGCGGACTTGTTACAAGTTGGATACAACTTCGTCCAGCCATGTTACATCTGCACACTATAATGAAGAGAATGTTACATGGATATACATAATCAGGAAAATAGAAAGGAAGACAAGCACGAATGCTTCATGTTGAACATGTATCCCATGCCTTCCGCAATGCACAAGGGGTGGTTCCTGTGCTGCAAGATATCAACCTGACAATTCAGGAAGGTCAGATGGTTGCCTTGCTGGGCAGCTCGGGTTCGGGTAAATCGACGCTGTTAAATCTGATGGCAGGCTTAATGAAGCCAACCGAAGGGAAAATCTGGATTGCGGGTCAGGATATCGTACGTTTCAGCGAGAATCGTCTAGCCGAGTTTCGGCGCAGTCATATTGGGTTTATTTTTCAATCCTACGAGTTGTTATCCAATCTGACGATTCGTGAAAATGTTGAGCTGCCTTTGGTGTTTATGGGGGTCAGACCGTCCAAACGTAAAGAAAAGGCGCTGCGTCTGCTGGAGCAAGTTGGACTGGGCGAGAAGGCGGGGCTGTTTCCTTCCCAGCTGTCTGGCGGCCAGCAGCAGCGGGTCAGCATCGCACGCTCGCTCATCACCGAGCCTTCGGTGATCTTCGCGGATGAACCGACAGGCAATCTGGATACAGAAACAGAGGAAGAGATTATCGCTATTTTGCAGCAGCTGAACCGGGAGATGAAGACCACGTTTGTCATCGTGACCCACGAAGCGGAGGTTGCGGAGCAGATGCAGGTTGTGTTGACCCTGCAGCAGGGAAAACTGGTGGAGCAGCAGGCTCAGAGCGTATAAGACAGAGCAGAAGGAGAGGAACAGTGAAAATACGGGATGTCGTGCGCATGGCCTGGGGACAGATCATTCGCCGTAAAATGGTTACATTGCTGTGTATGATCGGTCTGTCGATCGGATCAGCAGCGATGATTATTGCACTTAGTGTGGGGCAGTCGGTTCAGACATACAGCGAAAACACGCTGAACGCAAACTATAAAATGGATGAAATTACGATCAGCCCAAATGAGGGAATCAAAACGGGAAACGGCAGCGGAGGCGGTCAGACCAAGTTTGAGCGCGGCGCGCTAACGATGGAGAAAATCCGGATTATTCAGCGCCTTCCACATGTCGTTGCTGTTGCTCCCATGCTGAAGCTGGATATGCTCGATATGGTGCTTCCCGATGGTCGCAGTACCTATGTGGAGGTCATTGGAACCGAGATGCAGACGTTAAATGGGTTTGGATACCGTTATGCGCAAGGAAATGGAGCAGGGAATGGACGGATTGCTGTAGTGAACTACGGAGCGACTTACGGATTTATTGATCAAAAGGTGACCCAGAAGCTATTTGATCAGCTGAACGCCGATCCCTATAACAATGATCTCCTGCAGCAATACAACGAGATGATGGGCAAGCAGGATCAGCTGATGCAGCAGCGTGTCGTATTCCGTTATCAGGATTTCTCCAATGCAAGCAAGACCAAAATGAGCGGATCGATCCGTGTATCGGGTGAGCTGATAAAGCCTTCAGCTATGGATGATATGAGCGCGCAAGGCGACAAGAAGGTGTACATACCGCTGGATACGGCGCGTGCTTTACAGGATGAGCTGGGATTGCAGCAGGTTGACAGCTCTGCACTTCAACGTCTCAATTCAGCGCTGGTCAAGGTGGATAACAAAAGTCATGTAGCGCAGGTGGAAGAGCAGATTCAAAAGCTGACACTAAACACGCAAAGCAATCTGTTTCAGGAAGAAGCGATGGCTGGTCAGCTGGCAATGTATCAGAAAGCAGCGGTAGGCATTGGCGGTTTTATTATGGTGCTGGCCTCGTTGTCCATCATTGTAGCCATGATTATGTCTACTCATCAGCGCCGCAAGCAGATCGGTGTCATGAAGGTATTGGGTGCCAATCTGTGGCAGATACGCCAGATGTTCATTACGGAGGCTGCCATGCTGGGGCTGATGGGCGGTGTAGCGGGTGTAGGTATTGCATATGCAGCTCTGGACGGAGTGAACCGCCTGCTTGCCAGTCAGATGGCTGATCAGACGGGTGGGCCGATGACGGTAATTATTCAGCAGTCGGCGCTGCCGCTCGGGATTGTGTTTGCAGTACTTGTGGGTGTGGTGTCTGGGATCTATCCGGCGATCAGTGCATCTCGAACCAACGCGCTGAGCGTCATTAAATCCATGTGACGTCAAGGGACGAGTAGAGTCTAGCGGTTTATTTTTAAGAGTCAAACTTATCAGTGAAAGGGAATATAGAGCATGAAGAAATGGATCGGCATCATCATTACGATTGTACTTATGGCGGGTGCAGGATACTGGGCGTATGAGAAGTACAAACCCCAGCCTGAGGCTCCCATGGAGGTTCCACCTCCCATTACATTTGATGTGACGCAGGAGACGATGACACAAACGATACTGGTCAAGGGCAAATCGGTGTATACCGAGCAGGCGGATGTATTCGCTCCGTATGCTTCGAGCATCAAACAGTGGCATGTCAAGAACGGTGATCAGGTGAAAAAAGGGGATATTCTGTTCACGCTGGATACGTCTGCATTGCAGACCGAATTGGATCAGATGCAGAGTGATCTGGACAAAGCAAAGCTGGATGTAGAGATGAATCAGATCAGCATTGATCAGGCTGGCATGACCGAAACGCTTGGTGTGACGGAGGAGGAACGTAAGAAGGCTTTTGCAGATCGGGAAAGCAAACGTCTGGCCAACGAGCTGAGTCAGAAGGCACTGGTGCTCAAGGAGAAGGAAATCCGCAAGAAGCAGGACGTGATGAGCAAAGCAGTGGTATACGCAGCAAGCTCCGGGGTCTTTCAGATGAATGAGGGAGACAGCAAAACCAGAGCCGTTACGGAAGGGCAGCTCATAGGTACGATTACGAATACAGGTAAAATGAAATTTCTAACCATTGTTGGTGAAGAAGAGATGTTCAGGCTCAAGGTGGGAATGCCCGTGCAGGTACGGATGAGTGCTCAGAAGGATCTGAAATTTACGGGAACGGTGAGCAAGGTATCGAAGTTCGCCCGCAAAAGCTCGGATACCGATCTGAAGCAGGCTTCGCAGTTTGATGTTGTTATTGATCTGAAGCCGGATGCCCGGATGTATGGCGGTGTCAGTCTGGAAGGAGATATTGAAACGATGCGCAAGGACAAGGTAACGGCAATATCCAGCCTGGCCATTATGCGTGATCAGCCCGAGCCTTATGTGTTAATGGATAAAGGGAATGGACAGACCGAGCAAGTGAACGTGAAGACAGGGATGGAGTCAGGTGACAAGACAGAGATTGTAAGCGGCTTGAAGCCGGGCGATGTCGTGGTTATTCCGTAGAATGAGGCGCATGGTATATGAGAGGACGGCATGAAGGTGTAAGAGTGGATGATGTGAAATCTATCTATCGAAATTTTCCTTGTACGATATAAGGTTCATTGCGGTTTGCAGCCGTAATGGGCCTTTTTTCTGTTATGACAGGTTATGTCAAAATCCTGCTTCGAATGTGGAAAAAAATATAATTAATTTTATATAATTCAATTTACAGGTAATATTTACATGTCGTATAATCACACTATAAAGGAGGTGAGCAGGTAGTCGAACCACCGTGAGGTGACTTTTAACAAAGTAATATTGGTAAGCGCTTACGGTAACATCGAAAGTAACAGTGACACAAGTCATCGCTTCACAGTTTTGGACCCTTCACTCCTTACTCCTTAGAATTTGAATCAGCTACACCCACACCCACCATGTTGTACTCTAATGGCTTTGCACTCTCATGTTTTGACCCCCACACACTCACAAAGCAATTGTACTGGATACCCTTGACGGATTGTTTATTTTGGCTTCTGCATTTTATTTTTATTTTTTCATATGGAGGTGAACGAGACACACATAGGTTTGAAGCTCTTTGTGCCATGCATCCTGCTTACACACAGAGGAACAGCGGACACGAGTCCAATTCAATCTTATATAAGGGAAAGGTGGAACTATGAAGACAACATTGAAGACAAAATCGAAAGGCAAGAAGTTGCTGCGTAAAGGTGTAAAACAAATGATGGCGGCTGCCTTGCTGGCAGCGGGAATCTTTCCAGGCATGTCTCCAGGCGTGACGCAGGCAGCTGAAGCACATGTGAATAATCCTTTTGTTGGCGCAACGGCTTACCTTAATGAGGATTACTCTGCGCTTGTGGATACCTCCATTGCTCTCACCAGTGATGCCAAGCTGAAAGCACAGATGGAGACGGTAAAATCCTATCCAACAGCGGTATGGATTGACCGGATTGCTGCCATCTATGGCGGGGCCGAGAACGCTGGCCGCAAGAGCGTGGAGGAGCATCTTGATGCTGTGCTAGCCCAGAAGAAGCCGGGCGTACCGATTACGGCGTCCTTCGTTATTTACAATTTGCCAGGCCGGGATTGTCACGCCCTCGCCTCGAACGGGGAGCTTCCTTTAACACAGGCTGCTTTGCAGACGTACAAAACGGATTATATTGACGTAATTGCTGATATTTTTGCCGATCCGAAATATCAGGACATCCGGATCATCGCCATTATTGAACCGGATAGTCTGCCGAACCTGGTAACCAACCTCAGCACACCAGCTTGTGGTCAAGCCGCTTCAACAGGAATATATGAGGCTGGAATAAAGTATGCGCTGGACAAGCTGCATGCCATTCCGAATGTATACAACTATCTCGATATCGGTCACTCCGGCTGGCTCGGATGGGATAACAACCGCACAGGTGCGGTTGCGCTGTATACCGATGTGGTAGGCGGAACGCTGGGTGGATTGAGCAGTGCAGATGGATTCATTACGAATACGGCCAATACAACACCGTTGTCCGAGCCGAACCTGTCCAACCCGGATCTGAATATTGGTGGACAACCAATCCGATCGGCCAAGTTCTATGAATGGAATCCTTACTTTGACGAAACCGATTTTACAGCTAAGTTGTATGCTGATTTTGTACAGGCAGGATGGCCTGCAAGCACCGGTTTCCTCATTGATACCAGCCGCAACGGATGGGGCGGGGTGAATCGTCCTTCCACAGCTACGGGCAACAATATCAATGATTATGTGAACTCCGGTCGTGTCGATCGCCGGGAGCACCGGGGCAACTGGTGTAACGCTAGTGGAGCCGGTATCGGTGAAGCACCGAAGGCAGCTCCGGGACCTGCACATCTGGACGCCTATGTATGGGTAAAACCACCGGGTGAATCCGATGGCTCCAGCTCCGAAATTCCGAACAATGAAGGTAAAGGCTTCGACCGGATGTGTGATCCAACGTATACAACGAAGGATGGCGTGCTCACAGGTGCACTGCCTAACGCACCGGTATCCGGTCACTGGTTCCATGATCAATTTGTACAGCTGGTGAAAAACTCCTTCCCTGTCCTGCCTGAGAGCAGCGGAGGCAATCCTCCAGGTGGAAACACAGCACCAGCAGCGCCTGCTTCTGTAACAGCTGCTGCCGGTAATGCTCAAGTAACCTTGTCATGGGCAGCTTCATCAGGTGCGACAAGTTATACTGTGAAGCGTGCGCTGAGTGCCAGCGGGCCATTTGTGACGGTTGCAGCCAATGTTAGTGGAACAACTTACACCAATACGGGTCTGATCAACGGAACAACGTATTATTATGTTGTGACAGCCAGCAATGCAGCAGGTGAAAGTGTGAATTCGTCAGCTGTTATGGCAACACCAGCAGCAGGTGCAACGGCTCCGGCGGCACCAACGGCATTAACGGCAACACCTGGCAATGCACAGGTTAGTCTGTCGTGGACAGCTTCGGCGGGTGCAACCAGCTATAATGTGAAACGTGCACTAAGCGCAGCAGGTCCGTTTGTTAATGTTGCCTCGAACGTGACTGCAACATCATATATCGATACTTCCCTGACGAATGGTACAACCTATTATTATGTGGTGAGTGCGGTGAACGCAGTTGGACAAAGCGCCAATTCGGCGGCTGTGTCTGCAACACCGGCAGGCGTCGTTGCTCCGACAAGTGATCTGGTATTGCAATACCGTGCAGGAGATAGCAATGCAACGGACAACCAGATCAAACCTTTCTTCAACATCAAAAACCTGGGCAGCACCGCAGTTAATCTCAGTGACCTGAAAATTCGTTATTATTTCTCCAAAGAAGGCACAGCGGCACTTGATTCTGCGATTGACTGGGCCGTTGTTGGCGGGGCCAACATCGTTCGTACCTTTGGAGACGGATATGTGGAGCTGAGCTTTACTTCCGGCGCGGGCAGCATTCCTGCTGGCGGACAGTCCGGCGACATCCAGCTTCGCATCTACAAAACAGACTGGTCCAACTTTGACGAGAGCAATGATTATTCCTATGATCCTACCAAAACATCCTATCAGGATTGGAACAAAGTTACGCTCTATCAAGGTGGCAGCCTTGTATGGGGCATTGAGCCTTAAAAACGGGCTGTAAGATGATGTAATGGGCAGTGATGCGATGCGATGTTAGATGAGGTGAGTATGTGTTGGGATGTGTTGTGTGCGCGGCACAATGCGTCCAATGAATGCGCCGAGTGCGTCATTCAATACTCCTAATGCATTGCGCAGGGGGAGAACGGAGTGCCGAGCATGTCTCGGCAGATGAGTCAGTTGTTCGCTTTTGTTCGCTTGAGTCTATTAACTTGCGTCTATTAAGGTAATTTGGCTGAGCAGAGCTGTGTTCTGGTCGTGATATGACCGGAGGGCAGCTCTGTTTGTTGTGTAACGATTCCAAGAAACCTTATTTGGCGGAAATAAGGTGCGTTTGAATTCTAACGAATCGTAGTAACGCTATTGTTATGGATTCTACCCAATTTGCTCATTTTTCGCTAGTTTGCAGTGAAATAAGGTTACTGAGAATCGTTAGAATTCGGTGAGGGCTAAAAACGGTCCAATAGAGCTTCTGTGATTCGTTAGAATTGTTGCCACCAAGCAGCGCCAAGCTTCCCAACCAGACCAAACGAATTCAAAAACGCCAACTGTGCCATATAAGCCACACCATTATGCACAGCAACTCCCCCTTAACCGGAATCACTCTTCGGAGTATTACGCACACTCTGTAGCATCTTATACATTTTGCTGTAGCTCGTACATTTCTCAGGATGTCACACATCTTCCCAGAATCTCGCACATTTCGAAGGATATCTCACATCTCGCAGGATCTCTAATATTTCGCAGGATCTCTAATATTTCGCAGTACCACGTACAACTCGAAGTATCTCGCGTATTTCCCAGTATTCTCATGTACTTCGCCATAGCTCGCAGTATCCTCAGACGCTGAGCAGCACCTCACAGCACTGAGTAATTCCGAGCAACGCTTCGTAATGCGAAAATATATATTCTAGGCGAAGTAAAGTACGAGATACACTGAATATTGACCGTTTTGGACGGATATTTGCCTATGGTCAGACTGTGATGATGTCTATAATAGTACCCGATGGGCGGTACTCTACTCCAAAGCATAGAGCTCGGAAGGGGGACGGGCGCAACCGTCAGACAGGCAATTTTAGATGTCTCATAAAAGTCTCAGGCAGGAGTCAGATAAGCATAAAGCAGGGAATTAGATAGTCATTAGATAGGCGAACAGACAGCATTGAGATAATGCATATCGCTAGACCTCCGCAATGTAAAATGTAGGAGCGTGTCTTTTCAGGAAAAATGTAAGCGTGTACATTTCTTGAGGGTTTTATTTTGATAACGCAATAACAGTATCCTTATCCGTTTCAACCAAAGGAGAGTGAAGCTTGATGTACTTCAGATTAATAAGACGTGTCGGGAATAAGACTGATTCAAACTCGCAATCCGAGGAACGTTACGAAGAAGAGGTCCAAAACGCCAAACGTTCCCGAATGCCCCTTGCAACCAAGGTGCTTTCATCTACACTCAGTCTGGCCCTGATCTTGGGCGGGACTGCCGGCATTAGCGGAGCGCAGGCTGCGCAGAACCAAGGAAATGAGAATACGGAAGCCGGGGCCGGGATATTTTCCAAAGACAAAGGAGGCAGCCAGGTGAAAGGCATTCAACTTGAAAATCTGGATCGCGGGCTGGTAGCGGCAGCTACATCCGAAGGTGTTTTTCTGAGCTGGAGATTACTTGGGGATGAGGCGACGGGTCACAGCGACAAGGGACTGACGGGCACGGATTTTAACGTTTATCGGGATGGCAGGAAGATTGCTATGGTTACAGATAGCACGAACTATGTGGACGGAACGGGCACGACAGCTTCTCGTTATGAAGTTGCAGCGGTCAACAGCAAAGGCAAAGAAAGCAAACGCAGTGCATCCGTCAAACCTTGGGCAAACGGGTACATGGATATTCCTTTGCAGAAGCCGGCTGATGGGGTAACACCTGCGGGTGAAGCGTACACCTATTCAGCGAATGATATGAGCGTGGGGGATGTGGACGGAGACGGGCAGTACGAATTTTTCGTAAAATGGGACCCCTCCAACGCCAAGGACGTATCACAAAAAGGCTACACAGGCAACACTTATGTAGACTGTTACACGCTGGACGGACAACTGCTGTACCGGATCGACCTCGGGGTTAACATTCGTTCGGGGGCGCATTACACCCAGATGATGGTTTATGATTTTGACGGAGACGGCAAAGCCGAGCTGATGTTCAAGACCGCGCCGGGCACACAGATCATCAAATACAACAAAAAGGGCAAACCCACTTCACAGAAGTACATCACACTGCCGAAGGAAGACCGCAAGGCAGGAGTGACCAACGAGCACGATTATCGTCTCAGTGCTGAGGGGTACTACGATCATGTTGTGGATATGTTCAGGAACTGGCATAAGCATGAGGAGGTTGTCAAAGGAAACTGGCCTGCAACGCTGGAAGAGGCATTTGGGATTGAGAAAAAATACAGCTATCCTCTATCCCGGCAGGATGCGGAGAGTCTGGCAGACTACTTTATCGATGTGTACGCACCGCAGCGGAGCGCTCGCAATGAGCTGCGGCAGTTTGAAGGTTTTATTGTGGATGGCCCGGAATACATTACCGTGTTTGAAGGTAAGTCGGGAAAAGAACTGCAAACGGTCCCGTACGAGCCGGAACGTCATGATGACGGCCTGATGTGGGGCGATTATGCTATGGCACGCATTGAGCCAGCGAACCGGGTAGACCGCTTCCTGGCAGGGGTTGCGTACCTGGATGGCAAGAAGCCGTCTGCGATTTTTGCACGGGGATATTATACCCGCTCCACCCTGGTTGCCTACAACTGGGATGGGAAAAAGCTGAGGAAGGAATGGATGGTGGACAGCGGCTGGACACCGATGAAAAATCCGTTTAACGACGGGCCGCATGGAGTAGATGGCACAGACCCGCAGTACGGTTCAATTACAACGCAAGGTGCACACTATTTCAGTGTGGCGGATGTGGACGGTGACGGCAAACACGAGATTATCTACGGCTCAGCCACGATTGACCATGATGGAAGCGTGTTGTATAGCTCCACCGATGTGATGCCACCTCAGAGTGCCGCACCGGGAACGATTGCCCGTCTGGGACACGGCGATGCACTGCATGTTGCAGATATTGACCCGGATCGTCCGGGGCTGGAGATTTTTATGGTGCATGAGGGGGGACCTTGGGCGCCGTATGGATACTCTCTGCGTGATGCAAAGACGGGTGAAGTAATCTATGGTGGATACACGGGTAAAGACACGGGACGCGGCATGGTCGGAGATGTTGATCCAACCCGGCGCGGGCTGGAGACATGGGCCGTTGGATTATGGACAGCACAGGGTGAAAAAATAAGTGATCAGGCGCCCGGAACCAACATGAGCATTCGCTGGGCCGCCGACATGACCACCCAGATCGTAGACGGTTCTATCGATGTCACCCCTTCGATTAAGGACTGGAAACGCGGCACGCTGCTGACCGCGACAGGCACGTTGACGAATAATCATACGAAAGGCACGCCATCGCTGGTGGCAGATGTCTTCGGAGACTGGCGAGAAGAGATGCTTGTTCGTACAGCGGACAGCTCAGCCATTCGCATCTATCTGAGCACGGAGAAGACAGATCGCAAGCTGTATACATTAATGCATGATGCGATGTACCGCGTGGGCATTGCCGGACAGAATAGCGGGTATAATCAGCCATCTTACCCGTCCTTCTATATGGCATCTGATATCGACTGGTCGAAAGTGACATTGCCTCATTACCACACCCCGGGGAAAGGGAAAGGAGATAAATAACCTAAAAAGGATCAGGATTCACTTTTATTAATGAATAGTTCAATATAACAGATAAAGCTCTGGATATGCCTGTGCACGATGATGCAGGCATACTCCAGAGCTTTTGTTCTGTAATGTTGGGAAGGCTATTGCCGCACATATCGTTGGACGTGCAAAAGCAGCAAGAGTAAGCTTACCGGTCACTACTCACAGCTTGCTGTATAACTTGTGCTTCCAACCCTTCTGTTTATCTGTGACCTGCCCCAGCACTTGGACTTATCCCTCAGTACGCTTGCATCAAGTGGTCTGCTGAAGCAAAAGACTCCAGCGTAAATTGTGCATCGGAATAAATCAGCTTGGTGATGGAGCATTCGGGAATCAAACGCTTCTGCTCAATCAGAAAATTGGGATGCCAGCCATTCAGCTCCTGCTCCGAGAAGGTTTGCACCAGAAAATCGGTAATCAGCCCGCCATGCGTAGCCAGTACGATGTGACTGCCGGCCGGCTCCTGCGCGGCTAATTCGGCCAGAAGCGAGGCGAGGCGCATGCCTGCTTGTTTGGCGGAATCACCGACATGCGGAATAAATTCGGGGTCGGCTGTACATTGGTCCCACAAGGCTACGAATTGTTCAAAGGTTTGCTCAGGATCATCGCCCCAATTGGCGCGCTCACGCAACCGAGCATCCTCCGTTACAGCAGCTTGGGTAAGAGCAGCGATGGCTTGGGCCGTTTCTTGTGCCCGCCGGAGCGGACTTGCGATGATCCGATGCACAGGATATGAAGCGTTTGCAAAGTATTGGGCAGTTAGTTGGGCTTGATGATTGCCTTCGGTGGTAAGCGGCACATCACCGACATCACTTTTTTTGATACCATGCCTGACCAGATAAAAGGTTGTACTCATCCATGGATTCTCCTTTACGAATTGTCTTGGGAATGCACAATTCTTTGGTTTCACTTTCAAAGAAGCTGTGATAATGCATATATGGAATCCTGTTTCCAAAGGGTTATAATGAAATCATATCATGAAATCGAAAAGGTCGGAGGTTAAAGAACGTGAAAAAATTGTTTTTATCGGCTTCGTTTGAGGAGACAGCAGGCTTGTTACATACACTGGAGGAGGAGCTCAATGGCAGAAGGGTTACTTTTATCCCTACAGCTGCTGCCACGGAGTCCTATGACGCTTACGTACATGCGGGCAGAGAAGCTTTGGAGAAATGGGGACTTATCGTAGAGGATCTGGAAGTATCCACCGCGACACCGGAAGAAGTGACTAGCAAGCTGCAGCAGAGCGATCTGATCTATGTATCGGGCGGCAACACCTTTTTTCTGTTACAGGAGCTTCGTCGAAGCGGAGCAGATTTGTTAATCCAGTCCCATATTCAAGAGGGGAAAATTTATATCGGGGAGTCGGCAGGTTCCATCATCCTGGCTCCGGATATTGCGTATGTGAAGGCTATGGATGACTGTGCTGCAGCTCCGGAGTTGTCCGATTACCGGGGGCTGAATGCGGTTGATTTTTATCCTGTGCCGCATGTGGGCTGCTTCCCGTTTGTTGAATCGGCGGCACAAGTCATTGCGGAATATGAGTCCACCCTGCCGCTTGTTCCGATTACGAATGCGCAGGTCATTGTCGTGAATGGAGAGCAGCATCGAATCGTTGAAATCTAACGTCAGTCTCTTGAGGTTTATTCCAAAATAAAGGCTGCTGTACTCCATACAGCAGGTATAGGGAGGTGTACAGGATGGAGATGCATCCGGCTCGCTGCTGGACGGGCAGTCTTTTTCAGGAACAGCTTAGAACAGAGGATTGTGGGCCGCGTTTTTTTGCGTACTATTACAAGCAGTGGGAGAATTACCAGATGTCCTATCACACCCATGATTCCACGGAGATTATGTACATCATGGCAGGCATGTGCCGGGTGGATGTGATGATGAAGGACGGAAGCTCGCAACAGGCTGTGCTGAAAAAAGGACAATTCATTCTGCTGGATGCAGGGGTTCCCCACCGGCTGCTGGTGCAGGACGGCGTGCCGTGCCGAATGCTGAATGTAGAATTCGGCTTTGTTCGTCTGGCCCCCGGACAGCCCTCCATCCGGCAGCTTGCGCTTGAAGAGGAAGAGCTGCACACCTTACTTACCTGTGCCGCTCCTTATCTTGTGCTGCCTGACCCGGAAGATGTGTATCACACGATGAAAAGCCTGGTGCTGGAGCTGGACCAGCGCGGTCTCATGGAGCAAAGACAGGAGCGCAAGCTAGGACAAGAGCCACCCCAAGGTTGGGAGGCTTCAGAGGCTTCAGGGAGTGAGGCAGTTCGAATGGGCGTTATTCCCGCTGAAGAGCGCACCATTCATCGTGAAGCAAGAAATCTGACCTCCCCGGAGCAGGGAACGCTGGTCCGCTCGTTATTTATGCAATTGCTCGTTCGGATCGCCAGACTGCGAGGAGAGATGGAACGGAACGCACTGGATCATACAGAGCTGTATGTGAAACGTACGATTGAATTCATGCATCATAATATGGATCGCAGCATTCAGGTGAAGGACATGGCCGTTTCAGTTAATCTGCATCCGGGATATTTGCACCGCATTTTCCGTAACTATACCCGGCAGACCCCTACGGAGTATCTAACGATGCTGCGGATGGAGAAGGCCAAGATGCTGCTTCAGCAGACCAACATCCCGATCTCCGAAATTTCGGACTACGTTGGCGTAGGAAGCCGGCAATATTTTCACATGCTTTTCAAAAAATATACGGGCAGCACACCTGTTCAATATCGGGCTTCCATAGAGCGCACTCAGTGGAACTACCCTGATGATTCAAGGTAAGGAACGGATTGATGGGCTGGTAGAAACTTAATGTTGAATTGAAAGGGTATTCATGATATCCTTTGTTCAAAGCAACGGATTTGACAATTATGTAGCGTTTAATATCATATATTGAGGATTGTGACTGTTCGGCAGGCGATACCTAAATTGTTCGTAGTAGACATGAGTTGTACATGCTGCTGCTTCAATTTAGGTTTTTTTTATGCAGGCAAGTGATGAGATGGGGGTGATGGAGATGAAGATCAGGAAAATCTTTAACAATAACGTCATTTTATTGACGGACGATAACGGGAACGAAATGATTGTGATGGGAAAAGGGATCGGATACAACAAACATAACAGTGATGTTATTGATTTTTCCCAAGTGGAGAAAAAGTTTGTCGTTGAAAAAGCGACGTCTGATAAATTGATGAGTCTGATTGGTGAGATCCCAACCGAACATCTGGAGTTATCCAATGAAATTATTGAATATGCCGAACAACAGCTTGCTCTTAAATTCAGTGACAACATCTACATCACGCTAACGGATCATATCAGCTTCGCACTCAGAAGGTTTCCTGAAGGCATCATTGTAAAGAACGCTTTGTTATGGGAGATCAAAAAATTCTATGCAGCCGAATACGAGGTTGCGCTGAATGCATTGCACATTATTGAACAGAAAACAGGTATCAAGCTGCCAGAGGATGAGGCGGGCTCCATTGCCCTTCATTTTGTCAATGCACAGCAGCGCGGGCAGGATATGAAACAAACCTATCAGATGACCAAGATTGTTAACGATCTGGCGAACATCGTCAAATATCACTTCGGAATCAAACTGGACGAAAGCTCGATTAATTACAGCCGTTTCCTCACACACTTGCGATATTTTGCGTACAGAATTTTGCATGATGAGTTGATACCGGAAGAAAGAGATTCGTTATATGATCATGTGAAGCACAAGTACCCCGAATCATATGCATGCGCGAGAAAGATTAGAAACTATCTGGAGATTAACTACGAGAAGAAAACAACGA
This sequence comes from Paenibacillus silvae, assembly GCF_014639235.1. GTDB lineage: Bacteria > Bacillota > Bacilli > Paenibacillales > Paenibacillaceae > Paenibacillus > Paenibacillus silvae. The sequence goes on along the minus strand of NZ_BMFU01000024.1, from coordinate 9,497 downwards.
ATGAAGAAATGGTGTATTTCATGATCCATATTCATCGGGTCACCAATCGTGAGCATGATCTTGCGGAAGAATGAACGGTTTCCATACAAATTTTATATAAAGGGATTGTGACTGTTCGGCAGGCGAAACCTGAATTGAGGCTTGTGTATTGACTAAGGTCAGTAGACGAGCTTCAGTTCAGGTTTTTATTTTGTCATTGTAGATGATGATGGAGTAAGACGTGAATTGTAGTGATATAACAACAGTATGGGGGGAACAACATGGATCATCTCAAATTGGCTCAAAACATTGTAGACCGCGTTGGAGGAAGGCAGAACATTCAATCGCTGACTCACTGCGCTACCCGTTTAAGATTTGTCTTGAACGATAACCGGAAGGCCGACGCAAAGACGTTGGAAAACACGGCGGGCATCCTGAAGGTCGTTGAAAGCGGCGGCCAATTTCAGGTTGTTGTAGGCAATGACGTGTCCGAGGTGTACAAACATATCGTTGCGGAAGGGGAATTCGACGGAGCAGGGGCTGCTGCTGGATCTGAACAAGAAAAGAAGAGCATCCGTTCAGCCATCTTTGGCCTGATATCAGGAAGTCTTACGCCATTAATCCCGGTATTTGCCGGAGCTGGTCTGGTCAAGGCGCTGTTGATTGTGCTCGAAAGAGCGGGCTGGATTGCTGTAGATAGTGGAACATATGCCATATTGGCTGCGGCAGGCAACTCCATCTTTTATTTCTTGCCCATCCTGCTCGGCATTACGATTGCCAGAGTTCTAAATGTGAATTCTTATGTGGCGGCAGCGATCGGAGCCGCATTAATGGAACCGAATTTCACAGCATTGACAGCAGCAGGCAGTACAACGCATTTTCTAGGGATTCCCGTATCGTTAATGAATTACGCTTCATCGGTCTTTCCGATGTTCATCGCCGTTAGCATCTATGCGGTTCTGGAGAAGTTTCTGAAAAAAATCATGCATAAAAATGTACAGCTGTTCGCGGTTCCATTCTTCTCCCTTGTCATTATGGTCCCGCTCACAGCTATGCTGATTGGTCCATTCGGTCAATATGTAGGCCAGTGGATTGGGGATATCGTTAATTTCCTCATTAACAGTAATTCTGTTATCGCCGGGATTATTCTGGGGGGAACCTGGTCCTTTCTTGTGCTGTTTGGATTACACTGGGCTACGGTGCCTATTATTATGGGGAATCTGAGTGCAGGGGGAGATCTCATTGCACCTCTTGCGGGGACATCGGTAGCGGCTTCTATGGGAATCGGTCTCGGGGTATTCCTGAAAACGAAGGATAAGGACCTCAAGGCTTTAAGTGGTTCATCTTTCCTTTCTGCAATACTGTCCGGGGTTACTGAACCTATTCTGTATGGGATCATTCTGCGTTATCGTAAAACACTTATATATTTGGTGGCGGCTGGAGCCATCGGCGGCGGTCTGATGGGTTATCTCGGCGTGAAGCTGATTGTATTCAATTTTTTCCTTAATGTGTTCACACTGCCGGCACAGAGTCCAATGCTGTTCTATATTATCGGTGTATTAACGGCTATTGCTGGCGGAGCCCTATGTGTTGTGCTGTTTGGTTATGAGAGTAAGAAGACGGATCAGGGTGCTAAAGATGAAAATAAGCAGTTATTGGAAGGTGAAAATGAGCGGTTATTGAATGTTGAATCATCTACGGGAAAAATGGAACAAAACGCAGCAGGCATCAACACAAACACAGCGATGGAATGCCTGATTACGAGCCCGCTCGAAGGTACGGTTATTCCACTCCATGAAGTGGAGGATGTGGTGTTTTCCTCGGAGTCGATGGGGAAAGGCATAGCCATCATTCCGTCCAAAGGTCAGCTGGTATCTCCGGTAGACGGGGTCGTTTCGGTTACGATGAAAAGTGCACATGCCATCGCAGTCACCTCGGATGAAGGGGTTGAAATTCTCATGCATATCGGTATAGATACGGTGAGATTGAAAGGGCAGCATTTTACACAAAAGGTTCAGCAAGGTGATCGGGTCCGTAAAGGCGAGGTGCTTATTGAGTTTGATATAGATCGTATCCAGCACGAAGGCTTTAAGCTGACAACTCCGATTGTGGTAACCAATTCCGATCATTTCCATGTCGTCACACCATTGTTGTCAGAAGGCAAGATTGCTGTAAAAGAGGAACTGTTATCTGTTCGATCTTAATAGTAAACAGAAAAGGAGAGAAGCAAGATGAAGCTGATTGTCAATGCAGACGATTATGGGATCACCATGAAAGTCAGCGAAGGTATCATTGTGGGGATGAAACAAGGTCTGATTACTGATACCTCAGCCCTGGTGAATTCGGTACATTTTGAGCGAAGCAGTGCCATGGCCCTTGAAGCGGGCATTACAGCTATGGGCGTGCATTTGAACCTGACGTTCATGACCCCTGTGCTGGAAGCTTCGGCTGTTCAGAGTATCGTCAACGAATCAGGTCGCTTCTATCGAAAACCTGAACTTATCCCTGCGTCCTATAATCCCGGGGAGGTCAGAGCGGAGCTGAAGGCACAGATTGAGAAGTTTCTGGCTTCCGGGTTAAGGCTGAACCATCTGGACACGCATCATGGGGTGAGTATAAAAGATGCGCAAATGCTTGATTTGATCATAGAGCTGGCTCAGGAATATAACGTTCCCATGAGAAGAGATGATATCTTATCTCGCGAGTTGGAGGGAAGGCTTGCGGATGCAGGCATTCGGTCTACAGATATGTTATGTGGTGATCCGGCTATGCCTTCTCTTCAGGAAGCCTGGTTCCGTGGTGTGTTGGAACAGTATAAAGATACCGAATGTATCGTTGAAATTGCTGGACATCCAGGATATGCGGATGAGGAACTGCGCAGTATCTCATCACTAGTAGAGGAGCGTGAGCACGATCTCGTTTTATTTATGAATCCGGCACTGCGACAGTATGTGCGAGATCAGGGTATTCAACTCATCAGCTACAGCCAGCTGTAGAAGAGTCAGGTCTATTTATATAAGTTAAATTATTCATTTACACGTGAACGAGGAGGACAGAAAAAACCTGAAAAAGCGAAGCGGTCGCCTTTATCACCGGATTTTCCCTTTAGAAAAGGGAATCGAAAAAATCTGGGGATAACAGCGATTGGAAGGTTGGTCTGTCATCGGAGTGGATTGTGTAGATTCTTTAGTTTAACTTATATAGTAATAGAAGATAAGAAATATAAGAGTGCATAAGTTAGAATTTTTGACACCTTGCTGGCGAACAGGTCATGATTTTGATAACGCTCTCTATCGCTCCATTGCTACAATGAACCCATGAAGCAAGCCATTAACCGAAGCCGCAAGGTTCGGATTACGGGAGGACATGTGCATGTCGTTTAAAGTGGCGTTTATTGGAGCGGGCAGTATTGGATTTACCCGTGGACTGCTGCGGGATTTACTTACTGTACCGGAGTTTAATAACATCGAGATCGCCTTCTGCGATATTAATCAACATAATCTGGACATGGTAACGGAACTGTGTCAGCGTGACATTCGGGAGAATGGACTGGACATTCAGATTCAGCCGACAACAGACCGGAGAGAAGCGCTCAAAGACGCGAAGTATGTGTTATGTACCATTCGTGTGGGCGGGCTGGAGGCTTTTGCAACCGATGTGGATATTCCGCTGAAGTATGGTGTGGATCAGTGTGTGGGTGATACGTTATGCGCAGGCGGCATTATGTACGGACAGCGCGGTATTGCCGAGATGCTTGAAATATGCAAGGACATTCGAGAGCAGAGTGCGCCGGATGTACTGCTCCTGAACTACTCTAATCCGATGGCGATGCTGACATGGGCTTGCAATAAATACGGTGGTGTGCGGACGATCGGGCTCTGTCACGGGGTACAGCATGGTCATCATCAGATTGCAGAAGTATACGGGTTGAAAAAAAGTGAAGTCGATATCGTATGTGCAGGCATCAATCATCAAACATGGTATATTCAGGCGTCGCATAAAGGCAGGGACCTTACCGGCGACTTGCTCGAAGCGTTTGAGAAGCACCCGGAGTACAGTCGCACGGAGAAAGTTCGGATCGACATGCTGCGCCGCTTCGGTTATTACAGCACGGAATCCAACGGACATCTGAGCGAATACGTGCCATGGTACCGGAAACGCCCGGAGGAAATCAACGACTGGATTGATCTCGGGAGCTGGATTAATGGAGAGACAGGTGGCTATTTGCGAGTCTGTACGGAGGGGCGCAACTGGTTTGAGACCGATTTTCCAAACTGGCTGAAGGATGAGCCGATGCAATATATCGCGGAAAAACGTGGTGAAGAACATGGCTCCTACATTATTGAAGGGCTGGAGACAGGGCGTGTGTACCGTGGTCATTTCAATACAGTAAACGATGGCGTAATCTCCAACCTGCCGGATGATGCCATTATTGAAGCACCGGGTTATGTGGACCGCAACGGCATCTCCATGCCGCATGTGGGTGATCTGCCGCTGGGGCCGGCAGCGGTGTGTAATGTGAGCATTTCGGTACAGCGCCTTGCGGTTGAAGCGGCAGTACGTGGAGACGACAAGCTGCTGCGACAGGCATTTATGATGGACCCGCTGGTCGGTGCGGTCTGCAATCCGAAGGAAATTTGGCAGATGGTCGACGAGATGCTGGTAGCGCAGGCGCAGTGGCTGCCTCAATACGATGAAGCCATCAAGGCTGCTGAAGCGAGACTTGCAGCGGGCAATCTTCTTTCAACCAAGGCATACGAAGGAGCCGCACGTCTTAAAGTCAAAACCGTGGAAGAGATGCAGCAGGACCGGGACGCCGCGAACAAAAACGCGGGGGAATCGGACAAAGGCAAGGATCGCGAGAAGGTTCAGCAATAGTTTACAACAGGAATCAGACCGCGAGCCAAAACGATGATCATAAGGGTGAAATTTACTTAGATAATTACAAGGGACGAAACAGCAATGGTGCTGCTTCGTCTTTTTTTTATACAGCATAAGACATATTACCTTTACAGACATAGTAATATGTCTTATGCTATACATATAAATGATGGTAAGAAGGAAAGCCGGTGAAACCCACAGATGGATATACAATTGATCAACAGTGATCTGATTCGAGGAAATATCGATCCGATCATATTGAGCGTGCTGATTCCAGCGGATAACTACGGATACGGCATTATTAAGGAAATTTACCGAAAAAGCGGAGAGCAGTTTGAACTCAAGGAACCTACGCTTTATTCCAGCTTGAAACGACTGGAGAAGGGAGAGTACGTGCAGTCATACTGGGGAGAAGAGACACAGGGCGGCAGACGGAAATATTACCGGATTACGAGTCTGGGTCGTCAAGCTTATAAGATGCAGGTACAGGCCTGGCATGCGGCCAAAACATTAATCGATTGCATGATTGCGTCGGGTGAACAAGGAGAGGAGCAAGGATGAGACTTGAAAAACGGATTGATCAGCATCTGCACAGCTTGTTTGCAGGCACCCGGAAGACGCTGGAGCATCGGGAACTGAAGGAAGAAATTCGCAGCAACCTGAAGGCACGGATAGAAGATTATCTATCAGAGGGGATGAGTGAGGAGCAGGCGTTTCAGACAGCGATTCAGCATATCTCGGGTGTGGAGCAGGTGATGGGTGACTACCGAACCGTGAAACGTATTCCATATTGGATTACATTATGGCAATCTGCCCTGATTTACAGTCTTGTGGCCTGGATTGTTACCATCCCTATGCGAGTGATGCTTGAAGGTATGGCACTGAACAATTTACTCCTGATCGTAAGTTTGGTCGTGGGGGCAGGTTATGTATTTTATTTAATCAGTAATAGGGGAAACGGAGAGAACGAATCTTCTCTGGGTCAAAAAACAATACGCATCCGTATGCCGCTGTTGAAGCAGTGGCAGCGCAGAGTGTGGTGGCTGTGGGCAGGTGTCATGCTTGCGCTGTGGGGGACGCAGGCGGCTTTGCAATTCGGAAGCAATATCTGGTTTGACCGACCGATTAAGGTGGATGGACCTTACCAGCTGGCTGTTATCCTGATTGCTTTTGCTGTACCCCTGCTTAGCATCATTGTTCCTCTAATTGTACACCGGGCATACCGGATTATTAGCACACATGAAGTGAGTGATGGCGTATGAAGGCGAGAAACGTGTGGATTGTTTGCCTTTTGGTGATAGGAATAATCAGTTTGATTGTGGTGGAGGGTTTTGTTAATCCGAGGCTTGCAGCAGAGCAGAGCAGGTATGAAGAGCAGCAGAAGCATCCATTGACGCATGATTTTACTGCCGTGACTAAATATCAGAATGCCTACATGGGCAATTTCTCGAATCTCAGCCACTTGAACCAGAATCTGCCGCTGCATGAGCAATTAGACGGTTATCAGCTGTTCCCGGAGACGTTCACAGCTCAAATCAATTACAGCATGAACACGGATGAGATGAACGCAGTAGAGCTTGAACGGGTACTTGTGTATAACTCGGTTGCGAATTTCGTCCTGATTGATAATCTGGGGCAGGTTGCCTATCAATTCAAGGATACACGGATTGTACTTGACCGTAAGCGGGCTGAGCAGTGGGCTGGAATGGAGCTTAAAGCTTTGCAAAAGCCGGAGCAATGGGATTCGATCGTTCGCCAGAAGCTGGTGGAACCGGCGCAGGTGCAGGCTGCATTTTCACAAATCGTTTACAAATATTAGGTATACATTGCTGAAAAATGGGCAAGATGCTCGACTCTTCTCTCATGCTATGTTATTATAAGCTCTGATAACGTGGTAACGAACTAAAGCGTTTGGCTTGGTCATAGACATGGAGGGGTACGAAAGATGAGAAAAAAAGCGATTTTACTATTATTTATCAGCATATGTATGGTCATTATGGCAGGCTGTTCGAGCTCTGCAAGCAAAAACGATGACACGATTATTGTCGGTATTGACGATAAATTTGCGCCTATGGGATTCCGGGATGAGCAGAATGAAATTGTAGGCTTTGATATTGACTATGCTCGTGCTGTTGCCGAGAAAATGGGGAAAAAGGTAACGTTCCAGCCAATTGACTGGTCTTCCAAGGAGTCGGAGCTGAACAGCGGACGAATTGATATGATCTGGAACGGATATACCATTACGGATGAGCGCAAAGAGAAGGTGCTTTTCACCAAGCCTTATCTGGAGAACAGTCAGGTTGCAATCACACTCGCGGACTCTCCGATCACGAAGCTGGATGAGCTGGATGGTAAAAATGTAGGCTTACAAGCACTGTCCTCAGCGGCAGATGCGCTTGCGGCTAGTCCTTTGAAGGACAAGGTCAAAGCGTCCGAGTTCAAGGATAACGTGCTTGCTCTGACAGACCTGAAGACGAAACGCCTGGATGCTGTGATCATTGACGAAGTGGTTGCAAGATATTATATGTCCAAAGAAGAAGGCACCTTCAAGCTGCTGGATGAATCACTTGCCCCTGAGCAGTACGGCATCGGGATCAAAAAAGGCAATGAAGAGCTGCTGAACCAGCTGCAGAAGGCGCTGGATGAGCTGAACGCAGATGGCCAAGCCGCTGAAATCTCCAAGAAGTGGCTTGGTGAAGACAAGGTTCTGAAGTAATCTGACGCGATAAAGTATTTGCATTCAGGATGAGATCAGACAGGTCCGTTGACCTGACATATAACGATGTGGGCCGTTCTCTTATATAGAGAGCACTCACGAAAATGATGACCCCGTATTCCACGCTGGAGCGATAAGCTTCCGAGGAGTGCGGGGTTAACGGATTAGAGGAGACTTCATATGAGTTGGGATTATATATCGACCATTTTAAAACCGATGCTTGAGGGTGCTCAGACGACGATTTTTATGTTTCTGGTTGCGATCATTCTGTCGGTTCCACTTGGATTCATTATCACGTTAGCAATGAGAAGCAGGTTCAAGCCTTTGGCCTGGATTGCGCATACGTATGTTTATGTGATGCGCGGGACACCGCTGCTGCTGCAAATTTTGTTTTTCTGCTTTGGACTGCCGCTCCTTCCGGTCATCGGAGAATATCTGGTGTTCGATCGAGTCGTGGCAGCGGGAATTGCTTTTGTGCTGAACTATGCAGCCTATTTTGCCGAGATTTTCCGAGGCGGCTTGTTGTCGATTGATAAAGGCCAGCATGAAGCGGCGAAGGTGCTTGGATTAACGAAGTGGCAGACGATGGTCAAAGTCATTATCCCGCAGATGATTCGTGTCGTACTGCCTGCGACAGCGAACGAAGCGATTACGTTGGTGAAAGATACGGCATTGCTCTACGCTGTAGCTGTACCTGAACTGCTGTATTATGCGCAAGCCGCAGTAAATCGGGATTTGCAGTTAATTCCGTTTTTTGTAGCGGCGATCATGTATCTGCTTATGACCCTGGTGCTTACTTTGCTGTTCAAGGCTCTGGAGAAACGCTTCTCCCATGAATAAATCCAATCTGATTAATCAAAGGACTGTCTGCATATGACATATAGTATAGAAGTTAAACAGTTGAAAAAATCATTTGGCACACTTAATGTGCTCAAACAGGTGTCTTTTGACGTGGCTCCAGGTGAAGTGATTGCGGTGATTGGACCTTCCGGTTCGGGCAAAAGCACGATGCTGCGCAGCCTGATCCACCTGGAGGATGTTACGGGCGGTACAATTCGTATCCAGAATCAGACACTCGTGGACGATGGACGGTATGCGAGTGCTGATGAGATTCGGAACATGACGGATCGTATGGGCATGGTGTTTCAGCATTTTAACCTGTTCCCGCATCTGACGGTACTGGCGAATCTGGAACTCGCACCGAAGACGTTGAAAAAGGAAAATTCGAAAGCCATTCGCACCCGCAGCATGGAGCTGCTTGCGAAAGTGGGGCTGTCGGACAAGGCCGATGCGTATCCGGCTAACCTGTCCGGCGGACAGAAGCAGCGCGTGGCGATTGCCCGTGCCCTGATGATGCAGCCCGACATCCTGCTCTTCGATGAGCCGACCTCGGCCCTCGACCCGGAATTGACCGGGGAAGTGCTGCGTGTCATCAAACAGCTGGCGCAGGAGAACATGACAATGATGATCGTGACGCATGAGATGAGTTTTGCTCGTGATGTCGCAGACCGTGTCTTTTTTATGGACAATGGCGAAATTGCTGAGCAGGGCCCGCCAGAACAAATCTTCGGTGCTCCGAAACTCGCCCGCACACAAACCTTCCTCCAGCGGGTGGATATGGATTAGCAGGGCGAGGCACAGAATTAAGAGTAAGAGTAAGAGTAAGGTAAATAGTAATAGTGAGAATGAGAGTATGAGCAAGAGCAAGAGTAGCGAGGGATATGGTACTCGGTTGAGCTCATATAACTAAATAAAGTTGTGCGAAAACACGTAATGAATGCATACGATATGCTTTGATTACGTGTTTTTGTTTTAACATTTTAGCGTGCCCAGCTAAGCACGCATCTTCTAGCCGGTGAAAGTCCGGTCGCAGGAGGGGCCAAGCCCCTGCGTAGCTAGGATACTTGCGTATGGCGAAATC
>NZ_BMFU01000023.1 GCF_014639235.1 Paenibacillus silvae | reverse complement strand
CAAGCGAATGCACGGGGCGCTAGGTTATCTTTCTCCTGCTCGTTTTGCAATGAAATTTACGGACAAATCCGCAGCGTAGTGTCTACTTTCTTGACATAGGTCCAAATCCACCCGCTCCCTCGGTCATCCGAAACTCTAACGAATCTGAGAAACCTTATTCAGCCATTTTAGACGCCTTTTACATTCTAACGATTCCTAGTGACGCTATTTGGCTAAATTTCGGGTACAGGAGAGCAAAAATGGGCTAAATGTTACAAATAGCGTCTATACGAATCGTTAGAATTTTGAAGCCCCCTTTTCAGGCCAAATAAGGCTTCTGGGAATCGTTAGCTTTTCGACCCAGCACGAAATGCCACTAAACAGCACCAACTTAATACCCAAGCAGCACCCACTCATAACCAAGCGACACTATCTACAACGACTTCATACCGTAAACACCTAGTCATAACAAATCAGCACCATACCTAGCAACTTAACACTAGTGGTGATTCAGCGCCCATACGTAGCATCTTAGCACTCACACTAATGACGATTCAGCGCCCCTTAGCAACAACCTAACACTAACACTAATGACGATTCAGCGCCCCTTAGCTGCAACTTAACACTTATTAGTCATACTAGTAATCACATCACTTTACACTCACTGTGCGACTTCTACCGGACCTTCCCTCGTACCACGAGTATTACTTATTTCAATTCATTTCAGTTGATTCCAATTCGTTTTATTTTAATTTTACTTTATTCGACTTTACTTTACTTTACTTTGCTTTGCTTTGCTTTGCTTTGCTTTGCTTGCTTCATATCATTTCATTTCACTCCATATAAATTAACAACATTCATATCACTTCAGGCGTGCTCTCTCGTAACCATTCCTTGTAAAAAGAATAGTGTTCCAGACCGCGCAATAAGCACCTAGTGCAATGACGACAATTACGAAAAAAAGATTCATCTGCGCGAATGCATAACTGCTCCCGGTAAATACAATCAGAATAGCGCTAAGTCCAATATTCTCACGTTGATGTCGTTGAAACTTCTGAAAAATCATCCTGTACAGCAATACCGCTGCCACAAACATGATCCAGATAATATAAAACTTTTCCATAGGCTAATCACCTTTTATTTATTTTTTCAGAGCTTTAATATATCCTGCTCCTTCTATCTTGGACACCCTATTCTTCTCATACGTAATCTCAATATGCCTTCCCGCCGACTAACTTGTTTACCTGTAGCTTTAGCTTTACTTTTACATGTACCTCCACCTGTTTGTCTATGTACGTTACATAGCAACTCTTCCCAACAATCAACCCCATTCACTCACCCACAGTCCAATTGTTATGAATTAATCAACCGGATAAATCCCAAAAGCCAGGCTGCGATGAAAAGATACACCATAACTTTGATAAACACATATTCTCGTTTTCGATGAAGAACATATCCAGCCACCACAAATGCTGAGCGCACCCGTGATAATCAACAGCATCATCCGTAAAATGATCCACGCCCCCTTTTAATAGAGCATCGGTATCTTCTGCGGATAAATGAATAATATAAGATTAAATAGAAATAAAATACATTTTTAAACAATATCCCCCTCCATATATAAATTCAGCTAGAAGTGGAGCTCTCCACTGAAGCCTTATTTCTGTTACTGAAGCCTTATTTCCGCTGTCTCAAGCACGAATTTTCTCAGTTACTTTGCTTGTAAAAGCATACTCTCTTCATATTTTTCACCATTTACATCAGTCCACTCGATCTCAACCGTTTGGTCTTCTTCATCACTAACCTTAGAGCCTTCTGTCCTCATGATCGGAAACTGAATAGAAGTAGATGCTAGACCGGTTTCCTGTCTGATTATCTATCCATTGTTTATGCTGATTTTGAAATTCTGGATATTCTCCCAACTATCTTTATTGTAAGAGATGATGTATACTCCCTGCTCGCTTTCGCCCTTTGTAACCGTCGTGTCCAGCTGGCCCGTCCAATGCTCACTCTCTCCCGTCAGGTTAATTTTGGTTTGCAATGTCGAACATCCCACAAGAAATACAATGACCAGGCAAGTAATTCCAGCCACCCACCACAGATTATGCTTTTCTCTCATAATTCCCCTCCATGATCACAAATGTATACCTATATAATATCGTAAGAGGAAATCATTTCTAACTAATCATTTCAAATTCGTGAGAAAATATGATGATTCTGTCTGCAAAACAGTACATATCCAATACACAAAAAGCAGCTCATGCGCTGATGCACGGCTGCTTTGCGATCCATAATGGATCAATCGTGTATAAAGTATCGGGTTCGTTTTCGGTTGGAGAAAAAAATGTATTACAATTCCCTGTTACACCAGCTTCTTTCGAATATATCCCGAGATCAGGTCAATAATCGTAATCATCACGATGATGCCGAGCAGGATAATGCCGACACGCGGCCAGTTGCGTGTACTGAGTGCAAAGATTAGCGGTGTCCCGATGCCGCCTGCGCCGATGACGCCGAGAATCGTGGCCGAGCGCACATTAATTTCAAAACGATATAGCGTATAGTTCAGGAAGCCTGGAATGACCTGCGGCAGAATGGCAAACCACAGCTGCTGCATCCGGGTTGCCCCTGAAGCCAGCAGTGCCTCGGACGGGCCGTAGTCGATATTTTCAACCTCATCCGCAAACAGCTTACCCAGCATGCCGATCGAGTGCAGTCCCAGAGCCAACACCCCGGCGAACGAGCCAGGACCGACAGCCTTGATGAACAGCAGCGCCATAATAATCTCGGGGAATGTACGGATGAAGCTCAGCATCATTTTACCCGCACCCGAGATGGCCCGGTGGCCGCTCATATTGCGTGCTGACCAGAAGGCAAACGGGATACAGAGCACAGCAGAGATTACGGTACCAAGTACAGAGATCGCGAGCGTATCCAGCAGTCCACGCAGCAAATCCTCCCCTTCAGGCAAATAGACAAAATTCCAGTCTGGGGAGAAAACACCTGCGATAATTGCCTTCATAATCTGTCCGGCGGTTTCCTTGAATCCGGTAAAAGGCACGCCCGCAAGCGCCCACGCATAGATCAGAATTAACAGCAGGATAATGATCCAGCGCAGCGGATTTTTTCGTGGTTTGGGTCTGGGCCGAAAACGGCTTACTTCATTTTTCATCATAACAATTTCTCCCGCAGCTTAGTGCTCACATAGTCTATAATCAGAACGATAGCCAGTGTAAAAATAATGATTGTATTGGTCTTGTCGTATTCAAGGAATCCGAGTGTCGCTTCATAATAAAGCCCAATGCCCCCCGCTCCAACTAATCCCAGAATGGCAGCAGCTCGTACGTTAATCTCGAAGGCATACAGCACGTAAGAGGTAAACTGTGCCGCAATTTGGGGAACAACACCGTACACAATAAGCTGAATCCGGTTCATACCCACAGCGGTCATCGCTTCAAGCGGCCCTTTGTCAATCGTCTCCAGTGTTTCATACGTAAGCTTGGCAATCAGCCCCACCGAGAACACAGCCAGTGCGAGAATACCCGGAACCGGCCCCAATCCAAATACAGCAACAAACAGTGCCGCCAGCAGCAGATCGGGTATCGTACGAATCAGGTTCAGCAGAAAACGTGCCGGATAATAAATCCAGCGGCTCGGCGCCAGATTACCAGCACAGATAATCGAGATCGGAATCGCGAGAATCGCACCAATTGTCGTACCCAGCAGCGCCATACGAATCGTCTCCAGCATGCCTTGAACGATATTGTCAAAATAACTCCACCGCGGTGGAAACATCTCCTTCAGCAGCTTCCACATCTCGGGAATGCCTGTAATCAGATCGGTTATCCCCGCACCCGTCTGCTTCGCACTGGCCCATAACAACAGCAGAATAAGCAGCAGCGTCAGTACATGTTTGGTACGACCAGGCGGCTTGGGACGTTGGATGACCTGAATCGGACTAGCTCCAGAGCCTGGCCCCCTCCGGTTCCCAGCTGATCCTCCTGCATTTTGTAATGAAACGTTAACCTCTTCCTTCATACCAGCACTTCTTCCTGCTCATGCACAGCCTGCTTGTCCAGCAATTCGTCAGCCAGAATCGGGCGGCCATATATTTCAGCAAATCGCTCATCCGTTGCTTCTTCTACCGGGCCATCAAATACAACCTCTCCCGCCCGCAAGCCAACAATCCGTGTCGCATACTCTCTGGCCAGATCAATAAAGTGCAAATTAACAATCGTGGTAATCCCGAGCTCCTGATTGATCCGTTTTAGGTCATCCATAACCTGTTTCGTGGTGAGCGGGTCAAGGGAAGCGACGGGTTCATCGGCCAAAATAATTTTGGCTTCCTGTGCGAGCACACGCGCAATAGCCACACGCTGCTGCTGTCCACCAGACAGCTGGTCCGCACGAGAATAAGCCTTCTCCGAGATATTCACCCGATCCAGTGCATCAAAGGCCAGCTCGACATCCTCTTTTGGAAAACGGCCCAGAATCGTGCGAAGTGTGGAATGATACCCCACCCGACCAGCCAGGACATTGCGCAGCACGCTAGAGCGTTTCACCAGATTGAAGCTTTGAAAAATCATGCCGATATCCCGGCGGATCATGCGCAGGCGTTTGCCCTGGGCTTTGGTGATGGAGCTGCCGTTGATCAGAATCTCACCTTCACTAATATCATGCAGCCGGTTGATGGAACGCAGCAGCGTTGATTTGCCTGCACCGGATAAACCGACCACGGCAATGAATTCCCCCTGCTTCAATGTCAAATTGATGTTATTCAAACCTTTTGTGCCGTTGGCATACGTTTTGGTTACATTGTGAAGCTCAATCATCACGTTAATCCTTCTTTCATTCATAATGTTTATCTGGTTTCCGCTGTTCCCAGCAGAAACTTGTAATAACGGCACAAGCCAGAACAGCGTCAATCACGCTGAACTGGCCTGTTCACTGTGCAAAAGTCACGAATTGCTTCTGGATCGAACAACTACTCGGTTTTCACTTTCTCGTTATACTGGCGAACGATATCAAATTTGCTGTCATCGGACTCCACATAACCTTCGTGCGTGTAGATTTCTTTGATGATCTGATGACCTTCTGTATCTTTACCGATATCGATGAAGGCTTGTTTGATCTTGGCAGTCCAATCTGCATTCATATCGCTGCGGACAGCAATGGTATCGTTAGGAATTGGCTCAGTGAAAGCAAGTACGCGTGTGTCTTTGAATACATTCGGATAATCTTTGGACACCGTGTTACGGGCATCCTGGAAAATAGCTGCGGCATCCACATCACCGTTCAGCACGGCGATAACACCTTGGTCATGGCCTTTAACGGTTACAGGCTGTACATCCTTGAGCGGATCAATACCGCGGTCCATCAGCAGCGCCGCAGGCCATACATAACCTGCAGAAGACGTTACGTTCTGGTAGGCAATTTTTTTACCTTTCAGATCCTCAATGGACTGGATCGGGGAGTCTTTTTTCACAATAATCATGGATTTATACGAATCTGCCAGTTGCTCTGTCGGAGCGCCCGTCTCATCATTCACGCCAAAACGTTGAGCTTGCAAAATAACCTGTGCTGCCCCTTTTTCCTTCGCCAGAACATAAGCCGTTGGAGGCAGGAAACCTACATCTACTTTTTTGGAAGACATCGCTTCAATGATGGTGTTGTAATCTGTAGAAACGCTGACTTTTACCGGGATACCCAGCTTGTCGCCAAGCAGCTTCTCCAGCGGTTTTGCCTTTGCTTCAAGGGTGTCTGCATTCTGGGAAGGAACAAATTGCACCGTCAGTTCCGTAGGTACATAGCCGTCAGCCGTTTTGTCTTTCTCAGCTGTATCGGTCGATGTGCCGGACGCGCTCGAACTGGCTTCAGCTCCGTTTGACGAATTGGTTGTCGCGTTAGACCCACATGCACTCAGGAACAGAACCAAAATCAATAATGGTAAAAATAAAGCAGACTTCTTCAATCGAACACCCTCCAAAAGTTTTTCTATTTTTCAATACTTGTCTACTATAATTGGCAAATATTCGCGTGATGTGAAACGAAATTTGGAGTTTTGTAAAGTTTGCTGTCATGCTGTCAACGGGACTTTCATCTGTTAAAATAGGCTCATTATGGTTGATGTTTCTGGATGAAACATGCGTTTATCACGGCTTATCCCCTGTGGTTCAGGCTGTTTCCTGTACAGTATCCACTGTTTCTGCCATATATCTAAACTTATATATTAGAGGAGATTGTAAAATGACCCGCATTCCCCCTACGACAAACGTTGAACTTATATTCACCAGTGACCTTCACGGGGCTATTCGCCCGATCCACTACAATACCAATGCATATCGTCCGGCAGGTCTCGCCCTGCTGGCTTCTCTTATTCGCCAGGAACGGGAGCGTTCACCTGAGCTGCTGCTCATTGATAATGGAGACTTGCTGCAAGGTTCCCCCCTTGCCTCGTATGCGGCTTCACACATTTCCAAAGATGGAATCCATCCTTTCATTAACGTGTTAAATGAGCTTGGATACGATGCCGCCGTTCCGGGTAATCATGAGTTCAACTATGGACAGGAGCTGCTGCGCGGAGCGGTGGAAGGTTCTTCTTTTCCCTGGCTATCAGCCAATATTGTGATGAAACGTGAACAGCAAACGTCAGAGCTTGCAAATACAGAGCATCCTGCCAATCAGCCAGCGTATATGACCTATGAGGATACATCGATCGCGGTTCATTGCTATA
This sequence comes from Paenibacillus silvae, assembly GCF_014639235.1. Taxonomy (GTDB): domain Bacteria; phylum Bacillota; class Bacilli; order Paenibacillales; family Paenibacillaceae; genus Paenibacillus; species Paenibacillus silvae. The sequence continues at coordinate 41,597 of NZ_BMFU01000023.1, read as the reverse complement.
ATGCAGACTCGAGTGGAGATTCGGAAAATACTCAACTGGAACGTCCTATTACACCTGCTGGAGCGGGTATCCCTGCTTTTGGACATCCGTATCTGGTCAAGACACTCTCTTCCGGTGTAAAACTCGCCTTACTCGGTGCGACCACACACTACATCCCCAACTGGGAGCATCCGAAAAACATCGAAGGTCTGCACTTTCTGGATGCACTGGAAACCATTCGTGCGTGGGTGGCATACATTCGTGAATATGAGCAGCCCGATGTGCTGGTGGTCAGTTATCATGGTGGATTCGAGTGTGAGCTGGAATCGGGAGAGCCTGCGGAGCGCTTAACGGGGGAAAATCAGGCCTATGCCATCTGCCGGGAGATCGAAGGTATTGATGTATTGCTCACGGGGCATCAGCACCGCCAGTTGACCGCCGAAATTCATGGGGTAACCGTGATTCAACCCGGATTCAACGGAAGTGCAGCAGGTCATGTGTCAGTACAGCTTGAGCAGCTGCCAGGCGGCAAATGGGCAGTGACGGACAAAAAAGCGCGTTTATTGCTGCTGGATGAGCACTCTGATCTCAAGCCTGACCCACTCGTGATGAAGCTGACTGAGGAGCTGGAGGCCTCGGCACAGACATGGCTGGATCAGCCGATTGGCGAAGTCGCGGGAGATGGGGATTTGTCTATTATGAGCGCCGCGCAGCTTCGGCTTCAAGCGCATCCTTTTATTGAATTTGTGCATCAGGTGCAGCTCGAGGCAACAGGTGCTCAGTTATCCAACACAGCTATGCTAAGCGAAGAGGCTCGCGGATTCGGCAGACAGATTACAGTACGTGATGTGTTATCGAACTTCATTTATCCTAACACCCTGACTGTGCTTGAACTGAGCGGAGCGGATATTCGGGAAGCACTGGAGCAGACCGCACGTTATTTCGAGCTAGACGCTTCAGGCAAAGTGGCCGTGAATCCCGCATACATGCAGCCCAAACCTCAGCATTACAACTACGACATGTGGGCCGGGATCGAATACGAACTGGACATCTCAAAGCCGGTTGGCAGCCGTGTGGTACAGTTGGAGCGTGAAGGCAAACCGCTGGAGATGGACGCAACTTACGCTGTGGTGATGAACAGCTATCGTGCTGCAGGCGGTGGAGATTATGCGATGTATCCGGGCAAAAAGGTGCTGCACGAAGGCGCCACGGATATGGCGGCACTCGTCGAGGATTACATTCGACGGCATCAGCCGTTGCAGGTAAATGAAGTGCATAACTGGAAGGTGACTTGTTAAATGGACTTCCTGAGGCTGGGCCGATCACCGTCATGTGGGGAAGGGAAGCAGTGCAGGTAGACACCGTACTCTCTGGGAATTACTAACAATGTTCGGCATAGCCCCCAGTTCACAGTGGGCGGGGCTTTTGCTGCATAACGGCGGTTGGGTGGACGTTGGATGGACGTTCGATGCACAGATAGATATTGGGTGGACGTTGGATAGACGTTTGATGCACGGATAGATATTGGGTGGACTTTGGATAGACGTTTGATGCACGGATAGATATTGGGTGGACGTTGGATGGACGTTTGATGCGTGGATAGATATTGGGTGGACTTTGGATGAAGTGCCTTGCATAGATGGGATGGTTGGTTAAAGCTGTATAACGAACGAGGGAATTGTACTTCGTTTAGGCTCAGGTTAATGGTGCGGATCGTTGTAGGCGAAACGTAGACTCAGGTGGTGGAATGTAATTTGGGTTGGCACCACCGATGGCGCAGAATTATCCGGGAAGCTGTGGCTTATGTTCGATCGGCGGGGCGCTGAATTATCTAGGTAACTGTAAGTTCATGCTCGATTGGCGAGAGCGGGGTATCTACACATCTGTAGTTCATGACCGACGGACAGCCACGGGATTATCTACTTATCTGTAGTTCAAGCTCAACCGACAGGCGCGGGGTTATCCAGGAAACCGTCGCTCTCCAATTCTAACGATTCCTAGAAACCTTATTTGGGTCATTTCCCAGCATTCAGAACTCTAACGATTCCCAGTGACCTTATTCCTCCGCGAAATGACGATTTCAGCTCCAATTGAGCTGATTTTCTCTGAATAGCGTCTCTCAGAATCGTTACATTTTAAACTTGGGCAAAAAGTGCCAAATAAGCTTTCCTGGGATCGTTAGAGTTCAGCTTCCATAAAAAATCCCCCTCCTCCCCCAATTTCATCAGGTTGGCGTGACAGCGACTTATCGAGTAGTAAACACATACCAAAGAGAACTTTCCGTCATACTCGCGGCATATCTCGAAACCTACTGAAGTGCATCATTTATCGCTTTTTCGCCCCCTAGCTGGTCACTTTCCCTTGACGTGCCCCGGCACGCGTGCGGTAAGCTGCTTTGCTTGGAACAAAATTTCGGTAAAATCTGCTTCCTTCAGCGTTTTCAGACACGCGCCAATGACTCTTCGGAAGTCCTCTTTGTTCTTCTCAATAGTAATTCAACCATGCAATCAAAGTTAGCAGCGGAACTAGCCATATGAGAAAAAGATTAGCCACTGCGATCGCTGTTTTGTATTTCCCAAAATGATAAAACAACCAACAGAACAGAGAAAGTAATACACCTATCGGATATGACAGCAGCAGCGCATAAATCCAATACTCAATGCCTCCCTGTTTACTTCCCATCTGACTATATAATCCGAAAATAAAGAAAACTGGATACGGTAACAGCGTAATTGCGTAAATTCCATTAAAAAGAATAAGCCAGTGCGCTACTTTTTGATTTTTCAAAAGCGACAGCAACCTCCTAACCACTACGTTCGCAGCAGCATTTGACCAGCCATATCCGATGCCGTTCAGCACAAAAGCTTAGACTACTTAAACTGCTAAACTCCCCACGCTCCATTACATATTACTCATCATTACTCGACCCACACGACTCTACTCCGCACCACTTAGCACTCATTTACTCAGAGTCCAGAACTCAGCACCATTCATTACTCAAAAATCGAGTCCAGAACTACTCACCACGTCTCCTGTATTTCCATCACTTCTCCTGCTACACGATCCCCAATCTTCTTTCACTACTCATCGCTCATTACTCACTATTCATCACTCATTACTCAAAAATCGAGCTCAGAACAACTCACCACGCCTCTGTTTCCCCATCACTCTTCTGTTCCGCGATCCCCACTTAAGCTCATACCCCACTTCCCCGCATTTCCCGACCTGCTTAACTTAATTGGCGCTCTGCATCAAGCTTCACTTCATTAGATCTCTGCGCCATTCACCTAATTTCCCCTTCATACTTCTCGTAACTCTTCTTTTATAAAATCAACTTCACTTCACTTCTCTATCTCTTCCCTTCTCTTCATTTCACTTCGCTCAATCCGCTCCGAACAACTACATTTTTGCAGCTTACTGTGCCTTCTTCCGCAGCTGACTGTGGTACAGCTCACTATAGAATCCGCCCTGCTTCAGCAGCTCGTCATGTGATCCCTGCTCCAGCAGCCGTCCATCCTTCAGCACCAGAATCCGATCAGCCTGGCGGATCGTGTTCAGCCTGTGCGCAATGACAAAGCTGGTGCGGCCTTGCATCAAACGTTCCAGCCCCTCCTGAATTTTGATCTCGGTCACAGTGTCAATGCTGCTGGTGGCCTCATCCAATACCAGAATGGACGGGTCAGCCAGAATGGCCCGGGCAATCGCAAGCAGCTGCTTCTGCCCTTGGCTGATGCCGCTCCCGTCCGCTTGCAGCACCCGGTCGTAGCCATCCTTCATTCGCATAATGAAGGAATGGGCATTCGCCAGCTTCGAAGCAGCCTCCACCTCTTCATCGGTGGCATCCAGACGTCCAAACCGGATGTTTTCACGAATCGTTCCTTGAAATAAAAATGAATCCTGCAATACAAACGCCATGTGCGAGCGCAAATTATCACGACGAATGCTCGTCATCGGATGCCCATCCACGATAATGACTCCACTTGTCGGATCATAGAAACGGGATAACAGCTGAATCAGCGTGGTTTTCCCCGCTCCCGTTGGCCCCACCAGCGCAATCATCTCGCCAGGCTTTGCCTGAAAGCTAATGCCGCGCAGAATATCACGTCCCTCATCGTATCCGAACGATACATTGTCGAACCGGACGTTGCCCTCCATTTTATCCAAAGCAATCGCTGCCCCTTCATCCTTCGCTTCCTCATCCTCGTCCAGCACCTCGAATACCCGCTCTGCACCCGCAATCGCAGACAACAGTGTGTTCCACTGATTCGCCAGATCGTTCAGCGGACGTGTGAATTGACGCGCATATTCTACAAAGATAATAATGACACCCACGGTCACAGAGCCCTGAATCGCCAAGATGCCACCGATGCCCGCGACAATCGCAAAGCTCAGATTGTTGAGCCCATTCATCAGTTTCGGGATAAAACCGGATATGGTCTGCGCCCAGAAGGCCGAAATGCGAATACGCATATTCCGCTCTTCAAAGCCGCGAATAACCCGTTCCTCCTGTGAAAAAGCCTTGATGATGCGCTGACCGGATAACGTCTCCTCAATATAACCGTTGAGTTCACCAAGATTTCGCTGCCGCTCTTTGAAGAGCGGGCCTGTTCGGCGTGTAATCCATCTCATGCCGAGGGCCATCAGAGGCACAACGATAAATGTAAGCAAGGTCAGCAGCGGACTAAGCCACAACATTACTCCTAAAGTGCCGAGCAGGGTTAATACACTCGAAAAAATCTGAATCGCCGAGCTATTCAGCGTACTGCTCACATTCTCGATATCATTGGTAACCCGGCTCATAATCTCACCCTGCTGACGTTTGCCAAAGAACGGGATTGGCAATTTGTGCAGATGGGAGAACAAGTCATAACGCATGCGGAATACCGTTTCCTGTGCGATCTCTATCATCCATATATTTTGCAGCCAGGAGGTGAGCGAAAAGAGGACATACACCGCTGTCAGCCCCAGCAGAAACGTGATCCAGCTAGAGCTTGTCGCTTCTCCGGCTATAAATTGATCCACCGCCACGCCGACCATATACGGACCAAGCAAAGCCAGACCCGAGCTGGCCAGAACCATGAGCAGCACAAGCGAAAGCTTGACCTTGCGGCGTGCAAGGTAACTCCAGATTCGCCCCAGCGTACCTGACCAGTTTTTGGCTCTTGCCTTCGGTTTGCGTCCACTGCCTGAACGAAGTGATTCGGGATCAAGTGCAGGCCGTGGCTGACGGAACGGTTCAATGAATGCTTTGAACATACTGCGCACCCTCCCCGTATTGTGATTCATGAATTCGACGATAAAGCTCCGACGACCCCATCAAGTCTTCATGTTTGCCCTGTCCGATCAGCCGGCCATCGTCCAATAACAGAATCAAGTCGGCCGAAGTCGTCGAGCTGATCTTTTGCGTAATAATAAACGTCGTACAGGAGAGCTCCTCCAACGCATCCAGCAAGCGGCCTTCCGTAGCTACATCCAGTGCGCTTGTGCTGTCATCAAGAATGAGAATGCTTGGACGGCGTACCAAAGCTCTCGCAATCGAGAGGCGCTGCTTCTGTCCGCCGGAAAGGTTAACCCCTCTTTGGCCCAGCTGCGTATCATATCCATTCGGCAGCTGCTCGATCGTCTCATGAATTTGCGCACGTCTTGCCGCCTCTACAATCTCCTCCATTGAAGCATCTTCACGTCCCCAGGCGATATTCTCCCGCACGGAGCCGGTGAACAGGATTACCTCCTGTGGCACGTAACCGATTGAACCGCGCAGCGTCGGCAAATCCAGCGCTGACGCATCTGCGCCATCAATACGCACCCGCCCCTGTTCTTCGGTATAGAGCCGCGGAATCAGCTGAACCAGAGACGATTTTCCTGATCCGGTTGCGCCCATAATGGCAATTCGCTGGCCTGCTTTTGCCGAGAACGAGATATCCTCAAGCACTTTAATCTCACTACCAGGATAACTGAAGCCCACTTTGCTAAACTCTACCGCACCTTGCACGGCACGAAAATTCTGTTCATTCCGTATAGAGCCCGCGCCAGAGCTTTCTGAACGATGATGGATTGAACTTGGGAAATCTGCAGGCACTGTCCCTTTCTCAGACACACCAATTAGGGCCTTTTCACTTTCGCTTTCACTTTCACTTACATTTCCACTTTGATCCCTTTGCCCCATCTTCCCGGTTTGCCCATTCTTGCTGTGCTCTTCCATCCATGGAACCTGTTCGTTCTGATCACGCTTGCCATTCTCTCCAATCTGTGCAATCCGACCAGCCAGGCTTCCTTGTCCCGTTCGTTCCGTCTCCGATGTATCTTCTGTCTCGAACACTTCATTCAGACGCTGTGCTGAAGCACTTGCCCGGGAAAAAGTGACCAGAATCCACGATAGCGCCGACATCGCTCCAATGGTACGCAGCAAATAATTGATGACAGCAACCACTTCACCGACCGTTGCTGAGCCTGAGCTGATGTCCAGCCGCCCGAACCATAACACGGCAATAATACAGCCATTCATCATCAGCAGCATGAACGGCATTGTTGTCTCCGTCAGGCGCAGCGCGGAGATTGTGCCCTTCATCAGCTTGCCGCTGAAGCTGGCAAAGCGTTCAATCTCATGGCCCATCCGAACAAAAACACGGATCAGACGAATGCCTGTCAGATTTTCCTGGATGACACCGTTGACGGCATCCAGTCTGCGCTGCACATTGCGGAACAGCAGCGCTGCCTTTTTGATCATCCAGATAACAAAGACAAGCAGCACAGGCACCATAACCACCAGCAGCAATCCCAGTCTCGGGTTCACCACCACCGCCATCATCATGCTGCCAATCACCACCAGCGGAACCCGTGTCATGAAACGCAAGCTCATGAAGATCGTATCCTGCACCTGAGTAACATCCCCGGTCAATCGGGTGATAAGCGACGAAGTAGCAAAGCGGTTAAATACCGCATAGGAAAACGTTTGCATCTTCTCATACAGCTTCTCCCTCAGGTCATATCCAAACCCCAAACTGGCATGGGAGGCAAAAAATGAACTTGCAATGCCCGCGGCAAAAGCGATCAGCGCACTTACCACCAGCACGCCTCCCCACATCCATACAACGTTCAGGTCCCCTTGCTGGATGCCGTTATCAATAATTTTGGAGATCAGATACGGCTGAGCCAGCTCCACCGTTAATTCAATCAGCATCATGACTAACGCTGCAATGGCGGCGACCCGGTACTTTTTCAAGTGAACAAACAGCTTGATCATTCCCATTCCTCCAGCCCGGAGCATCGTTCAGGCGATCCTGCACCAGGTACTTGCCATCAGCTCCGTTATTCTCTTTCTTTAACTCTATGTAAAATTTCACGTAACCTATACGACTATTATATCGCATTTTTTCCACTTTACATCGTTACGTTCTTCTCATTCTTAGTATTAACCTTAAAGTTAGGCCTGAAATCCGCTGAACATGAACCGTAATCTGTAATAAAAAAAGGAAAAGGATACCCTTATCTGTCGAACCAGACCAGGAATATCCCTTTTGGGTTTGCTTTTCTTAGTTTCCTCAATGAATTTTGCACAACGTAAAAAGCAATAACACTGAACCAAAAACCGCTGCCGGATCGTAGCAGTCCTACTTAATCCCTTTGGCCTTGGCCATATGTTCGGCTCGAATCTGTTGATCCGTCGAATTCGCGGCATGCAGCATATCCCGGATCGCCTGAATGTCCTGCTCTTTATACAAGGTCTCGGGCAGCTCGGACTCCAGCCGTTCGGTTTTGCGCTGAATCGTTTCCACTAATTCATGGTCATAAATGACCATTTCATCCGAATTCACGTATCTTATGGCCGGATCTATGCTGATGCGGCAGCGGTTCGTAAACGTGACCATGGAGACCACGCGAACCCGCTTGTAATCTCCAAGATGGGCCTGGACAGCTTCAACATGGGCACGGTGCTGCATGAGCGGATTGTACATTTTGACCCGACTGCTGCTGACCGTCCAATTGGCCTCCCGCCGGCCGCCGCGAATCTCTCCTGTGGTCAGATTCCGGGTTTCAATGACAAAGATCGCCCGCGGGCCAACAACGACATGATCCACCTGCGAATACCCTGAACGAGACTTAGGATTGCTCACCAGCAGGTCGTTCAGCACCTTATACTCACGAGGCAGACCTAGCAGAAGCTCGGCTGTGGATGGCTCTTGCGGTGCGCTGATCCATTCGGAATCAGACTTCTTCTTTTTGCGCCGACCACGTGTCAGACGAGGTGGAATACCTGTAGCTGGCGACAAAGCAGAAGCAGGAGACGGGACAGCATCTGTAAGTGGACTCGCAATCTCCGGTCGTGTCTTGAACAGAGACAGGATTTTCTTGAACATGGGCAAGCTCCGTTCTATTTAGAGTGGCATATTGATTATGTAGATGTTTCGCTGCCCCACAACATGCAAGATGTTTGGCACCTTATGATCAAGCATACTTCTATACCTTATGTCGGATAAAGTCGAACAAAAGTAAAGGGCGTTGGATCAAATTCATTGTTATGTTAAACGTACATGATATCCAATACCCTAATCTGCGACTTTAGACACATGCTGTACTCCAAAATCATGTCCACAATTCCAAGAAAAAAGCAGCAGCCCCTTGCCTTACACCAAAGAGTCCGCTGCTGCCTTCACGTTGTACACGCCTTATTTAAGCCTGGAGATAGTAAGTGTACAACACCTGTGTACCTTTCTCGTCCATGCCATTTTTTGATATTTCCTGATACAGAGATTCAGCAAGAGCCAGTCCGGGGGTTTTCATACCCATCGCTTGAGCTGATTCGAGAGCAATTCCCATGTCTTTGATAAAATGTTTCACGTAAAATCCAGGCTCATAATCGCCTTTGATCATACGCGGTCCAAGGTTGCTGAGAGACCAGCTTCCGGCTGCGCCTGTCGCAATACTTTTCAGCACATTCTCCGCGTCCAATCCCGACGTCTTGGCATAGGCGAGTGCTTCGCATACGCCCAGCATGCCAGAGGCGATGGCAATCTGGTTGCACATTTTGGTATGCTGCCCGGCGCCTGGCTTGCCCTGCAGCACGATGTTGGTGCCCATCTGCTCAAAAATCGGACGCACCGCTTCAAATGCTTCTGCGGCACCGCCCACCATAATGGACAGCCTGCCGTCCCTTGCGCCGATATCGCCGCCGGATACAGGCGCGTCCAGTGCATGGAGCCCTCTGGCTGCAGCCGCCTCCGAGATGCGTGCAGCCAGCAATGGACTGGAGGTGGTCATGTCAATCAGGTACGAGCCTGGTTTCGCGTGAGCCACAAGCCCATGCTCCCCGAGATAAATCTCTTCCACATCTTTCGGATAACCCACCATTGTAATAATTACATCACACACCTCTGCCAAGGCAGCTGGTGTTTCGTGCCAGACGGCCCCTTCCTTCACGAGCGCTTCTGCCTTAGCGGCAGTGCGCGTGTATACATGAAGCGGATAGCCTGCACGCTGAATGTGACCAGCCATGCTTTTGCCCATAACGCCAGTTCCAATAAAGCCTACTTTGGTCTCTTCAGGTGATTTTACCGATTGTGTCATTGCAAGTTTCCTCCCTGTTCCTTGAATGATATATGTGCTCGTCTACGATTCCATGAGCCCGGTTCAACTTTCAGCTTCAATTGTAACTTCGAATTCTATGATGCAGGTGGTGAAACGCTTCTCTCATTCCTGTAACGATCTCCAGAAACGCTATTTGGGCCATATCACCCGTTTTTATTTTCTAACGATCACAGGAGAGCTTATTTAAAGAATTCGATGTGAAAACGGGCATTTCTCGCGTGTTTTCAGCTAAATAAGGTTTCTGGGAATCGTTACAATTTCTGAAGGCCTTATTTTGCTCCAATAAGCTCATCTGAGATCGTTAAAATAAATAGGCTTTGTGGGCGCTGAGATACCACATGTTACATACCATATACCATATATTACATATTACATCCAACACCCTAAACCTCGTACCCCAACTTTAACCCGGTTGTTAAGCCGTTTGAGCTCTTGATCTGCTCTTGATCTGCTCTTGATCTGCTCTTGATGCTCTTGATCAGCTCCGAATTTGCTACCGATCTACTCTTGGTCTGCTCTTCAGCTGAATTTCCTTCATCCTGCATATCTCGTCCATGCACTTCGCAATCTGTGTGTTACTCGATCTATATGTTATATGTTATAGCTTTCTCCCCGGCCCGTCTATCTCGAGCTACGTTTTCTGTGAAAAAAACTGAAAAGCGAATCATTTTCTCATAGACTGTACAACCTAACGGAAACGTAGTAAAGCGGAAGGGGGATTCGCATGGGGCAGGATAAAGGACAGATTACCATCTGGTTATCCATTTCAATTATTTTACTCAGCGCAGGGCTGGTCTGCCATGTCTTGTCCATCCCCGCCATTCTGGATGCAGCAGGTCGTGACGGTTGGCTCTCTGTGCTTGCAGCCGCACCGCTATTTATGCTTTTTCTGGCTATGATGTTTATCATTATGCGCCGTATTCACGGGCAGCGGCTCCCGGACTGGATTGCGAGGGAATTTGGTCACGTAACTGCATGGATTTTTCGTATTACCGCAGCCCTGCTGTTATTTTCACTGGGAACACATACGTTATATGAAACAACCAACTGGACCGTATCGACTTACCTTCCTTTTACGCCAACCTATGTACTTGCCGGTGCAGGTGCGTTGGTTGCGGCCTGGTCCGCTGCCAAAGGGATTCGCTCGATTGCGATGACCTCCAGCATTCTGCTTCCATTCGTCATTGTGCTCGGGTACTTTGTGATGTCTGCCAATATGAAATACAAGGACTATAGCCAGCTGTTCCCTATACTGGAGAATGGCTGGGCTCCCGTGATGCGAGGTGTAATTTACTCTTTGGCGGGGCTGATGGAAATCTGGATTCTAATGCTCTTTCAACATGAGATCAAGAGCAAGTTTCGCTGGTGGCATATTCTTCTTCTAGGCATCTTTATGATCAGTATGGCCGTTGGCCCCACGATGGGCGCCATTGTGGAATTTGGACCAGAAGAGGCGGCCAAGCAGCGAAACAGCCCCTTTGAACAGTGGAAGCTCGTTAATATCGGAAAACTGTTTCAACACGTTGATTTTCTATCCATCTATCAGTGGCTCAGCGGAGCCTTTGCCCGTGTGGCAATTTCCATGTACCTCATTGTTGATCTGCTCAACTTCCGCAGACCCAGGAAACGATACATTGCCATCCTCTGTATCACATTGCTGATGTGTGCTTTGGCTATCCAATGGTGGCGCATTGATTATGTTGATTATTATGTGGACCACATTCAATTTCCTGTCATGCTGTCTTACGTCTCCATTGTCACCATTTTGCTTACACTGGCTGCTCTATTACATAAAAAGGACAAGGAGGAACCTGCTCATGGCCCTTCCACCGCGAACGACACCAACCCATCCAGAGGATGAGGCTTTCCGCATCACGCAGCATCACCTGACAACGTTTTTCTCCGGGTCGGATGATGTCATTATTGACAGTCATACTCTTGGAGATGGGCAAACGAAACTGTTGATGGCCTACTGCAGCGGTATGGTGGATACCCAGATTATCTATGATATCATCCTGCCCGAACTCAAACGAACCTATGAATTGACTCGCTTCATGCGTTTGTCCGATATAGAAAAGCATATCAGCCTGGAATGGAACGTTGTTAATACCCAAGACCCGCAATATGGAGCGGACCTGATATCACTCCGTGTGTTTGAAGGGCATCTTCTCATCGGTCTCCCCTCGCTTCAAGCGATGTGGAGTATGGATATTTCCAACATGCCAACACGAACTCCAGAAGAATCTACAACCGAGGTATCCATTCGCGGAGCAAGGGATGGCTTCATTGAACCTTTGGCGGTAAATGTTGCTTTGATCCGCACCCGGCTGCGAACAGCCGATCTGGCTTGTAACATTGAACTGATCGGTTCACTGTCCGCAACCAAGGTAGCGTTGATGTACATGAAAAATATAGCTAACCCCGGGCTTATAGATGATATAAAGCATCGTCTGCGCACCATCCAGACCGAACGTCTAATGACAGCCAACGAATTGGAGGAGTTATTATCTCCTGCCAAGATCACTTTATTTCCATTAACGCATTACACGGGAAGACCTGATTTTGCAGCAGAATGCCTGCTGAACGGTCGCTTTATTCTCATTGTCGATGGAAACCCGAGTGCCATTATCGGACCTGTTAATCTGTTTCTTCTGCTCAAATCCCCAGAGGATGCAAGCTTTCCTTTTCTATCGGTTAATATGGGGCGTATGCTGCGATTTATAGGTCTGTTTATCACCCTGTTCCTTCCAGGGTTTTATATTGCACTGACCTCTTTTCATATGGACCAGATTCCTTTCCCCCTTGTGGCGACGATCTCCGCAGGCCGAATGGGGCTGCCGATGGAGTCCGGTGTGGAGATGTTTCTGATCATGCTGCTTATGGAATTATTCCGTGAAGCCGGGGTTCGTTTGCCAAGTGCCATCGGTCAGACATTGACTGTTGTGGGCGGTCTGATTATCGGTGATTCTGCCATCCGGGCCGGCATGGTTTCACCGCTGATGATTGTTGTCATCGCTTTGACCATTGTAGCCGGTGCGACCATTGTCAATCAGGTCATGACCAGTTCGATCCTGATTCTGCGTTTCCTGTGCTTTATCCTTGGAGCCACATTGGGAATCTACGGCTTCATTCTGTCCATGATTCTGTTTGTGATCTATTTGACAGACCTGAAATCCTTCGGCATCCCGTATTTGACCCCCTTGTCACCGCTTAACATCAGACAGGCTTTTGTATCCTTATTCAAAATGCCCACCAGTCTCCGCAAACGCCGGCCCGTATATCTGGAAACACAAAAGCCCAGTAAACAAGGAAAACGAAAATGAACAGACTCCTTATACGCTGCCTGTTAACCTTGCTGAGCCTGTCTCTGTGCCTTATGACAACCGGATGCTGGAGCTCTTACGAGATTCAGCAGGTCGATTACGCCAAAGCCATTGGGGTTGAATACAAGGATGGCCTGTATCACCTCTATGTACAGACACTGGATTTCTCAAGTGTGGCGAAAAGCGATAATTCCAGCAAAACGTCCCAAGCTCCGCCAATCTGGGTAGGCCATGCTGAGGGCAAAACGATGAGCCTTGCCATGAATGAGTTGTGGCGTGCCTCACAGCTTCACATTGCCTGGGGGCATGTCACTGCCATCGTGTTGGCTGAGAGTGTGCTGAACAACAAGCATATTCAGGACGTATTTGATATGATGGGCCGTTTCCCGGAAGCACGTTACACCACATGGGTGTACGGTACCAAAGATTCTCTGCTGGACATTCTCAGCACCGCATCCATCTACAATCTGTCACCGCTGGACAGTGTGCTGCATAATCCGATGCCCAGCTATCTCGAGAATTCCTTGTTTAAACCTGTACTCAGCTTTGAGCTAATTGCAACACACAATGATCCGGCGACAACAACGTATCTGCCTGCCATTTCTTTGAATAAAGATTTGTGGCTTCAAAACAAAAAGAAACATGAACTGTTCCTGATTGAAGGCGCATTTTTCGAGCGAATGGGTGAGAAATTCGAGTTCATGCCTAAAAATCAGCTGCCTGGTTATCACTGGCTGATCAAAGGTATGCGCCGAGCCCCCTTGCTTATTCAAAAAGATGATGTCATCTACGGGGCCCTCAGTGTAGGATTGCCTACAATCAAGATCAAGCCAATTATACGGGGAGAACGGGTTACGTTCAAAATAGATGCCAAATATCTGACCGCTTTGTATGAATACCTTGTGCCTATGTCTTATGATGAAATGACCCGCATTAGCGAGGACACGATCAAGAAACAGATCATGGAAACATATCGTAACGGTTTAAAGCAAGGGGTAGATGTCTATGGTTTGCAGGAGCATTTGTACCGCAAAAACCCGAAGCTGTGGCACAGGCTCAGCGGCGATGGAGAAAATCTGCTTCTCACCGAGGATTCCATTGAAGAGTTAAACGTTCATCTCACGATCCCTTATACAGGCCGCTATAAACGGAAAGTGTGAAAATAGAAATGCAAAGCCCTTTCCAGGTGCATGAAAAGCATGTACGGGAAGGGCTTTATCTATAGGTTATCTATTTATCAGACCTAAGGTATCTAAAAAAAGATTTTTTACCATGCATTTTAAATGTACTATTGTTTAACTGCGATTGCCTCAACCTCAATCATCATATCCTCGTTAATCAGTCTACGAACTTCAACCGCTGAACTTGCAGGTGGATTTACTGTATTAATATATCGGTCCCGAATTTCACGTACGGTAGCCATCTGACTCATATCGGTTAAGAAAAAGGTTAACTTAGCTACATTATGAAAATCGACCCCGGCTACTTCCAAGGCAAGTTTAACGTTTTCGAAGACTTGTGTTGTCTGAACGGCCAGATCCCCGGCGCCGACTAATTGCCCTTCTTTATTTAGCGGTACTTGCCCCGAAATATAAATCGTCATATCGCTTCTGGTTTCTACTACATGAGTGTAACCAAAGGTTGGTGGCAAGTTCTCCGGATTCTTAAATTGCATTCGTTCATTGGCAGACATTGGCCCCGCTCCCTTCAAATTTTCTTGCTCTCGGACGTCGCTGTTGTAGCTCAACCAAGCCACATACTAGTATCACACAAATGAAAATAATGCCATCATTCTTATCACCCGTCCTTTGAGTATAGCAGGAGCTACAGAATATATCCAAGCATTCATATTAGGTAAAAGTGAAAGAAACATTGCGAATTCAAGCATATTTTTATATGCCATAGCTCACACTACCTTTAGAAAAATACGGAAGGAGTAACGGCATGAGTTTGAAAAAAAAATTAGTTGTTATAGGAACCATATTCGTATGTATATCCTTGGTATGGGGGTGTGGGAACGGGAACAACAATACCAGCCGATCGGCCGTAGATCAGCCTAATCATAATGAACAGGCCCAAAGCTGGGGAGACCCCAAACGTCTGGAAGCCTCTCACCTTGAAGCACTTGAACGCATGGAGAAGGATCATATTCATCGCATGGTTTCCCTGAGCGTAAGTACGGATGAGGATCAGGTCATGACAACACTGGAACGTTCCAGTCAGAAACTGGAAGAGATGAGACCCCTCGCCGAGATGCTGCAGTATGACGGTCATCCTGCTTTGCTACAACGAATTCAGGAGATGTCAGGAGATATTGAAGGCTCCAAGAATGCAGTGGCCGAAATGAAAAGCAAACCTCAATCCGGAAAAATTAAAATCCAGTCTGCGAAGACGGATGCCCTGCAGCATATCAACAGTTTTCGTGACTACCATGAATATGTACAGGGTCAGGTCAAAATGATGAATAAATAATAATGAATTATAGTTAGACTCGGAGCTTGTTCTCTCCCGAATCTAACTATTTTTTTATTTCTTATACCGCTACTCCACCCAAAGAGATACCCAAATGAACACACAGAAAAATACAACCGGTGCCAGCGCTCCAGTGGCGATGCAGACCCAGAGCTTGACTGGTTTAGCACTATTCCAAGAGTCTTCAATCCAGCTTAAACGCTCATTGCGCCATTGCTTAAACTTCAATCGATGGATCATACGCTGCATAACCTGCCTCCGTTCCCCTTCCGAAAACTCGCCTAGTACATGACCAAGCTCCTCATACAAATGCCCCTCTGTCTGACTTGCTTCAACCTTTGTTGTATTCATGAATATCCCTCCTCTTAGTTCATTTCTGTATTCCATAAGATAAATAACACACCTGAGACAAACAAGTTTGATGCAAAGCATGTTTTATATCATGTACATCAGGATCACGAACATCAGAAAAGGCTTACAAAATCAGGATTGAAATCCATTTTACAATAACATACATTGGTATTACACCAAATTTATCATTTTACCTTGCTAACTGTGACAGAAAACCATCTACATCTACGAAACGGAGGAAGGAATGAAGAACGAAGCACACGCTGTGAAACATAACTACGCCAAGCTGTTCGGTGCCTTTTCCCTTACTTTTCTAGGAGACGGATTAACGCTAGCTGCTGTACCCTGGCTTGTCTCCACCCTAACAACCGATACATTATATGCATCCATTACAATGACAGCCTTGCGTCTACCTTGGCTCATTTTCAGCTTGCCGGTTGGTGTTCTCATTGACCGATATTCACGCAAGCATATGCTCGTTGGAGCCAGCTTTACCCGAATGCTGTTTCTATTCATGCTGACGATCTGTATCTGGGGAGGCTGGATCAGCATACCGCTGCTTGCCTTGTTTATGTTCGGAATCGGTCTGAGTCGTGTTGTCTTTGACAGTACGGTGCAAACGATTATTCCGCAGATTGTGGAGGAAAAAAAGCTGGAAAAGGCCAATGGCCAGTTCACAGCCGGGCAGCTGATTACCAGCGATATTCTGGGCGTAGCCCTCGGCGGATTTATTATCACGATGCATATCGTGTATCCTTTTGCCATCGACACCGTAACAGCGGTGCTCTCCCTTCTGCTAATCATTGGCTTACGCGGCAGCTTCCAGCCGACTATCACGAAAGCAGCCCAAGCTCAGGAAACGTCTGCGGCAGCTTCCAAGCAACAAACGACTCAAGAGGAGAACGAGCAGCAGGCCCGTCCGCTGAAAAATTGGAAAAAGGAAATGTGGCTGGGGATTCGGTATGTATTTCAGGATCAATTTCTACGTGGTCTGGCTATTTTGTCAGTTACCATTACGCTGATGTTCTCCATGATTCTGGTAACCCAGATTTTCTTTGTACGTGAAGTACTGCAGCTTGAAGCCTATGCTTTTGGTATCCTGATCTCGATCGCCACCCTCGGCAGTATTCTGGGGAGTCAGGCTGTGGCTTCTATGCGCAAACGCTGGAGTTCGAAGCAGCTCATCCTTTTATCTATCCTAGCTATGGGCCTGCTCTATGGAGCGGTTGGTCTGACATCCAATGCATATGTAGTCGGTGGTCTATACTTCTGCGCAGCCTTTTTCATTGTTGTCTACAACGTAACCCGTTCGTCGATCCTGCAGCGTTCCGTGCCTAATGAATTGCTCGGGCGTGTAGGGAGTGTGTTCCGTTTCCTTTCCTTTGGCATCAGCGCCATCGGCACCTTGCTTGGCGGTTTGCTCGTTCGGGTAAGCGAAACCTTTTTTGACCGTCTGTTCTCGCTGCAGCTGCCCTATTTGCTGCTTAGTGCGGTTTACATCGTGGCCTGTTTCCTGTTTGCTTCCAAAATGCGAAATGTACCTGAGCAGTCACGGCAGTCGTCCATATCATGATGTAGCTCATTCTTCACACTCCAAATAGAACTAAGAAAAAAAGCGGGCTCCGTGGGATACTTCCCACTTGAGCCCGCTTTTCGTTAAATTATAGTCTACGTATGACTATGATTAAGCCTGATTTAGTTCCGCATTCAAGCAGATGGAACCGTGCTGACGCACGTTAACCACGATCACTGGTGTATCCAGCATGCCGCGCATCCAGTTCATATACTCCTCTGCTTTGGCATTAGGAACAATCGCCAGAATAACGCCTGCGAATCCACCGCCATGCACTCGGCATGCGCCGTCTCCCAGATTGCTCAAATAGTTCTCGGTCAGCGCAAGCGCCACTGAGATTTCCTGTGCACGAGTCGCGCCGCTTTGATACACGTTTTGCAGCCATTTCCATGACGAGTTCCCCGATGCAGTGATCAGTGACAAGAAGTCCGTAAAACGACCTTCACGCAAAGCCGCCACTTGTCCATCCACCCGTTTATTCTCAGCCAGGAAATGCAGCGCACGCAATACCGCACGATCTCCAGCCGCTTCACGGATCGCAGGCAGCTTCGCATAGATGTCCTCTTCCGAAATTTCACGCACGTACTCAGCGCCAAGTGCCTTCGCGACAGCCTTCATCTCGTTAGGAACAGCAGCATAATCTTCCGTCAGGTCGGCGTGGTTGCCGCCTGTATTCACGATGACCAGGGAATATCCGTTCTCCTGGAAATTCCATTCCACAGGTTCAATCACAGGTTCAGCCGGATTGGCAAAATCAATCGAGATCAGGCCGCCATATGCGCAAGCCATCTGATCCAGAAGGCCGGACGGCTTGTTCCAGTAATGATTTTCAGCATACTGTCCGATTTTTGCCAGTGTCACCACATCCAGCTTGCCATCATTGTAGAAATGGTTCAGGATGGTGCAGATCAGCATTTCGAAGGACGCAGAAGAACTTACACCGGAAGCCGCGAATACGTTACTGGAAATGTCCGCTTTGAAGCCGCCAATGCTGTAGCCCAATTCCACAAAGCCTGCCGCCATACCACGGATCAATCCGGTTGTACCGTCATCCTCCGCGTTAGGCTTCAGGTCAGCAAGGTTGATCACATACTTTTTGTCGTATCCCTCGGAGTAGAACGTAATTACATTGTCGCCTGTTGGCACCGATACTGCAATCGTGTCCAGTGTAATGCTTCCCGCGAGCACTTTGCCATGGTTATGATCCGTATGATTGCCGCCGATCTCGCTGCGTCCCGGAGAACTGAACAGATGCATGTTATCCTGCTCACCAAAGTGTTCACGGAATGAAGCATCCAGCTTCACATAACGGGCACCCTGCTCCTCTACATGCTGTGGTCCGTACATTTGCGCAAGCAAGGCCTGTCCCTGTGTTGATTGAATAAGCTGTGTTACTTGTGTGGTCATCTCTATTCCTCCCATTTCATATGCAAGCGGCATGTAACCGCTATCCCTTATGTCGTCTAAAATCCTTCATCGGATTAGCCATCCCCATTATCTCAGCTTCTGAGCCGAAAAGGTAGGGCAGAATTGAAATTTTGGAAGCGTTTTTTGAAACATGTGTCCAATTCGAAAAAATGCGG
The DNA here is from genome assembly GCF_014639235.1 of Paenibacillus silvae. Classification (GTDB taxonomy): domain Bacteria; phylum Bacillota; class Bacilli; order Paenibacillales; family Paenibacillaceae; genus Paenibacillus; species Paenibacillus silvae. Next base: position 22,731 of record NZ_BMFU01000023.1, on the reverse strand, counting down.
AGGGTTAGGTCATCCGATGCGTAACACACATGCTAGAAGAGAACAGAGAGAGGCGGAGCGACGATATCATTTCTATCTTATTTTTATTAAATTGATGTGGGACTATACATGCCGATAAGAAAGTTCTTCTTACTATGGCGCTTCCTGATGACGGTTCTGCAAAATAAAAAACCTTTAAGAATCGCTCCATGTGAAGCAGTTTGTTAAAGGTTCAAGACTTATGATGCACAGCAACTATGACCGTATGTAGAATTAGTGGATTGTTGCCGATTGTGCCGAGATGGAGACGCTGCCTTCCTTGACGATGATCTCGTTAAAGAAAGGCTCAAAAAATGTCACGGGTACATACATCACACCCTTTATGGACTGAACAGCTGCAGGCAACTGCACATTCTGGGTCAGATTAATAATCTTCAGCTTGCCCGTAAATTTTGCCTCTGTACTGCCTTCCTTCACCATTGCAGACTGTATACTCTCATCCACCTTCACAGCTTTTTCCTCTGCAAGCCAGCTAACTTTATAGCCAAGGGCTTCCGCCGCAGCTCTCAAAGGCACCATCACTGTTCCTTTTTGTTCATAAGCCATCTGCTCTGCACGTTTAGCTTCTACCACTCTTCCATTGACAGTTAAGCTGTATTCTGGCGTAGACGCGGCTGCGCTGACTTTGGCAGCTGAAGCATACAGTGCGCCGGCCACAGATACAACGCATAGTGCAGCGATGAACATCATCATTTTTTTCATAGGAATCTCATCCCTTCTTGTTTAAGCTCCTTTAGCAAAGTTTAACATAGAAAAGAAAATATGATGCTGATCTATTCAAAACAACAACCCTATTCATATTCCCCTCTTGGCTTATTATCGCCTTGAATATGAACAGGGTTGTACGTTAACAAAATTTAATTTACAGTATGTGTCTTTCATTCCGCTTTAAACAGCAGTTGGTCGCAGAATTCCGAGTATGTAGGCACATGCTCCAACTTATAATTCATGATTTTAATGATCAATCCTTCAACAATGGTTTGTGACAAATCATCACGGTCTTGAGGTCTGACCTGATGTCTCATTTGTTGAATGATAGGCTGAAAAGCATTAATGAGTTGAAACATACTTTCCCGATCTCCATTCTGTGCCCTCTGCACTGCATCATAGAATTCAACCTTGTTTGGATTCATCTTTAATCACCGCTTTGATTACCTCGATCAGAGAGCTGATGTTTACTGACAGCTGATCCAGCTTTTTCTCAAATCGGGTAAATAAATAAAATGTAATCATGATAGGGAAGCCAACCTGACTGATTCCTGTTATGAAAGTCGCAATTACGCTATTCTCCATGCTCTACCCCTCTTTTTCCAGTAAATTTTTCATTTTTTTCAAGGCTGCATGTCTTGTCTTCACTACGGCCTGCTGACTAACCTGAAGTCTACTGGCAATTTCATGGTCATGATACCCCTGTCCATAATATAGCGTTGTTACATGCTTCTGTTTATTTGTCAAACTCTCATATGCCAACTCGACATGCTCGTCTGCAAAACCATCCTGAAAATGCGAAGACCGCTCATCCCTCTGCGACGTATGCAAGGCAGTTTGATAGGTACTAATCGTCTCACCGATGCATACATTCGAATCCTCGGAGGATGGTCTGTCATAGATCAGTACATTTCGAGTTGCATAACGTTGATTACGCCGCATTTGATCAATACTCATAAATTTTAGCGAAGATGAGACATACGTGACAAACCGAATTTGAAAGAAATACTTGCGGAAGGACTCATTTAACTCCTCTTCTTTTCCAACCTCCCCTCCTATAAAATCTAACAATAATCGTTGGTGCCTCTCCTGCTCAAAAAAATTCAAGACTATCCGATTGCAAAATAACTCAGGATTCTCGCGTTTGTACTCCTTAAACCGTGAACTGACTGTATGCGTAGTGCAATCATGCTTGCTATCTAAAGTGCTCATCCAGAATTCCCTCCTTTAAGTCTTAATACATATCAAAGCGTCTTAAACAATGATAAAAACAACCATATAGGAACAAACGTTCCTATTATTATACTACATTTTTTCCATAATGAACAAAATAATCTAAATCAGCTTCAATGCAGTTTTCTCTTGATCAGCATTATAAAAAAAGACATCAGCCGATTAGGCTAATGTCTAAATATTATCCTTATGAATACCTCATCTCTTTACGATGGATTCATCATAAGTAACCGGGATTGAAAGAAGAACCTTCTGTGTGTCCTTCTCCTCATCAAAATTACCATCACCATCTTCATCGAGATAAAAGTTTACCATTCCACCGCCATTCGATGGAGTATTAAATTCTACCATCTCATCAAATTCCCCATCATTTATTGTAATCTTACCGCTGCCAATAAAAGAATGCCCATCTTCAATCTGATAAAAGAAATATGAAACATTTTGATCTGAAATGCTGCCAGCAATACGAAGTGTGGTTGTTTCAAGTTTAGCCCCTTCTATCGGTGAGGATAGAGTTAATTCAGCCTTTTTAGCAGAAGAGCAAGCAAAGAGAGTCAGTAATAATATGAAAAACAGAAAAAACCATTTTTTTTTCATCAAAATTCTCCTTGTAGGTTGTTTAAAGTTAAATTCATTACGCTTTATGAAATAGATTGGCGCCAATCAAAATAATTCATAGAGGTGATTAAGGATGGCATTGAAAGGGAAAAAGATACTGATTGACCCAGGTCACGGTGGTACAGACAATGGAGCAAGTGGTAAATTAAATGGAAGCACGGTATACGAGAAAAATCTGGCATTTACTTTTGCTAACTCCGTCAAGTCATATCTAACCAATGCAGGTGTAAACGTCGTGATGACAAGAACTTCTGATACAAGTGTAGGCGTTAATGATCGCTGGCAAAAAGGACAAAATGAAAAAGTAGATGCCGTTATCAGTATCCATTGGAATGGAGGCAGTACAACAGCAAGCGGTACGGAAACCTACTATGCCAAGACTCGCTCGGGAGACAAGAACTTTGCACAAACTCTTCAGACAGCTGTTGTTGCTGCCCTAGGTACAAATGACCGAGGTGTGTTAGATGACACACAAGCTGCTGTTGGATCTCTCGGTGTACTACGATACCCATCAAGTGCAACGTATCCTAGAGCACTGATCGAAGTGGAGTACATTACTAACCCAACCGCGTTAAGCAATCTGGATTATCCGATGTATGAAGCATCACTTGATTTTGCTACAGGCGTTCTTAACGGTTTGAAAAATTATTTTGGATAAACGAAAGCTGGGAGAACTCTCTCCCGGCTTTTTAAATTATTTTTACGCTCATCAGTGGGTAATCTTCCAATTAAAGGAATTATAACTTGGAGTAGCATGGCTATTTGTTTCAAATTGGTATCAAACAAGCAAAGAATAGAAGCAATATTGTAACAAAAGAAATAAATTTATGCTGAAAACTGTCCCCCTGTCACATTTTGTATCTCTCATACCGTCATACTATATGTTAGGGGGGAATCACTTGGAAGAACCAATTCAGCAGATCATCAAGGATGTGATGCAAGGAGAAAAAGATAAGTATGCCTTGATCGTCATTCGCTGTGAAAAATTCATCTTTAACTACTGCTACCACATGCTGGGGGATTACGGCGAAGCAGAGGACTGCAGCCAGGAGGTATTCCTGAAGGCTTATCGCGGACTGCATACCTATCAACCGGATCGACCTTTCGAAGCGTGGCTGTACCGCATTGCCTATAACCATTCCATTGATATGCTTCGCAAGCGCAAGGTCACAAGGCTACTGCCTTTTCTGTACAAAAATGACCGGGAGAACAATCACGTGGATCAAGCGATCGATCACAAATATTATAACCCTGCCGTTTTACACGCACTTGCTGCACTGTCCGCAGAAGAACGAAGCTTACTAATCCTGCGCTGTGTCGAGGACAAAAGCTACAGCGATATCAGTCTCGTACTGAATCAGAATACCGCTAATTTACGCAAAAAATTTCAACGTGCTGCTGCCAAATTCAGAAAGAACTACGTCAGCCAAGAGGAGGAAAAGCCAAATGAAGCACAACGATCCCGAACACGAGCTGAAACGACTATTTCAAAAAGTTGAACCTTCAGGCACTGACCTGCAAGATCGGATCATGAGCCTGATTCACAAAGAATCCGCACCGAAAGAGCGATTCATCGTCAAACATCGTGTCGGGGTTCTGCTGATCGCAGGCTTGTTGCTGACAGCATCCACCGGATTTGCGGCAATGAATTATCAGTCGTTATTCAACGATAAAGGCGATGTTCTTTTGGAAGAAAAACCACTCACTGCTGATCCTGTGCACCAACTATCTCAAGAAGAACAGCTGCGATTGGGACGTATGAATGAAATCTGGATGAATGAGATTAAACCGGGTGAAGCCGCATTGATCTATGTCGTTCCGAATAACCCACATCATCAGTTCGATATTCGCTCTAACCCGCTTAGAGTTGAAAATTTTGAGCAATTAAGCCACATGGTTCATGTTCCTGGCATACCGCTATCTCAAAAGCTATCAGGTGCTTCACGTACATATACTTTTCAGAAAGCAAGTGTAAGCATGGAGTACAAGCAGGATGTATATGAGCTTTCGGATGAGAAAAAAGAAGCCTTGGTTCAAGAGCTGCGCCTTCAAGCTCAAACCTCAGGCCAGGATCATGCGCTAATGCCTGTGCCTGTAACCGATCAATTCTGGCTCTCTTCCATGACCTACGTTAGCGGACAGAATGAAATCTCGCTAAGTATTATGAATAACAAGGATAAGGAACCACTGATCGCTTCATATGATGAGGATCTCAACACCACCAGTCGCAAAATTAAAATTCACGGACAAGATGTGATCGCGCGAACATACGGCGGTGATGTCACAGAACTAATGTGGGTTTATCAGGAGCCGAAAACCAAGTACGCATACCACTACACGCTTGGTGTTCGAGAAGGTGTGGTTCCACTGGAAGAGTTAATCCACATTGCGGAGACTCTGATTCCAGCATCTGATCGTTAAATTTTCCGGATGCCAATAGGAAAAAATAAAGGCTTATCCACTTCAACAGAATGAAGCAAGATAAGCCTTTTTTATTTTGATCATATATTCCTACCTCTATCTCTATCTCTGCAGCAGTATAGTAAATATTCTTGCGCATACTTCTCATCGGAAACAACCCATAGCTAACACGCCAACGAATTGAAATAAAAGCTATAAATTACATAATTTATTTAACCGTTTGTCACACTATAACCCCTCCCTTCCGTTATATCCAGTGTAAGAAGGGAGGGGAATGATTGGAGCACTTCGATCCCGGGCAGGGTCTGAAATTTCGCTTTCAGAAAGTTGAACCCGTCGGTAATGCCTTGTATCACCGGATTATGAACCAGATTCACCTTGAAGAAAAAATAAAACCAAAGGAGCGATTTTTTGTGAAATACAAAATCAGTTTTCTACTTACTCTAGGTTTATTGTTAACCGCCTCAACCGGATTTGCTGCCGTGAAATACCAGTCTCTGACCAACGACAACGGGGATGTACTTTTTCAAGAACAGCCAATGACCCACGCAGAATCTAATCGTACCGAGGATGACGACAAAAGAATTAGTCTCATGAATAACATCTGGGTCAATCAGATCAAACCAGGTGAAGCAGCGATCATCTACATCGTGCCCAACAATCCGAACCAGGAGCTCTACCTCAAGGCGAATTCGCATATTATTAAAAATTTTACCACCATGCAAAAGATGGTTAACATTCCAGGCAGACCTCTAGCTAAAGAGATTGCTGGCAAAGGAAAAGAAAAATATACATTCCAAAAAGCAAGCGTGCATATGGAGCATGGAATGGACCTCGACAAGCTCTCCGAGACGGAAAAGGCAGACATCACTAACAAGCTTCTTCTGGAAGCACAGGCTTCAGGAAAAGACTACGCACTCATGCCCGTTCCTTTTACAGACGAGTTCTGGCTCACCACCCTGACTTACACCAACGGCAAAAAAGAAGTTTCGCTGGACATTCTGAACAGTCAGGACACGGGTACAGTCTCGGCTTCATATCAAGATAGCATTAAAGTCACCAGTCATAAGATTAAAATTAACGGACAGGATGTCATCCAGCGAACTTATGGCAGCGGACCTTCCGAGTTCATATGGGTGTATGAAGACCCAAAAACCAAATATGCTTATCACTACACCCTGAGAACAGCTAAAGGTAACATCTCCAATGAAGAGCTGCTTCGCATTGCAAAAACGCTGATTCCGACAGCAAAAAAATAATGTTTTCTGCTCAAAGATACACATGAGAAAAAAGCTTATCCACTTCGTGTGCGGGATAAGCTTTTTTTATTTTATATTTACCGCTTCATCCCGTTCAAAGTAAGAATACAACCGAGATCGTTATAAAAATGGCAAACTAAACTCTTCTTACGGTGTTATACACTTATAAGAAACAATGTTAGTTTTGTTGCTTATTTATATAGAAAGGTCGTTATCTATGAAAAAAACAATCACAAAGTTAGCCTCTATACTAGGTTATGGACTTTTAACTTCCCTTTTTATTTTCTTTCTTATAGCACTAATTGCAATTATCATTCTGGCTATCTATGAGTTCAGAAACTAATCACCACAAAAATATAAGCAACAACAAAGCCCATATTGAATCAGCTTCGTTGCCGCTCATATCTTATTTAACATCTTCAATTAAACTATAGATAAAGGATTGCCTTTCTCGAAATATGAATGTAACCGATACAAACATACTTCCCGTGTCCAACGATATAACACTGCCCGTTCTTCCGTATTCTGCACTTCTACATTCAGTGAAAACACGCCATCTTCGAATCGGGTCATACTGTTCTTTGCCCCACTCCACTTGGACATGGGCATGTCGATAATCAGCTTCTGCATCTCGTTTGCCGTCTTCTCATTCCATTCTGTTAGCGCAGCCTTACCTTTATCTGAAAAGTCCTTTCGTTTCCGATACTCCTTCTCTGTAAGATATCGATAGAAAAATTCAGCCATCTCTCCCGGTGTGACCGGGTCCATCCAGTGGGCTTCGCCTCGATCCAGCATATAAAGCAGCACAATCATTTTGTAGCTTTTGTTCATGATCGTCTTTTCTATATCTCGCAGCCATGCTTCGTGCCGAACATAGATATCTCCCTCCACAGGAGATAACAACTCTGTCCAGTACAGGAAACCGACATATGAGCCAAATTCGCTTCGGTATCCGATACTCTTCGACTGCCCCATAAGATGAAGCTCCAGATAGGTCGGGATACGTCCCAGCTCGCGTTTGACATCCAGAAAATCCTGAAGCAGCTTTTCGCGGCGCGGCATTCGTTTGCGGCTTAGCTCCTGAAGCAAGTTCACCACTCGGGTCTCCAGATGAATGCCGCAGTTGTCTGGAACTTCCGGTATAGCCGAGTCCAGTGCTTTTCCACTACGTTCCTCATTCCTGCGTACATCAAACAGGCTAAGCTTCACATCCGCATTGCGGTAATTCCCGATCAGGTCGATGATAACGCAATGAGACTTTCCTTCTGACAACCTCAAACCTCGCCCCACCTGCTGGGTGAATACCGTAAGTGACTCGGTGGGACGTACAAAAAGCAACGTATCTACACTCGGAATATCCGTCCCTTCGTTAAACAAATCTACGGTCAGCACAACTTCCAGTTCACCCGCGCCAAGCTGCCGGATGGCTTCCTCTCGCGACATCTCCGATGTACGCGAATGCAGGCTAAGCACCTTCACTCCCTGACTTCGGAAATACGCAGCCAGGTAGTCCGCTTGACGAATGGATGAGCAGAAACAGATGGTTCTTGTCTGCTTGTGCCGTATCCAGGCCGCATAGATCGTTTCCACATGCTCCTCTTGCAGTTGAACAGACATGAGCTGTTCTTCATCATATTTGGTACCGAGCCAGCGAATCTGCGAATAGTCCGTATCGTCGAATACGCCATAGTATTGAAAAGGCGCCAGCCATCCGCGCCGAATCACTTCAATAAAATGCATCTGGTACGCGACGTTCCCGTCACACAGTGCATATACATCCTTACCATCCAGTCGATCCGGGGTTGCTGTAATACCCAGCAAAAACTGCGGACGGAAGTATTCAATGACCTTCATATACGTCTTTGCCGCCGCATGATGGAACTCATCCACCACGATCAGATCAAAGGCATTAGCCGCAAACACATCCCGGTGTCGTTGCAAACTCAGTGTATAGATCGAAGCGTACACACAGTCTGCCTCTCCATCCTTTTGTTTTCCGTTAAATATCCCATGACTACGTTCAGGCATGATCTGCTGAAACGACTTTTTCGCCTGATTCAGGATCTCTTCCCGATGCGCTATAAACAAAATTCGCTCAAACCTTTGGGCGAAAAAGCCCGCCAAATACGTTTTGCCAAGTCCAGTCGCCATAACCACCATGGCTTTTTCGTACTGCTCCTCCATCGTTGCATTCAATGCTTCGAGTACATCTAATTGGGCAAATCGTGGCTGAATAGGCAAATGAGGCAAGACAGCAGGCTCGTGTTCAGTCTCCTCCTCTGGCAGCCTTGTACCAAACTCTGCTTCCTCCATTTCAGTGATCCGCTGGATCATCTCCGGGTTCTTCTGGTGATACTGTCGATACTCTTCTTCATACAGTGCGATGGAATCCGGGTTCACTGGCAAGGTTGTCTCGTGATAGAAGCTCTGCATGAACTTCTCCAAAGCCGACTGAAACGTATACGGCTCTGCCTCCGCATTCATTGCCAAATTCCATTCATACCCCGTCTTGAGCGCCGTGAATGAGAAATTCGAAGAGCCGACAATCAACATGCCTTCTCCATGTTCATGATCAAACAGATATGCTTTAGGGTGAAAAGAAGTACCCATGCTTCGCCACAGCCTTGCTTCAATTCGTGGATCAACCTCACAGAGCGCCCGCAATCCTTCAGGCTGTGTGATGTACAAATAGTCTCCTGCGAGCATACGCACCTCTGCTCCACGTTCTGCCGCCCGCTTGAGATGTGGGGCAAGCAGCTTGACTCCAGATTGCATCATAAAGGACGTCATAATATAAATCCCGGACGCATGCTGCATCCGGGTAATAAGTTCATCGGCCAGATTGTCGGTAATGAGTTTTACATTAAGCTTCGTTGACATCGATCAGATACACTCTCTCCTGGAATCCTCCACGCGCCTCGGCTTTATCTGCACGCAGCTTATCCAGCTGCGCCGCATTGGCACCATGAACCTCTGCCAGCGCCCGGATCACTTCGAGCATATCCGCCAGTTCCTCCAGCGCTTCCTGATCGCTTCCTGCACTCATGTATTCTTCCGATTCTTCGCTCAGCTTTGTTCTTAACTCTTCCTTGTATTCCTCCGGGTCCAGAATGCGCGTCCGACACTCCTTGCGGCTGGATGTGATAATATGCGGAATCTTGTCCCGCACTAATTTGTTGTATGTAGGCATGTGGTTTATCATCCTCTCTGCTCTGGAAGCTCTCCAGCTTCACGCCAGAATGTCCCTTTTTGCCATTATACCATTTGCCATGGATGAAGAGAGGTGGTTTTTGTAAAGTGGCGGGAGCAAAAAGAGGGATACAAAAAGCCCATAGCTACTCTTTAAGGAGTGAGTTGGGCTTATACGGAATTTCGTGCTACCTATAGGGAATTCGGGTTCATGTAACACCAATCAGACATATTTGAAGTTTTCCAAGCTTTCGCCAGATCAGACATTGTGTAAACCCAATCTTCCTCTATCCAAACCATCATCTGCGGGTACCTCGCAAGAAAATAATACAGAAAGGTTAGGGTAACCTCTTCATTTTGATGAACTTCATCTATAATAAGCGTGTTAAAATATATTCTCCCATCATCTATCCACTCCAATTCTCTGTATTGATGCAGAGCAGGTTCATCGTACACATCGACTCTGATCGTATTATTTACCTTGCCAAGTCCTGACTCTTGTTGGTTCGAAAGTGAAATACCTAAGGCACAATGTTTCATGTTCTGTTCCGAATCTAAATCTTGAATTCCATATATTAAATGTAATTTTGCCTCTATACAGGCTTGCTGTATATCTCTCATCAAACGATCTATGGGTATATTACTGTTTTCTTCTACCAATACAAAAGCCGATGCCATTATTTCAGTACCTCCCTTAATTCATCCAACGAGTTAACCACTTTAACACCCTTACTTTTTACATAATCGATTTTCTCAGATGCAATTCGACCCGTATTTTCTAACGGTGTGTCGATATATAAAATAACTTCCTTCTTGTTATGATTAAAAAACTCTTTATGATTTATATCCACGAGTCTATCGATTTGGTCTGTTTTCACTGCTCCCGCTGATTTTTTCACTTCAATAATTTGTGAGTTCGTAACAACATCCAGATCCGTAACTCTTAATTTATTATCCACATTTTTAACTTCCACTCCAAATCCAGTTACTCCAACATGACTCTCTACAAATTCACCGACTTTCCCCTCGACAACTTTACCTGTATCACGGCTATTTTTTGCAGCATCTATTGCATGAGGTATATTTTTAGGGTTCTGCTCTATCCAAAAAATCCTGTTGCCAGCATTGTTAGTGAATTGTACTTCTAATCCTTTATTCGTTTTGCTGAGTATTGGGTTATCATGCAATGGATTGTTCGGAATATGACCGGGCTTTGCTCCCATGTCTTTTGATAATTTCAATCCATTTTTCGGAACCTTGTAGCCCTTATTATACATCCCCGTAAAAGCCATCGCGATCTTACCGAGTTGTAAACTTGCGATAGAAATTCCAGCTTGCCATGCAGGTACAGATACTCCGGTAATGGGATGGTAACCTTCTTCAAATGCCTTAATTTGTTCATCATATATATCTCCCCCACCAGACTCGGGTTGCTTCGGCCCTGCTCTCATTTCCTCTAATGAACCACCATTATTAAAGTATTTCCTTAATTCCTTCTGTCCTGGCATCCCATCCTCAGCTTCACTGGCAGGCATAACGACACCAAACAAAGGATTGTATACCATTCTTTGTTTCTCTTCCCGGTTAGCTGTATCCTGATTCATTATGCTGCCAGCAGCATTCTGCCCAATAACGGCACCCAAGCTCACCTGTTCCTGATCCACCTGTTGGAACCTCTCGGCAATAGCCACTAGTTCCTGAGAGGACTTCACCATACTCTCCAGTGCACGATTCAGTACAGGACGAGATTGCTGAAAATCATAGAAGAACCGCTCCTGTGTGGCTCCTGCCCACTGAGACTCGATGAAGCCGATTCTTGCAGTCAGGTCATTCCGTATCGATTCCAGCTGTTGTCTCCCCTGCTCAATCTGTTTAGATACATGTAGTAGTTGCTCTGGTGTTACTTTAATTGTACTCATAGATTTCTCTCCGAAGTAAATAAGATTTTACTATGTTAGCAGAAGTACGTGATATATACATCCGTCCAATATCCTGATTTTCCCTTATTATCAAAAGTGTTCTTTAATCCCCTGTGCTCTTAGAGTCCTATGTTCAAAAAAACTGAGCAATTTATACACACATTGAATCAATAGATTATTTTAGCTCTGTTAGTTATGCTTCAACCGATCCTCTAACTCCTTCAATATTTCTTCTGTTCGTTGAAGAAGCTTTTTGATGTTGTTTTCCTTTAGAGTCCGATCCTGGTTAAACTCCCCCATGCAGGACATATGTTGAATCGTACCAATGAACAAAGCAATGTCCAATCCAGGTACAGTATCTGTATGCACCAAAGGTAAAATCTCATTCATAGTAAGCTCCTTCGGTGAATGTACTGCACGATACTTTTGGATATATAATGCCTTAATCATCGAGGCAAGTGCCCAATCGCAGAGTATGAGGCAAGCTTGAAACTGATTGTGACTTTGCATGATGCTGGCAAGTTTGATGTGATATTTCGAATGTTGGTGATAGCCCATGATTGTATTACGGAGTCTATATTCATCTAGATTATGTCTGAATACAGATTGCTTAGAGTTATTACCTTCTTGAAAACGAGGAGTAAAATCTACTTGGTGATTACAAGGCGCTTCGGTAAAAGACCGATTTCTTGCCATTGTCATCCCTCCAGCGAGTTAATACCAGTATTATACAACAAAATAATACTTATAGTAATCAATTATTTATTTTGTATTCTTCGTTTGGTGTTTACCTTTAGGAAACTTGTCTACACTTTTGAACATAGAGGTGAAATACCATGAACGAGGACAGAGAAGTTTTAAAATTGGTCGGAGCCAGAATTCGTGCACTACGCAAAGAAAAAGGGTATTCACAAGAATCCCTTGGAGAAAAAGGTGGATTTCATTTTTCATACATAGGTCAGATTGAACGTGGTGAAAAGAACGTCTCTTTGGTGAACTTGGCGAAGATCGCTGAGTCCCTTGAAGTTAATTTGATACAATTATTTGCGTATGTTGATGAAGAGTTTGAAGTAACTGAAGATGAGAAACAAATTAAGGAAATTGTACAACTGCTAAGAGACTCTAATTCAGAACATATACGGACAGCCAAAAATGTTGTAAAAGGAATATTGATGTAAAAAACAACAACCCTATCTCTCCATTTTTGTTGAAATGATAGGGTTTCTTCACTACGTGCAATCAAAAATTCATTTTATCTTACTTCTACTTTGTAAGTAACTCATCAATTCTTTATCCCGACAATAAACATAACACCCCTTCATCCCCCGAGACATCAATATTTTATAAATATTTTTAACTAGCTTAGTTAACTCCTCATTTTTGAATTTAAGTCCTTTTTTCCCCATTCTATCCTTGTACTCATCATAATCCGAATAAAGTTCCATCTTATTTGAATCAAATTTCAGATCATTTCCTATGATTACGCCTACATAATCAAACTCTAGACCTTGAGACGTATGAACACATCCAATCTGATCTACACCACTTTCATCTATAGCCCACGTGCTTGATATGGAACGAGCATTCCAAGGCATAGCAAATTGATGTTCTTCAATGTTCACATCAGGAATTTCGCCATTGTGATTACCATCCTTATCAGCAGTCCAATTCCAAGCAAACCCAGCTAGCATTCTTGCCTTGTATCCCTGTTCATTTTTAATTTTGATTAGATGGTATACTTCGTTTGGTGTGTTCATTAATATAAATTCAAAAGAATTTTGATCCCATCCATCGAAATTAGCAGTAGGACGAATCTGTAATGCGTCATCAACCCAATTTAAAAAACCTTCTGCCCCAGAGCAACGAAACTGGGCTGCTAGTGAGTATTCATGCACTTCCGAATTATATAATGCAGCTAAACGTTTAATCTCTGCAATAGAACCAATATCTTCAGGTCGGATACGTTGAAAATCATCTATGAAAAACACATTCACTTTAGATGCCTTAATGATATCTTCGATCTGACTCTCTCCAAAATATTGATATGCTCCTTTGCCCTTCAATCGGTGTGCTTCATCAACAACAAGTACGTCATACATGTTAGCTGGTTCTTTGTAAAATTGACTTGATCCCGAAAATAACATCTTTGTACGTGTCTTGTTTTTAGCTTGTCGTTTTGTCAGAGTCTCTACCATAACCGTTCGAAATGAAGCATTTGGGGCAATGAATTTAACATTTAGCTTATTTTTAAGTAACCCACCGAGTGCATTCATAGATATTACTGATTTACCTGTACCAGGACCACCTTGCACAATGATGGTCCGTTTTATATCTGTTTGCTTGGCGAGACTCATAATTGCTTCATATGCAACCTTCTGCTCATCAAGCAATACAAAATCAGAGTTTCCCTGAAACAATCCATCGATATGGTCAATTAGCTTCTTAGACGGACGGATCTTACCATTCTCAATTAAATAAAGTAAGTTAACCCCCTTTCCTTGACCTACATGCTTTTTAAGGAAATTTTGAAGTTTAGATGTATCATCAGCTAAAAATAAAGGAGCTTCACAGATGATATTCTGATATTGATCGTATTGGAGCGGATCAGGATGAACCGATCTGTAATTATGTAGATATGCACATGAGTATCCATTAATATCCTTGGAATACACAGCTTCATTCATATCACTTAAATATTGTTTATATGACCATGCCTGATACGAAGGATGAGGTGTCTCCCTTGTTCTACCTCCAATAAATGCCCTTACAATATCTTCACGATCCATAGCCTCGACTGCATCCCATTGTTTTAACTCCACAATCACAAAGTTATCATTCTTTTGTTCATCCTGACCTGCAATAATAAAATCAATTCTTTTACTTGTAGAAGGAATATTATATTCAATTAATATGCCGCAATCATCTGCAACCTTAGAATTACGAATAATCTTTTCCATAAATTGCATAGAATTATTCCAGGCTCGTACCTCACCTTTGTTTGGTTTCTTCCCCATACCTTTAATATAGGCTTCCTCAATTTGAACTGTAATTTGATTATTATCAACTGATTCTCTGAAGGCCAATGCATTACTACTGTAAATGATCATGGTGTCACCGCCTAATAAAATAGTTTTAATTTTTTCCTAATCTCAAGGCATTAGATGTAAGGGTTGCTATCCCAGCTGCGAATAAGATCAATTCCAGCAATTTGTTTTGGATGAAATGAAGAAATTGAAGTATTTTCATATAAGAGTTGTTCATTATTGAGTTCTGCATATTAATATAAAATTCAGTTGTAGGCATAGGAACAGAAAAATGTAAGCAAAAAGTATAGTACAACGCTTTTTTATAATAAAATATCATACCTCCTACATCATATTTATTTGCGTAACCAAGAAACTCGTACGATTCACTAGTCTCAGCAAATGATAGATAAAGATGTGAAAAAACCATATCAGGAAATATTAAAGCAAATAAAGCGAAAAGAAATATAAATACAATTTGATACCGTGATTCACTATTCAATATTCTAGTTTTTACAAGTTTAAATAGAGATTCAATTACGTAGAATGCAATTATTAATGTAAAGACAGCTACTAGGAAAGTCTGAAGTATTTCCCAAGTTAGATACTTTGACAAAAACACTAAAAAGTTATTGCTTGGATACAAGTTAATTGTTTGTATAACGAACGCATAATAGGTAAAGAAAAGTGTACAAAAAGTGAGGAAAGTAAATATGAGCATTATGGAGACTGAGATATTAATACCTAAATTTAATTTGCTATTTATAAATGAATGTACTGTAACAAGCATATATACAAAAACAAAAAAAATTATCACTGTGCTTAAAATAAAAAAGAATTCTACTGTCCATAAATGAATGAGCACTAGTGGAATTGAAATTAAGATACAATATGCATACCAAGATGCAATTTTCTCATGTATTTGAAAACTCAGTAATATAATTGTTGACCAAATAACTATAGTTTTCATATTTAAATCTTTTGAAAACAAGAATATTAAAAAATTTAAAATATGAGGAGTAAATACCATAATTAAGTATGATATATTGTAATTTTTCATTTCATTTATCTCCTATCTTGCATCAAACAATACACTTATTCGCCACCGCCACCATCTTCGCGGGCATCTCTTCCCTTAACCGCCACACAAAGCTCATCGGCTTGCTCCCCTCATGACTCACGTAATCCGCTTCACCCAGGAAGACAAATGGAGATGTATAGCCATGCTCCTCCTTATACTCCCGAACAAACAGAGCAATTCGGTTGCCTGTATCTCGATGATGAATATAACGCTGTGCGGTAGCGGTGTGCTCCGATACCCGGCTCTGAGTTTGCCAGTGGAACAAACGCTCATTAATCGCATAGTCCTCGTATAGCGTGGAGGGTGAGAAGTCCTTATCCGATTTGTTCAATGTAATGAAGAAGATATCCGTCTGTTCATCGGCAAAATATTTCACGCCTTCGCGGAAGGTTGGTGATTGCTCGGCATTCCAGTAGCCAAAGGCGGCGAGTACTTGGTCGATGGAGTACATACAGTGGATATCCAGTGGACAAGTGTACGGGAATGAGTTACTTTTATCCACAAATCGCAGATGCGCCAGATTATATTTAAAAATATCCACAAGCTCGGCCCGGAATGCTTCACAGGACAGCACTCGTGCCACGCCTTCTTCAATACCGCTTAGCCCCAGCTTCTCCGGTGAAGCCCGGTGAAAGGTGTAATAGAACATGACCAACATGCGCTGTTCATCGGCGGTGGTAGGCTCTTTGCCTTTTTCAATGTAGTCGATCAGAAAAGTCAGCCAGCTGCGAGAGTTGATCGTCAGCACGGATGGCAGTCTGCGAATGTACTCCTCCTGCTCGTCTTCCACTGGCTCGGTTAGTCCGGCTTCGGCCATCAGGCCGCGGAAATACCTTTTGCCCGAACGCCCGCCATACAATTCATACAGTGTCATCCCGTGATGCTCTACAAAATCGGCCAGAGTCAGCGGTAATCCGGTGTCCTGCTGGAACGTTTGCAGCTTCTGGATCAGCGCTCTGCGATTGCGGCTCATCTGCTTCAGATTACGCATGACGTAATCCTTGGCTTGCTTTTCCAACTGAATAAACGTGCCCCGAGGCAAGTTCGAAAAACCGTTCTCGACGTAGTACGAGATGGAATGCTTGGTCACACCGATCAGGGCCCGGAATTTATCCTGGTATCTGTACTCCTGATGCGCTTGTCCGATGAAGTCGAGCACGGTCAGGCACTCTTTGCCCTCCGCCATCCGTAATCCACGGCCGAGCTGTTGCAGGAATACGGTTAAACTTTCAGTCGGACGCAGGAACAGAATCGTATTCACCTCAGGAATATCCACACCCTCATTGTACAGATCAACAACAAAGATCATGCGTAGTTCTCCGTTCACCAGTTTTCCTTTTGCAGAATGACGCTCCTGTTCGCTCGACCCGCCATGCAGAGCCATAGATGGAATACCGGCTTCGTTGAAAACTTTAGCCATATACAGTGCATGATCCACCCCTACGCAGAAACCAAGCCCTTTCACCTCATCCAGATCGGTGACATATCTGTTCAGACTTTGCATGATCTGGTTGGCACGAATTTTGTTATGGGTGTAGAGCTTCTCCAGCTCATTCAGATCGTAGCCTTTGCGCGACCACTTCACCTGAGACAGATCAACGGTATCGGTGACACCAAAGTATTGAAACGGACTCAGCAGCTTCCGGTCGATGGCATCCGTCAGACGAATCTCTGCGGCAATCGTATGATCGAAGTAAGCGGTTATGTCTTTGCCATCCATCCGTTCAGGCGTTGCAGTAAGTCCTAGCAAAATCTGCGGCTCGTAGTGAGATAATAGCTTCTGGTAGGAAGGAGCAGCAGCATGGTGGAATTCATCCACAATGATGTAGTCGTAATAGTCCCGGCTGGTGATCTCTGTCAGCTTCATGGAATTGAGGCTCTGTATGCTGACAAACAGATGCTCCAGCGCCTCCGCCCGGTGACTCCCGACATGCAGCTCGCCAAAGTTCATATCCTTCAAAATATACCGAAACGTGTCCCGGCTTTGCTTCAGAATCTCTTCCCGATGGGCGACAAAAAGCAGCTTGGCTCCCGCATGACTTGCCCGGAATCGTTTGTAATCAAAGGCTGAGATGACCGTTTTGCCCACGCCTGTGGCGGCGACGATCAGGTTGCGGATTCGACCATACAGCGTGCGCTCGGCTTCAAGCTGTTCCAGCACTTCCTTTTGATAATCATAAGGCTGGATGTCGAGATGGAAATGTCCAGTTCGGTCCTTTTTGCGATTCAGAGCCGCTCTCAGTTGTGCCTCATGCTCCTGATCCTCAGGTATGTATCTCGTAAATTCGCGGTCATTCCAGTAACTTTCGAATGTCGCTTCAATCTTGCGCAGCACATCGAGTGAATCCTTCTCCGTCACCTTGAGATTCCATTCCATGCCACTGGTCAGGGCCGGGTTAGACAGGTTGGAAGATCCCACATAGGCGGTGGTGAATCCGGTATCGCGGTGGAAAATGTACGTTTTGGCGTGCAGTCGGGTGACTTTGGTATCATACGAAATCTGGATTTCGGTGTTCGGTAATTTGCTGAGCTCGGTAATCGCTTTGAGATCGGTTGCTTCCATATAGGTGGTCGTGATGATCCGCAGCTTTCCCCCGCCTGATGTGAATTGCTGGAGCTGTTCCAGCAGCAGGCGAAGCCCGCTGAATTTGATAAAAGACACCAGCCAGTCGATCCGGTCGGCGGTCACGATCTCTTTTTGCAGCTCCAGCAGCATGCTTGGTTCAGACTTCGCACCTGTGAATAACGAGCTTTGGGCAATCGGTGTATCCGGGCGAATGATTTTGGTATCGCGAACCGCACGAATGCTGTTCAGCTTGGAATACACATGGGTCAGCACCTCTCCCTGCTCATCCAGTTGCAGATCGTTATACTCCTCTTCCCCCAACGTGTCCTTTAAAGTTGCTATGATCTCATTACAGGTTCGAATCTGCTCTAATACGGCCATTTTGTCTTCCGTCTGTTCCCGTACAATCTTGAGCGCTCGCCGGGTCACCGCCGCCAAATACGTGGACAACAGCTTGCGTGCTTCCTCTGCATCCAGCTTCTCGGTCCCAATGTGATACACATCCGGGTCCAGCGCCGAAATCTCCTGTCTGGTGATGGTGTTGATAAGCTGTTCATATATGCCTTGTTTCATAAATATACCTCGCGAGAGTTAGAATAGGTTGTGGATATGTAGTTGTGCTCCATGGATATTGCTTGGTATTGGTAAATATGGTCTCTACTCTATTATCGTCCAGCACGTGAGAAATTTCATTAGTTGTTTGAGTATAAAAAAAGAGCACCCCTCTTGATTCAAAGCACCTCTCCAGATCATAAGCGTAAAAAAAACGACTCCTATCCCAGATAGAAGCCGCACAATGCCTTTCTTATACAACTTTAGCTAATCATCAGGACACTACAAATTGTACAACAATCGGAGTACCATCGTTCAATGCATCCCCGCCGGGGATGGTAATTGTAGTGGCGGTAACCGAGGATGTGTCTGCTGTTTGCATCAGACCATTAATATACAGGTTGTAGTAATTAAACGCAGTCGGGAAGGCCGTAGCAGCAGTGCCCGCATCGTCTGTAAACGCCGTAGCAGCGATCGCAAACGTTGCCCCTGTACCTGTTCCATCACCGATCGTCGCAGCGAATCGTAAACTGTTCTGAAATGGTGTAACCAGTGGCATATTTCTCACCTCCTACCTGACATAGTATATGTGGTAGATTTGAGACTCGTGAAGGCCAATTCAGGAGGAGGTTTAACCATTTTAACTATTGATAATTATCGCTGTTAGCTGAACAATTTCGACAATAATCGGTGTGCCTGCAAGCAATACACCACTCTGAGGAGGAAGAAACAAACTAGTGGCAGTTAAGGTATAGGACCCGCCTGGCTGCAAGATTCCATTAATGTAGAGATTATAATAACTCGTCGTACTGATTCCTGCGAATTCGGTTACACTCCCATTATCATCATCCACAAAGTCTCCAGCAGGTATTGTAACCGAGCTTGTTAAATCCAGATTAACCTCTGGAAAATAAAAATACCGTCCCGTTGCAGGAACGACCTGAACTCCTGTTACCGTTCCCGGAGGACCCTGCTCACCTTGAGGTCCCGTTGGCCCCGTTTCTCCCTGAGGGCCTGCGGGACCTTGCGCACCAGCTACTCCCTGCTCACCCGGTACACCCTGAGGGCCCACGGGACCCTGTTCTCCCGGACTTCCCGCTTCTCCACGCTCTCCCTGAGGGCCTGCTGGACCCTGCGCTCCGACTACTCCCTGCTCACCCGGTACACCCTGAGGACCCATGGGACCTTGTGCTCCTGAACTTCCCGCTTCTCCACGCTCTCCCCGAGGGCCTGCTGGACCCTGTGTACCCGCTGCTCCCTGCTCACCAGGAACACCCTGAGGGCCCATGATACCTTGTGCTCCCGGCATTCCCTGTCTGCCTGCGGCACCTTGAGGCCCTATCATACCTTGGGCACCTTGCTGACCTGCTGGTCCCTGCATTTCAATCAGACCACCACCTATGGTTTCCTGATGTCTTGGCAGGGCGATATGATCTATGCGATCAGGACAAGCTGGAATAGTCGGGATTTTTACAGGTCGTACAATAACTTTTCGACTAGCAGTGATGCTTCTGTGTCTTCGTGTTGGCTTTATTGACTTGGCGCATCGTTTTTTTCTGGAATCTTTACAACGTATCCTGTACCGTTTGCTGCGTCTTTTAGAGATTGGTTTACTCCATCCCGCCATGGATCGTGTCGCTCTTAATACGTTACGGCTCCTTCTTATTTTCTTTGAAAGCTTCAAGATGGTCACTCTCCTTAGGCAAAAAACACGGTATATATGCCTTATACTATGTCATGAGCACATGCGGAGAGTGTGCTCATGACTATGACCCCATGAAATACATTACTCTGCCTTTGCAGATGCTTCTTTTTCCTTCATCTATATCTTGGATTCAACGCCTCTCTCCAGATATCATCCTTTACAAAATCAACCTTTTTCTCTTCAAAATAAGCTCGCGTTTCTTGCTCCAGATCACTCAAGAGTTGAGGCCAATCTTTTTCGTTAATTTCTTTGGATTCGAAATCTCCAACAATATGCAGCCACCGATTATTCAACTGTTGATACTCCTGGATTCTGGTTTTGAGATCAGCGGATACAGGATAATTGATTAGATCCAACCGCTGGAACGTCATCTGCATTCGGAATAATGTACTTGGCCATATGTCCTCCAGCCCCAAATGGTTGATGAATGGTTGTGCAGGTTTAACCAGCCAGCTGGTTTCCTGACTGAAACTGAGATTCATTAAATTATACTTATTAATAATCTGTGACATGTCTATGAGGTTATATTGGAGCTGCCTGGCCTGCTCCCCATCCTCAACCATCTCGTTAATGATTTTCCCATTCTCCAATATACGGTTTAAAATAAGATCATTATGGATAATTGCACTTTTCAAATCAACGATATCTTGGCGAACATTCATGGTCAGGTACTGTTCATATATTCTTTTTTCTTTGTACAAACTGTAGGCTAGAACAAGTAAGATCACAAAGGCAAGGCAACAGCCGATCATAAAAAGTCGCTTTTTTAAAATCAAGGTATGGGTCCCTCCTCCTCATTTTATATAGTAAGAAGCACCTCTACGTTTGTATGGTAGAAGTGCCTCTATGTCATTCATCATTTCAATTATAAAATTCCATCTATATCGTTCCAGAATCAGTATAGCACCGTTCACTCATATAATTTTTTCACTAGCTGCTTTCTGATAATCTTCGACAGCCTTCACAGGAACATAATATGCTAGAAATGCCGTAAGTCCGACTTTATCATTTCATGAAAACCTCATATTCAATATGTTTAAGAAGTTCTCCATAACTTTTCTGAAGTAATTCAAGGTAAGTTCTGTTGAATGTATATTTTCCGTCCTTATAGAAAAATATTTCTTCTCCAGATGTGTGATAGAATACTCCATTCACTTTAAGTGACTTCAGTATTGCAAATGAAATTTCGTACATCGTTTTATAACATAATTCATAGTTTTGATTGTTTTTTAATTCATAAGATATCGTCTGTTCATATATGAAATCCTCTTCTTGGAACATCGTTTCGTAAGAAGCAGCTGGATGATTGGGCGGAAAATGATTATTATATATACTTATCTTCAATCCATTTTCCAGTTCAAACTCATCATTGTTTTTATTTTTTGTATGACTCACCTTAAAATTGTTACTTAATAGTAGACTCCTTATTCCTAAGACATCCTGTCTTCCGTTTATTTTAAGCGAATATTCCATAGATTTGTCTCCTCTACTTTATGGATAAACAGAAATAATCTTACCATCCTTTTTGATTGCGATAACTTCTTCTAAACCTTCAATTTCCCAATCGCGAAATTGTTTTATTAAAGAAGCGTCATCTCCTGCCCACTTAGACAGGTTAATCACCACGTTCTTCGTTTGTTGTTTGACCACGACTTTTTCTTCTACTTCACTCCAAATACCTCGGATACCCTTACTCTCCGTTGGTGAATAGCAGTCAAATATACGATCTTCAATTCGAAAATCTGGATCCCTGTTAAGGTCAATACCATCACTTTCTCGAACTTTTGGGTTTTGTTCAATCCGATATCCATTTTTAGCCAATACATCAGCGGCATGATTCTCAAGTTCCAAGGATTGTTTAGTCGCCTTATCTGCATTATTCGGAATTCTGGTCCTGGTTCCGCTAGGTATGGCATCTTGATTGGGTGGTGCACTTGGTTTAATCAATTCTCTTACACTGTTCTGGCGTTCATTCCCTTTTTCCTTCTTCCCTCCCCCACCCGCTCCATAGTCATCCTTCGAGTGCAAGGCTCTGCCAAAGAAGAAATAAGACAAGGCCTGACCTACTAACGCACCTTTATAATACCCCGACTCATCTTCATTAAGCTGCTTTTTCTGCTCATCTACAAACTGCTCGATGTCGGACCTCGCTGTTCCTGTACCCCAGGCCGCATCCCATGCAAATGCAATTCCTCGTCGAGCATCAACCACTTTCCCCAACGTCATATCATAGGCCAGATTACCTAACGTACTGAACGGATGATAGAGGATTGCCTCTGCCATCTCACCCAACCCTGTAACGGTGTCGCCAATGGCTTTGTCCACGGCTCCAGTGAAAAAGCTTGGTTTCAACTCGTCAGGTATGTACAAGGCTACCTCGCCTGTGCTGTCTGTTGTTCTGAAATTATTTGCAATGAA
>NZ_BMFU01000022.1 GCF_014639235.1 Paenibacillus silvae | reverse complement strand
AGCGATAAGCTCATTTTGAATCTGACGAGATTATAAATCTCATTGTTGATCTTGCAAGCAAGATCAGTACTCACTCGTTGTTCAGTTTTCAAAGATCAAACTTCGTTTTTCGTCACCATCTTGTCTCAGCGGCGACTTTTATAATATATCATACTTCGTTCGTTTTGGTCAAGCTTTTTTTGAAATTATTTTTTGAAGTTCTGATTGAACTTCATTCATTTCAGTTGAAGCCTGAAGCCAATCAAGCAAAGCAACGAGATATAATGTACCATATAATTTCCCTAATAGTCAACTATGCAAACAAAGAAATTTTTAATCCTAATAAAAGCCCTACACCAGGCAAACCCAAAACCGTAACGGTACCTATCGTTGCAGGGTTTAAAGGTATATACATCCCCGTTATCCATCCTGAATAATTCACAACATATATGCCCGCAGCAGCCATCACTAGATGAATTCCAATTGACGTAAAAACCGATAAGCCCAACCTCTTCCTGAATAAGATAACAACAAGCGCCAACAGAGAGGCAACTAGTACACTCCCGAGAATTACAGTCTTCATAAAACCCACCTCCAGATATAATCGTCTGCTCCCAACTGCACAGTGTCACATGCTGACTTTCCGTTCGATGACATCCTCCTGCACTCCACTCAATCGTTTCGCCTGCTTCAAATGAATCTGGTACTTTCGTTCTGCCGCCTCAAGTACATAAATTGCATAATCAATCTCATCTTTCCCGAGAGCATATTCGAACTGTTTCATCGCCCGCTCCCACTCCTGTCTTGCCTTCTCCACATCCGCATATACTTGAGATTGTTCCTCCTCAAGCTGTCGGCTCTCCCTCTTCCCTCTTTCCCCTAGTCTCCATACTTTTTGCCATATTAGCACCAGCGTTCCCTCCCTCATATCATCCATATAGCACACTTTCATACATATCAAGGGAGGGACAAACTTAGAACTTGGACGTCCGAATTAATAACAAAAAAAGAGAGAGCTCCTGGCCCTCTCTTGAAGATGATACTATGCTTTCTTTAAAAAATAATACGAAGTTCTCTCATTTATACTGAAATCACGTAATGAACATCAGCGCATTTCCCTGCGACCTTCCAACGCCTTCGAGAGTGTAACCTCATCCGCATACTCCAGATCTCCGCCCACAGGCAGTCCATGGGCAATACGGGTTACACTGATTTCAAACGGACGCACCAGGCGGGAAATGTACATCGCCGTTGCTTCACCCTCAATATTCGGATTGGTTGCCAAAATCAACTCTTTGACACGCTCATCACTCAATCGGGTTAACAGCTCTTTCAAACGTATATCATCCGGGCCAATCCCCTCCATCGGAGAGATTGCGCCCTGCAGCACGTGATAATACCCATCGAATTCCTTGGTGCGCTCCATAGCCACCAGATCCTTCGAGTCTTGAACTACACAGATTACCGATACATCTCTCGACTTATCCTGACAGATCCGGCAAGGGTCTGTATCCGTAATATTACAGCACACAGAGCAGTAATGAAGATTACGCTTCACACTGACGAGTGCCTTGGCAAAATCAATAACGTCATCTTCCTTCATGTTAAGCACATGAAAAGCTAAACGCGCTGCTGTCTTCGGCCCTACACCCGGCAGACGGGTAAAGGCATCAATCAGCTTGGCTATCGGTTCAGGATAGTGCAATCGGTTGTGTCTCCTTTGGACAGGATCAGTTCAAATTAAAACAGTCCCGGAATTTTCATGCCGCCTGTGAATTTACCCATATCCTGATTTGCAATTTCATCAGCCTTTGTCAAAGCATCATTCACCGCAGTCATGACAAGGTCTTGAAGCATTTCAACATCATCCGGATCAACAGCTTCCGGCTTGATTGTAATAGAAAGCAATTTTTTATGGCCATTCACTTCAGCTGTTACCACACCGCCACCAGAAGTTCCTTGAACTGTTTTGTCGGCGAGTTCCTCTTGAGCCTTCAGCATTTGCTCCTGCATTTTCTTTACTTGCTTCATCATTTGGTTCATGTTATTCATATCCGTCATCTCCTTTAATATAGTTATCTCAAATTATATACACTGCATTCAGACGTACTACTCTTTAATAACTACAAGATCCTCACCAAATAGCTGGATCGCTTCATCAATCCAAGGTTGCTTATCGCCTGAACCCCCATCTTCATGCTCAGGTTCAAGCTTAAAGTCCTCCTTTGGCGCATCAGTAGCTCCTTCCATCGCTCCCGTCCAATCCCTGAGCATCATCGTCACAAGTCGTGCCGGACGCCCAAGTTGCTCAGAAAGCACACGCTCAATAACATCACGATTGGCCTGCTTCTCCGTTGTTTCACGGTGGATGTTGTTTTTAAAAGCAACCAGCACATTGTCTTCAAGCAGTGATACCGGCTCTCCATCCATAAACCAGGCATGCACCGTTACCTTTTCCTCTTTGACACGCTGCAGAATTTGACTCCACTTTTTGCTGATCTCCGCGAACTCGGGAGACCCCTTGCGCGCAACATATTGATCCAGATGTGCCGGCAGCTTCGCCGGAGCATTAGATCTGGACATTGGCGCACGCGACGCCGGTCTGGCGGGAGCGCTTGAAGCAGCCTCCCCACCAGACAGACCGCTTTTGAGTGCCCGATCCAGCTTTTTCTCAAGCTCGGCCAACTGCTGCTTGAGTCGGTTAATCTCTCCGCCATCCACCGATGTCGATGGAGAGGATGCTCCTGCCGCTGCAGCCGCCCCGCCCGAAGCCGGGATACTACACAGTTTAAGCAGCGCGACCTCAAATAATGTCTGCGGCTGAACTGCATATTTCATCTCGCTTTGATACCGATTCAGCGTATCAATCATCTGGAACAGCTGTTCCTTTGTGAAAGATTCCGCCATATCTCGAAATGATTCAGGATTCAATACCCGATCCGTGAGCTTGTCCGCATCCGGAACCATCTTGATCATCAGCAAATCCCGGAAATAATACAGCAGGTTCTCCATACATTTGTCTGCACTTTTACCTTCGTGCATAAAGCCTTCGATCATCTGCAGGATATGGCCGACATCCCCTTTAAGCAAGGAAGCCGCCAGCTTGGCGAATTGCTCCGAAGCTATGCCACCGGTCATATCCATAACCTGCTGATATGTCACTCGTCCATCAGTAAATGAAGAGATTTGATCAAGCACGCTTAGCGCGTCCCTCATCCCCCCATCCGATAACCGAGCAATGTACTGCAGCGCATCATGATCCGCTTCCATGCCTTCCTGTTCACAGATCAAAGCCAATCTGGCTGTCTGCTCCTCCAGAGATACACGGCGAAAATCAAATCGCTGACACCGTGATATAATGGTCGCTGGCAGGCGATGCGGTTCAGTGGTTGCCAAAATAAACATCACATGCGGGGGAGGCTCTTCTAATGTTTTGAGCAAAGCATTAAACGCCTCTGTCGTCAACATATGCACTTCGTCAATAATATAAACCTTCTGCCGGACTTCGGTCGGCGCATATTTCACCTTTTCCCGAAGATCACGGATTTCCTCAACACCCCGATTGGATGCAGCGTCAATCTCCTGCACATCCATCACAGCGCCGCTCGTAATTCGGCGGCAAGCCTCACATTCGTTACAAGGCTCCGTTGCAGGTCCACGCTCACAGTTTACAGCTTTGGCCAATATTTTGGCCGCACTTGTTTTGCCCGTTCCTCTGGGCCCGCTAAACAAATAGGCATGGGAAGTTCGCTGTTCACGAATCGCATTCTGCAAAGTCTGAATAATGTGCTGTTGTCCCACCATATCCTGGAACGACTGAGGACGCCACGCCCGGTATAACGCGATATGCTCCATGATGCGTTACCTTCCTTCCACTTCGCATTCGAGTCCGTTGTCGTCACCCCATTATACTATATTCCAGAGTGATTCCAAACTCTATCTGACTGATTTCATACGCACTTTAACATTAACATATCAAAAAAGACCTCTGCATTCATACGCTGCAAAGGTCTCTACATTTAAAAGATTAAGCCGTGCACCTGCTATCGATAATTGCGATCCAAGCGGCACCCCTGAACAACAGCTCGGGCTAGGCAACCCTCCGGCACAAGAGTGGTCTCACTTATGGCTGCTTCCTTCCGGACCTGACCAGGTTCATGAGTACTCATTGCGGAGGACCCAACCGTCAACACCGCGTTCAGGGACCAAACCTCACATCGACAAAACCTCTAACAGGAATTCAACCTCGCTATAGCGGATTGCGAGTTACAGGGCACCGCTACCTCCCCATCTAGCACGGTAAGAAATAGTATAACGTAAGCTTGTCATAATTGCAACCGGCAGCCAATGGAAGCTGTTTGACTCCAAAACATATACAAAATAAAAACCCCCGCCGTAAGGCAGAGGTCGTTGGATGCAATAATTAGACAATCCGTTAGGACTGATTCTATTAGATGCCGTATTTCTTTTTGAAACGATCTACACGGCCGCCAGCATCGATAAACTTCTGTTTACCTGTGAAGAACGGGTGGCACGCGGAGCAAATCTCTACACGAAGTCCGTCTTTAACGGAACCAGTCTCAAACGTATTACCGCATGCGCAGGATACTTGACCAATCGTGAATTTAGGATGAATTGCTTCTTTCATTACCTTTCACCTCTTTCCGCCCTGAGCCTCAAGCGGACCCAGAGTAAATGGCACAACACAGCAGATTATAACACGGCATAAAGCTGGTTGCAATCTAATTCATTCAAGAGGTGATCAGCTTTTTGGGACGAGCCATACCTACTGGCGGAACATGAGTGTACGAGCCAATAACGACATCTGGCAGTTCTTCTGCAAAGATCTCCAGCATCTGCTTCATCCCCAGAATGTCACCCTGTGCCGGTGGAATCAACTCCAGATAACTCTCCGGGTCAATATTCAGATTACGCATCTGAATCAGACGCAGGTTGGTGCGGCGCGCAAATTCAATCATCGCTTCAATCTCTTCCTCACGGTCCGTTACACCCGGGAAGATCAGATAGTTGATGGATGTATACACCCCCTGCTCCGCTGCATATTTCATGGACTTCTCTACATTAGCGAGCGTGTAACCACGAGGTTTGTAGTATGCATTATAATGATCATCCAGCGCACTGATTGTACTTACACGCATCAGATCAAGGCCTGCATCTACAATGCCACGGATATGATCGTTCAGGCCGGCATTAGTATTAATGTTGATATACCCCATATCGGTAATCGAGCGTACTTCCCGAATTGCCTCAATAATGAGCTTGGCCTGCGTGGAAGGTTCTCCTTCACATCCCTGGCCAAAGCTGATAATCGACTCAGGAGTTTTCAGATGCTCCAGCATAACCTCTACAATCTCATCTACACGCGGGCGGAAGTTCATACGTGTCTGCGGGGATACAAAGCCACTGTCATCCGGTTGCTCTGAAATACAGCCGAAGCAGCCGGCGTTACAAGAGTAAGATACCGGCACGCCACCTTCCCAGCGATTAAGGAACGTATTGGAAGAGGTCAGACATTCGTAACCAAGCGCACAGTTCGACAAGTGGGTATACAGACGATTCTCCGGGTATTGTTCGGTTAAACGTTTCACGCCAGAACGCACATCGTCACGATCACAGTTCATCGGATTCCATTTGTCCGGAGTATCGGATTGTGAAGCTGTAACGTAAAAGCCTCCATCTTTCCATACTACAGCTGAATATCCAAACAGCGGCAGCTTGTACTCTTTATCCGTCTTGACATAACCAGGCAGACATAAACGGGTAAAGCCTTGCGGAAGCAAAGCCCCAACCGCCTGTGTACCACTCGGCATCGGCATCATCTCACCCGTGTCGGGGTCCATACCAATGGGACGGGTACTCGGAAGACCCACCAACGTTGCACCATCCGGCAGAGGAATCAACTCATCCTCCATAATCTCGACAATCATATCTCCACTACGAGCGAGCCCGTACAGGGAAGGATGATCAAATACATTACCTTTTTCATCTGCGTATACTAAATACATGATGTTCTCCTCACATCTATTAGGTTAAATCTGACGACAAGTGTTCTATTCAACGTTAATTCGATGTTCCTGACGTCGCTGTTTGTCTTGGGGAGCGGCGAGTTGTTGTTGTTCCCGAGTTGCTGGAAGGACTGTTGCCAGCCGCATCAAAAGCTGCAAGGAACTCCGCATTTGTCTTGCTATTGCGCAGCTTTTTGAGGAATCCTTCAACGAAGTCATGGGAATCATTCATATTTTTTCGAATCGCCCAGATGGTATCCAGCTCTTCCTTACTCAACAGCACCTCTTCACGACGTGTGCCGGAACGGCGAATATCTATCGCAGGGAAAATACGACGTTCAGCCAGCTTACGATCGAGATGAAGCTCCATATTTCCCGTACCTTTAAATTCTTCATAAATAATGTCATCCATACGTGAGCCTGTATCGATCAGCGCTGTAGCCAAAATAGTCAGGCTGCCGCCTTCCTCCACATTACGGGCGGAGCCGAAGAAGCGCTTCGGACGGTGGAATGCCGCTGGATCAATACCACCACTCAGTGTACGTCCGGATGGCGGAATAACCAGGTTATACGCACGGGCCAAACGCGTAATGCTATCAAGCAGAATAACAACATCCTTCTTTGCCTCAACCAAACGCAGTGCACGTTCCAATACCAGTTCCGCGACCTTGATATGATTCTCAGGCAGCTCATCGAATGTAGAAGCCACAACTTCCCCTTTTACCGAACGAGACATATCCGTTACTTCCTCGGGGCGTTCATCAATCAACAGGACAAATAGTTCAATTTCTGGATTGTTAGTTGAGATGCTATTGGCAATTTCTTTGAGGAGAAGCGTTTTACCCGCTTTGGGAGGTGCTACGATCAATCCACGCTGTCCCAGCCCTACCGGGGCAAGCACATCCATAATACGTGTGGACAAGTGGCTCGGGGATGTTTCAAGAACCAGTTTCTTCTGCGGATACAGTGGGGTTAATGCCGGGAAGTGAAGTCTCTCCGCAGCTGCTGATGGATTCTCACCATTCACAGCATTGACTTGCAATAAACCGAAATATCTTTCATTTTCTTTAGGCGTTCTGCATTTGCCTGACACCAGGTCACCCGTTCTAAGATCGAACTTGCGAATCTGTGAAGCCGAGATATAGATGTCTTCTGTACTTGGCAGGTAATTGATTGGCCTTAGGAAACCATACCCTTCAGGTAAAATCTCAAGTACGCCTTGCATAAACATCAAACCGCTTTGTTCCGCTTGTGCACGGAGAATGGCAAAGATTAATTCTTTCTTTTTGAGGGTACCGTAATAAGGAATCTGGTATTTTTTCGCCAGCTTATAGAGGTCCGTTAGTTTCATTTCTTCCAAATCGGAAATTTGTAGATCCATATAATAACCACCTATTCAATTAATGAGTCCGTGAAATGGATAGTTTCGTCAGCTATTTCAGTTAGAGAGCGATTCTGACCCCAATCTCTTCTGTCCATTGTACGGAATGTAACCGTTATAATGCAAATACTTGTCTTTATGTGTAAGTTTCCGGGTGGAATAGCCATAACATGGCATGATCCTGTAATGAGTGAACTCCTAACATGGGGCGATCGATCCGGGAAGACCGGCTATGGAGCGCAGGTTCAAACAAATCCGGGGATTGGAGAAAGGGAATAATTTCAAAAACTATATAAGGAAATGATGTTCATAAAGCCATATGATGTTTATTTCAAAAAAAGACCCTCGAAACAAGATATCCATCAAATTCTATCCTATCCGAAAGAGACTTTAAAATCTATTAGAATAGTTTACCCCATTCGATTACAGGTTATGCAGCACCGCTGAAAATACGCTTCTGGCGTATGATAAACGATGCTGCCCCACTCAAAACGTTATTCGGTTTCCCGCCATACGTCCGCACCAAGCAGACGCAAATTGGTCACCAGATGATCGTAACCACGATCAATAAATTCAACACCTGTAACCTCCGTAACACCTTCATTCACGGTAAGCCCCGCAATGACCAGTGCCGCACCGGCACGAAGATCAGACGCTTTGACTTTGGCCGCATTCAGGGAACTGCCTTCAATAATCGCTGAACGACCTTCCACACGGATTTTGGCACCCATCCGCACAAGCTCCGGCACATGTTTGAACCGATTGCTGTATACGAAATCACTCAGTACGCTTACACCCGTTGCCTGTGTCAGAACACTGGTCATCGGCGATTGCAGATCGGTTGGAAACCCCGGATATACAAGTGCCTTTACATCCACATGGTTATATTTAGGCTGTCCGATTACACGAATGCTTTCGTCCAGCTCCTCAATACCTACACCCATCTCCAGCAGCTTGGCTGTTAAAGCCTCCAGATGTTTGGGAATAACATTATCAATCAGGACATCTCCACGCGTTGCTGCAGCAGCAATCATATACGTGCCTGCCTGAATTCTGTCGGGGATAATGGAATGGCGGCACCCCTTGAGCTCCGACACCCCTTCAATGCGAATGGTTTCTGTTCCTGCACCCTTGATGCTCGCACCCATAGAGTTCAGGAGTGTTGCTACATCTATAATCTCAGGCTCTTTAGCCGCGTTTTCAATAATTGTAGAGCCTTTGGCACGTGTGGCCGCCAGCATAATATTAATCGTTGCACCGACACTGCTTACATCCAGATATATTTTAGCTCCCCGCAGCTCTTTGGCATGCAGGTGGATAGAGCCATGTTCATTAGTTACCGTTGCGCCAAGCGCTTCAAACCCTTTGATATGCTGATCAATCGGACGAGGCTCAAAATTACAGCCCCCAGGCAAACCTATTGTTGCTTCCTTAAAACGCCCGAGCAGTGCACCCATCATATAATACGAAGCACGCAGCTTCTTCACTGGGCCATTTGGCATCGGAATGGATTTAATATCGGAAGGATCGATTTTCATCTGACTGCCTTCCCAAGTTACACGTGCTCCGAGTTCCTCCAGAATTTCCGCATATACTGCCACGTCACTCAGTAACGGCAAGTTATCCAACACGACCTCAGACTCGGCAAGCAATGCTGCAGGAATAAGCGCAATGGCGCTGTTTTTGGCGCCGCTTATGGTTACAGTTCCCTGTAACGGACGTCCGCCGCTAATCATTAGTTTTTCCATAAAGCTTAATGTCCCCCTACGTGTTTTGCAGCCGATGAACGGCAATACGTGCTGATGGCTGACGATGTAGAAATAAGGTGTGAAAATGGAAAGACACCGGCTAGGCGGTGTTCTTCCATTTCACAGTATGGAACTGGTAAAGATAAATTACGCTTTGTTGTTGGAACCAAACTCACGGATTTTACCTTTAACGGTTTCTTTGATTGCTTCACGGCCTGGTACGATGAACGTACGTGGATCGTAAGCGTCTGGTTTTGCTGCAAGTACTTCACGAACTGCTTTAGTGAACGAAATTTGGTTCTCTGTGTTCACGTTAATTTTGGAAGTACCCAGGGAGATTGCTTTATCGATATCGTGTTTAGGAATACCAGTACCACCGTGCAGTACGAGTGGAACTTGAACCGCGTCACGAACTTCTTCCATTTCTTTGAAGCCCAGGTTAGGCTCGCCATGGTAAGGACCATGCACGGAACCAAGAGCTGGCGCCAATGTGTCGATACCTGTTTCTTTAACGATACGGATACACTCGTTCAGGTCAGCATACATGATACCGCCAATAACGTCGTCTTCCTGTCCGCCTACAGTTCCTACTTCAGCTTCTACAGAAACACCTTTAGCGTGTGCATACTCAACCACTTTTTTAGTCATTTCGATGTTCTCATCAATCGGGTGGTGGGAGCCATCAATCATAACGGAAGTAAAGCCAGCATCGATCGCTTCTTTACATTTGTCGAAGCTTGAACCGTGGTCCAGGTGAATGGCTACAGGTACAGTAATTTTCATGTCATGCAAGAGTCCTTCTACCATTTTAACAACAGTAGTAAAGCCGCCCATGTGACGTGCTGCACCTTCGGATACGCCCAGGATTACCGGGGATTTTTCTTCTTCAGCGGCAGCAAGAATCGCTTGAGTCCACTCAAGGTTGTTAATGTTGTATTGACCAACTGCGTATTTTCCTTCAAGTGCTTTGTTCAACATGTCTGTCATAGATACTAATGGCATGGTTTCAATCCTCCTAGGGGTTTGGGTTGTGTCTATGGTTTTTAGCCGAAATCACATACGGGCTTATTATACCACATCCCATGTCAAATACTAAACAAGCATTTGCAAAAATGCTGTGCTTTGCAGCACAGTTTTCAGAGACACAGCAGGATTTCGCTCCCATTTCCAATATTCCCCGCAAAAACAGGTGAAATACCCCAGTTTTCTATGATTCGACACAAGACGGAACATGAATTAATAAATGACGCAAAAAAATCCTGTATCTACAGGATTTAGCTGCACTTGTTGGCAGCACCATTGCGAAGCTGCATATTGACGGCTACACGCATCTCATCAATATCAAACGGTTTCGTAAAATGCATGAGCGCACCCAGATCGGTAGCTTCCTTGATCATATCCAGTTCTCCATATGCCGTCATCATAATGACTTTGATCTCCGGATCAATCTCCTTGATATGTTTCAGAATTTCAAGCCCGTCCATTCCCGGAATTTTCATATCCAGCAGAACCAGATCCGGCTTGTCCCTGTTAACAATCTCAAGTGCAATTTTACCGTTCGCCGCCTGAAATGTGTTGTACCCTTCGCTGCTGAACACTTCCATGAGTAGAATTCGAATACCGTTTTGGTCATCGACAATCAGAACTTTTTTATCTTCCACGCTGTAACCTCCTAGAATTAGGAAAGCATATACACATAACATCTGGATAACTATCCCATAGTCGTCATGATAAGTATTCTACCTCTTCCATTGAAATCCTTCTATTATCTCAAACCACTTCCATAAAAATCCTGTTATCAATCCAATATAACAAATAAGCAATTTAAGCCATGTTTATGCCGTAAAACAAAAGGATGCTTCAGCCGCCGCTGCTGGCGGCTGAAAGCATCCTTCTACGCTTGCTTTTCCAATAAAACAAAACAATTATTTCTCCGCATTCTCCAGTGAAGCTTTCACAAACTCACGGAACAATGGTTGCGGACGGTTCGGACGGGACGTAAATTCAGGGTGGAATTGTACAGCCAGGAACCATGGGTGTCCTGGAAGCTCCACAATCTCAACCAAACGACCATCCGGTGATGTACCGGAAATGACGAGACCGGCTTTTTCAATCGCTTCACGATATTCGTTGTTGAACTCGTACCGGTGACGGTGTCTCTCATATACCAGTTCATCATCATAACAAGCCATTGCGAGTGAACCTTCCTGAAGCTTGCAAGGGTACAGACCAAGACGCATCGTTCCGCCCAGATTTTCGATATCTTTCTGCTCAGGCAGCAGATCGATGACCGGGAATTCCGTAGCAGGGTTGATCTCGGAGCTGTTAGCGCCGTTCAAGCCCACGATGGAGCGCGCATATTCAATAACGGAAACCTGCATCCCCAGACAGATACCGAAAAATGGAATGTTTTTCTCACGAGCATAACGAATTGCCGACACTTTACCTTCAATACCACGGTCACCGAAGCCGCCTGGTACGAGAATACCGCCAACGCCATGCAGCATGTCGCCTACGTTCTCATCCGTAATATCCTCAGAAGGAACCCAGCGGATTTTCACATCTGCATTGGATGCAAATCCTGCATGTGAAAGCGACTCGACAACGCTCAGGTACGCGTCATGCAGTGCCACATATTTACCAACGATCGCGATTTCGACCGTACGCTCCAGCTTGCTGATCCGGTTCACCAAACCTTCCCACTCGCTCATATCCGGCGCAGGAGTGGTCAGCTTCAGGTGGTTAACCACGATCTCATCCAGACCTTCTTCACGAAGGTTAAGCGGCACTTCATACAGCGTGCTTGCATCACGGCATTCCACTACCGCATTCTCGTCGATGTCACAGAAGAGTGCAATTTTGGCTTTCATATCTTTGGACAATTCGTATTCCGTACGGCACACGATCACATTAGGCTGAATACCGATGCTGCGTAATTCCTTAACGCTGTGCTGTGTCGGTTTTGTTTTCACTTCGCCAGCAGCCTTGATGTATGGAATCAACGTAACGTGGATGTACATTACGTTGTCACGGCCTACATCGCTCTTGATCTGACGAATCGCTTCAAGGAATGGCAAGCTTTCAATATCGCCTACAGTACCGCCGATCTCAGTAATAACGACATCCGAACCCGCTTCACGTCCAGCGCGGAATACACGCTCTTTGATCTCGTTGGTGATGTGCGGAATAACCTGAACCGTGCCGCCCAGGTACTCTCCACGGCGCTCTTTGCTGATTACGGAAGAGTACACTTTACCTGTCGTGACGTTGCTGTTTTTGGAGAGGTTGATGTCGATAAAACGCTCGTAGTGACCCAGATCGAGGTCCGTCTCCGCGCCATCATCCGTTACAAACACCTCACCATGCTGATAAGGACTCATCGTTCCCGGGTCAATGTTGATATATGGATCGAATTTCTGAATTGTTACTTTGAGTCCTCTGTTCTTCAGCAATCTGCCCAGCGAAGCTGCTGTAATCCCTTTGCCCAGGGAGGACACAACTCCGCCCGTCACGAAAATATACTTTGTCACTGTTATTACCCTCCTAATATAAGTACAGAAATTCAGGCGATATATGGTATTATCGTAACCCGTTTCTCAGGTAATCATCGTGAAAAAGAGCAATGGCAGAAATTAACTGCTTCTGCGGACTACCCTTTCCAGCGAAGACGGTTTAACTACACACATTCCTGGCATAAATAACGCAAACTTTCCGGGAGCCTTCATCCATGCTTGTCCTCAAGCCGAGTATCTTCGGCAGGCTCCATTTCATTGCATGAACATACAAAAAAACAGGCCCAAAAGATTTGGCCGGGAGCAGTCGGAAAAGTAATCGTTTGACATCATTCTACCTCTAAAAATACAAAAAGAAAGTACTCCCGCAGGACGGGGCACTTTCTCTAAAAAACATAAATATATTCTCGCTCATTCATAAGCCCATGCAATAGTTTACCCGTTACCCCGTCCGCTGTCAAGGCTGACTGTTCGGGAAAAGACGGGTATCCATTGGTCATCAAAAAGGACTAGCGAACATCGGAATCGTCGTCAAATTCTTCCTCGTCTTCAGACTCTTCATCGTCTTCGTCCAGGTCTTCATCTTCCAGATCATCATCTTCAACCAGCACTTCTTCTTCGCTGTCGTCTTCATCAAAGATGTCATCATCATCGTCATCGTCGTCATCGTCGTCCTGATCATCATCTGTGCTGTCGAAATCTTCGTCACTGTTGTAGCTGTCGTCCTCTTCACCGAAGTCTTCGTCTTCCAGATCATCATCTTCATCGTTGATGATACGTGGACGCTTCGCACCTGTCATGGAATCTTCTGTTCCAGCAACCGGATACCAGCGTTTCAATCCCCAAAGACTTGTACCGACGCAAGCAAAACGGCCATCGATATTAATTTCAGTATACAGCTGGGCGATATACTCGTTGATCTCTTCATCCGTCATTCCGCGCTGCTTTGCTACCTCATTCATCAAATCCCGGTAGTAATACGGCGTATTAGCCGCTTTCAGCACCATAAAGGCCAGATCCACCAAAGGGATCTCTCTTACCTTTTCTTTATCAATTTTCAAATTGAGCGAGGTACTCACTGAAGACACTTCCTCTCACACATAATTCACTTTATATCCCCTGCAAACTGGAACGTTACGTATAACATATCCATTAACAAACCTAAGTAAAACCTATTTAGCGTTAAAAAGCAAGTTTTTCTGTAAGCATGTCCCATATTTGCAGAGCTATGCTTCCCCGCTCATTTGCACGCTGCACATTTTAGAGGTCGGAATGCTTGATTTGACCAGATGTTTTTCAACCATGACCAAGCTTAGAACTGTTATTTCAACATACTTCATATGTAAAAGACGGAGTCCCCTCCGCCTTCTGACTGTATACCCTCGTAGGATTGCTCCTCACCAGGTTCCCCGCAAGAGCCCTCTAGCTCTCCATCCATCATATGTCCCTGCGCCCGTTTTGACACGAAGAGAATGTCTTTTTGTAAAAAAAGGGCAAGTTCCCCATGCGGCAGGATGAACGCATTCATAGAATACCTCAGCATGTTCATCCCGAAGGGGGCCGCCCATAATGGACTATACCGGTTTATTGCATCAATTGATTGACGGAATGAGATGCCCCGCGTCTGAACAAGGGGCACGTTATCTGATCCGGTTCGCCAAACCACAGCACTATGAGGCCTGTCTTGTTGAGTTATCCCGAATGCGAAATGAATTCACCGATCTGGGAGGCATTCAGACCTCCAGACTTGCCAGAACCCTCATCGCCCCCGTACCGAGCCTGGATATGTTATATCGTTACGTGGATGACATCACAATAGAGGAAGATACTCCAATCTCGCTTCATTCTTCGGCACTTCACAATAAACCGAGCAGCGCTCAAGGTATACCTTGGGGAGTGAAGCACATCCGTGCTCCCAAAGTATGGTCTGTATCAACAGGACACCGGATCAAAATAGGTGTCATTGATACAGGGGCAGATTACCATCATCCCGATCTGCGATATTCCCTGGCTCGCGGAATTAATCTATTGAACCGAAGCATGCTTCCTCATGATGACAACGGACATGGCACACATATTGCGGGAACCATCGCTGCAGCGAACAGCACCGCAGGTATGATCGGTGTTGCTCCGCGCTCCGTGATCTATCCGGTTAAAGCATTTGACCATAACGGCTCGGCGTATGTCTCTGACATCGTGCTTGGCATTGACTGGTGCGTGCGCAATAAGGTCGACATTATTAATATGAGCTTTGGCATGAAAACACGCAGTAAATCCTTGCTGGATGTCGTTAACCGCGCATATCATGCCGGCATTGTCATCGTGGCTTCATCAGGAAACGACGGCAAGCGTCGCAGCATTGATTATCCTGCTCGTTATCCGCAAACGATCTCTGTCGGGGCTACTGACAAAAATCGGCGTATTGCGTCATTTAGCAATCGCGGGGCTTATGTGGATGTCTATGCCCCGGGGGACAAAATCGTGTCCTCCTGGGTGCAAGGCAAGCATCACGAGATGAGCGGAACTTCAATGGCAACCTCCCACGTCAGCGGGGCCATTGCCCTGCTGTTAGCTAAACATCCCGGCTTGTCTCCGGCCGAGATCAAGACTCTTGTGAAGCGCGCGACAGTTCCACTGCGCGCCCGCAAAAGCACCACCGCGAAAAGTAAAATTCGCGGTGGCGAGATTGACGCCCTCAAGCTGATGCAGGAGGGCGGGGGGTAACGCGGCGGCAGGGCTCTGCAAGCCGCCGGCAGCTGTGCTGCGCAGCAATGGATGCCGGCTGAGGCCGGGCATGCCTTGCGCAGCAAGCACCAGCAAGAGCAGGCGCAAGTGTGCCTGCTCTTGAAGCATTGCCCTGCGGCTATGCCAGCGCAGGGCAAAAAAGTCTCCATGCCCACGCGCAAGCAGAGCTGCTCGCGCGGGCATGGAGACTTTGTGCCTTCGGCCAGGCGGCTGCATGCTGCCCGCCGCTTGGCCGAAGGGATTACATTTTGTCTGGTGCGGATACGCCCACCAGACGGAGCGCTGTCGCGATGACGGTGCGAACGGCACCGATCAGCGCCAGACGCGCCTGGGTCTGCTGCGCGTCTTCGGTGATGACGCGCTCAGCCCGG
This sequence comes from Paenibacillus silvae, assembly GCF_014639235.1. Lineage (GTDB taxonomy): Bacteria > Bacillota > Bacilli > Paenibacillales > Paenibacillaceae > Paenibacillus > Paenibacillus silvae. The sequence goes on along the minus strand of NZ_BMFU01000022.1, from coordinate 34,279 downwards.
TAGTAACTATGGAACAGGGATGCCAGCTCATAGACATAACGAATGATGCGGTGCGGCGCATAACCGGTCGCCGCTGCTGCAATCTCTTCAGGCAGCTCACCCATTTTGCGAAGAAGATCATATTCGTGCTCGGTTGTCAGCTTGGACAGATCAATCTGAGCCAGCGGCAATAGCTCGATGCCTTGCTCTTCGGCTTGACGATATACACTGCATACACGTGCATGCGCATATTGTACGTAGAACACCGGATTTTCATTGGATGTCGAAATCGCCAGATCCATGTCAAAGTCCAGGTGGGAATCCATGCTGCGCATCGTGAAGAAATAACGGATGGCATCAATGCCGACTTCATCCATCAAATCTTCCATCGTTACCGCTTTGCCCGTACGCTTGGACATTTTCACTTTCTCGCCATTCTGGAACAGGCTGACCATCTGCGCAATCAAGACAACCAGCTTATCCGGGTCATTGCCCAGTGCTTGCATCGCTGCTTTCATGCGTGGAATATATCCATGGTGGTCGGCGCCCCAGATGTTGATCATCGTATCGTAACCACGGGAATATTTATCACGGTGATATGCAATATCCGGTGTCAGATAGGTATACGTACCGTCGTTTTTGATCAGTACCCGCTCCTTGTCGTCACCATACTGCATTGTTTTCAGCCAGGTAGCGCCATCTTTTTCATAAATTTCGTTGCGGTCACGCAGCTCGTCCAGCACGCGAAGCACCTCACCGTTATCATACAGAGACGTTTCACTGAACCAGATATCAAACTTCACGCGGAAGCGATTGAGGTCACGTTTGATCTTGTCGAGTTCTTTCTCCAGACCATAATCACGGAAATAAGCCGCGCGATCCCCTGGATGCATGGACAGCAGGCTGTCTCCCTTTTCAGCAACAAGCTCCTTTGCAAAACCTTTAATGTCCTCGCCATGGTAGCCATCTTCCGGCATCTCGGCATCCTGACCAAGCTCCTGCAAATAACGAGCTTCAATGGAACGTGCCAGGTTGAACACCTGATTGCCCGCGTCATTGATATAGTATTCACGAGTTACTTCATATCCTGCATAATCGAGAATGTTGCACAGGGCATCTCCTACAGCTGCTCCCCGGGCATGACCCAGATGCAGACTGCCTGTTGGATTGGCACTGACAAATTCCATCTCAACCTTTTTCCCCGCTCCGGCATCAATTCTTCCGTAATTCTCGCCTTGCTCATGCACCAGTTGAAGCACGGGATAGAGATAACTCTTGTCCAATTTGAAATTGATGAATCCCGGTCCCGCAATCTCGGCCTTCTCTATGCCTGCATCAGCAAGATTCAGGTTGGCGATAATCTCTTCGGCAATCTGGCGCGGATTTCGCTTGGCGATTTTGGTCAATTGCATCGCCGCATTGGTGGCAAGGTCACCGTGAGATTTGTCGCGCGGCACCTCCAGCGTAATGGCAGGAAGATGTTCCTGTGTTACGATGCCCGCCGCCACAATGGCGCTGCCAATCGCTGTACTTACCCGTTCGTTAATTGTATCTAGTGGATTACGTGTCATGAATTTGGTTCCTCCTGTATATGCAAACTAATCGCAAAATGTCCGGCTTCTTCATCAAAGCGGTAAAAGTCGTAGCTCCACGCGGCGCGTGCGCTCAATCCCTGAATGGAAAGTTCCAGCTTTTGTGTATAAGTGGACAGGGCAAACGACATATATGGTGAACGGTAGAAACCCGGCAGCTTTCGGTCTAATTCAAACGTCTGCTCCGACTCCACCTCACCATGACGTATAATCTTGATGGATTGTCCGCCCAGCTTCAATGTTGTACGGGTCATGCCTCCCTCGGGTCCGACCTGCGGCTCTTCGTAACGGACATACAGATATGCCCCTTTGACCACAGCTTCTCCCTGCATTTCCTGAAGTACATCTTCCCCTTCATAACGGCTGTGCAGCCGGATCTGAACCGGTCGCATCTTCGACATGAATGTTAACCTCCATTATATTCGAGGCGACGCAAAACAGGACGGCTGGTGAGATCAGCCCTTCCTGTATCATTGTGCCGCTATACACGCTTATATTCCGAATACTTGCTCTCCTGCACTCTACTGTATAACTATATCCAGTTCACCCGCTCAATTCAAATCCAAATTCAGAGTTTTTTTCTCTCAGCATCAAAAAGAAGAGCCGCACCCTTAATGGCGGCCCTCCTTTATTTCGCATTTATTTCATCGCCTGCATCAAACATCCTGTCCTCTTGCTTCATTATATTGAAACAGATTCATCCTGCATCACATCAAAAGATGGAGCTGATTATTATGCCCACTGCGATGCATATGGGTAAGGACAAGTAGACTCGGCCAGCTTGGCGCGCACCTGTACAAGACAGCCGCAATGTCGGCATGTCGTCCCGTACTGCAGATCAGGACAGGCCAAGCAGATTGCAAGTCGCCGTTCATACTCCTCATCCCCTACCGTGGTACGAGAGCGTGAAGCGATCTCCACCAGCCGGGCCATTTTGGCATCACTGATATGAATATCATACTGTCTGTCGCAGCCCTTACAGGGTTCATTTCTGCCCCCACCTGGATACTGCTGTTGTTCATACCCGGAGGACTTCATACGTTAACCATTTACGGCGACTACACCAACGGAAGCAGGAGGCAGCACGAAGCGTAATGTGTTATTCTCCAGAACAAGCCCTTCCCATGCCGCAGGTTTTACCTCTTCTGGCTGTTCAAACGTATTAAAAGCGCCGAAGTCAGTGTGATGAAGAACCTGCCCCGAAACACTCGCCGCCTGACCTGCCTCAAGCTGGCATACCACTTCAAGCTCATCTGTATGACTCAGATTACATGCCGTCACATGAATAACTCCGTCCTTGTTGCGTGATGCAGACAAGCTAAGCTGAGGGATCGTTTCGTCTCCGAACGTATATCCCGGGCTCTCATAGCTGAGATCCAGACGCTGTGCATCCATATGAACCTGATACATGTCGAACACATGATACGTAGGCGTCAGGAGCATCTTATCTCCCTCGGTGAGTACCAGTGACTGCAGCACATTCACGATCTGAGCCAGATTCGCCATCTGCACCCGTTTGTTGTGCTGATTGAAAATGTTCAGGTTTACCGCGGCCAGTACGGCATCCCGCATCGTATTTTGCTGGTAAAGGAAGCCCGGATTCGTGCCCGGCTCAACGTTGTACCACGTCCCCCACTCATCTACGATAATGCCGACCCGGCCCTCAGGATCATATTTGTCCATGATCTCAGAGTGCTTCACTAGTAATTCATCCATAAACAAGGTCTTCTTCAGCGTGGTAAACCATTCTGCTTCTCCAAAACCGGTAGCGTTCCCCTTATCTTCCCATACGCCTGTCGGAATGGTGTAATAATGCAGGCTGATGCCATCCATGAAACGAGCCGCTTCCCGCATCAGCACTTCCATCCACTCATAGTTGCTGTCGTTGGGTCCACATGCGATTTTGTAGACCTGATTTCCTGAATAATTACGTACATATGTAGCATAACGTCTGTATTCATCCGCATAATACTCTGGACGCATGTTACCACCACAGCCCCAGTTCTCGTTGCCCACACCAAAATATTTCAGCTTCCACGGCTCTTCGCGGCCGTTCTGCTTCCGCCAGTTCGCCATAGGGGACTCACCGTCAAACGTAATATACTCTACCCATTCCTGCATCTCCTGAACGGTTCCACTGCCAAGGTTACCGCTGATGTACGGCTCTGCGCCAAGCAGTTCACACAGTCTCATAAATTCATGTGTGCCAAAATGATTGTTCTCCTCTACGCCGCCCCAGTGCGTATTAATCATACGTGCTCGCTGACTCTTTGGCCCTACCCCATCTTTCCAGTGATACTCATCAGCAAAGCATCCTCCCGGCCAGCGAAGTACAGGAATGTTCAGCTTCTGGAGCGCGCCAAGCACATCGTTACGAATACCTTCCGTGTTCGGGATAGGCGATTCCTCACCTACCCATAGTCCTTCATAAATACAACGTCCAAGATGCTCGGAGAAATGACCATAAATATTGCGATTTATTAATCCTTTGTCTGAATTAGCCTTTAAAATAACCTTAACCATAACTTCAACTCCCCTAAATGATGTTGTTATCGCTTACAATAACCTGTTTCAAGGAAGGTTTCAACTCTTTTATTTCCGAAATAAAAGGCCCTTTTCCATATTAAAAATCAGGAAAAGAGCCTGTTTATCACCATAATGACGCCAATAGATGCCATAATGCATGTGAAACCATCTTTCTTTAAATTCATAATATTATTAATTCATAATTGATTCCATTAATTCTGTTCTCATTAAAATGAAATTTTTGGTGACCATATAGCTGGCCCTGTCTCTGCTGTCGATTGGGTGAAAACCTGCTTCCAGCTCTTCCCTTGGTCACCACTAGAGTAGAGGGAATAGGACTGCTGGGACATGCCCGCATCTCCATACAAGACAGCCCACACCTGTGTTCCATGAGCATACAAGTCAGCGCCATTCCATGTGTTCTATTTCACCCGAAGGGCTGTAGTCCAGGTCCTGCCTCCATCACTCGTTTTCTCAAGCTTGTACCCGGCTTCAGGTACAACGACAACAGCATATCCCAGCTATGCAGCAGCTCGGGTGTTCGCAGGTGTGCCCTGTTTCGTCCACGTCACACCACCATCGGTTGTCCGATATGCACCGTTATAGGTGTATTCGTAGCCGTTATTTGTATCACTGAAATCAATGTGCCGGAATGCCGGAATTCCAGGTGTATCAAGTCTCTTCCAGTGTAAACCCCCATCGTTCGTGCGGATGAGATATGTTGCTGAAGAGCCCTTCACGCCTGCCAGCGCATACCCTGTAACGTTATTTGGAAAGCTCAATTGTTCAAGCTGCCACTGTCCCGTGTATATAGATTGCCAAGTACAGCCTGCATTCGAGGTTCCAATCAGGAATCCCTTACCTGCCGCCCCGTCCTGTGGTTTGGTTCAGAACATAAATATCTGTGAATTGCAGCTTCTGCCCCTAACACCACTTCCCTTTTTCAGTGCAGAGGATAACCCGTGATCTGCTTGGCCACATAAGACCAGTTTTGAGAAATAGAGGGACAGGCAATGTTCTGATAAAAGGTTGTTCTTTTGGATCAGTGAGGGCAATCTCTGCTCTCTAATCTTTTAATCAAATTATCTAAGGCCTGAGTTTCTAAAGATTCTATCTCAAGAATTTTTTTTTCTATTTTTTCCAATGTTTTTTTATCATTTATCAAATTATATTTCATTACCATTCTCATCAATATAAGAGAACTATCTTGTATATAAGTATACTGTTTTAAAATATCATCTGAGTTTATTAAAATATTTCTTTTCTGAATATAATTAATTCTTAGTACCATCATCCTTTTGTGTTCCCATAATGTATGAAATATCCGAATATCTATAACCCCTTCTAAACTTTCCATCATTGATCTTATGTACTTAACAAAATGAGTGTATGCAGCCATGCCGTAAATCCACCAGTCATTAGGTGGATTAATTGCCCGAAAATGTAATGATGTATTAATGCTATATCTATACTCTCTTAGTGTTTGAATAACCAATTGTGTATCGAATTGGTAATTAAAATCTTCATTCGACTCTAGAAGGTATAGATACTCTCTATTTTTAGTTGACTTATCACACATTTGATACGCGATAGTAAGTTCATCAAAACTAACTTCATATTTCCCGAATACTGTATTTGCATCGTATCCTAAAACATTAAACGTGGACTCTGTTCTATTATAACCAAATATCAACATTTCATGTGGAAGAGAATATTTATTAAACGCACTTTTATGAGATATATAATATTCATCAACATATAGATATACATAGTTATTTTTTTCAATAGCATCGCAAATAAAACTAATTAACTCTCCATTATATTTTTTAATCAATTGATAATGTATTTTTTGGTAGTTAATGAATGGGCACCCCAAAAATATACTATCCCATTCAAAGTAAGAATTGTAGAAGGTGAAAAATTTCCCTTCAGGAAAATTCCCAGCACATACTACTTGAATATAATTACTGAGAAACCAAGCTTCGGAGTTACTATTTTGTAATGCTATAGATAGTGGGTATGCATTACACAGATACCCATGTATAGGTGGGATTAAAATAGAAAGCATCTTTGTACTCATGACACCACACTCCAGTGATTTTTATCAGAATTTGAACATCCAGGAAAGATTAGTGAATCAGTAAAATAGGCTAAAGAAAACCTCTAACTTAGCAGGCACAATATACCATTAAGCTACTCAGTTGTAAATAATTTTATGAAACCCCTTTCATTTATTCGGATAGATACTATAAATGAGCAAAAACAGATACAGAAACACCCAATTACAATTAAGCCAATTTTTATTGTTCACACACCCCTAAAAGGGAAACCTTTCTGACCGCAATCATAGACAAACCGAAAAAGTTCCAGTTGGACTTGCTTACGTACGACAAGCAATACGTCGCCAAACCAGAAGGCTAATCCAAGCCAGTTTCCGTAGTCAAAGAGGCATCCGTGCATAAAAAAGCCCTCAGTGCTTTGGGCTCTCCGAATGCTTGCTCTGTACAACACAACAGGAATAAGGCATCCACTCCATTTAAGGCACTTTCATAACGGTACGTCCAGTAACAGAACCACACGAGGCGAACGTCTTCTTTTCGAATGTGCTGTTCAAAATCCCTTACTGAGATGCGGATGCCTTGTGGATAGATGATTCGATTGGTTTTGAAAGCGTCAATAAGGTGGATAGCTTAAGGCAGAGTGACTGAAGATGAATGACGCATGGGCAGGTAAAGCAGTAGACTACCAGTATATAGTCTTAGTTAAATAAAACGGAATATTATATACTTTATAACATAAATATTATCCTTTGGTATATATAAGACCGTCAGGATTTGTTATCGTTTTGTCGTAAAGATTAAACGAATGGATCAATGGAACATCATCACTACATTGAACGACAATTGCTTGAACTTGATGACCTAAACGATTTTGCCTCCACATGTGAATGATGAAAGCTCAGTTGCTCCATGTGACGATACATGTTGTTGTGGGTGACTACCCTAAAACATAAGTTAAATTCACTTCAATCAACTTCGCCAGCCGCTATACGAACAAAAACTCGTCTGTACAGATCTTTACATCTGCACAGACGAGGATTTCATAATCGCTTTATACGTTTAGATATATCAGCATTGCACAACGTTTACTTCACGAACCCAAGCAGCATTTCACGAATCAACTTGGCAGCTACGATCTGTGTCTGTTGCGTCGGGTCATAGATCGGTGCTACTTCAACCAAGTCACAGCCTACAACATTCACATCTGATCCCGCGATCATATGAACGGCTTCAAGCAGCTCCTTGGATGTAATGCCACCCGCTTCTGCTGTTCCTGTACCCGGTGCAGCAGATGGATCAAGCACGTCAATATCAATGGTTACATAGACTGGACGATTGCCCATTTTCGGTAGAGCTTCCTTCATTGGAGCCGCTACTTCAAACGGGTAGAAGTTAATATTCTCTCGTCCATACTGGAACTCCTCACGGGAGCCGGAACGGATACCGAATTGATAAATATTTTGACCACCCATCAGTTCAGCCGCTTTGCGCACAGGTGTAGAGTGGGACAGGGGCTCGCCTTCGTAGCTTTCGCGAAGGTCAGCATGTGCATCAATGTGGATCAGAATAAGATCCGGGTATTTTTTGTACATCTGTTGAATAACAGGCCAGGTCACCAGATGCTCGCCACCAAGGCCAATCGGGAATTTGTCATCAGCCAGCAGACTTCCGATGTACTCATGAATGACTTCAAGGCTGCGTCCTGCGTTACCGAACGGCAGAAGCAGGTCTCCCGCATCAAAATATGTCATATCCACGATGCTTTTATCGAGGTATGGGCTGTACTCTTCAAGGCCAACCGATGCCTGACGGATATGAGCCGGACCGAAACGGGAGCCTGGACGGAAGCTAACGGTGTAGTCCATTGGCATACCGTAGATAACGGCTTTCGAATTTTCATAATCTTCAGAGCTGCAAATAAATACGTTTCCTGAATAAGCTTGATCCAGTTTCATCATGATATCCCCTTTTACTTCGTTAAATCTTCCACGAATTTCGGAAGTACAAATGCCGCTTTGTGCAGACGCGGAGAATAATACTTGGTATCCATCTCCGAAATTTGAGTCTCATCCACCGCAAGTGGATCATACGTTTTGCTGCCCATGGTAAATGTCCACAGACCACTTGGGTAGGTTGGAATATTACAGCCGTACACATGTACGATCGGGAAGATTTCTTTGACGTCTTTGTTCACCTTCTGGATGAGATCCGCCTTGAACCAAGGGTTGTCCGTCTGGGCGACGAAGATTCCGTCTGCTTTGAGCGCTTCATAAATGCCCTGATAGAAACCGCGCTCGAAGAGTGGAGCAGCCGGGCCTACAGGTTCTGTAGAGTCTACGATAATGACGTCGTATTCATCTTTATGTTCAATAATATGCATATAGCCATCGTTAACGAGAACCTCAACGTTAGGCTCGTCCAGCTTGCCTGCAATTTCAGGCAAATATTGTTTGGAGTATTCAATCACTTTACCGTCGATTTCAACAAGAACTGCTTTTTCCACGGTATCATGTTTGATGACTTCACGGATTACGCCACCGTCGCCACCGCCAACCACCAGCACTTTTTTCGGATCAGGGTGAGTGTTCAAAGCAGGATGTGCCGCCATTTCATGATATACAAACTCGTCCTTCACCGTTGTCATGACCATGCCGTCCAATACCAGCATGTTGCCAAATTCCTCGGTTTCAATCATTGCAAGGTCCTGAAAATCCGTTTGCTCCGTGACGTAAGTCTGCTTGATCCTTGCGGTAATTCCGAATACAGGGGTCTGTTTCTCCGTAAACCACAGTTCCATGATCGCTACCTTCTCTCCGTAAAAGTAATTAGTGATCACATGACAATGCATAATCACTGGTATGTTCGTCCATACACGCTTTAGTATGTTGTGCCGAACCCTACCTTTTCATTACCCTTTTGCATTATACGCGATAGACGAATCAACTGCAAAACGGTTTTCACGCTGAAATGGGCTACAATTTGTTTACTTTGCAGGCAGATTGAATATCCCTGATAATCACGTCCCATACTGGAAAGAAAAGAGAGGAGCCCGTTCCATGAACAAGCTGAATGCCAAGACCCGCAAACGCGGGTTCCGTGTACGCGCATTATTTAAAAATCTGGCCATTCTTACAGCTCTCGGCCTGATTGCCAGCGCTGCTATTTTGGTATATCTATACGCAACCAGTCTGCCTCTGGCCGAATCGGATCGAAACTCCAGATTGCTGGACAGCAAGGGCGAAGTCATTGCTACCTTCTCTGCTGGCGGCAAGGATTCCATCCCGGTCCAGCTTCAGAACATCGCACCTGACCTGGTGAACGCCACACTCGCTGTAGAGGATCGCAAATTCCGCGATCATCTCGGCTTTGACATACAGGGCATGGGCAGAGCAGTCCTTGTGAATATACAGCATATGCGCATGTCTCAGGGAGCAAGCACTTTGACACAGCAGCTGGCGCGAAATCTCTATTTATCCCACGAAAAAACATGGACACGCAAAGCCAAGGAAGCGATGTACACCGCACAACTGGAGATGAAGTACACTAAGGATGAGATTTTACAGATGTACCTGAACGAAATTTACTACGGACATGGCGCTTATGGCATCGAAGCTGCGGCTCAGATGTACTTTGGCAAATCGGCCAAACAGCTTGATCTGGCGGAAAGCGCCATGCTGGCGGGTATCCCGAAGGGCCCAACTTATTATTCGCCATACAATCATATGAAAAATGCCAAGGACCGACAGCGCATTGTACTTAAAGCGATGATCGAAACCGGTAATATTACACAAAAGCAGGCTGATACTGCCTATGAGGAATTGCTCCATTTCAAACCGGAGAGCGAACGCAAAACGGTGGAAAGTGCGCCTTATTTTCGCGATTATATTCGAAACATCGCCGTGAAGGAGCTGGGCATCAGTGAAGCGATGCTGGATCACGGCGGGCTGAACATTTATACCACACTGGATCTGCGTGTACAAAAGGCCGCTGAACAGGCTGTTGCGCAAGGCATGGACGCAAAAAGCGAGCTGGAAACGGCTCTCGTGTCCATCGACCCGCGCACAGGCTATATTAAAGCGATGGTTGGCGGCAAAAATTATCGCACCAATCAGATTAACCACGTGCTGGCTACAACACGCCAGCCGGGATCGGCTTTTAAACCCATCATGTATCTGACCGCGCTGGAGTCGAAGCAGCTTACCAGTGCATCCATTTTCAATAGCCAGCCTACGCTGTTCCACTATGACAATGACCGCAAAACTTACAAACCCGGCAACTTCGGGGATAAATATCTGGGTGAGATTGATCTGCGGCAAGCCATTGCGGCTTCTGACAATATCTACGCGGTAAACACCATTATGAAGATTGGTCCTGAGAAAGTAGTCAGCATGGCCCAGAATCTCGGCATCACAAGCAAGCTGAACCCGGTGCCTTCACTCGCACTCGGCACCTCACCGGTAAGTCCGCTAGAGATGGCTTCGGCCTTCTCGGTCATTGCAGCCGGGGGACAGCGGACACCACCGATTGCCATTTTGCAAATTACGGATGCGGCCGGTCGTGTAATATACGAATCCCCTCAGACCAAGGCGGAAACGGTCGTGGAGCCGGCAGCAGCTTATGTACTGACTCGCTTAATGGAAAGTGTGTTTGAAAACGGGGGCACCGGCAATCGGGTATCCGCTGCGATCAAACGTCCGGTGGCAGGCAAGACCGGGACTACAAACACCGACGCCTGGATGGTTGGCTTCACACCTGAGCTATCCACAGCTGTATGGGTTGGATATGATCAGGGCAAGGCGATATCCACATCAGACGGCCGCCGGGCGGCTCCTATATTCGCCCAATTCACGGAGCAGGCTCTGGCAAGTGTACCGCCCAAAATCTTTTCCGTGCCTGATCAGGTCGTGAGTGTCTACATTAACCCGGAGACGGGCAAGCTGGCTGGCAACGGCTGTGAGGACAAACGGCTAGAAGTGTTTATTGAAGGCACCGAGCCTACGGAGGTCTGCTATGGAAATACAGAAGTAGAGGATTCACCGCAGGATAAAAAAGCACGTGAGGTACAGAATCAAAAAGGGATACAGGAACAGAAGCATTCCTGGTGGCGTGATTTCAAACGCTGGTGGGTAGAGTGACATATCTTTAAAAAACCAAACGAATAAAGAAGCCCCGAGTCCAGATCATCCGGTTCGGGGCTTCTTTGCACTGTTCTTTTTCCAGACAGTCTAGGCAAGTGCCTCTTTCAACTCATCCGGGGATGCGTTCCACCACTCTTCATTGTGTGAGATGAGAAGTGTCTTCAACGCTGCTTTTTCTTCCGGACCCAGCTCATCCAGCATAAAGCGGCGTTTCATGGCATAATCCATTCGATTGACGTGATCCGCGAGCAGCTTCCAGCCCCGCTTCGCTTCTGTATCGATCCACATCTCACAAGCTGTTGCTCCGCCATACAGCTGTCCTTGCTCGGTACGGTCTACCGCAACCCAAACCAGCCACACCTGACGACCATTCGGAACATCTTCACGATTCGTTGAAAATTTGATGCCGCGCTCCACTTTACTCTTCGCATGCATTGCCCCAATGTCAATCTTCGCTTCCCCCTGATCAATGATGACCGGGGAAAGGTTGTTCAGATCAATGGAGCCTGCGCCAAAGCCTTTATGTTTGCTTTTTGCACTAACGATATTCAAGGCAATCTGTTTCTTGCCGTTTTGCTCATTTTGGTCCATGTTTCCAGCCTCCAAGAGTTGATACAAATATTTTAACTAATAATTGGCCCATTGCAAACATATACATGCTGTAGATGCTTGTCAACGGGAGGTATTTATCGATGATTCCACGACGCGCCAAGAGCTGGCTCACTGTATCCCTGGCCTTTTGTTTGCTTGCCGGAGGATTATGGATCACGTTCGGTTATGATCGCACCACTTCATCTGAATCGCCTGTGCTCGCTCCGGAATCGGGCAAGCCCCAGGCCAAAGCCGCAGCGCCCGCTCCCCCGGAAAGCGTGCAGTCTCCTACGGCCGAGGTATACAGCAACCGTGTGGTGGAATACCACATGGATGTGAAGCTGACCGATGGAAACTTGCTGCAAGGCGCTCAGACGATCACCTGGACCCATCCAGGTAAAAAAACGGTGAACGAGCTTTATTTTCATATGTACCCTAACGCATTCTCCTCAGCAGATTCTACATTTATGAAGGAATCCGGCGGAAAGCTCCGCGGGGATGTGATGCCAGCGAACGGTTATGGCTCCATGAAAATAGTAGATATGCAAACGGAGGACGGGCTCTCCCTGCTGCACCGGATGCAGTATGTACAGCCTGACGACGGAAACATCAAAGATAAAACGCTGATCAAGGTTCGGCTGCCTAAACCGGTCAAAGGTGGAGAAAGCATCACGATCCGCACCAAATTCGAAGTTACTTTGCCGAAAATTTTTGCACGCATGGGCAAAACGGATGATTTTGTGATGGCAGGCCAGTGGTTCCCCAAGCTCAGTGCGTATGAACCGGCAGGCAGACGGGGTCGTACAACCGAAGGCTGGAACCTGCACCAGTACCATGGCAATTCCGAATTCTATGCCGACTTTGGCATCTACAGTGTGCGTATTCGGGTACCTGAGACATACAAGGTGGCCTCAACCGGTTTTCCGACCCAACAGGCAATCTTGAAAAACGGCGAGAAAATCTATCAATTTTATGCCGATGATGTACATGACTTCGCTTGGGCAGCCTCACCGGATTTCGTCTACGCCGAGGAGCCCTTCTCCGCCCCCAACGTACCCGGTGTTCGCATTAAACTGTATCTCGACCCGGCACATCAGGATTTAAAGGAACGTTATCTCTTTGCTGCCAAAGCGGCATTGTCCAATTACAGCAAGTGGTTCGGTCCCTATCCGTATGCTACCTTGTCTATCGTTGTCCCGCCCAAAGCAGCAAACGGCGCAGGCGGGATGGAGTATCCGACCTTGATTACAGCCTTTGGCGCGGATGATTCAACACCGGGTTATGATCTGGAGCGTACGGTTGTACATGAGATCGGACATCAATACTTCTATGGCATGGTTGCGAGCAATGAATTCGAAGAAGCCTGGCTGGATGAAGGGTTCACTTCGTACGCAGAAGACAAGTTGATGGAGCAAGAGTACGGGCTGATTCCGAACCTGCCTGTACAATCGGGGTTGATCACTTCTCCTGCTCCCTTAACGCAGCCTTCCTGGCAATTCGACTCCCAGAATCAATACGCATCCAACGTCTATACCCGAGGCAAGCTTGTGCTGCTTGGTATTGAACAGCAAGTCGGAGCCAAAAAAATGGAACGCATTCTCTCCACCTATGTCAAAAAATATCGTTTTAAACATCCTTCAACAGCTGATTTCCAAAAGGTAGTCGAGCAAGTCACTGCCACCTCCTGGGCAGATTACTTTGACCAATACATCTATAACAACGGCATGGCTGATTTCGCCGTGGAGAGAATTCAGGTCGCCCCTCTTCAGAAAGATGGCAAGACACTGTATGAGTCGGTAATCACTATCGTCAAAAAAGGCAGTGATTATCCAGACATCCCGATTCGGATCGCCTTTGAAGATGGTCATACTTTAGCCAAGCAATGGGATGGCAAGGAGGAACGTATCACGTATAAGCTTACGTATACCTCGCCTGTCAGTTGGGCAATGACGGACCCTTTGTACGACATCGTGCTGGAGAATCGACACATGAACAATTTTTTGAGAGCCGGACTGGACGAGCAAACCAAATCCCGCTGGAGCATGAGCGCTGCGAAATTCATTGAAGTTATATTCGGAGGTCTGTCATGGTGAGGTGGAGACATGAAAGCTAAAATTCGTGAGGGCTGGTTTCTCGTCCGTCAGCATATGTTTATTGCCGCACTTCTATTTATCTATCAGCTCATATGGGGGTACTTTATTTATCGGCTGATTCAATCAGCAGTAGTTCCTCTCCTGCTGCGTTATCCTACAGAGGATGCGGGGGAACTGAGCACACTTTTGTTCAAAATGGAGAGTCAGCTAAGCCTGTCCGGCCCTGAGGTTCAGCGCTATCTGTGGATTCTGTGCGGTATGCTGCTGCTTCGCATGCTGATCAGCCCGCTCTTCCAGGCTGGCCTGCTCTATTCCCTGCAGCATTTTAATGCATCAGAAGAGCGAATTCCTTTTGTCCGTGGCATCAAACAGTTATGGAAACCGATGCTGCTCCTGCACACCGTACGTACGTTGCTGTTATTACTTCCGGCGTACTGGCTCATACCAAAGCTGTATTCCATACTAATGGACAGCTTTCATTCTCTTCATTTACTTCTGCCAGCCCTTCCTTATGCTGCCGGGTGGATCATCTACGGATGGATTGTACATCATACGATGCTCTATATGCAGTTTGGCGCTTCGGCTCCGGAAGGGGAGGGCGGTATTCACGGAACGTTCAAGGGCTTATGGATTGCTGTACGCCGCACCTTACTGATCATCGGGATTGCACTGATGCTGGGACTCATTCATCTCCTGATTTTTGGTGCATTCACATCGGCGTCATGGTTCCTTACCGGTCTTACCGGGCTGATCCTTCAGCAATCTTATCCACTTGCCCGCAGCCTGCTCAGCTTATGGAAAGTGTGTACACACTTCCGCGTATGGCAGTCCACATTTTCCAAGGATGATCGATAAACCGTTTACAAAATGAAAAATTGTTACCATCTCATGTTAAATCATTGATGCTTTATTATGTATAAATACGCAAACCTCGACCTTTCCCCGTCAAAGGTCGAGGTTTTTTTTGCTAATTTTACTGCTAAACGTTGCCAAAGCCCCACTCCTCTGGTACAATAAGCGCAGTGAGTTTTTAGTAACAACTTTGTAATCTTTAAATCCTTATTTGTAACAACTTAAAATTAAATCCTTAAAATTAAATTATCGTTCGTTTTTTCAGGTGCATAACTAGCATAGCCAAATTCCTGGCACCTGGGAAGCGGGGGAACCAGTTATGGGTGAATTGATCTTGATACAGAGGGATCATAGGGGACCTTCAACCGAATCCTTAAGCTAACCTCGCAGGCGTTGGAAGGGGTATATCACTTGTTTAAGAAGAAATTGACCGCAGCGGTACTTAGCCTCACATTTGCATTATCACTTGGTGCAGGCAGCGCATTTGCAGATTCTAAGATGGATAAAGTTATTGATTCAGCAATGGGAACTACATACAAAAGCGGAGGCACAACGCTTGACGGTTTTGACTGCTCCGGATTTACAAGGTATGTATTCGACAAACTAGGTATTGATTTGGCTCGCCAATCCAGCTCTCAATATGACATGGGTGATTCCGTATCCCGCATGGAGATGAGACCTGGTGATCTGGTATTCTTCAACACAACAGGTAAAGGCGTATCTCACGTAGGTATTTTCGTTGGTAGTGGAAAATTTGCACATTCTTCTTCTTCTAAAGGTGTAACCATCAGCTCTTTAAGTGAAGATTACTGGGCTAACCGTTACATTGGCGCTAAACGGATTATGAGCACGGACGCATATGAGTCACTGGCCCTCGAATAGGGACAAGCTGTAATCAACATGATGCTGGAATCATGAACTATACTGGAACGAAATACGAAGCAACCCATCGAACCGCCCGGTACATTCTCCGCAGGAATGTATCCGGCGGTTTTTTTGTGCTTCCTGATCCTGTGTGGTAGCTGATGCGGCAACTCGTGTCTGCGTTCCTGAACCAACACATTTATTTTACTTCGTCTGTCCGTGCCCTTATGATGTTTTTACCCATCCCTTTATAATATAAACGGAATGAGTTTAACTTTTGTTTCACTTTTTTTGGTCAGAGCGGGAGTCTTGTCAAATGAATCGCTCTTTTGTAGAGTGAACAGAGAATGAGTAACAACGAAAGGAGTGTGCATTGTTATATGAATGGAACCCCTGTGGCGTACCATGTCGTGCCTATGGAGGAAACACACGCAGAACTTATATGTGGATGGCAGTATGATCCACCTTACAATATTTATAGCTGGCTTCCCTGGGAGCAGATGAAAGCATTGGAAGTCGAATTTGGAGATGCACAGCTTCGCCAAGAGCAGTATGCTATCGTCCTGGATCAACAGGAGCAGGTCTGTGGATTTGCCCAATTTTTCCCTCTCCAGGGCGTAACACGTATTGGCCTCGGCATGCATCCAGAGAAGTGCGGTCAAGGTCTAGGGACTGCGTTTGTTGCTGCAATCGTGCAGGAAGCTATACGCCGGAATCCGTCCAATGACATCGATCTTGAAGTACTAACCTGGAACAATCGTGCCATCCGTGTTTATCAGAAGAGCGGCTTTGTCATCCATGATACATATGAACGTCAAACACCAAGCGGGCTAAAGCCCTTTCATTGCATGGTATATGAGGGTCCGAGAACGTAAATGAATAACTAAAATCGTTTCAATTTATCTCTCTTTTGTGATTCGTTCAAAAAATTACCACAAAATGCTATGATGTATCGACAGCTTCCGTTATAATGATAGGGATAGTTTGGGTTAGATGATCTTACATTCTGGAGGGGACATAAGGGATGCACAAATGGATCATGAGCGGGGTATTTTTTGCAGCATGTGCTTTAGCTATTGTTTTAATGTTTACGCTTCCAGGTAAAGAGGAAGTGGCTCAAGAAGCCAAGCCAACCATGCCTGAAGTCACTATGGACGCTGGACAGGCCGAGACACTGGTGAAAGCCAACTGTATTTCCTGTCATGGTGACCAGCTTCAAGGTGGCGTAGGTCCGGCTCTTGCAAACATTGGCAGTAAGGACGATGTAGAGAAAATCTATTCTACTATTGTCAAAGGTAAAGGCGGCATGCCTTCCTTCAAAGGCCGACTGCAGGATGAGGAAATTGCCCACATCGCAATGTGGCTCGCAGAGAAGAAATAAGCCCGCCCTTCTTATGGGTAGCCCAAAGGCCCTCATTTCCCAACCGGGAGACAAGGGCCTTTGGGCTGTTTGCTCTGAACATTTTCCCCGCAGACCGATGCTGCGGCAGCTTATTCTGTTCTCATTTTCTCAAAAGCCTCATTGTATTGCTCTGCTTCTTTAATATCGACCGACGTAATGCCGCCTTCATCCCATGAAGTCAGACGCAGCGTAACGGTTGTATAATCAATGGTGATAAAAGGATGATGATTGAATGCTTCCGAAATCGCTGCGACCTCGTCTACAAATGCAATCCCTTTCATATAGTTAGAGAACACAAATTTACGGACAATCCACCGTCCCTCTTCCAGTTCCCAGCCTTCCAGCCTTCCCAGATGAGCTTCGACTTCCTCTTGCGAAAAAACCATGCGTTATCTTCCTCCCCATATGATGAGACATCGCGGATTTGCATCCGCATGACCATCGACACCTTTTCTGCTGCTGATGCAGCCCTAAAGGCAGGCTCCGCCCTGCGAAAGCCTTTTTTCATGAGTATCATCTTATCACGTCAAAGCGTCAAAATCCATAGAACAGACGGCTCAGAGCCTTGAAGCATAAGGCATGTTGTTAATCCGTTACGATATTCAGATCAAAGGTACAAACGTCAGCTCTTCTTCTCCAATCAAAATATGAATCCGGTGCTGGTCCTTATCATAAATTACGACACCGCTCCCCACTGGAATAACTGACTCTTCACCGAGCGCATAGAATAGATCTTCGGCCAGTGCCTCATCCACCTCCAGCTGCTCTGGTTCCCCCAGCCTTCCCCACTCTTCTGCATCCATCTCGAAGAAAACATAGCGATCCGGTATACGTCCGATGGCCGCTGTTAAATCTGTCAATATTCCTTCATAATCACGTCCATGCTTTACGCCCATTGACTTTTCACTCCCACTGGCTCCCGAAGGTGCGGATTTGATCTTATTATACCTGAAAATAACCCTTAAAAAAAAAGGCCCTTTGGTCGATAAATACTATACATGACCGTTTCAATCGTTTTGGCTGCCCCGAGGGGCGTCAGACATGCAGCGGATTGCGGCGTTACGTTCGTCCGGAAGCCCGAATTCAGCCGCTTGAAAGGATTCAATTTTATCTCATGGATGAGGTGTATGATGGAAATTTCAACGATTATCGGACTAGTTTTGGGTTTGGTCTCCCTTGTACTTGGTATGTTCCTGAAAGGAGCACCCCTGATCAACCTGGTTAATAACCCTGCTGCTTACGTTATTATCTTCGTTGGTACAGCAGGAACCATCTTTATGGCGTTCCCTATGTCTGAGGTTAAGAAGATCCCGAAGCTTTTCGGTATCATTTTCAAAAAGCAACAACTGATTGACCGCGTTTCTCTGATTGGCACATTTATGGATTGGGCTTCCACCACCCGTCGTGAAGGCTTGCTTGCACTGGAATCAAAAGTAGAAGAGATTGATGATCAGTTCCTTCGCAGCGGTATGCGGATGATCATTGATGGTAACGACCAGGAATTCGTCAGTGATGTACTGATGGAAGATATTCACGCAACCGAAGAAAGGCACCGCGGCGGTGCATTGATCTTCTCCCAAGCGGGGATGTACGCACCAACACTTGGGGTCCTCGGGGCCGTTGTTGGCCTCATTGCCGCACTAGCCGACCTGAGTGACATGGAGAAGCTATCTCATGCAATCGCGGCTGCCTTTATCGCAACGCTTCTCGGTATCTTTAGTGGTTATGTATTATGGCACCCGATGTCCAACAAGCTGAAGCGGATGTCCAAGAAAGAGATGGAGATCAAGCTAATGATGGTTGAGGGACTTTTGTCTATCCAATCCGGTGTGTCTACCATCGCCATTAATCAGAAGTTATCTGTATTCCTGACACCTTCCGAACGTAAACAACTGGAAGAGAAGGAGGGATCATCAGGTGAAAAAGGCTAAGAAGCACGAACCACATGAGGAGCATGCTGACGAAAGCTGGCTGCTTCCCTACTCTGACTTGATGACTCTGCTGCTGGCTTTGTTTATTACCCTGTTCTCCATGAGTTCGCTTGATGCGGCCAAATTTGAGCAGATGGCATCGGCATTAAGCAGCGCACTGAACGGCGGCTCTGGCGTTCTGGATCATACTTCGATGAATCCGACGGATTCCAGTACTGATCTCGGCAAGAACAAGGAAGTCCCGGAGGAGATTACAAAGAAAACGCCTGCTCAGATTACAGATGCCCAGATGGCTCAGAAGGAACAGGAAGATCTGGAGAAGCTCAAGAAGCAGCTCGACAAGTATATTGCTTCCAATGGACTTTCAGACCAGCTGAACACCAAGCTTAATCAGTCTGAGCTGAAAATCACCATCAGTGACAAGGCCCTGTTCTCCTCAGGTCGAGCAGATGTAAAGCCTGAATCACGTTCCCTTGCCAAGGCAATCTCCAGCATGTTGCAGGAGTTCCCGGAATACGAGGTTGTCGTATCGGGTCATACAGATAATGTACCCATTTCGAATAACCAATACAAGGATAACTGGGACCTGAGTGCAGATCGAGCGCTGAATTTCCTGAAAATCCTCTTGTTGAACACCAATCTGGACCCTGCAAAGTTCACACCTAGCGGATACGGGGAATACCATCCCATTGCCAGTAACGAAACAGATGCCGGAAGATCACAGAATCGCCGTGTAGAAGTGTCTATTATCCGGAAGTATCAAAGTAACAACACCAATGTAAAATCCGTTGGAGGCGGCAACTAGACGCTCTCAGCACATATGGCATGGCAAACCGTTCTCCTTGGGTACAGGAGAGCGGTTTTTTTGTTTTGACATGATGAGATGACGCTCCCTCCATCGAAGGTGTTCAACCACATGGTGCCGCCAAACCAAAAAGCACCGTCCCATTAAGGGAACAGTGCTTCGTCTTTGAATTCATTCCGAGCTCGACGAACCCGAAATCATATTGCCATATGCTAAAAGTCTTTATTCCAGCGTATAGTTCAGCAAACTGCCCAGCTCAGACTTCTCCGCAGCAGTAAGCTCTCTCCATGATCCTGTTGCCTGTTCTCCAAGATGAATATTCATAATACGCACCCGCTTCAGCTTGCGAACCTCATAGCCAAATGCACTGCACATGCGCCGGATCTGGCGATTCTTTCCTTCTGTCAGGATAATGCGGAATACACGATCTGTCATCCGGGTCACCGTACAAGGAAGAGTCATCTCGCCTAAAATCTTGACTCCTGTACTCATACCTCGAAGGAAGCTCTGCGTTATGGTTCGATCCACCGTAACGATATATTCCTTCTCGTGTCGGCCCTCTGATCTCAGAATCCGATTAACGATATCCCCGTCATTGGTCATTAGAATTAAACCTTCTGAATCCTTGTCCAAACGGCCAATAGGAAAAATTCGTTCATCGTGACCTACGAAATCAACGATATTCCCTTGAATATGCTGCTCTGTCGTACTTGTGATGCCTACTGGTTTGTTCAGCGCAATATATACATGTTTTTTCTTCTCGCTAATCGGCTTGCCATTGATACGTACATCATCGCCTTCTTCTGCCTGACTGCCAAGCTCTGCCTGAATGCCGTTGATGGTCACCTGACCGCTTTCGATCAGCTTGTCGGCCGCTCTCCGGGAGCAGTAGCCTGTCTCACTAATAAATTTATTAATACGCAAAAGGTCATCTCACCTCATCTAGTTCTCTTCATCTGGTTGTTGTTCTTCCGCAGGCTGATCTGCCTCCGGTAATGTTGTCTGCTGCTCGGAGGCCGGCAGTTCGATAATAACAGTTGTACCCCTGTTAAGGGCGCTCTTAATATCCATCATACCCTTATGGGATTGAATAATGCGCTGGCTCACCATAAGACCAAGCCCTGTACCCGATTCCTTGTTGGTGAAAAACGGCTCTCCCAGCTTTGGCATCATTTCTTCAGGGATACCGATTCCTTCATCCCTGATCTCGATTCGTACCCGTTTTGCCTGCTCGTCAAGCTTCAATTTGATATAGATGCTTCCTCCGTTAGGCATAGCCTCCATACCATTTTTCAGCACATTGATAAATACTTGCTTGAGCTGATTCTCTTCACAGTGTACCATAGCTGAATCCGATGAAGCACGCAGTACAAACTCCACCCCATGCAGATGGGCCTGACTGTCCAGCAGTGAGATAACATCTCCTAGAATAAAGCGAACATCCCTGTCCTGAAAATGAACCGCCTGTGGCTTCGCCAGAATCAGAAACTCGCCCACAATCAGATTGATCCGGTCAAGCTCGGATAACATCAGATCCAGATGACGGTGATTCAGCTTGTTGCTTTGCTGTTGAAGCTGCAAGAAACCACGCAGCGTTGTAAGCGGGTTGCGGATTTCATGGGCTACCCCAGCAGCAAGCTGACCCACAGTGGTCAACTTCTCTGACCGTCTCAGCAGCTCCTCCATGCGATTGCGGTTAGTAATATCCCTTGAGACACTGATAAGTGCTGTAATCTCCCCTGCCTCATCACGAACAGGAGCTGTACTTACACTAACCTCTACTCGTGTCCCGTCTTTTTTCATCCAGACGGTTTCATTCGACGTAATCGAAAGACCCTCAATCAGTTGTGCATGCTGACGTGCCATCTCTTCCGCAGCCTCTGGTGGAATGATCTTTAGCAGACGTCCTTCCACTTCACGGCTCCGGAAGCCGTATAGTTGTTCAAATGCCCGATTGACCCTGAGCACTTTCCCTTCAAGATCCGTAATATGAATCGCATCTGCCGTTTGATTAATGATGGACTCCAGATGTTCCTTGACCGCCCGATTCTCTTCATACATCTGTTTCAGACGGCTTGTATAGTGGCCCAGGTTTCTAATCATCGCGTTAATCCGATTGGCGAGCTGACCTAGCTCGTCCTTGCGCTTTATTTTCAGACGAAAATCAAAATGTCCATCTGCCACATCATTAACCTTGCCCAGAATAGACTGGATCGGACGTGTAATGTACCCTGCGAGCAAGTAGCTCCCAAAGATCACAATCTCCAGCAACACAAGTGATATCGACGCATGGCTGACCAATTGCTCGGACACCATGGAGGATATTTGTTTGTAGTCCATGACAATACTGATGACATAAGAGGGCTTATTCGGTGTGAAAATCGGAATGAAATTCTTCAGCACCTTCTGATCATGAGTTTCACTTACAAATGACACATTCTGACCGGTACGAACAGCACGTACGACAGCCCGATGGTCTTCGTCCACCGAGCCATATTGATATGTACCAAAACGGATCGGCCTATTATTCAGCTTGCTAAAGTTTGTATCTCTCCCGTCTTCACTCATATCCGGGCTGGCAAAAGTGAGCGGATTAATGCCTGTAATCTCCAGTATGGAAGGATTGACTTCACGAATTTTGTTTAATATCTCATCCGGACTCGAGATTTTCACATAGTCATCAACTTCAGCATTATTATAGAAGGGATTGATTATGTAGTTTCTCTTTCCATCATGGTAATATCCCCAGATGTCAATATCTGTCGGACTGGATGTCGAATACTCGAAACCGTCTGACCAGAAATGATCCAGCTTCTGCCCTTCAGGAATCGTTACCTGCTGCTTGTCAAATAATTGCTTAAAAGCCTGATACCAGTATGACATCGATTTTGTAGACAACCCGATCTCTCTTGGGTCAGAGGAACGGCTGACAACGATGTCATCATCTGTCTGTTCCAGAAGTGATATATGGGAGACTCCTACCTTGTGGCTTAAACGCACCAAATCTTCATTCGTAATATTTTTGATGTCGGGATCCAGTTCATTTGCTGCCATCATGGAAGCAAGCCACAGATTGTTGCCAATCTGCCGTTTGACATAATCCGAGCTGTATTGATTCTGTTCTACGGAAATAGCGATCTGCTTCGCGGTGAGCACCATCTTGTTCTCGCTATCCTGCCTTAGATTCTCTTCTGTAGTATAATAACTCAGTGCAATATTTAATATCAAAATAACAAGCACCGAGCACGACATAATCATCGATAATTTCGTTTTAATAGACAAATTCGCTTTTCACCTCTTGGCTTATGCCCTCTGGCGATATATGGCAAAACCTATATCCATCATAACGCTTGTGTGACTATTTGAAAAGGAGAATTGCCCTTTGCCCAGAAGTTACCGCCCAAGCGGCAAAATCGAATTTCGTAGTATTTTGCGATTACTATGATCTAATATGATCTACAATGAAATAAATCACTATATTTGCACACAAATCCACAGGCTTGTGGATAGTATGTTTATAACTATGTGTGCAACTGCTTAGTTATCCACAATTCTATACACAGTATGTTAACAACCCGAATATTTGTTCGTTGTATAAACGTTATTGGAAGGAGTTTTTTATCCATGAATGACCCATTTTGCCAGTTGGAGCTTACAGAACAAAAACAGCACGAGCATTGGATGAGGCAGGCTATCGCAGAAGCGCAGAAAGCAGAAGCGCTTGGTGAGGTGCCCATCGGTGCTGTCATCGTGCGCAACAATGAAATTATCGGCCGCGGCTATAATCTGCGGGAAACAACACTGGATTCAACCGCCCATGCCGAGATGGTTGCCATCCGCCAAGCCAGCGAAGCCATAGGTGCCTGGCGGTTATTAGAATGCTCTCTCTATGTTACACTTGAACCTTGCCCTATGTGTGCTGGAGCGATTGTTCAGTCCAGAGTCCCCCGTGTTATCTTCGGTACAGCTGACCCCAAGGCGGGTTGTGCGGGAACGTTAATGAATCTGCTTCAGGAACCGCGGTTTAACCACCGTACCGAAGTCATCCCGGGCGTGCTTCAGCCGGAATGCTCAACGATGCTCACCCAATTTTTTAGAAAGTTGCGAAAAAAGGGATAACCTTGTAACATAAGAAAACATTATGCACAAGAAAGGATGTTTATTGCAATGGCAATCACACTCTATGATACTGCTCACGGCATAAGCCTTCGGCTGCTTGCTGTTCAGGATGCACAAGCCTATCTCGAATTGGTTCAGCATACACGTATCCCTTATCAGCCGGTTGAACCGGTTCGGGATGATGACTTTTATACGCTGGATTCACAGATTCGGCGGATTGAGGATCGGATGAAAGCTGCTGACGAGGGTACAGGTTATCAGTTTGGCATTTTTACAATCAAGGATGATATGCTTATAGGGCAAGTCAGTCTAAACAATGTGGTACTTGGTGTTGCCCACTACGCAGACATGGGATATTTTATCCATCCGGATTATCAGGGCGGTGGACGCATGACAGCTGCAGTTAAGCTGGCGGTGGCGTACGGCTTTCGTGCCTTGAAGCTGAACCGGATACAGGCCGCAGTATTGCCTACTAATAAGGGCTCTCAGCGTGTTCTGGAGAAGAACGGATTTCAGCCTGAGGGTATCGCTCGTAAATATTTAAAAATTAATGGCATGTATCAGGATCACCAGGTCTATGCTGTGCTCGCAGAGGATTTGGAAGACGTGCAGCAGCCGTAATGGCTGAAGCAGTTGTCCAAGTCAGGATTCTACATATTAAAACCGCACCATTCCTCGTTAGAGGGAGCGTGCGGTTTTTAAAATACGAAAAAACCGCCTGGATACCAGGCGGGAGAAATGAATCTCTCCGCTTGAGTATCCGGGCGGTTTCGCCAAGAATTCAGATATTAATATCCGTAGGAGGAATTCAGCAGCTCCTCGAACTCTTCCATTGTAATTACATCGTCACCCGTTGGGATATTGATTTTAAATTCCGGCTTTTGGTTGATCTTCGTGTATGTGTTGGAGCCTGTAAAAGCCAGCTTCATTTCGTCTTTGGTATCTTCCGGTTTGATCAGCATGTCAGCGACCATTTTTTGATATACCGGGAAATCATTTTTATCCAAAGCAAAATCAATGTTAAATGTATTGATCGTCAGAACGTTATTCAGCTTATCCAGATCTTTGGTCATTTCAGCTTGATCCGCTGCGTTCATCTTCAGATCTTCTTTCGCTTTGTCGATGTCCTCTTGGCTCAGCTGCAGCATATCCCGATATTCTTCTTTGGATACAATGTCCATTACCTTAGGCATCGCTTTAGTTACCAGTACAGTAATAGCTTCCTTCACATTGTCATTGTTCACCGAGAATTGTACAACCTGTTTGGCATCTACACCCTCAGGCAGTTTTGCATCTTTGGTATCCAGGTTTTTGAAAAATTTAGCTTGATCATACTCACCCAATACTGCATCCATTAGCTCATTGCTCAGCTTCTGAGTTTTGGCTGCATCCAGTGCATCCGGGTTCCATTCCGTACCCTCTTGCTCAGCAAGTTTTTTCAGATCAAATTCAATGAATTTGTTAACGACATTTTCCGGAATCGGGAAAAACGGAATGTTCGGTACTTTGACGTACAATTTCTCTTTGGTCAGAACCATAGGAATGTTAAACGTCATACCCATATCGCCTTTAAGCTCGATGCCAACGGTCATCTCTGTCTGCATTGGCTCGCTTTGATATACACCCGTTACGTTCAACTGTGCATCCTTCAACATACTCATAAATTGAGTCATGCTTGGATCTGTCTGAGATGCATCACCAGGTTTATAGCTCAATTCATTAATTGTAAAGTTGGAACTCATCTCATACGACGTTAATTTGGAAGCATTCGCTGCTGCTGTCTTCAATGCTTCCTTTGGTTCCTGCTTGCTGCTACATGCTGTTAAAGCCAAAGATACAGTTAACAACAATGTAAGAAGAAGCGCCCCCATGCGTTTAGTCATTTGTTTCTCTCCTCTCGTGATAACCCCAAAAAAATAATTCAATATCAATGATATACCATCCCGGCAGATACTGAAACCTAATTTGGGAAAATTGTGATTTTTCATCTTGAAAATGGCTACAAAGACCTATGTCAGGTACGGGAAGATCTGACTGCTAGTCTTTCACTTATGTATGAATACGCAAAAGCCCCCTGTTTGGTAACAAGGGACTTTCAAATTTAATCCATTCTGTTATGTGACGCCACATTGTTCAGCAGCAATGAATGGAATTACCCTTGTGGATTCAGGTGATCCACATGGTTCTGATTTTTCACCTTTTTGGAGCCGGACAAGGGTTCTTGCATCGAGGAGCGTTTGGATGAATGACGATGCTGCTGGTTATCCTGAGCTTCCGGTACAGGGACTGCTTTCGGTTTACTCATATAGAAGCCTCCTCATCATAGTATTTAGGAATGGGATGGGTCCCGGTCCTCCGTCTTATCGTGATTTAACGCATCCTGATGGCGACGATCATTGGTATCTTGCTGTATTTGCTGGGCATGATGACTGTTCACACCAGTCTGTTCAAGATCTCCAACGACATTTTGCAAATTTTTATCTACGCCTGCCTTCGCTTTGGTCAATGTACTTCCAACTCCTTCAGGTTCCATTAGGAATTTGTTATGGATTGCAGGGACTGAGCACATTCATGAATATGTCTGGTGTAATCATGAGCGAGCTCTTGAATGGGCTCTGTGCGTTCATCTGTTGTCCGCCCATCCCGTTCCACATCAACCAGCTCAACGCTAACCTCACGAGAATCAACATATTGACATTTAAAATCAAAAGAGTACATCTCGTGCCCCGCTGTTGCAATGTGTATCCGAATCGCTTGTTCATCGGCCTCATCGGCCATCACCTGCGCCTGATCTCCTGCATTCAGGACTTGTGGCAAACGGTCCTGCCATGCACCTACAAGTTCGTTCTGATCTATGTTCAGCTCGCGGTTCATCTTAACCACCTCCACTTCTATAACGTGCGGCAATAACGCAGTTTTTATGCATGCTGCGAACTTCTGAACGAAGTGGTACTGAACTGCTTTCATATTTACACCATAGTTTGGAAAAATCAAAAAAGGACCCGAGCATAATCGCTCGAATCCTTGTTATAAGTGTAGTATGGCGGAGAGGGTGGGATTCGAACCCACGTGGGCTTGCACCCTAACGGTTTTCAAGACCGCCCCGTTATGACCGCTTCGGTACCTCTCCATATATTCATTTTATAAACTTGCCACGAAAAGTATCATACCATAGATTAATGATGTAATGCAAGTTTTTATTTAAATTTTATGTTAGCACCTGATTTTAACAGCCATCAGCACTGTAACAAATCATCCGTTCCACCCGCCACCCTCAAATGGCGAATGGAGTTAAGATGACTTGTTGATTATGCTATTTCAAGCTTCGACTATTTACGGCGAGCGATGACTTCAAGTCCACCCATATATGGACGCAATGCTTCTGGAATAATCACCGTACCGTCTTCTTGCTGATAGTTCTCCAGAATGGCTGCTACCGTACGCCCTACCGCCAATCCTGAACCGTTCAGTGTATGCACAAATTCAGGCTTCGCCTTAGGCTCTCTGCGGAAACGAATATTGGCACGACGTGCCTGAAAATCTTCACAGTTGGAGCAGGAAGAAATTTCACGGTACGTGTTGCTCTCTGGCAACCATACCTCGATATCATACGTTTTAGCTGAAGTGAAGCCCATATCTGCTGTACAAAGCGTCAATACACGGTATGGCAATCCCAGCAGCTGCAATACACGTTCTGCATTCTGTGTCATTTTCTCCAGCTCATCATACGATGTCTCCGGTGTGGACAGTTTAAGCAGCTCTACCTTGTTGAACTGATGCTGACGAATTAAGCCCCGAGTATCACGTCCAGCCGAACCGGCCTCCGAGCGGAAGCATGAGCTGTACGCCACAAAATGCTTAGGCAGATCATCCGCATTCAAAATCTCTTCGCGATGGTAGTTCGTTACCGGCACTTCTGCTGTAGGAATCAGATAATACTCCGTATCTCTCAGCTTGAACAGATCCTCTTCGAACTTCGGCAGCTGCCCTGTGCCAAACAGACTGTCCCGATTGACGATATATGGAGGCAAAATCTCTTCATACCCATGCTGGTCACTGTGCAAATCCATCATAAAGTTAATCAGTGCACGCTCCAGACGCGCCCCATATCCTTTGTAAAAGGTAAAGCGAGAACCCGTGACTTTAGCGGCTGCTTCAAAATCAAGGATATCCAGCTCCTGTGCAATCTCCCAGTGCGCCTTAGGCGTGAAGGCAAACGACTTTGGCTCTTCCCAGCGACGAATTTCGACATTGTCCTCTTCAGATGCACCCACAGGTACACTCTCATTAGGAATGTTGGGGATCGCCATTGTCAAATCGTTGATCTTCACTTCAAGCTCACGGACTTCTTCGTCCATCGCTTTGATGCGATCGGAAACTTCGCGCATTTCAACAATTAGGTCATCCGCATTCTCACGGTTTTTCTTCAATCTGGCTACTTCTGCTGACACTGTATTACGACGGCTCTTCAGGTTCTCACTCTCCTGCAGCAATTCCCGGCGCTTAGCGTCCAATTCGGTAAATCCTGCAATCAGATCAACTGATTTACCGCGGTTATTCAATGCTTCTTCAACTCGTGCATATTCATTCCGCAATATTTTTACATCAAGCACTACGTACCCCTCCTAGATAAGCCCGCATGTCAGGCCTCATGTCAAACCTATAGGTAGAACTCTTATTAAATAAACAATATATCTATTATAACCTAATCCATATCAATAACCGAAAAAACAACCTATGTCCCCGGTGTCGCCTTCCGCTGCGATTCCCGCTATGCAGCAGTTACAAGCAACATGAGGCATCCGTCCAGATTCAGCTACCGCAGCGGCCTTGAGCAAACGGCTGAGGAGTGATCCTAGGACCGGGAGATCATAGGTTGTACCATCATACTTTATTTTGCTTCTGCAGATTGTTTGTAAGCTCTAGCCATGTCTACAAAATAAGCATGCAAACGATAGTCGTCTGTTAACTCTGGATGATATGAGCACGCAAGCAAATGACCCTGGCGCGCTGTCACAATCTCATCGTTATAGGTTGACAGAACCTCTACTCCATCGCCAACACTCTCAATCAACGGTGCGCGTATAAATACAGCACGTACCGTCTCATCAATGCCTTTGACGGGCAGATCGGTCTCAAAGCTCTCTCTCTGTCTCCCAAACGCATTGCGAGACACGGTCATATCCATGAGCTCCAGATGAGCCTCATCCTGCCCCTGAATATGCTTAGCCATAACGATCAAGCCCGCACAGGTTCCGAATACCGGCTTGCCTTCTGCGGCAAAAGCACGAATCGCTTCCATAAATCCGTACTTACGCATCAGCTTGCCGATTGTTGTGCTTTCGCCACCAGGCAGAATCAAGCCATCCAGTTCTTCTAACTGCTGAACCTGCTTGATCGCTATACCTTCTGCGCCAGCACGTTCAATACTGCGTATATGCTCTGTAACAGCACCCTGAAGTGCCAGAACGCCAATCTTCATGTATATTTCCCCTTCTCTTACCAGCCGCGATCCTGCATACGCTCGGAAGGTGCAAGTTTGGAAATTTCGATGCCTTTCATTGGCGCTCCGAGATTTTTGGAAACCTCGGCAATCAATTTATAGTCTGTATAATGTGTTGTTGCTTCAACGATCGCACGTGCGAACTTCTCAGGACTGTCGGATTTGAAAATACCGGAACCTACGAACACCCCATCCGCTCCAAGGTGCATCATGAGTGCAGCATCTGCCGGAGTGGCTACGCCACCCGCTGCGAAGTTAACCACTGGCAATTTTCCGTTCTCATGCACATCCAGCAAAAGCTCGTAAGCTACGCCCAGGTTTTTCGCTTCCGCATACAGCTCGTCCTTAGACATATTCGTCACTTTACGAATCTGGCCATTAATGAAACGCATGTGGCGTACCGCTTCAACAATATTACCTGTTCCCGGTTCACCTTTGGTACGAATCATGGACGCACCTTCACCAATACGACGCAGGGCTTCACCCAAGTCTTTTGCGCCACATACAAACGGTACAGTGAACTCATGTTTATCAATATGGAATACTTCATCCGCAGGAGTCAGTACCTCACTCTCATCGAGGTAATCCACACCCAGCGACTCAAGCACTTTAGCTTCTACATAGTGACCGATACGAGCTTTGGCCATAACAGGAATCGTTACAACCTTCATTACTTCTTCCACAATCGTTGGATCGGCCATACGAGCCACTCCACCTGCTGCACGAATATCGGAAGGAACACGCTCAAGTGCCATTACTGCTGTTGCACCTGCAGCTTCCGCAATTTTAGCTTGCTCAGCGTTCATGACGTCCATGATAACGCCGCCTTTTTGCATTTCAGCCATACCTCTTTTAACGCGTGATGTTCCCGTTTCCATATTCCAAGCCCCCCGTAGTGTATGTGTTGTCTCCCATTTTCAATAAGCATTGAACTGCTTGTTTCCTTATGAAAGAACCTTAGACTTTTTTACTTTAATACGTCGAATTCTAACTTGATATTTTACCCTAAAAAACGTAAATATACAATCCACTCATTCAGTATTAGTTTGTATTTTTCGGTTAGAACAGGTTTTTGATTCCGTCAAACAGATCAACGAAGAAATCTTTAATGGCACGGAAGAACAGACGGAACCAGCCACCCTTTTCCGCCTCTTCAGCAGTAATCAGGTTCACCGTTTTCTCCTGTGGTTCCATTCCCTCTGCTTTGTAAGTGTACGTTACCGTACCAACCTTGGTGCCCGCTTTGATCGGTGCCACCAGTTTGTCCGCTTCAGTTACACTTGCTTTGAATGTAACATCCAGGTTCTGAGTTCCTTTAGGCACGACAAAACTTACCGCATTATCTGTAACAACCGGGACGGAGGTCTCTTTCCCTTTTTTCAAAGGTACCGATTCCCAGCCTGTTACTTTTGTTTTACCTGCAACGGCTTGTTTAACCTCGAAATTGTCGAATCCATAGTCCAGCACCTTTTTAGTCTCTCTAAAACGAGCGGATTCCGAATCAGTGCCCATAACTACGCTGATCAGACGCATGCCGTTACGTTCAGCCGTACCTGTGAAGTTATTACCTGCGTTGCTTGTATGGCCTGTTTTCATGCCATCCAGACCTTCGTAGGCGTAGCTTTTGAAGTTGGTTATACTTTTATTCGCTTCCAGCATCCAGTTATAGTTGATAATCGGCGCTTTATCGTTAGGACGGAATTTGTAGGATTGAATTGTTGTGAAATCCTTGTAGTCCGGGTGATCTCTTACAATATATCTGCATAGAATCGCTGCATCCATCGCAGACATCACTGTTTCCTTGTCTTCTGCAGGGCGGAACTCGGCTGGCATATCTTTTCGGTCCAGACCGGTGGAGTTAATGAAATGAGTATCCTTCATCCCCATACGCTGGGCTTCTTCATTCATCAATTTCACAAACTCTTGCTCCGAACCTGCAACAAACTCAGCGAGCGCAACGGTAGCATCATTCGCTGAACCAACCGCCATCGCGATATACAGATCCTTCACTGTGTGCTTGTCACCTTCAGCCAGGAAAATACGGGACCCGATACTTTTCGCTGCATTCTTACCCACTTCAACGACAGTGTCCCAGCCAAATTTGCCTTGCTTGACCTGTTCAGCAACGATATATTCAGTCATCATTTTGGTCATACTTGCTGGCGGCATTGCTTTATCTGCATTAACCGACAAAAGGATCTCGCCTGTGGAAGCTTCCATTAGAACTGCTGACCTCACATCAAGTCCAAGCGAATCAACTGACGGAATGCTTACAGCCTTTGCTGATGTTTTGGTAGTCGTTGCCGCTGCCGTCAAAACCTGACCAGAGTTGTTGGCTGCCGCCATCACAGGCATTACCGCAGACATACACAGCATGTTAAGCAGCATAACGGAGGCTACGCTCTTTTTGAGGATTTGACGCTTCTTCTTATTCATGTGTTTGGCTTTCAATTGATGAATACTCCCTTCGATCCGAAGCTTCTGAATGAGATGCCTCAGTGCAGCTGAAGCTGCCCATTTTCTTAATCCCTGTCCATGTGTAATTGGATGTGTATCTGTGTTATATGCGCTGTATCGAAATGAGCAAGTTCTTTGCTCTAACGTCCAGATCTATTATCACTTCGTTCGCATCTTGCCGATTGCTTATGTACCTTAATCAGATATCGGCTCTTCTTGTCGTGGATATGTCAAACCGGACTCCACTTAGATATAAATAGTACAGCAATGAATCACATCAAAAAATCGCCGCAACGCCCATATCCATTCTTGGACGGTCACCGCTTTTTCTATTCTATCACAGGGGTATCCGCAAAAAAAGACAAGCCCGGCGATTTTCGCCGGGCTTGTCTTGGAAATGATTAACTCTCTTCGCATTACAACGAGTAGTTAGGTGCTTCTTTGGTAATCTGTACATCATGCGGATGGCTCTCACGAAGGCCAGCGCCTGTAATACGGATAAAGCTTGTATCGTTGCGCAATTGATCCAGGTTGCTTGTTCCACAATATCCCATACCCGAACGCAAACCGCCGATCAATTGATGAATTGTGTCGGACAAAGGTCCTTTGTAAGCTACCCGACCTTCAATACCTTCAGGAACCAGTTTTTTGTCGTCGTCCTGGAAGTAACGGTCTTTACTGCCCTGTTTCATTGCAGCCATCGAACCCATACCACGATATACTTTGTAACTGCGTCCCTGGAAGATTTCCGTTTCTCCCGGACTTTCTGCTGTTCCTGCGAACAGGCTTCCCAGCATGACTGCATGAGCTCCCGCTGCAAGAGCCTTGGTGATCTCACCAGAGTATTTAATACCGCCGTCAGCGATAATAGGTACACCGTACTCACGTGCTACGGTAGCACAGTCATATACTGCCGTCACTTGCGGAACCCCGATACCTGCAATAACACGAGTTGTACAGATGGAGCCTGGTCCAATACCGACTTTCACGACAGATGCACCCGCTTCAATCAGATCACGTGTTGCTTCTCCTGTAGCAACGTTACCTGCAATGATGGTCAGATCAGGGAAACGTTCACGCAACTGACGAACTGCGTCGATGATGTTAACATGATGTCCGTGTGCCGAGTCAACTGTAATCAGATCTACACCCGCATTAACAAGAGCCTCTGCACGTTCAAAGGTGTCTTTGGAAATACCAATTGCAGCACCGACCAGAAGACGACCTTGCGCATCCTTAGCAGCTTGCGGGAACTGAATTGCTTTTTCAATATCTTTAATGGTGATAAGACCTTTCAATGTGTTGGACTCATCCACCAATGGAAGTTTCTCGATTTTATGCTTCTGCAAAATAACTTCAGCCTCTTGCAAAGTCGTACCAACTGGCGCTGTTACCAGATTTTCATGCGTCATAACTTCACTGATCTTGATATTGAAATCGTGAATAAAACGCAAGTCACGGTTCGTCAGGATACCTACAAGCTTCTGGTCGCCTTCAACAATAGGCACACCAGAAATCCGGTATTTTGCCATAACTGCTTCAGCGTCGGATACCAGATGCTCCGCAGTCAATGAAAATGGATTAGTAATAACTCCGCTTTCTGAGCGTTTAACCCGATCTACCTCTTCCGCTTGCTGTTCAACAGACATATTTTTATGAATAATACCAATACCGCCCTCGCGTGCAATTGCAATTGCCAATGTCGCTTCTGTAACAGTATCCATCCCTGCGCTAATCAATGGAATGTTCAATTTGACGTTATCGCTCAAACGAACGGATACGTCTACTTCTTTTGGCAGTGTCTCGGATTTCCGCGGCACTAGCAATACATCATCAAAGGTGAAGCCTTCCTTACCAAATTTATCTTCCCACACGCGAGTGTTCCTCCTTATGTTTGCTCAGCTTTACGGACCAAAACCCGAAGATTCCAGGCTGTATTTTATGCCGAAAATACGTTTTCTGAAAATATATTATTGTCCATCTTAGCAAAGCGATATTTAGAATGTCAAGGGAAACTGCTTGGATATATCAGGTGTAGTTCCCCATGTATACAACTGTGTTTCTTGTGTGGACATGCTTTGATAATATAACAAAATAAGCGCTCATTCATCCTGACTGGCGCGCCTACTTTGATGGTTATTTAAGTTAAGATTTCCTGAAATGGACCGTTTTATGTTTCATTTAATAAGGATACTGATGCATCAATATGGCATAAATAAATAAAAAAATAAAAACCACCACCGAACATCATCGGCAGTGGTTCTTTGCTTGGCGGCGTCCTACTCTCCCAGGACCCTGCGGTCCAAGTACCATCGGCGCTAGAGGGCTTAACGGTCGTGTTCGGGATGGGTACGTGTGGAACCCCTC
>NZ_BMFU01000021.1 GCF_014639235.1 Paenibacillus silvae | reverse complement strand
CGCACACGCACACGCACACGCACACGCACACGCACACGCACACGCACACGCACACGCACACGCACACGCACACGCACACGCACACGCACACGCACACGCACACGTAAGGATGTGATGCTGCGACTACAATCGGGCTAATATAACCAAATGCATAGTCTCCATGTGTAGCCCACCTGCACTGCGCCTACATCCGTGTCCATTACGCTATTACCTAAGCTACCTCATTATTGCCCCATCATACCGCCATCAACAGTGTAGAGAGAGGCGGTAACATACGATGCGTCCTCGGACAGCAGGAAGTTCATTACAGCGGCCACTTCCTCCGGTTCGCCGTAACGGCCCATTGGGATCGCAGCTACCGTAGCCGATTGGTAATCTTCAACGTTGCCGGAGTTCGCTTCGATCTGGCGCATCATACGAGTATTGATGGTGCCTGGCAGTACCGCGTTCACGCGAATATTGAAAGGCGCCAGCTCATTGGCTGCCGTACGAGTGAGGCCAACAACGGCATGTTTGGACATAATATATGGAGATACAGCCGGAGCGCCCATCAGACCTGCCAGGGAAGAGGTATTCAGAATCGCACCGGATTTTTGTTTTTTCATGACAGGAATAACGTTCTGCAGACCGAGGAATACCCCGCGAATGTTTACATTGTATACGGTGTCGAGTGCTTCAACACTGAGGTCTTCGATTAGGCCCGTTGGTCCTTCAATGCCGGCATTGTTGGCAAAATAATCAATGCGTCCAAAGGCATCCAGCGCTTTTTGCACATAGTTTTTGACGTCTGCTTCGTCGGACACATTAGCTTTTACCGCAATGACATGCTCTTTATCGAGGTTCAGCTCCGCGATGGTTTTCTCGATGGCTTCTTCGTTCAAGTCCACCAGCACCAGATTGATTTTGCGTTCAGCCAGGCGGCGTGCCAGCTCTTTACCGATACCTCCGGCAGCTCCTGTAATTACAGCGGTTTGTGTATAGGATGTACTCATGATTGAATCGTCTCCTTATAATATATAGTGGGCAGGTAATCTCCATAAGAAGAAAACCTGTCGTTGTTAGTTCCTGTCTTAATGTTAAGATATACATAAACATGTGACAATAATCATTGACAGCGTAAATGTCAGCTATTGAACATAGATGTAAGCGTTGTTCATTTAGGATACAATAATAGACAAAGGGGGCGAAAATGTTGATTATTGAACATCCTCAGGATCGTAGAGCACGAAGAACGCAGGATGCGATTATCGCTGCGGCAGTTTCATTAATATTGGAAAAGGGAGCCGATGCCCTGACGATCCGGGATATCACGGAACGGGCGGATTATAATCGGGGCACCTTTTATTTGCATTTTCCCGGCAAGCCCGAGCTGCTGCAATTCCTTCTGGATGATTTCCTGCAAGGGTTGGGACAAGCGTATGCGGAACCTTACTCCAATCTCACAGAAGTAGACATGACCGGGGTACTTCCTTCAACGATGCCGGTATTTGAATATATCGAAGCACATCAGGATCAATTCCGGGCTTTAATGACGATGCATGGAGATATGGCGCTCAGGATCAACAATGTGTTCCGAAATTACCTGACCCAACAATTCATTCTGGTAACTGAAGATAGTGAGCAAGTGATCAATTACGACATTATGTTAAGTTATCTGGTGTCGGCAACGGTGGGAGTTATTATGCATTGGGCGGAGGTTGGATTTAAATATTCTGCACACTATATGGGGGAACAGTTGACTGCTCTCATCAACATTAAACCGACCCGTCTGCTGATCGAGCCAGGGCAGAAGGGCCGGACAGTGCACGAGCGTATGCTGTCAGATTAATTCCTGTTCAGGAACAGGCAGGTAGAAGCGGAGAGGTAATGTAGAAGATGTATGTGGTAATTTCCCCGAACATTCCGTCGATTAACCTGTCATTGAAGCGTTCGCTGTCCGTTGCATCTGAAGCAGCTGTTCGCGGACGAGTACGCACTCGCCAATCATAATCAGTGCCGGGTTTGTAATGTGGTGCGTAACGGCGAGAGTGTGCAGTTCTGCCAAAGTTCCGGTGACAATTCGTTCCTCGGCTGTGGTTCCACGCTCAATAAGTGCTGCGGGGGTATGCCCCGATTTACCGTGCAGGAGAAGCTCGCGCTGAATCTGCGGCACCTGGCTGATCCCCATATAGATCACCAGCGTATCTACGCTATGGGCAAGCAGGTCCCAGCGGACAGAGGACACACATCCATCACGGCCAGTGCCTGTTACACAAGCGAAGGAAGATGCTGCTCCGCGATGTGTCAACGGAATCAGTGAGGAGGCGGAAGCCCCCACTGCCGAGGTGATGCCCGGGATGATTTCGTATGGGATACCGGAGGAAGCCAGGACGAGCGCTTCTTCTCCACCGCGGCCAAAAATGAATGGATCACCGCCCTTGAGACGAACCACTTGTTTTCCTTCAGCAGCATGGGAGGCGAGTATACGTCCGATCATCTCCTGACTCATGGAATGAAGACCTGGGGCTTTGCCGCAGTAGATGCAAAGGGCAATTCTCCCGAGCTTCAGCAAGCAGGGCATCACCGACAAGCCGATCATATAATATGACATCAGCTGCCTGAATGCGTTTCAGTGCTTTTACTGTAATCAGTTCGGGATCTCCAGGTCCAGCGCCAATAATGCTGACCACACCCCGGTTCGTCACCTTGCTCTCACCTGCAGCAGGCCTCATAGCGCACACCCTCTTTCTTCTCTTTTCGTAAATAAACCTATCTCAGACCTTTACCCAGTTCGTTATCCAGCGATCAATACGTAGATGTCACCGCTGTTTCCATCCACTTCTGTCGGATACGTATTCAGACATCCATCGTCCGGTTCATGTACTTTGCCGCTGCGCAGATCAATTTTCCAGTCATGCAGCGGGCAGTGAACCGCCGTGCCGCATACCATGCCTTCCGACAGCTTGCCGCCCTTGTGAGGGCAGCGATTCTCGACAGCGTGCAGGCTGCCATCACTCAGTTTGAAAACCGCAATTTCCGTATCCTGTACGAGGAAGGTTCTTGCTCCCTTTTCATCAATATCGGCCAGATGTCCAATTCGGAATTTCTTCATCGCTGTTCCTCCTCCTCTTCTAGTGGGCCACCGGTTCTGCGCCGGACAGCGGAGTGAAGTTTTTGCGTAACTTCTCGTCTTCAATAATTTCCTTCCAAGGATCAACCGTGTGGCCCAGTGTCACTTCCAGCCGTTCCACGAGGGCAAGGCGTACCTCGCGGTCAGCGAGTGCCTGCTTCACATGATCCAGTCCTACCCGTTCAATCCAGGCCGCCGTTCTCTCATTCCATCTTGCATTCTCTCTATAATATTGCAGGTATGCATAGGTCCACTCTTCCACATCGGCATCCGTTTTCACCGTACACAGCAGCTCGGCTGCGCGAACCTTCACACCACCGTTGCCCCCGACGTGAAGCTCCCATGCTCCGTCAATGGCGACAACACCCAGATCCTTGATCGTTGCCTCGGCACAGTTCCGCGGGCATCCAGAGACAGCCAGTTTTACTTTGGCGGGAGCAACCATTTTATCGAGCTTTTTCTCCAGACGTATGCCCATTTCGATGGAATCCTGTGTACCGAAGCGGCAGAACGTATTCCCTACACAGGTCTTGACGGTTCGCAGTGCCTTGCCATATCCGAACCCGGACGGCATATCAAGCTCTTCCCATATCTTCGGCAGATTCTCCTTCTGTACGCCAAGCAGATCGAGTCGCTGTCCGCCTGTGAACTTAACCATCGGCACGTCATACTTCTCTGCGACGGTTGCGA
Source organism: Paenibacillus silvae (assembly GCF_014639235.1). GTDB lineage: Bacteria > Bacillota > Bacilli > Paenibacillales > Paenibacillaceae > Paenibacillus > Paenibacillus silvae. Next base: position 50,493 of record NZ_BMFU01000021.1, on the reverse strand, counting down.
TCTTGATGAGTTCTGCCGGAGAAGTTACGCCGCCATAAATACGCGGAATGACGGAATATGTGCCATCCTTCTGAATGTTGGCGTGATAACGCTCATTGGTGAATTTGGATGCACGCTCATCCTCGTATTCGGTCGGCCAGATCATACCGAGATAGTAGTTGAGGGAAGGGCGGCACTTGGAGCAGCCTTCAGGCTCCTCCCAGCCAAGCACATTCATCACTTCCTTGACGGTCTTCAATCCCATCTCCTTGATCTGTGCGACAATCTCATCCCGGTCGTACGAGGTGCAGCCGCAGATGCCTTCTTTGGTCTGTTCCCCGACATTATCGCCTGCATAATGGGTCAGCAGCGATTCGACAATTGGTTTGCAGCCCCCGCAGGAGGCCGACGCCTTGGTGCAGGACTTGATGGCTCCAACCGTATTGCAGCCCTTATTCAGCACGGCATCACCGATTGCTGCTTTGGTCACACCGTTACAGCCGCAGATGATTTCGTCCTCCGGCATGGCGGCCATACGTTCAGCTGCAGACGGACCAGCATCTGAGGTGCCAGAAGGCACACCGAGCAGAATTTCCTTCTCGCGGCCGCTAACATTTTCGCCACTTTTGATGAGAGAGAACAGGGAGGCTCCGTCGCTTGTATCCCCAAACAATACAGCGCCAATTAATTGGCCGTCCTTCATCACCAACTTTTTGTATACTCCATCTACATCATCCTGAATGCGGATGCTGCGTGTATCGGGAGAATCCTTGAATTGTCCTGCGGAGAATACATCGACCCCCGATACCTTCAGCTTGGTCGAGGTAACGGAGCCCTCGTATCCTTCTGTTGGCGCACCCGCGAGACGTTTGGCGAGCACCATACCTTGTTCATACAGCGGAGCTACGAGTCCATATGCAATTCCGCGATGCTCTGCACACTCGCCGACAGCCGAAATGCCTGGCACACTGGTCCGCATGTAATCATCTACAATGACACCGCGATTCACCTCGAGACCGCTGTTCCGAGCCAGTTCAATCTGAGGACGGATACCAACAGCCATCACGACCAGATCAGCTTCAAGCATCGTTTGATCTGTGAAACGAAGTGCTTTGACCCGGCCCTTGCCCGTGATCTCTTCCGTATGTTTGTTCAAAAGAAACTTCATACCCTGCGCTTCAAGCTCTCGCTGGAGCATCAAGCCTGCCGGCAAATCGAGATTGCGGTCCATCAGATGTCCGTTGATATGAATGACGGTAACGTCCATACCCAAGTTCAGCAGTCCGCGAGCGGCCTCAAGGCCGAGCAGACCCCCACCAATGACAGCAGCCTTTCGATAATTCTGTGATGCAGCCATCATCGTTTCACAGTCCTGAATATCACGGAAACCGATCACGCCTTCTTTCCGGGCACCGGGGAGCGGTAGAATGAATGCCTGTGAACCTGTCGCCAGAATTAACTCATCATAGGTTGCGCGCACGCCATTCCGGGATACAACCTCTTTGCGCTCCGAATCAATCTGCACCACCGGGTCCCCTGGATAGACCTGAATGCCGTTATCTGCGTACCAGCTCCAATCGTTGATGGCGATATCTTCAATGGACGTTCCGCCAGCCAGTACGGAGGACAGCATGATCCGATTGTAGTTCGGATGCGGCTCTGCACCAAACACAGTAATCTCATACGCATGCGGAGCAAGCTTCAGAATATGCTCAATGGTACGGATTCCTGCCATGCCATTGCCGACCAGCACCAGTTTTTTCGTTGTACTCATTGTGGTTAGCCCCCTTGGTTCCATTTCTACATACTGCATATTTACCTGCCCGAACACGTTCTTGGAAAATCGAAAAAGCCTGTCATGCCTCGGATGACTGCGTATAAACATACGCATCCCTACTATCCGAGATTGCAAAACAGGCTTCATTGCCGTTTCCACCAGCTACGCCATTGTAACTGTGATCGAAATTTATGGAGTTGTTATGGGTTAACTATAAAATACGGCTTAATACATGTCAATATAGTTAACATAAAAAAGTATTTGAAATTTGAAGTTAATTATGTTTACATGAGTTTATTGGAAGTCCGAATCGGAATATCGGGTCCGCTGTCTCAATCATAAACGGCTGTGTGCACAGCAATCATTCGCTTTTCACCACACTCTATAACTGTAATGATAAACGACGAACTATAAAAAAGCAGAGCCGAAATGGTATGTATATCACATGGCATGATTCGAGAGCGGACCAGAGAAACTTATATATTTTTGTTAGGTAACATAACATGTCTTTAGTCTCATTTAGCAAATTACTTTTTCGTGTTAATGTGTTAAAAGAAAATGTGCCGACGGTGGATAAATACAAGGAGGGATTGATCTATCATGCGATCCATATTGGTCATCCGTGTACAACCCATTGCAGCCGATTCGCCGGGTGCGATCCCTTTGACGCCGGAGAAGGTGCTGGGAGCGAATGGTTATCATGTACAGGTCACAGATCGTGAAGCAGAGGTGGCAAAGCTGGCCCGTGAAGCGGAAGCCTTTATACTGCATCTGTCTCTTGCAGATGTGACCTACTGGGTGAACTGCCTGGGAAAGGGGAAATCAGATGCTCCGCTGCTCTGGTGGTGCGCTCCCGATACGGCCTCTTCTTCGCTAGAGGTTTGTGAAGTGGAGACCTCGTTTGACGGGATACTTACACCGTCCATGACTGGACCGGAGATACATTGGACACTGCATTTTGCGGCGAGGCGTTACATGGAGCGCAAGCAGTGGGAGCAGGAGCGAAAGCAGCTGCAGTCCCGGCTTGAGGATCGGAAGTGGATCGATATGGCCAAGGCGATTTTGTGTGATCTGAAGCAAATATCCGAGTCGGAAGCCTACGATCTGCTGCGGAAAAAGGCAATGGATGAGCGCAAACGGATGGTTGATGTAGCCACTGCCATTGTAAAGGCTCATCAACTGCTCCAGTCTTAATCAGAGAGGGGAATGCTCTATGGATATGCCTCATATCCTTCGAGAGGTTGGGCGCGGTAAGCGCGGCTCGCGTGATCTGAATTATGCAGAAGCGCTTGCTGTAGCCGAGAAAATTTTGAATCAGGAAGTCTCTCCTGCCCAGACGGCGGCTTTTCTGATGGCTGAGCGGATGAAGATGGAGAATGTTGAAGAGCTGGAAGCCTTTGTGCATGCTTGTCGTAATAACGCCGATCGAATGCCTGTATTTCAGGATGGTCTGGACTGCGCAGGGCCATATGACGGGCGTACCAAGTCATTTATGGCGACGTATCCCGCAGCATTTGTGCTGGCGGCGGCCGGACTGCCGGTTACGCTGCATGGCAGTGAACCTTTACCGCCCAAGTGGGGCGTTACGCTGCCTGTATTATTAAGAGAAGCAGGAATGGACATACGCGGAATGAACCGGGAAGATGCCCGGAGCGCCGCCCTTCGTACAGGGGTAATGTATGTTTCGTCGGAGGACTGGTGTGAGCCACTGGGCAGGCTTCGTCCTTTACGAGAGGAGCTCGGTTTTCGAACGGTGCTGAATACAGCCGAGAAATTGATTGATTACAATAAGTCATCTTACCTCGTATTTGGTGTATTTCATAATACGTTTCTTGACCGAATCGCCAAGCTGCTCACACGCTTTGAGTATAAACGTGCTTACGTGGTTCAAGGCATGGAAGGGTCGGAGGATCTGTATATTGATCGGCCAACACGTGTATATGCCGTGGAGGACGGAGAAATGAAGCTGGAACTGATAGACCCTTCTGCCTACGAACTGGATATGCCCGTACCGGAGATGGACTGGACCGCGGCAAAGCAGGTTCAGATGGCAGAGCAGGTGCTGCGCGGTGATGGGCATCTTACGTTTGTCAATCAGGTGCTGCTTAATGCCGGGTTCCGTTTATACGCTGCGGGGCGAGTGCCTTCCATTGAGCAGGGGATTTACGCTTCGAAGGAGCTTCTGGACAGCGGGGCTGCATATCGTCTTTATCAACAGTGGTGTGTATCTATGGGTGGAGAGCTGCCGGACAGCAGAGCGGTCTCGAGCTATCCGGCATCGTCCAGATGAGGGTACGGTCCAGTTCGTGTGCGGTTTATTCCCACGGATAGGAGACGGTCAGGAAGTCAGCGAATTTTTTGCTCTCTTCCCGCCGTTTTTTCCGCATGGCCGCCCGATCTGGAGCAGTCTCGTACAATTTTCTTTCTTCCTCGGTCTCCGGGATAATCCGGGGCACGATCAATTTGCGGTTATTTTCATCCAGGGCCACAAAGGTCAGAAAAGCCGTTGCCGCAATCTTTTTCTCTCCCGTCATCAGATCCTCGCGAATTACCTTCACAAAAATCTCCATGGAGCTGCGTCCCGTCCATGTTGCGAATGACTCCAATGTTACCGAATCGGTTGGATTAATCGGGTACAGAAAATCGACAGAGTCGGTTGAAGCCGTAACCGTATTGACCCGGCATAGCTTGGATGCGGCAATCGAAGCGATATCATCAATATAGGACATCAGCTTGCCGCCGAACAAGGTGTTATGGTTATTGACATCTGTCGGGAATACCCGGGCGGTTTTGAAGCAGCGTGTTTCACGTACATACTTTCTCTCCATTTGATCCATCTCCGTAGGTTTCGGTATCTCTCTCATTGTTCTTCCTCCTTGCAGTATGGTCGCTGCTGCTGTGCTGCATAACATGAAGCCTTTTTGCTTTCTGCGGGAACGGCCAGATTGAAAAGCGTCTCTCCCTAAGTATAGGTTTCGGTCAGATGTATATTCAAATGAAGTGTTTCAGGGCTCCGTTACAAGAAAAAACCGCCGGGCGCGGACCGGCGCGCAGGCGGTTGTTGCTACAACTGTATATTAAGCCTTAGGTCTGAAGATGCCAGAAGGTTTGCCAATTGGCAGGAATGTATAACCGAAGTGAGCATTCAGCACAGAAGCACCTGTACCGTACAGGGACACAATGCCAATCGCCATCTCAGCGTATGCTGCAATGGTGTGGAAGATGTGAGGTGCTACGCCGAAAGCGTCAAAGGTCAGACCCAGGAACAGGAAGTCGATCAGAATGAAAATAATGAGCAGGACTTTGTTCGCTTCAACAGCGCCGATCGTCATGAACAGGGTGAAGATCAGATATCCGGCAAAAGCAAATCCAAGCTGCTTGCCATCGGTCTGCTCAGCCAGTGTAGAGCCAAACACACCCATTTTGATCATCCAGTTAGCACCCATGGCGAACCAGAAGAAAGCATACGCGCCAAAAGCGGTGGTACCGAATGTGTTGTTGCGTTTGGAATCCTGAATGCATGCGAATAATTGAGCAAATGCACCCAGAAAGATAGCCCATGGAATAGCGTAGCTCAGCCCTTCGGTAAGGCCGAGCTTCTGGGACGAGGCGACAAGGGTTACAATGGCCAGCCCAAATAATCCCATCGCGCTGGGATCGGCGTTTATGATTTTGACTTTAGTTTGTGACTCGGTTTGCATGGTGTTGATTAGCCTCCAATAATATCAAATCTGCATGATAGACCTGCATAGGTTATCCTCGCACTGCATGTTGGCATCCGCCGGACCCGGACACACATATCGCCCTATTGTACCCGAATGCCCCGGTTATGGAAAGGGATTTTATTACCTGAAACTCGCGAAAACGGTTACTTCTGTAACAGCCAGTTGAACAGTAATGCAAGATATCGGGTTTGTGGTGAAAAAAGACGGAAAATTACATGTTATTCCCAGAGGATAAAGGTTAGTATCGAGTGGAAATCACATCCGCTGTCCGGGTGTTGATGATCTGACGACCGCAGTGTGAATTGCGGTAGGAGGGAGTGAGCGAAAAACAAGGAGCAGGTTGCTTGCCGGAGTAACTATACTAGAGATATCAAGTTCCAGATTATTTTGCAAGCGCTTACTTTGAGAGGGTGTCTCAGGAAAGTCAATTTGTATTCCATGATGAAGAAGCGAAGGGATGGGTGTTGATGATCGTCAAACAGATGCGTCAGCTCGGCTTGATTTTGCTTATATTCGTTTTTACCTTGTCCAGTCTGGGGTGGGGTTCTGTGTTCGGTGTAACCGAGGCGCGCGCGGCGGAGCTGGATTCATCTGCTGCAGAGGATGCTGTATATCGATATGATTTTGGATCAGGACCGGTGGCGAACGGTTATACGGGTGTAGATGCAGATACAGCGTATACCTCAGAACGAGGATACGGCTTCGCAGATGTCTCCAAAGTGACTGTGCAGGATCGTAAAATCAGTGATCCGATCAAGTCTGATTTTGCAACGTTTGCTGCGGGTGGGCAATTCAACGTGGATCTGCCAAATGGAGATTACACGGTTTCGCTGATTGCAGGAGATGCTGCCGGAGCTACAGAGATTGCCATTGATGTGGAGAGCATGAATAAGGTACAGCTGAACAGCAAGGCTGCAGGTGAGTATCTGGAGATGAGCTTCGATCTTGCTCTTGTAGATGGCCAGATGAATCTTGTGTTCTCAGGAGCGGCAGCGAATCTGAATGCATTGGTGATTACGAAGCAGACGGAACGTGAAGCTGGAAGCAAGCCTACCCTGTATCTGGCGGGTGATTCCACGATGCAGACCTACAACCCTTACTGGGAGCCGCAAGCGGGCTGGGGCCAGATGTTTCCTTCCTTTTTTGATGAAAGTGTAGAGATTAAAAATCATTCCATTGGCGGGCGCAGCTCCAAATCGTTTATTTTCCAAGGGCGCCTGGATGAGATTCTGAGAATGATTCGTCCGGGAGACTACCTGTTCGTGCAATTCGGGCATAATGATGCCACGATCAGTGTGCCTGAACGTTACGCTTCGCCAGCCGATTACAAAATATATCTGAAAACCTACATCGACGGTGTGCGGCAGCGGGGGGCAACACCGATTCTGGTGACGCCGATGGGGCGCAGGGATTTTAATGCAAGCACGGGCAAATTCAACGTTTCCTTCCCTGAGTATGTTCAGGCCGCGAAGGAAGTGGCGAGTGAAAATAACGTGCTCCTGATTGATCTGAGCAGGCTCAGCATTGAATATTATGACTCGATCGGACCAGAGGCTACATTATCCGTATTCCTGCATGTGGCACCAGGCATATATCAGGCTTTCCCTAATGGGGCGACAGACAATACGCATTTTCAGGAGTATGGTGCCATCCAGATCGCCAGACTGGTCGCAGGTGCGGTGCGTGAGCTGGATATTCCTCTGGCAGACGCGGTGAAGGATGCAGACGTGCCAGCTGAGCTACCGGCGAAGCCGAGTGGGCTGAAGGCGGGCAGTATCAGCAATGCGGGTGCTGTGTTGAAGTGGACGGCAGATGATACGGCGGATATCTACAAAATCTATCGTAAGTTATCCACCGAGCCGGAATCTGCGTATCAGCTTGCCGGAACGGCAACCGTGCCAACGATGACCTTAACCAGTCTTGCGGAAGGGGAAACCTATACGGTGCGTGTAACAGCAGTGAATGGTCGCGGAGAATCCGAGCCGTCAGATGAAGTGAGCTTCACCACGAAGTCGGCTGCGTACCGATATGATTTTGGTCCGGTAGGTTCCCCTGTTGCAGAGGGGTACAGCGAAGTGAACCGGAACACGTTATACACGTCAGAGCGTGGATACGGCTTGACCTCTTCGGCGAACATGGCGGATCGGGACAGGGGTAATGCTACGGATGAGCTTCGCCGCGATTTTGTTATTTATTTTGGCGGTAGTTATGAGTTCAAGGTGGATCTGCCTAATGGCAGTTATTCGGTCAAAGCTTACATTGGCGACTGGATCGGCTCGGCTCGGACCAACATCAATATCGAGGGGAAGGATTACGGGACCGTATCCTCAAGTGCCAAAAATATAGCTGAAAAAGTCATCAATCAGGTTGAGGTTCAGGATGGTCAGATGAATCTGGTGTTTAGCGGTCAAACGGCACATCTCAACGGCCTGGAGATTACACCAACGTTTATGGCACCTTCGCAGCTTAAACTGGATAACCTTGATCTGGATAGCGACCCAATTCGTGCGGTGTTATCCTGGGATGCGGCTGCAGGAGACGTACAGTATAAGGTCTATCGTCAATCTGCGGGAGCTGCCAAGCCGGAATTACTGGCTGCCGTGGACACACCGACGTATACAGATCAACAGGTTGAACTGGGCATGGACTATGTCTACACGGTGACGGCTGTGGATCAGACAGGTACAGAATCACTGGCGTCCAATGCGCTGAGCGTATCTACCGTTGATCCAAGCGTCACAAAGGCGGAAGTGCCTTCCGGCCTGAGCATGCAGGAAATAAACAAAAATGATGTGACCTTCACATGGAGTGAAGCTGCCAGAGCGCGTTTTTATCAGATTTACCGTGCCAAAAGGCAGGATGGACCTTACGAGATGATCGGTCGCACCAAGGATACGTTGTATAAGGACTCTTCCATTCTTAGTACGATTCATTATTACTATAAAGTTGCCTCAGTGAACGCGGGCGGTATATCCGAGCTGTCCAGTGCGCTTGAAACTCCGGCAGCAACAACGCTGAACCGGGCGATGGAGTATTTGGATCGGGCCCCGGTTGCAGTGCAAACGGAGCAGGGCAATTACATCGGCTGGCGTATGCTTGGCCTGGATGCCGATTCAATTGCATTTAATCTGTATCGTGACGGGGTGAAGCTCAACTCAGAACCGTTAATGGGCAGCACGAATTATACGGATGCGGAGGGGACAGAAACCTCTAAATACCGTGTAATGACGGTGGAAAATGGGCTGGAGAAGCCAGCAACGAAGGAGTTCGGTGTTTGGCAGGAGCAGTACCTTTCCGTCCCGCTGCAGAAGCCAGCTGATGCTTATACCAAAGACGGGCAGCCCTATTCCTATTATGCCGGGGATGCCAGTGTAGGTGATGTGGACGGAGACGGTGAGTATGAAATTGTATTGATGTGGTCCCCTAATAACGGCAAGGATAACTCTCAGGCAGGCATTACGGGTATTGTGTACATGGATGCCTACAAGCTGGATGGAACCCGGCTCTGGCGTATTAACATGGGCCCTAACATCCGCGCCGGAGCACATTATTCACCATTTCTGGTCTATGATTTTGACGGAGACGGCCGGGCTGAGCTGATGATGCGAACAGCAGACGGCACGATCGACGGCCAGGGTAAGGTGATTGGAGATGCAAATGCAGATCACCGCAACAGCTCGGGGTATGTGCTGCTGGGTGATGAATTCCTGACGGTATTTGATGGAGAGACAGGGGCGGCACTGGATACGGTGAACTATGATCCGCCGCGCGGTGACGTTGCTGCCTGGGGTGACGGATATGGAAACCGGGTAGACCGTTTCCTTGCGGCTGTAGCCTATCTGGACGGAGAGCATCCGAGTGCGATGTTCAGCCGTGGATATTATACACGTACCGTGCTTGCATCCTACAATTTCCGGGATGGCAGGATCAGTCAAGTCTGGCGTTTTGACTCCAATGATGAAGGGTACGGATCATATGCAGGTCAAGGGAATCACAACCTGTCTGTTGCAGATGTAGACGGGGATGGCAAGGATGAAATTACGTTTGGAGCCATGGCTATCGACGATGATGGCAAACCACTCTACAATACAAGGCTGGGACATGGAGATGCGATGCATCTGAGCAATCTTGACCCGACCCGTCCGGGATTGGAAGTATTCGGAGTTCATGAGGACAAAAGCTCGAAGTATGGCATGGAGATGCGTGATGCAGCTACAGGTGAGGTGTTGTGGGGGGTATTTACGGGAATGGATACTGGACGCGGCATGGCAGCAGATATTGATCCTAATTACCCTGGGGCAGAGGTGTGGGCTGCTACCATTACCAACGAACAGCACATCCCGATTACCGGGCTGTACAGTGCCAAGGGAGAGCTAATCACGACGAAGATTCCCTCCTCCACGAACTTTGGCATCTGGTGGGATGGTGATCTGCTGCGCGAATTGCAGGACGGCATTCGCATCGACAAGTGGGATTACGAGAATCAGACTACGATTAATCTGCTGACGGCAGCGGGTGCTGCTTCCAACAATGGCACTAAGGCCAATCCAAGCTTGCAAGCCGATTTGTTTGGCGATTGGCGCGAGGAAGTGATCTGGCGCAGTCAGGACAGCTCCGAGCTGCGTATCTATACCACAACCGATGAGACGGATGTGCGTCTGCGTACATTGATGCATGATCCGGTCTATCGTTTGGGTGTGGCTTGGCAAAATGTGGCCTACAACCAGCCGCCGCATACCAGCTTCTATCTTGGTGCTGGTATGGAGCAGCCAAAAGCGCCGAACATTCGTTATGTTGGCGGCCCGCAGGAGCCGGAAGACACGACACCTCCAGTCATTACAGGTATGCCTGCGGAGCAGATGAGTGAGGAAGAGGTGCTTCAGGTTAAAGTAAAGGCAGAAGATCCTGAATCAGGCATTGCGCGTCTGGAGCTGACCTGGGATGGTGAGACGGTGCAGCAAGGTGATGAGATCGCATTGACCGGGCTTGCGGGCAAGCATATGTTCACAGCTCGTGCAGTGAACGGTGTCGGTCTGGTCACCGAAGCTGCTGTAGAGGTGGCTGTTACAGCAGGTGACCAGGCAGCGGGAGCACCCGGGACACCTGTTCTGTCCGACAATCACGGTCACGGGAACGGGCTCCGTGACGGGAATTATACAATTACGATGAATATGTGGTGGGGCAACAATGCTGCGGAGTATAAGCTGTATGAGAACGGAGAATTGCTGGATACTCAGAAGCTGTCCGCATCCACCCCCGCTGCACAGAAGGCCTCCACTTCCATTGAGGGGCGGGCCAACGGTACGTATGTGTATACGTGTGAGCTGACGAATGCTAAAGGCACAACGGCATGTCAGCCGCTCACGGTTATCGTTCGAGATGCTGCGCCCTCAAAGCCTGAACTGTCCCATGACAATTGGGATGGAGATGGGAACTATACCATTACAATGAATATGTGGTGGGGTACCAATGCAGCATCGTATCGGTTGTACGAGAATGGTACAGAGGTGGATAGCCAGCCGCTCACCGTGTCTTCACCAAATGCACAGACAGCCAGGCTTGAAATCAAGGCCCGTGCAATCGGAGAATACGAATATGTGGTGGAATGGATCAATGCAAGTGGGAAAACAACAAGTGAACCGATACGGGTGAACGTTACCCGATAACGTCTTACCGATTAATATTACAGTAATGCATGCATGGGCACCTTTCCAAATCAAGAGCGTCGGTTTAAGTTATGACGTCTGAGATTAGAAGGGTGCTTTTTTGTGTATTTCATAAAATACACAATTACGACACAAACTGCTTTGAGGCGATGTATCTGCGGATTTTTGACGTACAGATCATTAGAGGGATGTGACAAGGCCGTGTTACATCTGGTATTTTTCACCAATCTCTATTAAAATGGAACTAGCCCTCTCAAAATATGGAGAAGCATACAAAACATCCATGTCTCCTATGCCATATGTTAATCCAGTTGCAGATTGACAGGAAACACTACAATGTATCACAAATGAAGGAGGTATCAGGGGCCATGGTTATGAGTTTGGAGTTGAAAAATAAAATAGAAAAGGCCAGGCATAACCTTCATAAGCTGGTAGAGCGCAATAAGGGCGGGCTTGGACATCCTGATGTCATTCGACAGTCAATGGCGCTGGATGAATTAATCAATGAATATAATCGGATATCCCGGACTCAGACGCGAACGTGAAAGCGAATTGGATGGGAAATAAATATAAATAACAATACAGTATTTATCGAAATGTATGGCTTGGGTCGTACAGGATGATTACACCAACAGAAGGGCATGACGACCACCGAAAGGGTTCACCTCGAAGCAAGCACGAGGTGAATCTTGTCGGCGGATCGTTCATGCCCTTTTTGTCTATCAGAGAACCAGTTATCAGCGGCTGCCGCCGCCTATGATAAGCTGCTTTTTAATAATTAATGAAGCATGCGCTTGGCTTCCAGATATAACACCTGCACGAACTTTTTCGTATTAATGCGTGTTTGGGACAAGGAAGGCTCCACGTTGTTTTGCAGCTCCAGCATCTTTTTGCGAATCTCGGTAAAGTCGAAAAATTTGGAGGCGTAGTTCTCGAATTTGGGGTGTGTGTAGTCCGTCAACCCGAGCGATACAACATGGCTGAGTGTCTGGAATATCGCCCTGCGGACCCGCTGCTCCGCAGCCTTCACTTCTTTGGTCACATCGGCCGCCGTTGCATCCTGTCCCAGCTTGCGCTGAGCCACGTTCTGAAAAATGTCTTTGAGCGACGGGAATGTGTACGGTGATAGCTTATGCTCGTCCGTCTCCAGCAGCTCCAGATATTCCAACATATCGAGCAGATCGCGGCTCCCAGCTTCGCCGATCATGCCCATCTCGGACAGCAGGAAATGACCTGCGGTAGCAATCGTTTTGTCCGGCTCGTGCACCGGCTTGCGCTCGCCAGACTGCAATCCCGACAGCCCCTGAAGTGTGCGCTGAATGTCGGCGATGGACTGCTGCATCCGCAAGCGTTCCTCCACCAGCCGCAGCACCGACAGAATCTCCAGTCGGTTGATAGGCTTCGTAATATAATACTCAATGCCAAGAGAGTAGGCCTCTCCAATCATATGCTTGGACTCAATCTGTGAGATCATCACGATCTTGCCCTTGAATTTCCCTGCGAGTGCACGTACGGTTTCAATCCCGTCCTGCTGCGGCATCAGCAGATCAATCAGCAGCACATCCACCTTGTGCAGCTCCAGTAATTCGGCATTCACATGTGCCCCGTCCTCGGCCTCTCCGGCAATATCACCCAATGCTTCATCCTCGATGATGTCCGTCAGCATCGAACGAATCCCTGCATCATCGTCCACGATAAAATAACGCATAAGCTTCAAGTCCTTTCCTTCCATTTGCTCTCGTTAATCCCGAGATAAGATGTTATATGGTCACGCGGTATATCCCGCTGTATTCATCATGTTTGATGTTCCTTTATGCTGGTTTACGGTTCATTCGATGTATCTCCAGCACGACGTGAAACGCTACTTCTATCATACTTCCTCCCCGCTTTTCTGCATAGAAGCTGATATGTTAGCTTAAATGACAATGACTGGATAAGAGAGGATCGTTTTTGAAAAAAATGTGCAGTAATCATGTAGGTATTTGTCGTTTTCGGTAGATTCAATTGTAGTATAAGTAACATGCATCAGTCTGTTTCCGAAATTGTGCAAAATGTTGCAAATGTTCGGTTATTTTAATCATACATCATATAAAGGGGCGTACCGATGGAGCAAACAATACAAGATGTTGTCGTCTTTTTCAATGATTTTCTCTGGTCCAAGCTGTTAATTATTCTGTTGGTCGTCTGTGGTGTGTACTTCACAACTAAAACGAGATTTATGCAATTCCGCATGATTGGTGATATGGTCAAGGTGCTCAAAGAACCAAAGAGCAAGGTGCCGGGCATAATCTCACCGTTTCAGGCCTTCTGTATCAGTATGGCCGCACGTGTGGGTACGGGAAACATTACGGGCATTGCACTGGCTATAGCACTGGGCGGACCCGGGGCTGTGTTCTGGATGTGGATTATCGCCATGATCGGGTCGGCATCAAGCTTTGTCGAGAGCACGCTCGCTCAAATCTACAAAATCAAGGACAATGGCGGTTTCCGCGGAGGACCTGCGTATTATATGGAACGTGGGCTTGGTAAACGATGGATGGGGGTCCTGTTTGCAATTCTGATCACCCTTTCCTTCGGCTTGGTCTTTAACGCTGTGCAGTCCAACACGATTACAGTGGCGTTCCAGAATTCCTTTGGCACCGATCGTCTAACCGTAGGTATCATTATGGCTGTGGTCTTTGCAGGCATTATTATGGGTGGTGTCAAACGAATCGCGAAGGCGTCGGAATATATTGTCGTTGTGCTTGCCGTATTGTACATTGGTGTGGCTGTGTTTATTGTGCTGGTGAATATTACTGAGGTTCCGGCCATCATTGCGCTTATTGTCAAAAATGCCTTCGGCATGGAACAGATGGCTGGCGGTACGCTGGGCGCCGCGCTGATGAACGGAGTCAAACGCGGACTCTTCTCGAATGAGGCCGGTATGGGTAGTGCACCTAATGCCGCGGCGACAGCCGATACATCACATCCAGTCAAGCAGGGACTGATACAGGCTTTTGGTGTCCTGACAGATACCCTGGTTATTTGCACGAGTACAGCCATGATCATTCTGTTATCCGGGGTATATCAAGGCTCCGATCTGGGCGGAATCGAGCTGACTCAGGCTGCGCTCAGTGTTCATATCGGTTCATGGGCTTCCGGCTTCCTGGCTGTGATGGTCTTCCTGTTTGCCTTCAGTACGTTGATCGGCAATTATTACTATGGCGAGACGAATATTGAATTTATTAAATCGAGCAGAGTGTGGCTGTGGGTGTATCGTATTGCCGTTATCAGTATGGTGCTGTTCGGGGCTATTTCGAAGGTGCAGCTGGTATGGGATCTCGCCGACCTGTTCATGGGACTGATGGTTGTGGTAAACCTGATTGCCATTCTGATGCTCTCCAAAGTAACCTTCGAGGCGCTCAAGGATTACAAGCGGCAGAAGTCCGAGGGACGTGATCCTGTCTTCACTCGTGATCGCATTCATATTCCGGGCGAGATTGAATGCTGGGAGTCGGAAGAAGCGGTGATGGGGAATAAAAAGCTTGATGCGACTGGGTAAGTCAAAAATAGACTAATTGCTCCCCATGAGCAAGAATGAAATCGTTAATCATTATTTATTTAATAAAAGAGGACTTGGAATACCATTAAACATGGCATCCCAAGTCCTTTTATTATCCGGCGTCTTATAACGGATCCGTGCTTGATTACTTTTGTACAGAATAGCTGATCAGCTGTTCGGACAGAGCTTTCATGCGTGCGCCTGTATCATTCAGCTTCTCAATGACATCTGTGAACGATGCAACGAGTGAAGCCTGTTCCTGGGAAGAAGCTGCAATCTGGGATACTTCAACGGACATCTGTTGGATGACCTGCTGCACATCCTTCAGGCTGGCATCGATATCTGTCGTTGCTTGTTTTGCATCAACAGAGAGCTTGCGAACTTCGGCTGCAACGACACCAAATCCGGCACCAGCTTCACCGACACGAGCTGCTTCTATTGCAGCATTCAGACCAAGCAGGTTGGTTTGTTCGGAGATTTCACGAATGAAGCCGGCAACCTTGTTAATCTGGGATGAATTCTGTACAGCGACCCGTGTGTTTTCCAGAATTTGCTCGCTGGTTGCCTGTAATTCCTCTGCGTGAGCAGCGACGTGCTGCACCATATCGACAAGATTGGCGTTAATATGCTGATTCTCTTGTATAATCTCCTCAAGATGATTCTGGTTGGACTGGTCATAGGATGCACAGAATACGGCAACCACGTTCTGCTGCTCATCGAAGATCGGAATGTTCAGTGTATCGAGCTCAAGACCAAACACTTCCTTAGGAATTGTGGAGAGCGTGGCTTCTCTTCCATTTTTCAGCACGGCAAAATTCTGATACGAGTCAATCAGCTTCATTCCTCTTTCGAAGCCGAGATCGAATCGATCGGTTGCCAGAACGTCTAATACTTTTTCGTGATCGTATACGGAAAGGCTTGCCGGCTCCCGGAGAATTTGGCTAATATAAGGCAGAACTTTTAACAAGGCGTCAACAACGTTTATAGAACTCATGGAACGGAATCATCCTCTCAATATTTAAATTTTAAAATAGGAAAATTAAATAGAATCTCTATTGTTCATCGGACAAAAAACAAATATCCTGAATGCCTGATTACAAAATTTTGATATATTTTCAGAATCATTTTCAAACTATTTTCCAAAAGTATCTTGATATTGGATATTTGTTCTAATTGTAACTGTCTTTGTGTCAAATTAAGGATCGATTATGGTTGAATTTATGGGACATATGTCCATTTTTTCGTATCATTGAGATAATGATGGGGGGAGTCTGAATGAAGGAAGTTCTGGACTTTGAGCTAATGCACAAGCTTGCCAGGCAGTACGGATTGGATCAGGTGCTGGATGAGAGCGCAATGACCGAATTGCGTTTGCTGGAGGCAGATAAGGGTGAAACAATATGTGAAAAAGGGGAGCGTCCTGAGCGCCTGTACTTTCTCGTTCAAGGCAAGCTCAAAATTTTTACAACACTGCCGAATGGCAAATCTCTGCTGCTTCGGTTCAGCACCCCGCTTGCTCTTGTCGGTGATCTGGAGCTCGTTAACGGGAGAGAGGCTAACAATACGGTGCAGTCTGTCAGTCGCAGTCTGCTGCTTGCCATCAGTTATCGCGCTATTCAGAACACGTACGTGGAGAACCCGAAATTCCTCTATTTTATGCTGAGTCAGGTGACACACAAGCTGCACACGTTCTCGAATCTGTCGAGCCTGAACATGCTTTACCCTGTTGAGAGCAGGTTTGCCAGTTATCTGCTGTCCATCATAGAGCAGGATGCAGCAGCATCTGAAGAGATTCAGACCTCCAAACTGACGGAGCTGGCTGATCTGCTGGGCACCAGCTACAGACATCTCAATCGGGTGATTCAGGACCTGTGCGGACGGGACATCATTCGCAAAGTGAGACGAAAGATTGTTATTGAGAACATTGAGGAGCTGCGCGAGATAGCGGGCGGCAATATTTACGAGTAAATGTCTGAGCACACGAAAGAGGAAATAAAGACGTATGAATGATAGAAATAACCGATGCATGAATGAGAGAAGCGACGTGCAAAGGATTGAAATGACTGGATATATAAATGGAGGAAGCAATTGTCACATAAATGAAGCGACCAAACACATGAACAAATTAGGGCGTGTCTGAAAACTCTGAAGACGGCAGATTTTCTTGAATTTTGTTCCAAGCCAGGAAGTTTACTGCAGGCGTGCCGGGGCACGTCAAGGGAAAGTGACGCAGCAGGGGGCGAAAAGGAGGTAAAAGATGCACTTCAGTAGGATTCAAGACACGTCCTAAATAGCGCATGCAACAAAGAGCACCCTTTACTGTAAAGGATGCTCTTGTTCTTGTTTTGAGGTATTCTTCTGTAAAACGCTTGACGATTCGATCGAGTCAAAAATTCCTCTGCTATTGGAGTCAGATATTCCCTTGCTGCTCGAATAATTGTGCGATCTCAACGATGACCTGTGTTGCTTTCACCATGTTATCTACCGATACATACTCGAACTTGCCGTGGTAATTTTCACCGCCGGTGAAAATGTTCGGCGTGGGCATGCCCATGTAGGAAAGCTGTGAGCCATCTGTCCCGCCCCGAATTGGGCGGATCACCGGTTCGATATTCAGACGTGTCATCGCTTCATGAGCAATATCCACGATCTGGCGAACCGGTTCGATTTTCTCACGCATGTTGTAGTACTGATCATTCAGCTCGACGGTAATATTTTTCTCTCCGTACTTTGCTTTTAGCTGATCTGCGATGTTTAACAGGTTGGTTTTACGCGCTTCAAACTTTTCTCGGTCAAAATCACGAATAATGTAGTGCATCTTCGTCAGTTCGACATCACCTTCCATGGAAAGCAAGTGGTAGAAGCCGTCATAACCGTCTGTGGATTCAGGAGCTTCCTCTACAGGCAGACATCCGTTAAGCTCCATCGCAATTTTGAGTGAGTTCACCATTTTTCCCTTGGCTGTTCCAGGATGCACGTTGGTACCTCGCACCGTAATTTTCGCTGCCGCGGCGTTGAAACTCTCGTATTCCAGTTCACCGAGCGGTCCGCCGTCCACCGTATAGGCATATTTGGCGCCAAAGGCTCCCACATCGAATTTGTGGGGGCCTCGTCCAATCTCTTCATCCGGGGTAAAGGCAACCCGAATCTTGCCATGTTTCAGTTCCGGGTGCTCGATCAGGTAAGCCATGGCGGTCATAATCTCGGCAATGCCTGCTTTGTTATCTGCACCCAGCAACGTTGTACCATCAGTGGTCATTAAGGTATGGCCCTTGTACTCCCGCAGCTCAGGAAAGTCTTTAGTGGACAAAATGACATCCAGTTCCCGGTTCAGTACGATATCTTCACCGTCATAGTTTTCGATCACCTGCGGCTTCACATTTTTACCTGTAAAATCGGTGGCGGTGTCCAGATGGGCCAGAAAACCGATGACAGGCACCTCTTGATCTGTATTGGCTGGAAGTGAAGCCATCACATAACCGTTCTCATCCATCGTCACTTCCTGCAGTCCGATGGATTTGCATTCCTCTACAAGCAGGCGGCCTAAGGCAAGCTGTCCAGGTGTGGATGGGCAGGTGTCACTATTTTCATCGGATTGGGTATCCATCTGCACGTAAGTGCTAAGTCTTTGAATTAATATGTCTTTCAAGAGTAATCGCTCCTCTATGGGTAATATATCTATTGTAACTACTGTAACCATATCATATCACGTTTGGGTCTGATACTTAGAATGTTGGTATGGCTGCGGAATCAGGTGTGCTTGTTTTCCTTGCATGATTGCCCGGTTAAGAGAGGCTCGGTGTGCAATGCATAATTGTATTGTCATGATGTAGCTAGACAAAGATATGAACGGGAGGGCACAAAAAAGTGCGTACTTGAATTTTCTCATCTCAGGTTCATAATAGCTATGAAGAAAGGATGTGTTGATCTGATGCCATTTATTACAGTGAAGGTGCTGGAAGGCAAAACCAAAGAGCAGAAGCGTCAACTGATCGAACGAATGACCGAGGTTGCTTGTGAGACGCTGGGTGTGGAAGCGAGCAAGGTTTTTATTTTCATAGAGGATCTGGAGAAGGATAACTACGGCAAGAACGGCAAAATGTTCTCTGATCTGGATACAAACTGAGCCAAGGCAAGGTAAAGCCGAGCAACGAATGCAAAGGGATGGAAGAAGTGAAGTAAGGCAAGCAATGAAAATAGCAAAAAGTAAGGATAGCCAAGAGAGGGAAAAATAAAAATCCAAGCAAAGTGAAATAAAGAATGGATTAGTGAACAAACAGGATGTGCGCTTAAACGCCGTGTATACGGTGTGAAAAGGAGAATGCTTGCGCGTGAATGCTGTGAAGGTTGTGAAAGACACGGATGTTGTGAAAGGTGCAAATGATGCAGCGTGTCGAGCGCTAACGATCTGGAGAAGTCTTATTTAGGCGTTTCGCAGCCGTTCACATTTCTAACGATTCACAGAGACGTTATATAGCTTATTTTGCTGCAATTAGGATCGTTTTTCCGGTTTCTTGATGAAATAAGCTTTCTGGGAATTGTTAGAATTGGGACAGCCCTAAATGGGGGCGAATAAGCCTTGTGGTAATCGTTAGAGCTGGAACCGGGTTGATTGTTGACAAGATCACAAAGCTGAAAATACAGAACATGAACAGGAGTTGTAACTACGATGACAGAGAAGTTATTTTCACCATATCAATTCAAAAGCCTGCAGCTGCAGAACCGTGTCGTTATGGCGCCAATGTGCCAATATTCCGTTACGGCAAAGGATGGCATCCCGAATGACTGGCATCAGGTTCACTATGTGAGCCGTGCAGTCGGTGGAACAGGACTGATTATCATTGAGATGACGGATGTTGAACCGGATGGGCGGATTACGGATCAGGATCTGGGCATATGGTCAGACGATCACATTCCGGCATTCGCGAAGCTGGTAGATGGAATGCACGCACATGGCTCCAAAGTGGCGATCCAGATCGCTCATGCAGGCCGCAAAGCCCAGGATGCTTCGCAGCCAGTTGCTCCATCTGTTGTTACGTTCCCAGGAGAAGCGTATAAGGAACCGCGTGCGCTGACAACTGAGGAAGTGGTGGCAATGGTGCACAAATTTGCAGCTGGTGTCCGCCGGGCTGTTCAGGCTGGCGTAGATGCTATCGAGCTTCATGGTGCACATGGTTATCTGATTCACCAATTTCATTCTCCGCTGATGAATCACCGTGAGGATGTGTATGGGCAGGAGCTGTCGCGATTTGGCGTGGATGTCATTCATGCGGTGAAAAAAGAAATGCCCGCAGACATGCCGCTGATCATGCGCATCTCTGCTATAGAATATGCTGATGGCGGATATGACATCGATCATACGCTCCAGGTCGCCCGTGCCTATCAAGAAGCAGGCGTGGACATATTCCACATCAGTTCCGGCGGAGAAGGGCCATCCGGTCAGCGTAAACCTGGAAACTATCCGGGGTATCAGGTTCCGTTTGCCCGCCGTTTCCGTGAAGAGCTGCATGTGCCTGTCATTGCTGTCGGCATGCTGGAGGATGCGGCGTTGGCTCAGGCCGTTATCGGTAATGAAGATGCTGACCTGGTTGCCATCGGCCGTGGTATGCTGCGCGACCCGTACTGGGCGAACCATGCTGCGCTTGAACTGGGTGTCAGCAAGGAGCATGCGGCCATTGCCGAGCAGTATTCCCGCGGTTATTAAGTCTGAAAGTGAATGATGAGGGAATGAGCTTAAATCGAAAGATGAAGGAATGAGCTTAAACCGAAAGGGCTTGAGTTTGGAAAGAAGTTGAATGTGGACTGATGCTGGAAGGACTGAGGCTGGAGAATGCGTCATTTTTCAATCCAGGTAAGGATCCTGTTTGAAGATAGGGGCTGTTGAATGGTAGGGGCATGTTGGAAGGTGGCGCTTGTATTGAAATGCAGTGAGCATGTTCGAATGCGGAAATTATCTTCGAAGATGCGGTTGTTCTCTATTATGATCCATATGTGAAGAGCACCGATGGAAGTACGGATGTAGCCTGTACGGATAGGATGTATAGATTTCTGGATGGTTGCATGTGCAGATGTGCGGATGAATGTATGTATGGATAGTTTATTTTTTGATGATGCCACTGATGGATGTGGTGTGAATGATACAAAGATATTCATTATGTAAATGATATGAGTGATATATACGGTTTGAATGGTGCGAATGATAGATACGGTGTGAATGATATGTATTATTGTGGATGATATGAGTGAGGGGTAACAGGTGGAGTTGATGTGGTGAGCGCTAACGATCTGGAGAAGCCTTATTTAGGCGTTTTATAGCCTTTCACATTTCTAACGATTCACAGAGACGTTATTTAGCTTATTTTGCTGCAATTAGGATCGTTTTTCCGGTTTTTTGACGGAATAAGCTTTCTGGGAATCGTTAGAATTCGGAAAGTCCTAATTGGTGGCAAATAAGGTTCGTGGGGAGCGTTAGAGCAGCAACCAGGTTAATAACTCCCTGCTAACCATCTGCCTCACTCATCAACCAACCAATTACTCACTGACCCATCACTCACCCAATCAATCAACTAACCATCCACCCAACCAATCACTCATCACTCACTCGTCCCCCATCCAAACACCCACCTACGCAACCAATCACTCACCCGTCCCCCCATCCAATCAAGCGACCACCCACCCAACCATCAACTAACTATGGTCTGCCTAACTCTTTTCAAGCTTCTAAAACTTTTCTCTCCCTGAGCCTTTAATTTGGCTGCAGAAGTGTTTTTTGGAAGCATTAGGTAGACTGAACGTTAGTGTTCGGGAGCTGCGATAAGTAGGGTCATATGTATGGATTTTAAACGAATAGTTTAAGGGATTAAGGCAAACATAGCTATCGCAGGATTTAGGGTGTTATCTATACTCTGTATCAATATTTCAAGCTGGATCTGCACCCTACCAAACTATCCAATTTAAACCTCAACCAAGCTATCTGACCCTACATCGTTTCAAAGTTGTCTATCCTTACATCTAAGCTTGTCGTGATGCCTCATATACCAGCTTCTGATCGGCTTGTGTGGGCAGCTTACTTGGATTAAAATCAGCGTAGACCTGAATATCCACGAAGCCTATCTTTTCGAGAACGAGACGAAGCTCCTCTAATCCATACCATCTTAATGTAAGCTGCTGCAGCTCGGTGTTGGCAAGATTGCCCTGATGCCACTGCTCGTAACGAATCAGTTTAGTCTGGTATTGATGGAGCAGATTAACTTCGGTTGTTTTCACTTCAACGGTTATCGTGTCACCATCGGTCAAAGGTACAGTTGACGTTTCGCTAGAGGCGGACTGAGTTACGTCTGGCACAAACAGATCAAAGACCAGCTTGCCTCCCGGCTCCAGATGATTGTATAGGTTCTGAAGAACTTGTATGGAAGCATCTCGGTCCTGAACAAGCATCAGTGAGCCACTGGGAATAATGATCATTTCATAGCGATAAGGTAGCTGTAACGTCACCAGATCGGCTGCGAATAACTCAGGTATAGGCAGTCCGCGTTCAACGCATCGATCATGGCAGGATTGGAGCATAGCTTCTGAATAATCAACACCATCTACCTTCATACCTGCTTCCAGCAGCGAGATGAGCATACGCCCTGAACCTGACATCGCTTCGAGGATGCGCCCATGGCAAGGCTCCAGCAGATTATGGTAAAACTCAATATCTCCCCTCAGGGAGTGTCCGACAGGTTTGGTTATGTCGTAAACTTTGGTGCATAAAGGGCCGTAATAACTAAATGACAATATATAGTTCCTCCTAAGATTAGGCTTGTATTAAAACCTGCTGAAGTGCATCTTGTACTGCTTTTCGACCATAATGTGTCACTTTTCCTCTGATGTGTCCCGGCACGCTTGTGGGAACTTCCTGGTTTGGAACGAAAATTCGGCAGAATGGGCTGCGTTCAGCGTTTTCAGACATGTCTGAATTGGCAGATCTGCAATCGGGAGAAGGATTTACAATTTATGTTATAAGTAATGGTGGTTGAAAATGGATCTCTCGGAGCAGACTACCGAAGGGGTTGAGTCCCTTATATGTAAGATAGATCCAGTATAGATTGGATTTGAGAATAGCGTCAAGGAGGTTAACAAATGGAATCATCAACAGCATTGCCGGATATTAAGGAAGAGCTGTCACTGACAGCATCTGTGGAAAAGGTATGGCCTAAAGTTTCGACTGCCGAAGGGTTGGGGTCATGGTTCATGCCCAGCAATCTGGAGCCGGTCGAGGGTTATGAATTCACGCTGGAAGCGGGGCCGTTCGGGCAATCTCCTTGCGTGGTTGTTGAAGTGCATCCGCTGCGGAAGCTGGCCTTTCGCTGGGGGAAGGATTGGACGTTAACGTTCGAGCTTGCCGAAAAAGATGGAGGCACCCATTTTACATTGATCCACAGCGGCTGGGATGCCGACAAACTGACTGAATTCGGACAGGCCCATGCCATCATTCGCGAACGGATGGCACAGGGCTGGGCGGGTCTTGTGCAGAAGCTTGCACAAGTCGTCAGTTAATGCGAAATAGTGAAAAATAGCGTTTGTGGGAAATTGGTAAGGCGAATGAAGAAGATTCGTAAACTATGAGTAATGAAGATTGGTAGAGTATGAGTAATGAAGATTGGTAAAGTATGAGCGATGAAGGTTCGCGAAGTGTGGGTGGGAGAAGATAGAGTTAGAGAGCATGTACAAGACTCAGTAAAAAAAGAGTGTAGGGATGGAGCAATAAACATTGGCGAAGTGCAGAGCGGTGTAGATCAGATCTGTGAAATGCAGTAGCAGGATTGACTTACCTGCAAGGCTGTGTCCCATGTAAGGCTAATAGGGTATTTTGAGTATGCGCTCCGGCTGCCTCATCCAGGCCCCAGGCTTCTCTCCGGTTACATCTGAAGGGGAGGAGGCTGGGGCTTTTTTGGTTGTATTGGCTAATAGCATGTAGTGCAGCGTGCAGATATTCGCTTTATTTTGCTAAAAATGGGCTGAAATGATTGGATGAACTATTTGCGTGGACACCAGAAACGTGTAACATGGATTATAGGAATAAATCGACAAAAAATGACTCTTTATTTGAAGTCAGTCCTTTTCTCTTTCTCAGGATAAGTATGGAAGGAATACATAGATGAAAAAAAACTGGATCGTGCTGACTTTAAGCTTCATATTCGTCGTTCTGCTTCCACTGGCCTGGATTGCCCAGACATGGATTAGTGAGCGGAATAATCCGCAGGTGACCGATGGGCATATAGATCTGCGCCAATGGAATTTCAGCCAGCAAGGGGCTGCTTCGCTTAACGGGACCTGGGATTTCTACCCGAACCAGCTGCTTGGGCCGGAGGATTTTGAAGCCAGTACACAGAGGAACAGGCCAATGCCTGCTTCAAAGCACGTTCATGTGCCTGCCAGATGGAATACGGCAATGGGACAAGCCCAAGGATATGCAACGTATCATCTGCAGGTACAGCTTCCTCCACATCAGCTGAACGATCGCTATGGAATTCGTACACAGAACATACGGATGTCCCATCGCATTTATATCAATGGTAATCTGATCGGTGGCGTTGGTGCGCCCGGCGAAACCCGAAGCGTGGATATTCAGAAGAACTTGCCTTATACAGGCTTTACATCGATTCAGGGGAATACAGCTGACATTATCATACAGGTATCCAATTACAGCTATGCCTCGGGAGGCATTGTTGCATCCGTTCTGTTCGGAGATGAGCGTTGTATTCTTGCCAGCCAGCAGAAGGGCTGGGTAAAGGATATGTTGACACTGCTCGGCTTTATTCTGCCAGCCATGTTTTTCTTATTGCTGTTCAGGCTGCGGCGTAATGAGCAGGAACTGAAATTTCTGGGACTATTCAGCCTCTCGGGAGCCGTGTATACCCTCACGCATGGAGAGAAACTGCTGGCTATGCTTATTCCGCTGCTAACACATGATGTGATGCTTCGAATTCAGCTTCTTAGTGGGGCATTTTCGTACTACTTTTTGCTTCGGTATTTGGCTGCCTTGGTGGCGGGTGCTGTTCATGGGTGGTTTGTGCGTCTGGGTATGTTTCTTCTAATAGCTCAAATCCTTGTAGGTATTGTACTTCCACCTGCACTTTTCTCCACATTTGAACTGCCCATGCTGATCATCTCCTTCACTGTGATGATCTACGCAATTCGAACGATGCTTCTCTGGGCGCGTAAACAGACAAACGACAGCCATTTTGCGCTGATAGGCATGATGAGCATTATTATGGTGGTTGTGCTGCATACGATTGGAGCGTTTGTATCGTTGGATACCGCTTTTCTCGCATTGCTTGAGCTTTTGTTATTTGTATTGATTCAACTGGTTGTCACTGTGATTCGATTTGCGCAGTCTTTCCGTGAGGTGGAGGCTCTGTCAGAGCGGTTGCTAATGATTGATACCCTCAAGGATGAATTTATGGCCAACACGTCTCATGAGCTGAGGACACCGCTGCACGGCATCATTAATATTGCCGAGTCTATGCTGGAAGGCTCGACCGGAGCGGTGACGCCAAAGCAGGCCAGAAATCTGTCAATGATTACAGCAACGGGCAAACGCTTATCCCTGCTGGTGAACGATATTCTTGATTTTTCGAAATTGAAAAACAGTGAGATTGAACTAAAACGCGTGCCTGTCGATCTGGAATCCGTTGCACGATCGGTAGTTGAGGTTTCCGGATTTACGTTTGGAGACAAACCCATTGTGCTGCATCAGCACTGGCCCGATGCTTTGCCGCTGGTAGAGGCAGATGAGGATCGGCTTCGGCAGATCCTCTATAATCTGCTTGGCAATGCCTACAAGTTTACCGAGCAAGGTGAGATCAAGCTGTATGCTGCCGTTGAGGGCGACAAGGTGAAAATATCTGTTGCGGATACTGGCGTTGGTATTGCACCGGATAAACTGGAGGATATCTTTCAGTCGTATGAGCAGACCAATGGCACGATGGAACGTACCTATGAAGGAACAGGACTCGGTCTCAGTATAACGAAAAAGCTGGTTGAGCTAAGTGAAGGGGAAATCTGGGTTGATTCAGAGCCAGGCGTTGGGTCAACATTTCATTTTACTTTACCTGTTGTGAAACTGCCGTTATTGCAGGAAGAGAAGAGCCCGGTGCCAGCACGTTATTTGCCGGCCCAGATGAAGAATGCAGCAAGCCCGACTTCAATGGACGTGATAGACATGTTAGGTACAAACTCGTCTCAGGAAGAGGCACAGGAGGGAGAACATACGATTCTCATTGTGGATGATGATCCTGTGAATCGGCATGTGCTGCTAAGTCTGCTGTCAACGGAACGTTACCGGGTACTTGCAGCAGACAGCGGCTTCAAGGCTCTGCAACTATATGAACAGCATCCTTCCATAGACCTGGTTATCACGGACTGGATGATGCCCAAAATGTCTGGGCCGGAGCTCTGCCGGAAGCTGCGCGAGCACCGGTCTTTGTCCGAGCTGCCGATCCTGATGCTCACTGCTCGCGGATTGCCTGAAGATATCCGCCATGGTTTTCAGGCGGGAGCCAACGACTTTTTGAGCAAGCCGGTCGATGCGGGTGAACTGCGGGCGCGGGTTCGTACATTGATCGCTATGCGCAGTTCTGTGCAGGATGCCATACGAACGGAGATGGCTTTTCTTCAGGCGCAGATCAAACCCCATTTTCTCTACAATGCGCTGAATGTCATTATTGCGACGTGTGCCGTTAACCCGGACAAGGCAACCGATCTGCTCATTGAATTGAGTCATTATCTGCGGGGAAGCTTTGACTTTCAGAACAGGGAGCAGCTGGTTCCGTTATACAAAGAGCTGGAACTGGTTCAATCTTATGTACATCTGGAGCAGGCAAGATTTGAGGACAGGCTTGTCGTCAAATATGATGTGCAGCCGGACATCCGCCTGTTTCTTCCCCCGCTCACCATTCAACCGCTTGTGGAGAACGCAATCCGCCATGGGGTTATGGAAAGGACGGCCGGAGGAACGGTAAGGCTGCACATTTTCCAGGAGTCCGATGATGTCATTATTCGGGTACAGGATGACGGTGTGGGCATTCCTCCGGAGCGGATGGCTCAGGTCAAGTCAGGTCGAACGGAAGGCCCGGGAGGGGTTGGTCTGCATAATATTAATCGTCGTCTCATGTCGCTCTATGGAACCGCGCTGGAGATTCAGAGCCATGTCGGAAGTGGAACACAAATCCAGTTCCGCGTGCCGTTGAAGCAGGTTCATCATTTTACATGACAACGCAAATTAGAATTTTGGGTAATTATGGTTAACATACGAATAAGCGGATACCGATATAGTCGGTATCCATATAAATTGAATCTCTCATGGCAGGAGGTTAGAGGAACGGTGAGAGCCATAGTTGTAGATGACGAGAAGCCGGCGCAGCTCCACCTGCAGCGTCTGCTTCAGTCGGACGGAAGGATCGATCCTGTGCAATGCTTTTCAACAGCCCGCGAGGCTTTGGATTTTCTGGCCCATCATCGTGTGGATGTGGTGTTTCTGGATATTGGCATGCCGGAGATGAATGGACTGGAAGCAGCCGAATACATCCAGCAGCTGGATCAGAGCATTCGGGTCATATTTGTAACCGCTTATGCAGATCATGCTGTGGAGGCATTTGAGCTGCAGGCTCTGGATTATATATTAAAGCCGGTCAGTCCAACCAGAATAACCAAGACAATTGACCGTATGGCAGGTGTCATGTCCTTTTACAATCAAGCTGCCGCCACGGCAGAAGTGCAGGAATCGGAGCCTGATGAGGAGGAGCTGGATTTGAAGGCGCCGGGGCTGCTAACCTTTAAACATCTGGATATTTTCAGAAGTCTGGAGCAGAGTGCGGAGAAACACAAGTGGCGTACAACCAAATCACAGGAACTGTTTGCTTTTCTGTTTCATCATCGCGGGGAGTGGGTAAGCAAGGAGATTCTGCTTGATAAGCTCTGGGCAGATTTATCTCAGGATAAAGGGCTCACGCTGCTGCACACGTCTGTATATCAGATTCGCAAATTATTGAAGGAATGGGGCATGACAGGCAAGCTGGAGTACAACATGAACCGTTATCGTCTAATAACAGGCAATCTGGTGAGCGATGTTGAACAGTTTGAGCAGGCGATGTCTTATGCTGCCATCACTTCGGCCAATGTGCAGGAACTGAGACAGATTGTTTTGCTCTATCGTGGTGATTATCTGGAAGAGCATGATTATGATTGGTCCAGGGCCAAGAGCAGGGAGCTCCGGCGAAAATATACGGGACTTGTCATGGATATTGCCCGATGGGATATGATGCAGGGACGAGGCGGGCAGGCGATTGAGCTGCTGATGGAACTGCAGGAGCGTGAGCCATATTCGGAAGAAATCTGCAGACTGATGATGGAAGTGTATGCTTCTATGGATGACCAGCAAGGTATACTGCGTCTCTATCATTCATTTACGCTGGTCCTGAAGGAAGAACTGGGTCATCAGCCAGAGCCTGAAACAAGCAAGTTATATCAAAGTCTGACGAAGCGATAATGTTCAGGCAGGAGGGGCGTGACGCGTGAAATTATTCATACACCGTAAAGACCTGCGTACAGATGATCTGAGCGCATTTGATTATTTGCGAGAGCAGGAGGAAGAGAGCCTGCATATGTTGATCTATGATCCATTCCTGCTGCGGCAGGGCCGGGAGAAGGACCACAGCGGTGTGAATTTCCTGCGTCATGCAGCAGCATTGGGTAGAACGTATCAAGAGGCAGGGCGGCAGCTACATACGGCTTATGGCAAGCCAGCCGAGGTGCTTGAATGGGTGCTGCGCCATATGAAAGGCAAGATCAGCGAGGTCGTGGTTCATCGGGACATGACGCCGTATGCGATAGATAGAGACAGAGGGCTGCGTAAAGTATGTGAATCCTGTGAAATTCCTTTTACCCAGCTGACGGATCATCTGTTAATCGATTTGAAAGCTTTTGCTGAATTTACGGGCAAGTCAGAGCCTTATAAAGTGTTTGCTGCGTTTCACAGGCGCTGGCTGGAGTTTATGCATGAATATCCGAATCCGCCATCGTCCGTAACCATTCAGGATGTGAACGTCAGTGACTACCCGCTGGAATGGCCGGATGGAATGAAGGTACCGTCTACTTTGCACCAGGCAGCTTCTGGGGAGCAGGAGGATCAAGGGGAAGACCCGCATATGCTGCTGGATCGTTTCTTGTCCGAACGAGTGGCAGATTACGGGGAGCATCGGGATGAATTCGAGGCGTATGAGCCGAGTCATCTCAGCTCCTATATTGCAGTGGGGGCAGTATCCATTCGCAAAATGTTTGATGCCGCGCAGCGTGCTGGCGAAGCCGAAGAGTGGATCAGGCAGCTGTGCTTCCGCGATTTTTATTTGTACAGGGCGGTTTATGAGGAGCATTATTTTACGTATGAAAAAAAATACGACCTATCCGCTCTTCACGATACTCATTTTGAGCGCTGGTGCAAAGCGGAGACAGGCATCCCGATTATTGATGCGGCTATGACAGAACTGAATGAAACCGGGCATATGCCTAATCGGCTTCGTATTCTAACGGCGATGTTTCTGACCAAAAACCTTCAGTGCCCCTTCACGCTGGGTGAAGCATATTTCAGACGTAAACTGAAGGATTATGATAACATTCAGAATCGAGGGAACTGGCTGTGGTGCGCCTCGCTGGGCGAGAATGCTGCGCCCTATTTCCGTGTCAATAACCCTGTTGCACAGTCCGAGAAGTATGATGCTCAAGGAGATTACATTCGCAAGTGGCTGCCTGATTTAAAGCATGAGCACAGCAAAGATATTCATCAGCCGAGGAAAGATGCGATCGTTGACCTGAAAACCTCCAGACAAGCTGCTATCGATGTTTATAAGCAAATTCTGGCGAGCCGGTAGAAAATCCTACTCAGATCTCCTTCCAAATGAACATAGGCGGCTTCTAAATTATGTATTTCTTATCCCCCTGTTTGTGTTTAATGGGGGATTTTTTGCGTTGAATCTAGTCTAACTCAGCTGATTAAATTGTGTGTTTAATACAGATTTTGTAACTATTTTGGTTTAGAATAAAGTCAGCATCCAAGATGACAGAACTGACAGATTCGACGATAGATATGAAATGGCAGGCTGGCTATGTATATCATTGAGCAGAGGAAGGATGAGGTGCATGGAAAACGTTCAGCAGGAGGAACTGGTCTATAAAGATGCGAGGGTTGCAATTGGCTTGAAATGGGAGGGGACCTTTGCTGAAGCCGGGGCAGGAGGCATAAGAGCAATACAAACTGAATTCAAACGTCGGGTTCATGAAATAAAGAATGTGCTTCACTCGGAAGAATTACTCGGGTTGTCTTATCATATGACAGAGAACGGCTTTATCCATTATGTGGCTGTTGAAGTTAGTGATGCAGCCCTGCAGTCTATCCCGGAAGGAATGGTTCGGATCGATGTTCCTTCACATGCTTATGTGAGGTACAACCATCTCAAAGGACAGTCGGTAGAATCTTCTTATCACCGGATATATTCATGGATTAAAGAGCAGGGATATGCTCTTTCCAACGGGGCGCTTACACATTATGAAATTTATCCGATGGAACAGGATCCCTATGATCTCGAGCCGGAATTGTTAATTTTGGTGCCGGTGAACGAAAAAAATTAATTGATTGCATAAGATCACGAAATCTATCCCAGACCGCGTTACTGCGGTCTTTTTGGCATGCTCAAGCATGCAAATAATGTGAAATTCACTTGAAAATTAAAAAAATATTAAGAAATTGGACTACACATGTTAAGCAATATGGCTTTTAATAGATAGAGAGCTAAATGGACTACGTCATATTTAACATATTGACGAATACATGAAGGAGATCCTCTTAACATGAATCAAACACTGAAAAGAGAACGAATCCCGGAATTGAATATTGTACGGGCAATAGCCATTATCGGAGTACTGTCCGTGCATTCTACATCTTATGCGACGGTCGATATGACCAGCTCAAATTACTATTGGTTGTACAACTTTATTAATATTTTTATGAAATATGGTACGCCGACCTTTATTTTTCTGAGCAGCTTTGTGTTGTTTTATAATTATTACACCCGTCCGCTGGACAAAAAGCTCGTCAGCAATTTTTACAAAAAGCGCTTTGTTTATATTTTGCTGCCGTATTTTCTATTCTCTATTATGTATTTTGTCGTTCTGCATAACATGTATTATCAGGGCCGACCCTTTAATGAATCGCTGATCAGCTTTATTGAGAAGCTGTTTACAGGCAAAGCCTACACACATCTGTATTTTGTGTTTATTAACATGCAGTTTTATCTTATTTTCCCGTTTGTGCTCTGGCTTCTGAAGAAATATCCTTCTGTTGTAAAATGGTCTTTGCCGATCGGGCTGCTCATTCAATGGGCCTTCATCGTAAGTAATAAATACGGGTTTCAAGTTCCCAACAAGGGCAGCTGGGCCTTCTCTTATTTTTCTTACTTTATGTTAGGAGCATTTATGGGGGTGTATTTCCCACAGATCAAGCAGTGGTTTGTCATTAGCAGGGCTAATGCAACCAAAGGTCGAGTTGCTTCATGGATTTTACTATGGGCTGTATGGATTACGGCCGGGCTGGCGCACGTCTATATCTACTATCTGCTCCGTTTGAAGATTGCCACATATAACACGTTATGGTACGAGCTGTTATGGAATGTTCATACGTTTGCCTGTGCTCTGGTCATTATCCAGATTGCATACTGGCTCTATCATCATGGTCCTGCATTCATTGTTCAACCGTTGAACCGGCTGGGTACGCTGTCCTTCGGCATCTATCTGATTCATCCGTTTTTCCTGTTATTTTATCGTGAGTATCCGCCACAAACCGGGGTCTCCTGGTTAATTCATCTATGGTATGCCAGCGGATTCGGTATTGCCCTGATCGCTTCGTGGATTGTGGTGGGACTTGCCGCAAGGTTTTTGCCTTATGCCTGGGTTATCTTTGGCAATCTGCCCAAACCGAAGCCACGTCTTGTGCCCCAGCAGAATTCTGGACAAGTGGATATGCATTAGAGGTTACAATTTTGCGTAAAGATGAAGATCAGCCGTTTTTGGTCAGCCTGCGGGCGTCCAGGGACGGCTTTTATTCTATTTGCTGCTGCCTGAGATTGCCGGATATTCATATCATTCTCATGGGAACGAATGTTTCTTCTGCTGAATACCGGGGTAATCATAAGGCGGAACATAATATAAGGCAAACTTAAAAGACAGGATCAAGGTGATCAACATGACTAGATGTGAACAATGCGGGAAACCGATGCAGGATATATTGGAATATGTAGAGCACATTCTTCACGAATGCAATGAGCAGACTCCCGAGTACAGCTCAGAGGAATACAAAGCTTATAGCTATGAGGGTGTTCGCGAGCAGATGTGATACAATAGAAAGAAACCGGATACATTCGGAACCGAGGTGACAACATGGAGACGGGACCAGCCCCTTCCCGCGAAGGTACGACAGCACAAGGAACGCAGCGAACCAAGACATGTATGTATTGCGGAGAGTCGCGGCCTGCGTCTGATTTTCGGCGCAGGACCGGGAAAAAGGCGGGTCCCGGAGCCAGACGCGGGGCCTGCCGCCGCTGTCGACAGCACGGTGTTCGGGAACGCCATGCAGAAGATAGTCAAGCGGGACAGGCCATCGATGCTGCCAAGCTTGAGCGTCCTGAGACAGAAGCGACTAAGACTCTGCGTACTGCTGAAGGGAGCGAGCGGGGCGAGGGTTCAGGAGGCGAGTTGAACTCCCCTCCATCAGCAAGGTCGACAGCTTCAGAGGTGAAGGCCAAGCTCGCTGAGCAGACCTCACAGCAGTTAAAGGATGCGGCGACAATGTCTTCCGTAGGCAGTCTGCGCAAGAAAAGACGAAGACGGCGGAAACGGAAGCCTGTAGAAGCTGTAAATGCTCATGCTTCTGCCGATGCTCCTGCGTCGGAGTCGGACCGTGTCCGCGGCGGGCGTAGCAGTGCACGTGGCGGCGCCAGCAAGGGGCCTGCGCGCCCCGTAGCTGCGGCGAAGGCTCAGCCACCAGCTGCACCGGGCCGTGAGTCCACCCATCATTCCAGCCGAAATCATGCGTCTGGGATGGATGGCAGGCCGCGACGTCATCATGCGCCGCCAGCAGCCATTGATCCGGAAGATCCAGCTTCGCTTCGGACCAACCGGCAGGGTATGGTGCGCATGCGCGGCAAAACCGACAAGGGCCGCCGCTGGCATCAGGAAGTGGATCTGGAGCTGGCGGCCACCCTGGTGAAGGAAAAAGCCGCTGTTGTTGTCAATCGGTATACCATTCGCCGTCTGTTCAGCAACAAGGATTTCAAGCGTTTTATTCTGGATCGGGACAACTATACCTGTTATTTTTGCGGCTCCTACGGTGATACCATTGACCATCTCCTTCCGCGGGCGAAGGGTGGGCATACGACACCGCTTAATTGTGTCTGTGCCTGCAACCTGTGTAACCAGTCGAAGGCGGCTATGGATGCGGATGAGTTCATGCGTTCAGGAATTCCAGAATGGAATGCCGCGCATCAGGCGGAGTTGCTGGAGCTTGAGCTGCAGGAGAGTGGGCTAGAGGATACGCATTGAAATTAGGGCGTGTCAACTCCGGAGGAAGCAGATTTCAAGACACGCCCTAGATATGTGCCGCTGAAATGCAGCCATTTCAATGCCGTTTACAAACAAGCAAAGTGCACCGAGATCATACGATCATGGTGTGCTTTTTTGGTATTGTCTGATTCTCATCTATTTGTATGTCAATGCTTTTGGACCAGCTTGCATATCATATTTCTTCAAATTGACAACGGTATGGCAGCCCAATCTACGTTATACTTGTGGGGTAACTATTAAAGGTTCACAAAAAGGATGACTTGAGGTAGTTCAAACAGCTGTAACAGATTGATATAGATTGGATGGATGCGGATGACAACGGCAGCACTTGATATTATGTCATATATCACAGAAGAAAATATTCGGTTCTGGCTGGAGAAGTTCCGTTCTCTTGGTCCGTTGCCAGGCATTTTGCTAACGTTTATGAAGTCCTTTGTTCCGCCGCTGCCTACGCTGCTTATCGTGGGTGTCAATGGAGCCGTATACGGCTTATGGGCTGGTTTTTTGTACTCCTGGATCGGCATGGTTCTGGGCTGTACTGTCACATTTCTGATCGTACGGGAGATTGGCAAATCGGCTTTTGTGGAAAAATGGGCCCGCAAACCGCGTGTACAGCGCAGTATGGTATGGATTCGCAGAAACGCATTCAGCTATGTTTTTCTGCTGAGCATATTCCCTGTAGGGCCGTTTGTCATTATTAACATTGTCGCAGGCATTGCGCGAATGCGCTTGTTATCCTTCCTGCTCGCGGTGGGTCTTGGGAAAGCCATCATGATTTTCTCTGTCACGTATATCGGTTCCAACGTGGAGCAGTTCCTTGAACACCCGATACGCTGGATCGGCGTAATTCTGTTCATTGCCGTTTCCCTTTGGGCCAGCCGCAAGCTCGAGCGTCACTTCACACGCTTCAACCCCGATCAGGATGAGCTGCAATCCGTGCATCAGAGCTCAGGGAATTCCATCTCTTCATAGCTTGATCTGGAGGGCAGCCCCCGCGGCCATGCGTTTTTACCGCGTTCGACTAACGGGAGAGGGCTAACTCCAAATCTCCAGATCAGTTGTTTTTGTACTTTAGTAAGCATCAGGGCTTTGACCACAGCTTGGTTAAGGGTCCATCTATACCATAAACGGGGTCTGTAACAGGTATAGGAACCTCCTTAATTTCCTGCAACACTTTTGGACGTTCTCCCTGCTCCCCGGTTCTGGTGTTATAGCTCATGCCACCCGGATAAGCGCCTGCGATCCGAAAATTGGAGCTGGCCTCCAGACGTTTATGGCCAGTTCCCGCAGGAAGTACAACGACATCCCCGCTCTCCAGGTACACCTTCTGTCCCTTTTCCCCGCCAAGAGTTACCTTGACAAACCCGTTAATTACGGCAAGCGCCTCATGAGCGTTGCTGTGATAATGATGATAGTTAAATACACCGTTAACCCAACTGTTTCCCCACCCATTTTGGTTCAGACGTGCTTCAGCATAGTGTGGTTCAGCGAGCCAGACTCCTTTGTACAACAGAACGGGATAATGCGGATGATTTGGAATGATACCGTCGTCTTGAAAATAAAAGCTCAGAATACCGCTATACTCTTCATTCACATTGTGCATTTCACTCATCATCAATAACCTCCTTTTGTATAAACAAGCAATTCAATACATATAATAAAACAAAATTGCTGTAAAATGATACAAATTGTATCATTTTAAGGTTATACTCAATACATAGACCTTCTTCCTTGTACTCGCAGCATTTTTTCGATAGGGGGAACATGAGTGAATATTGTAATTACGGGAGCTTCTGGGTTTGTTGGATTTAATCTGTCACACTATTTGATGCAGAAGGGACATCAAGTCACTTTACTGGATCAGGACGACTATTGTCAGAGGCTTGTTCACGGTTCTCCGCTGCATGACATGCCTTATATCAAGTGTAATCTCGCAGAGGATCGCCTTCATCTGCCGCCCGACACGGATCACATTATTCATCTTGCCGCCATGCCTCACGTCGATTATTCGTACCATCAACCCTCAGAGGTATTTCGTAACAACACCCTCAGCACGCAAGCTATCCTGCAATATGCTTTGACCCATGGCATACCTCTTTTACTGGCATCATCCGTTGAGGTGTACGGCGGTGAATGGGGTAGAGTTTACCGTGAATCAGACCCATATAGCCCCGTTTCCCCTTACTCTGCTTCCAAAGTAGCCTGCGAAACACTGGCCATGTCTTATGCTCAATGTTATCAGCTTCCGGTCAACATATTCCGCCTCACTAATCTGTATGGGCCATGGCAGCTGCCTGATCGCATTATTCCGCGGAATTTTGGACGTATGCTGGATGGACTGCCACTGGATATCCAGGGATCGGCCGTACGCGATTTCCTGTATATCGATGATGCACTGCGCGCAATTGAACAGATTATGCTCAGTGGTCAGAATGGACAAACGTACAATATCTCTACCGGTATCGGGACGACGATGCAGGAGATCGGTATGCTGATGGAGCCGCTGGCTCGTTCCGCTGAAGCGATGGAAATTCGGCAGCAGGAGCCAACGCAATCCAGAGGATCTAGTTTGGTGGTTCACTCCGGCAAGCTGCGTGCAGCATTTGGATGGTATCCAGAGATTACCCTGGAACAGGGTCTGGAGAAAACATTCCAGTGGTATCAGGAGCATGCCGAGTGGGTAAGGCAATTCAGCCGGGAGTATCACGCAACACGCGAGAACAGAAGTTTTATCATTGATATGGCGAGATATGCTGTGCCGGCGGTGTAGTACAAAAAAAGCCAGGGAAGGGTGGTTCAATCAACACCTTCCTTGGCTTTTTTGCACCTCCGTCACCGGGCCCGGCAGTTCAGAACAGTTCCAAACGGATAGAACCGGGACGGTCAGGCCAGTTTTACACGCGGCACCTATTCATTCACGCCATAGGCGTGCGGATACACCGAGTGTGCAAACCGTGTACATTATTCGTGATGTTTTTTCACATCGGCCACTTTATCCTGAACGGCCCCTTTGGCCTTATCCATTTTACCCTCAGCCTGAAGGGATTTGTTGTTCGTTGCGTTACCGACCTGATCCTTCACTTCGCCTTTGGCCTTGTTAATGCCTGCTTTGATTTTATCGCTAGTTGAATTACTCATATCGAACATCTCCTTCGTTGTCTGGTGTAGTGTTTATTAACCGGGCTGAAGATCATTTAAACGCCATAGTTTTAAAAGGCACTCCTAAGACACTTGCCCACACAAGTAACATAGAGATGAAACACATCGCATATAAGCCTGCTTTGTATTTTTTTGCATTCTGGTCAGAACAGGTTCATACTTGAATGAGTAAGATGTTCTAACCTGAAGTATAAGCCCGGGACTGACGCCGCATAATAACCAAAGTGACCAAATTCGTTGCACGGACGGTATATTTTCGGAAAATTTTTCTGAAAAAACGTTCAATTGCACCTTTCATATGTGCTTTTCGTACATATGGTTTATTGTGATCATGTCTTAACACCATATGTGGTAGACCTGAACGTTAGAAAACGATGCCTGACTGGTTGAGACATGTCTACACACCTTGACAAAAAAATCGATTTTGTTACAATGTTCACAATATCTTCACAAGTGTAAAAAATTTCTTTTTCATGTTCATGTGTAAGAGGTGTAATATAAGGGTATAGAGTTCGGTTTCGGCCTGCTTGTCGTTTAGTGCGTCAACATGTGTTGTGCGCAACAGACCCAACATACCATGCATAGGTGAGGATGGTCTCTGGCTACGCTTATCCTAATGTGTGAAATTTGGTACATTTAGTGTATTGATGTATTTGTGGTTCGGCTCAGCTTGACAGGCATCATGAAAGTCGCGGACTTCTATCCCAAAGTAAAGGAGGACTTTCTCTTATGTCACAATCGCCTACTCAACAAGAGGTGCCAGTAACAGAAGGCGCCAACGTATCCGAGCGCCAGTCCCTGGACGTGCTGGATCAACTGATGAAGCCCGAGGTACAGGAGTCTTTAACTGTACTGGTGGAGAACCTGCCTAAATTGGCTGAAATGGTTACTGCAATGACGAAAGCTTATGACTTTGCACAAGGCATCGCATCAGACAAAGTTCTGATCAGCGATACGATGAGTGCAATGGGTGAATTCGCTAAGCCAGTTGTAGAAAAAGCCAAAGGGGTAGCTTCTGCTGCCATCGAGGCCAATGACCGTGCGCAAACCGAGCAAGCTTCGGTTGGCTTGTTCGCTATGCTCAAAATGCTTAAAGATCCAAACGTACAACAAACGCTTCGTTTTGCTCAATCTTTCCTGAGCATTCTGAACGAGCGTGGGCAACAGCAACGTTAAGATTAGAAGAACGGAGGATGGATATGTCGAAGCAAATTTTGATCTTGGGCGGAGGTTACGGCGGTCTTCTCACAGCGCTGACTGCACGTCAATACCTGACACCGGAAGAAGCAACAATTACAGTTGTGAACCGGTACCCTACGCACCAAATTATTACGGAACTGCACCGTCTTGCAGCAGGAAGCATTGCTGAGAAGGCAGTTGCTCTTCCACTGGAAAAATTGCTGCGCGGTAAAGATGTGAACCTGAAAATCGATACGGTGGATACAATCAAGCCTGACGAGAAAAAAGTTCTCATGACCAGTGGCTCCACATACTCTTATGATGCACTCGTCGTTGCTCTGGGCAGCGAAACAGCATTCTTCGGAATTCCGGGTCTGCAAGAGTACAGCTTCACCCTCAAATCGGTGAACGATGCTAATCGCATTCGTGCACACGTTGAGGCACGTCTTGATGCTTACAAACAATCCGGCAACAAAGCAGACGCAACGTTTGTTATTGGCGGCGGCGGTTTGACTGGTATTGAGCTTGTTGGTGAATTCGCAGACCTTCTGCCGGGCGTATGCCAACAGAAAGGTATCGATTTCAACGATATCTCCCTCTACACTGTAGAAGCAGGTCCTTCCATTCTGGCTGGTTTCCCGCCAGAGCTGGTTGATCGTGCAAAATCCAGTCTCGAAAAACGCGGCGTAAACTTCATCGTTGGCGTAGCGATTACCGAGATGAAAGAAAACGAAGTATTGCTGAAAGACGGCAGCTCGATCCCTACGAATACACTCGTATGGACGGGTGGCGTACAAGGTAATGCGGTTGTTGCAAACAGCGGAATTGAAGTGGATCGCGGCCGTGCGAAAGTAACGGAAGTTCTGCAATCCACATCCCACAAAGACGTGTTTGTTGCTGGTGACAGCGCAGTGGTCTTCCCTAGCGAAGGCGCTCGTCCATACCCTCCAACAGCACAGCTGGCTTGGCAAATGGGTGAAACCATTGGTCACAACCTTGGCGTAATGTTCAAAGGTGGAGCAATGGAATCCTTCACACCGGTATTCTCCGGTACACTGGGAAGCCTGGGTCGCAAGGACGCTGTCGGCATGATCGGTGGCAACCAGACTCGCCTGAAAGGTCTGCCTGCAACCATGATGAAGGAAGCAAGTAACATCCGCTACCTGTCCCACATCCATGGCTTGTTCGCACTGGCTTATTAATCTATAACACAACATCAAGGGGCGCCCGTCGGGCGTCCTTTTTTGGTATGCATATAAGAGTATGAACATGGGCTGTCATACAGATATTAATCAGAACTATAGATACGAGGAACAAGCTTTTTGCGCTTAGAAGCCCCTGCTTTCGTTTAAAAGATAGAACGAGGCTTTGATGTCGAAGGCCAATCAATGGAAACATAAAAAACAGGTTGGGGAGAGCGATTTGCCGTTCTCTTGTACACCCGGGAGGAGAATGAAAGATGAATGTACTGGTGATTGGAGCGAACGGACAGATCGGTAAACATCTCGTTGAACAGCTGGCACAGGAAGGCAAACATCAGGTTACGGCTATGATTCGTAAACCCGAGCAGGCAGACACATTAAAGAAACTGGGCGCACAGGTGGTGATGGGTGATCTGGAGGGTACAGTGGATGAGCTTGCCGAGGTCATGAAAGATCAGAGTGTCATTGTGTTTACAGCAGGCTCCGGGGGTTCGACTGGCCCGGACAAAACATTGCTCATCGACCTGGACGGTGCAGTAAAAACGATGGAGGCCGCAGAGAAACAAGGTATTTCCAGATATATTCTGGTCAGTGCCTATGGGGCAGATCAGCGAAGCAAATGGCCGGAAGAGATCAAACCCTATTACGTGGCGAAGCATTTTGCAGACCGGGCGCTGTTTGCCAGTGAACTGAACTATACCATCATTCGTCCTGGGGGCTTGAAAAATGAACCAGGAACCGGCAAGGTGACCACAGGTACCGATCTGAAGCCGGGCAGTATTGCTCGTGAAGATGTGGCACGTGTGATCGCAGCCTCTTTGCAAGAAGAAAAGACTTATCGCATGGCCTTTGATCTGGTAGCAGGTGGGCAATCCATATCGGATGCTTTGGGCAATTTATAGATAGATGTTGTAAGATAACGGGAGAACGATATGACGTGGCAAAGGGGGAGCGGCATGAATGAAGCTGTGCTGATCATCGAGGATGAGCCCAAAATTGCAAGGCTGCTTGAACTGGAATTACAGTATGAGGGATATCAGGTCACAAAGGCAGGAAGTGGAACGGAAGGGCTGGAGAAGTACACAGAAGGACAGTGGGATCTGATTCTGCTCGACATTATGCTGCCCGGACTGAGCGGCATCGAGGTATTGCGCCGGATTCGGTCCAGAGACGCGGCAGTCCCGATTATTATGCTGACAGCCAAGGATTCCGTTGAAGATAAAGTGTCCGGTCTGGACCTCGGGGCCAATGACTATATCACCAAGCCGTTTCAGATCGAAGAGCTGCTGGCGAGAGTGCGAGCTGCGCTGCGCCTTGCCGCAACCGTCTCTGCAAGGTTGACGGCTGCTGCTTCCGGGCAGGAAGCAGAGCAGGGAATAGTGAGTCAGCTGCATGAAGCACAGGAGGAGTGGCTGACAGCTGCAAACTTGAAGCTGCATGAAGGCACACGCGAGGTATTTCGGGATGGACAAGCCATTGAGCTTACCCCCCGTGAGTTTGATCTGCTGGTGTATCTGCTGCGCAACCAGCGTCAGGTGCTGAGTCGTGAGCAGATAGTGCAGTCTGTGTGGGGATACGATTATTATGGGGACACCAATGTGGTGGACGTGTATATCCGTTATGTGCGCAAAAAGGTGGATAACGGATTCACACCGCCCTTGATACATACGGTGAGGGGCGTAGGATACGTCCTGAAGGAGCAATCATGAGCCTGCGCAGTAAAATCTACGGATACTCGTCGGTTTTATTTGCCGTGCTGTTAATTGCAGTGAATCTGTCTGTATACCTCGTGTTTGAGCGGATATCCATAAATAATGAGATTCGCCGTGTGGAAGCGGAGGCGGAGTCCATCGTGACAGGAGTGCGTCAGTCTGCCGACTCGATTCCACCCGATGATCTGCTGCGGGCCTATGCGCCTGTCAACGGCATGCTTCGTATCGTACATGAAGACGGGAGCAGTTCGCCAGTAACGACAACAGGAACATCGGAGCGGCTCAGCAAGCTGCCGTATCAGTATGAAAACAAGACGAAATCGGAGTATGTACAGGTTGATCAGATCGGTTATGTACGGGTTTCGATGCCGCTAATCTGGCCAGATGGAGAAGTGGTCAATCTACAGGTGACGCAGAGCGTGGCTGAAACAGAGGGCGGGCTTGCTACTTTGCGCACTGTGCTGGTTATCGTTACTATTGTTGCGTTAATTCCTGCTGCGGTGTCCAGCCGTATTCTGGCCAACAGGATGGCAAGACCTATTCAGCAGATGACACGTACGATGAGTGATATTCAAGCTAGTGGGCAATTCAAACGGCTTCCACTGGAGGAAAAGTCAAAGGATGAATTACATACGATGGGCCAGACGTTCAACCGGATGATCGAGCTGCTTGAATCGAACTTTGAACGGCAGGAGCGTTTCGTATCTGATGCTTCGCATGAACTGAAAACACCGCTGACCATTATCGAAAGCTACGCCAGTCTGCTCAAGCGCCGAGGCAAGGAGCGGCCAGAAGTATTCGACGAGGCCGTGGAGGCGATTCTGTCTGAATCGGTACGCATGCGGGAGATGACGGAGCAGCTGCTGATGCTGGCAAAGCAGTCGGAGCAATGGAACGTGCAGCTGCAGCCTGTGGATATTGCAGAGCTGGCTACAGCGTCCACCCGTGCATTCCGTGAAGCGTACCACCGTGAAGTGCGGTGTTACTCGGATACTCCGGGTTCAATCTGGGCAATCAGCGATGAGAGCAAGCTGAAGCAGATGCTGTTTATTTTACTGGATAATGCGCGGAAATATAGTGAGGATGCTATTGAGGTGAAGCTGGATACTCGGGGTGAGAGATGCCGGATACGGATCGTGGATAAAGGCATTGGTATTCATGAGGAAGAACTGGCGAAGGTATTCGATCGTTTCTATCAGGTGGATGTGTCCAGAACGCGCAGCCGCGGTGCTCGCGGGTCCGGGCTTGGTTTATCTCTTGCCAAAGAGCTGGCAGGCGCTGTGGGAGCACAGATTGAACTAACCAGTACCGAGGGTGTGGGTACGGAGGCTTGTATTATTTTGCCACGATCCGAATCAGACAGCCCTGACCGTCCGCTCTCATGAAATTCTAATCCTTCTCTTCTATAATCGGGGGAACGATATCAATAACTTGAGCACAGCGGAAGAATGTGAGGGGGAGTATGGATGGATGGACGTGGACAGGGACAGGGACAGCGGCCAGAGATGAAACGAAGTGAGCAGAAACAGGGGCAAGGGAATAGAGATGATGCTCGTCACAGCCGTAACACAGGAACAGGATTGCGAAGGCTGCTGTGGTGGGGGACCGGGGTATTGGCAGTGGGGCTTCTTGTAGCAGTTGTGTGGTGGAAGCCGTGGGAGCCTGGTCGTGAGCAGTTGTCTGCTGATGCGGCAGCACAAGCTGTGCTGGCCCAATATCCGGGAGAGATTCTCCATTCTACGTTGCAGGACGGCGCCTATATGATTCAGCTTCGTTCGGAGACGGGATTATATGATGTGCAGGTTAATGCTACGACAGCAGCAGTTCAATCTATCCAGCGGCTGGAGACAAGTCCGCAGGTTGAAGAGAAGACGTTGTTGAGCCGCGAGCAGATGAAGTCCGAGCTCTTGAAGCAAAGAGCAGGCGAGCAGCTGGTATCCTTGGAGCTGGTGGAGCAGCAGGGCAGTCCTGTTTACTCCGCCGTGGTCAAAGCCAAGGATAACAGCCGTCAGGAGCTGACGATGGATCCATATACAGGTGA
Organism: Paenibacillus silvae; assembly: GCF_014639235.1. Taxonomy (GTDB): domain Bacteria; phylum Bacillota; class Bacilli; order Paenibacillales; family Paenibacillaceae; genus Paenibacillus; species Paenibacillus silvae. Next base: position 7,858 of record NZ_BMFU01000021.1, on the reverse strand, counting down.
GGTTCTGTCCTCCAATGCGATCAAGGCTGACCCCTCATCTGAAGCGGGAGGCACGACAAGTGAGCCGAAGTTTCTAAGCGAGAAGCAGGCCAAGCAGAAGGCGTTGTCCAGAGTGCCTGGCGAAGTGGACGATGTAGAGCTGCGTGGCACAAACAGCGGTAATCCCTATTATCTGGTCGAAATTGATCTGGAGGATGGGCGAGAGGCTACTGTTCAGGTCAATGCCATATCCGGTGCCATCCGATCGGTGACATGGGACAAAGATGATGATTAACAAATATGTTAAAAGAACACCTGATTTTCTCATCTAATTCTAATCTTTCTCTCGCCAAGCTCTCATCTGGGCAGGGTACGATATACCTGTAGCCAAGAACGAGAACATAACCGAGGAGATGAATGATGATGATGAACAAACATAAACTATGGATCGGCAGCTTGTCCGCAGCGGTGCTGCTTGGTGGATCGGCCGTGGCAGCCAGCGGCAATATAAATGGACAGCCAGCTCCGAAGGTGCAATCTGTTACTACGCAGTCTGCAGCCTCAACGACACCGTCTGTTACTTCAAATCAGAGCAGCACAGGCAAACTGCTCACTATAGCACAAGCGAAAGAAATCGCTCTGAAAGCGGTGGAGGGTAAGGTTGACGATGTCGATCTGGAGCGCAGAAATGGACAGACCTTCTATGAAGTCGAGATTGATCGGAAAGGCAGTCCTGATGTGAATGTTCGACTGGATGCGTATACAGGCAAAATCCTGGCAATTGTGAATGACGATGATGATGATAACGATAATGAGAATCGTGGGGCAGCAGGCAGTTCTTCAAGCACGGCAGTTTCCAATCAGGTTAAACTGACAGCAGCCCAGGCTTCCGATATCGCATTGAAACAGGTGAGCGGCGGCAAAGTGACAAAGGTTGAACTGGACCGTGAGCATGGACGCTATATGTATGAGATCGAGCTGAGAACGGCTCAGGGTGAGGCGGATGTAGATATCGACGCGAACACGGGCAAAGTGCTCTCGGTAGATCAGGATTTTGATGATGAGGATTGATGCCTTTCTATAGCGGGTATAGCAGGAAGCACTTCGATATGAAGTGCTTTTTTTCAGTGCGTCTATATTAAATGGATAGATTGTACATCAATCGGCGAATTGTTCACTATGCACGCCAAGAGCGGTTGGATACAATTGGAACTATGGAGGTGATGTTTGAGGAATACCACAGTATATAGTGCACAGGATGAATCGCATCATGATTGGAGGCAAAGGGAGCGTAAAAAGTAAAGTGATCATTTTTCTTTTTTTGTAAGCGCTTTATAAATTGGGAGGTGTATCTTATATGGATGTTTACAGCCATCAACCAAAGAATAAAGATATACGTCGTTTGACCCGGCTATGGTGTTATATCCTTGCATTGGTACTAGTGCTGCAATCACTAGGCATGTTATTTGCCCAGGTTTCTGATGTATCGGCAGCTCCAGTACAAGTAACCAATGGTGTGCAGTTCAAGGATACGAATGGGAATGTTATTCATGCCCATGGGGGAGGTATGATCAAGGCAAACGGATATTATTACTGGTTCGGTGAGAATCGCAATGGGAATGGTACATTCAAGGCTGTATCCGTCTATCGTTCATCAGACCTGAAAAACTGGGAGTATCGCAACGATGTGCTTACCAGCAGTTCTGCATCCGAGTTGAACCTTTCCAACATTGAACGTCCTAAAGTCATCTATAACAGTACAACAGGAAAGTATGTCCTTTGGATGCACAAAGAGAATGGCGTTGATTACGGGGAAGCTAAAGTGGCGGTCGCTACATCCAGCACGGTAGATGGCAATTACACTTACGTAGGCAGTTTTCGCCCGCTCGGATATGATTCCAGAGATATGACCGTGTATAACGACAATGGCACCGCTTATCTGATTTCGGCGACACGTGTGAATGCCGACCTGAACATCTATAAGCTGACACCAGATTTTCTGGGTGTGGAGTCTCTCGTGACCACACTGTGGCCGGGACAGTACCGTGAAGCGCCAGCGCTTTTCAAGCGCAACGGAGTCTATTTCCTAATCACTTCAGGTGCAACCGGATGGAGCCCGAATCAAGCTAAATATGCGACAGCTTCCAGTATAACAGGAACCTGGAGCGGCCTTAGTAATTTTGGAGACAGTACAACGTATGGATCACAATCTGCTTATGTTGTTCCAGTGGAGGGTTCGCAGACAACATCCTATCTTTATATGGGAGATCGCTGGGCGGGAGCATGGAGCGGCCCTGTACAAGATTCCAAATATGTGTGGCTTCCTCTATCCTTCCCAAGTACAACAAGTCTTGCGATGAACTGGTCCAGCAGCATCACCATGGATACGGCAAGCGGGGTCGTGACGGGTCTGAACGGGCCTGATGTATTTGACCCGAGCGCATCCTATCAGATGATCAGCCGGAAAAGCAATAAGCTGCTGAGCGTCATTGGAGGTTCTGCAGCCAACGGAGCTGACCTGGAGCAGCGGGCAGACGGCGGATTAACAAGTCAGCAGTGGCAGATTACGGATGCAGGCGGAGGTTACGTCAAAATAATTAACCGCTCCAGCGGCAAGCTGATCGGAGTAGAAAATGGCTCCACCGCGGATGGAGCTGTCATTGAGCAATGGAGCGATGGCGGCTGGGAAAGCCAGCACTGGCAGCTTGTGCATGTTGGCGGCGGTTATTACAAGCTGAAGAACCGAAGCACAGGCAAAGTACTCGACATCTCGGGTCAATCTCTGGCAGATGGAGCAGCAGCTATTCAGTGGTCGGATAACGGAGGAACCAATCAGCAATTTCAGATCGTGAAGGTGCAGTAAGCTGCACTTTATCACCCTCATGTGCATCTTGAAACGATTTATGTATTCATTCATCAGTATGAAGAATGAGCTCTCTACTGCCATAAGGTCAGGGGGAGCTTTTTGTTTATTAATAGTATCCGTACATAAAAGGAGCAATCTTTGTTGTTTGAGGAGCAACAGTCGAATGATTTGCATAAATCCCATCCGTTTGACCCGAAAAGTGGTAAAATAGTTTTATTATTGAAATCAATATAAGCTAAGTTGAACTGTTTTTTTTAACATTAACGAACCAGACAAAAACTGAAAAAGCGGAGCTTTCGTTTGAAAATTTTCTGCAAGAAAGCTACACCGGAAGCTTAGGCTTTACTATAACATGAAGAAAGAGATAGGGGTTGGAGGATAAAGTGACTGAACAGCATGTGTTGTCTATTGAAGGCTTACGTATGAGATATAACGGGCGTTACGTTCTGAATGGCATCGATCTGGAAGTCAAACGTGGAGAAATGATTGGTTATATCGGGCCGAATGGTGCAGGCAAGAGTACCACCGTTAAAATTTTGCTCGGGCTCGTTGAGGGATATATTGGTGACGTCCGTATTTTTGGGAGAAATATCGCAGATGGTGATGTGGAGTACAAGCGGAGAATCGGTTATGTGCCAGAGGTGGCAGAGCTGTACGAACAATTAACGCCGGCGGAGTATTTGACGTTTATCGGAGAATTATATGGCTTGTCTTATGAGGATGCGGACTATAAAGCAAAGCGGTTGATGGATTGTTTTGGACTGGAAAAATCATATCATTCCCGCATTGCCAGCTTCTCCAAAGGTATGCGTCAGAAAGTGCTGCTGATCTCGGCGCTGCTGCATGATCCTGATCTGCTGTTTCTGGATGAACCGCTCAGTGGACTGGATGCCAATAGTGTGATGGTGGTCAAAGAGATTTTGTCACAGCTATCCGCCAAGGGTACAACCATCTTCTATTCATCACACATTATGGATGTTGTGGAGAAGATCAGCAGTCGGATTGTGCTCATTGCCGAGGGGCGTGTGGTGGCGGATGGTACGTTCAAGCAGCTTCAGGAGCAGTCGATGGAAGGCTCACTTGAGGAAGTGTTCAATCAGTTGACAGGTTTTAATGAGCATAGAGCGATTGCGGAGCGCTTTGTGTCCATTGTACAGGAGGTGCAATGATATGGCGGAATCCTCCGACTTCCGTACGTTGAAAATACTGGATCGCTTCCGGCCAATCATCGCCAGGACAGGAGCAGATTACGATGTACTCCGCCTTATTCTGCGAGTGAAATTTCAGATGGATCAGCGCAGGGTCCCTACCATCATGTCGGCAAGGGCCAAGAGCAAGGATAATGCAGATAGCAATCACTATATCCGCTCCCTCTGGCTGTATGCCCTGATGGGCATCATTATGGTTCCTTTTGTCATCTGGAACACAGGTCATTTCATGCTGCAGATGGGACTTGTGTACGGCATCCTGATGTTTATGATTATGAGTTCTATGATTTCGGATTTCTCATCTGTGCTGCTGGATATCCGGGATCGCAATATTGTGATGACCAAACCGGTGAATGCACGGACCGTGGGAATGGCACGGGCTATTCATACAGGAGTGTATCTCCTGCTGCTCAGCGGTTCACTGACAGCTGCGCCGCTGGTGGCAGGACTTGTTAAACACGGAATTGGATTTTTTCTGGTCTTTCTTATTGAACTTATTCTGATCAATATGCTGATTCTGTTCTCCACTTCCCTGATCTACCTGTTAATGATGAAATTCATGGACGGGGAAAAGCTGAAGGATGCCATCAATATGATACAGATTCTGTTATCGGTAAGTATTGCGATCGGATATCAATTTGTTATCCGCTCATTCGAAATTATTGATTTTAAAGCGGTCTTTACGCCTGAATGGTGGCAGCTGTTTTTACCTCCGATCTGGTACGCAGCCGCATATGAATGGTTATTTGCGGGTGGAGGCAGCGGGTGGATCTATACGTTCACTGCACTGGCTGTTGTCGTTCCGGTGATATGCCTGATCATCTATGTGAAGCTGATGCCATCCTTCGAATTATACTTGGAAAAAATGGCCCACGTCAGCCAGACCTCAAGCCGTCGCCGGGGAGGATGGGATCGAATCATGGCGAAGTTGGTCAGCCGCTCCAGAGAGGAGCAGGCTTGTTTTCGTCTGGCAGCCAGCCTGATGCGTAATGAACGTGAGTTCAAGCTGCAGGTATATCCTGTACTGGCTCTGGCCCTTGTGCTTCCTTATCTGTTCTGGTTAACTGCGCTGCAAACGTTCACCTGGGCTGAATTTCGTCAAAGTGAGTTTGCATACACCTTGTATATTATGTTGTTTATGGTGGTAACTGCGGTAACCGTGCTGAGATATTCGGGTCAGTACAAGGCGGCATGGGTGTTCCGTGCGGTGCCGATAGCCAATGAGAACGTATTATATCAAGGCACTTTGAAGGCATTCCTGTATAACCTGTTTTTACCGCTGTTTCTGCTTAATGCTGTTGTATTTACCTGGGTATTCGGTGCTCGAATCCTGCCTGACCTTGTTATCATTTTGTTTGCTTCCTCAGCACTGGTTCCGTTGTCCGGCAAGCTGCTGTTACGAACACCGCCCTTCTCCGAATCCTTCAGTATGGCACAGAAATCAGGCGGCTGGTACGCGCTTATCGTTATACCGGTGTTAATTATGCTCTGGGGAATTCATGTGTGGTTTAAATCGCTGCCCGGGGGCATCTGGATTTACGGTGTGATTTTAATTGTGGCTAATGTGCTGCTGTGGAGGTTGCTCTATCAGGTGAAGAAGCCGGGGAACGTCTGAGCGACTGGTGGGTAAGGGCACGGATAAGTACTAACGAATAAAGATTGGGGACTGAAGGATAAGGATTAATGAATGAAAGGATAAAGATTAATGAATAAAGGATAAGGACTATAGTTTCATGTTTGAAAACTATTCTTAGTTACTATGCCTGTTCTGGCAGCTCCTTGCGGGGGCGGAACGGATAATGACAGAAGGTTGAGGAGGAAAGACAAGGTCTAGAGACAAGGCAAGACTAGGCTGTAGATCAAAGACCAAAGATCAAAGACCAAAGATCAAAGACCAAAGATCAAAGACCAAAGATCAAAGACTGAAGACCAAAGAACGAAGACTGAAGACAGAAGAACGAAGACAGAAGAACGAAGATTAGAGACAAAAGACCGGAGAGTGATGATTAAAGACTAGAAATTAAAAATTGAAGATTAAAGATTGGAGATTGACGAGGGACCGCATACGCGTACTAAAGGTAAGGATTGAAAACTAACGTCAAATAGCTATGGATAATTCAGATAACAGGTTAGCGGTGGGGTAAACTCAGTCACGAAAAAACAGGCAAAAAGTGAGGCAAAGCAATTTAAAATAAGATCAGAGCAAAGCAAAGTGGATCAAGGTAGAGTGTAGTAGAGTAAAAGCAGAGCAGAAGCAAAGCAAAAGTAGAGGATAAGGATAGGGAAGTATAGCGGAAGCAGAGGAAGAGCATGGGAAAGTATATCAAAAGCAGAGAAAAGTGGGTCAAAGCAGAGCGCGGTAGAGTAAAAGTAGGGTAAATAGCAAAGCAAAAGTAGAGGAAAAGAAAAGCAGAGCGAAAACAGTGCAAAAGCAAAGCGAAATGCAAAGTCGTTAAGCAAAGCGAATAGCTAAGCAAGCAAGCGGATTGTAGTGGAATGGAGTATATGAAGTCAAGTAATTAGAGTAAAGCGCCGCCGGGTAGGTGCATGATGAGCAGCCTGTCGCCCGATGCGCTAACGATTCGGAGAGAGCTTATTTGTCTAGTTTTTTGGGTTTTTAAAATCTAACGATTCACAGCGACGCTATTTGACCCAAACTCGCCTGAAACAGGGCGAAAACGGGCTAATTTACTGAAATAGCGTCTCCTCGAATCGTTAGAATTCCAAAGAGCCTATTTTGGGCAAAATAAGGTTTCTAGGATTCGTTAGAATGCCGGTCAGCGATAAAAAGAAAGTGCCTAATAATTCCCCCCGAGATTGCCATAGCGTATGAAGTGATGTAGTAACAAGTTGGGGAGCAGGCATTCCTCATATTGCGTGGCACATAGCATTTTCACTAGCTCTGGTATTCGCCTATGTGACCCGTAGCTGGGGTGCTTCAACTGTGGTGAGATAGGATTTTGAGCATGCTTTGACTGTGCTGCTTTTACTGGCTGGCCTGGCCTGTGCTCAGAATGGCTTCAGCCAGACGGTCTGCTGCTTCCAGGGTGGAGATGTCAGAACGCGCAGCTTCTGCGTATACCTTGCCGAGCGTGCCTGCAATCCCCGCCACCTTCTGGCGGATCAGGTCAGGCCCGGCGCCCTGCAGTTCGCAGGCGGTGCTAATAATGCCGCCTGCGTTCAGCACATAGTCAGGCGCGTACAGGATGCCGCGCGCCGGGGTTATGACGCCCCCCAAGGCACAGGGGGCGAACACCATGCAGTCAGCGGCGTGAATACGGGCCGGATCGGCCGAAATGGCGCCGCTGAACTGCACAAGGGCACGTTGTACACGTTCCGGTACAACGTCTGCCACGATCAGCCGTGCCCCGGCTGCGTGCAGGTAACGGCACAGGGCATACCCGACCTTGCCCAGTCCCTGGACGGCAACGGAGATGCCCTGCAGAGCGGCTACGCCCTCATGGCGCAGTGAAGTGACAATGCCGATGTACACGCCATAGGCGGTCATGTCGGCGGTGAAGTCATCTTTTGCGCCTAGCGAGCCTGTAGTATCCGTCACATATGCTGTCTCCACCCGGATCTGGTCCATGTCTGACGCCGTGGTGCCCAGATCCAGACCTGTCACGAAGCGTCCGTTCAGCCGCTCCAGACAGCGACCCAGTGCGCGGAAGCGCAGCGCCCGCACATCCAACACCTCCCCCGCATGCCTGCCCTCACCCGTTAGATTCGCCTCAACGCCCGGTTGAGTCCCCTGATCATGCATCCCGCGCCTGCCCTCACCCGTTAGATTCGCCTCAACGCCCGG
>NZ_BMFU01000020.1 GCF_014639235.1 Paenibacillus silvae | reverse complement strand
TCCCGAACACGACCGTTAAGCCCTCTAGCGCCGATGGTACTTGGACCGCAGGGTCCTGGGAGAGTAGGACGCCGCCAAGCAACTCATAAACACACTTGATGAATGTCAGGTGTGTTTTTTGTTCTTATTTTGGATTTAAGAAATTCGATAAACAGGAGGTGAAGCATTTGCATCTCCAGTTTGACTTTAGTGGTAACCTCTGACACACTCAAATATAAGGAACAGTTGAGTACAGCCTTTTACGCAAAGAGACTTACACTACGAGAATGGGGTGCAGATTGATATGGAACTTCGCAAATTAACAGCAGACGACTATGAAGCGTGTATGGCGCTTTCCGAGTACGCTTTTCAATTTACACTGTCAGAGGAGCAGCTGGAGAAACGGCGCCAGGAGTTTGCAAGGCATAATGTACTGGGTGTCTACGCCGACGGTCAGGTTGGAGCCAAGCTTCAAATTATTCCTTTTCAGACGTATATTCAGGGAAGGGCCTTTGAAATGGGCGGGATCGCAGGTGTAGCCACATGGCCGGAGTACAGACGTAAAGGCTGGGTTGCCGGGCTTCTGCGTTACGCACTGGAAGAGATGAATCGGAATAAACAGAGCGTATCCTTCCTGCATCCGTTCTCATTTGGTTTTTATCGGAAGTATGGGTGGGAAACCTATGTTGAATTCAAGAAATACAAATTGACGACTTCTATGCTGCCAACCAAAAAACAGACACCGGGAACGATCAAGCGGGGAAATCCTGAGCTTCCAGTATTAAAGCAGATATATGATGAGTATGCTGCACGTTATAATGGGACGTTGAATCGAGATGACGCGTGGTGGAGCAATTCGGTTTATGTCAAAAAGGGCAGCCAGCGAGCTGTATACTATGATGAGTCCAAGGTACCTAAAGGTTATGTGCTCTATGAGGTCAAGGAGGGTAAGTTCACCATCGGTGAAATGGTTCATTTGAACGAGGAGGCAAGGCAAGGCTTATGGACGTTCATTGCCAATCATGATTCCATGATTGATGAAGTCACCTTGCAAGCGCCTGCAAGTGACTTGCTTGCATTTCAACTGGATAACCCGCGGATTCAACAAGAGGTCGTACCGTACTTTATGGCACGAATTGTGAGTGTGGAGCAGTTCATCTCGCAGTACCCTTTTGCAAGCCAGGACTCGCCTGTACAGATTTTACTTGAGGTGGAAGATGCATACGCTCCGTGGAATGAAGGGGTGTGGGAGTTGAACGTGGCGCTGAACGGAACAGCTTCCATATGGAAAAAGGCGGAAACAGAGCGTCACGCTCAGAACGATCAGCAGATTCGCCTTACGATTCAAACACTTACAGCCATATTGATGGGGTATCGCAGACCGGTAGAGATGGCCCGGATCGGCAGACTGGAAGGCCCGGCTAACGCAATTGAAGCACTGGAGAAGGCTGTACCGAAACGTGAAACATATTTGCTTGATTTTTTCTAAGCCGTCAGCACGGATTTCTTTCTTTGATTCGAGCCGATAAGGAGTGTAATGAAGAGACAATTAGACTTCTCCTGATATTTGGGAGAGGTTTTTTTGTGTCCTGCGAATATTTCGTGTAAAATCGTAAAAAATGAATAGTGCCCCCACTTGGCAAACCAGCAAAATATGCTATAATGTATATAAAGTCAAAGAAAGTCAAAGTCAACTGAAGGCCAAAAAGCCCTTGTTTTATTTACAATCGGGTGTTTGACTTTTCTGCTCTCTGATGAGAAGTGTTTTAGAACTTGTACATTTTCATTAGAAGATCAAGAGATATTTAAAGGACCTTCGTGCTTCCTTTGTTCTCCTGTTTAACACTGGACACAGCAAGATTCGCTGTTTCCCTGAGTGGTTAAATGGGTGGAGAAGGTGTACTCTGTGGGGGCGTGTGGGTCCTTATTGACTTAACGTTTCAGACAGTGGAGGATGATTGGATGCGTAATATCTCTGATATTATCGAACGATATCTGAAGGGTATTTTGCATGAAAGTCCCGAAGGAATGATTGAAATTCAGCGTAATGATCTGGCGGATCAGTTCTCATGTGTGCCTTCCCAGATCAATTATGTCATCAGTACCCGTTTCACTCTGGAAAAAGGTTATCTTGTCGAGAGTAAACGCGGCGGTGGTGGATATGTTCGCATACAGCGCATTGAATTGCCGGCTCAATCGGCACTGCACAACCATCTGCATCATAGTATTGGTGAAGAAATTGGACAGACTGCTGCTGAAGGGCTGATCTATCAACTGGAGGAAGCGCGTTTTCTAAGCAAGCGGGAAGCCGGATTGATGCGTGCGGCTGTGTCGAGAGAAGTTCTAATGGTCAAACTTCCTTACCGGGATCAAATTCGTGCCAGAATGTTGAAGGCAATGCTAATATCTTTGCTCGGTAAATGAAACTATCGGGATCAAAGGAGGTACATCTACATGCTGTGCCAAGAATGTAATAAACGTCCGGCTACACTGCATTTTACTAAGATTGTAAATGGAGAAAAGACGGAATTTCATATCTGTGAATCATGTGCCCGTGAGAAGGGGGAGATGATTCCTGGAACTGCAGGCGGATTTTCCATTCACAACCTGCTGTCCGGATTGCTCGATTTTGATCCAGCAGGCAAAGGTTCAGGTGCAGCTCCTGCCAAGGCGCTGCAGTGTGAAGAATGTGGCATGACTTATGCCCAATTTAGCAAGATCGGCCGCTTTGGCTGCAGCTCTTGTTACAAATATTTTGACAGCCGTCTGGACCCGTTGTTCAAACGAGTGCATGGCAGCACGTCTCATGTAGGCAAAGTTCCTGCTCGGGCAGGTGGCCGTATTAAGGTTAAACGGCAGATCGCCGATCTGAAGCAGCATTTGCAGCAAAGCATTGCGCAAGAAGAGTTCGAAGAGGCGGCTCAGATTCGTGACCAGATCAGAGAACTTGAAAAAGAAATAACTCAGGAGTAAAGTTTGTCATGAGTAGGAGGGAAGGGTAATGCCTAATCTGCGTTTTACGGAGAAGGCGCTCAGTGACTGGATGCGCAGCGATGCTGTAGACTCGGAAATTGTGATCAGCAGTCGTGTCCGGATTGCACGTAACCTTCAGCATATCCCGTTTCCGATGCTGGCTTCCAATGAGCAATCAGAAGAGGTGCTGAATAAGCTGAGCGAAGTACTTCAATACGATGACGTACACGCTTTTGGTGATTTTACTACACTCGATCTGACGGATATTGGAGAACTCGACAAGCGGGTGCTGGTGGAGAAACATCTGATTAGTCCGAGTCTCGCAAATGAGTCAAGGCACGGAGCCGTTATCCTCAGTGAGGATGAATCGGTCAGCATTATGATTAACGAAGAGGATCATCTGCGTATCCAGTGTCTCTATCCGGGGTTCCAGGTGAAAGAGGCCTGGGAGAAAGCCTCCGCAATAGATGATGCATTTGAAGCGCACGTGGATTATGCCTTTGATGATCACAGAGGATATCTAACCAGTTGTCCGACAAATGTCGGCACAGGGGTGAGAGCATCTGTAATGGTGCATCTCCCGGCGCTTGTCATGACCCAGCAGATCGGACGTATTCTTAGTGCAGTATCCCAAGTCGGGTTAACTGTACGGGGAATCTACGGTGAAGGCAGTGAAGCAATGGGCAACCTGTTCCAGATTTCCAATCAGATTACGCTGGGACAGACGGAGCAAGAAGTCATCGACAACCTGCATAGTGTTGTTTTGCAGATTATCGGACATGAGCGCACAGCCAGAGAAAGGCTGCTTACGGATTCCAGACTACGGATTACGGATCGTGTAATGCGTTCGTACGGTATTCTTTCTCATGCGGCAATTGTGGACACGAAGGAAGCGGCACAGCGACTATCGGATGTGCGGCTTGGCGTAGATCTTGGATTGCTCGATGGAATATCCATCCCGGTGATGAATGAGCTGAATGTGATGACACAGCCCGGATTTTTGCAAAAAACGTTCGGGGATATGCGTACAGATGAGCGTGACATCTACCGGGCTCAGTTAATTCGTGATACGATCAAAGCAACCAAAGGCTCTGGCTAAACTATCCTTGAACTGTAGTACTGGTTTCATGCCGCATATGCGGCTTTATATAACAGGTGTCCCGCTTCTGGGATGACCAATGATTTTATTCGCAGCATGGCTGCAACAAAAATGATATGAATACGAAGGGTTATTCAATTCAATGTAATCCCTTCGTTTTATCCAAAACCATGGAGGTGCAGGAGATATGATGTTTGGAAGATTTACGGAACGGGCCCAGAAGGTGCTCGCACTCGCGCAGGAAGAAGCTGTCCGTCTCGGTCATAATAACATCGGTACAGAGCATATTTTGCTCGGCCTCATTCGTGAAGGTGAAGGCATTGCTGCCAAAGCACTGATCGGCCTGGGACTCGGATTGGAGAAAATTCAGGATGAAGTAGAAACGCTGATTGGCCGCGGCCAGGAGCAGCCTACAAACATTGCATATACGCCAAGAGCGAAAAAAGTTATTGAGCTGTCTATGGATGAGGCACGTAAACTGGGTCACACTTACGTGGGCACAGAGCATATCCTGCTCGGTCTCATTCGTGAGGGTGAAGGGGTCGCTGCACGTGTACTCAACAACCTCGGAATCAGCTTGAATAAAGCACGTCAGCAAGTGCTGCAATTGCTGGGCAGCAGCGAAGCTGTCTCCAGTCACAATGGCACACCTGCCAATGTAAGTACACCAACACTGGACAGTCTCGCTCGCGATTTGACGGCTTATGCCAGAGAGAATAACCTTGATCCGGTTATTGGCCGCAGTAAGGAAATTGAGCGTGTTATTCAAGTCTTGAGCCGTCGTACCAAAAACAATCCGGTGCTGATCGGTGAGCCTGGTGTAGGTAAAACAGCAATTGCTGAAGGACTCGCACAAAAAATTATCGCTAACGAGATTCCGGAAACCTTGCGTGACAAACGTGTTATGACACTGGATATGGGCTCGGTTGTAGCCGGAACCAAATATCGTGGTGAATTCGAGGATCGTTTGAAAAAAATCATGGATGAAATTCGTCAGGCGGGTAACATTGTGCTGTTCATCGACGAGCTGCATACCCTGATTGGTGCAGGTGGAGCTGAAGGGGCAATCGATGCATCGAACATCTTGAAGCCGGCTCTCGCTCGCGGTGAATTGCAATGCATCGGTGCAACAACGCTGGATGAGTACCGCAAATACATCGAGAAGGATGCTGCGCTGGAGCGTCGTTTCCAACCGATTACGGTAGATCAGCCTTCACCAGAAGAAGCTATTCAAATTTTGCATGGCCTGCGTGACCGTTACGAAGCGCATCACCGCGTAAAAATTACGGACGAAGCTATCGTTCAGGCGGTAAAATTGTCTGACCGTTATATTACAGACCGCTTCCTGCCGGATAAAGCAATCGACTTGATTGATGAGGCCGGTTCGAAAGTAAGGCTGAACTCGTATACAATTCCGCCAAACCTGAAGCAACTGGAGAGCCGTCTTGAAGATATCCGCAAGGAGAAAGATGCTGCGGTACAGAGCCAGGAGTTTGAGAAAGCTGCGGCACTCCGTGATACGGAACAAAAGATTCGTGAAGAACTGGATACAACGAAAAATCAGTGGAAAGAAAAACAAGGCCGTACCGATTCCGAGGTAACACCAGAGGATATCGCTCAAGTGGTAGCCAACTGGACAGGAATTCCGGTGAACAAGCTGAAAGAAGAAGAAACACAACGCTTGATGAACCTTGAGCAAATTCTGCATGAGCGGGTTATCGGTCAGGATGAGGCAGTTAAATCCGTCAGCCGCGCCGTTCGCCGGGCACGTGCCGGACTTAAAGATCCAAAACGTCCGATGGGTTCATTTATCTTCCTTGGTCCTACAGGGGTAGGTAAAACCGAGCTTGCTCGTGCTCTCGCTGAAGCGATGTTTGGTGATGAGAATGCTGTAATCCGGATTGATATGTCCGAGTACGGAGAGAAGCACTCCACAGCACGTCTCGTCGGAGCGCCTCCAGGATATGTGGGCTATGAAGAAGGCGGTCAGCTGACCGAGAAAGTTCGCCGTAAACCTTACTCCGTTGTACTGTTGGATGAAGTGGAGAAGGCACATCCTGAAGTGTTCAACATCCTGCTGCAAGTGCTGGAAGATGGTCGCTTGACTGACTCCAAAGGTCGCGTTGTTGACTTCCGCAATACGCTGATCATCCTGACATCCAACGTAGGTGCCGAGGCGATCAAACGTAACTCTACCCTCGGCTTTACAGCTGTTGTAGATGCGGGTGCGGATTACGATAACATGAAAGGCAAAGTGATGGATGAGCTGAAGAAAAGCTTCCGTCCGGAGTTCCTGAACCGGATTGATGAAATCATCGTATTCCATTCACTGGAAGAGAAACACATTGCCGAGATTGTTACACTTATGAGTGAAGACCTGCGTAAACGACTGCATGAATATGACGTGGACTTTGAGCTTACAGATAATGCAAAAGCATTTCTGGCCAAAGCAGGCTTCGATCCAGCGTATGGTGCACGTCCGCTTCGCAGGGCGATCCAGAAGCATATCGAAGACAGATTGTCTGAGGAACTGCTTACTGGCAATGTGACCAAAGGTGATTCACTGCTCATTGATGAAGAGAACGGTGCACTGTCTGTTACGAAAAAGGCTGCTTCTGTTCCATCTAGTGAGGAAATCGAGACTAAATAATAATTCAATTCAACTCGGTAAAGAGGAAATTGAAATTCAATAAATATGAGTTCTGCACAGCTGAATAACATCAGCTGTGCAGACTAGTTTGATCCTCCCCGGCTCTGGCTGGGGAGTTTTTTTTGGTTTAAGCTTAATATGTGATCGGGATGTAACAATAAGGACTACAATGATGTGTAAAGTTTGCGATAATCCTTTACGAAAAATCTCAAACAATGGTAAACTTTTAGTAACCCTAAATGTCAGGGTGAGATAGAAATAACCGTCGAATAATGCAAAATGCTGTAATAAAATAAATTTTTAGGAGTGCTGAAGTGGCCAAAGTAAAAACCAAGTTTCAATGTACAGAATGCGGCTATGAAGCCCCCAAATGGTACGGAAAATGTCCTGGCTGCCAGTCCTGGAATTCAATGATAGAAGAGACTGAAACGGTGGTCAAAACACAAGGGAGAAATTCTCCTCTGTTTGACAGTAAAGATAAACCGCTTCCTATCATAGATATAGATAGCGGTCAGGAGCCGCGTGTACAAACGGGAATCGGAGAGCTTAACCGTGTATTGGGTGGCGGTATTGTGCCAGGTTCGCTTGTGCTGGTGGGAGGCGATCCGGGAATCGGAAAATCGACATTGATGTTACAGACGTCTCACGCACTGACTCATTCCGGTCTGCGTGTGCTGTATGTGTCCGGAGAGGAATCCGTGAAGCAGACAAAATTGCGGGCCGACCGTCTGGGTGCGCTCTCGCCGGAGCTGTATGTGCTGTGTGAAACGAATATGGAACGGATCGAGGAAGCGGTGGATCAGATCCAGCCGCATTTTCTTGTCATTGATTCCATTCAGACAGTATATTTGCCCGAAGTTACCAGTGCACCCGGAAGTGTAGCCCAGGTAAGGGAATGTACGTCCAGATTTATGCGGATTGCAAAAGGCCGAGGCATTGCAACAGTGCTTGTAGGGCATGTTACCAAAGAAGGTGCCATCGCCGGCCCCCGCATGCTGGAGCATATGGTGGACTGTGTGCTTTATTTTGAAGGAGAGCGGCATCATACATATCGCCTCCTTCGTGCAGTCAAGAATCGTTTCGGTTCCACCAACGAGATTGGCATATTTGAAATGGGGGAGGACGGCCTTCGTGAAGTCGGTAATCCCTCCGAATTGTTTTTATCGGAACGTCCGCTCGGGGTAGCGGGTTCTACCGTTGTAGCCAGTATGGAAGGCACAAGACCGATGCTGGTGGAGCTGCAGGCATTGATTTCAACCACGCACTTTCCTTCTCCACGCCGTATGGCAACAGGCATCGATCATCACAGGCTCAATCTGATTATCGCTGTACTGGAGAAACGTATGGGCATGTTCCTGCAAACACAGGATGCATACCTGAACGTAGCTGGAGGGGTAAGGCTGGATGAGCCGGCTGTCGATCTTGCAGTGGCTATCAGCATTGCCTCCAGCCTTAGAGATGTGCCAACCAAGCCGGATGATGTTATCTTTGGCGAGATTGGCCTGACAGGTGAGGTTCGTGCCGTATCCAGGGCAGAACAGCGTGTGAAAGAAGCCGCCAAGCTGGGCTTCAAACGAGTTATTTTACCAGAAAAAAGCTTAAAGGGCTGGAAACATCCTCGCGGGATACAACTGATCGGTGTGAATACCGTGGCAGATGCACTAGCGGTTGCTTTAGATTAGGGGGCATAACAAGATGAAGGATTCAAGCCAACTGGACAATATGAATGATTTGTTAAGGCTGATCGCACCAGGTACACCTTTCCGCGAAGGTCTGGAAAATGTGCTGCGCGCCAAGACAGGCGCACTGCTTGTTGTAGGATACAGCCCTGAAGTAATGGAAGTGGTGGATGGAGGATTTTCGATTAATTGTGATTTCTCGCCAAACTACCTGTATGAGCTTGCCAAAATGGATGGTGCGATTATTCTGAGTGAGGATCTGAAGCGGATTTTGTATGCCAACACACAGCTGATCCCGGATTCCTCGATCTCTTCGTCAGAGACAGGCATTCGTCACCGGACGGCCGAACGAGTGGCGAAGCAGACTGGCAAGCTGGTTGTGTCTATCTCGCAGCGCCGGAATATTATTACGCTGTACCAGGGAACGCTTCGATATTCACTCAAGGAAATCGGGGTTATTTTGACCAAAGCCAATCAGGCGATTCAAACGCTCGAAAAATATAAAGCTGTGTTGACGCAATCCCTCACCAATCTGAGCGCCTCTGAATTCGAGGAACTGGTTACGATTCCAGAGGTGGTCAATGTCATTCAACGCACCGAGATGGTGCTGCGGATCAAAACGGAGATTGAACGATATATTGATGAACTGGGCAATGAGGGACGACTCATCTCCATGCAGATGGAGGAGCTTGTTGGTACAACAGAGGAAGAAGCCTGGCTGCTGTACAAGGATTATGCCCGAGACGACAGTGATGACAAGATTCGCGAGATTATCGGAGGGCTGAAAAGATTGTCGGATGAAGAGCTGCTGGATGCGCACCATATCGTACGTCTGCTGGGTTATCCTTCATCGGCAGCAACTTCCGAGGATTCGGTTGCACCTCGCGGTTACCGGGTATTAAATAAGATCCCTCGTCTGCCTAATGTCATTATTCATAACCTGGTGGATCAATTCGAACAGCTGCCTCACGTCATTACCGCTACAATCGAGGAGCTTGATGAGGTGGATGGCATTGGTGAAGTTCGTGCCCGTACCATCAAGGAAGGACTCAAACGTCTGCAGGAGCAGATGTTTATTGACAGACAGATGTAGGAACCGCCTGTATAGGCTTCTAATGGATGAGGTGAAACAACATGTTAACCAGATTCATTCCAAATCTCTTTACCCTGGGTAATCTGTTTCTTGGAATGCTGGCCATCTTGCTTGCAATCAACGAAAAATACAGCCTGGCTGCGATTTTGGTTATCATTGCGATGCTGTTGGATGGTCTGGATGGACGGGTAGCCCGGGCATTGAATGCGCAAAGCGAATTTGGCAAGGAGCTGGACTCCTTGTCGGATATGGTTTCTTTTGGTGCAGCACCGGCCCTGATTATTTTTATGGTGTCATTCCAGGATGCAACGCCCATCTTCGCCTGGATTGCAACGGCTGCTTTTCCAATCTGCGGAGCCATACGTCTGGCGAGATTTAATGTACGGCCGGGCATTCCCGGGTATTTCACAGGTTTACCGATTCCGGCCGCGGGTGGCGTACTTGCAACGCTCTCCCTTTTCCATAAGGATATCGGCCCCATCTCCATGATGATTGCTACGCTGCTGTTATCATATCTGATGGTAAGCTCGCTGAAATATCCCAATTTCAAAAAGGTCGGACTGCCTCGAAAGGCGATCTGGATCGCCCCGTGGGTTATACTGCTGGCGGTCGGGCTGGCTCTCCTTTTCCCGGATCAGCTGTCCAAGCTGATTTTTATTCCGCTCGTGCTGTATGCCTTGTATGGAATGAAGCACAGTGTACGAATCGCGGCTTCTCGCAATCGTGCCAAAAAACGCAAGGGAGAGAAATCTTCCCGCTCCGACAGCTAACTTATGCGAGTTGTACACGAGCTTAACAAATCACGAAACACAAAAAGCACGTACTTTTCCTGAACGGAGAGTACGTGCTTTTTGCTGTGTGGCTTATGCTGATACATAACCAACCGAGTATATAATCATGGAGCTAAGACAAGTTGAACATGCCAAGCGTCGAACATTTCTGTGATTCGTGATTCACAACCTCTTCCATGTTAATGTCCAGCAGATTGCAGAGTGCTGACATATAGAACAGGTTCCGCCCTAATTCGGAACTGATGACCTCTTTGCAATTTTCACACAATTCACCTTCCACATGTGTTTCCAGCGAACCCTTGGCTTGAGATATACCACTTTCGGGGGCGTACTGCTGTTTGGTGGCGTGCAGCTCAATGCAGCCGCATTCGGTAATGGCTTTGGACACAGCGCGGTTAACAGAGGCTCCGGCTTGTCCCGTTTTGGACAGTACATCAATCAGGCTGCGATGGCGCAGCAGCAGTTCCGAAACTTGATCCTGAAAAGCCTGTAAACTTAGCGTACTCATTTTGCCACTCACCTCTGGATATGAATTGAATTCATTATATGCCAATAAAAGTCTTACTTTCAACTGACGAATGCAACATTTCCAAAAAGTTCTTGCGGACGGGATTAGCTTTTCGGGAATTGGATCATACTGGATATGAAGATAAAGATTGATTGAGGAGGTGCAGGAACTCATGTGGAGAAAAGGCATTTTAACTTTTACTGGATTGTGCGGCGCATGGTTCGGGTACACGGCTTATCATCTGGCAGGCAGGTCCATTCCCTGGATGGCCGAATGGATTCAGTCAGCAGGATTGCTGGGGGCTGGTGTATCTACACTGCTGGGAGCGGTACTTTTTATGTCCGTATGTACAATTGGCGGCACCATGATGGCAAACAGACTGCATAGCGGGATTGATTCCCTGGCTAAAATACCGATGAACGAGCTGGCTGCTGGTGCGGCAGGCATCGTGGCCGGGCTTCTGGCTGCTTTGCTGCTGTACCCTTGCCTTGCCTGGCTGGGAACCGCAGGAGAGGTGCTGCAGGTGGGGCTGACTGCCATTGCTGCTTATTCAGGGTACAGTCTGGCTATGGCCAAGAAAGACGATCTGGGGGCATTCTGGAAGTCGGGACGATGGGGCCATCCTGAAGTGGACGAGGAACGACGCATGGAAGAGCATAAAATTTTGGACACCAGCGTCATCATTGATGGACGAATTGCGGATATCTGCAAGACCGGTTTCATTGAGGGAACGATTGTCATTCCTGAATTTGTGCTGGAGGAGCTGCAGCATATCGCGGATTCATCGGATCTGCTCAAGCGGAACCGCGGGCGGCGCGGACTGGACATTTTGAACAAAATCCAGAAGGAGCTTGATGTGCAGGTATTGATCTATGAAGGGGATTTCGAAGAAATCTCCGAGGTAGACAGCAAACTGGTGAAACTTGCCAAGGTATTGCAGGGCAAGGTCGTGACCAATGACTTCAACCTGAACAAAGTGTGTGAGCTACAAGGGGTATCGGTGTTGAACATCAATGATCTGGCCAATGCGGTGAAGCCGGTAGTACTGCCAGGAGAAGAGATTATGGTGCAGATTATCAAGGATGGCAAGGAGCACGGACAAGGTGTAGCCTATCTGGACGATGGTACCATGATTGTGGTTGAAGGTGGACGGGAGTATATCGGCATGATGATGGAAGTGCTGGTGACCAGTGTGCTGCAGACATCTGCGGGACGAATGATATTTGCCAAGCCGAAACTGTTGGAAAAAGCCCAATAAAGGGGTATGATGAGTAGTGTATCGTAATGAGTTATAATAGGTGATGTATTATGAATTATAGACTCCAGACGATAAACTGACAGACAAGGCAGGGATTGCGGCATGGATAAAGGTTGGGGCGTTGTCATTGTAGCGGCAGGCCGGGGAACCCGTATGGGCACAACCGAGAGCAAACAATTTCTGCTGCTGCAGGACAAGCCCGTTTTCATACATACGCTTGAAGTATTTGCGGCGCTGGACGAGATTCGCGAGATGGTTCTGGTTACGGGTGCTGCAGATGTTGAACGATGCCTGGAATGGGTAAAAGAATACCAGCTGGAATCGCGTGTCCGCGTAATCCCCGGAGGGAAAGAGAGACAGCATTCGGTCCATGAAGGCCTGCGGGCGTTAGGAACCGATTGGGTGCTCGTTCACGACGGGGTACGTCCTTTTGTGCACCGTGAGCAGATCAGGAACTGCATGGCTGCCGCCGCTTCAGGCGGAGGAGCTGTGCTGGCCGTGCCGGTGAAGGATACGATTAAACAAGTGAACGCGGATGGCATCGTTACAGCAACGCCGGACCGCAGCAGTCTGTGGAGCATTCAAACCCCGCAGGCTTTTCGTCTTTCTTCCTTGCTGGAAGCTTACGATACGGCAGAGCGGGACGGGTTTCTGGGAACGGATGATGCCATGCTGGCCGAGCGCCAGGGAATGTCGGTCAAGGTTGTGGAAGGCAGTTACACCAACATCAAACTAACGACGCCTGAAGATTTACAGTATGCCGCGTTTTGGCTTGGGGGAGAGAAGAAGCGATGATACGTGTAGGACAAGGATTTGACGTGCACCAGCTGGTAGAGGGAAGACCGTGCATTATTGGCGGGGTAACGATTCCTTATGAAAAAGGACTGTTGGGCCACTCGGACGCAGACGTGCTGCTGCATGCGATCAGTGATGCAATTCTTGGTGCACTTGCACTGGGGGATATCGGCAAGCATTTCCCGGATACCGATCCGGAATTTAAAGATGCGGACAGCTTGAAACTGCTGGAGCATGTATGGCAGCTCGTGAAGGATCGCGGCTATAAGCTCGGTAATATTGATTCAACGATTATTGCCCAGAAGCCCAAGATGGCACCTTATATTCCGCAGATGGCTGAAGTGATTGCGAAGGCGCTGGAAGCCGATGTGACACAAGTGAACGTGAAGGCAACAACGACAGAGCAGCTCGGGTTCCCTGGACGGGGAGAGGGCATTGCAGCCCAATCGGTTGTGTGCCTGGTACGTGTGTGATATCATCAACGAATTAGAGACGGAGGGGATCATATGAGCGCAGAAATTCGGGTGCGCTACGCACCGAGCCCAACGGGACACCTGCATATCGGGAATGCCCGTACGGCGCTGTTTAACTACTTGTATGCCAAACATAATAACGGTAAATTCATTATTCGTATCGAGGATACGGACGTGAAACGCAACATTGAGGGTGGCGAGGAAAGCCAGCTGAAATACTTGAAATGGCTCGGCATCGAGTGGGATGAGAGTATTGATGTAGGCGGGGACTACGGGCCGTACCGCCAGACGGAGCGTCTCGATCTGTATCGCAAATATACACAAGAGCTGCTGGACAAAGGTCTGGCATACCGCTGCTACTGCACGGAAGAAGAGCTGGAACAGGAGCGCGAAGAGCAGTCGGCGCGTGGAGAAACCCCGCGTTATTCCGGCAAGCACCGTGACCTGACACCGGAGCAGATTGAAGCATTTGAAGCGGAAGGCCGCGTGGCGAGCATTCGTTTCCGTGTACCGGCAGACCGCACATATACATTCGACGACATGGTCAAAGGTACGATTTCGTTCAACAGTAAGGAATCAGGCGACTTTGTCATTGTGAAAAAGGACGGCATTCCCACGTACAACTATGCGGTTGCTGTGGACGATCACTTGATGAAGATCTCCCACGTATTGCGTGGGGAGGATCATATCTCCAACACCCCGCGTCAGCTGATGATCTATGAAGCGCTTGGCTGGGAGCCTCCGCAATTTGGTCATATGACGCTGATTGTGAACGAAAATCACAAAAAACTGAGTAAACGGGATGAATCCGTCATCCAGTTTATTGAACAGTATGATCAGCTGGGCTATCTGCCCGAAGCGATGTTCAACTTTATCTCCCTGCTTGGCTGGTCGCCGGAAGGAGAAGAGGAAATCTTTTCACAGGAGCAGCTGATCTCCATCTTTGATACAAAGCGTCTGTCCAAGAGCCCGGCTGTCTTTGATACGCACAAGCTGGCGCATCTGAACAACCATTACATCAAACATGCTGATCCTGCGCGCATTGCAGAGATGGCGATCCCGCATCTGCAAAAAGCAGGACGTCTTCCTGCCGAGCTGTCCGCGGAGCAAAAAGAATGGGCATATTCCCTCGTACATCTATATCAGGAGCAGATGAATGCGGCATCCGATATCGTAGAACTGTCGGAAGTGTTCTTCCGTTCGGAGGTTGTGCTGGAGAGTGAAGGAGCTGCGGTTCTTGCTGAAGAGCAGGTACCAACGGTGCTGAAGGCATTTGCTGACAAGGTACAGGAGAGCGACGAATTCACACCGAGTAAAATGGCTGCGTTGATCAAGGAAGTGCAGAAGGAAACAGGCTTTAAGGGCAAACAGCTCTTTATGCCAATCCGTGTGGCCTTGACGGGACAGACTCATGGACGTGATCTGAATCAGACGATTGTACTGCTTGGCAGAGACACGGTCACCCAGCGTTTGCTGGCACAGGTGACAAGCGCGTAATTAGATTCTGCTGGTTGTCAGTGTGAAGGCTTTTCGCTATAATAGCAACACAAGGTTGAATTGTCATAATACGTTCATATAGAACAGCAAAGACCGGGAGAAGTAAGCTGACCCGGACAAATCCAGAGAGGATGGCCCCGTACGCCCGGACAGAGAACAAATCTGTTTGGCGAGCGGTGGCTGCGAGCCGTCCATTGTCCAGCAGTCTGAAATGCACCCGTGAGCTGCACCGTCGAATCCGGCCCCGCCTCAGTCAGCAGTACAGAGGAGAACGTCAGGATAGATGGCGACGACTGGTTCCCGTTACCGAGCCGCCAGAGGGTTTGTGTTATTCAGGATTCATCAGGAATGAACCAAACCAAGCAGAGTGGGACCGCGATTAACGCCTCTGCAGCTTCGTGCTGCAGAGGCGTTTTTTGTTTTGGCGAGTGCGCAGTACACTATCAAGGAACACGCCGTCCGGCATACCCGGAGGACGAGAACCGGAACAAGAGGGGAACGAGCATGTTCAAAAAGATCAGATCAGATATCCAGACGGTCTTTGAAAATGATCCAGCCGCCCGGAGTTGGTTTGAAGTTGTATTTACGTATTCAGGGCTGCATGCGATATGGGCCCATCGATTCGCGCACTATCTATACAAACGAAGATGGTACTCGCTTGCCCGGTTTATATCTCAGGTTAGTCGGTTTATGACAGGCATCGAGATTCATCCTGGAGCTACGATCGGTGATCGTTTGTTCATTGACCACGGGATGGGGGTTGTCATTGGAGAAACGTGTGAGATTGGTGACGATGTTGTGATCTATCAAGGCGTAACCCTGGGCGGGACAGGAAAAGAAAAAGGGAAGAGACACCCGACAATTGGCAATAATGTGGTTATCTCATCCGGTGCGAAGGTGCTGGGATCGTTTCGCGTAGGGGATCAAAGCAATATTGGTGCCAACTCTGTGGTTTTAAAGGAAGTGCCGGCGAACAGTACAGTCGTAGGTATTCCGGGACGAATCGTCAAGCAGGATGGCCGGCGTGTGGACCGTCTGAACCAGCAGCTGCCTGACCCGGTTGTTGATTCGCTGCGCAGCATGCAGCGCGAAATTGAACGGCTGCAGGAGGAAGTGCGCACAATGCAAAATACACGCGAATCGGAGAAATGCACATAAGATGATTGATGCACATTCGCTGATGCATGCACATTGAATAGGTATACAGTACAGCAGTTCAGGATGAAAGGAAAAGTGACCATGACGCTTCAGATTTATAATACGATGAGCCGTACCAAAGAGGAGTTTGTTCCGCAAGAGCCCGGCAAGGTGAAAATGTACGTATGCGGACCAACCGTATACGATTACATTCATATCGGGAATGCCCGTCCAGTGATCTTTTTCGACACCGTTCGCGGGTATCTGGAGCAGACCGGACATGAAGTGAATTATGTCGTAAATTTCACGGATGTGGATGACAAACTGATCCGTAAAGCCGAGCAGCTTGGCACCGATGTTCCGCATGTGGCGGAGAAATTTATTGCTGCGTATTACGCGGATTTGGAAGGTCTTGGCATTCCTAAGGCCAGCAGCAACCCACGTGTAACTGAGAATATGCCGCTGATTATTGATTTTATAAGTGAACTCGTTGAAAAAGGTTTCGCTTATGAAAATGGCGGTGACGTATATTATCGAACAGGCAAGTTCGAGAAATACGGACAATTGTCGAAACAAAACTTGCAGGAGCTGCAGTTCGGTATCCGGATCGGTGTAGACGAGCGCAAGGAGCATCCGGAAGACTTCGTGCTTTGGAAAGCAGCTAAGCCTGGCGAAATTTTCTGGTCCAGCCCATGGGGCGATGGTCGTCCTGGCTGGCATATCGAGTGCTCCGCTATGGCAAGGGAATACCTGGGGGATACACTGGATATTCATGGTGGAGGTCAGGATCTGCAGTTTCCTCACCATGAGTGCGAATGCGCGCAATCCGAAGCAATTACGGGCAAACCACTCGCGAATTACTGGATGCATAACGGGTTTATTCGCATTGATAACGAGAAAATGTCGAAATCTCTCGGTAACGGCGTTTTGGTGAAGGATCTGCGAAGCCAGTACAAGCGTGAAGCCATCCGTTACTTCATGTTGTCTACTCACTATCGCAACCCGCTTAATTTCACTGAGGATACGATGGAGCAGGCGCAGAACAGTGTGGATCGTATCGCCAATGCGGTGGGTAACCTGAAGCATCGTCTGGGGGCTGTAACCGTAAATCAGCAGATTCCTGAAGAATTCGCAGCAAGACTGGACGGAATTCGACAACAGTATCATGAAAAAATGCAGGATGACTTCAATACTCCAGATGCAATTACGGCGCTGTTTGAGTGGGCGGCAGAAGCGAACCAGCTGCTGCAGCAGGATGTGGTCAATGCCGCCGAAATTCATGCATTGCTGGAACTGTTCGATGAACTGAATGCGGTGCTGCGAATCTATACAGACGTGGAGCCGGAACTTTTGGACGAAGAGATTGAACGTTTAATACAAGAGCGCGTGGAAGCACGCAAATCCAAAAACTGGGCTCGCGCAGATGAAATTCGTGATGAATTGTCTGCTCAAGGCATCCTGCTGGAAGATACGGCACAGGGAATGAGATGGCGCCGCAAATGAGCGAGGAAAAAGAGAATATTTTGTCTCAATCTGTCGAGCGTACGGTCAATGATGTACAGAGTGAAGGGACGACGCATCAGGTGAATGCGCAGGAGGGCGGATGGTTTCCTTATCCTCCTTCCCGGCCTGCACGGCTGATCCCGCCCATTGCACTGGCTTATATCGGTGATGCGGTATATGAGGTTGCGGTGAGGCAGTATCTGTTATCCAAAGCGAACATGCGTCCTAACCATCTGCACCGCAGTGCAACAAAGCTGGTATCTGCCAAGGCTCAAAGCCGCATACTGACAAGTATAGAGGCTGCATTGACGGAAGAGGAGCTGGACGTGGTGCGGCAGGGGCGCAATGCCAAGTCGGGCAGCGTTCCCAAAAATGCGGATGTGCTGGAGTACAGACACGCAACGGCATTTGAATGTCTGATCGGTTATCTATACAGCAGCAGTCAGCATCATCGAATGATTGAGCTGATCGGGCTGGGGATTGAGCAGGCAGAACAGGCATCTGCATCAACGTCCAAATAGCTGCGGTGACTATTTTATATAACAAGCAATACAGAGAGGAACGAACAAGGATGGAAGAAGAATGGATTGCCGGTAAACACTCCGTAACGGAGGCGCTGCGTTCTGGCCGGACCATTAATAAAATATGGATTGCCGACACGGCGCAGAAACACCTGACGCAACCGATCATTGCGGTGGCCAAAAAACAAGGGATCGTAATACAGCACGTGGACAAGCGTAAGCTGGATCAAACCGTTCCCGGTATTCAGCATCAGGGTGTTGTTGCCCAGGCAGCTCCGTATGCTTATGCTGAGGTTGAAGATATTTTGCAAGCAGCCAGATCCAAAAATGAACAACCGTTTATCCTGCTGCTGGATGAAATTGAAGACCCTCATAATCTGGGGTCCATCCTGCGTACGGCAGACTGTACTGGAGCTCACGGTGTCATTGTACCCAAGCGGCGTTCAGCTTCAGTAACAGCAACGGTATCCAAAACGTCTGCAGGCGCTGCAGAGTATGTACTCGTTGCTCGGGTAAGTAATCTGGCGCAAACGATTGATCGTCTCAAAGAAGAGGGCGTATGGGTCGTGGGAACGGATGTTACTGCACGTGAGGCTGTTTTTGGCAATGGTGTATTTACAGGTCCTGTGGCCCTTGTTATTGGCAACGAAAACAAAGGCATGGGTCGCCTCATTCGTGAGAAATGTGACGTGCTGGTCAAACTGCCGATGCAAGGTCAGATTAATTCCCTGAATGCTTCCGTGGCAGCGGGGGTTGTTATGTATGAAGTGCTCCGTTCCCGCCAAGCGCAGGAATAGATGATATGGCTGATTCCCGTGATGTGCTTCTTGTAGACGGGTACAACATGATTGGCGACTGGCCTGAATTATCCAAATTGGCTGAAAGCGGGCTGGAAGAGGCGCGGAACAGACTGCTCTTCCGGCTTGCAGACTACCAGGCTTTTTCCGGCAGGCGCGTCATCGTTGTGTTTGACGCCTACCTAGTGCCTGGACTCGGTAAATCCTTTACACAGAGCAAAGTTCAAGTTCATTTTACAAAGGAAAAAGAGACGGCAGACGAATGCATTGAGAGACTCGTTCGGGAACTAAGCATGCGAAGACGCCAAATCTATGTAGCTACCAGCGATATGGTAGAACAACATGTTATTTTCGGCCAGGGAGCGCTGCGTGTATCTGCAAGAGAACTGCTGATTGAAGTGGAACAGAATGAAAAGGAGCTTCAGCAGCGGCTTGCGGAGGATCAGGCGAGATCAACTCGCAATACAATCGGGGGGAAATTAAGCCCTGAGATTTTGAAGCAGTTTGAACGCTGGAGACGAGGCTGACAGCGGGTTTCTTACAAATTTTACAATATTGAAACTATTGACAATTATGTTATACCTGTTCTTTTTTAGGGATGGCGTGGTTGACGGTGGCAGGTACCATCATATATACTGTTCGTATATTTCATAGAGTAGAGTAACGGGGTACCTTGCGTTGCAGCCGGAGGGATTGTCTGTGAGTGTCGACCTCAAAGATATCATGTTATCAAAGTATGATTACCAAAGTGACGAAGACATTGTCGAAGCGGTCCGTGAAGGCGAGAGCGAAGCGCTGGAGTTTTTGATCAACAAGTATCGCAACTTTGTACGCGCCAAGGCAAGATCTTATTTTTTGATCGGAGCTGACCGGGAAGATATTATTCAAGAAGGAATGATTGGCCTTTATAAATCCATCCGTGATTTCAAAGGGGACAAGCTTGCTTCTTTCAAGGCGTTTGCCGAATTGTGCATTACAAGACAGATTATTACGGCGATCAAGACAGCCACACGACAGAAGCATATTCCGCTGAATTCTTACGTATCTCTGGACAAGCCCATTTATGATGAAGAGTCTGATCGTACGTTACTCGATGTGATTTGTGGAACACAGGTCAGTGATCCGGAAGAATTAATTATTAACCAGGAGGAGTTCGTTGGCCTGGAAGACAAAATGTCCGAGATTTTGAGTGACCTGGAACGTAAAGTGCTGATGTTGTATCTGGACGGAAGATCCTATCAGGAGATAGCAGTTGATCTGGATCGTCATGTGAAGTCCATTGATAATGCATTGCAGCGTGTGAAGCGCAAACTTGAAAAGTACCTGGAAGTTCGAGATAATTGAACAGAGGTTGTTGTCGTTGACGGAAAAGGCTCGGTGTTTGAGTCTTTTTTTATTGTCTGGAGTTTATATTGTTAAGGATTGATAAATACTAGTAATCGCTCGGTTCATGCCGGAGAATTGAAAAAATCAGAGATGAGAGACACGGCACGTGTAGTGCGGAATTAATACCCAATGATGAAAGGTTATTCTTTCATTGACATGCTTATACCCTTGTGATAAAGTGTTTTAGGTAGGCCTATTTTACGGCTTTTTTTTCAGGATCAATTTAGAGACTCTGCTCAGTGCGGAAGTCTTCGGGAGGTGTACATCATGCGGGTAATTATTACTTTGGCTTGTACAAACTGCAAACAAAGAAATTACACTACGACAAAAAACAAGCGTAATCACCCCGACCGCATGGAGATGAAGAAATTTTGCAAGTTTTGTAACGAGCAGACTTCTCATCGCGAAACCAGATAGTTTTTGGGAGGTGTAGTCGGCGTGAAACGTAGTTTCAAATCTCTGATTTCCTTTTTCTCTGAAAGCTGGGCTGAACTTAAAAAGGTTCGCTGGCCTAATCGTAAAGAGCTGACGAACTACACGTTAATCGTACTTGGTACTGTTGTGGTTATGACGCTGTTTTTTTGGGTCGTAGATATCGGCATCTCCGCTGTGATCGAAGCGATTATTTAAGAAGGGTCCCAGGTGGCTTGATATGGAAAAAAGATGGTACGTCGTTCATACCTACTCAGGGTATGAGAATAAGGTCAAAGCCAATTTGGAAAAACGCGTAGAGTCCATGGGCATGGAAGACAAGATTTTCCGCGTTCTTGTTCCGATGGAAGAAGAAGTGGTAAACAAAGACGGTAAGAAAAAGACCGTTATGCGTAAAGTTTACCCCGGATATGTCTTGGTCGAAATGGTTCAGACGGATGACTCTTGGTATGTTGTTCGCAATACGCCAGGTGTTACCGGATTTGTCGGCTCGACAGGTTCCGGCTCCAAACCAACAGCCTTGTTGCCAGAAGAAGTGGAACAAATTCTGAAGCACATGGGTATGGTTGAGCCTAAGCCTAAAATTGAATTCGATATTAAGGAATCCGTACGCATCAAAGTCGGTCCTTTTGCGAATTTTGTGGGCTCCGTGGAAGAGATTTTGGTAGACAAAAGCAAGCTGAAAGTACACGTCAACATGTTTGGACGGGAAACACCGCTTGAGTTGGAATATACGCAAGTGGAGAAGATATAGTTTCTTCAAGTTTCTTGTGGGAGGGCTGTGAGGCCCGTTAACCACTATTTTGCAAGGAGGTGTCAATCATGGCAAAAAAGGTAATCAAAATAGTAAAACTGCAGATTCCAGCAGGTAAAGCAAATCCAGCACCACCAGTAGGTCCGGCATTGGGTCAAGCAGGTGTCAACATCATGGCATTCTGTAAAGAATTCAACGCTCGTACAGCTGATCAAGCGGGATTGATCATTCCAGTTGAAATCTCTGTATTCGAGGATCGTTCCTTTACATTCATCACTAAAACTCCACCTGCAGCAGTTCTGTTGAAAGTGGCAGCGAAAGTTGAAAAAGGATCCGGCGAACCGAACAAGAAAAAAGTTGCTACCGTTAAACGTGATGCGGTACGTCAAATCGCGGAAACAAAAATGCCTGACCTGAATGCTGCTGACGTTGAGTCTGCAATGCGTATGGTCGAAGGTACTGCCCGCAGCATGGGTATCACCATCGAAGACTAATTTTCAAACGAAACATGGCTTCGTAAAGCCGGCCGATTCGCGGCCGGTCAATGTGGGAGGTATATCCGCTAAAACCACAAAGGAGGAATAAAACATGGCTAAACACGGTAAAAAATACCTGGAAGCTGCCAAGCTGATCGACAGCGAAGCAACTTACGAGCCTTCAGAAGCGGTTGAGCTTGTGAAAAAGGCAGCTACTGCGAAATTCGATGAAACTATCGAAGCAGCAGTTCGTTTGGGCGTAGACCCTCGTAAGCAAGACCAGGCAGTACGTGGTGTTGTTGTCCTGCCACATGGTACAGGTAAAACACAACGCGTATTGGTATTTGCAAAAGGTGACAAAGCGAAAGAAGCGGAAGCGGCTGGCGCGGACTATGTTGGTGATGCAGACATGATCAACAAAATCCAACAAGGTTGGTTCGAATTCGACGTCTGCGTAGCGACACCGGATATGATGAGTGAAGTAGGTAAATTGGGCCGTCTGCTCGGCGGTAAAGGCCTGATGCCTAACCCTAAAGCCGGAACGGTAACTTTCGATGTAACTAAGGCTGTTCAAGAAATCAAAGCCGGTAAAATCGAATATCGTCTGGATCGTGCAGGTCAAATTCATGCACCGATCGGTAAAGCTTCTTTCTCTTCCGAGCAACTGAATGAGAACCTCAAAGCTCTCATGGACGCTCTGAACCGTGCTAAACCGGCGGCAGCAAAAGGTGTTTATCTGAAGAACGTAAGTCTTTCTTCTACGATGGGCCCTGGCGCACGCGTGAACGCAGCAGCTTTTAGATAATATCTCTTGACAAGGTTCTCCTTGCTCTGGTATGATATAAAAGTTGTGAGTCCGAGTGACTGACCGTTGACATTTGAATATGCTTGCCGTAGACAGTAGGTGCCAACTGGCTTAATTTCCTACCGAGGTGTGATTATACAACTTGAAACGATGTAAATCGATTGCGAGTATATATCAAGCCTTCGTGATTCTACGGAGGCTTTTCTTAATGGGATAAATTTGATCAGGAGGTGTACAGATTGGCAAACGCAAAAGTGATTCAAGCAAAACAAGAGTCCGTTGATGCAGTAACAGCAAAATTGCGCGAAAGCGCGACAACAGTTGTTGTTGATTACCGCGGATTGAACGTTGCCCAAGCTACTGAACTGCGCAAGCAGCTTCGTGAAGCTGGTGTAGAATTCCAAGTGCTGAAAAACACATTGCTTCGCCGTGCGACTGCTGCAGCAGAATTGACAGAACTCGATAGCGTTCTGACAGGCCCTACTGCAATTGCATTCAGCGGAGAAGATGCTGTAGCTCCAGCCAAAATTCTGAACGACTTCGCGAAAAAGAACGATGCACTGAAATTGAAAGGTGCTGTCGTAGAAGGTCGCGTAATTGGAGTAGAAGAAGTTAAAGCGTTGGCAGAACTGCCATCCCGCGAAGGTCTCCTCTCCATGCTCCTCAGCGTGCTTCAAGCCCCTATGCGCAACTTCGCGCTTGCGGTTAAAGCCGTTGCAGAAAAAGAAGAGCAAGGCGCGTAAGCTACTTGATCTGAATACTGCGTAGCAGTAATGAAATACAAAAAAATAAAATTATATATGGAGGTTCAATCATGAGTAAAGAGCAAATCTTGGAAGCAATCAAAGGCATGACTGTACTGGAACTGAATGATCTTGTTAAAGCAATCGAAGAAGAATTCGGCGTAACTGCTGCAGCTCCAGTAGCTGTTGTAGGTGGCGGCGCAGCTGCAGCTGAAGCTGAACAATCCGAATTCGACGTAATCTTGACTAACGCTGGTGCTTCCAAAATCAACGTTATCAAAGCAGTTCGTGAAATCACTGGTCTTGGCTTGAAAGAAGCAAAAGAACTGGTTGACAACGCTCCAAAACCACTGAAAGAAAAAGTGGCTAAAGAAGAAGCAGACGCAATCAAAGCTAAGCTTGAAGAAGCTGGCGCTACAATCGAAGTTAAATAATTTAGCTTATCCAAGCTGAATGAATAAAACAACAAACCCCTTGACTTATATCAAGGGGTTTGTTGCTGTAAATGTAACTATGGAAAGTGAGTGAGGGCATGTCCAATCATTATTATTCGGACAAACCGCAAGCAGCACATGACCGTAAGGCCGCGGAAGCGGTGCTTCGCGGATTCAGTCTGCGGCTGGTGACGGATGCTGGTGTTTTTTCCAAGAACGGAATCGATTATGGCAGCAGAGTATTGATTGATGCGATGGAACTGCCGTCAGGCGCTCAGGTTCTCGATGTGGGATGTGGTTATGGGCCGATCGGGCTTACAGCAGCAAAACTTGTACCGAATGGACATGTCACCATGATCGATATCAATGAGAGAGCGGTTGAGCTTTCCAGGGAAAATGCTAAAGGCAACGGCGTTGCTAATGTTACGGTTATGCAAAGCAATCTACTAGCTGAAGTACAACAGCGGGATTTCGACGTGATTCTGACTAATCCGCCTATACGAGCAGGCAAAGAAACAGTTCACATGATCTTTGAGCAGGCGTATGAGCATTTGAAGATTGGCGGGGCGTTATGGATTGTCATTCAAAAGAAACAAGGTGCACCTTCTGCGAAAGCAAAGCTGGAATCGTTATTTTCACGAGTGGAAGAAGTGACAAAGGATAAAGGCTATCGGATCTTCAAAGCGGTAAAGGAAGAATAGTGAAATCTATCAGAGGTTCTTTTGGATTTGTAAAGTAAGCAGGGGATCAATTTTTTTGCAATAGGACTATTGACTTGAAATTCAAGCCGTGGTATAGTTGTAAAATGTCAGTATTAAGATGCCCTACTTGGCTTTAGCTAACTAAAAATGTCAACCTTTTTTACGCCGAACCGGGCTTATTATGCCTATGTTTGGCGTATAATATGTACATTTTGGGCAAACTGGGGATATGAATGATTTGGAAAGACATCCGCCGATCAAAGTTGCTCTTTTATCGAACGACATTTCGAATAAGGGCTTTTCTTTATTTGCGGGTGCATTGCTTTGCTCTGTATGTGTACCATTATAAGGTTACAAACAGAGGTTCGCAACGAAATTTTTAAAGTGAGTAGACATTGAGGGGTGAGTTTAAGTTGGCAGGACATCTTGTTCAATATGGTCGACGCACTCGGCGCAGTTATGCACGAATTAACGAGATACTCGAAGTTCCGAACCTGATTGAAATCCAACAAAAATCGTACGACTGGTTTTTGGAGGAAGGGTTGCGCGAAATGTTCCAGGATATCTCGCCGATCCAGGATTTCACAGGCAACTTGATTTTGGAATTTATCGATTACAGTCTCGGAGAACCGAAGTATACAGTAGATGACGCGAAAGAGCGTGATGTTACTTATGCAGCACCGCTTCGGGTCAAAGTCCGGCTCATTAATAAGGAAACCGGAGAAGTCAAAGAGCAGGAAGTATTCATGGGAGATTTCCCGCTGATGACCAGCACCGGCACATTCATTATTAATGGTGCGGAACGGGTTATTGTCAGCCAGTTGGTTCGCTCTCCTAGCGTTTACTTCAGTACAAAAGTAGATAAGAACGCCAAAAAAACGTATACCGCTACAGTAATTCCTAACCGCGGCGCTTGGCTGGAGCTGGAGATGGATGCGAAGGACGTTGTTTATGTCCGGATCGACCGTACACGTAAAATTCCGGTTACGGTTCTCCTGCGTTCCCTTGGTTTTGGCACAGACGCTGAGATTCTGGATTTGCTCGGTAATGACGAATATATCCGTAACACGCTGGACAAAGACAACACGGACTCCACGGAGAAAGCACTCATTGAAATCTATGAGCGTCTTCGTCCAGGTGAGCCGCCAACGCTTGATAACGCGAAGAGCTTGCTCGTTGCACGTTTCTTTGATCCAAAGCGTTATGACCTCGCAAACGTAGGTCGTTACAAAATCAACAAAAAGCTGCACATCAAAAACCGTTTGTTTAATCAGCGCCTTGCTGAGTCTCTCATCGACGCTGAAACGGGTGAAATCATTGCAGAAGCAGGTCAGATGGTTGACCGTCGTTTGCTCGACGAAATCATGCCTTACCTGGAGAAAAGCGTTGGTTTCCGCACATATCATGTAGGTAACGGCGTTTTGGATGCCAATGATATCCCGATGCAAACGATTGATGTATTTTCACCGATTGAAGATGGTAAAGTGGTTAAGCTGATTGCCAATGGTGACATTGACAAGTCCGTAAAAAACATTACGCCAGCCGACATCATCTCTTCCATCAGTTACTTCCTGAACTTGCTGCATGGCATCGGTAGCACGGATGATATCGATCACCTGGGTAACCGTCGTCTGCGTTCCGTAGGTGAGCTTCTGCAGAACCAGTTCCGTATCGGTTTGTCTCGTATGGAGCGTGTGGTTCGTGAAAGAATGTCCATCCAGGATGCAAATGTCATTACTCCACAGGCGTTGATCAACATTCGTCCAGTTATCGCGTCCATTAAAGAGTTCTTCGGAAGCTCCCAATTGTCACAGTTTATGGATCAAACGAACCCGCTGGGTGAATTGACGCATAAACGTCGTCTGTCCGCACTCGGACCGGGCGGTTTGACACGTGAGCGCGCCGGCATGGAAGTCCGTGACGTCCATCCATCCCACTATGGCCGGATGTGTCCGATCGAGACACCGGAGGGACCAAACATCGGTTTGATCAACTCCTTGTCGACTTTTGCACGCGTGAACGAATATGGCTTTATCGAAGCTCCTTATCGTTGGGTTGATCCGAAAACTGGTGTCGTAACCGAGCAAATCGATTACCTGACAGCAGATGAAGAGGACAACTATGTTATCGCTCAGGCGAATGCGAAGCTGAATGAAGATAACACCTTTGCTGAAGATGCGATCATTGTACGTTACAACAAACAGTCGGATAACATCCTTACGATGCCGAGTGATCGAGTAGACTACATGGACGTATCGCCTAAACAGGTTGTATCTGTCGCTACGGCGCTCATTCCGTTCCTTGAGAACGATGACTCCAACCGTGCCCTCATGGGATCAAACATGCAACGGCAGGCGGTTCCGCTCTTGATTCCTAAAGCTCCGCTTGTAGGAACAGGTATGGAACACAAAGCAGCTAAAGACTCTGGTGTATGTATTGTTGCCGATTATGACGGAATTATTGAACGTTCCTCTGCGAACGAGATCTGGCTTCGTCGTGTAGAAGAGGTAGACGGTCAGGAAGTCAAAGGCGATATCGTTAAATATAAATTACACAAATTTATGCGTTCGAACCAAGGAACATGCATCAACCAACGTCCAATCGTAAAAAGAGGCGCTGTTGTCAAAGCCGGCGACATCCTTGCTGACGGTCCTTCGACGGAAATGGGTGAGCTTGCACTTGGACGTAACGTTGTAGTTGCCTTCATGACTTGGGAAGGCTACAACTACGAGGATGCGATCCTGCTCAGCGAAAAACTCGTTAAAGAAGATGTATACACATCTATCCATATCGAGGAATATGAGTCGGAAGCTCGGGATACCAAGCTCGGACCTGAAGAGATCACACGCGATATCCCTAACGTTGGGGAAGAAGCGCTGCGTAATCTGGATGAGCGCGGTATTATCCGCATCGGTGCTGAAATTGCAGCTGGCGACATTCTCGTTGGTAAAGTTACACCAAAAGGGGTAACAGAGCTGACTGCAGAAGAACGTCTCTTGCACGCGATCTTCGGTGAGAAAGCACGTGAAGTTCGTGATACTTCCCTGCGTGTGCCTCACGGTACAGATGGTATTGTCGTCGATGTGAAAGTCTTTACCCGTGAAAACGGAGATGAACTGCCACCAGGTGTGAACCAGCTCGTTCGTGTTTATATTGCCCAAAAACGGAAAATCTCCGAGGGTGATAAAATGGCGGGACGTCACGGTAACAAAGGGGTCGTGGCCCGCATCTTGCCGGAAGAAGATATGCCTTTCCTGCCAGACGGCACACCAGTTCAAATCGTTCTTAACCCGCTGGGCGTACCTTCCCGTATGAACATCGGTCAAGTACTCGAAGTTCACTTGGGTATGGCCGCAATGCAGCTTGGTATCCACGTAGCAACACCTGTATTCGACGGAGCGAAGGAGTATGACGTCTTCGATACGATGGAAGAAGCAGGTATGCAGCGTAATGGTAAAACTGTGCTGTATGACGGACGTACTGGTGAAGAGTTTGAACGTGAAGTTACCGTAGGTGTCATGCACATGATCAAACTGGCACACATGGTTGACGATAAAATCCATGCCCGTTCCACAGGTCCTTACTCACTTGTTACGCAACAGCCGCTGGGTGGTAAAGCCCAATTCGGTGGACAGCGTTTCGGGGAGATGGAGGTTTGGGCGCTTGAGGCATACGGTGCCGCTTATACTCTGCAAGAAATCTTGACCGTTAAATCCGATGACGTTGTTGGTCGGGTGAAAACGTACGAGTCCATCGTCAAAGGTGAGAACGTGCCGGAGCCAGGTGTTCCTGAATCGTTCAAAGTATTGATTAAAGAGCTGCAAAGCTTGGGTATGGACGTTAAGATTTTGAGTGAAGATGAGCAAGAGATTGAAATGAAAGAAATGGACGATGAAGATGACGCTGCGAGCGATAAGCTCAGCCTCAACCTTGAGGGTGCAGAGGTCGGAGCTGAATAATTGCTTCGGGCGCATGATGACCGGCGTTTTTCATCAGGCTCACGTTTTGCTCCGGCTTCGGCCGGAGCGGGCGTAACCTAGAATACAGGAATTGGTTAAGGAGGGTTGCTCCTTGTTGGACGTCAACAATTTCGAATACATGAAGATCGGGCTTGCTTCCCCAGAGAAAATTCGTTCTTGGTCCCGCGGAGAAGTGAAAAAACCGGAAACGATCAACTATCGTACGTTGAAACCGGAAAAAGAAGGGCTGTTCTGCGAAAAGATTTTTGGCCCTACAAAAGACTGGGAATGTCATTGCGGTAAATACAAACGCGTTCGTTATAAAGGCGTTGTCTGTGACCGCTGTGGCGTTGAAGTAACACGTGCGAAAGTCCGTCGTGAACGGATGGGCCATATTGAGCTTGCTGCTCCGGTATCGCATATCTGGTACTTCAAAGGTATTCCGAGCCGTATGGGTCTCGCTTTGGATATGTCTCCGAGATCTCTCGAAGAGATTATTTATTTTGCATCTTATGTTGTAACTGATCCAGGAGAAACTCCACTGGAGAAAAAACAGCTGCTGTCCGAAAAAGAATACCGCAGCTACCGTGAAAAATACGGTTATGGCTTCCAAGCTGGCATGGGTGCAGAAGCAGTTAAAAAATTGCTTCAAGACCTTGACGTAGAGAAAGAGCTTGAATTCCTGAAGGAAGAGCTCCGTACTGCACAAGGACAACGCCGCAACCGTGCAATCAAACGTCTGGAAGTGATTGAAGCTTTCCGTAACTCTGGGAATAACCCAGAGTGGATGATCATGGATGTACTTCCTGTCATTCCGCCGGAGCTTCGTCCGATGGTACAGCTGGATGGTGGACGTTTCGCTACGTCTGATCTGAATGATCTGTATCGCCGTGTAATTAACCGTAACAACCGTCTGAAACGTCTGCTTGACCTGGGCGCGCCAGATATTATCGTGCAAAATGAAAAACGGATGCTGCAAGAAGCGGTTGACGCTTTGATTGATAACGGTCGTCGTGGACGTCCTGTTACAGGTCCGGGTAACCGTCCTTTGAAATCTCTCAGCCACATGCTGAAAGGTAAACAAGGTCGTTTCCGTCAAAACTTGCTCGGTAAACGTGTTGACTACTCCGGTCGTTCCGTTATCGTTGTCGGACCTTACCTGAAAATGTATCAGTGTGGTCTGCCAAAAGATATGGCACTTGAGCTGTTCAAGCCTTTTGTTATGAAAGAGCTTGTGAATAAAGGACTTGCCCACAATATCAAGAGCGCAAAACGTAAAGTTGAGCGTGTAAGTCCTGAAGTATGGGATGTTCTTGAAGAAGTCATCAAGGAGCATCCGGTTCTTCTGAACCGTGCCCCTACGCTTCACCGTCTCGGTATCCAGGCGTTCGAACCGATCCTGGTTGAAGGTAAAGCAATTCGTCTTCACCCGCTCGTATGTACGGCGTACAATGCCGACTTTGACGGTGACCAAATGGCCGTGCACGTTCCGTTGTCTGCTGAAGCTCAAGCGGAAGCACGTATCCTGATGCTGGCATCAGGCAACATTTTGAACCCGAAAGACGGTAAACCGGTTGTTACTCCTTCTCAGGATATGGTTCTTGGTTCTTACTATCTGACCATGGACAACAAGGAAGAGAAGGGTACAGGTATGGTCCTGCGTACGGTCAATGAGGCTGTATCTGCATACCAACGGGGTACTGCCGGACTGCATGCACGTGTAGCTATTCCGGTTAAGGCACTTGGTAAAACAAGTTTCACCGAAGAGCAGCAAAAAGGCATGCTGTTAACAACAGTGGGTAAAATTATCTTTAACGAAATTTTCCCTGCAAGCTTCCCTTATATCAATGACGCGACTCGTGCAAACCTGTATCAAGGTACTGCTGATCACTTCTTTGTATATGAAAAAGGGGCTGACCTGAGAGAGGCAATCATGAATGCTCCTCAAGCAGGCGGTGTCGGCAAAGAATATTTGGGTTCGATCATCGCACGCTGCTTTGAAATTTATCACACAACCGAAACAGCGGTTATTCTGGATAAAATCAAACAGCTTGGATTCACATACTCTACACGAGCAGGTATTACTGTAGCCGTGGCTGACGTTGTCGTTCCAGATGAGAAAACAGACATTCTGAAACAGTCCGAGGAGAAAGCACAAATCGTTACGAATCAGTACCGCCGTGGTCTGATTACGAATGAAGAGCGCTATGACCGCATCATTGATATCTGGTCGAAATCCAAAGATGATATCACGGACATCCTGATGAAATCCATGGATCGCTACAACTCGATCATGATGATGGTTGACTCCAAAGCCCGGGGTAACAAATCACAAATCACTCAATTGGGCGGTATGCGTGGTCTGATGGCCAACCCGTCTGGTCGAATTATCGAACTCCCAATCAAATCGAACTTCCGTGAAGGTCTGACAGTACTCGAGTACTTTATTTCCACTCACGGTGCGCGTAAAGGTCTCGCGGATACAGCCCTGCGTACAGCCGACTCAGGTTACCTGACTCGTCGTCTCGTAGACGTTGCCCAAGACGTAATCGTGCGTGAGGACGATTGTGGTACAGATAAAGGCTTTACCGTTAGCCGTATCCAGGATGGTAAAGAGGTTATTGAGGATCTCTACGACCGTATTGAAGGCAGATATTGCTTCGAGACTGTTCGTCATCCGGAAACCAAAGAAATTATCGCTGGCCGCAATGAGCTGATCGATTCTGACAAAGCAGAAGCGATTATCAAAGCTGGCGTAACCAAATTGCAAATCCGCTCCGTTCTCAGCTGCCGTGCAAGCCATGGTGTCTGCAAGAAGTGTTATGGTCGCAACCTTGCGACAGGTAAACACGTGGAGATTGGTGAAGCAGTTGGTATCATTGCAGCACAATCCATTGGTGAGCCGGGAACACAGCTGACGATGCGTACGTTCCATACCGGTGGTGTAGCCGGAGACGATATCACGCAAGGTTTGCCGCGTATCCAGGAGCTCTTTGAGGCTCGTAATCCTAAGGGTCAAGCGACAATCAGTGAGATTGATGGTGTGGTTAAAGAAATTCGCGAAGCGAAAGACCGTCGTGAAATCGAAATTCAAGGTGAAGCAGAATCCAAAGTGTACTCCGTTACTTACGGTTCCCGTGTACGCGTAAGCGAAGGCATGGAAATTGAAGCGGGTGACGAGCTGACAGACGGTTCTATCGATCCAAAAGAAATGCTGCGCATCAAAGGCGTACGCGGCGTACAGAACTACATTTTGCAGGAAGTACAGCGTGTATACCGTAACCAGGGTGTAGAAATCAATGATAAACACGTTGAAGTTATGATTCGTCAGATGCTGCGTAAAATCCGTATCGTGGATGCGGGAGATACAACGCTGCTGCCAGGATCATTTGTTGATACGTATGAGTACGAAAGAGCGAACAAAATTGCGATTCTTAGTGATAAAGAGCCAGCGGTTGCTAAACCAATCCTGCTCGGTATTACAAAAGCATCCCTTGAAACAGACTCCTTCCTCTCTGCGGCATCGTTCCAAGAAACGACACGTGTATTGACAGATGCAGCGATCAAAGGTAAGGTAGACCAATTGCTGGGTCTGAAGGAAAATGTTATCATCGGTAAATTGATTCCTGCAGGCACGGGTATGAACCGTTATCGCAGTATCAAGTTTGCTGAGCCGGAGGATGGCCAATCTTCGGTAGAAGAACTGGAGCCAGTTTCGGTAGACTAACATCGACTCTTTAGATCTGAAATGATTAAGGGTGTGTATGTCTGGGCGCTTCGCTAGTGTCAAACTGGTGGAGTAACCCTGGCATACACAAACTTTTTAAAATCTTTTAGGATTAGCATTGACAATGCTTGCGCTAGATGCTAATATATCAAAGGTGCGTGGGCAGCTGATTGTAATTGGTCCTATTCGGAGGAATGTATGATGTCTAATGAAAAAGGCTTGCAAGATGCTCATGTCAAGATTGGTACCAAACAGACCATGCGGACAGTGCAGACAGGAATGGCTCATGAAGTCTATGTCGCAGAAGATAGTGATCCGCAGCTCACTTCCAAAATCATTGCCTTGTGTGAACAGCACAATGTAAAGTACACGAAAGTGGACACAATGAAAAATCTCGGCAAAGCTTGCGGGATTGGAGTGGGGGCAGCAATGGCTGCTGTCGTAAAATGATAGGGTAAGGAACGTTTTTGTCCGAGAACATCTAATGGATTCTCCAAGGCAAAAACTTTTCATTTGTCTTTTTATGAACCGCCTGGGTCTGTGGGCTTAGCGTATAAGGTTTATAAAGAAACATGAATAATTGAGGAAGGGGGTGGCAATCACATGCCAACTATTAACCAACTGGTTCGTAAAGGACGTCAAGCTAAAGTTGAAAAGTCTAAATCACCAGCTTTGCAAAAAGGATTCAACGCTTTGAAACGTGAATCCACTAACATCAGTGCCCCACAAAAACGTGGTGTCTGCACTCGTGTAGGTACAATGACGCCTCGTAAACCGAACTCTGCACTTCGTAAATATGCCCGTGTTCGTTTGACGAACCGTCTCGAGGTAACTGCTTATATCCCGGGAATCGGACATAACCTTCAAGAGCACAGTGTGGTATTGATCCGTGGAGGTAAAGTAAAAGACCTTGCAGGGGTTCGTTATCACATCGTTCGTGGAGCACTCGATACTGCAGGTGTTAACAACCGTATGCAAGCTCGTTCTAAATACGGTGCGAAACGTCCAAAAGCTAAAAAAGCCTAAATCACTATAAGCAGGTAGCCTGATAGCCTTCTGGCTTAGGTCTGGAAGGTACAGGGTCTGCTGAACAAGAAAGAAAGGGGGATATCCATGCCACGCAAAGGTCCAGTTACGAAAAGAGACGTGTTGCCAGATCCGGTATACAACTCCAAGTTGGTTACTCGTTTGATCAACCGCATCATGCTCGACGGAAAACGCGGTGTTGCTCAAAGCATTCTGTACAATGCGTTCAAGTTGATTCAAGAACGTACGGGTAATGACCCGATGGAAGTATTTGAAGCAGCAATCAAGAATATCATGCCAGTCCTGGAAGTTAAAGCTCGCCGTGTCGGCGGTGCCAACTACCAAGTACCAATCGAGGTAAAACCAGAGAGACGTACTTCTTTGGGATTACGTTGGCTCGTGAACTACTCCCGCAACCGCGGTGAGAAAACAATGGAAGAGCGTTTGGCGGCTGAGATTATCGACGCTTCCAACAACACAGGCGCTTCCGTTAAGAAACGCGAAGACACTCACAAAATGGCTGAAGCGAACAAAGCGTTTGCTCACTACCGTTGGTAGGATTCAGTTCACAATAAAAAACTTCAATTTTGAAGGGAGACCCATTTCATGGCTAGAGAGTTCTCCTTGAAAAATACACGTAATATCGGGATCATGGCTCATATTGATGCGGGTAAAACCACGACAACTGAGCGGATCTTGTTTTACACAGGACGTACGCACAAAATCGGTGAAGTTCACGAAGGCGCTGCGACAATGGACTGGATGGAACAGGAACAGGAGCGCGGGATTACAATCACTTCCGCTGCGAC
Organism: Paenibacillus silvae; assembly: GCF_014639235.1. GTDB lineage: Bacteria > Bacillota > Bacilli > Paenibacillales > Paenibacillaceae > Paenibacillus > Paenibacillus silvae. Next base: position 29,906 of record NZ_BMFU01000020.1, on the reverse strand, counting down.
TACCGCTGCTTGGAAAGGTCACCGCGTAAATATCATTGATACCCCGGGACACGTTGACTTCACTGTTGAAGTTGAACGTTCCCTTCGTGTATTGGACGGAGCAGTAGGTGTATTCAGTGCGAAAGAAGGCGTTGAGCCTCAGTCTGAAACTGTATGGAGACAGGCTGACAAGTACGGCGTACCTCGTATCGCATACGTAAACAAAATGGATATCATCGGTGCTGACTTCTTGAACGTTGTATCTGACATGCGTGATCGCCTTCAAGCGAACGCAGTTGCGATTCAACTTCCGATCGGTGCTGAAAATGATTTCAAAGGTATCATTGATATCGTGGCACAACGGGCTCATATGTATAAAGATGACCTCGGACAAGATATCGAAGAAACTGATATTCCTGTGGAATTCGTTGAACAGGTTGAAGAACTTCGCAACGAATTGATTGAGCGTGTTGCAGAACTGGACGAAGAATTGACTATGAAATACCTGGAAGGCGAAGAAATCTCTATTGATGAGATCAAAGCCGCTCTCCGTAAAGGTGTAGTAGAGGTTAAAATCTTCCCGGTTATCTGTGGTTCCTCATACCGTAACAAAGGTGTTCAATTGATGTTGGATGCTGTTATCGACTACTTGCCAGCTCCAACTGATGTTCCTTCTATCACAGGACATCTTGAAGATGGAACTGAAGCAGTTCGTAAGTCTTCCGACGAAGAGCCATTCTCTGCATTGGCCTTCAAAATCATGACTGACCCTTACGTTGGTAAATTGACATTCTTCCGCGTATATTCCGGTGTACTTCAATCCGGATCTTATGTATTGAATGCAACTAAAAACAAACGTGAGCGTATCGGTCGTATCCTTCAAATGCACGCAAACAGCCGTCAAGAGATCACTGAAGTTTACTCCGGTGATATTGCAGCAGCTGTAGGTTTGAAAGATACAGGTACAGGTGATACACTATGTGATGAGAAACACCCGGTTATCCTGGAATCGATGAACTTCCCTGATCCGGTAATCGAAATCGCTGTTGAACCTAAAACCAAAGCTGACCAAGATAAAATGGGTGTGGCTCTCGGCAAATTGACGGAAGAGGATCCAACTCTTCGCGCTCATACTGACGAAGAAACAGGTCAAACCATCTTGGCAGGTATGGGTGAGCTTCACCTTGATATCATCATCGACCGTATGCGTCGTGAGTTCAAGGTTGAAACTACTGTGGGTAAACCACAAGTAGCTTACCGTGAAACATTCCGTGCTCCAGCGCGCGTTGAAGGTAAATTCGTACGTCAATCCGGTGGTCGTGGTCAATACGGTCACGTATGGGTTGAGTTCGAACCTCTCGAGCCAGGTACAGGTAGCCAGTTCGAAAGCAAGATTGTCGGTGGTTCGGTACCAAGAGAATACATTCAACCTGCACTGTCAGGGATTGAAGAGCAAATGAAAAACGGTGTACTCGCGGGCTTCCCGCTGGTAGACGTTAAGGCTACAATCGTAGACGGATCTTACCATGATGTCGATTCCAACGAGATGGCATTTAAAATTGCCGGATCGATGGCGCTGAAAGCAGCAAAAGACAAATGTAGTCCAGTTTTGCTTGAGCCGATCATGAAAGTAGAAGTAACTGTTCCAGAAGAGTACATGGGTGACGTTATGGGGATGTTGAACTCCCGTCGTGGCCGCATCGAAGGTATGGATTCCCGTAGTGGAGCTCAAATCATCCGTGCTAAGGTACCTCTTTCTGAAATGTTTGGTTACTCTACAACTCTTCGTTCCGGTACTCAAGGACGCGGCGTATTCTCCATGGAACTCTCCCACTATGAAGAAGTTCCTAAGAGCATCGCTGAAGAGATCGTTGCCAAAACAAAAGGCACCGAGTAGTTTTCTCACACTGAATGCTTGTGCTTGAAACCTGGTTTGAAGCACCGCATTCAGTGAAAACATAAAATTATAAATTCTAAGGAGGCCACGTTCAAATGGCAAAGGCTAAATACGAACGTACTAAACCACACGTTAACATTGGCACTATTGGTCACGTCGACCATGGTAAAACAACTCTGACTGCTGCAATCACAACTGTATTGTCCAAAACTTACGGTGGTGCTGCTGTAGCATTCGACCAAATCGACAAAGCTCCTGAAGAGCGCGAGCGCGGTATCACAATCTCCACAGCACACGTTGAGTACGAAACTGACACTCGTCACTACGCTCACGTAGACTGCCCAGGTCACGCCGACTATGTTAAAAACATGATCACTGGCGCGGCACAAATGGACGGAGCAATCCTGGTTGTATCCGCAGCTGACGGCCCAATGCCACAAACTCGTGAGCACATTCTGCTCTCCCGTCAAGTAGGCGTACCATACATCGTTGTTTTCTTGAACAAATGTGATATGGTTGAAGACGAAGAGTTGTTGGAATTGGTTGAGATGGAAGTTCGCGACCTTCTGAACGAATACGAGTTCCCAGGTGATGACACTCCAATCACTCGTGGTTCCGCTCGTGAAGCTCTGCAAAACCCTGATGGTGAGTGGGCTCAAAAAATCGTTGAGATGTTCAAAGAAATCGACACTTACATCCCACTGCCTGAGCGTCAAACTGACAAGCCTTTCTTGATGCCTGTCGAGGACGTATTCTCCATCACTGGTCGTGGTACCGTTGCTACAGGTCGTGTAGAGCGTGGTACTGTTAAAGTCGGCGAAGAGGTTGAGATCGTTGGTATCGTAGAAGAAACTAAAAAATCCGTAGTTACGGGCGTTGAGATGTTCCGTAAATTGTTGGATTCCGCACAAGCGGGTGACAACATCGGTGCGTTGCTGCGTGGTGTTGATCGTACTCAAATCGAGCGTGGTCAAGTACTTGCTAAACCAGCATCTGTTAAACCACACACAGAGTTCACTGCTCAAATCTACGTTTTGACTAAAGAAGAGGGTGGCCGTCACAAGCCTTTCTTCACTGGATACCGTCCACAGTTCTACTTCCGTACAACTGACGTAACTGGTATCATCAACCTGGCAGAAGGTACTGAAATGGTAATGCCTGGTGACAACGTTACAGTAACTGTTCAACTGATCTCTCCAATCGCGATCGAAGAAGGAACTAAGTTCTCTATTCGTGAAGGTGGACGTACAGTTGGTGCGGGATCCGTAGCAACAATCCAAAAATAATTTGGCTATAGCCAATTATCTATAAGCAACAGTGTACTGGAACAAGTAACATTGTATTGTAACGAAGCTTCGGAAGAGTTCTTTATCCGACATCGGATAAAGAACTCTTTTTTAATGTCAACGTTTCGGAACCTGCGTCATCTAAAATGGACAAAATTCATTTTATAGTTTGATAGGTTAGGCAGCCTGGATATTAAAAAAATATCGTACTAAACAGTGTCTTTTCATTAGAAAAGATTTGTTTATATGTTTTTTTTAAATATGCTTGCAATACGCCCATCTTTTCTATATAATAATGAATGTTGTTCTTGTGACGTTGCGATGATGTGAGAGGTTACTGACACACCCGGCCCCTTTGCCATGGGAGAGTGGTTAGAAAATTTTCACGGAGTATGTCCGATAAAAAATTGGGCGATAGAAGGAGGGACTAAAATGGCAAAGCAAAAAATTCGTATTCGTTTGAAAGCTTACGACCACAGAATTCTTGATCAATCCGCGGAGAAAATTGTTGAAACAGCAAAACGTTCCGGTGCTGGTGTATCCGGTCCGATTCCGCTTCCTACTGAAAAACAAATCATTACTATTCTTCGTGCGGTGCACAAGTACAAGGATTCTCGGGAGCAATTCGAGCAACGCACTCACAAGCGTTTGATCGATATCGTTAACCCGACTCCACAAACTGTGGATGCCTTGATGCGCTTGGATCTGCCGTCCGGTGTAGATATCGAAATCAAACTGTAATATATAGCAACAAACAAGACCACGTATAAAGGAAAAGAGGTGTCAACATGAAAGGTATCTTAGGAAAAAAACTTGGAATGACTCAAGTGTTTACCCCTGAAGGTAACGTAGTTCCAGTAACGGTTATCGAAGCAGGCCCTTGTGTTGTTTTGCAAAAGAAAGATATTGAGAACGATGGCTACGAAGCAGTTCAAATCGGTTTTTCCGATAAGAAAGAGAAAAATGCTAACAAGCCAGAAGCAGGACACGCTAAAAAAGCGAATACTGCACCTAAGCGCTACGTTCGTGAGCTTCGCGGCATCAACATCGCGGAATATGAAGTTGGCCAAGAATTGAAAGCTGACATTTTCGCTGAAGGCGAGTTCGTTGACGTAACGGGTATTTCTAAAGGTAAAGGTTTTGCCGGCGTAATCAAACGTTGGGGACAAAGCACTGGACCTATGTCGCACGGTTCGCGTTACCACCGTGGCCCGGGTTCAATGGGTTCGATCCAAGCTAACCGCGTTCCTAAAGGCAAACGCCTGCCAGGACATATGGGTCATGATACTGTTACAATTCAACGTCTTGAAGTTGTGAAAGTAGACGCTGAGCGTAATGTGATTCTTGTTAAAGGATCCATCCCAGGTCCAAAAAACAGCCTTGTAAGAGTTAAAGAAACGGTGAAAAAATAACCACTGAAGAAAGGAGGAACACAAAATGCCAAAAGTATCAGTTTACAATGTAGATGGTAGCCAAGTAGGTGAAGTTGAACTGAATGATGCTGTATTCGGAATTGAGCCGAATCAACACGTTCTGTACGATGCAGTTCTTATGCAACGTGCTTCCCTTCGTCAAGGTACCCACAAAGTAAAAGGACGTTCTGAAGTACGTGGCGGTGGACGTAAGCCTTGGAAACAAAAAGGTACAGGTCGCGCTCGTCAAGGTTCAATTCGTTCGCCACAATGGAAAGGCGGCGGTATCGTATTTGGTCCGACTCCACGGAGCTATGCGTACAAACTGCCTAAGAAAGTTCGCCGTCTGGCGATCAAATCAGCACTTTCTTCCAAAGTGCAAGACAATGACATTATCGTTTTGGATGCTCTGACTCTGAGCGCTCCTAAAACTAAAGAATTTGCAGCTATCTTGAATAACCTCAAAGTAGGTCGCAAAGCTTTGATCGTAGCACCTAGCTATGATGATAATGTAGCTCTTTCCGCACGGAATATTCCTGGCGTGAAATTCGTAGCTGCTGACGGCATTAATGTTCTTGACGTGCTTGGGCACGACAAACTGATCATTACGAAAGAAGCAGTTCAGAAGGTAGAGGAGGTGCTCGCGTAATGAAGGATCCTCGTGATATTGTTAAACGTCCGATTATTACGGAACGTACTGCTGACATGATGAACGACTTGAAATATGTATTTGAAGTCGATATCCGTGCAAACAAAACCGAGATCAAAAAAGCGGTTGAAGCTATTTTCGGCGTAAAAGTGAAAAACGTGAACACTCTTCGTGTTCCAGCTAAACCGAAACGGTACGGTCGTTATTCCGGATATACAAGCGAATGGAAAAAAGCGTTTGTAACGCTGACACAAGACAGCAAAGCGCTTGAGTTCTTTGAAACTGTATAATTGAAATTTTTGAAGTAAGGAGGGAAAACTAGTGCCAATCAAAAAGTATAAACCAACATCCCCGGCAAGACGGAACATGTCCGTTTCTACATTTGAGGAAATCACCACAGATAAGCCGGAGAAATCGTTGTTGGCCCCGCTGAGCAAACAAGCAGGCCGTAACAACCAAGGTAAAATTACAGTTCGTCACCACGGTGGTGGACATAAACGTAAATACCGTATCATCGACTTCAAACGTACTAAAGATGGAATACCGGGCCGCGTTGCTACAATCGAGTATGACCCGAACCGTACTTCCAACATTGCATTGATTCACTATGCTGATGGTGAGAAACGTTACATCATCGCTCCTAAAGGTCTGAAAGTTGGAGATCAAGTATTCTCAGGTCCTGACGCAGACATCAAAATCGGTAACGCACTGCCACTCGAAAACATTCCAGTAGGTACCGTTATCCATAACATCGAGTTGAAACCAGGTAAAGGCGGACAATTGGTTCGTGCAGCTGGTACAGAAGCTCAATTGCTTGGTAAAGAAGAAAAATACGTTTCTGTTCGTCTCTCTTCCGGAGAAGTTCGTCGTATTCTGAAAGTTTGCCGCGCAACAATCGGATCTGTTGGTAACCAAGACCACGAGCTCATCAAAATCGGTAAAGCCGGTCGTAGCCGTTGGTTGGGTCAACGTCCTGAGGTTCGTGGTGTGGTAATGAACCCTAACGATCACCCTCACGGTGGTGGTGAAGGTCGTGCTCCTATCGGACGTAAATCGCCAATGTCACCATGGGGTAAACCTACTCTTGGTTTCAAAACGCGTAAGAAAAATAAAGCTTCTGATAAATACATCATCCGTCGCCGCACGAAGTAATACACACTGTGCATAACTTCGTGAGGCATCTACGGATGCATAAAAGCTATGTTTGAAGGGAGGATCTCCACATGAGTCGCAGTTTGAAAAAAGGGCCATTCATTGATGGCTACATGCTCAAGAAGGTAGAAGAGATGGAAGCATCAGGCAAGAAGAACGTTATCAAAACCTGGTCCCGTCGCTCTACAATTTTCCCACAATTCATCGGACACACATTTGGCGTTTACGACGGTCGTAAACACGTGCCAGTATATGTAACTGAGGACATGGTCGGACACAAACTGGGTGAGTTCGCTCCAACCCGTACGTACAAAGGCCATACTAATGATGACAAGAAAACAAGAAGATAAATGAACATCTCTAATGTTTGAGAGGAGGTTACACAATGGAAGCAAAAGCACATGCTAAGTTTATCCGGATTGCTCCTCGTAAAGTTCAACTCGTTGTTGACTTGATTCGCGGCAAGCAAGTAGGTGAGGCGGTTGCCATTCTCCGTCACACTCCGAAATCCGCTTCTCCAGTTGTTGAGAAGTTGCTTAACTCCGCTATTGCGAATGCGGAACATAATTATTCTTTGGATGTTAATAACTTGGTGATCTCGCAAGTTTACGTAAACCAAGGACCAACGATGAAACGTTTCCGCCCTCGTGCAATGGGACGTGCAAGTCGTATTAACAAACGTACTAGCCACATTACTTTGGTGGTATCTGAAAAGTAGAAGGAGGGAAAACGTGTGGGCCAAAAGGTAAATCCAGTCGGACTTCGTGTCGGAGTTATCCGTGACTGGGAATCTAAGTGGTATGCAGGCAAAGACTTCGGCGATCTTTTGATGGAAGACGTGAAAATTCGTGAATTCCTGAAAAATAAATTGAAAGACTCCGCTGTATCTCGTGTAGAAATTGAGAGAGCGGCTAACCGCGTAAACGTAACGATTCACACTGCGAAACCAGGTATGGTAATCGGTAAAGGTGGATCTGAAGTTGAAAATCTTCGTAACCAAATTACGAAAATTGCTGGCGGTAAAAAAGTACACATCAACATCTCTGAAATTAAAAACCAAGACCTGGACGCGATCCTGGTAGCAGAAAGCATTGCACAACAATTGGAACGTCGTGTTTCTTTCCGTCGTGCGTTGAAACAAGCTATTCAAAGAACTATGCGCTCTGGTGCTAAAGGTATTAAAACTCAAGTAGGCGGACGTCTTGGCGGTGCTGAGATTGCACGTTCTGAAGGCTACAGCGAAGGAACTGTTCCACTGCACACACTGCGTGCTGACATTGACTATGGTACTGCAGAGGCTCATACTACTTACGGACGTATCGGCGTAAAAGTATGGATCTATCGTGGAGAGGTTCTTCCTACGGCTAAGAAACAAGCTGCTAAGGAAGGAGGCAACTAATCATGTTGGTACCAAAACGTGTAAAACACCGTAAGCAACAACGTGGACATATGAAAGGCCAAGCAAAAGGCGGAACTACGTTGAACTTTGGCGAATACGGTCTGCAAGCTGCGGAACCGGCTTGGATTACGAACCGTCAGATCGAAGCGGCTCGTATTGCGATGACTCGTTACATCAAACGTGGTGGTAAAGTCTGGATCAAAATTTTCCCTGACAAACCAATCACTCAAAAGCCTCTCGAGGTTCGGATGGGTAGCGGTAAAGGTAACGTAGAGAAATGGGTTGCAGTAGTGAAACCAGGTAAGATCATGTTTGAACTTTCTGGTGTACCGGAGGATATTGCTCGCGAAGCAATGCGTCTTGCCGCTCACAAACTGCCAATCAAAACGAAGTTCGTGAAACGTGAAGAATTGGGTGGTGAAGCAAATGAAAGCTAGTGAATTTCGCAACCTAACCTCTGCTGAAATCGAGCAAAAGATTGTCGGATTTAAAGAAGAACTCTTTAACCTCCGCTTTCAACTCGCTACCGGTCAGCTGGATAACCCGACTCGAATCCGTGATGTGCGGAAAGAAATAGCTCGTGCTAAAACCATCATCCGTGAAAGAGAACTGGGAATCGGTTAATCAGAGGTCGGATATATTCCGTCCGTAATCAGGAAGGAGGCCAACAATGAGCGAAGAACGTAACGCACGTAAAGTGCAAATCGGTAAAGTAGTCAGTGATAAAATGGACAAAACGATCGTTGTTGCTGTAGAAACCTACAAAAAACACGACTTGTACCATAAACGTATCAAGTACACTAAAAAGTTCAAAGCGCATGACGAAGAAAACACTGCGAAAATCGGTGACACGGTGAAAATCATGGAGACTCGTCCGCTTTCGAAAGATAAACGCTGGAGACTTACTGAAGTCGTTGAAAAAGCGGTTATCATCTAATTGCATGATCAGCATAGCTGGAAGGAGGAATACTAAATGATTCAACCATTTACACGTTTGACTGTAGCCGACAACTCCGGTGCGAAGGAATTGATGTGTATCCGCGTACTCGGCGGTACGGGACGTCGTACAGCTCAAATCGGTGATCTGATCGTTTGTTCTGTAAAACAAGCAACACCAGGCGGCGTTGTCAAAAAAGGTGATGTAGTTAGAGCGGTTGTCGTTCGTACGAAACGTTCTGTACGTCGTAAAGACGGTTCCTACATCGGTTTTGATGAAAATGCAGCTGTTGTTGTAAAAGACGACAGAAGCCCACGTGGAACACGTATTTTCGGACCTGTTGCTCGTGAACTTCGCGAGAAAGACTTCATGAAAATCGTTTCCTTGGCCCCAGAGGTTATCTAATAGATTAAGCTCGTGATGTTTAGAAACAGGAGGTGTACGAAATGCCAAGAGTGAAAAAAGTTCTGGAATCCCATAACAACAAACTTCACGTTAAAAAGGAAGATACGGTTATGGTGATCAGCGGTAAAGACAAAGGCAAAAAAGGCCGTGTCATCGCTGCTTATCCTCGTGAAAACCGCGTCCTTGTGGAAGGTGTTAACATGGTGAAAAAACACCAGAAGCCTAACCAGCAAAACCCGCAAGGCGGCATTATCGAGAAGGAAGCTCCGATTCACGTTTCCAACGTGATGCACATCGATCCAAAGAGCGGAAAAGTAACCCGTATCGGTTACAAAGTGTTGGATAACGGAAAGAAAGTGCGCGTTGCAAAACGTTCCGGAGAAATTATCGACTAATTGAACCGAATGAGAAAGGAGGGCTATGATTCATGGCATCAAGAATGAAAGAACGTTACCTGCAAGAAATCGCTCCTGCTTTGATGCAGAAGTTTAACTATACAACGGTAATGCAAGTGCCGAAAATCGAGAAAATCGTTATCAACATGGGTGTGGGCGACGCTGTTCAAAACTCCAAAGTGTTGGATTCCGCAGTAAACGATTTGCAACTGATCGCAGGTCAAAAACCTGTAATCACTCGTGCGAAAAAATCTATCGCAGGTTTCAAACTGCGTGAGAACATGCCTATCGGTGTGAAAGTAACATTGCGCGGCGAGCGTATGTACTACTTCCTCGATAAATTGTTCAACGTTACACTTCCACGTGTACGTGACTTCCGTGGTGTATCGAGCAAAGCGTTCGATGGTCGCGGTAACTACACTCTGGGTCTGAAAGAGCAATTGATCTTCCCAGAGATTGAGTATGATAAAGTAGACAAAGTCCGCGGTATGGATATTGTCATCGTAACAACGGCGAAAACAGACGAAGAGTCCCGCGAGTTGCTCACGCAACTGGGAATGCCTTTCGTTAAATAATGTTGGCATAAACGTTCCGGGTGTCTGGAAAGACTCCCTTTTCTCCGAAATTATTTAGGAGGTGTCAGGCTAAAGTGGCAAAAACTTCGATGAAAGTTAAACAACAACGTACACCAAAGTTTAAAGTACGTGCTTATACACGCTGTGAGCGTTGCGGTCGTCCACATTCGGTACTGCAAAAGTTCAAAATTTGCAGAATTTGCTTCCGTGAATTAGCTTATAAAGGCCAGATCCCTGGCGTGAAAAAAGCAAGCTGGTAAAAAGTCCTGAACGGGAAGGAGGTTAACTCACAATGACTATGTCTGATCCAATTGCAGATATGCTTACTCGTATTCGTAACGCGAACACAGTTCGTCACGAAACGGTAGAAATGCCTGCTTCGACAATGAAAAAACAAATCGCCGATATCTTGAAGCGTGAAGGTTTCATCCGTGACGCTGAATTTATCGAAGATAACAAACAAGGGATTATCCGTGTTTTCCTGAAATACGGTCAAAATAACGAGCGCGTTATCACTGGTCTGAAAAGAATCAGTAAACCTGGTCTTCGTGTTTACACGAAAAGCAATGAAGTACCTCGTGTACTTGGCGGCCTGGGTATCGCGATCATCTCGACATCCAAAGGTGTTATGACGGACAAAGAAGCTCGTCAAGCAAAATCCGGCGGAGAAGTCGTTTGCTACGTTTGGTAATATAACGTCACAAGATAGGAGGTGCAACACATGTCTCGTATTGGTCGCAAACCAATTACAGTACCAAGTGGTGTAGACATCACTTTGGACAATTCCGTTATTACGGTAAAAGGACCAAAAGGAACTTTGACTCGTGAGCTTCATAAAGACATGAAGGTTACAGTTGAAAACAACGAAATTACAGTTGTGCGTCCTTCCGATAACAAAACTCACCGTTCTTTGCACGGCACAACACGCAGCGTTGTCAGCAATATGGTGAGCGGCGTAACTGAAGGATTCGCAAAATCTCTGGAGCTGGTTGGGGTCGGATATCGTGCAAGCAAATCCGGAGATAAAATCGTTCTGAACGTTGGATACTCTCACCCGGTTGAAATTACACCGGAAGCGGGAATTGAGTTCGAAGTACCTTCGAACACTAAAATCATCGTTCGCGGTATCGATAAAGAGCGCGTAGGTGCTTACGCTGCTAAAATTCGTTCCGTTCGTGAACCTGAGCCGTACAAAGGTAAAGGTATCAAATATGAAGGCGAGCGTATCATCCGTAAGGAAGGTAAAGCCGGTAAGAAGAAATAAGATTTCTCTTACCGCCTTTTCGCGGCTTTCGGCTTGCTTGCTTCGTGTGTTTCTAATATACCCCGTGGCTTCCGGTTTGAAGCCAGCGAGGTAACCTGAAAGGAGTGAATCCCTGAGATGATTACGAAACCAGATAAAAACAAGGCTCGTCTGAAAAGACACTTGCGCGTTCGTAAAAAAATCCAAGGAACGGCAGCACGTCCTCGTTTGAACGTATTCCGTTCTGGTAAACATATGTACGCTCAAATCATCGATGATGTAGCTGGTGTAACGATCGCATCCGCGTCTACTGTAGACAAAGAATTGAGCGGCGACATCAAAAACGGTGCATCTGTTGAATCTGCTCGCAAAGTTGGCGAACTCGTTGCTAAACGTGCGAAAGACAAAGGTGTTTCCAACATCGTATTTGACCGTAGCGGATATCTGTACCATGGTCGTATCGCAGCTTTGGCTGAAGCGGCTCGTGAAGCAGGACTTGAGTTTTAAGATATTTTTCAAAAGGAGGTTAACGACTTGCGTGTAGATCCGAATACTTTGGAACTGTCTGAAAGAGTAGTAAACATTAATCGCGTAGCTAAAGTAGTAAAAGGCGGACGCCGTTTCAGCTTTAGCGCACTGGTTGTAGTCGGCGACGGCAACGGCTGGGTTGGAGCGGGTATCGGTAAAGCGGGCGAAGTACCTGATGCAATTCGCAAAGGTATTGAAGATGCTAAGAAAAACCTTGTACACGTTCCACTCGTAGGAACTTCGATTCCTCACTTGGTAACAGGTAAGTTCGGCGCAGGACGCGTTCTGCTGAAACCAGCATCTGAAGGTACTGGTGTTATCGCTGGTGGTCCTGTACGTGCGGTTCTCGAACTTGCTGGTGTGGGTGACATTTTGACAAAATCTCTGGGTTCTTCGAATTCCATGAACATGGTCAATGCGACTTTGGAAGGTTTGTCCCGTTTGAAGCGTGCTGAAGACGTGGCTAAACTGCGCGGAAAATCCGTCGAAGAGCTTCTGGGTTAGGAGGGAATTCTCATGGCTAAATTAGAAATTACCCTCGTCCGCAGCTTGATCGGACGTCCGGAGACGCAAAGAACAACTGTGAAAACATTGGGATTGCGCAAAATCAACAGCAAAGTGATTCAAAACGATAATCCAGCCATCCGTGGCATGATTAACAAAGTAAGTCACTTGGTATCTGTTAAAGAAGTAGAAGCTTAATAAACGGGATAATCCCACAAATCTTTAAGGAGGTGCAACGAACGATGAAGTTACATGAGCTTTCACCATCTCCTGGATCGCGTAAAGAACGCAAACGTGTTGGTCGCGGTCCAAGTAGTGGTACGGGTAAAACATCAGGTCGCGGTCATAAAGGACAAAACGCTCGTTCTGGCGGTGGTGTTCGTCCAGGCTTCGAAGGTGGACAAAATCCACTGTATCGTCGCTTGCCGAAACGCGGTTTCGTAAACCCAACTCGCAAAGAATATGCAGTTGTTAATATCGAAGACCTGAACAGTTTGCCTGCGGGTACTGAAGTAACTCCAGAATTCTTGATGACGAATGGCGTTGTTAAAAACGCTAAATCCGGAATCAAAATCCTGGGTAACGGTGAAGTCACTGTGAAGCTGACTGTTAAAGCTAATAAGTTTTCTCAATCTGCGGTAGAGAAAATCGAGGCTGCCGGCGGTACAACCGAGGTGATTTAATGTTCAAGACCCTAAAGAATATCTGGCGGGTTGAGGATCTGCGCAAAAGGGTATTATTTACCCTTTTTGTACTGATCATTTACCGCATCGGCTCCTTTGTTCCCGTACCGGGTGTTAACAAAGATGTGTTCGAAGCGACAAATTCTGCGGGTAAAGAAGTTTTTGGACTTCTCAATACGTTCTCGGGTGGAGCACTGTTCCAGTTCTCGATATTTGCACTCGGGATCGTGCCTTACATCACTGCGTCTATCATAGTACAGTTGCTTTCCATGGACGTTATTCCTAAATTAGCGGAGTGGGCAAAGCAAGGTGAACAAGGTAAGAAAAAGTCTGCACAACTGACTCGTTATTTAACGATCGGGCTGGCATTGATTCAAGCGTTTGGTACGTCGATCGGATTTAACCGCTTGTACAATACAGAGATGGTTCCTAACGCAACGTTTGCAGATTATATCTTGATCGCGATTGTACTTACGGCCGGTACTTCATTCCTGATGTGGCTTGGTGAGCAGATCACCGAGAAGGGCATCGGAAACGGAATCTCGATTTTGATCTTTGCGGGTATCCTGGCAACAGTGCCTAACATTATCAAACAAACCATCGAGTCTGACTTCATTCAACCTGATCAGTTGTTTATGAACATCCTCAAAGCTGTAATCATTGCGATTGTCATCGTACTGATTATCATCGGGGTCATTTACATCCAACAGGCGATTCGGAAAATTCCGGTACAGTACGCTAAACGTGTCGTAGGTAACAAAATGTACGGTGGACAGAATACACATATCCCGCTGAAGATTAATGCAGCTGGTGTTATCCCTGTCATCTTCGCATCATCGCTGTTGATGTTCCCGACGATTATCGCCAACTTCTGGGCTAATCATGGTTGGGCACAGTGGATCGGTCAAAACTTGACTACACACAAACCACTTGGTATGGTGCTGTATGTTGTGATGATCTTCGGATTCACATTCTTCTATACTTTCGTACAGATGAATCCTCAGCAGATGGCTGATAATATGAAAAAGAACGGCGGTTACATCCCAGGCATTCGCCCGGGTAAAGCAACCGAGAAATATCTGACCCGTGTCATGACTCGTTTGACAATGGCCGGAGCCATCTTCTTGGCAGTCATTTCCGTTCTGCCTGTATTCTTAGGGGCACTTTCTGGTTTGCCTCAATCAGCGCAAATTGGAGGAACATCCCTCCTGATCGTTATCGGTGTAGCGCTGGATACGATGAAGCAAATCGAAAGCCAATTGATCAAACGCCACTACAAAGGTTTTATCAATAAATAGGCAATAGGTTCCGGTTGAGTAAAGATTTACTTGCCGGCACCTATTGTGCTGTTTGTTGATGTAGGGTAGTCTTGGAGGGAGTGACATAACGTGAACATCCTATTCATGGGCCCTCCGGGGGCAGGAAAAGGTACGCAAGCAGACGTCATTGTGAAAGAGTTCGGTATTCCCCATATTTCAACAGGCGATGCATTTCGTCTCGCGATTAAACAGGGAACTCCCATTGGCCTGAAAGCCAAGGAATATATGGATCAAGGATTACTTGTACCAGATGATGTAACCATCGGCATCGTTGAAGAACGTTTGCAGCAAGCGGACTGCAGAGAAGGATTTCTTTTGGATGGATTTCCAAGAACCCTGTCTCAAGCAGAAGCGCTGGATGGCATCCTGGCACGACTGAACTCAGGTCTTGATCATGTGATCAACCTGAAAGTGGATCGCAACAAATTGCTCGCTCGTTTGACGGGTCGTCGCATTTGTAAAAACTGTGGTTCCACGTATCATGTCGTATTTAATCCACCGAAGCAGGAAGGTATCTGTGATAAATGCGGCGGCGAGCTGTATCAGCGTTCTGATGATAATGAAGAGAGCGTAGGCACTCGTTTGGACGAATATATCAACAAAACAGCACCACTCCTCACGTTCTACGAAACTAAAGGTCTTCTTCGTCAAATCGACGGAGAACAGGATATCGATCAAGTTTCTAAAGAAATCGTGTCCTTGTTGAGAGGTTAATTGATGATCATTGGTAAGTCCGAAACGGAACTGGGTTTGATGAGGGAAGCAGGGAGAATTGTTGCGGAAACGCATCGTCTCTTGGCAGAGCATATCGCTCCCGGTATTACGACTGGTGAACTTGACCATATGGCTGATCAATATATCCGCAGTCAAGGAGCTGTGCCGTCTTTCAAAGGCTATAACGGTTTCCCTGCCAGTGTGTGCGCTTCAGTAAATGAAGAGTTGGTACATGGATTTCCCGGCAAACGCAAGTTGAACGAGGGCGATATCGTTACGTTTGACATTGGCGCGCAGTACCAGGGGTATCATGGAGATTCTGCCTGGACCTATCCAGTCGGCCGTATTTCCGAAGAAGCCCGTCGTCTTCTGGACGTCACCGAGGCTTCGTTATACGCAGGTCTGGCGCTGGTAAAACCAGACGTTCGCTTGTTTACAATATCTCATGCAATTCAGAAATATATCGAAGATGAGGGGTTCTCCGTCGTTCGTGAGTATGTCGGTCACGGCATTGGAGCGGATCTGCACGAGGAGCCATCAATTCCGAACTATGGTCTTCCTGATCGTGGTCCAAGGTTAAAGGCTGGCATGGTGCTTGCCATTGAACCGATGGTTAACGCAGGCAGACGGTATGTGAAAACGTTGGAAGATAACTGGACTGTCGTGACAGTTGATGGATCGTTATGTGCCCACTTTGAACACACCGTAGCAGTTACACCTGAGGGTATGGAAATTTTCACAAAACTGAATGCGTAGGTGATGAGGCATGAACAATCAGTCGAATCCGCAGCTCGGTCAACTTGTGAAGATCCGTAAAGGCCGCAACGCGGACCAAGCCGCAGTAATTGTTGCTATAGTGGACAGTAGGTTCGTATATATAGCGGATGGAGACAAACGAAAGTTTGACCAACCCAAGAAGAAGAACATTCTTCATCTTGAACTTCAGCCCATGATTAGCAGTGAGGTTGTAAACAGTTTAAACGAGAGTGGTCGGGTGACAAACGGAAAGCTCCGCTATGCGGTTCATTCGTTCCTGGAATCCACCAACATTCAAGCTGAAGAGAAAGGAGACTGACTAATGGCCAAGGAAGATGTCATTGAAGTGGAAGGTACGGTTCTTGAACCGCTACCGAATGCAACGTTCAAGGTTGAGCTTGAGAATGGTCATCAAATTCTCGCTCACGTTTCCGGAAAATTGCGGATGCACTTCATCCGTATCCTGACTGGAGACAAAGTAGTTGTTCAGTTATCGCCTTATGATCTAACAAAAGGTCGTATAACTTACCGTAAATAGTAGTAGACAGTTGCAATGAACTGTGAAGCTTATGAAGCGGGTTTTGCCCGGCAAAACTTGCGAAAGCTTCGAAGCCGGTTTTACAATAGTAGAACAAGGTCAATGCTTACGAAGAGAGTTTTGCTAAGCAGAACTTTGAGGAGGTAATTCACATGAAGGTAAGACCTTCGGTCAAGCCGATTTGCGAAAAATGCAAAGTCATTCGCCGCAAAGGGAATGTAATGGTTATCTGTGAAAATCCGAAACACAAACAAAAACAAGGTTAATGAAGGGGGTGTAGCGTAAAATGGCACGTATAGCTGGTGTGGATTTGCCACGTGATAAGCGCGTTGAGATCGCCTTGACTTATATTTTCGGAATCGGTAAAACGACTTCCCAGAAAATTCTGAGCTCTACAGGCATCAATCCGGACACTCGTGTTCGTGATTTGACGGAAGATGAAGTCAGCAAATTGCGTGAAAGTATCGACAAAGAGGTCAAAGTAGAAGGTGACCTGCGTCGTGAAATCTCTTTGAATATTAAACGTTTGACGGAGATCGGTTGTTACCGTGGAGTTCGTCATCGTCGTGGTCTGCCTGTTCGTGGACAACGTACGAAAACGAATGCTCGTACTCGTAAGGGTCCTCGTCGTACTGTAGCGAACAAGAAGAAATAATAAGGGGGGATAAGAGAAAATGGCTAAACCGAAAAAAGTCGTACGTACTAAACGTCGTGACCGTAAAAATATTGAATCTGGCGTGGCACATATCCGCTCCACTTTCAATAACACTATCGTTACTATTACGGACCCTCACGGAAATGCGATTTCGTGGGCAAGCTCTGGCGGCCTCGGATTCAGAGGTTCCCGTAAATCGACTCCGTTTGCTGCACAAATGGCTGCTGAGACTGCTGCCAAAGCTGCAATGGAACATGGGATGAAATCCGTTGAGGTTATGGTTAAAGGACCAGGCGCAGGCCGTGAAGCAGCGATCCGCTCTTTGCAAGCTGCTGGTCTTGAAGTTAACCTGATCAAAGACGTAACTCCAGTCCCGCATAACGGATGCCGTCCTCCAAAACGTCGTCGTGTCTAATGAGATTTGCCCCTGCGTGTGGTATACTTCCGGCACAATCTGCTAATAATGGTTGTTTAGGCATACTACTACATGTTTTCGCAAGAGAAGGTAAATGTTTCATAGAGGACCGACGTTTTGAAGGAGGGGTATTGCAGTGATAGAAATCGAAAAGCCGAAAATTGAGACGGTAGACGTCAACGATGATGGCACCTATGGGAAATTCGTAGTAGAACCGCTAGAGCGCGGATACGGTACGACGCTTGGAAACTCGCTTCGCCGAATCCTGCTCTCGTCACTGCCGGGTGCGGCAGTGTCTTCGGTTCAAATCGATGGCGTTCTGCATGAATTTGCTACAGTTCCTGGCGTAATGGAAGACGTTACAGAGATTATCCTTAACCTGAAAGCTTTGTCGCTCAAAATTCACTCTGATGAGGAGAAAGTGCTCGAGATTGATGCTGAAGGCGAAGGAGCAATCACGGCTGG
Source organism: Paenibacillus silvae (assembly GCF_014639235.1). Lineage (GTDB taxonomy): Bacteria > Bacillota > Bacilli > Paenibacillales > Paenibacillaceae > Paenibacillus > Paenibacillus silvae. The sequence goes on along the minus strand of NZ_BMFU01000020.1, from coordinate 12,000 downwards.
AGATATTCGTGCTGATTCCGATGTTGAAATCCTTAACCCGGATCTTCACATTGCTACGCTTGGACCAGGTTCGAGACTTCACATGCGTATTTTTGCCAATCGCGGTCGCGGCTACGTCCAGGCAGATCGGAATAAACGCGATGACCAGCCGATCGGCGTCATCCCTGTCGATTCCATCTTCACCCCGATCAGCCGCGTAAACTACGCTGTGGAAAATACGCGTGTAGGCCAAGTAACCAACTATGACAAGCTCACGTTGGAAGTTTGGACTGACGGAAGTATTCGTCCTGAAGAGGCTGTAAGCCTTGGCGCTAAAATTTTGACCGAGCATCTGATGCTCTTCGTGGGTCTTACAGACGAAGCGAAGGATGCAGAGATCATGGTTGAAAAAGAAGAAGACAAAAAAGAAAAAGTACTCGAAATGACGATCGAAGAGCTGGATCTCTCTGTTCGTTCCTACAACTGCCTCAAACGTGCTGGTATTAATACCGTACAAGAGCTGACAACGAAAACGGAAGAAGACATGATGAAAGTCCGTAACCTCGGACGCAAGTCTTTGGAAGAAGTTCAAGAGAAGCTTGAGGAACTGGGATTGGGACTTCGTACAGAAGAATAGACAGCTGAGTGCTTGAAGTGAAGGAGGGAAAACAATGGCATACCAAAAGTTGGGCCGTAATTCCAGCGCACGTAAAGCGTTGTTCCGTGACCTGGTAACCGACCTGTTCTTATACGAGCGCATTCAGACAACTGAAGCGAAAGCAAAAGAGGTTCGCTCTATTGCTGAAAAACTGATCACTAAAGCGAAAAAGGGAGATCTTCATGCCCGTCGCCAAGTGGCAGCTTACGTTCGCCGCGAAACAATCGATGGTGAGCAAGATGCAATCCAAAAACTGTTTAGCGAATTGTCCGGTCGTTACGCTGAGCGTCCAGGCGGATACACTCGTATCCTGAAACTGGGACCTCGTCGTGGCGACGCAGCGCCTATGGTTTACTTGGAACTGGTAGACCGCGCGTAAAACAGATGAGATGAGGAAAGGGGACAGAGTCTGATGATTCTGGATCAACCCTTTTTTTCTCTTCATTTCGGAATTCGTGCTGTAAATGAAGCTCCGTAAGGGGCTTCTTTTGCTGTTCGGGATAGGCTTATGTATAGTATGGAACAAAGGTGTGGTAATATGCGCAACTTATGTATGACGGTCACTTACGATGGAACGGCCTACTACGGCTTTCAAGTACAGCCAGGAGGCAATACCATCCAGGATCATCTTGAGGATGCCATTCGAGCTTTGACAGGTGAGAGCGTTAAAATCACGGGTTCAGGCCGAACGGATGCAGGCGTTCACGCTCGCAGACAAATCTTCAATTTTCCTACAGCTTCACAGATTCCGGTGGAACGCTGGTGTATTGCACTCAATTCGAGACTGCCATCCGATATTGTTGTTATTGATGCGATTGAGGTACCGCTAGATTTCCATTCTCGTTATGCGGCGAAAAAGAAAACCTATCGATACACGATCAATGCAAATCAATTCCCGGATGTGTTTAACCGAAGATTGCAGCATCATCATCATGCAAGGCTGGACATCGCTGCTATGGAAGAGGGCCTGCGTCATTTCATAGGCACATATGACTTTACTTCCTTTGCTTCACGCAAGTCGCAGAAAGAGAATCATGTACGTTCGGTATACGAAGCATGGATAGAAGTGGACCGTTCAATGTGCAGAGACCATCCGCGCGATCAAGGCGTCATTCACATCTACGTGAGTGGTAACGGCTTTTTGCAGCACATGGTAAGGATCATTGTAGGAACGCTGCTGGAGATCGGAGAGGGCAAACGGAAAGCCTCTGATGTGCCGAATATGATTGCTGCATGCAATCGTTCTGCCGCAGGACCTACTGCGGTTAGCTGCGGTTTGATGCTCTGGGATCTTGAATACAAAAAAGATTGAATTTAGTGAGTAAAAAGCTTAATTTATACTTGCGATTTGATCGCCTATCATGTAATATAAAAGTTGTGTTTTCTTAATGGCTTTCCCACAGCCCCAATTAAGATGTTCACATCGCAACAACTATCCATCAACACCTAAAGTTATCACTTAACGAACGAAGATAAATGAAAAATGATGATTTTGAACATTTAAGGAGGAACTTTTCATGCGTACTACGTACATGGCGAAGCCTAACGAAGTTGAGCGCCAATGGCACATCATTGATGCTGAAGGCAAAACCCTCGGACGTTTGGCGAGCGAAGCAGCTGCTTTGATCCGCGGCAAACATAAGCCACAATTCACTCCACATGTGGACACTGGCGATTTCGTTGTTATCATCAATGCAGAGAAAATTGTATTGACTGGTAAAAAAATGCAAGGTAAAAAATACTACCGTCACTCCATGCACCCAGGTGGTTTGAAAGTAACTACTGCAGAAGAGATGGTTAAAAACAAACCTGAACGTATGTTGGAATTGGCTGTTCGCGGTATGCTTCCTAAAACTCGCATGGGCGAGAAAATGAAGCTGAGACTTAAAGCGTACAGAGGCACTGAGCATCCACACGCAGCACAAAAACCAGAAGTTTACGAACTTCGCGGTTAATTAAAAGGAGGACAGTTTCATGGCACAAGTACAATACTATGGGACAGGTCGTCGTAAACATTCGGTAGCACGTGTTCGCCTTGTACCGGGTGAAGGACGCATTGTCATCAATAAACGTGATATTAATGAATACTTCGGTTTGGAAACACTCAAACTGATCGTAAAACAACCACTGACTTTGACAGAAACGCTCACTAACTATGACGTTTTGGTTATCGCTCATGGTGGCGGTATCTCCGGTCAAGCCGGCGCGATCCGTCATGGTATCTCCCGCGCTCTGCTTAAAGCAGATCCGGAATTCCGTGCATCCCTGAAAAAAGCAGGATTCCTGACTCGTGACCCACGTATGAAAGAGCGTAAAAAATACGGTCTTAAAGCGGCTCGTCGCGCACCTCAGTTCTCCAAACGTTAAGATTTTCAAAAGCTCTTGGCCCTCGGTCAAGAGCTTTTTTTATTATGGCTTTAGCCAGCCGAGTGTGTGAAACGCGCAAAAATCCAACAGTTGGGCCAGATTACTAAAGCGGTCAGCTGAGTCTTGCCCTAGACCTCCAGTGACACATCCGGGTACACAGTGTACATCAGTCAATACGTCAGTCTGTTTAGCAGTAGGAGGTCCGTAACAGCCTCCGTATGTAAATTGAAATGAATAGCACTTCGATGAATGATGCACAGCAGCGAATATAACAAGAAATGCAATATGTTTCTTCGCAAGCGATACACATCACGCTATGCTTATCAGTCTTTCTTATGGATGTGATAAAGGCCTCTTACATTTGAAAATACACTACGCATCTGTCTTCAGTAAAAGAATGGAAGATGCATCGCATCTCTTTTACGAGTTAAGATTTTGTCTATGTCTTGTTTGAATATACTGATCAGCTTGGAAATCCAGCAGCAGCAACGGTTTACGCCATTTTGCGAACTATTGAGTATTCACTATAGACCATCTGATTTTCAGATGATTTTGTCTCTGTATGTTAGAGTTGCCTAAATGGCACTAAAAAGTTATGTGATTTTACACGCTAATTAGAGGTTTCACTCGCTGTATTTTACCATCTGGCAGGCATTGACATACCGGGTGAAAGATTTATACTATACATAATTCATATTAGATTAGTCGGCTTTTATTGGTTTTGAGATCATGAATGGGGGAAATGAAACAATGAACTTGTTGGAAAAGGAAGAATTGGCACGGACCAAAGCAGAGGAACTGGAGCATGCAAGTCCTGAGGATATTATTCGATATGCAATTGAAACCTTCCCAAACATTACTTTTGCGTGCAGCTTCGGCGCTGAAGATGTTGTGCTCGTAGATATGCTTCAGAAAATCAGTCCGTCCACGGATATTTTTTATCTGGATACTGATTTTCATTTTCAGGAAACGTATGATACACGTGATCGGATGCAGGAAAAATACAATCTAGATTTTGTGAGAGTGTCACCGAAAATTACACCAGAAGAACAGGCTGCCCAGCATGGGGAAGAGTTGTGGAAATCCGATCCTAACGCTTGTTGCAACATTCGCAAGGTAGAGCCGCTAACACGTATTCTTTCTCAGTATGATGCATGGATTACAGGTATTCGCAGAGATCAGGCTCCAACACGTGCGAATGCGAAGAAAGTTGAGTACGATACAAAGTTTGGCCTGATGAAATTCAACCCGATTGCACATTGGACGAGTGAGGATGTGTGGGAATATATACGTGCCAACAACGTAATCTATAACCCGCTGCATGATCAGAACTATCCAAGTATCGGTTGCGAGTACTGTACACGTCAGGTGATGCCTGGTGAAGATCCACGTGCAGGACGCTGGTCCGGCAATGACAAAACGGAATGCGGTCTGCATAAATAAGGTCCTAAGGATAGGATGACGTAAACGACGTTTTCTGTATCCTACAGCAATGGAAAATAAGCGCATGGCCTCACTATAAACGAATGGATATATAAGGAGCTGACAAGATGACTTCGATTCTGCCTCATGGAGGTACGCTGGTGCAGCGTGTCGTACAAGGAGAAGAACGTGAACGTTTACTGCAGGAGAGCAAGAGCCTTACCTCCCTGCGCATTAATACCTGGACGATTTCCGACCTCGACCTGATCGGTGTAGGTGCTTTCTCGCCGCTTGAAGGATTTATGAACGAGGAGGATTATCAATCGGTTGTATCCCGGATGCGTTTGGCCAATGGTACGGTATGGAGCATACCGATTACACTTGCTGTTGATGATCAACAGGCGGCTGCTCTCCGCAAAGGAGAAACCGTAGCCCTTGTTGGTGAAGAGGATGGGGTGACATACGGCTTGCTAGAAGTTCAAAGCATCTATCAGGTGGATCAGGGCGAGGAAGCGCGTCGTGTATTCAAAACCGATGATCCGGAGCATCCGGGTGTGAAAAAGCTGCTGGAGCGCCCTGCAACCTATGTGGGGGGTCCTATACAGGTATTAAATCGACCGAAGCCGGCAAAGTTCGAAGACTTCTATTACGACCCGGCAGAGACACGCAGTATTTTTCAGGAGAAGGGTTGGAAAACGGTTGTTGGTTTCCAAACTCGTAATCCTGTGCACCGTGCGCACGAGTATATTCAGAAAAGTGCGATGGAGATTGTGGATGCACTCTTCCTGAATCCGCTGGTCGGCGAAACAAAGTCTGATGATGTACCTGCTGATGTAAGGATGAAAAGTTATCTGGTGCTGCTGGAGAACTATTATCCTGCGGATCGCGCGTTTTTGGGTGTGTTCCCGGCGGCGATGCGTTATGCTGGACCACGGGAAGCGATTTTCCATGCGATGGTACGTAAAAATTATGGCTGCACCCACTTTATCGTTGGTCGCGATCATGCGGGTGTAGGTGACTACTACGGCACCTATGAAGCGCAGGAGATCTTCTCTAACTTTACAGCTGAAGAACTCGGAATTACACCGCTGTTCTTTGAGCACAGCTTTTTCTGCACGAAATGTGGAAACATGGCTTCCAGCAAAACATGTCCACATGGCAAGGAACACCATCTGACGCTGTCGGGCACCAAAGTACGTGCACTGCTGCGTGATGGTCAGTGTCCGCCTCCTGAATTCACACGTCCTGAAGTTGCTGAAGTGCTGATTGAGGGTATGGCAGAGCAAGTCCATTCGTAAGGGTATATTTGTCCATCTTGTCCCATATAGATGATTAGAGTCATTTATAGGGACGAGGTGGTTTTTTTATGCGCAAAAACATGGGGAAACATCTGGTGGTCTGGATCAGATTAAAGACAGTAAAGAGGGTTATGCTTAGTCTGTGTTTGCTTGCCATGTTTGTGGCAGTTGTTTCGTATGAGATGCCTTCTGCCAAAACGTCGGGCTACTGGAGTCTGCCTTTGGCGGGCAAGGTAATAGCCATCGATGCAGGACATGGGGGACCAGATGGAGGTGCTGTAAGCAGACAAGGGGTTATCGAGAAGGATATCAACTTGTCTATTGCGCTGTATGTGAGAGACTATCTGCAGCAGGCTGGTGCACTTGTCGTGATGACTCGTGAGATAGATAAAGACCTGGCAGAGGAAGGCACAAGGGGGTATTCCAAGCGCAAAACGGAGGATCTCAAGCAAAGAGTACGGCGAATTGAAGACAAGCAGGCAGATCTGTTTATCAGCATTCATATGAACAGTGTGCCTTCAAATCGCTGGAGCGGCGCACAGGTGTTCTACACCCCCAATCATCCTGATAATGAAGGACTCGCAAATTTGCTGCAGGCTGAAATGATTCGTAATCTGGAAAATACAGACCGGATCGCCAAAACGGTGAATACCGTTTATCTGCTGCAGGCGCTGAAAATTCCGTCAGCACTCGTGGAAGTTGGCTTTTTGTCACATCCTCAGGAAGCGCGTATGCTAGCCGATGAAACGTATCAACGTAAGGTAGCGGCATCCATATATAATGGGATTCTCAGGTATTCCGCAGGAGAACGTCCGAAAAGTTAGTCATAAGAAGATCGGTAGTGCTATAATTGGAACAGCATACCTAATACATGCCAATAGATAAAACCGAGGTGCTGTCTGATGTTATCCAAAGAACAGATACTTGAAATTTTACAGCCATTACAGGAACCGCAGATTGGACAAAGCCTGACGGAGCTGGGATGGATTCGTGACATTATGGTGAAAGAGCATCATGTGGCATTAAGTATGGTGACTCTGGAGAATCGACCGGAAGATGCAACCGCTTTAACAGATGCTGCGCGCAATCTGCTTGCTCAGCATGGGGTGAAGGACGTACACGTTCGCACACGAGCAGCGTCTGAGCATGATCGTGAGAGTCTGAATACAGGACAAGGCGATAATCAGGCTCAGGAACAGGATGAAGTGCTTGTAAAAGGGCATGCAGCAGGTCTGGATGGACATGAGTTGCTGAGTCCCGAGTCTGGTGTGCGTTATATTGCGGTGGCGAGTGGTAAAGGCGGGGTAGGTAAATCCACCGTTACTGTTAATTTGGCTGCAGCCTTGGCTCGTCAAGGGAAAAAGGTTGGCCTCATTGATGCCGACATTTACGGGTTCAGTGTGCCTGATATGATGGGCATTGAGGAGTACCCGGTGGTTGAAGACGGCGTCATTCAGCCGGTGGAGCGTTTTGGTGTCAAAGTCATGTCGATGGGTTTTTTCATTCGGGAAAATAACCCTGTCATCTGGCGCGGGCCGATGCTCGGCCGTATGCTGCGTCAGTTTTTCACCGATGTACAATGGGGAGAACTGGACTATATGCTGCTGGATTTGCCACCAGGAACAGGCGATGTAGCTCTTGATGTACATCAGATGCTGCCGCAGAGTAAAGAAATTATCGTGACAACTCCGCATGCTACAGCAGCCTTTGTTGCAGCGCGAGCTGGGGCGATGGCGATTCAGACGGAACATGAGCTGCTTGGTGTTGTGGAGAATATGGCGTATTACGAATGTGGCAGCTGCGGAGAGAAGGATTATGTCTTTGGACGCGGTGGCGGTGGACGGCTGGCCGAGAGTCTGCATACCGTGCTGCTTGCCCAGATTCCATTGGGTGCACCGGATAACCATCCTTCCGAGCCGGATTTCTCACCTTCTGTATACAAGTCAGAAACACCCATTGGCGCGATTTATGATGAGGTTGCCCGTAACATTGAATCCAAATTTTAATGTGAGCACAGACAAAAGCCTGCGTCCTTTAGAGGGGATGCAGGCTTATTATCTTCAAATGGCATCGTTGGATGGCTTGACGAAGCCATAGAATGCATCTTATGAGCCGCTTCCACCACTGGAGCCGCCGCCTCCGGAATCACCACTGCCACCATCTCCACTGTCCTGACCACCGGATTCCTGCCCCTTTTGCCCCCCACCACTTTCGGTTTTAGGCTGCAGCTCTTCTTGTACAACTTTTTTCAGCAGCGTGAGCACTTCCATACGGAACAATGGATTCTGCATCACTTCCTGCATAACGGTCATCGTCTGCTTGCGATATTCCGGAGTTTTGGTCATATCCATAAACATCTTGGACACCTCAGGTGATTTCATAATGTCCGCAATGGATTTCTGATATGTGGGGTCTTTGATCAACTGCATATGGAGCTGCTTGCTTTGCGCGTTGATCGCTTTGGCGAATTCACCCGCGAATTGCGGATCCGTCATAATTTTCTCGAATTCCTTCTGGTATTCAGGTGCGGTGATGGTATCTTTTACGGCAATACGTATTTGTTCCGAAGATTGCATAGGCATTAACATTTTCATCCCAACTGTTCCTGATCCACCGCCGGACCCTCCGCCTCCTTCTGTGCTGCCACCCCCACCGCCGCCAGAGGAACTTTGACCCGTCAGAGCTTCTTCTACAGCTTTTTTGCCTTCGTCACTTTTCAAAATATCAACAACCATCGTTTTCATCTCTTTATAACTGCCCTGAGGAGGCGAAGAACTTTGATCTGAACCGCAGCCGGCAAGCATGACGGATAGTCCGAGCACCACACAGGACAGCTGCCATATAGGCCGTTTCATGTGTACAATCCCTCCTTGAATAGATACTGGATGTAGTATGTGATGGGAAAGGGGGAAATATGTTGAGCAATGATGGTTTTTTGCTGTGAAGGTTGGTAAAATAAACTCTCGGGGGTGGAAAACATTTGAATTTGCGTAGATGGTTTTTCCTGTTTTGGACAGCCTTGCTGATTGGCGCTGCAGGTGCGTTAGCCACGGGGTTGATTATGATGCTGGTAAACGGGGAGAAAACAAACGGAATAGCTGACTTTATGCTGTATCTTCTGATTTTGTTTGGCTCTGGAGTGATGATTAGCGTATATTCACAAATGGGTTTCTTTGCATATCTCATATTAAATTATATGGGGAAAGGTGTATTTCCAAAACGCGGGTGGCAGATTGTTCAGATTGTGCTGACTGTGCTTGCGCTGCTGGATGTTATGTTTTTACGTCTCTTTGTCGGTGGTGAGCGGGAGCGCATCTCGGATATCGTACTCGGACTGCTCATTTTGGCGGCCGCAGTTGTTACCGCTTACGTGAAAGTTAAGCAAACACATATCTCTGCGCTGGTACCCACGCTTTTTTTTATGATAGCCGTTACTGCTGTGGAGACGATCGGTGTATTGCGTATTGATGTCAACGCGGCGACGATCTTTATTGTGCTCCCTTTGTTGTTATGTAATGCATACCAGATGCTGATTTTGCACAAACTGGTCGATAATTCAGAAGAGCGATCGGCTGAGCCTGCAGGCAAGTCCATCAAGGAGAGCAGGGCATAAGAAGAAGCACGCTTCACTAGAAGCGTCAATACGGATAAGGCGTCATCTTTTAAAAATAAACACCAAAAGAGCTAACCATGTTAGCTCTTTTCAACTTTCTACTTGTTTGTTGCAGGCTATTGGCCGCTGGCTTGATCACGGACTTCTTTACCCTCTACACTGGAGTGGTTCAGCAATTCCGATACAGTTACAAACTCATATCCCTGATTTTTTAACTTATCAATGATGACAGGCAGGGCTTCATGCGTTTGTTTCGAAGAGTCGCTGGCGTGCAGCAGCACGATATCACCCGGATGGGCTTTGCTGACAACGCGATCTACAATCGTTTGTACTCCTGGGTTCTTCCAATCCATAGAGTCGGTATCCCATTGCACGACCTGATAGTTGAGGCTGTTAGCAACCTGGAGCACGCGCTTGTCAAAGTCTCCATTAGGCAGACGCAGCAATTTCGGTTCTTTTCCCGTTAAATCTGTTAAAATGCTGTGAGCTGTCGAAATTTCCTTGCGTATTTGTTCTTCGGTCAAGCTGCTGTAATTCTCATGTCTGTGGCCATGACTGCCAATCTCATATCCTGCCTCCTTGATGGCGGTGACAATCTCAGGGTGGGTTTTGCTCCAGGGTGAAGAGAGGAAGAAGGTGGCCTTCTGCACTTTGTTTTCCTGAAGCACCTTCAGGATCGGCTCAGTCCGTTTATCACCCCAGCTAATATCAAAGGTAAGAGCAATGACCTTCTTGTCAGTTGGAACACTGTAGACGGCGGAGGGAGCTTCCTCCGAAAATACAGACACGTTGCCACTTTCCAGATAGATAATACCGATTGCAAAGATGGCAGCAACGAGCACAATCAGGTTACGTTTGATTTTTTTGCCGCTGAATACATAGAACGAGTTCATTTCGCTAAGCGCCCCTCTCCCAATAAAAAATGCTTGTTTCTGTTCGATAGGAAAATGCTTGTTTGTTTTCAATGTATGCTCGTACGGCTCAGTTATTCGTTTTACATCATTGATTGTCCATCATTTCGTTAACCAGGAGGTTATTATGTTAAAATTCAGCGCATTCATGAGAGACATGAGCCAAATAAGGACAGCATTAATCTGGGCCTTCCTACTGTTTGCAGTTGGAATCGGGGCTGGATGGGTGAGTACAGGACCCTTAGAGCAGCTGATGCTGAATCAGATTGAAGGAATACGCCAGGTGAGTCAACAGTTGGAGCAAGGAGGAAATGTGCAATGGAACTTCTTCCTGTTTATTTTTTTTAACAATGCCATCAAGAGTGTATTGGTCATTTACGCAGGCATTTTCTTCGGCATCTTACCCATTATATTTTTGCTTATTAACGGAATGGTGCTGGGATTTGTCGTTCATGCAACGATGAATAATGGCGCAAGTTTTTTCGATATCGTTATTAAAGGGTTGCTTCCTCACGGAATCATCGAGATCCCGGTAATTATCATCGCATGTGCGTTTGGATTAAAGTTTGGCGGTTTAACAATAAGCAGTCTTGCCCAATTAGGGGGAGAAAAGAGAGCGTTGATCGGGACACGTTGGAGGGAGTTTGTGAAAACGACGTTAACGGCAAGCTTCTGGGTAGTCATCCTGCTTTTCATTGCCGCAATTATCGAAAGCACACTTACCTATGCGCTTGTAAGAGGATAAATGTTTTGTGAAAATTATGATACCAGCATTCATAATTTCCCAGAAAGTTGACCATAACAATAAAACGGGTTTCAGCAATCAGGAGATCGAGGGCTTATTAACGAATCATGTTGCTGAAAAACGCGGGTGTGACTATAGATGATATGCACAAAAAGGAGAACTCTTAATGCTGGGTATGCTATTTAACGAGAAGGAATGCAAAGAGCTGGACTATGTATTACGCAAAGAATTGGATGAAATGCTGTTCGATCTAAGTGATCATCGTCTTGACCAGGAGATAAAACATGCTATCGCTAGTCGGTACAAGACGGTATTCCGCATGTATGCACGGTTTGCCCCGCCTAAAGAGTTATCCAAATATGCAAGAGGTGGGGAGTTGAAGAAGTCCAGGCCGTGAAGTAAGGCTGAAAATATAATCCGGTTCAAAACTAAGAATATGTCCGATCTGCGTGATAAGAGGTGGGGCAATCTATATAGAGCTCACACCTCTCATTCAGTTCATGAATTAGAAGGAGTGTAACGCAATTAAACTAAAAAGAATCAACGTTTTTGTCGAAATAGGGTTGACCTTTCTATTATGATATGGTAAATTAACTTTCGTTCCTTTTTTTAAGGAGCTGGTCACTAAATCAAGCTGTTTTGATATCTGGGTTTGAAAGTTATCAAAAAAAAAGCTTGCAAAGATAATGTGAGTGTGGTACATTATAAAAGTCGCCGCTGAAACGACGACGAGATGAAAAAACAACACATTAAATTGGAATTTTGATCTTTGAAAACTGAACAACGAGTGAGTAATCATTCTGCTTGCAGAATGAACGTGAAGGTTTTTGGTGCAAGCATCTGGCTGTATGAAAACTGGAACAACAATGAGATTAACAATCTCGTCAGATTCAAAATGAGCTAATCGCTCTTTTCAATACTTTATTGGAGAGTTTGATCCTGGCTCAGGACGAACGCTGGCGGCATGCCTAATACATGCAAGTCGAGCGGAGTTGACGGAAAGCTTG
>NZ_BMFU01000019.1 GCF_014639235.1 Paenibacillus silvae | reverse complement strand
TCATTTTGAATCTGACGAGATTATAAATCTCATTGTTGATCTTGCAAGCAAGATCAGTACTCACTCGTTGTTCAGTTTTCAAAGATCAAACTTCTTTTCGCCACCGTCGCTCGTTCGCTTCAGCAACTCTTATATCTTATCATGTCCGAACCAACTTTGCAAGCTCTTTTTTTAAGCTTCTTTAGAAGCTATTTTGTAAGCTGCTTGCCGCACCGTGTAAACTGTGTTTTCTTGGCCGGAATTAGAATATACCATGTATAGAATATGAATGCAAGTGTTAATTTTATTTTTATAAAGCGATATGCACCTTAACTACAAGAGTATTTATCTAAACATATGGATATAAGTACTGCCACATACAACACTCCGCTTTTACTCAGAGTAAAGCACGAAACACTTGTGGCTGACTACCATGTCATGAAGCAGATCATCGCGTGCTAAAATAATCACTCATGAAACTTGTCATCCGGCTTTCTCAGCCGCTGCCTTTTTCGGCCATAGGGTATAGCTAAAGCTAATCAAGAAATCAATCCCCAATATCATTGTCCAAACTTGAATCAATCCTGAAAATACTTCTGTGCGTTCTGCATCACCAATCCACCATATCATCATTAACAGAATAGCACTCCCTATACCCCATGCCACAAGATGTCTAATCCAGCCCATCCGCTCGTTTTTTGCATGTTCCTTTCCATATAGTTTATTCCTTCTCCGATTGTCCCCTCCTCTAAACCAATATTGAAAGTAAAGATCTGCCCAAGCAATCATCTGATGACCAAAAGCAATGCTTACACCTATATAAATTGCTGCTACACCATGAACCATACTTGCTACAGCTCCGCGCTGCAGGTCCATTACCGTAGCAACAAGCAGCATAACATCTACAACAGGCGTAGCTGCCAGTAAAGCCAGCCCCAACTTTTTTTTGCCAAGCATATAACGTACACTGAGACCCGCTACTACAAATACCCAGAAAGCAATCTCACACGCCACAATGAAATAAGCGATCATTTAATCTCTCCTTTTTTTTAAAATAGTACATATGTATTATAATCAATTTAACACATTTGTACCATAATAATCAACAGTGATATAATAGAGCTATGCCTAAAATTGTAGACCACGACAAACAACGCGTGCTCGTAGCTGAAGCCGCTTGGCGTGTCATTCGCAGAGACGGTATGGAGCAGGCCTCAGTTCGAAATATCGCTGAGGAGGCCGGCATCTCTGTAGGTTCGATGCGCCACTATTTTTCAACACAATCCGAGCTGCTGTTATATGCCATGAATCTTGTATCAGAACGGGTGACATCCCGGATTCAGGGCATGACCTTTAATGGTCCTCCCATGGATGATATGAAACGATTATTGCTTGAATTTATGCCAAACACGGATGAGAAAATGGCTGAAATGGAGGTGTGGTACGCTTTTACTGCCAAATCCAAAACGGATCCCGCACTCAAAAAGCTGGCAGATACCGTTTATAACGATATTAGACGTGCTGTTGAAATTGTCATTACTTCGCTGATGCAGCTCAACCTGTTCAAACCTGATCTGAATCAGGAACTGGAGATCGAGAGATTATACGCACTTGTTGATGGCCTGGCAATTCATGCTGTGCTTAGACCGGATCAAGTACACGCTAAACTCATGGAAGAAGCTATTGCGTTACACCTAGCCTCTCTTTGTATATGAGTTTAATTATAGAGCCGTCCTGGGATTAACACGTACTTTTGAAACGTTCCATTCCAATGTCTCCGCAAAAAAAACGCAGTTTATTCATTGCCCATCCCTTAACATCCGGGACGCTCACACTGAATATCTGCGTTTTTTACGTTTTACATCTTGTATTTTACATTTTCAAAAATTTTATTTACCCGATAATAATTCGGCCTTCTGGATGGCGATACAGCTTTTTCTCCTTGCGCGGACGCAATGCGTATGCAATCGTTAATGGCCCAATTCGACCCACAAACATGGTGAAGGTAATTATTATTTTTCCCCAATTCGTCATCTCATGGGTTACACCAACAGACAAGCCTACCGTACCGATAGCCGATGCCGCTTCAAACATTAGTGAGAGGAAGGGTGCATCCTCTGTTGTAAGCAAGAGCATGACCACAATCATGAAAATACTGAGAGAAACCATAATAATGGTCAATGCTCGCATGAGCAGATCTTTCGGAACCCGCTGACGGAAAAACACAATATCCTTGTTCCCGCGAATCATCGCGTATACCGCCCCAATCATAATAAGGAAAGTGGTTGTCTTGATGCCTCCTCCGGTTGAGCCTGGAGAAGCCCCGATAAACATGAGCAAAATAAAGAAAAATTGAGTAGCCTGCCGCATCTGTGTAATATCAATTGTACTTGTTCCCGAAGAACGTGTAGAGACCGATTGGAAGAACGAAGCGTATATTTTCTCGCCCCATGTAAGTGAGGCAAGTGTATGACTGTTGGTGAATTCGAAAATAAACAAAACAATCGCACCGATCCCAATCAACGCACCCGATACAGAGAGCACCAGCTTGGATTGTAACGACAATCGGCGGCGTTTGCGATATTCAAACAGGTCATTCAAAACAACAAAGCCGAGACCACCCGATATGACAAGAATGGATGCCGTGATGTTAAATATCCAGTCCCCCGTATAATATTGAAAACTGTTGCCAAACAGATCAAAGCCGCCGTTGTTAAACAAGGAAACCGAATGGAATATACCATAGTACACCGCTTGTATAAACGGCATCTCGGTGGCCCATAACATTGCCAGAATAACCGCAGCAACTCCCTCAATAGTAAAAGAGAAAATTAAAACCTTGCGAATAATTCGAACAATCCCCTCCATGCTATCTGCATTAATGGCTTCCTTCAACAACAGCCTATCCTTGAGGGATATGCGTTTACCCAGCACAAGCGCAAACAACGTCGCCATCGTCATAAAGCCCAGCCCGCCCAGCTGCATGAGGATCATAATCACAATCTGACCAAACAGGTTAAAGGTGGTTCCAATATCCACTACAACCAGTCCAGTTACACAAGCTGCAGATGTAGCCGTAAAAAGAGCATCAATAAAGGCGAGATGAGTGCCGCTCTGATTGGAAATCGGCAGCATCAGCAGCATCGTACCTACGGATATGATCAACAGGAATCCACCAACCAGAATCAACGGAGGGGATAGGAATTGAGCTATGTACAGCCTGAACTTCATGGAGGGCACCTCTTTTTAAAATACTTTGTAAACCCAAAGAGGAACTTGCCCCGGCATTAAACAAGCGGGCAGGTTCCTCTTCTATTATGAACGAAGACTACGTTCCTTATTTACTCTTGTGTACGTGGACGCATATGCGGGAAAAGCAGTACGTCACGGATGGACGGCGAATTGGTCAGCAACATGATCAGACGGTCAATACCAATGCCTAGACCACCTGTTGGCGGCATACCATATTCGAGCGCACGGATGAAGTCATCATCCATCTCATGTGCCTCATCATTACCGTGCTCTTTCTCCAGCATCTGTGCCTCAAAGCGTTGGCGCTGATCAATGGGATCATTCAGCTCGGTGAAGGCATTCGCATGCTCACGTCCAACGATAAACAGCTCAAAGCGGTCCGTGAAGCGCGGGTCAGCATCACTTTTCTTCGCCAGTGGCGAAATTTCAAGTGGATGTCCCATAATGAAGGTTGGCTGAATCAATGTCTCTTCAACAAACTCTTCAAAGAAAGCGTTCAGAATATGACCAAATGTCATATGTGGTTCAACTTTTACATTGTGCTTTTTGGCCAAATCATGAGCTTCCTCATCTGTCATATGCACGGAGAAGTCTACGCCCACTACTTCTTTAACGGCATCTACCATTGTAACACGGCGCCATTGCGGCTTCAGATTCACTTCATGATCTCCGTATTGGATGACCTGTGTGCCGAGCACTTCCTGTGCGATGTGAGCGACCAGGTTTTCGGTCAAAGCCATGATATCCTTGTAATCCGCATAAGCTTCATACAGCTCAATCATTGTAAATTCCGGATTGTGTCTTGTAGACATGCCTTCATTCCGGTATACACGGCCAATCTCATACACTTTTTCCAAACCGCCAACAATCAGACGTTTCAGATGAAGTTCAATCGCAATCCGCATGTACAGTTCCATATCCAGTGCATTGTGATGTGTGATAAACGGACGTGCCGCAGCACCACCTGCGATCGCATGCAGCGTCGGCGTCTCCACTTCCAGATAACCATGGGAGTCGAGGTAACGACGCATGGATTGAATGATTTTGGAACGCATAATGAAGGTTTGCTGCACATCAGGGTTCATGATCAGATCCACATAACGCTGACGATAACGCAGTTCAACGTCGGTCAGACCATGATATTTATCCGGAAGCGGGTAGAGTGATTTCGACAACACTTCCAGGTCTTTTACTTTAATGGTAGTCTCGCCTGTTTTCGTTTTGAAAACAACGCCGGTTACCCCAACGATATCTCCAAGGTCAAGCAGACTGAATGCCGTAAATTTATCCTCTGGCACGCTATCCTGACGAACATAGATCTGGATTCGGCCGCTCAGGTCCTGAATATGCGCAAAGCTTGCTTTACCCATGCCCCGCTTCGCCATAATCCGTCCGGCAATACTGACTTCGATGTGCTTCTCTTCCAGCTCTTCCTTGGTCAGTTCTTCATACTTCTTCAGAATGGAGCCGGCCTCTTCGGTACGTACGTATTTTTGGCCAAAAGGGTCGATTCCCAAGTTGCGGAGCTCGTCCAATTTGTCGCGGCGAATCTGTAACAGCTCGCTAAGTTCGGTTTCCTGATTCAAGACTTCATCCGTCATGATCTGTATTCATCTCCTTATTTACATTGCAGCCCTTGCGTTTACGCTTGTCCGTAATGTTGAAAAAAGCTTCCCTAAGGAAGCTTTTGTCTACTGCACCTGACTGCTTCGTTACTACAGCTTTTTAATATCTACAATTTTATATTGAATTACGCCAGCAGGCACACTTACATCAACCACGGTACCTTTTTTCTTGCCTAAAATGGCTTTACCTACAGGACTTTCGTTGGAAATCTTGTTCTGAAGCGGATTGGATTCCGCAGTACCTACAATCGTATATTCCGTGATGTCACCAAACTCCAAATCTTCTACGATAACGGTAGCACCCACGCTCACGGCATCGGTATCGATCTCGTCACTGTTAATGATCCGCGCATTACGAAGCATTTTCTCCAGCGTAATGATACGTCCTTCAATGAAAGCTTGCTCATTCTTCGCATCTTCATATTCGGAGTTCTCACTGATATCACCATAGCCGATGGCTACTTTGATCCGTTCAGCCACTTCGCGGCGCTTCACTGATTTCAGTGTTTCCAGTTCTTCTTCCAGCTTCTTGAGTCCTTCTGGTGTAAGGATAACTTCCTTGTCGCTCATCTCAACCGATTCTCCTGTCATGGGAATAATTTGATTGTACGGCAACGGAATCAGTGCTGATGACAGAACTCCGCCCGCATACATCTTCAAAACTATATGAAGTTCTCCAGAGAAATAGAATATTCCTCCTGATGCACTAATACTTAGTAAACGCACATGGCGAATTTATACTGAGAAATTATAGGGGAACGGTCTCGAAAAGTCAATGTTACGTCCCCTGTGGCTGTAAACGTTTTACAAGCCGACTGAGGTAATCAAGAAGCGTTCTCGGCGATTGCCGGTTCGGACTCCAGATTGCCCTCCATTTTCAGCTGAGCCACAAAGTTCTCCAGAATATCCACCATCTCGTCCCGCTTGGTGCCCTCCATAATAACGTCTTTAATTCGCGCTGATCCCTTTAATCCCTTCAAATACCAAGCCAGATGTTTACGCATCTCACGAACCGCGACCGTTTCATTCTTGAGTGCGATCAGTCGATCCATGTGCAGGACAGCTACACGAATTTTCTCTTCGGCATCCGGGTCCGGAGGCAGCTGGCCAGAGCTCAGGTACTGGATTGTTCTATACAGCATCCATGGGTTTCCTAGCGCAGCACGCCCGATCATTACGCCATCACAGCCGGTCTCATCCAACATGCGGCGAGCATCCTCCGGGGAAGCTACGTCACCATTACCGATCACGGGAATCGAAACGGCTTCTTTGACATTTTTGATATGTGACCAATCCGCCGTTCCGGTATACAGCTGCTCTCTAGTCCGGCCGTGTACGCTGACAGCACTTCCGCCGGCGCGTTCCACCGCAAGAGCATTTTCCACCACATAGATATGCTCGTTATCCCAGCCGATTCGCATTTTCACGGTAACGGGTTTCTCGACAGCTTCTACAACCGCGGATACCATCTCGTAAATTTTGTTCGGGTCCAGCAGCCAGCGTGCACCTGCATCACACTTGGTTACTTTTGGCACAGGGCATCCCATGTTGATATCGATTATATCTGCGTTCGTTTCCTGATCTACGATTCTGGCTGCCTCAACCAGGGATTCCCGGTCGCCTCCCCAAATCTGCAGACTAAGCGGTTTCTCGCGCTCATCGACAAACAACATCTCACGTGTTCGCTGGTTGCCATGCACGATGGCTTTACCGCTGACCATCTCCGCGCAAACAAGACCTGTACCAAACTCCTTGGCGATCAGACGGAAAGCCGGGTTGCACACCCCCGCCATCGGTGCCAGAACGACCTGATTTTTCATTTCAATATTGCCAATCTTCAGCATGCTTGCTGTTTCACCCCTTTATCCATTATTGAAACCCTGTAACTCCTCTACACTGATCGCAAGCACTCCCGCAATTTTGCTGAGCTCCTGCTGTGTCACCCTGCGATTTCCACGTTCAATCGTTCCCAGAATGGCCAGGGATATGCCCGTCTCGGCTGCCAGCTCATGCTGCGTTAACCCTTTCAGCTTCCGGAATGCCCGGATTCGGTTGGCCAATTGCATGTTTTCCAACGCTGTATTCCATCCTTTCCATCCAGTACAGACAACGATGCGTGTACAAAGGTATACAAACCTGATGTCTCGTCCTGCGGCACGATGTCCGACAGCGGCACCAGTACAAATGCCCGCTCCCCCATCCGGGGATGCGGCAGCTGAAGCGATTCGGTATCCCGCGTCTCGCCGTGCATCCAGAGCAAATCCAGATCTACGGTACGCGGCCCCCAGCGAATATCCCGAACTCGCCCAAGGCGATTCTCTACATCCAGCAGTTCTTTAAGCAAATGCTCAGGAGCCAGACTTGTCCGAACTGCAGCAGCCATATTCAAAAACGCAGGCTGATCCACATACCCTACCGGCTCCGTCTCATACAGAGCAGAGCAGCGCAGCACAGATATGTGAGGGTGGGCATCCAGCAGCGTCAGCGCCTCAAGCAGCGTCTGCTCCCGATCACCCAAATTAGCCCCCAAAGCAATATAAGCCTCTGAAGATTCAGAGGTCGAATGTGCAATCATAATGGTTCTCACTTTCTTGAGCGGCGAAGCTCTACCGTTACGCCTCCAAAATGAATATCAAACGGCGGATGAGGCTTCGTCACCTTGACTGTCAATGCATTGATAATAGTATAAGTGTCTAGTAAAGAAGATGCAATATGTTCGCCCAAAGCTTCAATTAACTGGAATGATGTGTTCTCAACCATCTGCTTCACCAGTTCATGAATCTCGGCATAATTAATTGTTTTGGACAGATCATCATTACGCCCTGCCTCACCCAGGTCCATATCAATCTCCAGATCAATGTAATACCGTTGGCCCAGCTTCCGCTCTTCTGCAAAAACACCGTGGTACCCGTAATACTCCATACGATGAAGCACCATTCTGTCCATCCGTTTCGCCCGCCCTCTATCTGAAATATATTGAAGATGAATTGATGTGAAAAACGCTTCGCTCTCCCATGGAAGGGCTGTATCAGTCCTCCATTATGATCTTCTCCGCAAGCCCGGAGAGCGATATAACATCGCATCACACATGTCCGCCGTCCGCCGGATCGGCTTCACATCATGGACACGCACCAGTTGGCAGCCTTGGGCAATGCCAAATGCCACCGTTGCCGCTGTGCCTTCCAGCGCATCATCCGCACCGACATCCAGCGTATGCTGGATAAACCGTTTGCGGGAAGTGGCGAGCAGCACAGGGTAGCCCAGCTCATTCAGCATGCCCAGAGAAGACATCAGCTGCAAATTCTCGGAGATATCCTTCACAAATCCGATGCCCGGGTCCAGTATAATCTGATGCTCCTGCACACCCGCTGCAAGTGCAAGCTGAATGCTGTCCTGCACATCACGCACGACATCACGCAGATAGTCGGTATAATCATGTGTCTGACGATTATGCATCAGTATAACAGGACATCCCAGCTCGGCGGCAGTCCGGGCCATTGCCGGATCTGCCTTGGCTCCCCATACATCGTTGATGATATGGGCGCCTGCTTGAATCGCTTGACGCGCAACATCTGCCTTGTAGGTGTCCACCGAGATCGGTATGTGCGGCGCTTCAGCGTGCAGGGCTTCAATCACGGGAATAATGCGCTCAAGCTCCTCGTCTGCGCTGACAACCTTCGAGCCAGGACGAGTCGATTCCCCGCCGATATCAATCAGATCGGCTCCGTCTGCCATCATCTGCTTCGCGTGAGCGACAGCTCGTTCAACGCTATTGTAGCGTCCACCATCCGAGAATGAATCTGGCGTGACGTTCAAAATGCCCATAATCTGTGTCCGGGTTCCCAGCGTAAGTGAAGCTGGGCCCCATTCATATTTTCGTTCATAGATGACTGGTGCAAGTGTCATGAAGTATACCCCGCTTTCTCCCGGTACATACGCAATAATACAGCCGTAACCGGGCCAATCTGTCCACTGCTGATCGTTGTCTCTTGACCGTTCAGATCTCGCAGCGTTGTCACCGGAACCAATTCGGCTACCGATCCGGTCACAAATATTTCATCCGCCTGCCACAGCTCCTCCCACGGCGACTGTGTTTCCTTGCAAGCAATGCCTTGCTCGGCGGCAATCTCCATGACCACCGCTCTGGTGATGCCCGGCAGAATGCCGGTGGAGAGCGAAGGCGTGTAGAGCACACGCTCGCGTACCCAGAATACATTGCTAACCATCCCCTCCGCAACAAACCCTTCCCGGGTAAGCTGCAGCCCCTCTGCACCCTGCACTCGCCGATTCTCCTGAACAAGATGGTTAAGCTCACGCTTTGCCAATATGCTGTTCATATAATGCAGCGACTTGAGCCTGACTTGCCCTTCCGGTGTATTACGCGGAGTAGAGAGGCGTTGAAGTATTTTGCCAATCTCATATAGGGTGGGAGATGGTTCAGGCAGTGCTTTTGCCAATACAATGTGGGTTGGAGAGGTGTAGTCTCCTGAAGGTAAGCCAAGCGGCGCTTCGCCAGCAGATACGGTGTAACGCACATAAGCATCCTCAAGCTGGTTCGCCTGCATCAGACGAGATATCCAATCGGCTACCTCACTCGCCGTGACCTCAAAAGGGATACCCAGCTCTGCACAGCCGGAAGCCATTCGCTCCAGATGCCGTTCCAGAAGATAGGGCCTGCCCCGGTACGTCCGAAATGTCTCGAACAGCCCGAGTCCGTACAAAAAGCCGTGATCCGTTACAGGAACCACGGCTGATGCCAGCTGAACCAGCTTTCCGTTCATCGCGGCATATTGCATGTTATACGGTTGCCTTCTGCTGTGACAGGAAGTTGCGAAGCATCTGGTGACCATGGTCTGTAATAATGGATTCCGGGTGGAACTGCACCCCTTCAATGGCATACTTTTTGTGACGCAGACCCATAATTTCACCTTCTGCTGTCTCCGCTGTAATCTCCAGGCAATCCGGCAGACTGCTGCGCTCTACAATCAGGGAATGGTAGCGCGTTGCTGTAAACGGAGAAGGCAGTCCGGTAAACACGGACGTACCCTGATGGTGCATCTCGGACGTTTTGCCATGCATCATACGATCCGCACGAATAACATTGCCGCCGAACGCCTGTCCAATAGCCTGATGTCCAAGGCATACGCCAAAGATCGGAATGCTGCCTTTAAAATGATCAATAACCGCCAGGCTGATCCCCGCCTCATTCGGTGTGCACGGCCCTGGAGAGATCAGAATATGATCCGGTGCCAGCGCTTCAATGCCTGCCAGATCAATTTCGTCGTTGCGGCGAACTTCCACCGTCTCCCCTAATTCACCCAGATATTGAACCAGGTTGTACGTAAAGGAATCATAATTGTCGATAACCAGAATCATATGCCCGCTCCTCCTCATCTTCCGCCGCAGCAAGCGGCAGGTACCTTATTTATTTTAGTTTAGTTACGCCGCTCCTAATTTCGTTGGAACTGTTCCTGATCAAGCTGCTCCTTGGTCTTCGCTTTGACTTCAGACTCTACTTCAGCACGTTCACTATAATTTACAGCTCTCATCATCGCCCTGGCCTTGTTCCGGCACTCTCTGTATTCACGATAGGGGTCGGAATCAATGACAATACCTGCACCAGCCTGCACATACCCTGTACCATCCTTAATTGCAAGGGTGCGGATGATGATATTCAGCTCCATATTACCACTGTAATCTATCCACCCGATGGAGCCAGTATATGGACCCCTACGTACCGGCTCAAGCTCTTCAATAATCTCCATGGTGCGTACTTTAGGGGCACCCGTTATCGTCCCGCCTGGAAACGTTGCGGCAATCACATCAAATACCGACATTCCTTCAGCCAATCTGCCTTCTACCTGTGATACAAGATGCATCACATGGGAATATTTCTCGATGGTCATTAGCTCAGGCACATGGACTGTGCCATATGCAGCAATTCGTCCAATATCATTACGCTCCAGGTCAACCAGCATAATATGCTCGGCCCGCTCCTTCTCACTGCCAAGCAGCTCATCCGCCATCGTCTGATCTTCTGCCGCATCACGACCTCTTCTTCTCGTTCCGGCAATCGGGCGTGCGCTTACTTTGCCATTCTCCACTTTGACCAGTAATTCCGGCGAACCGCTGACCAGCTGGAAGTCTGGACTGCGAAGCATCCCCATATACGGTGAAGGATTCACAATCCGCAGCCATTCATAGATGTGCTCACCACTCGACTGCAGCTTCTTCTCATGTCTGAGCGACAAATTCACCTGAAACACATCACCTTGACGAATATACTCCTGTACCTTGTGCACCGCCTGTTCAAAGTCCTTCTGCGGGAAGGTGGTATGCCATCCTTCCGTCTCCTGCTCCGATTCTTCCGGCCGCAATGCAAGATGTACCTGTCTATGACGCAGCTCCAGAGCCTGCTGCTGCTCTTCTGCCTGGGCAAAGCCCAAAATGTGAAGCCATCGCTGCTGCATGGCTGCTGCGCGCCGCTCTGCTGCCGCATAGAGGCTGCGAAGATCCGTATGCTCCTGCTGCTCTGGATTCAATTCCAGATGCACCATACAGAAGAGCGCCTGCTGTTCATGGTCGTAAGCCCATATCTCTTCAAAACGCATCCACCAGTAATCCGGCAGCGTAGGATGATCTTCAGCCAGTGTTGGCAGCTTCTCCAGCGACCTCGCCACGTCGTAGCTGAGATAACCGGCACAACCACCTGCAAAGTCCGGTGCTCCACTCACCCTCGGTGCGCGGTAAGGAGCCATCCATCTTTTTAATACGTCCAGCGGCTTGCCAAGATCTGTCCGAGTAATTCCTTGAGATACGTCAACAATTGTGGCCTCCAGCCCTTTGCCAGAAACGATAGAAACGGGATTCAAGCCAAGGAATGTGTATCTTCCTCCCTTGCCATTTTCCAGCACAATCGCATTAGGGGAGGCATACTGCCATGCCGCTTCCCACGTCAGCGGTAAACCGCCATGATACAGCCCATCATCCGACCTCGTAATAAAAGGCAGCATCGTCCAGCCTTGAGCAGCCCACGCTTTCCAGTCGGCGTATGTAGTCATCTGGTGTGTCATTGCTGCCAGCCGCCCTTTCCTCTGTCGCTATATATGTTGTGTATTACATGCTCAACTTATATAGTTCTTATTGTTTGATAGTATACTAAAGCGTCGTTGCTTTTAAAAGTATTACGCAAAAAATCCTCCCCACCCGTCAGGGCAGGAAGGATTCATTTTTACAAAGCATACAACAGAATCATCTCGTCAGAATATATGATGCATGCCAAATCGTTATATTATGCTTACGCTTCAAAGTTATACAGCGGTGTGCTCAGGTAACGTTCACCGTTACTTGGCACGATCACAACTACACGTTTACCTGCTCCAAGCTGCTTCGCTACCTGGAGACCTGCACGAATCGCTGCACCGGAAGAAATACCGGACAGGATGCCCTCTTCTTTGGCAACTGTGCGAGCTGTTTCGAACGCATCCTCATTCTCGATGTGAATAATTTCGTCGTAAATTTCCTGATCCAGAATCTCGGGAATAAAGTTGGCTCCGATCCCCTGAATTTTGTGAGGGCCAGGTTTGCCTCCGGCAAGGATTGGCGATGCTGCTGGCTCTACTGCTACAATTTTAATGCCAGGGAATGCTTCTTTAAGCACTTCACCCGCACCTGTAATCGTTCCGCCAGTACCAATACCCGCAACGAACGCATCCACTGTTCCACCTACGGACTGGATTGCCTCAACAATTTCAGGACCTGTCGTTTCGCGGTGAATTTTCACATTTGCTTTGTTCTTGAACTGCTCTGCCATGAAATACGTTGGATTCTCTTTGAGCAGCTCTTCGGCTTTCTTAACTGCACCGTTCATTCCTTCTGCCCCAGGAGTAAGCACCAGTTCAGCACCATAAGCACGAAGCAGGTTACGACGCTCCAAGCTCATCGTTTCAGGCATAACGATAACAGCCTTGTAGCCTTTAGCCGCAGCGACCATCGCGAGGCCGATTCCTGTGTTACCGCTTGTTGCTTCAATGATGGTGCCGCCTGGTTTCAGCTTACCTTCTTTTTCCGCTTCTTCAACAATGCTTACTGCGATACGATCTTTAACACTTGAGCCCGGGTTCTGATACTCCAGTTTCACCAATACTTCAGCGCTGCCTTCAGGTACGATACGGTTCAGACGGACAAGCGGTGTACCTCCGATGAGTTCAGTTACGTTATTAACTACTTTAGCCATATGAATGCCCTCCTTAGTGGGATGAATATATTATAAATTCATGTATGTCAGATCTCGATGTGTTTTTATATCCGAGTAAACGAGTAGGTATTTGATTATTTTCATCTTATCAACGTTACAGGACATTGTCAATATGAGTACTCAAAAAAATACTTTGCCTTAGGCCCAAGGGCTGTAGACAAAGTATTTTTATCCAGATGCAATATCTATAAGACGGGACAATAGTCATTTATAATCATGATCTCACGATGCTGGAATATCAGAGATAATGACGGCTTTGTATTTATCTCGCAGCATCTCTTCCACTTGTGACAACGGATCAGCCTGACTTAGCGCCAGCTGCAACCGAATCTCTTCATGCACTTCCTCAGGAGATTGTTCCTGGCGCTCGGCTTTATCATTCAGCTTGATGACCGCATAGCCTTCTTCCACCTCTACAGGACCACCAAGTTCACCAACTTGCAGTTGGGCCGCAAGCTTCAGCATCGCCTTAGGTTGAAACGGATCATTCTGTTCAATCCAGCCCAGCTTGCCGCCGGAGTCGCGAGAATAGCTATCCACGGATTGCGTGCGGGCTGCCTCTTCAAAGTCCTGCCCGTTCCTCAGAGCAGTCAGCAAAGCCTCTGCTTCCGATTTCTCTTTGACAACAATCATGGACAGGTCATACTTCTCAGGTGTGATGTAATCTTCACGGTGCTCTGCCCAATACTGCTTAATATCATCATCTTTGATCTGTATGCCAGCGGTAGCAATCTTCTCCAGCAGCAAACGATAACCCGCCTCCAGCTCCAGATCCTGTTTTGACAGGCCAAGCTGCGATTTCATCGCATCATAATAAGACTTCTCGGAGTCATACCCATCCATGGCCTCAGCCATTTCTCGGGCAATCTCTTTCGGAGTCACGACCAGATTTCGCTGTAAAGCCTCGGCATATACCGCTTTCCGATTCAGCATCTGAAGCAGAATTTCGCTGCCGTAACGTCGTTTTAATTCCTCAATCCAGGCTTGGTCTGTAATGACTTCCCCATTAATGGTTGCAACCGTGCTGCCCTCTTCCTGATTTGTATCCTGAGGTTTCTCTGCTTCGTCTTTACCTTGGTTAAGCACCTGCATAGCCATCACTGTACCCATAACCATTACGCCCAATGTCAAAATAACAACTGCCGTCCAAAGTCCCTTTTCCTGTCTGTTCATACCTCATCCCGTCCCTGCATCGATCAGCTCTTGGCTTGTTCTAGGATGGTTTCCAGCTGCTCTTTGTTAAAATCATATGTTTCGTTACAAAATTGGCAAACCACTTCGGCCTGTCCTTCTTCCTCAATTAACTGCTCCAGCTCAACCTGACCCAGACTGATTAACGTTTTCTCCAACCGCTCACGTGAACAGCTGCAATTAAAACGAATATCCAGTTCGCCCATAACCTGCACATCTGGCAGAAGACGGCGCAGCAGCTCCTCCAGCTCAAGTCCCTCATTCAGCAAGGTTGTTACGGGTGGCAGAGCACCGATCGCATTCTCAATCTCCGTAATCTCCGGGTCCGTTAATCCTGGCAGCAGCTGAATAATAAAACCTCCCGCGACAATAACGGAGTTATCCGTATCTACCAGGACCCCTACACCAACTGCGGAAGGCGTCTGTTCTGATTGTGCAAAATAATACGTAAAGTCTTCGCCCAGTTCACCCGAAATAATAGGGATGCTGCCGCGATACGGCTCCTTCAAACCCAGATCCTTCGTGATGTTGATGAAACCTTCTGTACCTACGGCTCCGGCAACGTCCAGCTTGCCAAAACGGTTACTTGGCAGATGTACATGCGGATGAGTAACGTAACCCCGTACCTCACCCTTGGCATTGGCATCAGCTACGATCTGACCAATTGGACCGTCGCCCTTAACCTGGATGGTCAGCTTCTCTTCACCTTTCAGCATCGCTCCCATAATAGCCGCTGTTGTGACTGTACGCCCCATGGCTGCTGTAGCCGTGGGAAACGTATCATGTCTTCTTCGCAGTTCTTCCACCAGTTCCGTTGTCTGAACGGCAAAGGCTCTTACCTTTCCGTTCATCGCTGTACCACGGATCAACCGGTCAAGCTTGTTGTTGTTTTCCAAGTCATTCAGCCTCCTTTGGCGTGTAATTTTGGTTCCATTCCTTTAACAGAAAAAAACGGCTCAACATTAAAGCTGATACTCCAGCCTGCTGTATGCCGCCCTTTGTATGTCTACCTCTCCCTGTTCCGCTCATAGATGACTCGCAGCCCTTCAAGCGTAAGCAGCGGGTCCACCTTCTCGATACTTCGGGTCTCTTCAGCAATCAATGAAGCAAGGCCACCTGTTGCAACAACCATGGGATCAGCATTCATCTCTTGACGAATCCGCTCCACAATGCCGTCCACTTGTCCGGCATATCCATAGATAATGCCTGCCTGCATCGCATGCACCGTATTACGTCCAATCACTTTCTTGGGCTTCTCCAGCTCTATTCGCGGCAGTTTGGCTGCCCGCTCATAAAGCGCCTCGGTAGCAATGTGAATGCCGGGCACGATGGCTCCTCCTAAATAATGACCCTTTTCATCAATACAGTCAAACGTTGTGGCTGTTCCAAAATCAACGACCACAAGCGGGCCGCCATATTTCTCTACGGCCGCCACAGCGTTTACGATCCGATCCGCTCCAACCTCACGCGGGTTCTCGTATCGCAGGTTCAGGCCGGTTTTGATGCCCGGCCCCACAAGCAGTGGTTTTCTGCCCACATATTTCTCACACATCGCCTCAATAACATTCACCAGCGGTGGGACAACCGATGAAATAATAACACCCTCGATGTCATGGGCCGAGATACGGGACATATGAAATAAATTATAAATCAATACGCCGTATTCATCCACTGTGGACTGACGGGATGTGCTCAGACGAAAATGGTGCAGCAGTTCACGGCCCTGATATACCCCGAGCACAATGTTACTGTTGCCCACATCGACAACTAGAATCAAAGAGGTTCACCCCTCTTTCTTTTCGTTTAAATCCAGGCTGATGTCCAGGCTCTCAAAAGAATAGGTTAACCTGCCAACTGAAATTACATCCACACCCGTTTCCGCAATTCCTCGAATAGTTTGAAGAGAAACGTTACCAGAAGCCTCCACTTTCACATGCGGAGCCTGTTCACGAATCATTGCAACTGCCTCCCGCATCCGATCAGGCTGCATGTTATCCAGCATAATGATATCTGCCCCGGCATGCAAGGCCTCCTGTACCTGAGCCAGATTTTCCGTCTCTACTTCAATCGTCATCGTATGCGGAATGACAGCACGCGCACGCTGCACCGCTTCGGTAATTCCGCCTGCACCTTTGATATGATTATCCTTGATCATAACGGCATCATATAACCCGAATCGATGATTAGCGCCGCCGCCAACACGTACAGCATACTTTTCCAGCAGGCGATGACCTGGTGTTGTTTTGCGTGTATCGACCAGTCTCGTCTTCAGGCCCTCGAGTGCATCCACGTAAGAACGTGTACGCGTAGCAATACCCGACATTCGCTGCAGCAGGTTTAGCGCGAGCCGTTCCCCGGTCAGGAGGGAGTGTGTGCTGCCCTCAACCTCAGCCAATATCGTACCTGGATGGACAGCATCACCGTCACTCACTTTTGCGGTAAAACGAAGTGCCGGATCAACGACTTGAAATACAAGCTCAGCAATGGGCATGCCTGCAATGATTCCTTGATCCTTGGCATGGATGACAGCTTTGGATTCACTGCCTGTGGGGATGGTCACACTGGTGGTGACATCTCCCGCACCTACATCCTCGTGCAGCCAGCCTTTAATCGTCTCGATTAATTGTTGATTGTATCCATTCAATATCATGACATCCATTCCTCCACAATCGCTTGTTCTCGCTGCTGCAGACTATGCTTCTGCCACATCGCATCGTCTCTGGCCGGGTAATCCTCACGATAATGCGCCCCGCGACTTTCCTCACGATGGAGCGCTCCGCTAGTCACCAGCCATGCACAGGTAAGAAGGTTTGCATATTCCAACTCTTCTCTGTAATTGAGGCTTTGATCCAAAAACGGAAGCTCCTGCTGCAAAGCATCCAGGGCCTGCTGCAAATTTTTACCATTTCTTCTCAGACCGACTTTACGAACCATCATCTTCTGCAAGCTCAGCCGTTTTTCTGATATCGGTTTGGATTGCTGCTGTTCAGCACTTCTATTGTCCATGTTCCGAGATTTCACATCTCTGCCAAGCGACGGAGCAAGGGACGGCAGCGATTCGATACGCTCCACAATTCTGCGGCCAAATACAATCGCTTCAGACAAGGAGTTGCTTGCCAGGCGATTCGCTCCATGTACACCTGTAGATGACACTTCGCCGCAGGCAAATAATCGTGGAATGCTGCTTTCGCCGCTCAGATCGGTTTTGACCCCGCCCATCATGTAATGTGCTGCAGGTGCAACCGGTATCCAGTCTGTTGTCATATCAAGACCATATCTCATACAGGTTTCATAGATCGTAGGAAAACGATGCTTTACCATCTCCGGCGACTCATGTGTAATATCAAGGTAAACAAATGTGCTGTTCGTTAATTCTATCTCGCTGACAATTGCTCTGGCTACGATATCGCGCGGCGCAAGCTCCAGCAGGGGATGATATTTTTCCATAAAACGCTCCCCTTTTACGTTGCGCAGATATGCGCCTTCCCCCCGTACTGCCTCGGATATAAGAAAGCGCGGAGCACCAGGATAACACAAAGAGGTAGGGTGAAACTGAATAAATTCCATGTCACGCACAACGGCACCTGCACGATATGCCATAGCGACTCCATCAGCGGTTGCAACATCAGGATTGGTTGTATAACGGTAGAGCTGTCCAGCCCCGCCAGAGCACAGCACCGTGGCCTTGGCTCTGACAAATACTTTTGAGCCGTCTTCCTTCAAGACCAAAGCACCGATACATTCGCCCTGATCCGTAATCAAGTCGATGACAAAATGCTCATCCCATACATCAATTACCGGATGTTCGTGTACCTCAACGGCAAGTGCACGAACAATCTCATATCCTGTCGCGTCTCCATTGGCATGCAAAATACGGCGGTGGCTATGCGCACCTTCCTGCGTCAACGCCAGCTCGCCGTTCTCCAGGTCAAACAATGTCCCCAGACGGATCAGTTCCCTGACACCTTCTGGCCCTTCATTCACCAATACTTCTACTGCTTCGGAGCGGCATAAACCCGCTCCGGCAACAAGAGTATCCTGCAGGTGGTATGCAGGCGAATCATCTTCAGCAATAACAGCCGCAATGCCTCCCTGCGCATATCGGGTGTTACTCTCAAGTAAAGACTTCTTCGTAATCATCAGCACGCGATGCTGTTCACTGGCCTTAATCGCCGTGAACAGTCCGGCAATGCCTGAACCGATCACGAGCACATCGGTCTCCACCATGGGCAGCGCAGAGAGATCAAAATCATGTATATATTGCGGTATCTGCGGTTTCATCTCATTCACCTGTCTCGGAGCAAGAGTAACGCATGTTACTTCACCAGTAACATACGCTCTAGTGATTCTCTGGCTTTATCAGCAACAGCCGGTGGAACATAGATCTGTGGTTTCATCGTTTCCAGACATTTAACCAGCTTCTTCAGATTGTTGACCTTCATATTCGGACATACAAGGAACTTCGTCGCGAAGTGGAACTGTTTATCCGGACTGTCGAGACGAAGCTGATACCCCGTTCCATCTTCAGTACCTACGATAAATTCCTTTGTTGATGACTTTTTGCAATATTCAAGAATAGCTGTTGTGCTGCCTACAAAATCTCCCATCGCCACAACTTCAGGACGACATTCCGGGTGCACCACGAATTCGGCATCAGGGTATTTGGCTTTCATCTCCACCACGTCTTTGACCGTCAACATATCATGTGTATTGCAGTAGCCTTCCCAGATGATCATCTTTTTGTCTGTGTGCTGCTGCACATAATGTCCAAGATTTTTATCAGGTACCCAAATAATTTCATCAGAATCTACGGACTGGATAACCCGAACTGCATTCGCTGATGTACAGCAAATATCCGTTTCTGCCTTGATCTCAGCCGAGGAGTTAATGTATGTGACTACTTTCGCATTCGGATGCTGTGCCTTCAGCTTACGCAATCCGTCTACGTTCACCATATCAGCCATCGGACAACCGGCACGTTCATCTGGAATCAGAACCGTTTTGTTTGGAGCCAGAATTTTAGCGCTTTCACCCATAAAATGAACACCACAGAACACAATCACATCTGCATCCGTCTGTGCAGCCTTCTGTGCCAGAAGGAATGAGTCTCCACGGAAATCCGCGACTTCCTGTACTTCGTCACGTTGATAGTAGTGAGCCAGAATAATGGCATTACGTTCCTTTTTGAGTTCCATCAGCCGCTCACGCAGCTCACGATTCATCTCAGCCTTGCGCTCTAAAGCCAGAGCTTCCACCTGTGATCCTCTCCTTATCGGGACAGCGCCAAGCGCTGTTTCATAGGGCTAACCTAAGTCGTTATGTTCGCTTGAGAAACGAATCACAAGCGGTTTAACAACTAATGTACACAACGTTCACGACTCTGTCAATAAATGAAAAAAGGCAGGATATCCCCTCATATCCCACTCATTCTATCCGGTTCGCCATCTAGCTCTCGATTATCCGTTTCTCCTTCAAAGGAATAATTGTTACAAAAAAAAAGAGAGCCGCGAGGGCTCTCTTTCTTATTCCGGCTAATTGCCGGTTATATGACATGTTATGATGTTGGCTTGGTGCCGCCATCATTCGGATCATTGCTGCCCTTATCTACGTCTGGAGCTTCGTTAGGAATATCTCCAGCCAGCGGCTCAGATGTTTCATCTTTGCCTTGAATACGGACACGAACATCACCGATGTTATCAATGATTGGTTCGCCACCTTCACTTGGCGTGCCTTCTCCAGTGTTGTCGCCTTCTGCTTTTGGTGTAAGGGAACCTGTTTCGATCAATTGTTTGATCTGATCCATTTCCAGTGTTTCCACCTCAAGCAATGTTTCAGCAATCAGATGCATCTCTTTGGTATGTTTGATCAGCAAAGCTTTACACTTCTCATAACATTCATTAATAAAGCGCTGCATCTCTTGGTCGATCTCATATGCGATAGAATCCGAGTAATTCTGTTCGTGACCGATATCCCGTCCAAGGAATACCTGCCCTTGTGAACTTCCGAATTGCATTGGACCCAGTTTCTCACTCATACCGTATTCCATAACCATGCTGCGCACGATACCTGTCGCTTGCTGGAAGTCACTGTATGCACCGGTACCGATCTCTCCGATAAACAATTCCTCCGCAACGCGGCCCCCAAGGAGTCCGGTTACTTTATCCAGCAGCTCTTGTTTGGTAACGAGCATACGATCTTCTTTTGGCAACATGATTACATATCCACCCGCACGTCCGCGCGGAATGATGGTCACTTTATGTACCATATCAGCATGTTCCAGGAAGTATCCTACAATGGTATGGCCTGCTTCGTGATAAGCGACAATGCGTTTCTCACGGTCACTGATAACACGGCTTTTCTTCTCCGTACCTACAATGACGCGGTCAATCGCTTCATCCACTTCACGCATCGAAATATCTCTTCTGTTACGACGGGCTGCAAGCAGTGCCGCTTCATTCAGCAAGTTCTCCAGGTCTGCACCGGAGAAACCTGTTGTACGCTTCGCAATAATATCCAGTCTCACATCTTTCGTGAGTGGTTTGTTGCGGGAATGCACTTTCAGAACAGCTTCACGGCCTTTAACATCAGGACGATCCACTGTAATCTGACGGTCAAAACGACCTGGACGCAATAACGCAGGGTCCAGAATATCTGCACGGTTCGTAGCAGCAACGATGATAATACCTTCGTTTGCTCCAAATCCGTCCATCTCAACGAGCAACTGGTTGAGGGTTTGTTCACGTTCATCGTGACCGCCGCCAAGACCAGCACCACGTTGACGTCCTACCGCATCAATCTCGTCAATGAAGATAATACATGGGGCGTTTTTCTTTGCATTTTCGAACAAGTCACGTACACGTGATGCACCGACACCGACAAACATTTCAACGAAGTCGGAACCGGAAATACTGAAGAATGGTACACCCGCTTCACCGGCTACGGCACGTGCGAGCAATGTTTTACCTGTACCCGGAGGACCTACGAGCAATACGCCCTTTGGAATCCGTGCACCAACTGCTGCGAATTTACGAGGGTCCTTGAGGAAGTCTACGACTTCGACAAGCTCCTGTTTCTCTTCATCAGCACCTGCCACATCTTCAAATGTAACCCGCTTTTTCTCTTCGTTATAGAGTCGAGCACGGCTTTTGCCAAAGTTCATTACTTTACCGCCGCCGCCTTGTGCCTGATTAAACAGGAAGAAGAACAGCAGGAACATAATGATCAAAGGAATAAAGGAGGTCAGCAGTGTTAGCCAGATGCTGTCACCTTTCATTGGTTCCTGGTGATATTCGAATTTGTTTGTTTCACTTGCAGCTACAAGCTCGTTGATTGCCTCATCCGTAGGAGGAATATACGTTGAGAAATTTTCTGATTTGGCTCCGTCAGGTGTTTGTTTGTATCGACCAGTTACGAGATACGTCTGACCGTTAAACTGAACCGTCACTTCGGAGACATTGTTGGCTTTGATCGCTGCACGCAGCTGATCATATCTAGGATTATCGGTGGCTTCGCCGCCATTGCTGACGAACTGAACGATCCCCACCACAACCAAAAAAAGAATCAAATAAAAAGCAGAATTCCGGATGAACCGATTCATCCCCTACCTCCTCTCGAGACACTTTAATTATTTTAACATAGCCCGACACGGCTTCTCAATAGAAGCCATATACAGCTTCGGGCTTGGGCCCTAGCACGATATTAGCTAGTATAAATTTCTGGTTTCAGAATCCCGATATAAGGCAGGTTCCGATACTGCTCGGCATAATCTAGACCATACCCAACGATGAACGCATCTGGAATGTCAAACCCTGTGTAATGGGCTTCCAATTCCACTTTGCGACCCGATGGTTTATCAAACAGCGTAACCACACGCACCGTCTCGGCACCGCGGTTCTCCAGCAGTTCAATCAAATAGCTAAGTGTGAGTCCACTGTCGATAATATCTTCGACAATCAGAACTTCACGTCCTTCAACAGATACATCCAGATCCTTGATAATTTTGACAACACCGGATGACTTGGTAGATGCACCATAGCTGGACACAGCCATAAAATCCATCTCAACCGGTACCGTTATGTTCTTAACCAAATCAGCCATAAATATAAACGCACCTTTGAGCACGCAAATGACCAAAGGGTTCCGGTTAGCATAATCGGCACTTAGTGTTGCACCTAACTCTTTCACCTTACTCTGAATTTCTTCTTCACTGATCAATACTTCCTGAATGTCGTTCTGCAACTGTGCGAACCTCCTAAGTTATACTATGAAAGCCTTACCTGAACCATAACCACTACCCCTGAATCGCTGAATCGCCTACAGTCATGTACAGGATTGCAGAAGTGCTCTCCCTGACAGGGGCTACATCGGACCGGCGAACTCCCGGTAACCAGATGATGTTGCCTGCTCCATCACATACCACAGGAATACATGGTCTGACAGATGGGGGAATTTTCTCATCGATGAAAATATTTTTCACCTTCTTGCTTCCGTTTAATCCCAGCACTTTCATGGCATCTCCAGGTAACCGTGAACGTACAACCAGCGGCATCATCAGCCTGTCCGCATCAAAAGCGGCTTGATCCGCTGATTCCGGTACATGATAGTTCTCGGGACTCATCGTCATAAACCGAATGTATCGGTTAATCTCGGTGAGTGAAAGCTCATAAGTTCCGCTCCATTGTGCAAGACGATACTCGTAAGATCGATCCTGTACGTCTGTCCGTATGCCAAAAGAAATGAGATCATACTCCCGCGTACAAACGAGTGTCTGTCCTATATCCAGGCTCCAGGTCGTCACATCGGTATCCATAACCTTGCGCCGAATAGTTTCAATACGGGTAAAGTCGACAAAATCACTGTCCAAAGGCAGATAATTCAATATTAGTTTAATCAACCTTCGTTGTAAAGCGACATGTAACTTCAAGAAGGAAGGCGCCTCAAAGGTCTGCCTTCCACCGTTCACCTGCACTAGACACCTGTATGTGTCAAGAGCACTCTGCTCCATGAAATCGTCTTCTTCACCCACAATTTCGGCAAGTCGATTCAGTGACGGCGTGAGTTGTCCATTATATTGCCCCAAAAAAGGCAGCACATCCAAACGAATCGCATTACGCCGATATTTGCGTTGATCATTGCTCTCATCATGAAAGTAAGTAAAACCCTGTGTATTACAAGCTTCTACAAGGTCCGTCTTGTTTATACGAAGGCATGGGCGAATAAGTTCCACATTTTTTTCACGCCGTTTGAATTTCATACCTGCCAGCCCTGACAGGCCGCTCCCCCGCAACAAATGAAGCATAACCGTCTCGGCCTGATCATCGGCATGATGTGCCAAAGCAATGCTTGCAGCACCGTATTTATCAGCTACCTCATGTAAAAAAGCATAACGCCGATTACGGGCTGCCTCCTGTGGTCCTTGCCCTGTCTGCTTCATATAGGAAGGTATGTCTGCTTTGATCCATTCAAATGCAATGCCAAGCTGACTCGCCAGCTCCATCATCTGATGTGCTTCTTCATCTGATTCTTTGCGAAAGCCATGATGTACATGGGCACAGATCAGTTCAAGCGGTACATGCTGCTTGCTGATCTCGTGCAAGATATGCAAAAAAGCCACCGAGTCCGGACCGCCCGATACAGCGACGACAATCCGATCCCCGGGTACCCATAACTGATGCTCTTCCGCTGCATCCAGTACGTTATTCACCAGTGTGTCCCAGCGTAAAGCCTCCATACCTTTTCCTCATTCCTTGCGTTATGTATATGCACCCTTACCGTCTAGAAGCGCAGTGCATAGATGAGTACCCCGATAAGTAAAATGACTGATAAAGCAAAGGCATTTTTCAGCCAACGCGGTGTGCCATTTCTTGAGCGTCTGCGCATAGGCGCAGGGCGTTCCATCAATTCCTTCCACGCCTTTGCAGCAACACCTGCATCCTGAAATTGACCCCGGAGCGCTCGAATAATCCAGTGCCGGAAAGGGCCTAAACGCTCGCTTCGTTCAACCAGCCGCACGAGTTGATTAACATTTCGCAATTGCGGCAGTCCATCTGCAGCCAAAGCTTTCAACGCGTCTGCTTCCATAATATGAATCAGTAGAAGTGCAAAAGCAAACACATCATATGAAGCATCCGCGGTTCGGCTGCCTGCATTCCAGTACCCTCGATCGTACCATTCCGTGAACTGTTTGACACTTCGACCAATCGAAGTAACGCCGCCATAATCAATCAGCTCAACATGTCCATAATCAGAGACGAGTACATTCTGAGGTTTGAGATCGCCAAACACCCAGCCGGCTTGATGCAACTGACCAAGCTTCTGTAACAGCCTTAACCCAACCAGGAGTGTCCAGTCTGTTCCCTGACGCCGAATAAAATGATGCAGCGCCTCTCCCTGAACGTAACGCATTACATAAAAGGGAATATCCCGGCCTCGAACGGCATAATCGTCCACATCTTTAAGATAGGATGGTATGCCGCTCTGCCGAAGGGCTTCATGATTACGCTGCAACTGAAATGATTTGAGCACATTGATCTCAGACTGCAAATCGACCGGATCAAATCCCATTTTGAGTGCATAGTGCTTGCCGTTCTCTCCCCGCTGGACAAGAAACACAACCCCGTTAGCACCTCTGCCCAGCAGCTTCCGAATTGTATATCGGCTTCGATTCCATTTTCCCGTAATAACGGTTCCCGGCGGGAAAGAGGCATCAGACAACGTTGTCACCGAGCATCCCTTCTCTTTCAATGCGATAGTTCCCTTCTATTTCCTGCTGTTCCTCCAGTGTACCATATCGGTAAAAATCAATCACCTTCTGAATTGCAGGGCCTGTCGGTGTCGCTCCCTTGGTCTGCAGCCGTCCAAACAAGGAACGAACCCGCCCCGGATCATCGGTCCAGTCGATGTCCATAACCGCATGCTCTCCGCTGTGGCGGCCTGGAAAATGAAAAACAGAAAGCCGGCTTTTGCCTACCCGTGCCTGCAAGCTTAACATCAAATCCCGTATGCCTTCCTCTACCGCTGCCAGCTTTGGCTTCATGCTTGCGCTGACATCAATGAGCAGGGAAACCTGCAGGGCCGTAGTCTCTGTCATATTGTCCATCACTTCTACAACCTGTGAACGCTGTGCAGGCTCCAGATCAGTGACCGTTTTGGAACCTTCCCCCAAAATTTGAGTTAACTCTCTATTAACCGCTTGCTGAATTGTTTGAACCACCGTTTTTCTTGTCATCATCTGCATCGTATGCGCTAATTGTCTTGTGCCTACAATCTGACTGATTCCCCCTCCTGCTCTGGCAATGTCCTCAATCTCCCGACTTCCCAGCTCTCCAATGGTGCCGTAGTCAATGACACCTACAACATTAACGGTAATGCCCTCCTCCCGCGCCTCAGCTGCTGCAAGTACCGGACTTACACCCACATTGGAACAACCGTCTGTAATCAACAAAATTTGTTTCATCCGATATCCCTCCGTCATTCTTACTCTTCAATTCTATGACTAGCATTGCCAGATTGAAGAGAGTTCAAACGGATGGATCTGGATTGAGATAGCTACTAAGGACATGTCTATATGTCAGGTTAATTAACTCACAGTGCGTGGACGCTCCATACGGCTGATGCCAGGCACCCGCAGGGTTGCCCATTCCGGGCGGAAATGCTCAACTTTTCCAACTACAACGGTCATATCATCTAAAATTTCCTGCTTCTGATACCGAATCACACTTTCGAGCAGACAATCTGCAAGTTCTTGTGGCTCATCGGTATCAATCTCCTGAATGAGACGTTTCATCCACAGCTCTTTGTTCACTGCATATCCTGGCGCATCATAGATTCCATCTGTCATCATGATCAAAATATCACCTGGCTGCAGCTGCAGCGTAACGAGATCCACC
This sequence comes from Paenibacillus silvae, assembly GCF_014639235.1. Lineage (GTDB taxonomy): Bacteria > Bacillota > Bacilli > Paenibacillales > Paenibacillaceae > Paenibacillus > Paenibacillus silvae. The sequence continues at coordinate 41,236 of NZ_BMFU01000019.1, read as the reverse complement.
TCTATATCTTTAATAATGCCGATCGGCAGATTGCTGGCCGAAACCTGTATAACCTCCTGTCCACGTTTGATAAAGCTCGGTGTAGAGCCAATTTTCATAAACGTTGTCTCTGCTGTGTACTCATCGATGAGTGCCATATCGACTGTGGCATACATCTCTTCCGGAGAACGCAGCATCAGCACCGAATTGACGGATTTGATCGCCAGCTTCTCATCCATACCTGATTGAAGCAGCTGCTCCAGAATGTTCAGTGCAGCACTGCTCTCCATGCGAGCCCGCTCTCCGTTCCCCATTCCGTCACTGAGTGCGACAGCAAACGTGCCATTGCCCAGCTCGACCGTACTGAAGCTGTCCCCTGACATCACATCTCCTCCCTTGGCCGCAGCAGCCACACCTGTTGTGACCTCGAACGTTTTTGCCGAGCCAAAGGTCACGGTTGCCAGTCCCTGGCGTGGGTCGGTCATCGTTTCATGCAGCACAGCAATATGTTCGTCCAGCACGTTAGAGATCAGCGGAGCGATCATTTTGCGGCATTCATCAAACCCCCTTGTATATGCGTGTACAATCTCGATCTCTACATTGCCTGCTTCCAGATTAATAATTTCAATAGAATGAATGGATAATCCAAGGGACTCCAGGGCATCCCGAATCTGTTCCTCCTGCTGCACCATCTCCTCACTCTCGCGTTGAATTTCTTTGGCCAGGTCCTCCATCACCTGGGATACGCCGGATAATTGTTCGGCAACCAATTGACGACTATCAATAATCTGGCGTTTCCATTGCATGTTGTGCTGATGCAGGCCATATTGGGCACGCATCACTTCAAGCACTTCCTCCGGCTTGGCACATACCCTGTTCCATTCAACCGGGATTTGTTTGCCGGACATCTCCGGGTTCGCTTCAATGGAACTCATCACATCTGTCATATAGCTGTAGGTTTGAATAAATTTGGCGTCCCAGCATTGTGCACGCTTGAAGCAGTTGGCACATGTTCCTTCAGCAACTGCATTCATGAAATGTTCCATGCCGCCTTCTTTGTGTACCGGTTCCCCTGTACCGGACATCTGATCGAAGCTGCGGGATAATTGACGGAACACTTGGGAAAAGCGAGTCACTCGCTCCGCTGTAATATCCCGAATGCGTTTCGCATATTCATGCTGGGACTTGGTGTGATCCTGCGTACCCGGTACATATTTGGAAATGGCAGCAAGCATACTCTTTGGCGTAAGCATAAACAACACAATTGCCGCACACGTTTCCCATAATGAATTCATCACATCACCCGGACCACTCAGATAGATGGATAGAATAGAGGAACCCAGCAGCATGCCTAGTGCAACCGCAGCACGTTTTCCCTCTCTAAGCATGCCTGCCAGCATACCGGCAAAAGCAAGCAGACTCATCTGATATACGGCTGACATATCGGCCAGACTGAGAATTAATCCTGTTATCACCCCTACCGACGCACCCAGGGGGGCTCCGCCCACCAGCGCAAAAACTAGAATGAGATATCGGGAGAGCATATGCTCCACCGAAAGCGACTGAATGGACCAGCCCACCGCTCCGGTCATGACCGAGGCCAGCAGAATGATCAGGCACAGGATCTCCTCGTTCTTTAGGATGAATTTCTTTTTGCGATACGTAAAAATCGGAATGGCCTGAATGAACACAAGGGTGAGTACAAAGCTTAGCACCGAATCCATCGTCAGCATCAGCATCGCATACCAGCTGAACGAAGGACCAATCACCACGGCGAACAGCTTTACCATAAAAGTTGTCGTAAATACCATCGTTGGTGCATAAGATAATTCAGCACGATCATGAGATTGCAATCCTCGGAACAGCAGATAGAAGATTGCCATCTCGGAAGCGACAATGAGTGATACCGGAAACGGGGCGAACAGACTGCCGGCCAGCAGCGCCGCACCCACTGGAATGATGTAATCCCTGCGCATAAAAGCAATCACCGCAAAGTATGCAATAGCAAAAGGAGATAGTTCATTCAGAATCATTGCTTTACCCAGCAGAAATCCCATAAAGGCAAGCAGCAGTACCCATTTGCGCGAAGCTACCGCCTGGACAGCCTTGCGGGAACCCAGCCAGTGCTTCAGGCGTACGGACAGCTCCTCCCGAGCTGCAGCGCCTCCTTTGCCTGCTTTCATTCCCGGAATTTGAATGACATTCCACTTCTCCATCATGCTCAAGGCACCCCATTCGATTGATTTGATTTCGTGTTTCATTCTCGATGGTTCTGATTATAGATAGAATGCAAGACGTAGTTTGTCAGAATAGCTGGACGAGCTGCAAAAAGTTTACGACAAAAGAAACATTCGCGGCGCGATGGTGTTAAACCCTCGGCCCTATTGTGGTTTCTCGTATTCCAGAGCAGACCTGCTCCGATCCGCATGTCTGATTTTGAACGTGAAGCTGGAAGGTGTCGCCACGATCTGAGCAGGATAACTGGGGAATGCCACGGAAACCTGTCGGTAAAAACTGGTAGACGACAAATGTTCTTATCATTCCGTCTAGCGGTACGGTGGAGTGCGGGAATGATGTCATGGCTCAGCATAAAACGAATTCCTCTCCGATGTTTCGCCGAAATCAGAATCGGAATACAACGCCAATTCAACATTCACTGAAAATAACCTGGGGAAGCACAAAAAAACCGTCAGCCGATTGGCTAACGGTTCTGCTTATATATTCAAATCAGGTTGGACAGATTACACACGCTTCGCGCCACGGCCGCCGCGTTTGCCCTCTGTATTCTTCTTAAGCGAAGAAATACGTTCTTCACTATCTTTCAGGAAGCGTGACATTTTATCCTCAAATGAAGGTTTGCCTGCTGCGGGCTTGAAAGAACGGCCTCCGCGGTCACGGTTAAATCCACCGCCGCCACCACGACCTTGGCCACCACTTGGGCCTCCGCCGCCGAATCGTTCGCGATCTCCTCCACTGCGTTCCGGTCTAGGAGCTCTTGGGGGTCTGGATTGTGTTTGTTGCTCAACCGGTTTGTCAACAGCCTGTTTGATGGAAAGTCCGATCTTGCCGTCCTTGTCAACGTTGATAACCTTTACTGTGACTTGGTCATTCAGCTTCAGGTGGTCGTTGACATCTTTGACATAATTGTCGGCGATTTCCGAGATGTGAACGAGACCCGTGACACCTCCTGACAGATCCACAAATGCTCCAAAATGCGTGATTCCTGTCACCTTGCCCTCTAACTTGGTGCCCACTTCAATTGCCATAGAATAAAATGATCCTCCCTTAAAAATATACAACCCGATTTTTTGAATGCCAAAATCAATGCTGCGCTACTTGTAATTATACCTTATGCCATAAACCAAGGTCAACTGAGCAAGCGCCCATTGGAGAGCCTATTTTTTCCGATTTAACCGCATAAGACGTATTGAAATCAGGCCTTGCTCAGCAAAGGACCAAATTCCATTAGTTCCCTGCCCCTTCAACCTGAATTGGTGTTTCTTCAGGCAGGTAGTATCCTTTTTTTCGTGCCAGCTGTCCTATGTATTCAGGGTCCTTCAACCGGCTGACTTCATACTTCAGCTGTTCCAGCTGCTGCTTCGTATCCTGCTGGGATGTTTGCTGTTGGGCCAAATAAGAACTCTTGTCCGAAATTTGCGCATTCTGCACCAGAAAGGTATATCCCGCCCAGATGGCAAAACAGGTTACAAATGTCAACCAGATCATAAGACGTCTTCGCGCACCGGCAGACTTCCCTTGATTGGCTGGACTTTTCTTTCTGTTCACAGGTGTTCTACTCATTACCTGGACCTCCTTGAAACCAGCGTTTCCATATCGCTGCAATTCTTGTACCCGCCTGGACCATCCATCGAGGCGTTACCCAATATCTCAGTAGCGGCCTGAACATCCAGCGGAACAATTTGCCGAAAGGGATTAAACATTGCAGCACCAGTTTGCCCAGGAATATTAGTATCGCAAGCATAAAGCCGAATAATACACGTACTAATCGATATATTCCCTTCACTGGCATCACAATCAGGATGTTAAGGATATGTCCACACCACTGGATCAGTGTTCTTGCGAGTTTAATTAACATTACCACAAAACGCTGGGTTGTAACACTTAAAAGCCAAAAATAGAAGCAAACCCCGATAATCAGCCCCAAAAAGACATAAAACCGCAGCTGTCCATGGTTTCCGGCGTACAGCATCCGAAACACGAACAGCGCGGAAGCAACCCAGTACAACAGATCAAGCGTATGGATGCTCCACCTTGGAAATCGCAGCTGACCAGACAGTACCCGGTAACTGTCGTAAGCCACGCCCATCACGACTCCCGATAACAGCATCCAGGTCAGTGTGATCCACTGCGCATCCAGAATCATCGGAACATCTTGCCGAACAGGCCTTTACTGTTTTTGGACTGGGAACCGGGGTCCAGATATTGAAGCGAGCTGACCGTGCCCTCAATGGATAACAAACCTTCCTCCAGGCTCAGGTTTTTGATATGTAAATTATGCCCCCGGATGGTCAGATGCCCAAGCTCGGTCTGTAGCAGAAATTCCTCACTGTCAAAGCTCTCCACATTGGAGACTCCTGTCAAATCCAGCAGTTTCCGATTTTGCATGCTCAAATGATGCTGTTTGGCCTTCCCTCCGTGCTCAACCATGGCATGTACCCCTCCTTCTTTAGTACATAGCTTATGGATGAGTGCCAGAGAATAGAACCTCTGCCCACAGATCAATTCCTTTCTCTCTTGCTGCAGGCATAAAAAACGCCCTTCCGATACCGGAAGGGCGTTTGAAACACTATAAAATGATACATGTACGGAACCGGAACTACCAGTCCATCCCGTTATCCTTGGCAATCGGCTCTTCCTTAACCAAGGTATAGAGGCTGCTCGCCTCATCCTTCTTGGTACTCTCGGCAAGACGCTCCACCTTCACGGTGACCAGCTTCTGACCAAACTGAACCGTCAGCTCATCGCCTACTTTAACAGCAGCGCTAGGCTTCGCTTCCCGTCCGTTCACCAGAACACGTCCTTGTTCAGAAACGTCTTTGGCTACCGTGCGGCGTTTGATCAGCCGAGATACCTTCAGGAATTTATCAAGACGCATTATTTTACAGCTTCTTTAAGTTTGTTACCTGCTTTGAATGCAGGAACAGTGGACTCAGGAATCACGATCTCATTCCCTGTTTGCGGGTTACGTCCGGTACGACCGGAGCGTTTGCGGGTTTCAAAAGTGCCAAAGCCGATCAATTGTACTTTGTCGCCGCTAGCAAGTGCATCTGTAATTTCGCCCAAAAAGCCATTCAATACGGACTCGACATCTTTCTTAGTCAAACCGCTTTTGTTAGAAATGTTGTTGATCAAGTCTGTTTTGTTCATGTTAAAAGCCTCCCAAATTGAAAAAAAAGTATCTGCGGGCCTAGCAGCCTTATGTGGGCCAAGCTAATCCTCGCACGGGTTACTACACATGTATTCTGGCTTGCATGCTGAATTCCTGCCTTGGTCTGCGACTTTTTTTAGCATTTGTCGCACGATCGCAGAGATTCGTCTAAGTCCAGTACCCGAAACGTTCTCTTGTTAAACACCGCCAATTACCTGTAATTCCATTCATTTATCAGGTTTCGCATATCGTCATGAACACATGTTCGTATAATCATAACATATGGGCTGGCTTCATTGAAATAAGAAGTTTGGATCGTTTCGCAAAATAAATTCCTATAGTCCTGCCTTCTTGGCTTGCTGCCAGAACTGTTCCATCTCATCTACGGAGCTGTCCGCAGGAGTTTTGCCCTGCTCACGCAGTCGATCCTCGATGAATTGGAATCTGGCGACAAACTTGCGGTTGGTGGCTGCAAGGGCCTCCTCCGGGTCAGTATCAATAAAACGCGCCACGTTAGCTGTAGCAAACAGTACATCCCCGAGTTCCAGCTTGCGAGCCTCGGCATCATGCCCCTGCTGCACGGCTTCCTTCAGTTCGGAAAGCTCTTCCTCGATTTTGGCAAACACGCCCTCCACATTATCCCAGTCAAAGCCAACTTTGGCCGCTTTCTTCTGGAGCTTGTAGCCCTTCATAAGCGCAGGCAGATCACGTGGTATGCCATCCAGCACAGAAGCCTTCTGCACATCCTGACCTTTGCGCTTTTTCTCCTCTGCCTTCATCTGTTCCCAGTTCTGCAACGCTTCATTCGCATCTTCGGCCTGATTATCACCAAAAACGTGAGGATGACGGAAGATCAGCTTATCATTCAACCCCTCGATCACATCATACACATTAAATGTGCCGATCTCTTCTTCCATCTGGGAGTGCAGCATGATCTGCAGCAGCAAGTCCCCCAGCTCCTCCTTCATATGGTCTGGGTCATCCTCATCAATGGTTTCAATGACCTCGTATGTTTCTTCAATCAGGTTTTTACGAATGGACTGATGTGTCTGCTCCTGATCCCACGGGCAGCCACCCGGGCTGCGAAGAATGTTGACGATCTCATGCAGCCGCGCAAAGGAGCGACGGCGCAGCGTATCATCTGTATTTTTAGGAACGTAAATTAACGACAGATTGCCATAGCCGGGGGTACGATCCAGTTCATGCAGCGGCACCTTGTGAATGACCTCCTGACCCTGCACACCAAGTGCATGGCCTACATACACGGGATAATCATCAGGGTAAACCTCCATCAAACACAGCTTCACATCCGAAGCAGTGAATACATCGTATACTTGCCCGATTAACGTGTGCAGCTGCGGCTGAACCAGTTCAGGATTCAGACTGCTGGCGTCCAGCAGCTGAAAGCCTTCAATGGGGTCGAAGCCCAGACGGATAAATGCTTCATCCAGAAAGCTCTCCCCGCCCATGATTCGCAGAGAAATTCCCTGCTGCGGGCAGCGCTCCTTCAGCAGTCTTACACTGGCTTCGGCTACCATCGGATGGCCCGGTACGGCATAGACAATCTCGGTACCCACAGCCCCTGTACGCGCAGCCTCGATCAGTTGGCTTGCAATCTCCTCGTAGACCTCCGGGAAAGAGGATTTGGACTCATAGATGGCGTCAAACGACGTCATCTCCAGCCCCTCCTGCTGCAGATCATTCAATACCGGATGATCCAATGTGCGTACATATAATGTAGCCGCATGCTTCATTTTTTTAATAATACCTAATGTAAGTTGGTCCGCATCCCCGGAACCCAAGCCTACCACTGTTAACGCTGCACTCATTGCGATTAAACCTCCATCCGAACCGCCCTGCTCGTAAATGCTTATTTCTTTGGCCCTTTGGCACATTTATGAACAATAAACAAGTCTATTCCGACCGAACAGGTTGGCGCTCGATAATTACACGTATTATAACAGAATCTGTAGATATCCAATAATTTCATCTGCATCACGGGTGTTTGGCAGACCTTCCGCTGCCCATTCTTTGCATTCTTGCACACAAGAAAAAACACGAAGCATATCCTGCTGGTTTTAAGCCTGGCACTTATATAATCGGGAAAATAGTCAGCAGGGCAGGGCAGACACTGGCTGCAGCTGCGATGCTTGGGTTAGCGCAGTACACGCAGTCTGCGCAGCAGCCCCGCCAGACGCGGCCCCAGCTTCGGCAAGGCCGCCAGCTCTGCGGCGGTCAGCAGCCCTGTCCGGGCCGCGGCCAGCACAAACACGGCTGTGCCTGCGGCAATGCCCAGCAGGCTCACGCCCATCGCAGCCAGCCGATGCGTGGCTGCGATGCCCACGCCGCCGAGCACCGCTTCGGCGGCCCAGGCCATGCCCAGCGCCGCCAGGCTCATGGCGGCGATCACCAGCGCCGGCTTCGCCAGGACGGCGCCAGGGGCAGGGCGCATGGCGGTAAGCCGCGCCAGCAGCGCCACATTCAGGCCAGCCGCCAGCATATAGGCGGCTGCGCCCGCAATCGCCGCGCCGCTGATGCCCAGCGCCGGCACAAGCATGACGTTCAGCAGCACCTTGACGCCTGCGGCTGTCAGCATGCTGAACGCGGGAGCGCGCACGGCGCCGAGGCCCTGCAGCAGCGCCGCCGCGATAATGCTGACGGTGCTGCCCGCTGCCGTCAGCGCCATATACCGCAATGCTTCGGTGCCTGCGGCATCCCCGTATAGCATGCGGTTAATCGGATCAGCCAGCACCGCAAGACCTGCGGATGCCGCCAGACCGATAAGCCAGAACCAGCGCAGCGCTGTGCCTGCTTGCTGCCTGACGGCTTCCGGCCCGCCCTTCAGACGTGCTTCGGCCATCGCCGGAATAAACAGCACCGAGAGTGACGTAGCCAGCATCGTCACCAGCTGCACCAGCGGCAAGCCGCGGTTGTATATGCCGAACGAGACCATCGTCTGCACTTCATCCAGCCCTTCACCCTGCAGCAAACGCGGAACCGTGAACGTATCTACCAGATTCATCAACGGCACTGCGAGTGAGCCAAGACAGACAGGGATGGCATAGATCAGCAATGTGCGTATCCATTCTGCAGTGGTACGCTTCAGCTCGAGAGCTTGTCCACCGGCTTCTGCCACAGCAGCATTGCGCAATGCCCCCGTTTCCCCCGCATTTTCATCTTTCTTGTTCCTGCCTCCAGCATATCGGGGACCATCTTGCAAAGCTCTCCCGAACTGTCCCGTCTTTTCCGTATCCTCCACCCGCTCCGAACTAGCATACAACGCTTCTCCAACCACCATACGCTCTGCATGCTCTGTCCGCTCTTTCCTACGATGCCAGTATACGAATGTTAGCATCACGGCAAGTCCGGCGCATCCGCCCGCCACCGAGCCCAGCATTGCACCTGCGGCAACCGTTTCGATCGAAGCCTCCTGACGAATCAGCCATAATAGTACAACGATCATAACCGTTACTCTCACCGTCTGTTCGGCCACCTGAGATATCGCTGTAGGCATCATCTGCTGCATACCTTGAAAATATCCGCGCAAACCTGTCATGAGCGGCACACATAACAGCGCCAGGGATGCAGCACGAATCGACGGAATAACATGCTGATTGCCGATCAGTGCTGCAATCCATGGCGCGCTGGCATACATCACAATAGCCGTGAGGAATCCGAATCCTGCGAGCAGCATTGAGGATATTCGAATGATCCTGCGACTCTCTTCCCCTTGGCCCAGCGCTTGCTGCTCTGCTACAAACTTGGACACAGCCAACGGCAGCCCTGCAGCGGCAAGCGTAATGATAAGCATATATAACGGATAGACCGTGTTGTAGATGCCAAAAACACCGTCTCCTCCAAGATTTTGCAATGGAATCTTCTGAAAAGCACCGATGATTTTGGAGATGATGGCGGCAAGCCCTAGAATAAACGCTCCCTGGAGCAGCCTTGTGCCTGAAGATGACTGTTTCATAACTTTTTGGTTCCTCCTGTATGCACCCTGACATTCAACAAACGGAGCATAAAGCTCCCTTAGCTATTATACCTGCCAGAAGGCACACAGACGAACATCCTTTGATCAGCAACCTGTGATTCAGATTAAGACCTCTTCCTGTCTGCCCCACCCTATATAAGTTGGAAGGTTATTCTGTCATCGGAGTACTTGTGTAAATACCTTTAGTTCAACTTATATGTAAAAAGCAAAAACTCCCGTATGCCCGTTACAGGCTCACAGGAGTTCAGCTGCTGTCTATTGTTCCATTTGCTTGCCAAGGAAACCTGCAGCGGTCTCAGCCATTTTGGTTTCCATCTGAGACATCTTCACCGATTCATCCTTGTTGTACAGGATGACCGTTCCAATCGGATCGCCTCCAGAAATGATCGGCGCAATAACAAACGAGGATAACGTCTCATCATGATCTTTGCTAATCTCATAGGTGCCGCTTGTTGTTTCCATCATCGTTTTGCGGTTCTCCATACAGCTCTCTACAAGGCTGCCAATCTGCTTGTCCAGATATTCTTTCTTGGAGCCGCCTGCCACCGTGATAATCGTATCCCGGTCAGAAATCATCGTCACGTGACCTGTACTCTCATATAACGATTCTGCATATTCTTTGGCGAAATCGCCGAGCTCGCCGATCGGTGAATATTTTTTTAATATAACTTCACCATCCCGATCCACAAAAATCTCAAGCGGATCTCCTTCACGAATACGTAACGTACGACGGATCTCTTTTGGAATGACCACACGACCCAGGTCATCTATACGGCGGACAATACCAGTAGCTTTCATTTTACATGTTGCCCCACTTTCTCGAGAAGATTTTTCAACTACTGTTCCTTAATGGGTAGAGGAAAGTCCCAGAACGTTTAGTGTGATTTCTTGACCATAGTATTCATCTGTTCCCAAGTCCTTATACATGCTTTAAGGAATATCGTTAATAATCTTTTGCAAAAAGAAAACAAAGCACAGAAAGAACCTTGTCGTTCTTTCTGTGCTTCATATAGGAGCTTGTCCTGTATAACGCCGCCGTAACCCGTCTTGTCAGGTCTTCAGAGCTTTCCTGAAGTGCATCGCAAGGCAGCCTTACACTTTATTTACTGCTTGTACCCTCTTCGGTTTTCGAATCCGTAGTTGTGCCCGTTCCTTGATCTGTCTTCGCATCCGTGCCTTTGGAATCGGTTTTGGATTCGTCTGTCTTGGTTCCCTCTGTACCTGTCGAACCTTCTGTACCTGTTCCTGTTGTGCCTTCTGAACCTGTTGTGCCTTCCTCTTTCTTCTCCGTCTTAGGCAGCTTCACTTCTTTAACGATTTTATCTAGCTCATTTTGCATGAACGTATCGATTTCAGCTGCAGCCAGCTGGCTTTTCAGTGTTTCTTTCTGTTCAGCCGTCAATTTGGCATAATCTGCCTCTGTACGAGCTTCCACCTTCATGATGTGGTAACCGTACTCGGTTTCAACCGGATCACTGATTTTGTTCAGTGGCAATGTTTTGGCTGCTTCCTTGAACGCCTCTACCCAAGTGGAAACCGGTGTATTCTCATACAGTCCGCCTTTTTCAGCAGAACCTGGATCTTCAGAGTATTTTTTTGCAATTTCAGCAAAGTCCGCTCCGCCATCCAATTTAGCTTTTACTTCTTTTGCAATTTTCAAAGCGTCTTCTTTCTTACGCTCTTTTTGTGTTTTAGGGTCTGTAAAGTTAATCAACACATGACGTACAGATGCCGTTGTGAACTGATCCTTGTTTTTCTCAAACTCGGCCTTCAGGGCATCCTCGGTTACACCTGTCTCTTTGTCCTTGATGACCGTCATGATACGAGTCATATAGTCTTTAATGTTCTGATCTGTCAGATTTTGAGCTTTCAACATCTCAGTCCATTGATCTTCCTTCACAGAAGCCTTCATTTTGTCGAATTGCTCGGTTGCTGTTTTTGCACCTTCTGTTTTTGCTTCCTCGCTCGCTTTGCCGCTCAAATATTCATAAGCAACTTCCTGTTTAACCAGGTATTCCTTGAAATCATCCATATCCATCATTTGTGCATATTCTGGATAGAGGAACTTCATGACACGCTGCTCCAGATCGAATTCATTCGCTGTGATCGTGCCACCATCATATGTTGCTACGACAGCACTGGTATCCTTCGACTCCGGCGCTTTCGCTTCTTCCTTCTTGCCGCATGCAGCAAGCAAGGACAGGGACAGTACTGCCACCAAACCTACGGACAGCACTTTTCCCACTTTTTTATACTTTGCTAACATCTTTTAGTTCCCCCTTTGATTTAAAAGCAGTCTTCATGGACTCCAGAAATTTCTCTACCAGCTCCATCAGTTGCTTATCCCCAAGCCCCTTGCCTTTGACATGAATCAGCATTTGAGGTCCTTGTTCAAATTGTACACGTCTTTCGAACTGATTTCCAATGTGTGAGATTTTTGAGAGCTCAAAGGCATTTTCACGCCCCTCATAGAACTTCACTGTGAGGTCATCCCCGCGCTGTGTAATCGACTCAATTCCGTAGATTTTGCCGTACACCTTGAGACGCGCCACCGACATCAGGTTAATGACAGCCTCTGGCAGATCACCGAAGCGGTCAACCAGCTCATCTTCCAACTCCATTGCATCGTCGAAGGAAGAGATGACGGCCACCTTTTTATAAATCTCGATCTTCTGAATACTGTCATAAATATAGTCAGATGGCAAGTAGGCATCCATGCTGAGATCCAGTGTTGTATTCCACTGATCCGAAGGCACAGGCTCTTCACCCAGCATGGTAACTTTACGTTTGTTGATCTCTTCAGCGAGCATCTGCGAATACAGATCGAATCCGACCGAAGCAATGAATCCATGCTGCTCCGCTCCAAGCAGGTTACCTGCACCACGAATGGACAAGTCACGCATCGCAATTTTGAAGCCTGAACCCAGCTCTGTGAATTCCTTGATGGATTGCAGACGCTTCTCCGCCACTTCGGTCAGCACTTTGTCCCGCTGGTATGTGAAATACGCATAGGCAATCCGGTTGGACCGACCTACCCTTCCACGCAGCTGATAAAGCTGTGACAGACCCATTTTATCCGCATCATGCACAATCAATGTATTTACATTCGGAATATCTACACCTGTCTCAATAATGCTGGTGCTCACCAGTACGTCATACTCTCCGTCCAGGAAGTCGAGGATTGTCTTCTCCAGCTCGGTTTCGGTCATCTGACCATGTCCTACGCCCACTTTGGCTTCCGGCACCAGCTCCGAAATTTCCGCAGCCATTTCCTGAATTCCCTGAACGCGGTTGTAGAGGTAGTATACCTGACCGCCACGGGCCAGCTCACGCTCAATCGCTTCACGAACCAGCGCCTGGCTGTGCTCCACTACATACGTTTGAACGGGGAAACGATTCTCTGGCGGTGTTTCGATAACAGACAAGTCACGCACACCCAGCATCGACATATGCAACGTACGAGGAATCGGCGTCGCTGTAAGGGTCAGCACATCCACGTTGGTTTTGAGCTTTTTCAGTTTCTCCTTATGAGTTACACCGAAACGCTGCTCTTCATCAACAATGAGCAGTCCGAGATCTTTAAATACCAGATCCTGTGACAGCAAACGATGCGTACCGATAACAATATCAACTGTACCGGATTTAATGCCCTTTGCTGTCTCATTTTGTTCCTTGCGGGAACGGAATCGGCTAAGTACATGAATGTTGAACGGATAACCCGAGAAGCGCTCGCGGAACGTCTCATAGTGCTGCTGGGCCAGAATTGTGGTCGGAACAAGCACCGCCACCTGTTTGCCCTCGATCGCCGCTTTGAAAGCAGCCCGAATAGCCACTTCCGTTTTACCGTAACCAACGTCTCCACACAATAAACGATCCATTGGACGGTTTTGTTCCATATCTTTTTTGATTTCCTCAATTGCACGCATCTGATCCCGTGTCTCATCGTAAGGGAACATGTCTTCAAATTCCTGCTGCTCCGCAGAATCCTTGTCAAAGCCGTATCCTTTGGATGTTTGACGTTCAGCGTACAGCTTGATCAGATCATCAGCGATATCCTGAACGGAGGAACGAACTTTATTTTTAACCCGTGTCCACTCGTTGCCGCCCAGCTTGTATATCTTCGGCTCCTTCTCTTCGGAACCCACATACTTCTGAATCAGATCAATCTGCTCAATAGGCACAGACAATTTGTCTCCGCCTGCATACAGAATGTGCATGTAGTCCTTGTGAATGCCAGCGACTTCAAGTGTGCCGATTCCGAGATATTTACCAATCCCGTGGTTCTGGTGAACGACATAATCGCCCACTTTCAACTCGCTATAGGATTTAATGCGCTCGGCATTGTCGATGTTTCGAATCGGCTTGCGGGCTTTACGCTGCTTCTGTGAAAACATCTCGCCTTCCGTAATGACCGCCAAATGGATGGACGGCATCTCGAAACCGGTCTGCAAGTTGCCATTCAGCATCTCTGGCTCAGGGATGTCGTAATCCTGCAGCACGCGGCGCATCCGATCCATACGCTCCTCGCCATTAGCCAGCATCAGCACTTGAACGCCAGCCTTCTGCCAGCGTTCCATCTCCGCCTTCAGCACGTTCATCTGCCCGTGGAAGTCCTGCATGCCGCGGCTAATAAAGTTCAGAATGTTCTGAGGCTGTGTATGTGGCACCTGACGCAGGAAGATCGACATAAATATGGTCTGGAACGAACGCTCATAGAGCAGCTCATCCCCATCTGCTGATAGCGGCAGATCGGGCAGTGTTTTACCATTTTGCATCAGATGCAGGTTCCACTCCGATTCGTCCCTGTCCAGTTGTTTCGAGGTTTCCGACAATCTTGCTGGCTCATCCATCACCAGAATTGTATCTTCTGGCATATAGTCATAAATCGTTTTATTTTCTGGATAAAGCGGGGAGATGTATTTGTACATTTCCGAAAAATACACATGCTGACGCAGCAGCTCAATCTCCCGGTGCATCTCTTCCCGCAGCCGCAGCTTGGCCTGACGATCCGTCATTTTCTCCAGCTGCTGCTCGAGCAGAATTGCCGCCGTGTCGGCTGCTTTCTCCATACGCTCCCGGTCTGCGATCAATTCCTTGCATGGCAGTACCTTAATCTCTTCTATCCGTTCAATCGAACGCTGGTCTGCCGGATCAAACGTACGGATCGAATCAATCTCGTCGTCAAATAACTCCACCCGATATGCAATCGATGAAGTCACTGGATAAAAGTCAATAATTCCTCCACGAACGCTCATCTCACCGCGAGATTCAACGCGCTCCACGCGCTCATATCCCAGTGTCACCATCTCCAGCAGAAATGAATCCAGCTGAAGTGTATTGCCCTGTTTAATCTGAATTTGAGCATTCGCCATAACTTCCGGCAGCGGAACGTAACGTCTTACCCCCGAAAAAGGAATCACAACAATGCCCCTGAACCCTTGGGCACAGCGGACCAATACCTCTATACGCTGAGCAAGCGTCTCCGGACTTGATACGGCTGCCTCAGCGGCAACAAGTTCATTGGCCGGGTAGATTAACACCCGCTCCGGTGAAAGCGCTTCCTGCAAATCTTCTGCAATCTTTTGTGCGGAAAACATATTATGTGTCACGACGAGCAGTGGACGGTCCATCTCCTGGTGCAGCGCGGCCAACATAATCTGACGAGCCGAACCGGATAAGCCGGAAACCAGCTGCTCCTTCATGCCGGATTTAACCCCGGCCGTAATGGACGTAAAGTCCGGGTCTTTGGAAAAAGCCTGTATGAGTGCTTGTAACAAAAGGGGCACCTCTCTTATAACTTTCTTGAATATTGCACATATCTGTGCAGCATTTTGATGGTCAACGTTTTTTATAATTGGATAGTTATTCCTTTTTTGTCCTGTTTCATCATAAAGCATTACTCGGAACATTGCCACATCTGTTCCTATGGCTTACCCTGGAATTCAACTTCGAGCAGGGTGACTGAATCAGCCCCTGATTTTGTTCCAACTGAAAAGAAGCCTCAGCAGGCTGCCAAGGCTATAAAAGGCGGGCCGCAATCATATTGCGGCCTTCCCATCTGTCATTTGTTCAATGTTCATCATTCGTAACGTACTTCAACCATCGCCACCTGCGTTGTCTATTGAAGCGGACTAGCAAGCAGGCTTAGCTCGGGGTTATGCTCCAGCGCTTCCTTACAATAATCACATGTAATGCGAACGGTCACATCACCACCGGAATTATACGCTATTATATCCCTCCGCTCGTCGGGGGTCAAGAAATGAAAACCGAGCTGTGCTTCTGTAATTTTAGCCGAATCAATCTGTCCAATAAAAGTACGGCAATGCCGACATACATAATTCACTGACATAGTTATGCCTCCTGAACATGGTTTATACATCCAGTATGTCCAGATTGTCCGAATTGAAGTCGTCACTTTGATCTTTTTTCCAGCCGTACTGGATGATATTAACCGTTGAATTTGGCCATCGTATGCTCAAACGTATTCTTCAGGCTGTATTCGAGCGCATCACATGTCTGCTCAATGGTTTGCTCCAGCGCTTCTTTTTCTTTCTTCATAAAAGTAGACAGCACATAATCCACAATGGCATGTCCCGGATCAGGTCTTGATATCCCCATGCGAACCCGGTTAAACTGCTGTGTACCCGTATGCTGAATAATGGACTTGATTCCATTATGTCCGCCTGCACTGCCCTGATAACGCAAACGCACCTTGCCAATCTCGGTATCCATATCGTCGTACACAACAATCAGATCTTCCAGACTTACTTTATAAAAATCCATATAAGCCCTTACGGATTCACCGGAAAGGTTCATATAAGTCATCGGTTTGATCAGCACCGTTTTGACGCCACCAATGTTGCCCTCACCGATAAGAGCTTTGCATTTATTTTGCGTAACCGAGATGTTATGGCGTTCTGCAAAACGATCGAGTGCCATAAAGCCGATATTATGCCGCGTTTTGGCATAGTTTGATCCTGGATTTCCAAGTCCGACAATCCACTTCATCGTATTCCCTCCTTCGGGTTAGCCTGAGGCGAGGCATAGACTTCGAATGTTATATTTCATATAATATCAGGAAAGCACATATCGAACATTTTATCCACCTAGGAAGGTGAGCGGGTTTTGCGCGAAGATAACGGACAACTGACTCAACATAGTGACTTTATTTATCATCTGGAGCATCACGTACCTGTACAGGTATATGACCGTGACACCCATATCGAGATTGGTTTAATTACTCGTTTCGATAGTCAATTTGTCGAAATTGCCGATACACTTTTTCACAGACGCCGCTTTCGCTTTATTTCCCGCCCGGGATATTAATGCGCGTTGGCACCCTTTGTTTATGTTATTTAAAAAAACGGCACGCCGACAGGGGTTACATTTTCCGTTCAACCGGAAGACGTAACCCCTCTACTACTTTATGCAGACATCTTATTCAATTTCAAACAGCTTGCTGATGGACAATTCCTCATGAACACGGATAATCGCTTCCCCAAGCAATGGAGCTACAGACAATACTTTGAGTTTGCTTGTCGGATTGGCATGTGTAATTGGAATCGTATCTGTTACGATGACTTCCTTCAGCGGTGCATTCTCCAGACGCTCCATTGCAGGACCGGACAATACCGGGTGAGTACAGCATGCGTATACTTCCTTCACGCCGCCTTCCATCAAAGCATTAGCTCCAAGAACAATCGTTCCGGCCGTATCAATGATGTCGTCGATCAGAATGGCTGTTTTGCCTTCGATGTTACCGATAATGTTCATGACTTCACTGACGTTCGGCTCAGGACGACGTTTGTCAATGATTGCGAGCGGTGCATTCAGGAAATCAGCCAGCTTCCGCGCACGCACGACACCACCGTGGTCAGGTGACACAACCACCGGGTTTTCAATCTGTTTCGAGCGGAAATATTGTGCCAGAATCGGCACACCAAGCAAATGGTCAACCGGAATATCGAAAAATCCTTGAATCTGCATGGCATGCAGGTCCATTGCGATCACACGTGTTGCCCCTGCTTTTTCAATCAGATTAGCAACCAGCTTCGCCGTAATCGGGTCACGTGAACGTGCTTTGCGATCTTGACGTGCATAGCCGTAATACGGGATTACAACGTTAATGGTCTTGGCCGATGCACGTTTCAATGCATCAATCATGACCAGCATTTCCATCAGGTTATCATTAACCGGCAAACAAGTGGACTGTACGATATATACGTGACAGCCGCGAACACTCTCGGAGAGTTTCACTTGAATCTCGCCATCGCTAAAGCTGGTTGTATGAGATTCACCCATAGGAATCCCGATATAATCCGCAATTTGATGGGCAAGCTTGGGGTTAGAATTGCAAGTAAATATTTTTAGTTTCGAGTCAAAATAAGTCATAAAATAAAAACCCTCCGTGCTGGTTCATTGGAATCTATAAGCGTCTGCGACATGTCGGCACCTCCCGTATTCCGGGAGGTGATGGTTATCAAAACCCTTTATTCGGGTTTAGCGTTTTGTTTCTTGGCCTTGGCGCGTCCGCGAATTTTCTCCGCGTAACCGGCCTTGTTCTCCTGACGTGCACGAGCAATCGCCAGATCATTCTCAGGAACATTATGTGTAACTGTGGAGCCTGCAACAACATATGCACCTTTACCAACGGTGATTGGTGCAATCAGGTTGACATTGCTGCCTACAAAGGCATTATCTTCAATCGTTGTTACAGCTTTATTATAACCATCATAATTGACTGTTATTGCTCCGCAACCTACATTTACGTTTTTGCCTACCTGTGCATCCCCGATATAACTCAGATGGGACACTTTGGAGCCTTCATCAATTGTAGCATTTTTCACTTCGACAAAGTCACCAATTTTTACGCTTCGGCCTAATTTTGTACCAGGACGCAAATTAGCAAATGGACCTACTGTCGCATCTGGACCAATCTCTGCCTTGGATACCACGGAATGTTTGATGGCTGCACCGTCTTCTATAATGCTGTCCTCAATATCCGCATGTGGGCCAATATGGCAGGCTTCACCGATTGATGTAGTGCCTTTAAGAACGGTTCCCGGATACAATACTGTATCTGCTCCAATGGTAACATCTGCTCCGATATATGTCGATGACGGATCGATGATCGTTACACCATTCAGCATGTGGCGCACAGCCAGGCGTTCACGCATATATGCTTCTGCTTGTGATAATGCAAGTCTGTCGTTAACACCGATGGACTCTGAAATATCATCAGACATATACGCCTCTACAACTTCGCCGTCATTCTTGAAGATGCCAATGACGTCTGTCAGATAATATTCGCCTTGAGCATTCTCGTTCGTTACTTTCTCGAGTGCTGCGAACAGCTTGGCGTTATCGAAGCAATACGTACCTGTATTGATTTCCTTAACTGCATCCTCCTGCGGCGTGCAGTCTTTCTGCTCTACAATCCGCTGAACGGAACCATCTTCGCCGCGGATGACACGTCCGTATCCCTTGGGATTATCCAGTTCAGCCGTCAGCACTGTTGCAGCTGCTCCATTTTCCTCATGCAGCTTCATCAGACCTTCCAGCGTTTCACTTGTCACGAGCGGAGTATCACCACAAACCACAATAGTTGATCCACTTTCATTGCCCAGCAGCGACTTCACCTGCTTCACGGCATGTCCCGTACCGAGCTGTTCTGCTTGAAGCGCGTATTCTGCTCTGGAACCTAAAAATGACTGCACCGCTTCGGCCCCATGTCCGACAACGACCACGCTGCGTTCCACGCCAGCGTGAAGTGCTGCATCCAGCACATGTCCGACCATAGGTTTACCGCATACGGGATGCAGCACTTTGTACAATTTGGATTTCATTCGTTTGCCCTGACCTGCGGCCAGCACAATTGCCATGCGTTTCAAAATTAACGACCTCCTGTTCTGAAAATCCCCTTGGTTTCTGTACCTTGTTGTCTCCAAGTGAGTATCGTTCAGCCGGCTTCAAGCCGGTTTTGTCCATCGCCTGCTGACGCTGTAATCACGCGTAACAACGAAGTCGCGAGTAACTCGCAACCTCTATCGTACGCCGTGTGCCCTGCGGGCTTAATTGAATTTCAACGATTCATGAGATGCCGCTCTGCAACCAAACGCAATATGCGCTCTGGTCCTCTTTTGAATAAACTCAATACTGAATATATCTTATTCCGGTCAAAAAGAAAAGAGAGCCATAAGACATGGCTCTCTTTTCCTTCGAACCCCAATAATGTTCTCAGGCACCTTCTTCAATGACTTCTTCCTCAGTCGCTGCTCGATCATACTCAGTTAATACTGCTGCCTGAATCTTCTCACGCGTACCGGAAGAGATCGGGTGGGCGATATCACGGAACTCTCCGTCAGGAGTCCGCTTGCTCGGCATTGCAACAAACATTCCGTTGTTACCATCGATGACACGAATGTCATGTACGACAAATTCATTATCGATGGTAATGGATGCGATAGCCTTCATTCTCCCTTCCGAGTTAACGCGGCGGAGTCTGACATCCGTAATTTGCATGTGTGTGTTCACCACCTTTTTCCATCAGAACTTGGTGTATAATTCCACACAGCCTATACGAACTCCTTCTTTTTATGACCATAAAAATATCCTAATATCAGGAATTTTTTTATTTAATACACAATTCGACAACGTTAGCGCCAGGTCGATGGAAAAGAACCTTTCCCGACATGTTATTCGCCATGATTCTACATGTCAAAATAGTTACCTGGCGAGACAGATATATGTCTGCTCTTCGCATCAACAGCTGTCAGCTTCGCGAGAGATACATAATCCGTCAGAAGACGCTCCTCGGAGTCTACCGAACCCGACTCCACCAGCACGCCTACCCCCGCTACCGTTGCATTAAACTCTGCCAGCAGATCAATCATACCTTGAACTGTACCCCCGGCTTTCATAAAATCATCCACAATCAGAACACGGGAATGCTCTTTCATTGCCCGGCGGGATAGGGACATGGTATGCAGACTTTTGTGGGACCCGGATACATAATTAATACTTACGGCCGATCCTTCCGTAGCCTGATGGTCCCTGCGAACGAGCACAACAGGAAGGTTAAGCTGGGCTCCAGTCGCATATGCAAGCGGGATTCCCTTGGTTTCCACCGTCATGACTACATCAATGTTCATATTGCCAAAAGCTGTTGCAAAGATCTTGCCCGCTTCATTCATCAAGGCCGGCTGTCCCAGAAGGTCTGACATATACAGATAACCTCCCGGCAAAATCCGGTCTGGCTGTGCAAGCTGTGTGGACAATCGCTCAGCAAAAGCAAGAGCATGTTCCACAGGCACCTTCGGAATCCACTTCACTCCACCAGCAGCTCCTGCCAGTGTATGCAGTTCTCCCGACCCACCTTCTTCGAACACTTCCTTAATAATGGCCAGATCTTCACTGATCGACGACTTGGCAGCACCATAACGTTCGGCAAATGTGGTAAGCGGAATTACCGTATGTGGTCTCGACAATAAGTATTGCGTCATTTCAACCAGCCTTGCGCTTCGTTTTAACTTCTTCACAGAGATCCATCCTCACGATCACGGAAACATCCAAATCCGAATAATTATTTAAAAATATACCACCTTTATACGTGTTTGTACATTATAAAAGTAAATTTCACGTTAACATCCGTACAGCGTAAACTTCTTTGCAGAAGCCACGAAGGCCGTTGTAAACCCGAGCCACTTTGGATTCCTTAGACACAAGTCCAAATACGGTTGGCCCACTCCCGGACATCAGCACTCCGTCTGCACCAAGACGAATCATCGCATTCTTGAGATGCTGCACTTCCGGATACAGCTTCAAGGTCACATCCTCCAGCACATTGCCCATCTGATCGCAGACCTCTGCGAATGATTGATTACGAATCGCCTGCTCCATTTTGGCGGCACTTGGATGCCGAACAATCTTGTCGCTGCGAAAACGTCCATACACATCGGCAGTAGACACATTGATTGGAGGTTTGGCTAAAATAACCCAGCATTGTGGCGGATTAGGTATCGGGGTCAGCTTCTCTCCCCGTCCTGTTGCAAGCGCCGTTCCGCCTGTAATACAGAACGGCACATCCGAACCCAGCTCGGCACCCAGCTCCTGCAATTCCTGATCTGGAATGTCCAGGCGCCACAGACGGTTCAGCCCGCGAAGTGCAGCTGCTGCGTCACTGCTGCCCCCGGCAAGACCGGCAGCAACCGGAATTTTTTTGTCCAGATGTATATGAACTCCCGTACGTACGTTGTAGCGCTCCTTGATCAGTCTGGCTGCCTGAAATGCCAGATTCTTCTCGTCCAGCGGAATATATCCCGCCTGGCTGGAGATCACAATGGTATCGCGCGGCAGTTCAGACATCTCAAGCCGATCGGCCAGATCAACCATCGTCATGATCATTTCAACTTCATGAAATCCATCACTTCTTTTATGTAGGACATCCAACATCAAATTAATTTTAGCTGGCGCTTTTTCGTAAATTTTCAAGACGTTCACCCGTCCTCACCTTTTCCCTAAGACAACTTAACATATTATATCAAAATGGGACTGTCAAGTCATTTCTATTCCGCATCTATGGGGAAAAAGCAGGGGTATTCCAAATGAAATATCCCCGCTCTCCAATCCGATGAACATTGACTATGATTTACGCGCTGCCTGCTCTGCCATCTGAATCGCCCGCTTCACCATGTTACCGGCATCCTTGGCCTTGATCCCGCCCCAGCCCTCCTGCTGAACCGTATCATAGAAGCCGAGATCCTTCGCCAGCTCATATTTCAGTTCCTCCGACATGACACTTCTTCTTCTGCGACTCATGGTTGATCCTCCTCCATAGAAAAGTGATGTGTAATCGAGGTGATAAGGCCTTCTAATTCCAGAATGCAGTGTATCCCAGGTCCTGGTCTGCCTGAAATCTGATGCAGGGGCTCTACATGACCTGTCCCGTTAGTATGCCGTTCCTGCAGGCTCCTCATTCTTTCATGATCTCTCCATATAAACTCTTCATTAGATTCGCATATAAACTCTTCATTAGTTCCGCATATAAAAAGCGACCCGCCCTCTAGGGGTGAGCCGCCTGTAAACCAATGCTTACGTCTCCATAAAGGAGTTCGTCTCGCTGCCAGGATCAAAAACCATGACCTCTACAGACTCCGTAAGTATATCCGCATAACTGTATGATACTCGCTTGAAGGTTTCCTGCTCCTCATCAAGCTTAACAATAAAAACAGAAGGGTACGTTTCTTCCAATACACCCGTACGCTCAATCGTCTTACGGCGGCCACCATTAGCCCGCAGCGTAATTTTCTGACCAATATGTGCATCGAGATTGCGTTTGATATCCAACAGCGTATTTTTAGCCATTGTGGACGTCCACCTCTTTTCTTGTCCATTATACCGTATTTTACAGTCATTGTCAAATCAAAGATAAATATTATATCAGCAGTAAAAAGTTATTGTCAATGATTTTTTTTACAAACAAAAAAGCCCTTTTCAGGGCCCTCTCAAAATTTTCTTATACTGCGGAAGGATTTACTTTTAAAGTGGATAAATCGTTAAGCCCCGGCAGACCTACCCGATAACTGCCCTTGGTTTCCACACCACCAACACCCTGGATACCGCTGATGGTGTTGTGGAGCACGTCATTCATGTTTACCGTATCTCGAACCGACGTAAAGGAAGCCTTGGCAGCCACGTAGACCGGATCAAGCGCATGGATGAGAATTCTGCCAGGGGAGCTGGCAAAATTCGCTCCAGCACGCAGCAGTGCCTCAAAATGAGACTGACATGCTCCCGCAATAATGGTCAGTGCGTCCAGATGACGCTCATACTGCCTTGCCACCTGGATAGCAGAAACGAAATTTTGCGAATTTTTGTAGCTTCCAAGACTGTACAGATCATATGGCTGCCTTGTCTTTAATACGCCATCATGACCTGTGATCACTACGATATCAGGACGGACTTTGGGCAGCAGGCGGTATAACGTATCTGCCATAGCAGACTCATGCACATACTGCCCTTCTGCAGGAACGCGAAGCTGCTCATACAGGTTCATGCTCTTTTTCAGATAGTTCGGATCCCCATCCAGATGCAGCACCTTGCCGGGCATTTCAAAATATGCCGGTTCCTGCTGTGCAGCCCATTCTTGCATCAGACCTTCCCGATTACGCTCTGCCTGCTCCATCCGGTGCTGCTGAAGCCGTGAGAGTGTCTGATGGGCTTTAATATGTGCCTGCCTTGTCTTTGCAGTCTGTGGTTCATAGGGAACCTGTATCAAATCATCCACCGGGGAGTCTGCCATCAGCCGGAACTCAGTCCCTTTAATGACCGCAGCATCCACCTGTAGTCCCTCTACCCGAAAAGTCACATCACCACCGTATGACTTCCGAACGACCAAGTCTCCGATATTCATCAACATTATCACCTCTACCCCATCGTATGGGCAGAGACCCGGATTGGTTCATTCGAATTTACAGGTCGCCGCGAACTCCGGCTTCCCACATGACGGTGCTGAGAGTCGCATACTCCTGCAAGCTTAATGTTTCTCCACGCCGGGAAGGCTGAATGCCTGCCTGTTCAAGAAGCTGATCTGCCTGCTCCCTGTTCTCCTTCGTGAAGAAGCGTGCTTTCAGATTGTTAGAGATCGTTTTCCTTCTCTGGGCAAAAGAAGCCTGTACGACCTCGAAATAATGCTTCTCGCTCGGAACCTGTACTGGCGGCTGCTCACGCACCTTCAGCTTGATTACCGCCGACTCTACATTCGGCTGCGGAATAAATACAGTAGGCGGAACCACACAAACCAGTTCCGGCATACTGTAATACTGCACGGCAATGCTAAGGCTGCCGTAATCCTTGGACCCTGGTGCAGCTGCCATTCGTTCAGCAACTTCCTTCTGAATCATGACCACTATGCTGTCCACCGGCAGCTTCTCCTCCAGCAGCTTCATCATAATCGGGGTCGTTACATAATAAGGCAGGTTGGCAACAACGCTAACCTTATCCACTGAAGCAAAGTCTGTGGCAAACAGCTCGGCCAGATCCAGCTTGAGTACATCTCCGTGATGAACCCGTACATTCGGATAAGGCTCCATTACCTCTCCGAGAATCGGGAGCAGACGCTGGTCAATCTCTACCGCCGTAACCGGACCTGCCACACGAGCCAGACGCTCTGTGAGCGCACCGATGCCCGGTCCGATCTCCAGCGCACCTTTGGATTCTTCAAGATCGGCAGCGCCGACGATTTTGTTCAATATATTTTGATCAATCAGAAAGTTTTGACCCAGACTTTTTTTGAAGGAGAATCCATGCTTTTGAATAATCTCCTTGGTGCGTTTCGGTGTAGCTATTTCAATGGTTTGATCCATGTCCTTCATATGTTCACAATCCTTCACGTTCAATTTGCGCCAGTGCAGCGGAGAACTCTTCTCTGGTAATCTGAAATACACTCAGTCGTTTGTGAAACTGCTTGCCGTTACAGTATCCGATCCCGAGCAGATTGCCCATCTCCATCCGGCGTGCAGCAGCCTGTGGATGTACAATCAGACCTGCCTCGATCAGATCTTCCCAGTCAATGAGAGGAGGTGCACCCTCATAGGAGGTATGTACACGTGCCAGTGCATGACGAATGGCTTCCGGAGAAGCATTCTCAACCCCGATATCGCCTTTGCGTGTTGCATCTGCCTCTGGAATAAATGCATGCTTGCAGCCAGGAATTTTATTCGCAATAATTTTGCGGATTCGCTCTCCGGCATGATCGGGATCGGTCAGGATAATCACACCTCGTCTCTCCTGAGCAAGTGCGATTCGCTTCAGTACACGCTGATTAATTGCAGAACCTCCAGTTTCAATGGTGTCCGCTTCAACCGCCCGGCGAATGGCTACCGTATCGTCACGGCCTTCCACCACAATCACTTCTTTTATCATGTTCCTTTTCTTCCTTTCTAACGCAAAAAGAAGAGGAATATCCTCTTCTCTGCCAAACGGCGGAGGAGACTGAATTCAGACCCCTCCGCCGCATATTCCGCATGAATCATTCATGCAACTATTTTATAGCATTCCCATATCAAAGTAAAACGATTTTAGTTCGCTTCCGGCTTCACCGGTCCAATCACGTAGACCGTTTTGCCTTTTTTACGTCCGAAATTCAGGGCATGCTTCACACTGTCGTAGTAAACGTCAATTTTATTACCTTTAATCGCACCGCCTGTATCTTCCGCACGACGGAAGCCAAGGCCCTCGATGTATACCCACCAGCCAATAGGAATGACTTTAGGATCAACCGCGATGGTGCGCCCTTCTGTTACACGAGTACCAGAAGCCGTTTTCGTACCAATACCTGGCTCTTCGGCAGAGTAGGCAGTCATGGATACATTTTTCAACACTTTGGAATATTTAAAAGAAGTCCCGGCGACCGTAATCACCTTGCTGCCCGAGGCAGATGTTTTCGTCGAGTTCGTTGTTGTTGCTTTGCTGCTTGAGGTTTTGGCCGATACCAGTTGAACCTCAGGTGCTTTCACTACTGGTTTGGCTTTCGTACCTACCGCGATGACCTTATCTACACGATTGGTCGCAATCGTTTTGCCCACCATTTTTTTGGAGACGAGTTCCCCATCTTGAAATACCTTTTCGATATGTTGCACCAGTGTGCCTTCTTTACCGTTTACGACAACACGGTTATCCCCTTTGAACAAACTTGGATCTGCCGTTTTTACAACCTTGTAAGCTATCGGCTGCTTCACATCCACTGTATGCTTTGTTACACGCACTACCCGAATCTTCATATCCGCTTTAATTGCGGTTCCGAGCGCTGGGTACACCTTATCATGATTTGCAACTTCAATACCTGATTGCTGAATTACATCTTGTACCGATGAATCGGTTGTATACAGAGTCTTGGTGTCTCCGTCTGCCGTAATTTTAACTGGAACGGCCCGCTCGATAACGATTCGGTCTCCATCTGCAATGGCCCCGTTCATGGGTATGGATACCTTGTCGTGAGGGCTGACTGTGATTGACTGCTCCTCCAACATTTCGTGAAGCATTCCTGTACGAGTCTCTACCACTTGAGCTTTGCCGTCAATAACCAGCGAAATTTGCTTCCCGGCCTGACCGTAAACGACTAACAAGATCATGATTGCAAGCGCAATTGAGAATATCGCGATCAGTGCCATTTGACGCAAGTTCTCATGCTTCCACCGCAACGCGAAAGACTTACTGGATGATCGTGACTCATGGGTCTCTTCTGGTTGGAATGTGCCCACTTCTCCGTCCTCCTTCATAGCCTCGCCGTCTAAAGTAATGCATGATGTATGTGACGCGACTATACCAAATTTTCCTACAGAACACAGATCAGAGGTAATGACCGGTTCTGCACCATGAACCCCTCTTCGCAACATGATGCCATCTTCAGAAAGCTTGCCGTAAGATGACGTTATTTCTTTTATTCAAAACAAAAAAAGCCAAAGAAAGAGTGTTAAGAGACTCTTTCGTGGCTTCCGAATGATTTTGAATATCGGAAATTCATGCACGAGGTTGCCTCTCTTTTTCCGCTTGCGAGGTTAGCTGTCGGGTTCGGGCGAAAGAGAGCCGCCCTATCTTAGGTCACCCGCTCATGGCGGACGCCCTTGAATTCACCCCGAGACCCAAAGAAGAAATCAAATACGGCTTCGCAGTTCCATCCGCTGCTTTTGGGTCAGCGAACGATGCGCACCGGTTGCAATCACCGATGTTTAAGCCCTATTGGTTCCCCCGCTCTCCGATTACGGAGACTCAGCGAGATTGATTCATGAAAGTATTGTTGTCTTATCGGAAAGTGTCCCTTTGTTCATCCCCCGAACATCTGTCCAATTTTCCGCACAACAATTCACTGAAAAGATGATATCCTGTTTTGATGCATGTTGTAAAGCATGGATCAAGTACGTTTTTCTAAATATTTGGTTAAAATATTGTAATATTCTTCAATTATTCAGATCAAAGAGCAGATTACCTCTCTATAACTCCCTTTTTCACCTGATTTACTCGATTTCTTATCTAATTCCAAATCGTTCCATTGCATTTTTGGTAGTAATTTCAGCAATTTCCTCCACCGAAATGCCTTTAATTTCCGCTGCCGCCTCGGCAACCAGACGTACATGCGCTGTTTCATTTCGTTTTCCACGATAAGGATGGGGTGTAAGATAAGGGGAGTCCGTTTCCAGGAAAAATCGATCCATCGGAACCTTCGCAAGCACCTCTTTGGGCTGCTTCGCATTTTTGAAAGTAACCGGCCCACCGAAGGATAAGTGGAACCCTAAATCCAGACACATTTTCGCTGTTTCCCAGCTGCCTGAAAACGAATGCATGACTCCGCCAACTTCACCAGCCTTTTCTTCACGCAAAATACGAACAATATCCTCATGAGCATCCCGATTATGAATAACAATAGGCATATTTATCTCACGAGCTAATGCAATTTGTTGTCGTAATACGCGATGCTGTACCTCCTTGGGTGAGGTGTCCCAGTGATAGTCCAAACCAATCTCGCCAATGGCTACCACCTTTTCATGTTTGCACAATGATGCAATCCACTCCAGGTCACCCTCCTGCATCGTAATTGCATCCACCGGATGCCATCCTACCGCCGCATAGATAAAATCGTACGTTTCCGCCAGCTTCATCGTGGTCGGGATCGTCTCCCGATTGAAGCCGACATTGATCATACGTGTGACGCCTGCATCTACAGCCCGCTGGATCATGTCCTCCCGGTCTTCGTCGAATTGTGGCGCATCGAGGTGTGTATGTGTGTCGAATAACATGCTATTTATTTCTCCCTTCATGTCGAAATACAAATTCAAATTATTTCTGTATCAGACTCTCAAAATTATTTTTTTCTTAACCAATTGATCGGGACAAGTCATTATTTCTTTATTTTCATTTTGAACAGTCCAGCAACTATATATAGAAGAAAAATGAAAATTCAAATCAATATCTTGCATCTAGATTGCATCAGGAACGGAACATTTACTCTCTTCAATTACAAAATTATGTCGATCTACATTTACTCCCCATTAAAGCAGATTAATGTATCATGTAAAATAGCTCTCTTAGAAAGTCTTTCGATATCGAAATGTTATGTTCACCCTGCTGCACCACCCGGAATTACAGAAAATAGGGGCGTATATGGGACGGCAATTCATGCAAAATGGCATCCACCTTGTTTTGCGGGTAGTACAGATGATGTTTCCCCAGATGAAGACCGCTGATTGAACGCACAATATCGGAGACCTCTGACAATTCTATGAGTTTGTCCTGCCGATCCAGCAGAAGAATCTGTTTATCAGTAGATTGATCTGGACGAAACACATCATATGGATTATCCGTTGGAAAATCAATCTCAAGATCATATTCGGGATTAAGCCCTAAGTGAACAAATGCCTCCCGAATCTCTTCAATGATGTTCAAGTCGATCTGTTCAAGCTCCACATATTTGTACAACTTGCGATCCATAAAACGCTCGCACAGCTCGCTCAGAACAGCATCGTCCTCTTTACGCCACTGCATAAAGGCTGTCTGTATCAATGCTTCATCAAGCTGCAGATACTCATCAACCGAGATTTCACCACCAAACAGCTGCGGCAGTGGCTCCACCATGAAACGGAATGAAAATTGCTGCTTCACAAGCTGCTTTGCCCTTTTGAAAATTTGACGCAAAATAATTTCGGAGCTGCGCGTCACTGGATGAAAGTAAATCTGCCAGTACATCTGGTATCTGGACATGAGGTAATCCTCAACGGCGTGCATGCCAGACTCTTTAACGACAATCCGTCCATGATACGGACGCAGCATCCGAAGAATTCGGTCCAAGTCGATGGTACCATAATTTACTCCGGTAAAATAAGCATCTCGGAGCAGATAATCCATTCGATCAGCATCCAGCGGACTGGTCACCAGATTTACAACAATCGGTTTATCATAGGTTTTCTGGATGACAGAAGCAATTCTCTCTGGAAAATCAGGAGCGTACCGTCTTAGAATCGCCCCTACTTCGGTATCCCCCTGGATAATGCGGCAAGTCCAATCTTCATGATGCATATCAAATGCCTCTTCAATGGAATGTGAAAAAGGTCCATGTCCAAGATCATGAAGCAGGGCAGCACAAAGTGCCACCAGCTTTTCTTCCTTCGGCCAGTCCGAATAATGACTTCGTTCAAACTGAGAGATAATTTTGCGTGTAATTTCGTATACACCTAAGGAATGGGAAAAGCGGCTGTGCTCTGCCCCGTGAAAAGTAAGATAGGACGTCCCTAATTGACGTATGCGGCGTAGCCGCTGGAATTCAGGTGTGTTGATGAGTTGCCAAATAATCGGTTCTTGCACATGGATGTAATTATGTACCGGATCTTTGAATACTTTTTCTTCCGTCAGACGATGTTCCATATCCATTCACTCCTTTTAAAATTTCTCTTGCTATAGATATTACCGCGTTTGGCTTCGTTTTTCACCAAGGATTCGACACACTTTGACGAATTTTGTCGAACAAAGGTGTTTTAACGTTTTCCAAATCGACAAAGCTGACATGGATGTTTAAATGCGAAATATTGCTCTCAATCCCTTACCACCAGTAAACTCAACAAAAACCCCCTTTATTTTAAGCTAATTTTAAGGTTGACTGTTTTGGGAATCGTTGGTATGATGAGTATCATAAAACATAAAATAATGTCGAATAATGACAATGATAGTTAGCTGAGAGGAGCACTGATTATAATGATGAAATCAACAGGTATTGTAAGAAAAGTGGATGAACTGGGACGGGTAGTTATTCCAATCGAATTGCGCCGTACGCTCGGTATTGGTGAAAAAGATGCTCTGGAAATCTACGTAGACGGCGAGCGCATCATGCTGAAAAAATACGAGCCAGCTTGTATCTTCTGTGGTAACGCAGAGAACGTAACTTACTTCAAAGGCAAAATCGTTTGTAACGAATGTATTTCCGAAATCCCTGCACCAGTAGCAAAATAAGAAAAAACAGGCATCATTGAATTATTTTTATCATTAATTCTAATCTTTTCATATTCCTAAATGTCCCTCCCGGTGTGTACCCCACCGCTGGAGGGATTTTTTCTACCCATTTATGAAGAGCTGTCACAATTCTTTCACTTTTTATTGCAATGCCCCATTTTCATTTTAAGGTTTTACTAAGGTTAGATTTAAGTTCTCTTTCAGGTCATTTACCCCATTTTTAGAAAATGTTATTTGTCCCAGCCTTTTTATTCGATCAGCGCGTTGTAAACATCCCGTTTGGTCAGACCGCGATCCCCTGCTGTTTTCTTCATCGCATCCTTTCGGCTGTTTCCTTCATTTTCATAGTGCGCTACATGCTCTTCAAGTGAAAGAACCTGCCACCAGGCTTCCCGTTCAGCCTTACGCTCCTCTTCCCGGATTCCTTCAACCAACAGACAATATTCACCCAATGGTGGGTGTTGCTCCAGCCATTCAATACATTCCTGCAAATTACCTCTTACAAATTCCTCATGCCGCTTGGTCAGCTCTCGTGCCAATACAATCAAACGATCGCCCAGAATCTCTTCCAGGTTCATTAACGTTTTGCGAATACGATGAGGGGATTCATAGAACAACAGCGTTCCATTGGATTCGTTAAAGGATTCCAGCACTTTCCGCATATCCTTTTTCTCCCGTGGTAAAAAACCACCAAACGTGAATCGTTCCGTTGGCAACCCGGATACGATCAAAGCGGATAATGCAGCATTCGGACCTGGAATCGGAACCACCGTAATTCCCGCTTCAATTGCAAGCTTCACCAGATCAGAACCCGGGTCCGAAATGGCTGGAAGACCCGCATCACTGACCAGCGCCAAATTTTTTCCTTCTATTATATAGCGTATCAATTCAGGGCCACTTGCACTCTTATTGTGCTCATGATAACTGAATAGCATAGACGGTGTGATTTCAAAATGAGTCAGCAGCTTTCGCGTTTGGCGAGTATCTTCTGCGGCAATAATGTCACAGCTCTGCAGTGTCTTGATTGCACGGAAGGTCATGTCCTCCAGATTGCCAATCGGTGTACCCACCAGGTAAAGCTTACCAGCATGATCAGACTGCTCACTGAAACTTTTTTGAACATGCAATGTCATCTAGTTTCCTCCCTCCTTCGTACGTTCGGCCTGCTGCTGGCCATAATAAATGTCCATAATCTCATCACAGTAATTCCCCTGTTCATTGTAAACAATAAGCGGCGGCAGCATGCGCACCTCTGGCTTGCCATCCTTCATCGCTTCTATCAGCACCATATTGGCTTCCAGATGAGCACGCGGATGCACCATACGAATTCGTTTGGGCTCCAGCTTGTACTGACGCATTAATGATATGATTTCACCCAGTCGCTGCGGGCGGTGAACCATCGATACTTTTCCCCCATTACGTACAAGACGATTACATGCCTGAATGACTTCCTCCAGGGTGCAGCCAATTTCATGACGTGCCATAGCCTGATGTGTATTGGCTTTAAGATCACTCCCATTCAGAGGCATGTAAGGTGGATTAACAGTAATTGCATCGTAGACGGCATGTCCTGTCTCATTTACCAGTTCACGAAGGTCTCCCTCACGAATCAGAATGGATGTTTCAAGCTCATTAAGCTGTACACTTCGGCGTGCCATATCAGCCAGCCTCGGCTGAATCTCGATTCCCTCCAGGCTTGCCTGTGTACGTGTTGTCAGCAGAATAGGCACAACGCCGTTACCTGTGCATAGATCAAGAACACGTCCGCGCTTCGGTACAGATGCAAAACGTGCAAGCAATACAGCGTCCATGGAAAAACTGAACACTTCATCACTTTGAATAATTCGCAAGTCGTGAGAGAGCAGATCATCAATTCGCTCCGACTCCTGTAAAATCACTTCATGGTCTGTCATATGTTACACTCATCCTCCGGTATTCTATAACGTTTATAACCTTGAAAAAAAACCGTAGGGAATCCCTACGGCCATTTCATTTATTCAAAAAAGACAGGCAGAACAGACAATCACCTTCCGTCCGCAAATGTCCATAATAGACGTTGCAGATGTGGAAGCCTTCATGATACAGCCGGGCCAGATTATCGTAACCCTCGCCTACAACATCTTCACCCGTAGCCGGGCCAGCCGGTCTTGCTACAGGTGCAAGCGCTGAGGAGATCGGCAGATCAGCCGGCGCTTCACGCTTCAGCAGTTTGCGTAACTGCTCATTCTCAATGGTAAGCCGCTGATTATCCTCCAGCAGCTCTTTAACAATCATTTTTAATTCTGCTAAATCACCGTGCAACTGACCCATTTGGGTTTCCATTTCATGAATGTGTGTAAACAGATTTTTCTTTTCCAAGTTTCCACCCCGAAGCAACCTTTATGGTTTACTTGATAACGACGTCATCCAGCGGAAGTTCTTTGACTTTACTGATGTCGAACAGTTGAACATGCACCGTGCGGTTACCTGCGTTAATTCCGACAACTTTACCTTCACCCATTGAAGTGATGACCAGTTTGCCTACTGCCGGCAGTTCTTCTCTCACACTTTCATAATTATCATGCTCAAATTTCAGACAGCACATAAGTCTTCCGCACAACCCTGAAATTTTCGTCGGATTCAGTGACAAGCTCTGATCTTTAGCCATCTTGATTGATACCGGCTCAAAATCTCCCAGCCAGGAGGAACAGCATAATACACGTCCGCAAGGTCCGATTCCACCAAGCATTTTTGCCTCATCACGGACACCAATCTGTCTCAGTTCAATTCGTGTCCTGAAGATGCTAGCCAGATCCTTGACCAGCTCGCGAAAATCTACTCTTCCTTCTGCCGTAAAATAAAAAATGATTTTATTGCGATCAAACGTAAATTCTACATCAACCAGCTTCATCTTGAGGCCATGGTCTCTGATTTTATTTAAACAAGTACCGAAAGCTTCCTTGGCTGCACGCTTGTTCTCATCCACTACGCGGGCATCTGTATCACCAGCAACGCGGATAACCTTTTTGAGCGGCAGTACTACATCAGCTTCGCCTACTTCCTTCTTACCCACGACAACCTTACCATACTCAACCCCTCGTGCCGTTTCCACGATCACGCAGCTTTCTTGCTCAATAGGAAGGTCCAGGGGATCGAAGTAATAAATTTTGCCCGCTTTTTTGAAACGGACACCCACTACACTGTACAAAAAATTAACCCCCTTGTAAGCCAACCCCACTTCGTCTGAAGCCCTGACTTCTTAGGGAACCCGCCGAAGTTATAACCGTTTGCATAGGATTGGAACTCACATGATGCTCTCCAGCCTTATGCCAAACCGATCAAAAATTGCTCCAGACAAAGCTGGCCATTGACATTAAAACGCAATTTTTTTCTGCATGCCGCGGCCAAATCCATATAGGAGACCCACTGCTCCGTGCTGCGGGTTTGTGCCAACTGAGACAGCATGTCTAACTGATCTATAAAAACGATATGTTCATGCCTACCGTACTGAACATACAGCATGTCCCTGAACCATAGATGGAACAAACTAAGCAGCATGTCCAGATGTTCCGAGAGTCCTGTTTTAAAAAGCTTCTGCTGTGCCGAGATCAAGGATGTGCTTCCTCTACCCAGGGACTCCTTCCCTAATTGTAACATTACGTTTCTAATTTCTGCAAACCAATTCTGCTGGAGAATTTCTCTACATGCTTCCAGTCCTGACGCTAAATGGACAGCGGGCCGGGCCAGATTCACAGGATACTCTTCCTCGATCAAAATCTGAAGCATTTCCTCCGGATTGAGCGCACTGAACGGCACCAGTTGGGAACGCGAGCGGATCGTAGGCAGCATAGCTTGACCGTTATCTGTAAGCAGAATACCGACTGCAGGCACCTGAGGTTCTTCCAGAAATTTCAGCAGGCTGTTCGCCGCCTGAACCGTCATTTTCTCCGCCTGCTCTATGATATACACCTTGGGGTGTCCCGCCTCTGACCGGTAAGAGAAAATGCGCTGTAAATCGCGGATCTGATCTATTTTAATGTTATTCCCATCCGGTGCCAGCGTCGTCAGATCCGGATGGTTTCCATGTTCTATTTTACGACATTCAAGACATTTCCCGCAGGCGTCATCCTCAAGCTCTGTGCAGAAGATTGCCTTGGCGAATGCCAGAGCTGTTTGCAGCTGCCCGCTCCCGGGCGGACCACTGAACAAATATGCATGGCTGACCGCGTGACGTCTCAAACTGCTTTGTAACAATTGCTTGGCTGCCTGTTGGCCCTTAATCTGTTGAAAGGACATACTTCCTCCTCAAAAGCTTAAATTAATAAGCATCCCCCTAATTTCTCCTACTTGTTGTAAAAGAGTGATCTTCCCTTCTTCTGTATCCAGCAATTCATCCGCCATAGATAACAGAGCCGAGTCAATCTCATCAATCAGTTTGTATCGTTTACCTCTGCCCCGACGATCCCACCCGCGAGTTTCCTTCATCGTGACACCACGGCGGACCGTCTCTTCAAGGAACCTTTTGACTAGCTGTTTGTAAGCCTTCAGCTCACGAATCGTCATAGAACGACTCAAGCGTTCACCCTGAAGCTGAATTTCACTTAGTCGGCGATTAAGCTCTGCTTGTGAAGCCCGCT
This sequence comes from Paenibacillus silvae, assembly GCF_014639235.1. Classification (GTDB taxonomy): domain Bacteria; phylum Bacillota; class Bacilli; order Paenibacillales; family Paenibacillaceae; genus Paenibacillus; species Paenibacillus silvae. The sequence goes on along the minus strand of NZ_BMFU01000019.1, from coordinate 6,264 downwards.
CTCCCTGGTGATTCATCATATCAGAGAAACTTTTGGATTGAACCGGCTTGGAGCCGGAATCATTCGTATTGATTCCACTCTGCATCGGCCTGAATCCAGGATTGATTTTCATGGATACGCCTGCTTTCTATTCATCGTTAGGCCAATCGCACATCAGCACAGAGCGCGCTGCGCCTGTGCGTAAGATGTTTCTTATATGTTTGAACTGCACTGTATATATAGTGGTAGAAAAGAAGAACTTATCTACCATTGTGTTCTAACTAGCCTCTCCCCGAAGAAGGTCCTCACTCTGGAGTAAAGTCTTCTTTTGGAGAGAGTGTGTGCCGGTTCTTGTCATCAAGAAGGGCGCTCCATAAGTGGCACGTATGCATAGGATACGTCCTTTTACATCATTCCTTATCATCTTGCAAGATACAATCATGCTATTGATAATGAAAAATACTCATGGATTTCATGCACAGACAAATTAGAAATGCTCGAAACGATCTACCGGAAGAACAAATACGGTTGCTCCACCAACTTGAACTTCAACAGGCAGCGGCAGGTACGAGTCGGTCGTTCCGCTCATAGGTGTAACCGGAGTTACGAGCTGTTCACGAACCTTACAGCTGCTGCGAATAACGTTCATAACGGATTCGACCTGACTATCATCGACACCGATCATAAACGTCGTGTTGCCTGCCTTCAAAAATCCACCCGTACTGGCAAGCTTGGTTGCCCGAAAGTTCGCTTTGACCAATGCGCTGGATAATCGGTTGCTGTCTTTATCCTGTATAATCGCAACAATCAGTTTCATCCTGCATAACCTCCTTCAGAATAAGCACTTTTAGCAAAATGCCATGTCTATATATTAGACAATTACTCGTCAAAATCCTTCAAAATCCCGTTCTCCAGCGACAAAATCATCGCTCTCTCCACCTCATCCGGAGTCTGTGAAGCATCGATCATTTGGATACGATCTGGAAATTTCCTCTGTAGCAGGAAATACGCTTCACGTACTTTACGATGAAACTCCAGATTCTCCAGATCCAGACGATTGACCTCACGACCATCGTGGGCATCAATACGCCCAAGTCCCTGTTCCGGCTCAATATCAAGATAGAGGGTTACATCTGGCATTAAATCTCCAATTGCAAAACGATTAATCGCCCAGACATTCTCTATTCCTAGGCCGCGAGCATAGCCTTGATAGGCCAGACTGCTATCGACAAACCGATCACAGATGACCGTTTTGCCTGCTTGCAGTGCAGGCTCTACCTTCTCCGCCAGATGCTGGCTTCGTGCTGCTGCATAGAGCAGTGCTTCGGTTCGGGCATCCATCGCCGTATGAAGAGGGTCAAGGATGATGCTGCGTATTTTCTCTGCAATCTCAATCCCGCCAGGTTCCCGTGTGACTACGTAAGGTATACCCCGTTTCTCAAAATAAGAACCGATTCTACCGATCATCGTCGTTTTCCCTGAGCCCTCTCCTCCTTCCAGCGTAATGAATTTACCTCTGCCCTGCATATGCTTCCCTGCCTTCTGTATTCATAGCTGCATCCATTCAAGGCTATTATGCAAGTGCCTAGACCCTCTTACATCAGGATATGATGCCACTTGCCCAGAGGTGTATCGTAAACAACTGCATTTAATAACACTAAAATAATACAAGCTTGTTTTCTTTCTATCATACTATAAGGAGGCTGTTCGTCCAACATGAAACGTAAGACCTTTTTCAACCAAGATATATATCACTTTAAATCAAACAGGTGACAAGCACCCTATTATCGTCTTAACCTGCCGTAAAGGCAAATAGCAGCTCCATTAGTGATGGCGGATAACAAGACCAAGAGCAATATCCATAGAAGCATCTCAACTGAAGATGTGCTCTACATATCTGAGTCTGCTGCAAGCTAAACACTAGTGAGCTTTCTATTCTTCACACATCGTTAACGCTGCTCCATGACCTTTAATGTACGTGCTATATGATCGGATATTCCGTGAAACCTGGCTCCTTCCTCGCGTAAAGTCCTTATTCGTGCTACTACCTTGGAACTTATGCGCTCTCCAGGATACAACAGGGGAATCCCCGGGGGATACGGAATAACCATTTCTGCCGCACGGTAACCTGCACTGTCTTCAATGGGTAATTCGATAGTGTCTGTCTCCTTGATCGGTTGAAGGGAGAACACTACAGGCTCCGAAACAGCACTGTTTTGTTCCTTAATGTTCCACGTGGAAACATATTTTGGTGGATTGTTCTCGGCAACTGACTGTGCAGACCCGATCAAAGGCAGCGGATGCTCAGGCGGCATATTGTCCTCATGTATATGTCGCAAAGCCTCTAGCAGCTGCTCGGCATCCTGCAAGGTCGAGCCAAGACTGAAGAGCAGCACGACGTTCCGCTCGTCGCTCATCTCGGGCACGCAGCCGCAGGCTTCCAGCTGCTGCTGCAGCCCATAACCGCTCAGCACCCCTGTGTCGTCATATATGACGACCTTGAATGGGTCCTGAGCGGTATAGCCGGCGCGGCCAGGCATCGCCGCCGGCACTTCATGGCCGCACGGCGGCCCCTGCTGCAGCGGCACATCCGCAGGCTGCAGCAGTTGGAAGCGCGGCAGCTCTGCCAGGCCGCGCTTGAAGGCTTTCACAGCAGCAAGCCCTGCCGTGAAGGCCTCTGCGCCGTGCACATGCAGCAGCCGGCGCGACAGATCAAGCGAAGCCATCACCGGGTACGATGGGCTCGAGCTTTGCACCATGGCCAGACGCTGCCGCAGCAGGGACCGGTTCAAACGCGGTCCCCGAACGTGCAGCATGGCTCCCATGGTGAATGCGGCCAGCATCTTATGCGTCGACTGCACTACACCGTCTGCTCCGCAGGACAGTGCAGACGCAGGCAGCTCCGAATGCTGCCCATAATGCGCGCCATGCGCTTCATCCACGAGTAATGGCATGCCAGCTTCGTGGCAGATCTCGGCAATTGGCGTCAAATCCGCGCCCATGCCATAGTAATTCGGCAACGTGACAAATAGGCCCTTTGCCTCAGGATACTTCTGGACAGCAGCCTGAACCGTCTCAACCGACGGCATGACAGCAAGTCCAGATACAGGGTCAACCCATGGCTCCAGAAATACCGCCCTTGCGCCCCCCAGCATTAAACCGTGAATGACCGATTTATGTACGTTGCGCTGAACCAGCACAATACTCTCCGGCTCATCACACACCGTCAGCAGTAAAGACAGATTGCCTGCGGTACTGCCACCCACCAGAAAAAAGCTTTCTTCCGCACCAAAACAATCCGCTGCCAGCTCCTGCGCCTCCCTGATGACTCCCTCAGGATGATGAAGATCATCCGTGCCCGTAATCTCCGTAACGTCCATCTCCATCATCTCCAGATACGCACGAACGGGTACAACTGAATTTTGGAAACAGTCTGCATCATACAATCGGCCTGCAGGATTCTGCTCGTCAACAGGATTCATTGAATTCACTCCCGTAAAGACAGCCTTCCCCTGTTCATGCTCCCTCTTTTGTCCAGTTTCTGTAACCCTTTTTTTCTCAGCGAACGTTCCTGTCCATTTTTGTTTACGCTCTGTATCTTGCTTCGTATGCCCTATCCACTGATGATAGACTTGTCCATTTTTGTGCCCGGGCACATGAAATGAACGCTGCTTCGAATGACGGTATGCAAGTAATGCTTCATATATAGGTGCCTTCTCTTTGCCAACCTTTGATTTATCATTTTCGTTCATAAGTTAACCATCCTGTAACTGTTATTCTTTTTTAGCACAATGAACCTGTATTCGTTATAATCAGCATACGCCTTCTATACAGACCACACAAGATACTGCCCCACATCACATAACAAAAAAAGGCCCAAAGGCCCCTTCAATTCAGTAGCAAAAGAATATGAATTTCTAACGTTTACGCGGAAAATATAAACCTTCATGAAACGCTCATTTGGCAGCCACCTCAAGCGTTCTTTTGTACCCATATCTGTTTCATCTGATGAATAAAAAAATTATACTTCGCATCCTGCGCATCGGTATGAACCATCTCAGCTTCACAAGTATCGCATATGAATTCAGATACAATAAAAATGCCTTCTTTCTTCCTCTGTTCGCAAATAATACATGTGTGTTCGGCATGTTCTTCCATGAACCATCCCACCTTGTTTTACGTTTACTATCAGTATTGCACAGTTTCTATTATTTTAAACATTTTCATAGTGCTTTCTTTCTATAAAATATATATATTCGCTTCCCCCTCTATAGGTGTCTGTACCGAAAATTACAACCGGTAATCTATGCTCACCATCATTTGCATGGATACGATTACCCATTTCCCTTTTCATACTCCAAGGTTAACCCTTTGTACAGCCTTGCGGTAATCCAAACTTCATAATAATAATCTTAAAAAATCTTGGAATTTCAGCCGATATATAAGATATGATAACGATATCAGAGTTTTCCAACCCTATCATCCACATCACCAAAATACATACGCATAGCCCATTCTATTACTGTATACCTGAAGGAGGATTTATAATCGTATGATCGCCGAACCGGAGAATAAGGCAACCTTTTATCAGTACCGTCTTCTGAAAAAAAAGGCTATTGCCCGCAGTGTCATATACAGCTACCTGTGTTTACCCGTTATGATGCTCTTTTTTAATCTGCTAGCCTTCTCCTGGACCGGCCTCTTCTTCTTTTTGCTGGCAGGGCCGATTACCCTATGGATTCATTATGTCATCGCCAGAACCATCCTGCTGCTGGTACGTACCTCCTATGCGAAGCGCTGGCGCTGGAACCTCAGAATGCCTTGGTTCGGCTACGTTCCAGATCAGCATTTCAGTTATCGCATGTTTGTCCGTGTTCATCTGAACATGAGCTGGATCGGTTTATGTATCATTACTGTGTGCCTGTTATGGTCGCCGGTGTCCTTCACGATGTCACTGCTATTCTGGCACCTCTGGATGCTTGGACCTCGCTTCTACGTCATAATCATCCTCGCTCGCGGACGTAAAGATGGCCTCATTAAATTAAACGAGCAAGATGTCTCTTATTATCTTCAGTAAAATAATTTCGACCTCCCGACATCTCATGATAAGATTAGCATCTATCATCCAAAAAGGTTATCCACTGTGGATAACCTTTTTTCATTCACCCATTTTTCATGACCTTCATCTTATCCACAGCATCGGGTTTTTTAACTCTTCCCTTTTATCTAAAAGTCCTTTTCTATGCCCTAACATATAACTCTGGCGATAACCTTCTCCTTCTCCTGCTGTTTAAAAAAATAAAAAAGCCCTCATCGTATCGAAGAGGACATTCAGTATATGGGAACATTACATTGTTAATTGTTACGTCACATCATGAATCCGATCAATCATCTTCACCAAGTGATTTAACGGTCGTTTGCGTTGTTTCATTCCGAGGAACCATTAAAGTAAAAGACCCATCATGAACAGCTAACTGTACAATATGTCCTTCCTTCGCGAAAACATGCAGGTTGCTGGAAGTGTTCGAGGATTGTTTAGTCTGCTTTTCTGTCCATCCCCAACTTTTGATCTCGTCAAGATAAACCTCGGGTAGGCTCATACCTTCATTAATTCCAGACAATGTATATCGAACGTAATCCATATCCGAGTTATTCTCGGACTGGTCAGATTTATTCGCTACTTTGGGTACCGGAAAACTCTTCTCGTTAACCGCACCTTCATAGGAGGTCCATACAGATCCTGAAGCTTCACCGCAGCCTGCAAGAACAATCGCTAGACAAAGCAACAGTATGGAATGAAGTCCAACTCTCCGCCAACTTAACACACACACCCTCCTTTTCACAGCTGCACAATCCAGCTCTTCGGTCAGGTACTTTTAGCATATTTAACATAGTCCTATTATACTGGTTTTACCCCTGCCATCCGTAACAAAAATGTTACCTTCACATAACGAAGATGTAAGCGCCTCATATGCAAAAAAAGCTAAAAAAATAAAAACCACCACCGAACATCATCGGCAGTGGTTCTTTGCTTGGCGGCGTCCTACTCTCCCAGGACCCTGCGGTCCAAGTACCATCGGCGCTAGAGGGCTTAACGGTCGTGTTCGGGATGGGTACGTGTGGAACCCCTCCGCCATCGCCACCAAACGCGGGTTGGATCGAAGTTTACCTTCTTTCCATTTCCATCAGAGTGTTGTTCTCTGAAAACTAGATTCGAAACGAAACGCTCGCAAATTAGACTTGCATATTTGGATAAGCCCTCGACCGATTAGTACTGGTCAGCTC
>NZ_BMFU01000018.1 GCF_014639235.1 Paenibacillus silvae | reverse complement strand
AGCGAAGCGTGCGCCTTTATTCCCGGATTTCCCCATCAGGGAAATAGTTCAAATAAATTCGGGGATAACAGCGATCGAAAGATGGTACTGCAATCGGAGTGCCCCAGTGTAAATCTTATCTTGTTATAACGTGAGACATTTTAACTTAAGGAGATGACCCTTTTGACCGAAACCAATATCCCACTGCCAGAGCAGGAAGAGCAGATCGTTGAAGCCGGTGTACACAACTTTAGCAAGGAGGATGAGTGGGTAAAGCTTGAAGATCCCTTGCTGCTGGAACGGCTGGAGTGGTTCAAGGACCAGAAGCTGGGGCTGATGATGCACTGGGGACCATACTCCCAGCTCGGTTTGGTGGAGTCGTGGGCGCTGAGCGATGAGGATGGCGACTGGTCGCGGGATGACGTCGACTGGACGGATGATATGGAAGACTTCAAGCGAGAATATTTCGACCTGAACAAAACCTTCAATCCGATCCGATTCCAGCCCGAGCAATGGGCACAGATGGCCGCAGACAACGGCTTTAAATACTTCCTGTTCACGACCAAGCATCATGACGGCTTCTGTATGTGGGATACGAAAACAACCGATTACCGGATCACGGGAAAGGACACGCCGTTCCACAAGCACAAATACGCCGATATCTGCCGGGTGCTGTTCGATGCTTTCCGGGCCAAGGGGCTCGGCATCTCTGCATATTTCTCCAAAGCCGACTGGCATACCCCGTATTACTGGGCTCCGGGTATGGAGCGCGGGCGCCATATGTGGCGCGGGCCTTCATACGATCCGCACAAGTATCCATGGATGTGGGAGAAATTTGTGGAGTTCACCCATGAGCAGATTATGGAGCTGCTGACGAATTACGGGCGCATCGAATGCTTGTGGCTGGATGCGGGTTGGGTGCGTGAAGGCCGCCACGGGCAGGATATCCGGCTGGGTGAAGTGGTTGAGCGGGCAAGAAAAACAACGCAGCCATGGCTTCTGTCTGCCGACCGTACTGTTGGCGGGCCGTATGAGAACATCGTAACCCCGGAGCAAACGATTCCGGAGCATCCGATGAATATCCCGTGGGAGAGCTGTATTACCGTGGGACATTCCTTTGCATTTGGCTTCGATGATCAGTACAAATCAGGGCGTCAGCTTGCCCACATACTGCTTGAGGTCGTGTCCAAAGGTGGCAACCTGGCATTAAATGTTGGTCCTCAGCCGGATGGCCGCCTGCCGAAAGGAGCGATTCGGGGCATTCAGGGACTGGGGGAATGGCTGAACACCCACGGCGAGGGCATATATGGCACCCGCATCTGCGCACCATACTTTACGAAGGAGTGGGCCTTTACACAAAAGGCAGACATTAATACCGTCTATGCTTTCCGCATCTATCGCAACGAGAACGAGAACCTGGAACAGCAACTGATCATTCCTTATTTGGAAAAGGTAGAGCGTGTTGAACTTGTAGGTAGCGATGACGTACTTTCGTATCAGCAGACGACAGATGGGCTGCTCGTGGAGCTGCCGCGATCCGCTACGGAAGGGGAAGCACCCATCACACATACGTTCAGATTGGTCACCACATCATAAACATACATGTCAATTCCGGGGGAGATATAAGAGCCCTCGGAATTTTATTTTGGATACATATGAGATGTAATTCCTGAAGATATACGGGTTTAAACGCTTGATCCGCAAGGGTTTTTGGAATAAAGAGAGGTCGGAGAAAATTGCAAATTGATCAAAAAGCCCCCGGCAAGGTACTATCAAATCAAGAAAGCGCTACCTGATATGAATGTTGACATTGATTAGATCGCAAGCCATGAACCAGTCTCTAAAAAGAAGATTTAAGGGATCTAAATGTAATGTATTATTACACTTGAGGTATGAGAAGGAGTGACGCAAATGAGTCGAGCTACGGAAAGCATACCCGCGAACATGGACCTGCAGCAGATGAATCAGGCGGAGCCCAAGCGGCAGCATCCATTCATCCGAAGCCTCAAGAAGCACTGGGAGCTTTACCTGCTTGTGCTGCCCCCTGTACTGTATCTGCTGGTTTTCAAGTACATTCCGATGGTCGGTGTACAGATTGCCTTCAAGGATTTCAGTGTAGTCAAGGGCATCTGGGGCAGCCCTTGGGTAGGATTCAAGCATTTTGAGGCTTTTTTTGAATCCCCGAACTTTTGGCTGTTGATCAAAAACACGATTGGCATCAGCTTTTACTCCCTGCTTGCCGGTTTCCCGATCCCGATCCTGCTGGCGCTGGCGCTGAACGAGATTCGAACGGGATATTTCAAAAAGACTGTGCAGATGGTTACGTATGCTCCGCATTTTATCTCTACCGTTGTTATGGTCTCCATCATCATTCTGATGCTGTCCCCGCATGTGGGCGTTGTTGACAAGCTGTTCTCCATGCTGGGCTTCCCGATGACCAACTTCATGGGCATTCCGGAATACTTCAAGTCCATCTATGTATGGTCAGGGGTATGGCAGGGGATGGGGTACTCCTCCATCATCTATATAGCGGCCCTGGCGGGAGTTGACCCGTCCCTGTACGAAGCAGCGAAGATGGACGGTGCGTCCCGGCTGCGGAAAATATGGCACATTGACCTGCCCACCCTTGTTCCGGTCACGGTGATCATGCTGATCCTGAGTCTCGGCAGCATTATGGGCGTGGGCTTCGAAAAAATATATCTGATGCAGAACCCGCTTAACACGAGTGCCTCAGAGGTGATCTCCACGTATGTGTACAAGGTCGGTCTGATCGGAGCCAACTTCAGCTTTTCCTCGGCCGTTGGATTGTTCAACTCCGTAATCAACCTGATTCTGCTGATTATCGTTAACAGCATTTCCCGCAAAGTATCCGAGAACAGCTTGTGGTAAAGGAGGAGTGTATCCATGTTTAAACGGATGAACCGTAACCGGATCAAGGACCCGATCGGGGACCGCATCTTCATGACGCTTAATTATATTTTTCTCATCGCCATTCTGTTGACGGTGTTCTACCCGCTCTTGTACATTGTCAGCTCCTCGTTCAGCTCGTCGCGTGCCGTAACATCCGGTCAAGTGTGGCTGTTCCCGGTGGATTTCAATATCAAGGCGTACATCTCCATCTTCAAAAGCCAGCAGCTCATGCTAGGCTTCTACAACACGATCCTCTACACCGTGGTCGGTACCTTTATTAACGTAGCGCTGACCGTCATGCTGGCCTACCCGCTTTCCCGCAAATCGTTCTACGGACGGGGAGCAATCATCATCTTTATGATGATCACGATGTTTTTTGACGGGGGTCTGATTCCGACCTACCTGCTGATGAAGGATCTTCATCTGCTGGATACCCGCTGGGCGATGTGGCTGCCCGGAGCGCTTGCGGTGTTTCAGGTTATCGTTGCCCGTACGTTTTTCCAATCCTCCATCCCGGAAGAGCTTGGGGAAGCAGCAGAAATGGATGGTTGCCGGGATATCCGATATCTAATCAGTGTTGTGCTGCCGCTATCCAAGCCGATTCTGGCGGTCATGACCCTGATGTATGCGGTCGGTCACTGGAATGCGTATTTCGATGCGCTCATCTATCTGCGTTCCGAGAAGCTGTTCCCGCTGCAGTATGTGCTGCGTAATCTGCTCATTTTGAACGCGGCTGACCCGGCGATGCTTGCCAATACAAGCCAGCAGCTGCGAGATCAAGGGTTCGAGCAGGTATTGAAATATGCACTCATTGTTGTCGCAAGTATTCCGATCCTGATCATGTATCCATTTGTACAAAAGCATTTTGTCAAAGGGGTCATGGTGGGTTCCCTCAAAGGTTAATCTGCCAGAGGATAGAGGATCATCTTTATTTGTATCACGATCATATACGTGTTCTGCTATAACTCCAGCGGGAGTCGGCCTTTGAAGGGAGGTGGGGGCACGCGCCGGCTTCCGGGATTGGTTTTCAGAAACCTGTATACCCGTGTAGCATGACCCAAGGTTTGCCGTTATGAACAAAAAGGAGGAGTCAGATTGAGAAAATCCTGGATTTCGATGTTGTTTCTGATCTTTGCTTCAATGGCTTTGTTGTCGGCATGCAATTCGTCCGAGAAGGCAGAGGGGGGAAGCGAGGGGAGCGGCGAGAGCGGCGGCCCGGTTACGATGACCTTTTTTGCTCCGCAGGGCAAAGCGTCGATGGAAGAGAATGAATTTACCAAGTTTATCGAGAAGAAATTCGACGTCAAGCTGAAATGGGATCTGGCTCCGACCGATGCGCTGCAGGACCGCAGACAGCTGCTGCTTGCCAGTGGCGATTATCCTGAAGTTTTTCTCCACGGTAAGTTCACGACCTCAGACCTGCAAACCTATGGTAAACAAGGTGTGTTCCTGCCGCTTCAGGACTTGATCAAGCAGTATGGCCCGAATCTGACCAAAGTGATGGAGGAGAAGCCGTACTTCAAGGATGCCATTACGGCACCGGATGGCAACATCTACGCCCTGCCTATTTTTAACGAGTGCTACCACTGTACGTATGCCCAGAAATATTGGATCAACACCGATTGGCTGGATAAGGTGGGTCTGAAAATGCCTACAACGACCGACGAACTGTACACCGTTCTGAAGGCGTTCAAAACACAGGACCCGAACGGCAACGGTAAAGCCGACGAGATTCCGCTCACAGGTGCTCCGAACAAATATGTATGGAACGGCAATATTGATGCGTACTTGATGAACAGCTTTATATACAATGATAACGACAAATACCTGATTGTGAACGATGGCAAGGTGAGCTTTGCGGCCAATCAGGAAGGATGGAAGAAAGGGCTGGAGTACATGCACAAGCTGTATGCCGAAGGCCTGATTGATCCGGCATCCTTCACGCAGAATGACCAGGCTGTAGGTCAGCTGGGGAATAAGGAAGGTGATGAGGTGGTTGGCTCCATTACAACTGCACTCGTCAGCTATCTGGTGAATACGTATGACAAAAATATTACCCGCCACCAGCACTGGGATATCGTGCCGCCGCTGAAAGGGCCGGATGGTGTGCAGACCACAGGGGCAACACAGAGTGTAGGCGAGTTCGAATTTGCGATCACCAACAAAGCAACCGAAGCGCAGCAGATCGCTGCGATCAAAATCGTGGATTATATGTTCAGTGAAGAGGGAGCGTTGTACGCAGAGTACGGGCCGACAGAAGGAAAGGGCTGGAAGAAAGCTGATCCGGATGAGAAAAACATCAATGGCGAGCCTGCCAAGTACAGCTACTATAATCTGCCTGAACGTGATCCAAACGTAGTGGTGAACGAGAGCTGGTCACAGATTGGTGCGCATGACTTGTCCAACACGTTCCGCAATCTGTTTGCAGAGGGGCAGGACCCGCTGTCAGCGGAAGGATACGGTACACGCCTCGCCCAAGCGACGAATGTATACGCACCATATGCGCCGAAAGAGGTCTACCCAGCGAACGTATTTATCCGTCCAGAGGATACGGAGTCAGCAGCTCAGCTGACGACAGCGATCAAAGATTACGTGCAGACCAATATGGCGCAATTCATCATTGGCAGCAAGAGCATTGAGAAGGACTGGGATTCCTATGTCAAAGGATTCGATGGTCTTGGCCTGAGCAATTATCTGGATATTTATCAGCGTGCAATTGAGAAAAAGTAATCTATATAAGTTGAACCAAAAATATTACACAGTCCACTCCGTTATCGTGTAATTGAATAGTTCAATTTATATATATGGACTGTCCCGTCTGTCACCTGTGACCGGGGCAGTCCTCTCCTATGACAACCCCACGTCATTCGATATAATGTACAGCATATTTACGAAAATTCAGTGAACAAGGCAAGTGGTTGTCGTCATGCAGCATGAAATGGAATTGGTGGGGGGACGCGGGAGATGAGCAACAATTGGTTTAGACGTTTGCTGTTATCGTATTTGCCTATATTTTTTATTGTGACGACGATTCTGTTTTTTATTTTTTTCCAAATTTTTAATGAGCAGAACCGCAGGGAAGCACTCAAGGCGAATGAATTTCTGGCCTCACAGGTCACACAGTATCTGGACAACTCCTTGCGCTCGATTGATTTCAAGGTGCTGCGCGAGATTTTGACCAATTCCAATCTGAAAAATTATTTCTCGGTATCTGGCAGCGAGGATGTATATGCCGGCATTCAGGCAGTCAAGGTCATCGATGAGTTGAAGATAGAATATCCGCTGATTGACTCGGTGTATTTGGTCAGATACAGCGATAATACGGTTTTTAGCAACGGTAAGGCTATGCCAATTCATGATTTCCCGGATGCTACATTTATTGAAGATAGCCGCTCCAGGGATGAGCAGAAGTGGGTCGGTGCGCGGTCATTCAAGGCGTTCCCATCCCAGACAGCGGAGCAGGTGATTACGATTGTACGCAATGCCGCCAACGGACGGGGGCTGGTTGTGGCAAATGTGGAGCTGAACACACTGCGCAAATCCATTATGCAGATGTATGACCCGGAGTTTACGTTTGTAAACATTTACAACCGGGCAGGAGGCAGCCTGTGGAACAACGGAATGCCTGAAGATCACATCATGTCTGGCCCTACCCTTGCCTCCAAAACCGCAGCGGCTTCGGGAGAAGTATTCTCTGAATTTACGTCCAGCTACAGCGGCTGGAAGGTGCAGACCGGGCTGAACAACGGAAAGATCGTCAAGTTTGCCCTGCAATTTTATAATATCTGGTTTATCTTTGCTGCTGGTGTTGTGCTGGTCGGGGTGGCATGGGTCGTCTATGTGACTCGCAGAAACTACAAGCCCATTCAGCAGATCGTGACGTTGATCCAGACCGTATCTTCACAGAAGCCGTCTGCGCTGAATTATGGCAAGGAGAATGAGTTCCGTTTTATTCATACGACATTGGAGCGCATGATTGATCAGACACGGCAGTACCAGGAGGAGCATGAGGAGAACCTGATTTTGCAGAAAAAGGTCTTCTTTCAGGAGCTGCTCGAAGGTACACGCGATTACTCGGGTCATGAGCTGTCTGCCAATATGAGCAGGTTCAAGCTGCCGGAACTGGAGCATCGCTGGGCTGTGCTGGTGGTGGAGATGGATCGGTATGACGTATTTGAAGCCGAGTACCACCAGCAGGACCAGGCTCTTCTGAAATTTGTGCTGTCCAGCATTCTTCAGGAAAGTGCGCGGCATGAAGGAACAGACGTGTGGGCCGAGTGGGTCTCCGAACAGTGGCTTTATGCGATTCTCTGGCTGCCGGAGACAGAGCATTCGGAAGAGATGGAAGCACGTCTGCTCACCGATTATCTGGACCGGATCGGGCAATATCTGAATTTTACCGTCACGATCGGGGTAGGCCGGGTTGCGGTTGATCTTCGCGGGCTGAGAGCTTCCCTCAAAGAGGCTGTACACGCGCTGGAATACAAGGCTGTGCTTGGCACCAATCGTATTATTCCATGCAGTGACGTACCGAATTCCACCAATGATGTGTATGAGTTTCTAAAAACAATCTCCCTGCTGGTGCAGGCGATGCGGCTGTCGGATGAGGTCTGGGAGCAGCATTTCGAGCGGCTGTTCAAGCAGATTCGCCAGTCTGTCCTGTCGCGGCAGGAGATTATGAACACGGTGCAGTTGTTGTTCCAGCATTATAATCGGGAATTTGCCGAGCTGCCGCAGGAATATAAGGAGACGTGGGCTGCGATATTTACACCGTTGCTGCCAAGGCTGGAAGGCTGGGAGACGCTGGACGATCTGCGAGAGCTGTGTCTGGAGGGTTTCCGGGAACTGGCCCGTCAGATGCAGTCACTGCAATGCTCTCGCAAGCATCGATCACATATTTTGGAGATTCGCAAATATATCGAGGAGCACTATACCAATCCTGACCTGTCTCTGAATTACCTGAGTGATCTGTTCGATATCAATCCGAAGTATCTGAGCAAGCTTTTCAAAGATGAGCTTGGAGAGAAGTTTGTGGATCTGCTCATCAGTCACCGCATCGAAAAGGCGAAGCAGCTCATGCAGGAGACGGACAAAGCTATTCAGGAGATCAGCGAAGAAGTGGGGTACACGAACTATAATTCCTTCAACCGGGCTTTTAAAAATGTCGTGGGCATGGCTCCGAGTGACTATCGCAAGGCGATGTGAAGGCGGTGAGGTTGAAAGTATAGTAAGTGTGAAGGGGTGCTGGCAGCGCAGGTGATAGACTCGGGAGTTGCTAGTCAGGTGATGCTGGTGATAGCCGTGCCAGACCAACTCAAACACAGGAGGAGAATGTGCACATGCAAACGCAAATGGGCTACAAAGACGCTTCGCTCCCCATTCAGCAGCGGGTTCAGGACCTGCTTGAACGAATGACTACCGCAGAGAAGATCGGGCAGCTGATTCAGCCTATGGGCTGGAGGATGTACAAGAAAGAGACAGATGGCACCGTACAGATAACGGAAGAGTTCAAAGCGGAACTGGCGCAGGGTGGTGTTGGCTCGCTATACGGTGTGCTCAGAGCTGATCCCTGGACAGAGGTCACCCTGGAGACGGGCCTGACACCGCGCCAAGGGGCGGTAGCAACAAATGTGATTCAGCGCTATGCAATAGAGCATTCCCGTTTGGGGATTCCGATTCTGTTCGGAGAAGAGTGCTCCCACGGGCATATGGCGATTGGTTCAACGGTTTTTCCTGTACCGCTGACAGTAGGCAGTACGTGGAATACCGAGCTGTATCACAGTATGTGTGAGGCGATTGCTGTGGAGACCCGGAGTCAGGGCGGCGCAGCCACGTATTCTCCAGTGCTGGATGTCGTGCGTGACCCGAGATGGGGACGGACGGAGGAATGTTTTGCCGAGGACCCGTATCTGATCGGGCAGTTTGCCGTGGAAGCGATCTACGGATTGCAGGGGGAACGCCTGGATTCCAACCATACCGTAGTGGCGACACTTAAACATTTTGCAGCATACGGCAGCTCGGAGGGAGGACGCAACGCAGCACCTGTGCACATGGGCATGCGTGAGCTGCATGAGATCGATCTGCTGCCGTTCAAACAAGCAGTGGAAGCCGGAGCCTGCTCGGTCATGACCGCTTATAACGAGATTGATGGCGTACCCTGTACGTCCAGTACGTATCTGCTTCATGACCTTTTGCGGGAGGAGTGGGGCTTTGACGGATTTGTAATTACGGATTTTGGAGCCATTCAGATGCTGGTGAACGGACATAACACGGCTGAGAACGGCGAACAGGCTGTAGCACAGTCTCTTCGGGCAGGTGTAGATATGGAAATGTCGGGTTTCATGTACCGCAAACATCTGGCACAGGCACTGGAGCAGGGTTTATTGGAGGAGAAGGAGCTGGACCTGGCTGTACAGCGGGTGCTGGAGAAGAAATTCAGGCTGGGCTTGTTCGAGCAGCCATATGTTGATCCTGATTTTGCTGAACGTGTGATTGGCTGTGAGGAGCATGTGCAGCTTGCGAGAGAAGTGGCACAAGAGGGCATCGTACTGCTGAAAAATGAAGGCAATGTGCTCCCGCTTGCTGCACAAGGCATTAAACTGGCTGTCATCGGGCCGAACGCCAATCATATGTATAACCAGCTTGGAGACTATACGTCACCACAGCCAAGGGAGCAGATTGTCACGGTGCTGGATGGTATTAAACGCAAGCTTGGAGCCAGTTCGGATCAGGTGCTGTACGCACCCGGATGCCGCATCAAGGGAGATTCAAGAGAAGGATTCCCGCAGGCGCTTGCTTTTGCCGAGCAGGCAGATGTGATCGTCATGGTCATGGGCGGATCAAGTGCGCGTGATTTTGGCGAAGGTACGATTGATCTGCGCACGGGTGCGTCTGTGGTGACAGATGATCCGTGGAATGACATGGAATGCGGGGAAGGCATTGACCGCTCGTCATTGAATCTGATGGGGGTGCAGCTGGAACTGGTGCAGGAAGTATATAAACTGGGGAAACCGGTTGTTGTGGTCTATATTAATGGACGCCCGATTGCCGAGCCTTGGATTGACGAGCATATCCCAGCGATTGTGGAAGCGTGGTACCCGGGGCAGGAGGGTGGAAATGCCGTTGCGGATATCCTGTTCGGGGATGTGAATCCATCCGGTCGTCTGACGGTTTCCATTCCCAAGCATGAGGGACAGCTTCCCGTGTACTATCATGCCAAGCGGACGCGCGGCAAAAGGTATCTGGAGATGGACCTTGCGCCGCAGTACGCGTTTGGACATGGGCTGAGCTATACGCAATTCAAGTATGACAACGTGAGAGTTACCCCGGAGGTCATCGGGCCAGATGAGCAGGCCGAGGTGCAAGTGGAGGTTACGAACATTGGAGAAGTGGCAGGCAAAGAGGTTGTGCAGCTGTACATCACCGATGTGTCGGCTTCTGTCACCCGGGCAGAGATATCATTGAAAGGTTTTCGCAAAATCCATCTGGAGCCAGGGGAGACTCGTACAGTGACGTTCCCTGTGCATAAGGAACATCTAGCCCTGATCGACTCCCGTCTCCAGTCCATCGTAGAACCGGGTGAATTCAAGCTGATGGTCGGACGCAGCTCGGTGGACTGGACGGCATGCAGTCTGCAGGTACAGCAAGTGGAGGTGACCGTATGATTCGAATTCAACGATTCATTGAAGATATCAAGCATCGGCAGTGGCTGGATGTGGTAGAACTTCCAGAGTGGCAGATGCAGCGAGCCCGATATATGCTGCCGGGAGAATATGAGTACGTGGTGGAGGCAACAGTAACGCAGCCTTTAAATCCGTTAAACAGCACGCACGGAACAACCTATTTTCTGAGCAAAACCGTGCAGATTCCCGAGACGTGGCAGGGCCAGGCTGTCGGATTTCTTTTTGAAGCGGGCGGGGAAGGTTTGCTCAAGGTGAATGGGGTTCCTTATCACGGACTGGATCGCAATCATTCCTTTGTGCCTCTGCCAATAGAGCGTGTGGGCGCTGAACCGAAGCTGGAGATCGAACTGTATGACCCGATCCCTGAACCGCATGATCCGCTCAATCGGCAGGCAGTGATTCAGCCTCCCATTCAGGGGATACGAGCTGCACTGGTGCATGTGAATCAACCGCTCCAGAGCCTGATGTACAGCATAATGGTGCTCTCCGAATCGTTGCAGGTCCTGCCGGAGAAAGATGCCAAGCGCACAGCACTGATCCGGGCAATGCATCAGGTGATGGATGAGATGAATCATGAGCCGTGTCGTTGGCAGGATGGAATGTGGCTGCAGGAACTGGAGCAGAGACTCGCTCAGCACGTACAGCAGGCAGACCCGGAGCAGTACCGAAGCGGCTTTATGCATCTGGTTGGACAGTCTCACATTGATGTGGCCTGGCTCTGGCCTGTACGGGAGACGGTGCGCAAGTCGAGCCGAACGTTCTCTACGATGTGCACACTGATGGACACGTACCCGGATTTTGTGTATTCCCAGAGCCAGCCCCAGTTATATGCTTTTGTGAAGGAGCATTATCCAGAGCTGTATGAACGGGTGAAGGCTCGGATTGCCGAAGGGCGTTGGGAGCTTGTTGGCGGCATGTGGGTGGAGCCGGACTTGAACATTCCAAGCGGGGAATCGCTTGTGCGCCAGATTTTGTATGGGCAGCAGTTTTATCAGTCAGAGTTTGGCAAGCGTTCAAATATCGAGTGGCTGCCCGATACGTTTGGGTATTGCGCTTCACTGCCGCAGATTTTGCGGCTTGCGGACATTCCTTATTTTATGACCACCAAATTAAACTGGAATGATACGAATGTGTTCCCGTATGATCTGTTCGACTGGGTAGGGATTGACGGTACATCCGTGCTGGCTTACCTCAACCATGGTGTGAACGAGCATACACGTCCCAAGGATGTTGATGAGCACTGGCAGTCCTTCAAACAAAAGGACGTACATCCGGAGCAGATGCTGCTCTATGGTCATGGCGATGGCGGCGGCGGTGTGACGCATGAGATGGTGGAGTTTGCCGAGCGTGCTCACCTGATGGTGGGGCAGCCTGTCAGCAGATTCAGCACGGCCGGGGCATTTTTTGAAGGCATTGAGGCAGGTGAACCGACACTGCCGAAGTGGCATGGTGATCTGTATCTGGAGCTGCACCGCGGAACCTATACAACCCATGCGAGGAACAAACGAAGTAATCGCAAGGCCGAGGTGCTCTATCGCGAAGCAGAGATCTGGAGCCAGTTCGGGGCAGATGACAACAGGGTCACGCATAACAAGGGAGTACTGGATGAAGGCTGGAAGCTGATGATGCTGAATCAGTTCCATGACATCATCCCGGGCACGTCCATCCCTGAAGTATACGTTACCTCTGCCGAGGAATATACGAAGGTGTTTTCCATGGGCAATGACGTCCTACAGCATACACTTGGCGCACTCACCAACACCGTTACAACAGATGAAGTACCTGGCACACCGTACGTGATCTTCAACAGCCTTGGCTGGGAGCGCAGTGAAGTGATCTGCATCTCCGGGGGAGCGGAGCTGGCCGGAATGATAGCGTATGATTGCCCTGGCAATCGTTTGGTTAGTGAGGCCGAGCATTATGAAGGCGGGGCAAGTCTGCATATTCTTGTTCCTTCCATTCCGGCTTTCGGGTACAGCACGATATGGCTTCGAGAGTCGGAGGACGTTATTTCGATCGCGGAGCAATCCGGATTGGAGCCAATTCCTGCTCGATGGGAAACTGCATTTTACACGCTGGAGTTCAACGACTTGGGCGAGATCACGAGATGGTATGACAAAACGGTAGAACGTGAATGGCTGAAGCCGGGAGACAAAGCGAATGAATGGCAGCTTTTCCATGACCGACCGACATACTGGGATGCGTGGGACATTGATCCGCGATTTGAATCGCAGCGGGCGGGGACTGTTCAGCTCGTATCCAGAGAGGTTGTACAGCGCAGCGCTGTGCAGGATGTACTGCGTTTTCGCTGGCAGCTGAACGATTCGCAGATTAGCCAGGATGTGATTCTGTATCATCACCAGCGCCGGGTAGATTTCAAGACAAGTGTAGACTGGAACGAGAGCCACAAGCTGCTCAAGGTAGCATTCCCGGCAGATTTGGTGGCAGCCAAAGCAACGTATGAGATTCCGTTTGGTGCCTTGGAACGTGCGACCCATAACAATACAAGCTGGGAACGGGCACAGTTTGAGGTCTGCGGGCATCGCTGGGCTGATCTTTCGGAGGGTAACAGCGGCATCAGTCTGCTGAACGACTGCAAGTATGGTTATGACATCAAGGATCGGATGATCCGCCTGTCCCTCCTGCGAGCGCCCAAATGGCCGGATGTGCACGCCGATCAAGGGCAGCATGAGTTCACGTACGCTGTACTGCCGCATGCGGGAGACTGGCGTCAGGCGAGTGTTGTGCAGCGCGCCATGGAGCTGAATCATCCTGTGCAGGTTGTTGCGGCGACTCCGCATAGGGGCACCCAGCCTTCCAGACACAGCTGGCTTCAATTCCAGAGTGAACATGTCATTCTGGATACAATCAAGGTATCGGAAGACGGAACAGGCGCAGTGCTCCGATTCTATGAATCAAGTGGAGGGCGGGAGAAGGTGCAGGTGAAGTGGAGTGAACAGCATGTCCGTGCGTCCATCATCAATCTGCTGGAGGATGAGTTAGAGTCGCTTGCCTGTGAAGACGGAGCTTTTGAACTGACCTTCAGGCCCTTTGAGATCAAATCGGTGAAGCTTGTTCCATTGAGCTGATGTATATAATAGGTATCGAACGTACAATGGGCTGAGCGTGTTTAAAAAACAGGATTATCCATCCAATCATTCGCGGGAGGTACGACATGAAATTAACGAACAAGATCGGTGTCATCGTGGATAGCTTTGGCGTAGGGGTCAGGGAAGGGCTGATCAAAGCCAAGGACGCAGGTGCAGAAGGTGTGCAGATCTATGCGGTGAAGGGGGAGATGGACCCCGAAAATCTGTCTGCTGCGGCACGTAAAGAGCTTCGAAGCTACATTGATGGTCTGGGGCTCGAGATTTCAGCGCTGGTTGGCGATCTGGGCGGTCACGGCTTTCAGGTTCAGGCGGATAATGCATGGAAAGTGGAAAAATCGAAGCGAATTGTCGATCTGGCTCTTGAGCTGGGCACAAATATTGTAACTACGCATATCGGGATTGTCCCGCATGATGCCTCCTCAGAGGTATATGCCACCCTGCACGCCGCTTGTGAGGAGCTGGGGCAATATGCGAAAAGCGCAGGCGCCTACTTTGCCATTGAGACTGGACCGGAAACGGCTGCTGATCTGAAAGGCTTTCTGGACACACTCTCCACAAACGGAGTGTCCGTCAATTTTGACCCGGCCAATATGGTGATGGTCACCGGGGATGATCCGGTGCAGGGTGTGAAGCTGCTCAAGGATTACATCGTGCACACCCATGTGAAGGACGGTTTGCGTCTGAAAGAGGTTGATCCGCGCGATGTATACGGTGCGGTGGGGTATGCGCCTATGGATCATGAAAAAATTGCTGAAATGGTCGCTTCGGGTACCTTTTTCCGGGAAGTGCCGCTGGGTGAAGGGGCAGTTGATTTTGATGCGTATTTTGCCGCACTGCAGGAGATTGGGTATAAGGGGTATTTGACTATTGAGCGTGAGGTAGGTCACCAGCCGGAAGTGGACATTCGTAAAGCCGTGCAATTCATTGAGCGATATCGACGATAGGGAGTGGAGCAGATGAAGATTGGCCTGAGCACGTACAGTTTGTTGAATGATCTGAATTCGGGAGCCATGACGGTGCTGGATGTCATTGACTGGATTGCAGCAAACGGCGGCGAGCATATGGAGATGGTGCCTTACGGATATACCGTGGAGGACAATCATGAGCTTGCCCATGCCATTCGGGAGCGAGCCGCAGCTGCGGGCATCGAGCTGTCGAACTATTCCATGCCGGCTAATTTTGTGCAGGAGACAGAAGAGGCTTTTGAAGAAGAGGTGGCCCGGGTCAAGAGACATGTGGATGTGGCACACCTTATGGGTGTTCGGCATCTGCGCCATGACGTTACTGCCTTCAGGCTGCCGAAGGAGAGTACAACGATTGCCTGGTTCGAGCAGCATCTGCCGCTGATGGTCAGAGGAAGCCAGATCATTGCGGATTACGCAGCTCAGTATGGAATGACTACTACGATTGAGAATCACGGCTTCAGCGTACAGGCCAGTGATCGGGTACAGCGGGTGCTGCATGCTGTCGATCGACCAAACTTCAAAACGACGCTGGATATCGGCAATTTTATGTGTGTGGATGAGAACCCGATCATCGGAGTGATGAACAATCTGCCGTATGCTTCGCTTATCCATTTCAAAGACTTCTACTTCCGTCCATATGACGAGCATCCAGGGGAAGGGGAGTGGTTCACGACAACCTATGGCAACTTCCTGCGTGGTGCAATTGTAGGTCAAGGGGATATTCCTATTCGCAAAATCGTCAAGCTGATCAAAGACTCCGGCTATGATGGCAATATCACGGTGGAGTTCGAAGGCATGGAGGAATGCAAAGCCGCTTCCAAAATCGCCATGGACAATCTGCGCCGCTTCTGGGACGAAGCCTAAAATGGGTTGCCAGAGTATGCTGTGCAAATATCAAATGACATGTTATCCCTTCCGGGCCGCGAGATCGCGGCTCTTTTTGACATGTGGAGCAAAGCCTTTTCCAATAAACACCTGAGAGTCACGGGTGAGGCATAAGTTCCAATGATCACAAGTATGGTATACTGAGTGTATTCAGCCTGAACATAACTGGCTATGGATAGGAGAGGTACAGATCTATGCAGGTATTTGAGGACTGGAACCAGAAGGTAAAGAAGACCTTTAACGCAACGAATCCCGAAGTGGTGCTGACAGTGACTGAAGCGGGCAACCTGCTGGGGCTGAGTAAAGACCAGATGAAGCTGTATGTTGATAAAAATAAACTCACCAAGGTACCTATTATGAGAAGTGTGCATCGATACCTTTTGTTAAAAAGTGAGATCGATCGTATTGTGAAGGCCTGATCAATCATAGAATACAAGGCGGTGCCTCCCTGTTCAGCAGGGTACTAACAGAATAAAACATTTACAGCCACTTGACCGATAATGCTCGGAAGAGTGGCTTTTTTTTGAATAGAGAAGATATGGTGAGAGCAGGGAATATCTTTAGCATATTTGGAGAAATATAGCTCTGTCAAGGCGTGCGAATATAGTGGGAAATTTGTGCTTGTCAGCGGACGATGCATTCCTATATACTCTTGTCGCAACGAGCCTGTACCATATGATTAAATGAATTCAAGGAGATGAACAATCCATGGCAATTAGCTTGAATGTGTACCTTGTAACCAACGGGAATGGGCGTGAAGCTGTCGAGTTCTATAAAGAGGCATTTGGTGCGGAAGTGCTTGCAATGCAGACTTTCGGAGAAGGTCCATCCAGTCCGGATCATCCGATTCCGCCGGAAGCCAAAGACTGGATTATGCATGCTTCTTTGCAAATTGGAAGCTCGGTGCTGATGTTGTCGGACACACTGCCCGGTATGCCGCACACCGTTGGAGATAATATCACGATTACAGTCAATACGGACACGGCTGAGGAAGCGAAGAACATTTTCCGTAAACTTGAAGTGGGCGGTAAAGTGAATATGCCGATTCAGGAGACGTTCTGGAGCCCGGCTTACGGTAATGTAACCGACAAGTTTGGCGTGCTGTTCCAAATCAGTGCAGCAGCAGAACAAGCCTGAGTATCTCGTTAAACGGGGATTGTATCATTTCTGGTATGGGAAAACGGATCGGCATGTTGCTGAATAAAGGCTGGGGAATACAGCCAATTCATAAGTAATTGCTAAAAAAACCTCCATCAGCTACAAGTAGCATGGAGGTTTTTCGGGTTAATTTTTCATAAAAATAGAAACTATTCTTCCTTCTGAATCTTGGACGGGTTGTTGATTTTATAAGGCACCGGGTTGCGGGTCAGCTTTTTCTTGATGATTTTCGCTTCAAACGTGAGCACGTCACCGACCTCCAGCTCCTGCTTCTTCATCGTTGCACTATGGCTGGACCACGCGTCACCGACCTCGATCACTTCCGGCTCCGTAATAGTGACGGATTCGTAAATGATGACCTCATCGTCATTATCCGAGAAATGATTCGGTACCGTCGTAAATTCTTTGACCACTGCGCTCATCTTCACTTTGCCATCGGGCAGATCAATTTTGACGGCTTTGGCCTTCGGTGCCGCTTTGGTTTTAGGTTTGGCTTCTGCATCTGTACCTGTACCGCTCTGAGGACCGATGTATTCCTCCACCAGGCCATCAGGGTCACCCTTGAGTCTGGAGGATGATTCCTCGCTATCTTCATCTTCTTCCATATCATAAGAACGGGCCGGTGCGTCAGCTTGATCAGAGGTATCGGCAGGCTCAGCGGTTTGTTCAATAGCTTCAGCACTTTGGCCTGATGCATCCTGTTCGGTTCCTGGCTCTGTCCCCGCTCCGCTTAGTCCTCGTGTGCTGTAGCCGGAGGCCTGCATTTCTTTCAGATACGAAGGGTGAATACAATGCTTTTGTCCGTTATCCAGCTCGATGACTGCCGTCATGTGATCTACAAAGCCGAGAATGGTGCAGGGCAGATTCTGTCCGTTTCCTTTATAATAGAACGTTTTGAGTTTGGTGGCTTTGGCCGAGATCAGGCCCCACTCCTGACATTTGGCTATTAACTCTTGCTCGTTATCCAGTGCGTAATAATCCGGTGGTTCAATGGTAAAAGCGTATGTCATATCGAATTTCCGCCTTTCAGCTGCTCTTATGTTCATCGTTTCCAAATTAACACCAGTGTATCACAATTAGAACCCCGAAAGATGCAGATTCTGAAAGCTCGGGTGCAGAGGGCTGTGCTATAATTTGATCAAAATGTGGGTTGGAGTCTCTGTCAGATGCATGTCCGTGAAGGCCATCGTTAATTAAATCTACACAACTGAAATGCTTGATACATACTTGAGGAAGGGTGGTTTTGGTGGAGAAAAAGGTAAATCATCAAGCCCTGTGGCTGGCGGTCGGCTTGGCAATCGGGGTCAGTATCGGTACAGCCACCGGGCAGATCGGGCTGGGTATCGCATTTGGCGCTGCGCTGGGGGTGGTCATCGGTTCAGTGGTTAGCAAGCGAACAGGCGCTGATTCGCATGACATGTTAAGCGAGCATGTGTTGGAACTGCACAAAACGCAGGATTGGGAAGAGGTGCTTCTCGATTCCCGGGAGCATCCGGTGCTTCTGTTGAAACACAGCACTACCTGCCCTGTCAGCGCGCGTGGGTACCGGGAATTTATGGCTTTTGTCGGCGCCAATGCTTCTGACCCGAAACAAAACATGCAGTATCGCATCGTCAAAGTCATTGAGAACCGTCCGCTGTCACGCCGTATTGCTGAAGAGACCGAGATTCGCCATGAATCCCCGCAGGTGCTGCTGCTGGATCAGGGGCAGGTTGTAGAGCATACGTCACATGGAAAGATCACCAAAAAGCGACTGATGCAATGGGCACAGAGTCATTCACTTTAAAAATATAAGAAAAAAATCATATCTTCTACGCTGTATATCATTTAAAATAAAAGGAGCCTTTATACCTTCTGAATCGGAGTGATATAGATGGAACAATATAAATTCAAGCCTAAGCATAGCGAGATTATTGTTAAAGCTATTATCGAAGGGTACCGAGAATATATTGAGCACCGTATAGATCGACGAGAGCGGATGGAGATTAGTTCAGCCTTTGCCTGGACAAAGGGGAATTTTATTGAGAGTAAAATCGCAGAATATTTTAAGGAATATGATGGACAGGCATTCACGCATAAAAAGTCCAAAGCAGGTCTAACCTGGGATTACCTTCAATTTACACATAAGGACTCCAAAGTTCTGTTTTTGATTAAAAATGCAGCCTACTTTAATGAAAAATGCTTTTCCCGGGCCAAATTACCTGCAGGCATGGATCGTAAAGATGCACTGCGTACGTATTTACATGACCTGTCGAAAATTAATGCAGATCTGAAATTTCCGACGGACTCTTCATATCATGAATTGCATCAGTCCGAAGAGGTGGTGCAGCTTTCCTTGCCTATTCCATTAAATCAGGTGACTCGTGTAAAAGAAGAGATCAAACAACTATCATCTATGTATAATGAGTTTCATATTCTCACTTATGCTATGGATGATGCATATCAAATCTCCAAGGTAAAGCATTATTTGCCCAATCCGCATGATAATATAGCCTATTTGATAGAGGATATGTCTGATCTTATCTCGGGTGCCGAGCTTGATGATCGTGAACGCGAGGTCCTCGCGCCTGATTCGGATGGCATGCTTGATCCGGCAGCTTATGATATTGAAATATTGGAAGAAGAACGGCAGGGGTAACCCACCCCGTAGTCTAGTAAGGAGGGAACCGTGTGTTCATGGGTGAAAATCTGACCAATCTGCGCATCATGCATGGGTATTCGAGGAAAGAGCTTTCCGAGAAGCTTGGTGTGACTGAGCAGGCGGTCTGGCAGTATGAAAATGCGTACACTTCCCCCAAAGTGCCGATTGTGAATGAATTGATACGAATTTTCAGCGTCAAAAGCAAATATTTTTACGAGAAGGATATGCTCGCCAGGCAAAATAATGCGACCAACATCAATGTGATGAACATCGCGTATCGGTCCAAGGTAATGAATGTGATCTCCAAGACACAAACGGAGGCCAAACATGTAGAGTATCTGGATACGTTTGTTAACTATATTACCTCTCAGATCAGTCTTCCCACCTTGAAGATCATTGAGCTCAGGGAAGAAGCGATCCAATATATGAATCATTCACACGAGGATCGCCCTACCCAAATTCAATATGTGGCAAAGCTCGCGCGGCAGCGATTAAATCTGGAGCCAGCGACCAACGAGAATCTGATGTTCTGGATTGAAAAGAGCGGAGTCTACGTCTTCGAGAAGGCGATTGGTGAAGGGATTGATGCATACAGTCTGTGGACGAGAAAGGATCGCCCGTTCATTATATTGGGTAACATCAAACGATCGGCAGTACGCCGAAATTTTGATATCGCTCATGAGCTTGGTCATCTGTTGCTTCACTATCGTCAGGAGTTTGTGAGTCTGGATCGGAAAGAGCACAAAGAGATTGAAAATGAAGCCAATCTGTTTGCCGGTGCATTTTTGTTGCCAGAAGAAGAGTTTGCACAGGATATAAAGGCTATCCCCCAATTAACCAATCCTGATCATTATCTTGAATTAAAAAATAAGTGGAAAACATCGTTGCAAGTGTTAGGTTATCGTGCCGCCAACCTGGGACTGATGGATGCCAAATCGCATCGTAATTTTTATGCCGCGATGCACCGAAGAGGGTATTTGGAGAGAGAGCCGTTTGACCAGACGATTCCCTTGCAGACACCGATGCGGATTCGGACGATCATTGATCTTCTTGCCAAGAAAGGGCTTGTCGATATTCGACATATGATCGAGCAGGACTGGAAGGTGGAGACGTCCTTCTTTCATCATCTGACCGGGATCAAAACAGAGTTTTTTAACAGCTACATGACGAATCGTTCAACAGCTACCATTCGGGATATGAAGAATATACCGACCTAGAATAGTATCACCTGAAGTTCTACAAATGAAGGAAGCGCCAATCTGGCTCAGATTTCTCCATATTTACGAGAGACCCGTTTTTTTCAGCTTGCCGCTGAGAAGAACGGGTCTTTTTTACGCTTTTTTTACAGCAGTGGCGGCATATCTTTACCCCCTTTTTACAGCGTTTCGTAATACGATTTTGACTGTAGCAAGGCAGACTCAGGCTTGAATTTATATTGTCCATCTGAACGGTAGAGAGGATGAAGGGCGCATGGTCAATGATGCAACGATGGTTGGACTGATTCTCCTGTTATTTGTAGTGTTCTGGGGATTTGTGAAATTTTGCGAGAAGGCCTGAGGGCAGGGAGGGTGAGCTCGAATCATGATTTTTATCGGCATGCTTGTGCTTGGATTGATCATCTATCTCGGGTATGTGCTGGTGAAGCCTGAGAAATTTTGAGGCAGCTGTTCGGACAATGCACCGAAAAACGAGCGGAGATAGGGATATAAAGGTCAGGGCAATGTTGAGGTTGATTAGGGAGGATATACAGATATGGGTATCGGTGTAGTGCAAGTTGTAGTAACGTTGCTGATCATTTTGCTGCTGGTAAAGCCGGCAGGCAGTTATCTGGTGAAGGTGTTTGACAGGCAGCGAACAGGACTTGATCGTGTGTTTGGCGGGCCGGAGCGATTGTTATATCGGCTGATGGGTGTGCGGGAAGAAGAATCCATGGGGTGGAAACAATACGCAGCCGCTGTGCTCACCTCCAATGCGGTCATGCTAATCCTGATGTTTCTTGTGCTGAGACTGCAAAGGTTTTTGCCGCTCAATCCGGACGGAATCGAGAATATGCCTGCGGCGCAGGCGTTTAATACAGCGGTATCGTTTATGACCAATACGAACTGGCAGTCGTATACGGGCGAGAATGCCCTTTCGTATCTATCGCAGCTGCTGGCCGTGACGTTTCCAATGTTCACATCGGCGGCTACGGGCTTCGCCGTAGCGATTGCCTTTATTCGCGGGCTGGTGGGATGCAGGGATGATCTAGGCAACTTTTATGTCGACCTGGTTCGGTCGATTACCCGTATTTTTTTACCGCTGAGCTTCGTTGTGGCCTTGTTTCTTGTGTTCCAGGGAGTGCCGCAGACGCTGGCAGGTGCGGTGAATGCAACGACGTTGGAGGGTGCACAGCAGACGATTACCCGCGGTCTGGTTGCTTCGCTGGAGTCGATCAAACATATCGGAACCAATGGTGGCGGCTGGTTCGGCACGAACGCAGCGCATCCATTCGAGAATCCGACGGCCCTGAGCAATCTGGTGCATATCGTTTGTATGATGCTGCTTCCCACAGCACTCGTCTATGCATTTGGCTTGATGGTGAACAACCGGAAGCAGGGATGGGCCATTTTCGGGGCGATGGGTTTCCTGTTCCTCGTCATGCTTACAACCGTGTTTGTGTCGGAGTATCGAGGTGTGCCAGCGCTGGATGCTGCGGGACTGCAGGGCAATATGGAGGGCAAAGAGGTCCGGTTTGGCATTCCCGAGTCGGCTTTGTTTACGGCGGTGACCACGGCGGCAACGACAGGTTCGGTCAACAATATGCATGAGTCGCTTACTCCGCTTGGCGGTCTGGTTCCGCTTGCCCAGATGATGCTGAACAACGTATTTGGCGGGAAGGGGGTCGGTCTGTTAAACGGCCTGCTCTATGTGATCATTGCGGTATTTATCTGCGGGCTGATGGTGGGGCGGACACCGGAGTTTCTGGGCAAAAAAATCGAAGGCAAAGAGATCAAGCTGGCCTGTATCGCCTTGCTGATCCATCCGTTAATTATTCTCGCACCATCTGCGCTCGCCTTGATGCGGCCTGAGGCCGTGGCTTCCATCTCCAACGGTGGAACACATGGGCTGGCCGAGGTGCTGTACGCATTTGCCTCCGGGGCTGCCAATAACGGATCGGCATTTGCCGGATTAAATGCCAATACGGATTTTTACAATATCGCGATCGGTATCGTCATGCTGCTGGGCAGATATGTCTCGATGATCGCCATGCTAGCGATTGCAGGCTCACTTGCCGTAAAACGGATTGTGCCTGTTACTACAGGTACACTAAGGACGCATACCCCGCTCTTTGCCGGCATTCTGGTCATGATGATTGTTGTGGTGGGCGCATTGACGTTTTTTCCTGCACTTGCTCTCGGTCCGATTGCCGAGCATCTGGCGATGGTTCACTGAATTTACGTTAAAAAGATGCCTTAAAAAGATGCAGTGAGAAGATGCATTTGGAAGATACAGTAAGAGATACATTGGGAAGATTCAGTAAGAAGGTACAGTATGGAGGTGGCATTCACGATGAATGCAATGGAGTGTAAGAAGGAGCAAAACATACAGCGAACGGTTAATGCCGAAGAGAATATAACGCATAATGGCACATGGAATGCGGACACTGAGTTGCCTAAGGTCAAAACAAATATTGAGCCGCAGCATCAACCCCAAAATAATCTACAACGTGATCCTGGATCGAAGAGGTCTTTGTCTTTGGACAAACAGATGCTGCTCCAGGCGATCCGAGATGCATTCAAAAAGCTCAATCCGATGGTTATGATCAAAAATCCGGTAATGTTCATTGTGGAGGTCGGCACGTTCATCACGCTGCTGTTATGTATTGATCCCAATCTATTCACCGCGTCTGAGGCAGGACGGGGATACAACGTAGCCGTATTTTTCATTTTGCTCTTCACGCTGCTATTTGCAAACTTTGCCGAGGCACTGGCAGAAGGGCGAGGTAAAGCCCAGGCGGATACACTGCGCAAGACCAAATCGGAGACGTTAGCCTATCTGGTGCAGAAGGACGGAACTTTGAAACAAGTGGCTTCGACCCAGTTGAAAAAAGGGGATTTCGTCCGCGTGGAAGCAGGTCAGCTCATTCCAACGGACGGGGAGATTGTTGAAGGCCTGGCCTCTATCGACGAATCGGCCATTACAGGTGAATCTGCACCGGTTATCAAGGAAGCGGGCGGTGATTTCTCTTCCGTGACCGGGGGTACACGGGTCACTTCGGACTACATTATTATGCGAGTGCAGACAGATCCGGGTGAATCGTTTCTGGATCGCATGATCTCCCTCGTTGAAGGGGCACAGCGTCAGAAAACACCGAACGAGATTGCGCTGACAACCCTGCTCGCTGTGCTGACGCTTATCTTCCTGATTGTCATTGTGACGATGGTTCCTATGGCCGATTATCTTGGCATTCATCTGGATCTGGCAACCCTGATTGCCCTGCTCGTTTGCCTGATTCCGACGACGATCGGCGGCTTGCTGTCGGCCATCGGTATTGCAGGCATGGATCGGGTGACACAGTTTAACGTACTCGCCATGTCAGGCAAAGCGGTGGAAGCCGCTGGTGACATTGACACGTTGATTCTGGACAAAACAGGCACGATTACGTACGGCAATCGTATGGCTTTCGAATTTACCCCGGTGCAAGGTGTGACGACAGCCGAACTGGCTCAGGCGGCGCTTCAAGCTTCTGTTAGAGACGAGACTCCCGAAGGCCGTTCCGTTGTAGAGCTGGCAGGCAAGCAGGGGCACAGCTGGGCGGAGAGTCATTACGCGGGAGCGGAGAGTGTGGAGTTTACCGCCGAGACACGGATGTCTGGTCTGAATTTGACTGATGGAACGAGGATTCGCAAGGGCGCAGTGGATGCAATCAAACGGTATGTAGTCTCTGAAGGTGGCCGTGTACCGGGTGATCTGGAGGAGATGGCAGCACGAATAGCCAAAGCCGGGGGTACACCGCTGGCTGTAGCGATCAATAATCGTATCTTTGGTGTGATTTATTTGAAGGACACGGTGAAGCCGGGACTCAAGGAGAAATTTGCAGAGATGCGTGCAATGGGCATCAAAACCATAATGTGTACAGGAGATAACCCGCTTACGGCAGCGACGATTGCACTTGAAGCGGGCGTGGATGATTTTATCGCGGAGGCGAAGCCCGAGGACAAGATTGCAGCGATCAAAAAAGAGCAGCAGGAGGGCAAGCTCGTCGCCATGACGGGTGATGGCACCAATGATGCTCCTGCTCTGGCGCAGGCCGATGTTGGCCTGGCGATGAACTCGGGAACCATGGCGGCCAAGGAAGCGGCCAATATGATTGATCTGGACTCTGACCCGACCAAGCTGCTATCGGTCGTCTCCATAGGCAAGCAGCTGCTCATTACTCGCGGGGCGCTGACGACCTTTTCCATATCCAATGATATTGCCAAATATTTTGCCATCATTCCGGCCATGTTCATTCTCGCCATGCCACAGCTTCAGGCGCTGAACATTATGAGACTGGCATCCCCGCAGACTGCAATCCTGTCCGCCTTGATTTTCAACGCCATTATTATTCCGTTGTTGATCCCGATTGCCATGAAGGGCGTGAAATATCGGGCAATGTCTGCCGAACGGCTGCTAGGGCGTAACGTGTTCATTTACGGTTTAGGTGGGGTGATCGTACCTTTTGTGGGTATCAAGCTGATTGATCTGGTGCTGTCGGGTTTGATGTGATTCAGGGTGAAAGTTGCCGGACTGCTTGATTGGAATTGATCCATTAAATCTATTCAGGACGTGATATGTATGAAAATGTTTATACCCGCTTTGCGGTTGTCCGTAGTGCTGATGTTACTCTGTGGTCTTGCCTACCCTCTCCTGACGACGGGAGTTGCGCAGTGGCTGTTTCCAGCTCAGGCGAATGGTAGTCTGATCACACAGGATGGAAAAATTATCGGTTCTTCTCTGCTCGCGCAGGAGGTGAAATCGCCGGGGCTGTTCCAGCCCCGGGCATCAAGCGCCAATTATGATGCAACCGCATCGGCAGGGTCTAATCGCGCTGTTGCATCCCCGGAATATATTGCCGAGATGAAGGAAAAGCTGGCTGCTCTCCGCAAGCAGAACCCTGCATCCACGCAGCATATTCCGGCTGATCTGGTGACGGGTTCTGGATCGGGACTTGACCCCGACTTGTCACCTGAGGCTGCTAAAGTGCAGATTCCACGGATTAGCCAAGCGACAGGTTTGAGCGAGCAGCAACTTGCCGAGCTTGTGAAGCGACATACGCAGGGCCGCCAGCTAGGCATATTCGGTGAACCACGCGTGAACGTTAACGAACTGAATCTGGCTTTGATAAATGCAGAAAAGTAAGGTGGCTTCGGGAAGGAGGATACAGGTGTGAAGGACAGCTTCAAACGCAAATCTCCTGAGGAGATGCTTCGTATGATCTCGAAGCTGCACGAGGGTACACTTAAAATTTACATCGGGCCAATCAGTGGTTCGGGCAAAACCTATCACATGCTTCGGGACGGCAACCATCTGCGTGAGCAGGGCGTAGATGTCGTAATTTGCGCTGTGTCCACGATGAGAAGACCGGAAACGGTAGAACAGCTCGGCGAGCTTGAACGTGTACCCAGCATTCACTGGATCAGACGCAGTGATGGAGCAGAGATGAAGGATCTGAATCTGGATGCTTTGCTGGTGCGCAATCCCGAGGTTGTACTGGTTGACGGGCTTGCCCATCGGAACCGGGTGGGGGCAGCACACGCGACCCGGCTGGAGGATATCCGCTTTTTGCTGCGACATAACATCAGTGTCATGACGACAGTGAATGTATATGAGCTGGAGGGTTACACGGAGCTGGCGAGACAGCTGACGGGGGTAAGAGCTATGCACACGGTGCCTGCAGATACGCTGGAGCTCGCGGATGAAGTAAAGCTGATTGATGTTACGCCAGAGGCCTTACTCATTCGCCTGGCCGAAGGACATCTGCAAGATCATGATCATAAGGAATTATTCCGCCAAGGTAACGTAGGGATTTTGCGTGAGCTCGCGTTGAAGCTGGTAGCGGAAGGTGTTAATGAGTCTTTGCGTGAGCATCGGGAGGAGCTGGGCCTCCCTGTCACGACAGGCATTATGGAGCGTATTCTTGTCTCTGCGCAGTATCAATGGAGCGGTTCGATCTACATCCAGCGTGGGCACCAGATTGCTCGCAGATTAAACGGGAGTCTGCATGCTGTTGTGTTCCGTCAGATGAAACAGCCGCTAAGCAAGGAGGCGGCTGTTTTTCGCCGCAGCATGATAAAGCTGGTGGAGAAAATCGGAGGACAGATGCAGGAGCTGCCAATTCTGCATCGCCGCTACATTCCCGCTGCATTGGCGAATTATGCAATAGAACAGCAGATTACCCGAATCGTGATGGGGCATTCCCGGCGTACACGCTGGCAAGAGATATGGCAAGGCTCCATTATTAACTCTCTGCTTCGCCAATTACAGGGGGTGGACCTGCTGCTGGTGGCAGATCGGATAGCATGTGAAGGTGAACGAGTGCTTCCGGCCAAAGTCAGCGATGCAGAACCGCGGACTTACCGCCGACTTAGCGAGCAGGAGATGAAGGAAAAGATTGGATTGATTCGCCGAGGTACGTTCAAAATCTATATCGGAGCTGCTCCGGGCGTGGGCAAAACCTACATGATGCTGCGGGAGGGCAACGATCTGCTGCGGAAAGGCATCGACGTACAGACCGGAATGCTTGAAACGCATGGCAGGGCAGACACCGTGAAGCAGATTGGCTCACTTCCCATCGTTCCGCGGGTGAAGCGCTTGTATCAAGGAACGCAGCTGGAGGAGATGGATACGGAGGCCATATTGCAAAGCCATCCTGAAGTGGTCCTGGTGGATGAACTGGCACATACGAACGTGCCTGGTGGTGCCTGGCACAAGCGTTATGAGGATGTGCTGCAATTGCTGGATGCGGGCATATCTGTTATTACAACCGTGAATGTACAGCATCTTGAAAGTTTGAATGATGCAGTGGAGCATATTACAGGTGTCCGGGTGCGTGAGACTGTTCCTGACCGGATTATTCAATTGGCGGACGAGGTGCAGCTGATTGATGTGGCCCCCGAGGCCTTGCGGCAGCGCATGCGAGAGGGTAAAATCTATGCAGCTGACAAGGTTCCGCAGGCGCTTGCGAATTTCTTCAGAACGGGCAATCTGATTGCGCTGCGAGAACTTGCCCTGCGAGAGCTTGCAGATGTCGTGGATGAACGGCTCGAAGCCCAGCAATCCCCACGAACACTGAGGGGTCCATGGCGTCAGGAGGAGGTCGTGTTTGTCTGTGTCAGCAATGACCGTCACGCCGAGCGCTTGATTCGCAGAGGTTTTCGCATGGCTTATCGTTTGAAGGCGGCCTGGTATGTCCATCATGTGCACATTGGTACAGCGATAAGCTGCGAGCTGCAGGAGCATCTATCCAGCTTGGAGCAGCTTACGGTTCGGCTTGGAGGTTATTTTCACATCCACTACAGCTCCAGGTTGAGGGAAGTTCCGGATATTCTTGCTGCCAAGGCTGCGGAATTGAAGGCAACCCAGCTTGTGGTAGGGCAGGCGAAGCGAGTCTGGTGGCTGAATGGTCATCGGGGCTCCGGCTCCGTTGTCAATCGGCTTGTGCGTCTGTCGAGACATCGGGATGTATTGATTGTGGCAGATGATGACTATAAATAATGAAGATAATGAAGAGCAGTGGAAGACGAATTGTCTATGAATTAAAGATGGATTATCTATGAAAGCAGATGGAATCGAAATTGTCTGATGAAACGGGTGGGAATGAATTTGTCTGAGCACACAGAAAAGGACGGAGATTCGAGCCGTATGCGGTTTTATTTTCGCTGGAAAAGGGTACCTGCCTATCTATCGGTTACGTTTGGCATCATTCTGTTAACTGTGCTGCTTCATATCATAGGCATGAGTGATGATCTGGTAAATGTTGCTCTGGTACACCTGTTCCCCGTACTGGTGAGTGCCGTATTTTGGGGAATGGGACCAGCTGTCTATGCCGCTACCTTGAGTGTTATTATGTTTGATTTCTTTTTTGTCCCGCCATATTTAAGTTTTACGGTAGAGGATTTGCGGTATCTGATTTCGTTTGTCGTATACCTGGCTGTTGCCATCATGACGGCGAGCCTTGCAGGCCGATTGCGGCAGCAGCTGGATCGGGTTAAATCACGTGAAGCAACGACAAATGCGTTGTACGATCTGAGCCGTCAGATTACAGCGATTAGCGATCTGGATGCCTTACTGGATAACATGACAAGCCATATATCACGGATGCTGGGCAGCACGGCGGTCATGTATCTGCCTGATTCGCAAGGGGAATTGAAGCTGTGGGTGAGCAGTGGGTCTGAAGCAGATGATTCGGAAAAGCATATCTGGGGAAGCCAGTCCGCGGAACTGGCGATCGCGGGTTGGGTGTACAAAAGCGGGCAAATCGCAGGCCAAGGTTCGCCTATGCTGGGGAAGTCCTCCGGGCTGTATATTCCGCTGCGGACGGAGGATCACATCCATGGCGTGCTGGCGGTAGATATGACCGCAAGCGAGATGGAGAAGCAGCGGGAGCATCGCCAGCTGCTGGAAGCCTGCGGCAGTCTTGCGGCTGGAGCTATCGCGCGGGTGAAGCTGGCGGAGGAGGCTCGCCTGGCTCAGGTGACTGCTGAATCGGAACGGATACGAACCGCACTGCTGGATTCCGTGTCCCATGAACTGCGCACACCGCTGACCGCGATTATCGGCTCGGCCACGGGGCTGATCGAGAATGATCATCTTTTTACAGCTGAGGATCGAAAAGAATTGACGAGCAACATTCGCGATGGAGCTTTGCGTATGAATCGTCTGGTGACCAATCTGCTCGGGATGGTGCGTCTGGAGGGCGGTATGCTGCAATTGAACCGTAAGTGGTGCGATGCAGGTGATATGATCAGCATTGTGCTCGCGAAGATCAGGGAATTCAGTCCTCAGCGAGAAGTTACGGTGCAGCTGCCAGAGGAGCCGGTCTTTTTTTACGGAGATGAAGTGCTGCTGGAGCAGGTGCTGGTGAATGTCGTTAGCAATGCGATCAAGTATTCGCCTGAGGGAAGCAAGGTGACCATACAGGTGAGTGATGATATGAACAAGGGTTCGATAGTCTTCATCGTGGATGATCAGGGGATTGGAATTATGGAAGCGGAGCGGCATAAAATTTTTGATAAGTTTTATCGCTCTCCATCTACGCAGCATATTACGGGAACAGGGCTCGGCCTTGCCATCTGCAAAGGTATTGTAGAAGTTCATGGAGGCAGGATCCAGGCGGGGACTAACCCGGACGGAGGAACAAGAATACGTATAGATTTGCCTGCAGGAGCGGAGGAGTATCCTTTGACCTGTTCAGTGCAAGGAGAGGCTGGAGAATAGATGAACAATGCATCAGGAGCCCGCATTCTGGTGATTGATGATGAGCCGCAGATTCGCAAACTGCTAAAAGTGACCCTTCAGGCTCACCAATATGAGCATTATGAATGTGTGGATGGAGAAGAGGGCATCGTGCAGGCAAGCATCGTTCATCCCGATCTGATTATTCTCGATCTGGGCTTGCCCGGCATATCGGGCATGGACGTGCTTCGCCGGATACGAGAGTGGTCACAGGTGCCGATTATTGTACTTACAGCCAAGGATCAGGAGGCGGACAAAATTGCAGCACTGGATGGAGGGGCAGATGATTATGTAACCAAGCCGTTTGGCATGGGTGAACTGGTTGCCCGGATTCGGGTAGCACTGCGCCATGTCGCCAAAACAACAGATGAACCCGTACTGCGCTTCGGATCACTGGTTATGGATCTGGCCCTTAGGCAAGTTGAGCTGGATGGGGAACAGATCAAATTAACGCCGACAGAGTATGAAATGCTCAAGGTGCTGGCCTCCAATGCAGGCAAAATTATTACGCAGCGTCAGCTTTTGCAGCAAGTGTGGGGTGCGCATCATCATGAGTCAGACAGCCACTATCTGCGGGTTTATGTAGGCCATTTGCGCAAAAAGTTAAAGGAAGACCCCACCCGCCCTACATTTATCCAGACGGAGCCCGGGATAGGGTACCGTTTTTTATTACAGGATGAAATCTAACCGCTCTATACGTCTATGCAAGTAAAAAAAAGCCGAACTCACCCCTGCGGGCAAACGTTCGGCTGTATTCATTTCTTTCATGTTCTCCTTCACTTATGAATGGGAAAACGAATCTGAACTTCTGTACCCTGGCCAAGCTCGGACTTTATACGGATGCTGCCGCCGTGAGCGTCCACAATCCAGCGAGAAATGGATAACCCGAGTCCGGTACCTCCTTCCAGACGTGACCTTGCCTTATCTCCGCGATAAAATCGTTCAAATATAAGCGGCAAGTCTGCCTTAGCAATGCCTGCCCCCGTATCGGATATGCGGATATCAACCTGGCCGGATAGTACTTGTCCCGATATACGGATATGTCCACCTTCAGGCGTATACTTGAGTGCATTGTCCAGAATGATGATGAACAACTGGCGTATACGGGCATGATCTCCCCACAGACGCAGCGGCTCTACCGGCTCAAGTGTGATTTGAATATCCCGAGTTGCAGCAAGTAGTTGGAATTGTTCAGCCAGCTCCACCAGAATGATATCGGCTTCGACCTGAGCTTGTTCAATCTGCAGCTGATTGGAATCTGTGCGTGCGAGGGTTAACAGATCGTCCAGCAGTTTGCTCATGCGCATGCTTTCCTGGAGAATGGCAGCGATGTGAGGACTCTGATCTTCAATGGATGAATCCGGGTGTTGAAGCAACAGTTCCGTTTCTGCACGAATGATGGCGGTGGGTGTGCGCAGTTCATGGGAGGCATCTGCTACAAAACGCTGCTGTCTATCCCAAGAGCTGCGAATTGGAACAAGGGCACGACCTGCCAAAAATAACCCTGCCAGCAGGGAAATCAGAACTCCTGCGACAATGCCCATGATCAGGTCACGAAGCAGCGAGTTGAGCGTATGATTCACATCCCCTAAGCTTCTCACAATGGTCATAGTTACCTCCCCGCCAGCTACAGGGTTTGCAGCGAGAGGAAGCTTTGCCTGAAGCACCCGGTAACGGTGACCCTCAAAACTCAGGGTCTGTGGTGTTTTGGAATCTGCCCCATTTTGAAAATAACGGATAGCACCGGGTGTGAAGGATTGTGGTGGTGATTGGCCCAGCAGCTGCCGATTCGGGCTCCAGATCAGGTAGGTTGTCTGCTCGTCCTGTTCGGGGTCGCCCGGAGAAGGCTGGAGCAGCGCTTCTACACTGTACATGGATTGAATCCGTTTTTGAGCCTGTTGCAGAATCTCATCTACTTCATGAAACAATCGAAAGCGCATATGCACATAAAGCAGTGAGCTCAGGACCGAGAGCACAATCAGAAATACAACGATATTCAGCATTACAAGCCTGCGACGGGTCTGATTAAACATAAGGCTCACCCTTGAATAAATAACCAATGCCACGAACCGTGCGAAGTGCCTGATCGGCCCCGGTGCCTGTCAGCTTTTTGCGTAAATGATGGATATAGACGT
Organism: Paenibacillus silvae; assembly: GCF_014639235.1. GTDB lineage: Bacteria > Bacillota > Bacilli > Paenibacillales > Paenibacillaceae > Paenibacillus > Paenibacillus silvae. Next base: position 40,609 of record NZ_BMFU01000018.1, on the reverse strand, counting down.
CTACTGCGCTGGTAGCTGAGCCGGAATCAAATCCCCATACACGGTCGAAAATCTGCTCACGCGTCAAAATTTGATCTTTATTACATATGAAGAATTCCAACAACTTATATTCCGTTGCTGTAAGCTGCAGCATGCGTTCTCGGTGACTGGCATCCCTGACTGCTGGCATCAGGCGGATCGAATTCCAGACCAGCGCCCCTTCCTGATCAATTGTACCGTGTCTTCGAAGCACCGCCCTCGTTCGCGCTAGTAATTCGGATACAGCAAAAGGCTTGGCGACATAATCATCGGCCCCTGCATCCAGTCCGGCAACCCGATCCTCTACAGCATCCCGGGCCGTCACCAGAATGATCGGCACACGATTCGACTGTGAGCGTAATTTACGTACAATATCGACACCGTCAATCCCCGGCAGCATAACATCCAGAATCATCAGGTCATATATGGCCTGTTCAGCCATGTAATATCCCTCATCTCCTGTCTCTGCTCTATCGACAAGGAAGGATTCCTGTTCGAAAATATCGCATATCACTTTCAGCAGCGATGGGTCATCCTCTACGACTAGAACTCTCATCTCACTTCCACCTTTCAGCTCGCCTGACCGCATTTTAAGAAAATTTAAATAATAAGCTCCTATACTCAGATTATCGACAATGCCTTACAGGATTCATTCGTATTGGAGGAATATAGATGGCGAAGATGGACAAGAAATGGATTGCGTTATGTTCAGCTGCTGTAGCGGCTGTATATACAGCCGGTTACTCTATCACAGAAACGTCGGCGATCGCTCAATCGCCAGCACAGCACACTCAAATTAACACTCTGGTAAATCCGGTGTCAACGGGTACTAATGAGAATAATGGCAATACACCAGCTTCACAAGCTAAGGTCAAGCAAAGGAAGCAGGCTCAGTATACGAGTATGTATCGTGATGGCAGCTATGAAGGAGCAGGCAGCAATCGAAGAGGCTCCATTCAAGTCGTGGTTACGATTCAGAAGGATAAAATTACAGATGTAGAGATCAGCCGGTTTGCTATGCACTATTCCGAACAGGATGTGGTTGACATGCCGGACGAGGTGATCCGTAAGCAAAGCGCACAAGTGAATAACGTATCTGGAGCTACTTATAGCACCGAAGCATTCTCATCGGCTGTACAGGATGCACTGGATCAGGCTCGAAACTCATGATGATTCGGAGACGGAAGCTGTTTATGGATACAATTGTTGATATTCAGGTAGTAACAGGATTAGGTACAGTAGCAGAGAATACGGATGAAAAAGGAAATCGACTTGCATCTGAACAGGACATGCAGAACCAGATAAACTGCGCTTTTCATGCCTTCCGGCAAGTTGAGCAGGCTTGCAGTCGATTTAGCCTGGATAGTGAACTGATGAGAGCAACCAGACAGATTGGGGAACCCGTGCAGGTCAGTTCATCTTTGTTTGAGCCTTTGAAGCTGGCACTGCACATGGCTGAGCTTACATCGGGTATCTTTGACCCGACCGTGGGGAAAAGGCTGGAGCAGCACGGATTCAATCAACACTATCTAACTCACCAGTATATAAATAGTCCTGCTGTGGAATCTGCAACCTATCGAGACATTGTGTTGGATGAAGTTCATCAGACGATAACATTGCTTAAACCCTTGGTGATTGACCTGGGCGCAGTGGCAAAGGGATTTGCGATTGACCTTGCTGCGCATGAATTACAGTCGTTCGCAGGCTTTATGGTAAATGCGGGGGGAGATCTATATGCCGGAGGCAGGGATGAACAAGACAAGCCATGGGAGATCGGTATACAGCATCCCACACATGCAGATGAGGTTATATGTACGCTGGAGCTATCTGATGCAGCGATCTGCACCTCGGGTGGTTATGAGCGGAAGAGCATAGTAGCAGCGGATATCCATCATCTGCTCCATCCAGTAACAGGACAGTCTCCCAAGGAGTGGGTCAGTTCGAGCATCATTGCCCCCTATGCGATGATGGCGGATATCTTTTCAACTGCTGTTATGCTGCTGGGCAAGGAAGAAGGGAAGAAATTAATGGAACAGGCGAATGTGCAGGGCATTCTGATCACACCTGATCTACAGCTTGTTCGGGAAGGAGTGTACTAAATGACGATAAAGCAATGGATCAAATCACCGAAAGGATATGTAAGTATATCCATTTCCGTTTGTCTTGTCATAGCTTCTCTGGCGGCACTGGATATGAAAGGCATCGTCCATGGGCTGGTTGCTGCAGGTACTGCTATCATTGTAGATATGATGTTTGGTCTGGTGAACCGGAAGAAGAGATTGATGCCTGATGGAGCATTGATTACAGGTCTAATTGTAGCTCTGATTCTCAGCACCTCCACCTCATGGAAGGTTGTCGCGGCTACTGTAATACTGGCAATTGTGTCCAAATACGTGCTTGTATCTCGCAAGAAGCCTATATTTAACCCGGCAGCACTCGGTCTGCTGCTTCCGGTTCTGATCTTTGGGACAGGGGAAAGCTGGTGGGGAGCCTTTGGCGATCTGCCGGTATGGATGATTGGGCTTCTCTTGGCAGGCGGTTATATGGTTACGGGGCGTGTAAACAAGTTTCCTCAGGTTTTTGCTTTTCTGGGAACCTATTTTACCCTGCTGCTGATGATGGGGCTGCTACACACCGGAGATGCAGGAGATGCGCTTCGTACCCCATTTATCAATGCACTGCTTTTCTGTGGCTTCTTTATGGTTACCGATTTACCAACCTCTCCAGCTAAATATAAGGATCAGTTGGTGTTTGGAATTGTTGCTGCCTTAGTAGGTGCGTTGATCTATAGCCTGTTTGGCGGATTAATGTATTTGTTCATTGGATTGTTATGTGCCAACTTATATCATTTTCTGCGTGCGCGCTTTGCCATATTTGCATAGGTGTAGGATTATGGAAGCAAAAGCGCCGTTTCCGGGTAGTCCAGAAACGGCGCTCATTGACGTCTGATTTTATGAAGTGAATTTGGGCAGCCAGTCACCGTGTGCTTCAATCAAATCGTCGCACATGGCTACGATGTCATCCATGGAGAGCTCGGCAGCTGTATGCGGGTCAAGCATGGCGGCATGGTAGATATGTTCTTTTTTACCCGTCATCGCGGCTTCGATTGTAAGCAGTTGTGTGTTAATGTTGGTGCGGTTCAGCGCTGCCAGCTGAGGCGGCAAATCTCCGATGTACGTTGGGCTGATACCGGAACCATCGACCAGACAAGGCACCTCGACACATGCTTCACGCGGCAGATTGGTGATGAGTCCATTGTTCATGACGTTGCCGCCGATTTTGTACGGACGATCCGTCTCCATTGCTTCCATAATATGCGAGGCATATTCACGGCTGCGCGTATGCTGAATATTTTCACTCGCAAACAGCTTCTCCCGCATTTCCTTCCATTCTGCAATCTGGTTTACACAGCGGCGTGGATATTCATCCAGCGGAATGTTGAAACGTTCGATCAGCTCCGGGTAGTTGCGTTTGATAAAATACGGATGATACTCCGCGTTATGCTCGGAGGATTCTGTGACATAGTAACCAAAGCGATGCATCAGCTCATACCGCACCATGTCGTCATGGGTTTCCTGCTGCTTCTGTCTCGCAAGGCGTTTGATTTCAGGATACAGATCGACGCCATCCCGTGTCACCTCCAGCAGCCATGCCATGTGGTTAATGCCCGCAATTTTAGCAACGACACCTGTCTGGTCCATTCCGAGAGCATCGAACAAGTGGGGTACGCAGACCTGTACGCTATGACACAACCCTACCGTTTTGATGCCCCCATGTACATTCATGACGTTGGTGAGTACAGCCATCGGGTTGGTATAATTCAGGAACCAGGCATCCGGGCATACCTCCTGCATATCGCGCGCAAAGTCGAGCATTACCGGGATGGTACGCAGGTTGCGGAAAATGCCTCCAATGCCGAGGGTATCGGCAATTGTCTGACGCAGGCCGTACTTCTTCGGTATTTCAAAATCCGTGATGGTGCACGGATCATATCCGCCGACCTGAATGGCATTGATTACATATTTGGCTCCGCGCAGTGCTTCCTTGCGATCATGATATGTTTTGACGGAACAGCGACTGCCCAGGGATTGAGCCAGGCTTTCTAACAAGCGCTCCGAGTCACCCAGACGCTCGGCATCAATATCAAACAGGGCGAGTTCAAAATCCTGCAGAGCCTCCGTCATCATGACATCACCCAATACATTTTTTACAAAAACGGTGCTGCCCGCACCTAGAAACGTAATTTTGTTCATCTCAAGCTCATCCTCCCTGAAAAAATGTTGTACCCCAACTATAGGCCGAACAGGCCCGTATCACTATGGCTCAAGCCCTCTCAAACATGGCATAATCCCATTTGTGTTTCCGTTTTCACTCCATATTTGCGTTATACAGCTGTTATAATTTAAGGTGAAGTAAGCGAGGGGAAGCATCGAGAGGAGGAGAAGCATGAGCCGGAAAATAGAGATGAACGTGGTTTCTGCGGGCTGGACGCAGATGGAGCTGGTTTTGTTATTTTACGGATGGGAAGCGTGTGATCCTGCTCATTACTGGGGCCCGGGTGTTCGGGATTCCTATATCGTGCACTACATTCATGAAGGCTTCGGCACAGTGTATATGGGGGATCGGGAATATCGTCTGACTAAGGGGGACGGATTTATCATATTGCCTGAAACGGTCATCCATTATGAGGCTGATGCGCACGAGCCCTGGACTTATTCATGGTTTGGCTTCAAAGGAGTGCAGGCCAAGGCGTTTATGCAGCGTGCGCAGCTAAGCGCAGAGCATCCGATATTCAAGGCACGTGATCCTGAAACGATGGCGCATTTATACGACGAGATGGTTCAGGCTGGAGCGAGCCCCCTTCCGGGAGGGGATGTGCTTCATCAGAGCTTGTTATATCGACTGATCGCGACTTTGATATCTTCCGCTCCTGCCAGTGCTGAGGATCGCCGGCTACTTTCGACCAAAGAAACTTATATCCGTCAGGCTGTGCAGTTCATGGAGAACCGCTACAGCCAGCGCACCTCTATTCTGGATATTGCTCAGGCTGTCGGACTGGACCGAACATATTTATCAGGTCTCTTCAAAGAACGATACGGCAAATCACTTCAGGCCTTTTTCCTGGAATATCGTATGAACCGTGCGGCGGAGCTGCTTCGCAACCCTGCTCTTTCTGTCAGTGAAGTAGCACATTCTGTTGGTTACACGGATCCGCTTTTATTTTCCAAAATGTTCAAGCGTGTGACAGGTGTATCCCCAAAGGGCTCACGGGGGTCGTGAATTCGTAATTAGCGGTATCCAGGATTTTAATTTTGAAATAAAAGTTTTGAACATTAATCGGCATGCCGCTATACTGATACAGAAGTGCAATCCTTTTTGTATAATTTTGAATTGATACTACGACTTAATTGAATATGTGGAGCTTGGTGCTCTGCCCCGCCGGGGCAGAAGCTTAAAAGGGAAGTCCGGTGTGATGCCGGCGCGGTCCCGCCACTGTAACAGAGGAGTCTAGCAGCATATCCACTGGTCTGGAACAGACCGGGAAGGAGCTGTTATGGCAATGACGCTGAAGCCAGGAGACCTGCCAGGTTTGACAAACACAGCAGTACCCTACGGGAGATAGGAAGGTGTTTAAAGAGCATGATTTTTTCTGAAAATCTGTTTATTTAAGGCGTCCTTATCCAGTACAACGGAGAGGGACGCCTTTTTGGAATGTGCAGAAAATGGCGTTATATGTATGCATTACATCGGGAAGGGCGTTTTGTTCATTGGGCAGGTACATCATTAAACGATTATTACAGCTGGTCGCCGTTCTGTTTGGCATTACATTTCTGACGTTCCTGTTAACTTATCTGTCTCCGGGAGACCCTGCAAGGTTAATGCTGATGTCCACAGGAGTTACGCCTTCGGATGAGCTCGTCAGACAGGTGAGATCTGAACTGGGACTGGATCAGCCATTTCTGGTGAGATACGGAACGTGGCTTGCACAGGTGGTTACCGGAGACTTTGGTACCTCATATAAATACGGACGCCCGGTTCTGGACGTTTTGATGGCAAGACTGCCTGCTACGCTGTGGTTAACAGGAGGTGCGATGCTGCTCGTTATTCTGATCTCTTTTCCGTTAGGGATACTTGCGGCTGTGCATCGGAACCGGCTGCTGGATGCTTTGATTCGGCTGTTTTCGTTTGCCGGTCTGTCGATGCCCGGCTTCTGGCTGGGCATGCTGCTGATGCTGGTGTTTGGTGTGCAGCTGAAGCTGCTGCCCGTCATGGGCAGCTCGGGCTGGACAAGCCTTATTCTGCCTGCAGTCACACTGGCTATTCCGTTGATTGCCCAGTACAGCAGGCAGATTCGCGTAGTTCTGCTGGAGGAGACCAGCCAGAATTATGTGGTAGGAGCAAGAGCGAGAGGGGTAAAGGAGTCGATCATTATGTGGCGACATATACTGCCCAATGCGATGCTGCCGATTGTAACCCTTCTGGGCATGACAACCGGAGCATTGCTTGGCGGGGCAGTGATTGTGGAGAGCTTGTTCGTATGGCCGGGTGTAGGCCAGATGGCGGTGGATGCGATTTTTACACGGGATTATCCGTTGATACAGGGGTATGTCATGTGGATGGCGATCATCTATGTCACATTGAATCTGCTTGTTGATCTGTGGACACATCTGCGTGATCCACGCATTCAACTGGATGTGGATGTCTAGATGCGCAGCATTCGATGGATGCTGACGGAGCGTCGCACATTTATGTTTCTGCTGTCTCTGACCGCAGGCTGGATCATTCTGGCTATCGTGGGTCCGCTATTCGCGCCGCATGATCCACTCGCTGCGAATTTCACCCAGGTGCTGCAGCCGTCCAGCCTGGAATATCCGCTTGGTACAGACCAGCTCGGGCGCTGTGTTCTGTCCCGCCTGCTGTATGGAGCAAGGACGTCGCTGCTGCTTACGTTCATGATGATTGGTATTGTGTTCACTCTCGGTGTTGTGATCGGTGCAATTGCCGGTTTTGCAAGAGGGGTGACGGATACAATCATGATGCGGCTGTGTGATACGCTGATGGCGTTTCCGGGTTTGATTTTTGCCATTGCTGTGGTCGGGATGTTGGGTCCGGGTCTGTTTAACACGGTCGTGGCGCTTTCCGTTGTCTGGTGGGCAAAGTATGCGCGGATGGCCCGAAGTCTGGTTATTGCTCTTCAGCAAAAAGAATTCGTCACCACCGCAGCCTTCAGCGGTGCACGCAAAATTCAGATCATCGGCAGCACGATTCTGCCAAATATGCTGTCGCCCTTAATCGTAATGGCCATGATGGATGTGGGGGGCATGATGCTCTCGATCTCGGGCTTGTCCTTTCTTGGACTTGGGGCTCAGCCTCCAGACCCCGAGTGGGGAGCAATGTTGAATGAAGGCAGACGATATTTGCAGACAGCACCGTGGCTGTTAATTTATCCGGGGCTGGCGATATTCAGTACCGTGATCATTTTTAATTTGCTGGGAGACAGTTTGCGAGATGTGCTTGATCCCAAGAAAAATACAGCGTAACAGGGGGAAGTAAAGGCATGAGCAAGGTTCAAAGAATAGGGTTGTTTGCTCTCATATCCATGCTGGTTGTTCTGGTGCTGGCTGCTTGCGGTACCAATCCAAATTCATCGGCTTCATCATCATCGAATGCAGCAGAGAATGCGGGAAAATCATCAGGTGCAGATGCGGGCGGCACAGGTACTGCAGGCAAGAAATCACATCTGAATGTGGCATTGTTCTGGCTGGGCAGCAGCCTTGATCCTGCCGAGGAGTGGAACGGGTGGACGCTGGCACGGGCTGCGATCGGGGAGACGCTGATCCAGTTCGATGAACATATGAAGATGGTTCCCAAGCTGGCGGACAAGTGGGAGCGAGTCGACGACACAACGTGGCATTTCCACATTCGTGACGGGGTTACATTCCATAATGGCAATCCGGTAACGGCTGACGCGGTCAAAAAATCGATTGAACGTTCCATCTCGCTGAATGAGCGGGGTCAATCTACACTGCCGATTGCTTCCATGACGGCTAACGGGCAGGACCTTACGATTAAAACCACAGAGCCGGATGCCTCTCTTCTGGGCAACATTGCCGAGCCGCTGTTCATTATTGTAGATACCAGCGCAGATACGTCGAAGTTCAAGAGTGAGCCGATTGCTACCGGGCCGTTCATGGTTACCGGATACATACCGGATCAGGAGATCAAGGTCAAAAAATATGAAGGATACTGGGGTGGCGCGGCAGACCTGGACACGATGACCTTGAAGTATATCAAGGATGACAGCACACGTGCGCTCGCGTTGCAATCAGGGGAGATTGATGTCGCAAGTAATATAGGCCGCAGCAGCTTGTCTCTTTTTCAGGACAAAACTCAATATACGATTGATGAAATTCCTAGCTTGCGTACACAGTTCGTATGGTTTAATACGACTCATCCGTTGCTGAGTGATGTGAAGGTACGCCGTGCCATCTCTTACGGGATTGATCGGGAGATGTATGCAAGTACGCTGGTTGGCGGACAGGCAGCCAAAGGGCCATTTACATCTGCCTTGCCTTTCGGGTACGACAAGCTGAGCGGATATAATTACGAGCCTGCAAAAGCAAAACAGCTGCTGGATGAGGCAGGTTACAAGGATACAGACGGGGACGGTATTCGGGAGAAGGATGGGAAAAAGCTGTCTCTACAGCTCATTCTTAACTCGGCGTATGAGTCGGATTCCATTGTGGCAACGGCAATGCAGTCTCAGCTTAAAGAGATTGGCGTCGGACTGGAGCTGACTTCATATGAAGATCTTACAGATCATCAGAAGAGTGGAAATTATGATCTCGCCCTGACGAGCATTAATACCGGGATTACGGGTGACCCGCAGTATATTCTTGACTTTTATTTCAAGACCGGGGCAGAGTGGAATGTTGGCGGGTACAGCAATCCGAAGTTGGATGATATCATCCAGCGTCTTCATTCGGAGTTTGATGTAGAGAAACGGTACGCCCTTGCCGCAGAAGCACAGCAGATTATTCTGGACGATGCCGCATATATGTTTGTGACCTATACACCGATTAATATTGTCAGCAAAAGTAATGTGAAGGGTGCAACGATGTACCCGATTGACTTCTATCTGCTGGATCGCAATATCAAGGTTGAGCAGTGAGCATGTCGGGACGAGTGGCAGGGACACCGTTGCTTGAGGTAACGAATCTGTCTGTCAGCTATAAGGAGGGCACTGCTTCCTTGCACAATGTGTCTTTTTCCATGAACCCGGGGGAGATCATTGGCATCGTAGGTGAGAGTGGCAGCGGGAAGTCCACCTTGCTTAGGGCAGTGCTGGGACTGCTGCCAGCAGGCGGGAGATATACGAGCGGAGAGATTGTTTTTCGGGAGCAGATGCTGTTCAGTAACAATACTCGGAAGATGGATTGGCAGAGGGTGCGCGGTAAACGAATAGCGATGGTGTTCCAGGACAGCGGGGCATACCTTAATCCGATTCGCCGTATCGGGAGCCAGTATGTGGAAGCGATTCGTGCTCATCTTCCGATATCCCGCAAAGATGCTCAGGAGCTGGCTGTTCGGACATTGGCGAGTATGGGGCTGAATGATCCCGAACGGGTGATGCGTTCCTATGCTTCCCAGCTTAGTGGCGGGATGAAGCAGCGTACTGCAATCGCAATGGCGGCTTCGCTGGAGCCTGAGCTGTTACTGGCAGATGAGCCCACCAGCGCACTGGACGTTACGACCCAGAACGAAGTGCTGAGCGAATTGAGCAGGCTCTGTGCTGAACAGGGAACAGGCCTGATCATGGTGACACACAATATGGCTGTTGCGGCTCATATGGCTGACCGCATCGCTGTGATGCTGGATGGCAGACTGGTGGAGCTAGGGGATACGATGGACGTCATATCTTCTCCCTCGCATGAATACACGCGTAGGCTGCTGGATGCTGTACCTGAGTTGGAGGAGGATATGCATGACAGATAACCGATGGCCTATTTTGAAGTTAAATCAGGTATGCAAAACCTATGATTTGAAAGGGCAGCAGTCTGTTCAGGCGCTGCAAAACATAAATCTGGAATTATATCCGGGGGAATGTCTGGGGATTGTCGGACAGAGCGGAAGCGGCAAAAGCTCTCTCGCGAAATGTGTAACTCAACTGGAACAGGTGACTTCAGGGGAGATCTGGTATCGTCAGCAAGAGATCACTCGTCTGAAGGGTGAGAAGCTGCGACAGATGCGCAAACAGATTCAGATGGTGTTTCAGGAGCCTGCGGCAATATTTAACCCACGTATGAAGGTAGGCAGGTTTATCTGCGAACCGCTGTTGAATTATAAAATGATGAAGCGGGAGCAGGCCGTTCAGGAGATGCGGGTTCTGCTTGAGCGGGTCGGTTTGTCTGCTGCGGATGCGGATAAATATCCGCATGAGCTAAGCGGTGGGCAGCAGCAGCGAGCGGTCATTGCTCGTGCGATCGGTTTGCGTCCGGATGTCATTCTGTATGATGAGGCTACCTCGGCACTTGACGTTTCCATTCAGCAGCAGATTCTCGATTTGTTGATTGAGCTGCGAAGGGAGACAGGAGGTTCCTCCATTTTCATCTCACATGATCTTGCGGTGGTGCAGCAGGTAAGCGATCGCATTGCTGTAATGCATGAAGGGAAAGTGGTGGAGATTGTAGACAGCTCTAAGTTGACCAGTTCAGCAAACCATGGATATACCCGAGGACTGATGTCCTCCGCATTGTCCCTGCGAGCATTGAGAGACCGGGTGCAGATGCGTGAGCGTATAGAGGTTCTGGCAGGCAGTCGATAAGCCGATGATTTAAAAGGTACAAGAGAACAGGGTTATCTGAAGTGAGTTCATGAATTGCATGAACTTGTTCTGGATAACCCTGTTGATGTTTAAGACGTATATATTCCGATCTAAACCTGAATGGTCCATCTTATATTTATACATGGCTATATCCCGTCTAAAGTGATCCTGTAGTACGATGCCTGCTTAATGTGGCACCTGAGACTGGAAGTCGCTGCGGCTGGACTGACTTGCATCATAGAAGAGGATATCCCCATCACTGAGCGGCCACCTGCCGCTGTTGTTGTTGGCAGGTGAACGATCAAAGCCTTCTAATTGCCACTGGTTCATGAGTGGGGCATGGATATACTGTAAATGCGGTGCCGCTGTATTACCGTTGCGTAGACTTTCGATATTAAAATTAACGATGATGTACCCGTTTTTCAAAAATAGTTTCGACTTTTCATCTAACGTATTCTCTCTGGCCAGAGTTTCCAGATTAGTACCCTTGGGCACAGCGTACACATCAGCTGGCAGACTGTACTCTCCATACCACCGCTGAATCGCGGCGTTGGCCCGATCTGCATTGACACTTGCGGGCAGGTTCGTCTTGGGGCCAATGAGAGTACGAATTGGAGCCGTCAGAATCATCCAGTCGTAACGTCCTGCCCATGTTTTCTGACGCGAAGTCTGGGTGACCACCTGTATCATATGCTCCGCTAACGATTTCCGGCTTCTTTCCTCTGCGGAGAGTTCATAAGTATATTCGTAACGTGCTGCATCACTTAACTCTGTGCCGGGCACATTACGAAGCCGTGAATTCAAAACGACAAAACGTTTCTCCATATCCAGCGCAGAACCAATCCGGATCAAACGCTCCTGTCCCCGATGATAATAGAGATCCACGTCCTGACGGGAAGCCCCGTCCTTGCTTATAAAGGAAAACGTAGGTGTGATTCTAATGCCGTCCTGTTTGCCAAACATATTGCCTTTTGTTTTGAGGTCAAACTTGAAGTGATAGCCTGTTTTCACAGATACATTCGCAAAACCCTGCACCGGATGGCTTCCGGGGCGGATGGGCAGCACAAAGGGTGCAAAATTGCTTCTGGGGTCACCATCAATGTTGCGAAATCCTGTCCAATAGCTGTTGCCCGTATGCTCAGGGCTGCCAGGGGCTTGGCGAAATACATTCTCCCAGCTGTAGTCCGAGATGTCGGTGACATGAAAATCATACAATCTTCCAATCACATCTACAGGTATTCTGTCACTTGCTGTATGGTGTGCCAGATTGGTGTTGGCGTCCGGCTGCTCTGTAAAGTCGACTGGTGCATTCTCCGCTATATTGCGAAGCTCAATCGTATAGTTCCCTTCATCCACCCATACTGGAAGATAAAAACGGGTGTCCAACTGCTGTACGGGGATGTCTATCCATGTATGAGATGGGATGAAGCGTGCTCGATCGGCAGTGTATACATCAAACGGGAAGCGGACCTGCTTTATTCTGAAATATTTGGCATAGTCTTTGTTTCCGTAGCCAGGATAACCGGAGGCATCCAGATGCTGACCCGATGTAGGGGTGCGTACAATAAACTCACGCTCCAGAATAAGTGCAGCCCGGGTAGGGTCATGTACCGTTCTCTGATTATGCGGTTGATCGTCTGACACCCAAGCGTAGTTGACGACAGGAGTGTGAACAGTAACCGTGTTGATGCCGTTGATCGGCAGCGCTTTGTCGGCTCCGCCGTTCACATTGCCAGGCAGCAGTTCATAGTAGATCTGGCCCGAGCTTTCCGTGTTCGCCTTGTTAGGCAGGGAACTGCTAATTCGAAGATTCGGTGTGTACAAGACGTCCCGCCCAATCGTTGCAGGTGGCGGGATATGAGATGGTGTCGGGCCGTCTTTGGTTGTTTCCGCATCATTCATAATGGTTGCATGGTTAAACTTTACCAAGTCATTTTTCACAGTACTCTGCGGTGTGTTGGCTTCAGCCATTCCCTTCAATACGTCTGTATGGTCCGGTACATCCGGGGGTGAATTCAGGCTGCCTGTTAGCTTGGTAGGCGTGTATGATATGGTGGTGGTTTGTCCTGGCTTTACATGGCTTGCAACGGAGGAATCGTTTCTGGATTCCAGCGCAGGTGCAGTATAACCGGATGGATTCATCGTAATCGTTTCACCCGGCAAAGCATAGTTCTTCATCGTAGTTTTGGCGATTTTGTACACTTCAAGATTGCTGATGCTCCAGTAGGAGTAGTCTCTTGTTATCTGGAAGCTGTATGGCTTCGTCACCGTATCGTTTCTGGGCTCAGGGGTGCCATCCGTGCAGCCTTGGTCATCGCATATCTCTGGTCCAGGCACAGTCCATTCTCTAGCATATGAGATTGTAACGCTGCAGTCATAGGTAACTTTGCCGCTCATTTTCGTCCAAGCTTGTTTGAAAAGATACTGATCGGCGAAGGCATTGGTGTAGAGAGACTCGGACGTTGGAATGCCTTTTAATACATTGAATATTTCATTGTCTCTGTTATCTGACTTAATTACACCTGAAGCGTTAGGTTCGAGGTCACTCATGTTCATCGTTGTACCTGGAGTTGGTGCTCCAATACGCGGGGTGCAGCTTCCACTTCCACCGCCACCGGTTTCCGTTTCCTGTTCAACACCAACGGCTGTTCTGGTCGTTAATTCGAATCCATCCTTCTTCCACAAAACCGTAATAAATGTCGTTCCTTTGCTAACTGCCTGCACCAGTCCCGAGCTGCTCACGGTTGCTACTGCGGGATTGGAGGACTCCCATGTGGTCGTTCCTCCACTGCCAGTGTTCACATTGGTTTCGGCACCAAAGCTGCCATCCCCGGTCTTGGTTTTGACGGTAGCCTGCAGCTGTTTTGTCTGGTTTAAGCTGATTTGTCCCCCGGGAGTGAGGTTGATTTCTTTGGTTATTTCGGCTTGGCCTTTCCAGTATAGGTCTGTATTAAAAATATAGTCAGCTGACCATTTAGGTGGATTATATTCGCGTGATTCTATTGGATGTATAACACCACCAATTTTCATGGTGAAGATAGCATTATTCCCATTAAAAGAGTCTACTGAAACAAGTTTGGGTATATTTCTGTCAGGATCATAGTATTGAGTATCATCCATGTAATGTGGTTTTATTGATGTTTCAACTAATTCTGCTTTCGAGTGTGGTTCGTTATCCTTATCCATGTAAGAAGTAGGCTTATACACCTCTTTATCAAGATCCAGATTTATACATACCGTTGACGATACAGGCAGATTTTTTGAGGAATCATTGTTTAATAAAATATCATTACATTCTCCATCAACTCTCCATTTCAGGTTATCAGTTTGGTAAATATAGATACCAATATTAGTTTTTGCTACACCTTCCACGGGTACTATTTTCTTTTGTTGTTTTGATGCAGTAGCTGGTACCATATATTTAGAGAGTAACTCTGGCTTTGAAGGCCCGGGTCCGCCAACAGCTTGAACATATGAATATGGTGAAAAAGCAGTACTAATTGCAAGTATAGGTAAAAAAACTCTGATTATTAAAGCTCTAAATCTTGCCAAGTATTATGCCTCCTAATTAATCTGTATAATTAATACTAAATACTGTACCTCCTTTTGTTTCAAGAGTTAGAGTTCTAGCAGTTGTTGAGTTGGCATGTAATAGACCTTCTGACCAATAAACAGGATTTTTCACTATGAAGATAGCTTTAGTTTTTGCGAAATAATCGCTTATCTTTGGACCGCCATAGGATAAGAACACTTTGGATCTCGGCGAAAATAACGGGTTAAAAGTAGCTGAGCCAAGCAAGCTTCCAGCCTGGAGCTGGCTCATGGATTCAGATTTGATGTTTAGTTTAAATTCTACAAAGGAAAAATGTCTTCCACTTTGAAGTTTGGCACCCTCATCTACAAACACAGGATAATAAATACTGCGTTTGTCGTTAGAAACATGAGTGTCTACAATAATCCAATTCAAAATTTTTAGATCAGCGTAATTTGTAAGAGTGACAATATCTTTATTCCTTACGAATGAGAAATCATCTGTTAATACATCCTCGTACTTTTGATTGGATGACAAGAGTGTTTTTTTCTCAGGTGTCTTGTGAAATGATTTAGTTATTACACTCAGATTAGTGCCCGTCAAACCTACCTGCCGCAGTTCATTCAAACCTTGAATATCTGATGGCTTCGTTTGGGAAGTGGAGGCGTACCGGGCGATCAATACAGCAACCTCGGCACGGGTTGTGGTTCGGTCCACACCAAAGGTTTTATCATTAGCAACGCTCATGAGTCCTGTTCCGAGAGCGACAGCAACTGCATTTTTGTGTGAGTCTGCCAGCTTGCCTGTAAAATATTCCTTCGCAGGAATTACCGTATTGGTGACATCGGAGAGAGCCTGTCCGTAGTCTGAATTCACCGCACTCAATCCTTGTGTCAGCCAGTCAGCCATTTCACCTCGACTCAATGGAGCCTTGGCATCCAGTTTACCCTTGTAGCTGGAAGGATGAATAAAACCTTTTGCTATAGCCGTAGAAACGCTACTCTTGGCCCACTCGGGCACATCCGTGAAATTATTCGGTTCAGGCGTCGGCAGCTCCGGCTGATCAGTCAAACGTGCTAAAATACTGGCCATCTCCGCTTTGGTCACTGGAGCTCCTGGTTTGAACGTGCCGTCTGTATATCCCTTGAAATAACCCTGCTCTACTGCTGAATAAATCGCTGTCGATGCCCAGTGGGAGGCGGGAACATCCTTGAAGGTGCTTGCATCTTGTGCGGCTTTTGCAGAACTGTTGCCCATTGTGCCTGCAATTGCGGCCACGCCTCCTGTCAATAGTGCAAATGCGGTTAAACTGGAAATGATCCTTCTTCTCATGAATTTTACCCCTCTCGATAAAAGATGCTGACGCTGTTATGTACCGTTTAGGCTCATACATACTAAATTTGTAATAATAATTAATATTCTACCATGTTTTTCTAATCTGTTGGCACGAATTATCACCGAAACACTCCCTTGCCAGTTAAATAGATAAATGTGGAGGACCTGAATCTCTTCAAAAACAACAAAAAAGGCCATGAATCCGCAGATTCACAGCCTTATGCTTTAAGGTCCAAAACAAAACTTATGTAGTTGTTACATGCATACATAAATCATACTCCATTTCCAAACATTTGAAAACACTTTTTGCGCTAATTTAAAAATATAGTCAGGCAATCGGTGTTCCATTGGGCAATGGATGATCCGGGGAAAGCAGGACTACATCTCCTTCGCCAGGCACACCGCCCAGTACAAGTACCTCAGAGACAAAGCCCGCAATCCGTCGCGGCGGAAAATTAACGACAGCAACGACCTGCTTGCCAATCATCATGTCCGGCGAGTAGCGGTTGGTAATTTGAGCACTGGAATTTTTAAGACCAAGCGGTCCAAAATCAATTTTCATTTTAATTGCAGGAACACGCGCCTTCGAGAAGGCTTCGGCCTCCACCACAGTGCCTACTCGAATGTCATGCTGCATAAACTCTTCAAAAGTAGCCATAAGGTAAAACTCCTTTCAACCAACGATGCTATATAGTATAAATGAAGAATCGTTCTGAAAAAAACAAAAATCCAGATTACGCTGTATCGTAATCTGGATTTCCCTTGAATCGCAGTGATAAGATGCTCCCACGAAAGACAATGCTTCCGATTAGGATCTGTTCCAGTTCTCTCCCGTGAGATACTTCTCGGTAAGAATAGACAGCATCTGAATGCCCACTTCGTTATGCCCGCCTTCGGGGATAATGATATCGGCATATTTTTTGGACGGCTCAATAAACGCATCATGCATCGGTTTGACCGTTTCAAGATACTGCTTGTATACGGACTGGATTGTACGCCCACGCTCTTCCATGTCCCGCAGCACTCTGCGAAGAATCCGTACATCGGAGTCGGTATCCACAAAAACCTTGATATCAAGTAGTGTGCGGAGATGTTCATCAATAAGCACATGTAAACCTTCTACAATGACAATGTGGTTGGGCGCAAGTTCGATTGTTTCCCCTGCCGCACGGTTATCTATGGTGAAGTCATATACAGGAGCATAAGCGGCTTGCCCTTTTTTTAAAAGAGTAAGATGCTCAATCAGCAGGTCATTATCAAAGGCAAACGGGTGATCATAGTTCGTAAGCCGACGCTGCTCGGGTGTAAGGTCTGACTGGTCCTTGTAATAATTGTCCTGGGATATAAAGGTCACTTTGCCTGATCCCAAACGTTCAATAACGGAGCGGGCTACCGTTGTTTTGCCGGAGCCAGTTCCTCCGGCGATACCAATAATGAGCATGGTTGTTCCATAAACCTCCCTAAAGTGGCAGTATGATCAATAGATGAAGAGTACTCAAAATGTTTGCGTTTTGAGCTCAATCTGCATGTCTGTCTGCGAATACACAATTCCTTCATTGTATCACAGCTCGCAGACTTTTTCATCTAAAGCAGCAGACCATGTTTTGCCTTTCGGGACCAAGCAAACATATACACATGCACATGCAGCCCTTGGTCGGTTTTACATAGATTAGACTGCCGGGTAAGGCATGGAGAAAGACTGCATCCTTTTTCCTGATATTAACGGATTGACTTTTCGAAGGATGTGCCTATAATAAAGGTATATTGCTAACACGGACTGTTACTGGGGAAACCAGGCATGACCGAATTCGATTGCTTTAGTGTAATCGCTTTCGGTCTTTTTTTATTTCTAGCGGGGGGTGAGAACATTGAAGGTTATCAAGAAAGTGAACAATAACGTGGCGATTGCCATTAATGAACATAACGAAGAGGTTTTTGTCGTAGGCAAAGGTGTGGGATTCCTCAAAACGCCATATGAGCTGACGGAGACGGACCTGGTGGAGAAAATTTTCGTAGCCCCAAAGAACATCCGAATGTATGATCTGCTCAACAGTATTCCGATTGAGGATATATATCTGGCAGAGGAAGTCATGAAGCTGGGCAGTGAAATTTTGAACAAAACCTTCAACCCTAACCTGCTTCTCACCCTGTCCGACCATATCAGCTTCGCCCTTTCTCGAACCAGAGAGGGGATCAGCATCAAAAATCCGCTGGAGTGGGAAGTGAGAACGCTTTATCCGAACGAAACCCGGGTGGGTGAAGCTGCACTGAAGCTTATTCAGGAGAAAACGAATTTGGCTCTGCCGTCAGCCGAGATCACCCTGCTTGCCTTGCATTTTGTCAATGCACAGGTAGGCTCCGGCGAGATGAGTGATACAACAAAGGTAACTACTGTGACGGGAGAGATCCTTTCTGTAATCAAATACGCACTCAAGATTGATTTTCAAGAGGACTCCATTCATTTCATGCGATTTGCAACTCATATAAGGTACTTCATCATGCGACAGATGAGCGGCAAATCGTTGAAAGATGAGAATGAGTCACTGTACATGATGGTAAAAGAAAAATTTCCGAAGGAACTCGCTTGTGTGGAGAAGATCGCCGATTTCCTGAAAACAAACTATGGCTGGACATGTTCCGATGATGAAAAGTTATATCTGATTTTGCATATCCAGCGATTAACCTCCAACGAACCAGCGGAATGATTCCTTTAATACTATATAGGCTAAACTCCTTGATTTACACAAAAACGAAGAGGACAGATAAGACCTGGAAAAGCGAAGGCAACTGAATACTCATTAATGGACTGTTACTGATTCGATCAGGCATGACCAAGCGTAGGGAATGACGATTCCCCGGCTTGGTCATTTTTCATATATATCTAATTATCCATCATGAAGCAGAGGAGAATAGGGTTATGAATAACAAAGACTTGGCTAAAAACGTGCTTGAACTCGTTGGCGGCGAGCAAAATATATCTGGACTTACACACTGTGCTACCCGTTTACGTTTTGTATTGAAGGACGACAGTAAGGCCGATCTGAAGACACTGAATCAGTTGGAGGGTGTGCTTAAAGCGCAGAACTCCGGGGGACAGGTTCAAGTCATCATTGGAGCGAAAGTAGATGCCGTTTACAATGAAGTCAAAAACTTAACATCAGATCGACTGGAAAATTCCGAAGAATCCGCGGCAAGCAGTGGATCGAAGAAAAAGCGCAATCCGTTCAATGCGGTACTTGAAACGATTGCCGGTATCTTTACCCCGATCCTCCCGGCACTGGTGGGCTGCGGCATGATCAAATGCCTGGCAACGGTAATGGCAGCACTCGGATGGCTGGAAGGGTCTGGATTCATGGTCGTCATCAATATGATCGGTGATCTGATCTTTTATTTCCTGCCGTTCTTCCTGGCAGTCAGTGCAGCACATAAGTTCAAAACGAATCCCTATCTTGCGGTAGCTCTTGCCGCTGGGCTGATGCACCCGACGATTCTGAATGCGGCTGCTAAAATTGCTGAGACAGGTGTAAGCACGATAGACTTTCTAGGAATGCCGATTTTGTTAATGAAATACTCGTCTTCCGTCATTCCAATCATCCTGGCGGTCTGGATTATGAGTTACTTATATCCGCTCGTCAATCGAGTAGTCCCTAAGTTTTTGCAAGTGTTGCTTACGCCAATGATCGTGCTGTTTATTATGGTTCCGCTTGAACTCATCGTATTTGGTCCTGTGGGCTCACATATTGGTGACTGGCTGACAAATGGTATTAACTCGCTCTTCTCCACCGCTGGTATTTTGGCAGGTGCAATTCTCGGTTTCTTTAAACCGATTATGGTTATGTTCGGTATGCACTATGCCATCATGCCGATTCAGATTCAACAAGTGGCTACACTGGGTGCGACTGTTCTGCTGCCTACGGCACTTGCCGCAAATCTGGCCCAAGCTGGCGCGGCCTTTGGTGTATTTGTCCTGACGAAGAACAAAACGATGAAATCTGCTGCAGGATCAAGTGGATTAACAGCGCTATTCGGCATTACCGAACCTGCGATCTATGGCGTAACATTGAAGTACAAACGTCCTTTCTTTGCAGCTTGTCTTGCAGGCGGTATCGTTGGCGGATTCTATAGTTTGGTCCATACGACTGCTAATGCGATCGCCCTTCCAGGTGTATTGGCATTAGGCACGTACACAGCGGATCGTTATATCTATGTCATCCTCGGATGTATTGCTTCAGTGGTATTAGCCTTTGTATTCACGCTGATTGCAGGCATTAAGGAAGATACAGATGGAACAAGTCTGGCAAAGCAAAAAAATGCTGGCTCAGCAGATAACAGTCCAACGATGGCTGCGGGAAGCACAGTACCATCAGAAGCATCCCTTTTAACAGCTTCCTCCACAGATATGCTCATCGTAAGTCCAATGACAGGGGAGATTAAACCGATCTCCGAAGTAGAGGATCAAGCCTTTGCACAGGAACTGATGGGAAAAGGCATTGCGATTGTGCCGACGGAAGGCAAGGTGTATGCCCCGTTTGACGGTGTTGTTGAAGCTCTTTACCGCACGAAACATGCTATTGGCCTGAAGGCAAATAACGGCGTAGAAATTCTGATTCATATCGGGGTAGACACCGTCAGCCTGAAAGGCAAATATTTTAACGCACACATCAAGCAGGGACAAACCATCCAAGCAGGAGAATTGCTGGTGGAGTTCGATCCAGACGGCATTACTTCCGCAGGTTATAACACGATCACATCAATTGTTGTTACCAATATGCAGCAGTATGGAGATGTGCTGACCACAGCGAGCAGTGGCCCGATTCGGGAGAGTGAAGCACTGATCAAGCTCATTCCGTAAATAAAATAACAGGAGGAAACTAGAATGACCAATATAACCAATTCCAATTTTCCAAAAGATTTTCTATGGGGCGGTGCACTATCTGCTTGCCAGGCCGAGGGTGCGTACGATGTGGATGGCAAAACGCTGACCATTCCCGAGGTGATGAAGTTTAACGAGAAAAACGACCGTAAGGTGACCAAGCAGATTCGTGTAAATTGGGACATGATTGAGGAGGCTCGAAAAGACCCGAATGCGGGGAACTATCCTAAGCGGCGGGGGATTGATTTTTACCATCGTTTCCGTGAGGATATTGCCTTGTTTGCCGAGATGGGCTTCAAAGTGTTCCGTTATTCCATCGCTTGGGCCAGAGTATTTCCGGGTGGGGATGATGCCGCTCCAAACGAAAAAGCACTGCAATTCTATGATCAGGTTATTGATGAGTGTTTGAAGCACGGCATGGAGCCGCTGATTACGATCAGTCATTTTGATACCCCGATTGTGCTGATGGACAAGTTCGGCGGCTGGTACAACCGCAAGCTCGTTGATCTGTATGTGAAGTATTGCGAAGTTCTTTTTAATCGCTACAAAGGCAAAGTGAAATACTGGGTTACGTTCAACGAGATCAATATGAGTGTAAAAGCATCGGCAAAAACGTTAGGCATCATTGATTATGACGCGCCTAATTATGAGGAAATGCTCTTCCAGGGGCTGCATCACCAGTTTGTGGCTGCGTCCAGAGCAACCAGGCTGGCACATGAGATCGATCCGAATAATCAGATTGGCAGTATGGTGGCCTATTTCACAACGTATCCATATACGTGCAAGCCTGAGGATGCGCTTCAGATGCAGCAGGATGATCAGATGAAAAATCAGTTTTATCTGGATGTGCTCAACAAGGGGGAGTACCCATACTACAGCAAGACGTATTTTAAAAATAAAGGCATTCAGCTCCGTATCGAGGAGGGCGATCTGGAAGGGATTCGGGCACATACGGCTGACTTTGTAGGCATGTCGTATTACAATTCCATGATCTCCAGCAGTGATACCGAGCAGCTTGAACTGACAGCAGGCAACGTGCACAGCGTTTATAAAAACCCGCATCTGCCTGCAAACGAGTGGGGATGGCAGATCGACCCGATCGGCCTTCGTTATACGCTGAATCTGGTCTATGACCGGTATCAGAAGCCCGTATTTATTCTGGAGAACAGCTCGGGATTCTACGACACACTGAATGAGGATGGCACAGTGAATGATCCGTATCGCATTGATTTCCTAAGCAAGCATATTGAACAGATGGGACTTGCCATTGCAGATGGCGTAGAGGTGCTTGGTTATACGATGTGGGGGCCGATTGATATGATCAGCTCAGGCACGTCCGAGATGAGCAAACGCTACGGATTTATCTACGTGGATCAGGACGACTACGGCAAGGGTACGCTGAGAAGGTACCGCAAGGACTCTTTCTATTGGTATCAGAACGTGATCCGCACCAATGGGGCAGAGTTATAGCTGATCCCGAACTGAAGGAGTTTATCTGAAATTTAAAATAAATAGATTTAAAGTCCTGGGCCTTCTGGTATAATCATGTCGAAAGATGTCAATCTTCACCAGATGTCTTCTACATATGTCGGGAGGTCTATTCCATGAAAAAGTCAATCAAGCTTCTCTCTTCAACAGCTGTTGCCGCAATTGCAGCTGTATCGGTTGTTACTTCTGCTTCGGCAGCAAGCAGTTATGCGATTCAACCGATATCTTCGTTATCCAGCGTGGACATCTCTTCCATGGATATTGAAACGGCGATGATGATGGTTCAGCAGGAGCGCAGCAAATTGCTGGAATCCCAGCTGCAATCACAGATTCAAGTAGTTCAGCAGCGCAATCAGCAAATTGCAGAGCTGAATGCACAATTGCAAGCGGCGCAGCAAAGAGGGGATCAAGCAGCGGTGCAGTCACTGAAAGGGCAGATTGATGCCCTCAGCAATTCGCAACAAATGGATATGCTTCGTCTGCAGTCTCTGACCAACAAACGGAATGAAGCTTTTGATCTCATGACAAATTTCATTAAAAAAATGCAAGACTCCAGATCCTCCATC
The DNA here is from genome assembly GCF_014639235.1 of Paenibacillus silvae. Lineage (GTDB taxonomy): Bacteria > Bacillota > Bacilli > Paenibacillales > Paenibacillaceae > Paenibacillus > Paenibacillus silvae. The sequence goes on along the minus strand of NZ_BMFU01000018.1, from coordinate 17,972 downwards.
ATTGGCAACATGCGTTAAGCGATTGCTGCGCTGCCTTTCGAGGTTGCCTGATCGTTTACAGATTCATAACATAACGGCATGAAATGAGAAGAGCGAAGCCGGGACTAACCTTCCCAAGCTTCGCTCTTTTTTTTAAAGAATAAAATTTAACCAGACCAGTCTCTGCGCCGGGTGAACAGATCCTTCAGCTCATCCGTAGACAGCTCTGTAATCCAGTTCTCGGAACTGGTAATGATGTTATCGCTTAGCTGCTGCTTGCTCTCCAGCATCTCGTCGATTCGTTCTTCCAGTGTACCGAGAGAGATGAACTTGTGCACCTGCACATCCTTGGTCTGGCCCATCCGATAAGCCCGGTCTGTCGCCTGATTCTCTACCGCAGGATTCCACCAGCGGTCGAAGTGGAAGACGTGATTGGCCGCCGTCAGATTCAGCCCCACACCGCCAGCTTTAATCGACAGAATGAAGACCGAGGGCTGTTTGTCCGCAGGCAGACTGCGAGACTGGAATTCCTCAATCATACGGTCCCGTGCGGTCTTCGATGTGCCTCCATGCAGATACAATACAGGCTCCTGCAGTTCCTGCCGCAGCACTTGCTGAAGCATCTGCCCCATACCGATGTACTGGGTGAAAATAAGGCAGCGCTCGCCCTCATCACGCAGCTCGCGGACAAGCTCCATCAAGCGCTCCAGCTTGGCAGAACGGCTGATCAGCATCGCCATATCCTGCGGGCTGTATACGTCATAAGCCGAGCCAGCCGAGCCCTCATCTGCAAGTTCCTCCGGCAGCGTCTCCTTGGTCAGCAGCAGCGGATGGTCACACAGCTGCTTCAACTGGGTTAAGGCGGATAGAATCGCGCCTTTCCGCTTGATACCTTCAAGTTCCTTCATTTTATCCATCAGTGCCTGAACGGTTTGATCATATAATGCGCTTTGTTCACCTGTGAGGTGAATATAGGTTTTCATTTCATTTTTATCCGGCAGATCAAGCTGGATATTCGGGTCCTTTTTCTTTCGGCGAAGCATGAAGGGTTTCACGAGCTGCTGCAGATCCTGCATGCGCTGCTCATCCTTATCCTTCTCAATGGCACTGATGAAGCGAGTCTGGAACGCGCGAGCGCTGCCGAGATACCCTGGATTGATGAAGTCATAGATGGACCACAGCTCGGCTAACCGGTTCTCAATCGGCGTACCCGTGAGCGCGATGCGGTGTTTCGCCGGGAAGCTGCGCACGGCCATGGATTGTTTGGTCTGCGCGTTTTTGATATTCTGCGCTTCATCCAGACAGATCGCAGACCAGGTGTAGCTTTCGAGCAGCTCCTGATCCAGTGTGGCTGTGGCATATGAGGTGATTATAATATCCGACTGCTCAGTCTGCTCCTGAAATTCCTCCCCGCTTAACCGCCGCGCGCCATAATGCAGGCTCACCCGAATGGATGGAGCGAAGCGGCTGATCTCCTTCTGCCAGTTACCCAGCACAGAGGTGGGGCAGATGAGAAGTGCCGGGGCTTGTCCAGGCAAACGTGGCTCATGCTCTTTGATGTGCAGTAAATACGTAATAAACTGAATGGTTTTACCAAGTCCCATATCGTCAGCAAGACAAGCACCCAGACCAAATCTGCGCAGAAAGCCAAGCCAGGCAAAGCCCTCCTTCTGATAGGAACGCAGCTCTGCATGAAGTCCTCCCGGAACAGGAAGAGAGGGAGCGCCACCTTGGCCGCCTCCGAGCTGGGCAATGACCCGATTCAGATGCTCGTTTAACTCCACTTCAAGCCGGATACTCTCGCTGGCCTGAGCTTGCGGCTGCTCTTCTTCGGTCTGCTGACCTTCTCTCCACTTCTGCTTGGCATATTCCCGCTGCTCATTGTGAAGCAGGTGCAGGTGCAGAATATCTTGAAACGAGAGCCCCTGCTCCCGATCCACACCGCCCATTGCTCGTTTGATCTGTTCCAGCAGATCGGGATCGAGCGGTATCCATTCGCCGCGAAAGCGAACCAGTCGCTCGTTACGGGCCACCAGGTCCGCAAATTCCTCTTCACTAAGATCGGTATCTCCAATTGCGATGCGCCAGTCAAAATGAATAATAGAGTCCAGTCCGAAGAAGGACTGTCCACGCTCGCTGCCTTCTTCCGGTTTCACCTTGGCACGCAGCTTAGGTTTTTTCTTGCGGGCTGCTTCCCACCAGCCTGGCAGAAGCACTTGCCAGCCTGCTGCCAGCAAGCGGCCGCTCTCCTGAGTCAGGAACTGCCAGGCCTGCATGTCATCCAGCGGATCACCCAGCACATCACGTCTGCCGCTGATGGAGCTTCCAAGACGCGGCAGCTGAGCGCGCAATTGCTCCAGCCAGCCCGCTGCACGATCCAGAATGAATGGCGTCCACGCTTCAGGCCACTCGCCCTCCAGTCGTCCGTGTGAATCAAGCATAACAGGCACGAGAACAGCAGCGTCCAGCTTGTTCTGCAATACCAGCCGAAGTCGCCATGAAAAGTCGTCCTCATCTGGCTCCTGCAGCTGCAGCATCGGCCGGAATGGTGCGGCATCGGCCTTCCAGCCGATGGACACCAGCCATGACCGGGCATCAAGACCAGCCGTGCGCGGAATCATCCCGCGCTCGGGAAAGAGCTGCGGGAACTCGCGCCGCAGATCGGCGGCTGCTTCTTCGGTGCTGTACCATTGCTGGAATACAGCGGCAGAGTAGGCAGCGCCGAGCCCTTCGGCATAGCTCTCGTCCGTATGCCGGAACGCTTCATGCAGTGCGGCGAGGTCCTGTTTTTTCAGACTGTCAGAGTCCCAGCTCCATTGCAGCTGACCAGCGCGGTAGGCCTCGAAGCTGGGAACATATTTGCGGTTCTCGATAGAGGAAGCAAGCATGGGTGACAGCTGAATGAGATACGCTGCCTGCTCGTCCCATTTCCACTCGATATGAGTCAGGGTGTTCATTGAAGCGAAGAACGGAAGGACTTCTTCGGCGGGCAGTACGACCAGCTCCACTTCTTCAACCTGGCGAATTTCCAGCTCCGTACCGTAGAAGGACGGAACATGCCAGGCGAAGAGACGCTGCTTCAGCGACTGACCAGAGACAAAGTGATGTGTATTCAGGGCACCATAGAACAAGGCGTCGCCATATCCGGTCAACGCAACATGTACCTCGATTGTTTCTGTATAAGGATGTAATAGACTCATGGAATCAGCTTACCTTTCCGAAGCTCCTCCTGCAGGGCGCGTAACCGGCTGTTGCGGACAGCGAGGGTAGTGATGAAGTGCTCCCACTGCTCATCATGCTTCAATTTTTTATAGATCTTGGACAGTCGTTTCAGCAGCTTGACTGCGGCTTTGTAACCATCCCTGTTTTTATGTCCAACATATCGCTCCACCGCCTGATGATAGAACGGAAGCAGCAATTCAGGTGCTTCCTTCTCGATCGGCTGCAGTACAGCAACGCGGAATTCAAGCGGCTCCGTACCTGTACTCAGCTGAAAATCAATCCACCTGCGCCACTGTCCGCGCGAATGCATCGCCTCTTCGTAGGCAGGTCGAGAGTGAGGGAGCATGCTGACAAGCGTGTCCCACATGCGATGCTCTGCTTCCGGCACATGCTGGATGGTTAAATCCCACAGCTGCATGTAGTCCTGTAACGGCGTGTTGCGCCGATTGGTCAGCATAGGGCCTAGCTGCACCAGCCATTCGGCTAGACGTGTCCATTCAGCTGCATCGACCAGTGTATGCAGGAAATATAGCAGCTGCTCAGGAGGAATACCGTACGCAGTGCTGCCATGGACAAGCTTTTGCCATGCAGCTGTATCCTGCTTCAGGTGGTAGTGCATCCAGCCTTGAGCCAGAACAAGCGGCAGTGGAAGAATAACTTTTTTGACTTGTCTCTGCCCGTTAAGCTCCTGCTCCTTTGCTTGCTGTACAGCATCCTGCTCAATGCTGTCCAGGGTAGCCAGTTCTGTCTCCAGCAGATCTGAATTTCCCTGAGGTTGTGTTACAATCCAGTTCAGCCATAGCTTGGTGTATACTGGCGTAAAAAACATCATGTTTGCCGTCTCGGTTAACATTTCTGTGCGTAAATAACCTGCGGTCTCGACCAGCCTTGCCCAGAACTGCTCAAGTGTCACACCCTGAAGACCAGAACAGTCAAGCGGCTGGAGCAGCAGGGCTTCAAGTCTCTTCTGGAGTGCATCCACGGCCAGCTGGGCCGGGTAACTTAAATACACAGGTGTATTTGTGATGGAATTACGTGCAGGCGGGATGCAGTACCGCATAAGGTAGAGCAGCACATGCAGCTCAAACAGCTGCTCCATGGCGGCGGGTAGCTTGGGCTTGATGGCATACAGCTCATCGGAAGCCTCCTGAATGTAAGCTGTAGTTGCTGTACCTGTTCCCAGCCGCCGGAGGCTGTCACGAAACAGCTCATGCCATTCCGGTATGCTCATGCCGGCCAGTGCTGCTGCTTGCTCCCTGATCTCGCTGTACTGGCGTCCGTCCACAGCGTTCTTGTCTTCGAAGGACTGCCCGTGATCCGAGGTACTGTCAAAGCTGTATGCTCTCCCGGAGGACGCAGTGACCACGGATTTGGCAGCTTGCTTCAAGGAGGTAGTTGCATGTGCATTCACAAGTGCAGGGACAGGGCGCCCCTGCTGCTCGGCATAACTCATCAATACGGCAGCCATATGTTTGCATGGCGTGTTAACAGGACAGGTGCAGCGGCTGGTCGACAAGGCTTCTATGTACAGCACAACCGTATAAGCTTCCGTTCCCTGTACCTCGGCTGTAATCGTCCCGGATTCGTTAGATTCTGCCTGAGTAAGATCCCGAGTGAAATTCTGAGTATGATCGTAGATTGCCGCATTATTATGATGCCTTGTCTGGCGGTGACTGAAGAGTAATGGTCCAACACGTTTCTGTTTATAATATTGGAATCCGCGCATGATCGTCAGGTTGTTATAAAGCTCCGCCACCTTAAAAATCAATGCCTGCCACTGCGCATCATCCATTTTCCATTCGTCAGGTATATTCATCATTCCATCTCCTGGGGTAAACATGGGTTAACTAAAGGTGACGTGTGCCACGTCCATACCTAGAGTATCAATGATTCTATCATATCAGTTCCAGAGCTGTTCGTGCAGATATGCAGGAATAGTTCATATTGTGTATGCTTATCATATGTATTCCTTTTAAGAGCAATGCAGAGAGCAAGGCGGCCAGAAGTTGTGGTCAGATTATTTTAGAGCAGGAGAGAGACATCGTGAAGATTCTTACATTAAATGTCCATGCCTGGGCAGAAGAAGAGCAACGGAACAAAATCAGCCAGTTGGCTGACTTTATCAATAAGCATCAGTTCGACGTTATTTCCATGCAGGAGGTTAACCAGCCCCTTGAGGAGAGTGCGTTGCCTGAAGAAGCGTTAAAGACGTATGTACCCACTGATGCGCACGCTGTGATTAAAAAAGATAACTATGCCCATGTCCTGCTGCAGCAGTTGACAGAGACGTATTATTGGACCTGGGTTCCAACCCACATCGGGTTTCGAACTTATGATGAAGGACTGGCGATTCTAAGCCGGACGCCAATTACACATTCGTTTGGGGAGTATGTATCCCACATTCGGGACTACAACAATTACCGCACACGCAAAATCGTAGGCATAGAGACGAATGTACACGGAGAAGCGGCATGGTTTGTTAATGGACATTTCAATTGGTGGGACGATGCGCAGGAACCTTTTAAGGGCCAGTGGGATTTGACGGAGAGCAAGCTTGCACCTTACATGCATCAGCCCCTATATCTGATGGGCGATTTTAACAACGTGGCGGAGATTCGCGGAGAGGGATATGACTACATGATGCAGCATGGGTGGAATGATCTGTATACGACAGCGAAGCAAAAGGATGATGGAGCCACCGTTGTCAAAGCGATTGCCGGATGGGCCAACAATGAGCGTCCGCTGCGGATTGATTATATTTTTTCGAATCGTCCGATACAGGCTCAATCCTCCACAGTGGTGCTTGATGGCAAGAACGGCCCTGTCGTGTCGGATCACTTTGGGGTTGCAGTTGAAATCTGATGTTCCTACCTGGACAAAGTTCTCATTCTGACATGCTGACTTGAGAGCTGCTAATTTTGCTTCAACATAAGAAACCTCTGTTCATTTTCTTGCCAGAGAAAACGAACAGAGGTTTTTTCATTTTGTATTGAATTCATATGTTATGTATATCGTGATGGCTAGTATGAAAGTTCTGAATTAAACAGGATTACTCGAGTGCCAGCATTTGCTGCACAAAGGTTTTCAGGCTGGCACTGGTCTCGCCCAATTGTTCTATACTCTGCATGAATTCGGTTACAAGCTTGGCCTGATCCACCGTGGCTGTTGATATTTGTGCAATCTCCTGCTCCATATGTTTCATGGAATCCTGCACGCTTCCCAGCGAGGTTTCGATATCTGACGCAGCTTGCTTCGTATGGTCCGAGAGCTTGCGAACTTCACTGGCAACTATGCCGAATCCGGCTCCCTGCTCCCCGACACGAGCGGCCTCGATCATGGCATTCAAGCCAAGCAGATTGGTCTGCTCGGATACCTCACGAATGACATTGGTTACTTTGGTGACGTTCACGGAGTTCTCGGAAGCCTTCTTCGAATTTCGCAAAATTTCCTCCGAGGTTGCCGACAGCTGCTCTGAATGAGCTGCGATTTGTTGAATGCCGCCAACGAGAGCATTGATGGTTGTTTCATTTTCGCTAATCAAATTTTCCAGCTTCAGGTGGTTATCAAGAGCGTAGTTAACCCCGAGAATACCGACAACTTGCCCGTTCTGCTTCACAGGAATAAGGATCGAATCAAAGGGTCTGCCCTGGAGGTCACCCGGCATGCGCACGATGGTACGCGAGTCCTTGTTCGTCAGCATCTTGAAATCCTTATAGTCATCATGCAGCTCGTCTCCGGCTTTTACACCGATATCCAGACTTTGGGCTTCGGAGAAATATAATACCTTTTCATGATCATTAATAGAGATGGAGATATCATCACGGAACATTTGACTGACAAACGGCATTGCGTGGACCAGAGCTTCAAGTGTATTCAATATCAATCTGTCCTTCCAAAATGAGATGGGATAATCTGGTGTTATATGATATATTTATCGGTCATGTTTCCAGAAATGATTAAACAAATATTGTAAGGTTATGACTATAATCTTGTAACGGTTAGGTAAATGACAGATTGCAGTGTAAGCGCAAACAAAAATCTGTAGCCACCATGAGCCATGTCAGTTATACTAAGGATATTCATTCAGAGGTGTTCATTAAAAGTAAAGCGACTGCCTTCCCGTCCAAGGGAAAGTTCTACGGAGGTTAAGCGCTATATCTACTTATTGAGAAAATAGATTGTCGTCCTGCATACAGGCGTGATTTGAAAATCAAAATTGTATTCCAACATGAGAGGGATGTGGCATTCATGACAACATATTTCAGTGAACCGCAGAGCATGTATTATCGATTCGGAGAAGAACAGGACCAGGTTTTGAAGGTGCTTGCAGAGAGATATATCGGTGCAAACGCACAGGCTGATTTTGTATACCGCGTGTTTCAGCAGTCGGGCATTTTGCAAAATGACAAAGGGCTTTATGATCTGAACATGAGTAAACGCTTTCCTGATGCGCCCAAGGATCACATCTCCTACGCCGCTGCACTGGTCTGGGGGGATGAGAACCGTAATCTGGATGTGCTGGTACGTTGCTATGGGCCGGTACGCTTCCATTTCAACAATGAGTTAATCTACCGTTCTACGGTTATCGATGAGATTACACCAGATGCAACGGTGAAGTTGGGAATCGACATTCAGCCTGGCTGGAATACGGTATGGCTGGAGATGAAAAATACACCTGCAGGTTTTGGCTGCCAGTTCGGCTCTGATGAAGGCAAAGTGCGGATTTTGAATGTGCTGGCGCCTTTTCAGGAGCGTTCAGGGCATGCGGGCTGGGTGATCTCCGAGCCTGTGTCATCCGCATGTACGCAGCCGAACCTGCTCGCAGGCCAGGAAGAGAATGATTTGAAATGGCTGCCAGAGGTTCAGTGGTCTGCTTCCGAGCAGAATAAACCTGCTCTGGAACGAATCTATGGGCTGCTCCCTGGAAGACATGCTTATGCATGGACACATCTGGACAATCGCGATGCAACTGGACGTCCGGTTCGGTTAACCGGACAATCTCAAGGTTCTATGCGCATATGGCTTGATGGTCAATCCGTTGCAGAAATCAACGAAGCGGGACCATTTGAAGTGGAAGTAATAGCCCCATTTGGCCAGAGTGATCTTCTTATTCGCAGTGAATGCCAAACAGGCTCTGACTCATGGGGATTTAAACTGGAGGCATTCGCCGGGACAGAATTGCTTCAGCTCAAGCTTCCGCACCGAGTGCAGGGAACGTCGGGCGATAGCTGGCTCTATGCTGGCCCATTTGAGGCTGGTGCGGAACCCGAGCTTGCGGATTTAATGCGCATGGATCGTGTGTACCAGACAAGTGCAGCGAAGCAAGGAGCAGAACGGACATACTGGCGGCTGGATCGGCCAGATGCCTTCATTCGACCTTACTATGAGAATGCGATGCTGAGCAACAAATGGACAGTGGGCAGTGTGACCAACTATGGTCGCTGGGATTATCCGCTGGGTGTTACCGTTTACGGATTGCTGCAAGCTGGACGTTACCTGCAAAGACCGGATATTACACGTTATGCAGCTGAGCATGTGCAGGCTTGCACGCAGATGTATGAATATTCGCTGTGGGATCGTGAGCAATACGGATTCCCGGCAATCAATCAGCAGCTGATTATGCTGAAGATGCTGGACAACTGCGGTTCCTTTGGCTCGGCGATGCTGGAGTCATATACCGAATGCAAGGAACCAACCTTCCTGCCGATTGCTGATCGCATCGCAGATTTCATGCTTTCCCGCCTGGAGCGCAGACCAGATGGGGCATTCTATCGTATATGTGCCGGAGAATATGCGGAGAACACCATGTGGGCAGATGATCTATATATGAGTACCCCGTTCCTCGTGCGGTATGCCCGTGTGACAGGGAAGTCCGAAGCGCTCGATGAAGCAGCGAAACAGTTTACACTGTACCGCAAATATCTGTTCATGCCAGAATACAAGATTATGTCTCATGTGTATGATTTCAAATATGAACAGGCAACACAGATTCCTTGGGGCCGCGGCAACGGATGGACGCTGTTCTCCTTGACAGAAGTGTTGGAGGCTCTGCCGGAAGAACATCCGGAGCGTCCCGCGCTTATTGCCTTTTTCAATGAGCTATGTGAAGGTTATGCAGCCCTGCAGAGCGAGAGTGGACTCTGGCATCAGGTGCTGAACAATCCACAGACATATCTGGAAGCTTCCTGCACAGCCATGTTTGCTTATGGTTTTGCGCGTGGAGTGCGTTTCGGCTGGTTCAAGGACCCGGCAGCCTATGTCGCGGCCGCTCAGCGGGCCTGGAAGGGACTCGTTTGCAGCGCTATTGACCGTCAAGGCAATGTTCACGGTGTATGCAGCGGATCAAGATATGCATTTACAGCCGAGTATTACGATCAGGACTTGCGTACAGTGACCAATGATAACCACGGCATTGGGATCATGATGCTGGCCGGGACAGAGGTAGCCAAAATGGAGAAGCACCTGTCGGAACGTATCAGTAACTCGCCCGTTGCTTCTGTTTCAACGACTTCAGCAGCACATTAAACATGAAATATTTGAAAAGCTTATAGTGAATGAAGGATGTCCATCATGTTTGAGGAATGGAGCGCCACCGGGGATAATTTCCGGTGGTTTTTCTTCCCCGGGAAACCCTTACTTTTTTGACAAGATAGCTTACTTTTGTTTATGTCATGTGTAGTGACAGGCGTTTACAATGTATTTGTAAGCGATTTCATATAAGCAAAAAGGGGAGGAAATTCATTCATGATCAGCACAAAAAAGTGGGTAACCCTGTTCTGCCTGTCCCTGTTATTATTTGCTACAGCCTGTTCCAATGGAGCCTCAAATGAGTCTGCATCTTCGGGGGAGACAAGCCAAGGCGATGCAGCTGACAAAATTGAACTGCGCATGACCTGGTGGGGATCACAGACCAGACATGATCTGACCACCAAAGTGATCAAATTATTTGAAGAGAAGCATCCAAACATTACGATTAAACCTGAATATTCGGGATGGGATGGATATTTTGACAAGCTGACAACTCAGGTTGCCGGCTCCAATGCCCCGGATATTATCCAGATGGACTATGCCTTCCTGACAGACTTTGCACGGCGCGGAGCCCTGCTCGATCTGACTCCGTATGCTGATAAAGAGCTGCGGATCGCAGATCATGACAAAAGCATGATCAAAGCTGGCTCGATCGACGATAAATTATATGCGATTACCCTTGGAGTGAACGCACCGGGTGTCATCTATGATGCAACTTTATTCCAGCAGCTGGGCATTGAAGAGCCAAAAGAAAGCTGGACTTGGGATGATTTCTCCGCGATTGCATCCAAAATCGCTGCGGACAAGGGAGATGGCTTCTACGGCTCGGCTGACATTTCCGGTGCTACGAATATGTTTGAGGTATTTGTGCGTCAGTCAGGCAAAGGTTTGTTCGAAGACGGTACGATCACAGCGACCAATGATCAATTGAAGCAGTGGTTCGAGATGTGGGCTAAGCTGCGTGAGAACAGAGGGGCTACCTCTGCCGAAGTTACAGCTTCTACAACAAATGCCCTGGAGACAAGACCGATCTCCTTAGGTACAGCCGCAATGGATTTTGCCTGGTCGAATCAGTTGCTGACATTCCAGCAGGTGAACAAAAACCAGGATCATAAGCTTGGCATTCAAGTGCTGCCTCACGGCGTGAATGAACAGCGAATTGGTGAGTACCTGAAGCCAGGTCAGTTCATGTCGGGTTATGCCAAGTCCAAGCATCCTAAAGAAGTTGCCATGTTCATTGACTTTATGGTGAATGACCCGGAAGCAACGGCGATTCTTGGCTCGGAGCGCGGTGTGCCTGTTAATGCAAGCATTCGTGAGCAGATGCAGCCGAAGCTGTCAGAGTCCGAGCAGGTTATCTTCCAATTCATTGATACGGTATCCAAACATTCCAGTGAGATTAGCCCGCCATACCCGCAAGGATTCGCTGAAGTGGACACGAGTTTCAAAAGTGCAAGCGAACAGATCGCTTTTGGCCAAGGCAGCATGACAGACATTATCACTCAGTTTATTGAAGGTGCCAAAGCAACGCTTGCATCCAGCCAGTAACGAGTTGAAGCCGCCATAACGGTAAACAAGCTCAACTTGTGCCTTACATGTAACTGGTCGATAACCGTTCCGAATACTTCAAATACTGCGGGGAGGTTGCGAAAATGACGACATCACAGGTCAGTCAAGCCAGAATCGAGAAAGTAGCCGCCCGGCGTGTGAAACGTCGCTACGCCCATAATGGAGCCGCCTTATTATTTCTCGCGCCCTGGCTTGTCGGATTATTGTTCCTGACCCTGGGTCCCATGCTTGCATCGTTATATATTTCCTTTACCGATTACAGTATCCTGGCCGCCCCGAACTGGGTCGGTCTGGATAACTACACTACCATGTTTACGTCTGACAAATTGTTTGCCAAGTCACTTCAGGTGACGTTCACCTATGTTGCTGTATCCGTGCCGCTTAAATTGATCTTTGCCCTGTTTGTTGCCATGCTGCTCAATAAAGGCATCCGCGGCCTGGGGATTTACCGCACGGTGTATTATATCCCGACACTGCTCGGGGGCAGTGTAGCTATTGCGATGTTGTGGCGTAAAATGCTGGGCGGTGACGGACTGCTCAACAGTGTGCTGGCGATGATCGGGATCAAGGCACCAGATTGGGTAGCAAATCCGAAATATGCACTGTACTCCATTGTACTGTTGTCCGTATGGCAGTTCGGTTCGTCGATGATCATTTTTCTGGCAGGACTCAAGCAGATTCCTCCGGAGTACGATGAAGCTTCGGCAGTGGATGGAGCAGGTCCGATGCGCAGATTTTTCTATATCACATTGCCGATTCTGTCTCCGGTCATTTTCTTTAACCTGGTTATGCAGCTGATCACATCCTTTCAATCGTTCACACAGGCCTTCATCATCAGCAACGGTAGTGGTGGACCAGTGAATTCAACACTGATGTACTCGCTATATCTGTACAAAAAAGGATTTTCCTTCTTCCAGATGGGCTATGCTTCCGCGATGGCGTGGGTGCTGGTAATTCTGATCGGCGTATTTACATTGCTCGTATTCCGCAGCAGCAAGTTGTGGGTACACTATGAGGATGGTGGAAAATCATGATTGGACAACGGAATTCTGCAGCATGGATTGTGACAAAGCACGTACTGATCTCGGGCATTGCTTTTGTCATGCTTTATCCTGTCTTATGGATGCTGGGCAGCTCGTTCAAGCCAGGACACATGATTTTTACGGAGACCTGGTTCTGGCCGAAGGAGTGGAATTGGCAAAATTATATGACAGGCTGGTCGGGAATTCAGGGGAATGCCTTTTCCAAATTTCTGACGAACTCCATCGTTCTATCGCTGGGAGCCGTGCTGGGCAACGTGATCTCCTGCTCTATGGCGGCATATGCCTTCGCCCGGCTGAATTTTCGCTTCAAGGCTGTCTGCTTCGGATTGATGCTGATGACGATTATGCTGCCTCATCATGTTACGCTGATTCCGCAGTATATCCTTTTTAATCATCTGGAGTGGGTGAATACGTACTTGCCGCTAGTCATCCCGAAATGGCTGGCAACGGATGCATTTTTCATATTCCTGATGGTACAGTTTTTCCGGGGGCTGCCTCAAGAGCTCGATGAAGCGGCGACAATTGATGGATGTGGTCCAGTGAGAATCTATACCAAAATCATTATCCCGCTCGCTTTTCCGGCACTCGTCACCACGATGATCTTCACATTCCTGTGGACATGGGATGATTTCTTCAGTCAGCTGATCTACTTGAGCGATGTGAGCAAGTACACCGTTCCGCTGGGACTGCGGTTGTTCCTCGATTCCAGCTCACAATCCGATTGGGGTCCAATGTTCGCAATGTCTGTTTTATCCCTTGTGCCATGTTTCATCGTATTTATCATGTGTCAAAAGTACTTCGTGGAAGGAATCGCGACCTCCGGGCTCAAAGGGTAATTCCAAGACGAAACGAGTTGATTCCTTATGCGAAAAGCAAGATGGTCTTCCTATATTCTTCAAAAGCTGCAACAAAGCAAGCTCTCCACGTTGATGGTGACTTGCTTTATTGCGTTTAATCTGTTGCTTGTTTCTATTGTCGTCTGGTTGTCCTATCAGTCCTTCTCTGCCGTTACCTTTACTGAAATCAGTAAAGCGCGACTCGCGCTTCTGAATGAGAGCACAAGACGGGGCTTTGATTTTATCACAGGAGTGACAGGTACAGCCTATAGCCTGGCGAGCAACAGAGAGTTGTCTAGTTTGCTGGAGACGACCAATACAGGAAGGCTCGCACAGATCCACCAGCGGCGAGAGGTTTCGCGAATTCTCGATCATACCATCGTGGTAAGTGAAGGCATCACCTCAGTTGAGCTGTATACGGATGCATTTAATGAAGTGACTGTTACGATGGCTGACCATATTTATACGTTAGACACCCTTGCGAATGATTCATGGTTTTCTGCACTGGAAAAGGCAGATGCCTCCTGGGTCCCACTTCGTGAGAATGAATCAGGGCAATCCTTGGTTGGATATGCACAGCGGATCTATGACAGTCGAGGCGGGACGGTCGCTTATGTGCTCATTCGTCTAAGCAGAGCGGATATCGTACGCAGGTTCGCTGATGTACCGATGGTGCTGGACGGCAATGTGCTGCTGGTAGATACCGCTGGCAATGTCGTGATGCAGATGGGGAAAGCTGCTGCGGTAGAGGGGGATGCCTGGTCTGATCAGACTTATACAGATTCGTCTTCTTCTATTATAGATAGTGACTGGATTCTGGAGCATGTCCATCCTGGTGAAGATGGGTTTGAAGTGGTGTCGGGTCAACCTGGAGGTGCTCAACTGGTGCTCTACTCCAAACCAGCGATGCTCCAATGGCGGCTTGTGCAGACGATTCCCGTGTATACGCTGTTGTCTCCAGTTCGGCAAGCGGGCTGGCAGATCCTTGGTATCGCAGTGCTCGGACTGCTTTGCTCCGCTGTGCTTGCTTACTTGTTTGTAAGGCAGATTATCCGTCCGTTGCGGCAATTGATTAAACGTATGAGACAGCTTGAAAAAGGAGACTTCAACACCCGTGTACAACTGTCGTTTACGGAGGAATATGCCCACTTGGCATACGGGTTCAACCATATGGCTTCACAGCTGACGGGGCTTATGGAGCAGGTCAAGGATGAGAGTCGTGCCAAACGCGAAGCCCAGACCAGCCTGCTTGAAGCGCAGATCAAACCCCATTTTCTGTACAATACGCTGGATATGATTCACTGGCGTGCTCTCGATTATGAAGCCAAGGACATCAGTCGTATGATCGTACAGCTGAGCAAGCTGCTGCGGATCGGGCTGAGCGGGGGCAAACTGTTTATTCGTGTGCGTGATGAGCTGGAGCATGCCCGGTGTTACGTCAGCATTCAATCCGAACGCTTGCCGTTTGCTATTCATTATCAGGAAAGGATTGATCCGCGCATTCGGGGTTGTTATATTCCGAAAATCATTTTGCAGCCTTTTATTGAAAATGCCGTTATGCACGGACATTCAAATGAAGAAGCACTCCGTATTCAGGTGCATATTGACCAGATCGATGAGCCTGTGCCTGATATCAGGATACGGATTACGGATAATGGACAAGGTTTGCCGAATGAATGGAGCATAGAAGATTCGAAAGGGATTGGAGTACGCAACGTGCATGAGCGCATACAGCTGTATTGCGGGCAAAGGTACGGCGTGCAGCTGAGTAATAGAGGTTCAGGTGGTGTGGAGGTGCAAATCACGCTGCCGCGAATTGAGACCGAAGAGCAATTAAATCTGTGGCTGGACGGTGAAAAAGGATGAAGACCATTATGCTTGTGGATGATGATCCGCATATTGTCAAAGCGCTGACCGAGCATATCGACTGGTCCTCATTGGGCCTGAGCATTGCAGGTACAGCTGCAAGCGGTGAGGAGGCGTTGGAGCTTTTCGAACGTATGCACCCTGATCTCGTGATGACCGATGTGTATTTGCCGGGCATGACTGGACTTGAGGTTACGCAGGCGCTGCGGCGTGACTATCCTCATCTGCCGATTATCATCCTTAGTGGATATGACGAGTTCGAGAACGCCAGAGCAGCTATGCGCTGGGGCGTGAATCACTTTTTGCTGAAGCCGGCGGAGGTGGAGGAGATTGAGTCTGTGCTGCGGGAGGTACTGCTGGAACAGGATGTGCGAGAGCGGCATGAGCGACTGGAGCGGACGTACAAACAAGAAGCAGGGCGGGTGCTTCCTTATCTGCGCAAGCAGTTTCTGCATGAACTACTTACCACCCGCTATCGGGCCGATGAATTGCCTGAAGCGAGAATGGAATATATCGGATTTCGGATATACGCTCAGGTTCGAGCCGTTAGTCTGCATCTGAATCGTCCTGGTTTTATGACACGTATGAAGGAGCGGGACTGGCAGCTGCTGCGCTATGGGGCGGCAGATATTATTCAGGAGACGGTGAAGGAACATGGCTCCCGTATGGCAGATTGTCAGCTGGAGATTGTAGACTATTCGGATCAGGTATTTGTGCTGCTGATGCTGGGGGATCAGGATTATTTTGAAGAATTGCAGGTGCTTGTAGGCCGAATGATGGATCAGATCTTTACGTATCTGAAAATTGAGGTCAGTGCGGGTATTGGCCGGGTAAAGCACCATCCTTGTGAGGTCATTGACTCATATCTGGAGAGCCGGGAAGCGGTAGAACGAGCGGAGTTTCAAGGTGGAAGCCGTATATATCACTATGAGGCATCCGAGGGAGCGGAGCGTAGTGTAACGGATTATTCCTTGTTGCTTCACCAGTGGGATGAGGCTTGGGCTGATATGCGAATAAGTCAGGCAGAGGAAATATGGCTTCACCTGTTCCGTTCTCTGCAGGAAGGAAATTGTGCGGGCATTCAGGATGCCCAGGTCATAGCAGTCAGTTTGTTTGATACGATGATGCACAGCTGGAAAAAGCAGCAGCCGATGTTGACCCCTCCGCTCACGATGAGTGATTTCTTGCGCGAGATCCAATCGAAGTATGCCCTGCATGATCTGATTGGCTGGATGAATGGTGTGATCCGGGACTGGCTGGAGCAGCTTCGCAAAGAGATGGGCGAAAAGAAAAGCAACAAGCTCATTGCACAAGTGAAACAGTATGTGGAGGAGCATTACGCAGAGGAGATCAGTTTCGAGGCGATTGCCAAAAATCTTTTTGTGCACCCCAAATATTTGAGTCAGTTATTCAAAAGGGTGACGGGAGAGAATTTTGTCAGCTATCTGAATGGATATCGTATCCAGCGAGCGATGGAGCTGCTGCAATCAGGACATTATATGGTCTATGAAGTGAGCGAGATGACGGGATTCCGCAACGCGACGTATTTTAGCCAGGTGTTTAAGATGCTGACGGGAAAAAGCCCGTCCGAGATTGGTTAGTGTGGGTGATCTGACAGATCGGTGATGGCTTGTAACGTAAGATAAGCATGGGTCAGATAATAAGGTTCAGATATGTATGAATGAGATGAGGAAGGGAAGGTTAAGGGAATTTCGGTGCAGTGTAGTAAGAAATGGATTCGGAATAGTAGATTTTGTATAGAAGAAACAGATTTAAAGACGGCTGAAAACGAGCTGGATATGTGAATTGAGCGAGGATTTAAGTGGTTTTATTTTATAATGGGAAGGAGGAGAGTGGATCAAGGTGATTATTAAGCAGCAGGAGTATGAAGTTAAAGGCATGAGATACATGATTCGTTCAGCCGAGGTAAGTGATGCTGGCGTCTTAAGCGCACTTCGTGTGCAGTTGGACGGGGAAACGGAAAATATGGATCGTGAAGCAGGGGAAGCTTTCATCGATGAGGCGGGTTTTGAAGAAATCATTCGTATGGATGCTGAAAGGAGTACGAATCTTTTTCTGGTAGCCGAGGTATCAGGTCAGATTGCTGCATACTGCCGATGTGCGGGGACAGAGTTGAAGCGTTTCAAGCATCAGGTAGAGTTTGGAGTGTGTGTCGCCCGTTCATTCTGGGGGTACGGCATTGGCAAAGAGTTATTGAAGTTGTGTCTGGAATGGGCGGACAAGAATGCTGTGGAGAAGGTAACATTAAAGGTGCTTGCAACGAACGAGAAGGCCATACGCCTGTATGAGATGCACGGGTTTGAGGTTGAAGGTGTTCTCAAGCGGGACCGACGACATGCTGATGGACAATATTACGATACCCTTATCATGGGGAGATTCGCTAAGGTGTTACCATGAGGAGTAATCAACAAGAATAATATTGGAATTGATGAGTTGAGGGCTTCTATACTAGGAGTCTTCATATGAAGGGACTTTTGCACGGCCAGATGTTGTAAGCATAAATTCAGAGAAAAAAACTAAATGTACGATGTGGATTGATATGTGTATTGCGACTATACAGTCAAAGGTTTTGTATGGAGACAAGTATTTGTGAGGGGATTTGAGAGGAGTTGTTGTGGGATATTTTACAAGTTGTCAACTGTTTCGTTATATGGTATATTCTAATTCCGGCCAAGAAAACACGGTTTACACGGTGCGGCAAGTAGCTTACAAAAGAGCTTCCAAAGAAGCTTGAAAAAAAGAGCTTGCAAAGTTGGTTCGGACATGATAAGATATAAGAGTTGCTGAAGCGAACGAGCGACGGCGGCGAAAAGAAGTTTGATCTTTGAAAACTGAACAACGAGTGAGTACTGATCTTGCTTGCAAGATCAACAATGAGATTTATAATCTCGTCAGATTCAAAATGAGC
>NZ_BMFU01000017.1 GCF_014639235.1 Paenibacillus silvae | reverse complement strand
TCCGAGTGTCTTGGTCTGTTCTTGGATAAATTTTACCGTTTGTTTCTTGAATTCTTCGTTGTATCGTTGCCGCTGTTCTCCCATATGGACACACCTCCGTTAGCTTTATTATCCTTCTGTCCGTTAACGGGTGTCCACTTTTTATTCTAGTTCCAATTCTTGTTCTGACGTGGAAACTGCATCTCAAAAAGCATACACATACACCTTGGTTCGCAGTGCATCTCGGCAGGTGATGGTGCGCAGCGGCTCTTTGCCCGGAAGTGCAAAACAGACGCTGATCACTCGCGCGCCTGGCGGCAGCTCCCGTTTGAACTTGTCCGCGAGTCGGGTCATGGCCCCCGGAAACAGGTAACAGATCACACCGTCGGCATGAGCATAAGAACAGGTGTATATGTTGCCGCGAATGAAACGCAGACGTCCCTTGAACGAATTTCGCTGCCCTCCTCTTCCAGTTCCGATCACAGCTCCAGCACGGTGCAGCCCTTTACTAAGCCATGTCAGCCATTGCGAAGCCCACAGTGGAATGAGTGAGTTTTCGATGCCCGTCAGTCTTTTGCCTGGACAATGCTTTACGACATCCATACCAAGGGTTCCCCATCCCGAACCGGCCTCCATAATATCTGCGTAACCCGGTATAAGATTGACCTCCTCGATTACCACCTGCCTGACCGGGCGAGATGCAGGCATGGGCGAGATTCCGTTCTTCCAGCTTACAATGACAATGCATATCACTGCGATTAGAGTCAACACGGCAATGAGCCATGGAATATATTGAATAATCATCATGTCCTCATCATAACAAAGAGAAGCTCCGGCGGTCTATGATCGCGCAGAAGCTTCCCTTTGTCCGTATTTTTTTAAAGACTGATCATTATTACTTGCTACTCAATTCCTTAGCAATACTGTTTAGAGGCTGCGATGCGTCTATTCGTTCGTCTCACCGACATGAGATTTCATGTAGACCCCTTTTTTGTAGACGGATTTAATTGTAAAATGGATGCCCAGCTTGCGATTCGTGCGGTAGATCAGCGAGTTAATCTCGTCGATGCCCACCGGATCACTCTCCAGCATACTCCGTTCCGGCCACACCTGAGCAATAATCTGCTCCCTCGTGACAAAGTGATCCAGCTCGCTGTAAAGCAGCTTGAACAGCTGATACTCCTTCTTGGACAACGGAATTTCATCCTCGTTCACCTGCACCGTCTGCAGATGATCCTGCAAGCGCACACCCTCACCCAGCAGGTCGGATATCCGATACTCTCTCGTCTCTCCGAGATCACCCTCCACCCGAAGCTGGATCAGACCGTTGACGAGTGTCAGGCTGTCCCCTTCATCAAACGGATATTTCTCATAAGGGACAAGGCGCTGCCCATTGAGTTCGGTTCCATTTTTGCTATCCAGATCCTCCACCCAGAGCTGTTCCTTTGTGTCATAATGAATGCGGCAGTGCCGCTTCGATATCATCTGATTATAAATGGACAAGTCCAGTTCACTCAAACCTGTGTAACGCCCCACGGTAATCGAGCGGCCCTGGCTAACATAAGCGAATGAACCGTCGCTCTCCTGTCCTGGCGTACGAATGACGATTTTGGCCGTCTCCCGCATGTTATTCCCCACCTTCAACGATCACTCGATCTCTATCTTTTCATTCTAGTCCAAGTTGAATTAAAAATGTTTACACAGGACACTCCGATGACAAAACCACCTAGAGAGTAGCGGTTATCCCCAGATTTTTTTGATTTCTTAATTCAAGGGTAAAATCCGGTGATAAGCTAGTAGGTATCAAAAGCGAGCAACGCCCAAAACCGATCCAATGAAGTTGCGGATCGAACCTGGTAACGGTCCAAACCCAGTTTCATTTTGGCGGTGCGTAAATACATCTCAATAGCCCAACGGTTGCTGTAGTAGCTTAGGATTTGTACCGTGCTCAATGTCAAATTCACACTTGAAAAAGCACGCACCTGTCGACAATCAAACGGTTCATCCGCTTTCCAGTATAGCACCACCGCACCTTCTTTAGGAACATTATTCGCGCCTTTATACCGGTAAGTGGAGCCGCCGACGGTCACGCACACAGGCATAAGGAAAGACGTGATGACCAACCTGGATTATAATCTGAACCAGCGCATGACCATAAACCTTGCGATCCTTGGCATTTGCGTAATGATACGCGACTGCTTCCATAGACCAAAAAATGACCCAGGCTGCGCCGATCCCAAGGTTTCAGAAATTATTACTTAAACTATTGGCATGTAAATTCATTCGGAACTTAAATTCATATTCCGTACAGCTCCCCACTCCTCTAATAGAACATTAAATTCTTCTAATGTATCAATAAGAAACAATTTTGGAGCAAATGCTTTTAGCTCTTGTTTAGTTAGCTCGTTAAACACATCTAATACTTTTATAGGAACTCTCCCAAACCGTTTTTCTATATATAAAAACAACATATCTCTATAAACTTCTATTTCAGTCTGTTCCCTCATGATCTCACTCTTAATAACCATAGTACTTAAAGTATCTGTATAAAATCCATCAACATTCATATTTGCATATTCTCTGATTTTTTCCACATCATTAATTGTATGAACTGCCACTTCGATACCCAAATTTTTAATTTTTCCCCCAAAATGAGAGGTGTACCTTGCCGGATAAGTAGTTACTGCCATAATAGGCTTGTTTTTAACAAATCGAAGGATCTGTTCGTCAGAAGATTGGGTCGCATATAGGGTGTATATATATCCAGGAAATGGAAACACCTCTTCTATAATCGAATACATCTCTTCCGAATATAGCTGTGGTACAATGCGCAGTAGTAATTCATAACCATAAGGCTCAACTGCCGATATCATTCTCTCGAATTGAGCCTTAATTATGTCAGCATCCAGATACTTGGTATCAGTTACTATATTTATATCCGGATAGTTCGTCATAAGTTTATAAATATCCGAGATTGTAAGTGGAGAATACTTATTTAATACTTTGAGTTTTTTGAACTGATCAAGAGAAAGAGGCTCGTTCTCTCCCACCCCCTCAGGCTTTTTCTGTTGTAAATGATCATAAAGATATGACTGCCAATTATGTCTGGCTACAAGTTCACCATCCGAAGTCAATTCAAAGTCTATTTCGAAAACGCGATGTCCATTAACTTTGTAATTCCATTCAATAGCTTCTTCGCAGTTAGTATAAGTAAGACCTTGAAACATACCACCAGCATGACTAACAACACTAAATCTCGCATCATTCGGTTTAAATTTAGAGGGAGTCGCCTTAAACAAGCTTCCTTGCATGTAGATTGTTGAGAATGTGTCAAAATTAGTTGAATTCACTTTTTCTTCATTCTCCCAACTAACAATGTTCATCCCTCGGCTATTTTTACTTCTTTCAATTCCATTGATAATAACACTACTATAGTTGCCTCCATGTGCACCGCTACTCTTGATCGATATATAGTTATCTCCTAATTGCCCTTCCCAACTCAATTCTTCACAAGAGCATTCTTGATGTATTACTTCATAACTTTCTTTATCGATTTTGCGAGCCAACCATATATAACTATAACGAAGTTTACTGTTGTCCAGAAGTGTTATTCCTAAGTTTTTAGCCTCTTCTAAAGCATTCTCTTTAATCTGTTGACTCCCATCATCCTTTACCGAGATAGCAACATAGGATCCTATCTCAATTTCTAGAAGATATTGAAATAGGGATTTTCCTTGTATAAGTTCTACAGAATATTGGAGTCGACTAAACTGCGGTATATAAATACTTGAGTGAAAGTAAATAACTTTATCATTTAAATCCAAGTTAAGTTTAGAAATGTCTTCAATCCAGATATGATTTTTTCTAAAAAACATACTTCGATACGCGGCATAAGCTAAACCGTTCTGACGTTTTGGATAATTAGAGAGAGGGATGTAAATTGCCCCGTGGTCTAGTAGTGAAAGATCCAATTCGCTGTTCACTTTCTCTCCTCCTCAGGATATGCACAATATATCGTATTATCTTCAAAGATACTTACAAATGTATCAACTCTATGAACACTTCTAACTTTGGATTCTATCAAGTCGTACATAATAATGTTCATGCCGCGTAGATTAGGCGAGAACTCTTCCCCATTGATTTTCACACTAGATACATTCCCACTGTTATAGCCTGCGCTTTTGACTTCAAGATGAATTGGCATATTAAAATCTTTAACCTTATAACCTGAGCTGATAGTCTTAGTTATTGCTTTATCTGAAACCTCTTCAAAGAGACTGATATATTCTTTCGCTCCCTTCTTCCAAATTACGTTGATATAACTTGAATGGAGAAATTCGCGAGTCAACTTTCGTACTCCGTAGTCAGCAAGTTTTTCTTGCCATTTGTGGTTTAATGCTTGAGAGCCATCATCCTTAACCGAAAGAAGTATCAGCGTGAATGGAGCAACCTCTTTTAATAGGTCTGTGAAACTTTTACCTTTTACAAATTTAATATTGTACCCTTTATTCCATAGTAAGGGCATAAGAATTGAATCATCGAAGTATATGACAGATTGTCTATCTTGAAAGTCGAGATTATATTCTTTAATAACACTAACGCCTTTATCTTTACAAAAATCGCTGAATTTTGTGTACTCATTGAAATCACGCTGCCATAATGGATTAAATATAATTTTAGTATGTTTATCATGCTCGTTCTCTAAAAGCTCATACCACTCACCAAAATTAACTGGCTTATGACGTTCGGATACAGCATTCTCATCTATTAACGGTTCATCTTTCTCATCTAAAATTTCCGTTGTGTGTACTTTTTCCCTTTTTACAGATAGGGAAGCAAGTAAGAGAATCCACAAGAGTGCCAGTACTAATACTGATACGTTTAAACTAAGCACACTCAAAGCCCTTCTCCCCCATCTGTAATATCATTCTTAACGGCTTTGAACATTCCATTCTTTACTGTAGTATTTAAATAGGTATCCGCCCACACTGATTGTAGTACCTTCGATGTCTGCATATTTACTATAACAATATTTAGACCACGCTTATTCAAACTATAAGAAGACCCATTAACATTAATTTCGGAGTAATTTCCATGTAAGGCACCTCTACTAATCGCATCAACCTTGAAGGGAAGGTATAGTCCATTAAAGAATTGATTTCTTTCTATATGAAGTTCTAACGCTGAATTTGAACTCAGTTCATATATAGAATCGAAACCCTTATTCTTGTAAATCAGGTTTATATAGCTAAATCTATAGTTAGTCTCCCTTTTTAGTTTTTTGAGTCCATACTTTTGAATTTTATTATAAGTTAGCTCATCGATCTGATTAGATGCGTCATCCTTTGCAGTTATAATTATGCAAACATCGTCTGGTAAGTTGTCCAAGAAAACCTCTATCGATTCAGATATCGAGTCAGTTACACAATAACCTTCATTTACCAATTCATCAATATATTGAGGGTCTTCGAAATAAATTATCTGCTGCCTAACATCAAAATCTATCATTGAAAAGAACTTTATATTTCGCTTAGTTTGTTCACAATAATAGTTTTGTAAATTATTCAAAATAAAAAAATCATATTGTGTTTGCTTCCTGTATTCCTCTTCGAAACTTTTCCCTACAGGAATGATGATAGCATCCTTTTCAGCAGCAAAGATTAGCTCTTCCAGCTTGGGATTGATATCAAACATGTCTATATAATTTTTATTTTCCTCATTATGACTTATGAGTTCGTTTCCTGTAATTAGATATTCAGACTTAATAATCTGTTGCTTACTATACTCGAAGTGCTTTTTATTTTCTCCAGAAGTAGGCAGTATTAATCTGTTTTTTCCACGATCAAAAAAAGAACTCTCGCTATAATTCCCAGTTAAGGATGCATAGCAAAATATCTTTTCAGAAACAAACGATCCTAGAGGATACTGTGTCAATGGTACAATTCTGTTGGGGGAAGATATGAATAAGCTCTGACCCATCTCGTACGAAATTGCCGGTAATCCCATTAAATGAAGCAAAGTTCCGCTTATATCTAAAGTACTACCTGTATTAGATGAGGTATAATTAATAGATTGTTCCTCATCAGCAGAAGCTAAAATAAATGGTATCTTTGCCACTCTTTGTTGGTTGATCCCTCTTAGAAAGTTGTCCTGCTCAAGACCTAGAATATTGAACAAAGTAGGAAGATTCTCCAATGTCACACCTTCGTGATCTCCATAAAATACCAGAACTGTATTTTCATGAAGCCCTTCTTTTACCAACTGATTATAAAAGTATTCTAACGCGCGGTCAGTATAGTTAGCACTTTGATAATATCCAGACATGAAATCATCTTGATCCTTGCTTATGTTCAACCCCCAATATTTTCGATCCAAGTCAAAGGGGAAGTGCGAGGTGAGAGTTATCATAAATGAAAAGAAGGGTTCTCTCATGTTTTTAATTCTATTAATAGACTGATCAAAGAATGATCTATCTGACATCCAATTAGAAGCTCGCTCGGAAGAATTAAAATCCTCTTCTGCGTAAAAAGAGTCAAAACCATGAGTTTTCATCATAATTCTACGATTATAGAAATCACCTTTATACCCGTGGAAAGCTGCGGTTTCATAATTATTCTCTTTAAATATATGAGCCAAACCACGATATCTCTTATCAAAATGTTTGAAATTTATGATTTCATTTTTCAATGGATATAGCGAGTGTAACGCTGCAAATTCCGCATCCACAGTGTGTCCTATAGAATACTGACTATAAACCTCATCGAAATGTATATTTTGACGTGCCATACGATTAAGAAAAGGTGTTACCTCTTGACCATCAACTTTATGATTAATAAGAAAATCCTGAAATGATTCTATTTGTATAAGGATAACATTTTTACCCTTCCATTTCCCAAAAAACTCATCATTGGGAATATTTTCAAAATGTGTTCGATGATTTTTCTGTTGGTTTATTTCTTCTTGAAGCATTTCTATAGCTTCTTTGTGTTCTTTCTCTCTCTTTTGGTCATTAATATATGAGAAATAATATGATAGAAACAGACCGAACAGATACGGACTAACTTTCCCCTCTTTTATTCCTTTGTATTTAATACAAGTAATAACGATGAGTAATAGTAGAGTCACACTCAATATTACTTTGTTATAAATCAAATATCGACTATCAAGATCAACAGAAAAGATGACTATGGAAGTTACCACATACATAGATAAAAGAACTAAATCAGTGGATCTAAGCAACCCTTTAAGGGCCTGCATTAACATATCACTACCTGCTGAAGTTGTTTTTTTCTTGGAGAAAAATTCCCTTACATGTCCTAGAGGTACCGGATATCCAAAAAAGCGAATATGGATTAAGCTAATAAAATAAAGAAGACTCAAAAGAGATATAAATAAAAAAAGGGAAACTTTGCTCAAGTGATACAGAGACTCAGATAATGAACCTACTAAAGCGCTCATTATCATCATTCTGGCCACTGATAACAACCGATTACCCATTGCTCCTTTAATAGCTATATACCACAAAAAATGCCATAAAAATACACAAACAGAAATGATTAAAGAGGACATATACATTCCCTTTCTCTAAACAAACTTCTTAACTTTATCTGGAACAAAATAGACTTCTGCCTCCAAAGGCAACCACTGTATTCTCTCAAAACTCAGATTCATCTCTGGTTTAAGCGTTGATCTTATGAATACTGTCATTCCTTGCTTCAGGCAATCTGTTACATATGGCAGCCATTCACTTTTCTCTATCTCCGAGCCAATAGTGATTTCGATGGTTTGAGTTTTCAAATCATTCTCCGACTTAGGTACCCATTCTACTCCATGATTTTGAAGCACATCTTTTACTACAGTTTTCCAACGTTTTTTCCAAATATCTTTATTAAAAGCTTTGGATACTTCGATTGCGTTCTCACCAAATTTTTTCATCTTCTCGGGATTATCTAGGCAAATCCTCACCGCTTCCTCAAGCGATTCTTTATCTGGATGAATTAACAATCCGTTGTAATGGTCAATAATAATATCTGTGAGCCCTCCTACACGAGTAGCAATTACTGTATTTCCTGTTGCACAAGCTTCCAAACAAGAAAGGCTGGTACCTTCACTGTACAAAGTCGGAATCAAAACGATATCTGAATTCTTATAAACTAGATGCATATCTTCTGGTTCACTGTGGTAACAATATATCCTCCCCGCCCATTGCTCCATCTTGTCATATATGGCCTGCAGATCTTCTGGGAACCCTTTTCCTACAAAATGAAACTCTACGTTAGGATAATCATTTAATATTCTATCCACAATATCAAGAGTAATATATAACCCTCTTGGTCTGTATAGTCTCCGGGGATATACGATTCTTATCTTGTCATCCCCCTCCCTCTGTACTGGAAAGAACTCATTTTGATCCACGTAATTAGGTATCGTTTCTATCTTTAACGATGTCTCATACGAGACGGTTTGAAACCAGTTTGCAGTATTAGTATCTACTGATACTAATTTTTGCAGTTGATCTGCACTCTGAATATATTTCTCATTAAGATTCCAAAATTGAAATCCATCCTCAAACTGACTGTGCGGGGAGTCCCATGCGACTCCATGACTTATACCAATACTTGGGTGGGCTATGTTAGGATAAGACTGAAAAAAAGCCGAATAGATATTCAACATAGAGCGCCCTTTAGCCATATAATCAAACCTTCGACTAAAAGATAAAAGGTTGTCCATAGTGAATTCATCCATACAAAGCGATTCATGGCCTAGACTATACACGTCTATATCTTTATATTTGCGGTACCATGAGAAGTCCCCATATTGATAAATATTAAGTTTCAATCCCAACTCTACACACACCTCATGGAGGTCCACAAGATATCGCTCTGCACCACCAGAGTAATAATTTCCCCCTTCATAGTCTAAAAAAGTAGCCGCAAAAACATTCACTTCATTTTTCTCATCTTTCTTATTAGCTAGGACAGGTAGGAAAGATGGACTCTTTTCCATGAAATCTAAAATTGTTGAGGTCCTATTCTTCCACTGATTCTCATTAGCTATGTTTTGTAAATGACGGATCCCTTTTGAATTAAGATTCCAAAAAGTTGGATCTAAAGATGAAAACTCGCTTGTATTCACCAAAGTGATACCTGGTCCCTCGTATTGCAAAACTTCAGCAATAGGGGTAGATATGATAGGTTTTCCAATTGCGCAATATTCAAAAAACTTTACAGGGGATACTGCATTTGTAAGATCATTTACTAAAAAAGGTATTATCATTGCATCAAAATATGACGTATATCGACTTAGCTCTGAGTATGGCTTAGATCCCAATAGATAGACATTCTCCGGAAGTTCTAGCTCAGAAAGACCGCAGTGACCAATAAGAACTATTTTTACATTTTTATGATTCGCCAATTTCGAAACAAGTTCCGTATCAAACCATTCTTCAATTGCACCATAGTAACCAATAATTTTGCTATTCCCATCAATTATGGTTAATAGATCCTCAGGCATAACCAGTTCATGATTTGTCATATCAAAATCTTCAATTTTTACAGCATTGGGTAAATACAAAGCATCTTCACGTTTATATATGTACTCTGACAAGGCTTGGGCAGAATAAGTAACAATGTCAGCTTCATATAAATTTTGGTAATGCGCCGCTAACATACCTTTATCGTAAAATGAGAAAAAATCAACCCGGTCTAAAACATCATACCAAATTGTCTTATGCGGCAAATGCTCAGTCCAGGCATTCTGCATTAACCAGGTATTCATTACTAAAACGTGGAAGTTTTGTAATGCTTGAAGCAGATGACTTTGATTGGATACAATGTACAGTTTTTCATGTTCCTTATGTATATCAACACTTTGTGATGAATCGCAAAAGAAACAAAGAAAGCCTCGTTTAGCTAAGTCCATCATAATTTGCTGTGGCCTCTGTACTGGATTCCAATGTACAGCATTGGGGTAAACAACAATTCCAGTATATTGATGCTCCTGTATAAGCTTGACTAAATTAATTGCCTCTTGAGAGATAGGAGACTCAACTACTGCTTTATAGTATTTGTACTGCGCACTGTACTCAGTAATATATAATAAATCATATTTTGCTAGCTCATAATTTTGAGATTCAACTTTTTCTTTAAGATGCTTAATAGCTTCCTTTTTTTCAATAGCTACTAGTTCACGGTTCAAAAAATCAGTATGCAAAGTTTCTAACTTCATTTCTTGATTTTCTTTTATAAGTTCCATTTGTTGCAAGGCCACTTTTACACTATTAATCTCCTGAGGAATAATTGAATATGATTTGGCATCTTTTTTACTTATCATCAGTGCAGAACTCCCCCAAAAATATTTTATTTAAAATTTCATAGAATCCTTTATAGGGCTTCCACATCATTGAATCCTTTCTATAAAGAGTGTATCTCTTGAATTTTCGATCAGAGAAGGTAACCATATCAGCTATGTCAAGCAAGTTAAAATGCTGCATTTTCGCATCTGCTTGTTCCCCCCACAATGCCTCACCATGATTACAGATGTCATACCAAATATACTTTGCATCAATTAAGTCTAATAAAGCTGTTTGCTGTACAGAATTCACTAGTAGAACGGGTTTTAGATCTATTGATTTCAACCAACCTAATAACTGTACCTCACTCTTATAAGCATAGTTATTTTTTCTTATTCGTCTAACGTCAGTGTCGAGATCTCTTTCAAAATGAAGACATACATAATCTTTTTCAGACAAATCTTCCATCAATCCACTAGCTCTTTCAATATTAAATTCCATACCATCTAAAGAGATAATAACTCTGCTAGCATTCTTCTCATCTGTTAAAACTTTATTGAAGCATTCAGTATCAACTGAATCATAGGTGGATTCGTAATATCTTCTCCTATTTGCATAATCGAGTTCAAATTGAACTCGATTTCTAGCATTGTTTAAAGCGACTTCCATACCATCAATTTGAATCTGCAAAACTTGCAATTCTTCCATATAACCATTCATTTGTTGATCAGAATAGGTTAACTTATTTTGAAGAATTTCCGCTTTCTTTTCTAGCTCCATGATTTCAATTGTCTTTTTTAGATATACAGTTTTTAATTTATCTAATTGGATTTCTAGATGCTCCTGATTAAAATATTGATCTTTGATCGTGTCTATAGTGTACATATTAACCCCCTGGTTACACAAAACTCAGATACAGCCATTTTCTTTTCAACTTATCATGCAATTCATTCCAGCCACCGTAACTACCTGATTCAATTTGGGATGAAAGAGATTGATTGTGTATCCTATAATAATAGAGAGGCTCTGAGTAATAAATTATTTTACCTTGCATTGCAACTCTGATGACGAAATCTCTATCTTCTATTCCGAACAATGACTCATCGAAGCCTCCCGACTTGCGTAATATATTTGTTCTCCAAAAAAATGAAGGCCCACTATTTTGTAAACCATTAAGTTTGTAAAAAGGATCCTTTCTAAGACCTGTAACTATTCCATCTTCGTCTACATGATAAAATGAAGAATATACAGCTACCGCATTGGGGTCACTTACCAAACTTAACACCATTTTTTCTATCCACCTAGAGTTCGCAAAGTTGTCAGCTGAAGTCCATGTCATAATAGATCCAGTAGCTTGGGCAATTCCGTAATTTAACGCATTAGGTATCCCTACATTACTCTTAATTCTATGATACTTAACCCTGCTATCGTATTTAAATCTATCAGTATACTTCTTAATATCAACAGTCGAACCATCATCAACAATGATCAATTCCAGATTAACGTAGCTTTGTGAGAGTATACTTCTAATGCTTTCTATTAAATATTTAGTATCGTTATAAACAGGGAGAATGATGCTAACTAAATTATCTTCCTCAATTGCATTATCATTCGGGTTAGTTTTGATGTCCTCACTTTTGAATAATAAAGCCCATTCTTGAAGATTTAAGTGATCGAACATTAGACTTAAAATCGATTTGCCATTAGGAGAATCTTGAAAAATACTTAACACATTTCGAACAATCCTATCTACACCTTCTTCTTTATACTGCATATGAATTATTTCAACCAAACGATATGCGGCCTCAATATTTTTAAAGGAAGAAACTTCAAGACTTTCACGAAAGGACTTAACAGCTTGATCAACATCCCCTATTTGCCAATAAAGTTCTCCAATCTGGGCCCACCAATGAGTTTCGAAAATTTTTAGATAATTTGTTTCAATTATCGGGTTTTCCTCCAGTAACTCATTCAATAATTCTATAGATTCCTTTTTCATCTCATTAACAGTAACATTCTGTGCAAGTTTACTATGTAAGTAAACAAAATCAAATACATTATCATTATCGTCATTTTCATTGCTTATCATTTCGTAGACAATATTAGCCGCGTCTTCAATTTTTTCTATACAAATAAATGAAAGAGCTTTGAAAAACTGTGCACTCATCCAAAAATCATCACTGCTTAATACAGGTTCTTTTATTACCTCTTCATATCTCTGCATCCCAAAATTTATTAATATTTTCATAAAACTGGGCTGACTTTGAATTCTAATATCATATTTCTTTTGCAGCTCTTTAGGTATCATTAGAGGCTTTTCCATAACAATCATGTTCTCATGATATCCTTCATGTCGGTTGCAAGAGTAACTACAGTCATCTTGAAAATCATGATATTCTGTATGTCTCACATCCCATATACGTCTTTCTTTCCAGGAACAGCCTATCCGATCGGAAAATCTATTTATATTGATCTCATTTCTATTGTTGTTTATATGGTAAATGATAGAGTCCAAGCTAAAATCCGACGATAAGCGTTCATTAGCCTCCCATTTCCATAAATAATGAGTGTTTTTCTGTTTCACAAATCGACTAACAGTCTTTTTCCAGTCCATATTGTAAAACGTGTAGATTTTATATTCTTTCCATAACGACTTAATCTGTTGATCAATTTGAATATTATTGTCACAATAAACCCCAATAGAATAATCAATCCCTGTGAGCTTCTCTTTTATATGAAAAATCAATTCTTCCCAATCAGACTCTAATTCAGGGAATGTAATTAAAATTGCTAAACTCATTTTCTTTACATCTTTCATAGATATACTCCCATTATGTTTTTTATTTGAATATTGTCTGCGATTATATATTTCTTCTCTTATTGAAATGAAATAGTCAGGGAAAATGCCTCTTTCTTGTTTTAATGAATCAAACCATGCATCATACCATTTCAGAGCGTCTTCCCAATGTGAATTGCCAAAACATAACTCTCCAGCAATGCAATATGGATCAGAATAGTGAGGCAGCTCAGCATTACAAATCTGTATCACTTTATGTGCCTCATCGATATTACTTAAATGTACGTTGGACATGATACTATAAAAATAGGCTTGAGCCCTACTGTATGTTCTAGATAATGGAATAGCCTCCAGAGCCATTGTGGCATAATTGAGACTCTCACTATAGTCACCAAAATTGTAAGCTTCATTAGCTATATATCGGAAAGTTAATGGATTTGAGGGATTTTCGGTCAACTCATTTACTAGAAGTGACATATTTCGTTGGTGCTTCTCTTCTTGGAATTCGGAAGAATACCCTGAATGGTTGATCCAAGCATATTGACATTCTTGAATAGACTTCTCACAACCATCACTTAAAGCATATACAATACTCTCATGGACCTTCCCTTTATATTGATAAGAAATTGGTGAAAACATTCTTTCCGCATGGGTCATCGCCATTACCTTCTTTTGCTCTCTGACTTGTGAATGTCTGATTTCAAGCAAAAGTACATCGGTATGTTTTTTGAATTTTCCCTTTACCCAGTCTTTAAAAGGTGTCGGATTTGACCAAATAAATTCTTCATCCGAATCCAGCCACAAAACCCACTGGTCATTTGAAACTAATTTTAGGCAGTAATTTCTAGCTCGTGAAAAATCATTACACCATGAAAACGTATGAATTTCTGCTCCTAATTCTGAAGCTATAAGTATAGTAGAATCTTTTGAACCTGTGTCAACAACAATTATTCTATCTACATGATTCTTTAGACTACGTATGGCCAGACCAATTGTATCTTCATTGTTCTTCGTAAGTATGCAACCAGAAATAAACATATTTCCCCCTGATTTTAAGAAAACCCCAAAATCGCTAAAGAATCCAGCAACTTTGGGGTGATTAAATTAAATAGATGGGTCGCTGTTAGATATTTTTCCACCTTTGTCTAATAGAGCATTAGCGGATTGCTTATAAGCTTCATATTTTTCACTTTTTATAAAACTATCAGTGACGATTGCAACTTCTTTACGAGTCACTTGTTTCTTAGGATTAAACTGACCATTATCAATAGTTAGCAACTTAGCATCGATAGCCGCTTGTACATAAGCCTTAGCCCACGTGCTAACCTCTTCTTTATCAGAAAAGGTTAGTTTGTCACCTTTTCCGATAATACTTGTTTGTGTAACACGAACCAGTATCACTGCCAATTCTTCTTTAGTGATCACATCGTTAGGTCTGAATTTTCCTGAGGAACCGGTAATTACACCTAATTTTTCAAGAGCATCAATGTACTTTAACCCCCAGCTGTCAGAGCTTACATCCTTAAAACTATTATTAGGGCTATCAGAAAGCTTTAGATTCAAGGATCTAGCTAAAATAGCCGCTACTTGGATCCGAGTTAACTTCCCATCCAAATTCAAATCACCGCTTTGATTCCCTGTCAATATCCCCTTCTCCATAAGCTCTTTGACTATAGTCTGTGTAGCGTTTGGTGCTACTTTTTCATCTGCAGCGTATACAGCTGCTTGACCAGCGAATGAAGTCGCCAAAAGAGTAGATGAAAGTACATACTTTGTGATTTTATCCTTTTTTCTTTGCAAAATGTTCATCCTCCCAAGTTAACTATGTATGTTTACTAAAAACATCTATACTATTATAGAGGATTATTCCAATCAATTCCTGTAATGCAAGTGTAGTTTTGTGATTTTATTACATTTTTTTATATTTAAATCTCTTTATATACTATACTTGCCAATATTCGAAGTGATAATTTGTAAAAAATGGATTCTGTCGTGTGTTTCCTTATACAATGGAAGCAGCCGCGTACGGGCATGCCAAGGATCGCAAGGTCTACGGTCATGCGCTGGTTCAGATTTTAATCCAGGCTGGTACCTAAACTTGTT
Source organism: Paenibacillus silvae (assembly GCF_014639235.1). Taxonomy (GTDB): domain Bacteria; phylum Bacillota; class Bacilli; order Paenibacillales; family Paenibacillaceae; genus Paenibacillus; species Paenibacillus silvae. The sequence continues at coordinate 62,682 of NZ_BMFU01000017.1, read as the reverse complement.
ATCCTACTGTAAATGAATTGGAAGCATTTTTGGCATGTACAGTTATATAGTACTGATAAATTCATCAGATTTGTTCCATTGTTTGCATGCCTGCCATTCCATATAGTGATATACAGGACCACTATAGCCTGGACAAACATCGGTTCTCTATTACTATACCAGACGTTGTGCTTTTTTTCTCAAATGGCCGAACGGATGCTTAGCTTATACAACAAGAGAGGTAATTCCCATGAAGAAAAGAAACATTCTGATCTATGTGCTGCTTGCCTTTGCTTTATCCATCACCTTAACTGTACTGTCTCGCGTTAGTGACGATAGCGGTGTATCACCAAAAGGTACTTCGGCTTCCGAAATCTCATGGCTTCGCATGAACAGTCAGCCTTAAAATGCGGAAGCCACTCTATTATAAACGCGACTTGGGTACAAAACGTTCCACGAATGTCATCTCTACGGAACATTTCCAATCCATACTCCATTTACTGACTAGGGCACGTCTGAAAACGCTGAAGGAAGCCAATTTTGCTGAATTTTCGTTCCAAGCCAGGAAGTTTTCCGCTAGCACTGATGGTGAATGCACACCAACAGAGATATCTGCCTGGAAGCAGCTATTGATGACGAGGGCTATCTGAATGGGCAGCCAAATGGAGTTTATGTTGTTGCAGAGAAAATCAGCAACGAGGATTAAAATAATTAAGGACTCTGAAATCATTACCATTCCAGAGTCCTCTCACAACGTCGAACGAAGTTACAGCGTCTCGAGCGCAGCGTTTTTCAAACTATACTTATGAAAATATGATCCTGTAGAGCCTCAGTCCTGTTCCTTGTCCGGTTTGACCGATGTGTGTGTGCTGGACTCATTAGATGAATCATCCTTCGCGCCGCTCTCCCTCGCCTGAATCTCCTCCATCCGGCTGGACACCTTCTGATACAGATACGAAATACCCAGCAGCAGCAGGCCAAAGCTGAAATAAGCAATGATTTTGCTGCCTGCCGTCAACAGACTTACATCGTAAAACACCATCTTGCCTGTGGCAAACAGCGTCAGACCCAGACCGAGGCGCCGGATCATGACGTATTTTCGACGGAACCCGTACGCAATATAGAGAATTGCCAGCACCAGATAGATCAGGCTGAACATCAGCCCGATATCGCCCCACTGGAACTGAATGGTCAGGAACACCGTAATAACACCCAGCAGGTAGATCCCCGCAATAACAGGATACCACTCCACACTTTTGAACTGACCACGGATGCCTGCAATGAGCAGGTCACGCCCGGCAAAGAATACACCTACGTTGAAAATAATCAGCACGATGAGCCCGACAATCTCGGCTGCCGTATGCTGCTCAACCCCCGGCTGCAATGCCGGCATCGTCAAGGTAACCGCCAGTGCAATACAGCATCCGACTGCGTGCAGGAAAAGGGTGTACCTCTGCAGGAATGCGTCACGAAGCACCTTCACTTTACCCAGCCCATACGCCAGTGCAATCGTCAGTGCCGCAAACATAAGCAGCTTGTAGAACATGTATAACAGGAAGGTCTCATCCACAGCCCTGACATACAATTCATTCGACTCGTAGAGTACGTATAACCATACGTTCACCAGGGTCGCAACCCTGAAGCCTTCCAGGAAACCGCGTTCCCATGGAGCATAATTGATCCTTTGCCCATTTCCCGCGGAGGAGCCGCCCCGCAGCGCCCAAGCATAGTAGAGCGTGATCAGCAATGTGCCGAGCGTAAGACTGGAGTATTTCAACATGAAGTAAGACTGTTCCCCTACAAAGAATAAAGACAGCAGGTCATATTGTACAAAGATCACAATACACAGCAGCACGATGCCCCAGCCCGCACGCTCGACTGCCTTGAATTTTCTGAAATGTCCAAACGTAACAAGCAGCACACCTTCAATCAGCCAGCCCATCGACAGCCATTTCGAACCAAACTGGAACGGTACAAGCAGAATCGTAAAGGTGAGCGACGTAAGGTAGAAAAGCAGAATTGTCTGCTTCTCCTGTGCCATATGTCGTTGAACAAACCTCGCAAGTCCAAGATAGACGAGGGCAAAAATAACAGCAAGCAAGCCCTGTGCATCATTCCAGCCCGCCGCATCAAGCAATACATATAGAACAAGACAACTCAAGCTCGTATTCATCGCTAACAAAGCAAAATCCCACCAGGTCAGCTTCACCCGATGTTTAAACGGATACGCCAGCGTAATACCCAGATACAGAGCAAAAGTCACCACAGAATACAGCATACCCACCTGTTCACTCGGCGACAGCCACAGCAGAATCAGCATGGATGGCGCGTGAAACAGAAAGCTGATATAGTGCACCACCGGCCATCTCTGCCCGAATGAAATAAAGACAATAATGCCGTTCAGTAATAACAGATAGATCATCGCGGTATAGACCGCTGTGCCTTCCAGTCCAAACGTAAACAAATAAGAGAAGAAGGGCAGATACCCGCCTACTAGACCAAAAGAACAGATCGTCTTCGACTGATACCGCAAGGACAGCAGGACGGACACAGCCGACACCAGCACAGATAAACCCAGACCTGTATACAGCCCGATAATATGCAGCAGGAAATAACTGTAGAAAATCGAACCAGACAGCACAGATATGCCTCCGCCGAGCAGCCCCATTGCAAATGTTTTCTGTTTGCGCCGAAACAGCAGCTCACCGCCCACAAGCATTAATATGCCGAGCAGAAAAAAGCCCGCGCCCTTCATCTCATCGCTAAACCACGTCGAATACGAGTATCGGAAGGCTGCGCCAACCCCCAGAATCAGGAGCAGTATCGCCACCTTGTTAATCCAGCTCAGCCCGATTCGCATCTCCATCCGGTTCTGCTTGATCCGGCGCTGGATCGTCTCTTCACTCAGTTCTTCTTCCGCCATCTGCTCATAAGCATGCTGCATCTGGCCGCGCACAGCCTCGGCTCTCTCCCATACTGCCTGCTTGTGCGATTCGATACGTGCATTCACCTCGGTTGCCAGATAGGCAATCCGCTCCTTCATCTCCGCTGCATCCTCCTGCAAATGCTGGGCAGCCTGATTGAAGAGAGCATTCAGATTGGACTTGGTGCGATGCTCTAAGTAGCTGATTTGGTCGTTATGTACTACGGTTTTCCCTTGAAAATATGTCTCCATCTTCTCCCGGGATACCCGGATCAGATTCAGCTTCTCGTCCAGCATCTGCTCGGACAAAGCCATGCGAAGACGCGCATTCTCCTCTTCCATCTTGCGTGCACGCAGTTCAAGCTGCTGCAGCTTGAGCTTCTGGGCTTCAGTCTGTTCCAGCAGCTGTTCATTACACACAATGAGATCATCCGACTGGTATTCTTGCAGCAGCGCCTGATATTCCTTCGCCAGCTGTTTCTGCTGAGCCTGAACCTGCTCAAGCCGATCCTTAAATTCCTTCATGGACTTCCTCCATTGGTTGTCATAAGATGTTTTCCTATATTTTACTATACTTATGTCAAAAATTGAGGTTTTCATGATAACTTTCCATCCGGTCCACTTCTGGGCCTGCTACATACAAAAGCACCAGCACTCCAGGTCCGTGATATCACAGATGCCGGAAGATGCTGATGCTTGTTTATTGAAGCTGTATAGGTTGATCTACAGATTGTACACAACCCACTACGATGACCGAACAACCTTTCTCTACTATAGAAGGTAGTAGAAAGTAATTTTCCTTATAGCCTTCTTAGTGAGTTGCTTTAGGGATTGGTTTTTTTAGAAATACACCGTAGGACAGTGCACCCAGAAGCAGCAAGCCTGCGCCAAGTAAAAATACATTATTAAAGCTGCCTGTCGTGTCCAGGATGTATCCGGTTACAACGGGAGCAAGCGCAGCGCCCAGGAATCCGCCAAAGTTCTGTATCGCACCCAAGGAGGCTACTTGTTCACCCGGAGCAATATCTGCAGCCAGTGTCCATATTACACCTGATGGCAGCTGAGAAGCAAAGTACCCTACAGACAATAAAACGATGCTCACGACCGTACTGTCGATGAACGGGATAGGTGCTACTGACGCTGCGGCCAGAATGGCTCCACCAACGATCGGAACCTTGCGTGAGGTCACTGCATTTACCCCTTTTCGAATGAAAAAGTCCGAGATTAATCCGCCCAGCAGCACGCCGATAATTCCGGCTACGAATGGAATCGATGCAATCCAGCCCGTCTCCTTCAGCGTAAAGCCCTGCTCCTTCTCCAAATAGCTTGGCAGCCATGTCAGGTATACCCAGATCGTAAACATAATACCGAAGTTTCCGATGATCATAAACCAGGTGCTTTTGTGTTTGAACAAAGAACCCCAGTTTGCTTTGGGAGCATCAGCGGTTTTTGCTTTTTCCGTACCTTTGCTCTGTTCAGCTGCAGCCTCCGGCCCTTTGATCAGCTGCTTTTCGGCAAATGTCGGATCACGATACACCTTGAGCCAGATCAGCATAATAATCAGACCAATGACACCGACAAAAATAAACATACCTCTCCACGTCATCGTTAACATTAGAACCGTCAATAGCGGCGGTGCGATCGCATTCGCAATCTGTGAACCCGTGTTAATAATCGAGGTTGGCAGTCCCCGCTCACTTTTGGCAAACCAGCGCTCGGTTACCTTCAGACCAGAGGTAAAGAAAGGTGATTCAGATACACCCAGCAGCATACGCATCGCGTATAACAGAGAGTACGTATTGGTAAATGCACTCAATATGGTAGCTATAGACCACAGTCCAGACGCCCAGGTAAACATTTTTTTAGGTCCGAACTTGTCCACGAGCCAGCCAGCTGGCAGATTAGCCAATGCATAAGGCCATAAAAAGGCGGATAACAGCAAGCCCATCTGCGTGGAAGACAGCCCAAATTCTGCTGCTATCGTTGTATTTGCAATGCTTAGATTGGATCTGTCCAAATAGTTTACAACGGCACCCAGGAGTAATAATAAAATGATGCCCCATCTCAAACCTACTTTTGGTGCTTGAGGTACCGAAGCAGGGGATGGCGATGGTTTTAACGTTGCCATGGAAGTCACACTCCTCAACATATATAAATATTAAATTACTCAAATTATATATAATGAATAAATATGGAAATTATAGGTTTGAATAAGCCCTTCTGTTCCCCAGTAAGGGGAAGGTTTTACTGAAGTATACGTTTTCATAACTGGGTAAAATCGCTTTATTGCTCTACAGCTGTCCCAACAAACTCCCCCTGCCTGCTCACAACGATCAGCTTAGTGCAGCACCCTGATCGCTGTGAGCTTCGTTTACACGTGCACGGGTATCTGATCTGCTTGAGCCAAATTAGCGCGCAGCAGCTACAGCCTGCAAAAACTCTTCAGCAGCCTTTGTTACTCGTCCGTAATCACCGGATTCCTTGGCAGCTTTGGTGATATAACTGCCGACACCAACGCCAACACAGCCAGCAGCAAGCCACTCATGCACATTTTGCGGCGTGACCCCACCCGTAGGCGCGATCGCAGCTTGAGGCAGAGGCGCAGACATCGCTTTCACATACTGTGGCCCTACAGCTTCCGCCGGGAACAGCTTCACGATATCCGCTCCCGCTTCAAGCGTCTCTACGATCTCCTTGGCAGTGAACGCCCCACTGACTGTTACTGCCTGGTAACGGTTAGCCACCTTGATCATATCGGGGTTGAGTTGAGGACTTACCAGCATTTCTGCTCCAGCCAGTATAGCCGCTCGCGCCGTTTCCCCATCGAGAATTGTACCTGCACCGATCAGAATACCTTGGGAAGCATATTTACGTGATAAAACCTTGATAACATCGAGTGCTCCCGGTACACTCATCGTAATTTCAAGTGCCCGGATTCCTCCTGCAATTGCTGCTTCTGCAACGGATAGTGCCTCTTCTTCACTTTCTGATCGAATAATCAGTACAATGCCGGTTTCGGCAATGGTCTTCATGTTCTCCAGCTTACGCCACATATCTGTATCCCCCTTAACTCATATGTCTTGTTTCTATTAATCTGCACTTCCATAAGCCTACTCTTGTCTTTGCGGATACAAGCGATCACCGCTGTAGCCCAGCTGACCTGAAAGCTTCCATGCGGCTTCTTTAACCAGCTTTACAATGCTGGCCTCACGTTCCGGGGTCATGCCGGAATACATGCTAGCTACACTGATTGCAGCCACAGGCTCGTCCCACTGATCATAGACAGCAGACCCGATACAGTACATCTCCAGATGATCCTCACGGTCATCAATAGAATAACCGCGCTCACGAATCTCCTGCATGTCCTGCAAAATATCGGGAACCGTCACTTTAGAATAGGATGTACGCGAAGGAATCTCGCCTTCTCCCAAAATCTCCAGCACCTTGCTGGTCGGAAGAGCTGCAAGCAACGCCTTGCCAAGCCCGGTAGTATGCATATACCGCCGGGAGCCCAGCTTGGCTGTTGGCCGCATCACTGAATAACTCTCCGCTTTGTCCAGATATACGATCCGTCCCTTATCCTCAATGCCAAGAAAGGCCGTGCTGCCTGTCTGACGATTCAATTCCTGAAGCAAAGGCCGGGCCATATGAGGAACGCCCATATTAGACAAATAAGCCATGCCTGTCTCAAACACCGCAATACCCAAGCGATATGTCTTGAGACGTACATCGTCCATTTCAATAAACCCTTTGTGCAGCAAGGTCTGCACGAGTTCAAACCCGCTGCTCTTGGGCATGTTCATCTGTTTGCATATTTCATTCAGTGTTAACGGAGCACCACTCTTGGCAAATAAAACGAGTAAATCTGCTACACGCTCCGCAGATTTATTCATGCGAATATTGTCCATGTTATCTCCTTCAAATTCTTCGACGTCGAAGTTCGCATATGTGAACTTATTTCACATCACCGAACGATGCCCTCATTATAGATCAGCCGTTCAGAAAAGATCAACCGCTTTCTCAAAATTTTTTTCTGAATTCTTTTTCCCCGAAAGGGATTGTTTTTCCGAGAGAAACAGTATAGTCTAAAAGCAAATGTTCACCAACGCGAATCTAGTTCGTATATACGAACCATAAACTTAAAAGTAAAATTCATTCTTGATCGATATGATCCTGAAATTCTGTAGGGGGAAGTGCGCATGAAACCTGTACTGATTTTTCTCATCGGCTCCGCTGGCTCGGGTAAATCAACCATTGGCAAGAAGCTGGCTACCGAGCATCACTTTTGTTACTTGGATAAAGATGTTTTGTGTAACACGTTTACGGGCAAACTGCTGGAGACGCAAGGGTATTCCCCTCATGATCGTGACGGCAACACCTATTATCGCGATATCGTGATGGATCTGGAGTACGAAACGTTACTAAACGTGGCCAACGACAATCTGCAACTGGGCAGATCGGTTATTCTGGACGCGCCTTTTGTTGGTTATTTTCATAAAAGCGATTACATTGACGGGTTGGTTTCCAAGTACGGGTGGGAACAGGTCATTCCTGTTGTGCTCCGGGTCGATGTAAATATGGATGTGCTTGAACAGCGCTTGCGAAATCGAGGGTTGGAGAGGGACAGATGGAAGCTGGAGCACTGGGATGCTTTTGTGCAAGGAATAAAGGCTAACGTCTGTACGTGGGAAAATATACAGCTGATCTCTGTAGATAACAGTTCAGAGGAGCTGGATTTGGAACAGCTGACTTCTCAGCTGCCCTTAGCTGTAACTTCTCTTGGTTCTTAGGATCATAACCTGGACAGGAAAATATGGATCTGACACCGGTATGAATACCTATATCCATACCTATAACTTACCTATACAACAGCAAAAAAGTACACAGAGAGCAATTGCCCTGCTGTGTACTTTGGTGTTCTATAATCATATTTTCAGCAAAGACTGCACAGCCCCACTGTTCCCCATTGCTGTGAATCTAGCTTTTATTTGCTGTATCACTTGTATCTACTTTGCCGCTTTCATCTGTTGATTCAGGCTCGATGAGCTGTGTTGTATTCGGGTCCAGCCAGCTGGCAATCATACCGCGTACATATTTTAGATCGTCTTCAGACAGATCGTAGTACCAGGTACCGCTGCGCATCTTCCCGTCGCCTTTCAGCATGTAATTACTGATGGTTGGTGCACTATCCTTCATATATAGAGACTCGGCAAAATTGACAATAAAATCCGATGTCATATTGGTTGTGAAATTCGATCCGGCAATCTGGATGACGTCTGGAATTTTGGTCAGATTTTTGACCTCCAGCGCACGATTCATGAATGCACTCAGAAATATCCGGTGACGCATTGTCCGGTTAAAATCGGAATCCTCCCGATAGCGTACATACCCCAGCGCCTCTTCGCCGTTATAGATCGGTTTGTTGGCTTCAACGAACAGCTTCTCATGTGCTTTATTTTTGTTCTCGATGTTTTTCTTGATCGGCAGCTCAACGCCCCCGACCGCATCGACGATATCCTTCAAGCCGTGGAAGTTAATGGCCGCATAGAAGTCCACCTTGTTCTCCAGCAGCTTCTCTACCGTATCCATCGCCATCTTCGCTTCGCCATGAGCATAAGCCGAATTGATCTTGGACTTCACATCACGACCCACGATTTCGGTGTAGGAGTCACGCGGAATGGACAGCAGCAGCACTTTATTATCCTCTGGACGCACGACCGAATAGATGATTGTATCCGAACGGCTTGGCTCGTTATCTCGTTGATCAATACCTAGCAGCAGTAGTGAAAAAGGTTCGGTATGCTGTACAACAGGAGCCTCTCGATCACCAACGCCTTTATAGGATTTGTCCAGCGCTTCCTTTACCGTACCTGCGGCGAACATATTAAAACCCAGCCTGACAAGTTCCTTTTGATAGATAAACCCAAGTCCCCCCAGCACAATCAGTATGCTGAAAGTGATGATCAGAGGTTTCTTCCATTTCTTCTTCGGTTTCTTTGGCTTCCGGCGAGTTAAATGTGCAACACTGTTCTCCATCATATCTCCTTTATAATAGCGGTTTCTTCATTCATTTAACTATATTAATAACACCTTTTCAATAGATTACGTTATAATCGGCTATACAATATCAGACATAGAAGGAGCGATGAACGATGGAGTATCGACGTTTAGGCAACAGCGGTCTGCGGGTCTCCGCACTGGGACTGGGCACGAATGCATTTGGCAAAAGGGCCGATCAGGCCACCTCCACCCGCATTATTCATGCAGCGATGGATCAAGGCATCAACTTTATCGACACCGCCAACATCTATGCTGGCACAGAATCAGAACGAATTATCGGAGAGGCCCTTGCCGGTCGTCGTGAAAACGCGGTGCTTGCAACCAAAGCCGGCTTGCCCCGGCATGATGGTCCTCATGGTCGCGGCTCCTCGCGCTACCATCTCCAGCAAGAGCTGGAACATAGCCTGCGGCGTCTGCAAACGGATTATGTTGATCTGTACCAGATCCATACCTTTGACCCGCATACCCCGCTGGATGAAACCCTGCGCACACTGGACGACATGATCACGTCCGGCAAAGTGCGCTATATCGGCGCCTCCAACTATGCCGCCTGGGAGCTGATGAAAGCGCTCGGCATCAGTGACATGCGCGGTTATGCACGCTATATCTCCACACAGACCAGCTACTCCCTTGCCGATCGCACACCCGAGAATGAACTCGTTCCCATGTGTCTGGATCAGGGAGTAGGCATTATCCCGTATTTCCCGCTGGCTGGAGGTATTCTCACGGGCAAATATAATGGACAAGCCAGCGTGCCGGCTGGCTCCAGGGCAGAGACCGATCCGTCCTTTAACCGTTTCCTGTTAGAGCACAACATCAAGCTTAGTGAACAGGTGAGTGCCAGAGCAGAAGCATACGGCTGCTCTCCAAGCGTGCTGTCTCTGGCCTGGTTGCTGACACGCCCCGCAGTATCCACGGTTATTGTTGGTGCGACACAGACCAAGCAGCTTGGGCACAATCTGGCCAGCCTGGAGTTAAAGCTGCCGCATGAGCTGCTGTCCGAACTGGACCAGCTTAGTGAGGACTTCCGCCACGGCGAGCCGTTTGCAGCTTATCGGCTGGAATAGATGGTCATACCAAATAAACCTTCCTGCCTTACGGATTCCGTAAACAGGAAGGTTTATTCTTTTTTTCGTCATTTTTCGCCAAAGCTATAAAAAAATTTAATGCATGAGAACACGCTGTTACTTTCATTCAATTGCAGCAGCTTAGTGACTATCTAAAGATAAGTATTATTGATCCGTTTTGTGTCGAATAAATTCCTGCATAATTTCCATGTAGCCATCTTTGCGCTCAGCCAGAAGCTCAAAGAAATTTTTGTCTGATTCTTCAACAAGATTCATGCCTTCGATGGCCAGTCTTGTGCCTTCAGGGGTGGTTGTAATAATATTTGCCCGTGTATCCGTCTGATGACGAGCACGTTTAATATATCCCCGCTTTTCAAGGGTGCGAAGAACCTGGGAAGTCACGTTAACATCCACATTGGCGAACTGAGCAATCTGAACCTGGGTAACTCCCTTGCCTTCAAAGTCACGCTCATTAAGCCATAAACAGGAATGCAGTAAAATAAATTGCGGCTGTGTCAGCTCAAGCGGTTCCAGCACCCGCCGCACTTCCTTTTGCCACATCGTAGTCACCTGCCATAACAGGTATCCTGGACTATCTTGCGGATTGGTGTATCGTGAGCTTTTCATTCTTATACCTCCGTGATGTACGATCTTGTGAAGCTGAGATGTATCTCCATCGTATAACAAGTCTGTTAGTAATAACGCTTCGGAACATACATCCGTTGCATCTTTACCATGTTATATTTTGAAATAATAACCTTATTTATCGTGTAGGAATAAACTGTTTCACCCATTGACCAAATCCTTGTGGATTTCGACTCTGGATGAGAACCGTGCCCTCTCCGCGGAAGCGGCAGACCAAGCCTTCCCCACTGGTTACGCTGGACAACCAGCCTTGGGATGCTTTTTCAATGCGATAATCCATGTATTGAGGCCAGGCTACCAGATGTGCATTGTCCACAATAACCTCTTCGCCAGCGGCCAGATGTATGGGATGGATCGCACCATAAGAGGACAGGAAGACCGTGCCCCGTCCACTGATTTCAACGATAAAGAAGCCTTCTCCGGAAAAAAGACCCTTCTTCAGATTTTGCATTTTGGTGTTCACCTGTATCCCCTCGGTTCCTGCCAGAAATCCATCCTTCTGTACATAAAGAGAATAGGAACCCTCCAGTTCAATAGCCTGCACATCGCCCATTGCAGAAGGGGAAAGCAATATCTCGGCAGAGCCTCCCGCTGCTGTTAGCTCTTGGAAGAAAAACTTCTCTCCGCTCAGCATACGTCCGAATCCGGCAAACATGCCGCCCTCCGCGGAACCCTTCAGATCAACCGTCGGTGTCATGGACACCATAGCTCCGCTCTCAGCCTTGAAACGTTCCCCGTGCTGCAACTCCACCTTGAGCATAGCAAATGCGCCATCATATAAAATTTCATACCTCATGGTTTGACCAGCTCCTTGTCGTTGTCAGTATTAAAATCATTGAGCCCGTTATCCTCCAGAACTGCTGCTTTGTCTCCATACTCCTTGATGATATGCTGATCCCCCCAATTACAAAGAGCGTTCAGAATCGGCTCCAAACTCCATCCGTATTCACTCAGCTCATACTCTACTTTGGGCGGGACCTGATTGTATACAATTCGGTTGACAATGCCATCATCCTCCAGCTCTCTAAGCTGCTGAGTGAGCATCTTCTGGGTAATTGCAGGCATTATTCGTTTCAGATCGCTGGTACGTTTCTTTCCATGTGTCAGGTGACAGAGAATAACACACTTCCATTTGCCGCCAATCACCTCCAGCGTTGCTTCTACCGAAATATTATATTTTTTACGCTCCATCAGCGTTTTCCTCCTTGTTCAATACCTCTATCGGCGTCTAATCCGGCTAGTGTACAGGCACTAAAAAGTACGTAGGGTACTAAAAAGTACGTACTATTCTTTCCGCACCGAATAATTCATAATAGCATTTGCCGATAAGCAAATCTACATGCAAGGAGTTGAGCAAGACATGCATCATGAAACAAAACGAAGCACATGGGCGCTGCTGGCTCTGGCGATCAGTGCTTTTGCCATTGGTACAACCGAGTTCATCAGTGTGGGACTGCTGCCGCTAATTGCAGACGATCTTCACATTACCGTAACTTCAGCGGGTCTGACCGTGACCATATACGCTCTAGGTGTCATGTTTGGTGCTCCGGTACTAACGTCACTGACATCTGCCATATCCCGAAAATCGTTGCTAATGATCATTATGCTGGTCTTTATCGCAGGTAACACAATCGCTTCACTATCAACCGGGATTACGATGCTGCTCATCGCACGGGTCATATCCGCTCTGGCTCATGGTGTGTTCATGTCCATTGGTTCCACCATAGCAGCAGACCTGGTCCCTGCTGACCGCAGAGCAAGTGCTATTGCGATCATGTTCTCGGGACTGACCATCGCGACGGTAACCGGCGTTCCTTTGGGTACATTTATAGGACAGCACTTTGGCTGGCGCACTGCCTTCATTCTGATTGCAGTTGTCGGTATTCTTGCACTTGCAGCCAATCTGCTGCTCGTACCCTCTACCTTAAAGCGCGGGACCCGTACAGCCCTTCGCGATCAGGTGAAGCTGGTGACGAGCGGACAGCTGTTGCTTGCCTTTATTATTACTGCTGTAGGCTACGGAGGCACCTTCGTGGTGTTCACGTATCTGTCTCCGCTATTGCATGATATCAGCGGTTATTCGGACAAAACAGTAGCTTTCATTCTGCTGCTGTACGGCATTGCTATTGCCATCGGCAATATCATTGGCGGCAGGGCTGCCAACCGCCATCCATTAAGGTCACTTCTGTACATGTTCATTGTACAGACCGTCATACTGGGGGTGTTATACTTCACGGCACCCATTAAAACTGCGGCATTACTGACTATTTTCGGCATGGGGCTGCTTGCCTTTATGAATGTGCCAGGTCTGCAAATGGTTGTAGTCACACTTGCGGAACGCTATGCACCACAGGCCAAGGATGTCGCCTCTGCTTTTAATATTGCGGCATTTAATGCAGGTATCGCCATCGGCGCCTATCTTGGCGGTGTGGTAAATGACTCCATTGGTTTGATCCATACCACCTGGGTGGGTGCATTAATGGTGCTCGTTGCGGCAATCCTGACCCTATGGGCCAGATTTCTCGAAGGAAAAGTCACAACAACGAATTCGCTGCAGGCCGGCTGAGTTCAAACGCATCAAGGTCTCAGATACATCTGCAAAAGCACCTATCTCGTGGTTGTCGAGATAGCCTTCATAACAGGAACCGGTTTCATATGTTAATTTCGACTATATACGTTACTATATACGTTGAATGCTATTTGATCTACTATAGTTTGATTTTGTATCATGAAATTTTGGCAAATTCACTTTAAATGGGAACATTCACAGAATACAAGGAGGATATATCATGAACACAGCACAACATCTACAATCTACAACGACATTGCATAACGGGATTCATATGCCTTGGTTTGGTCTGGGTGTCTTCAAGGTCGAAGAGGGACAAGAACTGATCGATGCGGTAAAACAAGCCATTAAGCACGGGTACCGCAGCATCGATACTGCCGCCATATACGGGAACGAAGCCGGTGTAGGACAGGCTATTGCCGAAGCACTTCAGGAGAATGGACTGAAACGCGAAGACCTGTTCATCACCTCCAAGGTATGGAATGCAGATCTTGGATATGAAGAAACCCTTGCTGCGTTTGATACAACGATGAACAAACTCGGACTGGAAGTGCTGGATCTGTATTTGATTCATTGGCCCAAAGCCGGCAAGTACAAAGGGGCTTGGAAAGCGATGGAGGAGTTGTACGCTTCCGGCCGAATTCGGGCCATCGGCGTGAGCAACTTCCAGATTCACCATCTGCAGGATTTGATGCAGGATGCACAGGTTAAACCGATGGTAAACCAGGTTGAGTATCACCCGCGTCTAACGCAGGAAGAGTTAAAAGCATTCTGTGAGCAGCACGGGATCCAGCTTGAAGCCTGGTCACCATTAATGCAGGGGGAATTGCTGGACAACCCGGTACTGACAGAGATCGCTTCATCCAAAGGCAAATCGGTTGCCCAGATTATTCTGCGCTGGGATCTGCAGAATGGCGTAGTGACCATTCCAAAGTCAACCAAAGCGCATCGGATTATCGAGAATGCCGACATCTTCGACTTTGAGCTATCCGCGGAAGAGATGCAGCGCATCAGCTCCCTGAACGACAATGTACGTGTAGGTCCGGACCCGGATAACTTTGATTTTTAAATTGTAATGTACACAAGGTTCAATCTATATAGGGATACGCTGTTACACCCATATAGTGATACATTCATACAGTGATACAGTCATGGCTAAACTGTCACACAAAGTCGATTGTTCTTCAATCGGCTTTGTTTTTTGTTCCATCTGTCATATTTCTTCGCAATTTCATGCAGGCGAATCCTGGCTTGTTTAATTTCCAACTGCAGAAGCGTGCTTCTTTTCATCAAATTCAGCCCCTCTGTAACATTTTAAAATTTGATGCCAGAATACAGAACAATCTTTTAAAGGCACAAAAATAAATTCGGTGCTAGAAATACAAAAAAGCGGTCCTATGAAGCATAGAACCATACAACACGACAAATTTACTTTTTCAACAGCTCTATATGATCTCTGATTTTTTCAAACATAGTCAGACAGGAGGTCATAATTTTGCTGCTCCCCATGGCTATCGATTGATTCAAGCCTTCTAACATAAGCTCTGTGGCAGAATGGATGTCCTTACTTTCGTTGAAGCGATACACCGCCAGATCTCCTAGAAACTGAACATATCTCTCTTTTATTATCGCCGGTTTATACTCACCAAACTCAGCTTTTTCCGATTGATAAGGTACATACTCCGCAAAACGTTCCAAGATCGCATCAATATTGAAATGATATAGATTTGCGGCTTGGATCATATGCCACAGAGCAGTGAATATCTCAGCTTTGCGGGTTGCTATATAATTAGCATATTCATGAATAATATGAACTTCTCCTGACATCAGCCGATACAGATACCTGTTTGCAACAGCCCACTCTGAGAATTGCCTTATAATATGTTGAGCTTGCTCATCTTTCTCTCGAATCCAGCTTTCCCCGCCATCGTACAAACTCACAAGTTCAAGTGCTCTTTTGTAATCACCACACTTCTCACTTGCTGTAGATTGAGCCAAATAGGCATATAAAATATAGTAATAAAGCGGTCTTTCTGTCCCCTTTTCGACTTCTGCCGGACGAACAGAACAGCCGCACCATTCATATTGTATCGTTGCAATTCGTTGCATTTCTACGGCTAATGTATTCACTTTCTCCCATTTATGGGCCGTTCCAAAAACATTCATGAGCAACTTCAACGCTTCAAGCTGATAAGTTTCATCAAGTCGATTAACATAGGTTTCAAACTGAGTTGCCGCACGCACATTTTCTTCTATATCTTCTCCCAGATCAATGACAAACAAACGATACTGACATATCGCAAGTCGTTCAGAATGTTGATACTTCTCTGCTTCACATACACCTCTATATAGAATAGCCGCTGCCAAGTGTTTATTATTTGCAAACAATTCTTCAGCGATATCAAATAACACAGAAACATAAGAAAGATCCTCCAATAAAAGGATCGTGACCTGCCGAATGCAATCTAGACGTTCAAAATCAGCACAGCGAAATATAAACGGTCGTATACGTCTGATGGAAATTGAAAATGAGAAACATTCCTCAACGTAATCATTATAAAAGTAATCTTCGGGTAGCCCCATTCCAGAGGTAATTGCTGCGAGTTGATTCATGGATATGGGCCTATTCCCTTGTAATATTCGGCTGAGCGTTCCCGAGTTTATGCCTGACGCCATAGCAAAGTGAGAATGTTTAATTTGATTGTCCTGTATATGTTTTATCAATTTCTCTCGAATTGAGTTTGTCCGATCCATCATGCTCACCCCACAAATATACAAATAATAGGATGGAAACCCATATATAATGATACTAGTTAAGAATCAATTCATGGTCAACAGCTAGTATCCTCTAACACGTGATATTCAAAAAGAGAGATTGGAAACGATCTGGCTTCATTCAATCCATCTCTTAACATTCGCCCCCAGCTTGCTCATTCTCAACTTAACGCATCATTACCTTATGTCTTTGAGCAGGTTTGGTGTGAGGTACGCTTGTTGGATGGGTTTGAGATTCCCCCCTCTAACTCTAACGTTTCCAGATGAGCTTATTTGGGGCATATTAGGCTGTCTAGAATTCTAACGATCTCCAGAGACCTTATTTCGCTGTAAACACCACATAAACGCTGTTTCTCACATCAATTTCTTCAAATAAGGTTTCCTGGGATCGTTAGAAAATAAAAACATGTGATATCGCCTAAATAGTGTTTCTGGAGATCGTTAGAGTTTTGACCACATCAGGAGGATAGAGCATTGGAGAAAAAAATGACTTACAAGCTTCGACAGCAAGCACCAAAAGACTGTGTCTAAATCCGATTCAGAATTTAGGCACAGCCTCTGTTCCCTTTTCAAACAGCATCCGACGTAAGAGATCATTATTTTCAACTGGAGAAGGAGGCTATATAAGTTGAATTAAACGTTTTACACAATCCCACTCCGATGACAAAACAACCTTCCAATCACTGTTATCACCAGATTTTTTGTCCTCTCCGTTCACGTGTAAATGAATAGATCAACTGATATAGATTGTCCTGCACCAACTCCAGCTGCAGTCACAGCTGAAATCCCAATTCCAGCTTCAAATTTGTCTCAAGTCTCATTTGTAGCTTCTTATTTTAAATCAAGTTCCATTGCCTGCTCCGGTTGCCGTTCCACCTCCAGCTCAAGCTCCAGATTCGACTGTAGCTATTCTCCCCGGCTCCGGCTCCTACTCCTACTCCTACTCCTACTCTGTACCATTTATGTCTGCTCCGCTACCTAGTTCAAGTTCCGGTGCCAGCTTACTCAAAGGGCATCCAGCCATCCGCCCCGGATAGAACAAGCGATAGCGCATACTCCGCAGCTTCTTCATCCGTCAATATCCGTGACCATGGAACACGCTGATCTGCACGTCCAGCGCCAGGACCGGCACTTTTGTATTCTGCATACTGAACCGTAGCTTCAGCATCTGCTTTATTCCAATTATGCCAGCCCTCCTGCTTCACATGTGCACCCATCCAGCAGTTCAGGAAACAGACTTTCGCATCATTCCGCCAAGGCCTGCCCAGATACACCGATTGCGGAGGAGCATTGCTGGTCAGATCACACTCAACAAATACATAGCCGTAACGTACATCCGCCGGTGTGGAAGCGGCCGTGATCCAGCCATTCACCTGTCCTTCGGAGACCTCCGCTTCAGTCAGACGGCTCTTCGTAAAAATCTCGCAGCCCTTGAACACCACCGTGGCCGAGCCAAAAATAAAATCGATATCCCCTTCGATATAACAATTCTCGAAATACTGTCTTAATTTGCGCCGCTCCGCACCGTCACGCGGCCCGCCAAAATAACTGCGGTCCAAGGGCTGCTCGGGCAGCGGACCGGTGAAGATCGTATCCTGATGGCCGATAAAATGGCAGCGGCGAAACACTGCACGATCTCCGTCCACGTACACGGCCAGCGCCTGACCGACATCTTTGCCCGGACCAGCCGAGTTTACAAATGACAAGCCCTCTGCCGTAAAATCATCCGCACCGATAAACGCTGTATAGGAATGAAATGTATGATACTGGGAGCCGTCTGGGAATCGCTTGAGCGCATGATCATCATATGTGATGATGGTATGCTCCGCTCCCTCACCGATAAGATGAATACCCGGTTTCTCCACATGCAGCTTCTCATAATAAACGCCAGCCTTCACTCGAATCAGAAGACTACCTCCATCACCATTGCTACCGCCAACACCGCCAGTGCTGTTGTCTGGCAACGCATCGATCGCAGCCTGGATGCTCGAATAATCCCCCGTTCCATCAGAAGCAACGGTGAGGCAAGGACCGGAGCCCGATGATCCCAATGCCCCCGCCGCTGCACCTTCTTCTGCCAAGCGCTGATCCGTCATGGCAACCGCTCCATCTCGATGGCAGCCAGCAGCAACGGAGCAACACCCATAAAGGAATCGCTTACAACAGCCTCGCTCACATAGTAGCTATAGGAGCCATCCCGGTCCAGACTCAGCCCTGCCCCATGGCATATGCCATTTAACCGTACACCATCAGCCGTTTCCTCCACCAATCTGGAAGTAAGACCCTGCCAGCCTTTCTCGGCTGCTGCCCTGAAATGAGGCTCCAGATAACGAAGACGTACACCTTTGGCAAGCGCATATACAAACATGCTTGAACCCGAAGCTTCGAGATAGTTCCCTTTGCGGAAGCCCTGATCCAGTACTTGGAACCATAATCCGCTTTCCGGCTCCTGCACCCGAACCAACGCATTACACATGCGCTCGAAGATGCCAATGATTGTGCCCCGCTTCGGATGGTTCAGCGGAAAATACTCCACACTGTCCACAATAGCCATGGCATACCAGCCCATCGCCCGGCTCCAGAAGTGCGGCGAACAGCCGGTCACCGAATCGGCCCAGACCTGCTCCTTCGATTCATCCCAGCCATGATACAGAAGCCCGGTGCGCGGATCACGTGTCTTTTGTTCAATCAGCAATATTTGATGCGCTACCTCATCCCATAACTCTGGATGCTGAAATGTCTTTGCATATTGAGAGAGGAAGGGTGAGGACATATACAGACCGTCCAGCCACATCTGGAACGGATAGATTTTTTTGTGCCAGAATCCACCTTCTGACGTTCGAGGCTGACCTGCGAGCTGCGCGGCAAGAAGATGTGCTGCTTCGGCATAACGATCATCCACTGCACCATGCAGTAACGCAAACAGGTTCTTGCCCTGATTAATCTGATCCAGATTATATTCTTCGAGAGAGTACGTACCAATAGAACCGTCCGGCTGCACGTACAAGTCCATATGTCTTTTCATAAAATCAATATACTCGGGCTTGTTATATAATTCTCCCGTGCGCGCCATCGCCATCAACGTCATGCCTTCCACATACGCCCATCGTCCGGAAGGGAACGCATGGAAGCCTTCATGGTTACACTGCTGCATGATCGTAGCTGCAATTCGCTCTGACCAGGATAACTGCGTCTGTACCTGCATTGTGGTACCTCCTAGTAGTTTGTATTGGTTCGAGTGCTTCCTGAACTATCTTTCTCACCATCATTCTATAACAAGCTTTCTATGAAAGCCGGCACTACGGCCGGCACGCTGCTGTTGAATTGCGCAGATTCAGCCGAGGCTGAATAACAACCGGAACCTCAACCTGCTCGTCACGGATCAGAGATACGATTAGCTCTGCCGCCTGAGCAGCCAGTTCATCGAGCGGCGGACCGATCGTGGTCAGAGCAACCTCTGCATATTGCATATCGGGCAGATCGTCGTAACCGATAATGGATATATCTCGCGGCACACTGTAACCCGCCTCAAGCAATGCCCGGAGTGCCCCTCGCGTCACAAGGTTGTTCAGACCAATAAACGCGGTCGGAGAATCCGGGCCGAATGTATAATCTCGGATAGCAAAGTACCCATCCTCCCAGGAGGAATGCGCTGGCAGCACATGATTCTCGTCAAAAGCGAGACCTGTGCGCTGCAGGGCTTCCCTGTATCCTTCCAGCTTCACATGCTGCGAGTTGCCGATGAATCCAATCCGGCTGTGCCCGAGGGATTTCAGATGCTCCACCGCTTTGAAGAGTCCCTCCTTACGATCGATCTTGATGTAAGGAGAGTTCGGTGCTTCATCTGTACCAAGGACAAAACAGGGCATGTTCAGGGTCGCGAACTTTTTCCAAAATACGTCCCGATTGTCCAGCGCATAATCCCACAGAATACAACCATCCACACGCAGCTGGCTGAATACATCCACCCCGTCATCGGCCACAACCAGGATCATCTGATACCCCCGCTTCTTCAGCTCGGTATGCAGACTGCCCGATATGTTGGAGAAGAGCGGATTGCTGAGCTCATCGAGCACAAACCCGATGATGTTGCTTCTGCCGGTGGAGAGCTGCCGGGCCAGCATATTTTTCCGGTATTGGTGTTTCTCCGCCACCGCAAGCACCTTCTGCTTGGTCGCCGGTTTGATCCGGGGATCATCATTCAGTGCCTTCGATACCGTACTGTAGCTCACTCCCGCCAGTTTGGCTATATCTTTAATGGTAATCAAATTGAATCAACACCTCTCATATGCCTGAAGCCTGTACCCTATTTCTGTGCAGCTTTATAGCGATCATATTGTGCCTGTCTACCTGCAATCACCTGTTCAACATTCATACTTTTCAGTGTTTCGATATAACTGTCAAACTGATCCAGGCTTGCGTCCCCGCTAATAAACTTGAAGTTCATCTCTTCTACATACGTGGTGATGTCGGGCATCGCCATGCTCTCTACGCTTGCTTCATCCGGCAGAGCATACACAAACGGGAACGGCTCACGCACATATTTCTCTAATTCTTTATCTAGCTTCGCATGCCAAGGAGCTACGATGGAATCCGCAGAATCGGTGGATTGAATGTTTGGCAGATTGACCGGACCGATCCCGAGCTTCTGGATATATTCATTGTCTTTACCTTTATCCGTAAATTTCTTCACGCCATTCTCTTCCGTATAGGTGTCATCCTTGATGCCCCAAGTGTAATAGGTCTGTGCTTCTTCACTGACCGCATAATCCAGGAAGCGGAAAGCCAGCTCCGGATTTTTGCTATCCTTACTAATACCGAAGATGCCGCTGACTGGCGTACGCCCGATGTAGAACTGGTCTCCAT
The DNA here is from genome assembly GCF_014639235.1 of Paenibacillus silvae. Lineage (GTDB taxonomy): Bacteria > Bacillota > Bacilli > Paenibacillales > Paenibacillaceae > Paenibacillus > Paenibacillus silvae. The sequence continues at coordinate 41,798 of NZ_BMFU01000017.1, read as the reverse complement.
GCGGCCCTTTTAATGGCAGAATGCCTTTGATGATTGGCTCTTCCGGCTTGTAATCCTTGAAGAGCGGGCTGTAAACCATCGACATATACCAGCTAAAATTAAACGTTGCCCCGGTTACATCCTGCGATATCCGTGACGTAACCTGGTCGCTCGTGGTGCTCGCATAGTCCACCCCAAGCAAACCTTCTTTATACAGACCGTTCAAATATGTCAGGTATTCCTTGTAGGCTGGCTCATAATAGCTGAAATGCACTTTGCCTTGATCATCTGCATAGAAATTGTTCGATAGATCAAGTCCAAACGCTGGACCGAAGGCCATTGGCACAAACTTCGATTCCATGGACAGTGGAATTTCATCCGCTTTGCCGTTGCCGTTCGGATCTTCCGTTTTAAATTTGCGCAGCATCGCTGTAAACTCATCGAGTGTAGTCGGCTCATTTAAGCCCAGCTTTTTCAACCAGCGCTCATTGACCATGAACACAGGCATGTAGTTACGCGTCAGCGTCTGCTGTGGAACATAATACATTTTACCATCTGGCGTTGTTAAACTCGCTTTAACCGATGGCGACTTTTCATATATTTTTTTGAGATTGACGCCGTACTTCTCCACCAGATCATTAATCGGAATAAACAGACCGCTGTTAATGTACTTCATCAATTGATCCTGATCCGGCAGGTACACGATATCCGGGAGTCCTGTACCCGCAGCCAGTCTTGGATTCACCGCATCTGCATAATTTTGAGGAGGGATCAGATCCCAATCCACTTTCACACCCGCATTGCTCTCGATTTTCTTCACAATAGCGGCGGTAGACAAGTCCACATTAGTTGTCCATGCATTAGTTCCAAGAATGGACAGCTTCGCATCCGGTTGATCCGTTACAGGTCCTGCACCCGTATAATTGAATGCCGGCTCCGAGCTGGCAGGTGTATTCCCCGCATCCGTTCCTGCGCCCGTCCCCCCGCTGCAACCCGCCAGACTGATCGCGAGTATCGCTGCAATTACACTTTTTCTTCCTGCCCCTTTGACCTTCATCCATCATTCCTCCTTGGTATGAACCCTTTTGTACTCCCTGAAAAAGCTTGCTCCCCTTCTGCCTGACAATGCTGCCTGGGTAACAAATTCTATCCTTTCACGGCTCCGAGGGTAATGCCCTTAACGAAGTACCGTTGGATAAACGGGTAGATCATCACGATCGGCAGAATGCTGACCACGATGGATACATAACGAACTTGCAGCGTTGAAACCGCCAGTGCACCGGATGTCATCGTACCGCCCATCTTCTGCATCACCTCTGGCGAAGCCATAATCAGCACCCTTCGCAGGAACATCTGGAGGGGCTGCATATCCTGTTTGCCCAGATACAGCAGGGCCGAGAAAAAGTTGTTCCAGTGGAATACCGCATAATACAGCGTCAGTACAGCCAATGTAGGTTTGATGATCGGAACAGCAAGACGGTACAGCATCGTTAACTCATTTGCACCATCAATGCTGGCGCTCTCAAATATCTCATTCGGAATGCCTTCAAAGGCGGAACGGCAGATCATAACGTTAAATGTAATCACCAGCACTGGCAGCACCATTACCCAGCGGGTGTTATACAATCCAAGTGACGTGATCATCATATAGACCGGGATAAGTCCACCGGAGAAATACATCGTAAAGGCAATGAAAAAGTTCAGCTTGCGCCGCAGGAAAAATTGCTGCCTCGACAATGGAAATGCTGCCAGACAGGTTGCCACAATGTTCAGCAGCGTGCCTACAACGGTGTACCAGACGGTGTTATAGAAAGACACCCACAACTCCTTGTATTGCAGCACCATCTGGTAGCCTGAAAGTGTGAAGCCGACAGGCCAGAGCACCACTTTTTGCTTGTCGATTGCATCCACCGAGCTGAAGGAAATGCTGACCACGTACAGGAACGGATATAGGGTGACAACAACGGCCAGGATGGTCAGCAGGTAGACAAAGACATAGAACAATCGGTCACTTCTCGATTTTTGCATCATACAGGCTCTCCTTTAATTCAGTGTGGTTTTACCAGAGTGACATTTTGGTCAGGCGGCGGGTCATGGCATTGGCTGCAAAAACAAGCACAAACGTGATGATGGAATTGAACAGGCCGACCGCTGTTGCGAAGCCATAGTTCTGGCCCTCGATCCCCATCCGGTATACATAGGTGGACAGCACATCCGCTGTTTCATACGTGGCCCCGTTATAGAGCAGATAGACTTTCTCGAAGCCTACACTCATAATGCCGCCGAGCGACAGAAGCAGCAGAATGACAATCGTTGGTTTAATACTAGGAAGTGTCAGATGCCACAGCTCTTGAAATTTGTTCACGCCGTCGATTTTGCCGGAGTCGTACATTTCGGGATCAATGCCCATGATGGCTGCGATGTAGATAATGGAGCTGAAGCCAAAGCTCTGCCAGATGTCGGAACTGGTGAAGATGGTGCGGAACCAGCCGGCGTCCATCATGAAATTTATTTTTTCCATGCCGAGACTTGCGATGAGGGTGTTCACAATACCGTCCGTAGGTGACAAAAAGTTGATAATCATACCGGCCACCACAACGGTGGAGATAAAGTGAGGAAGATAGGTTACGGTTTGCGCGAAGCGTTTAAAGGTGTGGTTCTTAATCTCTACGATGCAGACTGCAAATAGAATGGGGATGGAGAAACCGAACAAGAGCGGCAGAAAAGCCAGCAAAAAGGTGTTGCGCAGCAGTCGCCAGAAGTAAATCGAGTTCACAAACTGCTCAAACCAGCGCAGGCCCACCCACTCTCCGCTAAACATGCCCTGCCCGGGCATAAAATTACGAAATGCCAACAGCACACCAGGCATCGGCAGATACATAAAAATGACGTAATACAGAAAAATGGGTGAAAACATCAGCAGCAAATACTTATCCCGCCGAATCAGGCTGAACAGCGTGGACATGCGTTTTTTCAACGTAAACACTCCCCTTCATCTCATAATTACAACGTTTGAATTTTTGTTTAAAAATAAAATCCTATCTCTTTGCTCAACGTACACCCACATCTGAGATAGATTTAAAAATCAAGTAATCACTTTGATAAACAAGCATATAATATGCAGTTCAACTTAAAGCGTCGACAATTACAACGTTGTAATTTAGCTCTAAATGTATACGCTTACATAAACTTTTTCCCATCTTATCAGAGTCCTCATCGTTTAGCAACAACAAAATTACTGATGACATGCTTTTTTTGAATGATTAGCCCCAGGTCAACCCTTGATCGCAAAATTCGTACACTGGCAGACGCCATAAAAAAAGGCAAGAATAGGATAGCTATTCTGCCTCTGCATTATGATTTATCATATATTTCCGCGGCCTCACATCCGCATTGTCATATATATTACAACTGATTGCGAAACTGCATTGGCGTAACACCTTTGACGCGCTGGAATGCCCTGTAGAACTGACTGACATGTGAGAATCCCAATGCAAAGCTAATTGCCGTCACCGATTCGGTTGTATAACGCAGACGACTGGCGGCTTCCTCCACTCGTAAATTCAGTAGATACTGGTATGGCGTTGAGCCTGTCAGCATTTTGAACGAGCGCATAAAATGATACCTGCTCTGGTGCGCTACCGCTGCCATAGAGTCAATGTCCATCGTGTTTGTAAAGTCACTGTGGATATACTCCAGTACACGCTGCATATGAGGATCTATTCCTGCATGACTTCTAGTAGCGCCAAGGAAATGAGGGCGATGAGGGCCTGATAGCAATAAACCCTTGGGGATCTCTGCCAGTGCGGAGCCATCTCCTCTTACCGATCCGGGCGAATGCTCGGGTACAGACAATATGCGTTCAAGATACTGCTCTACAGCCAGCTCGGTTTCCTGAATAAGCAACGGGTCAGGTTCATCCTCCAGCCCGGTCACATGCCATCCCCGGAACAGCCTGCTGATCTCTGCGGGATCGAAAGCCTGGGTAACCTGTAATTCTGAAGAAACTGCTGTTGAACTGCGGTCCGCCAACCCTCCTGGCAGATTACGAAACTTGATGACAATGACGGCTGCATCTGAACCAATCTGGAAAAAGTGCTCCATCCGGGGCTGCGCAACAACGCCGACTCCAGCCTGTAATGAATAGGTCTGCTGTTCCTGCACCAGCAAGCATTGACCTTTAATCGGCAGGGTTATCTGATACCAGTCATCATGTACATGGGGTTCATTCGCGAACCCGCCAGAAGCCTTCCATAACTTCAAACCATTTAAGGTCATGTTTAATTCCATCGTTTCTCACCTGCTGACATTATAGCAAATCGTGCTTATTTTCCAAGCACTTTTCACAAAGACAAGGTCTGCCGCTATCTTTTATTATGGATAAAAATATCCGAGGTGATCTAAGATGGCACAAGCTGCCTTAAACAAAATTCAACTTAACCACACAGCGAACTGGGCGCTCGCAGGAGTTAGCTTCGCCCATCTGCTGAACGATGCCATGCAAACGGTTGTTACATCTGCCTTTCCGTTGTTTCAGCAGGCCATGCAGCTCAGTTTTGCGCAGATGGGCTGGATCGCCTTCGCGCTAAATATTACCGCTTCGGTGCTGCAGCCGCTGGTCGGCTATATTTCTGATCGCAAACCGATGCCTTTTCTGCTGCCAGGCGGCATGTTATTTTCCTTATTCGGCATTCTCGGATTTGCCTTCTCTTCATCGTTGTGGATGCTGCTCGTATCCGCATCACTGATTGGTATCGGCTCATCCATTCTCCACCCTGAATCCTCGCGTGTAGCTCATCTGGCAGCTGGACGAGGTCGCGGCATGGCACAGTCCATCTTTCAGGTTGGCGGAAATACCGGGCAGGCTCTTGCTCCCCTGCTGGTAGCATTTGTACTGCTTCCGCATGGTCAGCTGCAATTTCTGTGGCTGATGGTCTTTGCCCTTATCGGCATTGTTATCCAGGCCTCGGTTAGTCGTTGGTACAAAAACAAGCTGAACGCCGAACGCATCCATCGGGCACAGTCTGTACAGCATGCGCCGCATGAATCTGAAGCACCGCTTCAGCCCGTGAGTCGAAGACGAATCGTAATATCCATGAGTGTTCTCATCCTGCTGTTATTCTCCAAGTTTGTTTATATTGCGGCTATGACAGGATACTACGCCTTTTATTATACGGATGTGCATCATCTTCCACTCTCGAAGGCACAGCTCTGCTTGTTTATCCTTCAATTCGCAGGCATGCTCGGGACCCTGCTTGGCGGACCACTCGCAGACCGCTTCGGACGCAAACCGATGATCTGGTTTTCCATTGCGGGTACTGCTCCGTTCTCACTTCTGCTTCCTTATGCAGGCCCCGTCTTGTCCATGGTGCTGTGTGGCATCATCGGATTAATCCTGATGTCCGGCTTCAGTGTTATTATTGTCTACGCTCAGGAATTGCTTCCGCGTCACATTGGTACAGTATCGGGTTTGTTTTTCGGTCTGTCGTTTGGCATGGCTGGACTTGGCTCGGTGGTCATCGGTTCTCTGATCGATATGACCAGCCTTTCATTCGTCATCCGACTGTGTTCCTTTCTGCCCCTGATTGGCGTGTGTGCTGTATTCTTGCGCCGTGATCAACCCGCTAAAGTCTAACAAGCTATTGAAACTTCAACAGCAGGTTCAATACAATAAGATGAGGATCAGGACGAGCGATATTTAACAGAGAGAAGGAATAGTCAAATGATGATTGATGTACAGCATGTCACTTGGAAAAGAGGGCCGCTCACGCTGCTGCACGATGTCAGCTGGCGTGTACACAAGGGCGAACACTGGGCGCTGCTTGGCCTGAATGGCTCAGGCAAAACAACGCTTCTCAACATGATCACTGGCTACCTGTGGCCCACGGAAGGCAGCATCTCGGTGCTCGGCCATGAATACGGCAGTGTGGACCTGAGGGAATTGCGGAAGTCCATCGGCTGGGTCAGCTCTTCCCTGCAAGAGAAGCTGTATGCGACTGACCGCACACAATATGTGGTTATCAGCGGCAAACATGCCACGATTGGTCTGTATGACAAGCTGGAAGGCGAGGATCTGGAACAGGCCAAGCACTGGATGCAGACACTTGGCTGTGAGCATCTCTGGGACCGCGAATACCGGACATGTTCTCAAGGGGAGAAGCAGAAGCTGCTCATTGCCCGCGCTCTGATGGCGAACCCGCAGCTGCTTATTCTGGACGAGCCCTGCAATGGACTCGATCTATTTTCCCGTGAGCATCTGCTGCAAAGCATTCAGGAGCTGACCGAACGCCCGGATACTCCTTCGCTGATCTATGTAACACACCATACAGAGGAAATACTGCCTGTTTTCAGGCATAGTCTTCTGCTCCGGCGGGGAGAGGTCTTCGGGAACGGGCTCACGGAGGAGCTGATGACTCAGGATGTGTTAAGTGATTTCTTCGAAGCACCAGTAGAGGTGGATCGGCATGGTGAGCGGGTCTATGTCCGGGCGGCATCGTCTCAAGGCCAGAAATAGCAAGCTATACGGCTATACAAATTTTAGCTAAGCAAATTGAATTAAAGAATCGACGGCTTTAGAATCTGACACAAAGCTGGTCCATGATCGGTGAAGAGGGGCTGTAATGGGGCAAGAATACCAGCATATGCAGGCTGCTCAATCAGGGCTTGTCTGAAAACGCTGAAGAAAGCCAATTTTGCCGAATTTTCGTTCCAAGTAAGGAAGTTTCCCGCAGGCGTACCGGGGCACGTCAAGAGGGATTTGACGTAGCAGGGGGCGATAAAGGGGTGAAAGATGCACTTCATTAGGTTTCAAGATACGCCCTAGGAGATGGAATCCTAACGATCCTCAGGAAGCTTATTTGCCCTGAATCGGGGGCACCAGAATTCTAACGATCTCCAGGAGGCTTATTTTATTCGAAATACTGAATAATGCCCATAAACAGGTTGATCTCAGCCGAATAGCGTCTCTGTGAATCGTTAGAATTTTCCAAAGCCCAAAAACGCCGAAATAAGGCTTCTCCTGATCGTTAGCGCTCGTAGTGGCAAACTTGCCATGGGAGATGGGCGAAATTTTGCCGCTGTGTCTCGATGGATGAAGACAGAAAAGCCTGAAATAACGGACTGTGGGGATAAAAAAATACACAAAGCCCGAAATCTTATCCACATGTGGATAGTTTTTGGGCTTTTTACTCCTATATGTTGTGTTATCCACGGTTTTCTGTGCAGAACTTTGGCTTATCTGAGTATAACTTAACTTTTGCGATCCACGCATCCAGCCTTCCCGGCTTCTGGTTGTAGTTCAATCCAGTTTACGGGCTGCCAGGAACAGGAATAGCGGGATGCGTTTTCTTCGCTCGTAGGTCTCTTCATCCGTGAAGTAGGCACGCTGCGGTGCAGATTCACGCAGCTGCTCCACACGGAATCCGGCCTGCTGCAGCGCAGTATAATAGGATTCTACGGAACGGTGCATTTTCTTCACAGAACCCCCGAGCCACTGCTGCTCCCGATATCCTTCAACGAAATATTGATCCACAACCCAGTTCGTACGCATGCCTGAAGGCTGAAGCGTTGAAGTAATGACTGGATGCTCCACCGAGAAGACAAACAGCCCCTGCTTACGCAGCGTAGCATATACTCTCCGGAACAGGCTGTTCACATCCTCAATATAGTGAATAGCCAATCTTGATATCGCAAGGTCATATGTATCGGCGGGATACGTCCATTCCTCCAGATAAGAGTGCTCGATTCGGGCATTTAACCCCTTAACCGAGTCGCGGGCGGCTGTGACCATATTGATTGAGCCCTCAACGCCTGTATAGGCCGAGCCCTTGTGCCTTTCTCCCAGCAGCTCTGCGGCAAATCTCGCATCCCCGCAGCCGAGATCCAGAATGTTCTTGCCTGAGGCATCCCCGATCAGCTCCAGCATAACCGGCTTCTCCAGTGTATCATTGGCATTGTCCCGTCCTTGGCGGTGTTCCATATACGTCTGAAATACAGCATCATTATCATAAAAATCCGAGCCCTTTTCACTCATCCTTTACTAACCTCCGTTCCGTTCATTCATTTGACGCTCATTAACACATTCTTTTGCCACCTATTATCTGTAAAAGTATACCAAATATAACAAGCTCCCGCCATGACAAAAAGACCGCTTACGGATTAATTATCCGTAAACAGCCTTAACACTGAAGAGGACAGAAAAAAACTGAAAAAGCGAAGCGTTCGCCTGAAAGTTTTCTACAAGAAAGCTGCATCGGAAGCAGGCTTCGCTGTTATCACTGGATTTTCCCTTTTGAAAAGGGGCGATTGTCTATCCAAAACGTTCCGTTTTGTACCATTTGCTCTCGCGTTTGCGTATTTTGTCCAGCAGCAAATTGTAGAATGCGCGAATCGAAATCAGGATGAACAGCTGCGCATAGGTAAAATACGATACACACGCATAGATAAAATTGCGGGTGTTGCTCTGCCCGATATCCGCTGCCAGTGCCAGATTGATTTGCAGCACATAGATAAAGTACATCAAGGCCCAGCCAATAACCAGATACACATAGGCATCGCCGGCAAACTGGAATGGCGAACGAACCTCCGGTTTGAAGATGGCAATGACCTGGTACACAAGGTTCACCACAAAGATAATGTCAGACACGATAATCGCCAGCATAAACCAGAAATAACTGACCGCATAATACAGCACCAGCAATTTATTGCGCCAGCTTGAGCGATTAAACAGGTTATGAATGTTATCCAGTACAACCTGATAGTTGCCCTTCGCCCAGCGCTCGCGCTGCTTCATGTATACACGCAGCTGCTCCGGCTCCTGCTGATACGCTTCTGCTTGCGGTGCAAGCGCGACCAGCTGGCCGCGGTTCATAATCTCGAACGACAGAGCCGTATCCTCGGTAATGGCGGTCACATCCCAACCGCCGATTTCGCGGATAAGCTTGCTTTTGATAATGTAATTCGTGCCCGGAATGGTTCCAAGTTTGAACAGCTCCCACAGTCCTGTGTGGTATATACGCTGGGAAGTTATAATCTCCAGATTGATGCATTTGGAGAGAAAATTCTGCCCCCGGTTACGTGCCTTGTTCCGGCCAAATACGACACCATAACGTTCAGGGTCTTCCAGGGATTTTTGTGCCAGAAACATGAGTGAGTTACGCTCGGGTGCGGCGTCCGCATCAAATATGCAGATCCATTCTCCCGTCGCCAGCCCCAGCCCGTCGTTTAGCGCGCCGGACTTGCCTCCGGTGCCCTTACGCTCGAGAACGGTAACATTGCGATGCGCATAACTCGTTTGACCCAGAAAGGTATGCAGTCGCTCTGCCGTATCATCCGTGCAATTATCCGCAATGACGATGAGCTGTATCTTGTCTTCAGGATAATTCAGACGCAGAATGTGCTCCACGGTTGCCACAATGACGAGCCCTTCGTTATGAGCAGGTACCATCACCGTGACGGTTGGATAATGATCCATATTTTCTGGAATCTGAATACCTCTCTTCTCCTGCTTGCGAATAAAACGAATTGCACCTGCCATAATAACAATCGATTCAAATACAGCAATCCAGATACTGAATATCGACAAGATCAGAATGATGTCAGCCACCCGTTTTCCTCCGATCATATCTGCGGATCACCCTGGAGCGAAAACGAAGCGTCGCAATGGTTAACAGGATCGTAAATACCGCAAAGATGCAGCTGACAGCAATACAGATCGGAATAAACCAAGTCATATAATCCATTCGTCTCCGCCCCTTCCCGTTAGATGTATTCTCCAATCAGATCCGTCTCCGTATTACGTTCCAGTGCAGCAAGCACAGCGTCGATATTGTCATACTTGCTGAACTGCTCCTTCTGGAACACGAGTGCACCGGATTTAATTACCGTCTGCAGGTCGTTCCCCCGCTTGTCGAGCACCTCCAGATCCATCACATTTTTTTTGATCCGGCGGGTCAGCATCGGTAAATAATCGGTATTCACCATCGGACACAGAATGACAAACCGGCCGCGGTCTACAAAAAATTTGTAATCCTCATAGCGAATCTGCTTCTGGATCGTCTGAGAAATCTCTAGCAAGAACTGCGCATATCGCACGGAACCAAGCGACTCCATCACAAGCGGCAGAAATTCAATCTTGAACATGGCAATGCAGAATCCATAACAATCGGAATACCGGCGGGCAAGGTTGCTCTGTTTGATTAATGTATCTGCAAGCGCCTGCTTGTTGCCTAGTGTCGTGTCCAGATCAATCTCGGGATTGTGGTCCTTCATCTGCTCCAGACGTTCAATAATGCGTGCGCTCCGCACCAGCCTTCTCTTGATAACAGCTGAGATCGCCAAGTTCGCCGGGATAAGCAGCCACCACGAAAACACCAGTACATTGGAATCTGCAAATGTTACCAACCACACAAAATAAATGACCAGATATACAAAACCAAGGACAACCGATACGCCAACAGGCAGTAAAAGTCCTAAAGCGAGCGCCGCAAGTGATGCGGTGCTTAAACCGATATGAAGCAGGGTATAGCTCTGATTCATGTACAGATGCAGATACACCAGAAGTTGCTGCAAGATGGCAAGGCCGATCAAAATGGCATATCCCCAGGCAAGACGATGGGTAATCGCGTTATTTTTCATAGGTCTCCTACTTTTTCAGCAAATTATACAAAGCCGTTTCCCCGAGAAGCGGAAACAGATTATCGAACAGATGTGTGTTTCCATCAAACACATAACCGCCCGGATAACGGGAATCCTCCCCCCGCAAGGTGATCATATGCTTGTACAGCTGTTTGCCCCAAGCTTCTTCACCTGAACGAACAGCAAGCAGCATCGTGAGGCCGTACACCGAAGCTGATTCGTAATTCACAGCTGGTGTGCGAGTTGTGCGTTCATACTGGCCGGGAAGCTGGCCCCGAGTCTCGAACTCTTTTTTCAGAAATGCAATAAGCTTGTCAGGTCTGCTGCCTGACTCCATCACATGATTCGCCACGATGAGCTGATCAATCAGATTCACCTTGGTATCGTAGGTATACATCTCGTTTATAACATCAAAGCTCTTCGGATAGAATAGTCCATCATCAGGCATTTTATGCAGTACGCTGACGTAGCGCTCATAAGCTTTCGGTTCCAGCATCTGATGATCTCTCATCGCTTTCAGTGCGAGCAGGTCGATATACACAAGACTTAACGTATTGGTGGAATTTCTGCCTTCAAAATCATAAAAATCAACCATGTAACCCCGCTGCTCGGTTCGCTGTGTCAAGGTTCTTGCCAGAGCCGATGCTGTGGCCAGCTTTTCTGCTCTACCTTGCTCCCAGCGGTCAGCCGCTTGCAGCAGCGCTCCCATAATTCGCAGATCATCGCCCAGCGCATTGGTCGCTACATGAGCCTTGCCCTGCGTATCCAGCTTCCAGGCGATATAGAGATCAGGCCGGATCACATAATACGTCTGGAGCTGGGAATAAGCCTTCTGGAACAAGGGCTCATCATCCATTGCCAAAGCATACTGCATCCACAACCCCAGCGATTCCGACAATGCCTCTCTTCCCGCTACGATATCCGCTTTCTCAGACACCGCATCCTTCAGATAGGTAGCCAGCGTACCATTGGGATTTGTCATGTGCTCTTCAATAAAGAGAGCTGTAGGCGAAACCTTTTCCATCACAAACCGCTCCCTCCAAAGCAGTAAAATTGCCACAGATAAAGCGGCAAGCAGCAGTATGTACCATGAGCGTTTATTGCGAAAAATAAATTTCACACCATTCCTCCTGACAGGGATATAAGACAGAGCAGCAGTACCTCTTCTGACAAGAGAAGCAGGTCTTATCCAAAGTGTGCGCTTATTCATCGTTATCCATGTATGAGCGGCGACCGCCCTTTTTAACGAATTTCCAATCTACCTCGATGTTATGCCTCATTCTGCGCAAAAGCTGTATCGCTGTCTGAATCTCATCTTCTGTCAATCCATTCAGTGTCACCTGGTCCGAGTGCACGCCTTCTCTGCGAATAAACTCCCATGCTTCCAGCCCTGCCGCTGTTGGATACAGCACCTTATTCTTCTTATTACCCAATGCAGGCTGTTTGACAATGAAACCATCCGATTCGAGCTTGGTGATGGCCCGGGCTGCAGTTGTACGATCCACTTTGATCAGTTCAGCCAGCTGGTTCGGAATGATGCCGGGATTCTCGCAGATGCGGTACAGATACAAATATTGCCCCCGGGACAGGTTCAGATGCTGGAATTCAACGTTGCTGATGGAGTCCAGACAGCGGGCAATCATGCCAATCTCACGCAGCACCTCTCTTGGCTCATCAAGTGCAAGTGATTCATTCGATTCATTCACAGCGCTCACACTCCTATAAAATTGTTGCATTCACAACATAATTGATGATATAACTACACTAGTTTATCACGTTCGCATTCATTGCGATATTACGATCATGCGAAGGAGAATCGATTGATGAATATAACGATTGTCGATGCTGACAGCCAAGCCCTGCTTGATGCGTGTTTTGCCATTCGGACTGCGATCTTTGTAGAAGAACAGGGCGTATCTGCGGCGGAGGAATTTGATGAATATGATGCATTAGGCACGGAAGCGCGCCATATCCTGCTCTATGTAGACGGGGTGCCAGCTGCCTCTTCAAGACTTCGCATCGTCGAGAATGTCGCCAAGCTGGAGCGCATCTGTGTCATGCTGGATTACCGCAAGCATGGTCTGGGCCGTGTGTTGATCAACAAGCTGGAGGAAATGGCACTCGCGGACGGACTGAAAAAGGCCAAGCTGCACGCCCAAGTACAGGCTTCCGGCTTCTATGAACGTCTGGGCTACGCTCCTGCTTCCGATGTGTTTATGGAGGATGGCATTCCCCATCTGCTGATGACCAAACAGCTGAAATAACGCGTAACCAAAAACGCCTCTACCCTCCACTTCATTCAGTGGTAACGGGATAGAGGCGTTTGACTATTAGCATTAATCGTATGGTGTTGCTGTGCTTAGGTGAAAAGTTTAACCCATAGCAAGACGACTTGCATCTGTTTTTATATCAGACTTGCCCTTAGCTTCGGCTTCCGCATTGTTCTTCATCTGTTTGCTGCGCAGTTGTCCGCAGGCGGCATCAATGTCTGTACCATGCTCCATACGCACCGTTGAATTAATGTTGTTCTTCTTCAACGTATCATAGAAGCCCAGAATGGATTCTTCGGTGCTCCGCTGATACTGGCTGTGCTCATCCACCGGATTGTACGGAATCAGATTCACGCTGACCATGCTCTTGCGGCTGGACAGCAGTTCAGCCAGCTCGGCCGCATGCTCGCGCTGATCATTCACACCCCGAAGCAAAATGTATTCAAACATAATGCGTTTGTTTGTTTTCTCCAGATAATAATCTACAGCATCCATCAATTGTTCAATCGGGAAGGCCCGGTTGATCTTCATGATCTGAGTGCGCAGCTCATTATTCGGCGCATGCAGGGATATTGCCAGGTTGACTTGCAGACTGCTGTCTGCAAACTCCTTGATTTTATCCGGCAGACCGCTTGTGGATACCGTGATCCGTTTCGCAGCCAGCGCCAGCCCCTTGCGATCCTTGATCACTTCGATAAAGTTGCTCATATGCTCGAAGTTGTCAAACGGTTCGCCAATGCCCATCACCACAACGTTCGTGACGCGCTCACCTTGCCCGGCAGCATCCAGATGCCGCTGTACATGCATGATCTGCTCCACAATCTCGCCAGCGGTGAGATCACGGCTTTTCTTGATCAACCCGCTCGCGCAGAAGCTGCAGCCGATGTTGCATCCGACCTGCGTTGTTACGCAGACAGTCAAACCGTATTTTTGCCGCATCAGCACGGTCTCAATCAGGTTGCCGTCTTGCAGACGGAGCAGGAATTTCACCGTACCGTCCGAGGACTCCTGCTTCACATGCTCCTGGAGTGAGTTCATTGTTAAATGCTCCGCAAGTACATCCAGACATTCCTGACGAACATCCGCCATACCTGCAAAATCATGCACTCGCTCCTGGTACAACCACTCCCAGATGCGGGAAGCGCGGGATTTCTTCTGCCCATGCTCGGGCAGCCAGTCACGTAATTGCTCTAATGTTAATCCATATATGGATGATTTAATCATGGTATAAACCTCTTTTCGCAAAAAAGCATATGGCTCATCGGTTGTCTTACCCAAAAAACCTCTACTCTGTATTGTCCCAAAATTAACAGGGGAACACAAGGGCTTTTGCATTTCTTCCAAGAGGTTTTATGCATGGTAAATCTGCGTAACAGCCTGAACAGCTCTCAGACCTTTTAGAAACGAATGATACCAGACGTGTGCAGCAGCACCAGCAGAACGAGAATTGGCGCGACATAACGCAGCATAAACAGCCAGATGCGGAACCAGCGAGAGCTTAGACCGGAAGCCTCGGCAGCCGTTTTCCAGAAATAACCTGCAAAGATCGTAACCAACAGCCCGCCAACCGGCAGCAAAATGTTTGATGCCATGAAGTCCAGCCAGTCGAATACATTTTTCGATCCGATCTTCCACTCCGGGAACAGTCCAAGCGACAATACCGAAGGCAGACCCACGATAAATACCGCCAGAGCAATGCTCCACACCGCACGATTACGGCTCCATGCGAACCGCTCCATGAAATATTTCACGGGAACCTCAAGCAGGGATACGGCAGATGTTAATGCCGCAATCGCCAGCAAAATGAAGAACAAGCCAGCGAACAGGAAGCCTAGCGGCATCGCCGAGAATGCTGCAGGCAGTGCAATGAAGATCAGGGAAGGCCCTTGGTCAGGCGCGATGCCAAACGAGAACGTCGTCGGGAAAATAATCAGCCCTGCGATAAAGGCGTACAGCAGATCGCCTGCACCGACAGCAACCGTTGCGGCGCCAAGAGATTGATTTTTGTCCACATACGAGCCGTAGGTTACAAGAATACCCATCCCGAGCGATAGCGAGAAGAAGGCATGTCCAAGCGCGACAAGTGCCGACTCCGTAGTAAGCTGTGAGAAGTCCGGGTTCAGGAAAAAGGAGACACCTGCCCCTGAGCCGGGCAATGTAATGGCACGAATCATTAGAATAATGAGCAGCACCAACATCGACGGGATCAAAATTTTATTAAACTTCTCGATCCCGTTGGATACACCTTTGGCAACGATCCAAGCTGTAATCAGCACGGAAACGAACTGCCAGACAATCGGCATGTACCCGCCTACAAATGAATTGAATTGTCCGGCATAATCCGGATTGTTAAACAATGTGCCGCTAAACGAAGTTACAGCATAATGCAGCGTCCAGCCTGCAATGATGACATAGAAGGACAGAATGATAAACGGTGTCAACACTTGCAGCAGTCCTGCTGCGAGCCAGCCTTTATGTCCGCCCGCTTTGATAAAAGCGGTAGCAGCACTGCCGCGGCCACTGCGTCCAATCGCAAGCTCCGCAAGCAGGACAGGCAGTCCGATCAGCAGCAGACAGACGATAAAGAGCAGGAAAAACGCCGCCCCTCCGTTTTCACCTGTAATATATGGGAATTTCCACATGTTGCCGAGGCCCACCGAGCTGCCAATAGCCGCCAGAATGAAACCGGCACGTGAGAAACGCTCTCCTTTGCCAGGTTGGTTCGGGTCCAGGTTCGACTTACTCAAATTCATTGTATCTACTCCATCACTTTAAAGTTTTCCCGTAATTATATACTACTCCGTGTGTCAGGTCATGCATAAATCACAATTTGTCGAAAATTTACCATATGGGCTTCATTCCAGTATGCAACAATTAGTTATAGCTTAACCATGAACCTCTCAGAGGAAACACAACGGACGAATACAAAAAAGAGATGCTCCAGACCGCCGTCTATAAGGAAAGGCGCTGAAACATCTCCAATTTTTATAAAGTACATTGTATTCAAAATACAGCTGTGCTGCGCAGTTTATATCTTGATCTCCAGCAGTTCGTATTTGATTACACCCATCGGTGCATTGACATGGATCACACTGCCGACCTCTTTGCCCATTAATTCTTTACCTAGTGGACTCTCATACGAAATTTTATTGTTGGATACATCCGCTTCCGCAGGTCCGACCAGTTGATATTCAATTTTCTCGGCAAACTCCAGATCGTTCAGCAGCACGGTTGAACCGATGCCAACTTTGGTGGAGTCCATATTGTCCGAGCTGATCACTCTTGCCTTGGTCAACATTTTCTCCAGAATCAGGATGCGGGTCTCCATAAATGCCTGATCATCTTTGGCTGAATGATACTCACTGTTCTCCTTCAGGTCCCCGTAACTGATCGCAAGCTTCAGACGTTCTGCAAGCTCCTTGCGCTTCACCGTTTTCAGTTCCTTCAGTTCTTCCTCCAGCTTTTCCAAGCCTTCCTGTGTCAAAATTACTTCATCATTAGCCATGTTTTCCATCTCCTAATCCTGCTATCTATCTCTATTCTAACCTATATCCACTCCAAACGGTTAACATACCCCGGAAAAAGAAATTAAACTCCTGTTGATCGAAATGAGTCCACACCCGAAATATGATATGCGTGCACCATAACCACTATATTTACTATCGCCTAAACTGTACCGGTACAATTAGAGTAAACACGTGTGTGCACTTCAGACGTTCACTTATACAATAAATTCAGGGCCGCAGCTTTCACGGTATTTCACTTGTGGCTCACGATATGACTGAGAGGTGATCGAGATGAATGTTACATTGACTCCATCTGAAATACACGCTTATCTGAAACGGATAGGCATTAATACAATCAAGAAACCCACTCTGGAATTCCTTGCCGAATTGCAGCAGGCACATGTCCACCATCTATCCTGGCAAACGGTCGATATTTTCGCAGGCAGGCCCGCAGGCATTGATCTGCAAGAATCCGTGCAGCTTATCCTGCAAGGACGCAGCGGGTACTGTTTCCATTTAAATGGTGCATTCAGTGTGCTGCTTCAGTCTCTGGGATATACAGTGCATTGGCACCGGGCCGGCGTTCAGCCGCATGGAGAACAACCACGTGTGAACTCGTTCCATCTCGGTTTGTCTGTCTCTATGCCGGATGCGGACCCGAATGTGGAACGTTGGATTGTGGATGTCGGCCTGGGGGGCATGCCTTTTGAACCGCTTCCTCTTCGTTACGGAAACTATGGCCCCGAGCCGTTTACTTATACATTAATGTCTTCTTCCGTTGCTTCCGGTGGGTGGAGACTTGAATACGAGCCTAATGGACCAAGTAAGGGAGTGGACTATGATCCCGAAGAGCTTACCAATCTGGAAGAGTTTATTCCAAAACATGAATTCTACAGCCAATCTGTTGATTCGCCTTGGCATAATGCATTTTTGCTCCGTCAGAGAGATACAGACCACAGCTATGAGCTCAGGGGATGTATGCTGCGCACGCATGGCATCGAAGGCATAAGCAAAACGGAAATTCAAACCTATGATGAATGGAAAAACGTACTAGCCAAGGTTTTCTATGAACCGTTGGTGAATTATACGGAACAGGAGCGCCGAGACATTTGGGATCGGATACAAGTTGCGCATGAAGAATGGAAACGAACACAACTATCCTGAAGCACTGGGGAAAACACCAAAAAAGGATAAATATAGAGGAAAGCCTGTCATCCGCGCCGAATACAACGTCAGGTGATAAATGATGATAACTATACAAGTACTGCAAGTACCCGCTGTTGTACCCGAAGCATACTGGGATCTTTTTCTGTCATCCGTCTCTGAAGAGCGGCGGGCACAGGCTGCACGCTTTATACATCAAGCCGATGCATATCGCTCTGTACTGGGTGAGGTACTGACCCGGGTGACGTTAAGTGAATTAACTGGACTGCCAAGGAAGGAGCTTTCTTTTTCACGTAATGCCTACGGCAAGCCCTGCCTTGTTGCAAATCCCAAGATAGCATTCAACGTCTCCCATTCCGGGGATTGGATCGCTTTAATTTCTGGCGGGACAGCTGAATTAGGTGTGGATGTTGAAAAAATAGCCCCGATTGACCTGCAGATTGCAGAGCGCTTCTTCTCAACACAGGAGAATGCGTATCTGGCAGAACAGCCTGCCGAACAACAGGTAACTACCTTTTATCGCCTATGGACGCTAAAGGAGAGTTACATTAAAGCTATAGGCACAGGTCTGTCACTACCGCTGGATTCTTTTGCTATTCTCCCAAGCGAAGGTTCAGAAGGGAACAAGGTTGGCGATGATCTCCAGTGGCGTTGCACGCAGACTGGGCATACAGAATTAACAGGGCAGCTGGAGCAAGGAGAACCTTCGCTAGATAGCAGCGATGTGTTCAGGCTGACAGATCGCTATGATGGGGCGAACGCGGGGAATATAGATGCGGCTCATAGGAATGCCTTGCAAGTTGCGAGTGATGCAGGTGGTATGCTTGATGCAGGCAATGTGATTGGTGCAGGTGATACGCGTGAGCTGACTCAATGGAGAACTGCGAGTAGCCAGAACACGCGTATCATGCATCATCGTTTTTACAGCCAGCCTCTGGATGCGCAACATATGCTGGCGGCCTGCGCGGCCAAAGGTGAATTGCCAAAGAAACCTGAGATCGTGACACTAGATCAGATATACACCAAGCTAATGTAATGCCGCTCATGCTGAGTTATGACGTTTTTTTAGATAAATTGAGTGGAACTAAAGTTGGCTGGGTATAGGCTCGGTGGGGGATCATATGTAAGTTTGGTGGTTCGGTTGTTGTTGGGTTGGGTTGGGGAACACCCGTGCAAGGTTAAGGTAAAGAGCCGGAGCCGCAGCTCTTGTCTGGTGGGGCTGGAGGTTGCTCATATGCATCGGTAAAATTCTAACGATTCGTAGAAGCCTTATTTAGCGTATTTTCGTACATTCTGAATTCTAACGATCCGTACAAACGCTATTTTCGTATAAACGGTTGTTTTTAGTCCAAAACCGCCCCAAACTGGGAGAATAAGGTCTCCAGGAATCGTTAGCTTTGAAAACGGTCCGATGTGAGGCATATAAGGCTCCTGGGAATCGTTAGAATTTTATCTTTCCTCCACATTACTCTCACACGAATGCCAACACTCCCCTACCACTCCAACAACACTATCCACTAATTTCCCTAATGACTCTTGCGATAGCTATCGACCTTCTTCTGTTACTCGCCTCCCTCTGACCAAATTTTAACGCCTGCTTGCCCGCTTGCCCCTTCTCCTCTTCCTCTCCCATGACCTGATTAATCTACTTACTAGCCTGCTCCATTTCACTTACGCTATGCCATGCACTTCATTCCTATAATTCGACCCACTCTAATCCATTTCATTTCGACTCGCTTCCCTCCACTTATATCACAGGTTCAATCACCACTCCATCTGCCGTCCATCCTTTCTCCCGCAACCTGCAGCAACTTCATGGTTCCTTCCCCTAACTTCTATTGTCGTACTGCCCTACTGCTCTACTCTGCTCTACTCTGCCCTACTGCTTATTCCTATCTCCAAACCTTGATGTCTCCCCCTCCTTCCATCACACCTCTCCCGCTGCGATTCACTCCAATCACAGAAAGGCCAACCAGTAATTACGGGCTAACCTAGATAAAACCTGATAATACAAAAAGCCAACACGCTGGTTATACGCATTGGCCTTGCTTACGTCAAACAATCAAACAAGATACAACCATATCGTTAGGCTCACTACTGCACAGTGCCTCTAGTCCCTGCTCCGCAGTTTGCTGAGTAGACGAATAATCTCAATGTACAGCCATACCAGAGTTACCATCAGCCCGAACGCACCGTACCACTCCATATACTTGGGCGCGCCTTGCTCGGCACCACCTTCGATGAAGTCGAAATCCAGCACCAGATTGAGGGCAGCAATAATGACGATGACTACAGAAATACCGATACCGATCAAGCTGTTCTCATGCAGATACGGAATCGTAATACCGAAGAAACCGAGCACAAAGCTGAGCAGGTACATAATCATAATACCGCCAGTTGCTGCAACAACACCCAGTTTGAAGTTTTCTGTCGCTTTGATCATTCTTGTTTTGTACGCTGTCAGGAGTGCGATAAAAACCGCAATAGTTAACAGTGCCGCCTGTAGTGTAATGCCATTGTACAGAGACTCATACGTTGCCGAGAGCGCTCCAAGGAACATTCCCTCTGCTACAGCGTAGACGGGTACGAGATAAGGAGCAACCACCGGTTTGAAAGAGATCACCAGCGCGAGAATAAAGCCAACAATTAACCCGCCATACGCAAGCGGCATCACTTCTTGTCCGTTAAAGAACATCATCCACGTTGCAAATGCACTGCCAAGCAGAATGACCAGCGTAATGAACGCTTTGTTCACCGTGCCGTTAATTGTCATGTACTCCTGATACCGATCCTCTCCATACCCTCTGTTCTCAAATGTGCTGTCTTTAAGTGTAGGGTTACCGCTACGACCGATCAACACAATCACCTCTTCCTATGTATTTGGCAAATCTATAAAACCCGATGTAGGTGCTGCTGCGTTGTGCTTGACGGTTAACAGAATGTCTCTTCCTGCTGCATGCCTCTGCCCTGCTCCAGGACCAGTTAATCACTTATTTACACTTTACACACGCTTACTTCGTTACTCACGTACTAGCTTACTAACCAACTCACTAACTTGCTCATCAGCTTGCTTATTAACTCACTGACACATCCGCTTACTTACCTGCTAACTTGCTGATTCACATAATGGCTTTATCATTCCACTTGCAAATGCACTTATTTACGCATCATATTACGTATTTACGCAATAACATATTTATTTCTGCAATTCTCACTTACTTTCGCCCATCTTCACATAAATAATTACGTAATTGCGCAATGCATTACCTTCCATGCTCAATAAAGCCTGGCTTATTCATTCATTTGCTTGCTCGTAAAGCACCTTATGCCCATTATACTTCACTTATATTAAATTGATAATATATGTATGGCACTTTTATTTTCTTTCCTGCTTCCACCCGGTAACAATCATGACACATGCTTTTTCGCGCTTTCCCGACAAATAACACCTCACCCGCTGCAGTTTGAAACAGGAGATTTTCGGCAAAAAAAACAAACTAATCCCTTATTCTACACGTTCTATATACGGTTAGTAGAATCTCCTTTTTCGGATTATCATTCGACACCATTTCACTCTATTTGAAGCACAATTCACGGAATTTTCGCTATTGCGACAAATATTTCAAAAAAAAACTTAACTTCCCTGATTCAAAGTGGTACTATATGGGTAGAGGAAGAATTTGGGCACTAAGACACATGTCTTTATATCCATGTTTGTCTGAGATGTTCATAATTTTCAGTCTTTCTCTACTGAATTCGGTGATGTGCACACGAGAAGAGGACAGTTAGAAAGAAGAAAGAACATTAGCTTTAAAAAAGTAGCTTGAATAGAAAGTGGATTCACCATCTATACGACCCTAATTAGAGTAAGTAGTGCTGGATAACCAGCCGCTAACAAGATTTCTTTTGACCACCGCAATCCGTTGATCATTCAGAAATCAAAGCAATAATATTTTCATTGTAGCCTGACCATAGCAATTAGAGACACCATATAGATAAACAGTTATTTCCTCAGAGACTAGTCAGAACACGAAACTGTAGCAGGTAGGCAAGCATAGTATTACAACCTTAGAATTGAACAAGTTCTACCTCCAGCCCGGCATTTGAGCCAGGGCTTTTTCCCGTTTGCACATGTGACTCAGGCCACCTGAGCTGTGAAACAGAGGTATCGTGGTTCTTTCAGCCAGGTTTATAATATGGGAAGATACCAGAAGAGGGAGTGATGGGATGTATTCCGATCTGCAGTTGACGGAGGACCGCCCTGTATATATACAAGTCAAAGATTATTTGAAGCGATTGATGTTAAAAGGCGGCCTGCAGCCCAATCAAAAACTGCCTTCCACCCGTGAGCTGAGTACACTCATGAAGGTTAGCCGCAGTACGATTCTACTCGCCTACGCGGAGCTTGAGGATGAGGGGCTGATCTATGCTTTGAAAGGCAAAGGCAATTACGTCAGCACACTCTTGGAAACACCGAAGGCCGAAGCACACTGGGAGCTGGACTGGAACGCCGAGGTGAGTGAATATGCCATTCGGGCCGAGCAATATGATCTGATGAAGCATGGATCGGGAGCCGAACGCGGGGACATTTCGTTTACCAGCATTGCACCGGATGAGAAGCTGTTTGATCTGCATAATGTGAAAAGGGCTTTTCTGGACCGGATGTCTCTTGAAGGCGAGGTCCTGCTTAATTACGGCTACGCGCAAGGTTACAGGCCACTCATGAAGTATCTGCTGCATTATATGGAGAATAAAGGGGTAGACCTCACCGGCAAGGATATCCTGATCACGAACGGATTCACGGAGGGCTTCGACCTGGTGCTTGGGGCATTGCGCAAAAAAAGCGGTAAAGCGCTCTGTGAGAATCCGACACACCACACGGCAATCAAAAATCTCAGGCTGCATCAGTTTCAGCTAACGGGCATCAACATGGAGCCGGATGGCCTCGACCTGAAGCAGCTGGAGCAAGAGCTCGCTGGCAATGCGTATGATCTGGCATATCTTGTGCCCTCTTACCACAATCCGACCGGAATCGTGACTTCACCTGCCAAACGGACTGAAATTATACGTTTAATGAATGAATATCAGGTCCCGATTATCGAGGATGGATTCAATGAAGAGCTTCGATATTCCGGCTCTCATGTCTCTCCCTTGATTGCCAGCATGGGCAGCGGCAATGGTCTGGTGTATCTGGGCAGCTTCTCCAAAGTTCTGTTCCCCGGACTGCGTGTGGGCTGGATTATTGCCGATGCAGCGTTAATCGATTATCTGGAGAGCATGAAGCGGGCTCGTAGCATCCATACGTCCACCTTGGATCAATCGCTGCTCTATCAGTACCTGAGCAACGGTAATTTCGAGAAATACCTGAAGCGAGCTCGCATGGAATACAAACGGAAATATGAGCTTGTGGTTCACTGCCTGAAGCGGTATTTACCCATGTGCCAGATTTCCGGGGCGGGCGGCCTGCACCTGTTCGTGCAGTTCCCTCCAGAGATTCAAACCAGAGAACTTCTCGTCGCCTGCAAGGCGAAGGGCGTTACCTTCACACCTGGAGACACGTTCTACCTGGAACCTGGTCAAGGACTTCACACGATGCGGCTTGGCTTCTCCAGAGTTAGCGACGAAAATATACGTAAAGGCATCCGTACGATTGGAGAGACGGCTGCGAGCATGATGTAAGGTCATTTAATAAAAGTACGATATAAGATGAACTGCTCTTTTACACATTAACGGAGAGGACTGAAAAACCTGAAAAGCGAAGCGGTTGCCTGAAAGCTTTCTGCAAGAAAGCTACATCGGAAGCATACGCTTATCACCAGATTTTCCCCTTTGGAAAGGGAAACCAAAAAAAACTGGGGATAACAGCGATTGGAAGGTTATTTTGTCGTCGGAGTGGATTGTGTAAAACCTTTGGTTCAACTTATATAGAAACGGGGAGGATTTTCATATGAGAGTCGGCGTTATTATGGGCGGTACATCTTCTGAGCGGGACATCTCCCTGCTCACCGGACAGGAGATGGTGGCGAATCTGGACCGAAGCAAATATGAGGTTATACCCATTGAGCTGAATTCCAAACGGGATTTGATCGACAAATCCGAAGGAATTGATGTTGCTTTACTTGCTCTGCACGGTAAATACGGGGAAGACGGTACGGTACAGGGCACCCTGGAATCCCTTGGTATCCCCTATACTGGATGCGGCGTGCTTGCCAGCAGCGTATGTATGGATAAAGACATGTCCAAGCAGCTTATGCGACAGGCTGGAGTGCTCACAGGGGATTGGCTGCAAGTCAAGCAGATGCAGGATTTGTCCTCAGCCGCCGTCCAGCAATTGACGTATCCTCTCGTGGTCAAACCCAATTCAGGGGGCTCCAGCATCGGAACACAGATTGTACATGAACCATCTGCACTGGCCGCCGCGGTAGGGGCTGCTCTGGCGTGGGATGACAGCGTGATGATCGAGCAATACATCGAAGGTGACGAGATTACCTGCGCTATTGTTGATGGCAAAATGCTGCCTGTCATCTCCATCCGTGCAAATGCAGCCTTTTTCGACTATGCCGCCAAATACGATGATAACGGTGCGGATGAGCAGGTTATTCAGCTGCCTCCCGATCTGCATCAGCGTGTAGAAGCCGCAGCATTGACCTGTTACACGGTGCTCAAATGCAGCGTCTACGCCAGAGTGGATATGCTCATTCGGGATGGTGTCCCTTACGTGCTTGAGGTGAACACCTTACCGGGCCTTACCCGGAACAGCCTGCTGCCCAAAAGTGCAGCCGCGGCAGGTATTTCTTTTGCCGAATTGTTAGACACCATTATTGATCTGTCCCTGAAGGAACGGTCTGTGGAGGTGTCCCGGGTATGAGTCTGGATATACGTATTCGGCACAGCACGAATCAGGATTTGCAAGATATGGTCATTCTGATGGATCAGCTTGGATATCCCACAACCTATGCGGAGATGCAGGAGCGATATAAGCACATTGAAGCTGATGCCAACTATACTACACTGGTAGCAGAAATACGCGGGCGTGTAGTCGGGCTCATTGGCATGCAAACGTCTTATCTCTATGAGAAGAACGGTAGACACTGCCGAATTATGGTTCTGGTAATTCATGAGCATTATCGCAGCCGCGGCATCGGTCGTCAGCTACTCCAGGCCGCTGAACATTGGGCAGCTGAGCAGCAGGTAGATTCCATATCGTTAAATAGCAGCAATAGCGCCGCACGCGAAGCTGCGCATGCATTTTATAAAGAGATGGGTTATACTGCGGGCAGCACTGGTTTCAGCAAGCGGTCGCAGCAGCTGCAGCACATCTGAGTAATGTGAAAATATGTATAAGAGCATACGCATTACAGCAGCACAATGAATTCAATTCAGCATCCTTTCCTTATAAAAATAAACAGCATAAATATGCCCCTCCAAACATAGATACAGCTACAGCTTGGAAGGGCATATCTGTTTTTTCCATTCATCTGATGATCTGCTGCACTTAGTATTTGGCAGATTGGGCGCCGTCAATCGGAATGATGGCCCCGTTAATAAACGGTGATTCACCCGATAGCAGGAATGCAACCAAACGCCCCACTTCCTTAGGATCACCCAAACGCTTTGCAGGATTGTCCTTCACAAATTCCTTGGACGCTGACTCCCAATCATCCGGATTGATCTGTTTGAAGGAACCAATCACCATATCCGTGAGAATGGCTCCCGGAGCTACCGCGTTGATGCTGATGCCGTGCTCCGCATATTCAATGGCTGCATCCCACAATTTAATCAATCATCAGCTTGTGCTCCCGGTTTCTTGAGCATCTCATAAGCCTCGAATAACTGCTCAACAGAAACCCCGTTAATGCTCATTCCCGCCACCTGACACCGTTCCAGCTCGATACCCGATAAGTCACAATCAACAAAACGACTCCCTCCCAAATCACAATGCTTCCAATGCATAGGAACACGCTCTGAGCCAAGATGTATATCTTGGAACTGAACACCATCCAAAGCGCAGAACTCAAACTTGGTGTCCGTCAAACGTAGATCTCCCAGCAGCATTTCCGTCATATTGAGGTTTGTTAATTTGCTTCCGCTCAGATTGCAATCGGTAATTCGGCTGTTCACCATAGAACTGGAACTGTACCACGTCGAATCCAAATCTGCCTGAACAAATTCCCTGTGAGAATTCATAGGGTGCTTTCTAGCTCCGGTTTCTATAATTTTCTCATAAACATACTCGGTCTCAGAGGGGTAGATGCAAACATAACCCAGTTTCTCATAGAAATGATGATTATCCCGCTGTCGACCAGACGTCTCCAGTCTCCACTGGCGAATATGGGAATATTCAGCCTCAATCTGTTTGATGACTTGTGAGCCAATCCCGCTTCCCTGGCAGACGGGGTCAATAAAGATTTTATCCACCCTTGCACTGTCATGACCAAGCACATTCACACTTACACCACCAACTGCACAACCATCTGCCTCCACCACATAGTAGTCCCACTCGCGAATCACATATTCATGCAGACGAAGCAAACTGTAACCCGGAGGGCAGAGATTGCTGTCCATGTCCTTCTCCCCGTTCCCCCAGACACGGATGGCCTGATCAAAAGCGCGTGTACATATGTCGGTAAGCAGAGCTGCATCTTCGTGTTTGGCCCGACGCAAGCGTATCAATGGTTGAATGAGTTCGTTAGGTTCAGCGAAATGGGAAAGCATTGCGCCAGAAGCGCTGTGAATGCATTCAAAATAATCATAATCCTCTCCGTCAGAGAGCCGTCTGCGATTCACGTATCGGAAAGCGTTATGCTCCAGCACTATGCGGGAGGCAGGATTATATGTTTTTACAATACCTACAATCCGGGTCAACGATGTGTGCTTGAACAAATACGTTGTCAGCGCCCCCACCGCTGCTGTGATATATCCTCTATTGCGGTAATCCCGTGAGATGGCATACGCCACCTCGCGGTCTGACGAGTCAAGCATATCGTTTGGAAACACACCACACCAGCCAACCAGCTGCTGACTCTCCTGGTGAACGACCGCCAGCATGATTCGTACATCCTGTGGGCCAAACCGCTCATAACTCCCTACAACGAACTGTAAAAACTCGCTTAATTGCTGCTCCGTCATCTTCCAATCCGGTAACAGGTCCGTAATCTCAGGCTGACGGGTCAAGGCAGCTAGTGCCGGCTTGTCTTCCAGGGTAAAAGGACGCAGTGTCACTGTACCCGCATTAATCGTGAAGCCATTATTCATATATAACACCTCTGGGGATTTATTTGGTGATGACACGACAAAAAGGAGCACCTCCAATAGAGGCACTCCTGTATCGTTTCATCCATTCAGATGCAACGCCGAAGCTCCTCGTAACGGTTCAAAAAGGACAGACGTATCCCGTGTTGGTCTAGCGGAATTTTTACGCCTTGTTCTTTTCAACATCATTACGAGAAATCTGGCATGCTCTGAAATCCCCTTTCATGTAAACGATCATCTACACGCTAACTTACTTGATATTACGGACGATCAATGAAAATCCAGCCTGTATCCTGCTCTTTCTCCACTGTAGCGCCAAGCGATTCCGCCATGAAGCGCAGCGGCACATAGGTTTTTCCGTTCTTTCCAACAAAGGCCGACTCCACCATCGTGACTTCTTGCCCCGCAACCGTTGCCTTTGGAGAGCCTACCGTCAGTACAATCTTGTCTCCAGTAATGTCGTCGATCACAACGATCTGGTTGGAGCCCTTAGTCCATTTCACTTCTGCATCCAATTGCTCGGACAGGTAGCGAAGTGGCACAAACGTAGTATTTTTAACCGTAATTGCACCGTATGTTTCATCATCAGGGTAGAGGAACACACTCTTGGTTGTAATTTTCATTTGGTTCCTCAGCAATTGATACACTACAGAGTTGGAATCAAAGTTGCGAAGCACCTGACCAGGGGTGGTCTGCCCTTCCACCAGTTCCAGCACGCCCTGTGGTGCATCCACTGCATCGACTGTAACTGCTCCACCGACATTCCACAGCTCACTGTCTGAGCTGATCGTTACTGCGTGTACCGGCAGTTCCTCCGAAGCAGGCACAGCCACTTTTAACGACATATTCTGTTTGCGAATATCCAGCTTGTTATCCAGGAAAAAGTCCATATTTAATTTGGTTTCCGGACCGAATACCGTCTTGAGCTCAGGGACATCCTTCAGCAGGTTGTTCAGTTCCTGGTCATAGTCTACCAGAATACTGTCCAGTCCTTCTTTGATCATATTGTACATTTCTGTCACTGCCTCTTCCTTCGTGGCAGGCACTGCATCGATCAGTGCATCGTCTTCCATGCCTTCCATCCCGCTAATCGTTTCATATACAGGATACAGCACATCATACAGATCACCAATCAGCTGCTTGAGGCCTTGCTCATCCTTGGAGATGCTTGTCAGGAACGGCTTGACCATAGCTAACAGCTCTTCACCGCTGATCTCCATGTGCAGCTTGTTGAGGGAAAGTGTTTCACCGTTAACAGCTTCCTGCACAGGAGTAACCGATATGTTTTTCGGATTGGACAGATGTTTCATGGCAAAAGACAATACCTTCGGAGACAACTCCTGAAGCTGCTGCTCCATTTGCTCCGTATTGATCGGGAGAAGTGCAGAGGCTCCGCCATGTTCATCCAGAGATATGTATACCGGTTTCTGAGCTCCATCTACATTAATAATCATACCCGATTTGTCCATGGACAGGTGGAATGGCAGCTTCGTCCCTTCCAGACTGAGCGAGCCTTTGATGGAAGCCGTCTTGGTATCCTTCATTTTGGCATGATCAATGTTCAGTGAAATCGAGTTGATCATCTTGATCATGGCCAGATCTTCATCTGATGCAAGTTGTGTATCCGGCTCTATGTTAATATGCATGGACTGTTTGGATTCACCGGATTTAACGCTGGTGCTGTTCGCCATGGCCTTGTCTATATCGACTCCGCCTACGGCCTGACATCCTGTCAGAACAACCATTAACAGGACAAGTGGCACCGCTATCCATTGGTATAATTTTGGTCTCTTAATCGGGATCTCCCCCTTAGCAAAATATGGTTCAATTCATATTATGAGGGCATATATAAACGTTGTAAACGGATACGCAAAAAAATAGGCCAAATAGGCCGGAACTCGTCCGGCCTCATGGTTCTTCTATCCTTCTTATGTCATAACATGCATGCGGAAACATGCTGTTTCATGTAACTTCTTCAGACTATTCCTGCTCCTGCTCTTCTGCTTCCTCTTCATTCTTCACATCATCGGCCTTCGTCACAGGTGTCTCGAATTGATCCGGCTCATCGTCCTGAATGGCTTTGTTCTCTTCATTCTGGTTCTGTGTCATCGTTATCCCTCTCCTCGGCACAATTTCATCAGGGCACCGCCCTGTGTGTATCTATAACCGGATGGCGAATGCATCAAACATCGTGAGCGCTATTCCACCTTTTTAGAAAACATAAAACAGAATCCCGTTCTCGTTCTCAACGGTCACCTGAAACAAAGCTTGAATCTGATCAATCGTCTGTATCAGCTCTTGAAAAATCTCTTCTTCTTCCCAGCCCTCCATGACAGGATAGACGCCTTCTGCAAGCATGTTTTTCAGGCTGTACCGTTCCCGTACATCATCAGGAGTCAACTGCTCCAGAGCCATATATGCCTCAAGCACCTGCTTGTGCTTCAGCAGGAACAGATCCATATCATCATATCGTCCCAAATAATGCTCACTGGCGAGCGGCACAACATATCCCAGCGGCGGCTCTCCGTCCAGCAGGCTCCCGTTTAACGTAAACTGCAGCATCTGCCACGTTTTATCAATATCCAGATCAACCTGACAATCATGCACACTAATCTCACCCGATTGGATGGATTGCACCAATTCATCGGTGACTACAACATATCTGCCCGACATCCCCATAGCGTTATCATCCCTTCTGCACACATTTCCTTCTATTGTTCCCCATTAACCATGCATGTTACATCAGAATCGGGGTAAAAAGGAAAAAAGAGCACTAACGACATAGCAGCATTCTTTTTCATGTGAAAAGAACAATTCTTTGGCAAGGAGGAACACGGATGAAAAAATTTGATTATAGTCTCAACTATGAAGAGCTGGATTTGCGCAAGCACCCCCAATTATATACGGTGGGCCGAGGTGAGCAGGGGGTGCTGATGGTGGAGCCGTATAAAAGCGAGATTCTGCCGTACTGGCGGTTCAAAACTCCCGAGATTGCAAAGGAATCTTCAAAGAAAATCTATGAGCTTTTTCTAACGTATAAAAAGAATAACGACTTCGTTGGCATGGATATGGCCCGCAAGTTTTTGCAGATGGGTTACACCCGGGCGAGACGTTACACGAATCACAAGGGTGGGCGCAAATATTCGAAGCAGGATGGCACCGTCCTGCCTTACCAGAATGATCCCGTAAAGGCCGAATCTGCTGCTATTTTCAAAGCTCAATGGGAAATAGCCAAACAGGATGAGTATTACATCCAGATGAAGAAGCAGCACCGTGAGAAATATGAGTCCGAGACGCCGGATTGATCCGAACACGCTGTACAATGTTACAATTAATGAACGTGGAGGCTGGCTTAACAGGACTCTATTCAACAGATAGACGTTAATGAACGTAGGTGAAGGTGATTGGTAGCGAAGTTAATTGCAATTCGGCAGACTCGGGCGAAAAATAGAATTATCAGTACTCATCTCGGCAGGATTATGTATTCTGTATGGCGTACTCAGCATATGACATATGTGAACGTGCCGGCGGCAAGCAGCTTGCCATCGGCACGTCTAGCCCGGATTATTGCGCTCTGACTTGCACTTTGCTGCTCTGCTGACGCGGCCGCAGCATCCCTCCAACCACACGAAGAATAAGCCTGCGCGGCAGAAGCCTTGCCAATTGAGCAGTCCAGTAGTTGGAAGCTCCGGGTACTGCATAACTCTTGCCGGATTGCAGAGCCTTTATCGCAACTTCCACCACATGCTCAGGTGTATCCCGCTTGCCTACAGAAGCCTCTTCCGCATTAACCACATCGAAGAAGGACGTCTCTGTAGCACCCGGACAGATCGCCAGAAACCGGATACCACGCCCTCGGTTCTCCTCATACAGTGCTTCTGTAAAAGAAAGCACATACGATTTTGTAGCTCCATACACAGCCATGTAAGGGTCAGGCTGGAAGGCTGCTGTAGAGGAAACGTTGATTACCGCTCCAGTTCGAGCCTCTAACATGCCTGGCAGGAACAGGTGAGTCATATTCGTAACCGCAACCACGTTGAGCATGATCTCCTCCTGCTGTCGCAACCCATCAACTTGCTCAAACCATCCATGTGTGGCGAAACCCGCATTATTAATCAGTGTATTTACCCGAATGCCGCGCTTCTGGCATTCATCGTAGATATATTGGGGCCCCAGCATCTCGGACAGATCGGCTGCAATGACCTCTGCTTTGACTGAATAGATACGCTCAATGCGTTGTGCCAGCTGAATCAGCTTCGCTTCCGACCTCGCAACCAATACAACATGGTACCCCTGTGATGCCATCTCGAGCGCAAACGCTTCCCCGATTCCTGACGATGCTCCTGTAATTAATGCCCATTGCTGTTGCTTCTTTTTCATGTCAAAACCGCCTTTTCACATTTGTTTTTTATTAGAAACACTGTTTCCTAATGAAAACATAGTATCCTCATTCGTGAATGATGTCAATCCTCATTTCTCAAATTGACGATCTCTGATTCTAAACAGTAGAATAGGTGCTAGGAAACGATGTTTCCAAAAGAAAACGAAA
The DNA here is from genome assembly GCF_014639235.1 of Paenibacillus silvae. Classification (GTDB taxonomy): domain Bacteria; phylum Bacillota; class Bacilli; order Paenibacillales; family Paenibacillaceae; genus Paenibacillus; species Paenibacillus silvae. The sequence continues at coordinate 10,443 of NZ_BMFU01000017.1, read as the reverse complement.
ATGACGATTAAGGATGAACTTCGATGAAAAAATCAACGACTACACAGACGGAGTCGCTACGTCCGGTAACGACCTTTCAAGAGACAAGAATGCAGCATTCGGAGAATCTGCGTCAAAATATTGTACACGCCGCAGCCGCCCTGCTTCAGGAGCACGGTCCCGAAGCGGTTACTGTTCGGCGAGTGGCCGAGCGAATGGAGTGCTCTACCAAAATCATTTATAACCTTTTTGGCAAAAAAGAGGGACTCGCTAAATGTTTATATCTTGAAGGCTGCATGATTCTATCCCGCTCCTTCGAAGCAGTGCCGGAGCAGCCTTCACTTCAACAGCAGCTTCGCGCCCTCGCTCATGCCTACTGGGACTTTGCCATTACACAGTCCAGCTTCTATCAAGTCATGTTCGGTGGTTCATTTGCCGAGTTTAAACCGGATGCAGATAGTCTAGAGGGAACGGCAACAGCAATGAAACAACTCACGCAACTTGTGGAAGAGGCTCAGGCGCAGCAATACATTCGGGAGATGGATACGATCGCTGCCGTACAGATGATCTGGGCGCCATTGCATGGTGTGATTCATCTCTATTTGGGGGGACATCTAGAGAGTCAAATCGCAGCCCGAACCCTGTATGAGCACACCTTGTCTATGATCGTTCACGCTCTGTTTACTTCTGACTCGAAGGAGTAGAAACAGCTGAGATACAAAAAAGAGCAGGAGTTCAGCCCATTTATACGGGCTGAACCCCTGCTCCTGTTAACTCGTTGAGCAAGTCCATAATATGACACTGCTAGAGCTTTATTTTCACATATCGAAGATGAGTGACTACAGACTGCTCAGATCGGCTCAGGCATTCTCCGCTTCCCAGCGGGCAATCTCCTTGCGTACGATCGGTGCCACTTCCTTGCCAAGCAGTTCGATAGCATGCATAACCTCATCATGCGGCTGCGTTCCGAGCGGCGTATGCAGCATGAAGCGTGTGATGCCGACTTCTTTGCGAAGATAGATGATTTTCTCAGCGACAGTCTGCACATCGCCTACATACAGCGCACCTTCCAGGCTGCGTGCTGCATCGAAGGTTTCCCGGCCATAATGCCCCCATCCGCGTTCGCGTCCGAGCTGATTCATAACAGCCTGTGCAGGGCGGAAAAACTTCTCTACCGCATCATCTGTTGTATCGGCAACAAAACCGTGAGAGTGGGAAGCAACCGTCAATTTGGATGCGTCGTGTCCGGCATGTGCGGCTGCTTTTTTGTACAGTTCCACCAGAGGTGCGAATTGTTTCGGGCGACCACCGATAATCGCAAGCACAAGCGGCAATCCGAGCAAACCTGCGCGCACAACCGATTCCTGATTACCGCCGCTGCCGATCCAGACCGGAAGCTTCTCCTGCACCGGACGGGGATAGATGCCCAGGTTATTGAAGGAAGGACGGTGTTTCCCCGACCAGGTGACCTTTTCGGATTCTGTCAGCTTCAAGAGCAGATCCAGCTTTTCATCGAACAATTCGTCATAGTCGCTCAGCTCATAGCCAAACAGCGGGAAGGATTCAATAAATGATCCACGTCCGGCCATAATCTCTGCACGTCCGTTAGAGATGCCGTCCAGCGTGGCAAAGTCCTGAAATACACGTACGGGATCATCCGAGGACAGAACCGTTACGGCACTCGTCAGACGAATATTTTTGGTCTGGGATGCTGCTGCTGCCAGAATCACTGCCGGGGATGAAGCGGCATAATCAGCACGATGATGCTCCCCCACGCCGTATACATCCAGCCCTACCTGATCGGCCAAAACAATTTCCTCCACGACATCGCGAATACGCTGTGCGTGACTGATTAGTTCTCCTGTATTTACATCCGGGTTTGTTTCCACAAATGTACTGATTCCGATTTCCATTGTATGTTCCTCCCTGTTAATGAAGCGATCCGTCGTTCATCTAACCTATTGTAAGTAGATCACCTTTTGTTATTTATATTCATATTGAACTATTTTGAGGAAAAATACAAGTACCCTCTGTTTCCAGAGGGCAATTTTCATTCAATCCGGTGATAAGCGCATGCTCGCGATGTAGCTTTCTTGCAGAAAGCTTTCAGGCGACCGCTCTTATTTCTTACAGCTTCCTCCCGATATACAGCAGATGAGATGAAATCCCCAATATGGAAGGGTCCTTGGCCGCTTCAATCAGATAGTGAAACAGCTCCTGCTCCTCGCCGCGCCCCTTCCAGTACAACTCCTGTTCATCTGTAAGCATCGCTTTCAGGCTGGAGGAACCAATCAGATGCACTGTCTCGAAACCATGCTGCTCCATAAATGGTACAACGTCCTGCACATGAAAGTAGTATGCTCCCGTGAAGCGGCCTTGATCCTGATGGTCGAACGTTCCCTTCTGCATAAAAGAGCGGATTGCGTCCATGCTGTCGTTGGGCTTCCAATGCTGCGGGGATTGCAGTGAATTGATGCTCATCCGCATCCGGCTCTGGAATGCCGCAAACACAATACCTCCGGGCTTGGTTACACGATGCAGTTCCTGCACAGCGGCCTGTCGCTCCTGCTCCAGCTGCAGATGATACAGTGGCCCCAGCATAAGCACCGCATCGTAGGTATCATCGGCAATACCGTTCAGATGAGTCGCATCCAGCACATGAAAGCCGTCAAACTGTTGACTCAGCTTCATTTCCTGAGCCTTCTGTCTGGCCATATCCACAGAGGCAGGGGTAAGGTCTGAAAGTGTAACACGGTATCCTGATCGGGCAAGCTCCATCGCATACTTACCCGGCCCGGCCCCGTTGTCCAGCACAAGTCCTGTGGCGGGAAGCGACTCTCTTATATAATGCATGTTAATCATGAATTCAAACGGTTCCCGTTCCAGCCTTCCCCACTCGTCAAATCGAGAATAATAGTCAACCACACGTGATCTTTCCATCCTGCTGCACCTGCCTTTTCTTAACATTAAGGCCTGTTATATAAAACAAAAAAACCTGCCGCCTCAGCTAAGAGGCGACAGGTTTGACCTTCGCGGTACCACTCTTGTTGAATTATGAACAGGATAAATATATCCAAACCTATCCTGCCATAACATCTCAGAACCTGATGACGGAGGTTACCCGTCAGGGTCTACATGAATTCAGTTCTGTATATCCATGAATCCACTCAGCTACTTATTAGCTGGATCAATGGAGACATACTTATAACTGCTCTTCAACCCTGCTGCTCACAGGTGAGTTGGGGTCAGGCTGGACTGTCTTGCACCCTGATTGACAGCTCTCTGCACCGATGCCATATACCTTACTACTCCTGATCATTGCCTTTAACTGTTAAATTTTTACTAGTATATTATTCCTAATTATTCCTGTCAACGTTCTCTTTCCAGAAAATTAAGGCAGTGATTCATTTTAATTCTCATCAGCCTTTTCAAATCTATAGACAAAGCCGACGCTTCAAAGGTTCATTCCTGTTGTCTCCCTGCCAAAAAAAGAACGTTCACTTCTACAATGCTGTAGAGATGAACGTTCTTTCTGGATGAAGATGCTTACAGCCGATCACAAGCAGCACGCTTGGAAGGGCATTTAGATTTTTTTCACAAATTCGGACTTCAGCTTCATCGCGCCCAGACTGTCAATCTTGCAATCAATGTCATGGTCCCCGTCAATCAGGCGAATATTTTTCACCTTGGTGCCTTGTTTCACGACGAGCGAGCTGCCTTTGACCTTGAGGTCTTTAATGACCGTAACCGTGTCACCATCATTCAGTATATTTCCGTTGGCATCGCGCACCACTTTGGCATTCTCCTCCTGCTCCTCCGCTTCCAGGGACCACTCATGCGCGCATTCCGGGCAGATCAGCAGCAGGCCATCCTCATACGTGTACTCTGAATTACATTTCGGACAATTAGGCAAGTTAGACATATGTATTAAACTCTCCATTCTGATTTTAGCTATCTCGCAAGTATACAGAATTTCGACGATATGTTCCATACCATGGATCACTGCATCCCTGTCAGGTATGGATTGAAGGATATATTCAGGTACATATTTAAACCAGATTTAAAAGAAATCAACCTTCACTTTAAGGTAACCCGCTTATGATTAATAAATAACATATCACCTTAAGCATATGAATAACAGGCTGCTACCGGGACCTTACCTTGTACGGCATCTCTTGCTGGCCTGTCATTCTGCTAAAAATATAAATGATAGTACCATCTGACCGTTACTCTTATCTCAAAAAGGAGCTTCCACTTATGTCATCTTATGTGTTCCCCATTCAGACTGCGTTTATTATCTTTGTCATTGCCTCCATGTTCCTGCTGGTCCCTTGGTTAATCTATGGTTATCGCAAAGACGGCTTCTTCAGCTGGTCACGGTTTGCCATTAGCTTTTCATTTGTTTTCTACCTGCTCGCTGCCTACTGTCTGGTCATTCTGCCGCTTCCAACAACACGAAACACCTGTGCTCAGCAGGCCGCAGATACGGTCTATTACAACCTGACACCATTTATGTTCGTCAAAGATATTATGCGTGAAACCCCTATTGTATGGTCCCAGCCGTCAACCTGGATTAACATGATCAAGGGGAGAGCCTTCCTGCAAGTGATGTTTAATGTCCTGCTTGTCATGCCGCTGGGGGTATATATCCGGTATTTCTGGCAAAAGAGAGCATTCTGGAAACACGCCTTGGTAGCCGGCTTCGGACTCTCCTTGTTTTTCGAGGTAACTCAACTGACCGGGTTGTACGGATTCTACAGCTGTCCTTATCGACTCTTCGACGTGGATGACCTGATGATGAACACCTCCGGTGCAGTGATCGGATTTTTTGCAGCCCCGTTGCTGCTGGCCCTGTTCCCATCCAGAGCGAGTATCCAGGCCAAGAGTGAACAGATTGTGGAGCAAGATCGGGTATACCCTGTTCCTCAGCTGCTTGCACTTCTGATCGACAGTATTGTCGTGGTCATTATCACGAATTTCTTGTCCATTTTCACATTAAGCAATGATATTCAGACGGTATTAGACACATCCACGGCAATGGTGATTGTTTTGTTCTTCATCCCTTGGGTTCGCAACGGATATACACCGGGATCTGCTATTCTGCGCTTCCGTTATGTGGATCGTCAGAGCGGTACACCGACGCTTCCTGCACTGTTGAAACGATTTATTGCCATCTATGCCCCGTGGCTGCTGTTAACGATCATTCAACTGGTTAGCAAGTATGCCTACCCTAGCTATCATGAGGATACGTTGCAGCCTTATCTCATCTGGATTCCCCTGGGCATCGGCGCCCTGTACTTCCTGGTGTACCTGACGCTGTTTATCCATGTTCTCGTTGTAATGTTCTCTGGCGGCAAACGTTCCTTCTACTTCGATGAAGTTTCTCATATCCGGGCCTCGCGGAAATAACAAGAGTATGTTTCTTGCTCTTGCTTCCAGTACGTACGGTCAATTCGAAGGAAGGCAACACGATGTCACACAGACCCCCAAAGGCGGCCTTTCATGGATCATCCATGAGGCTGCCTTTGATGTTCGGAGATGCTATATCCCAAGATTTCAGATTCTTGAAAGGATGGAACATGGGGTGTCGCTTATATATGAAACATGAGTTTGAATGACGGACGCTACGCGATCGCGGGTATAGCCAAATTGCCTGAGGAGAGAGTACGAACGGGGAAAGCAGTAATGATGCTGGATAATGGCGGTATTCATCATGCGAATTACTCAACCTCTTCTGGAAGAACAGAAGGAATAGGTAAAAATTACCTTTTTACCTCCGTAAAGCCCGACGTTTAACATCTTGCAATTCTTGCAAAGGCTTTTTGGTCTGCGAACTGTGAACGTGGTTCATGGTCTGCGTTCTACGATGAGTAGACTGGGTCTGTGGTTCGTGGTCTGCGGTCTGTGATGTGTGATCTGCGGTCTGTGCTTCGGGGTATGTGGTCTGTGATGTGTAGGGGAAGGTCGATCGGTTTGCGGACTTTGATATAGATATGTAGATATCTAATTCATCTCTAACGAATCGTAGAAAGCTTATTCAGGTTTTTTTGAACACGTTACAATTCTAACGAATCACAGAGACGTTATATCGCTGCTTTTGTGCTATTTAAGGTTGTTTTTTCAACTTTTTGCCGTAATAAGCTTCCTGTGAATCGTTAGAATTCGCTCAACCTGAATTGAGGGCCAATAAGGTTTGTAGGAATCGTTAGCATTGTAAAGTGTTATATTAGGGTATGATATTTAAGTTGAATGATTCATTTTACACTACAACGGAGAGAACAAAAAAACCTGGATAGGCGGAGCTAAAAGCTTTCTGAAAGAAAGCTGCAACGGAAACATAAGCTTCGCCTTCATGCCCGGATTTCCCCCTTAGCAAAAGGGATTTTCCCAAATTCGGGCATAACGGCTAAGCTCCAGGTGATTCTGTCATTTTTGCATACAAAGATTCCAGGGAGCTTTGATTATATATTAGAGGTAAATCATCTATACACCCAGCAGTTCGCGTTTGGATGATTCAGGATCATGCACGACCTCAATCTCATGGTTGAAGATAAGTGTCGCCCGATTTTGACGATATTCAGGCCATTCAATTCCGGCAACTGCAGGCTTGCCAGCCTTCGCAAAAGCAATCCAGGCGTCCTGTACCTTCAGTGCAAGAGCCTTTGCAGCTTCATCCGGCTCGGCTTTCATGAATTTCAATGCATCCAGCGTGTTAAACACAAAGAAGATCTCGATGCTGTGAATAGCTCTCTGTAACAATGGATGCTCCGGCATGACCCAGTCGAAGCGGTACATCCACACCGGCGCATGCTCCTGCTGTGCAGCTGCGTACTGCAGCGCCGAGCGCCAGAAGAACATATCGGTCATGGCCTGAGCCTGTCCATCCGCAGTTTTCGGATAGCTGTCCGCGATTGCGGCCCGATTCTCCAGATCAGGTGTCATGAAATCAACCCCCTGCACCATATCAATCTCCTTCGAGTATGGTACATGCGGCTGAATAAACAGCGATCCCTCATGCAGCGTTGTACCGATGAGTATCGGGATATCCTTAGCCGAGCCTTCGCTCACAGCCTGAAGCGGGATTTGCGGAAGTGTCTCGCCATCCAGCACAGGCTGGAATAACAAGGCCATACCTGCTCCTATCTGCTGCTTTACCGTTTCTGCTGCCGCCATAATCTGCTCCACCGGCATACTGTTCAGCTTCTGCAGGTTGTCGCGGTCTACACCCAGCACCTTCAGCATGCCCTCTCGCAGGGCAACCGCCTGTTCTTCCGGCATGAACTGTGATGCACCACTTTCCATAATCGCACGTTGGAACAGCCCTTTGGCAGATGGCATCGCCATCAATGCAGCAATGCTCATGCTTCCTGCGGATTCGCCAAACACAGTAACCTGATTCGGGTCACCACCGAAGGCAGTGATGTTCTCCTTTACCCACTGTAGTGCTGCTACCTGATCCAGCAGACCTGCATTAGATACAAAATCCTTGCCTAGCGGAGCCATGTGAAGGAAACCGAGTGGTCCAAGACGATAATTGATGGTCACCACAACAACATCGCCACGAACAGCAAGCTGGGTTCCGTCATATACAGGCAGACTGCCTGAGCCGGTTACAAATGAACCCCCGTGAATCCAGACCATGACGGGAAGGGGTTGACTGCTTTCTTTTTCAGGGGCCCAGATGTTCAGATACAGACTATCCTCCGACTCTGGCGGCTTCTGCCCAGCCATCTCCTCTGAATTGTGACGCGGCTGTATGTTCTCAGGACCAAATTCAGTCGCCTGTTTAATTCCATCCCATGACTCAGGTTGTACCGGAGCCTTGAAACGCAGCTCGCCTACTGGCGGCTTGGCATACGGAATGCCTTTCCACACACTTGCACCTTGTAAAAGCTCGCCTTGAACCTTGCCATATTTCGTTTGAACCTGAAGTTCTCGCATGCGTCTTCTACATCCTCTCCGTAATAAGTAAATGGTTTTATTCCAACGCTTGGAATAAACATGTGTATCTATTTGAGTATAAATCGTAGCTACACCCATTTACAAATTTGTGCAGTATGACGTATTTGCGTGACGTTTCACGTGGAACGATATTTAAATTTGGGGATAGAGCACCGTATACTTAGCATCCTCGATCCATTTTCCGGCAGCAAAGTCCCGGCCCTTCATGAACACCCGATCCGTACAAATCTCCACATACAGCCCTTCACAGCCCTCCGGATGCTCATCTGAATCGGTCCAGAGACAAGCATTGGAGAAGGCATTAAACATGGTCTCTCACGAGACTTACATAACCGCTATCAAATTAAAGTATACCCTCCGTCTACATACAACGTACTTCCGGTCGTGAACGTATTTGTCATCAGATATGTGACGGTATGTGCAATTTCTTCATTGGAGCCCACACGTTTGAGCACGGACATGTTCTCATAATCTTTGAAATGATCTCCTCGCGGTGTTCCTTCCTGCCCTTCCCGCCAGATGGTTCCAGGGGAGACTACGTTAACACGGACAGGAGCCAGCTCGACGGCAAGTGCTTTACCCAAGCTCTCAATGGCTCCATTACAAGCAGCATATGAAGCTCCACCATCCAGTGGACGCTGGCTAAACCCGCCAGACATCAATGTGATTGAACCTGAGGAAGCGAGATAGGGTACAGCGTACTTTGCAGCAAAATACTGGGGCCAAAATTTACCCTTGAAGCAACTTTCTGCTATTATCCGATCCGAAGTTAGGGGGCCTCGGGTATAGGCCGCTCCCGGGGTGAACAGATGATCGAATGCACCAACTTGAGCGAAAAATGTTTCGATCTGCTGTTCATCCTGATTGTCCAGCACATAAGTTTCGACAACTGCACGTCGGTCTCTATCCCCTCTTACCATCTCAATCTGGTTTCGTGCCGCCTCCAGTCTGGATGACGATCTACCTGCAATGACGATTGACGCGCCTGCTTCGGCTGCCTGGATTGCGGTTGCCAGTCCAATGCCTGAGCTTCCACCAATAATAACAACCCGTTTATTCTCCAGTGTATAGCGATTCATCTATTATCTTCCCCTTGTCTTCGGTTATATACGCGAGTGAGTTCACGTACTGTTCATTATTGAACACATAAAAAGCGCTGAACAGTACGCACTTCCATCGTACCTAGTACGAAATTGCATACTATTGGGTAGAGAACTCAGCAGAAATGAAGAAAATCCGTTAAAATAAATAGAACAATATAACCAGATAAACTGAGGTGATTACTATGGATTTACAAGAGCCACGGTTAGAAGGTGTCATAACGACACTAGAGACCATTAATGGGAAATGGAAACCCCTCATATTATTTATTTTATTGAAAGAAGGTACCAAACGATTTGGCGAACTACGGCGCATGATTCCTGATGTATCTCAAGGCACGTTAACGAAGCAATTGCGTGAACTGGAGCAGGATATGATCATCGTACGCACACTCTACGGGGATGTTCCACCCAAAGTGGAGTACAGCCTGTCTGAACATGGTCAGACCATCGGCACATTATTGGACAGCATGTGCGGCTGGGGTAAAGCACATCTGGACTATCTGAACAGCACCCACAATCAATAGAAGTTACCCGCGTGATACAGGACAAACCAAAAAGGCCGGGCATCATATTCCCGGCCTTTTTGTGCTTATATCTATCTTTCGTTCAGAAATTGTTATTTGTTCTTTACTGCTGCTCATTCTTACTTTTGCGCCGCCGCTTCAATATCGGCATATGCCCAGTGTGTGGCAGGTACATCGCTAAAGGATGGTGTTGCTGCTCCTGTCAGCGGTGTACGCTTGAACAAAACGTTCAGCACTTTAACCGCTTCCGCACGAGTCAGCTTGCCGTCTGGTTTGAATGTGCCGTCCTGATAACCTGTCATCAGTCCCGCAGATTGCACATATGCAATCGCGTCTGCTGCCCACAGATCAGCAGGTACGTCGGTAAAGGAAGCTGCATTTGCCGTTTTTGCAGTAGTGCTTGTGCTAGCTGTAGTTGCTGCCGAGGTCATTCCCGTTGTCGCCGCTGCATCAGCTTCTTGCTTCTGCAACCAGCGGTACGCAATCGTTGCCATTTGCGCACGTGTGATCAAACCTTCCGGTGCAAACATGGAGCCGCTAAGGCCATTCATCATACCAGCAGCCTGCACTTGTATAATTTCGTTCGCGGCCCAGTGTGTTGAAGTTACATCAGCGAAACTTGCCTCCGTTGCATTTCCCACGGTTGCTCTATCACCCGATAGATTGCGGGCGAGCATCGCCGCCATTTGTGCACGCGTTACATATACATCTGGACGGAAGTCCGCGCCGAAACCTTGAATGTACGGATGGTTTGCTGATTGAGCAGGATGCAGTCCGTCTACAGAAACTAGTGTAAATGTACTGAACTTCGTTACAGTGAACTCAATCCCTTCACTGCTATCTGCCAGCTTCACCAGTTTTCCTCGTACCAGTTC
>NZ_BMFU01000016.1:34161-103042 GCF_014639235.1 Paenibacillus silvae | reverse complement strand
TTGCATGCTCATGAATGACGAACATCGGAAAGCCGTATGAGGGAAAACCTCACGTACGGTTTGATGAGGAGGGGCTGGGTTTTGCCCAGCCTTTTACTCTAGAGGCAAGTTACACCATGAGATGGTGGGGAACACTTGGGCATATTCTAACGATTCCAGGAAGCGCTATTTGCTGCTTTATGGAGTGTTTTGAAACGTAACGATTCCCAGAGACGTTATTTAGCCCAAAATGACTCTGATGATGCTGGAAAGTCGGTTTTTGAGCGAAATAGCGTTCCTGAGAATCGTTAAAATCCAAAAGAGGTGATTTTCTGCCAAATAAGACTTATAGGATTCGTTAGCGTTAATCTCACATCAGTGGGTGTGTCTGTATTCGGCGGCATGCATACCAGCGGTGTATCCGGTGGAGAATGCAGCCGTTATATTATAGCCGCCAGTGTAGCCGTGAATGTCCAGTACTTCGCCGCAAAAGAATAATCCTGGCAGCAGCTTGGATTCCATCGTTTTAGGGTATATCTCCTTTAAGTGAACACCACCTCCAGTAACAAAGGCTTCCTTGAGGGATCTCGTCCCGTCTGCGCGGAAGGTAAATGACTTCATGAGTCCACATAGATGGCTTAACATGCCTTTTGGAAAATGGTGAAAGGAGAGATCGTCTCCGATCTCTGCACGTTTCATAAGCAGAGGGATGAGACGCTCCGGCACCCATGTTTTCAAAATATTTTTCACAGCCTTGCGAGATTCCTGCTCCAGACCTTGTTTTACCTGTGCTTCCAGCGCAGCAGGAGTAAGGTCAGGGAACAGGTCAATGCTCATCGTGACTTGGGTATTGCCGGATTTCATCTGCACCTTGCGAATAAACTGACTGCAGCGCAGGGCAACCGGACCGGATACTCCAAAATGGGTGAAAATCATATCTCCACGATGGGAGATGACGGTTTTGCCTTTCGCATCTAGCACAGACAGAGCAATGTCACGCAGAGACAAGCCTTGAAGTTCTTTGGACTGAATCCAGCTCTCTCCGGACACTATGGGCACTTCGGTTGGATACAGTTCTGTGATGGTGTGACCTGCGGCTTCAGCCCAAGGATATCCGTCACCCGTGGAGCCGGTTTGCGGCACGGATTTGCCCCCGGTTGCGATAATTACAGAGCGGCCATGTATGACTTTACCCGAAGCCAGCTTAACCCCTTGTACATGCTGACCGTTCTGAATCAGCTCTTTAACAGGTTCTTTAGTACGGATTTCTACGCCGAGTGAGACGATTTTACCAACAAGCGCATCCACAACTGTTTTGGCTTTGTCCGTGACAGGGAACATCCGTCCGTTGTCTTCTTCTTTCAAGGCGATGCCGAGATTTTCAAAAAAACGCATGATGCCCTGATTATCCAGATTCTGAAATGAGCTGTATAAAAAACGGCCATTGCCCGGGATATGCCGGATCAACTCGTCCGTCTCCTTCGCATTAGTGACATTGCAGCGTCCTCCGCCCGAGATGCCGAGCTTGCGGCCCAGCTGATCTCCCTTATCCAGCAGCAGCACAGAGGCTCCATTTTCGGCAGCTGCCACACAAGCCATCAGACCCGCGGAACCGCCGCCTATTACGATAACGTCATACATTCATAATTACCTTCTTTTTATTGATTTTGTCTGTTTTTTTATAGACGATGTCTACCACTGCCTTTTTCTGTAACAAGACAGAGTTATAAGGTGTTCTATTTTGCAGCTTAAAGGGATATATTGTAATAAACTGTCGCCTATGTTTTAATCAGAATTAATGAGGGAATGTGCAGGTCGAGGAGGAGATGACGTTGTGGTTGCGTTAAAGGACATTCTTTTACAAGTACTGCTGGCAGGGTCGGCAGTGGTCTTGATTCCCTTATTTTATCTGGGGCTCTCCAAACAGCAGGTAATTCGGCATAATCATATAGATAAGGTGAATTACAGCTTTGCAGTAACGAGTGTGCTCAGCATGCTGTTATGTCTGCTGTTTGCGTTATTTGAAAGTACCGAGACCCTTCCTATATCCCTAAGCATTATCCCGGTTACGCTTGCGGTTCTTTATTGTAACCCCCGTATAGGCGCGGCCTTGTCTCTTCTACATATTCTCTTCTATTTTCTTATAGCACATCCCTATAATTTGTACGGATTTTTTCTTCATACGGGTATTCTTCTCTATCCTATTGTATGGTTGTCAGCCAAACGATTCAAGCATAATACATCATCCGGTCAAATGAGAACAGTTATCGGACTGATCTTTGCCGAAATCATGGTGTCCGGCTTGTTGCGGGTGCTCTCGTTTTCTTCCGATACTGCATTTTCTCAAACGTTTTTGATCCTGTCAGGTCTCGGATATATGGCAGGTGCACTGGTTGCGGGCAGCCTGAGTCAGCTATGGCTGGAACGAATGAAACATTATCGCGGGATGGAGCAGCACCTTTCTGAAGTGCATCACCACTATATTACGGAAACCGAGAAGCTTCATCAGATTCTAAATGCGGTTCCTCTATCCATCGCTACGGTAGATAAGGAAGGCAGAATTATTTTTGTTAATGAGATTATGAAAAAGACTGCCAAAGAGCAGCTGCCCTGCACTTCAGCCAATAATTTGATCGGGCAGCATGCCAGTCAATTTGTCGAGCAGGAGCAGGCAGAGAAAATGGAACACAGCATTCATCAAGCAATCGCTCATGGTGAGGCGAATGTGCTGACGGTTCGGTACGGCTCACATGTATTTTTGTCACGCACGGTGCCGATCTATGCTTATACGCAAAACGGGTCGAGAATTGTCTCCGGGGCGATGCTTATCATTCAGGATATTACAGAGCTGGAGATGCTGCGCAGCGAGCTTGATAATGTAGACCGTCTGAGTCTGGTGGGGCAGATGGCGGCAAGCATTACGCATGAAGTGCGTAATCCGATGGCAGTTGTCCGGGGATTTCTTCAATTAATGCAGGAAAAGAGCCCCGAATCCCTGGACCACTATTATCGGATCGTGTTGGAAGAGCTGGATCGGGCCAACAGCATCATCAATGATTTTCTGTCACTCGCTCAAAACCGGATTGCGGAGAAGGAAGAATCGCAATTGCATGATATTATTCATGAGCTCAGTCCGCTGCTTTGGGCCGATGCGAATCTGCGTGGTCAAAGCATCGAGCTGATGCTGGACCATAATGTGCCCAAGCTGAATCTCAACGCGAAAGAGATCAAACAAGTTGTGCTAAATCTCGCTCGTAACGGCATGGAAGCAATGAATGAGAAGGGCGTGCTTACGCTGGAAACACGCACAGATGGCGACAAGGTAGAGTTATGTGTACATGATACGGGGCCTGGAATCCCGCCGGTGAAGAAGGAAAAGCTGTTTGAACCTTTTTTTACAACCAAAGCAAAAGGAACTGGACTTGGATTATCCATGTGTCAAAGCATCGTGGAACGGCACAATGGCACAATTACGGTTGAATCGGAAGAAGGGCGGGGCACGACATTCAAAGTTGCCTTTCAGCGTTAGTGAGTCAGCATACTTTGCCAGAGAGTCAGCCATAATAAGATAGAGAAAGCCGTTCCGCAGGTGTTGTCTGAATCTTGCTTTCATTGCTTGGGGATGTATAATAGGAATAGCACATCGTGTATCCATTTTTTTCGATATGGACGCATTCACGGGTGCACAACGATCGTTCTCTAATTTTACAAGCGAGATCATAGAACAACCATTATAAGGAGTGAAACTGAAATGTCGATGTCATTTGATCAATACATGAGAGATATGGTTCAGCCAATGCGGGATGAGCTGACTAGATTGGGAATTCAGGAACTGCGTACACCGGAAGAGGTTGAAGCAAGCCTGCCGGATGCGAAAGGAACAGCACTGGTTGTCATTAACTCGGTATGCGGATGTGCCGCTGGTCAATGTCGCCCAGGAGTTGCTCAGGCGCTTCAGAACGATATTACACCGGATCATCTTTACACCGTATTTGCTGGTCAAGACAAGGAAGCTACTGCAAAAGCACGTGAGTTCTTTGCACCATATCCACCTTCCTCACCGTCCATCGCACTGATGAAAGACGGAGAACTCGTTCACTTTATCGAGCGTCACCAAGTGGAGGATCGTTCTGCAGAGGAAATCGCGGCTGACCTGACAAGTGCGTTTGATCGCTACTGCCGTTAATTCGCTCCATAGAACGCCCCGCTCTTCGGATGACCGATGCCGGGGCGTTTCATTTTGGACAGATCAGGTTATTGAACCATTCGAACCTTTCAAGCCAGGTGTCAAATTTCCGTTATAGAGTAATACGATGCCGCCAGATTTTTAATCATGCAGAAACGGGGTGTATGACGATGAGTTTGCAACAACAGATCATCGCTGAATTGAAGGTTAAACCAAGCATTGATGAGGCCGAGGAAGTACGCAAGCGTGTAGACTTTTTGAAAACGTATGTGAAAAATTCCGGTACCAAAGGGCTGCTGATCGCAATCAGTGGCGGAATCGATAGTGCAGTCGCTGCAGCGCTGTGCAAACAGGCTACGGACGAGCTTACTGCAGAGAACAATCAAGAGTACAAAACGCTTGGTGTATTCCAGCCTTATGGAGAGCAAGCGGATATTCAGGACAGCTACGCTGTAGCCAAAGCATTTGATCTGAAATACGTGGTCGAGACCAATATTGAAGATGCCGTGAATGAGATTGCGCTGGAAGTGGAGCAGGGCTTCAAGTCTCTGGGCAGTCCGCGTCATATGACGCATCAGGGCAAGGGCAATGTAAAAGCGAGAACACGTATGGTGATGCAATATGCACTTTCTTTTGAAGAAAATCTGCTTGTTGTAGGTACAGATCATGCGTCCGAAGCGATTACAGGCTTCTATACCAAATGGGGCGATGGAGCTGTAGATATCACACCGCTAAGCACGTTGAACAAACGTCAGGTGCGTCAGCTTGCTGCTTATTTGAAGGTTCCGCAATCCATTCTGGACAAGGCTCCTTCTGCCGGACTATGGGAAGGTCAAACCGATGAGGATGAGCTGGGTATTTCATACGAAGCAAACAGCGATTACCTTGAAGGCAAGCAGATCGACCCTGCCGCGCAAGAGCGCCTGGAAGCCTTTTACAAACGTACACATCACAAGCGTAATGCCATTCCTGGTATCTAATCCGGGTGAAGGCTGGTCAGCTGCCATAAATGTTGAAGTGGCATGTATCAGCTGTAATCCTAACCATGTGCATCGAATACATGTGCACCAAAACGATATGTTCCAAGAGCGGAGACATGTGTAATATGTTTCTGTTGAAAAAGGAGTCATGCCTCGGGCAGCGGCTCTTTTTGCTTTTTTTGGGGAAATTGGATATTTGCAAAATGGAAACTCGCATCCCTGCACGCCTCCTGCTACAATAGAATACGTGTTCGGAAAGGTTCGAAGGATTCGATCAGAAAGTTTGGAATATATGCTCTATATAAATTGAACTAAAGAAACGACATTATGCCGCTTAACAACGATCCATGATCGTCAAAGATCGCTGTAATGGGGCAAGGTACCAGCCTTGGCAGGCTGTTTAAGTCGAAGAGGGAAGGCTAACGATCCCCATAGAGCTTATTTTCCCTGAATCGGGGACATTTGAAATCTAACGATCCTCAGAAAGCTTATTCCATTCGAAATCCTGAAAAAGAAGCCTGATCAAGCTGATTTCAGCACAATAGCGTCTCTCGGGATCGTTAGAATTTTCCAAAGCACGAATATGCCGAAATAAGGCTTCTCCTGATCGTTAGCGCTTGCAGTAGAGGGTGG
Source organism: Paenibacillus silvae (assembly GCF_014639235.1). GTDB lineage: Bacteria > Bacillota > Bacilli > Paenibacillales > Paenibacillaceae > Paenibacillus > Paenibacillus silvae. The sequence continues at coordinate 97,264 of NZ_BMFU01000016.1, read as the reverse complement.
CAGGACTTGCACTTGCCATGAGCGATGCACGATATTTGACTAATGTGCCTGGATTGATGAGTATATTGGGGTGGATTGTGTACACTCTTTAGTTTAACTTATCTAGAAGTTTCGCAATGATAGGATAGGACAATTATTTTTAAACAGCCTAAACAATTAAGCGGGTGAAGCATTGTGATATATGGCATCGGCAACGATATATTAGAGATTGGACGGATGCGGAAACTGCTGTCTGGCCGGCATGGTGAGGCATTTATGAAGCGTATTTTGACCCCGGCTGAACGTGATATTGCAGCTCATCGCGGCAAACGGATGGCCGAGTTTGTTTCGGGTCGTTTTGCGGCTAAAGAAGCCGTGTCCAAGGCGTTTGGCTGCGGGATCGGGGCTGTTATGAGTTTTACGGATATTGAAGTGCTGCCTGATGCATCCGGCCGTCCTGTTGCTTCGTTGACCAGCGAAGCCTGGGAGCGATTGCAGCTTCCTTATGATAAACAGTATGAAATTCATCTCAGCATCACACATCAGACAGAACTGGCTGCAGCATTTGCCATTGTGGAGCAGGTGTAGTGATAGGGATGGAGACACGTTATAGGGATGGGGACAAATGATGAATAGCTTGTTATAGCAAGGGGTGTAGCGAATTTATGTCTTACCCTGTTGCTTGGCATGCAGGATGCGTAAAGCACATGATGATGTGCTTGATAAAAGCCAGGCTTGTTCTTATCGATCGTGCAAGATGGTGTATCACTGAGTCATTGCTCATTGATAATGCAGTCGTTATTTGGGATGAATCGTGGATAGAGGAAAGGAAGAAGTTATGGGTTTACAAGAACAGAAACGTCATTTCAGTGTGAATCTGCTGGATTGGTATATGATCAATCGCCGGGATTTGCCGTGGCGTCGCCACAATAATCCGTATTTTACATGGGTTTCCGAGATTATGCTGCAGCAGACAAGGGTGGATACGGTGATCCCGTATTTTAACCGTTTTATTACGAATTTTCCGACTGTGCAGGCACTTGCAGAAGCGCCGGAGGAAGAGGTGCTGAAAAACTGGGAAGGACTCGGCTATTATTCCCGTGCACGTAATCTTCAGGCAGCTGCACAGCAGGTTATGGAGCTGCACGGGGGAGAGATGCCGCAGGACAAGCAGAGTGTATTTGCGTTAAAAGGGGTCGGCCCGTATACTGCCGGGGCCATTCTCAGCATTGCCTTCAACCAGCCGCAGCCAGCGGTGGATGGCAATGTTATGCGGGTGTTATCCCGTTATTTCCTCATTGATGAGGATATTATGAAGGGCAGCACCCGGGTGTTGATGGAGGAGCTCGCGACAGAGCTCATTCCTGAAGGGCGGGCGCGTGATTTCAATCAGGCGCTGATGGAGCTTGGGGCGCTGGTGTGTACACCTAAAGCGCCGCACTGCTTGACTTGCCCGGTGATGGAGCAATGCTCCGGCAGAATTGCCGGAAGAGAGCTTACACTGCCGGTCAAGACCAAAGCCAAGCCGCCGCGTCCTGAGCAGCGGCTGGTTGCCCTGGTGGAAGGCAGCGGTGCCCATCGCGGCCGTGTGCTTGTGCGCCAGCGCCCGGAGACGGGCCTGTTGGCCCGGATGTGGGAGCTGCCGCATGTGCTGGCGGCGCCTGCCGCAGCGGGTAAGGCGGCAGCGCCGCTGGCGGATGAGCCGGCCATGGCGCTGCTGGCCGGCAGTCTGTGGGCGGAAGGCTTCGCTGCCCGCCCGGAAGGGCTGGCTACCCATGCGGAGCATGTGTTCAGCCATATTGTTTGGAGCCTGCAGGTGTACAAGTGCACCGAGCAGGACCTGGGCAGTGAGCTTCCGCTGATCGCCGCGGAAGCAAGGGCCGCCTACGATGCACAGGCGGCGTCACAGGCAAGTTCAGCGGCTGCTGTTACTGGACAGTTGCAAATCTCCGCTGAACCCAAAGCGGATGCTGAGCTTACTTCTGCAGCGGCAGATGTATCAGCACCAGGCACAGCCTACACGGAGAGCCAATCAGGCTCACTCCTTGAACATAATAAGCCGTTGTCAGCCTCCACCACCGCTAACGCGTCACAGGAAGTGCTGACAGGCAAAGGCGACGGCCTCACATATCAATGGATCGGCCCGGAAGACATGGAGAAGCTGGCTTTTCCAAACGTCTTTCTAAAGTTGCTTCGCAATTATTTCGCCGGGGCTTATGATGAATTAGCCGAATAATGAGAATGCAACTAATGAAGTATACAAGAGCTGCGGTGCGTAAATCTGCTGCGGTCTGCGAATAAACGATAGTGGATGCGAACGGGTGACAGTACAAAAGTAACCAAGGAATTCCCAGCCGCTGCGGCCCGACCTGTGCCGTCGCAACGATACTCCGCATGTGATTCGCGGAGAAAATGTAACTCATGAAGTATGCAAACATGCGGGGTATGCGAAAAAACGGTAGGGTATGCGAACGAGCGACAGCACAAAAAGTAACCAAGGAATTTTACTCCGCGTGTGATTGGCGGTGAGGATGCAACTCATGAAGTATGCAATTATGCTGCGGTGTGCGAATAAGCGATAGCGTACGATTGACAGAACCCAAGCAACCAAGGGGTTATAATTCGTGTGTGATTCGCAGTGGGAATGTAACTAATGAAGTATGCAAGTAAGCTGAGGTATGCGAACGAGTGACAGTACAAAAGTAACCAGTGAATTATACTCCGTGTGTGATTCCCGGTGAGGATGCAACCAAGGAAGTATGCAAGTAAGCCGCGGTGTGCGAATAAGCGATAGCGTATGCGAACGAGTGACAGTACAAAAGTAACCAAGACGAATTATACTCCGTGTGTAATTTGCGGTGAAAATGCAACTAAGGAAGTATGCAAGTATGCTGCGGTCTGCGAATAAAACGATAGGATATACGAACGAGCAAAAGTACAAAAAGTAACCAAGGAATTTTACTCTGCGTGCTCTGATGTGCAAAGGAGTCACAGTAGGCGAGTAATCAGTACAGTTTGCGAGTGAGTTGGGTGTGAAAGTAACTAAGTAAAGCAAATGGATGGACAGGCTGTATTGGGCAAAATATCCTAAGTTGGTCAGCGCTAACGATTCCCAGACACCTTATTTCGCTGAAATATTGGGGTTCGGAATTTTAACGATTCTGAGAGACGTTATTTGGTTCAAAATTGCTCATCAGGAGCATTTTAGAGCCAAAAATGGGTGAATAGCGTTTCTGGAGATCGTTAGAATTTTGAAAGGCCGAAAAACGGGCAAATAGCGTTCCTAGGAATCGTTAGCGCAGCGGAAGATGATGTGGAGGTCCCGTGGAGGTATCACGTATGTAAACTAGAAGGAGAGGGTGGAGAGAGAGGTTGCGGTCTGCTGCGTATTATAGGGATGTCGGGCATTCAGCGTTGGAGTATAACTTACAGATGTTCAAAAAAAGCATCGTAATCGCGCGTGTTCGTGGTGCGGACCAAGCACCTCCTGCGCCGACGCGCTTGCCACTCCCTGCCCAGACGTATCCCAGTATGTCAGCCCAACGCTGCCCGGCATAGATCAAAAAGAGCCTGCATTGATCCTAAAGGACCGATGCAGGCTCTTCTATCTGAACAGCAATTATTTTGCTGCAGCGTAACGTTTGTTCACTTCATCCCAGTTGATTACGTTCCAGAAAGCGGAGATGTAATCAGGGCGTTTGTTTTGATATTTCAGGTAGTAAGCGTGCTCCCATACGTCCAGACCCAAAACCGGAGTCAGACCTTCGAAGAGCGGACTGTCTTGGTTAGGCGTGCTAGTGATGGACAATTTGCCATCTTTGCCTACAACGAGCCATGCCCAGCCGGAACCGAAACGAGTAGTTGCTGCTTTAGCGAAGTCTTCTTTGAACTTGTCAAAGCCGCCCAGTTCGCTGTCGATCGCTGCTGCGATGTCACCTGTAGGTGCGCCGCCGCCGTTTGGTCCAATGATTTCCCAGAACAAGCTGTGGTTGGCATGTCCGCCACCGTTGTTGCGAACCGCTGTGCGGATGCTTTCCGGTACGCTGTCCAGGTTAGCAATCAGATCTTCCAAGCTTTTGTTTTGCAGTTCAGGAGCGCTTTCCAGAGCTGCGTTCAAGTTAGTTACGTAAGTGTTGTGATGGCGATCGTGGTGGATTTCCATCGTTTGTGCATCGATATGTGGTTCCAGTGCATCGTTAGCGTAAGGAAGTGCTGGTAATTGAAAAGCCATAGTGAAATACCTCCTGAGATTTTGTTGTTGGTTGTTAAGGTACATATGTAATAATACCCTTGCCTCTATTATTAAACCGCATTCGGGATAATTAATCAACATTTTTGTTTATTAAGTATCCTGAACCATCGTTAATGAAAATCCAGGCCAGAGATAACAAACATATTTTACCCATTATGAAATATATTATAATATTTTGACGAAAAAAATCGTTAAAATTGTACTCATCTCAATGTAAACGGTTACAATAAAGCGCTTTCAGAAGAAAATGCGTGTTTTATGGAGTAAAGTATGGTTTAATTGACGAAGAAGCGGTATTTTCTCGTTTTTTGTCATTATATGAACATCGGGTTTTTGGTAAAAGGGGACCCCCTTTTTTGTAAAACCTCATCTAAGCTAACGAAAAGGGAGATTTAAGACATGCACGTTCGTTCCTTTCAGTTGAGTGATGCAAGCCAGATGACGGAGCTTCTCCAGGTTGCACTATCGGAAGAGTGTTATGAGAACACGATGGGCCCGTTTGCCCGTCAATTGTCATGGGATTCTGATCTGATCATGGTTGCGGAAGAAGAGGGAGACCTCGTCGGTGCCTTGATCGGTACGATTGATCAAAACCAGGGATGCATCTATCGTATTGCGGTTCATCCAGATTATCGTCGCCGCGGTGTCGGCAAAACACTTGTCGAGGCTATGGAGCAGCGGTTCCAGCAGCGCAAAGTCAGCCAGATTTGGGTGGCCGGTGATGAGCACAACAAAGCAGCCATGCCTTTGTACGAAGCAATGGGGTATGGTGCCAATAAGATTCTGAGTGCTTTTCAGAAACTTAGTATTTTGTCCAAGGCTTAATCGGTGCAGGTGAATTCGGTGTAGTTAGACAAAGAAATATAAGAGTTTTATTTCATATTAGGCATATCTGTTCACGCATCAATGGCGTGGTGGATATGCCTTTCTATTTGATGAGGAGGCAGCGCCAGTGATGCCTCCCTGTTTTATTTTTCCCGGAACGTGTATTAAAGAGTGTGTGTTTTGCGCATGCTGGTGGGCATCTCCAATTGTTTCGGACTACCAAATAGAGTAGACTGAAAGGGAGTATGACCCTGGGTTACACGTGTAATCTACTAACTGATAAATGAGGTGTCTCTTTGAATTCCAATTTTTCTTCGATAGAGCCTTCAACCATGGAGGAGCGGGAATCCGACCGGAAATCTGCTCCCGGGCCATCAGGAAAGTCGTGGACAGCCGAGCTGTGGGATTGGGTGAAGACGATAGTGGTTGCGTTTGTAATCATGATGCTGCTGAACCTGTTTGTGTTTAATCTGTCAATGGTCAAAGGGCAGTCCATGCAGCCAACGTTGGTGGAGCGCGATCGTCTGTTTGTGAACAAGATGGTGTATCATTTCGACGAGCCGGCCCGGTCGGATGTCATTGTGCTGCGTGATCCAAGCGAAGATGTGGGCAGGAAGGATTATCTGGTGAAACGAATTGTGGGTCTGCCGGGAGATACGATTGAGGTCAAGGACCACCTTTTATATGTAAATGGCGTGAAGCAGGCGGAGAGTTATACCGACATTGAGGTGCAGGACCCGGATTTCGGGCCGATCACACTGGAGCCGGATCATTACTTCGTGATGGGAGATAATCGTCATGAGGGCAAAAGCAAGGACAGCCGCATGTTCGGAAGCATCACTTCCAGTGAAATTGTCGGCAAAGCCGAATTTATTTTCTGGCCATTCTCGGAGATGAAAAAGCTGTAAAATGTTGGAGCACAACAACTTCAGAGCGCTTTTTGCGTTTAACTATACGGGCACGTAGGCTGTAAATGCACTTTATGCAAGATATATAGGTATATAGCGAAGCGCCTGATCTCCCTCCGTGAGACGGGCGTTCCTTGTTTACCGATTACGTGCCTGAGAGAAGAGAGGGAAGAGGAAATGACGAGCGTACGGACCGGGGCAGCACAGGCCGCCTCCGTATGGGAGACGTTAAAGCAGGAGATCAAGGCGGCAGGCCCGGAACTGGGCATAGATGATATTGGATTTGCTTCAGCTGATCCGTTTGTGTCACTGAAATCACTGCTGGAGCAGTCTCGCGATAAGGGGTATGCGTCAGGCTTTGAGGAGCCGGATATTGAAAAAAGAGTGCATCCCGCCCTTCAAGGCGGCGAGCCTGCTTCCCTGATTGCCATAGCCGTGGCATATCCGTCCAAAATGATAAATCCGCCGAAGTCGGAGCCAGGCGCGTACCGCGGCATTTTTGCCCGTTCGGCGTGGGGACAGGACTATCATCAGGTGCTGCGCACGGCGATGGACAAGCTGGTCAACTTTATCCGCGAGCGTGTGCCGGAAGCGATGATCGAAAGCATGGTGGACACGGGAGCACTTGTAGATCGTGCGGTCTCGCAGCGGGCAGGGATCGGGTTCAGTGCCAAGAACTGCTCGATTATATCGCCGAAATTCGGTTCATGGATATTTCTCGGTGAGCTTGTGACGAATATTCCGTTCCCGCCAGATACGCCTGTGACTGAGGATTGCGGGGAATGCACGAAATGCATTGATGCCTGTCCTACAGGTGCGCTGGTTGGCCCGGGCCAATTGAATGCGCAGCGCTGCATTTCTTTTCTGACCCAGACTAAAGGGTTTCTGGATGAGGAGTTTATGCTGAAAATAGGCAACCGTCTGTACGGTTGTGATACATGTCAGATTGTTTGTCCGAAAAATCGGGGCAAAAACTGGGATCACCATCCCGAGTTTCATCCCGATCCGGAGATTGTAAAGCCTTTGCTGCTGCCGCTGCTGGATATTGGCAACCGTGAGTTCAAAGAACGCTTCGGTCAAAGCTCCGCCTCATGGCGGGGCAAAAAGCCGATTCAGCGTAATGCGGTCATTGCACTGGGCAATTTCAAAGACAAAAGCGCTGTACCCAAATTAACACAGGTACTGAAGCGTGATCCGCGTCCAGAGCTGCGGGGAACCGCCGCCTGGGCGCTGAGCAGAATTGGAGGAGAAGACGCCATGAGAGCTATAGGGGAAGCTGCCGCGATCGAACAAGATGGTAACGTGCTAAGTATGCTGCAGAAGGCCAAGGAGCGACTGATGTCGTCCACTGCCTTACCCGAACAGCCGCAGGCTGGTAATGCAAGCAAGCTGGATAGCAAGAGCGAAGGCGAGCTTGAGCGTACAACGGAAACAAATGGTGAGCAGCCTGCATCTACAGACAAGTCGGGGGAAGCCGCTGCATGGAAGCCGTCCCCGGTGACCGGACTTCACGGCAAGCCTGTATATTATGATGAGCTGCTCACACCAATCGGTACACTTACGTTGTGCGCAACCGATGAGGGACTGTGCCATATTGATTTTGGGGCTTTCCATGTACGGGAAGCGCACCTGCAGCAGTGGGCACGTACCTGGATCGGTGAATACCGATACGAGAAAAATGAAGAGAAGCTGAGGGAAGCTGCTAAGCAGCTGCGGGAATATTTTGCAGGGGAAAGAAAGACGTTCGACTTGCAGCTTGAGCGGTATGGGACTGCATTCCAGCTACAGGTTTGGCAGGTTCTGACCGATATATCTTATGGAGAAGCCTTAACTCACCAAGAGGTTGCGGAAAAGATCGGCCGGCCCAAGGCTGTACGCGCAGTTTTGGATGCCATTAGCAAGAACCCTATTCCGATTGTTATTCCCTGTCATCGCATGAGCGGTAAAGATGGCACCCTGGTGGGTTACGTAGGCGGTCTGCAAACCAAGGAGCAATTGCTCACATTGGAGCAGCAAACGTAAGAGCGGGGGACGTTCATGAAGTATGTAAACGTGGAAAGCGTGGAGGCGGGAGAGATTCTGGGCAAGACGGTATATTCCAGCAACGGTACGGTTTTGCTGTCTGCCGGAGTCCAGCTCACCGTGTTTATGGTCAATACGCTGAAGCGTATCGGGGTTACCACGCTGTACATCCAGGATGAAGCATATAAAGATGTAGAGATAGAAGATATTCTGGATGAAGCTACGAAACGGGCCATTATCAATGATATGAGCGTAACGCTTGAAGCGGTGAGGTCCGGAAAAGATTGGAGTCCGAAAAAAGTTTCACTCAGCATCGACAAGCTGCTGAATGATGTGCTGAACGGGCGTGAGCTGCTCGTTCAGTTAACGGATATCCGTACCAAGGATAATGCACAGTATGTTCATGCCATGAATGTATGTCTGTTGTCATCGGTGATCGGACTGAATATGGGGCTCAATTATAATCAGCTCAAGGATTTGGCTGTAGGTGCACTTCTGCATGATATTGGAAAAGTAGGCGAGCCGTCTGGCAGCAGTGCTACTTCCAAGCTGCACCACACCTGGCGCGGCTTCGAAGTAATCAAGAACAAGCGGGAGTTCAGCCTGCTTGTCGCACATACTGCACTGCAGCATCATGAGCATGTAGACGGCAGTGGAATACCTAGAGGCATCACAGGTAAGGACATACATTTGTTTGCCAAAATCGTCAGTGCAGCCAACATCTATGATAATCTGATCAACGGTCTGTCGGGTAACAGTCTGCTTCCACACGAAGCGTGCGAAGAGATGATGGCCATGTCGGGAACAAAGCTGGATCGGGATATTCTGATCGAGTTTAACAAAAGTGTATCCGTGTATCCCAACGGAACGGCTGTCCGGCTGTCTACCAAGGAAACGGGTGTTATTGTTCGTCAACATCGAGGACTGCCGGGCAGGCCAGTTATTCGAATAGCACGGGGCAGCACACGTTTTTCCCTGGATGTCGTAGAGGTAGATTTGGCGAAGCAGACGACGGTCTTTATTGAAGGTGTACTGACCTAAGCCATTTATCTGGAAAATGCGTTTGCTCAAGGCTTGTGGAAATGCTATGATAACTCTCAGGAAATCCGGTCAGTGTCATGTATGCATTATCGAGATAAATGATCATGAATTATGATGTTTACTGGCACAGATCAGCAGGTTTTTTAGATTGCATACAGAGGTGTCTAAGAGATGGATATTGTAATACCGATTATTACATTGATTGTGGGTCTGGTCGGTGGATTTTTCATCGGGGTGTTCTACCTGCGTAAACAGCTCGAGAAAATGCAAAGCGACCCTGAGATGCTGCAGAAGATGGCGAAGCAGATGGGCTATAACCTGAACGGCAAGCAAATGCAGCGTGCCCAGCAGATGATGAAGAATCAGCAGCCAGGTGCGAAAATGCCTCAGCCGAGTCAACATCCTGCGCGTAAAAGCTCGGGCCGCCGAAAATAATAGCTTCAGGCGGTTAAACCGCTTGCATGATGTGGTTCGAAAGGAGGCGCTTGGCAATGGCTGGCGTTAAAGATTATTTGAATTCCAAAGTATCCGACAATCGGGAGAAGATCGAATATCATGTCGAACAGATTCTCAAATTGATTGGCGAAGACAGTACACGTGAAGGGCTTTTGGAAACGCCTGCACGGGTAACCCGGATGTACGAAGAGATTTTTGGCGGATATGAGGTTGATCCCCGTGACGTGCTGGGTGTCACCTTTGACGAGAATCACGAAGAGCTGGTCATCGTTAAAGATATCGTGTACTACAGCCAATGTGAGCATCATATGGCACCGTTCTTCGGCAAAGTACATATTGGATATGTACCGAGCGGCAAGATTGTTGGTCTGAGCAAGATGGCACGTCTGGTCGAAGCGGTAACACGCCGTCTTCAGGTACAGGAGCGCATCACCTCTCAGATTGCCGACATCCTGACAGAGGCTGTAGAGCCGCATGGTGTGATGGTCGTGGTTGAGGGCGAGCACTTGTGCATGTGCGCACGTGGCGTGAAGAAACCTGGCAGCAAGACCGTAACTTCGGCTGTACGTGGATCTTTCCGTGATAACCCTGCACAACGTGCGGAGTTTCTGTCTTTGATAAAAGAGTAAGGTTGGATAAGCCGAGTTCCTTGGGGAACCGGCTTATTTATATATAACGTTATGCCTGGCATAACGTGCCTGTTACGTTGTAATGAAGCATGAATTCAACAGTCGGAGGTTATGGATGATGAGTATACCTTCCCAATCCGATCAACGTCCTGAACCGGGGAAGAGTAGTACCGCTGCACACAGAATAGCTGCTGCCAAGCATTCGTCGCTGCGCTTGCAGATATGGGAAACGCCGCTGATGCGCCGTGGAAGCAGTGTGCTTGATGCGTTTGCATGGGAAGAAGTCATGTGCAGACGAGTGGGGTCAGGACATTTGCCTGTGGCTCATATATGGCGTCACCCGGATGCCTTTGTAGCCGGGCTGCGTGACCGTAGACTGCCTCTTGCAGTTGAAGCGATGGAGCGTATTCGAGGTGAGGGGGCTGCTGTATGTGTGCGGCCTTCAGGTGGAGCGGCCGTTCCTTTGAATCCGGGAGTTGTGAATGTGTCGCTAATTCTGCCTAATCCGGGGCATGCCATCAATATCCATGATGATTTTCGCGAGATGGCTTCAATCATTGCCGAATCATTAACCCCTTGGTCAGCTCAGGCGCAGACGGGAGAAGTACAGGGAGCCTTCTGTCCCGGTGATTATGATGTCAGCGTGGGTGGATTGAAATTTTGCGGTATCGCTCAGCGGCGGCAGGCAAAAGCTTACATTATTACTGCGTTTATCATTGTGGAGGGTCAGGGAGATAAGCTTGCGGCAGCAGTTCGCAGATTTTATGATGAAGCCTCGGGCGGAGCGGCAGAAGGATATCCGAAGGTGAAACCCGGCACGATGGCAAGTTTGCAGGAGCTGGCAGGCATTCCTTCGACCACGGCGTATACGGCATCTCTGGTGCGCACGCTGCGCAGCAGGTATCCGCATGCCGGGACGGAGCGGGTGCTTTCTGTTGGGCTCGATGAAGTGCAAGTGACGGCAGAGCAGATGAAATCGCGATATGACTGAGTTCTTTTTCATCAGGCTTGGAATTGGGTAACAGAGATGGTATGATGTGATTTCGGAAGGAGAGGATTAGAGTGGAAACATTGAGATATACATACCTGTATGAAGTCATTTCAACAGGTGAAAAGTCAGAGTTCAGCCAAATGGCAACCAGCAAAGAAGAGGCTGCTGCCCTGATTGTGGCACGTATTGCCGATCTGGAGTTTACAGAGGAGTCCGATATCAAGCTCGGTGATCTGATTGCGATTAGCAAACAGGTTGGCGACAACTATGTAGCATGTGAGGGCTGCGCTTCTTAACATAGGTATCTTATGTATGAAGTGTAATATGAAGTGGATTATGAGGTGAATCTCTATTAAGAGATTCGCCTTTTTTGTTGTACAAATTGAACCTGCTGCGAATAACAATGGTTTAATGCGTGTTTTGTCGAATTTTGTTCAGAAAATGTTCAGAATCCACTAGTATACTCATTCAAAAACCACAGCGAAGGGAAGGTTAAGAGATGAGAAGATTAATATCCGATAAGCTGGTATGGATAAATCGTCCAATGAAACTATTATTCATTTTTGTTTTGGCACTTGGTATGACAGATCATTCTTATTTTGTGGGGAAAGCAGGTGCAGCTGCTGCAATAGACTTTGTTCGTGGTGCTCCTAATTTTCCTATAGATGTAAAGGTTACTGCATCAACATTTAAATCAAGTGTAAAGCTAACGGAGAGTGCACGTCTATATTATGAGATTCGTATAGTAGACTGGCTTAGCCCAAGGCCTGAACTGGATACAATCAAGGCAAATGCAACACTTGCAGGAACTTATATTGATTTACAGGCAGAGGAAGAGAAGGACCTGTTTTTCAATCACTTATCTCCCTTGACTGATTATGCTGTATATTTTACAGCTGATGATCCCGGTAACAATTCAGTCGATTTGGTTGATCTGGGGTATCAGCAATTCCAAACCCTTGAAGGCTCCCCGTTTACTCCTACCAATGTAAAAGCTGTTGCGGGTAATGCTCAGGCGAAAATTAGCTGGAACTCGGATCTTTCAGTTACTGATGCTGTTTATATGTATCAGGGTTCTAAAGAACCAGTAGACCCTGATAACTGGATTGACATTACAAACATGTTGAACAGTGAAAGGGTAATCAATAGCTTGACGAATGGGTTGCCTTATATTTTTGCAGTTAAATCTACGTCTAATGATACTCATACGGAGTCCGACTATGTCGTCTCCAATGTAGTTACACCTGGTTTGCCAGAAGCACCCGCAACACTTACCCCGCAGGCTGGCAATGGACAAGTCAAGCTGGATTGGAGCAGTGTACCCGAAATAGAAGGGTACGTTGTTTATATGTATCAGGGTAGTGGTGCGCCGCAGAATCCAGAGAGTTGGGTTAAAGTGGCAGGGCCGATGGATGCATTGCAGTACACCGTTACGAATCTAACGAATGGTCTGCCTTACGTATTTGCTGTTCGAACTTCAAACGGTTCGGGTGCATCAGATTTTAAAGTGTCGGTGTCCGTAACTCCTCAAGCTCCAAGCAGCGGCGGTGGTGAAGTGGTTGTCACCCCATCACCTTCTCCATCAACATCTTCTTCAACAGCTCCATCCACTGCTCCGCAGAAGGAGATCATCAAGGTGGATGTGGCGAATGGCGAACAGGCTTCCACCATTGATTCCTTGGAACTCAGCCGGACTCGTGGAACAGATGGCACGATTAAAGACGAGCTTATTTTGAACCAAAGCAAAGCGCAATCCGTTATTGATCAATTGAAAAAAACAGGCTCGCATACGGCAGTTATCCGAATTCCGGATGTGAAGGATGAAGTCTCTCAGTGGGATGTGAAGCTGGCGCGTGAATCGGTGATATTATTTGCAGAGCAAGGAATTGAGCTGGTCATCTCTAATCCGAACGTGAAAGTAAGCATTCCGGCTGCTTCTTTGAAAGACAGAACGGACGATGTGTATTTCCGTTTGGTTCCGGTAAAGAAACAGGAGTCACGTGAGGCAATTGAACAAAGATTGCTGGCGAACGAGACCCTTATTCAATCCGCAGGAACGAAAAATATTCAGGTGCTGGGCCGGCCTATGACGATTGAAACCAATCTGCAAAGCCGTCCAGTCACGCTTGTACTGCCAGTGGACAGCAAACAGCTTGCAGGTGTGAACCCTGCGGACCTGGGTGTGTACATTGAACATAGCAGCGGCACCAAGGAATTGGTGCATGGTAAACTTGTGACACTTAACAGAGATAACAATCAGCAAGGCATTGAGATTCATGTGGATCAGTTCAGTACATTCTCTGTCGTTCGGGTTAAAGACTGGGCAGGTCAGACCACACAAGCACAGCCTTACATTCGCGGATATGCGGACGGACGTTTCCAACCAGAGCGTTTCGTAACACGTGCAGAGATGGCTGCACTCATGATTCGAGTAACAGGTACTGCAGAAGCGGAGAGCGAAGCATCGTTTGCGGATGTAAAAGCAAATCACTGGGCAGAGAGCAGCATCATGGCTGCGGTCCAGGCTGGTTATGTCAAAGGATATCCAGATGGCAGCTTCAAACCGGAGCAGGCAATCACCCGGGCGGAGCTGGCAAATGTGCTGCAGCATTTGCTGAAGGGAGAGCAGACAGCAGCTTCCGAGGCAGCAGCGGCATTCAAGGATGTACAGCAGCATTGGGCACAGGAAGCTATTAATCGACTGAATGCAGCAGGTGTGCTTACAGGTTATACGGATGGCACCTTCCGTCCAGAACAACCTGTAACACGTGCTGAAGCTGTGACCATGATCAACAAATTAATCGGTCTTCAGCCGGCTTCAGCAGCGATAAAAGCATGGTCTGATGTTCCTGATACGCATTGGGCTTATCAAACCATCGAGGCCGCATCCATTAAAGAATAAAACATACGGATTGTGCGCGTGCATGTGGTGGGAGATGCGCATTGCATTTAAAAAAGAGATATCGTTTAGTCTTTCGACTGGGGATATCTCTTTTAAATTTAAAATAGTTTGTTATCGTATTCTTATACTACATATGCCCCGCTCGCGCTTAATAAGGCGGCCACAACAGCTTGCGTGCGGCTTCGTAACGCTCAGCTACAGCAGGCCAGTAGACGACATTCCACCAGTCCTCGATATACTTTTTGCGCTCGTTCTGATGTTTGAGATAGTAGGCGTGCTCCCATACATCCAGCGGCAGGAGCGGTACGATGTCGGATTGGGAGAGGTTCTGATGTTTCTCTGCCTGTAAAATCTCCAAGCGATGCGCTCGCGGACTCCATACAAGCATCGCCCAGCCGCTGCCCTCGACCTTGTTGGCCGCTTCGGTAAATTGATTTTTGAATGCCTCGTAGCTGCCAAAATCACGTTTGATCTGCTCAGCAAGCATGCCTTCAGGCTTGCCGCCACCTGCGGGATTCATAATGGTCCAGAAGATCGTATGCAGGTAGTGCCCTGCGCCGTTAAAAGCAAGCTCACGCTCCCAATGCTTGACGAGCTCAAAATTGTTCTTTTTACGAGATTCAGCAAGCTTCTTCTCGGCCGTATTCAGACCGTCTACATAGGATTGATGGTGTTTGTCGTGGTGGATACGCATCGTCAGTTCGTCAATATGCGGCTCCAGTGCATTGTACGCGTAAGGCAGGGGAGGCAGCGTATGCCCGCCAATGGGAACCGGCTTTTCTTTAACCGTGGAAGCACTCGTTGAAGGCTCAGTTGAAGCACTGCCGCCAGCAGAAGGCTGGGGGGATGCAGATTGTGCCTTTACAGTAGAAGTGGGAACTGCATTTGTTTGGGTAGTAGAATTGGATTGAGTCTCTTTGGCTTCACGCCAAACGGCTTTGTTGTCTTCTGAACGGGTGCTGTGCAATGCGTTCTCCAGCAGTATGGATGATGATGGTGCTTCGCGCAGGAGGCCAGGCTGGCTCAAGGTTTCGAGTACCCCCAGGAAATACTCTGATTCACGGATGATATGCAGAATTACAGTTTGAGCAAGTGGAAGCGCACGTACAGCGGCACTTTGCTCCAGCATGACATACAGCTGCTTAATAAACGCTCTGGACTGCTCCTGTGCTGCCGAGACGAGCTGATCAATGCAGCGCATGATATACGGAGCCGGCGGCTGGGTTGCGGGCAGCAGCTGCTTGATCAGCTGATTCGCTGCTCGTTCGCTGCTCGCAAAGGCTGCCTCCCATTCCTCCAGCATCTTCACATAAGCAGGCTCCAGGTCAGGAACCAGTGCCCGAATAAGGAGAGTATGTTCTTTCTCCTGCTCCTTCCAGAAACGGATTTCCTCCAGTGTCCGCAAAGGCAGCAGACGGCCATATTCGTCGCAGTTCATATTCAGCGGACCTCCAATCCTGCATTTTTTATTCTTAATTCATCGTACAAGCTTTCATCGAGCAATCATGAAGCGATCCTCAAGTAACCTTTCATCATTCCACGCAGTCTACGTTCATTTATGCTATATAAGTTGAACTAAGGATTTTACACCATCCACTCCGATGACAGAACAACCTGGAGAGTAGCGGTTATCCCCAGATTTTTTTTGAATTCCCTTTTACAAAGGGGAAAATCCGGTGATAAGTGTATGCTTCCGATGCAGCTTTCTTTCAGAAAGCTTTCAGGCGACCGCTTCGCTTTTTCAGGTTTTTTCTGTCCTCTCCGTTTACGTGTAAATAAATAGTTCAGCTTATATAGCTCTGTCTCAGGCAGTATATTCCGGGGGTGTGTTGTCCTATGTGTATACAAAAAAGAGCCCCTTCGGGGCTCTGAACACGTTCACTGAGCTTTGCAGCGTGGACCACGCTAACAAAGTTCATCTATAAATTAGTAGCTCAACGCACATTATTACTTGCGGTTTGCTGCACATCGTCACTGCTGGTCTTGGTCACATGACTCAGGAAAGTCGAAACACGGCGTAAATATTCCTTCGGATGCTCCCTGAAAATCAATTCGTGATGCGCGTCCTTCACGATCCATTCCTCCGAATATGGATTGGTCTGATTGGCGGCAAGCTGTTCAGCAATTGGATAAGGAGCCTTCTCATCCTCCGTACCGTGGATAAAGAAGATCGGGAACGAATAGTCCTTTTTCTTCACTTCCTGATACGGAATCTGTTGCAGACCTGTCCCGTTCAGCACAGGGAAGAGCAGCTTCATAATCTCCAGTGTAGGCTGGCGCGGCAGATTGATCTGATTATGAATGTTATGGTAGAGCGTGTCCGGCTCCAGCAGGAACGTGCTGTCCAGAATCATGGCATCTACTTCATTCGTCAGCAATCCGGTCTGCAAAGCGGTGCCTGCTCCCATGGAGAATCCCCATACGACCAGTTCCTGCGCTCCGCGCTGCTTCGCGAATTGAATAGCACCAAGCAGCTGCTGTGACTCGGCTTTGCCGCCAGTCGCTACAGCTCTGTTGATTTGAGAGGCAAAGCCGTAATCAAACATCACAACATTGAACCCGAGCTGGTGTGCGTAGTGGGCCAGATCATACATCGGCACCCAGGTTTCCTCGCGGTTGGCACCATATCCGTGACTGAAAATAATCGTTTTACCCGAGTCATTACTAGCGGGAATATACCAGCCCTGCATTGTGCGGCTGCCGTCTGCTGCCGGGAAGGTGATATCCTCGTATTTCATGTTTTTAGCCTGCATGGGATTCGAGAAAACAGGTGCGACTGTAGGGTTCGAAAGCACCCATGCAATATAACCGTGTAAGGCAATAAAACAAAACAACAGGAAAAATACAACGGAGAGCAGCAACGCTACGACAATATGTTTAAACCGAATCAGCCTTGGTGACAACGAAGAGGGCAGATCGGACACTTTGGTATGCAGCGGGGCTTCGCTCTGGGATGTCGAATACATGCACGCCCCTCCTTTACAATTCAGTTAAGCGAAATTCAGTATACGATTACAACGGGCAAACAACAGCTATTTATTTACTTAAAATCAAGCATACATCCTGATGCTAAAGTCATGCTTTAGCATGGATTTAATTAAATGTGTTCCTATCTTTATCGTATGTTCCGATATAGTTAAAGTCAATTGATTAGCGCCATTTGTTACGCAATTGTTATATAGTTCTTTAGTTGTATAGATAACATTTCCATAGTGTGAAATTTACAGGAGATTAAGTTGCATGAGAGATGCGTAAAATGGCATGTTATTTTCAAGTTTTCGCCAGCTTTATCACTCTTTCCGGTTTACAGATGAGACTGTTTCTCATATAATTTATGTAACCAAGTTTCATGTGATGAAACATGAGGAGGGCATCATGCCATGGAAGACCGCAAGTTAACCGTCCGGGCTGTAGAACGGGCGCTGGATATATTACTATGTTTTACCACGCGCAGCGATCTTGGACTCACCGAAATTGCCAGCCAGATCGGTCTGCACAAAAGCACGGTGCATCGCTTGATGGCTACGCTGGAGGATAAAGGCTTTGTCATTCGTGATGCGGCCACGGAGAAGTACCGACTGGGCATTCGCATCTGGGAGCTGTCTGCCCATATGTCACGCAGTGATGATCCTGCGATTCTGCTGCTGCCTGCGATGGAGAGGCTTCGGGATCGTTTGGGTGAAACGGTGAGTCTCTACCTTCGAGACGGCAGCGAGCGGATTCGGATTCAGGCGGTACAGAGTGATCAGGCCATTCGCCGGGTTGCGCCTGTAGGGGCCAGATTGCCGCTTTCCGTAGGAGCCTCCAGTAAAGTTCTGATGGCATTTGCCACGGAAGAGGACCGCGAAGAGCTGATGAACGGCCCGGAATGGCCCGTATTTATCGACCCGGCCGTGTATCTTTCGCAGATGGAAGACATCCGGGAGAGCGGGTATGCAACGAGCTATGAAGAGCGTGAGCCTGGAGCGGCTGCGGTGTCCGTACCGATTATGGATCGCAGGGGCAGCATCGCGGCAGCGCTTTCTGTGTCCGGCCCGGTCAGCCGGCTCTCACAGGAGACACTGCATGAGTATGCACCCGTGCTGAAGGAAGCGGCAGCGCAGATGGGACTTATGTTGTCGTAAATTCGGTGGCGTACTTTTGTTGGAGTGAAGTTGACTTCGATATTTGTTCCAACCGAATTTGTGCTAATGGACTTTTGCTCCAGTTCCATCCGAACAAACAAATTCTCTGGAATATAAAGGTTGTATTTCTAACCAGATTAAGCTACTCTGTAATGGACGGCCCGGCGGGGCCAGTTTGAGCATCATCGTTTAAGTTGAACAGCGGTGTGTATGCCGCAATATGTTTACGTTACTGGGGGAGTCCGAATTGTCCGGACTGAGACGGGATCGCACGAGATTCCGGACCCTTTGCACCTGATCTGGATCATACCAGCGTAGGGAAGTAATCGGCCTTTTGACCACAAACACTATAGACGTTAACCTGGCGCAGATGCTGTTTTTGCAGCGAGATGCCTATGTTTACGTGTATGGTGATGGACATGAGTCGGTTCCCTCGGAACCGGCTTTTTTATATACAGCGGCAAGTCGAGCCTCGTATGTTGAGCGTCCGCCTTCGTGATATCCTTGATCTGATCGCAGATTATGCAGGCAGGGTTAGACGACAGGGTGGAGCAACGAACAACAAAAGCGGTGAAATCACCTGAACTCATCGTGAAGCCAATCCCGAATTCGACGCTGCCTGTACATAATAAGATGTCTCCTGGATCAATGCGGCTGTGTGCGCAGGGTCATTCCTGTTGTGCTTCTGTGCTCTGGATGTTCTGGACAGGTGGGTGAGCCATGCAAAGCTGACACATTCGTGTACAAACGACACGGAGCCAAAATCACGGAGGAGGAGACAGGAGACATGAATACAGGTAACGAAACGGGGAAGCAGATCGGAACAGAGGAATTGGGGCGCGATGGTCATCCGGTGGAAAAGAAAACCGGAGCGGCGGAAGGGGTTCAGCCCTTCCCCGGCAGCCGCAAAGTATACATTCAGGGCTCACGGCCGGATATTGCTGTACCGGAGCGTGAAATTGCCCTTCATGACACGAATACTCCCCAAGGGGTGGAGCATAATGAGCCGCTGCGTGTCTACGATACGAGCGGCCCGATGACCGATCCCGATTTCCAGATGGATATTCGGAAGGGGCTGCCAGCGCTCCGGAATCACTGGATTATGGAGCGCGGTGATGTAGAGGCATATGAAGGCCGGGCGGTGAAGCCCGAGGATAACGGCTTGAAGCCTGGCGGACGGAGAGCCGGGGCGGAGGAATACCCCGGATTCCGGGGGCAGCCGCTGCGCGCTCAGGCTGGGCGCTGCGTTACACAGATGCATTATGCGCGGCAGGGCATCATTACGCCAGAGATGGAATATGCCGCGATCCGTGAAGGCGTAGAGCCTGAATTTGTACGGCAGGAGCTGGCAAGCGGGCGGGCAATTCTGCCATCCAACATCAATCACCCGGAGAGTGAGCCGATGCTGATTGGTCGACATTTTCACGTTAAAATCAATGCGAATATCGGCAACTCGGCTGTATCTTCCTCCATCGAGGAGGAGGTGGAGAAGATGACCTGGGCGGTGCGCTGGGGCTCGGATACGGTGATGGACCTCTCTACAGGCAAGGACATTCATACGACCCGGGAATGGATTATCCGCAACTCTCCCGTGCCGATTGGTACGGTGCCGCTCTATCAGGCGCTGGAGAAGGTGAACGGAGAGGCTGAGGCTCTAACGTGGGAGCTGTACCGGGACACACTGATCGAGCAGGCGGAGCAGGGCGTGGATTACTTTACGATTCATGCCGGCGTGCTGCTGCGTTATATTCCGATGACCGCGAAGCGGATGACTGGCATCGTGTCCCGGGGCGGGTCGATTATGGCAGCGTGGTGTCTGGCACATCATCAGGAGAACTTTTTGTACACCCATTTTGAGGAAATCTGCGAGATTATGAAAAGGTATGACGTGGCCTTCTCTCTGGGGGATGGACTGCGTCCAGGCAGTATCTACGATGCCAATGACGAGGCACAGATGGCGGAGCTGGCAACGCTCGGTGAATTAACGCAGATTGCATGGAAGCATGATGTGCAGGTGATGATCGAAGGACCGGGGCATGTGCCGATGCACAAGATCAAGGAAAACGTCGATTTGCAGATGGAAATCTGTCAGGAAGCGCCGTTCTATACTCTCGGCCCGCTGACCACCGACATCGCGCCAGGCTACGATCACATTACGTCTGCCATCGGAGCGGCGATGATTGGCTGGTTCGGTACGTCCATGCTCTGCTACGTAACGCCTAAGGAGCATCTGGGGCTTCCCAACAAGGACGATGTGCGTGAAGGGGTTATCGCTTATAAAATAGCTGCCCATGCCGCGGATTTGGCCAAAGGCCACCCACGCGCCCAGCGCCGGGATGATGCGTTGTCGAAGGCACGCTTCGAGTTCCGCTGGCGGGATCAGTTTAACCTGTCACTAGACCCGGAACGGGCACTGTCCTATCACGACGAGACGCTGCCCGCAGAAGGGGCGAAAGAGGCACATTTCTGCTCCATGTGCGGGCCGAAGTTCTGCAGCATGCGCATCACGCAGGACATCCGTGCCTTTGCCGCAGACCGTGGCTTGAGCGAAGAGCAGGCTGTAGCCGCCGGGATGCAGGCGAAAGCCGAGGAGTACCGGACGCGTTCGTAGGCGAGAAGGTAGCGTAGTATCGTGGTATCGTCGCATGATAGTATCGTAGAAGTGGAAGTGGGAGTGGACGAAAGGCAGTTTCAGTAATATAAAAAGTGACCCGGACTCAGGCCTGTAGGCTCGAGTCTCCGGGTCACTTTTTATATCCGATGTAAGGTTCCAAATCTCGTCTCCCAATTCTAACGAATCCTACAAACCTTATTTGGCCGTTTTTGCCACTGTGAAATTTCTAACGAATCACAGCGACGTTATTTCACCCAAAATCGCCGCAAAACGAGAAATATACACCTGAAAACCTGAAATAGCGTTTCTAGGAATCGTTACATTTCCAACGGGACTAAAAAGCACCAAATAGCGTCATCTGGAATCGTTAGCCGTACTTTTACTGGCCTACTCCGTCCACCGATCAACGGCCCGTCAATGCCTTCGGTACTGGCCTACTCCGTCCACCGATCAATCGCCCCACTAACTACATCAGCTACTAACTTACCATGTCCACCGATCAACGGTCCAACAACTACTTCAGCTACTAGCCTACCGTGACCACCGATCAATCGCCAACCAATTACTTCGGCTACTGGCCTACTACTTTCCTACGTATCAACTACCAACCGTTAACTCCCGTGCCAACTACCTGTCAAACATCTATCCAACATACCTGCTGCACTATCTGTTCGTCTTGTCCATCAACTCTACTCAACAGCAGTCCATCTTGCCGACACTCCAGCGATTTAGTCATAATATCCTTTAGTATAAACGGCTACTGTGGAGAAGCAGAGATGTTTTATCTCGTCCTGCTGATTTTCGGGAGGCATCTCCTGAAACCAGGGCTCCTGCATATCTGCTCGAGTCATTGGCACTGGGCGCCATAGAATCAGGCCTATCTCATCAAACTGGTAACTGCATCCAAGCTCGGGGTCTTCGCGGTCATAGGGAGCAATCTTGTCCAACTGCGGAATAAGAGTATCGGCTTCCGTGCCCAGCAGATCCAGCTCACCCAGTATACACTTGAACTCGTCGCTTTCATAAAACTCAATAAATTGCGCTTTGCCTTGAGCATCATACTCCACTTTGGGATCAAAGGTGAAGGCGTCTGTCTGTTCAACTTCCTTCTGTGTCATGCCAAGCCGGATATCCCCGATGGATTGACCAGGTTCTACAGCGAGCTGTTTCATGATTTCATTCCTCCAAAATTTAAAGTGTACATGTATGTAGCTGTGGTGATTTATGTAAAAGACGAACCGCATGGACAGGTTAAGTCAATTATGGCTGCATGGAGCGCAGCATGCGGTGTAAAGGTTACTGATGGAGCATAGAGCACGTCATGCGGTATAAAGGTTACTGATGAGCATAGAGCACGTCATGCGTTGTAAAGGTTACTGATGGAGCATGGAGCACGTCATGCGTTGTAAAGGTTACTTATGGGTACATGGAGCTCCAGTGTGCTATGTGGGTTAACTATGAGTACTGGAAGCACCACATGGTGCAGCGTGCTCTTTTTTTAGAGTACGTGCAGCACCATATATGCACCATAAACAAGTTACTTTTGAACAATAGATCGACAACGTTAGCTAAATCCAGTTGTTTAGTGCAACGGTGTAGCAACGTAGATGTTTGTGTGTACGAGGGGAACAGGTGTGGTACACATGACACATGACAACGTGACCAACGCGTTACATAGTCACTTATACCTTCTGTTTAATGCCGATATCTCGCTCCAGAGTCGGGCTCAACGTTGATAGTGGTGTATAGATGGCCACACCTGCACTCAGGGATGCTTGCTCAGCAGCAGGGGCCATGGAGAGCTGGGCGGCTACCAGGCAGGTGTCCTTGCGTTCAAGGGCTAGCTGGTGCAATGCTTCTTCCAAAGCCGCAAGATAGCCGTCCTGGTCCCCCCGCATGACCATATCAAACAGGCCTGGCAGCAGCACGGATTCAAGCTCGGGCTTGTCTTTTTCTGCTCCATGCCGATCCAGATGTTCACGATACCGGGCCATTGTCGGCTCAACTGTCGCAGGATTCGTAAACGCCAGCAAATATCGTTTCGGCTGCCTTCTCATCATGGCGAGAAGTGAATCATCAATGCCCGTTACCGGAATCGGCAACGGTTGCGTTTGTTCCAGTACAGCTGCAAACAAGGTGCACGTCACAAGAATGACATCGGCATGACAACGGCTCATCCATTGCAGTGTCTGGTTTACTTTTTCCCGAACAAGAGTGTTGTTGAAGTCCTCATCATGCTTGAGTCGATCAAGACCCGGGTCCACATAGTGAACCAGTTCTACAGCATAAGAAGCCAGTGCTTGCTCGATCAGTCTGATGTTGGAGTGGTGTGCGTGGAAACAGGCAATTGTGGTCATAGGCCATCCCCTTTATGTAGAGGTGACGATAAGGCGCGCCCAGAACACACAATGAATGAGTCACAGGTAAACACAGCCACGCCTGAAATGTCACTTTTACCGTAGTATAGGGAGTGGGGGAACAGATGTAAAGCGTTATCTCATATTCATGGATACGTTCTTTTTCGCCATTTTTTGCTGTAAAATTTCATGGAAGGATAGGCCTTGAGTGTTCTCATTTTCTTTCTTCGGAGCAGCGGTCGCCGTGTTGCGTGGATATTGGTGGTGATACGGGATCATTTGCTGAATAGGCATGCGGATCATCTTGGTTCCTCCTTACATGCATGATGGACATGCATCATTGTATTGGTTTAATTCATTTATTTATGTTGAGTTGTATATTTCATATGTATTTGAGAAGTGAGTTGTGTCATTTCAAAATAAAATATATTCACCTTGTTCACGCATAGGTACATATGACTTGTTACATGAAAGAGCGGGAATGGACAACCAATTCCGACTCGGATGTAGTGATTTTACCCGGTATTCGCAGGATGTAAACGGTTTTAAGGGAATTCAGGAATAAAGAACCTGATATGAGAGAGCGAAGATGGGAGCAGGGAAACAGGTGTTATGCGAATGGTCCTAATTTTAAAGAAGTCAATGGTGCTTGCTTTTAAGGCATATGTCCAAGTAACTAGGTATGGTATATGCTAACTAACTTGGTACTATGGTCGGGGTACACTGCTCGGAAAATGTAAAAAAAACTGCCAAGACCTCTTGGCAGCTGTTGTTCCTTCTCTTAACGTCTTCAATTCTTTAATTCTGTTATTCGCTTTGATGGTTTCCCGCGTTTCTGTTCGATCTTCTCCAGGCTGAACCAAGTGTTATCTGCGTTCTTTGACCGCGATATATACATCCACCTGCATATTCCCCGGGTCCAGGCTGCGTTCATCGTAATATTCAAAATCTCCCGTAAACGTGCGATCACTTTGGTGTTCCCAGGCCCAGACCGCGCCCCATAATTCACTGACCACCTCAACCATCGGCCCGGTTCTCGATGTAAACACCGCATAAGTCGCAGGAGGCAGCAGGACCTCATCAAAGCCTTCGGGCAGCGAGTCTTCCGCACCGATCTCATGTCCGACCAGGATGGTATATTCACCGGCAATACCGTCTGTGTAATCGGAGTAACAGCCATAACGTGCAGCCTCGGGAGCCGGAATATGTTCTGAGGCAAAGTAACGCGCCCAAAGCGCACCGATGCTGCCTTCGCCGCTCATCTCAATTGCGTTGGTCGTACGTGCTGACAGTCCGGCAAGTCTTTTGCCAGGCAGGGTTACATAGCGAACAGGCTCTCTGGAGAACGAGGCATTGTTTGCTGCATCAGCTGCATCTGACGAAGATGCCGGGGCGTCTGAACCTGTTTTATCTGTAGGGGTTATGCTTCCTGCAGACTGCCAGCGTTTCAGATAAGGCAGCTGGTTGCGCAGCATCGAGCGGGCGGATTCTTCGTCCAAGCCTTCCTGCTTGAGAATAGTGGTGCACATCTCAATCATGCCCTCAAGTGACATACCTGGCTGCTCAAACTTGCCATCCTTGTAACAATAAATGCAGTATTCACGGGTCGGGCTTCCATCCATCTCCGTACCGAATTGTTCGGCACTGGTGAGCGGCATTCCACAGCTTTGACATACCGTAACGTTCATCATTCATTCCTCCTCGGGTTTAGGTACAGCTTCAATCTGATCATAGTTGAAGTATACGGGGAGGAACTGGACAGCTGTCTGTCAGGTTTGAACAGAGAGTTTATAATTTTGCACGATTTGCTCTGCAATGCGGCAGACGTTATCCCGAATATGCAGAGGCTCCAGCACCTCCACGTCTGCGCCAAAGCCTAGAATAAAGCCATACAGCCAGTTATCTTCCGGGAAAGCAACCTGACTGATATAATACCCGTTCCCGTCAGGCAGTACATTTTCAATGCCAAACCATTCTTCCGCCAGATGCCGGACACGGGAATGGAATTTCAGCGTTATGCCGATCTGATTGTCCGGGCGGCTCCATTCCTGCTGCCAAGGTCTGTCCTGAAGGTTAACGGCCTTCCGTTCAAAATGCTGTGTATCCAGAGTGACCTCCTTCATCCGCACCAGCTTGAACATGCGAAATTCATTTCGCTCATGACAGAAGGCATACAGGTACCACGCGTGCCTTTTCAGTACAAGGGTGTGAGGCTCAACCGTCCGGCAGGTCTGTGCTCCTTCGGCACTGCAATAGGCAAAACGAATACACTGCAGCTGATCTATGCCCTGATCAATAACCTTTAATTTCTGCTGCAGCGCTTCGGGATGTGTCCATGTGGAATAATCCACGATGAAGCGGTGAGTGCTGGCTTGAAAATCTTCATTTTTAGCTTCGGGTACGATACTGCTCAGCTTCTCAACCAGTAACTCTCTTGCAGTATTCGTGTGCGAGGTGGAGATACTGCGCAGCGCGGTGACGATGGACACGAGGTCTTTATCCGTCAACAGGTTGCGATCCAGACGATAACCTTCGGTAAGTCCGATTCCGCCGCTTGCTCCCTGATACGTCACGACCGGGATGCCGGCTTGGCCCAGTGTGTCGATGTCCCGATAGATCGTGCGAACGGATACTTCAAACATGTCGGCCAGTTCTTTCGCCTGCAAACGCCCGCGGTTAATGAGCAGCACCACGATGGCTAACAAACGCTCCAGTTTCATAGTTTGGTTTCCTTTCATATATGGGTCTATATGTGTTGAACTATTTTTTACACTTGAACGGAGAGGACAGAAAAAACCTGGAGAAGCAAAGCGTTCGCCTTTATCACCGGATTTTCCCCATTAGAGAAGGGAATCAAAAAAATCTGGGGATAACAGCGATCGGAAGGTTATTCTGTCATCGGAGTGGACTGTGTAAAACATTTGTCTAACTTAAATAGCCTTGCTTTAATTGTTTATCTGGTCGTTATCTGTTAGATTCATAGGTATTATATGCCCAGCATCCCATATAGGAGTGAAATAAGCAATGAAGCGAATTACGATTCTGATTGCGGACGATGAAATAGAGATTGCGGATCTCGTTGCTTTGCATTTGGAAAAAGAAGGATATCACACCGTCACGGCATCAGACGGACAGTCTGCGTTGCAAGCAGTTCAGACACAGGCGATTGATCTGGCTGTTCTGGACATTATGATGCCGGGCATGGACGGGTATGAATTGACACGTAAAATACGGGAGCAGCATCATTTTCCAATCATTTTTCTGAGTGCCAAAACTTCGGATATGGATAAAATTACGGGGCTCGTGATGGGTGCCGATGATTATATGACCAAACCGTTTAATCCGATGGAGCTTGTCGCTCGCGTGAATTCTCAATTGCGGCGTTTCCTGCAATTCAGCCAGTCCACAGCGGCGGCGCAGCGCCCCATACTTGAAAAAGGCGGTCTTGTCATTGTGCCAGACCAGCATAGCGTGACGCTTTACGGTAAACCGCTGGAATTAACACCGAAGGAATTTGATATTCTGGTGCTGCTTGCAAGCAATCCGAAACAGGTGTTCAGCGCAGAGAGTATTTTTGAAAAGGTGTGGGGCGAGGCTTATTTCGAAAGCGGCAATACCGTCATGGTGCATATTCGCACACTGCGCAGGAAGCTGGGAGAAGACATAGACAAGAACAAGTTTATCAAAACGATCTGGGGCGTGGGGTACACGTTCAATGACTAAACGGAGAAGCTTTCGCACAACGATGATTATGCTGCTTGGTCTGAGCATGCTCGCTTCTGGCGTGGTAACGTTTATCGTGTATAAGCTGCTGCAGATGTACTATATGGGTGTGAGGGCAGAGGATCAGCTAGCGGAGTATCGTCATATCATGAGAAGCATCGGGGATATTTATGTGTTTATGATCCTGTTTATCCCGCTTGCGATTTTATTTTTCTACTTGTTTACGAAGCCGTACGTAACCTATTTCAAAGAGATTTCTGTCGGCATTAATCATATGGCTAACGGAGATTTTGATCATCAGGTGCAGATTGTAGCCAAAGACGAATTGGGTGCACTTGCGGAGAGTGTAAATCTGGCGAGTCAGAAACTGCGCGAAGCGGTGGAACGTGGTGATTTTGCAGAGAGCAGCAAGGATCAACTCGTTGTGAATCTGGCACATGATTTGCGGACACCGCTGACCTCCGTGCTGGGTTATCTGGATCTGCTAATGAAGGATGATCAGTTGACGGAGGAGCAGGTAAGGCACTTTACCGCGATTGCGTTTGCGAAGTCCCAGAGGCTGGAGAAGCTGATTGATGATCTGTTTGAGATTACACGTATGAACTACGGCAGGCTGCCTGTGCATCAAACGCGGCTGGACCTGAGCGAGCTGTTAAAGCAGCTGAATGAGGAGCTCTATCCTGTTTTCGAAAAAAATCATCTGGTTACCCGTTTACATATGGAGAACGATCTTACCGTATTCGGAGACGGAGAGCTGCTCGCCCGCGTGTTCGAGAATTTGCTGATTAACGCTGCGCGGCATGGCAAGGACGGCATGTATGTGGACATCAACGGATATCTGGAAGAGGGCCAGGTCGTTATTCAGGTGACGAACTATGGCGGGCATATTCATCCTGACGATCTTCCGCGTATTTTTGACATGTATTATACAGGGGATCGGGCGCGGTCATCTCAAGATGGGGGCACGGGTCTCGGATTATTCATTGCGCGTAACATTGTGGAACAGCATGAAGGTGTCATATCGGTTGTTAGTGATGTGGTACGCACCAGATTTGAGGTTCGTTTGCCTGCTTTCCAGCAGACCGTTCGTGAAATTTAAGAAAAACTTTATAATTGCCCTGCGTTTTCTTTAAATTGTTTCGTCTACCCTTGAAGTATGATGGGAAGGAGGAGCAAGTGATGAAAAAGTGGGGCTTTCTGATATGTATCATCCTGATTGGATATATCATAGCGCAAGCGCCGGCAGTCTTGGGCGAGAAAAAGGAGAAGCCGGTTATCATTTTGAACAACGACGAGAAGCATGCTGGTTACAAGGCAGTGTCGGGTGAGGATATGAAAGAGCAAATACATAAAGGTAATCTCGTGCTTGTGAATTCGAAACATGCCATTCGGCCGGAGGGTGTTCGCTCCGATATTGTAAATGTGGCTGAAGAGGCAGCGCTTGTTCAAGGTTACGGATTGATGGATCAGAGACTGATGTTATCCCGTGAGGTGGCGGAACGATTTCGGAAGATGGTGGAAGCGGCCGGAGCAGAGGATGTACGATATTTTCTGATGAGCAGCGGGTACAGAGATTTTGAGAAGCAGGACGAGCTGTATCGGGAAAAAGGTTCGGACTACGCACTGCCTGCTGGCTACAGCGAGCATAATCTGGGATTGTCTCTGGACGTAGGCTCCAGCCTGGCCGCGATGAGTGAAGCTCCTGAAGGCGCATGGCTGGAGAAGAATGCGTGGAAATACGGTTTTATTTTGCGATATCCCAAGGATAAAGTGAAAGTGACGGGGATTCAGTATGAGCCCTGGCATTTCAGATATGTTGGCATGCCGCACAGTGCAGTGATGGCGAAGAATGATATGGTGTTAGAAGAGTATCTGGAGATGTTAAAAGAAAAGAAAAACGTCACCGTTGATCTGAACGGCGAAACGTATCATATCCATTATTATCGGGTGTCGAAGGATACCCCGGTATATCTGCCAGTGAATGAGCCTTACGATATATCTGGTGACAATATGGAAGGCGTTATTGTTACCGTTAAGAAGTGATTGTAATAAGTTCTGTGCAGCGCCTGCGATGGCAACGCAGGTTGTAACAGGAGTTACAAACAATATCACCGTTGCAGGGCCACAATCAGTAGAGCAATGTGCCAGAGGAGAGGACAGAAAAAACTGAATAAGTGAAGCGGTCGTGCCTGAAAATTTACTGCAAAGAAGCTGCATTGGAAGCATACGCTTATCATCGTATTTTCCCCTTAAAAGGGGAATTAAAGAAATCTGGAATGACAGCGATTGGAAACTTATTCTTTTATCGGAGTGGACTGTGATTTGTTTAGTTCAACTTATATAGTATGTACGGTGCTCGTAAGCCCGGGTAGAGGAGGGAGAGACAGCATGAGACAGAGCAAGCCGAGCGACAAGTACAAACACCGAGAGTGGGAATATGGGTATGCGTATGAAGATGAATATGGTGAGAGCAAACAAACCAGACAAAGTAACCAGATCAATTCAAGTAACCCAAATAACCCAAGCAACCCAAATAACCCAAGTAAGCTATACAAGCAGCGCAGGAATAAGGCGGAGCATAAGAGCCCATCGAATTCGTTCCGAATCGGTTGGGTCGTCATCCTGCTGATCTATCTTTACCTGCTGACCAAACTGATTTTGTTCAAAGGAGGAGCGGTTGATGTGGGTTGGGTATGGGACAGACTGACAGCATTTCTGCATCAACCCGACCTGATTCATACACGGACGGTCAATCTGACACCGTTTCAGGAGATCAAACGAGACTGGCACAGTCTTTCGCTGCATCGACCAGGGACTGCCATCCATCTGGCGGGCAATATTGTGGCCTTTATACCGTTTGGCATCTTGATTGCGGGCATGGTTCGTGCTTCTATTTTTACTGGGCTCAACGTGCTGTTTCTGTCATTTCTGCTCAGTTTGGGTTATGAAGCGACACAGCTGCTGACCGGGATAGGCATCTTTGACGTCGATGATCTGATGCTGAATACACTCGGTGGAATGATCGGGTATCTGGTGTATACTGTGCCGCTTGTCTTGTACAGAATGCTCACGGGAGGAAAAGCACGAGTGGCAGCAAAGCGCTATGTAAAAGAGCGTCATGTCTGAGGGAGAGCATCGGTTGGATTGTTATGGACTGTGTTGTGCATAAGCTCGCGGTACTGATGCTGCTCGTAGGTCCGCAGAGGACCGGACGACAAGTGCATTAGACCAGCGTAGCAGCACAGCAGGAATTGCCGAAGGAACGGAGAGGTGCAGCGGAACAGCGATGGAACAGCAACGCAACTTGAATCATGCAGGTAGATTGTACAGGTTATGTGTTGTGAAAGACTTGAGCGGCTTGGTAGAGGCGCTGCTCATGTTGTGCTTGATGCGACGTGGTGGATGCGTGGTGAGTGCCCGCGCTTGATACGATATGGTGGATGCGTGATCCGTTTGCTAACGAATCGGAGAGAGCTTATTTGGTTGTTTTTGCCGGTTTATAAATTCTAACGAATCACAGCGACGTTATTTGGCCAAAATCCGGCTGAAACAGGGTGGAATTGGGCTGGTTTGTTTAAATAGCGTTACTACGATTCGTTAGAATTCTAAAAAGCTCATTTGGGGCTAAATAAGGCTTCTGGGAATCGTTAGAAGATCGCCTGCACCATCAACTAATGAATGCGAGTTATCTTTTTGTTCATTAGAAGAGAAAGGGGGGATTTTCATATTGGTTTTGTTAGCTAACCAGCTTGCCGGAAGAATGAGAGCACTCATCGCTATTGAAAGTAAGATCGTAGACGCAAAACATAAGCATGAAAAAGAACAGGCCATACTGGAGTTGGATAAGAAAAGATCTGCGATGATTCGCAGCTTCACGCGCGATGAATTAATAGTCATCAAAACGGTTATG
This sequence comes from Paenibacillus silvae, assembly GCF_014639235.1. Classification (GTDB taxonomy): domain Bacteria; phylum Bacillota; class Bacilli; order Paenibacillales; family Paenibacillaceae; genus Paenibacillus; species Paenibacillus silvae. The sequence goes on along the minus strand of NZ_BMFU01000016.1, from coordinate 66,531 downwards.
AATATTGGCCGATCCGAAAGAGGTTATCGTTTCTTTGCCAACTCAGAGCGTTCAGATTATTATGAGATCATTCGACTACCCATTGAGCTTAACGAGCGTGAGTTGATGGAGAAGTATTCATATTATTTGGTACATAAAACGGAACGAGAACTTGCAGATGCCATTGAATATTATACTGCTGTTTCTGAACAACTGAAGGAAGGTATGGCTATTTTGAAACTCTAACCTCTTATTCAAAAAAATCGGAGATGCTCGGAGATTCTTTTAAAGAATGAGTTTGCAATTAAATCACGATCATACTCTAGGAGGCATATTAGATGATCATGAAAATTTCGCATTACACCCCTGAAGGCTTCTATTATTATGTCCCTGACGAGTATGCAGCGCAGATCGAAGAGTGGAGAAACGAATTCTCTGATTTTTTGCAGAGCATTGAAGGGAAACATCCATTTACTCAATATATGGAATCCGTTAATTTCGATGGTGAACTGGAGTATGGGGTGTTTGTTCGCAGTTACGGCGGGGATGACTTCATGGACTGGATCAACGTGGAAAAGTTAAAATGCAGGGGAATTTATCGCATTCCTGAACCGCCGGATGATACAGAGGTAGGCATCAGAATCGATTTTTGATGCAAATCCTACGGCATCGATTTACACAAACGAAAGCCGGATTCCAATGAGAAGCTCAAATTTCTCCCCAACAACCAACCACAACCTACTTCGACAGGCAGATAAGCAAACAACCCAACCCAACACCCCCAAAACACAGATTTACAACCTAAACTCTAACCCCTAAATACAAACAAAAGCCCCGCTTCCTCGTGCATGCTGCACATGAAGCGGGGCTTTGCTATGTCATTTTATCTCATGAAAGATAAAGTGTATTAAGCTTTTTTCATCATTTGACGCAATACAGTTTGCAGGATACCACCGTTGTGATAGTAATCTACGTCCACCATGCTGTCCAGACGAGCGATGACAGGGAAGTCAAACTGTGTACCGTCTTCACGGGTTACAGTGACTTTCAACTCTTGACCCGGTTTCACATCATTGCTCAGACCTGTAATGTCAAAAGTCTCGCGTCCGTTCAGACCGAGGCTGGACCAGCCATGACCTTCCTGGAATTGCAATGGCATAACGCCCATGCCCACCAGGTTACTGCGGTGAATCCGCTCGAAGCTTTCTGCGATAACGGCTTTGACGCCGAGCAGGAACGTTCCTTTTGCCGCCCAGTCACGGGAGCTTCCTGTACCATATTCTTTACCTGCGATAACGATAAGGTTCTGTCCTTCAGCCTGATACTTCATGGAAGCATCATAGATGGACATCTCTTCATCCGTTGGCAAGTATTTGGTAATACCGCCTTCGGTACCCGGCGCTACCTGGTTACGGATACGGATGTTGGCGAACGTACCACGCATCATCACTTCATGATTACCACGGCGTGAACCGTAGGAGTTGAAGTCTTTGCGCTCAACGCCATGCTCTTTCAGGTATACTCCAGCCGGACTGGACGGAGCAATGTTACCTGCTGGTGAGATGTGGTCCGTTGTTACGGAGTCACCCAGCAATGCCATTACACGTGCAGCGCGGATATCGGAGATATCGTTCAGCTTGTCGCCAAGCTCTTGGAAGAATGGCGGGTTCTGGATGTATGTGGAGTTCGGGTCCCACTCATACAGCTCGCCTTCCGGTACGGCAATTTTGTTCCAACGCTCGTTGGCAGTAAATACATTCTCATATTTATTACGAAACATCTGAGCATTCAGGGAGCTTGCGATGGCATCCTTGATCTCTTCGGAGCTCGGCCAGATGTCTTTCAGGAATACAGGTTTATTATTTTGGTCGTGACCGATTGGATCGGTTTCGAAGTCGATATCAACTGTACCTGCAAGTGCGTAAGCAACAACGAGTGGCGGAGATGCCAGGTAGTTGGCTTTAACCTGAGCGTGTACACGGCCTTCGAAGTTACGGTTACCGGACAACACTGCCGCTACCGTCATATCGTTGGCAGCAATCGCCTCGCTAACTTCATCCGGCAGTGGGCCGGAGTTACCGATACAAGTTGCACAGCCGTAACCGGCAACGTTGAATCCGAGTTGGTCGAGATACGGGATCAGACCTGCTTTTTCCAGATACTCGGTAACAACGAGGGAACCTGGAGTCAAGCTGCTTTTCACATATCCTGGCTTGGTCAGGCCGAGTTCAACCGCTTTTTTCGCCAGCAAACCTGCACCGACCATAACGCTCGGGTTGGATGTATTCGTGCAGCTTGTGATTGCCGCGATTACAACAGCGCCCGCTTTCAGCTCACTTGTGGAACCGTCAGGGTGTGTCACTGGCACTTTTTGTTCAATCTTCTCATCGCTCAGTCCATATCCGCCTTTGTCGACAGGTGTACGGATGATGCTGTTGAAGCTTTCTTTCATCTGAGTCAGCTCGATGCGGTCTTGCGGACGTTTAGGTCCTGCAAGGCTTGGTACCACGGAGCCGAGATCAAGCTCAATAACATCCGTGAATTCCGGATCAACCGTGTCCGCTGTACGGAACATACCTTGAGCTTTGTAATAAGCTTCAACCAGTTCTACTTGCTCGTCGGAACGTCCAGTGCTGCGCAGGTAGTTCAGCGTTTCGCTGTCTACCGGGAAGAAACCGATGGTTGCGCCGTATTCAGGTGCCATGTTGGCTACCGTTGCACGGTCAGCAAGGCCGATGTTGGCAAGGCCTGGTCCATAGAACTCAACGAATTTGCCGACAACGCCTTTTTTACGAAGCATTTGAGTAACGGTGAGCGCGAGGTCAGTTGCTGTTGCGCCTTCGCTCAGGCTGCCTGTCAATTTGAAACCGATAACGTCCGGTGTTACAAAATAAAGCGGTTGGCCCAGCATCCCTGCTTCGGCCTCGATACCACCTACACCCCAGCCAACAACGCCGAGACCGTTGATCATGGTAGTGTGGGAGTCCGTACCTACGAGGGAATCCGGGAATACAACGGTTTCGCCATCAACCGTTTTGGTTGCAGCCACGGAAGCGAGATACTCCAGGTTAACCTGGTGAACGATCCCTGTGGATGGTGGAACAGCACGGAAGTTATTGAATGCCGTTTGTGCCCAACGGAGGAAGCGGTAACGCTCTTCGTTACGCTCGAATTCAACCTTGATGTTGTAATCCAGTGCATCACTGGTTCCGAAGGCATCAACCATAACGGAGTGGTCAATAACGAGATCAACGGGAACGAGCGGATTGATCTGTTTTGGATCGCCGCCAGCTTTTTTCACAGTGTCACGCATTGCTGCAAGGTCAACAACGACAGGTACACCTGTGAAATCCTGCAGTACGATCCGCGCAGGGATGAACGGAATTTCCTTATTATTGTCACGGCCATCTGCCCAGCCGGTCAGTTGTTTAACGTGTTCTTCGGTAATGGCACGTCCGTCGAATTGACGAATGGCTGCTTCAAGCAGCACTTTAATGGAGAAGGGAAGCTTGGAAAGGTCGCCATGGCCGCCTTCCTGAAGAGCATCGAGACTGTAGTAGCGGTAAGACTTGCCTCCGACCTCAAGCGAACGAGCAGCGGAGAAATGGTTCTTGGCTGACATACATGTACCTCCTTAAAATGTGTCGGTGAGATGAAGAAAACGTTCATTTCATAATGAAGAACAGGCCTTCACCGTTCCGTGTTCTTGTTCAATGGTTTCATCAGATGAAACATAATTTCAAAATCATAACTTTAGTTTTAAGTATACCGTTTTCACATCCGTACGTAAAGGGCTTTTTGCCTGATCAAGCAAGCGTTTCAACAGATGAAGGCGTTTTCTGGATTCTGGTGTGAATGCGGGTGATATTGATCTTTTCAGGTCACATATTTTAGGTACGTCATCTGACTGTGTACATACAAACTAGGTCCCCTTCATATGAATAATAGGAGCTTACTGTATCGATTGAGCAGTGAGAGTGTTCGTCGGATTAGCGAATTGCATTTATCCAAAATACGGGTAATCCAGATCCGAACTCATGTCAAAGGGGGACACAAGCTTGGAACGCGAATGGAAGAGTGCCTTGTATACGTACGTCAACCAGTATAACCGCTGTGAGATCGATTACCGTCCACAGACGAGTGAACGAATCGTGACCGATCCCGAATTTGTGGTTGAACGGGGGGAACGCATGGCAAGGCTGGATGAATGGTATCGCAAACGGCGCGCCGTGCCACTTCGCAGCGAGACCAGTGCCAAGCTTGTGCGCACACTGATCGATGGGCCTGACGAAGCGGTAGCGGAGGTGCAGCTGTACAGCAGGCTGTTCTATGAGAAGAGCGGCATCACTCACCGGGAGGATCGAATCGAGCGGGAGCGTTTAACCTTTTTGCGTGAAAATGGACAATGGAGCATTGCTCGTGTGGAGCGTGAGGTTCCTGAACGCAGACCTGCTGGGGAAGGGCAGCCGTACCAGCAGGCCGATTTTGTACAGGCGGTGAACCGTCCGCTCTTGAACCGCGAGGTGCTGGGTCAGGGCCGAAGTGCGAGACGACAGATCTATCGCCGGGATCTGGCTGTAGCTTATGCGGATCGGTGGTGGAATGCGGGCAATCCGGCCTTTGAAGAATTCGACGTGGATTGCACGAATTACGTGTCCCAGTGTCTCTTTGCAGGGGAAGCACCCATCCACTATACTGGTAGAAGAGAAGCGGGCTGGTGGTATAAAGGGTACGTGGGTGGCTCGGAAATGTGGAGTTACAGCTGGGCTGTGTCCAACAGTCTGGCCAGATATTTGTCCGGCAGCAGCTGGGGGCTGACAGCGACCGAAGTGAATCGACCCGAGCAGCTTATGCTCGGTGATGTCATTTTCTATGACTGGGATGGCGACGGGAGATTTCAGCACAGCACGGTGGTTACCGCTTTTGATGCGGGTGGCATGCCGCTGGTGAACGCACATACCGTGAGCAGCCGCCACCGTTTTTGGGATTACCGGGATTCGTATGCCTGGACAGAACGCACGGTGTATCGGCTTTTTCATATTGCAGACGAGTTCTGAGAGTGAAAGATTTGCGGGATGCGGTGACGCAGACAGCCCGTTCCGTGTAAAATAAGAACAGAGACCGGAAGCAGCAGGGCAATTGCCCGTATTGGCTGCGCAGACAGCATCAGGTACAGATATAATCGGAGGTTACGCATGAGTATGGATAAATTAAAAGTAGGCGTCGTATACGGCGGAAAATCGGGCGAACATGAGGTGTCGCTGCAAACGGCGTTTGCTGTAACAAATGCATTTGATTATGACAAGTATGAACTGGTTCCTTTTTATATCTCCAAGCAGGGGACGTGGAAAAAAGGAGCGGTAATGCATGCACCCTTTGCACGCATTGAAGATCTGAAGCTGGAAAGCTCGGCAGGGGGCACACAGGACGCGCTGAATGCATTATTCGCACGTTTATACGGTGGAGCGGAAGCGCTGGACATCATGTTCCCGCTGCTGCACGGCACGTTTGGTGAAGACGGCACGATCCAGGGCATGTTTGAGATGGCGGATATGCCGTATGTGGGTGCAGGCGTGCTGGCTTCGGCAGGCGGCATGGACAAAGTGGTCATGAAAAAGCTGTTCGCCCAGGCTGGTATTGACCAGTGTGCCTTCACGTATTTTAACGCCACACAATGGAAGCAGACCGAACATGAAATGATCGTACAGGTCGAGGATCAGCTGGGTTATCCATGTTTCATTAAACCGGCCAACCTTGGCTCCAGTGTGGGCATTTCCAAAGCGCGTAACCGCGATGAACTGAAAACAGCGATCGAGTTTGCACTCCGGTATGATACCAAAGTTGTCATTGAGGAATTTGTGGAAGCACGCGAGGTTGAGGTCAGCGTTCTCGGAAATGATGAACCGATGGCATCGGTTCCGGGCGAGATTGTATCCTCGGGTGAGTATTACGACTATGCAGCCAAGTATATTGATGGACAGTCACAGATGCTGATTCCTGCACCGCTGGACCCTGAAGCAGCCGATCGTATTCGTGAAGCGGCCTTGCAGGCGTTCCGTGCCATCGAGGGTAACGGCATTTCCCGTGCAGATTTCTTCATTCGCAAATCGGATGGAGCACTGCTAATCAATGAAGTGAACACGATGCCGGGCTTTACACCGTACAGCATGTACCCTCTCTTGTGGCGCGAGACAGGTGTGTCGTATGCAGAACTGCTGGATCGCATGATCGAGCTGGGTCTGGAGCGGTATAACCGCAAGCAGGCGCTGAATTACGAGAACGGTGTTCAGGCATAGCCTGCACGATCCGAATATCCAGGCAAGAGTCCAATATCAGCATATCAGGAGGAATGAGCATGGGTTTTCAGACAGAGTTTAATTCAGTATGCAAATTCAAAAGCGAGCAAGAACTCTTCGAACTGCTGGAATACGGCCGCGGCAAAATGGTCAAACAAGGCTTCCGGGTGTTTCCAACCGGGCAGAAAGTCATTGCATACACCCCGGATAACGTAGCGGTGGCGATTGTGAAGATTGTGGCTTCCATTGCGGAGATCAATTTTCAGAACCAGGAAGTGACGGAAGTGGAGATGCAGCTCATTCGCAAGCTTACCGAGGAAGAATCACGTATCCAGACCGCACTTGCGGACGAAATGTTTTTCGGAGAGCAAGCTCAGGAGTAGTCTGATCACAGAACGTACCGAGCGGTGCTGCCAATAGAGCCATCTCCAGGAGAACGTTACAGCCCAGGGAACACAGCTCATCTATCGAACATAGCCCGTCTATATGAAAGTAGTCACTCAAACAGAACGACTGGATGGATTTTCAAACATACGATTATGGTCCCTTGTTTAGGGTAAAACTTGGTTATATACCGAGTCGGCTTATCTCTGCGGCTGTCTATATCCGTGAGGTCTGTCTGCTCTAAACAGAGAGGAAGAAATCCATGCTTGTACGTTTCGGTTACGTGGCAATGTCGGTGCTGGTGGAGAATGCTTCGCCTTCCCGGACGATGACGATGGCCAGCTTTAACAAGATCGGAGACAGGGAAGCAGCGATTCGCAAGCTGGAGCGCATTGCAGCTGAGAACCTGCACAATACGTTACGTTTGCTCAGGCATAATAAAGGCAGTCATATTCATGTATATCGTTTCTCGTCCAAATTAATTCCACTCGCAACCCATGAGGACCTGAGTGATTGGGACCCGTTCCCGGCACTGAAGCCGGATTTCGAAGCGATTGGTGACTTTGTGAAGGAAAATCAAATGCGCGTGTCCTTTCACCCGGATCATTTTACCGTACTGAGTACCCCTCGCGAAGAGGTGCTGCGCAACTCCATGAAGGATCTGCGTCATCACGTTCGCATGCTGGATGCTATGGGGCTGAATGCAACTGCGAAGAACAACATCCATATTGGCGGTGCGTACGGAGACAAGCCTTCGGCTGCGCAGCGTTTTGAAGAAAACTTTATGAAGCTGGACCGGGATATTCAGGAACGGATGACACTGGAGAACGATGATAAAACGTTTAATGCACCCGAGACGCTGGCCGTATGCCAGAACCTCGGCTTGCCGATGGTGCTGGATATTCACCACCAGTGGGTAAATAACGAAGGCGAGCAGCCATGGGAGCTGTGGCCCGATATTTTGCATACCTGGCAATCACCGCTTGCACAGGCCGACGCATCTGCTGACCAGCCGTTAGCCCCGAAAATTCATGTCTCCAGCCCGAAGAGCGAGAAGGACCTGCGGGGTCATGCGGACGGAGTCGAGGTGGAGCCAGTGCTTGATTTTCTCCGTCATATTGCAGCGTATACTCCAGCCCTTGATGTGATGATTGAGGCGAAACGCAAGGATGAAGCTCTGGTGCAGCTGATGCAGAAGCTGGCGTTCTATCAGAATGAAGGTGTGGAGTGGGTGGACGAGTCTACCGTTCGCATCCAGCCATGAAGCCAAAAGGGGCCTGGGCAGCAAGAAACTTTACGATGGCTCAGGCGTATACTTTTAACAAGTATTTTAACTTTTTCGTAGATTGATATAGAAAGTAGAGTGAACGCTTTGAATGAAAAGGAAAAGGTACCTTATGTCGTGACAAGCAAAAGCTATACTGCCGTTGCTATTAATGCCGCGTCCAAGGCAGGCGAATGGATCAAGAGCCGTCTGGGCACGGTAAGTGAGCTGGGAACCAAGTATTCTCCGCAGGATCTGGTGACCGAAGTGGATAAAGGGGCAGAGCAGATGATTCGCCGCTTGATTCTGACCCATTTTCCAGAGCACACGATTCTGGGGGAAGAGGGCGTTGAACCAGGGCCTGAAGCTTCAGCAAGAGCACTGAACGAAGCAGCAGAGGCAGAGTACCTCTGGATTGTTGATCCGGTAGATGGCACGACCAACTTTGTGCACGGATTCCCATTCTATTCGGTATCCATTGCGCTCGCTCATAAGGGCGAAGTCATTGTTGGTGTCATCTATGACCCTTCCCGTGATGAATTATTTGTTGCGGAAAAAGGAAAAGGAGCGTACGTGCACGGGAACCGGATGACGGTATCGGGCGAAGAAACACTGGCACAGAGCCTCGTGGCGGTAGGCTTCCCGGCAGATACCACCTTTGCGCTGCCGCTCAATATGGCTGCTGTACAGGCTCTGGCTCCGCAGGTTCGTAATCTGCGTGCAGGGGGCTCTGCTGCAATTCATCTGGCTTATGTTGCCGCAGGACGTCTGAGTGCCTATACGGAAGTTGGCCTCAAGCCGTGGGATATTGCCGCGGGAGCACTGCTGGTGTCGGAATCCGGTGGTAAGGTTACGGATACTGTTGGAACACCTTATACACTGGCGGTGAACCATATCGTTGCCAGCAATGGCAAGGTTCATGATGCGTTGACGGGTGTGCTGAAGGAAGCCAAGGCTACAGGCCTGGAGTAAATTGATTGAAGGAGCGAATAACGATGGATGAATCCAAAGAACTGGAACGGCGGCTTAGCGATATGCTGACAGAAGGAGACATGGAAGCTTCCGGCGATGCTGAAGAGCGGGAACGTCAGCTGATTCCTCCGAAATACGAGGTCCGCATTCAGACAGAACGGGACCCGATCGTTGAAGAAACGTTAAAGTTCCGTACGATGGCTCGTGAACTGGATAACCGTTATGATCGGTATCTGGACCGTGCTGCCAAGCAGAAAGCAGAGGCAGAGACAGACGACCAATCGCAGTAATATGCTCTCTTACATGAAGTATCTTTGATCAAAGGCAGGCTTCCCGGCAAAGGGGAGTCTGTTTTTTGGTGCAAGCATAGTGGAGAGAAGACAGGGCCGTAATCAAGGTGATAGAATAGAGGAACACAGGCATATGTCATCGGAGTGATGGATGTACTATATTATCGTGTAAATGATAGATTTAATTATAAGGAGTGTTCACAAGAATGAAGCGTAAACGGATTTGGAAAAACACAGCTGCAGGTCTGTCTGCCAGTATGCTGGCAGGCATGCTGCTGTTCACATCGTCCGCATTGCCGGCACATGCTGCTGATGCTGAAACGGCTGTATTACCTGTCGCCTCAAACGAAACATCGAATACAGCACCAAAGAAAGATTCGGTGGCCGCGACGAAAGAGTTCCGCATTGTTACATTGGGTGACTCCATTACTGTAGGCTACGAGCCTAAGATGACAACACTGCCGTACGGTTATGTGGAGCGGCTGCAGGAGCAGGGTTTGCTTCATGGACGTACACAGGTTGATAACTTCGGCATCGCCGGACTTAAAACCAGTGGGTTGAAAAACTTTACGGATGCTATTAACGCAGGCAGAACACTTGCTGCTGATGAAATTCAGCCTAACCTGCCCGATCCGAGAGCTGGACAGTTTGGTACAAACACAGCTGCCATCCGTGAAAGCATAGCACAGGCCAATCTCGTTGCGATGACGATTGGTGGCAATGACGTTTCTGAACTGCTTGGTACAGCGAATACCATGAGTGACCAGGAGCTTCAAGAGAAAGTGGAGGAACTGCTGTCCACATATACAACCAATGTGACTGCAATTATGAAAGATATTCATGCTATCAATCCATCCGCCCGAATTGTTATTGCCGATCAGTATCAGCCGATGCCGGAGGTAGCGGGTAAAGAGCTGTATACCAAGCTTATGCAGACTTCCGAGAGCTTCACACAAACGATTGACGGCATTGCAGCTAAGTTTGCGGCACAAGACGTAGACGTAAAAGTCGCTCATGTAGCCAAGGAGTTTGTGGGCGGTGAAGGCACGATGACACATATGATCAAAGACCGTGACTTTCATCCAAATCAATACGGATATGCTGCTATCGCTGAAGTCTTTGCCAAAACGATCTGGGGCGAATACACGAAACTGGCTGCGCCAGCCGCAGGTGAACCGATGAACATTATTGTGAGCGGTAAAATGCTGAACACTCCATACAAGCCGATTATCCGTAACGGCAAAAACTTCGTAGCTATTCAAGACATTGTAAACGCGGTAGGTGCGAAAACGGTATGGGATAACAAAACGTCTACAGCAACCATTACCTACGGTGACCGCAAGGTAGCTGTGAAGATGGGCGCCAAGTCCGTGATCGTGAACGGAGCATCTGTTGCAGTGGATACACCTGCCTTCCTGAACAAAGTTGGCAAGGAATCCAAAACCTATGTGCCCGTAGCAATGGTAGCCGAGGGCCTGGGCTTTGACGTGCAGTATGTGGCAAAGCTCAAAACGGTATTTGTGAATCCGTAACAAAGTTATTTAAGCAGTGCTGCGAGAGCATTGCTTGAAATGTATAACTAAGAGCAGGAAAATGGACCGTGGATGTATAGTAAATGTATAGTAAATGTAAGGTGAATGTACTGTAAATGTACAGGGTGACCTTGTGAGCGGAGAGGTATAGAACGAAGCCGCGAAAGGGGACTCCTTCACCGAAAGTGTTATCCAAGTGACGAAGCAGGAATCGCTCCTGCCTCGTCACTTTTTTTTGCCGTCGTAACGTTGTCATCGGAAATAGGGAGTTCAATGCGGTGGATGTCGCTAACGATTCCCAGAAGCCTTATTTCGCCCCAAATGGGCCTTTTGAAATTCTAACGAATCGTAGTAACGCTATTGATGTGAAATTCCTCAATTTCCCCTTTTTTTAGCTGTATTTGGGTGAAATAGCGTCGCTAGGAATCGTTAGAATGTGTAACCTCGACTAAACAGCAGAATAAGGTCTGTGGGGATCGTTAGCGTTGCTGGGATACTGGTTGGTCGTTGATGTTCCTCCTGAATTCCTATAAGCCTCATGTAATTGATGCATAATCAAGAAAGGGAGTGTACACCAGCCAGATTTCGAGACTACTTGTTTCACAAGTAACTTACATACGGCGCTGTTCCAAGCAAATAACTATCTCAGCACCAAGCGAGGCTGCACTAAAGCTTTGTAACTCTTCTGATAGAAGAGCGTTGCATATCAGGGCATATCTTGAAACCCACTGAAGTGCCTCTTTACCGCCTTTTCGCCCCCTGATCCTCACTTTTTCTTGACGTGCCCCCAGCATGCCTGCGGGAAACTTTCTGGCATCCTGTATTCAAGCAGTCTACCTTCTCCAATGACTCATTATGTTGCATAATTATGACTTGTCATCTGCCCATGGTTGTGTAAATATGAAAATAACTTACAGTGAATATGAAGCTATGGTCAGCATCGTGAACTTCATCATGGTGACAAAACAATAGTGTTCAGGATCAAGGTTGTAATCGTAGTTACAGTGAAGACAGACTCATGGAACTACTGTAGTTGCAGTTATAGTTGTAGCTAAAGTTATAGTTGCAGTTATAGTTATAGTCGCAGTCACAGTCACAATCAAAGTATAAAGTACGATCGGAGTCCATTAAATTATGGCACAGTCGCATCCAGACTGAAGTCAATTCACTGTTGCGTTCTCAAACGGAATTGAAGCACAATTGCCGCTGAAGTTGCATTCATACTCCAATCTACAATCTTATCCTGACTGAAGGCACAAATACAGTTAGAGGCACGGTAGAATCATAATCACACTAATAATATCTGTAGTCATCGCCCAGCACATCCACCCATGCTATAACCGCACCCTTCGCCAAGCAAAGGAGCGCTCCTGAGTGAACAAAATTAAAAACGCTTTCACGACAATGCCCATTCATCACAAAACGATGCTGCTCATCGGTTTTTTGATGCTGATCAGCCTTGCTTTTTACCTCTCTGTCATGCAGTACGTACTGAATATTTATGACCGTCAGATTTATGAAAAGTCGTCACAGGTGCTGAATATGTCATCTGTCGGCATCGAAAACAAGCTGCGTGAGTTATCCAATCTGTCCTTCAAGGTGATGTCGGATGAGCCGCTGCAGCAGTATTTGCTGCAACTGGAGAAGGCCGAAAGTGGATACGAGCGAAATGGTCTGCGCAAAAAGATAACAAATCGCCTCGTCGCCTACGCCGGTTCCGAGAAATACGTGTACTCCATGATTTTTATCGACAACGATAACAATGTGATGGCGGCTGGCAACCGGGAAGGCATTTCAGCTGCGAAGCAAAAGGAACTGATCTCGCTGGGCGAGCAGTATGCCGGCTCCAACGTATGGCAGGCCAGTGGTGATCAGCAGGCGAGGCTGCTGTCCGTCAGGCAGGTGAAATCCTTCACTGGCGGGGCGTTTACACTGGAGAAGCTCGGCACGCTGATTATCCGTGTGCGGCTGGACCGCATCGTTCAGGATCAGATGCAGGAGCCGGCCGAGGATTCCCAACTGCTGATCGTTGACGGCACGGAGGTGATCTATCCCACCGAATCAACTGTTAGCAAGGCCGAGATCGCATCGGAGCTGAAGCGGACGCAGCCTTATGGAATTGCCACGTTAGAGCAGGGGAAGTATTTTGTGGCAAGAGCACATTCTTCCTACACGAGCTGGAATTATTTATATACCACGCCGTTTGATCAGATGTTTAAGCAGATCCAGTTTGTAAAACAGCTGGTGATCGTTATTTTTATTATGATCTTTTTGGCGGCTCTGGTGTTCGGAGCCAAATTTTCTCGCAGTATCACCCATCCGATTGCCCAATTAATCAAGAAGATGCGTAATATTGAAAAGGGAGACCTCGATAAGCTGGAGGCGGCGGCCCTTGGCAACATTCCCGTCTCTCCGCAAAATGAAGTCGGACTGCTGCATCGCACCTTCAAGATGATGCTGCAGCGGATACGAGAGCTGATTGATGAGAATTATGCGAAGCAGCTCGTCATAAGAGAAACGGAATTGAAAGCGCTTCAGGCGCAAATTAATCCGCACTTTTTATACAATACCCTTGAGTCGATTAACTGGCTTGCCAAAGTGCAGAAGCAGCATCAAATCTCGGAGATGGTCGAGGCTCTTGGGTTCCTGCTGCGCAGCTCGGTCAATATGTCCGAGAAGTGGATTACGCTGGAGAGGGAGCTGGAGATTGTGCGCAGCTATGTGACCATTCAGCGTACCCGGTTCGAGGAGAGGCTGGATTTTGATATGCAGATTGCCCCAGAGGTCGGGACGGCCCGCATTCCCAAATTAACTCTGCAGCCGCTTGTGGAAAATGCTATTCATTATGCACTTGAGCCCAGCATCGAGCCCTGTCAGATTCAAATTCGCGCCAGAGCTGAGGGGAATCACGTCTGCATCGAGGTCGAGGATAACGGACCGGGCATGACCTCCGAATTCATAGAGCGCTTGCGGGAAGGGCAGATTCAGACCAGAGGGCAGGGCATAGGACTTGCCAATATTCAGGAGCGTCTCAGGCTGACCTTTGGCGACAAGGGCATCATGAGCATACACAGCACGCCCGGATCAGGAACTGTAGTATCGATCAGCATACCTTGGATCAGAGAGGACGATGACGATGTACAAAGTAATGCTCGTAGATGATGAACGTGTCATACTGGAGGGGATTTCCCAGGTGGTTGACTGGGCGGCCGCGGGCACGGAACTGGTGGATACAGCAAGAAACGGTGTGGAGGCTCTGGGGAAAATCGAAAGCGCCAAGCCGGATATCATCATTACGGATATTTCCATGCCGGGTCTGGATGGATTGGGACTGATCGAGAAGGCATCCGAGGCCTATCCGGCGGTACGTTTTATCATGCTGTCCGGCTACAAGGAATTTGAGTATGCTCGCAAAGCAATGCAGTATGGCGTCAAGCATTATCTGCTCAAGCCCTGCAACGAAAACCAGATTCATGACGCCTTGATCGAGCTCTTGCAGGAGCGTCAGGATGCACAGGTGAAGGAGCATGCGGCAGGAGAGATCAAGCAGCGTTTACAGCGGGTGCTGCCTCATGTGAAGGAGCAGTTTTTGCTGGAGTTTATGACCAACCGCACCTATGGTCCGATGGATCTGGAATACTATCAGGAGCTGTTCAATCTGGAGCTGCAGCAGAAAAGCGTACGGTTGCTGCTGCTTCGCATTGTGGAAGAGCATGATTACAGTCACTTGTTTGCAATCAAAAATATAGCGGCCGACCTGCTTCCAGGTGTACTGTTAAGCACAACGATTGAAGGGAAGCTCCTTATAGTGCTGGCAGATTCGGCAGATCTGCCTGAGCTTCATGAACGTATTGAAACGGTTCGGCAGGCGTTCATCCGTTTATACAAATTAGAGGTTACCGCTGCGCTGAGTGAAGCGGACCATATGATCCAGTCCCGGCGACTGTACCGTGAGGCGCTACAATATTTGAATCATCGTTTTTTCATCGGTGAGGGCCAGCTGATTACGAAAAATGACGTCGTGCTGGCAGGGGAGTGCAGCGGTGTGCATATAGAGCGGGATGCCGAGCAGCTGTGCCAGCTGATTAAATCCGGCAACACGGAGGAAGCCGCCGCCGAGGTGGAGCGTTTGTTCGAGCAGCTGAAAGAACTGAAGCTGGATACCGAGGTGACACGTGCTTACGTCGTGCAGTTATACTCGGCCATGATTCAGGTGTGCCCGCCCGAGGAGGCTACCGATTTTACACAGCGGATGACAGAGCTGACGCATATGGACACATTGCCTGCCTTGAAAACATTTGTAGCCGACAGCGCTGCAAGGTTAACGGCAGGTTATTACAAAAATCATATCAGCCGCCAGTCATCAGCCGTGGAGAAAATGATGGATATTGTAGACCGCCATTATGGAGAAGCAGACCTGTCTCTGAGTGGTGTAGCCCATCAGATGTTATACATGAACCCGGACTACCTCGGCAAAATTTTCAAAAAGGTAACGGGTGAAAACTTCTCGAATTACGTTAATCGTATGCGGATTGAACGGGCATGTGAACATATCCGCAGAGGCGGGGATGTGAAGGTGTTTGAGCTGGCAGAGCTGTTCGGGTTTGGAGGCAACTCGCAGTACTTCAGTCAGGTGTTCAAAAAATGGACTGGAATGACACCAACCGAATTTCGGAAATTCGGCATATAACAAAGAACTGGCAAGGATGATGCCTGTTTATGGAGGAGGACAACTGATGCCTGGAGCGTCAGAGATGTCCTCCTCTGTTTTTTGAACCAACAAGACGGTTTTGTGTATTCAACTTGAAGCGGACTTTTGCGAAAATGACAATATCAAGTTTGTGAAAGCGTTATCAGCATATCATCAACAGGATGGAGATAACCCGATCACACAACCATATCAACATAAAAGGGGAGATTGGCATGGTGAAAAAGGCAATATTCCTGATGATGGCTGCGCTACTTGTTTTTACAGCAGCGTGCAGCTCAGGTGGAGGCAGTGAGCAAGGGGCAGGCAGCAAGGATGAATCGGTGAATCTGCGTATCGCCTGGTGGGGCTCCGATACACGGCATGAATACACACAGAAGGTCATCGACCTGTATAAAACGAAAAATCCAAACGTCAAAATTGACGTGGAATATGCTTCTTTTGACGATTACTGGAAAAAGCTTGCTCCACAAGCTGCAGCGAACCAGTTGCCTGACATTATCCAGATGGATATTTCTTACATCAGCCAATATGCACAGAACGGCCAGCTTGAGGACCTCGCCCCTTATCTGGGCAACCAGATCAAGGTGGATGATGTGGCCGAGAATGTCATCAGTACAGGTGTAATCAATGGCAAACAGTATGGTGTTCCTGCCGGGGTTAACGTGCTTGGCTTTCAATATGATCCGGCCCTGCTGAAGAAAGCTGGCGTTGATGCCATGCCGGAAAATATGACATGGGAATCCTACGAAGCGCTGGGGAAACAGGTTGCAGAGAAGGGACTGTATCTGGATGGCGGCGTAGCGCCGGATATTTTCTTCCACTACTTCCTGCGTACCAAAGGCAAATCACTCTATAACCCGGAAGGCACCGGGCTTGGGTATGATGACGATTCATTGTTTGTCCAATTTTTCGGACTCATGCAGCGTATGATCGAGCAGAAGGCTGCACCTTCACCGGATGTAGCGAACCAAACGAAAGGCATCATTGAAGAGTCAGATCTGGTGAAGGAAAAAGGGATCGGTGTATGGCAATGGTCCAACCAGTTCGTTGCCTTGCAGCAGGTAGCTAACCGTCCACTTGCCATCGCGCCAATGCCTGGTCCGGATATGGAAAAAGGACTTTATATGCAGCCAAGTATGTACTGGGGTGTAACGTCCAACTCCAAAGTGAAGGAAGAAGCAGCAAAGTTCATTGATTTCTGGGTGAACGATGAAGAAGCCAACAAGCTGATCAAAGGGGAGCGCGGTGTGCCAATTTCCGGAAAAATCAAAGAGGCCATTGCCCCTGAGCTGAGTGATGCAACGAAACAGGTATTTGAATTTGTAGCTTCCATGGAGCCTAAGGCTTCACCAATGAGCCCTCCGCCGCCTGTAGGCTCACCAGAGGTGATCTCCGCACTGGCCGATGTGGTGGAAGAATTGAATTTTGGCAAAATCACACCTGAACAAGCAGCACAGACCTTCCGCAAAAACGCCGAGGCTGTACTGGCGAACAATAAATAACAGTTGAATGATCGCTTGCTCGTCCCGCTTGCAGGGATGGTCGGGACCGGGGCTGCTCGCTGATGGCGGGGGCCTTTGCCCGTCCCGTTTATCTTCCCGGTTGTCCGTCCCTTTTGCAATATGAAGGCTCGAAGCAGGCTGATCCATGAAGGAGGTACGTTCCCCATGAGGCAGTATTCATCATTGCGCAGAAACTTGACCGGATATGCGTTTATCAGCCCGTTCATTATCGGATTTCTTGGATTTACACTCATTCCAATGTTTGTTTCCTTATACATGTCGTTTACGAGTTATAATCTGTTCACTTCTCCAAGGTGGATTGGACTCGACAACTATACCAAAATGTTTTTTGATGACCCGAAGTATTGGAATTCGGTTAAGGTTACATTTTTATATGTATTCATCGGGGTGCCGTTAAGGCTGATCTTTGCCCTGTTTGTAGCGATGATTCTAAATACGGGCTCTCGTATGGTCGGAACGTATCGTACCTTGTACTATCTGCCTTCTATCATTGGAGGTAGTGTCGCTGTATCCATCATGTGGCGTAACCTCTTCAGCAATGAAGGTGTGATTAACAGTGCAATGACCGCGATCGGTATTGGTCCAGTCAGCTGGTTCGGCGACCCGGATGCGGCTCTGGTTATGCTGATATCGCTGTCGGTATGGCAGTTTGGATCATCCATGCTGATTTTCCTGGCAGGACTCAAAAATATCTCTCCCGAGATGTATGAAGCTGCCGGGGTCGACGGCGCAAATCCGGTTCGCAAATTTTTCAGCATTACGCTGCCGCTGCTCAGTCCGATTGTGCTGTTCAATCTGATCATGCAGACGATCGGTGCATTTATGACCTTTGTACCGGCATATATCATCTCTAAAGGCGAAGGCGGTCCGATGGACGGCACGATGCTCTACTCGCTGTATCTGTTCCGTCAGGCGTTTATGTTTAACAACATGGGTTATGCCTCGGCTATGGCCTGGGTGATGCTGATTATGATCGGTGTGCTCACCGCCGCTGTGTTCCTGACATCCAAGTTCTGGGTATTTTACGAATCTGAAGGAGGGAAATGATTATGGTGTGGAGAAATGTCAAATGGCCTGTCTATCATCTGTTTGTTGCCGCACTTGCTCTCCTGATGCTTTACCCGGTGCTGTGGATGCTGTTCAGCTCATTCAAGGAAAGCCGCACGATCTTTGTCACGGCAGAAAGCCTGTTTCCGACCGAGTGGATCTGGTCCAACTATGTGGATGGCTGGAAAGGAACAGCCGGAAGACCCTTCATGGATTACATCACCAATTCACTGGTGATCGTAGTGATCTCGACCATAGGAGCTGTGCTGTCATCGTCACTGATCGCGTTTGGCTTTGCCAGACTGAATTTCAAAGGACGAACTTTCTGGTTTTCACTGATGATGCTAACGCTAATGCTGCCGCATGATGTAGTGCTGGTTCCGCAGTATATTATCTTTACCAAGCTTGGGTGGCTGAACACGATTCTGCCGATTGTTGTACCCACATTTTTCGGAATGCCGTTTTTTATCTTCCTGATGGTGCAGTTCATTCGTACCATTCCGAAAGAGCTGGACGAGGCTGCAACGATTGACGGCTGTAACAAGTTCAGGCTGTATATTCAGATCATTATGCCACTGATCAAATCTTCGCTGGCGACAGCGGCAATCTTCTCCTTTTACTGGAGATGGGAGGACTTGCTCGGACCGGTGCTGTATCTGAACTCGCCTGATAAGTATACCGTTTCGATGGCGCTCAAAATGTTCCTGGACAGCGAATCGGCCTCCAACTGGGGTGCCATGTTTGCCATGTCGATCGTCAGCCTGATTCCGGTAGTTACCGTATTCTTTATTTTCCAGAAGCAAATTGTGCAGGGCATGAGTACGAGCGGGTTGAAGGGGTAGCGGGCAGAGGGGTTAAACCAATAGCATATGGAGGAATTTAACCAGTGGACTCAGCGGACTTGAATAAGGCAGAACGAGTAGGAAGTTCAGGAAGTTCAGGAAGTGCGGGTAGTGTAAGTAGTGCAGAGAAGGTAGATCAATTAGAGCAATTAGGGGAATCAGAGCAAGCAGAGCTATTAGGGCAGGCAGAACCATCAGAGCCATCTGGAGCAGGCCGAGAAGAACAATCAGAACAATCACAACAAGCGGAGCCGAAGGTAAACTCATGGAAGTTTAATTTTGGTCCATACGCAAACATGACATCAACCCTGCACTCAGGAAGCGGGATGTCAGAGCAAAACGTGAAACGAGAGAGCAATGACGGGATTAAACTTGCGAGACATGCAGCAGAGCATAGAGGAGAACTTGCAGTTGAACATATAGCGGAGAAAGCAGCGGAACATACAGCAGAGAATGCAGTTGAACATGTTGGAGGCTACACGTCCGTTTCATCCACAACGATATATGATGAGTGCAGAGGGTATGGCTTTGAACCCGGCTCATTGGTATATGAGAAACAGCGGTATGGAGAGCAGGAGGATGGGGCAGCTGAAGCTTCCAATTCAATCTTGGCAAAAGGAGTTCAACCCTCGCAAGGGCAGGCAGCTATGTCTGTCCGCTTGCGTTCCAGCTTCTGCATCCCGCTCAAGGCATCGTTTATTGTGGATGTACCGGATGGGACGTATCAGGTGCTGCTTATTGCCGGTGATCCGCTTGCGGATACGGTTACTCGTGTCAAAGCCGGAGAAGGTCGGATGATGCTGCCTGTCATACGTACGGTGGCGGGACAATGTGCAGAGATGCGGTTTGCTGTTGTTGCACGCGGAGGGCGGCTTCGACTGAGCTTCTCTGGTCCTGCACCGCGGATTAATGCACTGGAGATTACGCTTGCGAATCAGACGATGACCGTATTTCTCGCCGGGGACTCCACGGTAACGGATCAGCCCGAGAGTGGTTATCCGTATTGCGGCTGGGGGCAACTGCTGCCTGCAAAATTCAAACATGACGTAGCCGTAGATAATCATGCAATGTCGGGCCGAAGCTCACGCAGCTTCATTCATGAAGGCCGATTGGATGCAATTATGCAGCGAATCAAGCCTGATGATTTTCTGTTTATTCAATTCGGACATAACGACGAGAAGCCGGACCCTGAACGGGGAACAGAGCCATTCACCACATACAAGCAATATTTGAAAAAATATATCGATGCCGCACGCGAAGCCAACGCTCGCCCGGTGCTGATCACTCCCGTGCATCGGCGTTACTTTGCGGATGACGGTACACTAACGGATACACACGGCGATTATATTATCGCCATGCGGGAGCTGGCGGAAGCCGAGCATGTACCGCTGATTGATCTGGCTGAGCGCAGCCGCAGATTGTTCGAACAGGCGGGTGAAGAAGGCAGCAAGGATGATTTTATGTGGGTACTGCCTGGCGAGTATATCAACTTTCCGACGGGTGTGGAGGATAACACACATTTTCAGGAGCGAGGTGCGCGCCGCTTGGCACAGCAGGTGGCTGAAGCGATCCGGGAGCTTCGTCTGCAGCCGCTACAGATGTATCTGCGGTAAAAGAGTGGGCACAAGGTGAAAGGATAGAGGTTGTGGCAAAGGCTGGGGGAAGGTAGGGTACAGGTACAGAAGGTTGTAGGTGTGGATGCAGATATAGAGTAGAGTAGATGTAGATGTAGATATAGAGCAGGCAGATGGTGTTATTGGAAAACCCGCTAAACGAGATGGTCGGAGGAACTTTAACGATCCCGCACAACAGTTGAACAGCTGAAAGCAGGAATTCTCAGGATTCCTACAACCAATCTGGTGAGAGTGCTCTAACGATCCTCGCAGATCAAACTGAGTGCTGGTGCTCAACCATGCCTACAACCAACTGACGGCGAGTGCTCTAATGATCCCCACAGATCAAACTGGTGGTAGGAGCTCTACTAATACCTACAACCAATCTTGCGGCGGGTGCTCTAACGAACTCCATAGATCAATCTGGCGGCCGGAACTCTAACGATTCCCACAAACCTTATTTGCCCCGAATTTGCTGATGTAGAATTCTAACGAATCGTAGGAACCTTATTCCATCCAAAACACCCAAAAATCCACTCAATATCAGCAAAATGAGCTAAATAGCGTCTCTGTGAATCGTTAGAAAAGTAACATGCTCCAAATCGCCCAAATAAGGCTTCTCTGAATCGTTAGCGCATATCGTCACGCAAAAATGGCGCTCAGCAGAGGAAGAGCGAGGCAGCGAGGAGGGAGGAATCGGAAAAAGGGAGCGAAGCGTCCGCGTTTGGCACGGGGTTTCCCCCATAGAGGGGAATCGAAGAAATCCCGGACCAACAGCAGCCCGAAAACCGATCCGCCCGCCGAGCGTCTGCCCGCATTCCAGCAGGGGTTTTACTAAAACGCGTGTCGAGCGAAGCCAACGAGCGAACAAAATTACCCAGCGAAGGGAGGGGCCTTGTTTTTAAAGCACCAGAGGAAGAGCGAGGCAGCGAGGAGGGAGGAAGCGGAAAAAGGGAGCGAAGCGTCCGCGTTTGGTCCGGGATTTTCCCCATAGAAGGGGGATAGAAGAAATCCCGGACCAACAGCGGCCCGAAAGCCGATCCACCCGCCGAGCGTCCGCCCGCACTCCAGCAAGGGTTTTAAGTTACATGGCGCATCGCGAAAAAAAGGAGGGTATTTATGACAAACGATAACCGTATTCAAAGCGGTCCGTCAGCGAACGGGCATACCTACTGGGTTATCCCGGATGGCTATATTCCGCCAGATAGCTGCGGCACGCTGGAGAGTCACGAAAGCATCTGTGTTTTGAACACCGGCGGCACAGATGCTGCATTGGAGATTACGATTTATTTTGAAGATCGTGAACCCTTGGAGAACATGCAAGCCGTTGTCCCTGCCAGAAGGACAAAACATATACGTACGGCATCACTTCGATCCGGAGAAGAAGCAATCCCGCCCGGAGTGCCTTATGCAATTACCGTAGCAAGTAATGTGCCGGTCATCATACAATACAGCCGCTTGGATACAACGCAGCCAGAGCTTGCATTGATGAGTGTGATGGCATACCCTTTGGCTTAATATACAGTACCATGCTATATACTCCCCCGCCCTACCCAACCCGAATACCACCACCTTTTTATCATCAGCAACACTAGCGGCTAAATGCTTAAAAGACCTGTATTCCGCATCAGATCAGATGCAGTTTACAGGTCTTCCGCTTCAAAAGCTTTATTCACCATATTTATACGTACTGGAGTTCAAAATGTCCACCCGGACTTCAACCTTACCAAGTTGAAAGTGTTCAAGCGGATCATTATGCCGGGGAACCACTTCTTTCCACCAGTCCATATTGTGGCGGTATAGATGCTCCACAAGACCAAAGGAATCAATATGGCGTGATTTATTTTTGGTGAACGTATCACGAATTCGGGCTTCAATCTGATTCTCAGCCTCCTGTTCCATCGTACGTGGAGATCGGGGGGCATCGTGGTTTTCAACAATTGCTGCTTTAACCGAGGTATGCAGATCAAACGTAATGCCTTCCTTGGTTTTTCTGGCAGTTATTCGTGTCTTGGGATGATGGAGCGTTAACGAAAGGTCAGGGGTCTGACGGTTCTTCCCGTACACATATAGTGGATATTGATACACATGATCGTAGTTCACATAACGTGTGCCATCCGCTTCGGCTCCAGTGATCTTTCCCTGACTTTTGCCATTGCTCACAACGTATAATCCATCCATTCGAATCAGCGGAGGGGTCTTCTCGCCATTGTGCCACGTCTGATTTTTGCTCGATACTGAAGGCACCAGCACTACGGATTCAGGTTCTCTCAAACTATCTAACATCTGATGCAGTCGAATGGGCTCATAACCGGAGTGCTGCTTATAGAGTCTCATCGGCTCGAACAACTCAATGGTTTGTGCAGACTGGTTCAAGATGGTGGAGGGAGCGAGCAGAGTGGACATATCCTGTTCCGTCCCATAGATCCATGGTGTGTACCTCAGTTGACCGGAATGCAGTAGCGTATTGAAAATATCTTCCAGTCGTCCTTTCAACGCGTTTTCGGACAGCACTATCGCTTTGACATGAGTCCACAGTGTCTGCTGCTGCGACGTCTCATACAGATCGTTAATGGCCATATTCAAGGTTGTGCCAGTCCCCTTGCCAATCCAGATTTGACCCCCTTCTCTTGGTGTGGGCCCTTCCTGTTTGGCAATGCTGGAGAAATCAATTAATTGGGCGTACGTTATATATTGATTATCCGCGTAATCTATGCCAATGGCAGTAATAAAGTTAATGCTCTGAACCTCTTTGGAATCCCAGCATCCCGTCAGAAGTATGACACAACCCGCAAGCATACTACTTACGTAAGCCCATTTCATCAAGGTTTCTCCTTATGACGGGTAGAGTCCTGCGTACGTAATACGGCTGGGCGCTTGGTGCGGGTCATGGAAGGCGGCATCGACACAGCCTGTGTGAAGTCTCCCGGAATGTATGGTGACACAGGGGACAGATAGGATACACCGTAACATTCCAGAGATACGAGATGAACCAGCAACGCGAACAGAGCAACCATGAATCCAAATAGTCCCAGAATGGAGGAAGCAACTAACATGCCGATGCGTACTTGAGATGTGGCTCCCCCAAGAACGGTGTTCACCAGAATATAGCTGGAGATTACGGAGATCGCTACGGTCACAATAATGGTGGGAGATGTAATTCCGGCACGAATAGCTGCATCCCCGATAATCAAGCCGCCAACCACACTGACGGTCTGTCCCAACGCACGCGGCAGCCTTCGTCCCGCCTCATTGAACAATTCAAACATAAAAATCATCAGAAACGCTTCCAGCGTAACTGGCATGGGCAGTCCCATTCGCGTTCCTGCAATAGTTGCGAGCAGTGGCAGTGGAATCTGTTCCAGATTAAAGCTGGTCAAGCCGATGTAGAAGGCCGGAAAAAAACAGGCGATGAGCAGCCCGGCAATCCGTAATATACGCTCAAAAGTCACGATGAAAAAAGGAGTGCTCTCGTCCTCCGGTGACTTCAATTGATTAAACAATGTGGTCGGTGCAATGACAGCTACAGGTGAGCCCTCTGTGAGTACAGCGAAACGTCCGTTAAGCAAGGAATCCGCCACATAATCGGGCCGTTCGGAGTTATCTGTGAGCGGGAAAATACTACGTACTCCCCCCATGACTGCTCGTTCCATGATGGAGGTACCCATGATGCCGTCCACGTTAATCTGATCCAGGTTGCTGCGAGCTGTATTCAGAATTTCGGGGTTGATCACATCTTTGATGTATAACAGGCCAATGGTTGTCTGTGTCCGTGCCCCTTTAACTATTTTCTCATAACACATGGATGAAGTTTTCAAACGTTTGCGCACCAAAGCGATGTTCGTGGACAACTCTTCAGTGAAACCGTCACGCGGCCCCTTCACAGATGTCTCGATAGCGGATTCTTCCGGTGAGCGTCCAGGGATATCGGCAATATCCAGGCTGCAGGCTTGTAAACCATTTTCAAAAATAAGCAGCAGTTGCCCGCTAAATAGAAGTATATTTATATTTTGCAGATCAGAAGGGTTATCTATGGGCTTCAGGGTTAGGCCAAGTTCATGGGGGAGAGCTTCTTCCATAATTAATGTATGCTGTTCCAGTCGGGGGATGATGAATTGGTTGATCTGCTTGCTGTCCACCAGGCCGTCACAGTAGAGCAGAATGACGGAATGAACGGTCTCCTCTTTCGCAGGAAACGTCTGGATTACCACATCTGCACAGGCTTCAAAGTTTTTTCTCAAGGATGCAAGCAGGGTTTCATAGGAAGTGGTGTCAATCGGCTGTTTCTCCATGGTGATAGTTCCTCCTCTGACGCCGTGAATGAATGAAGGCAACCAAGGTTGCCAGAACGGCAAATCCGCTCAGATACACGAGATTGAATGGAAAGATGTAATGGACCAGAATCTTTGTGAAGGTCATATCATCCAGAGGATAGAGCATGGATAGAATAAAGACTACAGATATTGAGGCACAGGTAATCATCCTTCTGGAGGCATGTTTAATATTCCAAATTTCTACCACAATATACATGGCCAGACTGATTCGGGTAAATGCACCTGCCAGCCATTGATAGATCGAGAAGAAATCGGTCTGAGCAATATATTTGCCCAAGGAAGCGATACGCCATTCTTCAAAAGCGGGATATCTCATATTGGCGGCTTCATAGGGATTGAATTCTACAATAGCTCCAATCAGGGGGCCGGCCGTTAAACCAATCATGATAAATGCAAGCATCAGATACTGCCATAGTTTTATACGTTTGGCGAGATGAGGCTGAATGTACCATAGGAAAAGTAGTTCAAACATACCGGCGAGGCTGAACACCATCCCATGAAATACAGGTGACCATCCCTGCTCCAGCACGGGCAGCATCCGGCTGTAATCTTTGTACTGGGAATTGACAATGGCAACGTAGAAGCCCAGCAGCACAACGAGTGGCAGAATCAGTCCAGCCGTGAAGGCAAGTGAACGCATGCCTTTGTAGGCTGCATATCCACATAACACCATAAGTGCGATCGTTGTTGCGATGACAGGCGTTTCGGTGAGATAGTTGGTTTTGGCCCAGGTGGTTGTGTCACGTAATGTGAAGTAGATTGCGCATAGAAAAAAGAGACTGTTTCCCACCCGCAGTATCAAGCCTACAGGCTTGCCAAGATGGGAAGACAGCCAATCATGCAACGTTTGATGCTGTAGAAATCTAGAAACGTAGGCGAGCATGCTTGCAAAGATGATCAACGGCCCGGCAGAAAGCAGCACGGAAATCCACGAATCCCTTTTCGCTGCGCTCAGAAGGGCAGGGATAATTAACACGTGGCTGATCAAACCCACCGATAACATGATTAACATCATGGCTTGCAAAAATGAAGGTTGTGAACGTTTCATGCCGAGGACTCCCTTTCCGAGTAAAAGTAAAAGTGTCCTCAGCAGTGTTAACGTGTTTGCGCAGCTTCATACAGGAAAGAGAGTTGGATAGAATTCTTCTAGCTTCGATTATGCTGTACTCCTCGGAACCTATAGAATCTCAGACCATGTTTTTGTCAGAGGTCAAAATAACGAATGCCCATCGCTTCACGTACTTCAAGCATCGTTTCTTTTGCGGTACGTCTGGCTTTTCTTGTGCCCTCCATCAGTAGTTCCTTCACCTGACTTTTCCTTTGTTCATAATAACCTCGCCGCTCGCGAAAAGGAGCAAGTAATTCATTAACTGCATCGCCCGCCAGCCGTTTGCAATCAGTACAACCGATCTTCCCCTGACTACATGCTGTATGAATTTCCTCGGTATCTGCAGACCGGAACAGCTGATGGTAAGCATACACAGGACAGATATCCGGGTGTCCCGGATCGGAGCGGCGAATGCGTGCAGGATCGGTTTTGGCTTTGGTCAGTTTAGCCTGCACGTCTTGCGGATCAGCATTTAACGAGATGGCGTTGCCCATGCTTTTGCTCATTTTGCCAACACCGTCCAGGCCGCCCAAACGTGCTCCTGTCAATATTCGGGGTTCAGGAAAAACAGGTGCATACAGCTCATTGAAGCGCCGAACCAGCTTGCGGGCAGTTTCCACGTGAGGGATCTGGTCCTCACCTGCAGGTATCAGTGTGGTTTTACAGCAAGCGATATCGGCAGCCTGACTGACCGGATATCCCAAAAATCCATAATAGAGATCGGTGTACCCCCGGTCACGTGCTTCGGTTTTGATTGTTGGATTGTGCCTAAGTGCATTAACCGTAACAAACATGGAGAAAATTACCGTAAGCTCGGCAATTTCAGGAATCATTGATTGAATGAAAAGGGTAGACTTGTCGGGATCGATACCCACAGCCAGGTAGTCCAGTGTCACTTGATGCACACTGTTTGCAATCAATTCAGGCTGCTCATAATGAGTAGTCAGTGCCTGAACATCAGCCAGCAAAATATAAGTGTCGTGCACTTCCTGTAATTCCACCCGGCTGCGCAGACTGCCGACGTAATGGCCGAGATGAAGCTGCCCGGTTGTCCGATCCCCGGTTAATATGCGTTCCTTGTTTGGATTCATTGTTCATTCTCCTTTGATAAAAAATGTTGTTGCTTCTGCTGAGTCGCCACCACCAGCCATCTTCCACGACCATCACCTCCCTTCAGCCTTTCAAATAAAAAAGCCCCGTCCTTCCGTCCATTTCCTGAGGAAACAGAACAGAAGGACGAGGCTGTGCTCGCGGTGCCACCTTCATTGGCCGCTGGTCTGCGGCCCACTTCACGGATACGGATCAACAATTATTGAATCATTGCGGTCACGTCATTATACGCTCAGGCATGCCTAAGCTAAATCGTACAACGATGAGCCAGATCGATATCCTGTCCATGGGATAACGGCAGGACCTGCCGCCTTGCCTACTGGAAGCAACTCGCCTGTAACATGCAAGTGTGCTTTGTTCAACTCGGAACTCCGAAGCCCATTTCCACAAGTCCGATACACCGGCTCGCACCTGCCGCCGGCTCTCTGAAGTATCATGACGTGTGTACTTCTCTTCATCATCGTTGATAACGTTCGTTTACAATTTTTCACATTGTATCATGCTTTGGAATGACTGACCAGCCGTTGTTTATGGTTACTTAGATTAGTACCAAGCACTCCGGCGATAATCAGAACTGCCCCGATGTAGTGATAACCCTGCACAGGCTCGTGCAGAATCAGCGCGCCGCCGGCAATGGATATAAGCGTGGACAGATTGCTGAATACACTGACACGTGAAGCCTCCAGATGTGTGAGCGCATAGCTGGACAGCAGGGTAGATACCATGGTGGACAGGATCGCCAGATAAGCAAGAGCACCCAGATAGGACAGATCTCCAAGCGGCTGGATATAGTCTGCCATGGACCCGATGTAAGCATGACGTATCAGCGCAGCCGCATTAAATACAATACAGCCTACCATCAGGGTAACCCAGGTCAGTTCCAGCGGTTTGTATTTTCGAGTGAGCGGTCTTGCCAGAACCCCGTATCCAGCAAAGCTGATGGCCGAGAACAGCAGCAGCACAATACCCTGCATGTTGCTCATCGACATCCCGCCGCCTTTCATCGCGAAGATAAAGATGACACCAGCGACAGAGAGCAGCAGAGACATCTTCTGTACAATGGATGTGCGTTCTCTAAGGAAGACGGAAGCCAGGACGAGTGTGAACACGGGAACCATGGCCTGAATAATGCCTGCTTCTGATGAATTGGAGGTAACCAGTCCAAAAGCCTGAAAGGCAAAGAACAGTACAGGCGAGAGCAGTCCGAGCGGGATGATTCTCCACAGATCAGCCATGCGCAGATTGATCTTGATCCAGCCGAATAACACAGGAATGCTGACCACGATAAGAGACAGAGCGAAGCGATGGGCAAGCACATCAATGGGATGTGCGATGGTAACGGTCATTTTTACAAATAAAAAGGATAACCCGATAATCGCAGCATAAGCGACAGATGCGATGTAAGCGTAGGTTCGGTTGCGTGCAGTATTCATTCATTTTCCCTCCAGTGATGCGATATAGTCTTGGAATGTGTGGGCTTCCATTATGCTAATACCTGTCAAGTGGTGGAACATATGAGCCTTTTTTAATATACTTCTGCGAGCCACATGCTACAATAGAGAAAATAATCAATTGTACCGGTACAATTTTGGAAAGGGAGTGGTTACGCTGAAAAAATACGAGAAGATCGCTCTCGCTTTGCAAGAATGGATACAAGAGCAGATGATAAGACAGGACCGTCGTAATTGGGATGAAAAAGGGATCAGGCTGCCCGCAGTCCGGACCGTCGCGAAGCAGTATCAATGCAGTATCAGCACAGTTATTCGGGCTTACGAATGGCTGGAGCACAGACATCTGGTGTACGCCATTCCTCAATCCGGCTATTACGCAGTGCAGAATGGTACGGGAGCACAGGATATGGACTGGCAGGAACCACTGGATTTTGCTTCGGCGGCTCCCGATCCGAGGGTGTTTCCGTATGCGGATTTTCGGCATTGTATGGATCTGGCGATGCGACAGAAGCAGGACGAGCTGTTTTTATATGGCACCCAGCAAGGATTGCCTTCGTTGATTGCACTTTTACAGAAGCAGTTTGCCGATTATCAGGTGTTTGCGGGAGCGGAGCAGTTTTTCATCACATCGGGTGTGCAGCAGGCCCTTGCGGCGCTGGCTTTGATGACTTTTCCGGGCGGTAAAACCAAAGTGATGGTGGAATTGCCAACGTACCACAACATGCCGACGCTGCTGGAGAGTCTGAGGGTGCCCATTGCAGGTGTGCGAAGAACATTGGTGGAAGGGCTGGACTGGGATTCACTGGAACGCCAGTTTGCGGAAGGGGATATCAAGTTTTTTTATGTGATGCCACGGTTTCAGAACCCGATTGGGACGTCCATGACAGCAGTGGAGAAAAAAAGACTTCTTCGGCTTGCGCAGCGATATGACGTTTATCTGGTGGAGGATGATTATTTGGCAGATTTGGAGGACAGCGCGAGACAAGATCCGTTGTGGTCCTATGATACGCATGAGCGGGTCATTTATTTGAAAAGTTATTCCAAAATTCTGTTTCCCGGACTTCGTATAGGGGTTACCGTGCTGCCGTCTGCCTTGGTATCCGGCTTTGGCTTGTACAAAAGAATGCTTGATATCGACACCTCCGTTCTGTCTCAAGCTGCACTTGAGGTGTACATTCACAGCGGAATGTTTGCCCACCATCGTAAAACAATCCGCAGTCGCTATGCTTCGCGCATGCAGGTTGTACACGAGCAATTGGCGACTCATCCAGACTTTGCCCCGTTCCGGGATGCACCGCGTACAGGTGGTGAGCATACCGTTCTTCCCCTGCCATTGGGAATGCCGGTTAGTACATTGATTTCCCGGTTGGAGAACCGGGGAATTCTGGCAGATACAACGGAACGATATTACCCTTCGGGTATGGTCGAACGTGGGCGAGAGCCGGGAATTGAAACGATGCTGCGCCTGAATATCTCCAACGTGCCAAAGCAGCGTATAGAAGAGGGGATGCAGAAGATTCGCGAGGAAATTTCGAGACTGCAGCTCAAATCGCAGCGCGAAGGAATGGAGTGAACAGGGGAAGCTGAGGTACATGGAGAAAGGGCTTGGAAACCTTCTTCCTTACAAATAATCACTCGTATGAACGTTTTAGATTACTGTTAATTTATTGCTTAGAACTCCATATGAATTTCAAAATGAACATTACTAAGTTTTTGTCTGATCATATATACAAAATGAAGTTCAAACGTTTCTTGGTATACCTTTAGTTCAAATTTCAAGTTAGTTTAGGATAATTTTATAAAAAAAAGGAATAAAAAAAGGAACATTTTACAGTTATTTTCGTTTATATTATACAGGCAGCGATTATGGAGGATACACATCATGATACAGCCTCCAATATTAAAAGGAGAGATACACAATGAAGGTTACCAAAATTCTTTTATCCAGCGTCTTAGTGTTAAGTAGCATGGCCACTCTATCATCAATTCAAGCCTCAGCTTTTAACACCAACACATCAGTTTCACCAATAACTATAAAATCTACATCCATGGCTTCTTCGCTGTATCAAAGCATTCCAAAATTTAAAAAGACATTGAACGGTAATAAAATTATTTGGACTGGCAAAACCATTAAAGTTACTGCAAACACCGTAGGACAAGAAAAAGCTGCTACGTTTGAATCCAAAATAATTAAGTCTATTGTTGTATCAAAAGGGAAAATTAGCAGGACTATAAACACAGGGGATTATGATGAAAAGTTGCTTGATGTGACGAGTGTTGTTGACTCATATACTGGAGAATGGGTAGCTATTCAAGCTTCTAAAAGCGCCGGAAATGTACTTATTCTTGTGAACCTTAAAACGGGCGAAGCTACGTTAATAAATGACCGTCTTCTTAAAGCAGGGAAGAAGGGCATAGAAACCATTGCTTCTTATAATTGGTCTCCTAAAGAAAACAAAATTGCCTTTTCCTATGGTGACACAGAAAAGAGTTCTCTCGCAATTTATGATCCCGTAAAAGATACCGTTGAATATTTGCCACGCGAAACGAACTATATAAGTACGGGACTTCTTCTTTGGCACAAAAACGGAAATACCCTTGATTACATTAGTGAGTACCCTTCAAACCAGATGATTCTTTACAGATACAACTCTGCCAATAAAAAAGTGAAACCTGTAAAAAAAATCAGTCAGAAAGAGTTTCAGCAATTATTGAAATTAGATAAATAATACTCTGCAGCGTATTTAAAAACAGGGCGGGAATATCCCGCCCTGTTTTCTTAAATTTCGTTCACAGTGATCTTCCCAGAGCTCCCGTTTTTAACCAGAACATCGATCAGCTTTTTTTGATTATCATTCGAAAGCCTGATGCAGCCATAAGTTGGACGAAGTGGATACCAAGAAAGGGATGTACTTGTTGCAGGATCTCCCCCATGTATCATGATTTCACTACGACCATTTTTTTCAGCAATCAAGAAGTTGCCACTAACAGCTTGATATAGCCAAACTCGCTTATGTGGGCCATAGGATGATTCAGAACTTCCCTTGTCATATACAACTGTCTTAGCTACACCTGTTGGAATGTCAGCATTCTGAAGCTTCCAGTTGGTGTGATCATTCCCGTTCTTTGAGTCATTTGAACCACGGCCTAGAGCCTCAACAGGGCCGAAAACCAAATCCCCATTGTCAGAATATACTTTCAAAGTACCTTTGTAGTCACGATTGGATGGAAAATTTGCAATAATGTGATAACCCATTGTTAAACGCCTCCATTAGTATATTGAGCTGAAATGATGGAGTTTACAAACACTTGAATGGCTCCACATTCGAATGGTGTATGTATCATCTCTCTCGCTTATAAGGTAATTTGTAACATCGAATAACAACCGTATTTCATAATTAGTTCAAAAAAGAGACTACCCATTTCCAAAGTCCCCCTAAATAAACAGTCTGTACCTGTAATTTTATATTGTCTATTTATCTAATATAATGATGACCTCATCAGAACAAATGATTCTCTCAAATAAGATAATATGTAAAAAAATCAGTCAGAAAGAGTTTCAGCAATTATTGAAATTAGATAAATAATACTCTGCAGCGTATTTAAAAACAGGGCGGGAATATCCCGCCCTGTTTTCTTAAATTTCGTTCACAGTGATCTTCCCAGAGCTTCCGTTTTTAACCAGAACATCGATCAGCTTTTTCTGATTATCATTCGAAAGCCTGATGCAGCCATAAGTTGGACGAAGTGGATACCAAGAAAGGGATGTACTTGTTGCAGGATCTCCCCCATGTATCATGATTTCACTACGACCATTTTTTTCAGCAATCAAGAAGTTGCCACTAACAGCTTGATGTAGCCAAACTCGCTTATGTGGGCCATAGGATGATTCAGAACTTCCCTTGTCATATACG
>NZ_BMFU01000016.1:0-34015 GCF_014639235.1 Paenibacillus silvae | reverse complement strand
TTGGTGTGATCATTCCCGTTCTTTGAGTCATTTGAACCACGGCCTAGAGCCTCAACAGGGCCGAAAACCAAATCCCCATTGTCAGAATATACTTTCAAAGTACCCTTGTAGTCACGATTGGATGGAAAATTTGCAATAATGTGATAACCCATTGTTAAACGCCTCCATTAGTATATTGAGCTGAAATGATGGAGTTTACAAACACTTGAATGGCTCCACATTCGAACGGTGTATGTATCATCTCTCTCGCTTATAAGGTAATTTGTAACATCGAATAACAACCGTATTTCATAATTAGTTCAAAAAGGAGACTACCCTTTTTTCGTAGTATTGTCCAACGGCTCACAAATCCTTTTCAAAGGAACAGTAGAAATGGGTTTGACAATCATTCCCAACCATTTGGAGTTTAATTTTGACTTTACTGATGTAAGAGCTACGCTGACATTGTCTAACATCTCTGCAAAACTTCTTATGTAGGTTCATTATGAAAGTTTAAAGATGTGACATAAATGGCTAACAATATTGTAATGAAACTAATTACATTAATTCATCGTAAACGCTATAAATACAAAAACGCCATATATTCCAAAAAATTATAGTTCAAGCAGTTCTAAGTTAAAGTTTCACTTAGGAACTAAAACTAAGAGGGAGGGAGTGAGGTGAAAGGAAAGTGCTCTTTTAATTATTACAATTGAAAACCCAAAGTTTGGAATCCATTGAACTAGGGCTCCAATGCCCATATCAATATTCCTCATCCCCATATCTAGGGGGAAAATGGATACTTTACCACTTTTAGATGGCTGAAATATACATGAAAAAGTGAAAATATTAATAAATTTCACTTTTGTAAGTTGTAAATTTCTTCCGTATATCGCCTTTAATTATAGAGGGGTGATTTAAATGGAAATGACAAAAGAAATGTATAGTTCTGAACTGAAGAAAATAGCTTGGAGACTGCAATACCGTTGTAAAGTGTCTGCTAACAAAGAGTTAGGTATGGTATATGATATCAAATCTATTGAATCATTTGAAGATTCTTCAGTTTCAAGGTTATTTGTTCAAGATGTACTTAACCTAATCGATAACGAAGTTGGCAAAAGAATAATCAATTCCATTTACTTAGAAGGGAAATCCGAAAAAGAAGTTGCGTTTGAGCTTCAAATATCACAACAGGCGGTGAACAAATGGAAAAGGAAGACCTTAAAGAAGTTGTCAATGAAGCTAAGTTCTTAGAATTAGTCAAAAAGGCTAGAGCAGGTGATAAACAGGCCTTTATGGAAATAGTAGATATATTTGAATGCGAAATGGAACAGCTTGCAAAGTACATTAAAATGCCCAAAGAAGATGTTATGCAATCACTTAGGCTTGGTTTGTTAGAACTAATAATAAATAAACATGCAGAGAAAAGAATAGAATAATGAAGGAGCTTCAGTTTCTTTAGAGCTGTACATCTCTGGTGTATGGCTTTTCGCTTTTTAACTTGAAAAAATAGCAAAGAGAGAATTGTAAAGAATAATATTAAGTAATTTCAATACTTAGAGGTTCAAACTATAGTTACATTTTAGTGTGTGAGAAATTAGTGGATATATAGCTCGAATGTTATATCCAGGACGAATTAGAATATTTTAATAAAAGATTTATTCTAGGAGAGATACTTTTCCCCTCCGTTGCCTTAACGAAACTGTGGGTCGTAACTCTTGATCATATTAGTGATATAGATGAGTTTAAAGAACTCAGGAGAGGCTCTAAAAATGGTATCTCAGCAAATAGCTTCTTTAACCGTTTTTGTGCATCCTGTGCGGTTAATAAATTGTACTCTTTAACCCTTTTTATTCCGTACAATTTATTAACCTGCCCCCACCAGCAATGTGTCAAATATTAATTTTATTCATCCCAACTACAGAATGGCTCTATGTTACTCCTGTGCCATAGCTTTAAAGGAAGCTTCTGCGGCTTCCAGCGTAGTAGCAATATCTTCATCGGTATGAGCCGTGGTCAGGAACCAGGCTTCATACTTCGATGGTGCGAGGTTGATGCCGCGGTTCAGCATGTGGCGGAAGAAGGACGCGAAGCGTTCGCCATCCGTATCTTGAGCGTGATCGTAGTTCGTCACGGGATGATTGCAGAAATGCGTGGAGAACGCACCGCGAATGCGGTTGATCGTCAGATCGATGCCATGCCGGTCGGCCGAAGCCTGGAGGCCAGCCGTCAGATCAATGGCGAGGCGTTCCATCTCTTCATATACGCCAGCGCCTTGCAGCACCTCAAGGCAGGCAATACCTGCCGAGATGGACGCAGGGTTACCTGCCATCGTTCCGGCTTGATATGCCGGGCCGAGCGGAGCAACCTGCTCCATCACATGTTTACGGCCGCCATACGCGCCGATCGGCAAGCCGCCGCCAATGATTTTGCCCAGTGCCGTAAGGTCGGGTTCAATCTCCGCATGATTAGCCAGTCCTGCATAGGTCTGCGTGGAACCGTAATGGAAGCGGAACGCGGTAATAACCTCGTCATAGATGACGAGAGAGCCGTTCGCACGTGTCATTGCACAGAGACCTTCAAGGAAGCCAGGCTCCGGCATAACCATGCCGAAATTGCCCACAATCGGCTCCACCATAACGGCAGCCACATCGTCACCCCAGCGTTCGAGCGCTTCCTTCAAACCTTCGAGATCGTTATACGGAACGGTAATGACCTCATGCGCAATGCTGGTCGGGATACCGGCGCTGTCGGGAATGCCAAGCGTAGAAGGACCGGAACCGGCGGCTACGAGAACAAGGTCGGAGTGACCGTGATAACATCCGGCAAATTTTACAATCTTATTACGCTTCGTATAGGCGCGCGCCACTCGAATCGTTGTCATAACGGCTTCCGTACCCGAGTTGACAAATCGAACCTTGTCCATGGACGGAATGGCTTCTTTGAGCATTTTGGCAAGTTTGATTTCAAGCTCGGTTGGTGTACCGTACAGCACACCATTTGCAGCAGCCTCGGCAATGGCTTTGGTGATATGAGGGTGAGCATGTCCAGTCACAATCGGACCATACGCCGCGAGATAATCAATGTACTTGTTGTCGTCAACATCCCAGAAGTGAGCACCTTGTGCTTTTTTCATAAAAACGGGTGCACCGCCGCCTACTGCCTTGAACGAGCGGGACGGGCTGTTTACGCCGCCTACAATATGCTGCAGGGCTTCTGTATATAACAACTCAGAGTTCGTACGTGGATTCATAAAAGATAACTTCCTTTCCTTTTGTAGTTCCAAAGTTTATATGATCATCACATTGGAAGGATATGATTATTTTCGCATACTTTTGCGTTCTGGCATAGCGAAAGGGCAGCATCTAGGCTGCCCTTTCGAGATTGAATCCGTTCATGGCTGTGTTATAAACGATATCGTTACAGACGATAACTACCTGTTCATGATTACGTTTAGTGCTGCCTTAATATAGGTTTGGAGCATGACTTACAGGAATAGTTGAAACAATAATTACAATTACCAAGTTAGCTTGGACATAGACTCTTACTCAAAAAAATGATGTTTCACATGAGGTGTCTATTGCGCCGGCTGCTGTGAATTTTTTTCATCCCCGCTGGCTGTTTTGTCTTCCTTGCTTTGCGGTTCTTCTGTCTGGGCTGGCGGGTGAATGATATCCTGCACATGCTGTTTCAGCTTTTCTTCACTGGTTACAGACAACACTTGAGCACCGCCAGGTGTACGCTCTTCTTTTAACAGATTCATTGGTGGAACCTGTTCACTGCCATTCATGCTGCTTTGGTACCCAAGTCCGCCCAGCTTCCACATGTCGGAAAGCGTAAGGTTGGTGTCTACATACGGGCTTACTTGCTCAAGAATGGAAGGCAGCTTTGCGATCGTTGTGGTAGACTGCATCTTCGCTGTTACAGCTTTCAGCAGCTCACGCTGACGCTCGGAACGAGCGAAGTCAGACATCGCATCATGACGGAAACGAACGTACATCAAGGCTGTTTTGCCGTCGAGATGCTGGTATCCTTTTTTCAGATCAATATCATACTCGTTGTTGTCCGCTTTACTTGTATAATGCATGTCCTTCTCGACATCAAAGTCTACACCGCCAACGGCATCGACCAATTTGATGAATCCTTGGAAATCGGTATACACATAATACTGGACAGGGATACCGAGCAGGTCGCTCGCCGCCTCCATTGCGACATTTGGGCCATGCGTAATCGCTGTATTAATCCGGTCTTTACCGTATCCGTCGATATTCACGTAAGTGTCACGCAGAATGGAGAAAAGATTGATTTTTTTGGTCAACGGGTCAAGCGAAACCACCATCATGCTGTCGGAACGGGGCACTTCACCCTTTTTCAGACCGCGTGCATCGACACCCATCACCAATATATTAACGGTTTCGGTGCCTTCCCATTTTGGCGGATCAGGTGTGTTCACTTTCTCCACATTTTCAATATTGGCAAATGGCGAGTCCTCGCCTTTTTTCTGCAAACCATCCAACTGATTAAGAATAGAACCGAAATAGTAGGACACGACACCACCGACAATTAACACGAAGGCGGCGAGAGAGATCCATATGGTCCTCTTCGTCTTTCTGGTCATGCTAGCGCTCCTTTGTATTTGAGATAAAAAATAAACGAGTTCAGAACGTGTAAAGTTGCGGATCATCAAAACATGTGATGCTGCGGTTCAGTCGAAGCTTTCCGTTCGCTTCCCCTCCAGACACAAGGCAGAGGAGGCCGCTTCGAACTATTTTTATAGCTTGCTGAATTTTGACTGTTACTATTATAATTTCTTTTTGGGCTACAAGCAATTTCAACAAAATCCAAGTGAGGTATAATCATGCTGGCGATTGATGTCAAAGACTTGCGTAAGTCGTTTAACGTCCAGAAAAGCCGTGGCGGGCTAAAGGGCGCGTTTCAGGATCTGTTCAAACGTCAATACCAGGAAGTATTGGCTGTGAATGATATTTCATTTCAGATACCGCAGGGCGAAATATGCGGATATATTGGAGAGAACGGTGCCGGCAAATCAACAACGATCAAGATGTTAACCGGCATTTTGGTGCCTACATCCGGGCATATATCAGTAGGTGGATATGTTCCATATCAGGAACGTGAGAAGTTTGTCAAAAATATTGGTGTGGTATTTGGGCAGCGCAGCCAGCTATGGTGGGATATCGGCGTGATTGAATCCTTCCATCTGCTGCGCAAAGTGTACCGGGTAGGAGAGCAGGATTTCCGCAAACGTCTGGATGAGCTCGTTGAGCGTCTGCAGCTGCAGGAGCTGCTGAATCGCCCGGTGCGCAAGCTCAGTCTTGGACAGCGCATGCGCTGTGAACTGGTGGCAGCCTTGCTGCACAACCCGGGTATCGTGTTCCTGGATGAGCCGACCATTGGGCTGGATATCGTGGTAAAGTCTGAAATCCGCGAGTTCCTGAAAGACATGAATGAACAGCATGGTACAACCATTTTGTTAACGACACATGACTTGCAGGATATCGAAGCCTTGTGTTCGCGTGTCATCATGCTGGATGCAGGCAGCATCATCTATGACGGTGGCCTGGATCATCTCAAGTCCCAGTGGGGCACAGAGAGGGAGGTTCGCTTCAAATTTGGCACAGGCCACAGCATCACGCAGATGCAGGAATGGACAGCTGCAATGCCTGTTCGCTGGACCGTGGAGAATGAGTTGTCGGCTTCCGTGTGGATTCCGCTGGAGCTGAACGTGTCAGATGTGCTGGGACGTGTGGTGGGTCAGGCAGATATTACAGACATTCAGATTATTGAGACGAATACGGATGAGATTGTGCGCAGCATTTACCAGTCGGGTTCGGCAGAGCGCCCGGAGATTGTGTCGGCAGATAAAGAAGCGGTAGGTGCTACCTAGGATGAACAGTGCATTTATCGATTTCATGCGCATTCGTTTTCTGACGATGCTTGCGTATCGAGTCAATTATTATTCCGGCATTTTGATATATACGCTGAATATTGGCGTGTATTACTTTACATGGCAAGCTATTTATGGAAGCAGCGGGGAGATTGGCGGTTTTACCGCGGCACAGATGACAACGTATGTTGCTGTCTCGTGGATGGCGCGTGCGTTTTATTTTAACAACCTGGATCGGGAAATTGCAGCTGACATTCGGGATGGCTCCATTGCGATTCAGTTTATACGACCGATTAACTATGTGATGGTCAAAATGATGCAGGGGCTTGGGGAAGGCATCTTCCGATTCCTGCTGCTGATGATTCCAGGCATGCTCATTGCGATTCTGCTTTTCCCTGTGCAGCTTCCAACAGCGCCTTCGGCGTGGATTGGTTTCCTGGTCATGCTGTTTTTCAGTTTCCTTATTAATTCCCAGATTAATGTCATTACGGGACTGGCCGCGTTTTTCGTAGAAAATAACGAAGGCATGATGCGCATGAAACGTGTGGTAGTCGATCTGTTCTCGGGCCTCATCATTCCAATCAGCTTGTACCCGGACTGGTTGTCCATGATCATGAAGGTGCTGCCGTTTCAGGCGATCACGTATTTGCCCGGCTCGGTTTTCACTGGCAGAGTGGAGGGCACGGGTATCTGGAATGTACTCGGTATTCAGGTGCTCTGGTTTGTCCTTTTGCTGCTGCCGATGGTACTGATCTGGCGGCAGGCGCGCAAGCGTCTGTTCGTGCAAGGGGGATAAGAGAATGTACTATATGGGTCTGATCTGGGAATATTTAAAAAATTACATGAAGACACGTCTGACGTACCGTGCCGACTTCTGGGTGGAGATCATCTCGGATCTGTTGTTTCAGGCAACCAATTTGATCTTTATCTTTGTGGTTTTCCGTCATACAGACAATCTTGGCGGGTGGAGTGAGGCAGAAGTGTTGTTTGTTTACGGGTACTTTATGGTGCCATACGGTATCTTCAGCTGCTTCATCAATTTGTGGGGGTTCAGTGAGCGGTATATCGTCAAAGGGGAGATGGATCGCATTCTGACTCGTCCGGCACACAATCTGTTTCAGATTTTGCTGGAAAATGTGGACCCGCCCTCCCTTGTGGGCTCATTCATCGGTCTGATCATTATGATCATCAGCGGTGCGGAGATGGGGCTGGTGCTTGAATGGTGGCATATTCCAGCATTAATCATTCTGGCGATCAGTTCAGTTCTGATCTACGCGGGGATTTACACTACACTGACATCGCTATCCTTTTATTCGGATGCGCCGACTGGCATTTTGCCGCTGATGTATAACATTCAAGGATATGGACGTTACCCTGTAACGATCTATAACCGGGCGATTCAGGTGCTGCTCACCTGGATTATCCCGTTTGCCTTTGTTGGCATCTATCCAGCAGCTCTGTTCCTGGATCGAGCCGAGATGCATCGCATGGCACTGCTGACCCCAGTCATGGGACTGGTGTTTGCAACGATTGGGCTTACCTTATGGAACTTTGGAGTGAAACGGTATCGGGGAGCGGGCTCATAACCACCGACAGGTAACGTAACGTGAATATCTGGATTTTTCAGAGAGTGAACTTAAAGGATTTCAAAACGTTAATTCCGAAGGTTTCATACCGAGAAATATGAAGGAGGATCTGAAAATGACTTTAACTGAAGGCGTACAAGTTCCTGATTTCGAACTGCCATCCAGCACCGGAGAGTCCGTGAGATTATCCGATTTTCGTGGTAAACGAGTATTGGTCTACTTCTATCCGAAAGACATGACTTCTTCTTGCACGCAGCAAGCCTGTGACTTCCGTGACCGTCATGAGGAGTTCCAAGGACTGAACACGGTCATTCTGGGCATCAGCACCGATCCGATGAAGCAGCATGACAAGTTTATTGCCAAGTACGGATTACCTTTCATCCTGTTGTCGGATGAGGAACATGTCGTTGCCGAGCAGTTTGGAGCGTGGCAGCTGAAGAAGATGTATGGCAAGGAATACATGGGCATTGTTCGTTCAACCTTCCTGCTGGACGAAGAGGGCAAATTGATCAAGCAGTGGACCAAGGTACGTGTGAAGGGGCATATTGAAGAAGCACTGGAGACAGTAAAAGGGCTCTAGACTTCTGACAAACAGGCTGCATCTATGGACAGAGACAGAGTCCATTCCGATGCAGCCTGTTTATTTATGAGAAAGGGCTTTGCCGCTGCGCTGCTGCTTGGACCGTCTTTTCAAAAGCGAGATAAGCAGCAGGAAGACAGGAATGATGATGCTAACCGTAAAATCCCAATCGAACCACGCATACATAATGGTGAGGGTGTAGAAGATTGCATTTGGAGAAATGACAACAGACATTGCAAATAACAATAACATGGTTGGCAGGATCAGTGGCTTGTAGGAATTCATCCGTGTTAGTTGCGCAAGGCCAAGAATGAACCCGAAGCTGTAAAGGAACGTTTTGATGAAGGTGGAGGCAAGCCAGGCTGTCGCGATCAGGGCTTCAATTCGTTGAATGAAGTCACCGATATTTATTTTTTGCGCGAGAATATACGATATGTAGATGTTATGCTGTGTCTGCTCAGCTCCCACTACCAGCAGTCCGATGAGAAGAAATGAGGTAAGCATAATCCCTCCGAGTAATGTTCCCAGGAACATATCCCGACGTTTGTGTACACCATGTGCAACATAGGGGAGATACATCGATATGACGATAAGTTCTCCATAAGAGACGGTGGCCCCCCGTACAATCCCGTTAATAAATGAGAAGAGCGGAGTATTGAGAAAAGGCTTCAGATTCGAAGAATCGGCCTTAGGCAGCAAACAGCAGATCAGTATAATCAGGCTTAGAACAATGAACGGTGCAAGAATTTCAGCACTTCGACCGAAGGTGCCTAGTCCTTTAAGTGCAGCCCACCCTAATGTGACAACAAAAAGAAGGATAATAGCCCGTATCGGGGTTCTAAGATAAACCTGAGTGGTCATAAAATCACCGACTTCACGTATGCATACTGCAGCCCCTATAAGAAAGTAAAATAAGTATCCTGCTGCCAAAATGGCACCAATCCATTTACCAAGCACTTCCGAACATATCTCAATCAGACTGAGGCCGGGGTACATCTGATGCATTTTGTAGATCAGCCATAAGATGCCCAACCCCAAAACTTGTGAGAGGAGAGAGCAGATCCAGGCATCCTGATGGCCTGAATAGGCAATGAGTGTGGGATAGATCAACATCATATCGCCAATGATGCCCAGAAAAGCAATGATTGACAATTGCCGAATGGTAAGCTTCTCCTGAATAAGCATGATGGTGAGCTCCTTTGTGTAAAGTCTTTAAACCGTATTTTTTTTGAAGCGTACCTTGTTTTTGATCAGGTGAATGATTAATAGCATAACCGGGAAAATCAGACACATTGTGATGTCCCAATCCAGCCAGTATGGAATGACGAGAGTAACGATAAAGGTTATCGTAGGTGATACAATATTAGAAAGAGCAAAGGCGATCAGAACCGAAGGTAAAACGAGAAACCTTGAGGTTTTGAAGCCAAACAGTTCTGCCGTACCGATGATGAAGGCATAGAGGTAGATGGTGCTTTTAAAATAGGTAGAGATCAGCCAGGATGAGGCCATCAGCACCTCAATACGTTGAAAAAAGTTTGCGATGTTGATCTTCTGGGATAACACAAAGGAGCCAAAAATATTGTGCTGGGTAAGGAAAAGGCCCATAACCAGCATAGATGTCGTAACCAGAACAGCCATTAGGAAATTGCCGAAGCCTGCGCCTATGACAAGGTCGCGTGTACGATGGGCCTCTTGGTTAACGTAGGGTATAAGCATCAGAATGGGGATCGCTTCACCAACGGGATAGATGAAACTGACCAGAAGCCCTTCCGTAATTTGCTTCATGGTTGTATCTGTAAATGGCAGGAGCTGTTTGTGGTCAGTCTGCGGAAGCAAGCAGATGACCAGAATAAACATAAATACGGTCACAATTGGCAATAAAATCTCACCGCTTCGTCCAATCGTCTCCAGACCGTTGAATATCCCCCATCCAATGACAATGAAAAAAATAAGAAGCACAACGCGAATCGGAGTAAGCAAAAATATCTCACTGGTCATAAAATCCCCGACAACTCGTGCTTGTGTCGACGAGCCAAATATAAAATACATAAGGTAAAACAGCGATACGAGGGTTCCTGGCCAATACCCGAGGATGTTCCGCAAAATGCCAAACAGATTTTCGCCTGGGTAGGTATCCGCCAGTTTCACATACAGATACATTAATCCCATACCAAGCGGAATACCTATGAATGCATTGAGCCAGGCATTTTGGCCGGAATAGTTCGCGATGACCGAAGGGTAGATCATCATCATGTCGCCAACAATGGTCATAATGGTTAGGATCGTTAGTTGTCTTATTCCGAGCCGCCCATGCTCCGGCATAGTGTGTCAACTCCCTTGAGCTAGCTTCCTGTGATATAGGCGAGTAATTGATTAACGGGTTTGTAGATCCAGATAATAATGTAGAGGGGGCTTGGAAACTCCCATAAATTAACGGCAATGATCCCAAAAAAAACGCCGGTTAGCAGCAGGACAGAATACACAATCACTTCTTTCCATTCCTTGCGCTTAAACAGCTTGGGTAAATCAATCACCCCCATAAGGCACCCAACAACCACAACTGTAATGGAAAGCAGCACTTGTCCTCACTCCTTGGCTTTTTTGTTAAATGAGTTATCCAGCGTACCGATCCGCCGAATCTGCACATTAGACTCGTACTTGATATCCAGATTCATAAAATAGTCGTCCCAGGATTGTTCTTCTTTTTTGTAAAGCTTGGGGTATTTATGATAGATATCCTGTCCAAAACCGAAAATATCGACATGGTATTTTCTGCGCACCTGACTGACGGTTTCTTTCATCAGTTCAACGATTCTTTCCTGCGCAATCTGCTCTAT
The DNA here is from genome assembly GCF_014639235.1 of Paenibacillus silvae. Taxonomy (GTDB): domain Bacteria; phylum Bacillota; class Bacilli; order Paenibacillales; family Paenibacillaceae; genus Paenibacillus; species Paenibacillus silvae. The sequence goes on along the minus strand of NZ_BMFU01000016.1, from coordinate 23,128 downwards.
TTCCTTAATGGCTGTCATCGAGCCAATCTCCATATCACATTCGACGGAGCCGACAGTAGATACATTGTCAACCTTAATCCTGATTTGAGGCTCGCCATTGACCATTTTGACACTGTGTTTGGTAGAGGTACGAAGTGTTTTTAAGGTGACATATCCCCCTCCCGGGCAGTTCACGGCACCAATGGTTGATTTCACATTGTCGCGAATGTAGTTATATCCTTTCGAATGGTTCTCATCAAGCCATCCAACAAGCTTATCCTTCTTAAACACACTCAGGCCGCTGAAATGAAGAGTAGCTGGGGACTTGATGGATTCGATATTTTTCGCTTCTCCACCAATCACAGGATCTCCGTTAATCTCGACTCCGGTAATAACCGGGGACATGCTGGGAGTGAGAATGTATTGCATCAGCTTATCGGTTGTTACGGTCGTTGTCGGAGCCCAGCTTTTGGATGAAATATCGAGTGCATTGAACAGCTTCTCCGCAGGAAGGTTATCCAGCGGTGTCAACATATCCAGTATTTGCGAAGCAGTTGTTTTGCGTGCAACCATGACATAATAGTCTGGTCTTGCACTAGGCTCTCGCATCAGTGCCTCAACAATGTCATAAATGCCTTCCTCTCGTGCGAACGCCTCACCGAAAACGAGTACCCGTACATGGGAAAGAAAAATAGCGCGCGGACTGGTCTCGGTAAGCTTCTGAATCGCCTCAAGCAGCGTACGGGCGGTGGCTTGATATTGGGTCACGGGAGTCCCCTTGCCACCCCGAGCTCTGGAGGAAACCTCGTTGGGCACCACCACCTGCGCACTGACTTTGATCCGGTCTCCGTCCTTGTCTACCCCAAGACCCAGCACAATCCCGAGCTGATTTAACTCCTGACGATCCCAGCAGCCGCTTAACATCGGCATGATGATCACAATAGACAGCAGCATGAGCAGATATTTCTTCATCACTTTTTTCTCCTGACTACACTATCGCTTCGTTTTTTTAGTTACTTGTCGAGTGACGTTGGATGTGCCGGAGGACAATGGACGTGTTTTCATATGGGACCAAGGCACACGGAACAGCGTATCCTTCAGATCATTTTGAATGAATGGTGCAAATGGCGACATGTAGGGGACACCAAAAGACCGCAAGCTGCAAAGATGAGTCAGCGTAATGAGCAATACAAGCAAAATACCGTAGAATCCAAAGGCAGCGGCAAGCATCATTAGAACAAAACGTAAAATGCGCACGGAAATCGATAATCCGTTCTCCGGAATGACATAACTGGAGATTGCCGTAATGGACACGATAATCACCATTGCTGCCGAGACAACACCTGCATCAACGGCAGCCTGTCCGATGACCAGTGTTCCGACAATGGATACAGCCTGCCCGACCGTTTTCGGAATACGAATGCCTGCTTCTCGCAAAATTTCATATGTTAATTCCATCAGAACCGCTTCAATAAAGGCGGGAAAGGGCACACCTTCACGCTGGGCAGCCAGGCTGATCAACAGGTTGGTGGGCAGCATCTCCTGATGATAGGTCGTAATGGCAATATAAAAGGAAGGTGCGAGCATGGCGATCAGAAAGGATAAATATCGCAGCATGCGAACGAGTGTACTGATGTCAGCCCTTTGGTAATAGTCTTCGGGAGATTGGAAGAAATGCACGAAGAGGGCAGGGGCCAACAGAACAAACGGTGTTCCGTCCACGATAATGGCAACTCGCCCTTCAAGCAGGGCAGCCGATACCGTATCGGGGCGTTCGCTATTATACACCGTTGGGAAAATGGTCATCGTTTTGTCCTGAATCAGCTCCTCAATATAGCCGCTCTCCAAAATGCCATCAATATCAATCTGGTCCAGTCTTCTGCGAAGCTCCTCTACAACCTCCACGTTAACGGTGTGCTCCAGATAGGCAACAGCTACACGAGTCTTTGTAACACGTCCAATGATTCGCTCTTCAATCCACAATTGAGGGTCACGAATCCGTTTACGAAGCAGAGCGGTATTCGTGCGCAGGTTTTCAGTGAACCCCTCCATCGGGCCACGTACAACCGTTTGTGAAATGGGCTCGCCAACCGGACGGTCCTCCCAGCCCGCAGCTCCAATCTTGAGTCCCCGCGAGGAGCCCTCCAGCAGCAGAATCGCATCACCAGCCAATAGCGCCTCCGTAACATCATCCATATTGTCGATATAGAGCACTTCACTGGCCGTGAGAATATCATTCTGAATGTAGGACAGATGCTCGTCATCTGCAGAAAAATCAGGCAAGCTGCGCTCCTGCAGCAGAGGTTGCAGAATGGCAAGGTTTAGAATCTGTACATCCACAAGACCGTCGATGTATAACAATACAGAGGGCCACTTATGCAGGCTTTGCAGCGGGCGGATCATCAGGTCATTGCTATTCCCCAATATCGTTTTGCAGTATTTTGTATTTTCTTCCAGGTTCGGGTGAATAAGCTGTGTATCGTGCTGAATCTGTGTATCCGCAGCCATGGGCTTCCCTCCTCAATCATCCTATATTTGCAAGTAGTATGACCGGGAGTGTTCCAGTTTATGAAAAAAAAGAATGTTTACTTTTCTGGCGGGAGCCTGGGGTCGCAGTATGTCATGAATCCACAAAAAAAAGAAGCCGTGAGAGCACGACTTCTTTCAGGAAGAAGCAGACTATAAGGTGCTTTCTAGTCTGCATTTTGCTTTTGTCTTTGGCGAACGGTTACCGCTTTGCGAGTATTGCTTCTAGACAAGCTGCGACGATAACGATAGATCACGGCGATGATCAGCACTACACCAATGACTGCAAGAATGACAGCAGTATACTGGTGAGCCAGCTGGAATATTGCACTCCAGCCAGGGCCGAACAGTTTGCCGATGCCAAGGAACAGCACCACCCAGAACAGGGCGCCAGAGTAGGCATAGAGAGCAAACTTGCGAAACGGAATTGCAGCAATGCCAGAGAAGTATCCCGTGAAGTGACGAACACCGGGGATGAAGTATCCGATAAAAATCAATCCGTTGCCGTATTTGGCAAACCATTTCTGTGTTTTGTCCAGCTTGTCCGGCTTGAAGAAAAACCATTTGCCATATCGCATAATAAAGGGAAGCCCCGTTCGGGCTCCGATGAAATACGTAATCGTCATGCCTATGGTCGTTCCAAGAAAGGCGAGTATAACAAGTGTGCCGAAGTCCAGCTGTCCTCTGTACGATAAATATCCTGCATATGCCATTGTCGTTTCTCCAGGAAAGGGGAGGGCGATAAACTCCAGCAGCAGACCAAAAAACATTACGCTATATCCGTAAGACCCGAACAACTGCTGGATCTTCTCAAGTAGTTCCAATAGGTTCACACTCCCGGCGTCCTCAAATACATCAGACAGGCGCTATTCACTGCCCCGCGCCCCTATATGTTCGTTATTTTCTAATGCTACCGAAATGTTGGACAAGAATCAATTCCTGTATGCAGCAAGCGGCAACAAATATTGCAAAATTATCGTTCAAATGAGTCTTTTTTGCGATCCGCCTCCATATAATTCTAACAAATCTGCTGAAGTCTATCAGCAAAATCACTAGAGTGCTGGAGGTTGATTCATACATGGCGTACGGGTCGCAATTGTGGATGGAACGGAACGGGCAGCTTGATCAACATGCTTCATTTGTCTGTGAAAAAGTGCGCATGTGGCAGCGTCTGTCCATAGGCTGTTTACTCACTGTAATACTGTTGACAGGCATGCTTGGAGCTGGCGCATCATCTGCCGCAGCGGCGGCAAAAAACGATAAGACACACAAGGTGGTCTACCTGAGTTTTGACGATGGACCCGGCAAACATACGCCGGAGGTGCTGGATATTTTACGTGATGCCGGGGTGAAGGCCACCTTTTTTGTGTTGGGACAGCAAGCGGAGCGGAAGCCTGAAATGATAAAACGAATTCACCGGGAAGGACATGCTATCGGCAATCATACATATAACCATGAATATAGCGAGCTGTATCGGAATTATCCATCCTTCTGGCAGCAGATCAAACGCACGGAGGATATCATTCACAGCATTATTGGCATTCGGCCTGCACTGGTCAGAGCACCTGGAGGAACCTATGGCCACTTTGACTATACTTATTTTGACCTGTTAAAAAGGGGAGGATACGCTGTCATGGACTGGAACGTGGACAGCGGCGACTCCAAGCGGCGAAATGTGCCTGCTGCCGAAATTGTCGCTCATGCTACAGCGGTCCCGGCAGGAACGTCAAATGCACTGGTTCTGATGCATGACGGAGGAGCACATGCCGAAACGGTGAAGGCTCTGCCGGATGTTATTCAATATTACAAGCAGCAGGGGTATCGCTTTGAAGTCATGCAGTCTTCGGATGAGCCTGTGCAATTCCAGGTCAAACCTGCGGCGAAATTTAAAAATAGACCTTCTCCAGATGCTGCCTGGATTGCCAAACACGTGGACGCAAACGCATCGCAGTGGGCTTCAGCCAAACCGCTGAAGATCGAGCTGGGATACATGACCGTCAACCTTCAGCCGGATGAATATCGCGTTAAAGACCAGAATGTGCTTGTTCCTCTACGCACTTATATCAACAAGCTGGGAGGAAGCATTAGTTGGGATCAGGCTGCAGGTACCGCTACCACCTGGTGGAAGGATCGAATCGTGCAGATCAATCCAGCCATGGGCACAATGACGTCCAAGCGTTTGCATGAGCAAAGTGGACACTCGGTACATGCCTTAATGGAGAGTAATGAAGGCACGATCTGGGTAGCTGCGGGCGATTTGATGGAGCAGCTTGGAGCGAAGCAGTATATGGTGCAGTCCGGAGACAGCGAGTGGGTAATCACCGTGGACCCGCCCTGGACGTCTATGGATTACAGGCATTCCTTTTCATTTCTTTGAAAGAAACGGCCAATCTTCTGACTATTCTCTCTACTTCCGGGCAACAATGAATCATAGATTAAGATAATCAGGATTCAGTAGCAGGGAAGGAGAGTTCAGTCCAATGAGCAAGATTCGAATAGAGCATGAATATGCTGTTGAACTGTTGAACAGGCTTGGCAATCGAATTGCCGATGTCATCATCGGCAAGAAACAGGAAATTCAATATATTATCGCCGCTATGCTTAGTGAAGGTCATGTGCTGCTTGAGGATGTGCCGGGCACTGGCAAAACGATGCTGATCCGTACGGTGGCTTCTTCGTTAAATTGTGCTATGGGGCGTATCCAGTGCACGCCAGATGTGATGCCAGCCGATGTAACGGGAGTATCCATATATCATGTACAGGCAGGAGAGTTCAGATTCAGACCCGGGCCGCTGATGAACAATATTGTGCTCGCAGATGAGATTAACCGTGCTTCCCCGCGGACGCAGTCTTCTTTATTGGAAGCGATGGAGGAGCGCAGCGTGACTGTGGATGGTACGACCCATACATTGCCCAGACCGTTTCTGCTGCTGGCAACGCAGAACCCGCTTCAATTCGAAGGCACATATCGTCTGCCTGAAGCGCAGCTGGACCGGTTTATGATGCGGATCACGCTGGGATATCCTGAGCCTGAGCAGGAAGTAGAGCTGCTGTCTCGAGTGCGGAGCCAGGAGATGCTGGAGAATATGCATCCGATAATGCTGGCCGAGGAAGTTGTGGCGATGCAGCGTGAAGTCAGGCAGGTGCACGTGGATACAGTGATCAAGCAATATCTTGTAGGTGTAGCTGTAGCTACGAGAGCACATGATGCGGTACGGCTGGGTATCAGTCCAAGGGGAACGCTGGCATGGATGACAGCAGCGCAGGCATATGCCTATGCGCAGGGACGCAGCTACGTTGTACCGGATGATGTGCAATCCCTCGCCGTGCCAGTGCTATCTCATCGGATCCAGCTGAAATTGGTAAACAGAGCCGACAGCAGTGAGGTACAGGAGCAGGTCATCCGTGAAGTATTATCTTCCGTGCCGGTGCCTGTACAGATGGGCGGACAAGGAAGGGGACGCAGGGCATGAGTGGCATTCGCGGAAGCGCAGCTCAAGTGCTGATAGCGATTCTTCTAATCGGCGTGTATCTGTGGCACGGAGGAAAATCCACTTTATTCCTGGCTGCCATATCGGTTCTGGTTGTAATATACGGAATTGTTCTGCAGCTCTTCGGTCCTCGTCAAGTTCATATACAACGGCATAGACGTCCGGGGCATATTGTGGCAGGTGAGAGCTTGCGGGTTCAGGTGCATCTGGAATTCCGCTGTGCCCTTCCGCTGCTATGGCTGGTCGTTTGCGACAATACACCCGCAGGGGTGCATCGCAAGCTGCTTTTTCCCGGCATGAAGAGACAATGGTCTTATCAATACGAGATCACGGGGCTTGCTCGTGGCGTGCATGTGTGGGAGGAAGGACGAATATATTGGGGCGACGTTTTTGGATGGAGCAAGGCCTGTGCCCTTCTGGAAGGTGAAGAGCCGCTTGTAGTCGTACCAGATGGCGGATATAGCGAGGTATCGATCTGGCCTGAGAGTTGGGGGAGCCATGGAGAAGGTAGGGTGGTGCATTCACAGCTGCTGGGACCGCCTGGACTAGAAATTCGGGAATATCAGCAGGGAGATGCATTTAACCGGATCCATTGGAAGAGCACCGCCCGGACCGGAAGACTGCACACGCTGATTCCCGAAATTTCACAGCGCACCTCGCTGGCCATTATCGTTTACGAGGAAAGCTCGGGTTACGAAGACAACGAGTCGGAGGGTCAGGCGCATGAAGCATTTGAACAGGCAGTGCGTGGCGCTGCCAGCTGGCTCAAAGAGGCGGACGATGCGCAGATGCCTTGCCAACTCTGGTTAAGTGGAGATGAGCTGAGCAGCAGAGCAAACAGAACTGTGGAGCGGGGAGAGCTGTCAAGGAAACAAGGCAGTACGAATCATAGCTCTGCTGCGGGTGACGTGCGACGAGGGTATGGTGGCGCTGATGAAGGTATGGCCGACGCATTACGGCGACTGGCGTATGCCCGATTGTGCAAAGAGCAGCCGGAGGCTTCATCTATGCTGGATGTTAGCAGGCTGGAGCAGCTTTCGTACGGTTCAAGCATCGTTATTTTCACTGGACAGCTGGATGAAAGGCTGGTTGGCTGGCTTGAACACGCTGCTACGCTTGGCTTTCAGGTCAGTGTACATCTAACGGGAAGTCAAGCAGTGCAGCATCCTGTCGTCACTTATGGAGCTTCAGAACATGCCGAGGGGAGATTGGCGTTTTCCTTGCGAACAGATCGGCTTGAAGGGAAACGGCCGACAGAACAAGGGGAAACGATAGAGCGACTCCGAACAGAAGCGGGTATAAACGCAGGCTATACATCTTCGGCTGCTTCTGGTTCGTCCGCAAGGGCGCAGCAGCTGCAAGTATGGACTGACCGTCTCGCAGCCAAGGGTGTACGTGTGATCTGTCAGGAAGCCATCGCGACAAACAGCACTTTGCTCGGCGGGAAGGCGGGGATCGTTGATGTGGGAGCGTAACAAGAGGAACGAAGCTGACTCAGTATCTTTTACCGGGCAGACGATCAAGGGCCACCGTATGGAGGGGATATCGCCATTATCTTCCTCCGCCCAGGGAACTGCACCTGCTCTGTATCTGTGGCTGATTACAGCGGGGCTGTTCCTTTTATGCATGGAATGGATCTATCCTGTTACTTCTTCCGGTCAGATTGGCAGTGAGCGATTCGCTGCGGTAATGGCGGGTTATTCGGCAGTTTTGCTGTCGGTTGGCCTGTACAGAACCGGCTGGGTTGCCAGTATTCTTATTCGCCTTCCGCTCATCTATGCTGCGTTGTGTCTGATGTATGGAGCCAGTCATCCGTTCGAGTGGGGCACAGCCTACCCTGGCATGCTTAATGCCGATCTTGGCGAATGGATCGACAAAGGCCGTTTTCGTGTCATGAGCCGTGAGACGAGAGGTTTGTTTATGCTGTGCGGCTGGAGTATGCTGCTTGCTTCGGTGCAGTACCTTGTATTGCTGCGCCGCAGCATTTCGTTGTTTGGTACAGGCACATTAGTTTATCTGATTCTACTGGAAAGTCTGGTCGGATATGAGGCATATGGCTCGGTGTTGCGCTCTGTATGCTGGCTCTTGTCCATTCAAGGTCTGCTGTATCTGCTGCGGCTTTCTGAAGGGACAGGTCATGAAGCGGCGGTGCGAGATGCAGCAGTAAGGGAATCGCAGGATATACATGGGGCTGTTCATCGAACACATCGGAAGATGGCGAGAAGTGAAAAGAACAATTCCCGTCCAATGCGAAGAAGGGTACGTATGGCTTGGATTGCTGTGTCATTAGGAGCTACTGCCTGTCTGGTCCTCATATCCATGCTTCCGGCACGTATGAATGTTGTGTCGCCTGCGAGGCATATTTCTGTCATGGACACGGTCGAACGTTTGGCTAAATGGGCAGGATATACACCTTCGGGAAGTATCCCTGCCTCCTTGAGTATGACGGGCTACAGCACGGTCGATGCACCAATGGGGGCTCCGCTGGTACAGGGGAATGAGCCGGTGTTTACCGCAAGCACCCCTGTATCTACGTATTGGCGCGGGGAAACCCGCTCGTATTACAACGGAAGTGCATGGAGTGATGTGGAGCAGCGATTCCATTATGCAGACTCCTCGGGAATGCTGCGATCGGATGGATGGGAGGAGCACCCGCACTGGAAGAGGGTTCGTCAGATCATCACGATGGAGAGGGAATGGCGAGCACCTAATCCGCTGTTTGCGGGAGGTCTGCCGGTAAGCTTGTCTTTTCAAGATGGCAACGCGCTTAACGGCAAGAATGAGAAACGACTGCTGTCGAGTGAAGATACAGGTACCTTGTGGCTTGCGGGTGGTGGGGATCGGCAGACCCGTGTACAGCACTACACCGTCGATGTGATGGTGCCGGATGTAACTCCAGACGTGCTTCGGCAGAGCGCGGGTATGGACAGAATGAAAAATGCGGGTTCAGACAGGACAAAGAGCACTAGCGTGGACGGGATTTACGTTAGTGGGGATGAAAAGTACGTTGGCCTAAGTGGTAATGGTGCTAAAGAACAGCAAACTGCGAGTATGGTTCAGGAGGAAAGTATTGATTATGATGGGGCCAAACGTGCTGGTACAGAGAAGTGGAGCGAGAGTTGGGTAGAACGTCAGTATGCTGGTTTGAACGAGAATGTGGATATTACGCTCGCTGCGACAAGAAGCATGGGCTTGGATAAGAAGCAAAGTAGGAATGATGAGACAAAACGTGCGGGTTCAGAGAAATGGGGCGATGGCGGGGAAGAACAGCAGCATGCAGGTTTGAACGCGAAGATGGATATTGTACTCGCTGATACAGGCAGCACCGGCTCGGATAAGAAGGATGGCGGCCTAGGCGTGCAGGAGGGTAGTGGCGGGAACAAAGGGAATTTAGTCGATCCGGCTTCCATCCGCAGAAAGGATTTGCAGCTGCCGGATACGCTTCCGCAGCGTGTTAAGGACCTGGCTGCCGAGATTATGGGTACGAGTGAAACGCGGTACGACGCTGTACAAGCTGTACGCAGCTATTTGCAAGCGCATGCCCGTTACTCGCTGGATACCCGGATGCCGCCGCGAGGCAGGGATTTTGTTGATGATTTTCTGTTTGTAACCCGGGCGGGATATTGTAACCATTTCTCTACCGCCATGGTTGTGCTGCTGCGTGCTGAAGGCATTCCGGCACGCTGGGTGAAGGGTTACGCCCCCGGACAAGCGGACCCGCAGGTCCCCGGGCGTGTCATTGTCACCCAGGCTGATGCCCATTCCTGGGTGGAGGTGTATTTTCCCGGCGTGGGCTGGATGCCTTTTGAGGCTACGCCGGGGTTTGATGCAGCGCAGGCGGGTGATGCCAGCGCTACGGCTTCCGCCGGGCTGCAGCCCGGCGATGGGTCCCCGCTGCCGGGTGCAGGCAGCGGAATGGACCGTGCGGGCGCGTGGCTGGCTGCGCGCGCACGGGGATTGGCCGCGGCGCCATGGCCTGCCGCGGCAATAGCCGCAGCGGCGATGCTGTGCGCCGCTGCATGGGCCAGCGCGAGGCGGCTTCGCCCTGCGCTGCGGCTCAGGCTGCTGCTGGCATGGCCGCGCAGCAGCTTCCCGGACCGCGAGCGGCTGCTGCAGGCTGCCGCTCCGGTCTGGCACGCGCTTGCGCGCCGGTACGGCCCGCGGCCGCCGGGCATGACGCTGCGGGAATACGCAGCGTCACCCGCCGTGGCCGCGGGCACGGACGGCGCGGACATCGCGCGCTTTGCAGCCGACTGGGAGCGGCTGCTGTATGGCCCTGACCGTCCGCTGCGCGCGGACAGTCTCGACTTCCTGCGCCGGGCGCTTCGCCTGACCCGGCGCATCCCCGGACGCCAGCGCTAATCCCTGCGCCAGCGTCTCATAATAACCTGTTGCCAGCGTGCAAAACAGCGCTGGCAGAGCAACGGGTCCCGCTTGCCCAAAGGGTGAGCGGGACCCTTTTCAACATATAAGCATGAAATACCGTATAGTCTCAACCTCCCGCCATAATACGATCAACGACAAACAAGGAATGCGCTTGTTAGTTGAATCTTTCCAATGTCTCCAGCCTCCGCGGCTTTTACAACATCTCACCGAGACAGGCTGCCCCAACCCCAACCCCAACCCCAACCCAGAACCAGAACCAGAACCAGAACCAGAACCAGAACCCAAACCCAAACCCAAACCCAAACCCAAACCCAAACCCAAACCCAAACCCAAACTACACCGTTCTAACATGTCTGAAAGAGAAGGGGCCTGCCTCATACTTTTACAGCCTGCAGGTGGAGGGTGGCACAGAAAGTTGGAACATATGTTGAATTTTAACGAGTGGGTAGAGCTTGTGCAGGAAAGGTTCAAGAGTTTGGGCCTTATTACGGTTAACGATTCCTAGTGACGCTATTTAACTCTTTTTGGACATGCTGCAGACGTAACGATTCCCAGAAACCTTATTTACTTGAAATGCCGTGTTTTTAGCCCAAAATGGTGAGTTTTCGTTCCAATAGCGTTTCTACGATTCGTTAGATTTTCAAACCCCGTCAAAAGGTAGAAATAAGGTTGTTTGGGATCGTTAGCGTGTTATACGTGAGCGCAGTATAGAGGTAAAGCGCGGGGGTAAAACACGGAATATCCCTCCATTTCATGTGGCTTAGAACTGAAGCTCGTTACAACGCTTGCGGGAAGAAGCACTCAGTTTATTTCGTCAAACGGGTGCATTTCCCGCACATGATAGCAATCAGTGCATGTTCGTCAAACTGGTGCATCTCCCGGCACATGATGCGTTGCTTCATGACAAGGGAAGTGAGCGGCGATTTGCACAACTGCCTTGGAGGTAAAAGCAGCTTGCCTGGTTACTTTGCGAAAGTCCTTCGCATGATTTGTTTTCACATCCACCCTGGAGGTGGTACGTATCACTTTGATTTTGCGCATCCAACGGATGAGATCGGTGCTTTTATCGGATTATAAGAGGGATGCAAGGACGGATGTGTAAAATGGATATCGAGACGGATGTGCAAAGGGAATATCGATATCGAGATCGAGATGAAAGTCAGGGACCAAAGTGAGAGGGTATCATAGGACATGAGAGTCGGAGCAAATGTGCATAGTCCATTGAACATATTTGCAGCTTATACACGGGGCTCGGGGATTATCAAGGGTTGTCGTCCTATGTCACATCTGCTCGTTCCTTGCCCGAAAAATGGAGTTTCGTCTTTCCTTGACGGTAGGTTTTGTCGTTGCGTATAATTAGTTTCATTAATTGAGGGAGGCACGGTAATGAATAAGCAGAATGAAATTGTGGTTGTCCTTGACTTTGGAGGCCAATACAACCAGTTAATCGCCAGAAGAATCCGGGATCTTGGCGTATACAGCGAGCTTTTGCCGTATAACACACCAGCGGAGAAAATTGCGGAGCTTGCACCAAAAGGGATTGTATTCTCCGGCGGCCCATCCAGCGTATATGCTGAAAATGCACCACACGTTGATCCGGGTGTTTATGACCTGGGCTTGCCAATCTTCGGCATTTGTTATGGAATGCAGCTGATGGCTCAACAGCTTGACGGTAAAGTAGAGCGCTCCGAGAAGCGTGAATATGGTAAAGCTGATCTGGCGTTTGCTGAAGGTGCTGTACTGGCTAAAGGCATTGAAGGCGAACATACCGTATGGATGAGTCATGGTGACCACGTTGTTACATTGCCTCCGGGCTTCAAACTGGATGCAGGCACGGAAAGTGCGCCAATCGCTGCAATGAGCAATGACGAGCGCAAATTGTATGCAGTTCAGTTCCACCCGGAAGTACGTCACTCTGTTCGCGGTAACGATATGATTCGTAACTTCCTGTTTGAAATCTGCGGTTGCGAAGGCAACTGGACGATGGAAACATTCATTGATGATACGATTAGAGATATTCGTGAAAAAGTGGGCGACGGCAAAGTGCTGTGTGCTCTCAGCGGCGGGGTGGATTCCTCCGTTGTTGCGGCATTGCTGCATAAAGCAATCGGGGATCAGCTGACATGTATGTTCATCGACCATGGTCTGCTGCGTAAAGGCGAAGCAGAGAGTGTTATGGAGACATTTGTTGGCAAATTCGATATGAAGGTTGTCAAAATCGATGCCAAAGAACGCTTCATGTCCAAACTAGCTGGCGTGGATGATCCAGAGCAAAAACGTAAAATTATCGGTAACGAGTTTATTTACGTATTTGATGAAGAGTCCAAGCAGTTCGATGATTTTGAATTCCTGGCGCAAGGTACGCTGTATACAGACATCGTAGAGAGTGGTACAGCTACAGCACAGACGATCAAATCCCACCACAACGTGGGCGGTCTGCCAGAAGACATGAACTTCAAGCTAATCGAACCTTTGAACACACTGTTCAAGGACGAAGTGCGTAAAGTAGGTACGGAATGCGGCTTGCCGGACGAAATTGTACACCGTCAGCCTTTCCCTGGTCCGGGTCTTGCGATCCGTGTGCTTGGCGAAGTAACGGAAGAGAAGCTGAAAATCGTGCGTGATTCCGACTACATCCTGCGTGAAGAAATTGCCAAAGCCGGTCTTGACCGCGAAATCTGGCAATACTTTACAGCCCTGCCTAACATGAAGAGTGTTGGTGTTATGGGTGACGCACGTACGTATTCCTACACAGTAGGTATTCGTGCTGTAACATCCATCGATGGCATGACGGCCGACTGGGCACGTATCCCTTGGGATGTACTGGAGAAAATCTCCGTACGGATCGTTAACGAAGTAGACAACGTAAACCGTATCGTCTATGACGTAACTTCCAAACCACCTGCAACTATTGAGTGGGAGTGAATTGGATTGAAATGATGTAGCCAAATGCCGGAAATCCTTGATACATAAGGATTTTCGGTGTTAGCTACATAATGATTTCCAGTTGACGTGCAACTATAGAGTGCTAAAAATCACTCTCTTTTATCTGCGTTGTTCAGCAAATAGAAGGGAGTATTTTTTATGACTAAAATTAAGGAATTGCTTCAGGATTTCAGGCTCAATCAAGAGATTTTGGGTCGTGTGAAGAAGTATGTTGATTTGTGGATGTTCCGCTTATAACGTTGGGAAAGGTTAATGGAGAAAGAATTAGGGATTGTAGAAGTGGAGGATGTAAGTCAGCTTCACATCAAAAAGTATATTCAGGAGCGGCAACGTTTAGGGCGTGAAGTCAACCGAACATTGAATAACAACCTTGCGACCCTGAAGGTATTTTTCCAGTACATTGTTAACGAAGAATTTATCGACGAGCAAAGTAATCCGAAGCGCCGTATTAGGAATCTCAAGGAAGAGAAGACCGTTATTGTTACATTCAACGACGAAAAGTGTCGCGGATTATCAATGACCTGAAAGAAGAGACTTATTCCAATGTCAGGGACAAGCTGATTCTCATTATGCTCTTCGATACAGGGGTTAATGGAATTGATGTCTACAGCCTAGTCGCCTGAGGGGCATTTCGATACACAGATCACTTCAAAATATTTAAGGGGCTTGAGCAGGAGGACATCCTGAATATTGGACGGCTAAATAGTCCGCTGAACGGGTTGAAGATCAAACGCGGGAGGTTAATGCAAAAATCTTGTTTTTCCGCTTGTCTACTACACAATCGAGCCAACCCCATACCACTAAACTCTCTTGTCGCTTTGTACAAAGCGTTCAGAGGGCGTTTGTCCGACATTAGTTTATGGAGCGCAGGGACGCTCAAATGTCCCCACTTTGCGTTGCATTCATGACATTGTAATGCAGGGTAAGCAGTTGGCGTTTAATTTTTACTGTTGTTTCGTTCGTCATTTCCGGTTATCCTCCCTGATGATATGCCTTCAGTAAATCGGCTGCTCGCAGCATAAATGCTTGGTACGCTTGCTCCTGTTTGATTTGCTGTTCGGATTTGTTTTTGGTTTTCATTGCTTAAATCCACTCCTCGAAAGTGAGTATGGTTTGAATGAATGGCTTAATGTCGTCATAGGTTTTAGGATTCGATGAAGAGAGCTGTTGCATATCGGTAGTGAAGGTTGACAGTTGCTCCTCATTGAACAACTCGACTCTGGTAGACGGTGCTATACAGCCGATCAAGTCCTCTTGGCCGGAACGAATTGCGACTGCTTTGGTATTGAACACGATGCAGGGTTTCAAAGAATCAGCATCAATTTCAATGCGGTTAAAAAAATCCCGATTCACATTCAGTCGTTTGATATATTTACCAAGCTCGAATTTTGTCTTCACAAAATCCCGCTGCTTCACCGTTTCGCCGTGTACCGCATTAATTTTCCTTCCCGTAAACTCCTTAAAGGTAAACTTGCCGACATAGGGGATGGCAATCTCGTTCGTCTGGTTGACCACTTCTTTGAAAATGAGGGATACGTTGGCGCGAAGGATTCGGGCAATATCATGTTCACTCACGGCAAAGCTCAGTAAATTGAACAGATGGTTTGACCTTTCGTTAACACTTAGTCTTTGCATGAAGTGCACCCCATAAAAGAATGTATTTTTACATACTTTTATTTTAATCCTTAATCTATATGGAGTCAGTTTTAGCACTATTTATGGACCAAGAGAATCAAATGTCGTAATACTTTTGCCCTTTTCAAAGATAAGGTGATTAGCGATAATAGAATTGTAATGACTTTCCAATGAACAATATCATTTGAGTAAGTATAGCCAACAGTCGAAAAGAGGAGGATTTCTATGTCGTACCTAACATTCAATAAGTTGAACAATATGTCTCAGTCGATTCAAAAGTCTCTTAATGAAAATTACCAATTCAGTACTTCAAATACGGTTTTCTTGTCCCATCGTCATGATGACGAGCAGGAAGTAAAACAGGCAGTAGGTTTTTTGGCGCAATTCGGCCAAAGAACTTATGTTGACTGGCTTGACCATAGTATGCCTAGCCAAACATCGTCTGAGACGGCCCAGAAGCTGAAACAAAGAATCAACCGCTCTAATAAATTTGTACTGCTGGCGACACCAGGGAGTATTCGATCAATTTGGATACCATGGGAGCTTGGGCTAGCCGATGGTGTAAAGGGTCTAAATAAAATTGCAATTCTTCCGCTTGTGAAAAATGAAGGAACATGGGACGAGCGAGAATACTATGGAATCTACAACTATATTGAACAATCATATGATGGCAACTGGTATGTTATAAAACAAGGGGAATCACGAGGGGTTCATTTAGCCAATTGGTTTGAATCTTGAATTTGAGGAGGATGAAACTGGTGAGCAAAGAAATAGCGGAGTTTCTGAAAACTTTTAAAACTGCTATTGAGGAGTCTAATGCGGCTGTATTTGCGGGCGCAGGATTGTCTAAACCTGCGGGATTTGTGAACTGGAAGGAACTGCTTCGAGATATCGCTGAAGAAATTAATTTAAATATTGATAAAGAAAGTGACCTTATAGCAGTAGCGCAGTACCATGTTAATGAGAACGGTGGAAATAGAGGGAAAATAAATCAAGCATTAATTGACGAATTTACAAAGGATGCCGAAATCACCGAAAATCATAAAATTTTAGCAAGGCTGCCTATAGATACATATTGGACAACCAACTATGATGATCTAATCGAGGAAGCCTTGAAGATTGAAGGAAAAAGAATCGACTCGAAAATAACGACCGAAAACCTAGCGGTAACAAAACCGAATAGTGATGCCAAGATTTATAAAATGCATGGGGATATTTCATTGCCTCATGAAGCCGTTTTAACTAAAGATGATTATGAAAATTACAACAACAAGCGGCAGTTATTTACAACGGCTCTTCAAGGAGACCTCGTTTCAAAAACAATGTTGTTTATTGGATTTAGTTTTGATGATCCCAACTTGGAATATATTTTGAGTCGTATAAGAATCCTATTGGGTCAGAATCAACGCACACATTATTGTTTTATGAAGCAAGTGCAACGAGGTGATTTCAAGGAAGAGTCGGACTTTTTATATGCTGAGATAAAGCAGAAGTTAAAAGTGAATGATCTGAAAAGATATAGCATTAAAGTGCTATTGGTAAATCAATATGAGGATATAACGGCCATACTCAAGGAAGTGGAACAGCAATATAAGAGAAGAAATTTATTTATTTCCGGTAGTGCCTCTGACTATGGAAATTGGGGAGAGCAGCGCTGCTTAGAGTTCGCGAGCAACCTCAGTAAAGCGGTAATCAAAAACGGGAACAATATTGTAACTGGTTTTGGTCTTGGAGTCGGCAGTTGTGTAATCTCGGGTGCGCTGGAGGAAATCTATAAAACGAGAAGTCAGCGGGTAGAAGAACGTCTGATTTCGAGACCTTTTCCTCAAAATACTACTGGTCAAATCCCTATAAAGGAATTATGGACTAAACACAGAAATAACATGATTCAAAACGTTGGGATTTCCGTCTTCATGTTTGGCAATAAAATCGATGGTTCAACAGGTGCTGTAATAGAAGCAAATGGCATGATTGAAGAGTTTGAAATAAGCGTGAATCACGGCGTAATACCTATTCCCATTGGTGCGACGGACTTTACTGCTAAAAAAATATGGGAGACTGTTTTTAATGATTTTGACCGGTATGTTCCAGATGCTGAGCTGAAAGATAAATATCAATTGCTGGGCGATGTGAATCAGACTGACGAAGCATTGATTAACACTGTAATTGAAATTGTGAATATGCTTGAAAAAAGAAAAAAGTAATAGCAGGGGGTGTGATACATGGCACGAAAGACATTTGTTTCGTACAAATACAGTGAAGCGAAGGGAACGAGAGATCGAATTATCAAAGCACTTGGTGATGATGCTCGTTTTTATCAAGGGGAAACCAGTGCTTCGCCTGACTTGACAGATAGAAAGACGGATACAATCAAAAATCATTTAAAAAAAATGATTTTTGATACTTCTGTTACTATTGTTGTTATATCCCCGAATATAAAGCTGAGTAAATGGATTGATTGGGAACTTGAATATTCTCTCAAGAATACTACTAGAGAAGACCGTACCTCGGGAAGTAATGGAATTGTAGGTGTAATTCAGGAGGTCAATGGAAGTACTAATTGGATTGAAAAATATATAACTACATCGGATGGTTGCCGGTATAGGTACCTAGATAAAGATTTGATGTACGAAATAATCAACAACAATAGATTTAACCGCAAAGACCCGGAATTTACATGTCCACAATGTGAGACTGTAAATAGTTTAGAAGGATCGTATATAGCTTTAATCAACGAAAAGGATTTTTTGTCCGAACCCGAAAAATATATTGAAAATGCTTATGAGAAAAGTAAGCGAATAAATGAATTTAACATCACCAAGACTGTAAAAAAAGATTTATTTTCGTTCTGGTGAACCTCTTTGACATGAAGAACATTTTGTAAGTATACAGCCGCATCTGCCTCGTCATATGACGAGGATTTTCATCTAAATAGCTATTGAAATTGGTCATTTCACCCGCTACAATTGAAATACCGAACAACGTGGAAAATGAATAGTAATTAACTCTATAATACGCACCTACTCCTACACTGTAGGTATTCGCGCCGTGACTTCCATCGATGGTATGACTGCCGACTGGGCACGTATCCCTTGGGACGTATTGGAGAAAATCTCTGTACGTATCGTTAACGAAGTAGACAACGTAAACCGTATTGTCTATGACGTAACCTCCATACCACCTGCAACGATCGAGTGGGAGTAGGGAGTTAAAGTTTTATTGTCATTAATCAATTTAAAGTTAGATAGTAAAAAACTCTCTTTATCTGCGTTGTTTTGCAGATAAAAGAGAGTTTTTTATTGCATCTGATTCAGCTTCCGACCAAACCTATAGTTCCGGAACCAACTACAAGCACTGTGCGAACCAGCGACCAGAAGGCACAACTACAGGACGTGTAGCAACCGAGATGTAGATCCGGAGGACGGTTGATTGAAAATAATGAGGCATACGTTCAAATATAAAGCTACTTTAAAGGTACAGATCCAGCCTATAATCCGAAGTTCATATTACAGTTAAATCTGGAAACATTGTTTGCATAAAGCTGGCAGTGTTTTTTATATACGCATAAAAACGACTGACCATAGATCATGTGCACACCAATGTGTTGGATGAAATTTGACGTGATCCAATTTTCTACCTATAGTATTAAGCAAAGAATAAGCTTTTGAATTCATTGTTATATGTGGAAGGGATAGCAAAATAGACGATGGAAAATTTCAATTTTTCTTCAATGATTAAAGGTAACAAGGATTCGTTGCCTGATCAGATCGCTAATTTTATTTTTAAAAAAATATTTACTAGAGAGCTGCCTCAAGGAACTCGACTAATTGAATCCAATATCGCCAAAGAATTGAATGTGAGTAATATTCCTGTTCGAGAAGCGTTCTACATTTTGCTCAATACTGGTGTGTTAGAGAAGCTTCCTAGAAAAGGAGTAAGAGTAAAATCAATCTCCTCGAAAGAGTTGCATGATTACACCGATGCCTTAATTGATTTGTTTGCCTTGGCTGTGGATTATTCTATGTCGAAATGGGATGACAACAAGCGCAACAACCTGAAGCAGTATTATCAGGAAACAAACGAACAATTAGAACGAGAAAATCTGCTTGAATATATTGTGAAGTTGCATCGACTATGTGGTTATGTATTTGAAGTTGCTGATAATAAAGCTTTTATAAAATTTTATTACGACATTACCTTTATTACCAACGCATATTCTCAAATTATGTGGGGAGAAATTGAAAAAACCAGAAAACGTAATAGTTACGTGGGCGACATGGTGGATGCTTTATTAAACTCAAACTTTGAGCTAGCCAAAAAAACGTTTGATGTTCTGACAAGAGAATCCCTAAGTCTCTAGTATAGGGTACTGACGATATGTGTCATTAATAAGGTGCATGCTACCAACATACAGTTGCTTACTACGAAAAAAGAGGAGATTCCATTCCAACATATGTTGAAATGGGATATCCTCTTTTTGATTTGATGTTAGTTGGCCATTACGCCGCCATCGACAGGAAGTTCAATACCTGTGATGAATTTGGATTCATCTGAGGCGAGAAACAAAGCAGCATATGCGACATCACTTGGATCACCGAAATGACCCAGCGGAGTTTTATTAAGGTAGTACTGTTTGCTTTCCTTAGCTTCTTCCGTTTCAAGTACAGCAGACATTGGCGTCTTGATTTGGCCTGGTAAAATAACATTCGCCCTTACATTATCTTTACCGTAATCTACAGCAATATTTCTGGTTAAACCACTCAGACCAGCTTTGGCAGCGGCGTATCCAGTGCCACCTTGTCCCCCAAGTGCAGCTGCGATTGAAGAGATCGTTACGATAGAACCCCCACCAGCTTTGAGCATCTCAGGAATAGAATACTTACTGCCCAGGAATGCGCCCTTGAGGTTAATCGCCAGAAGTTTATCCCATTCATCGGGATCATGTTCGGCTGCTTTTGCTATAAATGGTCCGGCAACCCCTGCGGTATTTACTAATACATTCACTTTACCGTACGTTTCGACTGCTGTTTTGACTGTGGACTGCCAATCTTCGGGGGATGAAATATTCAGTTTGACACCGATCGCCTCACCACCAGCAGCTTTAATTTCAGCAATAACGTTTTGAAGTCCTTCCGTATTCATATCGCCACCGATTACTTTTGCACCTTCTTTGGCAAATAAACGAGCTTGCTCGGCACCCATACCACTACCTGCTCCAGTAATAATAGCCACTTTCCCTGATAAACGATTCATGTGTATTCCTCCATTTTAAATGAAATATTATAAATTATATATAATATATAATAACACCGCTTTCAGAGAAATGTAATAGAAAGGTTTTTCATATATTACATTCTCAGGTGATTAGGTGAATTTATACAGTTTTTCTTCTATTCTCGCTAACGAGAACCTATCACGAACCTCCTAAATTTATTGGGTGGTAAATCGCTGTAATGGTTTGATTTGTTAAATAATACGAACGTTGTTTGGAGGTTTTGAATATAACATTCGTTTTTATCGTTGACAAAATAGAAGCCCGCTCCTAAAATGGTGATGGGAAACAAACAAATAGCGCATACTAATTCGTATAATCCTGGGGATATGGCCCGGGAGTCTCTACGAGATCACCCTAATGATCTGGCTACGAAGAGGAGCAGGCTAAGCACATGAATTCTACATGACTGCGGTGGAACATCACCCGCGCACATTAGAATTTTTTTTGTTCTTGGTTCACAGGCAATGTGCCTGCTTCTGGTCAAGCTGAACTCTGGGGAAAATACTTCTCAGGGTCATTTGTCGTTTTTCAATATAGCTTCAACATCTCTAAGGAGGAGTTAGTGAATTATGGATCGTTTCTTTAAACTCAAAGAAAACGGAACAAATGTTAGAACGGAGATTGTTGCGGGTCTGACTACCTTTATGACAATGGCTTACATTCTTTTTGTAAACACATTGTTCCTGGGTTCAGCTGGAGCGGGTATGTCCGACAATGCAGTATTCTTTGCAACAGCCGTTGGTGCCGGATTAATGACTATTATTATGGGGTTGTTCGTAAACGTTCCGATCGCACTCGCTCCGGGTATGGGATTGAATGCATACTTTATGACTGTGGTTCTGAGTTCCAATGGTGCAATTAGCTGGCAGGCGGCACTCGGTGCTGTATTCCTTTCCGGTATCGTATTCATTATTCTGACGGTAACCCGAGTTCGTCAAATGCTGCTCGTCGCAGTTCCGCAATCCATTAAAATGGCGATAACCGTAGGTATCGGTCTGTTTATTACTATCATCGGCTTCAAACTCGCCAACCTTGTGGCAGTAACTGTTAATGTTGCACCTGATGCAGATTTGAGCCAGCCGATTCCAGGCAGCAGCTTTAATCTGTCCCTCGGCAACTTTATAACACATCATGACGCACTACTGGCTTTGATTGGTTTGCTTCTGATCGCGATCCTTATGGTTATGCGTGTAAAAGGTGCTTTGTTGATCGGGATCGTAGCTACAACACTGATCGGTATTCCGATGGGGGTAACGAATCTGAGTGGCCTGTCCAGCGCAAGCTGGCTGCCTAACTTCAGCGATCTGGCTGTTGGACAGCTTGATCTGAAAGGCGCCATCAGCCTTGGATTGTTCGAAATTATTTTCATTTTCACATTCGTTGAGTTGTTTGATACGTTCGGTACGATGGTTGGTACGGCGACACGTATGGGCATCATGAAGGATAAAGCCAAAGGTGAGAAAACAATTGGTAAAGCCATGCTCGTCGATGCAGTCGGCGTCAGCGCAGGTGCGGCACTGGGTACAAGTACGATTACAGCTTATGTTGAAAGTGCTTCTGGTGTAGAAGCTGGCGGACGTACAGGCTTGACCTCGGTAACAACAGGTCTGCTGTTCATTCTGGCTTTGTTTATTGCACCGCTCGCATTGGTTGTTCCCTCTGCTGCAACAGCACCGGCATTGATCATTGTGGGTGTGCTTATGATGAGTCAGGTTCGCAGCATTGAGTGGGATGACTTTCTTCAAGCTTTCCCTGCATTTCTTACAATTGTACTGATGCCATTTACAGGCGGGATTGCAAACGGGATTTCCGCAGGTATCGTATCCTACGTCATTCTGGCCGTGTTCAGCAACCTCGTTACAGAGCGCAAAGTAAAAATACACTGGCTAATGTGGGTACTGGCTATTATCGTCGTTTGCCGTTACGTATTTATTGGCGGAGAGTAAGTGGAGGCATAACTTAGATCGACTGGATTGACTGATCGCATTAATAATGCAAGCGGAGCTTCGATACGATATCGAGGTTCCGCTTTTTTATTTCTTCTATTATAAAGTGTTCCTGTGCGAAAAAAACAAAGAGCTACAATCCAGATACATCGTTTCATCTATATATGGGAATATACGTTGAGAAAATAGAAGGGGCTAAGCTTGCCGAGCAAGCAGCGCAACAGATATTCAAGAGATAACTTCAGTAACAGTTAATCAATAAAGACACACAGTTTGAAAACAACCTTTTGTGCGATATAAGTTTCAAGATGACCCATCACGTTGTTGTGATGCTGTTAATAGTCTAACGTATTACATTGGTTCTTTTCATTTAGATCGCTTTTAATATTTCAAAAAAAGGACTTGTATTCTAAATCTGTACATGGTATATTCTAATTCCGGCCAAGAAAACACGGTTTACACGGTGCGGCAAGCAGCTTACAAAAGAGCTTCCAAAGAAGCTTGAAAAAAAGAGCTTGCAAAGTTGGTTCGGATATGATAAGATATAAAAGTTGCTGAAACGAACTAGTTTCGGTAACGGAGAAAAGTTTGATCTTTGAAAACTGAACAACGAGTGAGTAATCATTCTGCTTGCAGAATGAACGTGAAGGTTTTTGGTGCAAGCCATCTGGCTGTATGAAAACTGGAACAACAATGAGATTTATAATCTCGTCAGATTCAAAATGAGCTTATCGCTCTTTTCAATACTTTATTGGAGAGTTTGATCCTGGCTCAGGACGAACGCTGGCGGCATGCCTAATACATGCAAGTCGAGCGGAGTGGATAGGAAGCTTGCTTCCTTGATACTTAGCGGCGGACGGGTGAGTAACACGTAGGCAACCTGCCCTCAAGCTTGGGACAACTACCGGAAACGGTAGCTAATACCGAATACTTGTTTTCTTCGC
>NZ_BMFU01000015.1 GCF_014639235.1 Paenibacillus silvae | reverse complement strand
CCGTCTTCCGCTCCAAATTTTGCGCCCTTAGCTCAGCTGGATAGAGCGTTTGACTACGAATCAAAAGGCCGGGAGTTCGAATCTCTCAGGGCGCGCCATTATTTCCTTTCATATCGGGATGTAGCTCAGCTTGGTAGAGCACCTGGTTTGGGACCAGGGGGTCGCATGTTCAAATCGTGTCATCCCGATTTTTGTTATTTGCGGGTGTAGTTCAATGGTAGAACTTTAGCCTTCCAAGCTAATAGCGTGGGTTCGATTCCCATCACCCGCTTAAATGTTAAAGACTTTGCCTGAAATGGTGCAGAGTCTTTTTTTGTTGTATAAGCTGTAATGAAAACTGAACATGAAATCCGGGGCTGGGAGGCGATCTGAGGCACAGATCGTCTCGTATGTATTAAAAGAGCCAAGACCACCGTAATGAGGAATACAAGTGGTCTTGGCTCTTTTCAGGGGTGCTTTGCGCTATGGCCGGGAATGACTTGGCCAGAAGCGGAGGTTTTCTTTTTACAACGAAAAAATCAAGGAATTAACGCTCGTGATGGTCTGTTGCACGCTTACGCATGCCGGCAAGTCCAAAGAGACCGAGCAAACCAAGCCATCCCCAATTCATGCCTCTGTCACGGTCTGTTGTTGTAGCTGCATTGGTACGCAGGCTATTTGTGCGGTAATCTCCATTGTTGCGATAATCACTATTTGTACGATAGTTTCCATCCATGTTCATGTTCAAGTTGCTGTTTGTACGGTCCATGTAATTGTGGTTCTGATAAGACTGGACACGTGTTCCGTTCGTATCTACGCCTTTGGTCATATGACCTTCAGCTCCCGCAGGACCCGCCATAGCGGCAACAACAAGCAGGGAAGCGATAATGGTTGTGCTTTTTTTCATGTTGTAACTCCTCCTTTGTTTTGTACGAGCTATCTTATAATCTGCCCAAATCCACAGGAGCATTATGTAGCGGGCGAGGTGTTAACATATGGCTTCGGAGATAAAATGAATCGACAAAATACATAAGAAAAGCTGCAAAAGCAGACGGTAAGTGTCAGAAAAAACGAAATTACATCTTTAATTTATTACGTCACTGTGGTAAAGTATACAAAAGCTTGCTTTGCCGGTCATGTTTCTTTGGAACACTCTGTGATTAATGAATGGTAAACAAGGAAATTCCTCTTCACTTACGCATGTTCAGACCTATCAAAGTAAACTGTATAATTATTAATTTTTTAGAATAGGTATGAGGTGTTGAAGTTATTCAAAGTACGTGAAAAAGGTATCATGCAACAGCAGATGTTCATTCATTGAAGCAGAATAAGAAAATGAATAAAAAAGCGTGTTTTTGTGCTGTAATTCGGGGATATTCCCCATTTTTTCTAGTAGAAAAATAAAGATTTTCGTACCAATTTATTGTATGATGTTATGAAGGTGTCAAATTTACGTGTACGAATGGAACGATCAGATGGGAGGATAAGCATGACTGAAACTATGGTAACCGCCAGCAAAAGCCAATCCAACAACCTGCTTCGGCGAGACGTGCGGTTCCTGGGCAATATACTCGGAGAAGTTCTTGTCCATCAAGGCGGCACGGAGCTTCTCGATATCGTCGAGAAAATTCGGGAAACGAGCAAATCGTTGCGTGCAGAGTTTTTGCCGGAACTGTATGAAGAGTTTAAAACGATGATCCAGGAATTAGACTCGGACAATCGTCATCAGGTTATTCGGGCGTTCGCTATTTATTTTCAATTAGTTAATATTGCTGAACAAAACCATCGGATTCGGCGTAAACGGGACTATGAGCGTTCTGCCGGAGATACGGTACAGCCAGGTTCAATTGAAAAGGCCGTACAGGATCTGAAGGAACGTGGATTGTCTCATACCGAGGTAGAAGAGATTCTGGAGGATTTGTCGCTGGAACTCGTCATGACAGCTCACCCGACCGAAGCGATGCGCCGGGTAATTCTGGACATCCATAAACGGATTTCGGAAGATGTAATGCTGCTCGATAATCCTACGCTAACGTTGCGTGAACGTGAACAATTGCGTGAGAAATTGCTGAATGAGGTTATCACCCTCTGGCAAACGGATGAACTTCGCGATCGCAAACCGACTGTACTGGATGAAGTACGGAACGGGATGTATTACTTTCATGAGACGTTATTCCATGTACTTCCGGATGTATATCAGGAGCTGGAACGCTGCCTGAACAAATTTTATCCAGACCATGACTGGCATGTGCCGACGTATTTGCGTTTCGGTTCCTGGATTGGTGGAGACCGGGATGGAAATCCATCGGTAACTTCAGATGTAACATGGCAGACGCTGCTCATGCAGCGCAAGCTGGCACTGCGTGAATATCAGCGTATTATGATCGAACTTATGGGCCATCTCAGCTTCAGCACCAACATCATTCATATTTCGGATGAACTGGCGGAGTCGATTGAGCAGGACCGCAGCTGTGTTACTTTGAAAAAAGTAGACATCTGGCGTAATGAAAAAGAGCCATATCGCATCAAATTGGCGTATATGATTGCCAAGCTGAACAATGTTCTCGATGAGAACAAGGTGGGTCAGCCGGATCGATATAAAACTGCTCAGGACCTGATTGACGATCTGTTAATTATCGACCGCAGCCTGCGTCACCATTTTGCTGACTATGTAGCGGATACAACCGTTCGCAAAATGATTCGTCAGGTAGAGCTGTTTGGTTTCCATACAGCAGCGCTTGATGTTCGACAGCACAGCAAGGAGCATGAAAATGCGATGTCCGAGATTTTGGCAAAAATGAATATTGTGGACGATTATGCCCGTCTTACGGAAGACGGTAAAATTGATCTGCTTGCTCGTTTGCTGGATGATCCAAGACCGCTTACATCTCCTTACCACGAGTATACAGAAGGAACGAAGGAGTGTCTGGACGTATTCCGTACAATCAAGCGTGCTCAGAACGAGTTTGGTACAGGATGTATCACAAGTTACCTGATTAGTATGACACAAGGGGCTAGTGACCTGCTTGAGGTTATGGTGTTTGCCAAAGAAGTAGGCTTGTTCTCCAAAGGTGCAGATGGCGAGGTTATCTCTACACTTCAAGCCGTTCCTTTGTTTGAAACGATTGACGACCTTCATGCGGCATCTGAAATTATGCAAAGACTTTTTAACCTGCCTATATATCGGGCGAGTGTTAAAGGACGTAATGAGCTGCATGAAATCATGCTTGGCTACTCTGACAGCAACAAGGATGGCGGCGTTGTTACAGCGAACTGGGAACTGCGTGTAGCGATGAATGCCATTACGGCTGTTGGTAACGAGCATGGCGTGAAGCTCAAGTTCTTCCACGGACGTGGCGGAGCACTTGGACGCGGCGGTATGCCGCTGAACCGCAGTATTCTTGCCCAACCGCCTCATACGATTGGCGGCGGCATCAAGATTACGGAGCAAGGCGAGGTAATCTCTTCTCGTTATTCCCTGCAGGGAATTGCCTACCGCAGTCTGGAACAGGCCACTTCAGCGCTGATTACAGCTGCTCTGAACGGACTGGAGCCGCAAGAATCGGCTTCCGAGCAAGCGTGGGATGCCATTATTAAAGAGATTTCGCAAGTGTCCCTGACGAAGTACCAGGATCTCATTTTCCGTGACCCGGACTTCTTCACCTTCTTCAAGGAATCAACACCACTGCCAGAGGTTGGTGAGCTTAACATTGGCTCACGTCCATCCAAACGGAAAAACAGTGACAAGTTTGAAGACTTGCGGGCGATTCCATGGGTATTTGCCTGGACACAAAGCCGTTATCTGCTTCCTGCTTGGTATGCAGCGGGTACCGGTTTGCAAAGCTATTATCAGGACAAAGCAGAGAACCTGGACGTCCTGAAGGATATGTATGCTAACTTCCCGTTCTTCCGTACATTGATTGATACGGTGCAGATGGCTGTTGCCAAAGCAGATCTTGTAATTGCCAAAGAATACTCGGCGATGACCTCCAATAAGGAGGCACGTGATCGCATCTATGGTCAGATCGAAGCGGAATTCAAGCTGACTAAAGAGCTGATCCTGAAAATTACGGGTGAGGCTGAAATTCTGGATGATGTACCGGTAATTCAGGAATCAATTCGCCTGCGTAACCCGTATGTTGACCCACTCTCCTACATGCAGGTACAACTGCTGAGCGAGCTGCGTGACATGCGTGAACGTGGTGAAGATGACGCAGAGCTGCTTAGAGAAGTGCTGCTGACGATTAACGGTATTGCTGCAGGACTCCGCAATACGGGTTGATATTTCGAACATAGATTTATTTATGTGATTCATGGTTTATGCAATTAATTATAAATTCATCTCTGTCCTTGGGATGAAAGGTTAGACGGGACTCCTGAGGGAGTTCCCGTTTTTACTGTTTTTGGAGGATTTTTGTCATACAGTCTTGATTTTTGACCAAAGTTGATTTACGATTTGATTGGTGAATTACAAGTGTGGACGGGTATGAGAAGACGGAAGACCCATCAGCATGTCTGGGGGAATTAGGGTGGACAATTTAGAGAACAGGCTTGTGAAGCTGGTACTCAAGGGTGACCAGCGAGCCTTTGCAGAAATCGTTGAACTATATAAAGACAAGCTGTTTCATCTGGCATACCGGATGCTGAGCAATCGTCATGAAGCGGAGGACGTTGTTCAGGAGACTTTTTTGCGTGTGTATCGAAATATGGAGAAGTATGATCCGAATCAGAAATTTTCGACCTGGATCTACCGGATCGCAACGAATCTTTGTATTGACCGACTGCGCAGAAAGAAGCCATCGTATTCGCTCGATGCTGAACTGAATGACCAGGAAGGATCAGACGGATATGCCATGCTTCCGAGTGATGATCGTACACCGGAGAGTGAGGCGCTGCTGTCAGAGACACAGACTCTCATTCGGGAGGCGATTGACAGCTTGCCCGCAAAGTATAAGTCCGTTATGGTTTTAAGGTATTTACAGGACTTGTCTTTGCAGGAAATCAGTGATGTCACAGGAATGCCCGTAACAACCATCAAGACACGAGTACACCGTGGCCGTGATTTCCTACGCAAAAAATTGGAATATAAGCTATAGCTGAAATTTGCCTGTTGTTTTGGGCGAAATTATTTGAAACATATCTGAAACGGATACGTATGTAATGTATGCAAGTCTTATGCTTCCTTTTTACAGGTGCATGGACTAAGTGTCTAAGGAAAGGATTGGCTCTCATATGGATTGCAACTCGGCCGTCTCTTTAATGCATGAATGTTTGGATGAGTCGTTGTCCACGGAACAGAAGGCTGAATTGAAAAGCCATTTGTTGATCTGTCCGGATTGTCGCATGCGCTTTAAAGAGTTGGAACAGACGGAAATGCTGCTCTTTGCCATGAAACATTATTCACCGTCTGCCTCGGATGAGCTGACCAATCGAATTATGAATGCTCTGCCACAGCCCAAGAGACAGCAAGTATGGCTCAAATGGGTCAAAGGACATCCCGCGCTGACGGCGGCAGCCTTCTTTTTGGTCGTGATGCTCTTTAGCGCCTTCAATTTTTGGAATCAGAACAACGAAATGGTCGTTAAGGGGAACAGTCTGGATCAACTCGTGATTCAAGGCAACACGGTTATCGTTCCAGAAGGGAAGTCAGTTGCTGGCGATCTAACGATAGAGAATGGAACCGCTCAGGTCTATGGTGATGTGAATGGCAATCTGACGGTGATCGACGGGCAACTGTTTCAAGCGTCTACAGCTCATATTTCCGGTCAGGTAAAAAGCATTGATCAGGCGCTGGACTGGTTCTGGTACAAAATAACCAATATGGTAAATGAAGTGGCATACCGCTAGAATTGGGTATAACTTCAAGGGTATATACCAAGCAGGGTACCTCCGAATTGCGTGGGGTGCTCTTTTTTTATTTTTATTATAGTAGAAAGTGGAAAATAGAGTAGTTTATATGTGCTTTGTGACCGGAGTAACTTGCAACCTGAACGGTAACGTTATAACCTAGATAGTAAAGAGAACATACTACATATAGATAAGCATTGAATAAATGCGAAGAAGGGATTATGTAAAATCCCGAATGGTTAATATGAGATCAGGGTTTTACTCATCAATGGGGATAGCGGGGGCTGGCTAATGAATTACTTTGCTGACTTAACGTGGAAAGAGTCCATCAAGGACGTTATCGATATATTAATCGTTACCTATATTATGTACAAATTGATTTTGCTTGTGCGGGGCACACGTGCGGTCCAGCTTCTGAAGGGCATTTTGTTCCTTGTGCTGATCTGGGCTTTAAGTACCTGGCTTAACCTGTACACACTGAAATGGCTGATGAACCAAATGTTTACGTTTGGTGTCGTTGCCGTGTTTATCATCTTTCAGCCGGAACTGCGCCGTGGTCTGGAGCAATTGGGTCGAGGCAAAATATTCGGCCGTTCAGCCGCAGCCAGTGATGAAGAATTAACGGTGTTAATTGGCGAGATCATTAAGTCCGTTAATTATTTGTCACGTCGGAAGATCGGTGCCCTTGTGGTCTTTGAGCGGGAAACGGGTTTGAACGATTACACCGAATCTGGCATCAAGATGGAGTCACTTGTCAGCTCGGAGCTGATGATTAACATTTTTATTCCGAACACGCCACTCCATGATGGAGCCGTAATTATACAAGGGAAACAGATATCTGCAGCAGCCTGTTATTTGCCACTATCCGAGAATCCTTTTATCAGCAAGGAGCTGGGCACACGTCACCGTGCAGCAATCGGAATTACGGAGGTGGCCGATGCAATCTGTCTGGTCGTTTCAGAGGAGACGGGACAAGTATCATTGGCAATGAACGGCCAAGTCGTTCGTGATATTAAGGAGGAGTCGCTCATTGCCAAGTTATATGAAGAATTGCGCCCAACCTCCAATCTGAGCAAAAAGAATGCATGGTCAACCTTCTGGAAGCGGAAGGGGGGACGTAACCATGGATAAATGGTTTAACAACAATACGTTCGCCAAAATCCTTGCATTGGCGGTAAGCCTGCTGTTGTGGTTTATGATCCATCTGGATGAAGTGCCGACAACACCAACGATCTCAACGGGCATTTCCAGCAAAATTGTGGAGCGAACCGTGCCTGTACAGCCATACGGGCTGGATAGCAATGCTTATGTTCTTACATCTCTAAGCACCGACGAGGTGCGGCTTGAGATAAAAGGGCAGCGATCTATGCTGACCTCTATTTTTACCAATGATGATTATAAGGTGCTGGTCGATTTAAGCCAGGTCAAAGACGGTTCAAATACGCTGCCACTTGTTCCAGACCTGCCTTCAGGTGTGGAAGTGGTCAGCATGGAGCCCTCTATGGTCACGGTCAATGTGGAGAAACTGGGCACCAAAGCGTTTAACGTGAATATTGTACCCGAAGGAGCCCCTTCCGCTGGATACAGCGTTGGAGCGCCTGTTGTAGAGCCTTCGTCTCCGGTGAAGGTTGTACTGCCGGAAGGGCAGCTGGAGGCAGTAGCGAAGGTGCAGGGCAGTGTTAGCGTCAAGGATGCGAAGGAAGATGTAGTGCAGAAAAAAGTGAAGCTCCAGGCATACGATGCAGAGGGCAAGGTCATTGACAATGCCATCATTACACCGCAGACGGTAGAGGTGCGTGTCCCGGTTAATCAGCCCTATACAAAAGTTCCCTTAAGGATCAAATATTCAGGACAGCTGCCAGATGGATTGGTCCTCTCCAAGGTTGAGCCAAACGTGAAAGAAGTCTCGATTTACGGGAGCGAGCAGGCTCTTGCAGGTATACAGTCCTACGACCAAGCTACTCTTGATCTGACACAGTTTACTCAGTCAGGCACCTCGACAGTTAACGTGGACTTGACGCCGCCTTCGGGTTCTGAGAAAATCGAGCCTAGTTCGATTCAGATCCAGGTGACGGTGTCTCCTTACGATGAGGCCGAGTCAACGACCAAGGTTTTTCCCAATGTACCGATCAAGCTGAGTGGTGTGGAAAATGGTCTTGAGGGTGTGCTGGTTTCTCCGAAAAGCGGAGGCCTGAACATTACGCTGACCGGATCACCAAGCATGCTTGAAGGTTTAAGCGGAGACGACATTCAATTAACCGGGGACCTCAGCGGTCTTGGTATAGGCACGCACGAGATTAAGCTGGAAGCTGATTTGCCACGCTTTGCGAAGTTGGATGCTGCAGCCAATGATCTAAGTGCAACGGTCAAGATTAGTGAGAAGGCGCAGGATACAACCACTTCTCCGGGTCAAAATCCTAATGAGGGCAGTCAGACGGGACCTGATCCGACACCAGCGGAAGTAGAAAATGGGCAAAATAATACGGATCCTGCAGATGAAGAACCTGAATCGAATACGGAACATGAGGATCAAAGCCAGCAGGGAAATGCGGCTGCCAATCGTGGAAATGTAAATAATAATGCGAATAACAGCAGTACCGAAAGTAAATCGGGCTCGAATCCGTAATACGCAATTTTAAATCAATTGTATTTCTTATCAAGATTAAAAAAATTATAATGCGCACGGGTGCGTATAAGATGCAAATAGAAGGAGTTAGATCATGGGTAAATATTTTGGTACAGACGGTGTCAGAGGGGTTGCCAATAAAGAATTGACGGCGGAAATGGCTTACAGCATCGGAAGATGTGGAGGCTATGTGCTTGCTGGCGGGGTGGAAAGACCGAAGGTGGTCATCGGGATGGACACCCGGATTTCGGGACTTATGCTTGAGTCTGCGCTGGTCGCAGGTCTGCTATCTATTGGTGCAGATGTCATTCGTCTGGGCGTAGTGTCTACACCGGGAGTAGCTTACATTACTCGTCTGCTCAAAGCAGATGCGGGTGTAATGATCTCGGCTTCTCATAATCCGGTAGAGGACAATGGAATCAAGTTTTTCGGTGGAGATGGCTTTAAGCTATCGGATGAAACGGAGAACCGGATTGAAGAGCTGATGGATGCGGAAAAAGATGAACTGCCACGACCGGTTGGCGGCGGTCTCGGCACCGTGACGATGGATGAGCAATCTCGTTATCTGTATCTGGACTACTTGAAAACAACGGTATCCGAGTCGTTCTCTGGCCTCAAAGTTGTACTTGACTGTGCGAACGGTGCGGCTTACGAGCTGGCGCCTAAATTGTTTGCAGAGCTTGGTGCAGAGGTCATTGCTATTGGTGCCGAGCCAAATGGCCTGAACATTAACGAGCAATGCGGTTCGACGCACCCGGAGCATCTCAAACAAGAAGTGCTGAAGCATAAAGCTGATCTGGGTCTTGCTTTTGATGGTGATGCGGATCGCTTGATTGCCATTGATGAAACAGGTGCAGAAGTAGATGGAGACTTTATTCTGTGTATTTGCGGAGATGCAATGAATCGGGCGGGCAAACTGAAGGATAGCACTGTAGTGTCCACGGTTATGAGCAACATCGGTTTCTACAAGGCGACTGAGAAGCTGGCGTTGAAAACAGCCAAAACGGCTGTAGGTGATCGTTATGTCATGGAGGAAATGCGTCGCGGTGGATATAATCTGGGTGGCGAGCAGTCTGGTCATGTCATTTTCCTGGATTACAATACAACCGGAGATGGCATGCTGACAGCGATCCAACTCGTAGATACCTTGAAGGCTTCGGGTAAAAAGCTGAGTGAACTGAAAGCTGTAATGACGCAATACCCGCAGGTATTGGTTAATGTGCGAGTTGAAGACAAGAGCAAATATGAAGGCAATACGGCAATCGGTGAAGCCATTGCTGCGGTTGAGCAGCAGCTTGGCGATAATGGGCGTGTGCTGGTCCGTGCTTCAGGTACAGAGTCCCTGATCCGTGTTATGGCGGAAGGACCAGATAAGCAGGAACTGGAGCAGTTTGTGTCCCAGATTGCTGATGTAGTGCAAAAAGAGCTGGTTTAGGATTGATGAAAAGCCTGTTATAATGCGATCTGAGACCGGTTTTTCACAAATTGGATCTCTTGGCATATATCTAAACAGAGGTTTGATTTTGCCAAATAATAATGGTTAAACTCATTGAACCTGCCTCCTGGCCAGATAAGACCATAGGTCTGATTATCTCGCCGGGAGCGTGGGTAAATATGCTGAAATGGTTACAGGTACTTTGCTCCATTGCAAAATGGACTTCAGGTGCATATAATGAGTGGAGTCGTCATTCAGACACAGAAAGTGAGGATTGTAAGGTTACAGTTACACAAGCGCCAGAGCTTGGAGTTGCGCGGGACGCATGTTGATTGTGACTCTCTTCGAATGTGGAAGAGGGAACACAGCAGCATGGACGGCAATCAAGCTGACGAGGTGGAGGTGTTCGGATTGTTCGGCGGGGACCTCCCGGTGATGCACCAGGCCGTAAACCGGATTGCGGAAAATGGATGGGTGACTATCCACACAACGCGCCGGTAGGTGCAAGAAAAAAATACAAACAAATGAATGTGCGTGAAGAGCGTAACAGCAGTGCGCGGACGGGAAATGATGTACATTCATGATTGCATTCGTAATAGGGCATGATAACAGCGGGACGGCAAACAGGCCGTTCTGATCATTGATAATTGAATAGAAAATGATATTCATGATACGTTAGCAATCCATCATTTTCCGATAGATCCAGTCTGCCTGTTTCTCTTCCTGACACAGTATTCATATAAACGGAGGAACTAAACTATGTGCGGTATTGTTGGATATATTGGTAATAAGAACACTCAATCGGTATTGATCGAAGGATTGAAAAAGCTCGAGTATCGTGGTTATGATTCTGCAGGTATCGCTGTATTTACACCGCAAGGTCTGCAAATTACGAAAGCTCTCGGACGTTTGGCAAACCTGGAAGCGAAGCTGGATGGTGCTCCACTGGTTGGTAATGCCGGTATTGGACACACTCGCTGGGCTACACATGGTAAACCATCGGATGAGAACTCCCATCCCCATACGGATGAGAGCCAGAAATTCTCTGTCGTGCACAACGGTATTATCGAGAACTATCTGGAGCTGAAGGATGAGCTAATTGCTGAAGGTCACACGTTTTCTTCGGAAACGGACACTGAAGTGATCTCTCACCTCATTGCACGTGAATACAACGGCGATATTGTTAAAGCTGTGCAAAAAGTAATTACACTTATGCGTGGAGCGTTTGCACTGGGTGTATTGACAGAGTATGAGCCAGAGAAACTCGTAGCTGTGCGTCAAGCAAGCCCATTGATTATCGGTATTGGTGAAGGTGAAAACTTCATCGGGTCGGATATTCCGGCCATTCTTGAGCATACACGCAACGTGTACATTCTAAATGACGGTGAGATGGCTGTGTTGACACATGATGCTGTCGAATTGATGACGATTGAGGGTAATTTTATTTCTCGGGAAATGATTCATGTCGATTGGGATGCAGTAACCGCAGAAAAAGGCGGATTCGAGCATTTCATGCTGAAAGAAATTCATGAGCAGCCAAAAGCATATCGGGATACGATGCTTGGTCGCATCGACAATGAAGGCAAAAAAGTTCAGCTTCCTGAGCTCAAAATGACTGAAGAGCAAATTAAAAATATTCGGAACATCCAGATTATTGCATGTGGTACGGCGTACCATGCAGGTCTGGTTGGACGTACTGTGATTGAGCAATTGGTGCGTATTCCGGTTGAAACGGATGTTGCTTCCGAGTATCGTTACCGTTCACCAATCGTAAATAAAGATACACTTGTAATCGTAGTGAGCCAATCCGGTGAAACAGCAGATACACTGGCAGCACTTCGTGAAGCTCAATCAAACGGTGCTCATGTACTGGCCATTACCAACGTAGTAGGCAGCTCGATTGCACGTGACGCGAACGATGTCATTGCTACACTTGCCGGTCCAGAGATTGCTGTAGCTTCCACCAAAGCGTATACGTCTCAGTTGATTGCTTTTAACTTGCTTGGTTTGTACCTGGCACAAGTGCGTGGTACGAAAACACCGGATGAGATTGCACACACACTGGCAGCAATGCAAGCACTGCCTGAGCAAGTGGAATCCATGCTGGAGCAAGCGGATGCGATCAAAGGATATGCAGAGCAAATCTCCAAGCATCAACATCTCTTCTTCATCGGCCGCGGTCTGGATTATGCGGTAGCTCAGGAGGGCTCGTTGAAGCTGAAAGAAATCTCTTACATTCACTCTGAAGCATATGCTGCAGGTGAGTTGAAACATGGTACACTCGCATTGATCGAGGAAGGCATTCCTGTAATTGCCTTGGCAACTCAGGAGAACGTATTGGAGAAAACGGTAAGCAACATCAAAGAAGTGAAAGCCCGCGGTGCAGACGTATTGGCAATCACTTATGAAGAGCATGTAGCTCCATTGTTGAAATCCGTTGACCAAGCGTTTGCGATTCCTAAGACGCTGCCACTTTTGAGCCCGGCACTGTCTGTTGTAGCTTTGCAATTGCTGGCCTACTACGCTTCCCTGGCTCTGGGTCACGATGTCGATAAACCACGTAACCTGGCGAAAAGTGTAACAGTTGAGTAAGAGTTAGTGTGAAGGGTTAAAGCTATATTTAGAAGTTGCAATTAATAATATAAAGCCGCAATACGTTATATAACGTATTGCGGCTTTTTTCTTTTATTACATTCGTCACCATCTTTTCCAGTCCTAATGTCGACATGCGTCGAAATCTTTCGAATGATGAAAAGAGCAACTTTAGCCGCTTTTCGATCAAATCCTATTTTTAGTCAAAATATTAACATTTTACAATTATGTGCGCTTTTTTACCAAAAATTTACTATACATTCTTTGGAAGTTTGTTATAATTCTACCTAGGTTACATTGTCAAATATGCTATAAAATTACATCTAGAATATATTGCTCCATGACGTCAAAAGGTTCACGCAGGATCAAGGCAACCTTATTTCAATTCCGATGGAGGATGAAGCGCATGAGCATTTTTGAAAAACTGGAATCCAACGTACGATCTTACTGCAGAAGCTTTCCGGTGGTATTCGACCGGGCCAAGGAGGACCTGATATATTCTGAGGATGGCAGAGCATATATTGATTTTTTTGCAGGAGCAGGAGCGCTGAATTATGGTCATAACAACGATTATATCAAGGACCGGATTCTTGATTACCTGACCTCCGACCGGATAATGCATGGTCTGGATATGTATACAATGGCCAAGCGCGAATTCATCCAGAGCTTCTCGGAGCGAATACTGGAGCCGAAGAAGCTAGACTATAAAATTCA
This sequence comes from Paenibacillus silvae, assembly GCF_014639235.1. Lineage (GTDB taxonomy): Bacteria > Bacillota > Bacilli > Paenibacillales > Paenibacillaceae > Paenibacillus > Paenibacillus silvae. The sequence goes on along the minus strand of NZ_BMFU01000015.1, from coordinate 91,295 downwards.
ATTCTGCGGTCCGACAGGGACTAATGCGGTGGAGGCGGCTTTGAAGCTTGCACGCAAGGTGAAGAAGAGAACCGGGATATTCGCCTTTATGGGCGGCTTTCATGGCATGTCACTTGGCAGTTTGTCGGCCACAAGCTCCAAGTCGATGAGGGAAGGGGCCGGGCTTCCACTGGACGGAGTTACGTTTATGCCACACCCGAGCGGTTCTTTCGCAGACATGGATACACTCGGTTATATCGACAATGTTTTGACGGATTCACACTCCGGGATCGATAAGCCAGCCGCTATCCTGCTTGAAACGGTACAAGCTGAAGGTGGAATACACGTCGTCGATACGCAGTGGCTGATCGGATTACAGCAGCTTTGCCACAGACATGATATTTTGCTTATTACCGATGAAATCCAGGTTGGCTGCGGTCGGACAGGGCAGTTTTTCTCCTTCGAGCGTGCGGGAATTGAACCGGACCTCGTTACCTTGTCGAAGTCAATCAGCGGCTATGGTCTGCCAATGTCACTCTTGCTGTTAAAGCCTGAATTGGATCTCTGGACGCCAGGAGAGCACAATGGTACCTTTCGTGGCAATCAGCTAGCCTTTGTAGCTGCCAAGGCTGCACTTGAATATCGGGATAGAGTCGCTTTGGAGGCTCAGGTGAAACAGAAGGAAGAGTTCGTGCGCACCTATCTTGAGAACGGAATCAAGTCTTTGCATCCGTCTATTACCGTCCGCGGATTGGGACTAATCTGGGGCATTGACGTTTCGGGCTTTATGGATGAGGCCGGGGCGAAGAGAATGACAGAGATTTGTTTCGAGAACGGGCTGATCATTGAAAGAGCCGGAAGAGGAGACTGCGTGCTGAAGATCATGCCCCCACTGACCGTTTCGATGGAGCATCTGGCTGCTGGCTGCGAGATTATCAAGTCCAGCATACAGCAGGTGATCTCTCAGGAGTCACAGGATCTGCTGGTGACGACCTAAAATTGACGATACCAGTAGGCTCCTCGGCGACAGATATGAAATGAAGTGCCTTCATTGAGCCATTGGGAGCCGATGCTTTCATTCACTTTTTGTTCTCGTTGTAAAAATAACATCCTTGTTTGTCAGACAAGGTTTACTACTCCGCAGCGGGATCTGTATTGATCCATATCAGTGCTGCGGGGGAATATGCAAATATACATAGCGTGTATCCATACCCCGTAATTCCAGGCTTCTACAACGTTTGCTCCGGTGTCAAATCCGGAGAGACAGCCGAGTTTCATGTTAACTGGCCGAAATCCTACAGCAGGCCTTACAACGATGGGAGCAACCTCCCTTGTCTACCCCTACATCTTTTTCCAAAGAAAATATTAAATCTACGCAGGTTCTAAAGTTAGCTCATCTGTAGAAAGTACATTAAAACAGAAGAGCGGGAAGTCATATATCACACGCAGGACGATGTTCTTTTTTTGTCACATGTTTGATAAGGCGGGGAGCTATGCTTCGCCGGATTGCTTTTACCGATCAAGAGAGGGGAACGATCCAGGTGGCTTTTGAAAAAGAAACGATGTTTTGGAACGATAAATTTGTTGGTAACGGTGATACCTTGACACGTCTGCCCTATACCAAAGCTCCAAGCTCGTTGGTGCCCATGATGACAACCGTCAGCGGTTCACTGTCCAAGGAGACGGCGCAGCGTATACAGCAGATGAGCAAAGGTGCTCCACTAGCCATGTTTATGATTTTACTCGCAGGTGTTCAATCGCTCCTACATAAATATACAGGCACTTCTGATATTTTGGTCGGCATGCCAGTTGTACGGAAAAAGGAGGAGACGCGGCGGCCTGTTAATCATACAGTCATTTTGAAGAACTCACTTTCGGCTGGTGCGACTTTCAAAACACTTCTGGGTGAGCTGAGAAATTCCTTGCCGGAAGCGATAAAACATCAGCATATTCCATTCTTGAAAATGACGGAGAATCTGGACCTGCAATACGTTGACGGGATACCCGTCATTCATACACTCGTTTCGCTAAAGGAACTGCATATGTATGAAACCGAGCACAGTGTGGTTACGGATTGTTTCTTTGAATTCAGCTTGAGTGCTGGCACCATTCAGCTGGCGCTGTCATATAACAAGCACTTGTATGAATCCGATTTTATGAACCGGGTTGTTGGTCATCTGGATCGCTTGTTGTCCGTGGGTCTCCACGAGTTGGATCTGGAGATTATGCGGGCAGATATGCTGTCGAAGGAAGAGAAATTTCAATTGCTGCAAGTTTTTAACGATACAGACAAAGAGTATGCCCATGATCAGACCATTCATCAACTCATAGAGGAACAGGTGGAGCGTGTACCTGAAGCGACGGCTGTTGTTTATGAGGGGAAGCGGCTTACCTACGCTGAGCTGAACGAACGTGCTAACCGGCTGGCGTGCACGCTGCGATCTCTCGGGGTACAGCACAATCAGCTCGTTGGCTTAATGGTCAGAAGATCGCTGGAAATGGTTGTTGGTATTCTAGCGGTTCTGAAAGCCGGGGGGGCTTATGTGCCGATCGATCCCGAATACCCGGAGGAACGCATCCGCTACATTTTGGAGAACTCAAATGCTCAGCTGCTGCTGACTCAAAGAGAACTGCTGTCTCAGGTGCCGTTCGAAGGTAAGGTGCTGGCGCTGGATGAAGAGCAGGCCTATAGCGGAGATGGCTCCAATCTGAAGCCGGTTAGTGGTCCGAATGATCTTGCTTATGTTATTTATACATCAGGTACAACGGGCAAACCGAAAGGAGTTATGCTGGAGCATTGCGGTTTGGTCAGTTTGAAATCGATGTTTGCAGACCGGCTGGGGATCAATCAGGATGACCGAATCGTTCAATTCGCGAGCCTGTCGTTTGATGCTTCCTGCTGGGAAATGTTCAAAGCGCTCTATTTTGGCGCAACTTTGTACATCCCGAATGCCGAGACAATTCTTGACAACCACCTGTTCGAAAATTATATGAACGAACATGCAATTACGGCTGCGATCTTGCCTCCGACCTACAGTGCGTATTTAAATCCGGAAAGAATTCCGAGTTTAAACAAGCTTGTAACGGGGGGCTCCGCGGTATCGGCCGAATTTGTGCAGCAATGGAAGGAGAAGGTCCGTTATTTTAATGCGTACGGTCCAACCGAAGCCTCAATTGTTACGACACTTTGGGATGCGAGTGAGCATCAGTCAGAGCGAAGATTCATTCCAATCGGGCGACCACTGGATAATCACCGGATTTTTATTTTGAATGCTCACCTTCAGCTTGTGCCTCCAGGAGTGGAAGGCGAGCTCTGCGTGGCGGGCGTAGGGCTTGCGAGAGGGTATCTGAATCAACCGGAGCTGACAGCCGAGAAGTTTGTCGAGCATCCGTTTGCGCCGGGAGAACGCCTCTACCGAACAGGCGACCTTGCCCGCTGGCTGCCGGACGGAAACATAGAGTATCTGGGCCGAATTGACCATCAGGTAAAAATTCGCGGGTTTCGAATCGAGATCGGTGAGATTGAAGAGCAGCTTCTGAATATAGAAGCTGTGCAGGAGACAATTGTACTTGCACGGGAAGGAAAAAGCGGGCAAGAGCTGTGTGCCTACTTGGTCGCAAGCCATCCGCTGGCGCTCGGTGAGCTGAGAAGTGCGCTGGCGCAAACATTGCCGAATTATATGATTCCAGCACATGTTGTTCAGCTTCCGCGTATGCCACTTACGCCGAACGGCAAAATCGACCGCAAGGCATTACCAGCCCCGGAAGGAATTGCGTTGACAGGCAATGCCTACGTGGCACCCCGCAATGAAGCGGAGCAGACACTTGCTGATGTGTGGAAGGCGGTATTAAACGCCGATCGCGTGGGAGTAACGGATCATTTCTTCGAACTGGGCGGAGATTCGATCAAGTCCATTCAAGTATCTTCGCGGCTTCATCAGGCGGGATACAAGCTGGAAATCAGGGATTTGTTCAAATATCCGACCATTGCACAGCTTAGTCTGCATGTGAAACCGACCGGACGTACGATCCATCAAGGTGAAATCACAGGTGATATGTCACTGGTTCCGATTCAGCGGTGGTTTTTCGAGAGCGTGTTTGCCGACCCGCATCATTTTAACCAATCGGTAATGCTTTACCGCAAGGAAGGCTTTGATGAAGAGGCAGTGCGTCAGGTGCTGCAGAAGCTGACCGAGCATCATGATGCCTTGCGATTGGTATTCCGCCAAACGGAACAAGGATTCAGCGCGCGGACTCGTGCAATTCAGGAAGGCAGTCTGTTCACGCTGGACATGTTCAACTTCATGGAAGCAGAGAATCCGATGCAAGCTGTGGAAACGAAGGCAACGCATATCCAGGCAGGCATTCATCTGGAGAGCGGTCCTCTGGTAAAAGCGGGATTGTTCCGATGTGCTGATGGCGATCATCTGCTGCTTGCGGTTCATCATGCGGTGGTGGACGGTGTGTCCTGGCGTATCTTAATGGAAGATTTCGCTCTGGGGTATGAACAAGCTGGAAAAGGAGAGGAGATTCGTTTTCCAGCAAAGACGGATGCGTACTACACCTGGTCCGAGCAGCTGACCGCTTATGCGCAAAGTTCTGAGATGAAGAAGGAACGCGACTATTGGCAGGCGGTGGAGAACATCGAAGTTCCCCACATACCTAAGGATATGGAAGCGGAAGTTACAACGCAGCAGGATAGCGAATCCCTGTTCATCTGTTTGACTTGCGAAGAAACAGAACTTCTGCTGAAACGGGTACACCGGGCCTACAATACCGAAATGAACGATGTTTTGGTTACGGCGCTTGGTATAGCCATACGCAAATGGACTGGACACGAAAGGGTGCGAATTAATCTTGAAGGGCACGGACGTGAATCGATCGGAACAGATATCGATATTACGCGTACAGTTGGCTGGTTTACGACCAAGTTTCCTGTTGTCCTGGAGCCAGAAATTTGCGGGGATTTGGCTCAGCAGATTAAACAGGTTAAGGAAAGCTTGCGCGGTGTTCCGAACAAGGGGCTGGGGTACGGGGTATGCCGTTATCTATCTAATTCCGAGGATGGTTTCGTTTGGGGTGCGGAGCCGGAAATTAATTTTAACTACCTTGGTCAATTCGAAGATGAATTCAGCCAAGATGAAATTGGTATATCTTCCTATTCCAGTGGCAGCCCGGTAAGCAACCGACAGGCCCGCAGCTTTGTGCTGGATATTAACGGTATGGTGCTGGACGGTGCTTTGTCACTTGATCTCAGTTATAGCCGGAAGCAGTATCGTAAGGAAACGATGGAAGCTTTCGCCTTGCGACTTCAGCAAAGTTTACAAGAGCTTATCGCCCACTGTGCAAGCAAGGATAATACGGAATTGACACCAAGTGACGTGCAATATAAAGGTTTGACGATTGCCGAATTGGAGCGCATTGCACATCTTTCGGGCCATCTGGGGGAGATCGAAAATATTTACTCACTTACACCTATGCAGAAGGGGATGTGGTTCCACAGCGCACTTGACCGGCAAACGGCAGCTTATTTTGAGCAGACTCGGTTTACGATGCGGGGGGCGCTCGACGTACAGCTTTTCGAGAAGAGCTGGAAGGAGCTTGCGAAACGACATCTGGTGCTGCGTGCAAATTATGTGAAAGGACCCGCGGGTGAGCCGCTGCAAATCATATATCGGGATAAGCCAGCCGGCTTTGAATATGAGGAGCTGCTTCATCTGGAGGAGGACGAAAAGCAGGCGTACTTGGATAAAAAGGCCGAGGAAGACAAGCTTCGCGGCTTTGATCTGGAACATGACGCACTCGTACGATTCACGATTATGCGCACCGATGAGCAAAGCTACCATGTGCTGTGGAGTTTCCAGCATATTTTGATGGATGGATGGTGCCTGGCTCAACTGACACAGGAGCTATTTGAGATATACTCGTCCTTGACCTCCGGCAAGCAACCAGTTGGAGACAAAGGTTCGGATTATGGTGCTTATATTGAATGGTTGGAAAAGCAGGACGCTCAGGCGGCAGCCAGCTACTGGACGGCATTTCTCGAAGGATATGAAGGGCAAACGGTACTCCCGGGGCAAAGGGAAGTGGCACCGGACGACCGGTTTACGGCAGATCACGTCATCGCCGAGCTTGGCAAGGCATTGAGCGAACGGATGGACAGGGTGGCAAAAGAGCGTCTGGTTACGGTCAATACGCTGCTGCAAGCTGTTTGGGGTGTGATGCTGCAAAAATATAACGGAACAAACGATGCTGTGTTCGGCAGCGTTGTGGCCGGAAGGCCGGCGGAAATTCCGGGTATTGAGTCCATGATCGGGCTGTTCATCAATACGGTCCCGGTTCGCGTCACGAGCACAGCGGATACCGTGTTCGCCGACCTGATGGCGAAGCTCCAGGAACGGTCGCTGGAGCTCGGACAGTATGCTTATTATCCGCTGTATGAGATTCAAGCTCTCAGCATGCCAAAGCAGAACCTGATCAATCATATCTTCGCTTTTGAGAACTACCCGGTGGATGAGCAGATGGAGCAGGCGGGTGACCAGCAGCATGGCGATTTGACGATTACTGATGTTCAGATGGAGGAGCAGACCAACTATAACTTCAACGTGACGGTGGTACCGGGAGATGATATCGAAATTCGGTTTGATTTTAATGCCGAAGTGTTTGATAAAGATAGCGTTGAGCGGCTCAAACGGCATTTTGTGCATCTGCTGGAACAGGTGACGAATAACCCGGAAATCACCGTGGGTGAGCTGGAACTTGTAACCGAAGTTGAAAAGCTGGACCTTCTCGAACGTTTTAACGATACGACTACGGAATTTCCGCGCGGGAAGACGCTTATTGAATTGTTTGAAGAACAGGCGTGGCGAATTCCGAATGCAGCTGCCATTTCCTTGGATGAGCAGCAACTGAGCTACCGGGCACTGAACGAACGTGTCAATAGCCTTGCACGAACTTTGCGTGGCTATGGAATATGCAAAGGTCAGTTGGTTGCCATTATGGCTGAACGTTCCATTGAAATGGTGGTTGGCATGCTGGCTATACACAAAGCTGGAGCGGCTTATGTACCGATTGACCCTGAGTATCCCGAAGAGCGTATCCGTTTCCTGATTGAAGATTCGGGGGCGCAGGTCATGCTGACACAAACCCACCTGCGTGAACGGCTGGCGAATTCATGTGCTGGCTTACATTCGGTGATTTTAGTGGATGACGCCTCCTTCTATCACCACGACGGTACTGATTTAAGTCCGGGTACTGAAGCGACAGACCTGGCTTGTATCATCTATACGTCAGGCACGACCGGCAAGCCCAAAGGCAACCTTGTTTCGCACCGTAACATCGTGCGGATCGTGAGAAATACGAATTATATCGACATTACCGAGCGGGATCATGTCCTCCAGCTTTCGAGTTATTCATTCGACGGAGCGATTTTCGATATTTTTGGCGCTTTGACAAATGGGGCAAGGCTGGTGCTGGTCCCCCGGGAGACGTTGCTGGAAATCGGCCAGCTGGCGGATCTCATCAAACGTGAAAGCATCTCGGTCATGCTGATCACGACGGCTTTTTTCAACGTGCTTGTAGATGTGAATGTCGATTGCCTGCTGAATGTCCGGGCGATTTTATTCGGTGGGGAGCGCGTGTCGGTTGGTCATGTGCGCAGAGCGCTTGCACATCTCGGACCGGGCAGGCTCAATCATCTGTACGGCCCATCGGAAAGCACGGTGTATACCACGTATTTTCCGGTTGACTTCGTGGACGAGTCGGCGGTTACCGTACCTATCGGACGGCCGATAAGTAATACGACGGTGTATATCGTCGACAGCCAAAATCATCTTTTGCCGATCGGTGTGGCCGGGGAGTTATGCGTCGGAGGAGAAGGCCTGGTGCAGGGTTACAACAACCGGCCGGAGCTGACGGCGGAGAAATTTGTCGACAATCCATTTGTGCCGGGAGAGCGCATGTACCGGACAGGGGACTTGGCGAAATGGCTGCCGGACGGAACGATTGAATACGTGGGACGAACGGACGACCAGGTGAAAATTCGCGGCTTCCGCATTGAGCTGGGGGAGATAGAAGCTCAGCTGCAGAAAGTGGAAGGAATTCGGAAAACAACAGTATTCGCTCATGAAAATACCTCTGGTGAGAAGCAGCTTTGCGCTTATTATGAAGCAGACCTTGAGCTTTCGGCAGCCGAGCTGAAGAGTGTGCTCTCTCAGGAACTGCCAGCATATATGATCCCGACATACCTGATTCAGTTAGATCGGCTCCCATTGACGACAAACGGCAAGGTTGACCGGCAATCGCTTCCTGCACCTGAGGAAAGTTTACAGCCGGGTGAAGAGCGCACGCTGCCTCGGAATGCAATGGAGGAAATTCTGGTCGGGATTTGGAAAAGTGTGCTGGGATTGCAGTACATCGGCGTTCATGACAACTTCTTTGACCTGGGCGGTCATTCTCTGAGGGCGACGACACTGGTGAGCAAGGTGCATCAGGAATTGAATGTTGAGCTGCCTCTGCGCGATGTGTTCCGCTACTCTACGATTGAAGATATGGCTATTGCTGTCTCCCGGATCGGGAAGCAATCCTTCTCGTCGATTCCGCTGGCAGGTGAGAGGCAGCATTATCCGCTTTCTTCAGCGCAGAAGCGACTGTTTATTCTGAATCAGCTGGAAGGAGCCGATCAGAGCTATAACATGCCGGGTGTGCTGCTGCTGGAAGGAACGATTGACCATAGTTTACTGGAAAATGCTTTCCGGGGACTGATCTCAAGGCATGAAACGCTGCGGACGGGCTTTGAGATTGTACAAGGCGAGGCTATGCAGCGCATATACGAAGACGTTGATTTTGCAATCGAGTGCCGTCATGCAAACGAAGGAGAAGAGTCTGAGATTATAGCAGCGTTTATTCGGCCTTTCGACTTGGCAAAGCCTCCGCTCTTGCGTGCAGAGCTCGTGGAGCTTGCAGCCGAACGTTACTTGCTGATGTTCGACATGCACCATATCGTGTCTGATGGGGTTTCGATGGATGTGTTCGTCAATGAACTTGTTCGTCTATACGGCGGGGAGTTATTAGAACCGTTGCGTATTCAATACAAGGATTATGCGGTGTGGCAGCAGTCGGATGAGCAGAAGTCACAGTTGAAACGCGAGGAAACGTACTGGCTGGACCGTTACCGGGGTGAACTTCCGGTTCTGGAGATGCCTACGGATTATTCACGTCCTGCCGTGCAGAGTTTTGAGGGACAGACGCTGACGTTCTTCGTAGATGGAGCAACGAATGAAGGACTGAAGCAGTTGGCGAATCAAACAGGAACAACGCTGTATATGGTGCTGCTTGCCGCATATACCGTGCTTTTGCATAAATACACAGGTCAGGATGATCTAATTGTAGGCACATCCATTGCGGGCAGAACACATGTTGAAACGCAGCCTTTAATCGGAATGTTTGTTAATACGCTGGCGCTTCGTAATAACCTTTCTTCGGAGAAAACGTTCCTGTCGTATCTGGAAGAAGTGAAGGAAACAACCTTAGGCGCCTATGAGCATCAGAATTATCCGTTTGAAGAGCTTGTTGATCAGGTACAGGTTAGCCGGGATTTGAGCCGAAATCCGCTATTTGACACGATGTTCTCCCTGCAGAATCTGGAGGAGACAGCATTGGATCTGGAGGGGCTGAAATGGTCCCCGTACCCTAGCGAATACGGCATGGCAAAATTTGACCTGAGTATAGATGTGGCGGAAGAAGATGGCGGCCTGGAGTGCAGCTTTGAATATGCAACAGCTCTTTATAAAGAAAGTACGATCCGGCGGCTGGCGAGTCATTTTGGGCAATTGCTCAAAGCGATTGTAAGTCATCCCGGTGAGAAAATTGCTGAGCTGAACCTGCTGACGGAAGCGGAAAAAGAAGAGGTGATCAGCGCATTTAACCCGGCGCAGGCGGAAGCAGCTCCTGTGGCAGCATTCCACAGGCTGTTCGAGATACAGGCGGAACGCACGCCGGAGGCAGAAGCTGTTGTGTATGAGAATGACCGCCTGACGTATGCGGAGCTGAATGTGCGGGCGAACCGTCTTGCGGCGACACTGCGCACCAGCGGCATCGGCCGGGAGTCGATCGTTGGCATTCTTGCCGAGCGCTCGGTGGATCTGCTAATAGCGGTGCTGGCTGTCTGGAAAGCAGGCGGGGCATATGTTCCACTGGACCCGGATTATCCGGCAGATCGCATACGCTTCATGCTGGAGGACAGCGGGGCGAAGGTGCTGCTGACGCAAACACTGCTGCGCGAGCGTGCCGAAGCCTGGATCAGCGAAGAGCAGCTGGCACTGGCGACAGTGCTGTACCTCGATGATGAAGCGGCGTACAGCGAGCAGCAAACGAATGCGCCGATGTTGGGCTTTGACCAAGACTCCAGCCTGGTCTCTGGCATGGACAGCTTCCATGAAGCTCGTCCAGAGGACTTGGCGTATGTGATCTACACGTCGGGAACCACCGGCAAGCCGAAGGGTGTGATGATCGAGCATCGGAGCCTGGTCAATACAGCGGCAGGCTATCGACGGGAATACCGATTGGATCAGTTCCCGGTGCGGTTGATGCAGCTCGCAAGCTTCTCATTTGACGTGTTTGTGGGTGATATTGCACGCACGCTGTACAACGGCGGCACGATGGTAATTGTGCCTAAGGACGACCGGATTGATCCATCCCGTCTGCACCACTGGATGGAGCGGGAGCAGGTGACTATTTTCGAATCGACACCAGCATTGATTGTGCCGTTCATGCAGTATGTGTACGAGCAGAAGCTGGATATCCGCTCGATGGAGCTGCTGATCACAAGCTCGGATAGCTGCAGCGTTGCAGATTATCGCACCTTGCAGGAGCGGTTCGGCTCATCGTTCCGCATTATTAACGCCTACGGCGTGACCGAAGCGGCGATTGACTCCAGCTTCTATGACGAGCCGCTGACCCAGCTGCCGCAGACGGGCCATGTGCCGATTGGCAAAGCGTGGCTGAATGCGAGATTTTACATCGTGGATGCCCATCTGAATCCGGTACCTGTTGGCGTGCTGGGCGAGCTGGTGATTGGCGGCGCCGGTGTGGCACGTGGTTACTTGAACCGTGTGGAGCTGACGGCAGAGAAGTTTGTGGACAGTCCATTCGTCGCCGGGGAACGGCTATATCGCACAGGAGATTTAGCGCGGTGGATGGAGGACGGCAATGTAGACTTCATCGGTCGAATCGACAACCAGGCGAAAATCCGGGGCTACCGGATCGAAACGGGGGAAGTCGAAGCGAAGCTGCTGCAGGTGGCAGGTGTGCGTGAAGCAGTGGTGCTGGTTCGAAGTGATGCTAACGGGCAGAAGACGCTGTGCGCATATTACACGCCGGATGCCGAAACGGAATTGGCAGTGAATGATCTGCGCAGTGCGCTAGCACAGGAGCTGCCCGGTTACATGATCCCGTCCTACTTCGTGGAGCTTGAGCATTTGCCTTTGACACCGAACGGAAAGGTAGATCGAAAGGCACTGCCAGCACCGGAAGGAGAAGCAGGAAGTGGAACAGAGTACGTTGCACCGCGCAATAAGCTGGAAGCGAAGCTGGCTGCGATCTGGCAGGATGTGCTGGGGCATGTGAAGCAGATCGGGGTGTACGACAACTTCTTCGACATCGGCGGGCATTCCCTGCGGGCAACGACGCTGGTCAGCAAGATTCATAAAACGTTAAACGTGGATTTACCTCTGCGTGACGTGTTCCGCCATTCCACGATCGAGAGTATGGCGGCGGCCATTGCCCGTCTGGATCAACAGCAATTTGTTTCGATTCCGGTGGCAGAAGACCGGGAGGTGTACCCGCAATCTTTTGCCCAGAAACGTCTCTTTATCCTGAATCAGCTGGAGGGTGCGGAGCTTAGCTACAACATGCCGGAGGCGATGCTGCTGGAGGGTGCTTTGGACAAATCAAGGTTCGAAGAAACGTTCCGTAAGCTTGTGGCGCGGCATGAAATCTTGCGCACCGGGTTGGAAATGATGGATGGCGAAGCATCACAACGGGTTTACCAGAACGTGAATTTTGCGGTGGAGTTCTATCAAGTCGAAGAGCAAGAGGTCGAAGAGACAGTTCGTGGTTTCATTCGTCCGTTTGACATGGCGAAGCCTCCGCTGTTAAGGGTGGGTCTTGCCCAGCTTGCCCCGGAACGCCATATTCTGATGTATGACATGCATCATATTATTTCCGATGGCGTTTCGATGGAAATCTTCGTCGAGGAATTCGTTCGTTTGTATGGTGGGGAGCCATTGGAGCCGTTGCGCATTCAGTATAAAGACTATACCGTTTGGCAGCATTCGCCGAAGCAGCAGGAACGGCTTCAGCAGCAGGAGACGTATTGGCTGAGCAGGTTTGAAGGCGAGCTTCCAGTGCTGGAAATGCCGACCGACTATCCGCGTCCTGCTGTTCAGAGCTATGAAGGTCAGACGCTGGAGTTTTTCTTTGATGCTTCTAAAACAGAAGGTCTGAAGCAGCTGGCTTCGGAAACAGGCACGACACTGTTTATGGTGCTGCTTGCGGCGTATAACGTTCTTCTGCACAAATATTCCGGTCAGGAGGATGTAATCGTGGGTACGCCGATTGCCGGAAGGAACCATGAAGATGTGCAGCCATTGATCGGAATGTTCTTGAATACACTGGCAATCCGCAGTTATCCGGCATCGGTGAAGACCTTTCTGTCCTACCTGAACGAAGTCAAGGAAACAACTCTGCATGCCTTCGAGCATCAGAACTATCCGTTTGAACAATTGGTGGACAAGGTGCAGGTGACCCGTGATTTAAGCCGCAATCCACTCTTCGATACGATGTTTACGATGCAGAATACAGAGAACGAGGCATTTGAGCTGGAAGGGCTTCGCATGACGCCTTACCCGGGCCTGCTGGATACAGCGAAATTTGATATCAGCCTGGATGTGGGCGAGGAAAATGGCGGTTTGGATTACAGCTTCGAATATGCAACGGCTCTATATAAAAGGGAGACGATTGAACGGCTGGCGAAACATTATGAGCAGTTGCTCGTGACGATCGTAAGCCGTCCAGATGCTAAAATTGCTGAGCTTAGCCTGCTGACGGCGGAGGAAAAAGAAGAAATGATCAGCGCATTTAACCCGGCGCAGGCGGAAGCAGCTCCTGTGGCAGCATTCCACAGGCTGTTCGAGATACAGGCGGAACGCATGCCGGAGGCAGAAGCTGTTGTGTATGAGAATGACCGCCTGACGTATGCGGAGCTGAATGTGCGGGCGAACCGTCTGGCGGCGACACTGCGCACCAGCGGCATCGGCCGGGAGTCGATCGTTGGCATTCTTGCCGAGCGCTCGGTGGATCTGCTAATAGCGGTGCTGGCTGTCTGGAAAGCAGGCGGGGCATATGTTCCACTGGACCCGGATTATCCGGCAGACCGCGTGCGTTTCATGCTGGAGGACAGCGGGGCGAAGGTGCTGCTGACGCAAACGCCACTGCGCGAGCGTGCCGAAGCCTGGCTGGGTGAAGCGCAGCTGGCACTGGCGACCGTGCTGTACCTCGACGATGAAGCAGCGTACAGCGAGCAGCAAACGAATGCGCCGGTGTTGGGCTTTGACCAAAGCTCCCGTCTGGTTTCTGGCATGGACAGCTTCCATGAAGCTCGTCCAGGGGACTTGGCGTATGTGATCTACACGTCGGGAACCACTGGCAAGCCGAAGGGTGTGATGATCGAGCATCGGAGCCTGGTCAATACAGCGGCAGGCTACCGACGGGAGTACCGATTGGATCAGTTCCCGGTGCGGCTGATGCAGCTTGCGAGCTTCTCGTTTGACGTATTCGTGGGTGATATTGCACGATCGCTGTACAACGGGGGCACAATGGTCATCGTGCCTAAGGACGACCGGATTGATCCATCCCGTCTGCACCACTGGATAGAGCGGGAGCAGGTGACTATTTTCGAATCGACACCTGCATTGATTGTGCCGTTCATGCAGTACGTGTACGAGCAGAAGCTGGATATCTGCTCGATGGAGCTACTGATCACAAGCTCGGATAGCTGCAGCGTTGCAGATTATCGCACCTTGCAGGAGCGGTTCGGCTCAACATTCCGTATCATCAATGCCTACGGCGTGACGGAAGCCGCCATCGATTCTAGCTTCTATGACGAGCCGCTGAGCCAGCTGCCGCAGACGGGCCATGTGCCGATTGGCAAGGCCTGGCTGAATGCGAGATTCTACATCGTGGATGCGCATCTGAATCCGGTGCCCGTTGGGGTGCTGGGCGAGCTGGTGATTGGCGGTGTTGGTGTGGCGCGCGGTTACTTGAACCGTGCGGAGCTGACGGCAGAGAAGTTTGTGGATAGTCCCTTCTTCGCCGGGGAGCGGCTGTACCGCACAGGAGACCTGGCGCGGTGGATGGAGGACGGCAATGTGGACTTCATCGGTCGAATCGACAACCAGGCGAAAATCCGGGGCTACCGGATTGAGACGGGTGAGATCGAGTCGCAGCTGCTGCAGGTGGCAGGTGTTCGTGAAGCGGTGGTGCTGGTTCGAAGTGATGCGAACGGGCAGAAGGCGCTGTGCGCGTATTATACGCCGGATGCCGAAACGGAACTGGCAGTGAACGATCTGCGCAGTGCGCTAGCACAGGAGCTTCCAGGTTACATGATCCCGTCCTACTTCGTGGAGCTGGAGCATCTGCCTTTGACACCAAACGGAAAGGTGGATCGAAAGGCACTGCCAGCGACGGAAGGAGAAGCAGGAAGTGGAACGGAGTACGTTGCACCGCGCAATAAGCTGGAAGCGAAGCTGGCTGCGATCTGGCAGGATGTGCTGGGGCATGCGAAGCAGATCGGCGTGTACGACAACTTCTTCGACATTGGCGGGCATTCGCTGCGGGCGACGACGCTGGCAGGCAAGGTATTTAAGGAATTCAACGTCAATCTGCCGCTGCGTGATGTATTCCGTCATTCGACGATTGCGTCGATGGCGGAGGTGATGGCCCGGATGGAGCGGCAGGAGCATGAGGTCATACCTCAAGCGGAGGAGAGAGAATGCTACCCTCTGTCCTCTGCGCAGAAACGCCTGTTCATTCAACATACGCTGGATGGAGCGGATCAGCTGTACAACATGCCGGAGCTGGTGCAGATGGAAGGTCATTTTGATGTAGAGCGCTTTGAAGCCGCGATGCGGAAATTGATCATAAGGCATGAGTCGCTGCGCACCGGTTTTGAGATCGTGAAGGGTGAAGCGGTTCAGCGGATTTATTCACAGGTGGATTTTGCTGTCGAGCATCATCAGGCAGATCCAGAGGATGCGGCTCAGATTGAGCAGATCATTCGCAGCTTCGTTCGTCCGTTTGAGCTCGACAAGCCGCCACTGCTGCGAACCGGAGTCATCGAACTGGGGCCGGACCTGCATATTCTCCTTTTCGACATGCACCATATCGTGTCCGACGGAGTATCCATGGCAATTGTAATGGATGAATTCTCAAGTTTTTATGCAGGAGAAGAGCTGCCACCACTGCGCATTCAATACAAGGACTATGCTGTTTGGCAGCAGTCAAAAGCTCATCTGGAGCGAATCGGGCAGCAGGAAGCGTACTGGCTGCAAACCTTCGAAGGTGAGCTGCCAACGGCGGACCTGCCGACGGATTATGAACGGTCTGCAGTTCGTAGCTACCAAGGCGCGCATCTGGATTTCGACGTCGAAGCTGCTCTCTCTGCACGGCTGCGCGAACTGGCGGCCCAGCGCGAAAGCACGCTGTTCATGGTATTGCTTGCGGCTTATACGGTGCTGCTGTCCAAATATAGCGGTCATGAGGACTTAATTGTAGGCACGCCGGTGGCAGCAAGAACCAATACTGACTTGGAGCCGATCATCGGTATGTTTGTAAATACGCTGGCACTTCGCAATCGTCCGTCAGGTAACAAAACGTTCTTGTCCTACCTGGATGAAGTCAAGGAAACGGCACTTGGAGCCTTCGAAAATCAGGATTATCCATTCGAGGAACTTGTGGAGCGTTTGAATGTGAAGCGAGAGCCTGGCCGTTTCCCGTTGTTTGATGCTGTTTTTGACATGCAAAATATTGAAGAACGAGACGCCGAGCTGGAAGGAATCCGTCTGAAAAATTACGAGCTTGACCAATTGGAAGAAGCGAAGTTTGATCTGACTCTCTTTATTTATGAAAATAACGGGTCATTAAGCGGGGGGTTCTTCTACGCCACCAAGCTGTTCAAAGAAACGATGATTCGCACCCTGACCGAGGATTACCTGCGAATTCTGACTCAAATTGCGGAGAATCCACAACTTGAGTTGAGCCGCATCGAATGTCATAAACCGTCAGAAGGCGCAAAGCGTGTCGTCGACACGATCGAATTTGCTTTCTAATGTTTCCAGCGGAAGCGCGCTCTGCTGTGTCAAGCAAAGGCGGCGCGTCTCTCAGGGAAAACGGAAAACCACGTGCAAGCCCGTAAATCCGGCCCGTAAACGCGCAGGCCGAAGGCAATTTTCTTCGGACCTGCGTCAGGGCATGCGGTCACTTCATTTTTAGGGGAGGTACGAATGAAATCTTTATTTGAAAAGGAAGAACAGTACTGGAGTGGCAAATTCAACGCTGAGGACAGCCTGAGCTTTCTTCCCTACAGTCCCGCCTCCAACCTATCCGCGGGTGCTGAAGCAGCAACTGAACCAGCCTTGCTTCACCTTACTCTGCCGGGTGAGCTCTCAGAGAGAATCATTCGCCTCGGTAACGGTTCGGATATGGCGATGTACATGATTGTTTTGGCAGGAGTTAAAAGTCTGCTTTTTAAATATACCGGGCAGAAGCAGCTGTTAGTCGGCATGCCCTCTTATAGCCCGGACTCCGACGGGACTGCACCGCCGCATGACATCCTGATCATCAAAACGTCCGTGAGCCACCAGACGACGCTGAAAACGCTGCTGGGTGGCATCAAAGCCTCCATCGGTGAGGCGCTGGAGCATCAGCATCTGCCTTTTCGAAAAATGGTGGAGCCGCTCCATCTGGATTACACCGAAGAAGGTCTTCCAATGATTAACACGCTTGCATCCTTCGACCCGATTCATTCCGACTCGTTCCATCAATGGGTGTCAGCTGATACTGCTTTTCGCTTCAACCGACAAAACGACTCCATTGAGTTGGGAATAAGCTTTAATGAGCAGCGTTATGAGCGGGCATTTGTAGAACAGGTGGCCGATCATTTAGTTCGGCTCCTGTCCATGCTTTTATCTCAGCCGGATCTGGAGCTTGGACAAGTCGATGTACTTTCCCCTGAAGAGATGCAGACATTGCTCAACATTTTTAATGATACCGAAACCGGGTATGATCGGGGCCAAACCATTCACGGTTTGTTTGAAGAACAAGCGGAGCTTTATCCAAACAGCGTCGCCGTGGTCATGAATGAGCGGCAGCTGACCTACCGAGAACTGAACGAACGTTCCAATCGGTTGGCACGGAAGCTGCGGGAGACGGGAGTCGAAGCGGATCAACTGGTAGCCATTCTCGCTGAGCGCTCACTGGATATGGTTGTTGGCATTCTGGCAATTCTGAAAGCGGGTGGTGCCTACGTGCCTGTTGATCCCGACTACCCGCAGGAGCGTATCCGCTTCATGATCGAGGATTCGGGCGCACCGTTGCTGCTCATTCAAAAGCATTTGCACGAGAAAACAGACTTCGCAGGACCACGTCTCGAATTAAATGATTTTGTTAGGGAGGATAGCTGGACGAACCACTCGGCAGATGCCAGGGAAGCTTCAAATCTGGAGCCGATTTCCGGGCCGGGCAATCTGGCCTATGTGATCTACACGTCGGGAACTACGGGCAAACCGAAGGGTACGTTGATTGAGCATAAAAATGTCGTGCGTCTTCTGTTCAATGACAAAAACCTGTTCGACTTCGGTCCGTCCGATACGTGGACGTTGTTCCACTCGTTCTGTTTTGATTTCTCCGTCTGGGAGATGTACGGGGCACTGCTGTACGGAGGCAAGCTGGTGATCGTACCGCCGCTCACAGCGAAAAATCCAGCCGATTTCCTGGCGCTGCTGAGCCGGGAGCAGGTCACGATTTTGAACCAGACCCCCACGTACTTCTATCAGTTGCTCCGTAAGCTTCTGGTGGATCATCCGCACAATCTGACAATTCGGAGCGTCATCTTCGGGGGGGAAGCACTCAGTCCGCTGCTGCTCAAGGGATTCAAGACGAAGTATCCGGAGACCAAGCTGATCAATATGTATGGCATTACAGAGACGACGGTTCACGTAACGTATAAGGAAATTACATGGACCGAGATCGAAGCAGCGAAGAGTAATATCGGCAAGCCCATTCCAACGCTGCGTGTGTATGTGCTGGATGATAACCGCCGCCCTGTGCCAATCGGCGTAGCCGGAGAAATGTACATAGCCGGGGAAGGGCTGGCGAGAGGTTATTTGAACCGCCCGGATCTGACGGCGGAGAAGTTTGTGGATTCCCCGTTTGCAGAGGGGGAGAAGCTGTACCGTTCAGGTGACCTGGCGGCGTGGCTGCCGGATGGCAATATCGAATACCTGGGCCGAATCGACCATCAGGTGAAAATTCGCGGATATCGAATTGAGCTGGACGAGATCGAGACGCAGCTGCTCAAAATTGCGAATGTACAGGAAGCGAAGGTGCTCGATCGTGACGATACGAACGGTCATAAACAGCTTGTTGCTTATTATGTTGCGGAGACAAGGCTGATGGCGCATGAACTCAAGGAGCAGCTTGCCAGGAAGCTTCCCGGGTATATGATTCCTTCCCACTTTGTTCAGCTTTTGGAAATGCCGCTGACCCCGAACGGGAAAATCGACCGCCAAGCATTGCCTGCGCCCGAGGAAGCCGCGACTGGAGGAACAGAATATGTTGTACCGAGAACACTGCTCGAAATGAAGATTGCCCGAATCTGGCAGGATACCCTTGGCGTCCCGCAGGTCGGCGTAAAGGATAATTTTTTTGAGCTAGGTGGCAACTCAATAAGTCTGATGAGGCTTGTTCAAGCCGTTTACGATGAAACGGGCATGGAGATACCGCTTAACCGCCATCTCCATCATGTAACTGTTGAAGCTATGGCCTACGGAGAGGGGGATCTGGGTCTGAGCAAGGGTGGAGATTCTTTTATGAAGCTGAATAAAACAGGGGATCTAAACGTGTTCTGTTTTCCTCCGGGCAGCGGTTTTGGTATCGGTTACCGAGAACTCGCCAGCAGACTCGACGGACAGTTCTTGCTCTATGGCATTGATTTTATGGACGATACCACCGATTACACGGCAATGCTGAACCGTTATGTGGATGAAATGATTCGCATCCAGCCTGTAGGTCCCTACGTGCTGCTCGGCTACTGCTTCGGAGGCAACCTGACGTTTGAGGTAGCCAAAACGATGGAGGAGAGAGGGTATTGTGTATCAGATGTGATCATGGTGGATTCATGGATTAAGGACACCCTGACGCCTCCGGAAACGTCGAAGAAAGAGCTCGAAGAGATGCTGGCCGATTTCGACGAAGAAGAGAAGGAATTGATGAGCAACCCGCTTGTACGGGAACGCGTTCACCGCAAGGTCAGAGCAACCTTGGCGTACGAAGCACAGCTGAAGAATACAGGGACCATTACAGCCCGTATTTACGAGTTGATTGCAAAGGACAGTGAGGCGTTCCGCCGGGAGCACCAGCTGCCATCATGGCAGAGGGCTACAACAGAAGCTTACACCGATTACCGGCTGGAGGGTGCGCATGAGGCATTGCTTGAACTCACACATGTAGATGAAACGGTTCTGGTCATCCGGGACATTTTGCAGCGAATCAAGCAGCAGAACGAGGCGGCTATCGGGGTGCTGCATGGAAGCTGATCGGCAGCTGTCTGTTCAAGAGCAAGGGACGGAAGCGCCCTCCAAGCGGCAAACAGCTTACGCTACCTGGAAAGCGCTTCGCTGGCTAATTTCCTATGTAGGTCGTCACAAAGGTTTGATGATCGTTGGCACTTTATCCGCAATTGCCGCGGCCATCATTGAGATATGGACGGGAAGTCTGATTGAGCAGCTGACTACCCAGGCCGAGAAGGGAGCGGGTCCGGTCGTTCAGCAAATCGTATACACGGTTTTTGTGGTCATCCTGATCGGCGTGCCTGCGAAGTTTCTGATGAGCTTCGGTGTGGAGCGAAGCAGTGCCTCGGCGGTGCAGGATATCCGCAACGATGTCATGCGCCACATCGGCAAGCTTCCGGTCTCTTATTTGGAAAAGCAGCACTCGGGTGACATGTTGTCCCGGATCAACAACGATCTGCAGCTCATCCAGCAGTTTATGATTCGAGATCTCGCCCAGTGGTTCTATCATCCATTATTGTTTATCGGCTGCTTCGCTTATTTGATCTATCTCCAGTGGGAGCTGATGCTGTACAGCCTGCTGTTATTTCCGTTAGCACTGCTGGTCTCGCAATGGATCGGCAAGCAGCTGGAGCGTTTGACGGAGGAAGCACAGGCAAATATGGGCAGAATGAATGTCAATCTTCAGGATACGCTTGGCGGAATGCCTATCGTAAAAAGCTATCTGTTATCAGGCATTTTATCTCGTTCCTACCAAGTGCTGCTGCAATTGACAGCTCAAAAAAAGCTGGCTGTGAAAAAGCGGGAAGCCTGGGTTAACCCGCTGCTTTCCACGCTGATGATCAGTCCAATCATTTTTGCTGTCAGTTACGGGAGTTATTTGATCTACCAGGGGCAGCTGGGCGCGGGAGAACTGGTCGCCTTTCTGTATTTGCTGAATTTGTGTCTGGAGCCGCTGGAGCATATTCCGGAACTGATCACACGTACGTTCGAAATGGCGGGTGCTCTGAGAAGGGTATCCGAAATTGTGGAGCAGCCAACCGAAACGGAGAATGGCCGTTTGCTTTTGAAAGAAAACGCTGCGCCAATCGAGTTTCAGAATGTAACCTTCGGGTACGATGAGGGCTCCCCGATCCTGCGAAATGTCAGCTTCTCGGTGCCGGAAGGCAAGACCATCGCGCTTGTTGGAGCCAGCGGCGGGGGAAAGAGCACGGTGTTTAAGCTTGTATGCGGCTTTTATCCACTTGCGAAGGGGCAGGGAAATATCCGCGTGTTTGGCAGCCTGATCGAAGGAGCTGATCCGGAACAGCTGCGGTCACATTTTTCCGTCGTAACCCAGGATTCCTATTTGTTTAGCGGTACGATTGCCGAAAATATCGGCTATGGGCGGGAAGAAGCGTCTATGAACGAGATTATTGAAGCCGCGAAGGCAGCTCAGGCGCATTCCTTCATTATGCAGCTCGCGGACGGCTATCAGACGTATGTCGGAGAGCGTGGAGGTTTCTTATCCGGCGGGCAGCGTCAGCGTATAGCAATGGCTCGGGCTTTTCTGAAGGATGCAGCCGTTCTGCTGCTGGACGAGCCAACATCGGCCCTTGATCCGGAATCGGAAAGTGCAGTTCAGAAGGCACTTAACGTATTGATGAGACAGAGAACAACCATGGTTATTGCCCATCGGCTTTCTACAGTGCAGCATGCTGACGAAATTTGGGTGATGGAACAAGGACATATTGTGGAACAAGGAACGCATGAACAATTGCTGGAACTGAAGGGACTGTACGCCCAGTCCTATTATCAGGAATTTACCGAATCTGCCGAACACAGGGAGGTGGCGTACAGATGAGAAAGGGCAGATGGCTTTCACAAGTGAAAGAACTAGGCTACTTGTTGACGTTTATGAATCGCAAGCACAAAACCCAGTACGCCATTGGCTTGGCTGTAACGGCGCTCACCCAGACCTTGTTCCTGATTGCCTTCAGTCTGGTCGTACATAACCTGGTTGATTTTGCCGTATCCCGTGATACGTCCCTCATGGTGCAAGCCTTTGTTATTTTGGGGGTGGCCCTGTTTCTGGAAAATATCATATCCCCCTGGTTCATTTACTTATATCAACGCAGTGTTGAGCTAACGGTGTTACACATTCGTCAACGTCTTTATGACAAGCTGTGCCGGGTGCGGCCGAGGTTTTTGGAGCAGACACATCATGGTGACTTATTGTCGCGAGTGAACAATGATGTAACTACCGTTGAGTTTACATTTTCGCAGGTCTACTTTGTTTTGCTGCTTCAAATTGTTTTTTGCATCGGCTCCATTGTTTCCATGGTGTTAATTGATTGGCGGTTTGCAGGGGTGTCCTTCCTCATTTTGCTGCTGTCCTCTGCGGTTAGCCTGAAATTTGCACGGGATATTCGTACCTTGTCTGAACAAGGCTTGCAAACGCTCGGTAAAATGACCGAGAAATTCAAGGATTTTATGGGTGGCATTCAATTGGTGAAGCTGTTCCGCATACGCACGATATATAGCCAGTACGAGACGTTGAACGAACAGATGACGCAGACGCTAAGGAAAACGGCGCAGAAGAATGGTCTGCAAGCCGCAGTGAACCATTTTATAAGCTACGTCACGTTTTGTGGAATCATTGTCATCGGCAGTCTTCTATATGCTTACGGGCTCATGGGGATGGGAAGTGTCGCGGCGCTGGCAGTGCTGCAAGTGAATCTAACGCATGCTTTGTTGAACCTGGGCCTGGTGCTGTCCATGACCCAAAATTCGCTCGCTGGCGCTCACCGGATACAAGAAGTACTGGAACAGGAAGAAGAGCCCGAGCGTCTGGGTTCCATTCACAGCAAACATGAGTCGAAGGCTGCGGTGGAGTTTCGTGAGGTGCAATTTTCCTATCAGGCGAACCAAAAGGTGCTCGTTGACCTGTCCATGAAGGTGTTTCCTGGTCAGGTTGCTGCGATTGTGGGGGCCAGCGGCAGCGGCAAAAGTACGCTGATCAAGCTGCTGCTTGGCTTTTATCCTGTAGAAAGCGGGGAAATTCTGCTCCAAGGTAAACCGTTTGGCCATTACACGTTGAATGACATTCGCAAGCAGATTGCATACGTTCCGCAGGAGCCATTTTTGTTTACGGGTACGATTGAGGAAAATATTCGCTACGGCAAGCCGGAAGCGACGGCTGAAGAAGTGATCGAAGCAGCCAAAGCGGCGTATGCTCATCATTTTATCCAGGAGCTTCCTGAACAGTATAAAACGCCAGTGGGAGAGAGGGGAGCCTCATTATCAGGGGGACAAAGGCAGCGAATTGCCATCGCCCGGGCGATACTCAAGGATGCTCCGATTCTGCTGCTGGACGAAGCAACCTCTGCATTGGATAACGAATCCCAGCATTGGGTACAGCAGGCCCTGAACCGATTGATGAAGGGGCGCACCACAATTCTGATTGCTCACCGCCTCAGCACTGTCGAACAGGCGGATTGGATTACTGTTATGAATCAGGGCAAGGTAGTCGAGCGTGGCCTTCATCAGGATTTGCTGGCGCTTGGGGGGTACTATGCTCGGTTGTATGGCTAAACTGGCTTGACGGCGGGTAGCTTCCGGCTGATCTCTATGTACGAAGACGAAACCTATCTATATAAATCTCTATTAACGGGGAGTGTGTCGATGTGAGAGAGAAGAGCAAGACGCAATATGGATTGACGCAAGCGCAGCGCCGAATATGGTTCATGGAAATGATGAATCCGGGAACGTCTATTACGACACTTTCCGCGACCTACCAGATTACGGGCGAGATCGACACACAGCTATTGGAGCGTGCGGCGACTGAAATTGTCAAAACATATGATGCTTTCCGAATCCGCATTAGCGGGGATGTGCAGAATCCAACGCAGTGGTTCGAGGAGCCGGAGAATGTTCAAGCCAGGATAAGTCGTCTCGTCGTAGGCACAGCTGAACAATATGATGATTGGATTAAAGAAGTAAGCGAAAAGCCGGCCAGCGTGTTCGATGAACATCTCTACCAATTTACGATTATTCATTTTGCGAATGGTCAGGTATGGCTGAATTTGACGATCAATCATATTATCGCTGACGGCTTGTCTGTTAATGCGCTGCTTCATGCGGTGATGGAAAAATATCTGGAACTGCGCAAAGGAAAAGGCATTTCCGAAAGTTATCAAGCCCCCTCCTATCAGGACTATATTTCAGCAGAACAAGAATATGAGCAGTCGCCGCGTTATCAAAAAGGCAGGCAATACTGGCTGAACAAATACAGCACATTGCCAGAAACGACCGGCATTAAATCGGTTCCGCCATTCTCGATTGGCAGTGAATCCAATACACGTTTCATTACTTTGGAGGGTTCCCGTTATGAACGCATTCTGGCCTTCAGCGAACAATATCAGGTCAGTTTATATACGTTATTTATGTCTGCCATGTACGTTTTGTTATACAAGTTGACCGATAACACCGATGTTCCAGTCGGTACAGTTTTCGCCAATCGCACCAGCAAGAAGGAAAAAGAAACGATCGGCATGTTTGTCAGCACCGTAGCTACGCGCATTCAGATGAATCCGGACGAGCATGTGCTTTCCTTGCTTCAAACGGTCTCCAAGGAAAATACAGCCGATCTGCGGTATCAGAAATATCCGTATAATCAATTGATCCAGTATTTACGCGAGCAACATGGACGCAATGATCTTTCGGAGCTGTTCCGCACATCGCTGGAATATCTTCCTTTGAAAATTGAGGAATACGAAGAAATCAAGGTACGCCTGGAGGCGCACTTTGCCAGACATGAGATGGACGACTTGCTGCTGCGCTTCGACCATATGCTGAATGATGACTATATTACTCTTCATGCGTCCTACCGTACCGGTTTGTTCGAGAAGGCCGAGATTGATCGGATCATGGAGCAGTATGTAACCGTCCTGGATCAGTTTCTTCAGTTTCCCGAGCTGCCTATACGGGAGATTTCTCTGCTGAGCGATGAGGAGAGACGACGTATACTTAACGTGTTTAATCCGCCGGTGGCAGGGCTGAGCGAGGGAGAAGTGTTTCATCGGGTTGTTGAAAGGTTGGCCAGGGACATCCCGGATCATCCGGCAGTTGTTTACATGGATCAACAGCTGACCTACGGCGAATTGAATGAACGTGCCGATTGCCTGGCTTCTCTCCTTCGTGAACAGGGTGTGGGAAGGGAGACAATTACAGGCATCTGGGCGGAGCGTTCGGTGGAGCTGCTGGTCGGTGTGCTTGCCGTCTGGAAAGCCGGCGGAGCTTATGTTCCACTGGACCCCGATTATCCAGCGGAGAGAATTGAATATATGCTCAGCGATAGCGAAGCATCGGTGCTGCTTACACAGCGTCATCTGCTCGAGCGTGCCGAAGGCTGGTTGGCTGATGAGCAGTTGAAGCTTCAAGCGGTCTATGCGCTGGACGATGAACAGATGTATAAGCGGGATGCCTTGGCCGTGGAGTTTGAATCTGCGCATAGCGCCCCTCAAGATCTGGCTTATGTCATTTACACCTCAGGTACAACGGGACAACCGAAAGGCGTTATGATTGAACACGGCAGTCTTATGAATACGGCAGACGCATACCGGCGAGAGTACCGTCTGGATCAGTTCCCGGTACGGCTGCTGCAGCTGGCCAGTTTCTCGTTTGACGTGTTCGTCGGGGACATTGTGCGTACGTTGTATAACGGCGGTACGATGGTGATTGTGCCCAAGGATGACCGAATTGATCCGAACCGTTTATACGGCTGGATTCGGGAGCAAAACATTACGGTATTCGAATCGACGCCTGCACTCATTCTGCCGTTCATGCAGCATATTGATGAAGAAGGGCTGCACGTTAGCTCGATGCAGCTGCTGATTACCAGCTCGGATGCTTGCAGTGTTACCGATTACCGTTGGCTGCAGGAACGATTCGGCGAACAATTCCGCATCATCAACAGCTATGGCGTTACCGAAGCGGCGATTGATAGCAGCTTTTACGATGAGCCCTTGGAGAGATTGCCATCATCGGGGCATGTGCCGATTGGCAAGGCTTGGCTGAACGCCCGATTTTATATTGTCGATGCTGCATTGAATCCAGTTCCTGTAGGGGTTCCGGGTGAGCTTGTTATCGGCGGTCCCGGGGTAGCACGCGGGTATTGGAATCGTCCCGACTTAACTGCGGAGAAGTTTGCGAACAGCCCGTTTGTGCCTGGAGAACGTCTGTACCGGACAGGTGATGTAGCCCGCTGGCTGGAGGATGGCAACGTTGATTTTATCGGCCGGATCGACTATCAGGTCAAAATTCGCGGGTTCCGAATCGAACTTGGTGAAGTAGAAACGGCCCTGTTGCGTTTTCCGGACGTCAAACATGCTGTAGTCATAGACCGCACGGATGATCAGGGGCACAAGTATTTGTGCGGCTATGTAGTAGCGGATGCATCCTTGCAGTTGAGTGATCTGCTGTTTCAATTAAAGCAAGAGCTGCCTGCACATATGGTCCCGGCCCGGCTGTTATCTCTTGATCAGCTTCCTCTCACCCCGAATGGCAAAATTGATCGCAAGGCCCTGCCTGAACCGACGGGAGAGATGGAAGCAGGCCGCGAGTATGTGGCCCCTCGCACAACACTGGAAACCAGACTTGCTCTCATGTGGCAGCAAGTGCTGGGTATAGCCAGGGTAGGGGTGCAGGATGACTTCTTCGACCTTGGTGGTCATTCCTTGCGCGCTTCTTCGCTCGTTTCCAAAATTCGAAAAGAGCTGCAAGTCGAGGTTCCGCTCCGTGATGTTTTCCGCTATACCACGATCGAGCAGCTGGCTCTAAGAATCGGCGGTTTAAAGCATCAGGAGACGTATGAGATAACAAAGGCAGCTGAGGCTGAGTACTATCCGGTTTCATCCGAGCAAAAGCGTCTGTATGTCCTGAGCCAGCTTGAAGGAGCCGACCGCAGCTACAATATGTCCGCTGCGCTTCATCTTGAAGGCAAGCTGGATCGTACGCGTGTCGAGCACGCGTTTCAGGAATTGATTCAGCGTCATGAGACGCTACGTACCGGGATCGAGCAGGTTCAAGGCGAGCTTGTGCAGCGTATCTATAACGAGGTGGAGTTTGCAGTCGATTATTATGAGGCGAGTGGGCAGGAAGTGCATCGAGTGGTAGAAGCTTATTATCGCCCGTTTGATCTGACAAAGCCACCACTTCTGCGGATTGGTCTGATCAAAGTTGCCGGAAACCGTCACATTCTGTTGTTCGATATGCATCATATTGTCTCG
Organism: Paenibacillus silvae; assembly: GCF_014639235.1. Taxonomy (GTDB): domain Bacteria; phylum Bacillota; class Bacilli; order Paenibacillales; family Paenibacillaceae; genus Paenibacillus; species Paenibacillus silvae. The sequence goes on along the minus strand of NZ_BMFU01000015.1, from coordinate 64,204 downwards.
GATGGCATCTCGACAGCACTGCTCTTTGACGAGTTCAGTCGCTTGTATCGGGGAGAGCAGCTGGCTCCGCTGCAAATCCAATATAAAGATTATGCCGTTTGGCAGCATTCCGAAGCTTATGATCAATTGCTTCAGCCGCAGAAGGCGTACTGGCTGGAGCAGTTATCCGGCGAGCTGCCGATTCTGGACCTGCCCGCCGATTTCCCGCGGCCAGCGGTGCAGAACTTTGACGGACGTACCGTGAAGTTTTACATCGGGAAAGAGCGGACAGAGAAGCTGAAAGAGCTGGCGGCACGAACAGGCACAACGCTGTACATGGTGCTTTTGTCGGCTTATTCCATCCTGATGCACAAATATTCGGGCCAAGAGGATTTGATCATTGGAACGCCGATTGCCGGAAGAACGCAGGAGGAAGTGCAGCCCATCGTAGGCATGTTTATCAATACGCTGGCCATTCGCAGTCGTCCTGAGCGTTCCAAGCCATATCTTTCTTACTTGGAAGAAATCAAAAACATTACACTAGGGGCATTTGAACACCAAAATTATTTGTTTGAGGATTTGGTGGAAAGTCTGCAGATCCCTCGCGCAACGGGTCGGAATCCACTCTTTGATACGTTCTTCTCTCTGCAAAATACAGAGAACGAGCAAATAGTCATTGAGGGACTGGAGCAATCCTTTTATCCGTTGGAAAACCTGACCTCCAAGTTCGAGCTGCTTCTGGACATTTCGGAGCTGCATGGTCAGCTCGAATGCCGATTGGAGTATGCTACAGCTTTGTATAAACAGGAGACCGCTGAGCGGTTTGCCAGACATTATGACAAACTGTTACATACCATCGCAACGGCGCCGGACGGGGATATTGCATCGCTTGGAATGCTCACGCAGGAAGAAATCCACGAGTTGGTGCATGATTTCAACGATTTGGAGGCGGAATACCCGCGGCAGCAGACGATTCACGGTTTGTTTGAAGAGCAAGCGGAGCATTATCCAAACAACGTCGCCGTGGTCATGAATGAGCGGCAGCTGACCTACCGCGAACTGAACGAACGTTCCAATTGTCTGGCACGAAAGCTGCGCGAGACGGGAGTCGAAGCAGATCAATTAGTAGCCATTCTCGCTGAGCGCTCGCTGGATATGGTTGTTGGCATTCTGGCAATTCTGAAAGCGGGCGGTGCCTACGTGCCTGTCGATCCTGATTACCCGCAGGAGCGTATCCGCTTCATGATCGAGGATTCGGGCGCACCGCTGCTGCTCATTCAAAAGCATTTGCACGAGAAAACAGACTTCGCAGGACCGCGTCTCGAATTAAATGATTTTGTTCTGGAGGATAGCTGGACGAACCACTCGGCAGATGCCAGGGAAGCTTCAAATCTGGAGCCGATTTCCGGGCCGGACAACCTGGCCTATGTGATCTATACGTCGGGAACCACGGGCAAACCGAAGGGTACGTTAATTGAGCATAAAAATGTCGTGCGTCTTCTATTCAATGACAAAAACCTGTTTGACTTCGGCCCGTCCGATACGTGGACGCTGTTCCACTCGTTCTGTTTTGATTTCTCCGTCTGGGAAATGTACGGGGCACTGCTGTACGGAGGCAAGCTGGTGATCGTACCGCCGCTCACAGCGAAAAATCCAGCCGATTTCCTGGCGCTGCTGAGTCGGGAGCAGATCACGATTTTGAACCAGACCCCAACGTACTTCTATCAGCTATTACGTGAGGTTCTGGCAGAGCACCCGTATAATTTGCGGATACGCAATGTCATCTTCGGGGGGGAAGCGCTGAGTCCGCTGCTGCTCAAGGGATTCAAGACGAAGTACCCGGAAACAAAGCTGATCAATATGTATGGTATTACGGAGACGACGGTTCACGTGACATATAAGGAAATTACATGGACCGAGATCGAAGCAGCGAAGAGTAACATAGGCAAGCCCATTCCGACACTGCGTGTGTATGTGCTGGACGAAAACCGCCGTCCTGTGCCGATCGGTGTAGCCGGAGAAATGTACGTAGCCGGGGAAGGATTGGCGAGAGGATATCTGAACCGCCCGGATCTGACGGCGGAGAAGTTTGTGGATTCTCCGTTTGCGGAGGGAGACAAGCTGTACCGTTCAGGTGACCTGGCGGCGTGGCTGCCGGATGGCAATATCGAATACCTGGGCCGAATCGACCACCAAGTAAAAATTCGCGGATATCGAATTGAGCTGGACGAGATCGAGACGCAGCTGCTGAATGTCCAGGGAGTGGAAGAAGCCGTGGTGCTCGCCCGTCAGGACAACGGAGGTGAAAATGCGCTTGTTGCCTACTTTGTCGCGGAGCGAACGTTGACGGTCAGTGATATTAGAGCCACTCTAGCCCAGGGAATGCCGGGGTATATGATTCCGTCGTACTTTGTACAGCTGGAGCGCATGCCGCTGACGTCTAACGGAAAAGTGGACCGCAAAGCGCTGCCTGAGCCGCAAGGCAGCATGCAAACGGGCGTTGAATACGTAGCGCCGCGGAATCGAACGGAGTCCGAGCTTGTGAACATCTGGGAGGATGTACTGGGTTACTCCGGCATTGGAGTTCTGGATAATTTCTTTGAGCTCGGTGGTCACTCCTTGCGGGCGACAAGCCTTGTCAGCAAAATCAGGAAGGAAATGAACGTTGAGGTTCCTTTGCGTGACGTGTTCCGCCTTACAACGGTGGAATCTATGGCCGAGGCTATTTCCAGCTTGGAGAAAACATTGCAAAGTTCAATCCCAAAAGCAGAAGAGAGAGTCTACTACCCGGTTTCCTCCGCGCAAAAAAGGCTGTTCGTCCTGCACCAGCTCGATGAGCTGGAGCTAAATTACAATCTTCCAAGTGCCTTGCAACTGGAAGGGGCGTTGAACGAAACCAGAGTGGAAGCGGCGCTGGCTGCTTTAGTGGCACGGCATGATATGCTGCGCACCGGTTTTGAAATCGTGAATGGAGAGCCGGTTCAGCACATTCATCCGTTCGTAGCGTTCAAGATCGAGAAGCTTCAGGCAAGCGAAGATCAGATTGCGGCACTGCTTGAAAGCTTCATTCAACCTTTTGACTTGACTCGGCCGCCTTTACTGCGTGCTATGCTGATCGAGCTGGAACAAGAAAAATTTCTGCTTGTGCTGGATATGCATCATATTGGTTCTGATGGCCTTTCCATGGACATTCTGCTGCGCGAATTCGTGCAGCTATACAACGGGGAGACTTTGCCTGAGATACGAATTCAATACAAGGATTATGCTGTATGGCAGCAATCGGAGGAGCAACGTCAATCCATCCAGCAGCAGGAGCAATACTGGCGCGGGGTATACAGCTCTGAGCCTCCGGTTCTTGAGCTGCCGCTTGATTTCCCTCGTCCGTTCATACAGCAGTTTGACGGACAGACCCTCACGTTTGCGCTGGATGCGGAGAAAAGTGAAGCGCTCAAACGGCTGGCAGGTGACTCAGGTGCAACGCTGTACATGCTTCTGCTGGCTGCGTACTCTGTATTGCTGCATAAATACGCGGGGCAGGAGGATATTGTGGTCGGCACGCCGATTGCTGCCCGTTCTCACGCCGACTTGCAGCCGATTATCGGCATGTTCGTCAATACGCTAGCCCTTCGTTTGGGACCAGCGGCAGAGCGGACGTTCCTCGATTACTTGCAGGAAGTGAAGGAGACGACACTTGGGGCCTATGAACACCAGGACTATCCGTTTGAGGAGCTGGTGGAAGCTCTTCAGGTAAGCCGGGATTTAAGCCGTAACCCGCTGTTTGATACGATGTTTTCTCTGCAAAAGCACGAAAGTCTGGATCTAACCATGGAAGGAATACACTGGTCGCTGTTTGACATTGAGGAAAAGACGGCAAAGTTTGATCTTAGCTTGGATATCGTGGAGACGGGTAACGAATTGCTCTGCAAGATCGAGTATGCTACCTCGTTGTTTAGACCGGAGACGATCGTACGGCTGGCCAACCATTACGAGCAGCTTTTGTCCTCGATTCTGGCTGACCCGGATGCACAAATTGCGGATTTGAATATTTTAACGAGTAGCGAAATGCATGATTTACTGGTCCGGTTTGACGTGTCGTGCCCGGCTCTTGCGAACCGGTACAACACAGAGGGGGCAGGCTTGGAAGCGGATGAGTTGTCTGAGTCGTGGAGAGAGAGTACGTTCCACGAGTTGTTCGAGCAGCAGGCGGAGCGTACTCCAGAAGCGCTGGCCGTAGTCTGTGAAGACAACAAGCTGACATATGCAGATTTGAATTCCAGGGCGAATAGTCTGGCGTATGCACTGCGGGCACACGGGGTGAGACCGGAGCAGGTGGTCGGCATTCTGGCCGGGCGTTCGGTGGAGCTGCTGATCGGCGTACTCGCTGTATGGAAGGCGGGTGGCGCTTATGTGCCTCTCGACCCGGATTATCCGGTGGAACGGATCGAATATATGCTGGCAGACAGCGGGGCAGCCGTGCTGCTTACACAGACCTGTCTGCTGGAACAGGCAGAAACTTGGCGAAGCAACGGAGCTCTGGTACTGCAAACGGTGCTTGCACTGGACGACGCTGCCACATACAGCCTTGAAGCGATAGAAACCGCTGCGGGCTTGCAAACGCTGTGCCAGTCAGGCTCCGAGGAGAAGGTTTTGGCACCAGCGGAACCATCTGCTGCGGAAACGTCTGCCACCGCAGAAGCAGAGATCCACAGACTAGCAGCAGTTCCTGCATGCAATCCAGCGAATGTGAACAAACCACATGATTTGGCTTACGTCATCTATACCTCCGGTACAACGGGCCGACCGAAGGGCGTGGCGGTGGAACATCGCAGTCTGGTAAACACGGCCGCGGGTTATCGGCGGGACTATCGACTGGATCAATTCCCGATCCGGCTGTTACAACTTGCGAGCTTCTCGTTTGATGTGTTTGTCGGCGACATTGCACGGACGCTGTACAACGGAGGAACGATGATTATCGTGCCTAAGGAAGATCGGATTGATGCAACCCGTCTCTATGGCTGGATTCACGACTACGCCATAACGGTGTTTGAATCGACTCCAGCGTTGATCATACCGTTCATGGAGCATGTATATGCAGAAGGATTGGACCTCAGCTCCATGCAGCTGCTGATTACAAGCTCGGATGCCTGCAATGTGGCGGACTACCGCACCTTGCAGGAGCGTTTCGGCTCGCAGTTCCGTATCATTAACAGCTATGGCGTCACAGAAGCAGCGATTGATTCTAGCTTTTATGACGAGCCGCTGAGTAAGCTGCCGAAGACGGGAAGCGTGCCAATCGGAAAAGCGTGGCTAAATGCGAAGTTCTATATTGTGGATGCACATCTGAAGCCGGTGCCGATCGGGGTACTGGGCGAGCTGGTTATCGGCGGAGCTGGCGTCGCCCGCGGATATTTGAATCGCCCGGATTTGACGGAGGAGAAGTTCGTAGATAGCCCGTTTGTTACTGGAGAGCGGCTTTACAGGACGGGAGATCTGGCACGCTGGATGCCGGACGGTAACGTGGATTTTATCGGGCGAATCGACAATCAGGTAAAAATTCGCGGTTATCGGATCGAGCTGGGTGAGATTGAAGCAGCCATGAAAAATGTTGCTGACGTGGAACAAGCACTCGTCATCGACCGCATGGACGAGCGGGGACAGAAGTATTTGTGCGGTTATGTCGTAGCAAATTCGGACTTCGATCTGGAACAGCTTGTGACTCATCTGGAAGCGGCGTTGCCTTCACATATGGTGCCTTTGCGCATGATGCGTCTGGATCAAATGCCACTTACGCCAAACGGCAAGATCGACCGTAAAGCGCTGCCTGTGCCAGAAGGAAGCATGCGTTACGAGGCTGTATATACGGCGCCGCGTACTCCGGGCGAGCAAGCACTCGCTTCGGTCTGGCAGTCGGTTTTAGGCTTGGAACGGGTTGGCACTATGGATAACTTCTTTGCCCTTGGCGGGGATTCCATTAAAGCTTTGCAGGTATCTTCTCGCCTTTTGCAAACGGGCTACAAGCTGGTCATGAAGGATTTGTTCCATTACCCGACGATCTCCGCCCTGAGTATGCGACTGCAAACGGTGGAAAGAACGGCAAGCCAGGCCGAAGTGACGGGAGAGGTTGTTTTGACCCCGATTCAGAGCTGGTTCTTTGAGCAAAATCCAGCCGATATACATCACAGCAACCAGGCGTTCATGCAGTTTTCCAAGCAAGGGTTTGATGAAGAAGCTCTGTGTCAGGCCGTGCGTCAGCTTATCGTGCATCACGATGCTCTCCGTACGGTTTACCGTGCAACCGAGCATGGTTATGCAGCCTGGAATCGAGGCGCTGAAGAGAACGAAGCACTGTTTGACCTGGAGATTATTGATTTCAGGGGCACGCTGGATGTAAAGAATGCGGTGGAGGCTAAGGCGAGTGAGATCCAAGCAAGCATTGATCTGGAGTATGGCCCACTGGTGAAGCTTGGTTTGTTCCGCTGCGACGATGGTGACCACCTGCTCATTGCGATCCATCATTTGGTTGTGGACAGTGTGTCCTGGCGAATTCTGCTTGAGGATTTAGCAACCGGTTATGATCAGGCACGGCAAGGGCAGCCGATCCGTCTGCCGCTCAAAACGGATTCTTTCCAGCTGTGGGCGAAACAGCTCGCTGATTATGCCAATGGTTCGGCAATCGAAAGTGAAAGAGAGCATTGGCATAATATCGAGCAATTGACCTATGAGCCGCTTTCGAGAGATTTTGAACAAGAGCGTTCCATGCTGAAGGACAGCGGGCTTGTGTCTGTGCGTTGGACGGCGGCGGAAACGGAGCAGCTGCTGAAGCAGGCACACCTTGCCTATCATACAGAGATGAATGATCTTTTGCTTGCCGCGCTAAGCCTTGCAGTACATGCCTGGAGTGGTCATGAACGAGTGCTGGTGAATCTCGAGGGCCACGGTCGTGAAGAACTTTTTCAAAATGTAGATATTACACGCACGGTAGGATGGTTTACAAGCCAATTTCCTGTCGTTCTGGAGCCAGGTCACGCAGACAATCTTGGTCATCAGGTGAAAAGGGTGAAAGAAGGCTTGCGCCGCATTCCGAACAAAGGAATCGGTTACGGCATCCTGCGTTATTTGGCAGAAACACGTGGTGACGAGAGGTTTGTTTTAGCGCCTGAGATCAGCTTCAACTATCTGGGTCAGTTCGATCAGGATTACGATGGTAGCGGCTCACAGCCGTCTCCGTTCAGTCCGGGTTCTGATTCGAGCCCGAATGCAATGATGGATTTTGTGCTCGATATTAACGGTATGGTGTCAGAGGGAGTGCTGGAGCTCAACATTCGATACGGGAAAACCCAGTATAAACGGGAAACGGTAGAGCGATTGGGCACCCTGCTCCAATCGAGCTTGCGTGAAATCATCAGCCATTGTATTTCAAAAGAGAAGCCGGAGCTTACGCCTAGCGATGTACTGCTTCAGGATATGACGGTGGAGGAGCTGGAGCAGCTTACCGAACATACGGCGGTGCTTGGCGAACTGGAAAATGTATATACCCTGACGCCGCTGCAAAAAGGGATGTTGTTCCACAGCCTGCTGGATGCTGATTCGGAAGCCTATTTTGAACAGGTGACCTTCGATCTGCACGGAAGCCTGAATGTCGAGGCCTTCACTCAAGGTCTGGACACGCTGGTGCAGCGCAATGAAGCGCTGCGAACCAATTTCGTGACGGGCTGGAGGGACGAGCCGATTCAGGTGGTATTCCGCGAGCGGAAGTGTGAAGTGTATTTTGAAGATATTCGCCCTTCATACCATAAAGACCCGGAGAAGACGATAGCCGAGTTTGTCAGCGAGGATAAAGCAAACAAGTTCGATCTGGCACAAGGCTCTCTGATGCGTGTGACTGTCCTCCGTACAGGCGAAGAGTCCTATCATGTGATCTGGAGCCACCATCATATTTTGATGGATGGCTGGTGTATGTCTTTCATGATCAAGGAAGTGTTCGATACCTATTTCGCAATTCAGGAAAAGCATGCACCGGAGCTTCCTCCAGTGACCTCGTACTCCAAGTATATCGAATGGCTTGAAGCTCAAGATGCTGCGAAAGCTTCACTATACTGGTCTGAATATTTGGCAGGTTACGATCAGCAGACCAGGCTGCCACAGGAGAAAACGCAACTGAGACAGCATGCTTTTGAGATGGCTGAAATGGATGTGGAGCTTGGTAAAGGACTGACTGGGCAAATTGAGCGTGCAGCGCGCCAGCAGCAGGTGACACTTAATACGTTCATGCAGACCATATGGGGACTGGTGCTGCAGATATACAACAACAGCGAGGATGTCGTATTCGGCTCCGTTGTATCCGGGCGTCCAGCAGAAATTCCGGGCATCGAAAGCATGATTGGTCTGTTTATTAATACGATTCCTGTTCGTATTCAAGGCAAAGCGGAGCACACAGTAGCAGATATCCTGAGAACAACTCAGGATCAAGCACTGGCATCGAGAGCATACGAGACGTATCCACTGTTCGAAATTCAGTCGCTGAGCGAGCAAAAACGCGACTTGATCAATCATATTATGGTCTTTGAAAATTATCCGATGGAAGAACAGATCGAGCAGGTCGTCGGGGGTGACCAGAACGCGTTGACAATTGCCAACATCCAGTCGCCGGAGCAAACGAACTACGATCTGGACATTACCGTCATTCCAGAAGAGCAAATTTTGCTGCGGTTTACGTACAATGCATTGACGTTTGAAGCGGATGGCATCAGACAGCTTTGTGGTCATTTTGTTCGGGCACTGGAGCAAGCTGTGGTCAACCCGAATATGCGAATAAATGAGCTGCAGCTTCTGACAGCAGCGGAAAAAGAAGAAATCATCAGCGCGTTTAACCCGGCGCAGCCGGAAGCAGCCCCTGTGGCAGCATTCCACAGGCTGTTCGAGAAACAGGCGGAACGCACGCCGGAGGCAGAAGCTGTTGTGTATGAGAACGACCGTCTGACGTATGCGGAACTGAATGCACGGGCGAACCGTCTGGCGGCGACACTGCGCACCAGCGGCATCGGTCGGGAGTCGATCGTTGGCATCCTTGCCGAGCGCTCGGTGGATCTTCTAATAGCGGTACTGGCTGTCTGGAAAGCAGGCGGGGCGTATGTTCCGTTGGACCCGGATTATCCGGCAGACCGCGTGCGTTTCATGCTGGAGGACAGCGGGGCGAAGGTGCTGCTGACGCAAACGCCACTGCGCGAGCGTGCCGAAACCTGGCTCAGCGCAGCGCAGCTGGCACTGGCGACAGTGCTGTACCTCGACGATGAAGCAGCGTATAGCGAGCAGCAAACGAATGCGCCGATGATGGGCTCAGACCAAGACGCAAGCATAACTTCCGGCGTAGTCTCTGACATGGACAGCTTCCATGAAGCTCGTCCAGAGGACTTGGCGTATGTGATCTACACGTCGGGAACCACCGGCAAGCCGAAGGGTGTGATGATCGAGCATCGGAGCCTGGTCAATACAGCGGCAGGCTATCGACGGGAATACCGATTGGATCAGTTCCCGGTGCGGCTGATGCAGCTTGCAAGCTTCTCGTTTGACGTGTTCGTGGGCGATATTGCGCGCACGCTGTACAACGGCGGCACGATGGTAATTGTGCCTAAGGACGACCGGATTGATCCATCCCGTCTGCACCACTGGATGGAGCGGGAGCAGGTAACTATTTTCGAATCGACACCAGCATTAATCGTTCCGTTCATGCAGTATGTGTACGAGCAGAAGCTGGATATCCGCTCGATGGAGCTGCTCATCACTAGCTCGGATAGCTGCAGCGTTGCAGATTATCGCACCTTGCAGGAGCGGTTCGGCTCATCGTTCCGCATTATTAACGCCTACGGCGTGACCGAAGCGGCGATTGACTCCAGCTTCTATGACGAGCCGCTGAGCCAGCTGCCGCAGACGGGCCATGTGCCGATTGGCAAGGCCTGGCTGAATGCGACATTTTACATCGTGGATGCCCATTTGAATCCGGTACCCGTTGGGGTGCTGGGCGAGCTGGTGATTGGCGGTGTTGGTGTGGCGCGCGGTTACTTGAACCGTGCGGAGCTGACGGCAGAGAAGTTTGTGGACAGTCCCTTCGTCGCCGGGGAGCGGCTGTATCGCACAGGAGATCTGGCGCGGTGGATGGAGGACGGCAATGTAGACTTCATCGGTCGAATCGACAACCAGGCCAAAATCCGGGGCTACCGGATTGAAACGGGGGAAGTCGAAGCGAAGCTGCTGAGTGCAGCTGGTGTGAAGGAAGCCGTCGTTGTTGTGATGGAAGATCAGGAAGGGCAGAAGGCATTATGTGCTTATTATACGGTGGAAGAAGTTTTGTCGGCGTCAGATTTGAAAAGCATAATCTCCAGCGAACTGCCGGGTTACATGATCCCGTCATATTTCGTTGAACTGGAGCAATTACCGCTAACACCGAATGGGAAAATCGACCGTAAGGCGCTACCAGCACCGAAAGGGGGCGGCCACGAATACGTGGCGCCTCGCACCGAACTGGAGCAGAAGCTGGCTGCCATCTGGCAGGAGGTGCTTCTTCAGGAGCAGTTGGTAGGCGTAACAGACAACTTCTTCGACCTCGGGGGACACTCTCTGCGGGCGACAACCCTTGTCAGCAAAATGCATAAAGAACTGGGTATTGAATTCCCGCTTCGCGACGTATTCCACTACTCGACAGTTGAGGAAATGGCCGCGGCGATGGAACGGCTGGAGTCCAGCTCGTTTACTTCTATTCCGGCTGTGGAAACTGCCGAATATTATCCGCTCTCTTCCGCCCAGAAGCGACTTTATATTTTGAATCAACTGGAAGGAGGCAAACTGAGCTACAATATCCCGGGAGCAATGGTGCTTGAAGGAAAGCTTGACCTTCAACGGTTTGAAGAAGCGTTCCGCAGGCTTGTAGCGCGTCATGAAACGCTGCGAACGGGTTTTGAAATGGTACATGGTGAAGCCGTTCAGCGGATATATGAAGATGCTGCCTTCCAGGTTGAATATGTGCAGATTAGTGAAGAGCAGGCGGAAGAAACGGTGCGTCAATTTGTTCGCGCATTTGATCTGGCGAAGCCGCCACTTCTGCGAGTAGGCCTTGCCAAACTGGCACCGGATCGGCACATTTTAATGTTTGATACACATCATATCGTATCTGATGGCGTTTCAATGGACGTCATGATTGAGGAGTTCGTGCATTTATACAGTGGGCAGTCGCTCGAGCCGCTCCGCATTCAGTACAAGGATTATGCCGTATGGCAGCAATCGGACGAGCAAAAATTGCAGCTTGCCAAGCAAGAAGCCTACTGGCTTAATATGTTCAGCGGAGAGCTTCCGGTTCTGGAAATGCCAACGGATTATCCACGCCCGGCTATGCAGAGCTACGAAGGTCATTCGTTGCAACTGTATATGAATCGTGAGAAAACGGAATGCCTGAAGCGAATTGCAGCCGAGAATGGAGCAACGCTGTATATGGTTCTGCTTGCAGCATATAACGTACTCTTACACAAATATTCAGGGCAAGAAGACGTGGTAGTGGGTACGCCGATTGCGGGCAGAAATCATAGCGACGTTCAGCCGTTGATCGGGATGTTCGTTAATACGTTGGCGATTCGCAGTTATCCGGCTGCCGGGAAGACGTTCCTTGACTACTTGCAAGAGATCAAAGAGACAACGCTGGGTGCTTTTGAACATCAGAATTATCCGTTTGAAGAACTGGTGGATCAGGTGAATGTGGCTCGCGATTTACGGCGTCATCCGCTGTTCGATACGATGTTTGCTTTGCAGAATACAGAGAATGTGGAGATCCAGCTTCCAGGACTTCATTTATCGACGTATGCCAGCGAAGAAACGGTTTCCAAATTCGACTTGAGTCTGGATGTCACAGAGATTGAGGATGGCTTGGAAGTTCTGTTTGAATACGCTACGGCTTTATATAAAACGAAAACGGTGGAGCAATTGGCTGCCCACTACTTGCAGCTGCTTGAATCCATTCTATACAACCCGTCAGCAACGATTGCTGAACTGGATATGTTGACGGCGGAGGAAAAAGAAGAAATGATCAGCGCGTTTAACCCGGCGCAGTCGGAAGCAGCTCCTGTGGCAGCATTCCACCGCCTGTTTGAGAAACAGGCGGAACGCACGCCGGAGGCAGAAGCTGTTGTGTATGAGAACGACCGCCTGACCTATGCGGAGCTGAACGTGCGGGCGAACCGTCTTGCGGCTACACTGCGCACCAGCGGTATCGGCCGGGAGTCGATCGTTGGCATTCTTGCCGAGCGCTCGGTGGATCTGCTGGTGGCGGTGCTGGCTGTCTGGAAAGCGGGAGGGGCGTATGTACCACTCGACCCGGATTATCCGGCAGACCGCATACGCTTCATGCTGGAAGACAGCGGGGCGAAGGTGCTCCTGACGCAAACAGCACTGCGCGAGCGTGCGGAAGCCTGGCTGGATGAAGCGCAGCTGGCACTGGCGACCGTGCTGTACCTCGACGATGAAGCATCGTACAGCGAGGAACGAACGAATGCGCCGATGCTGGGCTCAAACCAAGACTCCAGCCTGGTCTCTGGCAAGTTAACGGGGGCTGTGAATGGCGGGAGTAAGAGTGATCTGAATGTTCTGGATGATGTTGATGTTATTGGCATGGACAGCTTCCATGAAGCTCGTCCAGAGGACTTGGCGTATGTGATCTACACGTCGGGAACCACCGGCAAGCCGAAGGGTGTGATGATCGAGCATCGGAGCCTGGTCAATACAGCCGCAGGCTACCGACGTGAATACGGATTGGATCAGTTCCCGGTGCGGCTGATGCAGCTTGCGAGCTTCTCGTTTGACGTGTTTGTGGGGGATATTGCACGCACGCTGTATAACGGGGGCACGATGGTGATTGTGCCTAAGGACGACCGGATTGATCCATCCCGTCTGCACCACTGGATGGAGCGGGAACGGGTGACTATTTTCGAATCGACACCAGCATTGATTGTGCCGTTCATGCAGTACGTGTACGAGCAGAAGCAGGATATCCGCTCGATGGAGCTGCTGATCACAAGCTCGGATAGCTGCAGCGTTGCAGATTATCGCACCTTGCAGGAGCGGTTCGGCTCATCGTTCCGCATTATTAACGCCTACGGCGTGACCGAAGCGGCGATTGACTCCAGCTTCTATGACGAGCCGCTGACCCAGCTGCCGCAGACGGGCCATGTGCCGATTGGCAAAGCGTGGCTAAATGCGAAATTCTACATTGTGGATGCACATCTGAATCCAGTGCCCGTTGGGGTGCTGGGCGAGCTGGTGATTGGCGGCACCGGTGTGGCACGTGGTTACTTGAACCGTGCGGAGCTGACGGCAGAGAAGTTTGTGGATAGTCCATTCGTCGCCGGGGAGCGGCTGTATCGCACAGGAGATTTAGCGCGGTGGATGGAGGACGGCAATGTGGACTTCATCGGTCGAATCGACAACCAGGCGAAAATCCGGGGTTACCGGATCGAGACGGGTGAGATTGAGTCGCAGCTGCTGCAGGTGGCAGGTGTGCGTGAAGCGGTGGTGCTGGTTCGAAGTGATGCGAACGGACAGAAGGCGCTGTGCGCGTATTACACAACGGATAGCGGATTGCTGGCGATTGACATAAAACGGGCGATCTCCAGCGAGTTGCCGGGTTATATGATCCCGTCTTACTTTATCGAACTCGAGCAAGTACCTCTGACACCAAACGGAAAAATCGACCGAAAGGCGCTGCCGACGCCGGAAGAGGGAATAAGTGCAGACCGTGAATACGTAGCACCGCGTAATGAGTTGGAAACAAAGCTGGCGGCAATCTGGCAGGATGTGTTGGGGCTTTCGAAGGAAATTGGTGTTCACGACAACTTCTTCGATCTCGGCGGTCACTCCCTGCGAGCAACAGCGTTGGTTAGCAAGGTGCATAAAACGTTGAGCGTAGATCTGCCTTTGCGCGATGTGTTCCAGCATTCGACCGTTGAAGCCATGGCTAAAGCAATCAGTCGATTGGAGCAGCAGGAATTCCTCTCTATTCCGGTGCTGAATAAGCAGGATCGCTACCCACTTTCCTCTGTGCAAAAACGGCTTTATATCCAGCAGCAGATGCAAGGTGCCGAGCTGAGTTACAACATGTCTGGCATGACGGTGCTCGTCGGGGGCTTGGAACGGGAACGATTTGAGGCAGCGCTCAAGGGCTTAATCGCGCGTCACGAAATCTTGCGAACCGGCTTCGACATGGTTGACGGGGAACCGGTGCAGCGCATTTATGCGGACTTGGAGTTTGCCGTAGAGTATACAAAAGCAACAGAAAGTGAAACGAAATGCATAGCAGATGCCTTTGTACGTGTCTTCGATTTGCATTTGCCACCACTGCTGCGCGTGGGCTTGGTTGAATGGGAAGCGGAGCGCCATCTGCTTATGCTGGACATTCATCATATCGTCACGGATGGCATGTCAATGGGCATCTTCGTCGAAGAACTGCTGCGTCTGTATAACGGTGAGACGTTGGAGCCACTTCGGATTCAGTACAAGGAGTTTGCCGCTTGGCAGCAATCTGAATATGTTAAAGATCGGTTGAAACGTCAGGAAGCCTACTGGCTGGATATGCTGAATGGTGATCTGCCAACGCTTGAACTGCCTACGGACTTTGCCAGACCTGCTGTTCGCAGTTTTGAGGGAGATGTGCTGCCTTTCAGTATTAACAAGCAGATGACCGAAAGCTTGCAGCGCATTGCAGATGAGAACGGTGCTACCCTGTATATGGTGTTATCGGCTGTCTATTCCGTCCTGCTCAGCAAATATTCGGGACAAGAAGACTTCATTGTAGGGACGCCGGTGTCGGGTCGCACCCATGCCGACCTGGAGCCGCTAATCGGAATGTTTGTTAACACATTGGCGATTCGCCATTATCCTTCAGGTGAGAAGACGTTCCTTGCTTACTTGAACGAAGTCAAAGAAACGATGCTGGGCGCCTATGACCACCAGGATTATCCGTTTGAGGAGCTTGTGACAAAGCTGCAAGTACCGCGCGATCAAAGCCGCAATCCAGTGTTTGATGTCATGTTTGCTCTGGAAACGAAGGAAGATAACGTTCAAAGCTTTGGAGATATCCAGATCGAATCTTATCCGGAAAAACATACCGTTTCCCAATTTGATCTGACTTTGATCATTTCGATGCTGGATGAGGGCATGAACGGGCAATTCGAATATGCCACGAAGTTGTTTACACGTAATCTGATCGACAATTTTGCTCAGGACCTGCTTGTGATCATTGAACAAATTGGCGAACAGCCTTCAATGCTGCTCAAGGATGTTTCCCTGATCGGGCCATCCGAACAGGAGCAAGATGACTTAGAGACGATCGATATTATGTTCTAATCCTTTACCCGGCTTGGATGTATACCGTATGTTCCTCGGTATGCATCCTGCCGGGTGTTTTAAGTTTAGAAGAGAAGAATTAACTATAAAGGCCGCAGGGCTAGATTTAAACACTTTGGATTCAACAATGACTCATTCAGTTATATGACTCAACAAATGCAAATAATGCTGTCTCAGTGATTCCTTTAACGTGTCAGGTGCAACTATCTGAATAGAAGTGCCGTACCCTGCAAGATAGCTCACGATGAAATCCAGTTCATGGGGTTCATAGGTCCCGACGAGCATTTGCATACCGTGCTGTTCTTCAATGTGCATAGATGGAAAGTGGTTCTGACGAAATAACTCCATTCCTGTCTCATTAATCCTGCATTGAAACGAAATCGCCTGCTCCGACGGTTTCCATAAGGCATGAAGATGCTCTGCATGTAGATCGGCAACCTGCTTAACAGGCTCAATATCAGTTAAGAACGCCGTTATAATGCGATCACAGCGAAATACACGGTAAGCTTTCTTTTTCAGGTCATACGCCTGACAGTACCAGTAGCCTTTACTGGCGTACAGTGCAATGGGCTGAATAATACGGGGACCGTTATCCGAATACGTCATCTGAATGACCTGCTGCTGCACAGCTGCCATTAATAGAAGCTCCAGGTGGGAGCTGTCCTTGATTTGTTCGGTATGTTTGAAGATGACACGCTGCTGCATATTGTGAATATTGTCCCGCTGCTTGTCAGATAGTGCCGCCATAAACTTCTGATGAACGGAATCAAATGTCGTCTGGAATGGCAGGCTGGAGAAGCTGCGCAGTGCCTGCATGGCAAAATACAGGGCATGAAGCTCATCGGTGTTAAAAGAGATCGGAGGCAGCTGCATCTGCTGGAGCAGCCGATAGCCGCCGTAACGTCCATATTCAACATAGATGGGCGCACCCATCTCTTCCAAAGACGCAATATCTCGCAGAGCCGTACGTTTGGAGATGTGGAACTCCTGCATCAGCTCAGGCAGGGTGAAGTGTTGTTTTTGATTAATAAAGCGAAGCATGTGATGTAATCGTTCTGTTTTTTTCACCAGGCTGCACCCTGTCCTTTCAATGGTGCCGTGAATTGGCACCTTTATTCGTTATAGTCTTAAGTGTAAGGCAAATGAATAGAGGAGGCAATTCTGATGAAGTATGAAGTTATTCCATTCCTGTCCATGAACGGGGATGCGGCGGAGGCCATTGCATTTTATGAGAAAACGTTAGGGGCGAAGGTGCTTTTTCGCAAGAACTACAAGGAAATGAAAGAGATGAGTCCCGAGTTCACGTATCCCGCTGGTCAGGATGAATACATCACACATTCCGTACTGCAGGTTGGCGTAAACAAAGTAATGATTGCCGAAGAAGCGATGGATGCGGAAAGGCCTTGGGAATCGGGGAATAGTATTTCAATGTGCATTCAGTCTCAGGATCAAGAGCAGATCGACCGATTATATGAGGAATTATCGCAGTATCCAGGGGTAAAGGTGCTTGTGCCATATGAACGGAATGAATTCAGCCCCGGCTATGGCATCGTTCGTGATCCGTTTGGTGTTGTCATACAGCTGTGTGTTACAGTACATGATTTTTGATCACTATAATTTTCACTTAAAAACTGTTTACAGATGCATCTTTGCTAAAGAAGAGTAAATGGAGATATGGATCTCCAGCTACTCTTCTTTTATTAATATTTATGGTGCGGAACGTGAATTCTGCCCTAGCAAACAGATGCAATTTGTTGTATGATTCGGCCCGTAACGCTTAGTACGTAGAAGACTGTAGATGTGTGAAAAAAATATATTTTAAGATTCATGCAATTTAGTGATCCAAAAGTCCCGAATTGGGGTATCAATACCTAGAATCAAATGCAGGAATGCAGGTGCGTTAAAGGGAAAACAGTGATTTGCACTTGTCATCCATCTGCATCAGGCAAGCAGTTACAAGATATGACGTTATTCACTACGGGACGGATTGTGGGGGATTTAGATGACTTTATTGGGGAATGTACAGCAGGATGAGGTTACGGACGCACTGGTGATCAAGGCGCTGGAAAAAAGCTTGGCTATTATACGGTTTGATGTAAATCGTAAGGTTACATACGTGAATGATGTATTTGCTTCAACAATGGGATATACCAAAGAAGAGATGTATGGCATGCATCATCGCCAATTATGTTTCGGTAAATTTACAGACAGTCCGGCGTATGAGGAGTTTTGGAGAAGCATTTTAAACGGGAAGAGTTTTCAGGACAAGGTGGAGCGGATGGATGCCAGAGGGCAGTCCGTATGGCTCGAAGCTACGTACATGCCGGTATATGATGAGTCTAATCAAAGAATTCTGGGAGTCTGCAAGATGGCGACGAATATTACAAATCGTCAGAATAATATCACAACGGTTGTGCAGGAGCTGAAGGCACTCTCTCAGGAATTAAACGAGCAGGCCGATGCGGGTATCGGTCGAAGTCATGAGCTGTTGTCCAGCGTCGCTTATATCTCGGAGGTGTCGGCAACAAACCAGTCCACACTGACTCATCTTCAGGAACAGGCTGGCTCCATTCAAGGTGTGGTACGCACGATTCGGGAAATATCTTCTCAGACCCAACTGCTGGCACTGAATGCAGCTATTGAAGCTGCACATGCTGGAGAGTTTGGAAGAGGCTTCGATATTGTAGCGAAGGAAGTGCGCAAGCTGTCCGCGATGGTGGAAAATTCCATTAATGAGATTCGGGACAGTGTCACGGGTATAACCAAGGAAATCACGAATATCACTAACGGCACCAAAAAGGTGGAGCAGTATGTGCAGCATAGCAATGAGAGAATTGAGATAGCGTTACAGGATTTCAAAACAATCGCAGACGCAGCCCGCCTGCTTGATGACAAGGCACAGCATGTAACTCGCATCGTATAAGTTAAATATCAGAACGATTCTGCTCCTTGCAGGGTCGTTTTTTTGTTGTTCAAAAAAATAGAAGAAGAAAGCGTTCTATTGGATATGTTGGCAAAAACACGGAATTTTTGCGGGTAAACAGGACACAATAATTCGGGAATACCTGTAGCTTGATTTTTGCAGAAAGGGAGGCGGAGGACATGTGGTCTAAAATTATATCGTATATTCCTGAATGGCCGATATGGGCTCAGGCTATGCTGGTATTCATTGTCCCCGTGATTATTACGCTGATCTGGCGATGGTTGAATACAGCTGTACAGAGAGGCAGCTTTTCTCGTTCCACCAAGCCTCCCATCTCCTCCAGAGACATTTCACCCGCAGAGGCAGGCACAGGACCGGGTATAGAGACAGGGCACTATGCAAACATCAAATTAACAGGCGAATATGCAACAGATATGACAAGTGTGAAAGAAACTTTTGCCAAAAATGCAGATGTACATATTCGCGAGTTTACGATCAGAGGTACAAACACAAGAGCTGCTGTGATCTATACCGAAGGATTGGTGGATCAGGAATTAGTTGATGAGCATTTGATTACACCTTTAATGACGGATGGTGTGCCTGAACTGAAACAGGAGGGTTTTGTGCATCCGGAGAATCGTCAGGCGCTGTCCAGCTATCTACAGAACCAACTGCTGCCTGTCAGCCAGATTCAGGAGACAGGTTCACTGCAGGAGTTTGCACTCGGTGTACTGGTGGGGAAAAATGGATTGCTGGTGGACGGTATGCCAGGCGGTATGCTGATCGGCACCTCGAAGGGCAAGACACGAAGCATTGATGAGCCGTTATCCGAAGCATTACTGCGGGGGCCGCGAATTGGATTTACGGAGCAGCTGAGTGACAATACAGGCATTCTGCGTCGGTATGGCAGCGATCAGAGCTTGTTCATTGAAAAGATTGAGGTAGGCTCGCGCATTAAAAAAGACCTCGCCATTGCCTATATACAGGACATTGCTGACCCGAAACTGGTGGCAGAAGTCGAGAAGCGCATTCGTGAGATGAATATGGACAATTTCCTGGAATCGGGTTATGTCGAGCAATTGATTGAAGACAATACGCTGAGCCCGTTCCAGCAAATATTGAATACGGAGAGACCTGACCGGGTAATCGGTGCCCTGCTGGAAGGAAGGGTGGCGATTTTACTGGATGGGACGCCATTTGTACTCGTTGTGCCGGTGACCTTCAGCATGCTGCTGCAATCTCCCGAGGATTATTATGAGCGTTGGATTCCCGGTACTTTTCTACGTATGCTTCGCTTTCTATCTGCCATGCTGGCTTTACTTGCGCCCGCTCTGTATATCTCGTTTATCTCATTTCATCCAGGTCTGATTCCCACCAAGCTAGTGTTGACCATCATTGAGACGAGGACAGGAGTACCTTTCCCATCCCTTATTGAAGTATTAATTATGGAGCTGTCTATCGAAATTCTGAGGGAAGCGGGGATTCGTCTACCTAAGCCAATTGGACCTGCGATGGGAATCGTTGGGGGTCTCATTATTGGTCAAGCAGCGGTACAAGCAGGCATTATCAGTCAGTTCCTGGTCATCGTGGTGGCCGTTACGGCAATCTCGTCTTTTACGATTCCGGTGTACAGCGCAGGATTAACACTAAGGATTTTGCGGTTCGCTGCCATGTTCAGTGCTGCAGTGCTCGGATTGTATGGGGTAGTTATGTTCTTTCTGCTGATATGCACACATCTCGCGCGGCTGACCAGCTTCGGTGTTCCATACGTAGCCCCAGCTGTACCTTATCGGTTGAGTGACTGGAAGGATTTCATCATCCGTGCGCCACTGTCCATGATGAGAAGGCGCCCCGAAATGATGAACACGGTGGATGAGGATCGGAAGAAGTGAGGCATAACAGTGATTAATTCGGCTGAAGGATTGGAGGTGCACTTCATTGAAGGATGCTCAGGGGAAAATAAGTACTACACAGGCGGTTGTGATTATCGTCAATTATATGCTGGGTGCAGGGATATTAACGCTGCCACGAACGACGAGCAAAGCGGTGGGAACACCTGACGTCTGGATCTCCATCATTTTGTCCGGGCTAATCATCACAGGCGTGGGTATCATTCTTGTGACCTTATGCCGCAGATTTCCCGAAAAAACAGTGTTTCAGTTTACAAGAGAAATTACCGGGCGCTGGATCGCGTACATTCTGGGTTGTGCCATGATTCTGTATTTTATGATTATTGCTGCTTTCGAGATTCGAGTTATGGCAGATGTAACGGGTATGTATTTGCTTGAGCGTACACCTACTTGGGCCATTGTGATGGTGTTCATGTGGATTGGTATCTATCTGATCTCTGGTGGACTATCGGTGATTCTTCGCGTGTTTGAGATCATCCTGCCTCTTACGCTGGTCATCTTCGTTATGGAAATACTGCTTAGCAATCAATTGTTCGAGATCAGCAATTTAAGGCCTGTTTTGGGTGAAGGACTCTTGCCGGTCATGAAGGGCTTGAAGCCATCCCTGTTGTCTTATACAGGTTACGAGGTCATGCTGGTCATTACGGCATATATGCAGAATCCGAAACAAAGCAATAAAGCGATCACATGGGGCATAGCTGTCTCCACTGCTGTCTACCTCATCACAGTTGTCATGGTTGTAGGAAGCCTTTCACTTGACGGAATCAAAACGAGGACATGGCCAACCCTGGATCTTGTACGCAGCTTCGAGATTCAAGGTTTGATCTTTGAGCGCTTTGAATCGCTTCTGCTGGTCATCTGGATTATGCAGATTTTTTCCACGTTTGCAATTACCCATTACTGTGCTTCAGTAGGCATTCGTGACTTATTCAAGGCCAAAAAAATGGGCAAGATTATGTATGTTCTGCTTCCTGTTATATATCTAGCGGCGATGATGCCGAAAGATGTAGATGAAACTTTCGCACTTGGCGATATGCTGGGTAACGCTTCGGTTCTGCTGTTCGCCATTTTGCCCTTGATCCTGTTGCTCATAAGCATGATACGTAAAAAAGGAGGCAAGCACGCATGATTTTCTTTCGCCTGCTGGGACGGATCACTTGCGTTGTGACCATCCTGAGTTTACTCTCGGGCTGCTGGAGCAGCAGGGAGATTGAGGACTTGAGCTTGTATGTTGCGCTTGGTATTGATGTGGGTCAAGAAACCGAGTTTGAGAAAAATATTGCGGAGCAGGGGGGACGTTATCCCAAGCTGGACAATATAACAGCCACCGTTCAGATTGCCCCAGGGTATTCCAGCAGCCAAAAAAGTGAGCAGTCAGGCTCACCTGCATCCGGTAAAACGTCTTATTCCAATGAACGGCTTTCTGGTGATTCCTTGCTGCAGATTTTCCGTCAGTTTGCCTTGCGGCGTGATCGTCCGCTCATTGGACATCATCTTAAAGTCATCGTGATTTCCAAGGATATTGCCAAAAAGTATGGGCTGGACCAGCTGTTGGATTTCGTCCTGCGGGATAACGATATTCGCCCGAACTGTCTGGTGCTGATCAGTCATCATCGTGCGGTAGATGTGCTTACATCTAATGACCCGTCACGCATTCCTGCATTTTATCTCACCGGGATTACAAATAATTCTTACATTTCCAATAAAATTCTGGAGCCTGTATCGCTCGCGAAGCTTGATGCCCAGATGCAATCCGAGTCGAGTTTTCTATTGCAGAATGTACTGAACTATAACGGGGAGGACAAGTTCTCGGGCGGCAGCATCTTCGATGCCAAAACCAAAAAATTTATCGGCGAGCTCAGTCAAACGGATCTGGAGGCTCTGTCCTGGCTAAGACCAAATCAAAAGGGTGGAGTTATCAAGACCTACAGCAGAGAAGGATTTACGGTGATCTATGAGATCAAAAAGAAAAGAACAAAGATTATTCCGAAAGTGGATGGTGACAACATTTCATTCCACGTTAAAGCTGAATCCGAGGGATGGATGATGGAGGATTGGCGAAACCCGGAGAAGGAGGAGAAGGGAGCTTATAAGGATGAACTGGAAAAGGATTTTGCAAAATTGGTTGAGCAGCAGATTAAGCAGATGCTGTATAAACTCCAGCATACGTATAAGGTGGATGTTGCCGATTTTCGGGACACAATTCGAATCAAATATCCGAAGACATGGAAGAAGGTGAAGGATCACTGGGATGAAATATTTGCGAAGGTACCCATCACATATGAGGTCAAGACCAGAATTGTGAATCCGGGGTCTTCTACAGAGTAGCTTGTTGGAATACTGTAGAGGAGCAGGTTGTTGGAATACGATGCAGGCGTAATTCTATTTAAATGTTGACACATCAGGTGGCAGTCGATATAGTTATAAAAAATCATTTTCTTATCCAGAGAGGTGGAGGGACTGGCCCTTAGAAACCTCAGCAACAGATCTGAAGGATACTGTGCTAATTCCAGCGGGTGAAAGCCTGATAGATAGGAGCAGTTGTTTTTATTTGTCAGTAGAGGCGCACTCTTCGGGAAGAGTGGGTCTTTTTTGTTTGTTCTGGATGAAGAAGCAGGGAGTATGTCATATGGAGAATAACAGCGATAAGGGTCATTTTCAGCGTAAGATGCAAACGAGACATGTGGTCATGCTTTCGCTTGGCGGCGTCATCGGAACAGGATTGTTCCTTAGCTCGGGGTACACGATTCAGCAGGCAGGACCGCTCGGTACCATTTTATCCTATCTCATCGGGGCACTTGTCGTGTATCTGGTTATGCTCTGTCTGGGCGAATTATCAGTATATATGCCAGAGACGGGTGCATTCCACAGCTACGCAGCCAAATATATCGGCCCAGCTACAGGTTATACGGTTGCCTGGCTGTACTGGCTGACCTGGACAGTTGCACTGGGCTCTGAATTTACGGCAGCCGGGCTGCTGATGCAGCGCTGGTTCCCGTCCGTAAATGTCTGGATCTGGAGTGCACTCTTTGCTCTGATGATTTTTCTGTTTAATGCGTTCACGGTCAAACTGTTTGCCGAATCCGAATTTTGGTTTTCCCTGGTGAAGGTGATGACGATTGTGCTCTTTATTATTATCGGCGGGGCTGCCATGTTTGGGATTATTCCGATGGCAGATGCGTCTCCGGCGCCATTCTTTACCAACATTACAGCATCAGGCTGGTTTCCGCATGGAGCCACGGCCATATTAATGACCATGCTGGCCGTGAACTTTGCCTTTTCGGGAACAGAGCTGATTGGTATTGCTGCCGGAGAGACGGAAAACCCGGAAAAAAACATTCCAAAAGCCATTCATACGACATTATGGCGTCTGATTATTTTCTTTATTGGTACAATTGTTATTTTGTCTGCGCTGCTGCCGATGTCGGACGCAAGCGTGCTGGAAAGTCCATTTGTAGCCGTGATGGAACGGATTGGTGTTACGTATGCGGCAGACATTATGAATTTTGTTATTCTAACGGCGATTCTTTCCGCAGCTAACTCGGGATTATATGCTTCTTCACGTATGTTATGGTCATTGGCGGATAAACAGACCATCTCTCCATGGTTTGCGCGCTTGACCAAGCGCGGTGTGCCGTTCAACGCGCTGGTGCTCAGCATGGCTGGTGGTGCGCTGGCATTGCTGTCCAGCATCATTGCACCTGGAACCGTGTATATTACACTTGTCTCTATCTCGGGTCTTGCTGTAGTGGCGGTATGGATGAGCATCAGCGTGTCTCAGTATATGTTCCGTAGACAGTATCTGCGAGAAGGAAATAAAGTGCAGGATCTCGTTTACCGGACACCGCTATATCCAATCGTACCTATCGTTTCATTTTTGCTGTGCCTGGCCTCCTGCATCGGCATTGCTTTTGATCCGACACAGCGAATTGCTTTATACTGCGGTATTCCATTCATTATTCTGTGTTATATCGTATATTACCTGACAGATCGTACGAAGAAGAAAGAGGGCTGACCCCATGACTAAAATGGAGCAAACGAATGATATGAATGTAATTCAACGTATTCTGAACGACTATCCACTCCTGATTCTGGATGGTGCACTGGCTACGGAGCTTGAGCAGCATGGCTGTGATCTGGATGATCCGCTCTGGTCTGCACGTGTGCTGCTGGAGAACCCGGATGTCATTGTGCAGGTACACGCGGATTATTTCCGTGCAGGAGCAGATTGTGCAATTACTTCAAGCTATCAGGCCACTGTCGAAGGTTTCCGCAAGCGTGGCATTGGAGAGCAGGCTGCCCTGGAGCTGATTCGCAAGACGGTAGAGCTGGCTGCAAAGGCGAGAGATGATGTGTGGGCAGAAGTGCAGGGTGTCACAGTAGAAGGCAGCAGTTCAATGAGACCACTTGCAGAAGTGGCTTCGGGACGTGCCAAGAATATGGGAAGCGAGCAGAGTGAAAGTCGTACAGGTGAGCATACGGGTGGCGAGAAGCCGGGTCGTCCGCGCCCTATAGTCGCTGGCTCTGTTGGGCCATACGGTGCTTATCTGGCGGATGGTTCAGAGTATGTGGGGCATTATGGCGTATCGGATGAGACATTGGCAGCATTCCATCGTCCGCGTATGGCAGCGCTGGTTGAAGCGGGAGCAGATGTGCTGGCACTCGAGACGATCCCATCATTGCAGGAGGCTCGGGTGCTGGTTGAATTGCTCAAGGAATTCCCGGAGACAAGTGCCTGGCTTTCGTTCTCGTTAAAAGACGGGACAAGCATCAGCGAAGGCACACCGCTTCAGGTATGTGCACAGACATTTGGTTCCGAGCCGCAGCTTGCGGCGATTGGTCTGAATTGCGCTCCAATGGAAGTCGTTACGGAAGCGATCGGTATCTTGCGTCGTGCCAGTGATAAACCGGTTATCGTATATCCCAATTCAGGCGAGACTTACGATGCGGAAACCAAAACATGGAGCGGCCAAGGCTCCTGTGGCAGTATGAAGGACGCATCGGAGCAATGGGTTGCTGCGGGCGCACGGATTATTGGAGGCTGCTGCCGCACAACACCGCATCAGATTAGCGAGCTGGCGAAGAAGTGGCGGAATTAATAGACTTGATGTAGGGGTATGCACTGAACAGTTAAAGATACGTCTAGGTTGTAAAGAAGCCCTCACCGATCCATTACAGGATTAGTGAGGGCTTCGCCAGTATGAATTGGCCCTCACTATTAACGTGAGGAGCGCGCTATTTTTGTACTTTACAAAGAAACTATTTACTCAACTGCATGCTAACCAAATTCCGACCTTCATCGCTTATGATGTAAAGACCCGTTGTGTTATTGAGAAATAGAAATTCCTTATCCAGATCAAATTCGCTTTTCTTATAACTGGACAAAACGTTCAGGTTACTTGTATCCATAATAACAAGTTCGTCATTGCCATTCTTTGAAGTCAAAAACATAAAACTTGTACCGTCTATTGCCACATTGAGAGGTTCCCAGTAGCCATTATAATTATTTCGCAGTGGCAGATATGCACTCTCAGCAATTAATTTTCCTGCTGATGTATATAACTTAATTCTTTTGTTTTTAGCATCCACAAACAAAAAACGATCCTTCAACGCAACAATTGCTGATGAACTATCAAAACGAGTATTATAGGGAAGTTGTTTTGTCCATTTTATTTGACCTGCGCTGTTGTAAGCTTTTAAAATCATAGTATTTTCTTGGAGATTATATTGCATCAGAGTACCATCTGATAGAGCGATGAATTGGTTATAACCTTTCGTACCAACAATGGTTTTTATTTTTTTACCTGTGGAGAGGCTGTTAATGTGGACATCGGGATGATCACTGTATTTTTTGGAAATGATTACATCCCCTTTAATCTGTTCAATCAAGTATGGGAGCTTGAACTTTTGGCTTATCTTTCCTTTGGAATTGTAATGGTAGAGTGTACTTTTCTCTTCTGAGTCCAAAGCCAGATACAAACTTCCATTTTCTCTTGGAAAGGCCAACTCAGGCCAGTAGTAGTACGAGAATTTTAGCGGTAGCTTTGGCAAGGGGGCTGTCCATATGACTTGACCTGAGTATACATGCCTAGCACTCACTTTTTTCTCATCAAAAATAAACATATATCCATCATCAGAAAGTACATAGCCTCTGTTGAAAATTGGAATGGACCAAAGGAGCGCCCCTGTTTTGGCATCTAAGATGTCAATATAAGCATCATTATAACCTTCTTTAGTAACAATTAAACTCTGGTTCCCCATCGCATCTGTGACACTCTCTATTAAATGTGAGCTTGTGCGGCTCTGTCCACCGTTCGTAATATCATAACCCCATTGGAATTGCATAAGATCTTTAGCCAGAGCTGGCTCGGATGGGCTGGCAAGAAAGAAGCATAGACTGGCTATGAGCCAGTAGTTGAATTGCTTTAATTTCATGATTTGTAAACTCCTTATGTAATAGTCTTTTAATTGAATTATGGAGCTAACCTGTATTTTCTGATCGTCTGCCCATCGGGAGGCAGGAAAAACAATTCATTCTGGCCATTGATAAACAATTCATCTCGATTAAACCTAACATCGTTCAAATCGTTCTGTGATACCCGATAAAGCTCTCTCAGATTATTTGAGTCTCTAATGACGAGTTCTATTCCCTGTTCTGTATACTGGATGTACATAAAACTTTGTAGATCAACTGCCACTTTTAGCGGGCTATTTGGGTCACCTTGCATGTAAAAGGGGGCTTCATTGACTCCTGTAATCAACTTTCCATCTGAATTCAGAAGTAAAATATTGCCTGCAGTTTGTTCCAGATATAGTACACGATCATGAATGACAAAAATTTCTGGGGGCCCCTTTTTAAAAGAAAAGTCATACTTCCATTTCAAAGCTCCCGCAGGCGAGTAAGCCCTCAATTCAAGCTCACGGTTATTGATGAACTTCCGAGTAATGAGGGTCCCATCGTCTGTAACACTATTTCCGAAGGGTAATGTTGTTTCATTGGTCAGCACCGTCAGCTTCTTACCTGTAGAAAGATCAAAAACGTGAATATACGAGCTTTTATTGTCAGGTTGCCCTAAAATAAAATTACCTTCTACCGTATAGTGTTGCATATAGGGGAGAATAAACTTTTTGCTTCGTTTTCCCTTTTCGTCATAATAATACAGGGTCACATACTTATTTTTTTGATAAGTGAAAGCATAAAGTGCTCCGTTTTTGGTGAAATTCAAAGACTGACCTTCACGAAAATAAGGATATATGGAGGACCATTTTGGTTTGCCGGTTGTCAGATCGGAGACCGTAATGATATCATCAGATTTTTTTTTATAGTCATCTGTCTCAGTGTGCTTGAAACTATACATGTAACCATCCCTGGTTAACCCATAATCGAATTTTGGTTTGGACCATCGGATATCCCCGGTTTCACCACTGATATTCTCCTCATATATAAGTTTCTCGTTCACGACCCTTTTCACCAAAATGTTTAGATTTCCAGAGGCATCAAGTTTGAAGTAATGCGGAGTGAATCCATCCCCCCATCTGCCAGAATCAACCTCCTTGATCCACTCAAGCTGTGGCACAGCCGTGGCTTTAGCCGAAACCGATGATGTGTTTATTGACAACAATCCCAGACTCAGGATGCTAGTCAACAAACAAAACCGAATACAAGACCATTGCAACATAAACAACTCCTTAACTAAGACTAAGGTCAAACAAACTTAATCTGGTCCTACTGTTTCGTTTTTAATATCCTGTACAAGTCGTATGATCTCTGCAACACCTAATAACAGTAGTCCTGCTACAATGCCATTTACCATAACTGGCAGAGCCAAGGACCATTGGAATCCAATAACCTTGTTTTGTCCAACGATGATACTGGAGATAATGGATAGCAGTATGCTAATCCAAGCTACCCATTTCATAAGCTTGCTGGTTTTATTTTTGTTGTACAAAGAATTTAACTCCTTTTCCATAGTATTCCACCAGTTTATCATATCTAACTTCATAGGTATATAGGACTACTTTTTGAGTTTTGTATTAAATAATGTAGATATAAGTCATATACTGTCAAGTTTATTATCATTTATTGCGTGTTCTGCATCTATTCTCAATAACTAATTATACGTGGTGTCTGGCGAATTTCTCGGGATGCCAACCAGCCGCTGCTGCAAATATACTCAAACAGGCGAATAGAAGGATGCCCAAACGCCTTGCATTAACCCGTCAGTGATAAAGTTGCGATTCCAAGCGTAATGGAGGAACGAATATTTTTACATTTTGCCGGAGGAGAGTCACAGGAAAGTTTATTGCGGAGCATGTAGAAAAGTGTCGTTCGTAAGATGTAGAAAGGTGTCGTAATATGTAGTTTTCTTTGTCGAATTACCTTGACAGAGTATATACACCGTGACATAATACATTTCATACTAATTTACTATGAATTATAATTCATGGTTAGAATAACAGAGAGATAACACAACAAGGGGGATATAACAATGAAGAAGAAGTTTGTGCCGGGTATTCTTTTATTAGTGCTTGGGTTGATGATTGCCGGTTGCGGCAACAAAAACGAAGCAAGTTCAGGTGCGGGTGCGGAATCTGGTCAGAAGACGATTATTGCGGCAACAAGCGGCGTAAGTAACCCGTTCAGCTACGATAAAGACGGTACACTTACCGGTTATGATGTTGAAGTCATGAAAGCCATTTTCGAGAAGCTCCCTGAATATAAACTTGAAGTACAAGCGATTGAGTTTGAAGGCATTCTGACAGGTCTGGATAATGGACGTTTTCAATTAGGAGCCAACAACTTCAGTTCCAATCCAGAACGACGCAGCAAATATAATTTCTCTTTGCCTATCATCGAAAATGCTAACGTTTTTGTGGTACGCAAGGATGATAATACCCTTAAATCGATTGAAGATTTGAAAGGATACAAGGCAGTAACTGAAGTAGGCAACTCAGGTGCAACGCTGCTGGAGAACTATAATACAGAGCATCCGGATGCCAAAGCAGATATTATGTACACCGAAGAAAACTTTGTTAAACAATTTGAAGGCATTGAAGCCGGAAAATATGACGTTCGGATTATTTCTCGTGTTTCGGCGGAAAAAGCAATCAAGGAGCATGGCTTCACTAACCTGAAAGTTGTTCCATTCTCTACGGAAAATAGTGACCCCGGTTCCTACATCCTGTTCTCCAAGTCGGCTGATAGTGCATTGCTGGATGCGGTGAACAAAAGAATTAAAGAAATGTACAATGACGGTACATTGCTCAAGATCAGTGAAGAGCAGCTCGGCGGCGACTATCTGCCTAAGAAAGAATTGATGGAGTAGGGAAGGGGATCACATGAAATTTATCGTTACAGGAGACGCGTTGTTTTCCAGCAGTCATGTAGATAAAACCATGGACCCGAACCTGCTGGCTCTTTTAAAGGAAGCTGATGAGGTTTTCACCAATGCTGAATTTGTTACCCCGCGTAAAAATACAGTACCGGCCGCAGGCCGGGGATACCAGACCAGTGTACGTCCCAAAACGCTGGACGAGTTCGCACGTTTGAATATTCGCTATGTCGGCTTTGCGAACAACCACACGGGAGATTACGGCATCGAAGGACTTACGGATACGCTTGCTGAAGCGGAACAGCGCGGCCTGATTCCTCTCGGAGTTGGAATGAGTCTGCACGAAGCTCGTAAGCCGGTATTTATCGATACGGCTGATGGACGAATTGCCATCATTACGATTGGTGTAACACGCAGTGAAGTATTTGCTGCCTCCAATCCGGGGAACGGTGTTCCCGCCCGTCCGGGTCTGAACCCGCTCCGCTGGTCACGTACGTATGTGGTTAATGAGCAGGATTTCGAGACACTGAAGGGCATTAGCGAACGGATTGGCATTGCTGCAAGTATGGAAACAGGTAAACGGATTGAGACATTCAAAAGCAAATCCGAAAATCACTATGAGTTTGGATCATTGTTTGAGGGTTATCTGACCTTTGAAAAGGGCAACAACTCTCGCGTTAAAACAACAGCACATGCCCAGGATCAGCAGGAGATTCTGGAAACGATCCGTGATGCCAAGGAACGCAGTGATTTTGTTTTCGTGAATCTGCATACGCATGAGGGAGAGAATGAGGACTGGTATTCGGATTATCCGGCGGAATTTATTGAGACTTTCGCAAGAAGTGCTGTGGATGCAGGAGCTCATTGTGTATTCGGGCATGGTGCGCATTTTACAAGAGGTGTGGAGCTGTATCAGGGTCAGCCGATTTTCTATAACATTGGCAGCTTGATTATGGAATTCGAGGCGGGGGAATCCATTATATCTCCTGAGATGTTCACTGCTTACGGTTATGCAGAAAATGAATCTCCCTCCACGCTTCACAAGAACAGAACCAAAGATAGCGATGGAAACTGGCAGGGCTTCTATAGTCACCGGAAATTTTCGGAGAACTTCCTGATTTCGTTCGACCTGAATGCAGATCAGCAGAAGTTTGAGTATGAGTTAATTCCGATTGATCTCAGATTAACCGATGCCCGCGTGACCAAACGAGGTTTGCCTGTGCTTGCTTCGGAGGAGGCTACGGCTTCTTTAGTTGAAAGGCTTAATGATGTGAGCAAAGAGCGTTACAACACTGAAATTATACGCCAAGGCGAACGTTTAACTGTGAAAGAGTGGAAGTAATTCCGCTCTTGCTTTTTTTTGAAAATGAAGGTGGAAGGATGTAAACCATGGGAGAAATTTTCGATATTAACGCGGTATTTTCAGCCATCCCTCGTCTGTTAGAGGTTCTTCCTGTGAGTCTGCAGATTACGGCGATTTCAATGGTTGTAGGTCTGGTCTTTGCTTTGCTGTTTGCGGTGATACGCATGAAAAAAGTACCAGTACTCAGCCAGCTTGTCACGCTGTTTATTTCATTCATCCGGGGAACACCGATCATCGTACAGCTCTATCTGACGTATAACGGGATACCGCTGTTATTAAAGTTTATCAATCAGCAATACGGCACCGATTACAACATTAATGCGGTACCCGCAATGCTTTTTGTACTGGTGACATTTGCATTCAATGAGGCAGCTTACAATTCCGAGACGATTCGTGCAGCCCTGCAATCCGTGAACAAAGGGCAGATTGAAGCAGCGGAATCCCTTGGCATGACCTATCTTCAAGTGCTGAAGAGAGTTATTGTTCCCCAAGCACTCGTTGTAGCGATTCCACCTCTTGGCAATGCCCTTATAGGCCTGTTAAAAGGCACATCACTCGCGTTTGTTGCAGGGGTTATTGAGATGACGGCACAAGGTAAAATTATTTCGGGCAGCAACTTCCGCTTTTTCGAAGTATATCTGGCTCTGGCCCTCATCTATTGGGTATTGACCATTATTATTGAACAGATTCTTCGTTTTCTGGAGAAACGCTTCTCTATTCCTGACCCAGTGCAGCAAACGATGAATCGCGGCTGGTTTTCATGGGGAAGGAGGGGCATTTAATGATCAAGGTAAGTCATCTGTCAAAATCCTTCCATAACAATCTGATTCTGAATGATCTTTCGGTCGATATTCAGAAGGGAGATGTCGTGGCGCTGATTGGCTCTTCGGGTGCAGGGAAATCCACTTTTCTACGGGCTTTAAACTGTTTGGAAGCAGCCGATCAGGGTCAGCTGGATCTGGAAGGCTTCAAAGTTGATTTCAGTACAATTACGAACAAGCAGCGGCTCGAACTGCGCAAGCAGACGGCTATGGTATTCCAGCACTTCAACCTGTTCCAGCACCGAACGGCTCTGGATAATGTAAAAGAAGGCTTGAAGGTTGTCAAAAAAATGAATGATAAAGAAGCGACTGAACTGGCTAAATTGCAGCTGGAGCAGGTGGGCTTGTCCGAACGTGCACATTATTATCCGAAACATCTGTCTGGTGGTCAGCAGCAGCGTGTGGGTATTGCACGTGCACTTGCGATGAAGCCCAAGCTGCTGCTGCTGGACGAGCCAACTTCTGCGCTTGACCCGGAGCTTGTGGGTGAAGTGCTGCAGACGATCAAAAAGACAGCTGCTTCGGGACAAACGATGCTTCTCGTTTCGCATGAAATGAGCTTTGTTTATGAAGTGGCAACCAAGGTGTTGTTTCTGGATAAAGGTAAAATTGTTGAAGAAGGTACACCCGATGAAGTGTTTAACCACCCGAAATCGGAACGTGCCAAAGAGTTTTTGCACAATTATTTCCGCAACAAAGGTGAGCATCAGGTATAGGGCATACGAGGTTAACTCGTATCGTTCATATATAAAACGCTTTGGGAGTGACACACAACTGTATGTGTGAAGCCCAAAGCGTTTTTTATTTTGCTATGAGAAGCTATGTTACACATGTTCCAGATCATCCGTCGGTTCGTGCTGCCTGGATTTAAGATATTCTGCCGGAGATACGCCGAAGTGTGCACGGAATACCCGGTGAAAATAGGAATAGCTTGCAAAACCACAGGATTCGGCAATGTGCTCCAGTGTCATTTCACTGTATTTCATACGCTCCAGGGCAGCATTCAGACGGATTTCGATGGCATACTGAATCATGGTCTGGTTGTAATGTTCCTTGAATAAACGAACGGCGCGAGAAAGGCTGAGTCCGGCGTAACGTGCCGCTTCATCCAGCTTGAACGTCACGGTAGCATGTTCTTCGATAAAACGCTTGAGCTTGAGAGCCGAGGAAACGGCCCGATCGGTCTGAATGTTTTCCGTAATAGCCCGGTCAATGTACAGGCATAGTCCGCGCAGCAATGCATCCTTGAGCTCGGCATCTTCCTCCAGCGGCCCGCGCCGTTTCTCCAGCAGCAGGTTGCGCCACAGGCTGATCAGCTTGTCATCCAGTCCGATGCGGCTTACGGTAGGACGTGACTGGCGTTTCCACCACTTCTCAATCCAGCTGCCTTCACAGAACAGGTAGTAGTCGCCGCTGGACAAACGCCCTTCCTTATGAGGCTCGGCCACCACAAGGCGGTAATCATCTCCCGGTTTGAGTAAAAGCAAATCACCGCTTGTCATGCGGAATTCCTGCTCCTGCACGTATACTTTACACGAGCCTTCCGTCTGCAAGCGGAACAGATAAGTGGATAGCTCGCCTTTCATATTATGACTGAATGCCTTGTAATGATAGGAGTAGTCACAGATCAGTACGGATGTAGATGTGTCCGATGTGTGCAATGTGTTCAAGATGTACGCCTCCCCCTGATTCGATCCTGCTGTATGCGTGAGTCTGGCGATGCTCGAGTGAAGTTATATAGCCAAAGGATTGGACTACTTCAGGATGGAAATAAAATTTGAGCAGATAGTTCATGTTCTGACTATATTGTATATGTTCATTCTAGCCTGTTTTGCGTTAGGATGATACCAGATAGAGCAATGCAAGCAAATTTCGAGAGCAGAGGAGTATCTGTCATGAAAAAACTTAACATTGGTTTGCAACTTTTTACACTTCGTGATGAAACTGCAGCAGACTTTCGTGGTACACTGCGCAAAGTAGCCGCCCTTGGTTATGAAGGGGTCGAGTTTGCCGGATATGGCGACATCCCAGCAGAGGAAATGAAAGCGCTACTAGACGAGCTCGGTCTGAAAGGATTCAGCAGTCACGTATCACTGCATGCCATGCGCGAGGATTTGCAAAAACAAATCGATTACCTGAAAACGATCGGTGCACAATATATGATCTGCCCTTATCTGATGCCGGAGGATCGCCCGGACAATGCGGAAGGCTGGACCAAGCTGTTTGAAGAATTACAGCAGTATGGAGCCGAAGCGGCGAAGCAAGGCCTGATCTTTGGTTACCACAATCATGACTTTGAATTCCATGGTCAGGTTGGAGATGCGAATGCCTTTGATGCCATGTTCGCTCAAACGACACCGGAAGCGGTGCAGGTGGAAATGGACGTATGCTGGGTGCAGTTTGCCGGACAAAATCCGATCGAGTATATTAATAAATATGCGGGCCGTTTGCCGTTGCTTCACTTGAAAGATTTCAGCAAAGACGAGCAGGGTCAGATGAAAACACTGGAGCTTGGACAAGGCGAAGTAGATCTGCCGGCTGTAATTGAAAGCGCAACAAATGCAGGTGTAGAGTGGCTTATTGTGGAACAGGACGTATGCCAGAATCCGCCGCTCGAGAGCGTAGAGAACAGCCACAACTGGCTGAAGCAAAACTATTTGAACCAGTTTTAACTGCTCTAAATTTGAAGAGCGTTAACCTGCATTCGTTTAAGAAGTAACATCTGACCGTGTCAAACATGAATCTAATTGTCAAAGGAGAATTTTGTACATGAGTAAAATTAAAGTTGCTGTATTCGGCTGCGGAGCGATTGCCCAGCGCAGACATATTCCAGAGTACGCTGCCAATGAGAACGTAGAACTTGTTGCATTTGCTGATCCGGTTGTGGAGCGTGCGCAGGAAATGGCTGAATTGTACGGCGGTAAAGCGTATTCCAGCTATGAGGAATTGCTTGCCAATGAAACAACAGTAGATGCAGTGAGCGTATGTACACCGAACTATCTGCATGCACCTATGGCGATTGCTGCTGCCAATGCGGGCAAGCATGTGCTGGTTGAGAAACCGATGGCGGTTTCTACTGAAGAAGGCGAGCAAATGATTGAGGCCGCTAAGAAAAATGGCGTATATCTGATGGTAGGCCACAACCAACGTTTGATGCCGCCGCACGTGAAAGCAAAAGAAATTCTCGATTCCGGCCGTCTGGGCAAAGTGCTGAATTTCCGCACATCCTTTGGTCACCCGGGCCCGGAAGGCTGGAGCCTGGATGGAGCAGGCAGCTGGTTTTTCCGCAAAGAAGAAGCGATCATGGGCGCAATGGGCGACCTGGGCGTGCACAAATCTGACTTTATCCGTTATTTGCTGAACGACGAAGTATCCGAAGTGGCTGGTTTCATCAGCACGCTGCACAAAGAAGGCACGGATGTAGATGACAACGCTACATGTCTGCTTCGCATGAAGAGCGGTGCAATTGGCACGCTCGTAGCCAGCTGGACACAATACAGAGGCGGAGACAACAGCACCGTGCTATGGTGTGAGAACGGCGTGATGAAAATCGGTACTGTGGATGGCGACGAGGTGATCGTTGAGCTGACCAATGGTACGGTTGAGACGTACAAAGTGGGCGCTATGGCGACAAATGAAAAGCAAGTACCAAGCGGTGTGATCGATGCATTTGTTGAGTCCATCGTAACCAAAACGCCACCAACCATCTCTGGTGAAGAGGGCCTGCGATCTCTGCAAGTGATCCTGGCTGCGTTCGAGTCCCAGAAAACAGGTCAAATCATCAAGCTGTAGTGGGCCGGATAGGCTTGAATCTGCTTTTGGTTCGTAATCAGTAGTGGCATTTGCTACCGTAAGCAAATGAAGCGATGATTCCTTGTGTGCCTATGGTGTAGAATGAAAATATGAATTCAACTAAAGGACATTCTCCAGTGTGCAGTATGCTGGTGGATGTCTTTTTTTATGTGAGTGATCGAAGGAGAAGCAAATAAGCAAAGGTGAGCGAAACGTCAGGTCGGGCTAACGATCTCAGATGAGCTTATTTGCATGATTTTGGCAGTCTGAGAAATGTAACGATCTCCAGCGACGCTATTTCCTCAGAAACAGCTCAAAACGAGCAGATTTGAGTGTGAAATGTGGAAATAGCGCTTCTACGAATCGTTACATGTGAGGGTGGGCCAAAATGAGGTAAATAGTGTCATCTGGAATCGTTAGCGTTCCAGCTCAGCTTGTTGACTGCAGCCGATGGTTCCAGATAGGTACAAATGAGAATTTACGGTGGAGCGATAAAAAAGTATACTTTGCGACGTGTGCGTGTGCGTGTGCGTGTGCGTGTGCGTGTGCGTGTGCGTGTGCGTGTGCGTGTGCGTGTGCGTTACTCCACAGACAGCACATTATCGATCTATTCAAATAAAGGGATCAAGGCAAAGAATTCTTTGCCTTGATCCCTTATTGTTTGGTCGCATCAGCTTATTTAACGTCTTGTGTTTTTACGTTTAGCGAGTTTAAAACTTCAGGCGGTAACTTACAGGCCTGCCGGTTTAACCTCACTCGCCAGATCAATCCAGGCAATCTCTTCTAAGGTGAGCGTAATGCGTGAGCCTTCGTCGCAGGAGAGCAGCTCTGCCTGATTCTGTGCGCCGATCAATGCGCAGGTCGGGAAGGACTGATTCAATACGTAAGCCAGAGCAATCTGAATCGCTGTTGTGTTCTTCGATTCAGCCAATTCCCCGGCACGGCGCAGCCGTTCCCAGTTGCCATCGCTGTAGAATACACGTACCAGGTCAGCATTATCTCTTACTTCAGGCGTAAATCGGCCAGTGAAGAAGCCGCGAGCTTGAGAAGACCAGGACAGGAGCGGCAATTGTGTCTGCTCATGCCATGCGAGCGTCTCGGCATCTGCGGATACACAGCCTGCCCAGAATGGCTCGTTAGCCTTGGCGAGACTGAGGTTCGGGCTGCTGAACGTAAAGCCTTTGAGACCATGGGATGCGGCATAAGCGTTAGCTTCCTCCAGCCGCTGCCAGGTCCAGTTGGAGGCGCCGATGGCGCCGATTTTGCCAGATTCGATATGTTCGTTCAGTGCTTCCAGGATTACAGCGACAGGAATGTTGGGATCGTCCCGATGGAGCGCATACAGCTCGACATGATCCGTTTGCAGCCGCTCCAGACTATCCGTCAGATCACTGCGAATGGCATCCGCGTTCACACGAGGGCCGTGCTGATTGTGATGGGCTCCTTTAGTCAGAATGACCATCTGGTCGCGATTGCCGCGTTCCTTCATATAACGTCCAAGAACCTCTTCGCTCTGTCCACCGCAATAGATATGTGCTGTATCCACCGTGTTGCCACCGATCGCCAGGAATGCATCCAGGTTTGTCGCGGCTTTCTCATAGGCGTCATGCACGAAATAGTCTGTTCCTTTGATTAATCGGGAGACAGGTTTGCCTGCACCAGCGATTTCAATATATTCCATTGATTCATCCATCCTCTCTGATCAAAGACAATTAGTCTTATAGGGCTAATTCATCCTTAGGCTGCTGGCTCACAGCGTGATTCTTGTACGTTCCTCCGCTGAGCGAAGACAAGCTTCGAGCACTTTCATATTGGCTGCCGCATCCGAAGGGGCGAAACGAAGCTCTTTCCCTTGCAGCACAGCACGTGCCATATCGTCCCCCTGTAAAGCGTAGTGGTTGACCTGCTGCACTTCGACCTCGCGCCGCTCTCCACCTGAGGTAACAAAGAAGTTGGAGCTGCTGTCCTGACGAGCGATATAAGCAGAAGGCACTTCAATAATTCCGTCGGAGCCAAGCACCTCCAGCGTATTGCGGAAGGCCGCCCACATGCTGCTGTCAAAGGTAACGCCGACATGATTATCGAATTCAAGCAGACCGGACGCCATCATATCGACCTGATCATGCTCCGGCGAGAACATGCCAATGACCGTAACTGCCTTGGGTTCCTGCACTAACAGAAGCCGGGCCGCACTGATGGAGTAACAACCGATATCATACAGCGCGCCGCCGCCCCATTCTTTACGGAAACGCACGTTGCCGGATGAACCGGAATTGTTAAAGGAAAACGTACTGTGAATACCGCGGATCTCACCGATCTCGCCGCTGGCAATGATTTCACGAATCTGGTCATAACGCGGGTGATGGCGGTACATAAACGCTTCAGCCAGATGCACGCCTGCATCTGCACAAGCTTCAACCATTTCGAGCGCTTCCTTTTCGGTCAGAGCCAGTGGTTTTTCACATAAAATATGTTTGCCAGCCTGTGCTGCGCGGATCGTCCATTCCCGGTGCAGATGATTCGGCAGCGGAATGTAAACGGCATCAATGGAGCCATCCTCCAAAATAGCCTCATAACTCCCGTAAGCCTTTTCAATACCAAGTTTATCAGCGGTTTGCTGTGCTTTATCAAGGTCCCGGCTGGCGATGGCGGTAACCTCGTTCAACTCCGATTGCTGTAAGCCAGGAATGACAGAACCTATCGCAATGTTGGCGCTGCCAAGAATACCCCAGCGTAACTTTTGAACAGAATTCATAACTTGTTTCCTCCTGTAATTGAATGTATATTGTGATTATAATGAATAGATGAATGAATTAAAATGATAATATATTGAAGTTAGTTAACACAATATTGTTTAATGGAGTGAAGCACTATGATGAGACAGACGGTGCTGCTGACCCTGCAGGATATTCCCTACTTCTGTTACCCGGAGTCTGTCGGACATTATACCGATCATGAACAGCATTCCGTATTGCGAGAGGCAGGTGTGCTGAACAATTTCAATATTCATTATGTTGCAGCCGGCAAAGGATATGTGGAAGCAGACGGTGTCGTGCATGAGCTTAGGGCGGGTCAGGCGGTACTCTATTTTCCGCATCAGCGGCAGCATTATTATAGTAGTAAAGACGAGCCTTGGGACGTGCGGTGGGTGCATTTTTACGGAGAACGTCTGCATGATTATATGCTGGAGCGCGGGCTGCATCGCAATCTGTTATGGACGCTAAGGCAGCGTGCGTCCTGGGAGGAGGCACATCTGGCGCTGCTTGACGAGGCCGAGCAGAACAGGATGCTTCGTCCAGCGCAGCTGTCGACACTGACGTATGCTTTACTTGCAGAATTTGTGCAGCATGCCGTTCCGCTCAAAAATACACGGGCAACAAGCAAAACGGAAAGCCGGGTGCTGGCGTTATTGCCGCAGATGCAGCAGGAAGCGTGTGAGCCTTTTTTGTTACA
This sequence comes from Paenibacillus silvae, assembly GCF_014639235.1. Lineage (GTDB taxonomy): Bacteria > Bacillota > Bacilli > Paenibacillales > Paenibacillaceae > Paenibacillus > Paenibacillus silvae. The sequence goes on along the minus strand of NZ_BMFU01000015.1, from coordinate 25,250 downwards.
GGACTGGGCAGATCGAGCAGGGGTGAGTACGTATTATTTTTGCAAAATATTTAAAAATGCTGTGGAGATGACTCCACTGGAGTTCATCACGCGCTCCCGGCTGCAGATGGCGAAGCAGTGGCTGCTTGAACGTCCTTCGGACAACATCGGGCAGATTGCGGAGGAAGCGGGGTACCCGAATGCCAGCTATTTTAACCGCCAGTTTATGGCACATGAGGGCATGACGCCAACCGATTATCGGGGACTGTATCACCACTAGCCGGTTCATATGAATCAATCTAACAAATGAAACGGTTTCCACGCTTAATTCCTAACAAGTCACATACAGCAGTGGCAATGGTTCAATTCGTAATCCAGCCGTAGCGAGTTATTGCCCTGCGCACTGCTTGGTGGGTTTGTTTGACAGGGCGTCCAATCAGGTCTATTATGGATAAATTAAATCCGTATATAATGAGGTGTACTCTCATGAAATATTCCAAAGCGACAAATTATGCGCTGCATACGATGCTGTATCTCGTCAGCACAGCGCCTGAGCAGCTGGTTAGTGTGCATCAGCTGGCTGATTTTCAGAAGGTTTCTCCAACGTACCTATCCAAAATTCTTACCAAGCTGGTAAAGGCGGGTATGATTGAATCCACATCTGGTGCCAATGGCGGTTATCGTCTTAGCCGCAGGAACCCTGATCCTTCTTTTCTGGAAATTATTCATGCGATCGAAGGCCGGGCCTCCTTGTTCGAATGCTCGCAAAACCATAATGCCGAATGTTTGATTCAGCAGGTGATGGTTCAGGCGGAGGAAGAGATGGAAAGTTTCCTGCATCGTAAAAAGATGTCCGAGCTGGCTTCTCAGATGAGAAATGCCCATTCGCTGTAATGTCCCTAGTCCCGGCAAGCCAGTTATAACAGATGGATGACGGTCTTCTGTATTCAAATTATGATTTGAAATCCCCCAATTCTCGTCAGAGATGAGGGGGATTTTTTATACGTGAAAGGGTGTGTTGACACTTAGAACAGACAGTTATGGCAGTACAATAATTCACAGTTGCGTCGGAGTTTTTGTGGTATAATAAGTTTCATTTGTATTTATATACCAAGTGAAGAGGCTTGTTTTTGAAATGATGAATGAGCAAAGGGGTGGCTTATGAAACACAAACAGCTTTCAATCCCGTTGATGCTGATATCCCTGCCAGGAATATTTCTATGGGTTTTACTCCCGATTTATATCAGAGAGCTTGGTTATAGCACGTTTCAATATTCATTAACCGTATCGATTCTATCTTTTACACAAATTATATTGAAGCTTGTACTGGGTAGAGTATCTGATCGCTACAGCCGCCATCATATATTTCTGTGCGCATTATTATGCTGCACGGTATCTTACTTTATCTATGCAGGAGCAACGACCTTATCTATTATAATTTTGGCAAATATTATGAATGGAATAGCCGGAATTCTGCTGATGATGGCATTAATCGGACTCATCTCGGACAGTAATCAAAAGTTAGGCCAACAAATGGGAGCCTTCAGCAGTAAGCAGCAGATTGGTCGTCTGGCGGGAGTAGGAATCTGTTATCTTGTATTAAGCAGTTACGAATTTGTCCATGGCTGGAGTGTGTTGTTTCTGATTTGTGGGTCAGCCTCTTTGCTCGGGTTTATTTATACGTTGAAATCGCCTGAAATCCCCAATAAAGAGATAACAAGTGAAAAGAAGGGGAAAGTCAAATTATCCATTGAGCAGCGTAAAATCTGGTGTTTTAATTTATGCCTTAGTATGGTATCCGCTATATCGGGTATCATTTTCATTCCATATATGCAGAAGGTGCACGGTGCCAGCATCGAACTTATCACTGTTGTATTCCTTGTGCCTATGATTATTTTTCCTTTTGTGAGTAAAAAATTGGGAAGGGTGGGAGATCAGAGAGGATATCGAAGAACGATTCTTGTGTCCATCGCTGTATGCAGCATGGGTGCACTCGGTCTGGCCTTTTCACCAAGTTTACTTTTGTTTGCGATTATCTGCACGGCAATGGACTTCTTTTCTACTGCTCAGGAGTATGCATTGGATGGTGCATTCATTAAAGGAACATCACAAGCTCATATTGGAGATGCATTCGGTAAATTCTCGATCAGTAACAATTTGGGAGGCATGGTTGGTGCTGCAGTCGGGGGATATATATTCGATACGATTGGCTCCAACGTGCCTTATATTGTGTTTGCTGTTATGATGTTATTACTTCTCCCATTAGGTTTATATCTGATTCCCCCGGGTAAAGAGCAGAACAGACAGGAGCGGCAAGTCTCTAGTTTTTTATGAAGACAGAATGCTACAATAAGGAAGGTCCTTTATCTACATACTTGATCGCAATCTAACATCTTTGGAGGGAAATATGTATGAGTCTAACAACAACGATGACCGAACTGGAGCAATTGCTGGCTCTGGAGCAAATTCGAAATACGAAGGCACGCTACTGCCGTTATATTGATACGAAAGCTTGGGATGAACTCGGTGACGTGTTTGCTCCCGATGCCGTTGCTGATTTCAGTACGGAAGGCAATCCAATTCCTGTTTTGACTGGTCGTGACACGATTGTGCAGGTGTTCCGTGATCTCGTAGATCCGGCGGTAACGGTACATCATGTGCATAGTGCAGAGGTTGAATTTGTATCGGACACAGAAGCGAAGGTTATCTCGCCTATGGAGGACTGGGTGACGTTTCCGGAAGGCAATGAGAATAAATCCTTCCATGGATTCGGGCATTACCACGAGACGTTTGTCAAAATTGACGGACAATGGTGCATCCAGCATACCAGCCTGAAACGTCTGCGCTTGGATCTGTTTGAATAGTTGAATAACATCGCACGCTCTACAGCTGCAAAATTCTAACGATTTCAGGGAGCCTTATTTCCCACTTTCGGAGTTGTACTTAAATCTAACGATTTCAGGAGAAGTTATTTCGCGAAATAATGCCAATTTTGCCCCCGGAGTCCTGTTTCTGACGAAATAGCGCTTCTGGGAATCGTTAGAGTTAAAATTCACTGAAAATGAGTCTAATAAGGCTTCTCCTGATCGTTAGCGCCGATGTAAAAGTGAAAAGTGTACATGCCGCATCCGCTGCGAAATCCGGCGCTGCGTCTGACACTACGTATAACCCCACGTCCGACGCTACGTCCACTGTTGTGTTCGGCGCCACATCTGGCGCTACGCTCAACCCCACGTTCTGGTTCGAACGAGACAGGATAGAGTTATCGACCCTCAACGTCATACAGCAAAGCAACGTGCGCTTGGAGCTGCAAATCTTGACTTTTACCGGGCTGCTTGTTGTTTCTGTGACTGCATTCTCAGATAAATTTGCGAAAAGATAACCGATGCGAGACCAACCGCAGTCATGCCCCAGAAAATAAAGCTATACGCCGAAGATAGCTGCATGTTCTGCATCGCGGTCAAGGCAACCCCGGTTACGGCTACGCTGAAAGCGCCGCTGAAAAATTGACTGAGCTGGAACAGTCCCATACCTGCGCCCACCTGATCCATGGACAGATTGCCTGACAATTCGTTGGATACGCTGGTCGTCAAGGAAGAGAAACCAACGCTGAGCAGCATATATACAGCCATGATGGCATAAATGCTTTGGTCTGCAAACAGAGCGAACAGTCCGGCAGCAGCAAGAAGCAGCCAAGGGGCGAATTTCAACAGCAACGTGTTGCCGTGACGGTCAATCATGCGCCCGATGCGGTTGGACAGCAGCATCGACACGAGCGCCCCCGGGAAAATCACAAGTCCTGATTGTGCGGGTGTCAGTCCGTAAAGATGCGCCAAAACCTGCGGCAGTAGGAACAATGTGGCGAAGTTATTGATGTAAGATACAATACCGAGCGAGCTGAGGATCATATATTTCTTGTCTTTGAAGAGTGCAGGTTGCACAAACGGATCAGCTGCGCGGCGAATGCGGAACCAGAACAGCAGCAGTGCGGTTACCCCAATAATGAGTGTGATGACCTGACGCGAAGTCAGGAATAACAAAATCCCGGTTGTACCGATAGCCAGCAAAATTGCGCCAAGCAGGTCAAAGGACCCTTTTTGCGGCGTCTCTCGCGGTAACAGTTTATAAAAAACAGGAATCAAAAATAGCGCTAAGCCAGTGACGATAAACAGATCATGCCATCCCAGAAACTGAGTAATGCTGCCGCCAAGCACCGGGCCTAGTCCCAGACCCAGCGAACTGGCGGACATGATAACAGCCATTGATTTACCCCGGCGGTCATTCGGAATGTAACGGGTAATCAGCACAATCGCAAGTCCCGGAACAGATGCTGCGCCTGCGGCTTGAACGAGACGGGCAATGAGCAGAATAATGAAGTGGTCACTGAAGAAACCCAGGACAGATGCGGCTCCGAGCAGTGTAAGCCCGGTGATAAACAGGGTGCGTATCGGCACAAAATCGGATAAACGGGAGAACGTAATCGAGGAAATCGCAAATACGATGGAATAACCCGTAACAATCCAGGAAGAAGCGACAGAGGTCAGCTTGAAGTCAGCCGCAATTTTGGGCAGAGCCAGATTAAACATCATCGTGTTCATTACGACGAGCACTACGGTAAAACCAAGTAATGCCACAATTAATCCTTCTTGTATGCTAGTCCGTTCCATCGGAGTTGCCGTAGCCGTGTTGTTCATAAAAACCTCCTATCATGATGTGTATTTCGCAACATTTCAGAAACGGTGTGTAACATTTGCAAAATGGTGTATAATGTCAGACCCTATGTTTCACAACAAGGGATGCTTGCGAAATTTATAAGTTCGATTGGTATCGAACATTAGAAATATATCATGGATGTATGTTAGAATACAATGCATAGTCTTAAAAAGGAGACTGCCTTATGAAAATTTTACATCATCCACAAGTAGCGGATATCGAGATTTCTTCTGTGCTTTATGCGCTCAGTGACCCAACCCGGCTGGGGATAGTGGCCGAAGCCGCCAGAAGCGGGGAGCAGCCATGTAGTCATTTTCATGCCCGTGTTGTGAAATCAACGATGTCGCACCATATCCGTACCTTACGTGAGGCGGGGGTCATTCGAGTCCGAGTACAGGGTACACAGCATTTTATTACACTGCGGTCTGAGGATCTGGAAGAACGATTTCCAGGGCTGCTTCAACCTCTTCTCCAAGCTGCAGCACAGACAAGCACAGAATCGCCAGAATAATTGTCCTTTCTTCGATACGAAGAAGGGGCATTTTTTATTTTTGGATAGATGCTCATGTATGACTCCATATTGACTTGAAAAAAGATTGCTCCTGATGCGACATTCTGTGTCGTCCCACTGCCTCTATAATGATGGTGAACAAAAACACATAAACCCTATTGAAAAGAGGTTCACAATCATTGGCTAAAACGAAAAGAGGTCGCGTTCTGTGGAGTCTTCCGTCCAGAGGACGGGGAACATGTCCAATATGCAGGAGTACCCGGATCAAATTGTTGTATACGCAAACGAAAACAGATGGTACGAGTCTGAAGGTTTGTAAAAAATGCTCTAAAGCCGTGCAGTCCAGAGTAGATCTGGCAGAGGCAAATGTGTAGCGCTGAAAGACAAAATACGTTAGGAAATGTATATGGATAACCTGTCATGGCCTGTTCTTCGGAACAGGCTATAGCCTTTTGTTATAATACAGGAATAAACGTTCGAATGATTAGAGGGGGGAAATCGCTTGAGTAGTATGCATCGGATTCATTGGTTTGATGAACAGATTCGCAGCGGGCGTTTTCCGAACAGCGGTGGCCTGGCCCAACAATTCGAGATATCTCGGCGTCAGGCGCAGCGTGATATTGAATATATGCTAAATACCCTCGGAGCCCCATTGGTGTATGTGGCCAAGTATCGAGGGTACTGTTACGAGGATCAGACCTTTCGTTTGCCGCATTTATATATGACGGATGAGGAGCAGGGAGTTCTCAAATATCTGGCTCATCGATATCGGCATTACGACTATGAGCATGCGGATACGGTGAAACGGGTGGCACACTTATTGGAACGTTTTACGATGGATGAGCACCTGCCTAAAGAGCCGTATCCGGTGTTTGCAGCATCGCCCAAACACCTTCAATGGTTTGAATTGTTGACTCATGCTATAGCGGATGCACGTAAAGTGTATATCTACTATAAGGATCATGAGGGGGAACATCAGATGATCTTCTGTCCAGTGAAGCTGACTGCCCAGTTTAATGCAGACTATGTGGCTGGTTATGAGACAGACCCGATGCAGCAGACACCGATTCGGCTGGAAAGCATCGTGCAGCTGACGCTGCTTGACGAACGCTTTGAATGCAACCAGGATACATGGATCAGCGGCTTGGAGGATGCATTGCCTGTGCGAAAACCGTTTGTGGCCGAGATTCGTTTCCGTGAAATGCAACGATCGGAGCGGTGGCAAGGGTACCGGATTCGGGAGCAAAAGGGTCAGGTCTGCTTGATTGAATTTTACGATGCGGACGTATTCATGCAGCATCTGTACGCTGCGGAGTGGGAGGAATTACTCTCCCCCGAATGGCTTAGACGCAAGCTTCTAAAGCGGGCAGAAGAAATTACAGAGCGGGTGAGCAGGGGACAGGACGGGGGAGAACATGATGGCTGAGAACATGCTGGAGCATCTGGTGATGACACGGGAGTCGAAGTCATTTGTGGACAGCCTGCATGCCATTTTAACGTATTCAGGTCAATTCCAAGGAGAAAAATATATGCTTGCAGGGTACACTGGCATGGCCTTTAAATTGTCCGTTCATAAGAGATTATTACCGATGTCGGTAACGGCTTACGGACAGTGGGGAGTTGCTCATCAAGGCGGGATCGACAATCTTGGCCTATTTACAATATATGATGGTGGACGCAGTCGTCATCCGACATTTGCTTATTATCAGCAGGATGCGGTGAATTGGGTCAGACGCAGTCTGGATGAAGGCAAAGGCGTCATCTACTGGATGCCCGAGTTTGGTGTTATTTATGGATATGATGATGCAGATCGGGTCTTTTATGTGCAGGATGGCTGGAGCAAGGAGCCGCACATTGTACTGTATGACAATTTCGGTCTGAATTTCACCGGTTTCTGGTACTGTCAGATTTTTGGTGATCAGGTGCAGCTTACAGAGCAGGAAATGGTGCTCGAATCTTTACGACTGGCCATTGAGGATTGGGATATTCCGTACCGTTTGCTGCCTGATCAGAATATAGCTTCTGGACGGCTGGCATATGACGTTTGGATTGAAGGACTTCGCTCTGGAGATTACGATGGTTCAGGAGCAGCCTACCTTCTGGATTCCTACTGCCAATCGCGTACCGAGATTCGAATGTATTTACATGATGTTCGCGGCTTATGGACTGAACTGGAGCAGGCATTGCTGTGTTATAACCGGATTGCTGAACGGATCCAGCAGATGAGAACCTTTCTGGTAAGGGAAGGAAATGGACTTGTGCTGCGGGAGGATGCCAATGAGGAACTTGCAAAGTGGCTTGGATATGCGAAATTACTCGAAGAACAGGCGGTGGATTCTTTTCGTACCATATCAGCGCAGTATGCCGATCGTAAACGATCTACGGTACCCCGCTGGGGCACACATTCCGCACGGTAGAACTGGGGATGGGGATGTACGATGAAGAAAAGGAAGGCAGAATGGATGCAGGAATGGGGCTCATAAAATGAAGAGAATGAGATTGTTGACTGATTTGGCTGATTTGATTCAACGACCGTCCCATGGTACCTCGTTTAATCTTAATACCGTTAAATGGCGATACGCAACAGGCACCTATACAGATACGTTATACCCTATTTTGTTACACAAAAAGTGGACACAGCTCCCACGTTATATGATTGCAGGCATGACAGCCAGTCTTTTTCGTTTCGTGGTCGATCGTCGTCTGACGAGAGAATCCATCTCGGCGTATAACTGGATGGCAGAAAATTTTGTTGCTGCCGATTTCATCGGAGTGACAGCCAGTCAGGCCGCCGGATTTTCCTTTGAACCGACGTTTCCTCTTTATCAGAAGCATGCATTACAGAATATCAAAAATTCGATCGGTCGGGGAACCGGGGCGGTGCTGTGGCACGATCAATTTGTGGTGGTTGTCGGATACGACGATGACGAGGAAGTCCTATTTTTTTGCACAGGAGATGATCCTGACGTGCTTCGTTTACCCTATTCCTTAGTCGGCCGGAATAACTCACCGTATTGGTATTTTCAAGTGTTGGAAGCTCACCAATCCATCGATATGTGGGAAGTGTGCAAGGAGTCGTTAATACAGGCTGTATTCAAATGGGAAACGCATGACTATATGCTGCCAGCGCAGGATTACGCTTGCGGTTCTGCCGCATACACCGCGGTTGCGGATGTGCTGCAGTCTGGAAACTATGAGAGCAATCAGGCGGCAGCGGTGCTTCGCTATTATGCTTATACAAGAGGGGAGATCTCCTCATATGTCAGAGCGCTTGAACATTTATCGCCGCATATGGATCAAGTGATTGTACAATACATACGGCTTGCGGATCTCTATGTATCTATTGTTGAAGTACTGGATAATTCCGCGGCGTGGGATGCAAGGGAACCGGAAAGTATACTGCGAGTTAGTGAACTCATTCGAAGCGCAGGGGATACGGAACAGGCTGCCATTGATGCGATTAAACATGCTTTTCCCGAAACGATCAACAACCGTTTTACGGATATTGGGCTCAGATAAAACGACGCACACTCCATCAGAAGAGCTGTACATTTAATGACATGTTAAACACCAGAAAGGCTATGTGCCCATCTGGTGTCTTTTTGCGTATCACAATGTTCCGAACGCAGTATTGTGGTACGTTGCTTTTATGAAAATAATATATAAAATTTGAAATAAAGGTAATCTGAATCCTGATTCATTCCGAATATTATAATAGATGGTCTTTTTTGGATGTGAATTCAAGGAATGAATGGGGGCAGAATGATGGTACGGAACCCGGAAACCCTTCAGGAATGTATCGAAAACGCAAGGCAGAGACTTTACCAGATGGCAAACCAATATACGAATCTGCAGCATCCGGAAGTCATCCGTCAGTCGATGGTGCTGGATGAACTAATTAATGAATATAACGATGCCAGAGGCTTCATTTCACAAAGGAACCATCATATTTAGGGTCAAGTGTACGAACGGCTGACTGAACCTCCGAGATAAGTCGTTCGCGTTCTTCGTAGAGCGGCATCTCTTCTTTGTCAAACTGAAAGTGAATCGTTCGGACATCGCCTTCAGACAGTGTTATTTTTTGAGACTCTAAGAAAGAGAGAAATGAGTCATCAAACCTTATTCCATCTCGATCCCGGTAGCAGTACATATAGTCAATATCCTTTTCTTCAAGCACTAACACACCTAGTTCTGTCAACTTCATCATTGTATCCTCCTTTACTTGCGATGTTACATTTATCCCTAGTATATATCCACAGAAGGCAACTGGAAAGAGTTGTATATTATATACGCTGAATAATTTATAGTATGAATGAATTTTTTCAAAGAGAAGGCTCCTGGTATGAATGTAATCATACGAAAGTCGGACAAGTTCAATATGAGTTTCATATTTACACCGAAACGGGGCTGTAAGCGGCCGAATTTGGTGTTTTTTTGTATTCATCCGAGGTTTTACGCCAGAAGAACAGATAAGAATCCAGAATAAGATAGGGAACAACCGTGCGTAAGACTTATTGTTGCATGTGTATTTAAGCATGTAAAATAAGAGTTGATATGTAACATTACTGCATAATTTTATCTGTACATAGTCAGATGTAGACTTGCTTGAATATAGGAAGAACGATCGTAGTGTCTCGGCACAAAATACATACAGTACATCATACGGAAAGGCAGGAGAACAGATGACGACAAAGGTGGAGCAAGCGCTGGAAGAGATGATTGAGGCAGTTCATGAATGGTTTGATGAACAGGCAAAACGTACAGATTTGCAACAGACCTTGAAACGAACGACACTGCAGATGGGCATATTCGATGACATCTTTCTTTTATATAAGCCCGGAAGAACCGTTGTGGACAGTCTGGATATGGGATGGGACGAGGGCTCCTTTTTGACGCAGAACATTCGCTTTACAGAGGAAATGGTTCGCACTGAAATTCAACCGCGGCTGGTTGAGGTGGTTCAGGAAAGAATGGCCGAATGGGTGGATACTCCGCTGATTGATTATCGCTTTATCTTTCGGGGCAAGTTCCCTGCGAGTGATGGCATGCTGAAGCTGACACTGCTGGAATATGTCAATCAAGAGAAAAGACAGCTGCTGCTGGATCGGATTCATACGTATACAGAGCAAAAGCTGGAAAATGGCGTTCATCCAACCAAACCTCTGGAAACACACTTTTTGGCAAGTCATCTGCTTGATCCAGTGCTGTATCCTGCTTTGGATGCGGCATGGATCATTAGACAGTATGAACGGATTCAAACTTTAAACCGGGAACGAAAGGAAGCACTCGCAGAACACCGCCATACGATCATTTATGCTTTGACATTATGGGCAGAGCGGCAGTTTCTGCCGCAGTATTTCGACGTACAGACTTCGGCATACCGCGAGAATGAATATACTTTGAAGCGAGCAGAGCAGCTGCACGGACTGAATACAGCTCAGGATGAAGCTCGGAATTCCATCGAACTGCTGTTATATGCCGCAGTGCTGATTCTGCGTTTTGAACCCAGCTACAGCAAGCCGCGGGGACTCAAGTTTCTGGAGCTGGCGAAGCAGCTGGGCAGTGAACGAGCGGAGCGCATGTTAACAGAAGGCAGTGGTGCATATCAACCGGAAGATACCTATGTTCAGACGAAGCAGGTGGAGGGCCAGGCCAATGATGTCTTTGCCCGGATCACCATCCAGATTCGTGAAGAGAGCCCTGAGGCATATCGGCAGGCACTGGTTTTTATTATTCGTTTGCTGGAGCAGGGTTTCCCAAAAAACTATCATATTAAGCTGAAATCGAAGGCGAAACAGTATCTTCTAGTCAAAGGGCTCGCCAAATCCGATACACATCGTTTCTTCGCTAATGCTCTAACCTACCCTGAACTGCATCCTCTTCTGGAAACATACACACGAGCAGCGATGCAGCAGTTTGAGTTCTATGCAGACACCGAAGGGGAGAAAAACGGCATGCCTGGTAGTTATGCTGCCTTTGGACTTGGGCTTTCGAACGAGCAATATTTTCCTTTAATTAACGACTATATGGATCAGGTGGATGACGAGCATCAGATGATTCAGGACAAGTTTATCGCTGCGTTTGTTGAAAAATACGGAGTAACCGCACATTCCATGCCCGTTCTGGTCAATAGTCTGCGCCGTTCAACCGATGGCTTGAAGCTGAAGGTGCTGCCGGAGTTCGAGCACGAAGAGAAGCTGGCATTGCTGCTTGAGCAGGTGCAGAAGCTGGAATCGTTTGAAGTACAGCGTGTGCTTTATCCGATCTTTGGCAAGCTGGAGAAGCTGGTCACATTGGCTCGAAAGGCTGACGGAAGACGGAAGGAATTGCTGCTGGCGTTGGCACGGGCCGCGGGCAAGTGAGCGTTCAATTGAATTAGAGCAAGTTTTACGGACCCAGATGGAGTCACAAGGAGAGGTGGAGCTGGAATGGAAGCATTAACGAGGAACGTCTGGCAAGGACTGTCCGCGCAGGATAAGCAGGATTGGATGAAACGTATTGAGCTTATGCTTCCTGAAGGGATGCAATATGAGGGACTGGAGACGTTTGAACGATTCGGACAGCGGACGGAGACGGGGGTGTTTACACATGAAGAGGAGCGGTTTGTATTTGTTCCGGGTGATCGGGTAACCCTTGGCTGGGCACAGTGGCAGGACGGAATGGATGAAGCAACATCTGATGATTTTCAAGAAACGGCCGACACCCAAGGGATAGAGGACGTGCAAGCCTTCCTGGCCAGCCAGATGTCACCCGTGCGAGAAGTCACCATAGGGCCGATGCTTGTAGAATGTGAGACGATCTCTCTAGGCTGGATTGAGGTAACCGAGGAAGAAGCTTTTGCTCAGGAGCATGATGACTTCCCCGAGGCGTTGGCGCAATTCAAGCAGTCCGGGTTGAATGAATATGAATTGCATTTGCAATTTCGGCTGGTCCGACATCGTGAAGGAGATATCCAAATTTTTTGGTTTAATGAAGGGATCGAGCTGGAGGACGTTGTGAAGGAAGAAACAGCGGCCGGGTTTGGTTTGCTGACCGAAGACGAGTGGGAATATATCTACGGAGGAGGTTGTCGTACGTTATTCCCTTGGGGGGACAGCTTTGATTATACGATGAGATTGAGGTATTTCGGCAAACACAACGACCAACCTGCTGCAGCGAATTCATATGACTTGGAGCTGCCTAACTTTTTTGGTATTCAGTTTAAGGGAGACCCCTATAAGTATGAGCTTACGCTGGATGCAGAGGGTGAAGTGATACCAAAAGGCGGGGATGGTGGCATGCTGGTTTGCGGTGGAACAGGTCCTTTGCTTGGCTTCTTGCCAGCAGCATCCGTATTTTTTCGCGACGAGAATGTTGATGAGCTGGACTGGGAGGAACTGATGGACGCCCTTTATTATCGCCGGGTCATCCGTTTGACGGATGTAATGGTGGGCTAAAGCAAAAAAATAGGGGACAGCATATTTGCTGTGCCTTTTATATTTATAATTGGGTAAATATAATCAGGCCTGGCGGCTTAACTTCAGGAATGGGGACACATTGAGCAGCATCCTCGTTCCTTTTACAATAAAGAATGAGTGCTTTCTATGGGCTTTCATTTTCAAAAAGGAGAATACACGTGTCAGTATATACATCCTTTCAGTGTAACGGTATGGAGACGTTGTTTCTATTTGAAATTTTGAATATACCAGAGGCAGGACAACTTCGTTCAGAACTGCATGATGCTGCAGGCCGGGATGGAGAGCCTGCACCTTCGTACGCGCAGCTTCTCAAGGGTCTTGTTCAAGATCATGTGGTAGATGTCAGCGATCAAGAAATTACAATAGAACCTCAAGTACATAGGCTTCTTATGGGATGCAAGCTGAGCAGTGCAGTAATGCGTCTGGAGTTAATCAACACGAAGCAGGGCAGATCCGTAACGTATGGTTTTTTATCAAGTGATCAGTTGGTCGAATGGATATGGGAGCCTGTGCATCATCAGTCCGTATTCACTTCTTTTCTATCAATACAGGAAATGTTTCAAGTTCTCGGTAACCGACTGGATATTGATGATTCTCCTCAAGAAGCTGTTCTTGATCCGGGACAAGAGGGATCACGTACGTCCATCGGGGGCGACACCTTGCGCCGTCTGTTTGAATTGGAGATAAGCCCGGAGGAAACTGGCAATGAACCAGCCGGAGTAACTGAAAAAAACGAAATGACCGATAAAACCGAAAAAACGCAATTCATACTTCAAGAAGATAAACATTTGGATCAGACCTGGGTTCAGCCTTTGTCCTGCAGTTTAGCAGCTTTAGAGCGGCACGGCAGATTTGAAGTGTATACCCGGGGCACAGATGAGAGATCACAAGTGATTTATTTTATCGGCAGTGCGAGTGGAAACTGGCTCTTTCTTGAAGGGGAAACAGAGAACTTGTTTACCCCATTCATCGTAACAGAAGAAGAACTGGTTCAGAGTCTCTTTCTGCTGACTACACGTTCCATATCCGTTCTGCCCCATGTGCGCTGAACGGGAGAGACATATACGTCCGAAAAGGTAAGGGGATTGAATATGACAAAGATTGTTATGAAAGCAGAGTACCTGAACTCACTTGCCCAGCAGATTGAACAAGTCACTGCACAGCTGCAGCAGGTTGATGGCATGCTGCAGCATGGGCTTCAAGGAGCCGCATGGCAATCGGGTAACAGGCAGACGATCATTGGACTGTATCAGGCGCATCAGCAGCGTTTTCAAAGTGCAGGGCAAAGTATGCAGCAGCTGGCAGCTTATGTGAAAACAACCCGGCAGACGATGGAGCAGGAGGATAACACTGGTGGTCAATTCGGGGTGACTGGTATTAATTTTCTTGCTCCGTTTGATGGACTGGGCAGCACAGTAGGTACATTAACCGCAGCTATGGCGGTTGCTCGTTTGGGATATCGATTGAAGAACGGTTATATGGTCAAAGCTCAACTGGATCGAAACACACCTCGGGTTCTGGTTCGTGAGAGTCATGATGCAGTCAGAGGTAATAAGGCTCCGAACGGCCGGCCAAGAGACTATAAAATCCATTATTTACGTGACATTGAGGCCAAAATTGCCAACGGAACAGCTACTCCGCAGATGAAGGAAATTGCCGCCATGCTCAAGCCTGGTTATGGAGTCAAATCAGCGTTGAAGGACAAGCTGGGATGGGCCAGTGTGGGGCTTGATGTGTTTACAGATACCAAAGAAAATATCAGTGAAAATGCAGGCACGGACAAGATTGCTGGTGATATTATCGGAAACGTTGTGGTGGGCGGAGCAACGACTGTAGGGGCGACGCTTCTGACTGCGGCTCTCATGCCGGCAGCAGCACCTGTGCTGGCTGTCGGTGCAGTTGGTTTTGGAGTATCGGTTGGCTTGACATATCTTGCTGAAGGCATAAAGCTGGATATGGATCTGGACGGTGATGGAAAGGATGATTCGGTGAAGGATGTTATCAAACATGGCGCGAAGAAAGCCTGGTCTACCGTGGCGGGGTGGTTTAAGTAGATGGCAAATAAACAGCGATCCAAACCTTCAGCGCACAAGGGAAATACGGCTGCTGGTCCAGTAATGTATGATGGGACGTCGTATCCAAGGGAAACGTTCGAAAATTACCTTGTGATCTATGCGGCCGATGGCATTAGACTCAGTGCAGGCACGCTGGTTCTGTTTTTTCTCAATGTATTTCTGCTGATTCCCATATTCAGTGTTCCGTTTCAACCTCTCTATGCATATCTGCTGCTGCCGCCGCTAGCAGTTATGAATCTATGGGCCATTGCTCTGATTGCAGCCCCGCGTAGGCTGCAGCTCAATTATGTGTTGTTTAGAGGTGTATTCGGGCTTGTGTGCTCGGCTTCCTTTATGGTGGTTATACAGAAGTTCGCCTATGAGACACTGGAGCTGACCACGCCATGGTATGCGATTGGATCTTTTGCAGCGTATGTCTTGGCCCTATCTCAATATGTAAGGTTTCGTTTACAAAAATTAAAGCAGCCGCCTCAGCGTAAAAAAGGGGACAAAAGTACCGGTATGCCTGTTGCTGCCTTAACCGCGATTACAGGAGGGGCATACCTGCTGGCCAACATTTCACTTGCCTTTGTTACACAGCAGACCGTGGCAGTTGTTCTGATGTGTGTATACATCCTGCTGGCTTTTGTTGTATTTCATTTTGTTATGGATTTGCATCGATATTACTGGCTTCGCCGAGCCATGAACAAATTGGAGTCGGTTTAATACAGTATAATTAGACTTTATCATCAGGTCACCAGATATAAGGAGGATGATCAGTTTGCAAAAGAATACAACTGCACTTCTGCCCAACGGGTCGGTAATCCGTTTAAAAGAGGGCACCAAAAAGCTCGTGATCTATGGACGCAAGCAAATGTTAATGACAGAACCTCCGCGGCAATTTGATTATATTGGCTGTCCATACCCGGAGGGATACATTAATCCGGATTACACTTATGTGTTTAACCACGAAGACATTGAGGAAGTTATTTTCAAGGGGTATAGTGATGAAGAGGAAGAGGCTTTCGCAGCAGAACTTGAGCGAGCGTGACAATCGATTACGTCAATTCTGAGTTGGCCTCGGCTGCTGGTATTTTTTGATACAAACGGATCAGTACTAACGTGACTGATCCGTTTCACGGAAACGTGTTGCAGTCTGCTGCAGCTGCGTGCCTGTCTCCATTAAACCTCGCAAATAACTGCTCACAGTGGTCATACTGTTATTCATGCGCTCCAGAAAATCACGCTGCCGAGTGCCTTCCCATTGACCTTCGGATTGATCAATCATCGTTTTGAGTTGGTTAACGATGTCTTGTCCATTCTGCGAAGCTTTGTTGAATTGAACGGCAAGCTGCTGCAGCTCCTCCGGCGACAGATCGATGCGCTGATTCATAGTAAACTCATTCCTTCCTGTTCGAGTTTGCAAGATCGGGATAACTGCATCTATTATAACCCCTTCTGAAGCAAAATGAAGCTGGACTAAAGCCGCGTTTTCAAGAACCATAAACGGCCTATAAACAAGACAAAACACATACCAGATCGGCTTCCAAGTCTGGAGAACGGAAGAGCCGAAATTGTATGTGTTTTTATTACTAATTATGATCTTATGGTGTTTATGATCTGATGATGCTTATGAGTTTATGCAGAAGAAATCATGATTATTTCACTTTTTGCACGGCAGTTGCCATTTGCTCCAGTTGGGTATGTGTCAATTGGTTATTTGGCGAGCTGAGCGTGACATAACGATCATCCAGCTTGAACGTAAGCATGTCGGTTTTGTCCGGCGTGTACCATTTGGCAGATACGCCGTTAGGCAGTTTTACTGTTTTGCCATCATAGCTGAACGAGTAGTCTCTAGGAGACACAGTAACATTCATGCGGTTAAAGACAAAGTTTACACCATCTCCGCCTGCTCCGACAGCTTTGAATGCATCTCCGGCAACCATATGCTGCGGTGCATAAGCTGTCGTGAAGCCATCAAATTTGGCAAATGAGCTGCGGATATTGTCCAGCTGCTGTTTGGAGTAGTTTACATTTTCGTAGGCTGTGATGCCTTGATCGTTGCCGCTGTTTACTTTTTGCACAGAGACAGCCACTTGCTGCAGCTGCGCTTGGCTCAGCTTATGATCTGGCGAGCTAAGAGTAACATAACGATCATCCAGCTTGAAGGTCAGCATGCCTGTATCGCCTGGTGTATACCATTTTGCGCTGACGCCGTTGGACAGTTTTATATCTTTGCCCGTGTAGCCGTCCGAATAATCTCTTGGAGTAACATCGACCTTCATATGGTTGAAAATAAAGCTTACACCATCGCCGCCAGCGGCTGCGCTTTTGAAGGTATCACCTGTGGTCATCTGCTGCGGAGCATAAGCCGTTTCAAAGCCATCGAATTGGGCAAAAGCCTTTTGAATCGCTTCCTTCTGCGCCGTAGTATAGGTTATATTCGTAAGCGTAGTTGGATTACTGTTCGTTTCTCCAATAATAACTTGTTTATTGGCACTATCGTACGTTACAGGCACATGCAGTGCATCAGCAAGTGCTCGAACCGGGAGATATGTCGAGTTATTGTACGTAATAGGAGCAAGTTTTTTACCATTCCCGTCAGTCGGCGCGTAGGCTGTGCCATCTACATTAAAGCTGATTCCATGATTGAGATAAGCCGAGATTTTCTCCAGTTGTGTACCAGCAAACACACCAGCCGCTCCTGTTAAGGTCATACCGAGTACCATCATTGTAGCTACGGATTTCTTCATGTTTTTTTTCATCCTATATCTCTCCTTTAAGTTGGGGTTATTTATTGTCTTACTGTTCCTTATGGCTTTATATTACCCCTCGAACTTATCCAGAATAATTCTGAATTATCTCCAACTTGTAAACATGTGTAACAATTTTTGCATGATGGTGGAAATTTGTTATGTAAAGGTTACAGGAGAAGCATCTTGTTTGATTCTCATAATAAAAGGAGGGAAATAAGATGGAGTATCGCATTATTGAAGAGTTTTATGATATCGGAAGAATACAGCGCTTGGTAGTGATGAAACAGGGGACAAGCTCTGATGCAAAATGCGTTGAGTCCTCAGCAGGTAGATTTGTCTTGCGTAAACTAAGAAATGAGCAGCAGGCTGTAAACGAAGAGAGACTTCATCACGTTATGTCATTGCAAAACATCTCTCCAGCATTGGTGATTGCGCGGAACGGGTTGTCCTATATTCATTTAAATGATGAAATATATAACTTGCAGTACTACGTGGAAGAAACGGTACCATACGATCAGGCAACGATCCATTTTGTTGAATTTGGAAAAATGCTTGCTCGCTTCCACCATGCTGCTCACAAGCTTGAAATTGTTGACCAGCCGGATCGTTTTGCTTTGTCTCTTCTATGGTCACAAGTCTGTGATGAAGTCAGGGGATCTTCGTCAGCTATGATTTGTTCACTTGAGGGGCATGTACAGCAATGTACAGAGTACGCCGTGAGAAATAAGGGCGTGATTCATGGTGATCTGGGTGTGTGGAATATGTTGTTTACGAAGCAAAAGACACTTTTAATCGATTTTGGAGAGGTGAGAAGAGGTGATCCGCATTTTGATATGGCTGCCGCGCTTACCTCAATGATCCCTGCAACGACAACGGAGAATGATTGTTTATCAATGTTGGAAGATGTGATTAGAGGTTATGCTGAGGCTGGAGGACTACTCATGAGCGAGTGGCTGTATGAACAAATTCACTTGTGGATGCTGCGCGGCTGGCTGGCGTGGATCAGGGAGAGGGGAGTCACCTCCCCGGTGGTGGAGCACATTGAGCAAGGCATGCAAAGAGTTGCCGTATTCAAAGAGATATTACTTTAGCATTCAGTAAATCATGATCAATTGTACAAATACAGTACAAATCCACCTATGCCCAGTACGATGGCGCCGACGTATACATATGTAAGTTTACTGAGATTTTGCCGTGTGCGACGATCATATTCAGGGTTGCTGACACGATTGGCTTTGGAGTTCCCGATGATCAGAGTAGCAATTCCGCCAAATAAAGCGATGCCAATAATCAATGCATAAGGCAGCCAAGTCATGAGTTGACCTCCTTTTCCAGTCGATGGAAAGCGTTTGCCTCTATTGTATCTCAGGTTTACTCGCAATGTAAGCTATTATTGAGAAATATAGGAAATTACATTGCTTGAACTATATAAGTTGAACTAAAGATTTTACACAGTCCACTCCGATGACAGAATAACCTGGAGAGTAGCGGTTACCCCCGATTTTTTGAATTCTTTTCCTCCGGATGATTATTGTTTTAAATTTTTCTTGCTGCTAAAAACATAGATATATCAAGCGTTTGCGGCTTTCGCTATGGGAAGCTGCAATTTTTTTTGCCTGCGTAGTGATCCAGATTCGCGAACCCTGCGTTACACCTCATGAAGACAACAACAAGGAAGGAAAAAATACTTAAAACCAACCCAAGGAGTGAATAACACAATGAAGATGAAAATGAAAACATTCATTGCACCTGTACTTAGCTTGTCCCTGTTGATGCCGGGAATCGCGGGAGCTGCTGCTGCACCTCAGACCTCCACTTCCATGACGATGATGAAAGCATCCGTGAACACACCTGCCGCTGACTTGAGAGCAAACCTGGATCATTTGCTGTCCGAGCACTTTGCTCTTGCGGTAACTGCGATGGCAAAGGCTTATGACGGTGCAAAGGATGCAGATGCAGCTTACAAAGCACTCGACCAAAATGCCCTGGATATGCAGCCAGCCATCGCTTCCCTCTATGGTGAAGCAGGTGCCAAAGAATTCGAACGCATTTTCCGTGCACATAACAAATACACTGATGATCTGGTGAAAGCAACCAAGATGGGCAACCAGGCTGGCATCAAGCAGGCCCAGGATAACATCAACGGATTCGTAGATGAATTCTCCACGTTTCTGAGCACTGCTACAGAGGGGAAATTACCTAAAAACGCAGCCAAACAAGCACTGAAAGTGCATGAGGATCTGGTACAAAAAGTATTTGACGAGTATGTAGCCGGGGATTATACCGATGCATACAAGGCATATCGTGAAGGCTTCAAGGAGATGTTTGACGTAAGTAAAGCCCTCTCCACCGCAATCACAACACAAATGCCTGAGAAATTCAACAACACCAAAGCGGATACGAAAGCAGCTGATCTGAGATCTGCACTTAACCATCTGGCTTCCGAGCACTTTGCCCTTTCGGCGTTGCAGATGCAGGAGCAGTATGATGGACACACAGCAGCATCGAATGCCCTTGTTACCGCAGAAGCCGGAAATACAGCGGATTTCAAAGCAGCCATCGCTTCCATTTACGGCAATGAAGGAGCAGATGCATTCGAAAAAATCTGGGTGACCAACCACGTTAACGCTCAAAGTGACTATGTCAAAGCGGTAAAAGATAACGACGCAACCGCGCGTGCAGCTGTGCAAAAACGGATCGACGGATTTACGACGGAGTTTGCAACATTCCTGGATTCCGCAACAGCAGGCAACCTGCCTAAAACAGCAGCACAACAGGCGCTGACGACACATGAAAACCAGGTGCAAAAAGTACTGGATCAATACGCGGCAGGCAACTATGATGCTTCTTACACGACGAATCGTGAAGGCTTCAAAGTGATGTTTGGTGTAGGTCAAGCGCTGGGTAATGCCATCGTGACCCAGTTTAATGACAAGTTCCAAGAAGCAGCACCGACAACGCCTACACCAGCACCAACGCCAGACATGACTATCGTTTGGATGAAGCTCAACAGCAAAATGCTGAAAATTAATGATAAAACAACAAACATGGATACAACACCTGTGCTGTGGAAAAATACAACGTACATTCCGCTGCGTTTCCTGAGCGAAGGCATTGGTGCAACGGTGAAATGGGATAAAAAAGCACAGCAGGTTACCGTGATGGCTGGTGACGATACCCTCGTATTCTGGGTGAACAACACCGTCATGGAAGTGAACGGTATGAAGAAAAACGTAGGCTCCACCGTGTTTGTCAACAAAGATGGACGTACTCAGGTTCCTCTGCGTTTCATTGCTGAACTGCTTGACTGGAATGTAAAATGGTCTCAAAAGGATGGTTCCATTACGCTGACCAAAGCCATGTAAGCGGGGCAGAATCTCGTTTTTAACGATATTTATATTTAATAATAACCTTGAAAAGAGCTGCCCCGCATGGGGCAGCTCTTTTCAAGGTTAGTCAGGCAGGGATATGATTGTGATACATAATCTTCTCAACAGGATGACGTACCGTTTGATGTCCCTCTTTGATGCCTTTGCCAACCGCAATCAACATGACATCCAGATACCTGTCCGAAATATTCAACGCCGATTTGAGTTCTGCAGAATGATACCCAGACATCGTAATGGTTTGTAATCCGGCCTCCTGGGCGAGCAGCACAAATGACATCGCTGCTAGACTTACATCACGGGTAAGTTCAATCGCAAGCTCCTGCTCTGTTTTGGAGGCATAATACTGGATGGCGGCATCGGTCAGAAAATCCCGGGTTGATTCGTCATAGAAGCCAGCCTGGAAGCCCTCTTGAAGAATAGAAGTAATGTTGTTTTTTGCAAACGCCTTGAAGTCTCCCAGCATCAGGATTAAGGCAGAAGCCTCCAGAACCTGCTGCTGATTAAAAGCGATAGGCAGCAATGTATTTCTTAATTCGGGATCATCAATCACAAGGTAACGAGTGGCTTGAATATTATTCCCGTTCGGTGATTTACTTGCCAAAGCGATCAGTGTACTCAGCGTCTCCTCGTTCAAAGCGTAATCTGGATCGAAATGTCGAACGGAACGTCTTTTTTCCAATAGGGCCTGTACATGCATGGGATCATCTCCATCGTTGTTATTTAGAGTCTGTTTGGATTATAGTAGACAGCAGCAGAGAAGAAAATAACGCACATTAAAGTGGCCTAGCAACCTGAAAGTATCTATTAGGAGGAGAAGCAAGTTGGTGAAATATAATACTGGAATTAATATTTTCATGGATATCGCTGGCGGGAAGTGGAAGTGCCTGATTTTGTACTTCCTGAGTCAAAACGCGGTAAGAACGAAAGAGTTCTATGAATTAATACCTGGCATTACCCAGAAGGTCCTGACAGAGCAATTGAAGCAATTGGAGAAGGATGGATTGGTTTCCAGAGAGGTGTTCAACGAAATTCCTCCCAAAGTCGAATACAGCCTGACAGAGCTGGGCCGGTCCTTTGTGCCCGTATTAAAAACGATGTGTGATTGGGGCAACAGGTACGCAGAGATGAACGGAAATCCACGGGATAAACGTATCCAATGTGATCAAGGGTGATCCTCAAATTCCAAATATTTGATATAATTGCTGTGTAGTGACTCGTATAGAGGGCATACATAGGTGGAATGCACAGAATAACGTATGATAATCCAATATGAACGAAGAAAGAGGAGGACAGAGGCATGAGTGCAGCATCCCATTCAGAGCAGCCCGCCAAAGGGGCAGAAACCCGGTTATTTATCGCCTGGGCCGTGTCTGTAATTGCAACCTTGGGAAGTCTTTATTTAAGTGAGATCAAAGGCTTTCTTCCATGTGATTTGTGCTGGTTCCAGCGCATATTTATGTATCCGTTAACGATCCTGCTCGGCATTGCGTATTTCAAGGATGACGTGGGCATTGCCAAATACGTGCTTCCGCTCAGCTTTATCGGAGGGGGTATATCCTTGTATCATGTAACGATCCAGCGTATTTTCTCGGCTACAGGCAATGCGGTGGCCTGCGGCAAGGTACCTTGTTACACTGATTATTTGAACTGGTTTGGTTTTATTACCATTCCACTGCTGGCTCTGATCGCATTTATTATCATTATTGTAATGCTGTGGGGGATTGGCAAAACATCTAAACGTTCTGCTTAAAATTTCTGTTGAAATCTTCTTCTTAAATCTGGATACGCGGAAAGGAACTGAACTGTGGTGATGAAGGGACAAGCTCGCTGGTTTACGCCTTTACTCATACTCGTGCTGATGTTTATCATGGCCGGGTGCTCCTACACGGAGCAGTCTGCTTCGGGAGAGATGCCGGAAATGATTCGAGTAAAGCTCCTGATGCCGGATCAGGTGAAGGTAAATGAAGAAGTTGCTTTACAGATCAAGCTGACTCAGGGAGAGAATCCTGTAGATGATGCCGATCAGGTACAGTTCCAGATATGGAACGAACAGAATGAGCCTGAAGCACCTGCTGCTGAGCAAGGTATGATGAATGCCGATGAGCTTGAAGCTCGCGGAGCGGTGAAGGCGAGTGCTATAGGCGATGGTGTGTACGAGGTGAAATATACGTTTCAGGAGCCGGGGGAATATGTTGTTCAGGCACATGTAACCTCAGGTGCAATGCATACCATGCCACGTGCGAAGGTAACCGTCGAATAATATTTATAATGATTAAATTCAATCCTTGACCTTGAAGTATACTTCAAGGTTTATTCTTGTTGTATCAACAACGTTTGGAGGAAAAATAATGAAATTATTCGAATGGGTTTTCGTGCTTGTAACGATAGTCGCAGCTCTTGGCTTGCCGTTCTATCCGAAACGGCGGAAGCTGGCGACAGGTATGCTTTCCGTTTTGATTATCGCTTTTTTGCTGCATGCTGTCCGTGATTCGTTACGGGTGATGCTGCTGCCGTCTTATATTGTTGCGGTCATACTATTCATCCTGTTAATCATTCAGCTGATGAAATCAGTTCGCGGCAACGTAAGGACAGCATCAGCACCATACAAGAAGAAATCAAGAGCAGGCACGTGGCTTCGCGGCGCATTAATCCTTATTCTAGCTGCCTTCTCGGGAGTTGGTTCAGGACTGCTTACCCGATACTTTCCTGCTTTTACAATGCCCGAGCCAACGGGCCAATTCGCCATCGGTACCTTTTCACAACAGCTTGTGGATGAATCTCGTGAAGAGACGCTCTCGCCTGAGAATGGAGACAAGCGCGAGCTGATGATTAACGTATGGTATCCTGTCGATCCCGAAGCTGCAAAAGGCATAAAGCCCGAATCCTACCCCGCTGAACTGGGGGAAGCGATCAGTCTCGTTTTTGGCATCCCGCCCAAGGTGTTCAGTTACCTGGATACGATTCCGACACATGTGGTGAAAGGGGCAGCGATGTCCAATGCACAAAGCTCTTATCCTGTTGTTTTGTTCTCTCCCGGTGTGCGTTCGGCCCGCTTCCAGAGCATGACTGCGGTTGAAGAGCTGGTGAGTCATGGTTATATCGTTGTGGGCATGGATCACCCTTACACCTCTGCTCGTGTAACCTTCCCGGACGGGCATGCGGTTTCTTATGAGGCCGGACCTGAATTTGCCACTTCAGAGGAACAGTATCAGTATAACGTGGAAGGCGTGGGTATTCGTGCTGCGGATGCACGTTTTGTGCTTGATACTCTGGAACAGTGGAATGTGAAGGACCCTAATCATGTGCTGGAGGGCAGGCTGGATCTGAACCATACAGGCATCATGGGCCATTCCTATGGCGGGGCAACAACAGCTGAAGCGCTCGCACAGGATGAACGTTTGCAAGCCGGACTCAGTCTGGAAGGCGGATTCTGGGGCACCGTCTCCAAGACAGCATTGAAACAGCCTTTTATGTATATTATGTCTGGTGAAACGGCCAAAAGCTTCGATCCGAGTGCTGCATCCAAAGATAAAGTGTTTTATCCCGAATTCGAGCCTGATCTGAAACATGTTATGACGAGCAGTCTGAATGATACCTATTATCTGACGGTGGACGGATTTTTCCATCAAAGCTTCACCGATATCGCCTTGATCTCACCGCGTTTGTTTGCCAAGAACATGCCTGCGGAGCATAATATTGATATTACGCGGAGTTACGCGCTCGCCTTTTTTGACCGTTACCTGAAAGGGGAAGCACAACCACTGCTGCAAGGAAGCTCAGAGAAATTTCCCGAAGCAGCTTATGATCAGGAGTATACGAAAATACGTAACAAATAAGCAGATGAAGTCTGCGGGAAGGTGGAGATCGGTGTGGACACGATGACAAGAGGCCAATTAGCCAAAAGAACAGGGGTAAGCATGGCAACGCTTCGATATTATGAGGACAGCGGCATACTGCCCGCTCCGCATCGATCCGCTAACGGTTATCGGGTGTACACCGATGATTATCTGGTTAAAGTGAAATTTATCAAGGGTGCACAGACGCTCGGCTACTCACTGAAAGAGATACAGGAAACCTTGGAGCTATTAAGCAATGAGCATATGGAGAAAGAAACACTCAAGGCACTCGTTCGTGAACGAATTGCCGACATTGAGAAGCATATCGGCCACCTGAAGGAGATGCAGCAGCATCTGGCCACATTGCTGCATACGCCCGAGGAGGAAATCGACAGTTACATTCAATCGTTCAGAGTAAGCAGGAAAGAGCCGTGATAACGGCTCTTTTTCAATTTTAGCGTGCCCAGCTAAGCACGCATCTTCTAGCCGGTGAAAGTCCGGTCGCAGGAGGGGCCAAGCCCCTGCGTAGCTAGGATACTTGCGTATGGCGAAATC
>NZ_BMFU01000014.1 GCF_014639235.1 Paenibacillus silvae | reverse complement strand
GTGAACCTGAATACGCAGCATGCCAACTCACCACCAAACCTGATCATAGTCGTTCCACCTAAATTTTAACAAACGAAAATAATCATTGGAATTGAACAGAAGGAGCATTTTCGCCCCAGCATATCCAGTGATCAGGTAACTACTTCAGGTGGCCTTGCTTGCACAAGTATGCATATTACATTCTGTATTGAACAGCATAATTTCTGCTGTTGCAATGTCATGAGTGACCTCAGTCACCACCGCCACCCGAGTCCCCGCCTCCGCCGGAATCTCCGCTGTCTGATCCGTGATGATGACCGCCAGAACCGTCATGATGATCGTGTGTATGCTTATGCCCCTTTCCACTATAGCTATCCGTGTACACTGGAGAACTGCCTCCACTCCCGCCCGACTCAGGGAACACCGTTCCAAAGATATAATTAGAGCGGTCATATGGAAACTCCGCAGCAGACATAGCCCGGTACACACCTCGCAGATGTAGAGCCAATACCAAGAAAGGTGTTTGCTTCAACGTTGTTGCTCCAGGCAAGCTGTCTTCCTGCGCGGTTTTGCGTTCTGCCAGACGTCGGAGCTCAGGGTCAGGATGCTGCTGAAGCAGAGACCAATTCGTCTTACGCACGCAGCGTGAGCCGATGCCCAGCACCAGCGCGGTCTGGATAATCTGTTCGAGTGTCTCTGCCGATTCGCCCATCCTTTCGGATGGAATGCCTTTTTTGTATCGCCTGCGCCAGCGACGCATCGAAGCTTCCCAATCTTTCGCGGACGGAGTAACTTCCCTGGCAGGCAAGAACAGACGAACGAATAGCGACATAAAAAGAATAACGTACAGCCATGAAGTAAATTCCGAGTTACCCGAGATCGCCAGGCTGAGGCTAATAATGAGTCCAACACAAGCGACTTGATACAACAGGCGTACATGAATTTTGCGAATAACCAATACCCAGATCACAGTCGTCACGGTCAAACCGATTACTCCGGGCACAGAGACACGCTCTGCAAAACATACGATGCCTGTCAGCAGCATCAGAACAGGGAACATCAGATAGACGAACAGCCGCAAAAGCAGCGGCGTACGAATGAGCTGCCCCCAGTCTCTTGTCTCCAGCACTCGTTCCTTCCACGACCGTATGAAGTCTTTGTGCATTTTTTCCTTGGCTCGGTAATATTTCATATCATCTCGCCGCTCACTCTCTTCAGAGCTTGGTCCAGCCAAAGCGTCCAGCCTGAGCTGTTGTTTACCGAAACCGTAGTGCGAAAAAAGCCACTGCACCAGCTCTTGCTCATCCGCCGACGCGGAGGCAGCAGCAGATTGCATACTGTACTCCAGTGTTGTTTTTGGGGTCAGCGAAGCGTTGGATACCCCTTGATCCTTGCGGTAGCGCCCTTTGCTTTTCACAATTCGCATGCACAAGATGCCTTTACGGGTTAACTGGAACATAGACGCTTGCGTGTCTTTCAATTTCAACTGTCCTTTACTACGCAGATATGCCAGTAACAGTGGGTCTGCTTGCTCCACCTCTTCGTCTGTGAACGGCCCTCTGCTGAAGCGTACTCTCACCCAGAGCAGCAACTGAATCACAATGATGCCCAGAAGTACCCACATTATCCATTCTTGCAACTGCTTTAGCCATATCTCCTGCAAGATCGGGGCCTGCTGTCTCTGGACAAGGAACGAGTAAACAATCTGAGATGACGTATGCCCATTGGTTAAGCTATTTTCCATAAGATGACCCCTTTCTAAGAAAACACATAATCAAAATGCGATGACATCTACTCTATATAAACCTGTTCATAGGTCAAAAGAATCCATCATATTCACGTCTTCCAGCATTGCAGGCTTATCTCTCATCTTACTCCCCCATCTTCTACGTTCCAGGGATAGTGAAACGACTTTCCTGCTTACAACCGGTCAGGATATAAAATGTACGCCAGACTCCGCTTTTCATCGTACCGATCCCAGTGCAGTTGTTCGGGGTTTTGTCCTGTCTGGAGCATTACCATAAAAAGTTTAAGTTTGCTGGATGTATGGTATTCTAACTGCTCTATATCTTTGGTGTACGATCCTAACGATTTCAATTGCTCCAACTCAAACAATTCAGACATATGTAGCAAAAAACTTTCCTGTGTAGGGAGTCCGCTTTCTTCAAACAGCTTTTCAATCTTCTCTTTTACTTCCGGATCAACCTTTTTTAACTTATCATACTGATTCAGCACCATATCAAGCTCCTGGGATTTCATAAGCGTGCGCGGATCATTCATACCGTAATTTGCGGCCAGTTCATCTCCCATTCTATTTAACTCCAACATAAAATACTTCAATTCCTGTTCAGTGGTTAGGTCTTCAGAAATAAACAGCTTCTTCTGTGGAAACAGAACAACGTTATTACTCGCTGAACTGTTTTTATAAACACTCTCCATTCTCTGATTTTCCTTCCATTATTGAATTAAAATACTGTTAGGTTTGTAGGTGTCTCCGTGATGCTCAATACTGGTTAACTGCTTCCGGACATCTTCCGGGACATGTATCCATTTCAGCACTTGTTGTAGTCCTCGTGGGCCTTCTCCGCTGTTGAACCAGGAGAAGCCAGTAAACTGAATTGCTCACTGGCTGTACACTGTGACTCCTTCCAATCTCTCGATCTGGCCTGCTTGTGCATCTATAATTTTATGAGTGTGATCTGCCTGCAATTCAAGTGTCTGACCTTCTGAAACAGTAGTTCACAAAGCTGTTTTAATACCAATGTGGGTGAGTTCATACTCTGATTACCGTCTTATATCTGGCCTTTGTTGATATATTTATTACTTAATATGTTAAAAAACATGTTGATAATTCCTTTCAATTACTTTAATATGTTTTTAGTGGTAAATACAGGGGGCGTTGCATATGCATGGAATCTAATTCTTCCACCACTCTCATTTTCACAGTGAATTGAAAATTAAATCTTATTGGGAGGTTTTTCTTATGAAACTCAAAAAAATTCGTTTCGTTTTATTAGCTAGTGCATTAACCCTAGGAATCAGTGCTGCTGCCTCTGCTAATGGTACTGCCTCTGCCAATGGTATTATTGATAATAATTCCGTAAAACAAGGACAAGCTAATACTTTAGATAAAGGGTATCAGTTAGTGAATGGCAACGTTTATGATAAGTATGGAAATCTGTTGATAGTTTTGAAAAATGGATTAACACCAGATGGCTACACATTATCACCAGATTTCAGTGTGGTTTATGGTGATAATACAAATAAAACATCATTTTCTTCAAAATTAGCAGTCACTGGCACCGAAATTTTTAACGGTACTAAAAGTGTACCTAAGAACACTAATGGTAATCAGGGTGTTCAACTTGGTTCGGAATTTTCATTTACAAGTACTGAGCCTGATCTCTATGTAGAATATACATCAGGCACAGTTGATGGAGTTAACTTTAGCCTAAACAATGTTACAACCGGATCAGTTGTTAAATGGTTTTCAAATGTTCAGGTTGGTTCAAGTAATGGTCAATCATATAAAGGAGCTTATAACTCTTCAAGACCTAATGATAAATTTAGCGTAAAAGCTAGTGGACAGGGAGGTTCTGGAAACCTTACCTTACTTGTGCAAACTTTTAAATCTAATTAACTTTTAATAACTTGTCTCCCCCTCAGTGATTCACTAAAAAGTACGACCTGGCGCTCATTGTAGGAGCGCCTTTTCTCTTTTTAAACCAATTCTAAATAAAAATGCTTTGTATAGATAAGACTTTATCTGGTTGATGTTCAAAGAAAATAAAGTATTAGACTTGGAAAATATAGTTGTAGACTGGCGCGGCAACGGCAGCCGGCCGAGAGCAGCAGCAGCTCACGTTCCTGGTGCTTCCGGATGAAGCCCGGCTTCCCGATTGACGCCGGGAATCTTTAGGTTTAAGGTTTGATGAACAGTTTTCGATCTTGCTGTCTTGCCGTTTTCGTATGCTTTTGTCAAAAAGCGTTTTAATCCCATGTCCATTTCGCGTCATAGCGTTTAAACCATATATGTTCCCCAGGGTTATATATGGTTGCTATTAGGATGGAGAAGGGGCATGGGATTAGCTCAAAGACAAAAGCAGGAGAAAAAGGCAGTCAGAACGCTAAACGGTGCGGATCAAACTGCCTTTGACCTTTGCTCCGTGCGGGGTGTTAAGCGAAGGCCAGGAACGTAGGCGGCTTTAGCCGGGGTGGTTTCCCACGGCTTAGGCCGCCTAGTTATCGGCCTGAGTAACCCCGCAGCGGTGCGTACCAGGTCTTAGACGGTGTATTTTGCCGCCTTAGAGCTGGTAGCATAAGCCCTTATTCCCTTAAAGGCATTACTTGGCTTTAAGCCAAGCCTATGCTGAAGCATACATAGAAAAAGGGCAGCCCATCACAGGCCGCCCTTTTTAATATTCGGAATTTACTCCGTCCCGGCAAGTTGGCCAACACCTCAATGTTCGACTTTTAGGTGATATGTACCAGGCGCCATACATATCTCTCGTGTCATCATACGTGGTTTGAATCAGCTCACCGTCATAGACCAGCTCATGAATGATCGGGCCACCTTCAATCGTGTACATGTTTACCCGAACTTGATCGGGCTGATGCTTTTGAACGTTTTGCACAAATGTCTTCCACTTATCCCGATTCCTCATCTCTCCCATAAGCACAACAATATCCCCGCTTTCTTCGGCCTGCTCCGGGTCATGCGGTTCAATGATCGGAGGAAAAAGTGCCCTGTTCTCCTTCACTTCGGGATTCTGCTGCTTGTCATTCGAACTACAGCCTGTAACAAGTGCAGCAGCGATAAACAGCATGAGCACATATTTCCCATTAAAAATCACCTCATATGTGCAACGTGCCTTGCAGGAAATAGGTTACGTTTTTGGAAGAGTTGGCCCGCCAATACGAATGATTCTTCTGATTTTTTTGTAAAAATATTACTTAGTCCGTAACCTTAGTTCATTTCCCTGCGTTTATTTAACAGCATATCCAGTTCCCCATTCCCTTCAAAAAAGAGGCGATTTCATGTTTTCGAATCATTCAGCCAATCATGTAACAACAGAACAAACCTACCTATACTCACATCTCAAGCCTTTGAGCAGGCCAAAGGGCAAGCTCTTTCGTCGCTGTGCCAAAGTGGGCTTGTCTGCTGGTATCGTAACCGGCATGATCCTAAGCACGCTATCCTCGGTATCTCCGACGTATGCAGCCAATGGCGGGCAAGCTTCCCCAGGGAGCGTTTCAGATCATACAGTCTCGATATCTTCTATAGCCGCTCCCTCCAAAACCTCCACAACCTCCCTATCTGCTTCAAATTCAAATACAGTTCAGAAATTCTACTACACCGAGGTAGAAGGCGGATACTACTACACGGTCGCTTTAAGAAGTGACGGTTCAGTATGGACTTGGGGGCGAAATCTGCTAGGGGAACTTGGGATCAGTGATACCATAAGGTATCGCCATACATCCGGTCCTGTACGCATTCCGCAGTTATCCGATGTCACAGCCATCTCTACCGGAGGTGGTGGGTATAGTGCAGCGGTTCAAGCAGATGGAACAGCTTGGCATTGGGGAGCGGGCAGAACCCCCAGCCAGATTACCGGAATCACCAGTGCAGCTCGTGTTACTGTGGGCTCTGCCACAACCTTGGCTCTTCTTCAAGACGGAACCGTTCAATCCTGGCCAAATCCCGATCCGAAGCTGCACGGGCGTTCAAGTACAGAGGCTGAATCGAAGCTTGCTTTGCATCCAATTGCCGGATTGAATAACGTCGTTCAAACCACTCTTGCTGGACTGGACGGGTATGCATTGAAGAAAGACGGCACGGTATGGTCGTGGAAGGAAACAAGTGAACCAGGCAGCAAACCTTCCAAAGCCAAAATGATTAAAGGTCTGAGCGGCATCTCCTTCATTACAACTCAAGGCGAGGAATTACTAATCCTTGATTCCAAAGGCAGCGTCTGGAGACGGAATGCACAAGGTAAACGGACTGCCTACCATCATGAACTCAAAGTGAAAAAGATCGATGCCAACTCGAATTATGTATTGTTGGTAACTACGAGAGGTGAGGTATACAGTTATGGCAAAACCGTAACGGGCAAACAAGGGAAAGTAACAGCTTTATCCAATATTGCTGATGTATCTGCAGGTTATTACCACAGTCTCGCTCTTTCATCCGATGGAACCGTCTGGGGATGGGGCGGAGATAAGTATGAGGAGGCAGGTGCGCCTGCTACGTCTGACGGAGGGATGGTGTACACACCCGTTCAGGCCAAGCTTGGTATAGATATTGTTGTGAAAGGCAAGCTGCTCCAGTCGATCTATTCAGCCGTCGAAACATCCGACACCTTACAGCTCCCGATCAAGGATGTTGTGTCAGCCCTTGGAGCACAATTTCAGGTGCATACTGCGGAAGCAGGAGGACTGGTATCTCACTACACATTAAAATATAAGGATCGGATCATTACCATTAAACCGAATGAATCCCGATACACGGTAACCAGCATACATTCGCTTGAGCCGCAGGAAAAACAGGTTGTGCAGCTGCAAGCGCCTATAGGTAATTATTCGGGGGCAACTACAGTGCCATATGAAATTCTACAAGGGCTTGGATTAACAGTTACCTGGGACCGCAGCGCGGCCAAAGTAACGATTAATGAAGTGAAGTAGTAAAAGATCATACCCGCACATGGGAACCCGAATTAACATTTGTAGAACACTGAGCAACCACATAAACTAAAAAAAGTCCTCCTGAAATCGGTGGCGTTTAAACCAGCATCTACGATTTGAGGAGGATTTTTATCTTACTTATTTACTTCTCGAAGCGGAACCAGCCAAAGTCAAACTGACTGCCCGGCAGGAAAATAAAGGTTACCTTCTGCTCCCCGCTCACCCGCTCCAGTTCAAATGTCCGTTCCTCGTACCCCTCGGATTGAGTGAACTCCACCAGCTGATTGCTCTGTCCGTTCGCGCCCGCGAAGCGGATATGAATCGTGTTTTTGTCGATCGGTGAAGCACCATAGATCACCAGCTTCGATGTGCCCTCGCTTGTAAAATCCATCTGCTCAAACTCCAGCGAGACGTTATTGCCGATGCCTTCCACACGATCTTGCTTCACCGTGAAGGAATCCCCATACAGATGATCACATGCTGCTGCCGCATTCTGTTCAAAAGCACGGCTCTGGCGTTCAAACGAGAAACCCTTGATATGAAGCTTCTGTTTCACCACAAAGCAGATTGACGTTATGCCGCTCAGGCGTTTGGATAGACGATACGTCTGCTCCTGATAAACATTCCATATGGATTCCTTGTCATACACAACGTCGGCAATCATCGTACTGCCCTCTTCATCCGGCATGCCTTCCCAGATCTGAATGAAATATTCTTCACTGGACAGGGTGAAAATAGGAATTGTAATCGTATCGGACCCATACGGTCCGAAGTCGATATTACGGAAGCCCACATGCGTCTCGCCATCCCGGCTTGTCGCGACTCCGCGCTCATTACCGTTACCGACTTCACCTTTGGTGTAATCGTATAATCCACCCGTAATGAATTCATACGGATTTTTATAGGCTGTACCCAGACCTTCGGCTTTGAATTCAAGCTGGGAAATCAGCCTGGTTTTGTCCGTACCGTTACGGCTGCTGGCACGAAGGCGGAACGCTCCATCACCCATCGCTGATACTTTCACCACATGCTGATTTTCGCTGCTGTTGCGTGCACTTCCCCCGTCTACCGTTCCGGCATTTACTACTTTCACCTTGGCAATATTGGATTGAATACCCGCATCATTTACTGCAGACCATTCAATATCCCGGTAGAAGGTATTCTCAGGATATAGCTTGGCTGTAACGATAAGTTCCGGGTGAGACGGATCAAGCCGCTGGCCGGAATCACTGATAATCTCGATTTTTCGCAAAGGAATCTCCTGGGCGCTGCCCGTCTGCACCGGATGCTCTTCATTTTTCATAAAAACAGGCTCTTGCAGGCTTCTTGCGGAAGCAGGAGCAGTCTCGCTTAGTCCATTCACCACTCTGCTCTGTTCACTTCTGCTTTGTTTACTTCCTGATTCAGCTTCTGCGCTTGCGCTGGTTGATTTACCTCCGCTAACTTCCTGTACCGTATCTGCCGGGATCGATTCAAACGTATATGCCGCGCCTTCCAATCCCTCGGAAGAAACCTCGATCCGAACCTCTCCTGACTCGTCTGTTGCTCCGATAATCGCCATCAGCTTGCCGCTGAACAGCCTTCTGCTAAGCCCTTTATATGGATCATAGTCCGTGCTGTCCCCGTTATCCAGACCGAGCAAACGCCCTGCCCCGGTAACCTTTACCTCGACACGGTTATTGGCATTGTGCACCGGATTGCCTGCCTTATCCTCTGCTGTAATCTCTACAAAAACAAGATCTTGCCCGTCTGCCCGCAGCTGCTGCCGATCGGGATGTAGACAAAGCTTGCTCGCATCGCCAAATGAACGCTGTACATCGGTAGCAATGACGGTACCATGCTCGTCATAAGCGATCGCCTTCAGCTCCCCCGCTTCATACGGCACTTTCCACCAGCCTGACAGCTGTGTGCCATGGGCATGATCAATATCATATGTTCCAACGGTTTTGCCGTTGAACTGCAGTTCAATCCGTGGTGCATTGCTGCACACACGTACATCAATGATCTGCCCCGGGCTGAAATCCCAGTACGGGAACAGATGCACCATCGGACTCGTTTTGTAATCCGTCCATGCAGCCTGATAGATATAATAGGAGTCTTTCGGAAACGTAGCTGTATCCAGCTGGCCAAAATATGAGTTTTTCGTATGATACGGTGTCGGCTCCCCGATATAGTCGAACCCCGTCCAGAGGAATTGCCCCAAGGAATATGGATGATCCCGTTCAGCCAAAATGCAGTACTCTGGCGATTTCGCTCCCCAGCTCGTTGTACTGTTCCCGAGCGCCGAGCACTGCTCGTCATCATCATCCAGCACGGGCTGTTCATACGGGAAGTGGTAAATTCCCCGGCTCTGTACGACCGAAGAGGTCTCACTGCCATAAATAATCCAGTCCGGGTGCGCTGCATGGTGCTGGTCATAATATTTTTCCGCATAGTTGTATCCGGCCAGCTTCACGATATCCGCGCATTTCTGAGCATTTTCCCAAGGCATGTAGTTGGAACCAATCGTCACACGTGCATTGCCTTTCGGATCAAATTCCTGCACGTACTCCATCAGCATACGCGTCACTTCCTGCCCTCGCTCGTCCGCATGGGTATCATAGATTTCATTCCCGATACTCCACATGATCAAGCTGACGTGATTCCGATCACGCCTCACCCAGCTGCGAACATCCTTGTACGCCCACTCCGGGAAAAACCGTGCATAGTCATACGGCGTCTTCGCCCGTTCCCACATGTCAAATGCTTCCGACACCACCAGCATTCCCATCTCATCGGCAAGCTCCATAAACTCCTTCGCCGGCATGTTATGCGCGGTCCGAATGGCGTTAACCCCCATCTTTTGGAGCAAAACAAACCTTCTTCTCAGTGCAGTAACATTAAAAGCAGCCCCGAGTGCTCCGAGATCATGGTGTTCACACACACCGTTCAGCTTTATTTTGGTTCCGTTCAGAACGAAGCCCTCGCTGGCGTCCAGCCTGACATGTTTGAAGCCGATCCGCTGTTGCACCGTTTCCACGATCTGCTCCTGTTGATCCTCCGAGATCAGCCGCAGCTCCGTGACAAGATCATATAAATGTGGTGTGTCCGGGCTCCAAAGGCTCGGATGGTGAACGATCAGCTCCTGGGTATTATTGAAATGATTAGTGCACGTCTGCGTATTTATCTCTGTGGCTACATCTCCAACTGCATTGGCATCTGTACCTGTATCTGTACCTGTATCTGTATCTGTATGAATGTTTGTATCTCCACCTGCATATGTGTTCAAATCTATACCTGTATTTACATCTTTAGCCGTACCTGCATTTGTATCCGTCCCTTTATCCTTCGTGACGTATGCCGGAACCTCTGCCTGCGATGACGCAACCACCTCGCCGTTGAACAGAATGGTATGCACCAATGCTGCTCGCTGGTTCTGCTCCGGCTCCAATTGCAGCTCCGTATCCACCTCTACCTGCCAGCCATCCGGCTGCTGCTGCTGAATCGATACATAGATACCATCCGTGACGATATGGTTGCCTGACCTTGTTTTCAACCACACATTCCGATAGATGCCCGCCCCGGAATACCATCTGCTATTCGGACTTTGATGCACCACTTTAACAATAATCTCATTATCGCCTTCCACCAAAGCCTCCGTAATGTCATGCTCAAATGCAGAATAACCGTACTTCCACTCGCCAACCAGCTGTCCATTCACATACACGGACGAATCCATGTACACCCCGTCAAAGCACAAAATATACTGTAACTCATCCTTCGTATACCGGAACGTCTTGCGATACCAGCCAATACTGTCCTCATATAAATCCAGCGTATTGTAAATCAGCCAATCATGAGGAAGCTCAACCGCCTCAAAAGCAAGATCAGCAAAATCTGTAAGCATACCAAGATCATTAGGTTCAGTAAGTTCAATAGCATCAGTAGGTTCGGTAGCATTTGTAGGATCGGTAGCCCTAGTAAGTTCGATAGCATTAGTAGGATCGGTAGCCCCAATATGTTCAGTAGCACTAGTTAGATCGGTAGCATTAGTAAGTTTAGCGAGGTCAGTAAGGTCACTAGAGTTCATAGGGTTAGTAGAGTCCGCCAGTTCAGCAAATTCAATACGGTCAGTTGGCCAGGTAACACTCAAATCGCTTTTGGCAAACTGCCAGCCATCATTAAATAGTATTCTCTTGTTCATCTGCTCTGCTCACTTTCTTCTGGTTGAATAGTAGTTACATAAACCAAATCATCAGTGCACCAAAATCAACATTTACAACCCTAATCCGAAAACCTTTTCGATAAAATGTATATTTGTCTCCAACATTATACCGATTATACCATCTGTCTCTGTTTTGTAACGTAAATTCGTGTATTTACTCAGATTAAATAGTGAACGTTTTCATTTATGTCCAACATAAAGTCTCCTACCTGGTAACCTGCGTCCCCACCATGACGCCAACAGCAAAAAGGCAACCCAAACACGGGTCACCACCTGCTGTACTTCCACACTTCTACTGCTTACAATGCGAAATTTGTGCCTTCTTATATCTATAATACTAACAAATCTACAATCGCAACCGACCGGATCAACCTTGCCACTTTTCTAACGAATCCTAGAAACGCTATTCAGGCCATATTCCCCGCTTTTATTTTCTAACGCTCCCAGGAAACCTTATTCGGAGAGAAACATACGAAAATCGGCGCCAAACTCATGTTTTCAGTAAAATAAGGTTTGTGGGAATCGTTACAATTTCAACACGCCCCAAATCGCTCAAATAAGCTCATCTGGAATCGTTAAAACATACTGGGTATCGGGGCAGACTTAATTCTTAACTTTTAAATCCATACCGCCGTACTCCACCATTCCTATCTATTCCCATCATTCCTACCTATTCTATTCCCGTCCGCCGCCATCCATCCCAACTATCATTCCTAACTACTCCTGACTATTCGGACTATTTATTTCCATTCCTTACCTTTACAATCACTTTGTCTCCTCCCTCCCCTTTCCTTCCCTTATCTCATCCCTTCTTCTCTCTCATCCCTCCCCACCTCTTCTTTTCTTTATCCTTCCTCTATCCCTTGTAAAAGGGGTTCCACCCCTGGCCTTTGCCCGACGGCATCGCGCCTGGCACCCCATCCGCCTCAAGCAGCGGACGGACAACTAACTTCACAGGCCACGTCTCGCTCTCGAAAATAACACGAGCAAGCGCGGCCCGATCCGCTTCGGGAAGCTGCACAGCGTGCAGCACTTCCCGCCAGGCCTGCTCCGTGATATCCCAGAACTCCGTTTCCGGGATGTTATACACTTCGCTCAAAGCCTCCATGATCGCAGCCAGATTCACCTGCGTCCCGAGAGACTGCACATAGAAGATCAGCTTCTCGATCGTATCATTGTACAGGCTGTTCGAATATCCGGGGCGAATATGATATGCCGGATCGGCTATCCCATGCTTGTCCAGATACGGCTGATGCAGACGCACAGAGTCATGGTCCCGGAACAGCAGCCCCTTCACCTGGTTATTCCGCAGCACGAGACAGCAATTTTGACCATGAATCTCCGGCACAACGCCCACCTTGAACAGTCGCATGACGATATCATAGAACGTGGTGGCTATATCGGAATAGAAGTTCAGCACATGCTCCGTGCTCAGCTCCCTGCCCACAATTTCGCTCAGCAGATGGTGCCCGTCCAGATTTACGCCGAGTGCAGCCATGGGAACAATATGATAGGCATCATCCAGAAGCTCAGCGGGATAAACACGAATCTGTGCCGCCAAATGCCGCGGATGATCATCGAACAGCCCCATCGACTCCGGCATGTATCCCCACCAGTTCTGCTCCTCACACATGTATACCTTGTCTCTCAATGTCTCGTCACAAGCCACCGCCTGTCTCAGCATTCGTTCCCCGGCGAGTCCGTTCAGCAGCTTAACCACCGGAAGATAACGCGCTGCACCCAGCGACAGAACACTAACCGGAAGCTTGAGCATAAGCGCAGACTCGGCAGTTTGAGCCATGGAGCGCAGGGAAGACGTAGCCAATACGTCGCCAATCTGTGTATCCAGCACAACAATCGTGCCCTCTACGATCTCTTTGGTGAAGCGAGGCAAAATAACATGCTCCAGCTGCCACGGATGGACTGGCATCGGCAAATACGCTTCCATGCTCAGACCTCTGCGAAGGTATTCCGACTGCATCTCCTCCCGCTGGGAATCATACAGTACATCCAGAATGGACATGCCGTCTTCACATCCCTGCTGTACCGCATCCCGCTTGATTGCTACCCAGCGCAGCCGGATCGCCTTCCCGAACTCGGCTGCATACGCGGTAACATCTTCAGCACTGAATCCAATCTTTGCTTTGGAGGAGGGATGGAACGGTCGGTCCCGCAGTGCAGCAATCCGCTCTCCCTTTACAAACCACTCATACGCAGACTTCGGAGTACATTCAGCCAACGACTGCACCTGATCCCAGCCCAGTGCATACTGCTCCACAGCCATATTCACGCTTGCCAGAAAATCAGCCACACCCGGCTGTGCATAAGCCTCAGGGGACAATGCCCGCTGCAGCACCGCTCGGGCCACTTCGACAGGCGTGGAAATCTCACTCCAGCGTCCATCCGCCTTCATGACAAAAACAGGTGAACCCGGAACCCACTGAATGGCCTGCCTTACTCCTTTTTCCACCAGACACAGTACACCCTCCGTATGCAAACCCAAACGAAAAGCCACCGCAGCAGTAGACTTATTCTCACTGGAACTGTTCTCATTCTTGTTCTGCTCATCGACCATGTGATGGTGTGTATGATGCTTCTCCGTGCTCTTTTCTGCTTGAGCTTCATACCCCTTGTATAGATTTCGAAGCTGGGCAGGAGCATGGGCAAGCTCTACAAAAGATTGACCTTCAAGCGGAAGCAGCTGCTCCGCCAGCAGGCAATTCATAAGATCAGACAATACCCGCAGCTCAGCAGCTTGCCGACTGGAACACTGAATTAGCGTTGACATGTTCATCCTCCTCCGTCAAATAGTAGAACAACGGGTGCGGATGCCCCAGGAAATCGTGATGGGAGATCGTCCAGGAGTACGCACCGGATTTAACAAAAACGACAATATCGCCTACCCGCAACCTGTGCACTTCTGCGTCTGAATGCAGACGATCCTTCGGTGTACACAACTCACCTGCAATGTGGACTCGTTCTTCCTTTACTTCGGGTCTGCTGAACGTATGCTTCCATTGCTCCATATATACAATCTGAAATGGATGATTGTGTCCCCATGATGCAGGCAGACGCTGATGATGTGTACCTCCCCGTACTATGGCAAACCACTGTCCATGCGAGCGCTTCATATCCGTGACCTCTGCTGCGTAATAACCATGATCGGCAACCAACAGCCGACCTGATTCGAAGAACAGCTCTCCTCCGCGGTTAGCAAGACGCTTTCTGGCCTCGCTCTGTTGCAAAAGCTCCGTAAATAAAGACCAGTCAAAGCCGGGACTGCCATCATACGTCACCCCGAAGCCACCACCCGCGTTCACAACTTCAACCTGCAAGTGATACTGCTGCTGCCATTGTTCCACTTTTTGCAAATAGAGCTCGATCATCTCGGCATGCAGCCCTGCATCCATGTTGTTAGATAAGGAATGAAAATGGAAGCCGCACAACCGAACCACACCCGCGCCTTCCACACGAAGCAGTTCGATGGCTTCCTCCAGATCCTCCTCATCCATACCGAATGGACTCGGACTGCCACCCATCACAATCTTCGTTTGCGGCAGCGCACTGCTTCGCAGGTTAATGCGCAGCAGTACACGAACCTCAGGCACATCTACGCTGTTACTTCTGCTCTCCACAACATGCTCCGACTGCTGCCCATGTTCATCACGTGTTACGCTGCGCTCCTTGGCAATGGCGATAATACGCCGCAGCTCCAGCAGGCTCTCCACATGGATATAGCTCACGTTCTGCTCCAACGCCTGGCGCAGCTCGCTTTCCTTCTTGCCCGGACCTCCGAACAGAATTGGAACCTCGCGGCTAACCGACCTCACCTTCAGCAGCTCGCCAATGGAAGCGACCTCAAAGCCCTTCACGCACGGAAGCAGTGCTTCAATAATCCGCGGATCGGGGTTTGCTTTGATCGCATAGAACAATCTTGTGTGCACAGGCATCTTCTCCCGCATGCTTTGCACCTGTGCACGTATTCCGGCCAGATCATAGATGTATGCGCAGACCGGGTCGTCCATGTTTGCCCGTTTTATTTCATGCAATGCTTGCTGTACCTTTGGTTTCATGTCAGTCCACCTGCATTTCTGTAGTCGTTCCGCTTCTGGGCATATGCCCGAAATGCTGTATTACGGTCATCCCCCAGCACATAGATGTGCACATCCCGTTCACGCCATACCTGCATGTCCTTGATTCCCCTTGTCACCGTGGCATAAGGTACGTCACACTGCTGTGCAGTATCATGGAGTGTACGCAGTGCATCCTGCACTTCAGGGTGATCTGTCTGCCATGGCACACCGAGCGACTGCGACAAGTCTGCCGCCCCTTCCAGCACAAAGCTCACCTGTGGATGAGACAAAATTTCCGGGCTTTGCCGCACACCCTTCACACTTTCAATCATGGGCACAATCATCACCTGTTCATTGGCTTCCGCAATGTAATCTGTAAGCGGGAATTTACCGAATACGCCCGGGCGTCCGCTGTTCAGACTGCGCATGCCTAACGGGTGATAATAGGCATGATGCACAGCCTCCTTCACTTGAGCGAGCGTTTCCACATGGGGAATGACGATGCCCTGTGCCCCGCAGTCCAGCACCTTCAGAATTTCGGTCCGCTCCACCTTCGGGATGCGTACCAAGGGTGTAAGCTCAGCCAGCTCGGCCGCCCGAATCAGTTCTTCTACGGATTCCATAGACGTTGTTGTATGCTCCAGATCAATAATGACAAAGTCATATTCGGCCTGACCGATCATCTCTATGATGATCGGATGCGGAATAGAGACGAACAGGCCAAATACCTCCTGTTTGCGAGCGATCTTCTGCTTGAGTGTATTCACTCTCATAAGCTTTCTCCCTTCTGCTCCAGCATATCCTTGGCCCGTTTGAGCGGGTTGCTTGCTTTGCGGAAATACAGCTCGCCGTCTCCATACAAGCGACGTTTGGTCATCTCTTCAATCAGAGCATCCGCTGCAAAAAGGTCGAACATGTCATACCTCTCCGCATACTCGGGATGCTGCCGCTGATAATCGAGAATAACCCTCGCACATAGCTGCCAGAAGCTTTCTTCAGACAGGCCAAACGGCTCCAGTGACAGTGCAATATCCGTCATACAGATAAAAAAGAATGCATCATACGTATAGTCGCGCACCTCCGACACATCATCAGCATAGATGAACGAATACCGGTTGAACTTACGGTGTGTTTCCGGTTCGGGATGCAGCTTGGGCGCACGTTCCGGGTGCAATAGCTGATCCGGCACGTACCGAACGCCATCATGCAAATCCTTGATGATGATGCGTTTGGGCAGTTCTTTTTCCAGCACCAGAATGATATTCTGGGCATGAGTCTCAAGCGCAATCCCGTGCGCATACAGCAGATGAACAATCGGCAAAGTGAGTGTGCGAACCAGCGCCTCCCCCCACTCCTGCACACCATACCGTTGGATGGCCTCCTGTACAAAAGGGACTCCGTTCCGCTGCACCAGCATCAGGGCATTCAGCGGCCAGGCCGTCTCACCTGCGTTCAGGTGAACGGATACATTTTCACGCCAGATCGCACCGAGCGTGCCGTAAGCACGCCCATATTGGATGGCGGGCAGTTGTTCGTAGCGGAACGAAAGGCCCATGATTTCTTTTAAAATGGCAAACTGCTCCTGCTGCAACAGCTCATCCTCACGTACCAGTTGATCCAGCCAATCGCTGATTAAAGGGGCATTTTGCGTAGTATGCTGGGCAAGAATGCGTGTGCTCGACGTGTTGGTTATGCTCAGAGCCAGCTTGATATAAGGTGCCTTGGCATTCATCCGGCTGGAAAGGGAACGAATGGACTGCTGCGCACGATAGGAGCAGGAAGCTGCTCCCAGATACACCATGTCTCCATCCATCAGCTGCCGGGCAAATATGGACTCAAGCGCATGCTCCCACTGCCAGGGATGAACCGGGATCAAGATGTAGGAACCGATATCGTGCGAACCTGTTTTGGCCAAAAGAGTCTGACGGAACTGCTGCCTGTCCTCCCCGGTCAGGTGCTGCTCCAGCAGAGCCTCACAAGTGTAACCGCCGGATACAGCTGTTTGGGCCAGTTCCTTTCTCACCGCAATCCAGTTGAGCGCAACGTCTGCATTAAACTCAGGGCCGTAGGCCAGATTGTCCTGCAGCGAGAAGCCCAGCCGTGACTTGTAGCTTGGATGATACAGATGACCGTCGGTCATGTGACTTTCCAGTGCATCATAGTGCCGATCCTCGGCTGGAATGCTCAGGGGCAGTGCCGCACGACACTGACTATCCTTAGCCAGCGTTTCCTGCAACTCATGAATAAAGGCCGATACATGCGCACCCTTCAGGTGGTTCAGCACCAGCTCCTCCAGAAACCGGTCCAGATCGGTACAATGAACGCCTTCACGTTGAATGGAGCCCTTTTTCACCTTCACCCGGCCAAACGAAAACTTTTGCTCCGCTTCACAGGTGTACACCACGGATTCGCCTGACGCCGCCGTTCCGCTGGTACGCCACTCTTTGCCGTTCACCTGACAATCCAGAATGCCCTCAAACCACATCGCCTCCAGCGTCTGCCGCATGATTCGCTCCTGAGCCTCCACGTATACGGGGGCTGACCCTTCACTTGAGTTATTCCGCGCATGATACCCCAAGGTATTTGTTCTTACCGATTCCTCTGCTCCTGTTGTGCCTGACCATTTTTCTGTACATTTTTCTGTTCCTTTTGTCTCAGTTCTGATATCCATGAATCTCACGCGCTTCACTCCCTAAACATTTCATGACGTTACGTACCCGCACATAAGTCGGGGTCTGACTAATGCCCGTGAGACAGCTGACCAGATTTTGCTTCGCCAGAAAAGCGTCTGCAGTCAGCAGATGCCGTACATAGATATTGCCTGTTCGAGCCAGCTCTGCTTCCAGCGCATCACGCACCTGCATCCAGAAATGCTCTTCCGGCACTCCCATATCCCGGGCCAGAACATGAATTAATGAGCCGAGATGGTTGACGATAAAATAATACGAGGTCCGCGCCCACGCCTGTTCACGCGAATAAAATAACAGCTCATGATGCGGTCGATCACTCACGGATTCCCGGTCAACACTTACCCCTTCCAGATCACGCACGATAAAAGCAATCGGCATGCCCTGCTTCAACGTCACCAATGTATTCTGTAGATGGGCTTCAAAATGAATGCCTTTCTCATCAGCCGCCCTTA
The DNA here is from genome assembly GCF_014639235.1 of Paenibacillus silvae. GTDB lineage: Bacteria > Bacillota > Bacilli > Paenibacillales > Paenibacillaceae > Paenibacillus > Paenibacillus silvae. Next base: position 98,724 of record NZ_BMFU01000014.1, on the reverse strand, counting down.
CCAGCGGTAGTAACGAGCAGTTCAGATAACGCTCAAACCATTGCTCCACCTGGCTACCAGCACGATCCTCAAGTATAGTGATCAGCCGGGATGGTGCTCCGGGAAAGGGCGACTCCACCAGACTGGACAGCACATACGTATTCGCAGGATCAAACTCAATCGGTCGATAAGCGATGGTGAACAGGCTTGTCAGTTGTTCATCCTCGAACCTGCATGTCGCCACGCCTGTCTCATACGCGATATGTGTCTGCGGCTCAGCAGTAAAACACCCCTGCTGCCACACATATCTGGACGCATCCAAAGTTCGCCGCATCTGCTCGGCGTTATTCGTTCGAATCATATTGGTAATCTGCATATTCAGTGAAAGCTTGATGTTGCAGCTCCAGTCTGGCACGTATACCGTACGGACAGAGGACGTCGGATAGACAAGCGGTCCTATCCTGCCGAGCAGCAGCAGCTTCTCTTCACGGATATAGGACTGAACCTCTTCCAGATGTAAAATGTGCTCATACTGCCATGGATGGACGGGCAGCAGCCTGTACATGCTCATTTTTTCGTTGGACACAGGCAGATCATAGCTTGCCAGCAAGGGATGAAGATTTATTTTATCCGCGTGCTCCACCCATTCGTCTGTATACACATCCTGCCTTACGGCGATATAACAGAGCTGGAACGAGGCTCGAAGCTCCGGGCTGTACTGGTGCACATCCTGTGTGGTGAAGCCCCTTGAGTTTTTGGGAAAAGGGTGAAATGGATGCCCGTACAGCAAAGACTGCTCGGACGTGATGTAATTATGGAAGTCGCCGCCAGCCCCCTGCTCCATATACAAGGTCAGATTGGATACACTGTTCTCCACCTTATGAGCAAAATCGTTGATCCGATCCTTAACGTGTTCTGTTTGATCGACAACCTCAGCGGAAATCCAGCGTACCAGATCACGATAATGGACCGATTCGCCGTTACAGTTCATGGTGACGTACTCATGCTCCCCCATGGCCGAATAGTAGGATAGCTTCCCTGTCACCTTTACACCGCTGCATGGAAAAGAGATCGAATAAGTCAGCTTATCTGGGCTGAGCTGTATCTGCTCGGCTCTTTCCGGCCCAAGCTCACGGACATAACAGTTCAGCAGCAGTTTGCATGTATGTTCATCGGCCTGCTGTGCCGCCCTGGACTTGCGTTTGATTTCCATTTTGAACAAGGATGCCTACCTTCTTTCGGGTTATAAGTAATACAAGAGGCAGCGTCAGCAGGATGGCGCACCCCAGACCGATGCAGATTTCCTGAAGAGCGCCCCATTTAGCCAAATCCACAGCTCTGCCATTCCCGGCCAATGACTGCCAGCGCATATCGTAATACAGCGTCATACCCATGACTGCAAAGGATGAAGCCAGTCGCTCAATCGTCGTGCTTAACACCGATCCTTCATGCATGTCTTCCTCCGGCAAGGCCTGTAGTCCAAGCGAAGTGATGCTCATGCCTGACAGTCCTACACCGATCCCGCGACATGCCATCAGCACACCGATGATCCAGATTGGCGGTCCCATGGGCAGAAAAGCAAACGTCAGGATAGACAACGATACGAGCAGCGTTCCCCACGCGATAAATCGCAACGAACGGCCACGATCCAGCAGATTACCGCCAATCCACATGAACAGACTCGTGCAGATGGACAGTGGAATGAACAATGCCCCGGAAAGTGCCGGGGATAATTGAAATACTTCCTGCAGAAGCAGGGGCACAGCAAAAATGACCCCAAACATCACACAATCCTGAATCGTGGAGATGACAACCGTGAGCGGATATATGCCTTGTCTTCGCAGCAGCTTGTAACGAATCAGCGGTTCCTCACGTCGATTCTCTACATGGACAAAGCGAATCAGCAGGAGCAAGCCAAGTGCAATTACAGACCACGGTATCCAGAGGGATATCCCGGGACTGGCATATACCTGCACACCCAGACTGAATGCACCAATCGCCATAACAAGCCGCAGCATGCTGGAGACATGCCACTTTTTTCTACGAGCCGGGATATAGGTTTGAATAACACGTGCACATCCGATGAACGAAAAAACGGCAAGAGGCACGTTAAGCCAAAACAGCATTTCAAGCCGTCCATACTGAATGATAACGCCACCCAAGGTTGGTCCGGCTGCCGGAGCGAGCATAAGCAGCAGCCCCCAAGCGCCCGTTATGCGTCCCCGCACTCCCGGTCCATAAACGTCAAACAGCAGCACAAGGGATAGCGGAATCATCAGGCCGGCAGCAGCACCATGCATGAACCGAACCACCAGCAGCACCTCGATTGAAGTATGAAACAGTGCCCCCAGCACGGAGAAACCTCCATAGATGGCAATGCCCAGCATGTACGTCCGCTTGCGTCCCAGACGATCTACGATCAGGGAGGCCAGCGGCATCGTTAATGTCATGGCGAGCATGTACAGCGCAATAATCCAGCCGCCTACGGTGGTGGAGATATGATAATGCTCAATAAAATAAGGCAGCAGCAGGTTAAACGCACTGTTGGTAAGCACCAGGGTAAAGGCTCCAAGCAGAATAGCCAGTAATACCGTATGCCGCCGAAGCAATGATTTTTTCAGCATGTTTAGTGCACCGTGGATGTGATAGCGACGGCTTCGGCTACCGATTGTTCAAAAATCGCCAGCACCTCGTCCGCTTCCTTCTCTGTAATATTCAGCGGCGGCAGGAAACGTACAACTGCCGAATGACGTCCGCCAAGCTCCACAATAAGTCCGTTACGGAAGCACTGCTGCTGAATGACAGAGGCCAGCTCCCCATATTGCAGGTAATGTCCAAGACGATCTTTACCGCCCTGCGGATTAACTATCTCTACACCGATCATCAGTCCCCGGCCACGAACATCACCAATCTCTGCAAAACGTGCCTTCAGCGCTTGCAGCCTTGTCATAAACTGCTCGCTGCGCAGCTTCACATTATGCAGCACATTATGCTCACGGATGTATCGCAGCGTAGCCAGCCCCGCTGCCATGCCCAGTTGATTGCCACGAAATGTACCTGTATGGGCCCCTGGCTTCCATTGATCCAGCTCTTCCTTATAGATCACAACAGACATCGGCAGGCTTCCCCCTACCGCTTTGGAGCAAATAATGACATCGGGTACAATACCTGCATGCTCAAACGAAAACATACGACCAGTTCGACCAATGCCCGTCTGTACCTCATCAATAATGAGGGGGATACGACGTTCTGCCGTGATCCGGCGCAGCTCTCTCAGCCATTCCAGATCTGCGGGAATCGCCCCACCCTCGCCCTGTACCGTCTCCACAATCACACCGCATGGCGCTGCAATCCCGCTCTCGCAATCATGAAGCAGGTTCTCGATGTACTGTGCGCTTAACCGGGCAGTCATGCCTTCACCTACACCAAAGGGACAGCGATACTCATACGGAAATGGCAGGAAATGCACGTCTGGCAGCAGGCTTTGCAGCTGTTCTTTTTTGCTCAGATTACCGCTCATCGACATCGTTGCCTGAGTTGAACCATGATACCCGCCGCTAAACGCCAGAATGGACTTTCCACCTGTCGCATGTTTCACCAGCTTGATTGCTGCTTCCACAGCATCTGCCCCGGTTGGACCGCAAAACTGGATTCTCGACGTATCCCGCATCTCCTCAGGCAGCATGGAAAACAGCTCCTGCATGAACGAAATTTTAAGCGGTGTAGCCAGATCCAGCGTATGTAACGGAATCTGCTGATCCAGCATTTCCCGAATGGCGTTTACAACCGTCTCATGGTTGTGCCCGAGCGCCAGCGTTCCCGCACCGGCCAGGCAATCATAGAACTCACGGCCTTCCGTGTCTGTAATCCGGATGCCTTGTGCCTTACGGATGACGAGCGGAAAATGCCGGGAATATGCTCGCGCATTTGACTCCTTCTCATGCAGCAGCTTCAGGTAATCCGTCTGTACCTCTACTGACATAATTGTTAAACGCCCCTTATCATCAATTCAGGCTAGAGAATGCCTGTTCATTTGCTTGGTACTGGTTCTTTGCTATATAAGTTGAACTAAAGATTTTACACCATCCACTCCGATGACAGAATAACCTGGAGAGTAGCGGTTATCCCCAGATTTTTTTGAATTCCCTTCTCTAAAGGGAAAATCCGGTGATAAGCGTATGCTTCCGATGCAGCTTTCTTGCAGAAAGCTTTCAGGCGACCGCTCCGCTTTTTCAGGTTTTTTCTGTGCTCTCCGTTAACGTGTAAATGAATCATTTAATTTATATAGCACCAAACGGGTTCTTTACTGATCTATTGGTCATTGAGAACATGATCCTGATATGAGCCGTTAGCGCAGCTTTCAGCTCCTGGGATATCTAAACGTTAATTACCGCTAACTATCGGCCGTTAACTGTGACATACATATTCCAGATATTGACGCACAACGTCCCTTGTTGTCCCGCCATGCGGATAAACATGATGTGTCAGATCCGGCAAAGCGTTCACCTCCAAAATACCTCCTTGTGCGGATGTCACAGGAACACGGATGTCCTTACAACGCACGTCTATACCGGCAACATCGATCCGGAGCGCCCTTGCAGCCTGAACCATCATACGGGCATTATCAGGATGGATATGCTCCATACAATCACAGTAATATTCACTAATCTTCCCGGCTGCCGAATTCCGCAGATCATACAGTTCGATTTCTTTCCCCCCAAGGGGCACGTCATCAAGACTTACACCTTGCTTGCGAAGAACGTTCAACAAACGTACAACCGCCAACTCATGATGCAGTTCAATCTCGGGAAAAGCTTCAACCCTTCCGATTTCTGTCTCCATAATCCGGCTGTTGTTCAGCGTCTCAATAAGTTCCCTTACAGATGAGCGGCCATTGCCTACTACGTAAACAGGCCGGTATTGGTTAACTGCGGCAACCTGCTCATTAATGATCAGCACCCGGTAATCCGTTCCAATGACATACTGCTGCAGCAGTATTCCGCTGCCGAACCCGGCGGCGAGTTGAATGGCCTGGTTCAGTTCAGCATCGGTACGCACATCCAGTGTGACCCCCTGACTGCTGCTCGCATCCAGCGGTTTGACCACGATGGAGCCATGTTGTCCCAGAAAAGCCTCCGCTTCTTGCCCCATTGCCGTCACAACGATATGTGGCGGGACTGGCATGCCCTGCTCCTGCAGCAGCAGATTACACGCCTGTTTGTTCTTGGCAAGCAGTCCGGCGATCAGCGGCAGACGATGTGTTCTTGTTTTGTTAATGATGACCTGCTTGTGTTCCAGCGACAGCTTCAGGAAATCCTCGCATCCATCCACAAGCGGTTCACAACGAATGCCCATTTCTCTCGCTTTATGCAAAATCAGCCGATTCTGCAAGTTTTCCATGCCTTTCGGAAATACGGAGTCACTTGTGCTCATGAAGTTCATATCCGACCTTTCTATCGGTTGAATTTATTGATAATGATTATCAATATCATGCAAAATCTATTTTATGGCAATTCTCGACAGATTGTCAATATAAAACTTTAAAGGTAAAAATAGTTCTTTTAAGAGGAGACTCTCACACTAAGGCTGTTTGTAGGGATCAAAAAAAGGCATAACAAAACGGGCGAGTTATAACTTGAATGTTCTTCTACTCGCCTGCTCTGTTATCGCCGTGATGACGAAGTTTTGTAACTGCGTGGGGGATATGTGAGTTGTAGTTCATGTAAAAAACCAGTTAATGATACATAAACCTGCCGCTCATCTAGCAAGCTGTGTATAATGACGCTGCTCTGCATTCAGCTTCCTTCCTCTTCCGTGCGGGATACAGGTCGGCGTACCGAATAACGGATCAACAGCGATGTCACATTCCATCTGAAAAACGTTGCGCACAAGCTCGCGAGTAATAATGTCCTCCGGTTTACCTTCCGCATAGATCGACTTGTTGTGCACCGCCACAATATGGTGTGCATACCGGCAGGCCAGATTCAGGTCGTGCAGCACCATAACGATGGTACGCCCTTCCTTCTCGTTCAACTCAAACAGCAGATCCAGAATATCAATCTGATGGGTCATATCCAGATACGTTGTAGGCTCGTCCAGTAAAAGTGTTTCTGTCCCCTGGGCAAGCGTCATGGCAATCCATGCACGCTGACGCTGGCCACCCGACAGGGCATCTACCGGCCGATCAGCCAGAGCCGTCAGATGCGTGGATTCCAGAGCCAGCTCCACCATGCGCTCATCCTCACGCGACCACTGCTTCAGCCATGTCTGGTGTGGATATCGCCCCTGGCGAACCAACTGGCTCACTGTAAGCCCTTCTGGCGCCGTTGGCCCCTGCGGCAAAATAGACATGCGTCTTGAAATTTCTTTGGTCGGCAGCTTGGCGATCTCTTCGCCATCAAGCAGCACGGTACCCGCACTGGCTTTCAACAATCTTGCCATTGTACGCAGCAGTGTAGACTTGCCGCAGCCATTACTGCCGATCAGCACCGTGATTTCTCCCTTGGGAATGATCAGGTTCAAATTCTCAATAACAGGCTCTGCTCCATAGGAGATGGTAAGCTCCTTGGCCTTCAGAATACTCACGGCTTCTCCTCCTTAATATTGATTTCGATTTTTGAACAGCAGATACAGGAAAAACGGTGCGCCAATGCCTGCGGTAAATACCCCGGCCGGAACATCAAGCGGCAGAAATGCCGTTCGTGCAATCAGATCAGCCGCGCATACAAGTAACGCCCCGACAAAACCGGACACGAGCAGCAGACTGCCAAACATACGTCCAACCAGCTTTCTTGCGATATGCGGTGCAATCAGACCGACAAAACCGATTGTCCCGGCTACCGACACGGCAATTCCCGCAAGCAGTACACTGCATAACAGCAGCGCAGACCGGTGCCACTGCACCTTGACGCCAAGCCCCGTAGCCAGATCATCCCCGAATTCCTGTGCATTCAGGCTCCGGGCTAACCAGATGGCCAGTGGCACAACGATGACAACAACAGGCAGTATCGTCTTGATATCTGTCCAGGTGGCTCCGTAGATGCTGCCCGTCAGCCAGATATAAGCCTGAGTGGCTGTATAGAACGGGCTCAAAATAAGCATAAAGGTTGTACCTGCCCCGGTTATACCCGATACGCCGATGCCAATCAGCACAAGCCGGATCGGTGTAACTCCCTTTTTCCAGGCCAGCACATAAATAATGAAAGCCGTGGCCAGCGCACCGACGACCGCGAATAGCGGCAACAGCTTGATACTCAAAGCTCCGCCCAGCAATGATACGAACCCTACCGCAGCTACGGCAGCCCCGCCCGTTATACCGATCACATCCGGTGAAGCGAGCGGGTTACGAATAATGCCCTGTAACAGTGCACCCGACATGCCAAGTGCGGCACCTACAAGCAGCGATAACAATACACGCGGCAAACGCAGCGTAAGCACGACAAAATCATGCTCGCCTGCGTTCAATCCCAGGATCGTTCGCAGCACATCCCACGGCGCAATAAAGTCACTGCCTAGACTTGTTCCGACAATGACGGCTGCCAGAAACAGAATGACACACACGGAGATAACCAGCATGGATTTGCGCTCCACCTGCATCGACACGGTATCCTTTTTATTACGATACGTCAGCATCTTCTTCATATCTTCGTTACCCCCTTACGGGCAATGTATACGAAGAAAGGTCCGCCAATCAGAGCCGTCATTACACCCAGCGGTACCTCTTGCGGCATGATAACCAGCCTTGCCACCACATCGGCAGACATGAGCAGAATGGCTCCGCCTGCGAAGCAGTACGGCACAAGCCAGCGATAGTCATTGCCGACCAAGGCACGCATGATATGGGGGACAACCAGCCCAACCAGTCCAATAGAACCTGCTACCGCAACAGATCCACCTGCAAGCAGGACAACCACAAAGCCCATCAGCACCTTAACCAGCAAAACATTCTGTCCCATGCCTTTGGCAATGTCATCCCCGGTCAAGAGCAGATTGATCGCCCGCCCCATAAAAAGAGAAACTAGCGCGGCCGCAGCCATGTACGGCAGCACAGGATACAACATTTCCAGTGTTCGTCCGCTTACGGAACCGGCAAGCCAGAACAGTACATCCTGCAATCCTGTGCCATCCAGCACCAGAATCGCCTGGGTAAAGGAGGCAAACAAGGCTGAGATGGCCGTCCCCGCGAGCACAATTTTGATTGGTGTCAGACCATCGCGCCCAAGGGAGCCAAGACCATACACAATAGCGGCGGAAATGGCTGCTCCTGCGAATCCAAACCACATCATCGTGGTCAGAGAGGACACGGATAACACAACAACGGCAATCACAATAAAGAAAATAGCACCTGAGTTAATTCCGAATACACTCGGAGATGCCAGTGGATTACGTGTCAGCGCCTGCATCAGTGCCCCGGCAGCTGCAAGGCTTGCACCTACAACAGCGGCAATGACAGTACGCGGTAAACGTTCGGTCATAAGCACCACCTGTTCAACTGAAGTTTCATCGTAGGCATGCCAGACCTGCCAGAGCATATGAAGTGTAATATGGGTGCGGCCCAGCATCATACTGACAAACGCCGCAAGCAGCATGAGCAGAAATAATGCGATCAACCCGTATGTTTTGGCACTCGCTTTGGTAAAAAGGGGAAACATACACTCACTCTCTCATCTGTAAAATGAAAAAGGACCAGCCTGCCCATTCACTTCGCTTGCGAATGTTCTGGTGCATGGCAGGTCCTGCTGCTGTTATTACTTATTCAGGTTGAAAATCTTGTATAAATCATCCAGCATCATATTGGCTGACGTGTATCCGCCCGCCATATTCCAGGCAACCTCGTCCACCTGGTAGAGCTGATTGTTTTTCACCGCATCGAGGTTTTTCCACAATGGACTGCTCGTCCAATCTTTATAGTTCTTCTCAATCGCAGCGGCATCAGTACCCGAGTTGAAGTTAAAGATCATATCTGCATTCATATCCGGAATGTTCTCTTTGGAAGCCAGCTGCACGCCCCATGTATCCTGATCATGCCCTGCAGGTCTTGTGAAGCCGAGCTCTTTCAAAATTTTCCCCGCGTAGCCCATATAGAAAATGCGAACCTGATCCGCTCTAAAGTTGGTAATCGTTGCTTCGATCGGGAGGCGGTCGCCCATCTTCTCTTTGAAGTCAGCGACACGTGTTTCCCAGTCTGCGAGCAACTTGTCAGCCTCTTGCGTTTTATTCAGGGACTCCCCAACCAGCTTCAACGTTTCTTTCCAATCAAACAACGTTTCAGTCACTACGGTAGGTGCAATCTGAGACAGCTGATCGTATATCTCTTCATCTCTGATCTTCGTTGCAATAATCAGGTCCGGCTTCAGCTTGTTGATCTCCTCCAGATTCGGCTGGGATTCCTGACCGACTTGAGGTACACCGTCGAGGTCTTTACGCAGATATTCATACACCGGCTGCTGAACCCATGATTCAACGACACCTACCGGCTTCACACCGAGAGCAACAACCACATCGTTCGCCCCCTGGAACAGCGTTACGATCCGTTGCGGAGTGCCTTTGATTGTGGCTTCACCCATCGCATGTTTGATGACCCGGGTCTCATCTGCTGCCTTGGCAGAGGTATCTTTATCTGTGCTGCCTTCGGTGCTGCTGCTTGTTGCAGAGCTTGCTGTATTGGTGCTGCCCGACCCTCCGGAAGCACAACCAGCCAGCAGCGAAATCATAAGAATAAGCGCTGCATAAATATATAATTTTTTCTTGAATTGAAGCATGGAATGTCTCTCCCCTTTTCTTCCTAAATGATATTGAATCTCATTATCATTTGTATTGTAATGGAGAACTTTCATTTAGACAAGCTTTAATTTGGTAAAACATTCATGATGTTATTTTGTCATTCCATCTTATAGAATGCTTCTATTAAAGGCATTTTGAATCAACCTATATAATATGAATCCATACTTTTAACAAAACCATATATGTAAAATTTATCTTTTTTATTATCGCTGCTATACCCCCTTTGCTTTCGTTTCGTTTGTGAAAGATGAGATATTCATATTAACTTATGATTATGCATCACATCTCTTTTTTGTAAGAGTAAAATAGATTTATACAATGATTGGATAAGCTTTATTTTCTAAATAATTCCTGTATTTCAACCTGCTTATATGTTAGATTATCCCTTGGTATAAAATCACATTTATAGAGACAGGGGACAGTTAACATGAAAAAGAATTGGGTTCTAGCGATCCTGATGAGTATCGCATTGTTAGGCGGCGTATTTGTTCCAGCCGGGCATTATGCTTCAGCGGCAGACAGCACAACAGTAACTTCGGATGAAGAAGTCAACGTAGATAATGGCAGCCCGGAAGAACAGGAACTGACAGCGGATGAGCAGGATCTTCTCGATTATATTGACGCACTGGACGCAGCTGGTGTATATGAAAAGAAAGCGTTGGACGCCGTAGGCGGAAGTACATACATCACCTCTTCGAATCGTAAATCTATCTTTCTGACATTAAACAATACAGCTATTCCAAATTACACGAAGTATGTTTCCATGCTGAAGCAGATCAAGCCGGAAAATGCAGAGCTGAAAAAAATTCATGACAAATTGATCAGAGGCAGCTACGCACAGCTGGAGGCCTATCAATTGTTCAAAAAGGCGGTTTCCAAAACAAAGGTAAACAGCACGTTCCTCAAGCAAGGCAATGACAAGGTTGCTGCAGGCAAGAAGAGCATTGAGCAGTATCTTAAAGAAGTTCAGAAATACGCAGAAAAGCTGGGGTATGAGTTTTAATCCTGTCTTCTGGATAACAGTTAATTGATAAATAAGGAAAAAAAGTGTTTTCTTTTGCAAAAACAATTCGTATAATAGCGATATAATCCAAAGGCTATGCTGCCGAAAGGTACAACCTCGTGAACGTTAGAGGCTGTGCCTTTTTTGCGTTTTCCAGTAGTATTTTTAGCGGCGTTTGTAGCCTGATTTGCTTTTATATCCATGTGCCAAGGAGTGATTTTCATGATGTTGGAAGCGATCTACCACCGTCCCAAACTGAACTGGTCTTATGCGTACAACCGTAACACCATGCATCTTCGCTTACGATCCAAACGAGGGGATCTGGATGCCGTTATTGCGATTACAGGTGACAAATATGCCTGGGACCGGACCATAACGCACATTCCTATGCGGATTTTTGCCCGTGACGAGATGTTTGACTACTGGGAGGCCGAGACATCTCCGCCGTATCGCAGACTGCGTTATGCCTTTCAGCTTATCCAAGGGGAAGAATCTGTGTGGATGACAGAACGAGGATTTGAGCAGACACTGCCAGAGCATCCACTGGAAATGTTTGATTTTCCATTCATGAATCCGGTTGATATTTTTGAGCCACCTGCATGGGTTAAGGATGCTGTTTTTTATCAGATTTTCCCCGAACGTTTTGCGAATGGTGATCCTGCTTTGACTCCAGCTGGTGCAGAAGCATGGGGCGGTGAGCCTACACCGGTCAATTTCTTTGGTGGAGACCTGCAGGGTGTGATGGATCATCTCGACCACCTGAGTCAACTGGGGATTACGGCGATCTATTTCTGCCCGCTGTTTGAAGCTACAACCAACCACAAATACAATACTGCTGATTACCTGAAGGTCGATCCTCAGTTCGGTACGAATGAGCAGCTGAGAAAGCTTGTGAATGCCTGCCATGCTCGTGGTATACGGGTTGTGCTTGATGCGGTGTTTAATCATTCGGGAAGGGAGTTCCCTCCTTTTGTCGATGTCATGAAGAATGGCCCTGCTTCCCCTTATGCGGATTGGTTTTACATTAAGGATTGGCCGCCACGTGTAGAGGATGGCATTCCGACATACGACACTTTTGCATTTGAGCCGCTTATGCCAAAGCTCAACACAGAGAACCCCGACGTCAAAGCCTATCTGCTGGAGGTTGCGCGCTTCTGGATCGAAGAGATGGATATCGATGGATGGCGGCTGGATGTGGCCAATGAGGTGGATCACCAGTTCTGGCGCGAATTCAGGCAGACGGTCAAAGCGATCAAACCCGACGCCTATCTGCTCGGTGAAATCTGGCATGATTCCTTGATGTGGCTGCAAGGAGATCAATTCGATGCGGTCATGAACTACCCTTTTACCAACTCTGTGCTGGATTACACTGTATATGGAAAGCTGGACGGACTTGGATTCGCCAACGAGATTGGCAAACTGCTCGCCTCGTATTCACAACCTGTTACGGAAGCAGCCTTTAACCTGCTTGGCAGTCACGATACACCACGTCTGCTGACTTTGTGTGATGGGAATGTGCGGAAGATGAAATTAGCCGTAATGTTGCTTTTCTCATACCCGGGTGCACCTTGCGTATATTATGGGGATGAGGTTGGACTGGACGGTGGATACGATCCGGGCTGCCGCAAATGTATGGAGTGGGATGCAAGCAAGCAGAACCGTGAACTGCTCGAATTTTTCACATGTACCATCGAGCTGCGCAAACAGCATCCCGCCTTACGTAGCGCAGAGCTGAAGATCATCTATGCCAAAGCAGGCGACCCTTGTCTCGCTATGGAGCGTGTAGATTCGGAGACGGGGGAACGCGTGCTGCTTGTACTCAATGCCATTGACGAGCCATGTACATTGGAGCTGGCATGGGGAGATCGTAACGTCTGGCGTGATCTGCATACCTCATCTCCGGTTGAAGCCAGACAGAACAAGTTGACCCTGGATCTCGCAGCATACGGCTTCTCTTTATTACAGCTTGAAGCAAAGCAACCAGCAGAAGCCTGATTATTAGCAAGAAGCGGTCTTGATGCTTGCCATTTACATCGCTTCTCTCTCTCCAAACAAGCACAGCACTCCAGCAGCTAATCGTCCTGCGCCGTTTGCAACGCTGCTCGAAGGGCGCTGCTCGAAGGGCGCTGCTCGAAGGGCGCTGCTCGAAGGGCGCTGCTCGAAGGGCGCTGCTCGAAGGGCGCTGCTCGAAGGGCGCTGCTCGAAGGGCTAAACGTGATTCACGTTCAGCCCTTCTTTTAAAAAACAATTAAATCATGCCGTGCACCTCCCTCTCCCCCGCTTCCCAAACTCTAACGATTTCAGATGACCTTATTCGTCCGAATTTAGCATTGCTGGAATTCTAACGAATCTGAGCAACCTTATTTCCCCGAAAAACCACAATAATAGCGTTCCCCCCAGCAAAATCATCCAAATAACGTTTCTGGGGATCGTTAGAATTTGAGAAGCCTTCATTTGCCCCAAATAAGGCTTCTGGGGATCGTTAGAAAATGGATGTTGTGTCTGGACTCTGACTTATACGCTGAATTGAGTTAAATTCAAAATTTCGATGAATAAATCATAGATTGCTGGTGTTATTCTAGTTCCAGTTAGCTGGTGTTATTGTAGTTATGTTATAAGGTTATTCCGTTTATTGAAGGTACTAGGGGTTACTGGATTTGTTGAGTTGCTTCTCTTAACTCTTATCGCTGCAGAAAACCGAAAAAACGCATATTCCTTTTAATTATGCGTTCTTTGGTTCATCATATAATTTTATGGATTTTGTTGAATTTATACATTTTGTCAGCTTGTCCAGATTAAATCGAGAATGGCTGAGACGATTTAGTCAGGATGCTGATGCAAATTTTCCCCTGTAAAACGAGATTATCCCTCATTCACGGAGGATACTGACTTTCTGACCTTTTTCATACGCGTGCTAACCAGTTCCTCTTCGGTGACAACGATTTTCTGCGGAATTTTATATGCAGGCAGCTTATCCCGGCAATAAGCCCAGACGACACGGCGCAGTTCTGCTAATGAACAAGCCTTTGCAAGTCGAATGGTAGCTTTCACCTGTTGTCCTGTGATTCCGCTCACCTCGCCTGTGACCACCGCCGCCTCAATGCAATCCATCTCTTCAAGCACACTCTCGACTTCAGCGGGATATACCTTCCAGCCACCTACATTAATGATCTCGGAACGACGGCCCAGAATGCGGATATATCCGCCCTCCACCACAGCCTCGTCTCCCGTACGCAGCCAGCCGTCTACTGTAAAAGGAGATGCAGCATTCAGATAACCGATCATCGCCGTTTCGGTATGAATCTGCAGTTCACCGTCCACAACCCGGCACTTCACCTCATCATCCTGGATGGAAAATAACAGAGATCCCGGCTCTTTGGAACGTGTCGGCAAAATGCCTATTTCCGACATCCCGTAGGCCTGAATGGTTCTGATCCCCGGAAAGCGCCGAGTCCAGGCTGTCAGAACCGATTCGGGCATCACTTCCGAACCATAGGAGACGACTTCCAGGCTCGACAGATCGTACGCTTCGTCTTGTTTTCCGAGAAGCAGCAGATTCATAAATGTCGGGGAAACGGGCAGTGCCTGTACGCGATGTTTCTCAATCGTTCGGCATACTTCCTCTGGAGTACGATTTGCCACAATGCACAGGCATCCGCCACTGGATAGCGATTGCAGCATTGTATTTACCCCGCCGATATGGTCAAACATCATGAAGGGTATAGTCCGCAGGGGACGCACCTGCCGTTGAAAGGATTGTAACAGCCGATCTGCCCGATGAACCGTCGCTTTGCTCACCCCGGTAGAACCTGAAGAGAACAGAACCAGACCACCGACCTGCTCCAGAGCCAATTCAGTCAAAATGGATGACATCCCTTCTTCATGAGACTCGCACCTCTGTCTTGCAACGAGCTTGCCGGCGTCTATCCCCAAGCGTACACCCACATGTGCCAGCTTGACATACTCGTCCCGTTTCGCTTCAACCAAATTTCGATCGATCGGAAGCACAATGCACCCTGCTCCAAGCAATGCCAGCATTGCCGATGCTGCATAAGGAGAATAGTCCTCTTCCAATGTAACCACTTGCCCCGACACGCCTTCTCTTGCAATCCAGTCCCCCATCAGAAGAATCTGATCAACCAGCCAATCGTAGCTGTGTTCCTGATCCTCCCAAATGAATGCAGGCCGAGATTCAAAGGCTGCAAACCGCTCCAGCAAATAGTCGATTACCACCTCGAGCCCTCCCGATCACTGACGCCCATCCACTGCTGCGCCAGATAATCCACCAGCGAACCTACCGTCTGGTATGGACTTTCAGGCAAGGCTGCAGCTGCAATCTCGGCGAGAGCATTCCCTATCTCTTTTCCCCATTGCTCTTCAATGCCTTGCTCCACCACAGCCAGCAAAGACACCAGCTGCAGCGAATCCAGCTGTCCATCACGGCCGTAGAGCGGAGCGTTCCCGCCCTCTTCCAGCGGAATAAAGGTGTTGTGATACGCATTCAATTCACGGCAGCTATCCAGTACGATGCGCAGCAGGTCCGACCTGTAATCAGGCCCGATGACTGTCCGGGATTGTCGCGCATATGTGGAAGCTTGAGGCAGTGCTCTCCTTAACGACTCATACCATCGCCATTCATCGGCGACCAGTTCTTGCACTACACCTGACAACTGTGCTCGCCAACCTTCTGAATGCTTCATCCGTCCCACCTGAAGCAGGTTATTGGCCTTTTCCCATCGCAGAATGATATTTGCATATTCTCTGGCATACTGATCGAGCGGTGCACCCAGCCATTGAGCTGTCTCCTTGAGCAAATCCCGGAAAAAATATCGGCTCCAGCGCATATCAAAAAGCAAACCGGCCAAACGGGGTTCGCTCTCTGCATCCCCTCCTGTACTTCCTTTTAGCGAATTCACAAGACTTGCAGATACAGCATGTCCAAAATAAAAATTCCGTTCTCCCTCCGTAATCCTTCTTCCCGTCAAAAATTCATGCACATGTGTAGTCAGTGCTTGAGCCAGCATCTCCCGATAACCATGCGAATCCAGCGGGACTGTGGCCCGAACGTCCATCGTTCCGTAGGTTTGCAAAGCTTCCTTTCGTTTAACACCTGCAAGTTCAGAAATCGCCTGATTCCCTCTCCAGAAATCATGAAAAGCCGAATACTTCACCTTGCCTTTAAACTTGGAAGGAACAGGGTCGTAGACATGAATATAATGCTCGTCCATGCCGTACACCGCAAGCCAATGATCCACCAGATGAAGCCTTGAGCCTTGTTTGATGTGTTTGTGAATATACTCGGGGTTGTGATAATCATCGCAATATGGAAGATGATAGCTGGTGCCTGTCGCCAAAAAAAGTCTGCCCGTCTCAAGCTGTCTCCGAATCTGTATTATCCCTTCCTCAAAGCTGCGCAGCTCCTGTTGATTATTCAGCTTCCAGATGGGTTCCTCATAATCCAGCTTGTGAAAATAAGCTTTTACCAAACCGCTATCTCCGCATGAGGGCAAGGTGTATAATCGGCTGGCAGCCAGAAGGGGAAGACTTGACATGGAGCCCTGCCGCTCCAGAACTTCATGAATCAGAGGGAAATTACATGGATAATAATAGGGGATGTCCAGTGTTGGAGCGAATGAATGGATTATCATTTGAGGGAGCCTCCTGTTCCTGCTTTGGCATGCACACTGCCCCAAGCCTGGATATGATAGTGGAGATATAGGTTGTCGGTCGCACGAAATACGCGATTGGTTATAGGATTGCCATCCTGATCGGTCTCGAAATGCCGGAAACCACGCGTAAAACGGAAGGAGAAGCCACTGTCCCGCGGAATGAGATAACAGCCCTCATAGTGGCCCTTGCCTGTATGCATAAGCTTCATGCCCATTCCGCCGTAGATTGATTCGTCCAGTTCCGGTTGCCCCGATAATGCTGGTGCCAGCTCGGCTTGCATACAGACTTGTACACATGGAGTAAGTTCTGGAATAACCCTGTAATTCTGTGCTGCCGTCAGTTCGCCGACTTGCAGGGTGATCGTTGCATTCCCTGTCATATGGGGAATCAATGCACCATCTTCATGGACCTCAAGAATTTCGGGGTGACTTGAAACATACTCTCCGCTTGGCAATGTCAGATTCAAACCATGATCATACTGGAGCCGGGCCTGCACCCTTACCTGCATCCCGCCTTGCAGTCCGATGACGTCTCTGCCGTACAGCTCCAGTGCAACAGGTCGTCCTGCTCGTCCGAACATGTATAAAAGGGGCAAATGCACACGTGCCCCCCAATCCGCTTCCTGATGGCAGGCATTCGGCTGTTCGAAGTAAGCCAGCTTTGTCATATCCGCTCCCCGGTCCAGCATCTCCTGTACGACCCGTCTCACCTGCTCAGGCAGAAACAAACCCTCCGCATCCCCGATATCCACCCACATGTTTACGTCTGGGACTTCATCTGGCAAACGGTACATGGCTTTTTCCCGCAGTCCATTTTCTGCTTGTTCATCCAGCTGTACATCCACAAAATACGGAGACATCATGATCAGTTTGCCAAACACATCGGGGTGACGCATTCCGATATGCAAGGTGCATAATGCCGCAGCCGAGGACCCAAGTAAGGCCGTGTTATCTCTGTCCCTCAATGTCCGATAACGCTGATCCATCATCGGTTTAAGCTCATGAATGATGAAATGCTCGTATTCCATTCCAGAGCCTTCCATACCGGGCATTCCCTGCTCGGAATCAACGTAGTGGTAGAACTCGTTGTGGGTAATCGGACGAACGTGTGCAATGGCAACGATAATGAGGGGCTCCATGCGACCAGAAGAGATGAGTTCATCCACTGCTTGATCCAACTGCCAGGTTTCGTTCGCAGGGCCCGATGGCCCGAAGGCCCGTTGTCCGGCATGGACATATAAAACAGGGTAATGCCGCTCCGTCTCTTCCTCGTAATCTGGCGGGAGATATACGTGGATGTTACGCTTGTTGCCAAGCTGGGAGGCCTGAATATTTTCCAGACACTCAATAACCGATTGCTTCTTCACTGCCTTCAACCGCCTCTCTATTCCGTATCCTGCTGTGACTTGCAGGGTGACAACAAACAACCCCGCCTCAGAAGAGACGGGGTTGTTCCGGATATGTCAGCTGGACAAGCAGGCTGAATCCGGAATGCATAGCCCTTAATTTGGATGAATCTGCGAATAGTTTAAATCGACCGGGACACTTTTGTAAATATAAAAATAGAAAAAAAATGCTCAGAAAAAAGTTATTGACATAAAACCCAAATTTTCTTACGATATCGATGTGAAGATAACTCGAGGGCCATGCTCATTAAACCCCAGCGGTTTAGGACAACCCCGGTAACTCCCCAAGGAGATGCCGGGGCTTTTGACGTGTGCTTCCTAAAGGAGGGATGCTGCCAAGCAACTAGCACGAGATACATTTTTGTAAGCGCTACAATTAAAATTCTCATCCTTATTTTTCAAAAAAATACGATATTCACGAAGGGTGGATTACCATGTTTCAAATGGCCAAACGCGCAATCCTCAGCACCACACTGACCCTCGGTTTGCTTGCCGGCAGCGCCCTGCCGTTTTTGCCAGCTTCTGCTGTATACGCCGATCCGGACACCGCTGTAACCAACAAGCAAAGTTTCAGTACAGATGTGATCTATCAAGTGTTTACGGATCGCTTTTTGGACGGCACCCCCTCTAACAACCCTACTGGAGCGGCCTATGATGCAACATGCAGCAATCTGAAGCTGTACTGCGGCGGAGACTGGCAAGGGTTAATTAACAAAATCAATGATAACTATTTCAGTGATCTGGGTGTCACGGCACTGTGGATTTCCCAGCCTGTCGAAAATATTTTTGCAACAATCAACTATAGCGGGGTAACAAACACAGCCTATCATGGCTACTGGGCACGGGATTTCAAAAAAACGAATCCATATTTCGGCACGATGGCCGATTTCCAAAACCTGATTACAACTGCCCATGCCAAAGGCATCAAGATTGTCATTGACTTTGCACCGAATCACACCTCTCCGGCGATGGAAACCGATACCTCTTTTGCCGAGAACGGCAAGCTGTATGATAACGGTACACTGGTAGGTGGATACACCAACGATACCAATGGCTATTTCCATCACAACGGCGGCTCTGACTTCTCTTCCCTGGAGAACGGCATCTACAAAAACCTGTATGATCTGGCCGACTTCAACCACAATAATGCGACCATCGACAAATACTTCAAAGATGCGATCAAACTGTGGCTTGATATGGGCGTTGACGGTATTCGGGTGGATGCGGTAAAACATATGCCTCTCGGCTGGCAAAAGAGCTGGATGTCCTCCATCTACGCACACAAACCGGTGTTCACCTTTGGAGAGTGGTTCTTGGGATCAGCTGCATCCGATGCAGATAACACAGACTTTGCTAACAAGTCTGGCATGAGCCTGCTCGACTTCCGTTTTAACTCTGCGGTGCGTAACGTTTTCCGTGATAACACGTCCAACATGTACGCTCTGGATTCCATGATTAACAGTACAGCTACGGACTACAATCAAGTGAACGATCAGGTGACGTTCATTGACAACCATGATATGGATCGTTTCAAAACAAGTGCGGTCAACAATCGCCGCCTGGAACAGGCTTTGGCCTTTACATTGACTTCACGTGGTGTGCCTGCCATCTACTACGGTACCGAACAGTATCTGACGGGAAATGGTGATCCGGACAACCGGGCCAAGATGCCTTCGTTCTCCAAATCCACTACAGCATTTAACGTCATCAGCAAACTCGCGCCTCTGCGCAAATCCAACCCAGCCATTGCCTACGGCTCCACGCAACAGCGCTGGATTAACAATGATGTATACGTTTATGAGCGCAAATTCGGCAATAGCGTAGCCGTTGTTGCCGTGAACCGCAACCTGTCCACACCAGTGAATATTACAGGGCTGAGTACATCCCTGCCTACAGGCTCATACACGGATGTACTTGGTGGTGTGCTGAACGGAAACAACATCACGTCCACGAACGGCAGCATTAACAACTTCACCCTTGCTGCTGGCGCAACGGCAGTATGGGAGTACACAACTGCTGAAACGACACCAACCATTGGTCATGTTGGTCCGGTTATGGGAAAACCAGGTAATGTTGTGACAATTGATGGCCGTGGATTCGGCTCGACGAAAGGCACGGTGTACTTCGGCACCACAGCGGTTAACGGAGCAGCGATTCTGTCCTGGGAAGATACACAGATTAAAGTAACCATCCCTTCCATTGCCGCAGGCAACTATGCAGTCAAAGTTGCTGCGAGCGGAGTAAACAGCAATGCCTATAACAACTTCACCATCCTGACTGGCGATCAGGTTACGGTTCGGTTTGTCGTTAACAATGCCTCCACAACGCTTGGACAGAACATTTATCTGACAGGCAACGTAGCCGAGCTTGGCAACTGGAGCACCGGTTCCACTGCCATTGGACCAGCATTCAATCAGGTCATTCATCAATATCCAACCTGGTACTACGATGTCAGCGTGCCGGCAGGCAAACAGCTGGAATTCAAATTCTTCAAGAAAAACGGATCAACGATTACATGGGAGGGCGGTTCTAACCACACGTTCACCACACCGGCAAGCGGAACAGCAACCGTTACCGTGAACTGGCAGTAAAAGTAAGAGCTGCGCCATATGGATACACAAGCTAACCCGGAGTACGCGAATGAGCGTATGCTCCGGGTTTTGCTGTGTGGTCCGGATTCTTACTGTATGGTTCGGGTTCTGCTAGCAGCCCGGTGACAGCGGCTGTTTCGTCATATCCGTGTTGAACTGTCCCATCTTCATATGGCAGGTATATCTAAGTGTATGTTCGGATGGATTTCAAGGTGGTCATCGCTATGATCCCCGCGGCAAGCAGCAGCATACCCACACCCTCCAACACGGCAACAGCTCCCCAATGGTCCGCAAAGATTGAGACTACTGTCAGCCCCATGATCGGGGCTGTACTCGTAATGGTTCCGACAACACCGTAAACGCTGCCCTGCATCTCATCAGGCACGGCGGTGCGCAGCATAATCTGCGTCAGCATCGTACAACAGGCAAACATAGCACCACTACCCATAATCAGAGGCAACGCCAGAAGAGGCGAGGATACATTAGCCAGAAGCATGTAGACAGGCCCTAACACCAGCAAGCCAATAAATACCCAGCGCCCGCGGTGTTTCAGCCTTTTCCCCGCAGCAATCAACACCCCTGATCCGATCATATATCCCAGCGGAATACATGTTTCGATTAAACCAAATTGAACCGGATTTGCTTCCCAGACGTTAACAGCCATCACCTGTATGAGCATCATGGCTGACATGAAAAAGAGCAGCAGCAGCGGATGAAGTAAAACAATGGAACGGATAAGCGGGCTGCGATAGATGTATACAAATGAACTGCGCCACTCCTGGGTAAAAGACTTCCGATCTCCACTGGAACGCATCACCTGTGGAAAACGTCCTGCCAGCATTACACAGACAGCGGACAACAGGAAGGTTACACACGTCATCAGGATGGCAAAAAAACCTCCAAAGGCCGCTACAACAACACCAGCAGCAGCCAAACCGCTAATACGAGCCAGGTTATCCACCAGATGAATGGTGCCTGTGGCCTGCTGGATGCGCTCCTTGCCCACCATGCTCGCAACGGAAGCATGAAATGCAGGTGCTTGAAACAGACTCGAGAACATCGATAGAGAAAGCAATAACAGCAACACAGGGAAAGGGGCATGCCAACTGAACAGGCTAACCGCAATTAGCAAAGCGATCACACCACGGAACATATCCGAGGCAAGCATCAGCTTCCTTCGATCCATTCGATCGGCTACCGTACCCGCCACGGACCCAAATAAAAAGCTGACTGCCATATTACAGATCTGTACAGCAGCCATATTCTTTGCACTTCCGGTTGTCTGAAGCACCCACAGACTGATCGCAATGCCGTTAAAGCAGTCACCAAAAACGGATATGCCATACCCGTACAGAATTCTGCGAAACGTCTTGTTGCCATGCAAGGTTTGGGGAGCCTCACTGCTTTGCAACATAGCTCGTCCCCCTGGATAGGCTGCAGCCTCAGGCTCACTGGAAGGGTTCATGCCCATACATCACGCTCCTCCTTTATCTTGATTATAGCCCTGTCTCTGTATGTAAAAGCAGACACTTCCGGAGCATAGCCAGCCGATAAAGACTTGACGCTGCGGAAGTGCCTGGTTGAAATGCCGCAAGTGTGGCTCATCTCGGCCATAATGCGGTTGACTATGCTGTGCTGTTGACGGCACAGATTGACCTTAACCTTTGGAGGCCATGGAGTGATGTTAATCTTTGGAGACATAGAGTGATGTTAACCTTTGGACGCCCCCGTGGTTAGCCCCTGCACGAGGAAACGCTGCAGGAACACAAACAGCAGCGTAATCGGAATAGCAATCAGCACAGCTCCCGCAGCAAACATCGTGAAGTTGCTGTCCTGATATCGGTTAACCAGATCCCACATGCCCACCGCAAGGGTCCAGTTCTCCTTGGTGCGCAGCACGAGCCGGGCAAAAATAAAATCCATCCACGCCCCGGTGAAGCTCGTTAATGCAACGTACGTCAGCATCGGCTTGGATAACGGCAGGATAATGCTGGTGAACACACGCAGATGGCTTGCACCATCGATACGGGCTGCTTCATCCAGGCTGCGCGGAATGGTGTCAAAGAAACCTTTGACGATGAATCCACCCAGCACCGCGCCTGAGGAATAGACCAGAATAAGCGCAGCATGTGTGTCCAGCAATTTGATTTGCAGCAAAATAATATAGATGGCAATCATGCTCATAAAGCTTGGAAACATGCCCAGAATGAGCATCGTGGACAGAATCGTTTTGCGCCCCCGAAAACGGAACCGGGATAACGCGTACATGCCCAGCGTCACCATTAATGTAGAGAAAATCATCGTAAAGAAGGCGATCTTGAGCGTATTCATATACCATCTGCCGTACATAAAGGACGGATTGTTGAACAGCTCTCCGTAATGGGACAGCGTGAAGCTTTCCGGCCATAAACGTTCACTGAACAATGCCGCCCCTGGACGCAGGGACGACAGAAAGATCCACAGCACCGGATAGATGGATACAACAGCAATGATCACTAAAAGCACGTAGCTGAGCGTCAAACGAATCGGATTGTTGCGTTTTTTCATTGAATCATGTCCTCCTCCTTGAATGATTTGGAGCGGCGGAAGTTCCAGATGGAGAAGGAAGCGATAATCAGGAAGATGATGATGCCTACCGCGGAAGCCATGTTGAATTTGTTATTGTCGAGTGTGAGCTTGTAGAGCCAGGTGACCAGCAAATCCGTAGCCCCCGCGTACTGGTAGTCGCCGCGAAGCGGGTTCCCGTTTGTTAACAGGAAGATGACGTTGAAGTTGTTGAAGTTTCCGGCAAACTGCATGATCAGCACCGGTGTTGTTGCAAACAAAATGAACGGCATCGTAATAATTCGGAATTTCTGGAATGCAGAGGCGCCGTCCACTTCGGCTGCTTCGTACAGATCACGCGGAATAGCCGTAAGCACACCTAAAATCAGCACCATGCTGACCGGGATACCGATCCACATATTGACCACAATGACGGTTACCTTAGCCCAGAACGGATCAGTCAGCCATGGTAATCCTTCCAGACCGAACGCTCTCATATACGTATTGATTGGTCCAAACTGACCGTTGAAGAGGTTGCGCATTAGCAGCAAAGAGATAATTTGTGGAATGGCATACGGCAAAATGAAAATAGTACGCCACAGCTTTTTGAAACGGATCCCCTGCTGCTCAATCAGCAAAGCTACCAACACACCGCCGAAATAGGTAGTGACCGTAGCCAAAACGGCCCAGATGACCGTCCAGGTCAGTACGCCGTAGAACGTCTGGCTCCAGGATTTGAGCTGAATGAGATCGGTGAACGTTTTGAATCCGACCCAATCGACCAGCTTCGCCGGAGGAATGTGGTCTGGTGCCGAATAGTTGGTAAATGCAATCGTCACCGTGAACAGAATGGGCATGATGGTAAAGAACAGCACACCCAGGGCCGGGATCGATAAAAACAGATACGGAAAGTTTCGATCCATCAGATTGCGCATCGTCGCCGCGGCTCCAAGCGTTGGTTTACCCTGCTCTCTTGCAAGTCCAGTCATATAGGCGTCCCGAATGTTCAGCATATAAACAAGTACAAACAAAAAAAAGACGAGCAACACGATAATTCCGTCAAGCAGCAAAAAGATGGAATGATCTCCCTTTTGAAGCACTGTCGAACCATTCACTTTGACAAAACGCTGTGTATTTTCACCCAGTGTCCATATCCCCCATACCGCATGGGACAGCCGCGGAAGCAGGTACGCAAGCCCTGCTCCCTCCAGCAGCAATAGAACTATACCTTTAATCCACTGCCGATTGTATAACTGTCCCAGACCCTGCAGTATGATGGAGCATATGGTCGCTGTCATCCGGTGCTGCTTCTCCCTGTTGGAATGGGCAGACACCGGGACATGCTGTTGTTGCATATACTCTCTCCTCTCCTGCCATCGGATATCCTGCTGAAATCTTTCACAGGTTGGTTAAAAATTGATGTTTTGCATGAAGTGTTATTCCCTCGTTATTGAACGGTTGCCAGGCTCTCCTTAATCTGCTTCACAGCATTGTCGAGAGAAGCCTTCACGTCCTTGCCGCTGTCCCAGATATCGGTGATGGCTGATGTTATGGGCCCCCATACACTGTCCATGGCAGGAAGCGAAGGCATCGGTGTTGAGTTGTTGAATTGCTCAAGGAACGCTTTATTAATCGAGTCTTCCTGTACTTTCGCATCGGCTGCCACATTTTTGTTCGCTGGAAGAGTACCGTTCATATCAAAGTTCTCCATCTGGGCTTCTTCGTTCGAGAGGAATGCGGCCAGCAGCTTGGAGGCATTTGGGTATTGAGTGAATGCATTGACGTAATAGGCTTTAACACCCGAGAAGGAGGTCATGGGCTTGCCATCAATGGCTGGAAGCGGTGCGACTCCAAAATCGATTCCGGCGGTGCGATAGTCAGCAATCGTCCAAGGTCCGTTAATATCCATGGCCAGCTTGCCGCTGGAGAACAGCCCTTTTTTGATATCGTAGTTTACATCGCCCATCTTGAGCGGCAGCACTTCAGCCTTCAGCTTTTGGAGGAATTCCCCGCCCTTCTGGGCTCCTTCGTTATTCAAACCGAGATCGCTGCTATCCATGCCGTTGTCCCCAAAGATATAACCACCCTGAGAAGCCAGGAAAGCGTAGTTGTAATAGAACTGCTGAAGCTCCCACATCAGTGCATACTGATTAGATTTGGTGTTGTTGAACGTTTTGGCAAAATCGATAATTTCGTCAAAGCTTTTTGGAGCCTCTGGAACTAATGCTTTGTTATAAAAAAGAGCATAAGTCTCCACGCTGTACGGATATCCATATAGAACATCTTTGAACGTCACGGCTTTCAGTGCATTCTCGCTGGTATTGGCTGCAGTCTCAGCTTCAAAAATATCGTTGGGCAGAATAAGTCCCGCTTCCGAGGCACTACCAATCTTGTCATGCGGGAATACGACCACATCTGCGGCAAGTCCGGCTGGACCATCGGTGGTCAGTTTAGTGACCTGATCGGTCGGAGGCAGTTCTTCCATTTTGACGGTAACACCATATTTTTCTTCAAACTTTTTGACTCGCTGCTCAATGAAACTTCTCTGATTCTTATCCTCCCAGATCACCAGTGTCGCGCCGTCTTCCGGCTGAAGGTTCTCTGCGGTCAATTGAACCGTTCCCTCCGGATTATCACTCGGGGCTGCCGGAGAAGAAGCTTCCCCTCCTCCTCCGGTAGAGCATGCAGCCAATGTAAACGCCATTCCGATAGACAATACTGCCCCTTGCCATTTTCTCATGTAAAATTGTCCCCTTTCCCTCTGCGTGGTCCAAAAATTCGCGCTTTTCACCCTTTAAATGGCGTAGATTGTCAGGAAATGTGCTCCACGTGAACTATTGTACAAACGTTTGCTCAAAATGGAAGACAAGATCACTTCTAAATCCAATATGTAGGGTAAACAAGTTAAAAAGTGTGTAAAAACAATGATGTAAGCGCTATAATATATTCCACATCATACAATACCAGACTTTGTTTGTACAAACGTTTGCACAAGCTGTATTACTTCAAAATTAACCATATCCTGAATTCTGTTCACAGTAATTTCCTGATTGCTTGATCTAACTCTTTCTTCCTTTATTTTACTCCGCTTGCATTCTGGATCAGCCAGCTAACAATTGATTTCTGGTACCCTTTGCATTACCATAGGAGAATGTTGAAATGATTGAATCAGAAGGGGTTTTTGACATGATTACGATCAAGGATATTGCCAAACTGGCGGGTGTTTCCCCTTCTACAGTGTCACGGGTGATCTCAGGTCATCCCCGAATCAGTACGGAGACATCTCTTAAAGTTAAACAAATTATGAAAGAGCTGAATTACCATCCCAATATGATGGCAAAAAGCCTTGTATCCAAAACCACGCAAACGCTTGGCATTATGCTGCCCCGTCCTGCGGAGGAGCTTTTTCAAAATTATTTCTTCGGAGAGCTTCTGCGCGGCATTATTACTCACGCGACTCGCAACAACTATGAATTGCTGCTGTCTACGGAGACTTCTTCTGATGATGAATTACAGGCGATTTCCCGACTTGTACACGGGCGCAGGGTAGATGGTATTTTGCTGCTAGGCTCCAAGCGGGATGATCCGATCATTACTTTTTTGGAAGAGGAAAAGTTTCCTTTTGTGCTCATTGGCCGAAGTGAAACTCACCCCAATGCACCGATGGTGGACAACGACAATGTGCAAACCGCATATGATGCAACGCAGCATCTGATTGCGCAGGGACATACTCGTATCGGATTTGTAAGCGGGCCACCGGATGTTACCCTGTCGCATGATCGCATGCGAGGATATCGGAAGGCTCTTGATGAATCCGGGCTAACGGCCAATAACGACTGGATCGTAGAGGGTGAGTTTTTGCAGGAAAGCGGCTTCCGGGCTATGTCCCTGTTCATGTCGCTGCCCGACAGACCCACGGCCATTGTGGTCATTGATGATAATGTGGCCTTTGGTGTGTTAAGAGCGCTTGCGGAGCTTGGATATCAGGTGCCTGAGGACATCAGCGTGGTCAGCTTTAACAATATTGCTTTGTCCGAACTTGCCTCCCCTCCACTCAGCTCCATTGATATCGGAACATATCAACTGGGTTATACCGCGGTTCAGGTCTTGCTCAAAATTCTTGGCAATGAACCTCTCACTCAGAACCCGGTTATTATTCCCCACCGCCTGATCGTGCGTGAATCCTCTCTGTATATGAAGGCCAAGCCTTTGCAGAGTTAAGCGCTCTACTTCGTCATTCGTGAAGATGCAAACGTTTGTCCAGTGTCCTTTTATCCGAACTGGAATGCTGTAAAAAGAAGCTTTGGGCGCATGCAAAAGATAAAGAGAATGATGATTTGAATGACAAAGAAGCCGTAATAATACGGCTTCTTTTGTTGTCTTATATTTACGACTCATGACCCATCGTGCAATTTAGGACGTGTCTGAAAACTCTGAAGATAGCCAATTTTGCCGAATTTTTGTTCCAAGCAAGGAAGTTTCCCGCAGGCGTGCCGGGGCACGTCAAGGGAAAGTGACGTAGCAGGGGGCGAAAAGGGGGTAAAAGATGCACTTCAGCAGGTTTCAAGACACGCCCTAGTAAGAACTCCAGCCGGCGTCAGCCGTAATTACGGTACCATTAACAAAACTTGACTCGTCCGATCCGAGGAATAAAGCTACTTTGGCAATCTCTTCGCTCGTTCCTATCCGTGGGTTGATTGCCATCCCCTGCTGCTGTCGTCCTGCACCAAACGGATTAATGCCCGTCATAGATGCGCCGATGTTGGTCGCAACCGCTCCCGGTGCAATGGCATTACAACGAATGCCTTGCTCGGCATACATGTATCCTGTATTTTTGGTAAAGCCCACCACAGCATGTTTGGATGCCGTATATGCGCCTCCTGCCCGTCCACCGTGCAAGCCGCCCGCTGAAGCAATATTCACAATAACACCTTGCTGTTTCTCCAGGAAGATCGGCAATACTTTGCGTGTTGTACGCATGACACTTGTTGTATTCACAGCAAATACTTTTTCCCATCGCTCATCCGTAATATCCGCAGCCGGCTCCATTCCGTCCATAATGCCCGCATTGTTGACCAGAATATCGACTGTACCATATTTGCTTACGGTTTGACCAATGAGTTGCTGTACATCCTCCTCTTTGGCTACGTTAGCCAGAAGCACAGATGCTTCTCCGCCGTTTGTGCGGATCTCTTGAACGACAGTCTGTGCAGCTTCTTCGTTGATATCGGAAACAACCACTTTGGCCCCTTCTCGCGCATACAGCGTAGCAATAGCTTTCCCCATTCCCGATCCTGCACCTGTGACAATAGCCACTTTATCTTGAAGCTTCATGTTGTATTCCTCCTTTGATGTATTCGTTTTCACAAAGATAACAAACAAATGTTCATTATCTCTTACCCTTAGTATAATAAGTCATAGCTTTTCGATACAATCAGTAAAAGTCTATCCCATTGTACGTTAAACAACAGGTTATCACCTGTTTGTACGTTATTTTTATGAAAATCACAGGGAGGAAGCCCAATGCCCGAAACATCAGACGTAATGGATCGAAGAATCCGAAAATCGAAAGCTGCACTGAAAGAGGCCCTCCTTCAGTTGATGCAAAAGTATACGCTCAAAGAAATCTCCATCTCGGATATTGTGCAGCAAGCTGACCTGAATCGGGGAACCTTTTACAGACATTATCAATACAAGGAAGATCTGTTGAACGAAATTCTGCAGGATGTGACTCAGGATCTGGTGGCCTCATTCCGCAAGCCTTATGAAGGATTAGAAGAGTTTCATGTGGATCGGATGCCCTCTTCCGCCATCGCCATCTTCGAACATGTGCATCAGCACGCCCAATTCTACACACTTGTTGTGCAATCCGAAGCATCGTCCAGCTTTCAGCGTATGATCTGTGATGTACTGCGTGATTTGTCTTTGCAGGATCTGAATTATATATTCCCTCCGCATATTAACCCGGAACTGCTCGCAAGTTATCAGTCTCATGCCATATTTGGTATGATCATGGAATGGATCAGGCAGGATTTCAAGCACAGTCCTGCCTATATGGCGGAAGAGTTGTTCAAAATTATTCATTTTACGCCCGCACAACGATTAAAAAAATGAATAATTTCTCAAAATATGGGTATAATATTATAGTTATTATTCAATTATTTACACATTGTCTAGTAAATTCAAATTTGAAGCAGGAGGAATGATGATGAAATCTTTCAAGTATCGTCTTGAGCAAAAAGAACCCCGTACCGGCCCCGGCGGCATCACCCGCGGAGCCTCGGTTCATGACTTCCCTGCATCCATCGGTATTGCGGGAGTGTCCATGCGCCTGGAACCAGGCGGCATGCGCGAACTGCACTGGCATGCGAACGCGGCCGAGTGGGCGTACGTCATCAGCGGTTCCTGCCGCACAACGGTCATTCATCCCGATGGGCATGCGTATACAGATACCTTCGAACCCGGAGACGTATGGTATTTCCCGCGTGGATACGGTCATTCCATTCAGGGTCTCGGACCGGATGAATGCCACTTCATTTTGATTTTTGACAATGGAGATTTCTCGGAGGATCACACGTTCAGCATTACCGACTTTCTGACTCAGACACCAGACGCCATTGTTGCTCAGAACCTTGGCATATCCCTCGAGCAAGCAGCCAAGCTCAATCAAGGGGAAGCCTACTTTGCCAAAGGTCCGGTACCGGATGACAGCTCCTCCTCAGCAACTTATCGTCGTAATTCCGAGCTAACCACGCCTCACCGTTACCCATTGCATGCCAAACAGCCACGCCGCGCGCCAGGTGGCGGTACCCAGCGTACGGTTACCGTTGAAGACTTCCCGATCTCCACGACGATGGCTGGATCACTCATCGAGCTGCAACCAGGAGCACTGCGTGAACTGCACTGGCACCCCAATGCGGATGAGTGGCAGTATTACATTAGCGGCAGCGCAGAGATGACGGTATTTCTTGCGGAAGGGCAGGCTGTTACTGAACAGTTCGAAGCCGGGGATATTGGTTATGCCCCGATGGGAGCGGGCCATTACATCAAAAATACGGGTGATGACGTCTGCCGTGTGCTCATCGGCTTCAACAGCGGACATTATGAGGCCATTGATCTCAGTGAATGGATTGCAGGTAATCCGATAGATGTGTTATCTACTAATCTGGGCATGTCTCGTGAAGAGGCTGAACAGCTTCCTAATGATACGGTTTTCATAGCGCCTGCCCAGAAGAAAGGCCAATGACCTTAGGAAGCAGGTACCTATGAATTCCGTAAATAACTTGTTTTCTTAGAAGTTTAACGCTAAGAGAATCGGCATACGATAGAACATCTGGAGCCGGGATTTTCCCGGCTTTTGTTATGCAACGACAAAAAACGGTTGATCCCGAATAAAGCGGGTCAACCGTTTTTGAGATGATTGGGTATAACCATTATAATTACAAACCTAACTTCTGCCCTTTTTCCAGCCGCTGAATCTGCTGTTCCCCGGTCTCCGCCAGCTCACGGAACTGACCGATTGTTTCCCGCATTCTTGGCAGAGCCTCTTGTTTGTACAAACTGATGGAGTCAAGCGCAGACAATACATCTGTAAAGGCCTGCTTCATCGTATCCACCGAGATACTTGCCTCATACGCCTGCTTCTGGATAGCCGTTCCCTGATCCTTCAGCATCTTGGACGTACCGGCAATGAGGTCATTGGTGGTACGGTTCAACAGTTCGATCTTCTGAAGCACAATCTTCTGATTGTAGAGCGCACTGGCTACGGTGACAGCAATCTTCAGTGCAGAGATGGTCACATTTTTCGCGCGATCCACACCACGGATCAGTTCCTTGTTGTTACGAATCACCACTTCAATTGCCATAATTCCCTGCTGATTCACCACGAGCATCTGCTGCAGATCCATGACACGCTGACGGAGCGGGAACAGCACTTCCTCTGTAATAAAACGTACCTTCTCGGGGTCTTCGCCGCGTACCTTGGCTGCCTCAATCTGGGCATCAATGGATTCATCCATCAGCATGCCCAGCTGAATCTCCTTCTGCAGTCGCTTGGTCAGCTCGCGCAGGCTCTGCTGCTCGATCTCCAGCGTGGTGTTGTCGTTGCGCAGCGTGGCGCGGCCCTTGTCGAGTGAAACGACAATATCGGCGATGACGGCGTCGGCTTTCTGGTATTTGAGGAAATACGCGCGCAGCGGGTTGAACAGCTTGCCCAGAAAGCCGGTTTTGGCAAAATCGACGACACTCGGGTCGAGATCCTTCAGTTGCATGTGCAGCTCGGTCAAGCCTTTGGCGACCTGACCGCCCTCGTCTCCGGTCTTGGACAGATGTCCAACGGAGACTTGAAGCAACGCGTTTTTCTCCGAGGAGGATCGCATCGTGTTCATGCCAAAGCCGTCAATGGATTGCAAAATTTCTTTACGCTTCTCCAGGGATTCCAGATCCAGATTCATGATCATCTCTACGTTGGAACTGGCAACCTGCTGCAGCTCCGCTACCTCGGCGGGCACCGGTTTAATCTCTTCCTCAATCACCTTCTGAATTTCCTTCTGGCTCGGGATCTCCATCGTAAATGACATCCGCAATTCCCCCTTTTCGCTCATTATCTTCTTTACATCCATGTATGATTACATCTGTACGTTAAACAGGTTTCCCATTTTGTAGACGACATCGTCGGTATCCGCGTTAATGCTTGCTGCCTCGTTAATGCTGGAAATGCTCTCCAATGCCTTGATGTCGGCATTATATCCAATGGTGTAGATCGGCACTTTGTAGGTCTCGACCAGCCCCCGGATATCCTTCAGCGTGTGGCCTTCATTCGTCTCGCCATCACTCAGGACAAAAATCAGCGGTTTTACATTGGGGTTAGCCGCCATATAATCCTCCAGCATCTTCATCGCAACAACGATACCGTCAAAGGTTGCCGTACCGCCTCCAGCCTGCAAGCTGTCCACCGTTCCCACAAACATGGATTGCTGATTCGTATCATACTTGGCTATCGGCAGATTCACGGTCACTGTACTGGAATAGGATACAAGCCCGATGCTATTGTCCGTACCGAGATACTTCTGCCCGGTGCGCAGCGATTCCTTGAGTCGGTTCAACGGCTCGCCGTCCATGCTGCCCGATACATCAGTCACAAAAACGGCTGCAATCGGTTTGCTTCCGTTTTTCTTCTCTTTCCAGACCTTCTGAGCGGATAAAAGTGTGCCACCATCCACAGAGGCCAGCTCGGATTTGTAATCCTGCAAGCCGTTAAAGCCGAACTCCTCCGCCTTCTTCTGATACTGGGCCTGTGTCACAAAGTCCGCAAATTTCTGGATGATCTCCTGTTTGTTCTGCGGCAGTTGACCAAGTGCGTACAGCGGGCTGTCATGCCTTGCGCCAAAAGGAGTGAACACATAGCCGCTCTTGAGATCAGCTGTATTCACATACGTCTGGTATTCCAGCACAAAGGCATCCAGTCTGCCAGACTTGGCCGCTTCACGCATCTGAATGGTCGTGGACGCCGTAAATGGCACGTTGGCCTGGAACTTCTCGAAGCCCTGAATCGCCTTCTCGCCAAGCGGATTAGCGCTATCATACGTGTTCAATGCGGTCACAAGGAAGTTAAGCCCCGTCGAGCTGGCAAAAGGATCGGTATACCCCATCGAAAGCTCATTATTCGCAATCGCTTCAGTTACGGTTTTGACGTTAACGGCACCATATGTGTTGATGAGTGCGTCATATTTGGCTTTGGAGATGACAATGCCCGGAACATTGCCAACGAGACGCTTGGAGATGAGCTTGGCTTTCACGCCGCTCGCTTCCACCATCGCACCCCACAGCTCATTGGACGGTGTGAAGGCATCGGGCACATATTTGCCGGACTTGATGTAATCTGTCGCTGTACCGGAGGCAATGTTGCGGATTTTGACCGAAACGGCTTTGCCGCCAATCGTGATGTTTGCTTTGTTAAAAGCATTCCCTACCTCGGTCAACCAGCCATCGACTCCGTTGCCTGATTTTTCCGGGGAAGAGAAAATTTCGACATAATCATTTGTGGTGTTCTCCACGGTAATCGGGAATTTCGAAATATCGGGCAATGATTCTGCTACATCGACCGGATCAAGATCAATCTGTCCCTTAACGGGCTCAGCCGTGGCCGGTGCGATATCTGCGTATAATTTGCCAAGCTCCTTCCCTGCATTTTCAGTTGTGACCTGTGTGGACGTTTTACCAAAGTTGGATGTTAGTGTGATCCCGGCGTAGACCAGACCAAACACCAGCACAAGCATCATGATGGATATGAATAAAAATTTCCCTTTCTTCGCCATACGTTCATCCCTCACTGTCTATATAATTTGGTGTGTTTGATTAACTGATCAATCTCCTGCATACAAGGCATCTGTTCAATATCTCCGGCTTCAAAGCTGTCCAGACGTGAAATCTCCAGCAGCAATTGATCCAGCTTGAGCAAAATTTCTTCATTGGTGTGCAGTGAATTTTTGACGTAGGTCAGATAATCGTTGTACACTTTCGTTTTTTCCTGAAAAAGCTTCTGCGGCAAATTTACCGATTTGGATTTCATCATGCTGGCATAGTCTGCTTCGTCAAAGACGTTCAGGCGGTTGAGGATGCTGCGGATGTTCAGATACAGCAGCTTCTCGACCTCCTCCGTGACGGAAGCGAATTTCTTAAAGCTCAGCTCGCCTGGATCAAACCGTTGATGAAGTACATTCATCAGGGTCTCTTTTTTCTTTTTCATCCGGCTCAGCTGAGACAGCCCCAGTGTTATATCCTCTTCAAGCACTTTGATGCGTCTGTAAAAGGATAGCGCTTCGACATAATCTTCATGGGTCTCGATCTGTCTCACGGGTAAAACAACCGGCTGTTTGAACAACAAGGCGTAGCTGCCATAGAAAAGCGCCAGTACACTGCCAAACAGCAAGGTCACGGACAGGGCTGTCTGGAACGCACTCTCTCCAAATCCCAATCCGACAAAGCCAGGGGAGAAGGCCAGAACGTCCACCGCCACAATGCCGAGCATCAGTGCAAAAAATTGTATGTACCTGGTCATGGTCAATCATCCGACCTCCTTTCATGTTAGATGTTGGCATTTCATGTCATATATCCCTTGTTCCTCATATTCTCATTGTACATGATGTGAACGCTCTCAGGTGGATAGGATTGGAAATCAATATAGAAATATTGCTTCTTATATGAAGGATGTAAGGTGCATTGGATGATATAGATGTGCGTGATTGACTCGTCGTGAACAAAAGAAAAGAACAGAGAAAAGATAGCTATCATAATATACGTGGCTTGGGCTTATCCCATTATCTATTTTCAGGGACAACACAGAAAGGCTGTGCTGCTTGCAGTTTAGAATGTTAATCGTTCTGGCAGCACCCGTGTGAACTTGTCGGCACGTCCGATCGTCAGCGGTGCGAGAAAAGTGAGGAATACAACCATTTATTCGGTAATACGTGGAAATACGGGATGCGTGTCATTTTTTATATAAGATTTTGTCAAGCGTGGTAGAGTATAATCCGTCAATAGAAGGCTGGCGCGGGCATGGAAGGTTTACATGAGATGTTTACATGGGAGGCTTACATAGGAGGCTTACATAGGATGTACGAGGGAGTGTGCAAAGAGGAAGCATACAAAAAGGACTCTACAAAGAGCATCGCACCAATTCAGCAAAACGTGGGCGTGCACTATACATGTGTAACTCTGCGCAGACCAAAAAGACGAAACGGCAGATAACCTCCGACTTCGTCCTTTTCTGTACCGCATTTTTACCTCACATTACATTACATTACATTACATTACTTTACTGCGCTGCGTTCCACAAACTCCACAACATAACATAACATAACATAACATAACATAACATAACATAACACAATGCACTATCTGCTCTTCAGGATTTACTGCACAAGCACTTTTAGACGCCGGACACTTTCGAGCCAGCACAATTCATACGGCTAACGATTCCAGATGACGCTATTTGCTGCATTTCAGCCCATCCCAAAATGTAACGATTCTGAGAAACGTTATTTCCGCATTTGAGGTGTGATTTCGTTGATTTTGACCCGTTTCGGTCGAAATAGCGTCGCTGGGAATCGTTAGATTTCTAAATAGGCCAAATCAGCCCATATAAGGTCTGTACGATTCGTTAGAATTTCCACGCATCCACCTTGTACCAACCTCGGTGGTTAATTTCGCGCTCTGCTCCAATCGCCCCAGATAGATACTATTACTCCCACTGTCTGCTCCAACCCGTGCCATATGCCACTATTTTTTGATCTGCTGCGCGTGGTGCGAATTCCCTTCACTTTCTCCACTCAGATGTGCGTTGCCCGCTGGCTCTAAGCCTGGTTACCTTCACATTATGCCCTTCACACTTATCTCCTTCCTATTTACTTCACATGGTCTCCTTCACACTTTTTCCTTTACACTAACTCCTTCATATCTAACACCTTCACACGTTCTCTTCACCATGCTAAATACTTGGCTTACTCCTCATTGTGCGAACCTCGGTTACCTTCCCGGCACAGCCGTTGTCACCGATGGCCTGGAATGTTACCGTTACCTGCTCCTTACTTCGGGTTACTTCCTCCGGGATATCATAGGTCACGTAGAATACGTCACCGATTTTGTTCATATGAATGCGCTGCTCACCCACAACGACACCGTCCACCAGAATGTTGAAAACCCTCTCGTACCTTACACCTTCTCGCTCAAAATGTTGATAATCCCCGCCCCAGTACGCTGCGCACAGCACATTCACAGCGTCCGGATCTACAGCCAAACGATAGCTGAACGCTGCATCCTTCACACCGTATGCCTCGCGCCACATGTATAGCTTGTTGCGACCGTTTGTGCCAGAGCCGTTATACTGCTCTCCGCGGCAATTGCTGCCGAGATGATGCCCAATCTCATCCTGCTGTCCGTCCGCTTGTACGCTGTCGATGGTGATGTCGTTCAACGCCTTCTCTAACGCGTCCCCTTCATCATTCAGCGGCCAGTACACGGTATAAAACTCATGGTGCACAGCATAGAACGGAATCAGCTTCACGGCTTCACCCGTAGATGTCACTTCCTTGCTGAGTTCAAACGTAAGTTTGCTCGCATCGACAACGTTGATCCAGCCGCGCACATCCTCTTCTTCCGTCCAAATTACAGGAACAGCTACCGTCTTCGGATTCAATGCAGTCTCGTCAATGATGGTATCCTCGGGAAGCCCTGCACTGCCAAGTGCTCCGGCAAGCACAATCGGACCATACAGGAATGCAACCTTGTGAGCATCGTCTCTGGCAGTATATTTACGCAGCGCCATCGGCAGCGTAATGCTGATGACATCGCCCGCTGTCCAGGTGCGGTCGATGGAGAGATAGCCGGGTTCCAGGCGGGTATACAACTGGGCCGAATCCCCGTTTACTGTTGCCGTCATCGGCTCCTGAAGCCAGGACGGCACACGTAATCTGAGATGAGCCGAGGCGCTGCCTTCGGTGATCGTCAGGGTTACCTTTTCCGAATAAGGGAAGTCGGTTTGCAGCTTTAAGGTCAGTCCCTGTGAAGCCCAGTCCAGCTCCGACGCCATGTACAGGTTCACATACAGGTCTCGCTCATGCTCATAATAGATGGCCTCGGCGTATTTGCCCGGGTTCTCCATGCCTGAACCTGTACAGCACCACCACGCCGTATCACGTGTACCGTAAATTTTGTAGTGGCCCTGGAGGGTGGACGCAAAATACGTTTTGTTCCCCGTATCCGGGTCCTGCGTGCCAAGAATATGGTTATAGATGGCGTTCTCATAATAATCCATGTAAGTACTGTCCGGGTTCCACGCAAACAGCTGCTTCGTCAGATGCATCATATTATGGGTACAGCAGCTCTCCCCGGTTTTGATGCCAAGGCTCTCCATTCCCTTTGCCTCGTAATGCTCGGATATACTCGTCGCGCCAAATACATAAGAACGATGCTGCACCGTCGTATCCCAGAAAAATCGGGCTGCCGTCCGGTATCTTGTCTGCGCAGGGTCCTGGTTGTAGATTTCTGCCGCACCGATGACTTTGGGAATTTGTGTGTTGGCATGCCGTCCCTGCAGCTCATCCCGCTCCTGCTCCAGCGGCTCCAGTATGAGTTGATGCGTAAACTGGTGAGCAGCCTTCAGATAGGCTGGCATTCCTGTTATCCCGTACAGCTGGGCAAACACTTCGTTCATCCCTCCATGCTCACACAGCAGCATCGTCTGGATCTGCTCCTCGGTCATGGTGTTCAGGCCCTCCACTGCCCAATCCGCAAAACGTGTAACGACCTCAAGCGCCAGCTCATTGCCAGTCATTTGATAGGCATCAAGCAGTCCACGATAGATTTTGTGAACGCTGTACCAAGGAACCCAATACTCTCCGATGTTGAAGCCCCCGATATGCTCTGCACGAAACGCAATGTGGAAAGCCTTCTCGGACAAACCTCCGATATATCCGCTGTCTGTTGTCTGCTGGATCGCTGCCAGCTCGCTCACGGCGTAATCCAGCGTTTGCTTCAATGTGACATTGCCCGTAGCCTGGTAAGTCACTGCAAGCGCTGACATGAAATGCCCCAGGGAATGACCGCTGATCGAGCGGGCTTCCCAGCCTGCATAACGTTCCTTGCGTGGCGTTAATCCGTGTGCTTCATAACATGGAGCCAGGAAACGGTCGATGTCCAGCGATAACAAATAACGTTCCCCGGTATGCTGCGACGTTTGAAACAGACCTTCCAGTAGCTGAACATGTGCGGGGCCTAGAAATCCTTGTTTGGTATCTATCATGCGGCTCGCTCCTTTGAGATATGTATTATTTTTTTGAAATGATAAGATCAGGTGCTCTGTCTGCAAACAAAGGGTAAAATCCGTGATTCCTTCCAGTCAATCTTATCCTCACGATTCAGCCTCCGCCCTTGAATGTCCTCATATTATCAAATAAACTACAATTACATCAGACCCAGAATCCAAGAAAAGGTGGATAAATCCGTCCTATGTCAAAGCCAGTGGAGCACTACCTGTGCGGGAAATTTATATCAGAGGGCAACTGGAGCCACATGCGGCGCAGCATGCCGGTTCACGAAATTATTTTAATGCTGGAAGGTGAGATGTACATTGCGGAGGATGAGGAAAAATACGTTGTGCGTGCTCATGATCTGCTGTTTCTGAAGGCGGGCCGTACACATTATGGATATCGGGTTAGCGATGCTCCTGTCAGCTTTTATTGGATACATTACGGCGCAGCAGGGGACGTTTTCAGCAGTTTTCCAACCCATTCAAGCATTCAGGTGCCTTCGATGGCCAATCAGCTGTTCAAGCAGCTGCTGCATGTATGCTCCTTCTCACCCGAAGAGGCAGATGCCGCCGCTCTGCTGCTCCTGAAGGAGCTGGAGCGCAATCTGCAAACGGACTATCGTCCTCACAGTGCTGTCG
The DNA here is from genome assembly GCF_014639235.1 of Paenibacillus silvae. Lineage (GTDB taxonomy): Bacteria > Bacillota > Bacilli > Paenibacillales > Paenibacillaceae > Paenibacillus > Paenibacillus silvae. The sequence continues at coordinate 60,304 of NZ_BMFU01000014.1, read as the reverse complement.
TGGATCATATCTGCAAATGGGTCGATATCCATCTGCATACGAATATGACAGTAAATCAGATTGCAGAGCAGTTTAATTTCAATAAGGATTACATCTCCAAAATGGTGAAGCGTGAAAAAGGGGTTGGGCTCAAAGCGTACATTCTCACAGAGCGGATGCGCCGGGCGAAACGGCTGCTGCTGAATACCAATGCCAGTGTAAAAGAGATTGCTGCCCAGTGCGGCTTCAATGACTACAAGTTATTTCTGCGCACCTTCAAGCAGCATGAGGGAAACACGCCAACCGAATATCGCAACCATCTGTACAGCACACAGTTGAACCGCTTATAAGCAGCAAGAAAGGATACTCACAGCTTGTGTCTTCCGTTGTGCTTGATGATAGGAGCCTATAGAAATATTGAAATCCCTTATTCAAAATTCCAATATATTAATCCGATTCTGCTGTGATATAATGCAAAACAAATAAGAATTTCCTACTTAGCTTATAAGAAAAGGAGAAATTAATCATGACGACGGCTGCCATTACCATTGTTCCGGCAACTCAAGCTGACCACGACGATATTGTCGATATTCTGGCTGCCAGTTATGCCGAGTATCAGAGTACATTTGAACAATCAGAACGATGGGAGGCCTATGTAAAAGATATCCGGGAATCGGTGGACAATCCGTACCTGACCGAGCTATGGATCGCCAAGATCGACGAACAGATTGTTGGCACCGTTCAGTTGTATGAGACCGCACATAAGGCCTATCCCAACTTCGAACTGCCGATTGATTATCCATTTATCAGACTGCTGGGCGTTGCTCCCGCCTGGAGGGGACACGGCATTGCGCGCAAGCTACTCCAGCGTTGTATCGACTCAGCAAAAGAAATGGGCAAAACGACAGTGTACCTCTATACCGGAGGCCAGATGCTGAACGCGATCCGGCTGTATGAACGTTTCGGCTTTGTGGAGGACAAGGATTTCAGCTCTGTCAGCAGTGAGGGTAATGCGATCTGTTATCGGTATGACTTCCAGGGATGATGGATAGCTTACTGATGGATGGCTCACTTGCTCATTTACGACATATAGCACATATTGCTCTCTTGTTTGACAGACAGCCTTATCAGGCGAAGCAGCGCAGTTACGGAAATGCTGCGAAAGTGCAAACAAAGGGCTGCTCCCTTCATGTCATCTGACCTGATGACATAGGAGCAGCCCTTTGTTAATTCAAAAATGTTGAGTACCCGAGCAGAACTCGGTTAACTTTCTTTCTTTCTTTCGACTTATTTTTCAGCAATCTCGATTAAAATCTTTGCATGGCTCTTGTCGCTCATCAACAGTTCAAGTCCATCCTGGACGACATCCTTCAGTTTAATTTTTTTGGTCACAATCTGCTTCACGTCCAGTGCTCCCTCCGCAATCAGAGAGATCACTTCAGGGAAGATATGGCGATAAGCCAGAGTTGCAGTCAGATTCGCCTCTTTCACCAGCATATGGAAGAAGTTCACCTGAAGCGGGTTCGGAATAGCCGCAATGACCACCACTTCCCCGCCTTTTTTGATGACGGAAACAGCACTGTCCATCGTTGGCTGCACACCAGCAGCTTCGTATGCAACATCAATACCGCCTGATTGCTGTGTAATGACCTCTGTTGCATCTACTTTACTGCTGTTTACGGGGATAGCACCCAGTTTGGCCGCCAGCGCCAAACGATCTTCAAATACGTCGACAGCGTACACTTCAGAAGCACCCGCAGCTTTGGCTGACAAAATCGTTAACAAACCAATGGGGCCGGCTCCATATACTGCAACCTTGTTGCCCACTTTCAGCTTGCTATGGCGAACCGCATGAAACGCTACTGCCGTCGGCTCCACAAGTGCTCCTTCCTCAAAGGATACGTTATCTGGAATCGGATGCACCATATAGGCTTCAACCACAACATATTCGGCAAAACCACCATCCCCGTTCAGCCCTACGAATCCGAATTGTGTACACTGATTATATTTGCCATGGATGCAATATTCACAGGTTCCGCAATGGTATAACGGTTCTACGACTACACGATCCCCTATTTTGATACCGCTTACATTATCACCGAGAGCGCTAACTGTACCTGCAAATTCATGGCCTAGCGTTAATGGCGCTTTTTGGCCTGACAGCGGATGATTCTCACCCTCTTGAATTCCTACGCCGTGATGATAGGCGTGCAAGTCACTGCCGCAAATTCCGGCGTATTCAACTTTAATCTGAACCTGACCGGCCTGAGCAACCGGTACCTCGCGCTCTTCCACACGAACATCCTTGTGACCATACCATACTGCTGCTTTCATCCCTGTTCATCCCCTTTTCTAAGTTGATAATTAAAGAATATCCTGCTTGTCTATATATTATATCGCTGTTCACCCATTATTCATATTTATAGATACTTATGTTAACATTACTTGAACTAATGTATATCAGGAGGCAATCCATGAATCTGGAACAGCTCGAATACGTCGTTGAAATCGCCAAAACCCAATCCTTCTCCGCAGCATCAGAGCATCTCCATGTTACCCAGTCTGCGATCAGTCAATCGATACATCGTCTGGAAAAAGAGCTGGGCCTGGTTCTGTTTGAACGATCCAGACAAGGCACACATCCCACATCTGAAGGTAAACAATTTATTGCCAAAGCACTCGACATTTTACAGCGAATCGATGAACTGAAGTCTTTAAATGCCTCTACCTCTACACTCACCGGCGATCTTCACGTCGCTACTTTTCCAAGTGTGATGCCTTATCTGGTACAATCAGCTGCCGATATGAAGCGGGATCACCCGCAGCTAAGGCTCTCTATAGAAGAGAAAGGCTCGATGGATATTATCGAGGATATTCGTACAAATAAAACACATCTCGGCTTTATTGCCATCTACGCCAAACAGCTTCGTGAAATGGATGGTCTGCACTTTACGCCGATGTATTCCAGCAAGCTGGTGGTATGCACCCATCAACTGTCCGAATTGGCAAAGTATACACGTGTCACTCCTGACCAATTAAAAGAGCATAAACTGGCATTGTACCGGGACGGCTTCATTGAAGATTTTCTGCAGGAGTTCACCTATGAGTATGGGCCTCTTTCCATTCTGTTCAAAACCAATAATTCTGAAGCCATCAGTACGGTATTGAAGAACAATATTGCTGCTACGATCGGCCACGACTTTTCTTTTCATCAGAATCCACTCTGGAAAGAAGGTCTGCTCAAAATGGTTGAAATCACCGAAATTCAGCAGCCTAAAATGCAGATAGGCTTTGTGCAAACAGAATCACGAGAAGCCGCCGCCGCGGCAGAGCAATTTGCTCGTCGTTTCAGGCAGGCTATTGAACTGGGCCATCTGTAACAAAGTGCAAGATACGATGCCGTTCAGGAGCTAAAGGCGTTTCAAGCTTTAGAAGTGCAAAAAGGAAAAGGCTCTGCCGCCAGGGCAGAGCACTTTTTGATGGTTTGCTGTTTGTCTTGCTTCGTTCCACTATTTTACACTTTTACGCTTCTGTTGTGTGCGTTACGGTGCTTACAGTTATAGCAGTTACCCCAGTTGCCTATACCTTTACTTTCTGTACAGCTTCACTCATCTCATTGGTTTGTTGCTCAAGCATTGTAGATGTATCCGCTACCTCACGGAACATTGCAGATTGCTCCTGCATCAAACGATAAATTTCATCTGAATGGTCCGACATACCTGCCGAAATCTGTGAGATTGTGTTGACCGAAGCGGCCGCCTCCTCTGAACCGGCTGTAATCTCCTCTGCCGCCGCAGAAACCTCCTGAATACGCTGGGTGACGAGTTGGAATGCATCCACCACTTGCGAGAATGCCTGCTCCGCTTCAGTTGTAAAGATGACACCCTGGCCGATCTCCTGAGCAGTAACCCCCATGCGGGAGCCAATCTGCTGTGATTCCTGTTCAATACGAAGCAGCAGATCGGAGATTCGTTCCATGGAGGAACTGGAGGCCTCAGCAAGCTTCCTCACTTCTTCTGCCACTACGGCAAAACCTTTCCCATGCTCACCTGCATGGGCAGCTTCGATCGATGCGTTCAGTGCAAGCAGCTTGGTCTGACTCGCAAAATCCCGGACCGTATGCAGCGCACCACCGATTTCAGTGGAATAGTTGTTCAGTACCTGCACCATGGCGGCTACCTCTCCAGACACTTCGGAGATGTTTTCCATCTGTCTTTTCATCACCGTCATACGCTGTTGTCCGGATTCAGCCGTAGCCAGTGCCGATGTTGCTGCATCAGACACCACATTGGAGGATTCCGAAATATCGTTAATCCCTTTTGCAATCTCTTCCATCGCATGTGCACTGTCACTTGCACTCTGCTTCTGGGTATGCGCGCCTTGTCTGATCTCCTCAACAGCAAGATCTACCGTTCGGCTCATCGTTAGCATAGCTTCAGTGCTTCGGTTGAATTCTTTGGCGGAATCGGATAACAATTCTGTCGTCGTAGCGACTCCTCCCACCATATCACTTACAATTTTGTTCAAATTCCCAGACATATGTATCATCGCTTGATAAGTTGTTCCGATCTCGTCCTTGCTTCGCAAACGATATGCTGTCAGAATACGATTAGCTTCAGCAAGCTCGCCCTGCGCCATCTTTTCCACACTTGACTTGAGTGGATGCAGAGGGCGCAATCCTCTAACAATAAACCACATGACTACAGCGATGCCCGCAAGTGTGGCGAGCAGCAATATAACGTAAAATGGAAGGCTTGATTTTAAAATCTCAGACTCAATACCTCCGATAACAGATATGCCTGTATCGATGCCAATGACTCCTGCTGGGGCACCGTTCTTATCCAGAATCGGAGCATAGGAGGAAATATAGTCACCGTACTCAGCATTATTTATGATGGGTGAACTTGCTGTTTCTCCTTGCTGCAGCTTCTGTACAGCATCTGCCGGGATATCTGTCACCTCATTGATCGCTGAAGCTTTGTCAGCATCCTTCATGCCATCCACCATCATGAGGGGCGTGCCCTTGTCGTCAATTTTGACGAAATACACATACATTGCACCAATCCGCACACGGAAATCATCCAATTCATCCCGAATGCGAAGGTATTCCTCATTTTCTTCGGGGTCCTTGGCAAACTCCAGATATGATGCTGCATCCAGCTGCTTCACATAACTTTGGGCAATCTGGATATTGTAGCTTGAAATAGCTCCTTGTGCAGCAAGCTTCACATTAGCGACCTGCACCAGCATACTTCCGGCTGCAATAATCATAATGACCAGTGTGACAATAGCCGCAATACGTACAACCAAACGTTTCCTGAAAAAACCGATCATCCGCTCCCTCTTCCTCCCCGTGAACCAAGCCTTTTTGACTAGGCTCTACCCAAAAAGCAACTGATTGAAGCACTAAGTATGGGAAAATAGTATACGAATATGTCGAAATAGGCAAGAAAATATTGGTTTTATATAAAAACGCTATCACTGCTGTGTTAGCTTGATATCAGGCCCTTTAAAAAGGCTTGTGAAACGAGGCACTCTGGGGGATTTTAAGAAAAGAAAACCTCCAACGTGGTAGTTGGAGGTTTTCGTTATTTTAATGTTATGTTTTGAGCGGGTTTAATAGCGTATTTTTAGTTTGGTAACTCCTGAAGATTATAAGGATTTCGTAGCAAATCACCTGTTTTACGGATCTATCTTTTTATTGGAGTAAACGAAAAACTACTTGCTTAAAGAAAAAAATCACTTTGTTTAATTTTCTCTACACATTCCTTGTCCCATTCATTCAACTTAACAATTTCTAAATTATATCTTTCAACAGACTCTGTAGTATCTAATAGATATAATGCAGCTAATGCCACATGACCAATTTTATATACGCCCATTAAACTATTTTCATCGCCCAATAGCGTTCCTCTTCTTACTAATTTTTTGATTACTAATTGGTTAGATATTCTCAACTCCACTATCTTCCTAATGACATTACTCAGTACATAATTATGGTCAATATCCAAACATTCGATTAATTGATCTTCTGATAATTTATTATCTTGAATGTCTTTTATTAAACTTAGTTTCCGCATAATTCCTCCTGATATTATGGCAGAGGGCCAAAATCATCTAATATTTTTTTTCTTTCAGCACGGTAATTTTCCCACAGTTGCTCAGCCACGTCTTTGTATCCTAATTTCTCAGCTTCTCTTATCTCCTTCATGTAGGCTCTTAATTCCCATATTACTCTAGTCTTAAAATCATAAAGAGTACTCATACCTCCCCATCCTATTTTCATATCATCCAAGAAGTGTTGGTATTCATGGCGAAGCGCACTTAACGATGCATTATTATCTATAATAATTTCCCCTGCTTGTCCTCTTGACAAACCAGGTGAATATCCCATAGAACCGTCTTCTCTGAACTTTATATTCCCTCCTAAACTCTCTATATCCTTAATAATTTTATTCCACTCTTCTGGATGTGATTTACTACCTGAACCATAAATATTATAAAATGGGTCAGCATTTTTGTTTAGCGAAATAATCGGCTTGTCACCCACCCCAGTCGAACTATTAAACGCACCAATCTTTGTACCGCCGCCTGATGAGGTTAATAGATTATGCGGTTTAATCATCTTGGCGGTAATCCCGCCCCCGACCATCATGCCTCCCATGCCCATCATATTGGCCCAGTGCTCGCTGGACCAGGCATTCGTAGGGAATATCGCTTCACGGATTGTACCATGGATGCCAAACGTCAGCCAATTGGCTGTATCATTCGGTGAGTCGAATGCTTTATTCGCCCGATCCATGTACCCTTCAACCAGTCCGCTGGGAATGCCAAACGTCCAATAGTCCAGAAATCCGCCCACACTGTCATAGCGCTTTTGATAGCGATCATCTGCAGCCTGCATAAAAGCAGTACCCAGCTCTGCCAAACTGTCCGCTGATTTTTGAAAGAAGTTACGCGTATCAGTAACTGGGGCCTGGCATGCATTAGGTGGAGGCGGCATACAATTCGCATCATAAGTCTGAACAGCCTGCTGATCCGCTAATCTGAATTTTTCAGCATGCCCTTCAAGCGTTTTGGCAATCGATAGGGAGAGGGAAATGAAATTCTCCATAACCCGCTGCGCGGCTACGAAATCTGCATAGAACCGTTCCTTGGTGCTTCCACTCCACTGCCTTTCAATCTTGAACAACTGCTGTTTCAGGATGTGATTCATCTGGGCAATCTGACTTTGGGCTGCCGCAAACTGTTTGGAAACCGACAATAGCTGATCAGGGGTTACTTTAATCGTTGTCATGTCATACCTCGTTCTGAATATGTACTTCGTTGTTATACGAAAAATGGCATGTTATAAAGCTTTACTCATCCAGCTTATGGGATTCGATTATATAGTGATTAAGTATATTTTCGTAGAGACTCACGGCTCAATATTTTAGTTCCTATTACCCCCATAACGTCCTATTTATAGAATCCTTAACGACCCGGATATCTTCTTACTCCCTGTCTATTAAAAAATCCCGGCGCAAGCGCCGAGACATTGTATCCCCCTCTACTCCTGTTCAAACGGTTGGTTCATTTTCATTCACTCCCATACTTTTTCTTAAATTGTTGTCTGGCCTGATATAACGATGCTTTGACTTGCTCCATCCTCATGCCAAGTAAGTCCGCAATCTCTTGATACGAGAGCTCCATCTCGTATTTCATAATCAGAAGCTGTCTATGTAACGGGGCAAGTTCACGGAGCACAGCCTCACTTCTTCTTTCTTCTCCTGCTGGAGAATAGCATCCTCAGGCAATTTCGAATCTGGTATTTCCATACTATCAATGGGAACCATCGTCCATTTCTTCCAGCGGCAGAGATCATAATAACGGTTAATGGCGACTTTATAGAGCCAAGCACTGAACTTCCCTTTTTCAATCGAGTCGATATATAAAAAAGCTTTGTACACCGTTTCCTGCAAAATATCCTCTGCATCCGATGGCGAAGCGCCAAGTCTGATCAGATAATGCTGGATTTCTCTAAGTTTAGGCTGCAGCTGTTCAGCCACCTGTCTGGCGTTCATGCTTCACCACCTTTCATAGGTATAACGGTCGAATGTGCCAAATGTTAATTGATCCCTAGAAAAAGTTATATTGCTCATTGTCAAAATCAACGAATTCGGATATATTATTAATTAATTGATCAATTAATTAATAATAGAATCGAGAATAGAAAGGAACATGTTAATGGCTAGAACTGTGAATGAAGAGAAAAGGCTTGAGCGACGTAAACGAATCTTGGAAGAAGCGGTCGTCTTGTTTGCGGAAAACGGATATTCGAACACCACAACAGCTCTTATCGCGAAAAAAATCGGTGTGACCTCTGGAACGATATTTCAATACTTCCCCAGTAAAGAAGCTTTGTTTCATGCAACTGTCCTGGAACCACTTGAAGATATTCAAAAGAAATCACTTGCTTCACTCCAACAAAACGGAACACCCGCGGAATTAATTAAAAATATGGTCGAAGAACAATTCAACCATATTTACTCCTATTCCAATGAGTTACGACTAGTTCAGTCTGTCCTGGGACAGCGAATCAGGTTCCCCGAGCTTACTCAGAAGGTTCTGGATTCTATAAAAATAATGACAGACACCATTGAAGCCGTTTATGCAAAAGGGCAGTCCATGGGAGAATTCAGCCCAGGCTTCTCGCCTGCAATGATCTCACGAAGCTACATCTCCTTCTTAAATGGAGTGGCGCTGACGCTTGGCGAAGATATTGTTCATCATCCGGAATGGGAAAACCTGAAGGGACATGCCTATTATTTGTTTGCCCCCTCACAACATAGAGCAAAATAACATGGAGGAATTAAAATGAGTCAACAACACGCATCCATCGAACTCGATTCGACATTTAAAGATCGTATTAGAAAACATAAGAAATGGTTATGGAGCGTGGGAATTGCGCTTGTACTTATCTTAACTGCTGTGTTCTTCATTTCTTATAAAGTCGTAGACATCCTGTTGCACCATCCACGAGATACCAATGTCAGCTATGAATTGAACATGGATAAAATACCCTATGAGATCGTTGAATTCAAGAGTTTGAAAAATGATAATACAATAAGAGGCACCTTCTTCCCGGCAAGCTTTTCTTCAGGCAAAGCAAGTAACAAAACGCTTATTGTCGTGCATGGATATACAAGTAATCGCCTCGTCAAAGGACGCACTCCGAAATTGGCAGAGCATTTTATCCCGAAAGGATACAATATTTTGGCATTTGATCTCAGTGCACAAGGTAAATCTGATGGTGAGATGATCACACTCGGTCTGCGTGAGAAATATGACCTGCTAGGAGCTGTGGAGTATTTGAAAACCAGAGGCCAGGTGGGTGAGCACATTGGCGTCATTGGCTTCTCTATGGGAGCAGCTACGTCCCTGCTAGCTACAAGTGAAAGCGATGATATCGAAGCTGTTGTAGCAGATAGTCCGTTTCGTAATGCCGGTTTATTTTTAAGAGAGGGCCTGCCTGTATTCTCCGGTTTACCTGCATTCCCATTCGGTTATACCTCCACATGGATGGCTGATTGGGCATTCGATGTTGATCTTGATTCTGTGTCGCCTATGGATGCGGTGAAGAAGATGCAGAATAAACCGGTTATGCTCATTCACGGTACTGGGGATCAACAGATCAGTTATACCAATTCAGAAAAGATCTATGAGAATTTGAGGGATAATCCTGATGCAGAAGTGTGGTATCCGGCAAATACGGAACATATCGATGCCATTAATCATTATCCAACGGAGTATTTTGCAAGAGTGGATCGCTTTATGGATAAGTATGTAGGAAAATAAATTCGTTTAATTCAGCAGTATAACCAGGTATTCTCTTTCTCTAAAAGACTGCTGAATATGTTTATCAAAAAAGGCACAGACATCTCAATAATATGAGATCATCTGTACCTTCTTTTTTTTTTTAACCTCTTTAACTGAACCTCTTTAAGCTGATTTTCTATTCATCTTGCGGAATCGAATCAAGGACCAGATCGTCAGCAGTGCAAGTACGGCGAGACAGATGCTAATGCTGAATCGATTCCCCTCGTCAAACACAAACATGACAGCAATGACGCTGAGTATTAGAACAACCACTCCGGTAATATACGGGAATCCCCATACCTTGAATGTAGGCTGAACCGGATACTTATTACGCAATTTGAGCTGAGAAGCAGCGATGCAGATCCAGACCAGGATCACGACAAACCCCGGAACAGCAAGCAGCACTTTAAACAGCTGATCTTGGGCAAACAATCCTAACATCGAACCTCCCAGCAGAACAACCGTGCACACCAGCAAGGTGTTGATCGGGCTGCCGTTGCGGTTGGTTTTTGCAAGTGCTTTAGGCGCTTCCCCGCCAACAGCCATGGAATGCATCATGCGGGATGCTCCGTAAATCCCCGAGTTCGCTGCGGATAGCACCGCAGTCACCAGAATAAAGTTCATAATATGCGCAGCACCCGGAAGACCGGTTGACGCAAGAACCTGTACAAACGGACTGCTCTCTGGGCCGATCTCGTTCCACGGAATAAGCCCGCAGATAATCAGAATCGGCAGCGTAAAGAACAAAATGATTCTGAACATGAAATTGCCCACGATCTTGGGCATCACTTTCTCCGCATTTTCCGTTTCCGTCAAGGTCAGGCCGATCAGCTCCGATCCTCCATACGAGAACATGACGACAAGCAGTGCAGAGAAGATCGACGTCCATCCATTCGGGAAAAACCCTCCGGCTTGCGTATAGTTTTGCAGGTAAGGTGTGTTGTCACTTGGAATAATACCAAAGATCAGCCCTGCCCCAAGCACGATAAAAATAATAATCATCGCAATTTTGATCCCGGCCAGCCAAAACTCGAATTCCCCGAACACACCAACGCTGAGCAGATTCACCAGTATAATGAATGCCGCACACGCAAGACTGAGTACCCATAGCGGTACGTCAGCAAACCAATATTGCAGGAAACTGCCCGCAGCGATGACCTCAATAACACACACCGATAACCACAGGAAGCAGTACATCCATCCCATAATAAACGAAACTCTGCTCCCGAACGCTTCCTGCACGAAATCTTTCATATTTCTATTCTTGTATACCGTAGCCATCTCGGCCATCGCAGCCATAACTACAAGCAGCAGCAGTCCGGCAAAAATGTACGTCACAATGACGCCTGGGCCTGCAAGCCCAATCGTGCCAGCACTGCCTTTAAAAATGCCTGTCCCAATGACACCGCCCATCGCCATAAATGTGATGTGTCTGGGTTTTAATTTTTTTTGTAATGATTCTTCCGTCTGAGTCTGAGCCAATTGAAATCCTCCTGAGGTACAAAAACGTCTGTAATCCTTGTCTATTTTTGAGCAATATAAAGTCCAGTATACCCTATCTCGCATGAATCAGCCCACCTATTCTGTATGGCCAATTCATCCCAAACCTATGACATGCCTATGATTTATACCCCATAACTGCACAAAGTAATCGGTATGTTGCCCATGCTGCCAAGCTATATCCCACGCCATACATCAGCCACGCATCCAGATTGGCGGTGAACGTCATCCAGTCACTCTCCCTCTTTGATGCGTCACAGCGTTCAAATCCCGAATTCCAGTTTACCACTTTTTGCGCGATATGAACTGTATCAAATGTTTCATTTTAAACGAAATAAAACCAGCCCCCTCTATAATAGAGAGACTGGTTTCCAACCGAATAATCTGTGATTTATCCAATAACTTTGGTCATAAATTTACTGTTTGGGTCTGGAGCATAATCAGCAAACGGCTCGCAGTATTCAAAACCAAAGTCTTCATACAGCCTGCGTGCCGGGATAAAAGAATCCATCGAACCCGTTTCCAGACTGATGCGCTGATATCCGCGAGATGTTGCCTCTTCAATGATGTGCTTCAAAATGTGCCGGGCTACTCCTTTGCGTAAATGAGCGGAAGCCGTACGCATCGATTTCAGTTCACCATGCTCAGCGTTCAGTTCCTTAATGGCTCCGCAGCCAAGCAGCTCATCGCCTTCCCATGCACACCAAAACGTTATCTCGGGCTTCTTGAGTCCATCCAGATTCAAAGCATGTATACTCTCAGGCGGCGAATCTGCTGCCATGCCTAACAAATGCTCCGCGATTAGTGCTTTTACCTGATTCCCGCTCAAATCATCCACTCTAATTTCCATCGTTTCCACTCCTGCCGACATTTTGTAATTTATCTATCTCTACGAAGCTAATCAATAATTATATTTTACAACGATGTCAGGTTTTGTGACAACAGAAGTTTGGTGCCAGAAAATAGATTTGAATCGTGGACTGATCACATCATGACTGCTGATACGATACTGCTGTCATCTGGCACGGCTCACAGCCAAACATATAATACACACCTTCACCATTCTCTTGAATCAGCTCACCGTCCAGCTGTCCGATCGCTTTCATCGTAGCAGAGCAGGCTGGACATGCAGGATAGTCTGCATCCTGCACCCAACCCGGATGACCTCCAACCTGCGATAGGGAAGGCTCCATTGCCCATTCACTGCCATGAAAAGGCTGGCGCGGTTCCGACGCGATATGGAACAAACGCCGCTGCACCGAACCATTGAGAGTACTCCTTACAAGTCCCGAAACATCGGCCTTGATCTCTTCGACGTCGATTTCATCCAATCCATCAGGCTTCACATTATGCTTACTCCAGATTGGTTTCCCTTCTGCATCCATTTCCATGTACATCACGCTGTAGCTGCTGCATACCAAGCAGGTCTGCACATCCAGTTGCGGGAACCTCCAATCCACTGACTGGAGCGCAGGATGTTGCACATGCAAATTCATTAAGCTGATCAATGAACTACCACACCATGGACAATGATTGGAGCTTGGCACAAGCAAAGAAATCGGAACACCATCAAGGTTTTCGCTCTCGCTTCCCTCTGCATCACTGTTTCCTGCTTCATACAATGAATAACTCGGGGTGATAAACAATTCTCTGCGTTGACCATCTCCGGTTAACTCCCAGCCCGCCTGCAGGGTGTATCGGTCAGGCGCCACATAAAGCTCACTGGCCCAATCCGGTACAGACTGCTTCCACTGCCAGAACTGCTGTACAACAGCTTCGTCCCCAATGTAGGCCAGCATCATGAGGATATGATTGCGATTCTCCTCATCGTTGTCCACCTGCTGAATCAGATGATCTCGCGTCTCGTTAGAGGCGCTTTTAAACAAAACCGCTGGATAAACAATCTCCCGCTCCAACAGCTCTGGAATCTCCGCTGTAAGGGGCAGGTCGTGGTAACACACCAGATATAGCAGGATATCCTTGCCCGCGTCCTCATCCTCCGAGCGGATCAGTTCCATAGCATAACGCTTCATCTCCAGCTGCTGTTCTGTGGATAGAGACAGGTATACCTGTTCCATCGAGTATTTATAAGGTATATATCGAATAAGCGGATCATAGGTTCGCGGTGCATGCATGATTTTCAACACGTCTGCCGCATCCGTAATACCTTCATACAGATTCACATCACGCCGATTCGCTTCAATATAACGCTGGTGAGCTTCACGCTCCATCTCCTGCTTGCAGGGCATGCAGTACCCGCCTGTTTTGGCTGCCGTGGCTGGTAAAATCATATGCTCGCAGCCTTCCCGTATACACGGAATACGCTCTGTCATGCTTCAGCCTCCTCCATGACTTACGAATGATGTCCCAATTGTTCCTTCGTAAACTCATAAAATGCTAGTGCATCCTCACTGCTGGCAAAGCCCGCCTGAGCCATTTTCTCACTGCCTCCGCCTTTGCCCTGATACGCTCCAAGATTGCCTTTGAAAAAAGGTCCGCACGCCCACTCCGCAGGCTGCCCGTTCTGTGCCAGAACTACCTTTGCTTCCGAGATGCTGGCAAACAGCACCAAACCTTCATGCTCTTCGGTCAGCTTGGCTGCAAGACTCTGCATGTCCTTGAGGGATTTATCCTCAAATACCTTGGCGATGACCAGCCCCTCCCGTGCAGCGAGCAGCTCTTGTGCGTAGTAGGTGTCATTGGTTGCTTTTACCGCATTCAGCTCGCTTTGCAGCAGCTTCTGGTCCTGCTCCATTTTGGCAATCCGCTCCAGCAGCTCGTCCCTATTTGTCTTTAATTGGGCCGTAATATTATTCAGCACCTGCTGTGCTTCCGTGAATTCATTCAAGGCCCTTGTGCCACATTTAAAATAAATGCGGGTGCCGCCCTTCACCTTCTCGGTTTTGAGCAGCTTAATCAGACCAATCTCGCCCGTTGCCGCTACATGTGTGCCGCCGCAGGCGTTGTACTCTACACCCTCAATCTCCACGATGCGAATGTGTTCCGTCACCGTAGGCTGCTTCACCAACGGCAAACGCGCCGCTTCTTCGGCAGTAACCCAAGACGTATGAATCGGGGCATTGCGGACAACCTGCCGATTCACCTCCTGCTCCACAGCATCCAACTGTTCCGGGCTCAGCACCTCTGCAGCGACATCAATGGTGTCATAGTCTGTGCCCAAGTGAAAGCTGAGTGTCATCGCGTCCGTCAGCTTCAATGTAACTGCTGATAACAAATGCTGACCCGTATGCTGCTGCATATGATCGAACCGGCGATCCCAGTCCAGCTCGCACTGCACTTCATCCTGCTCTGGAGAACGCTCCAGCTTATGCCACACGTCTCCCTCTTCCAGATTAACGTCCAGCACAGCGATGCCCCCGATCTGCCCCAGATCACAAGGCTGACCACCTCCATGCGGGTAAAACGCTGTTTCGGCCAGCGTGACGTAGACTCCATCTTCCTTTGTCACACGATGGGTAATATGTGTATGCCACTCGCGTGTATACGCAGAGTCATAATAAAGTTTCTGAGTCATTAGAGTGATTCGTTCCCTTCTCGTTCAAGTGAGTAGTTCTATGTTCAGATTACACTATTTCCCATAGCTAACGCCAATATTGCCGCTTATATGTAAAAATGATGATCATTATATAAATGACAATCAATAGCTTCTCTGGCTGAGGAATCCGTTCCGGCATACTCATAAACAGTAAATTACTGCCTTTATATAAATAAGCGCTGCACAGCCACGTTCCACTCAACATAAAAAGACCGTTCTGTAAGCCAAGCCTACAGAGCGGTCTATATTCATCCAACGTTTGATGTACAAACGTTGGATATGCGAAACCAGATGATTACACCGGAACGGAGACGGCAGACGAATGCTCGCCTGTAGACACCAAGAACGAAGCAGACAGAAAGGACCTGGAGAAGCGGAGCTAAAAGCTTTCTGAAAGAAAGCTACATCGAAAGCATAGGCTTCGCATTTATCACCGGATTGTTCCCTTCAGGGAATCAATCAGAATAATCCGGGGATAATGGCGATCGAAAGGTTTTCTGGCTGTGCCGTTCCCGTGTGTCTACCACACCCAACATAGTCGCCATCGGAGTTGTTAAGTGTAATCGACCAGCAGCGCCATATCTTTTTTACATCAAACCAAGTAACCTATTTCAAAGATTCGGACAGTTCCGTGAAAATAACACCCAGCGCATATGCTCCAGCATCCGGGTACCCCAGACTGCGATCACCAACCGTACCTGCGCGTCCCATACGGGCTACGATATCTTCGGTTTTCTTCGCACCTTCAACCGCTGCGGCTGCACCTTTGGCAAATGCAGATTTGAAGTCATCTCCAGTTTCCGCACTTTGCGTCCAGGCATCTGCACATGGTGCAAGTGCATCAATCAGCGTTTTGTCGCCGACAACCGCACCGCGTCCGAAGGAGCGCTCACCTGTTGCCTGGATACCTTGAACCGCTGCCTGCATCATCTCAGCGAACTCGGATACATTCAAATGCTGCTTCTCACCCACCGATTTGCCTGCTGCACGGAATGCCGAGCCCCAGATCGGACCAGATGCACCGCCACAATACTCCATAATAACCAGAGAGCATGCATCCAGGAATGAACGGATATCCCTTTTCTCCTCGTTAATGATGTGGTTCCACTCACGCTTCAATTGACGGAAGCCCTTGGCTACACTCATCCCGAAGTCGCCGTCTCCCGCATGGGAATCCAGTTCGCAGAACGGTACTTCGTTTTTGATGATGATTTCGCCCATCTTATCAATCAGATAAACGACATTGTCGAGCGAGAACTGATTGTTGTGAATCACTGCTGCTGACGCATCTGTCTGTACCTCATAGGATACAGGTGCATCCTCGGTCACAACCGCTTCCAAAGCTTCGGAGTAGGCTGGTTGTGCCACAGGAGGGCCGGATACTTTGAATGCAGGCGTGTCACTTTCCTTGAACAGCAGCGTTTTCAATTCATCATCCAGCTTCAGGATAGTCACCGACGCACCCGCCATATCAATGCTGGTCATATAGTTGCCTACAAATGTTGTTGCAACGGTAAGACCTGTATGGCCTGCAAGCTCACGTTGAACCGAGTTGTTGAGCAGGTACAGCTCCTGCAACGGTGTAGCGCCAAAGCCGTTTACAAGCACAGCAATTTCGGCTGAAGCATCCTGATCCAGCTTCATGTCCTGAAGCAGTGCAGAAACCATACGTTCAGCAAGTTCATCTGCGGTAGCAATTTTTTCACGGCGAATACCGGGCTCACCATGAATACCTACCCCATACTCCATCTCATCCTCTGCAATTTCGAAGGTTGGTGTACCTTTCGCAGGGACCGTACAAGAGGTGAATCCAAAGCCGATGCTGCGCACGTTCTGTGCAGCTTTCTCCGCAACGGCCTTCACTTCTTCCAGACTGCGGCCTTCCTCTGCTGCTGCTCCGGCAATTTTATGGACCAGTACCGTTCCCGCTACACCGCGACGGCCTACCGTATACAAGCTGTCCTGCACAGCAATGTCATCCTCAACACGTACATACTGCACATTGATGCCATCTTCCTCAGCCAGATGTGCTGCGTTTTTGAAGTTCATCATATCGCCGCTGTAGTTTTTGATAATGAGCAGCGTGCCCTTGTTGCTCGCCGTTGCTTTGATCGCTTGATACACCTGAATCTGGGAAGGAGATGCAAATACGTCTCCGCATACCGCTGCATCCAGCATGCCTTTACCTACATAACCAGCGTGTGCCGGCTCGTGACCGCTACCGCCGCCGCTGATCAGGCTGACTTTGTCAGCCTGAATCTCTCTGCGTTTGATGACTTTATATTTTTTCAGAAATTCCAGCTCCGGGTGCGCAAGCGCAATCCCGTTGCACATTTCCATAACAACATGTTCAGCCTGGTTAATGATTTTTTTCATTTATTTTGCCTCCTGGCGAGCTGCTTTGTACTCCCGTCCGATTCGGTCAGCCGCTGCAATGGCAGCTGCAACTTCAGGTACTGTGATCGGGAATGGCATCGCATGGATGGATTCCTCTGGAATACACGCAATCTCAGCCACTTTCAGCAATTCTTCCTGCGTAATCGTCTCTACACCGATATCTGCCAGACTTACTGGCAATCCTACGGAGAGACAGAAGTCCATCACCTGATGCAGCTCTTCGGTTGGAGCATTTTCAAGAACGAGCTGTGCAATCGTTCCGAAAGAAACTTTTTCACCATGGAAATAATGGTGTGTTCCTTCAAGCACGGTCAGACCGTTGTGAATCGCGTGTGCCGCGGCCAAACCGCCGCTTTCAAATCCAAGACCAGACAACAGAATGTTGGTTTCCACAATGTTCTCCAGCGCTTGAGTTACAACGTTGCTGTCACAAGCTACCTTCGCTTTAGCCCCGTCGGTAAGCAGCATTTCGTAACACAATTTGGCAAGCGCAAGAGCTGCGTTTGTTCCAACAGCAGAAGGAGTGTATCCTTCACGGGAACCCATCGGCAGACTTGCATTGACACGGGAATAGGATTTGGATGTTGCTCTTGCTTCAAAATAAGTGGACAAAGCATCTCCCATACCGGACACGAGGAAACGTGTTGGTGCATTAGCAATAACGGTGGTATCCACAAGCACAACGCTTGGGCTTTGTTTGAAGTATGCATAGTCATCGAAAGAGCCTTCTGGTGTGTACAATACAGCCGAGTGACTTGTAGGTGCATCCGTTGCTGCAATGGTTGGACAGATGATCAACGCTTCGCCCTCAGCCACACATTTCGCTGCATCAATCGCTTTACCACCACCAAGACCAATCGTGCAAGTGCAGCCCTTTTCTTTGGCAATCTCTTGCAAACGAGCCACTTCCTCGCGTGAGCATTCGCCTCTAAAACCGCTTTCAACAAAAGTGATATTGAATTTGGCTGCTGTTGCATCCAGCTTGGCTTTGACACGCTGTACATCATCCGGGTGTGCAATCAATAAAGCAGAATCACCAAATGATTTTACGAAGTATCCCAGGTTCAACAATTCGTCTTCGCCTTGCACATATTTCGTTGGACTGATAAATGCTTTTCTCATAATATGGTACGCCTCCTAAAAGTAAAAATCGCTATATAAGTTGAACTAAAGATTTTACACAATCCACTCCGATGACAGAATAACCTTCCAATCGCTGTTATCCCCAGATTTTTTGGATTCCCTATTCCAAAGGGGAAAATCCGGTGATAAAGGCGACCGCTCCGCTTTTTCAGGTTTTTTCTGTCCCCTCCGTTCACGTGCAAATGAATAGTTCAACTTATACAGAATCATTTTTCGCCGCAGCGCTTGTCCTGCATTACATGAAATTCAGACATCAAGGTGTCTTGCTCCGTGTTACATCAAATTTTAACTGTTTCAATTGACCTAAATATAACGCAGACGCAGGAGGTTTGCAGTGGACTTTGATAACAAATTATTATAATTTGCAATCGTAATTTTTTGCTTTTTCGCGCAATCATGGTATGTTATTGTCATGAGATGGTTCAATTTTGACCTCCCATGTTCCATTACCCGCTATGTTCATGTCTTAATATGTACAACTTTTAACTTTTTAACGACTCTCCGATCCATGAAAATGATTAACTACGGAGGTTTTTCATATGATTAAAG
Organism: Paenibacillus silvae; assembly: GCF_014639235.1. Taxonomy (GTDB): domain Bacteria; phylum Bacillota; class Bacilli; order Paenibacillales; family Paenibacillaceae; genus Paenibacillus; species Paenibacillus silvae. The sequence goes on along the minus strand of NZ_BMFU01000014.1, from coordinate 41,322 downwards.
AATATCTGCACATCAATAAAATACTGGATCTGGACAAATGGAAACGCCTTCAGGATTCACTTGCCACAGTAACCAAACTCGCTATACTAACCGTGGATTACAAAGGCATTCCCGTAACCAGCCACAGCAGCTGCCAGGCCTTCTGCCAGAACGTTCGCAAGGACCCTGAGCTTCTTCCCTATTGTCAAAAATGTGATTCGCGCGGCGGACTAGAGGCTGTTCGGCTCAATGAACCCTATATTTATCTCTGTCATTTCAATATTATCGACATTGCGATTCCGATTACCATTGACGGGAAATATATCGGTGCAGTCATGGCTGGACAAGTCAAGCTCGCTGACCCGGAGAAGGGAACCGATCTGGAGCAGATCGTGAGATCCAAAAATGTATCCATGCACGATGCCAAAATGAAGCATTTACAGGCAGATTATGACCAGCTGCCCGTCATGACGTACGAGGAGATTGTGAAGATTTCGAACATGCTGTCCCTGCTCTGCAACTATATTGTGGAGGAGGCGCTGAACAAAAACCTGCTGGTGGAGATGTTTGAGAAGGCTTCAGGCAATCAAGAGTCCGTGAATCTATCCACGATTCTGCCCGGTTATTCCATTCGCAACATTGAATCCATCAAAAAAGAAATGACCAACGCCATCGCTGATGCTTATCTCAAAAACAGCCCCAATGATACGGACAGTGTGAATCCGGTGTTGCAGCCTGCTTTTGAGTACATTCACGCACATAAAAGTGAACAAGTGTCTCTGAAACAAGCAGCCGAACTGTGCCACCTGAGTCCAAGCTACTTCAGCCGGTTATTTGCGAAGGAAACGGGTGAAAACTTCACCACCTATCTCGCCAAGCTCAAAATCAAGTGGGCCAAGCAGCTGCTAGAGGTCACAGATATGCCCGTTTCACAGATCAGCGATGAGCTGGGATTTAATGAGTCGGGGTATTTTATCAAAATTTTCAAAAAGTTCGAGGAAATTACACCTGCGCTCTATCGCAAATATATTCAGGAGCAGTGAACGATACACGCAGTTGTGCCTGGCATCTCACCCTAGTAAGACGCGAAATCATGCATCTGCTATGAAAGCTGCTTCTGCAACTGCCCATCAAGCCAAGCGAGCGCGTCGCGCAGCTTATCCTGCGGCACCGTATCGTATCGATCCCCTGTCGACATTTCGAAGGAGCAGCTGTTACCTCCGGTTTTGTTCAGATACGATGTAATTGCTATATCAAACTGCTGCGCCATCTGCACAAGCAGCGGTTCAACTTCGGAAGCTGCAAGCGCAAAATGAACGTGGAACATGTTGGACACTGGCTGTTCAGGAACCGTTTTAATCCCGTGACATGCATTAAACAGTGACGCCAGCTCTTTGGCCTGCTCATAGTAATGTCCCATTTTGCCAACACGCTCATGATAATAATACCGGGAGCTGAGTATGTACGGGTACAGCCCGATCAGATCACCGCCATGCCGCCGTTTCCACACCCTGGATTCCTGCATCATGTCTGAATCTCCGGCAAGAATTGCCCCCGCAATACCGCCAATACCTTTATAAAAAGAGATGTATACACTATCGAACAAACGACAAATCTCCGCTGGTGTTTTCTCATAATAAGGCGTGATCTCAAACAGACGTGCCCCGTCCAGATGCAGCTTGATGCCGCGTTCACGGCAATACGCCGAGATTGCCTCCAGCTCCTCGTATGCTGGCAGCTGCCCGCCAATCTCTCGCTGCGGCAGCTCAAGCAGTAGACAGGCTATCTCCTCTTTCATGCCCTTCACATCTTCGAGTGTAATCAACCGATCTGCTTCTCCGAGCAGAATGCTTTCGATCTGATGCAGCTCCTTCAGCCCGTCCTCCTCATGGATCTCCAGATGAGCCAGCGGATGATAAGCCACCCGTTTAACATCAGCCCGGTCACACCAGATGCGAAGTGCAATCTGCTGTGCCATCGTACCGCTTGGGAAAAACACGGCAGCTTCCTTACCCAGCACCTCCGCCATCTCCTGCTGGAACTCATCTATAATCGAACCATTGCCATAATGGTCACTGAACGTTTCTCCATCGACCAGCTCCAGAGCCTCCTGCAGTACTTTCACTTTGCGGCTTCCATGCCCGCCTATAATATACACGGCTTGATTGAAAGCATCAGCCAGCGTTACTACACTATTTTTATCCTGCACAATGCATCTCTCCTTTACTGTTCCGGTTCAGCCATAATCTCGACCAGCGCATGCAGCGCACTAGATATATGTTCACCACGAGAGTATATAAATCCTACTTCCAAACGAGAATACGGTTCAGGTACAGGCAGTATGACGATCTCACCTCTGGACGCGGCCTGAGCAACCGAAGAACGTGGCAGCAGGGATACGCCGAGCCCGGTAGCAACGCCATGAATAATCGTGTCCAATGTCCCGTACTCTATGACGTTTAATGTACGAATGCCCTGGGTTCTCAGAAAACTCTCGGCTTGATCCCGGTGGCTGCAGCCAATTTCAAAAAATAGCATCGGTCTGTGAAGCAATATGGACATATCTTGTTCATCTGATCGGGCAATCAGCACCAGTTCATCGTCATACATTTTGATATATTGCAGCTCCGAATGGTCTATTGGACCATACACCAAAGCTCCGTGAAGCTCATGCTTCATAACCTTCTGGTTCAGCTCATGTGTGCCTCCTGTGACAAGAGAATACTGTACCTTGGGATAACAGGAGCAATACTCCGCCAAGAGCGGCGTCAGGAATCGGGAGACGGCAGTCTCAATCGAGCCTAAACGAAGATTTCCCGTCGGCGGACCTCCTTGCTGTGCGGCCTCCTCGGCTTCGTCTAGTAATTGCAATATTCGATCTGCATAACCAAGCAGGTTCTCTCCTGCCGGGGTAAGCAGCATTCCGCGATTCGAACGATGAAACAGCGGCACTTGCAGCTGTGCTTCCAGTTGTCTGATCCGTGTTGTTACGTTGGACTGCACATAATTAAGGGCAACCGCGGCTTTGCTGATACTGCCTTCGCGGGCAACCGCCTGGAATATTTTCAAATCACCAGCATCCAAAATCTTCACCTGCTTATCGTTATATGAGAGCATAAGAGCATTCTGCCAACTTGAAAGCTTGTACATCATGCCAACGCTCTTCTATTTTCCACTTCTATTTTCCACTTATTTTTCACTATGATTATTATTGATACTGACCTTCATTTTTGTTTATTTTACGTGTTTTCAGCCTGCCTGTACAATGACTCGGTAATAGGCTTTATCTTTACACAAACACTGCGATGATGTGTAAATAAGCAGCTTATCTATATCATTTAGGAGGTAACCTCATGAAAGCTATAGAAACAATGAAGGCCATAATACATTCTGAACAAGCCGGTCTGAAAGGTCTTCGCTATTCAACCTGTGCAGTCCCGAAAGCAGAACCCGGACATGTCGTGGTGCAGCTGCGCTCTGCCGGACTCAATCACCGCGATCTCTTCATTATGTCAGACCGAATGCCCCAAGACACTCCACTTATTCCTGGATCAGACGGAGCAGGTATTGTGGTCGAGGTCGGCGACGGTGTGCAGCATATCGCTGTAGATGATCCGGTAATCATTCATCCGACTCTCGACTGGCAGCATACCGCAGACGTGCCTGTTGTTCCGGGGATTGTCGGTGGTCCATCCGACGGAACGCTCGCACAATATATTGCGCTGCCTGCCAGCAATGTGCTCCCCAAGCCTGCCCACCTCTCCTGGAACGAAGCCGGGGTCTTATCTCTTGCTGCGCTGACAGCTTATCGGGCGTTGTTCACTCGTGGCGGACTTCAGGCTGGCGAACATCTCTTTATTCCCGGCATTGGAGGAGGTGTCGCTACGTATGCCTTGCTCATGGCAGCAGCTGCAGGAGCGAAGGTAACCGTAAGCTCCAGAAGTGAAGTTAAACGAGCTGAGGCGTTACGTCTCGGTGCGGTTCAAGCTTTGGATAGTCATGGAGACTGGGGAAATATGTTGAACAGGGACAATCCTGTAGACATCATCCTGGACAGTATCGGACAAGCGATGTTTCCCAAATACGAGCAGATCATCAGACCGGGCGGACGAATTGTAATGTTTGGCGCAAGCTCGGGCGATGACCTGCATCTACCGATTCGTTCGATCTTTTTTCCACAGATCAGTCTGATTGGCACCTCCATGGGCAGCCGCGAAGAGTTTGTGCAGATGCTGGACTTGGTAGAGAAACATCAGATTCATCCCGTAGTAGACAGCATCTATTCACTTGAACATACCGTACAAGCATTCGAACGTATGGAGAAAGGTGAGCAGTTCGGCAATATTGCTATACAGATCGATTAAAAAGCGACCTTGTGACCATGATCTTTCCCCCTAACAATGATAGACTATGCATAGACATCGTCATCGGTTGGGGGGATTTGCTTTTGACTCATTTTCTTCAACGTTATATGAAGCATATCATCGCTATACTGATCGCAGTCATGCTTGCTGCTCAGATCCCTGTGGTGAAGGAACTGCTGGCCAGAGGAGTCGCAACATTGTACGTAGCTGCAAAATATCCGGGCCAAACGGTCACATTTGAACACTTTGAATATGAGCCACACTTTGGAGACTATATCATCTCTTTCGCGGCACAGAAGAGAGATGTTTTGCATCTTACCCTCGGGCCGAAAATACTGCCCATTTTTGTAAAATACGATCCCTGGAATCAGCCAATGTCCGATTAAGCGACTGTCGCTTTTCTATTTATTGAGTTAATTATTAAGGAGGTAAGACCATGTCTAACCATGAACATCTCGTTATGTTAGTTCGTAAAATGTTGAATGCGGAAGGAACCGAGCAAGAACTGGACGACATGTTAACCGAATTGCAGCAGGCGTTGCCCTATGCAGAGATCAGTAATCTGATTTTCTGGGATGAACGCGAGTTAACTGCGGAGCAGATTGTGGAAGAAGCGCTTCAAGCACGCCCAATTCAGCTCCCGCCTCAATCTTGAACTTATTCAGGGGGTGAATGATATACATGTCTACCGAAGAATTAAATAACCCATTAGATGCTCTTGATTTCGACTCAGCCTCTTCTCACGAAAAACAGGAAGCGCTCCGTCAGATCATTGAATTGCATGATCCTGAATTAACCCGGCGAGTGCTTTCTCTTGGCATGTGCACAGAGGAGGAGGATTTAGTTCGTATTGAAGCCTGGCGTGCTCTTGGTATGGCGGGAGCTTCACCGCTTCTAAATACGATTCGCGAAGCAGCAGGACAGTTGGTACGCAATGTGGAGGAAGACGAGGATGTGCAGATCTATGCTTTAATGACGTTAGCCCTGCTGCCCGTTACCGAGGCTGAAATTGAGCTGGCTCGGAATGTCATTGAATCGGACGCATATATTTTGCTCCAAAGCGCTGCCTTCGCTGTGATAAAAGCAAATAAACAGCTTCCCCAAGCTGTACATGCGCTGGAATCTCTCCAATCACATCCAGAGTTCGGTGCAGCGCCAAAAGGGAACTTCAATCTTTATCGGGACGTGAGAAACAATGAAATCCAACGATAAACAGCTTTCATCAGAACCGATTAAAGGACACTCGGCAGAAGAGGCGACGGAGGTTACTCAAGCCGTATACCTCACTCAAGGCGAGATTCATGCCATTCAGAAGGCCCTTCTTTTCCTCAAATTCGAATGCGAAGAGACCGCCTCATTGTTGTACGCGGGCAGTCCGTTATTGAATAGTGCACTAAGCAAAATGAGAGAAATCGATGTAAATAGCGAATTCATCCAAAAATTTCACGCTTGCCCCAATCCCCATGCAGCGGCTTTTATGCGTGAAAAGCTGGAGCGATCGTATGCCGAAGAACATGTTCCGCATGAGCGAACAGAAGAGCAACTGGCTGAAATCTGGCGCAGCTGCATGTTTCCTTTTCCCGTAGAGGCGCCCAAACCGCAATCCTAAACTTCAAATTCTTTTATTTCGGTGAACTATTGAAGTAAATTACAGGTATAATATAGAAAACTTAGGGCGAAAACGCTGAAGGAAGCGCATTTCAGGACAGCCCTAGATGATTTATTACATACAGGAGGCGAATGATGGAAACGGAAGGTTTACGCGGTGTGGAGCAGCTTGCTCTGAAGAAACACAAAATCTATAAACAAAGCCTGCTTCGATATTTGGCGCGCTCCATGCTGGCCAGCATGTTTATCGGCTTCGGCGTGATTGTCGCGTTCAAGACGGGAAATTTCTTCTATATGGAGAATTCCCCGTTTACATACCCTATGGCAGCGATCACCTTCGGTGCAGCAATTATCCTGATTGCTTACGGCGGCGGCGACCTGTTCACAGGCAACACCTTCTATTACACCTATGCGGCACTGCGCAAAAAGCTGCGCTGGTTCGAAGTCGTTAAACTGTGGATTGCGAGCTATAGCGGAAATTTGATGGGTGCGGCCGTGTTTGCCCTGCTGATCTATCTGACGGGACTGTTTGATTCGGCACAGGTTAACGGTTTCTTGCTGAGTGTGGTTGAGCACAAGATGGAAGCGCCAGCGATGCAGCTCTTTTTCCGCGGCATTCTCTGTAACTGGCTGGTATGCCTGGCCTTTTTCGTTCCGATGTTCATGAAGGAAAACGGTGCCAAAATGTTTGCCATGATGCTCTTTGTTTTTTGCTTTTTCATCTCCGGCTATGAGCACAGCATCGCGAATATGTGTACGTTTGCAATTGCGCTTGTGTTGAATCACCCGGGAACCATCTCGTTTGGCGGTGTAATTCACAACCTGGTGCCAGTGACTTTGGGCAATCTGGTGGGCGGCGTGCTGCTGATGGGCTTTATGTATTATGCAGTGAACAAACCGTTTCTGGACGATGAGACACATTGATTTTGAAAAAATACCCTCCCTCTCGCCTGGTCCAATGACCGCATCTGACAGGTAAGCCAAACCAAAACCCCCGGAAGTGTCTCCTATTTCAGGAGCCACCGCCGGGGGTTTTTAGCCTGTCACCAGCAGGATAACGGAATGAATCTCTTCACCGGAACATTATGAAAATCAAGCATCTAGCCACCTGTCCGCTTCATTTCGAGATGCAGCAGCGGAAACGGATTACCGGAACCATCCAGCTCCGACCGACCGATCTGCACGAATCCCATCTTCGCATAGAAGCGGGCGGCTCCTTCATTCTGCTCATTGACATCTACTCTAAGCTCGGTGCCTTTCATCTTCATCGTTTGAAAGACTAGAAATTTACCTACGCCTTGTCCCTGAAAATGCTCATCTACAAACAACATTTCAATGAAGCTGTTATCCAGACCAATGAACCCCATTGGCTCCTGCTCAGCATCCAGCACTTCCCAGACTTCAACTTGCTCTTGCTCCAAAACCTCACTCACCATTTGTTTATAAAATAGAATGTGATGCTCCTCCAGAAATGTATGTGTAGCTCGAACAGCACGCTCCCAGATTGCTACCAATTTGGCGTGATCCTGCTCCCGATAGGGTACCATTAACATGATGTAATTCACTCTCCTTTATCAAGTCACATGTAGTTAGGCACAAACTCCCGGTCATATTCATGATCGACTTCATGATGCAATCATTTTACATCCTTGGACCTTTGTACATTTTACCATATCCAGTATGTATAGGGCATCTGCAATTCACCAGCATTGTCATAACATCACGTATCAACTGATCCGATCTTGCTCATCACACCTGCCGTCCTTAACCAGAAAAACCGCCTCATTCGAGACGGCCTTTCCTTACTACATGTGTATAATTAGTGCTGCAGCTGAGCAAGAATCTGCGGATCTTTAATTTTTTGATCCTCTGATAACAGAACGATCTTGGACAAAATCTCGGCTGTTCTTGGATCTTCATCCAAAAACGGCAGGAAAATTCGTCCGCGATGCTGGCTGTGCACTGGCACAATGTGCAATGCACCTGATGCCTGCTTGAAGACATTGCCGCTTCCCAAATGAACAGCATATTCGCCCAGATTACCGTCGATACGTGCATAATTGCCATCCAGACGCACATTGTTGATTTTGAGCAGACGCAAGGATTCGTTCACAATGACATGACGCATCTCGATCGTTGTAAGGCTTGCCTCTGGATCAACACCGCCTACATGAGCAATGCTGACGACCAGATCAACATCACGCATAACCTCGGAGAAGAATACGGGCGGAACATCCTTTAATTCCACAGGTTTATACGTGCGGCGATCATAGAATTGCACCGTTTCCAGTGTAGGGGCTTCTGTATCAGCCGGAGAGAACCAGTCCGCCATCGCATAGAGATTAGCAATCAAGTTATACTCATAACTTACCTTTTGCAATCCCTCTTCATAACTTACGGTCCACTGACGGCTTTTCAGCAAGCTGGCCGTTTTGTTCGGCTGAATCTGATAACCGGCATACCTGCGGGATACCGTTCCTTGTGCAAGCTCATCCTCGTTCGGCAAATAGAGTTCACGGAAAACCTGCTTGAACGGCTGACGCTCCTGACGATCGAACAGTTCTCTCTGGAACTCGCTCCAGTTGCCGCTCTGATACAAATGCAGTGGATGGGCAATCAACAGCTGATCCCCTTTCTTCAGAGTATAAGCGACTTCCTCTGTCCCTGGAGCAATCAATCCATTAGTCTGCGCGTCAAATCTTCCAAGCTGCGCGCCCGATTGGAAGATCAATGTTTTTATCAGCGGCTGGATCACTGGATTGTTCATCAGATTGGCAATCTCCTGACAGGTAAAAGCCGTACCTGCGTTCATGGAGCGCTCCAGCTCCTGCTTGGCCCGGCGGTATTGATCAGCCAGATCAGACTTCAACTCTTTCAGTTCTGCAATGTAACCATCTTTTTTGAATCGTGCCGGCACAGATTTCAGCGTTTTGCATTTGCTGACAATAACCAGATCCGACTGGCCCTCATCATCAATAACGAGATGTGCCGTCGTATCTTCATCAAGTGCATGAGGTTCGAAATAAGATTTCATCTCATCCAGCTTGCGAGCCTCCATATCCCACATAAGGCGTGTCACATCGGCATAACCTGCATTACGTGCAAGATTGCCAAGTGCAATCTGGGACGCCAGCCCTTCGCTCGCACGGCGCTGCGCCCCGAACTGCTTGCTCTGCATCAGGAATTTCTGAATAAAGTCGTACCGCTCACGTAAATCCTGATCCCGATCTTCAGCTAGTGGAATCAAGCTATAGGTCAATAAATGATCCTTGTTGCGCTTGTCTGCAACGGAATCGCGCATTTCCTTCAGGTCCAGCTTGCCCAGCGCAGCATCAGCGAACAATTGTGATCTGCGATGATTAGCCCCGCCGGAGATGTACTTGGCACAATCGTACAGCAGATTGAAACGTTCTTCCCCCACTGCTGCATAGGCTTCTTCAAACCAGGCAATATCAAAGGCTCCATCATTAAAATCTTGTGCAGGGATTGGCGAGTAATGTGCCACAATGGTTTCCTTTTCCGCGGTAAACTGTTCGTTAATATGCGCATGGAAATACCATGCAGCACTACGAAGCCCTTCCCAGCCGAGATGTCTCGCTACCAGCTCCATCCATTGAGGCGCATACATCGCTGCCTCCAGCAGCTTTTTCTCGTTAAACGGGTACTTCCGGATCAATTCGCCCAGCAGCAGCTCATCTTCCCCAGCCCGAGGATAACAATGTTTAATCAGGTAACTGAACGTTTCTTTACGAGTCGTATTGTCCCCATAGCTATAGATATAACCACGCACAAAAGTATCCTGATCCATCGCAGAAACCAGATGTACCCAATGCTCCATGCCCTCGATTCGTTCCAGCTTCATCGCAAGCCCGCTTACTTCGGTGGACAATTCTCCCCGCGTCAGCTCAATCTCCAGAATGCGATTCACGGCAGTATCCCGCAGATGCATCAGCTTCGGATCATCTTGAATACGCTCTGTACGAGCCGATGTCATGTCACGGATGAAGACAAAACGATGATGTCCCATCAGCAGCTGCCGATATATTTCCTGATCATCAATCAGCTCTAACTGATATGCACGCAGGAAATCGTCCAGTGACAGCAGTGATAATGGATGGTAAGGCTCCACAAGATGTGAGAATTGATAGGCTGTCTGGAAAAAACGTTTGAAACTGTCATTGTCGTATACGTTGTTCTTCACAATATAATTCCACGGACCTGTCAGAATGTGCAGCATACCCGTTTCCTTCGCCAACTGCTCAGCTGGCATGCTAGAGATAATTGAAGCCCACGCTCTCTCAGAAGCCTCAAAAATCTCGCTTGAATCACAATCCAGAAACGCCGCCGAGATCAGAGCTTGAACCTGAAGCTTATACGGAAGAGCTTCCATCATTTCATGCAGCTTGATCATCTCGTTGATTGGGTAAATCTGCTCTGCAAATGTTTTGCGCCAACCCTCCAGCAGCGAAATCTTCCTTAATTCCTCATACTCATACTGGTTGACGTAGAAGGAGTAATGTTCATTCAGTTTGCTATTCAGCTTGCCTAGCTGTAATTCTACATACAACTGCAGCAGCTCCATATTCGTGAGCCCACTCTGCTCAAAATACTGCTTCCACACTTCAGGCAGCGGAAATTGGTCCAGTTCTTTTATTTTGGATCGTTCTGCATAAGGAACCATTGAGCGCAGACTGGCTCCGACAAGCAGTGTATCTCTGTACCCCGCATAATACTCCACAACATACTCATGATCCCTGTGTTCATGAACCAGTGCATTCAAGCCTTCCAGAATACTTTGGATCTTATCCAGCGATAGCCGAAAGATATCCTTCGGGCCACTGCCACTGTGGTCACGCTCTTCATCCAGCAGCAGTTCACGTCGATTCGGATCAAATAAACCATATCCATTGGAAGACGTGTAGCGGCTGCCTTCTTCAAGCAGTTTATCCAGCAGCTTTTGCTCCTTGGCTGTAGGCTTATCCAACTGCTCCGCCAAAGGCTTGAGCTGCTCCAATTGCTCTGCTCGTGCTTCATCCCCTTGAATCTCCGTTAACAGCTCAAGTGCTCCCAAACGCTGCAGTTCACTCTTCGCCTGGAGTAAACGCTCAACCGAGTCCTTCAACTTCTCAACCGGCTGCAGCAGCAGAACTTGAATAACCTTCTGTCGAAGAGAACCCGTTTTGAGCTTCAACAGTGCTTCCATCTGCTGTATCTCCTCGCTAATCAGCGAAAGCCGTTTTACTTTGATCAGTGCACTTTCACGATTGCTGATGCTCTTGTCGGATAAACTCTCAAACACAAACTGCCGCTGCACCTCATTATCAGGTTCCTGCACAAACTGGGATAACAGCTCGCCACGTAATTCAGGACTTAACCGATCCTTCAAGGCTATAACCTCTGCAATCCAGTCCGCATCCATATCATAAGCGGCCAGATATAACATTTTCTTGATTACGTCATCTGTTCCGATTCGATATTGAACATAATCCAGCACTCTGGAAGGTCCGCTTGCCCCACCCTTTGGAATGAAATCCAGCATCTCTTTAAACGAATCAAAGTCATGACGGCGTGCCTCTTTATCTTCAAGCACATCCCAGCGAGGCACATACACGCTGCGCTGGTGCTCTCCCTCTTCAAAGCTCCAGTTGTGCGTGTACGCCGCCGTATAATTTTGCACGACCCAGTGAATCAATTCAATATCTTGCACATTCAGTGTTTTGCGCGCCATCGCAAGACGAAGTCCCAAGTGCTGGCTGTTAGCCAGAATATACTGTGCTACAATTTTCTGATACAGTTCACCCTGATCCATAATCTCACCAATTTTGCTTTGAAGATCATTCTCTTCAATAACAGCTGTAGCCCACAGGCTGATGTATAGTTTGTTCGCATTTTTCTCCTGCCGCCATGCCTCGCGAACTTCCTCATGAACAAGTGCCTCGTACGCCTGTTCGGCCAGTTGAGACACTACACGCTGGTTCACAGCTTCAAGCCCGAGTCCGGTCCATACCCCCAAAGCTCTAACGACAGAACTGAACCGGGTCAGGTTGTTGTCCAGAATTATTTTTAATATGTAAATATACGCTTCAAGCGTCCCTTCGTCCATGCGTTCCACAATGCTCTGGCGCAGTCCCTCCTGCAGTCTCGCCGCAATCAAGAGCTCACCGATCATATGATAAGCATCCGTCTGCTCGCTCATGAGCATGCCCTTGATCATTTCACCTGTCAGCAATGCAGCCTGGTTATCCCCGTAAATTATGTCGTGCAGCGCCTGCTTGACTTCAGCATTATGATGATCCAGTTCATAGGCAATACAATCCGGCAGCACACTACGGTATTCATACAGATTAAACTTATCCTGCTCACGAAGGGTCAGGTAATCCATCAAGTGTAAACCTCTGGCCTCCATGCGAAATAAACCGAGCAGCTTCCGCAGCACATGAACGACATGTTGCCTTGGATCGGAAGTCCGGAAAGGCCGGCGTTCGTAGCTGGTGCTGTAAGGATAGAGCGTTGCGCCTTCGGCAATATAACGGAATCGGGCAACAAACGAATCATCGGTCAGGTGCTCCAGCACTTCAATAATAGGCTGAAACAGAGGCTGCTGCTTCTCCAATGCGAGACTGACCAGCAGTCTTTCCGCATTGAAATAACTCTCTTCATCCCCACGCAAATACGTTGACTCTGCCAAGGTGATGATATATTTCGACAATTCCAGCTGCGGTCCGGTAAAAGCACCTGCTTTCTGCTGCAATCCTTCAATATACGTTTGTACCTGATCTTCCTGATTCATTCTGTTCTCCTCCTTGTCATCCTGCTTCTTCCTACCACAAACGTCCAGCTAACATCGTAAAACGAATAAAGGCCACATCAGCTCCATCCTCAATCGTCAGCGGCTCATCCAGCGCTTCGAGCTCCCGCTCATTCAGAAATACTTTGTAAAGTCCGTCTTCATATGCCAGTATCGCGGCTTCCTTCGCCTCTGCCAGATCAGGAATACCCTCACCGTTTACCGTTCCAAAAGCAACCTTGCCCGCAGCGCCCTGAGCCCCGATCTCCTCCGGCATCAGATAAGCAAGCATGGACGAAGTATTTTTTCTATCCTCGAAAGCTTGCACCTGCACTTCGACCATGTTTTCGATAAGAAGCCGAAGGGTGCAGGTTGTTTCCGGAAGTACAACTGCTTGTCTGGCAAGAGCCGGCTTGCGTTTCCCCAAACTTTTTACCGTAACCCATATATTCAACGAAATGTGCCTCCCTTCATCGAATGCTGCACAAATCCAATTTAAACCAGCTGCATGCAACCTGTAAAACCCTAAATGAATATCCGAAATCCGGACAGTTCAAAACAAACGAAATGCGTACATATGTACCCCTGATGAACATCATAACGAAAATATAAGTCTCTTTCATGAGCCCATAATCATGTTTACATGGAACCTGCGAACTAGTACATATTTGCGCATAAAACGCAAAAAGCCACTCCCCCTGCATAATCAGGGATGAGCAGCTCGGAAGCGCCTAACATGATATTCGCGCATTTTAATACCGTTTTTCCGCTGGAGCGTATCATACCAGACGCAACGGTTGAATCCTGACCGCGGCTGTCTTGAATCCAGGCATGCGGCAAACGGGGTCCAGTTCCGGCCTTGTTGCCCGGTTCACATTCTGAATACCACCCCAGTGCATAGGTACAAACAAGGTATCATTCCGGATGGACTCCCTGATTCGGGAACGTACAGTGAATGTCCCATAAGCAGACGTGATCTCTACCCATTCACCGTCACGAATGCGGTGACGAGCTGCTGTTGCCGGATGCAGCTCCACAAAGTTCTCCACCTCGCGAGCGGATAGAGCCGGACTTCTGCGAGTCTGTACACCCGTCAGATAATGAGGAAGAATTCTCCCATTCGTCAGAATCAGGGGATATTCATCTGAAACATCGTCCCAGCCTAGACTTGAGCCCAACGTAAATGCAGCCTTTCCGTCAGTATGAGCGAATCGTTCGCGGAACAATAAGCCCTCTCCTTGATGCTCCGCAGAAGGACAGGGCCAGTACACCCCCTGCTCCTTACGCAGACGCTCATAGGTAATGCCATAATAATCTGCCTTACCACCACGGCTTGCCACTCGTAACTCATTGAAAATATCCTCCGCCTTATCGAAATCAAACCCCGAGCCCTTGCCCAGCTTCGTTGCAATTCGGCATAAAATAACCCAGTCATCCAATGTCTCTCCCGGTGCAGCTCTCCCCTGTTCCCGCAGAAGAACACGGCCCTCCAGATTCGTAAGTGTACCCTCATTCTCCATATAGGCCGTTACTGGCAAAACAATATCCGCCAACCGGGCTGTTTCGGACAAAAACATATCTGCTACGACCAGCAAATCAAGCTTGCGCAGCCCTTCCTCCACCAGACGAACGTTGGGGTTAGAAACGACCGGGTTGGAGCCCATAACGAGCAAGGCACGAATATGCTGTTCATGAATGCGTTCCATCATCTCATAAGCCGATACACCTTTACCCGGCAAAGCCTCGGGTTCTACACCCCAAACCGACGCTATATAGGCCCGATCCTCCGCATTTTCTATAGAACGATATCCTGGCAGCTGATCCGCCTTCTGCCCATGCTCTCGTCCTCCCTGCCCATTTCCTTGCCCGGTAACTGCACCATATCCACAGCCTGTTCTTCCGATTTTTCCAGTTGCCAGCACCAGATTCAGAAAACGGCGAACAGCCATATGTCCATCCGTTTGCTGCTCCACCCCGCGTGCAGTCATAATCATGCCCGTTTGTGCATTTCCGAAAGCGATCGCGGCCTGCCTTATCATGTCCAGTTCAACCTCGCACGCGGTCGCAGCCTGTTCAAGCTGCAAATTTCCCATCTGCTGCGCCAGCTGTTCATATCCACTGGTTCGTTGTTTAACAAACGCGGAATCCACCAAATCTGCCTCCATGATCACCTTCAGCATCGCATCAGCCAAGAGTGCATCCATACCAGGCTTCACCTGCAAGTGAAGATCAGCAATCGCAGCGGTTGCCGTCTTGCGAGGATCAATGACGATGATCAATGCTCCGTTCTCTTTGGCCTCGTTAAAATAAGGCAGCAGTGTCGGCTGACACTCGGCTATATTCGTGCCCGCCAGAATAATACATTCGGCCTTGGGAATGTCCGACAGCGGGAAGGTTAAACCGCGGTCGATCCCGAAAACTTTACTGCCAGCAGAAGCGGCAGCTGACATGCAGAAACGGCCATTATAATCAATGTACTTGGTGCCAAGCGCAACCCGGGCGAATTTGCCAAGCAGATAGGCCGTTTCATTTGTTAATGATCCACCTCCGTATACACCAACGGTATCTGGCCCATAAGTATGCTGAAGCTGCTGCACACGATCCGCAATGGTCTGAAGTGCCTCATCCCAAGAGCACGGCTGCAATTCCCCCTGGCGGCGGATAAGCGGCTGCATCAATCGCTCGGAACTGAATACCTGCTGATGAGCATTCAGGCCCTTTACACACAAGCGACCTTGTGAAGCCTTGTTTGGCAAGCCTTGAACCGCGTACTCCGCACGTCTCTGACCAGCAACAGGCGCAGCCAGCTCTTCCACCGACATCTTGCACTGCACGCTGCAATAAGGGCACTGGGTTTCTTTTACCACTAATTTGGACAACGCTTGTTCCGTATCTGCTGTTCCGCTCATACTTCCCCCTGCCTTTCTGAATAATGATTCGAAGCTTCACGCCTCAATCTGAAACTGAACCGCATCAACTGACATTTGCGTTCCGTCAAGCTTAACACTCGCGACATGCACACGCTCCTGCTCCCGATTAAGTACAAGCTCCTGTTGAAATCGTGTATCCAAAAGTATTTCCCGAATGGACATGCTTCCGAGTCGATCCATCCAGGCCCATAATGGTTCATCGAACCACGCCGTTTGTCGGTACCATTGCAGACAGGCTGAGGCAAGCTGCGCAGCTTCCCCGATTGATTCAACCGTGCCCAGAAGAAAACCTTGCTTCACAGGATGACCCGCATGACCACCTGCGTAAATCTCCCACCCTGCCGGAGAAGCCAGCAGGCCGATATCCGTAACCAGCACAGGAACGAATGATTCTGGACCCGAAGCGATCGTTATAATCACTTTGTATGGCATTGCTGCGTCCTTCCATAAGCTAAGAAGCTCTGACTGGACTTTCCCCGTACTGGAGATACACGCTGTGGATGAACTGTGTTGATCTGATAACATGTGAATGTTATTCTTCGTATCCATCTCAGGCTGTGTGTTCCCTGACATATGAGCATAAAATTGAATAGCGGCAAAACATACTGGACACCCCTGTTCCGAGTTCCAATTCAACTGCTTCAGGATCGAAGTCAAGTCATTGCCAATCTTCATCCACAACCCACTTAGCTGATGCTTCAGCTCTTCATGTCCCATATCCGTGCAACGGCATACAGGCATTACTGCCTTCTTTTGAAAATCGCGTGAATCTGTACTTGCAGCAGCATCTTCATTAACCATTCCACGTTTCGCGTGTTTCAGCAGCGCGCCCACCATCGGTCTACAGCCGCCACAGGAGCCAGAGGCTTTGGTTTGCAACTTCACTTGCTCCTCCGTCTCCAGCCCCTGCTCATGAATAGCCTTCAAAATGAATGCTTTGCTTACATTGTTGCAGGCACACACTGTTTCGTGACCCGGAAGCGCAGCTGCAGCCATCTCAGCCGGATCAGGCGCTCCTTCCCGGGGGGCAAGCTCTGCAGCATCAGCCCCACGCTGCACCAAGGCAAGCAAAGCCGTTCCCTCAGCCGTATTTCCAAACAAAATGGCCCCCTTCACCTTGCCACCCTGCATCAGCACTTTTTTGTACGTCCCCTGTATGCGATCTAAATGCTGTACCGCCGTCTGCATGCCCTCCCCGTTGACCTCTCCTGCCGAGAATACATCTACACCCGATACTTTGAGCTGCGAATAAGGAACGGAGCCTGCATATCCTGCTGTCTTTTGTCCACACAAAGTACGCGCGAGCACTTTACCCTGCTCATACAGAGGTGCAACCAGGCCGTAACTGATTCCCCGATGCTCTGCACATTCTCCAACAGCATATATATCAGGCAGACTCGTGCGCATGTAATCATCAACCGTAATTGCACGATTCGTGGCAATACCACTTCTTCTCGCCAGCTCAACATTTGGCCGAATGCCAACAGCGACCACAACGACCTGTGCCTCCAGCTTCGAACCATCTGTAAAAAGCAGCCCCTGGGCTTGTGAACGTCCGGTAATTTTCTGTGTATTTTTATTTAAAAGAAAGGACATCCCCTGAGCTTCAAGCTCATGCTGAAGCATCGCTCCAGCCTTAACATCCAGCTGCCGGTTCATGATATAAGGCGCATTATGGACTACCACCGCTTCCATGCCCAGATGCAGCAGCCCGCGTGCAGCCTCCAGTCCCAGTAACCCGCCCCCGATCACGGCAGCTTTACTGAACTCCTTGGAGTAGTGGGACATGCGGTTACAATCATCTATCGTTCGGAAAGACATCACACGGTCCTTTTCAATCCCCGGAATCGGCGGCATATATGGAGAGGAGCCTGTGGCCAAGATAAGAATATCGTACGTTTCCTTTTTGCCGGATGCTGTTTCGATGAATTTACGATCTGGTTCAATCCTGTGCACAGTCTCCCCTGTACACAGCCTGATCTTACGCTCCGCATACCAAGTCCAGTCATGAATGATGATATCCTGTAAGGAATGCTCTCCCTGAAGCACTTTGGATAACATGATTCGATTGTAGTTGGGGCGAGGCTCGGTCCCGTAGATGACGATCTCGTACATATCCGGTTCGAGTGCAACGATCTCATCTACACATTTCACACCTGCCATGCCATTGCCGATTACAACCAGTTTCCTTTTATTCACGGGACGGCCCCCTTTCTCGGAATCTAACAGAATAGTCCTTTTCGGACTTAAACAGAACAACCCCTTTTCGGATCTAAACAGAATAACCCCTTTTCCTTATGGGGAAAAGGGGCCTCATTGCCTCCGCTCTACACGCCATTGTGTAGATTCTTATTAAGTTCAGATTAAGGGAATTTATTTTTAGTGTCAACTAAATTAACGCAATAAGAGTGAAATTCGCTCAAAAATAAATATTTTAAAACTTTATGTTATTTTTATTGACATAATCTTTTCTGCTTTTTATAATTTGAATCAAAATCACAGTGTTGTGATCACCTCAGAAGCGGAAAACACAAAGACGTGTACCGCTGTCGGCAACGGGGCCGCAAATCGTTCTGGTATCAGGACGGCTTGCGGTCTTTTTTTGCCTGAACGAAGCCATAGAGACATAACAAAGAACCTATCTGGATGAGGAGCGATGAAGAATGATGGAGAGCAAGAGTTTTTGGAAAAGCGGGCATAAGCCCACACTATTTGGAGCATTTATGTATTTTGACATCAGCTTTATGATCTGGGGCATGCTCGGTCCCCTCGCCGTTATTATCGCCATGGATTACCCGATGACTCCATTGGAAAAAGCAAACCTTGTCGCCCTGCCAATTCTCGGCGGCTCCATCCTGCGACTTGTGCTCGGCTTCATGTCCGACTATATTGGCCCCAAGCTGACCGCACAGATCGGTATGATTGTCACACTTGTTCCTTTGCTGCTGGGCTGGCTGTGGGTTGATTCTCTGGGTCAGCTCTATGTCGTCGCTCTTCTGCTTGGCGTAGCCGGTGCCTCATTTGCAGCTGCACTCCCCCTTGCAGGCCAATGGTATCCCAAAGAGCATCAAGGTCTGGCTATGGGGATTGCCGGAGCGGGCAATAGTGGAACGGTGCTCGCCACGTTATTCGCTAATCGACTTGCCACTCATTTCGGCAGCTGGGAGGTTGTTTTTGGACTAGCAATTATTCCGATTGTAATTGTATTTGTACTTTTCTCCCTCTTCGCCAAAAACAGTCCGAATCGCCCTGAACCGAAAAAGCTTTCCCAATATGGAGCTTTGTTGAAGCAAAAGGATGCATGGGTCTTCTGTGCCTTTTACTGTGTCACCTTTGGCGGCTTCGTTGGACTATGCAATTATCTGACCATTTTCTTCAACACCCAATATGGATTATCCGCCGTTCATGCCGCTGATATTACTACTTTCTGTGTGATTGCAGGCAGCTTCTTCCGGCCTGTTGGCGGTTTTCTGGCTGACAAAATCGGGGGGACCCGAATGCTGATCTTTTTGTACACAGGAGCCTGCATTATGCTCCTCGGCGTTTCCTTCCTGCCTCCTCTGCCGGTTGTTATCGTAATGCTGTTCCTTGGCATGATGTGCCTTGGAGCAGGGAACGGTTCCGTATTCCAACTGGTTCCACAACGCTTTGGCAATGAGATCGGTCTGATGACCGGCATTGTAGGGGCTGCCGGTGGATTAGGCGGTTACGCACTGCCACTTATTCTGGGTCAGCTGTACAGCACCTATCAATCGTACACACCGGGCTTTGTCAGCCTTAGTCTCATCGCCGCTGCCTCTCTGTGTCTCGTGCTTTTCATGCAAGCCCGCTGGCGGGTAAGCTGGTTGAGCAGAGGCAGCAAGGGTATAGCCGACTCGACTTCACTGACGTCCTGATCCTCTGCTCACCTATATAAACAAACAGCGCTAGCCAACAGGGCAGCGCTGTTTGTTTTATATAAGTTGCACTATTTATTTACACGTGAACGAAGAGGACAGAAAAAACCTGAAAAAGCGGAGCGGTCGCCTTTATCACCGGATTTTTCCCTTTGGAATACAGAATTCAAAAAATCTGGGGATAACAGCGATTAGAAGGTTGTTCTGTCATCGGAGTGGATGGTGTAAAATCTTTAGTTCAACTTATAAAGTTGATTCAAGACACATACTTCCGAAGAATAATAACCGCATTATGCCCGCCGAAGCCGAAGGAGTTGGACATGCCAATCTGCAGGTTCGCCTCTCTGGCAACGTTCGGGACATAATCCAGATCGCATTCTTCATCTTGCTCTTCCTGGTTAATCGTTGGTGGAATGACGCCATGCTGCAATGTTTGTACGAGGGATATTGCTTCTGCCCCTCCAGCTGCACCAAGCATATGCCCTGTCATGGATTTATTGGCTGTAACAGGAATACGATACGCAGCATCTCCAAAGAGCTGTTTAATCGCTCTCGTTTCCGATAAATCCCCTGCCTCTGTGCTGGTCGCATGAGCGTTAATGACATCAATATCATCTGGCCCCAGCTCCGCGTCACGCAGTGCAGCCCTCATCGCCAGAAAAGCTCCTCTGCCTTCAGGGTGAGTGGCTACCATGTGATACGCATCAGAGGTGGCTCCATACCCGGTAACCTCGGCGAGAATATTCGCTCCCCTTGCCAGCGCATGAGACAAGGATTCTACAACCAGGACGCCTGCCCCTTCAGCCATAACAAATCCGTCTCTCCTGCCATCGAACGGTCGGCTTGCTGCTGTATAGTCTTCGTTTCTGGTTGATAAAGCTGTTGCATTGCCAAAACTCGCAAGGGATATTTCCGTAACTGCTGCTTCCGTCCCGCCGGCAAAAATAACATCTGCTCCGCCGTGCCGTATCAGCCTGAACGCCTCACCGATAGCCGTATTTCCGATGGAGCAGGCTGTTACCGGGGAAAGCGTTGGCCCCCAACAGTCAAATCGCATGCTCACCGCTGCTGCTGCCATATTGGATATCATCATCGGTACAAGCGTGGGGCTGACTCTACCGGCTCCCCGCTGCGTTAATACATTTCCCTGTTCCATCAAGGTCTGAATGCCTCCAATACCAGAGCCAATATATACCCCGACGCGCTCCCGATCCATTGAATCGAGCACAAGACCCGAATGAATCAATGCCTGATCGGCCGCCGCAACAGCAAATTGTACAAACCGGTCCATACGCCGTGCTTCCTTTCGTCCAAAAAGAGCTTCACCGTCAAAATTACGCACCATACCACCGATTCTTGATTTATATAATCCGCTGTCCAGATGTTCAATCGGAGATATGCCAGACTTCCCTTCCTTCAATGCATTCCAGAATGTATGCACATCATTCCCGAGCGGTGAGATCACACCCATCCCCGTAATCACAACACGTTCTATCGTCATTCCCGTGGTTCTCCCTTCTAATTGTCCTTTAATTATCTTTAATTTTCTGTTTCCTGAGGCTTATGCATTCATAGTGCCATGTTTGTATATCCTATTACAAGTTGTCATTTATCATAGTATAATGAGTACCATGATAGAGTGGAAGGAATGATGATATGAGTGAAACGACTCGCTTGCAGGCCTTATCTGCTTTCTTGAAGACACAACGTTCCAGATTATCCCCGGAATCCGTTGGTTTACCTGCCGGAGGACGGCGAAGAACTCCAGGCCTGAGAAGAGAAGAAGTGGCCCAACTGGCTGGAGTAAGCACCACCTGGTATACCTGGCTGGAGCAAGGACGAGGCATTCAGGTCTCTCATGCGGTGCTCGACAGCATCGCTTCTGCCTTAAGACTCACTGCCGATGAACGGAAGTATTTGTTTTCACTTGCTATGGAGCATTATTCCGATCTGCCTGCTCCGGAGCCGGACACCTTTCAGCTACATCCGTCCCTGCAGAAAATTTTGCAGGAGCTTAGGTACTGTCCAACCATTATCTCGGATCGGCGCTGCTTTATTGTGGGATGGAACGAAGCGGCCGCACAGGTCTTTATGAACTTTGAACAAATCCCGTTGGAGCAGCGCAATATGATTAGTCTGTTATTTGACCGGAAGGAGCTGCGCAGGCTTGCCGTGAACTGGGAAGACTTTGTAAGTGGATTTTTATCTATTTTCCGTGGCTATTATGGTCGTTATGTCGACGATGAATGGTATAATTTATTTTTGGATGACATGATAGAACGCCACCCTGATTTTCACACATTATGGAAACAAAGCAGCGTGAGCAGTGCTCCTGATGTATGGATCGAATTCAGGCATTCCAAAGCAGGAAAAATGCTGTTTGATCTGACCTCATTACAGGTGCAGGGCAATGCCGATTTGCGCTGCAGCATCTATACTCCGGCACCGGAAACCGCAACAGAACGCAAGCTGAAGCAATTGTTGGAACGTGGCAGTGAGGCTTGAACAGCAGGGCTATTAACGGAAAGACGGCATAAACAGCCAATATATCTTTAAAACGTGGTTTGAGAAAGGGACATCATGACCAAAGTGCTTATTATTGAGGACGACAACATGCTGGGTGATACATTATGCCTGTATTTACAAGGGGAAGAATACGAAGTATGTCGGGTTGATACCATTGGGAGAGGCCTTTTGCAGCTTGAAAACCGACCGGATATCATTTTACTGGACTTGATGTTACCCGATGCCAGAGAGAAACATCCCTGCGCACTGATGCGTGAACACACCTCAATCCCGATCATTGTCATATCTTCATTAACCGAGGTTTCCGAGCGTATTCGCTCCTTAACCGGAGGTGCGGATGATTTTGTATGTAAACCCTTTAGTATGCAGGAATTGAAAGCACGCATCGAGGCTGTACTCCGCAGGTATACGCTGCTGAAAAATTCCTCCGTTGTCGAACTTGAGCCTGGCATATCGCTCGATCTGGCTCGCCGAACGATTCTGCTGAATCATCGTAGAATAGAGACGACCTTTTCAGAATTCGAAATAATGAAGCTGTTTGTGGCTCATCCCGGCAAGGTGTTCAGTCGATACGCCCTCATCGAGGCTATCCGCGGGATTGACGCCTATATCCATGATCGAACAATAGATGTACATATTACGAACTTGCGCAAAAAGATTGAAGATAACCCGAAAAACCCCCAATATATTCAAACGGTATGGGGGGTCGGGTATAAATTCACACCATAAGCAGGCTAACATAGCCTGGGCACAGTGATTACCACGGTAGCGATTCAATAATCAAATCAATTTCCTGCTGTACCTTCTGCAGCAAAAATTTCAGCTCCGTTTCCGAGAACGGAGCTGACAACTGCGCTTCGAGACGAAGCACGGCCTGCAGCAAATTTACAGCATGCAGATGAGCAGCAACACCTACGAGAGAATGCGTACTTCGTACGGCGAAATCCATCTTCGACTGATGCAGACCGGTCTCCATTCTGGAGTCGAAATCCCTGTATTCAAGAGAAAACCGGGTCAGTGCATACTGAAGAAGGTGTGGTTTGTCGTCCATCTGTTTCAGTGCTTTTTCTGCTTCTATTCCCTTGATTTTAAATATGCCCTTCAGACCAATCCAGTTATCTAATATGGATCTGATCTGTTTTTCATCAATCGGTTTGGTCAGAACGGCATTCATGCCGGCCACGATACATTCTTCACGCCCTTTCTCTGCTCCGTTTGCGGTAAGTGCAATGACAGGAGTCTGGTCATACTGTCTCATTTGTCGAATTTGTTTGACCGCCTCGATTCCGTTCATTTCCGGCATATTCAAATCCATCAGGACCAGCTTCCACTGCTGAGTGTGCAGTTTACTCAGAACCTCTCTTCCATTATTCACGACGCAGACATCGTATCCTAACTGCTGCAGCATTGCACGGATAGCGATCTGGTTGATCTCATGATCCTCCGCTACTAAAATGGAGCCTCGCTTTATCTGCTCAGGCTGTTCATCGTCCGATCGCATCGGGCTCATCTGCTGTACCTCTTCATGCTGAAAAGCAAGTAATGCTTCAAAGAGTCCGACACGAGTCATTGGCTTGAACAGAATGACCTGGGGGGTACTGTAATGCTGCTCACTTGCCACT
Source organism: Paenibacillus silvae (assembly GCF_014639235.1). Lineage (GTDB taxonomy): Bacteria > Bacillota > Bacilli > Paenibacillales > Paenibacillaceae > Paenibacillus > Paenibacillus silvae. The sequence continues at coordinate 17,610 of NZ_BMFU01000014.1, read as the reverse complement.
GCAATTTCACTGGTCGCATGTGTATATCCAAACACCTGAATCCGGGAATGCCGCAGCCGGACCATCAGCCTGCTCCAGTCCGGATCAAAATGTATATGTTCTGTATCCATATCCAGCATAATCAACAGGCAATGTGATTCCTCTTCTTCTCGTTCATCCTCAACATGTTCGAGCACCTGTTGAAGAGAAACGTACACCTCGGGCCGAAGACCAAACGAACGCAGCATCTGCTCCAGATTCTCAGCCACTCTCAGGTCACTGTCCACAATAATTACATCACTGACAGCATACAATAAAGGGTAGGTAGGAAGGAATGATCGTTCTTCTGATTCCGTCAATTCATACATCAGGTCAAACGTAAATATGCTGTATTCACCAAGCACACTTTCTACTTGCAAACTGCCCCCGAGGGAGGTAACGAGGAGATAACAAATAACCAGGCCCAATCCAGAGCCGCCATACTTTCGATATGTCGAAGGTTCAGCCTGGCTAAAGGGTACAAATAAACGCTCCATCTGTTCAGATGAAATTCCGATTCCTGTATCTTGAACCTCAAAACGAACTTCGACACTTTTTTCTTCAAATGCAAGCACTTCTGCATGCAAAATAACGTATCCTTGATCCGTAAATTTAATGGCATTACCCAGAAGATTGATAAGTACCTGCTCCAGTCGAAACGGGTCACCAAGCACCGTTAAAGGCAAATCGGGATCAGTCTGAAAAATGACTTTGATATCCTTGTGCCCGATAGCAGTGCTGATCTGATCCGCCACACGTTTAAAAACCTCCTCCAATGAGAACGGTATATGCTCCACATTAAATCTCCCGGCTTCAATCCTGGAGAAATCCAGGATATCCTTGACCAGATTGAGTAAGGACTGAGAGGAGACCATGATTTTGCTCACATAATCCAGCTGCTGCGTGGTAAGATCCGTTCGCCGTAACAATGAACTGAAGCTGGTAATACTATTCAGTGGTGTTCGCAGCTCATGACTCATTAGAGCCAGAAATTCACTCTTTGCCTGACTCGCCTTGTCGGCCTTCATACGTCTGTATTGATCTGTAACATCCTGAAAAACCGCTCTAATCTGCTCTCTGGACCTGGATGACTTGAGCGGATGCAGATGAACACGAACGTGCAGCTCTTCACTTTCCCCTATACGGAAGATTAACTCCGTCTCTTGTGCAGTTCTGGATGACAGTGTTTTTTTCAGAACCGTGAACCAGCATTCCACTTTTTCCATCACAAGCAAATCTCCAAGCTCACGTCCGATCACCTGCTCCCTGTCCGCCTGAAGAACATCAAGAAATTTCTGATTCATTGACACGATTGTGCCCCTGTTGTCCAGACCCGCCACCCAATTCGCAGATACTCGCTCCAGCATGCGATAACGCTCTTCACTCTCCTGAACTCTGCGTCTGACTGCTCGATGCTCTGTAATATCAAGTCCGTATCCAATGACATACTTCACCACTTCGTCTTCTACATACGGGCCTAATTTGACAAGTGCATAGTTCCCCTGGTGCTCGATCTCAAAAAAAAAGGATTCGCCTTTCCAGGCCCTGTTGAACTGTGTTTTCAGAAACTGAATTTTCTCCGGCGGCAGAACATTAATCGTGCCCAGCTGAAAGCTTTCCTCCAGACTACGCATATCCATATCTAACCGAGACAACATCTCTCCTTCCAGCAAAAGAAATTCAAATTTCCCGTTCACTTTGCGTACTTTAAAAGTGAATCCTGGCTGCATACGGAGCATCTTGATCATCTCCTGCTCCTTCTGGACCACCAGCTGTCTGTAAAAATGATTCTGATTCAGGAAATAGATGAACAATACAAGCAGAAGCATACCGAGGAAATGGCACAACAAGACGATTCCCCGGCTTTGGAGGGTTGAGGGGTCAGAGGTGACTAAAGTGGTCAACTGATAAGCTGAAATCAGCAGTAATGACCCGGATGTCCAGCGGTTGACAAAACCATGAATATACTTGAAATTCAGCGTAATTATGAGTACAAACACTACCTCGTACATGGCATACTGCCAATTCTCTATCGAGGGCCACAGTCCCACATTGAGCCGAAACATCCATAAGCCGGCGAATGTAATAAATGCCGTTCCTCCTCCACCATAATAGGCAGCCAGAAGATAGGCAACAGAACGGAAGTTAAGCACCGTACCGTCTTCTAGTACAATGGAGAAATAGTATAGAACCGTACCCAGCATACTCATAGAAATACCTATAATCACTTTTGAGGTAAACGACAATTCCCGTCGATTGTTCAATTGATTTAGATAGTGATGAACCAGAAAAACAATAATCAGTATTAATGTAAAATTTAAAACCAGATCGCGCAGCAAAGTTCACCATCCAAGTTACGACTTCAGTATTGCTTAATATAGATAAATAAATATAGATAAGGACAGGCCCGATTCACGATTTTCACCTCATTAATAATCAAATCATATTACGCAAAACTTTTGTATTCAATTGCGGATATTGACCTGGTTTCATGCACTCTTCCATCCTTTCTTCTAACATGCGCTATGCGCTCCAAAAATTTACTTCAAATTTAAAAATTTAACCTAAACATAAAAAGGAGCCGCTCGGCTCCTTTTACTTCAATTCATGAATCAGACTATGCGATTGTTCAGCCCTATTGGACAAACTTCGTGCAGATGCTAAAAATTCATCCATTGAAGTCAGGTTACAGTAAAAAGACCCGAGCAGCTTGGCTCGGATCTCTGTTGAATATAGAACACCTAGAATGCTGGGATAGCAATATCCGCGTAGTTTTTCTCAAAAAATGCTTTGACTTCGGGACCCGCCATTCGTTTAGCCAGCTTCTGAATTGCTTCAGAATCTTTATTATCCTCTCGAGCTACAAGTGTAATGGCAAAATGCGAATCATCCTTCTCCGTTAGCAGCGCGTCCTTCTTCGGAGTCAAGCCGAGCGGGCTCGCATAAGCTGGAGTCATTGCAACCAGGTCTGCATCGTCCATCATACGGGCAAGCATCAGCAGATCGACTTCTTTAAACTTAAAGTTCTTTTTATTCTCTGTGATGTCCGCTTGGGTAGCGTTAAAGCCAACTCCATCCTTGAGTTTAATCAAACCATTTTGCTCCAGCATCACCAGAGAGCGTCCAATGTTAGAAGGGTCGTTGGCAATCGCAATGACTGCACCTTCGGGCAATTCATCTATGGACTTGTATGTTTTGGAGTAACCTCCATAGATAGCATTATAGATAGGCTGCACAGGAACGAGATTAGCGTTGTTCGCTTCGTTATACTGCTCCATATAAGGAACGTGCTGGAAAAAATTCGCGTCTACTTCCTTGTTCGCCAGTGCTGTATTAGGCTGCACGTTGTCAGACAGCACCACAACCTCCAGATTCACACCATTCTCTTTAAGCAGTGGCTTGACAATATCAAGTACATCGGTCATTGGTGGAATCAGTGTGGCTACTTTCAGTGTAACTTCCTGTCCGGCTTGAGATTCCTGCTTTGTGCCTTCAGCCGCAGGTGTTTCTTCTTTTTTGCCGCAGGCAGATACAACCAGCATTACTGCGAGCAGTGTGAGCATTAATTTTGCTTTCATTCATTTGTACCCCTTCTCTTTTATGTGATCTGTAGTCATTACAGGCGGCTTCAGAACCGCATTGCTCTTTCTTAATCATTCTTTCTCTCAAACCGATCTTTCTCATGAATCGAAGTCCTGTTTTGCTTCTTGCACATCCATCTTTCGCTGCGATCCTCAGGATCGCCGATCAAGCCAGCGTGACAGCCTGCTGCCCGTCAATTGAATCATCTGCACCAGAATGATCATAATGATGATCGTAAATATCATAATTTCCGTTTCGAAGCGTTGGTAACCGTAGCGAATAGCAAAATCGCCAACCCCGCCGCCTCCAACGATGCCCATGACCGTAGAATAGGAAATAAAGCTGATGGTTGCTGTGGTAAGCCCAAGCACCAGCCCTGAACGTGCCTCCACATACAGGAATTTAAAGACAAGCTGTACCGTCGAGGCCCCCATAGATGAGGCCGCCTCAACAACTCCCCTAGGAACATCCAGCAGGGCCTGTTCAACCAGCCGGGCATAATAAGCAATAGCGATAACGGATAAGGGTACCGTGGAAGCTAACGTACCGATGGATGTTCCTACAATCATACGTGTGAACGGGATCAGGAACACCACCAGCAGCAGAAACGGAAACGAGCGTATGATATTCACCAGACTGCCCAATACGACAGTTAAGGCCCGATTCTGATATCGCTGTCCTCTGCGACATAGATACAACAGCGTACCAAGCGGCAGACCAATCAACACAGCAGCTGCAATGGAAATGCCAACCATCACAAATGTCTCTCCAATAGCCTGCCAGATTTCATGCTGATATTTCAGCACGGACTCAGGTAACATCATCGTTTTCCTCCTGTTCTTCCAAACGATGTGCATTCGAATCTGTTCCAGCCCGAGTATCATCTTCGAGCAGTGAAGTGAGCATATCCGGCTGCGGAGCAGGAATAAGGCTAACCTCGGATTCAGAAAGAGTACGTACGAGCTGCCCTTCCCTCATAACGGAAATCCGGTGGCATAATCGCCGGGCCACTTCCATTTCATGCGTAACAAGCACTATCGTCACACCGATCGTCTCGTTTACATGACGAAGCACTTCCAGTATTCCACCAGTCGTCTGTGGATCGAGAGAAGAGGTAGGTTCATCACAGAGCAATACCGCCGGATGACTGGCCAGCGCCCTGGCAATGGCCACACGCTGCTTCTGTCCTCCGCTCAGCTGGGCCGGGTATTGATTCGCCTTCTCTTCCAGCCCGACAAATCGCAGCACCTCCAGTCCTCGTTCGCGCCGCTCTGAACGCGAAGCCCCTGCAAGCTCCAGCGGCATGCTTACATTACCGAGAACTGTTCGGTTGCTGACAAGATTGAAATGCTGAAAGATCATGCCGATAGTTTGGCGTGCCTGACGCAGTGTACGCTCATTCATCCGGGTCAGATTTTGCCCATTAACGATAACGTCTCCTGTATCAGGCTGCTCCAGACCGTTAAGCATTCGCAGCAAAGTGGATTTACCCGCCCCACTGGAGCCAATAATGCCATGAATCTCTCCTTGCTTCACCTCGAGAGAAACGGAACGTAACGCCTCATATCCCTGATTCGCACGGGAACCACGCTCTTTGAACCTTTTGCTTATACCATATAATGAAATCATGGAGAGTCCTCCCGTGAATGATCAACCATGGTTCTTCCCAGAACACATGAAGAAAGCCCGCACAGCCGATAACCGGAGCGCGAGCAATCCTGTTCATTTATAATAAAACAACATCACCACCCAGACAAGCTTTAAGGAGAGATTTCTCCATCAAAACCACCAGCTGGGAAAACCCGGAAACGCCCATTTGCTGATCCGACGTACACTTCATTGCCGATCTGGTTGATCATGCCATTCTTGGCCTCCCGATCCCGATGCTCCGGCGTACCCATTACAACATCATGTACACGTCCGAGCAATGTGCCGTCCCTTTTGTCCATCACTAGTAAATCATCATTCAGGGGAAGCAAAAGTCGATCTCCAATCATCAGATAACTGCCTTGATTCGTCGTATATTTAGCTGATCCGATCGTTTCCCTCGCGCTCCAGCGCGTCTCCCCGGTTCTGTAATCTACAGCGGCAGGATGTCCGTTCATAATGACGTACAGCTGATTCCCTTCGACCAACGCCCGCTGCAGCTTCACATCCAGCGTCCACCGAATCTCTCCTGTCTCCGGATCAAACAAAGATGTTGTAAAATCCTCGTAATCACCATATTGGTCTCCTTTATTATTCTCCCGAATCAGTACCATGCCGTCATTCAGCACCTCTAATTCCTGGCCCTCACGGGCAGGAAATTGTGATAACTTTTTACCTGAGGTCAGATCAATCAACACCCACTGATGATCCAGCGGCATCCAGCGCTCAAGGGACACCGAGCCAAACGGATCATACCGATCAATGCCATCAAAATAAGGATTATTCTCAATATGACTCAGCTCCAATGATTGTACTGCTTCGATCTGCCAAACGATACGCCCAGTCTTGGGGTCGGCCGCAGTGAACTGATCCTTATCCCAATACAGAACATAAGGCTCATCTGCACTTCGATTCAGCAAACGATAACCTGTTGTCAGCTTTTTGCTCCATAACCGTTTACCATTTGAACTATTCAGCACATGAATCCAGCCGTTTGTAGAGCCTTCAGCAGCAGAACGATCTACAATAACCACATCTTGCGCCGCCTTGATTCCTTTTACAATCGATGCTTCGTTAGCTGCTTCATTCAGGTGGGTACTGTCACTGCGATTCTTCTGCTCCTCGGGCTTATACTCCCATCGAATCTTTCCGTCCTTGAGGTTGATGTGCCGCACGCGATCCCGATATTGCTTACGTTCGAAGTCATAGCTTGTGAATAACGTGACCGCATCACGCTTCGTATTTATGAACGCTTGGGCAGGACCGAGGCCGCTGTGCACCCTCCAGAGCAGTTTGCCTGTATGCCGATCCAGCGCATAGTATGAATCCTCAAAGTGCATACCACTGAACCCGCCGTCATCTCCCTTCATCAGGAGTACATCCTCTGTACCCGCTTGCAAAAAGGTATAGTTCAAATCCCCCTGATTCACCCATTCAGGCTTCCAGGGAAGCGTCTGCGGCAACACGCTGCCAGCGATTTCATGGGTATAAGAAAATACATCAAAACGGCCATAGCCCCGATAGTAGGGTTCATCATTCCCCTGATTTGCTGGCTTGTTCCAGCGAATCTCAATCAGTTTGCCCTTTGGATTAAAGGTCAACAGCAGATGTGCATCCTGGCGCTCATATCTCCAGGTCTGTCCAATCTGCATCGTGTACCCTGTATCCTTCATATTTCTCGAATGTTCCTTCCAATCCGGCTCACCCAACCACTTCACGGCCTGCTTGGAGGTTGTGATCTCGCTCATCTTGGTATCTGCGAGAAGTTGGAGGAAGGGCAAGGACAACGGCTGTTCTCTCGTAAACCAGCCATCGGTTACAGACGTTTGTTCCGTAATATCTGTTTTCCTGATCCACAGCAGTGCATGATGATAATCTGTTTCTTCACTGTGCCAAATGCGCGGAGCGATTGATACGCCGTACCATTCCTTCCATTCTGCCACAATCAGCGCCTGGTTTAGCTTGGTTTGGTTCGAAGGCCAGGTAACTGTACTGTCAGGAGTCAAATAAAGCTTGCTTCCAGCTCGAACAGCGAACGTCCTGGGGGATATCTCCGCCATGCCGCGGCTCTGCTTGAGCACATACCAGCCAGGCAGCCAGTAGCTGTCCTGCTCCTTGGTTTTAATCTTGATCCATTCGCCCCGAACCGCTGCCAGCGTATACTTTTCCTTCGGGGATGTTCGATATGTAATCTTCATATGATCGGCTGCAATGCTGTGATCCTTCGGTCCGCTGAATAACGGCAAGCCGTCTCTCAGTGTTACTTTTTCCCCCTTCTTGTAGGGTACGTTGATTTTCGGCTCCGTCATTCCTTTGATGGCAATCGGTTCGATCGAATCCGGGGTCGGGGAATGAGATAACGTTGAGGTAGTCAAAGCAGTGCTTGAGACTTGTGTTCGGGCGTTCACCTCGAGCGTCTGTGGTATGGAATCCTGAGTCTGTGCGTTAGTTGACGCTATTCGGGTACCCGTCAGCATCGTTCCGCCCAACAGTACAGCCGCTATTCCAGTTAGTGCTGCACACATGTAAAACCATGTTCTGCGATCAGGTACTTTTTTCACGTCCATCCATCCCCCAATAGAAGTTATTTCCATATAGGACGTTCCAATTCTCCAAAAAGTTACTATATAAGTTGAACTAAAGATTTTACACAACCACTCCGATGACAGAACAACCTTCTAATCGCTGTTATCCCCAGATTTTTTTGGATTCCCTTTCCAAAGGGTAAAATCCGTTGATAAAGGCGAAGCTTATGCTTCCGATGCAGCTTTCTTGCAGAAAGCTTTTAGCTCCGCTTTTTCAGGTTTTTTCTGTCCTCTCCGTTCACGTGTAAATAAATAGTGCAACTTATATAGTGTAATTTCTCCTGCGTTCCAAAGTTTACAATACAGATTTTGGGTTAATATCTTATGGGTATTCCATTAATATGCAACTTTTGGGATAAACAGTCCGTCTAATGACTTGAAAGGAGAATGAACATGAACAAAACAAACTCTACACACCGCTCGTATTGGAAACAAAAAAAATGGAAAATGATGCTGGCCGCCTCGATTTTGACCGCAGGAGCGGCACCTGCTCTGTTCACCCCTTCGGTGGCTGAAGCAGCCGCAACAGTTAAACCCGCAGCTTACATTAACAATATGCCTGCAGAATATGATGTGGTCATCCGCCAAGGTGTCACGTACATTGCACTGACTGAACTGCAATTCCTTGGAGATTATACCTTCGGTTACGATAATAAAAGCAAACAAATCAGTATTACTGCCGGCAGTGACAAATACGTACTCACACCTAATAGCAAAACGATGAAAAAGAATGGACAAACCGCCACCTTGTCCTCAGCTCCAATTGTGGTGAAAGGAAAAGCGATGCTTCCGCTCCGTGCCATCGGAGAAACGTTCGGTGCACAAGTACGCTGGAATCAAGCAGCCAAAGAGGCTTATATCTACAATACAAACAATGCTGTGGTGAAGGATTATAACGGTTCTGATCTGACCGCTGCTCGTGAAGCTGCCATACAACTGCCGCGGTTTTCTGATCTGGGCCAGCCTCGCCTGAAGGTGAAAAATCCGTTAGGGCCAGTTGATTCATCCACTGCTTATATTTTCGAACAGGGACAAAAGGATCGTTTCTTCACAATAGAGGATAGTGATCTGGTCAGCTATTATACGATTACCAATGGAAATGCAATGCTGAAATGGCAGGCAAATCTGGGTAAACAAGCCGGAACCATTGGCGATCTGTTCTTTATCAAAGCAAAATCGATTGCCGAAGTAGGAAACCAGCCTTCTGTCGCTGGCAAAACACTGGTGTCCTTCAAGTACTCCCTTATGCTGGAGGAAACAGCCTATGAATTGATGGACAAGTCCGGCTCCTCGGTTAGCGGCTCTGCTGCTCCAGCCAAAGACAAGATAATTGTTGAAGTGCCCGGGGAGAAGAAGTAGCTCCGTTCCCTTAAAGGACACGTTGATCCTCCCAAAAGTAAGAAAGTAAGCATTAAAAAACGGGATGAAGCAGTATTTACTGCCTCTCCCGTTTTTTTAACGCTTTTTTTCCACCGTTTTAAAGGGTGAGTTACGATAAAAAACACACTTCTCTTAATACTGTGTGTTTCCTGACTGGCTCGTTTTACCCGAAGCAAAGCCCTTGAATAATGTAGGTACTTTGGAATAGCGGGTGTTCGTGATCTTCCCTTGAGATACACTGCTGTCCGTACGCATAATCGCATCCTTGACATTAGAAATGTTGGAGTTGTCCAGCGTCATATTAACCGCAAAGGTCGTGCCTCCATTTTGCCGTACCAGCTTGCCGATATCATCCGCTCGGAAGTTTTTGATGTTAATGGTGCCTGCCGCATTGATCTGGAACACTTTATCATAGGCTTTATATGCTGCACCGCCAGTGATATTTACGGTCCCTGAAGATTTTAATGTCAATGCATCCTCGCCTACATCCTCCCATACAACGTTGGAAATATTACAGCTGCCGTAACAATGCACACCGTCCGCTGCAGGTGCACCAAGAATAACGTTTTTCAACGTAGCTCCTGCTTCCAGCCGGAATACAGGTTTCTGATTTTCCGCTTGAGAACCGTCACCCAATGTAGAGGGATTCGCTACAAACGTTTTTCCCTGCCCGTCATAAGTCGTTCCCGCAGGTACCACGATGGTTGAATTGACAACCGTCGGCGCAGCCGCAACCGGCAATACACCAAATACAGAAGCAACGAGACCTGCGGACAACAAGAGCGTTAACATTTTTTTCATCATCAACATCCTCCCTTAATCTGAGTGATTTGTTGAACAAGCCGCTGGCTTGTCTAACAGGAACCTTTTTGAGGTACACGGCAACCCCCCTGTTCGGAACCTGATTCAATCCTACAAAAAAAGGAAGATTACAGGAATAATCCCTGGATTAGATTTACCAATCCAAGCTGTAATATAGATGTGGTCTCCGCTTTCTAAAATTCTGATTTAATTGATATGTACCGATATTAACTAGCAGTATGCTGTTTTTACCCCTTGTTCATGAGGAAAAATAACAGAAAAGACCCTATAGGCTTGATTACAGACAATAGGGTCTCATCTCTCAAATCGGTCAAACTCTGAAGGGCATAGAGTCATTCAGCCTCAAGCACCCGTGCCAAACCGCTGGCGATATCCACACTTGCGGCACAGTTCCTCCACAGCCTCCCGTTTCGAAAAGCCGTATACCAGATTGTTGGCCCGCTCCCCATCAACGATCTCGGAGAAAGACTGCTCATGAATATTGCCAAGGTTAATAACACCTTCACCATCAAGGCAGCATGGAACAACCGTTCCATCCACCAGCACCGCAGCCTGACTGCGCAGCGCATGGCAAAAGCCTTTTCCGTCATCTTCCGGTGCATCCAGACTTGGCCATTGGAATTCGTGGTCCTGATTCAGATATACATTCGGTGCAATTTTGACACCGCTGCCCGGAACGACCTTTTCCTCAATACGGAAGTCCAGATTGAATTCACGCTCCAGCACTTCAAGTGTTTCCCGATTTCGATTCATCTGGGCATTCGTAAAGTTATCCTGTGTGAGATTCCACAGCCGGAACGAAATAATTACATTATGCTTCACAGCCTCATGAGCGAAAGTCAAAATATTGCGCAAATAACCATCACGATCCGTTGATCCCTCATGCCCGTCAAAGCTGTGCAGGGAGAAATTCATCTGTCTCAATGCAGGTTTGCCCAGCAGTTTATGCTGTGTCTTTGGCAGGAGTGTACCATTGGTTGTAATGTTAACCTTGAATCCCTTCGTATGAGCGGAATCCAGGAGCAGGTCGATTTTGGGATGCAGCAAAGGCTCGCCTTTGACATGCAGGTAAATATGTTTAGTGTGCGGTTTGATCTGATCCAATATATGATTAAACACTTCAGGGTCAATAAAGCCTTTGGCTCTTTTCGTTTGTGGACAAAAGCTGCATGCCAGATTACAGATGCTTGTGATCTCGATATATACTTTCTTGAACGTTTTCAACTCAGGGTCCCCATTCTGCCGGGAGGAAAGTGAACCAGTTCCTGCCCTCATTCGTTATGCGGCCATATGGGCCAATCCCCATTATATCGGGTTAACGAGCGAAGGTAAATCGGTAAACCGCAGCGTTGCCAAAACAAGCGTCAAGTCTCATACCCTCTTTACATTCTGGACGCATGTGATATATGCTTGGATCATAACTGCATATTTTGCACATCACACTGGGGGAGCCTTACGGCTGAGACGAATATATCATTCGGACCCTTTGAACCTGATCTGGATCATACCAGCGGAGGGAAGTGGAGCGGCTCTTGTGGATAAAGGATTCTCCATTGATTTGGCAGAGTCCATGCTGGTAAAACCTCTATAGCTTCGCTCGTTTCCTCCGGAAATGAGTGGGGCTTTTTTGTTTTCTCATCGCATGGGCATGGACGAGAATTCGTTAAAGGTCGTACTGCAAGTTCTTCGATGTAATGGTCTCTATGTAAATACCAGCTTGTCTCACCATACAATTCATTTTAGATCAAGGAGGTAATGACGTTGTCTTATCTTGAGCGTGTACGTGCACTTAATCCTTTGGTTCATAACATTACAAATCTGGTGGTAGCCCCTTTCACTGCCAATGGCCTGCTTGCCCTTGGAGCTTCTCCGTTCATGGCCTATGCTCACGAAGAAGTTGCTGACGTTGCGCGTATCGCTGGCGCAGTTGTGCTGAACATCGGTACATTAGATGAAAAGGTGGTTCAAGCCATTCGGCTGGCAGGACAGTCCGCTAATGCGCATCATGTACCCGTTGTGCTTGATCCTGTCGGTGCCGGGGCGACTCCATATCGCACGAAGACGGTGCAGCAGCTTGTCCGTGACCTTCGTCTGACTGTATTACGCGGGAATGTTGCAGAGGTCGCTCATGTCATTGGCGTACCCTGGAGTATTAAAGGTGTGGATGCAGGGGAAGGTGACGAAGACCGCATCAGCATCGCGGAACGGGCTGCACAGCAGCTTGCATGTATTGTTGTTATTACGGGCCAGTACGATATCGTTACGGACGGATATCAGACGTTTCTCATCAGCAACGGACATGTACTGCTTACGAGGGTCACCGGCGCGGGATGCCTTCTCAGCTCGGTCGTTGGCGCTTTTACAGCAGTCGCCCAGCCGGGAGATAATTTACTGAACAGCATTGTCGAGGCTGTTGCTTATTACGGTGTTGCAGCCGAACAAGCTGCCGCCCTTACAGCCCAGCAGGGTCCAGGCAGCTTCCAGATCGAGTTGTTAAACCAGCTTGTGAAGGTGACACCCGAGCTCGTATCAGAACATGCACGGATCCGTCAGATTCGCGGAGGTGCAAGATGAATATAACCCAGGCTTTGACAATAGCAGGTGCCGATAATGGCGGTGGTGCAGGTATCCAGGCAGATCTCAAAACCTTTCAGGAGCTTGGCGTCTACGGAATGACGGTGATCACAGCCATTGCGGCACAGAACACAACAGGTGTCCAAGGTGTATTCCCCATCAGTTATGCCGGCATAGCCCAGCAGCTTGATTCGACGGGAGCAGACTTTGAACCGCATGCAGTCAAAACCGGCATGCTGTATAGTGCCGCGATTATTCGTCTCGTTGCAAGCAAATGGCGGCAATACGGCTGGTCCAATCTGGTCATTGATCCGGTAATGGTAGCCAAAGGTGGAGCGCCGCTGCTCCAGCAGGAGGCCGTACAAGCTCTCATTGAGGAGCTTTTGCCTCATGCCTTGATTACCACGCCCAATATTCCCGAAGCGGAGCTGCTCACAGGCATGAGCATTAACAGTCTGAGCGAACGTGAAGAAGCCGCAAAGCAATTAGTGCAGATGGGCACAGCATATGCCTTGATCAAAGGGGGACATGATGCGGGAAGCGGCATGATTGTGGATGTTTTGTATGACGGGCAGTCCTTTCATTATCTGGAGAATGCTCGGGTAAACACACGGCATACCCATGGTACAGGCTGCACTTTCTCTGCTGCCATTACGGCCGAACTGGCCAAGGGTTCGACTGTTGTGGCTGCCGTTACAACCGCGCGAGCGTTTATCCAGGCAGCCATCGAAGATGAGCTGGGATTCGGGGCCGGGCACGGACCAACGAATCACTTTGCGTACCAGCGCAGACAGCGGGGTGAGCGCTGATGTGCGTATGGGATGCGGAAGCGGTGCGCCGCGCGCTGCGGCTGTATTTGGTAATGGGCAGCGTCAATACTACGCGTGACCCGGTGGAGGTGCTGCGCCAGGCGATTGCTGGCGGCATTACGATGTTCCAGTTCCGCGAGAAGGGAACTGGAGCATTGGCAGGCGAAGTCCGCACAGCGCTTGCGCTGCGGCTTCGCGAGGTGTGCAGCCAGCATGGGATACCGTTCATCGTGAACGATGATATGGAGCTGGCTGTGCAGGTGGAGGCCGACGGCGTGCATGTCGGCCAGGGCGATGCGGACGCGGCGCTGGTGCGCGCCCGCATTGGCGAAGGGCGGATGCTTGGCGTATCCGCCCACTCCGCCCTTGAAGCCCGCCGTGCCGTGCAGGCGGGCGCAAGCTATCTTGGCGTCGGGCCGATGTACCCGACGCGCTCCAAAGCGGATGCCCACGCTGTGCTGGGCCCCGCCGGGGTTGCCGAACTGCGCGCCGCAGGCATCGCAGTTCCGGTGGTTGGTATCGGCGGCATTGCGCCCGATACCGCGGCCGCCGTGATGGCGGCTGGAGCCGACGGCGTAGCCGTCATCTCCGCCATCGCGGGTGCGGCCGATGTGCGCGCAGCGGCTGCACAGCTCGCTGCCATCACGCTCGGGGAGCAGGCATAGCCGCGCTCCCCACACATCCACAAACCAGGATGCAGCCGTACCATGCTGCATCCCTAACCTTTCAGCACCAGCCATCTAAACGATGAATCTTTTACTGTTCTTGTACTTCATATATAATCACTCTCAAGTACATCATGTATAATTCCCTCCCAAGCACCTCATATATAATCCCGTCATCACAGCTCACCTCCGAAAAATACATGTTGACTCTCACGCAACGTGACACTGTACAATTCATGTTGTAAGGAGGTCTTACTCATGGCCATGAAGGTTAAGGAAGTCTCCGAACTGGCTTCCATCAGTGTGCGCACACTGCATCACTATGACGAGATCGGGCTGCTTGTCCCGGACGAGATTACCGCTGCCGGATATCGCATGTATTCCGACGCCAATCTGGAACGGTTGCAGCAGATTTTATTTTTCAAAGAGCTAGGCTTCTCCCTGAAAGAAATTAAAAATATTATAGATGACCCGACCTTCAGCGCGGAGGAAGCACTGCATATGCACAAGCTCATTCTGGTCGAAAAACGTCAGCGTCTGGACCAGATGATTGCAACCATTGATAAAACCGTATTACACCTGAGAGGAGAAATTAAGATGACTGCCAAAGAGCAATTCCAAGGCTTCGATTTCAGCCATAACCCTTACGAAAAAGAAGCGCGCGAACGCTGGGGAGATCAGGCCGTGAATGAGGCCAATCAGAAATTACAGCAGCAGCCTGCGAACAAACAGAAAGAACTGGCTAAACAAATGAACGATATTTTTGCACGCTTGGCAGCACTTCGCCACACAGCGCCTGATTCCGAAGCAGCACAGGCCGAGATCAAGCAATGGTATATGTATTTGAATCAGATAGGAAACTACACTCCAGCTGCCTTCAAAGGGCTTGGTCAAATGTATGTAGAGGATGAACGCTTCACCCGAAATATAGATCAGTTTGGCGAGGGACTGGCACAGTTTATGTGCCAAGCGATGGCCGTATTTGCCGACCGCAACGAATAGCTTTCGAGGACTTACTGCCCTCACATCAAAAAAGGACGTACGCCCCTGGCGTAACGTCCTAATCCTTGTAGAAGCTAAACGTATTACGGCCGCAATGTGATCCCTATTGTTGGGCCTCACTCCGAATACTTTTTAGCATCTTCTTGGTGAATCTTGATCTATTCTTCCACTTCCGAATTCAACCTGACCTATGTTAAGCTCTAGGTGTTTGATCCGAGGTTGACGCTTCTGAAGCCATGCTTGTTTTCGCCATCCGGCCTGGAATCTGCCATGCGGAGACGATAGCCAGAACGACAAACAACAGATCGATGGGCTCACTGAAATATTCCGTGAATGTTTCTGCAAATGCACTGATCATTTCTCCGTTAAACACCAGCTTCATCATACTCATATCCGTGTACAACTGAGCTGTAAAATATACAACCGTCAAATATTTGCCCAGCAAAATACCGATGAGTGAGAAAACTACAGCAATAATTTTGTGTACCGTCGCGATTTGCTTATTGGAGAACAGCACTACGGCGTAACCGCACAGCACTCCCACCAATATGGCGATAAGTCCAACCTCATACTCCGTCATAGCTGCAACCGCAGCCCATACCACACCTCCCAGTATGGCAGCAATCAAACCGCCGATGATCGGCATTCCGATTTTAACTCCTTGCTTTTCTTCCACGATGTCTTTCCCTCCTGAGTAATGCTAATACTATTTTTCCAGAATTCACCTTTACTATAAAACCACATAAAGCTTCAAATTTCAACAACTTTCTACTTTTTTCTACCCATATGTAGTCTTATCTGAACATGTCGTCTCACCTAATGCTCTCAAATTCGCTGCTGATCTAACAAAAAACACCCCTTCTACAGCCTGATTTCACTGTAAAAGAGATGTCTATCTCCCCTTGTCTTGACCTAGAGGATCAATATATTTAATTATACCTGAGCTTTTCGGGAAGGCTGTATAACAGCCGAAATCTGCTCCAAAATAGCATCCAGCGAAGCCGGATCATGCACGTCATATTCATCAATGTTCAGCCGCAGCACAGGACACGCCGTAAACTGGTTAATCCACACCGAATAGCGTTCATGCATATGCTCCCAATATGAACGGTCCGTTTGAATTTCCATCTCACGTCCACGTTCCGTAATCCGGTTCAGAATGGAAGGCAGACTGCCTTCCAGATAAATCAGCACATCCGGGTGTGGAAAATAAGGCGTCATCACCATCGCTTCAAACAAGCTGCTGTAAGTTTCAAAATCAGTAGCCGACATCGTTCCCTGATCCGCATGCATTTGTGCAAAAATGCCCGTATCCTCATAGATAGAACGATCCTGTACAAAGCCGCCGCCCATTTCAAAAATTTTCTTCTGCTCTTTAAAGCGCTCTGCGAGAAAGTAAATTTGCAGATGAAAGCTCCAGCGTTCAAAATCATGATAAAACTTCTCTAAATAAGGATTGTGATCAACCTGCTCCAGAGATGTTTTGAAATTCAAACGCTCTGCGAGCGCTGCTGTTAACGTTGATTTCCCCACCCCTACTGTTCCTGCTACTGTGATCAATGCATTCGCTGGAATGCCATAGTTATTCATATCATAAGCTCCTTTACCTGATTAACGATCTGCCTGAAATGCTCAGGATGCTGTACGAAGTCAAGCTGCTCCGCATTAATTTTAAGAATAACGGGCGGATTTTCCCCTTTAGCCAAATCATTCATGCCTGTCTTGTAATCAGCGATCAACTGCTTCATATAAGCCGGGTCCATATTCTGCTCAAACGAACGCCCTCGCTTGTTAATCCGGTACATCAGCGTATCCAACTCAGCTTCAATGTAGATCACCAGATTCGGCTTCGGCAGGTCATCCGTTAACAGATGATAGATTTGACGATATTTGTCCCGCTTTGTTCCTTTTAAAGTGCGTTCAGCAAAGATCATATTTTTGTAAATATGATAATCGGATATAACCGGGCTGTTCTGCTGAATATAATGTGCGCCCGTGTCCTCCAGCTGTTTAAATCGGTTGCACAGAAAAAACATTTCGAGTTGAAAGCTCCACTCGTCAATATTTTGATAAAAGGAGGCCAAAAATGGGTTCTCCTCAACAATTTCTTTAACCAAAGGAAGGTTCAATTCCTGGGAAAGCATCGTAGCCAACGTTGTTTTCCCCGCTCCAATCGGACCTTCAACGGCAATAAACGGGGCTGATTTCATGGTGTTACTGTTCCTCCTCGTACATATGCGTGTTCCGTTTTTATATAGACCCCACTTATTGTATCATAGCTTGGTCCAAGGAAAGAGCAGTATTTTATGTATATAAGAAGTCCAAACGGAAAGACATGTCCTGTATCGTCATATCATACACAACATAAAGTGAGAATTTTCTCAATGCGACACATCATAAAAAACAAAAAGACACACAAGATATTCATCAAGTGTGTTTATGAGTTGCTTGGCGGCGTCCTACTCTCCCAGGACCCTGCGGTCCAAGTACCATCGGCGCTAGAGGGCTTAACGGTCGTGTTCGGGA
>NZ_BMFU01000013.1:563-130019 GCF_014639235.1 Paenibacillus silvae | reverse complement strand
TTGCATGCTCATGAATGACGAACATCGGAAAGCCGTATGAGGGAAAACCTCACGTACGGTTTGATGAGGAGGGGCTGGGTTTTGCCCAGCCTTTTACTCTAGAGTAAACTAAGCGTTCCTACCTGCAAAGAAGATATAGATACTCAGGTATCCCAGCTTTGTTTCTCCATACCATATATAGCCTGTTTAGCACCGTATCTCGTAACGGTTTGTTCCAGTTTCATTCCTACGTTTTCTAATAGTCTGCAAGATGAATGATTGGCCGTTTGGGTCTCGGCTATGATTTTGGTTAGATGTAACTCATCAAATATGTAATCAAGCATGCGACTAATTACTTCCTTGGCATATCCTTGTCCCCACCAATCAGGCAGAAACTCGTAGGAAATCTCAAAATGCTGACCATCCACGTGTCTATCCAAGGAAACCAGGCCGATGCAATCATTATTGCTTTTCAATCGCACTACCCAATAATAAGAACCCGTCCGGGAGCGTTCTAATGTATCTGAAAACTTGTTTAATGTGTGCTCGTCAGGTATGATTCCACCGAGATATGTTCTAACTTTCTCATTTATATAAATCAATTTCACATCGTGATAATCATTATTTTGCAGCTTGATTATGTTACATCTATTCGTCTCCAAATGTGGTATCCTCCTTTTACAATATAGAGCAAGTAGGGATAGGGTGTTTTCCGGAGAATCTAGTTTGGTTATTTATGAAAAACGACATTGTTT
Organism: Paenibacillus silvae; assembly: GCF_014639235.1. Taxonomy (GTDB): domain Bacteria; phylum Bacillota; class Bacilli; order Paenibacillales; family Paenibacillaceae; genus Paenibacillus; species Paenibacillus silvae. Next base: position 129,285 of record NZ_BMFU01000013.1, on the reverse strand, counting down.
AACTTCTTTTACACGTATAGAATTACAGTAAAAAATAGGAAAGGACGAAGGCGGCATATACTTGTTGTGGCGCTGTGTGAGAAGCAATGAATTTAATACATCCTATGAATTATTGTACTCTTGAACAAACGGACCTTCATTCACTTCATCTTGCATTTATCGAAGCATTCTCCGATTATCAGGTGAAGATGGACATTTCATTCCCTGACTTTGAACGCATGATGCTGCGCCGTGGCTTTGTACCAACACTCTCAGTTGGGGCGTTTGATGGTGAGCAGCTGATTGGCTTTTCATTAACGGGGCTGCGCGTGCTAAAGGGCGTTCCCACGGCCTATGATATTGCGACAGGCATTGCACCGAAATACCGCCGTCAAGGGGTATCTAGCGAGCTTTTTATGCAGGCAAGCCGTATTCTGAAGAAGCAGCATGTCGAGCAGTATCGGCTGGAGGTAATTAAAGATAACCTGTCGGCTATTCGTTTATACGAAAAACAAGGATTTCAAATTCAACGGGAATTGGCCTGTTTTCAAATCAAGAAAGAGCATCTGATGACTTTAACCCCACATCACCATACGGAGCAAACAAGCCAGATTGACTGGCAAGAAGGCAAGCGCTTTTGGGATATTGAGCCTTCGTGGCAAAATTCGATTGCATCTGTTACCGCTATCCCTGAAGCATTCATACATGTCATCGTAAGATATAATGGGGAATTTGCTGGATATGGCATCATTGAGCGACAAAGTGGTGATATTCCGCAGCTAGCAGTACATCCGAAATTCCGTCGATTAGGGATTGGAGCCAGCCTTCTCGCAGAACTCGCAAACCGTACACAGGCTGACAACATTCGTCTGTTGAACATCGATTCGTCAGAGCATATAATGATGGAATTTCTCGTAAGCCTTGGATTACAGCACTTTGTCAGTCAATATGAAATGATGCTGAAGATATAATTTTAATCGTTGGCAACTTCTTAATATACCTGCACACCCGCACCAAGCACAGACTTGTTTTGTACTGAATTTCCAGTCAGATGCACCTTGTGCAGTTGAGTGAGCTGGCTTAGGGGCTCGACATTGGATATGGCATTGTTCTCAAGATGCAGCTCTTCGATGTTTTTCCAGCCGCTCATGAAATCGAGAGAAGTCAGATTACTGTCTTGCAGAGTGAAGGAACGCAGAGCGGACAGCTTCACAAAGTAAGGCATGATCTGATCCACCTCGGTGATCGAATTGTTATTTTTACTAAAATAGGACTGCTCCAGGGTCAATTGCTCAAGAACGTTGTTCTCCGCGGCTGATTGCTGTTCAAAGTTCAGTCTGCACTCGGAGCACGTTAGAGATTTAACCTGCTTTAGACGAAATAAGGCATCGCTCTCCTGAAACAGTGAGGAGTCATAGATGTTCAGGGTCTGCAGGCTGGTCAAGCTGTCCAGTGCACCAAGCCCCGTGATTTCACTCGTCTCCCAGAGGGTGAGCTGCTCCAGCTTCGGGAATTTACCCAGCGCCGCCAGATTCAAATCACCGCTTCCACCACGGAGCGTCAGACTTGTTGCAGCAGGTGCTTTCAGCCCGGCGAGAAAAGTGCTTGGAATTTCTACACGTGTTACCTTAGGTAAAGATAGTGCTTCTGCGTTTTCGTAATAGCCTGACAATACTAACTCACGCAGAGAGGGCAGGGTATTTATGGCCTTTACCGAGCCAAGCTTGTTTAATGAAGCCAGGCGTAGCTTGGTAATGGAGCTCTTGCCAGCAAGGCGATCCAGATTTGAAAAGTTGACATTTTCGAGATCTAACGTTTGCAGAGCAGGCATGTTTTGCACAAAATCGATAGACTTTACATTGGATAAAAAAGACAACCTAAGCTCTTGAAGCTGGGTTAATGCATATAACGGCTGCAGGTCCGTAGCCTCGCTGTAATGGATGGACAAGGATGATAATCCGGTCATGGACGATAACCATCCCAATTCATTGACAAAGGTAAGTGACAGCGATTTGAGCGGCAGCTGGTTTAACAAGTGAAAATCCGTTATGGACTCATCCGCATAGGTAATGGACAAAGAGTTCAGATTGGGGAATTCCAGCAGTAAGGCCAATTCCTGATTGCTTCGCAACTGGGTAGAAAGGTGCGTAATTTTAGACTTGTCACCAAAGTAATCGGAAAATGAGCTGAAGGATTCGTTAAATGCGCCTCCGTAGCTTTTTAAACCTGGTATATGTGCAAAAGTAGTTTGATCGGTCTGGGAAATTTCATAGGTTCCGGTCAGATCGAGCGCAGTCAGTCCCGTAAAAGCTTCAAAATCTCGCTGATCAATCTCCTGGGTATTCAGTTTTTTGTCCTGAGTCACATAAGTGATCTTCTCAGCCTGTTCATCGCTGAAGGGATCGGAGAAGCTGTATGTAAACTCCCACTGGTCATCATGCGAATAGTCTACAGTCAAATAACGAATACGAGCCAGTTCCTCCTCGGTCGGCAGGGCAGTTCCTTTATCGAAGATATCCCGCAAAAAGGAGAGCAGTACCTCGCTTTCAGGCATCTTGCGCGCTGGCAGTTTGGCTTCTGTCTGTGGATGAGTGGAGCTAACGCTCGAATACACATAAGTACCGATGGCGCCGACCAGCACCAGCATCAGTATAAGTAACAGCTTTACGGAGCCAGCCTGCTTCGGCGGTGCTTTAGGAGGCGTTCCGTGATAGTGATTAACGGTCTGGTCTACGTAATAGACATGATTTTGCTTCAATAGAAGCTCTGTTTCACAATAAGGGCACTTTAGAATTTCACCCTCTTTGTATTCAATTCGTCCGTTGCAATTGGGACAGTTTAACGGAATAAACGCCACGAATGTCCTCTCCTTCGTTATGATGGTCATATATTTATGCGAAACGGTCATCTGGCTTCATTATACCTTGTATACTCCTGTGAGAGCTTCTCTCTGTTCAAAAAAACAATTTGAATTTTTATGTTAGTAGGAGTACATCGGCCTTCGTTAAAGATCAGTGATTTAGCATGACGGGTCCACTCGACCGTTTAATGTTCTGAAGAATTACGTTTGATAAGAACAAGAAGTTTCACATAGCAAAAAGGAGCAGGGGAAACCTGCTCCTTTTGAGGCTTTTTATCAAGCAATCGATGTAATCGGATGTTTCACATGCAACGGATAGAGATTTTCACCATGAGGTTTTACAAACAAACCTTCATTGGTTAGTGTGCTTTTGAGCATCATATTCTCTGCTGCATCCGGCGTAAAATGAAATGTTATTTCCTGCGTATCTTCACCTGCAATCTGATGTAAAATATCGGTCATATGGATTTCGTTCAAGCTAATGACGTCAAAAAGGTTGATCGTATTGCCTTCTTTCTGATAAACAACAATGACGTTTTCCTTTTCCAAATAATAAATATCATGGCTAAAAACATTCAGGCAATAGAACATGAGTATGCCTTTGGTCTGAGCGGTGGCAAAATGCTGCGAAACAGGTTGTCTTTGGGATGCAAATGTAGAGATAAGACGTACATCCTCCGCGTTAGTAACATCGAGTTTGCGAATGTTCGCAGGCTCCGATCGTTCTTTTACCGTATAATCCATTGAAAAAAGATGCTCTTCCACAGGTTTAAATCCAAACTTGGGGTAGAAATCAAGCACCGATTCATTGGCAAAAAGGTACATATAATCATACTTATTCTCATATTCCTCCAAAACCCTGTTCATTAAACGGGCTGAAAGCCCTTTTTTCCGGTAATCGGGATGTGTCATCACCGTGCCGACCTGTATCGCTTTATACTTCTCCCCATGAATGATGAGTTCAAGGAGATTTACTGAAACATTGGCAACGACCTGATCTCCATCCACATAGGAAAAGGGGACATATCCCTCGCCCCAGCATCCCTGTTGATACCAATCTTCGAAATGTATACCAAACGTACTCGCAGCCAGTTCGAAGAAACTTGTTCGAAGTGTGTCATGATCTCTATAACCTTTTACAAATTGCAGTTCCTGCATGGCATTAGCTCCTTAACCTTAAAGTTTTTATGAAGTTTGTTTATTGTGCCGTATGAATGACCTTGTCAATTAAACCGTAACCCTGAGCCTCATCCGCATTCATAAAGTGGTCCCTGTCCGTATCCTGTGCAACCTTTTCCAGTGGCTGACTGGTCTGCTCGGACAATATGTTGTTTAACTTATCTCGCAATCGAAGAATGCGCTTGGCACTAATTTCAATATCTGTGGCTTGACCTTGTGCTCCACCTAGCGGCTGATGAATCATAATTTCACTGTTTGGGAGTGCAAGTCGTTTGCCTTTTGCCCCATTAGCTAATAAAAACGCTCCCATAGATGCAGCCATACCCACACATAGTGTAGATACATCGGCTTTAACCAGCTGCATCGCATCATAGATGCCCATACCTGCTGTTATGGAGCCACCTGGTGAGTTGATATACATGTTGATGTCTTTTTCCGAATCCATGGCGTCGAGATAGAGCAGCTGTGCAATTACACTATTGGCTACGGCATCGGTAATCTCACCAGACACAAACAAGATACGGTCCTGCAGCAGTCTGGAATAAATATCGTAGGATCGTTCCCCTCGGGAGGTATGCTCGATAACGTAAGGAATCAGAGTCATAGCGTTCATCCTTTCCATTTCAGTAGTCAAGTTCAGTAGTCAACTCGGTAGTTCTTTTCCAGATGAGAGTATTCTGATGTACTCTTTTCCAATTTCTTTGGTTGAATGTATATGATAGTGCTTTCATCATCGTCCTGATTGCTGGTTGAAGAGTGGGGACGCAACGTCTTGATTCGTTCCATAACGTGCTCATTCATTTCGGCCGTGTGCATTTCGTCTTCCTCAACCACTTGAATCGTAATATCTTTTCGTATCATTGTCTCGGCGGTGTGTAGGATTACTACGATGGTCATTTCACCGCATGGAACAGCTGTCTGCGTATAGATTTCAAGGAGCACATCTTGATCTGGCGCATCCACTACAATGTGTCCTCGTTCATTCTCAGTGAGGCCATTCAAATTTTGGGAGCGGTATATCCCTTCTGGCAGTTGTATTTGAACTTCTGATGCCTGCGATTGTTCCCCCTGAACGAGCCTAATCCATAGATGATTCATTCCTTCTTCGTTCTCCATCTTGGACTTTGCTAATTGGATATCAAACACTACAGATCCTCCCCCCTTAGAGCTTGTGATACAGAATCAATAACTCGTTGTTTGACCTCTGCGGATATTCGAGGGCTGATCGTGATGATGACATCATCTGTGATTTTAAGTGTTTCATTTTCAACTATTCGGCTGGGTTCATATAAGGTTAGCTGCTGACTTATTTTTTCAATGTCTGCTATAGAGAGTTTCTTCAATGTTTCCTGGATGGAGGCCAGGGTTTCCCCGGTTCTCGCCAGTGTGATAATTGCCCGAAAATAATGGAGATGGTTATCGGTGTAAACTCTTTTGTTACCTGCTAATTCAAGGGGAGGTACCATACCGATCTGAGTGTAATACCTCACGGTTCGCAGATTCATACGCGGGTCATCCTGCTGCAGCATTTCAGCGATTTGTTTAGCGGTATAACTGTTCATGGTGCACCTCCTTTGACCTAAAGTTTTGATCTACTCATTACAGTTAAATGTTTGTGTTACACTTTACTGTATTGTTTACAGTCTACTGTAACATTATTCGTTTGTCAAAAAAATATATCGCCTTAACAATCCCGATAACCAACCTCTATTGCATTTTAAAAAAGGTACATATATAATATTCACTGAACAGGCGGTGAATGAAATGACAGCAAAAAAAAGTACAGCTAATTTGACGAGTCGTGACCTACAAGCAATTGAACGCAGGAAGCAGTTATTGGATTCGGCCAAAGAGCTATTTGCTTTGCGAGGGTATCATGCAACGACGACTAGAGAGATTACAAAGCATATCGGAATGGCGGATGGTTTGATTTATCATTATTTCCCGGATGGGAAAAAACAGATTTTAGATACGATACTTCAGGATTTTCTGGATGACAGATACAAGCTGGTGGAATCGGATATCGCCTCTCTGCAGGAAACACTGCCGATTCAGGAGTTATTACTTTCACTGGGGAGCATTTTCCTGAATTATATAGGTAATGACAAGCGGGTAATGTTGATTCTTCTGAAAGAGAAAAGTGTGATCTCGGAGGAATATACGAAGAGCTTTAATAAGCATGTGAGGTTGATCATCGAGCAGACGATGAAGCTGATTCAGGTTTATGTCGAGCGCAGAGAAATTCGTTCGTTTGACATCTTTATGATGGTGAATCAGTTCTGGAGTGCGATATACGCTTATATATTGCAGGATTTATTTTTTGAAGAAAACAATCTGTATCAATGCGACCGGCAGGATTATCTGCAACAAATCGTTGAGCACACACGGTTAACTTGGAAAATGTAGACATATGTTTTCCAGGTATTTTTTTAAACATTTAGTTCACTGATTGTTCAATGAAATTTTAACGTTAACGTTCAGGAGGGAAACATCATGAAACTTTATTTTGAGGATCAGGCTTTTTCATTTGAATTGTTGAGAGCTGTAACGTACGCAGGATATCAGGGCGCAGAGATCGGAGAATGTCTTGCAACAGCGTCCAGGATTGAAGAAGGGAATTTTGAAAGCTGGTTTATCGAATGGGCCAAAACGGCGGATCGAACCTACCAAACCGCGCTGGATTGCCTGCAAAAGCAGCATAGGGTAAGTGCAAGGGAAGCCTTCCTGCGGGCACATAATTATTACCGTACCGGGGAGTTCTTTCTGGATGGAACCGATGAGAGACGGATGAATAATTTTGAACAAAGTGTGCAAGCTTTCGAAAAAGGCATGGATTTATTAGATAGTCACTATGAGATGGTGAGCATTCCTTATGGCGATACTTACCTTAAAGGATATTTTTATGGTGCAGTTGATGATCCGAAGAATGCGTTAACGAAACGACCTGTGCTTGTGTTTATCGGGGGATATGATTCCACCCTGCAAGAATTGTATTTTTGTGGTGCAGCAGCGGCAATTAAGCGCGGATACCATTGTCTTGTTTTTGAAATGCCAGGACAGGGAGAAGCTCTTCGTAAACAACATCTGGTTATGCGGCATGATGCCGAGGTTCCAGTGAAGGCAGCCCTTGATTATCTTGAGACCAGACAGGAGATTGATCATGAAAGAATCGCTCTGCTTGGTATGAGCTTGGGAGGTTATTTTGCTCCGCGAGCAGCAGCATTTGAAGAGCGAATCAAGGCCTGTATTGCATTTAATGTGTTCTACGATACGTTTGATTCCACAATGAATCAAAATCCGCGATTGGCGCAGGTGCTGCAGCTTCCAGAAGAGGAAAGAGAGCAGATGCTTGCATTCGCTGAGCAGAATAACTCGAATCTGAGATGGATGCTGAATAACGGGAAGTGGGTATTTGGCTTGAAGCACCGTTATGAGTTATTTGAAGAGATGAAGAAGGCCTCCTTAAAAGGAATCGCTGGACAAATCAAATGCCCGATATTACTGACTATGGGGGAGACCGATCATTTCGTTTCGACAGATCAGCTGCATGCCCTGCTTGAGGAAATCGAGGCGCCTAAGACGGTTAGGATCTTTACGATTGAGGAAGGTGCAGAGGAGCATTGTCAGGAAGGCAATCACGCTTTGTTCCACCAGGTGATGTTCGATTGGCTGGATGAAGTATTTGAGCACAACTTAATGAAAGTCTAGGAGGGCTAAGCATGAAACAGATTAGAACTGAGATCTTGATTAATATGCCTGCTCATAAGGTGTGGGAAGTATTAACTCATTTCGAGGCATATCCAGACTGGAACCCGTTTATGGTGTTTTTGAAAGGCAAGGTAGAAGAAGGGGCCAAGATTGAGGTAAAGATGGTGCCGCCAGGCTCGAAGGGCATGATTTTCAAACCTAAAGTTCTGAAGTTTCAGCAAAATAAAGAGTTCCGCTGGTTGGGGCATACGATGTTTCCAGGTTTGTTTGATGGAGAACATATTTTTGAGTTAGTAGATCATCAGAATGGCACAACAACCTTGATCCAGAGGGAAAATTTTCGTGGCATTTTGGTGCCACTGTTACAAAAGTCCTTAGACAAAGGTACAAAGGCTGGCTTTGAAGCGATGAACAAGAAATTAAAACAGGTGTGTGAATCCATGTAGTCGAAATTATCTACACACGTAATCGGATCATACCTTGAAAAGAAGACATGCTCAAACGAACCGCTGCCTTTGCCTAGGGCGGTTTATTTGTGTTTATGGTACACGAGGAAAGTTCGTGGTGATATTCATAGGTCTATGAACATTCTGTAGTTCTAGCATTGCAGGACTCGGGTGTTCATTCATCGAATTGTACGTGTACATCCACGTATTGGAGGTAGCACGATGCAAATATCCATAGATAAAGCCAGGGACTTTGTGTACGCTAACGGTGTGCTTTGGGAGCAGGCGCTGTTTCATTATCTTTTTGACGGTGGCTCGATTGAACGACTTTATCAATGTTTGCTTTGTTATAAAAATGCCGACGGCGGGTGGGGACATGGTCTGGAGCATGATATCAAATGCCCGGACTCTCATCCGCTTGCGCTGGAGTTTCTGCTGACGATGGGACGTGATATGAAGCTGTCGCTGACCGAGGTATTAATCGGTACGGTAGATTGGGTTGAACGCAACCGAAATGAAGACGGCTCTTTGAAAAATCCTGCTTCCTTACATAAGTACCCCCATGCTTCGTGGTGGAGCAATGGCGGACAATCCGCACCGGATTCCATCACGGGCAATTTGATGAAACAGGGCATTTGCTCTTCTTCCTTGGCCGCATCCACATCACGGTGGGTGAAGTCGAATCTGAGCCTGGAACACATTCAGGCCAATGATTGGCTGTTTATGGCGTATCACGCCCATGACTACTATCTCAATCTGGAGGATACACCTGAGAATAGGCCTTTTATAGAAGCGACGATCGACAATATATTGAAATGTGTTCAAAACACAACGGAGAAAAACTACTTCACCATTTTCCAATTTGCCAGTTCACCGGATACCCGGGTTGCTAAAGCGATGCCTAAGGCATTACTGGACAAGTTTCTGGATGACCTTGAATCCTCGCAGCGTGAAGACGGAGGCTGGGGGGATGAGCATGGCTTGAAGCATTGGCAGCCGTATCATACGATTTTTACGTTATTGGTGCTTCGGAATTATGGAAGGTTGTGAATCATATGAACGCTGATGTCACGCTCAAGGAATTCATTCGCAAGAATGAAGCAGGTCCCTCCATGGAACATCAACTGCTGTTATCCAAAGATGTGCGGCGCGACACGGAATTTTTATCTGTTTTTCTTGACGAGTAACAACGAAAGCTTCTGCTCTGAATGTTAACCGCATCATGTATCGTTGATCTGGATTCTTGTGAATATCAGAGCATGAAGTAGAATGTGAACTTCGATCAGAGGAGTTCGCCGTGGCATCCGATATACGGTTAGCTCGATATGAATTATGTAGCAATACAGCACAAGCAGGCTATCTTCTGGATAACCTGCTTTTTTTCAACGAATATCATGAAGCTTTACTAAAAATAAGCCATTCACTCTGCTGCAAAATGCACCACTGCACTATACAACATTTTATTGCGAACAGGATCAAATGTAACTTGATGCTGAACCAGCTTCACGCGTAAAAGAAGGGCTTTGTTCACATTGATTCGTTCATCGATCGCTCGTTCCAATTCCTGAAAGTCATAAGCTTGAAGGCATTCAACCTTGTCCTTCATGATATCCAGTGAAATTTCCATGTGGGATGCAGACCTCCTCCAAATTATAAATTTGCAGGTCAAGAGCCTGCCGAGCTTTATTGTAGAGTAGCTTCATCAGTTCTACAAGAGTCATGGAAACAAAATATGAACAGCGAAAGGAAGTTGTTTGAAGAGTGCTTCTCTTACAAAATGAAAAGAATCTAAAAAGACGATGACACCCGCCCGATAAATATATAAATCATCAAACGTAAACCTTGACTCAAAGCAGCCAGTTTTTAGCTTGAGCCGAAAAGGAGTCAAAGCCAATGATACGTGTCATATTAATTGACGATGAAGCAGATGCATTGAATTTGCTTGAAATACTGCTGAATCAAGTAGGAAATGTCGAAATTACCGGAAAGTATCTTAACCCGATCCAGGCGATTGAAGCTCTAAACGAAACGATGGTCGATGGTGTGTTCTTAGATATTCAGATGCCCGGCATGAAGGGAACAGAAGTGGCGCGCCGTATCAGAAGCATCTCTCCAGAGTTACCCATTATTTTCACAACCGCCTATGCGGAGTATGCGCTAGAAGCATTCGAGATTGATTCTACGGATTATTTGCTGAAACCTTTTACGGTAGGCAGATTAGAGAATGCAGTGGCAAGGATAATGAAAAACCTATACAAGCAGACAAACCTGGAGCAGCATAGTGCGGTTGCTGTTCCATCTGTTCAAGCTCTTGGTGGGTTTCATATCTTTTCACCCCTCAAGCCTAGTTCCGAAGTGGTTTGGAAAACTAAAAAGGAACGAGAATTGTGTGCATTTCTCATTCATCATGAAGGCAAGCGTGTGAATGCCAGCTTCATCATTGAGGCGTTGTGGCCACAGCATGATCTCGACAAAGCCAAATCATATTTGTATACTTGCCTTTCTTATCTGCGGAGAAGCCTGACACATCATGACATCCCTATCCACATTCACAAAGGAAATTCGGGCTTCTCCGCTGAACTGAACAATATCAGAACGGATATATCACTATTCGAGACGTTATTGAACCAAATATTGAACGAAGAGAAGATGGACGAGAAGTATTATAATCAGATGAACAAGATGTACACTGGAGACTACATGCATGGATGCAATTTCGACTGGGCGATAGCAAGACAGTTGGAGCTCAACTCCTTATATGTCCGTGTTCTGCGCAAATGGAGTATGTATTACCTTAGTCAGGAGAAGTTCTCACTTGCGGTGGATAGTTTGCAGCGATTGCTCACCATATTTCCCGATTCCGAGATCGACGGCCGTGCATTGATCAGACTCCATCTGGAACTCGGTAATCGGAGCGAGGCGTACCGTGTATGTCTGCAACTGGAACAGGCGGTGCGCGTTCAGCTTGGAACAGAATTAGAGGAGGAAACGATGTTGCTGGTTCGACAAACGAAGGAAAGACAGAGTGCACAGCTCAATGAGTCGTAAAATCATTGCGCTACTTATTACAATAGCGATGTTGCTTGCTACCTACGGGTTACTACTGACTTATTTCACAATAAATAAACAAAAGATGCCTATTGCAACCAATGGAAAGATAGACTTGAGAAATTGGGCTTTTGAGGAGAACGGTGTCGTTCGGTTGGACGGGCAATGGGAATTTTACCCCCATCAGCTGCTTTTCAGCCGCCCACTCGCCTCAGGGAACAGTTACCAAGCACCTTCATTGATTCCGGTACCTGGTAACTGGGCTAAGCAGATGGATACATTAGGTGTGGCAACATATCGGTTAAGGATTCTGATTGATGCTGACAATGTCGTATATGGAATCAAAACGGCCGCGGTTCTGCTCTCTAACAGGCTTGTCGTCAATGGTCAAGTCGTAGGCTCCAGCGGGGACCCTGGCCTGAAAGAAGATTACCTTGCACTTAATAAGCCATATGTCAGTTACTTCACGCTAAAACATGGTTGGAACGATGTGCTTGTCGAGGTCGCAAATCATGAATTTAAGGTTGCTAGCGGAATTGGTGAATCCTTCCAACTGGGTAAGGCCGATCAGATTTCCAGAATACGCGATCTCGCGACTGCACATGACTGGGTGGTGTTGACCTCCTTTCTGATCATGGGGCTTTATTTTATCGGTTTATTTTCACAGCGGAGGAACGATCTTTCTCTTGTCGTATTCGGATTCGTCTGTTTGTTTATCGCGGCATTTACAAGTGTTAGCGGTGAGAGGGTGTTGTTTGATGTAATCGGGGCATTCCCATTCTGGATCTATTTCCGAATTCAAATGGTGGTGACAGTAGGTGTAGGCATAGGCTTTTTTATGTATGTGTATACGGCTTTCCGCCCGTATAGCCACAAATGGCTTACCAAAGGAGGTTTAATGACAGGCATATGTCTAATTCTCCTGCATTTGGCCTTCGCTACGCAGATTACAACAGGACCTATACGTCTTGTGACATCCTTATATGTCACTTTGGCTCTGCTGTATGCAACTTATGTGTTTGTTCATGCTGTTCTACATAAGGTAGCTGGCACTTGGTATCTTGCCGTGGCTGCAATGGCGTTAAACGCTTTGATTCTGAACCAGAACTTGAACGTATATTTCGGAGTACCAATCTATTCCTTGCCCCCCGTTGAACCGTTTCTTGTGCTTCTCATGCTTGCTCTGTTGATGTCGCTCCGTTTTTCCAATGCTTTTCAGCGAATTGAGGAGCTTTCCGAGCAACTGCTGGAGGCAGATAAACACAAGGATGATTTTCTTGCGCGAACCTCACATGAATTCAAGACACCTCTGCACGGTGTGATGAACATATCACGATCCATGCTTGATGATGTTGCAAACCCGGCCACAGCCGGGCAAAGGGAAAAGCTGCAGTTAGTAATTGAAATTACAAAGAAGCTTTCCCAGCTTGTGTATGACATTCTGGACCTGTCCAAATTGAAACAGGGAGAATTCAGAATTATGCTTGCATCAGTGGATGTACGTTCGATTGTGGAGGTTCAGATTCGTTTTTACGCCTATTTGTGTTCGGAGAAGGATATTCAACTTATCAACCAGGTACCAGTGGACTTTCCCTTTGCATATGCGGATGAAATTCGGTTAAGCCAGGTCATTAGCAACTTGCTTGATAATGCGATCAAGCACACAGAGCATGGTACCATTGTGGTCACTGGGGAAGAGCGAGGAGGTTTGCTTCAATTTGAAGTCAGGGATACAGGGGCAGGCATTGATCCTAAGGATCTGCCACATATTTTTGAGCCGTTCAAATCCATTGAGGGAAAACAAAAGCGTGGTTTCGGACTTGGGTTGCCGATTGCAAAGCAACTAATCGATCTGCAAGGAGGGCAGCTTGCAGTAGTATCTACGCTTGGAGTGGGCACTACCTTTACGTTTACACTGTCAAAGGCAGGCTCAACTAGAAAGAGCACTCTGAACCCATCCTCTCCAACCGAACCTTACATGCTGCCTAATAAGGAATATTCATTTTCCACACCTTTTATTATGAATGCCGAAGGTAACCGTACGGTACTAATCGTTGATGATCAGTATGTGAATTTGAAGGTTTTGCTGGACGCGCTGCAATCGCTTGATTATCGAGTTATCGCGGTGAAAGATGGATACGAGGCGCTAGAACAGATCGGTCAGCCAGGTAGAATTGATCTGGTCATTCTCGATCTGATGATGCCTGGTATGTCTGGATATGAAGTATGTCTGGAAATTCGCAAGCGGTATTCATTGCTAGACTTGCCTGTGCTTATGGTGACAGCAGCGCTGCAACCGCAGGATAAGGTAGCGGCCTTCCAAGTGGGAGCCAACGATTACTTGCCTAAACCATTTGATCTGGAAGAACTGAAGGCTCGAATTGGAAGCCTGCTTGCTATGAAGGAATCACTGGGCAGGGCAGTACATATGGAGGTGGCGTTCCTTCAATCTCAGATCAAGCCACATTTCTTATATAATGTACTCAATAGTATTGTCTCTTCCAGCTATACAGATGTAGAGCGGGCAAGGAACATGATTGTTGCGCTGGCAGATTACTTGCGTGGGAGCTTCCGATCCAGCAATACAGATGAACGTATCGAATTTGATGAGGAGTTCCAACTTATTCAAACGTACGTGAAGATTGAGCAAGCAAGATTCGGTGATCGAATCAGTTTCCAGTCTGATATTCCCGAAGCAGCTTATCGTTTACGGATGCCGCCACTACTCCTTCAGCCTTTAGTAGAAAACGCAATTCGTCACGGCATCGGAGCTCGAATTGAAGGGGGAACCGTCCAATTGACCGCATCAAAAGCCGACGGTTTTTGGTTATTTACTGTTATCGACGATGGGGTTGGAATGTCCTCCGAGCTGCTCAATCTGCTGTTGGATCAGAATGAATCGAATGGTGAGCAGGGTGTAGGCTTGCGGAATATTAATAAACGTTTAAGATTTGAGTACGGAACTTCATTGGAGCTTATGAGCGAGCCGGGTCGTGGAACGAGTGTTGCTTTTTGTATTCCGGATATGCAAACTTAGGAGAAAAGAGCTTAAACTAAAGGTTCCATCGCATTTGTGATGGAGCCTTTTTTGTTGATGTCGTTTATAGTGGACGAAAATGAAATGGTTAAATTAAAAAGCCTGCACGTAATAATCTGAAACGATGTCCGAATGGGAAAGTTGGAATATGTCGAATTAAGTTGTTTTTTAAGGTTTTTTTAAGGTGTCTTCCGTTATGCTGAGCAGAAGTGTGTAGATGCATACATAGTAACGAGAAGACGGAGGGATAGATGCATAATGGACCCTATAAGAACGATTGTTAAGAGAAACAATAGACTTTTTCGAAAAATGGCACACCTGTTAATGGCTATCATTCTCTTTATACCATCCTTGGTCATCGGGGGCGGCGTCACATCGGCAGCAACTGGCTGGTCGATCATTGACGGGTATGGACCAACTGGAATTAATGTGAATTCGGCCATGAGGGGCGAAAAGCCTGCGATAGTGGAATGGAATGGCGAAATTTATGTGGCATGGCGGGAAACCATTCAAAGCACACCTACCATCGGTCAGATCAGAGTCAAAAAATACAATGGCTCGAACTGGGTAAGTGTTGACGGAGGTCACCCGACATATGGTTTGAATTTTGATGTCAGCAAAGATGTCGTTTCTCCGTCATTAGCGGTGTATGACAATAAATTATATCTCACCTGGACAGAGAAGAATGCTTCTTTTATCGAACAAGTTAGGGTTAAAAAATATGATGGTACAAGCTGGACGAGTGCTGAAGGCGGAAATCCTGCTGGAATCAATGAGAATCCAACCATAGCAGCAATTAGTCCGAAATTGACTGCATACAAGGGCGAGTTGTACGCCATGTGGACAGAGGCTTCTAAAATTCGCGCAAAGAAATACAATGGTACCACGTGGACAAGCCTGGATGGAGGTTCGACGGATGGATTGAACATTTCCCCGGGCACTGGGGCAGCTTGGCCAACCATGATGGTGTATGGCAATGATTTATATGCAGTGTGGTCTGAAAGAGTGACCAATGGATTTAATATAGTACGGGCCAAAAAGTATGATGGTACCAGTTGGACTGTGGCTGACGGTGGAGCTGGCTTGAATAAAATAAGCTGGAACAACGCAATAACTCCAGCTTTGAGTGTTATCGGCGATCATTTGTACGTAGCATGGGTGGAAGCCAGAGGTGGTCAATATAGTACAGATGATCAAATTCGTGTTAAAAAATTTGACGGAACGACTTGGACCAGTATTGATGGAGATGGTGAATATGGAATTAATGTAAATATAGGCATGCGTGCTTTCGAGGTTCAGTTAGCAGGGGTGAAAGACGAGTTATATGCCATTTGGTCCGAAAATTCAGGAGAAATGTATAGTGGAGTTCCCGTCTTCAAGATACGTGTGAAAAAATATAACGGCAATGGATGGATTCTAGCCGAGAATGGAAGAAATGGTGGTTTGAATGCATTTGGAACTAAAGTCGCTAGAAATCCTGCCATCATAGCAATGAATGGAGCGCTGTATGCGGTGTGGGACGAGAATGATAGAACAGTCGTAAATATAAGAGCAGCCCAATTCTCACCGCCACCTCCACCAGGCGTTGCCAGCGTTACTATGAACCCCGTTAGGACGAGTACCATGCAAGGGGGGAGCAGGCAATTATCAGCTGTTGTCAACGCTGTAGGAGACGCGCCAACAACTGTCACTTGGAGCAGCAGCGACACCTCGAACAAGGTGACAGTGAATGCTGCAGGTTTAGTTAATGTTGCACGTGATGCGACACCAGGCGATTACATTATTACGGCTACTTCCACTTATGATAGCACCAAAACAGCAACCGCAACCGTTACGGTGACATATGCACCAGCGGTTCAAAGTATAACCATTAGTCCGAGCACTGCCAGCCTGATGCAGGGAGAAAGCACTCAGTTAACAGCTACGGTGGTCGCAGTAGGAGGAGCACCAGACACGGTAAGATGGTATAGTCATGATCTTAATAATAAAGTCACGGTAGATGCTACGGGGAAGGTTAGTGTAGCGCCAGATGCTAGACCGGGTGACTATATTATTACAGCATCCTCTTCATATGATACGGGAAAGAGGGAATCAGCTGTTATTACGGTGACATATGCACCAGCCGTTAATAGCGTTACTGTTAGCCCGAATACCGACAGTTTAATGCAAGGAGAGAGCAGACAGCTGGTCGCAACGGTAAACGCTGTAGGTGGGGCGACCACAACAGTAACGTGGGCTAGTAGTGACCTCGATAACAAAGTTATGGTTAGCGATTCTGGCTTCGTAACAGTTGCAGCAGATGCTGCAACTGGGAACTATACCATTACGGCAACTTCGACGGCAGACAGCAGTATAGTGGGGACAGCAACGATTACGGTGACGTATGCACCAGCTGTAAACGGTGTTATCGTTACTCCTGATCCAGCAAGCATTGTGCAAGGAGATAGCTTACAGTTAGAGGCAGTTGTTGAAGCAGTTGGTGGAGCTTCAACGGATGTAACGTGGAACAGTAGCGACCAAACCGGTAAAGTTATGGTAAGTAATACAGGCTTGGTAACGATTGCAGCGGATGCTGTGCCAGGAGACTACACCATTACAGCTACATCCATTGCGGACGGCAGCAAAGCGGGAAGGGCAACTCTCACTGTGATGTATGCGCCGGCCATTCACCACATTACTGTCAATCCGGAAAGTGCTAACGTCACGCAGGGAAGTAGCGAACAGCTTACCGCCGCGGTAACGGCGGTGGGCGGAGCTGATCCTTCTGTGATGTGGGCAAGTAACGATTCCAGCAACAAAGTAACGGTGAGCAGTACAGGGAATGTTAGCGTCGCTTCCGACGCTGTGCCAGGGGACTATGTGATTACAGCGACTTCAATGTACGATTTGACCAAGGTTGCAACGGCAATCATTAAGGTAACGTATGCACCGGCTGTGAATAGCGTCATCGTTAACCCGGCTACGGATAGCCTGATGCAGGGAGAGAGCAGACAACTGACGGCAACGGTAGACACCGTAGGCGGAGCCGATGTGACGGTGACGTGGAGCAGTAATGATACAACGAATAAAGTGAAGGTGAGCGATACAGGTTATGTTACGGTGGAAGCTGATGCTGAACCAGGGGAATATACCATTTTTGCTACCTCTACAGTAGATATCAGCAAAAAAGGGAGCATGGTTCTTACGGTAACAACAGCTCCAACGTACACCGTTGCTCCGATTGAAGATCGTACATTGGAATCACTTTTGCTCGGGTACGAATCTGGTACTCAGGAGACGAACACCGTTCTCGTTCAGCATACAGGTACCGGGAATCTGGTTCATTTATCTGCATCTCTTGGCGGGGATGATTCGGATGCCTTTGTGATTACACAGCCGGATACTGAATTGGCCGCTGGAGAACAGACCCACTTCACCTTACGTGCTAAAGACGGGCTACCAGCGGGAACCTATACAGCTACGGTTAACTTAGAGGCAGATCACATGCTGCCGATTACTTTCAAAGTAACACAGGCGGTGAATTTGCCTAATGCGCCAGCCAATCCTCGTGATCTAACAGCTGAAGCTGGAGATGGTCGAGTGACTTTAAAATGGGAAACGAAACCTGACGTAAAGTACCGGATTTATATGATCACAGATGATGAACCTGACCGTAAGGTTGAAATCTCAGATGATGCATCTTCACCGTACACCATTCCTGATTTGGTTAACGGCAAGACTTATTACTTTGTTGTAAAAGCGGAGAACAAGGGAGGACTTAGCGAAGCCTCCAATAAGGTCAGCGCTACACCTTCCAGTTTGCCAGGGGTGCCAACAGATGTGAATGCGACCCCGGGTAATGGACAAGCCACCGTTAGATTTACGGCACCAGCACGTGATGGCGGAAGTCCAATTACAGGATATGAGGTGACCGTATCGCCTGGCAATACAATCGTTAAAGGCAGCGCTAGCCCAATTACAGTAACAGGATTGAGTAACGGAACAAGCTACACATTTACGGTGAAAGCCATTAACGGTGCAGGCAAAAGCACAGACTCGGCTATCTCCAATGCAGTTGTGCCTGCAGCAGCCTCTACTCCGCCAACCAATCCGCCTGTCACACAGGCTCCATCGACCACACCAGTGACGCCTGCCGCATCAACGCTAACAACAGCAACGACAAGTGTCGATATTCTGGTTAATGGGAAGGTGGAGAATGCCGGACAAGCGATAACATCCCGACGCAATCAACAATCCGCATTGACGATTGTGGTGGATCAGCAGAAGCTGAATGATAGATTGGCCGCTGAAGGACAACACGCTGTGGTTACCATTCCAATTCGTCAGACATTTGACGTATTCGTTGGTGAGCTTACTGGAGAAATGATTAGAACGATGGAAGACTATCAAGCTGTACTGGAATTTCAAACGGATCAAGCTTCGTATACGGTTCCTGCAGGACAGATCCGCATCGGGGAGATGGCCAGACAAGTTGGAGGGTCTACTGATTTGCAGGGAATCAAGGTACAGATTGAGATCGCAGCTCCGACCCCTGTCCAATCGGACATGGTAGGGCGCGTAGCAGCTCAGAATGATTTAACACTGGTGGCTCAGCCGCTTAACTTTAAGGTTAGTGCTGTTTATGGAGGAAAGTCAGTTGAAGTCAAAAATTTTGATACCTATGTCGAGAGAACGATAGCTATTCCGGATGACGTAGATCCGAATAAAATTACAACGGGCGTTGTCGTGGAGCCAGACGGATCAGTTCGCCATGTTCCGACCAAAGTGCGTCAAAACAATGGAAGATACGAGGCTCAAATTAACAGCCTGACCAACAGCACATATGCGGTAGTATGGCATCCGCTGCAATTTGGTGATGTAACGAATCATTGGGGCAAAGATGCTGTGAACGACATGGGCTCTCGCATGATTGTTGAAGGTGTCGGCAACGGCAACTTCAATCCTGATCGAGCTGTAACCCGTGCAGAGTTCGCAGCAATCGTTGTTCGTGGTCTGGGACTGCGACCGGAGGATGGAGAAACGCCATTTTCGGATGTTCAAACCACCGATTGGTACAATGGTGCTATTCGTACAGCACATGCTTATGGTTTGATCAATGGCTTTAAGGATGGCTCCTTTCATCCTGACGAAACGATTACAAGAGAACAGGCAATGGTCATTTTGGCGAAAGCGATGACGATTACTGGGTTGAAAGACAGCCCGGGCTCAGAAACCGTTGATGCAGTACTCCAGTCGTTCCAGGACGAGAATACCTTATCCTCCTGGGCACGTAGCAGTGCTGTAGATAGCGTGAAGTTCGGTCTTGTGCAGGGGCGCGGCCAGTCTTTACTTGTACCTGAGGGTAAGATTACACGTGCGGAGATTGCAATAATTATGCAAAGATTGTTACAGAAGTCGAATCTAATCTAAGTGGAGATGATTCAAATTTTGGATGCGTAATATAAAAGCTGTACCGCATGAAAACTTGAAGAGCGGAACGAGGAATAATGATCCCTTGTTCTGCTCTTTTGCGGTTCTAATGATTATAGAACCGAGGACATATACATTGGTTTAAGTTTTATAAAATGGAAAAAATGCAACTCGAATTTTGTGTTACAAGAGAAGTATGCTTCTCTCAGGGTGTGATATAATCGTTCTACAGATGATGAACCATTTCGGGATAAGAGATTTTCCTAGTATGCATAGAGAGGTTTTGGATATGACGAAAGACAATTTTTGGCGTGAATTGCCACGACCATTTTTTATACTCGCGCCGATGGAGGACGTGACGGATGTTGTATTCCGTCATGTGGTCAGTGAGGCGGGCAGACCGGATGTGTTTTTTACCGAGTTTGCGAATACGGAAAGTTATTGTCATCCCGAGGGGAACAAAAGTGTGCGCGGGCGGTTGACCTTTACCGCAGATGAACAGCCGATTGTGGCTCATATCTGGGGAGACAAGCCGGAGTTTTTCCGCGAGATGAGCATCGGTATGGCAAAGGAAGGCTTCAAGGGCATTGACATTAATATGGGCTGCCCTGTGGCGAATGTAGCAGAGAATGGCAAAGGGAGCGGTCTGATCTGCCGACCAGCGCTTGCGGCGGAGATTATTCAGGCGGCAAAAGCCGGAGGGCTGCCCGTTAGCGTCAAAACGAGGCTTGGTTTCACCGAGGTCGATGAATGGCGCGACTGGTTAACTCATATTTTGCAGCAGGACATCGTGAATCTGTCCATTCACCTGCGGACAAGAGAGGAAATGAGCAAGGTGGACGCGCACTGGGAGCTGATTCCCGAGATCAAAAAGCTGCGGGACGAGATCGCACCGAATACACTGCTAACCATTAACGGGGATATCCTTGACCGTGAGACTGGTCTGAAACTGGCGGAACAATACGGCGTGGACGGTATTATGATTGGGCGGGGCATTTTCCAGAATCCGTTTGCGTTTGAGAAGGAGCCGCGCGAGCACACCACAGAGGAGTTTCTTCATCTGCTGCGGCTTCATCTGGACCTGCATGATCAATACTCGGAACTCGAACCGCGTTCGTTTAGTCCGTTGGCACGTTTTTTCAAAATTTACGTTCGTGGCTTCCGCGGTGCGAGTGAGCTGAGAGGTAACTTGATGAACGCCAAAACAACCGCCAGAGTACGTGAATTGCTGGATGAGTTTGACAAAAACCATAATTCAGATGAGGCATGTAAGCAATTAGACTGACTTAGTTACCGGAAATTCAGAAGAATGATGATTTAGGTTAGAGAGACATAGCCTGCGCGGCTATGTTTTTCTTTTAAGAGGGGCCTTGATCGTTCGAACGAAAAATAGAAAAAGCAGGTGAATTAGATGTCCTGGAGTAAATTAAAACAACAATTAGACAGTTTTCTTAGTCCCGCACTGGCTGGAACGGTAGCGTACCGGGCGACCAGCTATCGCTTTTCACCGGATAAATCAGGGAGCTGTTACCTGACTGTAGATCAGAAGAACATCCTTAATATGGCGGATACGACAACACCTATCCGTTGGTACCAGACCGATCAGGAGATCAAAAACGATCCGAACATTGTCATTGCTGTTAGTCCTGAAGAGATTGAAGCAATTCGCAAGGAAACCAAAGGGGCTGTGCCTGAGGAGCGGCTTGAGATTATGGTGCGAGGCCGAAAAAGCACATCTCATGCCAAAGAGCTTTTAGCAGCTCAAACGGCGTTAAGCAAATCTAACTTTACTACAACAGCAACTACGTTTCTAGGGACTTCAATTGAGGACAATCTGGAGAGTAATGATATTCTGCTCAATATTTTGGCGCTGATTGACAGGCGAGTGGGCAAAAAGCGTATTCTGAACATGTCGGAGTCGATTAAAATGAAGCATTCTGCTGTGCAGTATTTTTATGAACTACGCCGCAGAACGGTGTGAAATTTGAATTGCTCATGTTATGCTAACAAGAGGATACACGACCAAGTAGACCGCAACCTTTGCGTGGGTGGGCGGTCTACTTGTGTTTATCGGACAGCAGCGCTGCAACTAGCAAATCAAAGGTTAGCATCAGCATCATCGCTTCAAATACTGTCACAAGGCATCACCTCCCTTCCGGGAGATTAGCCGACAGCCCATATCAGCCTTTCCATTGCTATGCAAGTATACCATAATACATATTTCCTTAGGTGCACGATAATGGCAATTAAGGCAAGATTCATGTTACAATATAATAAGAACATACGTTTTGTTTTTTGTGTTTAATACATATCCGTAGATTAATGGGGTTGAACTTGTTAAGGAGTGAACATGTTCATGGTACGATTAACCAAACGGCAGGCAAGGCAGTTTTTGCTGTTGAAGCATGGGTTGTTGGGGGAACATCGGTTTATCGGAAAGGCAGGCATTATGGACTTTGTGCGGCAAGTTGGCTGCATTCAATATGATCCGATCGATGTCTGTGGGAAAAACGCCGAACTGGTGCTCCAGTCACGAATCAGTGGGTTTAGCAAAAGCATGCTCGACGAGTTGTTGTATCAGGATCGATTGCTGGTTGATTATCCTGACAAAAATCTGGCGATCATGCCCGTGGAGGACTGGCCTTTTTTCGAACGATACAGACAAGCTGCCAGGCAGCATGCCATGAAGTATCCCGAGATGGAGGCACTAACTACACAAGTAAGGAATTATATACAGCATCAAGGTCCTGTAAGCTCGAATGATTTGAATGTTTTACAGCTGAATGGAGATTTTACCTGGAGCTCAGCCATCCACTGGAGTAGTGGAAACAACATATCACGAGCCGTGCTGGAGCAGATGTACTCGACAGGCGAGCTGGTTATACATCATAAAAAGGGAACACGCAAGTATTATGATGTGGCCGAGAAACATATACAGTCTGATCTGCTGCATGCCCCTGAACCGCTGTTGAACGAATTGCAGCATCACAAGTGGAGGGTGTTGCGCCGAATTGGTGCTGTAGGCCTGCTGTGGAATCGTGCATCGGATGCCTGGCTTCATATATGGGGACTAAAATCGGAGCAGCGCAACAACGTGTTCCATGAACTATTGCAGGAAGAACGGATTATCGAGGTCAAGGTAGAGCAGATGAAGGAGACCTTATATTGCAGGGCGGAAGACATAACCTGGATCGACACGATACTGCAAAATCAGGAATTCCCTATGCGCTGCGAGCTGATTGCTCCGCTGGATAATCTAATGTGGGACAGAAAACTCATAAATGCATTGTTTGACTATGATTATAAATGGGAGATCTACACGCCCGCACTCAAACGAAAATTTGGTTATTACGTGCTGCCTTTATTGTATGGGGATCGCTTTATCGGTAGGGCCGAGATTGTTGTGGAGCGTAAAGCCAGCAAGCTTGTTGTGAAACATGTCTGGTACGAGAAAGATGTGCAATTAACCAAGCAGCTTGAAGCACGAGTGAACGATTGCTTCAAGCGATTCTCGTTATTTAACAGCTGTGAAACGGTAGTAATGGAAGCATATTGATATAGCCTAAAGCTATAACCAGTCATACTTTTTTGGTATCTCTTCTAACCCCGCTCTGCATGATATGATGAACATATACAAACGAGGGGGTTATTTTTATGACAGACAAGTTTCAGATTGTAGGAAGTTTATTGCGGCCAGAAGAGCTGTTGACATATAAAACACAGATTGAGCATCGGGATGACATCCAGTATCCATTCTATGCAAACTTTGAAGGGTACCAGCAATGTGAGAGCAAAGCCATTGATCAGGTTGTACAGAAAGAGATTGAGAACAAGCTGACCGTCATTACGGATGGCGAATTCTCCAAATCGATGTGGCATCTCGACTTTGTCTGGGGTTTTGATGGGGTGGAGCGTTATATCGCGGATCATGGTTACTTTTTCAGAGATGTGGACGGCACTTCAAAATATGAAACTCGCAAGGATATCGGACTGCGCATTACGGGCCAGTTGAGCGGGAAAAATCATCATTTTATTCAATTGTTCAAACAGCTGCAGGAGAAAGCCGGCGACCAGCAGACCAAGCTCTGCATTCCTTCACCATCGCATATTTTCGGAGAATTATCCTGGTCGGATAACATCGGAGGCAAGGATGCGGTGTACCAGAATACACAGGAGCTCAAAGCAGGTCTGGTCAGCGCGTATAAGGAATTTGTGCAGGAATTTGCAGCTGCGGGCGGTACGATTCTGCAGATGGACGACTGCCTGTGGGAGCTGTTTGCCGACGACAATCCGAACTCGCCGTTCACCGGGGAGCATATTAATCAGGAGGAAGTACAAGGGCTCGCTACAGAGTTTATTGACATTAACAACATGATTATTGACTACGGTCACAGCCTGGGTCTGAAAATGTGGACACATAACTGCCGCGGCAATTATGATTCCCGCAACATGGGCGGTGGATCATATGCGAAGATTGCGAATCTGTTCCTGAAACAGCTGAAGTATGACCGCTTCTTCCTGGAGTGGGATGATGATCGTGCAGGTTCCATCGAAGCGCTGGAAGTGTTCAAGGATCGACCGGATACGGAGATTGTTCTCGGCCTGCTGTCCTCCAAGACAAGTACACTTGACGATGAGGAGCGCGTTGTCCGTTTGCTGGATGAGGCATCCAAAATTATCGACAAGGACAGACTTTTGCTCTCTCACCAGTGCGGCTTTGCCTCCTGTGACGGCGGGAATGAGCTGAGTGAAGCGCAGCAGTGGGCAAAAATTCATCAGGGTCAGCAGATTGCAAAGCAATACTGGGGAAATGCGATCTAAGCTGAACAGATTCTGTGTCTTGCACCACCTTTCTATACATCTATAAAAGCAACAATGGCGGCTTATCCTTCGGAATACATCCGGGGAGAAGCCGCCATATTTATGGTGAGCCGTTTCGGTGCATCATGCAGCATATGCATATAGGGCCCATGGCTGCGTTAGCTGGTTTACTTCGGTTACTTCCGAGCTTCCTGCTGCGTAAGCCATTCTTTTTTTAATAAAGCATATTGGTAGGTGTTCTCGTATTTCGGGGTGCCATCCTCGTTTTTGACAAACGAAATGAACTCCAGAAACAGACCTTCCCGGCGCATGCCCAGCTTCTCACACAGCTTCTGGGAACGGAAGTTATCGTCCTCCACATAGGCGTACAGTCTGCGTATGCCCTGCTCCGTGAAGAGATGTTCGATGAATGCACCCGCGCTCTCGCTGGCATAACCTTTTCCTTCATATCTTCCGTTGAAATTCCAGCCAATACTGTACGTATCCGAATCCTTCTCTTCCTTCATGCCGAACAGCTCACCAATCAGTTCATTGCTGTCTTTCAGGCAGACCGCGATATGGGAATCGTCATTGCTGCGTTTCTCGACTTCAACTACGGCTTGCTCAAGTGTTGTCATCTGATGATCCATAAAACAATTCACGCGTGGGTTAGCTGTATACTCCAGTAGTCCGGCAGCATCCGTGGCGGTGAAATTGCGCAGGATCAATCGATTGGTTTCAATGGGGTGCATAAATAAATCCTCCAGTTAAGTTGTATATAATACAGAAATAATGAATCACTGCTTCGTATTATCCTTTATTTTTGACGGCGGCCATATCTTGCGGCTTGGTCAGGGCAGGAGCGGCTTTGGCTTTGACAGCGTTTAAGACCTTATTAGTTTCTTTTATCTCAAATGTGTGAATAGTCTTATCCAGCTTTGGAGTCTCATTCGCCTGCTCCGCTTTGGAGAACAGGTTCACTAGCTTGTCTTTGTAGATATAGCCGAGTACAAAACCGATAACAGCAATAACGGATATGATGATCGCAATAGTGTACTGCTGTGTTTGAATGGTCGAGCCTAACGCAGCTGATGCGATAATCCATGGCAGTCTCGCCACCAGCAGTATGATGAAGAAACGCAAGGAGCTAATGGAGGTCAGCGCGGCTACAAATACCAGCATATCCTTGGGTAACCCCGGAACCACAAAAAAGATAAACAAAAAGGCAGTAAACTTGCGCTCGTCCTGCATAAACGAGATCCATTTCATATTCTGTTTCTGAAGCAGGCGGGATACGAAATCACGGCCGATGAACCGGGTGAAATAGAAGGCGATGGCTGAACCCAGGATCAGACCGACGGTTGTATAGAAGGAGCCAAGTGCGGAACCGTAGATATATCCCCCGGCAATCTGTACAATCTCTCCTGGAATCGGTGCAACGACGATCTGAAGAATCTGGAACAGGATGAACATGACCGGTCCCCAGTGTCCGGTGGAATGAATATACGCTCTGAAGTTGTCCATCGACGACATGATTTTGATGATGTCAGAAGCGTAATAGATGAGCAGACCTATCGCCAAGGCAGCGAACAGACCCAGCAGTATTTTGAGCACGCCATGTTTCGAATATTGCTTCATAGATACGACTCCCTTTGTTTAATAACCTTGATTACTTACAGTATAAATCGAAAACATGAAGATTAGCCCACAGAACTTCTGAAGAATTCTTAAGCCGGGTTGGATGTGCTGGCTCTGGAGGAAATCGCGGACTATACTGATAGTGGACGGAGGGATTTCGATGAATAACAGCAAGCAGATTCTGATTGCGGACGACAATAGTGAAATACGCGAGATCGTCAGGATTTTGTTGGAAAGTGAAAATTATGAAGTCATCGAAGCCGTGGACGGCCAAGATGCAGTGGATAAAGTAACGGAAGAGACGGACCTCATTATTCTGGATATGATGATGCCCAACAAGTCAGGCTTGAAGGCATGTCTCGAGATTCGTGAAAAAACGAGTGCACCTATCCTGTTTCTTACAGCGAAAACACAGGATTCGGATAAACAACTAGCCTTCTCGTCGGGGAGCGATGACTTTCTGTCCAAACCGTTCTCCTATACCGAGCTTGTTGCAAGGGTCAAAGCGCTGCTGCGCCGCTATTACGTCTACCGGGGCAAGGAGAAAATTGAAGAGACGGACCACATCGTGGTGAAGGATCTGAAGATTCATCAGGATTCCAAATCAGTATACATCGGGGAGAAGGAAATCTCGCTCACCGATATTGAATATCAGATTTTGATGCTGCTGGCATCGAAACGAAGAAAGGTATTTTCAGCCGAAAATATATATGAGAGTGTCTGGCGACAGCCTTATTTTTATACCTGTAATAACACCGTCATGGTCCATATCCGTAACCTGAGAAACAAGCTGGAAGACGACCCGCAGCATCCGAAATATGTGAAGACCGTCTGGGGGAAGGGGTACAAAATTGAATAGATTTCTGATGGGCAAACAGCTGAAGCTCAAGATGGTGCTTGCCATTATTATCTCGCTGCTTGTTGCAGCAGGGGTATCCATTGTTTTTCAAGTAGCGGGAGAGACGGCGCTGGACAGTTATCTGAGTAAATCTACCTTTGTCGAGAACAGGCAGGAGGATGCGCTGGAACGCTTCCAGGCTCTTGTAAGCAGTGAGCAGTTGTCTACACAGGATCATGAGGAACTATCCAGATGGATTAGCGGGGAGCGTTACCTGAAGCTGTTTATATTTGTAAAAGACAAGCTGATCTACGCCTCCAATACCGAAGCTGACCCGGAGATTAATGAGGAGCTGCTGACTCAGTTTTTACCATCCAAAATACCGATTACTACAGTCCAGTTTGCAGATCAGACGGCACAGGTGTATCTGGTTGGTTTTTATGAATATCAGTATTACAACCTGCTTCTCATCTTGAGTGTATTCGCTGCCGTCATTGCTTTTATTATCGCTTTTCTGCTGCTTATCAGTCATAAAATCTCGTATATAGGCAAGCTGGAGCGGGAGATTAAAATTCTGGAAGGCGGCAACCTGGATTACAAGATCACCATATCCGGCAGAGATGAGTTGTCATCACTCGCCTGGAGTATTGATGAGATGCGGAAATCCTTCGTGGAACGGCTTGGCAGCGAGGAAAGAGTGAGGACAGCCAATCGGGAATTGATTACGGCCATTTCTCATGATTTGCGCACACCACTCACCATTTTGCTGGGGTATATGGACATCATTGAGCTTGGCAAATACAAGACACAGGAGGATCTGCTGCAATACATCCACAATAGCCGGGAGAAGGCTTATCAGATCAAAATTTTATCGGACAAGCTGTTTGAGTACTTTACGGTATCTTCTGCATCAGAGGAAGAGGATGTGGACTTTGAAATCTATGAGGGCCGGGAGCTGCTGGATCAGCTGCTGGATGAGCAGCTGGCGGTGATCGAGGATATCGATGTTCAGATTCAGCCGAATTATGGGGAACAGCCTTTTTTGCTGGAAATGAATCTGGTAGCGATTCGTCGTGTGTTTGATAATATTTTTTCTAATATAAAGAAGTATGCAGATACATCCCATCCTGTCCATATCGAGCTGCATGTGAAACAGCAAATATTATACATGAACGTTTCCAATCGGATCAGACATGTTGACAAAACGAAGGACAGCAACGAGATTGGTCTGGTCAGCTGTAAAAAAATTCTGGAGCAGCATAACGGAACGTTAAGCACATCAGAACAAAATGACAGATTCACATTACAGATTGAGCTGCCTGTCATTCTAAGTGATACCGATCGGTGATCGTTGTGGAAGGGGAAGGGGTAGATGATGGGACAGCAGAGGAAAAGAAGATGGAGGCAGCAACCTTGCATTTTTGGTGTTCAGATGAAACTTATGCAGGGTATGAAGGGTTAATATAGAAGGAATGTCAACATGTGAGGGGAGAGAGAGCTTCATGAAGAAGAACAGTCACACTCCACTAACGAAAGATCGAATCTTGCAGCAGCTGGATTCATTAGGCTACTCGGATCGGATGAAAAAAATGGCACGGCTGGGCCTGGATCATCCAGTCCCTGAAGAATATGCCGTGCTGCTAGTCGAATTGCTGGACAGCGGAACAGCTTACGAAGCACATCTGGCCTTAACCGGTGCTGGCACGGTGCGGGATGCACAAGCGGTTAAACATGCATTAAAACATTGCAAAGCGAGGGTCAGGGGCCGGGCGGCCTGGATGCTCGCAGAATTGATTACCGATTCAGGTTACCCTGTTGAAGACAAGATCGTTTCGATGTCTCATCAAGAGCGTCAGCTGCTTCTCCGAAGCATCGTGAAGCATAACAGACAGGATTGGGCAGAACGACTGCTGCAGATCGTATTGGAACGCTGGGGAGCCAAGGAGGCCGCTATACTATTGCCGATGTGCAGTGAGGAAACGGTTCGCACAAGGCTGCCGCAGCTGGGATATGCTCTCCGTAACTGGCGGCTCCTCTCAACTCGTTATCCTGATCAGGCTGCTGCATATCTGAACAAGGTATTGAGCGAGGCGTCAGATAGCGGGAAGTCAGGTGTCTGGTACTTGATGAGCACTGCGGTAGAGAAGCTGAGTGTGTTCAGGCCTGGAATGATACTGGAATATGCGCTGAAATATGGCCCTAAAGAGTTGATACATCCCGTGATCAAGGAGCAATTGGGTATTCTGATTCAAACGAGCCCCGAGCGAGTATTCGAGCTGCTGACACGGGAGGAATCGAGGGCATATTTGCTGAACAACGGGGTTCCGGCGGGTGTATTGAAAAAAAGAAGATGGTTCACTTCTGCGCATTGGACTGCGCTGGTGAAGCTGCTGGCTGCGGCGCCTTATCAAGTGGCGAAGGTGCTGGATACACTTGCACCTTCCAGCCGGGGGGCGTTGTTTGAGGCAGCTTATCCAGAACAGGAGCGCAAGCTGCGCATGTTCCCGATGAGCCTGCTCGATGTGCTTCCTCATCAGCTGCGCGATCAGGAAGCAGCCCGTATGCTCCATTTGCGTGATGCTCGGGAAGATCGGGGCATTATGCTTGAACTGACTGCGCACCGTATGATCGATGCAGCCAGAGAAACGCTGGAGCTGTCGGTTCAGGCGTCCAGTGCAGATGAGCGTGCAATAGCGTATGCCCGGCTTATCCAGAGCACGGCGTTATCCCGGAGCGGTATGGGGGAGACCTTGCGTTTCCTGACAAGGGTGAAGAATGATCAGGACCCTGTGCGCTTCACTGTGATGACAGAATTGTCGAGCTGTCCTGCTCCGATGTTCAAGGGGGAGCATGTGGATCATCTGACGATCCTGGTCGATAGCGTCATTGAGGCCAGGGATACTTCTCATGGGACAAGATCGGCAACGGAGAAGCTGGCTTATTCGATTCTGCGAGAGCATGCCGGGGAGTCTGAACATCCGCTGTTCCAGTTTGCGCTTAGAGCGATGAGAAGAATGACGATGCGTGACGGACAGTTCATGCTGTATACAAGAGATTGGAAGGGGATACCACGGGCAGCGATCGAAACATTGTTTGACGAAATCTATGCCGTGGGTTTAGAAGCAAACAAGCGGGAAAGTGATTATGTTGTTTTGCGGATGGCAGATGTATTCGGAGAAGCCATAGATCATCTGCCCAAGCTTCATCAGCTGCTGGAGGAACTGGTCAAGAGCAAGAAGGCGCCTGCTCAAGCCGTCCGTTACTGGTTAGCACCCTACAAGACAAGGGATGCACGTGTGAGGGAGCTGCTGGACCGTGATCCGACCTTTATTTCATTCTATGAGGTGTTTGCGCATCTGCATCGGAAACGTCAGGAGTGGCTGGACCCGTTTATCTCGGGTAAGGTTCTTAAAGGCAAACATCTAACGGGCAAAACGATCTATCTCGTGCCTGCGTATGATGGCTTTTACCGCTGGCTGCCGCGTCAGCAGCAGGCGCTTGCTTCGCTGCTTGAGCGTGTGGTGCAGGACAACAAGCGCAGCTTCCACGAACGAGCAAGTGCAATGCGCAGCTTGGCAGGCATGCCGGATTATCACTCGGATCAGCTGGAGAAGCAGCTGCAGGACCCCGAAGTACATATTGTGGAAGCCGCGCTGCATGCTTTTTCTTTAACAGAGGAGCCGGAAGAAGCACTTCCGGTGCTGCTGAACAATGTGGACGGGGATCGTGCGCGTGTAGCGATGTATTCCATACCGAAGTGTGCACGCAGGGTTAGCCCGGAGCTGCTTTCCTCTATGCTCTCGAAGCTGCTGGATCGGGAGAAGCTGAAGATCACGGTGAGGAAGGAAGCGATACGGCTGCTGGGGGCG
Source organism: Paenibacillus silvae (assembly GCF_014639235.1). Classification (GTDB taxonomy): domain Bacteria; phylum Bacillota; class Bacilli; order Paenibacillales; family Paenibacillaceae; genus Paenibacillus; species Paenibacillus silvae. The sequence continues at coordinate 98,474 of NZ_BMFU01000013.1, read as the reverse complement.
TACAAAAGCAGTGAAAGCATGCCGCTGCTTATTCGGGAGTATGAGAAGCCGAACCAGCACAAGGATGTTATCATTGCTATCGGTCATGCCGCCAGACAATGTCTGGATGATGAGCGAAGCTGGGCGATGATGAGTGTCATGGCATCTTCTTCAGACCGGGATATTGCTCGAAGCTTGCTGAATCAGTACCCGGCGGAGCTGCCGGTAGAAGCACGTTTGCGATATTTGCAGTGGATTACGGAAATTGCCGGTCATAATGACCCGATTGTATCGATGGAGGCTTTTCAGGCCATGACTCGTTGGGGCAGTGTGAGTGCAGAAATCATCGCGGATTGTGCCGGCGGAGCATTGATCGATCTGGAAGACGCATGCCGCTGGCAAGCCGCACTGCATGCGTTTGTCCATGTTGTTCAGGACGGAAAAGTGAATGATCAGGTTGTGTATGTCATTCGGCAGTTGGCTGAAGCGAAGATAAAGGAAGACTGGAATGCGGGCAGCGAGAGAGACCTGCCCAATCGTCAGCGCTTGCTGAGGCTGTTGGAGAGAATTGTATCGTTATCTGCGCCAGTGCGGAATATGCTTGCACCGTTATATGCGGCCATAATTGAGGCGCTTCAGCCGTATGATACGCTAAAGTTTGCTGTGGTTCCTCTACATTTGGCTGCAATAGGCTGGAGTCAGGCTGACCTGGCGGTGGTACGTCTGAACGCTGTATTAGAAATCATGAATGCTTATCCGTATGTATGGGATTCGGTGGATCAGCAGGTTACAAGAATACTGCTTGCAAGCAAACCATACTGGGAACCGGAGCAGCTTCTTGGCATCGTCGATAAATTGAAATTACGGACCGACCTGGCTTCATCTTATATGGAGCTTTCCCTGTTGAAGCTTGCTGGGGAAGCATTGTTCTGGAATGAAGATTGCCGCGAGCGTCTTAGAGCTTACAGGCAGCATGAGCACGAGGCAATCCGGATGCGGGCGCTAGATATTTGTACGATCTCTGAATAAGGTTTATCTATGCTTGTTTTACGCTTTTATTTTCACTACAATCGAGTAGAAACAGCGAACGTTACACTCCGATCACGAACCGAAGGAGAATGAGGATGACAACAAACTCTATTGAAAGTGATAAACAATTATCAGTGGAACAACGTGATGAATTATTAAACACCTTAAAGGCACGTTTTGAGAAAAACAAGGGTTGTCATCCAAACCTGGAATGGGTTAACGTAGAGGCTAGACTAGAAGCACACCCAGATAAGCTGTGGTCACTCCACGAGATGGAGAAGACGGGCGGCGAACCTGATCTGGTTGAACTGCACAGTGAGAAGGGTGAATATATATTTGTGGATTGTTCCACCGAGAGTCCGAAGGGACGTCGCAGTGTTTGTTATGATCAGGCGGCGCTGGATGCAAGAAAAGAAAACAAGCCAAAGCACAGTGCTGTTCAGATGTGTATCGAGATGGGCATCGAGCTTTTAAGTGAGTCCCAGTATCGGGAGCTGCAGCAGCTGGGCAACTTTGATATGAAAACATCCAGTTGGGTGCTGACACCAGACAAAATCAGGCAGCGGGGCGGAGCTATTTTTTGCGACCTCCGTTACGATACCGTATTTATGTACCATAATGGTGCAGAATCGTACTACGCAGGAAGAGGTTTTCGAGGTCTGTTAAGAGTATAACGATTTAATGAGAAAACCAGAGCGTGTCTAAAAATGCTAGGTGATAATATAGTTAGTTCCTATAGAGAAGAGGGAGCGATTCGGCATAAGTCGAGTCACTCCCTTTTTTGAGTTGAACCGGGTTAAGGCCGAACATCTTCTTCGCCGGGCTTCTCAATCTGCACCATGACTCGAACCAGATATTCCTCTGCATGCTGCAGGACAATCTCATCCTGCATGTACTCCTCGTATGCATCTCCCTTAATGACGTACTTTTTCTGTTCGATATAATCAAAGATTTGCGGATAGATTTTCTCGGTATCCGCATAATCTGCTCTGGCATAGGACACCAGATAGTATCCCTCCGGCATATAAGCCTGTTTGTGATGTTTTGTCGTCATGAAGCTGTACATATGGGAGATCTTGTCGCCATCCTTTTTCAGCAAATCCTCTTTGGGAATGATGACGCCCCCTGGATATCCAAGCGGTGCATGCTCCTTGTTCAGTCGTGCCCGGAAGTCTTCCCACAGTTCTTCAGGGAATTCCTGTTTGGAGGAATCGATGCGGCAGCTCAGCAGTAATGGTGCCTTGGCTTGCCATATGACATGCATTTGGCTGGTGTCCAGATGCATGGAGTGTTCTATATTTTTAGCACGTTGTATAATCATTTGTTCGGCCTGAGTCAACTTGGCCATCTGCAATCGCAACACCTCCTCCTGCTTGCGCAGCAGTTCAAGGGTGTTTTCCGGGGAACGCCGACCGAGATGCTCTTGAATTTCCTCCAGAGACATGCCCAGCTCTTTGAAAATATGAATAACTCCAATCGTCTCAAGCTGGCTGCGGCTGTAATAGCGATAACCGTTATCTGCAACATAAGCGGGCTTGAACAGGCCGATACGGTCGTAATATATAAGCGTTTTGCGCGAAACCTCGGACAGCTTGGAAAAAGCACTAATGGACAACATATCGTTCGGATGCATAGGTACCTCCAGGGCGAAAGAAGTGGATTGACTGTATAGTTGCTATACAGTTTATAATACAGCTGTTCTGACCGCCGATCTACCGCTAGATCGAAAGTAGTGCGTTTATTTTAGATAAGGAGAATGCTTATGGTGAGGAAATTATTGGGAAGTATACGCGAGTATACAAAAGATACATGGTTAACTCCGCTGTTTCTGCTCGGTGAGGTGGCTATGGAAGTGGTCATTCCGCTCTTTATGGCTGAATTGATTGATCAGGGAATTACCGGGGGACAGATGAATCAGGTGGTGAAGTACGGCTTGATCCTGGTGCTGTTTGCTTTGGTATCACTTGTTTTCGGAGTGCTTGCGGGTAAACATTCTGCTATCGCCATGGCGGGGTTTGGTAAAAACTTGCGCTATGACCTGTTCCGTCATGTACAGCAGTTGTCTTACTCCAATATGGACAAATTTTCAACCTCTGGCATCGTGACGAGGCTAACTACGGATATCACCCATGTGCAGAATGCCTTTCTGATGATTATACGGATTGCCTTTCGCAGTCCGGTGATGATGATCTTTGCTACGATCATGACGTATCGCATCAGCCCGACAATTGCCATGTGGTTTGTGATTGTTATTCCCGTACTGGCAATTGGCATGGGACTGATTATGAAGTATTCCTTTCCTATTTTTGAGCGGGCCTTTGGCAGCTATGATGATCTGAACAAAGTCGTTCAGGAAAATGTGCGCGGCATTCGCGTTGTGAAATCCTACGTTCGCGAGGAACGCGAGATATCCAAGTTTCAGGCTGTATCCGAGAAGATATTCGCACAGATGGTGAAGGCAGAGCGCATTCTGTCGTATGAACTCCCATTAATGCAAATTGTGTTATATGCTGTCATGTTAATCATCTCATGGATCGGAGCCAAGCTGGTCGTAAGCGGGAGCATGACTACCGGGGAGCTTACCAGTGTGTTTGCATATTCCATGCAAATATTGATGAGCCTGATGACGCTCGGTTTTGTCATTATTATGATGGCAATTGCCCGGGCCTCTGCTGGACGGATCAACGATCTGTTGAGGGAGCAGCCCGATATTATCAGCCCGGAATCACCGATTACACAGCTGCACAGTGGAGAAGTACAATTCCGCAATGTATCTTTCCGGTACTCTGACAAAGCGGAGAAGTATGCATTATCTGGCATCAATCTGCACATACGCTCAGGACAGACTGTTGGCATTATCGGTGCTTCCGGCAGTGCCAAATCGACAATGATGCAATTGATTCCGCGACTGTATGACGTCAGTGACGGCGAGGTATTGGTTAGTGGTACCAATGTGAAGCATTTCGATCTGAAGGTGCTCCGAGATCAGGTGGCGATGGTGCTGCAAAAAAATGTGTTGTTTGAAGGCACGATCAAAGAGAACCTGCGTTGGGGGAATGAAGCAGCCACTGACGAGGAATTGGTCCGGGCGTGTAAGGCGGCACAGGCACATGAATTCATTTCGGCTTTTCCGGACGGTTACGACACCCATCTTGCACAAGGGGGAACCAACGTTTCCGGTGGACAGAAACAAAGGCTTTGTATTGCCAGAGCATTACTCAAAAAACCGAAGATTCTGATATTGGACGACTCTACAAGTGCTGTGGATACACGTACAGATGCATTAATCCGAGGTGTTTTTAAGGAAAGCATACCTGATACAACCAAAATTATTATTGCACAGCGCATTGCATCGGTCGAAGATGCCGATCAGATTATCGTGCTGCACGAAGGCAGGATGGCCGATATCGGAACCCATCAGGAGCTTCTCCGCAGAAGCGAAATCTATCAAGAGGCCTACCATACCCAGACGAAAGGCGGTGAAGAGCAGGATGGACAACATTAATTATGGCCTCACGATCAAACGTCTGCTGTCTTATTTCAAATATTATAAATTTCAAACAGCTCTTGTACTGATACTCGTGCTTGTAACTTCTGCCGTCTCTGTCGCTTCAGCAGCTTTTTTGCGATTGCTTATAGATGATTATATTGTACCGTTGCTGGGCGATCAGCATCCGGTATTTGATGCCTTGTTCCAGGCTTTAATCATTTTGGCTATGATCTATGCTGCGGGAGTGATCAGCACATTTATCTCAAAGCGACTGATGATTACGATCTCGCAGCAGATCATGAAGAAGATTCGTGACCGCTTGTTCGAACACATGCAGAAGCTTCCGATCAAATATTTTGACCGTAAGGCCCATGGTGATATTATGAGTCACTATACCAATGATGTGGATACGTTGAATATGATGCTGACAGACGGGCTTCCTCAATTGTTGTCCACAGCCGTTACGGTAATCGTGGTGCTGGGAACGATGCTGTATCTGGATGTTCCACTAACCATTGTTGTCGTGCTGGGCGCGCTTGTCATGCTCTGGGTTACGAAGAAGGTGGGCACGAAGGCAACGGACCACTTCTTTAGGCAGCAGGAATCCATCGGTGTGGTGGACGGATATATTGAAGAGATTATTCATGGGCAGAAGGTGGTGCAAGTGTTCAGCCGCGAGCAGCATGCCACGGCGCAGTTCGCACGTCTGAACGATGAGTTGTTTAACAATTCGGCAACCGCGAACAAGTTCTCCAATATACTGATGCCGATTAATGCCAATCTGGCGACCTTGATCTATGTACTTGTTGCAATTGCAGGCGGGGCTATGGCGATATCAGGCTGGAATGCGGGTTTGACGCTGGGAAGTATAGCCGCTTTTCTGAGTCTGTCGCGTAATTTTACGATGCCGATTGCCGAAATTTCCTCTCAGGTGAGCATGTTTGTCGTTGCGCTTGCTGGAGCACAGCGCATATTTAATCTGATGGATGAACAGCCTGAAACAGATGAAGGGCGTGTGACCTTGGAGAGGAAAGCAGATCAGACAGGATGGGTCTGGAAACTGGAGGATGGCTCTACTGTAACGTTAAAAGGCAAAGTGGATTTCAGAGGCGTGGGCTTCACATATGACGGGAAAAAGCAGGTGCTTCAGGACATTACGTTATACGCGCTACCCGGACAGAAGCTCGCCTTTGTCGGTGCGACCGGGGCAGGCAAAACAACGATAGCCAATCTACTCAACCGCTTCTACGATATTACAGAAGGCGAGATTATATATGACGGCATCCATATTCGTCGTATGCGAAAAGCAGACCTGCGTCGTTCCTTGGGAATAGTGCTACAAGATACCCATTTGTTCTCGGGTACAGTAGCTGACAATATTCGTTACGGGAGGCTGGAGGCCAGTGACGAGGAGGTAACCCAGGCTGCCAGATTGTCCTATGCATCAAGTTTCATCGAACGATTGCCAGATGGATATAACACCTGGCTTGATGGTAGCGGTAATGGATTATCCCAGGGACAGAGCCAGCTGCTCGCAATTGCAAGAGCGGCGATTGCGAACCCGCCTGTCATGATTCTGGATGAAGCGACTTCCTCCATTGATACGCGTACAGAAGCGCTGGTCCAGAAGGGAATGGATAATCTGATGCATGGTCGAACCGTTTTTGTCATCGCTCACCGCTTGTCAACAGTGCGTAATTCCGATGCCATTATGGTTATGGATAAAGGTCGGATCAAGGAGCGCGGCGATCATCATCAATTGCTGGAGAACAGAGGCATATATTATCAGTTATATACGGGTGCTTTCGAGTGGGAGTAATGGTACCCCAAGTATAGCTATATACATTAAACTTATGAAGTGAATCAAGAGATAGCTCTGCTGCAAGTGCAGGGCTATCTCTTGGTCTTTACATAAATAGCGATTAGACGTGTTTATAGCACCGGTTCGTTCTGTTTTTTAAAATACTGCTCAAGCACCAACTCAAGCACAGGACCAGGCTCTGCACGTTGTAGCTGGGACACATCCCCGAACTCCATACGGTACGGTTGTAGAATACTGCTGGGAATCCAGTATGGCAGCGGTTTGCCAGTGGAATCGAGACCATTCGGGTCGCCTGTTGCGATGAAATTAGATAGATAATTGCACATCTGGCGTGCCAGGTCATAATGCTTGCCTGTAAAAGGCCGCCAGCATTTGGCAAGGGTTTCAAAGAAAAACCACAAATCAACGGAGTGGAACGTACCCGGTTGATCCCAGCCTGGAATCTCTGCATCAAAGTTATAATAATAGAGAGGTGTTTCTGACGGATGACCGCTGTTCGAGCGGATTACAAGCTGAATCGCATGTTCAATCATGCGGATGGAGGCCCGCTGCAAGGCATGATCGAGATCACCCGTATCGGCTTCACATAGCTGCAGGAAAGCAGGAGCATCTTCGCCAAACAGTTCCGCAGCCATCTGCTTCAGTTCCTCCATACTGTTTACCGCAGGCCGTGTCCAGAACTCGGAGGAGGTGTGACCCAGCATCACAGGCACGAGCTCGCGTTTGTGATGCATGAAACGGGTGAAGGGATCACCTACACAGAACTGATCATCAATGACCGTTCCCCAGAAGCTTCTATACTCCAAAATTTTATCTCGCAGTGTGACGGCATCCAGTTGTCTTGCTTCCTCCAGTGAAGACACTCCAAGGAAATGGAAAAAATCTACCCCTTTCTGCTCGGCATCTTGCAGCGTACTGCGTACAGCAGGTACATGTACCTTTGGATACAGCTCAGTCGCGATACCGCTCATAATGACGGCTCGCTGGAACAAACCTTTGTTCTGAGGGGAGGTCATCTGGCTGAGCACACTGCCGCCACCGGCAGATTGTCCACCAATCGTGATCTGCTCCGGGTCACCGCCAAATGCGGCAATGTTACGCTTCACCCAAGCTGTGCCTGCCTGCTGATCCAGATGACCAAAGTTTGCAGGTGCATGTGGCGACTCGGCTGTAATCTCGGGATGGCACAGGAAGCCAAACGCATTCAGCCGATAATTAATGGTCACGACGACAATGCCTCTGCGAGCAATGCGCTCACCATCGAACTCCATCTCGGCGGTATGGCCTACCTGAAGCCCGCCGCCAAAATACCAGACGAAAACGGGCAGCTTCTCATCCGTGCGTTTGGCAGGGGTCCACACATTCAAATACAGACAATCCTCATCCATTGGGAGGTCGGGGTCAACAGCCCATTCTCGTGTATAGATATTATTGTCATCAATAACGGTTGGAGCCTGCATAGAGGTCGGCGCAAAATCAAAAGCTTGCAGCACGCCATCCCAGTCCTCTGCCGGTTGCGGTGCGCGCCAGCGGTTCTGCCCCACCGGGGGCGCAGCAAAAGGGATACCTTTGAAACTTGTAATTCGCGGGTCTGCAGCGGGCAGTCCCTGAATTTGACCATTTTCTACCGTAACTGTTCGAAGCACACAACATTCTCCTCTCTGAATTGAACATTCATATTCAAGCCGATTCAAGATGTATGGTTGCGCTTACAATTATACTGTGGCAAAATATCTCTACTCCCATTATAAGGAATTTGTTGGTTGATAAAAAGGAGGAGCGCTAAGTTTTTCTTTAGCGCTCCTGGTTACCAGCTTTATTCCCTATTGCTGAATTGTGGCATGTTTATTGCTTCCAAAAAACATCTGCTCCCATAATCCTTCAGCCTGAACGACGGTTTTTGTGCCATTCACTTCATGAGTAAGTCGTACTTGACCTAGAACACGGGTATAGGTTGGGTTCGCCCGCAGCAGCCTTGCTATTTTGGCTTTTGTTGCTCCGAGAGTATCCAACAAACTGCTGGATACGATATCGCGATGACGAATAAATTCAACCGTATAGGCTTCCGTAGCAGAGATAGGCTGATGATAGATCAGATGATTGTCCATAAACTTTTTGGTCGTAGGGTGCTGAATCGTATCCTGCCGCGTAATTTGTGTCACAGACGAATCGCCTGTGATTATTTTTTCATCTTTGGCAAGCATGAATACAGGAAGACGTTGGTAATTATATTTTTTCTCTGCAATAATGTCACAGGCAATGATATCATACTCTCCGACCTTTGCTCTGCCCCAGTACCAATGGTTCATCAATTTATCCATACTGATATTTCCCCAGTTATGGTCGTGGTAGCCGGTGCCTGTTAATTTTTTCTCCTGACCATGGATGGTCAAGGTGGCTTCAATCGAAGCGGAGGGCTGGGCTACAAACCAGGCAAAGTAGTGTTCATCTTTCCCTCCATATAACCAGTGCCCTGATTCAGGACGCCACATGGGCAGCTTGGAAGTCATAAGTGCATCATAAACAACCCCGCCTTCTTCGAAATGTACAACGTAATTCCCGTCCTTATATCGAATGTAGGATCGACCGATGTGCACGTCACAATACTCCCGGTTGGCAATCAGTACTTGTCCTTTGGGCAACTGTGTGTGAAGAAGGGTTTTGGTTCCATCTGGATGGGTGATATCGATATCTACCCGAGGCCAGGCAGGTCCAGGCACATCAAAGTGATTTTTAGTATAAAAAATCGTTACGATTGTTGTACCATCTTCAAACTCAGCGTCCGTGTACCACCACTCATACGAGCCTGCTTTGCCTTCTGTGCGCATCCCGTCTTCCTTGGGGTGTGGCTGATCAGGGTGGATGTGCAACTGATTATAAAATTGCTGCTCGTTAGCCAAGCGTGCTCGCTGTTTTTTCGATTTCATCGGGTGTTCCTCCATCTCAGCTGTTGTGATATACCTGTGATATAGATGTAATAATACTGACAGTTGTCATTGTTTTGAGCTCAGTCTAAAATAGAGATTGACAGGTGTCAACGTTATCCCGATAAGTCTTACAGAATGGAGGAAATGTCACCCGTGTACAAAGGAAACAATCCGTCGGCAATCCGGTCACAGAAGTGGCTAACCCAGTCATTGCTTCAGCTTATGGATTCCAAGCCGTACCGAAAAATATCGGTCAAAGAGATCACGGAGCTCAGTGATTTATCAAGGCAAACCTTTTATCAGTTATTTAAAACGAAAGAGGAAATACTGGAGTACCATCTGGATCAGTTATTTCAGAGCTACTTGCAAGAGATTATGAATCTGGAAGTGAGGTCAACGGCTGAGCTGGCCAAATTGTACTTTATTTTTTTTGAACAAAATGAGCAATTCATCAGACAGCTGATAGAGAACGATTTGGTCCTGATCTTGCATCGGAAATTTATTGTATATCTTGAGGATATTCACCGTGTGCTGCAGAGAAATCCAAGTCACATGATGAACGATTATGCATCTGCCTTCATATCCTCTGGTCTGATCGGCATCCTGGTTCATTGGTTTAATGAAAAGCACAGTCTAACTATAGATCAGCTGGCTTCTCTGATCAGTCGTTTAATTAATGATGTGGACTGGAGCGGGTCAACATGAAACGCAGCAAGGATGCGGTAGAGGGGAGGTGCACTTATGGATCGGACTTGGCCTAAATCTGGTGTGGATGATGCATTGTATTACATTAATAGCGGATATAAGCCGGCTAATCTGCACCAGTGGGGACCTGGTGTGCGTGATGTGTATGCCCTACATTTGGTTATCACGGGCCGTGGCAAATTGGAGCAAGGGGGCAGTGTGTTTTCGCTTGAAGCAGGGCAAAGTTTTATCATTTTTCCGAATCAGGAGATTTTTTATTATCCTGATTTGGAGGACCCGTGGGAATATGTGTGGGTGGAATTTCATGGTAAGGATGCAAGCCGATTAGTAGAGCTTACCCAGTTTTCGGAGCTTCAGCCTGTCGTTACCGAAGCCCCTGATACATTACAGCCTTTCTACGATCTAGAATGGAGCGTGGGAGCCTCGTACCTGGAGCAGATGCGGGCAGATGCCAAAGTCAAAGTGCTGTTGTCCTATTACATGGAGTATTTCCCTCGCCAAGCGGAAGCAGAGCCCAAGGATTACGTGTGGATGGCGAGAACATACATTGAGCAGAACTATTGGAAGCCAACCTTGACCGTTACGGAGATTGTACAGGCGGTTAACCTGGAGCGAAGTTATCTGTTCCGCCGGTTCAAAGCAGCTACGGGCGAATCGATATCGGCATACCTGACTTCATATCGTATTCGGCGTGCCTGTGAGCTGTTGAAGTTATCCGGGCTGTCCATTCAATCCATAGCCTATTCGGTCGGGTATCATGATCCGCTTTATTTTTCCCGAGTTTTCAAAAAGGCAACATCACATACGCCATCCGCATACATGATGCTGCACCAGAAAAAATGATAACGTTAGGGAAGAGAATACCTTCTAACACCAATTTTGCATTAGCGAAACAATGCACAGTTTCCAGACTCGCGAAAATACCGAATGAGCTGCTCAATCGGCTCACGCCCGCAGTTCAGCTTCACCCCAAGACAGTCGATGCAGAGAAATTGCTGGGCTGTTAGCGAAACTAATTTCAGATAGATGCCGACATCGTCGGATGAGAGCGGAACCTGACAGGTGGTGCATAGGCGGCTTTGTGCCATTTATTTCACCAGCTTGGCCCGTACGACGAGACAATCGTGAGCTGCAACGACCGGTGCATAACGCTCACGGAATACACCCAGTTCCTTATGCTCCCAGCAGTCATAGAGAGACAAGGAGTAGCCTGATGCGTATGGCAGTCCCATATCCCAGAATTGCAGGGAAAGCTCGCGCTGGCTGTCGCTCAGGTTGAAAAAGCCAATTGCTAGATCACCATCCGTAAGCACCTTCACCAGCATAAATACATCATCGGTATGGAACCATTGTGGCTCGGGTTTGATGCGATAAGCACCGCGTGCTTCCGGGTCTTGATTGATCGCAAGCAGATCGGGGTTAAGCAAAATGTCCTTGGTGACCTGATTGGCCTTGCGCACATCACATCCAATCATGAGCGGTGAACCCATCATGGACCAGAGGGAAAAGTGGGTTTTGTATTCAATATCGTTGCATCCGCCAATGCTGCCGATAAAATCGCTATTGCTTCCACCATACATGCCAACGATCAGCATATCCATGTCGTTGTGGCAGAAGGAGCCGGTATAGCTTTGTTTGCCGATCTGTGACAGGGCCAGCTCCTTGACGGAATCCCAGTTGTCACGAATATCCCCGGTGGAACGGTACATATGTGCACCTGATTCACGAATCCATTCATACACGTTGTCTTCTCCCCAATTGCAGGCAGAGAAGAGAATGTCGCGTCCGCAATTTTTGAGGGCAAGGCTCATCCGTTTATATAACAGCTCGCCAGAGATATGGCGCGGCTTGAAGCAGTAGTCATATTTTAAATAATCGACACCCCATTCGGCGAACAGCGCTGCATCCTGGAATTCATGCTCGAAGCTGCCCGGGTAACCGGCGCAAGTATGCGTACCGACACAAGAGTACATGCCGAACTTCAGACCCTTGTCGTGAATATAATCTGCAAGCGCCTTCATTCCACTCGGGAATTTGGCAGGATCAACAACCAGGTTGCCGTCTGCATCCCGTTCCTTCAGGCTCCAGCAATCGTCGATGACAATATACTCGTATCCGGCGTCCCGATACCCTTCCGCCACAAATACATCAGCTACATCCCGAATCAACTGTTCATTGATGTCCCACGTAAATGTATTCCATGAATTCCAGCCCAGCGCAGGGGCAAATCCCATCATTGAAGTTGTATTTGTGCTCATTATATCGCTCGCTTCCTTCCTCGTTAGGATGAATAATTATCATGAATAACTACCATGAATTTAACTGATGTAAGGCTTTTCAGCCATAGCTTGACGTTGCCTGGACATAGACAAATGTTGCTATCTGGCATTCGTTATCATTTCGAGTGTCCGTGCATGATGTCGCATTTATCCTCTATAAGAATGTCCCTATATGCGATTGATGAGCGTCAGTTGTACTTTTATAATTGGTAATGAGAATCAATATCAATTATAATCACGTGGAGGAGACATATCATCATGAACAGATTTTACCCGATTATAGTACTTCTATTATCACTTGTATTGACCGCTGCTTGCGGCAACGACGGAGTAAGCAGTACTAATATGGACAGCACGAGCAAAGAAAACAGTACTCGAGAAACAGCGCGGGACCAGAGCGGAGATAAGGAAACGTCTACAGATAAAGCCCAAACCAAGACCATTGTCGATGCTTTGGGGAGGCAGGTTGAAATTCCTGAACAGCCCAAGTCGGTTGTTGCATTGTGGAGTGTAGGTGAGATGCTGGTGCTTGGGCAGAAGCCTGTTGGTTCCAGCGCCAATTTACTTCGGTTCTATACAGAGGAACAGCGCTCAGGGATCGAAGTTGTCGGGGATAACACAGAGGGTTCTTTTGAAAAGGTGATGTCGCTTCAGCCGGATCTGATTGTGCTGAATGCGCGTGCGACTGAAGAAGACATTGATAAATATAGCAAAATAGCGCCTACCGTTACGACACCTTTCTTTGGCGATCCTTTTGAGACTTTTCATGCAGTGGCTGCCATTCTGAACAAGCAGAACGAAGCGGAGCAGTGGATTAAGAATTATCAGGCTCGCGTGGAAGAGAAGCAGTTGCAGACGCGTGATCTGAAGCTGACAGAACAATCGGCGCTGGTGATCCAATTTGCAAAGAAAAGCATGTATACGTACAGAAGCAGTACGTTCCCTGTCGTCTTTGACGACTATCAGTTCAAGCTTACTGCTAAACAGGAGGAACTGCAGAAGGAGCCTAATTTCGGCAATCTTCAACTTCCCATGGAAGTTCTGCCAGAATTCGATGCAGACTATATTTTTGTCATGATAAGTGATGACGATTCCAATCCGGTCTATGAGGAATTAAGCCAGAGTGAGGTATGGAAGAAATTAAAGGCTGCCCGAAACAATCATGTGTATGTAATTAACAACCGCATGGCCATTAATGATGTAGCAACGATGGATTGGGCTCTGGAAGAGATCTATTCATTGCTGGTCAAGAAATGAAGAGTGTGGTGATGACATGAGGAAAAACAAACAATTAAAGCTCGCAACAATGCTCATTGCTCCAGGAGCTGCCAGTGGATTGTGGCAGCATCCGTCCCATCAGGCCGCCCCGGCTTCTCTTGATTTCTACATTCAGTTGGCTCAGGCAGCTGAGCGTGGAAGGCTGGACTTTATTTTCCAACCTGATCAATATCGAACGCCTGGTGTTACAATGGAGGAATTCAGGCATCACGTAAATGTTGGACTAGAGCCTTTAACATTACTATCTGCTCTTGCTGTCGTGACTCGACATATCGGCTTGGCCGTTACGATGTCTACGACTTACCATGAGCCATATCATATTGCTCGCATGATTGCTTCGCTCGATCATTTGAGCAGTGGGCGCGCGTCCTGGAACATTGTGCATTCCAGAGGAGACTATGAATCCGCCAATTTTGCAATGACCCATCGTCCGGGGCCTGAGGAACGCGCAGCGTACGGCTCACAATTTGTCCATATCGTCAAATCGTTATGGGATACGTGGGAGGATGATGCCATCGTGGCGGATAAAATAAACGGTATCTATGCAGACGAAGCCAAGGTGCATCAGCTGGATTATGATAACAAGTGGTTTTCCATGAAAGGTCCGCTTAATGTAGCCCGTCCGCCACAGGGACATCCTGTCTTGATTGAAGCTGGTCAATCTGGCAGCTTTATGGAACGGGCGGCTCAGCATGCGGAGGTGGTCTTTACGATGTTCAATCAGATGGATCAGGCTCAAAAGTTTTACCGCGAGTTGAAAAGCAAGCTGGCTGCATACGGGCGAGTACCGAATGATCTGCTCGTTATGCCCGGATTGCAGCTCTGTGTTGGAAGAACCGAGGCCGAAGCATGGGCCAAGCGGGCAGAGCGGGATGCACTGGAACGACATTATCATCGTGTGGATCTGATCTCTTATCGAATCGGTCTTGATGTACAGGCTTACGGACTGAACAGCAGCAGTACGTTGCCTCCTGCCGATATTGTGCCAGCCACGCATCCGTACCGTGAGCGTAAAGCATTGGCTGATCAACACGGATTGACGACAGTACTACAATTATTCGAATTCATGAGCAAGCTGCAGGGACATTTAAGCATCACCGGAAGTCCAGCGCAGGTGGCTGATGTGCTTGAGCAGTGGTTGACGGAGGAGGCCGCAGATGGTTTCATCTACATCCCCAGTCTGCTGCCGGAGGGAATAAACGACCTGGTTGATCTGGTGGTGCCTGAGCTGCAGCGGAGAGGTTTATTCCGCACGGAATATGCTGGTCAGCATCTTCGATCACATCTGGGTTTAACACGTCCGCTTAATACATTGACAAATATTTCGTAGCTTAAACAGGAGGAGAACAGTCATGAATATTAAGACAGAAGGCTTAAGAAAACCTCCTCCCATTCCGGCTTACAGTCTGTTAGGTATGGAATATTTTTTGATTACACGAGACCAAAGGCGAATATTCGATTCACAGGGGCAGTACGGGCTCATAATTGTGGAGAAGGGAAGGGGCAAAATTGCTGACCAACTGATGCTTCTGGAGCCTGGAGATACCATACTGATGGATTCTGTTAGCGGGGTTGAGATTGAATCCGGCACGGAGCCCTTGGCTGGTTACTTTATTATTTTTCACGCTGTGGGGTCGCCAGATCAGAAGGATATGATCTCCCATATGTCCGAAAATCTTCGTCCTGTTCGTATCAAGCCGAATACAAGCTATTTGAATGAAGTCAAAGGGATGTATGCGTTGATTGAACATTGTGCTGTGCCTTTGCAGCAATTCAAGCTGCAGCTTCAATTTCAGTCGATATTGTATGAATTTTGCAGAGTGGGTATGACGGTTAAACCGGAAGAGAATTCTTTGCATGCTGTGCGCAAGTCCATTGCTTATTTACAGGAGCATTACGATGAAGAGCATAATGTCGCACAGTTAGCCAGTCAGCTTAACCTGAGCAGAAGGCATTATACACGTTTGTTCAAACAGTTAACCGGAAAAGCTCCCATCGAATTTTTAAACGAATACCGAATTAATCGCTCCAAGGAATTATTGCTGATGAAAAATGAGCCTTCGCACCATATTTCTTCTCAGATTGGCATGCGTGATGTAACCTACTTTAATCGCAGGTTTAAACAGCGTGTCGGATGTTCACCCAAGGAATATGTGCGTAAACGGCATATTGATTCGAGAATCGTGACCTTGCACTATGCAGGAGAGATTCTGGCTTTGGGAATGAAACCTATTGGTTCCCTGGACTATACATCGGAGCAGCTTCAGCCTGAATCGCCTGCAATCCAGAGCATTGGTTATAATACATGTCAATTAAACAAAGTAAAAGCGCTGCGCCCCGATTTAATTATTGCATCGGATTTTACGGATCATGCAGAGCTGGCCGCTCTGGGGGAGATCGCCCCGGTGATTGTTATCCCATGGGATATGGACGCATTTGACCGACTTCAGCGGGTTGCCCTCGTATTAGGTAAGGAACAGGAGGCAGAGGCTTGGCGGGAAAGCTACAGGAGCAAAAAGGTAGCGGCTCGTGCCCACTGCAGTCAATTCATTTCTTCAACAGAAACCGCCGCGATTGTAAGAATGGAGGAGGGAAGGGTATGGATTCATGCTTCTCGTTTCTTCCCGACGTTCTATGATGTTATAGGCTTTCAGCCGACTTCTCTTATGCTGCAGACAACAGAAGTATACCCTGACATGCGCCGGGTCAGCCTTCAAATGCACCAGTTGGAGCAGTTGGAGGCTGATCGGCTATATATTGTAGAGAATGATGGTGTATCTTTTTCCAGGCTTTTTGAGCAATTGCAAAAGGCAAACTGTTGGCAAGCATTAAGCGCGGTACGCA
Organism: Paenibacillus silvae; assembly: GCF_014639235.1. Taxonomy (GTDB): domain Bacteria; phylum Bacillota; class Bacilli; order Paenibacillales; family Paenibacillaceae; genus Paenibacillus; species Paenibacillus silvae. The sequence goes on along the minus strand of NZ_BMFU01000013.1, from coordinate 82,121 downwards.
ACCGGAAGGTTTATCGACTTCGTCTGCAGGGGATTTCCAACAGTGCATATACGCTGGAGTGGCAGCTTGGCAGAATCTCCTGTCTGATGAATCCCGCGCCATATGATCCGTCTTCTGACGACTATGCAACAGTGCTTTTATGACCAGGAAACAACGACACTTCTGGCGAATGGCTAATATATCGTTTATACTTGTAAAGCCAATTTACTTGAGGAGTTGTCTAACGAATCATGAATAAAAAAGAAGTCGCGCACATTCGCAAACAATTCAAGCTGGATCATGACCTGCTGAACATTTACGACATCCTGAATGTCTATATTACGAAAGAAACCAATGAAGTTTATCACTGGGAACGCCATCCGTTTGAACTGGTGGATCGGGAGAAGCAAGAGTTATACATGGGTAATTTCAAAAAATTGCTGACAGGCGAACTGGATCAGAAGCTGTTCGAGCTGAAGTTTCAGGAAGAGGCAGAAGAGCCCGCACAGGTGATGCTTCATCAGGCGCTCGTCACAGGTGACCCGGATGAGTGGCAGGATCTGATGCTGATGCTCGTTGACCGTATGCTGGCCGATGCCAAGTATGAGCGGGATATGGTGGTTACGTTTATCAAAGGGCAGTATTATTTGCCGACGAAGGCCAGAAATGATGAAGCGGAAGAGAGCGAGAAAAACGAGGTGTTTGCGCATCCCTTCATTCTGTGCAGTGTGAACTCAACGGAGAAACAGCGAAAGACGCTGCTCTTCGACTATGTGGAGCGGGAGTTTAAATATAACATCATCGTTGATCCTATTATCAAATTAAGCACGCCTGAACAGGGCTTTCTGTATCCAAGCGTGACCGATAATTACTCCGATGTGAACCGTGTGCTGTATTGCACGGGGAAATCAAACTTCCCGGACCCTCATTTTGTAGAAAATGTACTGAATGGGGAACGTTCCGTAACGGCGCTTGAGGAGCGGGCGATTTTTGAGGATATCGTTAAAGAGATCACGGGTGAGCAGATGGATGCGACCACACTGGCCCATGTGTATGAAGAGATCAACCGGGTGATTGAAGTGAATGAAGAGTCCCATGAGGAAGAGCCGCCGAAGCTGGACTACAAAGACGTGGAGCGTCTGCTTACAGCCAGCGGCGTAGAAGATCTGACTACCGAAAAGGTAGAACGTGCCTTTGAAACGATCGTGGACAACAAAAATTATGAGCTGAAGGCAAACAGTGTGATGCCAAAGTACACCTCCAAATCGATCAAGATTGATACGAAGGTGGCAACCATCTCGATCAGTCCGCAGGACCTCAAATATGTGAGACAAGTCAACTATCAGGGAAGACGCTGTATCATGATTGAGGTGGATGAGGACGCGGTTATTGAAGGTTTTACGCTTGCTACTGAGAATCTGTAATTCAATATGTAAAACATACAAAAAGCCCAAGCCTGTGGTTGGTTATACCACTGGCTCGGGCTTTATTCTGTATTATATCAGGCTACCTACCTTTGACGCAGCAGCTGCTGGATATCGGAGGACGGGCGGGAGCCCAGCTCTTCTTGCAGGAGTTCCTCCAACCGCTGGTATTGCCACTGGGCTTCCGTGCGCCGACCCAGGGATAGATACAGCATAATCATCTCACGATGAATGTCTTCCCGAATAGAATCAATTTGCAGAATCCGATCCAGATAATGAAGGGCACGCAAGGGCTGATTTTGCTGAATATGATATTGAGCAGCGGTCTCCATTGTTGTAATGAAGTCCATTTCGAGCTGTCTTGACCATGGCAAAGCCCATTCATAATGTCTTCCCTTCAACAGCTCTCCCCGATAAAGAGCGTCCATTCGTTCAAACATCTCTGGCTGATAGGTCGAGGTTTGGCGAATTTGACGCAACAAGGCTTCGAACTCATACAGATCACAATCAATGACTTCACGATCCATACGAATTCCGTTACGATCCTTGAGAATAATTGGAACATCGCTGTTGTCTCCAATTGCACGTCTGACATAATACAGCGTCGAGTTGATGTTGGTCCAGGCTTTCTGAGGACTAAGATCTTTCCACAACGTATCTGCAAGAGCATCACGGGTTGTTGATTTCATATATAAGAGGAATGCGAGCAATTCCTCTGTTTTGGGTGTTCTTAGTTTGACAGGATTGTTGGCATCTGCTCCGCTGAGCACAGTAAATTCACCAAATAGCTGCACCGTTAAGCGGGGAGCAGGGGCAATCGGCTCAGGCAAGGCTGTAGTGTTACGAAGTCGCTGCTGCAAGCGCTGTATGCTGCTGCTCACACGTTCGGCTGTCACTGGTTTAATGATATAATCCGTTACTTCCTTATCAAAAGCCTGGACGGCATACTCCTCATACCCCGTTACGAGTACGATTGGCAGGGAAGCCTGATGCTTGCGCAATTCTCCAATCAACTGCATTCCGGAAATACGCGGCATCGTAATATCAAGGAAGGCTGCATCAAAGCGATGCTGTGCTGCATACTCACAAGCCTTCTCCGGATCCTGGAATACTTCGCACACCTCAACGGCTCCGCTTTCCATCAATATACGCTTTAGCCGCTTGAGCGACAGGTCCTCATCGTCTACAATGATTACTTTGATCATGTCATATGCCTCCCGTTCCCCTTAGAGGTATGGTGCTGGATGGGAAGATCAAATGTAATGCGAGTCCCCTCACCATCATGACTCTCCATCTGAAAATCTCTGTTATATTGCAGCTTCAGTCTGCTTGATATATTCCATAGACCTACACCCGTGCTTCCGTCGGATACCTGCCGGATATCGTTCATTCTCTGTTTGGTCATACCCATACCGTTATCCTCGATGGTAAACCTTGCTTCTGCTTCATTCAGATTGCGAATGGACAGCATCACACGTCCGCCGCCCACACGAGACATCAGTCCGTGACGAATCGCATTTTCAATCAAAGGCTGCAGGGTTAGCGGCGGGATTTGCATCGTTCGATCCACATCGGCGTCCACATCGATAATAACCTCCAGCCTTGATCCGAAGCGGGCTTGTTCAATCGCTACATAAGCGTTAATCATGTCCAGCTCATTCTCCAGACTGGTTTTGGAGTCCAGATGTTTGAAATGCACACTGCCCCGCAGATAACTGGATAATTGCAAAATCAATCGTTCTGCTTCATTTGGCGCATCGACACATAATTCAGCAATAGCATTCAAGGCATTGTATAGAAAATGCGGGTTGATCTGGGACCTCAAAAAGGAGATCTCGGCATTACGGGCAGCCTGCACTGACGTTTTCATCCGGGTCAGACCACCAATTCGGGCCAGCAGTTCCTCCAATTCAAAGGGCTTGGATACAAAATCGTTAGCGCCTTTCTCCAAAGCCAGCTTTAACTGATGAGCTTTGTTGCCAGCGGTCAGCATGAGCACTGGCAGTTCAGAAGGCGAGAAGCGCTCCCGGATGCGATCCAGAAGCTCATAGCCGGACATTCCCGGCATCATGATATCCGCAATCACCAGATGTATGGAAGGTAACTGGTCTAGCAGCTCTAATACAGAATCGGAGCGTGAAGTAACGGCATAACTGTAACCTTCCAGCTTCAGCAGACTGCTGATTGTTTGCAGATTGGCAGCATCGTCATCTACAACGAGAATCCACTCCGCTCTAGTCCCTTTCATAATGAGAGGTTCATCATATCTCAGTGCTCGATGACCTGTGATGGCAGGAGGCATGCTGACAGGGGTAACATTGACACGGTTTTCCTTTTTACCTTCGGCAAGCGGAAAAGTGAGTACAAACGTCGCACCTTCACCAGGTAACGATTCCGCGTGGATGGTTCCACCGTGCATTTCAACGAGCTTACGCGTAATGCTGAGACCTAGTCCTGTACCCCCGGCAGCCTTTGGTCCCGCATCCGCCTCCTGTTCGAAGGGCAGGAAAATATGCTCCAGCTTGTCCCGGCTGATCCCGCGCCCGGTATCTGTAATGCGCACTTCAGCTTTGCCCTGAATGACAGCAGCGCTGATGCGTGCAGAGCCTTCCTCTGTAAATTTGATCGCATTACCGATCAGATTGTGCAGTATTTGCACGAGTCGGTTTCCATCTGCATAGATCAACGGGAATTTGGCTGGAATTTCGTTCAGCAGTTCCAGCTTTTTTGTACCTAGCAAGAAGGAATGCATACGCATAACGGAATCAACATAAGAGGATAGATCGGTGGCCGAGCGATGCAGAGTAATGTCACCATGCTTCATTTTGGAATAGTCGAGGAGTTCATCCACCAAATAAGTCAAACGTCTCCCGCTGCCCGTTACAATGGCCAGGTTATGTGCCTGATCCTCCGTGAGCGCTCCTTCGGAACCTCGAAGCAAACTTTCGCTAATATTAACGATGGCGTTGAGCGGTGTTTTCAGCTCATGCGAAGTATTGGACAGAAAATCATCCTTCACCTGATCCAGCAAGAGGAGCTGATCCTTGAGCGAGCGAACGGTACGGTAAGCCTCAAAAAATCGAAGCACGACAAGAAAGAGCATCAGGATGCTGAATAAAACGATGCAGAACTGTCCGATATTCACATTTTCTTTGAGTGATATAGAGAACAGGTTAACATCCAGACAGTACAGCGTAATACAGAGTATTGCGGCGTACCACAGGAAGCTGGATAGACGCTCTCCCTTCTCACTAATGACATAACGTATCGCACATTGCATGAGCAGCCATAACAGCACCAGCGTATAGAGCCCAATAACGAACGGTGCCGTCAACACGTAAATAGAAATCGGAAGAAATGTGAGCAGGCAAATATAAGCCCCTAATATAAACAGTGTGATCAAGGTTATTATTCCGGACATTATGCCCGATCTGAAGCGGTAGAAATAAAAGATTAACAGGCCGAGACAAGTAACGGAGCAGAAATCTTTAATTTTATATAACGTATTAAAGGAAAGGTTCAGGCTGGTTCCCGCCAGCACACGTTCACTGATCATGCCATTGTAAAGGGCATAGAACAGGCAGATGAGGCCGAGAATCAGCAGCGAGTCATCCCGGTTTCGATACAGGGCAGAGCCCAAATAGCTGATGAGAAAAATGATAGATATGGTGGCCAATACAGCCATGGTTGCCAGTTCAATAGCTGTGCGGTTCTGATGGCTTTTTAGCATGGCAGCCTGTTCTCCGAAAAAGAGTGGACCCGAGATGCCAGCATTGGGATAGTCATAGTTGGCGACACGAACAAGTATTTCAATATCGCCGCCATGATACGGGAAAAATCCGATCTGCGGTGAATTTCCTGCCTTATAACCTGCTGTCTTCTCCATGGCTTGTCCGTCTTGCATTAGTTTGGAGCCATTGACATAAATTTCGCTGGCGAAACGAATGTTGCTTTTCTTGATGGCGAGTGTCCCCTCGACAGGTGTATTGCGGAGCACAAGCCGATACGTAGCATAGCCGTGGGAGGGCAGGTGTTTGCCGTCTACCTGAAGCTGTCCCCAGGTGCCCGGGACCTCTGCATAATCATCAGGTGATGCCAGGGTTTGGTGTTGTTTACCATTCGCCATGTGCGCTGGAAGTGGTAGCAGCTGCTTCCAATAAAATTCCCATTCACCGTCGAGCCTGATACGACCCTCCTGCTTCGGGTTCCAGGTCGAAAGATCCAGAATGCCCTGACGTGCGTGGAGCGAAGCAGCTTGCGGTTCTCTTGCTGTGGATACAACCAGCAGCACAACAGCAATAAACACGGTAAGAATAACACCTGTAATACGTAATAACACGTTCTGCTGCTCCTTTGGGAGATTTACCATTCATCTCTAGTATTCTATCGGCATTGTAGCGGATATCCCCAGGGGGCGCAATTGAATTTCGACAATTTTCTTTGTTTATTTTTTGTTTATTGTAATCCTGTATAATTCGGGTGCGTGATATGTCGAAAGAAACTAATGAAAGCACCAAAAGACCTATCTTTACGCAACTATGGACTTATGGAGTGGAGAGCATGGAGAGGAAAATCACAACGTGGTGTTTGCGGAACTTGATGATTGGTGTAACTGTCTTGCTGCTGATTGTAGCTTGTGTGAGCAGTTTTACAAAACCATTGGTTTCTTTTGCGGAAGGAAGTGCACAGGCCAACGTTGCTTCAGGAGCAGAAAAGGTCTATTTATCATCAGCCCAAGCAGTTTTCTATCTGAAAGCGTATCGAAAGGACGGAACGCTGAAAACCGTAGGCAGCGGCTTTCTGATTGGAAACGGACGAGCGCTTACAGCCGCACATGTTGTGAAGGATGCCGTTTCTTACGAGGCAGTGTTTGAGGATGGCTCTATTCAGAAACTCCTTGTTCTAGGTGCCGACGGAGATACAGATGTGGCGTTGCTTTCTGTAAAAGAACCGCTAAAACGTCAGGTGCTTGCTTTGTCTGATGACAAACCTTCCGCAAGGCATGGACAAAGATCGTTTGCAATCGGTTATCCGCTCAAGGATGGCAAAATCATCACAGAGGGCATCGTCAATGCTCCAACGGCTGAGGTGAACGATGTGATTCGCCTGCTGACTTCGGCCCAAGTATCTCCCGGGATGTCAGGTGGCCCATTGCTGAATGAAGAGGGGCGTGTCATCGGATTAATCTCTGGTTCATTTCGCACCATGAATGGCATCCATATTTGTGTGACGGTAGAAGATATACGCAAGCTTTTGAAGAAATCGAATACATAATGGGAAAAGGAGAATCTTTGCATGCTCAAAAAGTTAGGAATTTGCTTGCTTGCCGTATTGCTTACGCTGACATCGGTTAGTTGGCCGCAGATGAACACCGTCTCCGCAGCAGCAGACTACCAGGATATTTGGATACCCAATGGTGGCGGAAAAATTATGAATCAGAAAGATATGTCCTCCTGGAATAACAAGATTAGAAATTCGGATGCGAACAGCTTTGGTATCTTTGCTGGGGGTGCGCCGGGAACATCGTATGAGAAGGGGCTTGTGAAAACACTGAGTGCAGATCATGTAAGAATGGCTAGTCTCGGTGTCTGGAATCTCAAATTATCGGTGGCTTCCAATCCTACGCTGAAACGATTGGCTGAAGGAGGGCAGGCTAGAATGCTGTTTAGAATTGGATCTATTGATTCCTTTTTGGGAGTGAATGGGGTCTCCATAACAGTCAATGGAGCATCACAGTTTAACAGTGTAAACCAAGCTTCAGTAAATTCGTCCTGGGTGGCCTTCGGCCCTAACGATACGATTGATATTAGTACTTCATTTATTGAAGGTGCCAGCGACATCGAGCTTTATTTTGCGGACATTACGCCTCCTACATACAACGGCAACACTTTTACACATAATGGTGCAGTTCGGTTCAATGCTGACCCGGCTGTACAGAAGAACGAACTGTTCCTGAAGCAGGGTAGTTATATGAACCTGGCGCTGAATTTCAGCGAGCCGGTATTTCCTTCGCTGGCAGAGGACGCTTCGGAACAGGTTGACGGTAAGTTCAGCTTCATGCGAACCGAACTGTTCAGCAATCCGGGGGGAGACGGATTTGAATCTTCTACCTATTATCTGACAAGTGCAGACAGCGGTTATAGTAGTTTTGCTTTAGGTGGACTGAATATGAACACCCATGCACGTTCCACATTTAATTTCCGTTATCAGGCAGCGATGAATGATAGTACAGGCAACATTCCTATTGATCCGAAGCGTCTGAGTGCACCATCGGAGGCAGACCGGCCTACCTTTCTGGAACGCATGAATGCGGCTGGTTTCATTGACGGGGCGGGGAACCCGGTTGCGGCTTTTAACGGTATAGGTACCGTTCCCTTTGCGGACAACGTACAGCCCGGCGGTACATTCCGAACGATTATCGATGCACGCGTACCCCAGTACTCGGCATCTCGCAACGGTGTGCAGCCGGAGGTATTGACAGGTCTTGTGCTGAACAAGGGTGATGTTGTTGATTTTACCGTATACCTCAACGAACAGGTCATCAGTGCATTTAATCCAACCGAGGACACCAGACTTAAGTTCGCTAACGGATTGACAGCAGCTTATGTCAGCGGTCAGAACACCAATACATGGACATTCCGCATGACCGTACCGGATGGCAAAAGCATTGAAACATCGCTGTTAGAAACGGCTGCACTTGAACATGCCAGCAACCCGGGAGACGGGAAAGCACTCACTGACTATGCAGGCAACGTGCTTGTTGAACCGGTCAAGAACATTGCATGGGCCGATCTGTCTGTTGACAACACAGCACCTGAAGTGAATTTTGTCTATGAGAACCAAGACGGAGAAGTCATTCCCGAAGGGCAGTACGTGGGGGATGGTTCATTTACAATCCAGGCATTTGATCCCGATTTGAATGGTCAGGCCAGCAAAGGTTTGTTCCGCCCAGGTAGCGGTTCAGGTTTGGTGTATTACGTGTTGAATCAGAGCCAGGCTGATCCTTTTGCAGGGAAGAACGACCATTTTGCAGCTGTGAAAAGATACTCTCTGACCCAGAAGCAGCCAGCGGACGAGCTGTACCCTTCAGGATATGAAGGCATAACACTGTCAGCGGGGCAGAACGGTACCAAAGTTGAGCTTCCGAATGACGGCACACCCCTGAACGGGAACTGGTACTTGCATACATGGACGGCAGATATGACATGGGACTCGGCTCGTCAGCGGATGCAATACGACAAAGGAAGCACGGAACGTGCAGCCTATCTTGCACAGCATCCCGATGCGACACCTGCGGAGCTGGAAGAATATTATCGCCAAAATATACTGCCCAATCTCTCGGATTATGGCAATGTTGCGCAATGGCCGCTTTCCGATTACATGCAGGATGATTCGAACTGGTCTTACCATGTAGGTTTGCTCAAGATCGACAATGATGATCCAAACGTTGAGATCGGCAATGTGGTGGACAACAACTCAGACAATGTGAAGATTACGGTCAGAGCGACTGACCCGACCTCTTCGATCAAAAATGATAAGATTCAGTACCAGTTTGTAGCCGAGGGTAAAGAGACCTCTGCTTCCGGATGGCAGGATGCTACACTCAATGCGGCAGGCGAGGCCGAAATTTCGACATTGAAAGATCCGGCTATAACCAAAGGCGGCCGTTATGAATTGCATGTCAAAGCACAGGATGTCGCGGGTCATTCAGCAGCGGCTGAACCCAAGGCGGTGGATGTGCTGGTCATTTCCACGAAATTCAAGGCTTACCCGGGCACGTATGCGATCAATGACGGACCAGACTTTACAGTGGCTGGTGTTCCGATTGATACCATCGAATACCAGTATACACAAAGCTCTGAGCGCCCTGCGGGCAACAGCAAGTGGACTGCTTTTGAAGACGCACCGAAAGAAACAAAGCTGGGCGACGTAGCCGCCGAAAAGTACAGCTTCCCTGCTGATAAAACGCTGAATGGCACATGGTACGCCCATGTACGCATTAAACAGCAGGATACCGGACGGTATTATTACTACTATCAGGAGTACAAGTTTGATCATTTGCCGCCAAATGTGAAGTTTGGTTCTCAAGGTTACTTGTACCCAATGCCGGAACAGTCTGTGCAGATTGATGTATCAGATACGCTCGTTGACTTTGCGGGTGTAGCCGCCAAGAACATCCGTTATCAATGGATCAAGGTGGTTGAGGGACAAGAAGAGCAGGAACCCGACCCGGAAGGAAAAGGGTGGAGCACTTCACCTGCTGATCGCCTGATCACCCTGCAGGTGGACAATAAAAAAGATAACGGGAACTATCGTCTGTATGTATATGCCAGCGACAGTCTGGGGAACAGCAAAATGTTCCATACCACCGGTGTATTCTCTGTCTTTTATTTAAGCAGTGAGCCGCCTGTGGGCAGCGCACGTTTGATTCGGACCGAAGGCCCGGGAGATGACGGATATACGGCCATTATGGAACTAACCGTTGACGTACCGGCACAGGAAGGATATTTCTACTCCGTGTCCACGAATGGTGGGGACAACTGGAGTACATGGCTGCCATATACGAATTATGTAGGTGTGCCTGTGGACACTGACGATACGGGACAACTGAAGTCCAAAGTTCGTGTGAAGTTCAAAGGCTTCTACGACAATATCAGTGAGATTGTAACACCTGAAATTCAGATTCAGGATGCTCCGGCTTATGCTCTCGCTTCCCTGGAGCAGATCACGCCGATTCGCGGCGGAGAGAAAGTTCAGGATGGCGGACAGAACGAAGGTCAGGAGATCGTATTTGATCTGGTGGATGGCAAGATGGTGAAGCCAACAGATAGTAACCCGGAAATGCCGGAGACACTGGAGGCGAACAAACGCTTCAAAATCTACCGCAACGGAAGTTACTCCTTCACGGTGAAAGATGGCGACAATACAGCAACCGTATTTATCGTTGTTTCCAACTTTGATGATACGCCGCCAGTGGTGAACGTGAAATATTCCACCATTGCCGCGACAAATGGAACGGTTAAAGTGAGTCTGAAATCGAGCGAACCGATCCGAATCACCAATCTGCCAACATCGTACAAAAATTTCAAAGAAAACGGTGAATTTACGTTTGAGTACGAGGATGCGGTCGGTTTTACCGGAAGTGTGACAGCGACAGTGAGCAATATTGATACCACACCGCCAGAAGCGGATATTACACTTCATTATAATCATCCAGACCTCAAAGCATTAATCCGTTATGGTGCTGGTACAGCCGTAGTGGACAGTTCAGGGGATGGCTATAACGCAAACGGTGAATTTACTCATTTTGCCGTGCCGACAAGAGATAATGTCGTTGCTTCCAATCTGATCGTGGCTCAAGTGTTACCCAAAGCAGGAGAGGTTCCGGACTATCAGGTTGTTTCAAACAGTGCAGGCACAAATCAATCGTCGATTGTGATGACTTCAGGCAGCAAAGCACGCTTCTCGCTGGCAGATGCAGCCGGAAACAGCGCCAAGATCGAATCTGAAGCCATCTCTACACTGGTCGGTTCCATCCCTGCTGTAAATGAAGTGACGATGGTTCGGGTGGATAACGATGGACAAGTTATGAGTGACAGCAAGCTTGTACAGATTGGGGACCAAACTTATTCCAAAGGAAAGGTACGTGTAGGTCTGTTGATGCCAGCTTCGGCGATTGAGGGCAATGTCATCTATGCCGGAGCAACACCGGTATCGGGTTTCAGCGCAGAGTACGCAACCAATGGTGAACATTCAATCCTGCTTTCTGATCTGCTCGGCAACAAGAGACAAGTCAATTTCACGATAGAGGGTCTGGATAACACGGCACCAACAATTCGTCTGAACAAAACATCCACAACACTGCTGCAAAACAAACCGAACTTTGATCTCTCAGCAGACCTGGGCGGTTACGTGGTGAGTGACAATTTGTCATCCGCAGAGAACATTCAAGTGACGGCTGCTGAATACGTGCTCGAAGGCGGGCAATACGTTGACAAACCGCTGAACCTGACGGTTACGGGAAAACATACCCTTCGTTACACTGCCAAGGATCAGCTTGGTAACGTAAGTTATGCCCTGCAAACGGTATTTGTTCGTTCAAGTGACGGCATGTTTGTGACGGCGAATGGCTTGCCGCTGTCGGATACTGAATCCGAAACAGCCATCGTAAATACAGGTGTTATTACGTTTAATGTGAATAACTTCCGCACGGTTGGTTCTACGGGCGGCACCAAGCTGGAGAATGAACTCGGTACGTACGACGTGTATTATTTCCCGGGACTGGTGCGAGAAGGACAGATGAAGTACATTGCGACCAAAGTAACGTACAAAGAACTGGTCAGCAAAGACTTCAAAGTAACACTGCCCAAAGCGGGATGGTATACCATCGTAGTGCAAAATTCAGAGCGCGAACGCGTCTACTCCACACTGCTCGTTAACCGGGCCAATTAGAGAAACGGAAGGGGTTCACCCATGCGACGGAAGAACATCATACGGATGATTGCGGCGATGATGGCAACAGTAATGCTGATTAGTGTGCTGCCGCTTCATATTGCTGCCGCGGCAGTATCTGCTGCAGGTACAACATCTATCAAGAACGGGTTCATTAAAGTAACGGTGGATAATGCAAGCGGCCGCTTCAGCATTCGGACGGAAGACGGACAGCCTATTCGCAAAAAGGATAACGGTGTAGATATGATCTTTGGCGGGGACAACCCGGAGACCTCTTTTACAACGTTCAAGATTAATGGAACGGATCTGATTTTTGGTAATCCATATAAAATGGCACCAAACTGGACCTCGGAGGTAACCCCTCCGAAGGTTGTTACAGGTAATGATGGTACCCAAAGCGTGGTTACTGTGTGGACCATTCAAGGCATTCGCATCAGCCAGATTATTACTTTGCTGCTCAAAGAAGACAAGGATCAAGGCGGTAATGCTCGCGTCCAGTACGTTGTGGAAAATACAACAAATGCCAAAGTAGACATCGGCTCGCGTGTATTGCTGGATACGTCCGTTGGTGGCAATGATGGGCCGGCCTTCCAGGTCGGACAGAACTATTCAGTTCCGCTGACGGTGGAGCGCAAGCTGGTTCATGAGCCGGAGAAGCTTGGTTACGACAAAAACGTGGATGAGCAAGCCTACAACCTGCACAAATTGCCAGCATACTGGGTTATGCGGGACAAGCTGGAGCCGGGTAACCCGTCCGCAACGAACGTCATTGCTTACGGCTTCAACAACTTGTTTGAGGGCGGTATCAACATCGTTGACGAGATGATCGTTGGACACTGGGCTAATCTCGCAGGCACGAAATGGGATTATGAACCGGACGAAAATCTGGATTATACCCAGGATACGAATAAATATGGCACAGCAGATACAGCTGTAGCATATTACTGGGAGCCGGATGCAGTACAAGCTGGCGGTCAGCATACGTATGAGCTTGTATATGGCTTGGGTGAGATTGTATCGCCGGAGAAGGTTTTCGACGTACGATTCCTTGATCCAACACAGAAGCTGGAGACCAACGAGGATGAGACAGCTTACGTACGTGACGGTGTGTTTGAGGTCAACACAGAGATCGAGAATCTGGAAATGTTTAGCATGAACCATAGCCAGATTGATGTTACCTTGACACTCGAGAACGGTCTGAGCTTTATCGATGAGGATGGCAAGGAACTGAACACAAGGAGTCAGAAGCTCACGTTCCGCAAAGATGTTCCGCCAGAGCAAGCCGCACAGGGCGTGGAATTTATTCCGTATAAACCGGGCGAGGTTGTTGCTGCCAAGTGGCGGGTCAAAGGTACAGGTAAAGCCTGGCCTTCCACACGTCAATACATGGTAACCGTGAGCAGCCCGGAAACGGAGAAAAAGCTGGAGACCACGATCAGTGAGAGCAAGGAGCTTCCGGAAGCGGAAATCCGTGCAATCTATGAGTCGTCAAGAGCAGGTTTTATTTTCCTGCCGCCTGTTGGCGAGCTGCGCAAAACGCTGGTGTATGCGTTGTCGCCAGAGGAAACGTTCAGCAAGGATGAGAAATACATCACACTGAACTTGTCCAATATCGCGGCTTACAATGTCGGTAATGAGGCTACTGCTGCGGCAGCTAACTTTGACATGTATCTCGTGAATGTCAGGAACGGGGATCGTTACAAAGTTCCGGTGACCCGTTCTGTAACTACACAGCCTCTTGGCAATGGTTTTGCGGGTGACCTGAAGCTGATCTATCGTGGCGGAGAAAAGGTCAAGCCGGACGGGACAACACTGGAAGTGCTGAACGATTCCGTTCTGCCGCTTGGCGAGTATGCTGTACAGCTCGATTACAAAGACAAAACCGTTCCAGAGCTGGCGGAAGCGCTTAGCTTCACAACAAGCCAGACATTTGCCGTAACGGATAATGAAGAGAACCGTGTTCGTAAGGCCGGAATTCTCGCTGTATACAAAACGAAACTGGACCTGAATGCAGGTGCTGGTGATAAAGCAGCATTTGCAGATGTTCTTCCATCGACGTATGGCAATCTGACAGATGCCCAGTTCAAAACGAAACTGGATCAGGATCGGGCACGTTTTGTGGCTGCAAAACAGGAAATGGTCGTTGCTTCACGCAAGCTTGATCCTGCTTTGGATATTGCGGGAGCGCTTGATGTATCGGGATCACCGGTATATGTAGTGGAAACGTTTGAGGATGAGAAAGCGTTCGAAACGTTCAAAAATGGACTGGACGAAGATGCGGAGCAGGAAGTAGTGCTGGAAGTGCGCGGTAAAATTGTGCAATCCGGTACGGGAGCTAACGCCCAATATACGGTTCAATCCGATACCGAACCGGCAATTCTCAACCAAAGTGTTGCTTACAAAGGTAAGGACCTGACCATCTCCACCGGTAAATTCCCGCTTGCCGATCGATTGAAGGCAAATACCGACACGCCTTTCCTGCAGGCGCTATTTGTAGGCGGGGACGGCACATTGAGCGTAGCCAATAGCGGATTTGTCTTTCATTCCGGTGAGTGGACTGTTGATTTCTATAACGGGTTCGACAAGTCGCTCGGTACCGAATCAAAGCTGAGCGATGAAGAACAGGCCTGGGAAGAGGGGCGTAATCCCGAAGACCCTACCCTGAACGGAACGCTGACGTGGGCGAACGGCATGATTGGAGATGCGCTTAACCCCTATCGGACGCTGCTTGTATCGTATGTGTATTTTAACAAGCATACGTTGTTTACCACGCCATCCTTCTCGCTGAACGGGTTTGGCCTGAAGCTGAATGATTTCATTTTGAGGCAGGATGGAGTTTCATTTGGCGGTGCGATAAAAATGTTTATCGTGGATGGTGAAGTGAAAAACGTCATGTTCAACAAATCCGGGTTTGTGGGTATTGAATCCGCGTTAAAATTCCAGCTGGACAACAGCATTGGTTTATTCAAACCGGATTCCGAGGATAGCATCAAAGGCGGCATTGATGTAACCCATTATAAAGACCCGAATAAATATGGCGTAATGAACTCATACGGAGTTAATTTTGAGGCGAAGCTGGAGAACCTGTTCTCCATAAGTGCAGAGCTTGCCTTCAAACGTGTTCCGGATGGTCGGATTATTCCTGACGTGATCGCGTTTGGGTCAGATCTTCCTGATCCGGGTATCCGCATTAATCCGGCAACCAAAATCTCAAGCTTGCGCGGAGCCGTTCGTGAACTTGCGATGACGATTGCTGGAGGAACGGAGCGTTTGCCGCTCACACTTGAAGCAGGCATCGACATGGAGATTGGTCAGAAGCCTGCTGTTTTCTCAGGAAATGTGGACCTGACCCTCAAGGCAACCGGTTTCAAAGTAGTTGGCAAACTGGGCTTTGGCGAAGGCAGTAAAGTGATTCCAATGCTGACTGAAGCGCTGATTCAGACGCAATGGGCCAGCCCGATGTTTATTCGTGCCCGTGCGCAGATTGATGTCGGCGGCTGGGATATTATTGTGGGTAGTGCCAGCCTGTTTATCGGTGAGAACCTGGAGAAGGGACGCGTTGATTTTGAAGGCATGGTCAGCTCCAAAATACAGGTTCCACGTTCGGTGCCGGTTGTCGGAGGCATGGGTTTTGGCGTTCGAGCCGGAGCCAACAACGATCAGTTGTGGGCAGGTATTTCTCTACTATTAGTGACACTAGGCATCAAATATTACTGGGGCGGCGGTATCTCGTTTATGACCGATGGATCGGCTCTGGATAACGAAGCACTCGTAAATTTGTCAATCAATGATCCGGAGCAGGGGCCACGTTTGTTACAGATTGGTACGGGCATTAAGACCTTGGCAACCTCATGGGAAAATGAAGAGCCGGAGCGTTACGAGATCCGATACACTGCCGTCGCAGATGGCATCGACATGATCGAAGATAGCTCCCAGAACCTTGGTATTGGCGGCATTCGTACGTCCAATGGAGGCAAGACTCATGTCATTCCGATGACTGGAGTAACAGGGGATGCCTTGCTGGAAGTGGAGTATTTTACAACGACTCGACCAACGCTCTCTCTGAAACGGGATGACGGAAGTACGTACAGCATCATCTTTGGGGAAGCATCAGACCAAAATGCAACTGCATTTGAGCAGATCATCAAAGCTCCGAAAGAAGGAGACCTGAAGGGTGACGGTACGACTGTAACCAAGAAGGAAGAGCAGCAAAGCACGGATGTACGCCGTATTTATATCGCGATCCCGCAAGAGGATGCGAAGACGGGCAGCTGGACACTGACCTCCAGCCAATCCGTCAAATCCAAGCTGATGAACATTCCGGTACTCCCGGAACTGAGTTCCACGTCTCTGGAAGTGAATGCACAGGATGCGGATCAATTCACCGCACGTTGGACGGTGGATAATGCTTCAGCAGGGGATACCGTGGATCTGTATCTGTCCTCTGACCGTTTGCAAGCAACAGTAACACCAGATGAGAAGGTTGATCCAGGCATTATGATCGCCAAAGGCATTGAAATCGAGAGTGCTAACATTGATGCAGATGGTCGTGCTTCTGGTGAGATGACTTTTGACGTGAAGCAGATCGCCTATCTGGGAGGAGCCGATCTTCGCGGTTTGCTGCAGCAGGGCAAATATTATTTGCGTACCGAGCTCAAGACAGATATGGCGTTCTCCGTCCTGTCGTCTGAAGAGGCCTACACGCTTGTAGACCCGCTGGCTCCAGTGGCTGTGCCATTTGTGGAAACAAGGAATATCGGTAACGGTATGTTCGATGTAGCCTTCCCAGCTATCGAGAAAACAGCTGCGGAAGAAGATGACGAGTTCACGTATATCGTGACTGCATCAGATGAGCAAGGACAACTGTATGATCCGTTTGGTGAGGAAGGGTACAGTGAATCCGATTTGAAAGCTTTGCTGAAGGATGGCAAATATCATGTGACGGTCGGCGGCTGGAACGCCCTAGGGACTCCTAAGCTGGGCCCGGATGGCAAGGTGCTTCGCAGTGCCGATGGTACGATTGTGATGGAAGATGATGATACGAATGAGACGGGGGATAAGAAAGTTCGCCATTCGGGACTGGAGCCTGGCAAAACGTATCGTATCGGCGTGACCGTTGCACGTAAACCAGCCTCGGATGACAAGGGCAACCTGCGTCTGTCGACAACAACTTACAGTGATGGGAAGCTGCTTCCTGTTCCGACAGGGCCGGTGCTCTCACTGAACAATAAACAAGTGATCAACAACAAATTAGAAGTAGTGACCCGTTCAAACGAGGTAACCGTCAATGCGGCTTCCGACCAGTCTAACGTGGTCGTGGAGGCTTCTACAGATGATGGTGTGCTCGGAACGTATAATCTTGGCACTACGGACAAGATGAAATTTAACTTTGCAGTGGATGGTGTGTATGCCGTTCGGCTCAAGGCGAGAAATACGAGTACGGGAGATACATCGGTGACGATGCTGTATATCACCGTAGATACCATGGCTCCAATGATCTATCTGGAATCACCTTCACAGGGTGAACGTGTACAAGGAGGTAAGGCACTCGTACAGGGTACTACGATGACTGATGCCGATATTACCGTAACGGATGCGGATAGCGACCAAACGTTGGCGCAATTCAAACCTGACGATAACGGTGATTTCAAGCATGAGGTTCCAGTAGATAGCAGTCGTTTGAAGACCCGTTTGCGGATCAAGACCGAGGATGCTGCGGGTAACGTGAACTCAGCGGTGGTTGAGGTATTGAACGGAGATTTCAAGCTTCCGCGCAGATTGAAAATGGTCATGCCTGAAGCACTTGTTGCTGGAGGAGAGCAGGCACCTGTACAGACCTATGTGGAATACACGGATGGCACACGTGAGCTTGCGGATAATAGTAAATTGACGTACAGCATGGTTAACGGGGAAGCCAATGTATCCTTGGAGCAGGATGGAATGCTTACTGGTAAACGTGTCGGCGCTTCGCTGATTGAAGCTGCGTATTCCTGGGAGAGTACTGAACTGAGCACGATGGATGTTGTCTCTGTCGAAGCTCCGAAGACGGGAACTGCACCACCGGATTACATGGATACGATTAAAGCATCAACCATTGGTACAGGTAAAAAAGGAGAGACACGTGTGGCGATCAGCGCAGCCGGACATAAAGGAAATATGGCTGGAAGCGAACTTGCATATCGTATCTTCACGAGTAAAGAACAGGTGATGCTGCCTACGTTTGAGCAGGACATCAGCGGGTGGAATACATTGCCTGCCGATAAAATCATCAAAGCCAAGCCAGGCGAGTGGGTTGTTGTCGCCAAACGTACAGTCAAAGAGCCTAAGCTGGTAACAGCAGCTTCTGCAGCTGTGAAAGTCAATGAACGAATCTCCACAGAATCTGAGGTTACAAGCCCTGGCTCAGGTACCGGGAACAGCAAACCGCCTGCATCCAACATCCCTTCAGGCCCGTTAACTGTGGGTGGTGTGGTGATTGACAGTTCCATCGCAGCGCATGACCTCAAGGCTCCGCTGGAACTGGATGGGGTGAAGCAGGAAGAGATGCTGCTGGTGGATGTTACTCCAGGAGCTAACGGTCCGACAGTGATCGCTCGTCCCGTAAGGGAAGCGCTGCTGAAGGCTGCGAAGCAGGATCAGCGAATCCGTCTGCATGTGACAGGCCAGATGCAGAAGCTTCGTTTTGATCTCGATGCCGATCTCATCAAGCAGCTTGCTGCAAAAGACGTTGCGATGGATCTGGAGAGCGATTGGGGCAGCTACCGTTTGGACTGGAAAGCAATCGATGTGAAGGCATTGGAGGCATCGTTCTCTGGACAGAAGGCAGAGGATATCAAGGTCAGCCTGAATGTAGGAAGACCGGAAGTGGTTTACGAGCAGCTTGCTGCCAAGCTGGCGAAGGAAGGCCGCATCGTTCCGCGAGGAACGCCTGTAGCCTTTGATATGATTGCAAGTGGAAGCAAAACCGTTGAAATTAACAAGCTCTTGAGCATGACAACGAAGGAGCTGAATCTGCCTCAAGGAGAGGATGAGCGTTCGGTTTCCACGGTTGTTGTACTCGAAGCGGACGGCAGTCTGCGTCACGTACCGACACGTTTTGAAGTGAGGGAAGGACGTATGCTTGCGATCGCAAGCAGTATGACCAACAGCGTGTATTTGCCTGTTCATTATGAAACGTCGTTCCGTGATATGAAAAATCATTGGGCATCTGAAGCAGTAAATGATCTGGCATCACGTCTGGTGGTGAACGGGGTATCGGCTGCTAGTTTCGAGCCTGCACGCAGCATGACACGTGCCGAGCTTGCCGCACTGATGGTAAGAGCCTTTGGATTGAAGCCGGGCGTAGATGCAGCTGCAGCTCAAAGTGCTGCTTCACCGTTCACAGACGTTAATGCAAAGGACTGGTATAACGATGCGGTTCATACGGCGACAGCTTATGGCCTGATGACAGGATATAACGGTAACCGTTTTGGTCCACAGGATGTGATGACGCGTGAGCAAGTGATGGTAATGCTGATTCGTGCTTATGAAATGGCGGGGCATACGGCACCAGCAGCAAGCAGTGCTGCCAGCGCACTTGAAGGTTACACGGACGTATCCAGTCTGTCTGCATGGGCGAAAGAAAGTGCCGCGCAAGCGGTGAAGCTGGGACTTATTCAAGGCAAGTCGGCAGCGAAGCTGGAGCCTAAGGCTCCGGTGACTCGTGCCGAGATGGCAACTCTGGTCCGCAGATTGCTGGTGGAGCTGGATTTGCTATAAAGCATATCTCATTACTTCTTAACAAAAATCCCGGAAGTCTCTATGAC
Organism: Paenibacillus silvae; assembly: GCF_014639235.1. Taxonomy (GTDB): domain Bacteria; phylum Bacillota; class Bacilli; order Paenibacillales; family Paenibacillaceae; genus Paenibacillus; species Paenibacillus silvae. Next base: position 62,461 of record NZ_BMFU01000013.1, on the reverse strand, counting down.
TTTCGGGATTTTTATTATGCAACCTACACCCAGCCTGTAAAGGCAAGAATCGATGCTTTGGCAGATTGTGCCTCCATATGAGCACCTGTCCGCCAGGCCTTGGGCGACTCGACCATTAATCTGGCGAAGCAGCGATTGAAGCTGGAGATGGAGCGAAAGCCCACTTGCTCGGAGATCGACAGGACGGAGGCATCGGTGCTTTTTAAACGTTTGCAGGCTTCTTCCACACGTGTGCTGTTCAGAAAATCAAGCGGTGTCGTACCCATAATTTCATGGAATTTGCGGCGAAAGTGGGTAGTGCTCAGGTGACACAGCTCTGCAAGCTCGTCAATTGTAACTGGCAGCATGTAGTTTTTCGTAATAAATTCAAGAGCGGGTGAGATCACAAGATCAGGCTGACGGCTCTGCAATTCCTGTTCCCGGTTAACCCCATTCTCATCATTTGCATGAATTCGCAGCAGTTCAATATACAGGGACATTAACAGCCCATATGCACTCTCGCGGTAAAAGGGGGACTGGTGTTGAATTTCCTCAACAATGGATGTCGCCAGTGTATATACCTTGGGATACTGGTCTTTATGTAGAACACAGCGGCTAGCTTGAATGGCCCGAAGATTCGGCTCCATATTCGTATGGGGTGTTTTTATAACTTGCTGAAACAGCTCTTCCGGTGAAAAAAAGAGATAGGCCCACCTGCTTGCCTTATTAGGCGAACTGTAGGTGGTGTGAGGCAGATAACGAGGGAGGAACGTGACGTCTCCTGCACGGAAAGGAACATTTTCTCCCTTAATCTCCATCACACCTCCATCCGAATAACAGATGCCAATCTCCATATGATTATGAAAGTGCAGATGCTCGCTTTTGATATCCGAGATTTTCCAGCGCTCTCCGCTGAGCAATAGAACTGGAAAATCAATGGGCAAGCTGTAATGGCGATATTCAATGACAGGTTTTTTCGGTTTGGACATGTCCGGCTGCTCCCATTCGTCGAATTATAAATGATCGAAATTGCGCAGTTTTGTTACGAATATGCTTAGATGCAGACTATTTTACTGCGTACAATGAAATAAGTAAAGCGTTTACATCACAGGACGGTCACTTCTCATATATTCATCCGAGGAGTGTGCGCAGGAGAGGGGAATACACATGCTGCAAGTGAAATATGACCGTGAGCAACTATTAAATGTGATTCAGAACGTAACGAACAAAACGCTGGATATGGATTTGACCTGGGACTGGCCCTGCGGCGTTGCCTATTACGGGGTTTCGAGAGCCTACCAGACTACAGGCAATCAGGAGATTCTGGACAGACTGGTGAAATGGGCAGATGAATATATTGAGCTGGGACTGCCCAGCTGGACGGTAAATACATGTGCGATGGGGCATGTGATGATTACGTTATATGAAGAGACTGGAGATCAGAAGTATTGGGATATCGTGATGAGCAAGGTAGATTATTTGCAAAATCATGCGCTCCGCTTTGGCGATCGTGTGCTGCAGCATACGGTGTCAACAGCGAATGATTTTCCCGAACAGGCTTGGGCGGATACGCTGTTTATGGCTGCTTTTTTCCTGCTCCGGGTGGGCAGCAAGCTGAAGGACGAAGCGATGATTCAGGATGCCCTGAACCAATATTACTGGCATATCAAATACCTGCAGGACCCTGGTACAGGTCTGTGGTATCACGGCTATAACAACGTAAACAAGGGTCATATGTCCGGGTTTTACTGGGGACGGGCGAATGCATGGGGAGCTTATACGATGTCACAGGTGAAACCTCAGCTCCAGGAGTGGTATTTATACCCGCAGTGTATGGACGTGGAATGTTCCTTGCGCGATCAACTCGCGGCTATTAAGCTGCTGCAAACAGACAATGGCTTGTGGCGTACGGTGCTGGATGACCCGGAATCGTATGAGGAAGTGTCTGCATCGTGCGGTATTGCCGCTGCTATGATCAATAATGGCAATCCGCTGCATACGAAATACGTGCAAAAAGCGCTTGAAGGCATTCTGAGCAATATCAGCCAGGATGGACGTGTGCTGGGCGTATCGGGCGGAACGGCCGTGATGAAGGACCGTGACGGTTACCGCAACATTCCGAAGGACTGGATTCAAGGGTGGGGGCAGGGATTGGCACTGGCATTTCTGTCTGACCTGCTGAGATAAGGGGGAGGGAATAATTTGCCGAAATCAACCAAAGGTGCCTTCACGTTACCGGGAGAATCGGGTTATGAGGCGCTGACATTAGAGCTTGCTGAACGGTGGGGAGCCGATGTCATTCGCGATAGTGACGGGACGAAATTGTCGGAGGAGATTATTCAGGCCGGATACGGCATTTATTCGACGATCTGTATCATCCGTGATCATAATGAGTGGGCATCGAGGAATCCGGATAAGCTGCAGCAATGTTTTCTGATCACCCAGCCGAAGGTAGCGGTGCAGGATTACGTTTCCATCTATCTGATGGAAGATTTTTTTGCCGAACAGTTCAAAGTTAATGATTCCAGAGAAGCGTTGAAGTATTGGCAGGTGGTTGACCGTACGACAGGACAGGAAGTGCCAAGAAGCCAGTGGAATTACGAAAGGGAATCCGGGAACGTGGTCCTCACAGGAATTACGCCTTGGCATAAGTACACAGTGAGCTTTATGGTGTATCGTATCTGGGAAGAAATCTCGATGTACAATCACACTACGAACAACTGGCACAAGGAGCACCTGATGCAGATCGACCCGATCTATGCGGATACGCAGACCTATCTGCTGGATTGGATGGAAAAGTGGTGCCTTGCTCACCCGGAAACAACGGTGGTCCGGTTTACGTCTCTATTTTATAATTTTGCCTGGATATGGGGCAGTGATGAGCGGAACCGTCATCTGTTCTCGGACTGGGGCTCCTACGATTTCACGGTAAGTTCGAGAGGTCTGGACTTATTTGCCGAAAAATATGGCTATTCACTCACGGCAGAGGATTTTGTGAATGGTGGAAAGTACCAGGTCAGTCATATGCCTGCGGGACAGCGAAAGCTGGACTGGATGGCGTTCATCAATGATTTTGTCATTGAGTTTGGCCGCAAACTGATTGATATCGTGCATCGGCATGGCAAGCTTGCTTACGTATTCTACGATGACAGCTGGGTAGGTATGGAGCCATATAATGAGCGCTTTGAGGAGTTTGGGTTTGACGGCATGATCAAATGTGTGTTCTCCGGGTATGAGGCCAGAATGTGCTCGGGCATCAACGTGGATACACATGAGATTCGTCTTCACCCTTATCTGTTCCCCGTCGGACTGGGTGGACTGCCGACCTTTAAGGAAGGGGGCAATCCAACGCTGGACGCCAAAAACTACTGGATTAACATTCGGCGCGCACTGCTGCGTGAGAAGATCGACCGGATTGGACTCGGAGGATATTTGCATCTGGTGGAGCCTTATCCAGACTTTGTAGACTACATCGAGAATGTGGCAGATGAATTCAGGGAGATCAAGGAGCTGCATCAGGCAGGCAAGCCGTTTCAGCTTCGGACACGGGTAGCGGTGCTCCATAGCTGGGGCCGATTGAGGTCGTGGACATTGTCGGGTCATTTTCACGAAACCTTCATGCATGATTTGATCCATGTGAACGAGGCACTATCAGGGTTGCCGCTAGACGTCAGGTTTATTGATTTTGAAGATATTCGTCAAGGTGTGCTGAGCGAGGTCGATGTGGTCATTAATGCGGGCAGAGCGGGTTTAGCGTGGAGCGGCGGCGAGCACTGGCATGATACGACATGTGTGGAGCTGCTCACGCGTTGGGTGCACGAAGGCGGCACGTTCATCGGCATTAACCAGCCGTCAGCGGTGGAAGGTTATGATACTTTTTTCCGCATGGCTCATGTGCTTGGGGTGGATGAGGACACAGGAGCGCGCGTGGTGCATGGCAAATGGACTTATGATGTGCAGGATCGGTACCAGCTCATGCCAGAAGGTGTGTCTATGACAGGTAAACCGCAAGTCTATCTAACGGATGGAATGGCTGAAGTGGTGCAGGAAACGGGGGGAAACATTGCGCTGTCTGTTCATGATTTTGGCAAAGGGAAGGGCATCTATTTGTCCTCATATGAATTCAGCTGGGCGAATGCCAGGCTGCTGCTGAATCTGATTCGTTTTGCCGGTAATGAACTGCAAAGCGCCCGGTATATTACGGATAATGTACTTACCGAATGTGCGTATTATCCCGAAAGTGGCAAGCTGGTTGTGATCAACAACAGTGACCAGGCGCAGACAACAACAATTGACACCGAGTATGGAATGCAAACGTTGGAGGTCGCTCCATATGATACAATTATCATCCAGATTGGAGCGCAGGCGACGGTTTAACATCAGTAATCGGAAGGTTGTTCTGTCATCGGAGTGGCCGTAAAAATGATTTGACACAAGAAAGCTCAAGGCTCGCAGCTCATAGGTTGCAAGCCTTTGAGCTTTTTGTTATGACTATGGAGCATTTTATCGCTGAATGCCATACGTTGCCTGTATGGACATACGGCCTGATGTGCTAGACTAATAAAAGTTATACAGTTTCAAAACTTGAAAGCTATGTATAGCGCGAGTTGCATTTAATTACTATGAGACTAAACGATTCATTTACACTTTAACGGAGAGGACAGAAAAAACCTGGAAAAGCGAAGCGGTCGCCTTTATCACCGGATTTTTCCCTTGAAAGAGGGAATCGAAAAAATCTGGGGATAACGCGATTAGAAGGTTGTTCTGTCATCGGAGTGTCCGTGTAAACTTAATCCTTACAAAGGGAGCTGCTCACATGAATGTAAATGAGGTTATGCAGGAGCTTGAAGCTTTAGGCAAGGAACGCACGAAAAAAATCTATCTTTCCAACGGTGCGCATGAACCCTTGTTTGGTGTGGCGACAGGAGCGATGAAACCGATGGCAAAGCAGATCAAGAAAAATCAGCCGTTGGCTGAACAGCTGTATGCGACAGGCAATTATGATGCGATGTATTTTGCTGGTGTTATTGCCGATCCCAAAGCGATGAGCCCTGCCGATTTTGAGCGTTGGATGGATGCGGCCTATTTCTATATGTTATCCGATTATGTGGTTGCTGTGACGCTGGCCGAGACGGATATAGCACAGGATGTTGCAGATACCTGGATTGCCAGTGGAGAAGAGCTGCGAATGTCCGGCGGGTGGAGCTGTTACTGCTGGCTTTTGGGCAGCCGCAAGGATGCCGAGTTTGAGGAAGATAAGCTGAGACAGATGCTTGCACAGGTGGAGCAGACCATTCACACCGCTCCCGAACGTGCGAAAATAGCCATGAATCTGTTTATCTGCACCGTTGCCATATCTTATGTTTCGCTGCATAATCTGGCCGTAGAAACGGCGAAGAAGGTTGGACCTGTGCAAGTCGGTCAGGACAAGCCAAAAAGCAAGCTGATCAGTGCCTCCGATAATATTCAAAAGGCAATGGAACGCAATCAGCTTGGATTTAAACGCAAATATGTAAGATGTTAATCCGAAACGTGTATTCCATTATCACCATTGCTCGTTATAATGGTTTTAATGGACGACACGGGTGGGGGAGACAACAACGATCATGAAACCCAAATTAGCTTGTAAGCGTATTCAGGTATTGGATGATTGGAGTCTTAGAACGAAGTTATACATATTGTTTATTTTTTGTGTGCTGATTCCTGTGCTGGCGACCAATGCCGTGTTCTATCAGAGCATCAAGGGCCAGATCGAAGCGAAGGAGCAGAGCAGAATCAACGAAATGCAGCAGAGGATTCGTTTTAATCTGCGGAACAGTCTGGACAACAGCCTGTACGTATCCAATTTTTTATACACGGATGCCACGCTGAATCGGTTTATGGAGTCCAAATACCGTAATCAGGAAGATTATTATTTTGCATATTATGATATGTTGAGCGGCAACAATCTGGTTCGGTACTATTACAGCTACCAGCAGGTGAACCAGGTGACCTTTTATGTAGACAATGATACCTTCGTAAACGGAGGCAACTTTATCAAGCTGAACGATGACATCAGGAAGAGTGAATGGTATCAGGCCCTGATGAACACGGACGACCAGATGATGATCTATTCGTATTTTGACAAGCAGCAGGCAGAGATGTCGCAAAGTCAAGGTGGACGGAAGGTAAGCATTATTCGCAAACTGAATTATTTCGGGAAGCAGCAGGTGGAGAAGGTGTTAAAGGTTGATCTCGATTATGCCTTCATCAATAAGTCTTTCAAAAACGAGGGCGCTGGCGGCAAAATCTATATCGTTTCGGATGATCGCATTATTTTCTCCAATGATGCACAGATGAATCAGGCGCGGAAGCCGTTTAACCTTATGTCCAGCATGGAGCTAGATGCTTCGCAATCCACGGAATCCATTCCTGTTGTATCGGAAAATTGGCAAATTATCGTTCGTGGAGAGAAGCTGGATTTTCTAACGGAGATGATTGACTCCAGAGCGAATCTGCTGCTGCTTATTATCCTGAATTTGCTGGTGCCGACACTTCTGATCTGGCTAATCTCCAGATCGCTTGTTGACAGAGTAGGACGAATCGCGAGGCATCTGGACCAGGTTAAACAGGAAAAATTCGAAGTGATCACGGAACCCGCCGGCAAGGATGAGATCGGCAGCTTGACCCACAGCTATAACATGATGGTGGTTAAAATCAGGAATCTGATCGAGATTGTATTTAAAGGACAGGTTGAACGGCAGGCGCTGGAGCTTTCGAAGAAACAGGCCGAATTAAAGGCGCTGCAGAGCCAGGTTAACCCACACTTTATGTTTAATACCCTTGAAACCATTCGTATGCGAAGTCTGATCAAGGATGAGCATGAAACGTCTGACATTATTCAGAAGCTGGCGCTGCTGTTGCGACAGACGATCAATTGGGGCAATGATCTGGTTACCGTTCAGGATGAGATTCGTTTTGTCGAGAGTTATCTGGTTATCCAGCAGTATCGCTTTGGCGAGAAGCTGCAGTTCGTGATCCATGCTGGTGATGAGGACATTCTGGAGATGAGAATTCCGAAGTTGACGGTATTAACTTTTGTGGAAAATGCTTGTATACATGGCATCGAGGGCGGCTCAAGTGATGGTGTGGTAGAAGTAAGCTTCCAGAAGCAGCAAGAGCAGCTGCACATTGTTATACGTGATACGGGTGTTGGCATGGATGAAGACAAGCTGTCTATGCTGCGCAATATGATGCTTGATCCGAGTCTGGAGCGGCTCAGCGAGCTTAGCAGCATCGGGGTGATGAATGCTTTTATACGGCTTCGAATGTACTTTGATGAACGTGTACAGGTGCACATTGTCAGTGAAAGGTACAAGGGAACCACGATTCGGATTGAAATTCCTCTTGTACAAGCATCTCAGGGATAAGGAGCGAGGATATGATCAACGTGCTGATTGTGGACGATGAGCCATTTATTCGCCAAGGACTACTTTTGCTGATGGATTGGAATGCAATGGGATTTCAGATTTGCGGGGAAGCTTCGAACGGCGTACAGGCGCTCGAATGTATTCGGGCTGTGAAGCCCGATCTCGTTATATCCGATATTAAGATGCCTGAAATGGACGGGATGCAGCTTGCCAAAATCATATATGAACAGTATGGCGGCGAGATAAAAATGGTGCTGCTCAGCGGATTCTATGAATTTGAGTATGCCAAACAAGCGATCAAGTATCAGGTGAACGATTATATTCTCAAACCGATTGTCAAGGATGAGCTGCAGCAAGTGCTGGAGGCCTTCCGAGATTTCTTTCGGGAGAGAACAGAAGAAAAGCGGCATCAGGAAAAGCAGGAACAGATCGTTCTCGCTCAGCATGTGCAATCGATCTTGCTTGGAACGGCTGATGAGGATACGGTTGATCACGTGCAAAGCCTTTACGGGACAGCTACCAGATATCGATGTTTGATGATTGAAACAGAGTCGGAGCAGGAACAGCAGCAGACAGAAGGGTGTCTGCATGTGGAAGCTGCTCTCAACCACAAGTATGCGGGGTATGTCCTGAAGTCCTTTACAGGCGAGAAAAACAGGGTGCTCCATATTGTAACCGATCTGCTGCTGAAGCAGGAGGCGGTATCACTCGAACAATACGTCACGCGGCTGTATACCGAATTGAGCCACATACAGTGTGCAGCGATTGCCATTTATGCGGGCAAGGAGGTTAACAAGCTGGAGGAGCTGCATGAGTCCTATTACTCCTGTGGTAAAATTAAAAGCTTGCGTTTCTTTAGCGCATACGGTCCGATCTATTATTTTGAGCATATGGATACAGGTGTATTTAACAATCAGCCCGCCGGACGGGAAAAACAGCTTTTTGACGGACTCATTCGGGCTATAGAGGAGCATCGCACCGAGGATATACGCGGTCATGCACAGGCTGTTTTTCAATTTTTTCTGGAGGAGCGCATTGAGCCAGGCATCGTAGGTATCCATCTGCATTATCTGGCGTATACCCTGCTCGGACTGGTTAACAGAGACGATAGCGATCTGAATCTGGACGGGGAATGGACGCAATCGACGTTTCTGCAGGAGAACTATGCCATGCTGTCGATGGAAGAGAATATCGAGAATCTGTGTGAGTTCTCATACAAATGTGCGGAGAAGCTGAAGGAGCGGCAGAAATGGAATGCAATGGGTGTGCTGGCCCGGGTCGAAGCATACATTCATGAGCACTATATGGATAATATCAGCCTGAAGCTGCTTGGGGAGCAGTTTTATATGAACAGTGCATATCTTGGACAGATTTTCAAAAAACATTACGGCGTCAGCTTCAGTGATTATCTGAATCAGATTCGAATTGAAGAGGCCACCCGGCTGCTGCGCAGAACGGATTACAGGGTGTATGAGATTGCAGTGATGGTGGGATATCGGGATTCGGATTATTTTATTAACCGTTTTGAGAAAATCAGGGGAGAGACACCAGCTCAATATCGAAAAAGGGCACACATGATGCATACTTCGGATTAATCATCCTGTCCCCCTTGATAGGGGAGCAGGATTTTTTGCATATCTGGAATTATTGGGATGAGGTCTATAATTTGTCCCGTTGAGCGGCACAGGTAACAATGATAATTTTAAGTCAGCCTTTGGAAAGCGCTTTCCAAAGAGCGGTTCTCAACATACTTGGCTGGAGGGGTCATGATGAAAAAGGATGTCAGAAAAAGATTCAGGCAGTTCGTTTTACTGACGTTGATGCTGACGGTAGTGCTGGCTGGATGTTCGCCAGGAGCATCAAAAACGGATGAGAAGACCGCAGACGGCAAGGAACTGAAGCAATTTTCCGCATTTTTTGCCGTACCTGGCAAGATTGCACCTGACGATAATCGTGTGATGAAGGCCATTGAGGAAAAGACGGGTGTAAGAGTAACGATGGATTGGCTTACAGGCCAGACGGCCAAAGAACGAATCGGGGTCATGATTGCAGGTGGAGAGTATCCGGACTTTATTGATGGCAGTGATGGTACACAGCAGCTGGTGTCTGCCGGTGCACTTGTTCCGCTGGAGGACTATATCGACAAATATCCAAATATCAAAAACTATCTCGGCGACGATTGGAAAAAGATGAAAAATTCAACCGACGGTCACATCTACTTCATTCCGCAATTCGGAAACGTGCAGGGTGATTCCATGAAGGTATCCCATGATGGGGAAGCATTCTGGATTCAAAAAGCGGTGCTGGAGTGGGCAAATTACCCAACGATCAAAACGCTGGATCAATATTTCGATCTGATCGAAAAGTACAAAGCAGCCAATCCAACGATTAACGGTCAGCCAACGATTGGCTTTGAGATTATCTCATACGACTGGCGTTACTTCGCGCTGGAGAACCCACCACTGTTCCTGGCTGGTTATCCGAACGAAGGGGCCGCTATTATCGACAAGGCTACATTAACCGCGAAAAACTACAATACGATTCCGGAAGCGAAGGCTTATTTTAAAAAGATCAATGAGGTTTACAACAAAGGACTCGTAGACAACGAAACGTTCACAGCCAACTACGATCAGTACATTTCCAAAATTTCAACAGGACGTGTACTGGGCATGGTCGATCAGGGATGGCAGTTCCTTGATGCAGAGGCTTCCCTTGTCAAACAGAAGCTGTATGAAAGAACCTACGTGCCGCTGTCCATTACATTGTCCGAGGATGTAAAGGGGCGTTATCAGCATAAGCCAATCCTGAATGTTAACGGCGGACTGGCGATCACGAAGAGCTGTGAAGATGTTGAAGGAGCATTGCAATACATTAATGACCTGCTTGATCCAGAGATTGAGGTTCTGAGAACGTGGGGACAGAAAGATGTCGATTATCAGGTGGATGACAAAGGAGTATTTTCCCGTAATGAGGAGCAGCGCGCTAATTCCAAAGACCCGGACTGGGTGCTTGCGAACACAGGAAGCCCGCTGGTGTACTTCCCGCATCATGAAGGCATGACAGCAGACGGAAAAAATGCAATGGACCCGAAAGAACAGCCGGAAGAGTACCTCGCAACCTTGAATGATATCGACAAAAAAGTGCTCAAGGCTTACGGATACACCAAATTTACCGATTTCCTGGAGCCGGCAGAAGATAACGAACCATGGTTCCCGATCTATACGTACAACTTCGAGCCAAACAAACCAGAGACAATTGCCAGACAGAAGATGGATGATGTGAAACGGAAATGGCTGCCGAAAGTCATCATGACTTCTCCGGCCGAGTTCGATAAGACATGGGAAGAATATCAATCGACCCTGAAAGAGAGCGCGGATATTAAAGCTTATGAGGATGCGCTGACCGAAGAGGTTCGCAGACGTGTAGAGCTTTGGGGTTAATGACTGACAGACGCTACAGGTAGCATGACAAGCAATACGTCCAGTTATGTGACAAGCAAGATGAAGAAGTCATACGACAAGAAATATTATGAAGTCATACGACAAGAAATTCGGCAAGGAATACGACAAGAGAAATGATAAGCAATACGACGAGCGGTATACGCAAGTAAAGTTGTGAGCAAGTCAGAGGCTATGGGGCATCCCTATAGCCTTTCTTATTCAACACATAGACGTGGGTTTATTGGACTGGAATGGATTCGAATCATCCGGGTTGGATGATATAGATAAAACTTGTAATCAAGGAGAGAGAACGTATGGCCAAAAAGGAGCTGCAGCCCTCGTTAAATACCAGCCATATTCCTTCGGGGAAAAGCTGGATCGGATATAACTTGTCCAGAATGAAAAGTCAGCGTCAATTGATGTGGATGTCCTTCCCCTTCATTGCGTTTATTGCTATTTTTGCCTACGGACCTTTATGGGGCTGGCTGATGGCTTTCCAGAATTACAGACCAGGCTTGGGCCTGATGGAGCAGGAGTGGGTAGGGCTGGATCATTTCCGCACCTTGTTTACAGACCCTACCTTTTTGCGTGTCATTCGCAACACACTGGCGATGAGTCTCATCAGTCTGTTTCTCGGGTTTGTCGGTTCGATCGGGCTGGCGCTATTGCTCAACGAACTGCGGATGGTTTTATTTAAACGTGTTGTGCAAACGGTGTCCTATCTTCCCCACTTTCTGTCGTGGATTATCGTGACAGGCATCGTTGCGAATGTCCTATCAACGGAAAACGGGATTGTAAATGTGCTGATGACCAAGCTGGGGCTTATCGACACGCCGATCAATTTTTTTGCCGAACCGAAATACTTCTGGGGCATCGTGGGTCTGTCCAGCATGTGGAAGGAGATTGGCTGGGGCACGATTATTTATCTCGCTTCGATGGCTTCCATTAATCCGAGTCTGTACGAGGCAGCTTCCATTGATGGAGCGGGTCGCTTCCGCAAAATGTGGAATGTCACCCTTCCGAGCATCAAGCCAACCATCATTATCCTGCTGATTATCAACGTGGGTAACGTGCTGAATGCAGGCTTTGAGATCCAATATTTGCTGGGGAACGGACTGGTGCAGGATGTATCCGAGACCATTGATATTTTTGTGCTGAAATACGGGATTAATCTTGGAAACTACTCCCTTGCTACCGCAGCCGGGATTTTCAAAAGTGTGGTCAGTCTGGTGCTCATCTTTATCGCCAACGGGATTGCCAAATCTCTTGGTGAAGAGCGGTTGATATGATAAGGGGGAAGCGCTGTGAATCGAATTAGTGGAAAACGAAGCCTGGGTGACTCTATTTTCTCGATTACCAATGGCATATTTATGTTGCTTGTTATGGTTGTTACGTTATATCCTTTTTTAAACACCATTGCCGTATCTTTCAATAACGGTCTGGATACGATTCGCGGGGGAATCTATCTCTGGCCGAGGGAGTGGACGCTTCAAAATTATGTGTCCGTGTTCCAGAATCCCCATCTGACCCAAGCGGCATTTATCTCGGTTGCGAGAACCGTCGTCGGAACGGTGGTGCAGCTCTTCTGTACCGCTATGCTGGCATACGTGCTGAGCCGCAAGGAATACATGTTTAACAAGCTTGTCACAACACTCTTTGTGATTACGATGTATTTCAGCGGCGGCTTGATCCCCGGGTACATGCTGATCAAACAGGTTGGACTCCTGAACAGCTTCTGGGTATACATTATTCCGGGCCTGATCGGTGTATTTAACATGATTGTCATTCGTACCTATATTCAGGGATTGTCGGAGGGACTGATTGAATCGGCGAAGATGGACGGAGCCGGAGATTTCCGCATCTTCATGCGTATTGTGCTTCCGCTGTCCAAGCCGGTGCTGGCTACAGTTGCTTTATTTATAGCTGTTGGTCAATGGAATTCATGGTTTGACTCCATGCTCTATACGGCAGGCAACCGCAACCTGACAACACTGCAGTATGAGTTAATGAAGCTGTTATCCTCGTCAACGTCACAAGGGGGAACCGTCAATGTGGATCAATATAAAAATGTGACAAACATGGTCACCCCTGTATCCATTCGGGCAGCGATTACCATTGTGACGGCAATGCCCATCGTTTTGCTGTATCCGTTCTTGCAAAAATACTTTGTCACTGGACTCACCATTGGAGGGGTAAAAGAATGAACAATGCAAATCAAGGCGAGTTATGTACATTTAACAATCCAATCATGCCAGGATTCTATCCTGATCCGTCCGTATGCCGGGTGGGAGATGATTTTTATCTGGTCACTTCTACGTTTGCATATTTTCCGGGCGTGCCGATTTTTCACAGCCGCGATCTGGTTCACTGGAAGCAGATTGGCAATGTGCTGGACCGTGCTTCACAGCTCAATCTGAAGGGAGCAGGTCATTCACAGGGGATTTTTGCTCCGACGCTTCGGTATCATGATGGGCTTTTCTACATGATCACCACCAATGTGTTGTCCCATGGCAAAAATTTCGTGGTGACCGCTACAGACCCGGCAGGGCCATGGTCAGATCCTTATTTTATTGAAGGAGCGGAAGGTATCGATCCAACGATTTTCTTCGATGAGGATGGTAAAGCGTATTATCTGGGGACACGGCCTTGCTCCGAGGGTGTTCGTTATAACGGGAACTGGGAAGTGTGGCTGCAGGAGCTTGATCTGGGCAGCATGAGTCTGGTGGGTGACAGCTATGTGCTGTGGCGCGGGGCGATGGTGGATGTAATCTGGCCGGAAGGTCCGCATTTATACAAAATCGGAGATTATTACTACCTGATGATTGCAGAAGGTGGCACAGGCTTGAACCATGCGGTCACAATTGCACGCAGCAGCAGTTTAACCGGGGGTTATGTCGGCAATCCGAATAATCCGATCATTACGCATCGTCATATGGGCAAGCACTATCCGGTAATCAATGTTGGACATGCTGACCTGGTGCAGGCGCCTAATGGACAATGGTTTATGGTAATGCTGGCCTCCAGACCGTACGGCGGAGCTTACAGCAACCTTGGCCGCGAAACGTTCATTGCTTCGGTGGAATGGGAGGATGGCTGGCCAGTTGTCAATCGAGGGCTTGGCAAGCTGGAGGATAAGGGAGTGCTTCAACTGCCTGCTGCGCCTGTGGCACCGGATTTGCGCTGTGAACATTTCGACCATGATCGTCTGGGCTTGCAGTGGATGTTCCTGCGTAATCCGCAGGAGGACCTGTATTCCTTGACGGAACGTAAAGGATATCTGCGCTTGAAGCTGAAACCGCAAACATTGAAGGAACTTGAAAACTCCAGCTTTGTCTGTGTGCGGCAAAGACATATGGATTACGTGGCAGCAGCGGCCATGGAATTTGTACCGCAGCATGAGTATGAAACAGCCGGTCTGGTCGTTATTCAGAACGACCAGTATCATGTGCGGATAGAGCGGGCGATCGAAGCAGGACACCAGGTACTGCGAGTCATGACCTGGCTTGGAGGTGTGGAATCACAAGCTGGAAGCGTTGTGCTGGATGGAGAGACTCCGCGAGTCTACCTCAAAATGGCTGCGCTTGGGCAGCAGCTCAGCTTCTATTACAGCACAGATGGACGTGAGTACCATCTGGTTGCAGGACAAGTGGATACAACCAGTCTGAGCACGGAAGTGGCTGGTGGTTTTGTCGGATGCTGTATCGGTATGTTCAGCAGCAGTAACGGTCAGTCCTCCGATCAGGCAGCGGACTTTGACTGGTTCGAATATGGTTCATATATTTAAGTTAAGCTGGACACATATATACAGTCATCATTAAACATTATCGACAAAGAATTGAAGCGGCCTTGCTCTTGAATTAATGGAGAAAGGCCGCTTTATTTTGATTGTAAACGTTCAAGGCTTCAGCGAGAGGTTATCAACCAGAATGTATATTGCGAGGAATTCTCCTGCGAAGAATATTCAAGTTTTGTAGGTTAAACATCCTCACAGGTATTGATCCTGTTTAAATCCAGTATTTCATTCACGTGATGTGTTTCGAATTGGTCAAGCAGAGCATCCAAGCCATGCTCCAGCTTATGCTCAAGCTCTTCCAGATAGATGGGGAGGATCGCATAAAAGTGTACGGTTTGTCCATCCTCCATATCCAGCGTCAGAAAATCTTCATGCACCTCAAGCGGGGGGAGCACGATAAAGGCACACATGTCTGTGTTGCCGGAGAGCGGTAGCGCGGGATCACCATTCGGTACAGTATGCCCCCAGCTCAGCCAGGTATCGTAGTCATGCGGCAGACGAGCCATCGTTTTCAACCAGCGTATTGGCCAGTAGTTTTCCGAGTTCTCCAGTTCCTCCTGTAATAGCGGCCAATCTGGCGGCAAACAGATCATCAGCTCTGCATACTCGTATTCCTGTGCATCTTCAGGTGTGTTCATCGGCAAAGCACTCATACCGGTTGTATACAACGTATAATAATTGCGTTCCGGCGTTGGACGAACCACATGAACATCGATGTGCACCTTGTCTGACACCAGTTCATGGAATACGGATTCGGCTTCACCGAGATATTTGTCAGCGTGTTGTTCTATCCGTTTCAGCCATTCTTCTTCTACATAAGAAGTAGATTGCCACTCACGTTCTTGCTGCTTGTGACGAAGAATAGGAACGCCAGCGGGCGAAAAATCAGATGAATTGCACATGCCTACCTCTCCCTTTACACAAAATGGTATATTGTCCTTTTCATCATATCATATCGAGCACAGAAGCAGCGGGAGGATTTGGTCGGATGTTATAGGCATGTTCAGCAGCAGTAACGGTCATTTTTCCGTTTAGTTTGCTGATTACGACTGTTTCGAGTATGTTTCGTATTCAGGTGCTGTAGTATTAATGATGTTGATTATTTTGCGCTGGGCATCTCGTGCCTCAGGGATAGGATATAAAACGAATACATGGTTCATTTTGGGATAAACATACGTATGATGCTCAATCCTTTGATCTGTAAGCAGCTTGTCCAGTCTCATATTGTCAGGAAACAAACCTTCATGCGTGCCAATAAAGATACTGATCTTGCCCAAACCGTTAAAATTTCCATAGATGGGGCTGATTAACGGATCATGCAGCGGTTTATCGGCTGCCCAGATTCGGCGAATGACATCGTAACCTTCTACAGCCAGCATCGGGTCGCGAGTTTCATAATCAAAGATCACCGGGTTGTCCAGCACCATATCTACACAAGGCGATAACAGAATGATATCTTTAGGCTGAGGCAGATCATGCATGTTTACATAATGGGCCAAGCCAAGAGAGATGTTGCCGCCAGCGGAATCACCCATAATGGTTATCTGTGCCGGATGGTCTACGGAACCCAGAATGTCGCGATATAGTTGAAGCAGTTTGGGATACGTATGCTGGTAATTATAATGTGGCACTTTCGGATAGATTGGAGCAATCACTTTGGCATGCAGAGCCTGCGCCATACGGTCCATGAACTTCCAGTGCAGAGATAATGGCTGATGTGTATGAGCTCCTCCATGGATATATAGAATGACCTTTTGTGCGCGGGAGTGCTGGTCGTTTAATGTAAATACTTGAATGTCTTCATAGATATGCTCTGTTATGGGGGAGGCCAATTTTACTTTTTCCATCTGATAAGGTTTGGTATTTTCCATGCCCATATGCTCCAGGTGTTTCCGGGTTAGTTCTCTTGTAGACAGATTTTTTTTGGTATCTAACGTTGCGATATATTTCTCAAATATGTAGCTCGTAACAGAGCGTTTTTTGTTATGAATATAAAGGCTCATGTCTGGTTCACGTTCCTTCCTGATTAAATTAGAATATATGAGATGGAGGGGATTAAATAAAGTATAAAGCTTGAAGTACACTTCAAGGTCAACCCTGTTTGTGATGACGATCCTGTTGAATGGAACAGAGTTCTTGTTCAGTCTGGAGTGAAGCTGGTGCACGGGATATGTTATGATATGGACAGCGTGATAGAGCGATCGAAGGAGCAAAGGGTATGAATCAGAGCGTACAGCAGTTCAAAGCTGATTTTTTCAAGGCGCTGGCACATCCGATGCGTATCCGCATTCTGGAGCTGCTGAGTGAAGGGGATAAAAACGTTAATGAGCTGCAGAGCATTCTCGGATCAGAAGGTTCGGCTGTCTCTCAGCAGCTGGCAGTGCTGCGCAGTAAAAATGTGGTTCAAGGCACGAAGGAGGGCACAACGGTCACTTACTCCTTGCGTGATCCGCTGATTAAAGACCTGCTGGTGGTTGCCAAACAAATTTTTGACAATCATCTGGTCGATGCCATATCGATGCTGGAGGATATGCGCAAAGACAGCTGACACATAAAACAAGAGCAACTGCTGGCCTGGACCGGAGTCTCTTGTTTTTTTGTTTGATTAAAGGAAAGCCGTATGATGTGAAATGCGTGATATTTCCGGTTGACAGGGCATATATCAGGGAGTAGTGTTCATTATATATTCAAATATTCAAATATATGAAGAAAAGAAGGTTATGAAAAATGAAAGGCATCGGAAGATATGCGGGTTATCGAATAGCCGATCTTCGCAAGGATCTAATATCGGGGCTGATTGTAGGGATTATAGCGATTCCGCTTGGCATGGCTTTTGCTATCGCCTCGGGAGTGAAGCCGGAATATGGATTGTATACCACCATTATTGCAGGTATTTTGATTTCACTGCTGGGCGGCTCTAAATTCCAGATTGGCGGTCCGACAGGGGCATTTATTCCTATCCTTTTTGCCATTGTGATGCAGTATGGTTATGAGAATTTGCTTATTGCAGGTATGATGGCCGGGCTGATGCTTATTGTTATGGGTGTGTTCCGGCTGGGAGCTCTGATCAAATTTATTCCTAGACCCGTGACCATTGGATTTACAGCGGGCATCGCTGTTCTGATCTTTAGCGGTCAGATTGTTAACGTGCTGGGGCTTACCGGGGTTACGAAACATGAGGACTTTTACTCCAATATGAAAGAGATCGGAATTCACATCGGTACAATGAATATATATAGTTTGCTGACAGCGGGGGTGTGCCTGGCTGTTCTTCTGCTTGTGCCGAAATTTGCGCCCAAAGTTCCTGCTTCGCTGCTTGGCCTGATTTTGTCTACAGTCGTCGCGGCCATCTTCTTTAAAGGTCAGGTCGCTACGATTGGTTCATCCTTTGGTATGATTCCGGGTACATTGCCGGGGTTCCACCTGCCAGAGATCACATGGGAGCGAATTATCAATCTGCTGCAGCCTGCTTTTGTCATTGCGATGCTTGGCGGAATTGAATCCCTGTTATCCGCAGTGGTTGCCGATGGTATGACAGGCAGCCGTCATAACAGCAACCGGGAGTTAATTGGTCAGGGGGTAGCCAACCTTGTTACTCCGCTGTTCGGTGGTATTCCCGCCACGGGAGCTATTGCACGTACTGCAACAAATATTAAATCCGGCGCGGTATCTCCATTATCGGGTGTGATTCACGGGCTGGTTGTGCTGCTTGTCCTGATTCTGTTCGCTCCGTATGCTTCCCACATTCCGTTAGCGAGTATGGCACCTGTACTTATGCTGGTGGCATGGAATATGAGTGAACGTAAATCTTTTGCCCATGTACTGCGAACCAGAACAGGCGATTCACTCGTGCTGCTTCTGACCTTCCTGCTTACTGTATTCACGAGCCTGACGACAGCGGTTGAGATTGGTTTGATTATGGCCGTCATTCTGTTTGTCAAACGTATGAGCGAGATGCTGAAGGTGGCCAAGGTGCTGCCTGATCCCGATCACAAACATGAGAAGGTGATGGCTCACATGGTACAGGAAGGGCATGATTGTCCACAAATCAGTTTGTACACGATTGAAGGCCCGTTATTTTTTGGCGCGGCGGATATGTTCGAAAAATCGGTGATGGATTCGCTCTCGGAGCGCCCGGGCATGCTGCTGCTGCGTATGGGAAAGGTTCCGTTTATGGATACGACAGGCGAGGCGAATCTGGCGAGTTTGATCAAGCATTTCGAACGATCAGGCGGTATTGTGCTGTTGTCAGGCATTCAAGAGCAGCCGCTTGAAATGCTCAAACGCACAGGTTTGCTGGAGCGGATTAATCCAGCTCATCGATTCGAGCATACCGGGGAAGCAATCAATTATGCGTTACAGCATCTGAATCAAGAGAAATGCAAGGGCTGCAGGCATTTTGCATTTCGGGAATGTGCGGCCTTGTCGAGCGCTGGCACGGAGCCGGACCAGCAGCCGAAGTGGAAGCATGCTGCTGCTAAAGTAAGCTCATAATTAATGTTCCAATATATTCCTGTCTGGTATATATTTAGTATATTACACATGAATCAGACAGGAAGGGGTTTAACGATGTTTAATCAACCGACTGCTGTGCGTTCAGTATTGAGTCCAGCCTACCTGAGGTGGGCATTACAGGGACACTATGATATTGGAACGTGGGAAGAATGTACATTTTGGCTAAGAGGATTAAATGACACATACCGGGTTCGGACGAGTGAGGGAACGTTTATATTACGTATCTATCGCACCCAGGTAATGGAAACGGATGTTCACTATGAATTGAATATGCTGACCGTGCTGCAGGATCATCTGAAGACTAGCGTTCATACGGGAATCGGTGATTATATCCAAACAAAAGATCAGAGTGGCTGCATCATGATTGACGCAGCTGAAGGCAAACGTGCGGCGGTTATGTTCCATTATATTGAGGGTGTGGAAAAAAATCTGGAGGACGAGGCTTCCTGTTATGCCTTTGGTCAATCTGCTGCTGAATTACACCGGGCAATGGACCAGATCAAGCTTGATTCCGGGCCGGATCATTCCCGATTTGAGCTGGATACGAAGTTCCTCATCGATGAGCCTTTGGAGCGGATTATTCGTTACATCGGAGAAAGCCATGAAGAAGCAGCTTTTTTACGGGCATTTGCAAATACGTTAAAAGACCAAATTCAGACCGCCTCGGGCAGTGGATTGGACTACGGTTTATGCCATGGCGATATGCACGGAAACAACAATGTGTTTCAACAGCAGGAGCGGTTCATCCATTATGACTTCGAGTGGGCAGCGCCGGGCTGGCGTGCATATGATCTGGCCCAAGTGAAAATTCGCAAGCGTCAATCCGGTAATCCAGAACAAAAACAGCAGCTGTGGGAGGCGCTCATGAAAGGATATCGCTCCGTTCGGAGCTTCACAGACACAGATGAGCAGGCGGTTGATTTGTTTGTCATTGCTCGCCGCTTCTGGGTTATGGGGCTGGATGTCGCCTTTATCGAGAGTGATATGGGAGCACTGGATTATGGTGCCGATTGGTTGAATGACTTCGTCGAAGAGTTTCGGGAGACGGGGATTGTGAAATAGCGAGTTTAATAATGGTAAAGAACGAGTACGCAAACCTTAGTCTGCGTACTCGTTTTGGTATATAACAGCTTTACAGAGCCATGCTTCGGTTGTTATCGCAGGCGGTCAGTTGGATGACTGGGAAGCCGTGGAAGCTGCTGAGGCTGCAATGGCTGCGGTCATGGCTGCTTGCTGCGCAATGATCATATGTGTAATCGTTGTTGACATCGACGTTGTAAGCACATCCTTGCGCAGATGCTCCACATGTTCAAGCATAGTCAGAGCAGACGAGAAGAGTAGCAGCTCCTGTTTGGTGATGGACCACGCCCCGAACCCCTTCTGATCTCGCAACCATTCATACGTGTTCACTACATCATCTGCCAGTGCTTCTGGATTAGCAGATAATAGCGACAGGAGTCCGAGAGAAGGCAGGGTGTACAGTTTATCCATCCGAAGCTTTCTTGCGCGGAAGGCATCACTCAAGGCCAATACACGCACACTGACCTCAGGGTGATCCTCTCCCATAACCAGGATCTGTGTTAAGGATTGCAGGCCGTTTCCGGCGGAGAAGTATGGTTTTAAGTCCTGATACAGCTGCTCCATACGTGTCACCGTGGAATCCAGCTCCAGACCGGATAAGGCTAACATGGCTGTGAAAATGTAATCATCACGTCCCGTCAGGAAGGGATGCTCCGCTTTCATCCGGTCATAGAACGATTTTGCCCGTTCCACCACAGGCTGGAATTGCTCTGGCTCGGCCTGAGTAGCAATCTGATAAGCAGCTATCACTAAATAATCAGAAGTGCGAAACTTCATTTCTTTCATGAGATCATAAACACGAAAAGTATCCTGCAGTTTGGCAGGTCCATCGCTAGTCAGAGAAAGCATGGCCGCGATGATAAAGGCAGAGTGACCTCGGAATGCGGAGAATCGTTTGGTTTCCTGTTTGATCAGCTCATTGCTTTGGCGAATCGCTTCCAAATCTGCGGTTCTATTCTCCGTAGCGTAGAGGAGAGCAGCCATGCGATGCATCGCAGTATGCTGCCATTTGAATGCTTTCTTGATCGTTTCAGTGTTGGAAACGAATAATTCAACTTGTTCGATGTGCATAAGGCAAACCTCCCATTAAATCTCTAAGGGCATTGAATATCAATACGTCACTCCAGTTGGAAAGTTTCCAGTAAGGAGACCGAATTTCTCTTCCTCACATTCCATATTGTATTTCCGGCGTACATCTCGTACAATTTGGTGAAGCAATTCTGCATTGCGTTAATGTGAATGAAATTGAAACGGGTTGGAGACAGTAAGCTGTATTTCAGAAAAGGGGAGAATCACTTGGAATCGAAAGAATTATCACGCGGGTTAAAGCCTCGTCACGTTGAGCTGATTGCACTTGGCGGTACGATCGGTGTCGGGTTGTTCATGGGATCGGCAAGCACGATCAAATGGGCAGGTCCATCCGTATTGCTGGCCTATTTAATGGCCGGTATCATTATCTTTTTTATTATGCGTATTATGGGGGAAATGTTGATTCAGGAGCCGGTCACGGGTTCATTTGCGACATTTGCCCACAAATATATCAGCCCGCTTGCCGGGTTCCTCACGGCCTGGAGTTACTGGTTTCTATGGGTTACGGTAGGCATGGCCGAAGTCACGGCAATCGGGATATACGTTGGGTACTGGTTCCCGGATATTCCCCAGTGGCTCCCGGCGCTTGCGGGGGTACTGATCATTGCAGCCGCGAATCTGGCAGCGGTAAAGTTTTACGGGGAATTCGAGTTCTGGTTTGCTTTGATTAAGGTAACGGCCATTGTGGTGATGATTGTGATCGGTACGGGACTGATCTTCTTCGGATGGGGCAACGGAGGACAGCCGATCGGCTTGTCCAATCTTGTGAATCACGGGGGCTTTTTCCCGGGTGGAATCAAGGGTTTTCTGTTTGCTTTATGTATTGTGACCGCGGCGTATCAAGGGGTTGAGATGGTCGGGATCACAGCAGGTGAAGCGGAAAACCCGAAACACACCCTGCGCAAAGCGATTAAAAACATCGTATGGCGTATTCTCATTTTCTATGTTGGCGCGATTTTTGTCATCGTTACGCTGTATCCATGGAACGAGGTCGGTGAGACTGGAAGTCCATTCGTGCTTACATTTGCCAAAGTGGGCATTGTAGCTGCTGCGGGCATTATTAACTTCGTGGTACTGACAGCGGCGATGTCGGGGTGCAACAGCGGAATCTACAGTGCGGGCAGAATGTTATATACCCTTGCGGAGAATGGGCAGGCACCTGCCTTTTTCAAAAAGCTGTCCAAAGGCGGGGTTCCCCGCAACAGTATTGTTGTAACCATCTCGCTGCTTCTGATCGGGGTTATTCTTAACTATCTGATGCCGGATTCGAAGCTGTTCCTGTATATTTACAGTGCAAGTGTGCTGCCGGGGATGGTGCCCTGGTTTGCACTGGCATTCAGCCAGTTTAAATTCAGAAAGCGCTGGGGAAAGGAGCTGGCGGAGCACAATTTCAGATCCAAATGGTTCCCGATCAGCAACTATATTATTATTGTGTACCTGGTTCTGGTTATTTTCGGTATGGCCTTTAACCCGGATACACGCCTGCCGCTGATAGTCGGTGCATCGTTCATGGCCCTTGTGGTTATTGGTTATTATGTATTTGGCATCGGAAGCCGGCAATCGAAGGGGAATGATCCCAACTAATAATGATAGGCCAGGTTACAGCATGAGAAGGTAACAATTTAACTATATAAATTGAACTAAAGAAACGACATTATGCCGCTTAACGATCCATGATCGCCAAAGATCGCTGTAATGGGGCAAGATACCAGCCTTGATAGGCTGTTTAAGTCGAAGAGGGAAGGCTAACGATCCCCATAGAGCTTATTTTCCCTGAATCGTGGACATTTGAAATCTAACGATCCTCAGGAAGCTTATTCCATTCGAAATTCTGAAAAATGAGCCTGATCAAGCTGGTTTCAGCAGAATAGCGTCTCTGGGGATCGTTAGAATTTTCCAAAGCCCAAATATGCCGGAATAAGGCTTCTCCTGATCGTTAGCGCTCGCAGTAGAGGGTGGAAGACTTGCACTTGCCATGAGCGATGGACGATATTGGACTAATGTGCCTGGATTGATGAGTATATTGGAGTGGATTGTGTACATTCTTTAGTTCAACTTATATAGAACCGTTTGCTAATATAATAAAAGCCCCTGTACTGCGGCCAAGATACACTCCTGGAATCGTATTGAAGGACCTGTCCAAAGTCCAATGCGTTCCTGGAGTGTTTTTTTGTGCAGTTTAAATCACGGGCATCTCGGTTACAAAGGAAAGAGAGAACCTTAACACAGATGAACAGATGGAATGCCTAACACATAACCAGAAACCGAGGAGGAATTGAATATGGCAAAACAGGACCAGCACACCATTCAAGATCCAACGACACAATATCCGAAGGCTACTTCAGCATGGAAACAGCAGCAGGAGGAGCCAGGATTGCAGCGTGATATGACACCAGTACCCGATTGCGGCGAAAAAAGTTACCAGGGCAGCGGCCGGCTAACAGGCCGTAAAGCCGTAGTGACCGGGGCAGATAGCGGCATCGGCCGGGCGGCGGCTATTGCCTATGCACGTGAAGGGGCCGATGTGGTGCTCTCCTACCTGCCGGAAGAGGAAGCAGATGCGAAAGAGGTTGTGCAGCTGATCGAGGAAGCTGGCCGCAAAGCGGTTGCTGTTCCGGGTGATCTGAAGGACGAGAAATACTGTGAGCAGCTGATTGAAACTGCGGTAAAAGAGCTGGGCGGTATCGACATTCTTGCTAACGTTGCAGGCAAGCAGCAGTTTGTGGAGCAGATCGGAGATCTGACCACAGAGCAATTTGATGCCACGTTCAAAACCAATGTGTATTCCATGTTCTGGCTCTGCAAAGCAGCGGTGAAACATATGAAGGCAGGCGGTTCGATTATCAATACATCGTCGATTCAAGCGTATAAGCCATCCCCGATTCTGCTGGATTATGCCACGACCAAGGCTTCGATCAATACCTTCAGCAAAGCGCTCGCTCAGCAGGTGGGCAGCAAAGGCATTCGGGTGAATGTTGTTGCGCCGGGACCCGTCTGGACCCCTTTGCAGATTGTAGGTGGACAGCCTGTGGAGAAGCTGGCTGATTTCGGCAGCAATACTCCGCTGGGCCGGGCAGGACAGCCTGCCGAGATGGCTCCGGCATATGTATTTCTGGCAAGTCAGGAATCCAGCTATGTGAGTGGAGAGACCCTGAATGCCAATGGAGGCACGGTTAGTCCATAATCGATACATTCATGGGGTTATGGATGGGGTTGGCTGTTGGATGTTGGCAGCCCCACTAGCTTTCTGATATGTTACGTTATATTGTTATTGTTAAGAAAAAAAGGGACAAAGCAGTTGTTGCGCTGCTTTGTCCCTTTTGTATGTCCGAGGTATGCTCTAGACATTACGATATTTATGAAGATTGAGTGTGTTCTTTATTTCTGCTCTGACTTCGTTTCCAATAATACATAGCTGCCCAAGGTGGCAAGCTGCGCGTTATCCAGCAGGGCTTCATTCACAGCAGTCAATGCTTCACCCGCTGCGGTCATCAATTCATCGGAGTCAACCGGTGAGGCAAAACGAAGAATGACAGAGGTCTCGCCTTTTTTCAGATGTGTCTCGGCTTTGCTCTTGTATTCGATAATGGAATCGACTTCAAGATCATTCTGTACATAATAATCGTTGGCATCACTATCGCCCTTAAACTGATCCAGCTCGGAATCGAGCCAGTAGTCCTTGTCTGCTACCGTCTTCTGGCTTACAGCTGTCTCATCGTTGGCATTGTACAGGAAATAAGGAATGCCGGAGTTCGTCAGGTTATTGGTTGCATCCACATGTAACCACTCGTTTCCGATTTTCACCTTGTTCCATGCATGCGGTACACCGCTGGAGGTTCCCGTAACGACGATGCTTTCCAGCCCGGACAGGTCCGAGAGCAGCTTGTACACCGAAGCATAACTCGCACAAACGCCTACACCCTTAACGAGAATGCCGTATGTTGTGAAGGAATCGTTGAACTGTGCATCGACATGTTTAAAGTTGTTTTGCTCTGCGTTTTCCAGAGCAGCGTCATCGTATTTTGCATTGTCGTTCAAATAATCGTAGATAGCTTTGCGTTTCTCATCATCGCTCATGCCTTGTTTGATGATTGAAGCGACAACTTCTTTGCCTTTGGCAATAATCTCATTCTGTTTACGCTGAATATCGGCAGCCGATTCTTTGTAATGGATGGACAGGGTGAGTGTGCCATAGTTGTATTCGAATCCTTCTACGCCAAGAATGAGCGGATTCTGGTACATTACCTTCAAGACAACGTCCGAGAGTGTGGTGAAATTCTGTGCTTCAGGAAAAGCCTTCAGCGAGATACCGTCCTGAGCGGCAATCATATTTTTAGCTAAAACCTCTTCCAGAGCTGAATCTGCGTTAATGAATGCATCCCCTGTAGCCGGTTCAGGCACAGTCTCCTGATTCCCCTGCTCCACCTGCTGCTCGGTATTGGATTTTTGCTCATCTATCAGGTTCTCCTCGACAGCTGGCTCTGGAGCAGCTTTTTCATCGGCCTTTAATATCGGTATGTACTGAAATGATTTCATTGGAATTATAATCTATTTTACTCAGATCGCCTTTAAACTTAAACGTAAATTCTTCATCCTGTGCCACATTGTACATGGGCATGATTGATTTTTCGGAAGCTGTGCCATACTTTTCTTTCAGACTTAGAATGCTGGAGCCCTGCTTCGGTTCCGTCGGATTGCTTTCGGGATTACTGCTCTCCTGCTCACTGCTCTGGCATCCGGCCAGCAGCAATGTTAGTGCAAACATTATTGCTAATAATCGTTTCAAATGGTACACCACTTTCTATTTTTCAGGTTAAAACTCGATTTCAATCCTCTTACCTCTTAAACCTCCTATTAATTTCCTGATATTCATTGCTAGTGTATGGTCATACAGGCTTATTGTCAAGGGAATATAAGGGGCTTTAAGACCTATAGATAGGTAGAAAAGATCAACGTTTTCATGTTAAACCTATGCTAAAATAGTTCAATCATCGTTGATGCGTTCATCAATGGAGAATAAGGTTGGAGGGGGAGCCATGCATGACTGCAGAGCAGATTGTGAGAGCATTTTTTGAAGAAGTCCGATCAGGCAGGAATCCGGATTATGCAAGTCAGGTGATGGCAGAACAGGTGCTGGCTCATCAAGTGATATCCGAGGAAGAAGTCACGGTCAAACGAACACCTTCCGATTATGCGGAGCATGTGCGCGAGATGATCGAAGCATACGGGGCGTTTACGCTGGAGATACAGGAGATGATCACACAAGGCAGCAAAGTATATGTGCGCTGGAAGCAAACAGGTACTCATACGGGACAGGTGGATCACTACAGCCCAACGGGACTCCCGGTGGTCGAGATTGCGAGTGCGGTCTATCGGGTGGAGAATGAACAAATTGAAGAGTATTGGATTCAGATTGATCGCCTGGGCATCGAGAGACAATTGGAGCGCAACCTGAATGGATAAAATATGACTTGTGACTATAGTGATATTGGAATCAAAAACGGTCCTTTCTTATGTTATAAGAGAGGGCCGTTTTAATTCGGGGTGTTGCATCAACTGTTAGAGTGAGCTTTACTTCGTATATTTCTGGACCCGGTACCAGTATGTATAGGCATCGGTGTATCCCAATTTTTCATATAATCTGCGTGCAGGAGCATTATCTGCGACCACTTGCAAATAGCTTGACTGTGCACCGCGCTGTTTACCCCAATGCAGCAGATGCAGAATCATCTGTTCTGCCAGGCCACGGTTGCGGTACGCTTTATCTGTGATGATATCATGCAGTCCAATGACTCCACGTTCGAGTACGCCGAGACCACAAGCGACCACCTGATCCTCAATGGACAAGCTAATAAAGCACGTATGTGCACGGACATTCTGTAGCATCTGTGTCATCGTTTTCCGCGATTCATCGTTTACCGAACTCATGCGACACAAGTGATGCAGCCATTCGTCTGTCAGCCGCTCAGCGAAGTGGATGTCCACAGGCTCGGGAGTTTCCAGGTCATCCAGATTTCGCAGCTGTACAATCGTAGGATCAACGACCGTATAACCTCGATGCTGCAGCAGCTCGTCTATATTCTCAGGCTGGACAAAGGGTGTGATTTTAAAAATAGTGCTTAACTGATTGGAGTTATAGATGTTCTCACATGTTATAATTTTCTCATGCACATCCAGTGTAGAAGTGTAGATCGGCTGCACGGAGTTAGCGCGTTTTGAATACCCGTTGGCAAAACGCAGCACCCACCCGTCATATAATGATGTGGTTAAAGGCTGCCAGTGATTAAGCGTTAATTCTTCAATCTGGCGATATGTGGATTCCGTCATCTGCACGCGCTTTGGCCTCCTTCGTATAATATAATTTATAATAATACAAATATATGTATAAAAATTCAACTAAAATGATAGAGCAGTATTCTTATCCTGGTTAGCATCATGGTATACAGTCTGTAGAACAGAGCAGCTCAATTCATAGAAATGGAGTACAACATGATTACGATCTACATTCAGGGACAAACGGTGAAGTGTCATATCGAATTTGGCAAACGAAAAAAGGCATCCATCACGATGGATTTGCCTTATATGGTCACGATTAAAGCACCAAACGGTACGGATGAGGAGGTGCTTCGGCAGCTGGTCATGCAGCATGGTCCAGAGATTATAGAGAAATCGGCCCGAATGCAACAGGTGCTGGATGGTCCTCAAGCCAAGGAATACGAGCAAGAGGGCAGAGGGACATTTTTGCTATTTGGCAAGGCTCATGCGCTGCATGAACTAATTCCGGTAGAGGGACTTACTGAAGAAGAGCTGCGTGCGAATCTGAAAAAGTTTTATTTTGCCGAATGTAAACGCATGATCGGGCAGCGAATTACACGTTATCAGCAGGAGCTGAAGGTGAAGCCGAAGTCCATTGAGATCGTAGACTCTCCCACGAAATGGGGCAGCTGCAGCTGGGACAAAAAACTGACGTTTAATTACCGCCTTGCCATGGCACCGCCAGAGGTCATGGATTACGTTATAATCCATGAGCTATGCCATATTCATCATATGAATCATGACCGCTCGTTCTGGCGGCGGGTAGGTAGTATAATGCCGGATTACAAGGAAAAAGAGGATTATCTGATGCGTAATGGACGAGCGATGACGCTGTAAATTAACCAAGTGATTACTATGGCTCTTCATATTGAATGCATGATTCAACAAATAATATGGTTGTAAGTGAAAGGAGAACAAGATGAATCAAAATGGGCAGCATTCGGCGCTGGTGGACGAATATATCGCCGCATTTCCGGCAGATGTGCAGTTAAAATTGCAGAGGCTGCGGCAGATGATTCGGGAGGCAGCTCCGCTTGCCGAAGAAAAGATCAGTTACAAGATGCCGACATATGCGCAGCATGGGAATCTGGTTCATTTTGCCGCATATAAGAATCATATCGGGTTTTATCCTGCAGCTAGCGGTATACTGGCATTCAAGGAACAGCTCTCCAGATTCAAGGGAGCGAAGGGGTCTGTGCAGTTTCCGCTCGATGAGCCGCTGCCAGAGGATTTGATACGCCAGATTGTTGAATTCAGGGTGAAGGAGAATATGGAGAGGAGTCAGAAATGAATAAAGCCTTGATCGTGCTTGATGTGCAGCGTGGTCTGACGAGTCTGGGAGATGTGTCTGCGACGGTTGAAAAGATTGAATCAATCATTACAGTTTTTGAACGTATGAATTGGCCGATCGTATTTATCAAACATGTAGATGAGCAGGACGAGCAATCCTCACTTTACCGCCAGAAGACGGAGAATATTGAGATTGTTCTGGATACCAAGGAGCATCCTGTTTTTGAGAAAAGCAAGCCGAGTGCCTTTAGCAACAGTGAACTGAAAAAGTGGCTACTCGATCAACAGGTTGAGCATGTGTGTATTGTCGGTTTTAATATGGAATATTGTTGCTTGTTTACAGCGATTACCGCTGAACATGAGGGGTTTCAGGTAACCTTGATTGAGGATGCGGCGGGCACAGTAAATACGGAGGATACATACGAGATGAAGGGGCTGGATATTCCTGATTTTATCGGTTCAATTCTGAACTGGTCGGGATGTGTTGAGGTTGTGTATACAGATGAGTTTATGGAAAATGTTGCGTTGGATTCTGCGTTAAAGCCTTGAATATGAGGCATGACATCATACTTCCATTCAACAGCAGGATACTTAGTGAATCCGGCTGTTTTTTTTGTCTATCGAGAAGGGCATTGATCCAAGGTACATTGGTTGAACGAAGTGTTTTAGATGTCGGAATATACGTGAAAATGTTGGAAAATAATGATTGATAAAATCTTTGTGGAATGATAAGTTGTTATTAACTTATTTTGTTATAAATTATATAAAAAAGGAGAATTAAATGGCAAATGTATGCTTCGATCTGCATCCTTTAACAGAGCATCAGCAAAGAATATGGTATATGGAAATGTTATATCCGAATTCAGATGTATGGATGATTACAGCTAAGATAAGCATACCCGAACCTTTAGATTTTACCTTGCTGGAACGTTCGATCAACCTCATACTTGAGCAAAGGCAGCTGCTGAGAACTCGAATTGTGCTGGATCAAGGCGAGAATAAGCAATATATACCACCGTACGAATTCAGAACGATCCCTAGAATCGATCCCTTCTCTCTTCGTGATAACGAGACGTGGACTGATTATGTGGACAAACATCCCATTCATCTTCATAGTGAGCATCTGATTCAGTTCTATGCCTATGAAGGAGAAGGTGAGTATGGATACATAGTTCAAGCCCACCACATTATATGTGATGGTCTCAGCTTTATTCAGTTGATTAATGAAATTACGGCAATTTATCATGCTCAGTTGCAACCGGGCCGATCAGACAGAACATGCAGCTCGCCACCATTTGATGACTATACCAGCTATTTGGAGAGTGAACGACAATATCTCGCTTCCAGGCGTTATGCGAAAGACCGGATTTTCTGGAAAGAGAAATTTCGAACCATGCCTGAATGGACAGAGCTCAAGCCGCATAATCCCCTTCTTACCAATACCGCAGCCAACAGAAAAATACGTTATATGGACCACTCGATGTATGTACGTTTGCAAGAGTTCTGTCATTTGAACAATGTCAGCATATTTACCTTTTTTCTCTCAACTATGGCGATCCTTATACACAAACTCACTCATTGTACCGACATGGTTGTCGGAACCAATTACGCTAACCGCACGAGCAGAACAGACAAGGAAACGATAGGCATGTTTGTCACAACGGTGCCTGTTCGAATCGGAATTGATCCGGATCAGACAGCGCTCGAATCCATTCAAATGATCTCCAACGAACAGAAGGAGGTACTGCGCCATCAGAAGTATCCCTATCACCAAATCATTCGTGAATTAAGAGAGTCGCTTTCCTTAATGGAACTCAATAGATTATTTGGCATCTCCTTGGTCTACAGACCTGAGCGATTTGAGAAA
The DNA here is from genome assembly GCF_014639235.1 of Paenibacillus silvae. Taxonomy (GTDB): domain Bacteria; phylum Bacillota; class Bacilli; order Paenibacillales; family Paenibacillaceae; genus Paenibacillus; species Paenibacillus silvae. The sequence continues at coordinate 31,684 of NZ_BMFU01000013.1, read as the reverse complement.
ATGCTGGGTCATGAGATTCAGTTTGAGAACAAATTCAACGGACATGAAACGAATGACCTGCTGATCAATATTATTGAAAAAGTCAATCAACATCAGATTGTATTCCAGTTCGAGTATCGCACGCAGCTGTTTACTGAACCTGAGGCAGACCAGCTGTTTGATCGCTTTCTGTACATGGCGGAAACCATTCTGAAGGATGCGGATCAGAGCATTCATCAGATCAACCTCGTCAGTGAGGCTGAGAGAAACTGGATGCTGAATGAATATAACAATACGATGAAAGCGTATCCAAATAATCGCACGGTCATTCAGCTGTTTGAAGAGCAGGCTGTTAACAAACCTTTGGCAACAGCGCTCATTCTCGGTGAGCAGGAGATGAGCTACAGAGAGCTTAACGACCGGGCTAATAGCATGGCTGCTCTGCTAATCAGCAGAGGCATTCGGCAGCGTGATCTGGTTGGTATTATGGCTTCCCACAGTATGGAGCTGGTTGTTGCCATTATGGCTGTGATGAAAGCAGGCTGTGCTTATATTCCGATTGACCCTGAATATCCGGAAGAGCGAATTCAGCATATTTTGAAGGACTCACAGACGAGATTTGTACTGGTCAATCAGTCGGCTGCTCTGCCGCAAAGCATTCAGACGATAGATTTACAGGAAATAAATGGGCCTGTTGATCCGACAGATAATCTGAATCTGGACATTCATATCAGCGATCTTGCATATGTGATCTATACCTCGGGCTCAACAGGAGCTCCGAAAGGAGTTCTGGTCGAACACAGAGGATTAACCAATTATATTTGCTGGGCAAGTGATACGTATGTCAAAGAAAAGAAAACCACTTTTTCCTTGTATTCGTCCATTTCATTTGACCTGACCGTTACGTCCATTTTCACGCCTCTGATAACAGGCAACGCTGTGGTAATATACCACTCGCTGCAGAACAAGGCTCTGGTTGCAGAGGTTGTGTCTGACCCGCGGGTAGATTTGGTCAAGCTGACGCCTGCCCATCTGCAGCTGATTCAGGATATGAAGCTGATGCAGCATTCCAATGTCACCACGTTTATTGTTGGTGGGGATAATCTGAGCACCTCACTCGCTCGAACCATTACACAGCAAAGCAGCCATGAAGTGACCATATTTAATGAATATGGCCCAACGGAAACGGTAGTTGGCTGTATGATCTATAAGTTTGATCCTGAATTGGACCAGACGGAAAATGTACCTATCGGAAAACCTATTCAGAACACAGCGTTATATGTACTTGATCGGTCGCTTCAGTTCGTTCCCGTGGGTGTTCAAGGTGAGTTATTTGTCGGAGGAGACGGTGTGACGAGGGGCTATTTGAACAGACCTGATCTGACAGCCGCCAAATATATCGAGCACCCGGACTTTCCTGGCAGACGATTATATCGAACCGGGGATGTATGCAGGCTGAGAGAAGATGGACAGATGGAATATTTCGGACGAACGGACGATCAGGTGAAGGTTCGTGGATATCGCATTGAACTTGGTGAGATTAAGGCGGCCCTTTTGAAAATAAAAGGAATCCGTGATGCTGTTGTCAGTGTCAGGGGTGAGCAGCAAGCGAAACAATTATGTGCTCACTATGTGAGTGAAAGAGACGTTGCCCAGCGGAGTATCCGTGAGCACTTGGCTTCCCATTTGCCCGAATATATGATTCCGACACATTTGATTCAAGTGTCAACGATACCGCTCACAATCAATGGCAAGATTGATTATTCCGCACTGCCCATGGAGAACTCGATGCAGGAGGAGAGCGACCTCCGAGTTGCTCCGGTCTCTGAGGCAGAGCAGCAGTTAGCGGCGATCTGGTGTGAGATTCTGGAGCTGGACACGGTCGGAGTCACGGATCATTTCTACGAGCGCGGCGGGGATTCACTGAAGCTGATACAGATTTACACCAGATTGACCCAGACAGGTTATGACTTTTCCATTAACGATATGTTTAAATTCCCTACAATTCGTTCCTTATGTACACATCTGGATCAACTTGTAGAAGGAAGGGAAGGCAGGGTGGATATGAAACATACCGCAGCAAGACCATCCAAGGATGAATTGTTGAACGAGATTATAGGTAAGCCAGTGGCGCTTTCGAAGGATATTGCAAGTGTTCCTCCAGAACAGAAAGGGGCTATGTCATTTAACCAGGAGGCTCTATGGCTCGTAGAGCAACTTGAGGGAAAGAGCACCAAATATAACGTCCCCGGACACGTCATATTCAAAGGCGCTTTTTCCGTAGACGCTTTCACGTATGCTTTGAACCAGATTGTACGTAGACATGACGTGCTTCGAACGTATTTTGTTATGGAACAGAACATGCCCGTGCAGCGAGTCCGGCCTTACGAGCCCTTTGAATTGGAGGTCCAGTATTCACTGCGAGACGACTCAGAGGCCAGCCTGAAGCGTGTCATTGAAGAAGAATCCAGGCATCAGTTCAATCTGGAAACCGGGCCCATGTATTATTTCCGTTTATACCAGATCGATGAGCATAAACATTTTGCTTATTTCAATTTCCATCACATTATATTTGATGGCTGGTCACAGCAGGTGCTTATGAGTGAGATGGATACGTTCTACAATGCTTATCTGACAGAGGACAATGTGAATTTGGAGGAACTCGCCATCCAATATTCTGACTATTCACATTGGCAAAAAGGGGTATGGCTAACGTCCGAGTTTCCAATTTTACTAGATTACTGGAGCAATCAGCTGAAAGACGGGGCAAGTCGTTCCATAAAGGTACTGCCCTATGATCGGGAACCAGAGGTTGATACGGGTGATGCGGGAGAAGTTTTATTTTCGGAGATTGCAATCGATATGATTGAACGGGCCAAACAGGCCGGGATGAAAAGCAATGCCAGTCTGTACATTACGATGTTAACAGCGTATAAGGTGCTGCTCTATTTTTACTCGGATGTAACCGAGATTGTCGTTGGCACACCAGTGGCGAATCGCAATCGGGCAGAGGTCCAGAAGCTGATCGGATATTTCTCTAACAGTCTCGCGCTGAAGACGGAGATTGATCCTGAGCAATCGATGGATGCACAGATTATCATGGTGCGAAATACCGTATTTGAGGCGTTTGACCACCAAGAGATGCCCTTCGGTAAACTGATTGAGCTTCTGAACCCGGATCGTACGACAGGGCTAACTCCGTTTTTTCAATCCTGGTTTGTTCTTGACGTGAAAACCACCTACGGCATCAAGGGACTCGATATATCCCAGAATGAAGTTTTGTGGGGTCACAGCGGTAAGAGCAAGTGGGATCTGACCTTGAATCTGATTGAGGCCGATCAGATGATGAATGTGGTCGTTGAATACAAAACCGAGCTGTTTAACAAATCGACGATGAAAAGATTTTTGCATGATTATGTTGCGCTTGTGCAGCTGATTGCGGAAGACTCCTCACGCAGTCTTCAGGAGATCAGGGAGGAATGGGAGGTGATGTCCCACGCCTACAAGATGGAGCTGCTGAACAGCAGTAAAAACAAAAAGAAATTCAGCAAAATCAAATCATAGGAGGAATGAACATGAAAAAGAAGTTTGATAAAGGTGCTCAGATGGTCATGCAAAAGGAACTTGTAAAACAATCGCTGCTGACGGAGGGGCAAGAGTTGCCTTTGGTTATCAAACCGAATATTGCGGGACTTGATCTGAATCAGTGGTACGTAAACAATAAAGAGCTGGTTGAAGAGAAGATACTGAAGCATGGAGGTATCCTGTTCAGAGGATTTGAAACGAAGACACCGGAGAGCTTTTACCGTTTTATCGATGTGAGCTGCCCGGAGCCGCTCAGCTATAAGGAGGGAGCAACACCGAGAACACAAGTCCAGGGAAAGGTGTATACGTCAACGGAATTTCCGAATGAAGAAACGATTGCACCGCACAATGAGCTGTCCTATGTGATGACCTGGCCCAAAAAAATCTGGTTTGCCAGCATGATTGTGGCGGATGAGGGGGGAGAAACGCCAATCGTCGATGTGCGGAAAGTGTATAACCTTATTGATCCCGATATTCGGGATGTATTTGCTGAAAAGGGCTGGATGCTGGTCCGCAATTATGGCAGCGGATTTGGACAAACGTGGCAGTACGTTTTTCATACCGAATCCAAGGAGGAAGTCGAGCAGTACTGCCAGGAGAATAACATGTCCTTTCACTGGAACGAGGATGGTACGCTGACAACAAAACAGGTAAGACCCGCAATTACCATCCATCCGGACACGAATGAAAACCTGTGGTTCAACCATATCGCCTTTTGGCACAGCAGCAGCTTGAATGAGGAAGTGCGCAACCTGATGCTGGAGGAATTCGGAGAAGAGGGGCTGCCCTACCAGACTTATTATGGGGATGGCAGTCCGATTGATCCGTCTGTGGCAGCACATATTCGTCAGGCGTATGAAGATGCAACGATTGCTTTTCCATGGCAGGAGGGTGACATCCTGATGCTGGACAATATGCTGGTCGCGCATGCACGTAATCCGTATCAAGGTGATCGCAAAGTGCTGGTAGCCATGGGTGAGCCGGTGAGTCGTTAACAAATTCAGGCAAGGTTGGAGAGCAGATTCGCATTGGAACGGCAGCAAACCACTAAAACTGCAGGAGGATGAAACATGGAAAATGTAATGCTGGGTTATCCCCTTTCACCACAACAGAAGCGGCTGCATGAATTGCAGCTTAGCGGTCTAAAATCGTCTGTCCCTAATGTAATCGCCATAAGCATTGAAGGTGAATGCACGAATCCTCAGATTGAAGCAGCTGTGAAGAGAATAGCCGAGAAATACAGTACATTCAGGACTTCCATTGAAGCCGATCCCAACTATGGAGTATACCTGCAAAAGGTGGGAGAAAAGCCGAATTATCAATTCCGCACTGCATTTTCAGATCAACGAATTCAGGAAGAACATATTCCGTCTCTAGTACAGCAGGAGCTGGGTAATTGGACAGGAGAATACACCCTGGATAGCGTGTTGGTTAATGGTCCAGACCGTTCGAGTATGTTGATTCTTGCTCTCCACCCTTACTTTTCGGACGTGGAATCCGCGATTATTCTGAAGGATTTATCCCAATTCACCAGAGGCGAGATAGATTCATCACTGCTGGAAGAGGAGGTTCCCTATTACGCAGTATCCGAATGGCTGAATGATCTGTTAACCAGTGAGGAGCATTCGGAGGAGCGAAGCTTCTGGAATCACAAACGATATACCCATTATGACAAGCGGCTCGCGCTTGCTTCGAATCGGGACGCAAGTAAGCTGAGCATGGCTAGCATATCGGTATCGTGGTCTTCAGAGCTATGGCAGCAGTTGCACAAAATAGCTGTACAAGCTGAAAGCACAATAGATCAGGTGCTGCTTGCCTGCTGGAACCTGACGATACATTGGCTGGGCGAAGCAACAGAAATGACGGTGGGCGTACATACCCGCGGCCGGCAAGATGAAGATCTGGAGAACGTTGTCGGACCATTGAATAGATATGTACCTGTATACTCCGGCATAAAAGGGGAGGATACGTTCCTTGAATTTTTGCAAAGAACAAGGAATGAGGTCAAGGATAGCGCAGAATACGCAGATTACTTCGATTTTAAACATTCAGGAGCAGCAGATCAGGGGCAACAGATATTTTCCTACGGATTTGAGAGCTGTGATGCATCATGCCTTATAGAGTCGGAAGGTAATACGTTTCGAATCGCATATCAATCTGAAGAGATTGAGCCGGTACATCTGGGACTGAAAGTAAATCATTATGAGGACCGCAAAGATATCACATTAAACTACAATAGCGAGGTATATACGAGCACAGAAGCCAATTATGTGGCGGATATTTTGGCACATCTTTGTAATCTTGTGTATTTGAATCCGGAGAAAAGCGTTGCTTCCATCTCCATGCCGGATCAACTGACGCAAACGTTACGTGAATTACTTCAAGGAGAGACTCGGGACTATCAGGCTTCCACACTTGTAGAATTGATTGACGAGCAGGCCTCGAAGACACCGGATCAGATTGCGGTTGTTTTTGGTCAAACGCTGCTGACTTATCGGGAGGTACAGGAAACGTCCAGACAGCTTGCCAATTACCTGCATCGAACCAGAAACGTCAAGCATGGTGATGTCATCGGGGTATGCATAGAGAGATCGTCGGAACTGGTGATTGCTTTGTTAGCTGTTCTTCGGGCTGGTGCTGCGTATGTACCTCTTGCCCCGGATTATCCGAATGAGCGTTTAACCTACATTTGTGATAATGCGAGAATCCAGACGGTACTGCTGCAAAATAAAAACAATAACCGACTTAACTCATTGTTTGCACAACCTGTATATCTGGAGGAAGAGGGAGAACAGATCACTGCCGAGTCGAGTGATGCTCCAGCCGTTACAGTGAACGGTAAAGACACGGCTTATATTCTGTATACATCTGGCTCCACGGGCAGGCCTAAAGGTGTGAAAATTTCCCATGAGGCAATTACCAATCATATGCACTGGATGAATCATGAGTTTCCGATGAGCGGGGCAGATGCTGTATTGCAGAAAACGTCCATGAACTTCGATGCTTCTGTCTGGGAGTTCTATGCACCGCTGACTACGGGTGCGAGACTTGTGATGGCTGAACCGGAGAAACATGCGGACCCGGACTACTTGCTTGACATGATCCACAAGGAGAACATTACAACGCTCCAGGTTGTGCCTACGATGCTTCAGGCTTTGGTGGAGAAGGAAAAGCTTGCTTCTTCTCCGTTGACCAGAGTATTTAGCGGTGGAGAAAGACTGGGTGTTCCTCTACAGCAGGCTTTCTTTGATGCAAGCAATGCACAGTTAATTAATCTTTATGGTCCTACTGAAGCTGCTGTGGATACCACCTTTCATATCTGTGACAGGCAACAGGTGTATGAAACGATCGGTTCACCCATTCATAATACTCGTTTGCTGGTTCTGGATTCGGAGCTCAGGCTGGTACCGCCAGGGGTCGCCGGAGAATTATACATTAGTGGAAAAGGGCTGGCCGACGGTTATGTGGACGAGACTCTGAATGCGGAAGCATTTATGGCAAATACGTATGAACCGGAGCAGCGCATGTACAGAACGGGAGACCGGGTCCGTTATTTTGCGGACGGGAAATTGGAATATATCGGGAGGGTTGACCGGCAGGTAAAACTGAGAGGGTACCGGATTGAACTCGGCGAGATTGAAAAGACGCTGAACACTCATCCTCATGTGCGGCTTGCAGCGGTGAAGGTGCTGGAGAAAACAGAGCCTTTGCTGGCTGGTTATGTAGAAATGGATGCACAGGGAGATATCCAAGAGGTTAGACAATGGATTGCTTCGGCGCTGCCTGAATATATGGTTCCTGGCTTCATTCAAAAGCTGGATCAGTTGCCGCTCCTGCATAACGGAAAGATCGATTATCATTCCTTGCCGGATGCTCTGATCGACGCAACAGATGATTATGTAGAACCATCGACTTCCGTGGAGCACATTGTTGCACAAATCTGGAGAACGGTGTTAAAGCGCGAGAAGATCAGTATTAACGAAAATTTCTTTGCGCTAGGCGGGCACTCTCTAATCGCCACCCAGGTTATTTCTGGCATTAGACAACAGATGGGTATTAATCTGCCACTGCGCAAAATTTTTGATGCACCAACCATTCAGGAGTTGTCGGAAGTCATTGAAAATGTTCTGTTGGAAGCGAATGGATATCGTGTGGAGGACAATTAATTGAAAAAAAACGGTGCAATCCTGAATAAAAGGCAATTAGTTGATCAAATTTTGAGCCAAATGAATGTGTCCGAAGCTATAGAGCGTATATCTCGTGAAGACAATCGCTTTCCGTTATCTTTTGCCCAAAAAAGATTGTGGCTTCAACAGCAGATTGACCCAACCAGTACGGCTTATAATATGATGTTTGCGAATGACATTCGGGGGCCATTTGAACCGGAAGCATTTGAGAAAGCGATCCATTTGCTGGTGCAGAGACAAGAGGCGCTCCAGATTCGAATTGATGCCGAAGCAGGTATACCTTATCAATGTATTGAACATGACAAGCCGGATTATCAATTTGTGGATGTCTCCATGTATTCGAATGCTCTGGCAGAGCAGCATATTGCACAACTGATCGAAAGGGCCAATGGCCCTTTTGATTTTACACATGATCCTTTGTGCAAGTTCAGACTGTTCAGGCTGGATCAGCAGCGTTATATTTTTGTTCTAATGATGCACCATATTATTTCGGATGGTCAATCCATAGAGATCATTCAGCGTGATTTATTATCCTATTATGAATATTTCCGCGGGGCTGGGCCGTTACAGACGTTCGATGCTTTCGCGGCCCAATATATAGATTATTCCGTATGGCAGAATCAGATGCTGGACCGTTCATCGTTTGTGAAACAGAAGCAGTACTGGATTGAACAGTTGAAAGGTCATTCCTACACTCTGAATCTTCCTTGTGATCGCGAACGTCCGGCAAAGCCAAGTGAAGAGGGCATATCCGTACATTTTACAGTGCCCGCTGCAATCACACACAAGTTGAAGAGTATTTCACAGACACATCATTCTACTCTTTTTATGGTAATGTACACTTGCTTTGCTATTCTGCTGCGCAAGTATTCAGGCGAGACGGACCTGCTGATAGGCACACCTGTTTCGAATCGGCAGCAGCCGGATTTGGAGAAGGTTGTTGGTTTTTTCGTGAACACACTGGTGCTGCGGAGTCGAATTCATGATCAGCAGTCGTATCTGGATCAGCTGAAGCAATCCAGAGACACGATTCTGGATGCTTTTGATCATCAGGACGTGCCGATTGATCTGTTATTTGATGATCTGATACAAACCAGAAATGTCGGCTACTCCCCACTCTTTCAAGTGATGTTTAGTCTGGGAAGGGCAGCTCATGTCCAGCAGCAGGATGGCCAGACTGAATTCAAAGGGATGCAGTTCAAGCCAGTGAGTACATCCAAATTTGATATGTCCCTGGACTTGACGGAGGAAGAGGAGGTCATCAGAGGTACATTCGAATGTCGAGCCGATCTATTTGATGTGAGCACCATCGAACGTTGGATTGGTAACTTTCTTACCTTGCTTCAGGATATTGCCGAGCGCCCTGAACAGCCTATCTCCACGTTAAGCGTGGTAAGTGCCGAGGAGCGGCAGCAGCTTCTGTATGAATGGAACAATACCTGCATGGACTACCCCGATGATCGATGTGTACATCATCTGTTTGAAGCATCGGTTTCCCGTTATCCTGATTATGCCGCAGTTGTATATGGAACAGTGAGTTTAACTTATGAGGAACTGGATCGCAGAGCGAATCAACTGGCTCATGTTCTGATTGAACACGGAATCGGGCCGGACAAGGCCGTTGCTATTGGCATTGAACGTTCCTTATATTTACCTGTAGCACTGCTTGCGGTGTTAAAAGCAGGAGGAGCGATCGTGCCCCTGGATCTGGATGCACCTATCGAACGGAACCGCCACATGATTCTGGATTCGGAAGCATCCATCTGTCTGATCAATACGCATACACTTCCTATTCCGAATGATGCAGCAGTACTGATCGATGTTTCCCGGCCTGAACTCGTTCACAATAAACCAGTCGATGCTCCCCCGTCTCAAGTAGGGCCGGATCATCTGATTGCTATCTATTACACGTCAGGAACTACGGGTAAACCAAAAGGGGTGTCCGTACGGCACCAGGGCTGGGTAAGCCGAATCTGGTGGATGCAGCAGCAGTTCAAGCTGCGGCATGATGAAACCGTGCTTCAGAAAACAACGCTTACGTTTGACGATGTGGGGCTCGAATATTTCTGGACCTGGATGGCTGGTGCCCGAGTGGCGCTTCTGGAGCCGGGATTTCATCGGGACCCTTACGCTATCATTGAAGCTCTGAAGAAATATAAGGTGGGTATCGTGTTTTTTGTTCCAAGCATGCTCAAAATGCTCATCCAGCGAGTGGGGCGTTCGGACCTGGAGCAGCTGCATGCATTGAGAGAGGTATTCTCCAGCGGAGAGGCGTTAAAGCCTGAGATGGTGCAAGCGTTTCATCGTCATCTTCCCGGCATTCGTCTTCATAACAGCTATGGAGTAACGGAAGTGTCCATTGATTCCACGGTTAATATCAATGTGCAATCCGATCCGGGGCTGGCTTCACGAAATGTATCGATCGGCCGTCCAATCGGGAACAACTTTATCTATGTTCTGGACGAAATGCAGCAGCCTGTGCCCATTGGTGTTCAAGGGCATCTGTATATTGGGGGAGTGGGGCTGGCGAGGGGGTACTACAGAGACCCTGTCAAGACAGAGCAGGCTTTTTTCACCAACCCTTTTACAGAAGGACGAATGTATAAAACAGGAGATATGGCTTATTACGATGCTTCAGGGAAACTGTACATTGTTGGCCGGATTGACAATCAGCTGAAGATCAGAGGTATGCGTGTGGAACTCGGAGAGATATCGGATGTCATCTCCAGACACGCTGATATTCAGGAATGTGCGGTACTCGCAGAGAAATGGGGCGATGATGAGGAACTGTCATTAAGCGCCTATATTCAGTTGACTTCGTCTTCAGCCATGACCAGCACGGATTTACGTAGTTATTGCCGAACGCTGCTGCCAAACCATATGATTCCATCACGTTTTTTCACCATTGATGAGATTCCCCTGAACAGTAACGGTAAGGTGGACAAGTCTGCATTGAAGCAGCTGGACAGCAGCCTGCTCCAGGATGGGACTGTAGCTCCTCAGGATGAGCTGGAGGAGAAAATCATGCAGATTTTCATGGAAATACTGGATATGCGATCCGTGCAGCTTCATGAGAGCTTTTTTGATCAAGGGGGACATTCGATTAAAGCGATCCGTTTAGTGGATATGCTGAACAGCACTTTCCAGACTCAATTATCTGTACTGACTTTGTTTGATCACTCTACCGTAGTTGAAATTGCCCGTTTGATTCGCGAAGGTATGTCAGATAAACATCAGTCCATTGTTGTGTTGAAGGAAAGCGCACGCAAGCAGGATAACCCTCTGTTCCTTGTTCCGACAGGTGGTGGCAATCTCATCAACTATTATGAATTGGTAAGTCAAATTGAGAATTTAACGATATGCGGATTTATACCTAAAGGGTATGACAGTCATGAGGAGCCTTTATATTCGGTGCAGTCCATCGCGCGCTATTATTACTCTGTTCTTACCAAGTGGAAGCCGCAAGGGCCGTATCGAGTGCTCGGCTGGTCCTTCGGCGGTAATGTAGCCTTTGAACTGGCACGGTTGATTGAAGAGGCGGGACAAGAACTGGAGTGGCTGATTATTCTGGATGCTCCGGCAAGAAGCCATCAACAGGTTGTACGTCCTATGAATCGAGTGCAGGCTTTGAACGAGCTTGCCCGGAATAACGGGTACGAATTGAAGACGGATGACACCTATGAAGAGCAGCTTGCCGAGCTGCTGAGTTATTTTCCCGACAAGACTTCTGTGGGCAATTTGAAAGTGCGCATCGCGAACGAGGTCGCTTTTGATAACTATTATTCCTCTGAGCCTATTCAGTCGGATATCCATCTGTTGTACGCTGTCAATCAGGATGAAACAAGTCCGGTTCCATTAACGGATGCACCATCATGGCATGCCAAAACAACAGGCAGCTGTGCCGCTACTCCCATCCCTGGTCATCATGAAAATCTGATTGATACCACACACGCGGTGAATGTCGCTCAATATGTGAATCAATTGGTGAAGGAGGCGTCCAAGGATTTCTGAGCAGAGCATCCAACCTCCTTGCGTGGTGTACGGGTACAAATTCAGGGAACTGGCGAGGCTGATGGAGGTGGAGACGTGGACATTTTCAGAAACAAAAATTTTAGCCTGATGTTTTTTGGACGTATTCTGACTAACATAGGGGACAGCTTGTATGCTGTATCAGCGATGTGGCTGGTATATAATCTGGGCGGCTCATCATTTTATACGGGACTGGCAGGTTTCCTGTCGATTTTGCCTAAAATTATTCAGATTTTCTCCGGCCCGATTATCGATCGTTTACCGGTTCGAGGCATTCTCGTATATAGTCAGCTCATCCAGGCTTTCTTGTTATTAATTGTACCTGTTGCGGCATATTATGATTTTTTGAGTGTAGGTCTGGTTCTGGTGATCACCCCGATTCTTAATATTTGCAACACCTGGGTGTATCCTGTTCAGATGTCAGCGCTGCCGAGGGTAGTCCACAAACATCAGCTAACCCAGGGCAACTCCTTGTTTTCCATAGCGTATCAAGGAATTGATGTGGCCTGTAATGCAATATCAGGGGTGCTCATTGTGGCATTGGGTGCAGTTTCGATGTACTTCTGGAATGCGATTGGTTTCTTTATTGGCGCTATGCTGTTTTCCCAGCTGCGAATCGCTCCTTTCCCTTCATCGTCATCTGCAAAACAGGAAGCGGCAAAACAGCCGGATACTGCTTCTGCATCGGCGGATGAAGAGTCAACGGGTAACAGGAAACACGCCGGAATCCGGTTGTTTTTCAGGAATTACATGGACGATCTGGTTAGTGGGATACAGCTTCTTACCCGCACTTCTTTAGCCAAGCTGCTCTTTGGCATTATGGTTATTAATGCTGCTGGCGGAGCAACCTTCAGTGTTCTTCCGATATATAGTGATCAACTTGGCGGGGCAGGCATGTACGGGCTGATGTTAATGGCACAGGCGTTCGGAAGTGTTATTGGAGCCACATGTGCACCTTATCTCAGACTGGAACAGGTTCGTCTGGGTTTGTTATATTCCGTTGCGTATATCACATCAGGAATTGCATGGATCGCCTGTGTATTTGCTCCTTGGGGATGGCTTAGCATTCTGGTCTATGGCCTAGCCTGGCTTCCTGGTGGCGCGGTAAATGTCATCATTAACACGGTTGTTCAGAAAGGTATTCCTCAGAAATATCTTGGCTTGGTTTTCGCTGCCACGATGGCATTGAGCGGGATCGCGATGCCTGTAGGCAGCCTGATTGGTGGTACGCTGGGGGTGTGGATGCCCACTGCTGGTGTGATTACTTTGAGTGGTTGTATTGTCGTTCTGGTGGGTGTGTTCTGGATGGTAGACCGCGTGTCACGCAGTCTTCCCAAAACAGAGCATCTCAATGAAGGATATTTCAGCTTCACTCCGCGCGCGGAATCTGCTCGTTCGGGTACTGGAACCGGAACAGGTATGTGAGCAATTGTGATTCTATTAAACGAAGCACCCCCGATATGCATGGATATCCAGCATCAGTATGGTTATCTTGTGCTGATTCGGTGAGGTGCTTTTTTAATGGCTACAGGGGTTACGACTTTATGACTTAGTGTTTATTCCAGATTTAGATCGAAATCCGGTTGACACATATAATCAATGGGATAGAGGTCATCCCGGGCGGAGATCAGAGCGCGAAAGTGAAGGAACCGATGGTTAAGCTGCTCCACAACTCCCCCCACGCGAAAAGGAATGAGCTCAGCGACAACAAACACATCTTCCACATCCGCGCATCGGAAAATCACATTGTTTGGGTTAAGCACCTCTTTCATATAACTGTAGGTCATGACATGAAAGGACTGTCCGCGCCAGTTCGTCTGAATGACCTGGTATGACTGTGTTCGGATCAAATCCAAATAACGCTCCAGCGTGAAGGTGTGCTCAAACTGCGTAATATAACCTTGTTGATCGACATCAATCGTAAACTCGACATCATAGCTTTGGTGAAACTCTTGCTGATATGTACCTTTCATGATCTTCATTGTATCGAAGTGTGATCCAAAATCAGGATCGATGGTATAGGGAATCGCAACGAGTTCGGGATTAACGTGTGCTGTGATCTGACTTTTCGTAGAAAGGGTAGGGCCAGGTTCAGCGGGTCTCAATTCAATGGAACCGATCATACTTCCGGGAAAACCGGGGCTGCAGCTTATTCGCATAGTCATCTCCTTTGAGGTGTGGTCCTCTAGTTAGACGGAGATGTAAAGATAAAGTTGCATATTGACCTGACTTGAACCGGGACAGCGCAGACGATATAGTGAGAAGGTATTTGATTATAACCATACTTAACCGTGAGGGACGGCTTCATGAACAGGAGGGCTTGTAATGTTATCCACCAAAGTCATTGAACACTGCCGCGTAAACGGCTGGTGGCATGAAGATGTGCCTGTCGAATACGAGGCAGCGCTGCGTAAGCTGAATGTGGATCTAAACTCGGATTTCGCACAGTTTTACTTGCATGCAGAGGATGGACCGACATTTTACAGTCGGCATCAGGAGCTGTATCAAATCTGTTGGATAATCGAAAATACCGTATATCTGGACGATATGAATGTGGCTCAGCTTACACTCGGACTGCCAGAAGCATATATTCCGCTGGACAGCTTTGAGGGCGAGGGTGGATTTTTCTATAACCGCCAGACAGACGAAGTTGTGCTGGTTGAGCTAGGCGAGTCGATTGAACGCTTTTTGAGTGGTGAGAGCAAGCCGCAATGGGCAGATTTTAATGCATTCCTGGAGTGGTATTTCGAATTGGCCGAAGTGACCACACTGTAAAAAACCAATATGTAAGTGGGGAAAGTGCTAGACATATCCCTGATAGCAAAAGGGTACTCTACTGGCTGCAAATGTCGTAGAAGTACCTTTTTTCAGGTGTTAGCGATATAAGTTGAACTATTGATTATACAAAAACGAAGAGGACAGAAAAAACCTGAAAAAGCGGAGCGGTCGCCTGAAAGCTTTCTGAAAGAAAGCTACATCGGAAGCATACGCTTATCACCGGATTTTTCCCTTTGAAAAAGGGATTCCGAGAAAATCTGGGGATAACAGCGATTGGAAGGTTATTCTGTCATCGAAGTGTCCGTATAATCCAACTTTAAGTTCAACTTATATAGCTCCTTTATTTGGAGCTGCGTAATGATCATCTGTCTTCTCGTTTTTCCCGTAAGGGAAAAACTCATCCACGAGATCCTGAGGCGAGATGGACACAAAGACGTGATCAAGGTCGGTCTTTTTCGCAAAATCAATAATGTCCCCGGTATAATATCGTGGATCAACCAGATACACATCAGATACTACGGTCGAGAGGAAAGATATCATCGGCACAGCCAGCGAGTCTTTAATAAACATCACCTTGAGTCCGTTCGGATTGTCTTTATTGGTCACATGTACGATCCCTTGATTGCCATATAGATACGTAAAATATTTATCAGCAGTGAGATCATAGGCAGTACCCTTCACATTCAGTGGATACGTTGTCAGCAGGGCATCCTCGAAGCGTCCGTTTAATGTTGCCTTGGTGTCGCCTGTCTGGAAGTAGAACGAGTAGTTCGTTTTGAATTTTGGATAGATGAGATCAAAATCATCGTCGCCTGCATACAATTTCCCCGTCTTGCGCCCTTGTGAGCCAATAAAGAAATCCTTGTATGGAATGATGTTGTAGTTGTTGATATCCGTAAAATAATGCTCCGGGTCCAGTGGCTTGTTATACACGCCATCCAGATGATGAACCAGCTGACCGAACGCCCAGAAGGCCGTTCTGATTTTCCAGTGATGATCGGTTGTGAAAAAAAGGTCCTTCGCAGGTATGCCGCTCTCCAGCAGTCCCTCGCGCAAGTCGAGTGTGTCGATTCCGGCCTGCTTCAGATGATTCAGAAAGCCATCGGCGGTTTCGTTATTATAATTATAAGGAATGCCTTCCGGGAACGTTGTATGTCCACGTACATATTTGTCGGGTGTCATAACATAGGTCAACTTGGTTTTGGCATCCAATTGTGCCCCGAGCTCGGCAACCCGGTCAGAAAGCTGCTTCGTATCGGTCGGCCCGGTAGCGAAGTAGGTATAATGCAGCTTGCCTTCGGTATCTTTGACCACCTCGAAGTTATTCTCCTCGTTTTTCCACATCAGTGCCTGCAAGTAACCGTAGGCCTCCACGAACCCGAACTTTTCAAAAACATGCTCATTGATGTCTGCATCCAGCTTGTTAATGATGCCCTTGGCATTGGAGAAACGATAGTCTGCCGATGCCAGCGTCTTTTTTAACGGCTCGAAAGACTGAATCATATTGAGGATGGAGAACGCAGCCAGCACCATAATGAAGAGGAAGGCGGTGAGTCTCTTTTTGGCAAAAAAGTTATGCATATAACATCCTTCTCTCAGAAATTGAAATAAATAAACGGATTATACGTTCCTTTGACCAGATAGGATACACATACGAGGAACAAAGCGATGATGCTTACCGGGTAGATCAGCTCCAGCGGTTTGCCGAAGCGAACGCCATCCACCATCCATTTGTTCATACGCAAGGCAATCGGTGTGGAGAAGAGAATGCCGAGTATGAAGAAGAGTGCATATTCCTTCATGAACATCCCGGTTGTATCACTCCAGAACCCGTTGCCGTACAAGCCGAACATGTTGCCAAGATAGTTGCCTGCCTGCAGCAGATCGGGTGAACGGAAAATGACCCAGCCAATGACAACTACAAACATGGCATAGACATGTCTGAGCGGAGCAAAACGAATGCCTTTGTCCAGATTGAAAATTTTCTCTAAAGCAATGAAGGCAAAGTTGATTAAACCCCAGATAACAAATGTCCATTCCGCGCCATGCCAGACACCTGTAAGTCCCCAGACGACAAGCAGGTTGCGGATCATTTTATCCTTGTTGCTGACTCGTGAGCCTCCGAGCGGGAAGTAGACATATTCCTTGAACCAGGTTCCAAGCGAGATATGCCAGCGGCGCCAGAATTCAGTGATAGATCGGGAAATGTACGGATACTTGAAGTTTTCTTCAAACTTGAAGCCAAACATTAACGCAAGTCCAATCGCCATATCGGAATAACCGGAGAAGTCGAAATAAATTTGCAGCGTATAGGCAATAGCGCCCAACCACGCCAGACTTGATGCCATATCGGACGTTCCTCCCACGCTGAAGGCGTGATCGGCAACAATGGCCATGCTGTTGGATAACAGCACCTTTTTGCTCAAACCGACAATGAAGCGGCAGCAGCCTACCGCGAACTTGTCCCAGCTCTCCTTGCGATGCATCATCTGATCCGCAATCATGTTGTAACGCAGAATAGGCCCCGCAACCAGCTGAGGGAAAAAGGAAATATACAGAGCGACATAAAACGGGTTTTTCTGCACACTGCCATGTCCGCGGTACACATCAATAACATAAGAGATCGCATGGAAGGTGAAAAAAGAAATACCGAGCGGCAGCGCAATATGTGGAATGCTCAGACCAAAACCTGTGCTTTCATTCACAATGCGCAGGGCAAACGCCAAATACTTATAAACAAACAGCATGCCCAGATTGGCAGCAAGCATCACAGTAATAATGGTGTATGCGGCATTACGCCGATCGCGATACTTGTCTACAAGCAGGGCGAACACATAATTCAGTGCAATCGATACCAGCATGACCAGTACGAAGCGAGGCTCACCCCACGCATAGAAGAATAGACTGGCTGCAAGCAGCAGCATGTTTTTCAACGTTACCGAAAATCGCAGTACATAATAGAGCCCTAATACAAGCGGCAAAAAATAAAATAAAAAAACGACACTGGAAAAGAGCACTGCCTTTCCTCCTTGGAGATGAAATAAACAACTTACATGCGGAACAATCGTTTGGACCGGCGATGATTCATGGAATGGGCTTTACCAGATTGGAAGGCGCGCTGCTCTCTTCTCCACAGCCAGTAAGGGATCACAACCAGAAGCCCGATGAAGAGCAGGCCGATGCGAATCATCCATTCCATCCAGGGCTTTAACAATATGGCAGAAGGCTCCAGCACTTTGGACACCTGGTCAGGTGCAGGGATGAAACGGGGGGTTCCGTCGGCTTCCTTGACCTGCATGGCCGTGGAAGGATCAAGCGCAACGATGAAGCTGCTGGTCCACCGCTGATCAATCACAGCCTGAATTACAACCGATTTGATTCCGGCGGCTTCTGTCTCAAGGGTCAGCAGTCCATCTGATGTGATGGACACGCCCTGTACAGGATGTGCAAGCTGGAATTGGACGTCCGAGCTCTCTGGCGAACCACTTACCGTATATTGAGCCACGGATTGACCCGCAACCGGTAGGACTACGCGTTCATCTCCGCGGATGTGCACAGTGGACAAGCTGTTCTCCACAGCTGCTTCTTTAGCTGGCACCAGCTTGACGTTTCCTACGCGATAGCGCAGCTGTGCATTTTCCGATGTCGTCATGGTGATGCCCCAGCTCAGAATTTTCCCCGGAGTGACTTGTCCAGCGGTAGCGGGTTTATATTGAATCATGAGACTGGAAAAGGGAACACGAACCTCGCCTTCAAACTCTGGCGCAAGTTCAATCAACCCATCCACCGGGCGAACCAATTTGGGTTCTTTGGTTGCTTTTGGAATCAGGATGACCTGACGTTCGTTCGATACAGTGAGTGCGGCCCGGTCAGCTCGGGTGATCACAACGTTTAGTGGCAGCACCTGATCCGAGTCATTGCGTACAGAGAACCTTAGTTCACCGCTGCCCGACCAGTCCCTGTTCTGCAGTTCATATAGATAGGCAGAATAAAATCCTTTGTCTAGCCCCTGTGTGTCGGTGCTGATCTGCAAGCTGCCATTACGGTCCACATGGGACTGCACCTTAGCGCCGTTGTTCCACTTATGTATAGAGCGTTCGCTCCAGTGAAGCTGTTCAGGCTGAGCCGAAGCAGCTGCATTAGCGGTGGAATTGGAGCATGCACTCCATAAACCCGCGACAATTGCGATAAGCAGCCACTGCTGCCATTTCGTACGCATGCTTTTTTTGCCTCCATTATTTATAAATAAGCCATCTCGTTCAGTTCATCATCGGAGACGAAGTTTTTGTAAGAGGATGTGCCCTTTGGTTTGCGAGACTCGATATACGCTACATTCCACTGCTTCAAAAGGGCCTCCAGCTCTGGCATTTGACCACTGCGGGCGATGTCGCGAATGTTTCGAACCCGATACAAAATGCCGTGTTTGCTTCGCATTGATTTTACCCATTCACAGTCGAGAATCAGATTTTCCGCAAGAGGCAGACGAACTTCGTAGGCCATTTCCGGGTGAGACATCTGCAAGAGTATAAAATCGTAGTTAAAATCCAGCAGGGTCACTGTGCCATACTCGAATGTTTCAAGCTCGTGGTTCAGCGAAATACGGGCCAGCTTGCGGTTCGACATCATGCCGATCTGTCCACGGCGTACAAAGTTCAGACGAATGTCTTCAAATGTACTGATATCCTTGTCCAGCTTCTGAGGAAGCGTTGGCTCGCGATCATACACAATGTGCAGCAGCTGGCGCTGCTCTGCTTCGTTAATCTCATGCACTTTAAATGCATACTTCCACTTGGTTCCAAATGTAGTGACGTGTGTGACCTTGGCTTTGAACTCGCTCGAATAAGGACTCGATACCAGCTGCACGCCAAATTCAGCATCACTCGGAATGTATCTTGGTGTATCCAGCAGAATGGAAATGCCGCCTTCCGAGATATCATAAGTAACAGACGAGAGGGTTTCCCCCTCTGTGGTCAGCGTACACTCCACAGCAGCGAGCACACGCTCATGGTTACGGAACACCTTGCGTCCGCTGAGGAAAAAGATGGACATCATAATGTTGTAGAAGTTAATCAGCAACCAGTATAGAACGACAAGAAAACCAATCGTGCCTTGACTAAAGGTCCAATGGATACAATTCACGATACCAATTACGGACAGCACCGCCAGAATGAGATGGGGAATGATCTGTTTGATCTGGTAGCTGCGATCATTATGTGCTCCATCTTTGCGAGTGACTGCAAATTTGTTCATGGTGATGCCGAGTGTTTCCAGAATAACCGCAGGCAGCAGCGACGGAAACAATATCGTTTCATATACATTGGTCCATTTGGTCGTTCGAATATTGCCTGACAGCATACGCAGACATGTATTGGTCAGCAGATACATCGGCAGCCAGAACACCAGAATTTCCAGAATGGTGCATTTCACCACCAGCACACCAAACACAGCAAACAGAATAGGCGACATAATGTACAGCAGCCTTTTTAAGCCGGCATACCAGTAGGTGATGGATGAGATATAATTCAGTCTCTGGGCAAAAGTAAGACCTCTCTTGAAGAGAATGTTCAATTTTCTGCCCGTCTGGATACATCCGCGTGCCCAGCGCTGACGCTGCTTGATCAGGCTTTTCAGATCACCGGGAGCAAGTCCTGAAGCCAGCACCTTATTGGTGGCATAACAGCGATACCCTTTGCTCTGCATTTCAATGCCGGTTGCAAAATCTTCTGTAATCGACCCGGTATAGAAACCGCCAACATCCTCAAGGGCTTGTCTGGACAGCACCGTATTGGTTCCACCATAAATGACGGAGTTGGACTTGTTACGTCCAACCTGCACATCACGGTAGAAGTAGTCCTGTTCGTTCGGGATTCGTGCTTCTGAATACAGGTTGTACTGAAACTGATCGGGATTATAGAAGCTCTGCGGAGTCTGAACGAAGCCAATTTTCTCTCCTGTCAGAAAATACGGCACACAGGACGTCAGAAAATCATGCTTCGGAATCATATCGGCATCAAACGTGGCGATTAGAGGTGAGGAAGTATGCTTCATGGCGTTGTTCAGGTTTCCAGCCTTGGCGTGGATATGCTCGGTTCGGGTCAGGTAGTGGATACCCATATGAGCGGCAAGTTCACGCATCTCGGGACGATTGGAGTCGTCACATAGATAAATATGTACTTTGGAGCGGTCAGGATAATCCATGTTGAGACAGCCGTTTATCGTTTTGAAGAGCAGGGATGCCGGTTCATTGTAGGTTGCAATAAAGACATCGACATCCGGATATAAAGCCTCGTCCACAACGGGGAGCTCAGGATATTCAAGCCGGGTCATATTATAGAAATGCACAGCCAGTTCAAACATACCGATGAGTTCAACAATCAGGAGGGCAAGACCAGCGGTCACAGCAAGAGGGCCATGGCCGAAAGGAATGGTGAAGAATGTACGCCAGATGACGTAAATACAGGACATAATGACTGTTGCGGTGACCAGTATTTTGTTGCGTGTGCTTAAACGATTCAAGGTGCATACCTCTCTCTATGCGTGGTAAAATAGTTAGCGTTTATCAAGTCTTAAGATATGTCTATCATACAATGTGGTTCTGAACAGATTCTGAACATAGGCTGGTATGTTCATGGGGATAAATGTCGAATTATGATGAATATTGTATTTATTTCAGCGATAATTAGCAACATTTTTATTATAAATCCACGATATGGAATATGTTTTGAAGTTTTTCTGTACAGACACCAAAAAGACGAGCCCGTAAGCTCGCCTTCTTCGTAGTATCTTTTGCAGACACACCTGTGTATCTGTTGCTCCTTTAGATTCATGTTAATCCGAAATGTTGCGGGTGTAATATTCAATGATATCTTTACGACGAATGATGCCGAGAAAGACACGATCTATATCGACCACGGGTACAAAGTTCTGATCTGCTGCAAGGGTCAGCATATCTTCCATCTCTGCTTCGATGTACACGCATTCATTATAAACGCGATTGCTGATCTCATGCACCTGCACTTGATCCATATTGTCAAATGTCAAACCGGGAGTGCCCCGCATTTTCCATAACAGATCGCCTTCGGACAGAGTAGCAACATATTTTCCATCCGCGTCAATTACGGGAATGGCGGTGTAGTGGTGCGATTCCAGCTGCTCGATAGCATCTTTCATGGAAGCGGTAGACTCGATATAGGCCACTTCGGCTTTGGGGAGTAAAAAATAGCTGATTTCCATCATCGGGCTCCTTTTCAGCCTTTTGCTTCACAGCAAAAAAGCTTTAGTATGTAATTCACTATTCTTATTTAAACATATTATGTGAGCCGAAGGCTATTTTTAATGACAAATTCATCAGATTTGTTACATTGTGTAATCCGTGCTGGAAATCTATAGTATAGAGTAGAGGTGAACTGACATGAGATCAAAACGAAAATTATTATATGGACTTCTGCCCATCCTGTTTGCAGGCGGCATCGGAATGTATTTATACATGCAGAACAACAAACCCGAGGAAGCGAAACCCCAGACTACCGTAAATCAGTACATAGAGCATCTGCAAAAGAAAGAGTTCGACCAGCTGTATTCGTTGATGTCACCTGCTTCGCTGACCGAGGCAGGCATGACAAAGGAGCAGTTTGTCGAGAAATACAATGCCATATATACGGGTATGCAGGTTTCCGACATCAAGGCTGAGCTGCAGCAAATGCAGGGAGCAGAGACTGAAGCTGGAGCAGATGCCGGAGCGAATACAGATCAGGAATCGGTTTCAGAGGCGAAGACGGGTCAGGAGAATGATGGTAAGACACAGCAGGATGACGGTAAGACACAGCAGAATGAAGGTAATCCGGACCTCTACGAGGCAAATTACAATCTTCACCTGACTACTTTTCTGGGAGATATCAGTGAGACCCATACGTTAAAGTTAGTTAGACAGGAGCTGGAGGACGGGAGCAAGATCTGGCAAATTAACTGGCAGCCATCCCTGATTCTCAGTGACATGGTGAAAGGAAACAAGGTTCGAGTGAAGACTCTGTTTCCGACTCGAGGAGATATTGTAGATCGTGATGGATTACCGCTCGCAACCCAAGGTACCATGAATGAATGGGGAATTGTGCCTGAGAAGCTGGGAGATCAACCCGATCAGATGATTGCTCGCATCGCAGATTATTACAATGTAACCGTAGAAGGCATTCAGAAGGCACTGAATCAAACGTGGGTCAAGCCCGGATTTTTTGTCCCGATCGGTTCTACAGAGGAGTTCGATGTTCCAGATTCACTGCGTGGTGTTGCATTGCAGAGCAAGGAGGTCCGTTATTATCCCCTTGGAGAAGCAGCCGCTCATCTGATTGGCTATGTTCGTAAAGCGACCAAGGAGGACCTGGACAAAGACACCGAGGGTTACTACCGCGCGGAGGACTGGATCGGCAAAGCGGGACTGGAGCAATCCATGGAGAAACAGCTGCGCGGAGAGCGAGGTGCTTTGATTGAGATCACCGATGAAGCGGGGAATACCCTTTCCGAATTAATTCGCAAGGATGCGGTGGATGGCAAGGATGTGCAGCTTACGATCAGCTCGGCGCAGCAGAAAAAGCTGTATCAAACGCTGGCTGGCGGCGGTGATGCCGGAGCAATGGTGATGATGAATCCGAAGGATGGCAACCTGATGGCTCTGGTAAGTGCACCGTCGTACGATCCAAACAAAATGGTGACGGGTCTGACGCAGGCAGAATGGGACGCCTATTCTGCGAATGAGAAGCTTCCTTTTATCAATCGAGTAACAACACGGTATGCCCCTGGCTCGACCTTCAAAGCAATTACTGCGGCAGCTGGATTGATGGAGAACGTAACAACCGCGGATAAAACCCATGACATTTCCGGTTTGCAGTGGAGGAAAGATGACAGCTGGGGTGGATATTACGTCAAGCGGGTGAAAAGCCTGAGCCCGGTTAATATGGTGGATGCGCTTGTGTATTCCGACAATATTTATTTTGCGATGGAAGCGACCGAAATGGGCAGTGCCAAGTTCATCGAAGGCATCCAGAAGTTCGGGTTTGGCGATAACTTCGGAATGGATGAGCTGTACCTGAAGCCGAGTCAGTATGCCAATGAAGCACATAAGGACTTATCCTCCGAAGTGCTGCTTGCCGACACGTCGTACGGACAGGGGGAGATGTTAATGTCGCCGATTCATCTTGCTTCTGCTTTTACGCCGTTTGTGAATGAAGGCAAGCTTGTAAAGCCTGTGCTCATTGTTGGCAAAGAAACCTCTGACCCTGTTGCAATTATTACACCCGATGTGGCCAACACCGTCAAAAATGCTTTGAAAGAGGTTGTTTCTCGTCAAGGAGGAACAGCACATGCCCTCAGTTCGATTGCTGGTGGTCTCGCAGGCAAGACCGGTACGGCAGAGCTGAAAGCGAAGAAGGGCGAGCAGGGTCAGGAAAATGGCTTTTTCGTTACGTTTGACACGGAATCGCCATCGTTCCTTCTGGCTGCTGTGATCGAAGAAGTTAACGGGCGTGGGGGCAGCCACTATGTAGTGGATCGGTTAAAGCCGTTCCTGGAGAAACTGCAGCTTGATCAGTAATTTGACTCCGTAATATTTTTTTCATAAACAGCGAGCGGCATGGATAATGAACAAAACGCGCTTTGGCTGAATCCAACCGGATTCGCCAAAGCGCGTTTTTAAATATATTTCACATTATTTTCTTGCTGTAATCATAAAACGGGCCGAGTTGGTGCGAATCCCCTTCTCGTGCCAGTGGTCCTGCACAAACTGTTTGAAAGTCTCCAGATCGGAAGTATGTTCTCCAAAATGAGGCACAATCGGCGTATGCATGAGCAAAAACAGAAGATCCTCTGGTGCAGCATAATACTCCATTACATTATATTCACAAGCCTCGATCTGCCGGAAACCGGCGTGTGCAAGCTCCTGTCTGCAGCGTTCCAGCAGCGCGCCAGGTTTAATGCCGGAATGCTGCCCGCGCCCGAAGGCCTGCGCGATATTTAATTTGTCATGCTCGCTGACTTGCTGGGTCAGAAATATGCCGTCCTCCGCGAGCACCCGGTATACCTCCGATGCAGAGAATACAGAATGCCTGCAGGATGCGGTGTTGAAGAACTCATTCGGGAACTGAAGATGGTCTGCATCCATCTGAACGAAGCGGACCTTGGAACCGTTGGCGGAGCTGCTTGCCGCTTTCTTCAGGTTTCGCCGGGCAGTATCAATCATGCCTTGAGCCAGATCAATGCCCACAAGCAAATGAGCATGTTCTGCAATGGACAACACGGCTTCTCCTCCGCCAGTGCCTATATCGAGCAGCAAGTCTGATGTTTGCGTGCAGCGAATAACCTCTTGGTAGAAATCCCAAGCAGGGGTATCAGATACAACCTTCATTGTGCTGAAATCCCAACCGTTTTGCCGACCGACACGTTCATAGAATGCTTCGTAATCCCATTTTTTTGTCATACTTTAATCTTCCTCCAATATGTGATGTTATAATTATGGATGTGTATGCCTATGCAATCATTCGAGTGTCAAGCATCGAACAGGCTCAAATGGACAGACCTGCCCCTTGGCAGCTGGTACGCGTTTTGATCCAGCCCGATACCTAATTACTTCGAACGATCGGGAACAACATCCCTTTCACCTCACATGTTGGAATAGCATCATTATACGCAATTGACGGCGCATACGCGAGGTGATATTTTGGAGTGGATTCTATTCTAGCAATCCGAGGTGATCGATGGTGGCTCTTCGTGCTAAGCTCAGAAAGCATATAAGAGATACAATGCATAGCAATATACCAAGCCTTCCTGATCACAGGAGGGCTTTTTTTGTTGAACCAACCACAATTGTGATGTCTCCTTGCCTGTGATGGTTCTCTTTATGGAAAAGGTGGATCATCACAATGCCTGACATCACCCAGCCAATAGTGAATAATGCATTTTATCGAAGTAAGATATGGTGCATTTTACCTTTTTGCTATATGATATATGTCGATTCACCCCGAGATTCAGATACACATATTCTGATAACGGGTAGAAGAACAGCTTAATAAACAGATAAGCAATGGAAACATACATATTTTTTAGATGGAGGGATCAGGTTGTACTGTCACGTATGCGGGACAAAAAACAGCTCGGGTCAGGCACAGTGTCAGAAGTGTGGAACTGTGCTCAAACAAGTCAGCTCTACGGAGGATCAGATCTGGAAGGAACAGGAAGGACTTTCTCCCCGCAATGTCGCTGCTGCCGGAGAGGTAAGCAAGCGTAAAAATAGCCCTTTTCTATGGATTATTCCGCTGCTGCTTGCAGCATTTATGGGTGCGCTGCTGACGTATTATTATAATCAGGAGAGCGCTGTTAATGCTCAAGTGAAGACACTGCATCATGAGGCAGAGCAAGCCGCACTGAATGGGAAATATGCAGAGGCCATCAAGCTGCTGGATAAAGCACTTGGCTATAGACCGAATGTAGAAGCGCTGGTTCAGGATCGGCAGATTACGGCAAAAGCCTACAATCTATTCAATCAGATGGATGAAGCTGCGGATTTACTCAAAACAGGCAAGCTGTCCGAAGCGGACAAAATCATTCAAACGGCAGCGAAAACGTTAAACGAGCGGCAGGAGCCTGTATTTGCCAAAGCAAGGGCAGCCCTGAACAATCGAAAAGTAACGCTGGCTGTTCTGAAGGTCAAAAAAGAAATTGATCAGTTAACCACCGTAGAAGCACTGGCGGGGAAACTCAAAACGATATCCGGCTTGAGCGGCAAGGAAGCGGAAGCGGTACGAAAGCAGATCATCGACAAGCTGGCGGGCATCAGTTATAAACAAGCGGAGCAGCAGGTGAAGAAACGTAATTTTACAGCAGCGCTGCAGACCGTGGACAACGGCTTATCCTATGCACCAGATGATCAAAAGCTGACCAAATATCGGGATGAAGTGCTGCGTGAGAAAAAGGCGTTTGAGAAAGCGGAGGAAGAACGTATTCGACTTGCCGAGCAGCAGGCGGCTGAGGAGGAGCTTCGAAATCGCACAGGGGCTGTATATGTTACAGATTTGTCTGCTGAACTGGATGAGTACGGAGATTTGTATATCAGCGGATCAATCGTTAATCAGGGCACACGTCCAATTTCGTCGGTGGCTCTTATCGTCAATATCAATGCTTCAAATGGTGATTATATCGGTGAAACGGATGCATACGTATACCCGACGATTTTAGATGTAGGAGAAGAGGGTTATTTTGAAACCTACTATTACGGGGTATATGAAGCAACCAATGTGACGGTTACGAATGCATCATGGTATGTGGAGTAGGAGGGGATCAAATGAGCAAACGGATATGGGGCACGATAGTTTCCAGTGCAATAATCATTGGAGCCGGGGCTGGAGGCGTATTCTGGATTCACGAGCAGGTAGCCGACGAGCTGGCGATTGCACCCAAACTGGCAGTTGCCTCTTCTAAAGGAACGGAAAAGCCTGAAGCCAGTACGACTTCTAACGCTTCAATTAAAAAAACACGCAAGCAGATTATTGAGGATAGTCAGAAGAAAGTGGTCACGATCGAGAGCGGCGAAGGTCTGGGCTCCGGCTTTTTATACAATAATAAGGGTGATGTAATCACCAATGCACATGTGGTAGAAGGCTCCAAAGAAGTGACCGTTCGTACTCTGGATCATCAGGAGTATCAGGGGATAGTCATCGGCATCGGGGAAGAAACAGATATAGCTGTCGTCAGAGTCCCGGATCTTGTGAAAATAGAACCGCTGCCCATCTCTTCTACCAAAGCAGAGGTGGGCGATGAGATTCTTGCATTGGGCAGCCCGCTGGGCTTTGAAAATACCGTCACCACTGGCATTATTAGCGGACTTGACCGCAGTTTTGAGATTGAACCGTATATCTATACCAACTTGTATCAGATCTCTGCTCCGATTACTAACGGTAACAGCGGAGGCCCGCTAATTAATGCCGAGACAGGAGAAGTGCTGGGCATCAACTCAACGGTGGTGAAACAGGAAGGTGGTATCGGATTCAGCATTCCGATCACCAGTGTGCTGAAACAGGTGCAGCAGTGGTCCGAGCGTTCCTCTAATGCCAAGTCCGTTCAGACGGCTCGGGACAACTCTTCACAAACATCCTCAGCGGACTTATCGGAAGCGGAGGGCGTGGTTGCTGACTTTTACAGTTATCTGAGCATGAGTGATTATGTATCTGCTTATGCGCTGCTCGGAAGTGACTGGCAGAGCAGTACAAGTTACGCCAAATTTCGTGAAGGCTATACGTATACAAGTGATGTGACCCTGGAGAAGATATCTTCCATGCGTACCGCTGAGGATGAGCTGGAAGTAAGCGGTATAATTGCTGCAGAAGAACGCAAGGATGGGGAATACATCACATCACGATATAATGTCACTTATCAGGTTGGATACGAGAATGGCCAGATGAAGATTTTGCACGGTCAAGGCAAGAAGATAAAGTAACATGATAAGGTCAAAAGATAAAATAGCATGATATGGATCAGCAGTTTATATGGATGAAGTCATTTAATAGAACCTATACAGGCAAATTTATAACCATAGGTGAGAGCGCGCAGTTATCTGCGGGTTCTTTCTTTTGTATTGCGAATTAAATGCAGTTTTGATAAAATACAGAACGAACGTTCAGTATGTATATGTGAATGGAGTGAAGTGAGTGAGTATGAATAAAAAGCAGCTCCAGTCCGAGCAGACAAAGAAGAAACTCGCTGATGCTTCCAAAGCCCTTTTTGTACAAAAAGGGTATAAAGCAACTTCGATTGAGGATATTGTTGCCGCTACAGGCAGCAGTAAAGGGAATATCTATTATCATTTTAAAAGCAAAGAAGGGCTCTTTCTCTATCTCATTGATGAATGGGATCGGGAGTGGGAAGCGAGCTGGAACGCGAAAGAACATCTATATCGCACTTCCACCGAGAAAATCTACGGACTGGCAGAACAGCTAATTATGGATGATTTGAATCATCCTTTAACGAAGGCAGCTGATGAATTTTTCACAGGAGAGAAAAAAGAGAATGATATCCAGGAACGGATCGCTGTCATGTTCGAGCGTCACATTGAATTCAACAAACAGCTAATTCAGGAAGGAATAAATAACGGTGAGTTCAACCCGAACAATGTGGAGCATCTTGCACTTATTCTGGAAAGCACCATTATTGGTCTCAGTCAAATGTCAAGAAAGCTGGAGCCCGACGAGGCTCTTGCACTGTATCGTCAGGCTGCCAGTGTATTTCTTTACGGGATTGCGAAGGATAAACAGCATAATTAGACAACAACACTGGAGGGTGGAATCATGGCTTTGCTGACACGCAACAGGGGCGCGCTGCTGCTGTTAATGTTTAATATTTTCCTGGTATTTATGGGCATAGGTCTGGTTGTTCCAATCATGCCTGCATATATGAATTTGCTCCACATTACAGGCTTTACGATGGGCCTGCTGTTTGCAGCCTTCTCGTTTACTCAATTTCTGTTTTCTCCGGCCGCAGGACGATGGTCAGATCAATGGGGACGTAAAAAGATTATTGTCATCGGCATGCTGATCTTTGCCGTATCTGAATTTATGTTTGGCGCCGTAAATGCACCTTATCTGCTCTTCGCAGCCCGGATGCTGGGCGGGGTTGGTGCAGCGATGATTTTCCCGGCTGTTATGGCGTACACTGCGGATATTACGACGGAGGAAGAGCGCGGTAAAGGCATGGGATTAATTAATGCGGCCATTACGACAGGCTTTATTATCGGGCCGGGCATTGGCGGTTACATTGCGGAGTTCGGCATTAGGGTTCCTTTTTATGCTGCGGGGTTTGCAGGTTTGCTGGCTGCGATTATCACATTGATTATTTTGCCGGAACCCGAACGGAGTGCGAGTGAGCAGTCGTCAGTTGAAACCGTTGGAGTGAAGGAAAAAGCACCAGGTATGGTCGCTCAATTGTTAAACTCTTATCGGGAGCCTTACTTTTTCAGCTTGATCATCGTATTTGTTATGGCTTTTGGCTTGGCTAACTATGAAACGGTATTCTCACTGTTTGTGGATCATAAGTTCGGTTTCACGACGAAGGATATTGCATTTATTATTACATTTGGTTCAATTGCCGGAGCCGTAGTACAGGTATCTCTGATCGGCTGGCTGCTGAATACATTCGGTGAGAAAAAGGTCATTTCGGTATGCTTGCTGTTTGTTTCTGTATTTGTACTGCTGACTCTGTTTGTGCATACGTACTGGCTTATCGTTGTTGTAACGTTTACCGTGTTTTTGGGAATGGATATTTTGCGTCCTGCCATTAGTACACAGATGTCCAAACTTGCCGAGGAGCAGCAAGGCTTCGTTGCCGGCTTGAATTCGGCTTACACCAGTCTGGGCAATATTGCCGGACCGATCGTAGCAGGTGCATTATTTGATGTTAACATTAACTACCCATATGTTTCAGCTGCCGTGGTGCTCGGAATTTGTTTCCTCTTATCTTTACGTGTGCTAAGAAGGGTCGAGACAGTACAAGAGCCAAAGGCTCAAGTTTAGTAGCTGGATCATATCAATATCAATCTGTAGGGGAAAACGTGGATACTTCAATTCTGGTATAATAAGAGTTGCTGGAAGTGAGTCATATGAGTCGGTTTACGGTGGACAGGACCAAGGAAGATCATTTTTAGACATAGACAGAACTATTGGAGTGATAAAATGAGTAAAGCAAAAGGCAAGGGCGGCACGGGTCGTGGTACAGGCAAAAAGGGCTGGAACCGCTGGCAAGCCAGCGCCAATCGAGCCAAGAGTGCCCCAAAGCCTTATAAAAGCAAAGGCACTAAAAACAAGGAAAGTTCTGAATCTGCTGCTGATAAGTCGAAGTAAACAGGCAATGGAGAAGCAGAGTTGGATTTTGTTAGAGAAGCAGCAGTTTTTGGAGATGGTAAGCACATCTGTGAAAACTGTTGTTTTTTTGTTTATGTAAAAGATGATAAACTTTAGGCAGGTTACTTCTATATAAAGAGGTAAATATATAATGAGATGTTTAATTTTAATTTTGGTTAGCAACTGATAAAGTATCTGGTATTGGGACGTGTCTTGTATGCCTGCAATATAAAACCTATATTATATATAATTCTTTTTAATATTTAGTGCTTTACAAGTGGGAGTGATTTGTGATATATTCTAATTCCGGCCAAGAAAACACGGTTTACACGGTGCGGCAAGCAACTTACAAAAGAGCTTCCAAAGAAGCTTGAAAAAAGAGCTTGCAAAGTTGGTTCGGACATGATAAGATATAAAAGTTGCTGAAACGAACTGGTTTTGGTAACAGAGAAAAGTTTGATCTTTGAAAACTGAACAACGAGTGAGTAATCATTCTGCTTGCAGAATGAACGTGAAGGTTTTGGTGCAAGCCATCTGGCTGTATGAAAACTGGAACAACAATGAGATTTATAATCTCGTCAGATTCAAAATGAGCTAATCGCTCTTTTCAATACTTTATTGGAGAGTTTGATCCTGGCTCAGGACGAACGCTGGCGGCATGCCTAATACATGCAAGTCGAGCGGAGTCTCA
>NZ_BMFU01000013.1:0-395 GCF_014639235.1 Paenibacillus silvae | reverse complement strand
AGCTAATACCGAATACTTGTTTTCTTCGCCTGAAGGGAACTGGAAAGACGGAGCAATCTGTCACTTGAGGATGGGCCTGCGGCGCATTAGCTAGTTGGTGAGGTGACGGCTCACCAAGGCGACGATGCGTAGCCGACCTGAGAGGGTGATCGGCCACACTGGGACTGAGACACGGCCCAGACTCCTACGGGAGGCAGCAGTAGGGAATCTTCCGCAATGGGCGAAAGCCTGACGGAGCAATGCCGCGTGAGTGATGAAGGTTTTCGGATCGTAAAGCTCTGTTGCCAGGGGAGAACGCTTGGGAGAGTAACTGCTCTCAAGGTGACGGTACCTGAGAAGAAAGCCCCGGCTAACTACGTGCCAGCAGCCGCGGTAATACGTAGGGGGCAAGCGTT
>NZ_BMFU01000012.1 GCF_014639235.1 Paenibacillus silvae | reverse complement strand
CAGTATGTAAGACCCCTTGAAGACGACGAGGTAGATAGGCTGGGGGTGGAAGTGCAGCAATGCATGGAGCTGACCAGTACTAATCGGTCGAGGGCTTATCCAATAGCAAGTCTAATTTGCGAGCGTTTCGTTTCGAATCTAGTTTTCAAGGAGCAATCCTTGTTGATGTAATGATTGACTTTTGGAGAGATACCCAAGTGGCTATAAGGGGACCCTCTGCTAAGGGGTTAGGCTGAGTAATCGGTGCGAGGGTTCGAATCCCTCTCTCTCCGCCATCTTTACCTAAGATGGACAAGCAATCAAAACATTTATGATATGGCGGCGTAGCTCAGCTGGCTAGAGCGTACGGTTCATACCCGTAAGGTCGGGGGTTCGATCCCCTCCGCCGCTATTATATTACCCAGGAGGCTTAGCTCAGCTGGGAGAGCATCTGCCTTACAAGCAGAGGGTCGGGGGTTCGATCCCCTCAGCCTCCACCATATACGCCGGTGTAGCTCAACTGGTAGAGCAACTGACTTGTAATCAGTAGGTTGGGGGTTCAAGTCCTCTCGCCGGCACCATTAATGCCTGGAACCGTGGTGTAGTTGGCCTAACATGCCTGCCTGTCACGCAGGAGATCGCGGGTTCGAATCCCGTCGGTTCCGCCATTAATTATATGCTTCAGGGATGAGAATCCGTTTTTGGGTTCGTCGGAGCATACACTTCGAGAGCATTTGCTTCGCAGTCTCGAACGAAGTGAGAGTATCCCGTCGGTTCCGCCATTAATCTACAATAAATGAATATGGCTCGGTAGCTCAGTCGGTAGAGCAGAGGACTGAAAATCCTCGTGTCGGCGGTTCGATTCCGTCCCGAGCCACCTTTAATCCTGGAGGATTAGCGAAGTGGCCAAACGCATCAGACTGTAAATCTGCTCCCGTACGGGTTCGGTGGTTCGAATCCATCATCCTCCACCAGTTTTTGAGCCATTAGCTCAGTTGGTAGAGCACCTGACTTTTAATCAGGGTGTCGAAGGTTCGAGTCCTTCATGGCTCATCATAAATAGAGAGTGATTGATCATTAATTTGATCGATCACTCTTTTTTGTATAGGACAATAACGATAATTATGTGAGCCGCTGAGCCAAAGAGCAGTGCAGAGCAAGATATGATAAAATAATGAATAAAATAAACAGAGTGGTGGCGTTCATGACATGAAGCACATACTTGATTTAAAACAGCAAATTGAGGCCGTTATAGGCACCACATTAGATGAATATGAAATTACAATGCTTGAATGGAATCAATCCATTGAGAACTTGAGCAGTTTGGAAGTAAACCAACCGCTTTTTATTCAAAGCAAAGCTCATGAAGAAGAATATGAGCCTATGGCAGGTTCGTGCATGTCAGCAGATATTATTAGTTTACACGCAGGAGAGCGAATTTTTTTCAAAGTGGGCAGCAATCCTGAGGAGAATACAGTAGTGTGCTGGGGATGCCCGTCGGTATCGATCACACTGGAGACTCGTCGTTTGATTGAGTTGCTTCTCCGTAGCAATTCAAGTTTAGATAGCGGACTATCCCTGCAGAACGATGATGCAGATCAACAGTTAGTTATATTGGGGAGATGGCTCCAGAATCAGATTAAAGTTTACAGTTCCGACAATACTGAACCGCTGCCAACTCCGTTCAATACATTTGATGAGTTTCAGAAAGAGAAGGTGCTTTTTGTATTACAGGGTGAAACCCCTGATTCTCAGCGCGTTGACTCTAACGTTTTAAATAAACTATTGGAGAGTTATTTCGGGGAAGAGGTTACTTTGATCCCTCTTGACGCACAGGAATGGCTCTTTATGAGTGACGAGACAGTGGTTACGGGGGAAGCGGATGAAGATACTGCAGAAGCGCGCAAAGACTCACTTCTTGCATTTTGTTCCGGATTATATGAACTGGTAGCGAGTGAGTTTGCAGGGGTATTCCATTTGTCCGCATCATTGCCTTGTATTCCTAAGCATGCATTAGTTCAGGTGGCTTCCCTTCTTCAGGAGAGCATACATCTAGGGCGGTCATTTCACGTGACACAGCATATACACCTTCCTTGGGAACTGCAGCTGGAGCAGCTTGTCGCCAGTATATCGGAACAGCAGCGGCTTCGCTTTATTCAGGAAATTGGCAAGGGCACGCTTCTCTTCGATGATAGTGAAACGTTAGCCACCTTGGAAATTTTCTTTAGTTTGGACTGCAACGTCAGCGAAACGGCGAAGCGTTTGTTTATCCATCGCAATACGCTGATATACCGTCTGGACAAGATCAAACAAGAGATAGGATATGATGTTAGAAATTTCAAAAGTGCAATTATTGTGCAGCTTTTACTTCTGATGTACAAAGTGACGAAAAAGGTTTGATATTTTTGTGCAGTTTGCGAATAGTCAAATAACCAAGCGATAGGGTATTATAAAACTACAAATTGTATTCGATTACAAAATGATCTCTGAGGAGGCAACAATCATGGCAGGAGTACGTTTAGAGCATATTTTCAAAAAATACCCGGGTTCTGATAAAGCAACTGTAGTTGACATTAACCTGGACATCAAAGACAAAGAGTTTCTGGTACTGGTAGGTCCGTCCGGTTGTGGTAAATCAACAACACTGCGTATGATCGCAGGCCTTGAGGAAATTTCTGAAGGTAAACTCTATATCGGTGACCGTGTCGTGAATGATGTTGCACCTAAAGACCGTGATATCGCGATGGTATTCCAATCCTACGCTTTGTATCCGCATATGAGCGTATACCAAAACATGGCATTTGGTTTGAAATTGCGTAAGGTTAAAAAAGACGAGATCGACAAACGTGTACGTGAAGCAGCTAAAATCCTCGACATCGAGCACTTGCTTGAGCGTAAACCTAAAGCATTGTCCGGTGGTCAACGTCAGCGTGTCGCTTTGGGACGTGCGATTGTCCGTGATCCACAAGTCTTCTTGATGGATGAGCCGCTTTCCAACTTGGATGCGAAACTGCGTGGTCAGATGCGTGCGGAAATCACAAAGCTGGCTAAACGTTTGGAAACAACTGTAATCTACGTAACGCATGACCAGATCGAAGCAATGACGATGGGAGACCGGATCGTAGTTATGAAGGATGGTATCATCCAACAAGCTGCTTCTCCTGAAGAGCTGTATAACCACCCGGCTAACTTGTTCGTAGCAGGTTTCATCGGTTCCCCGACAATGAACTTTATCTCGGGTAAACTGGCTGAGCAAGGTTCAAGCCTGCACTTCGTAGCTCCTGGTGTGGACGTTGAAATCCCGCAAGGTAAAGCACAAGTGTTGAAATCCAAAGGATATGCTGCCAAAGAAGTGATTATGGGCGTTCGTCCAGAAGACATTCACGAAGAGCCAGTATTCCTGGAAGCATCGCCGAACTCTGTATTCTCTACTCACGTAGATGTAACAGAGAACCTCGGTCACGAAATGCTTCTCTACTTGAGCGGTGTAGGTAACGACACTACAATCGCACGTGTAGACGGACGCTCCAACACTCGTGATGGTTCCACAGTTAAAATGGCTATCGACATGAACAAAGTTCATATCTTTGACAAAGAGACTGAAGTGAACGTACTTCTTCAAGACTAATCCTACTGAGGATCCTCGGTAACGATGAGATCTGTAAGTAACGTAATTATATATTATAAACCGAGCCCCTTCCGTTCTTGCTGGAAGGGGCTTTTTTAAAGATTATCGTATCAATTTGCTGCGATTGCATTCAATGCAAAATTCATTTAAGATTATTTGAAGGTCTGCCCTTAAAATGCTGCATGTTAAAGTCTCAAAAAATCATCGCAGGAGACTAAACATGCTTGGCTTTGGATCATGGTATTGATACGCTGGATCATGTTGTGAATGCGCTAATAATGGAAAGAAATGATACACGAACTGAGGTACATAAGAGGCACAGCGAATGCTGAAAGGAAGAGACAAATGGCGAAAAAAGTGAAAGTATCCGAATTGGTACAGCAGTTTCAGATGGAAGTTGTTTCTGGCTCCCAGGGCTTGAAAAGATTCATCACGGTAGATGATCTCAACCGCCCTGGTCTAGAAATGGCCGGTTATTTCGAATATCATCCAAAAGAGCGGGTACAGCTGTTGGGAAGGACGGAACTGGCCTTTTTTGCAATGCTGCCTGAGCAAGAGCGTCGTGAACGTATGCAGCGTCTATGCACAGAGGAGACGCCATGTATTGTCGTAACCCGTGGACTGGAAGTGCCGCAGGAACTGATTGATATCAGCGAAGAGCAAAACCTGGCTGTGCTACGCAGCAATATGGCTACAACAATCTTGTCGAGTCGTATTACCGGATTTTTGGAAGGCAAATTAGCGCCAACGGCCACAATTCATGGTGTATTGTGTGATGTGTATGGTGTAGGGATGCTGATTACGGGCAGCAGCGGTATCGGTAAAAGTGA
This sequence comes from Paenibacillus silvae, assembly GCF_014639235.1. Lineage (GTDB taxonomy): Bacteria > Bacillota > Bacilli > Paenibacillales > Paenibacillaceae > Paenibacillus > Paenibacillus silvae. The sequence continues at coordinate 140,039 of NZ_BMFU01000012.1, read as the reverse complement.
AACTGCGCTTGAGCTCGTGAAGCGTGGGCACCGTTTGATTGCCGATGATGCGGTGGAAATCCGTCAAACCTCTGACTTTCAATTGCACGGTACTGCACCTGAACTGATCCGTCATTTACTCGAAATCCGCGGTGTCGGTATCATCAACGTGATGACCTTGTTTGGTGCAGGGGCTGTACGGAATAACAAACGGATTACGCTGGTGGTACGTCTAGAAGCGTGGCAGCAGGATAAACAGTATGATCGTCTGGGATTGGATGAGGAGACAACACGTATCATTGATACGGATGTACCTCTCGTGACCATTCCTGTTCGGCCGGGACGAAACCTGGCTGTAATCATCGAAGTGGCTGCGATGAACTATCGCTTGAAACAGATGGGACTTAATGCGGCACTCCAGTTCACAAACAAGCTGACAGCGACCATTTCGGAAGATATGGAAGATATGGACTAAGTAAGCTGCTGACGAAGATCGGTTGTAATGCAGGATAGAAAAATATCAAGCCAAGTATAATTGAAATAATGAAGCATGACACATGGCGTCTGTACTCCTTGAACGAGAAGGTTCATGCAGGCTCCACATGGTCATGCTTACAGATGTGAATTGATAGGAGTGTGAATGAATGGATACATTATTACTGTTGAACCCGATAGCGTTCTCCATTGGCGCTTTGAAGGTTCACTGGTATGGCCTTATTCTGGGTATGGCTGCGCTCCTGGGGCTGCTGCTCGTTATTCGGGAGGGCAAGCGATTTAATATCCCGCAAGAAGTGTTCATGGATATGGTACTGCTGGGTGTGCCTTCCGCCATTATCGGAGCCCGAATCTATTACGTTGCTTTTAAGTGGGAAGATTATAAGGACAACCTGTGGGATGTCTTCAAAATATGGAACGGTGGTATTGCGATCTATGGCGCATTGATCGGTGCAATCATCTGTGCAGTTATCTTCTTCCGCCGCAAAGGATACAACTTCTGGCGTATGGCGGATATCTGTGCACCCGGTCTCATTGTGGGACAGATGATTGGACGTTGGGGCAATTTTGTCAATCAGGAAGCGTACGGCGGTCCTGTTGAAGAATCCTTTTTAAGAGACAAGCTGCACCTGCCGGACTTTATTGTGAATCAAATGAACGTTGAGGGTGTATTCCATCACCCGGCGTTTCTATATGAATCGGTATGGAGCTTTGTCGGACTGATTATTCTGTTAGTGCTTCGTCGCCAGAAGTTTATGCGTTCTGGTGAACTGTTTATGTCTTATTTTATCTGGTATTCTATCGGACGTTTCTTCATTGAAGCTCTGCGTACGGACAGTCTGGCATTCCAGGCTCCAGAATGGGTCGCTTCATTAGTGAATGGTCTGTGGTCTCCGATGACCGCGTTGGGATTCGAGCAGGGATATCTGGACCCGGCATACGGTAACGTAAGGATCTCTCAGCTGCTTGCCATTGCCATTATTGTTGCCGCAGTTGTGTTTATTGTGGTGAGAAGAGTGACGGGAAAAGCAGATGCACATTACAGTGATCCGATCGTTTCGTCGAAAGTAATTAATGATGATATCGAGCACACGGGAACGGAAGCTGGTAAAGAGCAAAAAGTAACACCAGCATCATCAACCACTTCGGGTCAGGCTCAAGATGAGCCTAAGCAAGTTGAAGATAAAAAGGAGTAATGCAACGTGATTGACACGGTACTGTTTGATCTGGATGGAACGATTATTGATACCAATGAGCTGATTATCAACTCCTTCCTGCACGTCATGCAAGGGTGGGACCATGCTGAACCATGGACAAGGGAACAGATCATTCCGCATATGGGGGGCACATTGGAGCAACAAATGCGAACCTTTTCAGGTCATGAAGAGGTATCGGAGTATGTCAAAGGTTATCGGGCTTACAATGATATTCATCATGAAGCAATGGTCAAGCCCTTCCCCTATGTCATTGAGGTGGTGGAGGCTCTGCATCAGGCAGGCATTACGATGGGGGTAGTAACAACCAAAATTCGCCCTTCGACTCTGAAGGTGCTGGAACGTTTCGATCTGCTTAAATATATGAAGTCTATTGTAACGGTAACGGATGTTACTCATCCGAAGCCTCATGCCGAGCCTGTACAAAAAGCGATGGCCGAGCTGGGGTCAGATCCAGCTTGCACGCTAATGGTGGGCGACAGTCCGGTGGATATACAATCTGCGCAGAACGCTAGTGCTCTCTCTGCCGGTGTGGCATGGTCTCTTAAAGGAGAAGAGGTTCTGAGCGGATACAAGCCGGATTATATTTTGCATGATATGAGGGACTTGCTGGACAAAATTCTTACAGGAACTGGACGTTCATGAGAAAAGTAACCCGCTATCCCGTAGAAACCGAGAATGCGCTTTGGCATATCTACAAGACAGTGAGCCCATGGAAAGGCGTTTATAACTTTATCTGGATTCAGCTGTCACGGTATTGCCCGATTCTTCCTCTGAAGAACTGGATCTATAATCGGGTGCTGGGCATGAAGGTTGGGAAGCATACGGCTTTTGGCCTGATGGTTATGGTGGATGTTTTTTTTCCGGAAAAGATAAAGATCGGTGAAAACTCCGTGATTGGATACAACACAACGATTCTTGCACACGAATACCTCATTAAAGAGTACAGGCTGGGTGAGGTCATTATCGGAAATAATGTGCTCATTGGTGCAAACACCACGATCCTCCCAGGGGTAACGATTGGTGATGGAGCAGTGGTTGCTGCTGGTGCAGTGGTTCATAAGGATGTGGCTCCGGGGGCATTTGTTGGAGGCAATCCGCTGCGTGAGCTGAAGCGTTCTGCCTCATCGTTAGAGGAAGAGGAGACGGCGAAAGAGGAAATGATTTTTAAAACGGATGAGGTTTCACGGGGAAAGCTGCACTAGGCTAAAATTTGTAAAAATTAGAGGTAAAGGGATGCATGCAAGGATGCATCCAGGAAGAGCTGCTGAAGGCAGCTTTTTTCGTATACAAAATTTGAAGTCTAACAGCGTCAGCGAACGTATAGGTGCGGGGATATAAGCTGTATGAGGCATGATAAGTCATAGGAGTAAAGTAAATAAAGGAAAGTGAAGGAACGGAAAGGAACAAATGTGGTTAGCCCGCCAGTTGGTTGACGTTCCAGCCGTATTCATGTTATCATATCCCATATCCTTTAGTTTGTTAGCACTTTACCATACGAAAGTATATGTTATAGAAGTGCATTCGTGATCTGTTAGTGAAATGTATTTACGAACAATAGGATCAACATATGCAATTGAAAAAAATGTCTTTCTCATTGCGTAATGCGGCTTTACACTGAATTCGGGTTACAACTTAGAATGGGGATTTGTCATACATAAATCCTGTTGAAATAGAGCGATATCATGATATAGATGATGCAAATGACAAGCATTCAAATTCATAACTCGGGGTGAATAGTACCAATGTCCAAACCAAAAGGCTTTGAAAAACCGACCGGCTTTCGTGATTACACACCACATGTCGTATCCAAGCTGCGAATGATTGAACGTAATGTACTGGAATGCATGGAGCGCTGGGGTTACCGCCAGATCATCACACCAACGATTGAATACTACGATACGGTGGGGGTAGCCAGCTCAACATCGGATCGCAAATTGTTTAAATTATTGAACAGTCGGGGAACAACGCTGGTATTGCGCTCTGATCTGACAGCTCCAATCGCACGTGTAGTGTCATCCATGCTTAAAGATGAGAAACTGCCGCTGCGTCTGTCCTATCATGCGAACGTATTTCGATCGATTGAAGAGGAAGCCGGGCGTGAAGCAGAGTTCTTTCAGACAGGTGTGGAGCTCGTAGGAGATGACTCTCCTGAAGCTGATGCTGAAGTGGTTGCACTGGCCATTGCCTCGTTGCAGGCTGCGGGGGTATCTTCTTTTAAAATCGCGATGGGTCATATGGGCTTTCTGAACGGATTGCTGGAAGAGGTTATTCCTGGCCAGACGGCAGAGCAGGAGCAGCTGAAGGAAGGGCTTCTGGGACGAGATTATGTGGGCTACCGCCAATCTATTGAAGCTTTACATCTGGAGCCTGGGCAGAAACAGCGGCTTGAAGCCATTTTGCGTCTGCGGGGCGGGAAGGAAATCTGTACTCATGCAGGCGAGCTCAGTTCAAGTCCTGAAGCGGCGAAGTCTATTGCACATCTATGCGCGGTGTTTGAGGTGCTGGAGGCTTACGGTGTCTCGGAGCATGTGCTGATTGACCTGACGATGATTGGGGATTTCTCCTATTATACAGGCATGACGTTTGAAGGGTATGCGGCAGAGCTGGGATCACCGGTATGCAGCGGCGGACGGTATGACAATCTGCTGCAGCAGTTTGGACGTGCGCTTCCGGCGACAGGTTTTGCGTTAAAAACAAACCGGATCATTGATGGTGTTCATGGCATCACGATTGAAGAGAAGAAGTCGGTACGTATCGAATACAGCCCGGAGCATCGGGCTGAAGCACTGGCTGAAGCAGCAAGATTGCGGAGTATCGGGCAGAATGTAATCACGACTCTTCTTACGGATCAAGGAGAAGTAAAAGCAAGTGGAGCTAGCGCAGACCCGGATGAACAGGTCATTATCTATGGATCACCCAAAGGAGGACTTTGAGATGTCGGATATTCTAAAGGTGGCAATGCCCAAAGGCCGTATCTATAAAAAGGCCTCCAAGCTGTTCCGTGAGGCAGGACTGGATATTCCTGAAGATGTGGATGATACACGCAAGCTGGTTATTGAAGTGCCTGAAGCCGGAATGGAGTTCATTATGGCTAAACCTGTCGATGTTCCAACGTATGTAGAGTACGGCGTTGCCGATATCGGCATTGTCGGGAAGGATGTGCTGCTTGAGGAAGATCGCGATGTGTATGAGCTGCTGAATCTGGGTATTGCCCAGTGTCGTATGTCGGTGATTGGGCTGCCGGACTGGAAGGCAGGCATTCAGCAGCGGGTGGCAACCAAGTATCCTCGCATTGCTTCTCAGTATTTCCGTGAGCAGGGACAACAGGTTGAGGTTATCAAGCTGAATGGCTCCATCGAGCTTGCACCTCTGATTGGATTAGCTGACCGGATCGTCGATCTGGTGGAGACCGGGCAGACGCTGCGTGAGAACGGCCTTGTGGAGATGACACAGATTCTGGACATTACGAGCCGCTTGATTGCGAATCGAGTGAGCTACCGGATGAAAAATGCCCGCATTCAGGCTTTATGTGATGCCCTCCAACTCGTCATTCCAAGCGGTAATGAGGTCTCGGCTGGCAGCCAGCGTAGATAGCAAAGGATAGTGAATAGGTAAATAAAAATACAGCTTATATAGTGTGAATGGATCAGCAGGCAGTCATGATGCAGTTGATCAGCAAGCCAGCTGAGTGGCAATAGATATATACAGCGTAACAGGGAGTATAACCGAAAGGGAGGGTGTACGGATGAAGATTGTATCAGCACGGGATTTTGATCTGAAGCGTGAGGTGGAGTACGGTACACCGGAGCAAAATGAAACGGTACGGCGAATTGTCTCAGATATTCGCCGGGAAGGTGATGCGGCTCTGCTGCGTTACACGGAGCAGCTGGACCGCACGACGCTGACGGCTGCGCAGCTGCGCGTGCCGCAGGAGGAGCTCCAGGCGGCGTATGCAGCCGTGGAGCCATCGTTTGTGACGGCGATTCGTCAAGCCGCCGTCAACATCCGTGCGTTTCATGAGAAGCAGAAACGCAATTCGTGGATGGACTGGCAGCCGGATGGCAGTCTGCTCGGCCAGATTATTAGGCCGCTGAAGCGTGTCGGCGTGTACGTCCCCGGGGGGAAAGCAGCGTATCCATCATCGGTGCTGATGAATGTGATTCCAGCACAGGTTGCGGGCGTGCCGGAGATTGTGCTTGTCACACCGCCGGCGACGAACGGCGGTGAGGGCATTAACCCGTACATTCTCGTGGCTGCCGCGGAAGCGGGCGTGAGCGAGATGTACCGGGTTGGCGGCGCACAGGCGATCGCCGCACTCGCTTACGGCACGGAGAGCATTGCCCCGGTCGACAAGATCTGTGGCCCGGGCAGTATCTACGTGGCGCTCGCGAAGCGCGAGGTGTACGGGGCAGTCGATATCGATAGTATCGCCGGCCCGAGTGAAATTGTGGTGCTCGCCGATGACACGGCGAATCCGGGGTATGTCGCCGCGGACCTGTTGTCGCAGGCGGAGCATGACGAGATGGCATCGGCCATTCTCGTCACCAACTCGGCCGTGCTGGCGGAAGCCGTGCAGGCCGAGGTGAAGCGGCAGCTGGATGTGCTGCCGCGACGTGATATCGCCGCTGCTTCGGTAGAGCAGTATGGCGCCATTATTGTAGTCGATTCCATCGATGAAGGAATCGATGTCGTGAACCGGCTCGCGCCGGAGCATCTGGAGATTATGGTGCAGGAGCCAATGGCTTATGCTGGCCGAATCGAGAATGCAGGAGCGATTTTCCTCGGCCCATACAGCTCGGAGCCGGTAGGCGATTATTTTGCCGGGCCCAATCATATTATTCCGACAAATGGAACGGCTCGGTTCAGTTCACCCGTAGACGTGGATGATTTTATCAAGAAATCAAGCTTGATCTATTATAGTAAAGAAGCACTGCTGCAGAATGGGGCAGCAATTATTGAATTGGCTCGTCACGAGGGACTTGAGGGGCATGCCCGTGCGATCGCTGTACGGTTAGAACAGGAAGGAAAGGCGGAATCGGACAATGGATAACCAGAACAAAAGCACAGACAATGGTGTAGAGGTTCAAAGTAAAGGGGCAGTACGCCAGGCAGAGGTAGATCGCAAAACCAATGAGACCAATATCCAGTTGTCGTTCAATGTAGATGGGACAGGACAATCCAATATTGAGACGGATGTACCGTTCCTCAACCACATGCTGGACCTGTTCACGAAGCACGGCCAGTTCGACCTGAACGTGCAGGCACGCGGAGATATTGAGATCGATGATCATCACACGGTTGAAGATATCGGAATCTGTCTGGGACAGACGCTTTACCAGGCACTGGGAGATAAACGAGGGATTAAACGTTATGCCAGTGTGTTTGTTCCGATGGATGAAGCGCTGGCTCAAGTGATTATCGATGTGAGCAATCGTCCGCACTTTGAATATCGCGCTGAGTATCCGTCACAACAGGTAGGCAGCTTTTCTACAGAGCTAGTGCATGAATTTCTGTGGAAGCTGGCGCTTGAAGCACGGATTACTCTTCATGTTATCGTGCACTATGGTCAGAACACACATCACATGATTGAAGCGGTCTTCAAAGCCCTTGGACGTGCGCTGGATGAAGCAACGATGATTGATCCACGGGTAACAGGTGTGCCTTCCACGAAGGGAGTGCTGTAGACGATGGCGATTGCAATTGTCGATTACGGTATGGGGAACCTGCACAGCGTCGGCAAAGCGGTCGAACGTCTTGGCTACGAAGCGCTGGTCACAGGTGAGCGTGAGGCTATTCTGGGTGCAGATGGTGTAATTCTGCCCGGTGTTGGCGCCTTCGGTGATGCGATGGTGCATCTGCGGGAGACGGGTCTGGATGCTGTAGTCAAGGAAGCGGCGGCTAGCTCTAAACCGCTCCTTGGCATCTGTCTGGGGATGCAGCTGCTTTTCAGCTCAAGTGAAGAGCACGGTCAGCATGAGGGACTGGATATTCTGCCTGGTAAAGTGGTGCGTTTCGCACCAGGCGAGCTGAAGGTTCCACATATGGGATGGAATCGACTGGAATTCCTTCACCCTGAAAATCCGTTGTTTGTTGGCCTGGATGCAGGTCACGTCTATTTTGTGCACTCATATCATGCATTAACTGACAACAAAGGGGATTTGCTGGCGGTTACGGATTACGGCCATCCGGTTACAGCCATTGTGGGCAGAGGATCAAACTTCGGTATGCAGTTCCACCCCGAGAAGAGCGGCGAGCTTGGCATGAAGCTGCTTGGCAATTTCCTGTCGTTGACCAGTTCACCGATCCTTTGAAGAAGATTGATCGAATCTGTTTCAAGTCAACCTTGGAATAAAACTTGAATGAGACTTGAACTGACTTATAAAACTCAAATCCATACTCAGGAGGCCTTGTATGTCATCTTTTATTTTATACCCGGCAATTGACATCCGGGACGGCAAATGTGTAAGACTGATACAGGGAGATTATAATCAGGAAACGGTATATAACGATGATCCGGTTCAGGTTGCGCTGGATTGGGAAAAGCAAGGCGGTACATACGTTCATCTCGTAGACCTGGATGGTGCTAAAGCAGGACGTCCCGTTAACGACGAGCTGATTGGACGCATTGCTTCGGCAGTGAATGTGCCTGTTCAGGTAGGCGGCGGGCTTCGTACAGTTGCAGATGTTGAGCGTTTGCTGGAGCTTGGTGTAAGCCGATTGATTATCGGAACGGCTGCGATTGAGGACCGTGCTTTTACGGAAGAGGTATTGGGACGTTACGGTGATAAAGTAGCTATTGGTATAGATGCTCGCAACGGATATGTGGCGACTCGCGGATGGCTTGAAACTTCCGAGGTTCAGGCTGAGGTACTGGCGAAAGAGCTGGCTGCTTATGGAGCGGAAACGTTCATCTTCACGGATATTTCCCGTGATGGTATGATGCAGGGGCCTAATGTTGAAGCAATTGTGTCTCTTGCCAAAGCGAGCGGACGAACGGTTATTGCTTCTGGCGGTGTCAGTGTGATGGATGATCTGCTTCGATTGAGCCGTCATACAGATGACGGTGTTGGCGGAGCCATTGTGGGTAAAGCGTTATATACCGGCAGTATTGATCTGGCTGAAGCTGTGCGTCTGGTGAACAAGTAAGTATAATCGGGTAGAGAGGAAGAGGCAGTATGCTGGCAAAAAGAATCATTCCCTGTCTGGACGTGAAGGACGGCCGGGTTGTTAAAGGCGTGAACTTCGTCAATCTCCGCGATGCGGGTGATCCGGTAGAGCTGGCGGCACTGTATGACCGCGAGGGTGCGGACGAGCTTGTATTTCTCGATATCTCTGCATCAGTAGAAGGCCGTGAAACGATGGAGGAAGTTGTGCGGCAGACAGCTGGCGAGATTGCCATTCCATTTACGGTAGGCGGCGGCATATCCAAGGTGGAGGACATGAAACGCATTTTGCGTGCGGGTGCAGATAAGATTGCAGTGAACACAGCGGCTGTTCTTAATCCTCAGATCATTGCGGATGGGGCACGCCGCTTTGGCTCGCAGTGTATTGTCGTTGCCATCGATGCCAAGTATAACGAAGCTTGGGGTGAGTGGGAGGTTTATACCCACGGCGGGCGTAAGCCATCGGGAATCAAGGCACTGGATTGGGTCAAACAGGCTGAGGAGCTGGGTGCGGGAGAAATATTGCTCACCAGTATGGATGCTGACGGAACCAAAGACGGCTTTGATCTGAAACTGACAGCGGCTGTATCGGAATCGGTGAGTATACCGGTCATTGCATCAGGCGGTGCAGGCAAGGAATCTCATTTCTATGACGTGTTCACAGCAGGCAAGGCGGATGCAGGTCTGGCAGCAACGATTTTCCACTATAAAGAAATTGCCGTTCCGGCGTTAAAACAACAATTAAGAGAACAAGGGGTGGAAATCCGTGACTAAGGTAAGTAATGAGATCAAGGAGCAGCTCTCCCTGGAGCAGGTTGTGGAGCACATCCGCTGGGATGAAGGGCTCGTCCCTGCCATTGTGCAGGATGTGGACACCCGTGAAGTACTGATGATGGCGTATATGAATCGTGAATCTCTGAAGCTGTCCCTGGAATCGGGGGAAACCTGGTTCTGGTCACGCTCACGTCAGGAGCTATGGAATAAAGGGGCAACCTCTGGAAATGTGCAGAAAATAGTATCATTAAAATATGACTGTGACGGTGACACTTTGCTGGTTGAAGTGAAGCCAAAAGGGCCAGCCTGTCATACAGGCGCAGTGACCTGTTTCCATAACGAAATTATCGGAATGCCGGCAAACGAAGCCGGGCAAGCTGGCACAGAAGAGTCGGCAGACTCCAGTACGGCCTCTTCATCTTCATCTAGTGCTCAGAGACGCTTTGAGGTACTGGCTGAACTGGAATCCGTCATTGCTGAGCGTGAACGCGAGCGTCCGGAAGGTGCGTATACCACGTATCTGTTCGATAAAGGCGTTGATAAAATCCTGAAAAAGATTGGTGAGGAAGCTTCCGAAACCATCATCGCTGCTAAGAATAAAGACAACGACGAGCTTCGTCTCGAAGTGAGTGACTTGATGTACCATCTGCTCGTGCTGCTGCAGGAGCGCAAGCTGCCGCTGGATGATATCATGTCCGAGCTGAGCCGCCGTCATGAACGGCCGCGCCGCGATTAGGAGGCGAACGCTACATGCGCATAGACTACCACACCCACCATGAACGTTGCGGACATGCGGTTGGCAAGCTGGAAGAATACGTGCAGCGGGGGATTGAAATCGGGCTTTCCCAAATTGGGCTGTCCGATCATATGCCGCTGCTGCATGTGGACCCAGCGCAATATTATCCCGAGATGGCTATGCCTATGGAAGAGCTCCCGCGATATGTGGAGGAGTGTTTCTTTCTGAAGGAGAAGTACCGCGGTCAAATTGATGTTCGTGTTGGACTCGAAGGTGATTATATCGAGGGCTGGGAGGCTCAGATTCGCTCCATTATAGAACGTTATCCATGGGACTATGTCATTGGCTCTGTACATTTTCTGGGTGAATGGGATATTACCGATTTTCGCCAGACTCACCATTGGGAAGGCAAGGATGTGCTTGAAGTTTACCGTCAGTATTATGAGGCTGTGAGCAAAGCCGCTGCTTCTGGCATGTATGATATCATGGGACACTCTGATGTGATCAAACGATTCGGATATACGCCTTCACCTGAACAGACCGATGAACGTGTTGCACTGGAGGATGCGGCTCTGAAAGCTATTGCCCAAAGCGGCTGCGCGATGGAGCTGAATGCATCCGGTTTGTCCAAGCCGTGTGCGGAGATGTTTCCAAGCCGAAGAATGCTCATAGAAGCGATTCGCCTGGGCGTTCCACTTACTATGGGCTCGGATGCGCATGATCCAATGAAGCTGGGAGATCATTTGCCTGAAGCAGAGGCCCTTTTACATGAACTCGGCTGTACGCAAGTGGCTGTGTTTGAAGGCCGTCAGCGTTCGTTCATTCCTTTAAATGTAGACAGCAGTGGGGTATAATAAGGGGAAAATGAACCTTTTATACGGGTTGGATTTTCCAGCTTAACTATACAAGGAATTATGATCGGGTATAACCCGCGGGAGGGCATTATGCAGCATTCGTTACGTATTTTTTCCGGTTCATCTAATCCCAAGCTTGCAGAGCAGGTATGTGACAAGCTGGGCGTGCAACTGGGCAATATCAAGCTGTCCCGGTTCAAGAGCGGAGAAATATACGTTCATTACGAAGAAACAATCCGCAATTGTGATGTGTTTTTGATACAGTCTTTGTCTCATCCCATTAATGAGTTGTTTGTCGAACTGCTCGTTATGATTGATGCGGCAAAACGGGCTTCGGCTCGTACGGTGAACATTATCGTTCCGTATTACGGTTATGCTCGTCAAGAGCGGAAGTCGGCTCCGCGCGAGCCCATCTCTGCCAAGATGGTTGCAGATGTATTAACGACAGCTGGAGCAAGCCGTGTAGTTACGATTGACCTGCATGCGGCTGCTATTCAGGGTTTCTTCAACATTCCAGTCGATCATATGACCTCACTGGACTTGATTAGTGAATACCTGCTTAGTAAAGAGATCAAAAACCCGGTTGTGGTTTCTCCTGATGCTGGACGGGCGTCAATGGCGGAGAAGCTGGCAAATCGTCTCGACTCTCCTTTTGCGATCATGATCAAGAAACGTCCAAGTCATAACGAATCGATCATTACGCATGTTATTGGAGACGTTGAAGGGCGAACGCCAATCATTATCGAGGATCTGATCGATACAGGAACAACCATTGTGAATGTGGTCGAAGGTCTGAAAGAACGGGGTGCAGAGAACGCATATGTATGCGCAACTCACGGCTTGTTCTCGGATGGAGCGGTAAGCAAATTAAATCATCCATCCATTACCGAGGTTGTGGTAACAGACTCTATTGCGTTGCCGGAGGATCATCCGGATTGCTTTAAAGTATTACCTGTTGCACCGATGCTGTCACGAGCCATACGTATTATTGTTGATGGTGGATCTATGGCTACGCTCTTTAAAGATTCAGGTATTTAGATTTCTTGCTATATCCGGGTGATTCATAGCCCGATCCAGTTCACGTTCCGTGTCTGAGTGCTTTTAGCTCAGCACGGTATTTTTGTTTTGGCCCCATGCATCCAATTCCGTGCCATGTTGTTTGATAGCTTGTGATATAATAAACATAAAATTAAGAAATGATAGCGTTTTTATATAGATGCATCCATAATGGATTGGATACGGAAAATAAACAGTAGAACCACGGCTAATGGATGTTGGCATCGTGGAGTGAGGAGTGGGGTCTATTGTCGCGCACTTGGTACTATCGATTGCTCTTTTCATATTTCCCTATATTTTTCTTTACGATGACCATAATTATTTTTAGTGCCTTTGTCTTCATTAATGATGTTTCCAAAGAAGAAACCCGGAAGGCTGACCGAATATCCTCCAGTTATCTTGCGACAACGCTGGATCATACAATTCGGGACATAGAACTGGCTGTTACAGAAAAAGTGCAATATGAGCCAGCGTACAGGCGTTATTTTAACGACAATAATCCAAACAATTCGGATACGGTATATACCATTGCACAAAATTTACGTGAGATGATTAACTCTTCTTCATGGATTCAGTCCATATACCTCTATGACAAGCAACATGAGCGCGTGATAACGGTGAGTGGTTCAAGAGAAGTGGAAAGCTTCGGAGACAAAGAATGGATCAGTCAGATTGTAAAAGGTAATATAGGTCAAGGATGGCAGCCTGTTCGGGAGATTGAATGGGACGATGTGCAAAGAACACCAGTACAAGTGTTGACCGTCAACAAAGAAATGCCACTGCCTTTTGGCTCGGAGGGTGCATTGGTCATCAATATCAAGATGAGCAGCATCAAGCAGAGCGTGGACAGTATGGTGAATGGAAAGCTCTCTTTCCTGACGATTACCGATCAGGAGGGCAGGGTCATCTATAATGCACATTCCGATAAGGAAGCTGCAATGGATGGTACCAAGTTAAACGAGCTGCCTCTAGAGCGATTGGGATGGACGATTACCAGCGGCATCAAAGCAGGTAATTTGTTCGGCTGGGTTTCTGTGGTATCGTATGTCTGGGTGTTCATTGCTGTATTGACGGTGATCGGTGCAATTATCTATATCGTGTATGTGACCCGGCGGAACTATAAGCCGATTCAGATTATTATGAATCGGATTGAATCCCAGCAGATTCGCGCGTTTGAACAATCTGGAGCACGTATGGACGAGATGAAGATGATTGATGGGGTGCTTGAAAATCTGATCAATCATATGATGGATTATGATAAAAAGAGCCGCGAAAATGTACTTATGCAGCGGAGTAAGCTGTTTAGTGCTTTGCTGCACGGTGAGCATGTGGACAATGCTGCCGGGCAGCTATACGAGGTATCTCCATTTGATGGGGCTCATGAAGCCTCTCGTTTTATCGTAGTTGTAGGGGATATTAACCGCTACGAGAAGGGCTTTCAGGAGAAATTCACCAGAGGAGAGCAAAATACGCTGAAATTCGCTCTGATGAATGTACTGCAGGAGCTGTCCAGAGATACGGAAGTGCAATGCTGGACAGAATGGATCAGCGCTGATCGGATTGCCATTTTATTCTTTTCGAAGGAAGACGACCAGCAGGGACAGGATCTATCCAAGCAGATCCGGATTGTTGCTGAGGAATGCAAATCCTGGGTAGAGCAGAATCTTCGTATTTCCCTCAGCTTTGGCATTGGACCTGTTGCCGAAGGGATTGGGGCGATCCATCAATCGTTTACAGCTGCAGAAGCGGTGATGCAGCGGAAGCTGCTGATGAATGGTGATGTAGGTGAAGCAGAGACAAGTGAAATGCAGCATCCGCTGCTGGAAACCTATACGTATTTGCAGATGATTGCAGACTTTGTTAAACGGTTCAGAATGTCGAGTGGACAGTGGAGAGAGCAGCTTGAGGATATCTTTAATGAATTCGAGCGTAATAAACTGCCGGATGATGAAATTCGTTCCCTGATTCAGGCCATGCTGCAGATGCTCAGTCGGGAAGTCTCCATGATGTCAGAAGGTCTACAGAGAGAACTGTCCGAGGACAACATCAACAATTGGCTGGTTGCTATGGAAGAGGCGGAATCGTTAGAAGAGGTGAAGGTACTGCTGTTTGACAGTCTGACCGACTTGTTCCGAACGTACGTCGCTGTTACTGAAACAAAGAGCTACAAGGCCATGGTTAACGAGATGAAAAATTATATCGAGGAGCAGTTCACCAATCCGGATCTGTCTCTGAAGCATCTAAGTGATCGGTTTCAGATATCAGGCAAACATGCCAGCTATCTGTTTAAAACCGAGTTTAATATGAAGTTTGTTGACTTTGTGACTGAATTGAGAATGAAAGAAACGGAGAAGCTGCTGCTTAATACAGACTATTCATTACAAGATATCGCTTTGAAGGTTGGTTACGCGAACGGCATTACACTTGGACGTGTATTCAAAAGAGTCACGGGCATTACACCTGGGGATTACCGTCGGATGAAGAAAGACCCAAAGGCAGCCGATGAGTGACCAGGGGCAAAATTCATGAATCAAAATCAAGTGAATGTGTCAGTTTTTCGCACATAATTGAAGTGATGATGTCTAAAATCAAGGTGAATTATTGCAATGAGTCTCCAGTATGTACGGAGAGTTCACATGCAACGATTCACCTTATTTTGTTTATTTTAAACCTTCAAAATGAAAGCGCTTGAAAAATATTGTAATATACATGATACTTTCATCACTGTGTCAGAAGATGTTCCATCATTACATCGGCATGTTATTTGCGAATTTAGTCAGTGTGGGAAAATGGTTTATCTATACCTTACACAAAGAGAAGGGGGGGACACGGTTGAAGCCTTATACCATAAGGGTTTCGGGTATTTTGGCAGTCTGCGAAAATAAGCATATAAGGCAAACCGAAACTCTTTTACTGATATACCCGAATTTAGTCAGTTGTCTGGGATCACAATAGTATGGAATACTCAGGGCAAGCTTTAAAACATTCACGTAAAGCCAAAGGGGATGAACAGAATGACAAGAAAAGGGAGTCTAAAGAAGTTGATGGGTTTGGCACTTACAGCAGTAATGGGTGTCTCACTACTTGCGGGGTGCGGATCTTCAGACACCAAATCAGCAGAAGGCGGAGCGGCTGGTGATGGAAAACGCGTTACATTAAAGGTGGAGCTTTTCGACCGTGGTAAAACACCTTCTCAGTACACGATTTCAAACAACTTTATCTCTCAAATGATTCAAAAGAACTTTGGTGATCCAAACAACATTGACGTACAATTCGTACCTGTTCAACGTTCTGAGGAAGTAACCAAGCTGAATGTCCTGATGGCCAGTGCCTCAGACGTTCCGGACATTGTCTTCGTTTATGACTCCAGCGTGTTTTACCGCTATGCACAACAAGGTGGTTTGACAGATGTAGGTGATCTGATTAATCAGTATGGACCGAATCTGAAAAAGTTTTTGGGCGAAGATACATTAAAGTTTGGTCAAGTAGAGGGACAGCAGTTCGCTATTCCGGGTAAACGTGCGATTACAGCTCGGTACAGCTCCTTCATTCGTCAAGACTGGTTAGATAAGCTGGGAATGCCAGCACCTCAAACAACAGATGAGTTGTATAACACCTTGAAAGCATTTAAAGAAAAAGATCCTGGCCAGGTGGGAAGTCAAAACATTCCTATGGGCTTTGCGCTTGCACCAGCTTCCTATGAGCCGCTGATCTACTCTTTCATCAAGCCAATTGCTGGGGATAAAACATATGCTCAACGCTATGAATTGCCTCTGCATGAAGGATTCAAAGAATCCATGCAGTTCCTGAACAAGCTGTACAACGAAGGCCTGATCAGTAAGGATTTCAGCTTGGATAAGGATAAAACTCAATTAAACAAAGACATTGCCAATGGAAATACCGGTTTCTTCTCTGAAGATGTTGACTCTATTTTCTGGCCAGATGGATCGTATGATCTGTTGAAAACAAACAAACCGGACAGCAACCTGGCTCCGGTGGATGCATACACCAATGCGAATGCTGATGGAAAACATATCAAGTCCCGTTATGGATCGAATGGTATGTACATCATGATTCCGAAGAGCAGCGAACGTGCAGCAGAAGCGATTAAATATCTGGATTGGATGGCATCCGATAAAAACCTCACTGCTATTTATGATGGTGTGGAAGGCGAGAACTATGATCTGGTAGACGGCATTCCGGTTGCTAAAGCAGACGCTACTCAAGAAGCAAAAGATCGTTTGTTCAACGCAGGTGATACAGCGATTATCTCGAACGGTAAAAACCTGGGCGATCAAGCAATGAATGAAAAAGCATGGATTATGGGATTCCCTCCTGCCAATCAGGAAATCTTGAAAAAAGCGCTTGAAGTTGCAAACACAGATACAGTTGGACCAATTGTCTTCAGCAAGCCAATTCAGGCAGAAATGAAGTACAGCACAGCACTGACAGACAAGTTGGACGTTATTATCGTAAAAACAGCAATGGCTAAACCTGAAGAATTCGATGCCGTATATGAAAAAGAAATGGCTGACTACATGTCCTTGGGCGGATCTGAGCTGAAAAAAGAATTGGAAGCTGCTGAACAATAAGCAGAAAATGAAATGTCTGTAAATTGAAGTGTTTCGAGGAGGCTTGTGCCGTCGCTCAGGCGGCGGCATAACGTTTCTTCGTTTGTGAGGAGGAGAGAGAGACATGACCACATACTTGAAGAGATACTGGCAGCTGTATGCGTTAATTTCATTGCCTCTGATTTATTTTATCATTTTCCGTTATGGACCGATGTATGGTGTGCAAATAGCTTTTAAAGACTTCAACTTGTTCCAAGGGATTAACGGTAGTGAGTGGATTGGCTTTGATGCTTTTCGCGAGGTATTTGCAATGCCGGATTTCTACACTACATTACGCAACACATTTATGCTGAATTTTCTTGATCTGATCGTTTCATTCCCTGCTCCAATTATTCTGGCAATTATGCTCTATGAGGTACGATTCAAATGGTTTAAGAAAATTTCACAGACCATTCTGTACATTCCTCACTTTATCTCCTGGGTTATCATCGGGGGGATTGTATACCAGTTGTTTGGCAACCAATCCGGTATGGTAAACGGAATACTGGAGAGCATGGGCCTAAATTCCATTCCATTTTTGACAGAAAAAAATCCATGGCTTGTTACCTACCTGTTTACAGGTGTGTGGCAAAGTGCTGGGTGGGGAACCATTCTATATCTGGCTGCATTAACCGGCGTGAACAAGGAATTGTTCGAGGCAGCTGAAATTGATGGCGCAACGCGGCTGAAGAGAATTTGGCATATTACACTGCCAAGTATTAAACCAACCATAGTAACCTTGCTTATCCTTAATCTTGGAAATATGGTCAGCATCGGTTTTGACCGGCCTTTCGTTATTGGTAATACGGCTGTTCGTGAATATTCCGATGTACTTAGTACCTTCGTATATAGAATGGGTATACAATCCGGGCAGTATACACTTGCGACGGTTGTCGGCTTATTCCAGGCGGTTGTCGGATTGATCTTTGTCCTTGGTTCCAACTATATCTCGAAGAAAACGACGGGAGAAGGAATTCTCTAATCCCGGAAAAATAGTGAAATGCGCGCCAAAAGGCTTATTGTACGTATAGACCATTAGTAAAGGAGCTGTGCGCAGATGAGTGACCGCACCTCGAACCGTATTTTCGATATTGTTAATGTCACCTTTATTACTTTGTTTGTTATATTCTGTCTTGCTCCGTTTCTGCACACCATTGCCATATCCATGAGTTCGAACCGGGCCATTACATCAGGTGAAGTAACAATCTTCCCCAAAGAGTTCACCTGGGATGCATATGGTCAAGTATTTTCAGATAGCTCCATGATTTATTCGCTAGGGTTTACAACGATCCTTACGATTATCACGACGTTACTCTGTATGTTGTTCACTATTGCTGCAGCATACCCATTGACTAAGAAAAAATTAAAAGGCCGCAAGCTGTTTATGTATATCATTATCATTACGATGTTCTTCAGTGGCGGTATTATTCCTGAGTATTTGTTGATTCGTGATCTTCATTTGCTGAACTCTGTATGGGCGTTGATTCTTCCAGGGCTCGTGAGTCCATTTAACTTGATTATCCTGATCTCCTTCTTCCGCGGAATACCGGATAGCCTGGAAGAGTCGGCCGAGATTGATGGAAGCTCTCATGTGCACACACTCTTTAAAATTATTTTGCCACTTTCTTTGCCTGTACTTGCTACACTGGCTCTGTTCTATGCGGTTGGACGCTGGAATGGCTTCCAGGATTCACTGATGTACATTAACGATCCGAAATTATATCCTCTGCAGCTGAAGCTTTATCAGATGGTACAGAACAACATGGTAAGTGAGCTCACATTGCTGGAGGGTGCAAACCGTACAAGATTAACACCAGAGAGCCTCAAAGCTGCTACGGTTGTTTTTGCAACAGTACCGATTCTGCTCGTATATCCATGGTTGCAAAAGTATTTTGTCAGCGGTGCAATGCAAGGAGCGGTTAAAGGTTAATTCGTAGTCCTCATACACGCAAACATCACAATCGGGGAAGGAGAAGGAATGATATATGCAGGGAAGAGACAAGGGAGAATACTCATTCTCGACATGCTGGAACATCAGGAGACATCCTGTAGGTGAGGACATGATTCGGGAGATAGCAGAGCTCGGCTTTCGCCGGGTAGAGCTGAACTATAACGTAACGAAGGAAATGCTCACAACGATTGAGCCGATGATCGAGCGCGGGGAGATTGGGGTGTCCAGTGTACACAATACCTTCCCTCATGATCCTGATCCTGATTATGGAACGGATTCCGTGCTGCTTGGCTTTGAGGATGAAGTGAAGCGCAAGCGGGCGATTGATCTGCTGGTCGGATCGGCTGAATATGCACATCGTTATGGCGGGGAAGCTGTTGTCGTGCATCCGGGTGAGGTGCCTTTCCCTCATGATGTCAGCAAGGACCTGGAGAAGCTGTACAGGGAGGAAGGAACGGATTCCCCGCAATATCGCAGCAAATGGGCAGAGTTCATGGAGCGGCGTAAGGCACTAAGTGCAGGTTATATTGAGAAAATTATCGTGAGTCTCGATGAGGTCTGCAACCGGGCGGTATCCAAAGGGCTGGGCGTCCGTTTTGGAATTGAAACCCGCTCACGGCCTCAACAGATTCCTACACTTACCGAAGCGAAGACGATCATCCATGCTCTTAAAGGTGCTCCGGTTGGCATCTGGTACGACACGGGGCATGCCATTATGATGGATCGATTGGGGCTCTATGACAGCGTCGGCGAGATGCAGGGTCTGATGGATGACATCGTTGGTGTCCATATTCATGAAACGTTGGGATTGTCCGATCACTGGTGTCCGTATGTTCATAGTAAGGATATGCACTTCTATGATGCGTATCTTCCGATGATTCGCAAGGCACAGGTGAAGGTCTATGAACTTAAAGCAGCTTGTGAGCCGGATGCCATTCACGAAAGTCATGAGCTGCTGGTACAAAAGCTTGCAGCATTAGAGGAATAGATAGGCAGAGCGATAAGATCGGTTAGCTTGGGCTGTTAGAGCGCACAGCTGGCTGATCTTATCTTTTGCACAGGAGCATGGGGATGGAAGGTATTGAATGGAGGGAAACAGCAGATGTACAGACAAATGGTAGACAGCAATGACAGAGCGGCAGAGCGAGGGATGGACCGGCAGATGCTTGATCCGGAGAATCGTTATTACGGCGGTACGATTGATCCCTCTACTGGTGTGGCTTGGGTTAATCATACAACGGGAACACCAACAGATATGTGTTTTTGGGGAGCGGCGTTATCAAATCCTGACTCCAAATATTATCGGGATGAAGCGCTGCTGGAGCGCTTGAGACTGGCAACTGAATTTGTGCTGCGCAAGCAGCATAGTGATGGTTCCATATCACCGGGCTGGACCAACTATCACTCTCCGCCGGACACTGCGTTTGTGGTCGTAGGTTATTCACAGCTGTACCAGCTTCTGAGTCAGCAGGATTGGGCTCCGCTCAAGCCTGTGCTGGATAACATGCGTTTGTTTCTGGAGCGCACGATTCCAACGATGCTTACAGGAGGCTGTCATACACCTAACCATCGCTGGGTTCTATGCGCGGCTCTCGGCTTTTTGCATGAAATTTTCGGAATAGAAGAAGCGGTGCAGCGCGCAGAGCAATGGCTCGCAGAGGGCATTGATATTACCCCGGACGGGGAGTGGACGGAGCGCAGCAATGGAATCTACAATGCGGTGAGTGATATTATGCTCATTCATGCAGCACGTTTGTTGGATCGCCCTGAGCTGTTGGAGCCGGTACGTCGAAACCTTCGGATGATGGTTTATCTTGTACACCCGGCGGGAGAGATTGTGACGGATTACTCAGGTCGCCAAGATCTGGGCAGCATTCATGACTTGTCTTCGTATTATTTGCCATACGCCATCTTGGCCAAGCTGGATGAAGATCCGATCTTTGCAGGCATGGCGGCATGGGCAGACAGTACACTGACAGACCCGGGCGTATGCTCGGTCAATGCTCTTGTTCGCTTGCTGCTGGAGCCTGAGCTTCAACAGACAGAGGGTACAACAGATGCGCTTCCAGATCATTATGAAGTGATGCTGAATGAACATTTTGCACGGGAGAATTATGTGAACCAGATGGAGAATGCGGGGCATCATGGACGCATCTCGTACAGCCGGATGCATACGGATTTTGGTGCTCCGGTTGCCCGGATACGAGACGGGGAGACCAGCGTAACGGTGATGACAGAGGTACCGCCATTCTTCGCACTTCGTCACGGCAAGGTTCGCCTGCTCGCAGTGCAGCTGGCTTCTTATTTCAACCCGGGATACGTACCGATGCAGCACATGACCCGCCTGCCTCGAGGATATCAACTGACCGGAGAACAGAAGAAGGGGTATAACGGCCCGGTTCCGACAGCCGATCTGCCTGCTTCGGCTGCTTCGCCGATCAGCCCGTGGTATTTGCTGCCTCATCAGACCCGAGCACTTACGCATGAGCAAACTTTCCGCGTAGGCGCCGAGGTCGTGCAGTCGGAGAACGGCTGGACGATTCATCTGACCGGTGAGGAGCCGCAGGATGTCATGATGCAGTTATCCTTTGTATTTGGTGATGAAGGAGAGCTCAGCTATGAGGATGGGACTGTAACGAGTGATGGCAGCGTTCTATGGAAGAGCGGCAAGCTGCGCTACAGCTGCGGAGACGACTGGCTGGAGCTGGATGGTGGCGAAATGGGCCATCTTGCGGCAACGGTCCGCGAAGCTAAGATGCCAGAGAAATGCAAAGTTGTGCTGGTGAACTTCATGACACCTTTTGATAAAACGATCCAGATCACCCTGTCTCCTTCACTTGCTAAAAAAGGTTAAATTACAATCCTTTAGCAGCTATGACGGGATTGGTGCAAGCTATATTAGAAAGATGGCATTTCATTCATGAGCCGTGGATGAGATGCCATCTTTATTTTGTATTATTTTCATAAACGACATGAAACTACATATAGCGAAGAGGGTCTGAAGATGTGGTATACTGGAGAGTATGAATGAAAGCAAAGAGGAGGTGCCTTGCAAGATGAAGGGCAAGCTAGTGCGGACCGAGGGTCACCTTGCCAATATTATACCGATTCATTTGGATGCTTCTTTCTTTTTTGAAAGAGCTGTCCGCTCGCTGGACCGTAATCATGTCGACAAGGCATTGAAATATTTTCGCAAAGCTGTTGAATACGAGCCGGACAATCCGGTGAATCATTGTAATATGGCAGGGATTTTATCCGAGAAGGGGGATTATGAGGCCTCCAACACCATTCTGGCACATGTGCTGGATGTGGTGGACCCGTCGATGACGGAATGTTATTTTTATATGGCGAACAATTATGCAAATATGGATCGTTTCGAGGAAGCTGAACGGGCACTTGTGACCTATCTGGAGGAAGACCCGCAGGGCCAGTTCATGACCGAAGCCGAAGAGATGATGGAGCTTCTGTATTACGAGCTTGATCGCCCGGCGAAGTTGAATCGCATCAAGTCACTTAAAGGTGTCGTGGAGCATGATCAGGCAAGAGAATTGCTGGAGGAGGGGAAGTTTGCTCAGGCAGCGGAGCTGCTTGAAGGCATGTCCTCCGAATATCCGGATTATCTCGCTGCACGCAATAATCTGGCGCTGGCCTATTATTATATGGGACTGTTTCCTAAAGCCAAGGAGACGATTGCAGAAGTGCTGGAACAAGAACCGGGCAATCTGCATGCGCTCTGTAATCTGGCTATTTTCCATCAAAACGAGAATCGTACGGACCAAGTGCTGCTGTTGATCAAAAAACTGCGTGTGCTCGTGCCCTTTGAGCACGAACAAGTGTACAAGCTCGCTACAACTATGGGCATCCTTGGCCAGCATGATGCAGCATATACCCATTTCCGCCGATTGCTCAAATACGAGGAAACGGCTGCTGATCCGGCCCTTGCGCATTATGCCGCGGTTGCGGCGTATAATACAGAGCGATATGATATCGCAGAGCGGCTCTGGCATCATGTGAACAAACTTGATCCGGGATCGGAAGTGTCACGTTACTATCTCGCGGGTCTTGAAGAGGTTCACGAAGGTTTAAAAGAACCGATTAAGCTCAGCTATCACTATCATCTTCCCTTTGACGAGCAATTCAAGCAATGGGAGAACTATAACAGCGGCATTCCTGAGGAGATGAAGAATGATCCACTGATTCGTTCCTCGTTCTTCTGGGCACTGCGACATGGTGATGCAGCGACCAAGCTGCAGGTTATTCATGCGCTGGGCATGATCGGTGATTATGAGGTGCAGCAGGCCCTGCAATCATTCATTGAGGAGCCTGGTGAAGAGCATGCTTTGGTTAAGGCGGCACAAGGCGTTCTGAATGAACTGCAAGCGGCTGAATACGATGGACAGGATGCCAAGAGTGCCAAGGCTAAGGTGTCCAGACTTTTGTCCAATTCCAGTTTCGGTGAACCGCTGAAATCTGATCGTACAATGGACCACATTGAGTATAAAACGAAATCATCCAGTGCTGGAGCTTCACCCCACTGGCAGATCGTAGTTGATCGGGCGCTCCAGATGTCTGAGGCTCAGGCAGAAGTGCAGCAGGAGATGGAGCGGTTGTGGACGGATTATGTATCCAGAGTTCATCCAGAGCTGTCCAGCTCCAAGCAGATCGAAGGATGGGCAGCAGGCCTTGAATATCTGGCTTCCAAAAATAACAGCAGACCCGTGACGTATCAGAGCATCGCGGAACGTTACGGCATATCTGCATCTACTGTCAGCAAGTATGCGAGACAGATTAATCTAATCTGCAATGCTGCGCCGCCGAACGCCTAGGATCTGCTGTTGTCGTATGTTTTAAGGTTGCGTGACCAATGCCGTTGTCCTGAAGAGGAGGATACATTGACCTGGAAAACGGGTAAACTTAACGAGTGGACCTCAAAATGCCTGTAGGATATCATCTTGGCAAGTTATTCGTGAGCAGAACACATTCTCAACCTGATGAAGGAGGCTGTATCTATATGTCTAAATACAGAACGATTGTGATCGGAACCGGACCTGCGGGGCTGACAGCAGCAATATATCTCGCTCGTGCAAACCTGAATCCGCTGGTAATTGAAGGTCTTCAGCCAGGTGGGCAACTGACAACAACAACGGAAGTAGAGAACTTTCCTGGTTTCCCGCAAGGCATCATGGGACCGGAATTGATGGACAACATGCGCAAGCAGGCAGAGCGTTTTGGTGCGGAATTCAAGAACGGCTGGGTAGAGGAAGTTGACTTCAGCAAGCAGCCTTTCAAAGTTAGCGTTGGAGGTATCGGTGAGCTTGAGGCAGACTCAATCATCATCTCCACCGGTGCTTCGGCACGTTATCTTGGCATTCCGGGAGAGCAGGAGAATGTAGGACGGGGAGTTAGTACCTGCGCAACCTGTGACGGATTTTTCTTCCGTGGTAAAAAAATTGTTGTGGTCGGCGGCGGCGACTCCGCGATGGAGGAAGCCAGCTTCCTGACCCGTTTTGCAACAGACGTTACACTGGTTCACCGCCGGGATGAGCTTCGTGCATCGAAGATTATGCAGGACCGTGCTCGGAGCAATGAGAAGGTAAAATGGGCATTGAACCGTACACCGCTCGAGGTTGTACCTGAAGCAATGGGCGTAAAAGGGTTGAAGGTGCGCAACAATGAAACAGGTCAGGAAGAGCTGATTGAAGCGGATGGCGTATTCGTTGCGATTGGTCACACACCGAATACAGGCTTTCTTGGCAATGCAATCACACTGGATGAGCATGGTTACGTTGTTGTGAAACCAGGAACGACAGAGACGAATATTCCAGGTGTATTTGCTTGTGGTGATGTGCAGGATACGAAATATCGCCAAGCCATTACAGCCGCAGGCTCGGGATGTATGGCAGCGATGGACTGTGAAAAGTTCCTGGAGGGAAGCATCGTTCACGATTGGAGCGAAACGCTGAATAAGTAATACGCATGTCAGGCTTCTGGCTTGGCATAAGCTAGATATAAGGGACGACGGGAAGTCTCATACACTGAGAGAAGCCGGAGGGCTTCTCTTTTTTTTCAACAATGGACATGATATGGACATACATATAGGTTATATTAGCTGTGAGGTGAAGAATTTGGGGGAAATGATAAAAGGGTGGTTACAAAATGCAACAGTCAGGCGTTTTTTGATTTTACTGCTGTTTTGCTTGATTTTGTTCAGTATGGGAAGCATGCTCCATATGATTCTGCTGTTATTCCTGGTGACCTATGTTATGAACAGGCTGCAGCATCTGATTACACGAGGGTTGAACCGATTTTTTCCAATTAACTACAAAGTTGTGGTTATCCTGCTTTACATGATTGTTATTGCCGGCATTGTGCTTGGAATATCAAGATATTCACCACGAATTGTTGATCAGGTTGTGCAGCTGACCAATGAAATTATGAAGTTCCTTGACACGGCAGATGGCGATAATGTTGCCTCCAAGATTGCAGGTTACCTGCAGTCCTTCGACATTAAAAATTATACGAATGAAGCATTGAAATACATTTTTGCTTTGAGTAAATGGCTGGAGTTCATTCTGCTGGTTATTATTTTGAGCTTGTTCTTCCTGTTGCAGAAGAAAGAGATTTATAAATTTACGTCCAAATTCAAAACGAGTAAAATCGGCTGGTTCTATAATGAAGTAGCATATCTGGGCGACAAGTTTGTATCTTCTTTTGGTAAAGTGATTGAAGCGCAGCTCCTGATTGCTGTATTTAATACGGTTCTCACGATGCTCGGTCTGTGGATTCTGGGGTATCCGTACCTGTTTGCCTTGACGATTATGGTATTTCTGCTGAGTCTCGTGCCGGTTGCGGGCGTGATGATCTCCCTTGTGCCGCTCTGTCTGATCGGGTATCAGTTGGGTGGACTGCAGATGAGTATTATCGTGATTATTATGATCATCATCATTCATGCCTTGGAGACGTATTTCCTTAATCCGAAGCTGATGGCGCACAAAACCAAACTGCCGATGTTCTACACCTTTATTGTGTTGATTCTATCGCAGCACTTTCTTGGAATCTGGGGATTGATTATTGGTATTCCCATCTTTGTGTTCATGCTCGACATTCTCGATGTCAACAAGATGGAGAGAACCGACGAGCCGGTGCGCGTTGAGTCGAAGCTGTAATTTTTGTTTCATCTAATGTTGAAAAAGGAAAAACGCCTCCATTACACTGGAAGGCGTTTTTTTGCGCTGTCTGCACCTGCGGATTCAACGCATGATGCGTTTTAAATAGATATAAAATCAGGATGTATGCGCATACAAAAAATGTGTGACATCGTTCACAATGCCTCAGGGACCGGGTATGTCCAGAGGTCTTCTCGTCTTGACCCCGGCGTATCCTTCAATTATAGTTGGTACGTAGGACTAAACTATTTTAGATAGATAAAGGTGGCTTGCAGCATGTCTGAGAAAATCTACGTTGGGGTCGATCTCGGCGGAACAGCAATCAAGGTCGGTATATGTGATGATCAAGGTCAGCTTATGCATACGTATGAAGGACCGACTGAAGTGGATCAGGGCGTTGACACGGTTATCGCCAACATCGAGAAGTATGTCCGTCATATCATTGCCGAATCGCCATACAGTTGGGAACAGCTTGAAGGTGTCGGTGCAGGAGTTGCCGGTTTCACGAATGTACGCGAGGGAATTATTGTTCATGCCCCTAACATCGGATTTCGGAATGTTGCCATTCGTTCGGTTCTGGAGGAACGACTGGGCAAGCCTGTCAAAATAGATAATGATGCAAACGTTGCTGCTCTTGGTGAAGCCTGGGCAGGAGCTGGCAAGGGCGTAGACGACTGTGTATGCTTTACACTCGGCACAGGCGTTGGTGGTGGTCTTATTTTGAATGGGAAAATCTATCAGGGCTTCTCAGGTATGGCGGGAGAGCTGGGCCACATCAGTGTTGTGCCAGATCTTGAGGCGATCAAGTGCGGCTGTGGTAAAATGGGATGTGTAGAGACGGTATCCTCGGCAACGGGTATTATTCAGATGGCCAAGGATGCTGTCGAGCGCGGTGACCACACATCGCTTGCACTGGTAGACAAGATTGCTGCCAAGGAAGTGTTTGATGCAGCCAAAGCAGGCGACGAAGTAGCGCTGCGTATTGTCAAGCGTGCAGCCTTCTATCTGGGTAAAACGATGGCGACTGTTGCAGCTGTGCTGAATCCTGAATTGTTCATTGTTGGCGGCGGTGTCTCCAAAGCGGGGGACTTCCTGTTTGATGAGATTCGTACAGTATTCGCGCAACTGACTCCAGAGCCTCTGCAGCAGGGTGTTCAGATTCTGGAAGCTACATTGGGTAATAATGCAGGTATCGTAGGTGCTGCAGGTCTTCTCTTGCGTTCGTAGTAACCTCGTAACAAGATCATCCGACAGCAATATGATAAGGAGGGGACATTTATGCTTGAAGGTGAGGGCTCACCGGGCACAGGCGCCACGCTCATTATCATTACGGGCATGTCCGGAGCGGGTAAAACGATAGCTGTGCAAAGCCTGGAGGATCTGGGTTTTTTCTGTGTAGACAATTTGCCGCCTGTTTTGATTCCCAAATTTGCAGAGTTGATTGAACAATCAAATGGCAAGATTGGCAAGGTGGCATTGGTCATCGATCTGCGGGGACGTGAATTCTTTACTGCATTGTCTGAATCATTGAACTACATTAAAGATCATTTTACGATTCACTGCGAAATTTTGTTCCTGGATGCCACCGATTCTGTGCTTGTGCAGCGCTATAAAGAGAGCAGACGCAGACATCCGCTGGCACCGGAAGGCATGCCGCTGGATGGCATCAAGCTGGAGCGCAAGATGCTGGAAGAGCTCAAAAACTCGGCAACGCAGGTGCTGAATACGAGCACGATGAAGCCTGCTCAACTGAAGGAGCGCATCATTTCGCGTTTCTCCCATCTGGAGAGCCAGATGTTATCGGTGAACATTACGTCCTTCGGATTCAAATACGGCATCCCGATTGATGCAGATCTCGTATTTGATGTTCGTTTTTTACCGAATCCGCATTATATTGAACATTTGCGGCCGAATACGGGGCAGAATAGTGAAGTATACGAATATGTTATGAAATGGCCTGAAACGCAAGCGTTTCTGACCAAGCTGCTGGATATGCTGCATTTTCTGATTCCGCAATACCGGAAGGAAGGCAAAAGCCAGGTTATTATTGGAATCGGCTGTACCGGAGGCAAGCATCGTTCGGTAGCAATATCGGAATACTTGGGCAAAATGCTCGGGAGCAGCGAGACTGAAGCTGTTACCGTAAGCCATCGCGACGCCGACCGGGACCGTCATTGAAGAGGGTGAAGGGATGAAAGAGGCCGGACCACGAAGAGAACGTCCGAGAATCGTTGTAATGGGCGGTGGAACCGGATTATCCGTGATGCTTCGCGGTTTGAAGGAAAAACCGATGGATATCACGGCCATCGTTACGGTTGCAGATGATGGTGGAAGTTCGGGCATCCTGCGCAGTGAGCTGCAAATGCCGCCCCCGGGCGACATTCGTAACGTGCTTACCGCGCTGGCAGATGTTGAACCGCTGCTCTCAGACATGTTAAAATATCGTTTTAATACAGGCGCTGGGCTTGCAGGCCACAGCCTGGGCAATCTCATATTGGCTGCAATGACGGATATATCAGGCGACTTTGTGACCGCTGTGCGGGAGCTTAGCCGCGTGTTTGCCGTTAGGGGTCAGGTGCTCCCGGCAGCTGGTCAGGCGGTTGTGCTGCATGCGGAGATGGAGGATGGTTCCATTGTTACAGGCGAGTCCAAAATTCCTGAAGCAGGCGGACGCATTAAACGGGTTTTCCTTGAACCGGATCACGTGGAGCCGTTGCCAGAAGCGGTAGAGGCGATTCGCCAGGCGGATGCGATTCTGATCGGCCCGGGCAGTCTATATACAAGTATCCTTCCCAATCTGCTTGTACCCAAGCTGGCAGAGGCCGTTGTTGAAGCGGATGCAGTAAAGATGTTTATCTGTAATGTAATGACACAGCCGGGAGAGACGGATAATTACACCGTGAGCGATCACCTTGTAGCCGTTCAGGAGCATATCGGTCATCAGCTCTTCGACTATGTGATCGTAAACAATGGTGAAATTCCGCTGCAAGTGCAAAATAAGTATGCGGAAAAAGGTGCAAAGCCAGTTGTGCTTGATATGAATGTACTGAAAAGCTCGGGTTATCAGGTTGTCGCAGATACGCTTGTACTGTTCAAAACTTATCTGCGTCATGACGCCGACAAGCTTAGTCATCACATTTACCAGCTGGTTCAAAATTGGATGTTACGGAAGAGGTGAAGTCTCATGTCATTTGCAGCACAAACCAAAAAAGAATTAACGATGATTGAAAGCGAACCGTGCTGCGAACAGGCGGAACTCTCAGCTCTTATCCGAATGCTCGGTGCAGTGCAGTTATCGAATAAAAAAGTCATCTTGGATATTTCGACAGAGAATGCTGCCATTGCAAGACGGGCATACTCTCTGCTTAAAAAGCATTTTCAAGTGCATACTGAATTGCTGGTACGCAAGAAAATGCGGCTGAAAAAGAACAATGTATATATTGTTCGTGTTCCGTCAATGGTGCAAGAGATTCTGAAGAAGCTGCATATTGTTTCTGAAGGGTTCCTGTTTACGCCCGGCATCAACGAAGAGCTGCTGGAGAAAAACTGCTGTAAGCGGGCTTATCTTCGCGGTGCATTTCTGGCTGGCGGATCAGTAAACAACCCGGAGGGTTCGTCGTACCACCTGGAGATTGCGTCGATGTATGAGGAGCATTGCCAGGCTTTGGTTGATCTGGCGAATGAATTTCATCTCAATGCCCGGTGTATAGAAAGGAAAAAAGGATTCATCCTATACATTAAGGAAGGCGAGAAAATCATTGAGCTGCTCAGCATTATCGGTGCGCACCAGGCTTTGTTCAAGTTCGAAGATGTTCGTATCATGAGGGATATGCGCAATTCAGTGAATCGGATCGTGAACTGTGAGACAGCCAATCTGAACAAAACAATCGGAGCGGCCGTCAGACAGATCGACAATATTCGTTTACTGCAAAAGGAAGTGGGCCTTGAATCGCTTCCAGATAAGCTGCGAGAAGTGGCAGAGGTAAGACTCGCCCATCCCGACATCAACCTGAAGGAAGTTGGCGAATTACTCAAGGGCACCGTCAGCAAATCTGGTGTCAACCATCGACTGCGGAAGATTGATGAGCTGGCTGAGAAAGTACGTGCAGAGCGTTATAGCTGATGGTTTTTTTTCTTCTAGTGTCCTGCACGGGTTAATGGTATAATGTTGTATAAATATAATTGTGTATTTAATGTCCAGATTTCATAATAGGGGGTAAGTTTCTATGACAAAGCACCCGGTAGTTGTCCGTTTGAAAACGGGTCTCCATGCCAGACCTGCAGCACTGTTCGTTCAAGAAGCGAATAAGTACTCATCTGAAGTGTTCGTCGAGAAGGACGATAAAAAAGTGAATGCTAAAAGTATTATGGGAATTATGAGCCTTGCGATCAGCACAGGTACGGAAATCCATATCAGTGCAGAGGGCGCGGACGCCGATCAGGCTGTAAACGCTTTAGTTAGTCTGGTTAGCAAGGAAGAGCTCGAAAACCAATAAGCATAAAGTTGTTATATGTTTTGAAAGTGATGAAGAAGTCCCGCAAGGGGCTTTTTTGCGTTATATATAAGTTGAACCAAGAATGTTTATACGTGCACACAGATATAAATTTGTATGTTATCGGCGCCGTCAAGTGCAACATTATGGAATTTGTCCCGTCTGTTAAGGTATCAAATCGCTTCAAGTTTGAGAAGTTAAATATGAGGAGGTTAATCGTAATGGGTAAACAATGGATGAAGCCGTTCGGCGCGGTACTGGTGGCAAGCTCTTTATTGGTTGGAGGCACAGCCTGGGTTGCACCAGGGAACTACGCATATGCGGCAGAGGTTCAGGGAGTGCAGCAAAATGTGATCAATGTTGTAGGTAAGGGTGAAATTCAGGTGAAGCCGGATATTGCCTATCTGTCCATTGGTGTGAACAGTACTGCAGAAACTGCGGCATCAGCGCAGAAAGCAAACGCTGCTAAAATTCAAAAGGTGACCATTCTGCTGAAAAACACTTGGAAGGTCAGTGCAGACGATATTCAAACAAGCCAATTCTACGTGCAGCCGAACTACACGTACAGTGAAAAAGACGGGCAGAAGATCAAAGGGTATACGGCTCATCACACGTTGACTGTGACGTATCGTGATATGGACAAGATTGGTGAGTTGCTGGATGCAGCTTCACAGGCAGGAGCCAACAATATCGAAAATGTGCGTTTCACAGTAGAGAACCCGGAGAAATACGAATCCGAAGTGATTGCTAAGGCAGTAGCTAATGCAGATGTGAAAGCCGGAGCAATTGCTAAAGCGGTTAAACGCCAGCTTGGTACGGTGCTTTCAGTCAGTCAGCCAGATGCTAACGTTCCAGTGTTCTATGTAGGGGAGGCAATGTCTTCAGCGAAGAGTGAATCCGATGCAGGTACACAGATTGAAGCCGGTCAGGTTAAGGTAAGCACGGTTCTTAATATCACCTATGAGATGAAATAAAAGCTTCTGACCCCTAATAAATAAAATAGTTAAAAATCAAAAATTTATAAAAATGACAAAGATGCTGTCCTCTGGACAGTGTCTTTTTTGTTGTATGAGCGCAATTTAAGGAAGCGAGAGAACATTATTCTCCTGGCAGTATGCAGGGGAGTGGAGCTAATCATGTCGTTTTTGTATAGATGTTCGTGACAAAATGTTCATTTTCTGCTTTTTTTTCAGCACGACTTTCATCAACATTGTAACTGGAGCTGTAAATCATTCAATGATGTGGCTAGTTATAATAAACAACGTAACCACGAGCAGCAGGAGTCAGGAGTATGTTCTCACAAACTTCAGCATCAGCTGCAAATCCAGCTCGAAATGGGTTAATGGTTAGTAAGAGTTGAGCGTATGACATATGCAATTACAATTGTGGCTGATATACGCAATAAAACTGATGGTGAATAAAAGAGAGGAGTTTTATAGATGAATACATGGAAAAAGTGGACGAGTGCATTATTGGCAGCAGGGGTAATTATGGGAGGCAGCACAGCGTGGGTGGATCAATCTGTTCAAGCTGCTTCGGTAACTTCCAAAGTAACTGCACCAGCTGAGGTGACCTTAAAATCAGGTGGCAAAACGCTCGCGCAAAAAGGATTGCTTCAAGGTGGTTCGACCTGGGTGTCACTGACAGCGGTCAAAGATGTAGCAGGTGGTACACTCAAATATGATGCCAAAACGAAGTCATACACGGTAACCGCAGCTAACAACGCGATGACCGTTAGTCTGATGGATGGACAGCCGAACGTGTACATTAACGGTTATTACCCTCAGGTGGAAGCAAAATTAATTCAGGGCCGATTGTACATTCCGTTCTCTGCCATGAGAGATTATTTGGGTGTGCAGGGCAGTTGGGATGCCAAAACGAAAACATTGACCCTGAACAAAGTGAAGCAAAACAACGTGAAGGTGAAATCGACGAAAGTAAATATGACGGTTAAAAATGCCGAGGTAGATGTACAGTATCCTCAGGTGAGCGGACTTGCCAGCAAAGAGGCTGAAGCGGCGATCAACAAAGTGCTCAAAGATGAAGTGGACAAGGCCGCTGCTGCTTTCAAAAAACAAACGTCTGAATTTGGTGGAGCAACCGCCAAACGTCCATATGCCTTTGAAACCTCGTATGTGGTGACATACAACGAAAATGGCGTACTGGGTCTGATCACCCAACATTATGAGGACTATGCAGGAGCACACGGCATGACATATCGTGCAGGACACACGTTTGCCCTGGATACAGGTAAAGAGCTGACACTGGATGATGTACTGCAAAACAGCAAATCCATGCGTGAAACGATCAGCAAAAAGGTTGGTGAGCAATTAAAAGCAAGTGGTGGATATTTAGACGGATACAAAGGCTTGAATAAAGACCAGGACTTCTATGTAACTCCAACGGGTGTCGTGGTGTTCTTCCAACTGTATGAGTACACAGCTTACGCGGAAGGCTTCCCGGAAATGACATTCTCTTATAAAGAAATTCTGCCTAAAGGTGCTGCACCGTTCGGCAACGTAACATCCGAAAAATAACCGGGCATTTCGAACAAACGTATATTCGCATCTCCACATCAAGAGCCCTTATTCATTTATACTTTTTGAAAAAGGTAAAGAGAAAACCCTCGTCATGTTTCAAGTGACGAGGGTTTTCTCTTTGTCAGGCAATGCACCCTGTTAACGGGTGGTGGTATTGCCTGTTCATATCAATATGGCACAGGGCGGATTCACCTATATATCGGTGAATCCGCCCTGTGTATGGAACGGCATGCCTCCAGGCTGCAGCTTAGATGCCTTGGGAGCCTACGTTTTGAATTACTTTATCGATGATACCGTAATCGGCTGCTTCAGCAGCACTCATGAAGTAATCACGATCTGTATCTTTTTCGATGCGTTCCAGTGGTTGGCCTGTACGCTCGGAGATGATGCGGTTCAACGTATCACGCATTTTCAAGATGCGGCGTGCGCGAATCTCGATGTCCGATGCTTGACCTTGTGCACCACCCAGCGGCTGGTGAATCATGATTTCGCTGTTCGGCAGCGCAAAACGTTTGCCTTTAGCCCCTGCGTTCAGCAGGAATGCACCCATAGAAGCCGCCATACCTACACAGATGGTAGATACATCCGGTTTGATGAATTGCATTGTATCGTAGATGGCCATACCCGCGGTGATCGATCCGCCCGGGCTGTTGATGTATAAGTGAATGTCTTTCTCCGGATCTTCCGCTGCCAGGAACAACATCTGTGCCATGATGGCATTAGCCACAACGTCATTCACGTCGCTGCCAAGGAAAATAATACGATCCTTCAGCAATCTGGAATAAATATCATAGGCGCGCTCACCCCGGTTGCTCTGCTCAACGACCATTGGAATATAACTCACGTGAAAAACCTCCTCGGAAATGTAAATGTTAAATTGGTGTTTATATTTAAACTGTTACCGTATTAACCACATCATAAACAATCTCAAACAAAAAGTCAAAGAAAGTCAAACTAACTTTGAAAAAAAAGAAACCTTTCCGGTTTCGTTGGTTAAATGCATTATGAGCTGTTGTAAAATAAGTGGCGCGCCCGCCAAGAATCGAACTTGGATCTCAGGCTTCGGAGGCCTACGTCATATCCATTGGACCACGGGCGCAAATTATGTGACAGCAATAATGATTATAGCCTATGGAGTAGGGAAATGCAAGCCATTGCTTTGCAGGGCAATGGTTTCACTTATTCGGCAGGTGGTTTGAATTGATTGCGAAATGATCATGATAAAGAAGAATGGATAAAGTCTGGTTGAGTACATGCTATAAGAAGCTTTGGACATGCCTGCCAGAAAGTAAAGTGCGCCACATATAGACGTTAATGACGCCTTTCTTCTATATGTAGTACGAAGCATCTCATCGTATGGTGTGAAACCATCTCATATTCAATGTGAAGCTTCGAGGTAGCTCATTGTGTCCATAACGAAAGTGCGGAGATTGTGAAAATAGGCGCGTACAGAAGCCCGCAAACGTATCGAAATAAGCCATCGAAACACTTGCATATCGCGTCAGTTTTAGGTAGAATAAACGTGGGACTTAAAAAGTTAACCCGGGACATTTTAGGGCCATGAAAGAAGCTTGGAGCGAGAAGCTTGCGGGAGTGGAAAGCATGCGAACGATTTTAGAAGTGCAAAAGCAGCTTCTGCCCGATCTCATGGATGTCTTGAAGAAGCGCTATACGATTCTGCAGCAGATCATGTTATCGGATGTGATCGGACGGAGAACGTTAGCCAATTCCATGCAGATGACCGAGCGGGTTCTGAGAGCTGAGACCGATCTGTTAAAGGCTCAGGGACTTATCGAAATTGACAGTGCCGGCATGAAGATCAGTGAGGCGGGTTATGAGTTGCTGCAGCAGTTGGAGCCTGTCGCAAAAGAGCTGTTCGGATTATCCGAGCTGGAAGAGCGAATCAAGCAAGCCTACGGCCTGCAAAAGGTAGTCGTAGTTCCTGGCGATTCGGACGTATCTCCTTTTGCCAAGAGAGAACTGGGAAGGGCCGGAGCGAAGGCTCTCGGCAGCGTTATGAATGACAACGACGTTGTAGCCGTCACAGGCGGATCAACAACGGCCGAAGTTGCAGAACAGCTCACACCACCCACTTCGCTCAAGGGTGTCTGGTTTGTACCAGCCCGTGGCGGACTGGGAGAAAGTCTTGAAATTCAAGCAAATACGATTGCATCCACGATGGCAAAGCGGGCAGGAGCTCAGTACAAACTTCTGCATGTACCGGATTTGCTTAGTGACCATGCCTATGAATCACTGCTTCAGGACCCGAGTGTTCAGGAGATTTTGCAGCTGATCAGGCAATCACGCATCGTTATTCACGGCATCGGTGATGCGGTAGAAATGGCGAAGAGACGCAAGCTTGCCCCGGAGATTATTGACGAACTTCAGGAGCAGGGCGCTGTATCGGAGTCTTTCGGGTATTATTTCAACGATCAGGGTGAGGTGGTACATACCATGCTTACACTGGGGATGCGGCTTCAGGATATCGAACGCACCGATGTGGTGATCGGCATTGCGGGTGGCACAAGCAAGGCAGCTGCCATTCATTCCGTACTGCGGTTCGGGCAGGAGGATATTCTGATTATTGATGAGGCTGCGGCCAAAATCATTGTCGCGGAAATGGAATGATTCCATTTTCAGAGCTGAAATGGTTTTATTTTCAACACAACTCTTGTTGTCTTGACGGACTTCACCGTCTGTCTTGAATATATAAGTTTCATAAAAATCAATCAAAACTTGGGAGGAACTTACTCATGATTAAAGTAGGTATTAACGGTTTTGGACGTATCGGTCGCTTGGCATTCCGCCGTATTCAAAATGTAGAGGGCATTGAAGTAGTAGCAATCAACGACTTGACTGACGCTAAAATGCTGGCTCATTTGCTCAAATATGATACAACTCAAGGTCGCTTTGACGGCGATGTTGAAGTACACGACGGCTTCTTCAAAGTGAACGGCAAAGAAGTTAAAGTACTCGCTAACCGCAACCCTGAAGAACTGCCTTGGGGAGACCTGGGTGTAGATATCGTTCTGGAATGTACTGGTTTCTTCACAACAAAAGAAGCTGCTGAGAAACACTTGAAAGGTGGAGCTAAGAAAGTCGTTATCTCCGCACCAGCTACTGGCGACATGAAAACCATCGTTTACAACGTAAACCATGACATCCTTGATGGAACTGAAACTGTAATCTCCGGCGCATCTTGCACAACAAACTGCCTGGCTCCTATGGCAAAAACACTGCAAGACAAATTCGGAATCGTTCAAGGTTTGATGACTACAATTCACGCTTACACTGGCGACCAAAACACTTTGGATGCTCCACACCCTAAAGGTGACTTCCGTCGTGCTCGCGCAGCAGCTGAAAACATCATCCCTAACACAACTGGTGCTGCTAAAGCAATCGGTCTGGTTATCCCTGAACTGCAAGGCAAATTGGATGGTGCAGCTCAACGCGTACCAACACCAACAGGTTCCCTGACTGAGCTGGTAACTGTTCTTGGTAAAAAAGTAACAGCTGACGAAGTTAACGCGGCTATGAAAGAAGCTTCCGATCCACAAACTTTCGGATACACTGAAGACGAAATCGTATCTTCCGACATCGTAGGTATCACTTACGGTTCCCTGTTCGATGCGACTCAAACTAAAGTTCTGACAGTGGGCGACCAACAACTGGTTAAAACTGTAGCTTGGTATGACAACGAAATGTCCTACACAGCTCAACTGGTTCGCACATTGGAGCACTTTGCAAAAATGATCAAGTAATAACTTGAAATAACATAGAGCGGAAACAGATTGCCATTGTTTCCGCTCTTTATATATGAAACTTTTGCAAATTTCTCATGAACACCAGGGCTGACAAGGGATGAGAGCCTTGAAAGTCCACCAAATACATGGGTGCGGAGGAAATAGAGATGAACAAAAAAAGTGTACGTGATATCGAATTGAATGGAAAACGGGCATTCGTGCGCGTAGATTTCAATGTGCCGCTCGAAGATGGTAAAATTACAGATGACAAACGTATTCGTGCAACACTGCCAACGATTAACTACCTGATCGAAAAAGGTGCTAAAGTCATCCTGGCAAGCCACATGGGTCGTCCAAAAGGCGAAGTTGTTGAATCTATGCGTTTGACTCCAGCTGCAGAGCGTTTGTCCGAATTGCTCGGCAAAACGGTTGTTAAAGCGGATGATTCCGTTGGCGAAGCGGTTAAAGCTCAAATCGTGGCAATGAACGATGGCGACGTATTGTTGCTTGAGAACGTTCGTTTCCACGCAGGTGAAGAGAAAAACGATCCGGAACTGGCTAAACAATTTGCTGAGCTGGCTGACGTATTCGTTAACGATGCATTTGGTGCGGCTCACAGAGCACATGCTTCAACAGAAGGAATCGCTCACTTGCTGCCGGCAGTATCCGGTTTGTTGATGGAGAAAGAGCTGGACGTGTTGGGTAAAGCATTGTCCAACCCTGAGCGTCCTTTCACAGCGATCATCGGTGGTTCCAAAGTTAAAGACAAAATCGATGTGATCGACAACCTGCTGAACATTGCAGACAACGTAATCATCGGTGGCGGTCTGTCCTATACATTCATGAAGGCTCAAGGTTATGAAGTAGGTCAATCCCTGCTGGATGAGTCCAAACTGGATGTTGCTCTGGGCTTCATCGAAAAAGCCAAAAAACTGGGCAAAAACTTCTACCTGCCAGTGGATATCGTAATTTCTGACGATTTCAGTGCGGATGCAAACACTAAAATTGTTGAAGTTGGCGACATTCCTGCAGATTGGGAAGGCATCGACATCGGTCCAAAAACACGTGAGATCTATGCTGACGTTGTTAAAAACTCCAAACTCGTTGTATGGAACGGACCAATGGGCGTATTCGAAATCGAACCTTTCTCCCATGGTACTCGTGCAGTAGCAGAAGCTTGTGCTACAACATCTGCTTACACAGTCATCGGCGGTGGCGACTCTGCAGCAGCAGCTGAGAAGTTCAAACTGGCTGACAAAATGGACCACATCTCCACAGGTGGCGGTGCATCGCTCGAGTTCATGGAAGGCAAACAGCTTCCAGGCGTAGTTGCATTGAACGACAAGTAAGCTTTAAGCTATAGCATGAAGGAGTTGAAACCAATGAGAACACCAATTATCGCGGGTAACTGGAAAATGTTCAAAACGGTTTCCGAATCCAATGACTTCATTCAGGAAGTTAAAGGAAAAGCGGAAGTCGAAGGCGTGGAAACGGTAATCTGCGCACCTTTTACAAATCTGCCATCCCTGGTAGAGGCTGTGAAAGGCACTAGCATCAAAATCGGAGCACAAAATCTTCACTTCGAAGACAACGGTGCATTCACTGGTGAAATCAGCGGTGTTATGCTGAAAGAACTGGGTGTAGATTACGTGATTATCGGTCACTCGGAGCGCCGTCAATATTTTGCGGAAACCGATGAGACTGTCAATAAAAAGCTGCATGCAGCATTCCGTCATGGATTGACTCCAATCTTCTGTCTTGGTGAAACGCTTGAAGAGCGTGAAGCGAACCAAACAAAAGACGTATGCAAAGTACAAACTGAAGCAGCTCTGGCAGGCTTGACTGCTGAGCAAGCAGCACAAGTGGTTATCGCTTATGAGCCAATCTGGGCGATTGGTACAGGCAAATCCTCCACATCCCAGGATGCGAATGAAGTTATTGCTTACATCCGCACGCTGGTGAAGGATCTGTACAACGAGAAGGTTGCAAATGCAGTTCGTATTCAATACGGCGGCAGCGTGAAACCGGAAAACGTAACAGAATACCTCGGACAAAGCGACATCGACGGCGCACTTGTTGGCGGTGCCAGCTTGCAACCGGCTTCGTTCATCGCACTTGTTGAGGGGGCGAAGTAAGATGACAGCTCCAAAACCTGTAGCACTGATCATTATGGACGGCTTCGGTCTGCGGAACACGGTGGAAGGCAATGCGGTAGCGCAAGCCAAAAAACCGAACTATGACCGTTTCATGAGCCAGTTCCCACATACAACACTGACTGCTTGCGGTGAAGCTGTAGGTTTGCCAGAAGGCCAGATGGGGAATTCCGAGGTAGGTCACCTGAACATTGGTGCCGGCCGGATCGTATATCAGGATTTGACCCGTATCTCCAAATCCATTCGTGACGGCGAGTTTTATGACAATGAAACACTTGTCAAAGCGGTGCGCGAAGCGAAGCAGAACGGTAAAAAGCTTCATCTCTACGGCTTGTTGTCCGATGGTGGCGTACATAGCCACATCGACCACCTGTTCGCTATGCTGGATCTGGCTAAAAAAGAAGAAATGAACGAAGTATATATTCATGCCTTCCTGGATGGCCGCGATGTTATGCCGGACAGCGGTAAAGACTTCATGCAGAAGCTGATCGCTAAAATTGATGAGGTTGGTGTAGGGAAAATCGCTACAGTCCAAGGTCGCTATTATGCAATGGACCGTGACAAACGCTGGGAGCGTGTAGAGAAATCTTACCGCGCCATCGTTTATGGCGATGGACCGAAATACACTGATCCGCTCAAAGCGGTTGAAGAATCATATGAGAAATCCGTATTTGACGAGTTCGTTGAACCAACGGTTATCGTTAAAGCGGATGGTGAGCCGGTAGGTTTGGTGGAAAGCGGCGATTCCGTTGTATTCCTTAACTTCCGTCCTGACCGTGCAATCCAGTTGTCACAAGTGTTCACCAACTCCGATTTCCGCGGTTTTGACCGTGGACCGAAGTTCCCTGTGGGCCTGCACTTTGTGTGCTTGACGCTGTTCAGTGAGACAGTTGAGGGTTATGTGGCTTATGAGCCGAAGAACCTCGACAATACCCTGGGCGAAGTGCTGGTACAGAACAACAAAAAACAACTGCGCATTGCAGAAACCGAGAAATACCCGCACGTAACCTTCTTCTTCAGCGGCGGCCGTGACGTAGAGCTTCCGGGCGAAACTCGCGTGCTGATCAACTCGCCTAAGGTTGCAACCTATGATTTGCAGCCAGAGATGAGTGCTTATGAAGTTGCGGATGCAGCGGTTCGTGAGATCGAAGCAGATAAACACGACGCAATCATCCTGAACTTTGCTAACCCTGACATGGTTGGACACTCCGGAATGCTGGAGCCAACGATCAAAGCGGTTGAAGTTACAGATGAGTGCATGGGCCGTGTCGTAGACGCAGTTCTTGCCAAAGGCGGCGTGGTACTGATTACTGCGGATCACGGTAACGCGGATATGGTGTTTGATGAGCAAGGACGTCCGTTCACAGCTCATACAACAAACCCGGTTCCATTTATCGTTACAGATCCGAACGTAACGCTGCGTGAAGGCGGAATTCTGGCCGACATCGCTCCAACCATTCTTGACCTGATGCAATTGCCTAAGCCGGAAGAAATGACAGGTACATCCGTTATTGCTTCCCGCAAATAAGTTGCACAGCCACTATATATGAAATCGGGAAGTTTGGCGTTTACCTCGAAACGAAGGCAGCAGAAATGGTCTGAAGAAGCGTTAGCGTTCGCCTTTATCACAGGATTCCAGCTTATGAAAATAAGTTCAAAGGAATCCGGGGATAACAGCGATCGGAGGACGATTCTGCTGACGAAGTGGATATGGGGAAACACAAGTGGTCCTGATTTTAAATAAACTTAAAATTAAAGGAGACTATCACTCATGACTATTATTACTGACGTGTACGCACGCGAAGTCCTTGACTCCCGCGGTAACCCTACAGTTGAAGTTGAAGTATATCTGGAGTCCGGCGCACTCGGACGCGCAATCGTTCCATCTGGTGCATCTACTGGTGCCCACGAAGCGGTTGAGCTTCGCGATGGTGACAAATCCCGTTACCTCGGTAAAGGCGTACTGCAAGCTGTTAAAAACGTAAATGAAGTTATCGCTCCAGAAGTTATCGGTATGGACGCTTTGGATCAACTGGGCATCGACAAAATGATGATCGCTCTGGACGGTACACCAAACAAAGGTAAATTGGGTGCAAACGCAATTCTGGCTGTATCCATGGCAGTAGCTCGCGCAGCTGCTGACGCTTTGGAAGTTCCACTGTATGTTTACCTGGGCGGATTCAACGCGAAAACTCTGCCAGTTCCAATGATGAACATCATCAACGGTGGTGAGCACGCGGACAACAACATCGACGTACAAGAGTTCATGGTACTGCCAGTTGGCGCACCAACATTCAAAGAAGCTCTTCGCGTTGGCGCAGAGATCTTCCACAACCTGAAATCCGTACTGAGCTCCAAAGGCTTGAACACAGCTGTAGGTGACGAAGGTGGTTTCGCTCCAAACCTGGGTTCCAATGAAGAAGCGATCACTACAATCATCGAAGCAATCGAAAAAGCAGGTTACAAACCAGGCGTTGACGTATTCCTGGGTATGGACGTTGCTTCTACTGAGTTCTACAAAGATGGTAAATACACACTCGCTGGCGAAGGCAAATCTTACACTTCCGCTGAGTATGTTGACCTGTTGGCTTCATGGGTTGAGAAGTACCCGATCATCACAATCGAAGACGGTATGTCCGAAGACGACTGGGAAGGTTGGAAATTGCTCACTGAGAAATTGGGAGACAAAGTTCAACTCGTTGGTGATGACTTGTTCGTAACAAACACAGAGCGTCTGTCCCAAGGTATTGAAAAAGGTATCGGTAACTCCATCCTGATCAAAGTTAACCAAATCGGTACGCTGACTGAAACTTTCGATGCAATCGAAATGGCTAAACGTGCAGGATACACAGCTGTTATCTCCCACCGTTCCGGTGAGTCCGAAGATAGCACAATCGCAGACATCGCGGTTGCAACAAACGCTGGACAGATCAAAACAGGTGCTCCTTCCCGTACAGACCGTATCGCGAAGTACAACCAATTGCTCCGCATCGAGGATCAACTGGATACACGCGCTCAATACATCGGTCTTAAAGGCTTCTACAACCTTAAAAAATAAGCTGTATTCACAGCTTTTTAGGCAAGCCGGGTGACCGGCTTGTCTTTTTCTTTGGAAAGGCAGAGTTAAATATCCGGGAAAACGTCTGCCGTGTACTACTTGTATCAAACCCGTTGCTATGCTACAATTATAGTAACTGTTTTTATGGTGAGATGTTATGCCCACATGGGTAGGAGGTGGAAAGAATGGATATTGCTTTGAAATTGCTGCTCGTTGTTTTCTCGATCGGTCTAATCACTGTAGTATTGCTGCAGCACGGAAAAAGCGCTGGTTTGGCGGGTGCCATCTCCGGTGGTGCGGAACATCTTTTCGGTAAAACGAAAGCGCGCGGACTGGATCTTTTCTTGCAACGTGCAACGGTGGTACTTGGTGCAGGATTTATGATCTTGGCTATTATTGTTACGGTGGTTTCCAAGTAACCTCAAGTTATCTGGATTCCCGAATTGAATTAAATAGCTGAAGCCCCATGGCTTAACGGATAAAAACCTTCGTTTCGTGCTGAAACGGAGGTTTTTTAATAGAAATTTATTGAACCAAAGTTTTCCAACTGTTAAATAAAAAATGAAGGAAAGTTTGAACTTTTTGCTTCTGTACGATTCCCCTTTTGCTGCGACGTATCCCCGAAAATAGCAGGGCATGCTCTTGCCAGTGCTGAATATTCCTAATGTATATACTCAGTTGTGCTTTTTTTTATAAAAATGCTGATGAAGTTCAGATCGGGCAGTCTGCTGGCTGCATAAACTGTGTGAAGAAATTCATTACTGCCGAGCGGGTGCAGTGGACCCTGTAGTTTTTTGGTGCGGTACGGATGGGCTGGATTGAATTCGTGTATACTAGGGTATGAGATAGTGAGGCCGCAGGTTTTAACATTTGTCCTATGGCACCTGTATGATTACGGCGCGAATTCCGATACATAAAGAGAAGAGATCAGACTACACTCTTACGTTTCCCGAGGTGAAAACTAATGATAACCGAACAACAATTACTTGACTTCATGCGGGAGACCGCTTATAAACCGATGACTTATCAGGAGCTGGAACAGCACTTTCAGATTGAGGATGCTGCGGATTTCAGAGCCTTTTTGATTATGCTGAACACGCTGGAGGAATCCGGCCAAATTTTGCTGACGAGCAATAATCGCTATGGTATGCCCGAACGTATGAATCTGGTGCGTGGGCGCTTGCAAGCGCATGCGAAGGGTTTTGCCTTTTTGATCCCCGAAGACCGGGAGCATCCGGATGTCTACATCCATGCCAATGATATGAAAAGTGCAATGAATGGGGACACTGTGCTTGTTAAAGTGACGTCCCAAGGCCCGTCTGGCGGACGGCTGGAGGGTGAAATTGTACGCATCGTGAATCGTGCGATTACACAGGTTGTGGGTGTTTTTCAGAGCCACGAAGTATATGGATTTGTTATTCCGGATGATAAACGGATTAATCGTGATATTTTTATCCCGCGTACGAATTTTGCAGGGGCTGTAGATGGACAGAAGGTCGTTGCCAAGATTGTCAGCTATCCAGAAGGCCGCGCGGCGGCTGAAGGAGAGATTATCGAGATTCTGGGTCACAAGGATGAGCCAGGCATTGATATTTTATCGGTCATACGCAAACATCAGCTGCCTGAGGCATTCCCGGATGAAGTGATGGAAGAAGCGGAGAAAGCGCCCGATTCCATTACGGAAGAAGAGATCGTTCAGCAGGGACGCCGCGATCTGCGCGGATTGAACATCGTGACGATTGATGGCGAGGATGCGAAGGACCTGGATGATGCAGTTAATGTGGAGAAGCTTCCGAACGGCAACTACCGTCTGGGTGTGCACATTGCCGATGTGGGTTATTACGTGCGAGAAAACTCCAAGCTGGATCAGGAAGCGTATAACCGTGGATGCAGTGTGTACCTCGTAGACCGGGTTATTCCGATGCTGCCACAGCGTCTGTCCAACGGGATTTGCAGCTTGAATCCGCAGGTGGATCGTCTGACGTTGTCCTGTGAGATGGAATTCAACGACCAGATGAAGGTTGTGAAACATGATATTTTCAC
This sequence comes from Paenibacillus silvae, assembly GCF_014639235.1. Lineage (GTDB taxonomy): Bacteria > Bacillota > Bacilli > Paenibacillales > Paenibacillaceae > Paenibacillus > Paenibacillus silvae. The sequence goes on along the minus strand of NZ_BMFU01000012.1, from coordinate 96,008 downwards.
CAGTGTGATCAAGACCAAGGAACGCATGACGTATTCGAATGTGCGTAAAATCCTTGAAGGCGAAGAGCCGGAGTTGCTTGAACGATATAAAGATCTCGTGGATGACTTCCACCTGATGAAAGAAATTGCTCTGAAGCTGCGTGCGATGCGTATGCGCCGCGGGGCGGTTGACTTTGATTTTGAAGAGTCCAAAATCATTGTCGATGAGAACTGCAAACCGGTTGATATTGTGAAACGGGAGCGTTCGATTGCGGAGCAAATCATTGAGGAGTTCATGCTTGCAGCGAATGAGACGGTTGCCGAGCATTTCCACTGGCTCAAAGTGCCGTTCATCTATCGTGTGCATGAGGACCCCGATCAGGAAAAGCTGCAAAATTTCCTCGCCTTTGCGGCGAATTTCGGACATCACGTCAAAGGACGTGGCAATTCCGTTCATCCACGCGCGCTTCAATCGCTCTTGGAAGATATCAACGGCACGAAGGAGCAGACGGTCATTAGCACGATGATGCTTCGTTCGATGAAGCAGGCGAAGTATGACTCTGAAATGTCAGGTCACTTTGGCCTGGCGGCAGAGTTCTATAGTCACTTTACATCACCGATCCGTCGTTATCCCGATCTCGTTATTCACCGCGTCATTCGTGAAGTCATCGAGAATAATGGAGCACTGCCGGAGAATCGTCAGGAATATCTGGCAAGCCGGATGTCGGATATCGCACAGCAGTCGTCGGAGCGTGAACGTGTGGCGGTTGAAGCGGAGCGGGATACGGAGAAAATGAAAAAAGCCGAGTACATGCTCGATAAGGTCGGCGAAGAATTCGAAGGCATGATCAGCAGCGTTACGAGCTTCGGTATGTTCATCGAACTGGAGAACACGGTAGAAGGTCTGATTCGTCTCAGCGCTCTGACCGACGACTATTACCATTTTGATGATCAGCACATGGCACTCATTGGGGAGCGCACCTCGAAGGTGTTCCGTATCGGTGACGAAGTGAAGATTCGCGTGGCTCGTGTAAGCATGGAAGAGTATACGATTGATTTCGAGATGGTCGATATGAAACCTCGCAGAGAGCGTGAAGGCGGCTTCGAACGAGGTGGTCGCTCTGGCGGTAAAGGTGGTCGCCCGGGAAGCGGCGGCGGACGAGGCGGAGCCAAAGGTGGCTTCGGTGGAGGACGTGGCGGTAAATCCGGTGCGGGTGCAGGCGGCGGCAAACGCGAGCGCGGTGGCCGATCGGCGAGCGAGGGTGGCAAAGGTGCTCGTGCGGGCCGCGGCGCTGCTCCTGCAGGAGCGAATGCTGGTTCAGGTTCAAGCGCGGGCTCCACGACAGGTGGTTTTACTGGCAAACGGGGTGGTAAACCGAAAGGTGAGCGCCGTGGAGGCGAACATGGTGGTGCGAGCAGCCGTGGGCAAGGTGCGGTTAGCTTTGGGTTTGGCTCGGGTAAAGGCGGCTACAGCTCTGCACCGATGGGCCAGGACAGTGCTTCTGCAGGCGGACAAGGAAGTGGCCTGAACGGCAGCGGCCGTGGCGAAGGCGGCTTCAAATCCGGTAAGGGCGGTAGCGGTAAAGGTGGCAAAGGCGGAGGTAAACGTAAGAATACATCGCCTAGTGGTATTTTTATCGGTGAAAATGCCACACCAGGCGGTACGCAGGAAGAAGGAGCGCCACGCCGCAAGCGCAAGAAAAACAAAGGCGGAGCCGGAAATGCCACAGCGGCGTTTGTACGGAAGAAAAAGAAGTAAGCGAGAAGCCTATAACGTGTATTGAGGAGGGGCGGCAGAGACCGCCTCTTTCTTGATTTTAACAGCCGTCCTTGCTACAATTAAGGTCTGGCACAGGGTATAATGGTGCATCATGGATGCTGGTTTAATACAGCATGGTACGGGTATATTTTACAAAGAAGGAGTGAGGACATGGGCAAGAATGACGGGCAAAATAAAGTGCTTGCACAGAACAAAAAGGCTTCCCATGACTACTTCATTGAAGATACGTATGAAGCGGGCATGGTACTGACCGGTACGGAGATCAAGTCTATTCGCAACGGTCGTGCGAACATCGGGGATGCGTTTGCTACGATTCGCAACGGGGAGATTCATATTCACAACATGCATATTAGCCCTTTTGAACAAGGGAATCGTCACAATCCGCTCGATCCGACGCGTACACGCAAGCTGCTGCTGCACAAGGCGCAGATTCACAAGCTGCTGGGGTTGTCGAAGCAGGATGGATACAGCATTGTGCCTTTGAAAATCTATGTGCGTAACGGGTATGCAAAGCTGTTGCTCGGACTTGGTAAAGGTAAGAAGCAATTTGACAAGCGTGAATCTGCTGCGAAGCGGGATGCTCAACGTGATATTCAACGTGCGCTGCGCGAGAAGCAGAAGGTTGCGCGTTAAGAGAGAATCACATTTCGTGCGAACCGAAAAGGTGTGCCCATCATGTGGCTGACTACCTTGTCATGAGGAAGGGCACCGCGTGCTGGGAGCCAGGTTACAATTAGTCTGCCGGCTAACCTGTTGGATGGAGTAATGAACGCTAGGAGTCCTCACATCTTGCCATGGGTTGACGCGAGTGGGGTTTTTTTATGATGGTTATTGCGTAAAGTGGTTTGATGGTGGGTAAGTTAATGTCACCAAGGGTGTCAAATTGGATTGGAAATGGATGAAGAAGAATAGGATCAGGTAAGAATGTATAGTGTTTTCGCTTGATAATTCTGGTGAATGGCGAAATCGACTTAGCATTATCTGTATGATGTGCGTTACAGGTGGTGCACGGTTTGCCGGATGTTAATCTTCAGGATAAAGGTGTGTCGGCACATAATTACAAGACATAATGTGTGTTTGGGCAAACTTTACTTCCGATGATTGACGCGGTATAATATGTAGACGATTGAGCTTGATGTGTCAGGTTGAGTGATCTGATCAAGTCGGATATTGGATAACCTTGCATCTGCGCTCAGTTTACTGGATTGCCTTCCAGCAATCTGCACTATATCGGTGATTCAGGCTGTGATATGATTATTCATGTAGCAGACAGGAATGCCGAGTATGAAAGAAGCATCTTTTCACCTTGGAGGGATTAGATGTGCAGCACCTTTGCTCCGTATTCACGGATTAATCCTGGAGCCCTTCTTATATGAGGGGGCGTTTATGGATTCGACGGGGATAGTTCGAGCATGGGTAGCGGGTAGTGGGGACGCGTCCGCTTCATCAACGCTAAAGCCTATTAAACGGCAAACAACAAACAAACTACGCTTTCGCAGCCTAAGAAACTGTGTGCGTGCTTCTACCCTGCATCGCCCATGTGACAGGACTAGGGGCTAACAAGTAGTGGGATACGCTGTCACATCTCCGCCTGGGGTGTGCTGAAGAAGACAATCAGGCTGACCCAACGTATAGCCGGTTACGGGGCGATACTCGGGTGACATCAAAACTGTGACTACACCCGTAGAAGCTTATGTGTCGTTATCTTCGGACAGGGGTTCGACTCCCCTCGCCTCCATTAGTAGTATCAGAAGAAGCACCTTGATGGGTGCTTTTTTTCTTTGTTCTTATACATGGTGGTTTGAGAAACCCTACAATTACTGGGGTTTTACCAGTAACTATAGGGCATCAGAATTATTTTGTTTGATTTAAGGTGTGGTGGCACAATGAATCAGAACTTACTTCCATTCGCTCACCATTGTTTTTTCATACATAAGCTTGTCATTCATAGTCAGTTGGAGACTCAAATAGATCTTTTTAGTATCTCTGTTGATGTAAAGCTTCGAGATATACTTACTAGCTAAAGCATGCAATAACTGTGGATTGGGCACTTCTTGATCTAGTAGACTAATGAAAGAATGAATATCATATCGGATACCTGCAACGTACTCCTTAGGCACATGGAATTCGGACCAGTTAGATGTTAGCCGTAGGTAAGACTCTGACTTCTCCCTCAACTCGTTTTGCATCTCTGCGAGCATTTCCTGATGATAAGGCTTTGCCTTTCCTATTGAGATGTCATCTTCGATTAACTCTATTCGTTTTTTCAAAAATTCGAGTTCGCTTTCCATAATTATTTTCTGAGTAGTATGTTGCTGATTACTCTCGGTGTAGAATTGTCGCATTTCTTCGACTAGATTATTCCCCATGAGCAGACTCATTATATGGATGCGTAAACGATTAGAGACAATCTCTTCTATCCGTTCCTTATTCCATCCAGCATATGGACAGAAGTCCTTACCTTTTCTAAGGTAACCGCCGCATACATAGTATTGTTTTTTTCCACCTTTCATTTTACTTGATGTGGAGTTACCTACCATTCGTGAACCGCACTTTTCGCATACCATAACCCCTCGTAACCAGAAAGGGGAGGCTAGTTTGCTATCAAAAGGCTTATGTGTTTCTCCACCGCCAGTATTTCTTTTCTTTGCGTTCTCTTGGCATTTGTTAAATATATCTTCCGATATAATTGAAGGGTGGGCATTTTCTGTAATGATCCACTCTGAACGGTCACGCCACTTTTTACCTTTGGTTTGATAATCTTGCTTGTTCCAGCAACGCCGACCAACATAAGCCTCGTTAAAAATGATGGCTCTGATTGTGCTGGATGCCCATGTGCCGCCTTTCTGGGAGGGGATTTGTCGGCGGTTAAGTTCAGAGGCTATCTTTGTATAACCAATTCCTTCATGAGCATACTGGTTGAAGATCCATTTTACGACATCTATCTCTTCACGTGGGCCGAGTACCCATACTGCTTTGGTTTTACTATTTCCAAGAGCAATATGTTCTGTACGATATCCATATGGTGGCGTGCCACCATTGTTGTATCCTAGCTTCGCATTCTGCGTCATACCCTTTCTTACCTCAGTAGCTAAGTTCGCATTGAAGAACTCTGAAATGACCTCCAGCATCCCTTCCAGCAACATGTCCTGCGGCGTCTCTGCCTCTGTCTGCTCCGTGACTGAGATGACCTTCACACCAGATTGATTCAGTAATGCTTTGTAGATAACGTGGTCATCTCGTTTGCGAGAAAACCGATCAAACTTGTGAACAACAACCGCGTCGAACGGTCGATTTGGACGTTTAGCTAATGCAATCATCTTCTGGAACTCTGGACGATCATCCGTCTTTGCTGATTTTCCTTTCTCAATGAACTCATTGACGATGATCCAACCTTTCTCCAGACAATATTGCTGAATGGCTTTAACCTGCGCTGGAACGGACAACTCTTTCTCTACTTGGCGATCTGAAGACACACGGACATAAATAGATACTTTCATTTGAAGACAGCTCCTTTTTCTTGTTTTAGGCATAAAAAAACAGGTACACCGTTTTGGAGTACCTGTGATGAAACTGCATACTATTTTGTTTTAGTGACTTTCCTTGCCATCAACGATGCATGAGCGGCATCCCAAGTCTCTTGATTAACAATGGCTGGATGTGCGTTCTCTGTGACGATCCACTCGGAAATATCATTCTGTTTCCCATGTGCATCCGACTTCTTATTCCATACACGCTTGCCGAGATACACTGGATTGTCGAGGATGGCAAGCACTGTGGATGGAGCCCACCTTCTCCCCTTAATAATGTTTTGATTATTCAATTCACGGGCAATTCGCTTGCCTCCATGACCTTCTGCCGCCATCTGGAACATTTGCTGGACTAGTTTGACCTCTTTATCCGTGCCAAGCTCATACGTGACTTTTCTGCCTGTCTGAACACGTCGATAACCGAATGGTACTCTGCCACCACAATGAAATCCTTGAGATGCATTTTCCCGCATCCCCTTCAATGTCTCGTGACGCAGGTTAACGTTGTAAAACTCACTGATTACTTCCAGCATCGACTCCAGCAGAAAACCATGTGGAGTATCCGCATCAACAGGCTCGGATGCAGATACTACGGTAACACCGTGCTTTTTCAGCAATGCTTTGTAGATGGCATGGTCAGCACGATTGCGACTGAACCGATCAAACTTGTGGACGACAATTGCATCAAAGTGTTTATCTGTTTTCTGAGCATCCGCAATCATCCGTTGAAAATCTGGTCTTCCATCTGTCTTTGCAGATTTTGCTTCATCTATATATTCATTCACGATAGACCATCCAAGCTCATCCGCATATGATTGCAGTGCTTCTCGTTGAGCAGGGATGGATAGTTCACGTTCTGCTTGTTGTTCAGATGATACACGAAGATAAGTCACTACATTCATTTTCCATCATTTCCTTTCCTCTGTGTCAGTCACTATTAAGTAAATGCAGTCTATCCACATTTCTTTTTTGAGCGCTTCTCACCACTCGATATTCACTGTGAAAAGCAAAAAGCCCGAATCCTATTGGATTCAGGTATATGAGATCGTTAAGTTGATAGTAAGGCAGTCAAGGCTGAGCGATAGCGAATTCATTTTAGCCTGGATTGGCGTTTTTACTAAGCCAACGCATGTATCATGCCCTTGGCTAAATGCCAAGGGGCGGCTCACGCCGAGTGCTGGGATTGCAAAGGGTAGAACCCTTTGTGTGTCCCCTCAGGGGACGGAAGGGGGACTTAAACTATTAAATCTAAAGGATGCTGATCGTAATGGAGCCATGCATAGTCGACTGTTTTCCAAAACAAGGATTCCACATGTGGTTTGTCAAAAAACACCCATCCATTTTTATATTTTCCCGATGATAGTTCAATTGGTAGTTCTATTGAGTTGGGTATATTCACGTGACGGTTACTTTTTTTGATCTCGCGAAAGTGGAGGGATCTTTTGGTGAGTACAAAACAAGATATGTTGTAACAAATTCCTCGAAGGTAAACTTGGAGATCAACACCTTGGGCTACATCATCATGAATTGAATACTCTACTTGATTAAACAGACATGACTCACTTACCAGACTATAGAAGTGTACCTCTCTGGTTATAGAAGGATAGGTGCGTAACACTCTGGCTTTAACCGCATTTTGAGGGAGGTTCTGGAGTACATCTTTGTGAACTTTTAAGTAGTAATCCAAGAACTGATTCTGTGAAGGATACTTTTGGAGGAGTACAATCAGAGACCAAAGAGTGATCATCATGTTTGGGAAGCGAGTAGTAAATTCGACTTTGCTATCCACCTCTGAAATGAAAACGGGCGCAACTGAAGTTACTGCTTCCTCTATATGTGCAGAAGATAGTGCTATACCCTTTGCAAGATCAATCATTCTCTTCATTCCTCATTAGTTTGTCATAGGCATCATCCAGTTGTCCCTGCTTAACCAGTCCTTTTTTTATCCAGCTCTCAAGCATTTTGATCATATCACACAGTTGTTCAAAATCCATGTGTCTTAAAGTAAGGTCAGATATAAGAGGTTGCGTTTCAACCTCACCGCTAGGTTTCTCAAGTGTGGCTGATAAATTGAGCCTATAGAATGGCCCACGTACATCTGAGGACTTTAATTTGGACTTTGGTTTTCCGAGATAGAAACGCTCAGGTGTTGGCTCGGTAAAAACCTCCAAGGGGATATTATAGAACTCTGAGAGTGCTTTGAGCGTGGAATGTCTAGGTCTTGATCCCTCTTCGTTCTCAAGTTTTCTAAGTCCTTGTGCTGTAATTACTTTACACTGATCAGCCACTTTGGGAGGGGTGTACTCTCCAGGATAGATTGCATTAAATTCATTTCTGATCCATGCCTCTCTTTGTCCAGGAGTGTTGTTTGTGTTGATAAAATGAAGCAATTCTTCTGTCTCGATCCATCTTGGTAAACTCATTACAGGCACGTCCCCTTTCAATATAGATATAGGGTAAGCTATATGGTTAACGAATGCAAGTATAAGTTTTTGTTATAAAGAAACAAAACAAACTAGTTGCTTTTTTTTGTGCGGGATAGTTTAATATACATTCATAACCCAGATGTACTCAAACGCATAACCTTCTTCTTAATGAGTACAAGGAGGAGGCGGCTTAGCTGGGATCGGAACAACAATTCGGACTTATCAAGGGAGGGAACGCGAGAATCAGAGCTCGAAGCAGAATAAGAGAACGATTTACTTGCTACCCCCTTGTAACAGAGGAGAGGATAGAATGGCAAGAAATCGAATAAAGGGTAAGCGGCTGGGTGGCCAAATCACCCCGACTCGCAAATCTTCCGAGAAGAACTTGTATGATCAAGTTACTTCATGGGATAACCTGCAAGCTGCTTCTAAGAAGGTGATTGCTAATAAGGGATCATACGGCACTGATGGAATGAACATTAAACAATATAAAGCAAACGAACAGACTTACCTAAAGGATATACAGGAACAGCTGATTAAAATGGAATATGTCACGAGTCCCCTTAGAACAGTGGAGATACCCAAGGATCTAACAAGCAAAAGATTGATATACATCCCCACGGTAACCGATCGTATTGCCCAGCAAGCAGTCCTTAATGTTATTGAACCACTCTTTGAAAAGATATTCCTAGAATGCAGCTATGGTTTCCGCCCGAGTCGTAGTGCGCACACGGCTTTAATAAGGGTAAAAGAATTAGCTGATTCAGGTTATCAGTATGTGGTCAAAGGAGATATTAGTCGATGCTTTGACACCATACCTCACAAGAAGTTAAGAAGAACCTTCGCTAATATAATTGAGGATGCAAACATAAATGAATTGGTAAACCGCATGATAGCAGGATGTGGAGGGGAAGAGGTTAGAGGTAAAGGGGTACCTCAAGGGAGCGTCATAGGACCAATACTAGCAAATGTATACCTACATGAGTTAGACGAGTACGCGGAAACTCAAGGGTGGAAGTTGATAAGGTACGCGGACGATTACCTGCTTATGTTTAAAAGCGAGCAGGAGGCCGAAATTGCGGCAAATAAGTGTAGGGCCTACATTGAGATGAACCTAGGATTGGAATCTAAGAACAAAGATGAGGTAGGTAAGAATGTCCTGAAGGTCACAGAGGGAGTCGCATTCTTGGGCTACCACATTTATAGAGGTGGAATAAAGCCATCCAGTAAGGCTAAGCAGAAGCTTATCAACGGTATTGAGAAGTTGGTTAGCGCGCCGATAAGGATGGGAGAAAGCCCCGAAAGCCTAGTAGAGGAATGTAATGGGGTTATCCGTGGCTGGCTCAATTACTACAGCTTAGGCAACGGAACAGCTGAAATAAGACAATTAGAAAGACAAGTCATGGCAATCATCCATAAAGGGATACAGAAGAGAATTTCGAGTAAAGAACCAGTTACAAAAGGTACTTTGAAACAACTCGGGATTATCCCAATGTATGAGGAGTTCAAGAGAGCACAAGAAAGAAATCAGGAGCTCCATAGCCAGACGGTTACAAGAGATAGTTGAGCCACCAAGCGCGGCCCGCCCAGCGCGAACAACGGTAGTAAGAGTAAGCACCTATCCTATGAAGATAACGTAGTACGATAGAGAGACCTACCTGTAGCCAATAGGAGTGCACCGTGGAGAGTAAGAGATACCTTGGGTAACCATAAGCTATCTAGAGATATCCTAAGTTAAGCTTGGGTTACTAGAATGAGAGGGTTTTTAGGTTTTAAGCATTATACTGAGGATTAGCTATTTGGCAGCTAGTCTTCTTTGTATTTGTGCTAACCTTGGGAAATGAGTTACATGTAGCCCCTCTCTTTTAATGATACATAGCTACCATCACCTATGATCATATGGTCGAGCAAGGGTATACCGATGAGATTTCCGACTTCAACCAGCCGTTTGGTAAGAATAATGTCTTCATTGGATGGTGTAGGATCGCCACTAGGGTGATTGTGAGCACAAATAACAGATGCGCTTGCCCTTTTTATAGCTGAGCGAAACAATTCTCTAGGGTGAACTATGGCTGCGTTAAGACTGCCTATGGATATGATTTCTTTGGCAATCAAGTAGTTCTTAGTGTTAAGAAACAAGCAAACGAAAAACTCCCTATTCTTTAGAGCAAGATCGTTGTGTAATACTTCATATGCGTTTTTAGGAGAGCGAATTATAGTCTTTGCCTGTCTAGGAGTGTTAAGCATTTTGACTATCTCAATTGCAGATATAATCTGACTTGCTTTGACTTTGCCTATACCTTGTATTTCCATCAATTCTTCCTGAGTAGTATCAAGCAGATCATGTGGTGTTGAGAATCTTTCAATGAACTGATTTACGGTATAACTTTCTATATTCTCACGCAAAGTTCTAGCGATAAATGTTCTGTACAGATGTGCATTGTGTTCCATTGATTTATTAATCCTCCGTTCAAGAATCAGGTATAGTGCCTTTCTTGTATGTTTTAGGAAATCCAAATAGCGTATTAGTATCAACCTTTAGGATCGCTTTGCGGAGCGATTCTTTTTATATCTGCTTTTCAGACTGACGATGATGCTTAGCTACTTGAGAGGGGAAGTATTTAGTAAAGTATCGGGAGACATAATAATCAGAAAGCTGATCATCGAGTTTCCAAGATCGTTTGAAGTATACGTAGAGAACTGTCCCAGCCATCTGGATGTGTCAGTTCATTACAAGTTGTCGCAGTGTAATTGTTAGATTCTCAGGTAAACCCTTCTTATCATTCAATAGATTCACGCTCCTTTCATGGACTACTCTCACTCATCCTATTTTCTCTGTATAGCAAAAAGGCCATTCCTCTAGTTATTAGAAGAATGGCCTTTATTTTTTGGATTTAATTTATCTGGAATTTTCAGTCCTCTTAAAGCTCCGTAGGCAGTTGTTAACCTCGTTGCCCGTGAAACATATTTCTCTGAATTTTTCACTGGTAGGGGTGGCGGTCCCTCGAGCTCTATTTGTGTCTTTCGAAGAAGTGTCTTCTCAGCAACTTTCCCAAAGGGGCTTTTCCAATGATTGTTGCACCAAGTCAAAGTCTCCTCTTTTACAGTGCGGTAAATCAGATTTCGATCCAGTATAGGGGAACGACATAGAAGATTACTTAGATAGTTAACTTCGTACTGTTGGCAAGATAGTGGGCCTAGGTCCCATTCATAGAACTCTAGTTCACTTCCATATACTGTTTGTCTAATCATTAGCCCATAAGTTTCAATGAGTGTGAACCCATGAAGCACCCCGTATTTTTTACTAAAGAAAGGAGGTACATAATAGTTTATAGGCTGTCTGTACAGAGTTATATTCCATTGAATATTATCATTACTAATGTGTTTTTTTACGAACAAAATCTCCTTTTGGTTGTCCATGTAATACACTCCTTCATTGTTATTTGAACTTTTTGTTTTTGAATTTCTATCTTAGTAATTTTAAGAAGCAAGTTTATGTTTTTCTCACCTCCTTTCATGTCAAAAGCAGTTTCCCCATGCTGAGAGAAACTGCTTTATTAAAACTAGTCATTCCAACTGAGGACAAGTTGAAGAAGTTCGAGCGCCTTTTGTTGATCTGTTTCAGTTCTATTTTGAAGCAGTGTTATGATCTTGGCTAATGTGTATGGAGCAGGTATATTTTCATGACCTATTGGTTTAATGTGTTCAAATAATTCTGATATAGGCATGTCCAATGCTGTGGTGACTTTCTCTAGGCTTCGAACTGTAATGTTCTTCTCTCCTCGTTCAATCTTACCAATATAAGAAGCGTTAAGCTCGGACATCTCTGCTAGACGTTCTTGGCTTAACCCTTTACTTATACGTGATGCTCTTATTCGGGCTCCGATTACAATGAGCCAATCAGACATATTATCACCTCTAGAGCCACGTTAACGAAAAGATAAGAATGGTTCTAGGGATTATAAGGACAATAAAACATTTTAATATACCTTTTAAGGACTATAAGTGATATAAATAAGATATATGAAAGGGACTAGTCTTTAGATTGATTAGAAAATACAAATTAGAATGCTTGAGTAAGAGGAGAGGAGGAAGTATTGGAATATATGCTGTAGGGGGACTTTACTATGATAATTGCATTATTGATTGGTCTAATATTTATAATTGGGTTATTTTTCTCTGCGACCACAAAGAAGGACACGTTTAAGTATGGCTGTCTAATCATTTTTATATTATTGATTGTCATTGCTGCTGGTATATTCAGCTTACTTCTATTGTTATAGATGACAATGGCAGGAGGGGGTGGCCGATTCTAAATGAATCACTGATTTATAATGATAAGTAACTAGGGTTGGAAAAATGTTGATTTTTAGCCTGGTAATAGAGAATTTATCATGTATACGATCATATTATGCAACAACTCCCCCTGTATTAGTCCGCTTGTTGTATAGAAAACCCCAATATATGATATCAACCTCGAAACGCTGTTCTAATAAGCTTTTGAAAACAAATTAGCGAACACAATGTGTAATGAAATTAAAATCTATATATTATATAGGTCTGCACCTAAAAGGAGATGTCAAAATGATAAGAAAAATCACTGCTGCATTATTGGTTACATCTATATTGGTACTGGGAATATCCTCATTGTCCTCAGTTTATTCTGCTGGCTCTGCTCAAATACAATCAGCGTATACTGCTCAGGCAAGCTTTGCGAAAGAGTTTCAATTAGACATCAAAACGGTCTCAAGCCCAATGTTCTATGATATCAATAATGATAAGTCTGAAGAGATAGTGATTACAGCTACAAGCAAAGTTCAAGGGGACTGGATTATTGGTTACATAGGTATTTACACTAAAGACGGAAAGAAAATAACATCTAAGAGTGTAGAAGGACAAAACGTTGTAGGGCTTAAGAAAATTAAAAATAAAACCTATAAAAATGCATTAGCTATAGTCTATGGTACTGGGAATGGTGGGGTATCCGTTGATGTCACTTTACTTCAATCTGGAAAGTTAAATAAGATTTATAGTACAGGGTCATTGGTGAGAGAAGAAGCCATCATTAAGGACTCTGATAAAGACGGAAGTGATGAAATTTATGGTTTGCAATATTATGATGCTTTAGAAACACGCTCTCTCTCCAAAGCAGATGGTATTTACGATAAGATGGTTTATAAATGGGATGTGAGCAAGAAAAAATACATTAAGGTCATCTATGGTCAGGATGGTATTGAGGATACTAAACGGAAAAAAGTAGATAGTATCACTTCTAAAACGGCTTTGAATCTTTTGCAAAATGCTCGTACAAGACAGGTGTCGATGTCAGTTCCCACAACCCTTAATAATTTTAATAAGAAACTAGAGCCACTTTTTACCTATAACTTCTTGGATCGAGTCAATGCAGAAGGGTTGTTGTCTGACAGTGAGGGGCGAGTGACCCCTCAATATTTGGGTAGTGATGATTACACTTGGCTACTGCCTGCTTTCAACCCGAATAAAAAAGCAACGTTCAAACTCTCATCCGATAAGCAATCAGCTACGGTGACTCAATCTATTACTGAGAATGTAGAAGGTGATCTGTATACTGTAACCTATAGTGCAACTCTGGTGAAAACAAAGTATGGCTGGAAAGTAGACAGATTTAAAACGATGTAGTAATTGAAGTATAGCTGTAGAGATTAAAATCCAGGGTACCCTTAAAAGGGTACTCTATTTTTTGTTAAGTCTATGGTTGATGCCAGACTGACTATCTTTTTAAATAGATTCCTTAGTTCAATTATATTTATATTCTGAAAAATTATGTAATATGGAATTGTAACTACATGAGGACAAAGGGATTGTAGTATGATGTAAAGGACAATGTTTGTTGAATTGACAACGCTAAGATATTTATATCAACTTGAAATTAAGCAAGACAAGGATTTAGGAGGCCAGCATGAGCGCACTTACTTTGCAACAACTTGAATCCCATTTATGGGAATCTGCTAATATTCTAAGAGGAAGTATTGATTCCTCTGACTATAAAAACTATATTTTTGGGATGCTTTTCCTCAAGCGTCTGAACGACGTATTCGTCGAAGTTGCTGAGAAGATCGAAAAAGAGGAAGGCGAGTCATATGGTTGGACGGACAGAGACGAGCACCAGTTCTTTGTGCCAGAACGTGCACGCTGGGCTTACCTGTCTTCGCTTACCAGCGACTTGGGCGCTGCTATCAATGTGGCTTTTGAGAAGCTGGAAGAAGAGAATTCGAAGCTTCAAGGCGTATTGGCCAGCATTGACTTCAATGATCGAGAGAAGCTGCCAGACAAGCTGATCTTGCGTCTAATTCAACATTTCGGAACTTTGAACCTTCGTAACGACAACTTGACCGAGCCTGATATGTTGGGACGCGCTTATGAGTACTTAATCAAACAGTTCGCTGACGATGCAGGTAAAAAAGGCGGAGAGTTTTACACGCCAAGCAAAGTCGTTGAACTGATCGTCAACCTGATCAAACCTGAAGAAGGCATGCGGATTTGCGACCCTACAGCAGGTTCAGGCGGTATGTTGATTCAGTCCGTCGATTATATTAAGTCCAAAGGCGGCAATCCTCGCAACCTGACGCTGCATGGACAAGAGCGCAACCTAAATACATGGGCAATCTGCAAAATGAACCTGCTCCTGCACGGACTGAGCGATCACCGCATCGAAAGAGGCGATACAATCCGCGAGCCGAAGCTGGTTGAAGACGGCGAATTGATCCTCTATGATCGCGTAATCGCGAATCCGCCGTTCTCCCTGAGTAACTGGGGACGCGAAGAAGCGGAAGTTGATCCTTACGGCCGATTCCGTTTTGGTATTCCACCGAAGGATAAGGGAGATCTTGGTTTTGTGCAGCACATGGCTTCGACGCTTAACTATAACGGCAAAGCAGGCGTTGTGATGCCGCATGGCATCCTGTTCCGCGGAGGGGCCGAACGAAAGATTCGCGAAGGTCTGTTGGAAGGTGTCTATGGCGAAGAAGGACTGGTTGAAGCTGTAATCGGCCTTCCATCCAACCTCTTTTATGGAACGAGTATTCCTGCTTGTATCGTACTCTTAAACCGTAATAAGGAAGAGCGTAAAAAAGGCAAAGTTTTGTTCATTAACGGCGCGCAGGGCTACCAAGAAGGCAAGAATCAGAATACGCTGAGAGAACAAGATATTGAAAAGATTGTATCCGCCTATGATACTTGGCAGGACGTTGAGAAATACGCTCGTGTAGTCAGCCTGGACGATGTCCGACAGAACGATTACAACCTGAACATCGCTCGTTATATTGATTCTGCAGAAGTCGAGGAAGAGATTGAGGTAGAAGAGGCGATTGCAGCTTTGCAGCAGCTGGAAATAGAGCGCAAAGAAATTGAAGCCAGGATGTACGGTTTTTTGAAGGAGTTGGGTTACAATGCATGAAAGAACAAAGGTAGCAGATTTTAAAAAAACAAAAATTGGCAACTTAGCAGAAGTTTATACAGGTGGGACTCCCAATAAGAGTATACCTACGTATTGGAATAATGGAACAATTCCTTGGATGGCTTCGGGAGATATACACTTGAAAAGAATTAAGAAAGTTCCTGGAAGTATAAGTAAACTGGGATTTCAAAATTCAAATACAAGAATGTTGCCTAAAGATACAGTGATGATAGCTATGAATGGTCAAGGGAGAACAAGAGGTACTGTGGCAATACTGGAATCAGAACTATGTTGCAATCAGTCTTTAGCAGGGATAGTGCCGAACGCTTCACTTGCAATTCCAAGGTATGTTTTTTATAACCTTGAATCAAGATATGAAGAGATACGAAATATAACAGGTAATGATACAAGATCTGGTTTAAACTTAAAGTTAATTCGTGACATTGATATTGACCTTCCTCCTCTTAAAGAACAACAAAAAATCGCTGAAATCCTTTCTTCTATCGATGAAGCCATTGAAAAAACAGAAGTGATTATCAAGCAGACGGAAATCGTAAAGAAGGGGCTTATGCAGCAGTTGCTGACAAAGGGGATTGGGCATACGGCATATAAGCATACCGAGATTGGAAAAACACCTGTAAACTGGAGTGTCGTTCCACTAAGTAAGCTTATAAACAATCTGCAAGCTGGTGTAAGTGTGAATTCGGAAAATCGCTCAGTATGTGAAGGAGAGAAAGGCATCCTTAAAACAAGTGCTGTAACCAATAGAGCATTTAATCCGAGCGAGCATAAAGCGATATTACCAACTGAAGTGGTGAGGGCTAAAACATCACCTAAAAAAAATTCTATCATTATAAGTCGTATGAATACTCCTGCATTAGTAGGAGCAAGTTCATTTGTAGATAAAGATTATACTGATTTGTATTTGCCTGATAGACTCTGGCAAGCTGAGATTAACTCGGAATATGCTATTTCTCTATGGTTAAGCTACGTATTAACATGGAGTACTATGAGAGAGCGTATCAGTAATATAGCCACAGGTACAAGTGGAAGTATGAAAAATATAACAAAAGCGGCCTTTTTGAGCTTATCTATTGCTCTCCCCTCGCTTGTTGAGCAAAAACAGATTGCGGATATTCTTTTCTCTATTGATCAGAAGTTGGAGAGTGAAGAGCAAAAAGTAGGAAAGCTAAATTCTTTAAAGAGATCCTTAATGCAATCTCTACTTACAGGAAAAGTCCGCGTCAACGTCTATCAACCTGAGGTGCTGATATGAGTATCAACAAAGAATGGAACGAAAAGAAACTGGTCGAGAACCGACTGATCCAGCAACTTCAGGAGATGGGCTATGCTTATGCGCATGGTCCTTCCCTAGATGCGGAGCGCAAGTCGGGACTTGAGGTCATTCTAACCGAACGATTATCACATGCTATCCTTCGCCTGAACCCATGGATATCTGAGAACAACCTGAGCAAGGTCGTCCGCTCTATCACTCACATCGATGCCGTCAACCTGATGGAAGCCAACGAAAAGATCCATAACATGCTCGTTAACTACATCTCCGTCCAGCAGGATCTTGGTAAAGGCAAAAAGGGACAAACTATCAAACTGATTGACTTTAATAATCCAGATAACAATGAGTTTCTGGTCGTCGATCAGTTCTCTGTAAAGGGCGGAGAAGAGAAGGGGATTCGACCTGACCTGATCCTCTTCATCAACGGCCTGCCGCTTGTTCTGATTGAATGCAAAAGTCCAATGGTTTCTATCGACGAGCAGATCGGCAAAGCAGTCAAGCAAATCCTTCGATACCAGAAGAACTATGAGCACCTTTTTCACTACAACCAGATCCTGATTGCAACCAGCAACGATAGAGCCAAAGCGGGAACCATCATGGCACAGTTACAACACTATGGAGAATGGAAAGATCCTTATCCTCTGACAAATCCAGAAGTAGGGGACAAACCTACACCGCAGGATATTCTTGTAGCGGGTATGTTGTCCAAGACCAACCTGCTTGACCTGATTCAGAACTTTATCGTCTTCGAACCCGAGGGTGGCAGAGTCATCAAGAAACTAGCTCGTTACCAGCAGTTCCGTGCTGTAGGTAAGGCGATCAACCGCATTCTTTCGGCAAAAAATTCGAGAGACCGCGGTGGAGTAGTCTGGCATACGCAGGGAAGTGGGAAATCGCTGACCATGCTGTATCTGGCTGTTAAGCTAAGGCGAATTGAAGAACTGCGTAACCCAACCATTGTCATTGTGACAGATCGCAAGGATCTAGACAACCAGATCACAAATACGTTCCGACGGTGTGGGTTCGCAAATCCTCAGCAAGCCGACGGGGTTAGGAACCTGAAGAAACTGCTGCTGCAGGGACCAGGGGCGACGATCATGACGTTGGTACAGAAGTTCCAGACTGATAAAGAAGAAGAGCATTTCCCTGAACTATCTACAGCTTCCAACATTATTGTCATGATCGACGAATCGCACCGTTCGCAGTACAAAGGCCTGGCGATGAACATGCGTACCGCTATGCCGAATGCTTGTTACCTCGGTTTTACAGGAACGCCGATCGACAAGGAAGACAAAAGCACGACGCGTACCTTTGGCTCGTACATAGACAAATACACTATCCAGCAGGCTGTTGACGATGGAGCGACCGTCCCGATCTTCTACGAAGCGAGAATGACCAATATGCATGTGGAAGGTGAAACGCTGGATCAGCTTTTTGACCGAAAATTCCGTGAATACGATGCCAAGACGCGGGAGCGAATTCAGGAGAAGTATGTTAACGAAGAAGCTATCATTGCCAGCCCGAAACGTATTGAACAGATTGTGCTTGATCTCATTAAGCACTATGAGGAACATATTCAACCGAACGGATTCAAGGCGCAGATTGTGGCTGTCTCACGAGATGCAGCAGCAACATATAAGGAAAAGATGGACGAACTGAGCGATCTGGAGTCGGCAGTGATTTATTCGTCCACAAATGATGATGACGATCATAAGAAGAGGTATGCCATCTCGAAGGATGAGGAGAAGGTACTAATTGAGCGGTTCAAGAAGCCGCTGGAGGAAGATAAGTTGGCCTTTCTAATTGTTTGCGACAAGCTGCTAACAGGATTTGATGCACCTATTGAGCAGGTGATGTACTTGGACAAGCCACTCAAGGAGCATAATCTGCTGCAAGCGATTGCTCGTACAAACCGAACATATAACGGTAAGGACTACGGCTTGATTGTCGATTACTTCGGCGTTTCTAGCTTTCTGGAAAAGGCGCTCGATATTTTCTCTAAGGACGATATTCAGGGTGCCCTTATGCCGATTGAAAGCGAACTGCCAAGACTACAGACTCGACATCGTGCCGCTATGCGTTTCTTTGATTATATTCGACGCGATGATCTGGAGAGTTGCATACAAATATTGCAGCCAGAGGATGTAAGAAATGAATTTGATCACCTTTTCAAACAATTTGCTAAGAGTATGGACATGGTGATGCCGAACCCCCTTGCGCAACCTTACGTCAATGATCTAGGGTTTCTAGGAAAGGTAAGACAGGCTGCTAAGTCGAGATACAAAGTGGAAGGCATGGATATTAGCGATTTGGGAGAGAAGGTAAGGCAATTAATAGCTGATCATCTTAGCGCTTCGAATGTCGAAATTCTTCATGATCCAATAGATATCCTGTCTAGTAAGTTCGAGAGTCATGTAAATCAGTTCCAGGGAGAGGCAAAGGCATCCGAAATGGAGCATGCAATTAAGCATGAAATCCGTATTAAGCTTGAGGAGAATCCTGTCTACTATACATCTCTTCGAGAACGACTGAAGAAGATCATTGATGCTCGTAAACAGAAGCAGATGGACATTTTCGAGATGATGAAGAAAATGCAGGACATTATCGACGACATGCGGAACACAGCCAAGCAGGGCGAGAGTCTAGGACTGGCTAAAGAGCAGTACCCGTTCTTCCTGATGCTGGAGAAGCAGCTTCCTGAGGAAAAAGACAAGGAGGCTCTCAAAGTCCTGACGGAGGTTATTACGGAGAAGATTCAGGAATTGGCTGTTATTGAATGGACACAGAAAGATGATGTTAAGCGTGAAATGCGCAAACAAACAAAGCGGCAGCTTCGTGTCTTTAAGTGTCCAGAAGATAAGTTGGAGTCGCTGACAGTCCAACTTGTTGACTTGGGAAGGATTCATTATAAAAAGTAACGGAAGAGGGCTGGTGACAGATTCCATCCTGATGAGGATATTTACAGGATAAGCGTAGGGCCATTAATTCTAAGCCATTCCTTCCGTTCCTCGTAATCTGGCATAACAGAGCGGAGGTAACTCCAGAATGCTTCGGAGTGGTCAGGGATTTTTAAATGAACCATTTCATGCAAAACAACATAATCGACAATGCGAAGGGGAGCCATCATGATGCGCCAGTTGATGAGAAGATCGCCATTCTTGGTGCAACTCCCCCATCTCTTTTCTTGATCTTTGAGTGTAACAGAAGTGGGCATGAGTTCAGTAAGCTTACTGTAATGTTTAATTCTCTCTCGAAGTTTAGAAGTTCCCTGGAGTTTGTACCAGTTGATGCAGAGTTGCTTCAATTCCTCGGTTTGCTGTTGTTGGTTATAGCACGAAGGGAGGGATGCAATGAATCTTCCGTTTTTAAAAGAGAGCGAAGGCTGACCAGTGTTCTGTTTTATTACTTTGAGTCTGTATCCTCTCCCTAGGTAACGAATTTTCTCGCCGCTCAAAAATTCAAGAGGAGTAGATTCAATTTCGATCTCACGGAAGGCATACTGCTTCTTTAAGATCCAGGGTGCTTTCTGATACATAATTTCATCAAGACGCTGCTGTGAAACCGAAACAGGCGCAACAACTTGGACTCCTTCAAGTAAGTCCACGATGATGGAAATGTCCTTTTTATTAGGTTTGTGTGTAAGCCTATATTCAATAACGGTTGTACCGTATTTAAGATGATGCAGCATATAATAATAGCTCCTTTTAATTATGTCTGTACTAATTATATTATGATTACATTCTAACGTCATAAACCATATTAATATCGATAATGTTAGTCTTCTTGTCATAATCTTTATAAGGAGATGGTAACAGATGTACAAGTTACTTACTTTTGAATCCTGGGTAACTCGAAATACATGGTACACATATGCAAAAAAGTTTGTAGAGAGAGTGCCTTATATGCTAGTGGATCGATCTCCTTGTACTGATCCCTTTTTTGATCCATTTGCTTTCTCAAGTGAGAGGCGTCCTTTAATAAGTGGACTTTGTAGAGCTCGCAAAAATTTTAATGTAGGAGATATCTACATTTATGTAACACGTATAGACAAAAGTATTCTAAAAGATCTAGGTATAGCTAACATAAGTAATTCCCCTACATATTTTGGGGTTGCTGCTATAAGAATAAAAAAAGTATATAATTCCCATGAGGAAGCATCTTTAGCATTCACTCCTCGTCGGTATATTGTAAATCCAAACTTAACACCGTATCCACCCAATCTTGCTTTTAATTCTTGCGGGAGTAAAGCATCGCCAGAAGCTGCTGTTGATAAAGATAGTTGTATAATATTTGATGAAAAAAGAAGGCCAAGAATACCTGGGGAATCATCGGTTGATCAGTGGAAAGCGCATTACAACGAGTATTACATACGGCAAAGGAACCGAAGTCTAAGAGCAGCTGAATGTGAAATCGTCAGTTTAGATAATAAAGAAGCTCTAAAGCTGGATACACATAGCGCTCCAATACTTACTAATAATGATTGGGACGGTATGCAACTCAATGTCCAGGGACTAAACCTGACAGATGATGTTGGGAGTAGGCTTGTAAAAAGGATTGCTGAAAATTAGGGACTCTTTAACTCAATAAGATTCATTAATATTTCAATAAAGAGTTTTTAAAAGTAAGTGGCATTGAGAACATTAATACAAAGAAGAGTTAACGAATGCATTGTTTAATGTAGTACTAATTTAAAGCTCTTAAAAGTAGAATTAGACAATAATTGAGGAGTTTCTTCCCACTAATGGAGGGGAAAAGTCGCATATAGTCGAATTGTTTCAAACAGAGGTGTTGGATTATGAGAATGATATTTAGCTCAAAGTCTTAGCACACATTTAAAGGATACAATAAGGAGTGTATTATAGTGAGTTTTGATCAGATTCCTTTTGCCGCTGAATTTGCGGAAAACCCAGAGCCAAGATGTCCGTGTATCTTATTGCTTGATACATCGTATTCTATGAATGGAAGTCCAATTACTGAGCTAAATAATGGGTTATCAATCTTAAAAGAAGAACTTACTTCTGATGCAATGGCAGCTAAAAGGGTTGAATTAGCAATAGTAACCTTTGGACCTGTTCAGAATGTATCTGACTTTCAAACACCAGATGAGTTTTATCCTCCAACATTGGTGGCTAACAACGATACTCCTATGGGAAGTGCAATTGAATATGCTCTAGAAATGTTAAGGTCACGTAAAGAAGTGTATAACCAGAACGGTATTTCCTATTATAGACCGTGGATATTTTTAATTACAGATGGTACTCCAACGGACAATTGGCAACGAGCTGCGTCACTTGTGAAGGATGGAGAAGAATCAAAATCATTTATGTTTTTTGCTGTTGGTGTGGAGGATGCTGATATGAACACACTTAAACAAATCTCTGTGAGAGATCCATTAAAGTTAAAAGGACTTAGATTCAAAGAACTTTTTTCATGGCTATCTAATTCCCTGAGCTCTGTTTCCCATTCTACTCCTGGTGATCAGATTAAACTTGAGAATCCAGCAAGTCCTGACGGGTGGGGCGTGATCTGAAGTGTGGAAATATGCAAATGCATCTGTACGAGGTACCTCACATGAAAAGAGTGGAATTCCTTGCCAAGACTATTCATTATGCCATTTAATTCAGACATCTAATGATAATGAAGTTCTTATAGCAGTATTATCTGATGGTGCAGGTAGCGCTAAGCATTCGGAAATTGGTTCGGAACTTGCGTGCTCGCTCTTCGTAGATGAAATCACTTCATATGTTAGTACAGGTAACTATATTCACGATCTTAATCGAGAATTTTATGAAGAATGGATAATACGCTTCCAGAATGAGATTAAAGTACGAGCTGAGGCCAAGGAACTATCTACAAGAGAATTTGCTTGTACATACTTGTCAGTGGTAATTGATCGTTCCTGTGCTGTGTTTGCCCAGATTGGTGATGGGGCGATCGTTACAAATAGTCCTGAGGAAGAAGATGAATATAACTGGCAATTTTGGCCTCAGCAGGGTGAGTATGAGAATACAACATTTTTTTTAACCCAAACAAATGCTAGGGAAATGCTTCAATTCAGCTTGTTATCAGGTAGAATTTGTTCTGAAATTGCTCTGTTTTCAGATGGTATTCAAAGATTGGCTCTTCATTATCAATCACAAAGTGCATACAGTCCTTTTTTCCGCCCATTTTTTTCAGCACTTAGAGATCAACAAGAAACTGAATCTATCAATTATATTAATTCACTTGGGGCTTTTCTGGATTCTGATAATGTGAATAGTCGTACCGATGATGATAAAAGCTTGATTTTAGCAACAAGAAGACAAACTATGAATTTTGAACATTATTGACTTATGAAAGTCTTAACAAGCGTAATCAACAGTACAGGTAATGTTGTGTATTTGGACAGTGAACTTGGTAGGGGCGGAGAAGGAAGCGTCTATTCTGTTAAGTCTAACAATAGTGTCGTTGCCAAAATATATCATCAGTCGATAACGAGCGATAAGCAAGAAAAAATAAAGACAATGGTGAATTTAAGAAAGGACTCACTCTCATCATTTACTACATGGCCTACTGATATATTATTTAATGCTAGTGGTAATGTAATAGGATTTCTTATGCCTAAGTTGACAGGAAAAGAGATTCATAAGCTATATGGGCCTAAAACAAGGTTGCAAGAGTTCCCTGATGCGACATATTCTTTCCTTGTCCGTACAGCAGCAAATTTAGCGCGTGCCTTTGCTTCGGTGCATGAAAGTGGACATGTTATTGGTGACATTAATCATGGGAATTTTTATGTTACAGATAAAGCTACAGTCAAATTGTTGGACTGTGACAGTTTTCAGATTGGAACAGCTAATAAGCTATTCAAATGTGAAGTTGGAATACCAATGTATCAGCCTCCAGAACTACAAAACATATCATCCTTTAGGGATATTACAAGAACTCCAAACCATGACAATTTTGGTCTAGCACTATTTATATTCCTGCTATTATTTATGGGGAGGCATCCTTTTGCAGGGCGGTATCTTGGTTCAGGAGATATGCCCATAGAGAAGGCAATTAAAGAGTACAGATTTGCGTATAGTAATTCAGCTTCATTAATGATGATGCAACCACCGCCAGGAACTGTTCATATGGAGGCAATACCTTTTGAAGTTTCTGATTTGTTCGAAAGGGCCTTTTCAAAAGAAAGTGGCAGAGAAAATTCCAGACCCAAGCCCGAAGATTGGATAAAAAAGCTGGATTTGCTGGAAAAGAAATTGCGAAAATGTAACCATAAGGAAGGACACCTATTCTCTGATGTTAATAAAGGGTGCCCATGGTGTGATCTAGAGCAAAAAACAGGAGTAGTTCTTTTTCATGCAGCTATAGCTACAGCCACACAACTTATCAGTGCTTTTAATTTACAACGAGTATGGCAACAAATAACTGGAGTTACGGAGCCTGGCGCCGCAAAACGTTTGCCAAATCCGATCACAGTTAGCGTAGATCCTGATCCACAACTCGTTGAGAAATACCAAAAATCTAAGGTTCGAAAAAAACTTTCTGCTATCCCTCCAGTCATTGGATTTGCGATGTTTTTGCTGATTCCAGAAGCTTGGTTTGTTATTGCACTAGTGGTCGCTATTGTTACGTCTGCAATCTATAGATCAGATGGATACTCTCAACTGAATCAAATTTGGGAGATAAAGAGGAGGGAAGCGCAGCAACGTTGGGAGCAGGTATCTCAACGCTGGCTTAGAGAAGCTAGTGATGAGTTGTTTACGCAAAAAAGATTTCAACTTGAGAAATGTAAGCAAGATTACGAAGGGCTAGAACAACTTAAGGCTGAAAAATTAAAACGATTGAAAAGTGAACGTCATAGAATGCAACTTCAATCGTATTTACAGCGACACAGGATAGAAAGTGCAACTATTGAAGGCATTGGTTCAAGTCGCAAGGCAACTTTGGAGTCATTTGGAATTGAGACTGCACTAGATATCAATTCTAATACAATCCTTAAAGTGCCAGGATTTGGACCAACCTACACTAGGAAATTAATGGACTGGAAAAACAAAATCGAGAAAAGTTTTGTCTTCAATCCGAATCAAGAGATACCTCAATCAGAGATCGCAAAGGTCGATAGAGAAATTTTCTCGTTGAAAAAGAAGTTAGAGCAAGAATTGTATTCTGGCTCAAGTGAGTTAATGAAGATATCTAACCAGATCAAGGTAAGGCGAAATGCTCTTTGGTTTGAGGTGGAGAAGAATGCTAAGGAGCTTGCTCAGGCAGCCTGTAATGTACAGTACTTAAAGGGAGAATAATGCGTTCAAAGAGAATTAGAATGTCTACTTAATAGAAGTTGAGATGGTAGCGTCGAGGAGGAAAAAATGGAGATTTTAACACTTGGAACTAGAGAAAGAACAAAAGATGGTAAGGAAAATAGACTGTACCGAGATTGGACTATTAGTGGTACAGGAGAATTTAGTGACATTAAAAAAGGTTTTTTTTACAATAACAAAAAAGTTAAAGAGTTATTGGATAGAAAAAGTAAGCCTTTCTATGCAATTGGACATGTTCATGATCATACAACTTCTGATGTTTCATTATTGTTAATCAAGGATTATTACTTAAATGAAGTTACAGGGTCCTTTACATTTAATTACGAATTCATTGAAAGAATACCTAACGTTACGACGAAAGATATAAAAACTAATCAACTTATTGCTTACATTAACGTAAGTAATCTAGAAATCCCACTTGATCTCAATGGTCCAAAAAAAGAAAAAATAAAATTATTCATAGGCTCTTCAACTGAATCAAAAGAAGATGTTAGATTTCTTCTCGGTTATCTAAACGAGCAGTTTGAGAATGAAATAGATCTATATCCTTGGTATGAGGAATTTAAGCCAGGAGACCATGTTGGAAATAGAATTTTAGAATTGGCTAGCGAAATGGACAAGGCAGTATTTATTTTTAGTGATGATGATATAACTAGTAATCCAAAAAGAGGAGAAAAAATAAAAACTCGTGACAATGTAATATTTGAATATGGCGTTATGGTTTCAAAAAAAGGTCTAAAGGACGTTATAGTAGTACGTAAAGGCAATGTAGTAAAACCCACAGATCTAGATGGGATTACAGATGTTTTGTTCAACAATGAACTGGAGAAAGCTTATAAAGCTCATAATATTATTAGAAAACACATAAAAGAGAGTTGGCTCTAGATGTATATATTTTGTGTGTATATTAAAGCTACAGGTAAGAAACCTTGTAAACAAAATTACAAAGGTTGAAATATGAACTGTTATTATCGACATCAGAAGTGTAACCCTATCCATAGATAACAATCGGGCTTTATCTTCGGGATAGGATTAATCCTCTCAGCTCAATATGAAAAGGAAAAAGACCCTCCTTTATTAGGAAGGTCTTTTTAGTTTGTGTCTGTGAATATGTTTACTTACTGAAATAACTGCTTACTGATTTATGAGTTTATCAACGTTAAGAATCTCGGCAACAGAAATAGCACGCTGTCTATTTTTGAGATAGACAAAAAAACAAATTCTTTTTTTGGCTCGAAGTAAAAAAGGTTTTATTTCATTCCAATAATGACGATCAATACCAACGATTCGAAAGTCATCTAAGCTAGGATTGTATCTCAGATATTCAACAGCATCCTGATTGGAAATAAAGAAAAGTGGATAATCTTGTTTTGTTACTGTTATAATGTCGCCCGTGTTATGCTTCCCCTTAAACTCCATCACAGCGTAAAAGGGCTGGGCTTCTGTCCATAAAGTTGGCAGGGCAGCTAATTGGCGGTAGTAATTTTTTTGCTTTATTTGGAAGACAGTGTTCATCAATGTACGAGTGAAATCAAAAGATAATTTTATGGCAGAATCTTGGAGTGATGAGAACTCTCCTTTAGTGTTGGTAAGAAAAACCATAAACCAATGAATAACTTTCAGCATGTTTGCCTCATTTGATAAATAAGAGAAAATTTTAAGGAATTCTTTTTGATTAGAATATAATACTCTATCACTTAATTTATTCTTTTCAATTAACTTCTTCCCTAATCTTTTAATTGTAGGGAACACAAAAATTGTATCGGGGTTATTACGTCGAGCAAAAAACAAAACTGTGAAAAAGTTATTTACAGATTCATCATAAAGGTCTCCAATATAAACCTCTCCCTTTGAAAGTTCGCAAGTTAACCAGTTGTCACATTCTTGATATTCTTCAAAAAGTACAATAACTAACTTACCAATTGATTCTAGATATCTAGGCTGGTTGTTGTTCAGGTCATACTCTCTCAAAGGTATAGCGACACATAGTCTATTTTGGATCAGTTTCATGGTAGATTTCTTCGAAGATTCCTCACTAATATACTTTGATTTTCCATCGTCGACTATATGGTCAATTAAATAAAAATTATTCTCGGCATCGTCGAGATTTGCACATTCCTTAATGGAAAAAAGTCCCACAGAATCACGTTCCGAAAATGAGGGATCCCTAAACACATTAATTGCACTTAAGTCAAATGCTTGAATGCTTTCTTCCATTCGATCATTATAAAGAGAAATAATATTTTTTATTTCACCACTTTCTTTGTGGGCCTTGTTATATTCCTTTAAAACTTCAGTCCAATCTAGATGTTTCAGTATGCCATCTAACTGAATTTGTTTTGCAAATTTGTTAATATCATATGCTGAATGTCCAGACAAGCTTTCTAATTTGCCTTGGTTATACATAATTATCGCTTTTTTTAGGCGTTGAGAAGGATGTCGTTCATTGTTAAAGAATTGCGAAAGTCTATCATTACGTAGCGAATCTATGAATTCTGTTAATAATGAATCAATGTTCATTGCATACATACATATTAGTTCTATATGTTGTTGCTTCTCTAAAGTGTTCATTGTTTTGTCTTCAGTAATAATTTTCAAGGTGTCACAATAATTCTGGTATTTCATAGTCTTAGAATTATAAGCTTTTCTTTCAAATTCTGGTCCGATATTCTCACGGATCCAAAGTAACTCCATATTATTAGCGTAAACTTCATGAACTTCCAGAGCCCTTTCACTCATTATATCTATAAATTTCTTGATCCGATTACTTTGTTTCATATCTAATTCTTCAGACATTACTCTTTCTAATTCAAAAATACTTATAATTGAACCTAGTGTTGTCATATTCGTAAGATGCATATGATACATTTCATGGACTTGTGTAGTATGTTCCGTACCAAATTCCATGTTGGGTCCAATAAAGAGCTGGATAGAGCCTCCTCCTCTAGTCTTGTAAAACCCTAAAACTGTAACATTTTCTGATTTCATTATCTTACCTCCAGTAAGTATACCCAGGTTTGATTTCTTGTATTTTGATCTAAATTTTTTGCGTAATTAATAATTTCTTGAAAGTTAAATTCTTGTTGCTCTTGAACTATTGTATTTTGAAGTGTGCTAGAAAATCTGGATGAGAAATCACTCCAGATTCTCAATGATTTCAAACTTGAGTGAACAATATTAGTTTTAGTTTCCTTCTTGTTTTGATTTTGTTTTAAAGAAAATGCGAGCCTATTGGATTCTATAAAATAAGTATTATCGATTCCGCTAAACCAAAGATTAGTATTAATGAAAGCAGGAAGGGCATAATACGTTTGTAAAGCGTAGGATTGGCTATTTATAACACTTAGTTGAGTTTTATCAATTTGCCAACTACATTTTGAGTCTAATACCTCGAAAGAAAATGGGCGTTTATATTGAATATAAAAAGACTTAGAAGAGAAAGTATAACCGAAATCAAAACCTTTACTATTTTCTTCAATTTGACTGATACTGAATGGATATAGAAGACGATCATATCTTTCCTTAAATTCATTAACTAAATGATGTGTTATGCAGGCTTCATAATATTTTTCTGGAGGGAAATTACCCATATGTAGCACTCCTATATTTTTAGTGGTAACGGGAAATAAGATAGAGCATATTTCAGGAGAAAATATGTATTCTTAAACCAACAAAATGCCCCTTACATTTCTTATGGTAAAGTGCTTCTAATTATTTTCCATGAAAGGGGCAGGTGTGTCGCTGCCTGCATCGGAATTCTGTAGGGGGTCTGAAGCGCTCAACTAACAGATAACATTCTCTAGAGCACTTTCTAGTTTGATGATTGTGAATGAATACCTCAGTGTTTGGTAAGCTCTTGATTATAATTCTCCTACGAGTGTACAAGACCATATCATTTCAGAATAAAGTGATCTCCTATGTTATGTGAATGCTTGACATAATTTCATTCAATGCGCAAAGCAAATAAATTTTTTTGGATTTACTGCATGTGGAAGCTATTTGTTTTTGATGATGTTGCTCCCTACATATCTTGTTTGGTAACTAGATACTAGCATAAACTTTACGAAGTGGGAATTACACCCTTTTTATTACGGGGCGATACTCGGGTGACATCAAAACTGTGACTACACCCGTAGAAGCTTATGTGTCGTTATCTTCGGACAGGGGTTCGACTCCCCTCGCCTCCATTAGAGTCAAGGAACCATCAACCTTTCTGGTTGGTGGTTTTTTCTTTTCATTATATAATCAAGCGTATTTTCAAGATTGGGATGCGATGTTAGAGAATCAAGAACAGCATTCAACATTCCAACATACTCCGTGAGCATGAGCACTAACGAAACACGGGGTAAAAATCATATAACAACTCATTTACAATTATAAAAGCGGTTACAAATGGCAATTTGTCATGGTATAATATGAGGAAATTTATAATAATTTCTATATTTTTTGCGGGAGGAGGACGTAGGAGGTAAGAAGTATGAAGGTAATGTTTCTGGGGTCAATTACGTTCGTTTAATATGCAGTGAAGTATAATTAGAATGGAGTGAATGACGCATGGACTTGAAAAAGTTATCGTTAGTGTGGTGTAACAGCTTGGATAAGTTGTTGCTACTGCTCGCCCCTATCTTTGTAACTGCGGAATCTTCTGAATCTCATTACGTATCCGGTATGGATCAATCTACAGGGTGGAATAAGGCATGTGTTGGAAACAGTCGATTAAATTGTTGCCCTTCCACACTTAATAGCCTATGACAATAGATACATTAGATACACAACAGATGTCGTTGCTGACGGGAAAAAAAGTGGTCAAGATTATTATGAACTATGGCTCCATTATATTCGGTCTCAAGCATATTATTGAACAATTTGAATTTATCGAGAATGTAGTTATAAGCCACGGCCTGGATTCGGGTGACGTTGAACGGATGAAGCCTGATATTTTAATGCTGCAAGATTCGATTGCTTATCGATATGCCTCCCAACTGGCGAAGTGGAAAAGCAATGGGATTGTTGATCATATTATCGTTTTGTACGATAAAGATAGTGAGCTGAGGGTAGACCAATTATGGAAATGTCAGATCGTCAGCTACTTGCCATCTTACTCAGATGCCAAACAACTGCTGATTGCGCTTGAAGGTCAATTGAGAGGTTTTTCTATTATACCTACGCATATTACCGAGCATATCGAATTAAGACAAAAATCGCAGAATTCGATGCGTTTACTGACTCAAAATGAGCAGCGGGTGCTCAAGCTGGTGGCAGCGGGGCAGACCAATACAGAAATTGCACAAGCCATGCATCTAAGTGTCCGTACGGTGGAGACATATCTGAACAAAATATACCGAAAGCTTGACGTACGTAACCGAGCAGAAGCGGTTTGCAAATATTATCAAATTAATGCACATTAATTCAACTTATATTAGCCGAAATCTGAGACATGAACAGTCTTGGTTTTCGGCTTTTTTCATCAAATTTTGTAGTTATATGGAAAACCACATGGAAAAATGTGGTTTATACGGATAGGCGGTCATGTCATCTTTGAATAATATAAATGTAACAGGATGCTGCTGAGTGAGACAGTTTAGATTAATGGAAGGAGGTGAGAACCTATGAAGGCGTTGGAAATGATAGGCGAAATTAATGAACAGGAATTGATGGAATTGTCGGGTGCCACAGAAGTACAAGCGGCTTCTTCCTGGCCTTGTGCCATTGTACCGCCAGTAGTCATTTGGACAATCACTGATTCGGCTAATTCTTGCCCGTCGACAGCATGTTCTTCAAGATGCTAATTTTTTCGAATTAAAAAGGAAGGTGGGGATATCAGATGGTTACTTTTCATTCGGATCATCCATATATGAAGGCCTCATATGTATCGGAGCGAATTCCGGCTGGAGCTAATCCTCTCCGTCTGAGAGATCGTTCGGACACATTGTTATCATGGATGGGACAATCCAAAGCAACCGAGCAGGAATTCGCAACAAGGTTACAATCGAAAGGCTTGAATCTTGACGAATTCAATCACTTGCTCGCTAACAAAGATATCCCCGCCACCTTACATACAGGGTGGATGGATGATCTGGATTCAATCTTAGACCAAACACCAGAATCATGGTTGACTCAATATGTACATATGGGAATCGGTGTTGTAGTACTTCCTTTTTTATACGAATATTCTGAACAAGTACGGCGTTGGTTTTCGCTCTCAACCACAGAGAAAATCCTGCAGGAACCCGTCTTGAATTCGTTGCAGGCAGGTTTCTTGCGTGACTTGCGAATGGTAGCTGATCGGACGAGTGTCTATATGTATCACTTGGCAAAGGAGCAGGAGGCTGAACTGACGCTCGATACGTATGTGAAACGGTTAGCTTCGGGAATGACTGAAATCAGAAAAATGTTAGAGCAGTTCCCTGTGTTGGCTAGAATTTTGACAGAGATGTCTCTTCGAGCGGCCAATAATACGATTGAAATGTTAGAGCGATTTCAGAATGATTATGACGAGATTGCTGCAATGTATTTTAATGGAAGACAGCTTCGATTGAAATCAGTACAGACCGGTGCAGGTGACAGCCATCAAAATGGCAGAACAGTCACTATTCTGGAATTTGATTCGAACATCAAGTTGATATACAAACCGCGTTCGCTGGATACAGATCTTGCTTTTGCCGGGTGGCTGCGTTATTTAAAGAATAAAGGACTCCGTTATGAGTTAAAGGGACCGCTGACTTTGTCTAAACAGCAGTACGGTTGGCAGGAGTTCGTGGAGCATCGTGCCTGCCAGAATGAAGCTGAAGTGAGAAAGTATTATTATCGCATGGGTATGCTCTGTGGAATTTTGTATGCGTTTCAATCTACGGACATGCATTATGAAAACATCGTTGCTTGCGGTGACATGCCTTATATTATCGATTATGAGACGCTTCTGGCGAATAATATATATGATGAAGAGAAGCTGGATTTCCCGATGTCCATGCTTTACCGAAGTGTATTTCTTTCAGGCTTAATCCCTGTTGGACAAGTGTTCCGCTCCCAGATTGATTTTGATCTGAGCGGGATCGGCGGCAAGCCAGACCAAACCTCAACAAATATGAAAGGTTGGGTGCTCAAACAAGACAATACGGATGAAGTCCAATTTGTAGAAGTGCCTTTTAAAACGGCTCAGCTCCAACACCTGGTACAACTGAATGGCCAGACGATTGAGCCAGTTCGCTATTTAGCAGAGATTAGCGAAGGTTTTAGGGAAATATATCAGATCATGGCGAATGAAAAGGAAACCATAAAAAGAGAAATTCGAGAGCGGTTTGGTAAGTTAACAGGGAGAGCCTTGTTGCGTCCAACATTTTTATACGGTCGTTTCTTGGCAGCATCCCAGCATCCGAAGTATTTACGAAACGGGTTAGATCGCGAGAAATTGCTTGAAATGTTATGGAATATCGTGAAAGTTGATAAGCGTTTTGAACAGATTGTACCCACTGAGATTGATGATTTGCTTAACAATGATATACCGTACTATACCTTTCCGATAGATGAAACATGTCTATACACGAGTGATCAAAGGAAGATACAGAATATATTCAAAAAAACGTGCTTAACATGGATTGAAGAAAAACTTGATCAGTACAGTGAAAGAGATTTAGCTAACCAGTTACACTTTTTGCAATACGCTATTCATTCCGCTCAGGTCGAACATATGGAATTGCCTGAAATGGAAGCCTTGGACTATGTGGAATCACTTCCTTTAACATTGAGTCAATTTGATCCTACAGCCACGGCAATCAATATAGCGGATTATCTACTTGATTACCGATTAACAGAGCAAGGTCATTCAACCTGGCTGGGTCTCAGAAATCAAGATAATCGCTTTCGCTTGACCTTGTTAGATTTCTCACTCTACAGTGGAACTTTGGGGATTTCTATATTTCTCGGCCTTATGTATGTGCAAACTGGAAATTCTGAATATAAAAATGTCGCCATGGAGAACTTTCGATACGTCATTTCCGTTTTTGAACGGGTTGCGGATGATGAATTACCACCATCGGTGTTTAATGGTAGAGGCTCCGTTGTCTATGCTGGATTTTTCCTGGATGCGCTCTTTGACTTTCCAGAAGCACGTGAAGCAGCCATATTGCAGTTAACAAAGGTAAAACAATATTCTGCGCAACCGCCGTCTGCTCAGCCGGTGGACGAACTGCAGTCAAATCTGGACTTTCTTGATGGATACGCCGGGATTATCACGTTATGTGTGCATATTTGGGAAAGGTTTGCTGAACCGGAGGCTCTTGAGACAGCACGCATATATGCGGAAAGACTCTGTCAGCACTTGAAACAGAATCAAGCAAAATTGGTCGGCTTCGCCCATGGTTCCTCGGGGATGATATATGCTCTTCGAAAGATAGAGGCATATGACTTGCTTTCTCCTGATGAAGACGTGCTGAACACTTTGTTGCAATTTGAGCGAAGTAATTATGACTTTACACGAGCCAACTGGATGGATTTGAGGGGTCATGTAGAGGACCCATTGGGCTCGTATTATTGGTGCCATGGAGCTCCGGGTGTACTGCTAGGTCGCAGTGAGTTAGATGAAACCATAGATGAAGCTGAGAGAGTGAAGATTCTGGCCGCTATGGTTGAACACGCAACAACCAATCCTAGACTATCTCTATGCCACGGTGTTTTTGGGATGCTGGAAATCTTGCTGAACTTAACTAATAATCCTGGTTGGCAAGCGTCGAGCTCGATGATTCATGATGCGATATGGGGTCTGGTCAACAGGGCGAGTGTTTCCTCCCAGATTGAGGGCATGAAAGATCGCGGTTTAGTAGGCATAATGCTGGGCGTTTCTGGAATTGGCTGGACCTGCCTGCGGCTTGCGGATGCAGAACTCCCCTCTGTGATGACGCTGCAATTTCCAGCCAGAACCGTCTCGATCACGGAACAGGCGAATGCCGTACTTGCTGAGGAGGGGGCGCGTTGATTCGAAAACGGAACATTCCGTTCATTGAACAGATGAGTCAAACGGAATGCGGAATTGCATGTATGGCGATGCTCTGTGCCTATTACGGAAAACATGTAACCTTGTTTGAATTGCGCGATCGCATTGGCAGCGGCAGGGATGGAAACACATTATATGATCTGAAACGGTTAGGCGAAGACCTAGGTTTGGAGGCAAAGTGCTACAAAATCGAGGATTTAAATTTATTATCCCAATTAAAAGAACCGTTAATTTGTTTCTGGGAACAAAAACATTATGTCTTATTGGAAAGGATTAGTTCTAAATATTACTACATTCTGGACCCTGCTCAAGGGCGAATGAAATTAAATAAAGAACAATTCATGCATTCTTTTTCTAACTATGTCCTGCATGGTAAACCGGGCACGGCGTTTCAACAACAAAAGCCGAAGAGTCTATGGAAGCCGTACTTGGAAATGTTATGGAAAAAACCGAAATTGCTCACATTTATGCTGTTCACCAACTTGTTGCTTCAATTATTTGTACTGATTTCTCCCATCTTTGTACAGCAGATGATTGATAATATCGCAATTCAGGATAATAGCAAGTACATAAATATCTACTTGCTTGGAATGATTGTTTCGTTCGCACTATATTTTGTTTTTGCACTCATTAAAAATGAAGTATCCATTCATGTGTTCAAATATTTAGATCGTTCGATGTCCTGGCAGTATTTTCGTCACCTGCTTGTGATTCCGTACAACTTTTTTCAGATTCGCAGCACAGGTGATCTGATGTATCGTTTCTCTAATTTGCGATCTATTCGGCTGATTCTGTCCAACCAGGTTATGAAAAGTATTTTGGATGCTATTTTGTTCATTGTCATTGTGAGTTATATGCTTGTGAAATCGCCATTGTTATCACTCTATGTATTCTTGTTTGCAGGATTGCTCTATCTCGGGATTCAACTGTTAAGGCCGCATTTACATGAAGCAAGCCGTAATGAACTGTCTAAAGATACCAAGCTGTTTTCCTATCAGAATGAATCTGTATCAGGGATTTTAAACATCAAAATTACTGGAGCCGAAGAGACGGTATCACAGCGGTGGAAATCATACTATGACCATTTTGTTAAAGCGTTTGTCACTCGCGAACGGCTGTATGGTATTTTAGGTGCATTTTCTGGCGGATTGACCATGTATATGCCTCTATTCATCATCTGGATAGGTGCGGGTCATGTAGCTGCAGGAGGCCTGTCCTTAGGGGAATTGATCGCTTTTCAAACCATTGCAGTTTACTTTATAAGCACGGCGAATTCACTGATTTTGTCCTTGGAAACATTTTATCAGCTAAAAGTGTATTTGCGAAGAATTCGAGATGTGGTAGATACCCCGGCTGAGGTTCCCCAAGAAACGAAGCTGCTTCAGGCAGAACTGACAGGCGATATTGCTTTTGACCAGGTATCCTTTGCCTACACAATGTATTCTGAACCCGTATTAAAGGATTTAAATTTTCAAATTCAAGCAGGTCAGAAAATTGCGATCATCGGGGCTTCTGGATCTGGAAAAAGTACATTGGCAAATTTACTTGTGGGCTTGTACCGACCAAGTGAAGGTGAGATTTACTATGGTCCGCATCGGTTGGAAGAGCTCGATAAACCGTATACTCGTCAACAGATGGGGATCGTTAACCAACAACCATTTATGTTCAACCAATCGATTGTTGACAATATTAAGGGCAATAACGAGCAAGTAACGATGGAAGATATCGTGCAGGCTGCCAAAGTGGCACAAATTCATGATGAAATTATGAACATGCCGATGAAATACGAAACTCTTTTATCAGAGAACGCTCAAAATATGTCCGGCGGGCAAAGACAGCGATTGGCCATTGCCAGAGCCCTCGTGCATTTGCCCAAAGTTATTGTGTTCGATGAAGCAACCAATGCGTTAGATAGCATTAATGAGAAGAAGATTGATGAATTTCTATCACAATTACAATGTACAAGAATTGTAATTGCACATCGCCTTTCAACGATTATGGATGCGGATCAAATCTTTGTGATGTCGAATGGAAGCATTATAGAGAAAGGAAGACATGATGAATTAATTCAAACGAGCACCTATTATCAAAATCTGGTTGAAGCCTATCGCTTTATGGATATGAAAGGAGGTGAGAAACATGTCATATCAAGCGTTGAAAAACCCGTATTCCAGAACTCATAACAACGTACTTCCCATTGAGAATCCGCTTGTCGAATTGAAAGAGGATGAACTTTTGAAAGCGGGCGGTGCAGCACAACCGGAATGGGTAGAAGTTATCATTACAAGCTTAGCATGTGCCGCTGCGAGTTATTTCATGGGTAACCCAGGGCATGTGTGCACATTGACAGTTGAATGTCAGAAGTCTTGTAACTGATTAGGCAAAAAATAGAGAGACCGAAGGTTTTTACCTCGTCTCTCTATTATCATTTTTGGGGGTGATTCGATGTCCAGCTTCAATTCGACGATCGCATACAATGCGCTTTATATTCAAGAACGTAAATTGTGCGGACCGATGGAGTCTAATGCTGATCTTTCTTTGGTTATTCCATATTGGCAGCAACTTTTGGATTTTGAAGACGAGCAGTCTTTCCAATCACATATTGAA
The DNA here is from genome assembly GCF_014639235.1 of Paenibacillus silvae. GTDB lineage: Bacteria > Bacillota > Bacilli > Paenibacillales > Paenibacillaceae > Paenibacillus > Paenibacillus silvae. The sequence continues at coordinate 59,665 of NZ_BMFU01000012.1, read as the reverse complement.
CGCCACTATCAGATCGATACTTCCTTTCTTCGTCGTCACTTTTCTGCAGGTTCATCTGGTTTCAGTAAAGTGACTTCCCTCGAATCTGCAGCATCAAGCTGGCTTGAATACATGACACACATTTTTGATAATCCGCTATTGCCACAAGATGATGGAACAGATTATAAGCGGGATATGGAAGGAACGAATTTATCCGCTTTTCCATTTCATAGCTTCTATGAATTTTTTCTTCGAGATTTATACTTTGATTTGTTTAGAGACAAAAGTATAACTGCCAAGACGACGATATCCCGGCTGGCAAAGCATAATATTATTCAGTATTACCTCGATCAATTGTACGCAGTCACACACAAGACCCTTATGTTGGAGATTAATTACTTGCGGATGGAAGGCAAGCTGAAAGGGGAAAGCCCCGAGCAAAGATATTCAGCCTACGTCACAGATTTCCTTGGAGATCACAACTATCTCCAGAGCTTGGTGGAAGAATATCCGGTCATGTTTAGGCTCATCGCAGAAAAAACTCGAAATCTCAAACAATTTGTTCGTGAGATCATCGCTCATCTGGAGCAGGATCGATCTGAATTACAGCAACAATTTGGTCTGAAAGAAACTGAAATTGTTCAATTTATGTTGGGGAGTGGTGATGCCCATAAACAAGGGAAAACGGTTGTTATTCTTGAATTTGCCTGTGGTACAAAGTTGGTTTATAAGCCTCGTCATATGGGAATTGATGAAACATTTCAGCAGTTTTTACAATGGATGAATGAGCAGGTGCATGATGGGAGACCGCTCCGGATCGTCGGCGTGTTGAACAAACACAAGTACGGCTGGATGGAGTTCATTCCTTACCAAGCTTGTATATCGAATGAAGAGCGCAAGCGGTTTTATTACCGTCTAGGTAAACTGCTGTCTGTGCTACATACGATGAATGCTACTGATTTTCACTATGAAAATATTATTGCGAATTCGGATCAGCCTGTATTAATTGATCTGGAATCGCTGTTTCATCATACGATTATTCAAGATCATAATTATACAGAGAGTGGCGCTATTAATAGGGCGCTTACCTTGATTCGGGATTCGGTTTTATCGACTGGAATAGTGCCCACTAACATCAATCGGGAGCAGACGTTTGACATTAGTGGAATCGGTGGGATAGGAGAGCAGCAAAGTCCCTTTCAAATTCAAAAAGTAGAAGGTCAGAATACAGATGAAATCCGCTTGGTCAAGCAATTCGGCACGTTAAATTCCGGGTATAATTCCCCTCTATCAACTAGTGATGGAAACGGAGAAAACGATGAAATTATGAACTATCTGGACGATCTGTCAGATGGTTTTCGCTCAGGATATAACTTATTTCTATCTCAGAGAGACGAAGCGGCAAGACAACTGGAAGCATTTAAGGATTGCGAAATTCGCAAGATATTAAAAAGTACAATGGTCTACGGTAAGTTGCTTCACTTGAGCTATCATCCTGATTTTTTGCGCAATCAGTTGGACCGGGAGCTCTTGCTTAATCGAATTGCTCTTTCAGCGGATCACTTGGATAAACAAATCATTCGAGCTGAGATTGCGGACTTGTTAGAGGGTGACATTCCATACTTTTCTGCAACGCCTTACGGCACATGGATACAGGATTCACGTGGTCAGATGATTAATGGTGTATTTGTTGAGGATGGGTTAACGAGAAGCTTGCAGAAGTTATCCCAGTTTTCCAAAAGTGATTTAGACCAACAGATACAGATTATTAGAGCAACCGTGTCCGCGGTGTATGCCAAGGAAGATATTAAGATTGTTCAGTTGAAAAACTGGAGAGTGCCTGAATCTGAACCGATTAATTTGCTCGATAAGGCAAAGATTATTGGAAGTATGTTAATCCGCGAGGCCATTCAATATGAAGGGGAGCAAGGTTTGGAATTTTGCTGGACCAGTATGGTGACCAAGGGAGGAAGGAAGCATTTTTGGCAATATTCCGTGACTGGGCCAGGTATATACGATGGTAACCCAGGTGTTGCCTTGTTCTTTGCTCAACTTTGGAACTTGACGAGGGAAGAAGTATATCGGGATGCGTGTCTGGCTACCATTCGACCGATTCAAATGATTTTGGAAGAATTAATCCATCCAGATCAGATCAATCTGGGGGCATTTTTGGGTTTAGGTGGTATGGCATATGGTTTTGCACAACTGAGCAGTGTGTTAAATGATCCAGCTATGAAGCAAAGTGCTGACCGCTTATTACAGGAAATCCCCAGATTGCTTCCGCAGGATCGATTGTATGATTTGATTGGAGGGAGTGCCGGGGCATTGGCTGTTATAGCAAGCATGCTTGAACAGAATCAAGAAGATACCTGGTTAATTGACATTGGGGAACAGATCGTAAAACATCTGATTCAATCCGCTGCTCCAATGGAGATCGGGGTAGCGTGGAAGCCGGGGAACTCTCCCGAGAGTCCGTATATCGGTTTTTCTCATGGAAACGCGGGCATTATCTTTGCGTTATGTCGTTTTATGCCTTGGTCTGGACAACAAGCAGCTATCCATAAGATTGTGCGGGAGGCGATTGATTACGAAAACCGCTTTTATGATGAATCGGTTGAAAATTGGTTCAGTGAACATTTGAATCACCATTCCATTGCGTGGTGTCATGGTGCGCCTGGTATTTTGCTTTCACGTATAGAAGCCGTCCGTCGTCAAGTTGATCACGGGTTACTGGAACGTGACTGTCAAGCTGCTCTGGCGACAACTCTCGATGTATCGTTAGGCAGCAATTTTTCATTATGTCATGGAAACCTGGGTAATCTCGATGTGTTGTTGCTGGCTTCACATAGTTTAAACACGCAACAACAATTCTTGATCAAAGAAAAACAAAGTGTAATATTGAATGATTTGTTCCGCTGTTCTGATGTCATTCATGCGGACATTAACGCTATAGGCGTGATGAATGGTTTGGCCAGTATTGGATATGGACTGTTAAGAATAGCGGAACCACAATACGTTCCCTCCCTCCTGACCTTAGAGCTAAAAGGGCCGAAGGGGGCGGTTACCCCAAGTGGAGACTTCTCTCGGTTAGCAAATGCAATGCGCCAATAGTAATTTATTTCTTACTTAATGTAATATATTCTTGACTTTAGGTAGGGAATAATTTACAATTGCTGTAAAGGAGGGAGTGACTTGTCAGAACTACTATCAAACAACATTTATATGCAGCGTGCCGAAAGAAGGTGGTCACAGCAGCATCTGGCCGATCTAGTCGGTGTCAGTAGACAGACCATCCTCTCACTTGAAGCGAATCGCTACAATCCTTCCTTAGTTTTAGCATTTCGCATTGCAGAGGTTTTCGAGGTGGGAATTGAAGATGTATTTCAATACCGTCCTCAACAACCGAAAGGGGATGAGTGATCTGTTTATGACGTATTTGCTGCCAGCCGCTTTGTTTATCTTCTTTTTGTCCAGCTTATATTTTTTGCTTGTTTTTCCTCGGGAAAAGGATGAACGCTACAATTTAATTATGATGTATTCTTTCAAGTATGCTTACTATGCCTTGATGGTGATGTTACTCGCAACATTTATTTTTTCTGAATTATTGAATTTTGAAGTCGTCAATGAATACTTTACTGAAGCAATTCTGGTCGATCTGCTTATATCTCATCTAGCCTTTACACTAACGGCCATCATTTTAAATAAAAGGATGTAGGTGATGATGGGATGAGCATGCAACCAGTTCTTGCTGTTAATCAGGTGACCAAAAAAATGGGCAACGAGCAGATTATACGCTCGGTTTCCTTTAACATTGAGCGAGGTGCAGTATTCGGTCTGATCGGGGAAAACGGTGCAGGAAAAACAACAACCCTCGGGATGATCTGCGGGCTGATTAGACCGACCTCCGGCTCCGTATATATTGAAGGGATTCCTGTGAGTTCGAGGCGAAAACATGTGCTCCGACAGGTTGGTGCATTAATTGAAGAGCCTCAGTTCTACAAGTACCTGACTGGGATGGAGCATCTGCTTTACGGAAGTCGTCTGTACGGTAAAGTCACAACCGAGCGTCTGGATGAGGTGCTTTCTTTATTGAAAATGAAGGACTTCATCCACAAAAAAGTGGGACACTATTCGCTGGGCATGAAAAAACGACTTGCGATAGCTCAATGTCTATTGCATCGCCCTTCATTGCTGATCCTGGACGAACCAACTAATGGACTCGACCCGGGAGCCATGATTGAATTCCGTGAACTTGTTCAAAGCATTACAAGCAAATTTGAAATTTCCGTTCTAATTTCCAGTCATCACCTCAAAGAAATTGAATCGGTATGTGACCAGTTTGGCTTGCTGCAAAAGGGTGAGTTAACATTGCTTGGCGGTAACAAATCCAGTTCTTCCAATAGTGTTGTCTTTGTTATTGAAGCGAAGGAGCTTGATAAGGCTCTTAACCTGCTCCAACAACAGAACTACATTTTTGAGCCGAAGCTTTATGATCACGATAAGATCACATTTAAGATGGACCGTACTCACTATTCTTCACTGCTTATGCTGCTTAGCCAAGTCGAAGTGCAGTCGATAAAGGAAAAGTCATTTGATTTAGAGGAAGCATATCTGGAATTGACCCGCGTGGATGAATGGGGTGGAAGCTGATGTTGGCATTGTTGCAGGGTGAATGGTTGAAGATTCGGCGGCAGAAAGTGTTATATCTGGTGCTTTCAGGACTTTTCGTGTTAACGCTTGTGCATGGGATATTTCAAGCGTTTCAACAACCTGCTGATCCAATACCGGAGTCGTGGCAACCAGCTTTGCAGAGTGAGTTGGCCCGATTGCAAGAAAAGCAGCCTGAGTTGAATCCGGGTACATTAATGTATGAGGTCAATCGAGATAAAATCTTACTGTATCAATATCAGCTTGAGCATCAAATTCCGCCGAACAACAGCCAAAGCGCATGGAAATTCCTCTCCAGCAACAAGATGCTGCTGACGATTTCAGGATTGTATCTCATTACGATGTCTGCTTATATTGTAGCGTCTGAATATCAACAGGGCACCGTCAAATTTCTTTTTTTAAAGCCAGTGTCTCGTGTGTCCGTCATGATAGCAAAATGGTTAATGATTTGCTTGTTGCTGTTGATAACTGTGGGCTTTTTTATAATCGTTTCGTTTCTAACCGGGCTTGTCCTATTCGGTAATTCCGGGCCAGCAGAAACTCTTGTGGTGGTGGGAGACGAGGTAATTGTTCAAAACGTAGCCTTTGCTACTCTCCGCTATTATTTTTTCTCGGTCTTAGGAATAGGCGTGTTGTGTGCAGGTGCATTTACGTTAGCTTGTGTGATAAGAAGTGTAGCTGTTGTCACGGCCATCTCGCTGTTCCTGTATTATTCGGGAGAGCTGGTAACCCGACTATTGGCTGCCAGATTCGATGTGGCTAAATATTTATTATTTGCACATACGGATTTGAATATGTACTTTGAAGGCAGGGCATTCGCCGAGGGAATGAGTATACAGTTTTCATTAACGATCCTGTCCATTTATCTGCTCTTCTTTGCTGCTGTTGTATGGAGGAGTGTTTATCGGAAAGATGTTCCCTTGTCTTGAACATGAGAGTTTATTGTGTTGTTCCAACTGTATAACATGTCAAGACAAAGAGCGGCTACTTATAAGATAGCTGCTCTTTTTTGGGAATGATGCGCTCACCAATGTATAATGAGCATATCAGTGAAGGGCTACGGCTTATCAGCTGGAAGATGAGATTACGGGTTAATCAAAAGTGAGGTCAGGTTATGTCCAAACATGATAATATGCTTGCCATTCTATGGATGTTAAACTCGGGAGAGAAATGCACGGCGAAGCACATATCGGAAAAGTTAGAAATACATATAAGGACGGTTTATCGGTACATCGATGCACTATGTGCAAGTGGCGTCCCGATTATATCTGACACAGGACACAATGGTGGGTATAGTTTGCTGCACAATTTTATCAAGTCTCCTCTATTATTCAGTATTGATGAAAAAAAGACATTGCTCCAAGCTGCTCAATTTGCCAAAGAAGCCGGATATCCTTCGAGTGAGACATTAGACAGTGCCACTTCTAAGTTGAAAAGGTATTCGAATCAGGAGCAGGAGGCATTGCTAAGCAATCATTTAACCGGCTTAGAAGTCATAAACCGTAAGGGGTACCCCGCTCTTCAGCCGGTTTTGCAGGAATTGGAATACGCTGTAGCTAAAGAATGGTCTGTCGAAATTTCTTATCGAAACAGTCATGAAGAGCATTCCTCCGATAGGGTCATAGACCCCTATGGCTTGGTTAATTGGAACAACAAATGGTACACCACTGCATTTTGCCATCTGCGTAATGAAATCCGCCGTTTTCGGGTAGATCGAATTATGAACATCACACGCACACCATTATCCTTTAAGCGTCCCCATGAATTTTCAGCTCGTAGTTTTTTTATGAAAAATCTGTTGCCAGATGTAGCGGATCAATCCGAATTCATTTCTTTTATTATTAGGGGCAGGGCAGAGTCACTGGATGATTTATGTATTCATTGGTTTCTGGAGCATCATCTGCAGGAGCGGACCTCAACACAAGCTATTTTTTTAATGGAGGAAAAAACACTGTACACACACATTCCGTATATCATTCTTCCCTATGGGAAATCCATTCAAGTTATCGAACCGCAGCGTTTGAAGAATAAACTTGTGGAAATTGCTTCAGAGCTAATGGAATATTACCAAGACGAACACGTTCACTGACAGGAGTTGTCAGTGAACGTGTTTTATTATAAGAGCAAGCAGGCACCCATCATAGATGAAGACTGCTGTCACCGAATGAACTATAAGAGGAGAGTTAAAAATGAATAGCAATAGTACAGTATATCTCTATGTGTTTGACACAATGGCCGATTGGGAAGTAGGTTATTTAACTGCCGAACTGAACTCTGGAAGATACTTTAGAAAAGGATTGGAAAGAGCAAAAGTAATTACTGTTGGAATGGAAAAAACACCAGTCACGACAATGGGTGGATTGAAAATTATACCTGATGTTATCGTACATGAATGCAACATTACAAGCATCGATGCACTGATTTTACCAGGTGGGAATACATGGACAGAAGCTGTTCACGGGCCCATATTAAAAATGGCCGAGATGTGTTTAAAGGAAGAGATAGTCGTTGGGGCAATTTGTGGTGCTACCTTGGGATTAGCTCAAGCAGGCCTGCTAAATTCACGTTGGCACACAAGCAATGACTTGGATTATCTTAAAATGGTGTGCCCTTCTTATACGGGAGAAGAATATTACAACAGGCAATTGGCTGTTACCGATGGGACATTGATCACTGCATCCGGAGTAGCTCCGTTAGAGTTTACTAGTCATGTTTTAAAAAGGCTTGATGTATTTTCTGACAGGACATTAGACGCTTGGTATCATCTTAATAAAACGCATGAGCCTAAATATTTCTACGAACTAATGAGTTCGATCCAATGATCCGGGCGATTCGATATCTGAATACTTCGGATTTCTTGAGACACTGCACTGGGAGGCGGGTTCCTGAGAATGGACTCGCTTTTTTTATTCATTAAATGCCTGAGAAGAGTTTGTTAAAACCTTGCGGGATAAGAAGAAGTATAAGTATAAGTAAACCTATAGTTGTTGATTAATAGTTTTCTAGATAATACAATATAAACAAAATATTTGGAGGTCAGAAAAATTAAACATATCACTACAATATTATTGTCATTATTGATTTCGATAGGTGCTTTTATCCTCTTGTACATATACGCTATTGATTCAACTAATGGGTCAGAGATAACAGATGTATCTGGTCCTATCCAGGTACTAACATCAACAGTAATGAGTAACGAAGACCTTGCTGGAACTTCAACAACAAAACAGTTCAATATTCCAGCAGGATATGGTTATGTACAAGTGACTTTTAGAAACACAGGCTCAAAACAATTCACGTTTACGATTAACCAAGGATCAGCTGCTGGCGCAATGCAGATGTCTGGTACTGTCCCAGCTGATGGCGAAGAATATGAATTTTCTAATGACGAAGCTTGGTCAACTGGAGAATTCTATATAAGCACATCTTCCGCACAAGGAATGTCAGGTACATTGGATGTACATTTGGGTACATTGAACTTTTGATGAAGAACTATGGCAGCCAATCCGTCGTCGCTAGCTTGACACACAAAGATACCGACAAAGTATATTTTTCTCAAAAAATACCTGGAAAAGGAATGATTACGTGGAGAAACTTTGAGCATGGTTACGAAATGGGACTACGCGGAGGAGATTATATACTTCAATGGAGTGGAGGCGGAAGCCGTGTGAATGGGGAGTTTTCGGGAGAAATGGGTTCTTCCATTTCAGTTTTCACCAATTGAATCATGTCTGAATCTGAGAGAATGCTTCTTGTTATTTATATAACTACATATAGAATTTATAGTATTTACGCTCAACTTGAATAGCGGGACATATCGATTTTAATATTAATAATGAATCGGAGGGAATCCAAATGACCGAGAAACATTGGCTTGTCGTGCAGTATCCGCTGAAGAGTGCCAAGGGCAGCAAGCGTGATCAGTGGTTGAAGGAGAAGGTCATGGAGTATCTTGAAGCTGCGCTGACTCAGCATGATCTGGGAGAGGTGGATGGATGTGACCTGGGGAGCAGTGTGGCCGATCCGAACAAATTTGTACTGAATATTTTTTGTGTGGTGACGGATGAAGATCGAGGTATAGCAATGGTTAAAAAGGTACTGCGAGAGAGTCGGCTGGATTATACCCGTATCAACATTGCGACCATGCCTTACGGCACAGAAGGAAGTTACACGCTGAAATATGCTTCCAAAAAGGGTATTACCGAGTTCTCGCTATAAATCGCAAGAGTAGCGTTTTTAACGAAGCTCCGCTTTCGCCTGTAGAGGTTAGCTACGCGCTTGCGGGAGTCAACGGGCCTATCCACATTCCCGACATAACTAATATGAGCGACGTTCACTTATGTACGGTGAGGGTCGTTTTTCTATGCCGTCCAATGTAAATTCATTCATTCCCTTTGGAAATCACCTAGCTTACCAGCTCTCTACCAAAACAAACCTGCTAAAGCGATAAAAACAGTTGAGGTCCTTCGAGATTCAAGCATATAATATACAATTGTATAAAATCCGAGAGAGTGTATACGCCCGGAAAATTTGAGCCGTTGGGAGGGCCTGATGTTGAGAAGGAAGCTCCAGCTAAAGTTTCATTGGAGAGAGTTGATGCAGCGTAAGCCCAGGACACTTGCTTTTAAAATCCCCTTTGCGTACTTTGTCATTATTCTGCTAACGGTGGCGTTCAGTGCGCTGGTGCTGAATCGTATTTCGGAAAATGATGCGCAGCAGAAAATTAACGAAGCATCTCTGCAGACGATTACCTCTATCCAGACAAACGTGAATCTCATGATGGAGAATGTGAACAATTATTCGAAAATGATTTTCTCCGACCCCAATCTGCAAAACCTGCTGCGGCAGGGCAATGTGTATTCAAATTTGCAGACACAATCCAAGGTCAGTGCTTATTTGACCAACCTTATGCAAGCGGTTCCAATTATTGATTCAGTCTATATCTATGATAACTCGGGGCATCGCTTTTCGGTAGGAACACAGCAATGGCCTGCTTTTCTCGAAGCAAAGGTGGAGGATGCGCCATGGTATGAGCAGGCTTTGAAGTACAAAGGGCGGTATCTGCTTAGACTTAATGGTGGGGACAGCAGCGAAAACGAGGTTGAATCGGTAACGGTGGCTGACAAGGAAACAAACAGGAGCTCGAAAAACAATGATCAAGGCATTGGGCAACCTGGTCGAAACAATCGTGATAACAATAGCGGGAATATTGGTGAAAACAGCAGTCCAAAAGGGAATGTCCCTCCAGCCGTTGGAATGAACGCGGAACAAGAATATGAACAAGAAAAGGAAAACCAGCAAGAAAATGAAAGGGACGCCGGGAGAGAAGTTGATAAAGAGAGAGTTGTCTCTTTTATTCGTTTAATGCGTGATCTGGATGACACATCCCCGCTTGGCTTTCTGGTCATGAACATTAAAGAGAAATCCATTGCTCAAGCTTACGCCAATCTGCCTGCATCTGATTCGTTTCAGGTGGCTATTCTGGATGAGCATCAGCGAGTCATCGCAACCAATGCCGCAGCAAACGTTGCTAGAAATACCGCTACAAACACGCCTTCTCCAGCCTACACAGCTGCGGCTCAGAAACAGGCAGGTATGCAGGAGATTTTACAGGCCAATCAGGCCAGGTTGTCCCAAGCATTTCAGGAACAGCCCTCGGGTGTTGTGACACTGCATTCCGGCGGGCAGGATTACGCAGTAACCTATCTCTCCGTTGGTGAAGATCAGTGGAAATATATCAGCATGAGTCCATACCGTGCAACAGATACCCGTAACAAATCATTGGTGCTGCTTGCACTTATGCTGCTTGCGGTGAACGGGTCTGTCTTTTTCATCAGCTCCTTTATCATCTCTCGAAGTGTAATCAAGCCCATCCATAAGCTGCTTCGGTCCATGCAGAAAGCACCAAGCGGTAATTTTCGCAAAGTCAAAGTGGAGCTGAACAGTTCCGAATTCGAACAGCTGTACAGCGGTTATAACCAGATGATCGAGCAGATTGAACAGATGCTGAAGCGTATTATTCAGGAGCAGCAGACGATCCGCCGAGCCGAGCTGAACACGCTTCAAGCGCAGATCAAGCCGCATTTTCTATACAATACGCTGGATTCGATCACATCCCTGGCAATGTCGGGTATGAACGACAAGGTATGCGAGTTGCTGGAGGCGCTCGGAAGCTACTACCGGCTAAGTGTAAGCAAAGGTAATGAGGTGATTACACTGCATGAAGAGGTTGAGATTGTTCGTCATTATCTGACCATTCAGCAGGTACGTTATCCGGGAGTATTTGAAGTGCAGTATGATATTGATCCTGGCTGCGAGCGGGTTATGATGCCAAAGCTCGTACTCCAGCCACTGGTGGAAAATTCACTGTATCATGGCATTCGTGCCAAAGGCAGCCCGGGCATGATGCGTATTCAGGCTCGGCAATCGGCAGATGCTGTCACCCTAACACTTACTGACGACGGAGTGGGTATGTCCGGAGAACAATTGCAGCAGATTCAGCGTTCAGAAAAGCAAAGATCCTTTTGGCCAATGCTCAAGCCATCGCAATCTGGCACCAACAGTTCCATTCAGGCCTCTTCTGTCTCGACTTCTGCCTCCAAATCCAAATCAGACGCTAATGTGAATGCGAGCTTTGGCCTGTGGGGAACGATGGAGCGGCTGCGTATTTATTATGATCGTGAAGATGTAATGAAGCTTGAGAGTGAGCCTGGAAAAGGAACCACCATAACCATTACCATCCCGAAGGGAGAAGGTGCACCATGGAACCATTAAAAGTATTGATTGTGGATGACGAGTATCTCATCCGAAATCTGCTGCGGATGCGCATCGACTGGAAGCAGCAGGGCATGCAGATTGTTGGCGAAGCCTCCGATGCTGCGGAGGCTCTGGAGCAGGTAGAGCAGCTGCATCCAGACATCGTGTTCACGGATATTTATATGCCCAAGATGGACGGCATTGAGCTGAGCAAACGGATTCTGGAGCGTTATCCGAACATTAAAGTCGTAGTGGTGACGGGACATGATGAATTTGAATATGCACGTCAGAGCGTGAAGCTGGGCATATCCGATTTTATTTTGAAACCGATTCGGGCCTCCGAGTTATTGCAGGTTACCGCCAAGCTGCGAGCATCCATTAAGCAGGAGAGAGGGAGAGAGATTGAACTGGTGAAGCTGCGGGAGGAGATGGAGCGCAGTCTGCCGTATCTCAAGGAGCGATTTGTGAACCAGTGGCTGCAGGGGGCGCTGCATGAAGAAGAGGTACGTGAGCAGATGCGTTTTTTCGACATTTCCATCCCGTCAGGCATGCCGGAATCTCAAATAGCTGTAATCGAGATCGATGCCCCTGTCCATCCATATGTCACAGAGGAGATCCCGATCATGCTGCGTTTGCAGGGTTTACAGCACGTCCAGGCCTACTACCATGAGAATCCGCACATCATTATCGTGAATGACACACATAACCGCATTGTCACCCTCTCGATCGCCTCTCAAGACAGTCTTGTTGCTCAGATGGAGCTTCTCCAGGAGAAACTGCAGCATTCGCTTGCCCTCGAAGGCATTGCAGTACAAGTAACGGTCGGGATCGGACAGAAGCATGCCGGGTGGGAGGGGGTCTGTACGGCGTATCGGGAGGCTTGTCGGGCGCTGGAATACCAGGCATTTGCGGGGAAAAATCAGGTCATTTGCTTCGAGGATCTCGTGATGGACGGACGCAATCACAATCAGCCCTATCGCTCCGACACCAGCCTGCTTCAGCAGCTGCAATTTTGTGTCAGTGTAGGTGCGGGGCAAGAGGCACTGTCTCTGCTCGCCAAAATCTTCGCTGCTCCATTCTCCAATGTGGCACAGTTTCGTATGGCTGCCATGGATGTAATTACGGAATGCCAGCGCGCCGCTATGGAGCAGCAGCTTGAGGGTGAGCAGGTGTTTAACAAGGAAGCTGTTGCCATGATGCTGACGGCAGAGCATCTGCCCGACCTGAAAATGCTGCTGGAGCAGCATGTCCGCACCATAGCGGATGTGATTCAGTCGAAACGTCAAGCGAGGGAAGGCAATCTGATTGATCAGGTCAAGGCATACCTTGAAGAGCAGATGGGCAATGCAGATGTGGGGCTGTCGAGCACAGCGGCGGCTTTTTACGTAAGTCCGGGTCATTTGGGGCGGCTGATGAAAAAAGAAACCGGGCAGACGTTTGTTGAATATTTAACGCAGCTTCGCATGAAGAAGGCAGAGTCGCTGCTGAAGCAGACCGATCTGAAGGGGTATGAGATCGGGGAGCAGGTAGGCATCCCGGACCCGCATTATTTCAGCGTGTTGTTCAAAAAACAGTTCGGCCGCTCCATGAATGAGTATCGGAACGTCAAGAGTTAGTGCTATCCGCACTCCGCAATTTGGTCGCGCTTTCATACATGTTTGAATATTACAAAGTGATGCCTGTTTTCTAAATGGAGCACACTGCACACGTTTACTAAAATGTGGATAGAACCAACAAAAAGATCAGGGAGGTCATATGATGAAAGCGCTATTAAAGAAATCTTTACATCTGTTTCTGGCTCTGGGGCTTGCGGGAAGTCTGGCGGCATGCTCGTCTGGATCAAGCGGCGGGTCACAGGGAGAAAGCAATGGCAAAATCAAGCTGACACTGTGGGATCAATCGGTCGGTACAACAGACCCATCAGCCAAGCTGCTGCCCGAGATTGTGGAGAAATGGAACAGCGAGCATCCCGACATCCAGGTTGAACGTACAGGCACCACAGGAGAGCAATATAAAACCAAGGTGAAAACCTCTATCGCGGCAGGTGAGGCGCCAGACCTGTTTTACGGAATGGGCGGGGGCAGCTTTATGCAGCCTTATATCAAATCCGGCAACATCCTGGAGATTACAGAATATTTGACAGACGATATCAAGGAGCGAATGGGTCCAGGGATGGCAGAGGCGATTAACATGGACGGTAAAATCTACACACTGCCTGTATACACACACATCGCTAATCTTTACGTGAATACAGACCTGTTTGACAAGGCGGGTGCCAAAATTCCGACAACATATAACGAGCTGCTGGATGCTGTCACCAAGCTGAAGGCGGCGGGGATTACGCCAGCTGTCATTGGCGAGAAGGATCGCTGGCCGGGCATGTACTGGTATGACATTATTGCGATGCGTCAAGCAGGCAATGCGGCCGTAATCGAGGCCTTCAAAGACCCGTCCAAGTGGGATTCCCCGGATTTTGTAGCTGCTGCCACCAAAATGCAGCAGCTCGCTAAGGCTGGAGCGTTCAACAGCAGTATGTTCAGTATGAGCTATGACGAGATGCTAGGGGCGTTTAACGCTGGCAATGGAGCGATGATGTTCCAGGCCAACTGGGTGAATGCAGGTATTGAAGACCCTTCGTCTTCGGCGGTAAAAGGCAAAGTAAAGGTCATCCCGTTCCCGGTATTTGAGGATGGCAAAGGCACCAATACCGAAATCTTCGGCGGAGCGGTCGATGGATTCTACATCAGTCAGACGACTCAGCATCCGAAGGAAGCCGTGGAATTCCTCATGTATCTGAGCGAGCAGCTGGGTACGCAGGGTTTTCTGGCAGGAGCCGGACTGCCGAGCTGGAAGACGGATTCCCTCGATACGTCCAGCCTGTCCTCTCTAGACCTGTCTGCTGCGGACATTATGAAAACGGCAACCTCCTTCATCGCCTGGTGGGATAACATTCTGCCTGCCGAATCGGCCGAAGCACATAAAAACCTGATCGCACAGCTGCTGGCTGGTGATGTGACGCCAGAGGAGTTCTGCAAGCAGATGGCACAGCTGAAGCCAACGGAGCTAAGCCTGTAGGTTAAGCAGGCAAACAAGTATATGCTTATGCAGCGTGCGCGTCCTTTCGAAGTTTCTACGAAGTTTGAATGCATATACATCTTGTATAACAGGCTCTCTCTGCTGCCTTCTAGCAATCCAAATAAAGCCCAAACGAGGCGTGGTCCGGGAGTTCCCGGTCACGCCTTTGAGAGGAGAAGAGTAATGAACGCTGTATTTTCCAATAAAGGCACGATTGCTGTTTTCGTCCTGCCCACACTGATTCTGTTCTGCGGCATTGTGCTGATCCCGATTTTCATCTCCAGCTATTACAGTCTGCTCGATTGGAACGGGGTAGGAAAGGGCACATTTATCGGACTGGACAACTATGTAGAGATGTTCAAGGATACCCGGGTGCTCAACTCGATCAAAAATTCCCTGCTCTTTGCAGGTGCCTCTGTATTCATTCAATTACCTATATCGCTGGTACTGGCGCTGATTCTGGCCTCCAACGTGAAGGGGGAAGGATTTTACCGGACGGTATATTTCATTCCTGTACTGATCTCCACGGTGGTCATTGCCCAGCTATGGTCCAAAATCTACAATGCGGACTACGGGCTGCTAAACGTCCTGCTGCAGAATCTCGGTCTGTCCAGCTGGGCGCAGGATTGGCTCGGACAGAAGCATACGGCTTTGACGGCTTCGTTTATCCCTACGCTGTGGCAGTACATGGGATATCATATGCTGCTTATGTACGCGGGAGCGAAATCTGTGTCCCAGGATGTGCTCGAGGCGGCCCGTATGGACGGTGCTTCCCGTATACGTGTGGCCTGGTCTATTATGATCCCGCTGATGAAGCCGATTCTCAAGGTGTGTCTCGTATTTTCGGTCATCGGGGCATTCAAAGTGTTTGACCTGATCTATGTCTTGACAGGCGGCGGTCCGTTCTACAGCACAGAGGTGCCAAGCACGCTGATGTACAGCACGATTTTTGACATGTTCCGGTACGGATACGGCAGTGCCATTTCAGTATTTATCATTGTGGAATGTCTGGTGTGCACCATTCTCATTAATTCGTTGTTCAAGACAGAGTAGAGGAGGGAAGACGTATGAGTACCCTTAATGTGATGCTGCAAAAAAAGCCCCGGCCTCAGCGCTCCATCACTGGAGCCATCGGCAAAGTGCTGCTGCAGGCGTGTCTGATGCTGATCGCCTTCATTCAGATTTATCCGCTGATCTGGCTGGCGCTGTTTTCCTTGAAGGATAACAGTGAAATTTTCAGCGGGGATGTGGTCGGGCTGCCCAAGGCCTTCTTATGGAGTAATTATAGCAGGGCGCTGTCTGACGGGCATGTGCTGAACTATTTTATGAATAGTGTGCTGGTTACGGTGGTATCCATTATTCTCGTGCTGATTCTGTCCTCGATGACGGGATATGCGATTACAAGAATGAACTGGAAGCTGAGCGGACTGACGATGACGCTGATTCTGCTGGGCATGATGGTGCCGATTCATGCGGCGCTGCTGCCGCTGTTTATTATTTTGAAAAACCTGAGTCTGCTCAACAGCTATTGGGCCCTCATTATCCCCTATGTGGCCTTCGGTATTCCGATGGCGGTATTCATTCTGGGCAGTTTTTTCAAAGGCATTCCGAGAGAGATGGAAGAGTCTGCGGTCATGGATGGGTGCGGCATATATCGCACGTTTTTCTCTATTATTCTTCCGCTCGTAACCCCGGCTATCTCCACGGTAGCGATTTTTACGTTTTTGTCGTGCTGGAATGAGCTGATGTTTGCAGTGACTTTTATTAACAATACCGCTTATCAGACGCTGACGGTGGGTATGATGTCCATGGTCGGAACGTACATTACGCAGTGGGGCATCATCGGAGCAGGTCTGATGATTACAACGGTGCCAACGGTGGTAATCTACCTGCTGCTGAATAAACAGGTGCAGAAGAGCATGATTGCAGGTGCAATCAAGGGGTAGCCTTTAAGGCTCCAAGGTTGCCTCCACTGTTCTGTCATCGGCGTGTTCGTGTACACATGTTCAACTTTTTATGGACTAGACCCGGGCTTTGGGCCATGGAATAATAAGGTAGAGTGAATCCGAGCAGTCAGAGAGAGGGGAACGAGGTTATATGGCAGAACAATCGATCATTGAGCAGGTATCGGTGCAGGAAAAGGTTGTAGCTTTTACATTTGATGATGGCCCGCATCCGGTGTATACCCCGCAAGTGCTGGACATTTTCCGCCGCGCAGGCGGTCATGCGACATTTTTTATGATTGGCGAGGAGATGGAGGCACACCCGGACATTGCGGCAGAGGTACACCGTGCAGGGCATGAGATTGCCAATCATACCTATACTCATCCGAACCTGACCGAGCTTACGCTGGAAGAGGCCGGGGAGGAGCTGCGGCGGGCAGAACAGCTGGTTCAGAAGGTCACGGGCGGGTCTGCCCGTAGCTTCAGGCCGCCTTATTTTGGCGTCAACGATGATATTCTGGCTCTGGCTGCGGAGCGTGGATATCGCACAATTGGTGCAGCGAACGGCGCCGCCAGGGATTGGGACAATCCCGGAACCCAGCATATTGTGGAACATAGCCGCTCGGCAGTGAAGCCTGGCAGTGTGCTGATTTTCCATGACGGATATGGAGATCGCTCTCAGACTGTTGAGGCCGTGCGTGTGCTGGTGGAGGAGCTGACGGCAGACGGATATCGTTTGGTTACAGTGAGTGAGCTGTTAGATATGTAATGCGCTGAAGTGAATATGCAGGTATGAAAATAAAACAAAAATACTCCCCGTAGAAGCGGACAGATCATTGCAAGCATGATAACCGTACCGTTCATGGGGAGTATTTCATTTAGTATGGACTTATTTGCTCGTGGCTATATTTCCGTTTACTAGATATTGGAAGTGTTATACGGAGTCCACCAATGTCAATAACTCGGATACAGGTGTACGTGGTCTGGCGCGGCGAACCTTCGACGGATCGAAATATCCCATATGCAGGGTTCCAACCACCTTCTGGCCTGGTTTCACACCCGCCGCCTCCCGGAATACAGGACTCCAGTTGTAGTCATTCGTTTTCCAGACAACGCCGATGCCTCGTTCCCAGGCTAACAGCTGCAAGTTTTGAATGAGAGCACTTGCCGCTGACAGAGCTTCTTCCCATTCCTTCCAACGGGGCTCCTCGTCAATCAGCACCAGCAGGTGCACCGGGACCTCGGAGCAGTAGGCCTGCTCAACTCGTTCGCCGTACTGCTCACGCTTGTCCGCGGTATATGTAGCAAGCACTGCATCCGAGAAACGCTTGCGCCCTTCGCCAACAAACATGAGGAACCGCCAAGGCTCCTTGCGGGAGTGAAAGGGTGCCCATACGGCGGCATCCAGCAGCTCCATGATGAGCGGTACAGGCACGTCCTCGCCTGTAAAATGATTCACGGTGCGCCGTTCGCGGATCGTTTTTTCAATAGCCTGGTAGGTTTCTTCCATCCTCTGCTCCATGCTCAATTCCCTCCTGATTATGCATATCTTCAGTACATACAATTACGATCATTTGACGAGTGCCTGCAGCACATCATCCACCTTTTTGTTGTAAGCGAGCGGCCCGAAGGTCATCCAATGATCCATGCTTACCTCGTAGGTGTGATTGTTTTTCACGGCAGGGAGGGATTTCCAGATATTGCTGTTGATCAACTCCTGCGCCAGATCTTTGCCGCCCTCATCGTAAGTGATGAACAGATGATCTGCTGTAATCTCCGGGATGACCTCTTGAGAGATGACCGCCATGCCGGAATCGTCACCCCAAGCCAAATCTTTAGCAATCTGCGGTGGGTTCAATCCCAGATCGGTATAGAGGACATTACCGACATATCCCCTTGGTCCGCCATAGAGCCGAATTTCCTTATTGCTGCGAACACGGACAAAACCGACCGTTTCATCTCCGATGGCGGCTTTAAGCTTGGCCTTGGCATCCTTCACCTTGCTGTTATAGCTCTGGAGAACCTTCTCTGCTTCGGCCTGCTTGCCCGTTAGCTCCCCGATGGTCCGTAAGGCTTCTCGCCACTGATCTGGAGCATCTGCTCCGAAAACATAAGTAGGTGCAATGCTGGAAAACTTGTCGTAATTCCCGTCATTCGCATAACTAGGGAAGGCAAGCAGGATCAGATCGGGTCTGGCAGCGAGCATCGCCTCGTAATCGATAGCGCTGGTATCCACTTTAGGCAAATCCCCGATGGATGACTGCAAGTATTTCAACGAGAACGAGCCGATAACCGTCTGCGTCACGGGTTTGATTCCCAGAGCTACAAGGTAATCTTCCAGATATAAACCCGCAATCCGCTGGGGGTGGGCAGGTACTTCAATACTTCCAAAGTCATGTTTGAAAGTGTTCACCTGAGCTCCGTCCTGCTGTGCGGTTGTTGTTGATGCTTGGTTGTCGCCGGATGCCTCTGCTGTTTGGTCTGAACGGCTATCCTGAGTGGAACTTGCTGGATTCGTGCTCCCACAAGCGGTTAGAACAGCGAATACTAAAACGATCAAGCACACCAGCAAGTGGTCACGTAGATTCCTCATGTTGTATCCTCCTATATGATAAAGATTATCATTATCATATGGATTCTAACATGGGCTCTGGCGAATCGACCATACAGAATTGTTCGATTTCATTTATGAGATTGTACGTTTCATCCGTGCACAGCCTTACTTCACCGTTGCCGAATCGCGTTTATAGAGTTTATTTTCTGCGGCTCCGTATAGAGTCCAGTAGCTGCTGGATTTTTCGTTCATGTCCGAGCACACCAAAGGTCATCCAGATATCGGTTGTACCCATGTACACCTGATTTTTTCGAACTGCGCCGAGTTCAGTCCAATAAGGACTTTGAAACAGCAGCTGTGCCTGTTCAGTCTGAGCATCGTCCACAATAACCAGCAGATGATCTGCTTCAAGCTGGCTTAGACTCTCGGGTCTGATCGGAATGACTACACCTGCAGGGTGGCGAGACCATTCCTGAAGCAGCGGAGGCATGTTCAGGCCTAAATCCTCGTATAACACAGAGCCGGTGTAGCTTTCAGGCCCACCATACAAGCATAATCCTTCTCTGAAATGAAACCGGAGCAAAGCCACGGATTCATCTCCGATCATGTCTGCCAACTCCTGCCTGGCCCTGAGTGCCTGCTCATCGTATCGTTGAACCACTTGCTGAGCTCGTTCCTCCTGGTGCACCAGATCTGCGATGCTCATTAACGTTGATCGCCAGTCCAACCCGGCTTGCTGGAATATATACGTGGGGGCAATCTCCGCGAACTGCTCGTATCGTGCATCTGCTGCAAAGTCGGGAAATGCAAGCAGGATCAGATCAGGACGCAAGCTTCGCAGCAAGCCAAAGTCGATGCGGCTTACATCCAGCTTCTGCACACCGTCCAGAGCGCTCGACAAGTATCTCTGATAGTAACCGGAGCGTGAATACTGCACAATAGGCTGGATGCCCAGTACAGTTAAGTAATCTTCCAGAAAGAGACCGACAATTCGCTCAGGCGGTCGGTTTTCGGCTGCTGCCGGAGAAATGGAAGCACGCAGATGAGTAGTATACAGCAGGGAGCTGGCGATGCTTCGTTCTTGATTACGCTGCACATATGCCGTCGGTGGCAGGCCCACCACCTGTTTAAAGCGTGAGCTGAAGTAATATGGCGTACTGAAGCCAACAGATTGGGCGATCTCGCGTATAGGTTTATCGGAAGAGACCAGCATTTGTTTTGCATGTTTGATTCGAATCTCGGCAAGCCTGTCCATCGGGCTTGTACCCGTTTCTTTGCGAAATAGAGATGAATAATAACCAGGGCTCATATCAGCGATCTGTGCAAGCTGCTCGCGAGTCAGCTCCTGATCATACTGTTGCTCCATATAGAGAATGGACCGCTGGATGGCCGGGTTGATGTCTGGAGCCGAGGTCTCCAACCAGTCTGCCTGTTCCCACACATGATCCAGCAGATCCATGAAGAGCCGTTGCCTCTGAAACTCCTGTCGTTCATCAGACTGCCCACGTCTCGCATATAATTGATCTATCATCTGGCCGATCTGTGGCTGCTCGTACCAGCAGATTTCTCCTTCGTACGGGAATCTTGCGGGTACACGCCTAATCTGTCCTTTTGCATGATAAGCTTCGATGATGCGTATCCCGTCAAAGACGAGTTCATACCCTTGCAGAGGTGCTTCTTCTTCCTCCATAGAGAGATAATATGCCGTTTCCGGCGAGAGCAAAAAGCAGCTTCCCGAACGCACGGGACATGACGGCTTGTCCTTCCATTGGAGCCATCCCTGCCCTGAAGTAATATAGATCAACCTGTGGCCGTCGAAGCGAGGTGTATTTCCCTCCTGTCCGTACAGCTGTCTTATATGTAGAAGCACAAAGGTCAGAGATGACGGTCCATGCGATGTATATGAATTCATCATGATGGGATTCCATTCCTTTCACATATCGTGGACGAGTTAATTCCTTCGTCTATCGTCCATCGTTTAAAGCCATTATAGAAACTTGCAGGCAAGGAGGCAATGCATCAACCTAATCATAACCAAGGGAAACAAGACAAAAGGACGAAGCCAGTTACGTCGCTGCTTCGCCTCTTTTATCTCCAGTGTTTGATTCATCTCAGTACTCCGTGCTTACTGGTTATTGAACATGGGCTCTGTCCGCAGCAGATAGTTGCCTCTGACTTCAGCTGTCCAGTTGGCAAAGACCTCTCTCCACTGCACACTGTTAAAAAATTCATCAACGGACTGGTTGTCAGAATCCCAATCGACGAATATGTTAAGCGGGGTAATCCCTCCTGCCCAGATACCGTTGCTGACGTCCGTTCCTGTCTCTCGTACCAGCAGGATCGGGATGCCAAATTGGAATGCCATGGCAGGTTCAATCTGCGAAAAGGTCGAGCCCTCCCAGAACGGTGTTGTCGTTGGAGGATCACCTACATTGGAGCGAAGAATCTCCACATAAAATCTGCGGAAATTGATAGCCAGCAGACCATAGCTGGAAAATACGAGCCGCCGGATATTCGTCAGAATATTTTCCGGGTATTGTTCACTAACAGGCAGTGTGCGCGGAAATAATAACGCATCTTCAATCTCCAATACGAGACGGTTCAAAAACAGCCCCTGTACATCATTGACCGTATTGGTTGTACTCAGGAAGATCGGAATACGAAAAGCACGATCGACACAGGTCTGGATCGAGGAAGGTGCGTCCTTCACCACAGACATCGATTTGCTGCGCGGGGTGGAGGCAAGAGCAGATGTCCGCACCTGTCCACGGACGTGCGGCAGTTCGGTTACAAAGCTGACAGGTGAATGGTTTTTCATCGGAACCTGCTGTGTTTTGGTGGTTTTCGCCTTACCTTTGGATTGATTCAATGTTCACATCTCCAATGCACAAGATTCGGGTTCAATCGTTAACCCCAGCCTATGCACATTAGCCCATCCGTGTGACCGGGCAAGTGTATTGAAATTTTACTTCGTGCAGGAATCTACTTTATAATAGTAGGCTAAACCAGACTGCGTCAGGAGGTAATCATGGATTTTATCAGAAAACAGCTAGAGGAACTTGGCATGAGTGAACCCTCCATCGGGTATCTTTCCAACGTCATTATGGTTGTATGGATCGCACTAATCTCGATTATTGCCAATTATATCGCCAAAAGACTTGTATTGAAGACCGTGCATCGGATCGTGAGCCACAATCGGTTTAAATGGGGACACATCGTTGTTCAGAAACAGCTATTCCAGAGGCTGTCCCATCTTGTACCGGCTGTTATTATCTATTACACTGCGTATATTTTCCCGGCCTATCAGGCTTTGATTGAAAAAGCGGCAATGACCTACATGATTGTGATCATGATAACGGTACTGAATGCACTGCTTAATGTGTTTGACGATATTTATCGTACCTACGAAGTGTCCAAAATTCGCCCAATCAAGAGCTACATTCAGGTAGCTAAAATTGTCCTGTTTATTATCGGCGGCATCATCGTCATCTCCAGCCTGATTGGACAGAATCCGTTAATTATTCTTAGTGGACTTGGTGCGTTATCAGCGGTGCTGATGCTGATCTTCAAGGATTCCATTCTGGGTCTCGTTGCAGGTGTGCAGCTGTCGTCCAATGATATGGTGCGTGTTGGCGACTGGATTGAGATGCCCAAGTACAACGCCGATGGCGATGTAATCGACATTACCCTGAATACAGTGAAGGTCATGAATTTTGATAAGACCATTACGATGATCCCGAGCTATGCGCTCATTTCGGACTCGTTCCGCAACTGGCGAGGTATGCAGGTGTCAGGCGGAAGAAGAATCAAGCGAAGCATTTTTATCGATATCAGCAGTATCCGTTTTTGCAATGAAGAGATGGTGGCCGATTTTGAGAAAATTCACTATTTATCGGAGTACATCACATCCAAATTGAAGGAAATTGAAGCCTATAACACAGAACACCAAGTGAACAGGGAAAGTAATGTCAACGGTAGACAGCTCACCAACATCGGTGTGTTCCGTGAATATATTCATCAGTATCTGAGACATCATCCGAAGATCAATAAGGATATGACCATGATTGTGAGACAGCTGGCCCCTGAAGATCGGGGACTGCCTCTCGAAATCTACGCATTCAGTAACGATACCAACTGGGGTGTGTACGAGAATGTACAGGCAGATATTTTTGACCATATCTTTGCGGTGGCACCAACGTTTGGGCTGCGGGCATTCCAGAACCCGACGGGTCATGACATTGTGCAGCTCAAGGAGACACGGGAAAAGGAATATGTTAGCGAGTATTAACGTCTTGTCTTCAAGCTCTTTTATCTATGATATTTTCGAATCTCGGCATGATAGAAAGCCATGAACCTCCTCGGTTGATGGCTTTTTGTCTGTGATATAATAGGCGTATTTAAGGGACGCAGGATAAGAAGAAGAAGCCGTATGGGTCATGAGGGAAGGATATAGGCAGGGGGAAGGTTTGATGGAGATGTTAGTGGATTGCAACGCCCATATCGAGCAATGGAGCCATGCGGCTGTTCGCCTGCAAAGTATCCGGGCCTATCGTGAGCAGGGGCAGGGTAATGGTGAGGTTGTGGGGGAACAGTTTGATTCGCAGCCTGAATTCGAGTCTGGGTCAGAGCCCACTTTGGATGCACATATCGGGTGTTTCTTCGTTCTTACGCAAGGAGAGGTCAGGATCAGGATGGCAGATGAGGTGTATCATTGCCGCTCACCGTATATTTTGCATGGGGGTGAGGCTACAGGGCTGAGCTTTGAAGCACCCGATCAGACTCATGTATGGACTGGTTATCTCGTCGTATATGAGGTGGTACCAGCATCTTCAAAGGATCGGCAGAGGCTGGCACAATCGTATAGTTTTGCTCCCGCTGCACTATTGCCGATTCAGGAGAAATGTGAAGCCATGGAGCGCTTGCTGCAAGCCAATGATTCGCTGGACAAGCTGCAGGCCCAGTCCTATTTTGTGCCCTTCGTGCACGAGATTCTCAGACAAAGAAAACAGCTGCTCACTGAGACCGGGAACACTCGCGCCAACATGGTTTCTCAAGCCATTCAATATATACAGGTGCATTATAGTGAACCGATTACTGCGGAGAAGCTGGCGAGCAGGTATCATTGCAGCACCAGTTATTTATCTCGTTTATTCCGAAGTCAGATCGGTCTTGGGCCGATCGAGTATTTGATCCATGTACGTGTGCACCGGGCCAAGCAGTTGCTTCTGAAGTCAGGTGCCAAAATTCAGGACATTGCAAGCCAGGTGGGTTATGCAGATGTCTATTATTTCAGTCGGTTGTTTAAAAAATATACCGGTCATTCCCCGCTTCGATATCGCGCAGAGCATCAGGAGAAATTGAACACTCGGGTTCAGAATAATCCATTGCGTGCGTTAGAATCGTCTATTGTCTCCAACTCCTCACCTTCTCATAATGAGAATGAATCTTATTATCAGTGGAGTTGGGAAGGGGATACATCCATGTTTCGATTTTCAAGACCAGCCTTTGGAGCCATGATGGTACTGTGCACATCATTGATTCTGAGCGCTTGTCAGGCAAGCACAACTACGGGGGGAACTACTGCTCAGCAGCCCGCCAGCTCTGCGGCTGCAGCGACTGTATCAGACAGCACAGCTGTAGAAATGCGGACATATACACATCTGAAGGGCCAGTCGGACATTCCTGTGCACCCGCAGCGTGTTGTCAGCCTCTTTCATCTGGGGGAGCCTATAGCACTTGGCGTGAAGCCAGTGGGCACAACGACATACGTTATGGATAATCCGCATATCAGTGACAAGACCGGCATTACTGATGTTGGAGTTCCGCCGGATGCAGAGAAGATTCTGGCGCTGGAGCCTGATCTCATTGTCACGACACCAACCTTTGCCGAGCTTGTGGAAGGCGGGTATGAAGCGTTGAACCGGATTGCCCCGACAATTGTTGTCGAGCAAAAAAATGATCCGATCAAAGATGTGGAGATGTTCGGTGATATTCTTGGAAAGCAGGAAGAGGCGAAGGAATGGATTGCGCAATTCGAGGCCAAGATTGCAGCCTACAAGGAGAAAATCAAACCTTATGTCAAAGAGGACGAGACTTTCACGATCCTGAATGTGCGTCCAGACACACTGATGGTATACGGGGATACCAACATGGGAGGCAATATTTTATACAAATACCTTGGTCTGAAGCCAGCGGCGAAAGTTGATTCGGATGTCATCCATGGCGATACGTGGGAAATCTCGAGCGAGGTCATTCCCGAATATATCGGTGATCGTTTGTTCCTGGCGGTAAACAAGGGAGCAGAGGAGAAGGTCAAGGATGTGCAGAAGCTTATCGATGCCTCACCAGCAGGGAAATCGGGGCATGTGTACTTTATTGATTTTGATGAATTCCTGCCAAGTGACGCTATTGCGGTAGAAAAACAGCTGGACATCATTACAGACATATTAACGGGGAAAGCTCAGTAATTCTGTTTTTCCGGAACGTTATTCGGGGTGGAGCGTTGTTTGCATTGATTCAGGCTTGTGTGCAGGGGTAGAATAACGAGAGAGCGGTTCAGCTTTTCCATTTTATTCAGGAAGAAGGATACTACCTTATACAAAGGAGAGTTCTCGAATGAATCATATCCCGGAGTACACATTAAATGATGGCCTGAAGGTACCTGCGATTGGATTTGGTACATACAGTCTGAAAGGGGAGGCTGGCGTTCAATCGATTGCTTCTGCACTGGAAGCAGGGTATCGCTTGCTGGATACGGCTTATAACTATGAAAATGAGGCGACCGTTGGCAGAGCAATCAAGAACAGCTCTATTACGAGAGACAAGCTTCTCATTACCTCCAAGCTGCCCGGACGATATCATGCCTATGACAAAGCGCTGGTCGCAATTCAGGAGTCGCTGTACAGAGCCGATCTGGACTATTACGACCTGTATCTGATCCACTGGCCGAATCCCAAGCAGGATAAGTATGTTGAGGCGTGGCAGGCTTTAATCGAAGCGAGAAAACGTGGATATATCCGCTCCATCGGTGTTAGCAACTTCCTGCCGGAGCATAATGAACGGCTGATTCAGGAGACAGGCGTGGCGCCGAGCCTGAACCAGATCGAGCTGCATCCGTTCTTCGATCAGGCGAATCAGCGGCAGCAGGATGCGAAGCATGGCATTGTCAACGAATCTTGGAGTCCGATTGGACGGGGTAATGATGCGGTGCAGGATATTTTGAAGCATGAGGACATTCTTCGGATCGCAGAGACACATCGCAAAACGCCAACTCAGATTATTCTGCGCTGGCATGTGCAGCTCGGTTCCATTCCTATTCCCAAAGCAGGCTCGTTGCAGCATCAGCAGGAGAACATTGAACTTTTTGATTTCGAGCTGAGTGCAGAAGAGATGAAGATTCTGGCCTCGTTTAACCGCCCGGATGGACGATTGTGGAATCAGGACCCGAGTGAGTACGAGGAATTTTAATAAGCTGCTGCAGGAGAGGACGATGAACATTTGGCGGCGAATTGGTGGCTTGCGCTAATCATTATGGTTGTGGTTAACGGAATTACAGCCTGGAGTCTATGGACAGGCGAACGAATCAGCCCGATAGCGAGAAAATGGTTTTTTGCTGTGACCAATGTGATCGGATTAGGTCTGGCCATCTCTCAATTTTTCTGGATGGATTTTAGCTAAAATAAAGAAGGGCTGCCTCCGTGTCGGAATGACAGGAAGCAGCCCTTTTCTAGTGGTTGCAGTTAGTTGGTACGGCCATTGATTCAGTTGTTTACCCGTGGAATGCGGAACGTTAAAATCTCATATGGCTTGATGTCAAAAGTAATACGTGCATTCTCTACGTGGAACTCCGCTTCGATGTTCTCCATCAGATCACATGCGTACGCTGTTGAAGCTGCTTGCTCAGGCAATTGCAGGGAGGCACGGCTGCGGCGGCCATGGGCTTCATACACACGGATGATCGTGTCATCGTTGTCCTCGGCTTTTTTAATAACCTCAAGCACCACATTTTCCTGATCTACGGAAGCAAGGGACCACGTACCCGGCAGCGTACCGCTTTGTGAACCTATTTCCAGACCGACCAGCGGACGGTTCAGATCATAAGCGGCCTGAATGACACGTCCCTCACGGAAATCACCCTGATGCGGATAGAGCGAGTAGGTGAATACATGCTGCTCTTTATCGGCATTTTCGTTCGGATACGTCGCGCTTTTGATCAGGGACAGGCGCATCACCGAATTGTGAATGTCGTATCCGTATTTGCAGTCGTTAAGCAGGGCAGCACCGTATCCGCTCTCGGCGAGATCCGCCCACTTCTGACCACATACCTCAAACCGCGCCTGATCCCAGCTGGTGTTGCGGTGTGTAGCACGTTCCACGTTACCATACTGAATTTCGTAGACGGCTTTTTCACTCCAGATATCGAGCGGGAATGCAACTTTGAGCAGCAGGTGCTCCTGTTTCCAGTCTACAAAGGTACGGAAATCGATTCGCCGTGTATGTGCATAGAAAATGATCGTCTGTTCAACGACAGAGTCCAGGAACTGTCTCTTCACTTGAAGCACGGAACGAACCGGCCCGTTTTCGAGCCATTCCATCGACTGCAGGTCGTTGATCTCCCACATATGCTGTTCGTAATAATCGTCAATATTCCATGCCTCATACTCGGCAGGACGATCCTCGAATACTTGCAGCACGTTGCCACGCTCGCCGGCTTGAAGCAATTCACGGCCCTCAAGCTTGTCCCATACCGATACGAATTCGGCACTGTCATTCAGGCGAATATCGTACCAAGGGGTTTCGATGGAGCGCTGTTCGGACTGCCACT
Organism: Paenibacillus silvae; assembly: GCF_014639235.1. Taxonomy (GTDB): domain Bacteria; phylum Bacillota; class Bacilli; order Paenibacillales; family Paenibacillaceae; genus Paenibacillus; species Paenibacillus silvae. Next base: position 31,866 of record NZ_BMFU01000012.1, on the reverse strand, counting down.
GGGCAACGGATACCCCTGCGATGCCAAGTTCAGCGGCGGTATCCGGTATGATTCGGAACGTTTTGTATCCTGCGGCCGGCACGTGCTCAGCGAGGAACACAAGGCCGCCTTCCGGTGTGAGCTGGCTTGGTACAGGATGCTCACCATCATACACCGTTACTTTTTTGGCCAATGAAGGCAGCTCCACCACATCGGTCCGGGCAAAGCCGGTTGTGTTAAACACAACAATCCCTTCACCGTCTGACGTAATCCGGCTTACGATTCCGTTCAGGGCACTGTCCTTCAGCTCGTCCGTGACACGCAGCACCTCTTCATACTGCTCCTGCGAATCGACGTAAACCTGCTCGATCGAGCTGCCTGGCAGAATATCATGAAACTGGTTCAGCATCGTCAGTTTCCATGCATGCTCCAAAGCGTCGGTTGGATATGCTGCCTGTGCATCCGCCTGACGTTGAATCATAGAGAACAGCTCTGCATCTGCCAGCGCAAATTCACTGTGGCGGTTGTAGCGTTTGTTGCGGGCCATCGATGTGTACGTACCGCGATGGTACTCCAGATAAAGCTCCCCTGACCAGCGAGGAACGGAACGGACTCCGTCCAGATTCTGTTCCAGCTTCTCAAAAAATTCACGTACAAAGGTGCGCTTCACCGCCGGTACGCCTGGCAGTCCCTTTTCAAGCCGTCTGCCGTGTTCCAGCATTTCTTCCGTTGGCCCGCCGCCGCCGTCTCCAAAGCCGAAGCACTGCAGCACATCGGTGTTGATATTTTTGTTCTGATATCGCTGCCACGTGCCCTTCACTTGTGAAGCATTAAAACGTCCGTTGTACGTTGTTTCGAAACGGTGCTTGCCGAATTCCGGGTGGGGAATATAGTCTTTGGCCGTAATGAAATGCGTCAGCACCTCTGAGCCGTCAATACCTCTCCAGTACATCGTGTCGTTAGGAATCTGGTTGGTATCATTCCAGGCAATTTTGGTCGTCATAAAATAATCGATCCCGCTCTTGCGCATAATCTGCGGCATCGCTGCACTGTATCCGAATACATCGGGCAGCCAGAGCACGCGGTTCTCTACGCCAAATTCTTCTTTGAAGAAACGTTTGCCATAGATAATCTGACGGATCATCGATTCGCCCGAGATCAGATTGCAATCGGCCTCCAGCCACATCGAGCCTTCTGCTTCCCAGCGGCCTTCGGCAACTTTTTCTTTGATTTTCTCATATAAAGACGGGAAGTCGGCTTTCAAGTATGCATAGAGCTGAGGCTGGGAGGACATGAATGTATACTCCGGGAACTTGTCCATCAGATAGAGCACACTCGCAAAGCTGCGAATGACCTTCTCCCGTGTCTGATCGAGCGTCCACAGCCAGGCCACATCGATATGGGTATGTCCGATACAGTGAACGGTCGGGATATGATCAGCTGCAGGGCGAGTTTCGCCATAGATATGGTTTTGCAAATACTCGCGAGCTTTCAGCACGGATGCATGGAACGCTGGGCTGTTTTCCTGACGTAAATCGAGCAGATTCACCGCTTTGTTTAGTTGTTCAATCAGCTTCAGGCGCTCCAGGTCATCCTCGCGCAGCAGGTCTGCAGCATCCAGTGCAGCCTTGATGTCATAATACAAATCGGAGACGGCCTGATGCTGCTCGGCAATATAAACGTTCAGGAAAACATCAGCAGCGGATGTGCTGCAATAGGCATACAGGGCAAGCTCGAACTCTTCGCCTTTGACAGCTGCAGGAGTCAGGTCAATTTCAGTATGGTTCACATCCAGGCCGCAGATCAGCTCACCATTCAGGAAGGCCAGAAACTGCGGATTATCATAGTTCCAGATGTCGGTCGCACCGGTTACGATGGCACATACGACTTTTTTGCCTTCCAGATGATCAGGAATGCGGATGCGTGTCTTGAAGCAGCTGTGCACATCCTTGCCGCCCCACCCGTCACCCTTGCGGAATATGTTCCACGAAGAAGGGTCTTCATATACGAGGTCCCACGAGTGGTAACCACTCTCTTTATGATAAAGCTCTGGTATATACGTTTTGGAAGTCAGGCGTGCGCTTTCCAAATGTTTAACAATCGTATGGATTCGAGTGGACAAGGAGTTAGCTTTCATATTGGTTTCCCCACCTTGAGATTTAGTAAGTAGACTGTAAGCCTAACTGTGACGGTTAGCTGTATAAAAAGAACAATGTTGAAAACGCTGACATTCAGCTCCATCATATCAAACCCACAAAGCTTCAAACTACGTAATGTATGCTGAAAATACCGTCTTTTTATTGCATTTCATGCTAAAATAAAGTCAGGCATGATCAAGAAAGGAGGCATATCCATGACATCGTCGGTTCTGTCATATGAGAAGGGATATGCGATCCAGGTGAACCAGCCGGGTGATCCACTGTTCTATCATCTGGATTATGACGAGCGCTCGCATGATCTCAATATGGAGTTTCAGCATTTTCACGATTTTTATGAAATCTGCATTCTGTTGGATCGCAGTGCGGCACATATTATTGAAGGCAGTTTGTACGAGATGCAGCCCTATGATATCGTTCTGCTCCGGCCTTCCTTGCTGCATAAAACCCAGTATCCCAAAGGCCTGCCGCCCAAAAGGTTAATGATCAACTTTGCTATGCCTCGCAGCTTGCCTGGACTTGAGAGCGATTACAGGGAGCTGTTTAACCTATTTCATGCGCAGGTTCCGATCTTTCGCTTCTCGGAGGAGCGACGGGGGGAAATCCTCGCGCCTATAAACGATATTTTTGCGATATCACAGCATCCTTCACCTATTCAGTCGGTGGCTATTCATCATAAATTTGTTGAGTTTCTATGTGGTCTTCATCGTTACGCGGCAGAGAATGCTTATGTACGTGAGGAAACAGGCTCATCCATGTCACGGCGTATGTATGCCATTGCATCGTATATTCACAGCCATTATCAGCAGGAACTGTCGCTGGACGAGGTGTCCAGACGTTTTTATGTAAGTGCTCATCATTTATCTCGCCAGTTTAACAAAGTAACAGGTTTTACGTTTACGGAGTACGTGCAAATGACCCGGATTCGTAATGCGCAGCAGCTGCTGCTGCATTCCAGTGAGAAAATCACAGATATTGCTGCCAAGTGCGGCTTCGCCAGCTTCTCCCAGTTCAATCGTATCTTTAACAAGCAGAGCGGTATGTCACCAAGTGCCTATCGCCGCAGCAGACCCGCGCAGGATGAGCGTCAGTCGGTGTTTGCAGCGGCAGGGCAGAAGGTGAACTGAGCGAACCCGACCGGGTGTAGCGCATAGAGCGTCTGAACGGGATAAACGAATAGAGTGAGGAAGCCTCACGCCAAAACAGGAAGAGTCAGCTGCCAAGAAGCGTGCTGACTCTTCACCATATAGGGGAATGATATCATTTTGATTCAGTCGGTCAAGCTTGGTTTAAGATGATGCGGCTAGCGGTAAAGTTCCGTCATTCATCCTGTATACCTTATCGCAATAAGCGAGCATACGTTCATCATGAGTAACCATAATCGCGGCTTTTTGGCGTGATTTTACCTCTTGCGTCATTAGACTGACCACTTCATGTGCCCGTTTGGTATCCAGGCTTGCTGTCGGCTCGTCCGCCAGGATCAGATTCGGATCATTCATCAGAGCACGAGCAATGGCTGTCCGCTGTTTCTCCCCGCCTGACAATTCCTCCGGGAATTTTCGCAGCTTCTGTCCAAGCCCCAGCTCTTCCAGCAGCTTCGTGGCAAATTGCTGGTCTTCCTTATTGATGGCTCCAGACATTCGTTTTACGACGAGGAGCTGATCCAGAACATGCAGATAAGGAACTAGATTCGAGGATTGCATAATAAAGCCGATTTCTCTTAATCGGATGTAAGATAATTTTTTCTCTGTAAGTGTCGATATTATATTTCCGTTCAGTCTGACTTCTCCTTCGGATGCTTTCAGCATCGCTCAAGCAATAGACAAGAAGGTACTTTTACCAGACCCGGAAGGTCCAACGACAGCGACAAATTCTCCCGGCTCCACGGATAAGGATACATGATCGAGCGCCTTAACCTGATGACTCCCTTCACCGTAAACCATTGTGACTTCATTCATCTGTAATCCCTTATTCATCATTCAACCCTCCCGAGCGCTTTAAGTGGATCAATTTTTGTGATTTTGCGAACGGATACCATCGAGCTTAACATGGCTATTACGAGCAGGATGATGGAGTAAGTCACGACAAGACTTGTCTCCAGCTTGAACGGCATGCTTTTAGGCATAATTGCGGCAGTGGCATAAGTCAGCAGGATTCCAACAACTATACTCGTCAGCGACAGTATGAATACTTGCGATACAATCGCTTTACTCAGAAACCGGTTGCTGGCACCGATCGCTTTCATAATGCCGAACTGATTGGTCTTTTGCATCGTGATGACATAAAAGAATACACCAAGTACAAACGCGGAGATGGCAAGCAAGAAGGCAAGCATCATCAAAATTGTGCCGTTCTCTTCCTTGTATCCAGGCATGCCTTGCACTGCCTCTCCCCGGGTAACGGTATCCGTACCGGACAGCTTGTTGTTGATTTCAGCTGAATCTATATTTTTGCATGACGAGGTAACACAAACAAGCTTTACTGATTCTGTGTGCCCCACTCGCACAGCTGTTCCAGCACAGGTAGAAGCGTCTGAGCTTTGGGTGTCAGTGAATATTCTACCTTGGGAGGAATTTGCGGAAACTCCTTGCGCTTGACTAATCCATCGGTCTCCAGCTCTTTGAGCTGTGCACTTAAAACCTTGTAAGTGATCGTTCCAATCTGCCGCTGCATTTCATTGAAACGAACGGGTTGTTTGGCAGCTAACAGATATAAAATGATCATCTTCCACTTCCCACCGATGACTGACATCGTGTAGCCAAAAGGTGTATCTTGAATAGCCATATTCTCGCTGTTTAAGTCGGATATGCCCATGCTTACACTATCCTTTCAGATAGTACCTATCATCATTGTGCGTACTATCCTAATCTTTTTGCCCAGTCTATACTAGCCTTAATTCAAAGTAAAGGGGCTAGGAACATGACCACCATTCAAACATACAATCACCACCTTTGGGATCATGGCATCTCTCAAGGCTACTGTGTCGATAACACGTTATATATCTCTGGACAATTTTCTCATAATACAGAAGGCAGCTTTGTTGGAGAGGGTGATATTCAGGCGCAAGTATTACAGACATTAGAGAATCTGGATACCGTGTTAGCACAGTTTGGTGTTACGAAGTCCAATCTTGCATATGTTGAAATATACTTGACCCGGGCGCAGGAGCATGGGGAGACTGCCATCGAACTGTTTAAACAATATGTTGGCGAGCATCGGCCAGCAGGCAGCATGATCGGGGTGAGTGATCTGGCCTTTCCAGAACAATGGGTAGAGATCCGAGCCGTTGCTAAAATATAAAAGGCATGTGCCCCAATCTATCCTCTGATCTATTGCATTTAATATGGGAAACAGGTGAGAGAACGGAGCGATCACGTCATGAAACATTTGATCATCAATGCCGATGATTTCGGTCTGTCACCGGGCGTGAACCGAGGAATTATTGAGGCATATCAGGCTGGAGGGATCAGCAGCACGACGCTAATGGTGAACATGCCCGGCTTTACAGATGCCGTAAGGCTGGCACACTTGCATCCAGAACTGGGGGTGGGTCTGCATTTTAATCTGACCTATGGTCGACCTGTATCTGATGTGAGGCTTGTTCCGTCTCTTGTTCAAAAGGACGGCTGCTTTCATTCAATTAGCGAGAACAGCAGTAGGGAGCGGAGCGAGATCGAGATTGAACTGTCAGCTCAGTGGGATCGGTTCATCGCCTCAGGCTTGTACCCGACACATCTGGACGCACATCATCATTTGCACCAGGTTTTGCCGGAAGTATATGAAGCTATGGCACAGTTAGCTGTCAAAGAAAACATTCCGATGCGGCGACTCCAGCAGCCACATACCTTGAGTGGAAACCCGGTTTTGATTCCAATCCAGGTTGATCAGGTTTTGCTGGACACTTATGATGCGGAGCATGGGTTACAGAAGCTGCTCGGTTATCTTCAACATCTGCCACAAGGTTCGACTGAAATCATGTGTCATCCCGGATATGTCGACGAGACATTACAGGCGTTGTCCAAATTAATCAAAGAACGGGAGTCCGAGCTGGCTGTGTTTTGCAATCCCGCCGTCAGCAAAACCATTCAGAACCTTGGCGTTCGCATGATCCATTACGGGTTGCTTGAATCCGCCATAAACGAACCTGTTCCTACATCTTCCATTGCCGTATCCGAAACAGACAATGCATCTCCCGTAGTACCCGTACAGTCTCTGAGGCTAAAAAGATCCGTATCGCAACGGAAGAGCCTTGGGAAGCGAAAGCTCAAGTTTCACTCGTTGCAAAGGAGGAAGGGGCATCAAAGGGTACTACCAAGAAAAAAGACAAGAATCACTATGAGGAAAAAGGAGAAAAACAGGTGAGCAACCGCTGCTTTTGCATCTAATTATATGCTGTTTATGCAATCTGCATAGCAGCTTTCCATACATATGGATTATGCCGGGTACAGGCTGTTTCAGATTCATTTCTACGAAATTATTTCTTGCGGTTCTTCCTTCTTGATCTGGCTAGGGATTGTTCTGCTGAGATGGATTATAGGTTTAGATGCAAAATCACTAGTTCAACTTATATAGTAGATTCATGTTTTGAATGTATATACTATGTGTATACGAAAGAGGGCGTGATAAAATGAAACAAAGAACTCTAAATCAAGAAGGGGTATGTATGTCAACGACCGTACAGAAATGGGGAAACAGTCTGGGTATTCGAATTCCTGGTCATATCGCTGGCAAAATTGGGGTTCATCAAGGGACGGAAGTTGAGCTGATTGTAAGTGACGATCGTAAACTTATCATAGTACCTCAAAAGAAAAAGCCAACGTTGGAGGAATTGTTGGACAAATGCAAGCCAGAAAACCGTCATGACGAAATTGATTTTGGTAGAGAAGAGACTGAATTAATCTAAATGAACGCAGATCGGGGAGATTTAGTCTGGATAAAGTAAGCACGTTTTTGTAGTCATCTGAGTCATACATAAATTAAATTCAAAAGAGCAAACCCGCTGAAACAAACGGGTTTGCTCTTTTCTCTAATATTAAATTGTCTATATAGGTATATGTGAAAATAGTGCTCTCCTTACACCAAGTCCTTCGGTGCAAGCTCAATGGCGGAACGAATAGCAGCCAACATGCTTTTATCGTCGGCAATGTTTTTGCCTGCAATGTCGAAGGCAGTACCGTGGTCAACCGATGTGCGGATAATGCCGCCTTTCAGGCCAACCGTGATGTTCACCCCTTCTTCAATGCCCATCACCTTAATTGGGGCATGGCCCTGGTCATGGTAGCAGGCTACGACAATATCGAAGTCACCCCGGCCGGCGCGGAAGAAGAGTGTGTCCGCCGGAAGGGGACCAACGACGTTAATGCCTTCCTGCTGTGCGCGCTCAATGCCGGGCTGGAGCTTCTCTTCTTCTTCCCCGTTGCCGAACAGGCCGTTCTCTCCGGCATGAGGATTAATCCCGCAAACTGCGACGCGCGGATTCTCAAAGCCTGCTTTTTTCAACGTATCATGAGCCAGCTTAACAACCGTGTAGGTTCTTTCCGGGTTAATGCTCGCAATGGCATCAATCAGGCCCATATGTGTGGTCAGGTGTATAACGCGCAGATTCGGCGTGGTCAGCATCATGGAGAAGTCCTCGGTGTCCGTCAGGTCTGCCAGAATCTCTGTATGGCCTGGATACAAATGGCCTCCCATATGCAAGGCTTCCTTGTTGAGTGGTGCGGTGCAGATCGAGTGAATCTGTTTCTTTTTCGCCAAGTCAATGGCTTTCGCAAGAAATTGGAAGGCCGCATCGCCCGCAGCAGCAGATACTTTACCGTACTCCAGATCAGCAGGCACGAGATTCAGGTCGATGACATCCACTGTGCCGAATTCGTATTTTGCTTCCGTTGGCTCCTGAATCGCATTCACCTTCAACGTGGAACCGATCAGGGGCAGCACACGCTCCAAGATTTTGGCGTCACCGATGACAAGCGGGTTGCACTGATCATACACCTCTTGATGTCCCAGTGCTTTCATAATAATCTCGGGTCCAATGCCTGCAGCATCACCCATCGTAATACCTACGGTTGGTTTCATACGAGAATGCCTCCTTTTAATTTTTGAATCGCATGGATAAAGACGTCCGGTTTGCCGAATCCACCTGCTTTGGTAATCACATATAAATCTTCAATACCCATAAATCTGGAGATCGGCACGCCGATTTCAAGCTCGTCCAGCAGCTCAAAGCCGCTGATGTTCCATTTCATACAAATCTGTTTGGCTGTATCGCCACCTGTCATGGATACCCCTTTGAACAGTCCTTCCTCCAGCAATCTGGCACAGATTTCACCGATGGCACGTACAATTTCGTTGCTCACTTCGGTAGGGTTCAACCCCCGATTCTCACCGGTGGCCCGTGCCAGCTCGATATCGATCGATTCAGCGGTGGAGTAGAGCACCACATCTTGTCCCTCCAGCGCTTTGGTTCTGATCTCGTCGTAGACCCGTTCCATTTCCGCTGTACGGTCTTCCTCTGCCGATACGGCTTTGAACGAGTGGAAGGATACGGATGCAATCCGGGACTGGCGAAGCAAGCGATATAACTGCTCACGAGAGTTTTTGTTCACGCTGCCGACAACGGTCAGGATTGGTCCTGAATTCGGCGTTATCGTTAGCGCTGCTGGTTTGGATTCAAGCTCGTAGTGAGCGGGCAGATAGTTGGCAATTCCTGCTGAACCCGCCCAGGCAAAGGTATAGGGCATGTCATGCGTCATCTGCAAAATCAGCTCCAAATGCCTTTCCTCAGTCGAATCCACCAGCACATACGGAATGTTGTTTTGTTTCAGCTGCTCCAGTTTGGCATGAACTTGCTGTTGTCCGGCTTCCAGGTCGTTCACGCTAATCTCGCCCACGTTGTACTTGGTCTGCTGTTTGAGCAAGTCCGGCAGGTAAGAGATCGTCACAGGTGTCTTGGGATCAAGGGCAATCTCCGTTTCCGCGAGCGGTACACCGTTCAGGTAATGAATACCCTCGCGAATGGTGCGGTTATTTTTCGGATAACCTGGAGCAATCATCATAAAGTCCGGCTGTACAACGTCATATACTGCATCAATTTCGATGCCGATATTGCCGCGAATGGTGGAGTCCATTTTTTTGAAAAGTGTATCAAATCCGTTATCCATCAGCAGCTTGGCTGCACGATACACGCGATCATAAGCTTCCTCTGCCGAGATGGAACGGCTGTCTGTATCAAAAACAACGGTATCATACGATGCCAGGGATGCTTCATCCATATTAAATAGAACACTGGTCTTCAAGCCGTGGCGGGCAAGCTGCACCCCGCTGTCATTGGCACCGGTCAAATCATCTGCAATAATGGCCAGTTTCATGCAGTTATCCCCTCCTTATTATTTCGTTCGTTACATTACCCATATCAATTGAATTATTCTTTTACACGTTAACGGAGAGGACAGAAAAAACCTGAAAAAGCGGAGCGTTCGCCTTTATCACCGGATTTTTCCCTTTGGAAAAGGGAATCCAAAAAAATCTGGGGATAACAGCGATTGGAAGGTTATTCTGTCATCGGAGTGGACTGTGTAAAATCTTAACTCAACTTATATAAAATGAAATATCTCAGTTTCACGTCTGCATTTATGTGGTCGGTCGTTCATTATATTTGGCGACACCGCCTGATTTCTCCAGTCGTTTGGAGAGGAAGCCAATAAAGATCGGCAGCAGAATCGCCGTTGTCACAACACTTGCTGCAATTTGCACCGTAGCGATCTCTGCAATGGGACCAAAGGAAGCGTTGGCAGCCACAATCGCCGCTGGAGTGCCTACCGCATTACCAGCCGTAGAGCCTTCGGATGCTCCGACAATCGGATTCCAGCCGATCGCTTTGAAGAGCAGGTATCCAATACCACCTGTCAGAAGCACGGTCAGCACCCCAAGCAGAATTCCGCCAAGTCCACCCTTGATAATGGAAGAGAAGTTAATCCCCATACCTAGTGCAAATGCAAAGAACGGAACGAGCTTGTCACTGCCTTTGTGCAGCCATTCAGCCAAATTGCGATCCAGATTACCAATAATGACACCAACGATCAGTGGAAGCAATACCGCAACAAAGGACATCGGAGAGAACATTCCGTTGGCAAAGCCCATTGCGCCGAAGATCGAGAGCGCTACCATCGTGAGAAACGGTCCGTCACTAAGTGCAAGGAACGGATAGGCTGCCTTGTCATCTTCTTTGCCGTATTGGCCTGCAAGTGCAATGTACAGACCACCGTTGGAATTCGTCATGGCCGCGATAATGGCAAGTGGGGCAAGACCCAGGAACAAGCCGCTCGAGTCGGCAAATAAAATTGCGATAAAACCAAGGCCTGCACCGATTGCCCATTTGAACGTAAGCAGGGTCAAGCCTTTGCCGACAGAGGAGCCGGCTGTTTTGAACGTAATTTGTGTACCCGCGATCAACAGGAATAGCGCAATGAGTGTGCTGGCGCTGTTGACAAAGAGTGCTTCTGTAAATCCGCCGATACGCAGGGCATTCGGGAAAAATGTATTGATTGTTGCACCAAGCAACAGGGGAACAACCATCATACCGCCAGGGATGCGATCAAGAGTAGCTTTAATGTTCATTGTCGTAGCTCCTTATGAAGTAATCGTTTTCTTGAAGCGCTTGCAGGGATTATGTTAACGCATGTTGTTTAATTTAGCAACAATAAATTATTGTAAATTTAAAATATATTTATAATTGTTTAAAAATGCAACACATTAGCTTGTGGATAATTCCAATCAAACGATCAAATAAAAGGACAACGAAAAATTGATATAACAGCTCGTAGAGATACCCTGAAAAAAGTCCATAAAAAAGACGTAAACTTAAAGTTAATCTTTAAGTTTACGCCATAATGTGGCCCGGTTAATCCCCAGGCGCTCAGCAGCTTTGGATTGATTGTTATTTTCCTCTTGCAGCACGAGCTGAATCACTTCTTTCTCAATCTCTTTCAGCGTGCCATTCAGCTTCATCGCACCTGCATTTACCGCAGACTGTTGGTGGAGCAGACGGGTTAAGGTTCCGCTTGTGATCACATAATCCGGCTCGTTAAGCGCGGCTTGCTTGATCAGATGTTTCAGCTGATTGACGTTCATATGTGCAGCCTCATTGCGGATCAGCTGAAGCGCATCCTCCTTGATTCGTACCGCTGTTGTGCCGTATTTATGATAATATCCGGTCAGAAAATGCTGCATCAAGGGCTCAAGATCCTCGGCACGGTCAGCAAGTCCTGGCATGATGAGGATGTTTAGCTCTAACTTGAGTGTCCAGTCTGGATCAGGCACGTTATCGCTCAGAATAAACAGACCGATGTTATTCTGTAGACACGACTGGATAAAGGTCAGCAGCTCGGGATCATTCATCCGTGACTCAATCTGATTCAGCTCTACCGTTTTTACCTTGGCTAGTGGAATTTTGTGCAAATGACCTGAAGGCACCTGAGAGAGATCGATCTGTAACAGAAGTCCGCCACCATAGTGCATCTGATGCATGTGTTTGACCAGAAAAGATTTACCCGAGTCGGCTTCACCCAACAAGTATATCGGTTCATGATGCGTATACAGCGCGCGAATATTCTTGACTATCGCCTGCATGGCAGGTGATTCGGCAACGATGGGTTCCATTGAGGAATCGGTAAAGGTGGTAATGCCGAATTGTGCAAAGGCATAGGGCTCTCCTTTTTCCAGCAGATACACCTTGTAACTCTTGTTATCCAGCGTTGTTTCGTAAGCCTGCACCGTTAATTGATAATCGTCTACCATGAATACGTTCTGAATTCTGGATTGGTGGAATTCCAGGCTTGTATTTATCAAATACAGGTGGTTTGCGGTGAGTGGATTGTGGTCAAAATCAGTCAGGTTCTCCAGCACCATTTCATTCTGTTCGCCCATGATGAGCAGGTTCGGGTGCTCTTGGGTAACGAGGTCATTCAGAATGACGGATACCGTCTGATTTTTGCTCAAATACCGGTATACCAGTTGTGCATCCTCCATGGCTCTGAGAATGGATTCCGTGCCGGACTGGATCAATAAACCTTCCAGACCGTAGGCCTTGGCCGTGTTCACCGTGATGACATCACCCACAATCTGCTGGTAACCGGACGCTTTCAGCTCCAGCAGCAGCCGGGCAACCTCCTCCGAGCTGTGGATCGTATACACCTTGAGCGGCAGATCCATCAGGTCGATAATAGACTGTGCACCCGATGTAATATTGGAAAAACCCACGATCGCGGTATGTCCGTTGAACTGACTTGCGAGTGTGAGGGAACGGATCATATCATAGCCGGACAGCTGCACATCAATGACCGGTACGGTCACCGCCTGTTTGATGAGCTGCGCGGTTCCGCCGCGGCTGATAATGATCTCGGCACCATTTTTTTCAGCCTGCACGGCCAGCTCCACACCCTTCGCCAGGTCGCCCACATCGGTTTGAACGACTAACTGAGGGTAGCGGGGAATACAGTCTTGTATAATAGGAATCATCGACTCGTAAGGAGCAATGAAGTGAACTCGTGTACGCATAGTTTTCCTGCCTTTTATGGATTCATTGATCCCCTTATTATAGCTAACTTGAAGAAGAAAGGCATCCTTGGAGCGATGTGATGAACTGCACTGAAGGGAGGGGAAATCTTTTTCAAAATTAAAGCATTCGGAAGGAGTGGGGACATATGGCGAATATTCATAAAGCAGCTGATCCTGATCAGATTATCGAGAGTGTGGTGGGGCGTTTTCCGTGCAGAGTGCTGTGGAGCGAAGGCCGCCCGTGTCTCGAGTATCAGCGGGAGGAGGATGTGGCATTGATCACCGAATATGTTCAGACGACATATGGGGTGCAGCTACTGGATGTATTTTTCACAGCGGTAGAGCGTTTGCCAGAGGAGATCTAGCCGGAGCTGGAGCTGTAGAGTGCATGGAAGAGTTATTTCTATTGGGAGAACGAGACAATGGTGGCGTGTAGTCGTATGAAAAATGAAACGTATGCCGTCCTATTCATGTATTATAGTATACATATGAACACACCCGAAGGAGGAACGAATGATGGGAATCTTATCGAGGTTTAGAGACGTGATGAAAGCAAACGTGAACCACATGCTTAGCCGGGCCGAGGACCCGGAGAAGACCGTGAATGAGTATATGCGCAGTCTGAGCAGTGACTTGGGACAGGTGAAGGCAGAGACGGCAGCGGTGCTGTCGGATGAAAACCGGGCAAAGCGGGCACTGGATGAGTGCCAGGCTGAGGTGAACAAGCTGCAGCGTTATGCGGAGAAATCCGCCGAGTCGGGTGATGTTGACAAGGCACGCAGTTTTCTGGAAAAAAAGGTAAAGCTGGCGGATAAACGCAACGAGCTTCAGACCGCTTACGACCGGGCATCGGCTAAAGCACAGATGATGAAACATATGAACGACAAGCTCGTTGCCGATCTGGAAAAGCTGGAAGCGAGACATGCCGAGCTGAAAGGTCGAATGGCAGATGCAAAGGCACAGCAGCAGTTAAATGAACGGAATGTGTCTGCGAGCCGTGCAGAATCCGCGTTTAAAGCGATGGAGGATCAAGCGAATCAGGCTCTGAATGAAGCGGAAGCATTGGCTGAGCTTCGTGCGGGCACGCAGGAGGACGATCTCGACGAACTTATTGCACAGCTGGAGCGGGATATGAACGCAGACGCGGGTAATAAGCAGAGTGAGCAACGGACTCCAAGCGCAGACGAGGAGCTGGCAGCGATTCAGGAGAAGCTTGGGAAATAGAGGGGAAGCCAGTACATTTGATTTAGACATGGAGGTGAGCAGATGCCGGTAGTAGAGTATAAATGTCCAAACTGTGGCAGCGGCATGATCTTTGACAGTGTATCCGGTGCATTGTCTTGTCCGAGCTGCGGAAGAGAGGACAATATTGAACAGCTCCCCGATCCGATGAAGCGACAGGTATTCACGGAGGATGAGGTGAAGGAATACCACTGCAACAGCTGCGGAGCAGATATTGTCACCGAACCGGAGACGAGTGCAACGACATGCAGTTTCTGCGGTGCGGCGGTCGTTCTGAGTGATCGACTGACGGGCAAGCTGGCCCCGGCGATGGTGATACCTTTTTCCATCAACAAGGAGCAAGCGAAACAGGCATTCAAAAAATGGTGCAAAAACGGTCTGCTGACGCCAGGAGGTTTCATGACCGCTGATCGAATCCAGAGCATTACCGGCATCTATGTACCGTTCTGGCTGTATGATTTACATAACCGAATTGAAGTCCATGCTCAGGGGACCAAGGTCAGGTCCTATACGCAGGGTGACTACCATTATACAGAGACGCAGCATTTTGATATTTATCGTAAAATTCGGTTGGAGTATGTGAATCTGCCTATAGATGCGTCCGAGAAAATGAATGATGAGCTGATGGATAAGCTGGAGCCGTTTCCATACAGGGAGCTGAAATTGTTCAAAACCCCGTATCTGGCGGGATACATCGCGGAAAAATACAGTTATACCGAAGACGAGCTGCTTCCCCGAGCCAAGGATAAAACCAGATCTTATATTGACTCATACATTGCGTCTACCGTCTCGGGATACACCAGTGTGAGCTATACGGATAAACAGATTGATACAACGATGAAAAATGCAGATTACGTGCTGCTGCCGGTATGGATGGTGAACTATAATTACAATCGGAAACAGTATACCTTTGCGATGAATGGACAAACGGGTAAAGTGGTGGGCAAACCACCGATCAGCAAAGCCAAAGTAGCAGGATGGTTCACAGGTGTTTCTGCGGTGTCGTTAATATCGCTGAAGCTGGTGTCCTGGATGATGGGAGGCGGATTCCTGTGATTAAAAAAAGGCCCCTGACTGCCCTGGCTGCGCTTATTGTCCTTATAGTGACCCTGTTCGCTCCGATCTTGCCGATGTCATCGGCTTCCGCAGCGGAGAACAAAAATCTCATCTATGATGAGGCCAACCTGCTTAGCGAGCAGGACCGTAATGAATTGAATGCACTGGCGAATCAGTATTCGGCAGAGCGGCAGACAGACTTGATCATTTATACGACCAACAACGAGGAACAGAAAAGTGATAAGCTGCTGACCGAGGAATTTTATGATGATCAGGCACCGGGATATGACAAGCCGCACGGCAACACGGTGATTTTGACACTGGATATGTATCATCGGAAAATGTACGTAGCGGGTTTCTATAAGGGTGAGGAGTACGTTGATAATAGTCGGGCAGATAAAATTACAGCTAAAATTGCCCCGGAGTTGACAGATGGTAATTATCGCATGGCTTTTGAGAAGTTTCTGAACCTGTCTTATGAATATCTGGATCTCAAGCCTGGGGTGAATCCAGATAATATTCTTTTTAAAACATGGTTTCAAGTGGCTGCATCTTTGGCTGTTGGTGGCATTGTTGTGGGAGTGATGATGTATCGCTCCGGCGGACGTGTGACGGTGAACCGTTCAACCTACGAGGATTCGGAGAATTCTCATGTGATAGATCATCAGGACCGTTATATTCGCACAACCGTCACGAAGACCAAAATCAAGAAAAATAATAATAACAGTGGAGGCGGCGGTGGAGGTAAAACCGCGGGTGGACATTCACACAGCGGCAGCAGCCGGTCTTTCTAAATAGAAGGGATGGGATCGAGTATGGGATTTTTCAGAAATCAGTTTTCCAACGTGGTGGAGTGGGAAGAATTCAGAGATGACATGATCTTCTGGAAGTGGAGCAATCGCGAGATCAAGAAAGGCAGTAAGCTGATTATTCGCGCAGGGCAAGATGCGATCTTTCTGAATAACGGCAAGGTGGAAGGGATTTTTGAAGACGAAGGTTCCTTTAATATTGATTCAGAGATTATTCCGTTTCTGTCAACGCTGAAGGGCTTCAAGTTTGGATTTAACAGTGGGATGCGTGTTGAAGTTCTGTTTGTAAACACAAAAGAGTTCACCGTACGTTGGGGCACGCAAAGTCCGGTGCTGATTCCGACACCGCAGCTTCCGGGCGGTATGCCGATTCGGGCGAACGGGACGTTTAACTTCAAGGTGAGCGACTATGTGACGCTGATTGATAAGGTTGCGGGCATTAAGCAGAGCTATCTGGTGGAGGATGTCAAAATCCGCATCACATCGGTGCTGGATCAGCTGCTGATGAAGTGGATTAGCCGTGAGGGTAAAGATATGTTTAATCTACAAGCAAATGCTTCGGATATTGCACGCGGTATTCAGGAAGACTTGGATATGCAGATGATGGATATCGGGATTGGCATTACCGGCTTCCAGGTGATGAGCTTCAATTATCCGCAGGAGATTCAGGATATGATCACCAAAACAGCCTCGCATGAAATGATCGGCAATCTGCAGAAGTATCAGCAGGTGAGCATGACGGATGGCATCTCATCCGGTAAAGTGCAGGGCGGCGGCGCAGCCTCGGATATGGCGGGCATGATGATGGGCATGAACATGGCGAATGAAATGATGAAAAACATGAACCAGAACAACCAAAGCTCGAATAATCAAAACCAAGGTCAAAACCAAAATAATCCTAATCAAGGTCAACAACAAAATAACAATGCGAGTGCGTCTCAGGCTTCCAATGGTGATGGCAAGAAGCCAAACTTCTGCCCGAACTGTGGCGCTAAAAATGAAGGAGCTAATTTCTGTCCGAACTGCGGACAAAAGCTGGCCTAGAGATAGGAGTACACCGATGATCAGGCTTTAGTTATATAATTGAACTAAAGAAACTTCATTAAGCCGATCAACTGTACATGATTGTTAAAGAGCGCTGTCGTCGCTGTATTGAGGCAAGAATTCCAGCCTTGGCAGACTGCTCAAGTCGATGATGAAAAGCTAACGATTCCTACGGAGCTTAATTGCTCTGAATCGGGGACAGTTGAAATCTAACGATCTCCAGAAAGCTTAATTCATTTAAAATCCTGAAAAATGAGCCTGATTAGTCTCATTTCAGCAAAATAGCGTCTCTGGGGATCGTTAGAATGTTCCAAAGCCCGAATATGCCGAAATAAGGTCTCTCCTGATCGTTAGCGCTCGCAGTAGAGGGTGACAGTACTGGCAGAGTTGTACTAACCACGGGCGATATTTGACTAACGCCCTGGATTGATGAGCATATCGGAGCAGGTTGTGCACATTCCTTAGTTCAACGTATCTAGTATTGGATTTGATATTAGGACGTGTCTTGAAACCTACTGGAGTGCATCTTTTACTGCCTTTTCGCCCCCTGCTGCGTCAAACGGATCGAGAGCAATTCCGAATGTAGAAAGGGTTATATGATGAAGGGGTTAGTTCACAGGAGTTGTTATAACTGTGGGCTAACCCTTTTTGCTTTGAACCTATAATGAAGCGAGATGCTCGAGCGAGGGTAAAGCACTTTTTTACAAAAAACAAAGTGTTGACATTCGTTCTGATATCATTTATCTTTATATTAAGATATTTAATTTGAATACAACAAAGAATAGTGACAGCAACCGCAAGGCAAGAATATACTCAAATAAATATCTTTAATCCATGTACAGGAGGAGAGGTCCAGATGATGATTCCAACATTGACGCGAATTAATGAGCTCGCGCGAAAAGCGAAAGCGGGTGGGTTGACGGAGATGGAGCAGGCAGAGCAGACTCGCCTTCGGCAGGAATATCTGCAGACCTTCCGTGGTTCGGTCAACGACATTTTGCTGAATGCGACCATCTATGATCCAAACGGCGATGACGTGACTCCAGATAAATTGAAACAAGAGCAGGCTTCCAGACAGAATCCATAGAGGAACTGCTCGGAAGATAAATACTAGTGCGGATGAGGCATTATCTCTGCACTAGTTCTACAGATCATATATCTTAATTTAAAGATAATAATATAAATAACTTATAAAATTGCGATATCAACGCATATACAATCCAAGGAGGAAATAATCATGAACATTCAAACAACAGGTATCCACCACATTACGGCTTTTGCCGGAGATCCACAGGCCAATGTTGACTTCTACGCAGGAGTTCTGGGACTTCGTCTCGTGAAAAAAACAATAAACTTTGATGCACCGGATGTATACCACCTGTACTTTGGAGATGAACACGGCAGCCCTGGAACAATCATCACCTTTTTCCCGGCAGCAGGGTCACCTCGAGGTCAGATCGGCGGCGGGCAGGTTGGCATCACTTCCTATGTCATCCCACCAGGCTCAATGAACTTCTGGCAAAATCGTCTGGAAGGTTTTAATATCGAAGTAACCAGTACCCAGCGCTTCGATGAAACGCTGCTGCAATTTGAAGATAGCGAAGGTTTGCGTCTGGAGCTGGTTGAACGGGAAGAGGGCGCAGCCAATACGTGGGTGCAGGAAGGCATCCCGGCTGAACATGCGATTAAAGGTTTCGGCGGAGCTGTACTGTTCAGTGTGAACCCGCAGCGAACCATGGATGCACTCGAGCGCATTCTCGGATTTGTGAAAGTAGGCGAAAATGAAGAGTTTGCCCGCTTCCGTTCCATCGGTGATATCGGAAATATTGTGGATGTACCCGTTACCCGTGTGCCGCTGGGTATGGGCGGTGCAGGAACTGTGCACCATATCGCATGGCGCGCGGTGGATGATGCACAGCATGCACAGTGGAGCGAGGCTGTGCGTGACTACGGATATCAGCCAACCCCGGTGCGAGATCGTCAGTATTTCAACGCGATTTATTTCAGAGAAGCAGGGGGGATACTGTTTGAGATCGCAACCGATCCTCCGGGCTTTGCAAGAGATGAACCGGCTGAAGCGCTGGGACAGAAACTGATGCTGCCGGAATGGTTCGAGCAATACCGTACTCAGATTGAGGATAATCTGCAGCCGATCCAGGTCAGAACACTCACACCTGCAACAGCTGTGACGGAGTAAAAAGGTAAATAAGATGTGCCCGGAGCACGTTCTCTGGGCACATCATGAATTTTAACCCAAAGGAGCATTGAGGGATGATGGAGAAAAAGGTCACCTGGCTGGAGCTGTTCTATGATTTGCTTTTCGTCGCGGCAGTCTCCAAAGCTGGCCATGTACTGCTGCATGCCGAGCATGGCGTAATACCATTTGAATATCTATTGAAATTCGTGCTGATCTTCATCCCGGTATGGTGGGCATGGGTGGGGCAGACCTTGTTTATTAACCGCTATGGTCAGGATATTCTGAGCCACCGGATTTTCCTCATCCTTCAACTGCTGTCCGTGCTGGTGATGACGGCGAGTCTGTCCACTCATTTTGACGAACACTATCTGGCCTTCTTTGTTGGATATATCGGTTCCAGAGCGTTTACCGCGATTCAGTATCTGACCATCCATAAGTCGAAAAGCAAGCATCAGCAGCAGGCTGCCCGTTTTCTGGGCCTCTCGTTTATCATTGGCATCGTGATCTCATCCGGCTCCCTGTTCTTTGATTCATGGGTGCGTTATGTGATCCTGTACGCGGGAATTGCTGTAGATATTATTTTACCGCTGCTTGGTCGTAAAAACCTGGTCAAAGTGCCTGTGCAGACACATCATCTGCTGGAACGTTTTGCTCTGTTTACCCTGATCCTGCTGGGAGAGTCCGTGGTCAGTATTATCGCGGTATTGTCAGCGGATCATTGGGATCTGCCGTCTATTCTGTTTACCGTCTTCACATCGTTGTTTGTCATTGCTATGTGGTGGCAGTACTTTGATAACGTGGAGAAAAAGGTGAGCAAAGAGATGCAGACAGCCGGGCAGGCCATTATCTACGGTCATCTGTTTATCTACATCTCGATGAGTATGATTGCCGCGTCCATTCAACTGCTGTACTTGAATCAACTGAACTATGAGTTTATGCTTGCGTTTGTATTTGGCTCGGTGCTGCTGTATTTCCTGTCAACGACGCTTGTGTTCCATCGCTACAGACACCCGCATCTTCGCCTGGGTCCACGTCATATGGTAATTATGCTGGGATTGTTAGCTGTCTTTGTGGTGGTGGATCTGATCTACCGTGTTCCCGGATATGTCATCATGGGTGAGGATATGCTGTTTTTCCTGGTGTATGCGAAGCTGACGACCTGACCTGTGCTTATATAAAATAAGAGAGCCGTGAACAGAACCTGTTCGCGGCTTTAGTATTTGTTATATGAACATAAATATTTCTCATATATTTTCATACCTGCAATCTGTTAATATGAGACTATGTACAAGTAAGTCTGCCATATTCACGAATTTCGTTATTATACAGATATGGGGATGACAATCAGGAGGGAAATCTTTGAGTACAAATCGAATTGGTGTTCCAT
The DNA here is from genome assembly GCF_014639235.1 of Paenibacillus silvae. GTDB lineage: Bacteria > Bacillota > Bacilli > Paenibacillales > Paenibacillaceae > Paenibacillus > Paenibacillus silvae. The sequence continues at coordinate 11,442 of NZ_BMFU01000012.1, read as the reverse complement.
TGGAAGGGTTTGCAGAGTTTAGCAGAACGGTAGCTGCAGAAGGAGCTGTTTTGCTTAAAAATGAAGGACAGGTTCTTCCACTCGGACGTTCCGAAAACGTTTCAGTTTTTGGCCGAATTCAAGTGAATTATTATCGCAGCGGCACAGGGTCAGGCGGCAGTGTGCACGTCGCGTACACAACGAATCTGCTGGACGGACTGCGCAGCAAACAGAACATCACAGTTAACGAAGAATTAGCGGCCATTTATGAGAAATGGATCGAGGAAAACCCATTTGATGATGGCGGGAAGGTTTGGGCAGCCGAGCCGTGGAACCAGAAGGAAATGCCGCTCACAGATGAGCTGGTGGCACAGGCCAGAAGACAATCGAGCAAAGCGATCGTGGTGATTGGACGCACCGCAGGGGAAGACCAGGATAACGCAGATGCACCCGGAAGTTATCGTCTGACCGACGATGAGAAGGCGATGCTGAAGCATGTGACGAACCATTTTGAACATACGATTGTGGTTCTTAACGTCTCGAATATTATGGATATGAGCTGGCTGAACGAAACGGTTCTGCATCCGATTCAAGGTGTAATCTACTCCTGGCACGGGGGCATGGAAGGCGGTAACGCCATTGCGGACGTATTGGTGGGAGACGTGACGCCAAGCGGTAAATTGACGGATACGATTGCTTATTCTATTGAAGATTACCCGTCCACAAGCAACTACGGCAATGAGTTCAAGAACCTGTATCAGGAAGATATTTATGTAGGTTATCGTTTTTTCGAAACGTTTCGACCTGAAAAAGTACAATTTGAGTTCGGTTATGGTCTGTCTTACACGACATTTGCGACTCAAACCGAGGAAGCTCGAACGGTTACCGAGAACGGGGAGACGTTGATCGAGGTTCGGGTGAATGTGACCAACTCAGGCACGACTTATGCGGGTAAAGAAGTGGTTCAGGTGTATTATGAAGCACCGCAGGGAGAACTGGGACAACCGGTGAAGGCGCTCGCGGCTTTTGGCAAAACAGGACTGCTGCAGCCCGGCGACTCCGAGCTGTTAACGATCCGCTTCCCTGTTTATCGCATGGCTTCCTATGATGATGCGGGTGTGACGGGATATGCTTCTGCCTATGTGCTTGAAGCGGGAACATATCGTCTGCACGTGGGTACGAGTGTGAAGCAGACCAGTCATGTTGGCATCGATGGCCAGGAGGGTTATGTTGTAGACAGCGTTCAACTGGTAGAGCAATTGCAGGAAGCGATGGCACCAACGGAAGACTTTACACGGTTGAAACCGGGCGCACGCAAGCCAGATGGAACCTACGAGCTGACTTATGCAGCTGTACCAAAACGCAGCGTGTCCATCGCGGATCGCATCGCACAAAACCTGCCGCAGACGCTGGAGCAGACGGGCAATCAGGGCTATAAGCTGAGCGATGTGAAGGAGGGTAAAGTGAGTCTGGAGGCTTTTGTAGCTCAGCTGAGCGATCAGGATCTGGCAGCGCTGGTGCGCGGGGAAGGTATGAGCAGTCCGCTGGTTACTTCGGGAACCGCCTCGGCTTTTGGCGGCGTAAGCGACAGTCTGTTTGGTTATGGCATTCCAGTGGCGTGTACGGCAGACGGGCCATCCGGTATCCGTATGGATAGCGGCGAGAAGGCGACACAAGTCTCCATCGGTACACTGCTGGCGGCAACGTGGAACGCAGATTTGGTGGAAGAGCTTTATGTGATGGAAGGACAAGAGCTGCTGCGCAATCAAGTGGATACCCTGCTCGGGCCTGGACTTAACATTCGCCGCAGCCCGCTGAACGGTCGCAACTTCGAATATTTCTCGGAAGATCCGCTCATCTCGGGTGTATTTGCCGCGGCATGTACGAAAGGCATTATGAAAGGCGGCTCCAACGCCACACTGAAGCACTTCGCCTGCAACAACCAGGAGAAACACCGCAGCAAGGTCGATGCGGTTGTGTCCGAGCGTGCCCTGCGTGAAATCTACCTGAAAGGGTTCGAGATTGCAGTCAAAGAGGGTGGAGCGAACTCCATCATGACCTCTTACAATCCGATCAACGGACACTGGGCCGCGTCCAACTATGATCTGAATACCACCATCCTGCGCGGAGAATGGAATTTCGACGGCATTGTGATGACCGACTGGTGGGCCATTATGAACGATGTAGTAGAAGGCGGAGAAGCGGATCGCAAGTTCACGAACTGGATGGTTCGCGCACAGAACGACCTTTATATGGTCGTGCCAAACTATGGTGCAGAGATCAACGGCTGGGATGACAACACGATGGAATCATTGGAAAATGGAACCCTGACCCGCGGTGAGCTGCAGCGCTCCGCGATCAACATCTGCAAATTCATCATGAATGCGCCGGTGTCCTCACGCAAACATGAAATTGTAGAGAACGTGACTTCCTTCCAGGCCAATGCGTCTCTGTCCGCTTCGGACGCTCAAGTGCTGGCTGAGAATGCACAGGTGAAACCTGAGGTAACAGGGCCTGTGTATATGAAAGTGGAGGATGCAGGCCAATATCGGATCATTGTGCAGATCATGTCTCCAGAGCCTGAGCTGGCACAAAGCGCATGTAATGTGCTGCTGAACGGTCAGCTGGCAACAACGATTCAAACGAATGGTACCGAAGGGAAATGGATCAGACAAAAGCTGGTGAAAGTACAGCTGGAAGCCGGACTGTATGAGCTGAAGCTCGACTTTACCAAACCGGGCTTGCAGATCGACTGGATTGAGTTTAAACAGGTCTGATATAGATGTGTTTAATCTCTCCTTGAGGTCGGGCTGACCAAAGTGGCCTTCGTTCTTACTTAATCAGGCTGGTTTAATAACAGAAGACACTGCTTGCGGTGTCCTTTTGTTGTAACCGGAGAAGCGTGCTGTTATGATCAAGGTACGGGATCGTGGAGAAATCGAACAATGGGGTCAGGGGTGTGGTAATCAATGAAAAGATACAATTATTTAAGTCCAATTCTGCTAATTGTTGTGGCGTTGATCGTTCGGGGGCTGGTCACGAATGTGTGCATGCTGTTTGGACTGTCTCAAGAAGTATCCAGCAATATAGCTATGCTTGCGATGATTATTGTGGCTTTGATTATGTTTAACCGAATGACAAAAGCCCGGCGTAACAAGTAGATGTGCGTGAATTAATATGTGATGTGCTGAGATGGCTGGAAATATGAAAGCCCTTTAATTAAACAAGGTGTAAAACACGTATACTTGAAACAGATGATCAAGACGGAGCAGAGATTTTTTCTGCCTCGTCTTTTTTTATTTTCCACAGGATTGCTTTTTTACTGTTAGAAGGGAGACATATCGTTTATTAAATGACATTCAGAGATCGCGCTACAGGTATTGACGGGAGTTACCTAACGTTTTAGACTGATGGTATATTTTAATAACAAAACAGATAACAAAAATAACAAATTTAAAATCAAAATCTGCAAAAGGAATGAAGCATGTAAAAGTGTAGAATTTGACCACACGTATCAACGATGAATGACTGTATTCATGATTCCATCTCATCAGGAGGCCCGCTTATGAAGATTGAAGCTGATAAACAATATGTTTTTCGGGAAGGTCAGCCGTTTCAGAGCAGTCATGGTTCTACGATAGCGGTTCTGCCAACGGGTGTTGTTATTGTGGCGTGGTTTGCAGGGCTGCATGAGAAGTCGAGTGACACGGCCATCTGGATGGCAATACAGGAGCAAGGTGGTTCGTGGTCAACACCGCACAAAGTAGCGGATGAGGAAGGCGTTGCGCATTGGAACCCGGTGCTGTATGCACAAGGCAGTTCACTGGTACTCTTTTACAAGGTAGGGCACGAAATTACACATTGGCACACTCGCTTCATACGCTCGGAGGATGGCGGGCAGACGTGGACTGCTGCTCGTGAGCTGGTATCGGGTGATATGGGCGGTCGTGGTCCGGTGCGTAATCATCCTGTGCAACTGGCGAGTGGAACGATACTGGCGCCAGCTTCTATAGAACGCTTGGACCCGGAGATGCCGGGCAAACAGGTGTGGGAAGCCTTTGTTGATATTTCAATGGATGAGGGCAGGACATGGACCAAAAGCGCATCTGTGCCGATGAATTTATCTGTTTATGTAGGAGCCGGGCATTGGTTTGCCAAAGGTCTGATTCAGCCTGCCCTGTGGTCTGCTTCGGATGCTGAACACGTACATATGCTGCTTCGCAGCACCGAGGGATGGATTTACCGCAGTGACTCGGCGGATGGCGGGCGCACGTGGTGTGAAGCTTACCCGACAGAGCTGCCAAACAACAACAGCGGAATCGATGTCACTCGGCTGGAGAGTGGATTGCTTGCGCTTGTTTACAATCCAATTAGCGGATATTCAACAGAGAGCCCCCGGACCCCGCTGGTAGTTGCTTTTTCGAATGATAATGGTGAGACCTGGGGGCATGAATGGGTGCTGGAGGATGAACCCGGAGAGTATTCTTATCCTTCCATCGGTTTTCAAGGGCAAAGTCTGTACATTACGTATACGTGGAAAAGAGACCGGGTTGCGTTCTGGAAACTGAACGTTCAATCATCGGAATAAGGAAGGACCGCAGAGACGCTGAGCAGGCGTTTATTCGGTCCTTTATGGCGTGGTTTGCTGGATGTTCTATGTCGATCAGCGTGAGGAGGTGTCTCTATGAAGAAGCAGTCTAAAAGACAGCCCATTTTAGAAGTCATTGCTACAGACACAGCAGATGCCCGAGCGGCAGAGCAGGGCGGGGCCGATCGTATTGAGCTTGTAGCGGCAATGACCAAAGACGGGCTTACACCCAGCTATGGTGTGATAGAACAGGTTGTAGCGAGCGTTTCGATTCCCGTGTATGTAATGATTCGCCCTCATAGCCGCTCGTTCTGCTATAGCCCGGACGATATGTGCGTGATGATACAAGATGTACGTGTGGCAAGAGCACTGGGAGCGGCGGGTGTTGTGATTGGGGCACTGACGGCAGAGGGAGAGATGGATCTTCCATCTATACAATCTTGTCTGTCCGAAGCCAACGGACTAGGGGTTACGATCCATCGCGCTATGGATGCAAGCTCAAACTTGCTGGCAGCACTGAGGGACCTGGGACGTATCCGTGATGCGAGTGAGAGAAATGTTGTGGAACGGGTGCTTACATCGGGAGGAAAGTCAGCGGTATCCGAAGGTCTGCCTGAGCTGAAGCGGCTTCAGGAGCTGGGACAGGCGCTGAACATCGCTGTTATGGCGGGATCGGGTGTGACCATTGAAGGCATATCAGACCTCGTGAGTGCAACCGGTATTACAGAAATTCATATGGGATCAGGCGTGCGCCAAGGAGGCAGCTTTCAGCAGCCTGTTGACACACAGCTTGTTACCGAGGCCAAAGCACGGCTAATACGTGCCGTGCAGCAGTTGGAGTCGTACTAGCAGAAAGCGATGAGGGTTGCGAGGTGTAGTAGGTTATCGAGAAAGTGCAGTGACATCAATCGAGATCAGAACCACGTGAAACACGTAACGTAAATTGTAAAGCGAACAGAAGCAAAAACGACAGAACGACAGCAGCCAAGGAAGAACGATGGATTAAACATGGGATCATCAATGTAGGTATAGACAACTTCTAGTAAAGCAAGGCACATGCACACAAAGGAGTGAGAGTCCATGAGCTCAACGAAATCACCAGCCGATTGGATTAAAATGGCGGCACAGGTCACCCCATCAGAAAGGCAGTTAAGATGGCAGGAGATGGAGTTCTATGCGTTTATTCATTTTACCGTGAACACCTTTACAGATCGGGAGTGGGGCACAGGGGAGGAAGACCCGGCAATCTTTAACCCTTCCGAGCTAAGTGCGGAGCAGTGGGTGACGTCCTGCAGGGCAGCAGGCATGAAGGGACTGATTCTGACGTGCAAGCATCATGACGGGTTCTGTCTGTGGCCGAGCCGTTATACAGACCATACCGTTGCTGCGAGTCCCTGGAAAGAGGGCAAGGGTGATCTGGTGCGGGAGGTTGCGGATGCCTGCCGTGAAGCTGGCTTGAAATTTGGAGTATATCTCTCTCCCTGGGATCGCCATGAAGCTTCATACGGGGATTCGGAGCGGTATAATGCATTCTTTCTATCACAGCTGCGCGAGCTGCTTACGAATTATGGCGACATTTTCTGTGTGTGGTTCGATGGGGCATGTGGTGAAGGTCCGAACGGGAAAAGACAGGTCTATGATTGGGACGCATATTACGCGCTCATCCGTGAACTTCAGCCGGAGGCTGTCATTTCAGTGTGCGGCCCGGATGTCCGCTGGTGCGGTAATGAAGCGGGACATACGCGGGAATCAGAATGGAGCGTTGTACCTGCGCATATGCAGGATAATGAGAAGATTCAGGAGCAATCGCAGCAGGTGGATGATGGTGAGTTTGCCAAAAGAATTAATACACAGGACAGTGATCTGGGCAGCAGGGGTATTATCCGTAATTATGCAGACAGGCTGGTGTGGTATCCGGCCGAGGTGAATACCTCGATTCGCCCAGGCTGGTTCTATCATGCCCATGAGGATGATCAGGTCAAAACACTGGAAGAGCTGCTCTCCGTATATCACGGTGCCGTAGGTGGCAATGCCTGTTTTCTGCTGAATCTGCCGCCAGATCGGCGTGGATTGATTCATGAAAATGATGTCGGGCGGCTGCGCGAGATGGGCTCAGTGCTGCGTGCAACGTTTAGCGAGAATTTGGCTGCAGGTGCGCAGGCAGCGGCTTCGGAGACGATGGACGACGCGCATGGAGCATCAATGATACTGCATTCAGGTGAACAGAGAGAGGTCTATTGGTGTCCGCCCGAAGGGACGGAGCAGGCCTGGATTGAATTGCTTTTGCCGGAAGAACGGACATTCGACCGTGTAATGCTGATGGAGCATATCCAATCAGGGCAGCGGATTGAGCGATTTACGCTGGAGGTGTGCGAAGGGGAGGGTCTGTGGCGGGATATTTACGCTGGAACAGTCGTGGGGTATAAGCGTATCTGTTGTTTTCCCAAAGTGACAGCTCGCCGCGTCAGGCTAACCATTCAGGAGTCCAGGTGGTATCCAACATTATCGACATTCAGCCTACATAACAGTAAGCGGGAGGGCGTGTAGGATGGCAGTGCTGACATATCAGGGATCACAATTCATGCTGGATGGCAAACCGATTCAGCTTCTGTCGGGTGCCATTCATTATTTCCGGGTTGTGCCGGAATATTGGGAAGATCGGCTGTTGAAGCTGAAGGCCTGCGGATTTAACACGGTGGAGACGTATGTGCCGTGGAATATACATGAGCCGCAGCCGGGAGTGTATTGTTTTGAAGGTATGGCCGATGTGGAGCGGTTTATTCAGCTGGCAGGAGCATTAGGCCTGCATGTGATCATTCGACCCAGTCCATATATCTGTGCGGAGTGGGAGTTTGGCGGCCTGCCATCTTGGCTGCTGGCAGATGACAACCTTCGGCTGCGCTGTACTGATCCGACCTTTCTGGCGCATGTGGATCGGTACTATGATGTGCTTTTGCCCAGATTAAAACCGTTTCTGAGCACTCATGGCGGGCCCGTTATTGCCATGCAGATTGAGAATGAATATGGCAGCTTTGGCAATGATGCGAGTTATCTGAGCTATTTGCGGGATGGCATGGTACAGCGTGGGATCGATGTGCTGCTCTTTACCTCGGATGGACCAACTGATCATATGTTACAGGCCGGTTCGGTGCTTGGGCACTTGGCAACCGTTAATTTTGGCTCAGGTTCGGAATGGGCTTTTGCCAAGCTGCGTGAATACCAGGGAGAGGAACCGCTAATGTGTATGGAATTCTGGAATGGCTGGTTTGATCACTGGGGCGAATCTCATCATACCCGGGAATCTACAGATGTAGCTCAGGTGCTGGAGGAAATGCTTGAAGCTGGCGCGTCGGTGAATTTTTATATGTTCCATGGCGGTACAAACTTCGGATTTTATAATGGCGCCAACTGTCAGCAGAAGCATCAGTATGAACCGACCATCACAAGTTACGACTACGATTCGCTGCTTGGTGAGTCAGGTGAGCCGACAGCCAAATTTTACGCGGTGCAGGACGTTATTTCACGATATCGTCGTTCGAAAGAACAGACTAATGGATCTAAATCGGAAAATAATGGATCTAAAGATGAAGATATGGCCTTGCCAGAACCCATGAAAACATCTGCCTATGGCAGAGTGGAGATGACGCAAAGGGCAGCGTTGTTCGAGCAGCTGGCTGCGCTGGCTGTACCGATGCAGCGTACCAATCCCGAGCCGATGGAGAAGCTGGGGCAGGATTATGGTTTTATCAGCTACCAGACACGCATATCCGGGCCAAGAGAGCGGCAGGAACTGGTTCTTCAGGAAGTGCGAGATCGTGCATTGGTGTATGTGGATGGGCAGCTGTTAGGTGTTCTTGAACGTGGGACCGGGGGAGCGACCGTATCATTTGAAGTCCAGCCGCAGGGTGCAGACCTTTGCATTCTGGTTGAAAATATGGGGCGAATCAACTACGGTCCGTACCTGAGAGACCCGAAGGGCATCACGGAAGGGGTACGGCATGGATTTCAGTTTTTATATGACTGGACCATTCACTGTCTGCCGATGCGTGACCTTTCAGGTCTGAAATTTACGGAGCAGCAGCACGGCATGACGGAAGATGCAGCAGACACACCATTTTTTTATAAAGGCAGCCTTCATATTCAGGACACAAGTGATGTAAAGGATACATTTCTGCGTCTGGATGGCTGGACGAAGGGTGTTGCGTATGTAAACGGATTCAATCTGGGGCGCTACTGGAGCATAGGACCGCAGCAGACGTTGTATGTACCTGCGCCGCTTCTTCGTCAAGGAGAGAATGAAATTATAGTATTTGAACTTCATGGAACAGCCGATGCAGCTGTAATGTTCGCAGATAAGCCGGATTTGGGATAGAAAAGGAAAATCGTTGAGCCATGCGATTATTGGCAATTGCTCTGTGTGCTGGAAAACGGTATACGTTGGGTATGGACACCCATCACAGGAGAGGGAGAGGATGAGCAAGATGAAAGTTGGACTTAGCACGTACAGTTTACAGCAAGCTTTGGATCGTAAGGAGCTGAGTGTGCCGGATGCCATTCGCTGGATTGCCGAGCAGGGTGGTCAACATGTGGAGATCGTGCCGATGGGCTTCAGTCTAATTGACAATCCAGAGCTAATTGAAGAGATCAAAACGGCTGCGCAAGAGGTGGGCATTGAACTCTCCAATTATGCGGTTGGAGCAAACTTTGCTGTTCAGGAAAGTGCCGAGGCGGTGGAGCAGGAGATTCAGAGCGTTATGCGTCATGTGGACGTGGCGGCGGCTCTGGGGGTGAAGCTGATGCGGCATGATGTTGCTTTCCGGCCTGCAGCCGAAGGAACAGTAGCTCAGTTTGAAGCAGACCTGCCCGTACTGGTCAAAGCATGCCAGCGCATTGCCGATTACGCGGCGGGTTTTGGAATTACGACGAGCGTGGAGAACCACGGATATTATGTACAGTCGAGCGAGCGCATCCAGCGTCTGCTGCATGAGACGGGGCGGGATAATTTCAAAACGACGCTGGACATCGGCAATTTCCTCTGTGTCGATGAAGATCCGGTGAGTGCGGTGAAAAACAACATCCCTTATGCGTCCATCGTGCACGCCAAAGACTTCTACTGGCGACCTTCTACCCGCAATCCTGGTGAGGGCTGGTTCCAGACATCCCACGGCAATTATTTGCGCGGAGCCATCGTGGGTCATGGCGATATCAACATGCCTGAGGTATTCCGCGTGCTGAAGCAATCCGGGTATGACGGTTACATCTCGATCGAATTTGAAGGTATGGAACACTGTCAGACCGCTTCGCGGATCGCCATGGACAACGTGCGTCGTTTGTGGGAAGAGGTGTGATCTGAGGTAACATCGGGCTTGACTTGTCTTATATATATAGCTCTGCGGAGCTGAGCATTATAAATTCATTTTTTCCAATGGAGGGATAGTGAAATGTCCAAATTAAAAGTCGCCGTTATCGGTGCCGGTTCTATATCGGATTGTCACCTGCAAGCCTATGCCAGCAACCCGGAAGTAGAGATTTATGCGATCTGTGACTTGAATGGAACTCGTGCTGCCGATGTAGCGAAGCAATATGGTGCATCCCATGTGTTTACGGACTATAGAGACCTGCTTGCCCTTCCGGAAATCCATTCCGTCAGTATCTGCACATGGAATGATTCACACGCCGAGATTAGCATTGCCGCTCTGGATGCAGGAAAAAACGTGCTGTGCGAGAAACCGCTCTGCCAGACCGTTGAGGATGCGTTGGAGGTTGAAAAGGCTGTGCGCCGCAGCGGAAAGCTGCTTCAAGTTGGCTTTGTTCGCCGCTATAGTGACAATGCTCAGATTTTGAAAAAGTTCATCGACGAAGGCGAGCTGGGTGAAATCTATTATGCCAAAGCCTCCAGCCTGCGCCGACTTGGCAATCCGGGGGGGTGGTTCTCAGATAAGAGCCGCTCCGGGGGCGGCCCTTTAATTGATATCGGCGTACACGTCATTGACATCTGCTGGTACCTGATGGGCAGGCCGAAGGTGAAGTCCGTCTCTGCCAACGTCTCCAATCGGCTGGGCAATCGTGCCAATATTCGTAACCTGTCGTTCTATAAGGCCGCAGACTATGATGCGGAGCAGAACAACGTGGAGGATATGGCCAATGCATTAATTCGTTTTGAAAATGGAGCAAGCCTGCTGGTCGATGTCAGCTTTACCCTGCATGCCAAGGCGGATGAAACCTCCGTCAAGCTGTATGGCGACAAAGGCGGCGCCGAACTGGAGCCGGAAATCTCGATCATTGGCGAGAAGTTCAACACCATTCTGAATATGACACCACAGGTGGACTTTAAGTCCTTTGACTTTATGGGCTCGTTCCGCAACGAAATTAACCATTTTATCGACAGCACGCAGGGTCGCAAAGAAACCCTCAGCCCCGTAGAGGACGGCGTAGAGGTAATGAAAATGCTGTGCGCCATCTATGAATCCGCACACGAGGGACGGGAAATTTCGTTATAGATTACACAAAACGGAGTGCCCCAGTGTAAATCTGTTTTTGAGCCCCCTAACCGGAGGGACAGATAACCCGACGTACTCAAGTTACCCAAACGACAAGGTAAACCCGTCTGTGCCGTTGTAAAAGCATCCATTTACACGTGAAACGGAGAGTGCAGAACCAATCTGGAGAAGCGAAGCGTGTGCCTTTATCCCCGGATTTCCCCATCAGGGAAATAGTTCAAAGAAATCCGGGGATAACAGCGATCGGAAGATGGCACTGCAATCGGAGTGACCGAGTGTAAATCTGCATTAGGCGAACGTTAAGGTTTTTGATCCCACCTAAACGGAGGGAACAGATAACCCGACGTACCCAAGTTACCCAAACGACAAGGTAAA
>NZ_BMFU01000011.1 GCF_014639235.1 Paenibacillus silvae | reverse complement strand
GGAGCTGACCAGTACTAATCGGTCGAGGGCTTATCCAAATATGCAAGTCTAATTTGCGAGCGTTTCGTTTCGAATCTAGTTTTCAGAGAACAACACTCTGAATGGTGAAATGAAAATCGGTACATCACGGAATGTGTGTATGGTTTTCAGTTCTCTAATGGATATGGAAAGAAGATAACTTCAATCCAATCGCGTTTGGTGGCGATGGCGGAGGGGTTCCACACGTACCCATCCCGAACACGACCGTTAAGCCCTCTAGCGCCGATGGTACTTGGACCGCAGGGTCCTGGGAGAGTAGGACGCCGCCAAGCAAAGAACCACTGCCGATGATGTTCGGTGGTGGTTTTTATTTTTTAAGCGAGTCTAAATTGCCATGAACAGCTCATAATTAATGGGCTGTTTTTTTGTTGCAAGCTGCCTTGCCATAAATGATGTTCAATTCTTTTTTAAAAATTAGTACCAAGTACTAAGACTTAGTGCTATAATAAGAAAAAACGAATGAGGTGATCTCTGTAATGAATCATCAATCTATGGCAGCAATAACGGCAATGGGGACGTATGTACCGGATCGAATCCTGAGTAATGCAGATTTGGAGAAAATGGTCGATACAAGTGACGAATGGATTGTGCAACGAACAGGCATGAGAGAACGCCGGATTGCGGCAGAGCACCAATTTGTATCGGATTTGGCTACGGAAGCTGTAAAGGACATGGTGCGTCGTTATGAGGTGAATATCACCAATGTTGATATGATTCTTTTTGCTACGAGTACACCTGAGTATTCCTTCCCAAGCTCGGCTTCCCGTCTGCAGGCTAATCTGGGCATCCCCCATACGGGAGTGCTCGATCTGAACGCAGCTTGTGCAGGCTTCACATATGGCATGCAGCTGGCAGACAGTTTGGTAACCAGTGGTATGTATCGGAAGGTGCTGGTCATCGGAGCAGAGACCCTATCCAAAATTACAGATTATACAGATCGCACAACCTGTGTGTTATTTGGAGATGGAGCGGGCGCTTTTCTGGTGGAACGTGCTTTGGGTCAGGGAGATTTTAAGTCCGTCGTTTCCGGTACTCAAGGAGAAAGTGGCATGCATTTATACAAAAGTGGACTTTCAACAGAAATGAATGGTCAGCCTTTGAATGCAGAGGGCAAGCTGGTACAGAACGGAAGAGAGGTTTACAAGTGGGCAGTCCGAATGGTTCCAGAGCAATTAACGGAGCTTATTGCCAAAGCCGATATGTCACCTGAACAGATCGACTGGTTTGTTCCGCATAGTGCCAATATGCGTATGATTGAAGCGGTGTGTGAACGCGGGCCGATTCCACTGGAACGTACGTTAACAAGTATGGAGTATCGCGGGAATACATCTGCTGCTTCGATCCCGCTTGCACTGCAGCTTGCAGTAGATGAGGGCAAGCTGCAGCACGGACAGAATGTTGCGCTGTTTGGTTTTGGAGGCGGGCTGACGTATTCGGGATTAGTTGTTCGATGGGGCGTGCCGGACTCTGAATAATATCATCAAACGTACTTGGTCGAGTTATGTATCTGGTATCTGTCATTCACGAGCATCAAAAATAGTGAATAGCAGCAGCTAATAACAGCAGTCTGTACTGACAGTCGGCACTGCAATAGAAAAGTACACCCGCCCGCAATGTTGTGGATGGGTGTACTTTTTTGATTAAAGCTTCAAGCAGAATAGATAAATAATAATTTCAGATCATCGGCTATTTGAAATTAATTCCTCAAGGTGTTAACTTAGGCGCTTGGCGGTGGTGCGTGCCTTGCTCGTAGCTGTAGGCCAGCTTGATCAAAGTGCCTTCGTCAAAGGCACGGCCCAGAAATTCCATGCCTACCGGCAAGCCATCGCTGGTGAATCCGGCAGGAACCGTAATTGCCGGGAAGCCTGAGAACGGGCTCAGACGATTGTTGGCACCGGAGGTTTGACCTTTGCCAATCACGCCCGCAGCTTGTGTTGATGTAGGATAGATGATCGCATCGAGATGATTGTCTGCCATCACTTTCAGCAAGGAATCACGAGTAATTTGAGTGCGTTTCAGAACGATATCCTTGTATTCTGTTGTTTCTAGCGTATCACGGGCATCCCGAGCCTTCATGGCTTGCTCCTGGGTTTTATCAAACTGACCGGAAGCGATAATTTCGGACAGGCTGTGATAGGGTGCTTTGTCACCCAGAGAATCCAGATAGTCATTTAACTGGAATTTGAATTCGTAGCCACTGAGACTTGGATACTTGTTGATTTCGGCAAAGTTTGGAATGGAGATCGGTACAGCCGTTGCTCCCAGGGATTTAAGCTCCTCGACAGCAGCGTTAATAACATCAGCAACAGCTTTTTCTTCCGCTTTGGTGCTTGGAATGAGTTCGGGAGCTACACCGATCCGTGCGCCTTTCAACCCGTTCACATCCAGGAAGTCTGTGTAACTGGAAGGAATTTTGCCTACAGCATAAGCGGTGGCAACATCCTTTTTGTCATAACCGACAGTAGCATCCAGCATAATTGCAGCATCACTTACGGTACGAGCCATCGGTCCGCCAACGTCCTGCGTAAGTGCCAGCGGGATGATGCCTTCACGGCTGGAGAGACCAATCGTTGGGCGAATGCCGACAAGGCTGTTAAAGCTGGACGGGATACGGATCGAGCCGCCTGTATCGGTACCCATTCCCGCAGCCGCAAAGTTTGCGGCAATGGCGGCGCCTGTTCCACCGCTAGATCCGCCTGGATAGTGGTCGAGAGCGTACGGGTTCAACGTTTGTCCGCCGAGTGAACTGGAGGTCGTAATACCAAAAGCAAACTCGTGCAGATTGGTTTTACCCAAAATAATCGCTCCTGCTGCCTTCAGCTTCTTCACTTGCTCCGCATCATGATCAGGGACGGAATCCTTGAGACAAATACAGCCAGCGGTGGTTGGCATGTCTTTGGTATCGAAGTTATCCTTCACCAGAACCGGAATACCGTGAAGTGGTCCGCGAGGCCCTTGTGCAGCGCGTTCTTCATCCAGCTGTTCAGCAATTTTCAATGCATCCGGGTTCAGATTCAGGACAGCATTGAGGCTAACACCCTGATCATCGTATTTGGCGATACGATCCAGATAATGCTGTACCAGCTCTTTGGAGGTCAATTTACCTTGAGCCATTGCGGTTTGCATATCCATAATTGTGGCTTCTTCAAACACAAACGGTTTTATGTAGTTATAAACGCGATCCTTCAAAATGGAGACGTCGCTCGCTGTAAGCACAGCGTTCGGCAGGAACAAAGAATCGGTGTAGCCTTTCATCAGCCCGGCGGCATTCAGGGCACCGACGGCACTCGCAAACTCGGACTGATCCGGTACATCCTTGAAGGATTCCGGAGCTGCGTCCAGCTTGAGCCATTGCTGCAAGGCCAGTGCAGCATCTTTGCGTGCAATTGTCGCTCCTGAGAGCTTGTCCATGGTAAAAGGCACACCTGCAAGTGTAGCGGCTTCTTCCATGGCCTGCACGAAGGTTGCGGCGCTGGCTGGCGCTTTCCCTGCAAGGGCGGCGGCAGTTGAGGATTGGCTTGAAGGAGTTGCTGCGGCGGCGAAAGCCGAAGGTACAGCAGTTCCTCCCCACGATGCGGCAACCATTGTTCCCGCGAGTAATAAGGCCCCGCCTTTTTTCAATACAGATCCATGATAAGTCATGCATCCACGCTCCCTTCCTGTGTCTAAGATGATGTGTGTGTAAGGAATCTCTTGTATATATGCTTTTGCACATCTTATATTTATGTCAGGTAATCTTACAATGTTAATATTTATCCAAAAAAACGCATACAAATAGACTATGTGTTATGTTATCTTACATTTTCTCTTGTTTTCGTTGAAGTGCATAATGTTGAATATCGTCTGAAAATGGAAGTTTACAGCAATATGTTACATATATATAACATACATATTTAGTGAGTCGGGAATTGTAATAACCAACAAGGGTACATACATTTGAAATGCTGGTAGAAGAGAGACATGGCTTGCTGAAACACGCTTCCGTTTGAAAATGATATAATAGACAGATCGTTAACCGCAGATGATCGATGTTGGGGAGACTATTCAAGTTGGTTGCGAATGATTGAAGTTAGGTTCAGATAATCGACGTTATTTGCAAATGACTAAAGTTAGTTGCGATTATTAAATTTTTGAAAAGATTATGAGGTTTGGATAGAAAGGAAGAGATACAACGTGAAGACATTGGTACTCGCAGAGAAGCCTTCCGTAGCACGGGAGATTGCCCGGGTGATGGGCGCGCGTGATAAACATAAAAGTTATATGGAAGGTCCGAAATACATCGTAACGTGGGCCTTGGGGCATTTGGTGGGCCTGGCTGAGCCGGAGGATTATGATAAGAAATATGCCACATGGAATCTTGAGGATTTGCCGATTTTGCCTGAGCGAACCAAGCTGAAGGTGCTCCGCGAGACGAATCACCAATACAAGGCGGTACAGCAGCTGATGAAACGTCAGGATGTAGGCGAGCTTGTCATTGCAACGGATGCGGCACGTGAGGGGGAACTGCTGGCAAGGTGGATTATGCAGATGGCCCAGTGGAGAAAACCGTTCAAGCGCCTGTGGATTTCATCCCAGACTGACAAAGCGATCAAGGACGGATTTGCCTCACTGAAGCCAGGCAGTCAATTCGATCGCCTCTATGAATCCGCACGCTGTCGTGCTGAAGCCGACTGGATGATCGGCCTTAATGTGACACGTGCGCTCACGGTGCGTTTTAATGCACAATTGTCGGCAGGGCGTGTACAGACGCCGACCCTTGGCATGATTATGGACCGGGAGAATGAAATTAACGGTTTCCGTTCGCAGGAATACGAGACGTTAACCGCAGATTTCGGGGAGTTTCAGGCCGTGTGGCGGGCATCTGGCGGGGACTCCAGAGTTTTTGACAAGCAGGACATGCAGCAGTTGAAGCAGCGGGTGGAAGGACGCAAGGGTATGATTGCCCAGGTGAAAAAAAGCGAGAAGGTTGAGCCGCATCCACTGGCATATGACTTGACCGAACTGCAGCGGGACGCGAACCGTAAACACGGCTTCTCCGCCAAACAGACATCTAACGTATTACAGCGCCTGTATGAGCAGCACAAGCTTGTGACCTATCCGCGTACAGACAGCCGATATCTGACTTCCGACATGACTGGAACATTGAAGGAGCGGCTGGAGAGTGTCGCTGTAGGACCTTATGCCTCACTTGCCCGTCCGCTGCTGCGTAAAAACCTGAACATCACAAAGCGAATTGTGGATGACAGCAAAGTAACGGATCACCATGCGATTATTCCGACCGAGCAGACGGTGCTTCTGAATCAGCTAAGCCCTGAGGAGCGTAAGTTATATGATCTGATCGTACGCCGTTTCATCAGCTTGTTCTATCCAGCGGCCAAGTATGATTCCGTTGCTGTTACAGTACAGGTAGGGCAGGATTCCTTCCATGTGAAGGGTACAACGGTTAAGGACAGCGGCTGGCGCGAGGTATACGGCGGAGATTACACCGATGATGACGATGACCGTGCAGATGATGCCGGTGATCATGAACGTGCACTTCTGCCGGATTTGCAGCAAGGACAGTCAGTTACGCTTCAGCGCTGCCATATCAAGAGTGGACGTACGATGCCGCCGAAGCGATATACAGAAGCTGCTTTGCTGTCCCAGATGGAAAAGCATGGACTGGGTACACCGGCAACACGCGCGGATATCATCGAGAAGCTGGTCAGCTCGGACACGATTGATCGTCAAGGCAGCAGCTTGCATCCAACCGGTAAAGGCAAACAGCTGATCGAGCTTGCTGCACCGCAGCTGCGCACACCGGAGCTGACGGCCCGCTGGGAAGCCGAGCTGGAGCGTATCGCACGCGGACAAGGTAAACCCGGCCCGTTCCTGGATGGCATTCGTTCTATGGCGAAGGAGCTTGTATCCACGGTAAAGAGCAGTAAAGCGGAATACAAGCCGCATAACGTAACCAACAGCCACTGCCCGGACTGCAATGCCAAGCTGCTCGAAAAAAAGGGCAAACGCGGCAAGTTCCTCGTATGTCCTACAGAGGACTGCGGGTACCGCCGCTCCAATGAAAAACGTCTGTCGAACCGTCGCTGTGCGCAGTGTCACAAAAAGATGGAGATCAAGGAAGGCAAAGCGGGACTATATGTGCAGTGTTTGCCGTGCGGCATTACCGAAACGCTGGATAAAGATAAGCAGCATGTGAACAAGCGTGAGCAGCAAAAACTCGTGAAGCAGTATGCCAAGCAGGAATCCATCGGCTCCAATCTGGGAGACTTGCTGAAGGCGGCTATGGAGAAACAAGGAAAATAGATGCGCTCACCTTCAAGAGGGTTTAACAACAAAACGGTTGCGATACTCCTTAGGTGTAAAGCCTGTATGCTTGCGGAATATCTTGATGAAATAACTTTGATCATGAAAATTCAACAACGAACAGATCTCACTCGGGCGATAGTCTGAGAAAACAATCAGTGTCTTGGCCTCTTCAATTCGCTGCCTCTGGATAAAAATGCGAAGCGCCTCTCCAGTCTCTTCCTTGAATTTACGGGAAAGATAGGAGGGGCTTATTTGCAGTTGTCCGGATAACACAGACAGACTCAGATCATCATAGAGGTGATTAAATATATATTCCTGACATAACAGGATATCCTTTGAGAAATGTGCCCGGTGCACTTTGGCAACACGCTCGGTGAAGTCTCCAAGAATATTTTGCAGGATGGGCTCGATTGAATCAATCCGTGACAGCGTTTCGATGTGCTGAATGTAGGTGTCACTAAGCGTAAGGGCCGATTCCGAATATAATCCGCCTTCAATGGCAGCCCGAGCTCCCAGGGTAATCGCTGCAATAATCAGATTTTTTTTGCTGCGTAAAGTGTCATGTTTGGATAACGTGCCATAAACGCCGCTCAGTTCGGTGTGCTGCTGTAGATAGAGCAGCATTTTTTTCTTGTTCCCAAGACGAACCTGTTCAAATACCTTTTTCTCCGCAAGATAAGACTTGTGAAACAAGCTCCGCTCTCTCTGTTCCAGAAGAGATTGCTCCAACATGCCTTCCGTGCAGCGGCTTATGATTGTATGGTTGTCCTCTAACGCTTGATTCTGATCCAGCACTTCATGAACAGTGGACATCGAAGCTTCAACCTCCTGATGAAGATGATTTATTACGATTATTCGCAAATAAGTACCATAAATATAAATGGAAACGCTTTATATTTCAATTATAAGGATACTATTCGATTTATGAAGCGGGAGGCAGCAAAAATGTATTTGGTCATTGATATTGGCGGCACATTTATTAAATATGGGGTCATGAGCGAGAGTGGGAAGCTGCTGTTCAGGGGGAAAGAAGGCATTCAGCGAAGTGGTCTTCAGGAACTGCTGCATGATCTCTATTCCATCGTAGACAAGCAGAATATGGAACAGATTCAAGGTATAGCTCTGAGCTGTCCGGGAACAGTTGATGTGGAAACCGGCGTAATATATCATGGCGGCTCTTTTCCATTTTTACATGAGGTTAATTTAGCCAAGCTGCTCGCAGATCGATATCATACAGATGTTTCAATTGAAAATGACGGTAAATGTGCTGCGATGGCTGAATTATGGCTCGGCAGTGTTAAACATGCGAAGGATTCCGTGGTTATGGTGCTGGGCAGCGGTATTGGGGGAGGCATTATCGTGGACGGCAAGCTCCAGCGCGGAAAGAATCTGTCAGCCGGGGAGATCAGTTACATCATGAGCCGGGTTGATCCAGTAACGAAAGAAGCCGCATATTTTGGACTAGAGAGTTCGGCAGTGGAGATGGTCAAACGGATCGGAGAGATGAAGGGACTGGAGAACCCCGCGGATGGTGAGGCGGTATTTGAATATATCAAGCAGCAGGATGCTGATGCATGCGATGTATTTGACACGTACTGCACGCAGATTGCCGTTCAGATTATGAATCTGCAGTACATTTTGGACCCTGAAGTATTTGCCATTGGTGGAGGCATCAGTGCACAGCCTGTTGTGCTGGAGCGAATTCAGTGGGCGATTGAGGAACTGAAGCGGATCAATCCGCTGCATAAGGCGAGTCCTCACATTACGGCCTGTACATTTGGCAATGATGCGAACCTATATGGTGCGTTATATCATTTCCTGAGCAGTCGTGAATTGTTAATTCGTGGCTAATGTTGTACACAGTGCACCCCTTTCGTATAAGTTTTCCTCTTTTCAGGCAACGTAAGCGGAGGAGGTGAGCCTCAGATGCCGCATAACAAGCCGGAGAAACGTAATAATCAGCAGAACAAGGACAGCATTCGTGAAGAAAGTATTGCCGTAAGTCCCGAGAAAGCAGCCAAACGGGTGCCAAGTCTGAACGGTATTCCCAAACAGGAGTCGTAGCTTTATCGGGGATAGCGGGGAGTAAAGTAAAGCGGTAGTACGAAGGGAAGTAAACAAAGAAAGTAACCGGGAGGAGCAAGAAAAAAGTTGTGCCCATATTGCGGCTCTCTGCCCGCGTTGATCATCTGCCTGCCTTGGGATTATAATGGAGTCAGGGAAATGTCCCGGGACAGGGGGACCGCATAAACGTATATGCAGACCGGACTTATCGTATGGTTTATTTTTATTAATGTTGTGGCATATCTGGTGATGTCGGATGACAAGCGTCGTGCTCAGCAGCGGCGGGATCGCACACCTGAACGAACGTTGTTTTTGCTCGCTTTTATCGGTGGTGCGCTGGGTGTCTGGATTGCGATGTATCGGAAAAGGCATAAAACGAAACACGTCAGCTTTACCATTGGCATTCCATTGCTCGTATTTCTGAATGCGGTGCTGTACGGTTACTTTTTGCAGTAATATGACTCTCTGTGGAGCTGTAATTTAGGAACTGTCTGTGGAGCTGTACAGTAAACTGAGGAAGTCATTTCAGGGGTAAATGTAATGGTTTGTTATGTAAAATGTTTCGGAACAACTGGTTCGTTTGCCGCTGTGAAGGTTTAAGAGGTTACATGGTTTCCGCTCTGTGACGGAGTTAGATGTCAGACCGAAGCTTGCTTCGGATTTCTACATATATAAGGAAGGGACGGGATTAACATGTTATTTTCCAAAATTTTAGTAGCGTATGATGGCTCAAAAGCTTCCAATAAAGCACTGAATCGTGCAATCGAGCTTGCGAAGGCATCGCCAGGGGCTGTACTGGATGTCATTCATGCGTTTGATTTCCCGCGTGTCTTTATCGGAGAAGGCCTTGCACCACTCCCTCCTTCACTCAACAACGATTATTACAATCTGGCTGTGCAAACGACGGATGAAGCCAAAGAACGGATTCAGGCTGCCGGTGTTACGGCGAATGTCGATCTGATTCAAGGCGCTGCTGCGGAGGTGCTGCTGGATTATGCCAAAGAGAACGGCTCGGACATTATTGTGATTGGTTCCCGCGGTCTGGGCGGAATCCGTGAGTTCGTGCTGGGCAGTGTCAGCCACAATGTGGTACAGCACGCTCAGGTTCCTGTATTAATCGTGAAATAAAGCGGAATGTACTTCATTCTCGCAAGTAACAAGCCGGTTGCCTTCAATGGATTGAAGAGCCGGCTTTTTTCTTTTTTCGAAGCAGCCAGTCAGCCCGTTTAAGCTGAATTTGGAAGTTTATTGCATTGGGGTGTTCTAATTCCCGAACATTAGATTTGTCAATATGTTAAATGTTCGTCTTTAAGTTGACATTCGCTGTAGGGGATTGTTAGAATGTTAGATGTGTCGATCAGGTTAAAATAAGGTCGAGTAGGAACGAAAGCTGTATGATTATGGAACAGAGTCATGAAGTAGGATTGAATAGATATTTGCTCGTATAACGCCGGGAATAGGGCCCGGAAGTATCTACCCGGGAACCGTAAATTTCCGGACTACGAGGAGATACGGCTGAGAGTCGCGTGCATTCATGCGGACAGCAAGCCCCTTTGGCATGCCCAAATGAGGGATACGTATTTCTTGGAGTCCGGTGTCCGGAGAAAATGTGATATTTTCGCGGGTAACGGACTTTTTCGTTTTTTTAAAATGCTCAGATGGGAGTGGGATGTATTCATGTCAGTGCAAGTCGCTGTAATTATGGGCAGCAAGTCGGATTGGGAAACGATGAAACATGCGTGCGAGGTGCTGGACGAGCTGGAGATCGGTTATGAAAAAAAGGTCGTTTCTGCACATCGTACACCGGATTTGATGTTTGAGTATGCAGAGCAGGCGATTGACCGCGGCTTCAAGGTCATTATCGCGGGTGCAGGCGGGGCGGCACATCTTCCTGGTATGGTTGCCGCCAAAACAATGCTTCCGGTCATCGGAGTGCCTGTTCAATCCAAAGCATTGAACGGTCTCGATTCCTTGTTGTCCATTGTGCAGATGCCTGGCGGTATCCCGGTGGCGACGGTGGCGATTGGCAAAGCGGGAGCGACCAACGCAGGGCTGCTCGCAGCGCAAATCATCGGTGCATTTGATCCGGAGGTGCAGCGCCGCTCCGAAGCTCGCAGAGAACGGATCAAACAAGAGGTGCTGGAAAGCAGTGATGAGCTATGAGTAACGAAGCAATGAAACAGGCTGGAGGAGCAGGACAAGGGAAGCCTGTGCTGCTGCCCGGACAGACCACCATCGGTATTCTCGGCGGTGGACAGCTGGGACGTATGATGGCGCTGGACGGGACGGCGATGGGGTATCGATTCATTACCCTTGATCCAACCCCGGATTCACCTTGCGGCCAGATTGCACAGCAGATACAGGCGGGATACGATGATGTAGAGGCGGCAAGAGAGCTTGCGCAGCAGTGTGATGTCATCACATATGAGTTCGAGAATGTAGACGCCGAGGTTGCGGCATTGCTTGAACGTGAATCTTTTGTTCCGCAAGGCAGTGCTCT
Organism: Paenibacillus silvae; assembly: GCF_014639235.1. Taxonomy (GTDB): domain Bacteria; phylum Bacillota; class Bacilli; order Paenibacillales; family Paenibacillaceae; genus Paenibacillus; species Paenibacillus silvae. Next base: position 136,874 of record NZ_BMFU01000011.1, on the reverse strand, counting down.
TTTATATACAACACAGCATCGTCTGCGTGAGAAACGTGCGATTGAGGCAGCGGGTGTACGCGTTGCTCCGTATCGTGAGATTACAAGTCTGGATACAATGACAGCTGCGGTGAGTGAGCTTGGCGTGCCATGCGTGCTGAAAACGGTGACTGGCGGTTACGATGGCAAAGGTCAGCGGGTGATTCGGGCTGCAGCGGACGCTGAGGCCGCATACGAAGAACTCGCAGCAACAGGCGCAGAGCTGGTGCTGGAGCAGTTTATCAAGTTTGAATGCGAGATTTCGGTTATCGTTGCTCGCAGCACAAATGGAGAGATCAAGACTTTCCCGCCTGCGGAGAACATTCATGTGAATAACATTTTACATGCGTCAATCGTACCTGCACGAGTAGCCACGGACATTCAGCTTGAAGCACAGAAGCTTGCGGCAGCCGTTGCCGAATCCATGCAAGCTGTTGGCTTGCTGGCCGTAGAGCTGTTTGTAGCCGCGGATGGGAGATTGTATGTGAATGAACTCGCGCCAAGGCCGCATAATTCGGGACACTACACGATGGAAGCCTGTGCAACATCACAGTTTGAGCAGCATATTCGTGCGATCTGCGGGTTGCCGCTCGGGGATACAACGCTGTTAAGCCCGGTAGTTATGGTCAATGTGCTTGGTGAACATCTGGAAGGTATCATCGCAAGAACAGGGCATCCTGATGAAGAGGCGATGGAACTGGGTGTCATCCCTAAGCTTCACATATATGGTAAAAGCGAAGCGAAGACAGGACGTAAGATGGGGCATGTAAATCTGCTCTGTCAGGACGCCCGAGAAGGATTGCAATGGATCGAACAAACTAATCTATGGAGGCATACAAATTCATGATTGAACGTTATAGCAGACCCGAAATGAGAGCCATCTGGACCGAGGAGAACAAATTCCAATCGTGGCTGGAAGTTGAAATCTGTGCATGCGAGGCATGGGCCGAGCTTGGAGTCATCCCGAAGGAAGACGCAGCGCTGCTTCGTCAGAATGCTTCTTTTGATATCGACCGGATCTATGAGATTGAACAGGAGACGCGTCATGACGTGATCGCGTTCACACGTACCGTATCCGAGAGCCTGGGTGCTGAGCGCAAATGGGTGCACTACGGCCTGACCTCCACAGACGTGGTTGATACGGCACTGGGCTATGTACTGCGTCAAGCGAATGAAATTTTGGAAAAAGACATCATTAATTTCATTGAAATTTTACGCGAGAAAGCACTGACTTACCAGCACACGCCTATGATGGGACGGACACATGGTGTACATGCAGAACCAACGACTTTTGGTTTGAAAATGGCGCTGTGGCATGAAGAGATGAAGCGTAATCTGGAGCGTTTCCGTCATGCAGCGGACGGCGTACAGTACGGCAAAATCTCCGGCGCAGTTGGAACGTATGCGAACATTGATCCTTTTGTTGAAGAGTTTGTCTGCAAGAAGCTGGGTACCAAGCCTGCGCCAATCTCCACACAAACGTTGCAGCGTGACCGTCACGCGGAGTACATGGCTACGCTGGCACTGATCGCAACTTCTCTGGACAAGTTTGCTACTGAAGTGCGTGCACTGCAGAAGAGTGAATTCCGTGAAGTGGAAGAGGCTTTTGCAAAAGGTCAAAAAGGTTCTTCCGCAATGCCGCACAAGCGCAATCCGATCGGCAGTGAGAACATCTCCGGTCTGTCCCGCGTCATCCGCGGACACATGGTATCTGCATACGAGAACGTAACATTGTGGCATGAGCGTGATATCTCCCACTCTTCCGTAGAGCGTGTGATCCTGCCGGATGCAACGATGCTGTTGAACTACATGCTGAACCGCTTCGGCAACATTGTGAAAAACCTGACCGTCTTCCCTGAAAATATGAAACGCAACATGGAGCGCACCTTCGGCGTGCCATTCTCTGGTCGTGTAATGACCAAGCTCATCGACAAAGGCTTCAGCCGTGAGCAAGCGTATGATACCGTGCAGCCACGTGCGATGCAAGCATGGGAAGAACAACGTCAATTCCAGGACATCGTGAAGTCCACACCGGAAATTACAGCTGTGCTGAGCGAAGAGGAAATTGCAGATGCATTTAACCCATCCTGGCACCTGAAGCATGTGGATACCATATTCAAAAAACTCGGCTTGAACGACTAATATATGTCCCTATTAGGCTAGAGAGCAGAAATGATGGGCTAGTAGAGAACGCAGAGGATAAAAATACTCCCCTAAAAGTATAGGTTGATTATGTGTTCACGCTGGAACGGAGAAGGCAGAAAAAACCTGGAGAAGCAAAGCTACAATCTTTCTGAAAGAAAGCTGCATCGTAAGCATATGCTGAGCCTTTATCACCGAATTTTCCCCATTCACAATGGGATCAGAAAAATTTGGGGATAACAGCGATCGGAAGGTTCTTCTGCATTCGGAGTGACCCCGCGTGATGAGGGGAATTGGACGTATACTTTACATCTCCTGAAAGAAGGTGACCCCATGGCACTGTCCACGGCGGCAGATCTTGTTAAAGCACCCCTGTTATACAAAGGAAAAGTACGCGAGTTGTATGATCTCGGTGAGCATTATCTTATCGTAGTAACAGACCGTATCTCGGCATTCGATTATGTGCTCGACCCGGCGGTTCCTGAGAAGGGCAATGTATTGAATCAGCTGAGCAGCTTCTGGTTTGAATTGACAGGCAGCATGATGGACAACCACGTGGTGCATACCGATGTGAAGCAGCTGGGAGACCTGATCACTGAACCGGAGCTGCTCCAGAATCGCATCATGGTTACACGCAAAGCCGAGCGCATTGATATCGAATGTGTGGTGCGCGGATACATCACTGGAGGCGGCTGGAGACAGTATGAGGCAACCGGAGAGGTCAATGGCATCAAACTGCCGGAAGGCCTGCGCAAAAACGCCAAGCTCGAAGTGCCGATCTTCACACCAGCAGCCAAAAATGATGTTGGTCATGACGAAGACATTCCGATGGAGCGCATGAAAGAGCTGGTTGGCGATGCACTTGCGATTGAGCTTCAGGAAAAGAGCCTGCGTCTCTATGAGTTCGCACGAGATTACTGCGATCAACGCGGCATCATTTTGGCAGACTGCAAATTCGAGTTTGGCATCGTGGATGGCAAGGTCATCCTGATTGATGAAATCTTCACCCCGGATGCCTCCCGCTTCTGGGCAAAAGAAAACTACGCTCTCGACATCGAGATCGACAGCATGGATAAAGAACCTGTTCGTACCTATCTGGCGGGCACGGATTGGGACAAGAACAGCAAGCCAGACCCGCTCCCGCAAGAGGTTGTAGAAGCTACAACTGCTCGTTATGTCGATATTTATAATCGTTTAACGAAATAATAAAAAGTAACGTTTGAGCGTAGGCTACGGGAAAGTTTGGCTTTCGATCGCTGTTGCCCCCGGAATGTTTGGATTCGTATCCTTTTTTCAAAAGGACACATTCCGGTTGCAAAGGCGAGCACTTCGTTTCTCCAGCTCAAATCTTTCCCTCCGCCAGTGTTCAAACTGGTGAATGAGGCAATTAAGGCGCAGGCTTCTGCAAGTATGAAGCCTGGAAATACTGCAAGATAGAGATTCAAATCATGGTTACTCAAGGAATTCAAGACATGTCTATGCGTGGGATGGCTGGTTTTTACCGTTGTCCACCGAAGCGACTGTCCCAAGGCAACTGCTTTGACTACCCGCCGAGCAACGTAAAGGGTTTAGGCCTTTAAAAAATATCGCCGCAGGATTAAGCGCAGGGGTGGAATGGTTCACGAAGGAGCGAAGCGTCCGCCTTTGTTCCCGGGTTTTGACCGCAGCGCGGGCCAAAACGAATCAAGAAAAACCTGGGAACAACCAGCGGCCGGAGGAAGCATCCACACCGAAGCGACCGTTCCAAGGCTACCCGTTACTTTTTTAACAGCATAAAGCATTTATCCCGTTCATTACTGAGGAGGAACTTCGAATCATGATCAAAGCAACCGTATATGTCACTATCAAGCAAAGCGTACTCGACCCGCAAGGCGTAGCCGTTCAAGGTGCCCTGCATTCCATGGGATTCAACGAAGTGGAAAGTGTACGAATCGGTAAAGTCATGGAACTGAACCTGGATACAACGGATCGTGTGGAAGCAGAGAAACGATTGAAAGTGATGTGTGAGAAACTGCTCGCTAACACCGTTGTTGAAGATTACCGCTACGAATTGGAGGCTTAATCTCATGAAATTTGCAGTTCTTGTGTTCCCTGGCTCCAACTGCGACATCGACTGTTACAAAGCGGTGGAGGATGCGATTGGACAAGAGGTTGATTATGTATGGCATACGGCTACCGATCTGTCGGCGTATGATTGCATTCTGGTTCCGGGTGGCTTCTCGTATGGAGACTACCTGCGCTGCGGAGCAATTTCCCGTTTCGCACCGGTAATGAACGAAGTGGCTAAGGCTGCAGAGCAAGGCAAATATGTGCTGGGCATTTGCAACGGATTCCAGATTCTTACGGAAGCCGGTCTGCTTCCGGGAGCGTTGATTCGCAACACGTCCCTGAAATTCCGTTGTCATGATACGGTGCTCAAAGTGGCTAACGCAGATACACCATTCACACGTGACTATGCACCTGGCGAAGAGATTATCATTCCAATTGCTCACGGTGAAGGAAACTATTACTGTGATGAAGCAACACTGGCAAGTCTGCAAGCAAACAATCAGATTGTTTTCACATATGGCAGCAACCCGAACGGTTCCCTGGGGGATATCGCGGGAATTTGTAACGAAGCAGGCAATGTAGTGGGCATGATGCCGCATCCAGAGCGTGCAGTGGATTCACTGTTTGGCTCGGAAGACGGCAAACGGATGTTTACATCAATTTTGAAAGCATGGAGGGATCGGCATGACGCAGCAGCTATCCGCTAAGGAGCCAACAGCAGAACAGGTCGCAGAACATAAACTTTACGCACAGATGGGCGTGTCTGACAGCGAGTATGAGCTGATCTGTGAGTTCATGGGCCGCAAGCCAAACTACACGGAAATTGGTGTATTCAGCGTCATGTGGTCCGAGCACTGCGCATACAAAAACTCCAAGCCGCTTTTGCGTCGTTTCCCGACAAGCGGCCCGCGTGTCCTGATGGGGCCAGGTGAAGGTGCCGGAATCGTGGATATCGGTGACAACCAGGCCGTTGTTTTCAAAATTGAAAGCCATAACCACCCTTCCGCGGTAGAACCTTATCAAGGTGCGGCAACAGGTGTGGGCGGCATTATCCGTGATATTTTTTCCATGGGTGCAAGACCGGTAGCGCTGTTGAACTCTCTTCGTTTCGGTAAGCTGGAGAGCGAGCGCGTAAAATATCTATTCGAGCACGTTGTAGCGGGTATTGCGGGATACGGTAACTGTATCGGGATTCCAACCGTTGCAGGTGAAGTGATGTTTGATGAGAGCTATGAGGGTAACCCGCTCGTTAACGCGATGTGTGTCGGTCTGATCGATCATGATAAAATCCAGCGTGGTGTAGCCAAGGGTGTAGGTAATCCGGTGTATTATGTGGGGCCGCCAACAGGTCGTGACGGTATTCACGGTGCAACGTTTGCATCCGTTGAGCTGACAGAGGAATCCGAGTCCCAGCGTACAGCGGTTCAGGTCGGTGATCCGTTCATGGAGAAACTCGTAATGGAATCCTGTCTGGAATTGATCGACACCGGCATCGTGCTCGGTATTCAGGACATGGGTGCAGCAGGTCTGACATGCTCCAGTGCGGAGATGGCAAGTAAAGCAGGTAACGGTCTGGAGCTGTATCTGGATCAGGTGCCGCAGCGTGAAGAAGGCATGACACCGTACGAGATGATGCTTTCCGAGTCTCAGGAGCGGATGCTGTTTGTCGTGGAGCCGAAGGATGAAGCACAGGCGCTGGAAATCTTTGAACGCTGGGGTGTCATCTGTGCCAAAGTTGGTAAAGTTACAGATGATGGTCGTCTGAAGCTGATCCACCACGGTGAGGTTGTTGGCGATATGCCTGTTACAGCATTGGTGGACGAGTGCCCGGTATATGACAAGCCATCTTCTGTACCTGCTTATTATGAAGCGAGTGCTTCCATCGACACGCTTCGTTATGACGAGGTGTCGGATCTCGGTGGTGCCTTGAAGCAAGTGCTGGCTTCCCCGACTGTGGCGAGCAAAAAATGGGTTTACGATCAATATGATTACATGGTGCGTACAAGCACAGCCGTGCGTCCAGGTTCGGATGCAGCAGTGGTGACGATTCGTGGCACGCGCAAAGGTCTTGCGATGACGACAGACTGTAACGGCCGTTATGTGTACCTTGATCCTGAGGTGGGTGGACGAATTGCCGTGAGTGAAGCCGCGCGCAATATCGTATGTTCCGGTGCGGAGCCGCTCGCCATTACGGACAACCTGAACTTCGGTAACCCGGAGAAGCCGGATATTTTCTGGCAGATGGAAAAGGCGGTAGACGGTATGGCAGAAGCTTGCCGTGTGCTGGATACGCCGGTCATCGGTGGTAACGTAAGTTTGTACAATGAAAACGCCAAAGGCTCCATCTATCCAACGCCAGTTGTCGGTATGGTAGGTCTCGTTCATGATACGGATCATATCACGACACAGGCTTTCAAATCCGAAGGTGATGTGATCATTCTCCTCGGTGAAACCAAAGCAGAACTCGGCGGCAGCGAGCTGCAATACGCCGTGCACGGCGTGACGGAAGGACGTCCGCCACAGCTTGACCTGAACACGGAGAAGGCATTGCTCAGCACCGTGCTGGAAGCCATCCAATCCGGACTTGTTCGCTCCGCGCATGACTTGTCCGAAGGCGGCTTGGCGGTTGCATTGGCAGAGTCCTGCATCAGCGGTAACGTGGGTGCGCAAGTGAATGTTGAGACTGCACTGCGTGCAGATCACGCGTTGTTCAGTGAGAGTCAATCCCGTATTTTGCTGTCGGCTTCGCCGGAGCAAGCAGGCAAGCTGGAAGCTTTTGTACGTGAGCGCGGTGTGCCTGTAGCTGTTATTGGACGTGTCGAAGGAAGTAACCTGACGATTGAATTGAACGGAACATCAGCCGTGAACGAACCTGTAGGAGGTTTGGCGAAGGTCTGGGAGGATGCGATTCCATGTCTCATGAACTGATGACGGAACCGTTGTGGACAGGCGATTATTATAACGAAGGGTCCGGCAAGGAAGGACTCGACAAATTAAAGGAAGAATGCGGCGTATTCGGGGTGTATCGTCACCCTGATGCCGCTTCCCTTTCTTACTATGGTTTGCATGCACTCCAGCATCGCGGAGAAGAGAGCGCAGGCATGTGTGTAAGCGATGGTACACAGTTTAACTATCATCGCGGCATGGGACTGGTGAAAGAAGTGTTCACCAAAGACCTGATGCAGACACTGACAGGCGATATCAGCATAGGACATGTGCGCTATTCCACGAGTGGAGACAGCAAGCTGACGAATGCACAGCCGCTGGTTTTCAAATATCGCGATGGCGACTTGGCCGTTGCAACGAACGGAAACATCGTGAATGCACCAACGATCCGGCGTGAGCTGGAGCAGAGCGGTTCTATTTTCCAAACGACAAGTGATACTGAAGTTATTGCTCACTTGATTGCACGTTCTCCAAAAGGACTTGTGGAGGCGGCAAAAGATGCATTTCAGCGTATTGTGGGCGGATATGCTTTCCTGATTATGACGAATGACAAGCTGCTGGTTGCTTCTGATCCACATGGACTTCGTCCGCTGACGATGGGTAAGCTTGGGGATGCGTACCTGTTTGCGTCTGAGACCTGTGCGCTTGAAACCATCGGCGCAGAGCTGATTCGTGATATTCAGCCTGGTGAATTGCTTGTGCTGGATGCAGACGGCTTGCATGAGGATCGTTTTGACGATCACAAACACCGTAAGGCACTGTGTGCAATGGAATATATTTATTTTGCTCGCCCGGACAGTGATATGAATGGAGCCAACCAGCATGCTGCACGTAAACGGATGGGAAGCCGGATGGCGATTGAGTCGTTCGTGGATGCGGACTTGGTTACGGGGGTACCAGATTCCAGCATCTCGGCGGCGATTGGATACGCTGAACAGACGGGCATTCCTTATGAGATGGGTATGATCAAAAATAAATACACGGGACGTACGTTTATCCAGCCAAGCCAGGAGTTGCGCGAGCAGGGCGTGAAGATGAAACTCAGCGCAGTACGCCGCGTCGTGGAAGGCAAACGTGTTGTCATGATTGATGACTCCATTGTACGGGGCACGACATCCCGCCGGATTGTGAATATGCTGCGTGATGCAGGGGCAACTGAAGTACATGTGCGCATTACATCACCGCCATTCAAAAATCCGTGCTTCTACGGTATTGATACACCGGATAGCCGTGAACTGATTGCATCCTCTCTGTCGGTAGAAGAGATTTGCCGTGAGATTAATGCGGACTCACTGGCGTTTCTCAGCCCGGATGGACTGATTGCTTCGATTCAGGGAGATAATCAGGACGATTATAAAGGTGGGTTGTGCCTGGCATGCTTTGATAATGATTATCCGACCCGTCTCGACTTCGATGGCGAAGAGAAATTCGGATGTAGTTGTTAGGAGGTTAGCTTATGGCAAGAAAAAGCTATAATGAAGGTGATATTTTTCTGATCCCGATGCATGATGGACGGTTTGCTGTCTGTCAGGTTGTATGTGCACTGAGAGATCGCTTCAAAAAAGCTTTTTCGTTCGGCGTGATGAGCATTCAGCGTGACGAAACTGTAAGTTTGGAAGACGGCGATTTCCTTGTCTATTCTTATGGTAAACGTAAGAGCAGCGTGATCTTCACTTCACCCAAGCTGCTGAAAGATGGCACATGGCGCATTGTTGGTAATATCCCGCTAACTCCGGAGAAAAAGGAACTGCAAGTATTCCAGTGTGCTGGTGCAGTATACAACGGTGACGAATACATTCGAATGATTCCACCAGAAGAGTACAGCCAGTACATTACAATGGGCGTAGCTGGATTTGAATTGGTACAGATTCATCTGTTAGAGATGAGTAGCAATAAATGAGTTGGACTTTTCATTTACACATAAAACGAAGAGGACAGAAAAAACCTGAAGAAGCGAAGCGTTCGCCTTTATCACCGGATTTTCCCTTTAAAAAAAGGGAATCAAAAAAATCTGGGGATAACAGCGATTGGAAGGTTATTCTGTCATCGGAGTGTACGGTGTAAATATTTTAAACTCGATTTATACAAGATACGAAGGGTGTGAGGGTTGTGTCCGAAGCATATAAAAAGGCCGGCGTGGATATCGCGGCAGGCAATGAAGCGGTTGAACGGATGAAGAAACACGTAAAGCGTACCTTCCGTCCGGAAGTGATGACTGATCTGGGTGGATTCGGAGCGCTGTTCGGCTTGAACAAAGATAAATATGATGAGCCGGTACTGGTTTCCGGTACAGACGGTGTTGGCACGAAGCTGAAAATTGCTTTTGCCATGGACCGTCACGACACGATCGGGATTGACGCAGTAGCCATGTGTGTGAATGATATCGTCGTACAAGGCGCTGAGCCGTTGTTCTTCCTGGACTACCTCGCTTGCGACAAGGTCATTCCTGAGAAGATTGAAGCCATCGTTGCCGGTATCGCAGAAGGCTGTCATCAGTCCGGCTGTGCGCTGATCGGTGGCGAAACGGCTGAGATGCCGGGTATGTACAGTGAAGGCGAGTATGATATTGCGGGTTTCACGGTTGGTATTGTGGACAAAGCAAAGATCATCAACGGCACAACCATTGCACCTGGAGACACAGTCATCGGTCTCGCTTCCAGTGGTGTACACAGTAACGGCTTCTCCCTGGTTCGCAGATTGCTGCTCGAAGAAGCTGGTTTGGATCTGCACTCGGAATTGGCAGAGCTGGGCGGTAAGCTGGGAGATGCGCTGCTGGAGCCAACAAAAATTTACGTAAAACCACTGTTGTCCCTGCTGGAAAACGTGAAAGTAAAAGGCATGGCTCACATTACAGGCGGTGGATTTATTGAAAATATCCCGCGTATGCTGCCAAGCAGCGTGAATGTGGATATTGATTATGGCTCATGGCCTATTCTGCCGATTTTTAATCTGTTACAGCAAAAAGGTGATGTTTCCAACCGTGATATGTTCACTACCTTTAACATGGGCATCGGGCTTGTGTTGGTTGTGAACGAAGCAGATGCAGCGAAAGCATTGGAGCAATTGAAAGCATCGGGTGAAGAAGCGTACATCATCGGCTGTGTAACTGAAGGAGATGCGCGAGTAACCTTCACGGGAGCGGATGTTTAATGACAAACTACCGCATTGCTGTATTCGCCTCAGGGACAGGAAGTAACTTTCAGTCTCTGGTCGATGCAGCACGCAATGGTGCTTTGAACGCTTCGGTGGAGCTGCTGGTCTGTGACAAGCCTGCTGCACAGGTTGTGCAGCGAGCACAGGATGCAGGTGTAGACTGCCATTTGTTTACACCTAAGGCGTATGCTTCGCGTGAAGCATACGAGGCAGAGATTATTGAAGTGCTTGAGTCTAAACAGATTGATCTGGTTGTGCTTGCGGGGTATATGAGACTGCTGACTTCAGTAATGGTGGAACGTTACGCAGGCCGACTTATCAATATTCATCCATCCCTGCTGCCAGCATTTACAGGCAAGGATGCCATTGGACAAGCACTGGAGTATGGTGTGAAAGTGACCGGTGTGACCGTACATTTTGTTGACGGGGGAATGGATACGGGGCCGATTATTGCCCAGCACCCGGTTCCAGTGCAGCCTGGAGATACAGCTGAAAAAATCAGCAAAGCCATTCATGCAGCCGAGCAGCAGCTGTACCCTGAAGTGGTATCCTGGTTTGCGCAAGGTCTGGTCCAGTTGAACGGACGCCACGTTACCATTAACAAACCGGTTTAATATAAGTTGAGATTTTTTTTCACACTCTAACGGAGAGAACAGAAATAAGCTGGAGAAGCAAAGCGTTCGCCTGAAAGCTTTCTGAAAGAAAGCTGCATCGGAAGCATAGGCTTATTACTTGATTTTTACCATTAAAAAAATCGTTCGAAAAAATCCAGGAATAACAGCGATCAAAAGATTATTCTGTTCTCGTAGTGGCTCAGTGTGGAAATCCTTTATCAACTTATATAACAGAAGTCGAATGTTGGTACGCATTTTGTGATATTTCTCGGGAAATAAATCGGCTGTGTTTCGTCAGGAAACGCGAAGCTTATGGGACATTAAAGGAGGAGCATATTGTGAGTATCAAAAGAGCGCTGGTCAGCGTATCGGATAAAACAGGCATCGTGGACTTTTGCCGCGAGCTGTCGCAAATGGGTGTGGAGATTATTTCGACAGGAGGTACAAGCAGCCTGTTGTCGAAGGAAGGCGTTCCTGTCATCGGAATTTCGGATGTGACCGGATTCCCGGAAATTATGGACGGGCGTGTCAAAACATTGCATCCGGCAGTTCACAGCGGATTGCTTGCTGTTCGTGATAACGAAGAGCATACACGCCAAATGCAGGAGCTTGGTCTAGGTTATATCGATCTGGTTGTTGTTAACCTGTATCCTTTCCAGGAAACGATCGCGAAACCGGATGTAGCCTATGAAGATGCCATCGAGAACATTGATATCGGCGGCCCAACCATGCTTCGTTCTGCGGCGAAAAATCATGCTTTTGTCAGCGTTGTTGTTGATGCTGCAGACTACAGCCAAGTGCTGGAGGAAGTTCGCAGCGGTGGAGATACCACCCTTGAAACTCGCAAACGGCTTGCGGCAAAAGTGTTCCGTCATACGGCGGCTTACGATGCACTCATCTCCGACTACCTTTCCAACGTTAATGGCGACCCGCTGCCAGAGCGCTTGACGGTTACTTATGAAAAGCTCCAGGATTTGCGCTATGGCGAAAATCCACACCAACAGGCAGCATTCTACCGCAAACCGCTGGCTGCACAGGATACATTGACAGCAGCCGAGCAGCTGCACGGCAAAGAGCTGTCCTACAATAACATCAACGATGCTAACGCAGCATTGCAGATCGTCAAGGAATTTGAAGAGCCTGCTGTGGTTGCTGTGAAACATATGAACCCTTGCGGTGTGGGAATCGGTGAGAGTATCTATGAGGCGTACGGCAAAGCTTATGCTGCTGACCCAACATCGATTTTTGGTGGAATTGTGGCAGCAAACCGCATCATCGACAGCGATACGGCGAACAAGCTGAGCGAGATTTTCCTGGAAATCGTACTCGCGCCTGATTTTACCCAAGAAGCATTGGATATCCTGACGAAAAAGAAAAACATTCGTTTGCTCAAAACAGGTGAGCTGAGTGCAGCTCGCAACCGCGAAAGCCAATTCGTGGTGACATCGATTGACGGCGGTATGATCGTGCAGCAATCGGACGTACACTCCATTGAAGCGAGCGAGCTTAACGTGGTGACGGACCGTGCGCCTTCCGAAGAGGAACTGAAACAGCTGTTGTTTGGCTGGAAAGTCGTTAAACATGTGAAGTCCAACGCCATTGTACTTGCTGCGAACGACATGACCGTAGGTGTTGGCGCAGGACAAATGAACCGTGTCGGTGCTGCCAAAATTGCAATTGAGCAAGCTGGCGAGCTGGCAAAAGGTGCAGTTCTTGCTTCCGACGCATTCTTCCCGATGGGTGACACGTTGGAGCTCGCAGCGAAAGCCGGTATCACAGCGGTTATTCAGCCAGGCGGCTCGATTAAAGATGAAGAGTCCATCAAAGTTGCCAATGAATACGGCATTGCTATGGTATTTACAGGCGTACGTCATTTCAAACACTAGGCACGAAGGTATAAGCTATAATCTGTCATTATAAGTGACAGGTGTTACAAGGGGGTGTCACCTGTCATGCTCATGACGTATGGGACACTCCTTTTTTCAGGAAGAGATACGATCTGATATGTGTGAACATACCAATACTATTGAAGCGTGGAGGGGAACAGACGAATGGATATTTTGGTTGTTGGCGGCGGTGGCCGCGAGCATGCGATCATCTGGGCGCTGGCGAAGAGTCCCAAGGCAGGCAAGATTCACTGTGCACCGGGGAATGCAGGGATTGCGCAGCTGGCGGAATGTCATCCAATTGCTGTACATGAATTCGACAAGCTCAAGGCACTTGCTGTGGAGCTGAAGGTAGACCTTGTCGTGATCGGACCGGATGATCCGCTGGCGGACGGGATTGTAGATGCGTTTGACTCGACAGGCATTCCGGTCTTCGGACCGCGCCGTAATGCGGCAGAGATCGAAGGCAGCAAAACGTTTATGAAGGACCTGCTGCACAAGTATCATATTCCTACTGCTGCCTATGAGAAGTTCGATAACTACGAGCAGGCTCAAGCCTATCTGGATGAGCAGGCCATTCCGGTGGTCATTAAAGCGGATGGACTGGCTGCTGGTAAAGGAGTTACCGTTGCCTATTCTCGCGAAGAAGCGAATCAGGCGCTGCGCAGCATTATGGTTGATAAGGTATTTGGCGAGGCTGGAGCAAAGGTCATTATTGAAGAATTCCTCGCGGGACAGGAGATGTCGATTCTGGCTTTTGTGGATGGCGAGACCGTACGTCCGATGGCGGCAGCACAAGATCACAAGCCTGTCTTCGATCATGATCAGGGTCCCAATACGGGTGGAATGGGAACGTACTCCCCGCTGCCCCATATTCCTGCTTCCATTATTGAAGAAGCGGTGGAGACGATTATCAAGCCAACAGCGAAAGCGATGGTATCCGAAGGTCGGCCATTCCGTGGTGTATTGTTCGCGGGTCTGATGATCTCCCCGGATGGCAAGCCCAAAACGATTGAGTTCAACGCACGTTTTGGAGATCCAGAGACGCAAGTGGTCTTGCCACGTCTGAAAAGTGATTTGCTGGACATTTTCTGGGCAACGGTGCACGGGAAATTAGCTGATATTGAGATTGAGTGGAGTGACGAGGCTGCAGTATGTGTCGTGCTCGCTTCCGGCGGATATCCGGGTCCATACGCGAAAGGTGTCGTTATCAACGGACTGGATGAGGTGCATGAGGGCGTCGTATTCCATGCAGGAACCGCTCGTAACGAAGCCGGAGAATGGGTAACGAATGGTGGGCGAATCCTGGGTGTTGTTGGCCTAGGCACAGATATTGCGGATGCAAGAGCCAAAGCATATGCCCAGGCAGAGCGTATTCAATTCGAGGGCAAACATCAGCGCAGCGACATTGCAGCCAAGGCTTTAGTCTAAGCGGCATATGAATACGCAGCATTCAAGCGGTGTAATCCGTGGGAGTGTGAGCATAATAGCGTTCCAAACCTAATTGAAACAGCCCGTACGATGGGGTACCGAAAGGTATTTGCATCCTGCGGGCTGTTTGCTGCGTAATACTTTATATCGAGTTTGAGCGGCCAGAGCTTAACATACATATAGACTATTCTGTGAACAATAGACTGTAAGCTTGTGCCAAACCATAACGTGCAACTGGATGGTTTGGATCAAACCATGATATACTTTTCGGAAACAGGAATCGATACGTTGGGAGGTGGATATCTATTGGGTAGGCGATATTGTAAATTGTCCAAATGGAGAATCTAGGTGGAGTTGATCAAGGAACAATGGACAGCATGAGGGGTAACCCGTTTTGATTGAAGTCGTTTCTAAAACGTCATGGACGTTATTGGCTTCATCTTGGATTCCTGTTTTAGATTTACAAGATCATGATGCGATGCATTCAAAAATGATCATGAACTGATTTTTATATACGTTTGGCATATTAATAGTTATAGGCTATTAACTTCAGGCACTAAACAGCGTATGAATGGTTAACGACATAAACGTTACTATATGGCGCTGTAACTATCTTTGGAGGTGAATCCCTGAGGATCGGGGAAGTCTTTGGACATAATTACCATATTAAATATCGCATTACTTATCATCTTGATTGTACTGACTGCATTTTTCGTGGCATCGGAGTTTGCAGTAGTCAAGATTCGTACATCAAGGGTGGATCAACTGGTTGCCGAGGGAAATAAACAGGCTGTGTTAGCCAAAAAGGTTGTCTCGGATCTCGATTATTATCTATCTGCCTGTCAGCTTGGTATTACCGTTACCGCCTTGGGACTCGGGGCTTTGGGTAAACCAACGGTGGAAAGATTGCTGTATCCGGTGTTCAGCTATCTGGATGTACCTGCCTCCATCTCGGCGATTGCTTCTTATGCGATAGCTTTTATTCTCGTTACGTTTTTGCACGTCGTTGTGGGTGAGATGGCACCCAAAACGCTGGCGATTCAGTTTTCCGAAAAACTGACATTATTACTTTCGCCGCCGCTGTACTGGTTTGGTAAAATCATGTATCCGTTCATTTGGGCGCTCAACGGTGCATCCCGTGTCGTTTTGCGTGGATTTGGAGTGAAACCTGCCGGGCATGATCAGGCCTACTCAGAGGACGAGATTAAAATTATTATGAATCAGAGCTATGAAGGCGATGAGAGTAATCAGACGAAGCTTTCATATTTGGAAAATGTTTTTGTGTTCGACGAACGGGATGCCAAAGACATCATGGTTCCGCGTACCGAACTGATTACACTGAATCAGGATATGACCTATGACGATATTATTCCGATTTTGGATGAGCATAATTACTCCAGATATCCCGTAATTGAGGATGGAGACAAAGACCGCATTATCGGCGTGGTGAATGTGAAGAAGATTTTGCCGGACATGGTAGCGACACGGGCACATCAATTGAGTGAATTCGTGCGTGAAATCCCATTTGTGTCGGAAGTGACCTCCATTCAGGATGCGATGATCAAAATGCAGCAGGAACGTGTGCACATGGCTGTTGTCGTGGATGAATACGGCGGTACTTCGGGAATTATTACGATGGAGGATATTCTTGAGGAGCTGGTCGGCGAGATTCGGGATGAGTTCGACGCAGATGAAGTGGCAGACATTCAGGAAACCGGGGAAAACCAGTATCTGATCAACGGACGTGTGCTGCTGGATGAACTGGAGCGTCAATTCGGGATGGTGTTCGAGGGTAATGAAGAGATGGATACCGTTGCCGGATGGATTCAGTACCAGAAGGGTGTCGGTGTGGAAAAAGGAGATAC
This sequence comes from Paenibacillus silvae, assembly GCF_014639235.1. Taxonomy (GTDB): domain Bacteria; phylum Bacillota; class Bacilli; order Paenibacillales; family Paenibacillaceae; genus Paenibacillus; species Paenibacillus silvae. Next base: position 120,770 of record NZ_BMFU01000011.1, on the reverse strand, counting down.
CGTGGAACACGGCGACTATGTCTGGACCGTTGTGGATGCCGAGAACTATCACATCAAGCAGGTGCTGCTTGAGCGTGTACAGGGCACTGAGGCTGAAGAACCTGCAAGCGATCTGGCTTAATTGTTGATTTAAAGCGAAGAGCTATTTGAGATGTTTGATCACCTGAAACGTTGCTCTGATGTATATTTCTAAACTTAATGGAGGTGAATCCCTCAATCTGAGGGAAGTCATTGGACGGAATAATAGCCTTGAATTTATTTTTAGTCGTTGTATTTATCGGTTTGACCGCGTTTTTTGTTGGTGCCGAATTTGCGATTCTGAAAGTGCGGATGTCACGTATTGATCAATTGATCGCGGAAGGCAACAAAAAAGCAGTGGTCGCCAAAAAAGTGGCACAACATCTGGATTATTATCTGTCTGCATGTCAACTTGGTATTACGATTACGGCTCTTGTGCTTGGGGCTTTGGGTGAACCGACGGTAGAGAAGATGCTGCATCCGTTATTTGAAAGTCTGGAAGTGCCTGCCGCTCTGTCCACCGTTCTGTCTTACGGTATTGCGCTGGCAGTGATTACTTTCCTGCATGTCGTGATTGGTGAGCTTGCGCCCAAAACATTGGCTATCCAGTTTGCCGAGCGCATGACTTTAATGCTTGCACCACCGCTCTATTGGTTCGGTAAAATCATGAATCCGTTCATCTATGCTTTGAATGGCGCGGCTCGTTTGTTGCTTGGTATGTTCGGGATCAAACCTGCCGGACATGATACGGTTCACTCCGAAGAGGAGCTGAAGCTGATTATGGCACAATCGTATGAGAGCGGGGAAATCAACCAAACCGAGCTGGATTACCTCAAAAATATTTTTGCGTTTGACGAGCGTCTGCTCCAGGAGATTATGATTCCACGCACCAAAATTGTTACACTCAATAAAGATATGCCGCTGGATCAGATTATCGAGGTGTTGAACCAGCATGAATATACGAGATATCCCGTCATTGCACACGGAGAAACCAACCATTTTGTCGGCTTTATTAATACGAAGCAAACATTGACCAGTGTGGCCGCAGGCAGGGAGTTCAGTATGGACACCTTCATACATCCAATGCCAAGCTTCTCGGAGCGAACTCCGATCAAGGATGTGCTTGTTCAGATGCAGCAGAGCCGCGTGCATATCGCATCGGTGAGAAACGAAGCCGGGGATACGATTGGTATGGTCACAATGGAGGATATTCTTGAAGAGATTGTCGGGGATATCAAGGATGAGTATGAGCATAAGGATCTGGTAAATCCGCCGAAAAAATTGAAGCTGGTGTAGCAAAGGCGATATAGCTGGATTAGCAAACATGATATTAAGCTTAAACCGACAGGTTCCCGTATAACGGGGCCTGTTTTTTTTGGATATACTCCCTTAGAACGTGCAAATGAACCATTTGTAAGAGATTCACAGCACTAAAGTCTTAATTTTAAAATAAATGCTTGCGTAATGGCTGTAAATGTACTAATATAAATTTAAAGAATCTTAATTTAAAGATAAATAACGAAGTCAAGGTAAGTTCATTCTTATTTACAGTAAATAAAAGAAGCATACTACAACCAAGATATGATGTATAAACCAAAACCAAGGGAGTGGAGATTATGTTCAGAACGTCAGGCATTCATCACATTACGGCTTTTGTTGACGATGCACAGAAAAATGTAGATTTTTACGCAGGTGTGCTGGGACTCAGATTGGTGAAAAAAACAATTAACTTTGATGCACCAGACGTGTATCACTTGTATTACGGCAATGAGCAGGGCGCGCCGGGGACCATTATTACCTTTTTCCCACAGCAAAATGCAAGAAGAGGTGTCATTGGCTCAGGCCAAACCGGAGTGACCGTCTATGCGGTACCTGTGGGCAGCCTGTCGTTCTGGAAGGAACGTCTTGCTTCCTTTGATATCCCATATGAAAATAAAACGAGATTCGGCGAAAGCTACATTCGTTTCTTTGATAAAGGTGGATTGCTGCTTGAGCTGGTTGAACGCGAAGGCGGTCAGCCAAGCCAATGGACATTTAACGGAGTAACCCCGGAGCATGCCATCAAGGGCTTTGGCGGTGCGGTACTGTACAGTCATGTACCTGAAAAAACGATGGATGTGCTCGTCAGCAAGCTGGGTCTGGAGCAGGTGAATGAAGAGAATGGTCTGATCCGACTGCGTGCCAGCGGTGATCTGGGACAGATTATTGATATTCAATCGACAGGCATCCAGCGCGGAATCGGCGGTGCGGGTACGGTACATCACATTGCATGGCGTGCCAAAGATTACACCGAGCATGAACAGATTCAGCAGGAGCTGGAGCAAACCGGATACCACCCAACACCGGTGATTGACCGTCAATACTTCAATGCGGTATATTTCCGGGAGCCAGGCGGCATTTTGTTCGAGATTGCCACCGACCCTCCAGGCTTTGCGCGGGATGAGCCGCAAGAGAGCATGGGCGAAAAATTGATGCTGCCTGAATGGTATGAACCACAACGCGAGCAGATTGAACAACTGCTGCCGCCAATTCAAGTACGTGAGTGGAAAGGAGAGTCCAAATCATGAGTACAGCAACAATGAAACATATCTATAAAGCAGGTGCACAGCCAGATGCACCGACGATGCTGCTGCTGCACGGCACGGGAGGTACGGAGAACGATCTGATCGGACTGGCAGAGATGATTGCGCCGGGTGCAGCTATACTTGGGGTGCGGGGCAATGTATCCGAGAATGGCATGCCACGTTTCTTCCGCCGCCTGGCCGAAGGTATCTTTGATGAAGAGGATCTGATTGCACGCACAGCGGAGCTGGGTTCCTTCATCGATGCTGCTGCGGCAGAGTATGGATTCGATCGGAAAAATGTCTATGCACTGGGGTACTCCAATGGCGCTAACATCGCTGCAAGCTTGATGTTCCATCAGGCGAATGTATTCAAGGGAGCGATTCTTCACCATCCAATGGTACCGCTGCGCGGGCTCACACTGCCCGATCTGACAGGATTGCCTGTGTTCATCGGTGCGGGAGAGAATGATCCGATCGTACCTCGCCGGGAAACGGAGGAGCTGGCTTCACTTCTGAGCGGGGCAGGTGCTGATGTGCATATGCACTGGGAGCGTCAGGGGCATCAGCTGACACGCACCGAGGCAGCAGCGGCTGCTGCCTGGTATAAGTCACAAGCTTAATACAGCTTAGACATTTGGATGTATTGCATTACGAGATCGAGTACACATCGAAATATACAGTAGTTCATAACAGCCTGATCCTTGAGATCGGGCTGTTGTATTTTTATATTCTATATGAGTTCAACTATTCATTTACACAAAAACGGAAAGGACAGAAAAAACCTGGAAAAGCAAAGCGTTCGCCTTTATCACCGGATTTTTCCCTTTGAGAAAGGGAATCAAAAAATCTGGGGATAACAGCGATTGGAAGGTTATTCTGTCATTTGGAGTGCAAAGTGTAAAATCTTTAATTCAACTTATATGTCCAGGAAAAATGAATCTATCTGTTATGTAAACGTGACGAACCGGGTAAACATTTGAAATGGTGAGAGTTCACGCGGTATGCTTGTTATATGGCTCCCGAAGAGGCAATGAATCAACTGCTGGAGCAGCTGAACAGCAAGAATCACGGCATTCGTGGATAAGAGGCATGCCTATGTTTAGGAAATCAGGTGAAGCGCAAGGAAACGGGCGCGAAGCCGTAGGGTTTATATTGTACGGACAGCCACTGCAAGGCTGGGAGGGATACCCGATCGGATGATGATCGGGTGTTCTTTTTTTACATCGGACAAGGTATAATCATTAATTGATAATCATTTTCATTTAGGGTGCGGTGAAGATAGCAGAGAGAGTATGAACGATAGAAAATGGAGGTAGTTGCGCATCAATGGAGGGAGGAAGGCAAGTTGATGAATCATCATCCTGATTTACATACGTTTGGCTCCAGTGCTTATATTCAGACCCGTGATGGCCGAAGGCTTCATTATATGTCCAGGGGAACAGGGGAAGCTACGGTTGTATTTGAATCGGGCATGGGTGTCTCCAGATCCACATGGGGACTGATTGTACCCGCTGTAGCCGAGCATGCACGTACCGTTGTTTACGACAGGGCGGGAGCGGGACGAAGTGATGTCGATGCTTCTCCTCGCACGCTGGCGCGGATTGCGGAAGATCTGAACGAGCTGCTGGATGCGCTGGGGCCAGGGCCGTTTATTCTGGTCGGACATAGCTGGGGAGGTCCCATTGTACGTACAGCGGCAGCGGTCAATCTGTCTCGTCTGCGGGGGATTGTTCTCGTTGATCCGTCGGATGAGCATTGTGATTTGTATTTTTCCAGGATGGCGAAAGTGGGCTTTGCAATCAATGGTGCACTTATTCCGATGCTGGCTCATCTGGGCTTGTATCGTTTCCTTGGTATCAAAGCATTCCACATGCAGCCTGCTGATGTTGTTGCGGATCACCGACAGGAGGACTTTACCGTACAGGCGGCTCGCACGGTGGCTGCGGAGGGAAAGGGATTTATACAGGATTTGAAAATGTTGCAGGAGCAGCCTCCCAAGCTGGGAAATGTGGCGGTCAGCCTGATTTCAGGTACACTTCCGGGCAAAGGGGAGCGTAAAATCAGACCTGCCATCGTAAAGGCTCACCAGCAGACGATTGACAAGCTGTCCAACGCCAGATGGGTGGAGGCAGAACAGTCAGGGCATATGGTGATGTTTACAGACCCCGAGGTGATTACGGCTGAGATTATGCGAATAGTGAGGGACGGGGAGTAAGGGTTATCCAATTCTTCACCAGGCGCATGTACAGAGCAAAAGTGATACAATGAAAAGAAAAAACAATGTGTGACATTGTTAGACCATATAAGCGGAGTGTGGAGACAGATGAAATCAGAGAATCAGGAAACAGCAGGAACGAGTACAGGAAATGAAGGCTCCAGACATGCCAGTGTTGGCATGGAAGATATCGTGCGCGCACATCATGTGCTGCGTGAAGTGATTGTAAGAACGCCGCTGCAGCGGGATGCTGTGTTGTCGGCCAAATATAACTGTAACGTCTATCTGAAGCGTGAAGACCTGCAAGTGGTGCGTTCATTTAAAATCAGGGGCGCCTATAATATGATTCGCAATTTGACTCCGGCCGAGATGGAGAAGGGTATTGTCTGTGCAAGTGCCGGCAATCATGCGCAAGGCGTGGCCTTCAGCTGTAATGCGCTCGGAATTCACGGCAAAATCTTCATGCCAAGCACAACGCCGAATCAGAAGGTGAAGCAGGTGCGTCGTTTTGGCGGCGATAATGTAGAGGTTGTTCTGATCGGGGACACGTATGATGATGCTTATGCTGAAGCAATGCGTGCGTGTGACGAGCAGGGCATGACCTTTATTCACCCGTTTGACTCACCGAAGATTATTGCTGGGAACGGTACGGTTGCGATGGAAATTATGGAAAGTCTCGATGAGCATGCAGATTATGTATTTGTAACGATTGGTGGCGGTGGTCTGGCAGCCGGCGTGGGAACATATATGAGAACGGTCAGCCCTGACACTCAAATTATCGGTGTTGAGCCGCTTGGCGCGGCTTCTATGAGTGAAGCGATGTTCCGTAAACAGGTGGTCACACTGGATGATATTGATAAGTTTGTCGATGGTGCGGCGGTGAAACGGGTGGGCGATCTGACCTTTGATATCTGCAGCAGCATTCTGGATGACATCGTCAAGGTGCCGGAAGGCAAAGCCTGCACAACCATTCTGGAGTTATATAACGAAAATGCCATCGTGGTGGAGCCTGCCGGTTCGCTGGCTGTTGCTGCACTCGACCAGTATCGGGAACAGATTGCAGGCAAGACGGTCGTATGTGTAATTAGCGGCGGTAACAATGACATTGACCGGATGCAGGAGATCAAGGAGCGTTCCTTGATCTATGAAGGGTTGAAATACTACTTTATGGTGAATTTCCCGCAGCGTGCAGGGGCTTTGCGCGAGTTCCTGGAGGAAGTGCTTGGTCCGAATGACGATATCGCCAGATTTGAATATACGAAAAAGCATGACAAGGAAAACGGACCGGCCCTGGTCGGCATCGAACTGATGTACAAAGAGGACTACCAGCCGCTGATCGAGCGCATGAACCGCAAAGGCATCGCCTATACAGAGCTGAACAAAAACCTCAATCTGTTCAACATGTTAATCTGATAAAGGATTTCGACTGGTTATAAGACAGACAAGTAGAAAGGGGCATTTGGGGACAAGTGAAACCAACGACAGAGTCAGCTATACCCAACTCAACACCTCAGCTCCGACCTGCGCGGAAGGAAGATGTGGATCAGATGCTTCCGCTGCTGGTGCAGGCGATTGACGATATTGCTTATGCACTTGCAGGTGAGGGTGATCATGAGCGGGCGATGCACATTTTGCGGGAATTAATGACACAGGAACATAACAGGATAAGTTATCAGAACATTACCGTGATGGAGCAGGAAGGGCAGGTTACTGGAATTCTGATCGCTTACGCGGGGGATGATGCGGACCGTCTGGATCAACCGATTCTGGATCGGCCTGGACGGGATACGGACGAGAAGTATGCATTGGTAAAAGAAACCCGTCCCGGGGAGTATTATCTGGATACTCTCTCGGTAAGCGAGTCATTTCAGGGGCAGGGCATCGGCCGTGCACTGATGGCTGCTTTTGAGCAGCAGGGGAAAGAACGCGGCCACTCACGGGCAGCCCTCATCGTAGAACAGGACAATGGACGTGCGAGGCAGCTGTATGAACGGCAAGGTTACGTTCAGGATGAAACCATCCTCATTGGAGGACATGCGTACGATCATATGATTAAACCGCTTTAAGCGGTTGTGTTGGGTGTTCTTTGTCAAATATGGCTAAAGGCGAAGGCGGCAGGCTGCTGGCTACGGGTTCAAGGTGGATTCTCAGGACACAGGACAAGGATAGTTAGTATGTTTCCGCATATGCTGTACACAGGAACCATGGGATACGCAAAAAAAGAAGACGAGACCCCCTCATGATGAGGTGGATTTCGTCTTTTTGCTGTGTGTACCGACATGAGCGATTCGGCTAACGATCTCAGATGACGTTATTTCGCCATTTTCAGCTCACTTTCACATCTAACGAATCGGAGAAACGTTATTTCCACTTTTTATGCCGAAAATCACAGGTTTTCACTCATTCTAGATGAAATAGCGTCGCTGGAGATCGTTACATTGCTGAACCGCTCAGAAAACGCCAAATAAGGCTTTTGGGAATCGTTAGAAAATGCTGCTATTCAGCAATCAACATCTCATCTCATCCCAACCTCACACTACTAGTTCCAAAACTCACTTCTAGGCATATTTTGTTCCAGCCAGTTTTCGACCGCTTCGGATTGTTCATAGTTGGAATCGGCAACGACATCCATAAACGCATTCAGCTTTTTCAGAAAAGCACTGTCTTTGGAGGCGTTGCGCTGTAAGACAGCTTTGTAACCTTTTTGAGCATTCGCATCCATGACAGTGGTGTCATAATCGAACAGAGGTGTATTATCCAGCCCATAAAAAGTGTAGTAGGTGTACTCGTTCAGCAGCATCTGTATCTGCTTCTTCCGATTGGACTTAGGATAATCATTCAGGAATTGTTCCTGATTCAGCGCACGATTGAGCATCTCCTGATATCCAATCATGAGGCCTCCATCCTCCGTAGAAATATCGCTTGTTTCCACGGCCATGATTCGGATGTACTGTTTAATATCCTTATTCACGTAGGAGGTATATTTGTCAAAAGCCGCATAATTCATAATTGGATACAGTGAGCCCTCAATCATCGTCAGGCGGTAACCACTGTCTCTGGCTTGCTGCAGCAAGTTGCGCAGCGTGTTGTCTTTGGTGCGGGCCATCAGTTGGGTGAAGCTGTTATTCCACTTATAGATTTTCAACATCTGATCCTGTACATTCGGGACAAGCATACGATCCGTCATAGCGGTCAGTGCCTTGATCCTTGCGTTCTCCAGCTGCATTATCATTAATGTTGCATGATAAGGGGTCACCTGGCTGATCTTGGACTCAAGGTAGCGATCTGCTGCGGGCAGACCATTTTTTTTGTTAAGCATATTCTGAAATGATTTGTAGATCGCGGATGAACTAGCTGTTGTAACCTTGGTCTCCGCAGCCGGGGCAGCAGAAGCGATGCCAGCGACTGGAGCAGCAGCCGTTTGCAACAGTACAGCTATTGCCGTGGCGGTAAGCAGCGTGCGTAAACCTTTATTTTTAAAATAATGTAAAGATGATGTCATCAATATAAACCTCCTGCAATTCTGTATTGTTAGATGCGACCGAAGTAAAGGCTGCCTAGGAAAATAAGTCCCCTGCCTGAGCACTTGGTTAACCATTACCCACAGATTACAGTAATTGGCACATAAAGTGGTTGCGGAATAATGACAAATTCTTCTGTTATTTTTAACTTTTCAAGGTAGATGCCAGGTGAATTTTTCTGCGAAAATAATTTTTGTGCAAACCGGAAACTTTTTATCGAATCGGAACGTCTTAAATGTGCATAGGAAAATACAGGAATTCATCTACAGCACATCTAGTCTATACGAATGTTACTAATTATGGAGAGAATGGGGATAGAGGTATGAGGAAAGCGGGAGGAAATCAAGTCAAAAAGGTGATGTCAGCGTTGGCCGTGTCGGCCATGCTCATGTCTGCATTGCCACTGTCGGTGATGGACGCAGCGGCAAGAATCAGTATCTATATTAATGATGCCGAGCTGCCGTCAGCTCAAGCTCCAGTTATGAAGGCTGGGCGGGTACTTGTTCCGCTGCGGTCGATTTTCGAGGGGTTGGATGCAGATGTAAAATACAGCAATCAAACGAAAAAAATTACAGCAACACGCGGAGATCAGGAGGTTTCATTAACGCTCGGTTCCAAGGTTGCATATATCAACGGACAGCTCACCATGCTGGATGTGCCTGCGAGTACAATCAAAGGAAACACGATGGTGCCGATTCGTTTTGTGAGTGAAGCGTTTGGCGAAAAAGTTTTCTGGAACTCTCGGAATCAGCGTGTGGATATCAAAACAACATCAACGCCTGAAACGCCAGTAGATGATACGCAGTTTGCGGCCTGGAATATATATGGCTCGGTATACGGCAGCAACGGAGATGGTCGCGATCTGACGGTGAGCTTTACACGTGCGACTTCGGAAAAAAGCGTGTCTGCGTATCGGATTATGCTGGTGAAAACACGTGATGTGAACAGTTTCAATGAAAAGACGGCCTCGGCTGTTCCTTCCGCAAATTATACTTCCATTACGCCAAACGGCAGCAATCCGAAGCTCACACTGAATGCTCAGACACGTGACGTTAACGGAGATTTGCTTAACGGCAATGAAAGCTACCGTCTGTATGTATTAACCGTAGGCAACAGCAGCAATAACTACACAAATACATTGAACTGGTCTTCCCAAGTTCTGAAGCTGAACCAGGTGAAATCTTCCGTTCAGGCTGTAACAGGGCTGCGTGTAGCTGACGTAAGCGATTATGGCGATGGCAGAGATATGGAGATTAATTTTACACAGCCAAGCACGACGTCCAATATTACGTATTACCGTGCATATGTAGTAAAAGCAAAGGATGCCTCGGCATTTAATCTCAATGCAGCTAATAAAGTATCCAGTGCCAATTCTACGATTATCTACAAAGGCAACTCAAGTGCAGTCAAAGCTCAGCTGACTTCCTCATCCAGGGACACTTCTGGCGATTTGATCAAGAGCGGAACAGCCTATGTGGTATACATCATGTCAGTGAGTGCGAATACAACTATGGATAGCAAGCTGTCCACATCTTCATCTTCCCTGACGTTGTCTGTAAATACAGCGGCAGCTCCAGTGATTACACAAGTGAGAGACATTTCAGATTATGGAGATGGCCGTGACATCCAGGTAAGCTTTAACCGTGTATCGGATGAGTCGAAGGTGGCAAACTATCGTGTGTTTGTTGTACGGAACTCGGTAACCAGCAGCTTTAATCTGAATACAGCAAGCAATCTGTCTTCCAGTCTCTATTACACGGTAAATAAAACAGGCAACAACATTACGGTAACCCTGCCTTCAAATATGCGGGATACAAGCGGTTATAACATCACGAATTTACAGGATTATCGAATCTATGTCATGGCAGCAGGCAATCAGCAAAATAACTACACTAATGCACTGTCGGCTTCTTCCAGTGTATTGAGATTGACGTCAAACAGCACTGCAGGTGTGGTAAGCAACCTGTCCGTTGCAGATATCGGTGACAACGGGAACGGTTCTGATCTGCGCGTGACATTCACCAGAGCGTCGAATGAGTCCAATATTTCGCACTATCGCGTGTTCGTGGTGCCTGCGAGCTACGCAGGAAGCTTCGGTCTGAATGCAGCCAATTCTTCGAATTATTACACTCAGGTGAACAAAACGGGCGGTAATCTGACCGTATCACTGCAGTCTGGCACTAGGGATACAAACGGGAATCTCATTGTTAACGGTCTTGCTTACCGGGTATTTGTCCTGTCCGTGAACAACAACGGCAATTGGAGCCAGAATGCTTTGTCCTCATATTCGGCTCAGATTACCCTGACACAGAATGCAACGGTGCCGGCTCCGACGAGTGTGGCTGCAACTGATGTTTCGGATAATGGGAATGGTAGTGACCTGCGTGTGACGTTCAATAAGTCATCCAATGAGACGAATGTAAATCATTATCGTGTATTTGTTGTCAAAAATTCGGACGTTAGCAACTTTAATTTGAGTTCTGCTTTAAATAATGGATATTACACGTCTAGAAGTAAGACGGGAAGTAATCAGACTTTCAATTTAACGAATGATGCCAGATCAACGGACGGAAATCTTATTGCAAACAATATTGATTATCGAGTGTTTGTTGTGGCGGTGAATAATAATTCCTCTCAGTCCAGTGCAATCTCATCGGCATCGGCTGTTATCAGATTGACTAGCACATCTGCTGTAGCAGCAGTAAGCAAGGTAGATGTAACTGTTAAAAATCAGGGGCAACAGGCAGGCAACGCTTCTGACGTGTCTGTGTCCTTTCCTAAAGCAGCGAATGAAACGGGCATAGCTAAATATCGTCTATTCATTGTCCCTGCGGAACAGGTGAATGGTTTCACCCCAAATACTGCAACGGAGATAAGATATTATACCGATCTGGATAAAAGTAGTGCTGGCAATGCTTTCTACTTGAATGATGGATTCCGGGATATTAACAATAAACCTCTTGAAATTGGGAAAAAATACAGGATCTTTATTATGTCCTTATCAGAGAGTACATCTCGTGCATCAAGTTTGTCACCAGCATCCGATGAGTTTAGCATCAATGCTCCAGCGACTGCAGTTCAGGCAGCTGCCATTACAGAGTTGCAAAAATCAGCAACTGACGCAAGCTACAAACTTACGTTTACCAAGCCATCTAGTGAAAGTGGTATCTCTTCGTATAAATTATATATTGTGAAGGGAGGAGGAGCTCTTGATGCGTCTTTAGCAAATCCAAACAGTAATTATTCAGTTGGGGAGCCCAAGACTGTCGAAGTAACTTTAAATGCGTCTTCCTTAGATTCTACCGGGGCTGCTCTTGTAGAAGGAGAAGCGTACACGGTATATATATTGTCAGTTGCGTCCAATACAACAATTAACAGAAATACGATATCAAGTCCGTCGAGTACGTTTAAGTTAGAAAAGGCTGCATCTACGCAAACAACAAATTCGGATCAAACGAATACTACGAATACACCAGGTGATTCGTCGGGAACGCCTACAGGACAGTTATCTACATCAACTCAAGGTTAATCTCTATATAACATCTTTTCAGCTCGCTCCCTTTCCATTCCCCCGGAAAGGGAGTTTTCCTTTTCTCCGTTATCGGCACACGACAGCATCTGCGAACGTCATGACCAATGTCCTTATTTTCGGACAATTATAGCGCTGAAAAGGGTTCCTTGGGCCATTGCTGATCTATGATCAAACGACCGATAATAAAAGGCAGAGAGGCATTAGCTCATAAGCTGAAAGGAAGGATGGCATGTTAGCGTTTCGTTTGACAGGGCGGCCGAATTCAAGAATGCCTTTGTACCTGTACGGTGTGGGTACACAGGAAGAGAAGGGGCTTCATAGACCGGATGGATTTCCGGTTTACCAGCTGTTTATGGCCCGAGGTGGCGGGGGGCGGTTTAATATTGCGGGAAGAGGGGGCCTTGTTATTGGCGAAGGTCAATTGTTTGCACTTGAACCGGGAATAGCTCATGAGTATATTCCTCATCCCAAAACGACCGGGGAGCTGGCGTGTATCGGAATCGGCGGTGAATCAGCGGCATCGGTGCTTCAGGCTGCAGGATTGGTTCGAACGGGACCTGGCACCGTGACCGGGTTTGATGTAGTATGGTCACGGATGACGGAATTGTGGAAGGCGCTGGATCAGGGCAAGATGTCGATGTGGAGTATCTCTGCCTTGGTATACCAGTTCATTCTGGAGCTCGCTCAGGCTATGCCTCAAGAAGCACTGCCAACTTTTCCGGCGGCAGCGCCAGAAATCAGGCACTTATCCAAGGAAGCGGACAGTGCAGGGCAAGAGAGCAGCGTGTCGGGAATGCAGCCGCACCCGGATGCTGGCCAACAGGGGCTCAACCGGGCGATTGCCTTGATGCAGGCTCATTATCAGGATGATCTGTTATTTAAGCATGTGGCCGATGCAGCAGGTTACTCGGTACAGCATCTGAATCGACTGTTTCATCAGCACTACGGTGTGACAGGACATCAGTATATGCAGCGCTGGCGTTTGCATAAGGGAATGGAGTGGCTGAACAAACATCCTCAGGCGAGTGTGAAGGAAGCGGCAGAGAATGTAGGCATGGAAGTGAATTATTTTATCCGGATGTACAAGCGTGAATTCGGGGAGACGCCGGGCAAAGGTGTAAAGCAGCGCAATCAGCTCAAGCTGGAGCAGAGTCTTACGCTGAACCCTAGTACTCTCCCAAACCCGAACCCTCTGGTAGAGGGATAAGAGCAAAAAAATGGATTAATCAAAGGGCAAAACGAATTAGCGATTTAAAATAATCAACACGGCAGCCATATAAAAAGGGACCGATTCGGTCCCTTTTAAACATCCATTGTAGTATTGAACACATGAATATGTGCTCGTCTGTTTCCTGTTATGCCTGTTTCTTTTGCCCGAATATCGGCCTCATTAAAGCAAGTCCTACAATGCCAATGAGCGCACTCACCCACGGGGCCATGTAGAAAACAGGCAGTTTATCTCTAAGCGGGTAACCGACAAAGAGTACAAGCACAACGATGACGATATAGATGAGGATACCTCGAACGTTGACTTTGGGCATCACATGTTTGTCCTCGCCCTGGTCGTCTGGTCGTGCTGCTAATCGACGCAGCATCTCCACCAGTGCAATTCCGCCTACAGCGGCAATAAGGAGGGAAAACAGGCTAATATGCTCGAAAGGCTCGGTATCGCCGTCGGTCATACCGAAGAATAATCCTGCGCAGCCTTGAATGAGCAGTACTACGGATATAGCTGCCCAGGCGATCATCACATACCATTTAGGTGTTCGCTGCGCAGACTCTGACGTATTGTCATGATTCGCGTGCTGAACGGTGCTGGCATTATTCTTTTTGTTGGAAACTGTACCGGAATGATTTCTGCCCGTATTTGTGCCTGATTGTACATTTGGCTGAGCATTACCTGTTCCCAGCTGCATATAAATATCCTTTTCCAGATCAGGTCCATACAATTCGCGAGCCGGTTTGTTTGACTGCTGTGCCTGTACGATCGCTTTACCTGCGGCGAGAATCCATTCTTCCTGAGTTCTCTCGTCTGCCGGTGACTGCCGTGCAATAGTGCTAATCTGGTTGTACAATTTTACGTTATCTGGTGTCATTCGACTCATCTCGGTGATTTGCCGATTTTGTATTTCTTTCAGCTTCTTATACGAAATCCCCAATGCTTGCTCCCCCTGTCCTCGCACGTTCTGATCTTCCATATTCATGAAGACCCTGACGGTATTTTAGTATACGGGAAGGGCTGTCGTTTCGCAAAGTCATTCCTTATAAAATAACTGCTTATGGTTCACCCATAGCCCGATGCAGGCTAGCACAACACAGGTACATAAGAGCACCAGCTTTCCATGATGCTGAATCCATGCAAGCAGATGTGCCATGAGTTCATTCCTTTCGGTGAAAGGCGTTCCAGACAGGGGATGCCTTTGATTTTGGTTTTATTTTCCCCATGTGAATCTGTGAATATACACGGACCGTTCCGAAGAAGCAACGATTCTGTGAACGGTGAATAAAGAGCTGTGCAATCCACCACAATAGTAGCAATTTAAAACCGAAATGACGGACAGGAGGGTGCTCAAGATGGACAAGCAATCAGAACTGACACGTAAGATGCTGCTCAACAGTAATTCCCGTGGTGTTAAGGATGAGGTAGTGCCAATGAATGAGACCGTGGACGATGCGGAGTTTGGGGAAGAGCTTAACGATGACAATCTGCAGGGCAGAAGCTTCTGGGACAACGATGGTGAAGGTCAGCAGCATGAATGGAACGGACGAATCGAGACTCATGCCATGTTCCGCAGGAGTTACGAGTAGGAAAGAACCATGGACTATACATGCAGAGGAAATAGCTGCTACAGGAACCAAACAGCGTATATTACGAGCCTTGCTGAACATAGCCAGGCTCTTTTTTTGCAGGGGGGAATGGCTCAAAAAGAGAACAATTACATACGACAAAGAACGATCATTTCTCGCGTTGACTTACGGGTAAAGGAATGATAATATACTAATATCTTCTTAATACTTACTAAACTTATCGGATTAAATATAATTAACATAAGAACGAGAAACGTCAAATAGATTGCATTGTGAGCATGGAAAGGGGAAATCGGTATGGAACGTCAGATCAGCATCCGTCACGGCGAAGAGGAGTTAACCGCGACCATTCACTATCCGGTTGTAAAAGATATCAAAGAGGAGACACGTCAGCAGCGTGTGCCTTTGGCGGTCATCTGTCATGGCTTTGTGGGAAGCCGAATTGGTGTGGATCGTTTGTTTGTAAAGACTGCTCGTGAACTCGCGGAGGACGGATATCTGGTGCTTCGTTTCGATTACATCGGCTGCGGGGAGAGCAGCGGTGAATATGGAGCAGAAGGGCTGGAGTCCATGGTGCTGCAAACCCGTTCTGTACTGGACTATGCGGTGAACTGCAGTGATGTAGACCCGACACGTGTCACATTGATCGGACACAGCTTGGGTGGAGCTGTTGCGCTATTGACAGCTGTGCGTGACAAACGGGTTAAAAATCTCGTGATGTGGTCTGCTGTCGGTTACCCATTCAATGATATTGTAAAGATTACAGGCCGGGACGTGTACGATGAAGGTGTGAGAAAAGGTGCTGCCGATTATCTAGGTTACAAATTCACACCGAAATTTTTCGAATCTCTCGCAGAACATCAACCATTCCAGGAAGCCGTGAAGTTCAGCGGGGATGTGCTGGTTGTACACGGTACTTCCGATGAGGTTATCCCGGTAGACTATGCGTTTCTGTATCAGAAAGTTTTCTGGATGCGTCAGGAAGGGCGCTGCGACAAGGAGATTATTTTCCAGGGCAATCACACCTTCTCATCAGGTAAAGAGCGGGAACAGCTCATTACTCGCACAAGAGAATGGCTTGGAGAACGTCAGAAGATTGAAGAGAACTGGCAGCACTGGATGATCTAAACGATAAGTCAAACGTCATCAATCAAAAGTCACAGGGGTAGCTTGGAAAAGCGCCTTCTTCGGGGTAAAATAGAGAGGTAAGCATCCTATCCGTGTCTGGAGGTTGGCAGCGATGACATTACCCGCACTATTCATTGCGCATGGTTCTCCCCTGCTTTCGGTGGAGAGCAGTGACTACACTCAATTTTTGAACCAGCTTGGAGAGAGGCTGCCGGCTCCGAAGGCTATCGTTGTTTTTACTGCACACTGGGACTGTCCTGTGCCTTCGGTGACGATGGATGAGAAGCATCAAACCCTGCATGATTTTTACGGATATCCTTCAGCAATGTATAACATACAGTACCCTGCAGTCGGGCAGACTGAGATTGCAAACGAGATCTGTGCGTTATTCTCCCGAAGCAACTTGCCGTATCAGCCTGTTATGAGACGAGGACTGGATCATGGCGTGTGGGTGCCGCTGCTGCATATGTATCCCGAGGCCAACATTCCGGTTATTGCCGTGTCGGTGGACTCCCTGCGTTCTCCTCAAGAGCAGTATGATATCGGTCGTATGCTGGAGCAGCTCAGACATGATCATGTGCTCATCATCGGCAGCGGTGGAACCGTTCATAATCTGAGAATGCTGGCACAGGATGACGAGCCACAGGACTGGGCAATCGAATTTGATGATTGGCTTGGAGAGCGCCTGCAGCAATGGAACACAAGAGAGCTGTTTCAGTATGATAAAAAAGCTCCTCATGCACGGACAGCAGTACCCTCCTATGGAATGGAGCATATCGCACCTTTGTTCTATGCGATGGGCACAGCGGATATGTCCCGCACAGCCCGGCGGTTATTTCAATCCTATCCTCATGGCACGCTTAGTCTGAACTGCTGGCAGTTTGGAGACGGCATATAACTTGGAGCAGATGAGCGTGGATAACATGCAAATGCTGGAATGTAGTTCTCATTCAGTTTGGGTTCAAGTGATGTCTTTCAAGTTATTAACGATTAATGAAGTGAAGAATACCATACTAAATAAGATAAAAGGTTCCTCGCGTCTGTTAACGACTGCGTGGAACCTTTTTTTGGTGTATAGATACGTCACAGGCTTAGCTCAAATATCTCAAAAAGCGTGCCAGTATCCTGACTTTAACACTACTTACGAATCTCGAACAACTCACATTCCGCACGTGAGTGATAGGCTAGATCGCTGACACTGGATTGCACAACAACGGTGTTCTCGTCAAAACGAATGATGATGCCGCCAGAATCGATCTGGTGGTTATCTTTGAATACGCGAATTTTATGTTTTAAAGTCATGGCTTCCTGAAAATCGGCGTCCGTTTCAAGACGGCGTTGAGTTGGCATATATAGGATACTCCTTTTTGCGAACAGACTTTAGTTTTATCATAATACGGAGTCCGGCAGGTGAGCAAGTGTGCTGCATAGGAAATGTTACACGCAGCACTATATTTTATGATGAAAAAATCCTGCTCCGAAAGAAGGAGCAGGACCGAGATTTTATATTTTATTCAGATTAAGCTGTTTTCTTCGTTGGTGTTATGGTTGGTGTCGTAGGTGTCACCGTTTTGTTACGGTTGAACAATCCGCGAAGGTAAGGCAGAACCCAGTGATCCAGACCGATTTTACCAGCATTTGCACCAGCTACGACGATGAAGATTTCCATCAGAACCAGTTGAGCGTTGGTGCTTACTGTACCCGAGAAGAGGAACGCGAAGTTCATGACCATTGCCATCAGAGCTGCCAGGGTTGTGAAGCATCCAAGGATGAGTCCCAGACCTACAAGGAATTCACCAAGCGGGATAACGAAGTCGAACAATCCGGCATTCGGAATTGCGAATTTTTCAAGGAATGTTGCCCACCAAGCTTGAACGGCCGGGTGATCACCTGTTGCTTTTTCAAGTGCCCCTGCGAGGAAGCCGCCTGCTTCGAATCCACCAGTCAATTTGCTCCAGCCGTGAGTCATCCAGTCGTAACCGATATACACCCGAAGTATTGTCAAAATCCACATTGCCACTTTGTTTTCTCTAATCCATTGGTTGAAGCTGAACATATAAACCACTCCTTTTATGAAATCTAATGTGTGTTGTTTTTGTTTTTCTAAGTGATCACCTTTGATGTCTTTATTGTATAGCCGTAAAGGTGTTTTGTTTGTGATAATAATCACAATCTAGTTCAAATTTTAAGTAAGGTTTGAGAAGTTCACATTTCAGACGAATTTTTTCCCTTTAACTGTGATTCAAAAACGATAAACGAGCTGTATCAAGGTTTTTCAGGCGCAGACAAAACGGAAGCATTGTGATTAAATGGAAGGAAATACGTGAGATGGTTGTCTGCATGAGAGAAATATCACACATGACATCTGAAGGGAGTCAGCCAGATCGTTCAGGAGGTTTTATTTTGAATTCGTTTTCTTGGAAAAAAGGGTTGCTGACAGCGTCAGGCTGTCTTCTCGCTATTAGCCTTGTCGCTTGTCAGGATAAGGAGCTCGCCAAGGTTCCTCAGCCGGAGCCTGCACCAGTACAGGAAGAGCAGCCGATTGAGCAGCCTGTTAATCCGATGAATACAGCTCCTTTAACAGGACTAGCTGTGGAGACAGCACCCACGGATCGCCCGCTGGCGGTCATGATTAACAATGCACCTGCGGCACGTCCTCAATCCGGGCTAAGCGCAGCAGACATTATTATCGAGGTGCTTGCTGAAGGCGGCATCACCCGTTTCATCGCGGTTTTCCAGAGTGAAGGCGGTGCAGACGCTGTTGGCCCTGTGCGCAGCATTCGTCCGTACCTGATCGAGCTCGGAGAGAGCTATGATGGTGTGCTTGTGCATGCGGGAGGCAGCCCGGAGGCCTATTCTATTTTGCAAAAACAGCAGAAGCAGCATATGGATGAAATTTCGAATGGCGGCCCCTATTTCTGGCGCTCCAAGGATCGCAAGGCTCCTCACAACCTGTATACCTCTGTCGAAAAGCTTAGAGAGGGTGCAGAGAAGAAAGGATACAGCCATGAGTTCCAATCACCTGTGTATATGTACGACGAACAAGGGTCTACTTCAGCAGGGGAGGCTGTGAAGCAGTTTGAGCTCCATTATTTATTGAATAGTTATAAAGTAACGTATGATTACGATGAGGTTAGCGGACGATATATGAGAATGGTTAATGGAAAGCCCGATGAGGATAAAGATAATGGCCATCAGCTTGGTGCAGCTAACATTATTGTTGCCGGAGCAGATCATAAGGTGCTTGATGATGTAGGCCGATTGGCTGTTAATGTGGATCAAGGCGGGGAAGCGATGCTGTTTCAGAAGGGAAAGATGATTCGCGGGCAATGGGTGAGGAAAAAAGGGGATATCATTCGTTTCGTGCAGGACGGAGTGGAGATGAAGCTGGTTCCTGGTAAAACCTTCATTAACATCGTTCCAAACGCCCCGAAATTTTCAGATCATGTGAAGCTCGGTGAGCAGTCATGATAAGTTCCTGGGTTGATTTTCCTGGAGAAATGTAAACGCAGTGTAAAATTTAAGTCTGATTTTGCCATAATTCCACATAATTAAGATTCATTTCAGGTTTATATGAGAAGAATATAAAAAAGCATCGCAGCTTTTGTACAAACCATGAAACAAATATGATAAGATATCAAAGGTTGTCATTTCATGTTTCATCGGTTATCAGCGCAATTTCTCGAAGAGGGGATAGAGCTATGAAGATTAAGAAGAAGAAGGATATATTTTTTGAAACACTGGAGAACATGGCAGATACGGTGGTTCAAGCGGCAGATTATTTCTCCCAGCATGTTTCCAACCTTCAGGATGTAACTCTTTTTGCTAATGAAATGAAGAAGTACGAGTCGCAATGTGATGACTACGTACACACCATCATTACAGAGCTGAACAAAACATTTATCACGCCGATTGAACGCGATGATATTATGGAACTGACAACAACTCTTGATGACGTATTGGACGGAATCGAAGCTACAGCTTCCCGTTTCTATATGTACCAACTGGTTGATCCGGACGAATATATCGTTCAATTTGCAGAAATTTTGCGTCAATCGGCTTATGAAATTCAAAAGGCGATTCATTTGCTGTCCCAGAAAAAATTGCTGGCGATTCGTGAATACACCATTCGTCTGAACGATCTGGAAAACCAGGGCGACGAAGTATTGCGTAATTGTATCAAGAATCTGTTCGCAACGGTATCCGATCCGATTGAGCTGATCAAGCGCAAAGAGATTTATGAACGCCTTGAAACGACAACGGATGATTGCGAGCATGTTGCCAACGTTCTTGAGTCCATCATCATGCGTAATTCTTAAGGAGCCAGAGACTAATGGAAACAACGATTTGGGTATTAGGTATAGTCGTCTTCCTTGCACTGGCGTTTGACTTCATTAATGGGTTTCACGATACAGCCAATGCCATCGCAACTTCGGTATCAACACGTGCATTGACGCCGCGCCGGGCTATTCTTCTGGCGGCTGTGATGAACTTTGTCGGTGCAATGATGTTTACAGGTGTAGCGAAGACGATTGGGGGGAGTGTGACGGACCCCACCAAGCTGGATAACGGCATCGAGGTCGTCATAGTCACCTTGATCGCCGCGATCATATGGAATCTGGTGACATGGTGGTTTGGAATTCCTTCTTCCTCTTCACATGCGCTGATCGGCGCGCTCGCGGGTGCTGTACTCGTTGGAGCAGGTTCGGACAAAGTGAAATGGACAGGCTTCATTGATATTGTAGGCGGTTTGCTGTTATCACCTCTGATTGCTTTTGCAATCGGTTATATCGTCATGACGATTCTCAAGTATGTATTTGCCAAACGAAGCCCGCATAACGTCAATAAGGGCTTCCGTACGGTACAGATTTTCACAGCTGCACTGCAGGCATTCACGCACGGTACTAACGATGCGCAGAAGGCCATGGGGATCATTACGTTCGCGCTTGTCGCAGCTAAAGTACAGGATCATCTCGAAGTACCGCTGTGGGTAAAAATTTCGGCGGCCACTGCGATGGCACTGGGAACGTCCATTGGTGGATGGAAAATCATCAAAACGATGGGCACGAAAATTTTCAAAATCGAACCGATTAACGGCTTTGCAGCAGATTTGTCCGCGGCCTCGGTTATTTTCTCGGCAACGTTGCTTCACCTTCCGGTAAGTACTACCCATGCGATTACATCCGCGATTCTGGGTGTAGGTTCGGCTAAGCGCTTTTCGGCGGTAAAATGGGGACTGGCCGGCCGTATAATTATTACGTGGTTTATAACGATTCCAATTTCCGGAGCTCTTGCGGGATTGCTGTACTGGATTATTTTCTAAACCGCTCATATAAAGCAACACAACCGTGGATATGTTTTAGAAAACCGAACAATGGTCTGTTTATAACCATGTCAATATCGGGATATGTGGATAATTAAACAATGATATGGAAAATAGGCTGTGCACGAAATTGTGGACAGGCTGGATATGTGGATAGCCATCCGTGGAATGATAAACCAAAAGAAATCTTCCTGTGGATACAGGAAACTGTGTGGATAGGGGAAATGAGAGAAGCCAACCGGGTTGGCTTTTTTTGTTTGTGTTTGTCATATCAAGCCACAAGCCACGATAAGTCATATAAAGTAATACATTCGCAGCGATGACTTACTCCGTAAAGCAGACGTATGTGGCTTGACGTTGTATGATGGAATAGGGAAGAACTTCGACAAGAGACAAGGACGTGGTCTACTCCATGATTCGTACACTTGCAATTACGCGGGATCACCAGGTTACCGTGAACATGCCGCTTGAGCAGCTGGAATTGAGCGATTATGCATGGGTATGGGCAGATTTCAACCAGCCGACAGAAGAAGAAAGCCGATTGCTGGACAGCTATTTTCATTTTCACCCGTTAGCGATTGAGGACTGTATGCATGTCTTGCAGCGGCCCAAGCTGGACTATTATGAGAATTTGCAGTTTCTCGTGCTGCATGCACTGAATCCGGTCACACTGGAGGCCGAAGAGGTGGATTTGTTTCTGGGAGCCAACTTTCTGGTGTCTTTTCATCATGGGAAGCTGGAAGAAGTAGATGAAGCCTGGGATCGTTTGCTGCAGCATGCACATGAACGAACCATCTGGGCAAGAGGGCCGGTCGCGGCAGCCTATACCGTGATGGACAAGCTGGTGGATCATTATTTTCCGTCCCTGTTTGCCATTGAGGATGAGCTGGCTGAATTGGAAAACCGCGGCGGTCAGGAGTCGGTAGAGGAACTGATGAATCAGGTATTTGATCTGAGAAGTCGACTGCTGAAGCTGAGACGCACCGTTGTTCCGATGCGTGATCTGCTCTATCGGGTCGTGAATTCACAGCATGTCCAGCGATCAGGGGAGCATACGGTGTATTTTACTGATATATATGACCATTTGCTCAAGCTGACAGATATGATTGAAGCGGATCGAGAGATGACGGCTGATCTGCGCGACAGCTATATTTCGCTGAACTCTAACCGCATGAATCAGATTATGAAAACTTTAACCGTGATTACTACCGTATTTATGCCGCTCACCTTGATTGCCGGTATCTATGGAATGAACTTCACCCATATGCCAGAGCTGCAGTGGAAGTACGGATATGGTGCCGTGCTGCTGCTGATGTTTGTACTGGGCGGCTGCATGGTGGCGTGGTTTGTAAAGCGTGGCTGGTTCAAGTAGGCAGGGGCTTGTGGCCCCTGTCTTCTTGTCTCATTTTATTGTTCTATCCACATGTGAATAAGTTTTCTCGTAGATACATAACTGTGCATAAGTAAAAAGATTAAAATATGCGACCAGTTCTGCCTTAAACGCAGCCTTAGTCTACTTCAAGCACAAAAGAAGCGGTTTGCGTTTCCTGCCCGTTCACAAAAATAGTGAGCGTATGGAGTCCCGCGTAAAATTTGCGAGTAGTGATCAGCTTGAAGGATTGCTTGGTCGCGACTTGCGTGCGGCCTTCCGCATACATTCTGTCAGAGCATTTGAAGCGCTTGGGTGCCTGCTTGCCGTTAGCCTTCATATAACCGATCTCATATTCAATCCGCAGCATCTGCGGCTCCCCGCTTGTATTGACCACATCGAATGAAAAATGAAGCTCCTCCCCTGTCGCAATGGTATCCCGTTCCAGCTTCAGGTTCTCAATATCAACAGCTTCCTGTTTGTTGTAGCCGAACAAGCTTAATGCAGCGGGATGCCCTTTTTTGAGCAGTGAACGACTCGCATGACGGATAATCCAGTCCGTATGCGGATGCTGGCCATGCCAGGACTGAGCTAAATCCAGCACAAGATCGGCATGATCTTTGGAGATATCGTTCAGGTGATTGGCGACACTTTTTCGTACATACAGAGAGCTGTCCTGCCGGAGTGCATGCAAAATGGGAAGCACCGGCGTGGGATCAGCAATAAATTCACCAAGCTTGGCTCCCCATGGCAAACGAGGGCGGCTGCCTTCACTGGCTAACCTGCGAATATGCTCATCACTGCTTTCCGTCCATTCCATCAGTTGTTTGATCGTCTGGAGAGGGTAACGCTGAATAAAGGGGCGCACCGCAAACTCCGAGCTGGAATAAGGTGTAACAAGCGCAAGATACTTCATGGATAGCTCGTACCTGTCTGGCGCAAGTCCATTCACTTCAATGAAGTCAGGTATGAAAAGAAACTCAACACCTCGCAGCTGCGGGGCTGCCTGCCCGATAATATGTAATGCTTCTTCATAGTCTGCTGGAAGCACCTGAGTCAAAGCTTCCGTAATGCGGCGAATCCTTGCCTTGAATTCGAGTGTTTCCCAGCCCTCGGCGAAGATTAACTCACGAAATTGCTGTGTCTGCAGCTGTGGGTAAAACTGGCGAAGCTGGTCAGCGGTCCGATCAACCAGAGCGGGGGTATATTTGTCTTTGAACAGTTCCATGGTCTGCCTCCTTATATGTATTCTCTAGTATAAGTTGAACTAAAGATTTTACACAGACCACTCCGATGACAGAATAACCTGGAGAGTAGCGGTTATCCCCAGATTTTTTCGATTCCCTTTTCCAAAGGGGAAAATCCGGTGATAAAGGCGACCGCTCCGCTTTTTCAGGTTTTTTCTGTCCTCTCCGTTAACGTGTAAATGAAGAGTTCAACTTATATATTATACCTCATCTACTGTGCATGGGAACATAGGTTCTTAGTATTTATTCTGAAAAAAATTATTCAGACACCCGCCTTCGCAGAGGGGGTGTCTGAAGGGAACTAGCTTTTGCGTCTTTTGGGGCGCGGTTTTGCAGTTGAGTTTTTGCGGCGTACCGGAGAAGAGTTGCGTTTGCGCTGCTTGCCGTTCGTTTGTTTGCGGCGCTTGCGCGGGCGAGGCTTGGAATATTCCTCGAAATCAGCGTCTGCTTCACTGCTGCTATTTTTATTTTTGCCAAAAGGCAGAATGCCCATGACAAGCTTCATCATCGGTGCCATCTGCTGAATGCCGCCAACGACCTTCTGCATCTTGGCTACACCGTTCATAATGCCGTCAATACCGCCGAAGCGGTCAATCATGCCTTTGAGCTCCCCCAGATTCGCGAGGGAAAAGCCTGAACTACCTGAAGATGCGGGTGTCTGGGCTGGAACAACAGGGGTAACTGGAGTGCTGCCTCCCAGAAAGCCTCCACCAGGTGCACCTTGCCCGTAAGGCACAAGACCGGATGCTTCGACTTCAGCGAAACCCGGATAATGCGGATCAACCCCAGGATACATCGGCTGAATCTGGGCTTCATTCAGAGAACGCGGGACACCATAAGGTACATAGACCGATGTATGGGCCTGCCGATGACCAGGAGGAGCCGGCCGCGGCCGTGTTCCCGGTTGACGATGGTAATAATGCTGTGGCATGAACGATCACGTTCCTTCTATATTGGATTTCGGAATTGCGTTCCACCGAGGATCCCGGAATGGATTTTTACCAAGATATCATTGGAGTGAAATAAGGAAACAACAAGCAAGGTGGAACTCCCTTTTGATATACTGTATGTCATTCGCGGAGAGGCGGCGTAGGCGAGTGTCACGGGAAACGGGATATTTGCGGATTTGGGCGCAGAGGAGGTGTGAGGAGCGGGGATGTAACTTGAGGAAGAAAAATAAAATTTTGACACAAATTCGTCACAATTAAGTTTCATAAAATCCTAGAAGATTAATCGGATATGGTTCCCTATAAATGGGGATAAACTGCGATATTTAGGGGTAATGTCCATGAGGGGAGGACAATGATCCTATTTGTAAGCGTTAACATGTGTTTTTATTCTGTAGTGCGTGAAATCGTTAACGCTTGAAATACCAACTCAGGGTAGGTACAATGTAGGTACACAGTAACCGCTAGGGGATGATAAATAAATGCAGCTGAAAAAGCTAAATGATAAAAGTATAGAACAACTATTCGAGGCCATCCTGACACTGAAGGATATTGAGGAGTGTTATGTCTTTTTTGATGACCTCTGCACCGTAAACGAGATTCAATCCATGTCCCAGCGTCTGGAAGTGGCACGTATGCTTGGTAAAGGCAATACATATAACCAGATTGAGGCGGAGACTGGCGCGAGCACAGCTACAATCTCGCGTGTGAAGCGTTGTCTGAATTACGGCAATGATGGTTATAAAATGACGCTGGAACGCCTGGGGCGCTAATTTATGAAGAAGCCGGGTGTACTCATCATTAGTCACGGTTCTCAGGAGAAGACCTGGGTTGAATCCGTCGATGACGCGATTTCCCGGCTGAATCTGCCCGAGCCGCTGCCTGTTGAAGCTGGATTTCTGGAACTCGTGAATGGACGTTTAATTCAGGACGGTATCAACCGGCTGGAAGCTCAAGGTGTAACGGATCTGCTCGTTGTACCTCTCTTTGTTTCGTCTGGAAGCACACATGTGGATGAGATTGAATACGCGATTGGAGCCAAGGAAGCCCCAGAACGGGAAACTGATCTCGAACCATTTGAGGTGAAGGCCCGGGTTCATTTTGGTTATCCGGTGGATGATGATCCTGATATTGCGGTAATGGTGTGGGACAAGGTCCAGTCACTGTCACAGCAGCCCGAACAGGAGACCATCCTGCTCATTGGACATGGAAGCATCCATGACGGATTTCGCCAGCGCTGGGAAGCCGGCATAGCTTCTCTTGCTCGACGCGTGCAAGATATTAGCGGTGTAGCTCATACAGATTACGCGCTGCTTAATCCCGAGAGTGTGCATGACAAGGCGAAATACTGGAGCGAAGAGCGTGGAAGCCGTGTAATTGTGGCACCGCTGTTTCTGAGCGCCGGTTATTTCACGCGTCATGTCATTACGGATCGGCTTCAAGGTCTGGACTATGCATATAGTGGGGAAACGTTGTTACCTCATCCGCTGCTTGGTCAGTGGCTGGAACGGCAAATTCAGTATTTGCTGGACCAGTGTAATAGTGCTCAGGATTAAGGAATGCACGGCAATGGCTTTTAATTTTAATTGTAAGGCATCCAGTCAGCATAATGAAAACCACGTCCGAGGACGTGGTTTTTTGGCTCGGATTTTTAGTTAGGCAAAGCTTAGTCAGTAAGCAGTTAAGATAGGAAAGGGATTCGGATAAAATCTTGGGATAACAGCGGCTCTCAAGGTTATTCGCCATTGAAGCGGGCCGTGTAAAGTCTTTGGTTCAGATCAAGAATAAACAATGAATTATCTAAACCAAGCCTTATTCAGGTTGTTCGTAAAGTTGTTATCGTTAAATGGTACATTGGCACTGCCAAAGTCCGTTGTATTCAGTGCATTGCGTGCGGCCGAAGTCAGATCATCCCAACCGATCAGCGGCTGAGTTCCTCCGACCACATTGGTTACACCGAGCTCATGGTTAAGCGGCCAGGTGCTGTTGTAGGAGATTTTCGGATGATCCCCCTGCATATTGCTTGAGCTTGGAGCTACGTTCGTGAACTGGCCGTGGCCGGAATAGGCGACGGAGAGCACTTTCGGATTGGCTACAGCGGGATTGTCTACCCAAACGACAATGCCTTCCCAATCATGACGATGTCCGAATCCGGGAGATGGATTGTCTTTCGGAAAATACCATGCGTACATGATCGCCCACACTCCATTATGCCAAGCTGAGCGGGAGTAGACCTGGCCCAGATTGGAGCTGCAGCCGCCATTGTGTGATCCTGATGTTGCCAAGCCGGCACTGGTGTTGCCCTGTGCATCTACAGCGGGGAAAGGCACGCATCCATGGTAGACCTTTAGAAACGGCTGGAAACGTTTCGCCGTAATCTGTGTAGCGGTCACGGGTGTGACCTCCTGAAAGCCGACGACCTGATCATGGTTGATCACGGCCGCATCGGCGGTAGTAACCAGAGGCATACAGGCGAGGAGGGTGACCATGAGCATCAGTACAAGTTTCTTCGTTTTGTTCATCATGCAATTCTCCTTTGCGACATATTGGCGTGCTGGTTGTTATGTATGAGGCATGTACTCACATCTTACTGGAAAAATATTGATTATATTTATATTTTTATATTGAGATTTGTAAATTTGCGGTATATTTATGTCATCATCAAAGGATGCCTGAAAGGGTAGGAGAGATTAATTCGTGTTCAGGCGGGCAGAATGGAAGGATAGCGGGTTATTTTGCAAAAACGAGTTGTGGATTACAGGCTAGGACATCTTTACGTTTGGTGATATGATAGAAGCAGCGGTCTAAGGAATGAGACGAAATTCCTTTGGCATAGATATGAATGTGGAACGTATTGTTTGGGCGGGATGAATTGAAGTTTAATGTTGTGTTAAATGGCGGCCTTTACTGAAAAGTAAACAAAGCGGATGAGGTCGTTCCGACTCATGGATAATGTGGAATAGGTGGCGTATCAGATGAAAAGAGCTCGATTAATATATAATCCGACCTCCGGCCGGGAAGAAATGAAGAAACGTCTGGCAGATATTTTGCAGCGTCTGGATCAAGGCGGTATTGAGGCTTCCTGTCATGCAACAACGGGTGAAGGGGATGCAACCCGGGAAGCGGAGCTGGCCATTGAACGCGGATATGACATGATTATTGCGGCAGGCGGCGACGGCACGTTGTATGAGGTCATTAACGGCATGGCTGAACGGGAGAACCGTCCGCCGCTGGGTGTATTTCCTCTGGGAACGACGAATGATTTTGCGCGTGCGCTTGGTATTCCAAGACAATGGGAAGATTACGTGGATCTGGTCATTCATCAGCAGACACGTCCGCTTGATCTGGGCAAGGCCAATGATAAATATTTTATTAATATTGCAGGTGGCGGGTCGTTAACCGAGTTAACCTATGAAGTGCCGAGTCGTCTGAAAACGATGATCGGGCAGCTGGCCTATTATATGAAGGGCATCGAAAAGATGTCGAACCTGTCCCCACAGGAGCTGATCATTCGTGCGAACGGACAGGAAGAAATTCATGATGAATTCATGCTGTTCCTCATTGCCAATACCAATTCCGTCGGCGGCTTCGAGAAGCTTGCTCCCGGTGCAACCATTGATGACGGGATGCTCGATGTGATTGCAGTGCGCAAGTGTAACCTGGCCGACATGATCCGTCTCGTTACGCTGGCGCTGCGTGGGGAGCATCTGAATGACAAGAAGGTTTTGCATTTCCAGACCGATCATATGGAAGTGACCTCACCAGGACATGTGCTGCTGAATCTGGACGGAGAGCTGGGCGGATCACTGCCGGCAACGTTTACGAATCTCAAGCATCATCTGCAGCTGTTCCATCGGTAAAACGAAGCCTCCCCTGGGTGGGGCGGTGTGGTGGAATTGGTCTGATGGGCTGAGTCTGATACATTCTTATGATCCGTTTGGTGCGGTATGATCTTGAGTTGGGCTCATGATGCTAACTAGTCATGTGGCTTGAGTTGATCAGTTGTGAGTTGTGCATGAGTGCGGGAGTGTATTAGTGAATGTGCGCGCGAGTGTAAGACTGAGTGAGTACATGCGCATAGGGATATAGAATTGTGTAGGAGCGTGTTAGGCTGAATAGCGCATGGATATAGGATGTAAAAGTGCGTGAATGCAAGAGTATATGTAAGAAAGTATGAATGCGAGAGTAAATGTAATAGCCCGACAGTATTTCCAAGAGGCGCAATAGTATTATGTAGAGTACGTGAGTACTGCTTTAAGAGCGGACTGTTGTGCAAGATTAAATGTGAGATGTAGGGCGCAAGTTTACATGAAGGGTGCGAGAGTACAGGAAGCAAGAGTGCAATAATATGTGTAAGAGTGTGTGTGGATATATGAGAAGGTAAGAATACGAAAGTATCTGTAAGAGTGCGACAGTATTTCTAAGAGGCGCAATAGTATATGTAAGAGTACGTGAGTACTGCTTTAAGAGCAGACTGTTGTGTAAGAGTAAATGTGAGATGTGGAGCGCAAGTTTATACGTGAGAGTGCAAGTATATATGTAAGATTCGTGAGTATGTCTGCGAGTGCGAGTGTATGTGTAGAGCTCGATAGTATATATAGGAGCACTGCTGTTGTGGGAGTCGCTTGGTAAGCCGGAATTGGTGCCTTTCGTGCTAACGATTTCAGGAAGTCTTATTTTGGAGAAATCAGTACATTTGGAATTCTAACGATTCGGTGAGACGCTATTTTAGGTGAAATGACTCAAAATGGCCGATAAACTCGATTTTACATTGAAATAACGTCTCTGAGATTCGTTAGAATTTTAGAACGTTATTTTTGGCGTGAATAAGGTTCCCAGGATTCGTTAGAATTCAGCGAGCATAAGCGAGCGGTGCTCATCCTTTCAAAAATTACAAACATTGTCGCTGGGTGACGCAAAATGCGACTTATCGCTGGATTTAACCACTGCCTTTGAAGGCGGTGTACTATATAAGAAAGAAGTGAATGTGCGTTGTCTAATATGAACCGCAGCGGTCGTGGAAAAAACCGCCGGAATTCGGCTGCTCCTCAAGGGAAGGGGAAAGCTTCAGCGTCCCGTCAGCCAAGTCAAAGTCAATCAAACCAATCAAGACCGCGTGAATCAGCAGCATCAATCGAAGGATTGCCCGTCAGTAAAAATGAAGAAACCGTCATTGATATCATCGGCATGAATCATGACGGCGAGGGCGTAGGCCGCGCGAATGGCTATACATTATTTGTGCAGGGTGCTCTTCCGGGTGAAACCGTGCGCGTGCGCGTGATGAAAACGAAAAAGCAATACGGCTACGCCAAGCTGCTGGAAATCGTCAAAGCCAGCCCGGATCGCGTATCCGCGCCATGTCCGATCTATGATCAATGTGGTGGATGCCAGATTCAACATATGAGCTACGCTGGTCAACTGGCGTGGAAACGTCAGCTGGTGATCGATAATCTGCAGCGCATCGGGAAGCTGAACGTGTTGGTGGAGGATGAGACTCAAGTAATCGAGCCTGAACAATCTCCATTTGATGAACGAATAGAAGAACAAACCAACGAGAGTAATCGAATGCGTCTGCGACTTGAAGGTGTCATGAACGAAAAAGACACAGAACACGCAATTCGTGTACTGCCAACGATGGGCATGGACGAGCCGTGGCGTTACCGGAACAAGGCACAAGTGCCGATTGGCGCAGCTGAAGGCGGTTTGGTTGGTGGTTTTTATGCAAAAGGAAGCCATCGGATCATCGACATGGATACCTGTCTTATTCAGCACGAGCACAACGATGAAGTCGTGGCCAAGGTGAAGGAGATCGGCAGCCATCTTGGCATTAGTGCATACAACGAGGAAACAGGCCGGGGGTTACTGCGTCATGTCGTGGTAAAAAAGGCGTTCCGTACAGGCGAGATGATGCTGGTGCTGGTCACGAACGGTCGGGATATTCCACATCAAGACGAATGGATCGGCAGCATCCGCGAAGCGATTCCGCAAGTGGTGAGCATTTGTCAGAACGTGAACAAAAAGCAGACAAACGTTATTTTCGGCGAGGAAACCCGTGTCCTGTGGGGACGTGATGTCATCTATGATTATATCGGCGATGTGCAATTTGCAATCTCTCCGCGTTCGTTCTATCAGGTCAATCCGGTGCAGACCGAAGTGCTGTATGGCAAAACG
This sequence comes from Paenibacillus silvae, assembly GCF_014639235.1. GTDB lineage: Bacteria > Bacillota > Bacilli > Paenibacillales > Paenibacillaceae > Paenibacillus > Paenibacillus silvae. Next base: position 89,927 of record NZ_BMFU01000011.1, on the reverse strand, counting down.
GTAGAATACGCCGGACTGAGCGGCAAAGAAACGGTTATTGATGCATACTGCGGCATCGGAACGATCTCTCTTTTCCTGGCGCAGCATGCGGATCAAGTGTATGGGGTAGAGATTGTGCCCGAAGCCATTGAGGATGCCCGAAGTAATGCGCTGCTAAACGAGATGCGTAACGTCAAATTCGAAGTCGGCGCCTCCGAGGACGTCATTCCGCGCTGGAAAGAACAAGGCATCGAAGCAGACGTCATCGTTGTTGACCCACCGCGCAAAGGCTGCGACCCGCGTCTACTCGACACGATCCTGGAGATGAAACCGGAACGCGTAGTCTATGTCAGCTGCAACCCAAGCACCTTGGCGCGTGATTTAAGAGTTCTGGAGGACGGCGGCTATCGTACGGTGGAGGTAACGCCGGTGGATATGTTCCCGCATACGGTGCATGTGGAGGTAGTAATAGGAATGCAACGCAAAGATACCTAGAAATCCTTTGTTTTCAACACTTTGCGCCGTTTACGACTTTTACGAAGGATGGCCCTGATTTCAAAAATAAGGTTCTAAAGGAAACAATTGAGGTTTCGGTCGTGCTTGACCTTGGTTTTGAGGTCGAGTGTGTAGATATGTCGGGAGAGAGAAGAAAATAGCCTAAAATCGTTAGATTGAAATTTCAAGAGAGCGCCTTTGTAAGGCGTTTTTTTTGTTTCATACATAGACAAAATTCGCACATTTATTCCAATATTTTCACGACTGTATGGTACTATAGACATGTAGTATCTATTTTACCAAGACCAACATATTTAATGTCTATGGAGGGATTTTTGTGAAGCTAAAAAAAGTTTCGATACAAAATTACAGACGGTTTATAGAGACATCGCTATCATTGGCTGATGACGTCACTTTGTTGGCTGGTGCAAACAACAGCGGGAAGACATCTTTAATTGAGCTTTTAGAAAATATATTAAATTCGTCAAAAACGGAATTTTGTGTTTCTGATATACCTGTAACTCTCTCAAAAGAATGGGTTGATCAGGCATACTCAATCTTTATTAATCATTTTGAGAAAAATGATGATAGAGAGAAAACAATTCAAGCGATAGTAAATGATCTTTTTTGTTTAGATGGAGCTCCTGGGAAAGAGAAACTTCTTATTTTACCAACAGTCGTTCGGCTAAGAGTTGATTATGAGACTAATGAAGAGATGGGGGATTTTGCTGACTATATTATGGATTTAGATCTTAACCATTGTTCAATCTATTTCGAATATTCATTCGAGGTTACTTCTACTACTTTTAGTCAGTCGCTAGACAAGGACTTTGAAAAATTAAAAAGTAGGTATGAAAAGCTTTCTGGAGAAAAGGATCAAAATACTAAGATGGGTTTCTTTAAAGAAAAAATATTAGGTACATACGTTTCTAGTATTATTGAGAAGTGTTACTTTGCTGATAGGCAGTTTCAAAATAAAAATGAAATGGAACTTTCACATTTCCGAAAGTTGTTTAATTTATATAATATTTATGCAGGCAGGCCATTAGAAGACCAGAATGTAGGTCACTCAAAAAGTATTAGCAAAAATGTCCTTGATCTTGCACATCATGATGATGCATGGAAAGCATTTCTGGGAGCCTTGCCAGATAAGATACTTCAGCCAATTGAAGAACTAGGGATAACAGATATTGTAAGGAAGGTTTCGGTGGATGGACTTACTGAGACAATTTCTTCAATTGCTCAAGCTAATGGGGGGAATACGGGGAGCATTATGCTTGATTTAGAGATCTCGGAGGAAACGATTAGTTCTCTTATCAGCCAAATTACTCACGCTAAGTATGATCTTCAGGGGCACTATCTCAATGAAACATCACAAGGATTGGGATACAGTAATATGATATTTATTCTCTTGCAACTTGAAAGATATAAAAGGAACATTGACCCATTGCTGGTGAACATATTTATTATTGAAGAACCTGAGTCACACATGCATCCACAAATGCAAAATGTCTTTGGGAAATTTCTGAAAAAATACTACCAAGAAAAAAAGATACAAGGGTTAATAACCACACATTCTAGTGAGATGGTTAGAGTAACTGAAATGAAGAACCTCAGAGTGGCAAGACCGACAACTCCGTTCATAAGCAATATATTTGATTTCTCATCTTTTAAAGAAAGTGTAAGTAAGGACCCTGTTCTTGATAATTTCTACGATTGGTTCTATGAAATAGGATTCTCTGATATAGTATTTGCCGATAGAGTCATTATTTACGAGGGTGACACAGAAAGAATGCTCATTAGAAAACTCTTTTCTTTGGATGATTTTGCAGTATTAAATCAACTATATATCGCATTTGTTCAGGTGGGAGGAGCGTATGCTCACAACTATAGAACTCTCATTGAGTTTATGGGAATAAAAACGCTTATACTAACGGATCTTGATTATAATAAAGCCTCAAAAACAGAAAGTCACATAAGAGCCTCAGGAACAACGAATGCCACGATTAATAATTTTTATGAAATAACACATCCAGAAACCAAGCCAACTGTAGCAGATTTGTATGAGTGGAAAAAGAATGAGGGGAACATATTGTTTAAAGGCTGTGCATATCTAAATTATCAAGGGGAAAAGGACAGCTTTGCTCGTACCTTAGAAGAAGCAATGCTTGCTAAGCATTATAAATTAACAGCAGTTGAGGAAAAGAGTCGGGAGGATTGGATTAATTTAAGAAATGTTGACAAATTGAAGTTTACTATTCCTCAAGAAGAGGGACAATATACAATTAGAGACATTGTTGAGCATACTTCAAAAGGAAAAACAGATTTTATGTATTCAGTGATCCTAAATAATTTAACTAAAAATATGTTGCCAGATTATATTGAGGAGGGGCTGGCATGGCTGAAGAAATAGTAGATAAAAATATCTATTTAGTTAATGCTCCGGCCGGAAGTGGTAAGACAACGGCAATCAAATCAATGATTTTCAAGCATCTGGTTGAATATCCCAAAGATAATATTCTTTGTATAACATACACAAATAGGGCTGCAGAAGAATTAGGGAAGGATATGGATAATAAAAAAGTTTATTTTTCAACAATTCATTCTTTTTTACACAACTTTCTAAAGATTTATTTTTCACATGAACAAATACTAAATTTGTACTTTGAAACATATGGTGCTGAAATAATGAAGAGAATTACCAATGAAAATGGGGATGAAAAGATAACCAGAAGTAATGAAAGGTATATTGAGAAAAACGGTGAGTTATCATTTAATTATATTAAGGAAAACCTTAAGTCTATCTATTACAATGAGTCTCAATTTAACTTTTTATATTATGGAGGCTTGTCTCATGATGATCTTATAACGTTTTCTAAATTAGTATTTGATAAGTTTCCTGTCATTAGAAGGAGATTGACAAAAAAGTATCAACTTATATTTATTGATGAGTATCAAGATTCATCGGCAAATGTATTAAAATTATTTTATGAAGCAGTTCATGCAACCTCTACAGAGCTATATTTTCTGGGAGATAAAATGCAACAAATATATAGGAACTATGATGGCTCATTTGAAGATAAACTTTTAACCCTCAATCAATCAATTAAATTAACTACTAATTATAGATCAGTTCCTGCTGTTATTGACATTTTAAACAATTTGTATAATAACAATTCGTATAAGCAAGAACCTGCAGAGAAAAATTTAAATGTAGTAGCTGATCACTTGCCTAGAATTTTGTTATGTGATGATGTTTCTGAGAAGCTTAAGTTTGAAAAACAAAATTATCCTAACGCATTATTGTTGTTCTTGCTTAATCAAAAACGATTTGACTCTATTGGAGCAGGAGATCTTTATAGAAAGTATAACAAAATGGAACGATATTCGCATATACAACAATATAGTGCTGTTGATGTGCTTATAAATGATTCACAGGATAACCCAGATAGTTTAGTTAAATTATTGTTCTTGGTTAACCAAATTGCTCAGGACTATGGTACTAAGAGCTTAGGCAATATCGTTCAGTTGTTCAAACGAAATTCTAAAATATTTAATGATACTGTATTTACCGTGAAAAAACATGAAGATAAACGTAGATTGGATAATTTATTGCTTAAAGTTGCGGATGTATATAATAATTCTCAAATGGAATATAGTATAAAATCAGTGCTAAATACACTTTTGGAAACTGCACTGGTTAGACCGGATTATATAGGCTCCATAATTGATGACGAAGAATACTCTTTAGTTTTGGAAGTTAATATAGCAGAGTTTCGTCTTCTAGCTGAGTACTTAAAAACACCAAATGTATCTACACAACATGGCGTAAAGGGAGAGAGCCATGACACAGTTTTTTTTATAGCAGAGGACAGTAACAGCAAGCCATTAGTCCATATGTATAAGTTCTTTAACATGTGGAGTAACATGGAGGTGTCACTTAATGAATTTGAGTCGTTCTATTATGAATATGTTGAGTGGATAAAGGATACAACTTCATACTTAGGGTTCAAATTATCTGAAATTAATAGTGAGCTGCATAAAAAACATCGAGAGTATTTAACATCAAGAATAAATCAACTACTTAAACACTTTGAAAATAATGAGTACTTCAAAAATTTATGTGAGAGTGATCACAAAGCATATGTAGACAATCCACTTGTAAAAACAGCCAAAATGTGTTTCAAAGAAAGCCAAGTGTATGGATCTTTAAGTGCTTATCGTTTATTTTATGTAGGTTGTTCTCGTGCACGAAGAAATTTGTCAATATTTATTAATAAATCTAAAATCGAAAATTTTTCTTCTCAATTAGTAAAGAAATTTTGCGAAATAGGGTTTGAAGTCATGGAATAAACTAATTCAGTTTTTGATTTCAAGTAAACAAGAGAGCATCCCTTACCAGATGCTTTCTTTTCATATAGATATCCTTTAAAAGCCGATTGCTCTGAATTATAGCGCAGTCGGCTTTTTTACGTTGAAGGGAGGAAATGAGATGACAAAGGTATTCGCTCTCGCTAATCAAAAGGGCGGTGTTGGCAAAACGACAACGGCTGTGAATTTGGGTATTGGCTTGGTTAAGGAAGGCAAGAAAGTGCTACTGGTGGATGCAGATGCGCAAGGGAATTTGACAGATTCCTTGGGCTACCGGGAACCAGACAGCATTCCTGTATCGTTAGCTACTTTGCTTGTCAAAACGATGATGGAGGAGTCCTACGATTCACAGGAAGGAATTTTGCAGCATCAGGAGGGCGTTGCACTCATCCCAGGCAATATTGAGCTGTCGGCGGTTGAGGTTTCTCTTGTAAACACAATGAGCCGTGAAACGATTCTGCGCTCCTATATCGACCAGGTAAAGTCAGATTATGATTATGTCCTTATTGATTGCATGCCAAGTCTGGGGATGCTGACAATCAATGCCTTGGCAGCAGCAGATAGTGTCATTATTCCGGTACAGGCACATTATTTGCCAGCCAAGGGAATGGCTCAGCTTTTGCAAACCATTGCTCGTGTGCGTCGTCAAATTAATCCGAAACTGGCGCTGGATGGCGTACTGCTTACGATGGTAGACAGCCGCACGAATTTCGCCAAGGATATTGCTCATGTGCTTCGGCATGAGTATGGGGACAAGCTACGTGTCTTTCAGGATGAAATTCCCTTATCCATCCGCGCGGCAGAAACGAGTGCCAAGGGAAAAAGCATCTATGCGCATGATCCAAATGGTCAGGCTGCAAAGGCATATATGGCTTTTACGAAGGAGGTGCAGCGTATTGGCAGCGAAAGACGACAGACGCGCCAGCATCAAGCTGAGCACGGTCGATGATTTATTCTCGACAGATGAAAGCCGTGCTGATGCGCAGCGGGAAAAGGTAATGGAGATTCCACTTGTTGAAATCAGCGAGTTTCCCGGCCATCCCTTCAAGGTCAAGGCAGATGAAGCCATGCTGGAAATGGCAGATAGTGTGAAGCAATATGGTATTTTGGTTCCCGGCCTGGTGCGTCAAAAGCCAGACGGCAGCTATGAGATGGTTGCAGGGCATCGTAGGAAAAAGGCGAGTGAGCTTGCTGGAGCGGAAACAATGCCGTGTATTGTAAGAGAACTGGATGATGATCAGGCTACGATCATTATGGTGGATAGCAATTTGCAAAGGGAGAACATTTCAGCGAGTGAGAAGGCGTTTGCTTATAAAATGAAGCTGGACGCTATTAAAAGGCAAGGGGCTCGAAATGATCTGACTTCTGCGCAAGTTGCGCAGAAGTCAGCGGGTAAAACATCTCGCCAGATTATAGCAGAGCAAGCTGGGGAAGGCCCACATCAAATTTCCCGTTACATTCGCCTAACCGAGCTCACCCCAACCATTCTTGAAATGGTGGATGAGAAGCAGATTGCCTTTAATCCAGCAGTAGAGCTATCTTATTTGTCCGAAAAAGAGCAGCAGGACCTTTACGAAACAATGCAGTCTGAGGATTGTACACCATCATTGGCACAGGCGCAGCGTATGAAGAAGCTAAGCCAGGATGGGCGACTGAATATGGATGTTATTTTCTCTATTCTTACGGAGGAGAAGCCAAATCAGAAGGAAAAGCTGCATATCCAGCGTGAAAGAATTGACCGTTTCTTCCCAAGGGAGTTCACTGAAAAGCAGAAGGAAGACCTCATTGTGCAGCTACTGGAGGGCTGGTATCGAAAGCGGCAGCGAGAGCATGAGCGCTGATGCTCAAATATACAATTAAACCGAATAGAATAACCGGCTCTCCTGTAAATGGAGAGTTTTTTTATGCCTTTTTTTAGAGAGAGGAGGTGAGAGGAAAATGGATTTTACTAAGGGGAAGCGACGTGTCTATGAACGCTTAATGAAGGAAAAGCCTGGCTTTGGTCGCCATAAGCAAGAGGATGAAGAGGAAAGTCAGCGTCCTTGCATCTCAGACCGTAAGCAACGGACAGGGGAACAAGAAAAGCAGGGAAAAGAGGATGCTTAATGGAGCAGGAAAAACGGATGGTAAAGGGATATGAGGTCGTTCAAGCCATTGAAATTGGCAAGGTTGAGGTGATTCTGGCTGTAGATGAGCAGCAGGACAAGCCTTATTTGGTCTGTTATTGCACTCGGCAAAATCTGCTCAGCATGGAGCAATATTATGGTGCGGAACAAGGAAGCGATTATTTAAAGGCTATGAAGGATTTTACGGAGCGGATTCAGGATGAGGTAGCTTCCCTGCAGCAGGAGCGGGCCGCTCTTCCGCTGGATATGCCTGTGTTAACGGCGAATGAATGTCATGCACTTACCAGCGAAGCCAATCTTGAAAATGAGCTGCTGGCTATTCGCCCTGAACGACTGCGCCCTGAATATCGGGCTGCCCATCACCAGCTTGTCGTGGCTATAGGCGGCTTTGGGATGTCCCCTCACGCCAGAGGTAGGGCTGTATATGTCAGAAATGTGTATTCGGGCAAGGAGCAGCGCTGGAATCGGGACGATATGCTGGGAAGCGTGAAGCCAGAGCATATTCCACCTTGGGCACAGCAGCGAATTGAGCAGCAGCAGGCAGCAGAGAAGAAGAAGGCCAATCAGCGTACGGATGCACGTTAAATAGAAGGGAGATAGAAGCTATGTCATGGACGTATCACCGCCGTAAGCTATTCATTATCGCTGGCATTATTTTAGGCGTGTTGCTCCTGATTGCAGCGGTTGTTTTTACCGTAAGAAGTCAGTCAGAGCAACAGCAGCAGAGGCAGGTCATGATTTCACAATATGAACAGCAAATTCAGCAATTGAAGAAAGCGGAGCAGCAAGCACAGGGTGAAGCCTGGACAATAACTCGCACCCTGCCTGCTGGGAGCTTAATTACAGCAGATGATTTAAAATCCGTTACTATACCTGCTTTCATGCTACAGGCTAACGTAATAACAGATAAAAATGCGATTATTGGCAGGTACACCAAGGTCGAGCTACAGACCGATGCCCCTATTTATCCAGCTATGCTGTATGAGGGCAAGCCAATTGCAAATGATGTGCGGGTTCAGGAGCTTCAAATTATACAGCTTCCCACGTTGCTGAAAAAGGAGCAATACGTGGATGTGCGGATTCAGTTTCCTACGGGTGAGGATTTCGTAGTGCTTTCCAAAAAGCAGGTGCTACAGCGGGAGGGGACTGTCATTTGGCTCGAGCTAAATGAGTCAGATCGGATGCTGTTCTCCAGTGCGACGATAGATGCCTACTTGCAGGGAGCCAGACTGTATGCGTTGACTTATGTGGAAGCTGGTCTACAGGCAGCAGCTATTGTAAATTATCCAGCAAGCAGCGTAGTGCTGGATTTGCTGGAAATAGACCCAAATCTGGTTGAAAAGGCAACGACAGAGCTGGCGCGCAGACTTCGCAAAACACTGGAAAGTAATCTGAGTGACATGAGCGAGGCAGATAAGCTACGGGTGATGTCTGGTAATATTGCGGTGCAGCAGCAGCTTATGAATGAACGGGCGACAACACTGCAAAGCAATTTGGCACAGCAATCGACCCTGCCACAGCCTGAGTTTGCCGAGCCAGCGGCGCAGAAGCCGATTTTAGTGGAGCCAGGGATAGAGCAAGCACCAACGACTCCAGTAACCAAGGAGCCAATGAGTGAGCCTGCTGCACCATCCCCACAGGTCACTCCACCTGCTTCATCGGAGCCGCAGCCACAGCCATCTAGTGATACGGACAAGCTAGAGGAAATTTTTAATCAATGAGGAGGGAGTGCAGCGATGAAAAAAATTGTATTTTTAGGCGCACCAGATAAAAGCCATTTACTGCTCATCTTGGGCAAGCTGCTTGCTGTAACGGGGCAAAAGGTCATCGTGGTCGATTCCACGCTTAGGCAAGGGGTTCAGGGCTATATGCCAGACAGTGAAGCTCATCTGCCCATTCGCCAATTCGAGGGCATGGACGTTGCACGCGGCTTTGTTACACCCGTTCAGCTGGAGCGTTCCTTGCAGGGGAATTATGATGTACTGCTGCTGGATACGGATCATACCGAATTTGTGAAGGGACGGGACTTGGCAGCCTATGACAAGCGGGTGTGGTGCAGCAGCTATGGACGGCTTCATTTACAGCGAAATGCAGAGCTGATGCAGCGGCTGTGTCTGCATGAAGCCGAAGGCAAACCGTTGTCCTTTTATAAAATGCTCACCCAGCTTGTGCCTGTAAGTATCACAGAAGCTTATTTAGATGAATTGCTGGACACGCAGCATATCCAGTGGGAGAATACTATTTTTCGTTTTGCCCTAGATGAGCGTAATACATCGGTGGAGCTGGACAATCAGCACCACAGCCGATTAGATGTTAGAAGATTAACAGGCAGCTATCGCCGCACTGTGCTGGATATGGTCAAGCATTTGCTGGAATGGGATGAACGAACGGTACAGCAGGCATGGAAGCAGCTACGCAAGGCGCGCATCAGAGGAAGAAACTGACCATGAAGAATAAGGAACGGGAGAAAAAGGAGGGAGTTTACCTGTGGGACATACGATTGTGTTCTGGAGTCCGGTATCCGGTCAAGCGGGAACAACCAGCAACTTGACAGCGGTAGCCGCCCTGCTCGGACTGGAGTATACAGCACGCACTGTGCTGTTTGGTCACATGAATAGTAGCTTTGCAGCACTGGAGCAGGGCTTTACACGCACCTCATGGCAACAGGGCGATCTGCTCAGTGGCACGGATATGGGAGTGGATGCGCTGCTGCGACTGGTGCAAAACCAAAAGCTGCAGCCTACCATGATCTATAATTACACGCTGCCGCTACTCAAGGACAGACTAGATATGCTGCCAGGCTCGCAGCGAACAGATCAGAGCTTTATCATTACAGCCATGCCTTGGTTAACAGCCATGCTGGATATGGCGAAGCGTGCTTATGATTTGGTGCTTGTCGATGGTGGCTGCGGTACAAGGAGTGCGTGGACGATGAAGCTACTAGAGGAGGCGGATGTGCTAGTAATCTGTCTGCCACAAAACAAACTGGTGCTCCAGCAGTTTTTTCGGCATGCAAGCCTACAGGAGCTGATGCAGAGTAAAAAGCATCTGCTCTTATTTGGTCAATATGATCGTCATTCGACCTGGACTGTGAAAAATTTGCTGCGACAGTTTGGCAAGCAGCGTGAAGCAGCTTATCCGATGAGCTACAACACAGGCTGGCTGGATGCGCGTCAGCAGGGCGATGGTCTTCGTTATTTCTTCCGAAATCGACAGGTAAGCAAGGCACATGAAAATTTCAACTATGTTCATGAGGTAAGAAGGGTGACGCAGGTGCTTGTCAAGCAATGCGGACTCCAGCCCTTCTTTGGTGGAAGGGAGGAGCCGAATCAATGATGGCCGCTTGGCATGGCTTGCTCATTTTAGGCTTACTGTTGGCAGGAGCCAGCCTTCTGTTCCTTCGCATGAACCGCATCATGCCAGACCAGCCGAAAGAAGTCCCCATCTATACGCTGGAGGGCATGACAGACTACATCAAGCATACGCTGCATGAGCTGACAAGTGCGAATCTGAGCGATTATGGCTTGTCCGAAGAAGAGTATCGTCGGCGTAAAAGCAAGCGGGCAGAGCTGAAACGCGCACTGCGTGGTGCAACCTCTGGTGATTTGCGGGACAAGCAATATGTGAAGCAGGTAATTACTGATTTGCTTACCCATCATTTTACGCTGGATGAGGTCAGCCTAGATCGGCTAATTCCCTTTGACAATCCTGAACAGCTTACGTCACAGGATCGCTTTGAGATTTTGCTGTACACATACAAGCAGCAGCATGGCTATGAGGCGCTTAGTCAGTTGCTTCAGCGCTATGCGCTGGACGAGGCAAAGCTGCTGGAGGAGGGCGATGAGGAGGTTTATCGCATCACAGCCGAGGAGATTGCTGAGATTTATGAGCAGGAGCTACCAACACTTGAGATACAGGACAAGCTGGAGCTTATAGTTCAACGGATTTATCAGCAATACAAGGGCTTTAGTGTGGTGGACGAGCTGCGGGATATGCGCATAGATGGTATTTCTGGCGGGGTATCGGGCATTCCCCCTTCTGTATGGGAGGGTGAGAATACAGCGCAGACGAGCCTGAGAGAGGCTCCATGTTCCTATGATAGTGTCTGGCTGTTTTATCAGGGGAAGTCGATTCATTTGAGCTTTTTGTCCTTTGGCTCAGAGCAGGAGCTACGCCGTGTGTGCCAAAACATCTACAAGCATAATTTCCCTGGTCAGCTGTCCGAGGCAAACGGCTATAAGGTCAACGAAATGGCGGATGGCTCCCGCGTAGTGGTGCTGCGCCCCCGATTATCCGAATCGTGGGCTTTTTTTGTGCGCAAATTTGATGTGCAAAGCGCCACGCTGGAGCAGCTTTTGCAGGACGAGCATGCGGAGATACCAATTGGACTCATTCGCTTTTTGGTCATGGGTGAGCGAATTACAGCCATTACTGGTGCACAGGGTAGCGGTAAGACCACGCTGCTTATGGCAATGGTGAAGCATATTTCGGCATTGCTTCCCATTCGGGTACAGGAAATGAGCTTTGAGCTGCAACTCCGCAAGATCTATCCAAATCGTAACATTCTCAGCTTACGTGAAACGGATACCATTTCGGGTCAGGCAGGTCTGGATATTCAAAAGAAAACAGACGGCTCGGTTAATATTTTGGGTGAGATAGCCACCGATCCGGTCGCAGCCTGGATGGTTCAAATGGCGCAGGTTGCCTCCTTGTTTACGCTGTTTACGCATCATGCCAAGACCTTTCGCGACTTGGTTTATGCGCTCCGTAACTCACTGCTTAAAACAGGTGTATTTACGAACGAACGAATAGCCGAGCAGCAGGTCGTCAGCGTCATTAACTTTGATATTCATCTGCGCCGCGATTTGGATGGAAGACGTTATATTGAGCGCATCACAGAGTGTGTGCCTTTGGAGCAGGAAGCAGCCTATCCCACACATTTTCGGGAGTTGCCTACGCTGGAGGGGAAAATGAGCGCCTTTATGGATACGATGACCACATATTTTCAGCGCTCCACAGATCGCCCGTTATATGAGGCACGCAATGTGGTGGAGTTTCAGCATGGACAGTATGTTGCGGTGCATCCGTTGTCAGAGACTTGCCGCAGTGCCATTTTGGAGCGGCTTTCTGGTCCTGACCAAGCGGCTTTCTTGGCATTTCTAAGCCATTGGGGGGATGAGCATGAGGCTTGATGGACTTTCGTTGCTGCTGGGAACCGCAACGGTGCTGTTTTTGGGTGTCGCGGTTGCCTTTCTCTGGCTATCTCGCTACAGCTCCGAGGTGGGTGCGGCGCGACAATATGAGGCCTTACGCAAGCCCGCCAAAACCAGTAAAAAGCAGGCACTGCATCAGTTCATGCAGCGGCTATATTTGCTGTGCAGCAGGCTTCCTTTACTTCGTGCCTATCTAAGCTCCATACGCAAACGGTTGACCATCCTGCATATGGGGGATGAGTGGAAGCTGCGGCTGGAAACGATGCGCGTGACCTTGTGGGCATGGAGTGTGCTTGGATTGGCAAGCCTTCCTCTGCTGCTATGGGTGCGTGATCCGATGAGCCTGCTCATGCTGCTCATTGGCTGCTGGGTCGTGCATGGCATGATGGTTGATGTCGTCGTGCAGCGCTTGGAGGTTCGCCTGCTGCGCCAGCTTCGTACCTTTTTAGGTGATCTGCGGCATCATTATCATCGACATGGCATGGTGGAGGAGGCGCTTTATGAGGCGGCAGACTCCGCCGCTTATGAGATGGCACTGCATGGGCAGGAGCTGGTGGAGGTGCTGTCGGACAGTCATACAGAGGAACGGCTGGAGCAGTATTTGGAAACGGCACCGAACCGCTATTTAAAGGGCTTGGCGGGACTTTCTCACTTGACGAAGGAATATGGGGACAAGCAGACCGAGGAGGGCTCGCTGTATTTACAGTCATTAGGCAAGCTGACGAATGAGCTGAATTTGGAGCTGCTTAGACGAGAAAGGCTTGGCTTTCTACTGCAAGGCTTGTCAGTTATTGCGCTGCTGCCACTGTTGTTCACACAACCACTGGAGGCATGGGGGAGTCGTTATTTTCCGGCAATGGCTGCCTTCTATACGAGCACCTCTGGCTGGACAACCAAGCTGGGTGTGCTGCTGGTCGTATGGCTCTCTTATATTTTGCTTCGGCACATTCAGGAGCTGGAGATGACGCCCAAGTCTACGAATCGAGCGATATGGGAAAAGCACTTATACCAGTGGGGCTGGGTTCGCAGGCTTGTCCATCGCTTGGGGCCAGCACCTGGCTCTGATGAAGCAAGCAGGCTGATTAGGCTGCTCAAGGAGAGCGGATCTCCGCTGCGACTGGAATGGTTTACGCTCCGGCGAATCATGGCGGGGGCGATTGCCCTGCTCATGGCAATCGGTATAGGTGCTGCGCTGCATATTACAGCACGCCATCAGCTCTTATACATGCCAGTGCGCTCTGGCATCCTGCTCGGTCAGCCGACACCGGAGGAGCAGGCAAGCGCAGAGGCAGCTTTAGCCTTAGATAGACAGATGATGGAGCAATTAAAGGGGGTGAAGCAGCGCTCAATGACAACGATTTTATCACTTTTAGGAGGTGAGGCCGACAAGGGAAAAACCGAGGCGCAGCTTGAGGCAGATGCGCGGCGAATTTTAGGCAAGCTGGAGCAGCTTGACCAGCAATATGTGAAATGGTGGGAGGTGCTGCTTATCCTGCTAGCAGGCTGGGCGGGCTACTGCCTCCCTGTAGGCATTCGTCTGTTTCAGCGAAAAATGCGGCAGATGGAAATGAAGCATGAGGTCGATCAATTGCATACGGTCATTGCCATGCTAGCCCATATGGAACGCATGTCGGTAGAGGATTTACTGATTTGGCTGGAGCAGTTTGCAAGGCTATTTAAGGAGCCGCTTCAGTCCTGCCTGCTTCATTTCGACCAGGGGGCTGAGCAGGCGCTGGTACAGCTCAAGGAGGATGTCCCCTTTCTTCCCTTTGTACGCACAGTCGAAAAGCTGGAGCTGGCTGCGCAGAGTCTACCGCTGCGTGATGTCTTTGACGATTTGGAGTCCGAGTATGCCTTTGCTCAGGAGCAACGTAAGCAGGAGTATGAGCAATTAATTGAGCATAAGGCAGGCTGGGGCAGTTGGATTGGCTTCGCTCCGATGATGACGCTCATTTTTGGCTATCTGGTGCTGCCCCTCATTTGGGTCAGTCTGAATCAGATGTCGGTTTATTATGAACAGCTTCAACGCATTCAATAATTTGTAAGGCTTTACAGGCTCTTTCCATCAGGGGAGGGCTTTTTGCTGTACTACTTTATACCTTCAAAGGAGCGAGATAAGACATGTCAAATGCACAAAAAGCACTAGTGATGGCCGCAGGAATTTTCCTTGCCATCGCCCTGATTACACTGGCGGTTGTTTTGTTTACGTCCGCACAGGATTCCACCAAGGCGGCGCAAAGTAATTTTAGTAATATTCAAACCGAGCTATCCCAAACGGCATTTACCGTCTATGACAATACCACGCTGTCCGGCAGCCAAGTCGTCAATGCACTGCGTAAGTTCAGCGATCAGGAGCAATTCGGGATTCAAATCGTGACAGGTAAAAATCCGACAGGACAATGGTATGGCAAGGTGATTAATGCTGGAGTGCCGCTGGATAGCATCACCTATGGAACGGTCGTTGGCGAAGCGCCAGGGAAGCTCAGTCATACGGTGGATGAGGCAAATGTGAACTATGTCAATCCGAGCGGAAAGTTTAAGGCACAACTGGTGCTGGATCGCAGTAACGTCATTCGGGGTATTATTTTCCGTCAGCAATAAGAAATAGCAGGGTTAGCGGGCAGACATAGGTCTGCTCGCTGCTTTTAAGAAAGGAGGCAGCGACATGGGACATGCAACCAGAAACATGCTAGAGATGAGCGCAGCTTGCTTGCTGTTTCTGTTAGCGATAACGAGTGGGCTAGGGCTATTCACAACAGGGAATGCCATGACGAAGACTGCTTACTTGGCAGGAACAGGGCTGGATCGCAGCATTCAGCAATCCCTTAGCCCCCTTGCGGGAGATGGTCGCTTGTCAGGCAATGAGGTTTTGCATCTGCTTGCCCGTTTGGAGGAGGGAGCTGTTGAAATTATGGTAGATGATGTGCGGTATTCCGCCCCCATCGAGCGTGAGAACGGACTGCCTTCGAGCCTTCGGATGAACGCACGCTATCAAGTGCAATATGACCGTGATTCCAATGGAGAAGTGCTCCGTGTCCGCTTGACCTCATAAAGGAGAATGTCATGAACAGCTATATGAAGGTTTTTTCCATCCTGTTAGCTGTGCTGCTGCTGTACCTGTATCCCATCTATACCGCTTTTCAGCAGCAGGATGATCTATCGGAGCTAGTGGCGATGAAGGTGACAACCACGTTTGTAGATAGTGTGCGAGATAAGGGGTATATTTCGCCTACAATGTACAATGATTTTGTTGAAGCGCTGTCTGTGACGGGCTTGGTGTTTGATGTGCAGATGCAGCATGAAAGCAAGAAATATGTGCCTGTATACACGGATGTGACGCGTCCTGAAACGTTTCAAAATCGGTATGAGCTTCACACAGACAACTTTTATCAGGCACAAATCATGGCGACGCTGTTTCCCGAACAGTCTGTGCCTAAGGAGGACCCGCTTCGCCGCTACAAGCTGCGGATAGGAGATACCTTTGCCGTAACGGTTGCCAATAAAAGTCGCACGTCAGGCACAGTGATGTTTGATTTTATAAACAACGCCGTTAGTGCAAGCGAAGAAATAGTCATTCCTTACGGCGGGGTGGTGCGCAATGAAGTGGATTGAGTGGGCAGTTGTTGGTGTACTGATCCTGTTTCCGTTCGCGCAAATGAATCAGTTTGAAACAGAATTACTGCGAAAAACGATGCTGCTGGAGCTACGCTATGATGCGGCGCTGGATGCTGCTGTAGATGCAGCGGCGCAAGCGCTGATTTTGAATGCAGATGAGCAAAAGGAGTCGCGCTACGAATCGGTCAAGCGCATCGCAATGAACAAGGAGGCTGCAATAGAAGCCTTTTATCACACACTGTATCTGAACTTTGGGATTGCAGATGATCCGATAGCGCAGGGTGTGCTGAGGCGATATATTCCGGCAGTTGCCATTGTTGGCTATGACGGATTTTATGTCTATGCAGAGGAGGAATGGATAGATAGTGGGAATCAAACCATCATGGGAACAGCCTGGGGGTTGAAGAAGCCCTATGTGTATTCGGATACGGCGGGTAATAGCTTTTCGTTTACACTGGATGAGCAGGTATTGGCATATGCTGCTGGCACGTATAGCTGGCAGGAGGGGGTACGCTCGGAGCTATCAGCAGCAGCTATTCCGCTTCTAAGGGATGGGAGCCTATTTAATCAGGTTCGGCAAAGTACTATCGTTCAAGCTCTTCAGGACGAGCTGGCTTATCGGATTAACCAGCATAATGAGGCTGCCCTGCGTAGCGGTGTGTCCTATACGTTTACACTGCCTTCTATTCCGCTGGAGGATTGGCACAATTCTATTCAAGATGTAGGTGTCATTGCCTTCTTACAAGGAATTCCGATGGGCAGCAGGGTGTACAACAGCTATGCCTTTGGCGGTAGTCGAGTGGTCAAGCTACCCGAAATAGTGGGCGCACGCAAAGGAGAAATGAAGGTATATTACCGTCGTTCCAGTAACTATAACTATCCTATCGAAGAAACCTTCACCAGCGAGCAGGTGGCTGCGCAAAAAGGCTATATGCCCTTGCCATAAAGCTGCACTGGGAGGGTAGACATGCTATGACATTGCCTTTATGCTTACTGTAATAGGGTTATCCTTCCAATATTGTCATTAAAATAATCGAAGAGGTGAAGCAGGATGAGGAAATGGACACTGGCTGTGCTTATGGCTATTTTGCTTGTGAGTATACCTGTTGCAAGTGCGAATGCCTCCAGTTTACCGCCTACCTTTGTGAGTGTCGTGCTGGATGGCAAAAAGATTTGGTTTCCAGATGCACAAGCCTATATTGATGCTAATCAGCGTACGCTAGTACCCGTAAGATTTGTAGCGGAATCCCTTGGAGCCAAGGTAGGCTGGGAGGGGAAAAGTCGAACAGTTCCCATTTCTCGTGATGGGCAGGATATTAGCCTGGCCATCGGCTCCGCAACGGCTATTGTGAACGGGAAACAAATCGAATTGGATACACAGGCTGTCATGACTGGTGGCAGAACGTTTGTGCCACTGCGCTTTGTCAGTGAGGTGCTGGGCGCTGAGGTGAAATGGGAGGGCAAGACAGCAACGGTGCTGATTCAAACCAAGGAGTTATCTGAAGCAGATACCGATGAGTGGGGACGGCTCATCCGAAAGACCAATCTCCCTAAAAACGCAGCAGATTATCCGTACATTTTGGCAGACTTACCGAATGAAATGTATGAGCTGGCTTATCCGTATTCAGAGCCGACTGATCGGAGAGTGACAGCAAAGCTTTATTCCAATGTCCCTGAATTTACAAAAGCAAATATAGATATTTGGATGGGACGTTTGAAGGCCTTTGGTGGATTATGGCTAAATGTGGATTACAGATCAATAGATGATGCTTGGGCGCAGGCTGTATTTGCTACTAAAATGCAGAACTCTAACGCAGAGCTAAAATATATTCGCAAGTATGTAGACTGGGTAAAGAGTAACAAAATTCAAGTAGCGGGCTATTTAGAGCCGGAGCCTTCACTGATTTATAAGGATGGATTTGGTTCCTATCATATGCGTGTGAAGTTCCGTCTTAAATTTATCTCTTTTGATAAACAGGAACGATTGATATATGATGAGTGGTTCCCACAAAATGCAAGGTTTGAAAAGAATGTATGGTACGAGGGCTACTCAGATATTAAAATGACAACTAATGTAGGCGGGGATTGGGGAAGCACCCTAAAGGTTTCGCCGACGGCTAGCCTATTCAACAACCAAACCATTTCAAAGGTGGAATAGCTGTATGAAGCATACAAAACTATATAAGCGTCTTCTGTGCATGCTGCTGGCATGCACTTTTTTTATGCCTATAATCTGCATTAGTCGTGTAGAAGCTGCACCACCAGTTATGAAGGTTGAGGATGGCATGATTAAATTTGAAATAACCAGTACAGCGGCAACAGCCGCGATTCGTTATCGAACAGTGGGCTGGGTCGTTACGCGAGAGCAGGTTTGCTCAACAACAACTCCCAAGCAGTGTGGAGATCCACGAAGCAAACCCCATGCACTATTTATGGAGCAGGAGGTTCAACAAACAGGTCAATTTCCTAATCCAGCAGTACCAGGACAACCTTTAACATCCTATTATAAAATACCGGAGGATGTCGTAACACAGCGACTTTGGGCGGCAGGCATGGAGGGCATCAAGGATAACGATGACCTGTTCTTTTATGCAGTCATGGTATCTGTCAATGGTGATGGCTCGGTTAGAAAAGGACCATTTTATACATTGGGAGGGATTAAGGGAGCTGAGGGCTGGCGGGTTCCCGATGATCTCGATGATTATTTTGGCATCCATCTATACTACCGAAGTGCAGATTTTCCAGTAGATATTATTGCTAAAACAG
The DNA here is from genome assembly GCF_014639235.1 of Paenibacillus silvae. Lineage (GTDB taxonomy): Bacteria > Bacillota > Bacilli > Paenibacillales > Paenibacillaceae > Paenibacillus > Paenibacillus silvae. The sequence goes on along the minus strand of NZ_BMFU01000011.1, from coordinate 71,362 downwards.
TGGATGGCAAAATCATTAAGCAGCCCCAGGTCACCTTTCTAAAGGGCAAGTATAAAATTGGGGAGGAAATCAATCATGAATTCCCTGCTGTTATTGAAGATGGCGGTAAAACCTACACGATTGTCCGATCCTATATCTCGCCCAAGCAGGACAAGACGCAAAAGAAGTGGCTACAGGAAAATCCAGAAACCAATGATAAGGTGCGTATTCGGAGCTTTACCGTTGCCTTAGGCGGTTCAGACGTTATTGCAGAGTATTCCGAAAAAAATGAAGTTAAGGCGATTTATTTAACCAGCAGTGGCGAAAAAATTAAGGAGATAGACAAGGGCGAGTATGCTACTGGCTCAGAGGTGCAGCATACCTTTGAAGCTACGCTTACACATGAAGGCGAGGCCTATGAGCTGATTCGTTCCTACATTACCAACAATAATAAGCCTCAGGAGCAGTTATTCGTGCAGGAGAAGGGCGACAGCAAGCTACGAGAACGATCTATTCGTGTGGGTTCAGGCGGCTCAAACATCATCGGTATCTACAGGTCTGCCAATGGCGGAAAGGACGAGGAGCAGCCTGGGGCAACCAAGGAAGCGGAAATGATGAATCCTTCCGTCGCGGCCGTCATTCGGGCAGACACACGCGGAGCTGAGAAGTTTGATGTGCTACAGGGGATTCCGACATCAGAGAGTCTTTACGTACAGGCAGAAGCGAAATCCTATTTATATCGTAATAAGTTTTCAGAGGTAAAGGGGACGAAGTCTTACCCGATTACGGTTAGTCGTACGTATACACTGCAATGGACAGAAACCAAGCCGGGTCCTCCGGACAGTAAGGGTAATCCAACCACAATATCCGTCAGTCGCTCAGATACACAGACGGTAACCAATAGCTATACAGTCGAGCGAAAATATAGCTACTGGCTAATTAATCGCTTAGAAGTGTATGGGCTAGAGAAAGCTACCGTTTCAAATTATGCACTGCCTGCTGGTCAGATCGTACTCCAGCCGAAGGGCTATACGTTACCTACTGTAGATGCCACACATGCAGCAGATACGGCTGCTCATCTGACTGATCCCGTCTATCAGAATGTAACGCTGCCTGGCCAAACCCTACAGGGCGGTAGCAGTCGTCCAAGTGTCCCTAGTGAAAACTGGAATTCACAGGCGGAGGCAGCCATTTCTAAAATCAAGGTAAAGAATGATTCGCTGGTGTTCAACGGTCAAACGGTGATGGATAATCGTCAGACAGAGGAAGCCGCACCAGCGCCGGGAAGTATTCCTGCGCCATCCATGATTGGACAGAATGTGCTATATGGTCAGGGCTATATCATTGATGCAAGCAAAAGCAACAAGGTGAGTCAGCCAAGCGCAGGTAAGCTGGAATATAAGCTGGTCAAGGGGATTGGTGGTGGACAGGCCCAAGGCTTCCCGATTCAAGGCATCAATCCTGTAACCGTCCATACTCCCGTGGTTAATCTGGCATCCGTATCTGATGACAAGGCGCATAATCAGAAAACACAGCCAACTGCTGGACGTTCAGCACTCATTTTAAATCGTCCCTTCACCGTAGCTATTCCAACCAGCGGACAGCATCGGAGCATTACAGGTTATGGCAACCGCGATTATGCCAAATATATGCGGGACAAGCAAGTCTGGTTCCCATTTGATGTGTATCAGGCGGATCGGACAACGCTCATTCCCAAGGAAACCTGGACCTCCATTCCTGTTGGTGAGCTACAAACTGCTTTTTATTTGCCTACTTGGGTGGATGAAGGTAACTATAGTGTGCTGTTCCGAACGATTGCTGAAAACAGTCCGGCATCCTTCACCTCTCAAATGCATGCCAATCTGGACAATGCGCATCATGTTGCTACACAAGCCGTTGATGTAGAGGTAATTGGACGTATGTACGATTTTCGGATTACGGATATTGCCGATTATCAGTGGGAAACGGTGTTCCGTACAGCTAAAGGCAGTGCCACACCGACCGGAAGTAGCTACTGGGTTGGGAAAAATGGCATTGATGGTGCAGCAAGAGGGAATAACACTCCATTTGTGTTGCCGATTCGTCCGGGTAGTCACCCCGAAATAGGCAAAAAAAACATTGCGGTAAAAACAGGCTATCAGTTCAAGTTTGAGGTGAAAACACTCGGCAACATGTTCGGTTCAGGCGACGGCATTAAAATTACGCCTACCTTTTATTTTGTAGACAGTAAGGGGAAAAATCGGCAGGAGGTAGATCTATACTATCATTCGGGAAATACTCGCTTCATCCGAATTGGCTCTAGTGCAGATACAGAGCGAAGACAGGTGACGCTAGACACGCGCTTACGAAATATCTCCCAGCAGGAGCTAACGCAAACGGCTACCTCCCTATGGGCATTAAACGGTTTAACGGGAGATCAGCAGACGTATATTCGTCAATTTCTGAAAAATGCACAGCAGAACACCTATGTGGGCGGATACGATGTCATGCTGCTGCCGCCACAATTGCGAACCCTAATTGGTAGCACGAAAGCGCCATCAGGTGTGAATACGGCTCGCGTCCAAGCCTCGGTACAACGCTGGTTTGGGGAGTATAGTTTGCCTGCTGCACCTTATGTCGTACCCAAGGGCTTCAATATTGCTGAATACGGGCGCGCCCAACAGCTGGACGACAAATCTCCTATATTTCTTCGGAATGGTTATATAATCGTGAATTTTAAGCTGGAAACGATTCACAAGCAAAAGTTGAATGAGCCGCATTTGCAGTATAAGGATGCGCCGCTCAGCAATCAATGGCAACTGGAGGGCTTTCAGCGCAGCTTTGTTGATCCTTACGGGGCAGCCTTCTCCCTGCTGGATGGAGATGTTGTCTTTTATCATGCCAATTTATCCAGTTATGACGACTTTGGAACAGGAGGCACCCATTAACTACAACTGGGAGGAAGAACTATGGATGAAAAGCTGCAAGCCGCCGCACCAGAGGATGCGGCTTATTTTTATTCCGCATCTGCTGAGGAGGAAATTAGTCGAGCCTGTATTGGTCATTTGCGTGGTGATTTTGGGCGTTCAGGGGAAGAGTTTTGGGTCAACTGGTTCACGAGAAGCTCCCCCTATGAAACGTCTGCGTTTAAAGATGAGCTGGGCAAGGTATTCCAAGTAATGGGTGAACAGGAGGTATTGAAGAGTCGCCGTCATATGCTTCGCTTTTGCAGTCAGCATCCAGAGGCGCGTATTGGTGGTGCATGGAGTACAGATGTATACGGGTTCTCCATGCAAACCAAGGAGCACCGTTATTATTTACGCTGCTTTCCCTTTGCGGGCGATTACAACTTTTATGTGTATTGCTACCGTAAGGAGCACCTGCTGGAAAAGCCGCTAGCGAAAGGGTCAGAAGAACCAGCAGCATCACATAAAAAACTGCCACGCGGAGCGGAGCGTTAAAAGGGGAGGGGCGAGCATTGACTGCAAAAATGCAGCAAATGGTGAAGCTTTCTGCACAAACGGCTCGTAGCGTCACGGATGATCCTGAACAGTGGGGCGCTTTTTTGCGAACAGCAGCATGGAATTATAAGTATCCCTTTCATGACCAACTGCTCCTGTTTGCACAGCGTCCTGATGCAACGGCCTGCGCAACTATAGAGGTGTGGAATAAGCGCTTGGATCGCTGGGTAAAACGTGGAGCCAAGGGCATAGCATTAATTGAGGATCGGGGTAGCACACTTGGTCTTCGCCATGTGTTTGATATTTCAGATACGCAAAGCCGCAAGGCACAGGAGATAACACTTTGGCATCTCAGGCCAGACGACAACACTGCGATTGCCGAAACACTAAGCAATAGGCTAGACCAAGAAGGCGAATATGCCACCTTACCTGAATTACTTATCGCCACCGCAAAACAGGCGGTAGAGGACAATAGTGCCGATTATGTACAAGCAATAATGAAGGAGCTGGAGTTCAGCTTATTGGAAGAGCTGGAGCCATCGCATGTGGAGCTGTTGTTTCGCCTGAACGCACAGTATGCAGTAGGCTATACGCTGCTGACGCGATGTGGCTTTTCTGCCGCGGACTATATTGGAGAAGAAGAGCTAGCAGGTATTGGCTATTTTAATACCTTGCCTACCCTCTCTCAATTGGGGGCTGCCATCAGCGATGTGTCAGAAATGCTGCTGCGCGAGTTGGAATCAACCATTCGAGAGCAGCGACGAGTTGAACGTGCCTCCGTACAGCAATATAAGAGTCGCAGCCTTGCAAAACTAACACCGCTCCAGCACAATAAAGCTAACAAGACAGAAGGGAAGGATGAGCATGGAACTGACCTACACCCGTCAAGGGGACTACCTGCTTCCGAATCTGGCAATGCCAGAAGAGGTAACGCCGATTGGCAAGTATGGGATGCTGCGCAAAAGCTACCTTCAGACGGAGCAGATGGGCATGTACGCCAGTCTGATGTTATCGGGCAAGCTGCACGCTCATCTGACGGAGATCGAGCAGACCCTCCGCCAGCAACTCGAAGTCACTATGAATCAGCTTCTGCTGACGCAGCCAGCGCCAGACAAGGCGAGCGATCCGATGGCGTGGATGGCTCACATGAACAGCCTCAAGCAGCAGGCGGAGGAGCTTCTACTGCCGGAGCTGATTTACAGCTAAAATGGCATGATCGGAGAACGGAGGACAACAGTCTTCCGTTTTTTCATGATTGGAAGGCAATTAATGAGCTTCTGCGCACAGCCCCCTTGCGCGAGGATAAGGGTGCAATTGAACTATTTTTTGCTCAAAATGAGGATTGGCAAGCACAGCAACGTTATGTACGCAGTCTGTTTGAGCTTGGACAGTCGGAGCACGTGCTGGAAAGTGGACTTCGTATCGGCTATGAGCCTTATGCGAATGTCCTGCATCTGTGGACAGGTTTGGCAGAAGCACGAGAAGCACAGGGCTTCTATGATTGGGGCGTTATTGCCGAACATATTCAAAGCATGCTGCTTCTACAGGAGTTTCGAGAGCAGGCGACATCATTACCCACCGTTGAACAACAGCTATTATGGATGGAGGAAGCAGAGGCAGAAAAGGCCTCTGCTTTTACTTTGCCGCAAGCGGTCATAGATGCCATTTTACAGAAAGGAAGCAGCTTTGCTGATAGCAAGTATCGGATTGCTGCTCATTTTCAACAGCATTTATCTCCCAAGAAGCATGCCGATTTCTTGAAGCAGGAATACGGTGAGGGTGGTCGCGTACCCATTCTTACGGGTACAGACATAAGGGAATGGCATAACAGTAAGGGAATTACACTTGAGCGTGGCTTCAGCGGGAAGCCTGAGGACAAAATCACCTTGCCCTGGATGAAGGTACAAAAGCGCATTGGGGAGCTAATTGCGCATGGGCGTTATTTAACCCAGCAGGAGAAGAAGCAATTCCCCCTCTATCGGCAAAAAGAACAGGGGGAAACAGAGGTTGTTCATAATGAGGCTGAGACTAATAAAGCTAGTCAAGATACTGCTGATGATGAACAATATATCTATTCTCAGGGGGATACCGTATTTGAAGGTGAAACGGAGTATGAGATTGCCTTCTTCAACAAGGATTTTGTTCGACTTCAAGATGCAAACAGCCCCTACTATACAATAGATGTATCTCATGAGCAGCTTAAGGAGCTATTGCAAACCAACCCACTGAATGCAGATTTTTGGCCTCTTTTTGAAAAAGAGGCATTAAGATCCGTGGAAAGCGAAAAGAAGCCTGACGATGATTTACAGAGCTTGACAAGTCATATAAAGGATGGCAGAGAGACATCGTTTCACGATTTAAACCCTCTTTCATTAGGAGAGCAGAAGAAAGCAAGTCGTAGCTCAAGCAATCCCGCTCCAGACAATTTTCGTATTCAGGATCATGAGCTGGGGCAGGGCAGTACCAAGGTGAAATTTACTCGTAATGTAGCAGCAATTCAGCTTTTGAAGCAGGTGGAGGCGGAAAATCGTCAGGCGACAGCCGAGGAGCAGGAGATTCTTGCTCAATATGTAGGCTGGGGTGGGCTATCTCAGGCCTTTGACGAGGGGAATGCCCAATGGAGCAACGAATATGCCCAGCTAAAGGCGCTGCTGGAACCGGAGGAATACGAGCTTGCTCGCGCCTCTACGCTAAACGCCCATTATACCTCTCCAATCGTTATTCAAGCGATGTACAAATGCTTGGAGAGAATGGGCTTTCGTAGTGGTAATATATTAGAGCCAGCCTGTGGAACAGGTAACTTTTTGGGTCTTGTGCCGGAGTCGTTTCAGGATTCACGGCTATTTGGCGTGGAGCTGGACAGCATTACAGGCAGGCTAGCCAAGCAGCTTTATCCCGGTGCATCCATTATGGTCAGCGGCTTTGAGGAAACAGCCTTGCCAGATAGCTTCTTCGACCTCGCCATTGGCAATGTACCCTTTGGCGGCTATGGCGTTTCTGACAAAAAGTATGACAAGCATAAATTCCTAATTCATGATTACTTTTTTGCCAAAACACTGGACAAGGTACGCCCTGGTGGAATTATTGCCTTTATCACCTCAAAGGGGACGATGGATAAGCAAAGTCCGGCTGTTCGTAAATACATTGCTGAGCGGGCAGAACTGCTTGGTGCAGTCAGGCTGCCGAATAATGCCTTTCTCTCTAATGCAGGAACAGAGGTAACAGCGGACATTTTATTTTTGCAAAAGCGCGACCGCATGGTTGCAGTCAGTGAACAGAGCGTGGAATGGCTAGGTCTTGCTGAAACAGTCGATAGTGTACCGATTAATGCGTATTTTGTAGCACATCCTGAAATGGTGCTTGGCACAATGGTCTTTGATGACCGGATGTATGGAAATAAGCGAGAAACCGCCTGTCTGCCTCATCCCGACACCAGCCTAAGTGAGCTTTTAGAGGAAGCGATGCTGGGCATTCATGCAGAGTGGCAAGAATTAGAGCGCGAGGAGCTACCGGAAGAGCAGGATTTCTCTTTACCAGCTGATCCAAGCGTTCGCAACTTTAGCTACACGCTGGTGGATGGACACATTTATTTTCGGGAAAATAGCCGCATGCATCGGATGGATACCTCCATGACTGCTGCTGGACGTATTAAGGAGCTGCTTGCTTTGCGGGAAACGGTGCGCACACTAATGGACTATCAGATGGAGGACTATAGTGAGGCGGCTATTCGGGAGCAGCAGCAGAGACTCAGTGAGCAGTATGACCAGTTTACCAAGCAATATGGTCTGATTAACAGTCGAGCCAACAGTCTTGCCTTTTCCGATGATAGCGCCTATTTTTTGCTATGCTCACTAGAGATTTTGGATGAGGAGGGACGACTGCTTCGCAAGGCGGACATGTTCACTAAGCGTACGATTAAGCAGCAGTCTGTCATAGAACATGTGGATACGGCGGCAGAGGCCCTTGCCGTATCCATTGGGGAAAAGGCCTGTGTTGATTTGCCCTTTATGGAGAATTTAACAGGCTTCACAAGGGAGAAGCTGATACAGGAGCTGCAAGGCATCATATTTGCGAATCCAGAACGAACGGATGTCGAAGGCAATCCGATCTATGAAACGGCTGATGCTTATCTATCCGGTCATGTACGAGACAAGCTACGAGTTGCCAAGCAGTTTGCCGCATATGATGCGAGGTATGGTGAAAATGTCAGGGCGCTTGAAGCGGTGCAGCCGAAGGATCTGGATGCCTCGGAAATTGATGTGCGGATGGGTGCAACCTGGCTGCCAGCAGAGGATATTCGGAGTTTTATGTTTGAGCTGCTGGATACGCCCTATATGTTCCAGCAATCCATTCAAGTGCTTTATTCTGAGTATACAGCGGCCTGGAATATACGCGGCAAGAATGATGATCGCAGCAATAATATTAAAGCCAATATGACGTATGGTACAAGCCGAATGAGTGCGTACAAAATTATGGAGGATACACTAAACCTACGGGATGTGCGCATCTTTGATACGGTGGTTGAGGACGGGGTAGAAAAGCGGGTACTGAACAGACAGGAAACCGCAATCGCCCAGCAAAAGCAGGAGCGAATAAAGGAGTCCTTTCAGGAGTGGATTTGGAAGGAGCCTGAGCGAAGGGAACGATTAACACGACTTTACAATGAGCGGTTTAATGCGATCAGGCCGCGTGAATACGATGGCAGTCATATTCTTTTCAAGGGGATGAATCCCGAAATTGGACTGAGGCAGCACCAGATTAACGCGGTTGCTCGTGCCTTGTATGGAGGAAATGCGTTATTTGCACACTGCGTGGGTGCGGGCAAGACCTTTGCAATGACTGCGGCAGCGATGGAGAGCAAGCATTTGGGGCTATGTAACAAAAGCATGTTTGTTGTGCCCAATCACTTAATTGAGCAGTGGGCAGCAGAGTTCCTGCAGCTCTATCCCGCAGCTAATGTTTTAGTAACGACGAAGAAGGATTTCGAAACTAAAAATCGCAAGCGATTTTGCGCTCGGATTGCTACAGGGGACTATGATGCTATTATTATGGGTCACTCGCAGTTTGAAAAGATTCCGATTTCAACAGAACGTCAGCGTCAGCAATTGCATGATCAAATTGTCGAAATAACGAGTGGTATTCGGGAGTTGAAGGAAGCTAAAAGTGAGCGCTATGCGATTAAGCAGCTAGAGAAGACCAAAAAAACGCTTCAGGTCAAGCTGGAGAAGCTGAATGATACGAGCCGCAAGGATGATGTTGTTACCTTTGAGGAGCTTGGCGTGGATCGGCTGTTCGTGGATGAGGCTGATTCATATAAGAACCTGTTTTTATATACCAAAATGCGTAATGTGGCGGGTTTATCTCAAACAGAGGCTCAGAAGTCCTCCGATATGTTTGCCAAGTGTCGTTATTTGAATGAGCTGACAGAGGGACGTGGAGTTATTTTTGCAACGGGTACGCCTATCTCCAACTCCATTACTGAAATGTATACGATGCAACGCTACCTCCAATATGAGCGGCTACAGAGGCAGGGATTGCAGCATTTTGATTCTTGGGCATCCACGTTTGGTGAGACAGTTACCGCTATAGAGCTTGCGCCGGAAGGAACGGGGTATAGAGCGAAAACAAGGTTTGCTCGCTTTTACAATTTGCCTGAGCTAATGAGTATGTTTAAGGAAGTAGCGGACATTCAAACAGCAGATATGCTCCAGCTTCCTGTGCCAAAAGCATATTTTCATAATGTTGCTGTACCACCGAGTGAATTTCAAAAGAACATGGTAGCAGAGCTATCGGAGCGTGCAGAGAGGGTTCGTGCTAAGCAGGTTGAGCCTCACGAGGACAATATGCTTAGCATCACCAATGATGGGCGTAAGCTGGCTTTAGACCAGCGATTGGCTAATCCAATACTCCCTGATTATGAGAGCAGCAAGGTGAGCGCTTGTGCAAGCAACGTCTATCAGCATTGGTTGGACGGCTCGAAGGAGCGACTCACACAGCTTGTATTTTGCGACCTGTCTACTCCCAAAACAGACGGCACATTCAATGTGTATGATGAGTTAAAGCGTAAGCTGGTAGAAAAAGGTGTACCAGCTGAGGAAATTGCTTATATCCATCATGCCAATACGGATATGCAAAAAAAGGAGCTATTTACCAAGGTACGGGTCGGCCAAGTACGTGTTTTGCTCGGGTCAACCGCCAAGCTAGGCGCGGGTACGAATGTGCAGACAAAATTGATTGCACTTCATGATTTGGATTGTCCTTGGCGTCCACGAGATCTGGAGCAGCGTAGTGGACGAATTATTCGGCAAGGCAATCAAAACGGCGAGGTTCATATTTTTCGCTATGTCACGGAAAATACGTTTGATGCTTATATGTATCAGACGCTAGAGAACAAGCAGCGCTTTATCTCCCAAATTATGACCAGTAAGTCCCCTGTACGCTCTGCAGAGGATATTGATGAAACAGCGTTGTCCTATGCCGAGGTAAAGGCGCTGGCGACAGGCAACCCGTACATTAAGGAAAAGATGGATTTAGATATTCAGGTATCCAAGCTAAAGCTGCTAAAGGCCAATCATTTAAGCCAGCGATATACATTAGAGGATCGATTGCTCAAAATACTGCCTGTGCAAATTAAGTCCACAGAAGAAAAAATTGTGGGCTTGGAGAAAGACGTAGCATTGTTCAAAGAATCTTCTCAGAAATATGGGGATGACTCAGCCTTTCCTGGTATGGTTATTGAGGGAACTAGCTATACGGAAAGGGCAACAGCAGGCGTAGCCTTGCTGGAGGCATGCAAGAAAATGACATCGCCAGATCCACAGGAGATTGGCGATTATTTGGGCTTCAGCTTATGGCTGTCCTTTGATAGCTTTCAAAAGGAATATAAGGTAACGCTGCGCGGCATGCTTGGTTATATGGTTCCATTGGGAGCTGACGGTGGCGGTAACATGACACGGTTAAACAATGTGTTGTCCGATCTGCCAAGCAAGCTGCAATATGCTAGCCAGCAACTAACAACAATGTACCAGCAGGTGAATACCGCCAAGGAGCAGGTTGCCATGCCATTTGAAAAAGAGCAGGAGCTACAGGAGAAATCTAAGCGACTTGTCGAGTTAAACATCTTATTGAATATGGACAAACGAGAAAATGAAGGAGTAGATGCTACCCCGGATGAACAGCAGGAGTCAACTCGCAAGCCCCCTCATAGGGAGAGATAATTCGTTTGACACATTCGATCTCCTAGCCTGGCTTTTGTATAGTGGAGGCAGGGAGGAGTGTGTATGCATTGGAGCTATGGACAGAGCTATTAAAAATGGGCTTTAGTGAAATAGAAAATGAAGTGGTCAGTCGGCTGCGTGCAAATGAACCGGTATACCGTCAGCTAGGGGAGCAGCGCTCGCTTCTGTTACAGCAGCATCCGTTGCTCCAAAACGTATCGGAGGGCAATCGGGCCTTGTTTCCAAGTCAAGTGGACTATGAGGCTTGGCTACTCAGTAAAGCGCTTGGGGATGAGCTTGATCAGATGGAGCGAGCAGCCATTTACATGCAGGGACATGCCGACTGTTATTCTTACTTCAAAAAAATAGGTGTGCTCTAATCGTTCCAGCCAAGGTGAGTATATTCAACTATAAAGGATACAATGGTATAATGAAGATAGTTAGGAATGGAGTGAGAGGCCCATGCTGGAATTGCTTGATCCGCGTGTAGATGTTATTTTTAAACGAATCTTCGGCAGCGAGCATAACAAGGATGTGCTGCTGGCCTTTTTGAACAGCACCTTCCGCGAGGCGGGTGAATCACCACTGACTGAAATTGTGCTGCTTAATCCGTACACCGAGCCAGACAGTCCAAATGACAAGCAGTCCATTATGGACATTAAGGCGAAGACAGCCAAGGGCGAGCTGTTGAATATAGAAATGCAGCTGTTTAACCCATACCATATGGAAAAACGAACACTGTTCTATTGGTCTGAAATGTATTACCATCAGATACCTAAGGGCGGAAATTACAATACCTTAAAGAAATGCGTGACCATTAATATACTGAACTATTCCTGTCTGCCTAATGACCGTTACCATAGCGTATTTCATTTGCGAGAGGATCGCACTGGAATTAAACTGGTGGATGATATTGAAATTCACATTATGGAATTGACCAAGCTGAGCGAGCATGCGGCAGAGCTTGAAGAAGGCGGACTGGTGAACTGGCTGCTGTTTTTAAAGGGAGTCGATCAATCCAATTGGGAGGTGCTGACGATGAAGGAGCCGATGCTGAAAAAAGCGATGGATACACTGGAGTTTCTGAGCCAGGATGCAGCGGCACGCATGGCTTATGATGCTAGAATGAAGGCACTGAGCGATGAGCATTCTCGAATTGAGGGAGCCAAGACTGAAACCAGCAAAGAAATTGCGCTTCGACTTTTGGACAGAGGCGTGGACCTGCAAACCATTTCAGAGGCAACGGGCTTATCGGTTGCAGAAATTAAGGAATTGAGATAGTAAGCGAAAGAACGCTTTTCACCCTATTATTTTTATTTTATGGTGCAAATTGACGGCAGCCACAGCTACAGGGCTGTCTTTCTTTTTGTCCAAAATTAGATTAGGGGGTACGCTATGAGCTATGTAAGTAAGGAGCAAATTGAACAGGCGAAGCAGCTTGATTTGCTGACATATTTACAGATGTACGAGCCTTACGAACTGGTTCGCTGTTCTCGTAACGTCTACTGCACTCGAACCCACGATAGTCTGAAAATCTCCAATGGAAAATGGTTTTGGTGGTCGCGTGGATTAGGCGGTCGTTCCGCATTAGACTACCTCATTAAAGTCAGGGAATTAACCTTTCCAGAAGCCGTGCTTGCGTTAACAGGACCAGCTTCAATAGAAAGTTCGCATAGGGATGTTCAGCATGATGCCGTGACTTCTTCTAGTAAGGAATTTAAGCTTCCAGAGCGAAGTGACAGTAATCAGCGTGTCATTGCTTATTTAACCAAGCGAGGCATTGATCGTAGCGTCATAGATTTTTGTCTGGCATCTGGGAGGCTCTATGAAAGCCTTCCTTATCATAATGCTGTTTTTGTCGGGTTTGACCAGCAGGGCATTCCCCGCTATGCAGCTATCCGTGGCACAAGTAAAACAAAATATATGGGCGAGGTAGGGGGTAGCGATAAGCGCTACTCCTTTTCTATTGCGGCAAAAGAATATGGGCAAAATCTTCATTTGTTTGAGAGTGCGATTGATTTGCTATCTTACTGCACGCTAGAAAAGCTGAAAGGCTTGGATTGGAGGCAGATGCATTTGCTTTCATTGGGTGGTATTTACAAGCCTTCAGCGGGGAAGGGGCAGGCTGATGCTCCGGTAGCCTTAACGCAATATTTGAATACTCACATTGACATTAACCGTGTGGTTCTGCATTTAGATAATGATGAGCCAGGGAGGACTGCTGCATTCACCATTAATCGTTTGCTTTCCCCTGAGTTTTCTATTTCTGATGAAATACCGCGAAATGGGAAAGACGTAAACGACATGCTACTAGATTATCTGTGTCGGAGAAGAGAACAAATCAGGTTAAGATAGTTTGGCTTTGTGGGGAAATTAATGTCTATGAATAGAAGGAATGAATGATGGGATTTGTATTTTAACACACTCAAAGAAGGGTTGATTGTTGGTAAGTAACGAGTGAATTTCAAGAAGCAGCCTTCGCTTTTTTTCGGCAAGTGTTTTAAAAGAACAATGCGAGACGTATGTCTCGTGTTGTAGCAAGCACTGAATTTGGATATCCAAATTCACTTGTTAGGGGCAAAGCCCCTAAGACCCCAAGTCATTTTTTATGCTTGAGTGTTGTTTGTTTTGCTTAAAGAATATATTTTTTCACAAAATTTTCAAGGGTGAGATCAATGAGAAAACGTAGAGTTTCATTTGTATTGCGATTAAGTGAATCTGAGCATTCACATCTCATGAAGGGAGTAAAATCTACAGGCCTTCCAAGAGAAACATTTATTCGTTCTCTAATTCTAGGATATATCCCCAAGGCTAAACCGCCTCCTGACTACTACGCTATGATGCGAGAGCTTCATGCGATTGGAAACAACCTAAACCAGCTTGCAGCCAAAGCTAATGCAACTGGGCATTTGGATAGCATTTTTTTTCAACAGGAAGCCGACCGACTTCGGAAATCAGTCCAACATATCCAACAGGCAGTAACAGCTCCTGAAAAAGGAGCAAGCTAAGCTTTTATACGACATCATTTAAAAGGTTACCTTGAATTATTTTGTGAGGGAGAAGAGTTGTGTGATTGGGCTCTAAGCAGTTCAAATATAAATGTAAATATGAAATGTATTGGCTATTGCATTAGTAGAGATAACTACTGAACATCAATTATTTTTCTTATCATTATCTTTTTCAAAAAGCTTATTAATACTTGAACACAAGTAGCTAATGATTTCGATGTTGTGACCAGTTTGGGATTGATATGAAGGATGTGCAAACTGATTTCTCATTACCCTAATACCGTGATATATAGATTTTTCTGTTTCTGTTATAAGACCTATTTCAAATAACTTATCAATTTTCTTGCTCAGCTTATTAGGTACTTCAGTTTGACGTTCCTCAAGCTTTAGCTTAATTGCTAGCTCTAAAGCTCTAAAAGCGTAGTCATGAGCTACCGTAAAGAATGTCCAGTAAAGATACCCGTACATGTATAGTGCCTTAGCAGTCTCGAAAATCTCTCTAACATCAAGAGGGACTTTTTCAGATAATATGAGCTTGTTGGCTTCCTCAATGTAAGTGGCTTCTGTAACTGGAACACCATCGAGAGAAACAAATTGTAACGTGGGATTAGGTAAGTAATAATTTTCTTCTGTAATTATTTTGGGGAGGTTCATTGAAATTCAGTCCTTTCATTTACGAGTATTTTCAAATCGGGTGATACCCTTGCTTCAATATAACAATACCAATTCACACTATCATTCTAACATGGTGAATGTATTACGATTTATTGCTTTTGGAAAGTTCCGAGAGAAGAGGCATTAGAGTTTTAAGTGTCTTCTAACATGTATCATTTTTGCTTACGGCCCATTTTTTAATTTCTAACAGAATACTACTGTGATTTCTTTGTTTAGTTATTCTGAGTTCTGTCAGTTCAACTGAGGCACCATTCTAAATCACCATGATTGAGTAAGGAGGTGTCGCATTGGCAACAACAGCCATTTGGGATGTGACAGATCGGCTAAAGCGAGTCATTGACTACATTGCTAATCCTGAAAAAACAGATTTATCTCAAGAGATAGAAAGTGGCCTAGAGCAAGCCTTAAAATACGTACAGGACAGTGGCAAAACGGAAAAACAGCTATATGTGAGTGGAATCAATTGTGATCCGCTCACTGCCTATGAGCAGATGCAACGAACAAAACGACAGTTTCAAAAGACCGAGGGAATTCTGGCCTTTCACGGCTATCAATCCTTTGCACCTGGTGAAGCAACACCGGAAATTGCCCATGCTATCGGAATGAAGCTGGCACAGGAGCTATGGGGAGAGCGCTTTGAGGTGGTGGTATCCACTCATCTAGACAAGCAGCATTTACACAATCACTTTGTGCTAAATGCTGTTTCTTTTTTTGACGGTAAACGCTACTACGATAACAAAGCCTCTTATGCACTGCTCCGTCAAACCTCGGATCGGCTTTGCAGAGAGTATGCGCTGTCGGTTATTACACATCCTGAGCGTGGAAGGGCTGCACATTATGGAGAATGGAAGGCAGAACATGAAAATCGCCCAACCTGGCGAGGACTCATTCGTGAGGATGTAGATCAGGCACTGGCTACCGCGATGACTATGACGCAGTTTTTTTCGCAATTACAAAAGAAGGGCTACGAGGTAAAGACAGCGGCAAAGCATTGGGCAATCCGTCCTCCAGGTAAGCAGCGCTTTGTTCGTTTGCGTAGTCTTGGAGAAGCGTACACCGAGGAGGCACTCAAGCAGCGTATTCTTCAGAACAAAGCTCCTAAGCAAGCAATGCCAGCTCCACTACCACGAAAACGAAAGGGTATCCTGTACGGGAAAGTGGCTGGCAGTCGCAAGCTTCAAGGCTTACAGGGCTTATATGTAAAGTACCTGTATCAAATGGGCATTATTCCCTCCAATCGTAGGACAGCTAAAAGACCAACCTTTCGTTTGCGTGAGGATGTACGAAGGATGTCGCTGCTGACTGCACAAGCAAAGCTGCTTAGTGAAAAGAAGATTTCGACAAGGGAACAGCTTGAGCTTTACCTGTCTGAGGCGAGCATGCAGATGGAGCTGTTAAAAACGGGACGAAAGGGACTTTACCATCGAATTCGCCGCTGCAAGGATAATGAACAAAGGCTGAGCTACAAGGCGGACATAGCCGGTCTAACTAAGCAGCTTTCTGTACTACGAAGGGAGGTGAGGCTTGGCGAGGGAATACTGGCACGTTCCGCGGACATGCAGACTACGCTAAGGCAAGAGCAAGGAACATGGCGAAAGGAGGAGCAGAAGCATGAGCACCGAAGCAGAGGCAGCCAATCAGGTCGTGAATATGAGTCTGCGCAGCATCGAGGTGATGGCCAAAATTTCAGGAGAAGGCGCTAAGCACCTGGCTGTATATCTATTTGCAGCTTTGCAGGGGCAAAAGCGGACAAAGGGCAGCATTCGCTTGGAAAGTCTGCTACGCAGCGGCAAGGAGCTGAAGGTGTTTGCGGTCAGGAATGCGGATCTCGAAACCTTCTGTACGGAAGCAAAGCGGTATGGTGTATTGTACTGTGCGTTGCGCGACAAAAAAAATGTGGATGGCTTATGTGACATTATGGTTCGCGCCGAGGATGCTTCCAAAATTAATCGGATTGTAGAACGCTTTAAGCTGGCAACGGTAGATACAGCAAGCATTAAAAGTGAAATCGAGAAGTCACGGGAAACTGCCTCGCCGCAACAAGAGCAAGAACCACGAGATGAGGAGCACACCCATACACAGGAAGCAGAGGTAACAGCGGCTTCGGATGAGTTAGAGAAGGTGAATACGGAGGATTTTTTGGACGAGCTGATGGGAAAGCCTCAAGCACCGGAGGAAGCTCCAATACAGGAAGAGCAGCCGGTGATGAAGGAGCCAAGCATGGAGGAGAGAACCTTGGGGGAGAAGCCCTCCCATCTGTTAGAGCCTATCTCCGAACCCAGCGAGGCTACCGTAAAGGATATCCCTGATGCGCAGCCTGCAAAGGAGCCAGAACGAATCTCCATTCGACAGCTATTACGAGAAATTAGAGAAGAAAACCGTAAGGCCAATAAGGAGAAGCAGACGTTAGTGCATGAGGACCCACTACCCTCCAGAAAAAATCGCCAACCAGCAGGGAAGGCAAAGAGCACCAAGGGAAAGGGTGATGGAGGAAGAAAGCGAGGGAAGACGAAATGAGTGGGCTGGATGATTTATTCAGAGAAGAAGCATCTATTCCTTCAGCAACGAAGCGCGGCGATCAGGCCTTTAATAAAGAGGCATGGGTGCAAAAAAAGCAGGAGCTGCGGCAGTGGACGTATGACACCATAGATACGGCTTCACTACAAATTGCTCAAAGTGGGGAGGGCTTTCAACAGTATTTGGATGTGCAGAGCCGTTTTGACCGCTACAGTGTTGCTAACGCATTGCTCATTCTGGCACAACGGCCAGAAGCAACTCGTATTGCTGATTTTGAAGGCTGGAAGGAGCAGGGTGTATTTATCCGCAGGAAGGAAACCGGATTTTATATTCTGGAGCCAGGGGAGAGCTACAAGCGGGAGGATGGGAGCACGGCCATTAGCTATAACCCAAAGAGGATGTTTGATATTTCGCAAACTACGGCGCTTCCGAAACAGGAGCAGAACGTGATGCCTGATGAACGAGCAAAAATTAAAGCGCTAATTGAACGTGCGCCCGTTCCAATTACAATGAGCGACAGCTTGCCATCAGAGATGCATGCGTTGTATCAACCAGATACAAGAAGCATTGTCATTCGCCGCGGACTTGCTGCAGGCGATATTTTTCGTGCGCTAACACAGGAGCTTGCACATGCGGAGATGGATAAGGGCAACGGACAATACGCTCGTTCCGAAAGCAGCTTACAGGCGTATTGTGCAGCCTATATGCTGAGCAAGCAATTTGGATTTTCTACCAGTAGCTTTTCCTTTCAACGTGTACCTGAGCTGCTAGGTAAAATGGAGCCGCAGCAGCTTCGGAAAGAACTGACGTATATGAAGGAAGCCGCACAGCCAAGCATTGTCCGAATGAATCGCCAGCTCTCACAGCAGCAGCGACAAGCCAAGCGTTCAGAGCCTACTCGCTAGCTACAATCTTAAAACAGGAGGGAGTGCCTATGAAGGAGCAGCATGAACGGACGCTAAGCCTGGATCATTACGAGCATGGTATTGTGGTGCACGCACTGCATAGCTTACGTAATGATTTAATTGGTGAGAAGCGCCCAACAGATGCCGTCGATGATTTATTGTTAAAGGCCATTGAAGCCCCGTATCAAAAACAGAAGCGATGGAAACGCCATGAAGCGCGATAGAGCCGTAAGGAGTAACCTATTACTCTTTGCGGCTTTTTTTGTGCCCGTTGTTTGGTTGGCTTTACTGGCAGCGCCCGCCTTATCAGAGGGAGTGTTTGGTATCATTACACATTTAAATCAAGCGTTCCAGCAGCCATTTCATATTCAATGGGTAGAGGATACACCACGTAGCTTATTTATCTTTATCCTTTCCTATGGCTTGGGAGCAGGGATCTATTTGGCTTCACCTCGTAACTACCGCCGCCGGGAGGAGCATGGTAGCGCACGCTGGGGGAGGGCAAAAACAATAAATAGCAAATACCGCAGTAAGACACCAGAGCAAAACAAAATTTTAACCCAGCGTGTACGAATTGGGTTGGATGGACGAAAGCATCGTCGTAATTTAAATGTGCTGGTAGTCGGTGGCTCTGGTGCAGGGAAAACGCGCTTTTATGCAAAGCCGAACGTCATGCAGACGGCTACCTCCTATGTAGTGCTTGACCCCAAAGGGGAGATTTTACGCGATACAGGGCATCTGCTACGGACACAGGGCTATGACATTCGAGTCATGGATTTGATTAATCCTCATCGCTCTCATGGCTATAATCCATTTGCCTATTTGCAGGATGACAAGGACGTACTGAAGCTGGTCACAAATTTGATTCGCAACACCACGCCCAAGGGAAGTAGCACCAATGACCCGTTTTGGGAACGTTCTGAAACGGCACTGCTTGAAGCGCTCATTCTGTACCTGCTCTATGAAGCACCGCCAGAGGAGCAGAACTTTCCGATGGTGATGGAGATGATTGCAGCGGCAGAGGTGCGTGAGGAGGATGAAACCTATCAGAGCCCGCTGGATGAGCTATTTGAACGGCTGGAGATGCGTGACCCTGATCATCTAGCGGTGAAGCAGTATAACATCTTCAAGCTGGCTGCTGGAAAAACGGCAAAGTCGATTTTGATTGGACTTGGTGTACGGCTGGAAAAATTCAACCTGCATACGATAGCAGGTATGAGCTTGGTTGATGAATTGGGCTTATCCACGATTGGAACGAGAAAGACAGCATTATTTGCTGTCATTCCTGACAACGATAGCAGCTTTAACTTTATTGTAGGCATGCTGTATACGCAGCTTTTCCAAGCCTTAATGTATGAGGCTGATTATCGGCATGGAGGTCGCCTGCCTACGCATGTCCATTTTGTTATGGACGAATTTGCGAATGTTGCCCTGCCAGACGAGTTTGATAAGCTTCTATCCACGATGCGCAGTCGGGAGATTTCTGTATCAATCATTTTGCAAAATCTGGCGCAGCTCAAGGCACTTTATAAGGATAGCTGGGAATCCATCGTAGGCAACTGCGATGTGTTTTTGTATTTAGGGGGAAATGAGCAGTCCACGCATAAATACGTGTCTGAGCTGCTTGGTAAGGAAACGATTGATACGAATACGTATGGTCAGAGTAAAGGACGCAGCGGGAGCTACTCCATTAATTATCAGCAATCGGGACGTGAGCTGCTCGCTCCAGATGAGGTGCGGCTGCTGGATAACCGCTATGCACTACTGTTCATCCGTGGGGAGTATCCAGTACAGGACGACAAATACGATTTATTGAAGCATCCAAATATTCTCTATACAGCAGATGGAGAACAGCCACCCTTTAAACACGGAGGCACAGAGCATGCAAGGGATTGGCGCTCTATCACGCTGCATGAGGATGGAGAGTACGAGCTGCTTTCCGAGGAGGAAGTGGAGGCAAGTCTAGTAGACCAGGGAGGTAGAATGGCATGAAGGGAAACACGAAACGCAAGTGGCTGTTAGGACTGTACATCTTCACTGTACTTAGTGCGGTTTTTTCATCTGTTGCCTATGCAGCAGGTGATCCTATGTCCGCCGTTAATAATTTATCCAATTTCATTTTTGGCCTAATTAGGGCGATTGGCATGATTATTTTAGGCTTTGGTGTGGTGCAGGTGGGACTATCCTTTAAGTCACATGATCCGTCGCAGCGAGCTAACGGATTTTTGACCTTGGCTGGTGGAATTATCATTACCTTCACCAAGGAAATTCTGAATATTATCACTGGATAACCAGCTTAAAAGAAGGGGCAGGCCTTATATGCTTGCCCCTTTGCTTCTGGAAGGGAGGCAGCCTGTGTCTAAAAATAGCTGGATTGCTGAAAATTTAGAAAATGCTTTAGAAACCTGGAATGACAAAATGGCAGAGATTTGGACGCTGGTCACTCAATCCCCTACGGAGTTTAAAGGAGGGAGCGTTTGGCACGTCATTCTGGATATTCATGGTGGACTGCAGGCCACAGGCTTAGCACTGCTTGTGTTGTTTTTTGTCATTGGTGTAGTGAAAACGACAGGCAGCTTTGCTGAGGTAAAAAAGCCAGAGGTTGCCGTTAAGCTGTTTATTCGCTTTATTCTGGCAAAGGCGGTGGTTACCTATGGACTAGAGCTTATGCTGACGCTGTTTACCATTGTTCAGGGTATCATCTCGACCATGATGGCTCGTTCAGGCTTTGGTTCCGCGACTGCAGCTGCGTTGCCCAGTACAATAGCTCAAGCCATTGAAGAGGTGGGATTTTGGCAAAGCATTCCTCTATGGATTGTCACACTGCTAGGTAGCCTGTTTATTACAGTGCTGTCCTTCATTATGATTTTATCCGTATATGGACGCTTTTTTCGCATTTATTTGTATACAGCCATTGCACCAGTTCCACTTTCTTCCTTTGCGGGGGAGCCAAGTCAATCTATTGGAAAATCCTTTTTGAAGGGATATGCTGCGGTGTGCTTGGAGGGAGCCATCATCGTACTGGCTTGTATCATCTTTACAGCCTTTGCTGCTGCGCCTCCAGCAGTGGAAGAAGGTGCCGGGGCTATCACAATGGTATGGACTTATATTGGGGAGCTAATCTTTAATATGCTGGTGCTTGTAGGGATGATAAAGATGGCTGATCGTATTGTGAGGGAAATGATGGGGCTTTAAAAGCAGATCCATATGAGTTATTTAATTGCGCCAGGATGCGCCAAGAAATAACTTTAGCAGTGCCAGAGCATCCTTTCGCTGCTGCTCAGTACAATGCTTCAAAGCAGCCATAATTAAAGCTGTTTCATTATCCTCAGAAGGATTAGGTTCTGAGTTCAAGAGTAAATCATTGGGAGATAACTTGAGTAAGGAGCAAATACTCAGCATTGTCTCAATAGACATGCCTACCTGCCCACGCTCGATATTAGCACAGAAACGCGGAACCTTGCCGATTTTTTCAGCAAATTGCTCACGTGAAATTCCTAATACTTCCCGTTGTTTACGAATACGCTGACCAACCAGCTTTCTATCATAGTTAAGCATAATAGCACCTCCTTAATCCGACTTAATAGCCTGCATTTTCTATTATGAATGAGTGCACAATTGACTGACATGATTTTTAAAGTTACTATTTTTGTAACCTTAAAAGTCTAAAAATATAAGGAGGCTATGAATTGCTTGATCCACTTAAATTGTTAGAGGAAGAGCGCCGAAACCTAAACGTAATTGGTCAAAGGTCATTGGAGCAGTCAATTCCGCTTTTCAATAACGAGCAACTTCAAGTGCAAAGTCGGCTGGTCGATGAACTTCTCATGCAGTTGTATCGAGAAAAGAGGAGTAGAAAGTAGTCTTAGCGTAGAGGTGAGGGGGAAGCAGGGCGATGGGATTTCCACCGTGGTTTCGGCAAGCGATTCAAGGAAGAATGGATGAGGTTTCTGCGAGAATTGAGCATGATCCTGAATTAAGCTTTATTCGTGAGCAAGCAGATAAAGCCTTTGAAGCGTTATTTGCGGGAAAGGATATTGGACGTATGCCGGAGTTCTCTGAATGGGAGGACTGGCATCACCATAAGTATGGCATTATAAATGAACGATTGTATCTACAGGGGCTGAAGGATGGTATTCAGCTTGCTGCCACGCTGCTATGTCATTCCACTGGGTTTGATGAAGGCGAAGGATGTAGCCATACAGAGGAAAGGAAGAACAGTGACTAGTGAGTAGCTAATCGGGAGGGATGAAGGTGGAGGTAAAGATTAACCGGGAAATCCGGGAATATACGGAAAGCTTATTTTTTGGACTGTCCTTGCGGCAGTTCTTTTTTTCTATTCTGGCTGTTGGTGTAGCGATTGCTCTGTATTTTGGCTTGCGTAGGCAATTTGGCATTGAAACATTAAGCTGGATGTGTGTGCTGGGGGCTGCACCATGTGCGGCATTGGGCTTTATTAGGTATCATGGCATGACAGCAGAGCAGCTATTATGGGCGTATGTAAAATCCGAATTTCTTATGCCGCGGCGCTTAATTTTTTATTCCACAAATACCTACTATGAGGCGTTACAGGGAACGATTCAAAAGTATGAAAAAGAAGGAATGAAGCGCTATGATTAAAACGCTAAGTCGCATTCTGAAGCAGGATAAGGAAAGGTTCGTTATACCGAAAGGTGTTCAACAGGTAATCCCGATTCGCGCCATCTGGCCGGACGGGATTTTTTTTGTTGGAAACAAGTTTTCTAAATCCTATCGCTTTGAGGATATTAACTATGCCGTGGCATCTAGGGAGGATAAGGAGGAGATGTTCTTATCCTATTCAGAGCTGCTTAATTCCTTTGACAGCGGAGCAACAACCAAAATAACGATTCATAACCGCCGCTTGAACCAGGCTGATTTTGAAGGCTCTATGCTTATTCCATTGCGAGAAGATCCACTTGATCTATATCGGAAGGAATATAATCAAATGCTGATGGACAAGGCCGTTGGAGCACACGGAACGGTTCAGGAAAAATATATCACCATCTCCATCGCCAAGAAAAGCGTCGAGGAGGCGCGGCAATATTTCGCTAGGGTCACCACTGAGCTATCCGCTCATTTTGCTCGGCTTGGATCACGCTGCATCGAGCTAGATGCGGCAGATCGTCTGCAGATTTTTCATGACTTTTATCGAATGAATGAAGAAGCAAGCTTCCGATTTAGCTTACCTGAAACGATGAGAAAGGGACATGACTTTAAGGATTACATCTGCCCCGATACGCTGGAGTTTGAGAAGGATCATTTTCGCATGGGGGAGCTGTACGGGCGGGTTATTTTCCTTCGTGAGTACGCGAGCTATATTAAAGACAGTATGGTATCCGAGCTATGTGATTTAAATCGGAATTTGTTTCTATCCCTGGACATCATTCCAATTCCGACAGATGAAGCAGTTCGTGAAGTAGAGAACCGTCTTTTGGGCGTGGAAACCAACATTACCAACTGGCAGCGCAGGCAAAACAAGCACAACAACTTTTCTGCTGTCGTGCCCTATGATATGGAGCAGCAGCGCAAGCAGAGTAAGGAGTTCCTGGATGATCTGACTACACGCGACCAGCGTATGATGTTTGGACTGCTGACGATGGTGCATGTTGCTGAAAGCAAGGAGCAGCTTGATAGTGATACAGAGGCGATACTGACAACAGCGCGCAAGCACCTGTGCCAATTCTCCACCCTGAGCTATCAGCAAATGGATGGACTGAATACTGCATTGCCCTTTGGAGTAAGGAAGGTGCATGCGCTGAGAACGTTGACTACGGAAAGCACGGCAGTGTTCATCCCCTTTCGGGCGCAGGAGGTCATCCATCCCGAGGGCATTTATTATGGGCAAAATGTAATTAGCAAGAACATGCTCATTGCCAATCGGAAGCAGCTGCTAAATGGAAACAGCTTCATTTTGGGGGTATCCGGTTCAGGAAAAAGCTTTACTGCCAAGCGTGAAATCGTCAATCAGGTGCTCGCTACAGATGACGATGTCATTCTCATTGATCCGGAGCGCGAATATTCGGCACTGGTTGAGGCGTTGGGGGGCGAAACGATTCATATTTCAGCAACCTCGCCTAACCATATTAATGCGATGGATATGAACCGTCAGTATGGAGATGGAGCCAATCCAATTATTTTAAAATCAGAATTTGTACTTTCCTTATGCGAGCAGCTAATGGGAGGGCATCATTTGGGCGCAAAGGAAAAATCGCTTATTGACCGTTGCACAGCCAGTGTATACCGAAGGTTCCTGCAAAACAACTACAAGGGAGATCCACCTACGCTGCAGGATTTTAGAGCAGAGCTGCTCAAGCAAGCCGAGCCCGAGGCTCAGGATATTGCATTGGCAATTGAGCTGTTTACTGCTGGCAGCTTGAATACCTTTGCGAAGCCAACCAATGTAAATGTGAACAACCGTCTCATTTGCTATGACATTCTGGATTTGGGAAAGCAGCTACTGCCAATCGGGATGCTGGTGGTGTTAGATAGCATTCTTAATAGAATCTCGCAAAATCGGGCAAAAGGGAGAAATACCTTCATCTTCATAGATGAAATCTATCTGTTGTTTCAGCATGAATATAGCGCCAATTTTCTGTTTACGCTCTGGAAGCGAGTCAGAAAATATGGCGCTTTTTGTACGGGAATTACACAAAATGTGGACGACTTATTGCAGAGCCACACAGCTCGAACGATGCTGGCTAACAGCGAATTTATTGTAATGCTGAATCAGGCAAGCACGGATAGAAGGGAATTGGCAGAGCTTTTGAATATTTCTGATTTGCAATTGTCCTACATTACAAATGTAGATGCCGGGAACGGTCTTCTAAAGGTCGGCAGCTCATTAGTGCCATTTACAGATAAATTTCCACGCCATACAAGGCTGTATAGCTTAATGACGACCAAACCAGGTGAGTAAAAGTTCAATTACAAGTAGGCGGCTATCCATTTAATGCTGGATAGCCGCCTTAATTCGTATTGTTTTTCATTGGGTTAACTACAATACCTCCTGTAGCAGGTGCTTGATTTTCTTCCTCAGTCTATGTATCCGACTGGTAACTGCTGTATTGGACAGGCTATATTTTGCACTCAATTCAAGAATGGACAAGTGCTGCTTGAAGTAGTCCTCATACAATGCCTGTTCACGAGAATTGAGCTTATTCAAAAGCTCCTCAACCAATTTGCTTAGGTTAGTCGAGGGAAACAGGACCTCATCTAAAAACGGACAGCCACAAGCTAGCATGTCGGCTACATCGCAGTGAAGGTCAACCTCATATTTTTGCTGGATATAGCACTTTCGAAAAACATTGTTTACCTGATTACGGGAGGTTCTATAAAGCCAGCCTTCAATATTTGGATGTTTTTTAAGCTTGTTTGCTTGCTGTCCTGCATGTAGGAAGGTATTTTGCACGCATTCCTCAGTTGCATCAGTGTAATGGCCTCTCAGAAGTTTTTTGCAAAATAAACGGATTCGGTTGGCATGACTTCGATAGATTTCCTCTAAAAACTCCCCATTGGTTTTTAAGCTGTACATGTGCTGCTCCCCCTCTCAGCTAGTGGTGATAAAGTACCGCAACTACAGGTAAAGAGTTGGTTCAATACTCCTATATTTTACCATTAGCATGTAGATCGAAGCTCTTAAAATTTACAAAATCCATAATGATACGACTAAAAACAGGAAAATATTCCTGGTTACGTGATTTGTCATGGTTCGAGCGACATATAACCATATAGGGATTATTGTCTAAAAATGTAGTTATTTTGAATTTGGTTTGGAGGCTGTATAGGTTGAAGAGTTCTAAGCAGGATTTTCACTTACGAGTGGTGACACCTGAATAACTGAACATGAGGCTTTCTTCTCACAGGGTGTCGCTATGTGAGCGGGAGTTGATATTTTGTGGTCGAGTGCCTTTAATATCAAATCACGTGCAGCTTGTGCTGCAAAGAAGCTGGTAGCGCAGAGCAATTTTGCTATCTACGCTACTCTATTACCCTTGTGTCAATTACTGATTATTACTATCCATGTAGGCTCTAACAGCATTTTGCTTTGGAGTCCTTTTTATTCCGCCAGTGGATTTTTGAAGCATGGAACAGGCTGTCGTTCTCCTCCTCTGTTTTGGTTTGTACAAAAAAACCAAAATACGGAGGTAAGAACGATGAAAATAAATTTGAGAGACCTATATTGCCTTTATACAACAGATGTATGGGTAGAGGTGGATGAAGAAATTGTTGAGGAAATGCATCGCTTTGATAATCTTGATAGCGCATACAGATTGCGTGCGTATCGTCATCGTGCTTATTATTCACTGGATGCTAACGATGGCATAGAGCATCAAGCTTTATTTCAAATATGTTCTTCTGAAATGGAGTTCGAGGAGGCTTGGCTTCGGCAGGAGATTTATAAGGCCATGAGCCAGTTGTCGGAAAAGAGCTTCAGACGCATTTATGCCCATTATTTCTTAGGACTAAGCAAGGTTGCTATTGCTCAGATAGAAAAGGTGGACGAGCGTGCGGTTCGTAAGTCTATAAGCAGTGGTTTGAAAAAACTGTCTCGTTTGCTTGATAAAATACTGGACTAAGCAATGGGTCCGATTTATCCATAAAAATGATGAGATTGTTAGAGGATTATTTCGCATTGCAGCGGCTGGTGCTGGTGACTAGCCGCTGCATGTTATGAAGGGAGCCACTTAATATGCAGCCAAGAATGTTTCGAGATGAGGAGCACGAACGCTTTTATTATGAGTCGCTACGAAGGGCGAATTGTACAGATGCCTATCATCGAGCCGTTTTTTATGTGTTAGGGATTTCGTGGGAAATGAGAAGCCATGCTAATGAGCTATTTGATTATTCAAATGACAGCATCAAGACTACAGGCCTTAGCGCTGCATGGCAGACCAGCAGCACAATTCGAACAAGCCGTTTAGCCTTTAATTTGTGGAACGGCTGGACTGAGGATGGCAAAGAGCGTTACTCCACCCCACACGAGCTATTTGACTGTAGTTATGCGCCTTACTTCTTCGAGGCTATCCGCTTGCGTTACCCTGAATACTGTAGAGAGCATGAACGTACTACCAGAAGCATTGAAAATCGCACTCGCTAAATAATTAAGTGGAGGTGGTGGTATGAAGGATATAAAAACAAGGATTACGCATAAAAGTGTAAAAAAGCTGGAGAGACATGTACAGTTACTTGATAAAACACGTGCATCTATAGTGGGGCTCAAACAGAAGGATAACGATGAATCAGATGCACATTCTCCTGTTGAATATGCTAAGGGCAAATCGAGTGAGGCCTTACAGCGCTCATTGAGAATTGGTAAACATTTAACCAGACCGATTTCAAAAAGAGCGTCTCAAAAGATGAGCATTGAGCACGCACCTTCATTGATAAATAACAAGCAAAACGTAAGTATAAACAGGTATGTACAGAGTGAAAAAGGAAT
Source organism: Paenibacillus silvae (assembly GCF_014639235.1). Lineage (GTDB taxonomy): Bacteria > Bacillota > Bacilli > Paenibacillales > Paenibacillaceae > Paenibacillus > Paenibacillus silvae. Next base: position 44,161 of record NZ_BMFU01000011.1, on the reverse strand, counting down.
AACAGCACGAAGGAAAGCATCAGAGCATTCTATATTAAATGGTAGAAAAACAAGAGCAACACAGTTGCCACGTAGCATGAAGCAAATTAAAGCCTCAGTAAGTAATACTAGGTATCGGGGCGTTCAATATACCTTGCTAAGACCTAGACAGAACTTGACTGTGAGCTTGTCAGATCGAGTTGTAAGAAACCAAAGTGACTTAAAGGGCCGGGCTAATGCTCGGCTTTTGTATATTGGGCGGGTATCTAAACTAAAATTGAAGTTTATCAAGCAGCAAAAAGGCAGCAGGCTACAGGCGGAACCTAAAAAGCAGTCTCTTGTTCAATCAAGTAATCCCTCTTATTTGAGGCGACAGTCTAACTTTGAGAAACAATCCGGTAATGAAAGGAAGTTCTTCCGTACGCAGTCATCATTTCAATTGGCTAAGAAGCCAAAGCATTCTCGGTTGGTCAGTCATTCTGTTACTACCAAAGGGCAAAAAATAATCAAAACCTTATCCAAGCAAACAAGGCTGGGGACGTCCAACAGACCAAAAAGCAGTATGAATGCTTCGGTTGGTAAAAAGGGTGGCATAGAGCAGGCTAGGAAAGCGATTCACCAGGCAGCGTCAGTTCGAAGAAATATACAAAGAATACAAGCCATGACCCGATTTAATCTGCGTATCATTCGTATCGTAGTAAAGGCTGCCGCTGTGGCAGTGAAGGGAATCATGGCTTTATTAGGAGTGAGTGGCTCAGTCATTATGCTGATGTGCATCGTATTAGCGGTTGCTTCTCTCATTGCATCCCCCTTTGGCATTTTCTTTTCTGACGAAAATACGGAGCAGGATGTAAAGCCCTTGTCTGTAGTTGTCAAAGAAATGGATGCTGCATTTGCTGATAGACTAGAGGAGATTAGACAACATGCAGGATCTGTTGATCGGGAGGAGCTAAACTATATTGGTAGTGCAGATAATACCCGTGTAGATAACTGGAGTGATGTCATCGCAGTCTTTGCAGTGAAGACGGCGCTGGACGCTGAAGGTGGAATGGATGTGGTCACCATTGATGCGACGCGTGAGGAAATGATTCGCTCCGTCTTTTGGGATATGAACATAATTGAATACGATCTAGAAAAGATTAAGAATCAGGAGACAGTGGCGGTAGAGCAAGAGGATGGTAGCTTAGAAAATAAAACGGTGACAACGTATGAAACGGTTCTCCATGTTACGATTACTAGCCGGACAGCCGAGGAGCAAGCAGGGGATTATAGATTTACAAACGATCAACATTCACTAATGGAGGAGATGCTATCAGAGGAATTTAGACCTCTTATGTTTGCTCTTTTAGGCAAGGACAGTGATACAGGCTTATCACAGGAGCAGCTTGAACTGGTTTATCGAGATTTACCAGAGGGAGCACATGGGGCTGAGGCGGTTAAGCTAGCATTAACTCGTTTAGGTGATCCGTATAGCCAGCCCAAGGCAGGAATCGGGCGCTACACAGATTGTAGCTACCTGGTACAGTGGGCTTATAAGCAGTTAAATATTCAGTTGCCACGCACCGCGGCAGAACAGGCACGTTATATCGTAGATCATAACCTTGCAATCCAATATGAGCATTTAGCTCCTGGAGATTTGGTGTTTTGGAGCTATGAAAGCAATGGTCGTTTTATGGATATTACTCATGTCGGTATTTATGCAGGCAATGGGAAGGTCGTCGATGCTTCCTCTAGCCGTGGACAGGTGGTTTATCGGAATCTGTTTGATGGGGATAAGCAGGTGATGTATGGGAGGGTGATTAATAGGTGGATTGAGCAATTTCACATGAGCTTCAATGATGGCTTGAGAAAACCTTGGGTATAGATGCTAACCAGTGAATTTTACTCATTGCGAATCGAATGGTCTATAAATGTCGTTATGAAGCCAAACTTTATTTTCTTTCTAAGTAGAGGGTGATTTCTGTTATACTAATGTAAAGGGCTAATCATACTTTTTAGGTAAATAGTTCATATCTAGGGAGATCTAATTGAAGAACAAATTCGATTTTAAACTTGCTGACCATATAGAAAATTATTGTAAATTTTTTGATAGAATTATCCCAAACAGACATACGACAGTTAATAATTTCAGTATTCCATCTTCCACAAAAAAAATTATGAGTAAAGAAAACTATAATGAGAGCATCAAAAAAATTGAAAAATATATTCTTTCTCAAATTTCAAAAATAAAAAATATTGAAGCTCTGTCTATTTCTTTATTTGTGTATCGAGCTGTTACAAAAGGGAAAATGTATGAAGACATGGACTTTTGGACAGAAAAATTTAAAATCTGTAACATTTTATTTTTCTTAGTAAAGAAAAATATGATCGGAATTGGGATAAATGGTGTTCATGTTAATACTAATGAATATGAGGTTTTAAATGAAGTAGTTAATTGTGTATACACACTCTTAGTTAACCAGCATTTTTATAATACTATGTACACTGATAACGTATCTGTGGAAGAATATTTTGATAGGGTAAGGGAGGTTTCTAACAGAGTTGGAGATATGCATTCATATGTAATTCAATCCAATGACTTGCAAGCATACTTAAATAGTAGGAAATTAGATGTTGATTCACTTAAAAAAAAGTCACTTGAGAGTATTAAAGATCGGTTTATAACTATTGAGCAAATTAGTTATGATACGTCATGGGACAATATTATAAAGCGGTTCAATTTAAGTTTGCCAGAGGACGATATAGTAATTATTTGTCGTAATGATTTTGAAGTTTTAGATGAACGATTTAGGATTTTTCTGAATACTTTTGAGGTTAGCAATTGTACTAACCCTTTCGAAATCGAAAATGAATTATTTTTTACTTATGCGACTTCACGATACATTTATATATCAAAAAAAATTATGCTCGATGCACAAACGATAATCGAAGACTTTAACGTGTGGGGACAATATGAAAATCTAAGCAAATATTACTTTAACTTGAACAAAAATGAAGAAATTCTAGCAAAATATAACTGCCTAATGACATATAAGGTAGCGGACGTGTTAAGGAGTGCCGGCTACATTGTTCCTTTAGAAAAAAAGAAAAGTCTGAAAATACCTAGAGTTGAAATAAAGCATTACACAGAATCTGAAGAATGCAGTAGGTCATTAGGTGATATTGATGTGATGTTCTACTCAAGAAAAACTAAAATCTTGTTTTTAGTTGAGTACAAAAATTATCAAATGATGGTGAGTAGACAAGGTGATTTGAGTTCGGAAATTTCTAAAGTGAAACGTGAAGGTACAGAACAAAAGGTTCTGCTAAGACAAGAATATGTAAAAGGAAATATTAAAAAAATTATGAATGATTTCTTTTTATGTACTTATGAAATTAGGTTTGTCAGAAGCATTTTACTTACAACAAAACCCAACTATTTTTTCTATGCTAATAAGTCTCAAGATTACTATTATATGGACTGGGTTGAATTTGAAGAAAAATTAAAAAAACAAGAATTATAAAAAATATCATTTCAATCTCGAATTATTTGTTTAATGAGAATTTATTTCCTGTGTTAATATAACTGACTGTGAATGAAGTGGTTTTTAAAAATCAAATTAATTTGCTGAGGTATACAAAATTAGTTCAATTAGTTGTTAGTAAGTACCCCTTTCTTCTGCAATGAGAAGTTTGAATAATTTATAGGTGACCATTCATAGTCATAGAGTGTTCCAGAAATCAATGTTTTTTCTGAATAGAAAAGAGCCTCAGAGGTAGTTCTAGGGCTCTTTTCTCAATTCTCTTAACAATCGGATTATACTACTTATACACTAAAATCACTGTTGCTAATTTCTTGCATAAGTTTATATAAGTATAAGAGGCTTTAATCAATTAGTTGCATGAATGAATTGTTCTATTACCTTTAGTTGTTCTTTTTCTAATTCATATATGTTTTTGTTGAAAACAATTTCATTCTCATCAATGGAAGAAATGCATTTCTTCGCCCATTCAATGTCGTCAAAAGTTAATCCATATCGAAGCATCCAAATCTCATCAATACTATTTGTACCGTATTTCAAATATTTCGCAAGTTGGAGTGCACGATCATCTTTATGTTCTAAGTAGAACTGAAAAAAAATTGCATAATATATATCGCTCAACTTAAATCCTATTAACTTATCCAAATAATCATATGTGTCGTACACAATAAGATCGTAGTCAACATCTTTAGCTTTTACATTACTGTCAAAGAGAGGGTATTTTTTTAAATTCTTATCTGGGATGTCATGATAACCACACATATATTTAGCAGCTAATTCTTCCGCCATTTTGTTATCCCCGATTCTATAGAGTTCTCTTCTCTCTGTAGAGCGTGACGCATAAGCATAACGGAATTGACATATACTTTTAAAGGTTCTGCCGCGTATTCTCCATAACATTATTTTGATTGCATTACTTAAAACAAGCTTTTCTCCAGCCTCTAAATCACGACCAAGGTAGTATTCATAGAGTTTATGAAAATCTTGATAAACTTCTTTCAAATCTACTTCCTCAGTGTTAGTTGTAATAATATCATTATTTTGAAATAGCATATCAAGTAGAATAGGGATTATCATTGTTACTTCTTCCGATCGAAGCTTTTCAACATCAGCTTCAGTTAGATTATATTCATCAGAAAATGTATCATTTTTAATTGCTTCTTTAAACTCATTATACTTTTTATCAAATCCATCTTCTTGAATATCTAAATGTGATATTTCAGAAAGAGGCTCCTTCTTCATTAATACTTTTCTTAATGAGGTTATTGCAGATTTATGGACAATTACACTCCCATAATCAAATACTTGTTTTGAAGTAGAGCGCCCCGCACGTCCAATGAGGTTTTTCACAGAAAGTGATGAGCTTGATTCAAATCTATCAAGATAAACAACATCAAAGGGCATATTAATACCTTGCTCTAATGTTGAAGTGGCAAAACAAATCCGGCAAAACCCCTTTTGTGTGAATTGCTCTAATATAAGACGTGCAGTTAAAGGCATAGATCCATGATGAATAACTATGCCACAGGATAGCTTTTCTAACATTTCAGAATTGTAGAATTGCTTATCCTTTTTTGAGGCTCCGATATACTCTCGTAATGACTCTATCATCTTTAAACCATCAGCGTCTTGAATTGGCAAGCACATGTTAATATATTTATTGAAATGGGTGTAGATTGTTTTATCATAAATATGTTTTTTTGAGACATAGATTAAAACACTTCCACCATTTTTTATTGCTTTTTCGATAGGATCAAAATTGGACTCTAACTTATGTTTGCCCATAATTTCTTTATTTGTACCTATATGATAGAATTTATTGGTTAAGGTATCGTTAACAAAAAAAATTTGCCCAACATTTTTTTGTTGATATTGATGCGCAAAAGAGGTTTCTTCTAAGTCTATTTCGTTTTTCTTAAATTGAGCTTCAGGATTAGTTATAAAGGGATGAGCAAAAATACATTTTGTATTAGGGAATGTTTTTAGAATCCGACGCACAATACTATCGAAATAAAGTCCACGTACAGACCTCTCATCACTAAGTTGTGCCTCATCAAACAAAACAAAATCAATATTTAACCACTCTCTATTTTTAAATAAATCCCTAGCTCGTTCTGGTGTAAGAATAAATACATTTCTTAATGAATGTTTTATATTAATTCTATCTACAAAAGTAAGAATATTTACTTTTTTAATATCAACAATCTCCCGTACTTTATCATAGTATTCATTTATTAATGCTCTTGAAGGTACTATAACAACCACATCATGGGAGGCCATTTTAATCAGGTTTCGAAATACAAATGATTTCCCTGTACTTGTAGGTGCAGAAAAACTAATGAACTGATTAGTTCTTATCTGCTTAATAATATTTGCTTGCATAGGAGTGTAGTTCTCTCCAAATTGTTCTATTATATATTGGTTGTATAAATCAAAAAGTGCACCACGTAATGTATCAGGCTTCAATGCTTTGAAAAATAAACCCATACTCTCAATAACTTCATTTTCAAAAGTACGAAAATACTTAGGTTGAAATAATTTGAAATATGATAGGATTTCAAGAACAACAGTATCAATAGGACCTTCTTCGAAGAGATTAATTCGAACATATGACGAAATTTTATCCATTTCTTTTCCATCTCTTATTTTCGAAATTAAATTACCTTGATCAAAAATAGTATTCATAGATTCACCGCTATCAATATAACTTCATCGTAACATAACAAATCAAGAAAGTTTTGATGTGTAGTTATTGTTTTAATTAGTGCTGGTGTCTTTGTTCTTTTTGCTGAGAATGCTATAGCAAATCCCTTATTTCCATCAATGACTCTCTGTAAAGCAACAGGAGTACAAAATTGTTTTAGATCTCCTACATCGTCTATATCTTTGCGATCATTTACAAATCTTACAACCTGTGATAAAGCACTCTGATAGCCACTTTGCCTTGCTACATATTTAGCCTCTCCAAAGATCACAGTATCAGTAGTACCGTTCTGACTATGGAAATCAAATCCAGGATTCCCGGAAACTTTTTTTCCAAGTAACTCTGCTAATGGAATGTTAAGATAGTTTAATTTATCTACTAATGATTTTCTGGCTAGCTCTGAAATGACGTATTCAGCGGCATCACTGGCAACTTTATCAACTTGTGGGCTATCAAATTTTCTTTTTATATCGTCGAGTGTCTTCATAGCACGATTCTCGAAGCTTTTTTGCATAAAGGACTCATCAAATTTTTTAAGCCATGACATATCCATTAAAGTATGAAGAATATTTCCTAATGTTTCTTGCAAATCCTCTGGATCAATTCTAATAAAATGTACAGTTGCTTTACCTGTCGCAGGTAATTGTTTAAAGTCAACAACTTTCAATCCTAAGCACCTCACAAAATTACATTACTGAGAAGTTGCCATTCACTGCTGTCTACGTTGTCACTATATTTTTCTGTACAGATACATAGCTCATTACTCTTATTATCATAACGTACAAATCCACCTTTAAGATTGTAACGTTCTAAGTAATTCTTTAATACTTCAAATTTCTTCGGTGAAAAAATATCAATGTCTTGACTATTACCTTTTCTATCAAATCCACCTTTTGTTTCAATAATCCATATTTCACCTTGTACACAAATAATATAGTCAGGAAAGAAATTTCTTTGTTTTCCGGAGTTATCGTTGTATACAATTGATAAATATTCACTTCCCTTATCTCCATTTTTATATATCCACTCAATACTTGAGACTTGTTCACAAAATTTCTCGAATATTCTCTCACCGGATGATCGTGGTTCAGCAGAGGAGAGATATCCAGAATACACATTTTTTTTCATTTCAATTTGACCTTTAGATAATTTATCATAGGTAAATAAACATGTTTGAGGAATTTTAAATATATTTTTTGAGACTTGGTTAGCATCGAACTGCAGTTGCATTTGTGCAATCTCCATGGCCATTGCCTCTCGAATTATATGTCGTAGTCTTTCTGTATTATTAATAACAAAGGAATAGACTTGTTTCAAATCTAAATTTAAAATTTTTCTATTGTAATTTGAATTTTTCTCGAACAGCCTACGAATAATTGTATTCATATAGCTGTATCCCATCCCTATTTCCATACCTAACTTACCAATTTTCTGATGGTATTCGCGACCATGTGTATGAGTGTTTAATTTTTCGGTCACAGCTATCTTATTCATGTCGGATACTGCAGCTTTATTAATAGTAGCAGTTTCACCTGAATATGTATGGCGGTATATATCATCACTAATCACGAAACCAGCTGTTCTAAGTAATAATGTATTTTCTGTTCTGTTCGTACCCGTTTTAATAGTGTGTTCAAAATATTTGGCAATGGCGAGAAGTGCTTTTTGAGGATCACGATGATCTGTTACCATTGTTCTATGCTCAGATGTAAGGCTAATATTTACATAATCTTTTTTTAGAAAAAGGGTACTGGCATCTAGTGCACCCTTTCCCATGCTAAGCTTGACTCCTTCTGTAAATTTTTCATCAAACGTGTAAAGATAACAACTATCAAGCAATTCAATTCCATAGTGTTTTGCTTCAGCCATTCGGCGTATTCGTCCAATTGTTTGAATTTCAAAAGTTTCATCCATATTATCTCGAAGCTTAACAAGAATTTGTGCGCGGGGACAGTCCCATCCTGTAGCAACAGCCTGCTTAATTATTATAGCTGAGGCAGGGGAGTCTAGTTCTTCTATTTTTTCTAAGTTTTCGTGTTGATTGGACAACCAAACTGCGAGTTGGCCATTTTCATAAGTCCATCCCTTTTTTTCAAACCATTGTTCGACCGTATTTTGTAGAAGATCAGAGTTATTTGGCAACTGTATAATAATGAGTGGATTAACTTGTATATCATTTTGTAGTAAAGCTGAACGTATCTCTCGATGCTTAGCACATGCTCTTTCAAGTAGATAATTTATTTGATTTTCTGTTTGTATAATTTGTTCGAAGTTTTCATTTATTACTAGCATTTTTTTAATTAATCCTGCTACAATAACTTCTTCTTCAGGAATGTCAATTATCTCTGCTCCTGCAATGCCTCTGGGGGTCGCAGAACAGCGGATGATTTTTTTTGTATGGAAGTATTGAATAATTTCATCTGCTTTTACAGTATTATTTTGATGGCTCTCATCTACTACGATTACAAAACGAAGTCCATTTTTTAGAGCGCGATTTATATGTTCAATAAAGTTGGTTCGCTCGCTCTCCTTGAGGGCGTTATTTCCTTTTTTGTTTAGTTTTTCCCAATTTATAAAGCAAGAATCGTTCTCGTCAAATCCACTTGTCATAACATCGGGAAGCAATTTTGTTTGAGACATATGAATGTACCTATCCATTTTTGCTTTGCTTTGTTCTTCAAGTGAACCCTTACCTGGTGTAAGCCATATAAATACTGTATTCGGATAGGAGAGCATGTATTGTTGCATGAAATATGTCAGAATAATTGTTTTCCCACTACCAGTAGGACTTTTCAAAATAATTTCTTGAGCCGATTTTTCCATAGCTTCAAACAATTCTTTTACAGCGGTTAATTGAAATTCTCTTAATTCCATTTTCTCATCTCTCCTGCAAATCCCTATAATAGTAGTCAGGGACAATATTAACTTCAATGTTATTCTCTTTAAATAGCGATTCTTGTTCCGCAGTTGGTAAAAGGTTATGCCCCATATACAGCCTTCTGCATTTAGAGAGATTATTAGTATTTTTGATATATAATTGTAGTTCTTCTTCAGTGAGAACAATCCCGATTTCAGAGTTGTTAATAAGGTTTATTCCATTCTCTAATTCCACTAATTCACGAGTATGAAGAAGTAGTTCATCGGCGTATTCGTAGTAAAGACGCTCTGAGGTAGGAATATAATCAACTTTATAGTATTTTAGGCTTGCATAAAATTCTTCTTTGCAAATAACGCGTTTAATACGCTCATACGTTATTTCTTTGCAAATGTTATTTTCATTATTGGTACATAGGATAAAGCTACGGTTGCTATCTTTGTGTTCTTGATTGTATTTTAAGACAGCGTGTCCAGTTGTGCCGCTTCCAGCAAAAAAATCTAAAATACAACTAGTGGGTTGTGAGGCAATTTCAATGATACGTTCAAGTAGACTTACAGGCTTGGGATTGGTGAAGACTCCTTTACCTTCAAATATTTTCTTTAACTCTTGAACACCAACTTGGTTGTCTCCCACTTCTGTTCTAAACCATATTGTTTTAGAAACACTACCTTGTTGGACCTCGGACAAGAATTTTTTTTGAGCTGGAACATTGTTTCCATTTTTCCCAAACCAAATTCTGTTATCAGCAACTAAATCTTTAAAGCGTTGTTCATTTGTAATCCAACTTCTACTACTTGGAGGAGATACTATTCTTCCGCTTGGAGTTGTGATTAAATAATCACCAGTAGGGCTGTATGTTTTAGCTGAAAAGTCGGCTGCTTTCCAAGGCCCTCGTGGATCATTATCTGGATTTTTATATCGTTTATCCATTTCTGCTGTGCGCTTTAAAAGGTTTGGGCGCCACTTCTCTTTGTTTTTGGCATATACTAGTATGTGATCATGGCTATCGGATAACCACTTTGCATCATTTTGTGGTGAATATTTTTTTTCCCAAACTATATTAGCAATAAAATTTTGGTATCCGAATATCTCGTCACATAAAAGTCTAAGAGCAGCAACCTCATTATCATCAATAGAAATAAATATTGCCCCTTGGGATGATAAAAGTTTCCTTGCAATCTCTAAACGTCTGTACATAAAAGAAGACCATTTAGAGTGCCTATATGTATCATTTTTATCAACTAAAGTATCAGAGTAAGTAAATCCTTCTTTTAGTGTATTATATGGTGGATCAATATAAACCAAATCAACTTTTTCCTTGTGAGTCTTCAACAATAACTTAAGGCTCGCCAAATTGTCTCCTTCTATTAAAAAGTTCATCTGAGGATTATTATTAATAAGTAAGTCCTTATCTTCAACTAAAACAGGTGAATGAGCAGCCAGTATCTTGTCAATTAACTCCGAGTGCTCTTCAAAAACTAATCCGAATTTTTTATTAGTCAATTCTTTTTCTAAATCATTTAAATAAGTGAACAGCTCGTCTGTATTTGAATCCTGTGTTGATTTGGATATAAAGTTGCGAATATGATTAATTTTATTAAGTAAGTCCTCACGTTTTTGTTTTGATGTATTTGTACTCATTTCATTATCTCCATTCCATTGTTACAAACTTGAGAACTACTCAATTTCAAAGTTGAAGTATACTTCATTGGTAACACCAATTAGGAATTATTTCCTATTGTATATCATACTTCATATTTCGCTAATGCTCAATAAGATCTACTGCTCCAAAAATTAGTAGGTAGTTTTATATTGCATATAGAACAGCAATTTCTGATTTAAAAAACAAATCAGTAATCAATAGTTATAGGATTGTTCGATTCTGATTGAATATTGTAGCATTAAAGAGTTCGGTTATATTTCCGAAGAGTAGGAGCCAAAATTTTATGTGGTCTCTATGGACTATCTACAAATTACATTATGGTAATGGTTGAAAAGATGGAGTATACCCGATCGAAACCATAAAATGAATTGTTAAGTTATTACAAAACGAAGGCAGGATTGTGCATAATCCTGCTGAGCATGTGTAGGTTGGTTAGCTGACTAAGCCTAAAATGAGTCAGGTTGATGTAAAGGAGTCATTGGCTAAAGTTGAAAGCCGCGGGGATTAAGGGAGTGAGTTCTAGGCCGAATAATATACAACATACCTTTGCCGAGTTGTATATTATACATGAAGGTGATACTTACAATTTACAGGACATTTTAGCATATGTCTCGCAGGACATGGTAAAAAAATACGTGAATTTATGGTGACCGGATGCGATTTAAGCATGCGAAATCGTATCTTTCTCTTGGAAAAGCAAGAAGACCTGAAGACACGCAGGCACTTGCTTTTCCCGTTCATTACCACCATCTACGCTCAAGCTTCTTTTGGTCAGCGTTCTTTTGGTGATCGCGTTTCCCGAAAAACTCGTCTTCCCGGGCAATCGTTGGGTCATACCAGTCTGCCTTGGCTTTTGCCCATGTTATCCAATCTTTTGTCTTGGGATCAAGGTTTTCAGATACCTCAACTGCCGCAATGTAGCGTCTTATTTTGCAGGCAGTATCGTAGTCCTCCGATAAATTTTCCAGTATAAGTGTTTGGTCAACCTCTTCATTTACACGTTGACGGCGTTCCTCTCTTCGACGTTCCTCTTCCTGACGCTTACGTTTGGCTTCTTCTCGAGCCTCGCGCTCTTGCCTGAGTATATCGGAAGCCTCATACAATGAAATCATGAGATCACCAAGACGATCTTCAATGACGTATGATTTACAATCACGGAAACTTTTTGAGCTATTAATCGAAACGGTTAGTCGGCCATTGTAAACATAGTCATACTTTCTGATTTTTGGTTTTGACGCCCAGGAATTGCGGCGCTTGTCTTCTTCATACTTTAGTAGTTGTATATTTTCTTCTTTCGTAGGAATATGCTGGATTTCGTCCTTTGCTTCTGTTACCGAGACAGAGACGGTTTCACCGTTGACAACAAATTTTAAATCGCTAGTTAGGGAGCATTCGAGCGGCTCCATGGCTTTGATTAGCGCATCAAAGAGATGCAACACCCTAGGCAAGGATTCTTCAGAAACCGTGTCGGCAAGAAACAGAGGAGTATCCATAGCTCTTCTATTATAACCTTTGCTTTCTTGCTCCCTATGTTTTCTCTTCCAATCAATGACTGATTTTCGGTGGGCTACAATTGTCGGATGCATTTTGGCATTCTCATTGGGCAGTCTGATTTGCGTTGCAATAGAAAGAACAACACTTCTATCTTCTTCATTTAAAAAGCTGAGTGTCTCTTTCTCAAGTGATGGACTGTAATCTGTTCCGGTTCGTACCCCTGATTTTTTAGTAGGCTTGTTGGTTATAGGTAACGGAGTACGGGGCACTGGCTTGCCTGCTCGAAGCTTGGCCCAATACCCAACTGGAGGCGTGGGGATATCCAACGACTGGCATACCTTGCGGATTGTGACATCCGAGACAGCATACCGTTTAGCTATTTCGGTTACGGGAGCCAACCATATTTCATTGTATAGAAGCTCTCTGTCATAAATATTGAAGGTTTGTCCGGATTGCTCATACGTTTCTGGTAGGTCAATTGTTTGAGCGACCTCGCTGGCATCATCCTTAATTGTTGTAGAAGGGAAGGGAGCCTGCTCTTCCCCTGGTAATGTAGGAGCTTCGAGTGCTGTTGATGCTTCTGCGATGCCTGCTTCCAACTCGTCTTTGCTGTAGCTTTCAATCGTTAAGCTTTGCCGCTTCTTTTTAGAAGTAGAAGGTCGGGAGTTGGATAACAAAATGATTTCGTCTGCCGGCTCCGGTAATTCAAGCTTGGTTACAGGCTTGTTAAAATTGAGCTTCGTCCAGTATCCAGACGGAGGAATCGGAATGCCCGCGTCTTTAATCTGTTTCATAAGGTGGGTATAAGGGAGGTTGTATTTTTTGGCCACTCCGGCGACCGATATTTCCCAGATTTCATCGTATAATTGCTTTCGAGTCATTTCAATATTCGAATACTCAGGCAAAGCGCTTCCCTCCTCTCCTTCACTTGACGAGCTTACTTCAATGATGGGAACAACTGCAGGTTCAATTCTAGTTGGTTGCTCTTCTTGTGCGACTTGTTGAACTGCTTCTTTATCATCATGAAAGTCAATTGCAGTGTGTTTACCCTGTAGTGTGTGATTTACCTGCGGTGCAAGGAGTGCGTCGAATTGTTTGATCCCTCCAATCCCTCGTTTTCGCTTAATAGAAAAACCAGGTCCCGTTTCATTTCTTCGAATTGATTAATGATCGTATTCAAGTTTTTTTCAATATTCTCCACCTGAATTGCATTGATCTTGCCGTGATTATAGGCAATAAGCCGTTCCGGTACGATGGTATAAGACCAACTCTCCCTATATCGATCTTCATTACGAATTGCAAAACCAATGGGCAACAAGTCATTTCTCATGCCGAGTGTCAGCATGTTTGGGGATATACCCAGGTAATCTGCTGCAATTTTAATGGTAATTTTGGACATGCCTCTGATCTCTTCATCCGAATACTTAGCCATACGTTTCACCTCCTTTAGCAGGGCGTTTTTCTTCCAGATTTAATATCATTATTTTCACCTTTATCATACTACATAGTAGTGTGCCGGGTAGTTGTTTTTGAAAATTTGATTATACGTAACCTCTATTCTGAAGCAACAATAGATTAAAGGATATGATGCCATTACTGTCGAAATTTATAAAAATGCGTCGATGACTGGAGATGGCATAAGGCAGTATATTAATAAGCCTATCGGCGCAAGGAATTCTATACTAACAAGGGAATGTGTGACGAGTATGAAATTGTTCGACATTATTCCGGATCGACTGTTTACGCTGCTTGTGGGCTCTAATAAGCAAATCTATGCTGAGGCTCTGTTGCTGCTGTATGAACAGGCACAGACAGAGCGCTTCGGCATTCGTTTTAACGTCATGCGGGATTTGCTGCAGGAAATGCTGGATACCCGGCGCGAATTGGGTGAGGATATTGCTGTATTGGATACGGAAGACGAGGAGAGTGAGCGCAGTGACGATTTGAGACAGATTAACATGGAAGACCTGACGAGGGCTCAAGCGAATACAATGTTGCGGCGACTGGAAGAGCGAAAGTGGATCGATGTGGAGACGCGAGCTCAATTCGAGCGGTTCATTGTATTGCCCCACTATGCCAGTCGGCTGATTGGTGTGTTAAAAGAGCTGTGCGATGCGAGGACGGTTGAGTACCAGCGATTTGCATTTTTGGTCTACCAATCGCTGACCGGAGAAGGAGCCCGGCTACAGCCTTGTTCGGCCGTTATGAGTGCGGCTGAAGTAAGTGGACAGTTTCGACAGGAGCTTGTGGCGCTTTACAACAATATGAAGCACTTGATGGAACAGGTTGTTCAGAAGACGTCAATACAAGATGTGCTGGATCATCATTTTGACCATTATAAAACGCAAATTATTGACAAGAGTTATCATCGGCTGAAGACGTCCGATCATGTTGCCCGTTATCGAATGCAAATTCTAAATACGGTACAGCAATGGCTGCTAGATCGACAGCAATTGGAAGAGGCTGCACTCGATGGGGTGAAGAGTGGATTGTACACTTCGGTAGATGAGGCTGGACAGGCTGTGAAGCAGGCACTCTTTTTCATTGATGAAACGTTCAACGGGCTGGATGAGTTGTTTTACCAAATTGATGTGCGGCACAATCAATACTTGCGTTCCTCTTATGATCGTGCTCGCTATTTGAGTCAGCAGAATGAAGGCATAGATCAGCAGCTTGCACGTTTAATTGAACGGCTGAGCAAAGACTTATCAATGGATGGTACAGAGTCGTTGTTTGTGCTGCGCCAGACCCGCGCTCTTTCTGAACAATCCTTATTGCCACCACGGCGTAAGCGGGCGCCTCATCAACCTGATGTGCATGTAGCTGTGGAGATGCCTGATCATCTATTGGAGGAATTACGAAACAAAAACCTAGAACGAATGCGCAAGGCGATTACCCGAAAGAAGGTAGATGATTACATAACAAATCGTTTGGGTGAGCGTGCAGAGATGGAGATGGCGGAACTCGCACCCGAGAATGCGGAGCAGTTCATTATGCTGGGCTATATTTATTTGTATGGATCAGATGGAGGCTCGAACTTCCTGATTCAGCGAAGCGATGGCCGTAATATTCTAACGATTGGCGGATATCGCTTCGATAACCATACAATTGTTAAGAAGAAAGGAGGCTCGAAAAGATGATGTTTGACGAATTGAGTGAATCTGAGCAAGCCAAGGTTCGTCATGTATTGAATCGGTTATTCGAGGTCAATCTGCTGGTTAGAGACAAGGATCGTGAAGCTTATGCCATCATACGACGTCATAGTCAGGCATTTGAAGCCTACTTTCAATTTCTCGGTTGGGAACTAACAGTTGATGAACGTCATGAATGCGTCTTTCTCCACCTTCCGGATGGACGGCTCCGCAGGCGGCTGGATAGGGAACAGACCCTTTGGCTACTTGTGCTGCGGCTTCTGTATGAGGAGAAGCGACAAGGCTTGTCGTTAGCTGATTATCCGATGGTGACGTTGCATGAAATTCGTAGTAAGTTTGAGACGTTTCGGATTGAATGGGTGGGACGAACAGCGCTGGACAAGCTTATTCGGTTGTGTGCACAGTTTCAATTGCTCGAAGCGATGGATGAGGATCATCGAGCGGACGATGCCCGGTTCAAACTGTACCATACCTGGATGTATGTTGTTCAGGCTGATGAGATCGCCCAACTTACGGAAAGACTGGAACGCTACGACGCCGCAGAGGAAGGAGGATTACTGGATGAAATGGATGACACGGCTCCGGTTGATTAACTGGCACTACTTCAAGGATGTAACTATGGAATTTGGCCGACAGACATTAATTACAGGACAAAATGCCGCCGGTAAATCGACGATTATAGACGCTCTTCAGGTACTGTTTGTAGTTGATCAGCGACTTATCCGCTTCAACGCTGCGGCTCACGATGAGGCGAAGCGAAGTTTTGAGAATTACCTGATGGGCAAGATTGGCAGTGATGAGCGCTCGTACGTTCGGGACGGGGATTTTACGACTTACATTATTGCTGAGTTCCGTGACGAGGACAAGAAGGAATCGTTTGTTATTGGTGCAGCTATTGACGTATACCGCGACCGTTCGTATGAGGAAGAGTATTTTATATTGGATGCATGCAAGTTGGATCAGCTTGACTTTATTAATCAGCAAGGGCAGTTGCTGAATCGGGAAGCGTTTAAACGACGATATGGAGACGGTGTTGGGACTGGACTTGGAGAAGGAGATCTGCAGCTTGGTGTGAGGCAGGGCTCAAAGAGGCGGGCCCTATTTGAGCGTAACAAGTCTAACTATCAGAAGGCATTGTTGGCAAGATTGGGTCAACTGCAGGATCGATTTTTCCATATATTCACCAAAGCACTATCGTTTAAGCCGATCCGGAATATTCGGACGTTTGTTTATGACTACATTCTGGACAAACGCGAGTTGCAACTGGACTTGATGAAGCAGAATTTCGAGATTCATGAGCGCTACAGGCAGGAGCTTGAATTGCTGCAGAAGCGAAAATTGCAGTTGCAGGGCATTCGAGATAGCTATCAGGAGTATGCCCGGCTTAAAGAAACAATTAAAGAGCAAGACTATGTTATTCGAAAAATAAAAGTGTTGTATGAAACAGAGAATCTGGAGCAACAGGAGCGTTTAAAACATCAAGCAGAGGGAAATTTGGGTCGCCTACTGGAAAGTGTTGGATTGGCAGAGGTTAAGTTGAACGAGGCGCGTGAGCAGTCTCAGCTTGCTTACCAGCGTTGGCAGAATCATGCAGATGAAAAACGCAAGCAGGAACTGGAGAGGGAGATACGGGAGCTTGAGACGAAACGTGTAGATATGGAGAATTTATTATCCATTTACTGCGCCAAGCTTGATCGGGAGAGACAATTGCTGGGGAACTTCTCCACCTGGACGGATGGAGAATATTGGTCATGGGAAATAGGAGAGCAGGAGCGGATTGGGCAATATACGGAGCATCTTGCGGGATTGCTGGCGATTGTAGACAAAGGTAATGCACAAGAATTGGATGATGAAATATGGGAATCCAGATTAGATGAAATTGGTGAAGCCCGGTCTGGTTGGTATGATCGGCTCTTACTTGGAGAAGCTCGTTTACTGGAAACACTGAATGCGGCGGAGGAACAGGCAACTGAACTGGAGAATATTATCCGTGATCTAGAACAGAAGAGGCGGAGCTATTCTGAACCGGTCAGACAGTTGAAGGCATTGTTGGAGGAGCAATTAAGGGGACGTTCTGCGGTTTGGATTTTTTGTGAGGAAGCAGAGCTTGTTGACGAAGGCTGGCGAGATGCACTGGAAGGTTATCTGAATACGCAACGATTTGATCTACTGGTAGAACCGGAATGCTTCGCCGAGGCCCTTGGTATCTATGAGCGAGAGAAATGGACGCGAAAGCTCGAAGGTGTAGGTCTTGTTGATACTGAAAAAGAAAGGAAATATCTAGGCACAGCAGAGGAGGGCTCGCTGGCTTATGAGCTTATTGCTGAGCATCCTGTAGTGCGGGCTCGTGTGGAGCATCTGCTAGGCAGGGTGATGAAAGCCAAGGATGAGCAGGAGTTGCGACGGCATCGTACGGCCGTTACGCGTAGCTGCATGGTATACAATAATCTTGTGGCCAGACAAATTCCGAAAAAGTACTATGAAATCCCTTATATTGGAACCAAGGCAATCGCGCACCAATTGGAAATTCGCAAGTTGGAGCTTCAAGAGGTTAGGGAAACAGTTTTAAGGCTAAGGGAATTGGCGACTGGTTTCCGTGAGTGGATGGATCGACTCCGGGACAAGGATGCCGTGTATAATAGCTTATCGTCTCACCTCACATTGCCGCGAGAACTGGAAGCTTGCAGGTATCGTCAGGAACAAGTGCAACTAGAATGGGAAGGACTCAATCTTGCTGAAACTGAACGCCTTAAAGCTGAGTATGAGCATTGGCGTGAGGTGGAGAAGCAATGGACGGAAAAATGGGGAGAATTCTTGGAGGATAAAGGAACGGTTGAAGCCGAATGTAAGCAGCTTGCGGGAATCTTGTTTGTTCAGCAGAATAAAGTGCGAGATGCTGAAGAAATCCTTGAGCAATGGATGGGTGAGCATGGGGCTGAGAGTGAGCAGCGGGCCAAGCAGCGTTATGAGGAAGCGGAGCGATCAACTACAGTCAGTACGTTTCAAAAGTTGCAAAACTGGGAACGTAGCTCTAAGGGAATACAGACCAAGCGTGATGACCAATTCAACGATGTAGCCAAACTCAGACAAAAGTACAATGTTGATCATGCTTTCAGTGGTGATGCGAACGATTCCGAGAATGATGCCTATGATCGTTTGCTCGATACAATTGAGCATCTTAACATTCCACAATATCAGGAAAAAGTTGCAGAGGCGCTTGCTGAGTCCGAGGAGGAGTTTAAGTCTCATTTCGTATTTAAGCTGCGGGAAGCAATTGAGATGGCGCGGCGTGAATTCCAACAATTGAACTTTGCCCTGCGGAACTTCCCTTTTTCTGACGACAAGTATCACTTCGAGGTTTCGCCGAGCGAACGGTACAAGAAATTTTATGAGGCAGTAATGGACCCACTTTTGATGGAGAAAGGTTCTCTATTTGACTTGCCGGAAAATGATCGGACTGCAGTGCTACATGAATTGTTCGAAATGCTGGTGCGTGGAGAGGCCGGGCAGATGGAAGAGTATGCGGACTACCGACAATACCTGGACTTTGACATCATGGTTTCTTCAAGCAGTGGGGGGCGTTACAGGTTCTCTCAAGTGCTTAAAGAGAAATCCGGCGGTGAGACACAGACTCCTTTTTATATTGCGATCCTAGCTTCCTTTCATCATTTGTATTCAAACAAAAGCTCTCGCCTGGTTGTCTTCGATGAAGCGTTCAACAAAATGGACGAACAGCGTATTCAATCCAGTTTGCGGCTAATTAAGCAAATGGGACTGCAATTGGTAGCCGCTGTTCCAGACGAGAAAATGCAGCATATGGCACCTGAAGTGACGACTACGCTGTTTGTCAGCAAGCATGACTATCAATGCTTTGTTGATATGATTGACCGTTGGGCTCCAGATGAAGCAGAGACGAGCCCCGCATTTCATAATATTGAAACAATTGAAAAGTCAGTTAACCCAACGGAAGAACAAATCTCCGATACGGACTCATTATCGTCAAAGTTAGGTGAAAGTACAGAGAGTCCTACTTTTGATAGTGAACGCCACGGAAGGCAAGGCACCTTGTTTTGAATTGTTAGCAGGAGGTAAGACTTGTGTATGGAAGCAAACGAAATAAGTTATAAGCAAAAATTTGGCAAGGACTTGCTGACCTTGCTTCTGAGCAAATATGAACAAAGCCAATCATTTGTTACAGGTATTCCTGGAAAAATGCGGCCCCAACTCACGATTGGGAAAAGTCCTTTTGCTCGTGATTATAACGATGAGATGGACTTTCGAAAGCGTCATTGGATGAACGAAAGGCTATTTGAGTTAGAGCAGGAAGATGTAGTTCAACTTACAATGGCTAAATATCGTTCGGACGAAATAGAGAAAGTATATTTGCAATGGCAAGCTGTAGAGGAGGCTTACCGAATTTCCGGTCGTACTCCTTTGCGCACCAAATTGGAGCAACTGCGGGCTTCTCTGATTCCGTTGAGTTCTCATCCGTGGCGTTGGGTTCAAAAGTGGCGACAGGAAATGGACGATGCATTGGCGCAAGGCAAGGCTGTTCGCCTCGATCCAGATGATGTGCAAGGAACGGTTGATCTAGTTCACACGTTAAACGAATTGCCACTGCTTGGTGATCGTGCAGTGCCAATTCGCATCTTTAGCCAGCGGTTATTTCGAGATACGAAGCATCTGGAACGTCAGACGCTTAAACGGCTGATTTCTCTGGCAAAGCAGGCATCCGGTGAGCAGCGAGAGACGGAAGAGGAATGGTTGGATTGGCTTGGTCTTACTCGTAATCCTCAAAGTGTCTTTTTATGCGGCTCACTTGCCTTTCGAACCCGCAGCGGCAAGCAGGTTGACACTAGCGCATTTCCGGGCGGTCTTGGGCTTTCCGGTGAGACGATTGATATGATAACGGATTTCTTTATGCCTGCTCGTCAAATTCTTACCATTGAGAATTGGACAAGCTATCATCATTATCTAGAGCAGCCTTCGGTTCGTGCTGGTGAGGTTCTTGTCATCTACACAGGAGGGTACCCAAATCGTGTCTTGCAAAGCTTTCTCCGAAAGCTGAGTCAGGTAGTGAATGAAGCGTCAAATCCGCCAGAACTGCTCCACTGGGGTGATATCGACCTTGGGGGAATCCGAATTTTCAAGTGGATTCAATCCAATTTTTTCTCCGAGCTTCGACCTTATCGGATGGGAGTGAATACGTTACTCCAGTACGAATCACAAGCAGCGCCGGTCAGTGAAGATTATGCTAATCAGCTACTTCATGCGTTGAGTGAACCACAATATGCGGATTGGCTTCCGGTACTGGAAACCATGATAAAGCGGAGGATTCGTCTTGAGCAGGAATGTATCATAGACTGAGATATAGATTTCTTACAAACTTCAAGCGGGTTGTGCTGCATCGTTGGACAGAAGATAGGGCCAATTCAGTTGGTTTTAATGAAAAAGGGGACCCGAAAAGGGAACAAGATTGAAAATATTAACCAGCATTCACTCTTCCGTTCTGATATTTTTTTATATTTTTGCTGAATATTCATAGAATTCGTTTCATATTTTCAAAAGGACTAAACAATGATAGGTAATAAGATTCTCAATCTACTGTTAGTGTACAAGCCTTCAAGATATTTAATCTTGAGGGCTTAACTTAATTAAAACGTAGGAATACTGAGCCAGTCTAATGCCTAATCCTCGCGTCTTATACACTCACTGATGAGTTCACAAACTTCACCAAAAATCTTCTGAAGTTTATCCAATGTATCTTCGTCATCCCTAATTTTGTTCTACATTGTTATTAAATCAATCAAATTTAAGATGATTTAATTTTTCATAGCGGCATCTGTTTGAACCTATAAGCTGAAATATTCTCGGAGAATAAACTCCTCAGGTCCGTACAGCAGATTTTTATATTTATGAGGGTCCGATTTTGATTGAGAATTGAAATGATAGGTAGAGGGACAAACCTCATCGTACTTTGAAAACAAAAAACTAATCTTATCCAGCACTTTCTTCGCGTGCTCCAAAAGGAGAAAGCCAGTCTGCAGGTGCGCCATAATCATCTTGAATTATTAGGATGCAAGCGATTTTGCCATGCAGTAAATAAATGGTGGTTCCATTTAAGGCGACGATTCATGCGAAGCTATAATGATACTTCTGTCCAGCCACAGCTTATCGCAATGGGGGCAGCTCGCAGAGAACCTGGGAGAGGTTAGCTACCTATGAGAATGACTAACCATCGTTCGCTGGATAAGTAAATCGTCAAACTAAAACAGAGGAGAAGGGGCATTCGCATGCCCCTTTCATTTAAACTTGTAGCAAACTATGTGTTTATCGTGAACAAAACCCTTTAATAATGATTTTCTTAATCTGCTTTATTGGGAGGTATTGTATGAAGCACAATCTGATCCGATACAGCATGCAAATTGCTATGCTCAAGCAGTTATTATCCATATCTCTAATTACCGAGCAGGAGTTTCGTGCGCTCAAAAGCAAAATCATGAAGGACTACGGTGTGATTTCTGACCTGACAACCTGATTCGCACAATTGTTGATTACACCCAGTCTTATTATACTAATTCCGAGATAATAAGCGCTGAGGGAGGAATAACAATGGCATATGAAGTAGAAGTGATTAAGGCCAGCCGAAAAATATCTGACCGAAAAGCTGGTGGGAGTTCTGATATTTTAAGAGTAGCCCCATATGCAAGAGTAAGTACAGATACGGAGGAGCAGCTTAGTAGCTATAAATCACAGGTTGCCTATTATACTGAGCTTGTGAACAAACGAGGAGATTGGCAGCTTGTTGATATTTATGCAGATGAAGCAGTCACGGGAACACAGGTCAACAAGCGTGAGAACTTCCAGCGAATGATTGATGATTGCATGAATGGAAAAATTGATATGGTTATCACAAAGTCTATATCCCGATTCGCTAGAAATACGCTAGATACACTCAAATATGTGCGAATGCTCAAGGAGCAGAATGTAGCTGTGTTTTTTGAGGATGAGAATATCAATACGATGACAATGGACGGCGAATTGTTATTAGTTATTTTAAGCTCAGTGGCACAGCAAGAGGTTGAAAATATTTCCTCCAACGTTAAAAAGGGCTTGAAGATGAAAATGAAGCGTGGCGAGCTTGTTGGATTTCAAAGCTGCCTGGGTTATGATTATGATGTTCAAACGAAGAAAATATCTGTAAATGAGAAGGAAGCGGAGATCGTTCGTTATATATTCGAGCGTTACATAGCTGGCTATGGGGCTCATATGATTGCTAAGGAATTAACCGCCGCGGGTCATAAAACACGGGCAGGTCGAAGTATTTGGCAGGATGGTGCGATTCTCGGTATTGTTAAAAATGAAAAATATAAGGGCGATTTGCTTCAAGGCAAGACCTTTACAGTTGATCCGATTTCAAAAAGAAGGCTGGAGAATTACGGCGAGGAAGATCAATTTTATATAAGAAATCACCACGAGGCAATAGTCAGTGAAGAGATTTTTGAAAAGGCTCAGGCTATCCTGCATCGAAGAGGAGCAAGATTAAGAGGTGTAGAAAAGGGAAAACGTAATAAATATAGCCGACAGTTTGCTTTTAGCAGCAAGCTGGAGTGCGCGTTTTGTGGGAGTAACTTATCCAGGAGAAACTGGCATAGTGGAACGAATCATACAAAGGTAATCTGGCAATGCGTGACCGCAACGAAAAAGGGCAGGAAGTATTGTACTCATAGCAAGGCTCTATTTGAAAATGTAATCGAAGGTGCTTTTCTTGAATCTTATCGGAGATTGTGCAGTAATCATACGGATGTATTAGATGAGTTGATGGGAAATATGGAAACTGTTCTTAATAATCAGAACCATATTCGGCAACTAAATAAAGTGAAAAATGAAATCAAGCTATTGGAGCAAAAGCGTTGTAAGCTCATTGACCTTTGCTTGGATGAAAAAATAGATCGAGCTACGTATGAGAGCCGGTATGGGGAACTGGAAGCGCAACTCAATAAGCTTTTAGCTGAGCAGACTCAGCTAGAAAAAGGCTCGCGGCAGGAAATTGATTTGGAAAAGAGATTGGAGCATTTGAGAAAGGTGCTGCAAAAGCATGAAGTGCTTTCTGCCTTTGACCGTAATGTTTTCGAAAGCATTGTTGAGAAGGTTATTATAGGAGACTTTGCTGATCCTACACAGCCAGAACCACACAAGCTGAAGTTCATTTATAAAACGGGCTTCACAAATACCGTCGAAAGTAAGATGTTCAAGCAAAAAAAATCCTACGTAAATGAAAGGGGGGAATTGCCTTCCCTTGCTGTGAACGACACATGTGGAGTCGGTGGCGATGTTGGTTAGGGAGGATTAAAGAATAAGCAGAAGGGTTCGAGAATTTGTACAGATTCTCGAACCCTTCTGCTTTAATTCCAATTCGATTAATTAGTCGGTGCAAGATCTCTGGAGTCAACTTCTTGAAGGACATAAATTCTTTGAGGAGCTGTTTTAATTCGGTGAACGCCAAAGTATTATTGTTGTTTTTCAAAGACTCTTCAATGTTGCATTTCTTTTCTATTAAATCATTCAGTCTTACATTAGTTTCAGAAACGTATTCGTTATATTCCTCATCTGTCATGTTACCATCCAGATTTTTGTCTCGTGCTTTTCTCTTTCGAGTTTTCAACTTGTCAATTTCAATTTCAGGTTGATTTTCTGTAGCTAATTGTAAATCTGCTCCACGTACGAGATGGAAACTGTACTTTATTTTCCTTTTTTTACTTTTATTATTATGGTAACTCGAAATGTGTAAATGGTGATTGAGGGACTTTCATTCTACACGAATCGGTTATGGTCATATGTTATTTATTTTCAGCGGGTTTACAATTTTATATTACAATGCGTTATCGATATCTTACCAGCTTGGATTCTCTGGAAATGTTGACGGTGGACGGCAAAATTTTGTCGGCCAATATGCGACGGATCGGGCTCCAATGAAGCAACGCCGATCATCAGCTTTCGCCCATTCTGGTCATGTTTTTGTTCTTGAGCAATCAGATTATGGAGGACACTACAGCGGCTCTGTAAAAGGTTGAAAAAGCATCACCCCTTTTCAGAATGAGAGGTTGAATTTTTCCTCCATGACCAGGCCACCACCGGAATAAGCAGCAAGGACATCAATCCTCCTGCAAGAGAAAGCATGGAATAGCCAACGCCAGCCATAACCATGCCTGACAAAGCGCCGCCGGATGCGCCGGCCAGCGCAATCAGCACATCAACCGTGCCTTGTGTCTTCGCGCGAACCTTCGGCGTTGTGGAGTCGATAATGGCTGCTGTTCCGCTAATTAGTCCAAAGTTCCAGCCTAGGCCGAGAAGCGCCAACGCTACAATAAGCAAGCCCATGGATTCACCTGGTGCAAAAGCCGCGGTCAAACCTGCCAGCAGCAGCGTTACGCCTGATGCATAGGACATAAAGGTACGGCCAAGCTTATCCACCAGCACGCCAGTCAGCAGGGAAGGCAAATACATGAATGCGATATGAATGCCAATCACCAGACCTGCATCTCCAAGCCCATGGCCATGCTGCTTCATATGTACGGGCGTCATGACCATGATCCCCACCATTACGATTTGGGTAAGCACCATAACCGTTGCCCCCACAATAAGTCCCTTTCGGTTATGAGAGCTCTCGGGGCGGCTTGCGTCTACCTTCGCCTGAAGACTTTTGCCGTCTTTCACCTGCGCCCCTTTATTCAAGCTTTTCTCTTCGTCAATCGCCTTGGCAACGATAAATGGATCAGGACGAAGAAACAGCAGCAGTACCAGGCCCGCTATCAAATAGGCTGCCGCAGCTAGAATAAACGGCCCCGACAAAGCAGGAAGGCCGATGGAGGTCGCCATGTGACCGGTCGGCTCTACCAGATTGGGACCTGCCACCGCGCCAATCGTCGTAAACACCAGCGCTGTACTGATTGCTTTGGCCCGCTGATTCGGCAGCGCCAGGTCTGTACCCGCGTACCGGGCTTGCAGATTGGTTGCTGTGCCCGCTCCATAAATCAACAGCGACACAAATAGCAGCGCTATTTGATCCCAAAGCGCGGCCAACACAACGCCAGTCGCTCCAGCTCCACCCGCTATAAATCCGGTAGCCAGCCCGACTCTGCGTCCAAATCGTTGTGACAGCCTTCCCACCATAAGCGCCGCCGCCGCAGAGCCTAGCGTAAACAAAGCTGCGGGAAGACCGGAAAGGCTGTCGCTGCCTAGCATATCCTGCGCAAGCAGTGCTCCAACAGTAAGCCCGGCAGCCAGCCCCGCTCCTCCGAATATTTGTGAGACAACAACAAGCCATAACGTTTTTTTATACAGCTTCTTCTGCTTCTCCGGCGATTTTACATACTCATTTACTCTGTCAGAGCGGCTTTTTTGCCGTTTCGGAGCCATTGATGTGTGGTTATTCATATGCATCCTCCTTTTCGGCACCCCTGCCGCTATCTAGATCATCTTTAATCCAATGTCTGAATTATAGCGATTTACGCCATCTCTCTTCAATCCCTCAAAGTTGGGATAGCTATTCCAACCCTTTTAGTGATTCGATCATAGCGATACGGGACATTTTTCATTTTGCGGGGCGTTTATTCTACAATAAGGTCATTGATTTATGCCTAACATCTAGGAAGGCTGAGAAACAGCCTGATGACGAATTAAAGAGGGCATCAACGGGCTTTTTCGAAACTGTTGACAATTGGCATATATGTAATTATATTTAATATATCAATCGCTTGGTGCTGTAAATCTACTAGTGTAAACGCTCTTGAAGCACAACTTTACGCAATATAGTTCGATCCCGTCGAGGAAGAAAATGGAGAGGTGATGGGGGGATTAGTCCCAGTATTGTACACGCCCTGTCCATTTACGAGTGGCATTCCTCTTAGTTTTGTAAAGCATTTTCAGCAACGCTTCATTGCTTGGGAAAATGCTTTTTTCTTTAGGTTTTGCGATGTTGACGATGGTAACCCTCAAGTATTTCCGTCGTTGTACTCTTCGCGTCAAGCCTTTTATGTCCTGCATCGTGTCATACTCCGCCTCCAACATGAATTGCAGCATCTCTGCATACAACTCTGTAAACAACTCTTTCAGTGCAAATTCACCTTCTACATCGTTATGAACATATTCTTCTTCACAATCACTTTCACTTGCTCATCACGTATACGATCCTCTTTAATCAGCCTTTTTCTAAAGATTATCTAACGGGGGAAACATGATGTCTAAATCAATGGAATTGATCTTGAAAAATGAAATTTTTGCTGAGCTGGACATCGAGTATCCGGAAGACCACGATACCCGTTTGTTGGACCAAGGGATCGATTCAGCAGGCTTCATCAAGCTTATTGTTTTAATGGAATCGAAGTTTAACATCTCGATCCCTGATGAAGATCTGTTATTTGAGAATTTCTCCACGCCTGGATTAATCCTTAATTATTTGACTGAGAAAACGCTATGATGACGATCATTCAGCGTCTATTTCTGGAGGCCTCTGATCGCCAAAATCATATTATCCTTGAAGATCTGAAGCAGCAATGGACTTACACAGATGTGATGACAGAAGCTTATTTGATTGCTCTATATATCCGCAAAAACTTTGAGCTTGAGTCCGGAAGTCATCTTGCATTATACACAAATAATGAGCCCTTGTTCATTTTTGCGGCGCTGGGTATTCAATTCTGCGGTTATGTGCTCGTACCGGTTCCTTATTCGGCATCCAATACTGAAATTGAAAATATTTTAAATGCCAGTGACGCCAAACTGGTTATCAGTAAATATGTACAGCCTGCGCATTTAAATTGCGACATTCCTTGGGTTAAAGCTCAGGATTTATCGCAAGAACCAAAGCCTTCGTTTGAATCGATCTCGATAACCAATCAGTCCGATCCCGATCAATGTGCGATTCTCCTTCCTACATCGGGCACAACCGGAAAATCTAAAATCGTTATGTTATCCCATTGGAATGTATTAACGAATGCGTTGGCACATGGCGAAAAGGTGGGGTATACGGATCAGGATTCGTTTCTGGTAACGATGCCCGTTCATTTCAGTTCTACGATTGTCACGCAATTGATTTCTTGCATGTTATATGGAACCCGAATTAAACTTATCAGCTTGCCCATGCTGCCGCGCACCGCGTTTAAACTGTTTCAGAATAAGGCGGTCACGGCATTCTCAGCGGTGCCTACGCAATTGATGCACTTTGTTTCCGATTTCCATCAGACCAAGAACTGGAGTGCCTTTGATTCCATTGAATTTATTGTAATTAGCGGTGCGGCGATTCCTGCAAAATTAGTAGACCATCTTCAGACTGTATTTCCTCACGCTGACATTATTCAAACCTATGGATTGACCGAAGCTTCTCCGCGGGTGAGCATGATGGGACGGGGAGAGCGCAGCTTATCCTGTGGAACACCCATCAATGACGTTTCTGTTCGTCTTGTTGACGAAGAAGAGAATGAGATTGAAGGAGCAGCGATCGGAGAAATTTGGGTCAAAGGACCGAATGTGATGCTCGGTTATTACAAAAACCCGGAGTTAACGAACGCTACCATTGTTGAGGGTTGGTTAAAGACAGGAGATCTGGGATTTTGGAATGAATCAGGGTGTCTCATACTGACAGGCCGAAAGAAGAATATCATTATATCCGGCGGTATCAATATCTATCCGGAAGAAATCGAGGAATTTCTGTACGGCTTGAAAGAAGTGGAGGAGGTCATGGTTGTTGGGGTACACGATGATCTGTTAGGCGAAGTACCCGTCGCATTTCTGAAAGTTTATAATGAATGCCTGATTGATATAGATGCACTGACACAACATTGCAACTTACATTTGTCATCATATAAAGTGCCTAGACAATGGAGGATTATCGATGACATTCCAAAAACCAAAACAGGAAAACTGGACAGGGCAAGCACGAAGCGCTTATTGCTAAATGAGATATACTGATTCGGGATCCTTAAGCCAATTAACCAAATAATCAGGGGTGAACGAAAGGTTGAAAAATTCAACTCAAACGTTAGGCAGCAAAATATTGCCGGTCAGTTATCCGATGATTACAACCTATACGCAGCATGCTCATCTCTTGTCCATACTTACCCATTACAAGTGCGCACATCCATGGATATTTAGCAATTATATCCAATTATATATTAACAAAGATTATAAACATCATTGGGGAGATTTTTATTTCCCTGTGACTTATGAGCTGCGGCCTTCGGATTCGTGCAAATGGATTACTACTCAAAAGTTACATAGAGATACGGTAACAACGAAATGGGACTCGGTTATTCATTTTATTATAGAAAACATTAATGCGAATAACTATGTGCACACCATGGTCAATTATTTCTACGTGCCCCTAAGCGATCGCTACAATAAACTTCAATTGCATCATGACATATTTGTTTACGGCTATGATTTGGATAGAGAGATATTGTATGTTTCCGATTTCTTTAAGAACGGCGTGTATAGTCAGACTAAGATATCATTTACTGATTTCAAGCTTGCGTTCGAGATGAATCATCTAACAACCAATCATGATTATCTTAGAGAAATGGTTTATCTGTATACATTCAATGAGCAACATCAGGATAAATTCAGTGCAGATACCCTGGTGAATTCGATAAGAAATTATTTCACTAAGAAAACGCCAGAGTATTGGGAGATGTTCAACTATGGGGGCGACAGGCATAATCTTGACTTCGGCATGCAAATATACACAACTCTATTAAATTATGCGAAAGAGACATCGGAACAGAAGGCTATGCTTGATATAAGACCTTTTCATTTACTTTATGATCATAAGAAGTTAATGACGCTAAGACTCAAGTACTTGTACGATAATCGGCATTTAATTAATTTAAATCAGGAGCATATAGATGAATTCACAGACATTGAACTTAAGGCAAAGATACTTGTGAACGTAGCGATGAAATATAATTTGACAAGGGATACGAGTATTTCCGAAAGTTTTCAAACGCTGATTACGAGTATAGAAAATGAAGAATCCATATTCCTTGAACGATGGTTGAAGAAGGTAGGCATTCAGTCATGTTGAGGGAGCAGATGATGTCAGTTGTGGATATCTCTTCTTGCACCCGAATAGAAGCCTTAGTCCGAAGCCGGTGGTGATCCGGGCATATTTGTGGAGGGAGTGATGCCGGGCTTATAATCGTTGCGATACAGCGTATTGAGTAAGCCAAACCGTTACTCTTGTCCTAAAGATTCCGTTTGCTGACAGCCTATTGCCTTCTTGTCTTTCAGCGATCCGCATTGCTTCAAGCTCTTTTTTTCGGCACAACCACAGCGAATCCACTCACCTCAAGAATCTCTCCTGGTATTTGACCCGACATCTTGTGATTCATGCCTGGAACCATACCTGTTTCGTTTGGGAGCAACGCATCGTTCAACAACCTTACGTATGAACAGCCAGTTAATTTGAAGAATCTGCCGGAAGCCACCATCATGAACTTGGAACCGGCGATCAGTTTGCATAATGCACTCACTAGAACGATCCATTATTACTATATAAGTTTAACTATTCATTTACACGTGAACGAAGAGGACAGAAAAAAACTGAAAAAGCGGAGCGGTCGCCTTTATCACCGGATTTTCCCTTTTAGAAAGGGGAATCGAAAAAATCTGGGGATAACAGCGATTGGAAGGTTGTTCTGTCATCGGAGTGGAATGTGTAAAGTCTTTATTCAACTTATATAGGGTCAATATATCCATTAAACGGGAGGTAGCTATGCAAGAACAGATCATAGCGATGATAAGCGAAGTCAAGGACGACGCCCAGCTGGAAATCAGCTTGAACGGGCATTCCAGCATCATGGAAGACGGGGGATTGGACTCTTTACAGCTAATTACTTTCTTATTGAAGGTGGAGGAGCGCTTCGGCATTGAAATTGATTTCGAACAATTCGAATTCGATTGCATGGAATCGGTTACAATCTTTTGCAATTATATCTCGGAGCTGCAGAAGACGGCATCTGCATGAACGATAGACGCAAGTTCGAGCTCATTATCGGGACGTTTGATGCGGAACGCTTCTGGCGCGACCCTAATCAAGCCAAACTGCCGTCGTTTCACGATGCTGAAATGGAGAATGTCGTGATGGCCATGGATGAGCTGCTCTTCCCATTTTGCGGGGCGCAGGATAGGCTCATTACCCGTTATGGAATGAACACTTCTCATAAAGCGTATTTGCATGAGATCGGATTCCAATTTCTGTCCAATTCAACCGATCTTGAGCGTCCTGATGGAGGAAGCGCAGGCAGAACCGCCAATATATTCGACCTGCTCACCACAACTGATCATGTGGGTGACATGGATCCAGACTGGCTGAACGGCGCCAGGTTGTCGCCCTTTGCGCTCATTCCGGGGGCGGAACGTGCTGCTATGCGTTTGGGGCTGGAACAGGATTGTCCATCTGTCGAGACGGTTCAGACAGTCAATTCTAAGCTATATTCAACCGAATTGAACCGTCGCCTTGAGCTTCAGTGTGACAGCCAGACGGTCTATTCCCACGAAGAGCTGCTGTCAAGCGGCTTGGCTCTGCTGAAACAAGGTCCCTTTTTGATCAAAGATGAGTTTGGGGTATCCGGGAAGGGCAATTTGCTAATCGAGTCGGAAGCGATTCTGCAGCGGGTCACATCCTATCTCGCCGATCAGTGCAGAAAGGGAAGAACGGTTCGGTTTATTATTGAGCCGTTCCTCCTCAAGGAGCTGGATTTTTCTTGCCAATTCCACATCGATCCGGACGGTACGTACCGGCATATCTCTGTGCAGCAATTGGTCAATCACAATTTCGCTTACCAAGGCTCCTATACAGCCGATGACAGGCTGCTTCATAAGCTGCACGAAGCGGAGTACTTTGATGTAATGAAGCTGGCGGCTCGAGAGCTTTACCAGTCGGGTTATCACGGGCACGTATGCGTCGATTCGATGCTGCTAAGAGACGGTCGCATCGTTCCGATTGTTGAGGTCAATGCAAGGAGATCGATGAGTCTGATCAAGCATTACGTTGATCGGTATCTCGAGCAACACGGTACGGCCGGGAGCATGACACATGCGACCTTACAGTTTGCAGGGGATGTATCATTCGATCAATTGCTGGAATCGCTGGACCGCGAGGGTATTCTATATAAGCCTGATCAAGGGTTTGGCATACTACCGTTAAGCGCGAATACGCTCTTTATTAACAAGGTCGTCAGCGAGTGCAAGGGGATCCGAAATAAGCAGGTGAAGGGCAGATTGTATTATTCGCTGATCGAGGGGACAGGGGATAACGAACGATTGTCCGCGAAGCTTGAGGAGGTTCTGTTGTCGTTATCCTTCAAGATCGCCCGCTGATGAATTCCGAAGTGCTTGAAACCAGGGATGGAGGAAGAGAGTTTATGGGGAAGCGGAAAGTAACGATTCTATGCTCGGGTTTCGGTCTGGGGTTCTATATTCCCGGCCTGTTAGCCGCAAGCGAATTCGGGAAAAGGGATATCGCGACGGAAGTGCTCGTGTTCGAAAGTTATTTGGAGCATGACAAGAGGGAGCATATTGCAGACAGCAGAACGGCGTACCACAATAATTTCGCCATTGCCAATTTATCGGCCCGAATGCCGATGGATATCCGGGGGAGTATAGATTACGCCCAGGTCGAGCTATTGCTGGAGGCGTGGAAAGCGGAAGAACGCTACGAATTCATATCGCTATCCGGACACTGGGTCTATATTCTGGATTTGTATAGGGAGAAGATGCTGCCGAATCCAATTCATGTCGACCTGCTCTACGTCGATTCAGATCTGGCCCCGTCCTGGAAGAGCCTGAAGAAGTTTCATCCCCGGTATGACGAGCATTATTACAATGCTTGTCTCTATGACACCTATAAAATGGCGGTTCGATACGAAATCCCGGTTCTTCCAAGTACGCCACTGCCCTTCGAATCTAGGAAGCGACGGCTTGTTGTTCATGGCGGCGGCTGGGGGATGGGCACTTATCAAAGTACAATTCCAGAGCTTGCCGGTCATAACTATGGGCTTGATATTGTAGCTTACGACTGGAAGGAAGCGAAGCCCGATCCCGATCACCGATATTGGATGAACGATCCGGAATGGTGTTCTTGGGTGAAGAGCGCGAACGGCCTGCACGAATTTCCGCCATATATTGAAATAGCAGGAGAAAATACGAATTCATACGCTGCTGAGGCTGATCATCATTGGTTATTTGACGTCGCCTCTGAGGCGATGGCTATCGTGGCCAAGCCGGGAGCGGGCACATTGATCGACTCGCTCGCCTCCGAAACCCCTCTTATTCTTCTGGAGCCGTTCGGCAGTCATGAGCTCAGCAATCTGGAATTGTGGGAGTCGCTTGGGTTCGGAATACGCTACGAGAAGTGGCGAGAGATGGATTTTTCTGTAGATATCCTTAAGGAGATGCATCAAGCGATCAAGAACAGGCCCGGTGAACGGACGAATTATGTGGATCACTATTGTTCGAGGGTTGCCTTGACGAAGAGGTAAGATTTCAATGGCAGAAGGGGTTATGCGATGAGCTTAAATACATTGAGTGTTGCCAAGGATACGGTAAGCTATCCGAGATGGATCGTCCTGCAGCTGCTGGAGGAGTGCAATTTGCGATGCAAGATGTGCTATGAATGGGGTCTCGAAGGGCCCTACAAAAGCAAAAAAACATTAGCGCAGCTGGACCCGGAGCTAATCAAAAAGATCATCATCGAGTGCAGCCCCGGCAAGCCGTATTACGATTTCTTCGGCGGCGAGCCGCTCATGTACCCTTGGCTGAGCGATATTCTCGCCATGATCAATCATTATGGAAGCATAGCGGACTTCCCCACGAACGGCACCCTGCTTGAGAAGCATGCCGAGATGTTAGTCGAGACTCCGCCCAATAAGATATGGGTGTCGCTCGACGGCCCTGAGGAAATCAACGACAGGCAGAGGGGCAAAGGCGTATTCAAGAAAGTAATCAAAGGGATCGAGAAGCTCTATGAGCTCCGGCAAAGCAAAGGCAAGCAATTTCCGAAGATGGGTGTATCGTATATCATTACGCCCTTGAACTATATGTACGTTGAGGAATTTTTCTTTAAGCATATCGACTTGTCGATGTTGGACCATATCAGCATGGAGGTGCAGCTCTATGCCACGGAAGAGCAGTATGCCCAATATGTGGAGGTTCTTAGCGAGGAATTCGGCGTGCATGAAGCTCCGTATGCCAAGGGGATGGTCTGGAAAGACATCGGTTCGTTCAGCCAGATCGATATTCCAGAATTGACGAGACAGCTCAATAATGTTAAAGACTATTGCTTGAAAAACCGTATCGATGTGATTACCTATCCGAAGACGATAGATGAACAGAACTTGCACAACTATTTCTCGGGACAATTCCATCAGATGGCGGATAAACGAAAACGCTGCTCCCTACCATGGACTTATGCGGAGATTACGGCAAGGGGTGACGTTTCGCCCTGCCATGCCTTCTATGATTTGACCTTTGGCAACGTGAACGAAGATAATCTGCTGGATATCTGGCGCAGTGACAATTACAAAGAGTATCGCGCGTATATGAAAAAAAATATGCTTCCGATTTGTACGGCTTGTTCAAGGTATTATATCTACTGATTCATGTGAATGACCTATTACGTTTAAGAAGGGTGTGTTGATATGAATCCGAAATCTGAGATTAAGCATTCCGCAAAGGATCTGCAAATATTGAAGCGTACGATCAAGAATACGGTGGAAACCAAGCGGAACATGGAGAAAATAGCGGGTTACGCGACACCGTTGCCAGAGTCTGTCGGGATTAAACTGACAAACCAATGCAACTTGCGCTGCAAGCATTGCTATCAATGGAACGACACCGGCTACCATCACTTCATGACACCGGAGCAGCAGCGCGAACAGCTCGACTACGGGCTGCTGGAGAAGCTAATTCTTGAGACGGAACCAGCCAAGTCAAGACTCTATATCTGGGGCGGCGAGCCTCTCGTATACAGCCATTTCGACCGTTTGGCCGATCTGCTTGAAGCCCATCCTCGCGAGACGACGATCTGCACGAACGCGGTGCTGATCGAGCGAAAGCTGGACGCCTTGCTGAGAATCTCCGACAACCTGGAGCTGCTCATTGCGCTTGATGGCTTCGAAGAAGAGAATGATGCGCTTCGCGGCAAAGGGGTATTTAACAAGGCGATAGATGCGATCCGGAAGCTGATCGAGCTGCGCAAGGAAAACCGGTTCAGGGGCAAAATTACGATCCATACCGTCGTGAACGATGCTATGACCGACAAGGTTTACGATCTGCTGGACTTTCTGGAGGGCGTCGGTGTAGACATGGTCATGGTCTGCTTCCCATGGTACATCTCGGACGAATGCACGCAGGGAATGGACGATTACTTTGACCAGAAGTTCGACTTCCTTCCGGCGAGCGGGCACAAGGGCGAACGAAGCTGGCACGCCTTTAACTACAAACTCGATCCAGAGCGTATCCCTGCATTGATGAGCGAGTTGGACCGGGTGAATAATCGGGTCTGGAAAATGCGTTTACGCTACCAGCCGAATCTGGATCATGACCAGATCGAAGATTTCGTTCTTGGCAAAGAGGTGAGGGGGAAAGGCACGATGAACAAGAAGTGCCTGGCTCTCTCGAATCGGATGGATATTACGCCTGATGGAACGATTGTTGCGTGCAAATTTTTCAAGGAGTTCGAGATCGGCAACTTACATGAAGCGTCCGTACAGGAATTATGGCATAGCATGACCTACAGAAGGATAAGGGAAATGATGGACGAACGACTGACACCTGCTTGTTCCAAGTGCAGTGTCTTGCATTTGCACGGTGTATAACGATTCTAAATTCACATAAATGAGGTGCGCAAGTGAGCATTATCCACCTGGAGGGATTATCCAAAAGCTTCAAGTATTACGAGAAAGAACTGGGGCTCAAAAAATCGCTCAAAAATTTAGTGAAGCGGAAATCACTAATCAAAGAAGCGGTTAGCGAAATATCCCTTGTAATCGAGCAGGGTGAGATGGTCGGATTTTTAGGCCCGAACGGTTCCGGCAAAACGACTACGCTTAAAATGCTGTCCGGCATCTTGTATCCGACAAGCGGGCAAGCGACGGTATTAGGCTATGTCCCTTGGGAGCGAAAAAAAGAATTCAAGATGCAGTTCTCGATCGTGATGGGACAGAAATCGCAGTTGTGGTGGGATTTACCGGCGAACGAATCGTTGTACCTGAACAAATGCATCTATGAGATCGAGGATAAGCCCTACAACCTTGTCCTGGATGAGCTTACGGAGATGCTTGACGTTAAAGACCTGCTCAATATTCAGGTGCGGAGACTCTCGCTGGGGGAACGGATGAAGATGGAGCTTATTGCGTCGCTCATCCACCGGCCCAAGGTGATTTTCCTGGATGAGCCTACAATCGGACTTGATCTGATTTCGCAGAAGCGCATTCGGGAGTTTCTGAAGGATTATAACGAGCAGACGAAGGCAACGGTCATTCTGACAAGCCACTACATGGCGGATATTGAGGATCTATGCAAGCGAGCGATCATCATCAATCAGGGGAAGATCGTATACGACGGCGATCTTCGGCGTGTGAACGAGTTGCTGCATGCCAAAAAGATTATCAAGCTGCAATTTACGGATGAAGTGCCGAGGCAAGCGTTAAGCGACTATGGCACGATTACTCAACATGACGGCATGAATGCCGTCATGGAAATTGATAAGCATGACCTCCAGCGGCTTTCCAAAATGATACTGGATCGGTTCCCGATCCTTGATTTCACAGTTGAAGATGTACCTGTCGAGAGAGGCATCGAAAGCTTATATCAGAAAGATGGGGTCCAGACATGAAAGCCTTGCAGAAGTATAAAAGGACTTACATCCTTGCGCTTCAGAATGCGATGGAGTACCGGACCGATTTCCTGATGGGCATTATCAGCGGCGGTTTTATCATACTCGTCCAATGCTTCCTCTGGACAGCTGTGTTCCGCAGCTCGCCGCAAGAGATTATTAACGGTTATACGTATTCACAGATCATCATTTATTCCGTGTTGTCCGGTGTCGTCTCCAAGCTGGTTTCTGCCGGCTTCGAAGGGGAGATCGCGAATGATATCAAGACGGGCGGGCTAAGCAAGTTTATCGCTCAGCCCATTCATTATTTCAGCTATCGGATATGCAATTTCTTCGGTGAGAAAACGGTTCAGACCGGGGTCGTGCTTGTCTTATTCGTCATACTGATGACCGTGTTTACTCAGATCTGGGGGTTTCCGCTCAGAGTGGGGCAGATCGTTATGTTCCTGGTCAGTATTTTGTTCGGAATGCTCATCAACTTCCTGCTTTTTTATTCGATTAGTGCGCTCGCGTTCATCATTACTGAGGTTTGGGGCGTGTATATCGCGTTCAACCAAGGCGTCTATCTGCTCAGCGGCGCCATCTTTCCGCTTAATATTTTCGGAGATACGTTTGCCACAATCTCCAGCTATTTACCGTTCCAGTATGTCGTATTCTTCCCGGTTAAGATCATCCTCGGGAGCTTGGAGGTTCATGAGATCGTGAGCGGGCTCCTGGTACAGGCGGTTTGGGTAGTGGTACTTTTGGTCATTTCTAAATTGGCTTGGGATTCCGGGATGAAGAAATATGTAGCCGTTGGAGGTTAGGTCTGTGAGTATCAGCTTGAGTGAGATTCGGAAGCATGTACGTATGTTTTTTATTTTCGCAAAGAACAGTTTGGTCGGTTATATGGAATACAAAGCGAATTTCTACTCCGGTTTGATCATGGAGACCGTATTTCTGTTTACCAAGCTGATCTATGTCATCTTCGTTTTTCGGCTGGGGATTGAAATTAATGGCATTTCTCCCGACCAGATGATGATCTTCACCGGGACCTATACGATTATGATCGCAATCTATACAGGATTGTTTATGGATAACTTTTATAGATTCGCCGGCCATATCCGCAACGGAACGCTGGACTTGTATATGACGAAGCCGCTATCGCTGCAGTTCATGATTTCATTCCGGAACGTTAACTACGCGTTTCCAATTCCGAACCTGATCGCCGGGATCACGATGATCGTCCTGGCTTGGCGGCGGCTTGGCATCGAGCCAAGCTTTATGCACTTGGCCGGATATATCGGCGTGATCTTGAGCAGCACGATCGTGATGTACTCGGTGCTTCTGCTTCCGCAAATTCTTGCTTTCTGGACGGTGAAGTCCGGTTCGATCTTCGACATACTGGACAAATGTTGGGATTTGAACAATATGCCGATGTACATATACCCCAAATGGCTGCAGAGAATAGGACTGTATGTCGTGCCTATCTTGTTTATCACCAACATGCCGTCGGTTTATTTGATCGACCGCTTGGACTTCTTCCTTGGGGTATGGATTTTTGCAGCTCCTGTGATATCGCTTCTAATGGTCAGGCTGTTCTGGAAGCTGGCCGTCAGGCACTACGAGAGCGCCAGCAGTTAGAGAAATGCCACTAACAAATGGTTGAGAGGGTGAAGTGCATGAGCAGGATGGAGTACAAGAGCTTTTCGCCGCGGACAGAGGATACTGCCAAGAAGCGACTACACAACGGGATCGAAATCTATCAAAACAACGAAGGAGAGACCGAGTTCCTCTACAACGAGATTTTCCAGAAGGAGATGTATTTCAAGCACGGGATTACGCTCCCGGATCATGGCACGGTCATGGACGTTGGGGCTAATATCGGCATGTTCACCCTGTATGTCAGCAGCAAGAGCAACTGCAGGGTATATTCCTTTGAGCCTCTGCCTCCGACGTTTGAGCTCTTGAAGATGAATACGAGCTCGCTGCCTCGCGTAACAACGGTTAACGTCGGGCTTTCCAATGAGATTAAGGAAGCAGAGTTTGCCTATTTCCCTACGATGTCCACGGATTCTGTCCAGATCAAATACCGGGATAACCACGATCTGGATCTCCGATACGGGTTAATCAACCATTACCGGGATCATTTCGATGACCCGCGCATGCTAAACCGGTTTGTGGATCAACTTATGTCCCCGAAGCTTCTGAATGAACAAATCCATCGATGCAAGCTAACTACGATCTCTGAAATGATCCGTTATTACGATCTGAACCCCATTGATCTGCTCAAAATCGACGTGGAAAAAAGTGAATTTGAGGTTCTGGAAGGCATAGAGCCGGAGGATTGGGGCAAAATCAGGCAAATTGTAATGGAGGTACACGGACTGGACGGAGAACAGATCAGCAGGCTCGAGAACATCTTCCGCTCCAACGGCTTCCATGTCTTGATCGATTACTACGAAGACTTGAACATCCCCAATTACTACAATGTGTACGCATTGAATCAAATGCATATATCGGCTGGGTGATCGTCATGCTACAGCATCTGCATGCAAGGTTGGTATGCTCCAGCTGCAAGGGTGTGCTGGTCCAGTCGGAGGCGTTGCTGCAATGCTGCAGCTGCGATGCGGTATATCCGATTGATGATCGTTATGTATCGATGCTCGACCAGCGTGAGCAGGTTGCCCACCCTTCCGATTGGAACCGGAAAGAGGCTGAAATTCGGGATTATAGCGAGATTTCGCACTCCCTTGGGCTGTCCGGTATAGGCCGATTCGCCACCTTCTTAAATTATGGTTACGTCCCGGACGGGAGTGAGCAACATGCGGTGATCGAGCCGGGCGATGCATGGAATAGAAACTCAGTCAAGCTGCTGCTTGAGACAGTGGGCAGGACGGCGATTCGGGAGCGGCAGGTGATCGACATCGGATGCGGCAGGGGAGGGAACATAGCAGCTCTGTCTAAATATTTTAAGCCGCTGTCTATTGTCGGTCTCGACATCTGCCCGGCGAATATTGCCTATTGCAATGCCAAATCCCGAGGAGATGAATCTTTGTATCTCGTCGGCGATGCGGAGAATATACCGTTTGCAGACGAGAGCTTCGATGTGGTGTTAAATATAGAATCCGCGCATGCCTATCCGAACCGATCACGCTTCTATGAAGAGGTGTACCGGATCATGAGAGCTGGCGGCGTATTTCTGTATACGGAGCTGATGCAGGGAGATGAGGTAGCGCAGAACGTCAGGCTGTTAGAGGAAACAGGCCTGTCTGTAATCCGTAATCAGGATGTGACTTCGAATGTTCTTTTATCATGTGATGAGAGTGCGAAGCAGCGTACTGGCACACAAGGCATTGCGAGCAACGCCAAAGCGAGCACGAATATTGGAGATATTCATGATTTCATCGCATTGCCCGGCTCGAAGAAATATGAAGAGATGAAGGCTGGAACGCGGCAATACCGTATGATGAACCTTGTTAAGAGGTAATATAGCCGTAATATCAACAATAATTTTAGGTTAGGAGAACTATTGTATGGAAGAAATTGTTTCCCTGGACACCTTTCAGCCCTTCGACGGCATGACAAAAATGTTTCCTCATCATAATTTTCCTTATTTTAATTGCGGCTACAATTTGTTATTAACGCTTGCCAGATATTTTAAAAAAGATGAACTGCCGATTTTGAATAATGTCATTACTATTTATAGATTTGATAAACAAAAAATACAAACAAGAGGATATTTCAAGTTAGAGGTGCTGGATCTTGAGGAGGGAGATCGGATCCTTGAGGAAATGGGGATCTCTATTCGTAAAAAATCCCCTGCACTAGATACGTTACAAGATGAGATCATAAACTCTATTTCTAGTGGTCATCCGATTTCCATATTCATTGATTTATTTTATCAACGTGGGAGAGACTTTTACTATAACAAAAAGCATGGACTGCACCCTGTTTTTGTCTATGGCTTCAATCTTACGAACGAGGAAATATATACGGTTGATGATATTACAGAATACAGACAATATTCTCTGCCATTTTCAGAATTCAAATCGTCATGCATGACTTCGGAACACGTAAAGATGCCAGACTACTTTTGGGAATATGCGCTAGTGCCCCCCGGTAATCATGAGATCTTGAACAATAAGAAGTCAGCACACACAACCATCCATACATTCGTAGAAAATATGTGCAGGTATCAAAATGAAATAACGGACAGTTTGAATAATATACTGTCGCTCGCAGAAAATTACGAGCTCATTATACAAAATGAAACGATTATTGAGACACTGAGCAGTACGATTTATAGAAAATGTTCTGAGAAATACAGGTTAAATACGCTCTATAAGTACAACATTGATCAAATCAATGCAAAACATACGCTTGACCCGTTATTGGACCAAATTATTCGTGACTGGAAGACAGTAAGGATCTATTCGAATAAAGCCATCATGTCCCAAAAGTTCACTGGGGAAAGCATAGACAAGTGCATTGGTTTATTTACAAAAATATATACGAATGAAGTACATTTTCATAATCAATTATTTTTAATGTTAAAGGCTTCTATATAAGGGAAGCCGCCGCCGCTGTCTGCATCAACACTTTAAACAAAAACGGCAGAGATGCCGTTTTTTTTGTTTTGATTTTGTTACAGCACACTAGTCATGTAGAAGCGGTGGCGATATTGGTAAGGGTCTCGTGTTTTGCTTTCAATAGCTTTACTGTTGTTCAATGTTTTCAAGTGCCTTAGTAAGACGCGGTAAAGGTATGCCTAACTTTTTGGCTTCTCTC
This sequence comes from Paenibacillus silvae, assembly GCF_014639235.1. Lineage (GTDB taxonomy): Bacteria > Bacillota > Bacilli > Paenibacillales > Paenibacillaceae > Paenibacillus > Paenibacillus silvae. The sequence goes on along the minus strand of NZ_BMFU01000011.1, from coordinate 3,107 downwards.
ACAACTTCAAGTACCGCAAAATTTGGTTTGCTATTGTTGTATTCAATGATAAGCCGTGGTATGCTGCCCTTTGCCAAAATAACCTTGTTAAAAAGCGTGCCGAGAAGTGCAGGTGGAGTCTTGGTAAGCAGGAGAGAAATCATATCAATCTTTGCACCTCTTGCTTTAAGTACAGGCACAATTTCCCTCATATTTTTCCCAACATTTGCGAATGAGTCACGATGATTCAAGATTGCTGGAAAGCTTCCCACTTTTAACACTTCGGTTTCCATCGCCGCGTTCATGGCAAAGTGATTCCATAGCCAGTTTTGCATATCCTTGATCCAATTAATTTTAAAATGGGCACTTTCAAATAGTTCCTTCACCTTGTTGTTAATATGTTCAGTGCCTGCCCGTGGTTTTTCAAGAAAAAGTATTTTCAAAAAGCCGCCTCTAAGCCTATTGTCGGCAATACCGCCGCCGGCTCCTGGGAACCCAAAGACCACATTGTTCATAGACAAGGGTGAGATCGATGATTTCAAATCTAACCAAATGTTATTGAATATGAGGACAGGAGTGTTTCCAGCAACGGTCGATAGCAATTGTGCTGCTTTTGGAAGTTGTTCCGTGTTGACACTCACAATAATGAGATCATAATTTGGGCTAATTTCCTCATGCAGTTTGACGTTCCAGCTTTCTTGTATGAGCTGTTTTCCTCTTCGTGCATCCCACATTTCAAGCTCTATATGGCTTCCAAAGGTTTCTTTTCTCCCTTTTCTGACGTAAAACTCTACTGTATGTCCTGCCTTTTCAAAAGCCCAAGCATATTGGGTCGATATGACACCTCTACCTAAGAATAAAATTCTCATATTACCTCCTAAAAATGTATTTCAGTCCTTGTTGATGATCCAACAACGTGTTGTATAATGTTATTGTATGGATTGACTACACACTCATCAACCATCAGATTTTTTATATCTGTCGTATGATGGGTTGGACGGATTGAACAGAAAATGGAGGGGAATCATGCATAAGCAACCTGAAATGACGGACAAAACAAGGCAGACATTTGTAAATGCATTCTGCGATTTATACAGCCGAAAACCCATCGAAAAAATATCCATTCAAGAGATTGCCAAGCAATCAGGATATAATCGCAGTACATTTTATCAATACTTCACGGATATCTATGAGTTGTTGGACTATGTTGAAGAGCGTATCTTGAACTCCATTAACGAGGAAATGGCAGGCAGAGAGTTTTCTACGCATACTTTCCAAGATGCACTTCAATGCTTGGAAAGTGCAGAGGACATTTTAGTTCTGAAAGCACTCTTGGGCGACTATGGTTCAGTTCATTTTATTGAACGTCTGAAAAGAGAAATTCCATTTGAGCGATTGATTGTGGATTTTCCAACAAACGATGCTTTAGCACCATATATCATTGAGTTTTACATATCAACATTAATATCTATGTTTCGTCTTTGGATACGCAACGGCAAAGATCTATCGTCAGAAGAATTGGTCGGACTGATCGATAGCCTATTTGCAAAGGGGATAACCCCGTATCATATCTTTGGCAAGGCCAATCCGCAGCGCTCTGATTCGAATAAGAAGTAAGGGGGACGAGGGAGAAATTGAAAGAAAAGAGAATGAGGAACTTATTGTAACAGAATCCCTGACACTAGGATCGTTTCCCATATGCGATGCATGTGGACAGGGTGGTAATGTTGGTTAAGGTTTAGTATCTTAAAGCCACAGTTATCTGTTTGTAAAACCAGTCAGCCTGAATTCTCTTGAATTCAGGCTATATTTTTATACTATGTAAATAAATTATATATAGTCCCATACGGTCATGTCATTATTCACACTAACATATACTCTCCTCAGTATATGGTGTAGTGAACTAGTGCTTTTGGAAAAGAATTGTTGTTAGATTATTTCTAATCTCTTCTATATTTGTCGTTGATAAATTGTTTAAAAGGATGATTGTAATCCTGTCATCTACATAACGGGTGATCTCATTTTTGAAACCGACAATTCCGCCGCCGTGGAACAATTTTCTCCGATCCTGATTTCCATCTATAAACCAACCATAACCATATCCAAAGCAATGGGGAGTGAATATGGTTTCAAGGCTTTCCCTTGTAACTAATCTCTCTGTGTACAATGACTGGTCCCATTTGAATAGATCTTCAGTTGTAGAATAAAGATTTCCACCACCCATTGGAAAACTCATATCAATATACTCTGCATTAACAATGCCATTATCATATTCATAACCCTGCGCCCTGTTAGATATTATTGCTTTATGGTTATCACAGCCTGAATTCTTCATACCCAGTGGTGAAAAGATTTGGTTACTTGAAAATTCTTCATAAGTAAGTCCTGTAGTTTTTTCTATAATATAAGCCAACAAAATGTAACCTGAATTACTATATTGGAATTTAGAATTTGGAACAAACTCAGGTTTCAAGTCCATTATTAAACGAACGGTTTGTTCAGTGGTAGTTGGTTGCTTCATTAATCTCTTAATATCAGGGAGTTGTGTAATATTAGGGATACCTGATGAATGTGTTAATAAGTGATGCAGTTTAATGTGATCACCGTATTTGTAGGAGGGTATAAATTTTGAGACATGATCTGCTACGTCTAGTTCACCATGCTCCTGAAGTATCATGATAGCCATTGCTGTGAATTGCTTGGTTATCGACCCAATTCTGAACTTGGTCTCAGGTGTATTTTTGACTTGGTGCTCTCGATTGGCAAAGTTATATGCACGATTAAACCATACTTTCTCATCCTTAGAGATCAACACACTGCCACTAAACTCTTCGTTCTTTTCCAAAGATGTAAAGTAATCATGAATTTCGCTTTCTATAGTTCGCAATGATTCATCCTCCAGTATTCCTAATTTATATCTTTTATCATATAGGTAATTACTGTTAAAACAAGACTGATAGTTTTTTCGCCTTTGTGATAAAATTGAATTAGGGAGATCTGACACAGATCTCTTTTTTCATTTGCAGCGTGCCCAGCTAAGCACGCATCTTCTAGCCGGTGAAAGTCCGGTCGCAGGAGGGGCCAAGCCCCTGCGTAGCTAGGATACTTGCGTATGGCGAAATCTGTAC
>NZ_BMFU01000010.1 GCF_014639235.1 Paenibacillus silvae | reverse complement strand
TTGCATGCTCATGAATGACGAACATCGGAAAGCCGTATGAGGGAAAACCTCACGTACGGTTTGATGAGGAGGGGCTGGGTTTTGCCCAGCCTTTTACTCTAGAGAGCGGACAAGCCTTATGTAACGAGCAGGAAATGGTGAAGGAGAAACGAATATAACGAATATAACGAACATAGCGTTTCATTTTTCATCATAGGTTGGTTAGCGTGAACTTAATATGGAGTAATCGATGTACACCGGAGAGGAGCACTATAGTTCATGAGGGATATACAAGATTTTGTTTCTGATTACATCAAAGGAAAAAAACATCTTCATCTTGAGATTGGCATGGTTACTAAAGGAGATATCGAATATCATTCATTCGGCAATCCTCCTAAAGCAGGTGGAGCTGCTCCTGAGCACAGGTTGTTTGAAATCGGCTCTCTGACCAAATTATTCACAAGTATGCTTCTACTAGAATTGCAGCATCAACAACGACTTTCCATCGATGACACAGTCAGCAAGTACATACACCAGGGCAAGAACGATTATTTAAAGAAAATTACGCTCAAACATCTGGCTACGCACACCTCTGGATTACCCAGATTAGCACCAAACCTGTCCTCGAAAAAAAATAGATACAATCCGTATGTAGACTATACAGAGCAAGATTTGCTTGCCTTTTTAGCTGATGCGGACTACACAGATCAGATCGGTTCCTTTGAGTATTCAAATACAGGCATGGGCTTACTGGGCTACATTCTATGCAAAGTGACAGACAGTACATATGACGCTCTGCTGAAAAAATATATTACAAATCCATTAAACATGATGGAGACTGCAGCTGTACTGAATACAGAACAGAACAGCCGACTGGTAAACGGACATACGTCAACCGGTAAAGTCATGCCTCACTGGGATCTGGGTGGAGTACACGATGGAGCGGGAGCAATCAAGTCATCTGTTTACGATATGAGTTTATTTGTACAAGCCAATCTCAAAGAAGATCATCCTCTAGCCTCTGCCATGCAACAAAGTCATGTGCCTGTAAAGATCGGAGATTCAGACCTCTATCTTGGGTGGCAAGAAGATACGGCGTTAGATCAGGCTATTCTGTGGCATAACGGCGGCACTTTTGGTTTTACCAGCTATTTAGCTATAAACAAGGAGCAGGGCGTAGGTGTTGTATTATTATCCAATTACTGTTTTGGATCAGCCGCTCGTGTGGATGAGTACCTCGATGCAATTTACAAGTTTTTCACGAAAAAAGATCTGTATCCGCTCACGTTCCTGGAGCCTGTAGGCAAGAACATACTGGAATCCATGATGAAATAATAAAACCACCTTGCAAGTGAACCCCGATGTCGATTCTCGGATGTGCTCTTGTGGAGGTGGTTTTTCATTCGCGTCTCTAAAAATCATTAATATCCGGAGCCGTGGTTATATGTGGTGTAAGTCGTTGTTGTGCTTGTACCTGTAAAGGAGATAAGTGCAAAGCTACACATGACAGTTAATATAAGCATAATTTTTTTCATTATCGAATTGACGTTAACTACACACTCTTTAAAGGTATCCAGCGTGGAACCACAGGTACTAGTGTTGGAGGGTGCTCTACTATCATCCAAGGGGTATTGAACGTAAAAGAAGGAAAAACCGTTAATTGTAACAAAAAAATAAGTGGTACAGGCTATTATTTTGGTGAGGTTAAGATAAATATTAAAAATGCTCTAGGAGTTAGCATGGGCACAGACAGTTCTCAAACAAGACAAATTCTGACGAATAAGCATGCAACCGTTTATCCTTATCATTATGATCCATACTCCAACAAGGTCATGGCAGAACCTGCCAGACCGGACTGGGCAAGAACTACATCTGTGAAGTGGGATTCTAATGATAGATATGAATATATAAAGAAATACAGTGAATTATATCCGAACAATGGATAGAATTGGTCTGGAAATGTGACACATACTCATCATGTAAGACCTCGTAACCTTGGTGGCACTAATGCTTTTGACAATATCATACCAATTCCCGCAAGAGTTCATGAGTCTATTGTAAGTCCTTGGTTCGTGGGATATTAATGTGATAAGCTAGCCTTATATTACATTTGTAGAAGTTGACTAATAAGGGGTCGTATGAATGGAGTTATTCAAAGAGTTTAAAGATTGGTCCGATCAAAATGATGGACGGATTGTAATACTCACTTCTGCTGGGAAAATGACTGCCGTAAATAGGCTAAAGCCTGGGGCATCGCAGGAGAAAATGGACGTTCTTTCACATTTCTTTTCTGTCCCGTTACCTCCAGACTACATAGATTTTTTGCTGGTATGTAACGGAGCCTCATTGTTTGAACATCCTGAGTATGGGGGAGAAAACTTTTTATACTCTGTTGAAGACGTCTTTCACTATAACGAACCGACTGCTCGCAGAATTGTCGTTGCCAATATTCTTGATGACCGAATTATCATTGATCTGGAACGTTGGCAATCTGGCGACGAAGAATATTTATTGCTTTGTGAAAGCATGAATCCTGTGGAATGCTCAGGCCCTTTTAATTCAAATTTCAAAACATGGCTAGAACGATTCTTAATCTCTCAAGGGTCAAAATTCTGGTACTGGAAGACAGATCGGTATACTTTCTAAGAAAATTGCTGTATTTCACTGAGATAGCAGACATGATTATAATTGTTACCTCAGTGATGTCTTTTAATTTTACTTCTATCAAAGTTAAGATATATAAGTTGAACTATTTTTTACACATTAACGGAGAGGACAGAAAAGACCTGAAAAAGCGGAGCGGTCGCCTTTATCACCGGATTTTAACCTTTGTTAAAAGGAAATCAAAAAAATCTGGGGATAACAGCGATTGGAAGGTTATTCTGTCATCGGAGTGGACTGTGTAAAATCCTTAGTTCAACTTATATAGTTCATTCATGACATACCCGCTTCACGCAGAAAATGATGCACAATCTCCGTCTGATACCGGATGCGTACAGCGCGTTTCAGGCTCCAGCACGTTTCAACGGTGACAGACTTCGCAGACAGCAACCTTGCAGCGGCTGTACGGGCGGAACCCGGCAGCTCATGCCGCTTCAGATTAAAATGATGCTTGTGAACCGGGATGGATCGGTTCATACGTTCAATGATTTTTCGGCAAATCGCCACACTGGAGCTGCCCGGATTGGTGATCAGCGTTTGTCCAAGCACGCGTGGACTGAGCTGTGAGAGGCCGTTGGCTTCATGCAGATCAAGCCACCAGTCGGGCTGATGCGCACGCGCAAGCCGGAACACGGCGGCAGCCAGTGGATGCTTGGCTTTACCGGATTTACGGCGGGGAAACGTACGATTCAGGTCGGGCTTGCCTCTTATTTCTCTCGCATACGCCTGCTGGTTGACTCTGGGTACAATAATTAAAGTTCCGCGATGAATCACATAGCGCCCTGCTATACAATCATCAGCAAGCTTCTGCGCAGCGGCCATGCTCGCCGTTTCATTGCCATGAACCCCGGAAGTAATCATCATGACAGGTCCGGGGTTCGTTCCGCGTACGATGTAATAGGGCGCAGCATAGGGACTCGAAGCAGCAAGAACATGTCTGGTCACAAGCATGACCCTCACCTCCGTTACTACAGTACGTCATGTCCCTCTTTCCTGTAACGGCATTCGAACAGCCTGGTCACCCGTTTCATCTTAAAATAGGCCAATCCATATTCAATATACGTTGTGAATCACATCCTCAAAGTCTGGTTCCTTCATTTCGATATCGTCAATCTCTCCCCACTGCTCCAGCTCCTTCAGAATGTCCATCGTACGCCACTCCTTCCGATTCACCAGTGCAGTCAGCACCTGATCGTGCATGCTTGTAACCTGAATGGCAGAAGGCAGCGTGTTGGGCAGCTGAACCTGTCCACGGAAGGCAACACGAATCATGGTAGGCAGGCCGATGGTATCCCGCAGGGAGGAGATCGTACCGTCATAGGTCAGCTGCCCATGGTTGATGACCATAACGCGGCTGCATAACTGTTCGATATCATCCATATCGTGGGTGGTGAGCAGAATGGTTTTGCCAAACTCTTCATTTAATGTGCGCAGAAACTGGCGAATGTTCCGCTTGGCGTTTACATCCAGCCCAATCGTGGGTTCGTCAAGGAAAAGCAGCTCCGGATCATGCAGCATGGACGCTGCCAGATCCGCTCGCATACGCTGCCCAAGGGAGAGCTTGCGAACGGGGGTAGCCCAGAACGATTCGAGGTCCAGCAGTTCAGCGAACTGGGACAGCCGTTTTCTTTTGACCTCAGCACTTACGCCGTACATTTCTGCCAAAATATCATACGAATCCTTCACGGGTAAGTCCCACCAGAGCTGGCTGCGCTGTCCAAAAACGACCCCGAGCTTTCGCACTGTCCTGCGCCGTTCCTCATGTGGATTCATGCCGCCCAGCCGCACCTCACCCGCAGTGGGGTGAAGAATGCCTGTCAGCATTTTGATCGTGGTTGATTTACCAGCCCCATTCGGCCCGATGTAACCGACAAATTCACCTTGCCGGATATCAAAGCTGATATCTCGTACCGCTTCTTTGGTTACATACTGGCGTGAAAACAAGGTGCGCACCCCTGAGAAGCGTCCTTCCCGCACGACAGGGGTTTTGAACTCTTTTTGCAGATGGCGTGCCGTAATCATATTCATGTGTGTTTTGACTCCTTTATTAACTTCTCTAACTGCCTGTACTTTGATATTTGGTCATGCCGAAGGCCCAGAAACGTAAACTTGCGGCCAAACATAACAGGGCTATTGCAGCAATAAGAGCCAGTACCCACACGCCACCTTCACCGCGCAGCAGGTAGAGGGCCGGAACGTAGTTCACGAATCCCACGGGAATGACGGTCAGCAGCAGGCTTGACATCCATTTGGGATAAAGTGTGAGGGGGTATTGAGCCGCTGTACGGGCGGCGTCCTCTGTAATGACCTGCAGCTCCTCGATGCGTGTTGTCCAGAAACCGAGAGTTGCTGTAGCGAGTCCGATGGAAAAGAGAATGATCGCCCCGGTTACGATGACAAGCAGAGAGAGCGGAATGACCGTCCAGCCGATCTGCCCGCTGTTCATCATTCCTGACAGCGACCAGCAGAGAATAAATCCGCCCTGAAGCACTTCACCAACCATCAGGCGGAAATTTTGCGGCAGTAGTGCGAGCAGCACGGGCATGGGCCGTGTCAGCAATTGATCCAGTTCACCGCCAACCAGATATTTTTCCAGATGATGCACCTCGTTGCCGAATGTTCGGTACAGCGTTTTGGATAAAGTCATAATGGCGAAGAGATAACCGATCTCATATAACGACCAGCCCTTGATCGCACCGAATTTGTGCAGCACCAGTGCAACCATCAGAAACTCGGAAATTTGAATGAGTGCGGCAAGGATAGCTCCCAGCACAAAATTGAATTTGTACTGCATCCGGCTGCGGATGCTTGTGCGAATGAGTATTTTATATAAATGGAACCAGGATATTGGCTTCATCCGCCTTGCACCTCCACTTTACGACGTAACACTTGGGTGATGCCCAGGCAGAGCAGTGTCATAAACACACACCAAAGCAAGGTTCCCCAGAGTAAGGAGCCATCTTCAAAGCCCAGGTAAATTCGCGTAGGAACGTAGAGCAGAAACGGATAAGGAGACAGCCAGGCCAATTGCTCCAGCCACTTCGGCAGCCATTCCAGCGGGATGAAGAAACCGGCCATCAGGTTCATCAGGGCATGATTAGCCCAGTGTAACCAGGATGACTCCGTAGTCCACATGGATGTGACACCGATAATGTAATTCATACAGATGGACAAGTATGCTGCGCCGGCAAGGGCAAGTGCGGCATATGCGAATGTCCAGGTCTCCGAAGGCCATTTTAGGGAAAAAACGATGGAGTAGAGAAGGTAGATGGGAAGGCTTTTGTACACGAACTGGTAGGCGATCTGCCCCCATTCCCGTGCCATTAAATGGCTGAAAAGATGTACCGGACGCATGAGGTCCAGTGCAATCTGCCCCGTCCTGACACTGAGCGGAATACCTAGTCCGTTGGTCAGGAAGCCTGAGATCCAGAGTGACGATTGCGTGAACGCAATGTAGCTGATCATTCCCTGTACCCCGTATTCTCCGAGCTGATGGTCGGCCCCGATGCCGATCCAGAGACAAGCGTACATGTACCCAAACATGGCGCTTGCCAGGTTATGTACCATGTGTGCCCCGCGATATTGCAGGTTTCGGGCGTAGGCCTTGGAAGCCAACGTAAAATAAAGCATATAACACCTCCGATAAGTGGATTGAACGGCGGACCCGTTCACTTCAGTCAAGGCGAAAAAGAGAGAAGGACAACAGCATACCAATATATTCCTTCACATGCAATACATTTTTTTAGCGAATATTGGAATCAAAGGGATTGTTCATGAATGCGCCACAAGACAGAGCGGAAGGATTGGCTTTATAATGAAGAGGTATAGTCGCAAGCGTTTACAATTGCGTTTATTCAAATTTAAAATAACCGCCGGGCATGTGCCTGACGTGTAGAATACCAGCACGAACAATCCGGCAAGAGAGAAGGATGTCATGAAGAAAATTGCATGGGTCACCGACAGCACCAGTACACTGGATTCCGCGTTTGCGGAGCAAAATCATATCTACATCGTGCCGCTGCGCATCGTATTTGGCGAGGAATGTTACCGGGAAACCGAAGACATCTCGCCGGATACGTTCTATGAGAAACTGGAGGTTTCTTCGCGCGCGAGCAGCTCGCAGCCGCCAATTGGCGAGTTTATAGAACTGTATGAGTCGCTTAAAGGCCGATACGATGAGATCATTACGATTCATTGCTCCACTGCACTTAGCGGAACACTCCATACCTCGATGCAGGCTGCAGAAATGGCAGACGTGAAGGTGACCGCAATTGATTCAAGAGCAGGAGCCTATCCTCTTCGCGAGATGATTATGCAAGGGCTGGAATGGCAGAAGCAGGGCTGTTCAGCGGGCGAGATCAAATCCCGTATTGAACAGATGATTGATAACATGGCTTTTTATCTGATCCCTGCAAGTCTTCAAAATCTTCACCGCAGCGGGCGTGTGACCGGGACACAGCTGATCATAAGCCAACTGCTCAAGATTCATCTACTGCTTCGGTTCGAAGAGGGCAAAGTGGTTGTGAACGAGAAAATCCGCACGTTTAAACGCACGAAAGAGCGTATGATCGATATGCTGAAGAAGGACATGGAGAAGGTCAAACATGTGTGTATCATGCATGCAAACAACCATGAGGAAGCTCACACCATCAAACAGCAGATTACGGAGCTGCTCCCCCGCTTGAAGACGGAGATCATGCCGTTTATTCCCGTGGTGAGCATTCATGCCGGGGCCGGCACCATCGGGTTGTGCTGGATTCGCAGCGATAAAGCCCAGGCTTAGACAGATTCAAGGGTAGAGACGACAGCCTGATCGGGCATACTTGAACGTTCCTTCAAGTACCTGCCTGGTCAGGTTTTTTGGTCATCTGATTGCCAAGTTCATCAAATTGTGAGGTAATGAAGGAAATGTTAACTACCGGGAGGGAAGGTTCATGTCACGTCAACGCCTGCTGCTTGTAGAGGATGATCGTTCGATCAGTGAGATGGTTGGACCATATTTGGAAAAAGAGGGCTTCGACCTCACATATGCGTATGACGGTCTGGAGGCAGAGCGTCTGTTCACCGAGGCTGGGCCCGGGTTTGACCTGATTATACTTGATCTGATGCTGCCGCATCGCAGCGGGATGGATGTGCTGCAGACCATTCGGGCGAGAAGTCTGGTGCCAGTGCTCATTCTGTCTGCCAAGGACGGGGATGTAGATAAGGCGCTCGGCCTCGGCTTTGGCGCTGATGATTATCTGAGCAAACCGTTCTCGCTGATCGAGCTGACCGCCCGCATCAAAGCAGCGATTCGCCGTGCCAATTATATCAGTCATCCTGTGGAAAAAGAAGCGGTAGAAGACCACCGAATAAAGCTTGGCGGACTTGTGGTAGATATGGAAACGTACGAGGTTCAGCGTGATGGGGAAGCGGTGAAGTTAACGTCCAAAGAGTTCGGTATTTTAAAATTGTTTGTTACTCATCCCGGCAAAGTATTCACCAAAGCTCAGATTTACGCGTCAGTCTGGAACGATCATTATTATGGTGATGAAAATATCATTAATGTACATATGCGTCGTCTGCGGGAGAAGCTGGAAGTCGACCCTTCTGCGCCTCGTTATATCAAGACGTTATGGGGGATTGGATACAAGCTGGAGGCAGAGCCGGTATGATGCTGATCTGGCTGCTTTCAGTTACCCTGTTGGTGCTTGGAATTACCGCTGCTGTGCTCGGGGTGAGACTTCGTAAACGCAGTAAACATCTGAATTACATTCATGAAAAAGTATTGGATATTCTCGACCAAGGAACGTATGAGCGTCTGCTCGTATTTGATAGTGATGCAGAGATGAGTCGGCTGTTAAACGATATGAACCGGCTGCTTGAACATGCCCATCTGGCCAAGGCCAATTACGCGAACCAGGAGAAAGAGATGCGTAATATGCTCTCCAACATTTCGCATGATTTGAAGACTCCGCTTACCGTTGTACTCGGGTACAGTGAAACGCTGCTGCACAGCTCATCCCTGACGGATGCAGAACGGAGGGTGATGACAGAAAAGATACAGGACAAGGCGCAGGAGGTGCTGCGTTTGATGCATTCCTTTTTTGATCTCGCCAAGCTTGAATCGGGGGACCGTGAGTTGGAACTTAGGCGGGTGAACATTAGTGAATTATGCCGGGTGAAGATGCTGTCCTTTTACGAATTGCTTACGAAGCTGGGGGTGCATGTGGAGCTGGATATCCCGGAGCAGGATGTGTTCGGCAGGGCCAATGAAGAAGCACTGGATCGGGTGCTCGATAATCTGATTACCAATGCCATGAAATATGGAGCGGACGGCAAAGTGCTCGGAATATCTGTACTGAAACGTGAAGGAGAGTGCGTGACCATACAGGTATGGGACCGTGGGAAGGGCATTCCCGAGAAGGAGCACACCCGTGTCTTTGAACGGATGTATACGCTGGAGGATTCGCGCAATCGGATGTATCAGGGCAGCGGCCTGGGTCTGACCATTACGAAGCGTCTGGTGGAACGTATGGGTGGGCGTATTGATGTACACAGCGTGCCCTATGAGCGAACTGTATTTTCCTTTACTTTGGAGGCGCTGTAGACATATAGAGAGCGAACTTAAGGTTTTTGTAAGATTTGATTAATAAAAAAGCAGACTTTTTTCTTTACAATACAGATATAAGCACCCCAGCAGGGGATGTAAAGGAGAATGACCAGATGAGTTATATTGCACGGACCATAGATTTAACCAAGGTTTATGAAGGAACAGAGGCGGTATCCAGTGTTAATCTGAATATCAGGCAAGGCGAGATTTACGGCTTCCTGGGGCCGAACGGGGCTGGCAAAACGACAGTGATGAAGATGTTAACCAACCTGGTTAAACCTACAGCGGGTGAGATCGAGCTTTTCGGGGAAAAGCTTAATCCGAACTCGTACGAGGTGCTGAAACGAATGGGCAGCATTATCGAATATCCCTTTTTCTATGACAAGTTGTCTGCTTGGGAGAATCTCGACCTGCACTGTGAGTATATGGGGTTTCCGAACAAACAGATGATTGGTAAACATATGGAGATGGTCGGTCTGAAGGATGCAGGTAAAAAGCCTGTAAAAGACTTCTCTCTCGGTATGAAGCAGCGCCTTGGGCTGGCAAGGGCGCTGATCACAACGCCTGAACTTTTAATTCTGGATGAACCGATTAACGGGCTTGACCCCGTGGGCATCAAGGAGATGCGTGATCTGTTCAAACGACTAAGCACCGAATATCGAATGACTCTGTTAATCTCCAGCCACATTCTTGGCGAGGTGGAGCAGATTGCAGACACCATTGGAGTCATTCGCAACGGCAGACTAATTGAAGAAGTGTCCATGGAGAGCATCCGGGGCGGTCATACGGATTATATTGAAATCCAAGCCACAGATATTCGCAAGGCCGCTTACGTTGTGGAGCATTTTCTGCAGATAAAAAATTACAAGCTCTCAGACGAGCAGACGCTGCGTGTTTATGATTCTGGCATTATGCCGTCCGATCTCAACAGTAAGCTGATGCAGCACGGTGTTGCCGTAGAGTCGATATCCAAACGCTCGCACTCCTTGGAAGAACACTTTATGAGTCTGGTGAAGGAGGGTGAGCACATTGCTTAAACTGATTCGATTGGAATGGCGCAAGCATCGCTTTGCCCGGAATTTGACAGGTTCAGGTATCGCAATGCTCAGCATTCTTCTATTTCTCATTATGATTGGTGTGACCGACCTGGGGGCTGAAGATTATGCTTTTGCCAGTTATGAGGATTCGTTTATTCTGATTGATACGTTTGCCCGTGCAGTCTTTATCATATTTTCAGGAGCTCTGATATCCAAACTGATTATTAGCGAGTATCGGGACAAAACGATGAATGTGATGTTCACGTATCCGATCAAACGGCATAAAATCATCGCTGCGAAGCTGATGCTGATTTTTCTGTTTACTTTTGCGATGATCATGTTGACGGATGCGGTGATGGGTGTGCTTTTGCTGACGGCCAATCACTTGTACGACTTCATTACTGAACCTCTGAGTACAGCTGTATTATGGAAAATGATTGTTAAATATATAATCAGCGCGTTCTCTGCTTCTGCGATGGCTCTGATTCCTCTATTCTTCGGCATGCGCAAGCATTCAGTAACTGCTACAATGGTTGCATCCATTTTACTTGTGTTTGTTGTGTGCTCCGGTTTCAATGGCCCTACATTTTCGGTGAATAGTATTATTGTGATTCCATTGACCTTGGGAGCCATTGGATTATGGATCGCTGCACTTTCGATGATACGGCTGGAGACAAAAGACATGAGCTGAGACCCGGTTCAAGGGATTCGTTATTCTCCGCAGAAAACCATGCGGGGTATGGCTTGACATGCCATTGACATACGCTCGTACAAGGGATAGGATAGTGTCAACTGAAACACGAAGGAGATTAGAACGACCATGACTATTCCTAAAACGTTGACCATCGCGGGTTCAGATACGAGCGGCGGTGCAGGTATTCAAGCGGATTTGAAGACTTTCCAGGAGCTGGGAGTATACGGTATGACCGTGTTAACTACAGTTGTTGCGATGGAGCCTGAAACATGGGACCACCAGGTTTTTCCTGTAGAATTGAATGTAGTCGAGGCTCAGCTTCGTACCGTTCTGGACGGAATTGGTTTTGATGCAATGAAGACAGGCATGCTTGGTTCTGTTGATATTATTGAGCTTGTCGCCAAGCATATTCGCCGCAGTGGCCTGCCGCAGATCGTTATTGATCCGGTTATGGTCTGCAAAGGTACAGATGAGGTGCTGCAGCCGGAGAACACGGAAGCGATGATTGAATTTTTGCTGCCAGGTGCGGACCTTGTTACACCAAATCTGTTCGAAGCTTCTCAACTGGCGAAGAGTGGACCTATTCGCTCCAAAGAGCAGATGGAGGCTGCAGCAGCAACTATTCATGCACATGGTGCGAAGCATGTTCTGATCAAAGACCGTGGTGTGATTAACCCGGGTAAGGCGATGGACTTGCTCTATGACGGGACCAGCTACGAGTGGTTTGAAGCAGATGTTGTTGGCTCCGGGTACACTCACGGCGCAGGCTGCACTACCTCTGCTGCGATTACGGCAGGTCTGGCCCGTGGCTTATCTGTAAAAGAGGCTGTACGTGAAGGTAAAGCCTTTATAACCAAAGCAATCGCCGGCGGATTCCCGTTGAACCGCTTCGTTGGCCCTACGCTGCATGCTGCACATCGTCTGGAGCATCAACGTTAATTATCACGATAAAACCAATTCAAATCTCATCTAAGGAGCGGTCAACAAACAGTTTATTGCCTGTTGGCTGCTTCTTTTTTTATGCTCATTTTGATAAAAAATAGTAACTTTTGGTATATATTAATCGTATATATGGTGAAGCTGAACGCTGTATAACTGGATGGATATGGCCACTTCTGGACACATGAACGACACATGAAGCAGGTATGTTAAGGTAAGAAATTGAGAAGGAGAGTCGGTCATGGTCAGAACCGTGCTTCTGGTAGAAGACGAAAGCCGCATTCGAGAGATTGTGGCCGATTATTTTATAAAAGAAAAATGGAATGTCATTGAAGCTGAAGATGGGGTGCAGGCACTGGAACAGCTGACCCAGCATCAAGTTGATCTGGTCATACTGGATGTATTGATGCCAGAAATGGACGGATGGACATTATGCGGTCATATTCGTGCCACTTCCACCGTACCTATTATCATGCTGACTGCAAGATCAGAGGATGATGATAAAATCCATGGATTCCAGTTAGGTGTTGACGATTACGTTACCAAACCGTTCAGTCCCCGTGTTCTGGTAGCGCGGGCAGAAACGCTGATGAAACGGGTCGAAGGTGCCATCGGGAGAGAGCAGGGCGTAATTCGTTTTGGCGAGGTTACCCTTGATCCCTGGGCCAGACGTTTGGAGGTCGGCGGGGTTGAGGTGGAGCTTGCACCTAAAGAGTATGATCTGCTTCTGTATCTTGCCCGAAATGCCGGCATCGTTCTATCCCGCGAGGCGATATTGAATCGGGTGTGGGGATTTGACTTTGAAGGTGATTCCCGTGTCGTGGACACTCACATCAAGAAGCTGCGCAGCAAACTGGGCGATGAAGCGAAGTGTATTCGTACCGTCATTGGTACAGGGTACCGTTTTGAGGCAGAGGCATGAGGAAAAACGGCGTAACGATGAAGCTGTTTCTGGTCATGGCCGGATTTCTGCTTTTATTATATGGAACAACGGTGCTTGCTCAATTGATCTGGTTCCCTGATTTTTACCAGCATCAGAAGATTAGCAGTATGAAAAAAAAGCTTTCCAGGTTTGAACAGCAGTATTCGGCCAGCCGCTGGAGTGATCTGCAGCTCGCCAAAGAAACGGGCAAATTCATGCGTCAAAATCAGTCCCACCTTGTCATTCTGACAAGCACAGGTAAGCTGGTGAATGACCCTTTTCATATTACACTGCTGCAGGAAGACGGCAAACGTGTGAAGGTATCGCTGTCTCTGTTTATTAATAGCGAGAATGCGGGCTGGATCAGATCCCATCTGAAATTTGGGCAAAAGCTGATTGTGAAGGGACCTTCCAGTGACCAGAATGACCCAGAGCCTATGGTATATCCTTTCAAAATTCAGGATGGGGCTTCTGCCGCATGGGGAACCGAAAGCTTTCAGGAATCACTACTGCCTGTACAGGAGTGGACCGGGGTATTAACGGAGGTTGTACTCCCGGATCTCGCCACCTGGAGTCAGAGACAAGGCCTGCTCGTGCAGGCGCTCGAGAGCCGATTTCCATTGTCTCCAGACGATCAGAAGGTGTTGTCCAGTGGAAAGATGCTCAATGAAGAATGGATGGACAGTTGGAGCGGTGTTCGCAACGTGATCACCATTGCTCCGGTACAGCGTGCAGGAGCAGAGCAGCAGCTGATTTTCTCCCTGACCTCGCTGCAGGAGATGCGGGAGGCGAATGAAGCGACCAGGTTATTTTACGGATATTTCGGTATCGGAGCATTTGTCCTGATTTTATTGCTGGCACTGCTTTTGTCACGCTTCATAACGAAGCCGCTGTTAGCTTTGAACCATGTAGCCAAAAAGATGTCCACGCTGGACTTCACAGTGAAATCACCTATCCGGCGTAAGGATGAGATTGGCAGTCTTTCCGACAGTCTGAACGCCTTGTCAAGTACACTTGGCCAGACGCTGGAGGAACTGAAGCAGGCCAATGATCAGATGCGTACCGATATGGAACTGAAGCAGCAGATTGAACAGCGTCAACGTAAGTTTTTTGCCGATGCTTCTCATGAGCTCAAGACGCCGATCAGTATCATTAAAGGTTACTCGGAAGGTCTGAAAGACGGGGTAAGTGAGGGCAAGCGAGAGCACTATATAGAGATTATTGCTGACGAAGCCATCAAAATGGAAAAGATGGTGGAAGAGATGCTTGATCTGGTAAGGCTTGAATCCGCCGCGATTCAGCTGAACACGGAAGCGATTGCTCTGGATGATATGATCGAAGACATTGCGGGGCGTCTTGGGCCTCAGCTGAAGGATAAAGGGCTCGAGGTGGTGCTGGTGTCCACGACAGAGCAGAGTATTGAAGGCGATCGAAGCAAGCTGGAGCAAGTATTCTACAATATCTTAATGAACGCTATACGTCACGCGATTCCACATACCGATATAATGATTGAGATTAGCAGGCATGAGGGCTGTGTACACGTGACGATTGAAAATAAAGGTGAACACATTGCGGAAGAGGAACGGCAATATATATGGGAGAGGTTCTACCGGGTAGAGCGCTCACGCAACCGTAAAATGGGGGGGACGGGACTGGGTCTGGCGATTTCGAAGCAGATTCTGGATCTGCACGGATGCGGGTATGGCGTGGAGAATACACCGGATGGCGTACGTTTTTATATTACATTTCCTAAAGCCTAGTATGAAAGGAAGTTAAATCTTATGAAGTCTTTACCATCCATTTTAACCTTGGGTAACTTAAGTTCAGGAATGCTGGCGGTTATTATGGCCATTCATGGCGAGTTTGCCTTGGCTGTGACAATGATATGGGTAGCGATGTTCTTTGATCTGTTCGATGGATATGCAGCGCGCAAGCTGCATTGTGAAGGGGAGTTTGGCAAAGCGCTGGATTCACTGGCTGATGTCGTTTCATTCGGAACGGCTCCTGTGCTCATTCTGTACCTTAATTCAATGACTGAAGTAGGTATGCTGGGCATGGCATTAACGGCATTGTTCCCGGTGTGCGGTGCGCTTCGCCTTGCTCGTTACAACTGCCAAAAAACACCGATTAGCGGTTTTGTAGGAATGCCGATTACTTTTGCAGGAGGGCTGATGTCCTTCTTCGCACTCTGGAGTCCTTATTTTACAACGGGCGTGGCGTATCTTGTTATTGTTGTGCTGTCTGGTCTCATGGTTAGCCAAATCCGTTTCCCTTCTTTGAAGCAAATACTGCCCTCACATGAGAAGGATATTGTGGAACCGAAATAAGGAGCGAGTCAACGTATGGAATTTGCTAAAGAAATTATTGGTCAGTACGGATATTTTGCAATTTATGGCTTACTCGCTCTTGGCGTCATTGGGATGCCGATTCCGGATGAGGTGCTGATGACCTTTGTGGGTTATCTCGCCTCCATCTCGGTTCTGGATTATTCGGTATCCATTGCTGTCTGCTTTGGAGGAGCGTTTACAGGCGGGCTGCTTAGTTATACGATTGGCAGAAAAGCGGGCAGGCCTCTGTTTCACAAATATGGGAAATGGATCGGAGTTAATGCCAAGCGGTTCAACAGGGTGGAAACGTGGTTTCTCAAATATGGGTCCTGGTCTGTGATTCTCGGTTACTTTATCCCGGGTGTACGTAATCTGATGTGCTGCTTCTCCGGCATGAGCCGTATGGCGATGAGCAGATACGTTCTTGTATCCGGCATTGGGGCGTTTGTCTGGTGTGTAGTGTTTATCTCCATTGGCTTCTATGTAGGCGTATTAACCTAGATTGGACAAACTCTTTGCCGCTTGGTGAACGTGCTGAACTATGGACAATTCAAGTATGAATCCCTAAACTATTTCACTGTTGCCAGTGAAGGTTCGGGATGTGGCCGCTTTAGTAGCAATCCTGGTAGCAGTATGCAGTCAAATACACCCTGGAACTAGAATGAAGACCTCTTGTGTGCAAGGTGGTCTTTTTTTATTGAGTTTTATGGATGGACGATTGCATCAGCAGCAACTAATGAGCAACACTTGCTGGCACAACAGCAAACATAAGGCATACAAGTACCCGCAGTAGCACTTGAGTAGCACCATAGAGCACATCAGTAGCACTGTAGAGCCCAAGGAGCACATTAGTAACATTATAGAGCATTGGGTAGGACCAAGAAGCACATCAGTAACATTATAGAGCATTGGGTAGGACCAAGGAGCACATCAGTAGCATTGTAGAGCATTCGGTAGGACCAAGGAGCACATTAGTAACATTGTAGGGCATCGGGTAGCATCAAGGAGCACATCAGTAGCATTGTAGAGCATTCGGTAGGACCAAGGAGCACATTAGTAACATTGTAGAGCATCGGGTAGCATCAAGGAGCACATCAGTAGCATTGTAGAGCATTCGGTAGCGCCAAGGAGCACATCAGTAACATTATAGAGTATTCGGTAGCGCCAAGGAGCACTTTAGTAACATTATAGAGTATTGAGTAGGACCAAGGAGCACATTAGTAGCATTGTAGAGCATTGGGTAGGCCCAAGGAGCACATTAGTAGCATTATAGAGCGTTCGGTAGCGCCAAGGAGCACTCATTAACATTATAGAGCATTGGGTAGGGCCAAGGAGCACATCAGTAACATTATAGAGCATTCGGTAGGGCCAAGGAGCACATCAGTAACATTATAGAGCATTCGGTAGGGCCAAGGAGCACATTAGTAACATTGTAGAGCATTCGGTAGCGCCAAAGAGCACTCAGTAACACCCGTACACCACTACAGCAGCATACCTGAGCAAGTCAAAGTGCGACTGAGGAAGAGGAAGCTTAGCGAGATCGAGCGCGGGATAGCTAATGTGTGGCAATGCCCTCCAAATTTCTAACGATCTCAGATGACCTTATTTGGGTGATTTTAAGCTTTTTGAAATTCTAACGAATCACAGAAAGCTTATTTTGCTCAAAATCGAAGAAAATGGCCGACTTTCATAGCTAATGAATGAAATAGCGTCTCCTGAAATCGTTAGAATTTTCAAAGGTGTGATTTACCCCAAATAGCGTTTCTGGGAATCGTTAAAAGGTAAGGTGATTATCACAATTACTGCAAAGCTCCATTTGATGCCTATGATTGCTCAATATTTTCTGGTTTTTACCAATTAGAAATCGCACTACCCCTACGTAACTGCGTAACTCACGACCACCAGCACTCTCCCCCACGTAACCGTATTACTCAGTGCCCCCAGCTCTGCTCCCACATACCACACTACTCACGACCAGCAGCACTGCCCCCAAGTAACTACATTACTCACATTACCAGCACTCTCTCCCACGTAACCGCTTCACCCCACTATCAACAGTGTCACCTCAAGAGTATCTGCCAGCTTACATTCGCAATGCATATGTCCGATATCGCTGGGTGCCACTTGCAACATATACGATGTGCTGGTCCAGCAAACTGCGAAGGACCTTTCTGGCGTGTGTATCCGAGATTCGCAGATGTGCTGCGAGCTCTGAAGGTGCAAAAGGGCGGACGATACGTCTTGCATATCGGACAGTCTCTGCATCCAGCCAATTCAGGGATGCAGGCACATCCGCAGCCATAAATTTGCCCATAAACGCCAGCACCAGCTGCTGACATTGTTTCGGTTCATCTTTGATGGAGAGATAGGCAATCGGCAGGAAAATCCAGTCATCCAGCGTCAGCAGACAATGGCGCCAGCACAGGTCCTTGAAACGTCTCACATCCAGATCACGGGCATGCGGCCCGTAACCTTGAATTTCAATGCCGCCTTTTACACCGTTGCCCGGTAAATACGCCAAGTCCAGATAACGGTAACCGTTGTGAAAATCCCGTACCTCCCATTCCGGGTGCAAATGATTGAAATTTTTCATCACCGGGAACCAGACTAAACGCAGAAACTCCATTGTCGCATGCTCAAGCCCTTGTTCAATTCGGGAACGCACACGAGGATTGGTTTCCCGTTCCAGTAGTATGTTCATCCACTCTTCGTATGCCTCGTTAAACTCAAGATTCATTGTACTCAAGACCTGTTTCCTCCTTAATCACAATTGATTAGTGTAAAAAAACAAAAAAACCGCTCTGCCATTTCCCAGCCTTCACAACGGAAGGGGAGAAGAAAAGGACAAAGCGGCGTGTGCTTCACGACCGGCAATCATATTTCATTTTGTAGTATTACACAGTTCTCTTCATAACGATTATAACTTACACCATGTACAGATGCTACTCCCAGCGCACACCGTGAGGAGGCAACATCAATTATTTTGTAATCATCGTCTTACACGTAAACGATTCACACGAAAGCAGTAATTACGTTCCTCATCCTCATCCTCACCCTCACGATAACCGTGATTCCGGCCCTATAACAAACACCCTAACACCCCGCACATCTACGCGCCATCATCAAGTCTGCCTCATCCGTTAAGATGAGATTCTTCAATTCCGCGTTCGACACGTTGTTCTCCTTTTTTGCGGGCAAACGTGATTTTGAGCAGGGGTGGGGTGACCAGTGTGGTGATAATGACCATGATCACAACGCTGGTAAAATACTCAGCATCGAGCAAGCCTGAGGCAAGCCCAGTGGAGGCAATAATCAGTGCAACTTCACCTCTGGAGATCATGCCTGCACCAATCGCGATTGAAGAAGACCGGTCAAATCCGGTCAAACGCGCACCGGCACCGCCGCCAAGCAGCTTGGTTATAATAGCCACGAAGCTAATAACAATGATCAGCCAAATTTGAGAGCCAACACCTTCGAAGGTCACGTTAAGTCCGATGCTAACAAAGAATACAGGAACAAAAATACTGTAGGCAATCGGCTCTACTTTTTGCTCGACTTCATGTTTGAAGCCGGTTTGAGAAATAGCAATGCCTGCTGCAAATGCTCCGATAATGCCTGCAACACCCATCCACTCGGCGAAGTAAGAGAAGCCAAAACAGATAATCAAACCCGCGGTAATGACCGTTTCTGTTACCCGCAACGGGGCCATCCATTTCATAATACGCGGAACAACGAGCCAGCTGGCTGCAATGATGATCACGAAGAACAGCAGCTTTT
This sequence comes from Paenibacillus silvae, assembly GCF_014639235.1. GTDB lineage: Bacteria > Bacillota > Bacilli > Paenibacillales > Paenibacillaceae > Paenibacillus > Paenibacillus silvae. The sequence goes on along the minus strand of NZ_BMFU01000010.1, from coordinate 137,512 downwards.
TGCCAATGAGCAAGCCGATGGAAACATCTCCGCCGCCGGTTCCGAGCAGACTCATCATAACCGCAAGCAGCACAACGACAAGCACATCATCGACAACGGCGGCCCCCAGAATGGTCGTGCCTTCGCGTGAGCCGAGCTGATCCATATCCTTCAATGTTTGGACGGAAATGCTGACTGAGGTGGCGCAGAACAACAATCCGAAAAATAGTGCATGAGTCTGCGACATGCCGAAAGCAATAGCCGATCCATACCCCCCGATAAAAGGTAAAATAACTCCACCTACCGCCACAGCGAATGCAGCCTTCCAGTTTTTCTTCAATTGGTCCAGATCGGTCTCCAGACCTGCAATAAACATCAGCAGCAGTACCCCGATTTCGGCCATGTAATGAACAAAATCAGTTTTTTCAACCCAGCCCAGCAGGGCGGGTCCAAGCACAACACCTACAATAAGTTTTCCCAGCACCGACGGCTGACCTAATCGGACCGACAGATCACCCGCAAGTTTGGTAAAGATCAGGATAAGGGCAAGAACAAATATAAATTCCACAGACGGTTTCTCCTCTCTGTTCGCAGCATACTTAGAATAACCCTTCCAAGGTAAAATAACCCCGTCTAACCCTTTAACAAAACAAAAAGGCATAGAACAACGATAACCCTTTACCGTCCCATGCCTAAAAAAGACAAAGAGGGGCCCTTGGTGACAGGCTCCTCCGTATCCGTGCGTATGTGATTAAGTACATTAATTATAACACATTTGGAGCTCTAGGTAAAATAGTGCTTGGGCCAAGTGGGATGAAAATCGCCTTAAACGGGCAATTCTACGTAAGGACAGCCTTTTTTGTTCAGAGTGTTGTCACTTAACAGCCCTGAATCGCCGCGATATAATGATATAGAACATAGAAAGTTAGGATATGAGGAGGATTTTGCATTGGCTAAAAAGGAAAGAGGGGATCTGAACATGCCATCCAATCAGACGGCCCCGACCAGTAATAAAAATTTTGCAGGCATCATTATTACCATCTCCATTCTTGCTAACGTTATTATCCTGTTATTGTTTTTCGCACCATCCATCGGTTACAAAGGCGAGCTCGCCTTTGACATTACCGTGCTTCCGCGCTTTAATGCCGTATTTAACAGCTTTACCTTTATCTTTTTGCTGGCTGCGCTGATCGCGATTATCAAGCGTAATGTCAAGCTGCACAAACGTTTTATTCTGGCAGCCTTTACAACCACGCTGCTGTTTCTGGTGACGTATCTGACCTTCCACTATCTGTCCCCGGAAACGTCCAAGTTTGGCGGCGAAGGCATCGTTCGCAGCATCTATTTCTTCATTTTGATTACACACAGCATACTGGCTGCGCTGATCGTACCATTGGCACTGTTCACGCTGGTATGGGGCTGGACCAACCAACTGCAGAAGCATCGCAAAATCGCACGCTGGACCATGCCGATCTGGCTGTATGTAAGCTCCACAGGTGTTGTGGTTTATCTGATGATGGCACCCTATTATTAATTGCTATCATGTCATAAATAATTATTGTGATGAATTATGTTTCGAAAGTTCCGCACAGGAAAGGGGATTCACGTGATGTACAGAATCGTGTTGATTCGTCATGGACAGAGCATGTGGAACGTGGAAAATCGCTTTACCGGATGGACGGATGTGGATCTGACCGAGGATGGATATGGAGAAGCGCGCAAGGCGGGCAAAATCCTGAGGGAGCAGGGGTTTGATTTTGACTGCGCCTACGCCTCGGTATTGAAACGTTCGATTCGGACCTTGAATATTGCACTCGATGAGATGGACCTGATGTGGATTCCGATTACGAAGACGTGGAAGCTGAATGAACGTCACTATGGAGCGCTGCAGGGTCTGAACAAACAGGAAACAGCCACGAAATACGGGGAAGAGCAGGTTCACGAATGGAGACGTTCCATTCACGTATCTCCACCGGCTTTGGAAGAAAGCGACGAGCGATATGTCCGGGATCTGGACAAGTACGAGCGCCTGGGCTGCACCATTCCGCGAACAGAGAACCTGATGGATACGTCCAAGCGAGTGCTGGAATATTGGAATGCAGAGATTAAACCGATGGTATCTTCGGGAAAAAGGGTGCTGATCTCCGCGCATGGCAATACGCTCCGTTCACTTGTCATGCATCTGGACCAATTGTCCGAAGCAGACGTGATGGCGCTCAACATCCCGACTGGCATTCCGCTGGTCTATGAGTTGAACGAAGAGCTGCACCCGACAGGTCATTTTTACCTGACGGCCGATGGCTCCACCTATCAGCATGATGAGATGAAGCATGTAGCCACGCCGTCAGATTAAGGGAGAGCATCGCTCCTTATGCTTCGTTATGTAGGTATAATCTTCATGAAGCGATGCGATATAACGTGTTACTTTTGAACATAATAAAAAAACGCGTTTCCAGAAGATGATTACCGAAGTTATTGGGTAATCATCTTTTTTGACTCTATATAAGTTGAACGATATATTTGCACGTGAACGGAGTGGATTGTGTAAAATCTTTATTTCAACTTATAGAGATACGCCTGAGCATGATGCAATGCAGAGAAGGGACGATTTTATTTTCAAAGGCAGCCTGGTTTATCGTTTCGTTTGCTCCAGAGCGGGTAAAACTCAAACAAGACACGATGTACATGAATCCGAATGGTCAAGGAGGAGAGCAGCATGTCAAAACGTAAATTGCTTATGACGGCGATCGGAGCTGGCGTAACGTATCTGATGAGAAATAAACAGGCCCGGGATAAAGTAATCAGTACCGTATCCAATATGGTCAAAAAGAATGGGTCATCCTCGGCCCGCAGTGCCAGACCTCGGGTTGAGGTTAACAATCAGCACCGGGAGTGGAGAGAGTAAGGCAGGGACAAGAAATGGAGCAAACAGAAGCAGAACCCGGGACAACTTGTTTCGGGTTTTTCTTTATATGCTGTGGCATACTGTGCTTATATGCGATTTTTGCCAGGAAGAATGATACAATGAATACTTGCAGAACGTATGGGGAGGAGAGACGCTTATGAAAAAAGAGAGCACATCCATGAAACAAAATCGCTTGGGCACATCCGACTTGATGGTGGGTGAGATCGGACTGGGCTGTATGTCGCTTGGAACGGAAGTGAAACCGGCGGTAGAGCTGATTCATGAAGCGCTGGATCGTGGGGTCAATCTTCTGGATACAGCGGATTTATATGATGCAGGCCGTAACGAGGAAATTGTGGGACAAGCGATCAAAGGCCGACGCGATCAGGTGATTCTGGCTACCAAGGTTGGCAATCGCCGTATTCCTGGCAAGGAAGGCTGGTCATGGGACCCATCCAAGGCTTATATCAAGCAGGCTGTTCACGAAAGTCTAAAGCGGCTGCAAACCGATTATATTGATCTGTATCAGCTGCATGGAGGCACGCTGGACGATGCGATTGATGAGACGATTGAAGCGTTTGAGGAATTGAAGCAGGAGGGGCTTATCCGATATTACGGCATCTCTTCCATCCGTCCGAATGTTATTCGTGAATATGTAGGGAAATCATCCATTGTGAGTGTGATGAATCAGTACAGCGTGGCGGATCGCAGAGCAGAAGAGGAAGTATTACCTTTACTGGAGCAAAATCAAATCAGTGTCATCGCTCGTGGCCCGGTAGCCAGTGGTGTACTGGCTGACTCGGGAGCGGCGAAGGTGGACAAGGGTTACCTGGACTATACGCCAGAGCAGCTGCAGCATATTCGCCAAGGACTCGCTAGGCTGGTCACAGATAACCGAAGCATGGCACAGACGGCCATTCGTTATGCGCTCTCGCATCCGGCTGTGGCAGCTGTTGTTCCGGGTGCCAGCTCCAGAGAGCAGCTGCTGCACAACATTGCGGCTTCTGCTTCGGCACCGCTTACCGCAGCAGAGATCCAGATGATTCGTGAGCATCACCCTGCTAATCGGTACACGCAGCATCGCTGAAGAACGGAGACCTATTTTCAAATGTAACTAATCGAGGTACAATAGAGCCAGGCAGCAGCTTGAGTGAGCCTGAACAAATAATATTTACCCTAAGGAGAGAACCCTAATGGAAAGAATACAAAGCGAACAGCAATATCGTGATCTGATCAACTCCGACGGTTTGACTGTCATCAAATTTGATACAACCTGGTGCCCGGACTGCAAAAACCTTGACCGATTTATCGGAGATGTCATTGACCAACACACGGATAAATCCTTCTACGCACTGGATGCAGAACAATTCCAGCCGTTTGCTGACGAAAATGGTGTGCGCGGCATCCCAAGTTTGCTCGTGTTCCAGAACGGCAAAAAGCTGGCACATCTGCACAGCAAATGGGCCAAAACGCCTGCTCAAATCTCCGAGTACCTGGAGACACTTGAGTCCAAAGTATAAAAAATCGTCATGCATATCCAAAACCCCTGCCTGTCTTGTGACAGAGCAGGGGTTTTAAAATTCAACTGTTTAACTGACACCGTAAAACTAACACTGCTTAACTGCTGTTACAGCTTAACTACTTTACTTCCTTTGGACTTGAGATTGACGAGCAGAATACTCGCAATAATCATGATCAGTCCGACAATCAGGTTGACGGTGATTGACTCTCCAAGAAACAGCACACTGCACAGCAGAGCAATCAGCGGAATCAGAAATGTGAAGGAGCCCACCTTGCTGGCTTCCCCGGAACTGACAAGTTTGAAGAACGCAAGCCAGCCGAGAGCAATGACAAACACAGAGATGAACAGCATATCCAGCACAAAAGGCAGTACCCATTGTATCGCATTCCAGCTCTCTGTTGCCGTGCCCGTTAACGTCAGAATCACCCCGCCAATAAGAATCGGAATGGCTGTCATCCAGATTCCGTCCACCTTGGCTGAAGTTTTCTTCATATAGATGGTGCCTGCAGTCCAGCTGATGGCACTGAACAAGCCCAGCATGACACCTTCGGGGGATACTTTGCCAGTCATGCCCCCAATGCTGATCGTTGCTACACCTGTAAAGCCCAGCACTAATCCGATGATTTTCATGGCATACATTGTCTCACCCAGCCACAGCCACGCTCCAATGCCGAGCAGGACAGGCTGCAAGAATACGATGGAAGAAAACAGTCCTGCCGGCACTTCCGTCAGACCGAGCGTCTGAAAGCCATAGAAGAAAATAATATTAAGTACTGCAGAGATGGCATAAATGTACCATGTTTTCCGAATCTGAAGCGTTTTGTATCGCGGAAATGCATAAATGCCAAGGACCAGCCCGGCAATCAGCAGCCGCATGCCTGCAAAGAGGAGGGGCGGTGTATAGTTTAAAGCATATTTGGTCAGAGGCCAGTTGATTCCCCACATGAGAACCAGAAAAGCCAAGATCCAGCCTGCTTTTGCACGTGATAAAGTCACAAATAATCTCTCCTTCAAGTGATATGGAAAAGCCTGTGTGCCCCGCAAGAGCGGCACAGCTCTTAACCTGTATCTATCCGATTCGGATGTTTCTTCGGCCCTGTATCTGCCAGTCGTTGATCGTCCGTGTTCTCCATGATACAATAACAAACGTAATAATTGAAATGCATGTTATTTATAAGGAGCATACCAAATCTGTTATGAATAATTCACAATTGCAGCTGTTTGTTAAAATAGCCGAGACGGGAAGTTTCACACGAGCTGGCCAGGAGATGAATATGACACAGCCTGCGGTCAGCCGTGCTATCTCCGCTCTGGAGAATGAACTGGACGTATCGCTGATCATTCGTGATCGGCGTAACGGTATTGTGCTGACTGACGTGGGGCAGCGAATACTGGTCATTTTCCGCAGGATTTTACAGCAGTATGATAAGGTGCAGCAGGTTGTTGCCGCTGAGAAGGGACTGGAGATCGGAACGATTCGCATTGGTTCTTTTCCGATGTCCTCAGCCCATCTGCTGCCCAAAATTATCCGATCTATTCGAGATCGTTACCCGCAGATCGAGTTTGAGCTGCATGAAGGCAACATTATGGAGATTCAGCAGTGGCTGAGCTCGCGTGTTATTGATGTTGCTTTAATCATTGCAACGGAGCAGGAGGCGGCAGAGCTAAACTATGAAACGATGCCGCTGTATCACGAAGAAATGCTTGCTGTATTTCGTGAGAATGAGACGTTTGCAGATCAGGACATCCTGCATGTGAAAAAGCTGAGCGGGCAGTCGATGATTATCTGCAACGGCGGTTATGAGATGCCCATTGTAGATCTGTTTGCACGTGCAGAAGCAGAACTGAGCATCGGCTTCGTCGTGCATAACGTCAATACATGTCTTAATATGATTGAACAGGGACTGGGAACAGCTATATTACCTGCTATCTCGTTATCCTGGCTTCCACCTGGTGTCAGAGCTCTGCCAACGGAGCCCAAAGCCTATCGCCCCGTTGAGCTTGCTGTACCTTCCTTTTCGGAGGCCTCCCCGGCTTCACGTTTGTTTGTGGAAACGGCATTACAATTGTTTGCACGACCGGAATAAGCGTCTTGTTTAGAATTTGTTCAGTATCGTTCTGTATACTTATAGAACAAACTGAATATTGGAGTGAACAAGAACGTCATGAGCAGAGAGATTTTAGAGGAAATGCATCAATTAAGCCACAATGATGAACGCAGATACCGTTTGCTAATGATTGGTGTCAAACAATTGTTACACGAACAGAAACAGAACAGATATCGCTGGATGGGCAGATTGAAGGAGCGTAAAAAGCTAAGAAGTGTTCAGGCTGATCCATGGGAATAACGGGTCGAACATCCTGAACATGGCATGATCTATCAGGTTAATCTACATATGGCATCATATCAAAATGGCGGCTCTGCCTTCCTGTGAGGAAGGCAGAGCCGCCATTTTGGTTAAAACATCTGATCTGATTGATATCAAATTACATCATCAGGATTACGAAGAATACCGCTGCCAGTACAAAGCGATAGATAGCGAAGACCGTCAGACTCAATCTTTTCAAAATAGAGAGGAACGTCTTGATCGCCAGCATAGCCACAATAAACGCAGCAATAAAACCGATGGCAAAGATAACAAAGTCATCGCTGTTCAGATGATTGATGCTTTTGTACAGGTCATATCCTGTAGCACCAATCATAATTGGCACGGACACAAGGAAGGTGAACTCTGCCGCAGCTACCCGGCTGATGCCGGCAAACAAACCACCTGATATCGTGGAGCCGGACCGGGAGAAGCCTGGCCACAACGCCAAAATCTGAAACATACCTACGGCAAATGCTTGCTTGTAGGTAATATCGTCAACGTCATGGGTTGTGATGCGTGAGCTTTTACGGCTCCAGCGTTCAGCAACGATCATCAATATACCACCAATCACAAGGCTGTACAGTACGGTTTCCGGACCAAACAGGTGCGCCTTGATCCAGTCCCGCAGCACAAGTCCGATGACGACAGCAGGAACCATCGCCAGAATGATATGTCCCAGATTGAGGCGGCGGGAATACGGCCTTTTGCCCCCGGTGAAGCGAAACATATCAATGAATTTGTTCCAGTACAGTACAACAACAGCCAGCACAGCACCAAGCTGTACAACCACCTCGAACGTTTTGACTGACTCGTTGTCCTCTGATAGACCCAGCAGATGAGCTGTCAGAATCATGTGTCCGGTTGAGGACACGGGCAAAAACTCAGTCAAACCTTCGATGATGCCCATAATAATGGATGATATAAAGTCCAATGTTCTTCCTCCTTGAATTGCAGATGACAGCCGCTATGGCCTGTCCTGCTATGACGATGTCTGTCCTTTCGAACAAGACTATCCTCTATTATGCTCAGATTTGTCCTTTACTTCAACTCTATGCGTGTAACCCGCTTTTTAAAACGATCTTGACAAAACCCTAGTTATCCCATAGGATATACATTAACTGACTGACTAATCAATCGGGAGGACATTCAGGTATGACGAAAATCAACGGTTTGGAGCCCGGAGAAGAGCGTCGGGACCAGATTATACGCATAGCAATGGAACGGTTCGCAACGCAAGGGTATCATCAGACGAAAATTTCCGATATCGTTCGTGAAGCCGGAGTCGCTCAAGGAACGTTTTACTGGCATTTCAAGAGCAAGGAAGCAATTGCCTCTGAGATATTGGTAACAGGCAAGGAGGAATTGCTTGAGTCGATCGGACAAGGGTATCGCAAGGATGCCGGATCGGTTGAGGATATGGTGAAGGCGTCGGAGAGGCTGTTCACTGACCTGTTCACCTTTGCTGCGGAGAATCGGTACTTTATGGAGCTGCTGCTCAAGGGAATCGTGACCGAAAGCTCCGTACAGAAGCTGGTTGAAGAAACACGCAATGCGGTGGAAACAGCGTTCCGCCACAACATGGAGCGAGCGATTGAACTAGGCATGCTGCCGGCAGACATGAATGTTCCGCTGCGAGCAGCGCTGCTGGTAAGCATGATCGAAGGTATGATCTCGCGCTGGTTATTCGGCTCGGCGGAGCTGCACAGCCGATTCCCGGAGATGGACGCTCGTGCTCTGGCGGCAGAGGCGGCAAGCTTTGAATTTTACGGCCTGCTGGGTACATAGATGTCGGTAAGGCCGGTGGTTTATTTTTCACGCAAAAAGGTAAAAGGTGCACATTCACACTTCTTCACATGATTAAGCCAGTCACAGGGAATAATGGAATCACCAAGAGAACATAAGATGAATGAGAGGAAGTTAACGTCATGAATAACACATACGGATCGAAAATTCGCAAAGGGTGGTCCCTCACCGCTATTCTGCTCATGGTTGTGCTTGTACTTAGCGCATGCGGCAGCAAGGCTGCGGATAATGGGAATACGAACGCTGGCAATACAAACAATGCAGCCCAGTCTGGCGGCAACGAGCTGGAGCAGATTAAATCTGCAGGTGTCATCAAAGTCGGCATGATGGGAACGTATCGTCCATACAACTTCCTGAATGACAAGAAGGAAATGGACGGCTTTGATGCCGATATCGCGCGTGAAGTAGCGAAGCGTCTCGGAGTTAAGGTTGAATTTGTATCCCAGGAGTTCTCGGGTCTGACACCAAGTCTGCAAGCGAAAAAGCTGGATGCCATCATCAGCCAGATGACGATTACCGATGACCGTAAAAAAGTGCTGGATTTCAGTGATCCGTACATCACCAATCAGGTGAAAATCATTGTCAAAGAAGACAATAACGATATTACAAAGCTCGAAGACTTCAAAGGTAAAACGATTGGTGTAGGCTTGGGCACAAACGATGAAACATACCTGCGTAACGAAGTGCTGCCAAAAGTCGGAGATTTTACAATCAAAACGTACGATGATGTCATCTCATCCCTGAAAGACCTGAATGCAGGCCGGATTGATGCAACAATTAACAACCTGTATGCTTTGAAACCTATCGTTGATGCGAATGGATTCAAAATCAAAGCTGTAGGCGAAGCCATCAAGAGTGACCAGGCAGGGATCGCGGTGCGCAAGGACAACCCTGAGCTTGTAGCTGCACTGAACGATGCGTTGAAAGGCATGAAGGATGACGGTACGTACAATACGATTTTCAAAAAATGGTTTGGTGAAGAGCCTGCGCAATAATGAACCGGCAAGGCGAAGGGAAGTTTGATCCATGGAACTGGTATTTGAAAACATCCCCTTCTTTCTGAAGGGGGCTTATTATACGCTTTATGTTACGGTGATCTCCATGTTTTTTGCCTTTATCATCGGGGTGCTGGTTGCCATTGCCCGTCTTAAAGGGCCGATGTGGTTAAGGCTGATCGCCAGATTTTATGTATCCATCATGCGGGGCACCCCGCTGCTGGTGCAATTATTCGTTATTTATTACGGGCTTGTCGACTATGGTGTAACGCTTGGTTCGCTTACGGCCGCTTGTCTGGGGCTTAGCTTGAATGCCGGAGCGTTTCTGTCCGAGACGTTCCGCGGGGCGATTCAGGCGGTGCCGAAAGGGCAGACAGAAGCGGCATATGCAACCGGCATGACGCCGGCACAGGCGATGAGACGGATTATTTTCCCGCAGGCGGTGCGCATTGCCATTCCACCGATGGGCAATACCTTTATCGGCATGCTGAAGGAAACATCGCTGGTGGCGGCGATTGGTGTTACGGAGCTGCTGCGTTCTGCACAGCTTCTGGTATCCCAGTATGCGCTGAACATGCCATTTTATCTGGCGATCGGAGTCATTTACTGGATCATGAGCATCGGCTTCTCGGCCATTCTGGAGCAAGTGGAGCGCCGGCTGGCCCGGGCTTACTAGAGGGGGAGAGAAGCGATGATTACAACAACCGGATTGACCAAACGTTTTCAAAATCATGAAGTGCTGACCAATATCGATATGCATGTGGATGCCAAAGATATTGTTGTACTGCTGGGTCCGAGCGGCTCAGGCAAAAGCACACTGCTTCGCTGTCTCAATGGACTCGAACAGTTGTCCGGCGGACAGATCGAAGTGAACGGCATTGTGGTAAACAGCGCGGATCCGCTGCGTGTTCAACGTGCCCGCGTGCTGGAGATTCGCCGCCAGACCGGCATGGTGTTCCAGCAGTTTAACCTGTATCCGCATAAGACGGTGCTTGGAAATGTGATGGAAGGTCTTGTGACGGTGAAAAAAATCAAACGGGACGAAGCCGCCGAGCGCGGACGGCTTTTGCTGGATCGTGTAGGTCTGTCGGATAAGCAGGACGCTTATCCTTCCCGTTTATCCGGTGGACAACAGCAGCGCGTAGCCATTGCACGGGCACTGGCGATGGAACCGGAAGTGATGCTGTTTGACGAACCCACCTCGGCCCTCGACCCCGAACTGGTTGGAGAGGTGCTGTCGGTGATGAAAGAGCTGGCACAGGAAGGCATGACCATGCTGGTCGTGACACATGAGCTGAAATTCGCTCGGAATGTGGCGAACAAAATTGTTTTCATGGCGGATGGCTCCATTGTGGAGACAGCAAGCCCGGAAGCTTTTTTCGAACACCCGGAGCAAGAGCGCACACGCCAATTCCTGCGGCAGATCACGGAATTTTAAGTTGCCTCTAAAATCATTCTTTAATACTTTTTACACGTTAACGGAGAGGACAGAAAAAACCTGAAAAAGCGGAGCGGTCACATTTATCACCGGATTTTCCCATTAAAAGGGAAACAAAAAAATCTGGGGATAAGGGTGAGTGGAAGGTTGTTCTGTCATCGGAGTGTATGTGTAAACTAATTATAGAAAGAAGGAAAACATCATGAATGTAACAACAGTATGGAAGGGAAAACGCGCGTTTACCTCCGAAGGACCCTCAGGGTATGCTGTAGGCATGGATGCTACGGCAGCTTATGGTGGAGATAGCCAGGGGGCAACACCGATGGAGCTGCTGCTGGCTGGACTCGGCGGCTGCATGGGGATCGACATTACGATGATTCTGGATGCTTTTCTGGACAAAATTGACTCAATCGAAATCGAAGCACAAGGTACTCGCAGTGAGGACATGCCCAAAGGCTTCACGTCCATTGATCTGATCTTTAAAGTAGACGGCGATATCCCGGATTACCGGATCTGGAAAGCCATTCAGATGGCAGAAGAGAAATACTGCGCCGTTTCGGCATCGCTCAGCGCAGATATTCATCCGAAGCTGATTCTTAACGGTGTAAGCACACCTCGCCCTTAACCGACACGTATAACTGCGCATAGTTCTGTTCTGTTCAATTACAGAATGCTTAAAGGCACTTCCAACCACGGGAGTGCCTTTTTTGCATTCACAACGCAAACCTGTATGACCTTATTTATGTCAGATTGAATGCTGCTGTTATGTGGTATGATGGATGCGCAGGTACGAAGAAGCCTGTTGCTGTTGATTCAGAGTTGTAAGCGCTTATACAGATGACGGAAGGTGCAGATATGTTAAAACGGCTGATTCGAATTACAAACGACCTCAAATTAAAGCATAAATTGCTTATTTCCTACGTGCTTGTTGTCATGATACCCGTGCTCATTATCGGTCTCGCTGTCACAAGTTACTTCCGTCAGCAGGCACTGGATAATGCGATTGGGCAGACCATCATCAATGTGGACAAAATCAAAAGCCAGACAGCCACGATGCTGCGTGTGCCTACCGATATCTCCAATATGCTTATGTTTAATACCGATCTCAAGGAGATCGTGAATCGGCGGTACAAGAGTGTGGTGGAGCTGACCTCGGCATATCTCGCCTATAAGGATTTTCAGGAATATCGGCGGTTGTACCGTGAAGTTGCCGGCATCCGATTTTACTCGACGAATTCGACTTTGATTAACAATCTTGAATTTATCCCGGTCAATGAGCGCACCAAGGAGAGTTACTGGTACAAGGAGGCGCTAAAAACAACGAGCATTGGCTGGTTTTATATTCCTGGCAACGAAGAAAATCCGGTTCACCGGCTTAGTCTGGTGCGCAAGGTTCCTTTTGCCGAGTATAAGACCGAAGGTGTGCTGATGATTGTAATCAATCAGGAGGAGCTTAACGGTTTACTGCGTCAGGAGCAGTTCGAGACGTTGATCACGGATGAGCAGGGATACGTTGTGGCAGCCAAAAATACCGAACTGGTCGGTAAAACGCTGGATGAGCTTGATTTTGGCGTCGACCTTCAGAGTCAGCCCAAGGGCACCATTGAAGCTGATTTTCAAGGGGAACCGTCCAACATCGTCATTGATGAACTGGGTCCGGGATCAAGCTTTAACAAGCTGAAGGTCATCTCCGTATTTGCGACCAAAAACATCGTCAAGGATGCAAATCAGATTAGTCAGATCGGCATGATTTTTATTACGCTTGTGCTGGTGATCGCGCTGCTGCTGGTGTACATTATTTCTTTTCTGACCTCAAACCGACTGCTTCGGCTCAGTAAACATCTGAACAAGCTGGCCCTTGGGGATCTGAACGTTACTTCCCGCATTGACGGAAATGATGAGATCGGGCAATTGTCACGCCAGTTTAATTATATGGTGAAGAGTATTAACGAACTGATGACTCAGGTGGTCGAAACGACCGAGCAGAACAACCGATTGGAAATCGCGCAGAAAGAGATTAAACTGAAAATGATGGCCAGCCAGATTAATCCTCATTTTTTATTTAATGCTCTGGAATCGATTCGCATGAAGGCTCATATCAAGGGAGAAGCGGAGATTGCAAATATCGTCAGGCTGCTTGGCAAACTGATGCGCAAGAGTCTGGAGATTGGCAGCGGCAAAACAACGTTCCGGGCGGAGCTGGAAATGGTGCGTTCCTATCTGGAGATTCAGAAATTCCGGTATGGAGACAGACTGGCGTTTGAGATACACCTCGACCCCATGGTGGAGAAGATGTATATCCCGCCGTTGATCATTCAGCCGATTGTAGAGAACGCCATTGTGCATGGACTGGAGAACAAAGAAGGACAGGTACAAGTGCATATTCACATCTGTATGAAGGATGGTATGGTTCGAGTGAAGGTGAAGGATGATGGAGCGGGGATCACGCCGGAACGGCTTGCAGAGGTCATGCGGTTTGTCAGCGGCCCTGAGGAAGAGGAAAAAAGCCGGATCGGGATGCGCAATGTGCATCAGCGTTTGACTTTGACGTACGGGGACAACTCCGGGTTACAGATTAACAGCATGTACGGGGAAGGAACAGAGGTTTCTTTCACCTTGCCAGCAGGGGGGAACCAGCATGTATAAAGTATTGTTGGTCGATGATGAACCGAGCATTCGCGAGGGACTGACCACGATTATCGATTGGGAAAAATACAGCTTTCAGGTTATGGCTACTGCCGGAAGCGGGCGGGAGGCCATCGCCTATTTCAATGAGATGTTGCCTGACCTGACCATTATTGATATACGGATGCCAGGCATGACGGGCCTGGAGGTCATCGAGGAGCTCCGCGTGCAGCATCCGGATGCGCATTTTCTGATTCTGAGCGGATACGCTGACTTTGACTATGCCAAAAAAGCAATCAGTTTCGGCGTGGACGGATACTTGCTGAAGCCGGTGGATGAAGACGAGATTATTGCGGAGCTTGAGCGTATTGCTGTGCAGCTTAACCAGGAACGGGAGGCGCTGGCTCGCTATGCGGGAGAAGATACAGCGTACAGGGAGCATCAGATTGAAGCGCTGCTGTATGACTCTCTTCAGGGTGAAGGCGGCGTTGAGACGGATAGTCTTGGCCTGCACTGGCCGCAGTATCAAGTCATCTTATTGGAGATTCATGCAGCGCCGGACCTGCAGCGGAGCAATGAAATAAAACGCAAGCTGGTGGAGGCCTTTGATCAGAAGCAGCGGGGCATCGTATTTTCCTTCCATTCGGGACTGGGTCTGTTAACACAGGAGATAGTTGATCAGAATTCCACATCACAGAGCCTTTACGATGAATTGCAAACCTTGCTGGCCGAATGGGATGTGAAGATGTATGCGGCTGCCGGGAAGCCTGTGCAGTCTACCGCGGAGATTGCGAGGTCGTATACACAAGCGAGCAGCCTGCTTGCCCAACGTTTCCTGTTCACAGAACAGCGGATCAAACGCTGGGAAGAAGGCCGAATCTCTCCGCGGGGTGAGCATAAAGACCATTCGGCTGCGGAGGCAGATGGTTTACAGGAGCCTGACGAGGTAGAACTGGCGGACAAGCTGTATTATGCGCTGGATATTCGCAGCAGTGAATCTGTCATGCGTGTGCTTGGGGAGATGCAGGAGCGTCTGGTGACGCACCACTGGACAGAGCAAGCGATCAAGACTGCATTTTCGCAAGTGTTCTCACTTGCCTTCAACAAGCTTGCTGCTGCCAATCAGCAGATGCAGTCCATTATGCAGGAACACTCGGTGCTGATTAACGAGGTATACCATCAGTTGACGATAGCTGATCTTATAGCGATGTCGGCAGAACATTTGAACCGTCTGATTCAGCGCATGGGCGGCGGCAGCAAGGACACCGTGATGAAACAGATGATTGAATTCATTCAGCGTAACCCCGGTGAGAATCTGAAGCTTGAGGTTCTGGCCGAGGTGTTTAATTACAACAGCAGTTATTTGGGAAAATTGTTCAAAAACCATACCGGCGAGTACTTTAACGCCTTTCTGGACAAGGTGCGCATCGAAAAAGCCAAAACGCTGCTTGACGAAGGGTTAAAGGTTCATCAGGTCGCTGCAAGAGTGGGATATGCGAACGTGGACTATTTTCACAGTAAATTCAAGAAGTATGTAGGAGAGTCCCCTTCAGCGTATAAACAATCCAGATCGCAGTCTTGACTTGGCCTAAAGGGTTAAGGGCAGCACCAGATGAATAATACGAAGGCTTCATAATATAGTCCATGTACTTCCCGCAATAAGCAATGGTCTAAGCAGGATTATACACCGTAGACTGATTGTACAGTGTACAAGAGTCCAGATGAAGGGATGGCTGCGATATATGAATCGACCGGATGTAGCTGCTGCACGTTACACGATAAACTTGAACGGAACCTGGCAGTTCCAGTTGGCTGGGCAGGCTGAAGTAGTGAGGGAAAAGCGAGGCACACAGCATTACAGCCCCCCGAACCGGCAGGATACCGTATGGAATACCATTCAGATTCCTGGTTCATGGGAGGAGCAGGGATACGGGGAAGAGCCGGAATATGCAAGGATGGACACGTGGACCAAAGTTCGTGAATATGAGGGCTCGGCCTGGTACGCTCAGGATGTCCATATCCCGGCTGATGAAACCGGCGGCCACTATGTATTCAGGCTTCAAGGCGTGCGATGGACTTCCAGGCTGTGGTTCAACGGCGTTGACGCTGGAGAACGGGATAGTCTGTTGACGGAACATACGTGGGAAGTAACGCCTTGGGTCAAGCCTGGAGAGATCAACCGGATCGAGATTTGGGTGGATAATACGATGAAGCTTGCTCTGGCCGGCAGTCATATTCACTCTTTGCATACGGCTACGGCTTGGGGTGGTATTACAGGTGGAGCATTTTTGGAAAGGCTTCCACTATGCCGGGTGCATACGGTTCGAATTGAGCCTGACCTGGATAGCGGAACAATAGAGGTGCATGGTGTATTAAGTGTACCTGATCCGTCCGCAGCTGCATCCCTCAAGCTTCGGTTGGATATACAGCATCCGAACGGCACATGGCTCAAGTGTGAGCATCTGGCATTAAAGCACGAACAACGTACATCAGGTGCAGTCCAGCGTGATTATGGGAGTGACAACGATACAGGGCCGGATACGGTGTTGCTGCCATTTTCACAACAGATTGCACTGGATGCCGAGTATCCCATCGCAGATTGGACGGATGAGCATCCTGCCTTGTACCGGGCCGTTATTCGGCTGCAAGAGGTTGATCAGGAGCTCGACCAAGTAGAGCAGCGGTTTGGCATGCGTTCGTTTACGGCGAGAGGTAAACAGCTGGTGCTGAACGGAACGCCCGTTTTTCTGCGCGGCTACGTAGACTGCTGCATCTTTCCGCTGACAGGTTATCCCGTGTGGGAGGTTGCCCACTATGTCCGGCAGTTTCGCATAGCCAAGTCTTACGGGTTCAACCATGTACGATTACACGGGTGGAGTGCGCCTGAACCGTTCTGGGAGGCAGCCGATGAGGTGGGTATGCTGGTGCAGGCCGAGCTTCCTCATTGGTCACGCTTTTTTGAGCAGCGAGATGTTCCTGCTCCTCCTGAAATACAGACCTATCTGATCCAGGAGCTGGATCGGCTGCTTGAGACACTCCATGGGCACCCTTCCTTTGTGCTGTTCTCCCTTGGCAATGAGCTCATTGGGGCAAACGGACATCCTGAGCTGAATGCAATGCTCGACAGAGCAAGACAGAAGGACCCTTCCCGACTGTACACAGACAATACAGGCTTTGGACAGCTTCCGGCACGGGGACGAGAGGCCGACTATTATATTCAATCCTTCAACTGGCATCCGCCGCTGGAATCCGTGCTCTCCGCTATGCCGGATACTACGCTGGATTATCATTCAGTTACAAGGCTTGCTTCACAGCCGATTATCGGGCATGAGCATGCGCAGTTTACGATGTATGTTCGTCCTCAGGAGAGGCGAAAGTATACAGGAGTTTTTCGGCCTACGTGGTTAGAGCCTGTTGAAGAATCGCTCTCTCGCAAAGGCATGATGAGCAAGCTGGGGCAGTATCAGCAGGCAACGGGCACACATCTGATGCGCTCGCTGAAAGAAGCCATGGAGCGCGTAAGAAGAACATCGGATGCTGCGGGCATTCAGCTGCTGGATATTCGTGATTTTCCAGGGCAGGGCCATGCTACAACCGGTTTTCTGGATGTGTTCTGGGATAGTAAAGGAATTACCACACCGGATGAAGTTAAACAATTCAATGCCGATGTAGTGATACTTCTAGGTTCCAGGGAGCGGACATACTACGCCGGAGAAGCGATTGAAATCGATGTGAGCATATCCCATTATGGCAAAAGGGTGTTAAAGAACGCCGCTGTCCATTGGAGGGTTGTTACAGATGCGGGTGCAGATGAAGATGGAGTGACACTTGCTGAAGGAATGTGGAGGTACGGGGATATCTCTTGCGGCTCGGTCATCTCTCTGGGGAGCATTCACGCAAACGCGCCGGGCACGGGTGCAGCTGCATTTCGAGTAGAAGCGGAGCTGCGATACGATAATGTTTCGGATGCCCATACTCTGGTGGCTCGGAATGATTGGCATGGCTGGTCGTTTCCGATGATGATACTGGATAGAGAACGTCATGGAGAGATGAGAAGGGTCTGGAACACGGTGAAGGAGCTGCAGCCTCTGCTGGTTGAATCATATGCTGATCGTGTGGACCATGTGGATGGTTACCGTTTATTAAAACAAGGCCAGCATGACCTGGTGATTGTGAAGTCGCTGACTTCAAATGTACTGGATTATCTCTTGAATGGCGGCAGGGTTTGGCTTATGCCAGCTGCCGAGGATCTGTATGATCCGGTGGAAACGAAATACCTCCCGGTGTTCTGGAATTATCTCATGTTTGCCACGCAGCCTGGAGCTACGATGGGGATGTATATCGAGCAAGAAACGCCGATGCTTGGTGCTTTTCCGCAGGATGGGGCTTCAGACTGGCACTGGTATCATCTGGTGAACGGAACGCCTGCACTATGCCTCGACACCATGCAGGACGTTACACCGCTGATTGAAGTGGTGGATCATTTTCACCGGGCCAAACGGTTGGCCTATGCATTCGAGGCCAGAGCGGGGAAGGGCCGGTTGCTGGTATCCTCTTTTTCTTTTACAGACACAGCCTTGATGAAACGACCGGAAGCGGCGTTCCTGTTTCAAGAAATGTTGACTTATGTGCGCGGAGAGCAGTTCAAGCCGGAACATTCGATCACATCCGCTCAGTTACTAGGTATGTTCAAGCTTCAACCCATTCAATTTACCTTATAAAAAAGGGAGCATGTTAAGGGACCTGAGAAGGTCTCTTTTTGATATGCCCTGAAACAAAGGTAAACGATTTCTAAAAAACGTTTTCGGTTTATAGTAATTAATAATCATATCTTCCTTTATATGTATTCGTGTGCGTTGGTTAGTTCAAATTATCACTAATTTTAACGGTCTAATGTCTTGTTTTAAAGGGGAATATCTAATTTCTATATGATTTTCTCTAAAATCCAGATGGTATTTTGGAAACGCTCTATCGATTATGATTATTTTATAAAAACAGAGGAGGGGGAACGGAGATGGAAACGCTAACAAATAAATCCGCTTCCGCGAAAAGAAGCAGTGACCCCAAACCGCCATTGAAGCAGCGGCGAAACGGAGTTTGGGACAGAATCAAACAACAGAAGTATCTTTATTTGATGTCATTGCCATTCGTAGCTTGGGTTTTCGTATTTAACTATCTGCCACTGTGGGGATGGACGATGGCTTTCCAAAACTATAAACCGGCCAGGTCTTTCGGAGATCAGCAGTGGGTCGGGTTTAAACATTTTGCAGAATTGTTCAGTGATGACCGATTCTATCTGGTGCTTCGTAATACACTGGCGATGAGCTTGATGGGACTGATCGTCGGTTTTGTCGTGCCGATTGTTTTTGCCATCCTGCTGAATGAAATGAGAGGTATGTTCTTCAAACGGGCTGTACAGACCGTATCTTACCTTCCTCACTTTGTATCCTGGGTTGTTGTGGCGGGCATTATCACCAAAATGTTGTCCACGGATGGCGGGATTGTCAATGATCTTTTGATTGGTCTGAATATTATTGATCAGCCGATCCAGTTCATGGCAAAGGGGAATTTGTTCTGGTACATTGTGACCGCTTCAGATATGTGGAAGGAAACCGGCTGGAATGCGATCATCTATCTGGCAGCCATTACGGGGATTGACCAGGAGCTGTATGAGGCTTCCCGTGTGGACGGTGCGAACCGTTTCAGACAGATGTGGCATATTACATTACCAGGTATTCGGACAACTATCTCGGTATTGTTCATCATGTCCATCGGACATCTGATCAGCATCGGCTTCGAGAAACAGTTCCTGCTCCAGAACAGTCTGGTACTCGATTACTCAGAGGTGCTTGATCTATATGCGCTCAATTACGGTTTGAATATGGGGCGTTTCTCGTATGGCACAGCAATTGGTATATTCAACTCCGTTGTCAGCATCATCCTTCTGTTTACGGCAAACGGCTTGTTCAAAAAATTCACCAAAGAAAGCATCATGTAGGGAGGGGAGACATTATGGCGAACAAAGCATTCAATGCCACACGGGGCGACAAAGTGTTCGATATATTCAATATCCTCGCGATGACCATGGTGCTGGTTGTAACACTGTATCCATTTCTTAACGTACTGGCGATCTCGCTGAATAACTCGGCCGATACTGTACGTGGTGGAATCTATCTGTGGCCGCGCGAATTTACGCTGCAGAACTATCAGACGATTTTTCAATATGACGGCTTGCTGCAAGGTTTGAAAATCTCTATTATGCGTACCCTTGTGGGTACACTACTCGGTCTGATCAGCTCATCCATGATCGCTTTTACACTGAGCAGACCTGATTTCGGTCTTCGAAAATTTGTTTCCACCACGTTGGCGCTGACAATGTATTTCTCCGGGGGTCTGATCCCGGTATACATTCTGATGCGTGACCTGAATCTGATCGGTACCTTCTGGGTATACGTACTGCCTGGTATGATCAGCGCCTGGAACGTATTTATTATCCGTTCATTCATTGACGGTTTGCCTTATGCCTTGCAGGAATCAGCCAAGCTGGACGGTGCCAATGATTTTACAATCTATTACCGCATTATTCTTCCATTGTGCAAACCGGTACTTGCCACAATCGCTTTGTTCCTGGCTGTAGGTCAGTGGAATGCCTGGTTCGATACGTATCTGTATAATGGCTCGAAGGCACATCTGACTACGCTGCAATACGAGCTGATGAAGGTGCTGCAAAGTACACAGCAAGGCTCGGGAGCCGGACGGAATGCCAATGATATGGCGCAGCAGATGGCACAAATCTCACCGGAATCCATCAAAATGGCGATTACCATCGTTGTAACGGTTCCTATTCTGATCGTGTATCCATTCCTGCAAAAATACTTTGTCGGTGGTATGACACTTGGGGCGGTAAAAGCATAGACCTTGATGCAGATGTAAAGACTGGCCTAATAATGGATTGTAAACCTATAATAGAGTACTTATATAGAGAAGCTCAGGATATCCCGGCTGCTGCCATACGCTAAAACTTTCAGGTGTGGCGGCAGGGATAATACAGGAAGCTAAGAGAGGAACAGAACAGTTCCGTATAAGACAGACGTATGAAATAGGGAGGATTACCATTATGTCCAGTTCTAAAATGAAGGTCGCACTGGGGCCGCTTCTAGCTTTACTTTTGATTACATCCTGTGATGGAGGCGTCGGCGGTAAAACGTCACTTACGAATACTAGCGGAGTACCGTCTCCACTTGCGTTCGATTTTTTCAGTGTAGATCCGAGTCCGAACTGGAATGGCATGAACGATGATGTTGGCAAGGTTATTACAGCCAAAACAGGGGTAACCCTGAACGGAGAGTTTGATGTGAGCGGGGGACAGGACAAAATATCCCTGATGGCAGCTAGCGGAGACTTCCCCGATATCGTGTCACCCAAAGGGGAGCTAAGCAAGCTGGTGGAGGCTGGGGCAATGTTGGATCTGACGGACCTCATTGAACAATACGCTCCCAATCTGAAAAAGCTATATGGTAATTACATGAATCGGCTGAAATACAGTAATGAAGATCAGGCAATCTATGTGCTGCCGACGTATTATGCGGTGGACCAGACCTATTTTGATGCAGGCGGGGGATTTGGTATTCAGCATCGAGTACTGAAAGAGCTTGGTTACCCTCCAGTCCGCACCCTTCAGGATTATGAAAATGTATTGCGAGCTTACAGTGAGAAGCATCCTGTGACGGACGGTCAGCCCACCATTCCGTTAACGCTGGATGCAGAGGGCTGGAGAATTATGATCACAGTCACCAACCCGGCATTTCTCGCAACAGGTGCACCGGATGATGGTGAATACTATATCCATCCTGAAACCTATGAAGCGATGTTGCATTATAAACGCCCGGAGGAAAAGGAGTACTTCCGCTGGTTGAATCATATGTACAACGAAGGTTTGCTTGACCAGGAGAGCTTTGTCCAGAAATCGGACCAGTATAAATCCAAAATTGCCAGTGGACGTGTACTGGGAGTTATTGATCAGGATTGGGGATACGCTGATGCGGAGAACGAACTGAAATCAGAGGGCAAAGCAGAATCGGCCTATTCCCATTTCCCGGTCACTCTGTCCGAAGAGATGAGAGATCATTCCTTCCAGAATCCCGGTTTTGTATCGGGCTGGGGAGTAGGCATCACTACAGCAAATCCTGATCCGGTGAGAACGATCAAGTTTTTTGATTATCTGGCTTCGGAGGAAGGTCAAGTTCTGATGAACTGGGGCATTGAGGGCAAGCATTATGAGATCAAGGAAGGCAAGCGGGTAATTCCTGCGGCTGTTCAGGATCAGAAAACGAATCATGCGTCCAAGTTCCAGAAAGAGTCTGGAATTGGATTATATAAAAATATGTCCGGACGGTATGGAGACGGTGTGAAAGACTCCACGGACAATTATTACACGACCAACTTTCCTGAACAGATTGAAGCGGGATACACCGAAGCAGAGAAGGAAACGCTGCAAGCCTACGGTGCATCGACATGGAAGGATCTGTTCCCTAGCGAAGAGCAATTCCCGGTTAAACCGTGGGGAGCAGCATACAACATGCCCGCACCAAGCGACTCCGAGTATATGGTCATATTCCAGAAAACACAGGACATTATTCGCAAACGGATTCCCGAAGCGGTGCTCAGCTCACCCGAGCAATTTGATGTGATTTTTAATGGCATGATTACAGAGCTGAACCAGGCAGGAGCAGAAAAAATGGAAAAACAATATACAGCGCTCATACGAAATCGCGTTCATTTATGGAAGGATAAACTGAGATAGAGAGCTATACGTTTGTCCATTTTGAAAATAAAATAAAACCCGGAACATTGGGTTTATTTTATACAGAAAACGTTTTAGTGAAACCGTTTTAGAAATTTTATGTTAGCTATTGACAAGGGTATTTTATGATATTATGATACAACTGTGAAAGCACTTACAAAACTTGTACAATGATATACTTATTTACCCAAAACAAAGATAATGAACACATTTGGACATTTACAAAGATCGTTAATCATTAAGGTCAAAATGTAACCCCTTCTTCAATTGAAACAAGTAAGCGCTTTTAATTTTATTGAATCTGAGAATATCACAGGATCCACCCGAATGACGGTATAAGCAGGCACAGCCTGATGTACAAATACACAGCTTCATTTTATCCAAAAGGGGGATTATACATGAAGGGCAGATCACCAAAAACATTTGCAATGCTTCTGTTAGCCAGCGCGCTGGCTATTACAGCAGGATGCGGCAGTAGCGGAGAGAAAACAGCTTCAGAAAAACCGGCGGACGCGGGGGACACAACGACACCGATCACACTTACATTCTTTGGCGCAGACGCTAGTCCGAACTGGAACAACATGAAAGACGCTGTCGGGCAAGAGATTACCAAAGCAACAGGAGTAACAATTGAAGCTGAGTTTGACGTAAATAATGGTGGCGAACAGAAGATTCCGCTTATGGCTGCCAGTGGTGACTACCCTGATATTATCTATCCTAAAGGAAACCTTTCGAAGCTGGTGGATGCAGGTGCAATGCTCGATCTGACCGATCTGATTGAGGAGCATGCGCCCAATCTGAAGAAAATCTACGGTGACCAGATGAACCGACTGAAATACAGTAACGAAGATCAGGCGATCTATACGATTCCAACGAACGTGGGAGTAGACAACGTCGTATTTGACGCTACAGGCGGATTCGAAATCCAGCAGAAAGTGCTGAAAGAGCTCGGTTATCCTGAAGTGAAAACACTCGAAGATTATGAGAACGTGCTGCGAGCCTATTATGAGAAACATCCGACCATTGACGGTCAGCCCACCATTCCGCTCACGCTGAATGCAGACGATTGGAAGATTATGATTACGGTTACAAATCCGGCTTTCCAGGCAACGGGCGCACCGGACGATGGTGAATATTATATTGATCCCGAGACGTATGAAGCGAAGCTGCATTACAAACGTCCGGAGGAGAAGGAATACTTCCGCTGGCTGAACAAAATGTACAACGAGGGCCTGCTGGATAAAGATACCTTTGTGCAAAAGGATGACCAATACAAGTCCAAAATTGCCAGCGGCCGCGTGCTGGGTCTGATTGACCAGGAATGGAACTATGGCGAAGCCGAGAATGCTTTGAAATCAGCAGGTAAAGATGACAGCACTTATGCGCACTTCTCCGTATCCTTGAACAAAGACATTGTGGATCATACGTTCCAGCCAACCGGCTTTGACGGTTACGGTATTGGTATTACAACGTCTGCAAAAGACCCGGTACGTATTATTAAATTCATGGATTGGCTTGCTTCTGACGAAGGTCAAGTGCTCAGAAACTGGGGTGTCGAGAACCAGCACTACAAGGTTGAAAATGGGAAACGCATCGTACCTGAGGATGTTCAGGATCGTAAAATCAATGATAACTCGGCGTTTACCAAAGAGTCCGGTATCGGAATGTATGGCATTTTCAGTGCCAGATATGGTGATGGCGTGAAGGATTCGACAGACAATTATTACACAACCAACTTCCCTGAGCAGATTCAGGCTGGATATACAGCAGCTGAGAAGGAAACGTTGAAGGCCTATGGCATTACAACCTGGAAGGACTTCTTCCCTTCTGAAAAAGACCTGAAGCTGAAGGATTGGGGAGCAGCATATAACATGCCTGTGCCTTCTGATACGGAGTACAATGTCACCTTCCAAAAAACACAGGACATCATCCGTAAACGAATTCCTGAAGCAATTCTGGCGAAGCCGGATCAATTCGACAAGCTGTATGATGGACTGCTGGCTGAACTGGATAAAGCCGGGGCAGTGGAAATGGAAAAACAATATACCGTCTGGATCAAGGATCGTGTATCCCTGTGGACAGGGAAAGACGTGAAATAAGAGGTATCGTCAGGCTTCGGCCTGTTGTACAGATAAATACCTTCATACTTAGGGGGAAATAGACAATGAGAGGCAAAATGAAAAGCAGAATAACAGGTAAGACACCCAAAACGTTTGCAATGTTAATGCTTGCCAGTGCAATGCTGGTGACCGCTGGATGCGGCAACTCCGGCAGTAAGGAGACAAACACTGAATCCAGTGGAACAGATCCGATTACGATCTCGTTCTTCGGTGCGGACCCAAGTTCGACCTGGAACAATATGCAGGATGCTGTCGGCAAAGAAATTACGAAGCAAACCGGCGTTACCATTGAGGCTGAATACGATGTGAATAACGGCGGTGAACAGAAAATTGCGTTAATGGCAGCCAGCGGTGACTACCCTGATATGATTTTCCCCAAAGGAAATCTGTCAAAGCTGGTGGATGCGGGCGCCATGCTCGATCTGACGGATCTGATTGAGGAGCATGCGCCCAATCTGAAAAAAATTTATGGTGATCAGATAAACCGTCTGAAATACAGCATGGAAGATCAGGCCATCTATATGATTCCGACCATTACGGGTATAGACAATGTTGTATTTGACGCTACAGGCGGATTCGAAATCCAGCAGAAAGTGCTGAAAGAGCTCGGTTACCCTGAAGTGAAAACGCTGGAGGACTATGAAAATGTTCTTCGTGCCTATTATGAAAAGCATCCAACCATCGACGGTCAACCAACGATTCCGCTTACACTGAATGCGGATGACTGGAAGATTATGATTACAGTAACCAACCCTGCCTTCCAAGCTACGGGTGCACCGGACGACGGAGAATACTACATTGATCCCGAGACGTATGAAGCGAAGCTGCATTACAAACGTCCAGAAGAGAAGGAATACTTCCGCTGGCTGAACAAAATGTACAACGAGGGCCTGCTGGACAAAGATACCTTTGTGCAAAAGGATGATCAGTACAAGTCCAAAATTGCCAGCGGCCGCGTGCTGGGTTTGATAGACCAGGAATGGAACTATGGCGAAGCGGAGAATGCTTTGAAATCAGCGGGTAAAGATGACAGTACTTATGCGCACTTCTCTGTATCCTTAAACAAAGACATTGTGGACCATACGTTCCAACCAATCGGTTTTGACGGTTACGGTATCGGTATTACAACGTCTGCAAAAGATCCGGTACGCATCATCAAATTCCTGGATTGGCTTGCATCGGATGAAGGCCAAGTGCTGCGGAACTGGGGCATTGAAGGCGAGCACTACAAGGTTGAAGATGGCAAACGTGTCATCCCGCAGGATATTCAGGATCGCAAAGTGAATGATAATGCCAATTTCACCAAAGAAACGGGCATTGGAATGTACAATGCTTTCAGTGCTAGATACGGTGATGGGGTAAAAGATTCTACGGGCAATTATTACACAACGAATTTCCCTGAGCAGATTCAGGCTGGATATACCGCAGCCGAGAAGGAAACATTGAAAGCGTACGGCATCACAACCTGGAAGGATTTCTTCCCGTCTGAAGATGATCTGAAGCTGAAAGAGTGGGGCGCCGCTTATAATATGCCTGTACCTTCAGGCACCGATTACAGTGTGAAGTTCCAGAAAACACAGGATATCGTGCGCAAACGTATTCCGGAAGCGGTGCTGACTACAGCAGCGAACTTCGATGCCACGTATGATGCTTTCCTGGCTGAACTGGATAAAGCAGGTGCAGTGGAAATGGAGAAACAATACACGGAATGGATTAAGGACCGTGTAGCTCTCTGGACAGGAAAAGATGTAAAATAACGATCTGTAATATGTAATAGCTTAACTGGTTTAGTAGAGATCGAGAGCTCATTAAATTTACCAAAAAAAGACCCGTTCAGGGTCTTTTTTTTTGAACAATGGTGAGGCAGGGCATTGACGCTTTTTTTTGAATCGAATATAATCCTCTTATTGAAAGCACTCTCAGGCTGGGGAAAGCCTTAAACTGCTTTGCAACCAAGATATTGCTAACATCAAATAGGTTTATTTAACCTATTTCGAAAACGTTTTAGGAAACTAGTTTCGTTAAATCATACGAAATAAAGAAGGCCACTAGTATCCAAGACCAGCACTCGTAAAGAGGCTGAATGAGGCTTCGAAGCGACCAAAAAAATGATAACGTGACCGCAATTTAGAGGAGCTTGCGAGTCACATCAGAGACGGAGGATTTTATTTATGACTATTTTCCAATTCCCCAAAGATTTTCGCTGGGGCACAGCTACGGCATCCTATCAGATTGAAGGTGCTGCGCAAGAGGGAGGACGTGGTGTTTCGATCTGGGATACCTTTGCACGTACACCTGGCAAGGTATTTAACGGTGATAACGGAGATGTAGCTTGCGACAGCTACCACCGTTACGAGGAAGATATTGAGCTGATGAAAAAGCTCGGCATCAATACATACCGCTTCTCCATTGCATGGCCGCGTATTATTCCGGACGGGGATGGAGAGATCAACCGTGAGGGGCTTGATTTCTATGTTCGCTTTGTTGATGCCTTGCTGGAGGCGGGAATTGAACCTTTCCTCACGCTCTATCACTGGGACTTGCCGCAGACGCTTGAGGATGATGGAGGTTGGGGAAACCGTAGAACCGTAGATGCCTTTGTCAAATACGCTGAAGTAATATTCAAAGAATTTTCGGGCAAAATCAATTTCTGGCTTACCTTTAATGAACCTTGGTGTATTGCCTTCTTGTCCAACATGCTGGGTATTCACGCACCTGGTAACAAAGACTTGCAAACAGCAATCAATGTGGCTCACGGCCTGCTCGTAGCACACGGTAAAGCGGTTCAGTCCTTCCGCCGCCTGGGCATTACCGGGCAGATCGGTATAGCTCCAAATGTATGCTGGGCTGAACCTTATAGCAAGTCTCCTGAGGATCAGGCTGCCTGTGACCGCTCCATTGCATTGAACACGGACTGGTTCCTTGATCCGATCTACAAGGGCTCCTATCCACAATTTTTGGTTGATTGGTTTGCAGAAGCAGGAGCAACAGTTCCGATTCAGGACGGGGACATGGAGATTATCTCAGAGCCGATCGACCTGCTAGGTATTAATTATTACACGATGGGCATTAACCGTTTTAATCCAGAGGCGGGTGTGCTTCAGTCGGAAGAATTGAACATGGGACTGATCAAAACAGATATTGGCTGGCCGGTGGAGTCACGCGGACTTTATGAATTCATGCATTATTTGCAAAAGTACGGCAACGTGGACGTGTATATTACCGAAAATGGCGCATGTATCAATGATGATCTGGAAAACGGTAAAATCAATGATGATCGCCGAATTTCCTATTATGAGCAGCACTTGGCACAGATCCATCGTATCATCAATGATGGCATTAACCTGAAAGGATACATGGCCTGGTCCTTGATGGATAACTTCGAATGGGCTGAAGGATACCGGATGCGCTTTGGTCTCGTGCATGTCGATTACCGTTCGCTTGTTCGCACACCGAAGGAAAGTTTTTATTGGTATCAGAATGTGATTAAAAACAATTGGCTTGAAATCCGGAACTAATTGGTTATTCGTACAAGAATAAGTTTCTTCTATTATAAATAGGTATATATAGACTCCTTGACGGCTTTATCGGAATCATCCGATGTGCCGTCTTTTTGTTGTGGTTCCGTCGTAAAAGGAAGGGGAGTTGTTACAGGTAACAAGAAAGTTATTTTCCGTTCAAAAGGAGCAAGCAATAATTTCTGTTATGAAATGAGGGTTTTTGGGTTATAAGAAGTAAAGGTGGAGTGTTTTTATTTTTGTCAACAATATTTCGATAAATAAAGTGTCTAAAATAAGAAATAAATTTGAACATTTGTTGACTAAAATTCATACTAATGTGGTATATTGGTATTAGGAAAGCACTTACAAAAAGGGAAAAGGAAGTGTTTACTATGGCATCTAAAACAGCAATGGTCAGCCAATTAGAGCGTAAAGATAAAAATATGCGGCGCGCAGTTTTGACAATGACAGTTCTGGCATGGGTCGCACTGATTACCGGAGTTGTACTGTGCCTGATTAATTTGAATGATTTTAATGATCGTAATCTGGGGTTGATGGTGGGAATCGGATTCCTCGTCGGCAGTGTTTTCATCTACGTGATTGCTAAAGCCATTGGTCTGGTTCATACTCGTCATGAAGATGAAGGAGCGGATTAATTATAATCTTGCGAAATATCGTCCATAATAAGACTGGAGTATTCCCTGAAATCCAGTCAATAAAGCCCTTTGCGGATTCGTTGACCATCGTTCAACGGGACTGCAAAGGGTTTTATTTTGTGACTTGAGGTGTAAAGATTACGATGTGCAAATATCAACCGATCCAGCGATTTGTGAGAAAAAATTCACACATTTAGGGTGTAAAATCGACAAATTTGTTAACAAGAATAAAAAAGTCACTCGTTTCTGATATCTTTAGTAGGAAGAGAGTAGTATACTGATTTTTTAGTATTAGCGAATATTTGAGGAGAGGGGATCAAAATGAACAAGAAACCTAGGTCGCTGATTCGGATTATCATTCCGGTTGTCCTGACGTTGGTTACAATTGCATTGATTGTCTGGCCAATGATGGCAGGCGGGCAGTATGTTGTTCTGGATCCGAAGGGGCCTATCGGCGCTTCGCAAAAAGACTTGATTATCATCTCAACCATTCTTTGTGCGATCGTCATTGTTCCTGTGTTGATTTTGTCTGCTGTAATCGTTTGGCGTTACCGCGACAAGCCGGACAATAAAACTGCTTATGAGCCAAACTGGGCTCATAGCACAAAAGCGGAAGTGGTGTGGTGGACGATTCCAATCGTTATCATCGGACTTCTGGCCATCGTTACTGTACGTTATACGTACGATCTGGAACCTTCAAAACCGTTGGTTCACGAAGAGAAAGCACCAATTACGATTCAGGTATCTTCACTGGATTGGAAATGGCTGTTCCTCTATCCTGAGCAAGGCATTGCAACAGTTAATACGCTGAATATTCCGGCAGATCGGCCTGTGAAATTTGAGCTCACTGCAGATTCACCGATGAACTCGTTCTGGATTCCGCAATTGGGTGGACAGATTTACACGATGTCAGGAATGGCGATGACGTTGTATTTGCAAGCCGACCACGAAGGTAAATACTGGGGTTCTGGCGCTAACTTCACTGGTGAACACTTCGGACAGATGCGTTTTGATGTAAATGCAACTTCGGATGAAGAGTTTGACACATGGGTGAAGGAAGTAAAACAGCAATCCCAACCAATGACACAAGAAACGTATGATGCTCTGGCTAAGCCGGGAACAAGCAACGTTGCTTATTTCTCTGAGTTCCCAGAGGGCTTATTCCAGAAAATCGTGACTAAATATGTTGTTGACGGTAAAAGTGCTCACAGCAAGCATGAAGGTTCAAGCTCGAACGAATCTGCTGCTGGAGACAAATCCTTGTCTGTACCGAAAGTAAATACAAGTACGAACTAAAGATTGGAAAGGAGGCCCCCAATGTTAGAGAGATTAAAAGAGTTTGCATCGGAGTTTTTCGTTACCGGCGACCCGCTGATCTATGGAGCTGACGTGGCTATCGGGATTACGATGATTGCGATCGTAACGGTGCTGACTTATTTCAAAAAATGGGGCTGGCTCTGGCGTAACTGGTTAACTACTGTCGATCACAAGAAGATCGGTATTATGTATATCATTGCTTCCATTATCATGTTGTTCCGTGGTGGTGTGGATGCATTGATGATGCGTCTGCAGCTGGCTATGCCTAATATGGATTTCTTACATCCAGAACACTATAATCAGGTCTTCACAACGCACGGTACGATCATGATCCTGTTCATGGCGATGCCGTTTATGTTCGGTTTGTTTAACGTCATTGTGCCGTTACAGATCGGAGCAAGGGACGTTGCATTCCCGTTCCTGAACGCACTGAGCTTCTGGTTGTTCTTCCTGGGCGCAATGCTGTTCAACCTGTCCTTCGTTATCGGTGGTTCACCAGACGCAGGATGGCTGAGTTATCCTCCTCTATCGGAGCTGTCACATAGTCCGGGGGTAGGACAGAACTTCTATATATGGGGTATCCAGATATCGGGTATCGGTTCCCTGGCGACCGGTATCAACTTTATGGTTACCATCATTAAAATGCGTGCGCCAGGCATGAAATGGATGAAACTGCCGATGTTCACATGGTCGGTATTCTCCACTTGTATCATTATCCTGTTTGCATTCCCGATCTTGACTGTGACACTGGCATTGCTATTCCTTGACAGGTTTGCCGGGGCGCATTTCTTCACCCTTGATCTGGGCGGCAACCCGATGATGTACATCAACTTGATCTGGATGTGGGGTCACCCTGAGGTATACATTGTTGTCTTGCCGGCATTCGGTGTATTCTCCGAGATCGTAAGTACGTTCTCACGCAAAAAATTGTTTGGTTACAAATCAATGGTATTCGCGATGTTGATTATCAGTTTCCTGTCCTTCTTCACATGGGCGCATCACTTCTTCACGATGGGCTCTGGAGCAGACGTCAACGCATTCTTCGCGGTTACAACGATGTTGATTGCTATTCCGACAGGGGTTAAAATATTTAACTGGCTGTTTACGATGTATCGAGGAAGGATACGCATGGCAACTCCGATGATGTGGACGATTGCCTTTATCCCGTGCTTTATCGTCGGGGGGATGACAGGTGTCCTGTTGTCCGTTGCGCCTGCTGACTTCCAGTTCCACAACAGTTACTTCCTGATTGCCCACTTCCACCAAGTATTGATCGGTGGCGTTGTCTTCGGATACTTCGCAGGTCTGTACTACTGGTGGCCTAAAATGTTCGGTTTCCAACTGGAAGAGAAACTGGGCAAATGGGCATTCTGGACTTGGAATATCGGTTTCTATGTCTGCTTCATGCCGCAGTACGCTGTCGGTCTGATGGGTATGACACGTCGTCTGAGCACCTATGGCTGGGATACCGGCTGGTGGGAACTGAACTTTGTTTCCACAATCGGCGCATTCCTGATGGGTGTCGGCTTCTTGTTCCAGGTTGCACAAATTGCAGACGGTATTCGCAAATACAAAACACTCAAAGCTTCTGGCGATCCATGGGATGGTCGTACACTTGAGTGGTCGATTCCTTCACCAGCTCCAGAATACAACTTCGCCGTTACACCGCGCGGAGATGATGTGGATGAGTGGTGGGAAGAGAAAGAACGTCGCGCGAAAGGCATCTATCCGCCTGAGCCTGTATATGAGCCAATTCATATGCCTAAGAATTCTTCGATTCCGTTCATCATGTCTGTCTTCTGGTTCGTAGCCGGTTTCGGCTTCGTCTTTGGATGGCTGTGGATGGCAATTCTCGGACTCGCTGGCGTGGGTATCTGCATGATTGCTCGTTCCTTCTCTTACGATACGGATTATTACATTCCGGTCGATGAAATCAAGCGTACCGAAGCGTCGTTAAGGGGGTCGGTATAGATGGCTCAAGCAGCCGCTAAGCACGGTGAGAATCATGCACACGGTCATGACCATGGCCACCATGATCCACAAGAAATGAAAATTCTCGGATTCTGGTTTTTCCTGATTTCCGACGTGATCCTGTTCTCCGTATTGTTCGCAACCTTTATTGTGTTGCGTGACAATACGGCGGGCGGACCCATCTTATCTGAATTGATCAAAATGCCTGGTGTTATTGCTGAAACATTTATCTTGCTCACAAGCTCATTTACGAGTGGTCTTGCGGTTCTGGCAATGAATCAGGGCAAAGTAAAACAATTGATTAACTGGCTGATTGTTACAGCGGTTCTCGGTGCGAGCTTTATCGCACTGGAGGTATATGAGTTTGTTGAGATGGTTCACGAAGGATTCAGCTACACAACTAGTGCAGCGTCCGGCGCGTTCTTTACCCTGGTGGGTACTCACGGACTTCACGTATCGCTCGGTCTGATCTGGATGATCGGATTGATGTTCCAACTGAAAAAACGGGGTATTACCGATGTAACTCGTGGTAAAATCAACGTAATCAGCTTGTATTGGCACTTCTTGGACGTCGTATGGATTTTCCTCCTGTCGATCGTCTATCTCCTGGGGGTGATGTAAGATGGCAGGACACAACTCACATGATACGCACGGTCACGAGCAGCATGGATCATTGAAGTCATATGTTATCGGCTTCATCCTGTCTATCGTTCTGACCATCATTCCTTTGGTTGTAGTACTGAACGACATGATGGGCAAGACTGGAACACTGATTGTTATTCTTGGTACAGCAGCTTTGCAGTTTGTGGTTCAGCTCTTCTTCTTCATGCACATTCGTGAGACAGAGCAACCACGCTGGAACGTTATGGCCCTGATCTTCGGCCTGCTGATCATGATGACCATCGTCATTGGTTCCATCTGGATCATGCTTAACAACGCAGTTGCACATTAATATGCTTTAATCGAGAATCTTCCCGTCTGAAGTTAGGCGGGGAGGTTCTTTTTTTGTTTCTAGATAAGTTAAACTAAAGAATTTACACAGCCACTCCGATGACAGCATAACTTTCCAATCGCTGTTATCCCCAGATTTTTTTGATTCCCCTTTCTAAAGGGAAACTCCGGTGATAAGTGTATGCTTCCGATGTGGCTTTCTTGCAGAAAGCTTTCAGGCGAACGCTTCGCTTTTTCAGGTTTTTTCTGTCCTCTCCGTTAATGTGTATATGAATAGTTTGACTTATATAGCTGTACTATAGAGTGGTTAAATAGAAGCTTGGAAGTTAGAAGTGATTGTGTGTTAGGATATTTACAAAGAGTGGGAAAATACTTCATTTAAAGTGATGTATAGTAAATGAAGTGATAGGGGCGATTACTAGTGAAAGCAAAAGTTATACGTTATCATCGCTTTGGCGCGCCATGCAGTGTGCTGCAGGTTGAAGAAAAACAAGTAATAGAACCTGCCCCAGGAGAGTTGCTGGTAAGGATGTCTGCTCGGCCTATCAATCCATCTGATCTTATTCCTGTTCGAGGAGCATATCCACACCGTACTATGCTGCCTGCTGTTCCAGGGTTTGAGGGGGTGGGGATCGTTGAGGCTGTGGGTCCGGGAGTATCCAATCAAATGCTGGGACGACGTGTATTACCGTTAAGGGGTGAGAATACCTGGCAGGAAATCGTCAAAACGTCGGAGCGATTTGCTGTTGTTGTGCCTGAAGATATTGATGATTACTCAGCTAGTCAAATTTATATTAACCCGGTTACGGCCTGGTTGATCTGTACAGACGTGCTTAACCTTACACATGGTCATACTCTGATTGTGAATGCAGGGGGATCTGCGTTAGGGCGAATCTTCGCGCAGCTATCACAAATTTGTGGATTCAGGTTGATAGCGATTACAAGAAATGATTGTCATACTGTTGATTTATTACATCTCGGGGCTGTGTCTGTTGTGAATACAACTAAGGAGCTTTTACCGGAAAGAATCGCAGCACTAACAGGAGGACGTGGTGCTGATGCCGCTGTGGATTGTATTGGCGGGACAGATGGGGAACAGCTGGTGAATTGTCTGAAGCCGAGCGGTACGGTCATCAGTGTTGGCCTGCTTTCAGGAGTCACACCAATATGGCATGAAGTGACACAGGGAACACAAGTTAATGTGCAGCTTTTCTGGTTAAAGCACTGGGTTGAACGCTGTTCGCAAGAACGCTGGAAACAGGTATTTCATGAGTTAATGGAGCTGGTCAGAAGTGGCAGACTTATCATGGCAAGCATTGGTTCGGCATTTGAATTAGTGAATGTACAACAGGCTATTGCAGCGGCTGAATCGGGCCAAAAGGGGAAGGTGCTCCTATTATAGCAATACTTACGTTAATACTAGTTTGAATTCAACATTTAACATAACCTCTACCTTTTTATCGAAAAAAGTCTTGATTTTTTGTTCTGAATGCGTATACTCATGAATATAAGTAATCCGAAACGTTTTGGAGGAAAGCAATTGGCTACAATTAAGGATATTTCACAAATGACGGGTTTTTCAATTACAACCGTGTCCAGAGCGTTGAACGGTTATTCAGACGTCAGCGAAAGCACGCGGAAGTTGATTAAGGAAGCGGCAGAATCATTAAGCTATAGTCCTAATGGTCTGGCAAGAGGCCTGGTCATGAAGGAAACCAAAACGCTGGGATTGCTCGTATCAGGCATGACGTATAAGAACATCGATAACAACTTTGTATTTGAAGTGTTATGCGGCATCAATGATAGTGCTGCCAATTCTGCTTATGACCTGATTTTGTTCAGCACGAATACTGCGAAGCAAAAAATGAAAACGTACACACAGCTATGCAGGGAACGAAAAGTGGACGGCGTTATTCTCCAGGGTGTGAAGACGGATGATCCGTATTTGCAGGAGGTGTTGGATAGTGACATTCCGTGTGTGCTTATTGACGTTCCTATCGACAGCAAGTATGTAGGTTTCGTGTCTACGAATCACAAGCAGAGCGCACAGACAGCAGTGGATCATCTGATTGATTTGGGCCATCACAACATTGCTATGGTGAACGGTTACCCGGAGGCTTTTGTATCAAAGGAGCGTTATGAAGGTTATGCCGAGGCGATGAGAAATGCCGGAATAAGCTTGAGATCGGAATACGTTGTCAACGGTAATTTTACCGAAGAGGAAGCACAGCAGCAAGCGACCGAACTATTGAAGGCGTATCCTGAAATCACTGCAATATTTTGTGCAAGCGATATGATGGCACTTGGGGTGATGAAAGCGGCCGGTGAACTCGGCATCGCTGTTCCACATCAATTGTCAGTCGTAGGATTCGACGATATTCCAACTGCCACCTATTTTCAACCGCCACTTACGACCATCCGGCAAAATATGTATCAGCTGGGACACGAAGCTGCAAACCTGCTGATGGGTATGTTGAAATCCGAAGACAGTCCCAAGTACAAGATTTTGGAAAATGAATTAGTTATACGTTCATCAACAGCCGAGCCGGGCCGTTAACATTCTCAGCAGGAGCTACTGAACTGCGGTCTGGATTGCTTGTGTGAGAAGCAGGGAAAACCGAAATGTTTTTATGTAATCCGAAACGTTTCGGTATTATTTTATAGTAAAATCCAAAACGTTTCGGATATAAAAAGATGGATAGACATAGGGGGAATGCAATTTGCTGAAATACGATTCAATGCATGGTGAAAGCAGTAACTGGCTGATCACTGAAACCAGGTTTGATCCCGCACATCAAGGAAAAGGTGAGGCCGTGCTGTCACTTGGAAACGGATACATGGGGCTGCGCTCCGCAACAGATGAAAATTACGTTGGACAGGTGCGAAACTGGTTTGTATCCGGTACCTTTAACAAGTTTGATGAGCATGAGGTAACCGAGTTGCCTAACGCTGCCGATGTAACCGAACTGAATATCACGCTGAATGGGGAGACCTTTAGTCTGGAAAAGGGAAGAACAATCGGCTACAGCCGCCAGTTAAATCTTCGTAACGGGGAACTCACCCGGGATATCGTATGGCAGAGTCCCAAGGGAGAACGCTTTGAGCTTCGGTTTCGCCGTTTCGTGTCTCTGAACAATCTTCATCTGCTTGGCTCATCCGTAACGATCAAGCCGCTTGATGTTCACGCGCGTGTGCACATTGCATCCGGCATTAATGGACAATGGACCAATTCCGGTGCACAGCATTTTACCGAGGGTGAAAAGCGGATTTTTGACAAAACGTATATTCAGATGGTGTCCACAACAACGCAATCAGGCATTGATTTTGTAACAAATACCGTGCATCACTGGCACTTAAACGGTCAGAAGATCGAGCCGGAGCTGCGCCAAACGATGGGACGCCGCAAGGTAGGCATTGAAGGAACAGTAACTCTGGAAGCCGGACAATCGGTAACCCTGGAAAAAATCTCGAATGTACATACCAGTCGTGATCGGGTGTACAGAAGAGGTGAGTATTCACTGGAGCAGATGCGGGAGGCCGCACTGGCAGAGCTGAAGCAGGAGTCGCAAAAAGGGTATGATCAGTTATTTCGTGAAAGCGCTGATGCTTGGGCCGATACCTGGTCCACCTATAACATTGAAGTGGAGAGCACAAGCGGGTATGACCAGCTTGCCATTCGTTTTGCCATCTATCATCTCGTCATTATGACACCTGCTCATGATAATCGTATGGGAATCGGGGCGAAAGGATTAAGTGGTGAAGGATACAAGGGTCATTCGTTCTGGGATACGGAAATCTTCATCCTGCCATTTTTCATCTACAGCAATCCCAAGATCGCAAGATCCTTGCTGGAATATCGATATCAGGGATTGGAAGGGGCACGAAGCAAGGCCAGGGAGAACGGGTTTAAAGGTGCTATGTATCCGTGGGAAGCAGCCTGGATTGAAGATGGCGAAGTTACACCGGTGTGGGGAGACGTTGACATCATCACCGGAGAACAGACGAAAATCTGGTCGGGGTTCATTGAACAGCATATAACATCTGATATCGCTTATGCGGTATGGCATTATGCGCAATCCACAGGCGATGATGCATTCATGGAGCAGTATGGCTACGAGATCATTTTTGATACAGCCACATTCTGGGCCAGCCGTCTGGAGTGGGATGAGTCCAAGGGGCGTTATCACATCAACGAGGTTGTCGGGCCGGATGAATACAAGGAACATGTAGACAACAATGCCTTCACCAATCATATGGCTCACTTCAATATGGAGCTTGCCATCCAGTATTATGAGAAGCTTCAGCAGGAGAAGCCTGAGCTGCTCAAGGCGTTGTCCGCGAAACTTGATCTGACATCTGCTCGTGAAGCGTGGAACAGGCTGGAGCAGCTTTATCTGCCGGGTCCTAATGAACAAGGCATTATTCCGCAGGACGATACCTACTTGCAGAAAAAAGTCATCGATCTTAACCCTTATAAAAATCAGACCAAAGTCGCAAGCATCTTCAATGACTACAATCTGGATCAGGTTGGTGAAATGCAAATTTCAAAGCAGGCTGACATCATGATGCTGTTCTTCCTGCTTGAGAATAAATTCGAACCCGATATCAAACGTGCAAACTATAACTACTATGAGGAAAAAACACTGCATGATTCCTCGTTATCTCTTTCGACACACAGTATTCTTGCCAGTGACTTCGGGGATCGTTCACTAGCCTATGATCTGTTCCGCCGTGCTTCCGAGATTGATCTCGGACCCAATATGCACTCTTCGGATGCAGGTATTCATTCGGCTTCACTAGGCGGCATATGGAAATGTGTTGTGATGGGTTTTGCCGGTGTACGTATGCTGGATGGCCAGCTCCATCTTGATCCCAAGCTTCCTGAAGCATGGAGTCGCCTCAAGTTCCCGCTATACTGGCATAACCAGCTTTTGCATATCACCATCACGTCAGAGGGCATTCTAATCGAAAGTGATACGGAGGAAGAAATTTCCCTTCTTCTGTCCGGTCAGCAAGTTACTTTCAGCAAACGGTTTCAAACCTTGGTTTAACATAATTCCATGTGGGAGGTCATTTAAAATGAAAAAAGGGTCCTCAAGTTTGGTCATGATGCTGATTCTGGTATTAGTGTTATCTGCATGTTCTTCAAGTGGAGGCAATAGTGCGGAAGGGGGCAAGGGCGAGAAGATAAAACTCACCTTCTCCGTATGGGGGGATGTCAACTCGGGTGCGGATGAAGTAAAGCTTGCGGAGGAATTCAATGCTGCACACCCTGATATCGAAGTAAAGTTCGAACCTATACCAAGTGAAGGCTATGGAACAAAGCTCACCACATCCTTGGCCGCAGGTCAGGCACCGGATGTGTTCCTCGTTGGTGAAGGTGACTATTACAAATACGTGGACAAAGGTGTAATTGAGCCGCTTGATGACTACTTGAGCAAAGACACTTCGTTTAATCTGGATATTTTCCAAAAGGATCTCATTGAAAATATGAAAATCGACGGCAAACAATACTATCTGCCTAAAGATTTCAATCCGCTTGCTCTGTGGTACAACAAACGGATGTTTGATGAAGCGGGAATCCCTTATCCAACAGATGAGTGGACATGGGATGATATGATTGCAACTGCACAAAAGCTGACTAAAAAAGATGGCAATAAATACACTCAATTCGGATTTAATGCAGGCAAATGGGAGTACCCAATCTATACGTACCTCTGGGATTACGGTACTGATATCGCAAGCGAGGATGGAACAACGGCGGAAGGTTACATGAACAGTGAAAAAACGATAGCGGCAATGGATCAGTATGTCTCCTGGTCTAAAGGGGATAATCGTGTATCCCCGACGCCGCTGGACTCCGAGACGCTTGGCGGAGATTCCTCGATGTTCATGACAGACAAGCTTGCCATGATGATTACAGGCCGCTGGATCAAAGGTGATCTTGATAAATCCGATGTTCAATATGGTTCTGCACTTATTCCCAAAAATACCGACGGCACACGCTCAAGCATAATTGCAAGTGCGGGTTGGGCAGTTAACGCAGCTGGTAAAAATAAAGAAGCAGCTTATGAGTTAGTGAAATGGTTGTCTGGTACAGATGCCCAGAAACTTCGCTCTGCGAACGGTAAAGTGCTGCCAGCCACTGTGAAGGAACTGGATGAAGTCAAAGCCAAAGAAGTAGCTGACAAACCGGTCATCGAGATGATGGATTATGCTAAAAAACCGATCACGATGCGTTCTGCCAATGGACCTGTGTTTGTTGAGGAATTCACCAAGGCGCTGGAGAAAATGCTGCTCGGCAAACAGGATGTCAAGGGTGCTCTGGATGAAGCTGCGAAGAACGTTGACAGCAAAATCAAGTAAAAACCATGCGGGTGAGTCGGCGGCCATGCCGATTCACCTTCTTCATCAAGGAGGCTGCTATGCGCAATTCTAAATCCGAGCGTGCCGGGTATTGGTTTATCATGCCCTGGTTTGTAGGTTTGCTGCTCTTTACTATTGGTCCAATGTTATTCTCCCTGCTGCTGGCTTTCAGTAAATGGGATATTATTACAGGCGTAAAATCCATCGAATGGGTTGGGCTGGACAATTTCAAAACGATGTTTCATGATGAGCTGTTCTATCAATCGCTGAAGGTTACCTTTATTTTTGCGCTGGTCTCTGTACCGCTATATCAGGCAGCATCTCTGCTGATTGCGCTTATGCTGAATATGCGGAATAAGGGAATGAAATTTTTCCGTTTAATTTATTTCATGCCATCGGTTATTCCCGCTGTTGCGGCATCGATGATGTGGATTATGATTTTCAACCCGGA
The DNA here is from genome assembly GCF_014639235.1 of Paenibacillus silvae. Lineage (GTDB taxonomy): Bacteria > Bacillota > Bacilli > Paenibacillales > Paenibacillaceae > Paenibacillus > Paenibacillus silvae. The sequence continues at coordinate 97,741 of NZ_BMFU01000010.1, read as the reverse complement.
ATATGGCATTCTGAATCGCGCACTTGCCTTTTTCGGTGTACAGGGTCCAGCCTGGCTTCAAGATCCAAGCTATGCGCTTGGCGCACTGATTGTTATGGGCCTGTGGGGCATTGGCAACACCATCATCATTTATTTGTCTGGCTTGCAAGGCGTTCCCGAGGAGCTGTACGAGGCGGCAAATCTGGATGGTGCAGGACCGTTTCAACGTTTTTTCAACATCACACTTCCTATGATCTCCCCTACGGTGTTTTTCAATGTCATTATGGGGATCATCGGCGGATTCCAGTATTTCACCCAAGCATTCGTCATGACCAACGGGGGACCGCTGAACTCGACCCTGTTCTATAACCTGTACCTCTACAATAAAGCCTTTACCGATTTCGAAATGGGCTATGCTTCCGCACTGTCCTGGGTATTGTTCATCATCATTCTGGCGTTTACGCTGCTGGTCATCCGCAGTTCTTCCATGTGGGTCTACTACCAAGGCGATAACGAAAAGGATTGAGAGGAGGACCAATGATGAATCAAGCAACGACACGGAAACTTGCCTATTCCAAATTATTCTCGCTTCTTATGCTTATTGCTGGTGCAGCCGTCGTGCTGATCCCGCTGTTATGGACATTTGCAACGTCGTTAAAGACACCTGCCGAGGTGTTCAAGGACGATTTTTTCCCGGCAGTATGGATGTGGTCCAACTATAAGAATGCTATTTTGGCAATCCCGTTTTTTACATTTTTGAAAAATACGCTGATTATTCTGATCCCGGTATTAGTCGGCACCGTTTTCTCGGCCGCCCTGTGTGCGTATGGCTTCGCCCGGTTTAATTTCCGTGGCAAGCGCACATTGTTTCTGGTGCTGCTGGCAACGATGATGCTGCCTTCACAGGTCACGATGATACCGATGTTCATCATGTTCAAGGAAATCGGCTGGGTTGATACATTTTTGCCGCTCATTATCCCTGCATTTTTTGGAGGCGGTGCGTTTAATATCTTCCTGATTCGCCAGTTCATGCGCGGTATTCCGCGTGATCTCGATGAGTCGGCTTTTGTGGACGGGGCCAACAAAATGCAGATTTTCACCAAAATTATGCTGCCGCTGTCCATGCCGCCGTTGATTGCCGTATCCATCTTCACCTTCATGGGCGTATGGAATGACTTCCAGGGACCGCTCATTTATCTGAATTCCAGTGATAAGTACACGCTGGCTCTAGGGCTGTCAATGTTTAAGGGACTGTACAACGTGGAATGGAACATGCTGATGGCGGCAACGATGCTGATTATGCTTCCGCCACTTATCGTATTCTTTGTTGCACAAAAATACTTTATTGAAGGTATCTCCATCTCTTCTGCAATCAAGGGCTGACCAGTCTGTATGACGGAAGAAATGAGTGTTTAGCCAAACGGCAGAGGAGGACAACGATGGCGTCATTAACAAGCAGACATCCATTTAATTTGTATTACAACGCAGGAGAATATGTGAAAATTTGCGGTACCCAGGATGGCTACTTTCCTGACTTTGGGCATCATATGGCAAATGAAATGGGCGGAGTGTGGCTCCACCCGATCAAGCTGCTGGACGGATTCTGGCTGAAGGTCACCGACCTGGATAGCGATATTGCTGTGTGGGCGAGGGCAGACGGCTACACAAGCGAGTCATGGGGTGGAAGCCGGTTCGATTATGATCACGGGTTGAGCCACATTCCGGTATCCATTGAACGCAGTCAGTTTGCCCCCGATGATGAAAAGGGCATGGTCGCTGAGTATGAGATCAGCGCATATGGCAAAGGAACAACCCGGCTCAAGCTGGAGCTGCTGTCGCGTACCGATCTGCGTCCAGTCTGGTATTCCGATGAGATCGGAATTATTGCGGGAACTGGCGAAACAGCGGAAGAAATCTCATCACGCAAAGTCATCGTAAAGGATAATGCACATGACTGGTATGTCATGATTGGAAGCGACCTGACAGGAACGGACATAAGAGTGGGGCCTGAGATTTACGGACCTGAGCTGACGGCAGGCAAGGGCACGGGCGTTTCTTTTGTTACCGAATGCTCGCTGCAGGAGAAAGAGGTATTCCGCTTCAGGTTATTTGTGGCTGGCTCGGAGTCATCGCGTGAAACCTGTGAGCAGACATACGCTGTCATCGAACGTGATTACATCAGCATGAAAGAGCAGAAGCAGCAGTTCTATCACAAGCTGGATGAGCGCGCCGTGCTGACCATTGAAGGTGAGGATGAGCTGAACGAGCAGTTCGCCTGGGTGAAGCGTAATACGCAGTGGCTGGTACAGCAAGTGGATGGTATTGGCCGTGGATTGACGGCAGGTGGACCCACATATCCGTGGTGGTTCGGCTGCGACAGTACGTATGCTCTTCAAGGTGTACTTGCTACAGGAGATCATCAATTAGTGAAGGATACGTTGAATTTATTGCTGGAGAAATCCCGGGAAGCAAATGGCAATGGCCGTTTTGTACATGAAGTTACAACGATGGGGGCTGTATCCAATCCGGGCAACACGCAGGAGACAGCGCATTATATTGCCTTTGTGTGGGAGATGTTTCTGTGGACAGGGGATGAGACACTTCTGCGCGAGCATTATGATTACTGTGTTCAGGGCATCAAGTGGCTGCTGGAGGAGATGGATCAGGACGGAGACTTGTTCCCTTCCGGTTACGGCATTATCGAGATTGCCGGACTCAATATGGAACTGATCGACAGTGCAGTATACACTGCCAAGGCTCTTCAGGCGCTGGAGCAGATGAGTCTCTATTTGGGTGAGACGGAGCGGCATGAGACGTATCAGCAGCTGGCTGAACAAGCGGTACGCGCCGTGAATGCGGTGTATTGGTCTGAGCAAAACAGCCTCTATACAGATGCGGTTGCTCCGGTTTCCGATATTTTGCCCAAGGTGGATTACATGGTTTCTCTCGCTGAAAAGCAAGGCATCACGGGTTACCGGGAGTATGTGGACGGATTACTGGCAGACGCAGGTGAAAGTCAGCAGGACCGCGGCTGGCTGCTGAATAAAAATTGGGTCATCGTTACTCCGATGGAAGCGGGAATCGCTGATCAGGAAAAGGCAGAGCGTGCGCTGGAGACCATGAGAAGCCGCGACTTCATCGGCGATTATGGCACGTATCTTGCTGCCATCTATCAACAGGGCACGATGACCATTTCAACCGGAGCACACGCTGTTGCAGAAGCAGCATACGGCCATCCGGATCATGCGCTTGATTTACTGCGACGGATGGGTAAAAGCTTCTCCCGTGTGCTTCCTGGCTCCTTCTCGGAAATGTCGCCGGACTACGGCTGCGTGGTGCAGGCATGGACCATCTATACGCTGGCTGTGCCGGTAGTACGATACTTCTTCGGTATTCAGCCGGAAGCCCAGCATCGTCGTGTAACCCTGGCACCGGATATGCCTCAGGCATGGAAACACAAGAGCTGCAGTCTGGAGCATGTCGCGGTGGGCGATGCGCAGTTTGATATTTATTTTGAAACACGTGAGAGCAAGCGGTATGTTAGCATTTCCAACACATCAGGCTGGACGGTCGTTCTGGACTGGAAGGGAAAGAGACGGGAAAGTAGCGAGATACGAATCGAATGGCAACTGGAGCAATGACATGGGAGGAACGGATAGATGAAAGGAAACAGAGCACTTCAAGCCGTTATTTTTGATCTGGATGGTGTCATTACCGACACAGCGGAGTACCATTATATAGCGTGGAAGAAGCTGGGGGAGTCACTGGATATTCCGTTTGACCGGGAATTCAACGAGCAGTTAAAAGGCATTAGCCGTGAGAAGTCACTGGCCCGCATTTTACGTCTGGGCGGCAAGGAGCACGTGTATTCGGCTGAGGAAAAGGAAGAGTTTGCCCATCGCAAAAACGAGCACTATGTCTCGCTGCTGAATTCACTGACCCCGGAGCATACCTATCCTGGGATTCGGGAATTGCTGCTTGAGCTGCAAGCCTCTGGAATTCCGGCGGTGATCGCCTCAGCCAGCAAAAATGCCCCTCAAATTTTGAGGGCACTGGAACTGGAAACGATGTTCAGCTATGTGGTGCATCCCGATTCCGTGCCGCGAGGCAAACCTGCTCCTGACCTGTTCTTGCGAGGAGCAGAGGAAGTTGGCGCAGACATTGAAGCGTGCATCGGCATTGAGGATGCGCAGGCAGGGATCGAGGCTATCAAATCCGCAGGCATGATTGCCATAGGGATCGGTGAAGAGGCTGGGCTTAAAGCTTCCGGAGCCGATGTGGTGCTGAAGGATACGAAACAGCTGTCCCTGTCATTTCTGGAGCGCACATTGCAGGAGCACAGCCATTAAGTGAAGAAGGGGGATGGCAGTATGGAGCGGGCATGGTGGAAAGAAGCCGTAGTATACCAGGTGTACTGGCGCAGCTTTCTCGATGCAAATGGGGACGGCATTGGGGATCTGCAGGGCTTGATGCTGAGACTTGAATATATTCAAAGTCTGGGCATTGATGTCATCTGGTTAAATCCAATTTATGAATCACCGGATAAAGACAACGGATACGATATCGCAGATTATTACCGTATCATGGCAAAGGCGGGAACAATGGAGCAGTTCAGACAGCTGCTGGACAAGGTCCATGAACTTGGCATGAAGCTCATTATGGACCTTGTAGTGAACCATACTTCCGAGCAGCATGTATGGTTTGAAGAGTCACGTTCATCCGTCGATCATCCGAAACGGGACTGGTATATATGGAGGCCAGGCAAAGAGGATGGGCCGCCAAATAACTGGCGCTCTTACTTCGAGCCATCGACATGGACCTATGACGAGCAGACAGAAATGTATTACTTCCACTCCTTTGCCAAGGAGCAGCCTGACCTGAATTGGAGAAATTCCGATCTCCGTCAAGAGATCTACAGAATGATGCGCTTCTGGCTGGATCAGGGCATTGACGGGTTCCGTATGGATGTTATTAATCTGCTGGCCAAGCAGGAAGGATTCCCGGATGCGGAGCATCCAGAGCGCATTGACTATTTGGGCAATAATCCGGGCATTCATGAATATTTGCAGGAAATGCATCGTGAGATTCTCCAGCATTATGACATTATGACTGTAGGAGAAATCCCTTTTGTTACACCGAAGGAAGGTCTTCTGTATGTAGGAAGCAGCCGTAAAGAGCTGCATACCTTGTTCCATTTTCAGGTGGCGGATGATATGCCTGTATGGGATTTGGCGCGTTACAAAGAAATTCAGCAGAGCTGGTATGAAGCGTTCAGCGAGGAAGGCTGGAATTCCCAGTTTCTGAACAATCATGATCATACCCGTCAGGTGACGAGGTACGGTAATGATGCACAATATCGTGTGGAGTCCGCCAAATTGCTGGCGACGATGATTCACACTCTTCCAGGAACACCATATGTATTTCAGGGAGAAGAGATCGGCATGACCGGTGTTCGTTACTCCTCTATTGAAGAATATCAGGACATTGCCATGAAGAACAAATATAAAGAAGAAATCGGGAAAGGTCGCGCGCCAGATGAGGTTCTCCGCAGTCTCCAGCCGCTGAGCCGGGATAATTCCCGTACCCCGATGCAGTGGGACGGAAGCAAGCATGCCGGGTTTACCAAAGGTCAGCCATGGATTCAGGTGAATCCTAATTATGAAGTGATTAACGTTGAACGTGATCTGGCTGCGAAGGACTCCATATTTGCATATTATCAGCAGCTGATTGCTCTGCGTAAAACGCATGCAGTTATGGTCTATGGAGATTACTGTGACCAATCGGCAGGGGAAAAGCATGTATATGCTTACAGCCGCAGCCTGGATGGAGTCATCTGGCTTGTTATACTCAACCATTCCGATCAGGAGCAGTTCTATCGTGTGCCGCCATCATTAAGTGACCGGTATGCCAATGCTCGTCTGATTATCGGCAATCTGGAGCGCTCAACCTCTGACTCAGACGTGGTTACAAACGTTGATCTTCGTTTGCGTCCGTATGAGGGGCTCATTTACTCTTTATAATGTATTGCAAGCATAACCAGCACCTGACGGGAGGCACCCGCCAGGTGTTTTTGTTATTAAAATCAGTTGGTGAAATACCTCCGGCAAAGGAAGTTTCCTTGCAGGAAGCGAAAGCCAAGGTTCCTTTTCCAATCAGGCAGCCTGTAGTACCTTTAACAAATACGGTCCATTGATTTTATTTTTTCATAAAATAAGGTACACAAATGGTACAAAATGAACTAAAATGAACTTATATAAACTTTAATGAACATCAATGGAACATCATCAAGGTCAGAAGAGGTCAGGCGCACATGAAATCATTTTACAAGACGAAAGGAATGGATTACAGATGGAAAACCGTTATGCAGCACACCCGAATGAGGTCAAAAAATATGATACAGCTCGTTTGCGTGAGGAATTCCTCATGGAGCAATTGTTTGCGAAGGATGAACTGGTAACTGTATACTCCCATGTGGATCGTTATATCGTAGGAACGGCTGTAACTCAAAGCAAGGACATCGCCCTTGAAGTAAACCTGAAAGATATCGGAACGGACTTTTTTCTGGAGCGCCGTGAAATCGGTATCATTAACGTAGGTGGACAAGGTACAGTGACAGCGGATGGAGAAGTGTATGAGATCGGGGCGAAAGAATGCCTTTATATCGGTAAAGGGGTTAAGGAAGTTGTGTTCAAGAGCAACGGTACAGAGCAAGCGGCTCAGTTCTATTTTGTCTCCACACCAGCTCACCATACCTATCCGACGGTAAAAGCAACTCAGGAGCAAGCACAGCCGAATCACCTCGGCAGCATTGAAAGCTCCAACGAACGTACCATTTATCGTTACATTCACCAGGGTGAAGGCGGAATCAAGAGCTGTCAGCTGGTGATGGGTATCACAGAGCTCAACAAAGGCAACATGTGGAACACGATGCCAGCGCATACGCACAACCGTCGTTCCGAAGTATATTTGTACTGGAACCTGCCTGAAGATGGCGTAGTATTCCACATGATGGGTGAACCGGATGAAACGCGTCACCTCGTTGTGCGGGATCGTCAGGCGATCATCTCCCCGAGCTGGTCCATTCACAGCGGTGTGGGTACAAGCAACTATACATTCTGCTGGGCGATGGCTGGAGAAAACCAAACGTTCGAGGATATGGACGGCGTAGCGATGAAGGACCTGAAATAAGAAATTAAAGATGTCCGAGTTAATTTGACAGGGTAACTCGGAGGTATAGGAAGTTGATTAGATGAATCCATTGAAACGACATGAGAAAATAATGGAGGCTCTGCTGGAGCGCCAGGAGGTCACGGTCAGCGATCTGAGCGAGCTGCTGCAGGTGACAGGCAAGACGGTACGTGAGGATCTCGATAAGCTGGAAAGCATGGGGCTGCTTGTGCGTGTGCACGGCGGGGCGATGCTTGCTCAGAACGACCAATATGGGATTTTGAACAGTCGGGGAGCACTGGAGAAACATCAGTCCGAGAAAACGGAAATTGCCGAGCGTGCTCTTGCGTACATCAAGCCTGGTGATATTGTAGCGCTCGATGGCGGAAGCACCACGCTGGAGATGGCGAAGCGGCTCGATAACCAGCCGCTGACCGTCATCACGAGTGACCTGTACATCATTGCGGAGCTAACCAAAAAGGAGCAGATCAGGCTGGTCGTGCCTGGCGGCGCGCGTGTGCGCAATATGCTGGTAGGTGACGATACAGCGGCGTTTATTTCCGGTCTGAACATTCACAAAGCTTTTATCTCAACGACTGCGCTTCACCCCGAATTCGGGCTGTCCATCTATACAGGGGATCTGGTTCCGTTGAAAAAAGCAATGATTGCCGCCGCACAGCAAGTATTTGGTGTGGTGGATCATTACAAGTTCGGGCAATTTGCTCTTCGTACCTTCGCGCAGTGTGCTGAACTGGACTATATTATCAGTGACGGGCATCTGGATGAAGAGACAGCGGCGCTCTACAGGCAGAGCGGTGTCCATGTGGATTACCAAAGTTAACTTCATGAATTTTTAACGGTATTAAAAATAAATAATGATGTTGTTGTTTGCATATCAAAGACATGCGGAGGAATCGTTCATGAACCCATTTGATTTAAGCGGACAAGTTGCAATGGTTACAGGTACTTCAGGAGGACTCGGTCAAGGAATGGCTGTCGGCCTTGCGGAAGCGGGCGCTGATGTGGTGCTGGTTTCCTATTCCAAGCCTGCAGAAACGGCAAGTGCAATTGAAGCGCTGGGACGCAAAGCGTATATCATTGAAGCTGATCTGAGCAAGGAAGAGGAACTGTCAGCTGTGTTCGAAAAAGCACTGTCATTCCAGGGCAGAATTGATATTCTCGTCAACAATGCCGGTATCATTCGCCGTACTCCGGCAGCAGATCACGCACATCAGGACTGGCATGATGTCATCGCCTTGAATCTGAATAGTGTATTTTTCCTGAGTCAGCTGGCGGGCAGACATATGATCGAGCGCGGAAGCGGTAAAATCATTAACATCGCATCGATGCTTTCTTATCAAGGAGGCATTAATGTACCAGGATATACAGCGAGTAAACATGGTGTTGCCGGATTAACGAAGGCACTCGCCAATGAATGGGCGGGCAAGGGCATTCAGATTAACGCGATTGCACCAGGTTATATGGAAACGGATAATACAACGCAAATTCGTGCCGATGAGAACCGTTACCGGGATATTACGGCGCGTATTCCAGCGGGCCGTTGGGGTACACCAGAGGACTTGAAAGGCCCGGTTGTATTCCTGGCTTCGTCCGCATCGGATTATTTGAACGGTCACGTACTGAATGTGGATGGCGGATGGATGGCACGCTAGGCCATGATCCGATTCCAAAATGCATTAAGCAGAAGGAGGACAGTGAGATGAAACTAGGTGTTCTTGCACACACATTTGGCAAGCGACCTACGGCTGAACTGGCGCAGACGATTGCCGATAATGGATTCAATGCTGTGCAGCTGGCTCTGGCAAAGGCCTTGTCCGATGTGGATTCTGCGAACGGCAAATTGAGTCCGGGTCTGGCTAATGAGGTTGGGGAGCAATTCGCAAGCCGTGGGGTGAAAATCGCCGTGCTGGGCTGTTATATTAACCCGATTGATCCCGATCCTGTGAGCCGCCGGGAAGACATTAATCGTTTTAAGGAGCATCTGCGTTATGCCAGGGATTTTGGCTGCAGCATGGTGGCAACTGAAACAGGGGAGCGCACAACGTATCGTGATACCCATCCGGATACCTATGATGAGAAGTCCTGGAGTGTGCTGAAAGATACGCTGGAGGAGATTACAGAGGAAGCCGAAAAATGGGGCGTACACGCCGCTATTGAACCGGTTGCGACCCATACGCTGCATACGCATGAGCACATGACTCGTTTGTTTGAAGAGATTCCTTCATCCAATCTGGGCATGCTGTTTGATCCGTGCAATCTGATCAAGCACCATCATACAGCGGATCAAGGCGCGTTTTTGCGTGAAGTGATGGAGAAGCTCTATGAGCGGATCATTGTGATTCATGCGAAGGATGTAGCCTTCAACGCACAAGGGGAGAAATACAATCCTGTTCCTGGTGCGGGCATTCTGGATTATCCTTTGTTCTTCGAACTGCTGAAGACCTACAAGCCGTATATTAATATCTCGCTGGAGGGTGTAACAGCAGAAGAGGCTGTGCCTGCTGCGAAGCATCTGAGAGAGGTTTGGAATTCGGTGAACGTGTAACGGGTGAGATTTAATTAGGTGAGCAAGCCTTTAACATTCATATAAATTGCTGGCCGGGAATCATAGCTGAGCTGCGGCTGCGGCAGGAGAGTCATTATCCTACACTGGAAGCTGGCCTTCATTGGATGCTGGCTTGCAGCGTATGTCGTCTAATGATTTCAGATAGCAGTCTCATAAGCCTTTGCGCGAGCGAAGGCTTTTTTTGATATTAACGTTTTAAAGTGTTGATGGTATATTAGTGTTAATTGTATGGTTATGGAGAGGTTAATGGTTATGGATATCAAAAAAGTTATGTGAATCGAATTTGGCATGTCCATGGCTAACATTTTAATGTTAATCATTAGTGGTAAGATGATCTAATTTAGCAACCTGGGTCGATGTTTTATAATTTATTTTATTTCACATCGGAAAAATCGGAAATAACTCTTTTCAAAACCGACATCTTATGAGAGAATATGTAAAACATAACCGCCATGAGAAGACATCAGGAAGCCATGATTGAGAATCAAATGTATCATAATGCAGATATCAAGGGAGGATTCAGATTTATGTCAAACGAACGTGAGCTTTCATTTGAAACGTTAGCTATTCATGCAGGCCAAGAGATTGATCCAACAACTCATGCCAGAGCTGTACCTTTGTACCAGACAACATCGTATGGATTCCGGGATACGGAGCACGCTGCTAATCTGTTTGGTTTGAAAGAGTTTGGCAACATCTACACACGTCTGATGAATCCAACGACCGATGTGTTTGAGCAGCGGATTGCGGCATTGGAGGGCGGAGCCGGAGCACTCGCAACAGCTTCGGGGCAGGCCGCGATTACGTTTTCTTTGTTAAACATTGCTGGTGCAGGTGATGAGATTGTATCCGCGGCAAGTTTGTATGGTGGTACTTATAATTTGTTCTCTACTACACTGCCTAAGCTTGGGATCGATGTGAAATTCGTGGATTCCAGTAATCCAGAGAACTTCCGGGCGGCAATTACGGACAAAACAAAAGCGTTGTACGCTGAAACGATTGGTAACCCGCAAGGTAACGTACTTGATATTGAAGCTGTGGCAGCGATTGCTCATGAGCATGGCATTCCTCTGATTTTGGATAACACGTTCCCAAGCCCGTATCTTCTGCGTCCAATCGAGCATGGAGCAGACATTGTGGTTCACTCTGCAACGAAGTTCATCGGTGGGCACGGTACATCGATCGGCGGCGTTATCGTAGACAGCGGTAAATTCGACTGGAAGGCCAGCGGAAAATTCCCTGGATTGACTGAGCCGGACCCAAGCTATCATGGGGTCGTTTATACCGAAGCGGTTGGACCGATTGCTTATATTATTAAAGCGCGGGTGCAATTGCTGCGTGACCTGGGTGCATCGATCTCTCCATTCAACTCATGGCTGCTGCTGCAAGGCTTGGAGACACTGCATCTGCGCGTAGAGCGTCATAGCACCAATGCACTGGCTGTAGCAGAATACCTGGAGAAACATGAAGATGTTCTGTGGGTAAGCTACGCAGGTCTGCTAAGTCATCCATCCTACGAGCTTGCGCAGAAGTACCTGCCAAGAGGACAAGGTGCAATTTTGACCTTTGGTATCAAAGGCGGCGTTGAATCGGGCCGTAAATTGATCGAAAACGTAAAATTGTTCTCTCACCTCGCAAACGTTGGTGATTCCAAGTCGCTGATCATTCATCCGGCAAGCACTACACATGCTCAATTGACGGATGAAGAGCAGAACGCAGCTGGCGTAAATCCAGAGTTGATTCGTTTGTCCATCGGGACAGAGAATATTCAGGACATCATTTACGATCTGGAGCAAGCGATTAAAGCGAGCCAGGGTGCAAGTGTAGGTGCGTAAATAGCTGGAAAGAGATGTAATATATATGAAGAGCTATGAAGAGCTATGAAAAGCTATGAATAACTGTAAGAAATGTAAGAGTTGTGAAGAGCCGTGAAGAATAACGTGTTATAATCAATTTTAGACAAGGGCCAAAGCCAGCGTTAGCGTGCTTTGGTCTTTTCTTTGTGAGTAGGGATATAGTTTAATTCATATTAATTTATTTCATTTCATTTGAAGGCTAACGAATCCTAGTGATCTTATTTTCCGCTTTTTGCTGGGTTTGAAAATCTAACGAATCCTAGCGACCCTATTTGTCAAATTCTCGGCCTGAGAAAGAGGGAAATGGGCTAAATGCGATGAATAGTGTCTCCACGAATCGTTAGAAATCTAAACGGGGTGTTTTCGGGGAAATAAGGCTTCTGGGATTCGTTAGCCCGCACGCTGGTGTTGGGAACGAACAGGGGTAGTATGTTTCATGATATGCCTGGAATTTTATATGGAATACCCATTTACAAATTCACAACACAGGCATATAATTAAACAAAAGTTGTATTGAGTAAACATAATTGCATAAGCACAAAAATGATTATCATTCTCACTGAATCTTCGATTCGCTGAGAATGTAAAATCATCTCTAAACCATGCTGCTGCGGGATTCCCGCAGCAGCATGTGCCATTTTTAGGGCAATAACAATGGCTCTCATTCTCAATACAACTTGGATCAAGGCAGCCATATGGGAATCAGATGAGAAGCGAAAATGGGCAGCAGTTGAAACGTTGGATTCAGCGAAGTTCAAGCAAAAATGCAAAAGAACAATAGCAGCAAGAGTAACAGCAAGAGTAACAGTAGCAGCAGCAGCAGCAAAAAAAGAAAGAGAAAAAAGCGAAAAAGCAGCGTCACTACGCTAAAACTCATACGCGAAAGGAACGTGATTCATATGCAAGCGATACACCAATCTTTACAAGGAAAACAGCAAGCGAAACAGCAATCGGCCAATACGCCCGGTCCTAACCGGGGCAAGAAGCCAGACTTCCGTGTCATGCTGAAGAACAAGGAGATGCAGGCGGCGTTAGGCAGTGGTCTGATGATGCTGATTGCCTGGGGGATTGCTCCTTACTTTACGACATTATCTGTCATACTCTACATCGCGGCTTATGCCATCGGTGGCTGGACCAAGGCCAAGGAAGGCATTGAAACGCTGGTTAAAGATCGTGATCTGGACGTTAATCTGCTGATGATTGCCGCTTCGCTCGGAGCCGCAGCCATCGGGTACTGGAATGAAGGAGCGATGCTGATCTTTATCTTTGCCCTCAGCGGTGCACTGGAAAGCTACGCAACCGAGCGCAGTCACAAAGACATCTCATCCTTGCTGGCACTCAAACCGGAGACGGCCCTGCGCATTGAGGATGGACAGATGAATGTGGTTGCTATTGAGGATCTGAAAGCGGGAGATTTGCTGCTGGTGAAGCCGGGCGAGCTGATTCCTGCGGATGGTGTTGTTTATCGGGGGAGCTCTTCAATCAATCAAGCTTCGATTACCGGGGAATCCATGCCCGTAGATAAGAGCACAGGCGACGAAGTGTATGCAGGTACGGTGAACGGCGAGGGGGCATTATATGTCGAGGTCACGAAGTCGGCTGAAGGATCACTGTTCGGCAAAATAATCAAGCTGGTGGAGGAAGCGCAGGCCGAGGTGCCGGATTCGCAGCGATTTATGGAACGGTTTGAAGGCATCTATGCACGGATTGTGGTAGGAGTCACCCTGCTTGTTATTGCGGGAACACCGCTGTTTTTGGGGTGGACATGGAGTGAAGCTTTTTATAAAGCGATGGTCTTTCTGGTTGTGGCTTCCCCTTGTGCGCTTGTGTCATCTATCATGCCTGTGATGCTGTCAGCGATGTCCAGCAGCGCACGCCGCGGCATTTTGTTCAAGGGAGGGGCACATATGGAGAATATCGCCCGGACCAAGGTCGTTGCTTTTGACAAAACAGGTACACTCACGATGGGAACACCACAAGTTACGGATATACTGACAGCTTCCCATGTGAGCAGAGAGCAATTGTTGTCCGCTGTGGCGTCTGTTGAAAATCTCTCTATGCACCCTCTTGCCCTGGCCATTGTTGAACAGGCGAACAAGGAGAACTTGCATCTTCAGGAGGCAGAGCATGTGCAGTCGATTACGGGGCACGGCATTGAAGGAACGGTAAATGGTGCCGTATGGAAGATTGGACGGCTGGACGGAACTGCATGGACAGAAAGAATGTCCGACGTTGTAACGGGGTCAATCTCTGATACGACAAGTTTGGAAGGCGCGGCGGATTGGGAGAAAGTATGTGCCCGACTGGAGCAGGAAGGGAAAACCATCTCTGTTGTAACAGTCAACGGTGAGTTCGCTGGTTTGATTGCGATGAGGGATATGATTCGTCCTCAAGCTGCAGCTGCTGTGAAGAAGCTGGAGAGTATGGGGGTGCAAGTAGCGATGTTGACCGGTGACCGTGCCCGTTCAGCGTCGGTGATCGCACGTGAAACCGGGGTTAGTATGGTCTATGCAGACCTGCTGCCTGAAGATAAAGTGAAGCAGGTGCAAGCGCTCCGCGAGCAATATGGCCATGTGCTGATGGTTGGTGACGGGGTTAACGATGCACCCGCACTTGCAGCAGCAACGGTAGGAATGGGCATGGGCTTGTCAGGGAGCGGGACGGCTATTGAGGTGGCCGATGCGGTGCTGATGAACGATAACATCGAAGAGATTGCCTGGGTCATCGGGCAGGCGCGGCGGGCAGAACGCACGGTAAAACAAAATATGTGGTTTGCGATTACCGTCATTCTGGCGCTGATTGCGGGTAATTTCCTGCAGGATGTAGCACTGCCACTTGGGGTGGTTGGGCATGAAGGCAGTACAATTCTGGTTATTCTGAATGGACTGAGACTGCTGCGATAAGGTGAGCTGCTGGTGCATAACGAGCATATTTGTAAAAAGTGTTGAAGCGATAGGGCATCGACGTGTGTGAGCATTTTTGTTAACGGATATAGTCCGGCAAGCTCCCGTTTGAACCTGTGGTCAGAGGGTAATAGTCGAAGAGACGTTATAACGTATACGTATCTTAATGAAGAATTACAACTAATGATAAGGGAGCTGTGAAAAATGGGCCGTTACGTACAAGTTGAACCAAATGTAAAAGTATATGTTGAAGATATTGGTGAAGGGACCCCGGTACTCTTTTTGCACGGCTGGCCTGTTAATTATAAAATGTTTGAATATCAGCTGAATGTGCTGCCAAAGCACGGCATTCGCACCATTGCGATGGATTTCAGAGGTTACGGCTTATCGGATAAGCCATCCACCGGATATGATTATGACCGCATGGCTGATGATGTGCGTGCTGTCATTGATGATCTGGGGCTGACGGATGCCGTGCTTGCCGGCTTCTCCATGGGTGGTGCGATTGCAGCGCATTATATGGCGCGTCATCAGGGACACGGGATATCCAAGCTTGCCCTGCTGTCAGCAGCGGCGCCTGTATTTACACAGCGTGAAGGTTATCCGTACGGCTTGACGCCGGAAGAGCTGAACGAGCAGATTATTGAGCCAATCTTTGAAGATCGTGCGAAGCTGCTGGATACGTTTGGCGGAATGTTTTTTGCCAAAGAGCACAGCAAGCCCTTCATGAATTGGTTCCATGCACTCGGCATGGAGGCTTCGTCTTATGGTACGATCAGCAGTGCCATGGCGCTGCGGGATGAGGATTTACGCGGAGAACTGGAGACCATCCAGGTGCCTACGGCTATTTTTCACGGTAAAAAAGATGAAATCTGTCCGTTTGAATTCGCTGAACAGATGCACCAAGCAATTCCGTCAGCCGAACTGGTGGTATTTGAGGAAAGTGGGCACGGTGCATTTTACGATGAGTTGGAAAAATACAATGCCGAACTGATTCGATTTATTCAATCTTGATCTATAAGATCTTGTTGTTTCAGATAAAAATAAATTGATTGGCTTACAGATGATTTCAGCAATTTCAGTAATTTCATGGAATCTTCATTTGTGACTAAAAAAAGAACCCGACCTCAGCTTTGCAGCTGTTGCTTGGGTTCTTTGGCTTATCATTGAATTTTCGCTTTAAGCTGATGTTCTAATCTAGAAAAGCTCGGTCAGGCCGATCATCGTAATCAGACCCAGCAGGAAGGAGATAGTGGCAACACGTGCGTTGCCATCGCCATGGCTTTCGGGAATGAGCTCTTTGTAAACGATAAACATCATCGCACCGGCTGCAAACGCAAGACCATACGGCACAAGACCAGCCACAAGACTGCTGAGGGTAAATCCGATCATGGCGGTTACGATCTCTACAGCTCCGGTCAGTGTTGCAATGCCAAGTGCTTTGAAGCGGCCAATGTTCTGATTGACCAGGAACAGAGCGACCAGGAATCCTTCGGGTGCATTTTGCAGACCTATGGAAAAGGCGATCAGGTTGCCCAGATTCTCATCCGTACTTGCGTAGCTTACACCGACAGACAACCCCTCCGGCAAGTTGTGCATGGTGATCGCGGCGATAATCATGAAGGCCTTGCCTTCGATTTTGAAAGGCATCTTCTCGGGGTTCTCCAGGTCTACATGCGGAATCCGCATCTCCAGTACAAGCAGAACCAGACTGCCCAGCATGATGCCAAAAGCGAGTACAAACAGATTGGATTGCCCGAGCGCTTCGGGAATGAGATTGTACACCGAGGCTGAGGTCATAATGCCCGCTGCGTAAGCGAGCAGAATGTCACGCAGACGATGTGATATTTTACGCATAAATAAAATCGGTACGGCTCCAAGTCCGGTAGACATGGCCGAAATAATACTGCCTAGCAGAGCATCGTTCATGCTTCCATTTTCCCTCCTGATGAAGACTTCTTCATAATCGCTGCCGAGCATTGACACCGTACATAAAAGAGATCATAATGAACAACAGATTAGAATGATTATAAATTAGAATTCCGTTTCTGCATAGGTGAATCATCATTTTCTCAGGCAGTTCTGATGGACATGACGTGGGCTATTCGTTTTAGTGTATGCAACTGTCCGCGCTTTTGATGCCGGGGAGCCTGACCTTTTTGCAGAACCTAGAGGAGGAACTATACATGTATAAATCAATTATTATTGGAACAGGCCCTGCAGGGCTGACAGCAGCAATCTATCTGGCACGCGCCAACCTGAACCCGCTCGTAATTGAAGGACCGCAACCTGGCGGACAGCTGACAACAACGACGGAAGTGGAGAACTTCCCGGGTTTCCCTGATGGCATCATGGGCCCTGAGTTGATGGACAATATGCGTAAACAAGCGGAGCGTTTTGGCGCAGAATTCCGTACGGGCTGGGTAAACAACATCGACATGAGCGAGCGCCCGTTCAAAATTCAAGTCGAAGGTATGGGAGAACTCGTATCCGAAACCTTGATCCTGTCTACAGGCGCATCTGCTAAATACCTGGGTATCCCGGGAGAAGAAACAAACGTAGGTCGCGGTGTCAGCACATGTGCAACATGTGACGGATTCTTCTTCCGCAATAAAGAGATTATCGTTATCGGCGGCGGCGATTCCGCCCTGGAGGAAGCAAATTTCCTGTCCCGTTTCGGTTCCAAAGTAACGCTGGTACACCGTCGTGAAGAGCTTCGCGGCTCCAAAATCATGCAGGATCGTGCACGTAGCAACGAAAAAGTGGAAATGGCGCTTAACCGTACACCACTTGAAGTTATTGCCGGCGAGAACGGTGTGACAGGTCTGAAAGTGCTTAACAACGCGACAGGTGAAGAAGAAATTCTTTCGGCAAGCGGCGTATTCGTAGCGATCGGCCACACACCAAACACAGGCTTCCTTGGCGGTCAGATTACAACCGACGATCATGGTTATATTTTGACAACACCAGGCACTTCTGAAACGAATATTCCAGGTGTATTCGCATGTGGTGACGTTCAGGATACACGCTACAAACAAGCGATTACCGCAGCAGGAAGCGGATGTATGGCTGCGATGGATGCAGAGAAATTCATTGAAAGCCTGGAGCACAGCGCGGTTGCACTGTAATTCGGAGCCATCTGACAATACGGATATGGGATTAAACGTTAAAGGTCCGGTGTTTGAGTAATGCCCATTAGGCCTATAAATAATTAACCGTATAAATTAAATAATCATAATATGAGGTGAATTGAACATGGAAAACGTAATTGTTTACACATCCACAAACTGCCCGAACTGCAAATCTGTAAAGTCTTTCCTGGCTGATAAAGGCATTGCTTACGAAGAGCGCAACATCGAAACCAGCGACGAGTTCGCACAACAAGTATGGGACATGGGCGTACGCGCGGTTCCTTTGACTGTAATCGGTGAACACCGCATTCTGGGTATGAACAAAACGCAATTTGCGAAAGTGCTGGACGCTTAAATCAGGCTTGATAATCTAGAACAACATGTGATGAAAAAAGTTTTGATTCATATGCAATTCCGGTTTTCGCGAGCCGTTAGAATATAGAAAAAACCGTACCTCAAATGGGTACGGTTTTTTGAGCATGTGCTGTGAGAATAATGCACGATTATAGAGTTGCTTGCGGATATGAAAAATCCCCTTTCGCAACTACAACAGAGCACATGGTTCATGAACTCTTTTGTGGATGTAAAAGGGGATTTGACGTAAAAACAGAACTTGTTTACGCTAGAAAAAAATACTCATAAACGTCTGAAATACGACATACACCAGCAAGCCTGACAGCATGTACATGATCCCAGCCTTCTTTTTGCTCTGAAAAAAACGAAGTATGCCGAGGCTGAACAGGGGCGCAAGCACAATCAGGAACAGGAGTACGGTGACAAACACTGGCGCCGAGATATCTGATGTATCCACGTAGGTCACGAGTTTTCACTCCGTTTCATTATCGGATAACACAGCAGCGAGAGCGCTGCCATGATAAAAATCACATAGTCTCATTATACATCTGGATTTCTTTAACAAAAAGGGAGGAAATGGGGCGAAATCTTGTCAATTTCAACTGATTATTAACTAATTATTAAACTGATACCCGTACATTCCCTAAAAATTGGGATATAGCAGCATAAGCTGCTCCGATTCGGGTTGAGCGGCTGCCCAGAGCGGCCCATTCGACTTGCAGGCTGCGGCGGTGATAAGGCAGGGTACGTTCCTCCACCACCTGTTTAAGTGCCGATTCAATCCAGGGTTTAGCCTCCGAAAGCGGTCCTCCAATGATGATGCGTTCCGGATTAAAGCTGTTGACGATATTGGTAATGCCGATGCCGAGCTTGCGTCCAACCGTTTCGTACAAGTCCAGTACAGCCTCGTGACCCTCCTGAGCCAGTTCAATCAATTCCTTGGTAGTACGCGCAGGCAGATGCTGCTGATCCGGGTGCTCATATACTTTTTCCGAGGCATATAACTCCCAGCATCCCCGATTACCGCAAGAGCAGGGCAGACCCTCTGCTTCAATCGACATGTGTCCAGTCTCACCCGCATATCCCCAGGCTCCCTTATACAATTCACCATCTACAATGATGCCTGAACCAATCCCGATGCCTGCACTGATATAGATCAGATGGCGTACGCCAATACCTGCACCAAAGTTCAGCTCGCCCCGCGCACCCGCGTTGGCTTCATTATCAATCGTAACAGGAAGTTTGAAAAAGTCCTCCATCATCGCTCGCAAGGGAACCATCTCCCACTTCAGGTTGGGCGCAAACAGCACGGTGCCCTGTTCATCGACCATTCCGGGAACACCGATGCCAATGCCGATCACACCATGAGGGGATGGAGGAGCCTGCCCGATCAGGTAATTCGCTGCCAGCTTTAATTGTTCGAATACAGACGCTGCATCATGCTGCACCAGATCGGTGGCATATTCGGCAACGATGTGGCCCTCAAGGTCGGTAAGCACGCCTTTCAAACGGGTGACCGTCAGCTCCAGTCCGACTGCATAACCCGCAGTTCCGCGAAAAAGCAGCATCAACGGCTTGCGCCCCCCGCTGGACTCTCCGGGACCAATCTCCTGTACGAGTTCGTCACTGATCAGATCCGCAACCAGATTGGATACCGTTGCTTTGTTAAGCCCTGTCACTTCGGACAATTTGGCCCGGGAAAGGGGGGCGTGACGCCGGATCGTATCGAGTACGATCGACTTGTTTATTTTTTTGACCAGCATCTGGTCGCCAGTAATTTTCATATCGCTCAGGCACTCCTATTCTTTCTCTTTTTATAAAATTGAACTGAAGAGATTTAAACGGACACCCCGCTTCTACAGGTATTTTCTGTCCTCTCCGTTCATGTGTGGATGAAGTAGTTTAACTTATATAAGTAATGGCTCTCATGCTGATCCGCTAACAAGCTATTCGACTATTATAGCGTAAACGAACGGGGAAAAAACAATTTTATTTTAACTTTGTTTAACCAATAGACAAAGTGAAACCGATGTGTTAGGATAACGGTGTAAACGATTTCTTTATAAACTCTTTTAAAACTTTTGAGGAGGCATTTATCACATGGCCTATTTTGAATCCGTTAATAAGATTGCATTCGAAGGTAAAGATTCCAAGAATCCATTTGCTTTTAAACATTATAATCCGCAAGAAGTTGTTGCTGGCAAAACGATGGAAGAGCACTTCCGTTTCGGTATGGCTTACTGGCATACATTAACAGCAGGTGGTAGTGATCCGTTCGGTGCTGAAACTGCAGTGCGTGCATGGGATAGCTACTCCGGTCTGGATAAAGCTAAAGTTCGCGTAGAAGCGGCTTTTGAATTTATGGAAAAAATGAATCTGCCTTACTACTGTTTCCACGATGTAGACATCGCTCCGGAAGGTGCAACGCTGCGCGAATTCTACAGCAACATTGATACCATCGTTGATCTGTTGGAAGAGCATATGAAAGCAAGCGGCAAAAAGCTACTGTGGAACACAGCTAACATGTTCTCCAACCCGCGTTTTATGTTCGGTGCAGCATCGACTTGCAACGCTGATGTATACGCTCACGCAGCCGCTCAGATCAAGAAAGGTCTGGAAGTAGGTAAACGTCTCGGTGCAGAAAACTACGTATTCTGGGGCGGTCGTGAAGGTTACGACACATTGCTGAACACGGACATGCAGCTGGAGCAAGACAACATTGCTCGTATGTTCCATATGGCTGTTGACTATGCAAAAGAAATCGGCTTTGACGCTCAGTTCCTGATCGAGCCTAAACCAAAAGAGCCAACGAAGCACCAATATGACTTCGATGCAGCAACTTCCATTGCGTTCTTGCAAAAATATGATCTGCACAACCACTTCAAGCTGAACCTTGAAGCAAACCATGCAACATTGGCAGGTCATACGTTTGACCATGAAATCCGTGTAGCTCGCATCAATGGCATGCTCGGTTCCCTGGATGCCAATCAGGGCGATCTGCTGATCGGCTGGGATACAGACGAGTTCCCTGTTGATATGTATGATGCTACGCTGACGATGTATGAAGTGTTGAAAAACGGTGGTCTGGGCAAAGGTGGCGTAAACTTTGATGCGAAAGTTCGCCGTGGTTCATTCGAGCCTGAAGACCTGTTCCTGGCTCATATCGCAGGTATGGATACGTACGCGAAAGGTCTGAAAGTAGCTTCCAAGCTGATCGAAGACCGCGTATTCGATGAATTCATCGAGCAGCGTTACAGCAGCTTCAACGAAGGCATCGGTGCAGATGTCGTTGCAGGCAAAGCAACACTTGCTTCCTTGGCTGAGTACGCTCTGAACAACGAAAGCCCACGCAAAAATCAATCCGGACGTCAGGAATTGCTGAGAGCAAAACTGAACCAATACATTCTGGCTGACTAATAACAGTCATAGAGGAAGAACTTTATGCCTTGGTGTGCAGCTTGCCTCTGATTGAAATCATAGGCGAGATCTGGAATCTGGCAGGGTGTACAGCTTCCTACTCGGTGCAACTTCAAACTTGTGCCTGGACGTTGAATAAGCGTGACATTCAAACCGTCCCCGCTTTCCTCCGGGAAGGCGGGGACGGTTTGTTGTCATTGGAGCATCACCATTTCCCGCAAACGAGTACGGATGTACCGTTTGAAGGAAATGTTGGAGAAGCGGCAGGCAGAACGAAGTGGGCAGAAAGAACCCGGAGAAGCGAAGCGTTCGCATTTACAACCGGATTTCCCCCTTGAAAAGGGAAAGAAGAAATCCGGGGGTAAGGGGGATCGAAGGGTTTTCTGACCGCGGAGTGACCCAATATGCCGCCCCAAGGATTTTACAAACCAATGACAAGATGGTTTGATGTCATAGAATCCCCCCATTTCCCCAAGCGAGTACGGTTGTACCGTTTGAAGGAAATGTTGGAGAAGCGGCATGCAGAAAGAAGTGGGCAGAAAGAACCCGAAGAAGCGAAGCGTTCGCATTTACAACCGGATTTCCCCCTTGAAAGGGGAATGAAGAAATCCGGGGGTAAGGGCGATCAAAGGGTTTTCTGACCACGGAGTGACCCAATATGCCGCCCCAAGGATTTTACAAACCAATGACAAGGTAGTTTGATGTCATAGAATCCCCCCATTTCCCCAAGCGAGTACGGTTGTACCGTTTGAAGGAAATGTTGGAGAAGCGGCATGCAGAAAGAAGTGGGCAGAAAGAACCCGAAGAAGCGAAGCGTTCGCATTTACAACCGGATTTCCCCCTTGAAAGGGGAATGAAGAAATCCGGGGGTAAGGGCGATCAAAGGGTTTTCTGACCACGGAGTGACCATTTATGCCGCAACCCAAAAGGTTTCCATTCAATCCTGTATAAACGAAAGGAGTCTACTTATGAGTTACGTCATCGGCGTCGATCTCGGCACGAGTGCGGTCAAAACCGTGCTGGTCAACCGCGAAGGAAAAGTGGCATTTGAAGCATCGGAGGCATATCCGCTTTACCAGCCCAAGGCTGGATATAGTGAGCAAAATCCGGAGGATTGGGTGGAGCAGACGATTGTGTCGCTTCGAAAGCTGCTGGAGGTTTCCGGCGTGCAGCCATCCGAGATTGAAGGCCTGAGCTTCTCCGGGCAAATGCACGGGCTGGTGCTGGTGGACGCGGAAGGCAAGCCGCTGCGCAATGCAATTCTGTGGAATGACACCAGAACGACCGCGCAGTGCCGCCGGATCGAGAAAGCACTGGACAGCAAGCTGCTCAGCATTGCCCGAAATCGTGCACTGGAAGGTTTTACACTGCCTAAAATCCTGTGGGTACAGGAAAACGAACCCGAATTGCTTGAACAAGCTGCTTTATTCCTGCTGCCAAAAGACTACGTTCGTTATCGCTTGACCGGTGATTACGCTATGGATTATTCCGATGCAGCAGGTACTCTGCTGTTAGACGTGACAGGCAAGCAGTGGAGCAAGGACATCGCGGCCGCATTTAATCTGCCGATGTCGCTATGCCCGCGCTTGGTGGAATCCTTCGAGCAAGTTGGCACGCTGCTGCCTGACATTGCGGAGCAAACAGGCTTGGCGCAAGCGACAAAAGTATTTGCCGGTGGCGCAGATAATGCCTGCGGAGCAATTGGCGCAGGTATTCTGAGTGAAGGACAAACGATGTGCAGCATCGGTACGTCCGGGGTAGTTCTCTCGTATGAAGAACGGAAAGACCTGGATTTCGAAGGAAAAGTGCACTTTTTTAATCACGGGGAGAAAGATGCCTTCTATATTATGGGCGTGACGCTGGCGGCAGGATACAGTCTATCCTGGTTCAAGGACACCTTTGCAGCGGATAAATCCTTCGATGTGCTGCTGCAAGGCATTGATGAGATTCCGGCAGGAAGCAGCGGTCTGCTGTTTACGCCATATATTGTTGGGGAACGGACACCTCACCCGGACGCAAATATTCGTGGCAGCTTTATCGGCATGGATGCCGGACATCGTCTGGAGCATTTCGGGCGTGCGGTGATGGAAGGCATTACCTTCTCGCTGCGCGAGTCGATTGATATTTTGCGTGGCGCCGGCAAGACGGTGAACGAGGTCATTTCCATCGGCGGCGGTGCCAAAAACGAGGCTTGGCTGCAGATGCAGGCCGACATTTTCAATGCAACGATTGTGAAGCTGGAGAGCGAGCAGGGCCCGGCAATGGGGGCTGCGATGCTGGCTGCTTATGGCAGTGGCTGGTTCCCGTCTTTGCAGCAGTGTGCGGAAGCCTTTATTCGTCCTGCGAAATCATATGTACCTAATCCAGAGACAGTGGCTGTATATGACGGTTTGTTCGCTCTCTACCAAGAGGTGTACGGGCAGACACGCGGCTTGAATGATCGACTGGCGGCATATCGTTAATCAGGAACGATACGGGTATCTTCTTTTTATATCATACGCAGTTGATCCGGGATAAAAGCAATAATTCAAGAAGCATTCGCTTAGGGCGGGTGCTTCTTTTTGTCGTTGGCATTTTCGTTGGCATCTTGAAGCATGATGACCTGCATATCTGCATTCCGGCTTCGCATAGATTAGGTATAGACCGTTTGGATTGTCACAGCGAAGTTAAGCGCGGGGGTGAGATTTTGGATGAACAGGAGCATTCTGCGAGAAACAGGCCGCACATCACCTTGTCAATGATTGTTCGCAATGAAGAGAAGCGTTATTTGAGACAGGCACTCGAGACGCATCGGCCATGGATTGATCGGGCTGTCATTATTGACGATGGAAGCACGGACGGTACGGCTGCCATGTGCAGGGAGCTGTTAGAAGGAATTCCGCTGGTGCTGGTGGAGAATCCGACATCTCGTTTTTCCGATGAAGTGAGGTTAAGAAAGCAGCAGTGGGAAGAGACGATTGCGGTCAACCCGGAATGGATTCTTAATCTGGATGCGGACGAGATTTTAACAACGGATTTCGGCGAGCTGCGGGATGTGTTATTAAGCGGCCCGGAGGAAGCGATATATTTCCGTTTGTTCGATATGTGGAGTGAGACAGCGTACCGGGAGGATGCGTTCTGGCAGGCCCATGCGTATTATCGGCCCTTCCTTATTAAATATCGGCCCGGCATGGTTTACGAGTGGAAGGAAACACCGCAGCATTGTGGCCGTTTTCCGCTAAGCATCCAGCATCTGCCTTACGCATGCCATGTACCGCGGGTGAAGCATTACGGTTGGGCCAGGGAGGAGGATCGTGTCCGCAAATACGTCAGATACCAGACACTCGATCCGGAAGCTCGTTACGGCTGGAAAGAGCAATATGAGTCCATATTGGATGCTGAGCCGAGGCTTATTCCGTGGACGGATTAAGGTTGAAGGGAGAGAGCTAATTGAAGAAGGAACCGCAGGGAAAACCATCGTTTCAGCCAGAGGATGCGAGTATCACCCGAGATAACCGAGAGCGTATTTTGATTGCAAGTCCTGTCCGTCAGACGGCGGCTGTACTGCACGAATTTTTGAATTCATTACAGAGGCTTGAACGGGAAACGGTGCAGACGAACTATTTATTTGTGGATGATAATGAGGAAGAGGCCGCCTCCCAGATGCTGCTTGATTTTGTGCATCGACAAGAGAGTAACTGCGAGGTAATCCCTGCCCGTGAGTTATTTGATGATGAGCACGCGGACGATCAGGGTATTTACGCCAAGGACGAAGGAGGACATTACTGGAAAACAGAGCAAATCTGGCGTGTCGCACGGCTGAAAAATAACATTTTGCAGTACGCCCGAGCGCATGAATATGATGCCGTGTTCCTGATTGATTCCGATCTGGTGCTGCATCCGCGAACGTTGGAACAGCTGGCTTCCAGCGGGAAAGAAATTATATCCAACATATTCTGGACTCGCTGGCAGCCCGAAGCCAAGGAAATGCCGCAGGTATGGCTGCAGGATGAGTACGCGCTCTATCGGCGGGGTGGGCCAGCCTTCCCGGGTGCAGCGTCAGAGGACGAGGGAGAGCAGACAAGTGCTTTTCTGAACCAGCTGCGTATCCCGGGGT
Organism: Paenibacillus silvae; assembly: GCF_014639235.1. GTDB lineage: Bacteria > Bacillota > Bacilli > Paenibacillales > Paenibacillaceae > Paenibacillus > Paenibacillus silvae. The sequence goes on along the minus strand of NZ_BMFU01000010.1, from coordinate 72,251 downwards.
GTTATGAGGTAGGCGGGTTAGGTGCCTGTACGCTGATTCGACGGTCTGTAATTGAAGCGGGGGTGAATTTTGACCGTATTCCAAATGTGTCTTTTTGGGGGGAGGATCGTCATTTCTGCATTCGCGCCCAGGCTTATGGATTCAATCTGTTTGTGGATACCCATCTGCCAGCATATCACATCTATCGTTTATCAGAGTTGCCGGGGGTGGCGGCCTATAACCGCAGAGTCAGACGGGGTGAAGAGACGATTACCATTTCCTTGTGTATGATTGTGAAAAATGAAGAGAATTCCCTCCCCCGATGCCTGGACTCGGTGAATGGTATTGCCGATGAAATTGTCATTGTGGACACAGGGTCCACCGACCGTACACGTCAGATCGCATCCCGCTACACGGACTGTATTTATGATTTTGAATGGGTAGATGATTTTGCGGCGGCCCGTAATTTTGCCTTTGATCAAGCATCTTGCGAATACATACTCTGGCTGGATGCGGATGATGTATTCGAAGCAGAGGATCGGGCAAAGCTGATTGGCCTGAAGCATTCCCTTGATCCCGCGGTGGATAGTGTGACGATGGATTACAATCTTTCGTTTACCGCCGACGGCAAAGTAGCTTACAGTCTGCGGCGGAATCGGCTGGTGCGGCGTGATCGGCAGTTTCGCTGGATCGGGGCAGTGCATGAATATCTGGCTGTAGCGGGGCATCTGCTGCATAGTGATATCGCGGTTACACATAAGAAAGACAAGGAATATACCGATCGCAATCTGCGTATTTATCGCAAACGAGAGCAGGCCGGGGAAGAGTTTTCACCGCGGGATTTATATTATTTTGGCAACGAGCTGAAGGATCACGCTCAGTATGAGGATGCCATAACCTATTACGGCAAATTTCTCGCTACCGGATTAGGCTGGCTCGAGGATCAAATTGCGGCTTGCCAGAAAATAGCAGATTGTGAAGCGGCATTGAAACGCCCGGAGCAGGAAGCAAGAGCGCTGTTTCGCTCCTTCCTATATGATCTGCCTAGGGCGGAGGTTTGCTGCCGTCTGGGGGGTTATTTTGCCGACAGAGAAGAATACCGCAAAGCGGTATTCTGGTATGAACAGGCTGTTCAGGCAAGCCGCCCGGCTGATCCGATGGTCGTGCTGAACGAAGCGGCCTGGACCTGGATGCCGCATCTGCAATTATGTGTATGTTATGACCGGATGGGCAATCGCGCGAAGGCCAAGGAGCACAACGATATTGCGCTCGCTTATCATCCTACGCATCCAAGCATGCTGTATAATGATCAATATTTTAAGGATTTGCAGAAAAATATATAAATGATCTGTTGCCATTTTTAAGCCTCTTCATTGAAAGGGGTTTTTGTTTGTTCGAAAAAAGAAAATGAGCTGCTCATACCTATTCTCAATTTGCTTTGATCTTTGCTCCTGCAGGATGTGATGGATTAATGTATTTCAACCAGGAGAGAATATGCATTACAATAGTCATTAACGGAGAAGCGGTGAACACGATGACGGGTCCTCGGCTGCCGGAATTAAACGAAGCAAGGGGAAGTGAGTGGAGATGAAGCTGACCGAAATCCTATTGGAATCCAGACTTGTGGCCATCGTTCGCGGCATAAGCCGGGAAGAGGCGGTGACAGCCGGCCAGGGTATGACGAACGGAGGCATTCGCCTCATGGAAGTGACGCTGAACACGCCGAATGCACATCAGATTATTGCGGATTGGCGCGAACGTCATGAAGGACAAGCTTATATCGGTGCAGGTACAGTGCTGAACGTAAGCATGGCGAAAGAAGCCGTCGCAGCTGGCGCACAATTTCTGGTGTCTCCCAATGTCGATCTGTCAGTCATTGAATATGCTGTAGAACACGGCATAGACATTTGGCCAGGGGCGATGACACCAACAGAGATTGTTGCTGCGTATGAGGCAGGAGCACGGGCAGTTAAGCTGTTTCCGATGGCCAGTCTGGGCATTCCATATTTGCGTGAGATCAAGGCACCTCTGGATCATATTCCTCTATTGGCCACGGGTGGAGCGACCTTGGAGAATATTGCGGCGTATTACGCAGCGGGTGCAGCCGCGGTAGGCTTGGGCAGTGCGCTTTTACCTAAAGAAGCCCTGGTGTCAGGAGATATAATGCAGATTGCCGATCGAGCTCAAGCATTTGTAGAAGCAGCAAATAGATGATCGATTCAGAGTCAGAGTAGAGGAAAGTAAGGCAGTGAAGCAATACAGAAACTTTGGGTATATAAATTAAAGCTTATCAGAAGCCGGGAAGGAGAGACGCCTTGTGAAAGCGAAAACGATGATTGGCAGCATGCTGGCTGTGGCTGCTGTAACCGCGGGAGGACTATGGCAGGCGGCGGTCAAAAGCCAGACCCCCAAAAAAATTCCGATTACGATGAAGCCGCCAATGCCCTTCGAGGATATTACGTTTGAGAGTGGCGGAGGACAGGTGCAGGGCTGGTTCATTCCGGCAAAATCCGATGTTCCCGAGCCATGGCCGCTTGTCATTATTGCACATGGATGGGGCTCTAACCGTTCCCGTGTGCTGCGATACGCACGTCCGATCTGGGAAGCCGGATATGCGCTGCTCATGTATGATGTACGCAGTCATGGTGCCAGTGACCCGGTTCGTGCAGCATCAGCCTATCTGTTTCGGGACGATCTGCTGGCTGCACTGACTTACGTATCTGGCAGACCCGAGATTAACCCTGAAGCTGTCGGTGTGTTAGGACATTCGCTGGGCGGACTGGGAACAATTCTGGCACTGACAGAAGGCATTCCGGTAGCGGCTGTGATTACCGATTCAATGCCATCACAGTTTCAGGTGATCGTTAGTTCGGAGCTGAGACGGCGGCGTCTGCCCTTGTTCCCGCTGGCACAAGTCATTCCACGAATCTGGTTTTGGCGTCTGGGCGAGTCTCTGAAAACCTATCAGCAGAATGATCCGGTGATGCAGCTTAACGAACGACGAAAAGGCATGCAGCTGCCGCTGCTCATGGTACATTCCAAAGGAGATAATTTCATCCCGCCCAGTGAACTTGAATATTTTATGTCCAAAGCCGATCCGCCGGTAGAGCATCTTTGGGTCAACAGTGAGGGACACAGCTGTTCTGAGGAAGACCCGGCTTTCTGGGATACGGTTATTCCGTTCCTCAAGTCGCATGTTCGTTCCGTGCCGCATCAAACTGTGCAGAATCACATAGAAGCGATGCAGGACAGCAAAACAGATGTATCCTGATGCATCAGCGCATAAGCAATAATGAGAAAACGCCAACTTGATTGGCGTTTTTTTTGTTGTGGCAATAAACTATAACAAAAATTCACAATTGTAAATTATCCGGAAAACAGCGATTAAAAAGGAAGCTTATGGTATCATAGAGTTGAATGGCAAAATTCATGCAAAAGTATTTATCATGCATTCCGCATGGAATCGAAGGGAGAGGTAACCATTTTGAGTTGGGATTGGAACATGAATGGAAGGTTTAAAACGTTCACTGCCAAAGCCGCAGCCACTGCGATGGCGACACTGCTGTTTACGACACAGGCGCCGGGTTTGACAGGCAGCGCATCCGCTGCTCAGGCTGGAGCTGGCTCAGTGAATGAAGCCGTAACGGGGGAAAATGATCAACAGGATGCAACAAGCAATGACGTGCCGGAGGGTGCAAAGATTTCATCCAGGCAAGCCGCTGACAATATATTAAAGCTGTTTCCAATGTTAAAAAAAGCGACGATCTCGTCCGCAAAATTTGATTCGCCAAATTCGTATCCGCCGCCAGATTACAAGGCTTGGGATATCGGATTCCAGATTACACAAGGCAACCACTCCATGGGCTTCAGTGCGAGTGTACACGCAGGTACAGGGGAAGTGCTGAGTGTGCATCTGCCATCTGAATGGTTAGAGAATCAGCTGGAGGCTTCCGATGTTCGACTGACGAAGGAGGAAGCGGAGAGAACAGCTTTGGAGCTTTTGTACAAGGCTATTCCCGGACTTGGGGCAGATGAGTATGTAAATCTGAGTGCACTTTATTCACCGACGGAACAGGAAGCACTGTTTGGACACAAGCAATATCAGTTTGGCTATCAGCTCAAACATGATGGCATCTTATCGGAGGCAGAGAAGGTCTACATAAGTGTGGATGAGAGGGGACAGGCTACAGCTTATTCCCGCACAACCACCTCGGCAAAGTATCCTTCCTCCCAGCCTAAGGCATCGGAGCAGAAGGCAAGAGAGATTTTTGAGAAGGAGTTCGAAGTGGAGCTGGCATACATCTCCAAGAACCGTTTTTCTTCCAAGCCAGGTCAGCCCTATGTTCTCGGTTATTTGCCAAAGGGCAGCAGCATGGGACCGATCAATGCCAATACATTAGAGCGAATTGATTCATTGACGGGTAAAGCTGAGAAGAAGAGCAATGAAGCGCAAAATAAAAAAGTGACGGGCACGGCATCGGCTTTTACAGCAGCAAGCGGTTCACGTTTGAATGTGCAGCAGGCGGCAGAACGGGTTGCAGCCCACTTTGAAATACCGAAGGATTACAAGCTCGATCACAGCCAGTTAAGTAAAGGATATTATGGCAGCACGAGCAATCAGGTATGGAGTCTGAGCTGGAGCAATCGCAATGCGAACATCTCGTATATGTTCATGCGTGATATTTCGGCTCAGGTTGATGCAGTGACTGGTCAGATTTACAGCTATACCTTAATGCAGCGGGTCGGACCAGAGATGGGTCAGGAGAAGCCGGATCAGGAGAAGCAGCATAAGGAGCTTACTGCACAGCAGGCGGAGAAGCTGGCAATGAATACGATAATCTCCGTTGTCCCGAATGCCAAGGAGCAGTTCCAGCTGAACAGAGTTATTGAAACGGACAATGCCCGTACGTTCCTGTTCCAGCGTTATTTGAACGGCATTCAGGTTCAGGATGACACGGTACAAGTGCAGGTCATGAACGACGGAGCAATTACTGAGTTATATACTCACATCGCCGCAACGTCTGAACAACTCCCGGCGAGTACCAAACCGGGGATTAGCCAGGAGCAGGCCAAGCAGCTTTATTTGCAAAAGTACAAATTAACGCTGAATTACGCCCAATATGGCGGGTACAGCCTGGGCCGTAGCGAACCTGTACCTTTTGGTATTAACCTGGCTTATGTGCCTGCCAGCGATATGAAATCGATCTATAATCTGAACGAGATGCTGGATGCCAATACAGGGGATTGGTTCTTCATGTATGGCGGAGCAGGTTCAACACCTCAAACAGAGCCGACAGACATTGCGGGGCATGTTGCTGAATCAGCTTTGCAAAGCATGGTCAAGCACAGAGTCCTGCTGCCAGACGAGCAGGGACGTGTATTCCCGGATCGGGTGATCACCCGCGGGGATTGGTTCAATTATTTGGCGCGGGCAATTAATCCGGACATGGATATGTATTATAACAGCGACAGCAATGACAAGCTTTTTGCTGACGTAACGATAGACAGCCCATATTACAAGTCGGTAAAAATGCTGATGGATCAGCGCTGGCTTGGCGGAGCAGATGCCGAGAAAAAACTGAAGCCCGAGGAAGAGATGAATCGTGAAGAACTGGCGGAACTGCTTGTCCGCATTCTGCGTTACGAGAAGCTGGCTGGTTTCTATGCACTGCCATCCGATCTGCCTAACATTGCAGATGCCGGTGCGATCAGCAACAAGGGAGCGGTAGCGTTAAGTCTCAAGCTTGGATTGCTGCCTTCCATTGAGGGCAGATTCATGCCTGCACGTAAAGTAACGGTAGCTGAAGCGGCTCAAGTTCTTGAACGGCTTGCCAAGCTTCAGGGCAAAACAGACCACTTCATGAGTGGCAGTCGTCTCTATTAATATCAGACAGACGTTCTATGCACTGCAATCCTTCTGCCATCTTGCAGTCAATGCTCATATTTTTCGATAATAGGTCATAGGATGAAAGAAACGGGAAAATGACGGGTGCAAACCAAAGATCGAGGGACCTTCCGTAGGAGGGTCCTGTTTCTTTTGAAATTGTAAAATAAGAAATATAGAACAGGGAAAGCAAGAGGTTTTATGATACAATAAGTCATGATCATCTAGTGAAGAGGGGTGGGTTCCTTTCATGGGCAAAAAGGGTAAACGAGTGATTACCTTATTACTGGCAGGTTGTCTCATTGCGGCCTGGCTGCCGCATACAGTTGATTTGGATCAATTATATGCTGCCTCAGGTAATTCGGAACTGTCCACAGCGACGGATTTGCGTCAGACGTTGTTAAATGCGATGTCACAGCGCACAGAAGAACTGGTGTTTACCTACAAGGGCAATGTAAAGGGCCTGAAGAAACAGCTGCAAACCTCCATCGACGAAGCGATGAAGAGCGACCCCTATATTCAATATACGGTGAAAAGCTATGCGTTTAACTATAAAGGCTCGAATACTTCAGCCGAGGTCCATGTGACGCTCTCTTATCGGGAGACGAAAGCACAGACCGATTATGTGAATCGTAAAGTCGCTAATGTACTCAAAGAAATAATCAAACCCGGCATGACCAGCCATGAGAAAGTGAAGGTTATTCATGACTGGATTGTGCTGAATCTCTCTTATGATACGTCTTTGAAAAAATATACAGCATATGACGGACTTGCCACAGGCAGTACCGTATGTCAGGGATATTCCCTGCTTGCTTATCGCATGCTGGAGCGTGTAGGGATCGAGAATCGCATTGTCGAAGGAACAGCAGGCGGGCAGCTCCACGCCTGGAACCTGGTAAAGCTGGATGGCAAATGGTATCACATGGATACAACCTGGGATGATCCAACCCCTGACCGCAAAGGCGTGGTGAGCCACAATTATTATTTGTTAAGTGACAAGGAAATGGCGCGTGATCACGTCTGGACAGGCAAAAACAAGTATCCTGCGGCATCTGCGCCATACCGTGATGCACTGCTTCAACTGGTGAAGGCTGGAGGAAGCAAGCAGGAGGTATATGAGAAGCTCTATCATGCACTGGAGTATTCTTTATATGACGAGCAGGATGCTGTTAAGGAACGAAAGGTGCTGCAAAGCAAAGTGCAGGCTGTACTGGAAGAGGGCGGTACGTCGCTGACGTTCAGGTATAAAGGCACCGAGAGCAGTCTGATTAAAGATTTGCAGGATTTGTACCAATTGGGCATGAAATCGATATCTTATTTTGTCTCTAAAATGGACGGCACTACAGACCTGCGTGTCAAAATTACCTGGACCTTATAGTAGAGAGTATAGAGCCAGGTTTTTATAAAAATCTAAAAATCAGAAAACCCTACTATAACCAACAGCAAGAAATAATTGAATACAATTGTAGATACATTTTATTGATGGAATGTAAAAAAGGGTAGAGATCCAGATTACATCTGTAGACTCTATCCTTTTTGTATTAGCTACTTAAGAACGACTCGCCAACCGAATGGATCCTCGATCCGTCCGGTTTGGATACCTGTTATCGTCTCATACAAGTGTGCAGCCAGCTCACCGATCGATCCGTCACCGATCGTCAGCGTCTCGCCCTTCCAAACTAACGATCCGACCGGGGAAATGACCGCCGCCGTACCAGTGCCGAACATCTCCTTAAGATTGCCGTCTTTCTGCACCTGAACAAGTTCGTCGATCGAGAACAGGCGCTCTTCCACCTTCAATCCCCAATACCGTAGCAAATGAATGACGGAATCCCGCGTAATACCTGGCAGCAGACCACCTGTCAACGCAGGCGTTACGATCTTGTCGCCGAGGTGGAAGAACACATTCATGCTACCAACTTCCTCCACATATTTGCGATGTACCCCATCGAGCCAGAGCACCTGCGCGCATCCCTGCAACGTCGCGCCCTCCTGCGCTTTTAGACCTGCCGCATAGTTACCGGCGGTTTTCACATGACCAACCCCGCCCGCCACTGCACGAACAAACTCAGATTCTACATAGATAGAAATAGGCTTGACTCCCTCATCATAATAAGCTCCGACTGGCGACATGATGATCATGAACTTATACTGTTTCGATGGCGAGACTCCCAACATATCCTCTGTTGCGATCACAAAAGGCCTTATATAGAGTGACGTCCCGGGCTCGTGCGGAATCCAGGTTTGATCGATCAAGACTAACTGATGCAACGCTTCAAGCACCAGTTCCTCATCAATTACCGGAATACTCATTCGGTCATTTGAGCGGTTCAATCGCTTTATGTTCATTTCGGGACGGAACAGCACGAGATTACCTGCTTCGGTCCTGTACGCCTTAAGCCCTTCGAAGATCGCCTGCCCATAGTGGAATACTTTGGCCGCTGGATCCAGTGTAATCGGCTGGTACGGCTGAATTCTCGCATCATGCCATCCTTTCCCGTCATCATAGTCGAGAATGAACATATGATCCGTAAAATATTTTCCAAACCCTATGTCGCTAGCCTTCGGTCTTGGTTTAGGAGCGCTCGTGTGTTCGATATGAATTGGTTGCATCATTGTTACGTCACCCTTAATTGATGTATTTGTTAATTGTATAGTAATCATTAGCAAGATATATTGGAAATATCTATTTTGTAGAAAGAATATACCTTTAAGGTATATGACAAGGAGGCCTACGCGTCGAATGGATATTCGCCAGCTTCGATATTTTCTTGCAGTCGCTGAGGAAGGACAAGTTACCAGCGCAGCCAAGCGTTTGAATATGGAGCAGCCGCCTCTCAGCAGGCAGATGAAGCTTCTTGAGAGTGAGCTCGGCGTTACTTTGTTTGACCGCAGCGGCAAACGCCTGGCACTCACGCATGCAGGGCAGCTTCTGCGTCAACGAGCCGAGCAGCTTCTATGCCAGTTCCAGGAGACGATCGAGGAGGTGCAGGAACTGGACGAGGGCATTCATGGTACACTCTCGATCGGCTCTGTCGTTTCTTGCGTTTCTCTACTGCCACAGCGCATCGAGCGGTTCCACGAACTGTATCCACGCGTTACCTTCAAAATCAACGAAGGTGACCACTTCCTTCTCGGTGATCAACTCGAGAAACGGAACCTAGAGCTCATTGTTGCGCGTCTTCCTTTTGAGGCTGCTTCCGATCCTGATCGTTACACTGTAATACACCTGCCTCCCGATCCGATCGTCGCCCTAATACCCAGTAGTTGGCCTCAGGCTTCAGAAGATCGAAGGCTGGAGATGGGAGCGATGGCTCAGTATCCTTTTCTCAGCTTGAAAAGTGATTTGACCACCGGCATGCACGACCGTGTGCTGAAGTCGTTTCGTGAGTCTGGCCATGAACCACATATTTTGTGCGAGTGTTCCAGCGTTGCGATCATTCTCGCGTTGGTGACTGCAGGTATCGGTGCGACGATCTTGCCGAAGTCGGTACTCGCTTCGTTTCCACTGACGAGTATTGTCTTGTATGAGCTATCGAATACAGAGCTCTATTCGGAAGTGGGTTTGATATGGATCAAGGATCGTTACCTCTCCAAGAGCGCGAGGAACTTTATCAAGACTTTCGAGATATGAGGAAGGGAGGCAGGAAGAACGTACTGAGCTGTGTGTATTCCATTAAACTGCCAGGCGTAATCATATTAATTGTAAACATTTTGCCGATTGTTCGCTGTCTATGATTTGTATAGGTCGCCCTGTTATTCTATTCCTCGGCGTTTGCTAACCATATGAGCGAGGAGGATACGTGTAACATGAGGAGACGAGTGAGCATTATGTTGATTGCACTGTTGCTGGTGACGCAATTGCTGCAAGGGATGGTGTTAACATCAACGGTGTATGCTCAGGATGACACAAATCATATGTCAGTCGGTACAATGGATGATCCATCTTCACCATCTGCACAGGAAGAGAGTACGCTCCCTGAAGATCAGGGTGCTGCTACGGATGAAGAGACATCGCCGGGGATCGGGGATACGGAACATATTGCAACTCCGGAGGAAGCTGAACCTGCAGATGTAGCCCCACTGGCTGCCACTGCTGCGGCTTCAGAAATTCAGGAGAATCTGATCACTAGTGTGCAGATGTACAACCAGAAACCGGAGGAAGGCAGCAACGGTCAGATTGAAGTCAGGGGAGATAAGATTGAAGATATTCGTCCACGGATATCGGATGAGGTTGCTGTTGTTTTTACATGGGGATTCGGGGATGATGCCCACGCTTATGGAGATGGATCGACCTTTACATTCCGTCTGCCTGACAAATTTATTATAGGTTCACAGCTGAAGGGCGGCCTGGACGGGGGTGTCGGCGAATATGTTGTGAACCCGGACGGTACGATTGTTTTTACCTTTAATGAAATGCTTGAACACGCGCAATTAGAAGGGAATTTCTATGTCTGGCTGCGTTTTGACGAGAGTAAAATGGAAGACGGACTTAAACAGAAGATTGACTTTAGCGGTGCAGGCCAAGGCACTATTGATGTGAATTTTGCAAATACCGCAAAGGATGAGCTTCAGAAATCAGGAAAAGCAAATAAAAATAATTTCAACTCGGATCAGATTGCTTGGACAGTAGATTTCAACCAGGGCGAGAAGAGCATGACCAATGTCGTGTTGGAAGATACCCTGCCGCCGGGGCTTTCGCTTGAGGGGGATATCGAGATCCGCGAGCTGCAGGTTCAGTTGAACGGTTCTGTGAAGGAAGGTCCGGTCGTCGACAGAGCAGCACAGTTTCCTGTCAACTTGGGAGACATCGACAAAGCCTATCGCATCACCTATACAACGAGCGTTCAGGCACCCACGAGTGCTCCTTACACTGGGGTAGTTTATGCCAATGAAGTGACTCTTACAGCGGATCAGAATGAGTATAATAAATCCGATGTTGGCCGTGTGACAGTCAGCTTCAATGAGCCGCTGAACAAGTCGGGGCAAGAAAGTGCATACGACCCGGTTACGCAGACGATTACATGGGAGGTGCAGTATAACTATAATCAGCAAGCGATTACACAGGCCAATGCGTGGCTTGAAGACCGTTTTGATACGGCGAAGCAAAGGCTCGTAACAGGGTCGCTGAATGTGTATGAAGTCGAGATTCAATCGGATGGTCGACCTGGAGCAAAAACGCTCGTTGTTCCCTCTGACTACACAGTAAATGGTGTCGGCACAGGTTTTGAAGAGGGGTTCAAGCTCCAATTCAACAGTGATATTAACAAAGCCTATGAGATTGAATACAAAACTCAAGCCATACAGCGGGTGTACGAGAATGAGACCATCGTTAATACGGTGAATGCACAGGATGGCACGACCAAAGAAGGTCATAAAAACATTGAAGAAGTCATTTTGGCGAAGAGTGTAAAAAGTGAGAATTTCAATGCCAAAGAGATCGAGTGGCAGATTGTGCTGAACCGGGATCAGAAAGAGATGACGGACATTGTCATCACAGACGATTACTCAGGCAGACACATGAAGCTTGTTCCGGGCAGTCTGCAGATCAGTGGTGATCAAAAGGACCAGTTTGAGGTGGCACCTGCTGTGGCTGACCCGGCGGATGTGAATTTTGAAAAAGGATTCAGCATTCATCTCAAGCCGGGCGGTATCATTGATAAGCAGCATGTAATCACTTATAAAACGAGTTTTGATCCAACGGCAGGCATGCCAACAAACAATGAATATCGCAACACCGCTACGTTGAACTGGAAGGAAGCAGATGTTGCGCAGGCCGCCATTACCAAGTCTGCCGTTGTCCGACCGCAAAGCTATACCATTGAAAATGGTAATAAGCGGGGCGATTATAGCGCCAGAGATAAAGCAATGACCTGGACCATCGACGTGAACTACAATCTGTTTGATATTCAGGAAGCCATTCTCAAGGATGCTTACACTGGAAACCAATCCTTTGTGGATGGTTCATTGAAGGTGTATGAGCTCGAATTGAAGGGTGCTAACAACGTGACTTCGGTTGGGGACGAAATCACGATATCATCGGCACAATTCCAGCTTGACCCGGATGGCAAAGGCTTCACGCTTAACCTGGGTGACATCGGTAAAAAAGCTTACCGCGTAGTGTATCAGACAAGTCTGGATGGAGAATTTGCAGTAGAGGGCTCGTACAGCAATCATGCTGTGCTGACAGATGGTGAAGGCGGACCTGTACGTTTTAATAAAACAGCAGCCGTTACACCTGCTCATGGCGGAGTATATGTGAGCAAAATAGGTCGCCAGGAAGGGACATCCGATCTGGCTTCATGGGTTGTGAATGTTAATCCGAGTCAGTCCTTCGTTACCGCAGGTTCCCAATTAACTGACACGTTATCCAGCAATCAGATTTTGCTTGCCGATTCATTGAAGCTTTATGAGGTGCAATTGCCTGCAAACAATTCAGGTAATGTTTCTGTGAAGGCAGGACTGGTTGATCCTTCGGAATACGATCTGTTGGTGAATGGTAATACCTTTACCTTTACATTTAAGAACGACATAAACACAGCATATCTCCTGGAGTACCAATCTTACATTAACGCAGATGACGGCGAGAGAATTGAGAACAAGGTTGAGTTTGCAGGTCATTCTTTCTCCGTTGTAGGAGAAGGTAATCAGTCGGGGATTCGGGTATCCTTGGCTGGTGCTGGCGGAGGGGCATCCACGGGTCTGGGTAAAGTCAAGGTGCATAAGATAGATGATACTGGACAGCCGCTGGAAGGCGTTATTTTTGCCATCTACAATGCGTCCGGCACGATCCTTCTGGAAACGTTGGAACCAACAGATGAGAACGGAATGGCTGAAAGCAGCCGGAATTATCGTCTGCATCTGACAAATGGAATTCCATATCGACTTAAGGAGCTTGCAGCGCCCGCAGGATACCTGCCAGATCCGAATTTTGCTTCGGCTCCAGGTCAAACCATTTTATTCAAGGATGCAGAAGCAGCCTTCGAGATCATCAACGAACAAATCCGCCAGGGCTTTGAGCTGACCAAGAGGGATGCAGCCGATTCCACCAAGGTGCTGGAGGGAGCCGTTTTTGAGCTGTACCGTATTCAGGGTTCCACACGTGAGAAGCTGGATGAGCTTACGACAGGAGTGAGCGGCAGAATTGCAAAGGGAGATCTGGAAGCAGGCACGTATGAATTGGTTGAAATTCAGGCGCCAGATTTCTACATGGTGGATAGTACATCTATTCCATTCACCATTACAGCGAATCAGACACAGATTGTGACGCTTACGAAAACAAATCAGCTCGGCACAGGAGGTAAACTGACCCTGACGAAAGTGAATGCCAAGGATCAGTCTCCATTAAGCGGGATTGAATTCGAACTGCGTGATTCCGCCAATAACGTGGTCGATACCGGGGGTACGAATCAACAGGGAATCATTGAATTCAGCAATCTCACTTACGGTGTGTATACATTGGTGGAAACGAAAGCTGAAGGGTTTGTGATTGAAAACCCGGAAACAAAGGTATCTATCACTCAGCCAGACACACAGATAACGATTGAAAATAAAGAAAATGACCGTTCGGTAAAACTGGTGAAATACAATGCAAGCCGAACGCAGCATCTGCAAGGTGCAATCTTTGAATTACGTGCTCAATCCGCAGTGATGGGGCCGGATGGAGAATGGCTGTTTAATGTGGTAGCCGGTATTGATCCGGCAGCATTGACCACGGATCTTCATGGTGAACTCCATCTGCAGCAGCTTGAACCGAATACGTATCAATTAGTTGAAGTCAAGGCACCGTCTGGATACCAATTGGATCAGACGCCAATGACTTTTGAGATTACGAATCAACAAACCGAAGCTGTTGTTGTAGAGAAAACAAATCAGGCTATTCCTGTATCAGGTGGACCAAGTGAACCGTATAATCCGGGAACGCCGAGTACAGGCGGTACACCACAACCGACTACACCAAACCATCCAGATCCTGATAAACCAGGCACACCGGTACAAGAAACACCAGGAATATCAGTGCCGGGTACGATTGTAACAACCCCTTCAGTACCTTCAGAAGAGAACGGGGGTACAGACAAGCCGGGGAATCCTTCGGAAGAATCACCTTCACCTTCAGCGCCTGAAGCTGTGGATGGAGAGATGACCGGGCCTCAGGTGACAGAAGGAGAAGATACGGGGGAAGAGGGTGTACTTACACCTTCAGCCGGAGAAGAGTCCGAGAGTGAGGGTTCATCGGGGAACAGCGGCCTTACATCAGCCCAAGGCATGCTGCCTAAGACGGGTGAAGAAAGCTCTATGGCTTACACAGTCTCGGGATTGATGTTGATCGCCATTGGAAGTGCCAGTTTCTTGTACTTCCGACGGAGAGAGCAATCCCAACGTTAAAGCCAGATGTCGGGCACTCTTGATCTGAATCTATATTTATAACGATAACCAAACACCCTCCCGCCTTTGCCGCGAAGAATTAAGCTTCGCAGGCAGGCGGGAGGGTGTTTTGATGTGCGCTCTTTTGTTAAGTCGATACCACGTACAGCTGCAGCAAAGACCGTTAAGAATTCACCTTTACAGCCCGTATAATTAGCCGGTGTGTCGCATCAATCAGCGGATCACAGGTAATCAAGGTTAGAACCTGTCCAAGCCCGGGATCTTCCAGCACAGATACATCCGAAGGCTCTACGACAGAAATTCGGTCAATTTTGTAGTGGAGGGCCGCTTGGTTGGCAATTGTGATCTCCACCGAGTCGCCAATCTGGAGCTCGCCCAGCCGATTAAACAAGCGCCCCTTTCGATGCGCACGATGAGCGGCAATGGCAGCATTACCCGATTGTCCAATGGCAGCTGTTTCCACCAGATGAGCTGCCGCAAACTTCATATTTTCCTGAGTTGCCCCTTCCAGAATGGGCAGACGCACATCAATGACAGGAATAGAGATCGTCCCGAGTGTTCCAGATGATAGGGATGGATTAGCTGTTGCAGTCTTGAGGGTTCTCTTCTGGTCTGAATGATCGTTCTCTATGCTGCGTTCGAAGGTGTGATTTAGCTGGGACAGGCCTGTTTGCAGTTGTTCCAGCTCATCCAGTACGCGGGTTTGCTGCCAGTCATAATACATGGCTTGCAGCGATGGAAAGCTGATCACCAATAGACCTAACAGCACAAGCAGGACAGACCACTTCTTCAACGTGCCTCTCTCCTTCGGGTCGAAAGTATAATAGATGTTTCCTTTATCTATTGTACGGATCAACCTATACAAAATATGGACAGAAAAATCCCCTGTTCCATACAGAGCACTCTGTAGAACAGGGGATGAGAATAAAAGCATCAGCTTTACGCCTTGATATCTGATGATTCAGCAGGGGAGAAGTCACATTCCTGCAGCGGCACAACTTTGGTCTTTTTGATCCATTTGTAGCCGAGCCAGAGGATCAGGAACAGCGGCAAGCTCAGATATGCGACAAGTACTCCGCTCCAGTCAATCTGGTCACCTGTAAAGGCTTGATAGTTCTGCCCCAGAATGACGATGATGCACAGGGCAAAAGCAAAGATCGGTCCAAACGGAAACCACCGTGCACGATAAGGCAGCTCACTCAGGTCGCGGCCTTGTGCAACGTAGGCGCGCCGGAAGCGGTAATGACTGATAGCAATACCCAGCCATGTAATAAATCCGCACATCCCGGATGCATTCAACAGCCACGTATATACAATACCATCACCGAAGAGAGAGGCCAGAAAGGCGAGCATTCCTACAGCGGTTGTCACAAGCAGGGCGTTCATCGGAATGCCGCGTTTGTTAAGCTTGCCAAGAAAACGGGGGGCTTTACCATCCCGGGCAAGGGCGTAGAGCACCCGGCTTGAAGCATACATGCCGGAGTTGCCGGCTGAAAGCACGGAAGTCAGAATAACGGCGTTCATGACAGAAGCTGCAATCGCAAGTCCTGCTTTTTCAAAGACAAGGGTGAACGGGCTGACGCCGATATTTTCGAGATCACCTTTGAGCAGGTTCGGGTGAGTATACGGGATAATCAAACTGATCACCGTAATCGCCAAAATATAAAAGATCAGAATACGCCAGAAGACCTGGCGAATGGCACGAGGTACGTTTTCACGCGGGTTCTCGCTTTCGCCAGCTGCGACGCCAATCAGCTCCGTTCCCTGGAAAGAGAAGCCCGCTGCCATAAACACGCCGAGCACGGCGAAGAATCCGCCGTGGAACGGCGCATCACCAATCGTAAAGTTGCTGAAGCCTACCGCCTCGCCACCCATAATGCCAAAGATCATCAATACGCCAACAGTAAGAAAGATAATAACGGTCGCGACTTTAATAATTGCGAACCAGTATTCGGATTCTCCATATCCTTTGACAGACAGAATGTTCAAGGCAAAGATCAGCACTAGGAAAAGCAGACTCCATAACATGGATGAGCTGTCCGGGAACCAGTACTTGATCAGCACTGTCGCAGCAGCAAGCTCGGCCGCAATGGTCACTGCCCAGTTGTACCAGAAGTTCCAGCCCATGGCGAAGCCGAGAGCAGGATCAACGAAACGGGCGGCATACGTATTAAAAGAACCGGAGTCCGGCATAAAAGTTGCAAGTTCACCCAGACTGGTCATCAGGAAATAAACCATGATTCCGACAGCTGCATAGGCGAGCAGGGCACCGCCCGGTCCTGCTGTTGAGATGGCCGTACCGCTTGCCAGAAACAGCCCGGTACCAATCGAACCGCCCAAAGCGATCATGGTCATGTGACGGGCACGCAATCCTTTTTTCAGGGAAGGCCCGGTTGTTGAATTTGTCGTTGTTGATGGTGTTCGGTTGCTGCGGTCTTGCATGAAAACACTCCTTCATTTGTAATGCTGATGCAGATCATAGCTCCATAAACCAAAAAAAGACCACAGGCATCAGCCTGCGGTCTTTATATTCAATGTCCGCACCATGTCCTTGACGATTAAGATAGCTCAACACAGAAGAAAGCATACCTTGTCCCAAGGTATTGCATGCTTGCTGTGACAGTTCTGCACCTTTCGGCTGCAGCCCCAGCTCAATCGGACTGATGAAGGAACGTCCATTGAGCTTCGGCGGGTACACCTTTCGGCTGATCTCATAAGCGGCTCCTTGCGCCTCCTTCAGCGTACTGATCGCACCCGCGACCTCTACCTCACCATACTATGGATGAGGTGTATCTATTGTTTATGAAATTTTTGAAATACGCTAGAGCAGCGTGCAATCTGTTTATCAAACAGACAACAAGTATACCGCTACTCGTTTTACAGTGCAATAACAAATGTTGGTTGTCTTCAGCCCAAAGATACTGCTACTCCTGCTTTTTGTTTCGTCCAGCCATCTGCTGCCATACCGTTCCGGCGGCTTGTTCACCAGACTCGATGCGCTCCAGAGCCATCTTGGCCTGCAGGCTCACTTCGAACTCAGGGTCTTCAGCGGCAAGACGCAGTGCCTGTTCTGCTTCCTCGGTTCCAACCTCATATAGAAAACGGGCTGCACGCCAGCGCACCAGCTTGCTTTTGTCGGTTAACGTTTCAATCATGGCTGGTGTCGCAGCCGGATCACCGATGTCTGATAATGTATCGCCAGCTGTCCGCCTTACAGCAGGTGAACTGTCGCGAAGTGCTTCATAGAGAAGCTCCATCGCTTCCGGTGTACGGATATCCCCCAGATACACAACAGCCAGACGACGAATCTGCATCTTGCTGTCACGCAGTGCCTGAGCAACCAGTGGGAGTCTTTCCTCCGTTGGCTCCATGCTGTCCAGTGCAGCATATCTGACATTCCAGTCTTCGCTGCGCAGCGCTGCTTCCAGCTCTGCTCCATCCAGGGCACGGCGGCGTTCAACAAACTCTTCTGTATTGGTACCATGCGCAATCGCTTGCTGAATCACTTGCTCCAACCGTTCGGGAGGATAGGCCGCCTCCAGTTCCTGTTCGACTTCCCGTGCAATATCCGGGAGTTCGCCGTAACGTACGCCATAATCGGTCAGTTTGCGTTCCTTGATCAGCGTAGCGCTGGCAACCTCGGTGACGGCTTTGACGAAACGGTCCGACAGGGAAATCCGTTCCTCTTTAGCTCCGGCTTTGACACGAATCTGCATGGGTACTCCGCGGAAAAACTGTACAAACACTTGCGCTTCTCCGAAGTGTTCACCTGAAGCATCCTCGGATTCAATCCAGTCCAGGTCGATGCCTTCCTGACCCAGACGGCTCTGCACTTCTCCGAGTATAACCGACCAGTCCGCGTTACCTTTTCGATCCAGCGCAACGAAGTCAGTCGTGTGGAATACACTTTTGACTCCGGGAATGTGCAGCATCTGACGAATAAACGCCGGAGCTGAACGTTCGTTATCCAGAGTATAGGTTCTGCGAATCCCGTCCTCCAGACGTTCGTCGAGATGCAGCATCATTGTATTTGGACTCGGTGTTGGTTCGATGGAAATGATATTCATGGGTGCAACCTCCTATAATACCAGTTTGATACGTGTTCTCCCGTAAAGTTAATCACACGGGTGTAGCTCTATTTTACATCAAATCAGGAAAACTGCGAAATCGTGGCTGGCTCTATGCTAATCTCCCCAACGAAACATGTTAAGGATGTGAAGAAATACGAAGATTGTTAACACTTCTTTCATGTTTGCACACAAACATTTTTAAATGAAACATGACACAATAGTGGGAAGAAGCTAATGGAGGTATACCTATGGAACCTGTTGCTGTACTAACAGATGGAGAGCGATGTATCAACTACGAGGAAATTATTCAATTGTTTATGGATTGGATTGATTCTGCGCCATCGGATTCAGTAAAAGAAACAGGACGAGGGGATTGGGAGAAATCCCGTTATTGCATTGTGGATTACCGAAATGCTGAACAGGCTGTTGCCGCAGCCAAGGCTATTCGTGCTTTTGTACCCGATGTGCCTGTGTTGGTGCTTACCGATTTTCAATCATCCATTCGCAAACGTCACCTGCAGCAGATTACGGGTACGGGGGCTGTGAAGATGATGCTATGGAATGAGCAACATCCTGATCAGCTGAAGAGAAGCATTGAACAGTGGCTGCACACTTTGGAATATGGAGCACCAATAACCATGCCTTCCGTTCTATACCTCAGGTAGAACGATGAAAAGCATGGTGCCTGAATAACGGTTTAACCAAAGTTGTTTATGAAACTGAACTAATGAATTAGACGATATATTTATAGCCTGTGCCCCATACCGTTTTGATATAACGTGGATTTTTGGGGTCAGGCTCTATTTTTTTGCGCAGACTGGAGATATGTACATCAATGGTTCGATCCAGATAGGCACGTTCCGAACCTTTAATTCGGTCCATCAGCTCATTGCGGGTGAATACCTTGCCAGGATTGCGATATAATTCCTTCATGATTTCAAACTCAATGTGAGTTACCTCGACTTCAACACCGTTCACAAATAATGTTCTTCGGTACTCATTTACACTAATCTGTCCCGCTTCATCAACGGTATGATTTTCTTTAATCGGTTTCTCCTGATACGTAATAGTAGACCGCCGCAGCAAAGCTTTAATTCTCGCGTCCAGTTCCTTCAGACTGAAGGGCTTGCAGAGGAAGTCATCGGCACCATTATGTAAGGCGCGCAGCCGGTCGTTTAGCATCGTGCTTGCCGAGATCATCAGCACAGGAACGGTGGAGTTTTGACGAAAAGCATCCACGAGCTCATTACCGTCAATCTCCGGCAGCATCAAATCGGTTACAACAATATCTGGCTGAAACTGTGGAAATAAATGAAGTGCTTCACGGGCATGGTGAACCCGCTCGGTTATGTATCCTTCCTCCTCAAGAAAAAAAGCGATCATGTCCGCTAGGTTTTTTTCATCTTCTATAAGAAGTACTTTGATTGACATCACTTCACACTCCTGGTGACATAGATTTGTTAAGAAAATACGAGAGAATGGCTAAAAAAACTGCAAAAATTTTAATGTTTCTATTCCAGAATATAGGAAGCATATGTAACCTGTAAATGACTTTAGATATTATTAACGTAGTGTAACATGTGTATATTTTTTTGCCGAATCGTAAATATTCCCAAACGTACAACAGAGCTTAATTACAGTATAATGGATCAGAATGAATTAAGGGGAAAAAGATCGGGGCATCACTGTTATCTCCTGAAGAATTACAACGAGTCGGGCGGTGAGCATACATACCTATGAACGGGATAACGGGAGTGAGAAATCTGCGGGAATGGGTGGTACTCCAACTGAGACAACCCTGGATTGGAACGATGGTTCTGATCCTTTTTGGCACCATCAATGCCATTGTTCCATATACGTTGTTCTATGGCGTACAGTTCATGATTATGAGTGCTGCGGCGCTGATTGCCCTCCGAATATACGGGGGATTATATGCTTTTATCACACTTGCGTTAATATGTCTGTCCAGGATACTGATTACGGGCCTGGACTCGCATTATTTTTATGTCATGTCTGCACATTTTATAGAATTAGGGTGGATGTTAGGCTGGCAGCTGCGTTGCGAGAAGGGCAGTTTGATCAAGGCGAATGCTGTTTTCTGGGTTGTGATGCTGCTTCCTGTGATCTGTTACGGGCACTATGTATTAGGTTTGAGCGTTGAAGATACAAAGTATGAGTATATGTACATCGCTGTTGTAAGTATGGTGAATGCACTGATCGCAGGCATTGTTGTGGATTTCTGGGCGACTTTGAGTGAGCATGAGGCGAAACGGACTGGTACGATTCCACTGAGAAGAATTGCGTTTAAATATGTTGTCGCTTTTGTAGTGTTTGTTTCCCTAGTTCTGTTATCTGCGGATAGCCGCAGACAGCTAAACCAGATGAATGATGCGATCTTGCGTGATATGAGGCATGCAGCAAGTGCTGTTGTCCAGGATCTGAACAGGCAATATGTTACACCCGAGAATGTTGCAGAAAATGTGGAGAGGTATCACCACCTGCTGGGTGTGAACGTGATTTTGCTGGATCGGAATAACCGCGTTGTCGTTTCGGGGCTTTCTACCCTTCAGCCGGGTGAATCAGTGGACCTGAGTTCTTTCGAGGTATTAACTTCGTTGCGAGGCCCCATGTTGCTGAACTCCAAGGGAATTCATTACAGTGATGCACTGGACCATTGGAGAAAGGCGTCTTTTATCTATGAAGCGGAAGATGCGTTGAGCACACCTTACCGAGTATTCGTCGAAACCAATTCGTCACAATATTACCCTCAGATCGAAAACATATATCTGACAACATTGCAATCCTTATTCGTGATTATTGTCGCATCGATGATTGTGGCTGCGCCGCTGAGCAGCAAAGTGGTCAGTCCTTTACTGCGGCTGACCCGGCTAACCGGCTCCCTTCCACGGCTTCTGTTCCGCAATCGGAATTTGGACTGGCCGAGCAGCCATGTGACCGAGGTTCAGATTCTGATCGGAAACTTGCGCAAAATGGCAGATGTGCTGCTCGAACAGTTCGAGCAGATTCGGCTCGACAAATTAACACTGGAAGACCGGGTCATCGCCCGTACCAAAGAGCTGAAGAACAGCGAGGAGATTAAACGCGCTATTATTGAGTCATCCATTGACGCAATTATTGCTGTGGATTCTCATGGAATGATTATTGAATTCAATCCCGAGGCAGAGAGAATGTTCGGGCTTGAACGGGAAGAGGTTGTGCTGCAGAAGGAAGCTCCGTCTCTTTTTCAAGGCATCAGCTGTCAGGAAATCAAAAAGATGCTTGAGCGATATGAGTTTGTAGAGGGTAAAAGATACACGACCGTTGATGAAATATCGGGTATCCGCGACGGCACCATTTTTCCGATAGAATATAAAATTGTGGAGATTCAGCTTGGAAACAACGAGACGCTCTATAACTTGTTTATCAAGGATATTACCGAACGCACACGTGCCGAAGAAGACCGGGTGCGTCATGCCCTTGTATTGGAGCATTTGAATCTGGAGCTGTTCCAGGAGAAGGCAGCCATTCAAGAGCAGCGCGATATCAGTGAACAGTTTATCGAGTCCGTCCGTGAAGGACTTGTGATGTCAGATCATTCGGGCACCATCACCATTGTGAATCGCCGGATAGAGGAAATGTTTGGGCTGGGTAATTTCCTGGGAGAATCCATTATCGATTTGGCCCAGGCGATTGATACGATGGTTCTAACCGATGGGTTTAATTTGACGGAGCAGACCAGAGCATTTCTGAACGGGGAACAGGCATTTATTGAGACGAATTTCTATTTCGACAATGTAGAGCAAAGTGTGTTTTCCCTGTACATGAAGCAGATGGATGTACCGAGTAAAAATCATGGATTTCTGCTCGTATTCCGTGATTTGACAGGGGAAGAACGGCTGAATCGCATGAAGAATGAACTGATTAGTGTAGTCTCTCACGAGCTTCGCACCCCTGTAGCAACGATTATGGGTTATGTCGAGCTGATGCTGATGTATGATCTTCCGGCATCACAGCGTAAAGAATTTATGGAGACGATCTCATCGGAGGGCAAACGTCTGAGCAGCCTGCTGGATGATGTGCTGGACATTCAACGTCTCGACAATGATGGCATGACCTATCACATGACCTATGCTCCACTTGTGGAGCTGGTAGAAGGTGTGGCGGAGCAGTGGAATCGAAAATCTTCCCAGCGAATATATGTGCATGCATTTAACGGTGATCTTTTTGCTTATGCAGATCAGAACAGAATCGTTCAGGTGCTCCATAATCTGATCGGCAATGCAGTGAAATATTCTCCTGGAGCAGATCGGATTGATGTCACATTATGGGAGGAAGACGACGTCCTCTGCATTGATGTGCGGGATTATGGCATTGGCATTGCGGAGAGTGAGAAACACATGCTGTTTAATAAATTTTACCGTGTGGACAATTCGGACCATCGTCAGATTGGTGGCACGGGTCTGGGCTTGTACATTTCTCGCAAAATTGTAGAGGATCATCACGGTAGCCTGACCTTTATGTCGGCACCGGGCAAGGGCAGCACGTTTAAAGTACGGCTGCCTAAGCATGAGGTGGTTCTCTGACACTCTATTTTGACTCTACCGGAGGCTCTTATCTTTTGGCACTTGGCTGTGCACAAGGATAAGGGTCTTTTTTGTCGTTATCGTCATGCTTTTTCATGATTATATTTTTTGTTTTATCGTCATCCGGGATAAAAAAACGGAAACTTTTGCACACTGTATATAGAGCCATAATTTGCATCCTGTGCAAAAAGGAGGACGACACGTTTATGTTTCGCAATCAAGAGAAAAAGCTCATTATCGTCTGTCTGGTGGCGGCTGTAGTGGTACTGTATGCGGTTGTCAAAAGCATCATCCGCATTATGAGTTACTGAGCGACCGCTCAGGGCAAAGTGAATCCGCCGCTGTACATAACCCATAACGATACAACAACAACAAAGTACGAGATCAATAATCATTACACCGAAAGAGGAGTGTACCCATGTCATCTCTGGACCCTGTTCTGCTGAGCCGGATATTGACCGGCCTGACCCTGTTTGTGCATATCATCTTTGCTTCCATCGGCGTAGGTGTTCCGCTCATGATTGCTCTGGCTGAATGGCGGGGATTGCGTACCAATGATATTCATTACACGCTGCTCGCGAGAAGGTGGGCGCGAGGATTTGTCATTACCGTGGCCGTTGGTGTAGTTACAGGCACATCGATCGGGCTGCAGCTGAGCCTGCTGTGGCCGATGTTTATGCGTGTCGCCGGGCAGGCGATTGCACTGCCACTGTTTATGGAGACCTTCGCCTTTTTCGTGGAAGCAATCTTTCTCGGGATTTACCTCTATACCTGGGACCGTTTCAAAAAGAAGTATACGCACATGCTGCTGCTCATTCCGGTAGCTCTTGGCTCATCCGCCTCCGCAATTTTTATTACAACGGTGAACTCTTTCATGAACCAGCCGCAAGGCTTCACCTTGATCAACGGCATCATGAAGGATATTGACCCGATTGCTGCCATGCTCAACCCGGCAACACCTACCAAAGTATCCCATGTTCTTGCCTCATCCTATACCTTGAGTGCGGGTGTGCTGGCAGGTATTGCAGCGTTCAGCCTGCTGCGCGGGCGGGATCATGTCTATTACAAAAAAGCGCTCAAGCTCACGACGATATCTGCGCTTGTATTTGCGATCAGCACCGTTATGATCGGTGACTCATCCGGTAAATTTCTGGCGAAATATCAGCCGGAGAAGCTGGCTGCTGCCGAGTGGCATTTCAAAACGATGAAGGAAGCACCGCTTGTCTATGGCGGAATTCTGGATGAGAATAACGAGGTCAAATATGCGATTGAAATTCCCTACGCGCTAAGCATCCTGGCAGGCAATAGGCCGGATACCGAAGTAAAAGGACTGGAAGAGTTTCCTGCCGATCTGAGACCGCCGCTGTCTATCCATTACATGTTTGATCTGAAGGTGACGACAGGTGTCATCATTCTATTGATCCCGGTGCTGTATGTGCTGCGCCGCTGGCTTCCAGGACGCAAGCCATATCCCAAATGGCTGCTGCTTGGCATCGTGCTGCTGGGGCCGCTCGCCATGATTGCCATCGAGCTGGGCTGGATGTTTGCCGAGGTAGGCAGACAGCCCTGGATTTTGCGCGGGTACATGAAAGTGGCTGAAGCGGCTACCACCTCCACCTCCGTGGGCTGGATGCTGGTGCTGTTTATTCTGCTCTATCTGGTGCTGTGCTTCTCCTGCATCCGTGTGATCAGCAAGCTGTTCCGTAACAAGGAAGCGGAGAAGGAACTGGATTCGCTTGGACTGGAAGGAGGCATCGTGCATTGAGCTTCGAAATTGCAGGCATCGCGATATTGTGGACGTTCCTGTTCGGTTATCTGATTGTGGCGTCGATTGATTTCGGCGCGGGCTTCTTCAGCTTTTACAGCATATTGACCGGACATGAGAACAAAATTCATAACATCATTCAGCGCTATTTGTCCCCGGTGTGGGAAGTGACGAATGTGTTTCTCATTTTCTTTGTGGTAGGGCTGGTCGGCTTTTATCCCGACAGTGCCTTCTATTATGGTACGGCCCTGCTTGTACCAGGCTCACTGGCAATTGTACTGCTGGCGATTCGGGGCGTGTATTACGCTTATAATACCTATGGCAACCATGGAAAAAACAGCAGAATCTATCTGGCGCTATATGGAGCAACGGGATTGCTGATTCCGGCGGTGTTCTCTACCATTTTGGCCATATCCGAAGGCGGGATAATTGAGCAGGTGGGCGAAAAGGTGTTTTTTCGCTGGCGTGAATTTTTGACGAATCCCTATACGTGGTCTGTTGTACTGCTGGCTTTGGTCAGTGTGCTGTATATCTCGGCGATGTTCCTGTCCTATTATGCGAAGCGGGCGGGGGATGAGACGGCCTTTCAGGTGCTTCGGGAATATGCGCTGCTGTGGAGCCTGCCCACCATTTTTGCGAGTTTTCTTGCTTTTCTGCAAATCAACAAACAGAACCCGGCTCACTTTGAGCAGATGGTGGGCATGTCCTGGATGTTTATCGCATCGTTTATCTGTTTTGTGGTCGCGGTATCGCTTGTGTGGAAAGAGAAGTATTTGGGCTGGTGTTTTATCGCAGTGATGCTCCAGTTTGCCTTTGCATGGTATGGATATGGTCGCTCGCATTTGCCCTACATTCTGTACCCTTACATTAACATCTATGACAGCTTTACCAACCGAACGATGGGCATTGCATTGATTACGGCTTTCAGTCTGGGACTGCTGGTGCTCATTCCGTCACTGGTGCTGATTATGAAGCTGTTCCTGTTTGATGCCAATTACGTACGTGGCAACGCGGGAAAAAAGAAAGGATGATATCGCTATGTTTCTGCTTTCGAACATTCTGAACGGGATCGTTCACTGGCCTCTTCTGCAGGAAGAAGGGGTCAGGGGAATTCCGGGCATCACGGGTCTGAGCTTCTTTGAGACGTTTACCATTATGTACGCCCCGCCTCTGATTATGGTGGCTGCCATCGTTTTTTTGTTTGTATATATGGCGGTTTGCAAAAATCCTCAGGATTGATTACAACAGTACTTGTGGTAGATCCACGCCTGATGAGGGTAATCTGATGATAAGATCTGAGGAAGGGAGGAGGCCCCTTCATGGCTAAAATTCGTTATAACAATATCGACAACGTCAGCACGGACAAAACGCTGAAAGAGTTCAAGCAATGGAGAGAACAGCGCCGCCGCAAGGTAAAAGACTATTCCTACAAAGTTCCCAAGCATGAGCCTGAGCTGGATTACCTGCATGCCAACCGGGAAGAAACAACGATAACGTGGATTGGACATTCTACTTTTTTCATCCAATACTATGGGCTTAACATCGTGACTGACCCGGTGTGGGCGGAAAAAATGGGATTTCAACGCAGGCTCGGTGCCCCCGGCATTCCGATTCAGGATATACCGCCACTGGACGTGATCCTCATCTCTCACTCTCATTATGATCATCTGCATCTGTCTTCGCTACGCAAGCTGGCTACAGCGAAGACACTGCTGATCGTGCCGGATGGCCTTAGACGCAAAATGATCCGCAAGGGATTCCACCGGTGTCAGGAGATGAAGTGGTGGGAGCATATCGTGCTTGGTGGTGTCAAAATTACATTTGTGCCTGCCCAGCACTGGACACGCCGAACGTTATTTGATACCAATACGTCCCACTGGGGTGGTTATGTACTGGAGCCAAATCACGCCGTACGAGCATCCGAAGAAAGCGCGGCTGCGCTGGAGACATCGGTTAACGATGTGCTTGACGGGCAGCGTGCCCACAATGATGAATCAGTGCTGCAAGAAGGTTATCCGCCTGTAGTATATTTTGTAGGTGATACGGGGTATTTCAAAGAATTCAAGACGATTGGAGAACGTTTCGACATTGGCGTAACCCTGATGCCCATCGGGGCATACGATCCGGAATGGTTCATGACGTCCCAGCATGTCACACCGGAAGAGGCGCTGCAGGGCTTCGTCGAAACGAAGTCACAGCTGATGGTGCCGATGCATTACGGAACGTTCAAGCTGGCGGACGACACGCCGAAGGAGGCACTGGACCGGCTGGAAGCTGAACGAAAACGGCTCGGTATTGCAGCGGAACGGATTCGTGTGCTGGGACATGGCGAGACTTTGCGCATCCGGCATGAGGCTAATGAGTAGAAGAAGCGTGCCGGATTGGAAGGTTGTTATGTCATCGGAGTGGATTGTACAAAATTATTCGTGGAACTTATATAGCAAGAGAGGAAATGCCATAAAAAGATTTTGATGAACATCACTGAACAGGGCTAACAAAAGCCAGCCAGATATGGTAATCTATAAACATACGTGCATGAACAGCATATTTACCAAAACTTTAATCCGTAAAAAGCGGCTGATTTTCGAATTTGCCGTTTTTTTGTGTTATAATATGGTGCCAGAATAGGCATCGGATATTGAATCCATGATTGAAGCAGGCGAGCATGAACGTGTATGGATACAAACATGCTCTCAGGCTGCTATTCATGCAGTATGCAGATTAACCAATAAAGGATGGTATGCTTAATGATCAGTACAAGCGGCATCACGCTCCGCTACGGAAAACGTGCGCTTTTTGAAGATGTGAATATCAAATTCACGCCAGGCAACTGTTACGGCTTGATCGGCGCGAACGGAGCCGGAAAATCAACATTTTTGAAAATTTTGTCCGGTGAGATTGAAGCCAACTCGGGAGAGGTGCACATCACCCCGGGCGAACGTATGGCCGTTTTGAAGCAAAACCACTTTGAATATGATGAGTACCCGGTTCTCGAGACCGTTATTATGGGTCACGCTCGTCTTTATTCCATTATGAAAGAAAAGGATGCCCTGTATGCGAAGGCAGACTTTACGGAAGAAGACGGCCTGCGTGCAGGTGAGCTTGAAGGTGAGTTTGCCGAGCTGAACGGTTGGGATGCAGAGCCGGATGCAGCGGCACTCCTGATTGGTCTCGGTATCGACCGCGATATGCATGACAAAAAAATGGTAGAGCTTAGCGGTAACGAAAAAGTCCGCGTATTGCTGGCACAAGCCTTGTTCGGTCGTCCGAACAACCTGCTGCTCGATGAGCCTACCAACCACTTGGACCTCGAATCCATTCAATGGCTCGAGAACTTCCTGATGGATTATGAAGGTACCGTTATCGTGGTATCCCATGACCGTCACTTCCTGAACAAAGTATGTACGCACATCGCGGACATCGACTTTGGTAAAATCCAGCTGTACGTAGGTAACTATGACTTCTGGTACGAGTCCAGCCAGTTGGCGCTTGCTTTGCAGCGGGATGCAAACAAGAAAAAAGAAGAGAAAATTAAAGAGCTGCAGGCCTTTATCCAACGTTTCTCCGCCAACGCTTCGAAATCCAAACAAGCGACTTCCCGGAAGAAACAGCTCGACAAAATTACGCTGGATGACCTTCGTCCGTCGAACCGTAAATATCCGTTTATCAACTTCAAGCCTGAGCGTGAGGCGGGTAAACAATTGCTGACTGTGGATCGTCTAAGCAAAGCGGTTGAAGGCGAGAGCATGCTGAACGATATCAGCTTTGTGGTAAACAAAGGTGACAAAATCGCTTTTGTTGGCCCGAACGGCAACCCGAAATCACTGCTGTTTGATGTGCTGATGGGTGAAGCAGAAGCTGACAGCGGCGAATATACTTGGGGAGTAACAACAACTCAGGCATATTTCCCGAAAGATAACTCCAAGTATTTCGATGGTGTAGAGATGAGCCTTGTGGATTGGCTGCGTCAATACTCCAAAGATCAGGATGAAACGTACCTGCGTGGTTTCCTGGGCCGTATGCTGTTCTCCGGGGAAGAAGCTTTGAAAAAGGCGAGTGTATTGTCCGGGGGAGAGAAAGTACGTTGTATGCTTGCCAAAATGATGCAGACTGGCGCGAACGTGCTCATTCTGGATGAGCCGACGAACCACTTGGATCTCGAATCCATCACCGCACTGAATAACGGATTGATTGACTTTGATGGCACCATGCTGTTTACATCCCATGACCATCAGTTCATTCAAACGATTGCTAACCGTATTATTGAAATTACGCCTACAGGTCTGATCGATCGTCAGATGAGCTACGATGAGTATCTCGAAAGCGAAGAGATCAAAGAGCTGCGCAGTAAAATGTATCCGGTAGAAGCTTAAGCTCTATTGTAGAGTTCAAGTTTTAAATCAATAAAACAAGCAAAAACCGCAAGTCCTCCAGGGAGGGCTTGCGGTTTTTTTGTCAATGCATGCTCAGATGACAGCTGTTAGATTGACTTGAGCCTAAGAGCCGCCTGTACGGCGACGCTGATTGTTCGGCTTTTTGTTGTTCTGACTTTTCATAGCCTTTGGTCCGCCTTCAAAGTAAGCACCGGATTGGCCGCCGGAATTGGCCTGTTCCTTCTTCTGTGCCAGCTTCTGACGGATGGCATCCTGCAGGC
Organism: Paenibacillus silvae; assembly: GCF_014639235.1. Taxonomy (GTDB): domain Bacteria; phylum Bacillota; class Bacilli; order Paenibacillales; family Paenibacillaceae; genus Paenibacillus; species Paenibacillus silvae. Next base: position 42,931 of record NZ_BMFU01000010.1, on the reverse strand, counting down.
TGATCTTTTTTGGTTCTTTATTTTCGCTCATTGTATATCCCTCCCGGTCGTGCAGTAAGCCGTCCAAATTGGACGGGATGTACTCATTTTATACGTTTTATAATGGCCTCACAAGGGCAACCTGATAAAATGCCGATTTCCACCAGTTTTGCCTAAGCCAACATTGTTTCTTATTCTCTACAGCCCTGCCTTCTGTAAACTTTGTTTCAGCTTCCCTACAGCCCTGTGGGTTGGCAACACTGTTTCTGTAGACCCACATGATCTGCATTTGGTACCATGATTAAACCGTTACTGGATTTGTGAGAAGCATTAGGAAAAGGAGTGTCGTCCGCTTGAACGCATATGAAGAAATACGTAAAGGCGAGCGAGGGGCCTGGATCAGTATTGCGGCTTACCTCGTTTTGTCAGCATTTAAGCTCATTTGTGGATATCTGTTTGCTTCCAGCGCTTTGATCGCAGACGGCATCAATAATGCTACCGATATTGTGGCATCCGTTGCGGTGCTGGTCGGTCTCCGCATATCGCAAAAACCGCCGGATTCGGATCACGCTTATGGTCATTTTCGGGCAGAGACGATCGCGGCATTAATTGCCTCATTTATTATGGCAGTTGTAGGACTTCAGGTATTGGTCGAAGCAGTTCGATCCTGGTATGCAGGTGATTATGCCGCTCCAAATCTCTGGGCAGCTGGTGTAGCCGTGATCTGTGCTGTGGTCATGCTGGGGGTATACCGTTACAACTCCCGTCTGGCCAAGAAGATTAACAGTCAGGCTTTGCTGGCGGCAGCCAAAGATAATCGTTCTGATGCCTGGGTAAGCATCGGAGCAGCACTTGGCATTGTTGGAGCTCAATTCGGTCTGCCCTGGCTGGATAAAGTAGCAGCAATTCTGGTTGGCCTGCTGATCTGTAAGACAGCTTGGGAAATTTTCCGTGATTCAACCCATTTGCTCACGGATGGTTTTGATCAGAAAGAACTAACGGATTTAAGATCTACCGTTGCTCGTGTTCCCGGTGTCGAGATGATCAAGGATGTGAAGGCGCGTGTGCATGGCAGTCATGTGCTGGTGGATGTGGTCATTGAAGTAGATGGTAGATTAACGCTGGTGCAGGGACATGAAATCTGTGATCAGGTAGAGGAACGATTGAAACGGTCCCACAACATTATGCATGTTCACGTGCATGTGGAGCCTCGAACCGAAGAGGCACATCAACCAACATAATTTTTTTCAACGTGAAAATATAACAATTACGTGTACATCTAAAAAAGAGGACAGACGCAACACGCGCTGTCCTCTTTACTTATATAAGAAACGATTATACGATATTATTGAATCGCAACGTGAATCCAAGCTTTGCCTTTCCAGGTGTACACTTGAACCCATTCGCCGCCGTCGAATCCGTCAACAACCTCACCTGTTGTATCAACGATCTGAGCTCCCAGAGCGCCAATCGGTTTGCCGTTTGGTGCATCATAGAACCAGGTGCGCTCCAGCAGGTTCAGCAGCATTGTTGGTGCAGTGACTTCATCCCCTGGTTTCACAAGAGGCTCTTCAAACTTGATGTCTGTATTGGATGGTGTTTCTGTCGTTGTTGAAGTGCCTTCAGTACCTGTAGAATCAACGGTTGTGCCAGTCACGGTTTCTGCTTTGCCTTCAACGGTCTCTACAGCAGGTTTATTCACTTCAACAGCTGGAGTTGTTTCCGCTGGTGTAGTTGAAGTCGCTTCTGTACCGGATGTTGTGTTTACTGTGCCCGTAACCGCTTCCTCTGCACCCGCAGCGGCAGCCATGGAACCCATCAAAGTTAGAGCAGCGGCAAAACTTACGATTTTTTTCATTTGTTTTTCCTCCTCGGTTAGATATGTAGTTTTTGTTGTCCTGTGTTAAAAATAACCAAGCAACCTAGCCTATGAATCACAAATTATAACAATATTTTCTTTGTTTCTCCAGAGTCAACTGGAGCATTTGCGGGTATATAACAGGCTTGTAAAAATCATACTTTCGTGGCATGGAATCCGGCTTGTTATGTCAATTTAGTCCTGTTTTTTCAGGGGTTTTCGGCGGTTGATGTTGGAATAAAGCAGGAGGGAGCGTAATACATAGATATAGAAAATAGGAAAGTTTACCTGCATGTAAACAAACAAAAGCCGACGTACCCGGAGGCATCATCGGCTTTTGTATGTAATCACATGATTCAGATCAGGCAATAGTGACTTTATCGCATTCGGCTTCTTCCCGTAATGAGGGAGATGACAAAAAGTACAACAAAGATAAAGAACAACACTTTTGCAATGGAAGCTGCGGCTTCAACAATGCCAAAGAAACCAAAGATACCAGCGACCAGCGCAATAATCAGAAAAATAACAGACCATTTCAACATGAGAGATCATCCTTTCGTGATATTGTTTTGGCGTGAACGATGCTGTCTCACTGCCCTGCGTAGTCTAACCTTAACCGGGGTCGAAACTGTTGAAACATGGTGGATTTTTCTTCTTCTAGACGGAATCCCGGGAACACTCTTCTTTTGTTTCGCCCGGTAAATGCCCGGGTACTAAAGCAATAACCAAACCGCACGCAACTATGGAAAGAGAGGTTTTTGTATGATCTATCAACTTAGCGTGGCCCTGATTGCAGTGGCATTTGCTGTACTGGTTTTCTTTTTAATCCGCACCCTGAAAGCGGCTCAGGGCTCACTGGACAACGTATCCCGCACACTGCAAGAAGTGCAAAAAACCGTAGACGAGCTTAGTTATGAAGTAAAGCAGACCGTAAGACATGCCAATGATATCACTGCTGATGTACAGCACAAAATCAAAAAGATTGATCCGGTTCTGGAATCGGTTGAGAATCTGGGAGAAGTGCTCAGTGAAGTGACGGCAGCAGCCAAGCAGGTATCCAGCACACTGATGACCAAGTTTCAGACGAAGCGAGCAGAAGCAGACAAAGCAGCTCAATCCAGTCATGTGACGGCGCCACCTGCAACGCAAACAGAGCGTACGCTGCAATCTTATGATGCTACATATCATGATGAAGCCAAAGGCGGGAAGAACTGGATGGGATATGTGGATATTGCGGCCAACGTATGGCAGCGGCTGCGTAAATAACATGACCGTTTGCTGAATGCTGGTGAAACCTTCAGAGCGGTGATGAACCTGATGAAAGGGTGAGAAACATGATGGAACTACTGTTAGTGACGGTGTTTAGCATAATTTCTCCCTTTTCCGTTCAACCGGCAGCGCCACCTGCTGCTCATGACTTGCAATGGACGGTAATGGAGGAGCAGATGCCGGAGATTACATCGGCGAATGATCGTTCCGAGACGTACGAGCAATTCCGGACTCTGAATGGTGTCTCACTGGAGGAGAGGAAGAATGAATTGCTGGCCCGAATGGGTCAGCCATCCGCGATCAAAGAGGACCCGTACTTGGGATGCGATGAATATCATTTTGATGATGTAAAAGTTGGAATATGCGAAGATACTGGAATGATTCAGTATGTACATGTGGAGGGCTTCCAAGAGCATTGGAGCTTGAACGGCACTGTACTGCCGATGCAGATTGACGCCATTCATCAAGCGCTTGGCGAACCTCATTATGTCGCGGAGGATGGCGAAGTATACCTTCGCGGTCATTATGCGATCAAAGTGTATATGAAACCGGGCTCAAGCGAGATTAGGGGTATTGATTTATTTGATGACACAGTTTCCTGACATCTATCATTCGACTTCCGTTTCAATACAAAATAGTATGGTTATATACTATAAGAGCTCGATAAAGAAGATCAATCAGAGGAGAGTGGAAACGATGAATTCAACCAACGCGCAAGCTTATGCTAAGGTGGTAGAAAACGGAGTTCAGGCAGTAGAAGCGGTGAAAGAGCTGCAAACTACTGGATACTTGGCTGATCATATCTTCGTACTTGCCCATGAGAAGGATCGTACAGATCGCATTGCAGATACTGCAGATGCCAAAGAGATTGGTATCAAGGAAGAAGGGGTGTTTGATTCCATGGCGAATCTGTTCCGCTCACGCGGTGACGAACTTCGGGCCAAGATTGTATCGATGGGTTTCACCGAAGCCGAGGCTGATTTCTACGAAAGTGAATTGGATAAAGGCAAGGTGCTGGTGATTGCCAAAAAGAAAGATTGAACCTTCAAACCTGGCAGCAGGTTTAAGAACGAAGTGAACGTCTTGCGGAACCCTTCCGTAAGGGCTTAATCAAAAACATAGATAAGGAATGGGGTTTACCCCCATTCCTTATCTATGTTTTTGCAAGTTTGAAGGCGGGGCTGTAACAATGCAAAAACAAATGTTTCATGGAAGAAAATGCCCCTTGCTGGTGTGATTTGTGAATAGAAGTTTCATGGTTCTATCCGTATAGTTATACTATGAATTATTATGTCTACTGCCACTTTGAACGCAAAATTTGTATAAATAAGGTTGTTCGCTGAATGCATAATTATCGACAAACCCGGACGCCACAGATAAGGAGAAACAAATGAGAATACTTATTGTTGACGACAATCCGACGAATGTCATTATCATTCGAGAAATTTTGAAAAAGGAAAACTATCGCGATATTGTGACAGCAAGCTCGGCAATGGAGATGTTCGAAATATTGGGGATTGGTGAGGAAGCTAGCGAATTGCGTCCCCAGCCGTCGGATATTGACCTGATTTTGCTGGATATGATGATGCCCGAGATGGATGGCATTGAGGCATGCAGTATTGTGCAGAAATTCGAAAATCTGAAGGATATCCCGATTATTATGGTGACTGCCATCGGCGATTCCAAAAAGCTGGCGGAAGCGCTCGATGCAGGTGCATCTGATTATGTAACAAAACCAATTAACAAAGTGGAGCTGATGGCACGAATTCGATTGGCCTTACGCTTAAAGCAGGAGAAAGACTGGCATAAGGAGCGCGACCAGCGCATACAGGATGAGCTGAAGCTGGCAGCAATGGTACAGAACGCGGTGCTGAGCCATGCGATTGAAGATCCATTGTTCCAGGTGCATGCCATCTACAAACCGTCCTTCGAGCTGGCAGGTGACCTCTATTCGTGGTATCCGCTCGGAGAAGGACGTTATGGCGTATTGCTGCTGGATATGATGGGGCATGGCATATCGTCCTCTCTGTTCACCATGTTTATCGCATCTGTGCTCAAGGATACGGTAACCACTTATGTAGACCCGGAGAAGGTCATTCAGGAGCTGAATCGGCGCTTCAATCAGCTGCATCTCGGTAAACAACTGGTACAGTATTATTTTACTGCCATCTACTTGGTTGTGGATACCCGGATGAAACGCATTGATTATGTGAATGCGGGGCATCCGCCAGCTTTATTTTTCCGCAGTGACGGCAGTGTGACCTCGTTTGACAGCGTATGCTGTCCTGTAGGGCTGTTCGATAAAATGGATATTGAACCACAGACCATTCATTATGAAGGGGATGGACATATTGCACTTTATACGGATGGATTGCTTGAGGCGGTACAGGGAGATCAGGAGCAGCAGCTGGAATTTCTGATCGAACAATTGAAGGGCTCGCATGAATGGAACGAAGAAGCAATGCAGCAGCTGTTTTTTAACGATGATTTGAATCCCGAACGTGATGATGATAAATGTCTGGTGTGGATTACTCTGGATAAAGGGGCGGAAGCTGAATGAAAATCAGGAATAAACTGCTGATTGGTTTTACCGCCTTGATGGTCATTTTAATTGCTCTTACCTTTGTAAGTTATGAACGGCTGAACAGCAGTAATGAGCAGATTGACCAGATGTATCAGGAGCGTTATATGAAAGTGCGCTTTACTTCTGCGGCACGGGGAGAAGTCAATGATATTGCCAAAGTGCTCGCTAACTTGCTGCTTAATCCGACCAATTCCATCAGTGCAGCAGAAGGCGATCTGAAAGAAATGAAGGAAAAGGGCGCTGGATATCTGGAGCAGGTGAGAGACCGTGCAGATACCGCCTCTGAGCATCAGCTTGTAGATCGTGTTAACAATGCATGGGATGCCTATACGAATTATGCCAACAGAATCGTCAGTCTGATGGCGCAAAATCGGGTGCAGGATGCGAACAACTATCGCAATTCCACAGGACTTGCCGTGCAGAAAGAAGCGGTAGATAGCTTGAACGCGCTCTCCCGTTATCAGGATCAGGAGATTGATGCCGAGATCAAGTCTGCCAATGAAGCGTATACCCGAGCGGTCCAGATTACGACGAGTATGATGGTTGCCGGCTTGCTGCTTGCCCTTGGGGTAATCCTGTGGGTGCTTCCGAGTATTACACGCGGTTTGAATACGGTATCTATGATGATTACGAGTTTTGGCAAAGGCAGATATAAAACAATTCAGCGAATTCAGATCAAGTCCACAGATGAGATCGGTCAAATCGCGTCCGTGTTCAAGGACGTTTCGAACGATCTGCAAGAGAAGCAGGAGATCGAGAAGGCCTATGTACAGGCCCAGCAGGATCAGAATTGGATGAGCTCCAACATTGCAAGAGTGCCTGAATTGCTCCGGGGCATCGGATCCATTCGTCAAATTTCCCAGATGTTTATCAGTGAATTTACACCTGTGCTTGGTGCTCAGCTGGGTGTGGTGTATCTGATCGACGAGGAAAAGCATCCGGATGAACTGAGACGTTACGGTTCCTATGCTTTTGAAGAGAATGGAGAACTTGGCCGAGAAGTCTATCGAGTCGGGGAAGGTTTGATTGGTCAAGCGGCGCTGGACATGAGTCCGATTGTTTTGGATCACACTCCTGATCATTATGTAAGCATCGGTTCGGCTTCTGGCTCGTCAAGGGCTGCCGGCATTATGATCTACCCTGTAGTGTTTGAAGACGAGTTGATTGGTGTCGTTGAACTGGCTTCCTTCGAAGGATTCAGTGAGCTTCATAAACAGCTGTTTGCTCAGCTCATTATGAATTTGGGTGTCATTCTTAACAATGTGCGGCGGCGTCTGCGTGTCGAGGAGCTGCTGCGGGAGTCTCAGGCCCTTACCGAGGAATTGCAAGTGCAGTCCGAGGAGCTGCAGACACAGCAGGAAGAATTGCGTCGCTCCAATGAGAACCTGGAGGAACAGACAGGTGCACTGAAAAAGTCCGAAGAACTGCTGCAGCGTCAACAGGAGGAACTGGAGCATTTTAATACCGAATTGATAGCCAAGACCCGGGCGCTGGAAGAGCAGGTTCGGGAAGTGGAAGAGAAAAATGATGAAATTGAGAAAACAAAGACACAGCTTGAACAGCAGGCCATGCAGTTGTCGATGACCAGCAAGTACAAGTCGGAATTTCTGGCCAATATGTCGCATGAACTGCGAACGCCGCTGAACAGTCTGCTCATATTGTCTCAATTATTGTCGGAGAACAAGGATGGCAATCTCAGCAGCAAGCAGCAGGAATATGCGCAAACCATTTATATGTCGGGAGCCGACCTGCTCAAAATGATTGACGAAATCCTGGACTTGTCGAAAGTGGACGCGGGCAAGATGGATATCAATTATGAGATGGTACGCATGGATGAGCTGACGAGCTTTGTTACTCAGAACTTTGGGCCGATGGCGAACAAGAAAGAACTGGACCTCCATATTGATTTTGACACTTCACTGCCGGATTGGGTCTATACAGACAGTCATCGTGTAAAGCAAATTTTACGCAATCTGCTGTCGAACGCATTCAAGTTCACAAACCGTGGTTCGGTGACGCTGAATGCACGGCGAATGAAGCCGGATGAGCTGCCTGGATATCTGAATACGAATCAGGACTATCTCGGCTTCAGCATCAAAGATACAGGGATTGGCATTCCGTCAGATAAAACAGATCTGATCTTTGAAGCGTTCCAGCAGGTGGATGGTACCACCAGCCGTAAATATGGGGGGACTGGTCTTGGCTTGTCCATCAGCCGTGAGCTGGCACGCCTGCTTGGCGGAGCTATACAGGTGGAATCCTCGGAAGGGGTCGGAAGCACCTTTACGCTGTTCCTGCCTGATAATCATGAAGAAGCCGAGCTGGCGGAGGAAGAAGCGACCCGGGAAGCGGCGGTCTCTTCGGAGCCATATCAGGAGCAGCAGTCCTACATGGCAACCGAGCGCTCGTCTCATCAATCCATTCTCGCTCCTGATCCGGAACGCAGCCGGGTATCCCATCTAACCCCAGCTCGCCATTCAGAGCAAGCCCGAATCAAGGATGATCTGGAGCATCTGATGGAAGGCGACAAAACACTGCTGATTATTGAAGATGATGTGAAGTTTGCGCAAATTTTGATGGATATGGCGAGAGGAAGAGGCTTCAAGGCACTGGTTGCTCTGCAAGGAGATATCGGCCTGGAGATGGCTCGTGAATATTTGCCAGATGCCATCATTCTGGATATTCAGCTGCCCGTGATGGACGGATGGACCATTCTTGGGGAGTTAAAAAGCAGCTCGGTGACACGTCATATTCCGGTGCATGTCATCTCCGTTGTTGATGATATGAAGCAGGGATTGATGATGGGAGCCATTGCATATCTGAAGAAACCTTCCAGCAAGGATTCACTGGATAAAGCTTTCTCACATATCGAATCCTATACCGCCAATCAGTTGAAACGTCTGCTCATTGTGGAGGATGACGAGATTCAGCGTAAAGCAATCATTGAATTAATCGGTCATGATGATGTTGCGATTACTGCCGTTTCAACGGGCCAGGAAGCACTAAATGAGCTGCACAGCCAGCGTTACGATTGTATGGTGCTGGATCTGATGCTGACGGATATGACCGGCTTTGAGCTGCTGGACCAGATTCGTGACGATGAATATTTGAATGATCTGCCAATTATTATTTATACAGGCAAAGAGCTGGATTCCAAGGAAGAGCTGAAGCTTCGCAAATATGCAGAATCGATCATTATCAAAGATGTGAAGTCGCCGGAACGTCTGCTGGATGAAACTACCTTGTTCTTGCATCGGGTAGAGGCTAACCTGCCAGAAGACAAGCGCCGCATTTTGCAGAAGCTGCACAATAAAGAAACCTTGTTTGAAGGCAAGAAGATTTTACTTGTGGATGACGATATTCGGAATGTGTTTGCGTTATCCAGTGTGCTTGAGGGATATCGGATGGATGTCACGTTTGCCGAGAACGGCCGTGAAGCGCTTGAAGCACTAGAGAACAATCCTGAATTTGATCTCGTGCTTATGGACATGATGATGCCAGAGATGGACGGTTATGAAGCGATGACCCGGATCAGGCAGAATCCAAGGTTTGAGAAGCTGCCGATTATAGCACTTACGGCCAAGGCGATGAAAGAAGACCGCAGCAAGTGTATCGAGGCCGGAGCATCCGATTATGTGAAGAAACCGATTCAAACGGATCAATTATTGTCATTAATGCGGGTATGGCTGTATTCGTAAGTGGATTGTTTGGGTAATGAAGGACAATAACGAATACGCAAGTAACCAATGATGAAGTGGAGAGAAGCTATGACACCGTGGGAACCTAACGAGACGGGAGCAGATTCAGTCCGTGTACCGCAAGAGGAAGAGCGCGAACTGATCGAGATTGAATTGCTGCTGGAAGGAATGCATCGTTTATATGGGTATGATTTCAGGAATTATGCGCTGCCATCACTGAGACGAAGAATCTGGCATTATGCGCATGCAGAAGGTGTGAAAACCATATCCGGGCTGCAGGAGAAGGTGCTGCACAACCGTTCATCCTTTGAACGGTTTGTGCAGAACCTGTCTATTCCTGTAACGGAAATGTTTCGCGACCCATCGCTTTTCCGCATGTTTCGGGAAAAGATCATTCCGATTCTGAGAACCTATCCATACATCCGGATCTGGCATGCAGGCTGCTCTACAGGTGAAGAAGTGTATTCCATGGCGATTATGCTGCATGAGGAAGGGCTGTATGACAAGGCGCGAATCTACGCAACAGATATGAATGATCGTTCACTGCAGCAGGCCAAAGAAGGCGTGTACGGCATTGAGAAAATGAAGTTATTTACAACGAACTATCTGGAGGCAGGGGGCACCAAAGCCTTCTCCGAATACTATACAGCGAAGTATAATTCCGTTATATTTCACCCGTTTCTGCAGAAAAATATTATTTTTGCCGAGCATAACCTGGCAACAGATCGGTCATTTAATGAGTTTAACGTCATTTTTTGCCGGAACGTCATGATCTATTTTAATGATGAGCTGCGAAACCATGTGCACGGGCTGTTTCATGAGAGCTTGAGCCATTTCGGTATACTCGTTCTGGGGTCCAAAGAATCCATTCATTTTACAGAATTCAGTGATGCCTATGAGCCATTAGACCGAACCGAAAAAATATACCGGAAGATCAAATAGGGGGTTAGGCTTAGCTATGGGGCTCAATGAACCAATCCACATATTACTGGTAGATGACCGCCCTGAGAACCTGCTTGCGCTGGAGGCGGTTCTGGAATCCGAACAGTACAAACTCGTCAAGGCGACTTCTGGAGAAGAGGCACTCCGTTGTTTGCTCAAGGATGAATTTGCGGTCATTGTACTTGATGTGCAGATGCCTGGGATGGACGGGATTGAGACAGCAAAATTAATCAAGGCACGGGACAAATCGAAGGATGTGCCTATCATTTTCATCTCTGCGAACAGCAGGGAGGCTGAGCATTTGTTTGCCGGTTATTCAGCGGGGGCTATTGATTATATGGTCAAACCGTTTATCCCCCAGATTTTAAAGTCCAAAATTGAAGGTTTCGTAGAGATGTTCCTCTCGAACAAAAGGCTGAAAACCCAGACGATGCTGCTTCATCAGAAGACACAGGAGCTGGAGAAGATCAACCAGCAGCTCGTTCAGGCCAAGGAAGAAGCCGAAATTGCGGCTAATGCCAAAACCGAATTCCTGGCGATGATGAGCCATGAAATCCGTACACCGATGAACGGAGTTATTGGCATGGTTGATCTGCTGATGGAAACCGACTTGAAGGAAGATCAGAAGGAGTATGTCGATATCGTTCGCCGAAGTGCGGATGCACTCGTTACTGTAATTAATGACATTCTTGATTTTACCAAGATGGAGTCTGGAAAAATGGAGCTGGAGGAGCACCCGTTTGAGCTGGTGTGCTGTATCCGTGAAGTGCTTGGGCTGTTCGCTGCAGAGGCAGGCAAGAAAAATCTGGAGCTGGATTATTTCCTTGAGGATTCTGTGCCAGAATTAATCTACGGGGACATGGCCCGGCTTCGCCAGGTGCTGCTGAATTTGATTGCCAATGCAGTCAAATTTACGGATCACGGCGGTGTATACCTGATTGTATCGGTGAAGGAGGAGGCGGGAGGCAGCATGTCTCTGGAATTTGCCGTGAAGGATACCGGAATAGGTATCGCGTCAGATAAGGTAGATCGTTTATTCCAGCCCTTCTCCCAGCTCGATACGTCCATGACCCGAAAATACGGTGGAACAGGCCTTGGTCTGGCGATATGCAAAACGTTGGTTGAAATGATGGGTGGACAGATTTATCTTGACACCTCGGAGAAACAAGGGGCAACGTTTGTATTCACCATTCAGGCCAAGCGTTTTGTTGAAGCGGAACTGGTGCAGAGGAACGGTGAAGAGAATGTAACAGATGTGGAGAACGAGGGCCAGCATCCAACCGTGCTCATTGTGGATGATCACCCGATCAATCAGAAGTTGATGGCGATCATGCTGCACAAATTGGGGCTGCTCTCCGATATTGCGGAGGATGGTCAGAAGGCGCTGGATATGGTGAAGGCAAGTCCGTCACAGTATGATTTTGTATTTATGGATTTACAGATGCCGGTAATGGACGGTCTGGAATGCACGAAGCGCATACGTGAGACCGTACCCCAGCAGCTGCAGCCTGTTATTATTGCGATGACGGCTAATGTGATGGAAGGCATCCAGCAGCGCTGTACAGAAGCCGGAATGGATGATTATATCAGCAAGCCGGTGAAGATGGGCAGTGTCAAACAGAAGCTTGCACATTTTCAGAAGAAACGTCAGGTCGTGAATCCAGGCGGTTCAGCGATGAATCAGGCGAATTGAAACTTTTACCAGTTTTGTTTTCTGATTCACTTGCCCGTAAGTTGGGTTATAAGGTAAGGAAACCAATGATCAGGAGAGAGATGTCTAATGAATACAAATAAAAATGAAAAATTCAATGCAAGAACCGAGACACATGACGGTGTATGCACAGTGTATCTGACTGGCGAGCTGGATTTGTCGGTTGCTCCTGACTTCCGTTTGGTAATGGAACCACTGGTGGATAATAAGGAGCAGGACCTCATCATTAACATGAAAGAATTAAAGTACATCGATAGCACAGGGATTGGTATCCTGTTATCTGTTCTCAAGGCCAGACATGGAATGGAAGCTCGCTTTGAAGTACAGGAAGTTCCTGCGCAAATTCAGAAACTTTTTGATATGACGGGTATAGCCAAATTCTTTGTTACACAGAAGAATTCCCAATAGGAAAGGATCGAAAAAGGAATGAATGCAGAAGTTCAAAGAGTGACTCTTAATTTACCGGCGACAGCTGAATATGTGGATATTGTAAGACTTAATCTGTATGGTGTTGCGTCCAAAATGGGATTCTCTTACGAAGACATTGAGGATATGAAGGTTGCTGTGTCGGAAGCCTGTAACAACTCCGTATTATATGCCTACTCCCATGAAGGCGGCATGGTTGAAGTTGTATTTGAAGTGAATGGCGAGTCGCTTGCGATCACTGTCAAGGACGAGGGTGCCAGCTTCGAGCATGTGAACCCGGCAGTATCACGTTCCGGCCTTCATGACAAAGAGCTGACAGACGCTCAGATCGGCGGTTTGGGATTCTATCTCATGCAAGCCCTGATGGACGATGTCAGTGTGGAAAGTGAGACGGGCAAAGGTACGAAAGTAGTACTCGTAAAACGTCTTGCCAAAAGTGAGGAGAAAGTATGAATGAAAAAGTGACTCCCCCAGAGTCCATGTCTGAAGCGATCGGTTTGATCTGGGAATACCAGCAAACACAGGATAACGAGATCGCAACCGTTCTTATCCGTAAATATGAACCGATGGTCAAAATGGCAGCGGGTAAAATTGCCCGGAATCGACCCGATCTGTATGAGGATCTGTATCAGACCGGCCAGATGGCTTTGATTCGGTTGCTGAAGCAATACGATATTAATCTGGGGATTCCGTTTGAACCGTATGCGATGAAAAGCATGATTGGCCATATGAAAAACTATCTTCGCGATAAATCCTGGTACATTCAAGTGCCAAGAAGGATCAAGGAAAAAGGCGCATTGGTGCAGCATGCCATTGATGAGTTAACGGTGAAGCTGGAGCGTTCACCCGGTGTTAACGAAATTGCCGAGTATCTTGATCTGTCACCGGAGGAGACGATTGAGGTTCTCGCTGGCCGCGAATGTTATCACTATGTATCACTGGATTCTCCATTATCCCAGGATGATAGTGCAGCGACCTTAGGCGAGCTGATCAGCGCAGATGTCAATGACTTCGATTCGGTTGAAAAACGGATGGATCTGCAGCAGGCATTGGGACAGCTGAAGGAACAAGAGCAGAAAGTACTTATTTTAGCATTTCAGGATGGACAGTCACAGCGAGCTATTGCGCAGAAGCTGGGCGTGTCGCAGATGAGTGTATCCCGGATTCAAAAGCGTGCTACGGAAAAATTGAAGCAGATTATGTCTAACGCTTCCTTGCTATGATCTATCATATTTATAGTTGCCTGAATACGGCTTGATAAGGACACGGTATTGCGCTGGAATGCATACGTGTCCTTTTTTGAATTCATCAGACGGGTCGCATGACCCGGCAAAGGACAGAAAACATGTGTCCAGGAGGAAAATCAAATGCAGCAAATGGAACGTGAGGCCCGTCGTGATCAGTTATTCTGTTCAGAGGGTTGGCAGTGGTGGGATTGGGTCGCGCCCGATGCCAGCAGTATGGAACGTACGATTGATGATCTGGCAAAGGCGTTTCCTGATATGGATTACTGGCTGCGTAAAATACCGGAGGTCGAATCGAATTATCTGTCGGTACGTTATGTAAATGGAACAGAAGCCGTGATTTTTGGTTCCTTATTATATGCGGTGAAAAACGAGAGGGAGGATACCCGGAGAGGAAATCAGATGTTCTTTTACGTTGATCGCCATCATCTGGTTACCCTTAATCTGGATGATAACACAAGAGAGATCATGAAAACGGGCGAACGTGTTCACATACTGCAGCAGTGTACTCAGGCCAATGAAGGCATGTTTGTGCTGTTTCGGGCTATTCTGCATTATTACCATGTGGGCATGGACCATTTTGAGATGAACCTGCGTGATCTGGAGCGCAAGATGGAGAGCCGTAATGCACGTACATTAATGGATCAGATTCTGGCGGCCCGGTTTGAACTGCTGTACTGGAGTAATCTGTTTATTCCTTATTCCGAATTAATGGCAGCTTCCAAGGAGGCTTACCTTCAGGAGATTACAAAGAATCGTTTCTACCAGCAGCTTCAGTACCGTGTCGAGCGGATGGAATGTCTGTTCCAGCATTATGAAAAAGAGATTGATACCCTTATTTCGATCGACAATGCGATATCGGGAGTCCGTGGCAACGAAATTATGAAAACATTGACGATTGTAACGTCCGTGTTCACTCCGGCTACAGCAGCAGGGGCGATCTGGGGTATGAACTTTGAGAATTTACCTCTGATCGACAAGACATGGGGCGTGGTGCTTGTTATTGTGCTGATCCTGCTCAGCATGCTCGGTATGTACCTGTGGATGATGATGAAAGGATGGACAGGAGATCTGTTAAAAGTGAAATCTTCCCAGTCCTCCGCACAGGGGAACCGGGACAAAGGAAAAGAGGAACCGCGATAGTCACAGACCGGGCGGTTCCTCTTTTATTTTTTGTAATCTTCGATGTAACCAAGCAGGTCGGCAATATACTGGCCCACGATGGGCATGTTAACGAACTGACTAAGAATAAAGGCGAGTAAACCAAGTACGACAAACGTCCCTACGGTTAATCCAAGTCCTCGAGCCATACCTGCGGTGAAATTGGTGATGATACGTTTTTTGGGATTGCTGTAATTTTCGATGATATCTTTGATCTGCGCTCTCTCCAGACTGTCAGCAATCTGATCAAGGCGTGTATTCAGCCGTTTGACCTCGTGCCTTAGCTCAAAAGGATGTTCATTGATGTCATACTGCTGTGCTGGAGGTGCTCCTGTGATGGGGGTGTTTCCGTTCATTGTGACTTTACTCATGTACCTCTCCTCCGTCTGCTCAGGATATGTTCAGGATAATAAATAGCCAGCTGCTTGCAGCTGGCTATGTATTGCTAGACTCTGTAAGAGCAATTTACAAGCTGGTTGAGTTCAGTTCTTTACGTGCATCTTCCTTCGCTTCTACGGAAGCAGCAGCCACTTCTTCAGATGCACGGGAAGCTTCTTCCGCAACATCAGCAGATGCTTTTTTTACAGAATCCATGACGTCATTGCGACCTTGGTTTACCGTTTTAGCCAGATCGGACGTTTTGGCTGACACCGTTTTGGCAAGCTCGGAAGCTTTATCTCCAACAACCGTTGCCACTTCTTTCGTACGATCCGTTACCAGGTTTACTTTTTCAGAAAGGTCACCGCGCAGCTCGCGTCCTGGTTTAGGGGCGAAGAGCAGGGCTGCCGCAGCGCCCAGCAATCCTCCGATGAAAAGACCTTTGGCGAATGTCGAACCGCTTTGTACTGGATACTGTTCTTCTGCTTTATTCATGTTTAATCACTCCTTAATGTTCTGTTCGTGTTTACTTACTTCGTATATAAACGCTGTGTCCTTCGGTGAAACAACGAAATGCCGGATGAATAAACTGGAAAATGAAGGAATCGGTTATCGGCCTGCTTGTTTGATGCCCTGCAACAAACATATCACCCAGACAAGACCGGATGCAAATCCTGCAAGTACATCTGTAGGATAATGAACCCCCAGCATAATTCGGCTAAGACCGATAAAGACAATAAAGAAGATACCGAGTATCACTGGAAGCCATCTTTGGAGGGGCCTGTGTTGCCTCCACTCCAAAGCCCAGATCACAAAAAGCATACCGTAGAAGCCCATGGAAATCATGGCATGACCACTGGGATAACTATAACCGTGGGCAGCAAGCAGATGCTCCAGCTCGGGCCGGCTTCTTCGGAAGATTTCTTTTAGTAAGGTGTTCAGCATCCACATCATCGCAAAGCTTGTACAGATCACATAGCCATAGATCGTCGCTCGGGGACGTCGCTGTACAAAGCAGATCAGGGCGAAGCCTGCTGCCGCTAAGACCGATATTTTGAAAGAACCGAGTGCAGTGATCCATGAAGTATAGGGCAGCAGGAGCAGGCGAGCTTCCGAATTCAGGTAGAACAGCTGCTGAATCCGTTCGTCCAGCGTCAAAATGCGATCTGGTCCCATCCATACCCCGATACCTGCCAATAATAAAACCATCGCTGTACTGAGAAGAGAAGCAAGCAGTGTATATTTCAGTAAAGGCTGTATAGGGACAGGGACGCCCTGTTGCGGATCAGATGAGAGAGGTTTAGAATTTCGTAGCATCAATCGTATCTCCTTCAACGAAAGTGTGGTGCATTATGAAAACTGATCATGTTTTACCCAAAAGGTCTGTCGAAAAAACTGTAAAAGTGTCGTTTTTGTACTATACTAATGAGGATATCCCATGCGGCGCCGTGACGCAAAGCAGAGATAAATTCGGGAGTGTATATGTAAGTTGACATCGACTTGCATGTACAAGAATTTGGCAATATAAAGGAGAGAAAGTCGCATGGAGAGTGCGCTGTTAGTTAAAGAATACCGTGCTGGTGTGATGGAATGTGCCCACTACGGACATATATGTATTACAGATGAGCATGGTCGTGTTGTATATTCGGCTGGTGATCCTCATTTCAGAGCTTTTACCCGATCATCTGCGAAACCATTTCAAGCCATTCCGGGTATTCGTGCCGGCATTGACCACCACTATAATCTGGAGCCGCAGGAGATTGCCATCATGGCATCATCCCATCGCTCTGAACCGGAGCATATCCGGGTGCTGGCACAATTGGCTGGCAAAATCGGACTTGGCGAGGAATGTCTGATCTGTGCACCAAGTTATCCGTTAAATGAAGAGAGCCGCAACGACTGGCTGCGCGCCCAAGGAGAGAAGCGCCGTATGCTGCACAACTGCTCGGGGAAACACCTCGGCATTCTGGGCTACAGCCAGATGAAACAGCTTGATCTGAGCAGTTATGCCGAGCCGCATCATCCCGTGCAGCAGGAAATACTTCACACGCTGGCAGGTCTGGCAGGTATTGAAGTAACAGATATTCAGCTTGGGACGGATGGCTGCGGCTTTCCGGTATTTTCGCTGCCGCTGTCTGCACTGGCAAGTGCATACCTCAAGCTGGCTTGCCCTGATCTGATTGCCGATGCACCGACACGTACCGCTGTAGAAACAATCACTGCGGCAATGAACCAGCATCCGCTGATGGTGGGTGGTACGAACCGGGTGGATTCCGTGCTGCTGGAGGACGATAACATTGTAGCCAAGGGTGGATTTAAGGGTGTGTTTGGTTTTGCGCTGAAAAAAGAGAGACTTGGCATCACGTTTAAAGTGCTGGACGGCTCCGAGGAAGAATGGGCTTCTATCGCACAATCGATTCTGGAGCAGATCGGATATGCTAACAAAGCAACCATTGCAAGGCTGGCCGAAGCATTTCCTGCTGGTATTCGTAATGATGCAGGCACGCTTGTCGGACATATGGACAGTGAATTTGTGCTGAACTCATGATTAGATAGCGAGTAACCTTTAGAAGGAACGTGATTAGAATAACCGGGCGCCGGGTAAAAATCACATACCAATTGGTATTGATCTATAAAATTCTAAACACGCATGGAATACTGCTGCAAGGCAGTTCCAATCCCCTGGAGGTGGATGAATATGATTAAAGTAGTGACATCGGAAGAAAGACACACGTCGGATCGGGGCTGGATACACAGTGAATTCAGCTTTTCTTTTGCAGATTATGAGGACCCTAGCAACGCCCATTTCGGATGTTTGTTAGCTCATAATGACAACACGCTGATGCCGCAGGAAGGCTTTAAGAAACATCCACATCATAATCTCGAAATTGTCAGCTATGTGATATCAGGAACACTCAAGCATGTGGACAGCATGGGTACAGAACAGCTGCTGGAGGCGGGAACGGCTCAGGTTATGAGTGCAGGCACGGGCGTGGAGCATTCGGAAACGAACCCGTCTGAGGATGAGCCGGTACGTTTTCTGCAGATGTGGTTTCTTCCCTCTCATCGAGAGCTGAAGCCATCCTATGCTTATCGTAAAATAGAAGAAGATGCATATTTGAACCGCCTGTATCCGATGGTATCAGGCACATCAGATCGAGCGAATGAGAGTTTGAACGAGAATGGTCTGCGTATCGCTCAGGACGTAACCTGTTATCTATCCAAGCTGGAGTCGGGCAAAAAATTAATGTTTCCCCAGCATGAGGAGCGCCGTACCCATCTCTTTCTGATGAACGGTCATCTCGAACTCCAGTGCTTGGATGGCAATTTTGATCTCAAGCCGGGTGATGCCGCCAGAATTCGCAAAAGCTGTGATCTGCAGATGACAAGCGCAGGCAGCGAGCCAGCTGAATTTGTACTGATTGATCTGCCTTAAAGTCAAGAGCATGGCGAAATACAAGGCTGGAACAAGAAATAAGAAACAAGTAAACAGGAAATAGGAAATAGGGAATAGCCAAAAAGGACTTGTCCTGTATCAGTATGCTGATGCAAGACAAGTCCTTTTTTTGATTGTGAGCTTTGTCGGATGCAGGGTAATCTTCAAGTCAACGCTTATTTACGCAGCTTACCCAGTTCGGAAGCAACGGCCTCCACTTCGGAGATGCTCAGGTGCTCTTTGCTCATCACCATCTCGTATAAATCCTGCAGATCCTCATATTTCTCAAGTGGAAATGCTGAAGCTTGCATTGCCGCGCCGCTGGCCATCCGCAGTTTGGTTTTGATCGCTTCAATCATATATTCCATGTTTTCTGCTGTTGCTTGTGTTAAATCCATCGTTCACTTCATCCTTTCCATCTCCGGGGATGGGTTGATCTGATCCTTTTTCCAAACGGAAACTCCTGTTATTGTAGCATGACTAGAAGGGCACAAGCCAATGATTTTGCGGGGATACCATGCATCGGTTACAATGTGAGAATAGAGCGGGGTTACTTACTGGAAGCAAAGACAGCGCTGAAGCCTGTCAGAAATGACAGTGTGCCATAGCGGGAAGGGAGGCAGTCAAGTTTGGCTGTATACAAACGGGAACTGGTCCGGCAGCAGACCCGGGGCATGCGCAGAGGCATACCTGGAGACCAGCTTGCTCTTTTTTTCAAAAAAATCATACAGCGGCATACCCCGGACGAAATTACGTTTCTGTGTATTGGTACCGATCGTTCGACCGGGGATGCGCTTGGCCCGATGACAGGTACTCTGCTGGAGGAACGCGGTATGCCTCATGTGATCGGCACATTGGCGTCTCCTTGTGATGCGGATACCTTTGCGCAAAAGCTGGCGTCTATCCCGGCACACCATGCCGTGATTGCAATCGATGCATGTTTGGGCCCGAAAAATGCCGCCGGGACATACTATGTGTCGGAGGAAGCACTGCTTCCTGCGGAAGCGGTCGGCGGTAGTTTGCCTCCGGTAGGAAAATACAGCGTGGCTGCTGTAGTGAATGTGAATGGACCAAGGCCATATTCCATTTTACAGATGACTTCACTGTATCTGGTGATGGAGATGTCCCGAGTTCTGGCTGATGCGGTATGTGAGGCCTGGAATTCCCGGGAAGCGTTTCATTCATGAGCTGAATGCTTAATAATATACAACCTGAACTATTACATTCGCGCAGAGAGAGGGATTAATATGGAAAAAGTGATGTGTGATGGAACGACGATTTGTTATGCCGAGCAGGGTAAGGGAGAAGCACTTGTGCTGCTTCACGGATTCTGCGGCAGTTCATCCTATTGGGATGAAGTGGTGCCGGAGCTGGCCCGCAGCTATCGTTGTATCGTACCTGATCTGCGTGGACACGGCAAAACGGATGCACCGGTTGGCAGCTACACGATTGAACAGATGGGCAATGATGTAGTGCAGCTGCTGGATGAGCTGGAAGTAGAGAAAGCCGTCATTCTGGGGCATTCCATGGGGGGATATATTGCGCTGGCGATTGCACAGCATCACCCGGAGCGCTTGAATGCCTTTGGTCTGATCCATTCGACAGCATTCCCGGACAGTGACGAGGCGAAGGAGAAACGTTTGCGAGCAGTATCGACCATTCAGTCTGAGGGCATCGTGAATTTTGTGGATGGACTGGTGCCAGGCCTGTTTGCACCGGAGCATGTGGAATCACTATCTGCTCATGTGAATCGTGTCAAAGAGATCGGTTACAAGACTGCACCCCAAGGTGCAATCGGAGCAGCGCTCGCCATGCGTGAGCGTACGGATCGACGCGATGTGTTGTCGGCAGCGCCGATGCCTGTACTGCTTGTGGCAGGAGAGAAAGACGGACTTATTCCACCTGAGCGTACCTTTACAAGTGACAAGCCGCATATTGTACAGGCTACAATTGCAGGTGCAGGACATATGAGCATGTACGAAGCACCAGAAGAGTTGATTCAGGTAATTAAACAATTCATGGCAGATTTATCTGACTGAGTATAAGATTGTTCCAACGATTGGGCGGATGCCCCAAAACATGATAAGGAACCCAAGTGTCCATAGAAGCCCCTGTTTGTCCGTTGATATGGACAAGCCGGGGCTTCGTTTGTTTCACTGCCCGGCTTCATACCTCAGGGGAAGCCGGACTTTCGCTTTTTTTTACGGCATGAATTAAAATAAAACCTATACACCAATGACACAGCACGTTTGATGATGATCGAAGATATGAGGGGGCGCACCGATGTTCAGGAAGGATTATCTGCTCCGCATGATGGAGGAAATGACAGAGGCGATTGGCAAAGCTTTTACACTGAGACAGCAACGCAAACATACAGAGGCCTTGTCTGAACTGGATGAGCTGATGCGCAGACAATTCGGCATGAATCTGTCTTTGCTGAACTCTCTGCCCGCAGAGGATGTAATTGAGATGTTCCGTTTTCGCGGTGTAATAGAGGTAGACAACCTGCAGCAAGCAGCGAGACTCATAGAGGAAGAGGCATATATTTATCAGGAGAAGGCCAGAGTAGAGGGCATTGATGATCGGGAGAAAATGGAAGCGGAGGATGCGGCGCTTGTGCGATTTATGCGAGCTTTGCATTTTTATCTGTATGCCATGAACCATGGTGCCAATCGCGAGCTGCTGCAAGTGCCTGATCGTATAGAGGAAGTCATAGCGCAAATTCGAGGATATGAGCTTCCGGCACGAACGGAAAAACAGCTTGCACTATATCGGGAACAGCAGGCACGATATGATGCGGCCGAGAACGGTTGGTATAGATTGCTTCATCTTGGCGCGGAGTATCCCGTGCAGTATGTGGCGGATGCGAGGGCGTTCTACGAGCGATTAACAAAGCTTACGGATGAACAGCTGGAGCAGGGCGGCTTGCCGCGAGACGAGGTTGAAGAGGGATTGACACAGCTTGAAGCTCTGGAGAGTAAACGTCAGCAGGTGAATGAATAACAGTCACTTGGAGAGGGAAAAGATTTATGGTATGGTAACGGTTGACCAAACCAAACCGAAAGTGAGATGTACCCCGTGGATTCGTTGCGAAAGCTTATACAAGATATTTTTGAACAGAACTCGCTGATTACGGCGACCTGGAGTCAGCTGCGCAGACGGGACAATGTCTCGTTTACCAAAGTGCAGGTGAAGCCGGTTACGCTGAAAAATCAGCTTCATTACCAGTTTGCTTTTCATTATTCCAATAAAGTGCTGCATGAGAATCTGACCCCGACTGAAGCGATGGAGCGCATGACTTTGTTATGTGAAGAGACATTTCGTCAGGGATTGCTCTGTACGGCAGAGGCCGATTATCAAATTCTGATCAGCAAAAAATATAAAGTATCGATCCTGACCAAGTCTCCATCCAAAACAGCAGTGGACCTGTCCCATAATCGCAAAAAGCAGTATGTGCTGGAGGAGGGCGTTCCGGTTTCTTTCCTCGTCGAGCTTGGCATTATGAATGAGCAGGGACATGTGCTTGCACGCAAGTACGACAAGTTCAGACAGATCAATCGTTTCCTGGAGATGGTGCAGGATGTCATTCCGCATCTGCCGGAAGGGCGTCCGCTGACCATCGTTGATTTTGGCTGCGGCAAGTCGTATCTGACGTTTGCGTTGTACCATTATTTATCTGTGCTGCAGCGTCGTTCCCTCAAGATTATCGGTCTGGATCTCAAGGCGGATGTAATCGAGCATTGTAATGATCTGGCCAGACGTTTGCACTATGGTGATCTGAAATTCCTCGTTGGAGATATTGCAGATTACGATGAGCTGAACGAGGTGGATATGGTGGTTACCCTGCACGCCTGCGATACGGCTACGGATGCTGCCTTAGAGAAGGCTGTACGCTGGGGAGCATCCGTCATTCTGTCCGTGCCTTGCTGTCAGCATGAGCTGTATGATCAGGTCGAGGCTTCCGTTATGAACCCGATGCTGTCTCACGGCATTCTGAAGGAACGTTTCTCCGCACTTGCTACGGACGGTATTCGTGCCAAGCTGCTGGATGTGATGGGATATAAGACACAGCTGCTCGAATTTATTGACCTCGAGAACACCCCCAAAAATATTCTGATTCGCGCCGTTCGCGGTCAGGCGGGTCAGGTGCAGGACATGTGGAGTGAATACATTGCATTCCGTGATTTTATTCAAGCCGATCCGTATCTGGAGCGTGCGTGTGCGGACCTGCTTCCGGTGGAAGGCAGCAAAACTGCGGGCAAAGTGCATAAAGAAACGCTTCAAGGTGCTGCGAAGTGTAACCTGCATTAGCTTGTGGGATGAGCGGAAGAACGGATTGCAAGTAACGCTTTGGTGAAAACGTAGCAATTGTGATGCAGCCGAAGGTAAGGAAGTTTTGGTGAATGAGCGAAAGAAAACAGTTTGATAAAACAAGACAGGTACATGTTATCTGCAAGGTCTGCACAAGTGAGGAAAGGGACATACTGATGCAAGGGTCGCCTTACTCGATGCGCAGATATTGGGATAAAGTATGGATTCTGTGACGCAGATTGGATAAATCCATGATAAAGGAAACTTGTCAGCACCTGCGTAAGTGAGGCTCATGAAAAAGATAGGACTGTCATTGTCGAACATGAACTGATCTCGCAGCTTGGCGGACATGAGGCAGAAGGACCCGAAATGGGCACCTTCTGTCTTTTTTTGTTTCCGTGATTGCTGAGAGAAGTCTTGTAAAGCTTGAAGGTGATTGAAGCGCAGAGGAGGTGTGGAATGAGAAGTGCAAACGCGAAGACAGATAAGGCTGTACGAGAGGCAGGGACAACAGGAGAATATGATGGAACAGGAGCAGGGAATAAGGCGGAAAGGGATTACAAGAAGCAAGTTAATGATGCGCGGGAAAAAGGCAGGGAAGAGCACGATCATCGATATCTTCTGCCAGGCTCGAGTGAACATGCGGAATACGGGTGCTATTTGCAAGGTCAACACAATACATATAACGGTATAGCTGGTCCACAACAAACATGTTGTTCAGGATCAAGGGTGCTTGTAACGAGATGTGCCCGAATCAGGAAAAACGAATGTGACAGGCGCAGGGTAGGATCTAGATACACAACCATCATCGGATTAAGCATGGTGGTTATTTTACTGACCGGGTGCTTGCGCAGAGGGCTGTTTAACGCTGCCGACATGTATCCGGTTATTGGAATGACAGGTGTCATCGTGGCGCTGTCGCTTGTGATGTACAGTAGAGGTGCGAGGATGCCGGAACAGGCTGCACCGGGCTTCGTGAGGTCGGAGTCCATGCATCTGCGCAGAGCTGGCTTGCTGCTGGTCGCTTTTCCTGCGGCAATGATGCTGTGTTACGCCGTACATGTCTGGGCGGGCTCGGCAAGCACGCAGGGCAGCATGGATGAAATGCTGCGCTGGAGCCTGCTGGCGATGTTTGCCCTGCTCGCGGCGCTGCTAGCCGTGAGCCCGGGTGGTGTGCGCTGGCTTGCCTGTGGCTGGCAGCTGGCTGGCGGCGTGCTTGTGCTGAGCGGCCTGCTGGCCGTGTGCGGCGTGCTGCCGCTGCCTTACGGGGTCATGCGTACAGCAGACCCCGAGATTAGCTCCGCCGGTGCAAGGCTCGGCGGATTGCTGCAGTACCCCAATGCGTACGGTGCCATTGTTGGCATGTACGCATTGGAGCGGCTGACCGCCGCCGCGGGCGTGCTGGCCGGGCGCACTGTCCCGGCCCGCCGGCTCTTCCCGGCGGTGCTGCCGCTCATGCCCGCGCAAGCCGCGCTCCTGCTGAGCGAGTCGCGCGGCGCTTTGCTGGCGACCGGCTGCGCCGCGGTCGCCGCCTTTGCCCTGCAGCGGCGCGGTGCCCGCGTGCCGCTGCTGCTGGCCGTGGCCGCGCCCCTGGCGTGCGCGGCCTGGCTCTACCGCCAGCTGGCTGCTGCCCAGCTGGCGCCTGCACCCGTGCCCGGCCTGCTGGCCGTGGCCGGGGCATGGGCAGCTGCGCTGCTCGGCACGCTGCTGCTGTGCCGTCTGTGGCACAGCGGCGCCCGCAAAGGCCGCGCCGCTGCCATGGCGGCCCTGGTGCTGGCGTGCATCGCCGCCGCACTGCTGGCCGCCGCCTCCACCGCCGATCGCTTCGCGGCGGGTGTCGGCACAGGCACATCCCGCTTACGGATGTGGCGGGATGCCCTGCAGCTGTGGACCGAGGCCGCATGGCTCGGCCACGGGGGAGACACATGGCGCACCATGTTCCGCGCCATCCAGTCCTCGCCGTACGTCGGCGGCGAGGTTCACAGCGGGCTGCTCGATCTGGCCCTGGATACGGGCCTGCTCGGCATCGCGCTGCTGTCAGGGTGGATGCTCTTCACCCTGCGCAGCATCCGCTGCTTCGCACCGCGGCTGCTGCCGCCCGTGCTGGTCTTCGTCCTGCATGGTGCAGTGGACTTCGACTGGAGCTTTGCGCTCGCCTGGATGCTCGTCATCTGGCTCGCGGCATGGGCAGCTGCGCTGAAGGCAGAGGCGGATTTTATGTCGCCGCAGCCGTTCACCAAGCACAATTCTCCAGAGGCATCCCCTGTTTCTGCTGCGAATCGAGTTCAAGTTTCAGCGTATGGAGCCGCAGGATATGCCCCTGCCCTGAAACGAGTAAGCCAGCCCTATCCATCCCGGTCCCCCGAGCGGTCAATCGTTCCCAGATTCACCTGCATCGATGTATTCGCCCGTGCCTGCAACTGCATCTATACTTGTATTCATCGGGCCTTCTCTCACCGCGTACTAGGTCAACCCAAACGTTATGCGCTCCTGCTGCTGCTTGCCTGCTGGCTTGGAGGGACAGTCTGCATGACAGTACTACACCATTGGGCTGAACTGGAGTATCGTCAAGCACGGGAAGAATGGGTGAGCAGGGAGACACGTTATGGGCATCTGCGTGCAGCCTACCGCCTGAATCCGGCACGGACAGATGTGGCTATTGCTCTTTCACGCATGCTGTCACATCAGGCAGCCACAGCAGTGCTGCTAAAAAGCTTGTCCTACGCGCCGCATGATTTCGAGCTTTATTCAGAGCTTGGACGATTGGCGGCTCTTGCAGGTAACGGATATCAGGCGGGGCAATATTGGACAGAAGCCATTGCACTGAACCGTTATGATCATCAAACCCAGAGTGCAGCGCTGTACTGGATGGAGCAGACGGCAGCGAGAGAAGTCTGGCAAGGGCGTACAGAGCAAGCCAGACAGACGGCCGCAATCGGAGTACAAATCTATGATCGTTATCAAAAGCTGGCAGTTCAGGTCAATGCAGAGCATATGCGCAATGACCGTCGTTTCCTGCTACAAGCGTCGGCTGTTACCACAGGTGAGAACTTGCGCAGGATGGCAGCGGGCTCGTTTGGGAGACCGCTAGACCTGGCTAACAAATTAAAGTAGAAACATGCAGTACCTGAAATATTTTCCGTTCAGGTCCTGTATCACGACACAGCCTGAAAACGCCTAACTTGTCCCAGTAACATCGCTATAGTCCATTTATTGAACAGCAACGCTGCTCAAGTGCCAGTGCACACCCTGTTTTTATCTATAAAACCCCAAACTTTTCTGCTACATGATCAAGGCAAGTTCCAATATGTCTTTGAACAGGCAGACGAGCCATATTCCCGTCTGCCTGTTCCCGTTTCTTTTCTTTTTACAGACGATATCCGCCAAAGGCATGTTTGAACGCCTCTTTGAGCGGTTCAGCGTCGATCTCCCACAGGGCTGCAATCTCTGCGCTGACTTCCGTATTCCACCAGTCACACAGCTTTTTGCGGTCATTGCGATGTTCTCCAATCCACAGCAGGTTGGCGATGACTTTGGCATAGTAGCATTCTTCAGCCTGCTTCATTCGTTCTGGAGAGATGTACAGCTTCAACCGCTTGGCTGTCCGGTATAATTCCTTGCTGCAGGCACGGCGAATTCCTCGGGCAGAAGGCAGGTTCTGACCGGATTGCTTATGTTTGACCGGGGGAGATCCGGGTACAGATTTGAATGACATATGCTCACGCTCCTCTCCCCATACCATATGCGGAGCCGCGTCAGCGGGATACTGTGCATGTCTCGCAAAGTAGCCACGTTCAGGGGCCTGTGATAAAATAAGGACGAAACTCCACGGTGCGGCAGGGCACCCCCATTCAGGACAAAGAAAGAGGGTTGAGATGGACGTTATTCATAACATAGTCAGCCAATTATTCGACTGGATTCAAAGCCTCGGATATTTCGGTATTATGCTTGGTTTAATGCTGGAGGTGATTCCGAGTGAAATTGTGCTGGCGTATGGCGGTTTTCTCGTTTCTCAGCATCAGATTAACTTCTTCGGGGCGATGATCTTTGGTACAGTGGGAGGGGTTCTGGCCCAGCTGTTTATTTACTGGATTGGTCGTTATGGCGGCAGACCTGTACTGGAACGCTACGGTAAATACATACTGATCCAGAAAAAACACATCGATCATTCTGAAGAGTGGTTCCGCAAGTATGGTACGGGTGTTATTTTCACAGCACGGTTTGTCCCGGTGGTCAGACATGCGATTTCCATTCCGGCTGGCATCACGAAAATGCATACAGGCAAGTTCATTTTGCTAACCACACTCGCTGTTATACCGTGGACTGCATTGTTTATATATTTAGGAATGGTTCTTGGCGATCAGTGGAAGCATGTTGACGAGAAGGCGGCGCCATTTATTACGCCAATTCTGCTCGTTGCACTGGCTCTGTTGATTATTTATTTTGTCATCAAATGGATGAATGCACGTAAAAAGAAAGGAAGTGTGAAGTAATGTCCAAGCCTAATCTATCTCACAAATTCGGTAAAGGTCTTCCGCCGAAGGAATTTATCGCAAGTATGACCAAAAATCAGAATGAATTTCAGGCGAACTATGACAGCTTTGTCTGGGCAAGTGAAGAGGATCGTGAATTTTTTGAAAGTCTGAATTATCGGGATGATCTGCGTGTGCTGATTCTGGCAGCGGATTGGTGCGGTGATGTAGTGCGCAATATCCCGGTTGTATTTCAAGCACTGGAGATTTCGGGTGTTCCAACCGAAGTGCTGATCATGGAGAATCATCCTGACGTGATGGATGAGTTTCTGACGATGGGCGGCCGCTCGGTGCCAATTGTGATTTTTGCAGATACAGGCGGACATGTGCTTGGTCAATGGGGGCCTCGTCCGCAGCATGTGCAAGAGGTTATGGTAGAGTTCAAACGACTGAACCCTGACCGTGAAGCCGCGGACTATCAGGACAATATGGCTGAGGCACGCAAAGAAATTTTGAAACGTTACGGGGAAGGAACGGAGTCCCATGCAGTGATCATTCGTGAAATGCGTGAGCTGATTTCGGGTTTTTAATTCATATGTTGAATATTCGTACATTTACACTCGGGCCGTTGCAAACGAATGCCTACCTGTTACAGGGGGAGGACCCGGGCAAAGCGGTTATTGTTGATCCAGGCATGAATCCAGGCCCACTGCTCAAAGCGATTCAGGACCTGGAGATTGAAGCGATTGTTTTGACCCATGCTCACTTCGATCATATTGGTGGTGTGGAGGAGATTCGCAAGCTCAAGGGATGTCCCGTATATCTTCATGACCTTGAAAGCGACTGGCTTACTTCGGCAAAGCTGAATGGCTCATTGAACTGGCCGCAGGTCACACCGCCGATTACGGCATCTCCCGCAGAGTTTGCATTGGATGAAGGTCAGAAGCTGAATCTGATTGGACAGTCCTTTCAGGTTTTTCATACGCCAGGTCACTCCCCGGGGAGTGTGAGCCTGCTTTGTGGAAAGCATTTGTTTGCCGGGGATGTGCTCTTTCGGATGGGGGTTGGCCGAACGGATCTGACAGGAGGACGTGAACGCGATCTGGTGGATTCCATACAGAACAAGCTGTATTCATTTCCTGATGACGTTGTTGTCTATCCGGGTCACGGTCCCAAAACAACGATAGGGTATGAGAAACAGAACAACCCTTATGTTCCCTCAAGATAATTCGACACATTATCTGAAATAGGTCTGGACAAGCGGCAAAATTTTCATTAGAATAGCTATTAGTTGTTACAAGCGTTAAGGCATCACTTAACTAAAGCGTTGAATAGAAATACCCTAACTCGCGAAGCACGCAGACTGTGGTCCATACCCGGTTTGCGTTCTTTTTTTGTTTTCAGAGCTGTATTCTCCTGTAAGTGTGTATATAGAATACATTGGATAGCCGGTTAATCTGTCATCAGAGTGATGGTGAAATCTTTATTTTAATTTATAAAACGATGAAAGTGAGAGGAATGGATGTGAGGAAAATAAGTGTGCTTCAGCTCCAGCAACTACCGGAATATACATGTCTGGATGATCGACGACTTGTGTTGAATACTGTTATGCAATCGATCATCAAAGAAACAGCTAGTCAGAAAGTATACATACCTAACGACAGTCTTACAAATAGTTATAATAACAAGCAGTCCAGTCTATATGCTGTTCAGGCAGAAACGAGCAATTGCAGATGTGATACGAGGGAAATGAGAAGCAAGAACATTAAGCTCCAGCACAACATTTGGCATAGCCATGTGCTGCAGCACGGGGCCCGCAATCAACGCTGGTTCGACAAACTGCAGGATTACCGAAATGGAGTCTGATTGCTCGGGAAATTGTCGCATTTTTTATAAGATTGCAATGCTCTGATTTGGTGTTGAACGTTTCGACACAGTCCGTCGTATTATCTTCAGATCGAACAGAAGGCAGGTGATAGCCATAATGAAGACAGCTGAGCTGGAGGAAGTCCGCAGGGCGGCAGAGGGAGATGACAGCGCACTTGCGGCACTATTACAGCGCCATTATTCATTTGTATACAAGTACCTTGTCAAAGTTACAATGGACCCTAATCAGGCTGAAGAGATCGTGCAGGACACCATGGTTCGATGTATGGAGAATATACGGCGGTATGATGGCACATCAGCGTTCTCATCCTGGATGATCACTATTGCAACCCGAATATATATAGACAAAATCCGGCGTAAGAAGAGAGAACAGAGCTGGCTTGATCTGGTTCGCCAGCAGGCGATTCGCCGTTTTCGCTGGCAGCTCGAAAGTCGAAACGAAGCGTGGACGGACGTGATGGATGCAATGACAAGGCTAACCCCTGAGCATCGCATTACCGTGCTGCTGAAGCATTATTATGGCTATAGTTATGATGAGATCGGGGCAATGCTGGGCATACCTGCCGGAACAGCCAAATCCCGTACAGCTTATGGTCTCCGTCAATTAAGAAAGGAGCTGGAGTAAAATGAGCCCATCTGATGAGTCACAGGAAAAGGAGCTGCTGCAGCAGCTGCAGCAGTCTATGAAAGCGCTGGATGATGTATGTGAACCGGCAGACATTCCTTCGCTTGCATCCCTCGAATCTCATGTCAGAGAACAGAGGCGCATCAAGCACAGAGCCAATCTGGTTGAAATGCTCTGCTTTTGGCTTGTTGCGCTGATGGTGATTACGCTGGGAACGCTGCTGTTTGTTTCAGCTCCCGCTGTATATTTAGGCATACAAGTCATGGGTACCGTTATTGGGATCATTGCTGCTTTATGGTTTGTCCGGCATCGGAAGGAGACGGTGGATCATGAATAAATTGCATTATTCACTGGAAGAGATTCCTCCAGTTCTGCTCGCTTTTCTGGCATTAATGCTCCTTATTCAAGGTACATGGATGTTTCAGGATGCACGCAAACGTGACCGGTTCCCCTGGTTATGGGGCTTATGGGGCATTACCAGCCTCCCTGGCCCGCTTCTGATCTATTGGCTGATTGTCATTCGCACGGATCGTAAACGACAGGCGGGAAGCAAAAAAAATAGATAACATCAATATGTCAGATCAAACGATGTATATAAGTTTAACTATTCATTTACACATGAACGGAGAGGGCAGAAAAAAACTGGAAAAGCGGAGCGGTCGCCTTTATCACCGGATTTTCTCTTTGGAAAAGAGAATTGAAAAAATCTGGGGATAACAGCAATTGGAAGGCTATTCTGTCATCGGAGTGGATTGTGTAAAATTTTTAGTTTAACTTATGTAGGGCTTTATAAAAAGATTTTGCACAAATATGTTGTTTGAATCTAGTATTCCTAGACATCGTTATTCTTTTCTAGTAGACTATACAAATAAATATGAATGATAGACTACCAGGAGGTTAGACGATGCTGCGATTAGGAGAGAAGGTTGTCATCGTCGCGGATGCGTTTGAGCAGAATCTTCCTGTGGGGGAATATGGATACATCATCGCTTATGACCGGAATCCGGACAATGCGTTCGATTACGTGCTTCGAGTGCCGCTGGTAAATCGGAACTTTTTTGTTCCATCCGGCGACGTCGATTTGGAAGAGGTTCTGCTGAAGCAGGAAGCTGAGCGGGTCGAGCGAGAAGCGTTGATAGATTACGCCCTTGCGACACATAACGAGAAGCTGTTTCATCACTTGATGAATGGAGAGCTTCAAGCTGTGGAAGAGGAAGAAGAAACCGCGAACGAAGTGATGTCCCAGGCGGATTTTATAAAGCAGGTTAATCTGCGTGCATGGATTTAAATGTTTGAATTTCAGGAGTCGGCTGATGCCGGCTCCTTTTTTGCATTTGCATTGAATTGTCGAACTATCTCACCTATAATTAGAAAAGTTATCTTGGGACTTTAGCCCGTTAAACGAACGCTTTGTTTTCAGGTACTGTCTCAGGCACAGAACGAATGAAGGAGGCATCCCGTAATGAGTATTTCGAATAATGACGTTCAGCATGTGGCCAGATTGGCCAGACTTAATCTGACTGCTGAAGAAGAACAGACGCTGACAGGCCAACTGAACGCGATCTTGAAATATGCAGAGAAGCTGAATGAGCTGGACACAGAACACATTGAGCCGACCACTCACGTGCTGCATGTCAGCAACGTGATGCGTGAAGATGAAACGAAGGAAAGCCTGTCGATTGAACAGGTTATGCACAACGCTCCAGAAGAAGAAGACGGGCAGTTCAAAGTGCCTGCTGTCATGGAATAACGGATCAAGAGAAGGGAGGACAAGTACTGTGAGTTTATTTGAACATTCACTACCTGAGTTACATAACAAACTGCATGCCAAAGAGCTGTCGGTCAGCGACCTGGTGGATCAGGCGTATCAGAATATTGGTGCGAACGATGACAAGGTGAAGGCTTATCTGACACTGGATGAGGAGAATGCACGCGCACGCGCACGGCAGCTGGACGACCGTCTTGTTAGCGGTGAGGAGAAAGGTTTGCTGTTCGGCTTGCCGGTAGGAATCAAGGACAACATCGTAACCAACGGGCTGCGCACAACCTGCGGAAGCCAGTTTCTTCGCAATTTCGACCCGGTGTATGATGCAACGGTTGTCGAAAAGCTGAAAGCCGCTGATACCGTCACTCTTGGCAAACTGAATATGGATGAATTCGCAATGGGCGGTTCCAATGAAAATTCGAGCTTCTCGCCTGTGCACAATCCGTGGGCGCTTGATCGTGTTCCAGGGGGCTCGTCCGGCGGTTCAGCTGCCGCGGTGGCTGCGGGAGAAGCTTACTTCACACTTGGATCAGACACGGGTGGCTCTATCCGTCAGCCTGCTTCTTACTGTGGTGTTGTAGGATTGAAGCCGACGTACGGACTTGTATCCCGTTTTGGTTTGGTGGCATTTGCGTCATCACTCGACCAGATCGGACCTTTGACCAAAAATGTAGAAGATTCTGCTTATGTGCTTCAGGCCATTGCCGGATATGACGCCAAGGATTCGACATCTGCCAACGTAGATATCCCGGATTATTTGAGCGCACTGACGGGGGATGTGAAAGGACTGCGTATCGCCGTGCCAAAAGAATATATCGGTGAAGGCGTTGATCCACAGGTCAAAGAGACGGTTCTGGCTTCTCTCAAAGTGCTTGAAGGGCTTGGCGCTACATGGGAAGAGGTTTCTCTTCCACATACCGAATACGCAGTAGCAACGTATTATTTGCTTGCTTCTTCCGAGGCTTCCTCGAACCTGGCCCGTTTCGACGGCGTACGTTACGGTGTACGTGCAGACAACCCGGAGAATTTGCTGGATCTGTATCATCAGTCCAGAAGCCAGGGATTTGGTCCCGAAGTGAAACGACGTATTATGCTTGGAACCTATGCACTCAGCTCCGGCTACTATGATGCGTATTATTTGAAAGCTCAAAAGGTGCGCACGCTGATTAAACAGGACTTTGATGATGTATTTGCCAAATATGACGTAATCATTGGACCTACCGCACCAACAACAGCATTCAAACTGGGGTCTCAAGTAGACAATCCGCTTACGATGTATCTGAACGACATTCTGACTATTCCAGTCAGCCTGGCGGGCGTACCCGCGGTCAGCATCCCTTGCGGATTCGCAGATGGGCTGCCAGTTGGCCTGCAGATTATCGGTAAAGCTTTTGATGAATCAACCGTACTGCGCGTAGCGCATGCGTATGAACAAAATACAGCATTCCACAAGCAGCGTCCGCAGCTGTAGACTGCCCGGAACGGAGGTAAATCGAAATGTCCGCAACTAAATATGAAACGGTCGTTGGACTTGAAGTCCATGTGGAGTTGCATACCAACTCCAAAATCTTCTGTGGCTGCTCTACCGCTTTTGGAGCACCGCCTAATACACACACTTGTCCCGTTTGTCTCGGACACCCGGGTGTCCTGCCTGTATTGAATCGTCAGGCTGTTGACTACGCTATGAAAGCAGCGATGGCCCTCAACTGTACGATTGCTGATGTCAGCAAGTTTGACCGTAAAAACTACTTTTACCCGGACTCACCTAAAGCGTATCAGATTTCACAATTTGACCAGCCGATTGGTGAGAATGGCTGGATTGATATTGAAGTCAATGGCGAGACCAAACGTATCGGTATCACTCGTCTGCATCTGGAGGAGGATGCAGGCAAGCTTACACACGTAGATGGCGGTTACGCTTCTCTTGTAGACTTTAACCGTGTCGGAACTCCGCTGGTGGAGATTGTATCCGAGCCGGAAATTTCCTCCCCGGAGGAAGCGCGCGCATATCTGGAGAAGCTGCGTGCGATCATGCAGTACTGCGAAGTGTCGGACGTGAAGATGGAAGAGGGGTCACTGCGTTGTGACGCCAACATCAGCTTGCGCCCGCATGGACAGGAGAAGCTGGGTACACGGGCGGAGCTGAAAAACATGAACTCCTTCCGCGGTGTACAGCGCGGTCTGGAATATGAACAATATCGTCAGGCTGAAATTCTCGACGAAGGCGGAGAAGTGGTTCAGGAGACACGCCGCTGGGACGAGGCTCAGGGCAAAACATTGTCGATGCGTGGTAAAGAGCAGGCGCATGACTACCGTTATTTCCCGGACCCGGATCTGGTTAAATTGCATATTGATGCTGAATGGAAGGAGCGTATCCGAGCATCCATTCCAGAGCTGCCGGATCAACGTAAAGCCCGTTATACAGCAGATTATGGTCTGCCAAGCTATGACGCGGAGGTTATTACGTCCTCCAAAGCGATCGCTGATCTCTTCGAAGACAGCCTCAAATATACACAGGACGCTAAATCCGTATCCAACTGGATTATGGGTGACCTGTTAGGATATCTCAATACCAATAACCTTGAGGTAACGCAGGTTCCGCTGACGGGACAGGGGCTTGGCGAGATGATTGGCTTGCTGGAGAAAGGTACAATTAACAGCAAAATTGCCAAAACCGTATTCAAGGAAATGCTGGAAAGCGGCAAGCTTCCGCAGCAGATCGTTGAAGAGAAGGGACTTGTTCAGATCAGTGACGAAGGAGCTATCCTTGCCATTGTGGAGCAGGTGGTTGCAAATAATCCGCAATCCGTCGAGGATTACAAGGCAGGTAAACAAAAAGCGATCGGTTTCCTTGTAGGTCAAGTCATGAAGGAAAGTAAAGGCAAGGCAAATCCTGCCCTCGCCAATCAACTGCTTACAGACGTACTGAACCGCTAATCCTTCCGGTGAGGCCGGACAGAAAGAGGCTCGTCCCTGTGACAGCCTCTTTTTGCTGTATAACAGACTGACACTGACGTACCGTGTCATATAGTTTCGATGATTTTTCAGCCTGAGACGAGGGAGCTGCTTTAACGATGAGAATTCAATCATTGTCTTTACGTGATGAAGATACGTTAGGCCAGTTGTGGAGACTGCAGCATATGGCTTACCGACTGGAAGCAAAGATCATCGGATTTCAGGATATTCCGCCTTTGCTGGATACGATGGAAACCTTGCAGAACTGTGGAGAAACCTTCTACGGATGCGTGGACGACGGAGATGGGGAACTGCTTGGTGCGGTCGCTGTGGCAGAGGAGGAAATAAACACACTGACCATTACACGTATGATGGTTCATCCCGATCATTTCCGTAAAGGCATTGCTGCTTCACTTATGCAGCACGTTTTTGCAGAGCATCCGGATCTGCCACGCTACATCGTGTCTACAGGCACGCGCAACCAACCCGCAGTGAACCTGTATAGACGGTTTGGCTTTGAGCCCGTGGAAGCGGTACAGATTGCACCGGGAGTGGAATTAACGACATTTCATAAGAATAAGCTTTAAGCATGTGAACAACTTAGGGGGGAACTACAACGTTGAGTGGTCCTTGGTTTATTGATGAATGGCATATTTTACTTCGTTTACTGTTGGCCATGCTGCTTGGCGGCCTGGTCGGACTGGAACGTGAGCGTTCCAATCATGCAGCTGGACTTCGAACGCATATTCTGGTTTGTCTTGGGTCAGCACTGATTATGATGCTGTCTATTTATGGTTTTAAGGATTTTGCACATGAATTAAACGTAAGGATCGACCCGGCTCGTCTGGCTACAGCGGTAATCACCGGCGTTGGCTTCCTGGGTGCAGGAACGATACTTTTCACAGGTAAATCCATTACTGGACTTACAACGGCAGCTTCGATCTGGGTTGTTGCTGCGATTGGTCTTGCAGCAGGTGCGGGTTTCTTTTTTGCCTCCATCGTTTCGACTGTGCTTGTGCTCCTGAATCTATGGGTGTTTAATAAACTAGAGCTAAGATATTTACGTGGTAACAAGCTGCATGTGATTACGCTTCATACGTTGTCTGAGCCTGGCACATTAGAGAAGGTGTCGTCTTTTATGGAGCAGGAGAAGATTAAGATTCGTAAAATTACGGTCAATGAGCAGGATCTTTCTTTTGCAGAGGTCACACCTGTCGAACCGAAAATAGAAATTGTGCTGCACGTTCAGGTGCCGCATGAATTTAAAACGATCCAAATGGTCTCCAAGCTGAGACAGTGGGAACACATGACCAAAGTCTCTATTGAATAAAGAAAATCTCAACCCTCCAATGGCAGGAATGGCGGAGGGTTTTTCTCGATATCCATTTTTCTTCCAGTTACTCTTGTGGCGCTTTAGGGTACTATCTAACCAAATGCACGATGAGCGGAAGCGAACATTTTCCGAGGAAAGGAGCAGCTATGAAGAAAGGGCAAACAGACGGCAAGCGAACGGGAAGGGCTAGGAAACCCAAAAAGGTGAGAAATAAAACGCATAAATTCATTGCGGGGCTGCTTGGTGCTGTCATTCCGGGATTGGGACATATTTATTTGCGGCTGTACATGCGCGGTTTGACTTATATACTGCTTGTATTACTTGATTTATCCGCTTTGCTGTATTTCTCGTCCATTGGCATACAGATCAATGTGCCGCTGCTAATTCTGCTCGCTCTTTGTATTCCGGTCATTTATTTTTACAATGTGTATGACGTGCTGCAATCGGCTGACTGGGTCATGATGCGCAGACGGCGTGCTGTGACACAAGCAAATATGGACAAGCCGGTGTCCGGTGAACGGCCGGAGCGGGAGCGAATGATGGTTTGGGAGCGAGGCATTTCGTCTGGACTTTTACTTATTGCGGGTGGAGCGCTGATGGTGCTGTTTTTCCGCAAACCACGCTGGTTTCAGGAGCTGATCGCAATGTACGGAGCATATTCCTTTGCGGTCCTTATGATTGCAGGTGGCTTGCTGCTGTTCGGCCGGGAAATCTGGGCTATGCTGCGCAGGAAGAAAACATAGGGTAATCGTGCAGGGAGGGAAAGGAATGAACCGTAAAATCCGGGTTGGACGTTATACGGCTGCGGCCTTGATTATAACGGTCGGTGTACTGCTCATTTTGGATAAACGGTGGGGAACAGACTACCTATATGAGGTCGTGGATTGGTGGCCATTTTTACTGGTTAGCTTCGGTGTAGAGTGGATTTTGTTGTTCCTGTGGACACGCAGGAGAAGCAGAAGGGATTCGGAACATCTATCTCCATTAGATGAACCTCAAAAAAGACGTTTTAGACCCGATGCCAAGGGCATTCTGTCTTCTTTGATTTTGACAGCCTCCGTATTTATTGTGACCGAGCAGGATCACTACATGCATTTATGGAACCGGGTAAGTCTCAATCTGGGAGCAGCTTCAATGGATTATAGCCAGGCTGCCGGATATATGGAGGATAAAGGTGTCGTTGGCGTGCCTGTACGGATGGATACTTCTGATATCGTGGTTGAGGGGGTAAACGGAGATATCACACTGCAGCGCGGTGAAACCGATGAAATCAAGGTGAAGACGGTGGTCTGGGTAGATCAGGCATCTGAAGTGCAGGCCAAGGCGGTAGCAGCGGCATCCTTTGTTGAGGTCGAAGGTGACAAGGTTATTCGTATCAAAACGACAGGAAAAGCGTATGGTGACAATGAAAAAACACAACCACGCATGAATATGACCATTACCGTTCCAGATGATCGTCGATTCAATCTTGATATTCGTACGTCCAACGGTGCGATTTTGTTAAACCGTCCTGAGGCGATCAAAACGATTGTGGCAGAGACGGGCAATGGAAGAATTCGTATTAACAATGCGGTCGGTGATATTACGGGTAAGACGCTGAACGGGGACGTGATTGTAGCCAACGCAACAGGCAATGTAGATATGGATAGCAATCGGGGGGATATGAAGGCACGCGGCGTTTCGGGAGATGTGGAATTGACGACACAAGTCGGAAGCATCAGCATTACAGACTCCTTTGGCGAGTTTATCGCTGAGACACGAAACGGAAATATTACGCTGGACAGTGCCAATCTCGGCGTCAAAGCCCAGTCATTAAATGGCAGCATTCATATTGTCTCCACCAAAGTCGGGGGAGATTGGGATGTGTACAGTGCAGTTGGCGCAATCAACATTGTGATTCCCGAGCGCGGTGATTACAGTTTGACTGGCTCCAGCAGTTACGGAGATTTGCGAACAGATATGCCATTCAACGTCAAGAACAAAACGATCGAAGGGCAGCTGGGCGAAGGAGAGTACAGGATCAAAATTGAAGGTAACAGTGACCTGACCGTTCAGCGGAATGCAGAAGTTCCCGGTTTGGAAAATAATTCAACTGAGTCGCAGGATACTAACGTAAACGGGGAAGAAACGTTGGATTCAGGTCCGAATGCCAATCCGGATACAGCGGATGACCCCGCATCGTCGCGTTGACAATAAACTTGCAATCGCCGTACAATAAATGTACACTGGCAAGGTTACACGACTAGCCAATGAAAGTTGAGACGTCCACAGCCAATGAAGGGTAGGGCGTCCACAGAATGAAAGGTAAGGCGGTGGGCTTTATGGCAACACGTGTCCAACATGCGTTGGAGCAGCTCAAAACGACCGGTGTCCGTATTACACCCCAGCGTCATGCCATATTAAACTATTTAATGGAATCGATGGGGCATCCGACAGCTGACGAAATTTACCGGGCACTCGAACCCCAATTTCCGAGTATGAGCGTGGCGACCGTATATAACAATCTGAAAATGTTTCTGGAAGCCGGTATGGTCCGGGAACTGACTTATGGAGATAATTCAAGCCGTTTTGATGCCAATGTGACGGATCATTATCATGTGATATGTGATCAATGCGGCAAGATTGAAGACTTCAGCTACCCTTCGTTAAAGAGCGTTGAGCTTCAAGCTGCTTCAAGTACGGGATTTGAAGTGCATGGTCACCGATTGGAAGTATATGGTGTTTGCAAAAGTTGCAGGGATCAATAGAGATGATTTACAATATTGACGTGTGGAATTCAGTATGGATTCTTCACGTTTTTTATTTTTAAAGGCAGCTAAAACGAGACATGAACAATACTATGGTTTGAACATGGCGCTTTATGGATTTTTTACTATCATGATGGAATTAACGGAGGTAGTCGTTTGGGTAGAAAAAGCAAATATACACGTCGTAAACGACGTTCATTTTGGCCGGGATTACTCGGAGCTTGTCTTGTGGCTGGCGGTGCCTATTGGCTTATAACCAGTCTTTGGTTGAACAAGGTCTATGAAGACCCGGATTGGCTCGGAAGAAATCAGCCTATTTTTGTAGATGGACAGCTTATGAATGAGGAAGCCCTGGGCACAGGCAATCAGCTTAAACTTCCGGTGAAAGTGCTGCAAGAATCGATCGATCCAGGGATCAGATACGAGCCTGACTCGGGGGATATCATTATTGCTTCGCCGCAACGTGTGCTTCATATGAAAGAAGACAGCACCAAGGCAGAACTGAATCATCAAGATTATCCGCTGAAAGTGAAGCCGGAGGTCAAGGGGGAGGAAGCGTATATTCCTCTTCAACCTCTGAAAGAGGTGTATGGCCTGAGCGTGCAGGAGGATACCACCACAGGTGCAGTGATTTTGATGCGTGGTGGAGATACGATACAATATGCATCGATTGATACCCGATCGTCGGATGAGGATAAAACAGTCCCGTTATATAAACGCGGCGATGAAACCTCGCCTATTCTCACCGATATGCAGCAGAACACGAGAATACGCGTATGGCAGACGGGGAAGGATCAAAGCTTTGTACAAATGGATAACGGGTATGCCGGTTATGTGAATAATGACTATGTTGTTCTGGGTGAGAAAAAAACGCTGGACACCCCGAAGTTCACACCAACTGCTGCGGAGAAAAAGTGGAAAAACAAACCGGTCAATCTGGTCTGGGAAGCGGTCTACAATCGTCAGCCGGATGTAAGCTCAATCGGGAAGATGCCAGGGGTCAATGTGGTAAGCCCGACATGGTTCCATATTACGGATGGCAAAGGCGCAGTGAAAAGCAAGGCGGATCAATCTTACGTTAATTGGGCTCATCGTTCAGGGATGGAAGTATGGGGACTGATGGATAACAGCTTTGATCCGGACATTACTAAGGACGCGCTCTCGACCTACGCCAAGCGTACACATATCATTGAACAGATGCTGGCCTATGCTCAAACGTACAGACTGGATGGCATTAACATTGATTTTGAAAATGTGTATACCGATGATGGGGCCAACGTGACCCAGTTTGTTCGTGAAATAAAGGCGATGGCTCGCATTCATGGACTGATGTTATCCGTAGATGTTACGCCAAAATCGAATAGTGAAATGTGGTCTGCCTTTTTGGATCGGCGCGGATTGGGAGCTTTTGTTGATTATATGATGGTGATGGCATATGACGAGCACTGGGCAGCCAGTCCCAAAGCAGGCTCTGTAGCCTCGCTTCCATGGACGGAGTCTTCGGTGCGGCGTATCTTGGAAGAAGATGAGGTGCCTGCGGACAAGCTGGTTATGGCGGTTCCCCTGTACACACGCATCTGGACTGAAAAAGAGAATGAACAAGGGGAGATTAAAGTATCCTCCAAGGCTGTCGGAATGAACACCGTGCAGGAACTGATCAAGGAGAAGAAGCTTAAACTTGTGCTTGACCAGGCAAGTGGGCAGAACTACGTGGAATACAAGGAAGATGGAGCTGTCCAAAAGATCTGGATTGAAGATGCGGTATCCCTGCAAGCAAGAGTAGAGCTGATTGCTTCGCTTAAGCTGGGCGGAGTGGCAGCATGGAACCGAAGCTTTGCCAATGCATCCGCATGGGAAACGCTCAAGCAAGCGGGTTACTCTAAATGATGTTGAACTGATCCTTTTATAATTTTATTCAACGCTAGCAAGTAGAAGGTCCGGTAGAGTATACCGGGCCTTCTTTATTTTTTATTGGCAGGGAGGTGTAATTGTAAAGCTATTCGGTAGGTGCAGCGGGAGGGGCATTCGTCTCTATAGGCGTACTCATCGTATTGGCTTTGCTTGGGTCCATTGTAAGGATCGTATGACAAAACATGCAGCGATCTGTCTTGCCCAGCATCTTGGTTAGCTTGCCGCATTCAGGGCAATCGACCTGTACAGCGCTGGTTGAGAGCATTCCGGCCCAGAAATAAATGATTAAACTGCCAAGCATAGCGACAAGCCCTATAACCAGTCCTACAGCTGCGATGACTTTTCCGGCGTGTCCCCAGAACACGATTCCGGCTGTACCCAGGATCATTAGGCCCATGCCTAGCATGGTTAAGAGTAATCCCCAAGTGCGAAAAGCATTAATTTTTGCTGATTTAAAAATCATGAAAAATGCTCCTATCGTATGAGTAGTATTGGACTCGAAAAAGAAGGAAACGTTGTACTTCATGTAGAATTACATTATAACTGACTTGGCGCCATTCTGCCATGAATTGTATAAATTGTATGGAGGGAATCGTGGAATTAAAGAACCTTGCTTTTTTGTCTGAACAGTCGGAAGAGACAGGGGCAGTTGGGGCTATCGCTTATTCCCATCCGGGAGAGCGATTCCACGGCTCCCTGATTCAGGATTTTGACTTGCTGGTATTGATTGTCCTCAATACAGATCAATCCACATCAACTGTTGAACATTACAGATACGGTGATCTTCGTTATCAGTTGATCTATGCCAGCTGGTCTGAATTGCAGATTACTGCGGTTACAGGAGAGCACTATAATCTCATGCAATGCCTGATTGAAGGGGAAATCATCTGGGAAACGGATGATCAGATTACTCAATTGCGTGAAGAATTGTCTTCATTCGGCAATGAGTTGCGGGAGCAAAAACTGTTTCATGAGTTCACCAGTTTTCTGAGAATGTACGTTGAAGCCAGGCGTCATATGCAGCAGGGCCATGTTGTGGATGCGTATTATGATGCGCTTAAGGCTCTGGGGAACTGGGCCAGAATTGTACTTATTGAGCAAGGCATGTACCCTGATCATGCCGTCTGGACTCATATACAGCAGTTGGATCGTGCACTGTGGAAGCTCTATCAGGAGCTTACGGTAAGTTCCGAAACGCTGGAACAGCGGGTGGAGTTGATTTTGCTAGCATGCGAGTTTTCGGTTATGTCCAAAATGGAGGAATGCTCCGAACTTCTACTGCGGGTGATCAGAAGCCGGAAAGAACCGTGGAGTATTCATGAACTGGTTCATCATCCTCGACTGAGATTTGTGCGAGAGGATCTTCCGCTTGTACTTCGTAAACTGGTTCTTCGTTCTATTGTAAAGGAATCTGCGGGTTGGCCCTCTCTTGAAGGGGAAGGGCGTGAAATTCGCTATTGGATTGAAGCATGACATCCTCAAACATTTAAAGTGTTATGCCTAGTGTAAAGGAGGGGAAACCTTCCTTTTTTGTTTGTTTAATAATTTATAAGTTTGGTGTTGACTCTTGTCTGATGAATATGGTACATTATATTTCGTTCCCCAAATGAGTGAAACAACCATTTGTTTGAGGGAAAGTGAAGAACAAAAAGAATTTCTAAAAAAGTTCTTGACGAAAACAAATGAAATATGTTACATTATTCAAGTCGCCGCCGAAACTTGGTTGAGACAGAATGAAGTAAATAAATCATGTTTGATCTTTGAAAACTGAACAACGAGTGAGTAATCATTCTGCTTGCAGAATGAACGTGAAGGTTTTTGGTGCAAGCCATCTGGCTGTATGGAAACTGGAACAACAATGAGATTTATAATCTCGTCAGATTCAAAATGAGCTTATCGCTCTTTTCAATACTTTATTGGAGAGTTTGATCCTGGCTCAGGACGAACGCTGGCGGCATGCCTAATACATGCAAGTCGAGCGGAGTGGATAGGAAGCTTGCTTCCTTGAGACTTAGCGGCGGACGGGTGAGTAACACGTAGGCAACCTGCCCTCAAGCTTGGGACAACTACCGGAAACGGTAGCTAATACCGAATACTTGTTTTCTTCGCCTGAAGGGAACTGGAAAGACGGAGCGATCTGTCACTTGAGGATGGGCCTGCGGCGCATTAGCTAGTTGGTGAGGTAACGGCTCACCAAGGCGACGATGCGTAGCCGACCTGAGAGGGTGATCGGCCACAC
>NZ_BMFU01000009.1 GCF_014639235.1 Paenibacillus silvae | reverse complement strand
CCACACTGAATCGCTCGGCTTGGGAAGACGTTAAGGGGAGGTCCACACTGAATCGCTCGGCTTGGGAAGACGTTAAGGGGAGGTCCACACTGAATCGCTCGGCTCGGCTTGTGAGGACGATGGGTGGAAGAGCGCTCGGAATTGCTAAGCACGGGTGAAGGCCGTTAAGAGAAGCGATGTGAACGAAGCTGCGAGTTACCAAGGTAATTGCGGAGGATTATGTGTTGTTACGGGAAGAGGGAAGAGGCAAAAACGGATCAAAGCTCGGTGACTACTGAGGTAAAATACGATGAGGGTGTGGCGGTCACGGCTTGGTCGGCATGAGAACGGGTTGTGAGCTGGAGCAATATTATCTGTGTAATTAAGTGCATGTGTGTTTGTT
This sequence comes from Paenibacillus silvae, assembly GCF_014639235.1. GTDB lineage: Bacteria > Bacillota > Bacilli > Paenibacillales > Paenibacillaceae > Paenibacillus > Paenibacillus silvae. The sequence continues at coordinate 210,723 of NZ_BMFU01000009.1, read as the reverse complement.
GTAAAAAAGGGCCGCGACGTGGTTCCGTCGCGACCCTAGATTCGAGTGTTCGGTACATTTTGTACACGAACACTCTCGGTATGAGCCATGCTGCATCCGCTAATGCGGTGGCATGGCTAAGCTTGCTGGCGCAATGTGCGGCTGCTGCCGCTTGCGCCCAAGAAGTTACCGCCCGCGACGAGAATCGCGGCGGTCGCCCCTGCCCGGACCGCGTCCCGCGGAGTCCGGGCGGCCAGTGCCAGCGCCGCCGCGCCCAGCGGTGCGCTTGTCGGCGCTGCGGCCAGCCCAGCCGCTGCTGCTGCGCTCTTCGCCGCGGCTTGCACCACCGCGGCCACCTTGGCCCGTGCCGCGGCTGCTGCCACTGCGGCCCTGGCTTGCGCCGCCGCGACTGCTGTCGCTGCTGCGCGCCGAACCGCGGCCCGCGCTGCGCTCGTCGCCGCTACGGCCGCCACTGCGCCCACCGCTGCGGCCGCCTGCTCCGCCGCGAGAACCCCGGCCGCTGCGACCACCGTCTCTGCGGTCGTTCCGGCCAGAGCCGCGACGGGCACTGCCTGTCCCGGCAGAGCGGCTGCCACGCTCCTCATCGCCTTCGCTATGAATGGAGCGGCGTGCGGCTCCCGTAGAAGCCACTGGACCTTCACTGGTCCACTGGATACGGTTCAGCTTCTGGTTCGTGCCTTCCTCAATGCGGGCAAGCTCCGGTCTGTCATGCTGGGTGGCAAATGTCACCGCAAGACCTGTACCGCCCGCACGTCCCGTCCGGCCGATCCGGTGGATGTAACTTTCCGCATCATGAGGGATGTCATAATTGAATACGTGGGTAATCCCTTCTACGTCCAGTCCACGTGCCGCAACATCTGTAGCGACAAGCACCTGCAGCTTCGCATCACGGAACTTCTTCATGACATTTTCACGCTTCGCCTGCGACAAATCACCATGAAGCTCATCGCTGTCATAGCCTGCTTCACGCAAATCCTCGTTCAGCTTCGATGCCCGGCGCTTCGTCCGGCAGAAAATAATCGCCAAATACGGACGATACGTATCAATCATGCCGCAAAGCGCAGCAAACTTGCCACGATCTGTGCATTCCAGCACCTGCTGACGAATCTGATGGATCGGGATCACTGACTTGGAGGAAACTTTCACGTCCTCCGGGTCCTTCATATAGTTTTTCGCCAGCACACGAATGCCCTTCGGCATTGTTGCTGAGAACAGCATCGTTTGACGTTTATGCGGCAGTTCACGAAGAATCGTCTCCACATCGTCCAGGAAGCCCATGTGCAGCATCTGATCCGCTTCGTCCAGCACCAGTTTTTTCACATTATCCAGCTTCAGCGTACCGCGACGCAGGTGATCCAGCAGACGGCCTGGTGTTCCTACAACGATCTGAGTTCCGTTATTCAGCTTGCGCAGCTGCTTCTCCACATCCTGACCACCATATACAGCAAGCACATGGATCTTGTCATCGTTCGCTGTCAGCTTCTTCGCTTCTTCCGTAATCTGCAGCGCCAGCTCACGCGTTGGAGCAATGATCAGCGCCTGCGGGGAGCGGTCGGATACGTTAATTTTCTGAATGATCGGCAGCAAAAAGGCGAGCGTTTTGCCCGTGCCCGTCTGTGCCTCGGCAATAATATCACGTCCACCCAGCAGTACCGGAATCGAGCGTTCCTGTACCGGAGTCGGCACGGCAATGCCCTGATGCCTTAATACCTCGCACCATTCCGGGCGAATGCCTAATTGTTCAAAGTTTGTCAATCGTTACACCTCTGTATGTTCATTTAGATAAGTTCATTTCATAGAAAAACCCAGTGACCTGAGACATGATGCGCAAGGCATCCCGTATTGACTTGAATTGTCTATTTCCGCGGCTAATTTCCGAATACGAGCATGCACTTATTGCTTACGCCGGGTAATGTAACGCTAGTCACATCTGTATCTGTTTTGGAAGGTATACCCACGTTCAAACTAGTTTTCCTGAATTCAACGCTGCTTATGAAATGAATTTTTAAAAAGCAATCCACCGTTGCTCTTCTTCTCCATACCCTGTAGTTTACACGTTCATCCATCAAAACAAAAGCGAAACTGAGCTACCGCACCAACTTGTAGCAAAAGAGCTTACCTGCTCCGGCCATTTTTACAATAAAGTTCAATCCTTCAGATGTAATCAACTCGTACAATGGGCAGCAACGGAAACAAACCGTTAGATGGATAGAGAGTTGGTCACCAGAAGTGAAAAGCATGGGCTTGCAGTATAAAAAAAATTATCTTCGCAGGTCGATGCATTTCGCTGACTGCCCCCTGTAAAGGTTCTTGCTGCCTAGCAGCGCTTGAGATGCTGGTCATACAGTTATCCGGAAAACGGATTATTTTAGCATTTACTTTGTGCTCCGGGGGTAACTTAACCCGGTAAAATTGCGTTGATTTTAATGTAAGGTCAGCCAGCATACGCGCCTAAAGCCAGTTTTCTCAGTGCAAATCGCCGTTATGGCTATTAGCTGAACCATTATTTACACGTTAACGGAGAGAGAAAAAAAGCTGAACAAGTGGAGCTAAAGGCTATCTGCAGAGAAAGATGTATCGGAAAAATAAGCTACGCCTTTTATTACGGACTCCCCTCCAGAATAGGAAATCGAAAAGATCCGGGGATAACAGTGATTACAGTGATTGAAAGGTTATTCTGGTCATTGAAGTGAACTGTGTAAAATCCTTTAGATATAGAATGGAACAGGAGGAATATTGTTATGCACAAAAACAGTTTACGAAGATGGTTGATGTGGGGACTCCTCGGCATTACCTTGATGATCTTTCTTAGTTTACTATCCATCCTGAACAATGTCGGTTACAGCAATGTAAAGCAAATCATACGTTTGGAGACCAGCGGCCCTTCCATAATCCGCATCGAACATCCCAAGGAGGGGATGGAACGTTATCTGACCAAAGATGAAAATGACCCTCAAGAGCGATTGAAGTCACGTATGTCACGTGAGGGCTGGGCATATGAACAGCAGGAGGGCTCCGGTTATTTTTTCACCAAAGACGGTCAGCAAACAATTGTGACCCTGCAAAGATGGAACCATTTTTACGTTATCTATAATATCAAGGCGGGAGTCGTGAACCTGGAGGGGTAGCTAAATGAAGTATTGAACCAGCAGGAGAAGTTCTAACGATCCCCACAAACCTTATTTGCCTCATTTTTGCATGATCCACAATCTAACGATTTCCAGAAGTCTTATTTCGCTAAAAATATGAAAAAAAGCCCCCGATATCAGCAAAATGAGTTAAATAGCGTCTCTATGAATCGTTAGAAAATTAACATGCTAGAATTCTCCCAAATAAGCCTTCTCCTGATCGTTAGCGCTCGCGGCCTACAAAAAACGGCTCCCTACCGGACCTAAACCCGGAAAAGGAACCGCTATAACACTATGTGGACTGTTACATCTTCCAACCTTGTGCCTCCCGAAACCTGATCCTCTGTTACTTTGTTAATTTGTTACTCGTCTGAATTGTTATTGTTCGTGTGTCCGACACTCTGGCACCTGGTTACTTTAATACTTAGACTTTAATACCCAGTTAGTTGTTGTTTGCTCGAAACTTGAACATTTGGGCATTTGGTTACTTTGACACATTGTTACTTTCTTACTTGGTCTAGTGTTATTCTTCGTGTGTTCATCACCCGGACACTTGGATACTTAGTTTTGATACCCGGTTTTAGTTGTTTGTTTGCCCTAAACTTAGGAACTTGAATATAATGCATTATTTTCCCTTTTGTTCCCACCTCGAGCTACTGCTATTGTTAGTTACTCCCCTACTCGGGCACTTGTCCACTTGTTCACTTCGTCACTTCGCTGCTTGCTTCCTTGCCCACCTTGTTGGTTTGGTTCCCGACCTGAGCATATCACCCAACTGTAGCTGCAACGTACCATTTTTGCTGCTGAGTCAACCTGACCTGCATCAGATTACTTACACGCCATGCCCTTCAACACCCGCACCGGAAACCTTAAATCCGCTGCGCTCCAGCAGGCGAGAGCTTTCTTCGTTCAAGCCGCGTAGATGTACGGTTTTGCCCAGCTTGGCGTATTTGAATTTGACTTTGCCTATCGCGACAACCGCCGTGTTATCCCAGATATGTGAACCGCCAAAATCGATCGTGATCTCCTGCGGATCAGCCTCTGCGTTAAATTCATCCACAAAATGGGACGAAGAACCGAAGAAGAAAGGTCCATGCACACGGTATACCTTTTGGCCCTGTTCTTCCTCGGCCTGCACACGAATTTTGGTCTGCTTCCAGCCAAAATGCAGCACGCTGAGCACCACACCCACCAGCACCCCGAGGGAGAGATCATGCGTGTAGACAACGATCGCAACAGTAACAACCATGACGATTGCTTCCGCACGGGGCACACGGGCGATATTTTTAACAGAGCTCCAGTCAAAGGTACCAATACACACCATAAACATAACCCCAACGAGCGCTCCCATCGGCACCTGCTTCACCACACCGCTGAGCAGTAACAGCAAAATAGCCAAAAACGCACCAGCTGTAAATGTCGACAATCTTCCGCGTCCACCTGACTTCACATTAATGACCGACTGACCAATCATCGCACAGCCGCCCATGCCGCCAAACAGCCCGTTCACAAAATTTGCAATGCCTTGACCGCGTACCTCACGGTTTTTGCTGCTCTTGGTCTCCGTCATCTCATCCACAATGGTTGCAGTCAGCAGCGACTCCAGCAAACCGACCAGCGCCATCGTAAACGAATACGGCAGCAGAATCATCAGCGTATCCCATGTCCACGCAATATTCGGCAGATGGAACATTGGCAGGGTGCTTGTCAGATTCCCCATCTGGCCTACCGTTTTCACATCCAGATGAAAAACAACCGTAATAATCGTCATAACAATAATCGCAATGAGCGGTGCCGGAACGGCCTTGAAAAAACGCGGCAAAATATAGATAATCGCCAGCGTGCCCGCTACCATCGCATACATAATCCAGTTTGCTCCGGTAAAATGCGTCAGCTGCGCCATAAAAATCAGAATCGCAAGTGCATTCACAAACCCGGTCAAGACCGAATGTGGCACAAACGTGATGAATCTCCCTACTTTAAAAATGCCTAAAATAAACTGTATGACACCCGTCAAAATCGTCGCGGCGAAGAGATACTCCACCCCATAATCCTTGACGAGCCCTACCATGAGTACCGCCATTGCTCCTGTAGCTGCCGAGATCATGCCCGGTCTGCCGCCCGCAATCGAAATGACGATCGCAATCGTAATCGATGCGTATAACCCTACCATGGGATCTACACCTGCAATGATGGAGAAAGCTATGGCTTCCGGAATCAGCGCCAGCGCTACCGTAATTCCTGCGAGCACATCTCCGCGGATATTACCAAACCACTGTTGTTTTAACGTATTCATATGTCGTTGCCTTGCCTCCTAATGTATATCTCGTATTTGCACGAGCGATCCAGCTGAAAAATAACGGAAGCCGCACACACCTGATCAATCACACGACAGAACCTCGGATAGTCCACCAACATAAACAACACAAAAACACGGATTATCTGCGCAATCCGCACACACTTGTCCCGATCTATCTCACCATTGGCAGCTATCCTGACAACACTAAATCATACAAGCAAACGATAGTTATATTCGCACTCCGATAACAGAACCTTGAACTCATCCAGCTTCTCCGTTTACGATATATCCTGCCAACCGTGCTAACTGTTTGGTGTTGCTCCATACGTTGGGGGTATCGCTCTGTACATGCAGCATGGTACCCATTTCTACGTTCCGATAATGTTCGCTGAAAGTTACCATACCATTGCCGTTCCAGGTTGTACCAACTTCCGTTATACTGTCCAGCTGTGCTCCTGCTTGTAACATCAATGAATATGGGTTTGACCTTATTCCTTAATGAATATTGGCTCGTCCCTGTCCCCTTAGTGACTGTTGATTCACTTCTATCCCTTCAATGAATGTTGGTTTGCCCCTGTTCCTCCAATGATGTTCTGTGGTTTTCCTCTTTCAGAAAAACCGGGTCCGTTCCTCTACTGACCTATTATTATAGTCATATCCGTCCGTATGCACGAATGCGTTTATAGGCAAAAATAATTCCTCACCTTCTCTTATCTCTGCTTTGCGATAATTATCTCTTTATTTCGTTATATATCAATTATATCGATAGTCTTATTCCTATGTATCTATATGAGGTCAATGGCGATCCCTTTAGCGCCTAAAAAACAAAGAAACGCAAGGAACCTCTCCAAGAGATTGTCCTTGCGGTGTCTTATTGCTGTATACATGAACGATCTAGCCTTCTGTCACACACATCTCCACCGATACTACGCCCGGCTAGAATCTGCCCGATTTAAATATCGAATACAGCAGAAATGCCACCATAAGGATCGCCACGAGAAAACCAAGCTCAATCACCGGAATATCCCACAGCATCGTGGACTGGTGACTGATTGAAGAGCCGATAATAAGTCCAACCATGATAATACAGAAGGCAAGCAGCACGATGCTGAACGACAAACGATTACTGATCTGATCCAGTCTGCGCATAAGCAGCTCCAGCTCGGGCACACTGATCTCCAGCCTGAGCTTGCCTTTACTAATAATGGAGGATAGCTGGCGCAATTGCCCAGGCAGACCCATGACACTTTCCGCCATATCTGCCGCGCTGCGGAACAAGCGATTTTTGATGCGTCCTGCGCTAAAACGTTCCTTCAACAGTTTTCGTCCGAATGGCTCTGCCATGTCCACAATGCTCAGGGTCGGATCGAGATGTTCGACGACCCCTTCCACGGTCAGCAAGGATTTGCCCATAAGCAGAATGTCGGCTGGCATGACCACCCGATGCTTCTGCGCAACGCCAAACAGGTCATTCAACGCCTGTCCTACACTGATTTTGGAAAAAGAAATATCATAATACTTGGAGCGCAGCTTGTCCAAGTCACCATGCAATCCGCGTATATCCATATCATCCGGCATCATGCCAAGCTTCTCAATCGCCCGGATCATGCTGTCGGTGTCCTTGCGCATCAGCCCGATAATGAGCGAAGCAAGATGTTGTCTCATCTCTTCGCTCAGACTGCCCACCATGCCGAAGTCGATAAAAGCCAGGCTTCCGTCCTTGAGTACCATCAGATTGCCTGGATGCGGGTCGGCATGAAAGAAACCATGCATAAAAATCTGATTCAGCAGCGCATCGACTAGCCGCTGTGCAATGTTGTTCAGATCATGACCACGCTGGATCAACTGCTCCCGATCATTCAGCTTGATGCCTTCAATGTATTCCATGGTCATGACGCGAGAAGATGTCTGATCCCAGTAAATGACCGGAATTTTCACCTTGTTATCCTGTAGATATTGCTGCGCAATCTTCTCCGTGTTACGCCCCTCTACCGTGTAATCCAGCTCCGCCAGCAGTGCCTGCGCATACTCTTCAACCATCTGGGGAATCTGATATTGCTTCACCCAATCCCAGCGCTTCTCCGCCATTGCGGTCAGTTCCCGTAGAATATCCAGATCACGCTGTACGATCCGTGATATGCCCGGTCGCTGAATTTTGATCGCTACTGCCTCACCGCTTCGAAGCTTGCCAAGATGCACCTGACCGATGCTGGCCGCTGCCACCGGGGTATCCTCGAACCGGGAAAAGATCTCCTCCAGCGGTGTATCCAATTCCTGTTCCAAAATACCCCTTGCCGTCTCTGAAGAGAACGGCGGGACCTGATCCTGTAATTTTACCAATTCATGAATAACAGACTCCGGCAGCAGATCTGCTCTTGTACTCGCAAGCTGCCCCAGTTTGACGAATGCTGGCCCCAGCTCCTGAAGCACCAGCCTGATGCGCTCGCTCAGCGTTTTGGTCGGCTGCGCTTCACGCGACATCCATCGTCTTGGCAGTGCGAGCAGCTGGAATAATCCAAGCTCCTCGACCATATAACCGAAGCCATGACGCACCAGCGCCATGGCAATTTCCCGGTATCTGCCGACATGTTTGATCCGCACAGCCATCTATTCGATCTCGTTCCCTTTGAGAGGAGGTGAATCTTCGGAAGGAGCCGGGGTTTCATTACCTTGAAGCTGCGGGGTCTGACTGTGACCGAGTTCAGCCAGCTTTTTCTCAAGTACAGCCACGCGCTGCTCCAGACTGGTCACATCACTCTCCGATGCAACGCCTGCTTCCTGAAGCACACGTTTGACCTGCTCCTGAATGACACGTTTCAGCTGGCTCTGTTCTTCATCTCCGCGCTCCATCAACCGTTCAATAAAGGCTTTGGATTCACCAGGCGCAAGCTCTCCTCGTTTAACCAAATCATCCACGGCTTTTTCGATTTTTTCCTTGCTGACTACGGTAAGACCAAGACCTAACGAGAACGCCTTCTTGAACAAATCGCTCATCTTATTCATCCTCCTCTTTGTTGTTTATATATTATACCTTTTCAACCCCTGCATGCAAAAAGGAGACCGCGATTACACGTACCGTGCTGCCCATTTGCCTGCCTGCAGTACCAATCGACGATACATTTCATTGGAAAAGGATGGAACAGAATGTCCTGGCATTAAATATACGATTCGACCAAGCCCATATTTATGAGCCCAGGCTGCCGGCTTTGGACCTTCTTTGGACTGATACTCCAGCAAAATTTTCGTTTCGGCAAAGGAGCCAAATTCAAACTCGTACGGCTCTTCTTCCATTGTGAAATCGGATATGCCCTCCGTGACCGGATGACTCTCCGCTGTCACCGTAAACTCCAGCGGTGCGTAAGGCGGATGATGCAGAAACTTGGCACCAATCATCTGCTTTAATTCATAACGATTCTGGAGCGAAATTCCGTTATGTAAAATAACCAGCCCACCCCCGTTGCTCACATAGGATAACAGCCCTGCTGTCTGCTGAGGGGAGACTTTCCCTCTCCAATCGTCCATGTATGAAATACACACATCAAACCCGGAAATATTTTCAAGCAGAAGCATGTTGCGGTTCTCACTGCACTGAACTGTAATTGTATCCTGAAAAATCCGGCTGATCTCCGCATCTACCCCTTGCAGCGGATGCCAGTCTGGATGAGTATAATCCCCTATTAATAATGCCTTTTTGCGATGATCCATCATCATCATCTCCTTTCATGTCGTCCCGGCTCGTCTGAACTCTTCTTCATCAGCACCATCGGTAATCTATCCGTAAAGCACACGTAGAAGAACCACTACCAGGGCAGCCTTTCCCCTCTGTAATCTACATATGCGGGCTGTTCTCCCTTGAATTGTTCATGGGTCGATCCGTGCTGCAATATGCTGTTCTGACGCACCAGGTGTCAGATCAGCGGAAGCATCCAGTTTGCCCCTCATATAACTCTGTACCCAGCCCGGATGCACCAGTATCACTTGTCCGCCCTCTTGCTTCAGTCTATTGTGTATCAAACGTGCCTGCATATTCAAAGCCGCCTTCGACACGCAATAGGCAAACCAGCCATCCCGGCTGCACTGCTTAATACTGCCTGCCTCGGAGGAAATATCGACGATCAGCTTGGTCTGGCCTTGAAGAAGGAGGGGCAGCATCGCTTGTGTGACACGCAAAGAACCCAAGGTATTGACGTTAAATACCTCTGCCATCTCTGCTATGTTAAGCGGTCCGCGGATATGATCGGTAATACTTCCTAGTATAGCCGCATTATGGATCAGCATATCCAGATGGCCGGTATCCAGCTCACCGTTTCTGTGAGGAACAATGTCCCTCCTTCACCAGATACTCCATCCATCCCTAACACATTCCACATGCTAAACCAAAAACCTCTAATCCCACAAGCAGCAAGCCAACTTCACGACCAAAGTCTCAGGAATGCAGCGCAGGATGCATACGCCATACGTCCCTTGTCGAAACTCGAGCTAAAGGGGAGAATCCTTACCCATGCACGCAATTACAGCAGCATTACGAGTACAGAAGCAATAAGAATAAACAAGGACAAACAAGCCGAATTAATCTTTGAGCTGAGCAAACTAAAAATAAGATACATGAATGAGAAGATGGATCATCGTATCATAGCAATTCTCGATCAGGTGACTATAGCGTCCGCTGCTTGCGATATTCCTGGCAGTGATGCACCCAGCGCTGTGCCGCTGCCGGATACGAGCCAAGATGAATATGGGTATAACCTGCAACAACACTGCCTACTGCGTAACCCTCCTGCTTTAACCCACGCAGTCCCTTTGTCTCATATGCGTAAGGAATCTCGTCATCTGCACGATAGGTCATCGTCGAATAATGGAACTCATGTCCTCGAAGCACTTCCCCCTGTTTCAGCAAAAAGGAATCCTGAACCGCACTCGCCTCCCGGTACCCCAGCGCAGCTCGCTTCTTCTGCATCTGCACCTGTGCAGGAATAATGCCTGCCATGGTATAGGTTACGCCTTCACGGTCCGTTAGCGTTTCACCAAGCACCATATAGCCGCCGCACTCCGCAAACAGCGGCATTCCTGAACGGACTGCTTCACGCAGCCCTTCCAGAAAACGTTCGTTTCCGGCAATCACTGCCGCAAACTCCTCGGGAAAACCACCCCCAAGGTATATACTGTCTGCTTCAGCCGGTATGCTCTCACCCGCCAGCGGACTGAAATACTGCAGTCGGGCTCCCGCCGCTTCCAGCAGCTCCAGATTATCGGGATAATAGAAGTTAAATGCCGCGTCCCGCGCTACAGCGATAACAGGCTGGTACGTGTCTGATTCGACATTCAAAGCGATGGATTGAGAAGCAGCCTCAACATGGTTCGCATGAACAACGTCTTCTCCGCTAATTTTACTTCTGATGTGAACTTCGTCACCAGCACCAGCCAGGTTGAGTATGCCGCTGCTGTGAGCAGTGGCATTTGTGCTAAATGAACTTGCCTCGTCACAGCTCTGAACTGTTTGATCTGAACTGCCTGAACTCGTTGTGTCACTGGCGTGAGCGGCACTGTTGTCCGTATCGACGAGGCTCACATCATACGTGCTCGCAGCATGCGCTGTATGATCTCCATTAGTTGTCCCAGCTGTCTTTGAGCGGTTTGCACCATACTCGCGTCTTTCTGAACACTGGAGTGGTGGAGCACTTGCTGCCAGCTCCAGCAGCAGATCCAGATCCGTGCCTTCCAGTAGCACATCGGCCGCCCGCTGGAACAAAGGCTCCAGTTCACCGCGTTCAATTGCAGGCACCAGTCCGAGATGTCTCTCCGGGATGGACATGTCCTCATCACGTTTCAGCCAACCCACGACCGGAATGCCGCACATTTGCTCAATGGCTTTTTTGACAATCGTATAATGTCCTGCACTCCCGCAACGGTTTACAATAACACCCGCGATATGCAGCTCGGGCTCCAGCTGCTGGAAGCCCAGCACGATGGCCGCTGCACTGCGCGCCATACTTCGCACATCCACTACCAGAATTACAGGGGTCTGCGTGACCATGGCAATCTCCGCTGTAGAGCCTGTGTTGCTGAGCGGGTCCTTGCCATCGTAAAGTCCCATCACACCTTCAATAATCGAAATATCATGTCCCGCAGATGCTCGTGCAAACGTCTCCCGCACATAGTCTGGCGAGGTCATCCAGGCGTCCAGATTACGTGAAGCTCGGCCTGTCACTGCCGTATGATAGGTCGGATCAATATAATCCGGGCCACACTTGAAGCCTTGTACGCTCAATCCGCGCTGAGCAAGTGCCTTCATCAGGCCGAGCGTAACCGTTGTTTTCCCGGCACCACTGCCCGTACCCGCAATGATTAGCCGAGGTGCGGCTTGGCGATCGGAAGCTGTCGTACCTGCTGCTTCGTTCGTAAATGTTGCTGGCATGTTCTCATTACGAGAGATATTCCTCTCGGCTTGGGTATTGCATGTTGTGGTAACGGCCTGACTGCCGGATACCGCTGTCACAGCTTGGTTACCAGATGCTGTTGTGACAGTCTGATTGTTGGCTGCTGCAGTGACAGCAGGATTGTTGAATGTCGTGTTGACGGCCTCGTGGTTGGATGTCATTGCCTCGGCTTGATTACTGGATACCATTGCTCCGACTTGACTACTGGATACCCCTTCCCCAACGTGATTATTGGGTAACATTGCACCCTTTTGTTTTACGGGTACCACTTCTCTGTCTTCATTGTTGGGTACCACTGCACTTCCTTGATTGTTGGATACCACTGCACTTCCTTCATTGTTGGATAAAGTAGTTTTAGTGTTCATCATGAATCCCGCCTTTGATCCGAATATAACAAATAGACCATCCCATATCGGTTCCAACGGCCTGGGACGGTCATTTACATGAGTGGGTTTGGTAACATTTTTTAAGGTGCACGCTCTAACGATCTCAGATGACGCTATTTGGAGCAAAATGGGGTAAACAAAATTCTAACGATTCCTAGTGACGTTATATGAACATTTCAGGGCGTAAATAGCCTTAATTGGGGCTTTTCGTCCCAAATAGCGTTGCTCAGAATCGTTAGAATTGAAACGTGTGCTTTTTTCACGAAATAAGGTCTCTGGGGATCGTTAGAACTGGAGCATCAAGGTACAATCTACGTTCGGTAACACCAGCCTGTAAAAGCCTGTTAAGCCCAAAGCATATTCGTTGTCTGCACCGCCTGCCGAGGTTCCCCAAGACATACGGATGGGTGCACACCCCGCCGCTAACCCTGCTTAGTTAAATGCTACCCTTGTTACGGAAATGGTCAGGTTGCCGCTTTTTTTCTTTTCGAGCAGCCAGTGGTCAGCCCCTGAAGAAAGCAGCGCAGCAGGTTCGCTCACGCCATAAGCTCCAGTATATTTAAACACCGTTTCCGATGGATTCGGCAAAGTGACTGTATTCAACTCCGCAGGTGTATAGGTTACGAGTTGCCAGCCGTATTTGGCACATAGGGCGAGCAGGCCTGTTTCATCCTTTTTCAGATCAATCGTGGCAATGTTGCGCACACTCTTCACAGACAGGGACAGCTCTTCCAGTGTCGCCAAAACTTCCTGCTCCAGCTCTTCCAGCGCAGTGCCGCGATTGCAGCCCATGCCGAGCACAAGACTTTTCGGACGATACAGCACACCGTTCGCCAGAAAACGTTCCTCTTCCGCAGCCGTAAGCAGACGGTCGCTGACCACCAAGGCAGCATTAAACGCGAATGTTTCAGCCTCCTGCATGCTGTGGAAAACCCGGATATGGTCGGGCACAGGTTTGTTGTAACGCCACCAGCTGCGTTCACCTGTCTCCTGAATGAGCGCAACCGGCTCTTCGTTGACCACCGCCGCACTCACCGGGGTTGCTTTATCAAAGCTGTCCACGATCCAGCCAAGTTCACGTCCGAACATATCGACCGGAATCGTGCCCTGCACGTCCGAAGCTGTCGTGATGACTGCACGCGCACCAAGCACTTCCGCCACTTGACGAGTCAATTCATTGGCACCGCCAAGGTGCCCGGACAGCACGCTAATGACGTTCTCGCCGCGGTCATCAATGACCAGAACGGCAGGGTCGACCTTTTTGTCCACCAGCAGCGGAGCAATCATGCGTACTACGGCACCAAGAGAGATAAACAGAATGATACCGTTATATCGTTTGAACAAATCCGGCAGGATCAGTTTCACCGAACCTTCGAACAACGTGTATCCCAGCTGCTCTTCATCCCCACGCGCAAATTTGCTCATATAATAAACGTCCGTGCCCTGAAACTGTCCTTCCAGATTACGCACCATCTCCACACCATGCTTGGTAATGGCTACGGCAGCAAATGGATTACTCACAGGACTTCACTCCTTTGCGGTAGCCGTGGGTGAAGGATTTATCGTAGAGCTTCGAGCGGTGGGCATCCCGGTTGACCAGATCAGGATCAAGCGCCCAGCCTGCCAGAATCATCGCATGCATCGTAATGCCTGCGGCACGCAGATCCGCAGCCAGGTTAGCCAGCGTGGTGCGCACAATTTTCTGATCCGGCCAAGTTGCGCGCTGCACCACCGCGACCGGTGTATCTTCGCTCCAGCCTGCGGCGAGGAATTCCACCACGACCTTCTTAGCCAATGTTGCACTCAGGAAGAGCGCTACCGTACAGTGGTGGGATGCCAGATCACGCAGCTTTTCCCGTTCAGGCACAGGCGTACGTCCTTCCGCACGCGTCAGGATGACCGTCTGCGTAAGTTCTGGCACCGTGAGTTCCGCACCTAACGCCGCCGCTGAAGCAAACACAGAGCTAACACCCGGAATGATCTCATATTGCACGCCCTGCTGCTTGAGCAGCACCATTTGTTCCAGAATCGCACCATACATTGCCGGATCACCCGTATGTACACGAGCCACACTGCGTCCTGCCCGGACTGCGGCGCACATCAGCTCGACCTGCTGCTCCAAATCCATGCCGGAGCTTTGCAGCACCTCGGCTTCAGGCTTGGCTGTCGCAATCAATTCATCATTCACAAGCGAATCCGTGTAAAGAACGAGATCGGCATTTTTCAAAATATTCGAACCCTTTACCGTAATCAGCTCGGGGTCTCCCGGACCCGCACCGACAATATAAACTTTCGGCTCTAATGTTTTCATTTGCTCACCACCATCAGGCTCAAATATTCCAGCTCCTGCCCTTTCAGTTCACGGGCGTCACGCCAGACCAATTCATAAGGGGAAGTGACTTTGGTGACCACCGATGCTTTACCGCCCAGTCCCATCTCGTCCAGCAGCTCCAGCATCGGATCGAGCACTTTTGCCACTTTAATAAACACAATCGTATCGTGATGCTCAATCGCCTGCCGCATGGCTTCTTTATCCGCTGTAGCAGGAATAATGCCAACTTGCTCATCGCCATCTGCCAGATGAATATCCAGCGCTGCTGCCGCACCAAGGACGGAGGAAATGCCAGGGATCGAGCTGATTGGTACTTCAGGATGCAGTTCACGCATCAGACGTGCAAGGTGAATAAACGTGCTGTACAGGTTCGGATCACCTTCCGTCACAAAAGCGACATCCTTGCCTTGCTTCAGCGCTTCCCAGCACGCTTCCACAGTTTTGCCCCACTCCCGCTCCAGCACGACGGGGTCTTTGGTCATCGGAAAGATCAGACCCAGCATCTCTTTCTCGTCTGGATTCACATATAGTTCCACGATCTCATGGGCGTAAGATTTGCCGCCTTTGCGCTTCTTCGGGTAGGCGACCACCGGGCACTCTCGAATCATTCGGTATGCTTTGACGGTAATCAGCTCCGGGTCTCCCGGCCCAACGCCTACACCATACAGTGTGCCAACCGTTTTGCCTTCTGATGGTTCAGTCGCGCGCAGTTCTGACGCTGCGCGACCTTCCGAATTCATTCCTGTGATGCCTGCCGCACCGCTCGCAGTTTCGCTTGCGGCCGCAGAGCCATGTGCTGCTACACTACCTGACGTATCACTTGTGATGTTTCCTGTTGTTGTGCTAATGCTGCTCTCCCCCTTTGGTTCCTTGCCAAAAAACTATTCTGCTCCGTTCACAGCTTCCGCTTCGTCTGCTGCAATATATTGGCCTGTAATCACGTAGATCGGGTTCAGTCCGTCAAAACGGGTCATGTTCAGGATCGGCTTGCTCCGCGCCGTCTGCAGCAAGGTCACGGAGGCGTCCATGCCCGCATCGCGCATCGCCTTCATGCTGTCATGCAGCGTTTCGATGGTCGCTGCATTGACCACGATGCGTCCCTCGGGGCGCAGCCGGGACGCACACAGGGCGATCAGCTGCGCGAGCTCGCCGCCGCTGCCGCCAATGAACACCGCATCCGGATCGGGCAGTTCGTCCAGCCCCGCTGGCGCTTTGGCATGCAGGACGGTGAAATCGGTCCGGAATTTGACACGGTTGGCCTCGATATTAACGAGGTCACCCTCGTTTTTTTCGATGGCGAAGACCTGGCCCCGCGGCGCCAGCCGCGTGCACTCCACCGCCACCGAGCCTGAACCTGCGCCGATATCCCACACGATGCTGTCCTCGCCCAGTTTCAGCTCGGACAAGCTGAACGCGCGGACCTCACGCTTGGTGATGAGGCCTTTTTCGGGTTTGCGCTGATGGAATTCCTCATCTGCAAACCCGAAGCCTTTGCGCGGCGCCGGTGCATCCTTGCGGCGAAGCAAAATGACGACGTTCAGCGGGCTGCACTCAGCTGCTGCCAGCTCGTCCAGGGTGTAGTGGCGGGCACGCTCATCTGCCGCGCCCAGGTTCTCTGCAACATAGGCATCATATTCGTTCATGCCGAACTGTTGCAGATACGCCCCGATCGCAGCGGGGCTGTTATGCTCGTCCGTGAGCAGCGCCACTTTGGCTTTGCCATCGATGCGCTGGGCGAGGCCTTTGAGCGGGCGACCGTGCACGCTTTCGAGCACGGCGTCGTGCCAGCTCTCGCCAAGCTTGGCAAAGGCCAGCTGCAGCGAGCTGAGATTAGGCCGGATATCCAGCTGATCCGGGCCAAGCTTGCGCGCGAAATAACCGGCGATGCCGTAAAACAGCGGGTCTCCCGAGGCGAGCACAACGATGTTGTGCGTGTCCTGCAACGCTTTTATTTTCACAACGAGATCGTTTAAGCTGCTCTTGATCACAATCTTCTCTCCCGCAAACGCCGGGAAAAATTGCAGCAGACGTTCGCCGCCTACAAGTACATCAGCCTCCTGAATGAGATTCAGGCTCTCCGCTGTCAGCCCCGCTGCGCCTTCTTCGCCTACGCCAATGATACGGATGTTACGATTCTTTGCTCCAGTTGTTGTGTTCAAGTTCACTGATTTCCGCCCTCCCCAGTTCCATTCCTTTCATGGTGACCAGCACCACTTCCACCGTTACGCCGCCGCCCGCATGTTCCAGACAATGCCGGCAGGCGTATAAGCATAACTTTTCAAAATAAGGCAAATATCCCGCTTCGGTCATCATATCCGCCACCTGAGTCGCCGTGTTGGCTTCCTCGATCGCTTGCGCCAGTTCATCTCCGGCCCCGGTCTCGCGAGCCACGGACGCAAGAAATCCAAAATCCACCGGCGCACTCTTGGAGTGCACCATCATGACCCCTTGAGCCACTTTGGCAAATTTGCCCGGCATGCCAACCAGACTGATGCGTTTCATGCCCAGCCGTTTCCCATGTTTGATCGCAAAGCCGACAAAGTCGCCCATCTGAATAAAGGCTTCCTCCGGCAGTTCGGGCATCATTTTCATTGCATACTTCTCACTGCTGCCGCCTGTTGTCAGCACAATATGCTCACAGCCGGAAGCCTGCGCGACGGAGATGGCCTGCACCACACTGGCTTTGTACGCTGAAGTAGAGAACGGAACCACCACGCCGCGGGTGCCTAAAATGGAAATGCCGCCAAGAATGCCAAGCCGCGCATTGAGCGTTTTCTTCGCAATCTCTTCGCCGTCCGGCACGCTGATCACTACTCTTACACCTCTGGCTGCGCCATATTCCGCGAGTACCTGAGTCACAGCTTCGGTGATCATACGCCGCGGTACGGGATTAATCGCTGCTTCGCCTACGGGCACGGGCAGACCGGGCTTGGTAACACGGCCCACACCGATGCCGCCATCCAGCTCCACTCCAGGCTCGTCCCGCCAGGACACATGCGCGATGATCTTCGCCAGATGGGTGGCGTCCGGGTCATCCCCGGCGTCCTTGATCGTGGCACAGGTTGCCGTGCCGTCCGTCATTAGCCCCTGCTCGCTCAGCTCGAACGAGTGGTCAAAGCCGGCAGGCAAGGAAACCACGGCTTGCGCAGGGATATGTCCCGTTAACAGGAGCTGCGTCGCGCCTTTGGCAACCGCCGTAGCACACGCCCCCGTCGTAAAGCCGGAACGCATCGGTTTATCCGGGTCTGGTGCTTCTCCGCTTTTCATGCGTTTCTTTTCCATAGCTTTGAACCTCCCGTCCTTCTTTTTTCTAGTTTTTTTGGTTGATCTTGCGTCAATTGTTGGTTGGTTAACACACACTACTCCCACGCCTACGCGCTAACGATCCCAGATGACGTTATTTAGACTAATTTTCCCTCGCTGTAATTCTAACGATTTCAGGAGACGCTATTTCTCCAAAAAGGTGCGGTTTGCAGTGCTTTGGGGCTTTTTTCAGCCAAATAGCGTTCCTTAGATTCGTTAGAATTTCAAAAGGCTGATTTTACGCAAAATAAGCTTCATGGTGATCGTTAGAAGTTGCTGAGCTAGACTCCCCTCACCGTACCGCATCACAAGTTCTAGCTAGAATCCCGTTCACTGGTGGCCCGCACACTAAGCATCTCATTTACTTAGCACACACTACTCTCACGCCTACGCGCTAACGATCCCAGATGACGTTATTTAGACTAATTTTCCCTCGCTGAAATTCTAACGATCTCAGGAGACGCTATTTCACCAAAAAGGTGCGGTTTGCAGTGCTTTGGGGCTTTTTTCAGCCAAATAGCGTTCCTTAGATTCGTTAGATTTTGAAATAGGCGATTTCACCTCAAATAAGGTCGCTGGGAATCGTTAAAAGTTGCTGAGCTAGACTCCCCTCACCGTGCCGCATCACACGTTCTAGCTAGAATCCCGTTCACTGGTGGCCCACGCTAAGCATCTCATTTACTTAGCACACACTACTCTCACGCCTACGCGCTAACGATCCCAGATGACGTTATTTAGACTAATTTTCCCTCGCTGTAATTCTAACGATTTCAGGAGACGCTATTTCTCCAAAAAGGTATGGTTTGCAGTGCTTTGGGGCGTTTTTCAGCCAAATAGCGTTCCTCAGATTCGTTAGATTTTGAAATAGGCGATTTCACCTCAAATAAGGTCGCTGGGAATCGTTAAAAGTTGCTGGACTGGAAGAAGTGGTACTAACAGATGCGGACATCGCTTTGCTCCGACCTTCGACTTCTACAATGAGGACAGCCTGAGTACTCCCGCCGATCTATGCCTTCACAGCCATAAGCGAAATGGCGTTAAGAGCAGCCACAACGATGGTGCTGCCGCCTTTGCGGCCGATGTTGGTGATAAACGGAATGTCCAGCTTGCGCAGCTCGTCCTTGGACTCGGCGGCGGATACAAAACCTACCGGCATGCCGATGATCAGACCCGGCTTGGCCTCGCCCTCTTTTACAAGACGAATTAACTCCAGCAGCGCAGTTGGTGCGTTACCGATAGCGTAGATGCCGCCCTCATACATTTGGGTTGCTTTGCGCGTCGAGATGATGGCACGGGTGGTATTGAGACGTTTGGCCTCCTCCATCACGTCCGGGTCGGAAATATGCACATGCACATCACCGCCAAATCCACGAATACGATCCTTGCTCACTCCCGCCTGAATCATCTGCACATCAGCAATGACCGATTGGCCTGCACGCAGCGCTGCAATTCCTGCCTGGATGGCATCAGGGTGAAACACCATACTGCGTCCCAGTTCAAAATCCGCTGAAGCGTGAATAACACGCTGTACAACTGGATACTGCTCCTCCGTGAAGGGATGCTCCCCCAATTCCTCGGTAATCATTTCAAAGCTTTTGCCCTCGATCTCCTGCGGCTGCACCGTCAGTGGTTTAAACTCCGTTTTGAAATCCATGTACTCACACCATTCCCTGTATCATATTTATTTGCACAAACATCATCATCGTATAGATGCTGTTCTATTCTTCAATCACGATTGGCTCGTGAATCCCTTGCACTTCAGTGATCAGCGTATGCTTCCAATGTAGCTTTCTTGGAGAAGGCTTACAGGAAATGCTTCGCTTTCATAACCGATCCTTCAAAGCTGAACTATTCAAATTAGGCCTATCAGGCAAAGAACTACTCCCCTAAAATTCCGCTCAGCTCGTGCAACACACCGTCAAAATGATCAAACACCGTGCCAAACTCCGCCTCCGGACGTGAGATCAGCACAACATGAATGCCCAGCTCCAGCGCAGACTGGATTTTCTCGTCTACTGCTCCGGTTTTGCCGCTTTCCTTGGTGACCATCACGGTCGTTGCATAATGCTTGTAAAGGGCCTCGTTCATTTCTCGGGAAAAAGGTCCCTGCATCGCAATAATATTGCGTTGCTCCACGCCCAGCTCACCGCATTTCTCCATATTGTCGAGACGGGGGAGCATGCGTGCAACAAGGCGTATACCCGGATCACCGAGCAGGTGCTTGGTGAAGATTTGCAAGGTTTTGCTGCCTGTCGTCAGCATGACAGAGCCTTTAAGCTCTTTCGCTTTGAGCGCCGCTTCATCGTAAGATGACACCACATGCAGCAGTGCATGGTCATCGTAAGCAAGCCCGGTACGTTCATAACGAATGTAAGGGATGCCCGCCTGCTTCGCGGCTTCCATGGCATTCGCATGGGCTTCCTCGGCAAAAGGATGGCTTGCATCCACAAGGACAGGACTGTTTTTTTCACGAATCAGCCCGATCATTGCCTCTACTGTCAGACGGCCCGTACGAACTGGGAGACCGGCTTCTGTCAGACTTTGAGCTGCGCTTTCGGTTACAACGGAAGTCAGCACGTTATGACCTTGCTGCTGAATTCGAATCGCGAGCTCGCGTGCATCGCTGGTGCCACACAGCATAAGGATCATGAGCGCTTCACCTGCTCTGAAGATGATGCCACCTGTGCCTGAGCGGAGTGTGCGTCAAGTTGTGCTTTTGCTGCTGCGTGCTCTGCCTCAAGCTGCCTGCTGCTCCGGTTTCCTTCATGCTGTGGATGCTCAAGGTGCAGTTCTTCATCATGGTCATGATGGAAGTCAGCTGTGCGGTGAACAGCAGTCTTTGCAGCGTGATCATGGTCATGCTGTTGTTCGTGATGTTCCTGGTGCGAGTGTATGTGTTCCGCTCCTGAGTCACCGTGATCGTGATGCGCTTTCCCGTCATGGCTGTGGACATGCCCGTGCTCGTGGTGGTCATGTCCATGGCTGTGGCTGTGATTATCGTGGTGATGGTCATGGTGATCGTCATGATGGTTGTGCTGCTGTTGATGGTCGTGATGGTGATGATGGTCATGATCATGGTCGTGCCCATGATGGTGGTCGTGATCATGGTCATGCCCGTGGTCATGGTCATGGTGATGATGATGAAGTTTGGCTGCTTCAAGTCTGAATTGGCAGTTGTCACAGTTTGCTGTCACCCGGCCGTATAATCCCTCATGCGCACGCTCCAGCACCAGCTCGACCAGCTTCGGATGGAAACCGAAATATCCGCCGATTTCAACCTGGACGTCAGGATGCGCTGCTGCAAATTCAGCCGTCATCTCATCAATGCGTTTAATCAGCACACCGGTAAAGAGGAAATACGGCATGATGATGATTTTTTTCGCACCCAGCAGGAGACAACGCTCCAAGCCTTCCGGGAAGGAGGGCTGGGTTACCCCGATAAAGCTGCTTTCCGCCCATCTGTACGGCAGCTTCTCCCACAGCATGCGGGTCATTTTGAAAAAGTCACTGTTGGCATCCGGGTCACTGCTTCCCCGCCCAAGCACAAGCACGGCAGTTTCCTCATCCGTTACGTTTACGGGAGCGGGAGGGGCAGCAACGGCTGTCGCGCTTCCCCCTTCACGGTGAGCTTCAATCCGCACAGGCTGCGCTTCTTGCAGACGGGTTTGCATGATCTGCACGACTTTTTCATGCACACCAATCGGACGACCATATATAAACTGTACCTGCGGATAACGTGCTTTGGCACGGTCAATCGCATTCGGAATATCAATCTTGGCATGACCGGCTGCAAACAAAATAATCGGTACCAGCACAACACGTGTCGCTCCTCTATCCACACAAGCGGTCACACCGTCAGCAATACTCGGTCTGGTTAATTCCAGAAAACAGGTCTCCACCAGTGTATTCTCTGGCGCTTGTTCAGCAACCTCACGTGCAAACTCCTTTAACTCCCGATTCCCCTCAGGATCACGACTCCCGTGTCCCACCAACAAAATTGCATCCATCTTCTTATTTCCTCCTCTGCCCGATCCGCAGATCAGATTTCTCAAGTCCGATTTCAATTCCATATATTCGTAAGGCTCTTCACCCGGTTCCAAGGAGGAGCATCTATTAAGACATATATCAAGTGACCCATATTAGGTTAATTACCAAGTTTCTACTGAGCTAATACTGAGCTAATACTGAGCTAATACTGAGCTAATACTGAGCTAGTAACGAGCTTCTTATGAGTTTCAATTTAGCTTCTATTGAGATTATATTTAGATTCTATTGAGATTCCATAGAGCTACCACCGAGTTTTTACTAAGCTTTTACTGAGTTCTTACTGAGCTTTTATTGAGCTTTATTGCGCTTTCACTTATGGGGAAACGTAAGTCTTCTCCGCGGTTGTCTACGACACTTGTGATTACCTGCACTAAGCTTTTACGATCTACTACCGAGTGCTCGCTGCGTTTCTACTGGGATTTTCTGGTTTTCTACTGGTTTTAATCAGGCTTTTGGAGTTTCTACCGGGATTCTACTGAGTTTTCACTAGAATTCTAGTTGGCTTTTACCACTACTAGATCATCCAGGAACACCGTATCTCTCGCGCTAGCCGTTAACCATCTCACTTACTTCAAACCACTACGCTCACAACTCCGCGCTAACGATTCCAGATGACGTTATTTGCACCAATTTCCCCCCGCAGGAATTCTAACGATCTCAGGAGACGTTATTTCACCAAAATGATGCCTTTTACCCCAACTTTAGGCGGTTTTTAATGAAATAGCGTTCCTACGATTCGTTACATTTTCAAAAAGGCCTTTTTCCGCGATATAAGGCTCCTAGGAATCGTTAGCGCTTCGGGACGCGTTCCGGTCTAAATAAAACTCGGCTGCGTCGGTGATCGAACAGTATCATCCAACTTCCTTATCTTCCTAGCCGGTGATTGAGATCGTATCCTCCAGCTTCCTATCTCCCTAACCCTTGATTGACCTTTATCTTCTATTTTCCTAGACAGTGATCGAACAACGGTGTCCTCTATCTCATATCATCCTGTTCTTCTATCTCCTGTCTTTCTGTCTTCACATCTCTCTACCTTCTATCTTCTATCCAGTATCCTAGTTCTCTTAGTTATCACATCATTTACTACATCAGTCACCGCATACCGGGTTAACTTCCACTGTGACTGGTGCATCGACGTGACGGAAGCCCTGAATGACACCGACCCGTTTGAAAAACTTGTGGAAACGCTCGTTCGGATGGCCCTTTTCTTTGTACTCCGCCACAATACGTTCTACGATGCCGCCAATCTCGTCTCCGGGAATTCCTTCTGCTACGGGCTGAGCCGGGTGCGCGTTGCGCCCGAACTTTTTGCCGCCAAGGAACAGATCGTACGCGCCTTTGCGGTAGACGATGCCGATGTCCTCCAGCACCGCCCCGTAACAAGCCATGCCGCAGCCGTTCAGCGCTACACTGGTTTCCTTGGGAGCGGATAAACCGCCAATGACTTCCTGCAGATGATTAGCCATCGGTACAGCATCGTCCTTCTCCAGGTTGCAGAAGTCACAGGCCTTGACCTTGATGACATCACCGATCGGCACCACGATAAAGTTCGCGGCACGCAGCTGCTCCACGAGCGTGTCCGGCTCAAATGTCGGCACCCGCAAAATAATCTGGTGCTCTGGTGTATACTCCAGCTCGCCGTCCTCACTTGCACACTGCGCCAGCAGGGCCATCTGGACGGCGGTGAATTTTTTGTTGCCCACGCCGGGCGACACGCCGATCTCAAAGAGCGGCGCCTTGCGCCCCGGCACGGGCCGAGCTGCGGTGCCAACCGCCGCAGCGCCGCTGGCGCTTTGCGCGCCTGCGGCTGCCGGGCCCGACGCAGCTGCGTCCAGCCAGCGGCTTGCCGCTTCGCCCGCGAGCGCGCCGCCTGCCGCGAGCCGCGTCAGCGCCTCGGCGGCGAGCTCCGCTGCGCCGGCGCGTGGCGCCACAGCGGCTGCGCGCGGTGCGGCCTCCGCCGCCGCGGACGCGGGCCGCTCTGCGGCAAGCACGGCGGTGCCAGCGGCAGCGCTCGCCGGGCTTGCCGCAGGCGTGGCGGCCGCCCATGCGCCTGCGGGCGGCGGCCCTTGCGGAGCCGTGCCCGCTCCGGCGCTGGCGCCGCGCAGGGCTGGCTCCGCCGGTGGCGCGGCTTGCGCAGGGCGCGCCGCGTCATCGCCCGCTGCCTCGCCGGAGGCGGCAGCGCGGGCTTCCCGAGCGCCGAGCGACCATGGCTCGGCTTCGGTGCGCAGCCGCTCATGTGGTCTGAGCGGCTGTTCCGCGGAGTTCAGCGTATATTTCCGCTGATATCCGCGCGGGGTGACCATGATGCCTTCGTACATCATGGTGGAGGAATTGCCGATAATCACGGTGGTCAGCATGCCGATATCGTGATTCAGCATATCCTCCAGCGTGGTCATGACCACGTCCTGACGCTCGCGGTATGCACTTTTGACCAGACCAACAGGTGTCTTCGGATCACGATAACGCAGCAGCATCTCCTGTGTCTCTACAATCTGGCGTGTACGCCGTCCACTCCGAGGATTGTACAAAGCAATGACAAAATCAGCCGCAGCGGCTGCTTCAACCCGGCGAATAATCGTCTCCCATGGTGTCAGATGATCGCTAAGGCTGATCGTACACGCATCATGCATGACGGGCGCACCAAGCAAGGAAGCACAAGACTGGATCGCAGATACACCGGGAATCACCTCGACAGCCACCCCTGCATCCGGTGTCCAGCCCTGCTCGATCAGCACTTCATACACCAGCCCGGCCATACCGTATACCCCTGCATCTCCACTGGAGATAACCGCTACGATATGACCTGCCTCAGCCTGCTTGACTGCCTCCTGCGCTCGGCTGACCTCCTCCGTCATGCCTGTACGCACGATAGCTTGTCCATTCAGCAAAGGCCGAATCAGATCAACATACGTGTTATATCCAATGATGATCTCGCTTTCCTGCAATGCATCCAGTGCACGCTTCGTAATATGCTCCATCGCACCCGGACCAAACCCGATGATGAGCAGCTTGCCTTGCTTTTGCATACTACTTCCTCCCTCATTCCACTTGTCTTGCTGTTCATGTCACATGCCGATCGATCTGCACATGCCAAAACTCATCTACCCGCATCTCCAGCCAGCCGATGCCCAATATTCCAATATGAACTGCATTTCATCCTCTTCGGATACAGCTCCGATCCAATAGCTCACCTGTATTCAGCATCACTTGTTATTTCAAATATCCCGATTGGGTCCATCATTTTACGATAATAAAAACAAAAAAATCCCATCCTGATCACGGATGAGATACGCATGTACGTACACTCAGGAAAGCTGGCCTGGGCTTCCTCTGAAGGAAGACGCACAGCCACGAGGCCCCTGCGGGGCCTGCTGGAGCAAACCGATGTTTGCCCATTTCCTGAATTATCGTACACCACTCCTTTCCGCGAAGGGTTTGGTGACACATGCAAGGTAGGTCTCCTGGCTCTGGATCATCAGCTGTCTTTTCTGTCTTCCCCGTTCAATTCGAGTGACTTGTATCGAAAAGTGCTTCACCATTACAGTGGCGGGACCGCTCGGGACTTGCACCCGATTCCCTGTTACCTCTTGCTTTATGCAAGAGCACCTTGCTGCTTTCATATTGTCCTCATCATAACATCGGTCAGGAAATAATGTCCATGCTTGTCCTGATACAATCCATGCTGTCCTAATTTACAATTTATTAATGTAAAACCTCACACTTTCATCCCTTTCCTGATGTAACATTATGGATAAAACAAAAAAGATTCCGATCCGCCAGCGGACCAGAACCTCAATATCTTCTCATATAACTATTCCTAAAAACTCTTTCATACACTATTCCTAAAAATTCTTCCATAACGCTATAAAACATCTTTCATAATATCGTATCAGAAAACATCTTCAATCTGTCATCTCAGAAAACTATCTTACATCTATCTTTTCTTAAAACCAGTCTTCCATTCATCTTCTCTAAAAATCAGTCTTCCATAGGCCATTCCCCAAAACCATCTTTCGTATGCCATCTCCAAAAACCATTTTCTATACCTTACTCCCGGACACCCACCGGATGTGCGGCGAAGTAACGACCCAGCTCCACAATGAGCGCCCCCATCTTCTCTTCCTCAGGTACAACGATGGCTTCAATGCCTTCCTCACGCATTGCATTCGCCGTTACCTTACCTACAGAGGCCGGGACTACCCCTTCCTTGAAAGCTGTCAGCATCTGCTGCAGCTTACCTTGAGCAGCTGCATATTCCGTCAAGAAGCGAACCTGCGGACCGCTGGTAAAAGCTACTGCATGCAGCTCATGCCGAATAATCTCATTCAGTAACTGCTCAAGCTCTGCTGCTTCCGGCGGTACATGACGATATGGCAGTACCTGCCTTACGACGGCCCCCTGCTCCTCCAGCCAGGCCACCAGCTTCGGAGCGGTTTCCCCGTGAAGCTGCAGCATGACCTTTTTACCAGCAAGATCATGTGAGCCAAACTCACGAATCAACCCGTCTGTACTGCCATCATCATCCCGTACGAGCGGTGTCAATTTCAGCTTCTTGAGTGCATTGACCGTTTTATATCCTCTGGCCGCAATACAAGATGCAGCAATGACATCCCGCAGCTGCGTGGCAACATCCATATCCTCAGCCATGTTAAACAAAGCGTCCAACCCCATGCCGGTCGTAAAAATAGCCCAATCGGGCGGATCGGATATCCAGGAGACCAACCCGTCTCTAATATTGCGATCATCCAGAAATACCGTCCCCTGTGCAGGCCGCACCAGTGGAACTCCACCCATCTTCTCTACCAATATAGACATCTCTTTGGATTTTCGCGGTCCGGTTAATGCAACACGTACCCCTGCCAAATGCTGTGCCATGTAAGCTCCCCCTGTTCGTTCAGCCGAATGTTCATTAGTCTGACTACAGTATACAGGCTGCTTCTGCCAAGGGAAACCATGACCGCTCTCTTTTTGCCCTCATCAGCTATAACGATTTTTTATGGTATATATCAGGAAGGCTGCAGATTTCCGCCACCAAGGGTATCCCTGCGTTTCTGATCTCCAGGCTTTTCGTCCGTCTGATCTTCCGATTCCATTGATTGCTGCTCACGTTCTTGTCCGTGCTGCTTGCCTTTAGGCGCACGCTCCCCGGAATCAGAATGCGCGGCATGCTGTGCTTCCTTTTTACGTGGACGCAGAAACAGAAAGAATACCATCGGAAATATTACCTCAAATACAATGGCAATCCATGTCCACTCCCGGGTAAATCGATTCAGCTGTATCGCATTGCGGAAAAACCAGAATGCACAGACAAAACCCATTAATGCGATCGGCCCTGTCAGCACCTTGCCTGACACTTTAGGAATCATTCGTTTCAGTCCCCAGCACACAAAGTACAGGTCAAACGCAATCTTCGTTATAATACAGGGCAGGGTTGCCGCCGCAAGCGCCAGATCAAACCGATCCAGGAAATCACTGATCTGCAGCTGCCTTGCCAGTTCATACGATGGATACACAAGTCTGGAGGCAATCGGGACTCCAATCGAAGTAATCGTTTCAACAACAATTAACATCATGAGCAAGGCTGTCAGCACGGTACCTGAGAAAATGGACTTTGTTTTGAAATCCTGGCCTCTGACCACAAAGGGCAAAGCAATCATCTCCCCGTAAAAAGAGAACAGATACCAGCTGCCTCTTCCCACTCCCGCGTAATCAATATCAAAATAGGGTTTCAAGGTATCTATATTGATCTGTTTAATCAGCATAAACGGCACAATGATGGAGTTTAACAGGAAAAGAGCCACATACAGCTCCACCATCCCGATCAGGGAACCCAACCCCCCGCGCACAATAAATATAGCCATCACAATTAAAGAAAGCACAATAATGGATATAGGCGTAGTTTCCAGCAAGGTGATGCTTACATAGTCACCCGTCAGCCGAATGTCTCTGGCAAACACAAAGAAAAAAAACGCAATGTACATGAATCCGGCGAGCCTTCCCAAAAAAGGAAATCGCGTCACAAGTGATTCAAACAGATCCTTATCTGGAAAGCGCCGCTGCACACGACCCAGCATCCACATCGACGTAAACATAACCAGTACAACGGGTACGTAACACAGATAGGCATGCTGTTCTGCATAAAAAATGGCTTGTGTATGAGGCTGCAGCAGTGTACCCGTAATACTCAGCAGCATAATGATTAACACCATTTGCCGGTGGGTTACCTTCTGATTCATTCTGCCTCCTCCTTTCTCTCAGGGTAACGGAAGCAATCGCTGAATGATATGACTCATCCATACCGATAGAAAAACCGTTTTCTTCAAGGTCGTCACATAAAACCAGATGCCTGTTGCCATGCCGATAATTCCGTACGACAGCCAGCGATTAACGGGGGCCGCCTGCTTCAAATGGCGAAAGTCCATGACCAGCACGACCACTACCATGGCCAGATACGTATACAGCAGGGGTTTAATCATGCACAATATCCTCCTCTACGACCCCGATCGGTTTATTGACAATACCTACATTTTCAATAATGACATGTGGTACCACATTTACCTGAACGTCCGGATAGATGACATCCCATCGGTCCTTGATTTTATCCCACTCCTTGGGTAAATGTCGGTGGATAGAACGCCCCATACCAAGAATGTCTGCATGAAATTTTTTCTGCACCAGCCGCACACCTTCTTCAATATCCTCTTTGATCTTCCGGTGTACTGCGTCATTCAATTTCAGAATTTCCTCCTCACGACGATCGCCGTAATCGGATTCATTGTCCACAATGACCCCTTTCGCATACAGTTGAATTGTCACGGTCACTTTGCCATTCTCGATTTTGGGATGAAGGGACGAGTTATTCTCATTCAGCTTGATGAACAGATCACCTTCTCCGCGCGGAGCTTTAACCATGATCTCCGGCTCATTGGCTTCACCCATGGCAAGAATGAGCGCATCGGCAGGAGCTTTGTCCATCATGCCCACCAGCTTATCCTTTTTGAAAATAGCCAGCCCGTCGAGCTTGATATTGGTTTTGGAGTCCTTCCAATCCTTAGGCACACTGTCCGAAACAGACGCAATGGGCAGGAACGGGTCTACTCCATCGCTTAGAATCGAATCGATGAACGTTTTGAGCGAACGTGGATTTCGCATATTGAGAAAACATAATTCCCGTACCATCTCGGAGGGGAACTTTTCGATCGGTGCATCTGTATCAATAACCTTATAAGCTTCTCCTCTTGTAACGACAGGCAAAGCAGACAACCGGTTAAGAGGATATCTTGTAAACAAATCCAGCATGGGAGCTACACCGTCACGTGCAAGTTCCTCACCAATCAGGATGGTGCGGCGATGCGCATAATAGATTTTGCGCGAGAGTGATTTCTGACCTTCCAGCGATGTACCGCGCAGTGTCTTCGCTGTGTTGGACAGGATAAACCATGCTTTGTCACCGCTTGTTCCACCACCGCCACCCTCGCTTCCGGATGCCCCGGATTGTCCAGGAAGAGCAATTTGCAGGCTGGATCGGTAATCCTCTTTTTCCTTATCCACAGCTATGCCAATGACAAAAGCAATGTCATTGATCTCTTCACGATCCCAGCAGCCAGCAAGCAGAGAGGTACATAGGAGGAGTGCGGCGACAGCCCTGTATTTTATTAAAAGACGCATGGGATTACCATCCTTCCTCCGCTTCCGGCGAACCATTAATATCTCTAGTCATCCGCTTCCGGTCCCGGTGGACCGTTGAAGGACGATTGATCATTTTCCACCAAGGCACACGAACCAGAATGTCTTTGGTATCTTTTTTGCTGTATGGGCTAACACCTGACAGATACGGCACACCAAATGACGTCATCTGTGTGAGATGCACCGAGATTAGCACAAGACCGATGACGATACCGTACAGCCCCAGCATACCTGCCAACAGCATGATCGGAAATCGCAGCAGCCGAACAGTGATCGCAAAGTTGAAGCGGGGAATCGTAAACGAGGCAATACCCGTCATGGATACGATAATCACCATCGGTGCCGATACTATACCTGCCTGCACAGCGGCTTGCCCAATCACGAGGGCACCGAGAATACTGACAGCTTGACCGACTGTCTTGGGGAGCCTTACCCCGGCCTCTCGCAAGGCTTCAAAGGACAGTTCCATGATAAGGGCCTCGATAAGTGCCGGGAAAGGGATAGCTTCCCTTGCACCAGCTATGCTGAGAATCAGTGTAGTCGGCAGCATGTCCTGATGAAACGTTGTAATTGCAATGTAAAGGGCCGGCAGGAACAGGGCAATCGCAACAAACAGAAAGCGAATCCAGCGAATGAGATTACTAATAAAAAAGCGTTCATAATAATCCTCGCTGGCCTGTAACATCTGCCACATCGTCACAGGAGCGATCAAGGCAAAGGGTGTACCATCCACCATAATCGAAAAACGTCCCTCCAGCAGGTTCCCGGCTACGGTATCAGGGCGTTCCGAATAATGCATCTGTGGAAAAGGAGAATACGGATGATCCTCTATAAGTTCTTCGATATATCCTGACTCCAGAATGCCGTCAATTTCGATCTTTTCCAGACGTTTCTTGGCATCCTGAATCATTTTGGGATCAGCGACGCCCTCCAGATAGATCAGGACCACATCTGTTTTGGTATCCGTGCCCAGCGTCATACTAACCATTTTAAGTGCAGGAGTCTTCAGCTTGAAGCGAAGCAAAGCCGTATTCATCCGCAGCGTTTCCGTGAAGCCTTCTCGTGGTCCACGAATAACGGACTCTGTCTGCGGTTCCTCTACGCCCCTTCTTACTCCGCCTTTCACATTGAAAAGCCATGCTTCACTCTTGCCATCCATCACCAGCAGTGCGGAGGAAGCCAGTACACCTTCTGTTGCAGCATCCCATGTCTTGACACGTTTCACCTGGGTCAACTCAATGCGTGTATCATCAATGGGCACATCCGGTTCATCCGATCGCTGCTGCACAAGTCCATGAATCAAGGGACGGAGCATGTGCTCCTGAATATCTGACGAATTAACGATACCCTCCACGTATACCAGAAGGCCTTGCGTCTCCGGTGAAATCATGACATTACGGAAAACCACGTCCGAGCAATCCGAGAAAATCTCCTTTAACGCCTGAATCTGATTGGAATGAACCGCACTGATGGGCTGTTTCAGAATAGGCGGAGACGGCAGCCCAAGTGGAACATATTGGCCATGATTGGAGACCGATCCCGAAGCTTTGGATTTGTTACTGCCCGATGATGATTTATCTGCCATATGCCGCCCCTCCATTCTTGTTTTTATACAAGGTAGCTTGTGCCAGAGGGCAAGGAATTATGTGGTCTTTTTTCACAAAAAAAAGCCTTCCCTAAGGAAGACTTGTTGAACAAATTTGCATAGCACACGTTGGATACTGAATTTAGTCAGCAAAATAATCATTTGGAATATATTCAATTTCCGACTTGGCATGGATCTTGAGTGTACAGCGCTCGCTGTCATACGTGACACGGTCGCCATCGACATAATACCAATGCTTCGTCAATGGACGATCTTTGCGCTGTACAAAGCGAAATACGTTCAATTCCTGTTTCAGGTCAATAATTCTGGCAACCGTCTGCTCGTCCAGCCCCGTTACGGTGAACACGTAGCCCGTGCCTTGCTTCTGAAAGCGATAAGACAGCTCTGCATCTGTTTTACTGTTCGCCAGGCCGCGCCCGGTTACGCCGTGCTTTACCATAAACCATTCCTGCTGTGCCATAGGTGTGTTTCCTC
Organism: Paenibacillus silvae; assembly: GCF_014639235.1. Taxonomy (GTDB): domain Bacteria; phylum Bacillota; class Bacilli; order Paenibacillales; family Paenibacillaceae; genus Paenibacillus; species Paenibacillus silvae. The sequence goes on along the minus strand of NZ_BMFU01000009.1, from coordinate 179,025 downwards.
CTTTGATCTTGGCGTGAGAATCAGTCCTTCTGCTTGTTACGGCAGATCAATCAACATATAAAAAGTGTCCTCAAGTCCCTCCAGCTTCATCATAGGGGTTTGCTCCACTCTTGCCGTATCTCCTGTCTGCAGCACATGTTCATTTTGCAGACCAAGCTTGCCCTCAATGGAGAAAATGTACATCCGACGTCCGGCATGCTGCTCAAAATCAAGCGTCTTTCCTTTAGCCAGACGCCCAAGATAAATCGTCATATCCTGATGCACTGTGGCGATTCGTGGCCCTCCCTCGGAAGATGCAACAGGTACAAGAGCTCCCTCCAGAGCCGCTGTATCAAAGGAGGTGGTTTCGTAGGATGGCTGCAGTCCTTTGGTATGTGGCATAAACCACAGCTGCAGCAGTCTGACCTCTTCCGTATCGGAGGCATTGTGCTCGGTATGAATCACGCCACTTCCTGCCGACATTCGCTGAATGCCGCCAAAGCCAGTTACAGCTACGTTACCAAGACTGTCTTCATGTCTCAGCTTGCCGCTCAGTACGATGGATACAATCTCCATATCACTATGGGGATGTGCACCAAAACCGCGACCGGGGGCAATGACATCATCGTTAGCAACCCGCATCGGTCCAAAGGCCGTGTTGTCCGAATCGTAATACTCACCAAAGGAAAAGCTGTGACTTCCGCGCAGCCACCCACGGTCAAAGCTGGAACGTGCTTCAGATGGAATGATTTTAATCATATCGTGCAACCTCCTCATATCTATTGTAATGCCCGTCTGATTTTTTCTAATGTGTTGCTTGCTGGTTGGTTTTTGTCTACTCTTATTTTTTCTTAGTAGCATACTTATTCTCATTATATCAGACATCAAGGGCATTCGTCCAAACATCAGATACAATAGGTATGAACGAAAAAAGCCCTTGACCCCTCCATTCGATCAGGCAAACCGCGTTACCTGATTGAATGATTAGGTCAAGAGCTTCATTGAGCTGGCGACTCCCTTGTTCAAAGGGGGAATCCGGTGCTAAGCGTATGCTTCAGATGCAGCTTTCTTGCCGAAAGCTTCAGGCCGCGGCTCGATTTTGCAGTTTTTTCACCACTCGCAGTTAATGCGGCAAAAATGAATAGTAGTTCAAATTGTATAGCATGTACACAGGTCAGGCGTTCACATTCTGTCGTGCATTTCCTTGTCTGTTAAACAGATAATCCACTGCCAAGAAACGGCTCCCGGTCAGAAGTAGCGTTAATGATCCTGCCATCAGCATATAATCCAGCTCTGTCCCATTCAGAAACGGCTGACCTGCCTTGGCCGTGAACAACGCTCCCACCATTACAGCGATGAATAAAGCTGCAAATACGCGTGTACCCAGACCAAGAATCACTGCTGCGCCACCTGCAAGCTCAATAATAGCAACGACAGATGCCATAAAACCCGGAATGCCTATACTTTCAAAGAAACCTACCGTTCCACTAATTCCACCCTCGAATTTGCTCCAGCCGTGCATTACAAAGATCAAACCAATCATAATTCGTAAGAAAAAGAGGCCCATTTCAATACTTTTGTTATTCATCATTCATCTCCTCATTTCATTCAAATTTAGTTCATTATGTCTCTTTTCTTGATCCAAACACTCCTATCCGATCGACCAGACAAACAGAATGGACAGCAACAGGAATACCGTTGCCGATATAAGAATCGCATAACGCGGTAAACGCAGCTTAACATCCCGTTCAGGGTCTAGCAGCCGTGAGATGCGCACGTTCACAGACGTATCGGCAAACGAAGACTGAATAATCTGCGTTCTGCTCTCTACTATTGATGGTGAACATGCACGCAGTAGCTTCAGGAGAGCACTGCCAATCCCAACCGCATTCCCTGTTCGTTCAATGGCTTCGTTATCTGCCAGAATCTCTCTCACAATGCGATATTGCTGCGACGTATGCTTGAGCACAGGGATATAAGGCATCATGGCAGCAAAGACGGAAAGCAATGTCGTTTTAAGGGGATCACGATGCCACAGATGATGAACCTCGTGATATACGACCGCCTCCTCCTCTTCCGGATCCAGCATATGCAGCAAACCTGTGGAGAGCACAATGCAAGGCCGCCACAACCCGATCGTAAAAGCAACCGGAGAGGACTGCTCTACCACTACAAACCGTGGCCTTCTCAGATGCTCATATCTGGCATTCAGCCTTTCCGACCAGATGTGATTCTCCATTGAACGCAGCTTGGCCATTGCCGCGCGTGTTTGAATCATTCGTACAGACAGCAGCCAGCTTGTCCCGGCAAATGTCAGCAGCACCAGCAGCAGCAGGAAATGCCCTACGGACATCCAGCCCATGCGGCTCATCCAGTGATTGCACAGCCACAGCAGATTGAGCCGGATGTCCCAACCAAATAATTTGTACATCGCATACATAAACATCTGCACCAGCACAAGCAATGGAATACCAAATCCGACGGTGAACAACATCTTGGAGCGGGTCCTCCACATATTACTCGTTTTCCTTTTTCCACTGTTTGATCTTCATTTCGAGTCGTTCAATCAAACCCTCGTCAGCTTCATCAAGCGCGTCCAGCATATGATTCAATGCCAGCGTCCCGAATTCGTCCACCAGTTCCTGGGACAATTCCTTGGATTGATCGTTCATAAATGCCTCCTTGCTCTGAACGGGCTGATACAACGATGTGCGGCCCTTTTGTGTTTTGCCGAGCAATCCCTTATCCACCAAACGATTCATTACAGTCATGACGGTATTAAAGTTGACGTCTTTGTCTTGTTCCAGTGCAGTCTGTACTTCACGAATGCTGCTGCCGGGACGAGCCCACAGAATGTCCATAATTCTGGCCTCCAGCGGACCAAAGAAACGGTTCAGTCCACGCTCACCCACTTTGAAATTGTGTATTCTCATATTCTGACACCCCTCACACTACCCATTGTAGTGTCCATGGATAAGAAGTCAACCTCTATGTCAGCTATTTTTATGTAAATGATTAGTAAAATTGTTTTTCATTTGAGTAAAAAACGCAAAAAACCGGGCCATTCCGCACATTGCGGTCCTGCCCGGTGCATATGACAGACCATGATGTATTGTTTCGAACCTTCTTTACATCACAGATCAACAAATCGATGCCTTCGTGGGAATGTTACTTCGGCATATGCCCAGAAATGTCTACACCCAGACCGTGAGCGAGTCGCCCACCAAGCTGTGCATCGGCACGGAAGAAGTGGCACAATGCTCTCATCTGAATATCGACCGGCACTGCTTTAAGATCATTCGTCAGATTATCCAGCAGATGCTGCTGCTCCACAGGTGTGAATGAACGGAACAGTTCCCCTGCCTGCGTATAATCATCTGTCTTCTCAATTTTTTCCCTTGTTACATGCCCGTTTAAAGGAACCTGGCTATCCCGGTAAGCCGGGGCCTCCTGCGGGCTGCTACCAGAGCTGTTAGGCTCATAGTTCACCGGGGATGGGTCCTGATTCACATTCATCAAGCCATCGCGCTGGTGATTACGTACTGGCGCATAAGGGCAGTTAACCGGAATCTGAAGATAGTTGGGTCCAAGACGGTGACGCTGTGTATCCGGGTAAGAGAACAGTCGGCCTTGCAGCAATTTATCCTCAGACGGCTCAATGCCTGGCACAACTGCACTTGGCGAGAACGCCGCCTGTTCCACTTCCGCGAAGAAATTCTGCGGATTGCGATTCAAGGTCATCGTGCCTACGGTTTGAAACGGAAGGACATCCTCTGGCCATGTTTTGGTCGGGTCCAGCGGGTCAAACGAGAAATCATTCATCTGTTCCGGCTTGAGCAGCTGCACCTGCAGCTTCCACTGCGGATATTCCCCGTTTTTGATATGGTCGTACAGATCACGTGTTGCATGGTTAAAGTCCTGGCCCTGTACCTCGGCAGCCTCCTGACGGGAGAAGGCACGAACGCCTTGGGCAGATTCCCATTTGTATTTCACATAGTGCACTTCGCCTTGGGCATTGATCCATTTAAAAGCATGCACTCCGAAACCATCCATTTCCCGGTAACTCGCAGGAGTTCCCAGATCAGAGAACAGCCAGGTCATCATATGCGTGGATTCCGGTGTCAGCGTCATAAAGTCCCAATAACGTGCCGGGTCCTGAATGTTGGTATCTGGAGCCGGCTTGAGCGAGTGAACCATATCCGGGAATTTAATCGCATCCCGAATGAAGAAAACCGGCAGATGGTTTCCGACAAGATCATAATTGCCTTCACGTGTATAAAATTTAACGGCAAATCCGCGTGGGTCCCGTGCAGTTTCGGGTGAACCTGTGCCGTGGATAACGGTCGAGAACCGTACAAGCACATCGGTTTCTGTACCCGGCTCTTGCAGGAAGTCAGCTGTAGTATACGCCTTCATGCTCTGCTCCAGCTTGAACACCCCATGCGCTCCGGCTCCTCTTGCGTGTACAACACGTTCAGGAATGCGTTCACGGTCAAAGTGTGCAATCTTCTCGATAAGGTGATAATCCTCTAAAAGGGTTGGCCCTCTTCTGCCCGCTGTTCGTGAATTCTGGTTATCTCCTACGGGTGCTCCCTGATTAGTCGTCAAACGATCTGTCATCCTGTCGTCCTCCTCTGAAATGGAATTTCTCTGTTGTAACTATCTACTAATTCGAATCATATTCACTACTAATTCAAATCATATGCATCATCTAATTCCAATCATATTCGTCATCGGCTCAAATATACATTTAGACTTGATCTAACTGTTAAATTGATTCTAACATGTCCTATGCTTACACTGCATGAGGTTCACATGAGGTTAAGATGAGATTGTTTCAATTAACATGAATGATGTATGAAGCATCTGATTAGCTCTCTGTCATTCCGTGATAACTATTTCAAAAATATAAAAAAGCGCTGACCGTTTATTAAACGATCAACGCTTGATTTAAACCAAAACCACTATGCACAAAGAAAGGTTCCCCGCATAAGCTGCAGCTTTTCTTTATGAAAGGTTAATCCGCAAGGCGGTAGCCTACACCTCGTACCGTAACGATGTACTGCGGCGAAGACGCATTATCACCCAGTTTTTTGCGCAAGCTCTTGATATGAACATCGACTACGTTGCTTCCACCTGTAAAATCAGTCTCCCAAATGTCACTAAGCATCTCTTCACGCGAGATGACTGCACCTTTGGCATCAATCAATTTCAGCAGCAGATCATATTCCGTCTTGGTCAGATGAATCCGGGTATTATCACGCTGTACGCTCATCCGTTCCCGATCAAGCAGCAGATCCTTAAAGCCGATTCGCTGTCCTTCTTCCGGCAGGAATGCACGCTTTGGCATGACAGGACTGCTGCCAATCATGCGCTGAACCCGGTAAAGTGCTTCCTGCGGGCGTGCCGGCCACACAAGCAGTTCCTCCTGCAGCATAGGTCCGCTTGCACTGCCAATCATCTTCTCACCAACCAGGTAGAGACAGGGTGTTGTGTGCTCGGCCTCACGATTCAAACGACTGCTGATTCCCGTAAACGCGTCAATCGTTCCGGCCACGGACAGATCATAGATCAGCAGATCAAATACCAGGCGCTCATGCAGGTCCGGTTCCCAGCGATGAAACACAAGCACGTCAAAGCAGCTATCGGTCAAGGCTTTCACCAGCTCATGTACTTGACCAGGCATTGGACTAATCAGGATGACACGTCGGGTAATCGGACAATTATCCACTAACGGTGCAGGCTCGGTCTCAGCCAGGGCAGGCTTGACCCGGAGCGGAAGCCGGCGGCCCGACCATTTCACTTTTACTTGATCCGTTTGTTTCTGCATTCCCCGCAGACACCTCCAAATACTACATGTGCGTGATCAATTGCGTAACCGGTCTCTGCCGCTACCTGCTGCATCCATTGGGGAGGAACCTCTGTCATCACCTCGTCCACTCTACCACATACTTCACACATAATATGCTGGTGATCGTCCATCCGGGCATCATAACGGCTGGCTGTTTCGCCAAGCTTAAGCTCTCTAATCAGCTCTTTATCTGTTAAATAACGAAGAGAATTATATACCGTACCATAAGCCAGATTATACCCTTGCTCCACCAACCGATTCATCACATCGGCGGCGGTTGGATGATCCTCTGATTTACGCACGACATCATATACGGCTTGCCGCTGTATTGTCAGATTTAATGTTTTCACAACCCATACCCCTTTATATTAATTTCGGAAAATATATCGAATTTGAACATTTTTATCGCTAACTTGCTTATCTATACACAACATTTATTTATTTTGATTTAGATTAAGTATAAATCTTAATGTATATCGAGTCAATATTGTGATGTTTATATTTGCTTTTGGAATTTTATAGCGACTTAGAACCAAACCCTTCTAACATTTGGGATTATATGGTTCGCTAGAGCACCGATTTTCAGATAAAATAGAGTGATGTGCGTAAAAGGGGGGAATGCTGGTTGTTAAGCACGTTTTTTGTAAATCTCTGTGTGATAATCACCTTTATGTACTTGTCAGGAATTATCGCTAAATTCTACAGCATTCGGTTGCCTTTTCCCTCGCTGCGCGTTCAGATGATCAGCGGCTTGTTGTTTGGTTTATACGGCACTGTGCTTATGAACTACTCCTTTCATATAAATGACAGCACCATTGTTGATCTGCGGCATCTGGCCGTTGTGACTGCAGCAGTATATCTTGGCGGACTTGCTTCCATTGTTTCTGGTGTCATTATTGCGATTCTTCGCATCGTTATGTTTGGCATAACCTCATCAGCTATTGATGCAGCATTCATCATGATACTGCTTGGACTATCGGGCGTATACTTCGCCTACGCTTCATGGTCCAGATTAACCAAGATTATCACCATGAACCTGCTGGGCATGACGATGATCTTTATCGTGCTGCTGATGAATACGGACAGCATAAGTACCTTAATGAAGGTTTATCCGATGCAGCTGACCCTTGCCTTTGCTGGCGGTATTTTCATTTATTTTATTGCCGAATTTATTAACAGGTCCAATGAGATGTTATTTGTGCTGGAAAGACGAGCATCCACAGATCACCTGACAGATTTGAGCAATCGGCGGCAGTTTGAGCAGTCTCTTCGGGCTGAGCTCCAGCATGCAAGACATTATCATCAGAAGCTGTCTCTGCTGGCAATTGATATTGACCGTTTCAAAAAAGTAAATGATACGCACGGTCACTCTGCTGGAGACGCTGTACTCAAGCAGCTCGGGCAGCTTCTCGTTGCACATGCACGCTCCACCGACCTCGTCTCTCGCCACGGCGGGGAAGAATTCGCCATCCTGCTGCTCGATTGCGGATACCATCAATCCATAACCATTGCCGAATCTGTGCGGAAAGCTGTCGCCAGATTTCTGTTTGCCTTGCCTAATGGTCAGACCGTAAAGCTAACTGTCTCGATCGGTGTCGCCGTCTACCCTGATCATTGTGACGATCACGACGATAATGATCTCTTTGACCAGGCTGACCGTGCCCTCTATGAAGCCAAAAATACGGGACGTAACAGGGTGTGTTCATTGCCCCCTCGTAATACGATTGTTGCTGACGAAGACTGGTTATAGAAAACGAATGCTGACTATAGAATCTAAATTTTTTCCACAACAAAAGAGATGCCATCTGCCTGTGAATAGGCAGATGGCATCTCTTTTATACTTCAATACACTCTTTTTTTTCGTATATATAATCTGCCTCGCTTCTTACTTAAACCAGAATCTGTTCAATCCTCTCAATCACAGGAGCCTCCAGCTTCACTCCCGAAGCGGCTGCATTCTCCTTCACCTGCTCCGGGCGGCTGGCCCCGACAAGCGCACTGGAAACATTGCTCTGGCGAAGAATCCAGGCCAAAGCGAGCTGGCCTACCTTCAGATTCAGCTGATCTGCGATCTCGATCAATTGACGAACCTTGCCAATCCGATCCGCGCTAATCTTGCCTTCATCCCAGCCAAGCTTCGCAGCACGGCTGTTCTCCGGAATATCTGAGACCGATGTATATTTGCCTGTCAGCAGCCCCTGTGCGAGAGGGGAATATACCACTTGTCCTATGCCTTTACGTTCACCCAGAGGAATAATTTCGTTCTCGATGTAGCGGTCAAACATGTTGTATACCGGCTGGTTCACCACTATGCGGTCTAACAGCAAGCGGTCCGCTGTACTTAGTGCATCCTCCATCTGCGCTGCCGTCCACTGGCTAACGCCGACATACAGCACTTTACCATGCCGCACCAGATCATCCAGTGCACGAAGAGTCTCCTCAATTGGTGTCTCTGCATGATAACGATGGCAGTAATAGATATCAACATAATCCGTGCCAAGGCGCTTCAAGCTGGCCTCACACTGCTCCATGATATGTTTGCGGGACAATCCGTGATCGTTAGGCCCATCACCCATTTTGTTAAAAACCTTGGTCGCGAGCACATACGAGCTCCGCGAGTAAGCTTTCAACGTTTGACCCAGCAAGACCTCGGCAGCTCCCCGCTCATAGGCATTAGCCGTATCAAAAAAATTAATGCCTTCATCAAAGGCAGTTTCAATTGATTTGACCGCATTCTCCCGTTCAACATATCCCCCGTACGTCAGCCAGCTGCCCAAGCTGATCTCGCTGACTTTCAGTCCGCTTCCACCCAATCTACGATATTCCATCGAATGCATGTCCTCCTCTTCATGAGATGATGAAGTTTCACATCCTATTGTAACCTAACTGGAGTAATGTGGAAACGTTTGCAGTGTTGAAATTAACAGAAGAGAACACCGAAGAAGCACATTCAGATTGAATGTGCCAATTTGTGCCTCCAGACTCCAGGGACCGACTGAGATATTCGCAGAGCAGCTCATCAATAAACGTTTCTATGGCAAAATAATACTTAGTGCATTCAACAATTCGGTCTGCCTTACCGGCTTGGTTAATACGGCATCAAAAGCTTGCGTTTGGTGCAGATCCATATGCATCCCATAGGGGACAAGCATAATGACAGGCATAGCTTCAGCCTGCCGTTTCAAGTCCATAATGAAATCAACCGTAATTCCTTCACGCAGCCCCATGTCCACAACGGCAACGTCCGGCTTGAAGCCTTCTTTGAGCCACTGGTAAGCAGCAGCGGAATCAGAAGTCATGTGCACATCCATCTCCCATCTTCGCATCAAGGAAGATACACCCTGCAGAATATCAGGGTCTTTGGCAAGCAGCACTTTTTTCCCTTTCAATCGTTGCTGTACACTGGTGACTTGTGGCAAATCCCAATATCTTCGCAAGGGAAGGGAAATCTGAAATTCGGTCATCATCCCATCAAGCGTATTTACCTGAATGCGTCCATGCATCAAAATGGCCAGGTTCTGACTGACAGCCAGCCCCAGATTACTGCCAATAAGCTTCTCGGTGCTAATGGTCTCCGCCGTTTTGGCAGTGGAAGCACGCAGACGATTGTCCGATATCATCTGCCCTGTATATCGAACCCGAAGCAGGAGAACATCTGTATCTCCGTTTTCCTCTTCATCGAGATCGGCTGTCACAAGCACAGCACCCTCCCGGGTGGTATCCATCGCGTATTGCATGACATGACCGAGCAGCTGACCAAGCTTGATCTCATCTCCAATGAAAACCTGGGATACATTCAGATTCAGGTTTAACCCCAGCTCTATATTTTTGCTGGTTGCTGTACCGGCATAAAGATAGACCGTGTTCTCAATTGTACTGACCAGATCGAAGGGGTCATCATGAATCACCGTTTTGCCGGCCTCATTCGTGTTAAAATTCATCATATTATTAAGCAGTGTGAGCAGAATGTTGCCGCTCGTTTCGATCATGTTGACATACTCGGCTTGTTCCTCCGACATATCGGGAGTACGCATCAGATCCGTCAATCCCAAAATTCCGTTCAGCGGATTACGAATCTCATGGCTCATCAGCTTCAGCATCTGTGTCTTGGTCAACGCTTCGGATTCGGCACGTTCTTTCTCTGCCTGCAGCTTCTCCTGCAGCTGTTCTGAATCGCTCAGCTTCTGCTCCTGAGCCCGGAGCGCACTCTCCAGATCAACCACATATCCCAGGAAAACGGCCATCGCTTCCAGGGTCTTCATGTCCTTCTCATGGATCACGTATCCGGGATCATCCATTATGCATATTGTGCCAAAGGCTTCACCTGATCTTCGCATGATCGGCACACCTACAAAAAATCGGTTCCCGAGTCCAGTCGTAACATCCATTGAACGTGTAGCAGAATGCTCACAGGTATCCTGGATCGTAACAACACTGGCGTTATCCTTCAACACCAGGCTGCAATAGGATTCCATAAATGGAAGTGCTGCACCTTTAACAACTAATTCATCTTTGCGGTTGAAGGCTTCGAGAATGACATTGGTCACTCCGTCATTCGTGGCTACGAAGATGGTATTCACTCCTAATATGCCACTTAATACGTCCACGATATGGGCCGCTGCTTCTTCAATGCTTTTATAGAAGCCTTGGTGTCTGCCTTCTACCGTCCCCATAATCCACCCCACTTTGTTTGTCTTGGCTGCTATATTTTAATTCACGAATCAGACTGTTACATCACATGCAGGGCTCTAGCGGGAATCCGAACGATTGTCACAATCTATACTTATATGTTTAACACCACAGAAGTATAAGAGAACCATATCGATATCCACAATCTGTTTTATCATTAAAGCTCTTTTCAAAACATTTCATTAAAGAACTTTCAAAACATCTCACTAAGGCTCTGTACGAGTACTTTAATCTATAATTTCTGACGTGGAAGTCTATACTTGCAGGATAAGTAGAAATTATACGCCTCCGCTTGAATTTTGGGAACCTTTAAACCCGCATCAGTTCAACGCAAGTGCCCTGCCTCCTCATTAGGGGTGTGATGATGATCACACCCAAAAATCCACATATAGTTTATAAATGGATAATATCAATCTACATCTAGTATATAACATTCATATTTATCGTATATAACGCAAGTGTTTACAAGTTTATACCATCTCAAAAATCTATTTAGGAGGCACGTTACATGACTATGCTTGAGTATGCCGCACCACCGGCACCCGATCTATTATCCGACCTGGGGAGACGTATTATTGGCGCTGAAGATGCCGATACGCTGAGAGAAAATGCCAATCTGAACGGAGATTCCTTCAGCGGAAAAATGAGCAGGCTCGGTTCGGAGACGGCAAAATGGCATGCGATGCGTCATGTGCTGCCCGAGGCGCTTGCAGAAGCGGTTGAACAAGGGGATCTGTATGTGCATGATCTGGATCAGTACGCCCTTGGCACAACCAACTGCATCTTTATTCCGTTTGATCGGCTGCTGGCTTCCGGCTTCAATACAGGCAATGGCTCCGTCCGCACACCACAGACGATTATGTCAGCCATGGCCCTTGTCGCTATCATCTTCCAGTCCCAGCAAAACAGTCAATACGGCGGTGTGTCTGCCAACAAGATCGACTGGGACCTCGCCCCTTATGTGAAGCGTTCCTTCGTCAAACATTTTCGCAAAGGGCAGCGGCTCTTTAACGAATCTGCCGTCCTTACAGATGAGCAGCTGCATCTGGACAGTACGACAGCCAAGCAGCAATGTCCACGATCCTTTGCGTTTGCCTGTGAAGAGACTGAAGTCGAGACTGGACAGGCTGCAGAATCTCTTATACATAATCTCAATACGATGAGCAGCCGGGCAGGGGGCCAGATTCCTTTTACCTCGCTCAACTATGGAATTTGCACCTCGGCAGAAGGACGGCTCGTCTCCCGTTCCTTGCTGGAGGCCACGATTCGGGGACTGGGTCATGGAGAAACACCAGTGTTCCCACAGCATATCTTCCAGTGCAAGCAGGGCGTTAACCAGGCTCAGGGTGACCCCAACTATGATCTGTTCCGCTTGGCGGTAACCTGCTCCTCGAGGCGCATGTACCCTAACTTTGTCAATGTGGATGCTTCGTTTAACTTGCCTTATTACCGCCCGGAGGACCCGGATACGATCATTGCAACGATGGGCTGCCGCACACGTACCCTTGCGGATCGGTTTGGACGGAATCGTCAGAGTGGCAAAGGAAACCTCTCGTTTAACACCGTTAACCTGGTCAAATTGGGCATTCGGTATGGTATCTGCCGGGGAAACCGGGCTGTCGCGGATCGGGATGGCTTCTATGCAGCTTTGGAAAAGGTCATGCATACTGCAGTGGACGGCTTATTGCACCGATATGCTATTCAGACAAAACAGCCCGCTAAATCATCCGATTTCATGATGCGGGAGGGGGTGTGGGAAGGAGGCGAGCAGCTCGACCCCAATGAACCTGTTGCGGATCTGCTGAAGCACGGAACGTTATCGCTCGGTTTTATCGGGCTGGCTGAGTGTATGACGGCCATGTATGGACGACATCACGGACAGGATATGCATGTGCATCGCGAAGCGCTGAACATCATTCGTACGATGAGAGAATTCTGCGATCTCATGAGTGAGCACCATAACCTCAACATCACCCTGTTTGCTACTCCAGCGGAAGGCTTGTCCGGCAAATTCACCAAGTTGGACCGGGCACAATATGGCCCCATCTCTGGCGTAAATGACCGTGAGTATTATACCAACTCATTCCATATCCCGGTCTATCATAACCTTCCGGCCTACCGTAAGATCGAGCTGGAGGCTCCGTTCCATACCTTATGCAACGCTGGAGCGATCTCTTATGTTGAGCTTGATGGCAATGTACGGGCCAACACGGCAGCTTTTATGCGCATCGTGCAGTATGCACTCGCACAGGATATTGGTTATTTTTCCATCAATCATCCGATTGATCGCTGCCCTGAGTGCGGGTATGAGGGGGTTATCGGGGATATCTGTCCGGGATGCGAGGTTCATGAAAATGAAGTGCACTTCCAGCGCCTGCGCCGCGTAACTGGCTATCTGACAGGTGACTATAAAGTACGCTTCAATGCTGCGAAGCAGGCCGAGGTACGGGATCGGGTGAAGCATCGGTGAATCTGTACGGTTATATTCCCGAGTCAGTCAATGAAGGCACGGGCCTGCGTGCTGTATTGTTCATCAGTGGATGCAGACACGCTTGCCCAGGCTGCTTCAGCCCGGACTCATGGAGCTTTCGAGCCGGCGAACCCTTTACGGAAGAGCGGCAGCAGCAGATTTTGCAGGAAGTGACGAACCATCCCCTGCTGGATGGCGTGACGTTATGTGGCGGTGATCCCTTTTTCTCCGCACCAGGCTGCAGCCGCTGGGTTCGACAGCTCCGGGAAGCGCGCCCTGACCTGACGGTGTGGGCTTATACAGGATTCGAATACGAGGAACTCGTTGCCGATCCGGGAAGAGCCGAGCTTGCACAGCTATGCGACGTCATTATTGACGGACGTTACCTTGCAGCTGAACGCGATGTGTCCCTGCCCTTCCGCGGAAGCCGGAATCAGCGTTTAATCGATGTGCGTGCCACCCAGGCCGCTGGAAGCATCGTTACATTGCAGCTGGATGCAGTGTAACGATGCTTTTGTTGTCTCGTCATAACAAAAAGCAGGCTCTGCCACGTTTCACGTGTTCAGAGCCTGCTTTAATGAAGCTATATCGTATGTTACCTGTATAACCTGCTTGTTACACCTGGAACCGCTGTATCACCTGATTCAGCCCATGTGCCAGGCTTCTCAGCTCTTCGGACAAACTGGATACTTCCTGCATCTAAGCAAGCTGCTCCTCTGAAGACAGAATCCCCTCATAACATTCGCTATAATTTTAATGAATCTCAAAATGACGAACGCGCACACCGGCTGACATCAGCAGATAGACATCCTGTACTCCCGCTGGAGCAGTTAGCTCAGCCTTCACCGTAGACCACTGTTGGGCCCCGCTTGCTGCCAGCTCTGCATGCCCTGCGAGTGTGCCGTCCGGCGCACCCAGCCTCACCTCCAGCAGAGCTCCTGGCTGTTCAGCGGATACACGCGCTTCGAGAACAGATGCACCACTGCCAAGGTCTGCATCCTTGAAGCCAATCCATGCCTGTTCTCCGGTCACACGGACAGCTGTTCCGCCTTCTTTGCACTCATCCAGCTCCACATTTCGGTAAGCATCATAATTCTCGGCCCTTGTGGTCACACCCAAATTACGCGCAGGGATGGTCTCTCCTGCAACCTTCAAATCTGCTACCAGCTGTACATCCGAGGAGGACTTGGCGGCCATGATCGAGTAGATGCCCTCCTCCACAACATACCGGTCACGCGTAACGTCCCAGATGGCCAGCTCCTGAACAGGCAGGTCAAAACGTACGGTCACCGATGCTCCGGCTTCGATATGCAGACGGCGGAAGGCCTTCAGCGTTTTCAGCGGACGTTTTACACGGGACTTACCCGCACGTACATACAGCTGCACTACCTCGTCACTGTCAATCGAACCCGTATTCGTCACGTCCACGCTAATCGTAACCTGCTCATCCTGCCCCGCCTCCACAGGGGTAACCTGCAGATTGCTGTATTTAAACGAGGCATAGGTGAGCCCGTGTCCGAAAGGATACAACACATTTCCTTCAAAATACTGATACGTGCGGCCCGACTGGATAATGTCATAGTCCTTGATGTCCGGAAGCTGATCTTCTGATTGAACCCATGTCATGTTCAACCGGCCTGCCGGTGCGTAATCCCCGTACAGCACATCCGCCACTGCGTTACCCAGCTCTTGTCCTGCATGTGACGTATACAAAATCGCCGGAATGTTCTCCTGAACCCAGTTGCACGTAAAAGGATAGCTGCCAACGATGACAACAATCGTGTTCGGATTGGCTTCGTATACGGCCTGAATGAGACGCTGCTGGGATTCAGCCAGGTCCAGGCCGGGGCGGTCAATCTCTTCCTTACCGTTAACAAGCGGGTTATTGCCGACAAATACAATCGCCGTCTCCGCTTCCTTGGCTGCGGCTACAGCTTCTTCAACCCCATCCACCACGACATTGTGCTGGAAAGTCTCGGCTGCATCGAAGGTTTGCTGCTCTTGGCATACCTTGAGCGCATCATTTCCATCCTTTGCTGCTGTCACGACTTTGCCATTCCATGTCGTCAGTCCCACACTGCCATCCGGCTGCGGAAGAAGGTGGAACACTTCTTTTACGAACCATCCATATACTTCACTCGCTGACGCCGTAACAGACTCTTCATCTGTCGTTACATATTTGCCATTGCTCTCGGCCTGCAGGGTACAGCTGCCAAAACCCCAATCCGTCACCCGGAACGTCTCCGCCTCCTCCGAGGCTTTAACCACCATCTCTGGTGAATTCTCGGCTCTGACAAGCCCTATTTTCTTGCCGCTTGCTGCGGATGTAAGTGTGATGCGATCGTCACCGTCTCTAAACGTCACATTGTCACTGCCCACCTTACTGCGGATGCCGTCCACAGGGGTTACACGGTACGGCAGCGTTCCCGCATACCAGTCCCGGTAAACGGTACCGCCAAGCTGTCCGATCACAGCCACCTTGCCTGCTTTGGTCTTGTCCAGTGGAAGAGTTGCATTGTCATTTTTAAGCAATACCACTTGTTCTCTCGCCGCTCGAAGGGACAGCGCTTTGGCTTTATCCGTCATCATGGCTTCCTCTCCAATGGCAGCATACGGATTGCCCTCTTCCGGGTCAAACTCGCCCAGACGGAACCGTACGCGGAACGTGTTAAACAAGGCTTTGTCGATATCCTCCATCGTAAGCAGCCCCTGCTCCAGCCCTTCACGCAGCGCTTGCTTGGACAGTTCTGCATCATCGGTGATGCTGTCGATGCCCGCTTTGACCGACTCCACCGTACCCGGTGTGTGAGAATCATAGTAATGGTGATCATTTTGGATACCCATCACGTCGCCAGCGTCACTAACGATGAAACCGTCCATACCCCACTCCCCTTTAACAATCTCGTTCACATAAGGATGCAGGAGAGCAGGTGTACCGTTTATCGAGTTGTAAGCCGTCATCATCGACTGTGCCCCGCCCTCTTTAAAAGGCTTCTCGAATGCTTTCAAGTAATATTCACGCATATTACGTGGATCAATGCTGGATGAGCCGCTGCCCCGGTCCACCTCGTTGTTGTTGCCGAGGAAATGCTTGAGTGTGGCCACTGCTTTGTAATACTTGGGATGGTCGCCCTGAATGCCCTTAACCAACGCTGTGGTCAGCTCCGCTGTCAGTTCCGGGTCTTCGCCATAAGCCTCTTCATTCCGTCCCCAGCGCGGATCACGCTCCATGTCCACCGTTGGTGCCCACAGCGTAAGACCGTTAACGGCGGGGTTACGTTTGTAAAATACACGTGCCTCATCTCCAATTACAGAGCCGATCTGCTGCATGAGCTCCGTATCCCACGTACATGCCAGCCCCACAGGCTGTGGGAAGGATGTCGCTTCACCAAGCCAGGCCAGACCGTGTGCAGCTTCGGTTCCATGCTTGTAGGCTGCAACGCCCAGACGCTCAACGGCCGGCTGGTATTGCAGCATGGATTCTATTTTTTCATCATCTGTCAGACGGGATACAAGGTCCTTCACCCGGGCATCGAGCTCAAGAGCTGTGTCTTGAAACGGATATTTCGTTTGATGAGTTGTCATGTGTAATCTCCTTCGATAAATAAATTTATAATCGTTATGATAGCGAATACATTTTAAAATGTTAAAAACAATTGTATCTCTTGAATTACATCTCTGAAATATACGGTAAAACTACATATACAAGCACTAAAACAGAATAAATCATATCTACGTTTATTATCTAAAACGATTTCGATAATCCTACTATAAAACATATTGACCCAAAAAAACAGAGGTACGTCTCAGGAAAATATAAACCTTCCTCCCGTTAAATATGCGTATACTCGTTTTTTTCTGGCATACTCTGGCAATCCTGATGAGAAGTACAAGGACACAGGCCCCTTCATGTCTTAGTGTCCTATATCATGGTCTGATCAAGATCGAGGAGGAAGAGAATCAATGAGTGACAATGAGCCTTTAAAAACAAATCTCCCGCCAGCTCCGGAGTCTCTGTGGCGTGCAGCAAATACATTCGATACCTATCCCAAGCTGACAGAAGATACTACGGCAGACGTAGCTATTATCGGAGCGGGAATTGCAGGCATTACGACAGCCTATCTGCTTGCACAGTCCGGGCTGAGTGTGGTTTTGCTTGAAGCGGGGAAAGTGCTTGACGGTACGACGGGTCATACAACGGCCAAAGTATCCGCACAGCATGGGGTGATCTTTGATGAAATTATGCATCACTTCGGGCATGAACAGGCACGGATGTACTATGAAGGCAACGCCGCGGCCGGGGATTGGATGCGCAAGCTCGTCAAGGAAAAGCAGATCGAATGTCAATGGGCCGATGAGGATGCCTACGTCTATATTCAGTCAGAAGATAACATCAAAAAGCTGGAGGTGGAGCTGACCGCGTATGGCAAGCTGGGTATTCCCGGGGAATGGGCAGACCCGCTCCCCATCCCGGTTCCGTCCAGAGCAGGAATTCGCATGCCGGGACAGGCCCGATTTGATCCTCTTGCTTACCTGCACTACCTTTTGACATCAGCTGTCAAACAAGGTGTACATGTCTATGAGCATACAACCGTAACCGATGTAGAGGAAGAAGCTTCGCTGCGTATCAGAACGTTTGGCGGCTCATTTGTCACAGCAGAGCATATCGTGGTCGCTTCTCATTTCCCTGTATACGATCCGGGGTTTTACTTTACCCGGCTGCATGCCGAGCGTTCCTATGCGGTAATGGTTAAACCCGAGAAACCCTATGCAGGGGGCATGTACATCTCAGATGATAATCCGGCCCGCTCACTCCGCGCTGTCATGCATAATGGCAAAGAGCATATTCTCTTCGGCGGGGAAAACCATAAAACCGGACAAGGCATCTGCACCTTCGGACATTATGAACGGCTGGAGCAATACGCAGCGGAAACCTTCGGTATTCGCAGCATCCCGTTCCGCTGGTCCGCACAGGATCTCATCTCGATTGATAAAGTACCTTATATCGGACCTATTACCGGGAGACATGAACGAATCTATGTCGCTACCGGTTTTGCCAAATGGGGGATGACCACAGGCACGATGGCTGGACATTTGCTGGCTGATCGCATTACCGGGCGGGATAATCCGCATGCAGACGTTTTTGATCCGGCAAGATTCAAGGCTGACCCGGGCATCAAAAACTTTATTGTGGAAAATGTAAATGTGGCGAAGGAGTTAATTGCTGGCAAGGTCGGCATCGTACACAAAAATATAAACGAGCTTGGCAGCGACGAGGGCGCTGTCGTGCGTTATAACGGCAAACGTGCTGGTGCCTATAAAGATAACAGCGGCAAGCTGTTCCTTGTGGATACAACCTGTACCCATCTGGGATGTGAGGTCGAGTGGAATAAAGGCGAGCGTTCATGGGACTGTCCATGTCACGGCTCGCGTTTCAATTATGAAGGTCATGTCATTGAGGGACCTGCGATAGAAGACCTGCCCCTCCTGGATGTGCAGGAACAGTAACCTTTTAAGCAGACGTAACTGACTGCAGTATCAAGATGAACATCCCCGCTTGGGCAGCCAAAATAGACGCCATGTGCAAGAAATGTACGGACTGCATGCGTACATTTCATCTTTTAGACCGGATCGGTTCTCCGTCTCCAGACGGAAGCAAACGATCCGGTTTTCTCGTATGCTGGATTCTATAGGTGAGCAGGAGCAGCCAAAATTGATTTAGAACTAATTTATAGACACTACCTTGCATTAAATAGTACCGGATGCTATGATGACTTCAACACTACTGATTAATACATACTAGTGATCAATGAATCGGCCAAGGAGGAACCTGTGTGAATGTAAATATCCAGTTCAAAAAAGGAGTGCTGGAGCTGTGTGTCCTGGTCTTGATCCATCGTCAGGATCGGTACGGCTATGAACTGGCTCAGGCAGTCTCCAAGCATATCGAAGTGGCCGAAGGTGCACTATATCCTTTGCTTCGCCGGCTGGTGAATGAGGGGTACTGCACCACCTATCTTCAAGAATCAAGCGAAGGCCCTCCACGCAAATATTACCGCTTGTCTGATACAGGGCGTGAATATATGACGGCACTATCAGCAGAGTGGAACGCCTTTGTGCGCAGCGTGACCAATCTAATGGAGGAAGGAAATCCAGATGAATAAACAACAATTTATGCAGACGATGGCACTGTATTTACGTCCGATGGACGAAGCCGAACGATCTGAACTGCTTGCAGATTATGATCAGCATTTTGCCCTTGGACTGCATGAAGGCAGAACCGAAGAAGAGATCGCCCGTGAGCTGGGGCACCCGGAGCAGATTGCACGAGAAGCACTCGGTGACCGTTATGATGCATACATGCATGCAGACTTGCCTGCTACGGACCCTTTCTACGCATCAACGTTCAAAGAGATGAAACCCGCGAGCAACCCTACAAGAGCCACACGCAATTTCTTCACAGCTGTCGGACTGCTTTTTCTGAATCTGATGTTCGGCATCCCCATCGGTTTAACCCTGTGGTCGGTATGGCTCACCATTGCAAGCATGTCTTTGCTGGCTCTTGCCCCTGTTGCTGCCGCTGTGGATGCTCTATTTTTGAGCCACCTTGAAAAAGCAGAAATTTTCGTATCCATTGGCCTGTTTGGTCTCGGCATTCTTTTCGCAATTGCATCCAAATATGTTTTCAGAGCATTCAAAGTCCTCACTGTAGGCTACATTAGATGGAATCAAAAAGTAATGAAAGGGGATGCTCCTGCATGAGCACGAAAAAATGGCTGGCACTCGCAATCATCTGTATCGGAATAGGTTTGTTTGGAACGTCTATGTACGGCTTTCAGTTCGGAGATGAACGGGAGACATATAGCAAACGGTGGGATTTCAAGCCTGGAGAGCTGCAGAATGTCCGAATGGATGGCGACTTTAATGCGGATATCGAATTCATGGTTAGTCCAGATCAGAATGCGTATATCGAAGTGGATGGCAAATGGGATCAGAGCATGATCAGAAGCTTCGAACAAGCGAAATTTGCCAATGGCACATTTGAGCTCTTGCAGAATCAGCGGACACGCTGGCAATTTTTCAGCATGAATTGGAATGAACAGGATGCCCGCATTACGGTAGCTGTGCCCAAGGGATATCCACTGAATGATATTGCCTTGAAATCCTCTTCAAGTGACTGGAATCTGACCGGGCTGAACGCTCAATCACTGGAGATGAAGAACTCGTCAGGCTCCATTCGTTTACAAGAATTAAATGTTCCCCGAATCGAATTGTCACTAACTTCTGGAGACATCGCAGCTTATACCATTCATGGCGATATGACGGTCGAACAGACATCTGGCAGCTTCAATGCAGAACAGGTTACGGGAAAGGTGAACAGCCAGATTCATTCAGGAGATATCGAGATCACCCGATTAAACGGTGCTGCTAATGTCGAATTCACCTCGGGCAGCATTTATATCGAGCAGTCACAATCCGCTCCCGTAAATGTATCAGGAACATCGGGAGATATCTTCATCCAGGCAGCGCCTGATTTTGACGGTATTTATGATGCCAGAGCGACTTCAGGTGAGGTTAACGTGCCGGAATCGCCGATGGTAAGTAAGGAACTGATCAAGGCACGTACCACCTCAGGCAGCATCAGGATTGTGCAGTCACGCTAGATTATTTTATGCAGTTAAGTTAGATTGTATTGTACAGTCCACATTAGATTGTAATGACGCATATTTCCGATCGTTGGGTAAAGTATAGTATAATCAAAAGCCAACCCCAATGCTGAGGAGGATTATTCCCATGGAACTTAAAAATAAAACAGCCATTATTACTGGAGCAGGTAAAGGCATTGGCCGTGCCATCGCTGAAGCACTTGCCAAGGAAGGTGTACATCTTGGACTGATCGCCCGCACAGCTTCTGATCTGCAGGCCCTGCAGGAGTCTTTAAGCAAGGAGTATGGCGTGAAGGTAACAAGTGCAACAGCCGACATCTCCGATCGTTCACAAGCCGAAGCCGCTGTAGCAGCGATTGAGCTGGAACTTGGAGCCGTCGATATCCTGATTAACAATGCAGGGATCGGCAGTTTTGGTACGCTGCTGGATATGGACCCTGAAGAGTGGGAACGCATCCTGCATGTCAATGTAATGGGTACATACTACGTGACACGCGCCGTTCTTCCAAGCATGATCAAGGAGAGCAGCGGCAGCATCATTAATATTGCTTCTACTGCAGGTGAGCGTGGATTCGCTACAGGCTCTGCTTACTGCGCTTCCAAATTCGCGGTGCTTGGCATGACCGAATCCCTGATGCAGGAAGTTCGCAAATCTAACATCCGTGTAACGGCACTGACACCAAGCACGGTGAATACTGAGCTCGCTGTGAATGCCGGGCTGAAAATCGGAGATGAGGATCGCATGATGCAAGCCGAAGACGTAGCCGAGCTTGCGCTTGCAACACTCAAGCTCTCCGACCGTGTCTTCGTAAAAGCGGCAGGTATCTGGACAACGAATCCACAGTAAGCATAGCTTCAAGTAAAGATTTGCCTTGCTACTTTATGACACCGCCAACCAGCGTTCTGGTTGGTGGTGTTTCTGTTTATGATATAATAAAGCATACATTGATATTGGGGGTATCAAGATGTTGGAGAATCGAGAACAGCTCCAGGAAATTTTAAAAAAGGCGAATCAACATGCACGTAAACAGGCTAAAGAGTCAGGTGCCTCTATTTATTATATAAAGGATAACAAACGCGTTCGTGAGGATGCTGAAGGCAATAAATTTGAAATTAGATATGATGCTGCTGGGAAACGTCAGGAGCTTGAGTACCATGAGTGAAATTAGACCAGTTATGACGGTGTTTGCTGGAACCAATGGAGCGGGGTAAGGCGGTGCCTACCATTTTTCTCTCTCCACCCCTCCACTTACGTATCCAACAGATGATCCAGCTCCAACTCTTTGGATACCGCAATCAAGACTACCGCTGGCTCATTTCCTATATTGGTAACCTCATGAGGTACGATCGCATTCCACGTAAATGAATCTCCCGCTTCCAGCGTTTCCTCATCTTCTCCCTGTTTGGCCCGAATCACCCCTTGCATCACCAGATGGCTTTCCTCTCCCGCATGTTTGCTGATACCTGTAGATGCCCCTGGCGGCAGCTCTACAATCGACATGCGCATAGCACCTTTTGCTGTTAACTGCTGTACTTTAATCTGCCCGCTACCCGCTGTAGTCTCCTTGCGCTCATGCTTGCGAACCACATTCATACGTTGTTCTGATGTCAACAACAGGTAAGGCAGCGGTACGTCGAGATAGTCCGCAATGCTTTCCAGTGTAGCGATGGACGGTGAGGTTTTGTTATTTTCCACGTTGCTGATAAAACCTTTGGACAACCCTGTCCCCTCACAGAGCTGCATAATCGTAATCTGTTTCTGTTTGCGTATCGTTCGAATGGCCAAGCCAATATCCATGTGACCGCCCTCTCTTCTCTCTAACTACCGTTTCATTAAAATCAAGATTTAACCGATGTCTCTACAAAAACAAGGCGATTGCCGAATGGATCGGTAATGGTCATTTCCCGTGAATCCCAAGGTGTTTCTTCAATACCAGGTCTCGCATATTTATATTTTTGCAAAGAAATCCGCTCATGCAGCTCCTCCAGATGCTCCGTCTCAATGCGTAAGGCTGCACCAGGAGTACAGTCTCCATGATGTTCGGACAGATGAATAACAATATCATCCTGAGAAACCTGCATGTACAGCGGCATATCGGCCTCGAAGCGATGCTCCCAGTCCACTTTGAACCCCAAGTAATCCGTGTAAAATTCCCTAGCCTTCGCTTCATCAAAAATTCTAAGAATAGGTACGATATGTTTCATCAACTTCTTCACGTCCTCCTCTACAGAAATAAAGTACAGGATTGATACTCAATCCAAGTTCCCTAATACAAAACATATTTTCATCATACAAAAAAAATGTTGACCCTACAATGAAATCATGATAAATTTTGTTCATCAATAAGAATATTATTTTCACATTAGTGAACTTTATGCTACAGGTCTATTCGTGCCATCAGGTTTAAGTTGTTTGTTTTATACAATTAACTCACACGTAACCCTTATTCCATCAGGAGGTGCATTGGTTTGAGCTCTTCTTATATTCATGAGGTGAAGTTGCCTCCTCATTACGATAAAAACAAGCAGTATCCGGTTATTTTTGCGCTGCATGGCATGGGATCGGACGAACGGGACATGCTTCAATTAATGGAGCCTTTGTCCTCCAATTTCATTATCATTGCCATCCGCGGTCCTCTTGTACAAGGCGGAGGATATGCTTATTTCCATATTAAAAGTATAGGAAACCCTATCCGCGAGCTGTACGATGCCTCGGTTCAAGGGCTACAGCACCTCATTCTTGAGCTGTCGGCTCAATATGCAATCGATCCTGCTCGTCGTTATATTGTTGGCTTCAGTCAGGGCGCCATCATGGCGATGACGCTGTCCCTGATCATGGGGGATGCCATTAAAGGCATCGTTGCCATGAGCGGATACATTCCGCAGTTCGTAAAAGATGAATACACGCTGCAGCCTTCTCCCAACCTGTCCGCATTGATCTCACACGGCGATCAGGATCACCTTTTCCCGTTACATCTGGGCGAAGATAATGCTGCATTTTTCCGCAGCCACACCGATCATGTCACTTATATGCCTTATCGGGGCGGTCATACAGTAACCCCTGAATTATATGTCAAACTCCAACACTTCCTTCGGACGGATGCTCAGGTAACTGCCGAAGATACGAAAGGAATGAATGAATGATGATGCCATCCCTTTTTATTGCTCATGGCGCGCCTTCACTGGCGCTGGAGGAGAATGTATACACTGAGTTTTTGCAAAAGCTTGGACAGGAGCTGCCGAAACCGAAAGCCATTGTCCTGTTCTCGGCGCACTGGGAATCGACTACACAGCTTGTATCGTCAGTCCCTGACACCTACGAAACCATCTATGATTTTGGCGGTTTCCAACCTGAGCTGTATCAGATCAAATATCCGGCTAAGGGGCATGCAGAGACAACGTCCGAGGTTGTGAAGCTGCTTACCGAAGCAGGCATTTCTGTGCAAACAGATGATACCCGCGGTCTGGATCACGGCGCTTGGGTTGTGCTGCGCTTGTTGTATCCTGAGGCGGACATCCCGGTGGTTGCCCTGTCCGTCAACCGTTATCTGACGGGTGAACAGCAATATCAGGTCGGGCAAGCCCTCGCTGCTCTGCGTGAACAGAATATTCTTGTCGTTGGCAGTGGAGGTACGGTACACAATCTGCGCCGCCTGAACTGGGAAAGTCAAGGCGTTGATACATGGGCCATGGAATTCGACAGCTGGATTCAGGATAAGCTGGAGCGCTGGGATACGGAAGCCCTCTTCGCTTATGACAAGCTCGCTCCATCCGCTCAGGCAGCGGTCCCTACACCAGAGCATTTCGTGCCGCTTCTGCTGGCAATGGGTGCAGGTGATGAGAAGAAACAGGCCTCCCTCTTGTTCCGGGCGTATCAGCTCGGTAACCTGAGCTTGTCCTGCTGGAAATTTGAATAAATAAATTACATGTGAAAACGTGAGTTGCAGGATTTCCCTGCTGCTCACGTTTTTTTGGATTGTTTGGAGATGAGAAACTACCGATGAGACAAACCTCAGGTGCACTTTTACACATTCCCATTAGTTCATTCTATAGAGGCACCACTTGGGTCTATAGTTTCTTGTACGTGCTTTTGGAGTAATTCTATACTAGTAGAGAGAAGATCATCGTGTAGATGAACCGCCTGAACCAACTGAGCTAGTATGGATAAAATTACTGAATGATCTGAAAAATCACTCTCTCGGGGAGGAATGCATGATGTCAGAGCAAACGCCAGAACAACGTATGGATGAACTTATGGATGAGCTGCTGGAGCTGCTGGAAGAGAAGGTGCAGGACGAGGAAAACCTGGAATTGCTCGAAGCCTACAGGGAACGTGAAGGGGCAACAGACGAGCAGCTGGATGCGTTCGAGCAGCATTACGGCATTCGTCTGCCAGCAGATTTACGGGCATTTTACAAACGCAAAAATGGCAGCGGATATGCCTTTCATGTCCTGTTTCCAGGCGATGCGGCACAGAATGAGGACCACGTCTTCTATATGTTATCGCTGGAAAAAATGCAGCAGGAAAATGACGGTACGGTTGAGATTCGTATGCAGGATTATTTCACCCCAGAAGAGATGCATGAGCTCGACCCTCGGATCAAGCCCTATCTTCATCAGAAATCGTGGATTATCTTTGGCAAGCTTGGAGGCGGCTCGCTGTATCTGATGCTGGATTTTGACCCGACAGAGCAAGGAACGTACGGGCAGATCATTATATTCGAGCATGACCCTGACTTTGTCTATTATGTCGCTCAGACGTTCACGGAGCTGCTGGAGCAATCCAATCGCAATCTGCGTGAGATAGAGATGATCGAATATTAACTTGAGGTAACTGGAGAATGCCTATGTCGAACAGATGATGATATGACCATTTTTTCATAATGCTGGGAGATGTAAAGGCAGTTATAATAACATTTAGTGGAAATGCACAAGCTACCGGAATAAGGACTGTCTTTCTACATCAATTACATCTCTGGGAGGAACTACCGAAGTGGCTGAACAACCGAAGTCTGAGAGCTTTATGTCTCTCGTCAAAAAAGGAAACACATCCTCCGCTGTAGCCATGGCCGGAAACGCCATACTTGCGCTCTGTAAAGGGGGAGCCTTTTTGCTCAGTGGCAGTGGCGCCATGTTTGCATCAGCAATGCACTCTCTGGCCGATGCCATTAACCAAGGGTTTGTTTTTGTCGGCAGTGTGTTATCCGAGAAGCAGCCTACACGCCGCTTCCCGACCGGATTCGGACGGGTCATCAACATTTTCTGCATGATTGCTGTCATTGTGGTGACCATCATGGCCTATGAAACGATTCACGAAGGCATTCATCTGCTCCGGCATCCTGCCGGGCATTCGGGGGATGGTCTGTGGATCAACATTGGCGTACTTGTGCTTAATATCCTGATTGATGGGGCGATCCTCATCAAAGCGATGAAGGAGATTCTCAAGGAAGCCCGTGCTCCGAAAGCAGCAGGCTTGGGACTCGTTCCGGCCGCAATTAAAAATGTAGGACGCGCGGCACCTCCAACCCGGCTCGTCTTCTACGAGGATGTCGTAGCAGTACTCGGGGCAAGCCTTGCGCTGGTGTCTGTCGTGGTCATTGCACTGACCAACTTTGCCCTGCTGGACGGAATTGTCACGACCATCATCGGATGTTTGATGATCGCTGTAGCCTTCCGTGTCGGCTATGACAACATGATTGGTCTGATCGGTGTCGCTGCACCGCAAGATATCGAAGACAAAGTGTCCCAGATCATTCTGGCAGACAGCCATGTGGCTGATATTCAGATGATGCGTATCGTTCAGGAGGGCCGCTATTACCATGTCGAGGGCCTGATTGAGCTGACGAAGGGACTCACCTTGGCCGATGCCGATGATATCAAATTCCGCATTCAGGAGAAGCTGATGCTGGACCCTGATATTGCCGACGCGGCGATCTCCATTATTGAGGATGACGGCGTAAGTAGCTGGGACAAGAAATCTTCGGATATTGAAAAATAAAGAGATTACTCACCAACGTTCTGCAGTCACTAAATAACGTGAGGTGATCAACAATCTGCACGGAAGACAAAGAGACGAAACAGGCGCCTTATCCTGCATCGTCTCTTTTCTTTTACGTTCCACTCGATTGGGTATTAGTTACTTTTACTGAATTACGCTCATCCCCCCTGCTTCATCCCCATTTCCTTCACCTTATCCAGCCATTTCTGCCGGAATGCTTCCGTGGAATTGCGGACTGGACTAATGTCGGTCACGCGTACCGGGGATACACCGCTGAATTTAAGGATGTTGTTTTTCATGAGTCTGTGACCCGCGTTTCCGTATACCAATGCATTGTACAAGCGGGGCGTGTCGGAAGTTACGATGAGCTGTGCAGACTTGCCTTTAAGCAATTTGTCCCAAAGCACTGAGTTTTCCCGATATCTCATGGCAAATCCGGGCAGGAATATCCGGTCAATAAACCCTTTCAGTACCGCAGGCATCGTTCCCCACCACATCGGATAAACAAACACCAGATGATCCGCCCAGCGAATCAACTCCTGTGCTTTCAGCAGATCAGGCTCCAGCTCTGTCCGCTGACGATAGCCGTACCGCAGATTAGGATTGAATTCGATCTCGCTGAGATCGATCAGTTCCACAGACGCTCCCGATTTTCTTGCCCCCTCTGCGTAAGACGTTGACAGCGCTCTGCAATAACTTTGCGGGTCAGGGTGACCGTTAATGATCAGAATTTTATTTGCATTCATCCTTGTGTTCCTCCTGTATAATAGAGTTCATAAAAGCCGATGAAACGGACATATCACAAGCATAGAATGAACGAAGGCATATACCAATGATCAACGGCGCTGAATTATTGCGGATTCGCGCAAACGGAGGAATTATGAAACATCTCAATCAAAGCGTCTCGATTAGCATGGTTTACCCCATTCTGAAAACGTTGGTGCACAAAGGTTTCGACCCCGAATCTTTTTTCAAAGAGATGGCGATTGATCCTGTCGTGACGGAGAACCCCGATGCACGGATTCCCGTCAACGAACTGGAACGAATCATGCGCCGCGCCGCGGATTATACAGATGATCCGTATTTTGGGTTAAACCAGGGGCTAACGTTGGATTTTGCGGACCTGGGCCTGCCCGGATACGTCATGATGCATTCCAAAACGATCGGAGATGCGCTATCGGCATATCAGCGGTATAACGATATTATATATAGTGGATTTCAACTGGAGTGGGAGATAAAAGGACCGGATGTGATCATTCAGCTGTCTGTGCAAAATGACAATATGCCTATGTCCCGACATTGTGTGGAGGATATGGCTGTTTCGGTGCTGCATCTGATCAACAAGCTGGCTAATCGCCGGGCAGTCGTGAAAGAGGTGCTTTTCTGTCATGATGCGCCTGATGCTGCTGGTGACCTGTCTCCTTACATCACTTCTTTCGGGGTAACCCCTCAATTCGGTGCTGCTCACACGCGCCTGCGGTTGTCCCGGGATATTCTGACACAGCCTGTATTGTATTCGGATGCCAGGATGCTGAAGGTTTTTGAGTCTATGGCCGAGGAGACCCAAGCAGATTTGTATGCTTCCCATCCCTTCTCAAGCAAGGTGAGCGGCTGGATCATGGAAAGTCTGCCCTCCTTCTTTCCCACATTACAGCATACCGCAGCGCATCTTGGCGTGAGTATTCGCACACTTCAGAGCAGATTGCGTGAAGAGGGCACCACCTTTAACGAGATTTCCGTGCAGGTACGGAAGCAAATCGCACTTCGATATTTACAACGAGGAACCTACTCAGTCGGAGATATTGCGTATGCCCTGCATTTTTCAGAGCAAAGTGCCTTTCAGAATGCGTTCAAAAAGTGGACTGGACAAACCCCGGGACAATACCGGGCAAGTCTCGTCAAAACCGGGCTGTAACAGTCTGGATGCACATCCAGTCGTCATGACATAATCCTAACGATACAAGTTGGAACGATTCATCAACAGAATAACGCAGAGGGGCAGAAAATCAGGACTATACAATGGGACGATTACAGATACGGCATGGCTACAGGCAGCTTACCTAGACTTTAGTCTAGGTTAAGTTTAACGCCAAAGACGGAGGTTGTTGTTTTCCAGTTCATGGTATGCTGTGAGTAACGAAAATCATAAATACATACGTACGGAACGATGATTCCATATTCAAAAAAAGGAGAGACATTATGGCTAAACGTACAATTCTTGCACCTGTCCTGATTCTGCTGGGTGTATACCTCATTCTGAATCAAGGGGGCAGCTTGGGACCGGGCACCATCTTTGCGACCTTCTGGCCTACACTGTTTGTTATTCCGCTCGGACTGTTCTTTCACTGGATGTACTTCTCCATGATCGGCCGAGGGGTCGGGATGCTTGTTCCCGGCGGCCTGCTTCTGACCGTAGGTATCGTCTGTCAGATCGCAATGCTGTTTGATAACTGGGGTACGATGTGGCCAGGATTCCTTCTGGCACCAGCTGTAGGTCTGTTTGAGCTCTATTGGTTCGGGGGTAGGAAT
The DNA here is from genome assembly GCF_014639235.1 of Paenibacillus silvae. Classification (GTDB taxonomy): domain Bacteria; phylum Bacillota; class Bacilli; order Paenibacillales; family Paenibacillaceae; genus Paenibacillus; species Paenibacillus silvae. The sequence goes on along the minus strand of NZ_BMFU01000009.1, from coordinate 149,842 downwards.
AAATGGCTGCTCATTCCGATTAACATTCTGACGGTTCTTTCGCTGTTATTCTTCACTGTCATGTCCATCGGCTCGGTATTAAGCAACATGAGCTATGTTCAGCCTTTTATTGCTATTGCGTTGATTGTGGGTGGGGCATGGATCATCATGGGCCGCAAAAAGCATATGTAGTGAAGTTCTACTCGTTTCCACTGGACACTGCGGTAACAGAACAACTGCGGATCACTGTTATCCCCGGATTTTTTTCAATCCCTCTGTAAAGGGGAAAATCCGGGGATAAAGGCGAACGCTTCGCTTCCTTCGTTTGTTCTGTCCCCTCCGTTAACGTGGATACATAAGGAAACATCAAAAGCAATGCTTTTTGCTCTGAAGCAGGGTAAAAGAAATAAACCTCCCCTGAATCATTAGGTGATTAGGGGAGGTTTTTGTGGTTATATAAGTCCCATTGGTGTGGGGGATTACCCTCGACCTTTGACTTTGTCTCCATCCGTGCTGCTCATTCCTGAAGGGTTTGAGCTTTGCTCTAGTCGATCATTATAACCTTCCAATCCCCTGATGCATCCTTTTTAAAATTGTACATAATTCCCGTTTCCTTAAAGTTCTCTCCCACTTCAGACCCTTTTACCCTATATCTTACACCAACATCAATACGGTCTTTATCTTCCTGCTCTATTATGGTCGGTTTCCCTACAAACTGGTACCGATCCTGAGTATCCAGAAAGAAGCGGTTACTTTCAAAATCCTTTTGGGATAGAAATGTTTTTTCAAAAGCAACAGCATCTTTTTTTACCATAGCGTTCATGTTACTTTCCAATGTTTGCAGCAGCTCCTTATATTTTTGTTCATTCTTATAGTCAGAAACATCAATCATCACACCTTCTTGAAATACCTCTGTATCTTTACCTGTACCTTTTTTCACCGTTTGCGGAGACTGTGCGGCTTCATTAACAGGTGTCTCTGTAGTCTTTGGCGTTTCTGCATTTGGCTCCTGAGAACAACCGGTCCCTACAACCAGTAACATCGCCAATAGAAAGATACTGGACCTGATTTTACTCTTTTCCATGCAATTACCTCCAATTTTATATTCAAAAAACTAAAAATATCCATAAAAAAGACAATTGGCATACTTTTTATCGTCTTCACCAATCAAATACGAATGCTACAATAAGCTTACTTTAAAACAAGTTGATTCGGATGAGGGGGATACATCTCACTCAACTTGTCCTATCCCTGTTAAAGTCACTAAAGGAAATGGAGTTGATATCATGGCAGTAGCTAAATATTATTATTCAAACAATATCAAAGGTAGAGAAGTTCACTATATTTCTGCTGATCCTCAAACCATTAACGTTCACAACATCAACGGAACAGTACTCACCTCGAATTCATCCACTCGCTTTGGCATTAATGGTACTTTCTTTGATAGAGCTTCCGAAACTGTATCCGGGATTGCTTGTACTTACGGTGGTACACCGGTGGGTAAAGAGGGTACTGGCACTAGCGCCGTATATAAACGCGGAACAATTGTTCAATTCCGACCAAACAATGGTTCTACAACAGCTATTAGTAAATTTCAATTAATCAATATCCAGGATGTAGGTTTCCCGCTATCGTGGGTTGATTGGGCCATCAGTGGCTTAAATCTATATCTCGAAGATTCGACCATTACAACCGAAACAAAATTAACTAATAAACTTCGGGATGAAGAACACGGCCAATCTGTTAATTTTGTCGTTCCTCCTTCTCGCTCTGATCGGGCGGCAATTGGTTATAAATCATCTACAAAAAAGATCATACTTGCCAATATTATAGATGCAACACCGTGGGAAGCACGTCAAGTCATGCAATATTTTGCTTGTGACTATGCTGTCATGCTTGATGGTAGTACGGCAACGCAACTTCGCGCAAAATTGGCAAACGGAGAAATTAAAAAAAATGGCGGATCACGCAATATCTATAGCATTGTCTCAGTAAACAATGCAACTTGGGAATAAATTACCACCTCCTTCTATTTAAACGCCTCAGTCATATAAAAAGTTACACAAAGAAGCAACTCCAATTTACGTAGGAGTTGCTTCTTTGTGTAACAATAACGAGCGACTGTATTATCGGTAAATAATATCTTCAGTTAAGCGGTTCGGTTCAAGCTATTTGCTGTGCATTTTAAACTCCAGAAACAGGTCGTTATAATGCGACAGCATTTTTTTGCCCAGGTTGTTGTAGACCTCCAGCTTGCTTGTCAGCGTCTCGTCCGGGTAGAAGCGCTCATCCTGCGAGATATCCTCTGGCAGCAGCTTGAGTGCCTCCGCGTTCGGTGTGGAGTATCCAACATACTCGGCGTTGCGAGCAGCATGATCCGGGTCCAGCATGAAGTTAATGAACTGATGTGCACCCTCTACATTTTTGGCTGTTTTCGGGATGACCATGCTGTCGAACCAGAGGTTGGAGCCTTCCTCCGGCACCTTGTAATCCAGCTTGTCGTTCTCATCCATAATCTCGGACGCATCGCCCGACCATACCAGCCCGACTGCTGCTTCTTCATTGGCGAGAAGCATTTTGATCTCATCCCCGACGATGGCTCTTACGTTTGGCGTCAGGGTTGATAATTTTTTCAAAGCAGCCTGGAGATGATCCTCGTTGGTATCATTGAGCGAGTAGCCCAGACTGTTCAGGCCCATGCCGATAACTTCACGAGCGCCATCGAGCAGCAGGATCTGGTTTTTCAGACGGGGGTCCCACAGGTCATTCCAGCTGTCAAACGTCAAATCACCCACCAGCTCCGGGTTGTATACGATGCCCACCGTTCCCCAGAAATACGGGATGGAGAATTGGTTGTTTGGATCGTAGTTCAAGTTCAGGAACCGGGCATCGATATTTTTCAGGTTGGGCAGCTTGCTGTGATCGATCGGAACGAGCAGGTTTTCTTCCTTCATTTTGCTAATCGCATACTCGGAAGGAATCGCCACGTCAAACGTCGTGCCGCCCTGCTCAATCTTAGTCAGCATCGCTTCGTTGGAGTCAAACGTCTGATAGATGACCTTCATGCCTGTCTCAGCCTCGAATTCCTTCAATAGCTCAGGATCGATATAATCGCCCCAGTTGTAGATCGTCAGCGTGTTGCCGCCGGAATACCCCTGGCTTTTGTTGAGATAGGAAGCGAGAATCATCAGGGCAAAGGCGGCCACAAACACAAGTGCAAATGTCCGTACCAGCTGTTTCATGGACGCAGCCCCTTTCCTCCAGGTGGTATGCGTGTTGCCCGGCGGTTAATGAAGTAATATCCAACCACCAGCAGCACCGTGAGCAGGAACAGCAGAGTGGACAATGCATTGATGGACAGCGACACACCCTGCCTTGCTCTGGAGTAAATCTCCACCGAAAGCGTGGAGTATCCGTTGCCTGTCACAAAGAACGTTACAGCGAAATCATCGAGCGAGTATGTCAGTGCCATGAAAAATCCGGCAAAAATACCGGGCTTCACGTAAGGCAGCACGACACGTGTCAGAATCTGCCACGATCCTGCGCCGAGATCACGAGCCGCATCCATCAAGGTTGGACTCATCTCCTGCAGCTTAGGCAGCACCATGATGACCACAATCGGCACGCTGAATGCGATATGTGACAGCAGCACGGACGTAAAGCCCAGCTTGATGCCAATCATCGTAAACAGAATCAGGAATGATGCACCGATAATGACATCCGGGCTAACGATCAACACGTTGTTCAGGGATAACAGCGTATTTTTGGTGCGTTTGCGACGTACATGATAGATCGCCAGTGCCCCCGCCACACCCAGAATGGTTGAAATAGCCGAGGACAGCAGCGCAATAATAAACGTATTTAAAACAATAATCAGCAGCCGGGTATCCGCAAATACTTCCCTGTACCATTCCAATGTAAAGCCTTCAAACCCGCGCATATGCCCGCCGCTGTTGAAGGAATAGAAGATCAGATAGGCAATCGGTGCGTACAAAATGGCAAATACAACCGCTAAATAGACGTTAGACAGCTTTCCGTTTCTTCCCATTTCGCACCTCCTTCTTGCCTGATCCGGTCAGAAACATAATGACTGCCATGGCGATAATCAAAAAGACGGCAATCGTCGAGCCCATGCCCCAGTCCTGGGTGACGAGAAAATGCTGCTCAATCGCTGTACCCAGCGTAATAACACGGTTCCCGGCGATCAGACGGGTAATCATAAACAGGGACAAGGCCGGGATAAATACCGCCTGACAGCCCGATTTCACACCGCTCAGCGTCAGCGGGAAAATGACTCGCCGGAACGTCAGCCATGAGGAAGCCCCAAGATCCCGTGCAGCATAGATCAGAGACGGATTCATCTCTTCCAGCGCGTTAAAGATCGGCAGAATCATAAACGGAATGAAGATGTACACCGAAACAAAGATAAAGCTGAAGTCGGTGAACAAAATCTGCTGTGTGCCAATGCCCACCACTTCCAGCAGGGAGTTGGTCAGCCCGTATGTACCGAACAGGCCGATGAAGGCGTACGCTTTTAACAGAAGATTGATCCAGCTTGGCAAAATGATCAGCAGCAGCCACAGCTGCTTGTGCTTGGTCCGGGTCAGCATATACGCTGTCGGATAAGAGATGAGCAGTGAGAAGGCTGTAATCAGAAACGCATACCAGAACGAGCTGAGCGTCATCTGCATATATACCGGCGTAAAGAACCGCGCATAGTTGCCGAATGTGAAATTACCCTCCACATCAAAGAACGAATAATAGATCACCAGCAGCACAGGCGCTACAACGAACAACACCATCCATAACACATATGGAATCAGATACGCATTGCGCGTGCCGGCTTTAGTCTGCATGAGCGGCCTCTTGGTAGGCTTCGAGTCGTCTGTCGAACTCTTCCTCGGTTTCATTGAAACGCATTACATGAATGGCTTCCGGGTCAAAATAAAGCCCGATACGCGATCCCACGACCGCTTTCTTCGTGGAATGAATCAACCATTCGTTACCTGCGTCATCGTAGGTGGAGATTTCATAGTGCACGCCGCGGAACAGCTGGGAATCCACCTTCACCTTGAGCTTGCCCTGTTCCTCCGTAGTAATCTCCAGGTCCTCTGGCCGAATGACAATCTCAACAGGCTCGTCCGGTTGCAGCCCCTGATCGACACATTCATACTGTGCCCCTGCAAACTCAACGACGAAGTCCTGCTTCATCTTGCCTGCCACGATATTCGACTCGCCAATAAAGTCCGCGACAAAGCGGTTAATCGGCTCATCATAAATATCGTTCGGCGTGCCGCTCTGCTGAATGACACCGCCATTCAAGACAAAGATTTCATCAGACATTGCCAAGGCTTCCTCCTGATCATGCGTGACAAAAATAAACGTAATGCCCAGCCGCTGCTGCAGCTCCCGCAGCTCATACTGCATCTCGGTACGCAGCTTCAGGTCGAGCGCCGATAAAGGCTCGTCCAGTAGCAGAATTTCCGGCTCATTCACAATCGCGCGGGCAATCGCCACACGCTGGCGTTGTCCGCCGGACATCTCACCAATCTCCCGGTTCTCATAACCGGACAGATTGACAAATTTGAGCGCTTCGAGCACTTTGGTGCGAATCTCGGTTGTTTTCATTTTTTTAATCCGCAGGCCAAAGGCTACGTTCTCAAATACATTCAAATGTGGAAATAATGCATAGTCCTGAAACACCGTATTTACCTGACGCTGGTGCGCAGGCACACGGTTAATCAGTGCACCGTTAAAATAAATGCTGCCCTCCGTCGGCTCCGCAAAGCCGGCAATCAGCCGCAATATCGTTGTTTTACCACAGCCTGACGGCCCCAGAAGGGTATAGAATTTACCCCGTTCAATCTCAAAGCTGACCGCCTTCAATACAGCCTCATCCTGGTCATATTGCTGCGTCACGCGTTCGAACCGAATGATCGGTTGTTGTTCTGACATGTTTATCGTCGCCCCCTTATCCTTGAGGTACCTCGTTGTTTCCTTCCCTTGCAGTCCTCTATCATTACAAACCCAACCTATTATACACGACTTTGTTCATGCCTTGTTTCTTATATCGTAATTTATATCCTTTTTTCTTTCATTCCAAAAGATGTTCTGTATAAACTTTGATTAATTGCCAAAGAAAATATTGACCACTGTAAAATTATAGATATATAATTCATATAAATGGTTTATTAAACCAGATTATGGATTTAATTTAAGGTGGTGTGTATGCTGGATAAGACAATACGAGCAGAAGTGTTGCAATACATAAACAATCACCATTTAACGCAAAGCCAATTCTCAGAACGAGCAAATATAAATGCAGGCTCTTTCAGCCGCCTCCTCAATCAGAATAAACCGTTCTCCATGAACCAGCTTGATGGTATTACAAGAGCCATGGGCATGCAAGAGGACCATTTTTACACACGGTTTGTGGGAGAATGCTTTACTCTGACCGCACCGGACTGGAGGAGGTTGCGACCGTTTATCATTCGCTGTGCAGAGGTGAAGCGTCTGGATTGTATCCAGTTAATTTTGAGTAATCTTCTGGATAACACTGCCTATGGCACTTTAATTTTTGATGTTGCAGAAGAACTGTTCCATAATCGATACAACGAAGCAGCTGCATTACTGTACGAGGGCGTGGGTGTAATCGAGAAATATCAACATTCCGAACGATTGGCTCTTTGTCGATATAGACTGTTCCTTATATCATTAAGTAATGACTTAAACCAGAATTTAAAGGCTGCTGTATTGTTCGAACCCTATGCGAATCGCCTAGTGGAATCGGACCAATTGGAAGCAATTAAACATCTGGCTCATATCTATATTTCGCTTAATGAATGGCACAAAGTGTATGAACTTTCTGAAGAGATGTTCCGTCTCGCTTCCATTCAGTACGAGCTTTCGCTTCACACCAAACGCAAAGATTCTGAAGACAAGCAGCCCGTTCGCCCGTATTACTTCTACATGTTGTATGCTCGACTGCTCCAAACGGCTGTATATGAACAATATGAAGATTATCAAAAAGCACTTGAATATACGTTGATGTATACCGATGCAGACCAATGGATTCAGGATTCGTCCGATGAAGCCACGACCATTATTAAACAGTTCAATGAATTTTCAAAAGCCAACCAGTATCTATACCAACTGCTCGCAGGGAACTTAGATATCTTGCCTGACTACATTGAACATATTGCATCACACCCTGAAGAAATTTTCTCTGGTATATGCCATATTGTCAAAACAGCAAATAAGTTTGATATCAATATAGATGCCATTTTGGATCGTTTTCAAGAACATATTCCCTATAGAACGTATAACAGTGCCTTTGGAGAGTACAATAAGCCAATAAAAGCAGAAGAGTACGCATCCTTTTTAACTAACTTAGGAATGTATCAGATACAACGTGACCGTGCTAAAGGGATCGACCTTTTACTTGAAGGATTAGAGTTTGCAGGTAGTATAGGAAGTGTTCACAATATGATTCGATCCCTGACCTTATTCAATCAGTACAGAGGTTGGGCGAATTCTGAACAGTTGCAAATGTTTAATAATCTGAATAACGAGGTGTATCGGTCCTATGAAAAAATCCCTCTCGTCCCTTTTAGTAGCTAGTATATTTCTTACTGTTACTTCACCTATCTCTAATGTAATTGTTAAACTTATGACGCATGGTGTAGGATCAGGTTAACGGCTTAATTAAGGATAATTTTGTATTAGACACCATTCGGGTGTCTTTTTTATTTTTTAATAGTAATCAATCAATGTAAACGCCCTGTGTAATTTCGTCTTATTTTCACTATTTATGCATACATTACGGGTATATGTCGATATCTACGCATGTCGTTAGGAGAACCGCTGATATATCAGTTGGTTGAGACGCACGAAAGGAGTCCTGGGCTTGGAGGTTCGGCGCAATCTTCCTTTACTTCTTATGATATGTTTCCTGAGTCAGATGGGTGGATTCATGATTCTGCCCTTGTTTCCGCTGTTTATGGAGGAATTCGGCTTATCCGGCTGGACGCTTGGGGTCATTTTTGCCCTGTTTTATGTTGGAAAAGTGATCGGCGGCGTTCCGGCATCAGCTCTTTACCGTAAACTTGGGGGTAAACGAGCACTTATCCTCATGCTGGCTGCACTCGCCTTGTGTATGGGGGGATTCACCGTATCCAAGTCCGCCATTCTCTTCGGTCTGCTTCGTCTGCTGCAAGGACTCGCCTCTTCCGGCCTGACCGTAGTGGTGCGCTCCATCATTGGGGATGGCGGCAGTGTGGAGAACCGGGGCTTGTACAACGGTTATATTAGCAGCAGCGAAGGAGGCGGTATGATTCTTGGCCCGGTGATTAGCGGCTGGCTTGCAATACACTGGCCATTGTCTGTGCCTTTTCTGCTGGTCGCACTCTGCTGCCTCATTGCAGTCGTTACAGCCATGGGAATCAAAACCTCAGCACAGAATCTCCCTGCATCATCATGTATAGCTTCGCGTAAAGTCAAAGAAGATTATAACAATCAGAACCAGCAGAAGAATGTTAATCCTCCCGCAGCTCCCAAGACCGAGTCCATTCAGGCCAAATCTCTCCCTGTTACCATGACAATGAAACAACAGCTTATCGGTTACATCACCGTACACGTTCTCGAAATGAGTGCCTATGCTGTATTTCTGACATACTTCGCGCTGTATGCCACGCAAGTGATGCAGTGGGATGCTTTGTCCGCCAGCCTGGCATTCACCGTAGCAGGAATATCTACTTTTGGGGCTGCACCCGTTGTCGGTCGACTCTCGGATCGTATGGGTGACCGGCTGCTGTTATGTATGCTGGGCATGTTCTTAATCGGGGTTGAGGTGCTTGTCTTTCTAAGCACATCCTCTCACATCTGTGTCTTCATCGGCATGTTTATCGGGGGCATCGGCGGGGCATGTTACATGGACTCCTTCTTTGCACATATCGGCGACCATACCCCGGAAGAGCAGCGAAGCTCGGTCATTGGTCAGATCGTGTCCGCAGCCGAGATCGGCTCTATTGCTTCTCCCCTGATCGCGGCTCTTCTGATGGAAGCAGGCTCCCTCTATACCGTATTTATCTTCAATCTGCTTCTGATTGCGGCTGCCATCGCCGTTCAAGCGGTTATGCGGAGCAGGTATCGGGTGAGGCAGAGATGAAGAAGTATTTTTATTATGGCAAAAGAATCTGGATTAAGGTAACTATGTTCTGCATGAATCATAATTATGTAGTTGTTACAGCACGTTAAAGAGATGTTCCTCCTGTTCAGCGGGAGCATCTCTTGTGACGTTTAGAGCAGCGAGGCCAGTGCCTGTATGTTCTCTTGAATGATACGTTTTAAATAAGGATCGGTGCTCTCAGGCAGCATCTTCGGATTATAAAATTTTACTTCAAATACTTCGATCCCATCCGGCTGAAGCTCTCCTTCATACTGGCTGCATATATATCCTATCACCACATTATAATATTGATCCCCATTTCTTAATTGGGTGTACAGCTGATCTCCCGAGAACACACCGTATAACTGCAATTGTTTCAATTCGATTCCGATCTCTTCTCTGACCTCTCTTCGCGCGCACTCTTCAACAGACTCACCAAGCTCCATCATTCCACCGGGCACTCCCCATGTGTGATCCCTGTACTTGACCAGCAGCACTTCTCGTTGATCATTTACAATAAGTACACTCGGCCGTACGAGTATTAAAGGAATATTGCCCACCATTCCACGCAGCGTTTCAATATACCCCATACCAATCGCCTCCCTATATTCGTATGCTCTCAGTATGAAGGTGTTTGATGTATTCATATATAGAAAAAAGCGGGTTTGATGTTTCGTATTTTATATACAAAGAAACCTCAAAAAATAAACCCGCTCACACAATTTAATGTGCAAACGGGCATTTCATTGGAGTGCTATCGGCCTTTACCTTCTCTTCCTGCGAATAAGCAAGTTCATTAGATGAATGCTTTTGATGTGCTTGATTTGCATGCTCATCATTCTGCTGTTTGCTGCCCGCCTCAGCGGCAACGGCGATCCCGTCCCGAAATTGATATGCAGGGTCCTGGTGAAAAAAGTTCGGCTTCACAATCTCATTCCGATAGGAGCTGTGGAAAATGTGGGTGGTGGCTGGCGACACTGGGGGAATCAGCCACACCCAATCGCCGGTCAGCTCACGTCCAGCCTTCTCCTCCCGCTGTTCAAACAGGGCAAATTGTGCCGCAGCCGTATGATGATCCACAATACTCACGCCTGCCTTCTTGAAGGAATGCAGCACAGCAACATTCAGCTCCACCAAAGCACGATCCTTCCATAGTGTCGTTTCACTCGACGTGTTCAGTCCAAGTGCAGCGGCTACCGCCGGCAGCTTGTTATATCGGAACGTGTCAGCCAGATTACGCGCACCAATCTCGGTTTCCATATACCATCCGTTAAACGGTGCAGCCGGGTAGTTAATGCCCCCGATCTCCACCCGCATATCGGCAATCATTGGCACACCGTACCATCGTAAACCCAGCTCGGCGATCTCGGCACGCTCGGGATGCTCAATCTGAACTTCAACAATCTCATCTTCAGGAATGACGTACCATTCAGGAGCTTGTCCCTGAGCCTGAATGATGAGCGGCAGCACATCATAATTACCGCCAGCACCTTGCCAGCCCAGGGACAAGGCTGCCTTGGTCAGTTCCACCGAAGCAGGGTCACCGACAACGCCCTGTTCCGTCTCGTATCCGGCATAACGAATCAATTGATGATTCCAGATGCGGATAGGTGCTCCGTCCGGGCCTTCCGGAGGCAAAATCGTGATGGTCGGAATAATCTTGCCGCCGTTGGATGCGTTATGGATATGATCGATTACGGCCTGCGCAGCTGCCCCTGCGGTATCCGCATCACGGCTGTCCACGATGCGCAGCTTGTCCCAGAACAGTCGCCCGATACAGCGGTTGCTGTTCCGCCAAGCCATTTTGCAGCCATGCTCCAGCTCTTCGATCGTATGGGTGTAAGTGCCTCTCTCTTCTATCTCGCGTCTAACGGCAATAAGCCGGGCCTCTGCGTCTTCACGCGTATAGCCCAGCTCTTTATAACTTGTATATATAAACCGTTCAGCTTCTTCCTGCAATCGATCCAGGCCTGTCCGCATTGTTCATTCCACCATTCTGTACATCTTGGATGCCACTATTATACGGGAAGCGCACCGGATTTGTAAGCGAACGGGACGTTTGTTCACGGACTCTACATATCGTTGTCAGGAGTCAGGGTGTCTTAGGTTATTTGCCCAAAAATGCGTTTAACATCCAGATCTCTTTATCAAGTGTAGCTGTGAACCCGATTCCCATATCTTCGGTTGCATTATCCCCGGCTTCGCCAGCTTCATCAATACCTTGACGAATAACCTCCTTCATCGCATGCAGATCAGCAACAACCTGCTCCACCATCTGTTCAGCGGACAATTGTGCTTCTGCCTCTTTGATTGGAGATAAACGCAGCTGTTCTGCCATCGTTGCTACAGGACGGCCTCCAATGGTCAGCAGACGCTCAGCCGCTTCGTCCATATTGGCAGTAGCCAGATTGTAAAGCTCTTCGAATTTCGCATGAAGTGTGAAGAAATGCGGGCCTTTAACATACCAATGGAAGTTATGCAGCTTGGTGTACAGCACAGACCAGCCCGCGATCTGACGGTTTAATGCCTCTTGAAGTGCAGTTGTGTTACTTGTAAATGTGTTGTAGTTAGTTTGCATTGTGCTCATGGAATTTATCCCCTCTCAGAAAATGAATTGAAACGTAAATGTAGTAATTGAAACGATCCGTTCTGATTAGACAACATCGGCAGATAATCAAAATTGAATCAATTTTTTTGTCTTTAATTTAGACTTAATCTAAATCTTGTTTTAATTATAGCACCACTTATACCCTTTGAAAAGAGTTTCGCCCTCTTCTGCAAATGAAGATTCGATGAAGCTGGGCTTCATTATAAACTGGAGTTAGAACCTTCCGTTTTAATTTATAACCCGAATGAACAAAGGGAACAGCGAACATTCTCACAGGCTGGATTATACAAATAAAAAAAGCCCCTCATCTCCTTAAAGATGAAGGGGCTGATGATCTGCACTGACACTGACAACAATATTAGGACTTTATATATTATGACTTTATTCTGTTATCCTTAAATATTTACTTATTAAGCGCGTGCTGGCTCAAACGTGAGAATCCGGCTGATTTCCTCATAACTCTGTGCTGTAAAATGAGGCTCGTGATCGGATTCAGGCAATGCTCCGCGATGATTGAACCAGATCACTTTCCAGCCCGCATCCACAGCTCCGGCTACATCGTTGCGCCAAGAATCGCCGATATAATAGCTGTTATGCGCTGCGGTTTCGGTCTGCTGATTCACATGTTTGAACAGCCTCCCATCTGGTTTGGCGTAACCAACCATGCCCGAGATAAAAATCTGCGTCTCGTCTACCAGACTAAACACATCTAACGCTTCAAGTTTACGCCGCTGATGCTGTCCTTCACCGTTCGTGATCAAACCCACCGTATGCCCCTCTTCCTGAAGCCTGCGAATTAGATCATACGCTCCTTCAAACGGAGTGATCTCGAATTGTCTGCCCAGATACTGCTCCTGCAGTTCCTGTGCTTGTCCCACTTGCAAAGGCATTCCGAATTCCTCCATCGTCAGCTCAAATCGACGACGGCGCATTCGCTCCACCGCATCTGGTTCAGGTACTGCCGACAGGTCCTCCTGTGCGGACAACCAGTCGCTGTAATACCGAAACCGATGGTATGCCAGCGCATAATCAAATGTCTCCGACAACCCCAAAACATCCTGCAACGCCCCTCGAAGCGGCTGCAAGTGATCGTATAACGTATCATCCACATCGAAAAATATTGCTTTGACATCACTTGTAGTATTCATCATTGATGCTTGTCCACCTGCTCTCTGGAGTTGAATCGTTATCTTCTCATGTAATCATACTATAAAATTCAATCAAAATATGATCTGGATGTACAATTATACATCGAATTCTCTCACATCAAATTTCAAATTATGTAAAGTATAATTATACTTTTTCAGTAGATAATGTATAATACAATTATAAAATAATGATAAAGTAGGTGAACATCGTTGAGAGATCTTATAACTGAAGAGAGCATACTACAAGTTCTAAGAGGGTTTAATCGATGGTGGGAGTCAGGCAAAGTTCAGGATGATTTCGCTAAACCAACGAAACGTTTTGCGTATTATAATGCAAAACAAAGCTTTGAACATAATGAGATTCGTCGTCATGTCATTCTGACGGGACCTCGTCGTGTAGGGAAATCTACTATTATGTATCAAACCATTCAAGATGCTTTAGAAGCAGGTGTGCCCAAAAAGAATTTGTTATACGTTTCTTTTGACCACCCGATTCTAAAGATGTCCGAAATAGACAAAATTCTAAGAATCTTTATTAATAATGTGGCTGTCGATGAGAATATATACCTCTTTCTAGATGAAATACAATATGCGCATGACTGGAATGGATGGTTGAAAACCATTTACGATACTTACCCTACTTATCGTGTCATGGCAACAGGGTCAGCAAGCCCTATTCTAAGTGAGAAGATGCCCGAAAGTGGTGTTGGTAGATGGACTCAGATCAGGATACCCACCCTTTCTTTTTATGAGTATCTTGAAATAAGAGAAATTCCAGTGCCCTCCATTAATCCATCCTTGGGTCCGACATCCTTGAATTCTTTAACATCAGTTGAGTTAGCACAACTGATGAAGGATTTGGAACCAGTAGAGAAACATTTTCATCGCTATCTATTGATTGGAGGATTCCCCGAAATCGCCCGGACAGACGACATAAGTTATGCACAAAGAATCATTCGGGAAGATGTAGTGGATAAAGTATTAAAAAGAGATATGGTCTCTTTATTTAATGTTAGAAATATCGATGAGTTAGAAAGAATATTCCTGTATTTGTGTATGACTACCGGAGATATTATGGAAGCGACCACAATAGCCAGTAACATGGGGATTACCCGACCAACCGTTGTGAAGTACATGAACCTTCTGGAGCTGGCCAACCTGATATATTTAAGCTATCCAGTACAAATGACTGGAAAGAAACTACTGAACTCAAAACCAAAGGTGTACTTAGCCGACCCAGCGATCCGTAATGCAGTCCTTGTTAAGGGGGAAGAAGTTCTTCAAGATTCTGATCAAATGGGCAAAATCGTTGAATCAGCGGTGTACAAACATATCAGTACTTTTTATTATAACTTCAACCCACGTGTCGGATACTATCGAGATTCCAGCACGCAAAAAGAAATTGATATTGTGCTGATGATGCCCAGCTTTAAAATTTTAATGGAAGTAAAATATCGCGAAGATTCTCGTCTTAAAGAAAACGAGGCGATCGTAGAATGGTCAAAGAACGATAATACCAACTCATCATTACTAATCACCAAACAAAGTGATGATTTTGGACTGTTTGGTCATACCTCAATCATGCGAATACCTGCCTTTGCTTTTCTATACTTACTAGGACATGCAGAGAAGCATCGATACAGAAAGAAAAATTAAACCTTAGAAATTCAATTTAACTAGGGCGTGTCTGAAAACGCTGAAGGAAGCAGATTTTGCTAAATTTTCGTTCCAAGCCAGGAAGTTTTCCGCAGGCGTGCCAAGGGAAAGTGACGCAGCAGGGGGCGAAAAGACAGTAAATGATGCACTTCAGTAGGTTTCAAGACACGCCCATACTTTACAGCACAGGTTTGGACAGCATTCACATAGAGGTACTGGAACCTCTCGCCGAACGCTTCTCGGTGCGAATCAGACTTACGATGAGGTAAAGCAAAACCACCATTTGCGGGATAAAGGTCTCCCATGTGGGGTACATACCAAGCCAGCTGAGCGAAGGCAGATCTGGAGCTACATGCGCAGGAAGCGTCGCTGACACCTGCAGGGCATGAATGCTCTCGCCCAGAAAACGAAAGACCAGATAATAGATAAGCAGTGTAGCTGTCAGGAAAAACCAACGAACCGGCAGACGCACACTGAATTGAATGATGGCAATCGCCAGAATAATGAGAACAATCAAAGCCCCACCGATCCCGATGAGTAGCTGAGACAACGAAATGGACGGAGCCATACCGATGTAAAAGATGGCTGTTTCGGCGCCTTCTCTTAATATGGCAAGACCCGCTACGGCAAACAAAGACCACAAGCTTCCACGGGCCAGCGCCCCTCCAACCTGACGCTCCACATAGATGTTCCATGCGCGTGTACTGGACTTGTTATGCATCCATTGCCCTACCGTTAACATCAGAACAACCGCTGCAAGTCCAGTATACCCTTCAATCATCTCGCGTGTGCTGCCTGACGAGGCTACAGCCAGTACCAGCGTTAGCACAACAGCGAGCGCTGCGCTCAGCAGCAAACCGCTGCCTGCCCCCGCCAAAATCCATCGCCGCGCCGCTGCCTGTCCGCTCTTCTTGGCATAAGCCAGCAAAGCAGCCAGTACAAGAATGGCCTCCAGTCCTTCGCGAAGAAGGATCAAAGCCGCATCCCATGCTGTATAGGCTGTTGTCTCTGTTAGAGGCTCCAGCCGCTCCATCATTCGGGAGACAACCGCGGATGCTTTGTCTGTATTCGGCGGGCTGGAGACGAGATATCCCGATGCTTCCGTCATTTCATTCTCAATCGCAGTATACGATGCAGACGAAGAGATCTGCACCTGTCCTTCGACAGAAGGCCAGGCAGCAATAAACTGCTCCAGACCCGTTGCTGCCCCGCCGCTATCTCCAGCCTGAATCTGCTGCTGAACCTGCTCCAGCAATTGCAGCAGCTCTGCCAGTGATGAAACACCCACGCCTGCACCTGTGGCTTCATCCAGTTCTCCATCCTTGAGATTTCCCTCACTGTAATCGGTCAGCAGCGTAACCATCGCGCTCATCTGCTGAACAGCTTGTGTTTCCTTGCGTGGATCAGCCTGTAGCGCAATCCGAATCAGGCTCATCTGTTTCTCCAGCTGACTGTATATGCCAAAATGATCCTTGCGAATCGGAGCTTCTACGCCTTTCCAGGCGGTAACGATTCGTTTATAGGTACGCTCGGCTAACGACCAATCTGCCTTCTGCATGGCACCGAGACTCGTGCGAGCATCTGGCAGTATCCGGCTAGCCGCCTTCTGGCCAGCATCACTGCTGCCTTCTGCACCCCGGAAGCCTTCCACGTATGCATTGACTGCTCTGGCAAGGTCGGACAGCGTACTCTTGGCAGAGTCTGCGTCATGGCCCTGGAGTGCTGTCTGTGTCTTGGCAAGCGCATCGTTAACCGTAGCAGCGAGAGCCGTGACCTGTCCGGTATCTTGCTCCGGTTTCAGCTGGCTCACCTGCTGCCATAACGTCTGAAATTCGGATACATCCCGAATTGTTTCGTCCAGCTTGCCCTGCCCCGCTTCCACCAGCGCACTTCCTATAGGGGGAAGCAGCGCATCCAGCTGCTTCGTTTCGGCCGTTTCCTTTGTCCCAGCAGACGATGACACACCAGCCGCATGAGCAACGCCATCCAAAACATGAGCAAGCCCTCCTAAACCACGCATACTGCTACCTGAAGCATGTTTATCTTCTGCATTATGAAAAAAGCCCGTTCCCGTGCACGATAATGAAAAGACAAGGCATCCAATTAGAAATAAAACGATACGTAAAGATAAAGCTCTGCCTAATGACGATAATGTCCAGCTTGAAAATAACCAGCTGTGGAATCGGCGTTGGCGTCTGCCTTTGCTCCCTGTACTCGCTTTGCTCTGTAACAACATTAATGGGGAAGCAGATGTATGTCTGGATGCGGTGTATGTGTTTCTCGTTTGCATTGGTGCTCTCTTCCTCCCATAATCACTGCTGGTTTCCTCACTGCCTGCATGCTGCCTATACCGGGGCTGAATCATACCTCGATTGCCGTTTCGCCACAGCATCAGAACAGAGTCTCCCCGATGTATCCACCCTGCTTGCATCCTGGGAAACACGCAAAGACCGCACTACCCGCATGTACGGTGTATTCATTCAGCTTGTCATTCTTCGCCAGCCTTGTCTGAATCGGGATAAACTGTTTGTCCAGATCACGCTGGTAGCTGATAAACAGCAAGCCTGCGTCGAGCTGGCCTGTTTTGGCATCAAGGCCGCTCGAGTAGGAATACGAGCGGCGAAGAATCTGTTGACTCCCGTCTCCCTTGGCCAGCCGCAGATGCGATGTTGCCGGGATTAAGGGTTGTCCATTGGCGGACCTTGCTTGCAGGTCCACCGGGTCGAATTCGCCACGGCTGCCGATCGGCGCGCCGCTGTCACGGTGGCGACCAAATGTCGCCTCCTGATCCTTCAGTGTGGAGCGGTCCCAGACCTCCACACGCATGCGCACCCGGCGGACAGCCATGTAGCTGCCGCCGTCCATCCACCCCGGACCGTCTCCGGGCTGCGCCCAGACGGTTCGGTCCATCAGCACGGCATCCGAGGTGTTCGGATTGCCGGTGCCGTCCTTGAAGCCGAGCAGATTGCGCGGTGTTCCACCCGCAGGGTCGGCTCGGCCCGTGCGCTGGAAGCCCTCCTGGGTCCAGCGCAGCACCGCATGCCCTCGCGCAATTCGCGCGAGGTTGCGGATAGCATGGAAGGCGACCTGCATATCGTCTGCGCAGACTTGAACGCACAGGTCGCCACCACACCACTGCGGGTCCAGCGCGTCCCCGGCAAACGCCGGCAGGTCACGCAGCCCGCGTGGCTTCGGGCCCTTCAAGCCGAAGCGCCCGTCAAACAAAGACGGCCCCACACCAAACGTCAACGTGGTCCGTGACGGTGTCAGGCCTGCCGCCTCCCCCGTGTCGGTGGGCGGCGTATTCAGCGTGGTGTTATGCTCGCCAATCATCTGTCCGGAAGCCATGGCAGCCGAGGCTGCCGTCCAGTTCCGGAACAGACGGCGAAGGTCCTCCACGCTGCCTGCGGTAACATCAAACGCCGCAAAGCAGATAAAATCCTGCGCTGGCGTAATAATCCCAGCCTGATGCTTGCCATAGAAAGGCAAGCTATCCGCCGCCGCAGACTTTACAGCGGCGGCAGACGAGCCTTGGCGGCCCAGCGCCATCAAACCGCTGGCGCCGCCCCCGCCTATAAGCAGACCCAAGCCAGCTACGCCGGTCAGCTTGAGCATTTCACGCCGTGACAGCGGCTTTTTCAATGAATCCTGCTTCTTCTCCGTCATCGGTCTACACTCCCAGTACCTGTCCCATATTCGACAACGGCTCCGCAAGCGCATCCAGATTCTGACTCAGCTTGCGCACGTCCTCGTCCTTCAGCTTCTTGTAGGAAACGTACCCGTCACCGTCCTTGAACGGTGCAAGTTCCTTCTCCAGCGCAGCAAAACGGTCCGCAATCTGCTGGTTCAGCTCCTTGTCCTTGGCAGCCAGGTCATCCTTCAGCAGGTTGTAAATTTCACGCGCCCCCTCCACATTTGCCGCAAAATCATACAAATCCGTATGGGAATAACGCTCCTCTTCCCCCGTCACCTTACTGGAGGATACCTCGTTCAGCAGCTCCACCGCTCCCGTGACCATCAGGCCAGCATCAATATCCATCGTTTCTACTTTTGCCCGCAGCAGCTTCGCGTCACTCAGCAGTGTGTCTGCATATTCCTTCATGCCATCAGTCGTGTTATCCTCCCACAGCGCCTTCTCAATGCGGTGAAATCCACGCCAATCCGCGGCTTCCACATCCCCGTCCCGTGCGTCAATATTCGGGTCCAGATCACCGAGCGCCTCCGCTACCGGCTCAATTCGTTCGTAATACATGCGTGCTGGGGCATAAAGTGCCTTCGCCTTCTCCAGTTCCCCGGCCTTCACCGCATCCGTAAACTTTTCAGTTTCCTTCACAAACGCATCAATCTGCTCTACGGCATAAGCCCGATACCCCGCCACTGCGACGGAATAATCCTCTTTTACAGTCTCTGTACCAGCCTTGCTCTTATCCTGCGAGCTCGCCTGACTCTCACTTGCTACAGCTGTCTCACCGGACACCTTCGCCGGAGCCACCGCATCATTGCTACACGCCGCAAGCAGCACCGAAGTCACCAGCACAACAGCTGGCAACGTTACACTTGTTCTCATTTTCAATCCAGACACCCCTTTATAGATACAGAAATCACACTAGACCCTTCCTGATAATTGATAATTGATAATGATTATCAATTTCGATAAAGACATCATAATCGGGAGTCCTCTCTATGTCAATATGAAAATATGGCATGGTAATTCCTCTGTTTCACAAGTGTTTTTTTGGGTATTTAAAGGGCGATACATAGACAAAGTTCGGCATCGAACGGTAAAATGAGACACAATGTATCCACTGTTCAATATTTCAATAAATTGGAGGCTTATGACATGAAATGTCCAGTATGTAATCACGAAAATGGAGATGCTCGTTTTTGCGAGAGGTGCGGCTCTAACCTGAAAGGAACCCATGCATCAGAAAATCCTGTGGAATCTGCAACACACACAGACTCATCAGATGCAAGCTCGGAATACACCCGCTGGTCCAGCACGCAGGACTCCGCATCTAATAGAAAAGAATCCGCAAGCTCATCCATCTCACCAATCCCGTCACCTGCTCATGATCATGACGATGCCCGTAGTGCTGATGCCCGGGAGCCTCATTCTGCACAAAGCAGTAGCGGCAATCAATGGAACAACCTTGTGCAGAACGAGAAAGTACAGCAAGCCAAAGAAGTAAGCAAACAGTACCTGTCTTATTTCCTAAGTGTACTGGCACGTCCATACCAAACAATGAAAACCGTCGGTGAACAGCATGCCCTGCATGGCTGGGTAACGATGGCCCTGTTTGCTATTTTGACCTCTACATACTTTCTGATTATGTTTGGCCGCCTTGGTGCGGATGGACTATTTATCGGTGGATTCCTTCGTCCACTTCTGTTTACTGCGATTATTCTGATCGCCGCCGCGGCACTGATCTATGTTGTATTGAAGCTCGAGCGGATCACTTTCCGTCCTAAAATCATGATTGCCCAGTTTGGGGCATTGCTGGCTCCAGCAGTCGTGACCCTATTACTTGCTAACCTGATGATTGTGATCTCGTATTCGTTCGCCATCTCGCTGCTGGTGTTGTCCTACATCATTGTGTTTGTTGCTATGAATACAGTGCTGTTCCACCATCCGCTGAATCGCACCCAAGCCGCCCTTGACAGCATGTACAGCGTACTGATTGCCAATGCGGTGCTGTTTTATGTAACCTATCGTCTGTTGTATGCGGTTATAGCCGGTCTGTTCGGCCCGTTGTTCTCGCCGTATGGACGCTTGTAATATTTTGTATATGAAGAGGTGTTAGAGGCTCGAGCTCATTAAGCCAGGCTTCCCCATATGTGGGGAAGTCTTTTTTCTTCTGCATTTGCAATGTGCCATTGCACAGGGATTATTCCATACACTATAATGTGTAGTGTAAATAATATGTTCCTTTTTACTTATTTACCTCGTTATTTAGTCAACTTTGTTAGCTTGAGTGAACGTGGTGCCGCGTGCGGGTATTACAAGTTCAACTTGTATACGCTTTTGTATGACTAGTACACACTTGTATACGCTCATGTATAACTAGTTCACCTATAACACTACACAATGTAGTGTTGAGTGTTTTTTTATTTTATGACGAAAGCTGAGGAATTCGAATGGACATGACCCACATGGATCATATGCAAATGGAACAACAGACTGGCACCTCATACTTATGGTTGATCATTGGAGGGGTAGTACTGATGCTCTCCATCGCCGCCTATATCTGGGCATCGCGTACACGTGGCAGTATTCTTGGTCATATGAAAAAGAAGGAGCGTGCTGCTATTCAGAAGAAAGGCCGCTTCATACGGACTACCGCTCATATTCTGATTGGCGCTTCAATCGCAGCATTCGGATTGTTTTTCCTGCAAAATGCTGGCGGCGGCACATATGATGTCTCCAAACTGGATAACAACGCCGTAATTGATGTGACCAATGATAAATACTATGGAGCCACCCATACGGAGGAACCGATTCACTATGAGATGAAGATTCCGACCTCGGGGCCACATAATCCACATGACATTAAGTTCGGCTTTTACACTGACTTCCCGGGTTATCCTTATCTGGTACACAACATGGAACATGGAGACATCATCATCTATTATCGCGAAGATGCCAGTGACATGCTCAAGGAGCATCTCAAATATCTGGCCAAATTCCGTAAAGCGGGATCAGGCATCCTCGCCGTGCCCAATAAAGACATTCCCGATGGCAGCGAGGTTGTCGTAACCGCCTGGACCAAAACGATGAAGCTCGATAAGTTCGACGACGCCAAGGTTGGCACGTTTATTAATCGCTACATTAATCAGGGACCCGAGAAGATTCCAGCTTCCGTTCGCCAAGGCGGCGGAACGATGTAACAGGAGCGGGGACAACCTATTCGTATGCACTTTGGCACGCATTTTGGTACGCACATTTAACGATTCTGAGAGACGCTATTTGGGCAATTTTACACGATTTTATTTTTTAACGATCTCAGGAAAGCTTATTTTGGGAAGAATCATGGTAAAATGGGTGTTAATCGTTGTTTTTAGTTAAATAAGGTTTCTGGGAATCGTTACAATTCCTGAAGCACCCATATCGCCCAAATAAGCTCATCTGGGATCGTTAGAATAATCGAGGGGCACTTCGAAACGACAGCACCCACCCACTTACCCTATAATCCTTTGTTAATCTTATGCCGATAAAATAAATAGGAATATATACATAAAAGAAACGGGCATATGTTGAGCAAAAGTAAAGCAATCATTAAAACATAAACACATCTTAAAGGAACACATGGTGCACAAAAGGTATGGTGTACAAAAGCAAACGAAACAATCAGAGTACGGAATTATATCCATCACATAATCACTTGAGGCACCAGACGTTCATTGAGCACTAAAGCATACGAAACAATTGGAGATCATATAAAGCGCAATTAGCTCATGAAGGATATGGAGTAATAAGCACATCCGTCACTTGGAGTACAATACACATTGACCAATGAAGTGTCCGATACGCTTGAAGCACATGACATCCACTTGAGTAGATAGACCACTTGACGTGCATTTGAGCACATATGAAGCACTCGAAGTACCTGTTGCATTTGAGCGCATATGAAGCACTCGAAGTACCTGTTGCATTTGACGTTCATTTGAGTGCATATAAAGCACTCGGAGCACACCTGATGTACTTAATCCCAATGACACCCATCGAGCACGAAGCCATATTGAACACATAAACCATATGAACCCATTACTTTACTTTCCATTATGAGCACTAAAGCATCCGATACGTTCGAAGCCATGACGTTCATTTGAGCAGGTAGAGCCCATCGAAGCAAATTTAGCAACGTTTTTCCATTCTTCAACTTATTTACAGGATACAGTTACATATACAAGGGGGAACTATTCGTACGATGAACAGCTTGTTTATGCGCATTTTTTTATTTTTTTCTTGTTTGATGTTAGCCGCAGGTGCAATTCTGGGTGTTACCATGTATCGATCATCCGCACAATTAGTAGAGCAGTCGATGGGGATGCAGGCGCAGGCGGTAGCTGAACGGGCAGCAGCTTTAATTGACATTTCGCTGTACACCCCACTCAGCACCGGGCAGGACAAAACGACGTATTACGATACGCTGCGTCAGCAGCTCAGTCAGCTGCGTGAGGCCAATGGGCTCAAGTATTTATACACCCTCGGGACACGTGAGGAAAATGGAAAGGCATCATATTATTACGTAGTGGACGGAGCCGCGCCAGATGTAGCCGAAGATGATTTCTCACCATATGGCACACCTGAGGAAACACAGTACGAAGGCATGCTCCAAGCCTTTGCACAGGATACCTCCATTCGTGGAGAGCTTACACGAGATGAGGATTATGGAGCAACGATTACAGCTTATGTGCCCATCCATGGAGCGAACGGACAGATGTTAGGCGTGGTCGGTGCGGATCTCGATTCAACAGCCGTCTATGAGCTGATGTCACGCAACCGCATTACCATGATTTGGACAGCGCTTGTGATTGTGCTGCTCGGCGTATTGCTGGTTTACATCTTTGCTCGTTATCTAACCCGCCCCTTGGTGAAGCTGAAGAAGCTCATTACCGAGGTTGGCAAAGGAGATCTTACCGTCAACGTAGACCTGGCACGCAAGGACGAAATTGGCCAGCTCGCCTCCGAGTTCAAACATCTGGTCACGGATACCCGACAAGTCATGACAGGTATTCGCCGAAGCTCCGACTCCCTGCTTCAAGCCGCAGAAGGGGTGTCGCAGCATTCACAGGCAACAGCCGAAGCCAGCCAGCGTATTGCGGAACACACCAATCATACCGCACACGGGGCTTCCGAGCAGGTCGTTCGCGCTGGAGAAGTCACTGTTGCCATGGAGGAGATTACGCGCAGCATGCAGCATATCGCTCATTCGTCTTCCAAAGTGGCTGACGTGTCACAGCAGACCACGAATAATGCCATTCAGGGACAGGCCAAGCTGGACACCGCGATCAGCAGTATGGACGTTATTCATCAGGCTAATGTACAGATGGCAGCATCCACCACTGAGCTTGCCGAATACTCCAGCAAGATTGAATCCGTCGCACATCTGATGCAAAACATTGCATCCCAGACGAATTTACTTGCCCTTAATGCAAGCATTGAAGCGGCACGGGCGGGTGAGCATGGCAATGGTTTTGCAGTCGTCGCCTCCGAGGTGCGCAAGCTCGCAGGAGAATCCGAGCAATCCTCACAGCATGTCTCTGAACTGATCGCCGAGATGACCCGTCTGACCTCTGTACTGGCTGAGCATATGTCAGCAAGCACAACAGCGGTACAATCAGGCATGGCGGTCGTTCAGGAGGCCGGTCAGTCGTTCTCCTTCATCCATAGCGGGATCGAGACGATTAACGAGCGCCTGCATGAGGTATCCGCTGCTTCCGAGCAACTCTCAGCAAGTTCTGAAGAAGTGTCCGCCTCCATTGAAAACATGGAGCATATCTCGCGGGAATCCTCATCCAGCATTCAACAGGTGTCCCAGGCTGCCGAAACGCAGCTGCAATCCATGGGTGAGATCAGCGCTTCCGCCGAGTCACTGCGTGTGTTATCCAGTGAGCTGAATGGACTCATCAGCCGCTTTAAAATCTAGAACAAAAAGCCGCACGGCAGCGTTCCAACCCATCGGGGTATACCCGATCATCGGAACACAGCCTGCGGCTTTCTTTACTTCTTGCCTTTATACAATGCGTATCGTTCGTTGATTACGTATGGTATATAGGTCTTTTTGCCATCAATATCTGCAACTCATAATGGCTCGTCATGATACAAGGCCAGCCCTGCGGCTGCTGATCCTTAGTAGCGCTGCGGAGCAGCTTTTTTGCCCAAATCCGTCATATAAGTGAAGAACGCTTCCGGGTCAGTATCGTAGACCAATTGCACCGGACGACCGTCTGCCTGCTCCACCGTGCGACCTTGGCTTGGCCCATCTGGAATCACGATGCAATTCACGGTTTTTTTCTTCACGATATCCTCGCGGCCTACGGAAGCCGTAGTCAGCACATCCCACAGATAATACGTGGAGTTGGTTTCACTGTACACGAGTGGCGGACAACCTGCATAACAGTTCCCCAGGAAATCTACACCTTCGAAGCGGCGCTCTGCTGCCCAGCGGTTACGAACAGCGGGTGTAAGAGGCACTTTGTTCGTGCTCTCCAGAGCAACCAGATCAATCTGGATGCCGCTCTGCCACACGCGATATGCCGCTTCCGGGTCCCAGAATACGTTCCATTCCGCTGTACCGTCATGTTCCGGTTCTTCGACGTTACCACGCTCAAACGTACCGCCCATCCATACCAGCTTGTCGATTTTCTCTTCGATGTCTGGTGCTTCGTCCAGCGCACGCGCGAGGTCCGTCAGCGGGCCGGTGAACAACAGCAGTGTTTTGCCTTCCGTATTGCGCACTTTCTCGATCAGATGCTGATGTGCCGGAATAGCTGATAGCGGCGCTTCCATTTTGCCCGATTCATTCAGAACAGGCAGTGCATCTACATAGAACGAGTGCAGTCTCCACGCTGGCGGGAACGGGTTTTTGCCTCTGGAATTGGATTTGGATACTTCAACGGAATACGTTCCGAAACGGTCGATAATTTTACGGCTCGCATCTGTCGCCGGCTCCAAATACCCGTCCGCCGGAATGACCGATACACCGGTTACATGTACATTGTCCATCTGCAAAAGCATAAACAGCGATACGAGATCATCCACACCGCCGTCATGATTGAAATACACATTCAGTTTGTTCGTCATGCTTACTTTCATCCTTCCTCTGGTTACCCCATTGTTGTGAACTTGTCCGTCTGCCCGTAGCCGACGCTTCCTCTATTATGTCCTATAACTCACCGTCGAGTAAACCTTCTGCTCCCAAAGAATACAGTCACCACGGCGTTTCTGCGCATTTTTTACCAGCTTACCCATTCCATCTCAAACATCCATCTCCAAGCCTCTTCCACTGGAAAAAAGAAAGATGGACCACAGGCATGAAGCCCCGCCGTCCATCTGCCCCTCTCCTGTATTACAGGGATCGGGTTTGTTTCTTTTCTTGCTGCTCCGCAATCGGCATATACTTGCCTGGCCAGAAAGCCCATTTGCCCAGCAGCGCTGTAATCGCTGGCACCATAAACGGACGAACCAGGAACGTATCCAGCAGCACACCTACGGCAGTGATGATGCCGAACTGTACCAGCACCTGAATCGGCAGGGTCGCCAGCACGGCGAATGTACCGGCCAGAATCAGACCCGCCGAGGTAATAACCGAGCCTGTCTCGCCAACACCTTCCCTGATCGCCTGACGAAGCGGCATTGTTTTGCGCTTCTGCCAGATGCTTGAGATCATGAAGATGTTATAATCCTCGCCCAGTGCCACCAGGAAGACGAAGGAGTACAGCGGTATCGCACCCTGAATTGCTTCTGCGCCGAGTCCGTAGTGGATGATAATCCAGCCCAGACCGAGTGCGGAAAAATACGAAAGTACAACGGTTGCGATCAGATATGCTGTGGCTACTACGGAGCGAAGGTAGAGCAGCAGCAGCAAGGTAATCAGACCGATGACCACCGGGATAATAATTCTGGCATCCCGCTCGCCCGCAACTTCAATGTCATATTGCTCAGCGGTCTGCCCGTCAATCCAGACCTGATTGTCTGCATCAGATACTCCGGCATCCTTCAATGCCTCTTCGGCTGTAGCACGCAGATCGGGAATATGCTGCATCGCTTCCATGGAGTACGGGTTCAGATTGAATTCCACATCATACGCCGTAATATTGGCATTCTCCGCGCCCTGCTGCGCATCGCTTACCTTGCTAATATAATCGAGTGATTCAAGACGCTCTTTCAGATCAGTCTCTTTGCCGCCAGCATCCACAATCACTTTAACCGGGGCAAGCTCGCCTTGGGAGAACTGCTCACCAATAACCTTGAAGCCTTCGCGAGAAGGTACATTTTCCGGGAAGGAAGATAACAAGTCGTACGTAAATTTCACTTGGGTTGAAAAAGAAGCCAGTCCACCGAGCAGCACAATGGTAATCGCCAGCACCGTCCACGGTTTGGTTGTAACAATCCGTCCGATCCAGCTTTCACGGACTTTGCGTGGGGCTGGTGCCGGTTTACCTTTTTTCTTCGCCCGTTCTACTTGCATCTCGTGAGTACGTGGAACAAATGGATAGAACGAACCCCGTCCAAAGATCGCAAGCAATGCCGGAACGAGTGTCAAACTCGCAATAAACATAATGAAGATGGACAAACTGAACGGTACGGCAAAACGATGATATGCCCCATACTCAGCCAGCAGCAGCACCAGCAGAGCGGCAACAACCGTAAATCCACTCATCGCAATCGCGCCGGATGAACCGGTGATTGCCTGGAAAATAGCTTTCTTTTTGTCCGGCTCATGGTACAGAATTTGACGGTATCTGGAGATCATGAACAGACAGTAATCTGTTCCGGCTCCGAAGAGCAATACAGTCATAATCGAGATGGACTGTGCATCAACCGTGATCCAGCCCTGATCAGCCATGAATCCGAGAATCGGACTGGTGACCATATAAGCGAAGCCAACCGCAATGATCGGGATAATCGCCAGTACCGGTGAGCGGTAAATCAAGAGCAGCAGAACAAGCACCAGCACGACGGTTGCAATCAGCAGAGACACATCCGCGGAGGAGAACAATCCACTTGCGTCAATGGAGATTCCAACCGGTCCTGTTACCCGGGCAATCAGCTTGCTTTCATTGTCGATAGCTGTATCAAATGGATTCATGCCGAAGATGGCTTTTGTCTTTTCCTCCAGTCCTTCAATGCCTGCCTTCAACTGTTCCGAATCAGCATCCTTATTGAAGAAGAGTGGCATAACGATGGTGCTGCCGTCCTCCGAGAGCTGCCCCTTGAGCGCTTGCGGAGGCAGCTGATACAGTGGAACCACAGACTGCTGCTGCTCCACCGGGTCCTGGTCCAGCCGTTCGGTTAACGCCTGAATCTGCTGTATCTGGTCATCAGTAAGGCCCGCTGGGTTACGCCAGACGATGAGTGCTGGTAATCCCTCACCCCCAGGGAACTCTTTTTTCGCCAGTGCAGCGGCCTGAACGGATGGTTTCGAATCACTCAGATCCTGTGCATTGTTCGTCTCGCGGTCACCTACTGCTGGCCACACTATACCAAGCACAACCGCAATGATAATCCATACGAGCAGTGTAACCCATTTACTTCGTTTGCCCGCTACAAAGCGGCCATAACCTGAACCTTCCTGCATGGTCTATTCATCTCCCTAGTTTTGTTTAATGTTAAGCAGGCTTTTGATTAAAATAGCCCCGAATTCATGTCATAGTATAGAAATGAACCATGGGTCATACTATAATTGAGTTAATTATATATACCGGAAGGTTAATTTTGCAATCCCTAATTTTATGTATATTATGATGCAACTTATTTTATCCAAAAATGAGGTCGGTGTTCATGAGCAAAAAACCAGCAAAAGATACAAGCACGACGCGTGCTCCAGGCAGACCCAAAGCGGGAACAGACCAGACGTCTGCTTACTCCAGCATATTATTGACAGCATCCCGGCTGTTTATGGAATACGGGTATGAAGCCGTTTCTCTACAGCAGATTGCTTCGTTATGTAAGGTTACCAAAGCATCGATCTATTATCATTTTTCCAGCAAGCCCGAGCTGTTCACTATAGCAATTACCCGCATGATGGCGATGGGGATGGAGCAGACGGCGCTGCGTTTAGAGGAATCAGGAACATTACATGAACGACTCGTCAGCGTGGCTGTAGCCAAGATGCAGCATTCACATGTCGATACGGAAACGATGATGCGTGAAGCCGATGCGTATCTGAGTCCTGAACAGCTTGCCCAAATCCGTGAAGCAGAAAATCGCATTTTCGATGTACTCGCTACACATTTTCAGCGGGAAATGGATAGCGGTTATCTGCGTCAGAGCAATACTTTGCTGCTCGCTCAAGCCTTTACGTCCCTGCTGATGCTGGCTAACCGCGAGGATGTGCGCAGCATGCATGAAACGATCGCAGAGCTCGCGCAGGAGTTAGTGGGACTCTTTTTGAAGGGTGCGGTTAATCAAACAAGCCAAAATTAAATAGACGGGCAGCAGGAGATATAGCTTCTCCCTTTTGTGTGAACATCTGGGCCATACTTGCCGCGCTTTATACCCTCCATATTCGGGCCAACGCGGCAATGCCTGGCTCAATGTTCTCTGGTTCGATGCCAGCAAAGCCAATCATAAGCTCCCGTTTGCCATCAGCAGGGGTGCTGTCGTTTGCCCACAGATATTCTGTTGAAGCCACCCGTATACCCGCATCAAGAGCTATATTCACCATGTCCTTTGCCGGGATTTCATTTATTAACCGCAGTATCAGATGAAATCCGGCATGTTCACCCTGAATCTGCATTCCAGGCTGATCTCCAAAATGCTGCTGAATGGCCTGTACGATTAAGTCACGCTTCCGCTTATATAAATGACGCATTTTACGGATATGCTTACCAAGCTCCCCCTCCCGCATGAACAATTCCAGAGTCCGCTGATGGTGACGTGAAGCCGACTGTTCGAATAGAACCGTTCTATATACCTCAGCAAAATAAGGCAGGAGTTCTTTCGGTAAGACCATATAGTGTACGCAAAAGGCAGGTGCAAGCACCTGAGAGAATCCCCCCATATAGATGACTGGCGTGTTCTCTCGCAATCCCTGCATCGAAGGAATGGGACGGCCGGAATATCTGAATTCCCCGTCATAATCATCCTCGATCAAATATATTCCAGCACGTTCCGCCCAGTCCAGCAAAGCCAGTCTGCGACTGATCGGCATCGTCACTCCCATAGGAAATTGATGTGACGGTGATACACCAGCCACCGACACGTCTGCTCCAGTCAGCTCATCCAGGTTGATGCCTTCGCTGTCCAATGAGATCGGAATTACCTCATATCCATAATTCCGAAATGTTCCGGGTAACAAGCGATAACCGGGGTTCTCCACAGCGATGGAGCGCTGTCCACCCTTCTGGAGCATCGTCTGTGTAAGCAGTGACATTAGCAGATGCTGTTCCGCACCGATGACAACCTGCTCCGGTGTGCATCTCACTCCCCGGAACTGCCCCAGATAGTCTGCTATCTCCGACCGTAATCCCCATTCGCCCTGCGGATCTCCGTAGAATAACAAGCTGTGGGACTCTTCACGCCATACCCGATTGGCGTACTGCTGCCATTTCGCATAAGGAAAAAGAGTGAAATCATTCTGCGACATATGGAAATCATAGTGAACATCGCTCACTGGACGTAAACGCTGCGTATCCGATGACACAGCTGGGGCGTTGGTCAGCATTGATGATTTGCCCAGTAATATATCGTGATAACCTTCAACCACAGCACGCACACGATAACCTTTGCGCGGCTCGCTGTAGACGTACCCTTCCGCAATTAACTGCTGGTACGCCCACTCTACAGGCGTAGTGCTTAGGCCCAACAATTCAGCCAATTTACGAACGGAAGGCAGGCGGCTGTGTGCTGCCAGTGCCCCGCACAATATCTCCTGTTTCATATGATCGGAAAGCTGAACAAAAACAGGTCTGCTGTTGTGCTCATCCAGCTTGGGTAACTGTATCATATCTGCTTCACTCCATCTGTCCTGTTCATTTAATAAAATCTGTATATTTGGAAGTATACAGGATTGGGATATACTTTGGTCAGCAGCAATATAACAGAACAACATCCAGGCGAAACAACATGCCATGATTTCATGATGCCTCACACATCGCTTGAGCTTGCTTGAAAATATGACAGGAGGAAGACATATGTCACAACCTACACCTACGAATCGTACCGCCAGATTAATGCAAACCGAGCGTATTTACCTGCGCCCATTTGAATTAACCGATGTCGATGCTTACTACCCAAGTCTGTTTGATACCGAAATGCGCAGACTCACAGGAACCCAAGGCAGCTTTACCCGTGCCCAGGTTGAACGTTATGTAGAAAGTGCAGCTCAGGATGATTCCAGGCTGATGCTGCTCATTGCATTACAGGCAACACACGAAGTTATCGGTGAAGTGGTACTGATGGATATACATAATAAAAACCGCAGTGCTCATATCCGCATTGCCATTGATCAACCCGAACAGCAAGGCAAAGGCTACGGTAGTGAAGCGATGCTGCTGATGCTTGATTATGGATTCGGTATCGCCAATCTGCACCGGATCGAACTGGAAGTCTTTGCTTTTAACGAGCGCGCCATTCGCACGTATGAGAAATTGGGATTTCAGCGGGAAGGCGTGAAGCGGGACGCTTTGTATTACAATCATGAGTATCACGATGCGATTCTGATGAGCATGCTTGAAGACGAGTTCCGGCAGAGACATCTGAAAGCGAATGCCCTTCTATAGTTCATGTGGGGAACAAAACCCTGACAGAGTTCTTGCAAAAAAAACAGCTTCTCTCCCTCACCAGGCTCATCTGTCCGCACGACAACCATTTCATGCACAGCTGGAGCAAGCACCCCCGCTGCCAGACCTACAGTATTCTCCCGACTCGCTTTCCCGGCATGCTGATGATGAATTAACGAGGCTTTATACCATTCCATGCCCCTCTGCCTCCATTCCAATGCTTGTCTTCATTTACCCAAAAAGATCAAAATCTTAAACAAATCCAAAGCTCAGAAAATGATGTGCAGTACATGCACAAGCTCCGAAAAACAGAGGATCAGGAGATAAAGAAGGATTATGCATCCTTTGAGTTCTCCATGCGTAGTAACAGATAGCTGTATGCTATTATCATTTGATGTATGCATGAGAAAAAAGGTTACTCCGCAACCTATAAAAATACAGACTTGAACTTCGCGGGAGCAACCCATTCAATTCACCTTCAATTGGTTATATGTACATTATACGAATGGAGGAATTCCCTATGATTCCACAAACATTGGAACAATTAGAGCAGGTGCGCAAGGAATGCCGTACGATGGTTCGCAAAAGAGCTGCCGCTTCAGCCGGCTCTACCCTGGTTCCCCTTCCCGGTACAGATGTACTGGCTGATGTCGGGATGCTGATGCAGCTTTTGCCTGCCATCAATGATAAATTCGGATTATCGCAAAAACAGCTCGACGGCATGGACCCTGAAACCAAGTCCATGATCTACGGATTTGTGATGTCGATCGGAAGCAAGGTCATCGGACGTATGGTCACGAAGGAGCTGGTTGTTCAAGTGCTCAAGCGGGTAGGGGTGCGCGTAGCGACCAAATCCGTCGCCAAGTTTGTACCTTTTGCAGGACAAGGCCTCGCTGCAGCACTCAGCTTCACCGCCATGCGTTATGTGGGCAACAAGCACATTGACGACTGTTTCGAAGTGGTCAAACGGATGATTGAACAGCGTGAGGGGCTGCCAGGTGAACCTGTGCCCGTATCATTGGAGGAAGGCAGTCCCCATAGTCCTGAAGATGAGGAAAGGCTAGACACAAACGCTCATGTAAAACCTTAAAGCTGCTATATGGCGATCATACATGAAACAGACTGAGGTTCACTGTGTGTGAGCTCTCCAAACTGATCTACGGCGGGAACAAAGTGCGCGCGCAGCGGTAAAAAACAAAAGGGACGAGGCAGCAAAAATAACTGCCTCGTCCCTTTGTTTTGAGGTTCCTTACACTTGTGGTGCGCTGTGGCACCCATGGTGCAGGTTCTATTTTTCCAAAAGCCGTCATGTTCTCAATCTGTTACACGTCCCGAGCATTCTAGATTGCCTGCGGCTGCTGCTCCGAAAACTGACTGTTGTACAGGTCGGCATAGAAGCCCTGCTTCGCCATCAGTTGCTCATGGTTACCCTGTTCAATTACGTTACCATGATCCATGACCAGAATCAGATCGGCACCCCGGATGGTGGATAAACGGTGAGCGATAACAAAACTTGTACGGTCCTTCATCAGTTCATTCATCGCTTTCTGGATAAACACCTCGGTGCGGGTATCCACACTGCTGGTCGCCTCATCCAGAATAAGGATGGACGGATTCGCCAGAATCGCTCTCGCAATCGTCAGAAGCTGCTTCTGGCCTTGAGAGATGTTCGATGCCTCTTCATTCAGAACCGTATCGTATCCGTCAGGCAGCGTGCGAATGAAATGGTCTGCATGGGCAGCGACAGCGGCCTTGACCACGTCCTCTTCGGTTGCACCTTCCCGTCCATAGGCAATGTTATCCCGAATTGTACCGTTAAACAGCCATGTATCCTGCAGCACCATACCGAACATACTGCGCAAGCTGCCACGAGACATCTCTTTGATGTCGATCCCATCAATTGTAATTCGTCCGTTCTGGAGCTCGTAGAAACGCATCAGCAGATTGATCAGCGTTGTTTTCCCGGCCCCGGTTGGCCCGACAATGGCTACAGTCTGCCCTGGATTCACATGGATATTCATGTTCTGAATGAGCAGTTCATTTTCTTTGTAACCAAAATCCACCCCTTCAAAAGCGACAGCTCCTGCCGGGTGACGCAGCGTTGAAGGTTGTTTCGATTCTGGAACCTCCTCTTCTTCATCCAGCAGCTCGAACACCCGCTCTGCCGATGCAATAGTCGACTGAATGATGTTGGAGATGTTGGCAATCTGGTTGATCGGCTGAGTAAACTGACGCGAATATTGTGTAAAGGCCAGTATGTCCCCGATGGAGATGGAGCCCCGTGTAACAAAAATCCCGCCGACTACACAGATCAGCACATATCCCAGGTTGCCGACAAAGTTCATCAACGGCATGATAATCCCGGAAATAAACTGCGCTTTCCAGCCGGATGCATACAGCTCTTCATTCACCTTCTCGAACTGCTGAACGGACTGCTCCTCACGTCCAAAGGCTTTGACAACCTTGTGGCCGGTATACATTTCTTCTACATGACCGTTCAGTTCCCCAAGTGATTTCTGCTGTCCCGCAAAATGCTTCTGGGAACGAGAAGCTACCAGCATCACCACGACAACACTGAGCGGCAGCGTTAGAAGTGTAATCAGCGTCATCCACGGACTGATGGTCAACATCATAATGATGACACCAACTATGGTCACCACGGACGTAATAAACTGAGCCAAGCTTTGCTGCAGCGTGTTGCTGATATTATCGACGTCATTTGTTGCCCGGCTTAGCGTCTCCCCGTGTGTACGGGAGTCAAAATACTTCAGCGGCAAACGTCCTACCTTGGCACTGATCTGCTCACGCATATCATAAACGACTCGCTGAGCCACACCAGCCATCAGGTATTGCTGAACATACGCGAAAGCAGCACTAAACAGGTACAATCCAAGCAACAGGTACAACACTCTCATCAGGGCTGGAAAATCAATCCCGGCTCCCTGCACACCCTGCATAATTGCAATAGCGCCTTTAGCAAGAATATCTGTACCCTCAGCCATAACTTTCGGGCTAATAATGCCGAATACCGTACTTAAAATGGCAGCAACCAGGACTCCAATCAGACGAGAGCTGTGGGGCCGGAGATACTGAACCAGGCGGCGCAGTGTGCCTTTGAAATCCTTGGCTTTTTCAGCCGGAGGACGCATGCCCATACCACCGCCGGGATGACCCGGCCCGCGCGGAGCACTTGGCGCTTTACGTTCTGCTGTACGTTCACTCATGCGATCTCCTCCTCAGTCAGCTGGGAGGATACAATCTCGCGATACACTTCATTGTTCTCCAGCAGCTCTTTATGTGTTCCTGAACCGACAATTTGGCCTTCATCCATCACGAGGATACGGTCTGCATCCATTACCGTGCTTACCCGCTGGGCTACGATCAGCACAGCCGCTTCTGTCGTTTCCGACTTGAGCGCAGCGCGAAGTTTGGCATCGGTTTTGAAGTCCAGGGCCGAGAAGCTGTCATCAAAAATATAAATGTCTGGACGACGGACCAGTGCTCGTGCAATGGACAAACGTTGCTTTTGTCCACCAGACACGTTATTTCCGCCTTGTGCAATCAGGCTGTCATACCCGTCCTTCATCTCGGAGATGAAGTTCTCGGCCTGTGCTGTGCGCGCTGCATGAATGACTTCATCCATACTCGCATCATCTTTGCCATGACGAATGTTCTCTGCAATTGTGCCTGTGAACAGGACCGCCTTTTGCGGCACGAATCCGATCTTGGATCTCAGCTCCTCCTGCCGAAGCTCGCGTACATCCGTTCCATTGACACGCACCGTGCCTTCCGTTACATCATAGAAACGCGGAATGAGACTGAGCAAGGTGGTTTTACCTGAACCCGTACCACCAATAATAGCTGTCGTTTCACCCGAACGAGCCGTGAAGGAAATATCGGACAGCGCCGCATTCTCTGCACCCGGGTAACGGAAAGTGACATGATCGAACTCAATGGTTCCCTGCATGGACTTCATGGTGGAAGGCTCTACAGGATCGGACAGGTCCGGCTGCATATCCAGTACTTCATTAATACGTTCCGCCGAAGCTGACGCTCTTGGAATCATGACAAAGATCATGGACACCATAATCAGAGAGAACATGATCTGCATTGCGTACTGCACAAAGGCAATCAGAGCACCTATGTTCATATGACCACCATCGATCCGCAGACCACCGAAGTACAAGATGGCAATCATGGAAAAGTTCATAACCAGCATCATTACAGGCATAACCGTAGCCATGAGGACGTTGACCTTGATCGATGCATCTCTAAGTTCGGTATTGGCCTCATTGAAACGAACACGTTCATGCTCGCCGCGATTAAAGGAACGCACAACCCGAATACCTGTCAGCTGCTCGCGCAGTACCAGGTTAAGACGGTCCAGCTTTTTCTGAATTTGCTTGAACAATGGAAAGCCTTTGGAACCGATCAATGCAATCGCTCCGGCCAGTACGGGCAGAACAACCAGGAAGATGGTGGACAGCTTTGCATCCTGAGATACCGCCATGAAGATCCCCCCGATACACATCATCGGAGCCATAATCATCATGCGCAGCATCATCGTTAATACGTTCTGTACCTGTGTAATATCGTTGGTTGTGCGAGTAATCAGTGAAGCTGTGCCCAGCTTGTCGAACTCCTGCAGAGAGAAATTCTCCACATGCCGGAACACTCTGCTGCGCAGCTGCTTGGCGAATCCGCCCGCTGTGCGTGAGGACAGATAACTCGCAATAATAGAACATGTCGTGCCGCCAATAGCGATCAGCAGCATGAAACCGCCAATTTTCCAGATGTAAGGCACATCGCCCTTGACGATACCGAAATTCACGATATCTGCCATTAAGGTAGGCAAATACAGCTCAGCCATCGTTTGCAGAAAGATAAGGCCCAGAATGAAAATAATCGGGGTTCTATATGGCTTGAGCATGCGAAACAGTTTCATCATGGTGTATCATCTCCTTGTTCAGATGCGTCATTTCCTTGTTTGGATGCTTTGCTTGCATGGTCATCTGATTCACTCGAATGGGTAACCTGTGTATCAAAGAAGGTGTACACCTTGCTGAGCAGTTCAGCCAGCTGCAAGCTGTCCTCTTCACCCAGATGCTCCACCAGTCGATTGAAGGTTGCCATACGTTCGTCATGTGCAGCCCGAATGATGGCACGGCCCGCGTCTGTAATCGTAATCCGTACAGCGCGCCGATCCTCCGGGTCCATTGTGCGCTCCACCAGACCTTCATCCTCCAGACCGCGAATAACCGGGGTAATGGTTGGTGATTTCACGCGCAGCAATGCGCTGATTTCCGAGACTTTCAGCCCCGGATGCTCCTGATTCAAGTGGCTCTCGAAATCAGGCGGATTATCGCGCCAATCCATACGCTCACCCGGATGTGAGCCATGAAGCAAACAGGCGAGCACCATAATCTCATTATGGTTGCGCCCATGCGGCTTATGCTGTCTCCATTTGCCTTTGTTAAACTGCATGATGGAGTATAAAAGCTTCTGGGCCACTGGATCTATGCTTGTCATCACATCTTCCTCCTTTTCAGTTATTGCCGGAACAGAACGTCCGTCAGAATAATCATAGTCTGTCTATTAAATAGGTCACTTATTTAATAGCTATCCAATTTAATAGTCAATCAATTAATTAGGTATACTAAGTATATGTTCAGCTTATGGTTATGTCAATCATTTCATGCGTGACAAATGCATCCATTTTCCAAGGGCCTGTTCATGACGGTTCAAACCGGTTCAGACCAGTTCAGGCAGATCAAAAAGCCCTCGTTTCCCTCCACCTGGTTGTACCACGCAGAGGAAATCGAGAGCCTATTCATAACCATATGAATCTTAGAACGAATGACATGTCATACAGATCAATGAAACACGATGTTATTTGGAGACAGAGACCTTCTCCGGCACAGCATTAAACGGGAAATAGGCCTTCGCATTGTTGTATGCGATTCCCTGTACAATCTGACCAAGCAGCTCCATATCGTTTGGTGCTTCGCCTTGTTCCGCCCATTCACCGATCAGGTTGCAGAGCAAGCGGCGGAAGTATTCATGTCTTGTATACGAGAGGAAGCTTCTGGAATCGGTTAACATGCCGACAAAACGGCTGAGCAGCCCTACATTCGCCAGTGCTTTCATCTGAGCGAGCATGCCATCCTTCGTATCATTGAACCACCATGCTGCACCGAGCTGAATTTTGCCCGGAGTACCCCCGCCCTGGAAGCTGCCAATGATTGCTGCCAGCACTTCATTATCCCGTGGGTTGAGGGAGTAGAGGATCGTTTTCGGCAAAGCATCCTGCTG
The DNA here is from genome assembly GCF_014639235.1 of Paenibacillus silvae. GTDB lineage: Bacteria > Bacillota > Bacilli > Paenibacillales > Paenibacillaceae > Paenibacillus > Paenibacillus silvae. The sequence goes on along the minus strand of NZ_BMFU01000009.1, from coordinate 112,527 downwards.
CTCCAGCGTATCAAGCAAGCCGATGACCGCCGCGGATAACGGTGTATCATTTACAGCATCATAACCCGTGTCAGGACCGAGCTGTTTAAACATTTTGGTATTGTTGTTACGTGCTGCATTGATGTGGAACTGCATCACCCATCCGCGTTCTGCATAGAGCTTGCCAAGGAATGTCAGCGTAACGGTTTTGTACCCGTCCTCTTCCGCTCGGGAAACCTTTTCTCCGGCAAGTGCTTTGGCAAAAGCTGCGGCTGCTTCCTCGCGAGTGGCTGTTGCGTACGGTACATAATCCAGTGCATGGTCAGATACACGCCCGCCGACGGAGTGGAAAAATTCGACACGGGATTCCAGCGCTGCCAGGAACGAGTCATAGTCTGTAATCTCAGTGCCCGCTACCTGTGAAAGCTTCGCTACCCATTCGATAAAGGTGTCCCGGTTCAATTCCAGGCCTTTATCCGGGCGGAATGACGGCAGGACAGCGGTATCAAAATCTTCTATCTTCTGAATCTTCAGGTGATACTCCAGTGAATCCGTTGGATCATCGGTGGTGCATACAACCGTGACATTGGATTTGGTGATCAGATCACGCGCACCGAAGCCTTCACCGATCAGCTTCGCATTTACCTTTTCCCAGATCGCGGGAGCGCTTGTCTCATTTAAGATGTCGTGAACATCGAAATAACGCTGTAATTCCAGATGAGACCAGGCATACAACGGGTTGCCGATCATCATTGGCACCGTTTTGGCATAAGCGAGAAAGCGATCATAATCCGTCACACCTTCGCCGCCTGTTACATATTTTTCTTCAATCCCGTTAGCTCGCATCAGACGCCATTTGTAATGGTCGCCGTATAGCCAGGCCTCCGTCAGATTGCCAAATGTTTTGTTTTCGTAAATTTCCTGAGGACTGAGGTGGCAGTGATAATCCATAATCGGCATGTCTTTGGCATATTCCTCATATAGCCTGACTGCCGTTTCATTGTGAAGCAAGAACTGTTCATCCAGAAAAGATTTCATTCGCCTTGCACGCTCCCTTTAGGTGAGTTTACGTTCATATAAGTGCACTTCCCATCTTTACGCTACACCGTTTGCTCTCAAAGTTCAATACAAAATGATAGCGTTCTCAAAAAAGGTTGATTTAGGCATATGCCGGGGAACACGGTATACTGATTTTAACGCAAATGATACCGATATGAAGATCACCACACCATGTACCACATTGAACTGCATATGGTCTTCAATCTGGTTGATAAGGAGATGAAATAGATGAAGCTCACTTTTCTTGGCACAGGGGATATGTTCAGCGTAGAGCAGCACCACAACAGTATGCTTGCCGAATTCGGAGACACTCATCTGGTGATCGATTTCCCCGAATCCAATGCCAAAGCACTCAAGGAATATGGATTTGCCATGACTGGCGTTCATAATGTGTTTATCACTCATCTGCATGAGGATCATATTAACGGCGTACAGATGCTTGGTTATTATGCACAGATTGTAGGAGATCGCAAACCACGCCTGTTCATTCATGAGGAACTGGTCGAACCGCTGTGGAGCATCCTTTCTCCAGGCATGCGATATACAACAGACGGAGAGCGCACGATGAGCGATTATTATGATGTTGTGCCACTGCCGGATGGAGGAAGCTTTGAGCTGGGAGGGGTAACATTCGAGACATTTCGCACGCAGCATGTTCCTGGCATGATCAGCAACGGGCTGATGGCGAAGCCTTATTTTTACTATAGTGCAGACAGCACTCTTGATCGTGAGCGGGTGGAGCAGATTGCGCCAGATGTACAGCTCATATTCCATGAATGTCATATGCATGATCTGGTCATCAAATCCCATACTTCTCTGAAGGATCTGGAGCAGCTCCCCGCTGAAGTAAGGCAGAAAACGGTGCTGATGCACTACCATGATGAATATGCCGATGCGGAGAAACGTGCCGCCTTCAACCGCGCACACCCTGATGATCTGCGCATGGCTGGCACACTGGAGTCCTTTGATCTGGGGAATAGGGAATAGGGAGCAGGAAGTAGAATTAACCCGGGAGTTTGCAGAGATCACTTGGCTAGAAGCAATTGAAAATAGGTGGGGATGGCGGTCCGAATAGATGGTACACTTACACTTTTATTCACCCATCTACTGAGCGGAGACATTCCCCAGCCTCTCTGCGCTAACGATCCCCAGAAACGCTATTTAGGTGAAAATGGGGTAAATGAGGCGGTTTTGACCGAATATTTGCAAAATAAGGCTCCTGCGAATCGTTACATCTTCAGCATCGCTGTACAGGGGCAAATAAGCTCTCCTGAGATCGTTAGAATAGTAGATTTTTTCAAGCTATAGAATTACAAGCTATATAAGTTGAACTAGAATAAAAAGTGGATACCCGTTAACAGTGAGGAATGAAAGGTAGTGAGGAAAAAAAGATTTGGAAAACGAAACAATCGCCTGAAAGCTTCCTGCAAGAAAGCTACATCGAACCGTTAAAAAACAACAAACCACCCGAATCAGCACGCGGCAGCGCGTCTGTACGAACAGCATCCTCACTTCAAAAAACATTGCGCGACTGAGGAGACTATTCAGCTTCAGGTGGTTCCTTATTTAAAAATCAACACTTATCACCACTAATTACCGGCACTGGTGCTACAATCGTCATGCTGCTCTGGCAGCGCCCAGACGGAGACACCTCCGCCACATACGTGGAAGGTAGCCCAGCCATCGGCCTCGATCGTAATTTCATTCCCGCAGCTATGTGTCAGATCGACCCACACTTCCCCGGCCCGATGCTCTCCGACAAACATTCTCTTCTCACCGTCATCTCCATTGGAGATCACAACGGCACAGCCGGACCCTTCAATCTCTTCTACGCCCCGGCGCACCCAGCCGATCGTGTTGGCATGATCGAAGTAATCCTCCTGCTCTCCGTAAGCCTTGTTGCAGCGAGCTGACAACAGAATGTCCAAAATTTCTTTTTTGCCCTCTACCGGTTCTGGACCGCCAATGCCGTAATAATCGCCGTAAAAGACAACCGGGTATCCATCGCGACGCAGCAGCGTCAGCGCATAAGCACTCGGCTTGAACCAATCGCCAACCCAGGATTCCAGCGCCTCATGCGGCTGTGAATCATGGTTGTCCACGAAGGTTACCGCATGGGTCGGATGTGTCTGAACGAGGGTATCCTCAAATATTTTGGAAAGATCGAAATCACGCCCCGCCAGGGAAGCCTCATGAAATTTATAGTGAAGCGATACGTCAAAAAGGTCAATCTGGTAGTCCACGGTGTCCAGAAACGTACGACAGGCATCAAGGTTCGAGTTCCAGAACTCTCCTACGATGTAGAAATCCTGCCCGCGTTTACGGATCATCTCCGCAGCAAATTCCTTGATAAACTCATGGTTGATATGTTTGATCGCATCCAGTCGGAAACCGCCGCACTGCAGCGTATCGATCAGCCATTTGCCCCACTCGATCATCTCACGCCGCACATCGGGGTGGTTGTAATCTATATTGGCAAACATCAAATAGTCATAGTTACCGAACTCATCATCGACATTCTCATTCCACATTTTATTCTCTCCGGAAATTCGGAACACACCCGTCCGTTCTTCTTTGGCATCAAAATCAGTACCGTTGAAGTGTTCGGACGTCCATTTAAAGGAGGAATACTGGTCGCCGCGTCCGGGAAAAGTAAATTTGGTCCAGCCTTCAATCTCGAACGGTTCGGAAATCTCCTTCGTCCGGTCATGAGGATCAACCTCAATCACCTTGAATACTTCCTTCTCATCTGCCCCAGCCTTGTGATTCATGACCAAATCCACATAAACGGCAATACCGCTCTTCTGACACTCGGCAATGGCCTCCACCAGCTCCTGCTTGGTGCCATACTTGGTGCGTACGGTACCCTTTTGATCAAATTCGCCCAGATCGTACAGATCATACACACCATAACCGGTATCGTCTGCCGATACAGCTTTGGTGACAGGGGGTACCCATACCGAGTCTATGCCTTTTGCTTTCAGTTCCGGGGCCATCTCAGCCAGTCGCTTCCAATGATTGCCGTCTGCTGCCAAATGCCATTCAAAAAACTGCATCATGGTATGATTTTTCTTCATGACAAACCGACCTCCTTGATTTGCATTCGAAGCGGACCGCGAAACGGATAGGGGATCGCCGTTGTTCGTTCGTGCTAACCAAGTTATAACCCGTTTACCCCATGTTTCAATCATGAAAATGAAAGAATGTTGAGAAAATTCACAAAATTATTTCATCAAATATGAAAAATCAGCAAAATTGGTGAGCCAATGCTATCTCCCTTATCATTCAACAACGTCAAATTCGCTTATGATCCAGCCATTCTTCAGGCAGCAACGAACGATAAGGCTCCTGTGTAAACCGGTCATCGACCAGCACCAGCACACCCTTGTCCTCTTCGGTTCGGATAAGTCTGCCTCCAGCCTGAAGCACCTTGTTCATGCCCGGAAACACATAAGCGTAGTTAAAGCCGTTGCGTCCCGACTTGTCAAAATAATCCCGCAGCACGTTGTTCTCCAGACCGATCTGCGGCAGTCCCGCACCGACAACGACAACACCGTTCAGACGGTCTCCCGGCAGATCGACACCCTCCGAGAACACACCGCCCATAACGGCAAAAACAAGACGTGTACGCTCGGGGTGCGGCTGGAACGCCGCCAAAAACTGCTCACGCTCCTGCTCATTCATCCCCTGCTCCTGCATGACCGTATCCGCATCACCTGCACCCGGAAGCTGCGCATATGCTTCATAAACCTCCCGCATGTACGGGTAGGAAGGGAAAAACACCAGCAAATTGCTGTGCGGCCATTCAGAAACAAGCTGCTGTAACATTTCGGCAATCGGACGTTTGGTGCGCTCCCGGTCCTTGTAACGCACGGACAGCGGCATTAGCCGCACATCCAGCTGTTCCCTGCTGAACGGGGATGGAATCTGCAGCGTGTAATCCTCCTCCTCTGCCCCCAGCATATCCCGGTAATAACGAAGCGGTGACAAAGTAGCCGAGAAATGAATGGTCGAGCGGAAGCCCTTTGCCGTCTGACGCAGCTGCTGGGACGGGTCCAGACAGAACAGCTTCACCCGTACCTCGCTGCGCACACATTCTGCATACGTAATGAAACGCTCGTCATACAGCTTGGCAATGCGCACAAAATTTTGCGCCGTAAAATAGGCATCCAGCAGCAGCTGATCCGTCTCGGAATTACCTGACCCACCTTCAACCAGACACTGCTCGGCTACCAGAATAAATGGCTCCAGCCGTTCAATCAGCTCCTCCGGTGCCTCCTGCTGAATAATCTTGCCTTCTTCCCCGCCATTCTTGCGAAGTGTGATCAGATACTTGTCAATCGCTCCCGTATAATCCACAATCGCTTTGGCGGCAGGCACATCGCTGCCCAGCGTCTGGAATTCTCTTTTGACATCGAGAAAAACAGCCTTTTCCAGCTCTGCTGAGAACATCATCCGCCCGCGGTCCACCAAATTATGCGCCTCGTCCACCAGCAGAACGGTCTTGCGCTTCTGTTCCTCCAACATACGCTTGAGCGATATACGCGGATCGAAAATGTAGTTATAATCGCAGATTACCGCATCCGCCGCGTAAGCCGCATCCAGTGAAAACTCAAACGGGCACACCCGATGTTTACGTGCATATTGCTCAATAACGGGCCGTGTCATCAAGGTTTCATGCTCCAGCATGTCCAGCACAGCGCCATTGATCCGGTCATAATACCCTTCACACATGCCGCACTGGCCAGTATCACAGGCTTCCTCGTCCTTGAAGCAAATTTTGTCCTTCGCCGTCAGGCTGATAACATGCATTTTCAATCCCTCTGCCTGCATCCGGGCAAAGGCTTCCTCAGCCGCCACTCTCGTGGTCGTTCTCGCAGTCAGGTAGAACAGTCGGCTGGCCTCGCCTTCACCGATGGCCTTCACCGTAGGGAAAAGCACGGACATCGTTTTGCCTATGCCTGTGGGCGCCTTGGCCATGAGTCCCTGGCCTTCACGAATCGTTTTGTACACTGCCCCTGCCAGCTTGCGCTGTCCCTCCCGGTATTTGCGAAAAGGAAACGGCAGCTCGCGCACACTAACGTCCCGCTCCGCTTCGTAAGCGGCAATCATCTCCGCATATGGTGCATATCCGGCAATCACCTCTGCTGCGAACTGCTCCAGCTCCTGCCGCTCGGCCATACGCCGAAACCGCCGCTCTTCGCCCGTCACCGAATGTACATACGTTAGCTGTACCTGCATGCGTGGCTCATCGTGCTGAACGGCATACATATACGCATACATCATCGCCTGCGCCCAGTGTACCTCAAGCCCGCCATCCAGCTCGTCCAAATTGCCCGCGGTTGACTTGATCTCATCCACCGTCAGCTGGCCTTCCAGCCGGATCAGACCGTCACACCGTCCTTCGATGACATAAGTCAGCTCTCCATGCCGAAGCTCGGCTTCAAGCACAATTTCCTTCAAATCCTCTTCGGCATATGCCTTCTGCACCCGCTGGTGAATACGTGTTCCCTCCTGCATTGAAGCATTGGTGCGGAACCCCGGACGTATACTGCCACTGCGATACACGTACTCCACTAGTGGTCTAACCGATATCCGAATTGTTGTTATCATACGATCACCCGTTCTGCTTGTAGTCTATATACTTTATCATGAAACGGTGTACGCTAACCATATTTCTGGGAAATTGCACTTGTCTCTGCCCATATGCTATGTTGAAGATATACGTTGTACTGGCTTATATCACAAACAAACAAGGAGGCAAACTTCCTATGTATATTTATTTGGTTCCAGCCCCACTGCCGGATGCACTTGCTGCGTATCCACATCTGACGTTGAAAGGCGCAGGAGATCAGGTGCGTCTTGCAATTGAAACGAAAGATCGCCTGCCGAACATCGAGTCTGATGAGCAGGTGGCTGCTTATGAGGCATTCGATGCCGCAGGATCATGGACAGGCGGTGGATTCGTCGTGCTGAACAACATACCTGTTACGGAAGATGGACGGCCTGATTTTGAGGAACGTTTTAAGAACCGTGCCCGCAAAGTAGAAGACGAGCCTGGATTCGTCGGCATTCGCGTACTTCGTCCGCTCAAGGATGATACTTATGTCGTGCTTACGCTCTGGCAATCGGAGGAACATTTCAAGGGCTGGCAGCAGTCACAAGCCTACAACCACGCTCACCGCAACCGCAGCACAAGTGAAGGTCTGACGGCGCAGAAGCCAACCATGTTCCCGCGTCCATCGTTTGTAACCACGTATACGATTGAGTAGGGCAAACGCATACTAATTATTCATTGTAGCGGTCGTTTTGCAATGAAATTTACGGACAAATCCTTAGCGTAGTAGTCTACTTTCATGGCATAGGTCCGATCCGTAGCGTAGTGTCTATTTTCATGACATAGGTCCAGATGATCTCCAACATTTTAGCGATATAAATGGACCGTACGGATACTCTTCCAAACTCTAACGATCTCAGGAAACGCTATTGGGCCCATTTTAGCTCCGCTGAAATTCTAACGAATCCAGCAGAGCTTATTTGCTACAAAACAATGCTTTTAGGGCGAGAAATGGGCATAATTCACTGAAATAGCGTTTCTCAGAATCGTTAGCGTTGGAAAGTGCCGCCAAACGACTAAATAAGGCTTCCTGAGATCGTTAGCCCATCTCAACCTCTTCAATAAGTGATCCATCGCCTTAATCGCTCTTGCACTAGAGATAACCACCCTCGTTGCGTTGAATCTCTGCTTCATAAAATTCCGCTGCACTTCCACTCCAGGATATACTCCTCGCTGTATAACAACCAGCATGGTCTTCGCACTGTTTCTCATCATCTCTCCTCTTTACAGAAAATAGAAAAGAGTAAAGACCCACGCACAAACCATCTGTGTGGTCTGAAAAGTGAGTCTTTACACTTATTGATGTGAACTGCCACGTGTTACAACTATACCCATCGCCCTGTAATTCCACCTGCAAGGTACTGTGATTTTACTTTACTGGCGCGGGTGCTGGTGCTGGTGCTGGTGCTGGTGCTGGTGCTGGTGCTGGTGCTGGTGCTGGTGCTGGTGCTGGTGCTGGTGCTTCTAATTGTAACCGGTACTTGCATTTATACTGACACTTCCGCTTATATTTGTACGGATATTTTGCTTATAATGATACACTTACTGGCTGTCGTGTTTTTTACTTGTAGTCGATCATTGTACTTGTACTTTTGATCGATGCCTGTAATTTTACTTTATCGGCACCGTACTTGTACTGGTGGTACTTGTACTTCCGCTGCTACTCTCTGGCATCTTCTACTTGTACTTTTAGCTGACAATTGTACTTGTAGCTGGGCTTGTTCTTTTCTTGCCTGCTTACATTTACCTACTTACACTTGTCCAGGTTCTAGCTATCGCTTCTATATCATCGTGTCACTTCTTAAATAATGAATTGTACGCCTCGTCTCTGCACTCATTCACCTACAACGGGCGCAATGCCACGGATTCATGAGCGTTCAGCTGCTCAACCATGGCGAGCCATTCCTGCGGTTTGTTTGGCAGCACAGCATAATAGCGATTCAGGAAATCAGCCACCAGACTTGCGGGCAGCTCTACCAGCGAATCGTCACCCGGCATAAAGCACAGATCCAAGCCTCCTACGGCTTCACCGTCACCTTGCCAGGATGGATGCACATATGGGAAATCCAGACGCTGATAGCCCAGATGCGACAACACTTCGCGGCGCACGTAAGGGTCCATCGGTTTAATGCCGCCAAACGCATGGTCCTGACTCAAATACGGATTGTAGATTTCAGCGAACATGCCGAACAGTTCTTTACCGTTTACAGCGGCAAGCTGCTGCAGATCACGCTTGCGGTGATTGGCCAAAAAAGCACCAATGCCCAGGCCTTCACGTCCAATAATCGTAAAATCCGTCATGGCTACGTTCCAGTCCTCATAATAACGGTACTCTGTTGAACCAACAACTTGGCCTTCATGTACAGCGACAAACACCCGAATACCCGGGTCTTCCAACGGCTCAGCCCATAGCTGAAAGTCCAGCACTTCCTCTGGCGGAAAAATCTCCTGCATCAGCTTGTGCATCTGGGCAAACAATGGGTCCTGAATAGATGTAATACGTGTAAATTCCATAGAAAATATCCTCCTTATTTTTAAATATGTATTAAGTGCAACAGTTTGGTTCAACAAACAGCGATCTGGAGAGAAAAATCTGCGTCTGTATTTTGTTTAAGTTCGCTAATGTCAGCATAGATATATAGACACGCGGACTAGCGGACATAGCGCCCATGGACATACGGACCCGCTGACACAGTGCACATGCACAAACCCTCTCTTTATCGGAACGGATTACGCCACTCCATCAGAGCGGCATGATTGCAGGATTCCTCGTCATCCAGATAATCCGCAGCTACTCCAACAGGCATACGCCCGCATCGTAGCAGAAAAGAAATAACCGGGTCATGCCTTTCTCCAGCAGCAACCTGATCCAGATATTGTTGCGCTGACATCTGCTCAGCCACCCGATGATATCCCGGCATCCGTCCTGCCCCAAGCAGACGATCCATCCCCTGCGCGATCACAAGATGGTACATGGACTGCATCATAAGCTGAGCCAGTCCCCACTTCCGATATTTCGGCCGCACACAGAGATCAACGATGTACAGCGTGTTTCCATCTGGCTGATGATTGCGGATATACCCGTCATCCGTGACCTCGGCCCACGTATGGCTGGCTGGGTGTGACGGGTCCCACTGCATCCGCAGTGAGGTCATTGATCCAGCCAGCTCCCCATCAACCTCAATGCAGATCGCCCCTTCGGGGTAATGGTGCACATGGCTGCCGAGCTGCTCTTTGTTCCAGAGCAGCTCCTCCGGATATGGCGGCGGGAAACTCTCCGCCTGAATGCGAATAAGCTCTTCAAAGTCGGGCGCTGCATAGTTGCGAATGACTGCTTTAGCCCTGCCCTTTTTGCCATCACCAGCGGGCGCAGTTATCAGCAATTCCTTCATATACATTCTGCCTGTGCCTCCTTCCCAAGCTCAGATGATGAGTCACATGTTACTCCTCTACTCCCAATCCGTGTACAGATCTGTGCGACGGTCACGCCAGGTCGTTACCGAACCGCGTTCACGCACCTCGTACAAGAGATCCAGATCAAGGTCAGCGGTGACGATCATATCGTTGTTGATCTCACCTTCCGCGAGAATACCGCGCGGCGGGAAGGGTACATCATTCGGCGTAATAATCGCAGCTTGCCCATAATTGGCACGCATGAAATCCACCGTCGGCAGATGACCCACCGTTCCCGTTAATACAACGTATACCTGATTTTCCACCGCACGGGCATGACTTGTATAACGTACCCGATAGAAGCCGTGGCGATCGTCCGTACAGGAAGGACAGAAAATAACATCCGCACCCTTTGCTTTTGCCATACGTACGATTTCTGGAAATTCAATATCATAACAGGTCAGCATCGCAATGCGCCCTTTGTCCGTGTCAAACACTTCAAGCCCGTCACCCGCAGCCATGTTCCACTCCGTCACTTCGGTTGGCGTAATATGAATCTTCGCCTGGCGTGCGATCCGTCCGTCCGGGTAAAACATATGCGCTGTGTTGTACAGCTTGCCTTCCTTGCGAATGACATGTGTGCCCCCGATGAGGTGCATGTTATACTTGGCCGCAAGTGAGACGAACAGCTGCTCATACTGCTCCGTAAATTCAGGCAAATCTTCGATGGTCAGCGCATTCCCTTGTGCGTCTCCAATGGACATTAATTGGGTTGTGAAAAATTCAGGGAACAGCACAAATTCCGTTCCGAATTCGGAAGCTGTCCGTATGTAATGCTCCGCCTGTGCGGCAAATTCCTCAAATGAGCTAATCGTTTGCAATTGATATTGTACAGCGGATACCCGCAGTTTCATAAATCCTACACCTCCACCAATATGTGTGTTACCTTGTACCTCATCATGCTCTTTCCCTACATTCCGTTCCTTCATTGTATCAATGATCCGGCATCATTTCACCTGTTCTCCCAGCTTCGACTGGGTAAAGGCAATCCACTCTCTCGCGGCAAAAGAAAGATACCGGTCCTTCCGCCAGATCATGCCGAGCTGCCACGGAATAACCGGCTCCCCGACCGGAATAATCCGTACACGCATATGGTCCACCTCACGACAGATCGTCTCTGGCAGCAGGGCTACACCCAGATTGGCGGCTACCATCGCACTCAGCAGGTCCCATTGCGAGCTTTCATAGACCACTCGCGGCTGAAAACCAGCCTGCTGACAGGCCACAATAATGCGATCATGGAGCGCAAAGTCCTCTCGGAACAAAACAAACGCATCCTGCTCCAATTCTTGAAGCGCCACCGACTCTTTCCCTGCAAGCGGATGTGAAGGATGTACGAGCAGATTCAGCTTTTCATGCACAAATACAAAATGATCCAGCACCTCATCCACTGTAGGCAGCACCGCCACACCGATATCCAAAGCCCCGCTGATCACATCTGCCTCTACTTTTTTGGCTCCATCCTCGAACAGCTGTATGCTCACCTGTGGATACGCTTTGTGGAATTCACCGATAATCATCGGGAAAAAGCTCGATCCAACCATTGGCGGCAGACCAATGCGCAGATGGCCCTTCTTCAGATTCATCAGATCGTCAAGCTCGGAGGAGAGACTGCGGAACGATTTTTCAATCTCCAGTGCCTGCCGAAAAAAGACATGCCCCGCATCCGTTAATTGAACTTGCTTCCCGTATCGGTCAAGTAAGGTAACGCCCAGTTCATCTTCCAGACTCTTCACGGTTTTACTAATGGTAGGCTGGGTGATATACAACACCTCGGCGGCCTTTGTGAAGCTCTGCTGCCGGGCAACCTCCAGAAAATATTGTAGATGGCGAATATCCATGGCCTATCCCCGCTCCTTCTTTTACCATCGTAAGCTCATACCCTTGTCATAGACAAATGGAATAGAAAACATTCTTAATATGCATTTTACTCATGAAAAGATGCACTGTAAAATTTGTGATACGAAGCAACGTTTCCTTTCATTTTCAAAAAAATAACTAATCATATCAAATTCATGAAATCTTACACGGATATACAAGGAGGGATTCAGGTGAAAAAATGGGGCATCGGTATTGCGCAGGTTGCGCTGTTAATGGTTTTCTCACTGCTCATGGACCAGCTGGCCCGTGCTCTCCATCTGCCTGTACCCGGTTCAATAATCGGAATGGTCATTCTATTTATTCTACTGCAGACCGGTATGGTAAAGCTGCGGTGGATCGAGGTGGGAGCGGCGTGGCTGCTCGGCGAGCTGCTTTTATTTTTTATTCCGTCGGCCGTTGGCATCATGAATTACATGCCGATGCTGGAGCATGACGGACTGCAGATTTTATTTATCGTGCTGCTGAGCACATTTCTGGTTATGGCCTGCACGGGCCTGGTTGCTACACGTATTGCCAAACGAAAGGAGCGTCACACGGGATGATTGGATTTTTATGTTTACTGTTAACGGTCGGAATCTACTGGGTAGCCAAACGCATGTATCGCAGCCTGCCCAAAGTGTACCTCTCACCTCTGCTCATCACACCACTGCTGGTTGTAGGTGTACTGCTCGCCACCGGGACAGATTACGCCGCTTATAGCAGCGGGGGGAAATGGCTCAGTCTGCTGCTGCAGCCCGCTACAGTTGCATTTGCCGTGCCTCTATATACCTTTTTCCATGTGCTAAAAAAACATATATCCGAGATCGTGGTCAGCGTGATGACGGGTTCGGTCGTTGCAGTGCTCTCTTCCGCCCTGCTCGCCAAATGGCTGCATCTGGACTCCGGATTGATTCACAGCCTGATTCCACGCTCGATTACAACACCGATTGCCATGAATGTGTCGGCTTCCATCGGGGGAATTCCTGCGGTTACAGCAGTATTTGTGATCATGACAGGGCTTCTCGGCGCAATTATGGGACCTTCTATAGTCAAAATGCTGCGCATTGATGGCGAGATCGCACGAGGTACACTGCTTGGAACGGGTGCTCACGGCACGGGAACTTCGAAAGCCTTTGAACTGAGTTCTTTGACAGGCACTATCTCCAGTATTTCCATGGTATTGGCAGCTCTCTTCACGTTGGCCGTTGCTCCCGCGCTTTCCAGACTTATTTTTCCGTAAATGCAAACTTATTTTCCCGTAAACACAAACTTATTTTCCCATAATAGTAGAAACAATCCCTATTTTTTGAAATATTATTGTTGTATTAAAGCCCTTTCTTCCTTACAATAAGGACAGGTTTTAATGTTAATATTGCGGGGGAGATGCGATGAAAAGAACCGGAATGAAGAGATCTCTGGACCGTCTCGGACGAATTGTGCTTCCCAAAGAAATGCGGGATACAATGGAAATCCATATCGGCGATCCGCTTGAATTTTTCATTGAAGGGAAAGAGTTGATTTTAAGAAAGTACAAATCAACATTGTGTATTTTTTGCGGTGACGTGGATACGGAAATGTATTTCAAAGAGCAATTCATCTGCCGGACTTGTGCAATTCAATTAAAACACCCAGATGACACTCCCGACTGGTTCGTACCTGAGAATAAACAGGCTTCTCCACCTAAAGAGCGTCCTGCTGCCAAACCCGCTGCTCCTTCATGGAATGATGGAGATATGGCGGCAAGCCAGGACTACCCCGACTTGAGGCCCAAGACAGCACGTATGCTGCAACAGATGAAAGAAATTATTGAACAGCATCCAGGCCTCGCTCAACAGCAAATTGCGGAGAAACTTGGTATCAGCCAAGGACGCGTCTCTCAACTCAAAAAGCTACTATAGTCAAAGAATAGCATATGAATAAACAGTGCACCTTCCATGTATAGGAAGGCGGGCTGCGAAAGAACCCTGGCTTCATCGGGTTCTTCTTTTTTTATACTTTTTTATGTCCAGTGAAAGGAGCCTTATGAATAAAATCCTGTACCTGTCTCAATTCGACCTCATGTCCTCCTTATCTGAAGCAGATCTGATTGAGATGGACAGCATGACGTCTATTACAACGTTCCCTAAACACACAACGATTCAGACACCCGCTACGTTTACGGAAGGTTTCTATTTTGTGAAAAAGGGGAAGGTTCGCTTGTACACGTTAAATCCGGAAGGCAAGCAGTTCACCGTGGATATTTTGGGTGAAGGTAACGTCTTTGGAGAGATGAATGAACTTTCGCTTGGTACACGCGCTTTATATATTGAAACAATAGAGATTTGTGATATCTGCTTGATGGATAGAGGGCGATTTGAGCAGTTTTTAGTGGAGCATCCGGCATTTATGATGAGCATGTTGAACGTGCTGAGTGAGCGGATCAAACAAATGAGTGAGCTGACACAAACGCTTGCACTCGGCAATTTACATGACAAAATCATGCATAACCTGTGCCGGCTGGCTGAACGGAACGGTTGGACGAAAGAGGATGGATACTGCCGTATTCAGTCCGGCATTACACATCAGGAAATTGCCTGGATGGCTGGCGCCTCCAGAGAATCCGTTACGGCTGCGATGAAAGAGCTCTCGCAGGCAGGCCGCATACGTACCTCGTTTAAATCGGTTGCTCTTCACGCGAGTGAGCTCAAGGCATTCCGTTAAACAGCTTCTCGATGCTTAGAGATGTAAGCCAGCTTACATCTCTGCACTCCTGTTCCATTGTATGGTATACATAATGAGTTCAGACAAGCAAGGAGGTTATACAATGAATGACCATTCAGATGTTACTATCCCTGAAGACATTCTGCTTCGCAAAGGTGCGCGTAAAGCCGCTGAAATCCCGGCACACATCCACCGTCTGCTGCAATCAGGAACGATTGAATCCGTAAATTTAACCGAATGGCTGGCCGTCAATCATGTTCTTCTGTTGGAGCAAATTACGCGTGAACTAGAAGTACCTGTCTCCACTCGGGAGGTCACCGCAAGACTCGGAAAAAAGGATGAACAGCGCATTATGAAAGTCATTCCCGAGATTGGCAGGCAGTGGCTGAAGTATATGGAGAAAAGGTCTGAGCAGGAAAACAAACAGCTGTTCAACTTTCTTGCCAAGCACCGTTCAGACAGTGTTCGCTGCTGGGCAGCATATATTATCGGACTTCATCCCGAACTGCATGTGACAGAGAAGCTCGAACAGATTCGCGCTTTTGCGGCAGATCATCACTTTGGCGTGAGAGAGATTGCCTGGATGGCTGTACGGGATTCCATCCGTGCAGATCTGTCGGCAGCTCTTCAAGCGTTGATCCCCTGGAGCACCGACCCTGATCCGATGATCAGGCGCTTTGCTATTGAATCCACCCGACCTCGCGGGGTATGGGCGAAACATATTCAGCCGTTGAAGGAAAATCCGGCGCTGGCTCTTCCCTTATTATCCGCAGTAAAATCGGATGACCATCTGTATGTACAAAATTCTGTCAGCAACTGGCTCAACGATGCGAGTAAAACTACTCCGGAGTGGGTACGCCAGGTATGTGCCGATTGGATCGAGCAATCGGACACCAGGTACACGCAGCGAATCGTAAAACGTGGGCAGCGAAGCATCTGATCCCATCACACTTGAAACATGAAACTGTCCCTGTTTGAATACAGAATGCAGAACACAGCGAGCGCCAGCTCCTCATTTTTCCCTGGAGCCTTGTCAGGTCGGCATTAGGCCTGTACCATCTCCAGGCTTTCCTCTTCTTCCAGTTGCCGCAGGCTTACCAGCAGCACTCCAATGTTAGCTATTAGCAGTACAGCCGGGAATGGAACAGCCGCATATTGTGCATAGATCAGGTGGCTGCCTACAGCTCCGATCAGAATGAAGGTCAGTACACCTGAAGCCAAAATACGGGTACGCGGAATAAGCAGCCCTACTGCACTCAGCAGTTCCAATGCGCCAAGTAGATACATCGTCCAGGTTGGATAAGAGAAGCTCTCTAAGTTGAACTAAAGATTACAGTAGTAATATATGTAAAAGTCCTCTAAAGGAACTGAGTTTTGGGAAGCACTATACGCTTCGTATTCACTAAACATTAGATATAAATTCAATACACATTATTATTCACAAACTTACTTTTATGAAGTGAGTATATAATAATAAGATAATTTCTTCAAGTAATTTTTCTTGAAATGATGTATAATACATACAAAAGGTATGTTACAGTATATTTTGTAGTGACCTTTCATCATATCTGGAAGTAACCCTTTATCTTTATGGAAGGTGCTTGTATTTTGTAGAGCGGCAGAACGTTTTGTCCTTTTATATAGCCTAATATGTCATATCTCTTATGAATCGAGGTGAAACACGTTGAAGCTGAGAAAAGTTAAATCTCCAAGTCCCTGCTTGATTACTCAGGCGATGGATATCATCGGGAAAAAGTGGGTGCTGCTGATCATGTATCAGCTGTTGTCCGGACCCAAACGGTTCACAGAGCTGGAGGCCGAAATGGCCATTAGCGGGCGACTGTTATCAGAGCGTCTGAAGGAAATGGAAACGGAAGGCATTGTCACCCGGCATATGTATCCCGAGATTCCTCCCCGTGTGGAATATGAGCTTACACCTAAAGGCAGAGCGATCGAACCTGTCATTAATCAAATCTACAGCTGGTCCTCGGACTGGTTGAAAGAACAGCAGCAAATAAAGTAGCTTGGTTAAATGAACGCCAAGGCAAAAACAAAGGGCTAGCTTTTCTGATAGAACGACGGCTCACGCTACAATTGGCGAGCAACATAAATACGCCTGCACCAGAACCATAGAGAAAAGGGTTCGGGTTGCAGGCGTATTTGCGTTTTGCAGCTATAGGTGAAAGCACTGCTGAAGCTGTGATGAAACTCCATTGAATATCGGTCGAAGCTTTATGTTACAACTAGCATACCGCCTCTGAATTCTTTATTGGCAGCCATGATTTCTCTTCTACCGAGCGACGTGCGATGAGGACTGGAGCTTTACAGGCAGCCCTGACTCCACCGATGCTTGTGCAGCGGTTGTGATCTCTTGGGTGCGGCAGGCATCCGCATAGTCGGACAAGATGCGGGAACGGTCACCGGTTCGCAGAGCATGAATAAATGCCTCGTTCTCCCGTTCATACGGGTTAGGCCCCTCTGCAACCTCAAGTCCTGCCATCGGATGTGAAGCTGCATCCGGCACAAGAAGACGCTCTGGCGTCCAATCCCATACACCGGCATCCGTGTAAAATTGAAGTCCCGCCCCGCCTTCACCATCAGGAAGCAGGCACGTATTCGCAATGCTTGCAATAGCACCGCTCTCCAGCTTCAGCGTCACATTGGCCACATCAGCCACGGTTACATGCTCATGCTTCTCATGCATGCTGCGCTGGGCTGCGACGGCGTAGACCTCCGTCACTTCACCTGCACAGAAGCGGAGCAAATCGACGATATGTGTTGTCTGTTCGACAAACTGCCCTCCCGAGCCTTCCTGGCGACGCCACCAGCTGACCCCAGGCATTCCGCCCATCCAGCGCCCCAGCGCCATGCCTACCTTCTGCTCCTGCATGGCTTGCTTCATGACCTGGACCGCCTCCTGATAACGGAAATGGTATCCTACAGAGGTTAACAAGCGTGACTGCTGCACCTGCTCTACGATGTGGAGCGGTATGTCCATTCCGGTACTCAGCGGTTTCTCTACCAGAAAAGGTATTCCTCGCTTAATCAACTCGGCTTCAATGGACCCGTGAGACATTGGAGGTACACAGACGTATACGGCATCCAGCTTCTCCCCATCCAGCATATGCTCCAACTGCTCGTATCCGGCAGCATCATATACGGAAGCCATCGCTTCCGCCTTTTCAAGCGTTGTCCCGCATACACTTGCGACACGAACACCTTCCATACGAGTAATAATATCTGCGTGTACTTTGCTGAACCAACCCGTGCCAATGATACCGATCTGTAATGTCATGGATGTAATCCCCTCTCTGTGTTACGCGCTTACATGTTCCATTCGACCCAGATCTACAAAATCCTGCCGCCCTAGCTCTTTCCGGATGCTTCCAGCAGCAGTTGATCCAGCTGTTTCATGTAAGCTTCCGTCTGCTGTTCGGACCAGCCTAGCTGCTCCGCCATATAAGCGCTGACTGCTGATTTGTAACGACGAACCTCGTCAATGCGAAAAAATAAATCCGCCGTTCTGCGTACCCAGAAATCTGTCGGCGTAGCCGCCATCTCTTCCTCCATTGCATAACGAAGCATCAGCAAAAGTTCTTGCGGCATGCCATGAAGCTCCGCCTTGGTCCGCGGTTCAGGCATACGCTCATACAGCGCATCAACATTGGAGCCATAGGTGCGGGCAAGACGCTCCGCCACACGCCGATCCAGTCCCAATGCAACACCGTCCTTGATTTTGCGTTCGGTATACGATACGTATCCGGTTGAGCCGCCAACGTGCCCACCAGAGATGGGCATCTTTTTGGTGACACACGGGCCAATGCTGTCCCCGTATTCCTGCTGCAGCTGACGTGCAACCAGATCCACAACCATCTCGGCCATTTTGCGGTAACCCGTCAGCTTACCGCCAGCAATCGTAATCAGACCTGAATCCGATACCCAGACTTCATCCTTACGTGAAATCTCGGAAGGGCCCTTGCCCTCCTCATGAATGAGCGGACGCACGCCTGCCCATCCGGATTCGACATCCTCTGCACGAATCTGAACATCCGGGAACATGCCGTTCACCGCGTCAATGACATAATCACGATCCGCTTCCGAGATTAACGGGTGCGCCGGGTCTTCACGGTACACTGTATCTGTTGTGCCTACATAGGTTTTGCCGTCTCGCGGCACAGCAAAGACCATGCGTCCATCCGGTGTATCAAAATAAACCGCCTGCCGCAGCGGAAATCGTGCACCATCAAATACCAGATGAATGCCCTTGGTCAGCTGCAGCGTTTTGCCTTGGCGCGAGCCATCCACTTCACGCAGCGTATCCACCCAAGGCCCCGAAGCGTTAATCACTTTTTTGGCCCGAAGTGTATAGCTGCTTCCATTCAGTTGATCCACCGCCTGAATGCCTGTAATGATCCCGTCTTCCTTCAGGAAGGAGGATGCCTTCACATAGTTGACCGCCAATGCTCCGCGCCGGACCGCTTCCTTCATGACTTCAATGGTTAGTCTCGCATCATCTGTCCGATACTCCACATAACGCCCGCCTCCCAGCAGCCCCTGCTTCCGCAGTAAAGGCTCAGCCGCAGCAGCTTCACTGGCATTCAACATCTGCCGCCGTTCACTGCGCTTCACTCCCGCAAGCGTGTCATACACCATCAAACCGATGGAGGTGCTGAAACGGCCAAATGTACCGTCCGTGTAGATAGGCAGCAGCATCGGCTCAGGTGTAGTGACGTGCGGACCATTCTCATAGACAACCTCCCGCTCCCGCCCTACCTCGGCGACCATTTTCACTTCAAACTGCTTCAAATACCGCAAGCCGCCGTGAACCAGCTTGGTCGAGCGGCTTGATGTACCTGCCGCAAAATCCTGCATTTCCACCAAAGCCGTCTTCAGCCCACGAGACACAGCGTCCAGTGCAATGCCTGCTCCCGTAATGCCACCTCCGATAATCAACACGTCAAATTGTGCATTCGACATTTGCTCCATTATTTCTGTTCGTTGTGCTGCCGAGAACATGATCGCCATATGATGAACCCCCATTATTTCCCTTATTTTCTCTAAAAAAACAACAAAAAAAGGACCACGTCATTCGTTCAGCAATTGCTGAACGCACGTGGTCCCTCCCGATCTCCAGACATCATTTTTTAACTTGTAACATAATCCTATCACAGATTTTCGGCGGCGTGAAGGCCTGATTTGACACAATATTCAAAAACAATTCAAAAAGTTTTTTTAGCACAAGGATGTATTTTCAAAGCAACCCACTAAATTTTTATTTTTCCTTATTGTGGGCAAACCCTTCATGCATAACAGGAATATAATCCCTGTAAATCATACATCTTTTTCCACCAATAAATCTCATTAATAACATATATTTAACGAAAAAGTACAAATGACCATTTGTTGTAATAGAGAAAAGTTCTCCTCTGTCCCTTGTCTTCCAACCGTATAACGGGCTTTATTTGAAAGCCATCGCAGCCTTCACTGCTCGCTGCCAGCCGGAATACAACTGCTGCCGCTCATCGTCCGCCATCACCGCTTCGAAGACACGCTCCGTATGATCATGATTGTTCAGTTCATCTGCCCCGGACCAGAATCCGACTGCCAAACCTGCCAGATACGCTGCCCCAAGTGCTGTTGTTTCGTTCACCGATGGACGCTCTACCGGAATGCCCAGAATATCGCTTTGGAACTGCATCAGAAAATCATTTGCTGCAGCACCACCGTCCACCCGTAAAGTATGAACCGGATAGCCAGAATCCGTCACCATCGCTCCCAGTACATCCTTGGTCTGATAAGCCAGCGCCTCCAGTGCTGCACGGATAAAATGTTCCTTCGTTGTGCCGCGGGTAAGACCAAATATCGCTCCCTTCACATCACTGTCCCAATACGGGCTTCCGAGCCCGACAAAGGCTGGTACCATATAGACTCCATCCGTTGTCGGTACCCGCTTGGCATAGTCTTCGCTATCCTTGGAGGAACGAAGCATGCGCAGACCGTCCCGCAGCCACTGCAAAGCCGAGCCAGCCACGAAGATGCTGCCCTCCAGCGCATAATGAACCTTGCCGTCAACTCCCCAGGCAATCGTTGTAATCAGCCCATGGTCGGATTGCACAGGCACTTCTCCCGTGTTCATGAGCATGAAGCACCCGGTGCCATATGTATTTTTCATACTGCCCTTGGTATAACATCTTTGACCAAAGAGCGCAGCCTGCTGATCCCCTGCCGCCCCTGCAATCGGAACCCGGTGACCGAAGAAGTGATAGTCTGTCGTATGTGCGTATATTTCAGAGGAGCCACGTACTTCCGGCAGCATTGCCTTAGGGATATCCAGAATGCCCAGCAATTCATCATCCCACTGCAGATCGTAAATGTTGTATATCAATGTACGCGAGGCGTTGGATACGTCCGTCACATGTGTTCCACCGCTCAGTTTCCAGATCAGCCAGCTGTCAATCGTGCCAAACAGCAGCTCTCCCTTTTCGGCCCGTTCGCGGGCACCAGGCACATGATCCAGAATCCATTTCACTTTCGTGCCCGAGAAGTATGGATCGATCAGCAGACCTGTTTTCTGATGAAACAAGTCATCCAGCCCTTGCGTTTTCAACTCATCACAGATCGATGCTGTCTGTCTGGACTGCCATACCACCGCATTATAGATCGGTCTGCCCGTTTGCTTATCCCAGACGACTGCGGTTTCCCGTTGATTCGTGATGCCGATCCCTGCAATCTGTGCGGGCTTGATGCCGCTCTCAGCCAGACATGATGCCATAACCGCCAGAATAGAGCTCCAGATTTCGTTGGCGTTCTGCTCCACCCAGCCCGGCTTGGGAAAATACTGCGGAAACTCCTGTTGTGCGATGTGTACAATCTCGCCGCTGTGGTTAAAAAGTATTGCTCGGGAGCTTGTTGTGCCCTGATCCAGGGCCAGAATAAATTTTTCCATACGGAACCCTCCTGTACATACCATTATCATGTAAGCGATTTCTTGAAATGCTTGATCAAATCAGCATTGGATGTTGTTACTGCCGCTGCTCCAACCCCGAGCGCAAGCTCCACCTCTTCCGGTGTACGAATCAACCCGCCTGCAATAATCGGAATGCCCGTTCGCTCGGATACCTCCGCGATAATATGCGGGATCACCCCGGGTAATACCTCGATGTAGTCAGGCTGTGTTTTGGCAAGCAGCTGGTAGCTTTTCTCGAGTGCATGTGTGTCCAGCAGAAATACCCGCTGAATGGCCGTAATGCCTTTTTGCTTTGCTTTCTGGATGATGCTGGCCCGTGTAGAGATCAGTCCTGCCGGACGGATATGCTGACACAGATACTCTGCTGCGTATTCATCATTCTTCAGCCCCTGCACCAGATCGGCATGCAGCAGAATATTCTTCTCATACCGGCGCGCCCGCTCCATCATGCTCTGAAGCTGTGCAATGTGTGTCTCCAACATGACCCCGTAGGTATAAGGCCCTTCGATTATCGCTTCAAACTGCTTCATGCTCTTTGCAGCTGGCAAAATACGCTGTCCCTCAAATGGCACCTTCGTTCCCCCTGCATTCATCAGATGACTATATTGTATAATTCGTCACACATCAACGGCAAGCCACTTCGAACACAAATCGGGTAATGACAAAAGGACTGCTAACGCTCCTTTTCATGTGAAAAGTGCAGTAGCAGCCCATTTATGTCAGGCCTGAGGCCCCTTATTTCGTTTTTCATTTCTCGTTTCAGTTCTTTTTATGTCAGTTCGTTGATTACATCACGCCTGCGCATGCGGAAGCAGCGTCTCTGCCCCAGCCAAACCGGCACTGTCTGCCAGGTGACCGGAACGGCTTACTTTGGTTTGCAGATATTTCTCGTTGTACGCAGAGCGATCTCCCCACAGCGGAACACGTCCACCGACATTTAGCCCTGCTTCCTGCAAAGCAGCCAGTTTACGAGGGTTGTTCGTGATCAACGTCACCGGAGCCTGGCGAAGCGCACGCAGTACTGCAATCGCATCGTCATAATTACGAGCATCATCGGTGAAGCCGAGCTGCAGGTTCGCATCTACCGTATCCAGACCTTCCTCTTGCAAAATATAAGCCATCGCTTTGCTGAACAAGCCAATGCCACGTCCTTCATGATTCGCAAGATAGAACAACGCACCTGCGCCGTGTGCAGCAATCATCTTCATGGACTGCTCCAGCTGGTAGCCGCAGTCACAGCGCTTGCTGCCGAAAATATCACCCGTGTGACAGATGCTGTGCATACGAATGAGCGCATCCTGTGCTTCAGCGAAATCACCATACACCAGCACGCTGGATTGCTGGCGTTCGGCCAGCTCGGCATCTGCGAGGGAAGCGATCAGTTCGCCGCTCTCCATCGCTTTGTCCGATTTCAGCCAGCTGTACCACTGAAATGTGCGCGTCTCTCCATCCAGGTTAACCGGGAGCTTAATCGGTCCCACCAGATATATGAATTCTTTTCCACTCGGAAAAGTCTGAATTTTAGGGGCAAGCAGTTGAATAATATGTGAATTGATCATCGTTCGTTCCTCCTGTTAAGCCATGTTCTTCTCATAATATAATACATTCGTAGCCAATGTGATCTTGGATCACTGTTACAGCGGCCTCGAATACAGCAACCTCAAAGCAACCTTGTATGCCACCCTTTGCATAGCAATGGAACATATCTATATTTTTCTCACCATCATTAGTTACTTAATGTAAGTTAGTTTAGAATAAAAATTATAATGTGTCAAGTAACTTTTATTTTTTCAGTAACTACTGAAATTATGTTACGCAATGGACACAAAATTGTGTTTCAATCGCGGAATATTGGGTATGAGTTTAGAAACTGTTCATACACTATTCGTGTAGTCCAAACAGTCCAGCTGCCGTCCTTAATACTTCTTGCCTCAAACCTAATGATGAGGGGGTTATGCACATGATCCGCCGAAAAAGAACCTACTGGACAGCCATTATCATGGTCTGTGTCCTGCTGATCAGCGGATGCTCGTTCTGGCCGGGACAGGATGATTCAGTTTCCAGCAAAAAGGTGACGCTTACATTATGGTATTGGAACCGCTCCATTGATGATAAGCTCATTGCCAAGGCCAAGGAAAAGTTCCCGAATATTGAACTGACGGCGCAGAAGATTGGTGGAGATTTCAAAGCCAAGCTCAAAACCACCCTCGCCGCGCGCTCAGGTGAGCCGGACATTGTTGCCCTTAACGACTGGATTATGGAATTATTCCCAAGTGAAGATCGTTTCTATAATTTGTATGATCTTGGCGCGGGGGAGATCGAGGATCAGTATTTGCCTTGGAAATGGAAGCAGGGTGTGACACCAAGCGGACAGATGATTGGTTTTCCAATGGACACGGGACCGACAGCCCTCTTCTATCGCGCTGATCTTTTCAAACAAGCAGGTTTGCCATCCGAACCGGAGGAGGTTGCGCGTCAGATCAATAACTGGGATGCCTATGCTGCTGCCGGGGAACAGATCAAGGATAAGCTCGGTGGGAAGGTTTTTCTGACCGACAATATTGGAAGCGTTTACAACCAAGTACTCTCCCAAGCTGCCGAGCGCTACTTCCGTCCCGATGGCTCGTTCATCGGCATGGACTCCCCTGCTGTACGCAAAAGCTGGGATACAGCCGTTGCCTTCAAGGAAAAGGGACTGCTGGCTAATGCCGACGGCTGGACACCGGGCTGGAATGCGGCGATGAATAACGGAGAGATTGCTTCCTTCGTTGGCGCGGTCTGGATGAAGCAGGTGCTTCAGGAGGCAGCACCTGATACCTCCGGCCAGTGGCGTGTCACTCGTGCTCCGGGTGGAGACGGTAATAATGGCGGCTCCTTTCTCTCTATTTTGAAATCGAGCAAACATCCCAAGGAGGCCTTCGAGCTCATTCGCTGGCTGCAGAGTCCAGAGAATCAGCTCGAGCAATATAAGACAATTAATCTGTTCCCGTCCGCTCCAGGTGTGTTCGATGCACCAGTCATGAAAGAGAAGGAGCCTTTCTTCGGCGGGCAGGCAACGGGACCCGTATTTGCCGAATCGGCGCAGCATGTGCCGGATGCCTTTTTTGGCGAACGATATCCATCGGTACACAACATCATTACGCGGCGGCTGAACGATATTGCCAAACAAAACGCCGACCCGCAGCAGGTCTGGCCGGATACCGTGCACCGCGTTGAGCGGGAGCTGCAACGGTAAGGCAGGCGTTATGGTTTTATATGATGCTGTCCGCTCGTCGTTCCCATAATGGGCATTTGCTCTTATTGGTTTTCGCAGCCTCTACTTGTTTGGTTGGATTGGTTGGATTTCGTGATGTTGGATTTGCTGGATTTCGTGCTTTCAATGGGTTTCGCTGGTTCTACCAGGTTTCGTTGGTTCTATCGGCTTCCGTTCCGTTTCGTTTCGTTTCGTTTGATGTGCTTTCGTTATCCGCAAAGGAGGAATTGATATGGCTGTCACCGAACCTCGCATGTCGCCGGATTCCGGCCCATTCCAGCCCGATCTGGATCGGCATAAATCACTCTGGGCCCGCATATGGGAGCATCGTGCGCTTTATGCCGCCATCTCGCCTTTTTATATTCTGTTCGCTGTGTTCGGACTGTTTCCCATTGCCTTCTCGCTGTATCTGGCCTTCCACAAATGGGATGGCATCGGCGTAATGACCTATAACGGCTTGAACAATTTCAAATACATGCTCACAGACGCCGAATTCTGGCAAGCGGTGGGCAACACTTTTATGATCTGGATTTATTCGACCATTCCGATGCTTTTCTTTGCGCTAATTATCGCATTCCTGCTACATGCACCTTTCATCAAGTTTCGCACTTTATTCCGGGTCGGTTACTTTCTGCCAAACGTCACGTCTATTGTAGCGGTAGCGATCATCTTTGGTGCGCTGTTCGCTAACAATTACGGCTTTCTGAACTATCTGCTGCAATCGGTCGGCCTTCCGGTGGTCGAGTGGCTGAATGCACCATGGGGCATCAAGGTGGCCATATCCTCTATGGTCGTGTGGCGCTGGACGGGATATAACGCCATCATCTATCTGGCCGGATTGCAGAGCATCCCGCAGACTTTGTATGAAGCGGCCCGCATCGATGGCGCATCTGCGGTACAGTCCTTCTTTCGCATTACGATTCCTATGCTGCGTCCAGTCATCCTGTTCACGGTCATCACCTCCACCATTGGCGGCATGCAGCTGTTCACTGAACCGCAGGTGCTTGTAGGCAATGACGGCGGAGCCGGAGCGGCAGGTATGACGATTGTGCTGTACTTGTACCGCGAATCCTTCATCAACAATTACTTTGGCTACGGTGCTGCTGTTGGGTGGGGCATGTTCCTGATCATTGCCCTGTTCTCCATCGTGAACTGGAAGCTTGTTCAAGGCAAATCATCCTGATGTGACAAGGGGGGAGCGCTCATGGCGTCCAAACATCTCAAGTCGCTGGTGCTGTATACCGGCCTGATCGGTGGCATGCTCATATCCATGTTCCCGTTCTATTGGCTCATTGTTATGTCCACCCGAACAACGTCTGACATCTACAAGTTTCCGCCCCAGCTCTGGTTCGGCGGTGAACTGTGGAACAATATTACACGGGTGCTGCAGCAGATTGATTTCTGGGGAGCCTTTCTGAATACGTTGTTTGTATCAGGTGTCGTGACCCTTCTGGTGTTATTTTTTGATTCACTGGCGGGGTTTGCATTTGCGAAGTTCGAGTTTCCGGGCAAAAAATGGCTCTTCGTCCTGCTGCTCGCCACCATGATGGTGCCTTCCCAGCTGTCGCTGGTGCCTTCCTTCGTGCTGATGGCCACGTTCGGGTGGGTGGGTTCCTTCAAAGCCCTTATTATCCCGGGCATGGTCAACGCCTTCGGCATCTTCTGGATTCGCCAGTATGCGACGGAATCCATTCCGAGCGACCTGCTGGATGCCGGGCGAATCGACGGATGTAATTTCTTTCGCCTGTATTGGAATGTAGCCTTGCCGATTCTGCGGCCTGCGTTTGCTTTTCTCGGCGCATTCACCTTCATCGGAGTATGGAATGACTACCTGTGGCCGCTGATCGTACTGACGGATGCACGCAAGTATACGCTCCAGATCGCGTTGTCTCAATTAAACGGACTCTATAACACAGACTATGCCATGGTTATTGCAGGCACACTGCTTGCTGTCATTCCGCTCATCATTATGTTCCTGTTCATCAGCCGCCAGTTCATCTCGGATATTGCTGCTGGCGCGGTGAAGGATTAAGTCTGGTAAAGAAGAAGTTTGTGCCAACACGACGAGACTGAGTACAGGTGTGTGGGGATGGGATAATCGGCTTGGTGATACCTGAAGTGCAGAGGCGCGCGCGCGTGCGGCCTTGACCGTGCTTGCGGGGTACAGCAGGAAGAGGGCTACGCTTAACAGTTGATGTGTATTGCCCGGGCATGAGCGCTCAGCCTGTGCCCGGGCAATGCGAAGATACGGACAATCAGCCTGGGAATGCGCAATACGCGGGCACGGGCGATCAGCCTACTGATGATGCTCATCACCCTATTGCCAGCATCCGTTTCATGCCACAATGCCAGCAACCATGTTGCACTGCAGTTCTATCAATGCTATCGACACGCTAACGATTCCCACAAACCTTATTTGAGGGTTTTAACACAACTCTGAAATCTAACGATCACCAGAAGCCTTATTTGTGACTTTTCAGGCTAAAAGCAGCATAAAAACGGGATTTTCAGGTAAATAGTGTCTCTTGAGATCGTTAGAATCTGCAAGCTTGCTTTTTTCGCTAAATAGCGTCGCTGGGGATCGTTAGAGTTTGGGTATCATCTGCCGCATCCACCCTGGACTACGCAAATGACCAACTCATGCCGTTTTCCCCATTGAAGTTACAGCACAGCAGGCAGTGCAGGCAGGTAAGTAGTTAGATAGGTGAACATCGGTGAACAACGCAACTGAAGCAGCGAGCGACAGCAATGGTATGAGGCACGGTACTGTCCCGTAAGGGGCAATGCACAGCGCAGTAGCAACTACCAGTATGGCGGGACTGTGCAGTTCAGATCATGGTCCGAATGCACACCGAAGAAGTTGCTACCAAGATGGTTCAAATTTCACAACGTAGTATAGTAACCACCTATAGCATGCGGGAATTCACAGATAACCGGAACTCACAGCACCGCAGCAGCTAGCAGCATGCCCAAACGCAAAGCGCAGCAGCAACTAACAGCAGGACCCGAACGCACAACGTAGGAGTAACTCCAGCAGGGCGAGAACGCGCAGCGCGGCAATAACTTACAGCACCGCCGGAACATCTAGCACCGCACAGTGGTACTACCCAGCACTGGTTATACCCAGTGCTTCAGTAAGTTCAACCAACAGCACTGCCGTTTGGTCCGGCACGGCGCTGAGTCTTGCTCTATAATGAAGGCCCTTCCCATATCAGAGATGGAAAGGGCCTGTTCATTCGGGCTTTTTTCACAAACCCCCATTCAGTGTTCCTTTAGCGCTCGTTCTTATATTTGCTGAATGCGTTCTCGTCTGCCTGTACGTTCTCCAGATACACGATCTGCCCCGCCTCGTTCACACGTGCAATGTCGATGCCTGCCTTCGCATAAACTGTGCCATCTGCCGCTTGGCCGCATACTGCCCAGTTGGTCTGATAGCTGCCATCCGGCTGAAGCACCCACGCATCCCACAAATGTTTGATATCCTGGTTGTACTCATAGAAAGCCTTCATAAATCCCTCGAATCCATTGCGGCTGCTGCCATTCAGTACAATCTCGGCATCCGGCGTAAACAGGGAAAGCAGGTCCTGCATCGCCCGTTCGTCTGTGCGGGAAGCATCAAATAAACGGAAATAGTTATTTAACATCGTAATTGCTGCTGTTTCTAAGAGTGTGTCGGTGGCAGCGTTCGCAGCACGACCTGTGATGTTCGCTTCCACGCTTTCAGCGTTTGAAGTGTTCGTAGTACTCGTAGTATTGGTGGTGCTCGGAACATTGGTATGATTGTGCTTTCCAGTTGTTGCTGTTGCTGAATTTGTCATTGCTATTGCCTCCTGTTAATTTCATGCTGTCTGTCTTAAACGGCACATCTCATCGTGTAAAAAACATACCGCGCTTCATTTCGAATAATTTCGAACTAAATATCACGAGAAGAACTGTATCACACCTTTACACCGAATCGCAATATACAATTCGAAATTTTTCGAACATTGAAAGACGATGCCGAATGTGCTACCGTCTATAATATGAGAACTTTAAAAATACCTACTGCTTCGGAGATGAGTCTGACCAAGGTCTGCAATGCACTGGGTGACCCGGTACGTATGAAGATTGCACACTGTCTGGCGAGCTCGGGCGAGAAAAACTGCTCGGCTTTTGAAGTCGATCATATCTCCAAATCAACGTTGTCCCATCACATCAAACTGCTGCGTGAAGCTGGTATTATCCAGCCGCGAATTGAAGGTAAACACCATTTCTATTCACTCAGAAAGGATGAACTCAACACACGTTTCCCAGGTCTGGTCGATATGATTCTGCAAACAGGAGGTTTGGACTAATGGACAAGAAAGCAGTCAAAATTCTAATGAACACCTTCTGGAAAAGCGGCTGGAAGTCGCCCTGCGGCCCTTTCTCTGGCGAGGAATTTGAATATGCCAAAAGCAAAGGTATTATGTTCGATCCGATTACCATCACTCATGACGAGATTGTACAGCGCCTTCACAGCATGCATCAGGAACCTGCACTCAAGGAACAAGTGATCACTGCGTTTCTCCATAGTCTGTCCACCAAAAAAGTACACTTGCGCAGCGCATTAAGCAGCTGGGCTTTGACCAGAAATATGCCATTACATACCTTCAGCGAACGCCCGGCTCTACATGCCAACACAAGCGCCTGCGGAGACTGCAACTTTCTCCGTATCCAATCAGATGAAAATTACGTTGATGCCGACCTGAATGTGCTGAATTTTGAACGCTTCAAATGGGGCGGTGTGCGTCACGGCTGGCTGCTTTACTGCCTGATGGATCTCGAACTGCTGCTTCGGGAGCACAGCGACAGCAATAGTAACAACGTTTCCCCATTCGAAGTGACTGCGGAAGACCAAGCGATACTTGCACAGCTGCTGGAGGCTGCACAGACGGGAGATCCGAAAGACAGCGCCCGCTCTCTGGAGAAAAAGTGGAAGGCTTGTCTACCCTCCAGTAAACAGGAGCGCGATGCTCTGCTGGAAATCTGGGCTGCCGCCGGCATTCTGGTTCCTGGAGATAAACCAAGGAATCGCAAAGGTGGTTCGCATGACTTTGTTTTCGCGGCAACCTGGCAAGGGGATGACGGTTACCATGCCAGAAACGTGCTTGAATATTTTGGTCCCTATCTGCCTCAAACGAGTGACTAAACACCGACTGAAGCCTGCTCCTCAGCAGTTTGGTTACAATACTGACATCGACAGATTTCGAGGTAAACTCGTATAATAGGAGGAAATGGGATGATGGGAGTGAACCAAGCGAGTTTATGATATACATACTGGCTTTCATATTGTCTTTTGCTGTCGTGGTTCTGCTGATTCCGCCGCTGGGCCGGCTGGCGCACAGGTTGGATTTTGTGGACAAGCCCCGGGAAGACGTGGAGCGCAAGCTGCACAGGCAACCGATACCATTGACGGCGAGCTACGCGATATTTACTGGATTTTTCCTGACATACATTGCTCTGACAAAAGAACTGACTTGGGAAACGGCTGCACTGGTCGCAGGCGGCATGCTTCTTCTGACAATCGGTACGATTGATGACTGGTACAAAACCAAAGGGAAAGACTTTCCCGCTCTTCCTAAAATGATTATTCAGGTCTCTGCTGCAGTGCTCGTTTTCGCTTCTGGCATTGCGTTTACCGGCTTCGTGAATCCGTTCAATGCGGAATATGTACTGCTGCCGATCTGGCTGCAATTCATTCTGACGATCCTGTGGATATTCGGTGTAACGACCGTAATTAACTTCTCGGACGGCATGGATGGACTGGCTGGTGGCTTGTCTGCAATCTCGGCAATTACACTGTTTATTGTAGCCATAACGAAGGGACAGACCGATTCTGCACTCATGTCCATCACACTGGTCGGGGTAACACTGGGTTATCTAAAATACAACAAGGCTCCTGCCAAAGTATTTATGGGCGACGCAGGTGCTACATTCCTTGGCTTTATTCTGGCGGTGATCGCACTTGACGGTGCATTCAAACAAGCCACGATGCTGTCCATTTTCATTCCGATTCTGGCGCTCGGCGTACCGATCTTCGATAATATTTTCGTTGTGATCAAACGTTTCCTTCAAGGCAAAGCGATCTACCAGGCCGATGCAAGTCAGGCTCATTATCGCCTGCTGCGTGCCGGTCTGAACCACAAACAGGTCGTAGCCGTGCTTTATCTGGTCAGCACCTGTCTGTGCCTGTCCTCTATTATTTTGTTGTTAGTGGATATGTAAAAAAAAGCTTGTTCCACCAAGCGGTAAATACTTGCTCGTATGAAACAATAGAAATACCAAAAGCCACCTTCATGTTCAATGAGGGTGGCTTTCTTGCTTTCTTGTTCCTTATGATTTCACTGCTCCAGCCATTGCCCCGCCAACGATGAAGCGCTGCAATGCAACGTACAGCACCACCAGCGGCAGCGTAACAATGAGGATACCACACGCCAACAGCGGCCAGTTATTCATGTACTGCCCATAGAATGTGAACAGCCCTTTCGTTACTGGCTGGTAGTTCGGATCAGACAAATAAATGGTCGGTCCGATAATATCATTCCATACCCCGATCGCTGTCAAAATAATTCCCGTAGCCAGAATCGGCTTCATTAATGGAACGAGGATCGTGAACAAATACCTTGTGTACCCGCATCCGTCCATGGCAGCTGCCTCATCCAGCTCGCGTGATACCGATTTGATATAACCGACAAACATCAGAAACGCAATGCCCGTGCCCGTCGTTTTCAGCAATATATATCCCGTTTGGGTATTATACAGACCCAGTTGATTGATCAATGAGAACTGCGGAATCAGCGGATTCGGCAAATACATTGAGATCAGAAAGAAAATATAGATCAGTGTACTGAACTTCACATATCTGCGCGCAAGCGGAAATGCTGCAAATACGGATAAAATCAACGTCAACAGTGTAGACATGCCTGTATAGAGCACACTGTTCCACATATACTGCGAGAAGCTGCCCTTCGTCCACGCTTCAGCAAAGTTCTCCAGCCGAATGCCTTCCGTAAGCGCTACGGGATTCAGCAAATACTCTGTCTGTGTTTTCATCGACACATTAAACAGATAGAACAGAGGGAAGACGTATAACGCAAGCACCAACAGCACGATGATATAGCTGATTGTTCTCGACGTTCTGCTCTGCTTCATTATACTTCCACCTCTCTTCTGCGAAGATAGAACAAGGCAACCATAGAGATGGTAAACACAAACAGGAATTGAATCATCGCTACCGCAGAGGCCAGACCATAATCGGCTGTGCCGCTGCCAAATGCTGTTGCATAAACATCAAAAGCCAGCGTCGTTGTATTAAATTTACCGCCAGTGAGCACGTAGATAATATCAAAGGTTTGTAAAGCGCCGATGATAGACAACAGCATATTCACGGTAAAAGAAGGAGCTATCATCGGGAACGTAATGTTGGTGAATGCCTTCCATCCCGATGCACCGTCCATATATCCCGCCTCGTACAGATCACTCGGGATCGTTTGCAGACCTGCAAGAAAGATCGTCATGGAATAGCCCATGTACATCCAGATTTGTACGAAAATAATCAGCTCAAAGGCAATGCTGTAATCTCCGAAAAAGTTGGAGCTGGTGCCAAAAAAATTCAGAATCGACTGCGCCGGCCCGCCGAGCGGATTCGCTACGAGCTGCCAGATCAGTCCGGACACCGTTACTCCCAGCACGACAGGCAAAAAGAATACTGCACGATACAGCTTGTCGCCTCTTAGCTTTTTGTTAATCAGGATCGCCATAAACAGACCTACTGCGTTCTGGATGATGACTACTGCAAACGCAAAATACAAGGATCGCCCGATGGCATCCAGACGATCTCCTGCATTAGAGGCGCCGAAGAAGGTTTTATAATTTTCCAAGCCAACAAAGCTCCATGCCTGACCCCTCACACCTGTCGCATCCGTAAACGAAAAAAGCACGGTTACGAGAGACGGGCCAAAGCCGAATACGACATAAAGCAGCAGCGGAATGCTCAAATACAGATAAGGAATCAGCCGTGCCTTCCCTTTTCCAAACGGATACATCGTCCTCACACCTTTCATCGGGTAAAACTAAAAAACCGGAACAACAGCTTTGCTTGATCGAGGCTGGCCTGAAGGCTCTTACCCCAAGCGCTATTCCGGTTTATGTTACAGCTTGCATCAAGAAGCAGGACTTCATGTCATTTAAGAAAGACTGAATTTTTGATCATCGTAAGCTGTATGAACAGCTAGATAGATCGCACGCCTGAATCTTAAAGGCTGGTCACAGATTTGTTATTTATTTCGGAGCTGCTGCATCCCAATCTGCTTGTGATTTGCTCGCCAGTTCCTCTGGTGTAGCGATTGGGCCAGCTGGTTTGAGCATCTCTGCATGCACACTGGATTCGGCGATATATTGCCCTACGTTCTGTCGGTTAATAAACAGCTGATCCCATGAAAGTTTGAAGTTTTCGAGATATGGCTGGATATCTTTAATAAATTCGCTCGTAATCTGTACATCAGGCTGTGTCGGAAGGAATCCGGCAGCATTGACAAAGTCCGTATAATTATCTTTCTCCGACAACATTTCCAGCCATTTCAATGCATAATCCTTGTTCGGTGATTTATCTACAACCATCCAGGTCATATCGTATTTACCAGCCAAGTCTTTGTTCTTTGCCGCATCGTTGCTGCCCGGAATCGGGAAATAACCAAACTTCAATTCCGGGTTAGCTGCTTGAATCGTCGTTGCATCCCACGTACCATCAGCAATCATCGCCACCTTGCCTGTCGCAAACAAACTTGGCAATGTACCATAGTCAATCCCCATGAAACCAGGCATTGCACTGTTCATCAACGTTTGAGCCTTCTGCAGCACTTCAATCTGTACCGGATCAGTCAGCTTGGTTTGGCCCGTCCACAGACCCTTGATGTAGCTGAGCTGGTCGTCATGTATGGAGGCTTGAAGTCCTTGCACAGCAAGACCAATCGGCCAAACATCTTTACCTGCAAAGCCCAGCGCTTCTACACCATTATCCTTGAACACTTTGATCACGTTTTGCAGTTCATCCCACGTTGTTGGCACCTGCAGATTGTATTTGGCAAAAAGGTCTTTATTGTAGAACAGCCCCGTAAATGCCACTTTACCCATGTTGACACCGTACACTTTGTCGTTGTACGTCATCGCATTTTGCACATCGACCTCGTTATAGTTTTTAATAAAAGTCTGGTCTGACAAGTCACTAATCAGCCCTGCATCAATCCACTGCTTCCACATCGGATCAGCCGCACCCTTGGACCAGTCTTGCGGAGCACCCACAAAGCTGGACTTCAACGGAATAATATCCACATCACCCGTACTGCCCGCGTTCATCCGCGTCTGCATCAGCTGATCATACGTAGCATCCGCCGGAACAGTTGTATACTCCACCTTCACATCGGGGTATTTCTCTTCGAATTTGGCATTGAACTGCTTGATGTAATTGTTGATATTTTCTTGCTGCCAGTGAATGATCTTTAACGTCACTTTTTTGCCGTTATCTGTAGACGCCTTCCCATCCGAATCCGTAGAATTGCTGTTGCAGGCTGCAAGCACAAACAATAAAACGGTTACAAGTGAAATCATTAACATTTTTCTTTTCATACGACTTTCCCCCAACCATACAAGATTGAATTACAAATTCATGATTACAATAATTTTTCGAATTTACGAAATCAGTTTCGTCAAATACACCCTCATTATGACTTCGCCAGATAAATTTGTAAATAGTTTATTTACTTTTTTTCAATTTATTAGAGTAAACCCGCGCCAAATCAGGGATTTAAGGACTCCACAGTCGGTGTTGACAAAACTCGTTTTACGAAATACATAAATATCCAGAAGGATATATGGTTCAAACTTCTCTCTTTCTTATCTGAAAAAGAATGCTAGATATCTTAACAAAGATTATGAATTTACTAAAACACCATTTTATTTTCGCAGTTTTGAGAATTGAATGTATAAAACAGCTCTATACATAGCATAATTCATCTCAGCAGTCCCTTTACTTCATTGACTCTCTGGAGGTTGTGACATAGAATGTTGGCAGGAATGCGTAAAGAGGCACAGCCACAATCTACGAAACTAGTTTAGAATTTGAGGGATGATATGAATATTAAAACGATAGCTCGTTTAGCCGGCGTGTCTGTTGCAACGGTATCCAAAATCATTAACAACTACCCTGATATTGGCGATGAGACACGCCAGCGTGTGCTCAAAATTATGGAGGAAACCGGCTACCGCCCCTCCTCTTCCGCCAAAACACTTGCGACTAAGAAATCTCATCTTGTGGGTGTGGTTTTTGCAGGGAAACTGAATGTGGATTTCAGTCACCCGTTCTTTGTAGAGGTCATTAATGCCTTTAAGAAACAAATCGGGCTGTTAGGATACGATCTGCTCTTCTTTTCCAATGAAAAGTTTCTCGAGCAGGGTGAGGACTATTTGGCGAGATCCAAATATTTTCAAGTGGATGGCTGCATTATTATTGCGGGTGACGAGGTGGAGAGCAGTGTATCCGACCTTGATGCCAGCCCGATTCCATGTATCGGAATTGATATTGAGCTGACCGGACAAAACTCCTGTTACATCATGTCCGATAACGAAAAAATATCGACCAAAGTGGTGGAGCAGTTCTATATGAACGGGTATCGGGATCTTGGATTTATCGGACTCCAGCGTGCCTCCATTGTGATGCAGCAGCGGGAACAAGCCTTTAAACAATCACTAAAGCAGTTTAGTCTCGAAGAGCGGCCTGAATGGCTTGTGTACAGTAAGGATTATGCCGCTACAGATGGTTACGAGGCAGCCAAAAAGCTATTATCGGCCGAGGTATTGCCACGTGCTGTATTCGCAGCGACTGACCTGCTTGCCTTTGGTGCTATTCGTGCCTTTAAGGAGGCGGGTCTGCGTATACCAGAGGACATCGCGGTGGCTGGATGTGATGACATTGAAGCTTGCCGTTACAGTGATCCGCCGCTAACCACCGTAAAACAGGACACAGACAAAATCGGACGGCTGGCCGCCATGATCCTGTTCGATCTGATGAACAAACAGATGGATAATCGCTGCATTAAAGTAGAACCCGAGCTTGTGCTTCGTCACTCTTGCGGCACCTTGCCCACAGGTCAGTAAATGTTTGTATGCAGGGCGTGCTGTGCTTGAGGTTGCTCGGTAAGTGAGTTAGGGAGTAAGTGAAGGAGTTAGTGAGCGGTAGAGTGATTGTTGATTGAATGGATAGATAAGTGAGTGTATGGGATGAGTGGATGGGTTCGTGGATGGGTTCGTGGATGGTGTGTGGATGGGTGTGTGGATGGATGATCGGCTGGCTACAGGGCTCCCTCTAAGTGCACAATAACGGTGAGTTGGAGGAGAGAGCCTGGGTTACGCGTCGGGCGACTGGATGGAGGACCTTGAATTAAACGCCGAAAGTAGATAAATAAATGGATAGCTCAATATAACATAAGTTGAGCCGTGCGAAGTCCTAACGATCCCCAGAAAGCTTATTTGCCTGATTTAGGCTTCACGAAAATTCTAACGATTCCCAGCGACGCTATTTCTCCCAAAATGCATAATTCAGGGTGATTTTCGGGCAAAAAGACGATAATAGCGTTTCTCAGAATCGTTGCTGCTATGAACATTTTTGTCAAGCCCAGCATAAATGCTGCGATTTCCTCGAAGCCCTAAGCGCGGGGGTCCATATGCGAGCGACGGTTGGCACGCTGCTATCCGTGGGTTGGTTACCACATGTTATGCCTTCGTCAAGGAGAGCTTGGACAAGCTAGAAACGCACGTCAAGCTGATACACAACCTGGTGCAAACGATTCTCGTGGATTCTCTCCCGAACCTTTTCATGAACCACCGGGCCTAAGGCTCCGGGTTTTACCCTTTTCCCCTTGTGACGATCGTCTCCAACGTATGCAAAAACGACTTACTGTGCGTTCGGCTGTTCCACGGTTCGTGCAACCGCCCAGATAAAGCCCATCAGTTCTCGTGCTACGGCAGCAATCGCCACATTGGGGTGCTTGTGTTTACCAAAAATCAGACGGCGGTACTTGGTATGAAGCCTGTTCTGCGCTTTCCATGAAATGAGTTGTACATCCGCGGACACACCTTCTAAACGGAGAGCCAGGTCCCCTTTAATCGCAGGTCGGTGACGGTAGCTCCAGGACGATTCAATCAAGGTCCGACGCAGGCGACCGTTTCCCGTTTTGGTGAGACTGCCCCGTTTGGTGCTGGCTCCCGACGAATGCTCACGGGGAACCAGACCTAAATAAGCCATGAGTTTCGCTGGGGAAGAAAACCGAGCAAACGAACCGATTTCGGAAACCAGGGTAACCGCCGTTAGAAAACCAATGCCGCGAAGAGATTGCAGGATACGAATCATTTCCGCTTTGGGATGAGTGGCCGCTTCGTCAATTAACGCTTGGTCGAGCCGGCCAATCCGCTCCTCCACCTCACGTAACGTATGAAGATATTCCGTAAATGCCGTTTGCATGGAGGATTGTGGAAAAGTGACTTGGCTCAGCCACACCCTGTACTTTTTCGTCCAGGTCCGCTTGATGTGCTCCGGCCGGTGGATCTGGTGGCGTAGCAAAAACTTGAGAACACGCTGACGGGCCCGATGAGCATCCTCTTTCGCGGCTTCACGTGCACGAACCAACTCACGAAGAGCTTCATCCTCCCGAGCAGGCACATAAATCGGAGTTAGTTCACCCGCACGGAACAAACGCGCCAATTGTTCTGCATCTCGGCGGTCGGTTTTCACGCGATCTCCAGCACGTTTGGGGATAAGAGAAGGCGCGATGACCACACAATGTGCGCCCATGGATTCAATCCAGCGGTGAGTTTCGTACCCTGTCGGCCCTGCCTCATAACAAAAGGATAGGGAACTTGCGGGTCCGAGCCCTTTAATGAGTTTACGTAGAGCGGCAGGTGTATGAGCGATGGTTCCGTAATACCGAGATTTGGCTTGGCCTTCGTCTGCAATGGCAACCGAAATTTTTTCTTTGGACACATCTAAACCGATGAATTTTGTGGTAAACTTCATAGTAATAGCTCTCCTTTGCTGTGTAGCTCTGAAATGGTGGTTTTGTCACTTTCCATTTTAACCTACGAGTGCAGCAATATGGAGGGCTATCCTTGGTTTATGTTCATCATAGCTAGCTTCTGAAATGACCTGAAATGAGCCAAATAGCGTCGCCTCAGATCGTTAGCGATATTTTACGCCAGCCAGAACAGTAACCAATAACAGCACACCCAGCCAAAAATCCCAAAAAGACGAAGCAGGATTGTCCCGCTTCGTCTCTTTGGATTTTAGCTTTCTGATTTATTGATACTCAAAGACATGTGACCACAAAGAGCGTGGGTGCATCCTCAAACATTACTATGAGGTCAGTTGGAATCACATGAAATTGCAGAGAATCAATTCTGGAGAATCAATTCCAGAGAATAACTCCTGAACTTCAATTGTCCCTCGCCTGCTCTTATCCTGTATCCAATGCCGAACGTGCCCCTCAGGCCGACTATTTGGAAGCTGCAGGTGGCAGCGGTGTCTCATGCTGCCGCTCAAGCCAACCGGGGCGGTCCAGCTCAATGAGCCGGCGGTAACGCTCTTCCCGAGCCAGCAGCTGTTCGTGAGAACCCTGCATGACGATTTTTCCATTTTCCACAAATACAATTTCGTCCATCTTCTCTGCCCCAATCAGGTGGTGGGTAACCCAGATTAACGTTTTGCCTTGCAGGCTGTCCAGCATCGTACGCATCAGTTCGCGTTCTGTCACAGGGTCCAGCCCCACGGTCGGTTCGTCAAAAATAACAACCGGTGTCTTCCGTAGCAGCACACGGGCCAGTGCAATCCGCTGACGCTCTCCGCC
This sequence comes from Paenibacillus silvae, assembly GCF_014639235.1. GTDB lineage: Bacteria > Bacillota > Bacilli > Paenibacillales > Paenibacillaceae > Paenibacillus > Paenibacillus silvae. The sequence goes on along the minus strand of NZ_BMFU01000009.1, from coordinate 73,726 downwards.
AGAGAAGCGCAGTCCTGTCTCCAGCATCGGGGTATGATATGCCTGCGGTAACGATTCGATCAGACCAGCCAGGCCAACCTGTGCAGCCACCTGCCGAATCTCCTCATCTGTTGCATCCGGCCTTCCAATCCGCAGATTGTTCGCAACAGTGGTGTCGAAGAGATGCGGACTTTGATTCAGCACCGCTACAACCTCGGTTACACTCTCGCCCAGCATCTCGACAGGCAGATCATTAATCAATACTTGTCCTGATGACGGAGACAACGCACCCTGGATCAGCTTCAGCAGGGTTGATTTGCCGCCACCGCTGCGACCCAGGATTGCCAGCCGTTTGCCCTGAGGCAGATGCAGGGAGATGTCCTGAAGAGCATATTCCCCTTCTGGGGCATACCGATAGCTCACCTGCTCAATGGCAATATCCGCACGAAGTTTGGGCGGGATTCGCAGCCGAATTCGTCCGTCCGCAGCAGTACTGCTGTCATCCCTGTACCCACGGATCGAACTGGAACGCTGCTCCGTTTTCAAACCGGATTCCCGAGAATCTTGCCGCTGCTCCTTATACTGCTCGTTATAACCTCCACTATCCTTGCTTCGATCCTGGTTTCTGTTTTTGTCTGTATACTTGATTCTATTATCTCTATCTTTTTTTCCAACCGTATCCGTACCCGTTCCCTCTTGTCCTTCCAGCTTGTTCAACCGCTCCAATGATTCACGGTAATCCGGCACATGCCCGAGCGCATCACCTACAGGCAGCAGAGATTCCGTTAGCGGAAACAGCACCAGTACGAAGGCAGCAATCATGACCGCAGGCAGCTGGGCAGCAGAGGCTGCATGCCCTGCCCACAAGGTTACCGAAACCACCATCAGCCCGATGACAAACTGTGCAATGAAATCACGCCACCGATTCCAGCGCCGCAATCTGCGGCGAATCTGTTCGGCTTGCTCCTCATCCTCTTCCTGCCACTGTATAAACGCCGCCGCTCTGCCACTGGCAATCCAGTCTCCAAGCCCAAGTACACCGTCGGTGAGACGTGTGTACAGCTTGCTGTTTTCTCTTTTCAGCTGCACACGCCATCTCCAGGTTAATCTCAAGGATATTGCAGGCAATACCGCCGCGATAACTAACATATACAGCGCCATGCATACGGCAAACATCGGATCAACACTACCAAAAGCAAGCACAGCCGCACCATAGATTACAAGCGCAGTCACCGCCGGAAATACGGTGCGCAGATAAATATCCTGCAGACGCTCCACATCATCGGCAAGTGCGCCAAGCACATCACCGGTCTGCATGCGTGAGCGCAGGAACAAGGCCTGCGGTTCCAAAATGCGGTACAGCTTCACCCGCTGATCCGCAAGTACACGCAGGACAGCATCATGCCCCGCCAGCCGTTCGGCATAGCGGAACACTGCCCGGAAAATCCCAAAGGCACGTACGCCTACAATAGGAACGTATACCATCAGTATGTTTTCAGGACGCAGCGCAGACTTCGAGATCAGATATCCAGAGGTGAACAGCAGCATCACCGCACAGAGTGCCGCGCATGTGCCCAGTGCAATTGCACCTATAAATCTCCAGCGGTACTGTGCTGTGTATGGAGCGATCCAGCTGTTTGTTGGTTGCTCACTCTGTTCTGTCTCCACTCTTGAATATCCGGATTTCATCTCATATCGCCTCCATCTGCGCCTGAATCATGTGATAATATGCCCCGCGTCTTGCCAGCAGTTCCTGATGTGTGCCCATCTCTGCCACTGTGCCGCCCTCCATGACGATAATGCGATCCATATGCGGCATCCAGTGCAGACGATGTGTCGCCAGAAAAACAAGCTTGCCTTCAAACAGCGGCAGCATGGTCTGCTTCAGCTCATATTCGGTCTCCACGTCCAGATGAGCTGTAGGTTCGTCAAGCAGGAGCACGCTGCGTTCACTGAGCAAAGCTCTTGCCAGCGCAACACGCTGCTCCTGGCCGCCGCTGAGCTGTCTGCCCCCCGCACCAATCTCTTCATGCAGACCGCCTGGCAGCGATGATAACAGCTTCGTCAGCCCTGCTGCCTGAGCAGCCTGAGCTACCTCGGCATCGGATGCATCCGGCAAGTAGAAACGAATGTTATCTGCAATGGAGCCGCTGAATATATAAGGATGCTGCGGAATAGCCGCCGTCTGGCTTCGCCAGGCCTTGAGAAGTTCCGGGGTAAGGTGCCGACCATTAACCAGCACTTGCCCGCTTGTTGGAATCTGGAAACCTGCGAGCACATCCATCAATGTTGATTTTCCGGCTCCGCTGGCGCCAATGATCCCGATTTTGCCTAGGCCCGCCAGTTGAAATGTCACATCCCGCAGAGAATAAGGTCCCTCGGCTTCATGTTGAACCTGAATATCTGTCAGCGCTAATCGGCTGCACTCTCCCCACGAGGACATCGATGCCGAAGAATCGGCAGAACACAAGGAGACTGGAGATGCACCAAGCACACCATGATCGGAAGAAGTGGCAGACAGCTCCATCTCATGTTTATCCCGATTAAAGACAACACGCAGCCTTGAAGCAGCAGGGGCCTGCGTCTCTAGCATGACTGATGTGCTTGTTGCGTTTAGTTTATCTGATGTTTCTGTTGTGTCTGGTGTGTTTGTTGTTTCTGATTTATCCAATGTACGTGTTGTGGAGGGGGCATGGGGTATGGTTGACGACAGATGATCAGACACTCTATCACCTGCCCCAGCTCTCTCCAGTTCATCTCCATGATGCACTACACCTGCATAGGCTTGCATCTGTCGCTGCTCTGCAGCCTTTCCCCGTTCTATCACTTTATTGATCGCTTCCCCGGCTTCCTTGCCATCCAGTGTCGCATGATAATCCGCACCCAGCATACGAACAGGCAGGAAATATTCCGGCGCCAGAATCAGCACCGTCAGGGCGGGGCCGAGCAGCATATTGCCTTCCGTTAGACGCAGCCCAAGCCCTACAGCTACCGAAGCAACCGACAGCATAGTGAAGAAATCGAGCGCAAACGAGGACAAAAACGCCATGCGAAGGGTAGACATCGTTGCTTTGCGATACCGCTGACTCACCCGCATAATGGAGCCTTCATGCGTCTTGCTTTGCCCGAGTGTCTTGAGCGTTTCCAGCCCGCGAAGCGTATCTACAAAATGATTTGCCAGCGCTTTGTAGGATTTGAACTGTCCGTCTATTTTGCGCTGGGTCGCAAGCCCAATCAGAATCATAAACACAATCAGAATCGGCAGCGTCAGCATCAAAATGATACCGGACATGGTGTCCAGTTTGAACACGAATAACAGAATGATTACAGGTGTAAATCCCGTGCCAAGCATACGCGGTATGAACAGCTCCAGATACGTTTTGTACTGAGCAATCCCCTCACGCGCCAGCGTTACCAGATGTCCTGTGCCTTCGGTTTTGGCGTAACGCGGACCGAGCCGAAACCACTGTTCCGTCATCTGTCTGCGCAGGTCCGTTCCCGTTCTCTCCGCATATCGTGTGGTGACAAGCTGCAGCCAGAATGACAGGGCATAGCGGGCGGCAAAAGCAGCCAGGAACAGCAGCAGCACAGGAACCTGCGATGATACAGGAGAACCTTCAAACAATGCCGTAATGGCCTGTGCCAGCCATTTGGCCTGCATAATAATGGTCATCGCCTGCAGCAGCACCAGTGCAGAGGCCAGCGCGAGTACCGGCCGGATGCCCGGCAGCTTCATCAGCCCGCGTCCCATGTCAGTACTCCAGGTGGTGCTGTTCGTTCAGACGTTTGCGGAAAATATAATAACTCCAGATCTGATACCCAAGCACAAATGGCAGCAGTGTGCAGGCAACAATGGTCATTACTTTTAACGAATAGGCACCGGATGCTGCATTATATACGGTCAGATCAAAAGCCGAACCGAGAGAGCTTACGATGACTCTCGGGAACAGTCCGATAAATACGGATGCAAAGGAGATCGCAATGACTGCACCGGTCATACCGAAAGCCAGGCCTTCACGCTTCTGGCGAATAAAGTACGCAGCAAGTGCGAATGCAACCGCACCAAGCACCACCATAATCCAGAGCGCCCAGCCGCGAACAGCAAACACATCGGTCATCAAATAGGTTAATACCGCATACAGGACCAGAACTACAGCCAGCGGAATCATTAACTTCTGTGCGAGATGCAGTGCCCGCTCTCTAAGCTCGCCCACAGTACGCAGGGAAGCAAATAACAGCCCGTGAACCAGGCACAGCAGCGTCACACTCAAGCCGCCTACGACGCTGTAAGGATTGACAATATCCAGGAATCCGGCATGCATCTGCATCTGCTCATCAATTGGCAGACCTTTCATCATGGTTGCAAAAACCACTCCGAACAGGAATGGCAGCAGCGCGCTGGCCACCAGAATGATGATGTCCCATGTTTTGCGCCAGCGCTGCTGTTTCATTTTACTGCGGAATTCGAAGGCAACCCCGCGCCCGATGAGCAGCAGCAGCACAACAACAAGCGGCAGATAGAACCCGCTGAACAGCGTTGCGTACCAATGCGGGAAAGCCGCAAACATCGCCCCACCCGCGGTCAGCAGCCAAACCTCATTGCCGTCCCAGAATGGACCAATGGAGTTGATCAGCGTACGGCGTTCACGATCAGTTCGGGCAATCAGTCCGGTAGACATGCCTACGCCGAAGTCGAAACCTTCAAGAAAGAAAAATCCGATAAACAACACGGCAATCAGTACAAACCACAGCTCACTTAGTAACAACGGAATACCCCCCATCCATGCCAAACGGATCGGCCGACTCATCATGCTCTTCCGACTTATCAACGGCATACGGTCCTGCTTTGATTTTGCGTACAAACAGATACACCATCACGGCCCCAAGAACGCTATACGCCGCTGTGAAGGCAATCGTAGAGAACAAGATCATACCTGCGGATACGTTAGGTGATACGCCAGCTTCGGTCGTCATAAATCCAAATACCGTCCATGGCTGTCTGCCGACCTCCGTCATAATCCAGCCTGCTGTATTGGCGATAAACGGCAATGAGATAGCAAATACCATTAAACGCATAAACCATGGTTTAGCTGCTTCCAGCTTTTTGCGCCAAGCCAGATACGTTCCATACATCGCCAGCAGAATCATCAATCCACCCGCAGCAATCATGACACGGAAGCTCCAGAACGTTGTACGTACAGGTGGAATATAATCTCCCGGTCCATACGTCTGCTGATACTCGGCATTCAGTTCTTTCATGCCTTTGACACTGCCCGAGAATTTGCTGTAGGACAGGTAGCTGAGCAGTCCAGGGATTTTGATCTCCCCTGAATTTTCTTGATTCTTCGTATCAATGGAGGCAATAACCGTCCATGGTGCCGGGTCCTCCGTTGTTGTCCATGTGCCTTCACTTGCAGCCATCTTCATCGGCTGTGTTTCCACCAGATACTGTGCCTGGAAGTGCCCTGAGAAAGCCACACCCAGCGAGGAAACGAGACCGATAATAATTGCAATATTGAAGGATCTGCGGAACACTTCCACATCTTGTTTTTTCATCAGCTTGTAGGCGCTAATACCCGTTACCACAAAGGCTCCTGTCATGAGAGCACCGAAAATCGTGTGCGGGAATTCAACGAGAAGCTGACCATTCGTAATTAATGCAAAGAAGTCATTCATCTCGGCCCGGCCATTATTCAGCGTGAAGCCGACGGGATGCTGCATAAACGAGTTGGCTGCGAGAATCCACAGCGCCGACAGGAATGTACCGGTGAATACAAGCCAGATACAAGCCAGATGGACTTTTTTGGACAAACGGTCCCAGCCGAATATCCATAAACCGATAAATGTAGATTCCATAAAAAACGCAAGCAGCGCTTCAATCGCCAGTGGCGCACCAAAGACGTCACCGACAAACCGGGAATACTCCGACCAGTTCATGCCAAACTGAAATTCTTGTAAAATACCGGTGACTACACCGACGGCAAAGTTGATCAGGAACAGCTTACCCCAGAACTTGGCCATCGTTTTGTAGATTTCCTTCCCCTTGGCAACATACAACGTCTCCATAATCGCAACCAGCAGCACAAGGCCGATGGACAGCGGTACGAAGAAAAAGTGGAAAATCGTTGTAAGTGCGTACTGGATACGCGATAGCATAATCGGATCCATACCTTTACCCCTTCTTTCTGTTCGCTTTAGCAAGATACGTAAATGGCGTTGAAGCGTTCATCTTCGCTGTCTGTTCTCCAAATACGTTGATGAACGTATTGTGCCAGATTACGCATAACTCACATGTGAGAATTATCACAATACCCACCTCCCCTGCGAAAAAAAGTGACCTTGGTCACACAATAGATAAAATTAAGCCTATTGTGTAGCGGTTCCTGTCGCTTGATCGACTGTATCTGCTGCATCATTGGGTTTGTCTATCACATGCCTTAATGGTTGTAAATCGTCACTTTAATCGTTGTATGTTGCCAATTCAATCGTTGTATGCCGCCACTTTGTTAGTTTGTGCATCCCACATTAAGGGCTGTACGATGCGAGTATTATTGCAAGATGTTCATGTTTGGAGCGGAATCCCCATATGTTAGTGTCAGGCAGTTCACACGCATGCGGTATGCTAAAGCACTTTACATAGAAAATAAGCCTTCTAAATAAAGCGAGGTGAATGAAAGTTGGAACGTTCAGAACCGTTAACAACTACAGATTGCTCGTCAAAACCAGGCTCTACTGCTGCACGGAAGCAGGCTGAACAGGAACTGGCAGCAGACACGGCCCAGCCGGTCCAATATGTGCTTTTTCCACGCAAAGGGGGCTGGTCATCATTTCCTTATCCTGACATTGCTGCTTTATTTGCAGCCGAGCAGGGAACGCTCGCCTACGTCAGTAGCCGCAGTGCCGAGCAAGAGCAGCTTCCGGCATCCATTCAGGTCATTCCCCTGTCAGAAGCCGAGAAGCGCTTGCAGGAGCCAAGGACAGTTGCAGTTGTTGCCCATCCTTATTGGCTGATGGCTGTCGCAGCCATGCGGCCAGAAGTATGTATTGCACTCTTGCCAGAGCCGGTTGGAGATGAAGCTGTATCTCCGCTCTGGGAGAGCAGCATTTCGAGGCTGGTCGGTATAGCCGATCTGGTTGGCACCTCTTCTGAAACCCGGTACATGAAGCTGCTCTTTCAAGGCATTCGAGCGGTCTGGCTTGGAGGGGAAGACTCTTCTCCTGCAGGTTACGTCAATCAAGATAGCCAGAGCATTCCGCTGCGTGATTATGAGCTGTTTTTCTTACATGCACTGAGGCAGGTTCTGGGCGGCATACCAGACAGCATCACATCGCTTCAATGCAGGGTGCGAGCCGACTACTACAGAGAGCTTCGATCGAAGGCTGGTGCACATGAGACGATCTCCTTCCTCCTGGCGGCTTACGAATATTTACTGGAGGACAATCATGCAGCCGATTCACTGAAAGAAGCCTTCTCTCATGCAGTGATCAATGGACGGCAGGACTGCATTCAGTCCCATTACCGTTTCCTCTCGGCGATCTATACTAAATCGGGTCAAACCGAGCAGGCTTTGCAGGTATACGGCATCAGTGCCGGGAACGAGCAGGAACGCCACCATTACGAGCAGTTATGCCGCTGGCTTGAAGCGGGAGAAGAGCAGCTCGTTCAAGCGGAGCTGCTCCGCATCAACGATGACTACGGCAGTGCCATGCGTATTCTGGATGAGCTTGGCGGGGAAACAGCGAGACACTGGAAGTTTCGCATCTATCAGGAAACAGAGCGTGTAGAGGACGCCCTGGCATTGGTTCATGCCAGCGACATTCAGGACGGAGCCAGTCGTCGCGAATATCGGCAATTATCAGGGACAGCAATGGCCCTTCGGGGTGAACGTCACGGGGCGGTGAGGCTGTTTCTGGAAACAGCTGTAGAAAATGAAGATGCTTTGGCTCGAATCCTGGAACTGGAGCTGCTGGATCAAGCCGTGCAGCAGCTGCTTGGGGAGGTGCCTTAATGATGGACCCGAAAAAACGCAGAACCATTGGGAACAGGCCGCAGGTCGAGCCTCCTGATTCAGAAGTCCAGGGCTCGTCAAGTCAGGGCACCCACCAGGTTCATCGCGTTGTGAACTCACGAATCGAAGAAGAACCGTATTCTCTGTCATTGCAGGACAGGGAGACGGATGCTTTTACACAATCGTATGCTGTCCGAAGGGTACGTAAGAGTCAAAACAACAAGCTGACGGCTATGCTGCAGGTCCGCAACGAACAGGGTCGTTATCTGGAGGAAGTGCTGCATGATCTGAGTGAATTTGTGGATGAGATTGTCATTGTTGATGATGCCAGCACAGACGGAACACCGGACATATGCAGTGCCTTTCCCAAGGTGGTCAGGCTGGAGGTGCTGGAGAAGCCACTCTTTGCGGAGGAATGGCGTCTGCGTAATGCACTATGGCAAGCAGCCGTCAGTACAGACCCGGACTGGTTGCTCTCGGTTGACGCCGATGAACTTTACAGCAGTGAAGCCAAAAGAGCTATACGAAAGCTTATTAATCAGGACTACGCAGACTGGTTTGCCTTCCGCTTCTACGATATGTGGGGCGGTCGAACCCACTATCGCGAGGATGAGCTCTGGTCCATGCACAAACGGCATACAGCTACCCTTGTCCGTTACATGCCCGGTTATTCCTACTTTTACCCGCAGCAGAACCACCACGTCCCCAGACTGCCCTTATCCTGTACGGTGCTCCCGGGCGTGCATACCGAGCTGAAGGTACAGCATCTCGGCTGGGCTGGCAGTCTGGAGGACAGGGTTCGCAAATATTTGCGCTACAAACGTATTGATCCACACGGGGAGTGGGGAAATCTGGCACAGTACGAGTCCATTCTGGACCCTGAACCAAGGCTTCTCCCATGGAAGGAGGAACCGTAATATGGGCATAATCAGCATACTCACCCACAGCTTCACCGATGGTTATAATCGGGAGTTCAGCCGGGTTTTCGGCGGCGGGCTGGAGCGTTACATTCTTGATCTGTGCAGTGTCATCCGGGGACTGGGTCACATTCCCGAGGTGCATCAGTTGTCCTATTTCGAAGCGTTCCAGACGAGAACCGAGCAGATTGATGTCTATGGCTACGATTATGACATGAACAATGTGCCTGAAGCCTTTGACCGGATGGCCGCTGCGGCTCGCGGGCCGATCATCTACGCAAGCTGTCTTTGGCAGCCCATCCACTACAAACCGGGCAGCCTTGGGATATGTCACGGCATTAACTGGGATCGTCCCGGGCTGCCACTGGATACGAAACGTCAGGTTGCCGAGCATATTCAGCTGGCGCTGGATGGACTGGTACGCATCGTATCCGTAGATTCCCATTTTCAAACCTTCTGCCGGGCAGCCTGCACTTACGCCGATTCAGAACAAATTATGCTGATTCCCAATGCGGTTGATACCTCTTACTTCATTCCCGCTCCACCCAGAAGGACGCTTGCACAGCAGCATGAGCAAGCATGGCTGGAGGCCTGGAAGCAAGACACCGCTCTGCAAACCGAAAGTGCAGACCTGATCATTCCGGCATCCGAAGATGCAGCTGGAGACAGTCATGCTGAAACTGAGAGCAGTAATTTGCAGGAGAACGCGCCTGTTAATGATCAGCATGCGATTCGAATCGGCGATTCCAATGCTCACTTTTCCGATAAAGAAGAAGCTGCCGGGTTAACCGTCCACCCGGATCTTGAATACACAGATGATAAGCCCTCTGCTTCTCGTGCCATCCGTATTTTGTATCCACGCCGCATCAGCAGCGAGCGCGGTATCATTCCGATGATGCTGGCAGCAGATAAGCTGCTGGGGGCGTTTCCCAATGTGGAGATTGAATTTGCTGGAGAACTGGTGGAGGGCAGCACCGTGGGCAGAGCCTTCCGCTACTGGCAGCGCACACATCCGCATACAGCGCGAATCCGTCAGCATACGTATGATTTCAGAGACATCCGTGACGCGTATCATCAGGCAGATATTGCTGTGATTCCTACGTTATTCTCGGAGGGAACCTCCTACGCTTGTCTTGAAGCAATGAGCTGCGGACTGCCGGTAATCGCTTCCAATGTAGGCGGGCTCAATGATCTGATTCAGGACGGTTTCAACGGATTGCTCATACCTCCAGGGGAACAGGCATTAACCGCTGCGCTCATTCGGCTTGTTCAGGATCGCGCTGAGCGAGAACGGCTCGGTATCTATGCACGTGAAACGGCACTCTCCTACGATCTGTCCATATGGAAAAGCCGATGGAGCAGGGTGCTGGAAGCTTTTTTAACGGAAACAGGAATCAAGGAGGGGATTCGGACATGATGGACATACCACTCACAACGGAAATGATGGAATCAAGGTACATTCGGCAAAATGACCCGAAGACGGATACGCTGATTTTCCCGCTTCATCCCGCATGGTGGAGCCGTCCTTACGAATATGAATGGGCACGACAGTTTGCAAGGCCAAACGATGTGGTGCTGGATGCAGCCTGCGGCATATCCCACCCGTTCAAATTCTGGCTCACCGACCACTGCCGTGAGGTTCACGCATGTGACTGGGATGAGCGCATTATGTCAGAAGAGGCGATTCTGCTGGATATTAAGGCTGATTTTGGAGAAGAGGCGGCCCGGAGACTGCCAAGTACCTATCTCTCCAGGCTTCACCGCGCTCAGGCCAATCTGGCTCAGCTTCCGTATGCCGCGGGGCAGTTCGATCGTGTCTTCTGCATCTCTGTACTGGAACATCTGGATACGGGCACGATGCTGCGGGCATTTCGTGAATTCGCACGGGTGCTCAAGCCGGACGGGCAATTAATTGCGACCTTCGATGTGCCTGAGATGCGTCCCGATCTGCTGGAGACCATTATGGCTGTCACCGGACTGACCATTGAGGATAAGCTGAATGTGGAGGAACCGGACGATGCCATCTCCTCCGATATGTACGGTACCCCTATTCGCTGCTTTCGGGCTGTGATTTGCAAAACGGACAACATATAGCTGGTCGGGATAAATATGAAAAAGGGAGCAGGTAGACAGTGTATTACATCAGAAACAGGTTGAATGAGCAGGGGGAATCAGTAGCAATAAAGGGACTGCCGGGATACCCCCGGCTTTTTTATGCTGTATGGGGGAGGTGTCCGGCGGGATGGATACGCCGGACTACAGGTATACCAGCAGCAAGTTGCACTGCTGCCGGTAAGTCGGGGCTTGGGCTGCGCCGGGAGCCGTCAGGCGCAGCAGGGTCTGCAGGCCCGGTGGAAGGAACTTCACCGGGCGGCCTTGGGCGGCAGCAGGCCGGGCTGTGATTTGGGCCGCGTACTCGGCCCAATCACGTGCCAGGCTTTGCCGCCCGGCGAGCTGCGCGAGCGTGCCCGCCAGAAGCGCATGCGCCACGGGCGCGAGGGCGGGCACCTCGTCCGCGAGGAGCTGCTGCGCGCTGCCCGGTGGGCCGCATAGCGCAAGCAGCCCTTCGCGGACGTGCGCGGGCGCGCGCAGCAGGCCGCAGCGGGCCGCAGGCGGCAGCGCTGCGAGCAGCGCCAGCGCGCCGCCTGGCGGCTGGGCCTGCAGCAGGCGCAGCCATGCGGGCCAGGCGCCTACGGCGGCGAGCGCCTGCGCAGGCGCAAGCAGCGCAGGCGTGCCGAGCGCTGCGGGCTGCGAGCCCATGCGCGGCGTGGCGCCGGGCGGCTGCAGCTGCGGCAGCTCCGGCCCTCGCGCCGAGGCCGCTGGGTCGCGCACAGCGGCCCTGGCCGTGCCCGCACGCTGCCCCGCGGCCAGCCTCGCGCGTTGCAGCAGCGCATCCGCCGCCTGTGCCGCCTCGGGCACCGCAGCGCACATCGCCCTGCCCGGCCGCTTGTGGCCGAGCGCCCACAGCGCCAGCGCCGCCTCTGGCCCGTGCTGCGCATGCGCGGCCCAAGGCCGCAGGGCCGCGCATGCACCCGCGTCCTCGCCCAGCTGCGCCAGCGCAAGCCCGCGGGCAAGCGGCTGAGCCTGCAGCGCCGGGGCGAGAGCCGCTGCATGGCGCAGCAGCCACACCGGCCGATGCGCAGCCAGCGCGGTCGCAACCAACGCTTGCCATGCTGCCGGCGGCAAGCACACCCCCTCGGCTGCGCGGGCAATGGCCTGCGGCCGTCCCGTCGCTGCACCGAGCAGCAGCAGCCGCTGCCATGCAGCCACATTACCCGGCTGCAGGCCTAGAGCGGCTGTATAAGCTGCTTCCGCTTCATTCCAGCGACCGGTCTGCTCATAGGCCATGCCCTCCAGCGTTAACGCACGATATGTGCCCGCACCAGACACCGAGGTATATCGCCCCGCTGCCGATGCGGCTGATTTTGCTTGCTTTAACCAGCCCAGAGCGTTGTCTGCCCGCGCATGATCCAGTTCCAGCACAGCGCCAAGCTCGAGCAGATCAGGGAAATCCCCGTATAAGGGTGCCCATGTCTCCACGACGGCCAGCGCTCTGCCATAGTGCCCCAGCTCTCTCCAGGCATACGCCGTTTTCAACACCACATCCGAGTGATATCCACACTCCGGCAGAAGCTGGGCCAGCAGCGGCAGAAAAAGACGAATCGCTTCCTCATACCTCGCCTGCTGAAACCATTCTGCTGCCAGAGCATACAGCATTTCCTCCCGATCCGGCGTTTGTTGTAAAGCCAGTCGGATCAGCTGCATATTGCGCTCGTTTTTGCCCTTGGCAGCGATAACATCATCCAGATAACCATAATGAACAACCTCTATGTCCGAGTGACCTATCCCGCCCGGTATAATTGCCTGAATCGAAGAAGCTGCTTCCTCATGGATGCGTCCACGAAAAGCAATCCGGGGATCGTTGCGGAACAAACGACATACCTCATCCGTCACACGCTCTTCACCCATCGTACCCAGCAAACTGGTTACCTTGATCCAGTAGCCCCAGACCTCCTGACTCCCGGCCTCCAGCCATTCCAGCAGTTCAGTTTTCGTGCACTCCATCTGTGTCCACACTTCATCCGCATCCAGCACCAGAATCCACGAATAACTCGCAGCAGCAAGTGAGAGATTGCGTGCTTCGCTGAAATCGCCGTTCCATTCCATGTCTATGATTTCAGCACGATATCGTCTGGCAATGGCCTGCGAATCATCTGTCGAGCCTGTATCTACGACAACAATTTCATCTACCTTATCACTTATCGAGCGCAGACAACGGTCCAGACACTTGCCCTCATCCTTTACAATCATGCACAAGCTGATGCCGTTCTTCACCCGCACTCTGCCCTCCTTCCAGCCGCAACCCCGTGCTGCATTCAGACTGATACTGTATTCGGCATCATTCTATTTACCGCTCTATTGCCACGCCCCTTAGAGTACACACCTTGCATCATGCTTTTTCATCCATCAAAACCGCCCAGACCAGCTCAGTCCTCATCCTCCGTCTACTCAGGGCTTCCGTGCTTTTCTTATCCCTCAAACCCGTCTGCTCCCGGCAGCTCCAGCCGAATATGCTGAACGACAGGCCAGTACGGATGACGCTGCCTTTTACCTGCACCCGCTTGTGCTGTGTCAGACATGAGCTGCGCCAGATGATAATCCGCTGCACTGATCAGCCCTTTCAAGATACAATTCGTGCCAAGCAAGGTATCCGATGCTCCCGGAAAAGGCAATCGTGCACCGGCATTTTTCACATCTGCTTTCTCATGCACCTCACCATTCCCTCGGCACTCTTCTTCAGTCCCGGCATCCCGTTCCTTAGCCAAGGATTCTTCCGATCCAGTTCTCATGGTAGAATCTGCTTCAATTAGCACCTGCTGCCCCCGTTGAATCAGTTCATGCAGCTCCTGCCGTCTTCCAGACCTTGCGCATCCTTCCAGCAAAAGTCCAAACGCTTGCCAGCCCTCGTACAACCCGGCATGCTCTTTCTCGGACGTGATATGTTCACCTGCATTCTCCTTAGGTCCCTCGTTTCCTTTTGCTGCCGACTTCCACCAGCCTGAAAGCCCTGACTCTTCTTCGGTTAAAACGTCTTTACCCCCGCCTGCCTGTGAGCCTTGCCTTAGCCAAAGCGTAAAGGAATCCTGTCCCTCATTCTGCTGCCCCTTCTTATGTTCCTGCCCCTCCCTTCCTTGCCTCTCTTTCCCATCTCTCCTACCTTCCTTATCCTCTCTCCCGCCCTTTCCTTCTTCTTCCAGACACTGCAGCCGTTCGAGCCAGCGGGAAGCCAGGGAGGCAAATAAACCTTTTTTTCGCTTCACCGTTTCGAGCTTCAAACGCGCTTTTGTCCAGTCTCCTCGCTGCACATGCAGGAAAGCCTCGGCTACAGACCGCCTCTCCCGCGGCTCTCCAGAAGTTACAGGAGGCATCTCCCCAAGCAGCTCGAGTGCCGAAGCGTAACAGCCGCTTTGCTCCAGAATGCCCAGCACCTTTGTCAAAGCCTCCTCCGAGTTCATCGCAAAACGTGAAGCAATCAGCGCCGGAATCTGTTCCTCCTGTCCGGATACCCGCATAATTCGAAATATGCGATACAGCGGCGGCAGCAGACTGGCTTTTGCACGCACCGCTTCTACATAAGCATCCACGGCTCCCTCAAGATCGGCCTTTCCTTCCAGTAAACGGCCCAACGTGTACCATGTCTGATAGGTGCCCATGCCTTCTTCTGTATGAAAAATGGCTGGCGGCGGTCCCTGCCGGACTGCCTCACGAAGCGAAAGCTCAGCTGTATCTGTATCCCCCAAAGCGTCCGCACAGATCGCACGATGATGCATCAGGTCCGTGTATTCCGGAAATAGCTGCAACGCCTCATCCACCCGCTCCATCGCTTCCGGCCAGCGGTGAAGATGCTCCAGACAACGAACCTCATATTTGAACAGCAGATGTGCATAGCTGGTTACCGCCGGATCAATCATCTCCCGCGCTGTACCAAACGATTCAAGCGCCTGCTCCGCTTGACCTGTACGCAAATACTCCACTCCGAGATTATAGTGATGAAACGGTTGCTTTGGCTCCTCCATGACCGCCCGCTGCAGCAAACGAACATTACGATTCACCTTGTCTTTACGCTCTACAATCACCGTCTGATACCCGTAATGGTGAATTACCATGTCCGTAACATGAAACGCAGCCTCCGGATTCCGCGCACAGATCGCCGCCGCAATCTGCTCATGAATCCGGCCCGTGAACCGATGCTCAGGGGCGTTGCGGAACAGACGCAGCACCGGATTAACCGTCGCTCCCTGCTGGCCCGAACCCGTATAATTGTGGATGTTTAAAAACAATCCGTCGCATCCGCTGACTCCCGTCCAGCTTCTGATCTGCTCCCGTGCTGCTGTATCCAGCGCCTCGTCCGCATCAAGAAACAGAATCCAGTCGCCAGTGGCCAGCTCCAGGCCAGCATTTCGTGCTGCGGCAAAATCATCGCACCACGCAAATTCAACCACCTTCGCGCCATGCTTGCGCGCTATTGCCGCGCTGCGGTCCGACGAGCCAGTGTCTACTACAATGATTTCGTCAACCGCTCCGCACACACTCTCAAGACAGCGCGGCAGCAGCTCCTCCTCATCCTTAACGATCATACACAGCGATATCCGCTGCGCCTTCTGATGCTGCTGTGTCTGTTGCCGCTCTCCCTGCATGGTGGTTCCTCCTTTCCCTGGCACGATATATCGTCCGCCAAGGCATGCCCTCCGCTGTTCGCAGCTGCTGGACCAGGTTCCTCTGCCGGGCCTCGAGCACCGCAGCTTTCTGGGAACGTTCCCGTTCCTGTCCTATTAATTCAAGAGCAAGCTTCAAATAACAGACTGCCGCCCCGGCCCGAGCCTGAGTGAAGGCCGAATCACGCTCCAATGCCTGTTCGAACAGCGATAATGCCTGCTCAATATATCCTTTGGCATACAGCGTTTCCCCCAGCCAAAAAAGCCCCTCTGCATCCAGCTCCCCTTCCGTCATACATTGAATCAGCATATCGGCAGCCAGCATCGTATATCCGTGCCGAACCAGCAAACCAGCAAAATTCCTAAGAGTGGTCATCTCTGCTCGCTCTTTGGTGAACATCATACCTGCCAGCCGTTCATGCAGCTGCCGGGCAATAACCAACTGACCGTTTTGCACGGCACGGGTTACAACCTGATTTGCTGCCAACTCCGCAGCTTCACTCCAATGCAGCAGCTGCTCATCTGCTGTTTCCGATCCAGGATTACAGGCAGATGGACTGAGCCTGTAATCCAACAACAAACGATCTGCAACCCTCCACATATCCCTTTCCAGTGGGGAAGTTCGTGAGAGAAAGGACGCTGATAAATGCTGTCCGCTCGCCCAACAAGCCAGAGCCCAGTCACTTCTTTCATCAGGTCGCAGTGTTATCTGACGATCCTTTTGGATTTCTGATCCGCTGACCGATAAGTCCGGCATCTGTTCGCTGTCCCGCTGATTTTGTACCCCCCAGCTCTTCTCAGCAAGATGCCATGCATCTGTGATACGGTCAGCGCACAGCAGCCATTGAATAAGATCACCTGCAGGAATACAAATAGGACATGCCTGATCATCGAACAAGAGTAGTGCCTGCTTGTATGCTCCACAAGCGGCGAGAGCATAGACAATTGGAAGAGGACTCGCTTCCTCATTGCGAGTATTCGAAGAACTGTTTATATCTCCAGATTGATTAGACTGCTGCTGTTTCTGGCCTAAACGTTTGAACTGCTCCAGCAGTCTTTCTGCAATATGCTCATCTGAATGCCCCTGCTGCTGCAGCGTTTCCGCTAACCCCGTCCATGCTGGTTGATAAGTGAACAGATGCTCCAATGCCAACATGTATAGACGAATCGCCTCTTCCCCAAACCCCCGCTTTTCGGCAAGCCTTGCCATGGAGGTATAGGCCCGGTAGCTGCCAGATCCCGCTTCGCTGACGTAGAAGGGTTCAAACTCACCGTTGTGATCTTTCATCTGATCATATGGCTTGACACTGCAGGTGCTTGCCCGTGCATAGCATTGATACGCTCGCTCCTCCAGACCTTGCCGTTCCAGAATACCACCATATAACAGATGCAGGTCCGGATATTCAGGATAACGCTGACGTTCAAGGGCAAGCAGTGTATGTGCTTCTTCATAACACTCCAGCGAACCAAGCACTTTAGCCAGATCCTTCACAAGTGTCGGGCGATAAGGAGCCTGCAAATGAGCAAGCCTTAGTGATTCACGGAATGCATTGACCGCCTGCACCAAATCACCCAGCTGGCATCGGGCTACACCCAGATTGTACAGATGAAACGGTTGACCCGGGTGATCCTCCAGTTCCTTCTGAATAAGGCGTAAGTTCCGTTTCGGTTTCTCTCCAGAGGCAATCACGGATACCAGATAACCATCATGCCCCAGACGCAGAGGTGCAAGCGGCTCTATATCAACGAATGTCTCTTCTTCGTTTGCATTAGATGAATCTACAGCTTCGTTAACATCACTTGTATTACTCTTCGGTATCACAGTACAGTTCTGCTCATGATCCTTTGCACGAATCAACTGTTCATGGATACGTCCCGTGAATCGATACCCATGATGTGCACGAAAAAGTCTTACTGGATAGGACATGACCTTGTCCTCCGCCCCTTCACCGAACTGATTTTCTATCGTTATACGCAATCTGGTTATGCTCTTATGGACGTCAGGCAAAAACTCCATTAATTCTTCCAAACCTTCAATCACATACTCGTCAGCATCCAGACAGAGAATCCATTCTGTCGTTGCCAAGGGAAGGCTGATATTTCTGGCTTGAGCAAAATGATCCTCCCAGCGAGCGTGCAGCACCATTGCACCGTAAGCTCTGGCCAGAGCTGCTGTCCGATCGGACGAGCCTGTATCCGTAATGAAGCATTCCAGATTTTTATGCCTCAAGCTGTTCAGACAGCGCGGCAGGTGTTCCTCTTCATTTTGCACAATCATATGAATGCCAAGTAAACGGTTCTGCATCCACAGTCACCTCCAATACGAAAAAAAGGTACATGAGTCCCGTCAAGCGGACTTCATGTACCTATATGACAGCAAAGCTGGTTATGTGCCTTGTCCATTGAAGAACACGTCAATTGTGCTAGGTGCTCCAATGAGGCTTGAACGATAAGAGAGACGGGTATATTTCAAAAATCGCTGCGGAACCAGAACGTCTACCGAACCGGACAGGATACCGGTTACCGTAGCCACATCCGTATACCAGTTGGTTCCGTTAGCACTGATCTCCACCTGAGCATCTACCCTGTTTATTCCTGGTCCCCTGTTATATACAAAGAAGGAGTAAGTACCGAAGACGCTGGTTGTCACAGCAGGAAGCGGTGTAAACGTGTTAGCTGTCGGCGTAGCAATGAGCTGGTTTTCCTGAAAGCTTTTCTGCGAGATGGATGTTACGCTGCTGAGTGTTCCGGCGGTAATGGTCGCTCCAAGCACACTTGTGATCGTTCCATTTAATAGATTGGTCAATGTCCCGGCTGTGATTGTGGCCCCAAGTACACTTGTAATGGTTCCGTTCAACAGATTGGTCAGCGTTCCAGCGGTCACCGTGGCACCCAGGACGCTGGTGATCGTTCCATTCAGTAAATTCGTTAATGTTCCCGCTGTGATGGTCGCTCCGAGCACATTCGTGATCGTACCATTCAACAGGTTCGTAAGCGTCCCGGCCGTTACGGTTGCGCCCAGCACACTCGTGATCGTTCCCGCTGTAATCGTCGCTCCGAGTACGCTTGTGATCGTTCCGTTCAGCAAGTTTGTTAATGTACCTGCCGTGATGGTTGCTCCTAACACATTCGTGATCGTACCATTTAACAGGTTTGTCAGTGTCCCGGCCGTTACTGTGGCTCCAAGTACGCTGGTAATAGTTCCATTCAATAAATTCGTTAATGTACCTGCGGTTACGGTTGCACCTAGCACACTTGTGATGGTCCCCGCCGTAATCGTGGCTCCAAGTACGCTGGTAATCGTACCGTTCAACAGGTTCGTTAATGTACCGGCTGTCACCGTGGCTCCTAGCACACTTGTAATCGTACCGGCTGTAATCGTCGCCCCAAGTACACTTGTGATGGTTCCGTTCAGCAAGTTCGTTAATGTTCCCGCTGTAATGGTCGCTCCGAGCACATTGGTAATTGTACCGTCTAACAGGTTCGTTAATGTACCGGCTGTCACCGTGGCACCTAGCACACTTGTGATCGTTCCAGCTGTAATCGTGGCTCCAAGTACGCTGGTAATTGTACCGTTCAGAATGTTGGTAATTGTGCCCGCATTAATGGTGACTGTAGTCAGACCAGATATGTTGCTGATTGTCCCGTCCAGAATGATGCCAACAACATTTCCACTTGTATCCGTTCTGACGGGTTGGGCAGTGCCCGTACTATCCTGACCAAAAATAAGTGTTCTCAAGTTATCCGGATTCGTATTAAACGTTGTAAAGTTAGGCATGAGCCTCGTCCTCCTCCCTGGACAATCTGGGTAATAAAGCTACCTTACGGCATACGCTGAGCCTGAAAATAAACATCAAGCCGGGTTGGTTCACCGGGCTTCACTGGCAGAATCACAAGCCGGGTATAATGCAGAAATCGCAATGGGACAAGCGCCTTGGTCTGTCCTCCCTCGACCACCTCTTGACTATCCACTGCGTAATCTACAGCATTCGGGCTGATCTGAATCTGTACAAGCGCCGGATGTTTCCCCCGATTCACCACACCATAGCTGTACATGCTTAGTGTTGAGGTATCCTGTGGCGGAAGTGCAACTTCGCCTCGGGCCGTGTCCGCTCCAGGATAGGTATGCTCTGTAAAACAGTAAGCAGCACCAGGGAGTTTCGTGCGTGAGAAAGCACCCTGCTTGAACCGGGGACGGGTAATCCGGGAGCAGGGGGGCTTCAGCAGTTTCGCGCGGCGAGAACAACGGGATGAGCGGCGACTAACATATTTGGTTGTCTGCTTTGTTTTTTTCTTGCTTTGCTTTGCTGTTCGACTCATCTCGATTTCCCCTTAAACAATGTGCTTAGGCATCGTATGCCCGGCCCAGGACTACGGGCACGGCACATGCCGTTATTTGGAAAATTACAATGAATCCCAAACGTCGACTCTTTCTTTCACATACAATGAGGTAATAGGGACATGCGAAAAAACAAGGCTACGTTTGACGTTTATTGGGTTCATTCTTTCCAAAGGAGGCGCTGCACAATGACTAATGCAAATGTATTCAACCAATCTAATGGACCTTTATTCACCCAATTAACCAATACATTTGCGGCCCCGGGGATTGAAGCTCCGCCAGACACAGGGGCTGCAGCGGTGGGTAGTTTTTTTGCCTTGACCACGAATAATGTCTCTATTCCTTCCAGCCAGAACTTGCTGCTGCAGATTGTTAATGCTGCTGGAAGTGGCAGAACGATACGTCTATCCAGTCTGATGGGGGGCACTACAGCAGCCGCTACCCTTGTCATCTACTCCGGCGGAACCGTTACCGTTGGCACAACGCCAACACCAAGCAATACACTGCTTGGCAGCTCAAATGCCAGCATCGCCACAACAAGACAAAATACAGGCACGCTTGGCGGTACCTTTACCAGTCTCATCAGCATTCCGCTAACTGCTGGGATATACTCACTGGATTTAAACGGCTCCATCGTTGTTCCTCCAGGGCAGTCCTTGTCCATCAGCTTGGGTACGGGAAGTCAGGTCGGCTCGATTAATCTGCTATGGTGGGAATTTTAAGGCGAAATTTGTTAAAAAGGGGGGTACATATCGTGCCAAACAATAATGTATTTAACCCATTGAATCAGCCCGTCTATACATCGAGCACCAACTCGTATACTTCTCCCGGCATCATTGCCCCGCCTGAAAATAATGCCGGCAGCACAGGTAATCTGTACACTGCAGGTTCCACCAACTCCACCACCCTCGGGATACTTGGAGGGAGTGTGACAGCAACGCTCCAGCTCGCCAATCCAGCAGGCAGTGGAAAGAACATTTATGTTTCCCGATTGTCTGGCGGCATTACAGTGGCGCTCAGCCTGTTATCTTCATTCAGCGGCACCATGACCCTGAGTGCCAACGGCACCCTTTCCTCCCCCAGCACACTCACTGCAGTCAACAGTAATCTATCCAGCAGCAACACAAGTATTGCAGTAGTTCGATTCTCCACATCTGCTCCGTCGGGTGCTGCAACTCTGATTGCCATGCCGCTTCAGGCAGGCCCCTTTCAATCCGATGAGTCGGGCAGATATGTGATCTCTCCAGGGCAGGCGATTAATCTGTCCGTAACTGGATCGCTGTCTGTAGCTGGACTGTTAGCCTGCACAACCTATTTCACCTGGTGGGAAAATTGACTTCTTATCATCAAGGTTGAACACGCTCGAGATATATCCAAACCAAAAGCCACCTTCGGATGAGCACCGAAAGTGGCTATTATTGTCTCAGGCATAGATCAGATGCGCTATGAAACGGCTGATGCCTTGTCTGTTGACGTGCATGTTCTCCCCACATTCCACAGCATGCGCTGCAGTATCATTCCGCCAAGACCAATCGCAAGCGTGGCCAAACCGATCATTTGAAAGGTCGAGCTAGGCCCGGCAAAACGAATGATTGCACCTCCTGTCAGCGGCGCAGCAACCAGCACAACGCTGAATAACGAGTTTTGAATACCAAATACACGTCCTACATAGTCAGGAGAGGTCTCTTTTTGCAGCAAATAATTCATCGTGACCATAAACATTCCATTCCCCAGACCAGTACACAGGCCCACGACAATGACCCATGCTGTTGATGTATCCGGGCCGATCAAGCCCAGTGATGCAATGCCGGCGCCAATGAGGAAATATCCACCGCCAAGGCCCCATCCGTATCCTATTCTTGGCAATCGGTTTAACAGCAGAATGATAAGAACGGCTCCCGCCCCAACCGATGAACCGAGCCAGCCAAGCATGGATTCATTCCCTGGCTTGATCTCCCGAAATAAGGTCGCAAATTGATATTCGATCATCAGAATAGACATCAGGCCTAAACAACCAAACACAATGGTATTCCTCACCGTACGGTTGCGGCGTAAATACTTCCAGCCTTGCTGCCACTGCGTGAAGAAGGTCGCCGTTCCCTTCTGATTTTGCTCATCATCTTGCTCATCGGCTACACCAACTTCTTTTTTCTCTGAAAAGCGTCGTAAAGGCCAAAGGAATGCACCTGACAGCAAGCGAGCAAACGCATTGATCAGAATGCAGATTTGCGGAGAAAAAAAGGCCAATACAACAGCTCCCAGAAGAGGTCCTGCTATCTTGGCACACTGATTCACAAACCCGTTCAGCGATGAGGCCTGAAACAGCTGCTCCTCGGTTACGATCTGGCGCGTCAACGCCTGCTGGGCAGGAACATGAAATACACTCATCATCGCACGCAGTGCCAGGAGTGGAAGCAGCCATGCCGGGCTTGGTGCCAATAAAATACCAACTGTGAGTGCTACGGTGATTCCGTCACAAAGCAGCATAATTTTCACCTTATGCAGCCTGTCTGCCAGAGCACCAGCCACTGAGCCAAAAAGAATACCCGGCACTGCCATGAAGACCGGGATTAGTGCGATGATCAACGGGTCAGCACCCCAGCGGTAAGCCACCATGACCTGCACGGCCAACGTATCGAACCAATCGCCAAAGGTAGCAAGCGCGTAAGCCATAAACAGACGCACAAACCTGAGATTCTTCCACAGGCGTTTGGGGGCTTTTGCAGCAGCTTCATCAGATGAATCACCTGGCTTAGACGAATCGGAAAAGTCGTTTCTTGATGAATTACCTGTCATACATTTACTTCCTCCCTTGATTACAGCGGTTTTGCGAACTTGATGTCCTTGACTGTAATCTTAGGAGGCTTATGTCAGAGGAAGATCAGAGGATATGGATTCAGCAGATAAAAAACGGTGAACCGTATCCACAATCTGCTGCCCATAGATGGAAGCGCCGTATGATTTACGAATCCCCTCATAGATTTGTTGATATTTACTGCGGAGTCTGCCTTCAACTCGATGGTGATCCATAAACAAAAGAATTTGATAGGCTGAATTCAGATAAAGCGGTGCATTGAGTGACATTTTCAATACTTCCAGACCGTCATCCATTCGCAACTCCGCTTCTCGCACCCGTCCCTGCCGCAGCAGCCAGCAGCCCTCCAGCACCTGAAAACGGCCGATTTCTCGCAGATAGGGTGCGTCTTTTAATTGTGTACGCAGAACGGCAATCTGTTCCTCAACAGCCTCACCGCTCCCACCCCACAGTTCAACAGACAATGCGGCAATACTCACCGGTAACTTGAAATAGATTAACTGTTTTGCTTCCATCACCCGATACGTTTCTTCCAGCTGCCTCCTGGCCTCCTGATACTGACCCGTTTCGGCATAGATATCGATGATATTCAGAATCCTCAGTTCCTGGCGATGCTCTGCAGGCAGAACAGATGAATGAATCGCTTGTTTGTATAACGCCAGACTTTCCGCAGGTTCAACGAGAGCATGTACATAAATCAGCAGCCAGTACAAACGCTCCTCTAAAGGAAACTGCGCTGTGTTCATCAGCCACTCCAGATCTCCCTGTATAAAATGCAGATACAGCTGGTAGTACGGTTCTATTCGTACGCCAAGCGCCTCCTGTTGACGAACCAGCGTCTGGATTGAATTTCCCTGGCCGAACAGATGATATTTGCGAAGCAATCCATGCACAACCTCCTGCATCTCGGGATCATGGATAGATGGATTTGGGGGCAGGACGGCCCTGTTTTCCCTTAGAGCAAGCCGATAACCATAACCACGGACCGTATCCAGACTGATTTCTTCCCAGCGCTTCAGCTTCTTGCGCAAACGATAGATGTGATCATCTACGGTGCGCTCCACCGGATATTCCAATGGCCATACCCGATCCAGCAGCTGACTGCGCGTAAAGGCCTTATCTTTGTTTTCGTACAGAAAATGCAAAAGCGCAAACTCCTTCGCCAGCAGGCGGATGGAATCCAATCGCTGAGATACCGTATAGCTCCCCTCATCAAATTGCAGAGACAAGCTCGTTCCTCCCTTGTGGACCTCTTTCAACATACCATAAAAAAGCCCTTTGCAATAAAGCAAAGAGCCCTGGTTTTAACAATATGCATGAATCTGACCTAATATGGATTACACCCATTTTGGGGTAAGCAAGTGAATTTTATTTTTCCGAAAAAATCTCTGCGCCTTGGTGCTTATCCAAGCACAACACGGTCATCTGCCATCTTCTTACCGCTAATCCGCTCAAATTCCCCAAGCAGTTCAGGTACCGTGAGTGTGCGTTTGCGTTCCTCACTGACATCAAGAATGATGCGTCCCTTATCCATCATGATCAGACGATTGCCGAGACGGATGGCCTGCTCCATATTGTGCGTAACCATGAGTGTTGTAAGTCTCATCTCACGGACAAGTGTCTCTGTCAGCTCGGTGATCAGCTCTGCACGGGCTGGATCAAGTGCCGCCGTATGCTCATCCAGCAGCAAAATCTGTGGCTGGGTAAAGGTTGACATCAGCAGGCTGAGCGCCTGACGCTCTCCACCAGACAAGAGACCCACCTTGGCATTTGGACGTTTCTCCAGTCCAATGCCAAGCTTCTCCAGCTGTGCATTGAAAATTTCACGTCTGGCGCGTGTCACACCAAAGCCAAGTCCGCGTCCCTTGCCACGTTTGTAAGCCATCGCCATGTTCTCCTCAATGGACATATGCGGTGCCGTTCCGGCCATCGGGTCCTGAAAGACACGACCAATCCAGCTGCTTCGTTTATGCTCTGGCAAGTTTTTAATCGAACGGTCGTTGATCAGCACATCGCCCATATCCGGTTTCATCACACCTGAAATAATATTCATCAAGGTCGATTTCCCTGCTCCGTTACTGCCAATGACCGTCACAAAATCGCCCGGATTCATGGTCAGATTCACACCAACCAGCGCCGTCTTCTCATCGGTCGTGCCCGGATTGAACAGTTTGGTGACTTGCGTAATCTCCAGCATACTACATGCCCCCCTTCGCCTGTTGACCACCCGAGCGCATCAGCTCTTCGGTTCGTTTGCGAGCGAGACTGCGCTGTTTCATGGAACGCTGCATTGTCGGAAACACAAGTGCGATAATAACGATTACGGCGGTGATCAGCTTCAGATCGGATGTATCAAACCATTCCACCTGCAAGGCCAGTGCGACCACAATCCGGTAAATAATTGATCCGACAACAGCTGCCAGCGTCGCCCAGAATACCGTTCTGGCGCCAAGAATCGCTTCACCGATAATGACTGAAGCCAGGCCGATAACGATCATACCAATGCCCATCGTAATATCAGCAAACCCGGATTGCTGGGCAATAAATGCTCCTGACAAGGCCACGAGTCCATTGGACAAGCTGACACCAATAATGGTCGTCACATCCGTATTCGCACCAAAGCTGCGAATCATTCGTTTGTTATCCCCAGTGGCACGAAGGGCGAGACCGATATCTGTTTTCATAAACAGATCCAGCATGATTTTAAATACCAGCACTACAATAATAATAATGATCATGACATGCTCACCCGAAAAAGGTGTTTCTGCACCCATAATCGATTTATTCGGTGCGCCAAGAATACGCATGTTGATCGAATACAGGGCAATCATCATCAGAATACCGGACAATAGTCCGTTAATTTTGCCCTTGGTATGCAGCAGACCCGTGAGAGCTCCAGCGATCATGCCGCCAGCCATTGCTGCCAAGCAGGCCAGCCAAGGAGAGTAATCATTGGAGATCATGACCGCCGCAATAGCGCCCCCTGTGGTAAAACTTCCGTCTACGGTAAGATCGGGAAAATCAAGAATGCGGAATGTAATATACACACCCAGTGCCATCAGTGCATATAACAGTCCAAGCTCAATTGCCCCTTCAATGGAATTCCAACTTATACTCACACTGCTTCCTCCCTGTCTTTCTCTATCCGAAAAGAATGAGGCGAACCCGCCTGCACGTTCGCCTCGCATCCATCTATCGGAATATTGTCATTCGTCAGGTTACCAATCTCAATTATTGAAACAAGTTACCCATCTCTATTATTGAATAATGTTGTTAGCCTGATCTTTTACTTCAGCCTTCATTTCATCTGTTACCGTAATGCCTTGAGCTTCAGCTGCCTTCAGATTCAGGATCAGATCCAGCTTGTCCGGCACGGTCACCTTCATGTCGCCTGGTTTTGTTCCATTTTTCAGAATGTCCGCAGCCATCTCTCCTACTTGGTAGCCATGATCATAATATTTGAAGCCTACTGTTGCAAAAGCGCCCTTCTCTACCGTATCACGGTCACTGGAGAAGAATGGAATCTTGTTGCTGTTCGCCGTCTGAATGATCGTATCGACCGCACTTACAACGGAGTTGTCGAGTGTAATGTAGAACGCATCGACTTTTCCAACCAGCGAGTCGGTTGCTTGTTTAACTTCCGATGTATTGGTCACTGGTGCTTTGACCAGCTTGATGTTGTGTGTTGCCAGAGCATTCTCGGCATTGTTAGCCATAACAACTGCATTCGGTTCACCTTCATTAATGACCAGTCCTACCGTCTTCACATCCGGCATATATTTGGCGATAAAGTCAGCCAACTGCACGATAGCCTCTGGATTGGTATCTGATGCACCCGTAACGTTACCACCTGGCTTGTCCATGTCACTCACCAGCTTGGCTCCGAGAGGGTCCGTTACAGCTGCAAATAGAAGTGGCTTGTCCTTGACTTGCTGTGCAAGAGCGAGTGCAGATGGAGTCGCAATGCCGAGTACGAGGTCATTTTTGGAATCACCCGCGATTTTCTGGGCAATGGACAGGTTGTTCGTAGAATCCCCTTGGGCATTGTTGTAGTCAATCTTGAGGTTTTTATTCTCTTCAATACCCGCATCCTTCAGGGCTGCGATGAAACCTTCACGTGTAGCATCTAGCGATGGATGTTCAACAATCTGGGAGATGGCGATCTGATAGGATTTTTCTGCGCTGCCTCCGCCTGTTGTACTGTCTGCCCCTTTTGACTCCGAGCCTGAACCGCTGTTATTTCCGCAACCTGCCGCTACGATCATCGAAGCAGCCATCATCAGTGACATCCAAAACTTCTTTTTCATCTGTAAAATACCCCTCTCCATCTTTTAAAATTTGACCTTCCCCATGCGCTCTAATACGCGTCCCCTCAGGAACGACAGAGCCCGACAAAAACGAACGCTTCAACGCATTGTTGCTTTGATCGACAAAAGCAGACAAATCTAGACTTTGGGCATGCGACTGAAGTCCATGCCGTGTTGCTGTTCTATTGTTTTCCTAATATTAAAGTGCATCCCGGCTTCCGTCAATGGTTGAAACGCTTCCAATTTCAATCGGAAGGAATAATATGATAGATTACTTTACATAGCATCAAAAAAGGCAACTCGTAGAATGTACGAATTGCCTTTCTATTGAATCATGTAAGAGAACTAACCTACTGAGATTATTTATTTTGTTGGATATTTTTCAGTTCAGAAGAACTCAGACCTGTCGCTTTCATAATAATCTCTTCATCAAGTCCCAGAGTCAGCATATTTTGTGCAATTTTGCGTTTGCTCTCAGCTTCGCCCTCTTTAATACCTTCTTTAATTCCCTCTTTAAGCCCTTCCTCAAGGCCTTTTTTAAGCCCCTCTTCTCGAGCCCCCTCAATCATTGAGGCCTCATCTCGTAGAAACTTTTGCCGTGCCTCGTATTCCTGACGCGCCTGTTCATCCTGACTTAGAAACTCGAGCACACTCATGGCTTTTTTCAAAGCAGGTTCCAGCTCATGCATCATAAACGCCTCCCACCTAGATCAGTTAAAAAAGAAAGATGTTTACACGGAGCACTCCGATGACAGAACAACTTTCAATCGCTGTTATCCCCAGATTTTTTTGATTCCCATTATAAAGGGAAAAATCTTGTGATAAAGGCGAACGCTTCGCTTTTCCAGTTTTTTCTGTCCTCTCCGTTTCTGTGTAAATGTATATAGTTCAACTGATTTAGATTAGGTTATTCATTTCAAAAAGAACTACCAGCGAACGAATTGCACTTGGATGTGAGCACTATTATAACACGTATAGTCCAATTTAAATACGCAATTCCGATTTATTCACTCGCAAAAACGTAATTCCGTAACAAAAAAAGACAGCCTCCACAAATAGAGACCATCTCTTTATGTCATATATTCAAACGTCCACTCGTCTCATTCAGTTCCTCGAAGCTTCGCGAATCTGATACTTGCACTTCTTGCCGCCATCGGCGTAGCATTCGGTGCGCTCTACATCTGCCTGCAGCAGCGTGCGAAACAGTTCCAGCTCACAGCGGCAGGCCTGTTTATATACACTCGCAACTTGTACGATCGGACAGTTCAGCTCAGTGATGACATAGGTGCCATCCTCTTCTCTGGACGCATCTGCCATATAACCATTGGCATTCTGGATACGTGCCAGTTCCTCCACACGTCCGGCAAGGTCATGGCCTTCCATCTGCGGCAAGCCGCTGCGAAGCAGCTTGTCACGGCGACCCTCGAAGAGAGCATCCACGACACCACTGCCTGCCGTATCAGACAATTCTTCCAGTAGCTCCAGTGTCAGAGAGGAGTACGACTTCGGAAAATAACCGTCCCCGCGATCGGTCAGATGATATACCGAGGATGGGCGCCCTGCGGTTGCCCGGGCTTCTCGCACCTCAATCCAGCCATCCTGCTCCAGCGCTGTCAGATGGCGACGAATCGCCATACCCGTCAGCCCCAGCTCCGCTGTGATCTCGCGGGCCGTCATCGTTCCTTGCTGCTTCAGCATAAACAAAATCCGTTCACGCGTTGTACGTTCTTCTTCACGCTTCACATTCAGCACCTGCTCTCCTGCTTATGCGTGTACGGGCGCTGCCTCCCGGCAAGCATCCGAGCAAAAGCGGTTATGCGTCTCTTCACAAGCCTCACAGCAGACATGCTGCAGGTTGCAGGTCGGACAGTTAATATATCGGTCATGTGTCGTGCCACAGTGATAACAGCTGGCGATGACAATATCCTCATCCGTACGGTTGATTGGCACCGAGATGCGCTCGTCAAATACGTAACATTTGCCATCAAACAGACGTCCCTGTACCTCAGGGTCTTTCCCGTAAGTTACAATTCCGCCTTCCAGTTGGGCAACATCCTGGAAACCTTCCTTGATCATAAAGCCGGTCAGCTTCTCGCAACGAATACCGCCCGTGCAGTACGTAATGATCTTCTTGTCCTTCATATCGCCGAGATTCTCTCGAATCCATTCTGGAAACTCACGGAATGATTCTACATCTGGACGAATGGCTCCACGGAAATGACCAATCTCGTATTCATAGTCGTTGCGACCATCAATGACGATGACATCATCACGCTGTAGATGCTCGTGGAACTCCTTCGGCGAAAGGCGCTTACCGCTGATCTCATTCGGATCAAGCTCTTCGTCTACGCGGAACGTCACGAGCTCTGCTTTGTGACGTACAAAGATTTTTTTGAACGCATGCTCTTCCACATCATCAATCTTGAACACCATGTCCTTAAACAGCGGATTGGCATGCATGTCCTTCATATACTGCTCCGTCTGTTCAGGTGTTCCTGAAACCGTACCGTTGATGCCTTCAGAGGCGATCAGAATACGGCCCTTCACCCCTAGGTCCTTACAGTATTGCAGATGCTCCTGCGTAAACGTCTCGGGGTCTTCAATCTTCACGAACTTATAATATAAAAGCACGCGATACGCGCTGTTACACATGTATATCACCTGTTCCTCTTCCATGTTGTTGGCCGGTTCCTCCGGCGAGCCTCCTACGTTGCGCCCTGGCTTGCAAAAAAAGAAAAGAAACAGCCGCTCGAAACACCGTCTCGAACTGCTGTCCACCATTCGACTATATATTCCTGCATACTAGTTTATCGGAAGCGCAAGGACTTAGTCAATATAAATGTATAGAAAGGCATGAAAGATATGGAACAGCCCTTCTATCCCGCCACTATCTCTATATTCGGGTCCCTATTCAGAAATAGTAATGATTGAGGTTACAAAGTGCACCTTTTCATTTTCCATCACGGATTGGGATAGCAAAATTTTGTTCCCCTGCGGGCTCCAGGCTAATGCATCAGCCACTTCATCCATATCAGCGGAGAGCTGGAATTGCTCTGCAGATTCCGTGTTGGATACGAATAATCCCTTTTCGTTGTTGTTATCGGATTGAATCGTATAAGCGATTTTGGAGTCGTCGCCTGACCAGCTTGTGCCAAAAATTTGCGTGCCTCTGGCAAGTGTGGCCTTTTCATTGCCTTCCAGATCGGTGAGCACCAGCGCCCGTTTGGTATCCGCTGTTCTTTTTACAATCGCAAGCCTTGTTCCGTCGTTTGAAGGAATGACCCACTCTACGCTTTTGAGCACCTGTCTAACTTCACCTGTTTTGGCGTCATAGGCATTCAGCTGTCCGTCTTCTCCTGTGATGTAATAGATCACGTTGTTTGACACCTTGATGCTGCGCACATTAAAATTGCCCGTCTCTACCAATACTTTTGTTGTGCCGTCCAGTGCAGCCGAGACCAGTTCTCCTTTCATATTCGAAAAAACGACATGTTCATTGTCCAGCCATGCTCCCTCCTGAATGAATCCATCCTGTTTGCCAGCCGCTATCGCTTCTCCACTTTGCAAGTCCAGAATGAAAGGCCAGCCTGTCGTTTCCTCTGTCTCCCAGTAGAAAAGGTGCTGCCCATCCGGCGAAACCTGCGGCGCTCCCAGATTGACCTCGCTCTCTTTGAGCGGTGTATCTGTGCCTTTCGTCAGATCATACATGTACAGGTTATGTGGATACCGTTCCTCCCCCTCGACGCTAACGGGTTTCATGGACGTATTTTCTTTATCTGTAACGATGGAGTCCCCGCTTAACCAAGCAACTCCCCGCATATTGGGCAGTTTATCTATTTTCTCAAGCTTGAAATTCTGGTATACAGACGTATTGGTGTTGTCTTTCACGGTAATATCCGTAGCTGGTTTCGCACCTTGTGTATTGCCAGATGGCTCTGTTGTGTTTCCACAAGCAACGGTTGTCAGCAGGACGGCTGCTCCCAGTGCACCAAATGCCGCTTTCCTCCAATTTATCATGTCATGGTCCCCCTTGATTTCTAATGTGTATAGACCAATCATAAGGCTGGCATACTTCCAAAGTTATTCAGACTTGTTTCCAACTTGTAAACTTGTATCTCTATCTTAATTTACAAGTGGAAATATGAGTTGGAATGTTACGCCTTCTTGATGCTGTTGGTCAGTGGGCAACAGTGTAATTGTTCCACCCTGCTTCTCAACAAACTGCTTGACGAGGGACAGACCGAGTCCGGTTCCGCCTGTTTTGCGGGCTCGATCTTTGTTGACAGTGTAAAAGGGTTCGAAAATCTTCTTCTGTGCCTCTTCGGGAATTGGCGTACCTGAGTTATAGATGCGAATGACCACCTGTCGCTCGTTCATCCGCAATTCGTTTTCGACCCGGATGATGCCTCCCGGTACGTTATATTTGATCGCGTTGTCCAGCAGGTTGATGAAAATGTGCATCAGACTCTCCCGGTCACTGTGAATGACGGCAGGCTCCAGATGCAGCTCCATATTTAATGCAAACTTCTCCACCTTACCTCGCATTCGCCCGCAAGCATCCTCCAGCAATGCGCCGATCTCCACGTCCTCTGCCTGATTCTCGAAATCATACTTTTCAAGCGCAGACAGATGCAGCACCTTCTCTACCATTTCATATAACCGCTCGGTTTCTTTCCCGATGTTATTCGTGGCATCATCCAGCAGCTGGGGATCATCCTTGTACATGTTCAGCAGCTCCACATATGCCTTAATGGAGGTCAGTGGTGTCTTGAACTCATGGCTGATATTGCCGATATATTGTTTCTGCTGCTGCTCCAGTGCCTGCAGCTTCTCAATCGCCTGCTCCAGCTTCTGCTGCTCGGCATGCATCGCCGTAATATTCTGCCGAATGGACGTGCTCATATAATAAATGCCTTGGCCCAGCTCTCCCAGTTCATCCTTACGTTTGACCGGGGATTCGGTAATATAGTTCCCTTCTTGAATGGAGGCCGCTGATTTTTTCAACCGGGTAATCGCTACAGCAAAACGGTTGAAGAATAGATAACCCAGAATGAAGCTGAGTGCAACAACAGCAATGCCTGCCCATATAAACAGCTGAAGGATGCGTGCGTAGAATTCCTGATAACTCTGCACAGAGTATTGAATCCACACCGCACCAATCTGTCCTTCGGGACCATCCAGCGGCGCGGCATAAAGCAGGGTATCCCCTTGCTCATGGTAGGCTATTTTATTTTGTAATGCATAATTCAGTGTTTCCTGTAGAAGTTCGCTTTCACCCGGAGCAAAGGATGCTCCTACCTGTTTGCCGCTCATGTCATACAATGCAATAGGCAGACCCGTCGAGTCGGCAAGAGCCTTCGCCAATCTGCGCCCATTCTGCTGCAGGAACACTTCCGGCTCCAGACGCACCGCCTCTGTATAATACGCTTGGCGAACATTCAGATTAACCAGCCGCGTCTGCTGCGCCAGAATGCCTTCAACCTGTGATTGCTGATTCAGTTCAATCCCTCGCAGCACGAGGGAGCTCAGAACAACTACGGTGAGAATAAGCAGCGCCGCCAGGAATACACTGAACTTCAGCTTAATGCTGACTCTCATAGATGCCCGCCTGTTTCAGTGGCGGCAGCCTTGTACCCAATGCCGTATACCGTTTGCAGCATTTGCTGGTCGGTATCCCCGATTTTTTTGCGCAATCGCTGGATATGAATATCTACTGTCCGTGTGCCGCCCGCGTACTCCATGCCCCATACCCGATCAAGAAGATCATCTCGTGTGTACACCCGTTCCGGATTGGACATCAGAATGGTCAGCAGGTCGAATTCCTTCGGTGTTAAATCCAGCTTCTCTTCACCCACCATCACCGTACGGTGTGCGACATGAATACGCAGTGCCCCGTTCACAATAGCCTGACTTTGGGTATTGTCCTGCGGCGGCTGGCTCTTTTTCTCTACACGACGCATTAGCGCCTTTACGCGGGCCAGAAGCTCGCGGATTTCAAATGGCTTGGTCATATAGTCATCCGCACCCATTTCAAGGCCGACAATTTTATCAACGAGTTCATTTTTGACGGTCAGCAAAATAATGCCGATATCCTCCCGATCCTCCAGCCTGCGGCAGACGCCATATCCATCCAGCTTCGGCATCATAACATCCAGAATCATAACCTGCGGATGAAACGAGGCTACCTTGACTAAAGCTTCTTCACCATCGTTTGCCGTCTCCACTTCATACCCTTCACGCCGAAGGGCATATGCAATGGCACTGACGATGCTGGATTCGTCATCTACAACAAGCACTTTTCTATTCATCGGATTCATCCTTTTTTTCTCTGTCATAAGTTATGGGTTTATGTTAACAAGATCGCGAATATTACGCCATGAAACTTTAGTCGTTTCATTAGCCTCTGGATATCTCGCAGCAGGTACGCTGCCCTTTTTCTTTTTATACCCCAAAGACAGCAAAAAGAGCCATTCCACAGATGGATTGGCCCATGTTATTCTGATCCTCAATAAATTAAACTACGGCAGCAACTTCCGGATTTCCTCTTCGGAAAGGCCCGAGGCCTTCACAATGGCCGACATGTCCACACCAAGGGCTAGCAACTCACGAGCCATTTCTTCTTTGCCTTCCCGTAAGCCTTCCTTTTTACCTTCCATTTTACCTTCCCGTAAGCCTTCTGCCCGCGCGCCCTCAATCATCGACTTTTCATCGCTCAACGCCTTCATCCGGGCATCATACGCCATGCGGGTGGCAGCATCATGACTCAGAAACTCCAGCGTATCCATCGCTTTCTTTAACATCGGTTCATTCATCGCCAGCACCTCCCAGTTTGATGTGTCGATCCCTTTCAGGAATAACAGCCAATTCACAAGCCCGCCTTGTTCCAGCGGAACAGCGTGCTGCTCCAGCTTCGTTAACTCCATCACATGGATTTCGATGTCGTCCGTCAGACTAATCCCTGTATGGTCTTCCCGCAAATGAAATACATTGTGGTAACGTTCATTATCCAAACAGGAATAATTCAAAATGTTAATAGTTACGCACTTTTTAAGCAGGTTGTAGTTTTCACCTTTTTTAATCTGGTGGAAATACATCTCGCTCCAATAGAACAGCGTGCGCTTCTCCATATGGTACGGGTTGAACAACTGCATCTCAATATTAATGAGCTTGCCCTCCACCGTCTTCGCCTTAATATCCAGAATCGACTGTTTATCCTCTGGACTATCTTTATCCGTGTAAGTGTTAATAACCGTAATCTCCGTCAAGGGAGCTTCGCCAGTTTCAATAAACGTGCTGTTCAGAAAAGCCAACAAAACATCTTTATTTTGCTCACTTCCAAAAATGCGTTTGAACACAAAATCTACCCGTGGATCAAGCAGTTCCGTCACACATCATCAGCTCCATTCTTCACCAGCATTATACCATAATTCCCATCCCTTCTTCCGTTTAAAAATAACCCGCGCACCATTTGATTTCCTATTCCTCAAACGATAGATTTAACGGCTCGTCCGACATCTCATATTCCGTCTCCATATGGGTCACAGGTGTGTTCAGATCCACTTCCTCGAAGCGGAAACTGTCCACCCATACTTTTCCTTTGCCATTCAGGATCACCCCAAACGAGATCACCGCACTCTCTGCCGGTACATCCAGCACAATGCTGTACTGATTCCAGGGCTGTGTACCCGTGATCGGCCTGTCGTGCATATTATCAAACTGCAGCACATCATGTACGTGGTTATCCACACGCATCCATAGTCCGCAGAATGCATCCACATGATCGGTTTTGACAAACCCGGACAGCTTCATCCGTTTACCTACATATTTATCTGCCCGGAACTGCTGCATCATCGTCGCAAACTCATTCGGCTCCATCGGTGTAACGGCCTTCAAATACCCCGAGGCCTTCCCTTGATGTACCTCGGCAGGATCAATACCCATCTCATAGTTTTGCGGGTGACTCCCCGTTAACATCCAACCTTTGATTGCTGCTGCAGCATTCATCTCTATTTCTCCTCCTCTGGTTTTTCCAGTGAATAGTTTCAGATCAAATAATTTGCGAAAACGTCCAGGCGGCATGCCATACATTTTGCGAAAGGCACGAGTGAACGCTTCCTGACTTTCAAAGCCACAGGCAAGTGAAATGTCCAATATACCTGCATCTGTGGAGCGAAGTGCGATAGACGCCAGGCTCATCCGCCGATGGCGAATGTAATCAACCACCGTCATACCCACCTCTTCCCGGAATACCCGGTGATAATGGTACGGCGATAACAAGGCCTGAGAAGCCACGTCCTCCAGTCCAATTTCTTCGTGCAGATGGTTCTCGATGTAGAACAAGCTGTGCTGAATCATCTCCTGATATCGGCTCAATTGAGGATGTCCCCCCTTCCATATCCTTACTATACGTGTTCACAAACGAGCCGTTTTGATCATTTTTGCGAAAAATAAAAAAGCAGAACCAGTCAGGGACAATAACTGTCCTTGACTGGTTCTGCTTAACTCTAAGGATGATTCTACTATATCTATTGTGAACTGGCTTCACGCGCAAGTGACAGCACGTCAGACAGCCGGAACCGGCTGTGCACCCGCCTCATCCTCATCATGCTCCACCAGTTCATGCTTCTCCCAAGCGCGGCTCTTCCAGCGGAAGTACATAATGACCGCACGCGTCCACTCGTCCGCCGCAATGGCAAGCCATACACCTGCGAGTCCCAGATTCAACTGGAATACCAGCAAATATCCAAGAGGCAGACTCATGCACACCATGGAAATCAGCCCCATGTATACCGGGAACTTCGCATCCCCTGCCGCACGCAGCGAACCGATGATGACAATGTTGCAGGTACGCCCGGTTTCAAGCAACAGACTGAGCAGCAGTACCTGGGCGCCCAGCCGAATAATCTCCGGATTATCTGTGAAAATGCCCAT
Source organism: Paenibacillus silvae (assembly GCF_014639235.1). Lineage (GTDB taxonomy): Bacteria > Bacillota > Bacilli > Paenibacillales > Paenibacillaceae > Paenibacillus > Paenibacillus silvae. The sequence continues at coordinate 37,713 of NZ_BMFU01000009.1, read as the reverse complement.
CAACGGCACGCGGAAAATAATAATGATCAAGTCAATCACAATCGTGGCCAGAAGGGCCCATTTTACACTGTCAAAGACACGTTTATACGCATCATCCTTACGGCGCGCACCTACTAGCCGTCCAACAATGATAGACGTTCCCATGCCAATGGCCATACTGAACAGATAAATGTAGCTTGAAATGTTACCTGCATATTGCTTCGTTGCCATCGCTTCTGCACCCAGATAAGTCACGTACAGCGTAAATACGAGCTGGCAGGAGTGATAAACCATCGATTCCATCGCAGACGGAATACCGATTCGCAGTATTTTGCCAATAAAATGTTTGGACAGCTTGATATAATATTCGAAATCTACACGAACCTCACTTACCCGATACAGCAGCCAGAAGAAGATCAGCAGGCAGATGAAACGGCTTCCCACCGTCGAGATCGCTGCCCCTTCCACACCCAGCTTCGGCAGGCCGAAATGTCCAAAGATCAGAGCATAGTTGCCAACAACGTGAATCACATTCATAAATACAGACACATACATCGTTTCCTTGGTATAGCCGTGTGTACGAATCGTTGCAGCCAGTGCATTAATGAGGGCCTGCAAAAAAATTCCGCCCCCGACAATGCTGATATAGGAACGAGCATAATCATAAATTTCACCTTGTATATTTAAAAGCGACAGCAAATGTCCGCCAAACACCAGGAATATCACACTCAGGATCAATCCAACCGCCAGGTTAAGCGTGATGGCATTGCCTGTAACCTGTGCTGCTTCTGTCAGCTTTTTCGAACCGATATATTGGGCTACAACAATCGCAGCACCATGTCCAATGACTTCGAGTACAAGAATTGCAATCGAGATAATCTGGTTGGCCGCACCCACCCCGGAGACGGCATTATCCGATACAGAACTAAGCATGAGCGTATCTACGCTCCCCATCAACATAAACAAGAAGAGTTCCAGGAATATAGGCCAGGTCAGCCGAATTAATTTCAAATCCTTGGCATCTGAACGGAGGGACTCTTTGGTGGAGGATATTGCTGTCATTTTCTCACCTTTCCAACGTGGGCTTGATTTCATAGGGTATGTTAGCACAGGTGGTTTGAAAATGCAGTAGTTTTACGAAAATAATTGAAAGTTTTTTGAAATTCCAGAAATAGGTATTATACCGTTTTCATAAAACCTGTCCGTCTACCAGTTCCGCATAGTGCTCTGTGACGACTCCAAGACATAACAAAGCCCTTCCACCACGCATACTACGTGATTAATGGAAGGGCATTAAATCTGTTACATTTTAAAATAACAAAAGCACTGGCAGGCAATCATCCTTTAACCGAACCGGCCGCGATGCCTTCGACAATTCGTTCACTCAATACCAGAAACGCGATCAGAATAGGCAGGATGCTGATCATCAGCGTAGCACCAATCGCACCCCAATCGGTTGTATACTGTCCAATAAAGTTTTGCACCCCGACCGTCAGCGTTTTATACGTATCTGAGCTAATGAAGGTGTTAACGAAAATAAATTCATTCCAGTCATAGATCATATTAATGATCGCTGTCGTAGCAAGCACGGAAGCGGTCATCGGCAGCACGATCCGGAAGAATATCCGATTGACAGAACATCCATCCATCACCGCCGCCTCTTCCACCTCTCTCGGAAGTGCATAATAGAACCCGAGCAGGATCATAATCGTGATCGGCATATTAAATGCAATGTAAGAGAGAATGACCGATAACGGATGGTCTGTAAGATGCAGCTTCAAAAACAGGCTGAACAGCGGGATCAGAGTGGAATGCACTGGAATCATCAGTCCCACCATGAATAATCCGAGCACCAGCGAACGTCCCTTCCAGCGCATCCGTGTAATGGCAAACGTGACGAGACTGGCAAACAGCACTGTAAACACGACAGAAACCACCGTAATCCATACACTGTTAAAAAAATACAAGCTGATATTGCCTTCCGTCCATACCTTGACATAGTTCTCCCAACGCGGCGTAGCCGGAAGCGCAAAAGGTGCCATGTCGAATACTTCCTGATTATTTTTGAGCGAAAATAACATCAGCCACACTAATGGCAGGATTTGAAGCAAAGCTACCAGGGACAGCAGCACATAGAGCAGGACATATCCTAGTCTTTTCGTCCATACAGGGCTATGACCTGCCTGCGGGCCCACTGGCAGCCGAACAGCTGGCTCCGTCTTCAACGGGATGACCTCCTTTCGTTTTGCGTATGCGTCAGGAATATTGAATCGTATCCTTGGAGGCTGTGGCCTTGCGAAGCAGCCAGGTCACGACCAGACAGATCAACAGCAGGAAGAAACCTACTGCGCTGCCGTATCCAAAGTCAAAACTGCGAAATGCTTGACGATACATGTAGGAGGCCATCACTTCACTGGAACCATTCGGACCACCATCTGTCATGACATAGATCAGATCAAAATATTTCAGCGAGCCGACCACAGCCAGCACCACGGTCACCTTGATCACTTCCGTAATCAGCGGCAGCTTGATGCGGAATGCAATCTGCCACGGGTTCGCACCATCAATGCGGGCAGCCTCAATGAGTGATTCCGGGATATTTTTGAGTGCAGCATAATAGATCAAAATATAAAAACCTGCATACTGCCACAGAATCGGTACGAACAGGGCATACAGCACCAGTGATGGCTCCGCCAGCCAGGCTGGCGGATTGCTGAAACCGATTGCTTCCAGAAACGTGTTCAGTACACCGTTACTGGGATGGTAGATTTTGAGCCATAACTGAGCGATAGCAACGGAAGATAACAGCATCGGAATGAGATATATTTTGCGAAAAAAATTGGCACCCTTGATCTTGCCTGATAGCACCAGTGCAATCATCAAATATCCGATGAGACTCAGCGCAGAGAACAAGGCTAACAAAAAGGTATGATTTGCACTCTGCCAGAACGTGCCATCCTGCAGCAGTGCGGTGTAATTGTCCAGACCAATAAACGTCATTGCCCCGATCCCGTCCCACTGCATCAAACCGTAATATCCGGTAAGCACAATCGGGATGTAGACCAGAACCAGCAGCAAAAGCAGTGCAGGAAGCACATACAGCGCAGCCACCAGACGGTTCGACATGACTTTGTCCAAGACTGGGTCCTCCCTTCGAGCGTTCAAGCATTCAGATGGTGCAGGTGAGGTGTGTATTAGCCATCAGTATAAGCAGCAGGGCATATTAGTTGCCCTTGTCGATGGCCGCCTGATGATTCTTCACAAAGTCCTCCGGTGTGACTGCTTTGCCAAACAACGCCTGAATCATATCGAGATGCGCCTGAGCAGCAGCCGGCTTCATCTGCACATCGGCAAAGAGCGTCAAGCTGCTCGCCTGGTTCAGCTCATTGAGCAGATCAATATAAAGCTGTGGCAGCTGTACGGCAGCGGTATCGACTTTGGTTGCGGGAATGACCCCTGCCTCGGTAACCGAGCTTTCGCCCCATTTTTCCACAAAGTATTGAATAAATTTCTGTGCCTCGTCCTTCACTTTCGAGTTCTGAGCCGCAAACAGGCCTACACCTGGTCCACCGACCCAGCTATTGATATCACCCTTGCCGCCGTCAATCGTCGGGAATTTGAAAAATCCAACCTTATCCTTGAACTCCTGCGGAATGTCGGGATTCGTTGTAAAGTTCGGCAATTCCCATGTTCCCATCAGGTACATAGCAGCCTTTTCGTTCATGAATTCAGATTTACCCTCATCATTGGACAAGCCGTTAAAGCCTTTGTTAAATGCATTCATATCCACCAGCTTCTGCACTTCAGCCGCAGCCTGCGTCAGAGCCGGATCATCGAACTTGCCGGAGCCGTTAATGGCTTTCTCCAACGCATCCCCGCCTACACGATTTGCCAGATACATATACCAGAGTGAGCCGGTCCAGCGGTCCTTATTGCCCAGTGCAATCGGCACTTCACCATTGTCGGTCAGCGTCTTTACCACATTCAGGAATTCATCATAGGTGGCTGGCGGCTGCAAATTATATCTTGCAAAAATCGCCTTATTGTAATAGATCGGAGAGATGTTCAGCTCGATTGGGAGCGCATACGTTTTCCCGTCAACTGCATAAGCCTCCGTTGTGCCCGCAATAAACTTCTCGCCCAGCGAACCATTCAGGAGCTCATCCAGCGGTGCAAACAGATTACCCTTTACGTAAGGCTCAAGGAAGCCCGCAGCCCAGGTTACACCGACATCCGGAAGTTCATTGGAAGCAGACAGAATCTTCAACTTGTTCTTGTATTGTTCATTCTCCAGCACTTCCTGCTTGATCGTCACATTTGGGTTATCGGTCTGATACTGCTGGATAATATCATTGACCAGCTTGTTCTGTTGTGCCGAACTGCCAGCAGGCCAGAGATGCATGAATTTCAACGTAACCTTGCCGTCTGCGCCTTGGTCACCACCACTTGCATTACTGCCGGATTCGCTGCCTGTACCAGAACCTGCACTGTTACATCCGGACAAAATGACAGCCAGAATCAGTGTCCATGACAGCAGCATGGCCAGTGTCTTTTTATTCATATTTCCAACCCCCAATAGTGGAATTACGGTTGTTGTAACCGCTTTAATAAAATTGTAGCACGGGCTCTCCTACCTCATAAGGATAGGATGATTTGGTAAAACTCCACTATTTTAAGAGGTTTTTTCTATATCATGCATATACGCTTACTAACTCTTCTCATTTACGGTATGGCGGTATTTGCTTGGACTGATGCCCTCCAGGCTTTTGAACACTTTGATAAAATACTTATCCGTCTGGTAGCCCACTCTCCCGGCAATTTCCGATATAGGCAAGGCAGTCTGCACCAGTAATTCCTTTGCCCGCTGAACACGTTTGCGCATCAGATATTCGCTGAAATTCAACCCAACCTGCTCTTTGAACAATACGCTAAAATAACTGGAGTTCAGGTGCACGGAGTCGGCAAGCTCCCGCATCGTTATGGGCTCGCCCAGATGTGCCTCAATATAGGACAAGGCTTCTCCAATCGGGGTATCACCCTGCTGATCCCTCCGCTCCCGGATATCCACCAGCTTGGGATCAACGATCTCCTGCATGGCCTGGATGCGCCGCTGCTGCTCATGAACATGAAGTGCTTTTTCTACCGTCTGGAGCAGTTGCTGCTTCTCAATAGGTTTCAACAAATAATCCACCACGCCCAGTTTGATCGCCTGCTGTGCATACGTGAAGTCCGCATACCCTGACATAATGAGAACCGCAGGTTTACTAGGAAAATGCTGAATCGCTTCCACCAGGGACAAGCCGGAAAATTCCGGCATACGCACATCCGTGATCAGCAGGTCGGCAGGCTGGCTCGCGAGCCATTCTCTGGCCTCAACACCGCTAGCCGCTGTCTGTATCCGGTTCTTTCCGGCATACCATGCCTCCAGTGTTTTACGGATGCCTTCTCTTGTGCGAGGTTCGTCGTCCACAATCAGAATCGTTTTTTCATGAATCATATGAAGCCTCCGATCCCCTTGGAATATAAAAACGAATTACCGTTCCGGCTCCCGCTTCACTGTCTACCGCAAGTCTTGCATAATCACCAAGCGGGCTGCCGCCAAAGTACAATTGAAGACGCTGATGGACGTTGACCAGCCCTACACCGGTCCCTCTGCCAGGGGCCAGCGGATCACCGCCCTTTAATGCTTGCTGGATCGTCTGGAGACGCTCTGCCTCTATACCTGGCCCATCATCACGCACCTCCACACATACCAGACCTGTGATGGATGACGGATACACGTTGATCTCTATCTTTCCTGGCTTCAGGGTGCTCTCCACACCGTACAACACGGCATTTTCCACCAGTGGCTGGATCAGCAGCTTGGGCATCGGTACTGTGCGCAGCTCTTCACTCAGCCGGATCTCCCATTGCATCCTGTTGCCAAGCCGCATCTGCATAATGTTCAGATACCGCTCTACATGCTCAAGCTCGTCCGCAATCGTCACCCATTCATCCTGATGCGGGCTGGTGATGATATAACGAAACAATCGGGACATCGCGATAACCATTCGAGCCATTTCCTCCTCCCCCTTGTCCTCCAGTGACCAATAGAAGGCTTCCAGTGTATTGAACAGAAAATGAGGGTTAATCTGCGATTGCAGCGCCTTCAGCTCTGCGCGGGATTGCATGACTTCCTTGTCATGCACCACCTGTGCCAGCTCATTTTGCCTGTAGACCATCTGGTTATACACCTCATTCAGCTCATTGATCTCCGAAGTGGAGCTAACCATGAGATTGGGCCTCATCGCCCCCGGCTGTGCTCCCCGCATTGCCCGCATCAGGCGAATTAACGGACGAGTAATCATCGTAGACAGAAAAAAGGACATCACCAGAAAAAGCACAACGCCGATTATGCCCGATACAAATAAAGCCGTTCTCAGGATGGACACCCCTTCGGTCGTTTCCCGCAGCGGAGTCAGCACGGCAAGCGTCCAGCCCGTTAGCTCGGATCGCTGCTTCACCACGATATACGACTCCTTGCCGTTCTGCACGACAGACTCACTATCCATTACGGCTTGAGGGTCAAGGTGCACATCCAGATTGGAGGTCACAACCTCTCCGCCGCCGTCCAGCAGCATGATTGAATCCTGAGAGCCGTCCGAACTCTCTAAATCATTGAGTTGAAAAAAACTGCGCTGCATACGCACAACTACATAACCGCCATGCTCAAAAGAACGATCCAGCAAGTTTATTCGCCGAATGGCCAGAAGAATGCTTGGATCATCGGGATCGGAGCCGGCCCATACCAGTCGCCCTTTGCCTTCATCGGCTTGAGCAATCCAGTCTCGATCCAGCCTGTGACTTAATGAACGGTCATCCATCGGAAATATCCGGCTGTAATTCGTCGTGTAAATTTCCATGCTCTGTGCACCATTAATGAAAGATTGATAGCTGCCCGCGATCTGCAGGAGTGCCTGCCGCTGATTAAAGGTGGCCTTTTTCCCCTGCTTCTCCTCATATAACAAGCGCTGAAGATAGGTATCATCTGCAACCTGGGCCGTTAAAGAATTGACCTGCGCAATAAGCGCGTCCAGCCTGCCGCTGGCCTGTACGGCCGTCTGCTGGATATGCTTCTCGGCATTGCTTTTCAGCAGAGACGCTACACGGTCATACGCCGAAATACCTGCGATGAGCAGAACTACGAGCATCACCATCACAAAACCGACAAAGATCTGATTACGAAGTGAGTTAAAAGGTCTGATTTGCCGCTGCACCTTCCGAAATCCCCTCTTTCTGCATGTAAAAGAAACCACCATCTCACGCCCGTATTCTGGATGACGGGATATACTCGATGCCGGATTCGTCTGTGTATGCTGTTCTAATCATTGAAGCGCTTGCAAAGCTTTCCCTTTGAATTTACTATTTTTTTAGCAAAGCTCCACTTAGTTTATTGATTAAACTAACCGAATTCAAAATAGCACAGTTTGAGTTGTTAATCAATAACGAACTCATCCCGTGCCATAGCAGAACTTCCACACTCATGGTTCTTTATACAATAATTATGCTTTCGGTAACGCATTACGCATACGCTTCTCCCGATATCCTTGATATACACGAATCAACATGCCGATGATCAGCAGCACCACACCGATGTTAATGGCCACATCTGCCAGATTCAATATGCCTCGTCCCGACGGAAACACCAGAAAATCCGTCACCCGTGCATAAACAAACCGATCTATCGCGTTGCCGAGAGCACCGCCGACCATAAAGCCTGCCCCTGCCTGCATCCAGAATCCCCGTATCTCGCCTTTGCGCCGATAATAGAGCATGCCTGCGATAAACAATACAGCGATTATTCCAAATAGACGTGCATTACCTTGAAACATGCTTCCCGCCATACCGCTATTTTCATAATGCTGCAGCTGCATCCCCGAATCACCAAGCCGCATCACCTCGCCAACCTCCATATACATTCGAACCGCAATTTTGGTACCCTGGTCCACCAGCGTAACCAGCAGCGCGACAAAGTAAAACAGCATTGCCCTTCCCTCCTGCCTGCTTTAAGCTGCACTTATAAGTTCAAGCGAAGCGCACCCTGCATCATGATCCTCTTACTTTACCACAGCAATTATGGCGCCTCCAAATGAGACAGCCTCGCTTCTCTTATAACATGCGATAAAATCCACCCTTTGCCGCGGGCAGGACAGGTCGGTACCATCAAGATATCCGGCATTGCCTGATGAGGAGGACCATGACCTCGTTACTGCAGGCCTTCGCTCGTTTTTGAAGGCGTAACACATACTCACAGCTACGTTTTTGGACGTATTATACATAAAACCCGCCTTATCGTATTTCATAAGGCGGGTCAGCGCATGCTTCAACCATTTCCGAAGCCGTAATATGATACAAAAATCAGGATGATTTTTTATCCTTCACAAGGTGGTACACATTGCTGAAGCTGCCGGAGAGAATGCCGACAATCGGGAAGATGGCCCAGTTGATATCCCAGCGTTGATACACGAAACCAGTAAACAGAAAGAACGCTGTCGCCAGCGGCCACACAATCGCTCCGACAGCTCGTTCTACTCGTGCCTCCTCCCTCTTGGCTGCATTCAGATGCTGATACTCCAGCAGTTTAGTATATGCACCCTGAATATTACCGTAATAGATAAACAAAAACACACCAATACCCGCCGTAGCCAAGAGAGCAGACGTTCCATAAACTGCATACGTATCATTCAAATAAGCGCCTGCAAAAACAAATACAGGAGACAGGATACACAAGCATACGCCCGTAATGAGGGCAACCCGATACGTCAGTGCAAAACTAGCCTTGCTCCGCTGAAGAGTCATGAGAAGGGTACGGGGAAGCTGAAACTCTTTTTCGATATAATCGAACCGGCCCAGTTTCATACCGCTGTAGATAAACATGCCCACCGCAATAGCAACCAGCACGAACAGCCCGCTCATCCCCAGCACAGATCCAATGCCGAGTGAGTCTTGCTCTGTGGAACTCCCCAAGCTCTCGAACAGTGTATTTATCAAAATCATAAAGGCTACACCTATTGCAGACAGCCACACACCCAGCCCTGTCCAGAAGCCTGCACTTCGCTTGGCCGCAATATAGGCATGAGCCTCTTCCTCCGTCAGCGTCGGCACAATCTCCTGCATATCATCCGGCTGAATACCAAGCTCCGCCATCAATTCCTCAATGTTGCCAAATTCGGAGATAACAATGCCAACCGCTTCGTTCTCCGATCTGCCCTCCTGCTTTAACTCCAGATACTTATCCTCCATACCTGAAAGAAGCTCCTGCTTCATACGCTCCACCTCAGGAGTTCTTGGTAACCCCGCAAACATATTGTCCAGATACACCATAATTGTCTCCATATCCCGTCACAGCTCCCTGATAAACAGATTAACAACCTCTTGCGTAACCTTCCATTCCTCACACTTCTCCCTGTAATAGCCCAGGCCAGCTGGCGTGATCCGGTAATAGGTGCGGCGTTTGCCCAGACTACTTTCATCCTGATAAAAGGATTCGATATAACCGTTTTTCTCCAAACGGGTGAAGGCTGAATAAAGTGTAGTCTCCTTCATGACATACTTTTCGTCTGTTAGCTGCCGAATGTTCTTGGATATCTCGTATCCATACGATTCACCTTCAAGCAGCATGTAAAGAATGAGCGTATCATTATAGCCACGTATGACATCACTGCTGATCACAAAAGGTATTCCCCCTCATTACTCCATCTGTCGTAGTAGATTGAGTATAGCACAGTTACTACGACAGATGAAGTAGTTCGTTTGAAAATAGGCAAAATAAAAATCCGCACCTGGTTAAAGGTACGGATTAGAACAGTACATCCTTTTGCATAATGGATGTTTATTTAAATTTCACCGAGTAGCTCTGCCGAGCTACTGTCACACTCATCATTTACGCAACCTGGATTACTTAATCGTAGATAGCACATCCAGCAGCATGGACTTGAACTTCGGTCGATCAATCGCCTCGCACACCCGTACATTCGGCGCTTTGCCGAAACGTCCGTTGATATCAACCACACTGTATCCACGAGTCAGTTCTCCAGCCGCTTCCACATCGACATAATAATGTCCGGACTTGGTCATGAGCGACTCATCAGCCGCCACGGCCATCAGCAGTGTATCCGGGTGAGTTGTTCCGTTCAGTTTATGTACGGATTTGTTAAACTGCATAACCACCTTATTGATTGCCGTGAAAAAGTCCGCACCCGATGTGCCCAGCGCTGCAATCTCGGCATGATCATCATCATCCATCACTGAGTATTGGGTACACATCTCCCAGCCAACCATCGTAGTGGGGATGCCTGCATGCAGAACAATTTTGGCAGCCTCCGGGTCCACATAGAAGTTGTACTCCGCTGCCGGAGTGATATTACCCAGCGCATTGTTCGTTCCACCCATAATGTACAGATGGGCAATCTCAGGGATAATCGTTGGATCTTTCTGAATCGCCATCGCAATGTTGGTTAGCGGTGCAATCGCCAGCAGTTCAATCGCCCCCGGGTTTGCATGCACCTTATCAATAATAAAATCAACCGCATGCCCGCTCTCGGGGCGCTGATCGGCTTTCGGGAAATGTGCACCGCCCATGCCGTCATCGCCGTGCACATCTTCGACCGTGCGGTGCTGGGCCTGACCATAGGCCATGAGCGGCCGTTCGCAGCCTTTGTATACCGGGACCTTGCCGCCGTGTCCGGCAACCTGTACGGTGTACAGTGCATTTTCAACCTCCTGGTCAAACTGCACGTTGCCGCCAGTAATCGTGATGCCCTCCACCTGAAAGTGATGCAATGCCGTCAGGATCGCAATTGTATCGTCTCCTGCCGTATCCGTATCAATGATGACTCTTCTCATGCTGCCGCGCTCCTTCTTCCATATAAAATTCGTTCTACATCCGTTAAACAATTATCGATCGAATGTACATCAGCAAGTTCATTCAACGGATATATCTATGCAAAACGTCAGGGTTTATTTTACATCAAAAACGTACCGATGACGATGGAAACACCGATGATGATGGATCGAAGCAGCTGTGCCACCGCCATATTACCACGCGCAATTTCCTCACACACCCGCATCTTCGGCGTCAGGAAATCAAATATAATATAGACCAGGCACAGAATAATAATACCCAGTGCTGACCACAGCAGCATATCCAGCCACGCATGCGTCGAGAAGGATACCATCCCCACAATAATACACAGTCCCAGCAGCTTGCTGCCCATATACATACCTGCCGCTTCATTGCCTTTTGCAATTTGCTCACTATCGTTATACCGGGTCAATTTGCTGAAAGCAAAGTACCCACACACCAGCACCACCAGTAAAATCCCCATACCTAGCGCTACATTTAACAGGTTTAATCCCAGCTTCTCCATTCCTTCTCCTCCTCATCATTCATCCCTTCACGCACCGTTGCTGCGCAATAATAGGCCATGTCACCAGTGACCTTCTCTCCGACCCGCGGCAGCATGCCAGCGAACCGTCCTCCAATTACAAATACACCCGTCAACAGATAACCGCTGTATGGACCATCCTCCGTCTGAATTGACGCCTGCTCCATCGGCACCAGCTGCTGATATACCTTGGGTTGATTCGCATAATACGCTTCAATCTCTTCATCTGCATCGTCTTTTTCATCTTTATCCTGCGTTGCAGACTGCAACTGAATTTCCGTGTTCATCTCCATCGTTCCCAGAACTTCTTCCTGATCCAGCAAAAGAGTTCCGCGCCCCTCGCGTCCCCAATAGCTCTTGGCTGCATAAGGCACAGCGCTCTGCTCAAACGGCGCCGCAGTAAAGTACGTTGGCAGCAGATAGCGCGAGATCACCTGCATCTCAGTCTCATCAAAAAGCGTAAACCCGCAGTACTCGGGCGTCTGCTCATTCCGCTCATACAGCGACCAGATCGCGGCCATAAAGCCTTTGCTCTGCATCAGAACATGCTGCACCGGATTCATCAGCCCCAGCTTTCCTTCATGTACCAGCTCAATCAATGCAGCACCAATGTCCACACCCGTCGTCTCGTCCCGATCCCCAATCAGATATTCCAGCGGATACAGACGATATAAAAGACGGATTTCGCGTCCCTGATGATACAGTCCTTCTCTCGGTACAATCTCAAGCTCCTCAAGCGGTGCATACAGCACATCATATCCGGCTTCACGACAACGCTCCATCAAGTAGATGGTATTGGTTCGATCCTCAACATGCTCGCCATATGAAGTAAATGTAACCGGCCCCTCCAGACCCTGCTCGGCATAGAACGTTAGCCAGGAGCGGAAGCATTCCCGAATACGCTCATCCATATGAGCCGAGGGTGCAGTCCATGTCTGGTCGGCCGCGAGTCCGATCAGAAGGCTTTCAAGTGCCGCTGATTCGGGTATGCCCGTAGGCGTATCGGTATTATTTTCAATACACTTCAAACCAGCTTCACTTATGATCCAGTCCTGACGAGTAATCCCGCCTGCAACGCTCTCCAACCGAGCTGCCGCAATCAGCCCCGGATGAATGCCAAGCGGTCCCTCCAGAAACGAATCCGGCATATATCGCTGGATAAAACGCATGACTTTACTGTAAATAGCGTCCACTGCCTCGGCCGCAGTACGCAGTTCATTCAGCTCCTCCGGTGTATAAACCGTCAGTGATGGCACACAATACTGCTTGCCATACATGCGATGATACGGAATCTTCTCTCCGGCTTCCCCTGAGAAAACCTCATCGTGACTGAATGGAAGCGGGAAAACGGTTCTCATGCAGCCATCCTCCTTCTGCCCCATTGTAGACTGGTGCTGATTTCCCCTTGCCCCATGCAATTAACCTCCCGAGCTGCGGAAAAAGCTGCCGAAACCGCTCGATTTGGATTTGGAAGAGCTTTTATATGAACTGCTGCCGTCCTTGCTGCTGCGATAGGATGATCCGCCGTATCCGCCATAATAGTAATGACCACTGCTGGAATCGTACTCGCATCCTTCATCATACTGAGGATCACATTCGTCATTACTGCCACATCCTGCAATCACCGCAGGCACAGCAAGCATAAGCGAGAAGGCCACCAGCTTGGCCTTGGAGCCCGGTTTAGAACCTGATGCTGATTTCGAACCTTCTGGGGAAACAGATACCGTCGCTGGCTCAGAGCCGGGCGTAGAATCAGTCCCCGTTTCATGCTTCAATCCCGGTACAGGCTCGAATCCCTGCATGGATTCAACTCCTGAATGGGAGGAGGATTTATTCTCGTTGATGTTTTCAGCCACTCCAGCCTCCTGTATAGATAAAGACTTTTGCATCTCTTCTTCCTTCATTACAGATCCACCTCTTTCACGAAAAACAGCACTTTCTTGCGATCCGTATCCAGCACGGAATACAGAATCTCATACGTCCTGCCCGCCCGAACCATGTAATGGTCCAGGAGCTGCTCAGCCAGCTCCATCGTGTAGCCAGCGGACTCCATCAGCTCCAGTTCCTCAAAGGATCGCCCATTCCACAGCATATACTCCGGGCTGTACATGGAGGACATTTTACACATGCCCAGCGCCGCATCCGCAATAGCAGCACCGTGCCCTTCCGGCATCTGCTGATCATAAGCTGTCACATAGATGGCGTGCTCCCGCCGATCCTGACATTCATTGGACAGATGGGCCCATAATTTGTTTTTCATCAGAGTTGCGTCCACCAGCTTGCGCATGAACAATTCATCCCGTGTAACCGAAGTCTGTTCCAGTACACCCGTCTCTGCCTGCTTATCCTCCGACCAGCTGCGATACGTCAATGAATAATAGATTGCTGTCTCCTCCCTCTCTGCGAGCTCGTAGGTGAGCCGTTTCAATACACACAAACGTATTAAACGCATGAGGAGGAAAAAAGTTACACTATTCGCTATGACATGTAAAAAGAAACATGGAATTTTCTATCGTATGCTCCAGCCGCGCTAACGATTGCCACAGACCTTATTCGGCATTTGAAACAATCTACCGAAACACAAAAAAAGGGACTGCCTCATATCCATCCATGCATACCAAGTGCATATCAATGGTGAGACAATCCTATACGTTCTTTAAGTCCTTTTCCTCTAGTTACCCTAAATCATTCATGCTTTTGACGTGCAACCGTTGTGCTGCGCTTGTAGTTATTCTCACATCTCGGCCCATTGAGCTAACAGCTCATCGTACGCTGCGGATAACTGCTCTCGCTCGTTCCACGTTTGCTCCAGAGCTGCCGAATCATTGGCTAACGCCTCAAGCTGCCGATCAAGCTCCTGAATCTGAACTTCTATTCGAGCCATCGCCTGCTCCAACTTTTGTACAGATCCTTGTTGCCCATTTCTGCTGCTGTCTCGGTTGCGACTGCCACTCCTGTTGCTACTTCCGTTGTCGTTCCCTTGATCCGTTTTTACCTGTCCAGCATCATGCTCAGCATGAACTTGAAATTGCCCCAGGGCAGTCTCTTCGCCTGCATATACGTTTCCCCGTCCGCGGCCCCCTGCTTTCGGTCCAGACTCCTGCGCCGTTCTGCTCCCGTCTGTCCCCTCAGTCCTTCTCCCGGTTTTCGATCCATTTCCGACTTCGCTTGTTCCCCGATCCCGTGATATATCTTTCGCTACTCGATTCTGCAATTCAAGCTTCTTCTCCCGATACGCCTCGTAATCCCCAAGGTACGTTGTCAGCTGACCCTCCTCCAGCTCCCATACTCGGGAAGCAAGGCGATTCACAAAGTAACGATCATGCGAGATCGCAAGCACAGTCCCTTCAAAATCAGCAAGCGAATCCTCCAGCGCCTCTCTTGAAGCAATATCGAGATGGTTGGTCGGCTCATCCAGTAAAAGTACATTCGGTTTGCGCTGCACCAGCAGCGCCAGCCTCAGACGGGTCCACTCTCCCCCGGACAGCTGTCCGACCGAGCGAAAAACATCTGCACCATAGAACAGATATCGAGCCAATATGCCACGCGCCTCTCCTTCCTCCACACCTGCTTCCAGACGGAAGTGCTCCAGCACGCTGAGCTTGGGGTTCAACGGCTCCTCCTGTTGGGCAAGATAACCGACATCTGCACGTGCACCCCACTCCAGCTTGCCTGCATCAGGCTGCTCCTCACCGAGCAATAGTCTGAACAACGTTGTTTTACCCGAACCGTTGCGGCCGATCAAAGCCGTTTTGTCGCCATATTCCAGCAGAGCAGATACACCTCGTAAAATATCCCGGTCGCCGTACCGCTTCTCCACATCCTCCAGCACCGCCACACGTTTACCCGTGCGATCTGTAGGACGCACATCAAAATCCGCATGACGGCGCTCCAGCACAGGTCGCTTCACCTGCTCCATCCGCTCCAGCGCTTTACGCATGGAGGCCGCCCGCCGGAAAAACTTTTCATTGCCGCCAACACGGCCCCATTCCTCCAGCTGGCGAATCGTTTCCTTCATTTTTTTGATAACCTTCTGCTGCTCCTTGAATTCCTCAAACTGCTTCAGCAGCCGCTGCTCCTTCACCTTCATATATTCGGTATATCCACCTGCAGCGGTTTCGGCCTCCCCATCCTCCAGCTCCAGCGTGCGTGTCACCACCCGATCCAGGAAATAGCGGTCATGCGAGATGAGAACAACCGTGCCGTTGTATTCACGTAAAAAACCTTCCAGCCACTCCACCCGCTCCAGATCCAGATGGTTTGTTGGCTCATCCAGCAGCAGCAGATCTGGACTCACAATGAGCTGTGAAGCCAGCACCACCCGAGTCTGCTCACCACCGGATAGAGAGCCGAAACGCCAGCTATAATGAGTCTTCGCAATATCCAGTCCGTCCGCGACCTGGTCAATCCGTGCATCCATCTCATAACCGCCTTCGCGCTCGAATCGCTCCTGCAGCGCGGCATACCGTTTGAGCAGACGCTCCAGCTGCTCCGGATCGGCCGCACAGGCCGGATCAGACATCTGCTGTTCCAGTTCCTTCATCTGTGTACGACAAGCGATCAGCTCCTGAAATCCAAGTCCCAGTACATCCAGTACAGTATGGTCATCCAGCCCTTCGGGAACTTGCGCTACATATCCGACTCTTGTGTCTTTTTTCAGCATTAACTGGCCTTCATCCGGCTGGCTTAACCGGGCCATGAGACGCATCAAGGTTGTTTTGCCGCTTCCGTTGCGGCCGATGAGGGCAACCTTATCCCCTTCCATAATTTCAAATGTAATGCCGTCCAGCACCAGATGTGCTCCGTGATATTGTTTCAGCTGTTGCGCGCTAATGATCATCATAATAAGGTTCCTCCTATAGTTGGAAGAGCCTGACCGCAACACAAAAAGAGCCGCAGGAGGTTAGCTCCGCGGCCCTTCAGAAAGCAATAAAGCAAATATGCTTATCGTCCGAATGAGGTCAAGGCAGGCATCTTCTCACACATGTTAATTTCCGTATATTCAAAATTGGACAGACTTCTCCCGTTGTTCGGAAAAGTGTGAACAATGCCAGCCATAGCAATTGGCAGCTGGCTAATACGGTTGTTAAGCATGTTGTGATTCACCTGTCTTCACCTCCCTTTGTCATAAGTACTGTTAATATAGCACAGCGGACTGTTTCTCTGCAACCACCGGATGTACCCATGCCCACGTCTATCATGGAAATCCTTCATAAGCATCCCCACATTCATACTACTATATAAATTGAACTAAAGATGGTTTACATGGACACTTCGATGACAGAACACCCTTCCAATCGCTGGTATCCCCAGATATTTTTGCTTCCCTTTTTCAATGGAGAAAATCCGGGGATAAGCGTAAGCTGGAATTACCGCAAACAGGATATCTTGATATCGACCATATTATGCAGGTTAATCTCAATACACAGCTCTCCATGTTCATTGATCGCGATTAATGTAGTGCCGTTCACACTTATTTGTTTAATCGGATTCGTATCCTCGAAAAACACGCCCCACACTAAACGGTCTTCTGCATCAGTACAGGCAATGAAGCCTTCATTCCCCATAGCCCCGTCCCCGCCAACGATTTTCCCGCCTTGATAATCAACACTCGTCCATGCATCCACCATCGTCCAGCAATCGGGGGTGTACTTCTCCACGCTCTCCACCGTGGTATCACACAGGGGAGAACAGTACACGGTTCGCTCACCGCTGTTCGGATCATCGTATTTACGGATATCTAAAATAATGACTGTTCCATCTGCAAAAGCAATGCAATTCATGCCAGGCAGCTCACGCTGCTCGGCAGACCAATGTTCCAAAACTATGCTGTTCATCACATGCCCCTTTCCCTTGTGTCAAGCAGCCGCGACCCGTTGCCGAGCAGCTCCACGCGCGCGCAGTGCTCGGCTACATCTCGGCCTGAAGTCTAATGCCTTCCACGCCGCCGCAGCACCAGAGCTGTAACCGCTACCGTAATCAACGTCAGAAGCCCCGATGTACCCAAGGTAAAACCAAGCAGTGCATAGCCAATTCCGTTCCAGCTATCCATATCCATGCTGATCATAATAACAACAGCCCCGCCAAGCAGCGTCAGACATGGCAGGATCGACTGAAGCCACGTCATTCGGCGTCCCTGCAACCGATACACGACCCATTCGATTAACAGCTGGACTCCCCACATCCCTAGCGTCCACAAGATGAGTACTTCCATAACGTTCTCCTCCTCACAAATGGAAAGTTCAACTGCTTACTTCAACCATTCTGCAAAAAAGTTCCGATACCCTTCCTTCATCACGGTTCGCGAAAAGGCCCCAAACGCATACTCACGGTTGTCTTCCGATACACTGCGAGGCGCAGCCGCAGCCATGTTCAGCAGTTCAAACCAGTTATGCTCATTGCCGGCAAAGGCATGCGTGGACTTTATGTGGCCGTAGCACGGATGCTCTGGCTTCACGACCATTTTCCCCATCGCCATCGCTTCCGTCAGCGGCATCGCAAACGTATCAAACGCCGAGCAGCTCCAGTACACCTTGGCTGAGTTCATCAGCGCAAATATCTCATCCTGGGTCAGTGCAAACTTCAGCTTGACGTTATGCGGGATGTCATACTTTTTCATGCTCTCCTTATAACGCACACCGCCAAACACCATATACACTTCCTTGTCCGGGTTCTGACGGGCATATTCCAGCACCAGGTCGGGACGGCGGTTCGCCTCATCCCGCCCGATCCAGAGCACGCGATTATGCACGACCTGACTCGGGTCATAATGGCGATGCGCCAGCTCTTCATTAAAGCCAATCGGAATGACGTTCACGTCATGCACACCGAAATTGCGCCCCAGCTCTCTTTTCAAAAACTCCGTCTGCACAATCGCTTTATCCACCATCGTATAGAAGGGCTTCATCATCTCATACCCCGTCAGTGCCGGGTCGGGGAAGCTGTGCGGAAACAGCACACTCTTTGGCAGAAACATTTTCAAAAACGTAAATCCCGACACCGTATAGATCACATGCTCGATATGTTGACTATGAATCTGGTCCAGCACGATATCATAGTTCACCAGATCACCCTTCTCATGCTCGTACCCCGGCAGCCAATCGTAACCGCTGACATGCCGCTCCGGCGAAATGAACACGATGTCCACGCCCAGCTCCAGACCGATCTGCTTCAGTCGATCCGCAAACACCCGCGGTCCCTGAGCCTCTGTGAATTGAATTTTACGCATCACCAGTCCAACTTTATGCAAACCTGTCACCCCTTACTTCCATTCTTCATTTGCACCTTTTCATTTCTAATACCCGTTCATATGCTTTATGCACTGCTCCAGCGTCGCAGCCGTCTCATGCCATTGATTGCGCAGCTGCTCCTGCGGCCATATACAGTCCGGATTCCTCAGATCACCGTCGATCAGACGCAGCATCCAGAGTGAGAATACAATCGTATAAGCATCGTACCATTTTGCAAAAGAAACCCGTTCAACCTGCACGCCAAGGCTCTCCAGCTTGTCCAGATACACCTTCATGACCCGTGCACGCAGCTCGGGCGTCATCGTACGAGGGAAGAGCGGATGTGACAGGTCGAGCAGATGGTATACGTCCCACAATGGCGTATTCAGGTGAGCATGCTCCCAGTCGAGAATAACCAGCCTGCCCTCCACTTCTGCCACGTTGCCGGGGTGCAAATCACCATGGCACAGCACCAGCGGCAGCTCTTCCTCTGCTGTGAGAAGCAGCGTGATGAGCCTGTCCCAGTCCGATGCAGACCAGGTCACATGTAGCTTGGTTAACAGCTCAGCTATCGCTGACCTGTGCCTCTCCAGTTCATGCAGCATATCTCGAATGGCTGGCTTATGACCCACCCGCGGCAGTTGTTGCCACGCTGTAATGGGCAGCGTATGCCACTCCGCCATGTGAGCAGCAGCAAGCATCATGGTCGATTCGCATAAGAAGTGCTCCAGCTGGCCCATATCCTCGTAGATCATCCAGCTCTGCTCTGAAGCGGCTTCCTGATCCGAAGCCGCGATGAGCTGCGGATACACCGGAGGTAATTGCGGCATCACATGCTCGTACATCCAGCGTTCCCGTCCATACTGGGCAGGATTCGTCAATGGTTTGAAAATATACGTCTGACCGGATTGAGCAGTAAACCGCTCCACATGCCTTCCGTTCAACCCTTGGTATAGCTTCTGCCTCCCTATGATCTGCTGTTCATCTAGTATGCCTTCGGAGGTCACCCAGCTCTCTGTTTTCCCGCTGTTCTTCATAACCTTACCCTCCCTTCTATCTAACCGTTCCGTACAGGATTTCTATTCATCATACGTTGTGGGTAGGTGGGCTGCAAGTAGTGTTTCTTACCGTGGGACAAAGCCTCGTTCCAAACATGCTCTTGCAATGACAAGACTCCTCATACAAATGCATTCATCTCTTTTCGTTCCCTTTTAAAGATCATGGTATAATTGACGAATAAAGTCTGCGGCTTCTTAATACTTGATAAAATCTATCAACCTGAATATCTACAGGAGGAACGACCATGAGCATTATACTAATGCCTGAAAAAGTAGATTTCCGCGTCTCCACAACCGATCTGAAGGCCACTTATACTGAATCGGGCGGTGCCACTTTACATATAGATGTACAAACACGCGTGGACTTGCCTCTGGATCAATACCGAGAAGTAGAGCTCACTTTTGGCACCGTTGCTGAAATGCGATGCATCACAATCAATTTCTTCGATCTGCATGCAGAGCAGGTTGCAGGCATTCCTTACTCCGAGGATATTCTCAGCTTCTGGGAGACAAACGGCTATCCTCCCGACCCAGGCTTTTATCAGGTGATGAATTCACCCATTTTAGACCAAAAAGGAAAGCTATTTGATCCCCGGAATCGGCTTGATCTGAAGCATTACCTTGTCGTTGGGTATGATAGTTATGTAGAAGTGATTGCATCATCCTATCAGCATGCACATCTGACAAGACAAACGACCACAATGATGAATGATACTCCTGCGAATTAACAGAATCACGAACAACTTATAACATATCAAATCATCTCATACCACAAAGATCATATATCAAAAAGGCCAAGCTGTTATTTCCCGCCTTGGCCTGAGTCTTGAATTCTGCTACTTTTTGATCATTGGTGTAATCTTGTTTCCACACTCGCAGGTTTACTGCATTTCTCTCTATCCGTTAAACATAATCCGGCCCGAAGGATGGTCTGGCAAAATGGAGGATACCAACTGCCGGACAGCAGGCTGACCCGACTCCAAGATGGAATCCGTGGCATCGCCGGTATAGACCAGCCTTCCCTGATCCATAACGGCGATGCTGTCGCAGATTGTCAGTGCGGCACGGATGTCATGGGTGATAAACAGGTAGGATAGCCCATACGATGCTCGCAGCTCTGCCAGCAGGGACAGAATTTGTGTCTGGTGCACCATATCAAGGCTACTGATCGACTCATCCAGCACAATTAACTTCGGCTTGAGCGCGATAGCTCTGGCGATGTTGACCCGCTGCAGCTGACCGCCGCTGAACTGTTGGGGAAGCTTGCTCGCGTCCTGCGGTGTGAGCCCAACCTGGATGAGCAGCTTTTCAATGGTGCGCTGCTGTTCCTTCGCAGACAGGCGCTCGTAATTATCCAGCGGCTCGCCAATGATCTGCGCTGCTGTCATCATCGGATTCACAGCCGAGTAACAATCCTGAAAGACGACCTGCAGATCACGACGCAATCGCTGCAGCACCTTTTTGTCGGCTCGGTAGATGTCCTGACCTTGGAATAACACCTGACCCTGGCTTGGTCGTTCCAGCCCCAAAATAATCTTGCCCAAGGTGCTCTTGCCTGCCCCGCTTGTTCCGAGCAGTCCAAGACATACGCCTTGTTCAATTGTAAGTGACACATCTGCCAGAACAGGAGGGCGTGATCCCGAACGCTCCAACCAGCTCCGCTTGCCATAGCGATGACTTACTTCATGTACTTGTAACATTCGGTTGGTCACCCTCCTTCCTTCATTTTTATGGAACTCATCCAGTTCCCTTTTGCAAAATAACCAGATCTAATCCTTCCCGTCCGTAGCTTCTCAATGCCTAAGAGTCATACTTGGCCTAGCATTGAGCAGCATTCGAGTATACTCATGCTGCGGATGATCAAACAATTGATACACGTCTGCCTGCTCGATGATCCGACCCTTCTGCATGACGGCTACTTCATCTGCCATCTGGGAGATGACGCCCAGATCGTGCGAGATGAGCAAAATAGACGTGCCGTGCTCCTGGCGAAGCCGATCCAGTTCCTTCAGCACATTCAATTGATTCACGACATCCAGTGCTGTCGTGGGCTCATCGGCAATGACCAAAGCAGGTCGCAGACACATCGATACGGCAATCATCACCCGCTGCAGCTGACCGCCGCTGAGCTGGAATGGATAACGTTTCATCAGCTTCGCCGGATCAGGCAGATTCATATCGGCCAGCGCAGCAATAGCTTGTTCCCGCGCCTCCGCTTTGGACAGCTTCGTATGGGCTCGCAGCGTTTCAATAAACTGCGAGCCGATCGTATACACAGGGGTAAAAGCATTCATCGGATTCTGCATAATAAATCCGATATCCTTGCCCCGGATGTGCCGCATCTGCTCATCGGACAACATGCCAAGCTCCCGTCCGTTCAGACGAACACTGCCGGATACTTGCATCCTGCGCGGATGAAGCAAACGCAGCAGCGCGTTGCATGTCACCGTTTTGCCGCAGCCGCTCTCGCCAACAAGGCCAAAGACCTGACCCTTTTTCAAAGTCAACTGAACAGGGTCCAGTAACGGGACCGATCCCTTTGCTGTCTTGAGCTTCACCTGCAGATCACGAACTTCAAGTACAACCTCCGCCTCGTCCATTGTCACGTTCCCCCTTGTTCAGCTTATCTTCTCTTTGCTACCAAGCCCTTACTTTCTGGAAACACCGTAACGGTCGGATAATGCCTCCCCCAAAAGGTTAAACGCCATTACAACGAGCAGGATGGCCGCACCCGGATAGATCATCAGTTCCGGATGACTGCGAATATAGCTTGTACCTTCGTGTATCATGGCTCCCCACTCCGCATTTGGCGGCTGAATACCAAGTCCTAGGAAGGATAATGCGGAGATATCCATAATCGCCCATCCCATCTCCAGTGTACCCATGACCACGATGGGACGCTGCACATTCGGAATGATATGTTTGCGAATAATAGTCCAGGTGGAGGACCCGCTGATTCGAGCCGCTGCAATAAAATTCCGTTCCTTCAGGCTGACGACCATGTTGCGGCATATGCGTGCATAATGCACCCACTGCACCATCATGAGCGCAAGCAGCACCTGCATCAGACCCGGACCGAAAATCCCCACGATGCCCAGCACCAGCACCAGCTGCGGAAATGCCAGTATGCCTTCACACAAGCGCATCAGCACATTGTCAATCCAGCCGCCCAGATAACCGGAGATCGATCCAACGATCAGCCCGATAACCAAAGACGACAGGAAGATCATCGTTGCAAATCCAAGGGAAATCCGCGCTCCATAGAGAAGTCTGGAGAGATTGTCCCTTCCCAGATGATCTGTGCCGAGCCAGTGCTCTGCTGATGGAGCCTTCAGCTTCTGCAGCAAATTGACCTTCACAGGATCATGCGGCGCAATCCATGGAGCCAGTAATGCAAGGAGGAAGAAAAGAATGATAATCGCAGAGCAAATCCAAATCATTTTTTGCCCTCGAAACATTGTACGCCATCGGTTCATCAATGCTCTGCCCGTCCTTTCGCTGAAATCCGCGGGTCCATATACAGCTGTACCAGATCAACGATCAGATTACATACGATGAACAGACATGCCGAAATAAAGACATAACATTGGATTACGGGAATATCCCGGTTAAATATCGCTTCCACAAAATAACGTCCGAAGCCCGGCCACGAAAAAACCTGTTCCACGATAATCGTTCCCGTTAACAGCCTGCCCATGGTCATGCCCATTCCTGTAATAAATGGAGTGATTGCAATTTTGAGCACATGCTTCAGCATGATGACCCGTTCACGTACACCGCGTGTTCTTGCGTACTGCACGTATGCTTCCTGTAATTGTTCCAGGACACTGGTCCGCAGCATCCGGGTATACAGGGCAATCATGACCATAGAAAGCGTTAATGTAGGCAGCACCAGATTCTCCCAAGAGCCGCGCCCTTCAACGGGCAGCCAGTCCAGTTTGACTGCAAAAAAGAAAATAAGCAGATATCCGAGCCAGAACTGCGGAATGGACGCTCCAACATAGGAGATGATGCGACTGACCACGTCAATCCAGCTATTTTTATATACCGCCGCCAGAATCCCCAAAGGGATGCTCACCAGTGTAGAGAACAGAATGCTCCACAAGGCCAGCTCTGCCGTGGCCGGAAACTTATCCTTGACCTCATCGATAACAGGTTTATTCGTGAGATACGAGGTACCAAAATCCAGCTGGGCTATTCTCTTCAACGTATCCACATACTGAGTGAGCAAAGGCCGATCCAGACCAAATTCATGCCGCTTCTCTGCCAGCAGCTCTGGCGTTGGATAGATATGAGCTGCTGTCAGATATGCCTCGGCTGGATCAACCGGTGAAATATGAATCAGTCCGAAAGTGACAAGTGTAGCGATAAAAACGATAGGAATGATCGCGATCATTCGTTTACCAATATAACCGATCACCAAACCTTCCTCCCTTTTCCCCTGCCACACAAGCTCTTGCTGCCTGATGTGTTACGTGTTCATTAATATATTCTTCAAGACTATGATTCTACGGATTGCTTAACTGCATGCCTACAAATGGATTCTCATCGCGATTCGCCGGGAAGACAAATTTGGCAATTTTCTTCTGGTAAACCGCTGTTTTCTTCACATAAGAGATCGGTACAATCGCCGATTGCTCCTGTAATGTCGTCAGAATGGATGTATACAGTTCCTGACGTTTCTTCTCGTCTGTAGAGGATAGTGCTGCATGCACCTCGGCGTCCAGTTCCTTTTTCATCGGCAAAGCGCTAAGTGTCTCGGAAATCCCGAACCCGGGGCTTGCCACAACGTTAATGAAGGAATGCGGGTCATATGGAGCCCCGTAATTGTACCAGAAGTACAGGTCGAAATCATTGGCCTTCAGACGTTTGATCTGCACTGTCAATTCAAGTCCGGTAAGGTTTACTTTAACGCCCAGCTCGCTCCATTCGGCCTGAATGGTTTCGCCCATCGCTTTTTGAATCGGATCGGTTTTATCAAAAATTAATTCAAATTCCAGCTTCTGTCCGTCTTTCTCACGCACGGTTCCGCCTGCCGGCAGCTTCCAGCCTGCTTCATCCAGCAACGCTTTGGATTGCTCCACGTTGTATTCAATCGGTTTCAGATCCACATTGGTATATGGATAGTTTTTGGACAACGCTGTATCGGCCGGTTCCTCCAGACCCAGCGTGACGCCTTCCACCATCGCTTTTTTGTTGAAGCCCTGTTGAAGTGCCTTCCGTACTCTTACATCAGACAGCTTCGGATTGGAGGAGTTGAGCAGCAAATCACGTGTACCTACAGGGTCAGACAGCTCGCTTACATATTTATCGTTGTCACGAAGCTGCTGGAACGCATCCAAGCTGATTACACCTTCACCGTAGATCAAATCCAGATCGCCCTTTTCAAAAGCAAGCACACGTGTCTCTGCATCAGGAATGATTTTCACGGTAATCTGATCAAACGCTGGCGCCGTTCCCCAGTAATTCGGGTTGCGTTTGAAAACAGCATACTCGTCCTGCTTATAATCAGCCAGCATCCACGGGCCCGTACCTACCGGCTCTTTGATGCCTTTGGACGTATCCCCATCATCCGGGAATCCGGCCGCGCCCAGGAAACGGAACGGACGAACAACGGACAAGTCTTGAAGTACAGGATAATACGGCTCCGTAAGTGTCATGCGGAACGTATGATCATCTACCACCTCGGTTTTGTCCAGCACACCGACGATCCCAAGCCAGCTGTGTGTTTTTTTATTTTTCATCACGGCATCAAAATTCTTTTTCACAATTTCGGCATTAAACGGTGTGCCGTCGGAAAATTTCACCCCTTGGCGCAGCTTGAATGTATATACTTTGCCGTCATTAGAGATGGTCCAAGACTCAGCCAGTGCCGGCTCCAGCTTACCATCCTTCTGATAACTGACCAGCGGCTCGTAGATCATGGATTGAGCAAACAATTGGGACGGATTGTACGTATGCGGATTCATCGTACCGATATCCCGCGGCCATGACATCGTAATCGACTTCGCCGAAGCCGCCTGATCTCCAGATGCGGAGGATGATGCCGAACCGCTCTCTTTATTACTGCAACCCACGATAAATAACAGCAGCAGCAGTGCTGCCACCATCATCAGGGTAGAACGTTTGCGTTGATGAACTGACATGGACATAAACCCCTTTTCTCTCATTCTTCACTTGGCTATGACGACCATGATAATGATTCTCATATTCATTAAGAATATGAATCTGCTTCCCTTTTGTCAACAAAAATCGACATCATATGCATGCCCATTAAATAGCAAAAAAAGCCCGTCCTCCGAGGATTTTCCTGAGAGGCGGGCTTTCCATGAGAATATAAGCATATTTCCTGCATGATCCTCTGCATTTCAAATTCATACGCTATCTATCTTTCCTGTTGCAGAAGCTCATTATCGTTTGCCGTTCTCGCGGTCTCCTGCGATCACTTCATTCGTCTCTTTAACGTAATTGACGATCTCTTCAACCGTTGTGTAGGCTACACCGACGTAGGTATCGGCTGCTCCATAATAGATGGCAATGCGTCCCGTATCGGCATCATGCAGAGTGGCGCAAGGGAAAACAACATTATCCACAAAGCCCTGTTCCTCATACCATTTCTCCGGCGTCAGCACAAAATTGGATGAACGGTATTTTACTTTGGAAGGCTCATCGAGATCCAGAATCACCGCACCCATGCTGTAGACAAAACCGTTGCACGTCCCGGTGACACCATGGTAGAACATCAACCATCCTTCGGACGTCTCAATCGGAGCGGGTCCACCGCCAATTTTCACGGATTGCCACCAGCCTTGACCGCCTTTGCTCATCACATGACGATGTTTGCCCCAATACACCAGATCCGGGCTTTCACTCAGGAAAATGTCTCCGAACGGGGTATGTCCGCTATCGCTTGGTCTGGACAGCATCACATAGTTATCGTTAATTTTACGTGGAAACAATACGCCATTGCGGTTGAATGGCAGCATCGGATTCTCAAGACGGACAAACGTTTTGAAATCCTCAGTCTTAGCCAGGCCCAGTGCGGCACCGTAAAAATCGGTACACCAGATAATATAATAGGTGTCTTCAATTTTCACGAGACGTGGATCATACGCATAGTTTGGCATAAACGGTTCGCCTTGTTCATCTACAAAAGCGATGCGTTCTTCTTCAATCGTCCATGACAATCCATCTTCACTAGAGCCCATGTGCAGGTGCGGACGGCCATTGACCGTCTCGGCGCGGAATACACCGATGAATTTCCCCTCATATGGAACGACGGCACTATTGAAAATACGCCCAACGCCCTTCACAGGGTTGCGTGGAATGACCGGGTTAGCCGAGTGTCTCCACACCGGGCCTTCCGTTCCTTCCGGCTTATCCTCCCAAGGCATGTTGGGCAAGGCCTCTCCAACAATGTGTACCTGTTTCGTTTCTGCAACAGTCATATCTCATTTCCCCTTTAACAGTGATGTTTACTTCGCTTCTTTAGATATTGAATGATTTCAAGAGTTTATTTCACGGAGCCTTGAGCAAAGCCGTTATAGATGTACTTCTGAAGCAACAGGAAGATAATCATCGTTGGAATAATGGCAATCATAATCCCGGCGCTGATAACCTCCCACTGTGATCCGAAGGGACCTTTGAACTTGAACAAGGCAGTGGATATTACCTGTAGATCAGTCTTGGGCATATAAAGGAAAGGCGTGTAGAAGTCGTTGTAGATGTTTACACCTTTAACGATAATGACTGTGACAATCGCCGGTTTCAGCAAAGGCAATATAATTTTCCAGTAGATCGTGAAGTATGAAGCACCGTCCAGCATGGCCGATTCGTCAAGCGCACTGGAGATCGAACCGAGAAATTGCAGGAAGATGTACACCGCGATAATATCGGTTCCCAGATACATGACGATGGCTGCCCATCGTGTATTGAACAGGTCGAGCGCGTTAATAATCTGGAAGGTCGCAACTTGTGTGGTTACACTCGGAATCAGGGTCGCCAGCAGGAAAGCGGCAACCATGATTTTTTTGCCATTGAACTTGAAGCGATCCAGTACATAAGCAATCATAGAACCTGTCAACGTTGCACCAACGATGGATATGATCAGAATAATAATGGTGTTTTTGAAACCGACGAGCATGTTGCCATCCACAAACGCCTTGGCATAATTCGCAAAATTAAGCCAGTTGGCCGGTGGGGCAAGCGGACTGCTATTGGCATACTCGGCATTGGTCTTCAGAGATGCAAACAGGATCACCACGATGGGCAAAAGTGCAATGAACGCTGCCAGAATCAGAGAAGCATACTTCATTACGCTGGCGATGGTATATTTGAATTGGTTCACGTTCATTCCTCTCCTTTCATGCTGACACGCTGCACAAGCGTCACAAGAATAACGATCAGGAGCAGCACAACAGCCATCGCTGATGCGAGTCCCAATTTGCCGTATTTAAATGCAAGGTGAACCGTCTGAATGACAAAGGTCATACTGCCGTTGGAGCCGTCCGTCATAATATATGGAATATCGAACGCACTGATGGCGCCGCTTATAGCCAGGATCAGGTTAAGCTGCAGAATGCGGGTAATGCTTGGCAGAATAATATGCCGGAATTGCTGCCAGCGGTTGGCGCCGTCTATATCGGAAGCTTCGTATACATCCTTAGGAATGGAAGAAATCGCACCGAGGAAGATGATGAAGTTAAAGCCCATATATCTCCAAACGGATGCACCCGCAAGGGATACGTTTATGATATTCGGGTTTCCGAGCCAAAGCTGGGTATACTGTCCAAGTCCAAAAGCCTGCATCAGCGTATCAAGTGTACCGTCCGGTTTGAAGAAAAAGAGGAAAATAAACCCGATGGCTACGCCATTCAGCAGGTAAGGAAAGAACAGGATGCCTTTGAAAAAGTTTTTGCCCCGGATTTTGAAGCTAAGAATCGTGGCAAAATAGAGGGCCAGGCCCATCTGCACAAAGGTGGCAACAAAATAATACAAGCTGACGATAAACACTTTGAAG
Organism: Paenibacillus silvae; assembly: GCF_014639235.1. Taxonomy (GTDB): domain Bacteria; phylum Bacillota; class Bacilli; order Paenibacillales; family Paenibacillaceae; genus Paenibacillus; species Paenibacillus silvae. The sequence continues at coordinate 9,002 of NZ_BMFU01000009.1, read as the reverse complement.
TATTCGGGATCACTGAAAATCCGCGTGTAATTCTCAAATCCGACATAATCGAACCTTTTGCTGTATCCATTCCAATCGGTAAAGCTGTATTTGAACATGTTGATCACTGGCAAATATGCAAACGTAAATAGCAGTGCCAGCGGAATCATCGAGAAGGCACAGATAATAAATATGCGTTGTGCTGAGTAACTCCAGTTTGAAATTCTCAAGTATTTCATGCTCTCCACACCTCCAAGCGGTTCAACCGCCTTGTGTATAAACGCTCCATATTGGATGCGCGGATGTAATCGCGGGTGGGCCAAGTGAATACCCATGTTTAACAGGTGTCCTTGCCAAAGTTAATTACTGATTTGCTAATGGCTTAACACGCTGCGAACCCGGCCCTAAAACCCGACAACTACCGGCACCCGCATTACATCTGCTCACATCTGCTGCTTGCCTCTGCTGTAAGAGCTCTCGTTTTTTCTTTTATTTCGTGATTTCCGCACGCGCTTTTACCCATTTATCATTAAGGTCTTTCATGATGTCATCGTATGATTCACTCCGATTACCGATCGCTGCTTCAATAATGCGTTTCTTGAAGTCAGGCTGCCAGAGACCAATCTCGCCTTCGTTGTCGATTTTGTCCATCAAGCCCTCTTGCCCCTCTTTAGCCGGAGTCAAGGTAGAGAAGGTTACATCCTTGTACTGATCCAGAATTGGAGGAAGTTCTGCGCTCTTGTCTGCACTCATGCCTCCACCCTGCTCAACAGCATAGTTGGATTTCGCCAGAAACCAGTTGATCCAGGCTTTCGCTGCAGGTTTGTTCTCGCTGTTCACATTCATTCCGATGTTGTAATCAGCAGACAGCGGTACGATGACATCGCTGGCATTGGTCGGGAATGGTAAGAAACCAATATTGTCCGGTGTATCTGTCATGCCTTGAATCTGTGTGATTGCCCATGATCCAAGCGCCATCGTTGCAATTTTGCCATTGGCCAGATCCGCCTTGGAGCTTTCCCAGTCTGTTGTTGTTGGATCTTTCTCGATCAGGCCGTTTTTGGCTGCATCATAGAGTACTTTATACAGCTCGTAGTGCGGCTTCCCTGGTACAAAGTTTTCATCCGTATTCGGTTGATCCACGTTGACATAATCTACACTCCCCGCAACCGTTGGCAGGTCTGCCTCCCATTGGGTAAGCGCCCAGCCGGAAGCATAGTTCGTATATAACGGAATTGCCTTGGTGTTGTCTTTTATTTTCTGAAGTGCTGCCTGGAATTGCTCTGGTGTCTTGGGAAGCTCGGTGATCCCCGCATCTTTGAAGACTTGTTTGTTATAAATAATGCCTGAGAATGTGATGACGGTTGGTATGCCGTACACCTGACCATCCACCATCCGTTCTTCAATGGCAGTGTATTTGTCTTTCAGCTCATCGTACGTGCCCAGCGGCTCGAAAAAGTCCGGGATATCGGCAATCGGAACACTTGTTGGAATCATCAGCACGTCGCCGTAGTCTTTAGTGCTCATTCGAATTTTTACTTGACCCTCATAATCAGCCAAAGCCTGAAAATTCACTTTAACATCCGGGTACTCCTTGTTGAATTCGGCCGCGTAATCCTTAAATACGGTATCCACAATATCTGTACGCTGCGTCAAAACGGTAATTTCCCCCTTGATATCCGCCGGGTCTGTGCTAATCTCTTCTCCCGCCTGCGAAGACCCGCCTCCCGATGAACACGCAGCAAGCAGCGAAGTGATGAGCAGCATCGTCAGCAGCAGCATCCAACCTTTACTTTTTTTCATTTGTTTCGACCCCTTTCTTGATCTCGTTAAGTTATCGTTAAGGTTACGAGTTAGATTTTATTATGGTAGCGCTTACCTGTCAATTGAATTATTTCTAAATTTGAAAAATCAGTCAAGAGACCCTTCATTGACAAGGTAGTTTGATAGAATTATTATTTAATAGCAAAGTTAACGATAACCTAATTTTAACCTACACAAACAATTTTTATTTTGCATGGCTGAAGGAGCGCTCTGAATGACACAAAGGATGGTTCAGCTTCAATCGGAAATCGCGGAGCATTGGAAAACAAAGATATTGCCGTTCTGGTCCAGTCTGAAGGACGAAGACCATGGGGGTTTCTATGGCTGGGTAGATCAGGATCTGCAGATTCATCGTCAGGCACCCAAAGGCGGGATCGCCACAGCAAGACAACTCTGGTCTTTTGCTGCGGCTTACCGGGTGACCGGAGAAGAAATCTGGCGGGACCATGCTGAACATGCCTATCGTTTCCTCACCGATCACGTCATGGACAGAGAACATGGCGGGATGTACTGGATGGTAGATAGCCACGGTAAACCGCTGGATACAAGCAAACATGTATATACGCAGTCATTTGGTGTGTATGCGCTCAGCGAGTACTACCGCGCAACCCGTGATACTTCGGCTCTGGAGCTTGCGAAAACGCTTTTTGGAATGATCGAGGATAAAGGCCTTAACGCGGCACTGCCCGCTTACAAAGAGCAATTTGATCGGTACTGGACTGAACAGCCTAATGAAATGCTGAGCGAAAACGGGGTGATCGCGGATTATACGATGAATACGCACATCCACGTACTCGAAGCCTACACCACCCTGTACAGGGTGTGGCCGGACCCGCAAGTGAAGGCAGCGCTTGAACGCCTGCTCGGGATTCTGTATGAACGGGTATATGACAAAAACACGAAGTTCCTCGGGGTATTTTTCAACAAAAGGTGGGAGTCCATTATTGATCTGCGATCATTTGGACATGACATTGAAGCCAGCTGGCTGATCGATGATGCACTCCGTGTGCTCGGGCTTGAACATCATCCACAATACAGCGCAATGGTCACGGATATCGCCTATAACATTCTGCACACAGCCGTGCAGGCGGATGGTTCACTCATGAATGAACAGGAAGGCACGCATGTGGATACCACACGCATCTGGTGGGTTCAGGCGGAAGCAATGGTTGGTTTCTATAACGCCTATCAGCGCACGGGTGATGCCGTGTTTTTGGAAAGGGTTGAACGACTGTGGAGATACACGCTTGAGCACATCGTTGATCCCCGTGCAGGCGGTGAATGGCACTGGGCTGTCGATGAAAATGGTATGCCTGATCAGCACGAAATAGCCGGTCCGTGGAAATGTCCGTACCATAACAGCCGGTTTTGCATTGAACTCATGGAGAGGATGGGATAAAGCATGATTCACCCGAAATATAAAACGTTACTGGAACAGCAGGAGCAGCTTTTGTCACGGAAAAATGAGGTGCAATCTTCCTTCTACAACGGCGTATATCAGCGTTACCGGTATCCGGTCATTACACGTCATCATGTGCCACTGCATTGGAGATTTGATCTAAACGAAGCAACGAATCCGCATTTCATGGAGCGTCTGGGCATTAACGCAGCGCTCAACCCCGGAGCCATCTATTTCAACGGAAAATACATCATGGTTGTGCGTACGGAAGGATTGGATCGAAAATCATTCTTTGCACTCGCCGAGAGTGACAATGGCATAGACGGCTTCCGCTTTATCGGTAAACCGCTTGTCTGGGACGATATCGATGCAGAGGAAACCAATCAATATGATATGCGTCTGGTTCAGCATGAGGATGGCTGGATCTATGGCATCTACTGTTCGGAACGCAAAGACCCGGAGGCTCCTGACTTCGACACCTCCAGTGCTGTTGCACAGGCGGGTCTGGTTCGGACACGTGACCTGACCCGTTGGGAGCGTCTACCGAACATCACAACAAACTCCCCTCAGCAGCGGAATGTGGTGCTGCATCCCGAGTTTGTCGATGGCAAATACGCTTTCTATACACGTCCGCAGGATGGCTTTATCTCCACTGGAAGCGGCGGCGGTATCGCCTTTGGTTTGTGCGAGGATATCCTGAATCCGGTTATTTCAGAAGAGATCATTATAGATGAGCGGAAATACCATACGGTTTATGAGGTGAAAAATGGTCAGGGACCTGCCCCGCTGAAAACAGACCGCGGCTGGATTCATATTGCCCACGGTGTACGGAACACGGCTGCCGGACTAAGGTACGTGCTGTATACCTTCGCGACCGATTTGAATGATCCGGCACGTATCATTGCAAAGCCGGGTGGCCATTTCATTGCTCCTTATGATGACGAACGCGTGGGTGATGTGTCCAATGTCATTTTTTGCAACGGGGCTATAGTGAATGAAAAGGGTGAAGTCTTTATCTACTATGCATCCAGTGATACACGCTGTCATGTGGCAACAACTACGCTGGAGCAGCTGGTGGATTACACATTTAATACTCCGGCTGACCCTTATCGCTCTCTCGATTGTGCCCTCCAGCGCGGGGAGTTGATTGAGCAGAATGAACAGTTGCTGCAGCAGCAATTGACCTGACATCAACTAACTGTGCCCTGCTTCCAGGCACTTTATAAAATAGCGAAGCAACCCAGAATGGCTTTATTCCCATTGGGTTAAGATGTATACTAAAATGGATTGTTATTATGCTGAAAGAAGCACTCATCATAATGTCATCACATTGTACTTAAACCGGCTTGAAGGAGGCGACCAAAGCTGAAAAATAATATCACCATGCGGGATATCGCCGACAGGCTCGGGGTCAGCAGTGTGACCGTCTCAAAAGCATTGAATGACAAAGAAGGCGTCAGTGGCGAATTAAAGGAAAAGATTAAACAGCTTGCCGTCCAGATGGGTTATCGCTATAACGCTACAGCCCGTTCAATGAAGGAAGGCTTAACCCATAATGTTGGCGTAATTATCCCGGAACGATTCACGGGGCCAACGCAGTCGTTCTATGTACGTGTATTCCAGCGCATCACCAAGCATCTCGAGGATCAAGGATACTATGGTATCCTGCATATTCTGAATAGTGAGGACGAAGAGGAACTGGCCCTGCCCAAGCTCTACAGCGACAGCAAAGTGGATGGTTTCATTGTCCTTGGACAGATTAGCAAGGCTTATATCGAACTTGTGCAATCCATGGACGTTCCTAAGATGTTTCTCGACTTCTACGATGAGCATGCGGATATTGATTCTGTCGTAACCGACAACTTCTACGCCGCATATGAACTGACAAACTATCTGATTCAGCAGGGGCACCGCAGCATCGCTTACGTTGGAAATCTGTATTCCACCAGCAGCATTCAGGACCGTTTCCTCGGATATTACAAGTCCTTGCTGGAACACCGGATGCCGATGAATCCTGATCTTGTGCTTAATGATCGGGATGATCGGGGAACATTCATCGAAATCGATCTGCCGGAGCAGCTACCAACGGCATTTGTCTGCAACTGTGACCAGGTCGCTCATCTGCTTGTGCAGAAGCTGACTTCAATGGGGATTCACGTGCCGACTCAGTGTTCGGTTGTCGGATTCGACAACGATATTTATGCCATGCTGTCCGAACCCAAGCTCACGACGGTTGAAGTGGATATCGAACAGATGGCTCGTACAGCGGTTCAGTCCATGCTCAAAAAGATTGATAACCCAAGCCGCAGCTTCGGCCGTGTCCATGTGAAGGGCAACATCATCTATCGTGATTCGGTGAGTGTGGCGCCCGGGCCCAAATCTCAAGTGTTGACTTAAACGAAACCCTAATGAACTTACATTTTGATGGTGAGGAGCATGAAGCCGCCCGGAATTAGACTTACGGGCAAGGCAGCATGCATAGAGCAAGTACAATTGAAAGCGAGCGATCCCGGATCATGCTGCGGGGTCGCTCGCTTTTTCGTCTATTTTATCTTACTGTATGATCCAATTAATAGCTCGTCTTCAGCCAGTTATCCTTGGACCAGGACAGCTTTCCTGCCCCGGCACCATTGGAAGCAGTCAGGCGTGCATTCAGTGTAGATGGATCATCCAGCTGATAGCTGTAAGGAAGTGTGGAGAATCCGTTCCATGAAAACGGTTTGATTGCAGCCGGAACAGGAGCCAGTGGGCTTCCCGCCGTATCACTGCTGCCACGGAAGGAGCTTCCATCCAGCGAGTAGATCGTATCTGCTACCCTAATTTTACCTGTGTACGTAGCGTTGGTCGGATCCGTCTGATTGTTGCGCACCGGGTACTGCACATCCTTGATCACCGATTTTTCAACCAGCACAGCACCGCTTTCAGTGGAAATAGCCCCGTTGCTGGTAATCCCGAATTTGTAACCTTTGGAAGCAATGGCTGCTGCCATACCACTTGTAATACGTGTTTGAGCTGCACGGGCATTTGTGGCATCCATGATGATGTTGTAGGCATGTGCATTACCGCCCCGCAGTCGCGGCATCCGGTCCTGAATGTCTTTATACAGGTTGTGATGCAGTGTGATCGACAGATTGGCGTTAGCCGACTCCAGACTGGTCGCACCGACGAGATGCCCTTTTTTCTGCGATCCAGCGATGGCAATAATATCTTCTTTGCTTAAACCGACCGCACTGCTGCGCAGGTAGTTGTACATTGGATAGGAAGCCTTGTTTGCTTCCATTTCATTAATCTGGCGGGTAACCCAGCTGTTCGAGCTGCCGTCATCCCCTTTGAAGGTGGACCAAGAGATGGTCACGCCACTGGTTCCTTTTTTCGAATCCACAAGTCCGTCGTAGGCTTTATTGAAGGTGCAGTGGTCAATCCATACGCCGCTGCTTTCCTCAAGTGTAATGTAATCCCAATCGTTTTTGTCATAGTCTCCTTTGGTGGACTCATCCCACTCCCACAGCTCATCGAACTCCAGATTGCGAATGATGACATTGGAGCTGCGTTTTACGGAAATGGCAGCGTGTTTGATTTTGGACCCGTTCGCGGAAAAAATGGTTAGGCCATTGAAGCCGTCCACCGTAATTTTGCTGACACCCGTCTGCTTTAATACAGGATGTGTCAGCGCATCGTTATGCTTGGCAAAAGGCGAGGTCTGCGCAGCACTTGGAATCTCGTTCCATCCCAGATTGAGGTCATTCATAATTTCGACGACCTTGACACCGGAGTTCTTTTTCAAAGCCAGCGCCAGGTCGGTGGCATTATACACTTTTTTGTACACAGCCGTGTTGGACTCACTGATTACACCTCCACCCGTATTGCCTTGAGAGAAGCCAGTCAGATTGTAATCTGCATTGCCCGCTGCCTGCACACCTGCAGGTGCGGATAATAAGGTGAAGCCCAGTGTAAGGGCCAGAGCCGTGCTGCATAAGCTTCGTACTGTTCTTTTCATCGAATGCATTCCTCCTGATAAGTTAATGTTGGTTTATCCTGCCTGTCCCTCTGCGGCATGTCATGTCGCAAATGACATATTCACAATGTACATGTTGGAAGCGATTACAACAATAATCCTGACATCACATCTGTGGATGAATGCGGGAAAGTCCAGATTTTGTGCCCCAAGCAACCTGGTATCGACCGAAGTTAACTTGTAATGCAAGGATTGCGGGAGGAATCAGGGAACAATGCGAGGTCCAAGGCGTGTGCGGAAAAATGAATTGAAAAGAACAGGACCGCATATAATGCAGACCTGCTCCATTTTACTTTTTAATCGACCGTGTCCAGAAGCCCCCGTGGAACTGCTTCGGCTCGACAGTAATGACAAATGCCTTTGGATCAAGCGCGAGAATGGTCTGGTAGAGCAGCTTCTGGTTTTTGCGTTTCGCCAAAATTTCCATCACCAGCCGATCCCCGTCTCTTCCACTACCTACCCAAGCCGTAACGCCGTATCCTTTGTCCCGCAACGAATTGGCGACATTGCCATCCATCTGGTTGCAGATGACTTTGACGGTAACATATCCGAGTGCAATCTTCTCCTCAATCCACGCGCCCAGCAGCACCCCGAGTCCATATCCTACTGCGTAAACAATGAGCGCCTCCGGTTGTTTCAAATAGTTAAGCACAAGATTCAGACCGAGCACGTAGATCACAATCTCCCCCATGCTAATCAGGGCTGCGATGTATTTCTGGCCTTTCAGCGTCAGAATCATGCGAAGCGTATAGGCCGATACATATACAATCTGAATCAGAAAAATAAATAACAATATTTTAAGCAAGGTACATCCCTCTTTCCTGGCCTTTTACGGGAACATCAGGCCCTTTGTTACATGCTGCATGGCGAGCTTTTATTTAGACCTGTTATGGAACGATGTTTAATGGAAACGTTATTAATCGCTCAGGCAATGGCCTCTATCACCATCATTGGACGTTATGTCGTCTTTTTAAACGGTCTAATCTGAATTTTCAGACCTCTGTCCGAACTGACGGAAGCCGGAACTGCCATTATAGAATTGTTTGTGCGGATGTTCAACCCGGCTCAGGTCCCAGGGTCGTATAAGAAGCAGCTTGAATATGCTGTATTTAACTACATCCAATATGCGAAAAACGATGAGAATAAAAAATGTTGAGCTATGTTGTTTCAGGAGAACATGTCGTGCCAATGCTCGTCTTTGCAGGAGATAAGCAGAAGATCGGTATGTGTAGTGCGTTGTTGACCGGAGGATCACCTAAAGGAGGCGGTTACCTTGCAGATATGGCGGGAAATGGAGCGGGAGGGCATGGAGGAGCTTGTCTTTTGCTATGATCCCTCCAGTGGACTCAAAGCAATTATCGCTATTCACAACACAGCCCTTGGCCCGGCTTTGGGAGGATGCCGCTGCTGGAGCTACACATCCGAAGAGGAAGCCATTCGTGACGCAATTAAGCTGGCCAAGGGCATGACCTACAAAAATGCGATGGCAGGTCTGCCCTACGGCGGCGGCAAAGCAGTCATCTGGGACGCAGCAGAAGCTTCGGGAAAGATGCAGGCTGGAAGTGGAACGAGTGATCAGAATGATCAGGTAACTCAGGCGGGTGTTGAGACGAATCTAACGGGTGAGGGCAGGCGCGGGATGCATGATCAGGAGGCTCAAACGGGCGTTGGGACGAATCTAACGGGTGAGGGCAGGCGCGGGATGCATGATCAGGGGACTCAACCGGGCGTTGAGGCGAATCTAACGGGTGAGGGCAGGCGCGGGATGCATGATCAGGGGACTCA
>NZ_BMFU01000008.1 GCF_014639235.1 Paenibacillus silvae | reverse complement strand
GAGCGATAAGCTCATTTTGAATCTGACGAGATTATAAATCTCATTGTTGATCTTGCAAGCAAGATCAGTACTCACTCGTTGTTCAGTTTTCAAAGATCAAACTTATTTCGTCACCTTCGCTCGTTCGCTTCAGCAACTCTTATATCTTATCATGTCCGAACCAACTTTGCAAGCTCTTTTTTTAAGCTTCTTTAGAAGCTATTTTGTAAGCTGCTTGCCGCACCGTGTAAACTGTGTTTTCTTGGCCGGAATTAGAATATACCATGTATAGAATATGAATGCAAGTTTTATTTTAAAATTAATCGAATACCTGACGCTGGAGAGCAATATATGATCTCATCATATCTCTTTTACTAAAGAATAACGTGACAAACATAAAACCTCCCCGTCTCTGAGGAGGCCTACAACCATTTCAATACTCGTTAGTTGCTAACCGAGCACTTCCTGGATATATAACTGTCTCTGCTGCATCAGATTAATGATCGTTCCCTCCACAGATACCATAGGGCGAGTCGGATGGTCACGATCGGAGAAAATAATTTCCCCAATCTGATTATTACTCAATTTCACTCGAATTCCATTATGAATCTGGGTGGAACGCTGTACAAAAGTATTCACAATTGAAGGGTCCAGTTTACCGAAGGCCTCACTTTGAATCTGCTCGAGCACCAGATACGGGGACTGTGCCTTACGATAGATTCGATCCAGTGTCATCGCATGGAAAATGTCCGCGATAGCTACAATTTTTGCATAGATATGGATCTGTGTGCCGGTAAGGTGCAGCGGATAACCTGATCCGTCTACTTTTTCATGATGCTGTAATGCTGCCAGTCTGGCTCCCTCATTAATAGCTTTAGCTTGTTTGAGTATCTGATAACCATACTTGGTGTGCTGTCTGATCTCTTCCTGCTCCTCCGCAGTCAGAGAAGAGGGTTTATGCAGAATCTGAGGATCAACTTTGTTATTGCCGATATCATGAAACAATCCTGCAAAGGCAACCTGCATCCAGTCTTTCGAAGGAAGCTCCACCCATTGAGCAAGCTGATAAGAAGTAATGGCACTCAATACAGCATGATGGTAGATATAATCATGTTCTTTCATCACACGAGGGCTGAAGGTTAGCACATTATATTGCTTGAGATGTACAAAAAGCGTCTCCAGCTGTGTTCTCAGCTCATAAACAGGCAGTTCAGCGGCCAAGGAGGAGAGGAAAGCTTTTTTGGTCATGGTAACCATCTTCTCATATTCATCCTGCAGTGTACTCACGGGTACTGAAACAATAGTGCCAGTGCGGTCCCCGCTCTTCTCAACAGTTGCTGCCCCCGAGGCTCCAGCCAGCCCTTTTGAAGAACTGCCGCCGCCAGCTACGACCTTCTCCTGTTCAATATCAATTTGATGAATCATGAAGGCTCTGAGCACTTCCACATCTTTAGGCAAAATGATTTTCCCCTTTTGCAGCAGCACGTTGCCGCGCAATGTCTGCACATCACTGCCCAGTTTCAACCCCGGTTTCACTTCGGACAGGGTAATTAATCCCATACTGATTCCCCTCACTCATCGTTCTTCTTAAAGATGATGACAATACAAGACCATAGTCCCGGTTTCTCATGTTAATTCCCATTATATTACTCAGAAAACAGGCTGTACATCCTAGATTTTGAAGCAGGTCTTCCTTTCTTGTTTTCATACTAAAAAGACTCCCGTACGGGAGCCTTCAGTTCTTGTGTTTACTCATAATAATAATTAAACAACAAGTTATTGATACTATTCTTCTGAACCTGAATCCTCACCTTGAACATCGGCCTCTGCTCCAGACGTCAACCCTTCTTCAAGCGCTGACTCTGAATCTGAGGATACTCCGGCTTCCGCTGCTTCAACGTTATCTTCATCTGGTTCTTCTTCATTTTTATCGATTCGGCTAACGGTAGCAACTGCATCTTCCTCACGGATATGAATCAGCTTCACACCCTGTGTATAACGACCCATCGTCGAGATGCCGTCCATGCTCATACGAATCAACGTACCGCTGGACGTGATGATCATCAGATCCTCTTCCGTTTTAACCATTTTGAGGCTAACGACAGCACCGTTTTTCTCGGTAACATTGATCGTTTTGATCCCTTTACCGCCACGAGTCTGCATCCGATAGTCATTGACTGGTGTACGTTTACCGTATCCTTTGGCCGTAACGATCAATACATCCAGTTCAGCATCGACAACATCCATTCCGATAACTGCATCTTGATCATCTAGCGTGATACCTTTAACCCCGGTAGCACTACGTCCCATGGAACGAACATTGCCTTCCGAGAAGCGAATGGACATCCCGTGAGCAGTACCCATGATAATCTCCTGCTGGCCATCTGTCAGCTTCACATCGATCAGGCTGTCATCATCACGCAGGGAAATACCAATCAGACCACCCTTACGGATGTTTGTGTAATCCTCAAGTGGTGTTTTCTTCACTACACCTTGACGTGTTGCAAAGAACAGATATTTGTCACTCTCGAATTCCTGCACCGGAATAACGGCATTGACGGATTCTCCCTGCTCAATCTGAATCAGATTGATAATCGGTGTTCCGCGTGCTGTACGTCCAAGCTCTGGAATCTCGTAAGCTTTCAATCGATATACCTTACCTTTATCTGTGAAGAACATCAGGTAGTTATGAGAATTGGTTACAAACAGATGCTCGACAAAGTCGGTATCCTTCGTATCCATCCCGACAACACCACGTCCTCCACGTTTCTGGCTGCGGTATGTCGATGCAGGCAAACGTTTCACGTAACCCGTATGTGTAATCGTAATGATAACCTCTTCACGTGGTATCAGGTCCTCATCAAGAATGCTTTCTTCACCCACCGTGATCTCGGTACGGCGATCGTCACCAAAACGCTCACGAATCTCTTGCAGCTCTGTACTGATAATCTCAAGCACAAGATGTTCATTAGCCAAAATTTCACGATATTCGCGAATTTTGACCATCAATTCGTTGTATTCGTTCTCGATCCGTTCGCGTTCCAAGCCTGTCAGACGTTGCAGACGCATATCAAGAATGGCCTGAGCCTGATCATGGCTGAGTGCGAAGCGCTCAATCAAACCTTCTCTAGCGGCATCTGTATTGCTGGATGAACGAATCAAAGCAATGATCTCGTCGATATGATCCAGTGCAATACGCAAGCCTTCCAGAATATGAGCACGAGCCTCTGCTTTTTTCAGTTCAAACTGGGTACGTCTGCGAATAACCTCGATCTGGTGCTGAAGGTAGTGATACAATACTTCACGCAGATTCAGAATCTTCGGTTCTTTGTTCACAATCGCCAGCATGTTAATACCGAACGTGGACTGCATTGATGTATGCTTGTACAAATTGTTCAGCACCACGCCAGGATTGACGTCCCGACGAAGCTCGATCACAATCCGCATACCGTTACGGTCAGATTCATCACGCAGATCCGTAATTCCGTCGATTTTTTTGTCACGTACCAGCTCAGCAATTTTCTCAACAAGTCTTGCCTTGTTCACCTGATACGGAAGCTCCGTAACGACGATGCGAGCTTTGTTGTTGTTCTCTTCAATATTCGTTCTGGCACGCATCGTTACCGATCCGCGTCCAGTCTGGTAAGCCTGGCGAATGCCTGAACGTCCCAGGATATAACCCGATGTAGGGAAGTCCGGTCCTTGAATATAATCCATCAGTTCCATGGATGTAATATCCGGATTTTTGATCATCGCTTGTACGCCGTCAATAACCTCTCCCAGATTATGAGGAGGAATATTGGTAGCCATACCTACAGCGATACCGCCGACACCGTTAACAAGCAAGTTAGGAAAACGAGACGGCAGAACTACCGGTTCATTTTCTTCACCATCATAGTTCGGTTGGAAGTCAATTGTATCCTTGTTGATATCCCTGAGCATTTCCATCGCGATTTTGGATAAACGTGCCTCGGTATAACGCATCGCTGCAGCCATGTCGCCATCAACTGAACCGAAGTTACCGTGTCCATCCACATGCATATAACGCAGGGAGAAATCTTGAGCCATCCGTACCATCGTCTCGTATACCGCAGAGTCACCGTGAGGGTGATACTTACCGATAACTTCGCCGACGATTCTGGCTGATTTTTTATGGGGTTTGTCAGGTGTCATACCGAGCTCCGACATTGCATACAGAATGCGCCGGTGAACCGGCTTCAATCCGTCACGTACATCAGGCAAGGCACGGCTCACAATGATGCTCATCGCATAATCCATAAACGATTCACGCATCTCGACGCCAATATCCCGATCTTTAATCTGCGAGTTCATTTCTTCCGCCATGCTGGACCTCCTTCTTGTCCTTTAACCAACGTTCCAAATCAATCATTTCGAAAAAAATAATATATGTGAAAAGCCTAACAAGGCTACAACCGCGCAAGAACGCTACTCTTTATTATATTACTTTCACAAAAGTTACACAATTAAACGTCTGCTGGGCAATAGCCTTTCTTCCGGGAACTTATGTGAGTCTGGGGATTAGCCCTGCCTTCCTCTCCAAAACCACATACAATGCTAGAAAAGCGGCATATGCACTGTCTAATTTAAGGCTGGAGCCGTTCCCAACTGGCAATCAAACTACAACTTTAGCAGCCCACAGCACAAAACGCCATATTCCTCTATTATACCACTGAAATCGTCTCTTGTCCTTTGATTTTCTGCATGCAGCCTCTCAGACGAGCCGATCAAAACAAGAAAGGACTGATGCACATTGAGTATCCAGCGCGTCTCCAGCAAATGGGCCAAAACAGCTGTCCTTCAGCACAGTCGCCACGTAAATGAATATATACCCGTGACTCGAAAATACAGCCGGCAAGCACTGGAACGGATGACCGAGTTGTTTCCGGCGAACTATATCAAGCCGGACCGCGGAACGTATGGCAACGGCGTAATGCGTGTGAAGACGAAACGGGTCACTCTGGCAGCTACTGCACCGGAAGAAACGGCAAATGAGACAAACGATGCTGAACTGTCTGAAGAATCAGAAGCTACAGAAGCTGCACATTCCACCAAGTCTGAGCTAACCCAACCAAGCAAGCTTGAGCTTCTCACCTATCATCTCCAGCATGGAACAGAGGAGCATGTCTTTCATTCTCTTGATGAATTGGAACAAGCACTAAACAAACGCATCCAACAGCGTGACTATATCATTCAGCAGGGCATTCCTTTGATGAAACATGAAGGTTTGCCTTTTGATCTGCGTGTATTAACGCAGAAGAACCTGCAGCATAACTGGGAAACGACAGGTATTCTGGGCCGAATCGCTGCACCAGGGAAAATCATCACAAACATTCATGGAGGAGGCAGGCTCGCCACGTTTGAAGAATTGGTACTCCCTCAGCTGAAAAAGGATCGATTCCAAAAGCTGCAGCATGAATTATATCGGCTCGGGATTCATACTGCAGTTCAGCTGCAGAGCACCTTTCCCAGACTTAAGGAGATCGGCATTGATATTGCACTTGATGATCAAGGCCGTCCCTGGATTCTGGAGGTCAATACGCTGCCTGGCATCTACGCTTTTGGTCTGTTGCCTGACAAAGAGGCCTATCGCAAGATCAAACGTTATGCGATTGCTTATGGACGTCTGCCCGCTTCCAAGAAGGGTAAAACAAAAAAGACAACTTCCAAAGCCTCCAAAGCGCAGGCTTCTGCCCTCAAACGTCGGACTGCCAGATAAATAAGCGCATACCACTCATAATATAAAAAAGGCGCCCTCACAGGCGCCTCTTCGCAAATCGATTAAATATCGAGGTTTTTCACGTATTTTGCATTTTCCTGAATGAAATCACGACGAGGTTCAACGTTATCCCCCATCAATGTATCAAACATGGCATCTGCCAGCATCGCATCGCTGATGGATACTTGCAGCATCGTGCGGCTTTCCGGGTCCATCGTTGTTTCCCACAGCTGTCCGGCATTCATCTCGCCCAGACCTTTGTAACGCTGGATGTTGTACTTGGCGTTCTCTCCCAGAGAAGCGATAATCTCGTCACGCTCTTTCTCCGAGCCAGCATAACGAATCACCTTGTTGCGCTCAATCTTGAAAAGTGGCGGCTGTGCGATATATACATAACCAGCCTCAATGATTTTGCGCATGTACCGATACAGGAAGGTCAGCAGCAGTGTTCGGATGTGAGCACCATCGACATCGGCATCGGTCATCAGAATGATTTTGTGATAACGTGCTTTGGAAATGTCGAAATCGTCTCCGATCCCTGTTCCCATCGCAGTGATAATTGCGCGAATTTCGGCGTTGCCGAGAATACGATCCAGACGTGCCTTTTCCACGTTCAGAATCTTACCACGCAGTGGCAAAATAGCCTGGAAGTGACGGTCACGCCCCTGTTTGGCGGAACCGCCGGCAGAGTCTCCTTCGACGATGTACAACTCGCTGATGGACGCATCCTTGGATGAACAGTCCGCCAGTTTACCTGGCAGGGAGCTGACTTCCAGCGCACCTTTACGGCGTGTTAACTCACGAGCTTTACGTGCCGCTTCACGGGCGCGAGCTGCCTGCAAGCCTTTTTCCAAAATGCGACGGGATACGGAAGGATTCTCTTCCAGAAACTCCTGCAGCTTCTCTGCGAACAAAGATTCCACAATACCACGCACTTCACTGTTTCCGAGCTTGGTTTTGGTCTGTCCTTCGAATTGCGGCTCAGGAATTTTGACCGAGATAATGGCCGTCAGACCTTCCCGTACATCGTCACCAGACAAGTTGCCGGTGCTATCTTTAATTACACCCGACTTGCGGGCATAGTCATTAATAATCCGTGTGAGCGCACTCTTGAAGCCTGATTCATGCGTTCCGCCCTCATGGGTGTTGATGTTGTTGGCAAAAGAATAAATATTCTCGGTGTAATTGTCATTGTATTGCAATGCAACTTCCACCTGAATGTTATCTCGCGCACCTTCAACATAGATTGGATTCTCGTGCAGCACCTCGCGCTTCTGATTCAGGAAGGAAACATATTCGATGATCCCGCCTTCGTACATGAAGGAATTGGTTGCACCTGTACGCTCATCCGTCAGAGTCAGGCCAATGCCTTTGTTCAGAAAAGCCAGCTCGCGGACACGTGTCAGCAATGTGTCGTAATCGTAGACGGTTGTTTCCGTAAATATCTCCGGGTCAGGATGGAATGTTACCGTTGTTCCCGTCTCATCTGTCGTACCGATGACTTTAAGATCATACTGCGGAACACCACGGCGATATTCCTGCTGATGAATATGGCCGTCACGCTTAACGGTAACCACCACTTTTTCGGACAGCGCGTTAACAACAGATACACCTACACCGTGCAAACCGCCGGATACCTTGTACCCGCCGCCGCCAAATTTACCGCCCGCATGGAGAACAGTCATAACAACTTCGAGAGCTGGACGTTTCATTTTGGCATGTTCGCCAACCGGAATTCCCCGTCCATTATCCACAACGGTTACGCTATTATCTTCGTGGATGTTGATCTCGATATGATCACAGTAACCCGCCAGCGCTTCATCGATACTGTTGTCCACTACTTCCCAGACCAGATGATGCAGACCTTTGGCACTGGTGGAACCGATGTACATCCCCGGACGTTTACGTACGGCTTCCAGTCCTTCAAGGACCTGAATTTCATTCGCATCATATGACGGTTGATTCATAGACATGCCTTTCACCTACTTCTATAGATTCAATATCTTGAATATGCGTTAACTTAAAAATATAAGCAGCACCGAAGCTCTCTCCTGCAACAACACTAGAGATCAGGAAAATGGTGAGCACGCTTCTTGAGCGTAGCGGAGGAAATCGGTGAATAATACACGATGTTTTTCGTCACTACAATGGACTTTGCTTCCTCTTCGCCGATATGCTCAACGGTTTTTTCCTGTTCGGCATGTGTAACGTACTGCTTCGATATTTTTGAAGATTTTTCAATGGATATATCAAAAATAGCTACCAGTTCGGAAGAACGGATGATTTTCTCTCCGCCCAGATGAATGTACATAAGCCATCACTCCTTAGCGTTCCACCTGTCCGGCATGAACGTGATAAATACTGGCATCTTTAAGCTTGTCAACGTTTAGGCTCTCAATTCCCGTAGCGGTAATAAAGGTCTGTACCTTGCTTTGGAATGTTTCAATCAGTTGGGTTTGGCGAAAAGGATCGAGTTCGGATAACACATCATCCAGCAGAAGAACCGGATATTCTCCGATCTCTTCATGAATCAGTTCAATTTCCGCAAGCTTAAGAGACAACGCTGTAGTGCGCTGCTGCCCTTGAGAGCCATACGTTTGTACTTCCCGTTCGTTAATGAAAAAGGACAGGTCATCCCGATGCGGCCCACTTAGCGTTGTGCCTCGGCGAATCTCCTGCTCTTTCATTTGTGATAATTTTATCATAAATTGATCCATTAAGACAGCTTCATCTTCCTCAGCCGCCTCGCTGAAGGAGGGAAGGTAGGCCAGGCGCAGGACTTCACCGCCTCCGGTGATGCCCTGATGTATCGTTTCAGCCCACTTTTGCAGTTTCTTTATGAATTGTTTCCTTTTTTTGACGATTTTAACACCATGCTCTGCCAGCTGCTCGTTCCAGATCTCCAGCATCGTCTGGGCAGATGCTCCTTGGCCCCACAGCTGCTTGAGCAGATTGTTCCGCTGCACCAGCACCTTTTGATACTGCTGCAGGTGGTACAGATAACCTGGAGCCACTTGCCCGATCTCCATGTCAAGGAACCGGCGGCGTACCCCCGGTGTGCCTTTGACGATCTCCAGATCCTCGGGAGCAAACATCACCACATTGAGTGACCCGACAAAATCGCTTAATTTTCGCTGCTCCAGCCCGTTGATTTTTGCTTTTTTGCCTTGCTGCGACAAGGAAAGCTCCAGTTTGACTGCTCCGTATTTTTTGTCGACCTCAGCTGTAAGTCGTGACCGGTCCTCGCCAAATCGGATCAGTTCCTTATCCCGGGAGGTGCGATGGCTCTTGGTGAGTGCAAGCACAAAAATAGCCTCGGCCAGATTGGTCTTGCCTTGAGCATTTTGTCCAATCAACAGGTTGACGGGACCAAATGAATCCAGCTTCAGATGTTCATAATTGCGGAATTGCTGCAACTCTATGCTGTTCACAAACACGCGGTAACCTCCCTTTTTTCCCGTCCGTCAGGAGGCAGCCGGATTGCACCCTGGTTTTTCTATTCGGCAACCACTTCAAATGTGCCTTCTCCGTCCACCTCTACGATATCCCCAGGGTATAACTTCCGTCCACGACGTTCCTCAGGCTCTTTATTCACACGTACAAGCCCTTCCTGCAGTATCGCTTTGGCCATGCCTCCAGTGGGGATGCAATCTGCAAGTTTTAGAAATTGGTCAAGCTTGATGTATTCCGTACGGATGGATACTTGTTTCATCATGATCTTCCTTTCGTTAATTGGTCGTCCGGTAAGGCAGGATGACGTACAAGCTGTGACTGTCGTCCAGCGGTTTAAGGATGATCGGGCTCATGACACCGGTAAAGGCAATCATCAACTGCTCACTTTCCACAACTTTCAGCACATCGAGCATATATTTGGAGTTAAACGAGATTTTGAGCGGATCACCCGTAAATTCAGCAGGCTCAATCTCTTCTCTTACCTTACCAAGCTCAGAGGAGCTGGAGGATATTTCAATCGTGCCGGAGTCCATCGTCTGCATACGAACAATGTTTGTTTTTTCCTCACGCGACAGCAAATAAGCCCGGTCAATCGATTCACTTAACTTTTTTGTGTCCAAAACAAGTTCTGTTTTGTAGGACGTTGGAATAATTCTAGAAGTATCCGGATATGTTCCGTCCAAAATGCGGGAATAGAACAATACGCGGTCAATTTTGAACAATACCTGATTGTCTGCAACAACGATATCCACAAGTGTATTCTGATCTGGCACAATTTTGCTCAGCTCGTTCAACGTTTTACCCGAGATAACCACATTGTTGAAACGGATGCCCTCTGCATTATCCAGCATTGCCGAGCGTGTAGCAAGACGGTGACGGTCAGTTGCCACAAATTTCAACTCGTTATCCGCCAGACTCCATAATACCCCTGTCAGAATTGGTGTTGTTTCATGGGTAGAAATAGAAAATACCGTCTGCTTGATCATATTTTTAAGCAGATCGCCAGGAATGGATACAGTTTGATTCTCTTCAATGCTTGGCAACACCGGGAACTCCTCCGGGTCCAGACCAACGAGCTGAATCTCGGTAGCGCCTGCGGAGATAAAGGTGTTGAAATTTTCTTTGACCTCCATATGGACTTCCTGCGAAGGCAGCTTTTTGATGATCTCAACGAAAAACTTGGCTGGCAGCACAACGCTTCCTGGCTGCTCCACCTGAACCACACTTTTGTCTCCCTCTTCAAGCGGGATAAATGACTGAATGGATATATCCGTGTCACTTGCTGTCAACGTCACACCTTGGTGATTCACGTCGAATTTGATACCGCTCAGAATGGGGATCGTCGTACGACTGGAGATCGCTTTGGATACTTGCTGAATGGACTCGTTAAGATAGCTTTTCATTATGCTGATTTTCATGATTTCACTCCTAGCGGATTTTTTGGATTGAGCCTGTTCTGGTTTGGTCTTGAAAAGGTGTTTATTGATAGGCCGAAGGCCGTGCTTTGCGACGGCTTTTTGGAGAAGATATCTTTAGATCTTTATAGTAATAATAGTAATAGGGGCACTGAATATGTGGATAAGTAGGGTTAAACCCATAAAATTAAGCCTATCCACATGTGTACACGTTGTGCATAGGCTTGGGACTTGTTCAGGTTGGATTCTTAATTTTTTCGGTTAAGTTGTTGATAACTTTATAGAGATCCTGATCGTTCTTGATCGCTTGAGAGATCTTTTCATGGGCGTGAATGACGGTGGTATGATCTCGTCCTCCGAAAGCTTCCCCGATTTTGGGCAGAGAAAAGTCTGTCAGTTCTCGAGAGAGATACATTGCAATCTGTCTCGGGAAAGCAACAGCTTTTGTCCGTTTCCGTGCTTTGAAGTCTTCAAGCTTGAGGCTGTAATACTCGCCGACCTTTTGTTGGATGTCTTGAATTGTGATCATTTTGGGACGGCTGGAAGGAATGATGTCCTTCAAGGCTTCAGCGGCCAGATGGGAACTTACGTCCTGATTGGTCAGTGAAGAGTATGCAACGACACGAATGAGCGCCCCTTCAAGCTCTCGAATGTTCGTATCGATCTGGTTAGCGATATACATCATCGCTTCATTCGGAATATCTAGGTTCTCCGCACGCGCCTTTTTACGCAAAATGGCAATCCGCGTCTCCAGATCCGGAGGCTGAATATCCGTAATCAAACCCCACTCAAACCGGGAGCGCAGCCGCTCCTCCAGGGTTGGAATTTCCTTCGGTGGTCTGTCGCTGGAGATGATGATCTGCTTCCGTTCCTCATGCAGCGCATTAAACGTATGGAAAAATTCCTCTTGCGTTGATTCTTTTCCGGCCAGGAACTGAATATCATCAATAAGCAGAATATCTACGCTCCGGTATTTGTTGCGGAAGCTTTCCCCGCGATTGTCCCGGATCGAGTTAATGAATTCGTTCGTAAATTTCTCAGATGACAAATAAACCACCTTGCTGCTCGGGTCATGCTCCAAAATATAATGTCCTATTGCGTGCATCAAGTGGGTCTTGCCAAGTCCAACTCCTCCATACAGGAAAAGAGGATTGTACGCTTTGGCGGGCGCTTCAGCGACCGCCAGCGATGCGGCATGGGCAAAACGGTTGCCCGGCCCGATGACAAAGGTATCAAACGTATATTTTGGATTCAGCATGCTGAGCACCGCTTCTTCCTGAACGACCGTTGGCGTAGGCGCAGGCAGCTGAGGGTCTGGCTCTACTGGCTTGTTCTCTTCGATGACAAATTTCACATCGACCTGTTTGCCAAGCAGCTCATAGACCGTCGAACCGACCAGTTTGGTATAACGGCTCTCCAGCCATTCGACGGCAAACGTGGTTGGGGCGGAGATCACAATCGTCTGATCATTTAGCTTGGTTGCTTTCGTTGCTTTGAACCAGGTGTCGAAGCTGGGTTTGCTGAGTTTGTTTTGTATAATTGATAAAATTTGCTGCCATAAATCAGAAGTATGGCTGTCCACAGACTGTCACTCCTTTTACATGTTCCAAGTGTGGCTTAAGCCATGATGCAGTGTCGAAATACGAGATATATTGCCGGAATTTATCCCCAAACCCCCGCAGGTCAAAAACAAAAAAAGAATGAACAACGGAAAATTGTTCACAACTTTATCCACAGGCTGTTGATAATATTATAGGTCAGATCACATATTCACATCCAAAAGTAATACAATCATAGCAAAAGAAGCCCCGCATTTCAACGTATCGCGAGATTTTATCCACAAATTCAATAACTTGTGTATAATTTTTAATCACAACACAATATATTGTTTATAAATTGTTTAAGTTTCGACAGAATGACCCAATAGGCCAAATTATTTTATACACAGGATATCCGTCGAAAGATGCGGGTTTGTGTGTAAAAGTGATCCGGGGATGTGAATAACCTCGTTGTGGATAAATTGAAGATCGCGATGAACTGATCAGATCTAAAATGAGCCAAAGCATGGTATGTGCCTTCTACCTCATATGGTGTCTACAGTAAAAGTATGATGATTTTCATAGTTATTTTCGTTCAAATAATATCTATATTGATTGGTCAGGATCGGGTAAAGAGGACGTATTTTGAAAAAAAAGTAGGCTGCATGGTGCAGGACACAGGTGTCTGTATAAGAGTGAGGTAGGAAAATAATGAAAAAGAGGAAGGCCCCGCAGCCGGTTTTGGGCTGCGGGGCCTTCCTCTTTTTACATATGAGGCATAGACATTTTGCGTTGGAAAGCTGCGATATCTGTATATTCCTCTTCCAGCTTGCGTGAAATACGAATATAGATTGGCAGCAGCTCCCGATAGATGGAGGCATGCTCTTTGATCGGTGTGTGCCGGTGAGTTGTACCTACCATAGAGGAGACGGCGTGCAGGGACTTGATTCGTCCTGTAGCATAAAGGCCGAGCACAACAGCGCCGAGACAGGAGCTTTCGAAGCTTTCAGGTACAACGACCTCTTGATTAAAGATATCGGACATCATCTGCCGCCATAATGGAGAACGTGCGAACCCGCCGGTAGCCTGTATCGAGGTTGGCTGTCCAATCTGCTCCTCCATGGCCAGCAGAACGGTATAGAGATTGAAAATTACGCCTTCAAGCACAGCACGAATCATATGCTGCTTCTGATGGTGAAGTGTCAGCCCAAAGAACGAGCCGCGGGCATCCGGGTTCCAGAGCGGGGCGCGTTCGCCCGAAAGGTACGGATGAAACAGCAGTCCTTCAGAGCCTGGCGAGACACGCTCCGCAATTTTGGTCAGAACGTCATAGGAATCTATGCCAAGACGCTTGGCCGTTTCCACTTCGGATGCAGCAAACTCATCCCGTACCCAGCGGAACAGCATGCCACCGTTATTCACAGGTCCGCCTACAACCCACATATTTTCGGTCAGGGCGTAACAGAAGGTCCGGCCTTTCGGATCGGTTACAGGGCGATCAACGACGGTGCGAATCGCTCCGCTGGTGCCAATGGTTGCAGCGACAACACCTGGTTCAATCGCGTTGACACCAAGATTGGACAATACCCCGTCACTTGCGCCGATGACAAAGGGCGTAGAGGGGGAAAGGGCCATTTTTTCAGCCAATTCGGGATGGATTCCCTCTATTGTATAGGTGGTTGGTACAAGCTTTGACAGATGATTGGCCGTAATGCCTGCAAGATCAAGAGCTTCCTTGTCCCAGTCCATCTGCTCCAGGTTGAGCAGCCCGGTGCAGGAGGCAATGGAATGATCGACAACATATTGTCCGAACAGGCGGAAGAACAAATACTCTTTAATCGAAATGAATTTTGCCGCGCGCTGGAACAATTCAGGCTCATCATGGCGCAGCCACATCAATTTGGTCAGGGGTGACATCGGATGAATGGGTGTGCCTGTACGCAGATAGATCTGATGGCCAACGCCATTTTCCTGCAGCTTGGTCGCCCAGGCTGCGCTGCGGTTATCAGCCCAGGTGATGCAGCGTGTCAGCGGCTGATGCTGCTGATCCATGGCAATGACACTGTGCATGGCCGAGCTGCAGGATACGAAGAGAACCTGATCAGCCGAAATCTGGCTCTCGCTCATCACGCCGCGTACCGAGCGAATAGCTGCCTGCACGATCTCTTCGGGGTCCTGTTCCGCAACATCCGGTGCAGGAGTGTAGAGTGGATACTCCTGAGTGGAGGTCGTAATCACCTCGCCTTGCTCTGTGAATAACACGGATTTGGTACTGGTAGTGCCGATATCCATTCCAATCATATAGTTCGTCATTGAGAGATCCCTCTTTCTTAAAGAACTGAGAACCTATTGTTGAAGAAAGGACTGCAGGAGAACTGCAGTCAAACAGATTTACACGTATATTTTAATTTTACACCACTGTGCTCAGCAGCAAAATAAAGAGCAGTCCAACAACGGAGAGTAGTGTTTCCATAACGGTCCACGTTTTGAGTGTTTGAGCAACGCTCATATTAAAGAATTCCTTGATCATCCAGAAGCCTGCATCATTGACATGGGACAGGACGAGAGAGCCTGCGCCCGTAGCAAGTACAACCAGCTCAATATTGGCTCCAGGTGTCAGCGTAAGCACGGGGGCTACAATACCTGCCGCTGTAGTCATAGCAACCGTAGCTGAACCGGTAGCAACGCGAATGAGGGCAGCTACAAGCCAGGCGAACAGAATGACATTGATGTTGGCATGTGTGGCGAATTCGGCAATGGCATTGCCCACGCCGCTATTGATCAGCACCTGCTTGAATGCGCCGCCGCCGCCGATGATGAGAATAATCGTTGCAGTGGGTGCCAGGCATTCGCTGGTGAAACGGGATATATCATGTTTGCTGAATCCGCGCGCAAAGCCGAGTGAAAAGAGGGCAAAGACAACAGCGATTAGCAAGGCAATAATTTCATTACCAATAAATTCACTGAAAACGGTAAAGCCGTTTGTTGCTTCAGGATCAACGATATTTGCGACAGAGCCGATGAGCATGAGAATGACGGGAAGCAAAATAGTGAACAGGGTAATGCCAAATCCGGGCAGATTGCTGTTCTTCTTGGCTGAGAACTGCTCAGCGAGCTCCGCTGGCGGTTCGGTATGAATTCTTTTGCCGATAAATTTACCGAAAACAGGTCCAGCAATAATCGCTGTAGGAATACCGACCAGCAGGGAGTAGAGAATCGTTTTCCCCAGATCCGCGTTAAAGGCTTCGATTGCAATCATAGGGGCCGGATGCGGCGGAACAAGCCCGTGTACAGTTGAGAGACCAGCCAGAATAGGAATTCCGATCTGAAGCAGGGACATGTTCGTTTTGCGGGCCACGGTGAAAATGATCGGAATCATGAGAATGACCCCAACTTCAAAGAAAACGGGAATGCCAACAATAAAACCAACAATCATCATCGCCCAGTGCACGCGTTTCACACCGAAACGGTCCACCAGGGTCGTAGCAATCTGCTCGGCTCCGCCGGATTCGGCCATCATCTTACCAAGCATGGTGCCGAGTCCAATGACGATGGCAATTGTGCCTAATGTACCGCCAAGACCTCCTGTAATGGAGGATATAACATCCGCAGGTTTCATTCCCGTTAATAAACCAAGCATCAATGCAGATAATAGCAGGGTAATGAACGGGTTCCATTTATATTTAGAGATTAACAGAATCAGGAAGATGATGACGATCAACGTCCAGACCAGCAGTGTCGTATTATGGGATAGTCCGAAAATAGTGCTCATGGTGAGATTACTCCTTTGTCTGAGTTATAAACAAACGCTTACAAATCGTCGTAACGACACATAACAGCTATCTGCTTGAAGCAGTACGATTAAAAATCATGCAGAGATTATCATGCCCTAAAAAGTAAAAATATCGCATTTTGTATACTTGTCGACAAGTTACTTGCAATCATTCACGGCGGATTGATTGCGAGTTCTCCTTATCAAAGCTGCTTGCTGAGAAGCTCCATTAAAATTCAAAGCTTTCGTGCAACGTTTGACCCGAGTCTTTGAAATAGGTGCGAACTCCAGTCTGGATCAGAAGTTTATCGCCTGATTCCAGTGCTGCTGCAAGCGATCGATGCTTCTCCACTACAGCGCTTACTTTGCCCTCGCCTTGAGCGAATACCCGGCGTGTGGTCAGCAGCATGACCGTCATCACGACATATCTGATGCTCTTCCACAAATGCGAAATGCGGGTATGTCCGGCCGCTTCAATAATGGTCTCATGAAACGTAAGATCCTGATAGGCAAATTCGACAGCATCATGGTGCTTGCCGGCAAGCTGCATTTTGTCGATAATGTTGCGTAGCTTCGTTATCAATGATGGGGGTACTTCGGCAGCCAGTCTCTGCTGCACAAAGCTTTCAATGAGAAAGCGAACATCGTACAGCTCCTCGACATCCTTCATATTCAAGCCCAGGATCACAACACCCATCCGTTCAAGGCGAATCAGACCTTCATTAGACAACGTTCTCAGCGCTTCGCGAACAGGCGACCGGCTGCTGTCGAAATCAGCAGCAATTCGATTTTCCGACAAAATTTCTCCAGGCCGAAGGGTTCCGCTAATAATTCTCAGCCTTAATTCGCATGCTATGGCCTCACCGCGGGATGCTCCTTGAAGCCAGGAAGATGGAAACTGCATATGGCTAACGCTCCTAAAATTAAGTAATTCGTACAGTTACTTATCATAACACATGGTGAGGCCGCCGCCGAAAAAAGCAATAAGTATACTTGTATACAAGATGTTTTTTTATCCTACACCTTTCTTAAAAACTTGTAAACCTTATCTTTAAAGCGGATACAAACCGATACTGTTTAGCAATTTTGAACTAAATATTCTTTATCCACATGTGAATAACTTTAAACAGGGAGAAAAATAATGAGTGCTTCGCGAGAGGTGTGGATAACCTGAAAGAGGCTTAACACGGCGGTTATCAGTTCTTGCTGGGGATAACTTTTGGCCTTGGTTTGGTCTAATGAATAGTAGGCAAAAGAGCGGGCTGGATTAAGACAAGTTTTAAATGCTGGAAAGCGTATGAAAAAGAGGGAGCAAGGCGGTGCATTTCAGTTGACTTTTCCAATTGAACGTGGTTAAATATATAAAGGTGTTTTCTGTGAAGATGAAAATGATTCATCACATAAGTATTTCCTTGTAAGGAGGTGCAATACATTGAGACCTACATTCAAACCGAACGTTAGCAAACGTAAAAAAGTTCATGGTTTCCGGAAAAGAATGAGCACGAAAAACGGCCGTAAAGTTTTGGCTGCACGTCGCCTGAAAGGCCGTAAAGTCCTGAGTGCTTAATGCATGTGAAGACCACCGAGGTGGTCTTTTTTTTCTTAAATGAGAGTTTTACACCTGGATTTTGTTTCCCTTTGGTTGGAAACTTACCTTAATATATATTTGTCGCCTGGGCGGTTTACCGTCGTTCAAGAAAGCCTATACTAAATCAGTAATGATGCCTCCGTCAATAACGTGGATGGGGGACAGCAAGGAGAAGCGCCGTGTATAAAAGATTGCGTCTGCGAAACCGGGCGGACTTTAGCCGCGTATATCGCTATGGAAAATCGTTTGCCAATCATCAGTTTGTGGTGTATGGATGCCGCCGTAAAGATACGGAGCAATTCCGGGTGGGCGTATCATGCAGCAAAAAAATCGGAAACGCTGTCGTGCGTAACCGGATGCGGCGCATGATCAAGGAAATTGTACGTCACCATGAGCAAGAGATTGTTACGCAGATGGACCTGATATTCATCGTCCGCAAAGGTGCACTTGATATGCCTTACAAGGAGATGGAAAAAAGTCTGCTCCATGTGCTGCGTAAAGCCTCTCTGCTGAAGTCGTGCAAGCGGTAAGCTTCGGTTTATTTGTCCTCCTAATTATGGTATGATTTACGGTGGAATGGAATGGTTAAGAGAGGGGTTATGAAGTGTCGCGATTGAAGACATCTAAGGGGAAGTGGATTCTCCTCATTGCAGTCATTGCAATGGTCACTGTACTCGCCGGTTGTACTCCGCAAGGTGCAGGGGTTACAACGGAAGATTTGAAGAATAGTGATTCATTCTGGCAAGCCAATGTAGTGTACTGGTTCTCACTGGCGCTGGATACATTCGCCAACTGGTTTAACGGTGAATATGGATTTGCCGTACTTGTGATGGTGCTAATTGTAAGGACATTGATACTGCCATTAACGTTGAAGCAGGTTCGCAGCTCCAAAGCGATGCAGGCGATTCAGCCGCAGCTGAAGGAGATTCAAGCCAAGTATAAAGATACACCTGAGAAAGTTCAGCAAGAAACGATGAAATTGTTTCAGGAGAACAAAGTCAATCCGATGGCGGGTTGTTTGCCACTTCTGATTCAGATGCCGATTTACATCGCACTTTATAACTCCATTTACGGAAACTCCAGTCTGAGAACCCACGACTTCCTGTGGCTTCAGCTTGGAGCGCCGGATCACCTGTTTATTTTGCCAGTGCTGGCTGCCATCACAACATTCATCCAAACGTGGATGATGATGCGCATGAATCCTACACAGCAAATTGGACCGATGCAGTTCATGCTGTGGGTGTATCCGATCCTGATTTTCGTGATGTCGTATCAGTTCCCGTCAGCGTTGCCGCTTTACTGGTTCTACAGTAATATCTACACCATCGTGCAAAACTATTTCCTTTACCGGAATAATGATAAAGTTGTGGCCGAGGTCAACGTGAAGCAGAACAGCTCTTCCAAAAGCGGAGCTAAACGCAAAAACGGCGGCAGAGCCACTGTCTCTGGGAAAGGGTCGAAAGGGGCCAAAAAATCGAAATGACCACAGTCATTACGTCAGGAAAAACCGTTGAAGATGCTGTAAACCAAGGATTGGCTGAGCTTGGCGTGAGCCGGGACAAGGTCGAGATACAAGTGTTAGAGCAGCCGTCAAAAGGATTCCTGGGTTTGTTCGGGGTAAAGGCTGCCAAGGTTGAAGTCAAACTGCTGCCTGTGCCCGAAGCTGCTTCCGAGCAGCCGATCAAACCAGCCACACCTGAACCCGAGATCGATGCGTTACTTGAGGGTGTAGCAGTCCATAATCCCTATGAAGAAGCGGCTGCGTTTTTGAAAGAGGTTGCGGCAGGTATGGGGCTGGATGTGGAAGTGCATATCAAAAAACAGCGTGATGGTCATATCTTTAATATATCCGGGGAAGACCTGGGCATGATTATCGGTAGACGTGGACAGACGCTGGATGCTCTTCAATATCTGACCAATATCGTAGCCAACCGTTACTCGGAAAACTTCGTGCGCATCGTGCTCGATGCGGAAAACTTCCGCCAGCGCCGGCGCAAAACGCTTGAGGATCTTGCTGAGCGATTGGCTGGACAAGCCATTCGTACAGGCAAGGAAGTTGTACTTGAGCCGATGCCTCCACTCGAACGGAAAGTAATTCATGCCAAACTGCAAAATCACCCGCAGATTAAGACGTTAAGTAAGGGCGAGGAGCCTAATCGGCGTGTGGTTATTACGTTGAAATAACACGCAATTGAAGACGCAATGGCTTCCTGCCCGGTGCAGAAGCCATTGCTTTTTTCGTACCGAAGCATATGAGATAAGGTAATGTACTAATAGAGTTGAATATATGTTGGCATTCTCCGGAATGGGCTGGATGACAACTTCAATATAGAAAGTAGGGAGAGATCACAATGATTAGCGATACGATTACTGCCATATCTACAGCGGTCGGTGAAGCCGGTATTGCTGTTATTCGCGTCAGCGGTCCAGATGCGGTGGCAGAGACGGAAAAGATTTTTCGCAGCAAAATTCCTTTGACCCAAGCAGAAAGCCATACGGTTCATTACGGTCATATTATAGAGCCTGCGAGCGGGGAGAAGATCGAAGAGGTGCTGGTAACCGTGATGCGTGCGCCTCGTTCATTTACAACAGAGGATGTTGTCGAGATTAGTGCGCATGGCGGAGTCGTATCAGTTAAACGGGTGATGGACCTCCTTCTGCAGCTTAATATCCGACTCGCTGAGCCTGGTGAATTCACGAAACGTGCATTCCTAAATGGACGGATCGACTTGTCTCAGGCGGAAGGTGTAATGGACCTTATTCGTTCGAAATCGGACCGAGCCTTCTCGGTAGCATTGAAACAGGTCGAAGGCAAGCTGTCCTCCAAGCTGCGCGATCTGAGACATACATTGGTTGAGACGCTTGCCCAAATCGAAGTAAATATCGATTATCCTGAGCATGATGTGGAGTCATTAACATCCGAATTTATTAAAGAAAAATCCAGCCAGGTTATGGGTGAGATTGATAAATTGCTCACCACGGCTGAGCAGGGAAAAATATTGCGTGAAGGCATTACTACAGCGATCGTTGGACGTCCTAACGTGGGTAAATCTTCATTAATGAATACACTAGCACAGGATAATCGGGCCATTGTTACAGATATTCCAGGCACGACACGCGATGTCATTGAAGAGTTCATTACGATTAACAATATTCCGTTAAAGCTTCTTGATACAGCTGGTATTCGGGAGACGATGGACGTTGTTGAGAAAATTGGTGTGGAGCGTTCCCGTTCCGCTGTTAACGATGCAGATTTGATATTGATGGTTGTCAATGCGGCAGAGCCCCTTCATCAGGATGAGATTGAGCTGCTGGAACAAATCCGCGGTAGACAATCAATTATCATTATGAATAAAATGGACTTAACGCCACAGATTGACCGTGACGTGCTGCTCCGTTATATTCCTGAGGAGCGGCTTGTTCCGATGTCGGTGAAGGATGATCTGGGTGTCGATCGATTGGAGGATGCCATCTCCACGTTATTCTTCAGTGGCAAGCTGGAATCTGCAGATTTGACCTATGTCAGCAATGTTCGTCACATTGCGCTGCTCAAAAAGGCAAAGCAATCGCTGGTGGATGCTTATGAGGCTGCAGATCAGTTTGTTCCTATTGATATGATCCAGATTGATGTTCGTCTGGCGTGGGAGCAGCTTGGAGAAATCGTGGGAGATACAGCGCATGATGCCTTAATTGATCAGATTTTCTCCCAGTTCTGTCTAGGAAAGTAAATCATTATACCACCTGTTCATTGAAAGGGTCGTGTATGATGGGAAGGTACAATCTCTGACCGTTGTCAAAGGATGGAATGATGTTGTTGCCAGGAAGTGTTGGTTTCATATAGATAGCAGTGAAATAAGGAGGTAATTACACATGGCTTTTGATGGCGGCAGTTATGATGTCATTGTCGTTGGAGCAGGGCATGCCGGGGTAGAATCAGCTCTTGCAGCAGCCCGCATGGGTTCCAAAACGCTGATGATTACGATCAACCTCGACATGGTGGCTTTTATGCCTTGTAACCCATCTATTGGGGGACCGGCTAAAGGGCACGTCGTACGTGAGATTGATGCACTTGGTGGAGAAATGGGGCGGAATATCGACAAAACCTTCATTCAGATGCGGATGCTGAATACGGGGAAAGGTCCTGCTGTTCATGCGCTGCGTGCACAGGCTGATAAATTTTCTTACCAGCATACGATGAAGGAAACGATGGAGAAGGAGCCTAATCTGACGATGCGTCAGGGGATGGTGGACCGTCTGATCGTGGAAGATGGTCAGTGTGTCGGAGTGGTTACTCAAACGGGTACAGAATATCGTGCCAAAGCGGTAGTGCTGACTACAGGCACATACCTGCGCGGTAAAGTGATTATGGGAGAACTGATGTATGAGAGCGGACCAAACAATCAGCAGCCCTCCCTTAAATTGTCGGAGCATCTGCGTGAGCTGGGCTTCGAGCTTGTCCGTTTCAAAACGGGTACACCACCACGTGTGCATAAGGATACGATTGATTTTAGCAAAACCGAAATCCAGCCGGGTGATGATGAGCCGAAGTTCTTTTCCTATGAGACAAAATCTTCGGACAACGAGCAGCTGCCTTGCTGGCTGACATATACATCTGTAGAGACACATCAGATTATTAATGATAATCTGCATCGTGCTCCGATGTTCTCTGGTGTAATTGAAGGAACAGGGCCACGTTACTGCCCATCCATTGAGGATAAAATCGTACGTTTCAGCGATAAGCCGAAGCATCAGATTTTCCTTGAGCCAGAAGGTAAAAATACGTCCGAGTATTACGTTCAGGGCTTGTCTACAAGTTTGCCAGAGGATGTACAGCTCGCCGTTCTTCGATCTATACCTGGTATGGAAAAAGTAGAAATGATGCGTAACGGTTACGCGATTGAATATGATGCGATGGTGCCAACCCAATTGTGGCCATCACTAGAAACGAAGCGCCTTCCAGGCCTGTTCACTGCGGGTCAGATTAATGGTACATCCGGTTATGAAGAAGCAGCGGGACAAGGGATTATGGCAGGTATTAATGCGGCACGGAAAGTGCAGGGCAAAGAAGCGATTGTGCTTGACCGCTCTCAAGGTTACATTGGTGTTCTCATTGATGATCTCGTTACCAAAGGAACAAATGAGCCGTACCGCTTGTTAACCTCTCGTGCCGAGTATCGCTTGCTGCTCCGTCATGACAATGCGGATATGCGTCTCACCGAAATCGGTCATGATATTGGCTTGATTACGGAGGAGCGTTATGCGGCTTTCCTGGACAAAAAAGCGAAAGTAGAGCAGGAGATCAATCGTCTCAAAGAGGCCAAGGTCCGCCCTGTTGACGTCAATGCGAAGCTGGAAGAGATCGGCTCGACACCAATTCAGGATGGCAGCACGCTGCTGAATCTAATGCGTCGTCCAGAGATTGGTTATGACTGGATTGAGCAAATTTCCCCTTCCGAGGTGGAACTGACGGCTGACATGAAGGAGCAGGTTGAGATTCAAATTAAATATGCCGGTTATATTGAGAAGCAATTGATCCACGTGGAACGTTTGCTGAAAATGGAGAAAAAGAAAATTCCGGACACGATCGTATATGATGAAATTCATGGTCTTGCGATGGAAGCCAAGCAGAAGCTTGCGAAGATCCGTCCAATCTCCATTGGTCAGGCATCTCGTATTGCGGGCGTTACGCCTGCGGATATTTCCATCCTGCTTGTATATCTGGAGCATTATAACCGCGTTACCGCAGCAAGGGGACAATAATGGACGATATTCAACAGCAGCTGCAGCGGCGCTTGAAAAAGCATGGCTTGGAAATCGGAGAACTCCAGTTGGAACAGTTCGAATTATATTATAAAGAGCTTGTTTCCTGGAACGAAAAAATGAACCTGACTGGTATCACAGATCGTGAGCAGGTATACACAAAACATTTCTATGATTCAGTATCGCTGGCATTTTATACGGATATGACGAAGGTAAACAAGCTGGCTGATATTGGCTCGGGAGCAGGATTCCCTGGACTTCCACTAAAGATTTGTTTTCCTCATCTCCAGCTTACAATCATTGATTCATTAAATAAACGCATTGGCTTCCTGCAGCATGTGGTGGATACACTTGGTCTTGAACAGGTAGAGTTGATCCATGGCCGTGCCGAGGAGCTGGGCCGCAAGGAAGGATATCGGGACAGCTATGATCTGGTTACGGCACGCGCCGTAGCCAAGCTGGCGGTACTGAATGAATTTTGTCTTCCTTTTGTGCGTAAGAGCGGTATGTTTGCCGCGATGAAGGGTGGAGACCCACGCGATGAAATGAAGGAGGCAGAGTTCAGCTTTAACCAGCTGAAAGGCCGGGTAAAGGCAGTGCATCCGTTTCAGCTGCCTGTAGAGGAATCAGAGCGTCATATCATTTTGATTCAGAAGTTTGATAAGACGCCGCATAAGTATCCTCGCAAACCAGGGACACCACTTAAAACGCCGCTGGTGTAAGCAAGTATGGACACGATGGATTATAACTAGATTAGTTAAAATAGAAGATGGTAAAGCAGGGAGGATGTTTCACGTGAAACATCCTCTTTTGTTTTATTTTTATCATAAAAGTAGGTATCTATTTTCCCACAATGATCAAAGTAAAGCAGGAAAATTTGCTGGCTTTAAAGAATAGGTAAACATAGGATTATGGAGAAAAAGATGATAGAATAGAATTATCCGATCCTGCATAATCAGTGATCATAGATTAGTTCATATAGATATAATGATAAGCAATTCATATTAGTAAGAGTAAGTGATAATAATGGCATAACTTATTTCAGGAAGTTGAATGTGAATTCTCGCTTATGGAATAAGAAGCACCTGCTGTGCACGCGGGAGCTATTACGAAACTAGGTGGTAATCTACGGAATGAAAGAACAATTCTCGAAGTTGTTTGGTTTGGCGGATCGCAATAACGGAGATGAAGTTAAACAGGTCCCTGTTAATGAAATTGTGAGCAGTCCATATCAACCCCGTACTATTTTTGATGATGATAAAATTGATGAGCTGTTGCAAACGATCAAAACTCATGGCGTCATTCAACCGATTGTTGTGCGTGTTCGAAATGGCTCTTATGAGATTATCGCCGGAGAACGGCGCTGGCGTGCTGTTCGTAAGCTGGGTTTAGAGCATATCCCGGCTATTGTGCGTGAGTTTAATGATTCTCAGGCCGCATCCATTGCTTTGATCGAGAACTTGCAGCGTGAAGGTTTGACCTCCATTGAGGAAGCGGTTGCCTATCAGAAATTGATTGATCTGCATCATCTGACACAGGAGAGTCTGGCGCAGCGTCTGGGTAAAAGCCAGTCTACGATCGCCAACAAAATTCGATTGCTGCAGCTTCCAGAAGGTGTAAAAACAGCCTTGATGGAGCGCAAAATTTCGGAACGACATGCTAGGGCGCTATTGTCCCTTGATACCGAAGAACTGCAGCTGAAGTTGCTGGGCGAGATTATCGACAAGGAATTGAATGTGAAGCAGACGGAGGCACGAGTTGCTTTTTACAAAGAAGCTTCCAAGATCAAAAAGTCCAAACGTATATCATTCACCAAGGATGTAAGGCTGGCGCTTAATACGATTCGTCAATCCATTGATATGGTGACTGGTTCAGGTATGGATATTAAAACTAAAGAAGCTGATCATGAGGATCACTACGAGATCGTTATTCATATCCCTAAACGCAAATAATTGAAGCTTCTAAGGCGGCAATGGGCCGCTTTTTCTGTCTAAACAGTTCAGATGGTGTATGACGTGAAGATGAACAATCGTTTTGTTAAAACGGTAGTTGTTATTCGTGCGCACGATGGCCACCTGCTTATTGTTAACTGTAACTCACAACCTACTAGAAAAGACTCCTATTTTATTTGAGGTGAAGGTATTGTCTAAGATTATGGCCGTAGCAAATCAAAAGGGCGGTGTGGGGAAAACAACGACATCGGTTAACTTGGGTGCAGGACTTGCTTCACTTGGGAAGAAGGTACTGCTTGTGGATATAGACCCCCAAGGGAATACAACGAGCGGAGTCGGAATTAATAAAGCAGACGTGGCGAATTGTATATATGACGTTCTTATTAATGATGTGCCGACTCAGGAAGCGATCGCGGAGACACAAATTGATGGACTTCATATCATACCTGCAACGATCCAACTTGCCGGAGCCGAGATCGAACTGGTATCCACCATATCGCGAGAAGTTCGGTTGAAAAAGGCACTTGCACAAGTGAAAAGCAATTACGATTATATTTTGATTGATTGTCCTCCGTCGCTGGGTATGCTGACAATTAACTCCTTAACCGCCTCTGATTCGGTGATTATCCCTATTCAATGTGAATACTATGCGTTGGAAGGACTGAGCCAGCTGCTTAACACGGTTCGCCTGGTGCAGAAACATCTGAATACTTCCCTTCAGATTGAGGGTGTGTTGTTGACGATGTTTGATGCTCGAACGAATCTCGGTATTCAGGTTATAGAAGAAGTGAAGAAGTATTTTCAGCAAAAAGTGTATCAGACAATTATTCCGCGTAATGTACGGCTTAGTGAAGCACCATCACACGGGCAGTCTATTATTACGTATGATCCCCGATCCCGGGGAGCGGAAGTGTATTTAGAGCTCGCAAAGGAAGTGATTTCTTATGAGTAAGCGGCTTGGAAAAGGACTGGATGCCCTCATTCCTTCGCTTTCAATTAATGACGACGATAAAGTCGTAGAAATCCCGATTAGCCAACTGCGGGCTAACCCTTATCAGCCGCGTAAAGCATTTGATGAGGAAGCCATTCATGAACTGGCCGAATCCATTCGGCAACATGGTGTGATTCAACCGATCATCGTTCGACCTGTGCTTCGAGGATATGAGATTATAGCAGGCGAGCGCAGGTTCAGAGCATCACAGTATTGTGGGAATGCAACTGTTCCGGCTGTAGTTCGTACTTTTAATGATCAGCAGGTTATGGAGATTGCCCTGATTGAGAACCTGCAGCGGGAAAACCTGAATGCAATGGAAGTAGCGGTAGCCTATCAAGGGCTGATGGATCAATTCTCATTAACTCAAGAAGAGCTTTCTGTGAAGGTAGGCAAATCACGTTCTCATATTGCTAACTTTTTGCGGTTGCTGTCTTTACCGGAGGAAGTTAAGGAGCATGTTTCACGTGGAACATTATCGATGGGCCATGCACGTGCCATTGTAGGTGTTAAGGATGAAAGCCTGGTCAAGCAACTGGCCAAACAGTCAATTGACCAGCAGTGGAGTGTGCGTGAGCTTGAAGAGGCTGTACAGCAGCTGGATCGTTCTAAGACAGGTGAAGCAAGGACCAAGAACAAATTAAAAAAGAAGGATCCCTTTATTGATACCTTGGAAGAATCACTGCGTGAACGATTTAAAACGACGGTGAAAATAAAACATGGTCAAAAAGATAAAGGTAAAATAGAGCTCAACTACTACAGCAAGCAGGATCTCGAGCGGTTATTGGAATTGTTGCAATAGCAGCTTGGGTGGTTCGTTACAACATGCAGAGCTACTCATGTCATGACATATCGACTCTGTGTTCTGGAGAAGCGATATGTCATTCTTTGTTTGCGTGAATTCAGCATGGCACCCTTAGGAGCAGAGGTGGTTAGAAAATGGAGAAGATGATATATCTCGATCATGCAGCAACTTCGTGGCCCAAACCACCAGCTGTGGGTGAGGCGATGATGCACGCGCTGGAGTTCGCCGGGGCGAACCCGGGAAGAGGGAGCCATCGCATGGCTGTGCAGGCCAGCAGAGTATTGTTTGAAACAAGGAAAGAAATCGCGAGACTTTTTGCTGTCAACAATCCGAATGATATTGCATTTGGTTCCAATACAACGGAGGCGCTTAATCTTGC
This sequence comes from Paenibacillus silvae, assembly GCF_014639235.1. Classification (GTDB taxonomy): domain Bacteria; phylum Bacillota; class Bacilli; order Paenibacillales; family Paenibacillaceae; genus Paenibacillus; species Paenibacillus silvae. The sequence goes on along the minus strand of NZ_BMFU01000008.1, from coordinate 217,521 downwards.
AATTCAAGGCTCCCTTCAGCAAGGTGATCATGTGATTGCCACTATGGCAGAACATAATTCGGTTAGACGACCGTTGGAGTTTTTGCGCATGCAAGGTAAAATAGAGGTTGATTATGTACCTGTGGACGCGTCAGGTGTAATGGATCTGAAAAAGATGGAACGTATGTTTCGGAAAAACACCCGTCTGGTCGTTTGTACACATAGCTCCAATCTTCTAGGCAGTATTTTGCCTGTTGGCGAGATTGCAGAGCTATGTCATAAGCATCGGGCAATATTTCTTGTTGATGCTGCTCAAAGTGCTGGAATACTGCCTATAGATGTGGGGCAGCTTGGCATTGATATGCTTGCTTTTCCCGGACATAAGGGACTGCTGGGACCGCAGGGAACAGGTGGTTTATACATTGCTCCTGAGCTGGATGTAAAGCCGTTGCTGCATGGGGGAACAGGTAGTCAGTCTGAAGCACTGGAGCAGCCTAAAGTGCGTCCTGATCGATATGAGGCAGGTACTCCGAATACGGTAGGCATTGCTGGATTAGGAGCTGGAGTGAAGCATGTTCTCGCTATGACACCTGCTAAGATTTATCAGCATGAATGGGAGCTGACACAGCATATTATGGAAGGACTTGCTTCTATTAAAGGTATTCGGATGTTAGGCCCTGAAATTGGACAACCGCGAACAGGATTAGTATCCTTTATAGTGGAAGGATATGATGCTGCTCAACTGGCATTCCGACTGGATCGGAACTATGGTATAGCGGTACGCTCAGGCTTCCATTGCACACCACTGGCACATGAATCTGCGGGTACAACGGGAACTGGAGCTGTTCGAGCCAGTGTGGGATACAATTCGACTCAGGATGAGGCGGATCAGCTGATTCGGGCGGTAATAGAGCTCACCAAGGGGAACTAAAAGGCAGAAAAAATATGAACATTGATATATTTTATTTGGAAAAATATGATTAAATCTTTGTTTATCAGGTTGATCTATAATAAAAGCGAAGGCAAGCGGACAGACGTGAATCTGATCAAAAACATAGAGGGGTAGTTGCACTTACATGGCTGAATTAAATGAGCTGATTCTGGAACAGCTGTTATGGATTATTGGCGGATTGGCATTACTTACGTTGATTCTATTAATTGTAAGTATTGCTCAAGGGGCAAGGTTACGGAAATTCAAACGTAAATATGAAGCCATGATGGCTGGCAGTGGTGTGGAGGACCTGGAGTCCCTGCTGATTAATCTGAAAATCCAGATGGACAGCATCGAGGATGAACACAAGCTGCAGACGAATCAGCTGCAGGAAGCATTGCAGAAGCTGGCCCGCATACAGGGCAAGGTCGGCGTGAAAAGGTATAACGCGTACGGAGAGCGTGGCAGCGACCTGAGCTTCTCTATAGCCATGATTAATGACAGTCAGGATGGTATGATTCTCACGGGATTATTCAATCGAGACGGTTCATATGTATATGCAAAACCTCTAAAAGGGGGAGAGTCATCGTATACACTTTCCCCAGAGGAGAAGGAAGCAATTATTCTGGCACAGCAAGCAGAGTAGACCGGGTATGCCATTCCCGAATGGCTGAATAGAGACTGCTGGATATAATTTCAGACATGCGCATAACGAGACTAAGCCGTGTATTCTGAAGTACAAAGTATTCCATAAAACCGCCGACGTTAACGATACCTGTCAGATGGATATCGCCGACCGGCGGTAATTCTTTATTTACTCCTGCGCCAGGCTTGAGAGGGCCGTCTACGACCTGAATACAACCTACACTGGAGGATTGACCCAGACAAGCATCAATGCCGATCACATATGGATTGTGATGGGTTTGATAAATCTTGTGGAGTGTATCCTGTAAATTAACCGCATGTACGGGTTCATCAAGCGTGCCATACAGATGAAACAGAGGGCTGTCCCATTTGGCGAGTGATGTGCCCACCAAGGGGCCAAGGCAGTCGCCGGTAGAGCGGTCTGTGCCGATACAGACGATGACTACATTTTGCAGAGAATGAGCTTTGTAGAGATGAAACATCAAACGATGTACAATAGCAGAATGCACGCCTGGATCGGTGTGGGGTATTTTCAAACTGGTCATATCTTGTGACGAAAAGGAACGAGAAGCAGGGTTCATAGGATCTATCCTTTCCCTTGGAATAGTAGTAACAGTATATGGAAAGGTAGAGTGTTTTATACTTCGCAAGGACAAGCTTTTTGCTTTTGGGCCGAGAACTGCCCGCAGCTTGAAAGGAGCAGAACATGGACGAATGGATCGATGATTGGATGCTGATTGCTTTTGACTCGACACAGCAGGCGCTGCGTGCAGAGATGCTGCTGGAGTTTGCCGAGATTGAGATTGACTTGTTTCCGACCCCTAAAGAGATTACCGCAGGTTGCGCTCTGTGTATTCAATTTCCCAAAGAGGACCTGTCACGGGTACAGAAGATTATTCGGGACGAGTTTGTGGAGATTCGCGGTCTCTATTTCAAGACGGAAGACAGCTATGATAACATACCGATGTAGAGGAGGGATCAGATGAGCTTACCTATTTACTTAGCTGCGAGCCCTGAAGAGAATTCTACCAATCAAGTTGTAAATAACGCCATTCGCTGGACGGATAAAGTGTGGGACAAAATTTCGGATGCGGATATGTGGCTTAACATCATGTTCAGCTCGATCCGTATCCTGATTATTTTTATTATTACGCGTATCGTGATTAAAGTGGTATACCGGATTATTGATCGTTCCATGGCTCGTAAACAGGAAGGCAAAATTCGTGTGAATCCCCGCAGGTTCGTAACTATTGGAGAGCTGTTAAAAAATGCGACCTCCATAACATGTAATTTCATTATGATTCTGTTACTGTTATCGGAGATTGATGTCCAGGTTGGCCCGCTGTTGGCCAGTGCAGGTGTGCTTGGGCTTGCCATTGGTTTCGGTGCTCAGGGTCTAGTGAAGGACGTTATCACCGGATTTTTCATTATATTAGAAGATCAATTTGCAGTAGGAGACGTCATCCAGACGGGATCGTATAAGGGTACGGTTGAGGTTATTGGACTAAGAACAACCAAACTTGTAAGCTGGCAGGGGGAAGTTCACATTATTCCGAACGGTACGATTGCGAGTGTGACCAATTATTCTATGTCCAACTCCTTGGCGGTGGTGGATATCCCGATGAAGGCTGATCTGACGCTGGATGAGTCTGTTCACTTGGTGAAGCAGTCACTGGCTGGCATCGAGGAGCGTAATCTGAATATCGTGAAGGTTCCTGATGTGTTAGGTATACAGTCCATGTCAACGTCGGAATATGTTATCCGTATTGTATCTGAATGCATGCCTAATTCGAGAGCTTCGGTGGAACGTCAGATTCAGGGTGATGTGAAGAAAATTTTGGAGTATCATGAAAGAAGCAAGCAGGCAGCATTGGAGCAGGCAGCAACGCTCGATAAAGATGAGGGAGATGGTGCAGGTGGAGCGTAAAAGTTTTCAGCTTGGAGATATTGTACAGATGAAAAAGCAGCACCCCTGTGGCAGCAATGAGATGGAGATCATCCGCATGGGCATGGATATACGGATCAAATGTGTGGGCTGCAAGCACAGTGTGCTGATTCCCAGAGCCAAGTTCGAGAAAAATATGAAAAAGGTGTTGCGTGCCGCAGAAGAAAACGCGGAATCCTGAGGTCTGGTACACAAGCGAATCATCTTTCTAAGTTCCAATTTGCGATATCTGCACACGTAATAAGTGGAACTTGTAGACTCGAAAATAACGTTTACATGCAGGTGTGGCGTAGGTATTGCTTTCCTCTTGCAAGCATGATATAATCAATTTTGCTGCGGAAAGGTACCCAAGAGGCCCAAGGGGGCTGACTCGAAATCAGCTAGGCGTGTCACAGCGTGCGTGGGTTCGAATCCCACCCTTTCCGCCACTTCACGTTTTTGTTAATCGAAACGATTGTAGTACGTAAACTCCACGAAATGGAGATTTAAATAGAAAAATGCAAAGGGCTTTCCAATAGGAAAGTCTTTTTTGTATCTTTTTTATGGAAGAAAAACAAAGAGCCCCGAAGGGCTCTCTATCCGGCGGTACATGTTTAGTCAGATCACAATCGGTCGTAACGACAGAAACGCTGGCTGTACTGCTTGCTGCAATACGCGTGCTTCAGACGAGTCTTACACACCCATATGCTTCTTATATTACGTGATGCATCTCCAACAGCGAAAAATCGGCTTCGTTGTCCAACGGAACCACACCTCTCTTGTGTACCGCCTGATTGTATTATGTGCATATTGGTTTTTTATATACATGAACTTAAAATATTTTAGTGCACCCGAGCCTTGGTCAGCTTTTTCCACTTACGGTTATGGTTGCTGGTTTCCGGAAAAGCTTCGCCTTTCTTCAACGTAACTCGCTTGGGATTGTTAATTTCCGTATGAAAACTTTTCTCTCCGACTTCCGTGTACTCTCCATCGTTCGGTGCTTTATCTCCCGGTTCAAATTCGGTTCGTTCACCCATATCAAGCAGCCTCCTCACAAAATGAGATCAGTGTTGCTTCTATAGTGTGTTCAAGTCATGGCTTGATCATGTTGGTGATTATGTACCAGTCTGTACAGGGAACGTTTGCTTGCATTTCGTCTGTGGATTTGTTATATTAATATAGTTCGAGTTTGTGCTCGTTCCTTGCTCTCAACCTGGATTGAGGGCCAGAGTCCATAAGGAGGTGAAAATTATGCGCAAATATGAAGTGATGTACATTATTCGTCCTGACGTTGAGCAAGAAGTTGTTCAAGCTACAGTCGATAAATTCCAAGGCATCATCTCCAACGGCGGTGGTGAGGTTACTGCTCACGACGTTATGGGTAAACGCCGTCTTGCGTATGAGATCAAGAAATTCCGTGATGGTGTTTATGTTCTGGTACACTTCACTGCTGAACCAGCAGTAGTTACTGAGCTTGAGCGTCTCATGAAAATTTCCGACGAAGTAATTCGTTATCTCATTACTAACGACGTTAAGTCTGCTTAAGACAGTAACTCGTGATTATCGCACCAATACGCTCAGAAGGAGGGGATTACATTGTTGAACCGTGTCATTCTGATCGGCCGGTTAACCCGGGACCCTGAGTTGCGTTATACTCCAGCAGGAGTAGCCGTGACACAATTTACTTTGGCCGTAGACAGACCGTTTACAAGTCAAGGGGGAGAGCGGGAAGCAGATTTTATTCCGGTCGTAACCTGGAGACAGCTTGCTGAGACCTGTGCAAACTATTTGCGTAAAGGTCGTCTGGCTGCAGTCGAAGGACGCATTCAAGTACGGAACTACGAAAATAACGAAGGTAAACGTGTATACGTAACCGAAGTCATTGCCGATAATGTTCGTTTCTTGGAGTCAGCTAACCGTGAAGGCGGTGGCGGCGGGGGACAACCTATGCGTGAAGAGCCTTCTTATGGAGGCGGCGGCGGACGTGCCAGCAACAATAATGCTGCGCGTAGCAACAATCAGGATCCTTTTTCCGATGACGGAAAACCGATTGATATATCGGATGATGATTTGCCATTTTAACGTGAGCCGATACTCATCAAGAGATATGGGTTACATGATAGGAAAGGACTGAAAAGCATGGGCTTCAAGCAAAGAGAAGGCGGAGACGATAAAAGACCGGCACGTCGTGGTGGTCGTAACAAACGTCGTAAAGTGTGCTTCTTCACAGCGAACAAAATCACTCACATCGACTATAAAGATACGGACTTGCTTCGTAAATTTATCAGCGAACGTGGAAAAATTTTGCCACGCCGTGTAACAGGTACTAGCGCTAAATATCAACGCATGCTGACGATTGCAATCAAACGCTCCCGTCAAATCGCATTGCTGCCATACACAACTGAGTAGTCTCTACTCAGTTTGCATACAGAGCAGTCGGCTTATAGCCGGCTGCTCTTTTTGTTGTGTGCATAAACATATACAGGAGAGAGAACACCTATGAAAAATGGAGAAAATGAAAACGTATAATCATGTATTTTTGCAAAAGAAGCTTTCAAAGGCGAGATGAATTATAATAGAGTTTAACCTGTATGGATGAGAAAAAAAGACCCTCATTATATAGCCTTTGACTGGAGATATAGTCAGAATAACATCGGGAGAGTATATGAATTCAATACAGCGTAAGGAAAGAATACGAAGAAGGAAAAGTTTGAGAAACTGGATCATCGCAACGTTGTTTATATCTATTGTATTTGTATGGTTACAGCAAAAAGGGGAATTTGGTGAGTTATGGCCGGATCAGACGATACCCGAACCAATACCTATTACGGGATTACATCCAGTGGTGGCGGGGAATGAGGGTGTACTGGTTCGTATGGCTGCCAGACGTGGCATAAATATTGTAATTACCCATGGATACAGAAGTGTGGCTGAACAGGATGCACTTTTTGCTCAGGGACGATCAGCATCAGGAAATATCGTTACCAATGCAAGAGGAGGGGAGTCATATCATAACTATGGACTTGCCATCGATTTTGCCTTGAGAACTCCCGAAGGAGACATCGTGTGGGACATGGAGCGTGATGATAACAGCAATGGCAAGGCAGACTGGATGGAGGTTGTAGATTTGGCCAAAGATATGGGTTTTACGTGGGGAGGGGACTGGACAGACTTCCCGGACTATCCTCATTTGCAGATGGACTTTGGTTTAAGCATTCGTGATTTGAAGCGCGGCAAAAGGCCTCCAGCTGAACCATAATAGATATATTATATATTCATTAATATGAATAATTATTATAAAAGTCCTGCTTATCGTAGGACTTTTTTCTTTCTTTTGTAAAATAAATGTTCAAAAGTGACAATTAACTCTTTACAGCAACAAATAAATAAAACTATACTAGAATAACTAGATTTTTACGTTTTTCTTGCAAATGTTGCATAGACACAATAATTCAGCGCTTTTCGGTTACTTAAATATATTCTTCTCTTAATCGACAAAATCCTCCTATATATGACATGAAATTTACATCGTTTTTCTTTTTGATGTGAAAATATCATGAAAATTACAATTTCACGTTATAGATATGTTATATATGGCTCATGAAAATCTTGTAATACCTAGCCCCTTTTCAACGAAAAATGGTCCCACATAAACGATTAAGCCTTATTAAACCCCGATATAGATACCTTTTAGTTAAAACTAATACCCAGAACTGTAGTAAAGAAAACATTTATTCCAAAAAACACAAAATAATGATTGACGTTAACTAAAATTACACGTATGATTACAGTAATTATTTGTAATTATAATTCCGCTAGGAATTATCAACATTAATTGACCAATGGTTTAAATTGAAACTTATGATCTTGATTCTGTTTACGATAAGGTATTTTGTATACACTTTTGTTCATTTTATTGAAGAACATGGAAATATACAGTAGATGCATTCATTTACTCACGAATACAGTCTGCGGAATTTACGGGGTTAGGGTGATTGATTTGAATAATGAGCTATTGGAAGTCAGAGATCTTACAACATCATTCAGAATTGAAGATAACTATTATGCAGCAGTTGACCACGTTAACCTGAAAGTTAAGAAAAATGAAGTGCTGGCTATTGTAGGTGAATCAGGCTCGGGAAAAAGTGCTTTTGCATTCTCGCTGATGGGGCTGCATAACAAAGCTAAAATTGAAGGCCAAATTCTCTACAAAGGACAAGATATCGCTAATCTTCCTCCCAATCAGTTGAATAAACTGCGGGGGAAAGAAATGGCAATGATTTTCCAGGACCCTCTATCCGCATTAAATCCTCTCATGATCATAGGTGAACAGATTGAAGAGATTCTTACGCTTCATCAACCTAAGCTGTCTTTGAAAGAAAAGAAAGATAAGGTTATTCACTTATTGAACCAAGTAGGGATTCCTCGTCCCGAACAAATATACAAACAGTATCCCCATGAATTATCTGGTGGCATGAGACAGCGTATTGTCATCGCGATTGCGATTGCGAATAAACCGGAGCTGCTGATTGCTGATGAACCGACAACAGCACTTGACGTTACGATTCAGCTGCAAATTCTTGAATTGATTCGCGAGCTCAAGAATGAGATTAATGCTGGCATTATACTTATCACCCATGATCTTGGTGTTGTAGCCGAGATGGCAGATCGGGTTGCTGTAATGTATGCAGGTGAGATCGTTGAAATTGCGGATATCGTAACACTTATGACCAACGCGAAGCATCCGTATACACGCTCATTGCTGAACTCTATTCCTACAATTAACGAAGAAAAATCCAGGCTGCATGTCATTCAAGGTATTGTGCCTTCTCTCAAAAATCTTCCTCGACAAGGCTGCCGCTTCAAGGCGCGTATTCCTTGGATCAGCGAATCAGCTCACGAAGACAACCCGAAAATGCATGAAATTGCACCAGGTCACTTAGTAAGGTGTACCTGCTATCAGCATTTTCATTTCCCTGATCAAGCGGAGGAGGAATAACATAATGGCACTACTCGAAGTAGAAGGACTCAAAATACACTTTCCGATTCGCGGAGGATTACTTAAACGGGAGATTGGTAGCGTCAAGGCCGTTGACGATGTCAGTTTTTCCATTGAAGAGGGTCAGACCTACGGGCTTGTAGGCGAATCAGGCTCAGGCAAAACCACAACAGGCAGAGCTGTGATTGGCCTGAACCATGTAACGGCTGGGAAAATTTTATTTAACGGTAAGGATCTAACCAGAGAACGACGCAAGGATCGGCAGCTTCAGCGGGATGTGCAGATGATATTCCAGGATCCGTATTCTTCGCTTAACCCGAAGAAAAGAGTTCTAGACATCATTGCCGAGCCTCTCCGTAACTATGAGCGTCTAACGGTAGCTGAGGAGAAGAGGCAGGTTGCTAGTCTACTGGAAAAGGTCGGGCTTAGTCCTGAATCGATCCATAAATACCCGCATGAGTTCTCAGGAGGGCAGCGTCAACGGATTGGAATTGCTCGTGCTATCGCACTCAAGCCAAAACTGATTATTGCTGACGAGCCTGTATCGGCTCTGGATGTATCTGTACAGGCCCAGGTGCTTAATTTCATGCAGGAGATCCAGAAGGAACTCAATCTGACTTATCTGTTCATCAGTCACGATCTGGGCATTATACGCCATATGTGCAACCAGATTGGAATTATGTATAAAGGTCGATATGTGGAACAAGGGACAACAGATGATATTTTTGAAAATCCCCAGCATATTTACACCAAACGTCTTATCGCAGCCATTCCGGATATGGACCCGACCAAACGTGAGGAAATGAATGCTTTCCGACAACAGATCAAATCCGAGTATGAAAACTCATACCGCAATTTCTTCGATGAGGAAGGGCTTGCTTATTCGCTCCAATCCATTTCCGATACTCACCGGGTAGCTCTACCTCAGAAAGGTTGAAGGCCATATGTGGAAAACTATAGTACGCCGAATATTTATTATGATTCCTCAAATAATTTTGCTTAGCATTCTTGTCTTCCTGATGGCCAAAGCCATGCCAGGGGACGCATTGACGGGACTGCTCGACCCGAGCGTTGACCCGAAAGCGCTGGATGAACAGCGTGAACGACTGGGGCTAAACAACCCCTGGTATGTACAGTATTGGGACTGGATCAGTCATGCGGCCATGGGTGACTTCGGACAATCCTTCCGTTTCAAAATGCCAGTAACCGACCTCATTGGTCAACGGATTGCCAATACGTTCTGGCTTGCTTTGGCAACACTCATTCTTACGTATCTTATTGCGATCCCGCTCGGAATTATCAGCGGACGTTACAACGACACATGGTCTGACCGTTTGATTACAGGTTACACGTACCTGGGCTTTGCAGCACCGCTGTTTATATTCGCTCTGGTTATGGTCTGGATCTTCGGCTTCCGTTTTGGCTGGTTCCCGACTGGAGGAAGTGTGGCACCGGGTCTCACACCAGGCACTTTCGATTATGTCATAAGCAAAATTCACCATTTACTTCTGCCGGCGCTATCGATGGCATTAATCTCTACCGTATCCACGGTACAATATTTGCGCAGTGAGATCATTGATATCAAACACAAGGAATTTGTGCTTACGGCAAGAGCAAAGGGTGCTTCGGAAGCCCGAATCTACAACAGACATATTTTGCGAAACTCCCTGCTGCCGATTGCTGCATTTTTCGGTTACGAGATCACGGGACTGATTGGCGGGACCATCTTTATCGAAAGTATATTCAGCTATCCGGGTATGGGGCAGTTGTTCCTGAATTCCATCTCATTACGGGATTTCAGTGTTGTTACAGCACTTGTATTGTTATATGGGGTTGCTACAATTCTAGGATCGTTGCTGTCTGATATTATTCTGGGGTTGGTCGATCCGCGTATTCGCATTAAGTAAGAACTTGAAGATTTCGGGGTGAAAACAGATGAGCAGTGCCAATGATGTTGTTATAACTTCACAGAAAACGGACAAAAGCCCCTCAAGCTGGAGGATATTATGGCGAGAGTTGGTTAGGGATAAAGTAGCCTTGGTTTCGCTCATTTTTCTAGGATTGGTTGTCGTCCTTGTATATGGAACTTCCATGATCCTGGATCAGGATGAGATTGTTAAAGTAGATCTATTTGCACTCTATGAGCCACCGTCAGCACAGTACTGGCTTGGAACAGATTATGGTGGCCGGGATGTATTTGGTCAACTTGTAATTGGGACAAGAAACTCTTTAACTATCGGGATTCTGGTTACGTTGATGACCGGATTCATCGGGATTCTGGTTGGTGTGCTTTCGGGATATTTCGGTGGCATGATTGATAATATGTTTATGCGTGTGGTGGACTTTTTCATGATTCTGCCGTTCCTGATGATGGTTATTGCTTTTGTAACGGCTGTACCAAAGTATAATATCGTTTCATTCTCACTAATTATGACCGCCTTCCTATGGATGGGGATTGCCAGGCTGATTCGTTCCAAAGCACTTCAAGAGGGCGAGCTGGAGTATATTAAAGCCTCCAAAACATTGGGATCATCTCACTTTAAAATTATTGTATCTCAGCTTCTTCCCAACCTGAGTTCAATCATTATCGTTACGATGACGTTGAACCTGGCGTCCAATATTGGTCTTGAATCCGGGCTGTCTTTCCTGGGATTTGGTTTTCCAGAAAGCACACCCAGTCTGGGAACACTCGTAAGTTATGCACGTAATCCGCAAACGCTGGAATACAGATGGTGGATATGGCTACCTGCATCACTACTAATTCTGGTATTGATGTTGAGTATAAATAATGTCGGACAGGCGTTGAAGCGTGCGACGGATGCAAGACAAAGAAGAGGTTAAAAAAAGGGAGGAAAGGTTCATGAAAAAGGGATTATTTTCACGAGCACTATTTTTCACGATGATGCTGGTCTTTGTATTGGCGCTTGCGGCGTGCTCCGAAAAAGAGGCAGCAACACCTGCACCGGGTACAAAAACAGAAGAAGGAAAGACGGAGGAAAAACCTGCAAATGAAGAGGGTGTATACTCCATTGAAGATTTCAGCAATGTTAAAACAAATGAAGGTACAGCGATTGAAGGCGGATCACTGACTTTTGGTCTCGTATCCGATACAGCTTTTGAAGGTACATTGAACTTTAACTTCTATTCCGGTAACCCTGATGCACAGGTTTTGCAATGGTTTGATGAAGGTTTGCTAACTTGGGACAAAAACTATGTCTACACTAATGATGGTGCAGCAACATATGAGACTTCTGAGGATGGCAAAACCTTTACACTCACGATTCGTGACAATGTAAACTGGCATGATGGCAAGCCGGTAACGGCTGAAGACCTACAGTTTGCTTATGAAGTCATCGGTAGTAAGGGCTATGATGGTCCACGTTATGATTCTAAGTTTACAAGCGTTGTAGGTATGGATGAATTCCATGCTGGAAAAGCAAAAACAATCTCTGGTATTAAAGTGCTGAGCGACAAAAAAATCAGCATAACGTATAAAGAAGCAACACCATCCCTGCTGACAGGCGGCTTGTGGACATATCCACTCGCTAAACACATCTTCGGTAATATGGATGTTGCGAAAATGTCTTCTTCCAAAGAAGTACGTGAAAAGCCAATTGGCTTTGGTCCATTCAAAGTTGAGACCATCACCCCTGGTGAGTCTGTAACTTTCGTTAAGAACGAAGATTACTGGCGTGGAACTCCAAAACTGGACAAAGTGACATTGAAAGTAATCAACCCGACAACGGTTGTTCAAGAGCTGAAGTCTGGTGGTGTAGATCTGGTAGATGCTTTCCCGACAGATCAGTATAAAGATAATGCCAATATGTCCAATGTCGAATTCCTGGGTGCGGTGGATCGTGCATATACGTACATCGGCTTCAAACTGGGAACTTGGGATGCGGAGAATGGTAAAGTTGTAACCAATCCAGACGCTAAAATGGCAGATAAAAATCTGCGTAAAGCGATGTGGTTGGCTGTAGATAATGACCAAGTAGGTAAACGTTTCTATAATGGTCTTCGCTGGAACGCAACAACACTAATTCCACCTTCTCACCCTGAATTCCATGATTCCAGCAATCCAGGTGTGAAATATGATCCGGAAGCTGCAAAAAAATTGCTTGACGAAGCAGGCTACAAAATGGACGGAGAATTCCGTACAAAACCTGATGGATCACCACTGGAAATCAACTTTATTTCCATGACTGGTGGCGACACGGCTGAGCCACTCGCACGTTACTATGTTCAATCTTGGGCAGCGATCGGTTTGAAAGTAAATCTGGAAATGATCGAGTTTAACAACTTCTATGATCGTGTAGGTAACACTGGTAAAGACGATCCGAATGTCGATGTGTATCAAGCGGCTTGGGGTGTTGGTATTGACGTAGACCCAGCGGGTCTCTATGGGCGTGATGCACTGTATAACTTCTCACGTTTCTCTAGCGAAGAAAATGATAAATTGCTGGCACGTGGTGTCTCTGCCGAAGCATTCGATGTAGAGAAACGTAAAGAAATCTATAATGAATGGCAACAATACATGGTGGATGAAGTTCCAGTATTCCCTACGTTGTATCGTGCCGTTGTAGCTCCAGTAAACAAACGTGTAATGAATTATGCGATTGGTGATGGAACAGGTATTTACCTGAATGACCTGGCTGTAAACGCAGATAAACCAGTCGTAGCTGAGTAATTGTAACTGTTGAAAAACATGGATTCCGACACTCTGGCATGGGGTGTTTGGGGTCCATGTTTTTTTTGTAACCAAAAAATAAAAAAAATTTAACTTTTTTTCAAAAAAGTGCAGACAAAATGCCTCTTTGCTTCGTCTATATAAGTAAGAGGTGATAATACGATGAAAAAATGGTGGAAACGGGCAGGAATGCTGTTCAGTTTACTCATTATTATATATTTGGGCGTAAAACCGGACATGCTGGTGGGCAAGCCTGGCATCAAGGCAGAATCTGCTGTCCTGATGGACATGAATTCAGAACAGATTCTGATGAACTACAACGGCTCCGAGGAGATTGCACCAGCTGGTGTCAGCAAGCTCATGACGGAGCTGCTTATTATGGAATCGGTGGCAAATGGAGATATTCGCTGGGATGATCCGGTGAATGTCAGCCGATACGCCAGTTCGGTTGGTGGTAATCAGCTTGCGCTGAAACAGGGAGATCGCTTCACCGTTCAGGAGCTGTTTCAGGTCGTTACCGTCTATTCTGCCAATGACGCAGCTGTTGCACTGGCAGAGCATATTAGCGGCTCAGAGCATCAGTTTGTACAGCGCATGAATCAGAGGGCCGCAGAGATCGGATTATCAGGAGATACTCACTTTACCAACTCCACCGGTTTAAGTGAAGCTATGCTGGGTCCCAATCGTCCGCAGGATGTACAGGGACAAACGTTAATGACTGCCATAGATGCTTGTAAGCTGGCAAAATATTTGCTTAATCATCATCCCGAGATTCTTAAAGTCTCCAGTCAAATGCAGGTATCCATGCATCAGAAAGGCATCTATATGAGCAATACCAACTGGATGTTATCTTCAATCGGCGGAGTGTATGCCTATGATGGGAATGATGGTTTGAAGACCGGTTACGATAAGGATAGTGGATATCATTTCGTAGGAACGGCTGAGCGGGATGGCAAGCGGCTAATATCAGTTGTTTTTGGAACTGATACACGGGAAGCGCGGTTTGTTGAGACGCGTAAGCTGCTAAATTACGGTTTCTCAAGTACAAAAGTCAACTAACGATGTTAGATGTTAAGAGAAGGAAACATTGTTATCAAATAGTTAAACATGGTAAAATTAGGTGTGATTTATTCCATGACAATATTATATTTCAATTCTAAGGGGGTAATTATTTGAACAGGTTTAGCAAAAAAGTATATGCACTGACGCTGTCGATGGCGATGTCCATCGCCTTAATTCAGCCTGCGGTGCAAGCGGCAGAGGCTGTCAAGCCTACGGCGGCTGTCTCGGAATCTATCGTTTCCAAGGCAACACAGACTCTTCAGCAACTGGGATACATAGATGGCACCACGGATGGAATGAGTGACAGTGCAGCGCCAATTACACGTGCAGAAGCAGCAATCATCCTGCAGCGTGTACTTGAATTGGATACGCCAGCATCGCTTACAGGATTTGCAGATGTACAATCGAATGATGTGGCTGCTCCAGCAATTTATGCACTGAAGCAAGGTGGTCTAATTCAAGGTAAGGTGAAGGGATACGCACCGGCCGCTCCGCTGACACGAGCACAGATGGCATCCTTGTTCACCAGAGCTTTTGAACTGAAGGATAACGGTATACAGGTCGTTTACAGCGATGCAGATCAGATTCCGGCCGTACATGCGACAGATGCCATTCGGATGAAACAGCATTTTATTATCGAGGGTAGCACATTTAACGCCAAACAGGCTGTAACGCATGGCGAATTTGCGAATGCTCTGTATCTTGCGCTCGGACTTGATGTGAAGAAAGAAGGGCTCACACCTCTGGAGGACTTCTTCAAACAGCCAGCTCAGGCAGGTTTCCAAATGTCGCCTGATGGAAAAAATCTGGCTTACATGGAACCGTGGAACAATCGGATGAATATTGTCGTTAAAGGGAACGGACAGGATAAGCCTGTACGGATTACTAGTGAAACGGACCGCAGTATTGCCGGATTCGCATGGGCAACCAATGAGAAGCTTCTTTATTTCAAAGATGCTGCTGGAGATGAGAACTATCACCTGTATGTGACGGATATTACTGGAAAAGAAAGCAAGGATCTGACGCCATATTCAAACACAAGAGCGGTGCTGATCGATTCTTTGGAGAATATACCTGATGAGATTTTGGTGGGTATGAACAAGCGTGATCCGAGAATTTTCGATGTATACCGGATTAATATTAATACAGGAGAAGCAGTGCTCGCTGCCGAGAATCCGGGCGATATTTCAGACTGGATGACGGATAATGAAGGCAAAATTCGTGTAGCCATATCGAGTGATGGCAATGTATCTTCCCTGATGTATCGTGAAACCGAGAACCAGCCGTTCCAGCCTCTGCTCACAACGAAGCTGGGAGATACCTTTGCTCCGTTCATGTTCACAAGCGACAATAAAAACCTGTATGCGGTATCCAATATCGATCAGGACAAGATGGCTATCGTGGAATATAGCCCGGCAACAAAAAAGGTGAACAAAACTCTTTATGAAAATAAAGATGTGGATGTGACCAATATTGTTCCTTCCAAGGAAAAAGGCAAGATTCTTGCCGCAGTATATGAGACGGACAAAATGAATTATGAGTTCTTTGATGATACATTTAAGACATTAGTGCAGGATATCAAGGCCAAGGTTCCAGGCAAAGAGGTTAACATTTTAAACACAAGCAATGATGGACAGGTATTGTTCATCTCCTATAATGACAAGGCGATGGGCACGTATTATTTTTATGATTCAAAGACAGGCAAGCTGGATAAACTGGCAGACACAGCTCCATGGATTGATGAATCGAAAATGGCAGATATGAAGCCTGTTACGTATAAATCTCGTGACGGTCTGGATCTCCATGGGTATCTCACGCTTCCACCGGAAGCACAGGCTTCTGAGCTTCCGCTCGTCGTTATCCCGCATGGAGGGCCTTGGGCTCGGGATTCATGGGGGTATAGTCCGCAGGTGCAGTTCCTGGCAAGTCGCGGGTATGCGGTGCTTCAGGTAAACTTCCGTGGCTCTACCGGATATGGCAAGAAGTTTTTGGATGCAGGCAACAAACAGTGGGGCAAAGCGATGCAGGATGACCTTACGGATGGTGTAAACTGGCTGGTCAAAGAGGGTACGGTTGATCCGAAGCGAGTAGCGATCTACGGTGGATCGTACGGAGGATATGCGGCACTGGCAGGCTTGGCCTTCACCCCTGACGTCTATGCTGCCGGGATCAGTTATGTAGGTCCATCCAATATCTTTACACTGCTTGACTCGTTGCCCCCTTATTGGGAGTCCGGGCGTAACATGTTTTATGAGCGTGTAGGTGATCCGGTGAAAGATAAAGAGCTGCTCACAGCGATCTCACCACTATTCCATGTGGATCAGATGAAGGCACCGCTGTTTGTTGCTCAAGGTGCGAATGATCCCCGTGTCAAACAGGCGGAGTCCGATCAGATTGTGGAAGCGTTGCGCAAACGCGGGGTTGATGTGCCTTATATGTTAAAAACAAATGAAGGGCATGGCTTTGCTAATGTGGAGAATCAGCTTGATCTGTACCGTGCTATGGAGAAATTTCTGAACCGCCATCTAATGCAGTAGCCGGTAAAGGAAAGGTTTTAAAGAAGTAAGTATCCATGACCCGGGTTTACTTCCTAATACAAAAGGTGAAACAAGGGTGAGGCTGTACTCTGATTCGATGTGAATCGGGGTGCAGCTTTTTTTATAAATATATTTGGCTACGATATTCATGAATTGACATAAGGATAAGGTTTATTTTAAAATGACCAATGAGTCATTAATGTTCATTCCAGTTTATATATAAGTATTATTCGGTTGGTACGAAGGCAGAACAAAAGATCAGAACGGGAGGTAACCAAAGGATGCAAAAAGAAATGAAATGGCCGTTGATTCTGTTTGCAGTGGGTGTATTTATGGCGGCACTCGATAACGGAATTATTACTTCGTCGCTAACCACGTTGAATGCTTCGTTTGGCGTCTCGCCTACATGGGGAGCCTGGACGATTACACTTTACACACTAGGGCTTGCGATCAGCGTACCGATAGCGGGCAAGCTGTCGGATCGATTCGGGCGTAAGAAGCTGTTTCTGATTGAGGTTGCTTTATTCGGTATCGGATCGCTTCTTGTCGCATTGAGCACTTCGTTTACCTTTTTCCTGATTGCCCGGGTCATTCAGGCACTTGGCGGCGGCGGGATATTCATCATTGCCAGCTCCTATGTGCTTAGTAAATTTCCGGCCCAGCGACAAGGAACTGCACTTGGGCTTCTCGGAGGTATGAACGGTATCGCAGCGATCCTCGGGCCGAACATCGGCGCGTTTATTCTTGATGTAACCGGGAATTGGCACTGGTTGTTCCTCATTAACGTACCGATTGCTATATTGCTGTTCCTTGCTGGATTCAAATATATTCAGGAGGAGCAGGAGCTGAGCCGTGCAGCTGTCGATTGGAGCGGTATTGCAGTCTTGAGCCTGGGCGTGCTGAGTCTGATGTACAGCTTCAGTAATCTGAACGGCGTGAACATGCTTCAAAGCATGGCTTCGCCAATGTTCTATGGCTTCTTTTTGGCCGGAGTGGTCGTATTGGTTGTTTTTTATTATATGGAAAAAAGGCTGGAGGGATCAGACCGTGAACCGGTCGTTTCCACACAACTGCTTGGCATTGCGTCCTTTCGCTGGACGTTGCTTATTGCTTTTTTCTCGGGAGCCATTCTGGCCTCGGTTATTTTCATTCCAGGTTTTGTAGAGCAATATCTGGGCGTATCCAGCACGGCTTCCGGGTACTGGTTTACCCCTCTTGCTTTGGCTTCGGGGATTGGAGCTGGAGGCGGTGGCTACCTTGTGGACCGCAAAGGCCCAATATGGACGTTATCCGCAGCAGGACTACTTTCTGCGATCGGTTTTCTGTTGTTTCCGCTGTGGGTAGAGCATATATGGCAGTTTGTTATTGCGAGCACCCTTGTCGGGATTGGTTTCGGTATGATGCTGGGTGCGCCGGTCAATGTTCTTGTTACGGAACAGGCGGGCGAAAACAACAAAGGCATTGCGGTGGCTACAAGCTCTCTGTTCCGCCAGATGGCGATGGCGATTGCGCCAACGATTTTCGCCGGATTTCTGGCACGTTCGTTCTCCAATCTCGGTTCTAATATTCAAGCTGGTCTTGCATCAAGAGGCATCGAGGTTCCACCAGCCATGCTGGAGCAATATGCTTCAGGCGGGGCATCGGAAAATGACGTTTCCAGCCTGATGACTGGATTATCCAGGATTCCAGATGCCAATATAAGGGAAGCACTTCTTCAGGCAGTACATCAAACGACAGGCCAGGGGTACAACGGGCTATTCTGGTCTGCAGTTATTTTTAGCGTGCTTACCTTGGTTGTAGCTCTTGTTACCGGACATCTTCGTCAGAAAGAGAAGCGGCAGATGAAAAATGAGCCTTTGCAATCTTTGTAAATGAAGAGAAAGCTATGAAGCATAAAGAAGAACAGTTGAACCTTTTGTAACCGAAAAGGGGAGTGCTGTTCTTTTTAATTTAACCCGATTGTAACTTTTCATTGTGCAGGAATGATTACAATAGAACGAGCATCAGCACTGCTCCGGGGCGAAAGATAGAAAAGTTCGGAGAACTGCGTGTCACCAGACGTATTGAACGTTTAATGTGTAGTAATGATTTTCAATTTTGAGAGTGAAGAAGGAATCGATGAATGAAAAGCAGAACTAAAGAAAAGAAGAAGAAAAGTCGCAAAGGCCTATATATAACACTGATTTCACTTGTTGTTTTGCTCATTGGCGGTTATGTATTTCGTCAGCAGCTCGCGGTTGCTGCATTTGATCTGTTCCTTGCGGACACGGTAGAAGCACAACTGACCCATTCTTACGTGCCACAGGAAGGCAATAATACACCGGATCCAACAGTGTATCGCAAAGAGCCATTCTCTGTATTACTTCTGGGCTCGGATAAACGTGACTATGAGAAGTCCCGTGGACGTTCCGACGCAGTCATCTACGCCGTTGTAAGGCCTAAGGAGTCTCGAGTGCTGCTGGTATCCATTCCTCGCGACACCTATGTTCAGATTGTTGGAAGGGATGCAGACAAGGACGGGACGGATGATTACGACAAAATCGCGCATGCTTACGCCTTCGGTGGGGAGAATATGTCCATCAATACGGTGGAAAAGTTCCTTGATGCAGATGTAGGTTACTATGCAACGATCAATTTTCAGGGAATCAAAAAGGTTGTCGATGCACTCGGTGGTATTTCACTGCCCATTGATCAGGATATCGTGAACAAAGATCCGAATCATGAGCAGTTCACAATTAAAGGCGGCAAACCGATCTATGACGGTCAGGAAGCCCTTTATTATGTGAGATACCGTGAAGACAGTGATTTTAACCGTACGAATCGGCAGCAAATTTTCCTGAATGCTTTTGCAAACAAAATGTTGAATCTGAGCCAGATTGCAAAGATCCCTGAGCTGTTCCAGATCATGGGTGATAATTTCCAGACGGACATGCAGCCAACCTTTATTATTGATCTGGCGAAGCAGGTGCTGACACAGGATAAACCGCAGGTTTCCAGCTTCACGATTTTGAGCGAAGGTATGCGTAAAAACGGTATTTATTATGGTCGTGCTGATGAGAAAGATGTTCAATATGCCAAAGAGCTGATTAAAAACTGGATGGATCAATCGACCCCAGCCGGTGAAGTCATGATTCCCGACCGGCAGAAGATCGAATAATGAATTCCATACAGAGGGTGTATCTTGCACAGCAATCAGCAGTACGTTTAACGAGCGGGCTGCTGTTTTTTTCTTTGTGTGGGGCGCTTCAATATGTTAGATTTCCATCCTTTTGGAACATCTGTCGTTCTATAACGTATAATATAAGTTGAGCGAGCCAGTTGAACGAGAAATACACAAGGAGGATACGCAGGGGTATGAACATCGCATTTTTTTTGCTACCCAAACAAGAGGTTACATGTGTGACGTCGGACTCTACGCTGCGGCAAACGCTGGAACGGATGGAATATCATCGATTCACAGCAGTGCCTATTTTAAATAAGGAAGGCAAGTATATTGGTACGGTTACGGAAGGTGATCTTCTGTGGTATATGAAAAATGCCGAGGGAAAGATAACCTTTGAAAACGCTTCAAAGTTTTTGCTCAAAGACGTTCCGCTAAGGCTTGATATAAAGCCGGTGTCCATTGATGCAAATATGGAGGATCTGATTAATCTGGCCAAAGTACAGAACTTTGTGCCGGTCGTGGATGATATGGAGCGTTTTATCGGGATTGTGAGACGTAGTCAGATTATCGAATATTGTGAAGGTATTGTGGCCAAGGAGTCCGTTAAGGCTAAATAAGTTGGATTCTTTTCAAAAAGAATGGGCCCGTAGGGATAATCACAGCGATTATTACTAATATATATGAATAAGATGTACGGGGCTCCGCATCGTACCTGACATTGAGTTTTGGAGAATTTCTCCGCTTTTTGGGGTAATTTTGCGGGCCCCCTTTTTATGCTATAATCGAGAATAAAGCTTTTTCGGGGAGAGTGACTTTCGCCAAATGCCTAAAGAACTGGATGTAGCCAAAAGGGCTAAAGTGATTGAATGGCTAAAAACCGAAGTACTTGATCAGGTATCCCGATTATTCAAAGCATTGTGGGAAGGCAGCACGATTCGAATCGGAGATAGTCTTGCCAGCTTGATGATGAGCAGCTACATATTGGGCCGAAGGCTCGGTATTCCGTTTAAAGACCTGGATGCACTGCTTGTTGAGAAGTTGAAAAAGCATAAACAGGAAGGTCACCAGCTTGAAGACTGGTATCAGGATATTTCCGCGCTCGAAGATCATATGCGTAAGAGGTGAATTTGTTGAAATTTAGCTTTAAAACAGCTGTCTGGAGTGCGGCAATGTTGCTTTTGCTGCTATCGCTGCTTACTCCGTTATCGGTGCTCTCCATTTTCTTCATGATCATTCCAGGAGTTATTTTGTATGCTTCATTATCTGTAAAATCGTTTATATGGCATCTCCTGCCCGTTGCTATTGTATTGGTAGTGGTGCATCCGATTTATCTGTTATTTATGTTGGTCTTTATACTTCCGGCAATCGCCATGGGCAATGCGTATAAGAAGCAAAAGTCAGCGCTGTTCACTTTAATGGCTGGTGGCGGTACGATGCTGGCAGAGTATCTGCTGTTGTTATTGATCGGCAGTCTCATATTCCAGTTCGACCTGTCTACGTACATTAAAGATGTGGTACAGCTCACGATTGAACCGCTTACCAATTCATCCAGTCAGATGATTAATGGATTTGTGTGGACACCCGAGATGACAGAAGATGTGGCCAAGCAGACACAGTTAATGATTCCATTTGCATTAGTGGTGACCTCGATGGTCATGGCCTTTATAACACATGTTATTGCGCGTCCTGTTCTTAACGTGATGGGCATGAATGTGCCCAAGCTTCCACCCGCAAGAGAGTGGCGTATGCCACGTTCGTTGATCTGGTATTACTTCCTGGCACTGATTATCGAAGTAATCTCCAGACAAAGTGATGGAACGTATTGGAAGATGATAGCGATGAATATGTCACCGCTCATCAACCTTGGCTTTATGATTCAGGCGATCGGCTTTTTCTTCTTCCTCTCACATCTGAAAAGATGGAACCCGGTTATTCCGTATTTACTGGGAGCAGCGGTCTTCTTCATTGGTCCGCTTCGCATTGTCGGAATTATTGATCTGGCGTTTCCGCTCCGTGAGGCAATATCGAAATCAAAACGATAGGGTGATGAGTCATGCCTAAATTTCTAAAGAAACGCTGGCACGGCTATTATACCGTATGGGCGTTCATACTGCTGCTGCTGCTTGTGATGTTCGTTACGATCTATAACTGGACGCTTGGTTTGATTAGTCTGATACTGGCTTCGGTGCTGGGAATCGTCATGATTAAGGCAGAAATGGCATTCCGCCGGGAACTGAACGATTATATTAACGGCCTGACCATTCGTATTAAACGAATGGAGGGCGAGGCGGTTAGCATGCTTCCGTTCGGAATTGTGCTGTATAGCGAGGATCGTACGGTAGAGTGGCATAACCGCTTTGTTGCAGAGATGTTTCATGAGAAAACATTGGTGGGCAGCTCTATGCCTAATCTGTTTCCGAATCTCCCTCAACCGAAGGAGAAGAAGGAAGCATCAAAAGAGCCTTCATCCAAGGAGTTTCATGATGAATTCCAGCTGGATGATCGCTATTACGGTGTAATTCATAACCCGCAGGAGCGGTACGTGTATGTGTACGAGATTACAGAACTGGCTATCCTTCGGGATAAATATGAGAATGAACGTATTGCGCTGGGTATTCTTATTCTGGACAATCTGGACGAGGCTGCTCAGGGCATGGATGATCAGCAGCGTACAGCTCTCATTGCCAGAGTCACCAGCGAGATAACAGCTTGGGCGAAGCGGTACGAAGTATATCTTCGCCGCCTTTCATCAGATCGTTATCTGATGATGCTCAATCATAAATCTCTGCAGGAGCTGGAGCAGAGCAGGTTTGTCATTCTGGATGAGGTTCGGGAGATGACAGCTGATCTGAAGGTGCCGATGACGCTCAGCGTTGGACTTGCATTTGGCTCGGACAGCATCAGTGAGCTGGGAGAGCTTGCGCAGTCCAGTCTGGATATGGCCCTTGGGCGAGGTGGCGATCAGGCGGCTGTGAAGGCGGGGCAGCGTTTATCTTTTTACGGCGGAAAATCAAATGCAGTGGAGAAACGTACCCGGGTCAGAGCGAGGGTAATTGCTCATGCGCTGCGTGACCTGATGCAGGAAAGCGACCGCGTGCTGATCATGGGGCACAAGATGCCGGATATGGACGCCATTGGCGCATCCATCGGGGTATGGAAGGCTGCAAGTCTGTATAACGTTGAGGCCCGGATCGTGCTGGATGGCGTGAATCCCTCCATTGAACGGCTGATGGAGCAGGTGAACAAGGATGAGAAGCTGTCTAAAGCAATTGTCTCACCGGAGCAGGCCACCCAGCTGATGACGGAGCACACGCTATTAGTTGTTGTAGATACCCATAAGGCCTCCATGACGATGGAGCCCAAACTGGTCCAGACTGCAACGCGTGTCGTGGTGGTGGATCATCATCGCCGGGGGGAAGAGTTTATTAATGATGCGGTACTGATCTATTTGGAGCCATATGCTTCATCCGCGGCGGAACTTGTAACCGAGCTTCTTCAGTATATTCATGAGAAGGTGCAGTTTACTCCACTTGAAGCAACAGCCCTTCTGGCCGGCATAACGCTTGATACAAAGCATTTTGCACTGCACACAGGCTCCCGGACTTTTGAAGCCGCGGGTTTCCTTCGTCGCAGCGGTGCAGACACAATTATGGTGCAGAAGCTGATGAAAGAGGATCTGTCAGAATATATTGCTAAGGCAGAAATCATAAAGCATGCTAAAATGGTATATGGGAATATTGCGCTAGCGGTCACTAGACCTGGCAACAAAATTTCACAGATGATGATCGCCCAGGTGGCGGACACATTGCTTAATATGAAGGACGTAGTCGCATCATTTGTTATAAGTGAGCGTCCGGATGGACTGATTGGCATCAGTGCGAGGTCACTGGGCCGTATGAACGTTCAAGTGGTTATGGAACGGCTTGGCGGCGGCGGCCATTTGACCAATGCGGCTGTGCAGCTTGAAGGAACGCTGGGAGAAGCGGAGAAACGGCTGATGAACGTCCTGGCTGAAATCGAAAAGGAAGAGGGGTTGTTCGAATGAAAGTCATTTTTATAAAAGATATGAAGGGTCAAGGCAAGAAAGGGCAAGTGAAGGAAGTATCTGAAGGATACGCACAGAACTTCCTGCTGCCACGGGGAATTGTACGTCTGGCTACTGAAGGTAACATGAAAACACTGGATAACCAGAATGCTGCGGAAGAAAGACGCAAACAGGAAGAAAAAGCCGAAGCAGAGGTTCTGGCGAAGAAGCTGGAAGCAGAAGTGACGGAGCTAAAAGCAAAAGCTGGTGAGGGTGGTCGTCTGTTCGGCGCAATTACGAGCAAACAGATCGCAGAAGCTTTATCCAAAAAAGGCCTGAAAGTGGATAAACGTAAAATTGAGCTGGAAGAGCCGATTCGTACGCTTGGTGTAACACAAGTGACCGTTAAGGTTCATCCTGAAGTGAAGGCAACCTTAAAGGTTCAGGTAACGGAGGAGTAAAATGGGCGGCGAAATGTTATTCGACCGGATTCCCCCGCAGAACCTGGAGGCCGAACAGGCTGTGCTGGGTGCAATCCTGCTTCAGGGCGAAGCTCTGATTACAGCGATGGAACGGGTGCAAACCGAGGATTTCTACGACAAGCCCCATCAATTGATCTATGAAGCGATGATTCAGCTGGGTGAGGAAAATCAACCGATTGACCTTGTTACGCTGACTTCACGTCTGAAGGATAAAGGCGAGCTGGAGGACATTGGCGGTGTCAGTTACCTGGCCAAGCTCGCTCACGGTGTGCCTACGGCAGCCAACGTGGATTATTATGCGCAGATTATCGAGGAGAAATCGATGCTGCGTCGTTTGATTCGTACTGCAACACAGATTGTGAGTGAAGGGTACACAGGCGGAGAAGATGTAGCAGCTATGCTTGGTGAGGCGGAGCGCCGCATTCTTGAAATTTCCAACAGACGTTCCAGCAGTGGTTTTATTGCTATTCAGGACGTGCTGATGGAAGTTTTCGATAAAGTTGAAACGCTGCATCAGAACCGTGGAACGACAACCGGGATTCCATCGGGCTTCATCGATCTGGACAAGATGACAGCAGGATTTCAGCGCAGTGACTTGATTATTGTCGCGGCGCGTCCATCCGTAGGTAAAACAGCCTTTGCTTTGAATATCGCTCAGAATGTAGGCATTCGGGCGCAAGAAACCGTAGCTATCTTCAGTCTGGAGATGTCAGCTGCACAGCTCGTACAACGGATGATCTGTGCGGAAGCCAATCTGGACGCAGGAGTTCTTCGTACAGGGGAATTCAAGGGTGATGAGGATTGGCAGAAGCTGACGATGGGAATTGCAGCTCTGAACGAGGCCAACATTTTCATTGATGATACGCCAGGTATTACGGTAGCCGATATTCGTGCCAAATGCCGTCGTCTCAAGAAAGAAAAGGGTCTTGGCATGATCTTGATCGACTACCTGCAACTGATCAGTGGACGGGGCAAAGCCGGGGAGAACCGTCAGCAAGAGGTATCCGAGATTTCACGTACACTGAAGCAGATTGGCCGGGAGCTGGAAGTTCCCGTTATCGCGCTGTCCCAGCTCAGCCGGGGTGTAGAGCAGCGTCAGGATAAACGTCCAATGATGAGTGACTTGCGGGAATCGGGTTCGATCGAGCAAGATGCTGATATCGTAGCCTTCCTGTACCGGGATGACTATTACAACCAGGAAACCGAGAAAAAAAATATTATCGAGATCATTATTGCCAAACAGCGTAACGGTCCGGTAGGCACGGTGGAACTGGTCTTCCTCAAAAACTTTAATAAATTCGTCAATTACGAGCGGGCACATAATGACGCCTTCGCGATGTAAAGGATAGACTGTGATTACGCTGAACAGGGGTACACAGGCTATCCGGTACAACCCAGTAATAGGAGAATATCACGGTTGAATACCAGGATTTATACCATATATAGCGTGAATGAATAGCAAATGTAAAAGTACCGATGAATACAGTCAAGGTGAACAAGACTGTATTCATCGGTTTTTTACTGTGAAATACGGTCATAATTCCGAACATTAAGCAAGTGCCATATATAATTGTTCGCCATTTCATTTGACTTTGAAAAAGCGGACTGTTACACTAATACTGCTGCGTTAAAGCAGTGCAAACCTTCCCTTCAATGTAAAGGAAGGACATTTTTACTGTCCGTTAGCACGCTTCTCAGTCGGTTTATTGCGTAACATGCCTGCCGGGATAGAGGACGGACAGACCAATACAAAGGTGCGCAAGGCACCCACGGAGGTATGTTAACTATGTCAACGGTAGTTGTAGTGGGAACGCAATGGGGAGACGAAGGAAAAGGTAAAATCACGGATTATTTGGCTGAAAGCGCTGATGTGGTCGCTCGTTATCAAGGCGGTAACAATGCGGGCCATACAATCCTGATCGACAACAAAAAATATAAATTGACGATGATTCCATCGGGTATCTTTTACACAGACAAAGCATGTGTGATTGGTAACGGTATGGTTATCAACCCGAAGGCACTTATTGAAGAAATTAATTATATTCATGATAATGGCTTTACAACGAAAAACCTGTCCATCAGTGAACGCGCGCATATCATCCTGCCTTACCACATGGTTCTGGATGCACTGGAGGAAGAGAGCAAAGGCCCGAACAAAATCGGTACAACAGGTAAAGGGATTGGCCCTTGTTACATGGACAAATCCGCGCGGATCGGTATTCGTATGGTGGACCTGATGGATGCAGAAGAATTCGAACTGAAGCTGCGTCATCTGGTAAAAGAAAAAAATCGTGTTATCGAGCAAGTGTACAACGGTACGCCGGTAGATGTTGAAGAAATTCTGAAGGATTACCTCGGCTATGCAGAGATTCTTCGTCCTTACGTACGGGATACATCTGTGGTACTGAACGATTCCATTGATGAGAACAAAAAGGTATTGTTTGAAGGCGCACAAGGTGTAATGCTGGACCTTGACCAAGGTACGTATCCTTATGTGACTTCATCCAACCCGTCTGCAGGCGGCGTATGTATCGGTTCCGGCGTTGGTCCGGCGCGTATTCAGCAAGTCATTGGCGTAGCCAAAGCATATACAACACGTGTAGGTGACGGCCCGTTCCCTACAGAATTGCATGATGCGATTGGGGACCAGATTCGTGAGACAGGTCATGAGTACGGAACCGTAACTGGACGTCCGCGCCGTGTAGGCTGGTTTGACAGTGTTGTTGTTCGTCACGCTCGTCGTGTGAGCGGCATTACAGGTCTGTCCCTGAATTCGCTGGACGTTATGACAGGTCTGGATACAGTGAAAATCTGCACAGGCTACAAATTCCGCGGTGAAGTCATCACTCACTATCCGGCAAGCCTGAAGATGCTGGCAGAATGTGAAGCAGTATACGAAGAAATGCCAGGCTGGAGCGAGGACATTACGGGAGCGAAGAAGCTGGAGGATCTGCCAGCGAATACGCAGAACTATGTGAAACGTGTAGCTGAGTTGACAGGTATTCCAATCGCAATTTTCTCTGTAGGTCGCAATCGTGAGCAAACGAATCAAGTTCTGCCAATCTATGTTTAAATCAACATGCTGTTGAGATCATCACCTTCAGCTGCTGCTAGAAATAGCGGTGGCTGGAGGTTTTTTTGTGTCTGTATCGGATATAATCCCGAGATTTTCGTCAATACTGGCTAACAGTATATCAATCGTATATCCCACAATCCACCTGGATCAAGGGAAGTATCGTTGGAGGGAGAGAAACAGATATGAAGTTGCTGTTATGGTTTGTCAAAATTGTACTTATCGTATTGCTGGTCAGTTCCCTGACCCTGTTGACGACAGGACTAATTGTACAATCGTATGCCAAGTCATTGCTTGCCAGTTTTAATATACAGTGGGAAGGGCAGCCCACGGGTCTTCTGGGGATGTTTCAGGGGGCAACAGGTAGTAAATCCAATTCATCCACCGAGGGAGAGAAGACGGGGAATACACCTGCGGATCAGCCCGCTGGAGCGGAGGAGGAACAGGCCCCGGAGAATTCGATCTCAGTCATGGGCAACGCCAACGGGACAAAGAACGATTCTGCAGATGTGGATGCAGGCAAGGAATCAACCCCCGAGAGTTCAAGTGAGGGCGCAGCTCAAACAGACCGCAATTCAGGTACGGCAGCGGGCGAGGGCGATGATGATATTGTTGTGTCACCCGATGATATTACAGGCGCTAAAAACAAGCTGCCTGCGGCAGAAAAGGAGCGTATCTTCACTTTGCTTATGAACAAGCTGCCGCAGAAGGAAATGCAGCAGATCTCGGGTGCAATGGAGGGTGGGCTGACAGAGCAGGAGCTGCGGGAGATTGAGCAGGTGATCTCCAAGTACCTGACAAGCGAGGAGTACGACAGCCTGATGGAAGTGCTGCAATCGGAATAAAGGCAGAGGGAGAGAGAAGTAGTTATACAGCTAAGAGACATATACCCTGTGTAAAAGCTAGTCTGACCAAGGAATAGGCAAAGGATCGTACATCTATTGGATAGACTTGCCCAAATCTTTTTTCTATAATTGAATTATTATGTTCAGGAGGAAAAAGATATGAAGCTGAGCAAGGAGCACGATATATAACAACCGTCACAATGTGCCTGGCAGATCGCTTGTCTTTGGATTCGTGGCCCTCCACTCATGCCTCCTTCAGATCAGGTGGTACGCTTGTACCTCAAGGAAAGCATGAATACCGAATACGGGAGGACTAATGAACATGAATTCATCGGATACAACGAAAATTACAGCGAATATATCTGCTGAGAAGCTTGCAGAGATAACGGAACGATTCGAATCAGGATTAACGGAAGCGAGCCAGCCCTTTTTAGGCTGGGATTTCAGTTATATTACAGGAAGTGGACGGCTGCAGAGCGGCGTATTGCCTTGGTCCTATGGCACGATCGCGCGCAGGCATATACAGAATGCGAAACGACTGTTGGATATGGGTACAGGTGGTGGAGAGCTGTTATGCAATTTAGCCCCTCTGCCAGCATATTCCTGTGCAACGGAAGGATATCTGCCAAACATAGCGGTTGCTCAAGAACGATTGCAGCCTTTAGGTGTGAAGGTGTTTCCTGTAACAGATGATGCACAGCTGCCTTTTGCAGATGGAAAGTTTGACCTTGTTATTAACCGGCATGAATCTTATGATCCACGGGAAGTGCGGCGCGTATTAGCTCAAGGCGGTGTATTTCTGACACAGCAGGTAGGCTGGTCGGATGGCCGGGAGATCAATGATCGGTTAGGTGTTCCTATGCCGACGGAATATGCGGGCTGGGAACTGGATTTCGCAGTGCAGCAGTTATTGGATTACGGATTTCATATTCGGAAACAGATGGAGGCAGCACCTGTGCAGCGCATTTATGATATCGGGGCATTGGTGTATTATTTGAAAACCATTCCGTGGCAGGTGCCTGACTTTACGGCGGAGCGATTCCGCGAGCCTTTATGGCAGATTCATATGGAAATCGAGCAGCATGGATTCTGGGATATGAAGCAGAAGAGGTTCATTATAGAGGCCGTCAAGCTGTAGGCGATTAAGGGTTAATAATAAACTATAGAATTTATATAGTTAAACTATTAATTTACACGTGAACGGAGAGGACAGAAAAAACCTGAAAAAGCGGAGCTAAAAGCTTTCTGTAAGAAAGCTACATCGGAAGCATAAGCTTCGCCTTTATCACCGGATTTTTCCCTTTGGAGAAGGGAATCGAAAAAATCTGGGGATAACAGCGATTGGAAGGTTATTCTGTCATCGGAGTGGATGGTGTAAAATCTTTAGTTCAACTTATATAGCCGTAGTATGATCCCTCATCAGAGTGTCTCTGGTGGGGGATTCTTTGTGTTTACATGAAAAATTTCAAACTGATTACATAGGTCTTAGAACCTAGTCCTAGATTGAGACAAAAAGTACATAGTAGATCCGAGGTTGAGGCATAATGGGTGATGGAACAAACGATCAAATAGATGGGTATTTCAGGAAAACGAGACGTGGCGCGGCTTTATGATGTGAGGATAGGAGTTGAAATGATTGTAAAACCTGTGTTAAAGTATACGGGTGTGATAAAAGGTTAAAATTTTGACACTTTTACAAGCACAGCTAAAGTCCTGTTTTTACAGAATCGTATAATTAACTCATATTATTGGACTCGCTTGCGCATGACTAATTCGCAGGTGATGTCTGACCAGAAAACGAACAAAGAAGTGCTGAAAAGGAGAGAATCATGAAAGGTTTCAGAGGCATACGCCAACCGGGCAAAAACCGGGTACACGAACAATCCGGGGAGCACCGGACGGCCGAAGACAAAAACAACATGAGCATGTCCAACTTCAGTTCAAATAAGAAAAGAATGCTGGCGCCGCGTAAATGGATCATTACAACAGCTTGTGGTATTTTGATTGCCGCATCCGTTGGATTCGGTGCCAAACAATACGTGGCTTCCAATACTGTGCCATATTACAAGGTCTTGGTTAAAGGTCAGGAGATTGGTGCAATCGCGAGTGAAGCACAGCTGCAGCAGCTGTTTGCCGAGAAAACCGAAGAATATCAGGGTAAATATCCGGATGCGCAGATGGTGCTGAATACAGACGGGATTACAACGGAGTCGGTACGAGCCTACAAGCCGGAAGTAAACAGTGAGGAAACCTTGGATAAGCTGGGGCAAATGTTAACGGCTTATGCTAAAGGTGTAGAGCTCAAGGTCAACGGTGAAGTCATCGGTATTGTGAAGGATCAGGAAACGGCAGACGCGATTCTGCAGCAGGTACAGAGCAAATACATACCGGCATCGGCTGTGCGAAGCTCCCTGAAGACCAAGTCGGTATCGGCGAATTCTTCCAAGAAGGATAAAGGCCCAAGCACAACGTTAAAATCGGTAGACATTAAGGAAGATGTCACTACGGATGCGGTGAAGGCTGATCCGAATAAAATATGGGATGTGTCGGAGGCGGTTAAGGCGTTAACCGTTGGTAAAGACGCGCCTGTAACTTATGTCGTTCATGAAGGAGATACGATCTCTTCCATTGCGGCACGTTATGATATTACACAAAAAGAGATTCGCCAAAATAACCCGGGGATCAAGGAGACTTCTCTCCAAATCGGACAAGAGTTAACGCTGACTGTACCGAAGCCGGCAATTACGGTTAAATCGGTGGAGCAAGTGGTGGAGCAGATCGAAGTGAAACCGCAGGTTGAGGTGCGTAAAAGTGCCGAGCTGAAGGCGGGAACGACCAAAGTTGTTCGTCCAGGCCAAAGCGGACTGAAAAACATGCAGTATCGCATCACCAAAGAGAATGGTGAAGTGGTTCGGGAAGAATGGCTGGGTCAAGAAGTGATCAAAACAGCTGTGACGGAGGTTGTGCTCAAGGGAACCAAGGTTGTTGGTGAGGGCACAGGACAATTTGCATGGCCTGTATCCAATGCAACGATGAGCAGCAGCTATGGGCAACGTTGGGGCCGTCAGCATAAAGGTGTCGATCTGGTCGGTAACCGTGATGTCAAATCTGCGGATGAGGGTGTAGTTACTTTTGCAGGACAGAAGAACGGTTATGGTAATGTCATCATTATTAACCATCGTAACGGATACGAAACACTATATGGTCACTTGGACAGCATTGGTGTGAACGTTGGCCAAGTGGTTGAGAAAGGTGACAGCATCGGTGTAATGGGAAATACAGGGCGTTCCACGGGAACACATCTGCATTTCGAGATTATCAAAAACGGCAGTGCCGAAAACCCGATGACATATCTGAATTAATTATAAAGCAAAGGCATCGCATATGTGATGCTGACATGGGAACAAGGTTGGCTGTACAGCTGGCCTTGTTTTTTGGTGTGAAATATTTTAAAGGAAACGGCTTCCAAGGGCCCGAGCAGGATGTGACCGTGCCTCAGGTATGTTAAACTAGAGTATAGATCGTTGACTATAGTCAACAAACACGATATGGATTTATGGACTATCAAAATAGATCAGAGAGACAGCGCCAGTGGGCGGATCAAGCAGGATATAGGGGTGAATTCAGCCGATGCAGGGAAAGATTTTGGTAGTGGACGACGAGCAGCCCATCGCAGACATTCTGAAGTTTAATCTGGAAAAAGAGGGTTACGAGGTTATCTGCGCATTTGATGGTATTCGTGCGGTAGAACTGGCGTTATCCGAAAAGCCCGATCTGATGCTTCTGGATCTGATGCTTCCGGGCAAGGACGGGATGGATGTGTGCCGCGAGGTACGGGCCCATCTGGAGATGCCGATTATTATGCTGACAGCCAAAGACGGGGAGATCGACAAAGTGCTCGGTCTGGAACTGGGTGCCGATGATTATGTCACCAAACCTTTTAGTACTAGGGAGCTGCTTGCAAGGGTTAAGGCCCAGATGCGCAGACAGCATAAGCCAACAGCGATTGTAGAAACGCCGGAGGAATCAGGAAAACAGGTGCTGCGGCTGTTTGATCTGGCTTTTGATATGGATATGTATACGGCTTACAAGGGCGGGGAGCCGCTTGATCTGACGCATCGGGAATATGAGCTGTTATATTATATGGCCAAGCATTCCGGCAAGGTGATGACACGGGAGCATCTGCTGCAGGCTGTATGGGGATACGAATATTTTGGTGACGTACGTACGGTGGATGTGACCATCCGCAGGCTGCGGGAGAAGATTGAAGAAAATCCAAGCAAGCCGGAAACGATTCTGACTCGCCGGGGGCTTGGTTATCTCGTGCGCAGTGCCAAAAGCGTGGGGATATAATGGGCCGATTCGCGGGATTTTCGTTCTTTCGAACGATTCAGGCGAAATTGATTATTATCTATGTGCTGCTGATTCTGATTGCGATGCAATTGATCGGCGTTTATTTTGTCAGTGCGATGAAGAACTCGCTTACCAGCAACTTCACGGAGGATTTGCAGGCCCGGGCGGAGATGCTATCCGTTCTCGTAGGTGAGACGATGGCTGGTGGAGAAGCGGAGGCTGGCGAGGACAAAACGGAGAATCTGCGGGTGCTGGTGAACAACCTGTTCAACATTAACGGTGCGGAGATTCAGGTGCTGGATGCCAGCGGCAAGGTGCTTACCACCTCGCTAAGTTCACATTCCGACTATATCGGGCGCAAAAATACCCAGACCGTTGTCAGCCGTGCGCTGCAGGGCATTCGGGACAATGAGGAATATATCGTAGATGAGGATAATGTTCGCAAAAAGGTTGTGGCCAAGCCGGTATTATCCGGAGGCAAAATCATTGGAGCGGTCTACATCGCCGCTTCGATGAACGAGCTGTACGCGACGATGGAGGGCATCAACAAAATTTTCATCTCCGGCATTCTGATTGCTCTGGTATTAACCGCGGTGCTGGGGGTCATTCTGTCTCATACAATTACGCAGCCGATCAAGGAAGTAACGAGGCGGGCAACGGCGGTGGCTGAGGGGAATTTTGATCAGCAGACACCGGTATTTGGCACAGACGAGATTGGTCAGCTTAGCCGTGCGTTCAATTATATGACAAGCAGATTGCGGGACGCACTCTCTCAGAACGAAGAGGAGAAGGAAAAGCTGACCTCCATTCTGACCAACATGAGTGATGGGGTTGTTGCGACCGATGAGTTCGGCAAAGTGATTCTGGTGAATCGCCGTGCCAGCAGCATTCTTGGCATGCGCCCATCCGACATTGAAGGCAGGCATTTCGCCGTTCTGCTCGGCATTGATCCAGAGGATGCGGAAGCTCTGGCGAGCGGTTTTACTGGTTCTACGCTGCTCCAGATTGCTCCGGCAGGTCAGGAGGAGCCGGTGGTGATTCGCATGACGTTTACTCCCGTTCATCGGCGTGAGCTTGGAATCACGGGTACCATTGCGGTGCTGCAGGATGTAACGGAGCAGGAGGAGCTCGAGGCGTCGCGGCGTGAATTCGTGGCGAATGTATCACATGAGCTGCGTACACCGCTGACTACGATCAAGAGTTACGCTGAAGCGCTGGATGATGGGGCCTTGGAAGATCCGCAGCTTGCCGGACGTTTTGTCGGCGTCATTCAGAATGAGACGGAACGGATGATTCGTCTGGTAACGGACCTGCTGCACTTGTCCAGGCTGGATTCGAAGGAAGCACTGCTGCGCAAGCAGCCGATTGATATTTTGGAGATGCTGGAGGAAGTGACCGATCGTTTCTCCTTCCAGATGCATCAGAAGGACATTCAGTCTGTGCTGTCTGTGGAACATGATATCCCACCCGTACCGCTGGACCGTGATCAGATTGATCAGGTCCTGGATAATGTCGTATCCAATGCGCTGAAATATACGCTCGAGGGCGGCACGATTACGATCGCTGCCCGGCGCAGTGATGAGCATACGCTGGCAATCTCCGTATCGGATACAGGCATGGGTATTCCACAGCGGGATCTGGATCGCATATTCGAGCGCTTCTATCGTGTAGATAAAGCACGTTCTCGCAGCATGGGCGGCACCGGGCTCGGACTGTCCATTGCCCGGGAAATTGTAAAGGCCCATGACGGCAGCATCTCACTGGAATCCGTGGTTGACGTTGGCACAACGGTAACTTTTACACTGCCAATGCGTGATAAAGGGGGTGAGCACCTTGAAGGAACGGATTAAATCTCTGGTGCTCGCTGCTCTGGTTGTAGCCAGTCTGGTGCAAAGCTACTTCCTGATCTATCGTTTGCCCGGAGGTGGCGATTCGATTGTAACCTCGGAAACAAACTATGTGAAGACGGAAAATATGGGCCAGGAGCGCAGCATTGAGGAATTAATTTTCCCGGATCAGATGATTATTCATATGGGTCAGGACAAACATACCGTGTTTTACCCTGGTAACACGTTCTATCAGCTCATCTATTCCAGGTTAAAAGGCAGGACATTCGAGGATTTCCAGCGCCGCAATGTACAGTCGGTCCATTGGGATCAGATTCGCAAGGAAAGCCCGGGGTTTGAGTTATCCTTCAAAGAGGGCATGCCCGTTGCTTTGCTGCAGCGGGTGATGCGTCTGGGTACGGATACTCTTTTTCAGGGAGAGACGATCAATCGTATTGCTATATATACAACCCCGAATGATACGAAGGCACATGCGCTGTTCTTCAGTGCCAAGGGCGATGTGGTCTATGAGGCCACGCAGGCAGACCTGACGGTGCAGGATGTGCAGCAGCATGTCGATTTTGGTACGAGCTGGACACCGTACACGCTGATGGAAGGCGGGTATTATATTCCTGCACAGGCACTGGATGCAATTGAGGCCGATGTGCCGACAGGCCAGTTCACGGTGGAGCAGATGCAGCGCAGTTTGTTCTTTGATCCAAGCATGACCCGGAATATTCGGGAAAAGGACGGGTCAGAGATTTATACCGACAGCAAACGCAGTCTGCAAGTGAAACAGTTTCAGCGCTGGATCAGCTATACGGACCCGGCGGCACCGCCTGCGGGACAGAGTGATGCGTCCAAGGATGCGCTGTCGGCGGTTGATTTTGTAAACCAGCATGGCGGCTGGAAAGGGCGTTCCCGCATGATGCTGAGGTCAACGGACAATAAAACGCAGCTGCAGTTCCAGCAGTATTATGGCAGTTTTCCAATCATGGATTCCATGCAGTTTCGCTTCGGCACGATCAATATGGAAATGCAGCAGGAGACGGTGTCGAGTTATGAGCGATCTTTGGAATATTTGAACGAGGGTGCGGAAACGAAGAAGTCGATCAAGCTGCCTGGCGGGGACAAGCTCAAAAATTTGATCCGAAAGGTAGCTGGCGAAAATCGCAAAGTTGTGGACGTGTACCCGGCCTATCGCACATCAGCAATGGAGGACGGCCTGCGGCTGATCCCGGTCTGGGTGATCCGGTTCGGAAACGGCGAGGAAACAACGGTATCCTAGCTGTTATTCAGGAGCATGACATGAAGAGTAGATGAGGCTGCTTCAGACGTTGCAGGCTGTTGGAGTAATCTAGGGTACTCGTCCGCGCTGGGCTAAATTCTAACGAATCACAGAGACGCTAAATGCCGGATTTTCGGGAGTTGGGCAATCTAACGATTCCTGGTGACGCTATTTCGGTAGAAATGGGCTAAAAACGGTGAAAACATGTGAGGAATCGCGAAATAAGGCTTCTCTGAATCGCTAGAATTAAACCGAGCGAAAAATGGGGCAAATAAGGCTCCTACGAATCGTTAGCCTGGAGTGCAGCGTTGTGTGGATTGGTTGAACAGGGATCAAACCAAAAGAGGAGGTGAAGGTTCTGGATTGGGGACGCGCGAAAAATGTATTAATCTATGCTTTTCTGCTGCTGAATCTGGTGCTGGGGTATCAGATCTGGATGGATGCGCGGGAGACGGCAGGGGCCAATCTGGACTTCACCTCGCTCGCGGATAATACGCAGCGGGCTATGGAAGAGAAGGGTATCCAGGTGCTGGCACCAATTCCAAACGAGACACCGAAGCTGCCGAAGCTGTCCTATGAGTTTATCGAAGAGGACAAGTCGGGTATTGAAGTAGAGCTGGAGCAGCCGGTGGACAGCAAGCTGATTTTCTCGCCAAGCGAGCTGGCGGATGCGCTGCAGGCGGAGATTCCGCAAATCGGCACGTATCGGCTGGACCAGCTGATGGCGGAGGATGGGGCATTTGTGCTCCACCCGCTCGTGGACGGCAAGTGGCCGCTCTTTAACGTGAGTCTGGAGCTGTTCTACAGCGATCAGAAAATCACGGGATATCATCAGACTCCTGTGCGGATTACGACCGCCGAGGAGAGTGATCAGCAGGTGCTTCCGGCGTCGAAGGCGCTGGGAACGCTGATCGAAAACTTTTTGCCAAACGATGCAATTGTGAAAGATATACAGCTGGGCTACTACGGCCAGTTGTTCAACTCAGATATACAGGTAGCGATGCCGGCGTGGCGGTTCGTGCTGGAAAGTGGCGAAGTGTTGTACGTGCAGGGCATCAGCGGGGATGTATTCAGTCCCAAGTCAGACAAACCAGGGGAGTAATGCGTTATGGGGATATATTTTACGGTGTTATCCAGCGGTTCGACAGGTAATGCCACGGTCATTCAGCATGGGGGCACCTCACTCATGATTGATGCGGGTCTCAGCGCGAAGCGCCTGGAGGCACTGTTTCTGGAACGGGAGATTTCGGGGACGGAACTGGACGGCATTCTGGTAACACATGAACATTCGGACCATATTAAAGGACTAGGCGCGATATCTCGGAAATATAATTTACCGATCTATGCAAACACGAATACGTGGGCGGCATTGGAAAAGTCAGTCGGAGCCATTCCCGAGGAGAACCGGCGGATATTTGAAACGGGTGAAAAGCATGATTTTGGCTCGCTGCGCGTGGAATCCTTCGGCATTTCGCATGACGCGGCTGAACCGGTAGGTTACACGTTCGATGATGGAAGCGAGAAGCTGTCCGTGGCGACAGACCTCGGTTATATGAGTGACAAGGTTCGCGATGCGATCTCCGACTCGGATGTGCTCGTGCTGGAGGCGAATCATGATGTCGAATTGCTGCGCATGGGACGGTATCCGTGGAACACCAAGCGCCGGATTCTAAGTGACATCGGGCATTTGTCGAATGAAGCCGCAGGTGCGGCGCTTAGTGAACTGATGAACGGACGCATCAAGCGCACGTATCTGGCACATCTCAGCCGGGATCACAATATGATGGACTTGGCGAAAATGTCGGTGCGTGATGCGATGGAAAGCCGGGGCTGTTTTTATCGGGATCATGAGTTCAAGCTCTGTGATACGTATTATGATCGTCCTACACCATGGGATAGGGTGGGTGAGCCATAAAGCTGTCCAGTTCGGCGGCTTTGCGCTCCACTTCCTCACGGGTCAGGATGCCTTTATCTATAAGCAATTCAATGATGGTGCTGAGCGCCAGTGTATTGCGATAATGCTCTTCTTTGAGATCGGCCAGCTTGGCCGCCATATGCACTTCGTCCATAGCAGTGAGTGTTCGCGTGCGTTCCATTGTGGAATCCTCCTTCGTTCTATGAAGCTCTGAATTGTTCTTTTACTATTATTGTAGTCAGGCTTGGTGGAAAACATTCCTCTTTTTGCCGCTAACATTCTCCGGGCAGGGTGTGTATGCTAAAACAGTAATGTTCGGACGGTTGTTCTGATGATGAATGGAAATGAAAAATATGAACGGCAAATGAAAAAGTTTGATCATTTAGCAAAAAGTACGCTTAGGGAACCCGGTTTTGTGGTGATAAATACTATGGACCTTTATTGTTAAGTGAGTTATTGGCGAGAATTTACGTTTATTTACGTAATTATGCAACTTTTCGGGATTTAAAGTGTTTAGTATAATAAGGAGCATTGTGATTTTGGCTGTTTTGCGTATGAAATGGAATCTCGAATCTCGCAGCAGCATGCGAGAGCATGATTGATAGAGCATACAGGATGGAATGTCATTCTGTTGTATATAAACGCTCGTGCCCGGCATGATTCCGGGATGAGGCGAAGTACAGGACCATTTTGTGAAAATGCAAAAAAAGCATGGGGAACAGGGGGAGTCTTCTCTTTTTTCATGTAATAACTGGGCGGCAGTCAGGGTCTTGATGCGTGACAACGAAGGGGAGAGGATCACGATGGGATTGTTTGGAGATGATTTTTATTCAACCAAGGTATCAAGACGCGCCGAACCTGAACAGAAAGGCAAACTTCAGATTATCCGTCCGGGAGGCGGACGACGCACTCGTGATCGCTGGAGCAATCCGCGCAGGTCACGCTCGGAAATCAGTTCGACCGTCAAGGTGGCGGTCATCAGTTCGGTGATCAGCTCCATCGTGACGGTTACGTTGTTCAGCTTTATTAGCCAGCCCTCGGCACAGCTGCCTTTAGCCAATGCTGCCGGTCAAGGCGCTGGGGTGGCACAGACAACACAGGCGGCTGATCCTTACGACCGCATTATCACGGCTGCAGCAGAGGTGCGTCCTTCGGTGGTCAGCATCGTGAATCATAAAACAGGCAGCAGCCTGTCCATGGATGATTCCGCGCTGGGCTCCGGGGTTATTTTCAAAAAAGAAGATGGCAAAGCCTACATTATGACCAATCACCATGTTGTGGAGGGCGCCAGTGATCTGGAGATCGTGACCGTGGACGGGGAAACACATAAAGCCAAACTGGTGGGCAAGGACCGGGTGAGCGATATCGCGGTATTGTCGACAGAGGATAAAGGACTGGGTGCAGCGGCGAAAATCGGTGATTCCAGCAAGCTGCAGCGTGGACAGACGGTGCTGGCTATCGGTAATCCGCTGGGTCTCGGCGGTACGCTGACCTCCGGAATCGTGAGTTATACGGATCGTATTCTGCCCGTATCGATCAACCAGGACGGTGTGTACGACTGGGAGCAAAATGTTATTCAGACGGATGCTGCGATTAACGAAGGCAACAGCGGCGGAGCTTTGGTTGATCTGGACGGGAAAGTCGTAGGCATCAATACGATGAAAATCTCGGATACAGGCGTTGAGGGTCTGGGCTTTGCGATTCCGATGAATGAAGTGATGAAAACGGTGGATTCATTGCTTCTGAACGGCAAAGTGTCCCGTCCTTATCTGGGGGTATACACCGTTGATCTGAGCAATCCATATGCTCCACTGGATGATGAACAGCGTAAAGACCTGAAGCTGCCATCGCACGTGGACAGTG
This sequence comes from Paenibacillus silvae, assembly GCF_014639235.1. Classification (GTDB taxonomy): domain Bacteria; phylum Bacillota; class Bacilli; order Paenibacillales; family Paenibacillaceae; genus Paenibacillus; species Paenibacillus silvae. The sequence continues at coordinate 177,925 of NZ_BMFU01000008.1, read as the reverse complement.
GTGTAGTTGTGCTGGAGGCTTCCGGCCCGGCATCCGAGGCAGGTTTGAAGCTGAATGATGTCATTACGGAATTTGACGGGCAAAAAATTACCTCTACGCTTGATCTGCGAAAATTCCTGTACGATAAGAAAAAGATCGGTGATACGTTAGAGGTCTCGTTCTATCGGGACGGTAAAGCAGAGAAAGTATCCGTGAAGCTGACGGATAAGCCGGAGTAAGGCTCTGAGGCGGTTATGACGGTGATTCTCACATTGCTTTGTGGAATGGGCTGTTGTGTTGGCTTGGCTGAAGCGATGATTTAGTTAAAGGCAATACGGAAAGAGTTATTCATAGAGAGAGTGATCAGAAATTCTGACCACTCTTTTTATATTGATGCTGCACAGGGGCGGGTACGAGGGCGAACGGGTGTATTTTTAGAAACGAGTCTTTGTTTGGCGTGGGGTGCATACCAGTAAGGCAGGGTGTTGTGAACGGATGAACAATAAAATGAGATTGAGGATAGAGACGAGGTTGTCAGCGTGTTAATATGTAAATTTTGTTGAATGCTTGGGTGCTTCTAATCAGGAAGTCCCGGAGCCAAAGGCGCAGATACATTTGTTAGCCTGTATGGTAAACTATTGTCAATGTGTTTACATAGATCGTTGATTCAAATAACAGCTGTATAACGTGAGAATCGGCTGGCTAATCTGAAAATGGAGGGATTCAAGATGAATCTGTTGAAGAAAAAGGTACTTGGCGGAACCAGTTTGGCCTTATCCATGCTGATCCTGTCCGCATGTGGATCGGAAGGTACTCCGGCCACACCTGTAGATACGAGTGCGCTGCAGGACAAAATCGCGGGGCTGGAGAAAAAGCTCACCGAACAGGGAATTAAAAGTGATGAACAGGCCCAGAAAATTGCTGCGTTGGAGAAAAAACTGACAGAACTTGATGCAGCTGGGGCAGCTGTTGGACAAGGTGTGAACGGTCAGACACCGGCCAGCGCAGGCAATAACGGCTCCGCAGGAAAAGGGGATGGGGTGCTGATTACATTTGCCCAGTATGAGAAGCTGGAGGTTGGCATGTCCGTGGAAGAGGTCATCGAAATTCTCGGCGGCGAAGGTGAGGCGCTAAGTGAAGCGGAGAACATGGTCGTGTATAACTATAAAGGCACAGGTGGCAATGGTGCCAATGCCGTGATTGCTTTTCAAAGCGGGAAACTGCTTACGAAGGCACAGTCGGGGTTGGAGTAGGGTGGGAGAAAGAGTTAAGATAGGGCATTCCTGCAGGGGTACTGGAGTTGAGGTATAGTTGAGGGAATGCTTTTTTATCATACGGGAAAGATTGTTGTGCTAGAGCTGGAAGAGCCTTGTCAGTTCAAGAATGGCAAGTTTTTGCGCAGATAAGCGATGTAGGGGTTTCTTTTCCGCGGCAGGTGTGATAGAACTGAGAAGTGGCTATCCTGTAGGATAAGCGGTTGTGAATCGGGAACATAGCTGGTGACAGAAAGGATGCTTGACGGATGTACGTTGTATGCAAAGAACACGTGGACATTGCCATCGACATGTTTGTAGATGAATATGAGGACGCTCCGGATATCGTGGATCTGAAGGAGACGGAATTTGCCGATTGGGACCCGCCTGCCAAATGCGCCGAGTGCGATCAGCATGCGGAATTCCTGGTCGTTTAGCGTACTGTAGATCAGGCCGCCGGGAGTGCTATCCGATGCTGCTATAAGATGTTGTTGTGCATGGTGTAGCAGCTGTAGTGCTTCTGGCGTTAGACTTGGTTCGATCCGGTATGAACATCACAGCAAGGTGGAGAGAGAGCGTGTTGAGCGCTCTTTTTGCATTTGTGGGGAGCGAGCGGCTGTGGCGGGGTGTGTTGGCGAGAGAGTGGGCTGGAGCATGGGTTAGTGAAGAGAGCATACTGGGGTGCGGAAGTGCGAGTTGACGCTTAAGGTGCAGGTGTAGTTGCAGGTGCAGGTGTAGATGTAGGTGAGATGTGGATGCAGGTGTTGACGGGTGCAGATGGGGCATAAGTGTAAATGGCTTGGGAAGATTCGTGGTGTCTGTGAACGGTGTGGATTGTAACGATTCTGAGAAGCCTTATTTGGGTGAAATGAGTGTGTTTGAAAATCTAACGAATCGTAGAGGCGTTATTTTGAAGAATTCGTCTGAAATGGACTATAAAAAGCTGTATTTGGGTGAAATAGCGTCAGCTGAGATCGTTAGATTTTAAATGTGGGCGATTTGGGCTGAATAGGGTTTGTGGGAATCGTTAGAATCTGGAGAGCTGGGGCTGGAGCAACAACTTGGCTGGATGCTCGGGGAGAGCGGTTGATGACGTATCGGGAATAGGGAGTGTGGCGAGGTAAAGAAGTAGCTAATGAAGGGGATTGAAGTTTGAGGAAACGGGGCTGCTCGCTGCAGGTAAGTTTGGGAGATGCTCCAGGGTGCTGCGAAAGAAGATACGCTAATGAATGCAAAAGTTGTGGTTGAGCAATCTTGTCATGATGCATGGCGCCGCGTGATGGAAGCAAATGGGTACAGAAAAGGTGATTCTCATGAACCTTACATATCGTACGAGGAATAAGTAGCATGCTGTGGAGATAATCTGGAGCAGCTCTTGTATAGGCTGACCATATTATCATGGAACATGGCAACGCGTGCTAGGAAATGAATGATGCAATTGAAGCATCTGGTGTATAGACAGCTTGTGTGCAAGAACGACGACTCAGGAGGAATGATCATATGTTGATTCAAATTATAGGCGTAGGCAAATTGAAGGAAAAATATTTAACGCTGGGCATTCAGGAATATGCCAAGCGTCTCGCCCCGTACATCAAGTTTCATATGATCGAGGTCGCAGACGAGAAAGCGCCCGATACCCTGAGCGAAGCTGAGGTACGGGCGGTAAAAGAGCGCGAGGGCGAACGCATTCTCGCGCATGTGAAGAGCGAGGCGCACGTCGTCGCGCTCGCACTGGATGGCCAGCTCTGGAGTTCCGAGGAGCTGGCTACGGAGATCGACAAGCTCGGCACGTATGGGACGAGCCATGTCGTGTTTGTCATCGGAGGGAGCCATGGGCTCTCCGATGAGGTGCTGCGCCGCGCGAAGCAGCGCTTGAGCTTCGGGCGCATGACCCTGCCGCATCAGCTCATGCGGCTGGTGCTGGTGGAGCAGATTTATCGCGCAGTGAAGATTAATCGCGGTGAACCGTATCATAAGTAGGGCGAAAAATTGGAAATGAGGAAAAATAAGTAGGGCTTTCAGACACTTCTTAACTTAAGTACCTCAAGAACTGTATAGGTGAGAAAATCCTTTTTTATGTTACTGAAAGTAGGTCTTACAAATGTATGCTAATGATTTTAATGGAGAAATTGTAATAAATACAGAATCGCAGGTAGTTGAGTTTATTCGAAATCGTCCAGCATTTAATGCCAATCAGTTTATTTTTACCTTTGAAGAAAGTGGTGTCCCTCAATTATGTGCTTTTGTTCGGGATGATTATTGTGTGTTGTATTTTTTAGATTCTGAACAAAAGGGAACTTTTGCTTCTTACGGTGATGACAATATTAGGGACGAAACGGTTACCTTTTACGAGAATGTTCATGGCGCAGAAGTAGTTTTAGCAAGTACAATGGTTATTACAGTTAAACAAATGACTGATGCGTGCACAGAATTTTTCAAGACGAAAACTCGTCCAACATGTATTAAATGGATGGAATTGTAGTTTATTAGTATATCGTTTTGAAGTTGCAGGATGGGAGGGCGGTTCCATGTAGTCCTTATCATGTCCGTTCATGGCGATTCGTTGCTTGGGCATTAGGAAAGGGTCTTTGAGTTGGACGTAAAATGGCTCGGCCAACTCGACGATGAACTTTCTGCTCTCACTCGGCATGACGCTCAGGATCACGACGTTCGGCTCTCCCAATGGGCGACCTAATAATCTCAAATATTAATGTCCCTAGCGAATCAACCGAGAATCCGATTTACAGCTTTAGTCGGTCTGTTAGGACAGTTAGGTGTTCAGTTTATAGTAACTTAACGACTTCAAATGGTTGAAGGTCTAAGTCCGTTGCAAGCGGGGTTCATTAGGCTCAGCATACCTGTCGAGGCTCTTATAGCTTGCTCAGTGGTTGGGAAGATGTTATATCGCTAGAGGCCGGTCGTACGGTTTTTGATGAGTCCTTTTTCACTATCCTTGGTTTTCCTAAGTCACTTTCTGTAAAAAAGTCTGCTCCGTGACTTTGGTTGGAAATCATGTGTGAGTAAGGCATTTAACAAAGGAGCGAATCTCCGGTTATTGGAGAGTCGCTCCTTTGTACTTCGGTCTATGGCGGCTTAATTCAGCAGATTATGGGAAAGCGAAAGCCATCCGATCGCTAGAATTATTTCTGATAATTTTCAGACAAGAACTGAAGCACGGCAGTAAATCTTGTTTCGAGATCCCTTTTTTTGAGTGTTTCTACAGCTGAGGCTACTTAAGCCGCAGCTTTACCTTCAGGGCCTTATGGTCAGATAGCTCCAATTGGGCAACGGCCTGGTAGGACTGGATTTCCACGTGCTTGTTGTATAAGAAATGGTCGATACGCCAGCCGAAGTACCCCTTGGTTTCCCAGGTGGTAGGGAACAGCTGTTTTGAATATTTGACAGCATCCTCTAATTGGTCTCTTAACGGATCAAGGCTGCCCATCAACAGCGTCGTGTTGAAGTCACCAGTAACGATCAGTGGTTCGTCCCCTGCTTGCCTGATAAAGTCTTCGATTTCATCTAACCCCTCGTTCCGGGAATGGTGTCGTAAGTTGACGAAGTTCCAGAATTCTCGTGAGATAATGCTGTGTCCCAGATCAACCTGGGGCTCCAGATGAACGCTCACCACATGAAAAGGTTTGTTATCAATCAAGAAGGTCAGCCAAAGCACCTGCTTGGTCGGGGATAATGTTTGCTGAGTCACTGGATATTTGCTAACAATGGCGAATTGATCCTTCGTTACCACGTGATAATCGGGAAATTGTGCCTGAAGCTCCTGATGTTTATCAATTAAATAAGGTTTCCAAACGGGCTTTTCCTGTAAATATTCATATTCTTCAAGAATATAAATGTCCTGGTTACTCTCCTGTAAAAAACGATACATCTGACCTGGCGGCTCGGATTGATCCCAGAATTCAGTATTCCAATTCATAACTTGAATTGAAGCTTGGTCTGATCCAAGGGCTGTGTCGGATAACCTCAAGGCATGGAAGTTAATGTCCGCCCGGGGGATAAGCAAGAGCATAACAATCAGGGAACAGCCGATTATGATTAACTTTCGCTTAGCCTTTATGGCTAGCAGTGCAATACAGCAGGGAAGCAGTAATATAGAAAAAGGTGGAACGCTAGCAGCTACATTCCACCACGGGAGCTGCCCCGCTATAAACCTATCGCAGATAAGTACAACGAGAATGGAGCCAAAAGCTACAATATGTTTCCAACGAAACTCAGAAAAAATACTTCGCATATTTAATGGCACCCTGTTTCCACAGTGTATTGTTGCCAAGCCCCGTGGCTGCATCCGGGTTTTTCTTCCGATCCTCCAAATACCAGTAATAATTCCGTATGAGGGAGTCTTTGTTAGAGAATTTCGGTTGATACCCTAACTGGTTGATGGCTTTATCTATAGAAACGTAATAGGGCTTGTTCAGTTTCTTATACAGTCGCTTGTAAAACGGGGACACTTTAAGTTTTTCCAGAATGGAAAGGGCAATGGTCATAGGGAGTGCGGGGAGGCAAATAATACGTTTGCCATAGCCCGCTTCCGTTAATACAGACTGGTAGTCCTCTCTAATGGAGGAGAACTCCGCAGCTCCAATATTGAAGAGGTCATTAACTTTGTCCCTGTCACCAGACATAGCCATGTATATGGCCTGGCAGAGGTCTTCAACATCCAATAATTGATAACGGTTCTTTCCATTCCCAAGCATAGGAAAGTTCCTTCCTTCACTGGCCCACTCATACAGAATAGCGAAGGTTCCCAGACGATGAGGACCCAAAAATGATCTGGGACGCAGGATCGGGACGCATTTACCCTGGTCGCGCCAGCTTGCGCAATGCTGCTCGGCAATGATTTTACCTTTATTGTAGGGGTCATAAGGGCTCACCTTATCTGTCTCCAGAATTGGTGATTTATCAGCCACTCCATAGACAGAAGTAGAAGAGATATAGACAAATCGTTGTACATTGCCCACTTCAAAAGAATTTTCTAATAGATTATCTGTACCGTTAATAATAATGTCCAATATTTCCTCATCCTCGAAGCTGGGGGAGGCTGAAGCGCAATGAAGCACTATATCTATATCTTTGATGATCTCTCGTACCTTGTTTTTATCACGAATGTCTCCGGTGATCGTTGTAAAAGCCGCAACATGCTCAGCAGGGTGCTGAATATCAAATAGAACCAGTTCATAATCATCGCTGTAATGTTTGTGAAGATAATCGACCAGATTGATTCCCAGTACACCGCTGTTTCCCGTAATTAACACTTTTTGTTTCATAGGATCACTCTCCATACTTGTATTTAAGCCGGAATTTTCTGCTCGTAAAAAATTCCAGAAAGCCCCTCACGAAACCCCAGAAGCATACACTTGTAATGATCCAATGGGTACCTATAAAGAAAAGAGTGAAGAAGAAACCTTTTTCTTTCAGCACGAAAGTATATTGTCCAAAATCAGAAACAATAAATAATAGCAGACAACCAAGGAATAGTAACAAAAATAATGGACTGAAGAAGGAGAAGGGCAATAGTACATTGCTCATTCCCACAAATAACATCCCGATTCCTCTCAGCGGTGTTTCAAAACCTTTGGTAAACTTCTTCCGGTGGAAGTAAAAAGGAACCCGCTGTCTTGCTCGTTCATGCATTTTTCTGGCCAACTGGCGCAATTCATGTTCATCATCGTGGTTGCCCATCACTTTGCGAGTCAGCAGCAGCTTATAGTTCAGGTTCAAACGGTGCCCGAATTCGATATCTTCGGAATTGTTCAAATTCTCATAGAATCCGCCCAGCTCATTAAAGACAGATTTCTTCACGGCTCCCAGCGAGAAAAAACCAGCGGTCACATAACCTTCAGAGCTGATTCTCCAGTAATAACCTTGAAGCGTTCGGTATTCCTCTACCAGACTGTCGTTGAAAAGTGCCTCTTTGGCGTAAATACCGCAGACAGAACCGAGCGAGGGATCTTTTTGGAATTCCAGAACGGTATTTTCAATGGCATCGGGAAATAGCGCTACATCACTGTCCAGAAAAAAAACAATTTCGCCCAGCGCATTGGCTACTCCGGTGTTCCTGGCTGCGGAAACCCCATTGTTCTTCGTCTGAATGATACGGCACGGATAGGCGGAGGCAATTTCCACCGAGTTGTCAGTACTGCCATCATCAACAAAAATGATTTCAATCGATTTATAGGATTGGTTCATTAGTGAATCAAGACATTTGGGCAGCGTTTTGGAATAGTTGTAGTTAGGGATTACCACGGAAACTAAAGGTAAGGTATCCAAGTAAGATCATCCTTTCACATGTTCGTTGGCCGGTTTACTTCTTACAACTTGCCTGTGGATGCTTAATCCTAATAGCTTCTGTTTAATATAAAAGATCAACAATATCCAAAAGGGCAGGCGGTATTTGTATTTATTCAGCATATATCTTAAATTCACTAAGGATTGCCTAGTCCTTTCTGCAACATTGAAGTTGCTGTCGTGAAGTAGATGATAACTGACGATGCTGGTGTCCTTTTTAAAGACGAGCCCTTCTCGGGATAAGCGAATGCCTAAATCCAGATCCTCATGGCCCCATCCCTTAAAATTTTCATCAAAGAGCCCAGCGTCTTGCAGTGCTTGTCTGGGAACGGAAACATTGCCGGTAAAGAAGGTCAGCCAGTTGAGTTTACCTGTTGGTTTAATGGGCAACTGCTTCTCTAGCCCCTGTTCCACTACCTTGGACTGTAAAAAGGATAGCTTGTCAGCAGGGGTTCCGGTATCAAACAACTGTGCGATTTCCTCTTCAGTGACAAGTGAATCTTTGCGTTCACCTAATACAATACAAGGGATGTTATGCCCATCTATATGCCTTTGCACAAAATCAGGGCCAGGAACCCGATCATCATCGAGGAAGATGACCAGTTCTCCTGTGGCTTTCTCAATTCCAAGATTCCTGGCTACAGCTCTTCCTACATTTTGTTTACATATTAGGTAAATGGGGATATACGAGAATTGAATTCGTTGAAACTCAGCAATCATATCCGGGTGGCACCCATCAAATACGATAATAACTTCCACCTCGTTATCAATCTGACCCTCTAACCCCTGCAAGGTTAACCTTAGCCGGGTTAGCTTGTCCTTGGTAGGAATAATGATGCTTGCTTTCATAGGCCGCCATCCTCCTTCATCTGAAATGATGAGCCTGAGGTCAGGATTCCACCACTGCAACTGATTTGATTTTTCGGTTTAGATACTGGGTTTTGATAACAAAAGTGAAAGTTCCGATTAATACCAACTGAATAACCAGAGTCGCGAGCATGGTTCCAAGTATTCCATAGAACTTGGTGAGGAGTACAGAGATGAGGATTAGAACCGGTAGGGGAATACCTAGCGTGATCAGACACAATAAGGCTCCTCTTTTACCTTCCACCGAAAATACGGAATGGAATATCCAATAAATAAAATGGAAGCCAGTACTGATTGAAACAATGGCTACATATAGCCAATTCAGTGGATAGTCTTTACCATACAAGAGAATTAGAGTGATACATAAGAGAGCATTTCCAACGATAGCTAAAGGTAGCAGCCAGGTAAGCATACTGAGAATGCGAGTATACACCTTGCTTTTCTCCAATAGGGCAATTGCGGGTAGAAATACAATGGCAAATACCTCATGGAACAGTAGATTAAAAAAGTTTCTCACATTCACTTGATATACGGAGTACATACCCACGTCATAGCTGGAGCAAAAGTAGTTTACGATAAATAAATCACTGGAAAACAGTATTGTGGAAAAAGACACGCTGACCATCGTGATCCCGCCGTAACGATAGAGGTGTTTGGCAGTTTTCAGGGAAAAGGATAACTTGAAATCCCGAGAAAAGATCCAGGCGATAAGAGTGAATATGATGAAATTCACGATAAGAGCAAGGATGAAAAAATTAAAACTATCCGATCTGAAATAACTTGCCAGTACGATCACAAAAAACACGGCTGTTCCAATCAATTTGCCGATGCTGAGCAGAAAAAATTTGTTTTTTGCCCGCAGAATGGATTCGGAAATGGTGGCAAAGTTAATGACCACAGCTAAAGCGATGCTAAGAACCCATTGCGTCTCGGAAATATGAGCAATAATAGAAAAGGCTTCACTGAGTTTTAAAAAGACGACAACAAACAAGCCCGCCAGAACCCCATTGCAAATAACAGCTGATCCGATAATTTGTCGTTCCTGTTCTTTATCGCTTTCTGGAAGGTACTTAATAATTGAAATATGAATTCCGAATACCATAGGGATAATTAGAAAGTAAGCAATACTCTGGATCATGGAAATATCCCCAAGAGCAACGACACCCAGTTTTCTGGCGGCCATGACTAAACCAACTACATTTAATACAGCGGATAACATTCTAAAAATAAATACAATCCCCAAGTTGCCCAGGAAATTTCTTATATTGCGGTTGTTCAAAATATCCGAGGACCTTTCACGAATACGTTTTCGAAAAGTTGGGTTTTTATTCATTTTAATTTATCCTATCCACACTCAATTTGGCCTAACGTTTAAATGAATAGATTGCTTTGCAAAGAGATGTAGACAATGACCCACAGCAGTACGGCAAAACGAATGGGTCTGTCTCTGAGCACAATCATCTCAGGGCGTTCTCCGAGATCTGTTTTACTCAACAAATACTGATATCGAAATATGCCGTATACAGCGATGGGGAGCGTTGCAATCATGTATCTAGAGTTGGCTTCAAAAATAGAAAAACAAGCGTAGGCTACGACTGTACATGAGGTTAGCATGGGGAGCATCTCGTTAATCAGACCAATGGAATATTCGCTAAGAATTTTGCGTGTATTTTGTGTCTGACCTGATAAGGTAAGGATTTCCTTCTTTCGCTTGTTAAACCCTAGAAATAAAGTGAGAAACGCTACGCTTAATAAAAACCAGACAGGGATTTTGTCGCCAGTGGTCAAACAACCAGATAAAGATCTAAGCACGAATCCTATGGAGATGATCAGCACATCAATAATGACAAACTCTTTCAGCTTAAATGAATAACTAACATTGAGAATGAAATAGATCAGGATAATAGCTCCGAAGATACTGTTTACAAGGAAAGAGAGAACTAAAACGCAGGGACATAATAAAATTAAAATCGTTAGGGCATGAGAGACTTTTATATCACCTGAGGCTAAAGGACGGAATTTCTTAACCGGGTGTCGTCGATCTTTCTCGATGTCTACCATATCATTCAGAATATAAACAGAACTGGAGATGCCGCAAAATAGCAAGAATTGTACCAGCGTCAATTGGATCATTTGGATGGATAGATGGTTGAAAGATAACAGTAAACCTGAGAAAACAAATGCATTCTTAGTCCAATGGTGCACTCTCAATAAACGTAAAAGAGGCTTTATCCTCTTGGACTTCTGCAAAGGAGCACTAGCTGATCCCAGTATGGGAACGGAGCGGATTATTTTTTCCCTATTCATAGGGGACACCTCTCACAATTCAAATTTAATCAGCTAATATTTTAATAGGTTGCTTCATTTAACCTTTTAATCTGTTCCTGAGTAAGCGTTACATTAAGTGCCTGCAGGTTCTCCTGAAGCTGTTCCGTTGAGCTTGCTGCAATTACTGGCAGGGTAACCGGGGAGTTATTCAGCATCCAAGCTAGGACAACCTGATTATGCGTTGCGCCCGTTTCTTTGGAGATTTCTTGTAAAACGGCAATTCTTGCCTCAGCATCTGGGCCAGTATATTGCACAGGAATCGGACGATCCTGGCGGCTGTACGCACCGCTCAACAGAGGCGAATAGGCAAGTAAAGCGATTTCCTCATGGGTCTCAATATATTTGAGCATTTCCTCCGAAACGCTAATCTGTACATCGAAGTCTGCGCCTGGTCTAGGGCGCAAATAGCTATATCTCTGCTGAATACATTGATAGGGAGCAAAACCGTGGGATTGACTAATACTTCTTGCTTCTTCAAGCCGCCAGGTGTAGTGGTTACTGCATCCGATGGCCCTTACTTTGCCGGATTGTACTAATTGATTGAATGCCTCGAGCGTTTCCTCCAGAGGGACATCCATATCGTCAATATGGGCATAATACAAATCAATATAATCGGTTTGCAGCCGCTTGAGGCTTTCATCGACCGCTTTATGAATGGCCTTTTTGGATAACCCCTCTTTAGCAGGAAAACCGCCACCGGGAATGGTTGGGTTCGCTCCAACTTTGGTTGCCAGAAAGATGCTATTTCGGTTATTTTTCTCCTTCATCCATTCTCCCAGCAAGGTCTCGCTTTGCCCGCCTACTCCGGCTCCATTCCAAAAGGCATAATTGTTGGAAGTATCCAGAAAGTTACCTCCTGCCTCCACATATTGATCCAGTAGTCGATACGATAAGCTTTTGTCGGCTTTCGTACCGAAGTTTAGACAACCAAGACATAGAGCGCTCACCTGCGGTCCTGATTTTCCTAAAGTAAGTTGTCTCATTTTTCTCCAATCTCCTTCCTGTGTAATTTCTCTCTTTACTACAACTCTAGCAGTTTGAAATTAACTTATAATAGTACTAAAGTTAAAAATTTCATTAACTGCTTGGGAATCAGTTTATAGGAGTTGCATACAACAGTCAAGATTTTTATTGCATAATATAGTTTTTTATGACTAAATATTACAAAAATCCGAATCAGTTTGACGGGAGATGGAGCAACGTGGCGTAAAGGTGATACGCAGATGATATTGCGATTCTAGCGAAGAGCAAAAACAGCTTCTACGTGTTTAGTAAATGAATCAAACGTTCTTTGATCAGGAAACAAGAGGTGATGATGATTCAACTCATACATTGAAGCGAATAGGGATGAAATTTTGTGCTTCCGGGCATGTTATGGAATAACATCAAGGGGGGCTGTTATGATGGCAAGAAAAAGGAGAAAGTATGCGGTGCCAGGGGTCGAACAGGGAATGCAAGCGTTCAAAGCAGATGTAATGAAGCGAGAAGGATATACTGTAAATCCGAATCAACCAGACGATGTAAAATACGAAGTGGCGAAGGAGCTTGGCGTGCCTCTGTACCCAGGAAACAATGGTCAACTGACAACCGAATCAGCAGGCCATGTCGGCGGCAAAATTGGCGGTTCCATGGTCAGGGAAATGATCCGTCTTGCTCAGGAGCAATTGGCGAACAGGGAGTAAACCTGAACTGAAACGTTCTAATAAGGATTTGCCCCCTCTTTCATTTGTTTTTCTCCAACTCCGCCTTTAATCTCGCATTTTCTTCCAACAGCTTTTGGACGTCCAGGACATCCTTGCCAGAAACCCAGCCATACAAATCGTCTCTCGCTGCATACGCTGGCAATTGATCATGAAGTACCATTTTAATGTGCCGTACATCCTCAACATAATAGATCGGGATTTGTTCCATGACGGATTGCTTAAATTCTTGAAACTCCCGATAGTATTCAATTGCTGCGAAATCGTATGGCTTTTGTCTTAGTGCTTCATCGGTGACAACAAAAGCAAATCTAGGTTTGCCCGCTTCTCCGGCATACTCATACTCCCAATGGATATAACTCTTGGATTCATCAGGAAGTGTTAAACCATAGAACCCTCCGAGAATCAGAACATATACATCGGACTCGTCGATCCATCTCTTTCTAATTTTCATTGGACTTTCCTTGAAAGATTGCTCGATTCCTGCAGGGATATGCCCGGCTTGAAGTACGGCTTCAACAGCGGTATGTCTTTCCTCAATAAGATCATAGTAAGTAGACGAAATGTAAATTTGTAATTTTTTTCTCATATGCCCACCCAGATTAAAGAGTTAGTATAATTAGAATCTATCACTCGCTCACATTATTTGTCAAAAGAATTGGGGAGAAATAAGGTTTAGAATCGTATTCCTCTTAGGGAACCAGAGACAACTTAGCCCGATTTAGCGGAATAAAGGCTTTACACACAAATAAAGATCCAATCACCTAGAGTGACTGGATCCTCGATAATAACTAAATTTTAAAATCAATCCTGCCATTTTCGGTTAATTCAAACGGACCAGGTGTGACATTCGCATCGGGTCTCTTTGTTCCGAAAAAGTCGGAGTCAAAATGATATGGAGTGCTGTCTGGTTCCTCATACTTCATATTGGCGTGATACGTTTTTCCAAGCAGGTCCGTAGTCACCAACATTGTATGGGTTCCTCGAAGCAATTCGGACTCATTGATCTGAATGTGGACCCTACCTAGTGCAGCATCAATCTCAACGTTTATACCCTTCTGTGTATATATCTTGGCATCTGATTCGTGACGGCTTGGAACTGCATGGTTAAGATATACATTTCCACCCATAGCTACCGGAAGAACGGCATTGCCTATAAAGAAATCCTTCGCGGCATCGCCAAGCTCAAGAAGCTCCTCTTTGGTATATTCCCACCATTTCTTATCTTTTACATCAGGATGTTGATCGTAGCCGCCCAGTCCCACAGCATGCAGATAACAAATAGAATTGTCTGGAACCCCGTCCATGACCGTCTTTCCGTCCTCCCCCACCTCATCCCTTGGTTTAAGTGGAAGATGCTCAAAGAAGGTAATAGGAACAGGTTCCTTATGCACATCGTTATCACCCAAAAAGATATTGTTGTAGTACCTGTCATCGCCTCCAGTGATATTGGAATATCCGGCCATGGCCGTCTCGTGCGGGAAATGATAAGGCGTGATACGGGTAATCTCGGAACGAACTACAAATCTGCCTGCAAATAAATTATGAGCAAATGCCCCGCCCTGGGCCATATTTCTGAAATTCATAGGAGAGAGAAATAGATTATGATCGACCATATAAGGACCGTGGCAAACCTCAACGAAGAGGTCTTCAGAAAGGTTGTCAAAAAATACATTACGGCTGATACGGGTGCCCTGTGCCTGCCAGTCAAGCCAAAGTGCACGGTAGCAGCTATAGATTGTATTTTCGCTAATTTGAGTATCCAGGGACGCATGCAGCTTGATTCCCGCTACTTCGGCACCGTGTCTGAGCCGTTTGTGATGAATGTTGTAAATACGGTTCTGAACAATGCGGCTGAAGGCAGCTCCCATATGGCCCACAATACCTGCCTGCTCACAATCATGAATCACATTACCTCGAACGATATGACTGCCGACGTTATCCTTATGCCAACCGGAGCGTAATGCTCGTAAAATAACCTCCTGCTCACGTTGAGTTCCGCCTTTACTTTGCTTCTCCAAAGATTCGCTGTGACCTGTACCAATTTCGGTGCCCAGGCTTATACCAACGCATTTAGATTCGCTGATTATATTGTTTTCAATAATCCAGCCCTTGCTCCAGTGAGGTCCGATCAAACCTTCTTGGTAGTCCGTAGGCGGCGCCCATTGAGGCGAGGCTTGACGAAGCGTGAAGCCACTTACGGTTATAAAATTGATTCCCGGTTTCTCAGGCCAGAAGCAATAAGGACGGACGTTAATTTCTACATTTTCTTTTCGAGGGTCTTTTCCGCCAAAATTAGCCCAGATTTTTGTTGTCGTAGAACCCACTTCTGCATACCATTTCAACAATGAATCCTTGGGATACTTGGCTTCGGACCAAACCTCAGGATTGAGAACGCTTTCAACACTATTGCACTCATACAATGATTTGCCATCCAGATATACATCGCCGAGATGAATCGGGAAGGGCCCGTCAAACAACCAGTCTCCACTGAGTTCCACTTCAAAGGGGTTACGGACGGAAAAGATGGAATTAAGCACTTCTGTGCTCCAAACGTTGTCTCCTTCAGAACTCCAGTTGGTAATCCGTTCAGCTCCTGTAATGACGACCTCCCCGTCTCCTGCGGATCGATATATGATTCGATGCTCTGCTGTTCCTCCATTAGCCGGGTTGACCCATTCCCTGTATACTCCCGCATGAACAATAACGGTATCACCAGCCATGGCATGAGCCGCAGCGCGTGATATGGTACGAAGGGGTTGCTCCGCTGTTCCTTTGTGGTGATCACTCCCATGTATGGATACATGATATTCCATAACAACGCTCCTTCTTCCTACCTTATATAAGTCGTAAGAATTGCTTACAAGCTGAAGGCAGGATATTTTTTTAAAATATTGTTGTATTAAGTCATTATACTAGAAAATATATACAATAGGAGAGATAGGAATATAGATGTTTTATGTACAAGTGCGTTATGATGTCATCCTAAATCGCAGAGTGACCGATAGATGATGAATGGGTGACCCCTTTTCCTACGCTTAAATTTCTGTCTCTGCAATGATGAGGAAATGAAGGTTTCCCTGTTACGTTGAAGCTTGATCTTAGAAGGGATAAAAGGTGTATTTGAGCCTTATTCATATCTTATAACTCCATAAGTTGTATTCTTAAGTATGATTTAAATAAAAATTCATTTCTAAAAAAGTTGATCTTTTTATTACAATATATAAATATTGTCAAGTTATAATAATTTCATAAAGAATGTCTTTCAGAGATGTAGAATAGCTCATTTAATTAGTGTATTCTTTTTATACTAAAGATTAATTTTTTATGTAAATCTAAATGAAAAAGGGTTTTTTTAATAGTAAATTTAAAAATCGTTTACAATAAGGAGCGCTGATCCTAATGAAAAGAACTCGATTTTCTATAATTATTCATCCTTTTATATCAATATTTATTATTTCCATTGTTATTGCAGGCGTCTTATTCTTTACGGAGACTAATTTGACTGGTGATTCCCCTATTAATTATTCTGAACAGGACAATTTCCTTATTTTTATTGTAACTACCTTATGGTTATACTTTACTTTTGTTGTATCTTTAGGAATAACAAGTTTACTTATGGAGTTTTTTGAAGTTAAACAAATTTTACGCGCAATTATTTATGTTGCCATAGCGATTATTTGTATGTTCCTACCTACGGTACTCAAAGAATATAATTGGTCTTTTATTGTTGTAACAATAGCTTTTTATATTATAGAAATTCTATGTATGAAGCGTACAACAAACAAAGATTAAAAAACAACCGGAATTATTTTTAAATCCGGTTGTTTTTTTTAATCTCATTTTACCTACATAGTGAGAATAAATTAGGAGGAATCAAATCTGGCAAATTATGAGTACTACACGTGGAAACACATACCTGCATCAATTGGTGAACAGCATGTAATCAAAACCTCTTTGAGTAACATTAAAACGGAAACTGTATTAAGTCCAGTAAGAAACACTAGCTATGTTGGTGTTAATGGTGGCTTTTTTGAGGCAAGTGATGGCTATACAAAGCCACCAACAAAGGGGGCGTCTATTGCATACTCATCTGTTGATGAGAACTCATCGGTAACTTATCAGGGTCGCACACTCAAGAAAAACTATTTATCTAATACTTCTGTAAATGGTAATGAAATCTCTAGAAAAACGGCTGTATTCTATCGAGATATGAATGGATCACTTCGTGCAACGCATCTTTATGTTAAGAATGTTAATGAAGTGTATCAATATTATCCCAAGCGGACAGTTGAAATGATTATTGGAGGGAATGATTATAATTTAGAGAACTGGGGTGGATCCTCAATAAAGGGTGAGGTGGGTTATTATCTACCTATTGCACGTACTGTATTAGCTTGGAAGAATAATGATGCTTATCTCATTGCTGGATCAGGAAGTGTTCCCTTTATGAAAGGTATTATGGATGACATGGGCTTAAATGCAGTTGATTCGATAATGCTTGATGGTTCAGGATCAACACAAATGCAAATCTATCAAAACAATAAGTGGAGTAGTCCAGTAGATAGCGACAGATATGTCTTTAATATGATTCGTCTTAAAAATAAATAGATTGTAGAAAACTAGAAGGTTACCTTACTATTTTCAATTAAGTTTACAAAATAGGTTTTATTATAGGACGACTTCCTCCGAGGGCATTATGGGGGGAGTCGTCTACTTGTCTTGGTATCAAAATTTATGCGGGATTTGGCTAATGTTAATTTTACTCTTTGCTCACAACAGAGAGGATCACTCATCTATTCCCGCAGGTAAGTTGTTTTTTAATAGAGTCCAACATGTACACCCAACCAATGAGTCCACATAAAACAAAACCAAAGGCATGCAGCGCTCCGTAAATGGGAATGAAATCGAGAATGGTCAAAGAAAATATTTTTTTCAGTAACGGATACAAAATAGATAGCACGATAACCGTATAAAAAGCTAAGCAGGAAAGACCTAAGAAGAAGGTTGCCTTCTTGTGTAAAGGATTTCTTCTCAAATACGAAAGGAGATAAGTTGTATAAACGACAATATTACAGGCGAACAAAGTGACACCAACGTACTCGATTGGCTTGGAGAAAATCATACCAATGGCAATCATTAGGGGTCCGATAATATCAATAGCAACGATCCACGGATACCAGCTTTTTTTCGTCATGATCCGTCCCAGTGCACCAATAAAAATCGGAACGATCGCAGATGAAAAATGAAAGTGAACCGAGCTTAACGCGTGAGTTGCGACACTAGCATTGAAGAGGTCCAATTGATATTGATATAAGGTAAACCAGATGCCCCCGATAAAAAAATAAACGAGTCCCGCGCCAATGGCTATTTCCGCAGCTTTTCCTTTAGCCATCACCATCGTGGTCAAGCCATAGATGCCAAGCAGTAGTGTGAACAGCAGCCAACCTAGGGAAAGCATGCCTGGGATGGCCGTGCCTTCTAATCCCCACTTCGTACTGCTCATTACCGAAATTAGCGTAAGAAGCGCTGCGGGGAATTGAAGCCATTTTATAGCGGCATAGACCGTTCGCTGCTGTTTATTCTTGTCATCATACTTCAAAAGCAAGATGACGAGAGGTACAATGACGAAGGCAGCAAGCAGTATAAATTTTTCAACAAGCTTGAATGGGAAGTAATCCAAATAAAATATTAGAATCGTCATGATTCCACCGGGAATCACAGGTACTAACAATGACTTCATCCGTTGCTTCAGAGAACGATTCATGGCGGTTCCTTTCTTAACTATGTATGGAGTATAAACTGCTTACAGTGTGTTGTGTAGTATCCTTTAGGACAGATAGGTAATTCTCGTTCAAGTTTAACACTACGTAGGAACAACTGGAAGTCGAGGGTCTATATGTTTGCCGGTGTTCATTGCGATTGAGGTTAATCGACGAGATAAACATTAGCTGCTCTTCATAAGGTAAGCTCGCGGTGCAAAATCTTCGATGTGATATAATGGGAAAAATCTACAGTTTAAAACGATTTATAGGGAAGGAATCGAACTTCATGATCATCGCTGCCCAGCACATACAGAGTATGTATGGGGAATACCGGTTTCCACATCTGCTGAAATTGCTGGATAAGCATACGAAGGAAGCCCGGCTATAACCAATTGGGGGAATTCAATATGTTGTTTCGGAAGAAAGAAACGCAGCTGGATCGAATAAAATACAAGCTCGAACAAGCCAAGCAAAAAGATGCGGCTTTTTTGGTGTTTGGATCATCTTCACACCAGTATAAGGTTGATAAAAAGCTTAGCACAAAAGAGCTTGCACAGTGGCAAGCAAACAACCAGGTCACACTCCCGGAGCCTTATGCGCAGTTTCTGACGGAAGTGGGAAATGGAGGTGCCGGACCGTATTACGGGATATATTCGATTGAGAAGGCAGCTTCTTACACGGCTAGTCATGCACTTACTACAAAATGTGTTTTGCACCCCAAGATGACAAAAGAGGAATGGAATCATCTTATCGAGCCCTTGATTAGTGATGAGGACATCTCCGATCTGGAATATGAAGCAGCCCGCGATCAGGTGCTGGGCGGTATGTTGTGCATTGGCACACAAGGCTGCGAATACGATATGTATCTCATACTTGAAGGCACGAATAGAGGGAAAGTCGTTTACACTTCAGATTTTCATCCGGATCATCCCTTTTTCTTTGTCTACGAAGAACACTTTCTGGACTGGTATGAGCGCTGGCTGGACGAAATTATTCTGGATTATGATATCACGTGGTTTGGTAGTCGAATGCCGGGTGATGAACAGGCGTTGATGCAGGTTTATCAAAACGCTACAGATGAAGAGATTAAAACTAAAGCTCTTGAGGGAATGTTCAAGTTTAGAAAAATCTCGCAGCCAACCATCGATTTCTTAACCAGCGTTGCGGAGCAAAGAGGAAATGATCGTACTACAGCCATTCAGTTAATTTGCAAAACTTCTGTTGACGCGGGAAGAGGATTTCTCCTCGAAATGTTGCGTTCAGAAAGAAACGAAGAGTTATTACAAGCTTTAAACATTCTGAACTGGTATGGTAAATCTGTTGATTTAACGGAATTTGTACAATTGATATTGCAAAGTCTTGACCGAGTTCACGAAGCGGAGACGTTACGTCATGTGGGGTATGTTTTGGAATCCTCCGGCGCGATTACACTCCAAAACTTTGCACCTTTTCTGTGCCACACCGACTCAAATATACAAGCTGCTGCAATCTATGCTACACGCAATTGTCCTAACAAGCAGGAGAGCTGGAAAGTCATTGAACAGATGTTTGCCGGCAGCAACAAACAAGAAGCTTTGAAAAATACAATTTCATATTGGGGACTTATTCCTCATGAAAAGTTATTGCCTTATTACAAGGCGGTGTGGCCTGAATATAAGAACCAACATCATTTTAGAGAAAAATTTACAGGTTGCTTGAAAGAGTTAGATTTGCCAGATGATTATTTTGACAAATAGAATGCCTTAGAAATACAAACCAATTGTACTAGCCTTCAATCGGTGTTACGCTGAGAATCGAATTCTCAAGCTTACGTTCTGCAACAATTCCAAACAATTATCACCATTATAGATACCAAGAAAGGTAACACCATGATTAACGTTGAACATCTATCTTTTTCTTTCCCGCAAAAGGAACTTTATAAAAACATTTCATTTACGCTTGAAGAGGGCCAACACTGTGCTTTTATCGGCACAAGCGGTAGTGGCAAAAGTACGCTGATCGAAATTCTGATGGAGCCGGACAGACATTTGTTTGAGGGGAAGCTGGAGATCGATCCTGATTGCAAAATCGGATATGTGAGTCAGTTCTCGCAGGTAGATCCCGCCAGAGATATAACTGTATTTGAATATATCGGAGAAGAGTTTATCAAGCTTCAGGATGAAATCACAGCGATCTATGCGGAAATGGAATCTGCGTCGGATATGGATTCGCTGCTGGAAAAGGTTCAATCAGCTATGGACGCACTGGATGCCATGGGCGGAGATGATTATGAAAGTACCATTCATAAACAGCTGAGTCTGGCCAATCTCATGAAGCTGAAGGATGCTAGCATATCGTCCTTAAGCGGCGGGGAATTCAAGCTTATTCAAGTGATGAAGGAAATGCTCCACCGTCCGGATCTGATGATCATGGACGAACCTGATGTATTTCTGGACTTTGAAAACCTCAATGCGCTTAAAAAATTGATCAACTCCCATAAAGGCATACTTCTGGTCGTTACGCATAACCGCTATCTGTTGAATCATTGTTTCAACAAAATTATCCACCTTGAAAATATGGAACTTCAGGAATTCGACGGACGATATATCGAGTACAATTTCTCATTGCTTCAGACGAAGATTGAGCTGCAAGAGATTGCGGTTGCTGAAGCGGAGGAGATCGAGAGATACGATGGTGTCATCGAAAATCTCAGAGCGATCGCAACGATTAATTCGGAAGCCTCCAGAGGAAGAGCGTTAAAAGCGAGAGTGAAATTTCAAGAACGATTGGAAGCGCGCAGAATCAAAGCGCCATTTGTCGATATCAAACAGCCGAATATTCAATTTGGTCTGAATCATAAAGTGGAAGACAGCATTGTTATTAAGGTTAATAACTATAGCGTTTCTTTTGATGAGCTGCTTTTGCGTGATGTGAACTTTGAGATCAAGTCGACAGATAAAGTGGCCATTATCGGCCCGAATGGTACGGGGAAAACGACGCTGCTCCGGGATATCTTCAAAAACAATCAGGAATCCATTGAAATCAATGAAGATATCAACGTGGCTTATTTATCACAGCTTCAAGGCGAAACGCTAAAAGATACAAATACGATCCTCCATGAATTCATCGATGCCGGGTTTGCAACGTATGATGAGATCAGAGCCTATCTTTTGAACTACGGCTTTGAAGGTGAGATTCTGGATCAAAAGATCGAATCATTATCCGGCGGCGAAAAGAATATGCTTCAATTGGCTAAAGCTGCTGCGTTTCATGCAGATTTGCTGCTGCTTGACGAACCGACAAGCCATCTGGACATCTATTCGCAGATCGCATTGGAGAAAGCCATCGAAGAATATCAGGGCGCAATCCTTATGGTTTCGCATGATTTCTATTCAGTCGTTAACGGTATGGATTATGTACTCATCATTGAGGACAAGACGATTAGAAAAATGAGTATGCGTAAGTTCAGACAGATGATTTATGCAAGTCATTTCAATAAAGACTATCTGCAAAATGAACAAAAGAAAAAGGCTGTTGAAATGCAAATCGAGTTGGCTTTGAAGGATACCAATTTCGAACGTGCAAAAGGCTTGGTCGATGAACTGGAAGGAATTATCAAGCAGCTATAATCGTAGTAGTTGAGAACTGTACATTTTATTAAAGAACGATGAATTAAGCATATCGCTCTACTCTATAAATCCACTACCCCTCTGAGGTTGTGGATTTTTGCTTTTTGAGGTCTTTTAGCTATTGCTAAAAGCTATGACCAGTCATGCTTTTTTCATATAACATATAGTCAATTCGATCATGCTATACTCAGGAAACTAAAAGTTAGAAGGAGATTTTTCTATGATACCATTTCGTAATGATCACGTTGGAAGCTTCCTGCGTCCTGCGAACTTGAGTCAGGCACGTGAACAATATAAATCAGGCAACATCACATATGAGGAACTTAAAGCTGTAGAGGATCAAGAGATTATCC
Source organism: Paenibacillus silvae (assembly GCF_014639235.1). Taxonomy (GTDB): domain Bacteria; phylum Bacillota; class Bacilli; order Paenibacillales; family Paenibacillaceae; genus Paenibacillus; species Paenibacillus silvae. The sequence goes on along the minus strand of NZ_BMFU01000008.1, from coordinate 155,769 downwards.
GATTGATTGAGAAACAAAAGGAGAACAGTGTATTCGCAATTACGGATGGTGAGTTCCGCAGAAGCTGGTGGCATTTTGATTTTCTGGGCGGCTTGGATGGCGTAGAGCTGTATGAGGAAATCGATGGACCTCAATTCCATAACATGCAGACTCGCAAGGGTGGAATTCGAGTTGTAGGTAAAGTTGACTTCTCTACACATCCCTTTGTGGAGCATTTTAAATTTTTGAAAAAGCATGCAGGTGATGCCGTGGCAAAACAAACTATTCCAAGTCCGAATATGCTTCTTTATCGATTGGAAAACGGCGCCAACATCTATACGGACCGGGAGCAATTCCTTCAGGATACAATTGCAGCCTATCAAAAAGCCATCCAAGCCTTCTATGATGCAGGATGTCGTTACCTGCAATTAGATGATACAGCTTGGGCAGATCTGTTTTCAGAGGCTGGTCATGATAAGCTGCGCGCTAAAGGTTTGGAACCGGCCGAAGAGTTGAAAACGATGCAGCGCATGATTAATGAAACCTTGGCTCATAAACCGACAGATTTAGTGGTGACAATGCATATTTGTCGTGGTAACTATAAATCCAACTATTTCTCAACGGGTGGTTACGATTATGCTTCTGAGGTTATTTTTGGAGGCTTGAACGTAGATGGCTTATTCTTAGAATTTGACGATGAGCGCTCAGGTAGTTTCGAGCCATTAAAATATGTGAATCGAACAGATTTGAAAATCGTACTTGGTTTAATTACATCGAAAACCGGCGAGCTAGAAAATAAAGAGCAGATCAAAGCCCGGATTGCGGAAGCGGCAACCTATGTTCCTCTTGATCAGCTTTGCTTGAGTCCACAATGCGGCTTTTCATCTACAGAAGAAGGCAATATTTTAACAGAAGAACAACAATGGCGGAAACTTCGTTATGTTAGGGAAATTGCAGAGGAAGTTTGGAATTAATCTGTCATCGGAGTGGTTTGTGTAAAATCGATCATTAGTTCATCTTATCTAAATAACGGAGGGGATTTCATGACGATTCAACCAGATCAAGAGACAGTTACAGTTGAAGCCTTTATTGATGGTCAACATATAAAATCCCTTTCGCAGCTAGCAAAAGAAAATCCGGCTAATCCATCTGAAATCGTAGGCTATTTCCCTGTCACGACGAAAGAACAAGCAGTTGAGGCAATTGAAGCGGCTGCAGGAGCTTTTAAAACATGGAAGCAGACCTCGATCGATGAACGCATTATTCGGATGCGCAAGGCGATAGAGAACATTAGAGCAGCAGAGAATGACATTGTGCAATTGCTGTCTAGAGAGCACGGCAAGCCGCTGTATGATGCGCATGGTGAGATTTTTGTTTCGCTGATGTGGATGGAGTTTGCTTGTAATGAGGCTAAATCCGTTCTGGCGGAAGAGATCCACGAGCATGACCATGGTAAAACGATTGTATCCTATGATCCAATCGGTGTGGTGGCAGCGATTAGTCCATGGAATTACCCGATTGCTCTCTCTACAATCAAGATCGCTCCAGCTTTACTTGCGGGCAACACGATTGTGCTCAAACCAAGTCCATATGCACCACTGGCTGCGGCTAAGGTGGCAGAGATCATTGCGAGTGAGTTCCCGGCTGGTGTAATCAATGTCGTTTATGGTGATGCGGATGTGGGTGTTGAACTGACAAGCCATCCGCTTGTGACTAAAATCGCCTTTACAGGTGGAACAGCAACAGCGAAGCATATTATCAAAGCCGCTTCCGAAACGATTAAAGATATGACACTGGAGCTTGGTGGGAATGACGCAGCAATCTTTTTGGAAAGCTTTGATGTTCATGATGAGCGAGCTATGCGCCGGATTGTCATCTCTAACTTCTTGACGACAGGCCAAATTTGTATGATTGCCAAACGCGTATATGTACACCGTTCGATTTATAATGAATTTGTGGAAAAATATATAGAGGCCGCCAATCGTTGGATTCGAATTGGTGATCCATTTGATCCAAATACGACGGTTGGGCCCGTCAATAACCTGAAGCAGAGAGAGTACGTGAAGGGTTTGGTTGAAGATGCACAGAAGCGCGGGGCAAAGGTCATTGCTCTCGGCCAAATCCTGGATCAAAAGCGGTTTGAACAAGGCTACTACCTGCAACCTACGCTTGTATTAGATTGCGATTATAATGATCCGATTGTGGTGGAAGAACAGTTTGGTCCTACCGTTCCGATTCTGCCATATGACGATGAAGAGCAGGTCGTTAAATTACACAATGAAAGCATATATGGTTTGACGAGTTCTGTATGGGGAAAAGAAGACGATGCCATCTCTCTGGCCCGTGAGCTCGAAGCTGGAACAACGATGATCAATACCGCTGCTGTGCAGGGGCTTGATGTTAGGTACCCTTTTGGTGGCTTCAAGCAATCGGGTATTGGACGTGAATACGGCGCGGAGGGTATCCGCACATATACGGAAAAACATGTGATCAACGTTCCCAAGATGCTGGATCTTCCGTATATACCTGAATAAATTTTATAGAATAGCACACCAATTCAACATCGTGCAGGGATTAAATATGATGTGAAATTAGAAATAAAAATTATATTCCGGTTCTCCATTTTCGCTTTGTTTACTGATTGTTAAATCAGCAGACAGGGCGTTTTTTTTGCTTCCACATAAGATTCGTGACCCATATTATCGCTAAAATGCAGCACATATTAAATGGAAGCAAATCAGTGCAAATCATGTCTAAAAGGGCATATATACCCGTGGTCAGAATTTGGTTAGACCTCTAATTTATAATGGTCAGGTATGCCATATAAATTTGATGAGATCTTTCATCGATTTCCTATCGTAAGGAGAAAAGCAGGTAGGGGGAGAGAAAAAGTCTCTCGGTTCCGCCAAAAATTTTAGAAATGGAGGAGATTCTCGTATTGAAGCAAAGACGCAATGTAGGTAAACCGTTATTGTCCTTATTTCTGGCAATTATACTTGTTTTGCAGACAGTGACGTTTTCTACTGCTGCATATGCAGAGAGTGGGCCTAACGATACTGAAATGGGAGCGGTTAGCGAGCCCGACTCGCTGAGTATGGACAAACCGTCTTCAGTATCTGAGGCAGTGTACGATGTACCAGACAATTCCATAATGATGGCTGCAGCAGTCCCAATGGATAAAACATCCGTATTTATGGGATCCAATGAATCCTTTCCGCTGGAGTTGAAGCAAGGGAATGTGGTCATTGATCTGAATGGTATTATTCAGGGACGGCAACCATTTACACTCAAATCGGAAGGGCTCAAGGTACCCGTCAATGGGGATGATTCCAATCCAACGAATGCAGATCCTGAGAAATACATCCAAAAGGGTGACTGGATTGAGCTGAAAAGAGAGGATTACTTCAAGGAAGTCGTGCTTCCGACAGCGACGAGGCCCTTATATGCACAGACTGACTCAGGCACCAAACAGTTGGGTACGACCTATTTTACTCCAAACAGCATTCGAGTTGTCTTTGACGGTGATGATAACTTTTTCAATGGTGTTGGACGAGGGATCACCTTCAGTTTCGAAACGACAGCTAATGCAGATGTAACGGGATTGGATTATGGCGATAAAAAGCCTGTCAACATCTTTGGTAGTACATATCAACTAGAGAATCCAAATGTTACAGCAGAGTATGGTATTACGTTAACCTCGCCTGGAATGATCAGATGGGATCAGTATAGTTATCGCGGGCTTCAGCCGGCTCAATTCGTTGAAGGTGCGATTACTTGGCAGTCAACCGTATCTGCATCTGATCAGTTTGATAAAACGATCAAATTGCCATTAGACGGGAAGACATTTTATACGAATCCTTCAGCATATAATACAGGCTTTGGAAATTCACGCGGTATTTATGTGGAGGGGTCCTTCAAAGTTAACGATCAGAACGCAACCCCAGTCGTTGGAGCAGACGGATCGCTGACTTACATTTTCCCTTCGGGAACAGGTCCGGAACCAAAAGTGGAATATAAAACCTGGATTCCTAAGGAATCGTATTATTATGAGTATCGGAATCCACCAAGCAATCTGGGGCGTAGCTACCGAGATATGACTGGTAAAGTGGAACTGAGACAAGAAAATAGCATGCTGGTACAGGCTGGGCTGGAGATGTCCTTTGCTCCCGACTGGATTCAATCCAGTGCCTCATACGATCATGCGAGTGAGACCATTCTTTGGAAAGTCACGGTTAACCAATATAACAAAAAAGGTTTGAAGGACTTTACAATTACCAATGTTTTACCTGCCGGGCTGGACTTTTTATCGGCTGAATGGCAAGAGAATGGCACCGAATCTGGATTAACACCCATTACACCAGATGCAAACGGCGTGTATTCTTTTGGGAATATTAACGGTAAAGTGGATTTATTTGTTAAAAGCAAAGTAATAAGTGGTTCCAGTTTCAGAATCGACCCTCGTGCCAATTGGAATCTGGATACATCAGATGGCATACAGAACAACGATGTGAAGGCGGGTACGAGACCCGCAGCTGTAACGGACGAGGCCATCGTTAACATCGGCGCGCATAATTTCACAAAATCAGGTGCTGTTTCTACAGAGGATTATAACCAAGGCAGCATCACATGGACGGTTAACCTTGCTCCACAATATGCTCTGCCGAATGCGGCGGTATATGATGTCCTCGTACATGGTGGTAATTTGGATGTCTTGGACAACGCCGTAGATGTAACTGGTGAAGTGAGTGCAGAAACCATTGCGAAGATCAAAGCAAATGTAACTTCCGCGCAGCTTTGGAAGCAGTATAAGGCAGAAACACTGAAAACGAGTGCAGCCAATCTGACCATGAAGGCGATCCCTTTAACGGTGGACGGTAAAGTGGTGGCAGATTTGATCAAGGTGAATGGATATACGGAAAATTCCGCATCCTTCAGCTTCCGTGCACTGGAGACTAACCCGGACATCCTTTTTAGACAGGACATCAACGTGGGGAAAACAAGCTCGAATCGCGCTTTGCTCATTGATGGTGGAAACGTAATACAAGCGCAAAACAATGCCAATCTTCACCTTCGTATGCTGAATAAGGATATGCTCTTTGCATCGAAGCCATTGAAAGAAGATGGTACACTTGAAAATGTAAGTCCAAATAATGTTAATAGTTACATTAGAAACGATAGTAATGAGACATGGACAATATCTGCTTATGACCGGACAACGAAGACAGTCACCTTCCGTCTAGGGGTAAATATGCCTGGATATAACACAGAAGAAATGGCAAAGGACGGCGGTAATCGAGTCATTAGCAATATGAAGTTAGTGGACACTTTGCCTGAAGGCTGGGAGTTCGTTCCTTTTGCTGAAGGTAAAGATTATGAGCTTTGGAAAGGATTTTCCGACAACGGTGCAGGTACAGAATACGGTACGAGAAACGACGCCAAAACTATTATTGAACCAGGCACTAGTGCTCATGTTATAAGCTCCTTCACCCATAATGGCAACGTAGGAACATTCACTTTTTCTAAATTGGAAAGTCCCTATGTGATCTTGGTGAAGGCAAGACCTTCTAACGAAGCTTTAGAGGAGTATTTGAACGAATACACGACCAATGGCACGGACAAGCAAGTGTTATATAACAAAGCTGACCTCCATATGTCTTGGGGTGGAGTAGAAAAGATTGTCTCTGAACAGCGTAAGATTATCGTTCCGATCCAGACTCTGGGCAAGACGGTCACTAAACCTGTTCCAGGTGTGTTGGAATGGACGGTAAACTATACTCCGCCATTTAACATGAAGCAGGGCGTTTATCTGGAGGATACCCTGGGTGCAGGCATGAACCTGCGTTATGAAGAAAACGGAAAGCTTGTATTGACATCACCTAGTATGGCCGTCTATCCTGCTAAACTAACGGCCAGTGGTACTCTGGAACGAGGTGAAGCTCTTGACCTGAGCGACCCTAATAGCGAAGTTCAAGTAGAGGTTGCGCCAGGCGCAGGAAGAACTACCGTTCTGAAATTCAAAATGAATGATCCTAATAAGTTTTACCAATTTGTGTACCAGACAGAAGTTGATCCCTCTACAGCGAAAGCCGGAGACAAAATGGGCAACGAGGTAAAACTGGAGGGCGATGACAGTCTGAGTGCTGTCAGTGCCAGAAGCGAAAGTACACTGGACAGCTCAGACGTAGCAGGTAGTTCAAGCTCGAATGCCTTGTTGCCTCTGAGAAAAGTAGATCCGAATGGAAATCCGCTTAAAGACGTAGAATTTACACTCTATAAAAAAGATACTGGAACTACAGTTACCAAAGGGAAAACGGATAGTTTAGGGAAACTTAATCTGCTATTCCCTGACCCAGGCTACTATGAGCTGAAGGAAACGTATATTGACACAAATACTTGGTTGCCAACGACTAGGGTTTATCAAGTATATGTAGGAAATACACCGGGCAAACCACTCTGGGTAGACGGAGTAAAAGTAACCTCGGATCAACCGCTGATTGTGCCTACTCCTGCTCAAGGCAAGCTGACCATTACCAATAAGGTAGAAGGCAACGGCAGTGATCCGAACAAAGAGTTTGTATACACCGTGACCTTTACTGGTGAAGGTCAGGACGGAGACTATATCTATAAAAAATCGGATAATACGTCTGGAACGCTCAAAAATGGAGACAAGATCGTCCTCAAGCACGGGGAATCTGTAATGCTTCCTGCTTTGCCTGCGAATCTGGCCTATACCGTGACCGAGGATGATTATACGACCGTTGATGGCTATACAACTACACCTGATACGAGAGAACTGTCCGGCTCCATTGTGAACAAAGGTGATCATAAAGCAGACTTCATCAACGAACGAATCGTCAACAAGCTGACCATCAGTAATACGGTCATGGGCAACGGTGGCGATAAGACGAAGGAATTCGAGTACACCATCCATTTTGAGGATACAGGCAGAGATGAGAGTTACTCCTACATGAAGTCGGATAATAGTACAGGTACAATCAAGTCTGGCGACACCTTCCGCCTCAAGGACGGAGAGACACTGGATATTTCAGGCCTGCCTAAACATCTGAGATACACTGTTAGCCAAACAGATTACACAACCGATGAATATATGACTACTCCTGAGGAACGGTATTATTCCGAAGTGATGAAAGGCATGGATGAGGAAGCTCCATTCACGAACGTGCGCGTCTTGAAGGGCGGACTACTCATCAGCAATATAGTGAAAGGCAAAGACGAAGATAAGAGCAAGCTGTTTAAGTACACAGTCACCTTCACTGGTGAGGGATCAGATGAGTCCTACGTCTATGAGAAGTCCGATGGCAGCAAGGGCATGATCAAGAACGGCGATAGCTTCGAGCTTACCGATAGCCAGACACTTATTGTGCAAGGACTGCCGTCATCTCTCGAGTATACGGTAACGCAGGATGATTATACGAAAGACGGTTATGTGACAGACCCTGAACGTTTTGTTCGCACGGGTGTGATTCCGGAGAAAAAAGCGGCTGAAGCTAAATTTAAAAATACTCGCCCTTATCTGGAAGGTGTACTGCGTGACAACAATACAGGAGAAGTCATTCCGAATGTATCCATCACAGTGACCGATCTGAAGACAGGTGAAGAGCTTCAGAATGAGACCAATGAGAAGGGTGAATATTCGGTCCCGGCCGTAGCCGATACGGACTACACGATCACATATACGAAGTTGTATCGGGTAGGCGGGAAAGATGTACCTGTCAAATTCACACAAAAAGCGAATGTGGACAGCAGTCTTACAGACGAGACTGTTCCAGCTGATATTACGGCTGTAGGTATCATTCTGCTTAAACAAATGGATGGAACAACAGAGCTATTTAACAGCTTGCATACCAGCCATATGTATATCTACCTGAAGGACAGAGACGGTAACTATATTACGGAAAATGGTCGTCCTAAGGCTTTTCCAATGGCTTCCAACGGAACTTTCTCCGTGGAAGGCTTAAGCGAACAGAAATACACAATGGAAGTTCGTTATCAAGTGGAGACTGGTGAGGAGTTGCTCCTCAAAGTGACGCAACTTGACGTGAAAGCTAACGGTGAGTTGAATATCTCTGAGGAATTAGTTGACCCTTACGGTACGGTCTATGATGAAACTACAGGAAATGCGAGCACGGGCAAGAAAATTGAAGGGGCCAAAGTTACACTGTATTATGCGGATACGCAGCGGAATAGAGATAAAGGCCGCATTCCGGGTACAAAAGTAACGCTTCCAGCGGTTCCGAATTTCCCGCCGCACGACAACAAGAGTCCAGAGCAGGATAGTGACGTGAGTGGACTCTATGCATACATGGTGTTCCCTGAAGCGGATTACTATCTGGTCGTAACGAAGGATGGATACGAAACGCACACTAGCGGTACGATTTCTGTAGATTTTGACATTGTTAAATATGATGTACCAATGAAGCCGATCCGTTCAGGTGGTGGCTCCGGCGGCAACAGCGGAGGCAATAACGGAGGCAGCAATGGTAACAGTGGAACCGACACCGGAACTCCAGGAACGAACAATGGCAACAGTGGAACCGACCCTGGTATCCCAGGAATCAACAACGGAACTCCAGGAACCAATAATGGCAACAGTGGAACCGACCCTGGTATCCCAGGAACCAACAACGGAACTCCAGGAACGAACATTGGCAACAGCGGGACCGATAATGGTATTCCAGGAACCGACAGCGGTACTCCAGGAACCAACAACGGCAACAATGGAACCAATAACGGTACCCCAGGAACGAACAATGGTAACAACGAAACCAACACTGGCAACAGTGGAACAGACAACGGTGACCAAGTTACTGATAACGCCAGCAGCGAGTTGGACGATGCTCCGAAAACAGGAGACAACAGTATATCGCCAATGTTTTATATGATTTTGGCGCTGATGTCCTTGATCACGATCGCGTTCTGTTTGCTCGGTAACAAGAAGAAAAGGCACATCTAATGACTGGAAAGGCGGTAAGAACATGAGTAAAACTAAAAAAATTCTTATCGCCATTTCCTCCCTTGTGTTGGTATTTTCCCTCATCGCGATTTCGAGAACGCTGCTGCGAGATTATGCTGAGCAACAGAAAATAGATGAGTTGGCAAGCATGTGGGAGGAAGGGTCGAATAAAAACGGAGGGGATGCAATCCCCTCTTTTTTGTTCAATAAGAAGAATAATCAAGTTATGCTCCCTGAATTTCAAGCCCTTTACGAGCGGAACTCGGACATTGTGGGCTGGCTGAAGATTAACGGCACTCGAATTGAGTACCCGGTCATGCAAAACCCACAGGATGCGGAGTATTATCTGGATCATGATTTTGATAGGAAGGAAACTCAAGGTGGACTTCCTTTTTTGGACAGACATAGCCAGATCAGGGGTTCAGATATTTTGCTGATTCACGGGCATCACATGAAAAGTGGCTGGATGTTTAAAGATCTAATGAAGTACAAGAGCGAAAGCTTCTATAAAGAGCACGCTGCATTTGAGTTCAGCACGCTTTACGAAAAGGATGAGTATGAGATTGTTGCTGTTATTCTATCCAAAGTGTATCGTAAATCAGATGACGTGTTTAAATACTATCAAATTGAGAATGTAAAGACGTCCGCCGAGTTCGATGCATATGTTCAGAATATCAAAAAGCTCGCTCTTTATGACACAGGTGTCACAGCTCAGTATGGTGATAAACTTGTTGTACTGTCCACATGTGAATATTCGACTGAAAATGGCCGGCTAGCGGTAGTTGCTAGAAAGCGTTAAGGTTGAATGTAGGTAGATTAAAGCCAAGTCTTCTTTATAATGGAGATGAGTGCTATGTACGAATAAAACAAGTGGACATCAGATTTTGGAGAGGGAGTTGTAAAGTGACGATAGGGAATCAAGCGAATATTTTGACGACTAGATTAGAATCTGTTCTTTATTATGCCAAACCTTTCTTAACCAATGAACATAGAGCAGGCTGGATCGGCGGGAATGCACCCGAGTTTTTCGACGCCCAGTCAGAACTCATCCACGAAGGTAACCAAAAGTATTCTTTTTATCTGAGCCTTAACCACCCCTTCAAACCAGAGTGCATGATTTCGATCTTTATCCCTAAGGATCGTGAAACCTATTTGGAAAATAACATCTATCCTCATTGCCCAATCAAGGTGATTGAACATCCTCTTTCAGCAGAAAGCACCCAGGAATCCTTTACTCATAAGGATCTGATAAAACACTTTATTTCAAACGGACAACGAAGCAAGGACGAAATATCAATGGAGCAGCCCTTTTTGATTAAGGTGGGCGGTAATCCGAGACTGATTCAAAATGAAGACTATTATTTCGCAACACTCAAGAAAGAGTCACTATCATTCTTTTTCCAAGTCGAAGAAGATGGTTATCCTGATACATTGATTCGAGAGGATGGCGATTATCCATTTGGTTTTGGTTCGCTATATATTTTCGCCAAAATGGGTACAGAAATACAACACCCTGTAGCCGGTTTCTGTCAGTTTTAAGTACCATGCCATATGGGTGACGAAAAATCGATATAAGGTACTCAAAGGACCCTTGGCAGTACGAACACGTGAACTGATCAGGCAAGGATGCGAAGCGAGAGGAATTGCAAAATTGCAAGGGAAGTGTGGGCAAGGAACATATTCATCTGTTGTTATCCAGTCCACTGAGTTTGGCACCAAGTAAAATCGTGCAATATTTGAAGGGAAGATCGCCTCGACTATTGCAAGATGAATTTCCGGAGTTGAAAAAGAAATACTTTTTAAATAATAAACCTCATCTAACGATGAATTATATTCATTATTGAGAATTGAACTGGTCGAGTCTATTTATCCCAAACCTTGGAAAAAGAGTAGAATAACTTTTTTCTGGCTCTGGAAAGAAGTTGTGCAACTGCTTGCTCTGATATGCATTGTGCATCTGCGATGTCTCTATAGGACTTTTTCTGTATGTAAAAAAGAATTAAAAAGGTACGGTACTTTTTATTCAATCCATTAAGCGTTTCATAAAGTAATTCGTTTCGGATGTGATTTTCTACTAGATTAGCAACGTCAGAGACTGAGCCATGAGTGTCGATATTTATAACAACTTTTGCCTGAGTAAAGTGACAGTATTTCTTGCCCTTCTTGTATAGATCATAAGCTGTGTTCCGTGCAACAGTGCGAAGCCAAGCTTTAATATTGGAGTTTTCTTTCAGATAAGGAGCTTTTGTAATGACCTTTAAAAATGAATCTTGCACAACATCTTCGGCTAGTTCATGATTTTGGAACATAAAATAGATATCTTGATAAATTAGCTTACTATATTCTTTATATATCCATTCTTGTAATGAGTCATCAAGGCTGTCAAAATCGCTATGTAGCAAATACATCCATTGCTCCACCTGACACCACTCACTTTTCATATGTTTTCTTTATGACTAGAATCCATTAATACTAAATATTAGCATATAAACTATGATTTGTCTTCTATTACTATTAAAATAATTATCGTTATATTTTGTTATTATCAATCGTTTAATAAGTAGATGAGTCATCTTGAATTGACATCTCTTCAGCCTACCTTATGCAACTCGCCAGTTACAAGATGAATAATAATATCCATTACATAATTCTGGCTAATAGGGTGGCCGATAAATTTAGCAGAAAGTGAGGTGAATCGATTACTGTTATTTGGCCTGTAATATTTAACAATCCATTTGAGTATTAACAATCTATCTTTGGGAGGAATATCAATGAGATTTGGAAAATCAGTCCTTTTAGCTATAGCTATGGTGATGCTATTCTCTACCTCAGTATTTGCTGCCCCAGTCCAAGTCCAAGACCGTACACCGAATGAGAAAGTGGAAATTGATTTTTCGCAGGAGGGAAGAAATGTTGACGTTCTCAATGTAGCGACCGGAGAGTTAGTCTCTTATGATGATAAAGGAACTAAAATTACTACGTTCCTGACTCCAGAACAAGTAGCTAGTAGAACAGGTCAGGGTGAAGTAGGGTTATTTGATTATGATACTGGTCTGGTTAACATAACTGTTCCGAAAAATATTAATGGTAATCAGGGGGCACTCGTTGGTTTCTACGATACAGTTGCTCCACATAGTTATGTAAATCTTCATATAATTTCACTTCCTCAGACCACGATGCCTACAATTAATGTTGCATTTACTAACGGCATGGGCGATGATACCGCTTGGGCTGCTAATATCCCAGAAGGATATGTAGTTAGCATGAAGGCAAGATATCCTAGCGAAAGTTATGTCGCACGAGTAAGTACCAATGAGTTATATTCTTCCATCGCATTATTGAGATCGTTCACGAGTTATTAATAATTGTATAATATTCGAGAGAAATGTCGTACTAGCTAACATCTGCTAGATGTGTTTACTATATTGCGTGACTGGAATCCTGCTCGTTATGAATGGCAGGCCCAGTCACCTTTTTTTATGCAGAAATTGAGCTTGAAAAAATGCACCCCTAGGGAATCTTTGGGGTGCACTCTACACGGACAGCTGCTGTTTTTATTCTTGTGAGAATGCAGCTAAACGTTTTTTAGCGTTCCATTCCACTTTTAAACCCAGTGCTTCAGCTAATTGTCTAACAGGTAAAAATGTCACATTCTCCTGAACTAGAGGTGTTGCTCCACTAATTAGAAATTTATCATCATTAACTACCATCTCTGAACTGCCAATCTGCATTGAAATACGATGTCCCGGTTTAGTTAAATGTATTTTTGATTCCTTTTGGTCCCACGTAACCTCGAAATCAAACGCATCTGCTATAGCACGTAATGGAATCATGGTTCTGCCATCTTCAATAAAAGGCCCACCCCCGCTTCCTGCTGTTGTGTGTAAATATTTTCCGTTCACTAAGACTTTCACATGTTTTTTTGTAGCTTCTTCGCAAGTAGGGAACTCATGAATTACATTATTTTTATCAGTAATAGTTAAACTACTTTTTGACCCATCTCTAGTATTACTGCTGCATGATGGAGTAGGTTCAATATCTGACCAAAAAAAATTATCTGCTGCATGAGTAGTTTGAACAACGCACAAGGAAAAAATAGCCATTAGGCACAAAGATTTTGTCTTTAACAATTTCAAACAATATCAACTCCAATCTATGGTTTGAGTATTTCTTTCACGCTAACAGTTGTGACTCCATCTTGAGTCGCGAGTTTAATTTCAGTCAAATTAACCAATAATTTAGCTAGTTCAGTTATCTTCCCCTGTTGTTTTAGTTGTGTTACGTACCCTTCAGGGACACTGAGGTTATTCTCAAGGTGGAGACGAATACGTTCAATCACTTGATCTGTGGTCATCTTCTTTTCTGGTTCACGGGGAGGTTCAGGAATGATATTACCCTGTTGATCATAAGAAATAGAGGTTCCATCACTACTTCTCACGGTTACATTACTTCCGCCTTTTAGTAGATATTGTGAGGAGGGGGTTGTTGCAGCGCTAGCATAGCTTGAAGCTAACCCACCACTACTGATTAGTAAGAGGCTTGTGGCGACAGACAATAGTACAATGGATGATTTTTTCTTTTTCACATTCATCAGGTTTCGCAATCTCCTTTTCATGTTTTCTTTAGAATGATAAAAATGACTTACACCTATCGGGTTTCGCTTCATCACACCATATTCCAGCATAGATAAAAGAGTTTCCCCGTATATTCTGCGATCTCGTACATTTAAATTTTGAACCACCTTTTCGTCACAAGATAGTTCACAATAGATCATGGTCTGCTTTTTGAGAAAGTAAACCATAGGATTAAACCAATGAATCGAATTAGCAAGTAGCACAATCAGCTTTACTAACAAATCACGACGATTCAAATGAACAAGTTCATGAGAAAGAATCAAAGCTTTTTCTTTTGGAGTAAGATTCGTGGTGGGCATAACAATGACAGGTTTTATAAATCCAATAACCATTGGAGTTAAAGCATGGGGACTTACAAAGAAATGAATACCATGTGAATTTTTTTCATAAGATAAAGGGCTTTTTTGAAAAATTAATTTTTTGAATGTCCAATAATTTTTTATGTGTACTCCTAGAAAAATAACCACTCCTGTGCACCAAATTATCAATGTAACTAACACTATATAATTTTGATTGCCTAGAATATAAAGGTAGTCAATATACCTTTGAACAACTATTTTGGTTTGACTGTATTCCGAAAATGGACTAACTGTGTTTATAAAAGGATTTTTTTCCAATTGAGCATATGATAAGGGGTCTAATTTATTGTTTAATACCATTGATTCTATATAAGAGAATAAATGAAGGGTTACTTCTGTACCCCCTAATAAGAAAAAAACAGGAATAAGCGATGTGTAATAATGCCATGTTTGCGAAAAAAATTTTTCTGTTATAGTCCTTAAAATGTGTTGTATTAGCCAGATCATTGAGCCAACAGTAGAAGCCACGAAAAGAGCTAATAATATCTTCATTATTGTTCACCTTTTTCGTGTTTGAACCATTCCCTTAGTTCTGCGATATCTTTTTGGTTCAACTCGTCATCATTAACCAGCGCTGTAATGAAGTTCTTTGCTTTTCCATTGTATAGGCGATTTAGAAAGCTTTGAGTTTCATATCGTCTATATTGTTCCAATGTGATTGTAGCTTCATAATAGTTAACCTTTCCTTCCATCGATTTGGTCAAAAAGCCTTTTTCAATTAAACGTTTTAGTATAGTGGACATAGTTGATGTTTTCCAATCTTTGTCTGCGAATTTACTCAATAGCGTTGTAACTGTTACGGCTTCTTGCTTCTGCCAGATCACCTCCATAACTTCTAGTTCAGTTTCAGATAATCTTCCTAAGTATTTCATCAGTTATGCACCTCTAGTAACAACTACGACAACATGTCGCAGTTAAAATATACGACAAGTTGTCGCAGTTGTCAATATTGAACTTACTTGGTAGGTCGTATTCATTCTAGGCATCGTACTCCAAAAATAAACTTTCAGACTTCACGTCCTGTCTGCGGTTCACAACAAACCAGTAGACAGGGCGTTTTTTGTTCGTTAAGTTGGTCTTAGACACATACGAGTCATAGCGGCTCGTAAATACACAACGGACAATGATCTGAAGGAGTACACGCATGCTTGATATACACCCTGACATGTTAGCACAATGCATCGATATTATGGATTTGATGAACGTACTATGCGAACATCCCCGTCTGCAATTGGAGCACACCTCTCTTCTATTGGTGACGGATGGACAAGCTACACTATCCATGAATGGGCGGGAAGAGCATATGGTCTATGGCCATGTAATCGTTGTGGAGAAAGGCTCAGTTATCCAGCTGACCGATACATATCATATGGATTTTTCCGGTTACTTCATAAGCTTTCGAATGTATGATATCCAAACCAATACACCCTGCATGTACAGTGTAAATACACAGGCCGGGTATGCTGTGCAGAAAATACCTGAAACCGTCTTGAGCGATACGCGAATCGCACTCCATAAAGCTGCAGCAGCCGATGAGTTAAGTGTAACGATGAAACAATTTATTTTGTACAACCTGCTCAAAGAGTTAAAGGAAGAACGGAGACCGGAAGAATTCACACTGGAAGAGAGGCTGGCGCGTACTCTTGTACATATGCAGCAAAAGTATAATCAGTCGATCAACCGAGAAGAGCTTGCGGCGATTGCCGGATACAGTCCTGCATATTATTCCAGGCAATTCATGCAGTTATATGGCAAAACTCCGATGGAATATTTGATTCGTTATCGTATTTTCCGTGCGCAAGAAATGCTGTTAACTACAGGTGATTTATCTAAAAATGTAGCCAAAAAAACAGGCTTTGATGATGCCCAATATTTTAATCGACAGTTCAAGCGGTTCGTGGGCAAAGCGCCAAAACAATTCATGCACTCCATTGCAGATTATCGAATATGCTTTCTCTCGGCGGCACACGCTGAGATTGCCATCGGCTTAGGTGTAATTCCCCATGGTGTGACGGTGATAAGCTCCTTAACGCCGAAGTATCAGCAAGATATGTTTAAGCATTATGGTGTGAGCCTGATCGAGATGCCTCAGTATGTTTTCCAACCGGATCGTATTGCGCAGATCCAGCCTGATTTAATTATTAGTGAACATTTAACGGAGGAGACGAAACAACAACTGCGCGCTGTAGCTCCCGTAATCACGAATCTGCCCCCAGATCTGAATTCGCTTATTCATTACTTGGGGCATTTGTTGAACAGACAGAAGCAGGCGAGCCAGCTTATTCAAGAGTTAGAAGAGCGGGTAGACACGCTAAAGGATAAAATCGACAGTCATATCAAGGGTGAACCCACTGTGCTTTATTTGCGCGTAGAAGAGTCGGGTTATCGGTATGTCGGTGAATCCTCCTGCGATACGGCCATTCTGTTACATAAGGAGCTAGGCTTGCCCATACCTGAGACATTTCGGACAAACGAGAGAAGCTTCAACATATGCTCATTACAACAATTAGCTGAAGCCAATCCTGCGTATTTGTTTGTGGAGAAGCGCATCATGGACTATTACAGTGCAGACCTCAGTCTGGTGAATCTACAGGGCAGTGAGCAGTGGGGGGTTCTGGATGCTGTAACGAACAATCGAGTCTTCTATGTGGATACGGGTCTATGGATTAACAATTGCAGTGTATTTGGAAAAAGAAAGATTATGCAGCAGATTGAGCAAGCCATGTTAGGCAGTTAGGTAAGTCTCTAGCGGCGTAGAGCCGACAGCACAATAATCCACTGTTTAGGGCACTTTACGCTATAGTAGGTTGTCTCATTATTCCTTATAATTTGATAGTGATAATCATTATCATTGTAAATCAAAGAAAAGGGGTTATAGTTGTAATGAGAACAATCAGAAGAACAATGCTTTATATTGTTTTAACATTAACTGCACTTGCTCTAACAGCTTGCTCTAACACCAACACCACTCAAGAGAGTGGAACGGAAGCCAGTGTGGCAGGAACAAAAGGGGAGCCGGCAACACGTGTGGTCAAAGATGCTTTCGGCGAGGTCACGATTCCGGTGGAGCCTAAAAATATGCTGGTTCTCAGTCCCAGTTATGCTGAAAACATGATCGAAATCGGTGTCATCCCGAACGCAGTTACGCTTGTTAAAGAGATCGAGCCTGAATATCGTCCGAAGCTGTTCAACGAACATCAGGTGAAAATGATTCAAGTAGAACAGTACGAGGATAACTTTGAACTACTCATCGAGGAATCACCCGATCTCATTATTGCGCAGGGTGCAGCCATTGATGCCAAAAAGTATGAGGCGCTAAGCAAGATAGCACCCACAGTTGCGGTTGATGCGGGTATAACGATTGAAGAATACGTTCCTGCACTGGGTAAGCTTTTTGGAAAAGAGAAGGAAGCGGAGCTTGCGCTCCAGAAATACATTGACAAGATCGGAGACACAAAACAAAAACTTCACAATTCTATCGGTGATGCCAAAATTCTCGTCATTCGTGTAGAACAGAAGCAATATCGCGTGCTTGGCCAGGAAAAGGACAGCCCTGGCAGCGATATGTTATACCATAAGCTAGGACTGAACATACCAACCAAACTGAAGGATAATCATGACTGGTTCACACCAATCTCCCTGGAAGTGCTGCCTGAGCTGGATGCGGATTATATTTTCGTGGAACAACGTCAGATGCAAAATTACAGCAGTGAGCAGTCTATGAAGGATCTGGAGAGCAGTCCGCTGTGGCAGGGGATGAATGCCGTGAAAAAAGGACAGGTGTACCCGCTCAAAACTGCCGATTTTGTAGATGGTGAAGGTCTGGTCGGATACCCGCTATTCATGGATTATCTCGTAGAAAAGTTGGTGAAATAGATGAAGCGTGATATCTATGACGTAATCATTATTGGCGGCGGCCCTGCGGGCATGTATGCGGCATTCTATAGCGGAATGCGCGAGATGCGGACAAAAATAATCGAAGCAAAGCATGAGCTTGGTGGATTTATGCGAACGTACCCGGAGAAGATGGTCTGGGATGTTGGCGGGATTGAGCCTGTACGATGCGAAAGCATCATTCACTCCTTGATCACACAGGCCACAACCTTTGATCCGACAATCGTATATGGACAAGAAGTGGTAGGCATGGATAAAGGGCATGACGGTATATTTACTCTTACGGCGAACACGGGAGAGAAGCATTATACCAAAACCATTATTCTTGCAACCGGGAGGGGCATTACGCGCATTCAGAAATTAACCGTGGAAGGTGCAGATCGCTATGAACTGAGCAACCTTCATTACACGGTTACGAGCTTGAATCGGTTCAAGGATAAGCGTGTGCTTATATCTGGTGGAGGCGATTCAGCAGTAGATTGGGCTATTGAAATTGCGGATCTGGCCAAGGAAGTATATGTCGTTCACAGACGCGATGACTTTAGTGCTTTTGAATCCTCGGTAACCCGCATGAAATCGGTAGCAACCACTTATGTTCCCTATGTCGTTACCCGCCTGCATGGTCAGGATAATCAAATTGATTATGTCACACTGCAGCATGTGGATTCACAGGAAGAGATAAGGCTTGATGTGGATGAAGTGCTTGTCAACCATGGGTTTGAGCGTAATTTTGGCGGGGCCATTCTGAATTGGGGATTAGCTTCGGAAGAGTGGGGCATTACGGTTACACCTCAGATGTGTACGAGCATTCCAGGCATTTTTGGAGCGGGGGATATTGTTACGAATGAGGGTAAAATCCGATTGATCGCAGGCGCGTTTAATGATGCAGTCCATGCGGTAAACAGTGCCAAGCTGTACATTGACCCTACCGAATCCAAGATGGCCGGTGTTTCCTCTCACAACGATCGTTTCGCGGAGAAAAACGAGGATTT
Source organism: Paenibacillus silvae (assembly GCF_014639235.1). Taxonomy (GTDB): domain Bacteria; phylum Bacillota; class Bacilli; order Paenibacillales; family Paenibacillaceae; genus Paenibacillus; species Paenibacillus silvae. The sequence goes on along the minus strand of NZ_BMFU01000008.1, from coordinate 136,937 downwards.
ACGCCAAAAAAACAAGAGCACCAATGGTAATGCAGTTCAATAAGAGAGGTCAAATCTCATCATGTCGTCTAAAATAAAGAAAGCCGAATGTTCCCTTGGCGGGGGCATTCGGCTTTTTTGCCTTCCGGTGGCGCTTAATTGCTTTTAAGCTGCAAGCTTTTGCGATAAGAGCGCGGCGTTATGCCGGTTTCTCGTTTGAACATGTTGCAGAACTGGGCATCATTCACAAAACCGGACTCGGCGGAGACGTCTGAGATGGACATCTGTGTGCTGGCTAACAGGTGCTTGGAGTAATCTAGGCGTTTGATGAGCATATAGCGGGAAGGGGAGGCCCCGTATTTCTCCTTGAACAGATGCCGGAAGCGGTCGTAGCTGTAGCCCGACATGTCTGCCAGCATTTCAATGGAGAGCCGCTGTGTAAAATGCTCGTTCATATAAGCAAGCACATGCTGGAGCCGGTCCCCGGAGAACAGCGGATACATACTGTTACCGCCCCGATGCAGCAGGTGAAGCAGCATATGATGCAGACGGTCGTTCAGGTAATCCTGTGCACCCTCACCACGTCTTGTATATTCGGTGTTCAGCTGCAGCATGTAGTTGTGGATGCTGTGCTCCCGGTCATCCTGATGCATGCCCTGAAGCTCTCCAATCTCGGACAGATCGGTCTGAAAGCCAACAAAAAGCACCTCCGCATCCCCGCGGTGATCCTCATCATGCTGCTGATGGGGAGAGATGAGCGCATACGTACCAGCCTGAAAATGGTAGCTGTGCTCTCCAATCATGGACGTTCCATTTCCCTTAAAATAGTAGATCAACTCATAACATTCGTGGTGATGAGGGATGATATGCGTGAACCTGGCATGTTCGGCTCTGACAACATATAGAACTTGATCCATTATTGCTTTCCCCCTAATTTCGACATTTAGCCGAATCGTACAAAAAAGTGACCGAAATCAGATAAATATCAACGCTGAATTTTGTTATGATCATACTCATAAACGAATGTTAAACGAAATTAAACGTTTATACGTTCGGTTATTGCTGTAAAGAAAACGCATTACAATTCAAAATCAGGTTGTGAAGCTCCCAATTTATTAAAGCTAGGCTGTAAGCACTACAGATTATCAATGATTTTAACAACAAACAGGGGTGTGAGTAAAGAAGATGAAAAAGAATGCATTCGTAATTTGTATGGTCGCCTTGTTACTGCTGCTGTCTGCATGTGGTAGTACGAAAGGGACGACAGGAGAAGCGGGTACAGCTGGCTCAGGCGGCGAACAGTCCGATCAACTGAAGGTTGTGCTGTTGATTCCAGGTACCTTGGGCGATAAATCCTTCTTTGACGCTGCCAATCACGGACTGGAGATGGTCAAGTCGGAGCTTGGTGCCCAGACCAAGGTCATTGAGATGGGTACAGACAAAACCAAGTGGGAGCCAACGTTTAACGATATTGCTGCCGAGGACTGGAACATTGTTATATCTGGCGGCTCGGAGATTACAGAGATGTTCAATACGACTGCTGAGCAGTACCCTGACAAAACGTTTATTAACTATGATACCGATATCGAGGAAGCTCCAGCCAATGTTTATAATATGTCCTATTCTACCAACGAAGTATCCTTCCTGGCAGGTGCTGTTGCCGCACTTGCTACCCAATCGGACATGCCAAATGCAAATAAGGACAACGTCATCGGTTTTCTGGGGGGCATGGACATTCCGGGCATCAACGCTTTCCTCGTAGGTTACATTGAAGGTGCAAAATACGTAGATCCTGAAATCAAGGTTGCGGTATCCTATGCGGGTGATTTCGTCAATCCGGCCAAAGGTAAAGAGCTTTCGCTTATTCAATATAACTCGGGAGTTGACGTGATCTTCAACGTAGCAGGGGGTACAGGACTGGGTATCTTTGATGCCGCGAAGGAAAAATCCAGATATGCCATCGGTGTAGACTCTGACCAGGCTGCCCTGTTGAAAGATACAGACCCTGAAAAAGCCAACCTGATCCTTACTTCCGCGATTAAAAAGATTGACACAGCCATTCTCGAAGCAGTAACCAAGGCTAAGGATGGCAAGCTGGGGACAGGAAAACGTCAGGTAATGGGCTTTGTCGAGAACGGAGTAGGCATTGCAGAGAATGACATCTATAAGAGTGTATTCCCTGCTGATCTGCAGGCTAAAGTTGAAGAGATCAAGAAGAAGCTTGAAAACAAAGAAATTAACGTATCCAATGCAATGGGCATGGAAACGTCCGAGATTGAAGCGATTCGTAATAGTGTGAAGCCATAAGCTTTTCATTTTCATAAATGAGAGATATTTGACATTAATGCTGTACAGCCGGGAGATGTAGTGATGCAATATGCTGCATTCTCCGCTGTACATTTTTTGTGCAAACTGCCAGTAGAGAGGAGTTGTCTGTCCATGTCCGGCGCGCTGTTGGAAATGCGTAATATTACGAAGGTATACCCCAATGGGGTGGTCGCTAACCAAAATGTACAGTTCTCCTTGCAGGAGGGAGAGATTCATGCCATCGCGGGAGAGAACGGTGCGGGCAAATCTACGCTGATGAAGATGATGTTTGGCATGGAGGAGCCGAGTGAAGGCGAGATTTTGTTAAAAGGAAAACAGATCAAGCTGGGCAATCCGCAAGAAGCGATTGCGCTCGGAATTGGTATGGTGCATCAGCACTTTATGCTTGTTCCCTCCTTCACCGTTGCCGAGAATATGGTGCTTGGCATGGAGCCAAGACGTGGAGTCGGCATTCATTACGCGGAAGCGGTTCGTATGACAGAGGAAACGGCCCGCAAATATAACCTGAGCGTTAATCCCCGTGCCAAGGTAGAGGATTTAAGCGTTGGCATGAAGCAAAAGGTCGAGATTCTGAAGGCGCTATTGCGCGGTGCGGAAATACTCATTCTGGATGAACCTACGGCTGTGCTGACGCCACAGGAGACGGAGGAGCTGTTCCGGGAACTGAAGCTGCTCAAGCAGAAGGGTCATACGATTGTTTTTATATCGCACAAGCTGAAGGAAGTGAAGGAAATCTGCGATCGCATTACCATTTTACGGGGCGGACGCACAGAAGGTGTATTCAACATTGCAGATGTGTCGGAGCAGGAAATCTCAAGGCTGATGGTTGGACGGGATGTTGTGCTCAAGTATGACAAAACGCAGAACAATTATGGAGAGCCTGTTCTGTCTGTACAACAGCTGGGCGCAGTCGATGCGGAAGGCAAGTCACTGCTGTCGAACATCAGCTTCAACGTTCGTGCAGGTGAAATCGTCGGAATTGCGGGTGTAGAGGGCAACGGGCAAAGTCAGCTTGTGGAAGCACTGACCGGAGGTCTGACGAGTCGTTTGGCGGGCGGTAAGGTCGAGGTAAAGGGCAGAGATATTCAGAATCTAGGTATCCGTGAGATTCGCGGTCTTGGTGTTTCTTATATTCCTGAGGATCGGATGCGGCAGGGTGCCGCTGGTGAGGCAAGTATTGCGGACAATCTGATCTCCACCCAGTATCGATCCAAGTCGCTCAATAGAGGGCCGCTACTGCGTATGTCATCCATTCAGAAGCTGGCGAGTTCTCTGATCGAGGAATTCAAGGTTCGGTGCTCCGGCCCGTCACAGCCCATCGGCATGTTATCTGGTGGCAATATGCAGAAGGTGGTCGTTGCACGTGAATGCTCCACCGGTCCGTTACTGCTCATTGCAGAACAACCTACGCGCGGGGTAGATATTGGAGCAGCGCAGTTTATACATCAGAAGCTGCTGGAGCTGCGGGATGCAGGCTGTGCAATCGTGCTTGTCTCCGCAGACTTGAATGAGATTCTGGAGATGAGTGACACACTGCTCGTGCTGTATGAAGGCGAAATTGCAGCACGGCTGGACTCACCTTCCAGCGTTAGTGAAGAGGAGCTGGGCCTTTACATGCTTGGTATTCGCCGGCAGCAGGAGCAGTATGAGGAGGAGGCATCTCCATGATGCGATTAAAGTATTTTGAAGTATACCGTACAGCAGCCGTTATTCTTATATCGCTCGCCATTGCATTTATTATTATTTCGCTCGTCAGCAGCCAGCCTGTGGAGACGATTCGTATCTTCCTGTTTGAGCCGCTGTCGACGTTAAGCCGTATGGGCAACGTGGTGGAAATGGCGATACCTCTTATGTTTACAGGGTTATCGGTGTCCCTTCTGTTTAAAACCAACATGTTTAACCTGGGCGCAGAGGGGATCTTCTACATTTCAGGGATCGTGGCGGCAGTGCTGGCGATTCATCTAAGCATGAATGGAATCATACATCCGATCGTGGCCATCGGGGCGGGGTCTATTGTCGGTGCACTTCTCTCCGCGATCCCGGGTTATTTGAAAGCCAAGTGGAATGCCAATGAGCTCGTTACCTCATTGATGTTTAACAGCATCTTTTTTGGTATCGGTTTGTACCTGCTCAATTATCATCTGAGAGATGCCAAGGCGTTCTCCAATGTATCCTATAAATTTGCCGAGACTGCACAGCTTGCGAAAATACTGCCGGGAACACGTCTGCATACTGGACTCATTATTGTACTGGTATTGATTGTTGCTGCTCATTATTTTATGTATCACACCAAATGGGGATATGAGCTGCGAATGACAGGAGCCAACCGTGATTTTGCAGGTTACTCCGGCATGAAGACAGCGAAGGTTATCATTCTGGTGCATCTGATCGCAGGATTTATCGCGGGTATGGGTGGCTCGGTCGAGGTGCTGGGCATGTATAATCGCTTCCAATGGACCGCACTGCCGGGCTATGGACTGGACGGCGCTCTGGTTGCCATGCTGGCGAAGAATAATCCGTTATCCGTGATCGGAGCAGCGCTCTTCCTGGCCTACATCCGAATCGGGGCCGATCTGATGGCACGTCTGTCCGATGTGCCGTCCGAGATGATATCGATCATTCAAGCGGTCATCATTTTGCTGATCTCTGCGGAGCAATTCCTGAAATTCTGGAAGAATCGCATGCTGCTGAAGGAGGCCAAGCTCCATGAATAGCCTGCTGAACGTTATTTTAACGACTGACTTTGCATTCTCCGTACTGCGGGTAACGACACCAATCCTGTTTGCGGCATTAGGTGCCTTGATCTCCAATCGGGCAGGGATCATCAACATCGGAATGGAGGGTATTATGCTGGTATCCGCACTGGCGGGGGTTGTTGTCAGCTCATACACGGCTAATGCCTGGATCGGATTGCTAGGTGCAGTGTTATCGGGTACGGCGATTGCCGGGATGCTTGCTTTTTTCACATTAAAATTCAAAACCCATATTATTCTCGGCGGTGTGGCGATCAATATGTTTGCATCAGGCGGAACGGTATTTCTGCTTTACCTGCTGAGTGGTGACAAAGGATCATCGACGTCATTGCCGAGCAAGGTGCTGCCAAGCATAGATATTCCGCTGCTGCAGGACATTCCGGTGCTCGGTCCGATCCTGTCGGGACATCATATTTTGACCTATGTATCCATACTGGCTGTCATTGCTGTGTATTACCTGTTAAAACGTACTCCGCTCGGATTGCAGATTCGCTCAGTCGGTGAGAATCCGCACGCAGCGCAATCCGTTGGTGTCAGTGTTGTGAAAATCCAGTACTCCGCGCTGCTGCTGAGTGGATTCTTCGCCAGCCTGGGCGGGGCATATATGTCGATGGGATATCTGTCTCTATTCACCAGAGATATGATTGCGGGACGTGGCTGGATTGCAATCGCAGCGGAGTCTATGGGACGCAGTACAACGGTAGGCACAGCCTTGACCTCACTGCTCTTCGGGGGAGCGGAGGCACTGGCCAATGCACTGCAGGTGCTTAAAATTCCCGCGGAGCTTATCGGTACACTGCCATATGTAGCTACGGTTGTCGGCCTGATCGTATATGCGATTGCCGAGACACGCAAAAAACGGCGCAAGCTGGCCCAAAAAACGAACTGAGGAGAGACTTATGACGATACCTATTATTATTGACTGTGATCCGGGTCATGACGACGCTATCGCTATACTGCTGGCGCTCGCCCACCCGGAGCAGCTGCAGATCAAAGGCATTACTACCGTAGGCGGGAATCAGACATTAGAGAAAATTACGAATAATGCGCTCAAAATACTCAGCTTTGTAGACACGGATATCCCGGTAGCGAAGGGAGCAAAGGGGCCGCTGCTTGGCACGTTGGTGACGGGTGAGGAGGCTCATGGGGAATCGGGAATGGATGGCCCTGTGCTGCCGCCAAGCCGTTTTCGTCCCATAGAGACGGGCGCGGTTGAGTTTATTCGCGAGATTCTGCTCGCTTCGGATGAGCCCGTTACCCTTGTGCCGATTGGCCCGCTGACCAATATTGCCACATTGATTCGTGCCTATCCTGAGCTGAAATCCCGTATTGCCGGCATTTCATTGATGGGTGGAGGCATTGCCTATGGGAATGTGACCCGTACTGCGGAGTTTAACATCTATGTGGACCCGGAAGCGGCTCAGATCGTGTTTGAATCGGGTATTCCGATCACAATGAGCGGGCTTGATGTGACGGATAAAGCGGCTATTTTCGATGATGAGATTGAGGCTTTGAAAACACGCGGACCGGTCTCTGTTCTGGTGGGAGAGCTGCTGGACTTCTATTCTATTTTCGGCAAAAAGATGGGATATCACGGCAATGCACTGCACGATCCGTGCGCAATTGCCTGGCTGCTGCAGCCGCAGCTGTTCCAGAGCAAAATGCTGGATGTCACGGTTGAGACGCAGGGAATATATACACGCGGTATGACGGTGGGCGACTTGCGGACGAAGACCGATCGGCAGCCCAACGTGAACGTGCTTATGGATGTCGACCGTGATGCCTTTATTCGTCTTCTCTTTGATGCACTCGCGATTCTAGACGCCCGATATGTACAACAAGCGTCTCAAGGAGAATCTTAGGATGGCTGGCTGGACAGACCTGCGTGAGACGGTGCGCCTGGAGGTCATTCAACGTGGCGAAGAGGGCTGTGATACACAGGGTTTTATGCAAAAGTGGGAAGCAGCCGCGCATGACGAGAGCAAGCTGATGTTATTGTACCAGGAACTCATGGAGCTTCAGGTGTCAGCTGATTTTCCTTATGTAGAGCCTTCAAGTCTTGAGGATATTCGCCGTTTACGCCCGGATGGACCACGTGTGCTTGAGGCGAACTGGAGCGAGCAGGTATGGCGGGACAAGTTCTACGGAGCATGGCTCGGACGAAGTGTCGGTTGTGCACTCGGCAAGCCGCTGGAGCACCCGGATTATCTATATGGCAAGGACGGGCGTCCGGGTTGGGAGAATATTGAGCTGTGGTTCAAGGGAGCGGGTGCTTGGCCGATTCAAGGTTATACCCCTGAGCATTCGAGCGCAGAGCAGGAATATGGCTTGAGCTTGACGGAGCTGGGTCCCTTGAGTGTAAGAGAGAAAATCCGTTTTATGGAGAGTGACGATGATATCCGCTATACCCTTCTGGGCCTTCTTCTGCTGGAGGAAAAGGGGCTGGACTGGGATTCGTGGGATATTGGCAAGCTGTGGCATCGCCGCCTGACATACAGTCAGGTGTGTACGGCTGAGACACAGAGCTATATGAATTTTGCCCAGGAGACCTCGCATCTGAAATCGGATAAACCTGCCGATTGGGCACAGCGTCAGGAGCGTGTACGCATGCACCTTAATCCATACCGTGAGTGGATTGGCGCTGCCATTCGCGCTGACGGCTTGGCCTACGGTGTAGCCGGGCGGCCAGAGCTGGCTGCTGAACTCGGGTGGCGGGATGCTTCCTTCTCTCATGTGAAGAACGGCATTTATGGCGAGATGCTGAATGCTGCGATGATCGCAGCGGCGTTTGTTGAAAATAGCAGTGAGCGTATTGTGGAAATTGGACTGAGCGAAATTCCACAAACAAGCCGACTGGCAGCAGATGTGCTGCAAGGTGTGGAGATTGGCCTCCAGGCCCGCAGTGAACGGGAACTGGTTAGCCGAATCTGGGATACGTTCAGCCATTATGATGCCGTGCACACGAACAACAATGCGGCGCTGGTTGCAGCATCGCTGGTGTATGCAGGCAATGATTTTGAGAAAGCGGTCGTGACCTCTGTCTATGGCGGGATGGATACAGATTGTAATGGAGCCACGGTTGGTTCAATCATGGGTGCACGTCTCGGTGCAGCACAGCTGCCAGAGTCTTGGACTGCTCCGCTGCATGATACGCTCTATGCCGATCTGGTCGGGTTCGACCCCGTGTCTATATCGTCCTGTGCCGAGCGCAGCTATCAGGTGTTCCTGAAGCTTCGCGGGCAAGCAGGTAACCAATAGAAACACACTTGCACTGATGCACGGAAAACAGGAATATAGGGACAGGTCTGATCTGTGTGATGTATGTAATGAGCCTTGGAAGCTATCAGCTTATTCCAAGGCTCATTTTGTGTTGTTCATTACCGCTTGAATTGGAGTTGTCTGGTATAACTATGTCGCTTAAATTAGCGTCCGTTCGTATTAGAAGCCCAGACAGGAATTCCGCTATTCGGATAATATTCGTTGGTGAGGGTGTTGTTGTAAAGCACCAGGTTACCATCACTTTGCATGACGAGAGTATCACCTGGTGTATTTACTGGCAGCGTGCTTCCGTGATGGCCTGGAATCCATGCTTCTGTATTGGCAATCCAGGCATCTACCTGTTTAGTGACGTCAAATACGAGAACGTTATCAAAACCGTATCCCCAATAGTATTCGTATTTACCGTTGGCTGGATTGAGCCCCCAGCGATAGCCGTACTGATATACCGTCTGCCATTTTGACCCATATCCATGGATAACAGGTTTCCCGCGCTCTTGTTCAAAGGTGAATGTGGTGATTCCGTTCTTATTGGTATTACTGCTCCAGATCGCAGAACCGTTCTTATAGATTACAAAATTTCCGTCATCCTGAAAAATGGCTTTAAATCGACCATCCTGGGACAGCAGATAGTCTCCTCTTTGCATACTCTGGCCGATCAGGAGTTTATCACCAAGATAACCTGCGGAAGCTGTTGCAGGTACGGCAAAGGCAAGAATCAGCAAGCAGGCGATAAAAACACGAAACGATTTGGAGAAAATCAACTTTTTCATCGGACACACTCCTATATTCCTTAGAATGAATGAAGCAAGATGCGTAGTACAATAAACGCTTACGGTCTATTGCGTAATGCAGCAAAGCGTTCGGTTAGGAGTGGTGAAAGAGCAATCAACACATCCGCCAGGGGCCACAAATGGGAAAACCATATGTACAGTGCTCTAGGGTCACCTCCTTTAATAGAAGATCAAAAGCTAGAATATATAACATTTTATTCCATTATATCAACTTGAAAATATAAAATACATATATATCAATATCAAGAGGTCTATCATTTTTTTTAAAATTTTTACACCAATTTTATAGAATCTATGACTTTTGGGAATTGAACTGTGGTAAAATATCTCAGGATTCGAAATTGGAGAGGGGTTATGTTACTCATGTCTTGGAAAAAAGTTCTGGGGAAAAGCACCATTCGTGTGGCTGCTACTGCATTATTACTCACACAATTATTTGGCGGAGCAGGTTCGGTTTCTGCCGCAGGCAAAGATGTAGAGGTACACTTGATTGGAATCAATGACTTTCACGGCCAGCTGGATACAACGTCTATCGTTGGTGACAAAAAGGCAGGATCGGCTCCAATTCTAGCAACCTATCTCAAAGAAGCTCGTGCGAAATATGAGCACTCTATCCTGTTCCACAACGGAGACTCTGTTGGCGCATCTGCTCCAGTCTCATCCCTTGACCGCGATGAGCCTACAATGGAATGGATGAATATGATGGGCTTTGATGTGGGCTCGCTGGGTAACCACGAATTCGACCAAGGGATTGCAGCATTGAAGGCACAAATCTTCGGCGGTCTTGATCCCAAAGAAGGCAAAGTAACCCATGCCGGGGCTAAATTCGATTATGTGAATGCAAACGTAATTGAAACGTCCACAGGCAAACCCCTGATCAAACCGTATGTCATTAAAGAAGTCGGCGGTGTTAAAATCGGATTCATCGGACTTGTAACCAAGTCCACGCCAAACAAAGTGTCTCCATCAGGTACTGCAGGCGTGCGTTTCCTGAGTGCTGAAGAAGAGGTTACTGCCGTTAATAAATATGCTAAAGAATTGCAGGATCAAGGTGTAGAAACGATCATCGTTCTGGCACATGATCCAGCTTCCACCAAAGAAGGTGTAACGACCGGGGAAGCGGCTGATCTGGCGAAAGCTTTGCCAGCAGATTCTCCTGTTGATGTCATCGTTGCTGGTGATAACCACGCTCTGGCGAACGGTGAAGTGAATGGAAAATTGATTGTACAAGCGTACTCCTATGGTACAGCATTTGAAGATATCAAGCTGATGATTGACCCGGCTACCGGGGATGTAACGGAGAAATCAGCTACGGTGACAACAACGTTCCAAGAAGGTGTGAAGCAAGACCCTGAGACACTCGCTATTATTAAAAAATCTTTGGACAAGCATCCGGAGCTGACCAAGCCAGTAGGTACAACAGATGGATCTGTACTGCGTACAGATGCTTACAATAACGAAGCTCCACTGGGCAATCTGATTGCAGATGCAATGCGTCAAGCGGACTTTGGAGATAAAGCAGGCAAGGCTGACTTTGCGTTTATGAATCCAGGCGGTATCCGTGCAGACCTGCCAAAAGGGGATGTGACTTTTGCAGACCTGGCTAAAATCCAGCCTTTCGGGAACACACTGGTGAAGCTGGAGCTGACGGGTGCACAAGTGAAAACATTGCTGCAGCAGCAATGGGGCACGAATGCAGACGGCACACCGAACACCAAAACATTGCAAATTGCCGGTTTGAAATATACTGCTGATTTCAGCAAACCGGTGGCTGAACGTGTAACAAGCTTGAGCTTGGAAGACGGCACCCCTGTTGATCCAAACAAATCATACACGGCTGTAGTCAACAACTTTATGGCTGCGGGTGGAGATAACTACAAAGTGCTGCTGGATGCGAAGTCATCCCTGGCAGGCCCGATTGATCTGGATGTGTTCTACAAGTACATCGTAGATACATTTAAAGGCGGCGAGATTCAAGCCAAAAAAGAAGGACGTATCACAAACCTGGCAGCAGCTACAGAGCCAACAGAAACACCGGCTCCAGTAAACAATGAACCTATTTCTCGTGCTGAATTTGTCACTGCACTCGCGGATATGTTGAAGCTTGACGCCGTATCTGCAGCACCTGCATTCAAGGATGTTGCTGCTAATGCTGCATATGCTGATGCCATTGCAGAAGCTTCCAAAGCCGGATTTATTCAAGGATACGGTGGCAACTTCTATCCTGAGCGTAATATTACTCGGGAAGAGGCAGCAACCATTTTGGCAAAACTCGTGAACAGCCCGGCATCCGAGGCTAATGCGGCAACGATTATGGCCGCTTTTGAAGATAACAAAGAGGTATCTTCTTATGCAGTTAAACCGATGGCTAAACTGATTGATAAAGGCATCTTCACGGCAACAGACAAAAAAATGCTGGAGCCTAAGCAAAGTCTTTCGATGAATGATGCTAAAGCGTTCATTGAAAAAGCAGTTGCAGCGAAAGCTTCATAAACTAAAATGTGATCGGATTGCACTTATAAAAACCTGGATTCTTATAGGGAAAATTAAAAACACATCCTTAACGGCAACAGCCGGGTTAGGATGTGTTTTTTGTTAGTCTATCGAACAGGGGATTAGATCAGTCCTGACTTTGTCATTAGTCTCTGGATGATTACAGCTACCTCAGCTCTAGTTATTGAAGCTTTTGGAGAGAATTCTCCAGTTGCTCTACCTGTGATCAGACCCGCTTGCAGACCTTTAACAATACTGCTATTAGCCCATGAAGCAATGTATTGAGCATCTTTAAATGCTGGTGGCGCATTATCCGGCGCAGCCGCTGAAACCTTGTTCTCCAAGCCGGTAATTCGCATTGCTCTCTCCAGAATAACGACAGCCTCTTCTCGGGTGATCGTCTGGGATGGGTGGAACATATCATCCGCATAGCCTTGAATGATCCCATATTGCTGAGCCCGAGCTACAGCACCGACATACCAATCGCTCGAAGATACATCGTTAAACGGAGCACTGCCTGTCTGTTCAGGCAAGCCTAGCGCACGTACCATAATCGCAGCAAACTCAGCGCGTGTAATGGCGGCGTCCGGGTTGAAATGGGCTGCATCCACTCCATTAACGATCATTCGGGACGCCATATCGTCCACGGCATTTTTAGCCCAATGAGACTCTACATCAGAGAAGGTTATTGGATGCCAGATGAGTGAGTACGCGCTATTGGTCAAGCTATTCACAACAGCGTAATGCTTACCGCCATGAGTCGTCACGTACGTTGGCACATGACGAATTGCTCCATTATCGTCCATCACCACGGCAGTCGTGATTTTGTTCAGATCGGCACTGTCTGGAAGAGCGATTTCCCTTACAACGTAAGAGCCGAACTTGTTAACCTCTATTGTTTTGTTATCGTACGAGGCAGTAACCGTGAAATCAACAGGAGGCGCGACGACAGTAAAACCTTTTTTGCTTGCTTCATTATTTATCAGTGCGGACTTGTCAGAGTCATTGGCTACAATGTCCACATGAAGAGTAATATCTGCAAGCTTCACTTGTTGTCCTAACTGTTTAGCCAATTGGTCGATAAGCACTTCGGCGGCTGGCAAATTATAATTGGCTGCTGGTGTACGAATTTCCAGAGTAGCCTGTTTGTTCTCCAACTGTTTAATGGCATCTCCTGTCAACATGGTGGACACGTTATCTTCTTTTGATGTTACCGGGATGACAATAACCGGCTTGTCTTCAGTCTTGGCAAGCTGTGTTGTCAGTTTACTTGTATCTACCTTCACAGTAAGCAACGTTTTTCCGTTCTCTTTTGTGGAGGACGCTGATGCAATGCCCTCCTGTTGCTTTCCTTCAACTAGAATAGGGAAACCCTGATTGTTGTTTGGAGCCACGGTACTCGCTGGAGTGCTAGGTGAATTGGATGCTCCACCTGTAGATCCTCCAGATCCCGTGCCGCCAGATGAATTCCCTCCAGGCTCTACGTTAGGTTGTTTGATGGTGTAACTTTCCGACATCACCTGGCTATCCTCCATGCCCGGCTTGATAGCAATGGCTCTAATAGTCATGCCATCTGTGACAGGGATGGGGCCGCTATAGAGCGTACCATTGTCCATGCTTGGTATCGAGCCATCGGTTGTAAAATAAATCGTAGCTTCATCGGTTGTTGAGGTCAGCTTAACCGTAGTGCCCGGTGCTACAGCACCGCCAGCAGGATCGGCAGTGGGGTTTCCGACCTGTTGCATGATGGTGTAACTTTCCGTCATCACCTGGCTATCCTCCATACCCGGCTTGACAGCGATCGCTTTAATGGTCATGTCGTCCATAACGGAAATCGGTTCAACATACACCGTACCATTGTCAATGCTTGGTGTCGTGCCATCGGTTGTAAAATAAATCGTTGCTTCATCGGTTGACGAAGTCAGCTTAACGGTAGTGCCTGCTGCTACAGCGCTGCCAGCAGGATCGGCTGTCGGCTTTCCGGTCTGTTGCGTGATGGTGTAAGTTTCCGTCATAACCTCGCTATCCTTCAAGCCTGGCTTGACAGCGATCGCTTTAATAGTCATGCCATCTGTCACGGGGATCGGTTCAACATAGTTATTACTACTATCTTCAGTTGGAATAGTACCATCCGTTGTATAATAGACGATTGCTCCAATCGTAGCCGAGGATAACGTTACCGTTGTACCTTCCGCTACATCCCCGCCAGCAGGACTAGCTGCCGGCTTCTCAGCCTGGTGCGTGATCGTGTAATTTTCAGTCATAACCTCGCTATCATCCATTCCTTGCTTTACAGCCATCGCTTTAATGGTCATGTCGTCCATAACGGAAATCGGTTCAACATACACCGTACCATTGTCCATGCTTGGTGTCGTGCCATCGGTTGTAAAATAAATCGTTGCTTCATCGGTTGACGAAGTCAGCTTAACCGTAGTGCCCGGTGCTACAGCACCGCCAGCAGGATCAGCAGTTGGTTTTCCAGCCTGTTGCTTGAAGGTGTACGTTTCCGATATTACCTGGCTATCCTCCATGCCTTTTTTGATAGCAATGGCTTTAATGGTCATACCATCTGTGACAGGGATAGGACTGCTGTATATCGTGCCATTATTGATCGTTGGTTCAGTGCCGTCAGTTGTGTAATAGATGGTTGCTCCATCAATACCTATTGTCAGTGTGACGGTTGTACCTGATGTTACGATCCCTCCAGATGGGCTTGCTGCAGGTGTCATGGATAATTTTTTAAGTTTGGAATGCTCCAAATCTGTCACATATACATTATTGAAACGATCGGTGGCCATGCCATAAGGGTTAAGGAAGCTTTCCGATCCAGTAATGTTCTCCCATCGTACTGCACCGTTTTTCAATCTTTTGATTTTGTTGGTATTTGCGTCGGCTACATACACCGTTCCTGTATTATCCACTGCTACGGATGCCGGGTTGGAAAAGTTTCCTCTAGTTGTAATGTCTATCCACCCACTTGCTCCACGTGACCGTTTTTTAATTTTATGTGTACTTGTATCTGTCACGTAAATACTACCGTTACCGTCAATGGCTATGTCATATGGAGTAGAGAAGGGTTCTGTACCAGTGATATCTACCCAGTTTTCTTCTCCTTTCAATAAACTCTTTATTTTACCATAAACGTCTGCAACATATAAATTGTCTGCGTTATCGACAGCTATTCCATTCGCATTTATACTTTCCGTCCCCGTGATGTCGAGCCACTCAGAAGAGCCGACCGGCAGTTTTTTTATTTTATAATGCCCGCGATCTGCTACATATACATTTCCAAGACTGTCCACGGCTACGCCAGTCGGATAATTAAAACTTTCCAAACCCGTAATATCCGTCCACTCTTTTGTTTCATTGGAATATTTCATTATTTTGTTGCTTTGGTAGTTGGCGATATACAGATTATTGAGGCTATCTATCGCAATCCCAAGCGGTCTGCTTAATTCTGCCTTACCGGTGATGTCCGTCCAAGTGGTCGGAATGTCCGTAAAGTGCTGGAAGCTCAGATAAGGATAACCATCATTTTTATTCTCATCTATAGACCAGATGCCAGGATTGGCGAAGCTCCAGTCGCTATAAGTTTCTTGTTGTCTCATCAACCAAGAGATTAAAGGCTGACCTTTCCCGGTATCGCTTATGCCCGAAATTTCTTGATCGTAGTACGATGATGTGATAGTTGCGTCTTTACCTCCATCATCGCCAATTAAGCCGCCAGCAGTAACAGTAACTTGTGCTTTAACTTCAGCTGCAGCATAGGATTGTTTCACTTGCAAAGGATCGCCCCAAGTCGATCCGACTAACCCTCCTGCCCCTACCCTTGCTTCTGCGCTACCCATAAAATAACTATCTTCTATAGTTGTAGGACCGCTTAACAGACCGATCAGTCCGCCTGCAGAATTATCTGCCCGAACAGAACCTATCGCATATACCTGGATGATATTGGTATTGCTAATCGCTTCACCGATAAGGCTGCCAGCAAAATTCGAGCCTGAGCTCACAACACTATTTTCTAGTCCAAGATTTCGAAACGTGGCATCTTTCGTTGCGCCGAATAAACCGTTACGCAATTTATATCTTTCGTCTTGAAGATTAATCTTCATATTGGAAATGATATGTCCATCTCCATCAAAGCTTCCTGTAAAGGGTGCTCCACTGGTTCCGATCGCTGTCCATCCTGCTCCTTGATTGTAAGGGGCAACATCCAGATCAATGTCTGCAATCAGCTTGTAATAATGATAGAAATAATCAGGATGGTCGGTGGGATACTGAAGTGTCCGAATATTGTCAAGCTGTTCCGGTGTTGCAATTAACCATGGATCATCTTGCGTACCGCTTCCTCCAGCAAAGCTAACGGAATCGGCCCAGGAACGGCCTGATAATCCGAACAGACCGAACAGCTGTAGTACGACCAGTATTATCGCTGTCGTTTGAATCCATCCCCGTTTTTTTACCTTCTTTCGAAAAGAGCCCCCCGGGTTCTGATGCATGTTCAATTCATCCTCTCCACTGCATTATAATCTCAAAGATATCATGGAGCTCTTAACATTCTCTGAAAACTAGATAGAGCAAGATTATCGCTTTCTTCTAATGATGCTCAAGCATATCAGCTGCAGCGAAGCCTCATAATCTAGAGCATATTCATATTTTATTGTAAGACAGGAGACACAACTTTATAGGTCGGGCACGATGATGTTACCAAATATTATTTTAACGCTGTTGTCACAAAATGAGCTGCTTTGGTGTTTTAAGAGTGTAGGCGGGAGGGGGTAAGATTTTTGGAAAAAGACTATAGAGAAGCTAAATCAAACTCAGAAGAAATAGAGTTGCTGGTCGAAAGGACTAAGCTTGGTGATAAGGAAGCTTTTGCTTCTATTATAAGAATCTTTGAAAAACCAATGTATATCTATTGTTATCATATTCTCAAAAACAAGGAAGAAGCCGAGGATGCGCTGCAAGAAATATTTATTAAAGTGTATGAAAAGATACATAAGTATCGTCCCAATATGACTTTCTCGGCCTGGCTGTACAAAATTGCCTACAATTACAGTCTGAATCAAATCAGGAGCAAAAAAAGGTGGTTTCGTTTTATAGATCGTTACAAATATGATCAACCTGAGAATCCGAGTCAGCAATTAGACGGTCAAACGACACTGAAGGATTTTCTGAACTTACTGACTACCGAAGAGAGACATATAATCGTTCTCCGTGCAATTCATCGATATAACTTTAACGAGATTAGTGAAATCATGAATATGAAGCCAGCCACTGTGCGCAAAAAGTATGAACGCCTTCGCAAAAAACTGCAGACGAAGGAAGTTAAAGAAGGAGGAACAGTGAATGCGTCGATCACCAAATCCATCTAAAACGATAAGTGTTCACCAATTGGAGCAAATGATTCGCGATACAGAAACGCCAGAACACAGCATGAGTCAACAGATTGTAGAAAAACTTGAATCAAAAGGCGAGTCAAAACCAAAGCCATTCTTTACGAGAAAAGTGGGAGTCATCGCAGCGGCATCGATTGCTTTTTGTGTGTCTCTAACTCCTGTCATGGCTCAAACCATAGAGCGGTTATCATTGCTTGAATATATTAATCCGTTTGCCACAGAAATGAAAGTAAATCCAAATGATAAGGCGAATACACTTTATGTAAAAGGCTTGGATGGGAATAAACAATTTCATTCGGGTATGATTCGCTTCGATGACATTGAGGATCAAGAGTTCAAAAGCCAGCTGCAGAGGATTTGGAATGAGATTTTCCCCCAGGGAGAAGCAATACATGATGTGCTTATGTTCGAATATGAGAAGGACATCTTTCACATAGAGGCACGAAACGAAAACAGATCCATCCAATTTGACGAAGGTAACTGGTATTATGCGACACAACCGATTGGAGAGAACGAGGTTCCAGATGCAGCAAAAGATGCAGCAGATCACATTTTTAATAAAATTGGGGATTTTAAACAGAGTAAACGGTCAGTGAGTCGAATGGTCCTGAGACCCAATCAAAACCCCGTATATAAGTTCGTGTACAACACCGAAAAGGGTTCTATCCTCATTGATGTACAAAAAAATACGAATCAGATCACAAGAGTTTTAGCCTTTCCGTTGTCGGATCAACTCAATAAAGTGGAAGATAAAAATAAATATCGTGACTTGGTTGAGAAAACAAAAGCCATTGAGCTGGACAGCATTCGTGAGGAAGCCGTGAAACAAGCAAAAGCATGGATGAATGTGGACTTGGCTGAATATAACGTATCCAAGCTCGAATACCGGTTCGATACCTTAACGTTCACCAAAGCGAGTTCTCCAGACGTGACGGCGCTGTTCACCTCTAAAGGAACAATCTATTCTATTGAAATTGATCTAAGGAATTTGTCTGATAAAGGAACGGACTAATTAATGCAATGAAAGGAGGTGATGACTGCCGATTTCATAGATTTATTTCAATGTGACTGAAGCGTTCCATTAAAAACTGTGGGTAAGTAAATAAAAATATAGGAGTTTATTCTTATGAACAAAAAAATAATTTTTCCTATCGTCGGAGCAGCCTTATTATCAGGGAGTTTGCTTGGATTCGATACATCGAATCAATTTAATGCATATAACAACGTAAATTTAAACATTAAACAGGGTGCTAAATCAGAGCAAACCCCTATGCAAAAGGCTCAGGATAAGCTTAAAGAATTGACAGGAAATACGTATACGTTAATTCAGGGAACGGCCATGGAAGGTTTTGTGGGTTTTAAAAGAGAGAATTTCAAATATGACATCATTACTTATAAAAAGAATGGAAAACTGGATAATATCGGAATCGCAGTAAATTATGAAGATCTAAATGGTGGAAAATATCAAAGCAAACTGAAGGAAACATGGGAAGCTCTGTTCCCTGGGGAAGAGCCGAAATATGTGAGTATCTCAGAGTCAATCTACCGAGTGGGTACAATCTCATCGAATGCCAAACAAAATAAACAAATTTATACGGAAGACAGCGGGAGTGTACATGGCGTAAATTATGCACCTGACGATGCCCCGGCAAGCGTGCAAAAGCAGGCTGTCCAAGTATTATCCAAGCTTACCAATGGTAAAATTAAGAAAGGAGAAAAACTGGATCGTGTGTTTGTCCTTGATGGCAAACCGAATGTGTATCAATATATGTATAAATCAAAAACGATGGATGTGAGCTTTGCAATTGAGGATCAAACGCTGGAACTACTCCAGGCAAGTGTTCAAAGTAACGGTGAAGGAATAGATAATTACAACGAATTCAAAAAGAAAGAAAAAGCAAAAGATGCAAAGCTCAAGAAGCTGACGTTGGATGTATTAATGAAGAATGCAATGAAAGATGCAAAAACGATGATCAATTTTGATTTGAAGGGATATAAGGGAGCAAGAGGAACCAATGCATGGGATAAGGATCAAATGACGTTCACTAAAAAAGGAGCTCCCATAGTCATTGCCACAATGAATGCAGATGGATCGTTTAACAGCTTTATCATAGAGAAGAATGGTCAGCATCTCAGTTTTGGCGGAAACACGATCGTAGGGCCCGCCAATGAACAACCAAAAATATTGATGAATTAATTCTAAATGTGAAAACAGAGAAGACTATGACATCATCGACAGGAAGCCTCTCCATAATTCGGAGAGGTTTTTGTTGTTGGACAAACACACTTTTTCTGCCTTGTGCGCTTCTATCCCTTACCAAGATCACTTTATTGCATCTAATAAACTATCAAAACAAAGGAGGTTTTGAGAATGGGAACGAGAAGAGCAGCAGGCGGTTATGATCCGGTTCGAATCTATAACTCCACTCCGTACAATGCGTATGGAACCGTTGAGTATGCGTCCATCTTTTGCAGCAATGATCAATACAGTGTACAGCGTGAAGAAACATGGCAGGCTTCAGGACGTGGGGTATGTCTGGTCACTCGGATCACAGCAACAGTAAGAACGCCAAGCGGAAATATAGCAGCCGAACCGTATACGTCATCCGGAACATCCTATAGCCAGTTTGCTATCATACAGGTAGGTCCGAACCAGTTTCGGGTAACGCGTGTAGTAAGTTCGGCCAGACGTCGTCCAAAATGTTAATGGTATTGGCATACAGTGGGAATGGAAAATAAATGAATATCCAAAGAGCAGAAAATGGATTCTCACAGCTACAACACAAGAAGCGGCCCTCCAGATTAATCCAAGGGGGGCCGCTTCTTTCTACATCAAGGTCACATTGATCACTAGAATGATCAGGTATTGGATATCAGCAACTTTTGCAAAAGCAGTTCGTCCCTGATGGGGATACCTTGATCCGAAATGAGAGGGATGCTTGGTTTCATAGCTCTTGCTTTTGTTACCGCATCCGGATAGATACGAATGATCTGGTATCCTCTTTTTTGATAAAAAAGAAGAGCGTGGAGGTTATCATTTGTGGTGATTAGTTGAGTATGATACCGATTTGCTTGCCTTGCAGTATCCTCTACTTTTCTCAAGAGGGCTGAACCGATCCCACGGTTTTCGTCTAGGCTGTCCAGCGAGATCACTTCACATCGTGTTTCATGCATAACGTATGTAATATACCCTCTAATTTCTCCATGTTCATTCAGTACTGCGTAACCGTCCAGCATATCACTGTAATAGACACCTGTTGAGATAACCATCTTCGGACTTCCCCAATGTTCAGCAAAAAAATCATTTCGTTGTGCAGCCGGAATTTGCTGGCTTTCTATTATTTTCATATCAATTCTCCTATACGTGTTTCAATATAAAAATTAACATGCCTAAATATGTAATTATACTACTCATTATATAACATCTCACTTTTTATCGAGAAGCTGCCCCTGCTGCTGTGAAAGAGACGACTCTCCAGATCGATGGGGAGCCGCTTGCTGTGTTTTGAAGCTTCAACTTAATGCTTTTGATACCACAATATCCGGCGATACATCGAAGAATCTTTCAAACGTTTAAATGGGCGAAGGTCTGGCCGATAGTTGCCTTCAATAATCCAGATACAAGCTTTATTATCAATTCCGATATCGAAACCGACCTGTCTCAGATCAGGAAACTGCACCTCTAAAGCCTTGGCACCCAGCAGAGCAGTCCGTTCAGCCTGGAGAAGTAACTTCCGTCCGCCAATTCGTGCTGATTGCAGCGCTTTAAGCGCGGGAATTATTCGACTTGTCACATTGGTGACCAGATATCCACGGGATGCAACTTTGGCGTAAGATCCGGTTACCTTCCATGCAGAAGAAGCCTTCTTTTTACGTTGAACCATAATTCGAAGATCAAGCGGTCTTTGCTGGATTCGTGCCAAATAAAGATGCTGCTGGATGATATACGTGTCACTTTTGCCAGTTTGATCAATCCACTTCTCTAATTCTTCGGTGTTTTTCATCGTAATGGCATTGTTCTCATTTTGAATCTGATAGTCACCAGTCTTCAGACGACGGATGAATACAATATCTCTTCCATAACGTCCGTCGCGGGGCTTCAGCACAACATTCGAATGCTGCTGAAGCATATGGTGCAGCGTATCTTTTTCTAATAACTGTGTTTCTGGCAGCCGTCCGATGAGTAAAGGTATGCTGCTGAGGGCTTGATACTGCTGCCATTTGTCCCGTTGTAGTACCATCGACATCACAGCCTTTGATAAGGGTCTGGAGCTCTCATCCTATTCTAAATCAAACCTTTTTTTTACATAAGCGGTCATTCGTCCAAAAAAATAGGCTCTTTCCTCTTTCGCCACTACAAAAAATATCTATAAAAGATATACGTGATGTCATAGTTACAGATGTAAAGCTGTGCTACACTTCATCGTGTAAGTTAGTGAATTAATTCACATTAAAAAACAACACAATACAATCATGAGGAGATACGATCTCAGTGGAACTGACAAAAAAGAGATGGATTATTCTGATTGCAAGCTGCTTCATTAATCTATGTATTGGCTCCATCTATGCATGGAGTGTATTTGCTGCTCCAATGGCAGCTTATTTAAGTGGCCTCATCGGGCGTACATTAACACCAGGAGATTTGGCGATTGTGTTCACCATTTGTAATTCGGTCGGGCCAATTACGATGATCTCGGGTGGTTGGATTAATGACCGATTCGGACCCAAAAAAGTCATTCTCGTTGGCGGTATTTTATTCGGGGGCGGTATGATTCTATCCGGCTTCGCAACGTCTGTAGGTTTTCTGGTATTTGCTTACGGGATCGTGCTTGGACTCGGAACAGGTATGATCTATGGCTGCACCATCAGCAACTCGATCAAATTTTTCCCGGATAAACGTGGATTAGTTGGGGGCGTGACAACAGCTGCTTATGGTTTAAGCTCAGTCATCATTCCTCCGATTGCTAATATGTTTATCAGCAACTCAGGTGTAACCTCTGCCTTCTTTATTATTGGAACCGCCTTTCTGATCATTATCTGTGTAGCCTCGTTCTTTATTGAGAAATGCCCGGCTGATTTTGTTCCAACAGGCTGGGCACCCAAAACTGCTCATGTCAGCCAAGCGCTTAGAGAAGATAAGAACTGGAGAGGCATGCTGGCAAGCCCGATCTTCTATGTAATGATTTTGCTGCTCATTAGCGGGGCGTTTGCGGGACTGATGTGTGTCTCTCAAGCCTCACCTATCGCGCAGAAGATGGTGGGATTATCGGCTGCAGCTGCAACAACCGTCGTTTCTGTTCTGGCGCTGTTTAATACAGGGGGACGGATTCTGGCAGGGTATGTCTCGGACAAAATTGGCCGCATCAATACGCTCGCCATTACGTCTCTGTTATCTGTAGCCGGGCTAATTCTGCTGTATTTATCCGGAGAAAATAGTGTAGCCACATTTTATATGGGGATTTCTATCATTGGTCTAAGCTTTGGGGCACTAATGGGCGTATTCCCGGGCTTTACCGCCGACCAGTTCGGGGCCAAAAACAACAGCGTGAATTACGGAATTATGTTTATCGGCTTTGCACTTGCTGGATACTTCGGACCATCGATTATGAGAAATGTATACAGCGCGGATGGCAGTTACCAGAGAGCTTTTGTTATTGCGGCCATCTGTGGACTGACCGGATTCATTCTTACATTTGTATACAAATGGGCCGTTAAACGTCGGGATGACAAGACAATTAATCATCCTAACGTAATGGCTTGATGGAGGATAGATGTAATCTCGCAGGCGAACAGAATTCTAATGATTGGCAAGCATAGCTTAACATATTAAATCAGAAACTACGAACCACCTGTCTAATTGACAGGTGGTTTTTTTGTGCTTGTGTCTCAAAGTTTAATTTATTAGTACGTTGTAGTCTGCTATGACTATATTTATTGTATAAAATTGTAAGTCTTTTTTACCAGTAGATTACAAATTTTCTCGTTTACCGTCTACCTTTTCAGTGGTATACTCTCCTATATTCATAGAACATATCGATACAAAAATGTAGAAAATGTTGGATCAAAATATGGCGAATTGGGGCTAATTTTGGATGATTATAGCTAAAGAAAAGGACGAAACGATCATCCTTATTCCATCTCTGGAACCAGATGATAGACTTTTATCCTACGTACGTCAGTTACAAAAATATGGTTTTGCAAAATTGGTAATCGTGGATGATGGATCTGGGGAAAATTACAAGCACATCTTCGAAAATTTGGAACATAATGGATGCTTTGTCCTGTATCATGAAGAGAATCGGGGAAAGGGTGAGGCGCTTAAGACGGGCTTCCGATATATTGCCCAGCATTACGGTGATGCTCACTATGTCGTTACGGCGGATTCGGATGGACAGCATGCTGCGGAGGATGTGTATCGCATTGCAGAGGAAGCCAAACGACGTCCGAATGATCTGCTGCTCGGTGTGCGGGATTTCAGTGCAGGCGATATTCCGCCCAAGTCGTTGTTTGGGAATCGGATGACTTCCTTTATTTTTGCCCTGCTGTATGGTAAGAAACTGTCTGATACTCAGACGGGACTTCGCGCCTTTGGCACAGGGCTGCTGTCCTTTATGCTGGACGTGCGCGGCAAGCGGTTTGAATATGAACTGCAAATGCTGATCTCCTGCATTCAGTCAGGTATCGCCATTCATACCGTACCCATTCAAGTCATCTATGAGAATGGTAACGCAGGCACGCACTTCAAAGCCATTCAGGATAGTGCGCGGGTGATGGGAGTGCTGTTCTCGAACTTTTTTCGTTTCATCTCATCCTCGGTGGCCAGCTCGGTGGTCGATCTGGGCATTGCCTGGTTTCTGATTGATTCGCTGCGTCCAATGATGGGCGATCAGCATTATTTACGAATTCTGCTCGCTACCGTGATTGCGCGTGTCATATCCATCGTTGTCAATTATGTATTGAACAGACATTATGTGTTTCGCAAGGAAGACAGCAGGGGCAGCCTATGGCGCTATCTGACGCTGTGTGGTCTTATTATTATACTTTCGAGCACAGGAGTATATTTATTCCATACCCTATTCCAGGTTGACGAGAAAGCGGCGAAGTTTGTCTGTGACGTTCTTCTGTTCCTGTTAAGCTTTCAACTGCAGCGGAGGTGGGTATTTGCAGCAAGGAGGAAGCAGGCGTAGTGCAAAACGAGAAAAGGCAAAATGTTTTTTTCATCATTACGATGATTCTCATGACGATCTATCTGATCTGGCGTACGTTCTTCACGCTCCCTTGGGGAGAAGGGGTGCTAAATGTTATATTTGGCATGCTGCTCATTATTGCAGAGACGGTCACCGTAGGCACGACATTTGAATTGTTTTTTCAAAAGATGCAGAAGAAACGGGCGCAGCTCGATTTCCCGGTCATACCGGATGAATATTATCCGCATGTCGATGTGTTTATTGCCACACATAACGAACCTGTCGATCTTTTATATAAAACGGTGAACGCCTGTACCTTTATGGATTACCCCGACAAATCCAAGGTACACATTTACCTGTGTGATGATGGTGCCAGACCTGCAGTGGAGGAACTGGCGAAGCAGTTTGGTGTAGGATATCTGGGGTTCCCTGGCAACAAGCATGCCAAATCAGGCAACCTGAATAATGCGCTGAGCAAGACGTCTTCACCGCTGATTGCTACCTTTGATGCCGACATGATCCCGCAGCACACGTTTCTGATGAAAACCGTTCCGTATTTCCTGCTATCCACCTTTATTGAAGAAAATGGAGAATGGCGACTCCGCCGTGAGCACGAGATGGACCCGACCTTCAAGCTTGGACTGGTACAGACACCGCAAAGCTTCTATAACCCGGATTTGTTCCAGTTTAATCTGTATGCGGAGCAGGGGATCCCGAATGAGCAGGATTTCTTCTCGCGTGAGGTTAACATTTTGCGCAATGCGTCCAATGCGGTTGCGTATACGGGCAGTAACACTGTGATCTCCCGGCAAGGTATGGTGGATATCGGCGGTTTCCCGCTGAATACGATCACGGAGGATTTTGAGACAAGCATACGTCTGCAGCAGGAAGGTTATATTACGTATGCCACGCAGGAGGTACAGGCTGCGGGTCAGACGACAACCACGATTCCGAGCATGATCAAGCAGCGCATTCGCTGGGCAAGGGGCATTATTCAGAGTTTGCAGAACACACGTGCACCGTTCTCCAGAAAGCTGCCTTTCTGGACGAGGGTAACGTATGTAAGCAGCTTTTTGTATTGGTGGTCGTTTTTTAATCGGCTGATCTTTATTTTGTCTCCGATTTTGTTTGCACTGTTTGATTTTCAGATCGTTGACACAACCTTCTGGCAGATTCTGATCTTCTGGCTGCCATCCTATTTCTTCTACAGCCTGTCGATGCGTTATCTGTCCAGCAACATACGGAATCAGCGCTGGAGTCAGGTTATTGATACGATCTTCATGCCTTATCTCATTTGGCCGGTCATCCTGGAAACGGTCGGCATCCGTGAGCGGAAATTCAAGGTAACGAACAAAAGTCGTTCCACTGGACGCGAATGGATTGTCTCAATGAAATATGCGCTGCCGCATATTTTTCTGCTTCTGCTATCGATCGCTGCCATTATCCGGTACGTGAATGGCAAGTACGGTATCGCCTTATTTTTCAGCAGCATTATCATTTTCTGGCTCGTTCACAATATGATTGCCTTGCTTTACGCGCTGTTCTTCATGATTGGACGCCGGGCGTACAGGGAGAACGAACGTATTCGAGCACAAGAGAATGTAACGATCGGTTATCCGGACAGTACGCTGCGTTATGAGGGGAAAACCGTTGATCTATCGGAGAACGGCATTGCCTTCTATGTGCCATACCCGATCTATTTACCCGAGCAGAAGACGATCTCTCTGGTCGTCCAATCGGAACGGTATGAGGCGAATCTCGATGCTGTGATCGTTTATGTCAAAGCAGATGGAGACGGGTGGCGTTATTCAGCAACGGTTCAACCGATTAGTGAGACGGACAATCGCCAGTATATGCAGCTGATCTACGATCGGAAGCACTCGCTGCCGGAGCAGATGAATCTGTGGGATACGGCGTATGATGATATGCTGCGCAATGTGAAAAAACGGATTGTACGGCAGAAGTCGGATCAGCGGAAGATGCCGCGGCTTTCCCTCCATCTTCCCGTGACGTTCACAAACCATGCGAGCTGCACATTGCGCAGCTTTAACTATCGTTTCTTCTCTGCGACGGGTCTGCAAGGTAACATAGCAGAAGGGTCAGAGGTTACTTTTTATACGGACAGCAATATTGAAGTGATCTTGAAACATACGGGAAAAACAACAGCGAACAAACGTGAAGTGCTTCTCTCCGTAGAGAATATAGACGAGATCCTGGGGCGTGGATTGATTGATCAACTGCTGAGTGATTTGATTCGTCCACAAACCGAGCGTTTCACCAAAGAGGGGTAGGAGAGATAGACATGCTGTTTTTGCTTCAACTTGTGATGGGCATTTTACTCATCGTATCGATGATCGGTTATATGCAGTTTGTCCGTAAAGTGATGTCCATCCGGTGGGAGTTCATTCCGATATTTGTGTTCTCGGCCATTGCCTGTATCGTCTATTTCGCCGGGTTGGCAGGGCAGCTGTTTACGGGCAGTATTGTTGTACTGGTGGCGGGATTGCTGCTGTTCAGAGTCGGAGTGATTCGAGCCTTGTACCAGAACAAACGGGGGGCAGGATCGTTATCCTTTTCTTTATTTCAGCTAAGCTTTCTGAGCGGGGTCTTCATCTTTCTGATTATCCTGTTCCATACCGAACTGACACACTACGATAATTTCTCACACTGGGCGATTGTCGTGAAGGATATGCTCAGCACCAATGCGTTTCCGACGCCGGATTCCGATCTGATTGAGTTCAAAAACTATCCGCTTGGCACCTCATCATTTATCTATTACATCTGCCGCTTTATGGGGCATACTCAACCGATCATGCTGCTGGCGCAGGGGCTGCTGATCTTCTCGTGTTTCTATGCGATGTTCGGGATCGTGTCTGAGAAAAAAAGATTTCTGCTGTATGCCTTTCTGGGATTTGGCTTGTCTACCTTATCTTTTTTCAACCTGACAATTCGCATCACCAATTTGCTGGTTGATTTCCTGCTTCCGATCTACGCTTTGGCGATTATTTCGGCTGTATATCAGTATCGTCATGATATCATCCGTGCCTGTATCATCATTCTTCCGCTTGCAGGCATGCTGACGATCATCAAAAGCACCGGTATTATTTTTGCAGCCATCGGTCTGATGTTCCTCGTATATATGTGGCTTGCCCATAAGCAGCGCTTCAACTGGAAGGTGGGTCTTGCTGTACTGGGCACAATTGCCGGGTCACTGCTTCCCTACTTTAGCTGGAGCTGGCGCATGGCAACCGTATTCCACGGGGTGAACAACAAATTTGAAGGGGCCTCCGCAGCGCTTAAAGCAGGCAAAACGGCAGAGCAGAAGTGGGAGATTCTGGTGCTCTTCCTGAAATCCAGCGTAGATATTACGACCAGACCTGTGCTGGGGCTTGTTATCTTTCAGATCGCGGCGATTGCTGCCTCCATTGTGGCCTATGTGGTGTTGAAGAAGAAGTGGAATCTGTGGAAAGCATTAATTGCACTGGATGTGGTGGTTGTCCTGTATTATGCCGGTATTCTGGCGCTGTATCTGTTCTCCATGCCACTGGATGAAGCGATCCGTCTGGCCGGGTTCGAACGTTACGCTTCAAGTATTGTTGTGCTGTTTGCCGGCGGATTGGTGCTCTGTGCTGCTATTGACATCGAGCGTACATTTCATTATCGCATTGGTGAGGTGCCCGATTATCAGGCATTCAAGTCAGTGCAGTCCAAGAGACGCTACCAGCAGGGCATTATCGCCTGTACGGCACTCGCGGCTACTACGCTTTTGTCGGAATATAACGGTATGATCTCGATTACCAAAGCCTATGACAAAACATTGCCCTACGAGGTCCATGCGGTGACGGGAGATCGATGGTATACGGGCGGCAAAGAAGATATGAATCGATATCTGTTCTATGGGTCAGACCGCGATCAGCAGGTGACCAGTTATTACATGCAATATGTCGGCCGATATTTTCTGTACGCACCGAATGTTGACGGTATTGTGCTGTTCTATGAGGATAATATGGACAATCTGCTGAGTAATTACGATTACCTGGTGGTAGTTGAGACCGACCTTAACGCCAAATGGCTGCTGAAAAAACACTACGGCATTGATATGCAAAAAGGAATCTACAAAATTACCCGTTCCGGTGATCGGATTGTGCTGACATTGACGTGAATGCAAGCTTGTCTCTGGAGTGGTCGCCGGATATAGCAGGATCACCGGATATGGGGAAAATAAAATTTCTGTCTAAGCCATGCAGCATGGCTAGAGAGGGAACTATAAAGGCGCTGCTCCAGCAATTGTGAGCAGCGCCTTTATTCTACTGTGCTTCTGCTAGGTCACATTTGCTTGTGAACCGAGCTTACGGATGAATGCTTGTAAGTTGTCTGTCAGAAACATGTTGTTTGTTGAATCCATCTGAGCGATGATATCCTGAACTGAACTGGCAAACGAGCTCAAGCCAGAAGTATCCACATGCTCAAATCTGTTCCGGGCAGGCAGAATGCCTGAGGGCTGATTGGCGGCTTCATGATATTCCTTCAACCAATCCTGATTGGTTGAAGCCTTCTTCGCAAAATCGGTAAGAATGCGGCTCCAGTCTTTCCCGTTTACTATGGCATCCTGAAGCTTGTTGTAGGTTTCGGGCTGGAATTTACGCATCATGTAATTGAGATCAACATAGTCTTCTGGTGCACCTACAGGCCTTTGCGGCGGAGTGTCGTATTGGATTTGTTTGGTGTCTGGGTTGATCGTTCTTGTTGTGGAGATGGACCCGATCTGACGGATCGTATCCATGAATGCTGCTGCCTGATCGCCCTTCATGTAGTTATCGGCTATGTATTTGGCTTGTGCAAGGCCCAGCTCGAGTAAAGCGGATCGGTGGTCTTCTTCTGGAACATCGGTAATAAAATTGGACTGAATGATGCCGTATACCGCCTCCTTCACCTCTGGAGACTGATCCTGGAGGGATCGCTCCAGCGATTCAGTGATCTGAACGGTGCCAAAGTAGCGTGCGGCATGATTCACGATATCAGACGAGGCCAGCTGTCTGGAGGTCGTGCTGATCTCTACGGTATCTGTGTTATGGGACAAGTCGAATTTCCCCGTGGCCATTGTTGGTTGATCTGCGCGCGCTGTCGGTGGTTTGGATTGAGTGTATGCTTTGAGATCAAACAGAGCTGTATGTTGAACCTTCATTCATGAACACCCCTATTCGTAAAATGATTTTCGAAACTTCATGTCCACATCATCGTTGTCTCTTCTTGTTATCGGAATAATATTCCATAAATTGAATAGATATGGACAAAAATAAGCAACGGACGGTTTCTTCAACCGCTCGTTGCTCTGTTCGTTTCGATCTAACCGCCGTAGATACTGTATGCAAAGTGATAAACGATATCTGAATCATTGGCGCTTGGACGATCGGTGACCTTGGCGACTACAGCACAAAGATCAAAATAATGCGTAAAGCTTATCGCTCCTGGCAAGTATTGACTGAGGCTTCCGGCAGAAGGGGGAAGAGATAATGTTGCAGTGAACTGCCCGCTGCTATTGGTCATTACCTTGGCGCTTCGATAGCGATTGTTACTGCTTTCGGACCAGGCATCATTGATCCAGATGACCTCGACTTCTGCATTGGCTACAGCGTAGTTATCGGAGGTTGCGGCAACACCGGTTACCGTGAAGCTGTTCCCTGTAATTCGATAGTAACGCCCATAGGCGTAAGTCGGGTAATCATTGGGTCCCCCGTTGGAGTTGTAGCCTGTGATCACCACTTTATCTGCACGTAATACAGGCTGCAGATGTAGTGAATAGTTGATATCTGAATAAGTATCGGTTGTATAGACCTTTAGATAATAAGTGCCTGTTCCGAGAGACACATTGCCGTTCACAACAGGCATCAGGGCCATGCGATTGTTGCTTAACGCACCGTATAACTCTGCTTTGTATCCGTTTGTGGTAGAGGCCTGATCCAGCGTGATGCGCATAGCATCATAGTTTCTGCTTTCAGGAACGGTGATTCTGTACCAATCCTGATCAATCTCCGAATTAATGGAGCGGGTTGCGAGTGTAGAACCGCCAACAGCAACCGTGAGCGGATAGGCATGCAGTGCATTCTCATCTGTCTCATAGGCATCATACGTCGAGCTTGTGGAGACGGTCAGAATGAACGGCTCGTTAATGCTGCCGCCGACCTTGCTGTAGGCTTCGATCAAATAAGCCTTGGCGCTGGAGGTGCTGTTCTTCGTGCCTACATTTTCAGATAAAGTTCTCGCTCCATTCCCGTCATTAATCAGATACGTTCCGTAGATGGAGTAATCAATCGGATTAGGATTCAAATTGCCGGTAGACATATCGAATTCATATAGATAAAGATCATAATCGAGCTGTGCAGAGGCCGGATTGTCCATTTGTACTTGTAAAATATGTCCGGGTTGCACATAGACAGGGTATAAGGTGGCGGAGGTTCCTTCCTCCTGTATGTAGCCAGTGTAAGTTGTGGTTTCTGCTGTCGCTGAAGTGCTCACTGATTGCGGCACGGACAACATTCCTTGCTCTTTTTGCATTTTGGAAGTGGCGGCTCTGTTATTCAGGTTGACGTCAGCTTTGAACTGGTGCTCCACCAACGGGGAAGAATCCAGTGCTGTGGGGGTCTGAGTCAGTTCTGTAATGATTTCCTTGTCTGGCTGAACCACCTGCTCTGTGATGCGTTCCTCCTGCGAATGGTTTTCTTGATTTTCATTGTTAGCTGAAGCGTTGAAGCCAAAAGCAAAGGTAAGAAACAGATTCAGGACGATGACCATGGAGAGTGTCTTTTTCAAAGTGTAAACTCCTCTCTTCTTATATTTTGCTACAATTCTATAATATACCATTTATATCAGGTTGTTAAGTGAAGAAATCTTGTCCGTCACATGGTAGTTGAATCGACAAAAACAGGTTTCTATGATAGGCTGTAGGCATCCCAAGGGCATTCTACTATTTCCAGTAGAGTGCCTTACTGTATATTTTGGGATTTTTACATTTAATGTATTTCGAAAAACCAATCAGTGTAATGTGGAGGTGGTGATGCTATGTTTCTCTCTTTAGCCCCTTTAGGGGATCGGTGGTTGTTGGAAAAAATACCCAATATCATTGAAAACAGAGGAGCGAACATAGCATGACTACTTATATCCAGGCGGAGCCCCGCATCAAACTAAAACCGTCCAGGCTTCGGAATTTACGCAGGTCTGGTCGTTTGCCAGCTATTGTTTTTGGTAGAAACACAGCAAATGAGATGATCCACATTCCGTCAATTCAATTCCAGAAGTGGTTGAAGCAAGGTGCATCCGGATTCATTGAGCTGCAGTTTGAAGGAAAACCTGCACTTACCGTATTGCTGGAGGACCTGCAGCGTGATCCGGTTACAAAGGATTTGATTCACGTTGATTTTCAACAGGTACAGACCGATGAGGTGCTGCGCACGAAGATTCCTGTGAAGTTCAATGGAACACCAGCGGGTACGAAACAGGGTGGGGTCGTACAGATTCAGTTGGCTGCAATAGAGGTAGAGGCTTTGCCTCGTCATCTGCCAGCGGTGGTGGAGTTTGATATTAGCGGCATGGAGCTTGGAGAAACTCTTCATGTGCAGGATGCCACATTTGCGCCAGAAGTTACGGTTATTTCGGAGGGCAATGAATCACTTCTCTCTGTGGTTAAGCCTTAATAAGCAATTAGCATTTTCAGCAAAGCTCTAATTTCTTTACAATAATTCAACTTCATTCAATTATAATGTAATACCTCAGCTCATCAAGCTGGGGTATTTTTTCTGCTATTCTTTTTTAATTCTTGTCTGTATCCACGTTTTAACTTAATCTATCTAAATAAAATACTTGTGCTGAAAAGGGGGAGCAGCATGCCGCTCCTGTACTACGTTCAGACCTCTGTCATAGGTTTGATTATAGCGCTCATTATCTGCATACATATGTACAGGCGTAATCATGAAAGGTCCGAGCTGCGAGATGTTTTTCTCGCGCTGTTGATATCGAACATGTGCCTGTTATTGCTGGAGATGGTGCTGAACATGCTTACAGGCTCAGAATCAGCCGCTTCCGGCTGGCTCCTTCCGGCTGTGATCTGCCTGTTTTACATTCTGAATCCGGTGCCGGAGGCATTGTGGATATTTTATCTTGATGCCGTCATTAGGCGGAATGACCAGCAGGGCATGAGCAGGGCTACAGCTATCGTCATCTGTTTGCCTATAGCTGTGAATATGCTTCTCTCTCTGGGGAGCTTGTTCGGGGATTACCTTTTCTACGTGGATGCTGATCATGTCTATCATCGGGGACCATATTTTCTGCTCATGCCCGCACTGTGTTATATCTATCTGTTTTATTATGTAGGACTGGTTATTTTGAAACGAAAGCAAGTATCTCTGCAGGAATTCCGGGCATTGCTCTTCGCTGCGCTGCCTCCGCTGATTGCAGGAGTGCTGCAAAGTATGTTTTTTGGTTTAAGCGTGTTATGGATTGCCCTGGCATTTTCACTGTTGATCGTCTATCTGAATCTGCAGAGTGAACAGGTATACAAGGAACTGATTAAGCTGGACAGGATGAAGGATCAGTTTCTGGCGAATACATCCCACGAACTTCGTACACCGCTCAACGGCATCATTAACATTACTAACTCGATACTGGAGAATAACCATACCGACAGTGTGCATGCAGATCCATCCCGGCAGCACAATCTACGGATGGTTTTGTCAGAAGCACATAGATTGGATCGCCTCATCCACGATATTCTGGACATCTCCAGTATGCGAAGCGGGGGCATGAAGCTGGAGGTGCGAGCCATTGATCTTCATTCCGTTGCTAATGCATCTTTGTATGTCATAAGTCAGCTTAATGACGGCAAATCTATTGAATTTGTTAATCAGATTCCAATAGAGATGCCGGCAGTATATGCAGATGAGGAGCGTCTTTATCAGATTTTTTATAATTTGATAGGAAATGCGTTGAAGTTCACTCAGCAGGGACATATTCGAACCGGGGCTGTGCTTAAACAGGATTACATTGAGATATGGGTGCAAGACACTGGGATCGGAATTCCCCAAGAGCGTTTGGAGGATGTCTTTACGCCGTTCACACAGTTGGATTCTACAGAAACGCGAGAGGCTGGGGGCACGGGACTGGGTCTATCCATAACCCAGACACTGGTTGAACTCCAAGGAGGAAGGATATGGGTTGAATCAAGGAAGGGCAAGGGAAGCACCTTTCGATTTACTCTTCCGGTCAGTAGAGAACGTAAGGAGAAGGTTTACGGGAAACAGCCGGAAGCCAACTTTGCTCCTAGAGATAAAAATTCCGTTTTAACGACCAGGCGGCATAGAACGGAAAAGAGCTACTCTATTCTGGCCGTGGATGATGATCCGGCGAGTCTGGCTGCGCTATTCCATGTTCTGGACAACGATGGATATGATGTAACAGCTGTTCCTGACGGCATGTCGGCACTGGCAAAGTTAGAGCAAATGCCCCAGTATGATCTGGTCATTCTTGATGTGATGATGCCGAAAATATCGGGGTATGAAGTGCTGCGCGCCATACGCGGACGCTTTCAACCGTTGGATCTGCCTGTACTTATGGTGACTGCAAGAGCGCGACCTGAAGATTTGAAGATTGGATTCGAGGCGGGAGCTAATGACTACCTAACGAAGCCATTTGAGTCACTAGAGCTAAAATCAAGGGTGAAAACGTTGGTACAGCTTAAAGAATCGGTGGGAATTCGGATATCTGCGGAGCTTTCCTTCCTGCAGGCCCAGATCAAACCTCATTTTTTATTTAACTCGCTAAGCACCATCGCGGCACTTAGCACGGTAGACCCTGTAAAGGCGAAGGGGCTTCTCTATGATCTGTCTGATTATTTAAGAGGCAGCTTTAGTTTTGACTCTGGTGATGAGTTCACCCCCCTTGTGAATGAACTTGCTACAGTGCGAGCTTATGTATCTATTGAGAAGGAACGGTTTCAGGATAGACTTGATATGCAGTATGACATTGATGAGAGTATCGAGTTGAAGGTTCCTATGCTTATCATACAGCCCTTGGTGGAGAATGCGATTCGCCACGGCATTATGACTCGAAATGCAGGAGGTTTTGTGCGTTTAACGGTTAGACGTGAAGAGGATACAGTACTTATCAAAGTAGAGGATAATGGTGTTGGCATTGAGCCGCAGCGTCTGCAGAAGCTGTTAGGCCAGCCGGGAACAAGGTCTGGTGTGGGTCTGATGAATATTCAGCGAAGATTGATTTTACATTATGGTATTGGAATGCATATCTGGAGTCAGACGGGTGAAGGTACAGCGGTTACACTTCAAATACCATTGAACACGGGGAGGAAGGCAGACGATGATCAGAGCTATATTGCTGGATGATGAGCCCATTATCTTGAATGAGTTAGCCTCACTGCTCAAGACCGATGAACGCGTTGAGATCATCGGCACATATACAGATCCTCTCCAGTTGATGCAGGAGATTCCAATGTTAAGACCTGATTGTATCTTCCTTGATATTGAAATGCCCGGAATGAGCGGAATTGAGTTGGCAGAACAGCTGGGTTCCAACAATATAACAGCAGAGATTGTTTTTATTACCGCCTACAATCATTATGCCGCACAGGCTTTTGATGTAAGTGCTATTGACTACCTGCTCAAGCCGATTCGCCCGGAGCGGATTCGCAAGGCTGTAGACAAGCTGGTTAAGCTAGCGGCTCAGAAGCCTCAGCCGATTCAAGGAAAATGGGCCATTCACAGTTTCGGACCGTTTGAAGTAAAGCAAGGTCAGACTTCCATCAGATGGGCTCGCTCCAAGTCACGAGAGCTGCTCGCTTATTTTTTGCAGCATGAGGGGTGCTGGCTGTCCAAGTACAAGCTGTGTGACGACCAATGGGGGCAATATGAGCCTGAACGGGCATTGGCATACCTGCAAACCTCGTTATATGCCATGCGTAAAAACTTGAAGGATGCAGGCTGCACCGAGTTAAGGATTGAATACGCCAATGATCGATATATCTTGCGGGTGTTAGAAGCGGACTGGGATCTTAGAATGTTTGAAACAGCCCGGCGTCAGTTTGATCAAACTGCTTCAGAAGAGGCGAGAAGACAAGCGCTGGCCGTTTATCGTGGAGAATATCTTGAAGGCGAAGACTGGATATGGTCCGATATTACGAGAGAAGCGTACAGACGTCAGGTACAGAAGCTCAAGAAAACGGTGAAATAAATAACCTGGAATTATCCATTCAGCTGGACGTAAATAAAGAGTTAAGCTTGGCAGCATACCACAACCTGTATCCAAGACAGAGATCTGCAGAATATGTAGATTTTTGTCTTTTTTTTGCGAGTGTTTTGCGAGTGCTCTACTATAGAATGGGCATCAGACATGATGGACAAATTCAGAGAGCAGAGAGGGGAACAACGGAATCGTGAACACGATGAAAAAGTGGCTAAGCATATCCATGATTATGGTGATGATGCTGAGTTTGTTTGGTGAATGGGGGACTAGAGTCCAAGCGGAGCCTGTGGAATATGTTGCAGTAAATACAGCAACGAACAAGCAGTATTGGGATGTATCAGAGGCTTTAAATGAGGCAACTGACGGGCAAACGATTCAATTGATTGCTAACGTTTCAACAGGAAGCAACATTACGTATGATCGAACGGGAGTAAGTGTAACACTGGACTTGAACGCCTTTAATATCACCCGGGATGCTACTGGTGTATCAGGGGAGACGGAAGAAGCTTCAACCTTATACGGTAAAGCTGGGACACTCATTATTCAGGATACCTCTGCCGGAGAGAGTGGTTACATCAAATATGTGAACAGCAGCAGTAATGGATCTGGTCTGAATGTAGGGCAGAACGGCACAGTTAATTTGCTCTCAGGTGGTATTATTGGTGCAGGACAAGGTGTATATGTCCATGATGCAGGAGCTCATTTTGAGATGAGCGGAGGGGTTGTTTACGGTTATTTCGATGCAGCCGGTTCTGAAGCATTGGATGCAGGGAGTGGAGCATATGTAACCGTATCTGGTGGATACCTTGGAACATACAACAATGAAGCTGCGCTCATCTGGAGTGGAAGTACGCTGGACCCAGAATATTGGAGTATTACCGGTGGATACTTTACGTCAAACTATTACAACGACGGCAGCCCCAAGCTGATTGATGGCTTCGTTACGGACGGTGTAGTGACTGAACTTAATCCAACCGTGAAGCACACTATGTCAGGGGATACCGAGTACAGATATCATTTGACGACACCACGTAACATTACGTTTGATGCTGGTAGCGGTCAAACAAATACCGCAAGTCTGCAAACGAATGGTTCAGGCAAGCTTGAATCTTTACCTGCGGCAAGTCATGAGGAGTTAACTTTCAAGGGTTGGTATACAGCGAAAACGGGCGGCACGAAAATTACAACGGATTACATTTTTAACAAGGATACCGTGGTGTATGCGCAGTACAGCGAAGAGGAAGAACTCCAGAAGGAGTCTAAACCGGAGGCAAGCATTAACTATATCTATGAAAGCCTGAAAGGTCTAACTCCGGGCGCCATCTACCTCATCAATAATAATATGATCACCGCAGATTCATCCGGTGAGATTGCCATTGATGACAGCTGGTTTAACACCACGTTGTCTATTGTGAAACAAGGTGTTTCTGACAGCACGCAAGATAGTGACCCGCAGCAATTGTACATTCCGGCAAGACCAGATGCGCCATCTATCGGACACACCGACGAAGCGACACTAAACGGAAGTGACGGTACAATCACGCAAGTGAATAGCACGATGGAATTCAAGTATAAATACTCGGAGATCTGGAATGAGATCACAGGCAGTACGATTACAGGGCTTTTTCCGGATCAGTATTTGGTTCGTGTAAAAGCTACGGACACATCGTTTAAATCAGCAAGTACCAGTGTGTATATCAAACCGCTGTATGCCATTAAGTTCTTTCTGAATGGCGGAACCATTGTAAGTGGTAATGTGAACGGGTATCATCCTGAGGTTGAACTTACATTGCCTACAGATGTTTCCCTGAGTGGTGCAAAGTTTGCGGGCTGGTACAGAAACAGTAGCCTTTCAGGTAACCCTGTGACGATTATTGGTTCTGGAGAAGAAGGTACAATCAAGTTATATGCCAAGTGGACCAATACGTTCACCTTCTACTATAACGATGGTGACCGCAATGTTTATGATGTACAGGATGAGGTGCTTCATGGGGGAATCTTGACTATGCCTGAGCCGCCTACGCGTGACGGGTACACGTTTGTGGGCTGGTACAAGGATACTGCTCTGTCGAAGCCATGGCAGACAAATGAGCAAGTATCTGCGGATACGAAGCTCTACGCACGCTGGGAGAAGCATGTATATAGCATTGAGGGTACAGTCATTAATGATGCAACTCCGTTTGCAGCCGTTTCCGGTGCACAGGTAAAAGTCATGCAGGGAAATGTGCAGTTTGGCAGCACAGCGGTTACAGATGCAAACGGGAGCTTTATGGTTACGGGCGTACCGAACGGCACATATAACCTTGTGGTCAACAAAGGGGATCAATTGGTTACCTTGATCGTCGTTGTGAAGGATGGCAACTTTAATTTTGGAGATCAGTATATTATTCTGCCAGAGGGCAAAAAGAACACAGTACTTGAGGTGAAAGGTACAGATACACCTAGTGTGGTGGTAGACAAGCTGAATGATCTGTTTACTGATCCAACTTCGTACACTGCAGAAGATAAGAGTCAGGTGGATCAGGGTGGAGCTGTGAAATTCAAGCTGACGGTAGAGAAGCAGGAGGCAGGTACTGCTGTGGGTGCTTCGTCTATTCAAGCGATTGCAGGCAATCGTGTCATCGATATGTATCTGGATATGTCTTTGTTTAAAACGCTGACCGATAGCGTAACTCAGAGCGATACAACAGTACCGCTTCCAACGCTGGGCAAGCTGCTGAAAATCATCGTTCCCGTGGACCTCACAGGCAAAAGTGATGTGGTGCTGTATCGTTATCACGCAGGTACAGCTGCAAAACTGAACCAACTGCCATATTCCACAACGATGGCAGCGCAAGAGGGGTTCATGATTGATCCTACAGGCAAAGAACTGACGATTTTCTCTCAAAACTTCTCGACGTATGCGATTGCGTACAGCAATGGAAGTAACAATGGAGGCAACACGGGGGGGAATACAGGTGGAAGCAGCGGTGGCAGTGCTGGAGGAGCGGCATCAAACGGGGTTAGCTACACTGTGACCGTGACTGGCTCTCAAGGTGGAACGATCTCTCCTCATGGAACAGTAAGTGTGGCACAAGGTGCTTCGCAGACATTCCTGTTCACACCTCAAGAAGGTTATATTGTAGCAGATGTCCTGATTGATGGCGTGAGTGTTGGCGCTGTTTCGAGCTATACGTTCAACCAGGTGAAGGCTGCACACAGCGTTCAGGTTGTTTTTGCCCAAAAACAAGGTGATACTACTCAGACCGTTTCCAATGCTGGTTTACCTTATTACTACACCTCAGAAGGTCAGAAGCTGTTCATCGGTTTTGCTGCTGACGATTCGGGAACGATGAAGTACATTGCACCGTCATGGGCTAACGTGTTATTACAGCCTAACCCCAAGACGTTTACAGATATTGCCGGGCATTGGGGTGTATCTCCGATTCAGTTCGTGACAGAGCGCGAGATTTTTCTGGGCACAGGCAAAGAGCAATTTTCACCAAATACAGGCATGACACGAGCTATGCTGGCAACTGTTATTGGCCGGATGTACGAACGCAGCTATGGTCCGCTTGAGACTCAAGGAACACGGATATTCACGGATACTCAGTATGATAGCTGGTATGGTTCTTACATTGACTGGGCTTCTCAAAATGGAATTATTCAAGGGGTTGGCGGCGGTAAATTCGAGCCAAACCGCACAGTGACCAGACAAGAGCTGGCCGCGATGATCTATCGCTTCGCTGATTTCTTGAAGCTGTCTGATGCGAACGTTTTGAGCCAAGCACAACTGACGTATGCAGATGCTCTGGACATTGCTGCGTGGGCTGAGCAGGCTGCATTGTACATGCAGGAGACTGGAATTGTTACCGGTCGTGCAGGTGAAACCTTTGCTCCGAAAAATGTAGCTACACGAGCAGAAGTTGCTGCCATGTTTAAACGTTTCATCGAGCATGTTTTGTAAAATAAATAACGTTACTGAGTGTGATTGGCAATTGAAGTAAATGAACTGATCTATATAAACAGGCTATGTGGACTAATTGTCCATGTAGCCTGTTTGTGTTGCTCCATGATTTAGAATAAAATATTTCACATCCATGGAAGAGAATATAGGAAATAAGCTACAATACTATATATGTAGTCATTCATGAACAAAGGTGGTGAATGCATGAAAGAATTGCACAGTCCAGTGAACCGCAAAACGTATTACATATCTATGTTTATGATGATCACACTAATGGTAGCTGGTTTAGTCTTGTCAACAACAGAACTTGAGACGGTTACAACCAGTTATGTCATCCATTTATTATGCGTTGTAATTATACCTGTATGTTTAATCATATACCCCCGGTATGAGACGTTTGCTTTTCGATTGAGCATTATATTGCTGGGGTTTGTCTATTTCTATACACTTGCGTTAGCCTATCCTCAGACGTGGTCCACATACATTATGATTTGTCTGCTTCCGGCACTTGCTATATTGTTCTATGACTTCAAGCTGTTTTATATCTCTCTGAGTCTGAATGTGGTCTTGCTGTTAATCGTAACATTTTATATTCATAAGCAAGAAGCGACGTACGCTTATATACATACAGACTTGATTGGCAATCTGATTAATATTATAGCCAGTCAGCTGCTCCTGTTTCTGATTTTCTATCTGACCTTTGATCGTATACGGAAGCAGGAATTATATCTGGAACAGGTTCAGCAATCGGAACGGCTCAAAATGATTGCGCATCTGACCGCAGCGGTAGCTCATGAAATTCGGAATCCGGTTACGGTGGTAAGGGGGTTCCTGCAGCTGTACCGCGAAAATCCGGCGTTTGACACTTCGGATAGATCGAAGTTTGCGCTAATGATAGACGAACTGAATACGGTGGAGCAGGTTACTTCTCAATTTCTGTCCATTGCCAAACCTAATCGTGAGCTGCTGCAAGTGGAGAGGGTGGATGTACGGGAGGTACTCGATGGAGTAGCGAGTTTGCTGGGGTCGTATGCAATGTTATCAAACAAACATATCGATATACAGGCGGGAGAGGACTGTGCGATCTTCATGAATGCGATCGAGTTCAAACAGGTCATCATTAACCTGATCAAGAACGCTCTTGAAGCCTCGGATACGGGAGCCATGGTGCATGTGATCGCAAGACGTGTGAAAAAAACGGTGGAGATCCAAATTATAGATCAAGGCTGCGGCATGACAGAGGAAGAGGTCAAGGCTCTGGGCACGCCGTTCTACTCGCTCAAAACGAACGGAACCGGACTTGGCCTGATGATCTGCTTCAACATTGTGCAGAAGGTTGGTGGTTCCATCAAGTATCAGAGCGAGAAGGGAAAGGGTACGACGGTGATCCTGACGTTCCCGGCCGCAGGCCCCAGCTGAAGGACGCGGAAATAAGGCTGCCCCTCGGCAGCCTTATTTCCTTTTCTTCCTTTTGTACTCTGACTTACGAGAACGAAGGATAGCGCTCGCCTGCTGCAAACCCTTTTGGAGAGATTTGTTCAATCTCAGCCAGTTCTTCTAGTGTGATCGTTACCTGCAATGCACCAAGATTCTCCTGCAGCCGATCCAGACGTTTTGTACCGGGAATAGGTACGATCTGATCCCCCTGCGCCAGCAGCCAGGCTAGGGCGAGTTGAGGCGTAGTGCAGCCTTTTCGTGCGGCAAGCTGTTCAATGAGACGAACAACCTCTAGATTTTTATTGAAATTATCGCCTTGAAAACGGGGGAAGAAGCGGCGGTAATCATCCGCAGGCAGATCATCAAACGTCCGAATCTGTCCGGTCAGGAATCCGCGTCCGAGGGGACTATAGGGTACAAAACCGATACCCAGTTCATCCAGTACAGGCAGCACCTCATCCTCTACTTCGCGACTCCAGAGCGAGTATTCTGTTTCTACCGCCGTGATGGGATGAATGGCATGTGCCCGCCGGATCTGATCCGCGGTTGCTTCCGAAAGACCAATGAAGCGGACTTTACCTTCCTGTACGAGTTGAGCCATAGCGCCGACTGTTTCTTCAATGGGGACATCCGGATCAACGCGATGCTGATAGTACAGGTCAATGTAATCTGTGCCCAGTTGAAGCAGGCTGGAATCAATTGATTTTTTGACATACGCTGGGTGCCCGAGTACTTTCATGGTTGGAGATACGATGCCGAATTTGGTCGCCAGGACGGCTTGATCACGACGGCCTTTCAGGGCTCGACCCACCAGTTGCTCGTTACCTCCAAACAGTCCTTGTGGCATGAAATTTTCCCCATATATATCAGCTGTGTCAAACAAGGTAATTCCTTGATCCAGTGCGCCATGAATGGTGCGTATAGAATCCTCGTTGTCAGGCATCATCATAGTGCCAAGTCCCAGTGCGGATACTTCGAGTCCAAGTGAACCTAACTTCCGTTTCATCATTCGATTAGTAAATTCCATCCCTACATCCCTCTTTTCTGCAAATTCGAGAATATTGTACCTTCATCGTTATGTTTAAGGCATGATCCTATTCTAATTCGCAGTTTCGATCCCAACCACAGCATGCTTATACTAGTAACGGCAGTACCAGGATGAGGTATTATTTCGGTTGTCTTGTATAGAACTACTGTGGTAATGAAGAGTAGATAAATCGAATTTTGGAAGAGAAGAGATTAGGGAGATTTAAGGTTCCTGTCCCTTGACTGGAGAATAGATGCACAGATGCAGATCCGGATGATCCAGGGTGAAGGATAGAGATTTAATATCGTATATATTTACTTGATCCTGGTCAGGAAGTTGGTAGAATACGCGCGTAACCCGTTTTGCCTCTACTCGGTGCAGCTCCCACAACGATGCAAATTCAGGACTTTCTTTGGAAAGATTGTCTACAAACTGGGGAAACCACGGATCATGTGCATATTTGTCGTATGAGGTACGGAATATGGCAACAGAATGTGCCGCCATCTCCTCCCAATTGAGAATTCGAGCGCGCATTTCAGGATCTGTAAACAGGCTGGATATCATGTTACGTTGCTTTGGCACACGTGAAGTGAAGTCCAGTAGGTACTTGTCGACAGATGTGTTCCAGGCAAGCAGTTCGGCACGATCGTTAGTGATGAACGCAGGAAAAGCCATCTGATTCACAATCTCCTGCCAAGGTTGAGTGATCTCTGAGGTAATTGGCGGCGCCATCCCAGGTTCATTGCCATTCCATAGGCCGAGCAGATGGGTGTACTCGTCGGGAGACAACTGAAGAGCCCGGCCGATGCTCTCAATAACTTCTCGAGAGACGGCTACCTCTCGACCCTGTTCCAGATACGTATAATATGTTGCGCTAACTCCTGCCAATATGGCAACCTCTTCCCGGCGTAACCCAGGTGTCCGGCGTTGCCTATAAGTCTTGGCCAGTCCTACCTGCTCCGGTTGAAGCCGTGCGCGTCGTGATTTTAGATAATCTCCCAAGGTTTTGGCACGCATGCTGTTCAAGTCCACAGGTGACAGATGCGCTGGTTGTGATAGGCCGTTCGTTTCAACCATGACGATATCACCTCCTGAGCTCTTTTTATTCTGAATTGTATTGCTCTAAACTTGAATCTGTACGGTATCCGTAAGATATATGTTACTCCGTAACCCATTCATTATATCACTTACTAATGGCTCACAAAATCTTCTGTGCTTGCGGTGTAGAGTAGTAATAAGGGCAAGGAAGGGCAGGAGTATAGGTATATCATGAAAATACTTGCTTACTCGATCTCCATCTCCATCTCCTTCACCGTCTCACCCTCCACCAGTTCAGGCTGATAGTAGGTTTGGTTGGGCAGGTCCTTCTTGCCCTGCAGCTTGCGGATCACCCAATCGGCAGCGTCACTGCCCATCTGCTCCTGGGGGTGAGTGAGGGTAGTAAGACGGATATTGGCGTTTTTGGCAATGTAGGAGTTGTCCTGACCAATGATCGACAGTTCTTCCGGGATTAAAATGCCAAGCTGCCGACAGGCATGCACCACTTCCAGCCCGACCTCATCGTTGTAGCAGACAATCGCGGTGAGCGCATCCCGATTTTCCTGCAAATAGGCTGTCACATTCGCGGACAGATCAGGCTTCGATGCGGTATCAAATGAGAGCACATGCTCAGGGCTGAACCGCAGTTTTGCTTCGCCCAGTGCCTTAATGTACCCTTTCATTCGGTACTTGCCCTGCAGATCGTCCATTTTGGCAATGATGCCAATCTGGGTATGACCTTTGGAGACTAACTCCCGGGTCGCGAGATAACTGGACTGCACATCATCCAGACAGAAGAAGGGTACCTCGAGTTCCTCATAGAACGCATTAATCATCGCAAACGGCACATCCTGCTCCTTAAATGAAAGGTAGTACGCAATATTCGGGTTGTACAGATTACTCTTCGTCGGCTCAACAATCAGACCATCCACACCGTAGGACAGCATCATCTCAAGTGCCTTTTTTTCTTGTGCAACATCGTTGTTGGTACTGGCGAGCAATAGAGAGTAGTTGTCCTCATTCAGACGACGCTCGATGCCGCGAATAATGGATGGAAAGATGTAATCCGAAATATAGGTGGTGATGACACCGATCGTCTTTTTGGAAGTGCTGCCGCCCGTCCGCGAGCGGTACTGATGACTGACATAGGTGCCCGATCCCTTTTCGCTGCGTAAAAATCCTTCGTTGGACAGCTCCAAAATGGCCTTCCGTACCGTCTGGCGGCTCACATTGTAGCTGTCCTGCAATGCCGATTCCGTAGGAATCTGTTCACCAACGGTGTATGTGCCAGATAGAATATGGCTTTTTATATCATCAATAATGACTTGGTATTTAGGCTTCACAAGGTCCACTTCTTTCGTTGTATCTTCTATATATATTGAACTAAAAGGGTACGGCGCAAGCACTCTGGTCGCAGAACGATACGGAGAGCTGCTGTATTCCTGAATGAAACGTTCAAGTTGTACGTACATATTCTAGCATGATTCGTTTTACTTGCAAGCAAAACCGTACATTTTACCAAAAGATACGTACAACCAGAATGCACTTTGTCGAATTAAACCTAACATTTATACAGTATGAATTTACAAAAATTCATTGATGTAACCACATATTTTATCATATCCATCTATTGTGAGTATAACTTGTATATTTCATTGACAAATGTACGTACAAAAAATATACTAAGGCTGTCAGAAAAGGAAAGCGCATTCTT
This sequence comes from Paenibacillus silvae, assembly GCF_014639235.1. Taxonomy (GTDB): domain Bacteria; phylum Bacillota; class Bacilli; order Paenibacillales; family Paenibacillaceae; genus Paenibacillus; species Paenibacillus silvae. The sequence continues at coordinate 92,319 of NZ_BMFU01000008.1, read as the reverse complement.
GGAATGCTGAAATAGAATATAGCCATGAACGTAAGTAGAGCTGTGTTGTGTGACAGTTTGCAGCTGATTAGATGCCATTCTTAGGACGTAAATGGCGACCAGAGAGGGGATATTCGGAAGTGACGAGTCAGATGGATGTGGAAGAGGCGATCGCCAAGGGTGCGACCTCGCTTGGAATTGAGCTTGGATCAACGCGTATTAAAGCGGTCTTGATTGATGAGCATTTTGAAACGATTGCCTCGGGCAGTTATGAATGGGAGAACCAGCTGAAGGACGGGTACTGGACGTACAATCAGGAGGATATCATCACTGGGCTGCAAACGGCTTATCGTGAGTTGAAGCAGGATGTGCAGCAGAAGTATGGCGCTTCGCTGACAACCGTGGGCTCCATTGGCTTCTCGGCGATGATGCACGGATATATTGCGCTGGATCAGGCAGGGAAGATGCTTGTACCTTTCCGTACATGGCGCAATTCAACGACGGGTGCGGCTGCACGCGAGCTGACAGAGCTGCTGCAGTTTAACATTCCGGAGCGCTGGAGCATTGCGCATCTGTATCAGGCCATTTTGAATGAAGAAGAGCATGTATCCCGTATTGATTACCTGACCACGCTGGCGGGTTATATCCACTGGCTGCTTACAGGCAACAAGGCCATTGGTATTGGCGATGCATCGGGTATGTTCCCGATTGATGAGACAACACATAACTACCATCCGGCGATGATCCGGCAGTTTGATGAGCATATCGCTGGCAAAGGTTATCCGTGGAAGGTCGAGGATTTGCTGCCTAAAGTATATCTCGCAGGCGATCATGCAGGTTCACTCACGGAAGCTGGAGCGAAGCTGCTTGACCCGTCAGGAGAGCTGGTTGCCGGTATTCCACTGTGTGCACCAGAGGGTGACGCAGGAACAGGTATGGTTGCGACAAACAGTGTACGCAAACGCACAGGGAATATCTCGGTGGGCACATCGGTATTTGCCATGATCGTACTGGAGAAAGAGCTGTCCAGCGTATATCCCGAGATTGATATGGTGACTACGCCAGATGGCAGTCCGGTCGGTATGGTGCATGCCAATAACTGCTCCAGTGATCTGAATGCGTGGATCGGATTGTTCCGCGAATTCGCTCAGGCGATGGGCATGGAGGCCGATTCCGGCAAGCTGTTCAGCGTATTGTTTAACAAGGCACTTGAGGCCGACCCGGATGGGGGCGGATTGCTCAGTTATGGATACTACTCCGGCGAAAATATTACAGGACTGGAGCAGGGACGTCCGTTGTTCGTCCGCTCCCCGGAAAGCAATTTTAACCTGGCGAATTTCATGCGTACTCATCTGTTCAGTGCCTTCGGCGCGCTCAAGATCGGCATGGACATTCTGACCGAGAAGGAGCAAGTAGCGATCGACAGCATTCTGGCGCATGGCGGTCTGTTCAAGACCCCTGTGGTGGGACAGCGAATTGTGGCCGCGGCTATGAACGTTCCGGTATCGGTAATGTCTACCGCCGGGGAAGGCGGGGCATGGGGAATGGCTTTGCTCGCGTCGTACCTGAAAAATAAAGGTGAGCAAGAAACGTTGGACGTTTTCCTGGAGCAGAAGGTGTTCAAGGATGTGGAAGGGGTCGAAGTGGCGCCGGAAGCAGCTGATGTAAAGGGATTCGAAGCATTTATCGAACGCTACCGAAGCGGACTTGCCATTGAGCACGCCGCTGTAGAGCATCTGGTAGAGAACGGAGGAAACTGAACATGTTAGAGCAACTGAAGCAAGAGGTATACGAGGCCAATCTGGAGCTGCCCAAGCACGGACTGGTGAAATTCACTTGGGGCAATGTCAGCGCGATTGATCGGGAAAGCGGTCTGTTCGTCATTAAACCAAGCGGAGTCGATTATGACAAAATGAAAGCCAGCGACATGGTTGTGGTCGATCTCGACGGCAATGTGGTTGAAGGGGAGATGAGACCTTCCTCGGACACAGCAACCCACGCTGTGTTATATAAACACTACAAGGAAATCGGCGGTATTGTGCATACGCACTCCACATGGGCAACCATCTGGGCACAGGCAGGTCTGGATGTGCCTGTCATGGGTACAACACATGCGGATACGTTCTACGGGGCAGTTCCTTGTGCCCGCTTCCTGACTCAGGACGAGATCGATCGTGGATACGAAGCCGAGACAGGACGTGTGATCATTGAAACCTTTGAACAGCGTGGACTGGATGTAATGGCGATTCCTGCTGTGCTGCTGCATGGTCATGCGCCATTTACATGGGGCAAGGATGCCAAGTCGGCCGTGGTGAACAGCGTCGTACTGGAGGAAGTGTGCAAAATGAACCTGTACGCACGTCAGCTGAACAACTTTGCGAAAGAACTGCCGCAAGGCATTCTGGATAAACACTACCTGCGCAAACACGGCAAGGACGCGTACTACGGCCAGAAGTAAATTTACACCATTAACGGAGCAGACAGAAAAAGCTGTAGAAGCGAAGCGTTCACCTTTATCACCGGAGTTCCCCTTCATATAAGGGATTCAAAGAAATCTGGGGATGACAGCGATCGGAAGATTGTTCTGGCTGCGTAGTGACCTGGTGTAACCACCCTGCCCAACCCGAAGTTGAATAACCCTTTTTACACCACTAACGGAGAGTGAAGAACCAATCTGTAGAAGCGAAGCGTTCGCGTTTATCATCGGATTTTCCCCTTTAGAGGGGAATGTAGAGAAATCCGAGGATAACCAGCGATCGAAAGATGGTACTGCAATCGGAGTGACTAGGTGTAACCAACCTATCCAACTGCAATCGGAGTGACTAGGTGTAACCAACCTATCCAACTATAATCTAATGAAATGAGGATGATTCCATGTCAGCAACAGCAGCAAAAGAGTTTTGGTTCGTCGTCGGTTCCCAGCATTTGTACGGAGAAGAGGCACTTGGTGAGGTTAAAGCAAACGCACAGAAAATTACAGATGCCCTCAACGCGAGTGGCGTACTGCCTTACCCGCTTGTATTGCAAGACCTGGCTGTAACGGCAGACAAAATCACCAGCATTATGAAAGAAGTCAACTACCGTGACGAAGTAGCGGGTGTAATCACTTGGATGCACACCTTCTCGCCAGCAAAAATGTGGATTCGCGGCACCAAATTGCTGCAGAAGCCGCTTCTTCACCTCGCAACGCAATATAACGAGAGTATTCCATGGGCGACAATTGACATGGATTTCATGAACCTGAACCAAGCAGCGCACGGTGACCGTGAGTATGGCTTCATTAATGCGCGCTTGAGAAAACAAAATAAAATCGTTGTGGGCTACTGGGAGCGTCCGGAAGTGCAGCAGCAGGTTGCAGACTGGATGGACGTGGCGGTTGCGTACAACGAGAGCTTTAATATCAAAGTCGCTCGTTTTGGCGACAACATGCGTAACGTAGGTGTGACCGAAGGGGATAAAGTTGAAGCTCAAATCCAGTTTGGCTGGACGGTAGATTACTATGGCATCGGTGATCTTGTAGAGTACGTGAACGCGGTAACTGAGCAAGAAATCGATGCGCTGATCTCCGAATATGCAGACCTGTATGAGTTCGATTATGGAACCAACAGCAAGGAAGCATGGGAAGCTAGCGTACGTGTGCAAGCTAGCTATGAAATTGCGATCAAAAAATTCTTGGATAACGGCGGTTACACAGCCTTTACGACCAACTTTGAAGACCTGCATGGCATGAAGCAGCTTCCGGGTCTGGCGGTACAACGCCTGATGTCGCAAGGCTACGGTTTCGCGGGTGAAGGGGACTGGAAAACAGCCGCACTGGATCGTTTGCTGAAAATTATGGCTCACAATGAAAACACAGGCTTCATGGAAGATTACACATATGAAATGGCATCGGGTCAAGAAGCGATTCTGCAATCGCACATGCTTGAGGTTGACCCGACACTCGCCAGCACGAAACCAAGAATCATCGTGTCTCCACTCGGTATTGGCGATCGTGAAGACCCGGCTCGTCTCGTATTTGACGGTAAAGCCGGTGAGGGTGTTGTGGTATCCATGGCAGACTTCGGTACGCATTACAAATTGCTGATTAACGAAGTATCCGCCTTCGAACCAACTGTACCAGCACCAAATCTGCCAGTTGCACGTGTATTGTGGACAGTGAAGCCGAACTTCCAGGACGGAGTTAAAGCCTGGATCGAAAACGGCGGTGGACACCATACCGTTGTATCCTTGAACCTGACGACAGATCAGATCATCACGTATGCGAAGCTGGTGAATCTGGAGTACGTTGTAATCAAATAGTTGTAATCCCGTTGTACCTGAAGTATGATCAGATTATAACAAGATGAAGCTTGCCAGTCATATACGACATGGCGCGAGCAGTGACTTGCCGTATAAAAAATGCATATCCAGAGACCGAGAGATAATCTCGGTCCTTTGTTTATTTTGCGGCAAATCGTTCTATTTTTAAGGAGGTTTATTTCAATATGACACATACATATGAAAGTCTTACGGCTCAGCTGGAGGCGCTGGGCATAGATCGCCATGGCACATTACTGATGCATTCCTCCATGAAGAGTATGGGCGATGTGGAAGGCGGAGCAGGTACCGTGCTGGATGCGCTGAGCGACTATATGAAGGACGGGCTGCTGGTGCTGCCCACACATACATGGTCAACCATTAACAAAGACAACCCAATGTTCCACGTGGAAACTTCTTCCTGCTGTGTTGGCATTCTGCCGGAATTATTCCGCAAACGTGCTAACGTTATCCGTTCCTGGCATCCGACTCACTCGGTAGCCGCTTTAGGGAAAGATGCGCGGGCGTTCACACAGGACGATCATCTCTTCGATACGCCGTGTGCACGTGGTTCTGCATGGGGCAAGCTGCTCGATCGCAAAGCGACAATTCTCCTGGTAGGCGTGGACCTGAAACGGAATACGTTTATCCATGGTATTGAGGAATGGGTCGATATTCCTGGCAGGATGACCGATGATCATGAGATGCTTTATACGGTTTTGCCGGATGGAAGGCAGATTTCAGTGCCCTCCCGCAGACATTGCGGTTTATCTTGGTCAGAGCATTTCTGGAAAGTAGATGAGGTACTGGTTCAAGCAGGAGCCATGCACAAAGGCAGCTTCGGTGATGCGGTTGCGAGTGTATGTGATGCCGCCAGAACAACCGAGGTGCTTACGGAGATGCTGAAGGAAAACCCGGATCTGTTCTCGGACAATGAGCCGCTGTCATAAGGAAGAAACGGATTTTTATGAAAAAAATGAATTAGAAAGTTCACATATTATAATGATATAATATAGTCAGAATAAAGTTATGAGAGGAAGGAGTTTTGATTATGCACATAAAGCCTTCTACTACAATTCGCCAAGATTATAATGGCTTTTCGAAATTTTGCCATGAGCTAGATGAACCAGTTGTCCTGACACGTAACGGAGAAGCAGACTTGGTCGTAATGAGCCATGAAGCATACCGAAGAATGGAGGCTAGATACAAGCTTCAATCCAAGTTGTTGGTTGCGGAAAAACAGGTTGCTGAAGGTCAAGAACTGCTTGATCATGACCAAGTCATGGCTAGAATGCGGAGAAAAATAAATGAAGCCAAAAAGTAAAATTATTTATTCTCCAGCTGCTGTAGATGACTTAGACGAAATCTTTTCGTATATATCACATGAGAATGCTTCCGCCGCAGAAAACATGTTACAGAAGCTTGATAACTCCATTGGTAACCTTGCTGACTTTCCTAATATGGGATCGGTACTGCAAGAAGACGAATATAGCCTGATATCAAGAGGGTATCGTTTTATAACTGCGGAACCCTATCTCGTTTTTTATCGACTTCTTGGTGAAACGATTGTTATACATCGGATTTTGCATGGGCGGAGAGATTACTTGCGCGAATTGTTTGAATCTTTTCAATAAAATAGATCACTTATCCCGTTCCACGCTGGAGGACGCTCAGTTGAAGCTGGGCGTTTTTTCTGGCCTATAGCCTTCAAAATCCTTCATGAAAGTGCAAAATAGATCGTGATTTCAATCAGAGGTTGGTCGAGCTTCCAGTCAATGGGCTACTCAGCGTATCAGGGGTGTGGTACGATATGGGTAATTTAACCATTAGAAAAATAGAAGCACAGCAGATTTATCCATTTAGATAGATTTTTATTGAAGTATCGACGTTTGGCAGCATGTCGGAATGATTCCTGATTAACCATGGAATGATTGTCGCATCCAAGAAGGAGAAGATTCGTGAACCCATTAGTGTGGTATGATCTTTCGTTGTTCGTGCTATTGTTCGGTGTGGGCGTGTATGTGTTTGTTACGGCTAGAATTACCAATTTACATAAAGTTTATTTTTTGTTTCACGGTTTGATGATGATGTGGCCGTTCTGTCAGTTTGCGGTGACGTTAACCGATAATCCGGACCTGCAGTTGTTTTATGTTTTGCTGGCGTTTGTCGCCGTCTCTTTGCTAGGCAGTGGTTGGCTGTTGTTGACGCTTTTTATTACGGGGTATGCAGAAAGGCTGAGCAATTCCAGGCTTGCTCTTCTGTTTGTGCCCGCTGTGATTGGAGCGATCGGGGTTGTGGCGAATCCTTGGCATGATTTTGTCATGCCGCTAAAGGGAGAATACATTGAGCGTGCTTATGGGCCATGGTTCTGGGTTGTCATGTGTATTCTGGTGTCTTATTTCCTGGTTTCGCTTGTGATTATGTTTCGGGCCGTATTCTCGTCCAAGACGCCTTCAATGATTAAAAAACAGGTCAAGATCACCCTCTGGGGAATTTTCGTTCTGGCTATGTTTGCAACACTGGATGCCGTTCTGAATGTGCTGTTGAGCCGCTGGCTGCCGATTATTCCGGGCCTGACGTCTTTGGGGATTTTCTCTTCCGATCTGTTCTTTGTATATGTGATCAAAAGGTACAACGTCTTCGACCTCGTCTCTATCGCCCATGAGGACGTCATTAATACGATTCCGTATGGCATCCTGGTGCTGGATGAGAACGAAGTCATTGTTGAGGTGAACAAGGCCTCCAAGTCTTTTATTCAGCGGTATGCGGGCGATTTGTGGAATATGGAGGAATTTCTGGCCGGGGTGCATATTGAGGACCGGGTAGAAGCAGAGCTGTTTTTAAATGAATATCGGTTGAAAAAAAATATATTCTCCAAGATCGAAGTGGTCATGGAGCAGGGGAAGGCGGCGCGCCATTTCATCGTGCAATCGTCTCCGATTGTGGATGCTGCGCTGGTTCCGATCGGACATCTGCTCACATTTCAGGATGTATCTCAGGAGCGATTCTATGCCAGAACGATGCACCGGCAGAACGAGACGCTGCAAGAACGCAATCAGGCGCTTGACCGGATTCGCCATGAATTGTCCGAGGCCAATCGCAAGCTGGAGGAGCTGGTGCTTACAGACAGTCTGACACAGTGTTATAACCGTCGCTACCTGACACAGCATTTGAATCATGAAGTGCTCACCAACCTGCAATATAAAACGCCTTTTTCCTTGATGCTGCTGGATATCGACCATTTCAAGGCGATCAATGATCATTATGGTCATGTGATTGGAGATGAAGTGCTTGTACGTACCGCAGAAGCAGTTCGTGGTTCTGTGCGCAGTACGGATATTCTTACCCGCTATGGTGGAGAGGAATTCATGATCTACCTGCCGCATACCGAGCATGGCCTCGCGATTGAGATTGCGGAGCGTGTAAGGAAAGCTGTCGAGTCTAACCGTATGGCGGTGAACCATGAGAGCGGCAGTGTATCCATTACGATCAGCATCGGTATTTTGTCCATTGAGGATTTTGCGTATGAGCATGTGCCCGAGGATGGCGAAGGGTATCTGGTCCAGCTCTTTGATGCGGTAGACAAGGCACTGTATCAGGCGAAGCAGAAGGGCCGTAACCGGGTGGAGTTCGGGATGCTGGAGCGGGGTGTGGTTTGAGAAGGTGAATACGTAAAAGGAGACATGAGTTCAAGAGTAGGTTTTTTTAGATTTATGGTGCAATGCATGCCTTCAAGGAATCCATATTTCCCGAACAAAAGTACCTGGACATAAAAGTATGATCTCATTTGATAATGTAATGAGTATAAAAGAGCAGTGCCGATGTATACCGCAATAGAACCTTTCTGAAGACTCGGAGAGAATAGCAAGAATCTCGGGGAGTTATGACTATATCTTGATTCGAGTAGATATTCTAAGTATCTGGGGCAAAACAAGCAAAATGCACAAGTACCCAGTATATGTTGAGGTTTATGATGGTCTTGGTTCTGAACAATTTTTTATCTTGCCCCGTTAGAAATTTTAATTATTTTCACCTATATAGGAAATATTCCAACACAAGTAGATCATGTAAGTATTACGAGAGATTTTTAATTTTAGAAGAAATACGAAATTAGTAAAAAAAATCCACAAATTAATGTGGATCTTTTTTCGTTAATTCACCTTTGTTATCTTATTTCTCAACTGAAGCTTGGATCTGAAAACTTCCTAAGATTGTTTCGCCATCTTTATCATAAAGATTGATTGAACTCAAATTATTATTTTCTGCGGCTAAAGCTTCCTCAGGAGAATTATAATCAGGGAAAAGCTCTTTGGCACGAACATACCCTTCAATCCCTTCATCATTCTTCGCTAAAATAAGATCAGGTTCATAACCAATTGTTGCCGCTAAGTTACCGGATCCATATGTTTCGCCATTTTTGTTTACTTTATATGTAGGAGTGGAGTTCAAACTTTTAATGGTGATGATAGGTGACTTATAAGCATATTTGGTTGTATATCCATTTCCGGTGTACATTTTTACAAGACCATAGCTATAATAAGATCCTTTTGTACTAGTGCCCGTAGAAACTGTAAAAACAAGCTGTTCAGAGGTGGAGTATTCAGTCTGTCCAGAAGCTCTAAGCGTGTCGTTCGAATCGTAGACCCTTGCTTGCGCACCCATATAACCAGCAGGGATCTTCTCGTCACTATATTTACTAGCAATAGTGGTATATGCATAGTACGGAGGAGAAGTAGAGTCACTAGACTGAGAATAGTACACATATGTATAGCCTTTGACAGTAGCTTCTTGTTTGTCTGAGTTTGCTGCACTTGCAGGAGATAGGTTAAATAAACTAACTAAACTCACTGCTAGTAACACCCTAGAAAATCCAGAGAATAAGTTTTTCAAAAGAATCTCTCCATTCATTTAGTATGATGATAGAAAATTGATTGTGATATATACAGGTAAATACAAATAATGTAAATTGTGCAGATTCTCTAGGATGCAAGTCTTATTCAGTTGTTGTGATTTCAAATTGACCAATAACTGTTTTACCGTCTTTGTCATATAGCGGTATTAGTTGGTTCCCTTGTTCTTGTTCCAACTGTCTTTTAACTGCTTCTTCGGGTGTTGCAGGATCAGAACCAATAAGATCTGATGAAAGTACATAACCGGTCTTACCATCAACACCTTTCGCAAAGACCAAATCAGGTGCCACTAATGGATCCAAAGATTTCCCGTAAGTTTGTCCAGACTCATTAACTGGATATAACTCCTGAGCTTTTTGGGTAACATCAGATTCGTTTGTATCAGATTTATCCCCAAAAACTGATGCAGAGAGAATAACTATTAACGCAACTGCAGAAAGCAAAGCAACAAGAGGTCTTTTAAAATTCAATACAGCCACCTCCTCCCTTAACAGTACTTTTGATTAAATTACACATATATTTTATACCTTATTATAAATATTTGTAAATAATACTTATTTACTATTATATTTTGAATTTTATGGACGTTATATTTTGTCTTTCTGTTTAATGAATTTCTTAAAATTACTAAATTTACTTTTAATTGAAATGTTGATTGTATTCATATACATCTTTCTTTAAATTAAAAACAGGATGAAGTAGTTATTACGGAGGGCGATTCGATGAAAAGAACTCGCAAGAAAAGATCCTTGGACATACTGGGACGAATAGTTCTTTCGTGAGAAATGCGGGATACGATGCAAATCCAAATTGGGTATCCACTTGAGTTTTTTACTGGAAAGCACTCTCGAATTATTTGTTCCTCAACCTAATTGTGTTCTGCGCCGGAGCGGACTAAAATTACTGAATTATCTCCAATAACCACGAGTCAAGTGGATCAAAACGTTTGCGAGCAATATTCAGAGGTACGCTCCAAAACGCTTAATTACTCATGCAGATGAAATAACAGCTACCCAGGTATAGTCCAAAAACATATTGCAGAGAAATTGGTGATCAGCCAAGGATGCGTCTCCTGTAAAAAATAGAATTATTGGAAAATGTACCTTTGTTATTGATTGACGTAAAGTTGCATTATCATTTAGGAACTCAATACAGTTGTCTCAGGCCGCAGGAAAATTAAGTGCTGCCTCAATTAGAGGATGAATGCTGACCTTCTACTCCATATGAAACAAAAAACATACCCAATCCGCTCTCATTGGAGAGACGGATTTTTTTGAGTTCAATCAACCAAAATGTTCTTGTCAAAACGTAATCATTACGATAAGATAAAATTCATTGTTTAAATAGTAATTTTTACGATTATTGTCAAGGTTAATATTTATATTGAAGAGAAAGGGGTATTACCTTGTTTAAGAAAAAGAAGCCTTTGCTGGTGCTAATCTCCCTGGCCCTGAGTACAGCTGTACTGCTCAGTGCTTGTGAGACATCCACATCTAGTCCTGCCGCGCAGGATACCATGAATAACACAGCCGAGAAAAACGTTCACTTCCTATATAACTTCTCCACCAGCTCACTTGATCCGCATGTGGATTCTAGTTATGTACCGCTGCGTGCGGGAATTACGGAAACGCTGCTGCGTCTGGATGAGGACAATCTGACGGTTGCCCCATGGCTTGCCGAGAGCTGGGAAAGTAAAGATGGTCAGCACTGGACAATCAACCTGCGCGACAATGTGACGTTCCAGAATGGGAAACCAATGACGGGAGAAGCGGTTAAAGCATCGCTGGAGCGGGCGCTGAAAGAGAACGTAGCCATCCAGAACACACTGAAGATCGATACGATCAAGGCAGATGGGAACAAGCTTGAGATTACGACTACCCAGCCTTTCCCGGAGTTTGCCTCCGAGCTGGTTAACCCAAACACAGCGGTTATTTACGTTAGTGAACCGGACATCGTGAACAAGCCTATTGGTACAGGACCGTTCAAGCTGACATCCTTTACGCCAGGCAGCAAGCTGGAGCTCGAACGATATGATACATATTGGGACGGGGCCTCGCCGCTGGATTCCGTGACGTTTTCGTTTAATGAAGATGCCAATGCGCGATCCCTTGCCCTGAAATCTGGACAGGTCGATGTTGTCTACCGCCCGGAAGTGGAAAGCATGGAATCCCTTAAAGCAATTGACGGGTTAGAAGTCGAGTCCACATCCACGTTCCGCGTGCATCAGTTAACGATGAATATGCAGCGGGAGAGCATCAAGGATGTGAATGTTCGCCGTGCGCTGGATGCGTTGATTGACCGCAAAGGCATCGTCGATACGATTCTGCTCGGTTATGGTGAGCCTGCCATTGGCCCGTTCCTGCCATCGCTGCCGTTTGCGCCTAAATATACACATACAGCAGAAGAAACGGGCCTGGATACCGCTGTAAAATATCTTGGTGAAGCCGGCTACACCCAGCAAAACGGTGTAATGAGCAAAGACGGCAAACCACTCAAGCTGACACTGCTCACCTATTCGTCACGCGCTGATCTGCCACTGATCGCCCAGGTATTCCAGTCCGATGCAAAGAAAATTGGCATTGATGTGCAGATTCGCCAGATTGATACGCCGGAAGAGTATATGGCTTCCAACCGGGATTGGGATATCGCCACCTATAGTAATCTGACCGCTCCGCGTGGGGATGCTGGTTATTATCTGAATGCAACCTACCATCCTAAGGGTGCGCTGAACTTCAGTGGATCGGAGGACCCGGCCCTGACCAAGATCATCGACGAGCTCAATCTTACGGTTGAACCGCAGAAACGCGCGGAACTGGCGGAAAAAGCAGCCAATTATGTACATGACAACGTGCTGAACTCCTTCGTGCTGCATCCGGCTACGATTGTAGCTTACAACGGTAAAAAGGTGAAGAATTGGGTTACTACACGCAGTGAATATTACATGATTACGAACAAGCTGGATGTGATGTAATGTTTCGCATTTTGCTTCGCAAGTTTCTGGAGGTATTTGTATTTCTGCTTTTCATTATGTTTGTCGGTTTTCTGTTCGTTCGGCTGGCTCCCGGTGATCCGGTACTGACCATCCTGAACGTTGAAGAACTATCCGTCAGCAAGGAGCAAGTCGAAGCGCTGCGGGAGGAAATGGGCTTCAATGACTCACTTCCGGTGCAGTTTGGCCGCTGGCTGCTTGATTTTGTGAAAATGGATTTTGGGGTGTCCTACTCTACAGGCCAGCCAGTGATGCAGACACTTATGCGTGCGCTGCCAGCAACAGCGGAGCTAACGTTTGGTGCACTGCTGGTCATGCTGATGATTGCCATCCCGCTCGGTTCCCTGTCCGCACTCTATCGGGGCAGCTGGATCGATCAGGGCAGCCGCATCCTGTCCATCGTGGGTGCAGCCGTGCCCAGCTTCTGGCTGGGTCTGATCCTGATTGACCTGTTCGGGGTACGATTCGGCGGTTTACCAACGATGGGCCGGGACGGCTTCACCTCACTAGTACTGCCATCACTGACGCTGGGACTTGCCATCTCCAGCGTTTATGTGCGTCTGCTGCGATCCAGTCTGCTCGACTCGCTAAGTCAGGAGTTCGTACGGTCTGCCCGGGCCAGAGGGTTATCGGAGGGGCGTATCTTTTTCCTGCATGCCTTCAGGCATAGTCTGCCGCCAGTGATCACGGTATTTGGGGTCAGTCTGGGCAGTCTGATTGGCGGCGTTGTGGTCATTGAAGTGCTGTTTGCTTATCCGGGCATCGGCAAGCTGGTTGTCGATGCTATCCGCCAGCGCGATTATCCATTGATTCAGGGATATATCCTGATCATGGCCCTTATCGTATTCCTGGTGAATACCGCAGTTGATCTGTCGTACCGTTATTTAAATCCCGAGATGAAACTGAAGGAAAAGGAGGCCCTCCGATGAAAACAATGCCACTGCATATGCCGTCTGCCAAAACAAAAAAGCATAACTGGCAGGCCATCATCGGCATGCTGTTTGCACTGCTCGTTATCGTGGCCTCCCTATATGCCTTTGTATATTTAAAACATGATCCCACCCTCACCGACTTGCGCGGCAGGCTGCAGGGGATGAGCGCGTTTCACCCGCTCGGCACCGACCATCTGGGCCGTGATGTACTGACACGTCTGCTTCTCGGCGGCAGTCAGACGCTCGGGTACAGTCTGCTTGCGCTCGCCGCAGCACTAATTATCGGCATTCCGTTTGGCCTGATCGCAGGCTACAAACGCGGTTGGATTGACAAGTTATTCATGCGTATTGCAGATGCGTTTCTTGCTTTTCCGGATACCATTGTCGCCATTGTGCTGAGCGGTCTGCTCGGAGCAGGGGTCGGCAATCTGGTGCTGGCGATTGTTATCGTGAAATGGGTGAGTTACGCTCGTCTGGTTCGAAGTACAGTTCTATCCGAGTCGCAAAAGGACTACATCCGTGTGGCTCGGACAAACGGGTTGTCCGATGCTCGAATCATGACCAAACATCTGCTGCCGCATATTGCAGGTCATGTGCTGGTGCTGGCGAGTCTGGATCTCGGCAAAATCATTCTGCTGATCTCATCCTTATCCTACATCGGACTCGGCGCACAGCCGCCAACACCCGAATGGGGAGCGATGCTGAACGACTCGCGTCCTTACTTCCAATCCAGACCTGAGCTGATGGTTTTCCCGGGGCTGGCAATTGTATCGGTTGTGCTGCTGGCAAATATGCTGGGCGACTACCTGAGAGACCGATTTGATGTGAAAAAGGAGGTGCAGTCATGATTCTCTCCATCGAGGAACTGAGCATCTTCAGCCGCGAGCGGACGATTGTGGACAGCGTGTCCCTTGCCGTCCGCGAAGGGGAATTCATGGCGCTCGTCGGGCAGAGCGGCAGTGGCAAAAGTTTGCTCTCGCAGGCCATCGGCCAACTGCTACCGCCTAATCTGCGCACGTCTGGATATGTGCTGTTCGAGGGCAGCAACCTGCTCGAATGGAAGCCGAAGGAGATGCGTGCACTGCGTGGACGTGACATATCCTATATTTTTCAAGACTATCAGGGAGCGTTCACACCGTTCCGCAGCATTGGCGGACACTTTGATGAATACCAGAAGGTGCATGGGGAGAAATCGGCATCGGTCCGTAAAAAGCGTGCCGCAGAAGCGCTGGAGTCTGTTGGACTCCACCCGGAGCTGCTTCGCCGCTATCCGTTCCAGCTGAGCGGCGGTCAGCTGCAGCGTGCATCCATCGCGACCTCGCTGATGCTCTCGCCGCGTCTGCTGATTGCTGACGAGGCCACAACCGCGCTGGATAGCATGTCCGCGCATCGCGTGCTTGAATTGCTCGCACGCAAACAGGCCGAGACAGGCTGTGCAATTCTGTTCATAACACATGATTGGCGGCATGTGCGTCGATATGCGAACCGCTTGTCTATCATGAAAGAAGGGCGAATCGTGGAATCAGGCGGCAAACATCGTATTCTGGATCATCCCCAGCATGAATATACACGCCAATTGATTGAAGCAGCTCCTGTGCTGAGTAATGAGTTGAAGTCCGGTTTGAAGGAGGTGGGTGCAGAATGAGAAGCCAAGACAGCCAAGTTGTGTTGCGTGTGGAACAGCTCGCTCGCACCTATGCTGGTGCGGAACATCCAGCCATAAACGATATCTCGTTCACCCTGAACCATGGCGAATGCCTGGGTCTTGTCGGAGAGAGTGGCTGTGGCAAAAGCACACTGGCCCGCTGTCTGCTGCGCATCGAGGATGCGGATTGTGGCACCATCCAGCTTGGGGGGCATGACATTGCCCGGCTGGATGGACGCCGGTTGCGTCCTCACCGCCGCCGCATTCAGATCGTTTTCCAGAATCCATCCGCCGCACTGAATCCGAAGCTCACCATCGGTGCGTCCCTGATCGACCCTTATGAGCAGCTCGGCCGGGACGCCAAGCTCGCTCACTTCACCTATACATCAAAGGAAGCTTACATCCGCCAGCTGCTAGAGGCGGTAGAGCTTCCGAGTGAACTGGCGAGCCGCTACCCGCATGAATTAAGCGGCGGTCAGCGGCAGCGTGTTACGATTGCGCGAGCCATCGGCATAGAGCCGGATGTTGTCATTCTGGACGAGCCGACAGCCAGTCTGGACGTCATATCACAGGGATCGATTCTGCAGCTCCTCACTGACCTGCGAACTTCGCTCGGCTTGTCCTACCTGTTCATCTCGCATGATCTGGCGGCGGTGCACCGGATGAGTCAGCGAATCATGGTCATGCAGTCAGGAGGCATTGTGGACCGCTTTGGTGCAGATACGTTGTTCGCCGAGGAACGCCATCCGTATACGAAGGAGCTCATCTCGATATTTTGAAGGCATAGCTTGTATACGTCTGCGGGCTGACTTCTTTCTATAATAAGAGCCGTGATGCGAGAGTGATTGTGCATACGGCTCTTTCGGTCTTTTTTTCAACATATACGGAGTTCCTTCTTTGCTTTGAACAAATAAATCTTTCAGGCCTATAACCGGGCTAACGAACCGCAGCAAACTAGCGTATACTGAAGGAATAGCAAATATCTTGAAATTGCATATTTAAATTGCTCACTATTATTGATACACTAGTTCAAGGTTATATTCATTCAGACAAGGCGTAAACCCGTGAAAAGTGGGCTTGCAGCCAATGCCAAATCGATAACGCTTACATCCTTTTGGCAAATATAGGATATAAGGACGGTAAACATGAGCCAGGGACAAACGAGTACAGATGTAATCTTGATCGGTGCCGGAATTATGAGTGCAACTTTGGGAACTTTGCTGAAAGAATTGGCACCAGACTGGAATATTAAGGTTTTTGAGAAGCTAGCCACCGCAGGAGAAGAAAGCTCGAATGAGTGGAACAATGCCGGAACGGGGCATGCTGCGCTGTGCGAACTTAACTATACTGTTGAACGGCCGGACAAAACCGTAGATATTAGCAAAGCCATTAAGGTGAACGAGCAGTTCCAGGTTTCCAAGCAATTTTGGTCCTATCTGGTGAACAGTCGTCTGATTCGTAACCCGAGGGACTTCATTATGCCGATTCCCCATCTCAGTTATGTGCATGGAGAAAGCAATGTACAGTTTCTGAAAAGACGATACGACACGTTGTCGAACCATCCGCTGTTCGCAGGCATGGATTTCTCGGACAACCGGGAAGAGCTGTCGAAGTGGATGCCGCTGATGATGAAAGACCGTACAAGCAACGAGCCGATTGCAGCAACCAAAATTGACTCCGGCACGGACGTTAACTTTGGTGCTTTAACGCGCATGCTGCTAAAACATTTACAGGAACAAAAAGTGGAAGTCCACTATAAACATAGCGTGAAAAGCTTGAAACGCAAGAGCGATAAATCATGGGAATTGACTGTGAAAAATTTGACGAGCGGAGCCGTTGAGCGCCACCGGGCGAAATTTGTGTTCATCGGTGCGGGCGGTGGAAGCCTGCATCTGCTGCAGAAATCGGGCATTCCGGAAGGCAAGCATATCGGGGGCTTCCCGGTAAGCGGCATTTTCATGGTGTGCAAAAATCCGGAAGTCGTTGAGCAGCATCATGCCAAAGTATACGGTAAAGCCTCGGTAGGTGCACCGCCGATGTCGGTGCCGCATCTGGATACACGTTATATCGACAACCAGAAGTCACTGCTGTTTGGACCATTTGCCGGTTTCTCACCTAAGTTCCTCAAGACCGGATCAAATGCAGACCTTATCGCTTCGGTGAAGCTGCACAATCTGTTAACGATGCTGGCGGCAGGGGTGAAGGAGCTTTCCTTGACCAAGTATCTCATTCAACAGCTCATGCTAACGAAGGAGCAGCGTATGAAGGAGCTGCGTGATTTCGTGCCGAGCGCAAAAAGCGAGGATTGGGATATGGTGCTGGCGGGTCAGCGTGTTCAGGTCATTAAGGACACCGTTCAAGGTGGAAAAGGCACGCTGCAATTCGGAACTGAGGTCGTTACTGCGGCAGATGGCTCCATAGCTGCTCTGCTTGGTGCATCCCCGGGTGCATCGACAGCCGTTCAGGTTATGCTGGAGATTCTGGAGCGCTGCTTCCCGCAAAATATGAAGGCATGGGAACCAAAGATCAAAGAAATGATTCCTTCTTACGGCATCTCCCTTGCAGAGAATGTGGAGCTGCTGCGTGAGATCAACCAGTCTACAGCGAAGGCGCTGGGATTGTCCGATGAGAAGCAGACGCTGCATGTGTAATGGATAAAGTGCAACCTAAAGCGAGAAAATAAAGCGAAAAAGCAATTAAGTAAGAAATTAAAAAAAAGCTGAGTCCGGATCAAGTCCAGGCTCAGCTTTTTGTGGTTTGTTTGCGCTCCAGCTTAAAACGAATCAGAGTCTAGTGGGTCAGGAATAAAAAAGGAAACCTTCGTCCCTTGTCCAGGAGAGCTGACAATTGTCAAACCCTGGCCATAGAGCTGATTCAAGCGCCGATGGGTGTTGGTTAAACCAATGCCTCCAGGCTCTAACGGACTGGGTTTAGGCCATGCCAAAGCTCGTTCAATCTGTTCCGGCTGCATGCCTGAGCCGTTATCTTCAATCTCGATCAGTGTACCGGCGGTTTGGGTGACGATGCGTATCCACACCGTCCCACCTTCCACTTGGCTGAGGACACCATGGCGAACAGCATTTTCAATCAACGGCTGGATGGTGAGTGGAGGCAGCATCACATCGATGTCTTCCGGAATGTCCCAGACCACGGTGAGCCGTTCCGCGAATCGTTCCTTCTCAATGTAGAGATAGGCTTTGGAAAGGTCTATCTCATGGGTGATCTCCACCATTTTCTCCGAATTCACAAAATGAAAGCTGGTCTGCAAATATTCGATAAAAGCATCTCCCAGACGCTGCATCCGATCTGTGTCGATCTCACTGAGCATCATAATTGAATTGAGTGTGTTGAACAGGAAATGAGGCTGGATCTGTGCCTGCAAATAAGCAGCTTCCATGCGCAGTCTCTCATCAATGGACTGCTTCAACACAACCAATGAACCGATGCGGTGCCTCAGCTCCACGGCATCAACAGGTTTGGTCACATAATCGGTAGCACCTGCCATGAACCCGGCATAAACATCAGCGGGTTCGTTGCGGGCCGTTAACAACAGAATGGGAAGCTCGGATACGGAGTAACGCTTACGTACATTCTCTGTCAGTTCATAACCGGACATATGAGGCATCATCACATCCGCAATTAATAAATCCCAGGATTGCGAATTCAACAACTCAAGCGCTTCTAACGCTGAAGTTGCAGATTGTATTTCATAGGATTCACTCGATAACATTGAGATGAGCACACGTAAGTTCACAGGATCATCGTCGACAGCGAGGATACGGGCAGTGACAGTGGCAGTCGTCTTCCCATGCAGGACAGGATGCTGTTGTTCACTCGCACTCACAGCAGCTTCCTCGTAATATTGAGTCCCCCATTGCGGCGGCTCCGCCTGATCGGATATGTCGGATGTATCTTCTCGCGGCAGCGAGACTTGAAAAACAGATCCTTGTCCAAGCACGGACTGCACGGTGAGTTCACCGCCATGAAGCTCTGTGAGCTGTTTGCTGATACTTAGGCCGAGTCCAATGCCTCCACTCAAACGCGCTTGAGCTGTGCCTTGCTCGTAAGGTTCGAATATCCGGGCTTGTAACTCTTCGCTGATTCCGGTTCCTGTATCCGATACTTGCATGATGACGCTGTTTTTATCTGCTCTGACCGATACGGTAATAGCACCCTCATCTGTGAATTTGAGTGCATTATGCAGCAGATTGTACAGGATTTGAACAAGTCGTCGCTCATCCGCCTGAATAAGCGGTAATCCTTCAGGAGTATCCACGATGATCTGAACTCGTTTGCCTTCCGCCATAAAACGGAACATACCAATGACGCCGGAGATGACAGAGGCGAGGGATATCGGTTTTTTCTGCAGTGTGATGCGTTTTTCCCGCAGACGAATGACATCCAGAAGGTCATCAATCAATTGTGACATCTGTCTTCCGATGTTCACTAACAGCTTCATGTCCTCTGTATGTTGTGCTCCGGATTGACGCTGTTCGCGTACCGCAATACTTTCGGCAATGTTGATGATTCCATGCAGGGGAGTCCGCAGTTCATGCGCTGTGTTCACCAGAAATTGATCCTTCTGCTGATCCTCCACTTTGAGCTGTTCATACAGTTCTTCAATTTCAGTGGAATTGCGGAAATATTTCCTGAACCAGTAGGCTGCGAAGCCGAATATCGCTGCAATGACATCAATCGGATAATATACATTGGTGATTTCATTGTGTGAATTCACGATGCCCCATAGCACACTGGAAAAACTGCTCATTGCTGCAAACAGCAAAAAGCTTGCGTCACTTTGTTTTGCAGCGGCCATTTTGAAGAACAGGAACACAGACCAGCCAATAGCAAACAAATACAGGAAGTCAGGGACCTGAGTCCGAAGTGCGTGGTACACTAGCGTTACGGGAGCAATCAGCAAAAATAATAGATATCCTCCCACCACGCTGGCATAAGTGAGAAAGAGCTTACGCCCTTGAACGGGATTGGCGAAGCTTCTTGCCAACATGAGAAGGAAAAGGGCAAACGATGCATAGGATATCGCTTTCGCTTTAACTATCCAGGTGAAATTTAAGGGCAGCCAGGTTAACAACAGGCTGTCATGGTCAGATACAACCGTCAGGGCTGTTACCAGTGTTAATAAAGAAAAGGTGAGCAGCGCCCGCTGCTTTCGGATAAACAGAAACATGACAAAAGCATACAGGCTGTGCAGAAGCAGTAAGGCGAACGTTATTTTCTGGAGATCAATGGATAAATTTCGCTCACTGCCTATTGCTTCAGGAGAACCAAAGTACAGTGAACGTGTGATGCCTCCGCTGAACGGATCATCGAAATTGGCTGTTTGCACAAGTAAAGTGAGTTCACTTGACTCGCCTGGGGTATAAGTCGTTACAAATGCCGTCCTTTCCGGTCGATAGCTTCCGGCATCGCTGGCAGGTTGGCCGAATTTGGCCACAATCGTTCCGTTGATCTCGATGATGGATGAAGTCTGAATTTTCTGAGCCCAAAGAGAGACTTCCCTCACCGAAGGGTCTAGCAGTATGCGAAGCTGGTACGTTCCATATCCGAACGATGAAGTAGATTGTGATTGTA
Organism: Paenibacillus silvae; assembly: GCF_014639235.1. Lineage (GTDB taxonomy): Bacteria > Bacillota > Bacilli > Paenibacillales > Paenibacillaceae > Paenibacillus > Paenibacillus silvae. The sequence goes on along the minus strand of NZ_BMFU01000008.1, from coordinate 71,976 downwards.
ACGCATTACGCCAGTCGCCTGGTACTTGAATCCATGTGGAAGACGTGTCCGAACCCATAACTGAATACGTATTTGTATCCTCTCCACCAGAGATCAATGCATGAGGGGTGAACCCCCATTCTCCATCAAGCGAAATCGGTGAAGCATCGTCAAGATCCCACCCGCGAAGGTCCAACACCCCTCGAACAGGTTCTGGATGATCGGGTATAGCAAAAGCGGTAGACCATATCCAGCGAAAGCTAAGTAGAACGGTTAGAAATATAAGCGACAACACGACATATCTAGGTATTTTCAAATGGGTTAATGGTTTCATAGCAGAGTTAGTTTTCGACACGTTTCATCCAACTCCTGCCTCGTCATGTTCAATCGTGGGCTTTTTTGATCCGAAATTTTAAACTGAATTACCAATTTGGCAGCGTTCTCAATATTGAGTTTATGGTAAAATTATAGATTAAAGGATGATCAAGCGAGTCGGAGGGCTGTGCATATGAGAGTGATTTTGGTAGATGATGAAAATCTCGCTCTTAGCAGGTTAAATAAATTGTTGGTCGAGAGAGAGGATTGCGAGGTCATCGGTGCTTTTTTGAAGGCAGAAGAAGCGATAGAACAAATCAAGCAGCATCTGCCTGACCTGGTTTTCATGGACATTCATATGCCGGGAATGAACGGAATTGAGGCAACCGAACGAATCCACGAGGTTTCCCCGAGGACGGAAGTTATTTTTACAACAGCATATAACGAACATGCACTAACGGCCTATGGCCTTGAAGTGCTGGATTATATTATGAAGCCTGTAACGCGAAGCCGTTTGGATAAAACGATGAAGATGTATCAACGCAGAGCTGTACCTGCGCACTTGAATATGGCAGAAAACGAGGAAGAGGCAGGCATGGTGATCCGCTGCATGGGCATGCTCCAGGTGCAGCTGCATCCGAATGAGCCGCCCAAACATTTGAAGTTCAGAACGACCAAAATTAGAGAGTTATTTGCGTATTTGCTCCATCATCGCAATAAACCGATCAAGCGGGACACACTGCTTGAGCTGTTGTGGCCGGAATTGGATGAGAGGAAAGGTATAACCAATCTGCACAGTGGCATCCATCGTTTACGCGGAATGATGAACGAATTCATGGGTGAAGACCGGATATCGGTTCGCTATCAACAATTTGGTTATATTTTGGAAACCGGTGAATTCAGGATTGATGCGGAAGAGTGGGAGAGCCGCCTTAACCGATTGTCTGCATTATCACCATCGACGCTCGCTGCACATCGATATGTTTCGGATCAATATGAAGGAAAATATTTTGGTGAAGATGACTACGCATGGGCGGAGCTTGAACGTCAACGTTTGCATGCGCTTTGGCAGAATCATGCATTGAAGCTTGCGCATTATTACATTGAATCGGGTCATCCCAATGAGGCCCTGATGTTGTATCATCAGATGCAGCAGTTTGATCCGATGCTGGAGGAAGTCAGCCTTTCTTTAATGAAGCTGTACGACCAGTTAGGCAATAAAGATCCGGTGATTGCTCAATACAATCAACTGGCAGCAGCATTACAGCAAGATGCCGGTGTACGACCTGGTCATGAAGTGGAGTCATGGTATCGGGAATGGAAGAGCAAGAATACATGAGTAAAAAAGATGCTTACATGAATGCCTTCATTAAGGAAAATAGACAAGCCTTTGCTGAAGTTTGGGGTCAGCAAAGGCTTTTTCTTGTGCGCAAAACGTTGGGTAGTGTATTTATTTTTGATTTACAGATACCACTGCCTGGCATCCTCATCGAAGAACCGCGTAACCTCCGGGTACTGGGCCAGATCAATCTGCTGCTGTCTCAACATTCTCTGCAGGAAGATGGTGTCCGTGAACATTTTGCTAAGGATAAAGCTGCATTCCTCCGGGGTGTCTTGGAAAGCATGCACAACGCTCCGAATTTCTTCAAAATCAAAGAACAGTACGTACGAAACGTAATTTTGTAGCAAAAGGGTAAAGCAGTGATCACGGTAGGATACCGGTTTCTCCAAAGAGTCCTCATGCAAAGCGTTGATCAAACTATTGTTGGGTTCACCATTGTCGTTCGTTTCAATAGTTGTGTGCATATTGCTACCTGCGAGTAAGTCTCTCATGATCTGGAACAGCGCAGCGGGATCATCCGCATACAGCTTCAGCATGTTATCAACATCATTGATGAGATGAATGACCGGTTCCAAACCTTTCTCAAGGGGCAGGCCCAGCCTGTTTGATCGTCCTTCAAGGACTTGTAATAGCTCCAGGGTAAGATGTTTGCATGCATGGATCTCTTTGGCTGAGATGACAATCTGTTCGCCGTATTTGTTCCTATGACTGGAGTAGTGATCATAATAAGCAGCAAAGTAATCTTTGAGATGAATGCCAGTCTTTGTATGTATCAAATGCTGTGCATGGAATGAGCAGGCATGTAACGTTTCATCATTAACCGGGTGTGCGTAGAGGTAGAAAAAGAAGAAAAAATCACGCAGCCGCTGCTTCTCTCCATCATCTAGACGAGATATGTCGTGCAGATGGGACAGCTGGAGAAAGCTATAGTTTTTCATAAAATCGTTCATGGCACTATAGGTGTTGTATACGTTAACAGACAGCGTGCTGTTGATCGTAAATAACAGGTAGTACAGAATCATCTCATCATATACATTTAGTTGCTCATACTTTTCGGCTAAAACGGGCTTCCAGTCCGGCTTTGATCCATAGTAGGGGTCTTTCGGGCGTAATTCGGATATCCAGCCTGAGAAGGTTTCATCCGGGTGATCAGCAAAGAATAACGCCGCACTGTCATCCTCATATTGACCAAATGCCATCATCATATTCCTGTGTGCGGGTTCCAAGGGGAGAGAGAACCTAATACGGATATAATCACTATATAAAGTGTGGAGCTTCATTTTCTGATAACCTCATTTCAAAAATAAGTATTGAATCCTATTCGACAACTGTTCAAGCACTCCTTCCATATAAATCATGTCGTAATACTTTCACCCTGCTCATGGAATCCAAAATCTGAGATGATGAGTTCACCAAAGGTTCGGGTTGCGAACTTCGGAGCTTCGAATCCTTGGCCTTCAGGCTATGGCGATCCTTCCTTCTACACATCATTGGAGATTCCAGGGTCGCCGCTCTCCTGAAGATCTCAATTCAGAGAGGAGGCGTCCAGGCTATCATATTCCTTCCTTCTAAAAGCTAACCACCAAATGTTAAATAGGGATATGGCTTTCCTGGACTCTTTGATCATGAACAACAACAATAACGACAATATCATGAACAGTAACACAAACCATTGGAATATCAATGTCGATAAAAATCTGGATTACAGTAATATCAGAATGAACAGCATTTACGTCCGTAGAGCCAGAAAACTGATGATTCAACCGAACGAACAGCCGCAGCATCGACTGCCTGACCAAGTGCTGGCGACCGCGCTCAAAAATATAGAGTCTCTCGGATTCACCTTTTCGAGTGAGCTGCTGCAGGCCTTGCGGACACTGTCCCGGGAGCAGTTTGAAGCATTGGTTCAACAATTGATTCAAGACCTCAAAGTTATGGTAGGTGCTCATGTCAAGTACCAGCCGATGTACGCGGGCTTCCCCGAGCAGGTCATGGAAGAGCACGAAGCGGACCTGTACTTGAATGCTGTTTTTCATTATCTAACGCATCTTACGCTGGATGATTTCGAGCCTTCGGCCATGGCTGCTGGCGTGCGGTCTCCTTTACTGGAGCAAACCAGGCTGAAAGTTATTGAACTGGGCAACAAGCCAGCGTTCCTGAAGCTGATCCGTCAGTTGATCGAAGCGAAGGGCTCCATCTCTGATACAGACAAGAAAGATATCAAACGTGTGCTCAAGCATGCTGATCCGAGTGACGTTGAAGCTATACTGCCTGCAGAGATTCCCTTTAAGGAGAATGTCGGTTTTGTCGTTGCCGTGCTGTTGAAGTATGAGCTGGCGAGTATGGAACGGATCGGGTCCTATTTTAAAACGGCAAGCGATGTGCTCCGACTGGCGGTATCCTGGTCGGAGGGGGACGTCAGTCTGGCAGCAGCCACGCCTTTTCGTAAGTTCAAACGCCGTGAGCGCCGCCTGCTCCTCAGCGTGCTGGAGCAATGTGGCTCCATCACGGAGGATATGCTGCGCTACAAGGAGCGCTGGATTCGGCTGGGTGAGATTCTGCATCCATCCGAATACAAGCTCAGGTATCCGCGCACCCAGGCTGCTTTTGATATTCTGCGGAACAACAAGCCGTTTACCACCTTCAATGGCAGCGTGGAGCTGGCATTCCAGTACCGCAATATCTGGAGCCTGATCGACCTGTTGTCCCAGCGCCCGGGTGAGTTCGCGCGCAAGCTGGATCATATGCTACGTATCACGGAGGATGAAGAATATGTATTGCTGGCCTTTGGCGAGGTAGCCGCAAAAGTATCCACGCCCGTGTTGTTACAGGTGAGACAGCATTTTGCAAAGCGGAGTGAAGAAGCCGCTTTGCGGGTGTTTTTCCCTAAAGGCAATGTGGCGAAGGCTTTCGGTATCCCGAATGAGCTGCCCACGGTGGGCGAGGCGGTATGTCAGGAAGTGGTGCAGCTCTGCGAGCAGGCGTTGATCACACGATTTGCTGAATTCCCCCCACTTGGAAAGACGTATGTGGATGAACGGCTGCAGCATTATCTGGTTCCTTTTTCGCAACGATCCGCAAGCAAAGCATTGCGAACCATTGTGCGAGGAAGCCGCATCCCGATGGGAGAAGGTGACACCATTCGTTTCTTCAGCTGGTGGAAAGAGGGCGAGGTGGATGGTACATCGACGGGACGTGTGGACATTGACCTTTCGGCGGTGATGTACGACAAGAACTGGAATTACGTTGAACATATCTCGTATACCAATCTGCGGTCTGTTAAATATAAGGCTGTCCACAGCGGGGATATCGTGACTGCGCCTTACGGGGCGAGTGAATTCATTGATTTGCATATGCCTTCCATTGTGAACTATGGCGGACGATATGTAGTGACAACACTTCTCTCCTTCACCAGCCATCCCTATTGCAACTTGCCGGAATGTTTTGCAGGCTGGATGATGCGCAAGAAGCCCGGCTCGGGCGAAATCTATGAGCCATCCACGGTGGAGAACAAAATTGATATTACCGCAGATACGCAGATTGCTATTCCTGTCATTCTGGATTTGGTGGAGCGCACCATCATCTGGACCGATCTGGCTCTGAAAAGATACCCGGACTACAACAACAACGTAGAGGGGAATCAGAAAGGCATCGTGCTGATGGGGAAAGCGATGACAACATTGCGCAAACCCGATCTGTATAACTTGTTCATGCTGCATGCCAAGGCGAGAGGTGAGCTGGTGGATACGAAGGAACAAGCCGATACCATCTATGCGGTCGATGAAGGTGTGACGCCGTATGATATCGAGCAAATTATGGCGGAATATCTGGCCTGAGCGGTACGGCATGTAATGAATTGGTGCAAAGTGCTGTTGTTTTGTGATTGAAGGTCATGAGCATGTGAAGTAGAAGTATAGTAAGTGTAGAGCGTATAGAAAGTGGCTGACCACCTTGTCATGAGGCAGGGCACCGCGTGCTAAGAGCTGCACGTGGTGCGGGTAAAGATTGTAGCAATTTCCAGTATTGTGGTAAGTGCAGTAAATGTAGTAACTGTAGTAACTGGGTAAGGGAGAAAGCCTAGTTGGCTTTAAATGATTCGCGCGGTAAGTGAGAGGTAATTTATAGCTTGTATATAGAATGTGACCATTACAAAGTTTAAGTGTAATCAAGCATAGAGAGGTTAGGGCAGCCGAATTGAAAGGGCTGCTCTTTTTTGCTTGAAAGTACATAGCGGCAGAGCCTTGGGGCTGGGCATTCATGTAAAGTAGGCGTACAAGCTAGGCATTTGTGAAAAGTCTAAATAGCATATTGGAATGGTTTACAGTCTGGTGTTCCAAACGCTGTTGAGCTGCACCTAATGCTCTACCTAGTAACTTGGTGCGATTGACGATGAGCAAATACCATAGCCGAACACGCGCGGAATCAAGTTTAGATATAGGCAAGGACGCAACAAGGATAGGCATGAACGAGGATATAAGTGCGGACGCGAGTGTAGACAAAAGTATAGGTGGAAGCATGGACATAGTATGAAAAAAGTACAGAAACAAGTATGAACACAAGTGTGGAGTCCGTTCTTGTCCAGTACAGTGATTTTCAAAACTCAGGCGTAGAAGTGTTTACGTAGCAGTGGTGGTTCGACAGTGCAGCGGCTAACGATCTCAGATGACGCTATTTGCAGTATTTTAGTCTGTTTGAAAATCTAACGATTCTGGGAAACGCTATTTGCGCATTTTGGGCGAAAAATCAGCGTTCGAGAGCTGTTTTGGCAGAAATAGCGTCACTAGGAATCGTTACAATTCTCAACATGAGAAATTGAGCGAAATAAGGTTTCTGGGGATCGTTAGAATATGGAGAAGCCGCGCCAGACTAGATTGCTGTATTTCTCGCATTCATATGTTATCAGTCCCCTTCGCCTTCCGCACAACCTACAAAGGCTGCCGCATATTCACTACTACTTCTGTATGCCCCACCTAACCATTCATCCCCCGATCCACCGCCCTGCTACCACCGACTAACCATTCACGCCCCAATACCACCCACCCAACCATCCACCAATCCGCTACTTAACCATTGATCCACCGATCCACCAACCTGCTACTACCCACCAAGTCATTTATCCATCGACCTGCCCAATTATCTACGACCTCTACCTGCCACTTCTTCGCACACTTGCTACTGCTTCAACGCATTGGCTTCCTTCACCACTTCTGCGCCGCCTGCCGACATGAATTCCTGCACAAACTCATCAAATTCACCGAGCGGTCGCTCACCTGTAATAAAAGCAACATAGGCTTTGTTTTTTAAACGAATCAGCGCGTCGCCATACTTGGCCAGAGCGGGAGTAGCGACCTCCAGCGCATTGTATATGCCGTCCTGATCCAAATGCAGTGTAGCCGCCCATTGCTCCCGTTCACCCGTCTCCTTCAGCGGAACGGTCATGCCGATATTGGCCCCAATCGTATTCTGGTACCCGAACATGGTATCATACGGCGGCATGATAACGATGTTTCGGGGCTCGGTTGGCGTCCAGACCCAGTGTTTGTTTTGCACACCGTAGGACATGCTTGCCGCTTTGTCTGGATCCGGATTTGCACTTACCTCGTCCAGAATGCGCAGAATCATCTCCAGCTTGCCCGGTTCTTTGACCGCATCAGCGCCAATTGCTGTGAAGCTCATTAACATATCATTCCCTTTGGAGCCGCGTTGTCCGTGAGGTCCTGTAAAAGGCCTGCCCAATACGACCCGTGCATCGGGAAACTTGGCGATTAGCTCTTTGACATTAAACGTAGCTTGCGCGGGACTTTTCACGACACGCCCTGCACGATCAACTCGCCAATCCTCATAATCTCCGTCCTGAATCCAGTGGTAGTAGTTGCCCATCGAGGTCATTCCGATTTTACCGTTGATGAATGCATGGGACAGATGTTTATAACCGCCTTTATTCTCACCTGTCACAAATTCAGGATCAATGACGCCGTCCTTGTACCATTTACGTAGATAGGCCAGCGCCTCCTTCATCTCGGGGTCCAGCGCACCGATCATTTTCTTACCATTCTTCGTTCCAAAGTACAACTGATCGGCAAAAACAATCTGACCGAAGGCCCCGAACAGCACGTTCATGCCTTCACTGGACAAGCCATACGTATCCTGAATGCCATTGCCATCCGGATCATTGAAGGTAAAGGCATAGATAACCTTCTCGAATTCCGCGAGTGTCTGCGGAACAGGCAGGCCCAGCTTATCCAGCCAGTCCTGTCGATACACCACAGGGGTGCGATAAATGTTGGTAGGGTTAATTACAGGGATGCCGTAATATTTACCGTTAATCACTCCAGCCTTTTCGTAGGCCGGGGCTTGTTCATGAATGATACGCATGAGATTCGGCGCATATTCATTCAGCGTCTCTACCGGAATCTCGGCCAGCACCCCCTGCTGCTGGTATTTCAATAGATCCTGCGGCTGCCGGATACGAAACAGGTCAGGAATGCTGCCTTGAGCCAGCTTCATGTCCAGAAGCGACTCGTATTTATTGTTTTCCATATTCCAGATATCCAGCTGTACACCAAACTGTTCTTCCACCTGCTTCAACATCTCGGCATCTTGCGGGACAGGCAGATTCTGATGCATCGTCCAGGAGATATGGTATTTGGCTTTTTCCGTAAGAGAGGATGCCGTGCTCGTGCTGCCTTCCTGCGATTCGACGATGGCGCTGGGTCCGCTCAGCAGATTACATCCACCGAGAATAACACCCATCATCGTCAGCAGTGCTGTAGTGAGGAACATGCGATAGCGGTAAGCAGCCTTCAGCTGCTGTTCCTTCATTGTCATGCTGCCCATCCTCCTTATGCTCATGATCTGGCCTCTGATATCGCTGTGGAAGAAAGACTGCGTACATAGCTGCCTGGTGTGCAGCCGTACATTTCCTTGAATCGTTTAATAAAATAGGCCGTTGTTCCGTAACCGACCGAGCTTGCAACCCGGTCTATCGTCATGTTGTTATTTTCGATCAGTAACTTAGCCTGCTCCATCCGCCGGGATGTTACATAATCGGTATAGGTTATTCCCACCTCTTCTTTGAAAAGCTTGCTCAAATATTTGGGGCTGAGGAATACTTTGCTGCCAACGGCCTCAAGTGAGAGGTCTTCGGAGAGGTTGTCCTCAATATATTGCTTCGCCAGTTCAATGGTCGAGATCGCCCGGTCACTGTTACGATTCTCGGTTTCCTCCATAAATGTAGTAATGGATCCGGTCAGCCATCTACGATAGGCCAGAATATCATGCATATTTGTATACTCATGGTACAGGTCGGGATGCCCGAACTGCAGCGTGTGTTTGTAGCGCACGTTTTTGGCTACATCAGAATAGATAAATACCATATTGGAGAGGATGAAATGGCAATAATCGGCAGGAGACTGCCCTGCCCGCATATGTTCAATCACCTGCTCTATGGTGTTAGTGGCTTCGCCAAGCTGCCTGCTCTGAAGCTTGTCTCTGAACCTTGCAAGCAGATGCTGCGGGATTTCTTCCAGGCTGTGTTCCCGCTCAAGCAGGGAATGATCCTTCAGAATGGCCAGCTCAGGCCGGAAATACGCATATTTCATGAGTGTCTGTGCTTCGTTGAAGCTTAGGTGAATCTCTCTCAGGTCCTTGACCCAGCAACCTGTAGACAGCTGAATATCCGGCTGCAGCTGCTGCCGTGTCTCCGCGAGAAGCAACTGTGAGAACTTGTCCAATAATGCTTCTGAAGCTGCATCGGTACAGAGAATAACTGCAAGTCTCTTGTCGGGAAGTTCTTCCACAATCAGGCGGCTATCTTGCAGCGAGAGGCATTCCAGTCCATGCATTAATCTGGCAATGGCTTCAGGTGTTGCGGCCGGGCCTTTCTCAACAGGAGCTCCTGTATTCATCAGCATACAGCAGTAATCAGCGTACAGTCTGGCGATGCCGAGAGCGGCTCGTTCCTCTTTCCAGGGGCGTTGCTCCGGGTTACCCTGCAAAAGGTTAAGCACTGCTTTGTGCCGAACCGCCGGGCTGTTCGCTATCATCGTCTCTTCAAGGTTATTCACCTTATCTTTGAGATGAAGAAATGCGTTATCGATCATGCGGAATTCATTCGTTGCCTCGTTTGGCGTGCCAACAGAAAGGTCCTTGATCCGACCAACAAGACGTTTAATTGGACTGTAGTTAGCCCGGACAAGCACTGCTGATAGGATCAGTCCAATACACAGCGCGGCTAAACAAATCCCGAGAATAAGCTTCTGGATCAGTATGGACTGTTCATAATAGTAGCTGGACGGGGTTGCACTGTAGATGGTCCACCCGGTGGAGGGCAGCGTCTGATACGATACAACATAAGGTGCATCGCCAATCGTCTCATCAAAGCTGCCTTTGGCATGCCCCAGATCAAGCACTTTCCCAAGGCTTGCTGCGTATATATCGGCCTTGCCTGAGCTTTGTTCCTGCAACCTGCTGACTGCATGTCCAGCCGCGTTCACAATCACGGTATGCTGATACCGGGAAGGCATCATATTTTCAACAATCGTATTTACTGCATCTTCTTTTACATCAATAGCAATGATGACATCACTGGTTTCCCCTGTAGAGCGGAAAGGGTAGCTGTGCGCATACGTAAACAAGCCACTGGTATTCTCGCTCGTTTGAGTGGAGAAGATATCCTTTGGAATTTGGCGTGCTGGCGTCCAGAGACTGTTATGTTTGCTGGTGCGCATCTCCTGAAGCCAGTCCGCATAATAAACAGATCCCTCGCTCTGATCAGCGTTATAACGAAGCCCATAGAGAGAAGAAAGCATAATATTACGTGCCGGATAATAGAGATGAATGCCCTGCACGATATCGGTGTTTGCAGCTACTTTGGCTTTAAGCAGCTCCTGCAGATCCAGCACCTGATTTAAACCGTTCCGATCGGCCTGGTCTGCAAAAAGGCGAATGTCTGCTGATTTATCCAGAGACAGGTCAACATATAGCTGCTGCACGCGTTTTAATACGGTTCCTTCAATCGTGCGTGCTGTATTTTCAAGAATCAGTTGATTCTTATTTCTTAATTCTTCATTGTAGCTACGTGAGAAATAGATATAGAAAAATGAGCAAATCAGCAGCACAATTACGATGACGATTGAACCATAGGAAAGGGCTAGTCCAGCCCATGCGGAGCTCCATTTTTTCATCATGCATTCCTCCCGGCCCAAATTATACACTACTCGATTTCAGCAAGGTTCACGATTTATATTAACTTAGTGTAAAATGTTGAGGATTTATGATATTGCGTCGAAATTGATACAATGACGAAATTGTTTTATTGCTGGTTTTGCAGGTCGAATGCTACATTGAGACCGAACCGAGACCAACTATTAAACGATGGGAGTCGACAAATTTGAAAACGAAAGTGATCAAACGCAACAAGAAGAGATTGTTCGCCGCAGCGATGGGAGTTGTTCTTTTATCCAATACCTTTGCCGCAAGCAACGTGCTCGCAGCATCGGATGAGACAACCATTCCATTGCCGTCTCAACCAGCATGGGGATATTTTGTAGACACGTACAAAAATAACACGGGAGCAAGCATGACTCTCGATGGCAACCCGGCAATAGGTACTCTTTCCGAGTTTCTTAAATTATGGACACCAGGCTCATCCTGGGATAACGGTACGAAATTGAATGAACAGGTGCTGAATTACAATATCGATTATGTAGAAGATCGTTCTAAAACGCGTACCGCGAAGGACGAGGAGGATGCTTACTATACAGATCGAAGAAACCAGACGTATGGAGCTGCAGAGGGCCTGGGCGCTTTGACAGATGTATATCGTGAGAAATCAGGAACGGTTACTTCTATTACGTATATTCCGCAAGAAGCGTTGACAACAAAATTTACAGATACGAATGATTCCAATAAGGGTGGAGATTCCAACTCGGAGTTAGGTAAAATGGTCGATTTGGTTGGTAAAGTGCGGGGAGATTATGCCTCAACCCAACAAGCAAAGAAATTCTACCAATATATGAGACCTTTCCGTTGGAAGGATCAGTCTGTGATAGTACCTACACTGGTTGCGGTACAAAGTAACAATCCGTCCAATGATGGCGGATTCCCAAGTGGACACACAAACGCCTCTTATCTCGCCGCGATTGCCCTGGCATATTCAGTTCCTGAGCGCTTTCAAGAGCTGCTGACACGTGCATCCGAGATGGGAGATGACCGGATTGTAGCCGGCATGCACTCCCCGCTTGACGTGATGGGAGGTCGTGTACTGGCGACGGCATTCGCAGCTTCCGCTTTAAATGATCCAGAAAATCAACAGTTGAAACAAGATGCTTACCAGCAGGCACATGATATCCTTTTGAAACAAAATGGAACAGCGGAAGATCGTTTTACAGATTACCAAAAAAATAAAGACGAATATACGCAACGTTTGACTTACGGATTCCCGCAGATTAATTCAACGATCGAACCTGCTGCTGTACCTAAAGGCGCAGAAGTGCTGCTTGAAACAAGACAGCCATACCTGTCTAGTGAGCAACGTCGTGCCGTACTGGCGACAACAGCCATTGCTTCCGGTTATCCGGTATTGGATGATCCAGAAGGATGGGGACGTCTTAACTTGTTTGCTGCTGCAGATGGCTACGGTGCGTTCAATCATGATGTGAAAGTAACGATGGATGCAGCTAAAGGCGGATTCAATGCTCAGGATGTTTGGAGAAACGATATTTCCGGTACAGGTAAATTGACGAAAGAGGGTAGTGGTACTCTAAAATTAAGAGGTAACAACACGTATTCCGGTGGTACTGAAATTAACGGCGGTACTTTAGAAGGTGATACGGCCTCGGCATTAGGTACAGGTAGCGTTACAAACAACAGCGGTACAGTTACCGAAAGTGTATACGGCAAGTGGAACATCGAAGGAAACTTCACTCAAGGAGCAACAGGCGTGTTGGAACTGAATGTAGCGACAGCTTCAGATGTACTTGATGTGAAGGGTGCGATTCAAGCGGCTGGGGAGCTAGATGTTAATTTTGGTAACGGTTATGTGCCGGGAGCAGGCACGTTCACACTAGTTAGTCATGATGCAAACCAAAGAACGGGTCAATTCTCCTCCGTTAAAGTCCAAGGACTACCATCAAAATATAGCACACAAGTCGTATATGAAAGCAATCGTATTGCTTTAGTTATCACAGATACCACCAACACAGGAACTACACCTACAACACCGGGAACTGGTGGCGGTGGTTCATCAACTGCACCATCAACAACACCATCTGTACCGTCCACAGGAACACAACCTTTGCCAGGTACAACGACACCGCCAACAACTCAACCGACTACACCACCAGCAATAGGGACTGATTCATTCAAGTCGGGTGTAGTTAGCCAAGAAAGTGTGCTGAAGACTCTTAATGAAGCGATTGCTGCAACGAAAAATCAACAATTTGCAGTTCGTGATATCACAAGCCACTGGGCTAACGAAAATATTAACATTGCCCTTAAACTGCGTGTCGTTAACGGTTATGAGAATGGATCATTTAAGCCGAATGCTCCTGTAACACGGGCTGAATTTACAGCAATGATTGCACGTGCTTTTGGGCTTAGTGAAAATAAAGCAGCAAACAGCTTCAAAGATGCAGGTTCTAACTGGGCTGCCGGATATATCGGGGCTCTGGCAGATAAGGGTGTAATCGGTGGATACACAGATGGCTCATTCAAGCCGAATGCAACGATCACTCGTGCCGAGATGATTGCTATCATTGCCCGTGTTCTGAATCTGAATGCGCTGGCTACGGATGCTCCAACTAAATTTAGCGATGTTAAATCCGAAAACTGGGCAGCAGGAGCAATTGAACTGGCTTCCTCCGCGAAGCTGGTCAATGGATTGACAGCTTCCGAGTTTGGGCCTAACGGCAAATCTACTCGCGCTGAAGCGGTAACGATCATCATCCGTGCATTGGAAAGTGACAGCACCATCAAGTCCTTGATTGCAGGTCTGTAATTGTAATCTCGCCACGACATAACATTTAATCATTTGATCATCCGATCAACACAGCCGAGGCGGTTCGAACATACGAACCGTTTCGGTTATTTTATTTTCTAGAATTGTGGTAAAATATGGGATGTTATTCATGTAAATCTACATAAGGGGTGGGGAGAAGATGAGTCGAGTGAATAATAGCGGATTTTACAAAATAAAGTTTTGGATCACACCAGAAGAATTGGGTGAATTCTTCGAGCTGTTTAAAGATCAGGAAGCCTCATTTGTTTCAACTAATTATGCCCAAACCGCATATGACAAGCATCAGGTGCTTCAAGCATATCAACGATTCTATGATTATTATGCAGCTGCTGAGAAAACGGCCGACTACTTCCCACACTTCGTATACTCCATCGTACTTACGTTAGATCAGGATGTAGCAGGCATATTCGTCAGAAATGAAGGGTTCGGTTTCCCATATCATGAGCAGTGGGCTGTGGATGAGCTGCCATGCATCATGATTTCGCTCCCCAAAAACATCCGGATTCAAACAGAAGATGCCGAAGGAGCAGATTATACCTATGAGGATATCCGGGAGCATCGGCCACAGGCGTACCAATTGTACGAAGAACTGTCGAACGAGATTAAAACGAGAACAAAACTGCTGCGGTTTTCGGTGACTGAGTCAGGTACACTGTACCTGCAAAAGCCTTCGGTGCGTATTAGCAAAAAGGCTGCTGAACATATCCGGAATGGTTGGATTTTTGATAAGTATAAACTCGTAATGGAAACCAAGTAACAAGGCACGGCTTTCCATAAGAAAGTTGAGTATGACATTGTTGTTGTAAAAATATGTAATATAATGGTATTATATTGGTGTGATTTTAAGATGTTTAGATTAGAAGTTTAGGTGGAAAGAGGGTGAGAGACAGATTGAAAATCACCGTGAAAAGTTCGAGTATACATCAAAATGTAAGCGCTTTATAATTTGGATATTTAGGAGGGATCGTTACGTGACTCGACGTTTTCTTAAAAAAGGAATGAGTATGCTGCTGTTCATTGTCATGACTGCCTCTGTTTTTGTTTTCCCTGCCTCCACGAGCCATGCAGCCACCATCCAGGTTACTGACAATGGCTCCCGGATTGAGGTAAATACGGGATCGGGACTGGTGTATGTGGTCAATAAAACGAATGGTGATATCATCTCGGCCAAGATGAATGGAACCGAGTTGAACAGTAATAGAGGTTCACATATTGGATCGGGTTTGGGGTCCTCCGCAAATGTAACATGGAATAAATCGCCCTCGGGCTCAACAGTGCTAATCACCGTGTCCACCAACACGCTGACTCATTATTACGCTTCGCGCGGCGGTGAGAATATCATTTATATGGCTACCCACATTACGGCACAGCCGTCTATCGGAGAGCTTCGTTATATTTTCCGCGGTAATGGAAGTGTTCTGACGGGTGTTCCAGCGAATTCGAACAATCGGGGCAACACCGGAGCAATCGAAAGTCAGGATGTGTTTGGATTCGCGAATGGGCAGACGGCATCCAAATATTACGGCAATGATCAGGCTAAAGACTTGTCTGTTCGAGGCGTTACCGGCAATGGAGTGGGGGTGTTTATGGCTTACGGCAATCGGGAGAAAAGCTCTGGCGGTCCCTTCTTCTGTGATATTCAGTTCCAGAGTGGTTCTGAAACAGAAGTCTACAACTATATGAACTCGGGACATGCACAAACCGAGAACTGGCGTCTCGGTCTGCACGGTCCTTATGCGCTCATATTCACAACGGGGGGAACTCCTGCCGTACCGGATTTCAGCTGGATGTCGGGCTTGAATTTGCAAGGTTGGGTAGCAAGCCGGGGCAATGTAGTTCTGAACGGACTTTCTGGCATGGAGACAGGGTATGCTTATACGATTGGTTTCGCCAACAGCAACGCCCAGTATTGGACGAATGCTTCTTCCACCGGGGCAGCCGCCAAGTACAGCATGATTCCGGGCACGTACACCATGACGGTATATAAAGGTGAACTTGCCGTATACACGGAAAACGTGAACGTCAATGCGGGGCAAACAACGACCGTGAACACTCGCACAATCACCAATGATCCAAGCAAGGCCTCCAGCATCTGGCGTATTGGCAATTGGGACGGGACACCGCGGGAATTCCTGAATGGGCAGACAATTCCGATTCGTCATCCTTCGGACAGCCGCAATCCAAGCTGGGGACCTGTGACGTACACTCCGGGCAGTGCAACGAATCGTTTCCCTGCTATTCAGTTCCGGGGTCAGAATTCACCGACAACGATTCAATTCAATCTCAATGCTGCGCAGGCATCCTCCTCTCATGTACTGAACATTGGCATTACCGCCGCTTATAATAATGGCAGACCGAGTGTAACCGTTAACGGGCGAACATTAAGCAATCCTTCTCCTTCCGCACAGCCGAACTCGCGCAGCTTCACGATTGGTACCTACCGGGGCAATAATACTACGTTTAGCTGGAACATTCCGGCTTCTGATCTGAATAACGGTGCCAATACGATTACCATTACACCCATCAGCGGCTCCAGCGATCTGGGGAACTGGTTAAGTGCAGGATGGGTTTATGATTGTGTGGAGCTGTTGAATTAAAGATCAGAGAGAGTACTGCATGTAATATCGAAAATAAATAGGATCAGGGCAGTCTGACGGTGTGTTATACATGGTCGGGCTGCTTTTTTATTTTCACTGCTCAAAGCTTCAGATTACTTCTTCGCTGGAGAAGCAGTTCTGTATAGTGGTATAATTTTCAATACATAATGATGAGATGAAAGAACGGAGGCACAATAATGAACGAAGAGCTGTTGGAGCAACTGGAAGCTTGGCATGAAGAGGATGAATACGAGAAGATTGTACATGCGGTGCAGGAGATTCCGGCAGAAGAGAGAGACTATGAGCTGGTGAATCATTTGGGTCGGGCACTGAACAATCTGGAACGATATGAGGAAGCCGTAGAGCAGTTTCTGACCGTTGCGGACGAGGGGGAGGATGATCCGCTGTGGCAGTACCGAATTGGCCTGGCCTACTATTATTTGGAGCAGTATGACAAGGCAGAGCAGGCGTTCGAGCGCTCCGATGAGCTGGAGCCCGGGGATGAAGACACGCTGGAGTTTCTGGAGTGGATCCGTAACCGGGACGAGCAGGATGAAGATGAGCAAGAGGGTATCCTCGAAGCTGGGGAACAGGATGGCGAGTTGGTAGAAGGAAGCGCTGAAGAGCCGCGTGCGGCGATCGCATCGGTACCAGTCGTTTCTTCCGATCCAGTACCTGTATCCGGTGAATTCTGGAATGACAGCGAGCTGGCATTGGAGCAGTATGTGTCTGATTTACCTAGTGACAGCTTGATTGAATCCGTAGAGGAGCAGCTTGTATTCCGCCTGCCAGCCTCTTACATTGAGATGATGAAGGAACATAACGGCGGTATTCCGTACAACCGCTTTTTCCCTGTGACGAACGAAGCATCTGGAGAAACCGGATATGTAGAAATTGAGGGGATACTGGGCATTGGCCGCGAGAAGCGTCATTCCCTGTGCGGTGCAGAGGGCAGCTGGGTCGTTATTGAGCGTGATCGTTATCCTGAAATTGGTGTAATCATTGCCAAGGCGCCATCGGAAGCAGGGGTTGTGATGCTGGACTACCGTTCCTCTGGCAATGATGGTGAACCAGAGGTGGTCTATGTAGACAAGGCAGAGCGCCTCATTACCCCGCTCGCACCTAACTTTGAGGCCTTTATTCAGGGGCTAATGCGACCGGAGTAGTTCTCGGGTAACCTGTCGAGGGGCTTGTCACAAAAATAACTATGCAAGCAAGAAGCCGCAAGGGATACATCCTTTGCGGCTTCTTGCTTGCATAACATTTATGTGTCACTCCGTAACAACCTGCACTCATTTCGTGCAAACCTTAATCTATCGAGTTTCCCCGGTGTGAGAAACTTTCTTCCTGCTCGACTTATATGCCGGTTTATGCAGGATATCCGCCGCCTGGAGGCGGCCATGCGCCGTAGAACCGGCGAAGCAGTACAATTTCACCTAAATGATAGGAGTTGTGGGAAGCAATGTTACGCAGTAATCCGCCTTTGGTTTCACCCGGGAAATGGGGCAGTGCATCATTCAGCTGCGCTGTCTCTGCAATCGAGACTGCCAGATCAATGCCGCTCAGGAAGGCCCGGATATCCTCCTGCCAAGCATCATTATCCTGAGGTCCTGTTTCCGTAGGCCAGCTCTCGTTTACACTGGCTGGCATTTGCGGTTTGCGTCCCTCTACGTGCTCCAGCATGAACTGCTGCCAGTAGTGCATATGTTTCACCAGTTGATAGATGGTATATGGCATCGCCTCATGTGTACGTCCCGCAAGCTCTGCATCAATATCGGGCAAAGCCTTGGCAATACGAATATGTCCCCGCTCTCCGATCAGGGCATTTACAAGAGCTTTTCCAAAACTTTGATTAACATCTGACATATGTGATCTTCCTTTCTTTATGAACAGGTCTTTGGCCTGTCATTATATCTATTATACAATTAAATTGTAGAAAATTAAAAAGTGGAAACAGGAACCATATTTCGAAAAAGCCTATGCTATAATAGTGAAAATAAAATTGAGACCTCCGGGTCGGGGAGGAAGCTCCTGTGAAGG
The DNA here is from genome assembly GCF_014639235.1 of Paenibacillus silvae. GTDB lineage: Bacteria > Bacillota > Bacilli > Paenibacillales > Paenibacillaceae > Paenibacillus > Paenibacillus silvae. The sequence continues at coordinate 53,684 of NZ_BMFU01000008.1, read as the reverse complement.
TCATATTGGTGGATGATGAACGTCTTGCATTGATCGGATTACAAAAGTTGTTAGAGAAAGAAGTTAGCGGCATTCAGATTGTTGCCAGCTATATGAATCCGACAGAGGTGACAGCAGGGGTGCTGCTGCATCGGCCGGATGTGGTCTTTCTGGATATCCACATGCCAGAAATAGATGGAATGGATCTGGGGCGGCAGATACAGAAGGCCGTGCCGGGGACTGAAATTATTTTTGTCACAAGCTACGATCAATATGCAGTTCATGCCTTTGAACTTCAAGCGTTAGACTACGTAATGAAACCTGTGCAGAAGGAACGGCTCAATCAGACGCTGCAGCGTGTGCGGGAGAAGCTCGCTCTGCGGCGTGAGCAGCGAATGATGAATACAGAAGTTCCCTTAATCTGTTGCTTTAATCAGATAAGCTTTAAACTGCCGGGCAAGGAGCCGCAAGTCGCCAAGTGGCGTACCAGCAAAGCACAGGAATTGTTTGCTTATCTGCTGCATCATCGGAATCAGGTGATATATCGCGGTGCGTTGCTGGATTTGCTGTGGCCGGGGGCAGAAGAAGAAAAGACGGCACATCAGCTCTATACGACGATGTATCATGTACGTCAGACCTTGAAGACCTGCGGCATGGATATGATTAGCATTCATAGTGCCCATCTTGAAGCTGGTTACAAGCTTGTATTGGGAGATGCTCTGCTGGATAGTGAGCAATGGGAGAGGGAGATGAAAGCCTGGAGAGAAGTAAAGCCCGAAACAGTGGAGGCATATGAACAGGCAGTTTATCGGTACAAGGGCACATATCTTGGGCGTTACGACTACATGTGGGCCGAACCTGAGCGCGAAAGATTACGTTATCTGTGGCTGTACCATATGAGGCAGCTGAATCTGCATTATCTCAAGCAAGGCCAGAAGGATCGGGCAGTCGAGAACATACAGCAGATTCAACAGATGCTGCCTGACGATGAAGAAAGCTATTTTATGCTCATGAAGCTATACGACGAGATGGATCACAAACTTGGTGTCGAAGAACAATACCGGCTGTTAACGAGCAGAATGGAGCAGGAACTGGGTATTCCGATTAGTGAAGAGGTTCAACAATGGTATAATGATTGGAAACGAGGAATCACGAAGGCAGGACAACATACAAGATGAACATAAAGAACAGAGGAGTGCTCAGGCGCTTCTATTACATATGGATTATGCTCGTTATTTTTGCGGCACTGTTTGGCATGCGGTGGATGTGGACACAGTTCTTCCCAACCGTGGATGAGCATCAAGCTGTGAATGGGGTTATGGATTTGCGAGGTGTGGATCTGCAGCAGATGCCAGTCATGTATTTGAACGGGGAATGGGAGCTGTATCCGAATGAACTGCTGACGAGCCAGCAGTTTGCAGATCAGGATGAGAAGGCAAAAGCCAGCATCGTGCAGGTGCCTGGTGATTGGAGGGATGTACTCCAACCAGACGGGGGAGATTCACTCGGTTATGCTACATACCGATTACGTATTCTGATCGATCCGCTTCAGGAACCGGTAGCCTTCTGGTTCAAAAGCATCAGCAGTTCATCCGAAATTGAACTCAACGGAGAGACGGTTTCCGTTAGAGGTAAAGTGTCGGCAGATTCACACAACTATGTGCCACATAATATCCCGTTTACGCCGGTTTTTGATCAGGAGGGCACGACAGTTATTGAAGTGCTTGTTCGTGTGGCTAATTATGATAGTCCATACAATGGTGGCATCACGAAGTCAATCCGGTTTGGTTCTCAAGATGCGGTTGATTATGTTCATTGGTACTCCATCGGTTTTCAATTGGCCATCTTTCTGGTACTGCTGCTGCATGGCATGTATGCTTTCATCTTGTATTCCTTTAACCCGCAAGAGCGCTCCTTATTGGTTGCTGGCATACTGACCTTATCTGTTGGCATCGGAGTAATAGCTGGTCATGACAACGTGTTAATGCTCTGGTTCCCGATCAACTATACCTGGGGGATCAAAATTCGGCTCATCTGTTTACTGCTGCAAAATGCCTGTATCGTACTGCTGTTTCAAAGGCTGGCCGGAATAAAGGGGAATCATCGATGGCTCCAGTGGTATGGAGCAGTCCTTAGTGCTTATATTATTGTTATTTCTGCAATCCCGATCCACATATTGTACATGATGCTTCACTACAAGATGATTAGCATTTTCTTCCTGGTGACCGGGCTGTGGCTGCTTTATATTATCGGTTCAATGATTTTCCGCAAGCAGGAGGATCGAGATATCATTTTCCTGTTTCTAACGGCAGGTGGCATTATTTCCAATCTGTTCTGGAGCTTTATGGAGGATTCAGCGAACGGCACAACCGTGTATTACCCCATCGATATCGTGTTTGCGATTACGGGGTTTTCAGCTTATTGGTTCAAGAAATATTTCAGAAATGCACGCGAGAATATGGAGCTGAACCAGGAGCTGAAGAAGGGAGACAAGATCAAAGATCAGTTTCTGGCGAACACGTCTCATGAACTGCGAACACCGCTGCACGGAATCATTAACATTGCTCATAATGTCGTTAACCGGGAGAAGAATACACTGGATGCTCGCAGTCTCGAGGACATGGAGCTGCTGATAACCATTGGGCGGCGGATGTCTCATCTGCTTGGCGATCTGCTGGATGTTGTTAGGTTGAAGGAGCATCGTATTACACTGCAGTGCTCTGCTGTATCTGTACAATCTGCTGTACCTGGCATCATGACGATGCTGGAATACATGGTTGAACGAAAACAGGTGCAGCTTCAGATGCATATTGAGGATAGCTTTCCTCAAGTGTTGGCGGATGAGAAACGGCTTGTACAGATTATGTATAATCTGCTGCATAACGCGCTCAAACATACCGACGAAGGTACCATTACGGTAAGTGCCGAGCTTCGTGATGGTCATGCGCTCATTCATGTTGCTGATACAGGTACAGGCATGGACGCGGCAACGCAAGAACGGATTTTCCTTCCCTATGAACAGGGCTCTTATGATGAACGGGATAGTCAAGGCATCGGGCTCGGATTAAATATCTGCAAACAGCTTGTTGAGCTGCATGGCGGCTCACTGTCCATTCGTTCTGTGCCAGGTGAAGGCTCAGTGTTCAGCTTTGATCTGCCGCTGGCTCAGTCAGCTGCACCTGAGGCTGCGTCTCAGCTGGGATCACAGTATTCTAACGGGTGGGATCAAGATACTGCCGACATGACAGAGGAGACGTTGAACGCATTTTTATTACAGCATGCTGCTTCAGAACGCACAGAATTCGCGGCTGCGGAGGATGTGCCATCTCTTTTGCCGGAAGGCAAGTCATTTATTCTCGCTGTGGATGATGATCCGGTTAACCTGGAGGTGCTGGTCAGCATTCTTTCGAATGAGCCCTGCCTGATCACCACCGCTCGTTCAGGGCAGGAAGCACTTGAATTATTAAATACACGTCAGTGGGATTTATTGATTACCGATGTAATGATGCCTTACATGTCAGGATACGAGTTGACTCGGAAGGTGCGGGAGCAATATTCCATGTCAGAGCTTCCCGTGCTGCTGCTCACGGCTCGAAGTCAGCCGCCGGACATATATACCGGGTTTGCGTCGGGGGCCAATGATTATATTACGAAGCCAGTGGATGCGGTGGAGCTCAAGTATCGCATACGTGCTTTGACGATGCTGAACAAGTCTATTCAGGATCGGCTGCGTATGGAAGCGGCCTATTTGCAGGCGCAGATTCAGCCTCATTTTCTGTTTAATACGCTGAATTCACTGATGGTGCTTAGTGATATAGATACAGAGCATATGCGCAAGCTTGGTGAAGCCTTCTCCTCTTACCTACGCATCAGCTTTAACTACCTGAATACCGGGGAGCTGGTGAATTTGTCTTACGAGCTGGAGCTTGTGGAGGCATACCTGTTTATTGAGAAAACCCGTTTTGAAGATCGGCTGTCTGTCATTCTGGATATCGAGCCTGATCTCCAGCTGCGCTTGCCTCCTCTGTCTATTCAGCCGCTGGTGGAGAATGCAGTCAAACATGGTTTGTTAAGCCGTCATGCCGGGGGAACGATCTGTTTGACCATCAGCCGGGGACAGGGTTACACCCGGATTGAGGTCAAGGATAACGGCAAAGGCATGTCGCCTGAGCAGGTCGCTGCCCTGAAGGGAGCTTCGTGGAACAGCAAAGGCGGGATCGGCATCCCCAATACAAACCGCAGATTGCTTCAACGCTATGGTTGCGGATTAACCATTGTTAGTGAGCTGGGTGAGGGTACGATGGTTTCCTTTGATATCCCAGACGGGGAAGTGAATTAGCTCGGTGTATGTTCAAGCGATTATACGGATAACCTGAGGACATGACATACCGAAGGCACAGGCTGTTGAAGGTCAAACTTCCAGCCTTTTTGTGCTGTCTGAGTGTTATATAAGCTGAACTATTCATTTACACGTGAACGGAGAGGACAGAAAAAACCTGAAAAAGCGAAGCGGTCACCTTTATCACCGGATTTTCCCTTTTAGAAAAAGGAAATCGAAAAAAATCTGGGGATAACAGTGATTGGAAGGTTGTTTTGTCATCGGAGTGGTTTGTGTAAAACTTTTAGTTCAACTCACTTAAATAACAGATTTCCTGGATTTTAATCATTTCTAATGCCTCTTTCATATGTTAGTATATTTAACATCAGAAGCGCGGTTTCGGTGGTGTGCGTTATGAAACGCTGTAATAGTAGGTGGAGAAGACGATGCGTAATTGGGTCAAAAATGAAAATGTGCAGATGGCAGCTGTTGCTTTGGCTACCGCTGTAGGAGCGCAGTTCAAGATTAATCCCTTTCGGGAGGATTATTTCCGGATCGGACTCGGGGTCAGTATTTTTTTGTTTTTGCTGATGATTATGCCCCACTTGTCTTATATCAAAACAGGGATTCTGACGGGTCTGGCAAGCTTTGCGTTTCAGTCTGCTGATCTGATTCATCATGTGCATACTGTATCATTGCTGGAGAGCATGCGGGATAATCTGGGAGCAGGCTTGTATTATGTGGTATTTGCTTATGGGCTGAGCAGGCTCAAGCACCGATTCCATGGGATTCCTCCGCTCCTGCTGGGAGGCATCATCACCGGACTGGATTTTTCCTCGAATCTGGTGGAGTTATTTGTGCGGGGTGTGCTGAGTGGGAGCAATATATTTTATATGCGTGAATGGCTGTATCTGTTTGTTGTGGGCGGGCTGCGAAGTTACTTTGTGATTGGGCTGTACAACAGCTTTGCCGTAAGGCAGATCAGGCTTTTGCATGCCGAGCAGGAGAAACGTATGGAGCAGATGCTGAGTGTGAATTCAGGGTTGTACGGCGAGGTGTTCTACCTGAAAAAAGCGATGGACACGATTGAAGGCATTACGGCCAACAGCTATGAGCTGTATCGTGATCTGCGGGAGCGGGACATGAACGAATACAGTCAGCGTACACTGGGCATCGCACAGCAGATTCATGAGGTGAAGAAGGATTCCCAGCGTATTCTGGCGGGACTGCTGAAGCTCTATGACAATGAGAAGACCGTGAATATGAGCCTGTCGGAAGTGCTGAATTTTGCAGGAAAGGCGAATCGGAAGTACAGCGAGATGCTGCACAAGCAGGTGAAGTTTGAGATTGAACAGCAGTATGAAGGAGAATCGCCGTATTACATTCCACTGCTCACAGTGCTGAATAACCTGCTGGCTAATGCAGTTGAGGCCATAGAGCAGGAGGGTCTGATTCAGGTACGGGTGTTTGAACAGGGCTCGGAAGTGCATTTTGTGGTGACTGATTCGGGAAAAGGCATACCTGAGGCGAAGCGCGGGGTGATTTTTGAGCCTGGTTATACGACCAAGTTTGATGAAGTTGGCATTGCTGCCACAGGGATTGGCCTGTCGCATGTACGTGATATCGTTCAATCTCTGGAAGGACGAATTCTGGTGGAGTCCGCTCCGGGTGGGCAAGGGACAACATTCAGCGTCATGATTCCCGGAGTCAATCTAATGAAGGAGGCCGATGCCGATGACACTTTCGATCGTAATCGTGGATGATGATGTGGTGAGTCGCAGCATGCTGCAGGATATCATTGATTCCTGTGGATTCGGGGAGCTTGCCGGCATGGCTGAGGGCGGACTGGAGGGACAGCGTATCGTTATGGATCGCAAGCCGGATGTTGTGCTGATTGATCTGCTGATGCCTGATCAGGACGGGATTGAAACCGTGTCGAAGCTGAAGCAGAGCGGGTATAGCGGCAAATTCATTATGATCTCCCAGGTGGAAAACAAAGAGATGGTCGGGGCTGCCTACCAGAAAGGGATCGAATTTTTCATTCATAAACCCATCAATCGAGTGGAAGTAGAGCATGTGCTGAACAAGGTGAACGAGCAGTGGAAGTATGAACGATACGTGCAGGAAGTCAAACAGTCCATGGCCCGGTTGAATCTGGTCGAGGCTCCAGCTCCTGCGAAGACCCGAACCGTACGAGAGGTAGCGCGCAGCATACTGATGGACCTCGGAATTATCGGTGAGAGTGGAAGTAAAGATATAGTGGCCTTGATGGAATATGCGATTGAGCAAAGGCAAGCTTCGGAGCTGCCGCCACTGAAGGAAACCTATGAAGCGGTGGCCCGGGCGTACAAGCCGACTGCCAAGGATGTGGAGAAGGAATGCAAGGCGATGGAGCAGCGCATTCGCAGGACGGTTCTGACGGCACTGACGAATATGGCTTCTATTGGACTGACAGATTACAGTAATCCTAAATTCGAGCATTATGCGCCGCTATATTTTGATTTTCAGGATGTACGCATGAAGATGAGGGCTATGGAAGAAGAGCAGGCAGCGGACAAGAGCAAGGTGAACATTAAGAAGTTCCTGCAGGTATTTTACATGGAAATCGTAGAGAAAATGAACGGTTGAAATGCGGGTAACCTGAGTAGGACAACCAAGAGAGAGTAAGATAAGGAGCATAAAACGATCACAAAAGGGAATTCTCGAACAGTATTTTCGGGAATTCTTTTTTTGTGTTATATAAAATTACATTAAATTGTTTTACCTATGCTAATTTTCACGATATAGTGCATATTTTTATCTAAAAACACCATTGTGTTAATTTAATTAACATAGTTTGTAGATATTTTATGTAGGATTGCGTAAGTTTTCGTAGGTGTAGAAATACAATACGTACATAAATACAAATGATCGATTCGGTCGATCCCAATTACATTCGGAAAAGGGGTTTTTCCATGAAAAAGGCAGCATCTATCGTAATGGCAGCATTTCTTGCATTGGCACTAAGTGCTTGCGGCGCAGCAAAATCGGGTGAGGACGGTAAAGCCCAGTCTGCAAGCGGATCGGCCGTAGAGAAATATACGTTTGGTACCGATGCGACATATCCCCCGTTTGAGTTTCAGAAGGACGGAAAATATGTAGGGATCGACATTGACCTCATGAACGCAATTGCGAAAGAGGAAGGCTTTGAAGTCGAGATCAAACCGATGGATTTCAAGGGCATCATCCCGGCCATTACAGCCAATCAATTGGATGGGGCCATTGCCGGCATCAGCATTACGGATGAGCGCAAAAAAGTGGTCGATTTCTCGGACCCGTATTATCAAGCCGGACTGTCCTTAATTGTGAATGAAGATAACAACGATATTAAGAGCCCTCAGGATTTGAAAGGCAAAACGATTGCGATTAAAAAAGGTACATCTGGCGCCAACCTTGCGGATGAATATGCCAAAACCTATGGCGCAACTATTAAATATTTTGACGACAGTCCGTCCATGTATCAGGAAGTAGCGAACAAAAACGCGGACGCCACACTTGAGGACTTTCCGGTAATTTCGTACAAAATTGCGATTGACCCGAATGCCAAGCTCAAAATTGTCGGTGATCGCTTGAACGGAGACTTCTACGGCATTGCCGTTGCCAAAGGGGATACCACATTGCAGAAAAAAATTAACGATGGGTTGAAGAAGTTACAGGAAAACGGCGAATACGACAAAATTGTCGAAACTTATTTAGGATCAGCGGCGAAGTAGAAGGGAACGTGATACGGATGGAATCCTCATTGCAAGTCATACTGGACGCACTGCCTCTTCTGTTAGAGGGAACGGTTGTTACGTTGAAAATTGTTGTAATCTCGCTCATCTTTGCCATGGTGATCGGTCTGATCTCCGGGCTGATGAGCACCTCCCTGAATCGGCTGCTGCGGCTGGTGGCTTCGCTTTATGTGGATATCATCCGCGGCACACCTCTTCTGGTGCAGGTATATTTCATCTACTTCGGTCTGCCCGTGTTCCTGGATATGCGAATCCCGGCCATGACCGCAGGCATCATTGCAGTAAGTCTGAATGCCGGGGCTTATGTCTCGGAGATTTTCCGGGCAGGTATCGAGTCCATAGGCAAAGGCCAGCATGAAGCCGCAAGATCACTGGGCCTCAGCCGGTTCAAGACGATGTGGCTGGTGGTGCTGCCGCAGGCAACCCGGCGTATGATTCCTACGTTTGTGAACCAGTCCATCATTACGATTAAGGACACATCGCTGTTGTCGGCCATAGGCATTGCAGAGCTGACACAGACCGGGGAGATTATTATTTCCTCCAATTTCCGGGCATTTGAAATCTGGGGTGTTGTCGGCATCTTTTATCTGATTATCATTGTTCTTCTGTCCCGGGCTTCCCGGTTCATCGAAAGGAGGTATGCAATCCGATGATTACGGTAGAGAATCTGAGAAAGCAATTTGGCGCCAATGAAGTCCTGAAGGATATCTCCACAACGATCCGGGAGCAGGAGGTGGTATGTGTCATCGGCCCTTCGGGCTCTGGCAAAAGCACCTTCTTGCGCTGCCTCAACCTGCTGGAGGAAGTCACGTCAGGCAAGATCACCATTGGCGAAGTGGAGGTCACCTCGCCCAAGACGAACATTGACGAGCTGCGCACCAATGTGGGCATGGTGTTCCAGCAGTTCAACCTGTTTCCTCATCTGACGGTGCTGGAGAATATCATGCTGGCACCCAAGCATATCCGCAAGCTGAGCAAAGCCGAGAATGAGAGCAAGGCGATGGAGCTGCTCGGCAAGGTCGGTCTGTCCCAGAAAAAAGATGCCTATCCTGAGCAGCTGTCCGGCGGACAGCAGCAGCGTGTAGCGATTGCCCGTGCACTCGCCATGAACCCGAGTGTCATGTTATTTGATGAACCAACCTCGGCACTGGACCCCGAGATGGTCGGTGAAGTGCTGCAGGTGATGAAAGACCTCGCCCATGAGGGAATCACGATGATTGTGGTAACACATGAGATGGGCTTTGCCCGCGAGGTGGCAGATCGGGTGATTTTCATGGACGGTGGTTATATCGTCGAGGAAGGCACGCCGGAGGCTATTTTTCAACATACGCAGCATGAACGGACGAAGGCATTTCTGGGCAAGGTGCTGTAACAGGACAGTATGAACGCAGTGATCCTTAGGGCTGTCTGCTGATTCTTAAACAGATCACAGGATTTATCCCCTCCGGGTGAGCCTTGAATGAGTGCATCTGAATGAATGCTCTTGGACAAGGCTTGCTTGCAGGGGATTTTTGCTGTTGTGCGTAATACATATTAGAATGGATTCATCAGAACTGACATCGTACGCATCAATTGCCAGGGAGGGCATTGTCTATGGAGCGAATAACCCGGATGGATAAAGGGATTTTCCGAACAAATCTGCTGCAGGCACTGGAAGAGATTCGAACGCGGGATCAGCTGCAATATGAAGACATTCAACTGCTCATTGAACCTGTGCCCGAGCCGGACAAATCCCTGAATGGAGCAGATGAGATGATGCGGCTGGTGGTGCTTGCCCCGGAGAATGTGGCGCATCGTCATTTCACTGTAGAAGAGGCGGTGGAGCTGCTCTGCTGGCATGTGCCGCTAGTGCCGCTCTGGATTGATGTGTCTTTGGAGGGCGTGGAACAGGACAGGAAGCGAGCCGTATTCAAGCTGAGGTGCAGCCCGCGTTTGCGTAAACCAACCCAGCTTCTGCATGCGGAGACAGGGCATGCCCCGTTCCGGGTGACATAGCGGGTGTCAGGATCGAGGCGCAGCGTCTAGGTGGAGTAGTGCTCGGTGAGGATATAACGTGTTAATCAGAACAGGAGGATACATATGACTAAGCATACCAATGAGGAGTTACAGACCATTGCGATAACAGACCTTGCTCATCTCAAAATCCATGGCAGAACAACGGCTAATCGCACCCCTGTAACTCTGTTCTGGACGGGAAGTGCGGTGGAACTTAACGTTCAGGGTGCTGAATTATGGGTGGAGGTCGAGTCGGCATATGATCACCTGGAGCCCTGGATCAGCGTTGTAGTTAACGGTGTTCCGGTCAGTCGGCAGATGTTAACCTCAGGCAGAGGCTGGCTCTGTATTTTTCGCGGTATGAACCCTGATGCGGTGAAAAATGTGCGCATCATCAAGGATGTACAAGCGATGAGTGCAGACCCGGGCTGTCTTTTACAATTTCATGCGGTGCGAACGGATGGTGTAATGCTGCCTGTTGAGGAGAAGCCATATCGAATCGAGTTTATTGGCGATAGCATTACTTCAGGCGAGGGTGCAATCGGTGCGAAGACGGAGGAAGACTGGGTGCCGATGTGGTTCAGTGCGTTGCACAATTATACGTATATGACTGCCAAAGCTTTGAATGCAGAGTATCGTGTGATCTCTCAAAGCGGCTGGGGAGTACTGAGCAGCTGGGATAACAATCCGCAAGGCAATATACCTGCGTATTATGAACAGGTCTGCGGCCTGCTGAACGGAGAACGGAACGAGCAGCTTGGTGCGCTTGAACCCCATGATTTCAGCACCTGGCAGCCAGATGTCGTTGTGGTTAATCTGGGCAGCAACGATGATGGTGCATTCCAGTCACCGGCATGGACCGATCCTGTCACCGGACAGGTGTATAAGCAGCGTTTGAACGAGGATGGAACCTATCATGAAGCGGACCTTGCCAAGTTCGAGCAAGCGGTGCAGCAGTTCCTGACCAAGCTGCGAAAAAATAACCCGCAAGCGCATATTGTCTGGGCTTATGGCATGCTTGGGGCCTCCCTGCTTCCAGCTATTTATCGTGCCGTGGACGGATATAGCAAGCAAACCGGGGATCGCCTTGTTTCGATCCTGCAGCTTCCGGATACAACGGAAGAGACTATGGGGGCGAGGACACATCCGGGTGAGCTATCCCATCGCAGGGCGGCAGAGGTTCTGACGGCGTATATTCGTAAGATTTTGAAATAAATCGAAGCTAAAACACGAATGCAAGTAGCATAGCCGACAACCACACAGCTTCCAGCCCGTGGAGCCCTGCTTCATGACGATGCATTGTACACAAAGACCGCACAGCAGATTGCCGCGCGGTCTTTGGTTTCTTTTCTAACGAGTAGATTCGTCTGCTGGTGTACCTGCTGCCTGGTCGGGCTGTACCTCGTAACGAATGGATACGATCTGTCCAAGGGTTTGGGTGCTTATCATTTTCAGCAGCGTAGGTACGGTGCCTTTGGGGAATAACGGGATGCCTTCACCCAGCACCTTCGGGATCACGGCTACCTCTATTTCATCCAGCAGCTGTGCGTCCATTACCGACTGAACAAGCAAGCCCCCACCGACAATCCATACATCTCCCTCCGAGGTCTGTTTCAGACGTGGAATGAGCGTTTCCAGGCTCTCGGCTGTGAACTGCACATGTGGCGCAGGGGGCTGCTCCGAGCGGGAGAGCACGTATGTCGGACGATCCGCATAAGGGAAATCCTCGGACAAGGTCAGTACCTCCTCATATGTGGAACGCCCCATGACGACACTTCCAATCGTTTGATAGAAAGCGGCATAGCCGTTATCTCCTCCATCCCCTTCGACATCGAACAGCCAATCTACGGAGCCATCGAGGCGTGCAATATAACCATCCAGACTAATAGCAATGTATAAAATTGTTTTTGAAGCCGTCATGATCATCGCTCCCTTTCTTATGATAGCTACAGCATACACCTTAACTATGACAAAACATGTCGTAGTTATATGAAGTCGTCCAAGATAAGACATGTTAAGGATGGAAGCCGATGACATGGTCATGACGGGTTGGAGTGTTAGTCAGGCTTAAGGCTTAGATGGGCTCACTGCCTGCGGATTAAACTTATCCGTGCAGCGGGCTGCCTTTTATTTCATAGATTTTCTGGAGTGTGCGGATCTGCTGTTCCTTCTCCTCATCAGAATCGGCATGAAGATATCCCTCTACCATCCTGTATCCGAATACGATCAGAATCATCTCATACACACAGTGCTCTTCCAATGGCGGTGCCTCTGCATAAGCTGCAAAGCCTTTGTAATATGCAGGCACACAGCGCTGGTAATATTCCACCATATGATCCATATCGGCTTCATCTGCAATCAGGCTGGCCAGATCTTCTCCGAAATAACCCCACCCTGAGGTGTCCCAGTCGATAAGATTTATTTTCCCGTCTGCATAGAAGATATTGGTCACCCAGAAATCCCGATGGTTCAGCACAAGAGGCAACTGCTCAATCCGGGCGAAGATGGCGTCCGAGTTCTCATCAATGTCTATAAGCATCTGCCGTATATGAGGCGGGAAATCACAAGCTTCGGAACGGATGTAATCATAGACGAGAGGCCATGAACGATAGTGCAGATACGTATTTTTCATCAGATCAGCTTGGCTAAGATTATCCAGACGCTGCAGCACTTCCGGCTGTTCCGCATACAGCTTGCCTTGATAACGTCCCAGCTCCAGTGCGGTCTGCTCATACATATCCCCGGTCAGCTCCAAACCGGACACGCCATCAATATATTCCAGCCAGAGCTGAAATTCCGTTTCTTCGGCATTCATCTCAGCGTGGTAACAGGTAGGCCAGCGCAGGGTGTCCGTGAAAGTGATTTCGAGCTCAGATTGATAGAGATCATATTCGCGGCGCCAGGAGTTCGGGTCATTGTAACGCTCCCATTTAGAAGAAATTTTCAGCACGACCCGGTACGGCAGCTTTTGACCATCAGCCGTTTCGGCTGTTCCCGTTACGAGACTGACATTGCCGACAGTTCCGCCATGCAGTTTGACGGTAGAAGTGTCAGCTCCGACAATCTCCTTCTTGAAGTAGTTAGACAGCGCTTGATGTAACGTGTTCATTGTTCTATTCATTTTTTCCAGCCCCCGTTTTTCTTCTTTTGTTTATTCCACATGGCGTTTGTTTTGTCTTTTGCTCTTTTGTCGATGAGGTAGCATGTTCTATGTTGCACAAACCTGTTCTCCTGCTGCTGGGAAACATAACTCTCCCAACGTTCGCTTGGCAGTGAACCGTCATTTATTGCGGCGAGGACTGCACATCCCGGCTCGGTCTGATGGCAGCAATCGGTGAATCGGCATTGTGCAAACAGCTCTTCAACATCGGCAAAGCTCGCACGAATGCCCTCCTCGGCATGAAAGAGTCCCAGCTCCCGCATCCCAGGGGTATCCATTACCATTGCCCCGGAGGGAAGCATGAATAGCTGCCGATGGGTTGTGGTATGTCTCCCCCGGCTGTCCTGCTCTCGAATAGCTTGAACCTTCATAACGTCCTGTTCCATTAAAGCGTTCAGCAGGGAGGATTTTCCCACACCGGACATCCCAAGGAAAACAACCGTTTGCCCGGGTGTCAGATAAGGATGAAGCTCGCTCATCCCCATACCGGTGTGGCTGCTGATGACGTGAACAGGTACATCGGAGATACGTCTCTTCACTTCGGCAAGCATGGGGTGAACATCTGTAATCAGGTCTGCTTTGGTCAAAATAATGACGGGTGTACCACCGCTCTGCCTGGCTTGTGTCAGGTATCGAAGCATACGATTCACACTCAGATCACCGTTTAGTGAAGACAAGATAAAGACTGTATCAAAATTGGATGCGACAACCTGCTCCAATATCGTTTTGGCATAACCGGCAGCGTGACCTGCATAATCTGCACGCGAGAACTTGGAACGACGGGGAAGCACCTTAACGATCAGGGAATCACCTGCATCGCTGTAGTGCAGCAGTACAAAATCGCCAACGCACGGGAATTCTGCGCGCAGCGCTGCATGATGATAAAATGAGCCCTTCAGTACCGCGGTGACTTCGCCTTGCCCGGTCATGACCATAAAGCGTTCCCGCTGAATCTCTGTGATTCTGCCGGGTAACCATCCATCAGGAATCGCTTCTGTTTCTATATAGCCATAGGCTTTCAAATTAATCATTTGTATTGTTTTAGCTCCTTTAAAGTTGTTTTTTGGACGCAAAAATGCCGCAAACAAGCAGCCTCTAAAGAAGCTGCTGTTCTGCGGCATCAGGACGCAAAAAAGATACGACCTTGATCGTATCTTCAAACAGCAATATTCACGAAAGGTTACTTTGGATGGCATAACAAAGAAGCCGGGATTTATCCCGCTTTTTCAGAAATGCCGACTATTCAGTTTTAAGAACAAACCACCATAACCATAGTAGTAGTAGCTGCCATTAAAAACCTCTCCCTTCGTGTAAGGAACTCGCTTATCGCTAAGCTATCTAAAACATAACTCAATATGGAAAATAATTCAATCCTGAATATAATCGCTTTCTATTGAAATCTACTTGCCTACCGTCACATTCATGGACCCCTGCTTGTTGATCATCTGATGAATCATGGCAAGCAGGCGAACTGTAAGATCAGCTCTGAAATTCAGCCGATATCCACCGCGTACACGATCGACGAATCCGAGTTCAATGCATTCCGTAAGAACACGCTCCAGATCGACGGATGCCGGAAGCTGTGTACGCAATGTCTCTTCATCTACTGCGTAATACGGCTTCAAATCATCTATATTTCGCAGCAGGATGAGCAAAACATGCCGTACCTCATCCGATAGCAGGGTGAATGGGAACTCCGCTTCTGTACTTAACGTTTCAACCGCTTCCTCAAGAAAGGTTGGCGAGGCGATACACACGAGGCGATCCTTTGCCCAAAGACCCAGCCCTGTCGGGCCAAGGTGGATATGTACAAGGGAGGCGTGCCCTTCCGAATGAACTGGCGTTGTGGATACAGGTCCCTCGGCCAGGGTAATCATTTTTTCAAGAAATCCAATACGTTCTGTCAATTCCATCTGATGAAATGCCTCACGGATTTGAGGGATCAATGAGGTGAGTCCACCCTCTCGCCCTAATAGATAATCGGTTGAGCAGTCATAGAGATTGGCTAACTTTACAATTAAGGGTAGATCCGGCAGGGAGTCGCCGTTCTCCCACTTGGACACGGCCTGTGCAGATATGGATAAATGCCTTCCTAACTCTTCCTGGGTCATGCCGCTGGATCGGCGAAGCTTCGCAATTTTAGTACCTGTATGCTCCAGATTGTTCATTCAGAAAGCCTCCTTCGAAATGTTTTCTATAGCATAACTTGCGGTCATCATCTCGTGTATGGAGGCGCAAGTGAAATCTCAACCAGCAGTTGATATGGATGTGCCCGCAGTTGAAGGGCGGGAATAGATGATAAATTGCCCCTCACTGGCAGACTCGCCCCTGGACCAGCCTACAGGCAGTCCCTGATTTTTATAAATCTCAAACATAGCTTCGAAATAAGGATGTGACTCATTTTTGTATTCGGCTCCCACCATACGTGTTAGATGCCGTATATTTCTACATGTCTGATGCAGAGGCCTGCTTGCTCAAGGCATAAACTTGTCATTTTGCCATGCTGTATTTTACATAATTATGGAATGGGACGTTTCGCTATGTTACAATCCATCTATGACAAAGTTTGGCGTAGTTAGGATGGGGATAGGATGAATCAACGCAGGCTTGCAATGATGCGCCTCATGGATTCCAGACAGAAGTTCACAGCACGTGAACTGGCAGAGCGGTTCGAGGTGTCGGTACGCACCATTCAGCGTGATCTGGATGCATTGCAGGCGCTTGGCTTCCCGCTGTACACCGAGGTGGGTGCTAACGGTGGATACCGGGTGCTGCCCAACCGCATTTTGCCGCCTTTACAGCTGAGTCAGCAGGAGGCGCTGGGGCTGTTTATGATGCTTGAATATTTGGAGCAGGTGCCGGATTTTCCATACGGTTCAGTCCGTGAGCATCTGGCCGAGCAGTATTTCTCCACACTTCCTGCCGATGTGCAGGAACGGATCACAAGCATGCGGGATCACATTGCATTTATTCAGCATCCCGGCGAACATGTGAATGCCTTGACATCAGAGCTATTAACAGCCGCTTCCGACAAGAGGGCCATTACGTTTATGTATCACGCCCAGAGTGGATGGAAGAGGGTAAACGTCTATCCCTTCGGCATTTATTATGAGCAAGGATACTGGTACATGCCTGCACGGAATAAAGATCGTGTACTGTTATACCGTGTTGACCGGATGCGTGAGCTTACCGTGCTGGATCAGACGGATGATTCGGTGCCTGCGTTGAAGGCATGGCTGAAGCAGACAGAGGATCGAGCAGGCGAAGAGGTCGTGCTGCTCTTCACAGCATTCGGGGCCAGAATGGCTGCATCGGATGTGTTGTTCAGAGCGGTGGTTGATCAGGAGTGGCGCGGGCTTGTGCCGCGATCGGAGTTTTCTTTTACAGCACGCAGACTGCTTTCCTATGGACCCGAGGTGAAGGTGATATCTCCCCCGGAATTGCAGGAGCAGGTCCGCAGCATGCTGGAGCAAAGTGTAAAACAGTACGGGCAAGAATAAAGGAAATCGACATTCCAACTAGAACATATAATTTTGAAAGGGGGGCTACCATGAGTCGATTCATAACAAGTTTAACCACTTGCTCTGTGCAGAGTCCATGTGAGGAACAACGGCGGTTGTTTGCATAGAGCCGGAATTATTTTACCGCCATCATTGACTTGGAGTAATAACGTAACGTCTGAAGTTTCTCGCACGACTCTGCTGCCTTAAAGAAATCATTTAAGGAGTGGAGCAATGTGAAATATACAAATGCCGATGCCGTCCTTCCGGAGGCTTTGATCAAGGAAATTCAGCGCCGGTTTCCCGGTGGATTGATCTATATTCCCAAGCCCAAGGAAGCACGTATCAAGTGGGGAGAACGTTCCGGCAGCCGCGAGTGGATACAGGAACGCAACCGCGAGATGTGTAACCGTTATACGCAGGGTGAGACAATTGACCAGCTGGCAGCGCGGTTTTGCTTATCCATCGACAGCATCAAAAAGATTGTGTACTGCAGGAAAAACCGTGAAAACTGATGAACAAAAGATTCCTATTCAAGCCACATTCGAGCGATCGGATGTGGCTTTTTGGCATGTAGAAAATGATTAACAAAAGAATGCTCCATATTCGTCTATAGAAGCACACTTTACAATAGAGCCAAGAGCGAGTGTTGCAAATGCGGAGCAGCTTGGTGCTGCAAAGCTAAGCGGAAAGGGTGAATCCAGTGAACATTCAAGTTGAACTAACGGATCAGAAGCAGGCTTATATCATCAAAAACATGTACCCGTTATACCTGCACGACCTGTCCGGTCATTACGGATTACAAGAAGAACACAGGCCGAACGAGCATGGCATATTTGAAGTCGGCTCAGAGTACAGGACATTGCAGGATCAATACGATGTGCAAAACATATGGTGGGGAGACCCGGAACATCTCTATCCTTTTCTTATCAAGGTATCGGGTATGCCTGCGGGGTTTGCCTTTGTTGCCACGCCGCCTTATTGCCGGCAGGACATCGATTATTTCATGCATGAATTTTTCCTGCTACAGCCGTTCCGCGGGTTGGGACTTGCAGAGCAGGCGGCAGCAGCGATCTTTGAGAGGTTTCGGGGCAAATGGGCGCTATTCACCAATGTAGCGGAGAAAAACAAAGTAGGTCAGCATTTCTGGCGCAAGACAGTATCCAATTACACCCGTGGGGTGTATGAAGAGATTACTGCGGAAACAGGCTGTGAGGATGGGCCAAAGCTCGTTTTTCAATTCTCAAATCATGCGGTGGAGAGTTAGAAGAATGGGGTGCAGGATTTCCATGATGTTCACCCTCTCATGAATCAGGCTCACCCTGAATCTCATCAGATGCAGGGTGAGCCTTTGGAGATGCTGAATCAAGGCTGTGCAGATAAGATTTAAACAGATTCACACTAGAAATTCATGCGTGCAAATGTAGCATCACCTTTCACTGTGGTGCTGCTGGAGGCATTCACCGTATCCAACTGCAGTACGTAATCATAATGCCGGATGTAATATCCGGGCTGGCTGAAGGATTGCAGGGAGACTTTGCTGCTGTCGGCCCAGCCAGGGCTAATGAGGAACGTGGCATCTCCTTTATAAGCCGTGGTGTTGGCGAAGGCCTCGAGTACAATTTTGTTGCTGGTGTTTCGTTTCAGGAAATAACCCGGATAGTTGATGGACTCTAATGAAATGCCGCTGGAGCTGGCGAGACCTGGCACAACACGGAACTGAGCGTCAAGCGCAGGGGAGACATTGGCATCAATGCGAGCGACATAATTGGCGTGACGGATCATACGATCAGGTACGTTGTGTGAAACAAACTGACTGTAGCTTGTGGCTTCAGGGTTAGATGGACCCAGCATTTTGACTTCATGCAGCGTTGGGGTGTACCAGTTGCCGGGATTGTTCCACAAGACAGCATTGACCATATTGATCCGTACATAGCGGGCAGTAAAATGCACAGCATCCGTGGTAAAGCCATATGTCAGATTGTTGGTGCGATCCAGCGCAGCGTAGTTCACGCCATCATTGCTAATCTCGATCTTGTATTTGTAATACCCCTCGGAGCCTTTATACATAAACCAAGAAATGTCGACCTCGGTAATCGTCTTTGGTGCACCAAAATCGACCTGCCACCATGCCGGCCAACTATTGGAGGAAGCAACCCATGAGGTCTGATAATTTCCGTCATTGACGAGCGAAGGCGATGACCCGGACGCAGTGGAGCTGGCCGAAGCCGCTTTGCCTTGGGCATGATTGACGAGTGCGGGCAGCGTAATCTGGCCTGTTGCTGCATCTATATTCCATGTTGTATACCATTCCAGCGAAGCTGTTCCATTTGCATCATTCAGCGTGAGCGGCAGCCAGATGTGCTTATGCTCACCGAGATTCATCGGATTCCAGCGATCAGCCATATAAATATAGGAGGTTGTGCTGCTGCCCTGAATCGTGGCGATATCATGAATCTGCGTACCAAAGGCAGATGGATTGCCATATGGCGTGAGTGCAGTCCAAGGACCGGTCATGGATGTGGCCGTGGCGTATGCACCCTGATTTGGATACCAGCCGGCAGCCTGAGAGGTGAAGAGGTAGTAGCGGTTTCCTTTTTTCACAACGGCTGGGGCTTCACGGTAGGCATTCTCGAACAGCCATCCTTCAAATGACTGTATCCCCGTATAGCTTGCATTCATTTTGAAAATAGCCATCGTATCGTTAGCCCCGCCATTTTTACGGGAGGCTGTAACCAGATAACCCGTGCCGTCTGTGTCCACAAAAACAGTCATGTCTCTAGACTCATAATCGAGCGGTCGGAAGCTGCCCTCATACGTGAATTTGCCGTTGGGTGTACTACTTGTCGCGACCGCTACGCGGCCGAGGTTATAGTCTGTGCCATTCTCATAATGTGCCCATAGCACATATTGCCCGGTTGAGGCATTATAGATCACTTTGGGGCGTTCAATCTTGCTGGAGGCCAATTCGGTGGCGGAGTCTTTGGTCAGAATAGCATTGCTGAAGGTCCAGTTTTTCAAATCGGTTGAGGTGTAGACGTTGACGCTGTCAAATTTGCCGCCTACTGCATGTTCGCCATACAGATAATACGTGGAGCCAACCTGCAGGATGTTACCGCTGTTTGCGTGAATGGGATTGCCTGCCGTATCAAGCCAATCGGTGCCATTGGTAATTGTCACACTAGCCGCACCTGCTCGTTCAGGATGCAGGCCGTACAAGGTGAATGCGAGCGCGAAAACCAGAAGCCAGACCGTCTTTCGTTTCCCCATTACGTACACCTCCACAATGATAGGAATAAATAATAGCGCTTTCATTTATATTGTAATTGATTTACAATCTTTGGCAAGTGAACATTTCGATGAGAGATGAACAAAGCAGCAGGCCAGAAGGCAAGAGCAGCAAGAGCGAGGGTCCGAATGCAAATGAAACGGAAATGAAGCCAAGGTAGATCGGATGCCGTATACTTCTGTTAGCGTGTTTTATTTTAAAAAATCTGGTAAAGGGTGCGGGAGGGCTGGTTGTTATGATGAATCCCTTGTGGTGTGAGGTAAATTCAATAGAAGACTACTTATCAACGATCGAGAGGCTTCCTTACGGGAAGGACGGTTATTATTTTCGCGGAGAAAACAGGCGTTTTTCCTGTCAGAATTCCCGTTTATTGCGCCACACCTTCTCTCGATTACTTCGCGATAACCCGCAATACTATGTCGATGTCGTGAATGATTATATGCACGATATGGCGGATGAAACGGGTATATGGGAACAGGAGCATGTACTGGCCTGGTGTCATCAGGAGGGCCAGCCAACGAACCTGCTGGAGCTGACAACCTCTCCGCTGCAGGCTTTATTCTATGCCAGCTTGTATCGAACGGATGGAAGTCTGGAGCGAGGCCAGGAGATATATGTATATGGATACGCGAGGACGAATACGGTGGATGCAACCCCTTTGATCCTTGAAAATACAAAAATGCCTTCAACCCGTTATAACCTGCTTGAGGATATGAACGATGATCCCCGGTGGAACCGCCTAGTTGAGGGTGCCCATACTGACAAAGCTATTCCAAAAAAATCGTCGCCGGATTTATCCCAATTCCCCTACTTGACCTATGAGGTGCCACCCAGACATAGAAGCTCACATCAACCGAGCAGTCTGTATTTCTATCAATTGTTCCAGCTGAAGTCTGCGTCAGATTCTGAATCGCCCTATGATCTCATAACGCAGCGATATACGCCCGCAGTGGTCTTTAAGGTGACTGAAGCCGATCGGATTCAGCGGGAGCTCCAGCTTCGCTCAGAGGATATACGGATATGATCTACATATGCTGATCGGATTGTCCGTGCCGAATATGAGAGCAACATTGTGTATGTCGTCTCATGATATAACTGTCCTGTACCCGTGACGGGTGCTACTTAATTCAGTAGGGGGATAACGTTATGAACGAGACATGCAGAAGACTGGAAGGACAATTGGCTCTGGTCACAGGAGCGAGCAGAGGTATTGGACGCAGTATTGCAATCCGTCTGGCACAGGAGGGCGCGTATGTGCTTGTGCACTTCGGGACGCGGCAAGCCGAAGCAGAGCAGGTTGTGCGGCATATTACAGATCATGGCGGACAGGCCCAAGCCATTGGAGCTGATTTACGCACGCTGGGTGGCATTCATACATTATTTGCCAAGGTTGATGATGCTGTTCAGAAGCATGGACGGGACAGCAGGCTGGACATTCTGGTAAATAACGCAGGGATCGGGCAGATTCTCGATCTGGAGCAGACGACAGAGGCTTCCTTCAACGAAGTGATGAACATAAATGTAAAAGCTCCCCTGTTTGTAACGCAGCAGGCAGTTCCGCGTCTGCGGGATGGAGGGCGAATCATCAATATTTCTTCTTTTGTTACACGAGTGGCTTCCCCAGGAGTGTTTGCCTATAGCATGACGAAGGGAGCGGTGGATACCTTCACGAAGCTGCTGGCGAAAGAGCTGGGAAGCCGCCAGATTACGGTCAATGCAATCCAGCCGGGCATTATTAATACAGAGATGAATGCAGGAACACTCACGAACTCGCAAGGACAGG
Organism: Paenibacillus silvae; assembly: GCF_014639235.1. Taxonomy (GTDB): domain Bacteria; phylum Bacillota; class Bacilli; order Paenibacillales; family Paenibacillaceae; genus Paenibacillus; species Paenibacillus silvae. The sequence continues at coordinate 31,887 of NZ_BMFU01000008.1, read as the reverse complement.
CATATGCAGCAGGCTTGTCTGTCTTGAACCGCTGGGGAGAGCCGGAGGATGTCGCAGATGTGGCTGCATTTCTTGCTTCGGCGGACAGCCGCTGGGTTACCGGGCAGTGTCTTGATGCCAGCGGTGGATCGCATCTATAACATGTGAAGTGTATGCGGGATTGGGGAAGAACGGATCTATGAATCAATTTGTAATTGAGGGGAATGCTCAGATGTTCTTCTGGAGTAGCACGTAAGAAAAAAAGGTGAAATCACATGATGATTCATTAACTTGGCAACAAAAAATCCCCTCCGATTCCATAGTGATGGAGGAGGGGATTTATTCAGCGTTATCCGCACAATGAATGTGCCTGCTTATGAGTATAACAGGTGCAGACGCTAATTTAGGTGAGCTAGGTGCGCGAATGCTCAGCTATTAGCTGGCAGTTATTTGGATGTGTTCAGGAGGCTCTCCTCAATAAATTGCAGCTGTGCCTCCAGAGAAATCGGGTCATTATAGAATGAGCCTTCTGCGTTGATGAAATACACCTGTTTGTTTTTGACAGCAGGAAGCGCCTTCCAGACATTGCTTTCATAGACCACATCAGGATTGCCTTCATCCCAGCCCCAGTTGCTTGTAAAAACATAATCGCCCGCATATTCATGTAGTTGCTCCAAGGATAAGCTTGCACCTGTGCCTTCCCCGTCAATTAGTTCCTTCTGAATCAGAGGAGGAGCTTTCAAGCCAAATTCTCCATATAGAATCTCCCCGCCGCGTGCACCTTTGTTACCCCATGCATAGATTCCTTTGGAGTAGGGCTGAAGGATGGACACGGTCTGATCGCCTACGACCGCCTGAATCTGTGGTTTAACTTTGGCAATTTTCTGATTCCACTGGTCTATCCAAGCTTGAGCTTCCTTCTCTTTGCCCGTTAACTTGCCGAATTCTAACAATAATTCCTGGGGATTTGCCGCACCATATTTCAGACTCACGACAGGAGCAATTTGGGACAAAGCTTCATACTGGTTGTCCACCAGATAGTCATACGCGATGATCAGATCGGGTTCCAGATTCAGTATGGCTTCCACATTGCTGCCTTCTCCCAGATCGACGATGCCTTCCAGCATGCCTTTATGATAAGGGTTTTGCATGGCATCATAAGTCGATGCTACGGGCTTGACACCCAGCACCAGTAAATTACCGATGGCACTGCCCGTCAGATCGACAATTCGCTGCGGATGGGCGGGAATGGTGATCGTTCCTCTACTATCTGTATAGGTCTGAGTCGCTGGGGTGGAAGTATCGGTCGATGCTGGCTGTTTCTGCTGAGTTACTCCTGCTTCCGTTGCCGTTCCTGTTCCAGCGTTGTTCGTGGCTGTTGATCCGCCGGCACATGCCGAGAGAATCAGGGTGAAGCACAAGAGCAATGCCGCTGTGGCGATGGATGATGATCGTTTTGTCTTAACCATGGATAAACCTCCGCTTGGATGTAAATGAGAATCGTAATCAATGAAACTATAGCATTGGGTTCCAGTGGCAACAAGGGCAGATCGGGTACGCACCTTGGGCAAATCCGGTATGTAGCTTCCGTTCTGAGCAATAACTGCCCGGTACTGCGTGGGAGTTACGCCATATACTTTTTTGAAACTGCGGCTCAACGTATGGGCATCCGGGTATCCAACGAGTTCAGCGATCTCCTGAAGTGGCGTGTCTGCGTGTGTTAGCATTCGGGCAGCCTGTTGTATGCGAATAATTGCTAGAAGCCGGATGGGGCTTTCCTTTACACGAGATTTGAATAGTTTGGTCAGATAGCTGATGCTGCAATCGAACAGGTCTGCCAGAGATTGCAACGTGATGGGTTCCATGTAATGCTGTTCCATATAATGTATCACTTGGGCTGGCAGATCAGGAGGGACGGGGTTGATACCTTGCTGCTTCATCTGTGAGAGAAGGGCGTGAACAAACGAATAGAACAGCGCTCGTGCCTGTAACTGATGGAGTCTGTCCTGTATCGTCCAGTGCTCGTACATATCTTCCAGCTTGCGCAGCAGTGAAATGGGATATTCCGGGAGGAACACACACTGATGCAGGAAGGGACTATCGGGCAGCGGTCGTTTCTTCAGAGGATGAGAAGCGGGTAACATTAGAATAGCTCTGTACAGAATTAAATAATATTCAAATCGCTCTTCTGCGGTAATATTTAATAAAGCTCCCCGGCCTCCTTGAAGGACATGGAATCGTCTCAGATTATACACGTTGTGGTCTAGCTGTAATGTGGCATGACCATCCAGCACATATACAAATGCATGTGCCGGGAGTTGATAACGTTGCAGGTTCTCTCCTGGCTCCAGCACGGCAAGCCGAATATCCATGACCTGGATTGAAGCATAATTCCACCAATAGATGTGATCGTCTAGTGTAAGGGTCATCTGTACCATCCTCCTACCATGAGGGCATTTCTTATATTATATTGATAATGATTCTCAACGTAAAGAGCAGACAAGGGATAACGGGCCACTGGAGACCTGTTATCCCTTGCTCTATAACTGGATGATGAGGTACTTCCACTACTGGGTATGATCTGTCTATCTGTCTCCAGAGTTTGTGTATTTATCCTCGTATTGAGATTGCGGCATACCTACCTTTGGTTTGATTATGCGATGGGATATTGTTATTTGCGGCCTTTGCGCACCTTGAGCTGCATGCGTTTGATCGTCGTATGTTGCATAACCTCCAGCACGAGTGGACCTTTGCCGTTCAGAATCTCTACGTCGGTCACGTTATCCAGGATAGTAATGATGCCGATATCGTCTGCGCTGACGCCTTCAATCTTGGCAATTGTGCCTACAAAATCAACAGCCCGCAGCTTTTTCTTCTTGCCACCGTTGAAGTTCAGCTTCATAATCTGCTGGTTCAGCTGCTCACGCTTGTCCTTTTTGCGTTCGGGTACAATTCGAAGCCGCTGCTCAAAGGCTTCCCTATGGCGATCTACTTCTTCTTCAGAAGCAGCTTTCACAACAGGAATTTTAAATCCGATATAGGCTTCAATCTCGGCAAGACGTCTGCCGTCCTTCGGTGTCAACAGCGTGAAGGCTCTGCCGGTTTGCCCTGCGCGACCCGTACGGCCTGTACGGTGCACGTAGCTTTCTTTTTCCAGCGGGATATCATAGTTGATCACGTGAGTGATATTCGTAATATCAATACCTCGAGCGGCTACATCGGTTGCCACCAGATAGCGGAATTGTCCGCGCCTGAAGGCGTTCATGACTTCAATCCGTTCATCCTGCTCCATACCGCCATGAATACGGTCCACCGGGTAGTCCAGGTCAGCCATGACCCGAAACAGCTTATCCACATTCTCCTGTGTACGGCAGAATACGATGCAGCTATCCGGGTTCTCCATAATAAACAAGTCCTGCAACAGAGCGGTTTTATTCACTTCCGATGTATGAATCACGGCATGCTCAATCGTGGCTGTGGTGAGTCCGCTGGCTTTGATCTCGATCTCTACAGGGGTGTTCATATACTGACGGGACAGCTTGGCTACGTCTTCCGGAAACGTTGCGGAGAACAGCATCGTTGTGCGATCCTGCGGCAGCGCCTGGATTATGGCCTGTACCGTCTCGATAAAGCCCATGTTCAGCATCTCATCGGCTTCGTCAATGACCAGATAAGCTATGCGCTCCAGCGGCAGCGTGCCCCGTTCAATATGATCGAGAACCCGGCCCGGTGTACCAACGGCAACGTGGGTTCGTTGTTTCAGCTCGGCTTTCTGAATATGAAAAGGGGATTGTCCGTACAGCGCGGTTGCTTTAATGCGTTTAAAACGTCCGATGTTCGTGATATCTTCATTGACCTGCAAGGCCAGCTCTCGTGTAGGCGTCAAAATCAAGGCCTGAGGTTTATTTTCGTTCCAGTCAACCAGCTCACAGAGCGGGATGCCATATGCGGCTGTTTTGCCACTGCCCGTCTGGGATTTAACGACCAGATCCTGCTTCTCCAGTGCAACAGGAATAACCTGTGTCTGAACCTCGGTAGGCTGCTCATAGCCCAGACTGTCCAATGCTCTCACGATTTCATCACTCAGTCCGTAATCTTTAAAATGCGGTTTAATCATCGTTTACCTCTTTTGCGTTATAGTTTGGGATGCGGACAGTGTACTCATGTGACGTTGGCCTATACCACATCCCCATGATTTTACTTATAAGTATTGCTCCGTACATGTACCGTATACTCGCCTTATTATACCCTATGTGCAAGTAATGAAGGGTGGTAAATAAAAAGGCTTCACATTACAGGGGTATATCAATTCTCTATATTGTGTATTAGCTAGTGTAGGAGTGCACCACCAGTGTATCCGTGTGTCAGGTTTATTGGTGCATCCGTAGATCGGTAGATCCGTAGACCTCTAATGATGATCTATCAATCGCCCTTTTTATCGGTTAACTGCTACTTATGAAGGCTGAAATCGCGAATTTGAAGCACAATCCGGATACCGTGTATATTGTAACGATTTCAGATGAGCTTATTTGGGGAATATAAGGGCTTCTATAATTGTAACGATCTCCAGAAACCTTATTTCGCTGAAAATCCACGATAAACACTATTTTTTATATGAATCTCATTGAATAAGCTTTCCTGAATTCGTTAGAAAATAAAAACGCAAAATATAGCCCAAATAGCGTTTCCTGAGATCGTTAGTGATTCCATTAGCAATCTGATTGTAATGCCGTTTGCAGCTTCCATTGTCTGATCCTTTTATCGGATACTTTGACTGCAGGACCAGGGTAATCCGAATCAATCTGCTCTGGTCAGTTCAGTTTCAGCTACGTGGTTTCAGCCACCGTTTTCAACGTAAGTATTATAACGTAATCCATATGAACGATAGTCCAGGCGCGGGGAATTGAGGCCTTCCACGCAGCATTCTTTCAAACCAGGAGTCACCCAATAAACTTTAAGCAGCGCCGAGTTACCCAGTGCGCAACGTTCCACGTGAAACGATTTGTAGCATTAAGGCTTGATGCTTTGTAGTGGGGGGTGGTGGGCTGGATCATAGTCCGTATCAAAAAGGGGCGATGCCGCCCCATAATGACATGGGATGCATCGCCCCGAATTTCAGTAGTGTAGTGATTATTTTAGAATGGTCACATACTTGCCATATACATATGCTGTCCGTCCAGCCACCTTCACTTTAACCCATCCGTAAGCATGGTCTGTGCTGATGACTTCAAGCATCGTACCCTTCGGTACAGAAGTAATCACTTTGGCTTTGGAGGATGCGTCAGCACGTACGTTCAGATAATCCGCTGTTACCCTTGCTGTTTTGCTTGAGACAGATGGAGCAGGCTTGCTGTTTCCGGTGGACGTTGATGGCTTGCCTGGTTGAGCTCCATCCGGCTTCGATGCTCCCGGTGTTGGTGCAGGCTTTGGCTTCGCTGTAGTCATCGGTTTCTCCGGTGCAGGAGCTGCTGCTTCGTTTTTGCCGCCTTCGCTGCCTTCACCGGGCTTGCTAGCTACGGCTTTGCGAGCTTTGTTCAGCTGCTGATAGAATGCGCCCTTTGTTTTCACACCTTTGAACTGCGCTGCATCGACTCCGGCTTTGGAAGACAGGGCTTCAATCTCATCCGCAGTTACAGCGTCCAAAATATTAATGGAGGCAATGTTCGTATATTTGCCGTCTTCCGTTGTTGGCACGGACATCACACCATCGTTAATCAGCTCAACAACATCTGCACGTTCTGGTGCAGTCAGGTCTACGCCGGTGATTTTCCAATTATGCTGAATCTTTGGCTCATAGACTCCTTCCATGACATCCTTCAGATAGGCAATCGAAAGGTTGCGGATGGTCCCTTGGATCTCACCGAACGCCTTAGCATCCTTGGACGACCAGAACTGTGTGAACTTACGTCCTTCGAGCGCCCCGCCTTTGGCAATCAACGCTTCCATCCGGTATGCATTCATACCGAGTTTGATGTTGTCCACTGCCTGAACGGCTTTACCATTGCTATATTTCAGGTTCGTAATCCGGCTGCCATACGGCTTGGTCAGGTCAATCTCATAGGTTACACCGCCGAAGAAATCATCCGTACTGTACTTGGAGGCACGGCGCTTCGGATCGAAACTGATCGTGACGTCTCCAGGGCGTGTAGAATTAAAGTATCCCGCAGACCATTCCATGTAATCCTTCAGATCACGTCCGGTCACTTCATATACGGTCACTTCACCAAAAGTGTACTGGTAGTTGAACGCAATATCCTTTTTCTTGATCGGGCCTACATCGAGCTTGGCCTTGTCATTATCAATCTGATGTGCAACCACATCGGCTTTACTGTAATGCAGCATGACTTCTGTGAAAAAGTCGGAAAGGGGGGTCTCCTGAATCTGTACCGCTGGAATGCCCTTAATCTCATCTGCGGGAACCAGATTGGTTCCTTTCAGCTCAGCTACCTCAATGTTGGCATCCGCACGAGCGAACTCGTGAAATGGATGTAAGGTTTGTTCCAAGGCAGGATCGGATATTTCATACGTGCCATCTGCTTTTTTGACAGCGAGTGCCTTGGCTTCCTTGCTCTTGAGCACGATCTTGCCGTCCTCTTTGGCAAATTTCAGGTCGATGCGAGACAGATGTGTACCATATTTGTTCGGCTCGGAGATCAGCACCCCGTTTACCGTCTGCGATTCAATTAGTTGATGCATGTGTCCTGCAAAAATAGCAGCCAGCTCCGGATTGGCCTTGGCGATATCCGTCACCCCGGTTCCCGGTTTGCCATTCTCGTTATCCAGCCCCATATGCATGAGTCCAACCATCACGTCCACTTTGCCTTTCAGCTCTGCTATCGCTTTGCGGGTCTCCTCGACCGGGTCCTTGACGGTTACACCATCCAGATGATTGGTTCCTTTCTCAAACTCGGTAATCATCGGGGTGTTCATGCCAATGACACCTACTTTGATTCCATCCCGCTCAATAATCGTGTATGCAGGCATGTAACGGTCACCGTTTTCTTTGAAAATGTTACCGACAAGCGCCTGGCCCTTGAACTGGGAAGAAATCTTCTCCAGCACGTCCAGACCAAAGTTAAACTCATGGTTACCCATAACCCAGGCATCATAATTCATTTCATTCATCGCTACCATCATAGGAGACTGCGGCTGATCATTGAACAGCTCGGCGGAGTTATCCTGAATCATATCTCCGGCATCCAGCAGAATCATGTTTGGATTTTCGGAGCGGACTTTTTTCACCATCGTGTAGAGCTGAGTCATGCTGCCAGACGGATTAGGCCCATCGAGTGCATAGTCCCATGGCATAAACCGACCGTGAATGTCAGAGGTACCCAGCAGAGTAATGGTGGTTTCCTGATCTGCCTCAGCCGCGTGAGCGCTTTCTGAAGCGAGCGGTGTGAGCAGAAGTGATGTGCCTAAGAGAATGGATAAAGACCAACTGGCGAAACGTTTCAAACCATGTGTACGCATGTGTAATCTCCCTTGTGATGTACATAAGTTGAACCAAAGATATTTACCTATACACTTCGATGACAGAATAACCTTCCAATCTCTGTTATCCCCAGATTTTTTGGATTCCCTTTTTGCAAGGGGAAAATCTGGTGATAAAGGCGACCGCTTCGCTTCTTCAGGTTTTTTCTGTCCTCTCCGTTCCGGTGTAAATAAATAGCTCGACTTATGTAGTGTGTGTATTTTATATGTATCATTTCATACTAGAGAAACATCAACGGAATGTAAACGCTCATGTAACGTTTATGTTCCCTCTGAATGAATTGTGTGTAGTACCAAGAATAAAAAAAAGTATATTTTTCAAAGTAAATGGTATGATTTATTTGTGTATAAAACCAAAATTATCCATTATGATGTTTTTGTAAGCGCTTTAAAAATAAACCAAGCCAAGGAGGAATATTATGTTGAAGTCCAAATGGTTTAAGACGGTAGGTACGCTTGCTCTGGCAGGTGTGCTGGCTGCGTCAGTCGCGGTGGGCAGTGTCAGTGCCGGACTCGCTAAGGGCAGCAAGTTCCTGGGGAACATTATTGCTGGTCAGGTTCCATCCAATTTCAGTCCATACTGGAATCAGGTGACGCCAGAGAACTCCACCAAGTGGGGAGCTGTAGAAGGCACGCGTAATGTGATGAACTGGGGCCAGGCGGATATGGCTTATAACTATGCCAAACAGAATGGTTTCCCTTTCAAATTCCATACGCTTGTGTGGGGTAGTCAGGCACCTAACTGGATTAACAATCTTTCAGCTGCGGATCAGAGAGCAGAGGTGCTCCAATGGATCAGAGCGGCCGGGCAGCGCTATTCTCAAGCAGAGTTTGTTGATGTGGTCAATGAGCCATTACATGCGAAGCCAGCCTTCCGCAATGCCATTGGTGGAGATGGACAGACGGGCTGGGATTGGGTAATCTGGTCATTCGAGCAAGCAAGACAGGCCTTCCCTAACTCCAAATTGTTGATCAATGAATATGGCATCATCGGTGACCCTCCGAAAGCAGATCAATATATCCAGATTATCAACTTGCTGAAAAACAGAGGCCTTGTTGATGGCATCGGTATTCAAGCGCACTACTTCAACATGGACAACGTGTCTGTGAACACGATGAACACCGTTCTGAACAAACTGCAAGCGACTGGCCTTCCAGTGTATGTATCCGAGCTGGACATGACTGGCGATGACAATACCCAGCTGCAACGTTACCAACAAAAATTCCCAGTGCTCTGGAAGCACCCGGCTGTTAAAGGTGTTACGCTGTGGGGTTACAACGAAAACCAAACTTGGACTAGTGGTTCCCACCTGGTAAGAAGCAACGGCACAGAGCGTCCTGCCATGCAGTGGCTGAAATCCTACATGGCAAACAATCCTTAAACCGACCGAGGCTTAACACCTGCCATGACTTTAATGATACCAGCAAAAGTATCGATGTTTTCAACAGCATAACGCATCAACGGCTTTATGCAATTCAGCGGCTTCAAACGACTTCAAGAAACTCTACCACTTGATCTCGATCTGAAGTATGAATCAACAGCCTTATCCCCGAAAGAAGCCTGTCCCATTATCTTGTGGGACAGGCTCTTCTGTATTGGCATGCATGTCATCATGAAGAAAATCACTCCGAGATTCACTCAGCAAATCACCCATAAACGCATACGCACGACTTCATCTACACATGCCAGTTTAATTTGCTGTAATGACCATGCTGTTAAATGAATCGGCTTCCAGCTGCACATGAATGGTCTGTCCTTCGGCAAGGTTCAGGTGAAGGTCACGTCGATCCGGGAACGGATTGTTAACAACTACAACGAGACTGTTGTCCGGGTTGCGGAAAGCAACTGCTTTGCCGCTCCAGGCTCCCGAAAGCCCTAGCCGACGGGCACCGTTAACGATATGATGGGCAAAATGTTTCATTACATAATACTCCGGATTCCGAATGACATTCTTGCTCTCTGGATCAACCGTGATCATGGAATTCTGCTCCCAGCCCCATGTACTGCGGCCCCTTGGCTCCAGCACCATATTCCAGTAGATGTAGGCGTTGACACCGTTGCTGAAATAATGCTGGTACAGGTTATATACATGCTTGGCATAGTTCCAGGAATTGCTGCCATCGCCGCACTCGTTCTCCGTTTGCATGTAGCGCAGCTCGGGATAACTCGCCACAGTGCGTTGAATGGCATGTTTGCCTGCCCATTGATATCCGACTCCTTTAATATAGGAGTAAGCTTTCGGATCACTGAGCACCAGTCCGGCGTACTCGTCAAAGCCGGTTGTTTTCTTCTTCATCAGTTCCTCCCATGGGTCGGGAGCGTTAATGGTTCCAAGCCAAATTTCCGTATCCAGACCATGTTTGTCAAAGGCAGGTCCCAGATAATCCGCGATGAATTCGCGCAGCTGCTCGCCTGTCCACATGCAGGAAGGGAACTTCTGATCTGCGATCACTTCATTCTGCACATGCACCTGATGAATAGTAATGCCAGCTTCGCGGTACGCCTCAACAAACTTTACAAAATAAAGGGCGTATGCCTCCAAAATTTCCTTCTCCCAGCGCAACGTGCCGTAGTTGTAGGCTTTCGGAAATTTCATCCAGGTTGGCGGGCTCCATGGCGACGCGAAGAGCTGAAGATCCGGGTTATAACGCAAAGCTTCCTTGATATAAGGGATGAGATATTTGAAATCTCGTTCAATGGAAAAATGGTCCATATCCACATCTCCGTCTACCTCATTATGGCTATACCACTGCTCTGCATAATCACTCGCGCCAATAGGCAGGCGGCAGATTGTAAACCGATGCTCTCCTTCCGGGTGGAAGAGGGAATGAAATACCTCGTGACGCTGCTCATCACTCAAGTGCGCCAAGGCGAGATACCCCAGCTCGTTAAAACAGCCGCCAAACCCTTCCACAAGCTGATGCTGCTCGCCTGTTAACTTCAGGTTAGCGCTTTCACTTGTGAGTCCAGCAGATAACTCGTTCCATGGATTGTCAGGGGTCGTGGAATAACCTCTAAACGTATATGTCATATGATGCTCCTCCTCATCTGTTCCTCAGTAACCGTGTAATTACGTTCAGTATACCAACTTGCGTTGCAAAAGCAGATATGCTAAACCGCGCAATATTTACCCAAATCCAAGATGATATGGATGGAATGACTGAGTGAGATGAGATGGGAAAATAACCCCCTACACCCATCTAACCTGCTGATGCTGGTCCAAAAGAGCTTTGGAGAGCATACTGCGTGATATACCCTGTTCCTCACCAAGACAAAACCCGAAAACCCCGCTGAGGGTTCAGGCGGGGTTGTGAGATGGGCGGAAGTAACTAAATCTATAGCTTAGCTACTCTCTGCTGTTCTGGTGTTGCTTTACTACGGTGTCATCTAAGGCATCATATCCTCAGGCTCCGGTTTATTTTCAAAGATCAGAATGGTTTTACTGCTGGCAATATATCCAACCGTGGTATGAAGCTGCTCTGAGATAAAACGGATCGGAACATAGGTAATGCCATCCTTCATCAACAGCGGGGCATCATTCATGACAAGCTCATCACCGACGGCAACCTGCTTACTTCCTACACTCCAGCGGATCGTCCCATCGTCATGGACGATAGTGGCTTCGTTAGTGCTGCTGTCCCAATTCACACGAGCATTCAGATGCTCGGATACAAAGCGGAGAGGCACGTACGTCCGGCCTTCGCTAATAAAAGGAGCGGCATCTAGTGAATAGGCATCATCACCCACATATGCCGTGGTGGAGCCTTCGATCAGGCGCTGAAAACGCCCCTGCGGTGTCCGCTTCTGCTCTCGTACATTCATCTGATTAAGCAGACTCATCGTATAGCTTCCGCTGCTCACATCCAGATAATTATGTTGAACGGTGAGTCCGGAGGACTCGGGCGCCGCCGCTTGCTGCGTTCCTACGGACACTGAAGTGGAGGCAGAGATGTTGTCAATGCTCTGTGGTTCTTCACTCTCGAGCGTGAACGATAAGTCCGAGATCGGCGTCAGGTCCCATATCCGGTTGTTGGACAGCTTGAGTACACTCAGGCTGGTGAAGGTGCGCAGAGGTTCCAGATCATAAATCTGATTGGATTCCGCATTCAGCTCCTTCAAGCCTTTCAGTGCTGAAATATCGTTCAGATGCTGAATCTGATTGCCCGAAATGTCCAGTGTGCGCAGATGTGTCATGTGGCTTAGCGGTTTAAGACGGGATATGTGGTTATTGGACACATTCAGCTCTCGCAACGAATCAGGCATATCTGTGAAAACATCAAGTAAAGCGATATGGTTGTTGGCTATATTTAACTGCTCCAGCTTGGTTTGAGTCGCCAGTGGTGCAAGGTCTGTAATGACATTGTTCGCAATCTCCAGCCATTGCAGCGAATGCAGCTCTGTCAAAGCATCGAGACTGGCAATCTTGTTACCGCTGGCATGCAGTGTATGTAATCTTGGGAATGAACGCACAACGTCAATAGAGCGGATAGAGTTGTTGCTGACATACAATCGCCCGAGCTGCTGCAGTGCGGCCAGCGGTTGGATCGATGTTATGTAATTGTTGCGAACGTCGATCTCCCTTAGCTGGGTGAGGTGCTCCAGCGGTGTAAGGTCCGAAATTTCATTACCGTAGAGGCGCAGATGGGTCAAATTAACAGCGTGTTCCAGCCCGGACAGACTTTGAATGCCTGCGTTGCTCAGATCGACTACACGCAGCTGTTTCAGAGCGGCAGAAGTCAGCGGCTCCCCCACAGGAATATTTAATATCAGCTTCAGTCCTTCCTCCAGTGCCGGGTCTTTGACGAGATGCTCCTCCGTATCAGAGACGGTATAGGCCAGCGCTTGTCCTGCGGAGCTGATGCTTAGAATACAGATGAGCAAAAACAGCGTGAATCTTCTCATTACATGCCTTCCCTCCAAATCATGTACATAGTAGTGGAGACCGTACCTTTTCAAAACGCAGCATTCGAACGATATCTAAAACTGCCTCAGCAGTTTCTTGAAGACTATAGTTTAATTCATCTGTATAAGTTGAACTATTCATTTACACGTGAACGGAGAGGACAGAAAAAACCTGAAAAAGCGGAGCGGTCGCCTTTATCACCGGATTTTTCCCTTTGGAAAGGGGAATCCAAAAAATCTGGGGATAACAGCGATTGGAAGGTTGTTCTGTCATCGGAGTGGATGGTGTAAAATCTTTAGTTTAACTCATCTAGTTATTAACCTATCTTGAGCAAAAAGGAACAACTCATTTATGAACAAGTACCTCTATATACTTTTATTCGATATGATCGGGCTTTAGCCCTGCACTTTTTCAACATAAATTTGCAGCCAATCAAACCTATTATATTCAGCCGCCTATTCAACCTCCCGGGAAAGCGGGTATACATGTACAGATGCCATATGCAGAGGGGGAGAGGGAGCCTATGAAAAAAGCGATGATTATCAGCAATCCGTCTTCAGGTCAAGAAAAGGCGGAGCATTACGTGTCGCAGGTGCAGACCATTCTGGAATCGAGGGGCTACGCTGTATCGGTTAATGAAACGTCAGGGGAAGGGGATGCTACGAAGTACGGAGCGGATGCCTGTAAGGGCGGCTGTGATCTGGTGGTCTCTATCGGAGGAGATGGCACACTGCATGAAACGATTAACGGAATGATGGATCAGGAGCACCGCCCAACATTAGGGATCATTCCGCTAGGCACGGTCAATGATTTTGCACGAGCATTACATATATCTCTTGACCCGGATGAAGCGCTTGAGCAGCTGCGCTCGGAACGGATTCGATCTGTAGACCTTGGCATGGTCAATGATCGGCTCTTTGCCAATGTGGTGGCTGCCGGTTCGCTGGCAGAGGCTTTGTTCTCCGTATCATCAGAAGAGAAGTCGAAGCTGGGCTCCTTTGCTTATATGAAGGAAGGGCTGAAGGATCTGGTGAACACACCCGCAAGTGTGATGACCATCGAATATGACGGACAGCGATGGGAAGGAGAGGCACCTTTACTGGTAGCGGCACTGACGAACTCGGTCGGCGGGTTTGAGAAGATGTCACCCAATGCCGAGGTGGATGACGGGCTGATTCACTGCTTTGTGATTCGTAACATCGGCGTGCTGAACAGCGTGACCTTAGGTACGTCATTGTTCTTCGGCAATTTGAAGCATCATAAGGACGTGCATTATTTTACGGCAAAAGAAGTGCGTGTACACTCGGGAGACATGATTCGTACCAATGTAGACGGCGAAGAAGGGCCGGCCTTGCCGATTCATCTTCGGGTGTTGCCGCAATATATTCAGGTCATTGTGCCTGAAGAAACGTAGAGCGAACGCAAGTACAGAGCATTTCTCCATATAATTCTGGGGAAAATCTATTGAAACCGATTGCATATATGTGTCACAATCATAGACGGAAGACGGGTATGGACATATGGACATGCATATATGTATCTGTGTCACATGCATTTAACTATTTTTGAATCTGGAGGGGAAACATCTTGAGAACCATGAAGCTGGGCAGCAGCACACTCGATGTGCCTGTAGTTGCTGTAGGTTGTATGCGAATCAATTCATTGGATAGTAAGGACGCGGAGCATTTTGTACGTTCTGCGATGGAAGCAGGTGCAAATTTCTTTGATCACGCCGATATTTATGGCACAGGAACATGTGAGGAGATTTTTGCCGACGCTGTGCAGATGAATCCCCAAGTTCGTGAAAATTTGATTCTTCAATCCAAATGCGGTATTCGCAAAGGTATGTTCGATTTCTCCAAAGAACATATCCTGAATTCGGTTGATGGTATTTTGCAGCGTCTTAGAACGGAATATTTGGACGTGTTGTTGCTGCACCGCCCGGATGCGCTCGTTGAGCCGGAGGAAGTTGCCGAAGCCTTCGACCAACTGGAGCGTGAGGGGAAAGTACGTCACTTTGGTGTATCCAACCAGAACCCGAACCAGATTGCACTGCTGAAAAAATACGTGAAACAGCCGCTGGTAGCCAACCAGCTGCAGATGAGTATTACCAATACAACGATGATCGACAGCGGCATCAACGTGAATATGGAGAATGATGCTGCGGTGAATCGCGATGGCAGCATTCTCGACTACTGCCGTCTGCACGACATTACGATTCAGCCATGGTCACCATTCCAGTATGGTTTCTTTGAGGGTGTTTTCCTGGGCAATGAGAAGTTCCCGGAACTGAACGCCAAAATTGATGAAATTGCCGCAAAGTATGATGTTAGCAACACAACGATTGCGATTGCCTGGCTGCTTCGTCATCCGGCTAAGATGCAGCCGGTGACAGGCACAATGAACATTGGGCGTCTGCTGGATTGTGTGAAAGCGAGTGAAATTCATCTCACTCGTCCAGAATGGTATGAAATCTACCGTGCGGCAGGAAATGTGCTGCCTTAAACTGCATTCGACACGAGCCCTGGCGGCTCGTGTTTTTTCGTGCGTACTTTAGGGCTTTGAAGAGGAGCCCTTTTTGATATAAAATATGGGTACGTACTTTTATGATGTTAAAGGATTAAATTGTAATTAATACAAATTAGTTGAAATTATTTTATTGAAAAGCACACACAAATTACATATAATTACTTTTGCATACCGACAATCTCGTTTTTGGTGTTTTTATTTTGGAGGGTGGTGTTCCATTGGAGCCGACAACCACGATACGCGATCATTTAGAACGTTATCTGAAGCGTGAACAGATGTCGATCAGTCTTTTTTCAGAGCTGTCTGGAATTAATTCAGGCACACTCAGCAATATTTTGAATAAAAACCGACCGATCTCCATGCAGCAGCTGGATCGTATTACGATGGCTATGAAGCTTGAGGCAGGTTATTTCTATGAGCTGTATATTGATGAATGCTTTGTGCATGCTACACCGGATTGGCGCAGACTTGGGCCTTTCCTGCATCGATGTGCTGAGCTGGATAAACTGGACTGTATCGAAGAGGTTGTTCGTTTGATGATGGATAATTTGTCATATATCCCGTTGTTATTTGAATTGGCAGAGGAATTCTATCATGATGGCAAAAGGAAACCTGCAACTCTTTTATATGAAACGATTGCCGAAAGTGAGAAGATGCAGCATTCCGAGCGGCTTGCGCTTTGTCAGTACCGCCTTTTTAAGCTGGGGCTGACCAATGACCAGCAGCGGAATGTCATCATTGCCGCCCAGTTTGAATATTACGTGGACCGGCTGGATGAACGCTATCAGTTGGATGCATTGAATGAATTAATTAATGCTTTTGCCTCACTTCACAGATGGAGTAAAGTGCTGGAATTATCCGAGAAGTTACGAGTAAAGGCCACGATTCACTATGAATTGAATGGAAGAAGAAAAGCGGAAGAAACAAAGCGACCTGTTATTTTTTATGTTATGTATGCGTATTTGGCCTCAGGCAGTGCTTATTTCCATTTGGATAACTATGAGATGGCCTTGAAATATGTGGCATTATACACCGATTCGAGTTGGGTGAAGAACCCTGATCAAGAAGAATTGGTTGTAATTCAGCAATTTCAGGAATGGGCAGAGGGGAATCGTTATATATATCAATTAATGGCTGGTCAATTTGAGATATTACCCCATTATCTGGCCTACATCTCAACGAAAGAGAATGAGATATTTCCTGCATTATGTGATATTGTCACGGCTGCCAATCGCTATGATATGGATATTGATGAGGTGTTAGAGGAGTACGCCCCACATTTCGCTTATCAGGAGCAAAGCAACAGGATTGGGAAGGTTAGCAAGCAGGTAACGGATGATCGTTATGTCCGTCTTTTGGCTGGGTTAGGCAGGTACTATCTTAAGAAGAACCGCTATGCGGAGGGTTTGAATTTTGTTCTGGATAGCTTGAAGTTCTCTATTGAAATTAGCGATGGACGAGGTATGCTTAGAAGTATCGGACTATTTGAGCAATATAGGGATTATGCGTCCGATACAGCTATACAGCAATACAAAATCTTGATTGGTGAGGTGCAGAAAATCAATGAAGAAAAAGCTGGCTTTGCTGATAGTTACTTGTAGTATACTGGTGAGCGTTTTCCCGCCCATCTTGGGAACATCCCCGATTCAGGGTAACCCTAACCCTCCAATTAACCGAACATTCGATCATGGTTTAGGGACATAAGCCTGAGCCGCCAGAGCGTATCTGACATCGTGCAGATGCGTTCTTTTTGTGTGTGCCAATGAACAGATCAAGGTGTAATAACAACCAATAAAAAACATCTGTCATACCCCCATCAATCTATTGATTGGCATAATAATCTAAAATATGACAAAAGGAGGGGGGACTATGGATCGTATGGAATTAAAATCACAGATTGAAGAAGCGAGACAACAACTGCATCAGGTGCATTTGCAATACGGGAGCTTGCTTCATCCTGAAGTGATCAGACAGTCCGTAGTGCTCGATGCCCTGCTGAATCAATACAATCGAATGTGTGTGGAGAAATGGATGAATTAAGTATGGCCTATTTACAATATGGTTTTTGTATACTATAGTTAGTTACATGAGTAACTAACCGACTAACTAACTAGATGATCATACGGAATGAAGAAGTAAAGCAGGTGATGCCGTTTGATTACAGATGGCAGATACAGAATGAAGGCTCGCCAATTATTAATTCGAATGAAAGTTGGAAACAGATGAAATCGACTTTGGATGAATCCCAGCCTATTTTTCATCAGATCGCCATGATGATCATGGATGATATTGTGGAAGGCAGATTGAAGGTGGAAGAACAGGTACCCTCGACGAATGAGCTATCCCGTTTCTACAATATTAATCCGGCCACGGCACGGAAGGGGCTGCAGGAGTTGGTAGACAAAGGCATTATATATAAACAGCGAGGTGTAGGCATGTTTGTGGCCAAGGGAGCGAGAGAAGCGCTGCTCGTTGAGCGGAAACAGCATTTTTACGAAGAGTACATCAAACCTTTACTTGAGGAAGCAAGACGCATACGTATGGATGAGGACATGATCATTGATCTGATTCGTGGCAAGAAGGATAAGGAGCGTGAGTTATGATTCATATGGAGCAGGTATGTTACAGCTATCAAAAGAATAAACCCCCTATTCTGAACAACATCACTCTGCAAGAGCATGAACCCGTGATCGGGGCGATCTGGGGAAGAAACGGGGCTGGCAAAACAACGCTGATGAGCCTGCTCGCCGGGCACAATCGCCCTGACCGTGGAACGATTCAGGTGATGGGTCAGAATCCGTACAATAATCTGTCTGCACAAGGGCACCTCTGTTATATTCAGGAGAATCATCCGCTCGGGAAAAACTGGACGATACATGATCTGCTGACCATCGGCTCGTATTTTCATGCACAGTGGGATGAGCAGCTGGCCCAGCGGCTAATTGAGGCCTTCGAGCTGCCTTCCAAACAGAAGATCAGTAAATTTTCGAAGGGCATGAAGACTGCGGCACAGATCATACTCGGACTGTGCAGTCATGCGAGTGTGACAATTATGGATGAGCCGACCAACGGGCTGGATGCAGAGAAACGGAAACTGTTCTATGAAGCACTTCTGGAAACCTATGAAGAAAATCCAAGGCTCATTCTGATATCGACACATCATATCGAAGAGGTACAGCCATTATGTGAGAGTCTGATTGTGGTACATCAAGGGAACATAATCATTCATCAGCCTATGGAGCAGATGCGCGAGCGTGGAGTTCTTCTAACAGGGTTATTTCGAGATGTTGAAGAGGCGGTTCAAGGTGCTACGGTTATTGAATCTGCCCGATTAGGTACGAACAGCAAAGTGATGATTGATGACGTGTATTCGAAGGATTGGAAGGCCAAGGCTCAGCAGTACGGACTTTCAATTGAAAAAGCATCACTTCAGGAATATCTGGTTCACGTGACCCGGCAGCAGGAGGGGATGAAGGTATGAATGCGATCAAAGGAACCAACCGAATGATCTGGGATGATATGCGTTTGTATCTGACCATCTTTACCTCGATTGCACTTGGACTGACAGCCATCTATGTGGCTATTGGTTTTCTGTTTCATGTCAGCTATACCTCGCAGTTATTCGGGCCGATGTACGGAGGAATCTGTACCTTCGCGATAGCAGGTCTGATCACACTCTATCCGGTAGCCATTGGTATGGGCAGTACACGGATTCAATTTATGAAATCCTTTTATATCATGGGAGCCGGGATGGTTGCAGGTACAATGGTCATTCTACATGTAATCTACTTGATCGTTCATCTGCTGAACACCGCAGGATGGCTGGAGGTTACATTGTTTCAACCAGGGATGCTCTACTCTTCCCGTTACCTTGTGCTTCCATATCTATGGATGGACCTGATGCTTGGTTTTCTGGTACTTGGCTTGTCCGTTTTCATGACGGTGTGTTGGATCAGGCTGGGAATGCGTAACTTTCTGTTTCTGTTGTTCGGCTTGGGCCTGGTGATGTCGTTGGTGGTTGCATTTGGAGATATGAGACAATTCACGCTCTGGATTGCCTATCAAAATCGAATGCTCGTATTCACGGTGCTGGGTGTAATCGGTGGCGCGCTGCTTCTGTCTACCTATCCCATGATGAAGCATGCTCCGTTGGTGCGCAAAAGCAGTAAGGATTGATCAAGCATGAGCTTAAACGCTAAGGGTGCAGCGCAAAGGTTTGTGATAAACATGATTCATCTGAAATATGCCAAATATGAACACACGTCATCAGTGTATCCATAACTGGGCGCATATAAGTAAAAAAACACGAGGGAGCCTCTGCTCACCTCGTGTTTGCTTTATTTTCGTTAAGCCTGCGCCTGTGGTTTGAAGCCTTCCTCCTGAAGATATTCGCCAGCTTCGCTGCGGGACTCGAAGGCCATCTCCAGATCGTGGCCGGCATACACACACCACATGTCGTTATCGTATTTCAGCGTAAGGGTGTTCCCGTGCTCATCGATCCAGATTCCGCCGCCGGTCGAGAGTTTGGGTGCTGCTGATCCCTGCATGTCAGTTTTTTCTTTTGATGATTCTGCTGGGGCTGGTGCGTCCGGGTTGTAGGACATCGCCTTGAGAGTTGCATCCAGCAACGAACGCAGTTCCGCTTCGGAGTAATCACGAATATTAACGAAGCCTTTGGCATCGGTCTCGTATTCCGGCAGCAGCCCTGCATAAATATAACCATTACCGTTAGGATGAATATGGAGTGCTACAATCTTTTTCTCATACGCGCTGTCTTCGTAGTGGAAGTTCACACGTCCCAGGGAAACCTCTTTGCGCTGCAGCTGGGGATACGACTCTAGAATTTCGAGCTTTTGTTCAACGTTAAGCATAGTTGCCTCCTGTTAATGTTAGGTAGAGGGATTATACCACAGGTGGAGGCGGGAAACATCTTCTGCTCCTGGGCGGGGTGTGCGAGGTGAAGCTTTATGAGCTTATCCTGCTATAGAGCTGTTAAAATGCTGCGTCCAAGCACTCTCAGATGCTCCATCACTTGCAGATAAGGATAGGGTCCATAGCTTATCCGTGCTACGCCCAGTGCGGCGAGCTGCCCGGGAGAAGGCTCCTGGGCGGTTACCATCACGTTGACAGGAAGCGGCGAATGTTCGCACAGTTCTTGAATCAGACGTTGATCCTGGAGTCCTGGAACGAAGAGACCACTTGCGCCAGCTTCTCCATAAGCCTTGGATCTTGTGAGTGCTTCGTGAACCAACGCATCATTATGCTGTTCGGCAGCATGCTGTAGAAATAAATCGGTTCGAGCATTGATAAAAAGCGGAATGCCTGTCTGCTCTGCTGCTTCCCGGGCAGCCCCTAATCTCAGAACTTGCTCTTCTACACTGTACATCCCTTCATCAGCATTCAGTTGATCTTCAATATTGATGCCAACCGCTCCATGTTCAATAACGAGTATCACATTTTGCTTCACTTCTGACACAGACCTGCCATACCCTCCCTCTATATCGATCGTTACAGGCAGATCAATGCTGCTTGTGATACGTGCCAGGTTAGCCAGCACCAAAGGGAAAGGCAAAGCTTCTCCATCCTGCTCCCCGTGTGCAGCAGCAACGGACCAGCTGCCCGTAGCAATAGCCGCGGCCCCGGCAGATTGAATGGTCTGTGCACTTCCCGCATCCCATACATTAACCAGGATGAGAGGATTTCCTTTTACATGATATTGATGAAATTGTTCTGCCTTCTCTCGTAACGTGCTCTTTACAACGCTCATCTGTATTCACTTCCTTTTCATTCTCAACGTTTCGCGATGCTATGGACTATTCCGTAATGGATGATGAACTATCTTTGTTTTGTTTCTCATGCTTGAGCAGCCAGTCCTTGCGTGTCAGCCCTCCACCGTATCCGCCCAGCTCTCCGCTTGAATTAATGACACGATGGCACGGAATTACAATGGCCAGCTGATTGGCTCCATTCGCCTGTGCTACCGCCCGGTATGCCCCCGGCTTCCCGACGGCATTAGCAATCTCCTGGTATGACCTTGTTTCCCCGGCTGGAATCGCCAGTAACGCATCCCATACCCGCTTCTGAAATAGTGTTCCTAAACAGAACAACGCTGTGTCGAACGTTGTCCTTTGGCCGTCGAAATACTCCGTTAATTCCCGTTCAATGGATTGAATGGGCGCTGTTGTGCCAGGCACGATAGCAGAGCGGGTCCGTTTGCGCAAACGTTCCACCTCACGTTCCAGTCCTCTGCGGTCAACGAATTCAAGCAGATACAGCGCATGTTCGTCAGCGACAGCCATCATTGGGCCAAGTCTTGTATCAATCCAGGCCGCCTTCAGTACCCGCTCTTCATCGATCTGGGTCGGGGCAGCGCCCATGATTCGTGAGAAGGCGTCTCGGAATCCGCTGCTGGATTCATATCCGGTGGAGAGCTGACTATCAATGACTGTGCGTCCCGAGCGAATATGCTTGAGAGCCAGTCCCATTCGCCTCGCACGTGCATATGCAACAAAGGTCATGCCGAATCTTTTTTTGAACTGTCGGCGGGCTGTTGATTCATCAATAGACAATGCTCTGAAATCCTGTGCCTTCCAGCGCTTCTCAGGCTCCTTCTCTACAGCCTCTACCAGCATGCGTACTACATCCGACACGTGGTTGGGATGAGACAAGGGGCGGCAGCGTTGACATGGACGGAAGGATGCAAGCAAGGCCTGCTCCGCAGTTTCGTAAAATTCACAGTTCTCAAACTTCGGTTTCCGGGCTGGACAGGTAGGACGACAGAATACCCCTGTTGTTTTGACTCCGACATAAAACAAACCTTCATATTCTGAATCTTTGGCGACCAGCGCCGTATAGTATTGTTTCTTCAGCTCCGCAGAGATCATCAACTGCACGTCCTTACTTCATTAGAATCACAATCTTTCCCTTATTATAGGTCAGGTTAACCGATACCATCGCCGAAAATCAGGCATTAATTCTGCTGTACACTGCGGTTTATTTCAAAATAAAGAGATTGTTCAGAATTTGTTTAGAATCAAGTGATAATATAGACCTATAAAAATAATTAAAAGATAGTATTAATTGCCTAGTTCATGTAGAAATAGAGAAAAAATTCGCGCTGTTAAACGAAATGGATATAGGTAATCAAGCTTGGGATTAGCGAATCAAGGAAGATGAAGATCGGGGGTCGATGAAAGATGAGATATTCCACGTACAAAAGCATTCACGAACACGGGCAGTCCTTACCTGCCAAATCAAGTATTTCTTATGTGAAGTCCCATTCTTTGCACCAGATGACGCATGGAGCCTTAATCAAGATGCTGATTACCATTAGTGTGTTTATCGCGGGTTGCGGTGTTGTGTTTACTGTGTCGGCTGGGGATGAGCCCGTTCTGCTGAATCAGAAGGTTGTCGTAACTTCAGGGGATACGTTATGGAGCATTGCGGTTGAACACAAACCGGAACAGATGGATACGCGGATATATGTCGAAGCACTGAAAGCCACCAATCGGTTACAGCAGGGAACCATTCAAAGTGGACAAGTGCTGGTTTTGCCACAATTTCAACGATAACTATAAGCAGTGGCTTTAGTGAGTCTCTTCTTCTTTTTACGCATACTTATTTATACATGATCTTCACATGAACCGTATCATCCTGATTTTTTGATCTCATTTACATAATATGGAGCTTCATGAGGAACGATATGGTGTAGTGATGAATAGGGTTCATATTCGAAGTCATGTATGTTCAGGCATGCGTAGGAACGAAGGGAGAAGAGTGGAGTATGAATCAAATGCTTAACAGAATGGTGTTATACACAGCCGTATTGTGTGTAGTCCTTGTCGTTAGTGCATGTGGTGCTAAAAATAATAAAGAGTCTGTTCAAGAGCATGCCTACCCGCAGTCCAAACAACCGATTGAGGAAGCGGGACAGACGGCTGTACCGAATGCAGAGGCCAAGAACAAAACAAACGAGAACAGTGCCGAAGGTCAAGAAGGCAAGATCAGGACACAGTCTGAAGCCGAGGCATCCTCGGATGAAATCCGGATTGTCATTGACCAGTCTAATAAGCCGATGAAGGGCAACAGCTTTGATTTTGCAATCAAGCAGGTACCGAAGGGTTACTCCTTAACGGAGATGCGCTGGACCTCCAACACGGTCACGATTGTAAACTCTCTGGAGGAAGCCATTGAGCATGGCAAGAACGGGGAGGACGGTTTTTATTTAAGTGGTGACGGGCAGTATTCCGGTTTTATCTATTCAGACGAGATGAAGGGTGAACGCGGAAAGGCCATATTTGTATTTACCAATGAAAAGGGCAACATACTGATGTCCGAGAAGGAAATTCATTTGAAGTAGTGTCATGAGCACTCCAACTTTTGACACTGTGGCTCATAAAATAAGCGCAAAGATAGTTCAATTATAAGTTAGGTGAAGATCGACATAAGGCCAGCCTTGCTGAACCTGCTGTCGATCTTTTTTTGTATTTTACAAGGCTTCAAGAAAATAAAAGCTCAAGAAGAGTGAATCCACTTTTACTGCTCGCTCCAATGTTCAGTGTTTGTTAAGACCCAAGTAATAGAATGATGATATCAAATAGGATTGATAGGTTTTTAATATTCTGAGGGGGTAGTTATGAGTAAACAGGTTCGCAAGTCGATTAGTATGTTACTTGTGTTTGTTTTGGTAATGCAGGTTTTTGCGGTAACTTCAGTACATGCAGCATCAACAGGGCTGAATGTAGGAGATGGTAAAATCACTGTACAAGCCGAAGCGAATAAAATTAAGTTAAGTTGGACGGAAGCTCTCATCGGGTCCAATGTTAACCCTTATGGCAATGATATTAGTTATAGTATTTACGTATCCGATCAACCCAATATTGATACGTTATCAAACATTAGAAAAAACGGAAGATTCGTTTATAACACCGAGGGTTCTTCTTATGTCGTCACCAATTTAACACCAGATACCAAATATTATTTTAACATCGTTGTGGGGTATGAAATTTCTTCTAATGATGACGATGATGCTGCTTATTCAATGAAGGAAGTAAGCACTCTCTCAGCCCCGGCCCCAGCCCCAGCGCCATCAGTGACGGCAGATGATGAAGCGAATGTCATAAAGGGTGCGGATGCCACCATGGAATATAGTGAAAACGAAGGTGCTAACTGGCTGGATTACGATACCACAGAGCCACCAAGCTTCAATGGCGATGTATCGGTATGGGTACGGGTGAAGGCAACTAACAGTGAACCCGCCAGTCAGCACACGGTATTAACTTTTACAGAGAATAAGGAAACAAGCCCGCTTGATGCATTGAACCTGGCTAAAAGTAAGGGAGATATTTCAGGCGTGTTGGCTGTGCTCCAGAACCCCAACTTGGGAATCTTGCTTCCTCAAGGTTTTAATCTCTGGAGTGACGATGAAAAGCAATCTGTGGCCGAATTTGTTACTCTGATAAACGGTTCGACAGGTTATGTGAGCAAAAGTCAGATTCAATATGCACTGGATATAGCTATAGAGCCAAGAAGCCTTTTTGATTCAAACGATTTATTGACTGTTGAGCAAAACATCACGGCCTATTTCGAGAATTTAGCTTATTTACCTCAGGTATTCGGTGCAAATACGGACGAAAGTATCCAGGCTTTATATGAGCTGGGAGAAAAGTATATAAATCTGTCATCAGTGGAAAAACAAATTTTCGCTTATCGTATCATGTTTTATGCGAAGCGCGACGGCCTCCCCTCTCATAAAATTCGAGAGCAACTGGATGCCATTTTGTCCACATATTCCTCTATTAACCGTGTAATTGATTCAGGAGATATGCATAACGTACTGATAGATCTTCGATTAATCCAGAAGGAGTCAACGGATTACAACAATGATCCTGATACAATAGAGAAGATGACCACATTTTCGCTCGATTTGGATAAGATGGACCCCATTGAATATGAAACTGAACAAGAACTTGCTCAATGGATGATAGACCACCGTCCAGAAACGGGTTATGCAGACTACCAAGCGATACAAGAAACATTTGATGCCTTTTTTAATCCGGTAAAAGATCCACTCAAAGAACTAAACACAGCCAAGAGTGAACAGAATCTGAAGACAGTTCTTCGATTAATCAAGCAGTCCGAATGGCTAGACCTTCCGGAGGGGTTCGAAAGCCTTCAGTCGGAAGAACAGGAAATTGTTGCCCAGATTGTCATGACATTTATACCTTCGGACTATGATTATCAATCCAAGGCAGAAGTGCAATATGCGCTGAAAATGGGTTTCGAAGGGGTTATGGCGGCGTTGCAAACAGACCCGCTATTATTTCAACAGCATTTGATCAGCTTCTATAGTCTTGTTAGTCAAGCTAATCAGTACATCTCATATCCAGATACTGGCGGCGTACAAATCGTGAGCCAGAAGTATGCCAAGCTTTCCAGCGTGGACAAGCAATTAATCTCGTATATTGCACAGCGTTTCTCTCAAGACGATGATTTTGCAATGAAGGATGCTTATGTCGGTTATCTCATGTTGCTTTTACAGTATCCGCCTATTAATGAGCCTGCTACCCCCGAGGAAATGCTGGGGGCACTGCAAATGATCTACGGATATCAGAATTCGTCAGAGGAATTAAAACCTTACGAAAAGTTCCCTCTCGATTTTAGCAAGCTGGATACGATTACAGAAAATGAAACCAAGCGAGAGCAGCTTGCGAAATGGATGATAGCCAAGAAACCAGTCGGCGGGTATACAAGCTATGAAGAAATTCAGAAGGCATTTAACGCTTTCTTCGCTCCACCGAGTGACCCGACTACCCCTGGTTCTTCTACAGGAAGTGTTAGTGGTGGGGGCGGGTCATCCACCCCTGTGGCAACAACCAAGCAAGAGCAGATTGTCGTGGATGTGAACGGGGTGAACGGTACAAACCTGACCAAAACACCGATCACACGTACAACCGAAGCCAATGGTGTCGTTAAAGATTTGGTGAAAATGACAGATATGATTGCCAAGCAATCGGTTGAAAAAGCAAAACAGCTGGGCACCGATACGGCACGCATCGTCATTCCAGATACGAAGGATGCTGTGTCCGAGACGCGGGTTGAAGTTCCGAAAACAGCCGTCAAAGAGCTGAGCGACGGCTCGCTCAAGCTGGAGATTTCAACAGCGAATGCAGTTATTTCTGTACCTGCGAAGTCCATTGCCGGATTCGATCAGGAATTGTACTTCCGCATCGTTCCGCTGAAAAAGGAATCCGAGCGTAAGGAAATAGAGGACCGTGCGAAGAAAGAACAGATCATTCAGCAAGCGGCACCGAACGCAAACGTACGGGTGCTGGCCCGCCCAGTAGAGATCGAAACGAATATGCAGGGTCGTGAAGTCACACTCACGTTGCCGCTGGGGAACAGCTTGCCAACAGAGACTGCTGCTCGTCAGCAAGCTTTGAGTAACCTGGCTGTGTACATTGAACACAGCGATGGTACGAAGGAACTGGTGCGAGGAAAACTGGTGAAGCTGACAGATAGCAGTGAGGCTATTGAGTTTACGGTAACGAAGTTCAGTACATTTACACTGGTATCTGTAGACGGGCTGAACGCTGCTCAAACAGCAAACCATCCGTACATTCAAGGTTTCGGAGCAGACTTCCGTCCAGATGCATTCGTAACACGTGCTCAGATGGCAGCGATGCTTGCTCGTAATCTATCGGGTGAGGCAGCAACGGCGTCTTCAACAGCGGCAAGCTTTGCGGATGTAGCCGCAACACACTGGGCAGCGAAAGAAATTGAAGAAGCGCAGGCTGCAGGTATCATGAATGGCTTGAGCAGCTCCGTGTTTGGGCCAGAAGGTTCAATCACACGTGCGCAGATGGCAACGATCGCCTATCGCTGGTTGCAAAAGCAAGAGGCGAATGCAGGAGCGACGGAAACGGCATCAGCAACACCTGCAACTAGCACTGCTGCATCAGCAGCCTTTACCGACGTACCTGCTGATCTGTGGGCAGCCGACGCAATTGCATATGTGCAGTCTGCGGGGCTCATGGCAGGTTACCAGGATGGTACGTTCAAGCCGGAAGGCAAGCTGACTCGTGCCGAAGCGGTTAAAGTGCTGAACGTATTGTTCAAGCGCACACCGCTGACCGGGGAAGCTGAACCATCCTTTAATGATGTGCCTGCCACACATTGGGCCTATGCCGATATTGAAGCGGCAGCGCAGAAGTAACGTCATGGCAGCAAGTAAAGAGCAAATACGCACTGCTGAATTAAAAAAGCAAAAGGGAAAAAGGCCGGGGATATGATTCCTGGCCTTTTTCCAACCTTGTGAGCCTGCTGTTTCTACATAAAATCAAAGAAATATCGAACGACATGGAACATCACCGGGGAGGTGTAGGTGAGACTATCCACCCGGCTGAGATAGCTTTTTTTGAGCGCATCGAACTTGGTGTCGTCTCCGATCAGCAGATCACGCTTCAGTACCGATACCGTCAGACTGCCGAAGAAGCCTGCGAGGCTTATTAGTGCCGCAATGAACAGCGAGAATTCCCAATTAAAAGGTGTCAGGTACGGATGAATGAAATAGGAAGTAGCTGTTGTCACTACAAATGCACACACGAACCCTTCCCAAGTAATAAATGGATTGGCGGTGGGCACTACTTTTCGTTTGCCAAGATACAGAGATACCAGATAATGCACCACATCATTCAGCTGTGTTAATACAACGAGGAAAAGCACAAGCTTCGATCCATATTCCGGTGTAGCAAACGGAAAATAAGCCAGATGGCTTAATCCGAATACCATCAGCATCAGTCCCCACTGCGTGGAGCTGACACTGCGAAGGAAGCCGACAGTGCCTTTGTTAATCAAACGCGGCAGCGGCAGGACAAGAAACACATAGAGCGGAATGAATATGATAAACATGCCATACCATCCGATGTAAATCCAGTAAAACTGAACCGGAATCGCGAGATATGCCCATAGAAACAGGCGGCGGTCCGCTTTGCGTGTGTTGCGAATCATGGAGAAATATTCTTTAAGGGAAAAGAACGTAAGCACCATAAGGGAGATCAGGGAAACGATCGGGTTAAATAAAGTGGCCAGGCAGAAAATTACAAGCATGCCCCACCAGGTTTTGATCTTGTAGCCAATGCCCGAATAATCCTTGTCCGGCTGAAGCCTGGCAATGATTTTGTATACGATATGAATAACAAGTAAGGCAGCAAAGATCAGGGTTAGTGTAAATAGGGAGCTGTTCATGTCGAAGGATCACCTGCTTGGTTGAAGTAAGATTCCATTATAGGGTACCTATGTTATTATGAAGGAACAGTGCCAAAATGATAAGGGGAAATATGGAATGACGGATGAACGTTCAATATATATTTTGCTGACCAACACGGGGACGTTGTTTACAAGAGTAATTCAGAGCTATACCCGAGCACCGTATAATCATGCATCAATCTCATTCGACCGGGAATTAACGGAGCTGTACAGCTTTGGCCGCAAGCATCCGAGCAATCCGCTGAACGGCGGGTTTGTGAAGGAGGATATCCAGACAGGTACATATAGCAAATATCCGAACACGACATGTGTGATATATGAGCTTCAGGTATCAGAGCGTGAAGTGGAAAAAATGAAGCGTGTGCTGCATATTTTCATTCGCAGCCGTCAGAAATATATGTACAATCTGCTAGGTGTCATTGGCATTACCCTCAAGGAACCGGTGGAATTCAGCAACTCTTATTTTTGTTCCCAGTTTGTCGCCGAAATTTTGCAGCGCTCCGGCATCAAGCTGTGGAACAAGCTGCCCGCGCTTGTGACCCCGGATGATTTTCGCCAATGCGAGCGGCTGAAGCTGGTGTATGAGGGGAGACTAAGGGAGTATCAGGCAAGGACGGACCATTAACAAGGAATTCACTTGAAAATTTTTTTGAAATGATGAATTTTGACGAAAAATATGAAGAAATCCACTCTGTTTTCAACTATGGAGTGGATTTTTTTCCTTTTATTATCATTTCCTGTTTAGATTCTGTTTATTGTTGTGTTCTAAACTAGGTCCAAAGATATAGGCACAAGAATCAAACATGAAATGAGAGGAGAGCGAAGCCTTGTTCAGAAAGATAGTAAGTTTTTTGTTGGTGGCGGTGATGTTGCTTCAGATTGTAAGTCCTGGAGGTGTGGTGAGCGCCCGATCTTACCCATTCGAACTTATAAACATGGAGAGACAAGGATATGATGATTCCAACCCGGGCGAAAAAATAGCTAATGTTCGTAATGTGCTCGAAGAAGGAGAACTGTTAGAACTGCCTGAAGGTTACGCAGCATTAAGCGAAGATCAAAAGAATGAGATTGCCAGAGATATGATTATGCTGATTCCATCAGATGTGCAATATGAGAGTGATAATCACGCTGTATATGCATTTAAACTGATTTATAATCTCAGTGTAATACCCGGACAATTTGAGATTGATGCATTAGGCGAAAAAATGGATCAGGTATACAGTTCGCTAGGGAAGTGGAATTCCTACTTCTCAGGTGTCGACAAAACGGAATGGACACAAGATGCATCTCGTTACATGCAGCTGACAGGTGCGGATCGGACAATGTTTCTTGATAATATACTGCTATACAATATTGTTTTCAAGAATAGTGGCGCTACGATCTACCATAATAGTCAGCTCAAAATGATGCATGAAAAACTTGATGAGTATATAGAGATAAATAAAGCAACTGACCTCGACAGTATGAATGGGGCGATCGACTCGCTTTATGGAATATATATGATGTTCCTTCTACAAGTGGGGCAGACCGAAGGTGTCCGACCATTTGTATTTAATATGGACAAGATGTCTACGCTTCAGAATGAAGAAGCTAGAAATGAACTCGCTCAATGGATGCTTGATCACAAGGATGATGGTTATGAAACGGTATCCGACGTTCAAAAAGCATTTGATGCCTTTTTTGAACCAGGGCTCACCAAGTATAACCAATTGAAGAAGGCAGCGGATCAAGGCAACGCGGAAGACTTCATCGAGGAAGCAATCGAATTGCTGAGCGATAAAAATTTCATAACTACGCCTGATTTTGAACAGCTTTCAACAGAGGATCAGAAGGCAATCGTCATATATATGCTTAATTTAGATCCGCCGACAAGTGATGGATATGCAAATAAGGGACAAGTTCAGTTTTTAGTTCAGTCAGCACAAAAAGCATTGGAGTTTATTCGTGCATACGGTGGGCAAAATGCTATATCCTCATTGGATGCGCTGTATTTGAATCAGTTTGACCGTAAGCTTTATTTTGATTACCCTGCTGCTGAAAGCATGTTTTATAAAAATATTGAGACATACCTTCAATTTTCAAACATTGAAAAAGAAATGACAGCAGATATCTTGGGCCTGAGATCAAAAAGAAATAATGCTGTGAAGGGAGTACTGTCTTATATCGATAGCGCGGTACAGGATACTCCTTCAATTAACAGTACAGGACAGTCGACCGATGAAATGATGTTCGTGCTGGAAAAGCTACAGGACCTTCAGGAGAAGGTAGAAGAACATAATGCAAATTCATCACAAGAACCAATTAACAACTTTCCTCTTGATGTGAGTAAGATAAACGAATTAGAGACAAATGAAGATTGGCAGAAACTTGCCAATCATATGATAGCGGAACGTCCATCTGGAGGATACGCAACATTTGTTCAAATCCAGGCTGCTTTTGACAAATTCTTCACAGATGATAACGGTACAGATGCTTTGTCTGTCTTGAATGCTGCGAAGAAAAGTGGAAGTACAGCAGCTATGCGTACAGCGATGGAAGACCCTGATCTGGGCATTACTTTCCCTGAAGGGTATGGTGCGGTGTCCTTGGAGGTTAGAAAATTCATTGCAGACTTCCTGATCAAGAACGTGAAGAATGATTTTGATAACAAAGGTCAGGTTCAATATATGATTGAACTCGGGTACTTGGCCCAGTCCGTATGGGAGCAAAATCAACTAAGTACACTGAAAACCAAGCTTGATCTGCTGGCTCAACAGTTGGTAAATGGTACTCTTCATTTTAATGATCAACAGACATATGGACTCCGCAGCATTGGTCAAAAGTATCTGGAGCGCAGTAAAGTAGATAAAGGTGTTTTTTCATACAACTACCTGCATGCAATTGCCTTTGAAAGACTGGAAGGGGAATTTGCAGGAGATATCGTAAATCCGGATATTGTGCTTAGCCTTTTCTCGATGCCTTATACTTCCTTTGGAGAATCTAACTCTACGCCTCTAATGAATCAATGGCTGGATAAAGCGATGAACGATCAGCTTGAGGGTGAAGCCTTCTTTAACAAATATAAATTTGATCGTACAGGTGCCCTCGATCTATCCAAAAGAGTAGAGCTCAGCCCTGAAGTACGAATGGAATTAGCTGAGTGGGTACTTAATGAACAAGACAGCTATGAGGATATTGGAAATCTTCAGTATGTAATCAATCGATTCTTTACCGCTCCCAAGATTCAAGGGGATGACATTAACAACAAAATTACGGGTTTGAACGACACGATGGAAATTTCCTTCGATGGCAAATTAAGCTGGATTGATCTTGCGTCCATTCAGAAATTGGATTTGAGTGGAGACAAGACCGTATGGGTGCGATATAAAGCGATCAGTGATCAGTTGCCAGGGCGTGCCGTGAAAATTGTCTTTACAGCTAATGGTGACAGCAGCAATGGCGGCTCCACACCTAACCCGGGCAACAACACTGGGGGTGGATCATCCACTTCTACACCAGTAACGTCAACCCCTGCACCAACAACCAAGCAAGAGCAGATTGTCGTGGATGTGAATGGTGTTGACGGCACAAATCTGACCAAAACACCGATCACACGTACAACCGAAACCAACGGAACCGTTAAAGATTTGGTGAAAATGACAGAAGCGATTGCCAAGCAATCGGTTGAAAAAGCGAAACAGCTGGGCACCGATACCGCACGTATCGTCATTCCAGA
>NZ_BMFU01000007.1 GCF_014639235.1 Paenibacillus silvae | reverse complement strand
ATTCAGTGTGGACCTCCCCTTAACGTCTTCCCAAGCCGAGCGATTCAGTGTGGACCTCCCCTTAACGTCTTCCCAAGCCGAGCGATTCAGTGTGGACCTCCCCTCAACGTCATCCCAAGCCAAGTGATTCGGTGTGCACCTCTCCTCAACGTCATCCCCAAGCTGATTGATTCAGTGTGGACCTCATTCAAACGAACTTTGGAGTGCTAACGATTCTCAGAAGCCTTATTTAGGCATTTTTGGGGGACTTGAGGTTTTAACGAATCGTAGGAACGCTATTTGGCGAATAATGGGCAGAAGGAGGGCGAAATGAGGTCATTTTGGAGAAATAAGGTTACTGGGAATCGTTACAATTTTCAGGAGGCCGATTCGGCGCAAATAGGGTGTTCTGGATTCGTTAGCGTCCGCAGAGAAATTAAGTCCCAAGAGCACCTCCCCCCAACGACCTCCCAAGCCGGGCAATCCTGTGCGTTCATCCCTCAACGTCAACTCCAAGCCTAGCAATTCAGTGCACCCCTTCCCCCAACATCATCCCCAAGCTTAACAAATCCTGTATGCTCCTCCATCCAGCGGCCTTTCGTGCTTCCCAATCCTCAAGGGATTCCACTATCTTACGTATCTCGCAAGTTCCGCCTATTTATCCATCCCGGCCAGCCGCTTTCTCGCAACTGTTTAATCATTACCGGATTACAACGATCATGTGGCAATAGGCCCTTTTTCACTAAAATAGCTCATTCTCAGGTCTAGGTAACAAAACACCTCATCCTAGACCTAAGGATGGGGTGTTTTCTGCTTGGAACTTATATGATTAAGGGTGGAACAATCATAAGGATGCAGGGCTACGGAGTGATAGGCCGTCTATATATAGGGAGTAACTTTGCATTATTTCACTTGTTTGACCTAATACTCTTCCGTTTACATCCCTAGTATGCTTCTATTTTGCCAGCCTCGGCTGTGCTCATCGAACCTGAACATCGGCATACGAATCCCGGTACTTCTCGTTATACACTCGGCCCACGGACTCGGCGAGACCTCCGCGTGCTTTGGCTGGATAACGCTCGATGGTGTGATAGAGTCGCATAAACCGGTCTTTCGGCATAAAACGGGCGTAGCGGGTAATCAGGCTGGGAAACAGTTCAATATATTTGCTTTTGCGTACGGCAGCTGCGGCGACGGCGGTCAGAATCTGAATACCGTTATGCAGCTGTAAAATGTGAACCTCATACGTCGCGATATAACGAATCGCGTCTTCACGAACCAGCTCCGGCTTCAGCCTTGCAACTTCGCCGATATATTCGGCAAGCAGCCGCTCGAAGTTTTGGAGCAGTAGGGGCCGGAGCTGAAGATCCATATCGCTGCGCAGGACAAACGATTGCAGCAGCGCCACCTGCTGCAGCCGAATCCGGTCATTGTTGACCAGCGAGCCGATCTCGCGCAGCATCTCGTAAGCGAGGACCTCGTCCTCTTTGCGGGCTTCGGCAACCAAGGCCCAGTTGCGGTTGATGCCCTGCCGCACGCCTTCCTCGTCCAGCTGCAGCATCCGTTTCATCTGACGCAGCTTTTCAATCGGGAAGGCACGCTGCTGCAAGAAGATCAGGCCGCCGAGCAGCAGCAACGTCACTGTAGCAGCAATCATGGACTGGTCCAGCGTCTCACCGAAATAAACGGCAGCTGCGCCGATAAGCATAACCAGCAAAACATCACGCACCATGCGGCGTTTTACCTGGGAACCTGCTTTCTCTTGTATGGTAACAAGTGTTCTGCGCCCGCATGAGGTGCAGTGATCTTCCCAGAGGCAAGTATACTGCCCGCAGCGCTTGCATACGTGCAACTTTTCGAAGGCATATGTCGTTCGGTTAAATGGCCGGATAGAAACTACTTTTTTCGTGCTCATGCTCCATCACGCCCGCCATTCAGAATGTTGTACAGGGTGCGGTCCGTATCTTCACGGGAAACCTGCTTCCGGCGATGCAGCTGGAATGTGATCATTTTGATAACGACAAAAAGAAACAATATGGCGAGGCATACGTATGTAACCATAATCCGTCCCTTTCCAAGGCTTGAGTTGAGAAACCAAGCGCTGTTATATTGCAGTTTGGTGGCAATAACTATATCATATTTCCATAGTTGGAATATTAGTTCCAACAAAAGACCTAGAATCGTCGATTTTTGTCAAACATTACAAAACTGTAACTCAGAATAGGGGTGCTTTTCAGATTTTATTAGAAGACTGTTAAGATTTCTTTAAGGCTTGACGCCTATAATAAACTATTCCCATTTTAATCTCAAACGTAAAGGAGTACACCCCATGCTGCGGACACGCAAAATACGCTGGCTCAGCGGAACTCTGGTTCTGCTGGCATTATTGACCTTGCTGCTGCCTTCAGCCCTGCTTCCCCAAGCGGAAGCGGCTCAGACGCAGACAAGTGGAATTGACGCGGTGCTGGTCGCCGATGTCAGTAACTCCATGAATACAAGTGATCGCGACAAGATCAGTAACGAAGCGATGAAAATGTTTATAGATATGCTGCCAACCGTTGGCGATAAAGTAGGCATTGTTGCTTACACCGATCAGGTGGAGCGGGAAAAGGCAATGCTGGAAATTCAGTCGGATGCAGACAAAAGCAATCTGAAGGACTTCATCGACCAGCTCGGCCGAGGGCCATACACCGATATTTCAGTAGGCGTTGCGGAGGCCATGAACATCCTGAACCATGGCGCTGACCCGTCTCATTCACCGATGATCGTGCTGCTGGCCGATGGCAACAACGATTTTAACAAAAGCAAAGGACGCACACAGGCTCAGTCCGATGCTGATCTGGCAAAAGCCGTCAAAGATGCGCAGGCCAAAGGCATTCCTGTTTACACGATTGGCTTGAACGCGGACGGCAAGCTGAACAAAAATGCACTTGCAGACCTTGCCAAGCAAACAGGAGGCAAGTCATTCATTACCGATACACCGGATGATCTGCCGCAGATTTTAAGTGAAATCTTTGCCGATCATGCCAAGCTCAATGTGGTGAAGCTGCCCTCTGTAACCGCAAACGGCAGTTATCAGGAAGTTACCGTGAACGTACCAAACGACAGCGTGCTCGAAGCCAATATTTCCATCATGTCCTCGAAGCCGGTACAGGTGCAGTTAACCGATCCATCCGGCAAGAGCATCAATCTGAATTCCAATGAAGCCAAACTGTCCACGTCCAAAAGCTATTCTCTTGTGAAGCTGCTGAAGCCGCAGGAGGGCGACTGGAAGCTTCGGGTTAAAGGGGCTCCGAAAGACAGCATTGATATCAACCTGCTGTTTAACTACGATCTTCAGCTCGTTGCGGACCCAATTAAGACCAAGTCCTATACGAAAGGCGACAAGATTGATCTGGCCGCGAGGCTGGAAAACGGTGGACAGCCGCTACAGGATAATGACCTGTATGCGGATATGAAGGCCACGCTGGTTGTCCAGGACAAGGACACAGGCAAGACCGAGCAGCAGCCGCTCAAAAACACAGGCTCCGGTTTTACTGGTACATTTGAGGTGCCTGACAATCATAACTATGAATTGATTATTCGTGCGGAGGAAGACAGCTTCTACCGTGAAAGTGCACCGATCATCGTTAACGCAGGTGGAACGGGCGGAAGTCAGGCACAGCCGACAACGCCAGCGACTGCCAATGACAAGCCGTTTCCTTGGGTGCCTGTCATACTGGGCGTGATCGCCCTGATCGTAGTGGCGGTAGGAGGCTGGTTCCTGATGGGCTGGCTGAAACGCAAAAACCGCGGTTTTGTCGGTCAGATTATCGTTGAGGTTCGGGATGAGAACACAGGGGACAAGTCTTATCCGCAATACAAAAAGCTGGCATCCTTCCGGGGCCGATTCCACCTGCATCAATTGCTGCAGCTTGACCCTGAGCTGAAGGAAACCGAGAAATATATTTTCACACCTGGCAATGTAGACCGATTGATTATCCGCAATACCGCAGGAGGTACGCTGGAGAAATCCGGGCGTGCAGTAGATGCAAGCTCAGGCGTTGAACTGAAGAACGGTGATCGGCTGAGCATCCCGCTGCAACAGGCGGATAAAACGATTTTGATCGAATATTTGGTGTAAATTGATTGTTAGGTATATTGGTTTAAATTGATTATTTGTTTTAAATGGATGATTTGATTTAAAGGAATACCAGTATAAGTTGGGCTAATTGTTTACACGTGAACGGAGAGGACAGAGAAAACCTGAAGAAGCGGAGCGTTCGCCTGAAAGCTTTCTGAAAGAAAGCTGCTACGGAAGCATACGCTATTCCTCAGATTTTTCCCTTTAGAAAAGGAAATCAAAAAAATCCGAGGATAACAGCGATCGGAAGGTTGCTCTGTCATCGGAGTGGCAAGTGTAATGAGTTTGTAGCCTAACTGGTTTAAATAAGGGAGGACATGGAATGAAACCGATTGTTAGAGAACATATTCAACAGCTGGATGTATCACTGGGCGGAGGAATTGTCAGTGAGAAAATCAGAGTGGATACGATTGATAACCCGATTCTGATTATCGGTCTGGGCGGAACGGGAATTGACGCGTTGCTGCGTCTGAAATACCAGATTAACCGCCGTTTCAAGCTGCCGCAGGACCCGGTGTCCAAGAAAAAGATGGAGAAGCCCGACAACGTTGAATTTCTGGCGTTCGAGACAAACGAACAGGATCGGGCGAAGAAATACAGAGGTATCGGACTTGATCCGATCAACGAATTTGTACTGCTGTCCAATGCCGAGATTGGCGGGCTTTTGCAGAATCGCAGTGTGCTGGAGCCGTATATCACGGACTGGCTGTCCCCTGAGCTAAGCATTACAGATGGCATGAACGGAGCCGCAGGGGTGCGTCAGGCAGGACGTTTGCTGCTGTTTACAAAGATCAATCAAGTGGTACAAGCCATTGATAAAAAGATTAAAACGTTATCCGTTGGTACGAACAAAAAACTGATGGTATTCCTGCTCACCGGTCTATCCGGGGGTACAGGCAGCGGTTGCTTCCTCGATATTTCCTATATCGTTCGCGGCATCATCGAGCGGGATCACGGCTCGGCCGGTATCGACCGCGTGAATACGCTCGGTTACTTGTTCACACCGGATGTGAATCTCTCCAACAAAAGCCTGAGCGAGCACACACGCGAATATATTCGCAAGAACGGTTATGCTGCGCTCAAAGAGCTGGATTACTGGATGAACGTGGACAGCCGTGGTGAGCGGTTTACGCAGAAGTACGGCAATATTTTGACTGTAAACTCGCCACTGCCGCCATTTAACCTGTGTCACCTGATCTCGGCTACGAATACAGAGGGCAAACTGCTGGAGAACGCCTACGACTACTGCATGAACGTCACCGCGGAGAATATCACCAACTTTATCTCCAGCGAAGAGAAGCAGTCAGGCGAGGAATTTGCCATTCATGACTATATCAGCAACATTCGCACGAACATCGCACAGATGAACAAGGTGTACCCGGCCAACTATGATTACAATATCATCGGTGCTTCGTCTGCTGTACTGCCGATTGAAGAGATGACCACGTATCTGGCGTACCGGATGTTTGACAAAATGAGCACCATGTTCTCCAAAGCACCGAATCAGGAGGATACCGAGAAGTTTGCGCGCAAGCTGGGCATCGATCTCGAAAGTGTGGTCAAGGCCTTCGAATCCCGTGTACCTGAACCGCTGCCGGGTTACCAGAACAGCGAACGATTATCGTACGGCAACGTTGTGAAATCCCAGGTCGTCAACATGGATACAGAGCTGGAGCAGAACTTCCTGGCACGTGCCCGTGAGGAATACATCAAGGCGAAGAAACAGCTGCCGGGCGAGATTGCGGGTCAATTCACAGAGCAGATCCGGCGTATGTTTTTGCATCCTGAACAGGGACCATTTTATGTATCTCGTTTGATTTATACGGAAAAAGGCTTCTGTGTACTGAAAATGATTCAGTCGTACATCGAAACGCTGCGCGAGAATGCCTTCCGTATTCCACGGGATATTGAAGCGGCTCAAGAGCAGTCCGAAGAGAAGCTTGGCGATGCGAAGAGTGCTTTTGTCTCCAAAGAGAAGAAAAAGAATGCTTATATAGAAGCTAAAATTCACGAGTACTGGCTGCATGCCGATGTGGAACGCAATGACCAGATGATTGAATTCTATGAAGACCTGTATGAACTGTTGAACCAGGAAAACAGCCGCATTTATAACGTATTCACCGAGACACTGAATGCACTTAGCTCGATCTTTGCCAAGAACGGTGATCTGTTAACACGCGGCGAAGAGCAGACGGATCATAAAGGCAACAAGACATATTACTGGAACGTGGTAAGTGTGCCGGACATTGTGAGCGTTGTGGACGGGCTGCTGGACAAACGGGATACGGATGATCTGATCCGCGACTTCTCGCGTGAGCTGCTGGAGAATTCGAGCCAGTGGGTGAAGGAAAACGAGATTGATATCGTCAGCTCGATCTCCGACTTCCTGAGTGAGAAGTTTGGCGACCTGATCACCCGCTCGATGGAGGATTTCCTGGTGATCAAATACGGGAAAGACGAATCTGTTGAAAAATTCGTGGAGCGTTTCATCGCAGGCAAGCTGGATGACGAGGCCGTGCCGGTATTTAACCTGAGCAACAGCACAGGCAGTCTGCATTTCCCTTCCTGGGGATTTGTATCCGTGCCTGCACAGGCGCCGGGTATCTTAAAAGGCATTCGCAACTACCAGAACAATGCCGTGGGCAAATCGCACTTTACTGTGAAGGAGAGCGAAGTGCGGAACCGGATCTTCTGGCTGAACACCCGCAACGGGGTGCCGCTCTTCGTATATACACCGCTCAAGGTTTATGAAGAGAGCTACGAACGCACGATTTTGGACAAAGAGGGCATTGGACGCCATCTCGTGCAGACGGAGAAAAACAACTGGACCTATCTGCCGTCTCCGATTCCCGAAAAATCCTGGGGAGATGTGTACGAGAATGCCCGCGTGAAGCAATATAACGCAAGGGTTCGCAGTGAATTCGAGCAGGCGCTCGGATACCGCATCGTCATCGCCAAATCGGTGGATGAAAATACGAGCAACCGCTATGCGATCGTAACGACAGAACCGTTTGACTTGTCTGCCAAGCTGGCTGCATACGATATGCGTCTTACATCAAACACACCAAACCTTGGTGAGGTAAAGCGGGCTGTCATTGAACTGAAGCGGCTGCAATCCGAAGGTTTGCCACGTGTGGATGTAAAAGATATTTTCGGAAGCATTAATGAAGATATGGCCAAAGAGAATCTTGTACGCTCTCCGCAGCTGATCGCGCGGGTACGTGAGGAACTGGCGAAGATGAACGCAATCACCGCCAAAGTGGCCGAGCTGGAAGGCATTCTGGCACAATACCAGGACGAAGAGCAGTGGTATGACCGCTTCATCGAAGCGTTGTATACTAACACGATTGTTAAAAAGGGTGCGCTGTACGTCTACGACCGTGATGCGGAGGAGGATGCATGGGAGCCGTTTGCTAACTTG
This sequence comes from Paenibacillus silvae, assembly GCF_014639235.1. Taxonomy (GTDB): domain Bacteria; phylum Bacillota; class Bacilli; order Paenibacillales; family Paenibacillaceae; genus Paenibacillus; species Paenibacillus silvae. Next base: position 299,626 of record NZ_BMFU01000007.1, on the reverse strand, counting down.
ATGAAGAGCCGCAACTACGCAGAATATGAAGTGTTTGGCAGCTTCCGCGCATTATCCGAGAAGGATCGCAGCACACTGCTGCGCAAAGCTTCCCGCCGGGATAACGAGCTGACCGCTTCCGAGGATATTACACCGCTGCTGAGCAAGCTGGATGATCTGGCCGCGCTGTATATGGAATCCCGTGATCGTCTTGAATACGAGCGGGTTGAACTGGCAAACGGGGAAGACATCTATCAGTTCTACAGAACGATGTCGTCGAAGCTGAACGATATTCGCAGAAGACTGAAATAAGGTGGCTGATCGTATGAATGATCGATCCAATGCGGGAGCCGCAAATTACAACAATTCGGCGCCCGGGACAGATGCTGGCAAGTACACCGCGACGAACCTGAAGCGAGAGCTGCAGCAGTATGCTGCCCGGTATGCTGCTGAACAAGAGCGTCAAGGCAGCCTGGGGGATGGACGCAGCAGCATCCATTATCCCGCCCTGTTTCTGTTTGTCGGCGATCTGGTCGCACCTGCGGTGTCTGCCGTAAGGCAGATTAATCGCTTGAAGTGGGACAACGAGGATGGCGTAGTTTACGTGCACATCGGCACAGAGCAGGAAAAAGAAAGCGGGGAGCAATCTCGCAAGGAAGGGCGAAGGTCGGCTGAGCATGCTTCATATGAAGAAATGACAGGTGGCAGTTCTACTGCACCGAATGATGATCAGGTGACATACCACCACCTTCCGCTCTCGTCCTATCAGGCACAGCGGCCTTCCAAAACGCTGCGCAAGGACGTACACCGCAGCTTTCATGAGTCGGCGGAGGCACTCTTTGGACTGAATCGCACGATGCGGCGGGTAAGCAATCGTATTGCTGAATACGGACGTCTTTATTCATCCTTCGACCGGATTTATGTGACGGTAATCACCCGGGCAGATGATCCGCTGAATGTACTGCTTCCGGAAATCACCAAGCTGACCGAGACGATTCTGGCACAGTCCTTCAAATCGGTGCAGACCGATCTGCATGTACTGGTCAGCGAGATGGAGCAGGTGGAATCCTTCGGATATGCGAGCGCAGCAGGGCTTGCCTTTCTGCGTGAGCTGGATTACATGCAGTCGCTGGACTATACGTTCAGCGGCAGCCTGCTGGTGACGGAGGACGGGATTTCGATTCCAGTCACACATGCCGCGGCGCCTCTGTATGATCTTGTGTATGTGCTGTCCGACAAAAACGAACGTGGCACCGGTGTTCCCGGCGGCTGGATCGAAAATGCGGAGATCATCTGCCGCATCTGTCTGCTGAAGAATCGCAAGCAGGATGAGGGGCATGAAGCTCGGGCAGCGATCAACAGCACAGGAGCAAACACGTACAACAATACATCGTTCAAAAATAATATCCGCACCACCTCCGATCAGCACGGGTATGCAAGTGCAGGCTTTGCCGAGATCAGGCGGCCGAACAAACCGATTGCACTCACCGTGTTATATCATCTGTACCGCTATCTGCTCGGCCGAATGCAGCAGGAGCCGGATTGGAGCATGAAGGAGAAGCTGGCCTTTTTCGGGTTGGATGCGACTTCGGTGGAGCGGAAAGTGGAAGGTCTGCTGCCAGGGGATGATCTGATCAGCGGCATGAGCGGAATTATGACGCATAATCGCAGCTTTGCAGAACTCAAGCCGCTCTCCTTGCGAGAAGCGGAGCAGGCGCTGTATGGAGAGGGAGCGGAAGCCTACTTCCGTGATAACGTTGTTCGTCCGGTGCAGGAGCGTGTTCGTGAGCGCAGCTCCAGCGGGTCGCTGCGTCGTCAGGCCGAGCAGTCTCATATGGAGCGCCCTGAGGCGGGTTACTTTCAATGGGCTGCATGGAGCGGCGGTGAGCCAGGCAGTGTGCGTGAGGCGCTGCTGGCTCTGATTCGGGACAAGGCAATGCAGCTCGAATCGGCACGTGCGCTGCTGGAGCAGCGGCAGCAGGAGCGGGTAGAGGATCAGCCGATCAAGCGAGCGCTTTTCCGTGATAAACAGAACGTACGCAATCTGATCGATTGTCTGCTGGAGCGTGTATACGTACCCAAGGTCGACTTGTTACGGCTGGAACATGAGTTGCATCTGCTTCGTATCTACGATTCGGAGATGGAAGAGCTGCACCGCTTCAGCCGCGAGGTTACGGTCTCGCTTGAAGCGTTGGAGCGTACGTTGCGTGCAGCAGCAGAAGAGAGCATTGCTGCTGCCGATGAATACATCGGTCAGAACGTAATGGAGTATTACGGCAAAGTGACGGAAGAACTGATCGCAGACCTGGAGGCCAGACGGGGACGGGATGTATGGTTCGAGGAAAGATATATGGGAGATATGAACCAGCTCGCCGCCATCGGCAGTGACCGCTTGCTGCATCGTCTTATGGATCTTTGCCGTGCACTGCTGCTCTCTGCGGAGCCGCTGCGGCTGCCATTTGAGGAAGAGCTGCTGCAGCGGGCCAATGTGACGATTACTTATCGCGATCGGGATGTACTGACTCGGGATGATCTGTTCCGCAGATTGTACCGCACACTGGAAGAGCAGGCTGTAGTTCGCATCAGAGTGTTTGACTATACGCAGGAGCATCGCTATGAAGAGAAGTACTTTTTTGGCGATCATCACAGTGCCTTCATGGATTACGCGGCACATGCCGAGGAGACCTCGCGAATCTACAAGCTGGGTGTCGTATATGAGGAACGCAGCAGCGGTGTAGAGAAGCTGAATCTGATGGGAGGATTCCATCTGGAGGATCTGATGGTCTACCGCAATGGCAAAGTGTATTACGATTCGTATACCGAAAACGGCTATGAGCTTCACCCTGCGGAGCTTGTGGAGAAGCTGTCTCCGCTTCGATAAGGGTTAACCAAGTCAGCCTGCTTCTGGCAGGTTCTAAGAAAGGATGCATGCAGACATGCAGCGAAAAATCAATCTTCTCCTGGTCCTGTTCAGCCTGATTGGCGGAGCGGTGGGTTTTGCGGCAGGAGAAATTATGCTGCGTCAGTGGCTCGGGGAGATGCCGCGCCTGCTGCTGATGGGATTATATTTTGGCGTAGTGGCGCTTAGTGTAGGACTGTTCTGCTTGCTGGCAGAGATGATCTCGCCGCGTTTGAACGGCTCTTCGTGGAAGCTTAGATATCTGGGACTGTCCTGGAAGCTGCTTGTGCCTGCAACACTGGCGCTGCTGCTGGTCGTTGGACTCGGCTTGCAGCTGCTGTATCAGATCAATCCGGGCGGGGCGAAGCAGGTCAAAGATATCATTCTGATGATCGACAACTCAGGCAGCATGAGCGAAACGGACCCGAATAACGGGCGGTTTGAAGCGGCGAAGAGTTTAATCAATCAGATGGAAAGTGACAAACAGGTGGCGGTCATTACGTTCCATGATCAGCCGCAAGTGCTGCAGCCATTCATTGCTGTGGACAGCGAAGCCGCCAAAAATGAAGTGAACAGCAAGATCGACAGCATTGTGACCACATCGGGTGGAACCAATTTTGACACGGTGCTTAGAGAAGGCATGGAACTGATCAAGGGAAAACAGGACCCGAAACGAGGTACTGTGGTTATTCTGTTATCCGATGGATTCAGTGATGCAGATATCTCGGACATTTTGCCGCAGTATGTACAGGAACAGGTTGCCATCCATACGGTAGGTTTGAGCCTGGTAGACCCTTCGGGTACGGATTTGCTCAAGAGCATTGCCCAGCAAACCGGCGGCATGTACTATGATGTGCCGGACGCGGGCGGCCTCAATGTCGCGTTCCAGCAAATTTACGATACGATTGATGAGCGTACGCTGGTGACTGAACGTACGGGTGCGATGGAACACAGCGTATATCTGGCGATCTTCCGTGTTGCCGCCTTGCTGTTGATCGGTGTGGCTCTCGGCGTGTCTTTAGGACTTGTGTTTGATAACCGTCATCTTGCACTCAGCTTTGGGGTGGGCGGTGCCGTATCGGGACTGCTGGCTGGACTTTTGCTGGAGTGGGGGCTGGACGGCTCCAACGTGGGGGACGCTTTTGTCCGTTTGGGGGCAATGCTGATTCTGTCAGGGGTGCTTACCCTGTTCTCCTGGATTGTTCCGATTAAAGAAAATACACCACGCAAAAGCCGGGGACGCCGGGAGGTCGGAAGCGGAACCTCTTCTGGGGAAGGCTTCGGACAACGACCAAGAGACACACGCAGCAAAGGATTTTAACATCGGGGAGGTCAATGGAATATGCAGTTTATGAATGCAGATGCTGATCCCTCGGCTCCCCGGATTCGCAAGCTGACACTTGCGGTGGACGATGGACGCTGCTCGCTTCGCTGGCTGTGGCCTGAACAGCTGGAGGCGGTATATGTGGAACGTGTGGAGCTCAATCAAGTGAACGATGATCGGGAGAGCGAAGATCACAGCGGTGAGAGTTCATATAGGGGGCATCAGCAGTTGTCCTCGCACACACAAGGCAAGCTGAAGCTGTATACGAGAGAGGAATACAAGGCCAACAACGGGTATGCGGATCGAATCACCGGTTTTGGCGCAATTCAGTATACCGTGTATGCGTGTCTGATGCAGGAGGACGGACCTGTGCTGATTCGTCAGCAGGATGAGGAGAATCAAGGGATTGCAAGTGCAGGCAAGGCGGATATCCGCTTTGCCATTCGTTATAAGCGCAGCTTTTTTCAGAAACGCAAGACGGTATTGATGACCGTAACAGCCGAAGTACCTGTGCCTAAGGAAGCGCTCTGTTATGTTCGCAAGCAGGGAGGGGTTCCGCTGAACAAGGAGGATGGTACGGTGTATCCGTTTGTCAGTGATTTTGCACCAGGGAAAAATGAAATGCCGCCAGTTGAAGTCGCCAAGGACGACTATGTGAGGTTATTCTTCACGGACGGCCCGAAATACGGAGCCGCCTATCGGCTGATATCCGATTGAACATACATGACGATCGTATTACACAGATATGGGGAGGGGAGTGGCTATGAGTTTTTTTAGCCGGTTTTTGAAGAGACAGCAGCCGGAGGAGCGGCCGTTGTTCTACGACATCGTATGTCCGTACTGCTTCAGCAAATTTTCACCGGAAGAGGTGGTGTTCCGTGCGGCACATCATCGTGACGATGACGAGGACTACGCCCTTGGGGAAGATGCCAAGCTGAACCGATACCGGGAGCGCTTTGGGCTGGATACGGTGTTTGATATGGAAGCCGTATTGTCGCCTTATGACGTGCCTGAGGAGCACCGAATCTATTCGGATAACATCGTGATGGGGCTTAATGATCGTTACGGTGTAGTCACACGCCGCCGCTTGTGCCCGCACTGTCATAATGAGCTACCTGTAACGGCGGGCAAGGCCCCGAGCAATATCATATCCATTATCGGGGCATCACAGGTCGGTAAATCGGTCTATATGACATCCTTGATTCATACGCTCCAGCATTATACAGCCGATCATTTTGATGCTGCGTGTATGCCGCTGAATGCCGAGATCAGCCGCCGCTTCCGTGCCGATTACGAAGAGCCGCTGTTCGAGCGGGGTGATCTGCTGGACTCCACGCAGAAGGAAAAGCTGCAGGAGCCGTTTATTTTCCAGTTTGTGTTCAAGGACGAGGATAAAGCGCCGCTGACGCTGGTGTTTTTTGACGTGGCAGGTGAAGGTATGGTGGAGCAGGACTATCTGGGCTTGCACGGACAGCATATCAAAAACTCGGCAGGCATTCTGTTTATGGTGGACCCGCTTCAGATTCGTTCCATTCGGGACAAAATTCGGATTAATCTCGGCAGCGAGCCCGGAGAATGGACGCCAAAATATGATGAGCCGCGCGATGTGGTACTGACGTTGTTCGGTGACTTTATCGCTTATCAGGACAAGGCCAAGACCAATATCCCGACGGCTGTTGTGCTCACCAAAAGTGACATGCTGCACTCCCTCAAGGATGAGGAAGGGGATTACATCAAATCGAACAGTAACGTGTTCCGCAACATGGTGCATCGCGAGTGGTTTGACCTGACCGAGTTCGAAAATATCGACGGGGAGATTCGCCGTTTTATCGAGAAGGTGGATCGTCCGTTCAAAGGCACGATGGATGTGTACTTCAAGGACACCGCTTATTTCGCTGTATCTGCACTCGGCAGCAATCCGGTGGATATGAAAATTCAAGGTGTGGTCAGCCCGATCAGGGTGGACGAGCCCTTCCTATGGCTGCTGTACAAGCTGAAATACATTGAGGGGAGAGTGGGATGATGCGTTCCTCCAGCACTCCGCCCATTGAACAGCAGATGTACACGAGAGAGCGGCGCGGGGTATTCCGTACAACAGAGGGGTTCGATACGGTGGCGGCTTCGCCGGGGCTGGACCCTTCTTTTATCAAAAAAGTGCTTCATCCCTACTGCGTCTATGATGCTCCTGCGGAGCTGACAGGCCGGGGTGAGAAGGACGAGAGCAAGTTTCCGGCTTCCATGCATATGCTGCATCTGGAGAGCGGCGAGACGATTCTGGGGCAAAATGTGTACCAGGCTGCGGACTTTACCGGGCTGCGCAGCGCCTTCTTTGCTCATAATTACGTCTTATCTCCGGCAAGCATGGAAGAGTATATAAAGCGTGTGGACTGGCTGGATACGATGTTTGTCACCTCCTATGATATCGAGCAGGGAACAGAGCTTCCAGCGCTAAGCAAGCTGCCTGTAACAGCAGGAAAATCGGTGCCAGCTGCAGACAGCGAAGAAAGATTCGGAACGAACACAGCACCTGTTCAGATTTTGAGCGCCTTGAAGATTGATGAGACGATGTTCAAGCGCATGCTTTATGCTGTGATGCAGTCTGTCGCTGCACGCCGCAAGGTCTACATTGCGCTTGATGTGGCTGCGGAGGAAGTGGCGGCAGCCGCCAAGGCGCTGCTGCGTCTGCTGTACAGAGCTTTGCCTTATGCGTTCCGCCGGCTGCTTGGCTTCATGACCTTTGCCAAAGAGCCACAGGCCAAAAAGGGTATTCACGTTCAGTTTGTAGAGCGCGGCACACTGCGTCCCAAGGATCGGAACACGGAGAAGGATTTCACCTTTGATCTTGTCTCTGGCCGTGTCACACATGCGGATGCTTCGGTAGCGAAGCTGCCATATGCTGAATTCGCATGGTTTCTGATGCAGGATCAGGCAAGGGCAGCGGCATTCTACGAATTTGCCGATGAGATGCTCGCAGGCATGGAGCCTGGACGTGACCTTTCCATTGAGGCTTACGGAGAGTTATCCGTGTTCTACAGCCTGGAGCAAGGCGTGGAGGATTTGTATCTGAATAACAAAAGCGAGGTCCTCAGCGGTTTGCTGACGTATCTGAAGCCGGAAGGTGCACAGCAGCAGCGTTCACGTCTGAACGAGCTGTTTCTGACCTTGCTCAGCCGGGAGCTGGACAGCGTACGGCGGGAAAATGTACCCGAGGAAGCGGTTGCCTCGCGCATCGGAGAGTATTTCCGGGTTGCTGCACCTGTGGTGAAGATCCGGATTGTGGATTATTTTATCTACGCTGTGAACAATGCGCGTGTGCAGAAGCGGATGCGTGCTGTTCAGGAGCTGTATGCCATTCTGGATCGTGATGTACAGCTGCATCAAGCCTTCTTTGATAAGGTGCTGACCAATGCCTCGTTAACCAAGCTGCTGTTCGAACCGTATCTGGATCATCAACTGAAACAAACGGAGACCGCCGCTGGTATCATTGAGCTGGTTCAGCGGTGGGTTACAGCTCATCCGTCTGTTATCCAGTCGGCCCTGTTACTTGAACGTTCCTGTACCGAGCTGCGAGAAAGGCTGTGCTCTGCACCTGATCCGGTTCAATCCGCGAATAAAGCCCTTCAGCGGGTTAGTGTACTGGACCGGATTACCGGGAATAGCGCGCTGGAGCCAGAGATTACAGGCTATATCGGGCAGTCGGAGGTAGCAGCGAGACCGGGTCAGCAGCCTGAACATTCTTCAGACCATGCAACTGCCACAGCTTCTGGCAGACAACCCGCCGTATATCAGGAGGCGTTAACCAAGCTGGCGGACAAGCTTGCTTATGTGATTAACCTCTTTATGATTGAGGACCTGGATCTGGAACGGGTGAATCGTGACCAGCTGCTTCAGATTGATATTCTCCAGCATGGAGATGAGGTGAGAGATTGGGCTGCACGTCAGGGCTCTGATGTTGCGGCAAGAACCAATATGATGCTGGCCGCCAGAGCCTGGCTCAGCGGGGATGGCAAGGCCGAAGAAAACATGGAGGCCCTTTCTCTCGCCGAGCGTGATGAGCTTCAGCGCTGGACTCGCCGCTGGTTGGCTGCGGAGCTGCAGAGCCATGCAGGACCCGCGGCGTATGAGGCGCTGCCCTTGGCATTCTACCGCGGGGGAAGTGGAAGCAATCGGCTGGATTACTCGGGTTTGATCGAATTTGTACGCAATCATACAGGTCAAGCAGAAGTGCTGTATACCTTCTTTGAATGGTCCGGCTCGCAGCGCATGTTTGTTCGTGCTTCCAATGCACATAAAGGATATGCAGATGCAATCATCAACTACTTCAAGTCGCATGACCGGGAAGCGTTTCGTTCCAAGTCAGCATTCAGGCCGTATTATGCCAAGGCAGGAAAAGCCATGAAGCCAATCTATGATCGGGCAAAAGCCGAGCTTGCCTCCCCGCTCATGCGTATGCTGACTGGACGGAAGAAAAAACGCTGGCTTGGACTGCTGCTAATTCTCATTGCAGGCATTGCAGGTGGATCGTATGCCTTGATGAGCAATAAGGCTGAACCTCAGGCGCAGCCCCCTACCGAGCAGCAACCTGCAGTTCCGGCTAATCCTGAAGAGCAGCTACCAGACTATATAGCTTACATTGTTGCTGCCACCAAGCAGGAGGGAACAGCATCTCCGGCCCAATTGGTTATCCGTTTTCGAAGTGAGACGGGGGGAATTCCTTTTGAACGCGGTAAACTGCAGCTGCTCATGGATGATCAGAGTATGAAGGAATTCGACGTTACGGATCAGTGGCAAAGCTTGAACGCTGCTGGAAAGCCGGACACAACGAATGATCCCGCATCGTCCCCGGACAGCTCGGCGGGCAGCAGCAATGAATCCGGGTCAGGCACAAGTGAAGGTGCTGCGGGTGCCGATACTGCTGATTCCACAACTAGCGGAACGGATGGGACGCAGCAGCCAAGCGATGATTCAACACAGAAGTCGGATTCAACCGTAGCCGGTCAATCTGAGGCCAATCAGGGGAAGGGTGAAGGCAGCAGTAATGCAGAAGCAGGCAAGCAGGGGGAAACCGATAACAAGGGTTCGTCTGAGGGTCAGACTGCTGGCGGCAGCACAGGCAGCTTCAAACCACTGACTGCGGCAGAAGCGGAGCGTTTGTATCCTTATGGCATGCAGATAGCATTGCCGGAAAATGTTCAGCCCGAGCATGTCGTGAGCATTCAGCATGAAGCACAGGGCTTGAAGATCGTAATCGACTTGATGTATGAGCCGAGCTGAATTCAGAATTCGTACCTGGAGGTGATCCTGAAGCGCAGGTTTCAGGGTCATCTTTTTTTAATAAAACACAACCTGCGGAGAATCACTCCCGATGACCCCGTTTGTTCACAATATAGACATAAAATAATTGATTCACATTAAGGACAACTTCACGAAGTGAAAAAAAGCACGGAATCATTGAGAAATACTCTCATATAATAAGTGGCATGTTACCTTGCAGAACACCAAATTCGACTAGAAAAATGCTTATTTTATCAAAAGATAGAGCATTTCCTGTTGACAAGTGATAATGATTATCAGTATCTTTAGTATAGTTAATTTATCGTTTTCGTGTATAAGTTGAACTTTTATTTACACTCGAACGGAGAGGGCAGAAAAAACCTGAAAAAGCGAAGCGTTCGCCTTTATCACCGGATTTTCCCATTGCAAAAAGGAATCAAAAAAATCTGGGGATAACAGCGATTGGAAGGTTGTTCTGTCATCGGAGTGGATTGTGTAAATCTTTTGTTCAATTTATATAGAAATGTAAATGATTGAAGCGTCGGAAAATGCAGAATATCACATCAATATATAATTTCAATTTCGTTGTCGTGACTATAGCCGGAATACATAACCGGGATTAATGAGAGAGGGATGATCGCATGTTTCGTCTGGAGACGTCCAAGCTGGATATCGCTTATGAGGAAAGACTGATCGTTGAGAATCTGAACATCCAGATTCCCCAAGGTAAAATCACCGCACTTGTTGGAGCTAATGGCTCGGGGAAATCCACCATTCTGAAGACGATGGCACGTATTATGTCTCCGAAGTCAGGAAGTGTGTTACTTGACGGCAAGTCCATTCATAAGCAATCCACACGTGAGGTTGCCAAGCAGCTTGCGATTCTGCCTCAGAATCCTACAGCACCAGAAGGTCTGACTGTTACCGAGCTTGTCTCTTATGGTCGTTTCCCTTATCAAAAAGGATTCGGTTCCATGCGTGCAGAAGACAAACGCATGATTGAATGGGCGATTGAAGTGACGGGCATGACGGAATTCCATGATCGTCCGATTGATCAGCTGTCGGGTGGACAGCGTCAGCGTGCATGGATCGCTATGGCTCTTGCACAGGAAACAGATATTCTGTTCCTGGACGAGCCGACGACTTTCCTCGATATGGCTCACCAGCTGGAAGTATTACAACTGCTGGAGCATCTGAACGCCACGGCTAATCGGACCATTGTCATGGTTGTCCATGATTTGAACCATGCATCCCGTTACGCGCAGCATATGATTGGCATCAAGAAAGGTGCAGCCGTTGCACAAGGTTCCCCGGTTGAAGTGATGACTTCGGACGTACTGCGTGAAGTGTTTAATATTGAAGCAGACATCGTCATGGACCCGCGTTCGAATGTACCGCTCTGTCTGCCATATGCGCTTGCTGGTGAACGTCAGAAACCTGTCACTCCTGAAAAAGTGATGAACAGTGCTATGGTGCATGCAGGCCGTGCAGAGCAGCATCGTGTTCAGGCCACAGGCAGTTAATGAATTAAAATGGACCTTGCGTGTCCTCTACTATAAGAATGAAGCCGCTGTGCGTTGTTTGCACGCGGCTCGTTCGCATTCATGGGAGGTTTCAGCTATTATGGGCGACATCAACTATACCTGGCTAGAGCAGTATGCACGCTTTACGATGAGTACTCCTCAAGATGCCGTATACGCGGCATCTCTTGCATCGCTGCGTGACACTGAGCAGGCTAGAGTTATGCTGACAGCTTATAACGAGCATTTACGTGCGGACAGCCTGCAAACTGCAGCTGTGTATTTCATGCATTCCGTTCGCGGATTGCTGCTGGGCATTCATTATATCAATGCCATGTGTGATAAGGTATTAGATCTCTCTCTGGACAATATCCGGCTGTATCTGGTGGTCAAGGACGGATATCCAGCATTCCTTTTTCAACTGACAGATCGGACCGAGCGAGCTCATCCTGCCCCTCCGAACGAGGGTGGATCTGCTTCTAACGAAGCAGCCTCTGCCGCAAGACAGGTTATGCTCACATCATATTACAGAGACCAGCTCCGGCCTTTAATAGAAGGGGTGGCAATGGCTGGCGAGGCAAATACAGGGCAGATGTGGGCGCAGCTTGCATCCATCCTGAGATGGTTCAAAACGCTGGCTACCCAGATGGACATTACAGATCATGAGCGTGAAGCCGTTGTTCAGGGATATGAGCATGTGATTACGATGTCGCCAGACATTCTTGGATTGCGTAAAAACCTGCTGAAATTCAAACCGGTAGAGATTGACAGTCCGTATCAACCCGGGGAAAAGACGTTAATGAAATCAACCTGTTGTTTGCATTATAAAGTGTATGGCGGTCAGGATTATTGTTACACTTGTCCCAAGCTGAGTAAAGCTGAGCGGCAGACGCGATACGAGGCAATTCTGGCTTCCCGGTAAATTTGATGTATGCCATGGAACAGGGCTATAATGAAAGACAGGTGCAGGCTGTATCTTTTCAAGCTTCATTTACCAGAGGCGGGTATAGTCCAAGGGCCTTCTTTAGTTATCGTTCGATTGCCTTTCAATAATGTAAAAATTAAACCATGTCATAGGAGGAATCAGCAATGTCCGTATATTCATACAAAGCAGTAACCACTGCGAATCAGGAAGTGCCGCTGGATATGTATCAAGGCAAGGTGCTCGTCATTGCGAACACAGCCAGTCAATGTGGACTCACCCCGCAATACGGTGATTTGCAGAAGCTCTATGACCGTTATCGTGATCAAGGTCTGGTTGTGTTAGGTTTCCCTTGCAATCAGTTTGGTGGACAGGAGCCGGGTACAAGCGAGGAAGCGGAGTCCTTCTGCCAGATCAATTATGGCGTGAACTTCCCGGTCTTTGCCAAAGTGGATGTAAATGGAGAAGGGGCTCATCCTTTGTTTCAATATTTGAAGCAGCAGCAGCCTGGTGTGGGTGAAACGAGTGATATCCAATGGAACTTTACCAAGTTCCTTGTGAACCGCGAGGGTGAAGTTGTTGGTCGCATCGAACCTAAGGAATCTCCAGAGTCCATGAGTGCTGCTATTGAGCAACTGCTTGCATAGTATGAATGTTATAACGTGTGACATGTGAGGTCACTCATAACGAAAAGCCTGTCCTTCTGTAAACAGAGGGACAGGCTTTTTTGTTTTCACTGAGATGGGATGCAGATGATGATGCAGGGTGGATCATTAATATAGTTATTCGGGAAGCGGCTTACTGAGCTCGTAGTATCCTTGCTCGGAGGCCAGCTTGAGAAGGTTGCGAGCATAGCTTCCTGCCCAGGAATAGCCGTGTCTGCGCTCCTCGCTGATTTCGAGAATGTTCATATATTTTTTGCCATCCCGGTCTGCGTAAAAAGGAACATCCTCGTTCACGTTATAGAATCGGTACCAGATGACACTGCCGGCATCCGGCTCGAAATAAACGGGTCCTTGCCGGTTGTATTTGGTGCCATCTTCACGAACGGTATCAAACCATTTCAGAGCGCCTTTGGCAGCGCGTTCGATCTCGGGTGTCTGGGGCAGGGACATGAGGAAAGCTGTGATTGCAACTGACTCTGATCCCGACTTGGAGGCCAGTTCGTAAGCTCTGCCGGGGAGCGGTTCGTAGGTCAAAGGGTCATGCTGCGCGCACCACACAGTTGGCACACCGTTATTGACGATTTGAGCTTTGAGCGTGTAGCTGATGCCTTTCTCCAGTGCGGTTCTCAGCTTGCTGCGTTCCTGATTGCTGAGGATATCGTTATCAAAGCCGTGTTTGCGCTGGGTGATATCATCGAGCAGAAGCATCGTCTGCACCATGGCATTGTCATTATATGTGACAGCATCAGAGTAGTTGCTGCGTTTAGGGTAGACCTGCGGCCAACCACCGGAAGGGTACTGCGAAACGAGAATAAAATCAACGGCTTTGCGGACACTTTCCTTAAAAACGGGATTGCCTGTTTTGACATACATATCGGTAAGGAAACGAATTTCAGATGTGGTCGCATCGTTATCAAACGTTCCGAGCTCCACCCCACTCGGGTCCTTCCAGCCTGAGCGAGCGGTGACGCCATCCCAAGGTGCCGCGTACTGCTTCTCCATATCCTTATAGAAGCCGCCGTGAGGCATTTGCCAGGATACGATATTCAGGGCGAAGGCTGTGTCTTTGGAAAGGTCACCAGTGGCAAAATGGCTAATATCTCTAAATTTCTGAAGCAATGAGGATACATCCACACTGGAAGGCATAAGTTTCGAGCTGGGTAACACCTCGGTTTTGATCGTTACGGACTGCGCAGTAATATGGCCTGGAGCTGATGCAGAGTCATAAACAGAACTGGAATTAGAGGTAGAAGCATCGGACGCAGCGGCGAGAGGAGCAGCAAATCCGGTAATCATCATGGCAAAGGAAAGGGCAGCGGGAACAATTCGTAATGGAACTGACAATACACGGTTCTTCAAATGAACGCCTCCTGAACGTTTAGTTAACAAATGATATGGAAAATATATATCACAAAATCCAGTATAAGGATTTAATATATTGTAAGCGCTTACTATTTTATAATCAACCTTTTAATCAAAATGTTTTTTAATTTTTTATAACAGGCCATGTGGTCCGCTTAATTAATGGTTGGTTTTCAAAGGATATTTGCTCTTGAATACATGGATACTCCTGCGAAAATTGAACATATTGGGGGGCATAAGCGAATTGTGATTCGGGAAAAATGAGCATACTGAAAAAAGAGGATTGAGGCAGCAAGATATAATTTTGAAATGACAAATAAAAAGATTTTGGTTAAATCTCTTGCAATGTGAAAAAGATCACATTATAATGAGTGTACAAAGTGAAATAAATCACATAAACCATCGAGTTAATAGTGAAATGTTTCACAACTACTCAAGCAGTGATTACAATGACGTTTATCTTTCATCATTTTTATATACTCCAAGGAGGAACTACCTATGAAAATCGCCGTGATCGGATGTACACATGCAGGGACAGCAGCCATCGTGAATACCGCCAAACTTTACCCGGATGCAACCATTACCGTATATGAACGCAATGACAATATTTCCTTCCTGTCCTGTGGCATTGCGCTCTACGTTGGCGGCGTGGTCAAAGACCCGGATGGCCTGTTCTATTCTTCGCCAAATCAATTGGCAGACCTCGGTGTAGTGACCAAAATGCTGCATGAGGTTACCGAAGTGGATGCCAAAGGCCACAAGCTACGGGCTAAAAATCTGCAAACCGGGGAAGAATTAGAAGATACATTTGACAAGCTGATCGTGACTACAGGTTCTTGGCCAGTTGTTCCGAAGCTGGAAGGCATTGAGATGGACAACATCCTGCTCTGCAAAAACTACAATCACTCCAATACGATCATCGAAAAAGCAAAAGACGCCAAACGGGTAACCGTGGTGGGTGCAGGATATATTGGTGTTGAACTGGTTGAAGCGTTCCAGATGAACGGCAAGGAAGTGACGCTGATTGACAGCGTGGATCGTATTTTGAACAAATATCTAGACCCCGAATTCACGGATGCAATCGAGCACACCTTGACGGAAAAAGGCATCACACTTGCTCTGGGTCAAACCGTGCAGAAGTTTAGCGGCGAGAACGGCAAAGTCACAAAAGTCATCACGTCCAAAGGGGAGTTCGAAACGGATCTGGTCATCCTCTGCATCGGGTTCCGCCCGAACACGGAGCTGCTCAAAGGCCAGGTGGATATGCTGCCGAACGGAGCAATCATCGTGGACAAATATATGCAGACCAGCCAAAAGGACGTATTTGCAGCAGGAGACAGCTGTGCGATCCATTACAATCCCACAGGCAAAGCTTCCTACATCCCGCTTGCCACCAATGCGGTTCGCATGGGTACACTCGTTGCACGTAATCTGGTTCGACCAACAACCCCATATATGGGAACACAAGGGACATCGGGCATTAAAATATATGAACAAAACATTGCAGGAACGGGCATGACCGAGACATCGGCCGCCGATGAGGGCTTGATTGTGGAAGCGGTGGTGCTGGAGGACAGCTATCGCCCCGAATTTATGCCAACGGCAGAGAAGCTGCTGCTGAAAGTGGTCTATGAGCAAGCAACCCGTCGCATCGTTGGTGCACAGATTATGTCTCAAGTAGACCTGACTCAGTCGATCAACACGATCTCGGTCTGCATTCAGAACAACATGACGGTGGATGAGCTGGCGTTTATCGACTTCTTCTTCCAGCCGCATTACAACAAACCTTGGAACTTCCTGAACACTGCAGGTTTGCAAGCTTTGCGGCCGGTAGAGGTTAAAGCACCAGCGTTGGTGTAAGGCAAGGGCAGCAAGCAACAGCAGCAAGATAATAAGGTGGTAGTCAAGTTCAAACGAAGAAGTTAATGCTGTAGAACAGATAGCAGAGAACCATCCATATCGGGATATGGAGTTATGAAGAACCAGGGCTGGCGGGAATACCGTCAGTCTTTTCTTTTTCTCTTGAATAATGAACAACGAATTATTGTGATTATTTGCACAAAGTTTTATGTACAGTCGATATACAATAAATACATAGATAGAAAATTATATTTTGAAACGGATAGAAGAAAAAGGAGAGGATGACTTATGGCGGCCAAAACACCTCTTGAGGTTGCACAATATACAGCACAGACCGGGATGAAAAAAGCACAGAATCCGGTGTCCTCGGTGCTGATTCTCGGTTTTCTGGCCGGGGCATTCATTGCACTCGGATTTCTGCTGGATATTCGTGTTATCGCATCTGCACCAGCGGAATGGGGCAGCATAGCCACATTTATAGGAGCAGCGGTGTTCCCGGTGGGGCTCATTCTGGTATTGATCGGCGGCGGGGAGCTGCTGACAGGTAACATGATGGCTGTGCCGCTTGCAGCAATTACTCGTAAAATTACTCCGGGAAGCATGCTGAAGAACCTGCTGCTGGTGACGCTTGGCAATCTGCTGGGTGCACTGTTTGTTGCTTTCTTCTTTGGTCATGTGCTGGGCCTTACTGCAGACGGAGTGTATCTCACCAAGGTGGTAGACATGGCGGGGCACAAGCTGCACGACAGCTTTTTCCAGGCTTTTATATCCGGTATTGGCTGTAACTGGCTGGTGGCGCTTGCCGTGTGGTTGTCCTATGCTGCGGATACGATGAGCGGTAAAATTCTGGGGATCTGGTTCCCGACGATGGCCTTTGTCGCCATTGGCTTTCAGCACGTTGTAGCGAATATGTTCCTGATCCCCGCAGCGATCTTCGAAGGTCATTATACCTGGGGACAATATGTCATGAATTTTATTCCAGTGTGGCTGGGTAATCTGACAGGCGGAGCTTTATTCGTGGGGGCTGCGTACTGGATGGTCTATCTGCGCAAGACAGAGCCGGCAGTGAAATCTGAGACGACTGCTCCTGCTTCTGCTGCGGTCAGCTCTGTGGAGGCTGATGCAAGAGGTATGTGGAGCAAGCAGGCTTAACTCAAGGGAAGAGCATTCAAGAAACGAAACTATGCATGCGGAAAGGCAGTCAAACATGCAGGTAAGCAACATGTGGGATGGCACACAGACATGCAAGCTTAACAAAAGATGATTCATCTCATAGGATGGCGTGACCATGGGTCCTGTCCGCAATGAGATGTGATCATCTTTTTTGGTTTTACCCTAAAATAACGCAAAATAAATTCGCCATGACAAGGTTCGGGGGAACGAAACCTGTCCATGGCGAATTTCGGGAGTGGTCCATGATATGGCATGAGGAGGAAGTGGGGAAACACTAGCCTAATGCCTTGTTTTTAATTTACCCCCGGATTTCAAGAATGAATCACACAGGTGAAAACTTTTTTTGCAGCTCGCACTAAGGACAGGAAAAGCGTTGAAATCATGAAAATTTGGCGAATTGTTCCTGTTCTCTTTACGGTATGACTTCAAAAGGGATATCATATAGGGATAGCTGTTGAAAGAGGGGGAGCCAGAAGATGATCGATCAGGAGAATGGTGTGTTTCCAGCGGTATGCCCGCTCGATTGTCCAGACACATGTGGTCTGCTGTTACATAAAGAGAACGGTAAAATTGTAAAGGTCACCGGTAACCCGGACCATCCGATCACGAAGGGTGCAATCTGTAATAAAGTTCGAAATATGACGGAGCGGGTATATCACCCCGAGCGTCTTCAATATCCGATGAAACGGATCGGCGCCAAAGGCGAAGGAAAGTTCGAGCGGATCAGCTGGCATGAAGCCATTCAGGAAATTACGACAACGTTTAAGGACCTGTCCGCAACCTATGGACCCGAGAGCATCCTGCCATACAGCTTCTACGGCAATATGGGCATACTCGGGGTGGATGGCATGGATCGGCGTTTCTTCAATGCGCTGGGAGCAAGTGTGCTGGAGCAGACGATCTGTAATGCTGCGGGCAATACAGGCTGGAAATATACGATGGGAGCCAACCGCGGCACGCTGCCTGAGGATACGGAGCATGCCGATCTGATTGTTGTCTGGGGCGGGAATATCGTTAGTACGAACATGCATCAGGTTGTGCTTGCAGAGAAGGCACGCAAGAACGGAGCCAAAATCGTAGTCATTGACGTACACCGCAACCGGACGGCGCAATGGGCAGACTGGTTTATTCCGCTCTATCCGGGTACAGACAGTGCGCTGGTACTGGGGTTGATGCATGTGCTGTTTGAGCGTGGACTTACGGATGAAGCGTTTATGCAAAAATATACCGTGGGACACGAGGCGCTGCGCGAGCATGTGCGCAGTTACACCCCGGAACGCGTAGCACGTATAACAGGTGTACCTGTGGAAACCATTGTGGAGCTGGCTGAGCTGTATGGCGGTGCTCAGGCCGCTTATATTCATATCGGCAATGGCTTGCAGCATCATGACAATGGCGGCATGAACGTGCGCAGCATTGCCTGCCTGCCCGCAATAACAGGGCAGTGGCTGAACCGCGGCGGCGGTGCGGTGCGCACCAACAGTTATGCGAGCACGAATAGCGATGCGCTGGAGCGCCCGGACTTGCGGAAGCATGCTGAGCCGCGAGTGGTGAACATGAACCGGATTGGAGAAGCACTGCTGGAGTCAGAACAGCCGATCCGGGCACTGATGGTGTATTGCAGCAATCCGCTGGTGGTAGCACCGGATACCGAGCGGGTAGAGCGAGGTTTTGCACGAGAGGATTTGTTTACCGTCGTTCATGATCTGTTCATGACCGATACGGCGAAGTACGCCGATATTGTGCTGCCAGCGACCTCATCCTTTGAAGCAACCGATCTGTACACTTCTTACTGGCATCAATATGTTCAGCTGCAGGAGCCGGTTATTGCAGCGATCGGAGAGAGCAAAAGCAATGTAGAACTGTTCTCGCTGCTTGGACAAGCAATGGGATATGACCCAGACATTTTTGGCGAAACGCCGGAGCAGATGATTGAGAGTGCATTGCAGGAGACGGGAAATCCGTATATGAACGGGGTAACGTTGGAGCGCTTGAAGCAGCAGCGTTTTGTGAAGCTTGATATGTCGGCACACACCTCCTTCCTGGAGCACCTGCCAACACCATCCGGCAAAATTGAATTGTATTCAGAGCAGATGGAACAAAAGGGATTGCCGCCGCTGCCAACCTACTGTAACCTGATTGAAGGCTATGATGGCGAAAATCCGGCGGGACCCGCTGATGCGTATCCACTGATGTTTATCTCACCGCCGAACCATAATTTTCTGAATTCCAACTTTGGCAATTCGGCGAAACACCAGCGGATGGAGAAGATGCCATTATTGCAGATGCATCCGGAGGATGCGGCGCGCCGTGAGGTGCAGGATGGCGATTCTGTTGTCGTATGGAACGAACGTGGACGTATCGAGTTAACGGCCAAAGTGACAGACGCGATGCTTCCGGGTACGGTCATCAGCCAAGGTTTGTGGTGGGACGGCGAGGGTAAGAAGCAGCGCTCGAACTCACTGACATCCAATCGGTTATCGGATATGGGCAATGGGGCTACCTTTTTCTCGGCCACTGTTGAAGTGAAGCGGCAGTGAATGTGCTCGCAGGCTGATTTTAATGATGTAACATAGATTCATATTATATGTTGTAACTTACAGGCTTCCGCTGTTGCTGGTCTTGCCACATATGCGGGAGCCTTTTGTGGACTCCTAGGGAGAATGACTTGATAGGCATGGATGGATAGAGTATAAAAAAACAGTCCAACGTATCTGATCTATCTAAAAATGAGATTGACAAAAATGTTTATATATGCTATAATTTACATATATAAAGTTTCCGTATATACTAAGGTTCTCCTGGCCAGGGGGAATCTTATTTTTGTTTATACGGGAGGAACATGTCATGAGCCAGAAAGCTTCCAGCATCACGTCTCTGATTTCAGCTTTTGCCCGAGCCTACCATGTTGAACATGATGAACCGCTTATTTTTAATGATTTTGCTGCCAGAGAGCTGATCACTTCACAGGAGTTAGCGGATATTGGTAAAAATATGACACAAGGTATCCATTTTTTTCACCCGGATGCGGATCGCACATTCGGAGGTCAATCCGATCGCATGTTAAAATGGATCACCCAAGTCCAGCTCGCCCCGATCACCTTATCTCGTGCCGCCTACAGTGAGCAGGTCATATTGCAGGAAACGGCGCTTGGCTTGAAGCAGGTGGTCATTCTGGGTGCGGGTATGGATACATTTGCGGTTAGACACCCGGAATTGGAGGATACGCTGGAGGTATTCGAGGTGGATCTTCCGTCCACACAACAATTGAAAAGGGAACGGCTGCACCAGGCGAAGCTGGTTATTCCACGGAATCTGCATTTTGTACCTATGGATTTTACCCGAGATAAGGTAAGTGTAGATTGGACAGATGCAGCAGGCTTGGACAAGGTGAAAACCCTGTTTACGCTGCTAGGGGTTTCATATTATTTGTCCAAGAGCGATATCTCCCGCCTGATGTATCATATATTTACAGAAATGCCTGCTGGAAGCTCTATTGTACTGGATTACGCAGATGAGCATCTCTTTCAAGAGAAGGGTCAATATCATCGGGTCGAGCATATGGTGAAAATGGCGGAAATGGGCGGAGAGCCGATGCAATCCTGCTTCACGTATAAGGAAATGGAACAGCTGATGGAGAATGCAGGTCTTCTCATCTATGAACATCTGACACCTGGGGATATTCAGCATCGATACTTCAGAGATCGCACAGACCATTTGTCTGCTTTCGAAACCATCCATTTTATTCATGCGGTAAAAAAGTGAAACCGGGCTATGCAGCATAGGTGCAGCGCTATATAGTGGCTACACAGATATATTATATGTTACAGATACTTTCATATAAAAAAACACCAAAAGCCCGGGGAGGCCTAGCAAGCCTCTCCGGGCTTTGGACGTTCACTACTGAGTTTACTTGCGATTCTGTTTAGCGCGCTCTACAATCATTTCTGCGAATTCTTCAGCTTGTCCCTGGATTGCAATCGGATCAAAGTACCAGTACCGGTCCTCCTGCAATTCGTATACTTGATTGTTTTTCACCGCAGGCAGGGACTTCCAGATGGAATCACCCTGATAATTTTTATTGCTCTCACCAACGGTCAGGAAAATATGATCGCCTGCATAATCACCAACAACCTCACGTGAAATCTCTTTCCATTGGGTATCGCCCATCAGTTCTTTTCTGGTGCGCTCAAGCGGAGTAAGTTCCAAAGCGCGGTAAACCGCTTGTCCTCCTCGCCCAAAGTTGTCTCCATATCCATAAAAACTCTTGTCCGATACTTCAAGGATCGAAAAGGTTTCCTCTGGACGGATGACTGCCTTTACTTTGGAGCGAGCGGCTTCCATCCGTTCATCGTACGTTTTCAGCCAAGCCTCGGCTTCCTCGGATTTGTTCATAAGCTCTCCGAAACCACGGATTTCATCATGAACATTCGTAAATGTACCGTAAGGAATGACTACGGTAGGAGCAATTTTTTGATAATTCTCAATCTCCTGGGCCTGGTTAGAGTAGGTAATGATCAGATCCGGATTCAAGTCAACAACCTTTTCCAAGGATACGGCGTTCCGATCACCAATACTTTCTATGCCCGTTACCTGGTCCGAATAGAACGGGTTCTCCAGATAGTATTGGACAGCACCAACGGGCTTGATCCCCAGTACAAGCAGATCACTTACGTACATGTCTGTAACAATGCGTTGGGGTTCAGCCGGGATTTCAACATCCCCGCTTAATGACTTGTAGATTCGTGTAGCTTCGGACGAACCCGAACCGGATGACGTCTCTGTGTTGGCTTCGGAAGTTCCGGATGTAGTTCCTGATTCCGATGCCGACGTTTGTTTGGCCGCAGGGACGCCTGCTCCGCTGCTGCAAGCGGTCAATATCATAATCATAGCAAGCATGAGCAACAAGCCGGAAAATCTGTTTTTAACAGCATACATGTAATGATTCCCCCTATGTATAGTTCATAAATAATAATGATTATTATTCTCATTAATAACATAGAGGAAGATGTCTGATTTGTACATGGACAACGATGATCACTAATGCATAGACAGATGTGATGTGAAGTGATGCATTATGTTTTTTAATTGCTTCATTATGGATACAGGATCAAAACCGTAGAACATGTCCGCATCAATGCTGTATAAATATCCGTTACGAATGGCTGCGAGAGTGCTCCATGATTCTTCATTCATTCTTGAAATCACAGCTTGCTGTTCTGCAGCTTCCTCAGGATAGGCCACAAATATGTAATCTGCGGCATACAGATGAATGTCGGATAACGGCACATGGATGTATCCGTTTGGCAACCGCCCATCCTTGAGCATTCGTGTCGGGGGGCTAAATCCAAGAGACTCATACAGAATATGAGAAGCTCTGCCCCAGCTATGACCAAAGACGTATGCCCCCTGTTCCCCATACAGGAACAAACATACCGCTGAACCGCGATTTTCGCCGATCAGGTTGTCTAAGGTCTCATTGGCATCCTGCTCCAGCTGGTGATATTGATGAATGATAGCTTGAGCCTTGGACTCTAGTCCCGTCATTCTACCGATCTGGATAAACTGCTGCTGCCAGTCCAGTTCTTCAAACGGCATCAGAATGGTAGGGGCAATCATTCGTAATTCATCCATAGCCGGATGGGGTGCATAGCCGATGATGATGTCAGGATTCACCTCTGCGATCAACTGCGGATGAGCTAACAATTCATGCTCGGCATACTGCTTCATCTGGTGTTGTACATGCTTATCAAGACCGGATTCCATCCAGCTCGCAACGGCTCCTATGTGGGGAATACAGCCCAGTGCCAGCAGGGAAGCCGTGTAGTTGAAGGTCAGAGAGACAATTTTCTTCGGGGTGTTCCGGTAATGGGCTGGTGCTGCACCAACGATTTGTTTGAACTTGCGGCTCAGATAGAACGAATCTTTATATCCAGTCAGTCTGGCCACTTCCTGTAATGTAGGACTTCCTAGCAGCAGATGTTCTTGAGCCATCCTGATCCTCAAACGGGATACATACTCGACAAAGGTAAGGCCGGTATAGCGTTTGAATTCCCGCGAAAAATGTTCCGGGCTTACGTTAGAGGCCTTAGCCATCTGCTCACGGGTCAAAGGTTGTGCATACATCTTATGAATATGGCGGAGCGCACCATCAAGCCAGAAATGATCTGGTTCAGGTGTAGTAGCAACTTGATCCTGTAGCATATCCAGAAGTTCATAGAACAGAATGTGCACTCTGAACGAACTTGAATTGTGGCCTGTCGTGCATACCTTGGCCAGTTCTGCTGCCTTGTCTACAATCAGGTGGCTGGATATTGGAGTTGGGGACGCGAATGGCCAGCAGCGATGCTGTTGATCGGTAAAATCAAAAGCGATGGCAATACCCTGTACTGGCGACAGGGAACCCCGATAGCTGTCATGTTGCAGCAGGCTGCCTGCCCGGCGAATGAAGGCGGAGCCGGCAGTTAGTGTCAGTTTTCCATCTGCTCCAATAAGCCGTGCCTGACCTGCAGTTATGATGTATAATACATGGAGTTTGCTCCATGATTCCTCGATATGGGCAAACGTTTCACGGTCATGAATCTGCACGAGATGTCTCAGCTTGAATGGAGCATCAGGAACAGGCTCCATGTACGTTAAGGAAAGCCGATGTTGTGCGTTGACTGGATCGGTAGGCTGGTTGTTTTTCATGACGTAACCTTCTCCTTAAACATGATCTTGAAGGGCTATATACAGTATTGCTCTTCTTGTACTGGTCAAATTGTTGAATCTGAACTATTATGCAGTATATACGAAAAATAAAACATCGTGGACTATCGATCAAAAATTGTACTTATTTCTGCGAAAATAAGATAAAATGGTTGAAATCGCTATCACCAGCGGCTATAATGATTATGTCGAAACGTTTCAATCTAGCGTTTATAGCAGATAGACTGTGTTCTTGATTTAGGAGCATAGCAGAACATGATAATGAACGAGCCTATTGCAGCGACCGTTTCTCCTGTTTATAGGCGGGTAGACTGGCATGGCAAGGTGGAATTATTTTTTTGGAAACACCTCGAAACGTTTCGATTGCAAAGGGTAAGGGAATGACTAAGGCATTGAGCAGGTATGCATGGTATTGGTGTATACGCCATACATGCTGCCTGATGCAGATATAATGAGCGGCAGACTATATAAGTTGAACTATTCATTTACACGTGAACGGAGAGGACAGAAAAAACCTGAAAAGCGAAGAGGTCGCCTGAAAGCTTTCTGCAAAAAAGCTGCATCGGAAGCATAAGCTTCGCCTTTATCACCGGATTTTTCCCTTTGGAGAAGGGAATCCAAAAAATCTGGGGATAACAGCGATTGGAAGGTTATTCTGTCATCGGAGTGGCTGTGTATTATCTTTAGTTCAACTTATATAGCAAGCAAGAAGGAGCGAACGGGGAATGGCAACGATTAAGGATGTGGCTAAGCTGGCGGGTGTAGCACTCTCGACTGCCTCTTACGCACTGAATGGGGACAGCAAGGTTAGTGCGAAAACCAAAGCGAAGGTGCTTGAGGCTGCACGGGAACTGAATTACCGTAAAAATGGCTTTGCCATGGACCTGAAGCGGAGCCGGACGAATACGATCGCACTCATCCTGACGGACCTGTCGGGGCCGTATTATTCGGAGCTGATTCGCAGTGTACAGGATGTAGCGCTGACGAACGGATACGATCTGATTGCATGCAGCTCTATGGGTGGACGGGATTCAACAGCGGTACGTTTTCTACGTGAAAAAAGAGTGGATGGTGCCATTGTGCTCGCTCATAACATTCACGATGACATTCTGATGGAATCTGCCGGAACACGCTTCCCGATCATCGTTATGGACCGCCAGCTGTCCGGTGACCATCTGGTGAACGTGCTGGTGGATGGTGAGCAGGGCGGATACCTTGCTACGCGCCACCTAATTAGAAGCGGTCACGAGAACATCGCTTATATTAGCGGGCCAGCCAACTCTTATGATAATGCGCTGCGTTATCAAGGATACCTCCGGGCCATGCGGGAAGCAGGGCTGGAGGAGAAATCCAGGTGGCGGCTGAACGGCAATTTCGTTCGCGAGGGCGGCTTCAGTGCTACCAAAACGATGATCATGCAGGGCGAGCTTCCGTCCGCTGTATTTTACGGGAATGACGAGATGGCAATCGGCGGGCTGAAGGCTTTGGCAGAGAGTGGCATCTCGGTGCCGGGAGACATTTCCGTTATAGGCTTCGATGATATTCAGCTGTCCGAATATGTTCGTCCGCCGCTGACCACGATTCGTCAGCCCAAGCAAGAGGCGGGATCACTGGCTGGACATCTGTTGTTCCAGATGCTGAATGGAGAACACGTGAATCCATCCTATACGTTAACGATTGATCTGGTGGAGCGCGAATCCGTGCGTTCACTGGAAGCCGGGTCAGCTGAATAAAGTTCACTTGGTGGGGAGGCAGTTTGGCCTAGCGTCCTTCGTGGATACATAACAGGTTAAGTGCGATCAGCATGTGAACGTGATGAGTTGCAGAATGAGGGTTATCGTTAGGACGGGGCTGCAAAGACCGGTTTAAGGGAGCCCTATTCTTTTTCAATAGTATCGAAACGTTTCGATATTTGGTGGTAAACTAATTTAAGGAGTGATAGAGAGAATGGCAACAATCATGAATGAAACGATTCGTCTGGCAGCCGGAGAAGTGACGTTTACTTTTTTAAACAGTGGAGATCTGTATCAAGCAACTTCTGGCACAACGATGCTGAATCAATTGCTGAGCAACCCGATTGACGGGTCTTTGAATAATCTGTACCTGCGTGTACATGAGGGTGGAGAGATTACTTCGTTCCCGCTGCTTGGCGTTCATTCCAACAGTCAGTTATCTAGAAGCAAATCCCATGCAGATCGGCAGCTGATCTGGAAGGGCAGCGTTCAGCCAAAGCTGGCAGCAGAAGCGATTAACTATGAGGTCATATTTACGCTTGCATCACAGGGTATCTGGTTCTGGGATGTGAAGCTTACAGGGAAGCAGCAGCGTGTTGATGTAGTGTATGGACAAGATGTCGGACTGGCTGATCCGGGTGCGGTACGCAGCAATGAAGCATATCTGTCGCAATATATTGACCACACGGTGTTTGAGGATGATGCGAAGGGGTATGTAGTATGCTCACGTCAAAACCAGCCGCAGGCAGGAGCTTTCCCTTACATGCAGCAGGGTTCCCTGACGAAAGCAGTCGGTTACTCCACGGACGGATTCCAGTTCTTTGGACTGTCTTATAAAGAAACAAATCAGCCGGAGAGCTTGAGCCGTCCTTCCCTGGCGAATGAGACGTACCAGTATGAGTTTGCTTATACGGCGTTGCAATCCGAGCTTGTGGAGCTGAACGGTGAAGCACATGTTGTATTCTACGGACTGGCGAAGCCAAACCATGCGACAGGTATTACCGCACTGGAGTATGGGGAGGAAGTTGCGGATGCATGGATTGAAGTCCAGACGCTGAACGCAGAGCCGGGTGAAGTATTGGAACAAGTGAAGCTCTCCTCATCTCTGGGTGAGCCGCTGGCTGCACTCGATCTGACGCAGGAAGAACTTGACCAGCTGTACCCTGATCGTCATCAGGAAGAGCGCAGCGGGGATCAACTGTTGTCCTTCTTTACCGAATCTTACGAGCATATTGTTTTGAAAGCCAAAGAACTGCTGGTGGAGCGCCCGCACGGACATATTCTCATGAGCGGCGGCAATGTAAAGCTGGGAGCGCAGGTTATTACGACGACATCGTATATGTACGGGATGTTCAATTCACAGCTTGTTATCGGCAACACCAACTTTAACAAAATGATCAGTAATGCCCGCAATGCTCTGAACGTGCCGAAGACAGCTGGGCAACGCATTTATGTGCAGATTGATGGACAATATCGACTGCTGACGATGCCATCCCTGTTCGAGATTGGTTTTAACTATGCTCGCTGGATTTACAAAATGGAGTCCGATACGCTTATCGTGACCAACTATACAACGACGCATGCTACAGAAGTACGCATGAATGTGCGTTCTGCAAGTGGAAAAGCCTATCGTTACCTGGTGACGAACCAGATTACGATGAACGTGAACGAGTACGAATATCCACTGCATATGACGCAGGATGGTAGGACCCTCATCTTCAAAGCTGATCCTAAATCCCTGAGTGCAGGGACATATCCAGAGCTGGAGTACCGTATGACGGTGGAAAGTGCTGTTGCACAAGCCGGGGATGAAACATTGCTTGCCAGCGGTGTTCGCAGCGGCTCTGCTTCACTCGTCACACTGAGCCTGGAGGAGAGTGCAGAATGGACGCTGAAGGTTCAGGGTGTACTGGAAGATCAGGCGGCTGAAGGTGCTGACGCAGCGGCCCAAAGTCTTTCTTTTGAAGAAGAAGTGCAGGCGTACCGTGAGTTCTTTGCAGGTGTCATGAACGGTTTCCGTTTGTCTCGCGGCGAGAGCCAGGATGCGGAAGACTTGTTCAAAGTCAACGCGCTTGCCTGGTGGTACACACACAACATGCTGGTGCACTACTCTGTACCACACGGTCTGGAGCAATATGGCGGCGCAGCATGGGGTACGCGTGATGTATGCCAAGGACCGGTGGAGTATTTCATGGCTACTCAGAAATATGAGCAGGTCCGCGATATTATCAAAATGGTCTACACGCACCAATACGAGGACGATGGCAACTGGCCGCAGTGGTTCATGTTCGACAAATACTTTGCCATTCAGCAGGAAGAAAGCCATGGCGATATTATCGTATGGCCGCTGAAGGTGTTGGCAGATTACCTGACTGCAACTCGCGATTATGCGATTTTGGAGGAAAAAGTACCTTATACAGTAAAACACAGCTTTGGATTCACAGAAGAGACAGCAACCGTACTGGAGCACGCGAAAAAAGAGATCGAATACATCCGTGCACACTTCCTGCACGACACGTTCCTGTCCTCCTACGGAGACGGAGACTGGGATGATACACTCCAGCCAGCCAATGCACAGCTCAAGCAGTACATGGTGAGCAGCTGGACGGTAGCTCTGACGTATCAATCGGTGAATGTATTGTCACAAGCATTGAAAGCTAAAGATGAAGCTTTTGCACAGGAGCTTGCTGCACTGGCAGAGGGGATCCGCGAGGACTTCAACCGTTACATGCTGGGCACGGATGTAATCCCAGGCTTCGTATATATGGAAGAAGCCGATCAAGCGAAGCTGATGCTGCATCCGACAGACACGGAGACGGGCATCCAGTACCGCCTGCTGCCGATGACACGCAGCATGATCGGTGAGCTGCTGAATGCAGAACAGGCAGAAGCACATTACGCACTCATTCGTGAGCAGTTCCTGTGTCCGGATGGCGTACGTCTGATGAACCGTCCTGCTCAATACGCAGGCGGTGTGAGCACACACTTCAAACGTGCAGAGCAAGCGTCCAACTTCGGACGTGAGATCGGTTTGCAATATGTGCACGCCCACATCCGTTACGTGGAAGCGATGGCGAAGCTCGGCAAGACGGATCAGGTATGGAATGGTCTGGCGATGATCAATCCAGTAGGTATTGGCGAGGTTGTACCTAATGCGGAGATTCGCCAAGCCAATGCATACTTCAGCAGCTCGGACGGCAAGTTTAATACACGTTACGAGGCGCAGGAGCATTTTGACCAGCTTCGCAAAGGTACAGTACAGGTGAAAGGCGGATGGAGAATCTACTCCAGCGGCCCTGGAATCTACATGAACCAGCTGATCTCGAATGCACTGGGTATTCGTCAGGAAAGCGGTAATCTGGTCATCGACCCGGTATTGCCAGCTGAGCTGGACGGCATGCAGTTTGAATTCGAATATGCAGGCGAGCCGGTAACATTCATCTATCATCTGAATGAGGGAGCAGTCAGCCGCGTGACGGTGAATGGCAAAGACATTCAAGGTGAGCGTACAGCGAACCGTTATCGCCAAGGCGGGGTACGCATCTCGCTGGATGCATTCAAGCAGGCAAGCGGCTCGACTGAGCGCACCGTTGTAGATATTTATATGTAAGGATTATACTAATTAAGTAATAAACCAAACGTAAATTGCAAATGCCTCTATTCTGAAGTTGAAATTTAGAATAGAGGCATTTTCCTGTTTAACCACCACATATTTAAGGATGGTATTACTTAAAACTTAGAATTATAATGTGATGAAGAGATTTTTTCTCATTATCTCATTATATCTCTCGTGAAAATGTATATAATAAAATGTAGGAGTCATTTATCTCCTAAAAAAGGAGTGAGTTAAATGCTAGTGCGATTTAGTGTAGAGAATTTCAAATCTTTTTTTGATAGACAAGAATTAAATATGATTCCAGCGAAAAAAGTAAAATTAAACAAAGAACATACCGTTCAATTTGGCAAAGTTTCGTTACTAAGAGCTGCCACGATTTATGGAGCAAATGCTTCAGGGAAGAGTAATTTAATCGAAGCGATGAAGTTTGCAAAATATGTGATAACAAATAAAGTACCATTACAAGCAAGTAAGATGTACTGCAGAGTTGTTCCAGAAGGGATGAGTAAGCAATCGACATTTGAATTCGAAATTTTAAAAAATAATAAATTTTATGCATATGGTTTCAGTATGAGTCTAGTGGAGCGTAAAATTATATCTGAATGGTTATATGAATTAGTTCCTGGTAAGGATATACAGCATATGCTTTTTGAGAGAGAAACTGAAATTAACCGTATAGAACTTGGCAGTCGAGTGACTTTAGATGACATTGACCTGATGAAATTCAAAACGTATACGCTGGACTTTGAGGATAATACCTCAGAATTATTTCTTAATGAAATGAACAGGAACAAAAGGTTTACTCGTGGATCGAGTCTGGAGTTTTTTAAAGATGTATTTGAGTGGTTTGACGATGATCTTGTGACCATTTTTCCAGAGCAGCCTTTTACTAATTTCGAGTATTTTTATGGGGATGATGGCATCCAAAGAATCAATAAAATTATTGATTTATTTGACACAGGTATTTCCAAAGTTAAAATCGAAGAAATTTCAGTTTCGGAGATGCAGAGCAAGCTTCCCAACAAACTTCTAGAACAAATTTTTGCTGATTTCAAAGAAAAACTTGAAAATTCAGAAAAAAATAAAAGAGCTATGATGTCACTTCGGACAAGAAATGCCTTTTATAATATTGAAGGTGTTGCAGGTGAGGAACCTGTTATTACGACAATGAAGCTGGAGCACGGGGAGAAGTCATTCAGTGATTTTGAGTTTGATGAAGAATCAGATGGAACACGACGACTATTTGATTTGCTTGATTTATTAATTAGTAATGAAAAAAACAAAGTATATGTCATTGATGAGCTGGAGCGTAGCCTTCACCCAAAATTGACGTACAAATTTATTGAACTGTTTTTTGAAGTGTTAAAAGAAAATCACACTCAGCTTATTTTCACAACGCATGAATCAACCATTATGGATCAGAATCTCTTACGAAGAGATGAAATCTGGTTCGTTGAAAGAAATAGAAATAACATATCTCATTTGTATTCCTTGGATCGTTTTAAAGAAAGATATGATAAGAAGTTAAGCAAAGCTTATTTAGACGGTCGTTATGGAGCTATACCTGTTCTAAAAAGTTACACTTTCGCAGAAGAGAGGGAAGATGTATGACTCCTTTGCGAGAGATGAGAACATGGACAACCAGGTATGACAATGAAATGGATATTGACCCTTTGCGAAGATATTATTTGATTTTTGAAGGGAAGAATACAGAAAAGCAATATTTCAGAGGAATAGACAATAATAGAAAAGAATTAGGAATTAATAATGCGATTGAGATTGTAATTTTGAGTAAAGAGGGCGAGATTCGGGATTATAGTCACCCGTCCAAGCTATTAGAATTAATTCAGAATAAGAAACAAGAACTATTGCAGTCTGGTTTATATGAGGAGGAAATTGATGAATTTGTAATTGTTTTTGACCGTGACAGTTTTGATACGAAAGAAAAATATTTGGAATTTGTTCAATCAGCTGGTGAAGATAATATATTAACAGTTACTAATCCTTGTTTTGAAATTTGGTTGATACTACATTATGAGGATGCAATTAACCACTACATCATTCCTCAGAAAGAGGATATTCTCAAGAATGAAAAAGTTAGTAGAGTGCACTCTCGGACGAGTCATATTTTCTCGGAAATTTCGGGAATGAATCCTAAAACAGCATTGAACTTCGAAAAATTAAAGATATATGTGGAAAGAGCTGTACAAGCAGAGAAGCTCTTAGAACAAGATGTGCAAGGCATGGCAGATGAAATAGGGTCAAATGTAGGGAGATTGATTGAGAAGATGAGAGAAGATCCCAGAGAGTTGTTGTTATAACAAGATAAAGACGAGAGTCTGCTTATAGTCTCGTCTTTTTAATTCGTCTTATCGTAGCGGAACTGCAAGTACTGTATGCAGCAGCTCATTATGACGGACATGCTTGGTCTCGTAGCCCAGGTGATCGAGCCGGCGGCACAACTCGTCCAGCAACGGGAAATGGCGCTCGCGTAAAGCCCGTTGCTGCTCTATATCTCGATTTGTGGCGGCGTGTTTGCTGTAAGTGTTACGATGCGCAGAATCTGTAAACATAAGGTCGGTAAGGCAAATTCTAACCGTGTCGGTGTTCTTGAGAACACGTTGCATTTCCTCCAACGCGAGCCGCTGCTGATCCGGGCCCAGATGATGGAAGGCAAAGCTCGATACCACGAAATCAAAGGAATGATCGGCAAAAGGAAGCGCCAGGAAATTACCAAGCTTCACCTGCATCTGCGGATATTTCCGGCGGCACGTTCGCAGCATTTCCCGTGACTGATCGATTCCTGTCATGACTGCACCCTGATTCAGCATTCTGCCAGCCAGATTGCCCGTTCCAGTCCCGATATCCAAGCCGGCTTCACCAGACACAGGAGAGATCCACTGCACGATTTGTTCCAGGGCTTCATCGTAATTATGGTACAGATTGAAAGGCTTGTCTGCTGTAGTGTGTACTTTGGATAAAGAAGCATTTGCAGGTGGCGTTATCTTGACTTGTCGAGTATGCATATCTGCAGCTGAAGCGGG
This sequence comes from Paenibacillus silvae, assembly GCF_014639235.1. GTDB lineage: Bacteria > Bacillota > Bacilli > Paenibacillales > Paenibacillaceae > Paenibacillus > Paenibacillus silvae. The sequence continues at coordinate 267,547 of NZ_BMFU01000007.1, read as the reverse complement.
CTGGGTCTGGACATTTATGGATGAAGGGGCAGCATGGTCTCCTGATTTAGCGCTGACATCGTTGCTGCACTCCGCCTGCACGCGCTGATCATGGATCGCTGCTTGTTTATCATAGTTCCAGCGGTCATGCCAGTTCTGCCGTGCCTCCCGCAGACGACGTGCGCTGCCTGCCAGATCATGCAGATGACTGACATCCAGCGATCCGTCCTGACGATTCAGATCAATCATTCGCTGGGTCGTATCCATCATACGTTTTAGCTCCACCCACTGTGCATACATTACCGCTTGCTGCAGCTCCAGGTATTCCTCCAGTCCCTGCTGGTTGCCTTGATCAATCTCGGCCAGCGCATGGGTGATGTCCTGTAATGACATACCAATCTCGCGCAGCGCCGCAATCGTCTGCAATCGCCATATATCATTTTCCGTATATGTACGATATCCGTTACCAGCCTGCTTGGCAGGCTGAATCAACCCTTTTTCCTCATAAAAACGAATGGCTCTTGCCGATATTCCCAATCGTGATGCGGCTTCTTTGATGTTCAAATCGCTCTACCTCCTTACCTTATGGATAATCGCTAGTCCTAGTATAAACGTTGACGTTACGTCAAGGTGAAGCATCTTATTCAGATTTGGTCAAGCACAAGCAAAATTTTAGTCCTTGCAGCGGCTATGATACAATATATACAGAATAAAGCACACGAAAAAGATAACCGAATGAGGCAAATCAAAGAGATATTTAATGAAAGTATACGAAAGGTTGAATCGGCATGCTTACCAGTCATACGTACAAGATACGGGTTTCCGAGATGAAGGATGCGAATGAACTGATGGAACTGGATATGCTGGTCTGGAATGCGTGCAACTCGCCTGCACCGATGCAGTGGCGATCCAGACAGCAGTATCTGCAATATTGTCCGCCAGGCAATCAATTGATTGCGGTTCAGGAGAACCGGGTATGCGGATATGTAGGCTTTCACCCCCCGACAGGTATGCCTGTGAACCGCCACGTATATGAGATTCATATTGCAGTTCATCCCGAGTTTCGCCGTTCCGGTGTGGCGACAGCCCTAATGAAAGCGATGAAGCAGCATGCACTGGAGCAGGGTATTCGCAAGCTCAGGCTGCGCGTGTTGTCGAGCAATCCGGGAGCAGTCGCTTTCTATGAGCAATGCGGGTTTATAACCGAGGGCAGGCTTGTATCTGAATTTCGAATCGGCGGCAAGGATGTAGATGATATTTTGATGGCTTATTTTATTCAGGCATAGATTGAGATACAGATGGTGTGTATGGGCAAGCAGAAACAGGGATAAGGGAGGAATAAACAATGGATATGGGTCTGCGTGGTAAAAAAGCACTGGTGCTGGCCTCCAGCCGAGGCCTGGGCAAAGCGGTGGCAGCACAGCTGGCACTGGAGGGTGCCGATGTGATGCTGGCCAGTCGGAGCGGGGACAAACTCGCCGCGGTCAAGGAAGAACTGCTGGCGCTTGGTGGTGGCGGTCGCGTGGAGTATGTCGCAACCGACGTCACCCGCAAGGAGGATATCGCAGCACTTATTCAGACGACAGCAGAGCAGTTTGGTCAGATCGACATTCTGGTGAACAATTCAGGCGGCCCGCCGTCGGGTTCGTTTGAATCGCTGACAGACGAGGACTGGGAGCAGGCATTTGAATTGAATATGCTGAGTTATGTCCGGCTGATTCGAGGTGTGCTTCCGCATATGAAAACAAACGGAGGTCATATCGTCAACATTGCCTCTACTTCGGTCAAGCAGCCGATTCCGGGTCTGATTTTATCGAATACGTTCCGTACCGGGGTGTTCGGTCTTGCCAAAACGCTCTCTCAAGAGCTTGCTCCTTATGGAATCTTGATCAACACCGTTGCCCCCGGGCGCATTGCGACAGATCGTATTCGCGAGTTGGATTCAGCTAGAGCAGAACAGAACGGGGTTAGTGAAGAGGATATCGCCGAGCAGTTCCGCAAAGAAATTCCACTGGGACGTTACGGTGAGCCGGAGGAATTTGCCAAAGCAGTGCTTTTCCTGTTGTCCGGGGCCAATACGTACATTACAGGCGCTTCGCTGATTGTAGATGGCGGCATGGTACGGGCTCTCTAAAGAATGGCTCATGTAGTTCAGATGAAATAAAAAGTCCCTCCTTCACCGCTTCAGACAGCGTGAGAAGGAGGGACTTGACATGCATTTTAAATGTCAATAAGAATGCAGTACAGATAGTTAATCCAGCACGATTCTTAATGAGCAACGGTGTAACACGCCTAAAATGCATAAAATTTATTGTAATGAGATGACATCAGGCAGGATCATTGCCCGTTTCAGACGTGACAGTGGATTGATCGGTTTTGTCTTTCTGCGGCCCAGCTTTGACTGGGGAGCCGGAACTATCTTTTGAACGAGAACCATGGCGATGCTCCGGTCCACCTGATGGCCGAGTGCCGTTGACCAGATCTGTAATCCGTTGGGTTAAGTCAGCTACCCGCTCATCGTATTGAGCCTGTGTAATTTTCCCGTCCTTCAACTCTTGTTGCAGATCAGAGGCTCTGTCGGTTACCAACTGATTAATAAGGGTTTGCACGTTCACCTTTTGGGTAGATGCAATCTCTGCAAGGGTATCTCCATTTTTAAGTGATGACGTTAGTTCATTAGTGGTTACACTCAGCAGTGATGCGAGCTTGTCCAGGTTGCGATCTACTTCAGGCCCCAATCCCCGTCCAGGTAAGCCAAGCCCAGGCGCCGCATGTTCAGGTTTTTTCGCGCGTAACGCGGAAGGCTTTTCTTTTACCATTTCACTGATACGCTCCGTAATAGATGCTAAACGTTCATCATACTGTGTTTGAGTAATATTGGAATTGGCAAGTTGTTTTTGCAATTCCTCTTTCTCCGCAGCAACAAGTGTATCAATGAGGGTCTGAGTCTCCACCTTTTGAGCGGCTGCAATTTCAGCAAGTGACTGGTCTACCTGCAGGGCTTCTTTTAATTCATCCTTGGTTAAGCCAAGCACAGACAGAGCTTCTTCGGCATGAGGGCCGAAGAAAGGCCCAAGTCCTCTCTCGGCTTTGCCAGTCGGTTTTAATGTATGGGAACCAATCGGTGCATTGCTTTTGTTCTGGAGTGCATCGGATGCCTTCGCCGCAGGGTCTGCATGAACCGCAGCAGTTGCCAGCAAGCTACCGCCAAGTGCAATCGTGAGAGCTAAAGCGCTGGTGACCTTTACTGTCTTTGATGTTGTACTTCTCTTCATCCGTGATCATCCTTCTTCCTTGGTTTAGTGTGTGGTTACAGAACCACAACGCTATCTTAGGTGCGAAGCATGAAATTTAGATTAAGACAACCTTAGGTTGAAGTAAAATATGGTTTCATAACCACAATAACCCCTCATCTGTGGAAAAGAATGTAAACGCCACAGGTGAGAGGTTATAGATACGTTGGGTGATGTTATGAATGATGTTAAACGATGCCATGGAGCTTTTCTATCGTATCTGATTGTGGATGTGCATTATGTAAGGCCTGGTTTATCGCAAAAGTTCCCATTCATGCTGCAACATGCCGTACACCGCGTGATTCACATAACCCTTGGGCAGCTTCTCGACCTGTCGAATGACACCTTCAAGCACAAAGCCGAGTCGTTCGGGAATAGCACGGCTGCGTTTGTTGTTGGTGGCGCAGCGAATCTCGACCCGGTTCAGGTCAAGCGTGACGAGTGCGTAATCCACCAGAACACGGCAGGCGCTGGTCATCAAGCCTTGGCCTTCAAAACCTTTGCCAAGCCAATACCCGATGCTCACCGAGCGGTTCGTCCAGTTGATTTCGTGGAAGCCGATGATGCCTGCAAGCTCTCCTTTTAACCAGATACCGGCTGTGAGACCGCCGTTCTCCGCAGTTTGTTTTAACGCGCCTGTAATAAATTTCGATGTATGTTCAATCTCGGTCACCTGGTCCACCCATGGCAGCCAATGCCTGAGCTGATCCCGGGAACGGTCCGTCAGTTCAAACAGCGGTTTGGTGTGCTCCATCAGAAGCGGGCGAAGCTCCGTATATTCATCAAGTGAATAGGTAAACATGATTGCAACCTTCTTTCTTCATATAATAGGTAGATTAACGGGGAGGTCTGGGCAGCTTGCGCTCCAGTGCAAACAGATCTTCCTCCATGGAGGCCATGCGCTGGTTTACCGTTGTGCGTGCGTCACTGAGTGCCTGATTATATATGTAGGGAGCAAGCTGTGTCATAAACAGGTCGAGCACACCCCATGCTGCCAGATCGCCCAATTCTTCGCCGCGTTCCTCTTCAAAATACGACTGGATCGTGCGAATGGCCTCATCCTGCTGTTCTTTGGTCAGTTTTAGCGCGTTCACTTGGGAAACCCTCCCTTGAATTTGGTTTTACTAACATGCTACATGATTCGTGCGAACTCGTCAAAATGGTATTAGGCCTAACTTCAGCGGAGGTATGTGTATCTTGATCCTGATTTTGGTGCTGTTATTTATTGAACTCCTTCCCCGTTAAAGGTATATTTAAATGAAACGCGTACGAAACTTTCCATGAAAGAAGATGTTTTCAGGAAATGGCTTCGTCATTAAGGAATTTCAACCGGAATTGCTGTTTTTATTTGCAAGCTCCAATCCATTCATGAAAGGTTTGATACCCGTGGACAATCGTTTCACAACCCCACCTAACTTTATTAAAAATATCATTACCGAAGACCTCCGGTCGGGCAAAGTCCAGGAAGTTATTACCCGTTTTCCACCGGAACCGAACGGTTATCTGCATATTGGTCATGCGAAGGCGATCTGGATCAACTTCACGCTGGGCGGCGAGTTTGGCGGCAAGACAAATCTGCGCTTTGATGACACCAACCCGGTGAAGGAAGACGTGGAGTACGTGAACTCCATCCAGGAAGACGTAAAATGGCTCGGATACGAGTGGAACGAGAAACGTTTTGCCTCGGATTATTTCGATGAGATGTACAACCGTGCGGTTCTGCTTATTCAAAAAGGTAAAGCCTACGTCGACGACCAAAGCGCCGACGAAATCCGTCAAATGCGCGGAACGCTGACCGAGCCGGGCAAAAACAGCCCATACCGCGAGCGTTCGGTGGAAGAGAATCTCGATCTGTTCACACGCATGCGTGCAGGTGAATTCAAGAACGGTGAAAAGGTGCTGCGTGCCAAAATTGATATGGCTTCGCCTAACATCAACCTGCGTGATCCGGTGATCTACCGTATCTCTCACGCACATCACCATAACACGGGTGACAAATGGTGCATCTATCCGATGTATGCATTTGCACATCCGCTCGAAGATGCCATTGAAGGCGTGACTCACTCCTTATGCTCCCTGGAGTTTGAGGATCAACGTCCATTCTATGATTGGGTCATCGCCGAGTGTGAGATGGAAAGTCAGCCGCGTCAATATGAGTTTGGCCGCCTGAACCTGTCCCAGATGGTAACGAGCAAACGCAAGCTGAAGCTGCTTGTGGATGAAGGTCATGTGGATGGCTGGGATGATCCGCGTATGCCAACGATCTCGGGTCTTCGACGCCGGGGATATACACCGGAAGCGATTCGTGATTTTGTATTCGAGACAGGTATTTCCAAAAGCCAAGGTGTAATCGATCTGCAAACGCTGGAGCACTTTGTTCGCGAGGATCTGAAGCTGAAAGCTCCACGTACGATGGCTGTGCTGCACCCGCTCAAAGTAGTTATTACCAACTACCCTGAGGGACAAGTGGAATGGCTGGAAGCCGAGAATAACGTGGAAAATCCGGAGATGGGCAACCGTCAAATTCCGTTCTCCCGCGAGATTTATATTGAACAAGACGACTTTATGGAAAATCCGCCGAACAAATATTTCCGTTTGTTCCCTGGGAACGAAGTTCGTCTGAAGCATGCTTACTTCATTAAATGTAATGACGTGATCAAGGATGCGGACGGTAATGTCGTTGAGATTCATTGCACATACGACGTCGAAACGAAGAGCGGCAGTGGCTTTACAGGACGTAAAGTGAAAGGCACGATCCACTGGGTAGAAGCGACTCAAGCTGTACCAGCGGAGTTCCGTCTGTACGAGCCGTTGATTTCGGCAGAAGCACCAGAAGCGGAGGCCGAAGTAGTAGCTGCTGTAGCAGGGGCTGAGATTGAGGCGGATGTGACTGGAGCTGGCGCAGAGACTGTCGAGCAGCCGGAGAAAACGTTCCTGGATCAGCTGAACCCGAACTCTCTGGAGATCGTTCATGGCTTCGTGGAGCAAGAGATGAAAGAAGCGAAACCACAGGACAAGTTCCAATTTTTCCGTCACGGTTATTTCAGTGTTGATCCAAAGCACTCCGAGCCAGGCCGCCCGGTATTCAACCGGGTTGTATCGCTCAAAAGCTCATTCCAATTGCCAAAGGCATAAGGCAAGGGCAGCTGAAGGCTAAGAAGAAGATGGAACAGAGCGGAGAAGTGTATAAGCGTAAAAGAGTAAAGATGTAAAAATGTAAAAACGTGAAAGCTTGAAAATGCAGAAGCGTAAAATGTTAATCGCGAAACCTTGAAACGCGTAGCAGCGTTAAAAGTGTAAGTGACATAACCCGGTATAAGCATTAAAAGTATAACTGCGTAAGCTGTAGAAGGTTCTTCGGCAGCATATAAAAATGGGGCGTTCCATTGTCATCATCATGACGGAACGCCTTTTTTTCATGATATATTGTCAAAAGCACCGCGGCTTTTAACTAGTTATTTGCTGTCCATCTCGTGATCACGCTAGTTCAACCTTCGAGTGGTCGTTCATTGTCACCATCTTAAAGCGATGCTGCAGTCTAGCCTCCATCATCCCATTATAACGATCCAGTTAGCTCGGAAATCACGTATTAGGTAGCTGCTGTACATATCTCGTTTCGTTAGCTTTTAGAATAACCCATTCATGCCGCACAAACCTCTCCGTATCCACCGTCCTTAACAATCACCATCAACCAAGTCTATATGCCAAATACCTATACATTAAGTAACTATCTATTTAGCTATATGCCAACTAATTAACAACGAAGCGACTATACAAACAACAATACAAACGACAATATAAACAACAATACAAACGACAATATAAACAACAATATAAACAACAATATAAACAACAAACTATTGCAACCAAGCAAAAGTACAACCAACCACCTACACAGCAAAAGTGCCTATACAATCAACAAACTGTACAACCTAACGAATGTACAATCAACAACTTACGTCAGCACGCCGGAAGCTCATCATTCTCTTTGTAAAACATTCTAACGAATCCAGGGAACGCTATTCCTCTGTTTTTTAGCTTTTCAAAATTCTAACGATTCGTAGGAAGCTTATTTCCTCAAAAAGTGGGATTCTCAAGCATTTTTCGTGAGCATGTGGGGAAATAAGGCCTGTGGAAATCGTTAGAGTGTGGAACGGCTGAAAAACACGTAAATAAGGCTTCTGGGAATCGTTAGCCGCGGAGCTGGTGGGAAGCATTAGTGTGGAGTGGCTAGTCTCCAAAGACTGGTGTATAAAATTAGTGTTAAGTGTGCTGATCCCTCAAAATGGTGCGTGGTATCGGTAAGAAGTAGGCTTGTTTCCCAACCTGGTGCATAATATCAGCGAGAAGTAGGCTTGTTTCCCAACCTGGTGCATAATATCAGCGAGAAGTAGGCTTGTTCCCCAACCTGGTGCATAATATCAGCGAGAAGTAGGCTTGTTCCCCAAACTGGTGCTTAACATCGGCGAGAAGTAAGCTCGTCCCCAAAAAACTGGCGCATAAAATCGATGTGGAGTAAACTAGCCCCTCAAAATGATGTATAACATGGTTGCCATATAGTCTGCTCCTCCCAACCTGCCGATCCCCGCAAAACGAATACGCGGTATCGGTGGGAAGGGGGATCGTTACCGTAGAATTAGTGTGAACAGAAGGTGCTTTTGTCATCGGAACGCTGCAATAAAACGTTAGACTGGCTTGCATTTTTCCCACTGCAACCTACGATTATCTGTCCTCATCCATATTGCCCATTTCCGTCAGCACCGTAGGTTGATATCCGTTATGGCGGTTCCACAGCCACATGATGCCGAAGCCAAATGCGCCGATAAGTGAGAAGAATACACCAATGTTGTACATCACCTCGGCCCCGAAGCTCTGAAAGAGCCAGCCGCCGAAGAAGCCGGCAATAACGCCGGAAAGGCCGCCCCAGGCCATCGTATACACCGCTTGTCCGGAGGAGCGATAGGGACGTGGAATAAACAACATGGTCAGCTGTGTGCCCACATAGAAATAACCACCAAAGGTGACCGAGTGCATGAGCTGAATAAACACAACCTCCATCGGGCTCGAAGCCAGCGCCATAAGCTGCCAACGCAAAGCAAACAGTAGACTGATCAGAATGAGAGAGCCCAGCAGCATGCTCATTTTGCGTTTAAGCAGTCGATCCAGCAGCAGGAATACACCGACTTCCAGAATGGAGGATGTGAAGATCGCCCAGCCGACCATCTGCTTGTCGCCGCCCATCTCTACAATATAAAGCGACATAAAGGTGCTGTTCATGGCATTCGGGACCGAGACGAGCACACCAAGACCGATAAAGGCCATAAAATGCGGATTAAACATGACCTTGCCAAATCGTCTTAACGTAACAATCGGCGTATCGGAGGCAACAGGCTGCCTTGGAAGAACTACCGAGAACATAAACGCAGCACCAATCATACAAGCAAAAATAACAGACACACTGCCTACGCCATAACGGTCGATGACTGGTCCGGCAGCGACTGCGGTCAAAGCCCAGCCCAGTGAACCCCAGAGCCGGAAGGTGCCAAACTTCTGTCCTGTGCCGTCAATATATCCGAGAATCAGGCTGTTGGTTTGAGCGAATAATGGACTTTGGAAAAAATAAAAAAATATCATCGCGACATAAATCCACATATATGTAGGCGCATAAAATACCCCTTGTGCGAGCACAAAGGTGCCTGCCATCATAATCATCAGCACGATTCGAATATTACGTGATTTATCACTCCAGAAGCCCCAGAACGGGTTGGCAAACAGAGAGACAAACGGACCGATTGCCATCAGGCTGCCAATCTCCAGTTTGGTCATGCCAATCTCTTGAAGATACAGCCCCAGGAATCCGGCGAAGATGGAAATGGCTCCATAGATGAAAAAATTATATAGTTTCAGTGAGGCCAGCGAGGATGTGCCTCTCACAGGTGCAGATCTGTCCAATTGAGCCATTCCTTTCCGAATCGAATCATATTGTTCACTGTATCATTTGTTGAAAGGGGATTCAACGGTATAGAATATAGGCATTATCGATTGATCCACCCAAACGAAGCCGGGCCCGGCCCATGTGCAGGTGTAACAGATTCATGTGTGGCTTGTAATGAAAACTCCTGATGAAAATGATAACTTGAATGTTAGGTATGACTCATATGCTATTCACAGCTTGACTCATTGTGAGAGTCATAGTCCTTAGTCCTGCAGGAAAGAGGTGATCCCGTTATCTATGATCAATGAAAATGAACAGTTGACAGGCATTATATTGGCAGGCGGGCATTCCAGCCGAATGGGCACCCATAAAGCACTGCTTGAGCTGAACGGCTCAACTGTACTGACGCATATTGTGGAGGCAATAAGACCCGCCGTTTCCCGGATTGTTGTGGCAGCAGGTCCCTACGAAGCGTTGTACCGGGCCACGGAAAAAGGCGCAAACAGAGCCGCAAACAGAGCCATGGACCACCGCGAAGGTTTGGAATTTGTACAGGATCGATATCCCGGGAAAGGGCCTCTCGCGGGACTCCATGCGGCGTTAGCTGCATCCCATACAGCGTGGAATCTGGTCAGTGCCTGCGATATGCCGCTCCTGCAAACCTCGTTATTCAATGGTATGAAGAGGCTTGCAGCCGATTATCCAGCAAGCAATGCTATTGTTCCGCGTGTAGAGGGCCGAATTCATCCGCTTGCCGGGGCATATCACAGAAGGATACTGCCTGAGCTGGAGCAGCGCCTGATTCATGACCAGCTGCGTGTGGTCCGCTGGCTGGAAGAGATCGGCTGCCAGTATGTTGAAACCAATGAACTGGAGCAAGCGGGTGTTCAGCAGCCTGCGCTGCAATTGAGCAATATGAATACCCCGGAGCAATTGCAGCATATACGCCTTCATCTTCAGAATTCAGATGGCTCTTCCTCAGGGGAGTGAGACACCCGTTCATGATGTTGCCCGGCATGCTGATTGCGATAAAGCAGGGGGCTCTGACCCGTCCAGCGTTTGAACTGTCTGCTGAAATGTGACAAATGAGTATAACCGAGCTTTAAGGCGATCTCTCCGAGAGACAGGTCAGGCTGCTCGATGAGCATTTTGGCTTCCTGCAGCTTCAGATTTGACAGGTATGCTCGCGGTGAAATGCCAAATACCTTGCGAAATACCTGCAAGCCATATCCTGGACTGATGCCAAACGAAGCAATGATCTGCTCTACTCTAACCAAGGCTACATTGCCGTCCCTCATTCGAAGCTGGGCGTGAAAAGCCTGTTTGATCGCCTCGGCGATAGCTCCTGCATAATGCATGGCTGTTGGAGCTGGCGCCTGCGCAGAAGCAACAGAGATAACGGACTCGGGAGCATGGTCTGCTGCTTGAGACAGCAACGCAAACAGCTCAAACATGCGAGCCTGCATCAGCAATTTATCGGTGGAAGAATACGCCTCCGCCGTATTAATCATGCCCATCCAGCTTTCCAGAACAGCTCGTATTTTCATATTATCTCCTGTACCCGCTGGATAGATTCTGCTGCGCTGGGACATGAGCTTTAAGGTAAACACCGGATCATCTACATTGAAGTGTGCGCTAAAATACGTCATGCCCTCCGCAGACATACAGCGATTTGTATGTCTGAACCCGGGCGGAATAAGAAGAATGGAGCCTTCCTCCACCATATAAGTGTATCCGTGAATCACGCTTTCCTGCGTACCCTGGATGATCAGAATAATCTCAAAGCCTGGATGTGTCTCCTCGGGCATTGTCCAACCGCAAGGTACCTCTTGGCTGTGAGCACCATAAAATTTGATGTTGCAGTCAATGATCGGGAGCCAGTGCGCCAGTGTGTGGTACGGCATCTCTCGAAGCTGCGAACGGATATCCATAACATTCACCTCGGAAAAGGGTAAAAAATACTCGCCTTGTGCCATCGGCACTATGCATGTACTTCATTATAATCAGTTTAACGCTGACTTCCTAATCATGAAGCAGTTCGCAGTGTAATGAACAGGTAATGTACAGAAAACACACCTATACCGGCAATAATGTAAACGCTACCACTAAGGGTGGGAATATGTCAACTTACCTAAAACCAACAACGTTATATAAGCTGAATAACTCATTTACACAGGAACAGAGAGGACAGAGAAAATCTGAAGCAGTGAAAAGGAGACATCATTATGGACAAATTATTATACGGCGTAGCCTACTATGATGAATATATGCCCTACGAAAGATTGGACAAGGATATTCAGATGATGAAAGACGCTGGCATCAATGTGGTGCGGATTGCGGAATCAACCTGGAGTACACATGAGCCGCAGAACGGCGTATTTGATTTCACCTCGGTGGACCGAGTGCTGGATGCCATGCATGCAGCGGGGCTTCACGTTATTGTGGGAACCCCGACATATGCCGTTCCGACATGGATGGTCAAGGAGCACCCTGACGTTCTGGCAACCACCGTGCAGGGTCCCGGAAAATATGGTGCAAGACAAATTATGGATATTACAAACCCTACGTATCTGTTTTATGCAGAGCGCATCATTCGCAAGCTAATCTCTCGGGTGAGCAAACATCCGGCAGTGATTGGATATCAGACAGATAACGAAACGAAGCATTACAACACGGCGGGGGACAATGTACAGCTGCAATTTGTGAAATATATGCGGAACAAGTTCAGTTCACTGGATGAGTTGAATAAAGAGTTTGGACTGGATTATTGGAGTAACCGGATTAACAGCTGGGAGGACTTCCCTTCCGTAGTAGGCACGATTAACGGCAGCCTTGGAGCGGAGTTTGCGAAGTTCCAGCGGCAGCTGGTCACAAACTTTCTGGCATGGCAGGTCGGTATTGTGAATGAGTACAAACAGGAAGGACAGTTTGTTACCCAGAACTTTGACTTTGAATGGCGTGGATATTCGTACGGCATTCAGGGGGATGTGGATCATTTTGCGGCATCCCGACCTTTTGACATCACCAGTGTGGATATTTATCATCCTTCCCAGGACGAGCTGACGGGCATTGAAATTTCGTTCGGGGGAGATGTGGCGCGTTCCACCAAACAGTCCAATTATCTTGTTCTGGAGACCGAAGCGCAGGCATTCTGGCACTGGGTACCTTACCCGGGACAGCTTCGATTGCAGGCATTCAGTCATCTGGCTTCCGGGGCTAACATGGTGGCCTACTGGCATTGGCACTCGCTGCACAACTCGTTTGAGACGTATTGGAAAGGTCTGCTGAGCCACGATTTTGAACCGAATCCGGTGTATAACGAAGCGAAGACGATTGGCCGCGATTTTGCCCGCCTGAGTCCAAAGCTTGTCAACCTGAAGAAGACGAATCGTGTTGCTGTGCTGTTTAGCAATGAGGCGTTGACGTCCATCAAGTGGTTTGGCTTCAACTTCACCAGTGACAAAAATTATAACGACGTTGTGCGCTGGATGTATGATGAGCTCTATAAAATGAACATTGGCTGTGACCTCATTGACCCTTCCGTGGAAAGCTATGAGGGTTATGATGTGCTTGTGGTGCCGGCCCTGTATGCAGCTTCGGACGCACTTCTGGAAAAATTGAATCAATTCGTGCAGGGTGGCGGACATATCGTTTACTCGTTCAAAAGCGGTTTTGCTAATGAGCACATTAAAGTGCGCTCGACACGTCAGCCGGGACTGATCAGCGAGGCATGCGGTATCAGCTATAACCTGTTTGTCGAGCCGAAGCATGTTGCGCTGCGGGATGATCCGTTTGGCGTAGGTGAGGAGCATAATCAGGTGCATACCTGGATGGAGCTGATCACACCGACGACTGCGGAGGTGCTCGCGTGGTATGATCATCCGCACTGGGGAGAATATGCCGCAATCACGCAAAACAGCTATGGCAAAGGCAAAGCGACATATGTCGGCTGTTATACTAGCGCTGCCGTCATTCGCAAGGTGCTGGAGCGTGTGATGAAGGAAGCAGGGGTGTGGGGAGCAGATCAGGAGCTTGCTTTTCCGCTCATTGTCAAGACAGGTGTGAATGATCTGGGACATACCATCCGTTATTACTTCAACTATTCGGATGAGCCAGTTTCCTTCAATAATCCGCACGGAGCAGGGACAGAGCTGTTATCTGGAGATTCGGTGGCGGCAGATCAGAAGCTTGAGCTGGAGCGGTGGGGTGTATGCATTATCGAGCAGAACTAGGGGATAATAAATAGCTACTCTCCAGGTTATTCTGTCATCGGAGTGGACTGTGTAAAAACTTTATTTAATATAAATAGATTTTAAAAATTGCTTTTATTTTCCGAAAAGAATAACAAGACCATAGCGCCTTCAGCTTTGATGCTGGGGCGTTTGTGTTATTTTAGCTCAGGAGTGGATGCACTGTGTTTAAAGAACTATACCGCAGGTTGACCGATCCCTTCAAGCGCAGCATTCGCAATAAACTGATACTCACAATGACATTGGTTGCTGTGCTGCCGGTCATCGTCATCACTGCTGTCGCTGCCGAGAATGCACGTTCCTCTATGGAAGCCGAGATCAAGGATACGAACCGGGTGAACATGAACTGGGCCTCGGTTTATCTGGGAGAGCAGTTTACCCGCATGAATAATATTATTTATTCCATTCAGATTAGCGATGAGTTGCATCAGTATCTTGCTCTCACTCAGGAGGCGCCTGCCTTCAGCCGTTTTGATGAACAGAAGGCCGTGTTCAATATGCTCAACAGTGTATACTATTCTGCTGGCAATTATGTATTCGGGGTGGAATTATACCTGAAGGAGCAGGACACGCTGTTCACCTTCAATTCTATGGATTACCGTATTCAGAGAGTGACGGATATCCCGGAAGCATATCAAGAGCTTTTTACAGAGCACAGGGATTTTACCATCAGGAATGATCCTAAGGATTCGTCCAAATTTCATATGACCCGCAGCATGAATCGTTTTGAGGATCAGGCCCAGATCGGAGCGATCAGTCTGGAGATCAAATGGGCCGAGTTCAATCAGACGCTGGAGCTGCTCGATAGCAGGGGGGATTATACCGTATATATCGGAGATAACCTGGGACATCCGATATATCAGCCAAACCCGTCCATTCAGCCATCGGATGAGGCTTTGAAGCTGCTGGCGGAAACGAAGGATAATGCTGGGTTTATACGTACAGCCAAGGAATATATTTTTTATCACGATATTGAGCCGTCTGGGCTGCGTGTGATCAAAATTGTACCGGATCATGTCATTAACGAGAGTGCGCTGGAAACGATGAAATATGGACTTGTTGTGGGCGGCATGGCTGCCGTGGTATCTGTCGCTTTGGCAGCGCTGGTCGCATGGCGTACCTCCAAACCGATCGTCAGGCTGGCGAACGCCATGAAGGGTATCCAGCTCATCAAGGATCGCAAGGTGGAGCGCAGCGGCAGGGTGGATGAGATTGGCCTGCTGGAGAAAAACCTGCACGGTATGGCAAGCCGTATCCGGGAACATATTCGGGACAACTATATGATGAACCTGGAGAAACAGACCGCTGAACTCAAAGCACTGCAATCCCAGATACACCCCCATTTTTTGCAAAATACACTGCAGATGATCGGCGGCATGGTTTATTCGCAGAAGCCGGCTGACAGCTATAAGGTCATTCGCGCTTTGAGCGAGATGTTCCGTTACATTGTGCGGGCACCCGACGGTCTTGTGCCGCTGCAATCGGAGCTGGACCAGCTTGAGCATTATATGCTGATTCAGAAGCAGCGTTTTGCGAGCCGGCTTGAATACAAGCTGGAGATTCACGGAGAGATTCGAGAGTGTTATATACCCAAGCTGTCGCTGCAGCCTATTGTGGAGAATGCATTTCTGCATGGGCTGGAGAACAAACCGGGGGAGTGGAAATTGGGCATTGAAGTCGATGCTGATCCGGAGGGTGTCGTGACCATTCAAATCTGTGATAATGGTGTGGGGATTGAGCCTGAGAAGCTAACCGAGATGCAGTCCAGACTGGAGCGCATCAAGCGGCAAACCGATCGGGTCTGGAGCTCAGGCACAAGCATTGGGCTGCTGAATGCAGCGTCACGGATGGTGATGCATTTTGGAGCGGATTACGGTATTCGTATGGAGAGTGAATATGGACAGGGGACCAGAGTGATTGTACGTATCCCCTGCAAAACAGGAGGCGATTCCTAGTGAATAAGGAGTTATATAAAGTGCTGCTGGTGGACGATGAGCCGTGGAATCGGGATATTCTACGTAACCTTGGAGAATGGGACGAGCTGGGCATAAGTGTTTGTGGCGAAGCAGAGGACGGAGAGCAGGCCATCCAGATGGTGAAGGAGCATCAGCCTCAGCTCATAATTACGGATATGCGCATGCCCGGGGCAGACGGTGTAGCCTTGTTACAACTACTCAGCAGTCAGTATCCCGAGATTAAGGTTATTGTGGTGAGCGGGTATGACGATTTTAATTATGCCAAAAATGCGCTGCGGTATCGTGCAGCAGATTATCTGCTCAAGCCGGTAAATCCGGAAGAACTGAATGCTGCGTTAGCCAAATGCACGCGCGAACTGGCCAACGCAGCCTCGGCACCGGATGCCTGGGAAGCCTATCCGGCTTCCTTTGCGGCCGAGTTCTCTCTGTTCCAGCAGCAGGCACGTCTGCGCTTTAACGATCTGAATCTGCCAAGCCTGCGCGAATGGTTTCAGCAGCTGGAGCAGAAGCTGGAGCGAAGTGAGCTTCGCAGACCCCGCCAGCTTGGACGGGTTGCCTATGAGCTGCAAAATCTGTTGAATGAGCTGTGTATATCCAATGGACTGTCGGATCGGCTGGAGGAGGCAGCCATTCCGCCAGCAGCAGCGCTCACATCCATCCGGGAGACAGTAGAATGGATCACCAAGGCGTATGAGCAAGCACTGGAGCAATTAATTGCACAGCGCAAATATAAGAACAAGCTGAACCTGGAAGAAGTAAAGCAGTACATGGAGCAGCACTGCATGGAGATGATCACACTGGAGCAGCTTGCCCAGATCTTCTTTGTCAGCAAAGAATATTTGAGCAAAGCATTCAAGAAAGAGTATGACGTCAACGTGACCGATTATGTGGTGCAGCTTCGAATGACCAAAGCGAGAGAATGGGTGATGGATGAGCAGATTCCCTTCAAACATATCGCGGAGATGACAGGATATGAGGATGTGTCGTATTTTTATCGGGTGTTCAAAAAGCATTTTGGTGTGTCGCCTGGAGAGATGCGCAAAGGTCAGCATAAGGAGTTTAATCCATCCCCCGAATGATTATTCGGGGGATTATGATTGGATTAAGGTTTAAAATAATCCAATGGAAGAGTCTAATTTTGTCCAATGAAGCGCTTACATTCTGCGATATATAATGAGCCTATGAAAGACAAACCAGTCATACCGGGAGGTCATAAGAGATGAAAGTATGGAAAAGCGTTGTAAGTGCGGCACTGGTTAGCGTTCTGCTGGCGGGCTGTGGCTCGAATGCAGGAACGGACAATGAACAAAAAGAAGTTGCAGCAGGCAGCACAGTGAACCTCAAAGTATTCATCGCTCAGCCAAGGCTCAAGGAACATTATGATAAATATATAGAACAGTTCAAAGCCAAGGAAAAA
The DNA here is from genome assembly GCF_014639235.1 of Paenibacillus silvae. Lineage (GTDB taxonomy): Bacteria > Bacillota > Bacilli > Paenibacillales > Paenibacillaceae > Paenibacillus > Paenibacillus silvae. The sequence continues at coordinate 250,697 of NZ_BMFU01000007.1, read as the reverse complement.
GCGGACAAAAATATCGAGGTGAATGTGCAGCTGGAGATGCCGCCGGCAGATAATGCACCTCAGATTTTGAAAACAAGACTGGCCTCCAATGACGCACCGGACGTATTCGCTCTGCATGCGGTGAACGAGATTCCTCCATTCAGCAAAGCCGGATATCTGGAAGACCTGTCGGATCAGCCTTTCGTAGATAAACTTCTCGATTCAGTGAAACCATCCGTAACGGATGCAAGCGGCAAAATCGTTGCTGTTCCGCTGGAAACCTTATCATGGGGGTATCTGTACAACAAGGATATTTTCAAGGAGCAAGGACTTGAGGTTCCAACAACATTGACAGAAATGAAAGCGGTTGTAGAGAAGCTGAAGGCTGCCGGAATCACACCGTTTGAGCTGTCTTACAAAGAGGCCTGGGTTCCGCAGCTGTTCCTGCCGCTGACTGTAGGGGCACTGACACAGACGGAGCACAAGGATTTCGTAGAGAAAATGAACAAGGACGAAGCTTCCTTCTCGGATATGAAGGCATTGTTCGATGTATTTGATCTCGTGAATGCCAACGGAACGGACAAAGCGCTTGAAGTGGGAGCCGATGACGGCGCAGCGGCTTACGCAACTGGCAAAGCTGCGATGTGGATTCAAGGACCTTGGTACGCAGAGACCATTCTGAAGTCCAATCCGGACATCAATTTCGGTGTAGCTCCAATGCCGCTGAACGACAACCCGGACGATACCAAAATCAACCTGAGTACGTCTACTTCACTGGCTGTATCCTCTACAAGTAAAAATAAAGAAGTTGCACTCGATTTCGTGAACTACATCCTGGATGACAAGGATTCAAGCGCATTCTACGAAGCGCTCAAGTTCAATCCGGTGGCCAAAGTGCATACGTTCAAGAGCTTCCCGTGGGTAGACGATGCACTGAAATATGTGAACGAAGGCAAAGCTTATCAAGATCCAACGATCCCTCAAGCCGTTAAGGATGAGTCTGGTAAAGCGCTGCAAGGGTACTACTCCGGACAGCTGAATCAACAGCAGGTCATTGATGCACTCGACAAGGCGTGGAAGTCCTACAATAAAGTAAACAAATAAGACCCGTGAGAAAATCGGTACCCGCATTTGTCGATAAAGTCTCCCGGGTACCCCGAGCGGTACCCGGGAGCTTTGTCGGCAAACAAGCGGTGCTTTATTTCGTCGCAGTCTCTAGGCAGATGAAACGGCTGGCTGAACGATCTTCGTTCCCCCGTTCCCTTCATCCGCTGTGTATAAAGGGGGAGAAGTTATGGCTACGAGTGTGTTCAAAAAGTACCTTTCACTGCTAGCGTTTACAGCGCCAGCCTTTGTAATCTATGCAATATTCCTGTTGTACCCAACCTTTAGCGGCATGTTCTACAGCTTGACCGACTGGAACGGGTTGAATCGTGACTACAGCTTTATCGGACTGGGAAACTTCGTGGAATTGTTCAAGGAAGACCCCGACTTTCTGAATTCTCTGTGGTTTACACTGAAATATGTTGTGTTTATGCTTGTTCTGCAGAACGTCATTGCGCTGCTGCTCGCGGTGTTCATCGAGACACGTACACGCAGTAAAGGCCTTTTTAGAACGCTGTTCTTCATGCCGAACATGATCAGTACCATCATCAGTGCATTTATGTGGACGTTTATCTTTTCACAGGTGCTGCCACAGCTGGCGGAGAAGCTGGCCGTTTCTTTTCTCGACCAGCAATGGCTTGGTGATCCGAAGTTTTCCTTCTACTCGATACTGATCGTGTCGCTCTGGAACGGTGTGGGCTACATGATGATCATTTATCTGGCAGCGCTGCAAGGCGTGCCACAGAGCCTAAAGGAGGCCGCCGTGATTGACGGAGCCAACGCTTTTCAAGTGCTGCGCAACGTGGTCCTGCCAATGATTACACATGCCATTACCATCTGTTTCTTTCTGACGCTGAATGGTGCATTTAAAGTGTTCGAGGTGGTTTATGGTTTGACAGGCGGCGGACCTGGCCGGGCGACTCAAGTTATCACGATGAATATTTATGAAGAGGCCTTCTCCAACAACTTCAGGTATGGTTACGCAAGTGCCAAATCGGTTGTACTGTTTATCATCGTTCTCATCTTTACACTCATTCAGATCACCGTCATGAAGAGAAAAGAGGTGGAAGCATGAGGATGCGGCGGATAAATAACGTTCTGATTCGACTGTTCCTGATCCTTGGCTCCATGGTTGCCATGCTGCCGATCTATATGGCCGTGGTAAACTCGTTCAAGACACAGGGCGAGATGTTCCAATCCTTTATCGCTCTTCCGACAACACTGCACTGGGAGAACTATACCGATGCTTTTAACAAAATCAATCTGCTCGGCAGCTCGCTCAACTCGGCCATTGTGTCCATTCTGGGCATCGGGGGAATTGTATTCTGCGCTTCTCTGGCGGGTTACAAGCTGTCACGGACTTCCGGTCGATTAAGCAACCTGATCTTCTTTATGTTTGTTGCATCCATGCTGGTGCCTTTCCATTCTATTATGATCCCGCTGACGCGAGTGGCGAAGGGCATGGGGGTACAGGGCAGCACATACGGACTGGCTTTGATCTATATTGGACTTGGTGTAAATATGGCAATCTTCCTCTATCACGGGTTTGTGAAGTCCATTCCGCGTGAATTGGAAGAATCAGCTCAGATTGATGGCTGTAACGAATTCCAGACGTTCTTCCGGATCATTTTCCCGCTGCTGCTGCCAATCACCGTGACGATTGCAATTCTGGACTTCCTGTGGATCTGGAACGATTTCCTGCTGCCGCTGCTCATGCTGACCGATGTGAACAGATATACGTTAATTCTGTCCACGAACATGCTGTTTGGCGAGTACAACAAGGAGTGGCCTTTAATTCTCTCTTCTCTCGTTCTGACGGCGATTCCAGTCATTCTGATCTACGCGTTCTTCCAGAAATTCATTATGGAGGGCATTGCGGAGGGTGCGGTAAAAGGTTAACGAACTTATATTTGGTATTCCAATGTAACTCACAGTATGCTAACAGCCTTGAACCGGGGATATGCTCCTTCAGTTCAAGGCTGTTTTAAGGTTGATTCAGCAGCAGCCTGCGCGCCGCTTGCGCAAGAAGGATTAATCCACGCTCCATCTCATCTAAGGAAGCATAGGCATACGAGAGGCGGATATGCTTCGCATCAAGCCGGTCATACAGGTAACCCGGGTGAATCAGCACATCTTCCTCCAGACAGTCATGGAATAATCGCCTTATGGATAACGGTTCCGCTGAGAAACGCAGCCAGATATAGAAGCCGCCTTCCGGTGTTGTCCAATCGGCAATGTCGTGGAAGTGCTGCTGCAATAACGTCAGCATGAACGCTTTGCGTTTACGAAGTTCAGGGCGAAGTTGCTCCATGTGGCTTGCATGGTGCCCGTCAGAAAACCATGATGCCGCTGCTTCCTGAGCTAGTGAACTGGTGCCATAATCCGTCTGCATTTTGATATCGGCAAGTCTGCGAATGACGGGCACAGGGCCGACAAGCCAGCCAAGACGAAGTCCGGGGCTGACTGCTTTGGAGAGCGTGCCCATATGCAGCACCCGGCCTTCCAGGTCGTTTGCTTTGAGCGAGGGCGGGGGAGGATGCTCCAGCCACAGCTCCTGATAAGCAGCATCCTCCAGAATGGAGATGCCGGAGATGCGGGCAAGTGACATTAATTGTTCCCGGCGCTCTCTGCTCATTACACCCCCTGTAGGGTTGTGGAAGCTTGGGATCGTGTACAACAGTGGAAAAGATTCGTCCCCGTTCTCGCTGCGTACCCTTTTCACGGTCTGGATGGCTCGATCCAGATACTCGAGATCGAGTCCCTCCTCATTCATAGGAATACCGTTCAGTTTCAAACCGGCGGATTGAAAGGCATGAATCGAATAGAGATACGAGGGTTTCTCCAGCAGCACGGCTGAACCACGCGGCAGGAGTCCTACCGAGATCAGATGCAGTGCCTGCAGCGAGCCAGATACAATCAGGATGGAATCCGGCGATGCCTGGATGCCGCTGGTTTGCAAGTGCAGGGCCAAGGCCTCGCGAAGCTCGAGGCTGCCTTGAGGTTCAATATAATTAAGGGTCCGGGTACGGCTGGACAAGTTCTGAAGAATTTCGTTGAATGCTGCACTGGGCATGAGCTCAGGTGCAAGCTCGCCTGTGCCCAGCCGAATAATGCCTGGACGGAATTCGGCCTGATTAATCTGCTGTATCTCAGGCAGATTCGGATAATACCAGCCCTCCTGTGCAGCTTCGCTCCAATTGGGCAGTGATGTATGCGCAAGGCTGTGCCAGCCTGAACCGGAGACATAGGTCCCACCACCGTGGCGGCCTTCAATCATCCCTGTTGCGGCAAGATTATCCAGGGCAGTCACCAGTGTACTTCGGTTTACTCCCATGGCTGCCGCCAGCGTTCGCTGAGAAGGAAGGCGATATCCGGCAGACCATTCCCCTGTGGCGATCTTCTGACGAATATAGGCTTCAATCTGACGATACATAGGCAGATCAAGTGCAGGGTCTGGCTTCCAGCTGATGCTGGAAGAACGATCAACAGGGCTACGTCCCATCAGGAAGGTTCACCTCCAATGTCTTACGTACCGTACACTATATCATTTGGTTGGGTTCTTTACCATCCAAGTGGCTGGTTACATGTGACTGCGTCTCATCTACTCTGAAGACACAGATAAGGGGGATGAGAAGGAATGGAAGTCATGATCCACGCAGTGGTGCTGGCCTTTGGCCTGATTCTGCCGCTGGGTGTCCAAAATGTATTTATTTTTAATCAAGGGCTGAGTCAGAAGAAATATCTGCATGCAATGCCTGCTGTTGTTACAGCAAGCATTAGTGATACATTGCTGATTGGTGCAGCTGTGGGAGGCTTGTCCCTTGTTTTGTTACAATGGCCGATGCTGACCAATACTTTATATGGGGCAGGCAGTCTGTTTCTACTCTATATGGCTAGGGGACTGTGGAAGTCATCTGCTTCCAGGGAAGAAGCCCCGAAGGCCATGTCTGCATTGCGTCAAATTACATTTGCTGCTTCGGTTTCCCTGCTCAACCCTCATGCCTTGCTGGATACGGTGGCTGTGATTGGCACCAGCTCACTTCAGTATAAAGGGATGGAACGTGTCTGTTTTGCCTTAACAACAGCAGCTGTATCCTGGGTATGGTTTCTGGGACTTGCAGGTGCAGGCAGGCTGGTTGGCAGCAATGATAACACTGGACGGGTTCGGCACGCACTGAACCGTTTATCCGCGCTTATTATGGTGGGACTCGCGCTGATGATGTGCTGGAAGCTCTTTGCTTCATAGACGAACAGGCGGCTGGGTTTATTCCGCTTTCAACAGCATGGATTCAATGAACAGTTTAAGGTCACGGCTCACTTCATTCAGATGATCAATGACTTCACTGAACTCGGTTACCAGCTCGGCCTGTTCATTACTGGACTGGGCTATGGAGGTGATTTCCTGTTCCATCTGACGAATGGAGGTCTGCACATCCTTGAGTGAACGTTCAATGTTGACCGTAGCTTCCTTGGTTCCAGTAGACAGTTTGCGTACCTCGGCTGCCACGACACCGAAGCCTGCGCCTGCCTCGCCAGCTCGTGCAGCTTCAATGGCAGCATTCAGACCGAGCAGATTCGTCTGTTCTGAAATCTCGCGGATAAATCCGGCGACCTTGTTAACCTCGCCAGAATTTTGCACCGCTATACGGGTATTGTCCAGAATCTGTGTGGATGATGCTGTTAACTGCTCGGACTGTGCTGCTACGGTCTGCACCATATCGGTTAATCTGCCACTGATACCGGTAATCAGTTCGGTAAAGTGCTCCAGCTTTTCTTCATTCTGAAGAGAAAATCCAATAGCAAGTGTACCTGCAATCTTTCCATGTTCATCATACAGCGGCGTAGCCGCCGAATTGATCGCTGTACCGTAGAATTTGGCGTCAATTCGATTGGCCGAAGTTTCACCGTTCACTAATGCACGGCGCAGTGTAGGGTCCTCAAGAGAGATGGGGTCACCGGCTTTGATGCCAAGATCAAGCTCGTTGCTGGGAACGTAATACCAGAACTTCTCCGTATCGGTTACGGCAATCATAATATCGTGTTCCTTTAACATAATTTTGAAATAAGGACTTGCTGCAACGAGTGCTTCTACAATGTTCAATAAGGTCAGCTCCTATAGTGTATGTGTATTTATCATATGGGCGTATATAATACATCGTCAGAACGATTATTGAATTTTAGACTCCATCAGACCATAATGTCTACTATATTTTTTGAAAACGTTTGAATCCTAGTGCAGCAGTGCATCGATGTCTGCTCATAGAGAGCAAGCAATATCTGACCTTAAAAGGGGAGAAACGCCAAAAAAACAGACGGGAACGTGGTATTCTCGTCTGTTTTAGTCTGTTTCCTAAGTTTTTGAAGCAGCAGCTCGAGCTGTTGGGGACAGCTGACATTTCTACCGTTCGAATATAGAGAACCCTTCTTTTTTTATCCGCCGATCTGTGACATACGCCGCACGGTTGGGGTATGTGACTGCATTTTTTTCTCTAGGGCCAGAGCCATTTCATGATTCTTCGGTTTCGTACCCAGCGCCTTGAGGAAGAGTGCCGCCATGGCATCGGGATCATCCACGAAGCGGCGAACATTATACTCATCCGACCAGTAGAGGCAGGCTTTGATATGTCCATCAGCGGTCAGCCTCAGCCGGTTGCAGTTGTCACAAAAGTGATCGCTTACCGGATGGATCAGGCCAAAAGTACCTTGGGAGCCCTTGATTCTCATGTTGCGAGATGGACCGTTCCCGGCAGGGCCTTCGGTGTTCTCCACCGTCCAGCCAGCTTCTGCGCACACATCTGTTACGGCCTCCAGCGGCAAATACGATTTGCGCCAGGAATCGGAGGCGTGTCCGATGGGCATGTATTCAATAAATCGCACATGCAGCGGCTGATCCATCGTCATGGCAATGAAATCCTTGATTTCATCATCATTAATGCCCTTCATAAGCACGACATTCAGCTTGATCGGTGCAAGTCCGACAGCCGTAGCTGCTTCAATGCCTTTTAACACCTTATTCACATCTCCACCACGTGTAATCATGGAGAAGCGGTCGGCATGCAGCGAGTCGAGACTGATATTGATACGATTCAAGCCTGCATCCTTCAACGCTTGTGCCTGTTTGTCCAGCAGTAGCGCATTGGTCGTCAGAGCAATATCTTCAATGCCGTCGATCGCGGAGATCATGCCTACAAGTTTGTGCAGGTCTTTACGCACCAGCGGCTCCCCGCCGGTGAGCCGAACCTTGCGCATGCCCATGGGGGCGAGCACTTTCAGCACTTCCGCAATCTCTTCATAACTCATAATTTCATCATGTGGAGCAAACTCCATGCCTTCCGCGGGCATGCAGTAAACGCAGCGCAGATTGCAGCGGTCCGTAACGGAAATACGGATGTAGTCATGTATTCGGCCAAATGAATCCTGAAGCAGTTCCATGCAGACCACCCTTTCAACGTTCAGATTGGATATCTTCTATAATAAATGATACGACAATTACGAAAGCAACAGTTGCATCAAATTTTAGCTATTTCTCCAATCCGCGTCAATGATGACGTCCGGTGACAGCAATTCAGGCAGGCTGGTTCAGCTGGAACTGTCCAACCACTTGCTGCAGGAAGATCGTGATGGCCTCCACATCATGAGAGGATTGCTGCACTTTCATCATATCCCGAATCAACGCCATCATCTCGGCTTCCACCTCGGCTGAGGTGGCCCGATTCTGGTGACTGATCGCAGCAATATTCTCCATTAGAAATACGACCTGATCCACCACTTGTGTACGCTCTGCTTCTTCGGCTGTGGCTTTCTGGAGAAGCTCGGAGGCTGCCTGAACGAGACTGGTGCCTTCCGCAAGCACTTGATCTCCCTCGGTAATTTGCTTGGAAGCTGCACTTGCCGCAACCGAGATTCGATCCAGTATGTGATGTATGTCCTCTGTGGAAGAGCGGGAGACGTCCGCCAGCTTGCGAATCTCATCGGCGACGACGGAGAATCCGCGACCATGCTCTCCCACACGAGCAGCCTCAATCGTTGCATTCAATGCAAGCAGATTTGTCTGTGCAGATATTTCATCAATGACCGCCAAAGCGCGATAGATTTCCTTCATGGTGCCGAGAAAAGACAGAATCGTCTGGTTGGTATCGGATACCGCGCCGGAGATTTGAATCATTTTGTCACCGATGCGGTCCACTTCCTGTCTGGCCACGCCGATCTGTTCATTAGCCGACATCTCCAGTTGCTGCAGCGTCAGTCGCATATGGTCTGCGGCTTGCTTCGCTTGATCCAGATCCTGCAACTGGGTGCGGATGGCTTGAATCATGGAGCCAAGCTTGAGATTCACACGATCTGTAGTTACCTGCGTTGTCTCGGTGGAATTGCGCATCAGATACTGATTATCCATGACATCCTCCGTAGCCCGCTGGACTTTGAGCATGATGCTTTCGAGCGAATCAATCATGTTATTGATCCATTTGGCCAACTCGCCGGATTCATCCTGGGCAAAGGAATTCGTGTCCAGACGCTGTGTCAGATCTCCCTTGCCCTCCGCATTAATGCGGATGAATTGGCTCAGGCGTCCCAGGTCTTCGTGCACGCGGCTGTATTGTTTACGATGAAGCTGCCATGCGCCAAAGAATCCAAATATAACATTAAAACCGGCAATCGCAGCGGCACTCCAGCCGCTGCCTGTCAGGGCAAAAATCAAGGCAGCTGCAAGAATTGCCGAGAAAATAATATAAATGCCATGCTGTTTCGATTGTCGCCACCCGATACTGCGGATGCGGTACACTTCCTCCAGATCGCCCTCGCACATCATACCCCAGCGATCCGGGCAGTGCGGAAGCTGAAAGGTGATGCCTTTACCGATAACAGGGATATGGCGATAGTCCGAGTACCCGGGATAGGCAACAAACAGATTCGAGCCGTTCTGAATCGTTTTCGATACGCCAGGATGTAATTGTCCTGTGGACGGATCGGTGAACATCAATTCAAGCTCTGTATGTGCCTGCACAGACACCATGCCCCAGTCGGTCGTTACGCCATCCTTCAGATTTTCACCATGGGTAAACGTTCGATCCTCGAACCGGCTTCGGGACAAGGCTGTTCCTGGCTGCAGTTCAGGCCGCAGGACAGATTCAGCCATAAACAGATAGTTATCGCCGGAGTCCGGGTAGATATGTCCTGACTCACGCTGAATGAGATCACCAAGCACATCACCGGGAATACGGCTGCACAAAGCTCCTGCATATTTGCCTTGATGAACAATCGGAGCAATGAACATCAGCGTAATGGCGTCATGAAATGTGGACGAGCGTGGCCCAATCTCCAGTGTAAGTGGATCAGCATAAGGGCCATACAAGCATTTTTGGCCGGGTGCACCAGTTATTACGTGGTTTAGGCCACGTTCGAAAGAAGCATTTTCATGAGTGGTGTAACGTTGTCCAATATGTTTCTGATATGTAGAAAATATGACCTGATGCTGCTCGTTCAGTATAAACAATTCAGTGCTATCCTGTGATCGTGCATAACTCGCTTTAAACAAACTTTTCAACTTCTCTTCCTGTGGCGATCCTGGCTTCACGTCCTGGGGTCTGACCGATTCCATCTGATGCAGCAAGCGGTCCAGATGGTTCCACTGATCACTCGCCCAATCCATCATTAACTGCCTTCTGGTTTCGGCAATCCCTTCAAAAATCTGCTCCACATCATGTGTACGGTGTGCATTCAACCGATAAGACCACCACAGCGGCAAGCCTTTTTTCCATCCCAGCCAATCAAACATCATGACCACCCCGATATCTGGATTTGAACAGCCCTTGAACAGCTTTGTTTTCAATGATTTCAAACTTGATTGAGGCCTGGTGTTACAGCAGTACCGACGCTTGCTTACGAACTATTCTCTGTCTATATCCAACGTTATACATGAAATCACATGTGATTACGAGGGGTTATGTCAAATTTTCCGAATATTTGATCAATTAATACAAATGAATATACGCAGATTACAGAGGGGATAGGTTGAGAAGGTATATCTGATGAATGGAAGATTTATGTTATTTAACGTTACAGTAAATGTACGGAAAATGGAATCGGAATCAAGCTCGTTTTACACTATGTCACATGGATCAGCCTATTTTCCAAACAGTTTGTATAATGTATTTTTTGCCCAACACGATATAGTAGTACCTAACAAGCTAAAGTCTGTTACTTCCGTGTAGCTTAACCTGCCACTTGCTCCTGAATTGTATCAATACTTCTCATACCGCAAAGGAGAATGCCTATGACCTCTCAATCTCCAGCTCCCATCCACCAAGCCGTCATTCCGTCCGCAAACAAGCTCATAGATGTGGATCATGTCTCCGTTGTATTTGGCAGCGGGAGTCAGCAAGTGACGGCCTTATCCGATGTGACGTTTCATGTGCATTCCAATGAATTTGTCTCTTTATTAGGGCCTTCGGGCTGCGGCAAATCAACGCTGCTCCGATTAGTGGCCGATCTGCTTCAGCCAACAACGGGCAGCATTCGGCTTGCAGGGCAGGAGCCGAAGCGAGCAAGAATGCAAAGGCAATTCGGCATCGTTTTCCAGACTCCGGCTCTTTTCGAATGGCGTACCGTGCGCCGTAATGTAGAACTGCCCATGGAACTGCTGGGTACCCCACGGAAGGAGTGCCGACGCATTAGCGGTGAACTGCTGGAAATGGTCGGGCTGACCCGATTCGCGGATCATTACCCATGGCAGCTTAGTGGCGGGATGCAGCAGCGTGTATCCATCGCACGTGCGCTTGCCCTTGATCCGCCGCTGCTGCTGATGGATGAGCCTTTCTCGGCCCTCGATGAGTTCACCAAGGAAAAGCTGCAGCTGGAGCTGTTGGACATCAAACGCTCTACGGGCAAAACCTTCCTCTTTGTCACCCATAGCATCCCCGAAGCGATTTTTTTATCCGACCGCATTATTGTTCTCTCTGCCCATCCGGGCCAAGTGCATTCCATCCATGACGTGCATCTGCCTGCCGAACGACAGAGCGAGCTGAGGGAGACGGAAGCCTTTTATCAGATGATCACAACGATTCGCAGCTGTTTTCAGAGGGAGCGTGATCCATCCAATGTTTCTTCGTTTGGGTAAACCGGGCTATCGTGTCTGGATGATGATCTGGATTAGTGCTTTTTTTATATTTTGGGAAGGCATAGCCTGGGTATTACATTTGTTCATGTCTCCTCAGCAGGCTGCTTCCCGTCTGCCGTATCTTCATCAGGTCCTTGAGGCGTTTATTCGGTATTCAGGCACGCTGGCAGAACAGGGCGCAGTAACTTTTGGGAATGCGGCTCTTGGTTTCGCTGGAGGAGCGTTACTGGGTCTGCTTCTGGCTCTGCTCATGAGTGCCGCTGGCTGGTTAGAGCGAACACTGTCCCCTTATGTTGTATCTTCGCAGATGATCCCGGTCATCGGACTGGCGCCGATTGTTTACGGCATTATTCATAACGCTGCCTGGGCGCGTATTCTGATGGCGGCTTACGTCACTTTTTTTCCGATTATTATCCATACGTTAAAAGGTTTAAAGAGTGCCTCCCGTGAACATCTGGAGCTCATGCTGGCGAGTGGTGCCTCGCGGACTGCACATTACACGAAATGTTTGATCCCTTCGGCGCTGCCAGGGCTGTTTTCCGGCTTGAAAATTGCAGCACCGCTCGCGGTGACCTCCTCGATCGTCGTGGAGTTGATGGGCGCGCCGGACGGGCTCGGCGTACTGATGGTCAGTTCACTGTACTACGGTCATGCACAAGTCGGTATGTTCTGGGCCACCATCATGCTTAGCATGGGCATCGGCATGATCTCTTATCTTTTCATCAGCCTGATTGAACGCTGGCTTACACCATGGCAGCCTGAATTCAGGTCAACGGGAGGCGGGTCGGCATGAGTGAAGGCACTGTACTGCCACGAAAAGGTGAGGAGGGAACAGCATCCGGCACCGGAGTAACTGCTGAAGCCGCAGCGGGTATGATGCATCCCGTGAGAATAAAGTCGGTTCAGGCTGCAAATGCGGCTATTCCTATCGACGGATCTCGGAAGGATACAGAGGGCTATGGAATCAAGCTCAGCATCCTCTTCCGTACTTTGCTGCCATGGTTGGCAGGAGCCGCATTTCTGACCTTGTGGCAGCTGCGCTTCTTTCACGTCCTGCTGTCACTGGAAGTTTATCAGCTTCCTGTCCCTTCCGCGATTGTGTTGTCCATTCGCGACAATGCGGAGATGCTGCTCCGTTATGCCGTTTACAGCGGAACCGAGATGCTGGGCGGCTTTCTGATTGGCTCGCTTCTTGGGGTGCTGGCTGCCACAGGAGCGTCATTTTTTCCGAACAGCGGCAGGGCAGCAGTCACTGTGTTGTCTGCGCTCAATGCTGTTCCGATTGTGGCTCTGGCTCCAATCATGAACAATTGGTTCGGAGACGGCATCTGGTCCCGCATCGCTGTGGTGTCGGTTATTACGATGGCGGCAATGGCGTTCAGCCTGTTCAAGGGACTCACGTCGATCCAGTCGCAGTATGGCGAATTGCTGAATAGTCTGGCTGCGAGCCGCAGGCAATTTTTTTGGAAACTCAGACTGCCTCATGCCCTGCCTTCTTTCTTTGCGGGATTGAAAATTAACATGTCGACCAGCATTATCGGAGCGATTGTCGGAGAGTTCTTTATCGCTTCACAAGGATTGGGTTATTTGCTCTCCGATCAGATTCGACTGGCTAACATGCCTCTGGCCTGGGCTTGTATCGTCATCGCAGCAGTGCTTGGCATTGTTCTCTATGAGCTGGTTGTGTTCACGGAGAAACGACTGCTTCCCTGGAATCAAACGCGTACAGATGGTTGAGCAGCCATTCTCATGGATTAGAAGAACAAATTCCATATATAAACAGGGGGTCGTTCTGTATATGAACAAAACGTGGAAGCCGGGTTTATGGATGCTGGTCTTATGTATTTTGCTGCTTTCGGCCTGCTCGGCTTCAACCGAGCCGTCATCGCAGCCAGCTGCTGCAAGCTCGGGCGGGAACGAAGCAGCCAATTCGTCATTAACCAAAGTGAAAATTCAGCTCAAATGGGTGCCGCAGGCGCAGTTTGCCGGAATCTATGCCGCGAAGGAAAAAGGTTTTTTTGCAGAGGAAGGCATTGATGCGGAGATTATTCCCGGGGGGCCTGATATCGTCATTGAGCAGCAGGTAGTTAACGGCGCAGCCGACGTGGGCATTACAGGAGTGGATAGTTTGCTGGTCAGCCGCGATAACGGTCTGCCCCTCGTTTCACTTGCCCAGATCTCACAGAAGAGCAGTTATCGGCTGATTGCCAAGAAGTCTGCAGGAATTACCAGCCCGGCGCAGGTGAAAGGCAAGAAGGTCAGCACCTGGTTTGGCAGCCAGCAGTTTCAGGTGCTTGCTTTTATGGAGAAGAACGGACTTGATCCGAAAAAAGATATCAATCTTGTCAAGCAGGGCTTTACGATGGATCAGTTTTTCAATGATCAGGTGGATGTGGCAACGGCTACGATCTATAACGAGTATCATGTGGTGCTCGAAAGCGGCGTAAAGGAGTCTGATCTGGATGTGTTCAATATTGAGGATGCCGGAGTTGGCATGCTGGAGGATACGCTGATTGCCAAGAAGGACTGGGTGGACAGCAATCATGAGATGGCGGTCAAAGTGACCCGTGCGATCCTGAAAGGCTGGAATTATGCTATTGATCATCAGGATGAGACGGTGGACATCGTCATGAGTAATGTGACGGAAGGCAGCACAACTCGTGAGCATCAGGTAACGATGCTGGCAGAGATTGCAAAGCTGATCCGCCCGGAGGGCTTTACCGAGAAGCAGGTGGGCAGCTTTGTGGATGAGTCGTTTGCCCGCACAGCCGATATCGCTCTGAACTATGGATTGATCAAAAAAGCAGCCAATCTGGATGAGGCTCTGGAGAAGAACGTGTATGAAGAGGCTGTGAAGTAAGTGCAAGTGCATTGAGGATAATTTATACCATTGAACACTGCACCATGCCATGCTCATACCCAATCAGAGAGGAGCAAGACGGATGAGTTCTGTGAATCAGCAGCCCCAGCCCATGAGTGGCACGAGAGAAGAATGGCTGGAGAAGGATCGCAAGTACGTCTGGCACCACATCTCACCTCATAACGATCATCCGATGATTGCGGTTAGCGGAGAGGGTAGCTGGATTACGGATCAGGAGGGCACGCGTTATCTTGATGCGATGTCGGGATTATGGTGTGTCAATGTAGGGCACGGACGTGAGGAAATCGCGAAGAGCGCTTATAAACAGATGAAAACCCTCGCTTATATTCCAATGACACAGAGTCATGAACCCGCCATTTTGCTGGCAGAGAAGCTGAATGAATGGCTCGAAGGGCCGTATCGGATTTTTTTCTCCAACTCCGGCTCGGACGCGAATGAGGTGGCTTTCAAAATAGCCCGTCAGTTTCACCATCAGAATGGTGAGCCCACGCGTCACAAGTTCATCTCCCGTCACCGGGCATATCACGGGAACTCCATGGGGGCACTTGGTGCGACGGGTCAGGCAGCCCGCAAGATCAAATACGAGCCGCTTGGCGTGGGCTTCTCCCATGTTCCTCCGCCATACTGCTACCGCTGTCCGTTCGGCAAAAGCAAGGATAGCTGCGGACTGGAATGTGCGGCCATTTATGAAGAGGTGATCCGCTGGGAAGGCCCGGAGACGGTGGCTGCCGTTATTATGGAGCCGGTTATTACGGGCGGCGGCATGATTGTTCCCCCGCCGGATTATATGCGTACCGTACAGGATATCTGCCAGCGATATGGCGTGCTGCTCATTGTAGATGAGGTGATCTGCGGCTTTGGACGCTCGGGGCAGAAATTCGGCCATCAGAATTACGGGGTGCAGCCGGATATCGTTACGATGGCCAAGGGCATGACGAGTGCGTATGCACCGCTTTCCGCTACAGCAGTAAGATCGGACTTATACGATTCATTCCGCGAACCAGGCGATGACAGTCATTTTCGGCATGTGAATACGTTTGGCGGTAACCCGGTATCATGCCGGGTAGCGCTGGCCAACCTTGAGATTCTGGAACGGGAGCAGCTGGTTAGCCGGGCAGCGGCGCTGGGCAGCATGCTGGGCGAGAAGCTTGCGCCACTGCTCCAGCTTCCGCCCGTAGGTGATATCCGTCTCTTCGGATTCGCCTGCGGCATCGAGCTGATTGAGCCGGACGGTTCGCCAGCGAAAGCGGAGAACGTGATGAAGGTGTTGGCTCATTGTAAACAGGATGGCATATTGATTGGCAAGAATGGAGATACGGTGCCGGGCTTTGCTAATATTTTGACGCTGTCGCCGCCGTTTGTCACCACCGAGGAAGAACTCGATCTTATCGCAGCCAGCTTGTTTAATGCGCTTGGCAGTCTGCATGATTACCAGAATTAGGGGACGGGGGCATCAAGTGTGATGAGCATGAGATGAGCATATGAAACGCACAAGCTGATGCAAGGAGGGAAGCAGAATGCAGACAACAACCGACCCATCGATTAATCAGCTGCGGCTGATGCAGCATATTGAGGAGCTCGCGCAGATTGGCAGGATCGCAGATACAGGTGTATGTAGGCTTGCTCTTACGCCGGAGGATATGGAGGGGGTGAAACGGGTCAGAGCCTGGATGGAAGGGGCGGGTCTTTCGACTCGAATCGATGCTTTTGGCAATCTGATTGGTCGTCTGGAAGGAATGGATTCAACTCTGCCGATCCTGATGATCGGTTCACATATCGACTCCCAGCCTTATGGTGGACGTTATGACGGAGCTATCGGTGTATTAGGTGCGCTGGAGGCTGTACAATCCCTGATTGAGCAAGGCATACAGCCGCTGATGCCCATTGAGGTCATTGCCTTTTGTGATGAGGAGGGGGCCCGGTTTAACAAGGGATTGTTCGGTTCACGCGGCATTACGAATCAGCTGGAGGAAGGAGAGCTGGAACGTCAGGACAAGAACGGGGTGACTCGGCGGGAGGCACTGGAGGCCTGCGGCTGTTCGCCAGCTGATTTCGCTGCTGCTGCATATTCGCCAGGTTCTATCGGGCATTATCTGGAGCTGCATATCGAGCAGGGGCCTGTGCTGGAAGCTATGAATGCTCCTGTAGGTTTGGTGACAGGCATCTCCGGGCCGCTCTGGCTCACGGTAACGATGAAGGGGATGGCCGGGCATGCGGGTTCTGTTCCAATGCTTATGCGTCATGATGCCCTTGCAGGCAGTGCCAAAGTGATTGCCGCTTTTGATGATATGGTGCGTGAGGACCCGGATGCCCCCACTGTTGGTACGGTAGGAAGTCTGAGGGTGTTCCCGGATTCGAGGAATATCATTCCTGAGGAAGTTAGCTTTACGGTGGATTTACGGGATATGGATATGAAGCGCCGTAATCGGCTCCAGGCGCAGCTGATGACTTTGCTGGACGAGGTCAGCTCTCGTTATGGTCTAACGTATTCCGTCAACGAGGATACCAACAGTGAGCCTCGATACTGCGCCGAGTCGATCATGTCTGTCATTCGCTCTGCTGCAGAAGAGATTCAGCTACCCCTTCCGGAGCTGATGAGCGGCCCGTTCCATGATGCATTGGCACTGTCGTATGTGTGCGATTATGGCATGATTTTTGTTCGCAGCAAGGATGGCATCAGTCATCATCCAAGTGAATATTCCTCCCCTGAGGATATTGCGCTGGGTACAGAGGTGCTGTTCCGTACCATCCGCAGCATGTGCATATTACCAAAGGAGGCGTGATGACGTTATGAGTGTAATTCGTATCGGTTTGATTCAGGCATCCCATGACATTGAGGGTGAAGCCCCTGTTGAAGTGCATAAGGAGGCGGCGATTCAGAAGCACATCAGGCTTGTACGTGAGGCAGCGGCGAGAGGGGCGCAGATCATCGGGCTGCAGGAGGTTTTCTACGGACCTTACTTTTGCACAGAACAAACACCCAAATGGTACGCATCGGCAGAGCGGGTGCCGGAAGGGCCGACAACCAGACGCTTTCAGGAGCTGGCGAAGGAGCTTGCTGTAGTCCTTATTTTGCCTGTGTACGAGGTGGATGGAATTGCTTCCTATTACAATACAGCGGCGGTCATTGATGCGGACGGAACGTATCTGGGCAAATATCGCAAGCATCATATTCCCCATGTGGAGGCAGGAGAAGGGACAAACGGCTTCTGGGAAAAATATTATTTCAAACCCGGCAACCTCGGTTATCCGGTATTTGATACGGCCTACGCCAAAGTGGGCGTGTATATCTGTTATGATCGCCATTTTCCGGAAGGAGCGCGTCTGCTTGGGCTGGCAGGGGCCGAAATTGTGTTCAATCCGTCCGCTACGGTGGCAGGCACCTCGGAGTATTTGTGGAAACTGGAACAACCCGCTCATGCAGTAGCTAATGGTTATTATGTAGCGGCAATCAATCGTGTAGGCGTGGAAGCGCCGTGGAATATGGGTGAATTTTATGGGCAGTCGTATCTGGTGGACCCGAGGGGACGCATGGTGGCTGTAGGCAGCAGGGACCAGGATGAAGTGGTTATTGGCGAGATGGATACGGAGATGATTCGGGAAGTGCGTAATGTGTGGCAATTTTATCGGGATCGCAGACCTGAGACGTATGAGCAGCTGGTGAGTCTGTAGTGCGGCTGACTGAAAGTGAATACAGGTCGTTAATCTACAGGAGGTGCGTACATTGATGAATCACTCTGGAGCAGCAGGGTCCGATTATGGATGGGAGTCTCGTTTTGTCGAGATGAAACCGGCAATGACTGGCAAGGAAGCAATGGAGGAATCCAACCGCTGTTTGTATTGTTACGATGCTCCGTGTATTAAGGCGTGCCCCACCGATATTAATATCCCTTCTTTTATTAAAAAAATAGCAACCGGGCATCTCAAAGGATCGGCTCGCACGATCATGGATGCCAATCCAATCGGTGCGAGCTGCGCTCGAGTCTGTCCCACGGAGGAGCTGTGCGAGGGTGCTTGTGTGCTGAACGAATCTTCAAAGCCGATTCGCATTGGGGACTTGCAGCGTTATGCAACGGATTGGGCGAGGGAGAGCAATGAACCTCTTTTCCATGCAGCTCCTGCAAATGGCAGAAGCATTGCTGTTGTCGGTGCAGGACCTGCCGGACTCTCGGCAGCACGTGAGCTGGGAAGGGCAGGTTATGAAGTGACCATCTATGAAGCCAAGGCAAAAGGCGGCGGGCTGAATACCTACGGCATCGTATCCTTCCGTTTGCCCGAGCAGGTTCCGCTGTGGGAAGTAGAACAGGTGGAAGCGCTGGGCGTGCAGATTCGCTATGGTGTGCGCATTGGCATCGACATGGCGGCGTCGGAGCTCCTGGAGCGGCACGAGGCTGTAATTCTGGCTTGTGGCATGGGATCGGTTCCGATGCTGGGCATTGAGGGGGAGACGCTGGAAGGGGTGTATGATGCCATTGAGCTTGTGGAATCGACCAAGCAAGGTGTACCGCCAGCGCTCCATGGCTTGAACGTAGCTGTTATTGGTGCAGGCAATACGGCGGTGGATGCAGCGACCTGTTCCGTGCGGCTGGGTGCAGAGCGGGTGCAGATGTTGTATCGGCGCGGGGTGCAGCAGATGACAGCCTATGCGTTTGAGTACACTTTTGCCAAGCAGGAGGGTGTAGAGTTTCGTTGGTTTACGATGCCGCAGCGTATTCTCGGTGATGAGAATGGCCGGGTTCGTGCCGTAGAATGTGTGAAAATAGAGCTTGTAACACCGCCTGGCGGCGGACGGGCGCTGCCTGTAGCTGTGGAGGGCTCCACCTTCACCGTTGAATGTGACACCGTCATTCGGGCCATTGGACAGAATCGGCTGCTGCCAATCATTGAAGCGTTTGAGCTGCGTCATGACGGAGGCGTTGTGGAAGTTGAGACGCATACGTACCGCACTTCGCATCCTCAAGTGTATGCGGCTGGCGATGTTGTTTTTGGTCAGGGTCAAGGAGAGGCAATGGTGGTTTCGGCTGCACAACAGGGTAAACTGGCTGCTGCTGCGATCATGAAGGCACTCCCGGGTCGCACCGTGGAGAGTGCATAAGGAAGTGTATGAGGAACGTGCATGAGGAAAGTCATGAGGACGTAAGGAAGGTGCATGAGATAAGGTCCAAGTGCAAAACACAAGTGTATTGAAATGACGTCGGATGTCGGCGGTCTCCGTAAACACTCACGACGTTCGCAAAAACTTATCTCTATGGGACCTCATATTGGCTCCGGATCGGCTAACGATCCCCAGAAAGCTTATTACGGCGAAAACGGGGCATGGGGAAATCTAACGATTCTCACGAGCCTTATTTCATTCCGAAACGCCGAAATACGGCTGGAAACGTGCAAAAACAGCTGAATAGCGTTCCTGCGAATCGTTAGAATTTTCAAAGGCCGTATTCAAGCTAAATAAGCGCTGTGGGAATCGTTAGGATGGAGACTCACAATTCATTGAACTTATAAAGCTCTTATCCAAGGAGGGATTGATATGGCGGACTTATCGATTAATCTGGCGGGCATTCAGTCGCCTAATCCATTCTGGCTTGCCTCGGCACCACCGACCAATACGGGATACCAGGTCCAGCGTGCGTTTGAGGCGGGCTGGGGTGGTGCGGTATGGAAAACACTCGGCGAGCCGATTATCAACACCTCCTCCCGCTTTGCGGCAGTTCACTTTGGCGGGCAGCGTGTGGCGGGCTTTAATAACATCGAGTTGATCTCTGACCGTCCGCTGGAAGTGAATCTGCGCGAGATTGCCGAGACCAAGAAGCGTTTCCCGGACCGTGCGATCGTCGCCTCTCTCATGGTTGAGCCGCGGAGGGAGAAGTGGCATGAGATCGTTAAAAAGGTGGAGGCTGTCGGGGTCGATGGTCTGGAGCTGAACTTTGGCTGCCCACATGGTATGGCTGAACGCGGCATGGGTGCTGCTTCAGGCCAACAGCCTGATCTGGTCGAGCTGCAAACGATGTGGGTCAAAGAGGTAGCTGCCACACCGGTCATCGTGAAGTTAACGCCGAATATCACAGATATTACGGCAACGGCCCGGGCCGCTGTACGCGGCGGGGCCGACGCTATCTCGCTCATCAACACGATCAATTCTCTAGCTGGAGTTGATCTGGATTCGTGGAATACGGTGCCGCATGTAGGTGGCAAGGGAGCGCATGGCGGTTACTGCGGCCCCGCAGTGAAGCCTATTGCACTGAACATGGTAGCGGAGTGTGCTCGCCATCCCGAGGTTGGAGTACCGATATCTGGCATTGGCGGTATATCCGACTGGCGGGATACCGCGGAATTTTTGCTAATGGGTGCAACGGGGGTACAGGTCTGTACGGCGGCCATGCATCATGGCTTCCGTATTGTGGAGGATATGATTGACGGTCTGAACGATTATCTGGACGAAAAGGGACTCAGCAGTGTATCGGAGCTGGTGGGTCGGACCGTACCCAAATATTCGGATTGGGGCAATCTCGATTTGAATTACAAGGTCGTGGCCCGCATCAATCGTGATGTCTGTATCAACTGCAACAAATGCCATATTGCTTGTGAAGATACGTCCCATCAATGCATTGACATGTTAACCGACCCGTCAGGCGCTTATCTGGAGGTGGTGGAGGAGGACTGCGTTGGCTGTAATCTGTGCTCAATTGTCTGTCCTGTGGAAGGGGCAATCGAGATGGTAGAACTGGCATCGGATCAGGCACCCGTTACATGGAATGAACGTCAATCGGCGATTGCTGTGCTGCAGTCCGTCCGTAACCAATCAACCAAGGAGGCGATTTCATGAGTAACCGTACTTTGATTCGTAATGGGATATTAGTGACGGCATCGGATACGTTTGAAGCAGACCTTTTGATTACGGCGGGAAAAATTGAACAGATCGGCATAGGCTTAACGCCGGATGACCAGACAGAGGTTATTGATGCATCGGGCTGTTATGTCATACCAGGTGGTATTGATCCGCACACTCATCTTGACATGCCGTTTGGCGGCACGGTCACCGCGGATGATTTTGCTACAGGAACGCAAGCGGCTGCATTTGGGGGAACAACAACAATCATTGATTTTTGTCTGACCCAGAAGGGCCGTCCCTTATCTGAATCGCTGCAGGAATGGCATAACAAGGCCAGAGGCAAGGCAGTCATTGACTACGGATTCCACCTGATGATTGGTGAGATGAATGATCAGGTGCTGGAGGAGCTCCCGCAGATCATTGAAGAGGAGGGCGTGTCATCCTTCAAGGTATTTATGGCGTACAAAAACCAGTTCCAGGCAGATGATGGGATCCTCTTTCAGACACTGCAAAAGGCGAAAGAATACGGAGCACTGGTCATGGTGCACGCCGAAAATGGAGATGTCATTGACCTGCTTGTGAAGCAGGCACTGGCCGAAGGGCGAACTGCGCCGATCTACCATGCGCTGACTCGTCCCTCCATGCTGGAGGGAGAAGCGACCGGACGTGCCGCCCGTTTGGCTGCACTGGCGGATTCGCAGCTGTACGTGGTGCACGTCACTTGCGCGGAAGCGGTTGAGCAGATCGCACGAATGCGTGAGCTGGGTTATCGAATCTGGGGAGAGACGTGTCCACAGTATCTGACGCTGGAGCAGTCCATCATGGATCAACCCGATTTCGAGGGGGCGAAGTATGTCTGGTCTCCACCGTTAAGGGAGAAGGGACATCAGGAGGCACTGTGGAATGCGTTGAAAAGTGGACAGCTGCAAACGATCGGCTCGGACCACTGCTCGTTTAATTTTAAAGGGCAGAAGGACCTCGGTATGCAGGATTTCAGCAAAATTCCGAATGGCGGGCCAGTCATTGAGGATCGGCTCAGTATTCTCTACTCGGAGGGAGTGGCTAAAGGCCGAATTTCACTGAATCAGTGGGTTGATCTGTGCTCGACCAAGGCGAGCAAACTGTTCGGGTTATTTCCGCAAAAGGGAACACTGGCTGTCGGTACGGATGCGGATATCGTCATTTTTGACCCATCCATAAAGAGAGTCATTTCGGCAGAAACCCATCACATGAACGTGGATTACAGCGCGTTCGAAGGCATGCAGGTGCAGGGCTGCCCGGTAACCGTGCTGTGTCGGGGAGAATATGTGATACGGAATCGGCAGTTTGTCGGGGCATCCGGTGCAGGAGAATATGTGAAGCGCAGCAAATACGATGCGCAGGAACCGCTCCCGTCAAGAAAGCAGCTCTCTGCAATGGCTGCATCGAATGGGGGGCGAAGCTGATGTCGGAGCGCGAAACGTTTGAGGAAGAGAAGCACACGATTGAGCAATTGGTGGCACAGGGGTATCGGATCTGCTCGGTTCGGGAACATCTGGAGGGCGCTCATGTTACATGGGAGCACCCTGATCTCCCGGGGGAGAATGTGGAGCAGCATGTGGGTACAGCCGCAGGTCGCAAGTGGTTCAGTCATATATTGATTCGTCAGCTGCAGACCCGGAGGGGAGCGTAATCCATTCCAATACATGGGCTGCTTCACTGCCGTTTACAGGACACAGCACGAATTATTACACGATCTCGTCTTACGACAAGCTAAGACTTCTTACAAAAGCGGTCCGTTTATATACTCGTAAGCGTATAGCGCAAGCTCCATGGCCACTCGCTTCTCCGGCAGGAGATAGTCTTTTCCCAAAAGTGATTCAATTTTGTCCAAACGGTGATACAGCGTCTGTCTGACAATAAACAGCGCACTGGCTGTCTCTTGTTTGGAGCAGCAGAGAGTCAGGTACTGTTTCAGCGTAAGGAGCAGCTGGCCGCCTTTCTCTGAGTCATATCTGATAAGAGGGCCTAAATATTCGGTAATAAAATCATTCAAATTGCCGCTCTGCTTCATACTCGCGATAATTCGATAACAGTGAAGATTGCTGTAGAAAGGCTGCTGCATCACGCCAATGTCCTTCTGGATGCGCAGCGTTTCCCTGGCTGATTCCAGACTCTCCCGCAGACGGGATAAGTCGGAGTAGCTCTGACCAATGCCCAAGAGACCAGAGAAGAGTTGATGGGTCTGCTCCTGCTCGTGCTGTTTTAATTGCTGTATGCAGTGCCAAACCTTATTTTTACGCAGCGTTTCTGATTGAGGATCAATTACGATAACAATAATTTGAAGGTTAAGTACGGTGCTGTAGAGTGTGAAGCCCTCTCGGGCAAATATGGAGCGGGCCACAATATTACGCTGAATCAAAAGCTTCTGGAGTCGGAGACTGTCGTTGTGGACTGGATGGCTATCAAATAAAATAACGGCAGCCTGGGCTTTGCAGAGCCGGGGATCGGCAGCCGAAAGATACTCCTGAATCTCCTTGGTGGTATGGCTTCCGTTTAACCAGTCGATGACCCACATATCCTCCTTGTAACGTCGCTTTTCCTCCATATATTTTGTGCGCATCCAGTCCTGGGCTATGGCAGCAGCACAGCGCTCCAGTGCTTGAATAACATAACTTTCAGATGGACGGGTCTCTGGAGGTTGGTTGAGATCGATGTCTTCAGGTTGATGTGGAAAAAGGACAAGATCAGCGAAGGTATACTCTAACGCCTGAACAGGTATGCTGATGCCGTTCATTCGATGTGCTGAATGCGGGGTAGACCCGATATCGAATTGAGCTGCAGCGTCTCCAGCTGAATTCTGTTCATTAGGTTGCGTATGGTTTTCCGTATAAACATGCTGTCTCCGCGCCTCCAGCTGCTCCGGGGGGACATACGGTACTGCAATGGGCTCTCCTTCCAGTGGATACAGAGCTACGGCATATCCCGTATTCCGCGACAGGAGCCGTAGTAACGGCAGTACACCGTCTCCATTCAGCAGCAGCTGATGAAAAGAGGTGGTGAGCTGGTCCAGCTCGGCAACCATACGCTGATGACTGCGGATCAGAGCAAAATGAAGATCTTGAGTAATATCAATATACCGAACCTGATCATGAAACCAGATCAGCGGAAAATCGGCTTCAGCGGCGATCTGCTTCAGCCTTTCCAGCTGAGGGCGGGTATGCTCCCCCAGTTCAATACATAATCCCGCGGCGCCGCAGGTAATCAATTGATGCAGAAAGGACAAGCCTCTCTGATTGCCTTCAGACCATCCAATGCCTGTTGTAAGGATCAATTCTCCTCCACTGAGCAAATCCCCGATCTCTGGCACCTCCATAATATGTACCCAGCGCACATAACGCTCCAGCGCACGATCACTGGCCACATATTCCGCCTTGCGAAATACGGGACGTTTCAGCATGTCTCTGATCTGGATATGAAGCGTAGGTTCTTCCACCTGGTCACCGCCCTTCGCCAATGATCATCTGTTTGATGCTATAGCAATCAATCATGCAATCTTATGCTTTATTCAGGCTGTTGTAAGAATAAGTATACGTGCTTTTGCAGTTGATGAGCTTACACCTTACATTCTTTAGTTTGAATGACAAAAAACCTCGATATTTTTGTGATGTCTCTTAAATTCAAGTGAATTATGAAAGTTTTTCTTACATCGATGTTAAAAAAGGCCCTTGATCAGGCAATGGAAGCAGTCATCATTCCATTGCCCGTCAGGGCCTGTTTTTCCAGCACGTTTGAAGCTTTGCTGTGCTGTGATTAGACAATTACATTAATCTGCGATTTTTTTCTTTTTAAATTTCATCAGGAACTCATACACAATCGGCACAATGACAAGGGTGAGCAGTGTAGAACTGATCAGACCACCGATAACTGTGATGCCCAGCCCTTTGGAGATAATCCCCGCGCTCTCTTCGAGACCTGTGACGAGTGGCAGCAGGGCACCAATAGTAGCCAGTGCCGTCATCAGGATAGGACGCAGACGCGTAGCTCCTGCTTCGAGCAGTGCCTCACGCGTAGAGATTCCCTCGTTTTCTTTGTGAATAACGCGGTCGATCAACACGATGGCATTCGTAACCACGATACCAATCAGCATCAGTGCACCCATCATAGCAGATACGTCGAGCGTGCCTCCTGCGATGAATAGACCAACCATGATTCCGATCACGGTGAACGGAAGTGAGAACAGAATTGCAAATGGAGCAAGTCCACCGCCAAAGGTTACAACAAGCACGAAGTATACAATCGCAATGGCTGCCAGCATCGCCAGCCCCAGCTGTGTAAATGTATCATTGATTTGCTCGGTTGTACCGCCAAACTTCACCTCGACGCCATCTGGCAGGTCGAGCTTGTCGATGCTTGCTTGCAGGTTCTGCGAGGCTTTGGCCACGTCGGAAGCCAGAATGTTGGCTGTGACCTGCACAACCACTTTGCCATCAATACGCATGATGGAGTTCGGTGAAGTGCCTTCCTCCACTTTGGCCACATCCTTGATCGGAACCTGGATGCCCAGGGGTGATGTCACGGTTTCGTTTTCGATATCCTTAATGCTGCTGAATGTTTTGTTGTCAGTTTCAACGTAGACCTTATACGTTTTGTTATCAATGTCTACTTCGGTGAGCACTGGACGTTCGCGCACCGGACTGAGCTTCATGGCCAGTTGGCCTGCTGTAAGACCAAGCTTGCTCAGCTTCTCCTGATCGGCAACCAGCGTGTATTGACCGTACGTGTCGGAGATTGTGGTATCCGCTTTTTCAAAAGAGTCCTTATCTGCCTGAACCAGCTTCAAAACTTCTTCGGCTACCGGCTTCAACTGCTCCACACTGTCGCCGTAGATGGACAGACTCAGGTTGCTGCCGCCGAATCCGCCGGACATATCGAGTTCATTCCACGTGCCTTTGGTTACTTCTTTTTGCAGACCTTCAACCAGCTGTTTCTTCACATCGGTGAAGTCCTTGGTATCCTGGTTGTATTGGATATAGAAGAGTGCGGAGTTTCCGCCGCCTCCACCCATGCTGGCGAGCGGGCTGCTACCGCCGATGGAGTATTGCATTTTCTCCAGACCTGGCTGTTTCAGCAGCCATTTTTCAGCCACCAGTGCTTCTTTCTCTACATCTTCACGGAGTGAGCCTGTTTCCGGGCTGTACGTAATCGTTACATATTTATCCTTCTGCTCTGGCAGGAAGCTTGCACCGATGAATGGATACAGGAACAAGCTGCCGACCAGCAGCAGGATCGCAATGCTGACCGTAATGATTTTATGATTGAGTGTCCAGTTGAGCAGGCGTTTGTAACCACCAGCCAGCTTGCCCGGTTTCTCCTCATGATTTTGTTTACCCTTGATGCCTTTGCGGAACAGGCTGTGTGCCAGCATCGGAACGATGGTGATCGCAACGAGCAGTGAGGCGAGCAGGGCGAATACCATGGTCAAGGCAAACGGTGTGAACAGCTCTCCGACCATACCGCTGACGAGTGCTAGCGGCAGGAATACCGCAATCGTAACAATGGTGGAGGAGAGAATCGGAATAAACATTTCACGAGTGGCTTCACGAACCAGCTCACGGCCTTTAAGCTTCTCGTTTTTGAGAGTCATCCTGCGATAGATGTTCTCGATAACAACGATGGAGTCATCGACAACCCGACCAATCGCAACGGTCATCGCTCCCAGCGTCATCATGTTCAATGTAATGTCCATCAGGTTGAGTGCTGTCAATGCCATCAGCAAGGAAAGCGGAATCGAGATAATGGAGATGATGGTTGAACGAATGTTACGCAGGAAGAGCAAAATAATCAGGACTGCGAATAAAGCACCGAAGGCCGCTTTACCCAGCATCGTATTCACGGAATCCTGAATCGGCTTGCCTTGGTCAAGCAGGATGGTCAGCTGGGCGTTTTTAAACTGCTTTTGCAGTTCTTCGGCTTTGCTCTTCACTGCTTTAACGACATCAACGGTATTGGCATCATTGGATTTGACCACCGAAATACCGATGGACTCCTTGCCGTTGGTGCGTGAGATGGACTCGGCTTGACCGATTACCTCAATTTTGGCGATATCGCTCAGCTTGATCGTTGGAATTCCAGCTGTGCTGACAGCTCCTGCTGCACCGGAAGGATTCGCAGCAGCAGCGTTTCCGCCGCCGGTTTGCCCGGTTGAAGGGCTGGAGCCTTGTGCGGCGCCAGCAGCACCCTGCCCGGCTTGAGCTGTTGGATCAGCAGCTTGACCTGCCTGGGCTCCGCTGCCTGTAGTACCTTGCGGAGCGGCAGCGCCCTGTCCGGCACCTTGGCCTGCAGAAGCTCCAGCCCCGCTTGGCACAACAGGAATAGCCAGATTTTTCAGATCATCCAGCCCGATGATGTTGCCATCCACCACGACCGCTTTCTGGGATTTATCCAGTTCGAAGAGGCCGAGAGGCACACGAATAGACGAGCCTTTAACAATACCATCTACCGTATCTTCGCTGAGGCCCAGTTCAGCCATCTTGGCTTGATCGAACTTCAATTGTACTTCTTTGACATATTGACCGGACACCTGGACTTGAGCCACACCGTCAATATCTTCGAGTGCGGGTTTGATATCCGTGTCCACAAGACGTGTCAGTTCCTCCAGATCACCGCCGTCCTTGTCGGACAAGCTCAGGGAAACAACGGGGAACGAGTTAATGCTGAATTTGGAGATGGTTGGTTTCTGCACACTGTCCGGTAATTGTACCTCGTTCAGTGCTTCACGAACGGTTGCTGTAGCGTTCGTCAGATCGGTTCCATAATCGAATTCAAGTGTGATGGATGCTGCATTTTCCATCGAAGTAGAGGTAATCGTTTTGACACCTTCGACATTGCGCAGCTTCTGTTCGAGCGGCTTCGTGACATCTTCCACAATACCCTCAGGAGCTGCACCCGGATCAATCGCCGTGACATTCAGAAACGGTACATTAATGTTGGGAATGGTCTCCTGTTTCATCGTAACTCCGCTGTACAGACCAGCAAATGAGATGATAATAGTGAGAATCCAGATCGCAAACTTGTTGTTCAGTGAAAAGTTAATAATGCCTTTCATACGTTGGTTTCTTCTCCTCTCTGTGTCTCCTGTTTATGTGTTTGACGAGTCAGCCTGGATAAACCGGTTATACATGGTATCCATAATGTGCTGAAGCTCGGAGTGCATAGGTTCAAGCAGCGCGATCCCTTCCAGATTGCGCATCATACCCAGAATGATGGCTCGTCTCGGGGAAAACTCCATAATCTCTTGTCTTAGTATGGCAATGGTCTCAAGGACATCATTCCTTGATTGTCCCGCGGGAAGCTCCCGGGATGCGATGTCCTGCATCTGCTTCAAAATATGGACGGGATGTCGCAGTATCGCTGAGTCCGGCTGCGTTTCCGCAACCCAGGCTGGCCACTGCTCAAGCGGAAATAACGGTACGGGACGCTGCTGGAGATAACCTGCTGCTGCATAATCCATCATCTGCAGGAGGTTGGATGCCATCTTGTTCACCGTCAGTGAAGGCATCTCGGTAAACCAGATTTTCACATAAGACAGGAAAAGCCCATGCGTCAGCATAATGAGATCAATGGTATAAGGCTCAATATCTGGGCCGTACAAGTCCTCCAGTTTGCTTTTGAACCAATGCAGTGTGCGAATCTCGATATCTCTTTGCTGAGGAGTGCATTTTTCCTTGCGCTGCTGCTCATCATCCATCATCATGCTCCGCATCTGCACACGTAAAAATTCCTTTAATTCGGCGACATGTGTCAGCAACGCTTCAATCTGCTTGTGCAGCCGCTCTCGAGAGGTCAGACTGGCCTCGTGCTCGATCTGGGACATCTCGTCCATCAGTACGTACACACAATACTCCAGCGTACTGGCCTCCAGCTCCTCCTTGGATTTGAACATCAGATATAAGCTGCCTTTAGACATCCCGCATAACTCGGCAATTTCCTGCATGGAGGTAGCGGCACTGCCCTTGGCAGAAAACAGCTTGAGCGCTGTGGTGATGATCAGCTTTCTCTTTTCGTTCATCTCATGAATTGGGTTCATTAAGGGTACATTCACCTCATTGGGAACTCTTGAGTTCTTGAATTGACTTCGTGGTCAAAACTAGTATAAACGATGTGAATAACAGATTACAAATTCTCTATGTTTTGAGGGGCTGATGCGGGGAAAGATGTAGGTGAAGACAATTAGTATCCATGCGCTCTCATTCGCAAACCTAGCATGAAAATAGCAAAGAAAGTACATTCTACAGGCTGTGAATAAGCTGTATCTTGTACTTGGGTTGTTATAGAAGAGCTAGGGGAATAGATAGGACAGGCGAATAGATCAGGGGCAAGGCTCGACTACATGGGCCCTTTGATATTGGTTGGGAGGAACTGGAACTCTGGCACAGTTTATCAGGCGAGCTTATTTATCATGTGCTTTATTTACTCACTTTTATGTATAACTTGCTGTACAACTTAGAGTGTAACTTAGAGTGTAACTTACTGTGTAACTCACTGTTTGACCTACTGTATAACTCTCTCATTGTCCTAATCTCATGTGAACAGCTACTCATGTTCTTTCTCACACGTCACACTGTCCGATTGTTACTTCATCCTTATGTTGTGACTTAGCCTAACACTGTAACTTTCCTTCCCGCTGTAACTCCTGCTTCATGACGAGGGTGGTCAGCCACAACAGCGTGCTGGGAGCTGCACGCAGTGCGCAAACTGCGGCTTAATGTATGAGGAGGGCGTCGGTATACGTTGAGCGTTTATAGAGGTTGTACTTGAAAAGTTTAGATTGGTTTGCTTGACCGATTGTATAGCGCTGGGCTTGAAGTTTTGCTTGAATGTATACGGTTTGTATTGAGTGGATGCATAAAGTTTTGCTTGAATGTATATCCGTTTGTGTTGCATGGATGCATAAAGTTTTGTGTTTGAATGCGAAGAGATTGTGTTTTTTGAAGGCATAAAATGATGTACTTATACCATAGAAGATATGTTCCGGCCGAAAATTCAGAGTGGTTGTGCTTGAGTATTTAAGATTATTTCTCACACACCCAGATATTCTAACGAATTCAGATGAGCTTATATTGATGATTTAGAGCCATCTGAAAATGTAACGATTCCCAGAAACCTTATTTCGCTATAAAACAAGAAAAAGGACCGATTTTATTGACGGATCTCTCAAATAAGGTCTCCTGGAATCGTTAGAAATTAAAAACGTGTCATATCACCCAAATAGCGTTTCCTGGAATCGTTAGGATACAAAAAACACCAAAACCGCCGGAAGCGGTTCAGATTTCCAGCGTTTGGTTTCATGCTTTTCTGTTACGTAATCAGCTTCAATCCGACAGCGGCCACCAAAATCATGGCGATAAACAGCAGTCGCTTTGCTTCCTTCCGTTCACCGAACAGCAGCATGCCTGTCACCGTGCTTCCCACCGTACCGATTCCCGTCCATACAGCATAGGCTGTGCCCATAGGAATGGCTGTCATAGCGTAGGATAACAGCGAGAAGCTGAATACAAAGGATACGAGCATCAGAACGATGTATGGCCACCCTTTGCGAGAAGAAGCCCCGTTAATACCGATGACGCCAAAAATTTCACAGATTCCTGCGCCAGCAATCGCGAGCCAAGCCATTATGCGGCACCTCCTTTAACTTGTGGTTCCTTGTTTTCCTGTTGATCTGTCACGAGCTTTAATCCGACGACACCGCAGAGCAGCAGTCCAATCAGCAGTATTTTAGCCAGACGAAACGGCTCGCCAAACAGCAGCATCTCGGTTAATACTGTGCCGGCGGTACCAATCCCTGTAAATACAGCATAGACCGTACCAACGGGCAGCCTGTTGGAAGCAGCAATGATTAACGCAAAGCTAATAACAATGGCTGCTGCGGTCAAAGCCCATTCCCATGTATTTGAGGCATGCTTGAGCCCGCTGACCCAGACAATCTCAATGATTCCACCAATAAAAACGTATAACCAGTTGCGGTTCATGATGTTCAATCTCCTTCTGGCACAGCAGAACGTGCCACTTCATTCAAGCTTCTTACGCCATACCAAAAGACAGGCCATGCAGCATCCAGTCTTCGCTTGTAACGGCGCGAGCTTCCGTATATGATCTCGACCGTAATGCCATCGAGAAAGGTCATAAATGCAATCGCTGCCTGCTCGGCGGGAAGCGGCGGAACATCTTCTTCGCGGATCGCTCGCTGCAACAGCCTGGACAATGCACGCTCCATGCCATCCAGAAAAGGATAAACCAGATCCATGACCTGGCTGTACAGATCAGGCGGCGGATAATAACAGTTACGCAGCATCAATCTGGCAGAAGCATGAGCCTGATACTCCTGCTCAAACCAGGTCAGCAATCCCCGTAGACGCTCTTCCAGCGGCAGATGGTTTTGATCGCGGAAATACTCCAACGTATGACGCCGTACCTCATCAAATGCATACTCAAGCGTGCGCATGAACAAGTCCTCTTTCCCACTGAAATGCGCATATATCGACGGTTTCTTGATTCCAACCTCATCAGCTATCGCTCTTAATGAAGCCCCTTCATAGCCGTCTCTGGCAAAATGATAAAGGGCCGCATCCCGAATGGAATGAGCAGTCATTGTGTTCACCTTCCTAACGATCGTTAGGGAACATCTTTTCACACATTTCATCCTCTGTCAAGATAAAAAATACACCCGCCGCAATTGAAGAAAGCAGACGGATGTATACTACATACGGTTTTAATAAGGTATTTGCTTAATGTTTTGACCTGGAGTTGCTATTAATATTTTGACCTGAAGTTGTTATTAATGTTTTGACCAGAAGTAGCTGCTACTGTTGTGATTTGAAGTAGCTGTTTGTGATCTGAAGTTGTTGTTATTGTTATGACCTAAAGTCACTGATATTGATGTGTTCTGAAGTCGATACATGTTATATACAAAACTCACTATAAGAGGCTGAAATAATTTAGACTGGTTGTTCTGTCATCGGAGTGTCCGTGAAACAACCCTTCATTTAACAATGCACAGCTCAAAGCGAGTATTAAAGCTAAGCTCAAAAATGCACAACTCAAAATGTAGTAAAACCTAGAATAAGCTGAAGTTTGTACAGGATGCCTTTCAGAAAAGTAGTGTTCTCCTGAAACTCCTCCAGATTCAATGTAAACGTTGCATCCTCGTTCACCCATATCCGTTTGAAATAATCAGCAACATCAATCGTGAAGGCAGCGTCTGCCGGTGCGGCAATCCACATATCATTCTCCAGATTGTAGTCATTCAGATTCCGGGGAGTGAAGTTGGTTGAACCGCCTATGACGATATGATCTCCAGT
The DNA here is from genome assembly GCF_014639235.1 of Paenibacillus silvae. Lineage (GTDB taxonomy): Bacteria > Bacillota > Bacilli > Paenibacillales > Paenibacillaceae > Paenibacillus > Paenibacillus silvae. Next base: position 218,448 of record NZ_BMFU01000007.1, on the reverse strand, counting down.
CGCTTTGGCGATGTAGATCATCTTGGTATGGTACTGCTCCTTGGTGGTGTTATACCAGCGAACCTGAATACTGCCACTGGATTTGTCATGCAGCTCCGCAGCTACAGGGCGATTGGGAATGCCAATCTTCTCTTGACCAAACGCATTTTCGTTTGGATCAAGCACGAGCCGAATGTCTGTGCCTCGCTTCGATGCATCCAGCAACGCCTCCAGCACTTTGGGTGAAGCGATGTAGAACATGCCCATCCATAACGTATCGCCTTTGCCAGTCTGATTGATCTCATAGAGCAGCGCATCATTGACTTTACCCTCGGTTAAATATCGCAGACGAATCGGCCCTTCACTTTCACTTTCCTTTGCTGCCTCGGAGAATGGAGAGGAGTCAGAAGAGAAAGAGGAAGAGGAGGTCTGCGCTGAAGCATCATATACAGGCAGCTGTCCCCCACCAGACATATCCACAACGGCTTGCTCCGCTTGAATAATATCCCCGATGACCGGTCCGGTTACCTCGAAACCGATGTTGGAATGATAAGCGCTGGCATCGTGAATGTTGCCTGAGGAGACGATGGCGGTTTTCTCGCTGGCAACCACTTTGCGGTGATTGGCCTTCACATTCAGCAGTTTAAGATAGGAGCGGAGCGTAACATCCGGGCCATCAGTTGCCATCAGATTTGGAATCCAGCCTTTCCCGGATTGTCCGAACCATTGGAAGAAGGTACGCCAGACCGCAGAATACACCGGTGTAGAATCGCGCAGCGGATCAAGGTTCGTGATGACGACATGGATACCCGCCTGTTTCATCTGCTCCAGCAGTGGATTAGGCGCAGCGTTATAGTTGGTATTCACTTCATCGGTAATGAACCAGATACTCATATCCGGATTGTTTGTTTTTTTGGCGATGAGGGTATCGGTGAACTGCTGGCTGACTGGTGGAAAATGCTGCCCCTTATGCTGATAGTTGTTGAACAGAAACATATCTACGACGACAAACTGCTCCGCATCCTTCACGACCTGAAGCATACGCTGGAAAATCTGCTGTTCATGCTGCATCTGCCCATCCGAGGAAGGATAGGTCAGATCGTTCAGAAACTGCACGTTCTGTACCCGATACTCCTGACTTGCGTATGAAATACCTGGCGGCAGCGGCTTGTAGGTCTGATAGATCATTACGGCAATGAGCCATAAAATAAGCAGCGCAATAGCTGTTCGTATGTAAGGAAATTTGCGTTGTGAAGAATGCTGCTCCGAGATGCTGCGGCGCGATGAAACCAATGATGGATGCCTCCCTTCTTTGCTTGCTGAATGACGTATATTACCACACGTATGACGATGTTGACGCAGGAGATGTGTAAGAATGCTCACGAGAGGTGCAGCAGGATGAGATGGAGCGCGTTAATCGACAGGTGCAAAGTCGTTGTGTATAATGAGTGTATTATTTTTGTAGAACGTTCATGGAGAGAAAGTAGGTAATCATGTGTATTCCATCAAACAAGTCGCTGCTATGCTTGGCATTCAGGCGGTCACGCTCCGGGCTTGGGAAAATCGGTATAATGCAGTCACCCCTGAGCGGACAGAGTCGGGTTACCGCATGTACACGGAAGAGCATGTTGCTGACCTGCGCTGGCTGAAGCAGCAGATTGATCAGCATCAGACCAGCATCTCCGAGGCCGTACGCATGTTGAAGGAAAAGAAAGAAAGCAGGTCTAAAGCTGTTATTCCTATGCCTGCAGCGCCTCCAGTACCTAATGCTGAAGAGGCATATGAACATATGACCGATCAGATTTATGATTCTCTTTATCATTTTCAGGGCGAGCGTGCCAACGGTTTGATTGATTTTGGATTCACGATGTACGGATACGACAGCATGTTCTATCATGTGCTCGTACCCATCCTGGTCCGGGTCGGAGACGCATGGGAGGAAGGGCGTGCAACGGTAGCACAGGAGCATTTCATGACGCAGCTGATCTCCCAGCGTTTTTATCAGTTTTTCCATCTGTTCCCGATCTATCCGCATCTGCCCAAAGTTCTGGCCATGTGCCCGGAAGGGGAGCACCATCAGGTCGGTTTGCTGCTCTTTTCTTTGTTTATGCGCAAAAATGGAGCTGAAGTGCTGTATCTTGGCGCCAATACACCGGAGGACGGTGTGTTCCCGATTATTCGCGAGCAGAAGATCAAGCTGGTTTGTCTGTCCATTACCAGCTCTGGACTGGTGGATACCTGTGATCGGCTGATCGACCGGATTCGCGAGGAGTTTCCTCATGTGCGATTTGTCCTGGGTGGCAAAGGGTTCGAACGTGCGGAGCATGCACGATACCCGGAGTGGATTATGCCTGAAGATTCAGGAGACTGGCAGTCATGGATTGAACGCGAGTATTTTACAGGATAGCTTGCAGAACAGCCGCGAGCTGTCACCCGGCGAACAGACAGGGGACACTCTCTACACGCATTCAACATAAAACGAAAATGAAAAGAATAGATTCATGTATAGCGGACATCCTTTGATCTAATGATCAAGGGATGTTTTTTGCTGTGTAATCATTGAAAAAGAACATTAATTTGACCCATCGGTCATTTTATGTTTTACTTGTCGTATAATATTTGTACTACATTTGTATAATGTTTTTCGGTTTATCCGATTAAAGTGTTTCTTCACAGTTTAATAGTAGGTTAGGGGCTCGAGAACTAGAGGTTCCCCTACATAGAAAGGTGAGTGGCATGATACCGAATCAACAACGCAAGCGTGCAGCTGTCATTGGCGCAGGTCCAGGCGGGCTTGCCGCAGCCATGTTATTGTCTGGTCAGGGATATGAGGTCAATGTTTACGAGAAGCAGCCAGCCATTGGGGGACGTTCTTCCCGTCTGGAGCTGGGTGAATACAAGTTTGACCGCGGGGCTACGTTTCTGATGATGCCTCAGTTAATTGAAGAAATGTTCGATGTGGTCGGACGCAAGCTGTCGGATTATGTGGATATGAAGGAACTGACCCCGCTGTACGCTTTGAACTTTGGAGACAAGGTATTCAAGCCTTCACGGAATCGCGAAGAGACAGCAGCACAGATCAAGGAGCTTTTTCCTGGTAATGAAGAGAATTATCTACGGTACATGCGAGACGAGGAAGTGAAATTTGGCAAAGTGATGCCGCTGCTCCGCCGTCCGTTTGGCAAGCTGACCGATTATTTGCGCAAAGATGCGATCACCGCACTACCCAAGCTTGATATAAATAATACGGTTTACGGCATTCTTTCCCGCTACTTTACCGATGAACGCCTGCGCTGGGCATTTACATTCCAGTCCAAATATTTGGGCATGTCCGCTTGGGATTGTCCGGGCACGTTTACGATTCTGTCGTTTATCGAGCACCAATACGGATTGTTCCATCCGATCGGCGGCGTGAATCGTGTATTCCAGGCCATGGCGGATGTCGTTGAAGAATATGGCGGACGGATTCACACCGCTACACCTGTGAAGCAGGTTATTGTTCGCAATGGCCGGGCTGAAGGTGTGCTGCTGGAGAACGGCGAACGGATTGAAGCCGATCATGTTGTAGTTAACGCCGATTTTGCCCATGCAGTGAACCATTTGTTTGAACCTGGCGTACTGAAGAAGTACACCCCTGAGAAAATGAAACGGAAAAAATATTCCTGCTCCACAGCCATGCTCTATCTGGGTGTAGATGGCGAGATTGACCTGCCGCATCACTCGATTTATTTTCCAGAGGATTACCGGGTTAATGTAGACGAGATTACAAAGCACAAAATACTGTCTGCAGACCCGTCTCTATATGTTCATAACCCATCCAGACTTGATCCGACACTCGCACCGTCAGGAAAATCTGCACTTTATGTGCTGATGCCAACCCCAAACCTCACGGGAGACATTGACTGGGAGGCCGAACGATCGAAAGTGCAGGAAGCGATGCTGAAGCGGCTCGAAGCGATTCCAGAGCTGGCTGATATCCGTGGCCGCATTGAAGAATGCAAGCTGTTTACGCCGCTGGATTGGCAGAATGAGCTGGATGTATACCGCGGTGCAACCTTCAACATGGCTCATAATCTGGGTCAGATGATGTACCTGAGGCCGCATAACCAGTTCGAGGAATTGGAACGTGTATGGCTGGTGGGTGGAGGTACACATCCGGGCAGCGGTTTACCGACGATTTTTGAATCGGCCCGCATCAGTGTCAGACTCATTCAGGAAGAGGATGCACGCAGACATACTAAGCCTTCATCCTATGTGCAGACGGCGGAAGTCGGAGGGCACTCATGAAGCGGGCGGCAATTGTGGGGGCAGGGATTGGCGGGCTGACCTCCGCGCTGCTGCTTAACCGTCAGGGATGGGATGTTACGGTATACGAACGGGGTTCCCGTGTGGGCGGACGAATTGCTTTTGAACAGGAAGGCGATTACCGCATTGATCAGGGTCCGACGATTGTACTGCTGCCGGAGATGCTGTTAGGCATTCTCGAAGAGGCGGGTGTGGACCGCTCCAAGATTGAGCTTCTGCGCTGTGACCCCTTATACCGGGTGCACTATCACAGCGGACGAGTCATGACCAAGATGACGGACCGTGATCAGCAAACGGCAGAGATTGAACGGCTGTTCCCCGGCGAGGGCCATGGATTCAACCGGTTTATGAAGGATATGGACACCCTGTTTCCTGCAGGTCGCGCGGCGTTTCTGGAACAGATGTTTCCACGCAAAAGGGATTTCTTCACCCCTTCGCTCATGTCCCTCATGGGCAGACTGCGGGCACACAAAAGTGTGCGCAAGGCGGTAGGGGATTATTTTGAACATGAAGAACTGCTCGATGCGTATTCGCTGCAAAGCCTGTATATCGGCGGATCACCCTTCGGTACTCCCGGTATCTATTCCTTGCTTCCCTATGCGGAGCACGAGTATGGCATCTGGATGGTGAAGGGCGGTTATGCCGCTTTGCCCGCTATTCTGGAACAGGAGCTGCTCTCGCGCGGCGGCAGAATCAAGCTGCAGACGGAAGTTACCGGCCTGATGATCGAAGGTGGCGTGTGCACAGGTATAGAAACGGCAGATGGCGCAGAAAATGTGGATGCTGTGATCTATAATGGGGATTTCCCCCATGTGAACGATCTATTGAGGCAGACACCTCAAGCAGCTGGCAGACGAAAGGCCTATCGTCCTTCTTCCGGTTGTGTGCTGGTCTACGCTGGGGTAGATAAACGCTGGGAGGATGCGGTGACACACCAGTTTTTCCTGCCTCCAAGTCTGGATGGAAGTCTCAAGGAAGTATTCAAGCAGCGGCGTATTCCGGCACATCCTTCGTTCTATGTGTTCAACCCGGTTGCGGTGGATGATTCGGCTGCTCCTTCAGGGCAGAGTGTGCTGTATTTTCTCATCCCTGTGCCGGATGCTGAAGGCGTGAACTGGGAAGAGCAGAGCGAGGCGCTGGCAGATCGTGTGCTGGAGGAGGCGGAGCAGCGGGGATTCCCGGGACTTCGTGCAGCGTTACAGTGGAAAAAGGTACGGACCCCTGCTGACGCAGCGCGTGACGGTCTGTATGGCGGTGGAAGCTTTGGCATTGCACCTGTGCTGTTTCAGTCGGGTGTATACCGTCCGCAGCCCAAGCCGTTTCCGCAGATCAGAGGCTTATACGCTGCCGGTGCATCGGTGCATCCAGGTGGCGGCGTGCCTATCGTTATGCAAGGCGCACGAATGGCTGTCAATCAACTCATGAAGGAGATGGGAAAATGAATGAAGCAATATTGAGCAGATGTGAAGAGTTGATGCAGAAGGGCTCCTCGTCTTTTTATCAGGCCTTCAAAGGGCTGCCAAGTCCGCGCCGCGAGGCGGTATATGTGATCTATGCCTTTTGCCGCATGATTGACGACAGTGTGGATGAACCCGAGCAATCGACATATACGATACATGAAATTCATGATTTGTTTGAGCGTCTGGAGGAGGCAGAGGGACATTTCATCTGGCCTGCACTGAGATGGCTGTTCAGCAGCTTCCCGCATCTGGACAAAGGCCCTTTTTTCCGTCAGATGGAAGGCCAGTTAAGTGACCTGAAGAAGACCCATTACGACACGATGGAGGAGCTGGAGCACTACTGTTATCTGGTAGCTGGAACAGTCGGCGAGATGCTGCTGCCTGTGCTGCGTAATGATAACGGGGCAGAAGTGGCGATGAACGGGATAGCACTCGGTAAAGGCATGCAGATCGTCAACATTATTCGTGATGTGGGCGAGGACCGGGCAAGATTGCGCCGCTACGTGCCGCTGGAGATTATGGAGAAGCACGGGTACTCCGAGCAGGATTGGGAGAACGGCGTGGTGGATGAGCGGTTTGTTGCGATTATCGATGATATGAAGTCGGCGGCGCTGAACTGGTTCCGCATCGGCATGGATCGTCTGGACACCTATCCGGTGGAGAGTGCATTTTCAATCGAGCTTGCGGCAGCATTCTATTCCACGATTTTGCACGCCGTAGAGCGTAACGACTATGATGTGTACACGAAACGGGCGTATGTCAGCGACGAATTGAAACTGGAGATGCTCGGTGCGATTGTGAAACGTTACCCGATGCTGGCTTATCAAGCTTCCCGAATGGCGGTATCCTGATGATCCAGTGGGTGTACTGGGTGTGGTATACCATTGGAGCCATCCTGATGCTTACGATTGGTGTTCCCGAGGTGTTATCCTTCTCTAACGGACTATTCCTTGTATTTTATGCACTTTACGTGCTTGACCTTATATATCAGCCATCCAACCGATCTGCTCTGTCCGACCAGTCAGTCAAGTGGCTGCGTCCCGACCTCTGGATTGCTTCATTGATCATCTGGCTTGGGGGCATGGGCGTAGAGTGGATCGGTGTACATACCCACTGGCCTTTTGGCGAATACGCGTACTCCGACTTCTTTGGCGTGCATCTGTTCAGTGTTCCGGTGACGCTTGGGTTCGCATGGATCGCCGTTGTTGGCAATTCAGCGCTGATCAGCGGTGGCGGATCGACCTGGGGTGGCAAGCTGGTACGTGCACTCAAGACAGGCTTTTGGGCGATTGTGCTGGATCTGGTACTTGACCCGGTTGCTCATGCGAGAGGGTTCTGGGAATGGCAGTCCCCAGGCGGATTCTATGGAGTACCATGGACGAATTACATTAGCTGGTTCATTATGGGGGCATTTCTTTCGCTCTTCCTGCCAGCTGTGCCTAACGATCGCCGCTCGCTCCTTCGAGCGAAATGGCTGTATCAGCTGTTCATCCTTTTGTTCGGTGTGCTGGCGCTGAAGGAAGGCATCACAGGCAGCTTCATCATCGCGATTGCAGGTGTGCTGCTTGCCGAGGGGAGCTGGTTGTATGATCCGCGCCGTAAAATCCAAAGCGTTTGAGCGGATATTCACCCTGTACAATCATTATTATCTGCTGCGCAGACGTTTTCGTTCGTTTACGCTTTCGGGCTCGCTTGATCCACAGGTGCTTGATGGAAACGGCAGGCTGCAGCCTATGGCACCGGATCAATCGGTAGTTTATTTCATGAACCACAGCTCATGGTGGGACGGATTGCTGCTGTATCATGCGGCGAAGCAAACCTCGCGTGGGGATCATTATGTGATGATGGAGGAGCAGCAGCTTCGGCAATATGCTTTTTTTCGCAAGCTCGGGGCGTATTCCATCAACAAGGACAGTTCATCTGGGGTTCGGACATCGCTGAAATACACGAATGAGCTGCTGGCTGCTGGCAAAAGGGTCTGGCTCTTCCCGCAGGGTGAAATTCTGCATCAGGAGGCTCGGCCGATTCAGTTTCGCCCGGGTATTGGACTTGTGCTGCGCCGTTTCCCGCAGGCTGTCGCCGTGCCGGTCACGTTATGTCATGGCATGGTTCAGCATGATTTGCCGGAAATCTCCATGCAGGCGGGTTCGCCTATCGTGGGAGATTGGAGAGCGTGGAAGAGTGAAGAGATTGCAGAGCGGCTGGGGCGAGTATTGGAACAACAGCTGGATGAGCACAGGGCTGCTTTGATCCGACTTGGGCAAGGGAGTCTGCCGGACGCGTACCCCTTGATTCGCGGCACACGCTCTACCAGTGAAAAATACGATGAGGCACGAAGGCGGGTGAACCGATAGTATGAATGAAGGTGTGGGTACAGCTGAAATTCTGTGGATGTGTCTGGTCGGATTGCTGCTCGTGCAATTGTTGTTTGCAATATGGAATGCCGCCTGTCTGCCCAAAATACGTTCTTTCCAAAGAGGCAGCATACAGCCGCCCGATCTGCTGGTCTCCGTTCTGATTCCTGCAAGGAATGAACGCTTACATATTGAAGAATGTCTAGAAAGTGTGCTTGCCAGTCATACGAAGGGATTTCGCATGGAAGTATTGGTGCTCGACGACCGCTCTGAAGATGAGACTGCTTCACTCGTTCAGGCGATTGCTGATCGGGATTCGCGTGTGCGATTGCTGCACGGGACCGACCTTCCTGCAGGGTGGATGGGCAAATCCCATGCCTGTCATCGTCTGGTTCAGGAGGCGCAGGGGGAATGGTTTATGTTTGTCGATGCCGATGTTCGTGTGAAGCCGGATGCAATCAGGCAGATGGTGGCGGCCGGGTGTGCCCAGGGCGGCGGTCTGGTTACGGGATTCCCCTATCAGGTGGCAAGAACCTGGATGGAAAAGCTGGTCGTGCCAATGATGATGTTTACGATCATCAGTCATTTGCCTATTTTCATGATACGCAGGTCAGCCAGTCCGATGTTTGTTGCCGCTACGGGGGCTTTTTTGCTTATTCATCGCACAAGTTATGAAGCATCCGGCGGTCATGCTGCCATTCAGGCACATCTGGTGGACGACATGAGTCTTGCCAAAGCAGTCAAACGTGCCGGGCATCCCGTGTTGCTCGCGGATGTGCATGATGTAACGAGTACACGTATGTATCAGAACGGTGAAGAGGTATGGAACGGGTATAAAAAAAACATGTACGAAGGCATGGGCCGGAGAGATGCACTGTTAATTGGTACGATGTTTATGTATTTTATGATGTACATTGTGCCGCCGCTAGGGCTGGTTATAGGACTGCTTACGGGGAACGAGACATCCATTCTGTACGGATTTATAGGCACGTTGCTTGGCATGGCTGTAAAACGAGTATCCGATCATATCGGAGGTCAGCCGTGGTGGCTCGCACTTTTTCAACCGATCAGCATGGCTTGTGTCATTGCCATCGGTCTGGCCTCATGGCAGGCGGGACGATCTGGTAAAGGGTACGTATGGAAAGGCAGGCGGTATAGCTGATGCACAATGCACAGGGGAACGAGAATGGAAATGCAAATGCGAGAGATGAAGGATCGGGAGTAGAAATGCATAACGGGCACCGAGAGGCGGCATCAGTTGGGAACTCAAAACAGGACGTCATTATTATCGGTGCAGGCTTCGGAGGCCTGTCCTGTGCGATCCGTCTTGCTTCGGCTGGTTTGCGTGTAACGATGCTGGAACGGCAGGAGCATGTGGGTGGCAAGCTGCAGCAAATCGAGCAGAACGGGTATCACTTTGACCGGGGCCCAAGCACGATTACGATGCCGGATGCATTTCGCTCGGTGTTTGATCAGGCTGGCGTGCGGATTGAGGATTACGTGCAGCTGTATGAGCTGGAGCCGCGGACAAGGAATGTGTTTGCAGACGGCACGGTTGTTGATCTGTCGAGAGATCGTGGCTGGATGAAGGAGCAGATCGCTGCATACAGTCCGCAGGATGCCATGCGTTACGATGCGTTTATGGATGAATCTGCGTCATTGTATATGGAGGCGAATCGCCATTTTCTTGGTAAGCTGCTGCTGAAACCGTCCGACAAATACAATCTGCAAATGCTGCGCAGTCTGCTCCGGGTGCGCCCTGCGGTCAAGCTGGATACGCTGCTGCGCAGGTATTTCAGCCATCCGCATACCCTTGCGATGTTTGGGCGGTATGCCACATATGTAGGATCATCGCCGTATCTGTCGCCCTCCATTTTTGCAATGATGGGTCATGTTGAAGCAGAAGTAGGCATCTACGGGGTAAAAGGCGGAACGTATCAGCTTATCGAAGGCATGACCCGTCTTGCAAGGGAGAAGGGTGTGCAGATTATGACGGGTATAGAGGTGCACCAGATTGTCGTTCGGAACGGAAAGGTCGTTGGCGTGGATACGGATCGGGGATTGATGGAGGCTGACCGAATTGTGGCCAACGGTGATGTGCTTAGTGTGAACCGGCTGCTGCTCGCACCCGAGCATCGGAAACGTATGAATGATGCCCGCATTGCAAAGTATGAGCCTTCCATCTCCGGTTTTGTTACCCTTGCCGGAGTGCGCAGACAATACGGTCAGCTGCTGCATCATACCGTCTTTTTCCCGGAGCGGTATGAGCCGGAGTTCGAGCATATTTTTCGTGACCGCATGATGCCGGCCGATCCAACGATATATATCTGTTACTCTGGATATTCTGAATCAGGCATGGCTCCTGCGGGAGCGAGCAATCTGTTCATTCTTGTGAATGCGCCATATCTCTCGAACGCCTGGAAATGGGAGGAGCAGCAGAAGTGTTACGGCGAGTTTGTGCTGGAGCAGCTGGAGTCACGCGGCATTGGCGGGCTGAAGCAATCAGATGTGTTGATCCGATATACACCGCAGCAGATCGCACGTGATACATTAGCTCATCAAGGCTCCATCTACGGGATTTCATCCAATTCAATGAAGCAGACTTTTATGCGTCCGGGCAATCAGAGCAGCGATGTTCAGGGACTCTGGTACGTTGGCGGCACAACCCACCCTGGCGGCGGAACCCCGATTGTTACGTTATCCGGTCAGCTTGTGGGTGAGCAGCTTGCAGCGGAGATGGGCAGGTAAGAGCAGACGGGCAGGTGCATGCGCATGCGCAGTTACAGGTAGAGTAGATGCCGTAAGAAATGGGTGCTCCGGGACTCCATGAGGCAGATCAGGATGCTGTAATTGTTGTATGGCATTGCGGGGCAACTCAGGGGTCCAATCTGGTTAAGCAGAGTGCCTAGGAGTCCAGTAAGGTAGACCAGTGTGCTTCGAGATTCCAATAAGTGAAGTAATCTGCTGCTCCGAGACTCCAATTAAGGTCATTGATGAGATCGCGGGGTTTTGGAGCATCCTTTCATTAGGTGAACAGGAACGGTATACTGGATAGAGTTGTTTACATAGAAACAAGAGTACGGAGCAGGTATCCGTAAGGCAGGCAGCAGGAAAAGATGAAGCATGGAACAACATGAAACGTGAAGCACGAAACTTGAAATATGAAACAAAAATTGCTTTCATTCCTGCCAATTACACATCATACTCACATAGGAGGTCACATCATGAATGAACAAGAACGAGCCGGCAAACGGCTGCTGCCCGAAGTGGCAACGGGAGAACGGAAGCTGGAGCACGTGCGCCTCTGTCTGGAGCAGAATGTGGCAGGAGAAGGCATAACGAACGGGCTGGAGAAGTTTGCATTTCGGCATCACCCGCTGCCAGAGCTGGACTTTGAAGAGGTGTGTCTGGACACTTCGTTCCTTGGCAAAAAAATGCGTACACCCCTGCTCATCAGCTCGATGACGGGTGGAAGCCAAACCACTGGCGCTATCAATGAGCGCCTGGCACGAGTAGCGAACGCCAGAGGCTGGGCGCTCGGGGTAGGCTCGATCCGGGCTGCCGTGGAGCAGCCGGAGCTCGCGAGCACATTCGATGTCCGCCGCTGGGCACCGGACATCCCGGTCATCGCGAACCTGGGCGCGGTTCAGCTGAACTATGGCTTCAGCACAGCTGATTTCCAGCGTGCCGTGGAGATCGCTGGCGCGGATCTGCTCGTGCTGCATCTGAACACGCTGCAGGAGGTGTTCCAGCCGGAAGGCAATACCAACTTCAGCGGTCTGTACCAGCGGATCGAGAGCCTGTGCCGTGAACTGGAAGTGCCCGTTGGCGTCAAGGAGGTTGGCTTTGGCATCGATGGTGTGACGGCACAGCGCCTGTACGAAGCGGGCGTGGCATTCATCGATGTGGCTGGCGCGGGTGGGACAAGCTGGGTACAGGTTGAGAAGTACCGAAACAATAACCCGGTACGCCGGGCGGCAGCGGAAGCCTTTGCCGACTGGGGCATTCCCACAGCCGAGTGCATTCAGGACGTGCGCGCGCTTAATCCAGATGGGGCGCTGATCGGCAGCGGTGGACTGCACACGGGCGTGGACGCCGCCAAAGCGCTCGCTCTGGGTGCCGACCTCGCCGGCTTCGGCCGCTCGCTGCTCGAATCCGCCGTCACCTCCGACGAAGCACTATCCGAGCGGCTGGAGCAGGTCGAATTCGAGCTGCGCACGGTTATGTTTGGCATCGGTGCAGGCAGCATTGCAGATGTGAAGCAGACAGAACGTCTGGTGGAGCGACGGTAGCATTGGTTTAGTTAGATGAGGTATTGTGATGGTGTCGCCTTGCCGATTGGGGCATGAAGATGACTGGGGTAGGGCGCCGCGCAGCTGGCCTGCCGAAGCATAATAGAAGCGGGATTTTGTGGACGTTGAGGAGCCGGAGTGGAGAAATAAAGGTTGGGTCATACAACCAAAGCGCTAACGATTCCAGATAACCTTATTTCACCCTTAAAACGGCTTTTAAAAATCTAACGATTCACAGAAGCGCTATTTTGGCAAAAACGCAGAAATTTCGGTTGAAATCGGGGTGTTTGGAGTAAATAAGGCTTCTGGAGATCGTTAGAATTTCAAAGTGACTCAAATGTGCTAAATAGCGTCTTTGGGAATCGTTAGAGATTAAGGAGTCCATCTGGCACTCGTTGATCGTTTAATATAGGATTGGAATGTGCTAGAGAAGGGGATTCCGTGGTGCGAACCCCAAGCTCACATGATTTCCCCGGGAGATTCGCACCTGTAATTTGATGTTTTTGTGACCTTTTGGCAATGGTTTATGATTATACTGGGTATTTCTGAAGCCATCGACGAAGTAGCCTGGTATAATATTAAGAAGATACGTCATGCGAATTAGATTTTACAACTTTACTACGTCTGTTTTCGCTGTCGCGCTCTGTATGGAGTGCGTGGATTGAAATATGGATACACCACAAGCATTAATCCAATCTAAGAATGTCGCGCTCTGTATGGAGTGCGTGGATTGAAATGCCCACCACAACCGCAAGGAGAAAGAGCCTAAGAAAGTCGCGCTCTGTATGGAGTGCGTGGATTGAAATACTATTGGCAAGGTTAACAAGTGTCTGTAGTTTATGTCGCGCTCTGTATGGAGTGTGTGGATTGTATTGATTAGATCTACAGAGCATTCTCCATACTTTTGTCTCCGTATTGTGGAATTGATAAAAACACCCAATCCCATCTTTGATCTATTCAGATGGGTTTGAGTGTTTTTTATGTTTAAAAGAGTACTTTTCATGTTCGTTGTTACATGTGCAATCAGCTTATTTAGCTTCTGGTTTGTACACAAGCACATCTGTAATAGAGTAATCATTTCCTGACATTGATCGTAACGTATTACAATATTATTTAGAGTATCTAAGTCAAGTCTTTTTTGATTGAATCAATCGTGAATAAATTGAGTGGAATGGACGGATTGTCATTTCTTACGGATATCCTATTGTGGACTCCAGAACGGATCGATATGAACCTGAAGATTGATCAGTAGTATATATTTATAAATAGTAAAAAAATTACAAGTAAAATATTGCTAATTGACATAATTTTATAGTATGATTTTATTGACCATTGCTTAATTTTTGATTGGAAGGTGGTGTTCCCGTTGAACTCAAATGCCACAATACGTGAACATTTAGAAATTTTTTTGAAAACAAACCATATGACTCTTAATCAATTTTCAGAAATTTCAGGTGTTAATTCTGGTACGTTAAGCGGGACGTTGAATGGGAGCCGCCCCATTGGTATGCAGCAACTAGATCGGATTACGAAAGGCATGGGGCTAGAGGAAGGTTATTTTTACGACTTATACATACAAGAGTGTTTTGTGCATTCAGGCCCGGATTGGCGAAGATTAAGGCCGTTTTTATATCGTTGTGCGGAACTTGACAAGGTTGAATATATGGAAGAAGCTGTTAACCTGATTATGGATAATCTGTCTTATGCCCCTCTTTTATTTGAATTGGCAGAGCAGTTATATCATGAAGGGAGGCTGATAGCAGCTAGACCTCTCTATCGTTGCGTAGCTGAGAGTGAAAAGATGCAGCATTCGGAACGGTTGGCGCTAAGTCAGTATCGGTTGTTTACGATCGGACTTTCAAAAGATCAGATGAGTAACCTAGCACTTGCCACACAGTTTGAATTTTTTGTGGATCGTTTAGACGAGCCTTATCAGCTTGATGGATTAAATGACCTGATTAATGTCTATGCATCCTTGCGCCTATGGGATAAGGTTAGGACGTTTGCTGAGCAATTAAAATTAAAAGCAATGATACAGTATGAACTTAATAAGAAAGCAAAAGTTGTAGAACATACATCAAAAAAACAGGTGCTATTTTATGTGTTTTATGCAGACTTGGCTTTAGGAGAAGTTTGTTATTTTTATGAAGAATACGGAGAAGCACTCCAGTTTGTTGATTCCTATGCCGATGCTACTTGGGTAACTAATCCTACAGAAGAGGAGAATGTTGTCATCCATCAATTCGCGGAATGGGCAGAGGGTAATCGTTATCTGTACGAATTGATGTCTGGTAAGACAGAGGTAATACAATATTATTTAAATTATATATCCAAAAGAGAGAGTGAAATTTTCCCTGCACTATGCGCAATAGTAACTGCAGCAAATCGTTTTGATATTAACATTGATCTTGTTCTTAATGAGTATGAGCCTTATATAATAGATCAAGAACAAAATAGCCGTATAGGAAAAATCAGTGAGCAATATACGAATGATCAGTATGGAGCTTTGCTTATCAATCTAGGAAAATACTATTTAATGCGGGAAAGGTATAATAGAGGTTATAAGGCAATTCTAAATGGGTTGGATTTTGCAATCAGAATCAGAAATAAAGATGGGATTTTGGATTGTATAAAGGAGTTTGAGAAATTCAGGGACTATGCACTTGAAGAAGTTAAACTGCGATATAGTCAATTAATTCAGGAGGTCTGATAATGAAGACAAAGCTGGTACCTTTTATTCTTTTATGTAGTGTTGTCTTAGGGGGGATCGTTCCTGTACCTCCAATTGTTCCTATTGAGAACCAACCTCCTGTGATTATAACAACCAATGGTCATGGCATGGGAAGTTAAATATTTTCCTAATACTAATTTTGAGAATGATGTTAGATGTTCCGAGGTATTTGAAAAAAACCGAAGGTATGCATCTGATTCCCTAATAATGCAGTATCAACATCTAATTAGTGAGGTGCAAAATCTCAATGATAAAAAAAATTAGTTTCTCTTATAGCAATATGTAGTGTGGTTATTATACTAACTGTTCCAACTCCAGTAAAAGAAGGTACTGAAAATCAACCAGATACCCGAATGACAACAAATAGTCATGGTCTTGGAGGTTAGTTTGCAAGTATCTTGAGTTATAAATCTTCTGAGTAGCTCCCTGAGTAGAAGTAACTTCTCTACTGCGAAGGGGGTTATTTGTGTTGCATTCACAGTTTAGAACGTTCATATGATTTCAAAAGTGAAATGTTAGCTGTTGGAGTTTATTTGAATTTCTGCTAATTAGCAGGGTGTTCTAAAATGGTACAGCAGGGAGGGATGTTATGGATCGTGACGAACTCAAACTGCGAATTGAAGAAGCAAGAGTGAAACTCCATCGATTAAAAACGGAGTACGGCGACCTTCTTCACCCTAAGGTCATCCACCAGTCCATGGTGCTGGACGAGCTGATTAATCGGTATAATCATGTTACAAGGGTAAAGCCGATGGAATAACCCATCGACCTCTGGGCGAGAAACTTTGGCCGGTCGCTCGCCCTTATATTTTAACATAAGTAGACATGGAAAAAAGAGAAGTGCCTAACTTACATCATCACAGGATACAGTACAATTAGGGTACAATAGACCAGGATCAATTAGCTGTCTAATTATACATACCTATCACACCTAAGTGATCACACCCAGATGAGGAGGAATACAGCATGGAACTGTTGCCAATGAACGGGGAGCAATTTGCGAGTTTTCACAGTCGTTCGATTGCAGATTTTGCAGAGGAAAAGGTAGAAGCAGGCACGTGGGCGCCAGAGGAGGCACAAGAACGGGCAGAGGAATCTTATGAGCGTTATCTGCCAGAAGGTTTGGAGACGCCAGGGGCATACGTGTACAATCTGGTGCATCCGGTGGACGGCATTGTCGGGTACATCTGGTTTAATGTTACGGAAAATCGTCGCGGGAAAGAAGCCTTTTTGCTGGATATTGTGGTGGAAGAAGCACATCGCGGCAAAGGGTACGGCACTGAGGCAATGGAAGCACTTGAACGTACAGCGCGTCGTCTTGGGGTGGACCGCATTGGTCTGCATGTGTTTGGACATAATGTGCGGGCAAGCAGCCTGTATCGCAAAATGGGCTATGAAGTGACGGATTTGACGATGTATAAAGAGATCGAGAACAGGGGCTGAAACGCTAAGCTTTAATCCTGTAAATCCTATATAAAAATGGATCATGCATTCAGGCCGATTGAGCGACTTAAAACATTATGGCCCGATGGGGATACTCACATGGACGCGGGAACCGGAGATCTACAGATCAGAATGACTGCCGATGAATCGGCGAAGTTCCTTGATGCCTTGGGGTTTGTCATATATAATGGTTAGGATTATCCATACCGAACAAGTAATGAATGAGGAGTTGTCATATACATGGCTTTGAAAGCTGGGATCGTAGGTCTGCCGAACGTTGGTAAATCTACATTGTTTAATGCAATTACACAAGCAGGTGCCGAGTCCGCGAACTATCCGTTTTGTACGATTGACCCGAACGTGGGGATCGTCGAAGTACCGGACGAGCGTTTGGACAAATTGACAGAACTGGTTGAACCGAAAAAAACAGTGCCAACTGCATTTGAATTCGTAGATATCGCAGGTCTGGTGCGTGGAGCTTCCAAAGGTGAAGGTCTGGGCAACAAGTTCCTTGCCCACATCCGTGAAGTGGATGCGATTGTACACGTGGTACGCTGCTTCGTAGATGAGAACATCACCCACGTCGATGGCAAAATCGATCCGATCAGTGACATCCAGACGATTAACCTGGAGCTGATTCTGGCTGATATCGAGAGTGTGGAGAAAAAAATCGAACGCTCCAAGAAAAACATGAAGGGCGGCAACAAAACGGCTGCTCAAGAAGTTGAAGTATTGGAGAAAGTCAAAGCGGTTCTTTATGAAGATATGCCTGCACGCAGCATGGAGCTGTCGGATGAAGAGCGCCTGATCGTACGTGATCTGCACCTGCTTACGCTGAAGCCGGTTCTGTATGCTGCCAACGTGGCTGAGGACGAAATCGGTGATGTAGCGAACAATGCATATGTGCAAAAAGTAAGAGAGTTCGCTGCTGCTGAAAATGCAGAAGTGGTGCCAATCAGCGCGAAGGTTGAGGAAGAAATCTCCGAGCTGGAAGGCGAAGATAAACAAATGTTCCTGGAAGAGCTGGGTATTCAGGAATCCGGTCTGAACCTGCTCATCAAAGCGGCTTACAAGCTGCTTGGCCTGTACACGTACTTTACAGCAGGTGTACAAGAGGTTCGTGCATGGACCATCCGTAAAGGAACAAAAGCACCAGGCGCAGCGGGTGTCATTCACACAGACTTCGAGCGCGGTTTCATCCGTGCAGAGGTGGTTTCCTATGACGATCTGGTTGCAGCAGGCTCCATGAACGGCGCCAAAGAACGCGGTCAACTGCGTCTCGAAGGTAAAGAGTACGTGGTGAATGACGGCGACGTTATGCACTTCCGTTTCAACGTGTAATCTAAAGTTCAACTTATAGTCTAAATTTCAAGATGCAATCCGCCGGGTTAACGGAGACATAATTACAAGCTGAAAGCTTCCGATTACCAGATTAGATCACGATCTAAAAAGGGATAATGGAGCTTCGAGCGGGATTATTTTTCGAAACGGGTATGGGTTAAAGTAAAGAACGGCACTGCTCTCTGGTACAGAGAATAGTGCTGTTTTTGTTTGGGATTTTATTCTGTAGCAAGGGGTTATATTTATGCCCATATGTTTGCGTTTCCACTGGATTGTTTACCCGTGATGGATATAATAAAAGAAAGAAGTATCTTCGGAGGAGGTGGCAAGAGTGGAGAATACGTCCCGATTGGTTCGATATGATTCTGTGCTTGTAGAGAAGGCCGGGTTGCCCGAAGAAGCGCAGGAGCTATTGATTAGGTCCGGCTTGCCACAGTTCACCTTGGATGGTGAACCTGTACTTGGGATTAGGTTTAATTCTGTGCAGGATTGCGAGCTGATACGGACATCGGATGATTCCAAAACGCTGCTGCCCATCGGATATGAGTGGGATGAGAATACGGCTGCGCTCGGACTGGAATCGGGAACGGGCTTACTGTACAGAGTAGATGTACAGACGGAAGAGTATGCAGTAATGAACAGCAGCCTGCACCTGTTTCTGACGTTTCTGAGCAGGTACACGGCCATCGTGAAGCAGCATTCCATACCTGATGAGCCGAGTGTCATGACGCTGGAGCAAGCGCGAGCGAAGCTGGAAGCATTTCGACGTGGAGAGATTAAACCTCGTTTCCAGGTAAATGAGCAGCTCAAAAAAGATGAAGCGGTGAAGCAGCTCCGTTTATTTTGTACTGAAAAAGACCCTGTAAGTATGCTTGATGAGGAAACATGGTGGAGTGTTGTACTGGAACAGTTGGAGGATGACCTGCTCTAGCTGTGAACTCTTGCTGTTCAGGAGCATAAGAATATGCTATAATAAAGAGTCGTATACCCATGATAAACTGTTCGTTCTAATCGTTGAGATGGGACGGGGAGCTTCAGGAGGTAGACGATTTATTTATATCACTTTAAAAGTAAAGGATTTGATGACGTTGTAGCGAGGTTATACGTCGATCATATAACACGAAATTGGAATGACATGCTGCGGTCAGGGGATTTGGTGAGAATCCTGTGGTTTGTGGAATTTGGAATTATAGATATATGTAGTACGAAAAGAATGAAGTATAGAAATGCAAATGGAACGGTAGGGAAATGCACATGTGCATGGACAAAATAAAACGTGAGGTGACTATACATGTTGGATAAATTGCAGGCGTTAGCCGATCGTTATGACAAGCTGAGCGAGCTTTTGTGTGACCCGGATGTAGCGAGTGATAACAAAAAGCTGCGTGAATATTCCAAGGAGCAATCCGATCTTCAGCCGACCTATGATGCTTACAATGAGTACAAACAGGTGAGCGAAGATCTGGAAGCGGCGAAGGAAATGCAAAATGAGAAGCTGGATGACGAGATGCGCGAGATGGTCAAGATGGAGATCGAAGAGCTGTCTGCTCGCCAGAAAGAGCTGGATGAACTGATTCGTGTGCTTATGCTGCCGAAGGACCCGAATGATGACAAAAACGTCATTGTGGAGATTCGCGGTGCGGCTGGCGGAGATGAGGCGGCATTGTTTGCGGCTGATTTGTACCGCATGTACACACGTTATGCGGATGCACAAGGCTGGAAGGTTGAGCTGATGGATGTGAATACGAACGATCTCGGCGGGTTCAAAGAGGTTGTGTTCATGATCAACGGTCGCGGCGCGTACAGCAAAATGAAATACGAGAGCGGTGCACATCGTGTGCAGCGTATTCCAACGACAGAATCCGGCGGACGGATTCACACGTCGACTTCAACGGTTGCGGTTATGCCGGAAGCGGAAGATTTTGATATCGAAATTCATGATAAAGACATTCGTGTAGATACGTTCTGCTCCAGTGGTGCGGGCGGTCAATCGGTTAATACAACGAAATCGGCGGTGCGGGTAACTCACGTGCCAACAGGTATCGTAGCGACATGTCAGGATGGAAAATCGCAGAACTCCAACAAGGAAAAAGCGCTGCAAGTGCTGCGCACACGTATCTTTGATATGAAACGTATGGAAGAAGAAGCGAAAATCTCGGTAGAACGTAAAAGCAAAGTGGGCACAGGGGACCGCAGTGAGCGGATTCGTACGTACAACTTCCCGCAAAGCCGTGTTACCGATCACCGCATCGGTCTGACCATGCACAAGCTGGATCAGGTGATGAACGGGGAGATTGAAGAAATTCTGTCTGCACTGACGATTGCACAGCAGGCAGAAATGATGGAAAGAGGAGAATAATCTGTGACGCGCGCGCAGTTTGTGATGACGCCGGAGCAGAGTTGCCGGGAAGCCTTTGTTGAGGCTTCCTCTTTTTTGGAGAAGTGCGGCGTGTACGAGCCGCACAACAATGCCCGGCTGCTGCTGGAGCACGTACTGGGCGTCTATGGCGCCCGGTACTACATGATGCAGCCGGAGCCGTTCCCCGGCGAGCTGCGCAGCCGCTGGGAAGACGCCGTCACGCGCAAGGCTGCGGGTGAGCCGGCGCAGTACATTATCGGCAGCCAGGAATTTTACGGGCTGCCGTTCGAGGTCACGCCGGCCGTGCTGATTCCGCGGCCGGAGACCGAGCTGCTGGTCGAAGCTGTGCTGCGCGCAGCCGACCGCGTGTTTGCCAGCGGCGGCGAAGCGGTGCGCGCCGTCGATATTGGCACGGGCAGCGGCGCCATCGCGGTAACGATGGCTTCGCTTCGCCCGCAGTGGCAGGTGGCCGCCGGGGACCTCTCGGCGGATGCCCTGCAGGTGGCCGCGCGCAACGCGGCCGCGAACGGCGTACAGATCGACTTCCGCGAAGGCGATCTGTTGGCCCCGTTCGCCGGGGAGCGGTTGGACATCCTGGTGTCCAACCCGCCCTACATCCCGGCGGGCGATATCGCCGGGCTGCAGCAGGAGGTGCGCGATCATGAGCCGCGCCTCGCACTGGATGGCGGTCCGGACGGGCTCGCCCCGTACCGCATCATGCTGGAGCAGCTGCGGCTGCTGCCTGCGCCGCCGCAGGTGATTGGTTTCGAGCTGGGCATGGGCCAGGCTCGGGACGTGGCGGCGCTGCTGGAATCGGCGGGGCGCTGGCCGGAGATTATAATCGTTCCCGATCTTGCCGGAATTGAGCGGCATGTTCTGGGTGTTCGACTTTCAGAACAGATGACAAAAATGTAAGGCGCGTAAGTTTTCTTTTTGCCGTGAAATCCTCTACAATGGGGTATGCCGAAGATTTTCTGAATGCTTGGGGGAACATAATTACATGCTGCACAAATTCAAAAAGATCGACTACTCCATCGTTTTTATACTTTTGATCCTGATGGTCATCAGTATTTTGTCCATTCATAGCACAACGTTTGGCCGTCCCAAGCTGGGGGGGCTTACACAAAGTGCGGTACTTTATTATATTTTAGGTTTTATCGTGTTTTTCGCACTATCCATGGTCAACTACAAGTTTATTCTGAAAAACTATTTGTATATTTACGGCGTAGGCATGCTGTTGCTTGTCTTTGTCATGTTTTTTGGTAAAGAGTATTATGGCGCTAAGGGCTGGCTATCCATCATGGGGGTAAGCTTGCAGCCTGCCGAGTTATTCAAGCTGTGCCTTATCGTTTTTTTATCCGCTTTACTGGCGCGGAAGAAAAATCGGCCGCTGTATTTCGGGCGTGATGTGATTCCGGTTTCGCTTTGCGTGTTGCCGCCGCTGCTGCTTGTACTGCTGCAAAACGACCTAGGGAACGCCTTGAGTTATGTTATTATCCTCATCGGGCTGCTGTGGATTGGCAATATCAAGTTTATGCATGCTTTTATCGGCTTTATTATTGCGGTCGTGGCTTTTGTCGGCGGGATTCAGGCGTATATTCACTATCATGATGAAATTGTGAAATTTCTGAAAGACATTGGTCGTTCGCACTGGGCGGATCGGTTCGACCCATGGCTGGTGCCTGATCAGACGTCGAGAGACGTATTGTGGCAGACGTATAATGCCAAGCTTGCGATCGGCTCGGGTGGCATCACAGGTAAAGGATATATGGAAGGCACAACGATTCAATCGAACCGTGTACCACTTGCTTATGCGGACTCGATCTTTGTGCAGATTGGAGAAGAGTTTGGTTTTATCGGGGCCTCGGTGCTGCTGCTGCTGTATTTCATTCTGATCCACAGGATGGTTCTGATTGCACTGGAGTGTAAGGATCGCGCAGGACCTTATCTGATTGTCGGGGTCATTGCGATGCTGCTGTATCAGATCTTCGTAAACATCGGTCCATTCATCGGTCTGATGCCGCTGACAGGTATTACACTGCCGTTTATCAGCTCGGGAGGAACCTCGATCATGATCAACATGATCAGTATGGGTATTGCGATGAGCATCAAGGTGCATACGGAGGAGAACGAGGACATTCTGGGATCGGCAGAACAGCCGAGTATTACGGAACTCGTAATGAAGCTCTTCAGACGCAAGCCTGCTCAGCAAGAACAGACGGAACAGTGAATATGAAGGCTGGCATTCGGCATTTGAATTTACAGTAAGGCATGTCCGTAAGTTATCACTGAAAAATCGTTCGTAAAATAAATAATCCATAGTAACCTTGGAACCGCTCCTTCCTGCCTTTGCTGGAGAGAGTCTCCAAGGTTTTTATTTTTATTTAATCCTCATCACCCTCCCTCACCCGGATTTCCATTCATGCTTTCAATTAGATACAATGGTAATATTGATCTATATTGGAAAATGGAAAGCGGGATTAGGGGGATATTCAAGCATCATGTGGAAAACGGTAAAAAAGCTGGATGGTGTCATTCTGTTTGTACTGTTGTTGCTGATGATTATGAGTGTGGTGGCAGTATACAGCGGAACACGTTTTGATCCCAAGCTGGATAGCCATCATGTGAAAACGATATATTTCTATATCGCTGGATTTATTGCTGTCATCGGCATTGGATTAATCAATTACAAGTTATACGTGAAATATGCATTGCTTCTGTACGGGATAGGCATCCTTTTCCTCTTCCTTGCGAATGTGCTGGGAAGTAAGGTGAATAACGCAAATGGCTGGCTGAAGATCAGCGAGAGCATTTCTTTTCAACCGGCCGAGCTGTTCAAAATGATTCTAATTCTGTTTCTCGCCCACCTCATCGTGAAGCGAAAACGGGGGGAGTTGGGGTTTTGGCGGGATGTGGTGCCGATCGGGTGCTGGACGTTTGTTCCGTTCGCGCTCGTCATGGCACAGAATGACCTGGGGAATGCACTGGGGTATGTGGTTATCCTGGTGGCTGTCTTGTGGATCGGGAACATCAAGCTAAAACATGCGATCATCGGGGTGACGATAATAGGTGCGGTTTTAATCGGTTTTATCAAATCCTATACGTTCTACCATGAAGAAGTATTTACCTTTTTGGAAAAAATAAAAAGAGAGCACTGGGCCGAGCGCATTGATCCGTGGCTTGTTCCCGAAAAGGCGACAGCCAAAGCGATGTGGCATACGAAAAACGCAGGGCTTGCGATCGGATCAGGCGGGATCACGGGCAAAGGTTTTCTGGAAGGAACCTCTGTTCAAAGCGGGCGTGTGCCGTATACCTATTCAGATTCGATCTTTGTGGTGATTGCGGAAGAATTCGGTTTTGTAGGCGCTTCGCTGCTGATTCTGCTGTACTTTATCCTCATCCATCGGATGGTGCTGATTGCGCTAGGGTGCAAGGATCGTGCGGGGCCCATTATCATTGTGGGCATTATCGGCATGCTACTTTATCAGGTGTTCGAAAATGTAGGCGCGTTCCTTGGCCTGATGCCGCTAACTGGCATTACCCTGCCCTTTATCAGTTACGGGGGGACTTCTTTGCTGATTAATATGGCCTGTATTGGACTGGTGATGAGCATTAAGCTGTATGGAGACGAGGATGAGGATGAACTGCTGCCGGAGGAACAAGGACCATCGCTGATGCAGCGAATCTGGAGTCTTGTAACACAGGGCAAAGGAAAAAGTCATGATGTATCTTAGACGATTCATAGACGTATTCTGGAGTATTTCGGCTTTTAGTCACACACGCAGCTGAGATAGGATAGCAAGGAGGCTGGCAGGTTCGGAAGCGAACGTGTAACAGCCTCTTTGGATATTCGTTATACGAGTTGTTGAGGTGTGACACATTCTATGAAATTTTAATAGATTTGTGCGTATATCAGGTTTACTTCCTTCTCTACCGGGCATACTGATAGACATGAGAGAGTTGGCACCGTGATAGGATACCGAGCCGAGGGGGAGAACGGAATGAGTAGACCAATTGTGAAGCAAATCGGACTTATTATTGTATGTCTTATGATGGTCATTATGATGTGGGAAGGTCAGAAAACAGATGCGGCTGTAGCCGCTGCGGCGATTCCGGAGCAGTCGATCCGTTTGCGGATTCTGGCGAATTCCGATGCGACCGGAGACCAGCTTGTGAAACGTGAGATTCGGGATGCTGTCGTTGCGCAGATGGGAGAATGGGTTGGAGAGCTGGATGACCCGCAAAGCCTGGAGCAGGCACGTCATGTGATCCGCGAGCATCTGTCCGAGATCGAGAATCGGGTGGGAGAAGAATTAAAACAACGCGGCCTGACCTATGATTATCAGGTGGAGCTGGGTAAGGTTCCTTTTCCAACGAAGCTGTATGGGGGTACAGTGTACCCTGCGGGTGACTATGAAGCGGTGCGCATTACGCTGGGAGAAGGCAAGGGGCAGAACTGGTGGTGTGTATTGTTCCCGCCGCTGTGCTTCATTGATGCAAGCACAGGAGATGCGCTGGCGAAGCCGTCCACAGTCTCTGCCGCAGCAGCGGATTCGGTAGAGGTGAAGGCATCCGTGCAGGGGGAGACGCCTGAAGCGAGATTTTTCCTCTGGGATGTGGCTGTGAAATTGTGGGATTGGGTAACAGGATTGTTCTCATAACAAGGTCAATAGTATACTTTTATGTGGGCATGAAATAGGGTGTTAGGCGGAATAAAGGGAGAAGCTTTGCAGCAGTGTGCGGGGGCTTCTTTTTTTGATTCATGTTTGTTTGGGAGAGGCGCATCATGACCAGGCCAAACCTGAAATGCTGGAGATATGATATAATGATATGTACTGAAAATGAACCTACTTGACGTTTAGGGATGATGATATAGATGAACCGAGAGCATGAGAATAGTGAATTTGAACGCACCTCGTTAGAAGACAGACATAGCCATGTGGGGTCAGCTCCGAATGAGGGTAAACAACGCACAGCCTATTGGGATGTCAGAGCGTTGTTGCGCTCGCAGGGCCAGGAAGACATAGAGCAAGACGTAGTACAAGAACAAGAGCATTCCCCGATTGCTGATGTGAAAAAGGGAAGCGCCGATCGTGAGACGGCGCTTGTGGACTTGCAGGCAGCCGCGGCCTGCCTTCGTCAAGGCGAGACGGTAGCCTTCCCGACCGAGACGGTTTACGGTCTCGGCGCGGATGCGCGCAGCACGGAAGCGGTGGAGGCGGTATTTGCCGCCAAAGGACGGCCGTCCGATAATCCGCTGATCGTGCATATCGCACACCGTGACCAGCTGCATGAACTGGTCACGGAGGTGAATGAGACAGCGGAAGCGCTGATGGCAGCCTTCTGGCCGGGTCCGCTGACGCTGGTGCTGCCGGTTAGGCCGGGGGCGGTATCCCCGCGGGTGACCGCCGGGCTGGATACGGTGGCCGTGCGCATGCCGGACCACCCGGTGGCTCTGCCACTGATCGCGGCGGCGGCCTGCCCTGTGGCTGCGCCAAGCGCCAACCGCTCCGGGCGGCCCAGCCCGACCCTCGCCGCACATGTGCGGGAGGATCTGGATGGCCGCATCGGCGGCATCGTGGACGGCGGCCCCACCGGGGTGGGCGTCGAGTCCACTGTGGTGCAGGCCGGTGACGACGGGACCGTCACCATCCTGCGCCCTGGCGGCATCACGGCGGAACAGCTGTCCGCCGTGGCCGCCCGTGTCGCCACGGACCCGGCGCTTCTCGCCGAGGGGTCCGCTGGCGACAGCCACAGCCCGGCGCCGCGCTCGCCGGGCATGAAGTACACGCACTACGCACCCGCAGGGGCGCTGTGCGTGGTGGAGGGGCCGCCCGCAGCGGTGGCGGCCTGGACTCGCGCCGCCCTCGCAGAGGCGGCGCAGCGCGGAGAGCGCACCGCGGTGCTGGCGTTCGCCGAGCACGCGGAGCAGTACCGCGCCGATGCCGTGTTCTCGCTGGGCAGCACCAGCGAGCTGCAGGAGGCTGCGCGCAGGCTGTACGCCGCGCTGCGCAGCTGCGATGAGCAGGGCGCCACATATATTGTGGCGGAAGCCTGCTCACGCGAGGGGCTGGGAGCAGCCGTCATGAATCGGCTGCTCAAGGCGGCGGGCAACCAACTCATCCAGGTTGATTGAGCCGCCGCTTCACCCCTGGCACTTCTGGCTGCTCAATTAGAAGATGGAAAGCTAACGATCCCCAGCGAGCTTATTTGTCCCGATTCGGGGATATTTGAAATCTAACGATCTCCAGGAAGCTTATTTCATTCAACATCTTGAAAAATGAGCCTCATCAAGCTGATTTCAGCAGAATAGCGTCTCTGGGAATCGTTAGCATTTTTCAAAGCCAAAAATTGCCGGAATAAGGCTTTTCCTGATCGTTAGCACTCCAAGTAAAGGGTGGTGCACTTGCACTAGCCATGGGTGTTTATATTTTATTATATTATTCATAACGCGCTGATCCCATTAGACAGTTTGTTGTCAGGACATATAATCATGTCCAACGTTTATTTTCTTAGTACAAGACAGTGGTCATCGGGGGATTTTCAATGAAAGGAAAGAAATACACAACGACAGCTGAAGCTGCTAAATTAGGAGATGCAGGATATCCATTTGGGTTGTATAAGCTAAAGCGTAATAACTCTGGCCAATTTTATATTAATAAAGACACCTCCCCAAATGAGGAAGATATTAGGCTGTGGCTGAGTGATCGTGTTTTTCCAAAGGAACGTCAAGGGGCGAATCAAATATTAGAATCTCTTGGGTTATCCACGTATGATTCATGGGAGATTGCTAAAAAAACACATGCCATAAATCTGAACGATTTTTATTGGATGAGTGACAATCTGGAAGATTACCTTTGAAAATATAAATAGTTACCATGCTGCTTTGGAGCATTTTAACGGTTTTGAAGATTTCGAAGAGACCAATGAAAAACTGCCTACACAGTGGGATAAATAATTTTTCTCATCTGAGCGGCCGTATGGATTCTCCGTTGTCTTCGTTTCCCCGCAAAGGTCATGTTTAGGTCCTTGTCCGCATATCGTGTACAAGAACCTTTATGCGACTTGGGGGAATGAAAATGTGGGATGTGTCTGCTCATGTGGGGCAGTTGGTAACCATTCTGATTATGGCGGTTGCGCTTGGACTGGATGCGTTCTCGCTGGGTATCGGAATTGGCATGAAGGGCATACGGCTGCGAGATGTATTGAAGATCAGCACCGTTACCGCACTGTTTCATGTCATCATGCCGCTGGCTGGTATGTACATGGGCAAGTATGTCAGCTCCTTGCTAGGTGATATTACGAACTATGCGGCAGGAGGTCTGCTGGTGCTGCTCGGCGGTCACATGATTCTGAATGCGTTTCGCGAAGGGGAGACCAAGCTGGTGGATCATCGGTCCATGCTGGGCATTATTTTGTTTTCGCTCAGTGTCAGTGTGGATTCATTCTCCGTTGGTGTCTCGCTGGGCATGTTCAGCAGTGATCTGGTCCTGACCATTCTGGCCTTTGGCTTCTGCGGCGGCTTGATGTCGATCATGGGTCTGCTGCTGGGACGTCGGGTAAGTCAGAATCTGGGCGATTACGGTGAGGCTGTAGGCGGGGCCATCTTGCTTGCCTTTGGACTTTTGTTTATATTTTAAAAATAAAACGGTTGAACGATAAGATAGGCATATCACATCTGGATCATATGGGGAGGCTATCACAATGAAACATATTTTGTTTGTATGTACAGGTAACACGTGCCGCAGCCCCATGGCAGAAGGGCTTTTGCGTAAACTTGCGGCCGAACGCGGCATTCAGGTCAATGTTCGTTCCGCAGGTGTGGCGGCATCCACAGGCATGCCGATATCTCGCCATGCTGAAGCGGTTTTGAAAGACCATCAGGCAGAGGGGCCGTCACAATCTACCCAGCTCAGTGCAGAGCTGATCGAGTGGGCGGACCTTGTGCTGACATTAACCCGGAGTCACAAGCAGCATGTCATGCAGGTGTTTCCCGATTCCGTTCAGAAGACCTATACGCTGAAGGAGTATGTCGAAAATGACGAGCAGGTGCTTCATGACCTGGAGGAATTGGACAGCCTGTTTGCCACACTGGAGATGAAGCGGGCACTGGGACAGGAAATTCTGGCATCCGAGCGGGAGCGTGCAATCGAGATTCGGCAGCGCATCCCGAGCTTTGACATCTCGGACCCGTTTGGCGGCAGTCGGGACGATTACAATATTACGGCGGCAGAGATTCGTACAGCGTTATCCAAGCTGCTGGATAAGCTTGAATAAATCAGGCAGACAGAGGAACGATAGAGAAACAGAACATGGAATGTAAATTAATCGTTGATTTTAGAGTGGCGTTGATTTATGATGAAGGGGAAAACAGGGATTCGGTGTAACTGGCGACGAAGTGGGCACAACCACAATGGAGCACCGAAACAAACGGCCGGTCGCCTGGGCAAAAGAGCAATTCTGCGTTACCCGCAGACTGCTCTTTTTTTCGTCTTTCATCTGATTTTTCGCTATAATAGACCTGAAATGCCATGCAGCGCATATGTAGAGCAAACAATTACTATATAAGCTGAACTCTTCATTTACACGTTAAGGTTATTTTGTCATTGGAGTGGACTGTGTAAAATCTTTAGTTCAACTTATATAGGTAGCGGGCATGATTTTATCGGGAGGCGATGGGATGACGATTGAATTGGATTCAGAACAACCCGGATTGCAGCAGCAAACCGCATCGATCCTGCGTGAACTGGCAATTGCCGGGAAGCTTGGCCCAGGTCACATCGTTGTGATTGGCACAAGCACAAGTGAAGTAGCAGGCAAACGCATCGGCACCAGCGGTGCGGTGGATGTCGCGCAGCAGCTGCTTGCAGGTGTTCGCGAGGTGCAGACGGAGTTTGGTTTCGACACCGTATTTCAGTGCTGCGAACACCTGAACCGTGCATTGGTAATGGAACGTGCGCTGCTGAATCGGCTTGGACTAACGGAAGTCGGGGCTGTACCTGTGCCTACGGCTGGCGGATCGATGGCTTCTGCGGCCTACCGTTCATTGTCCGAACCGTGTCTTGCTGAACATATTCAGGCTCATGCGGGTCTGGATATCGGGGAAACGATGATTGGCATGCATCTTCGCCATGTTGCCGTTCCTTTTCGTACAACACTTCGATACATCGGTGAGGCGCGTGTCACAACAGCACTTACACGTCCGAAGCTGATTGGCGGAGAGCGTGCGGTATACCGAATGGAAGAGCAACCAGATGCTACTTTCTGTGACTAACGTATAAAGCGAAAAGATGTTTACACGTAAACGGAGAGTGCAACACCAATCTGGAGAAGCGTAGCGTTCACGTTTATCACCGGATTTCCCCTTTGTCAAAAGGGGTTCAAAGAAATCCGGGGATAACAGTGATCGTAAGATGGTGATGCAATCGAAGTCAGGCGTGTAACCTGAAAGCTCGCTTTATAACTTCATTATAATTTAGGAGGAATTTAAACATGGAACAATTGCGCAAGAATGACCCTGCAGTACTGGAAGCGATGAATCTTGAATTGAAGCGTCAACAGAACAACATCGAGCTGATTGCATCCGAGAACATCGTAAGTGAAGCGGTAATTGAAGCACTGGGCTCCGTTCTGACTAACAAATACGCTGAAGGATATCCTGGCAAACGTTACTATGGTGGCTGTGAGCATGTGGATGTTGTTGAAGATATCGCACGTGACCGTGCGAAAGAGCTGTTCGGTGCAGAGCATGCCAACGTGCAGCCGCATTCCGGTGCGCAAGCGAACATGGCAGTATATCTGGCAGCATTGAAGCCTGGTGACACGGTACTGGGTATGAACCTGGCGCATGGCGGTCACTTGACGCATGGTAGTCCGGTTAACGCTTCCGGCTTGCTGTACAACTTCGTTGCTTACGGCGTACAGGAAGATACATTCCTCATTGATTATGATGAAGTTCGCAAAGCAGCCTTCAAACATCGCCCTCGTCTGATCGTAGCGGGTGCAAGTGCATATCCGCGTACCATTGATTTTGAAAAGCTGGCTTCCATCGCCAATGATGTTGGCGCTCTGTTCATGGTAGATATGGCGCATATCGCAGGACTCGTTGCAGCTGGATTGCATCCTAACCCGGTTCCGCATGCACACTTTGTAACAACAACAACACACAAAACGCTGCGCGGACCACGTGGCGGTATGATCCTGTGCCGCAAATCCTGGGCAGCTGCCATTGATAAAGCGGTATTCCCGGGCTCCCAAGGTGGACCGTTGATGCACGTGATCGCTTCAAAAGCTGTAGCATTTGGTGAAGCGTTGCAGCCTTCGTTTAAAACGTATGCACAAAACGTGGTGAAAAACGCACAAGTTTTGGCGGAAACATTGATCGCTGAAGGATTGAACATCGTATCCGGCGGTACAGACAACCACTTGATGCTGATCGATACACGCAGCGTGAACATCACGGGTAAGGAAGCTGAGCATGTGCTCGATTCCATCGGCATTACCGTAAACAAAAACGCGATTCCGTTTGATCCGACAAGTCCTTTCATCACCAGCGGTATCCGTATCGGTACACCTGCCGCAACATCCCGCGGTATGGATGAGAAGGCGATGGTATCCATCGGTAAAATCATTGCCAAAACGCTCAAAAATCCAAAAGACACAGCAACGCTTGATCAGGCACGTGCAGAAGTTACTGCCCTGACTGACCAATACCCGCTCTACACTGACCTTAAATACTAGTACTGTTACTTCAACTGCTAAAAAACATTGCTCGTGCTGTTTGTATTTGAGATGTTTAATTTGTGAACACGCAGACGGAGCAAACCGAAAGAAACTGAAGAAGCGAAGCGCTCGCCTTTATCACCGGAATTTCACCATTTAATTAGTGGATCAGAGAATTCTGGGGATAACAGCGATCGGAAGGTCATTCGGTTTGCGGAGCATCCATAGTGTTCACATGCATTTTCACCTCTCAAGTGACACAACAGCACGAGTAAACAGGACCGGATGGATCATTTTCCGGTCCTGTTTTTGTAGGATTTGCTTTTCTGTAATGATTAGGTGCCCTTTGATGGTGTAATTCGGTGTGGGTGATGATATAATATACAGGATTTATCGGGCCTGTGAATGACGGCAAGGTATATTTGGAAATGCTTAACACATGAAGAAATTACCGGAGGGACAAAGGAATGGGAAAATTAGTAATATGTGATCACCCCCTGATTCAACACAAACTGACGTTTATACGCGACATGCGTACGAATACGAAAGATTTCCGTGAACTGGTTGATGAAGTAGCCACGCTGATGGCTTATGAAATTACAAGAGATGTGGAACTGGAAACGATTGACGTGCAGACACCTGTAGCCGCAACACAAGGGAAAGTCATCTCTGGCCGTATGCTTGGACTGGTGCCTATTCTGCGTGCAGGACTCGGTATGCTGGACGGTGTGGTGAAGCTTCTGCCAGCGGCAAAAGTTGGACATGTCGGCTTGTTCCGTGACCCGGAAACCCTGCAGCCGGTTGAATATTACACCAAGCTGCCTACAGACGTGACGGAGCGTCAGCTGATTGTGATTGACCCGATGCTCGCTACAGGCGGATCGGCAATCGCAGCCATTGATGTGCTCAAAAAACGCGGCTGCACTCAGATCAAGATGATGAATCTCGTAGCAGCACCGGAAGGTGTCAAGGCGGTACAGGATGCTCACCCGGATGTAGATATCTATGTGGCAGCACTGGATGACCGTTTGGATGACCATGGATATATCGTGCCAGGATTGGGCGATGCAGGAGACCGTCTGTACGGAACCAAATAAGCATATTACATGCTGATGAGAAAAGGGGCTTTGCTTGAATGTCCAAAAAAATTAAAGTCATGACCATTTTCGGGGTGCGCCCGGAAGCTATCAAGATGGCTCCGCTGATTCTCGAATTGCAGAAACATCCCGAGTCGATAGAGTCGATTGTTTGCGTAACTGCGCAGCACCGTCAGATGCTGGATCAGGTTCTTGAAGTTTTCGACATTCATCCCGATTATGATCTGGATGTCATGAAGGATCGTCAGACACTGAACGAGATCACCATTCGCGTCCTTGGCGGCCTGGAGCCGGTTTTACGCGAAGCGAAGCCGGATATTGTACTTGTTCACGGTGATACACTTACGACATTTGTAGCCAGCTATGCAGCGTTCCTGCAACAGATTCAGGTAGGACATGTGGAAGCCGGACTGCGGACTTGGAACAAGCTGTCGCCGTATCCGGAGGAGATGAACCGCCAATTGACGGGCGTTCTGGCAGATTTACATTTTGCACCAACGGATTGGTCTGCCTCCAACCTTGCCAGGGAAAATAAACCGGAGTCTAGTACCTACGTCACAGGCAACACCGTAACAGATGTGTTTCAATATACAGTACGGGAGGATTACAAGCACCCGGTACTAGATTGGGCACAAGGCAAACGCCTGGTGTTGATGACTGCTCATCGCCGTGAATCTCAGGGCGAGCCTCACCGCAACATTTTCCAAGCCGTCAAACGTATTGCTGACGAATTCGAGGATATTGCCATCGTGTACCCGGTGCATCCTAGTCCTGCTGTGAAGGAGCCGGCTCACGCGATTTTGGGGAATCATCCCCGTATACAGTTAATCGATCCGCTAGACGTAGTGGATTTGCACAACTTTTACCCGCACACACACTTGATCCTGACTGATTCAGGCGGTTTGCAGGAAGAAGCGCCTTCGTTTGGTGTGCCTGTCCTTGTATTGCGTGATACAACAGAACGCCCGGAAGGCATTGAAGCCGGCACCCTGGAATTGGTAGGGACCGACGAGGAGCGTGTATATGAACGGACCAAAGCTCTGCTTACAGATGAAACGTTATATGCAAGCATGAGCCAGGCCGCCAACCCATACGGTGATGGACATGCATCGGAAAGAATTGTCAATGCGATTTTGCACCATTTCGGCGTAAATAGTGAGCGTCCGGAATCATTTCACAGAAAGTTCAAAAAATAATTCACATTTTCTGTTGGATTTATAGAGGGGATAGCATACAGTTAAACTGTACGGTTTACGCGGGTTTATGGGCTTTGAACGTCCATAAACCCGGCGTTTGCCCCTTTAAAACGCTAAAATCAATCAATTGACAAAGACTCTCATCATTCAGTAAAATTAACTGGGATTGCAAGGGTGGCGTGGAAAATGGCCGATTCGAACAAACCAAATTCATCCCGTAACCATGATGATAAGGTATGGAAAGCAATGGGGCTCGTTACAGCTTTTGGAATCGAGATTGCTTTGCTCGCTGTTGCCGGATATTACGCAGGCTCGTGGTTGGACAAGACCATCGGAGGAAGCGGAATATGGATCGCCGTAAGCGTTCTCTTTTTTCTCGCAGCAGGTGGAGTAAGCATTTACTTTATTGCTAAAAAATTCATGGGGGAAAGTGATGAGTGAACTAGCCAGATATCGCAGATGGATGACCGTTTGTATTTTGACCATCCTCATGATCTGTTTTCTGATTGCTGCGTTGTTTCCCGCTATACAGACCATCGGGGTTGGAATTGCATTAGGTGCTGTAATCAGCTGGATTAATGCCTCGTATCTGGGACGTAAAGTGAGAATTATGGCAGATGATGCGGTCGGAGGTAATTTGAAAAGGGTGAATCTGGGTTTTTTGACAAGAGCAGCGCTTGCAGTGCTCGGTGTTTTTCTGGCGATGCAATTTCCGCAGTACTTCAATACATATGCGGTTGTAGGCGGCCTGTTTCTTGCACAATTTTCCCTCCTTTTTATAGGGATTATATTATCCCGTAACACAGAAGTTTAGGATTTGAACCGTATCGCGCGCGAGAAAGGGGTGAGAAAAATATGCATGAAGCTCCCATAATTGATTTGGGTGGATTCAGACTGGATTTATCAGTATTACTTATGCTGGTGGTGACTAGCTTAATTGTCTTTGTGATCTGTAAGCTGGCAACAAGAAACTTGTCCGTGGAGAACCCGGGTAAGCTGCAGAACTTTTTGGAATGGGCTATCGAATTTGTACGCAATCTGATCTCAAGTACGATGGACATGAAGAAAGGTCAGCACTTCCTTACTCTGGCAACCACGATGATTATGTTCATTTTTGTTGGTAATATGCTGGGGCTTCCTTTCGGGGTAGTGACTGGTATTACAGAACCAGACCAAGCCAAGATCGCGGGACAGCCGCTTGTTAGTGTAGTTGAAGCTTACAACACGGCACATGAGAAGAACCCGGAAGCTCACCCTCACATTGAAATCGCATGGTGGAAATCTCCAACGGCAGACTTGTCTGTCACAATGGGACTCGCAATCATCGCGTTTTTGATTGCTCACGGACTGGGATTGTTCAAGAATACCAAAGCGTATCTTAAACACTACTTCCAGCCACATTGGTTGTTCTTCCCGATTAATATCGTCGAGACGGCATCCAAATTGCTTACACACGGTATGCGTTTGTTTGCCAACATCTTCGCTGGTGAGGTGCTCATCTCCACCATCATGAAGTTGACGGCGTTCAAATGGATCGGTGCCATTGCGGCGATTCCGTTGCTGACAGCTTGGCAAGGATTCAGTATCTTTATCGGTGCGATTCAGGCCTTTGTCTTTACCGTATTGATGATGGTATACATTTCACAAACGGTTGAGTCACACGAAGAACATTAAGATTCAAGTCCAGACGGACTAGCTCTGCAGGACTGAACTATAAAATTTTACGATTATTCTAAGGAGGATATACAAATGGGAGCAATGGCATTATTGGCAGCAGCAATTGTTGCAGGATTGGGCGCACTTGGCGCAGGTATCGGTAACGGTTTGGTAATCAGCAAAACAGTAGAAGGGATCGCTCGTCAACCAGAAGCGAAATCCACACTGCAAACAACAATGTTTATCGGGGTAGGTTTGATCGAGGTATTGCCGATCATCGGTGTGGTACTCGCGTTCATGTTCTACGGCGCGGCTTAATATTAATGCAGGTTTGGCGGGGAAGGCCACAGCCCTCCGCGCCTTCTTTTTAGGTAGCGTCCGTTATATTTCGGAAGTGCAGCCTGAGGATATCTCCAGGAAGGAGTGAACAGATTGAATTTCGTATGGGAAAATACAGTTCTGGCGATTATCGCTTTTGTTATTTTATACTGGCTGCTTAGCCGTTATGCGTTTGGCCCGCTTTTCTCTATCATGGAGAAACGCCGTGAACTCGTAATGACGCAGATGAATGAGGCTGCGCAGACTCGTGAACAGGCTATGGCGTATGTTGAGGAGCAAAAGCAGGCTCTTGAGCAGGCGCGCAAGGAAGCCTACGATATCATCGAGCAGTCCAAACAAACAGGTAACAAACAAGCTGAAACGATTTTGGCAGATGCTAAATCTGAAGCAAATCGCTTGAAAGACGATGCGGTTAGAGAGATTCAAAGCGAGAAAAACAAAGCAGTTGCGGCACTTCGCAGTGAGCTTGGTTCTGCTTCGGTACAGATCGCTTCAAAACTGATCAAAAAAGAAGTTGAGAACGGTCCTGCACAGGAAGAGCTTGTGAACCAATACCTCAATGAGGTAGGGGGCCGACAATGAGCCGCGATACGATTGTTGCCAAACGTTACGCCAAAGCACTGTTTGAGGTTGCGCTTGAGCAGCAGCGAGTGCTTGAAGTTGAACAGGAACTTCATGCCGTTGTCCATGGATTGACCGGTGATGCCGATATTATCAAATTTATCGTATCTCCTAATATCTCGGATGAAGCCAAAAAAACAGTGATTCAGGCAAGTCTTGATGGCAAAGTGTCTGAGCCTGTCCTGCGTACGGTGCAGCTCCTCATTGAGCGTGGCCGTGTCGAGTTGCTGGAAGAGTTGTTGAGTGACTATGTGAAGATTGAAGGAGATTCCCTGGGAATTGCCGATGCTCACGTATACTCGACATATGCATTGAACGAAGAAGAAAAAGAAGCGGTGGCTCGTGAATTCGGAAGCCGTGTGAATAAAAAGATTCGTATCGAGAACATTGTCGATCCTGCTCTGCTGGGCGGATTGAAAGTCGCCATTGGCGATACGATCTATGACGGCAGCTTGGCTGGCAAGCTGGAAC
This sequence comes from Paenibacillus silvae, assembly GCF_014639235.1. Classification (GTDB taxonomy): domain Bacteria; phylum Bacillota; class Bacilli; order Paenibacillales; family Paenibacillaceae; genus Paenibacillus; species Paenibacillus silvae. The sequence continues at coordinate 182,082 of NZ_BMFU01000007.1, read as the reverse complement.
GTCTTGAGCAGTCTTTTAACAGACGAGTACAGTAGATTGGGGTGAGGACACTTGAGTATCAAGCCAGAAGAAATCAGTACATTAATTAAGAGCCAGATCGAACAATACAAGACCGATATCGATGTAGTCGAAGTCGGTACAGTTATCGAGGTTGGTGACGGGATCGCCCGTGTATACGGACTCGAGAATGTCATGTCCAACGAGTTGGTTGAGTTCCCAAGCGGTGTAATGGGTCTTGCCATGAACGTTGAAGAGAGCAACGTCGGTGTCGTTATCCTGGGACCTTACTCGGATATCCGTGAAGGCGACCAAGTAAAACGTACAGGTCAAATCATGCAGGTGCCGGTTGGTGAAGCATTGATTGGTCGCGTTGTGAACCCGCTCGGTATTCCAGTAGATGGAAAAGGGCCAATCGCTACAACAGAATTCCGTCCGGTTGAAGGTAAAGCACCAGGCGTTATGGATCGTAAATCGGTTCATGAGCCGATGCAAACAGGGATCAAAGCGATTGACGCAATGGTTCCAATCGGTCGTGGTCAACGTGAGTTGATCATCGGTGACCGTCAAACAGGTAAAACATCGATCGCAATCGATGCGATCCTGAACCAAAAAGGCAGCGGTATGAAATGTATCTATGTAGCGATCGGTCAGAAGCAATCTACCGTAGCTCAGGTCGTAGAAACCCTGCGTCGCAGAGGTGCGATGGAATATACGATCGTCGTAACGGCATCGGCTTCCGATCCGTCACCACTGCTTTACATTGCACCATATTCCGGCTGCTCCATGGGTGAGTATTTCATGTACAAAGGCGAGCACGTGCTCGTAGTATATGATGACTTGACCAAACAAGCGGCAGCATATCGTGAATTGTCCTTGCTGCTTCGCCGTCCTCCGGGCCGTGAGGCTTATCCGGGTGACGTATTCTATCTGCACTCCCGTTTGCTGGAGCGCGCAGCGAAGCTGAACGATGAACTTGGTGGTGGTTCTTTAACCGCTCTGCCATTCATTGAAACACAGGCTTCTGACGTATCTGCTTACATTCCAACGAACGTAATCTCCATCACAGACGGTCAAATCTTCTTGGAGTCCGACCTCTTTAATGCCGGACAACGTCCAGCGATTAACGTAGGTATCTCGGTATCTCGTGTCGGCGGTTCTGCACAGATCAAAGCGATGAAAAAGGTTGCAGGTTCCCTGCGTCTGGACCTCGCTCAATATCGTGAGTTGCAGGCGTTCTCCCAATTTGGTTCTGACCTGGATAAATCCACTCAGGCCCGCCTGAATCGTGGTGCCCGCATGATGGAAATCCTGAAACAAGGTGTTAACCAGCCGCTGCCTGTAGAACAACAGGTTATCAGCTTGTACACTGCAGTTAAAGGATATTTGGATGAGATTCCAACTGGTGATGTAACTCGTTTTGAGCGTGAATTCCTTGCGTTCATGGTAAGTTCCAAACCGGAAATCCTTCAATCCATCGTGGATAACAAAGACTTGACTGGGGACAACGAAACCGCATTGAAAGCTGCGATTGAGCAGTTCAGAAAAAGTTTCGCTGCCTCACACTAATAGATCAATGCGGCTGCGGAGTTGGCATACGATTCCGCATGTCTGCATGTGCGATTTCAATTGAAGTCTACAGAAGCTTACGAAGAGCTTTGGTTTTACCGAAGTTCGGTATATGCTTACGAAGTAGTTTTGACTTTGTCAAAACTTTAAGGTGGTGAAATCATGGCAAAAGGCATGCGCGAAATCAAGCGGCAAATTAAAAGTGTGCAAAGTACAAAGCAGATCACCAAAGCAATGGAAATGGTTGCAGCAGCCAAACTGCGTAAAGCACAGGAGAAGGCTGAAGCAGCACGACCTTATTCAGAGAAACTGAAAGAGGTTGTAGCGAGCATTGCAACAAGCACAAAAGGCATTAAACATCCGATGCTCGAAAGTCGTCCAGTGAAAAAGACAGCTTATCTTGTGATTACATCGGATCGTGGTCTGGCGGGTGGATACAATGCGAACATCCTGCGTTTGGTGAATCAGACGCTGAAGGAAAAGCATAACTCCAAAAATGATTACGCTCTGTTCGTCATTGGCCGTAAAGGTCGTGACTACTTCAGAAGACGTGAGATGGATATGGTGTCTAATACAACTGACCTGTCCGATTCACCTGAATTTGCAGATATCAAGTCCATTGCACACGAGGCTGTACACGGTTATGAGCTTGCTGAGTTTGATGAAGTATTCATTTGCTATAACCGCTTTGTGAATGCATTGACTCAGATTCCTACGGTGGAACGTCTTCTTCCAATGGAAACACCAGAGGTATCTGCTTCTGAAGGTTTGACTGCCAGCTACGAATATGAGCCGTCTCCTGAAGCCGTGCTTGAGGTACTCTTGCCTCGTTATGCGGAAACGTTGATCTATGGAGCTCTTCTGGATGGCAAGGCGAGTGAACTCGGTGCGAAAATGACAGCCATGGGCAACGCGACCAAAAATGCGTCCAAGCTTATCAATGAACTGTCATTGACTTATAACCGGGCTCGTCAAGCTGCAATCACGCAGGAGATCACGGAGATCGTAGCGGGAGCTAACGCGCAAGGTTAACGGATGTTTTATACGGTGAGAACTAGCTGTGAACGGTTATGAATGTACGTGTTTATATATGAAAGCTTGCAATGCACTTAATGAGATAACTCATTTCATGCAAAAAGTAGCAGGCTTGTAGGAGGGGAACGTTAAGATGAACAAAGGACGCGTTGTGAGCATCATGGGTCCGGTTGTTGACGTCGAGTTTGATCGCGGCGGTCTGCCGGAAATCCTCAATGCCATTACGATTAAAACGCAGAATGAGAGCGGCGTTTCAATCGACCTTACGCTTGAAGCTTCCAAACATCTGGGTGACAATCGTGTTCGCTGTATCGCGATGTCTTCCACGGACGGTCTCGTACGTGGTCTGGAAGCAGTGGATACAGGTGCTCCGATCTCTGTACCTGTAGGTGAAGCTACACTGGGCCGTGTATTTAACGTGCTGGGTGAAGCGATTGATACCAATGGTGAAGTAAAAACCGAAGTGAAAAACCCGATTCACCGTTCTGCTCCTTCATTCGATGAATTGACGACTCAAGCCGAAATGCTTGAAACAGGAATCAAAGTTATCGACTTGCTGGCGCCTTATGCCAAGGGTGGTAAAATCGGTCTGTTCGGTGGTGCCGGTGTAGGTAAAACGGTAACCATTCAGGAACTGATCAACAACATTGCGCAAGAGCACGGCGGTATCTCCGTATTTGCCGGTGTTGGTGAGCGTACACGTGAAGGTAACGACTTGTATCACGAGATGAGTGATTCCGGCGTTATCAACAAAACAGCAATGGTCTTCGGACAAATGAACGAGCCACCAGGCGCACGTCTTCGTGTAGCCCTCACTGGTCTGACAATGGCGGAATATTTCCGTGATGAAGAAGGCCGTGACGTGTTGCTCTTTATCGATAACATCTTCCGTTTCACCCAAGCGGGTTCAGAAGTATCTGCCTTGCTTGGACGTATGCCTTCCGCGGTAGGTTACCAGCCTACGCTGGCTACAGAGATGGGTCAATTGCAAGAGCGTATCACATCTACGAAAAAAGGATCGGTTACATCCATCCAGGCGATCTACGTACCTGCGGATGACTATACTGACCCGGCTCCTGCAACAACGTTTGCTCACTTGGATGCAACAACGAACCTGGAGCGTAAAATCTCCGAGATGGGTATTTACCCAGCGGTAGATCCACTCGCATCCAGCTCCCGTATCCTTGCTCCTGAAGTTGTAGGTGAGGAACACTACAACGTTGCTCAAGGCGTTAAACGTATCTTGGCCCGTTATAACGAGCTTCAAGATATCATCGCGATCTTGGGTATGGACGAGCTCAGCGAAGAAGACAGAGCGCTCGTTTATCGTGCGCGTAAAATTCAACGTTTCTTGTCCCAGCCTTTCCACGTTGCTGAAGCATTTAACGGTATTCCGGGTAAATACGTTCCGGTTAAAGAAACGGTGCGCAGCTTTAAAGAGATTCTCGAAGGCAAGCATGACGATCTGCCGGAAGCAGCATTCCTCTTCGTGGGTACAATTGAAGAGGCAGTGGAGAAAGCAAAAACACTGGTATAATCTGAGTCCAGGATTGTCCTTATGAAGCGAGCTATCCTTCGGATAGTTTCAGGAGGGATGGAATTGAGCACCTTTTTGTTGGAGATTGTAACGCCGGAGCGTCTTGTCTATTCACAGCAGGTGGATAGCATTATCGCAACCGGAGTTGACGGGGAACTGGGGATTTTGCCAGGGCATATTCCGATGGTAACCCCATTGAAAATTGCACCGATCATTATCAAAAACGGAAAAGAGAGCAAGCAGGTTGCCATTGGCGGCGGCTTTATCGAAGTCCGCAAAGATAAGGTTGTTGTACTCGCAGAGAGTGCCGAATTCCCGGAAAGCATTGATGTGGATCGTGCGCGTGCGGCCAAAGAGCGGGCAGAACGCCGGCTTGCCAGCCAAAGCAATCAGGACCACTTTGATCACCGCCGTGCAGAGATTGCATTGCAAAAAGCGGTTAACCGGATCAACGTACACGGCAAATAATGTGATTCATAGAGCCCGGCGGCACAGTCTGCCGGGCTCTTTTACTTTTTTTGCTGATACTCATGAATTAGAAGACTAGAGGTAAGCCTCTTTATATAGTATAAATGTTCTAATCGATCACCGTTATCGCTCAGGATGAATAATATATAGGACTAAAGAATTATAGGCGAATACTGCTACTATATAAGTTGAACTCTTCATTTACACGTTAACGGAGAGGACAGAAAAAACCTGAAAAAGCGGAGCGGTCACCGGATTTTCTCCTTTGGAAAAGGGGATCGGAAAAAATCTGGGGATAACAGCGATTGGAAGGTTATTCTGTCATCGGAGTGTGCTGTGTAAAATCTTTAGTTCAACTTATATAGATCCATTTTTACGATAAAAAGTTGAATTATTTCCGAGGAAATGACAGAATCGATATCGATATAACGTTCTTTTATGTCGGTTTAGTTACCCAATTCTAATCAATTAAAATTAAAATGTTTTTGAAGTGGAAATCAATGTAATTGACAAAAGATAGTGAAACAGCCTATATTCCTTAGAGTCAGCAAATGATGTTTCAAAACAGGAGTATAACTGTCAGCTGAACCGGCATTCATACATGCCCCAAACATTCTATCTACTAACATGTTATGGGTGTTTGGCATATGATATGCTGAATCGCTGCAACAATCGAGGTGGAGGTAAGAAGGTATGGTTAATGATCTGGCGAATCAGGTGAACCAGACGTTGAGCACAAATAGCCTGATCTCAATGGTCGTCTCCCTTTTATGTATAGCGATATCATGGTGGGCTCTGCAAAATCTGAAATTGGATTTGGTCATCCGACAACCAAAAGGTGCTCAGGGAAGATTGCTGCATTTGCTGCTTGCCATTATTTTGGGGCATGCCGTTGCTGGCTTTGTCATTGACTACTTGTCATGGACCCAAATGCTGAAAAATTTGTTTTAATGTTGAGATGGTTGGTTAATCATCTGTTAGGTTCTTCAAGCGGCTCAATGTCGAATAACATCGATTAATTGTGTTAACAATTAGAGTATGAGTTGACGGCCTAAGAAATTAAGAATGAAATGTGAACATTTATTTTGATCAATTTGTAATGTTTTATGTAAAAATGCTTGTATCGTTCAATTCAACAATGTTATGATGGAAGTTAGGGAATTCACAATTTTTCATTAATTATGCAGGTTATAAACGGGATACCCGGTAGCAACCGGCTAAAAATCATCCCAATGGGTCTGTTTCGATGCTTTGATGGCCTTTATGATGTTTTACAAGCCATAAAGCAGGTTAAGCAGTACGCATGGTATCATTGATCATGAATTATACAAACCAATTCTTTTCTGAACAGACATCTGAGCAACCATGCCAGAATATGTCGAAATTCCACACACAGCAACAGTCCTTTCTAACACAGTGGGGCTTACGTATTCCGGAATGAGGAAAAGGGAATAAAAGCGCGGAGGGAACCATGATGAGCAAATTTATCGTCCGCGGTGGCAAAAGATTGACCGGAAGTGTCAAAGTTAGCGGCGCTAAAAATTCTGTTCTTCCGATCATCGCTGCCTCTCTCTTAGGGGAAGAAGGACAAAGCGTTATTATTGACGCACCTCCTCTAGACGATGTGATGACGATTAACAAAGTGTTGGAATCGCTGGGAGCGGGAGTTACATACCGGGACGAAGTGATTACCGTGAATGCGGAGAATCTGACTTCTTGTGAAGCCCCGTATGAATGGGTTAGTAAGATGCGGGCGTCTTTTCTGGTCATGGGGCCTTTGTTGACGCGTTTGGGTCAAACCAGAATCTCACTGCCTGGAGGATGTGCGATCGGTACAAGGCCGATTGATCAGCACCTCAAAGGTTTTGAAGCCATGGGAGCCGAGATTAGCTTGGGCCAGGGTTATATCGAAGCACGCAGTCAAGGGCGGCTGCGCGGTGCAAAAATTTATCTGGATGTGGCTTCCGTAGGTGCCACTCAAAATATTATGATGGCTGCAACATTAGCCGAAGGTGTAACAGTGCTGGAGAATGCTGCCAAGGAACCTGAGATCGTTGATCTGGCTAACTTCCTTAACGGAATGGGAGCCAAAGTTCGTGGTGCAGGTACAGGTGTGATTCGCATCGAAGGTGTGGAGAAGCTATCTGGTGTCAAACATACGGTCATCCCGGATCGCATTGAAGCAGGCACGTATATGGCAGCTGCTGCAATTTCCGGTGGAGATGTTTATGTTGAAGGTGCGATTTCCGACCACTTGGGTTCTGTTATTGCCAAGCTGGAAGAGATGGGTGTAACCGTAGAGCCGGACGAGAATGGTGTTCGTGTAATTGCAGATCGTCCTCTCAAAGCAGTGGACGTCAAAACATTACCATACCCAGGCTTCCCGACAGATATGCAATCCCAGATGATGGCTTTGCTGCTTGCTTCTGAAGGAACCAGCGTAGTGACCGAGACGGTGTTCGAGAACCGCTTCATGCACGTTGATGAGTTCCAATTGATGAATGCCGAGATCAAAGTTGAGGGACGTTCGTCTATCATCACGGGCAATGCCAAGCTGAAGGGTGCCAAAGTGACCGCTACAGACCTGCGTGCAGGGGCTGCTCTGATCATTGCTGGCTTGGTAGCTGAAGGTACAACCGAGGTGGGCGGTGTGCATCACATCGACCGTGGTTACGTACATTTGGCAGAGAAGCTGAATGGTCTGGGCGCAGATATTTACCGCATTTCGGTGGATGAGCCTAAACTGAATGCTTCCAAAGAAGTTTCAAAAGAAGCTTCCAAAGCTCCTAGCGAGAAGGTTCAGGAAGAAGCACCAATGTTCAAAATACAGCCGACCTGGGTGTAAAAGCCTGTTTACTTGATCTGTTAACATGAGTTAAGGGTCTGGTCTGCAAACGATAATAAGGCTAACGAAGTATTACCTCGTATTGCCACAGCAGGCTGTGGCTTGCGGATACGTGAGGAAATGCATACGTTGGAATTGTCATAAGCTAAGCCTTCGGGCTTGGCTTTTTTTGTGTTCGATTTTCAATGAAATCTAAAAAAAGCTCGCCTTCTAAGTACCTGATTCTATTAATAGCTGGTCCTAACTTGAATAGCATAACATACCATTCTGTACGGATTCTGAACGAAAAGAGAGGGCATTCGCGAAGTGTCAGTGAGTGGGGATTCAGTATGGAAAAGGGCGCTGCAGTCATGTTTAGCGGGCATTGTTATATCATGGCGAGGGTCACCTGATCTCTTCCGCAAAGCCCTCGTTTCTCTCAAATCCGGTTCTATCAGATCGAGCAAACTCATACCTTAAACTATGGATTAGATCAAAGAAGAACCGGCCACAATCCGGTGCTGCATAACGGAGGGTTAGCTCAGATGAAAGAAGCTCGTGTACAGGTGAAGATACCTGTTGTCCCGCGATCCGGGATGCAGGAATGGGGAGATAACCCAGCTAAGCATGTTGAGAAAGACAAGCCCGTTCCACTTCCAGCTCCAGCTCTAGTGAAGGAGAGATCGTCAACTGTTCAGAGCATGAAGACAAGCCGTTACGGGATCGTGTCTCTTCCAAATGAGGATGATCTTGCAGCAGAAACAAAGCAGAGGGCTGCTGAGCAGCAGGTGCATACACCTGTCATCGAATTAGATGCGTTCCAAAAAGTAAAAAAGCGCCGTATGCGGGCTTTTGGTCGCAAGCGATGGGGACGTAACCCCGGACGCTGGCAGCCTGCAGCCGCAGTATCTGTACTGCTCGTGCTGGCTTTGGCAATCCCCGTGATTCTGGTCTGGCCACGAGCGGGCGGGCAGGTTGATCCTGTACCTTCTCCTTCGAGTATAAGCTCCGCAGGAGAAACAAGTACAAAAACGCCAGCGCCTGCCGTACCCGCAACTTATCCTGAGCCCTATGTACGAGTATACCTGTCAGCTGCAAATACAACGATGAAACTGCCGTTGGAGGACTATGTGACTGGTGTTGTTGCAGCAGAGATGCCGGCAGAATTCAAGCTGGAAGCATTGAAGGCTCAAGCGATTGCGGCCCGCACCTTTATAGTAAGAAGGCTGGCTGCCAATGATACAAGCGGAGTGCCGTCTGGTGCGGCAGATGTTACGGACACAGTAAGTCATCAGGTGTTCATTCCACCAGATCAGGTGAAGGCAGAGTGGACCCGGCTGGGCAAAGAGAAGGAGTGGGAGAAGCTGCAGCAGGCTGTCCGCGAAAGTCGCGATGCCGTCATGACCTATGAAGGACGGGCGATTACCGCCTCTTTCTTTTCCACCAGCAATGGTTATACGGAGAATGCAGAGGACGTGTGGGGCAGCGTGGTTCCATATTTGAAAAGTGTGGATAGTCCGTGGGATAAACAGCTGGCACCAGGCTTCAAAGAAACGGTTACGATGAAGCGCAGTGAAATTCTGCAGAAGTTAAACGTCGATAGTGTTCCAGCGAGCGTACAGCAGGGCGGGTCATGGATGCAGGTATTATCTACTACAGAGGGGCATCGAATTAAAGAGATACAGATTGCAGGCGAAACATTTAGCGGCCCGGAAGTTCGCAAGCTGCTCGGATTGAGATCCAGCCAGTTCAGCTGGAAGGTAGAAGGTGACGAAGTTCAGATCACCACGTATGGATACGGTCATGGGGTCGGCATGAGTCAGTGGGGTGCAAATGGCATGGCGCAGGAGGGACACACGGCTACCGAGATTTTAAAACATTATTACACGGGAATCTCCTTCGGACAGGCATCCAGAATGCTGGCCTCAAAGTAGAGGCTAACGATTCGTAGAAGCCTTATATCGGCCCTGAACGTATATTTCCCAAGCTAACGATCTCCAGAAACGCTATTTTTAAAAAAGTTGATCATCTAAGGCGTAACGACAGCCTATTAGTGTAAATAGAGTCTCTCAGAACCGTTACAATACGAAAGTTGTGGGAAATGATGAAATAGAGCTTCTGAGATTCGTTACAATGGCTCGGGTGAACGGATAACGAGCTTTCGAAGATTCGTGTGCAGCAGTCGAAAGGTTTTCTGGCCTCGGAGCGGCGCCCGTACTAACTAATCAAATATATAGCACTCTTTGAAAGCAGTGTGAAAATTTTTAGAGTCGCGCGTGTATAAAAGAGTTGCACCCGGTAACACTTGTTACTGAGGTGATCAAGATGAATGAACAAAACAACAAAAAAAAAATCCAAGAAGAAACTCCTAAAACAACGCAGGGAGTACCGGCAGCTCAGCCCTCTTCATGGAGAAAAGCAATGTCCAAACGTTGGGTTTTCCCGGCAGTTTACATCGCAGCAGCAGGCATTATACTAACTCTAGTGTGGGTCTATCAGGGAACAGGCGACAAAGCGCTCAACCCGGACTCTGCTAAAGAAGTAGTAGAAACAGGCGCAGCGAGCACCGAGGGTACGACAACTGGCGGCGAGGAAAGTGTAGAAGTGGTTGCAAAGTCGGAAAACTTCGTATGGCCCGTATCGACCCCGTCCGAAATTTCAGTTGTGAAGCCATTCTATGACAACGAAGCTTCCAGCGAGGAGCACGAGGCGGCAATGGTACAGTACAATGACACATTTATTCCAAACACAGGTGTGGATCTGGCTCGTGGTGATAACAAGACATTTGAAGTCAAAGCAGCACTCAGCGGAAAAGTTACACGTGTTGAGCAGAACCCGCTCACAGGTCAAGTGGTGGAAATTACGCACGGCGACAACCTGAAAACGGTATACCAAAGCCTTGCCGACGTCAAAGTAAAACAGGACGATGAAGTGAAGCAAGGGGATGCTATTGCATCTGCTGGTGTGAGTGAGCTTGGCAAAAACCTGGGGAACCACCTTCACTTTGAAGTGTACGAAGATGGTCAGCCCGTGAACCCGCAAGGATATCTTCCGGAAAAATAAATGATTTTTACCGCAGCAATCGCATGAGCAGAGGTGAATAGCCTCTGCTTTTTTTATGCTTTTCAGAAAATTATGGGACCTTCGAAGCTTGTCACACCTTTAAACCGCGAATATATAGGCATGCTCCTCATATAATGTACCAAACTATCCACACAGTAGGGAGGCGGGAGCGTGCACGATTACATCAAGGAACGGACCATCAAAATTGGTCGCTGCATTGTTGAGACGAGAAATACGGTCCGTACCATTGCCAAAGAGTTCGGCGTATCAAAGAGCACTGTGCATAAGGATCTGACGGAGCGTTTACCGGAAATTAACCCTGATCTTGCTGACCAGGTCAAACACATTCTCGAGTATCACAAGTCCATCCGTCATTTGCGGGGCGGGGAGGCGACCAAAATCAAGTACAAAAAAACGAGTAGTAAAAAACGTGAGGTGCTGGCTTCCGCTAAATCATAAGCATATTCTTCAAGAACTAGGCCAAAAAGCTCACAGCATGGATTGAATCCCTCCCCTGAAGTATGATATGTTAAAAGCTGGTACAGGATCGAATTATGACATCTTATCAGCCCGATTTTTACATATATATGTTGCACTTTGTCGAACGAGCGGTGACGTGATAAGAGACTCTTTTTCACAGGATACGCTGACCAAATAATATCACTTTGGGGGCTCTTTTATGTTAAGCAAGGATATCGGTATTGATCTTGGCACGGCGAACGTGCTTATTCACGTGAAAGGAAGCGGAGTTGTGCTCAATGAACCTTCCGTCGTGACCATTGAAAGCGATACGAAGCGGGTCCTTGCTGTCGGGGAAGAGGCGCGTCGGATGGTAGGGCGTACGCCGGGTAACATTGTTGCCATCAGACCGCTGCGCGACGGCGTTATTGCGGACTTCGAAATTACGGAAGCGATGCTGAGACATTTCATTAATCGTGTAGGGGCAAGAAGCTGGTACAGCCATCCGCGAATTTTGATCTGTGCACCTACGAATATTACTTCCGTAGAGCAGAAGGCCATCCGTGAAGCGGCCGAGCGCAGCGGTGCCAAAGAAGTATTTCTGGAAGAAGAGCCGAAAGCGGCAGCCATCGGCGCGGGAATGGATATTTTTCAGCCGAGCGGCAATATGGTCGTGGATATCGGCGGCGGAACGACTGACGTTGCAGTCCTGTCTATGGGCGACGTAGTCACCGCCTCTTCTATTAAAGTCGCAGGGGACAAGTTCGACGAAGCAATTACCAAGTTTATCAAAGCAAAATACAAGCTCATGATCGGGGAACGCACAGCAGAGGATATCAAAATCGCGGTTGGTACCGTGAATGCGGCTGCACACAAGGCCGAGATGGACATTCGCGGTCGTGATATGGTAACAGGTCTGCCTGTGACCGTAACCGTGTCGGCAAGTGAAATACAGGAAGCGCTATGGGATTCCGTGCAATCTATTATCGCTGCGGCCAAGTCCGTATTGGAACGCACACCGCCTGAGCTGTCTGCGGATATTATTGACCGCGGGGTTGTTCTGACGGGTGGAGGAGCATTGCTGAACGGACTGGACGAGCTGTTATCGAATGAACTGCATGTACCGGTATGGGTTGCAGAGGACCCCATGCATTGTGTCGTGAAAGGCACAGGCATTATGTTGAATAATTTGGATCAAGTCGTTAAGAAAAAGTTCTAGTTTGCCGATATAAAAAGCAGGCAGGTTCACTTTCGGGTGAACAGAACGGACAAACAGCGGTCTGCGATGCAGGCGAGGCGTTTGAGGAGAGGGGTTCATTCATGTTAAGAGGTCTGTACACTGCTGCTGCGGGAATGATTACAGAGCAGCGCCGCCATGACACAGCAACACAAAATATCGTCAATATGAACACAACGGGATATAAACAGGTGAATAGTGTAAACCGTGCATTCCCGGAAATGCTCATTACGTTGATGGGCGCTGATGCCAATCTGCCCACGAAGCGGCTCGGCAAGCTGAACTCGGGTGTGTTTGCCGAAGAAAGCTTGTCAATGAATGTTCAGGGTGCTCTTATGGAAACGAAGCGCAAAAGTGATTTTGCGATCTCCTCGAATCTGAGTGTGAATGATCCGCAGACAAGAGAGCCAATACAATTTGATGCTTCAGGTAAATTCGTAAGGGCAGACGGAACCGTAATCTATCAGCCACAGGCATATTTTACGGTTCGGGATGCGAACGGCGACACACGTTATACACGTGATGGTCACTTCGATGTGAACGGAACAGGACAGTTGCTCAGCTCAACTGGAGCTCAAGTGCTGGATAGTAATGGTCAGCCGATTGTATTGACAGGCGCTGTGGAGCAATTTAAAGTGGATGAGCAGGGCCGCCTTCTTGATGCTGCTACGGGTGCACCGACAGCGGTGACGCTGGGCATCAACATTATCGACCAGCCGAACCAGCTGGTTCGTCAGGGGGATGGTAACTTTAGCCTGAATGAAGATGCTGGTGCAACTGCACGGGGCATGGGCGCTACCGATGTTGTGCGGATTCAACAGGGGTATCTGGAAGGCTCGAATGTAGATGCTTCTCAGGCAACTGTTGACATGAACGCCGCATTCCGTGCTTATGAAGCCAACCAGAAGGTGGTTCAATTCTACGACCGCAGTCTGGATAAAGCCGTTAATGAAGTTGGCCGTGTATAACGAATCGCAGCTTATTGATATATATGTATAGCGATGGGCTGCTTGCCCTTAGCGAAGCATACCGGGAGGTTAGACGATCGCATGAACAATTCCATGATTAGTGCCAAGGTGTCCATGACCGCGATTCAGCAGCGACTGGATGTCATTTCCGATAATATTGCCAATGTGAATACGGCAGGCTATAAAAGCAAGCAGGCAAGTTTTGAGGATGCGCTGACGCGTGTGCAGCAGCAGGATGACAAGTACAAGCAGGATGGACGCTCGACGCCAATGGGATATAACCTGGGCTTTGGTGCCCGTCTGGTTAATCTCACCAGAGATATGTCCCAGGGAAGCATGAAGGAAACAGGCAATCCGACAGATCTGGCGATTGAAGGGGATGCATTGTTTGCTGTGGAGGCCAATGGACAGAAGGTGTGGACACGTCAGGGCGCGTTTCATTTTGTACCAGATATGCGTCCAAAAGCCAATCCTAATGCCCCGGACCAGATGGTGCTGGTGAATGACCAAGGTTACTTCGCGCTCAATCGTCAAGGACAGCCGATTACGGCGCCTAAGGACAGCACGGTTGCTTTTGATGAGAAAGGCAATTTGCTGGTGCGTCAGGGTAGTGCGGCTAACGCTGTCATTACTGGACAACTGCAAATGGTGGATGTGGAACGTCCTGATGGGCTGGTACAGCTGTCAGATAATTTGTTTGGACTCGACGCAGGGTTAACCGAGGATGATGTGTTCGGGGCTAATGCGGCGACACGTGAGCCTCAGGCAGCGATTCGCACAGGATTCCTTGAACAGTCTAATGTAGATTTGACGCAGGAGATGGCACTCCTCATGCAAGGACAGCGGACATACCAACTGGCGGCACGGGCGCTGACATCCAGTGATTCCATGGCGGGTCTTGCCAATAATATGAGAGCATAAAGGTGAATGGGATGACAGAAACACAGCAGCAGAACAGCAAGCCGGAACCGAAGGAAGTCAAGAAGAAAACGAAGAGCTGGTGGCGCATCGCAAGATGGTTCCTGATTCCGATTCTGCTTGTTCTTGCCCTCGCTGGCGGAATGGTCGCTGGATATGTGGTACTGGGCAAACAGGATATCGGTTCCGTATGGCAATGGAGTACCTGGAAGCATGTCTATGATCTGGTATTTGCTCCATAAGATAACGAGTTCAGCGAAAACTCCTGCGCAGGCAGGAGTTTTCTTTTTGGTGTTGAAAACAGTATAATGATTGATGTTGAGAAGAGCCGATGTGTTGATGTTGAGAAGAGTATGACAGAGGGTGACGTTTAACGTCAGAAGAGGCCTCCCCTGCGAAAGACTTGCTGTCATCGCGAAGAGAGACCCCTTATCTCAACCTTCACTACTGCAGTCATGAAGGATATAACTATTGTTAACCTTTAAACCACATTTCATACAATTAAAAATGAAAACGAAAAACCAAAATGAAAATGAAAACCACTTATATGAGGATCGACTTGATCATGCAATGTTAATGGTTTTTGCACTACAGTAAGTGGAGGGAAAGGAATCGTTCAAAAGAAGCGAAGCGTTCGCCTTTGTCACCGAATTTTGACCATTGAAAAATGGATCATAGAAAATTCGGGGACAACAGCGATCGAAGGAACGATCCATTCCCGGAACGACTCTATTGTGCATTACATTATTGCATGATGGAGAGCCCTCGTATAAACACCCCGAGAGGAGATTATATTGTGCTAGATATCAAACAAATCCAATCCATTATTCCGCATCGCCCGCCTTTCCTGCTGGTGGACCGCATTCTGGAGATGGAGGATGGCAAGCGTGCTGTAGGTTTGAAAAATGTAACGATCAATGAACCGTTCTTCGTAGGACATTTCCCTGAATACCCGGTAATGCCAGGTGTATTGATCACCGAAGCTTTGGCTCAGGTTGGTGCGGCAGCAATGCTCAATCTGGAAGCAAACAAAGGCAAAATCGGCTTTTTGGCGGGACTGGATAACTTCCGTTTCCGTGGACAAGTTGTGCCTGGAGATACGTTGATTCTTGAGGTGGAGATCACACGTCTGAAGGGCTCGATTGGCAAAGGTCAAGCGACAGCTCGCGTAGATGACAAAATCGTCGCTGAAGGCGAAATCATGTTTGCACTGTCAGACCCAAGCTGATCTAGTTCTACTTATGAACATGCAGAACAGCTAAGCTGATTACAGAATTTCTTATAGACGGAAGGGGCTTATTGGATATGGAACAGTTAAGCGCAGCAGCAGCCGAGACACTACAGCAATGGTTGGAGGATGCTTCTATTGACGAAGCAACGAAACAGGAGCTTCGTGATCTGAAGGATCAACCGAAAGAGCTGGAAGAGCGTTTCTACAGAAACCTGGAGTTTGGAACAGGTGGATTACGCGGTGTGATTGGTGCCGGCAGCAACCGGATGAACAAATATACGGTCGGTCGTGCGACACAAGGCTTTGCCCGGTATTTGCTGGAGCAGCATGGGGACAAGGAAGGCAAACCTTCGGTGGTCATCGCTCACGATTCCCGTCACTTCTCACCTGAATTCTCGCTGGATGCAGCGCTTGTACTGGCAGCGAACGGTATTGTAGCCAAACTGTATCCATCCCTGCGTTCCACACCGCAGCTCTCCTTTAGCGTGCGCCATCTGCAAGCAACAGGGGGGATCGTTGTGACGGCGAGCCATAACCCGCCAGAGTACAATGGATACAAAGTATACAACCACCAAGGCGGTCAGCTGGTTCCGCATGAAGCAGAGAAGGTTATTCAATATATTCAAGAGGTTCCTTCTCTTACTGATGTGAAAAAGCTGACCCGCGAAGAGGCAGAGGCACAAGGGCTGTTGATCTGGCTCGGTGAAGCAGAAGATCAGGCCTTTATCGACACGGTGGCAGCTCGCAGTTTGAGCCGTGAACTGATTCAATCCGGCATCGGCCGTGATTTCAAAATCGTATATACCCCGCTGCACGGCACAGGCAACCTCCCGGTTCGCCGCGTACTGGAGCAGATTGGATTCGAGCAGCTGTACATCGTTGCCGAGCAGGAGCAGCCGGATGCTGAATTTTCCACAGTAAAATCCCCGAACCCGGAAGAGCGCGAGGCGTTCACACTGGCGATGAAGCTGGGTGAGTCTGTCGGTGCAGACATTCTGATCGGTACAGACCCGGATGCAGACCGCATGGGTGCGGTTGTGAAGGACAAGGATGGCAAATATTTCGTCTTGTCTGGCAACCAGTCTGGTGCGATTATGGTACATTATCTGCTAAGTCGTCTGCAGGAGACAGGTACGCTGCCTAGCAACGGTGCGGTAATCAAAACAATTGTAACCAGTGAGATGGGGGCAGTGATCGCTCAGCATTACGGTGCAGAAGTGATGAACACCCTGACAGGCTTTAAATATATCGGTGAAAAAATGAACCAGTTCGAAGCCACCGGAAGTCATACCTTCCTCTTCGGATATGAAGAGAGCTATGGCTACCTCTCCGGCAATTATGCCCGTGACAAGGACGCTGTCCTTGCTTCGATGCTGATTGCTGAAGCGGCTGCTTATTACAAAAGCCAGGGCAAAACACTCTATGATGTGCTGCAGGAGCTGTACAGCCAGTTTGGCTACTTCCTGGAGAAGCTGGAGTCCCGTACACTCAAAGGCAAAGACGGCGTAGCGCAGATTCAGGCGAAAATGACGGACTGGCGCAGCAATCCGCCACAGGAAGTGGCCGGTATCGCTGTTCAGGATGTACTGGATTACTCCCTGGGTCTGGACGGTCTTCCTAAAGAGAATGTACTGAAGTTCATTCTGGCAGACGGTTCCTGGTTCTGCTTGCGTCCTTCCGGTACAGAGCCTAAGATCAAAGTTTACTTTGCAGTACGTGGCGAGAGCCTGGAGGATGCTGAGGGCAGAGTGGAGCGTCTGGCATCAGCCGTGATGTCCCGTGTAGACGCACAATAAAATCGATTGTGTTGCAATAAAAAGATGAGAAGGCCTCTCCGCACCGTAAGGTTGGTTGGCGGAGGGGCTTTTCTTTGAAATAAAAGAGCAGGTATGCTGGCATATAAGAGCGCATGTTAACACATGCTGAGACTAATCCCTTCGGGGCATGCAAAAACAAGTTTTGGTTCCAACAACTGAGGAGGTACATGTAGTGCGTCAAAAATGGCTTTTATGGAATAATGCTTCCCGCAAGTGGTTGTGGCTCATCGTTATTATCGGTTTGGTAGCATCCATTCCTGTCATCCGTGATCGGGTGCAGACGGAATCTTCTGCGAATAAAGTGGAGCTGGTCTTCAATTATCGAGGACTGCTGGATATTTCAGCTTATCAGGCTCATCCCCAGGATTTTATTGATCAACAAGCAGCGCGGCTCAAAGAGGCTGGCGTGACAACGATGGCTGTTTTTGAGAGCACGCTGGACGAGCTCAAGAAAACACGCCGCTTAATGGTGTACTCTGGTCAGGATATTGCGAATATGACGAAAAGCAACATTCCTCCCAATGCGAACTATACGTACGTGTTGTTCACGTCGGAAGAGAACGCAAAGACTTACACCCCTATCATTGAACAAACGTTCGCTGAGCGTCAGATTCCTGTTGAAGCTTGGGAATTCGAAGGCCGCAGCGGCTTAATATTACAGACACCGCCGGAGAATGCGAACATGCAGCCGATGCAGCCCGATCCGGTTGCAGTGAAAATGCTACGTGATAAAGGTTTTCATATTTTACCCCGTATCTCGGACAGTGTGCCATACAATCAGCAATCCATGGAACGTTTGCTTACCTTCTTTGAAGAGAATGGTGTGACACGTATTCTGTTTGATGGAGATGCGGTCAAAGGGTACAATGATAATGCAGAGATGAAAAGTCTGGATCAGTTTGCTGAACTGCTGAACAAACATCATATCGGTCTGGCTGCTATTGAAAATCTCAAGAAACCGCAGGCTGGATTCCAGACGCTGGCTTACAAAATTGATTACAACGTAGCTCGTCTGTACTCGTTAAGTGATGCAGATGCGAATCTGACGGTGGATACAATTGCCGATCGTTTCGTGCTGGCAACGAAGGATCGCAACATTCGTATGATTTATTTGAATGCTTCACCAAGCCGGAATACGGCCAAAGCGGCGATCACAGATCCGATCGAAAATCTGATCAACAGTCTGGGCGAGCCGGGACATGCCGTTGAGCGTATGGCCAAGCATGGCTTTGAGCTCGGACAAGCCGAAGCATTCACGGTGAAGGATTCGTCCATTCAGCGGTATGCGAAGCTGGTTGCGCTTATTGGGGCTATCGCTTTAATATCACTCATGGTTTCTTATTTTGTACCTGTAATCACGATTGCTGTATTCCTTCTTGGATTGGTGGGCAGCGCAGGTCTGTTCCTGCTGAAGCCAACGCTGTTAGAGCAGGCGATTGCCTTGCTGGCGGCGATTGCTGCACCAACCATTGCAATGGTACTCGCGGTTCGCACTGTTAATGCGCAGCAGCTTCGTCAACCGGATGCTTCTGCGGGTCGCCGTTTGAAACAGACGATTATTCTGTATGTAAGAACTTCAATTCTTACATTCGTAGCTGTACCTTTTGTGATTGCTTTGTTGAATAACATTACGTACAGTCTGGTAATTAACCAGTTCCGTGGTGTGAGCCTGCTGCACTTTGCCCCGATCGGGCTGGTAGCACTCTATATTGTGTTCTATCGCGGCTCCGGTTCAATCTCCGTGAAACAGATCAAGGATTTGCTCCGTATGCCAATTACCGTCATTATGGTGATACTGGCACTTGTTGCTGCTGTTGTTGGATATTATTATTTGAGCCGTACAGGCAACTCCGGTTCGGTTACGCCATTTGAGATGTTCCTGCGTACAACGCTGGAGGATACCTTTGGTGTTCGGCCGAGATTTAAAGAATTTGTACTTGGACACCCACTGTTTATCGTTGGCGTGTTCGCCGCTTTAAAATACCGTAAAGTCATCTTTGCGCTGATTATCGCTACGATGGGTCAACTGTCTATGGTGGATACATTTGCGCATATTCATACACCGGCTGTACTGTCACTGATTCGCGGTGTGATGGGACTCGGACTTGGCTTGATCATTGGTATCATTGCTGTGGGTGTGTGGCAAGTCGCGGAAGGATGTTGGAAAAAATGGTCCCCACTACTAAAAAGCTAGTCATTTCAGGGTACTACGGATTTCGCAATAGCGGAGATGAGGCTGTACTGAAGTCCATCCTGACCGCATTGGAGGAAGAGAGTCAGCGATCCAATGTGACGATTGAACCGATTGTGCTCTCGGTCGACCCTGCATGGACAACCTCTATGTATGGCGTTCGTGCGGTACACCGAATGAAGCTAAAGGAAGTTCGTGAAGCGCTCAAGGAGAGTGATGGACTCATCAGCGGCGGAGGCAGTCTGCTTCAGGATGCAACGGGTTTGAAGTCCATCCCTTATTATCTGGGTGTGATCAAGCTGGCTCAGTGGTTGAAAAAGCCTACATTTATCTATGCTCAGGGCATTGGCCCTGTGAACCGTAAAATATTTAATCCGATGATCAAATCGGTATTCAAGTCCTGTACCTACGTATCGGTACGAGATGAGCAGTCCGCAGATTATTTACGCAGACTTGGGCTGAAGTGGAATCAAATTCATGTTGTGCCTGATCCGGTGATGGGGCTGCCGTTACCGGAGAAAGCTTTTGTACAAAGTGTTGGAGGAAATATTACTTCTAATACTGTAGATGCAACTGCTGCTGATGGTGGTAACAGCACTGTGGTTGCCCATGATGCTTCTGGTGTAGATGTTGACGCTAATATTACGTTGGAGCGGCAGCAAGTAGGCTCGGATACATCAGAGACGAAACATGTCAAGCTTCCAGTGATCGGTGTGTCCGTTCGTTTCTGGGAAGCGGATCGCAAGGAGCTGACGGCTATTGCTGCCGGATTGAAGAAGCTGGCTGCCAGGAAGGCAGTACATCTGCGCTTCCTGCCATTTCATCTGCCTGATGATGTGCAGGCCTCGCGTTTTATTATGGAGATGCTCGGTGATATAACCCGTAAAGGCAGTGAGATCAGTATCACAGAGGACCTTACCGATCCTCAACTGATGCTGGAGGAAGTGAGCCGGTGTGATCTCATGATCGGTATGAGATTGCACAGTCTGATCTACGCCGCTTCCCAGTACGTTCTGCCAGTCGGCATTTCATATGATCCCAAGATCGATCAGTTCCTGCTTCGACTGGAGAGCGAACCAGCGGGAGATACCGGCTCACTGGATGGCGACAAGCTTGCCGAGCAGGTAGCCGGATTGTTGGACCAGCGTTCCCAATGGCTGAAGCAGCATGAGGATCGCATTACGGCGTTGAAGCAGGAGGCCAGAGAGCCTGCAAAGCAAATTATTACCTATTTAGGCCGCAAAGGATGAGATAACAATGAGTCAGACGGGATCTATTCCTACCGTTTCGATCTATGGTATTCCTTTTTCCAAGTTAACGATGAAAGAAACGGTCGAGGTGCTTGAGCAAGCAGTGCTGTCCAAACAGCCGCATCAGATCATTACAGCCAATCCGATTATGGTCATGGCCGCACTGGAAAATCCGGCGATGATGCAGGTCATGCAGGATGCCGAGATGATTGTTCCAGACGGAACCGGCGTGGTGTGGGCTGCCAATTATTGCGGTGAACCTGTAGCCGAGCGGGTACCGGGGTTTGATCTTTTACATGAATTGCTGCGAGTTGGAGAAAACTATCGATGGGGCGTGTACTTGCTTGGCTCCACATCTGAGGTGATTCAAGCTACCGCAGATCGGTTACAACAGCAGTATCCGGCTATTCGTATTGTGGGTTATCGAGACGGTTTCTTTGGTCCGGCCGAGGATGAGCAGGTTGTCGCTTCTATTCGGCAGGCTGCACCGGATCTGTTATTCGTCGCTCGCGGGGCGGATACGCAAGAACCCTGGATTCACAAATACAAGCATGAGCTGCAGGTTCCTGTCACCATGGGGGTTGGCGGCAGCTTTGATATCATCTCAGGCAAAATGAAACGGGCACCCAAGCTGTTTCAAAAGCTGAGACTGGAATGGTTTTATCGTTTGCTTCGTGAGCCTAGCCGGGCTGGACGTATGCTTGCGCTCCCGAAATTCGCTCTGAAAGTGATGCGGGACAAAGAAAACGTGACAAAAGCCCGTTAAAAACAGGTAATTGCGAGATAATTGCGTGTTTTTGCTAGAAATTGAAGATAGCTTTTCACAGGTGATCAGCGTATAATTCATTCCGGCACACGTGTGCCACTCCATGAAAACCGGATTTGTTGCACATAACCACTCCGATGTCAGAATAACCTTCTGATCGCCCTTATCCCCAAATTTCTATTTATCCTTGTTCAAGGATGAAATTCGTTGATAAATGCGAGCTGCGCTTCTACAGGTTATTTCTGCCCTCTCCGTTAAAAGTGCAACAGGGATTTTCATCAATAGTGACAAACAACATTTTTTTATATATAGAAAGAAAAAGAGATCAGGGGATTTATAATTTTTGTACGGTATTATAATTGGGGGTCGAATGTTCAAATGGTAGCGATCTTTATCATTGGATTTCTTGTGTCAATGGGACTTGCTTTAGCTCTGACACCACTTGTCAAAAAGTTCGCAGTCCGCATCGGTGCTATGGATAAGCCAAACGCACGTAAGGTGCACACCCGGATTATGCCTCGTCTTGGCGGTCTCGGGATTTATCTGGCATTTATCGTTACGGTTGCAGCGCTGCTTCCATTTGTATCCTCATGGTTTACGACCAGGGATATGAGCTTTGTCAGTGCATTTCTGATCGGGGGTACCATCATTGTATTGATTGGTGCACTGGATGACCGCTTTGAATTGTCAGCCAAAGTCAAGCTGCTTGGCCAGATTGTAGCTGCGTCAGTTGTTGTGTTCGGTTTTAACATCCGCGTAGACTTCGTGAACATTCCGTTCCAGGATGCGTATTCTTCCCTTGAAACGTGGGTATCGATTCCGCTGACAATTCTATGGATTGTCGGGGTAACGAATGCCATTAACCTGATTGACGGACTGGATGGTCTGGCTGCTGGCGTGTCTGGTATTGCCATTGGTACAATTGCAGTGATGTCTTTCCTGATGGGCAATACGATGATTGCTCTGATGTGTCTGGTGCTGCTTGGCAGCATTATCGGATTCCTGTTCTTTAATTTCCACCCGGCCAAAATTTTCATGGGGGATACGGGCTCGTTATTCCTTGGTTTCTCTCTGGCTATGCTGTCGATGCTCGGATTCAAACAGATTGCCGTGGTGTCCTTCATTACACCGCTGATCATTATCGGCGTGCCGCTGTCGGATACGCTCTTTGCCATTATTCGTCGTGCGGTACAACGGAAGCCGATCTTCTCACCGGATAAAGGTCACTTGCATCACTGCTTGCGTGAGCTTGGATTCAGCCACCGTCAGACGGTGCTGATCATTTACGGAATTGCTGCTTTCTTCGGTGTACTGGCGATTATCCAGTCCTCCGCAGCGATGTTTGAAGCTAACTGGGTGACCTTTGTTGTCATCTGTATCATGATGTTTTTCCTGCAAGTGGGCGCGGAGGTCATCGGTCTCGTGAGCAAAACGAGAAAGCCGGTCATCAACTTCCTGATGCGTATGCGCGTCAAGCTGAACCCGCAGACCCGTTCGAAATCTTAAATACATTCATAATGATTACTGCTATTGTTGAATATCATTTCAGCCCCAAGTCTTATCCCGTGTGGATAAGGCTTTTTTTGTTTTTATTGAGATTTTTACTAAATAATTGGAACCTATTTGCCGATAAATAACGGTAACTGACTTAAAAAGAGGAGAGATGATTGCATGCAGCGTACGAAGAAGCCGATGATTTGGCTTATGATGGTGGCACTGATTGTATCGTTGATACCGGCAGGCTTGTCACCAGTCGCATCGGCGGCAGACAAACAGACGAGTTATTTTACTCCCGATATTTCCGAATTCAGAAATACGGTTGATTTAACATTGACAACAGGGGCTAATCAGATAACACGAGATAAAGTATATAAAGTAACAGATGCCCAACAAACGATTACTGGTACGTACACCAAAGTAACGGGTTCAACACTGGGTGCAAACATTCAATTGTTGAACTGGGACCAAAGCACAAATCGTTGGGTAGAAGATCCTGCACGTGTTGCTCCAGCAGTAGTAACGTTAGATACAGATAGACCGGATAATCGTTTCAAGGCAAATGTCACCCTTTATCCGGGTATGAACCGCATCACATTTACGGGTGCACAAGGACAGAATGAACGTTCTGAGACGTTTTATATCTTGTTTGACCAAGTACCTTACGTAGAAAAGTTGCAAGTTCTCGGTGGGACAGATAACCTGGACCTTAATGAAGGAACTCAAATTGTAGTAAATAAAGACGAGATTACGCTTCAAGGTAAAGCTGTAAATGCTACGAAAGTGACGGTATCTGTTAATAATGGCCAAGCTTTGGCAACACAGCTTCTACAAGATTATTCTTTCTTCTCACCGCAGCTTAAGCTGAATCCAGGTGTGAATGATCTGAAACTGGTTGTACAAAATGGTTCTGACACACTAACGTTCAACTATTCATTATTTTACTATGATGAAAAGAACCCAATCGTGAAATTGGACCTGTTGGATTCCAGTAGGAATGCACAAAGTTTACTTGGTGTCGAGCCTGTATTTACGGAAGATACGGACAAAGCCAAGGTGCATGTACAGATGTTGATTCCTTATGATGAAGTAAACAAAAACAAGTTTAGTGAAGGTGCAGAAATTTACGTAGATAACAACACAACAAAAGAGACGCCTATCTTTACTGAAGAAATTTTTATTCCGAGCTTAAAAGATAACACGCCTTCATATTGGTTAGTTTCCTTTGATATCGACGCTGTAAACTTTAACAAAGATACTGCTGGCGTGGTTTTGCAAGATCAGAATCATACATTATCCGTGACTTACGGAACAAAGACTATAAGCAAACGCATGGATTTCCAGTACATGAAAGGTCAAACGGTAATCACTGATCTGAAGTACCTCAAGGGTTATAGTGGAAGTGGTACCGACAATCTCCCGACTGGTGAATCATTGAACGGTGCGAAAGTGGACTCTGGTGACTTCTACATCTTGGTCAATACAAACGGTAAACCAGCTAATCCGCAGACAGGATTGAAAGCCAATTACCTTCCACTGGGGACAAGCGGAATTACGGTTAACTATGTGGCCACAGTTTCAGATACTAGTTATATCTTCAAAGTGGTTGGATTAAAGAACGGTAACCAAACCGTTCGCTTTAACTACGATAGTTCTACAGCTTATAAAGACGTTACGATTTCTTATGCATCCAAAAATTATATTTATGTTGAAAATCTGACTGATGGTCAAACGTATAATGTGGATTCCGGAAATGGAAATACACTTGCAGTCAAAGGACAATATATTGACTTCGAGGACACAATCAATAGTAATTATTTTGTTGCAGAAGTGTTTGCTAACGGTGCAAAAGTTAAATCAACTAATACTACAGAGAATCTTGATTCTACCTGGTTAGATAAAACTACTGGCGCCTTCAATTTCAAACTAAATATTTCTTTAAAGGACGGACCTTTGGTCTTTGGGGAAAACAGAATCATTTTGACAGGTACAGGTAAGGATGATAAAGGCCAAGCACGTGAAATTCGTAAAGAGCTACGGATTTATGTTATTGATAATAATGTTTCTACAATTGTTAACTTCCAGCCTGCTGTGGGAAAAGATCGTCCTAGTTTTCCGCCAAAAGAATTCAGCGCGGACAACCCTCAGCTTGCACAGATTTTCAATCTGACACCTGACTTTATTTACAATGATAGTAAGTACACGACTAGTTTAAAAAACTACGATTTGGTTCTGCGCGGTAGCGGTGCAGTCAAAATGAATTTGAATATGGGAACCAAAAATATTCTGTCAGTTGACTTGCCAGTTAACTCAGTAGATAATGCCGTGGTCACATTTGCCGGTGAACGCTACACTTATGATTTCGCAGGTGATCAAAAAGACTTTATTATGCGTGTTCAGGATTTGGTTGCAGATGCACCAGGAACATATGTCTACACCTTGGAGCTAATCAACGAGACCGGAGCGAAGACATCGCAAAAACTGGAGATAGTCAGAGAAGTGAGTTCCTATCGCATTCTGTCTCCACAACCAACCGTTGGCAAGCAAATTGTGGTCAATAAAAACTTTGTTCACTTTGACATTGAAGCAGAGGGGGCAACAGAAGTCCTTATTGGTAAAGATCCTGCTGTAAAACGTACAGATTTGGGAGAAAACCGTTTTGTATATGACTATGTAGGATTGAAACAAGATAAAGGAAATAAAATCAAAATCACAATCACACGTGCTGGTACAAGTAACACGGATACCATTGAAGTGTTCTACACAGGTACTGTAGGTGTAGATGCTCAGTACATGGCACCGAAGGTGGCAACCAAATATACAGTATTCAATAAGGGACTTCAACTCAGTTTCCCGAAAGGTACTGTAATGCAAAGCACCAGTACGCGAGGTATTACGAAGTACTATCCTGATACGAAACTTCTATTCGGTATTGCTGACCCGACTACGGGGATTGTAGAACGCCGCAATGACTATGGTAACATTATTGGCTTCCCTGGAACTGGCGAAGATAGTGGTGCACCGGCTTGGAGTATTCCGGATGAGTACTTGCTTAACTTTGGATCAACAAGTGCATCTAGTAACTTTGGGAAAATCTCCGAAATCTACTGGATTAATGGTGGCTTGGGTGAGTCGGGAGATCTGGGCTCAGCTACGTATGCAGCTCCAACGGATGGATTGACGCCTTACTCCGTAGAAGGGTTGTTTGGTAATCCTCAGACACCTACAGAGCGCAAAATAACACCATCACAGCGGGGAACTCTTACGCTGGCTTTTGATTCTAACGTGGTAGACGAAGCTGGTTCTACAATTACTGTATATCGGTATACAGCGACTCGTCAGTGGGAAAATATAGGTGGTGAGGTTGATACCAAAGCACATACGGTTACTGTGCCATTTGATGAATTTGGCTACTATAAAGTAATGAAGTTGAGTCGCAGCTATAATGACATAACGAATCATAATTGGGCCCGTAATATTTTGAATGGCCTCTATTCCAAAGGATTTATGAACAACTTGCGTTTTGAGCAATTCGGTACAGATGATCAAACAACACGTGGAGAGTTCGCGACACTACTGGTTAAAGGTCTTAATTTGCCGATTAACTCGGACAATAATCGTACTTTCGTGGATCTCGTACCAGGTGCGCGTTCTGCGACATGGGATTATGACCGTATTGAAACAGCGGCAAGAGCAGGAATTGTAACGGGTCTGACAGACGGTGTGTTTGGACCGGATCAACCGCTGACTCGTGAACAAGCAGCAGTCATGATTGCTCGTGCTCTGAAGCTTAAATTGGCAACGAATGATAGTAAGCTGGATGCTTCACTTGCTAAGGCATTTTTGGATTCAGGCAGCATTGAGAAATATGCAGGTCCATCCATCATGGCGGTATCGAAGGCTAAAATCATGGAAGGAGCAGCTGTAACGGTTGCCGGCCAGAAGAAGCCACAATACAATTTCAATCCAAAAGGTAATTTGACTCGTGCAGAAGCGGGTAAAATTGCTGTTGAATTGCTCAAGAAAAGCACCAAAGTATTCCCTAAAAACTTGAGCTAGTTCATCAAAGTTCATTTATGCATTATTGGAAGGACCTGTCCCTTGTGCTAAAGGGGCGGGTCTTTTTGACTGCTAAGGAATTGATAAAGAATACTATTTATAATAGTAGAAAACTGTTTTTTACCAATAACTATTTTTGTAATTTGTTAGAGTTTAAGATACAATAACGGTAAATACACAATGATCTAGAGGGTGAAGTTAGCTAATGAAACCGATTTATTCGAAGGCCCAGTTGGGCTACATGAAAGCAAAGACACAGTTCGAGAAGCAGGCAGTCATTTTGGAAAAGAAAATAGAAGATACACGCAAAACGCAGGAAGTTACTCAGGAAGTGATGGAAGGACTCGTGCAAACGACTGGCTTCCATGACGCATATAACAACTTGGTTTTGGCTGAGAATGAACTGATTGAATGGTCTCACACCACCATGAAGCATGAAAAGACGTACCGTGAAAACAGACAACCAATTGATGATATGTATTTGAGACTGAATAGTGATCCAGAGATGCGTGCTCAAATTATCGATCTTGCGATGAAAATTCGCTAAGCGTTATATAGAAATAACTGGGTACGAAGGCATTCCTTAAGGAATGCCTTTTATTTTTCTTATGGGACAATTTGTCGCTTCATGTATAGGCTGAGCGGGTATAAATAAACGTTCGCATCAATTCAGACACAATTGAAAAATTGACATGACCACCACAATAGTACTGATTCAAGGTTTTGGACCCTATAAATTACCCGCACTGTATCAATACATAAATAAGTTCAAAACTTTTTTTGAAGAACCCGCAACTTTTTGAAATTTACTGCGTTTAAGATGTAGAGTCAAAAACATTGGGCCTCTTACCAAGAATGACCTCGTGAAGAATCTTGTCTATTTATTAGAAAAAATTGCTTTACGGCGAGAGGAACCCATTGTATAATACGTTAGGTAGGATTAGGAAACTACTCTATTTTCGTATGATTCTAAAATTAAGCTAGTTTACAAGTTTCTGTGATAAGCTCACAGACATCATTTATATTAACTTGCTCAGGACTCTGGAAAGGGGGTGCAACAATATATGAGGAACACGAGCGAAACTATTAAAGAAAATTCCCATGTTATGAACGCCCAAGGAGGAGAAAAAAAGGTTATGAAGAAAATTTTATCCGTAGCTTTGTCTACAGCAATGGCATTCTCGATGTTTGCATCTGTAGCATTTGGTGATACAGCTACTACACCACAACAACAGTTTGATGCATTGAAAGCAAAAGGTATCTTCAATGGTTATCCAGATGGTACAGCTGGTCTGAACAAAGAGATGACTCGCGCTGAGTTCGCTAAAGTTATCACTAAATTGCTTGGTCTGAAAGAAATTACTGGTGTATATTCTTACACTGACAAAAACTACAATGCTAAAAACTGGGCTGCTCCTTTCATCGAAGCAGTAACAGCTGCAGGCATCATGGAAGGTAAAAACACTGAGAAAAAAATCTTCGATTTCAACGGTAAAGTAACAATCGAAGAGATGGCTACCATCTTGACTCGTGCACTTGACCTTGAAGTTCCAACTGAAACTAACAACACAGCATCCGCATGGGCTAAAGGTTATGTTCAAGCGGCAATCAATGCAGGATTGGTTGATTCCAGCCTGAACTTCCAGTCCAATGCTTCCCGCGAATTGCTCGTAGGCGCTGCTTATGCAGTTGATCAAGAGCAAAGCCTGAAAGTTGCTTCTTACGATGTAACTGAAGCTGGTAAAGTTGTTACTTTCAAAATGAGCGACGGTGAATCCGTTAAAGTAACTTTGGATAAAGCTCTTGAAGCTAACAAAGAGACTGAAGTGAAATTTACTTACAAAGATAAAGAGTTCACTGAAAAAGTTACTTATGTAACTACAGTAGCTCAAGCAGTATCTTCTGTATCTGCTACAAACTTGAAAGAAATCACTGTTAAGTTCGACGGTACTGTAGATCCAGCAACTGCTGAAAGCACTAATAACTATGTTGTTAGCGGCATTACTTTCAAAAGTGCAACACTTTCCGATGACAAAACAACTGTAACTTTGTTGGTTGATGCAAACTCTTCTGCTCTGACTAACCAAAGAGCAACTAGCCTGCAAATCAACAACGTTAAAAACGCTGATGGAACTAAAACATTTACACAAAAAGTAGAGTTTACTCCACTTGATGTAGCAGTTCCGGAAGTTAAAGAAGTTAAAGCTCTGGGAACTAAAGCTTTCAAAGTAGTATTCAGTGAGCCAGTTCAACAATCTACAGTTAACGCTACTTCTTTCCGCGTTGACAACAACGTGATTGCAGCTTCTGTTAAGTACGTATACCCTAACACGGCTATCGTAACTACAGACCTGACTGCTGGTGAACACACTCTGCGTGTTAGCGATGTTAAAGACTTCTCAGGTCTGACTATCGTTCCAGTAGAAAGTAAATTCACTGCTACTGAAGATACAGCTGCTCCACAAGTTGTTTCTGTTAAATCTAACGACTTGAAAGAAGTTACAGTTGAATTCGATGAAACTGTTAAGAGCGTTGCAAGTGCATATGCAAACGTATCTGGTAACAGTGCTCAATCCATCGAAATCAACGACAATAAAGTAACTTTGAAGTTCAATAACCCGTTGAACTACACTGAGAACACAATCCACTTGGCTTCTG
Source organism: Paenibacillus silvae (assembly GCF_014639235.1). Lineage (GTDB taxonomy): Bacteria > Bacillota > Bacilli > Paenibacillales > Paenibacillaceae > Paenibacillus > Paenibacillus silvae. The sequence goes on along the minus strand of NZ_BMFU01000007.1, from coordinate 152,538 downwards.
TAAGTGACTACAGCAACAACTCTGCTTCTGTAGACGCTAAAGTGACTCCAACATTGGATACTGTTCGTCCTACTGTTGTAAGTACTGATTTCTATGTTGAAAACGGAAATTACTATGCTAAGTTCCAGTTCAGCAAATCTCTGAAATTGGAATCTGCAACTGATGCTTCCAACTATGTTTTGAAAAACTCTGAAGGTAAAGTGCCTTCCATCGCAGGAATTGATGGAGATGGACACCCAGTTGTTAAACCAGTATACACAGACAACAATAAAACTGTTGTTGTAAACTTGGGTAGCAGCTTGTCTTCTGACGCAACTTATACATTGACTGTATCAGGCGTGGTAGATAATGCATATGTTGGTAACGTATTGTTGCCTTACACTGCAACTCTGAACGCTAATACTGCTCAAAATGGTAAAGTATCCCGCGTATGGGCTGATGTGTCTAGCGCTAAGCCGAACTACATTTTCGTTCAGTTCAACAAAACGTTGGCAACAACTGGCGAAGGTAATGCGCTGGAAGCAGCTAAGTACATCGTAAAAGACAACGCTGGACGCTCTTTCCAAATCGCTAAAGAAAACAATGACATTAACTTGATCTCTACCAACACTGTACGAATCGCAGTAACTGGAACTATTCCTGCTGGATTCGATTGGACTGGTAAAGTTGAAGTAACTGCAAGCTACATCAAAGATTCCGAAGGCAAATACTTCAATAACGGAAGCTTTACTGTTGGAGATGCTCTGAGTGGTTCTACTATCGGTGTGACTGGCGATGTATACGCTACTAGTCGCAAAGAAATCAAAATCAAGTTTGATGCTGCTTTGTCCAACGTTAACTTGAGTGATTTCTCCGTATCTGGTGTTGCTTCTCAACCAACTTCTTACACACTGGCTGACAATAACAAAACATTGTTGTTGAAATTTGCCGACAATGCAATTCCAGTGAATGTAGCTGGTGTAACCGTATCTACAGTTTCGACTTACACTCAAGACGCTTATGGTAACAAAATCAAAGCTATCGATACTCCAATTCCAGTTAAAGATGGTGTTGCACCAACATTTGTGAGTGGTCAATTCACAAAAGTAGGTAATGACTATACTGCGACTATCACATTGTCTGAAGAAGTAGTTGGATCTACAAAAGTAAATCCTTCATTCATTACAGATTTGTTCACTCTGAACATCGGTTCTGATGAAGTTGACATTAAAACTGTCACAATTAATGGAACTAATAAAATTGTTGTAACTGCCACAGCTTCTGCTGCACAAGCAGATAACGGAAACGCAATTGTTTCATTGAAATTCAATGGTTCCACAAACAGTTCTGCTAAAGCAGTAACAGATAAAAATGATAACGCTCTGGGCACAATCACATTTGCTGCTCAAAACAGCACAATCACAGCACCTGTTGCTCCTTAATTAAAAAGAACTTAAAGAAAAGGTCCCGCGATTTCGCGGGACCTTTTTTCTATATAAGAGAACACTTAGAAGATTATCTTGAGCAAATAACAAATTCCATCAAGATAACATTATCTACTGAATCTTCTAAAAGTAAATAGTAATATCTTTGAAACTTCCTATACATATTATTCGTCTATAATATATGTATTATGGAAATCTATGTATGGAGGTTTCAAGTGAAAAATAAACTGAAGAAGGTCATTGTTGCAACTACCGTACTGGGGTTGACTCAAGCCGCTTGGATTAACAATGTTCCAATGGTTCAAGCCGCAACACCTAATAACACATCCCAAACTCAAAAGGCTGTCAAGACGTTATCTAATGTTCCGGTTGTCAAGCTATCATCAAAAAGCAGTGTTAGAATTACGGATGTCAATGTTCTGACTCAAGACGAAGGCAAGCTGATTACGTACACCCTCACGTATACGAACAATGAGAAAAAAAGCTTGCAGCTGGTCGATTACTGGACAAAGGTTAGAAGTAAAAGTGGAACAAGTTATACTTCCAAATTGCTGACGCAAGATGCAGAGAAAAAGAGTGTTGCAGCTGGCTCTACTCTATCCGTTACATATGTGACGACTGTTGGCAAAAACGTGCAGCTCAGCAATCTGAATTTTGAAATTGTTAAATGGGACTTCAGCAAGCCCAATTATGAAAGCATTCTAGGGAAAATCAATATTCCTGACTCGTATACAGTGGCTACCCCAGTGAATACAGTCAAAAAGGTACGGATCAATGATATTCCGGTGAAAATTAAAGTCCAGGGTCTACAGACATTCTCTGCCTCGGACACATCCAACTATGCAAGTGTTAAAATTAATCTGCATAACGTTGGTTATAAAGGACTGGAAAATCCTAATGTGAAGTGGGTTCTGAGAACAAAGGGTGGCAGTAGTTATCCGCTTAATCTAAATTCAAACGATACAACGTACAGCGTACAGCCTCAAGAGTCCAGAAGCATCAATTATATAACTACCGTTCCCAAGAAGGTGAAACTGGATGGGGCTGAGCTTATTATGGTTCAAGAGAATGAAGCTGAGAAATCAGTTATTCCACTTGCCACTATGCAAATGCCCAAATCAACCTCGTTGCAGAATACAGAAATTAAGGTTGGAAAGGTTCATACCATAACGCTCGAAGATAACAAGGGCAAGATGGCTACGAGTGTGGGAGATGTCAGTGTCAGTCAGACTCATGGTAATAACTACTATACAGTCAACTTCAAATTTAAAAATACGGGATCAAGGGAAGTTGCCGTACCCAAATATGATTTCTCGGTTCAAAATAAAAAGGGAAATGATTATCCGTTGTCCACCAAGGCACTGGATAATTTGAAATTGAAACCAGATGAGGAGCGCTTAATTCGTCTGACATTTAGTTTGCCTTATGATGAAGCTGATGGAACACTGAAGTTGGTTATGAATACACCAAAAGCTGAGGGCACCGAGGGTACGGGAAGCAAAGAAATTAAATTCTCGTATCCTGCGGGAACATACATTCTTCCCAAAGCTACTTCCATGCAGCAATCTATTGGTACAGAGAGCACTCTTCAGATTCAAAATGGAACATTGGGTGTCACATGGAATTCTGTTCAGCGTCTTCCTTGGGATAATGCGGATGTTTTATCCGCAAGAGTTACTTTACGCAATGTTTCAACCAATACTCTTAAACTCCCGCAGCTCAAAGGGATGTTATCGATAGATTCAGCTGATATAGCAGATACTCAATTGTTAATTAGTCAGAACTCAGGATTGCTTGGACCAGGCATGTCTATTGATGTACATCTGTTAACATCACTACCTACCAATCTGGATGTAGCCCAATTGCAAGTGGCGCTATCTGAAGTTGTGGGTGAGAACACATCTGAATTGATCAGACTGACTCACATTGGTCAGCTTCCGCAGATACCGCAAGTAGAGTTGGGGTCTAACTATGCGTTGAATACGCCTGGGAAGAAATCCGAACTCCAAGTGAAGAGAACACTGATTTACCCAGGAACATCTTCTGATATCGTGTACACGGAGCTTCAGGTGAAAAATATTGAGGATCGGCAGATTGACCTTGCCAAATTAACCGGATATTACGAATCTAAAAATGGTGAGTATTATAAAACAACGGTTAAGCAGATTGATTATCCAGCAGGACCAGGTGATTCTGCATTAGTAACCATGTGGTCCAAAATCCCTAGAAAAACGGTAGTGTCTGATATGAAGCTGTTGATCGGTGAGACAATAAGTGGAGACACGGGTAAAGAAGGAACAACTACAGGTGCAGGATATGTTGATGCGGCTTCGTTTGAATTAAAGCCCGATCAGGAGTCGACATTAAATACAATTAAGAATCTTGAGATCTACCCATTCACTCTTCAAACAAGAGATTTTAAAGCTTCTCTTAGTGGGGGGTCTACTGTAAACCTTTCATGGAATTATGATGCTGTACGGAATAACGATATGAACATGCCAGAAAGTGAACATAAACTTATTGTGCAGCTGATTGAGCCTACCGGTAAAGTATTCGACAAAGAAATTGTGCTTGATAAAGATTTGAAGGAAGGAAACAATAAATTTTTGAATTGGACCGTTGAGGATGTTGTTTTTGAAGATCGACGCAGTGGAGCTTATACTATTGCCATATATGATGAGTTCCAAGGTCAACGGATTAAACTGGCAACACAGGCGATGGGCTTTGTTCCAGCTGTCGGCAATCTACCAGGTGCTGAATAATTGATAGAGTAAGCATCGTTGTTAAATCTTTCTATTAAAGATATGATAGAAAATGACGACAAATATATGTAGATTGGTTTTATAGAAGGGAAGGTACAATCATTAATGAAACCTTATATGAAAGTATCTCTGGCTGCGCTTGCTATCGGTGTTGGGGTGTGGGTTGGATCTGTATACAGCAACACAGCTATCGGTGCAGGCACCATTCAACCAGGCACAGCGGATGATCCGGTTGTGACGAAGAGTTATGTAGATCAACAAATTCAAAAGGCTTTAAACGGCGGTACTAATGCTGGATCGGGAAGCTCCGCAGGCAATAATAGCGGATCTACAGGGACAGGCAGCACAGGTGGTGATACATCGCTTCCACCGGTGGTATCTGGAGCATCTGATGCAGTAGAGATTGTTACCGTGAAGCCGGGCCAACAGCTCATCGGTGCCTCTGGCGCGGAATTCATTGTACGCAGCGGCAAGGCTGTGATCGTCAGTGAAGGTACGAATGGTGTAGCTGATCTGACGGACGGGGTTGACCTGACGAATGGACAGGCCGCGCCGACCAATCACCTGCTCTCTTTTCCAAGGGATGGACGGGGTATAACGGTATTGGACGGGAACAAGTACAGCCTAACGGTTATGGTTCGCGGCGGATATTCTTTGAAATAGGTTAAGCATATATGCGCATTTTTATTCATTTGATTTGTGTAGATTAACCAGTTCTAACAAACATTTATACGGCTAGCCATCTGGGTTCCTGCTCACTCTATAATTGTACAAACCAATTTAACGGAGGTGCCGGAATTATGGCTAGAAGCAACCGCAGAGTAGTACCGGAAAGTCGTCAGATGCTGGATCAGATGAAGTATGAGATTGCTGCCGAGTTTGGTCTGAATGTTGGGTATGGTCAAAGTGCACTTGCTGGCGCAAATACTGAGTTTGGTTCTGAATTGGGTGCCATAAGTGATCATTCCTACGGTCAATACAAAGGCTGGGGCCATCTGACTTCCCGTGAGAATGGATCGGTTGGTGGAGAGATTACGAAAAGGCTGATTCGTCAGGCAGAAAAGCAGTTATTATAAGATTTTTCTTTATCCCACTTGGTTTGACACGGCTTGACAAATGCGATAAGATGACATTTGAGGTATGCAACCTTTTCCAAGAGGAAAAGGTTGATTTTTTGTTAAGGCAATTACCTGAAAAATCCTTATCTTCGTAACCGCGGACCCTGCGTCCTTATTCCGCCCGGAAAGCTTTCGAGGGTACAGTGAACGAATCACCGTAAATGTTTTGTTCGGGCAATCGCCATACTACTAGTTATGGGAGGTTGAAACTTCATGTCTGTTAAAGGCCGACATCTATTCACATCGGAGTCTGTAACCGAAGGACATCCGGATAAGATTTGCGACCAGATCTCGGACGCCGTATTGGACGCGTTTCTGGCGAATGATCCAAACGCTCGTGTAGCGTGCGAAGTTTCCGTGGCTACAGGCCTAGTGCTTGTCATCGGTGAAATCAGTTCAGCTTCTGAATACGTAGACATTCCGGCCATTGTACGTAATACGGTTAAGGAAATCGGGTACACACGTGCCAAATATGGTTTTGACTACAATACTTGCGCCGTTCTGACTTCTCTGAACGAGCAGTCTGCAGATATCGCGCAAGGGGTTAACGCAGCACTGGAGAACCGTGATCCGGCTCAAGTCGCTCGCGAAACAGAAAATATCGGTGCGGGTGACCAAGGTCTGATGTTTGGGTTTGCAACGAATGAAACACCAGAACTCATGCCATTGCCAATCGCATTGTCCCACCGTATTGCTCGTCGCCTTGCTGAGGTACGTAAAAACGGTACACTGGATTACCTTCGTCCGGACGGTAAAACGCAAGTAACTATCGAATATGACGGCGACAAAGTGGTTCGTGTCGATACAATTGTGGTATCCACTCAGCACGCTGAAGAGATTACCCTTGAGCAGATTCAAAAAGACATTAAAGAACAAGTTATCCTGCCTGTCGTTCCGGCTGAATTGCTGGATGAGCAGACTAAATATTTCATCAACCCAACAGGACGTTTCGTTATTGGCGGACCACAAGGAGATGCAGGACTGACTGGACGTAAAATTATCGTAGATACCTACGGCGGTTATGCACGTCACGGCGGTGGAGCGTTCTCGGGTAAAGATCCGACAAAAGTAGACCGTTCCGCTGCTTATGCGGCTCGCTACGTAGCGAAAAACCTTGTTGCTGCAGGTCTTGCAGACAAAGTTGAAATTCAACTCGCTTACGCGATTGGTGTAGCCAATCCGGTATCGATCAACGTGGATACATATGGAACTGGCAAAGTCAGCGAAGAGAAGCTGGTTGAGTTGGTACGTAACAACTTCGATCTGCGTCCAGCTGGCATTATCCGTATGCTGGATCTGCGTCGCCCAATTTACAAACAAACGGCTGCTTACGGTCACTTCGGCCGCACAGATCTGGATGTACCTTGGGAGCAAGTGGACAAAGCAGATACGTTGAAAGCTCAAGCTGGTCTGTAACTTTAACTGCGACAGATCAAAGCCCCTGGTTCCGATAAGGAATCAGGGGCTTTTGCGTATATAAGCAGTTGGCTGTTGGCTAAGTAGGGGGAGATAAATGAAATAATATTCCTTTTATTTCCTTTTGGCTAAATAAAATGTTTGTTCTAACCGACATACATAATGAGGTCTGTTCAATAGACAGGAGAAGAAATATAAGATGAGGGGGACGAATCGGTGCGTTTGAAAAGAATGGCCAAGAAGAGTACAATCGGACTTTTAATCGTACTATTAACTGCCCAAGGTTGGCTAACAGGTCTGCTTGGAGTGGAAAACACTGCTTTTGCAGCAGATAACTTAACTACGTTAGGGGTCACGGCAACGTTACCTGTAACAGGAGAGAAGAACGTAAATGGTGCAGACCCATTGGAGCTCGAATTTGGCCAACCTGTTCGAAAAGCATCCGGGACAACCAGTGGATACATATCAATAAAACGTGTGTCAGATGATACGGATGTTATTCCACCTATCTTAGTGGACCCGACGGAATCAAGTAATATTCGCATTACACCAGATGACGCCAATGTTCCGAATGTAGGGAAAAAAGTGACGATTAATCATGCACCTCTGCCCGGAGGGACATATTATGTTCAAATTGATAAAAATTCATTTGTATACGCGGATGAGAATAATACTGCTTTCAATGGACTGAGCAAAGAATGGACGTTCCATACACAAGGTGTAGGCACGGCATCATTGGTAGAGAAGATTCCCGCGAATGCAGCGATGCAGGTATCACCTTCATCTAACATAACAATGACATTTAGTAAAAAGGTTTTTGCAGGTGCCGGGAAACTGCAGATTTTTCAAGGGACTACATTATATGAGGAAATACCTGTGAATGCAGGTTCTCCACGTGTTAATGGTCTGGGAACGAATTCCATTGTGATTGATCCGGAGAAAAACTGGAATAGTAGCAGCACATATTACGTTGTTATGCCAGAAGGTCTTTTAAGGGATGAACTGGGGAACGACACCAGTGGAATTACCGGGACCGAGTGGGGTTTTGGCGTCATTTCGGATCCTACTGCTCTCACCGTATCATCTGTTTCCCCAACGAACGGCACGACGAATGCACCTTTGACGGGAGAACTAACGGTTACATTTAATAAAGAGCTTGATACCAATTATCCAGGCAATGCGACGTTGAGAAAGGCCAATGGTGGAACCATTGCCGTAACAACAACCATTAGCACTTCAAACAATAGACAACTGCGAATTGTTCCGCAGAGTACTCTGGAAAGCAACACAAATTATTATGTGGATATTCCTGCAAATGTATATAGGGACAAGGCTGGTAACCTCTTTACAGGATTGACAGGTACCAGTTCATGGGGCTTTAAGACGCTTAGCAGAGATACTACAGCCCCGGTTCTCAAAACAGCTAAGATGTATAGTAACAATACGATTCGACTTACTTACGATGAAAGTTTGTTCAGCGCGAATCCGGCTTTAAGCAGCTTCACGGTAACAGTAAATGGGGAAGCACGCAATGTCAGCACTGCATACGTATCAGGAGATAGCGTATACGTCGTACTCGATACAGGTGTTGCTGTAGGGCAGGTTGTCCGGATCGGGTATACGCCTGGATTGCGTCCAATACAGGATAATTCGCTGAACCCGGCTGCTTCGTTTGCAGCACGAGATGTGGAAAATACACTGGATTCGGTCATGTCCAAACCACGGGAAGGAACTGTATATTACAGTACAATTAATCTCTACTACCCGGAAACAGTATATATTAACTCCAGTAATGCGGTGTCACAATTCAGTGTTACTGCAAACCAGTCTTCGGTAGGAATTAACAGCATATCCTTAACTAATAGTTCAATGGTTACATTGAACCTGAGCCGCTCCATTACTGATGGGGAAGTGGTTCGTGTTTCGTATGTACCTGGCTCTTCTCCTGTAAAAGATAGTCGTGGACAAGCTCTTGCCGGATTTACCGGGTTTTATGTCCGAAATAGCATCGATACCAAGGCACCTGAATTTCAGAGTGCCGAAATAAGTGGATCGAAGTTATGGATCCGTTATAACGAGCCACTTAGAACATCCAACAAACCGTTAAAAAGCCAGTATTCTGTCCTTGTAGATGGTAAGCCTTTATTTGTAAACGACACGGATATTGAAGATGAAACAGTCACGCTGACTTTGGCTTCAGCCGTAGGTACGAACCAGAATGTAACACTTTCTTATGTACCGGGTGCGTTGCGTCTGACGGACTTAAACGGTAATCCCGCTGGTTATATCAACTTAACTCCTGTAAGCTACACAGCGGGTAATGGTATGGTGAAATCCGCTGCATTGCAAGGGGATACATTGACCATTACCTTTAGAGAATCTCTGCAGTCACAGACTATGCTTACTCCATCTCAATTCGGTGTACAGTTGGGAGGCTCACAGGTAAGTGTGGTTTCTGCTACATCAACTGGTACAACACTAACTCTGAAGTTATCCGGTTCGGGCACCATTGGACAAACAGGAACTGTAAGTTATGCACCGGGGATAATCCCGTTGCGTACACTTGATAATGTCATTGTTGAGGCATTTGGACCTTTATCGATTAGTCAAACTCAAAACACCGGTTCAACTACCAATACTGGAAGTTTAAGTGGCAATCTGCCATCATGGCTAACCGTATCGGACACATCGGCTTTTAACCAGTCTATGTATGTCATGAGCACGGATGCAGCGGCAACAACTTCTGCCCAGTCGCGCAATAGTCGCTCTACCCGCCAGTTTAATGTGGATGCTAGCAAGTTAAATCAGGCATTTCAATATGCAAGCTTAAGCAACAATTCAAGTCGAATGGTCGTATTTGAAGTTCCTTCCACAGAAGCATCAGCTTATGTAGGATTCCCAATAGACACGTTAACAGAAATTGCTTCACGTGAACGTTTTTCATTTATTGGGGTGAAATATGGAGATCGTCTGTGGTCAGTGGCTTTGTCAGACCTGAATCCTTCCAGTATTGCACAAAGCGTGAATGCAGGTTCGGGCTCATCATACTTTTATATTCAACTTGAATCCATTCCTGTAACTGTCTCCGGTACAATGGACGGTATGCTTGCATTCGCCGGAGCACAAAGAGTATCTGACATTACGGATGTTTATCTATCAGCATATAATGGCTACAGTGGACAGCGTGCAGAACAACTGGTGAAGAGTTCAATTGCAATCAGATTGCCTTCAACGACAACAGGGTCGGCTACGGGTCTGGTATACATTGATCAAGGTACTTCAGCTCTGGCTAATATTCCTCATCATTTCTCCAATGCAACTGGAGCTGTTATTATAACAGGACAACTGAAAGGCAATCAGGCTATAGTGGCTGCATCTCATCCCGTTTCATATCGGGATACTGCTTCACACTGGGCTAAGGACGTCATTAGTGAGCTGTCTGCGAAATGGATTATCAACGGACAAAATGGAACCTTGTATGTTCCTGATCAGCAAATATCACGAGCAGAATTTGCTACTTTAGTGGCAAAAGGGTTGGGATTGCCAGGCGACTATGCTAGTGCCCAACAATTCAAGGATGTTCGTTATGGTGATATATCAGGTGCATATATAGGTGCAGCAGCTAAAGCAGGTATCATCACGGGGAATACGGACGGTACTTTCAAACCGGATAGCCTCGTGACTCGTGAGCAGATGGCCATCATGATGGTTAGGGCTTTGGATTATGCAGGTCAGCCAACCGTACTCAAAACTTCGGCAGCATCAACGCTGTCCAAGTTTAAGGATAGTAACAAGATTCAATCCAAGGATTCTGTTGCCAAGGCAGTACAGGAAGGCATTATTCAAGGTATGACAACGAATACGTTTGTGCCTCAAGGCAATGCAACTCGGGCACAGGCAGCAGTTATGTTGAAAAGGGTTCTGGATAAACTCGGTTACCTGTGAGGCAATAGAGTCAGTTATATAGCTTTATACTTTAGTTATCAAATGGAGGCGCTTCGAGAATGTATATTTCTTGAAGCGTCTTTTTCTCGGAGATTGCAGATTACACAGAGAATAGGAGTCTTATGCATTAAATAATAGCCAATTTATGCCTGATTGTTGGCTTTCGGCGTAACTTTTTCCACAAAAAACAGTCTATTAATAGAAGAGTATACTAGGGGTCGCTCTATGTATTGCTGTCTGGCGGCATAGATGTGATATCTAAGATTGATATACAAGATGGGAGAGACGGTTCGAACATGCTGGGGAAACATGGGAAACAGCTGCAAGACGTAAAGCATAGCAAAGCAAAGAAGTGGGCGATCGTGACATTGGCAGGTGTGATCTGGATTGCACCGGTGATGAGTGCGGGTGGACAGATGTGGTCGGGAACGTCCTGGCAGTCTGTAGCAGCGGCGGCATCAACCAATACAAGCAAGCTGAGTGAGGAAATTCTGACTTCGGGTGCGAAGCTCATGAAATACAGATATACAACGACACGTTCAGGCTCGAAGGTCAATGTACTTGCAGATGTCGTGCAGGTGGATTTGCAGAATCCGTATGTGAAGCTGGACGTGATGACGGGTAAGGGCGGCAATTTGAATAGCAAGCAGAGCACAGGCGGCATGGCCAAGGAAAACGGTGCAGTCGCTGCCGTGAACGGGGATTATTTCAACGTATCCGGGGAACTCGCGCCGATTGGCGGACAAGTCTCTGACGGGGTATTGGTGTCCACACCTTCAGAGCTGAAGGGCATGTATGCCCTCACCGTAACCAAAGATGGCAAGCCGATGATCGACGAATATTCGTTTGACGGCACAATTAAGGCACAGGATGGTTCAACCTTCGCTCTGCGTGGGATAAATAAGGAGGACTATACCGTTGAGACGGGTTCAGGTACATACAGCCATGCCAACTCCATGTATATTTATACACCTGCCTGGACGTCAACCAAACGTCCGAACGATCCATCCACCACGCCGACAGAGGTGCTTGTACAGAACGGGGTCATCACACAGATTTCGGATAAAAAAGCATTAAATATGACTGTACCGGAGGACGGCTACATTCTGCGGGCACATGGTACTGCGGCAACCTGGGTAATGAGTCATCTGTCTGTTGGTCAGACACTGGGTGCAGACTACAAGCTGGTCGCCAAAACGACAGGACAATCGGTTGATCCAAGCAATCTGGAGATGATGATCGGCGGTCATACGATTCTCGTCAACGGCGGACAATCGACACCGTTCTCACGGGATATTGTTGCGTCCGGTATTGGCGGCGTTCGTGCGAGAACAGCGGTAGGTTATTCTCAGGACGGGCGTTATGTCTACATCATCGCAGCGGAGAAAAACAGCAACAGCAGCGGCTTGTCACTGACCGAGCTTCAGTCTTTTATGACAAGCATCGGGGTGTGGAAAGGCATGAATCTGGACGGCGGCGGCTCAACGACGATGGTAACACGTCCGCTCGGGGAGCAATCTGCGAGTCTGACGTTTAATACCGAGTACGGCACAGAGCAGCGCCAGGTGGTGAACACACTCGGTGTATTCTCGACAGCACCGGAAGGCAAGCTGAAGGGCTTTGCGGTAAGCGGCAGTCAGACACTGCTTGCGGGTCAGGAAGGCAAGTATACGGCAAAAGGGTATGACACGTATTACAACCCGATCGCCACAGGCGATATTCCGTTGACCTGGAAATCAAGCAACAATAACATTGTAAGTGTAAGCAACGGAACGGTTAAAGGTGTGAAGCCGGGCACAGCAACGTTGACAGCTACAAGCAGCGGCGCTTCCTCCTCCATCAAGGTCACGGTGCTGGGCGGTAGTGAGCTGGCGTCTCTGACGGCAGGATCAGGCCTTGGTTCGCTCAAGGCGGGTACGACAGTTTCGATTCCAGTGACCGCGACAACGAAGAGTGGGCAAAGTGTAACTGTACCGGCAGACTCGCTCGCCTGGGAATTTGTAGGCTTCAAAGGCAAGGTGGCAGGAGATCAGCTGACAGTATCGTCTGTGAATGCTGGAGCGCAGGTTGGTTATGCGATCGGTCGTTATGATGGCTTCAGCACGGTCGTTGTGCTCTCGGCAGCAGATAGCGAAACCATCTGGGAAAACTTCGAAAGCGTGAACTATCCGATTAATTTCACAACGAATGCGGCAGGAGTAACAGGGTCAGCTGCAGTCGTTGCAGGAACGGGTGATAAGGCCGGCTCCAAGGTGCTGCAGCTCAGCTACGACATGACAGGTGGAACGGGCAAAATGTACGCTTACGCTCAGCTGAACGGTTCGACAGGCCGCGAGGTTTCTGCTTCTGCAACCTCCATGTCTATGGATGTTATGGGTGACAAGAGCCTGAACTGGCTGCGTGCCGAGTTTACCGATGCTAAGGGTAAAACGGTATATGCCGATCTGGCCAAAGCGATTGACTGGAATGGATGGAAAAAGGTGAATGTGGACCTGAATGGGCTGAACATTGCTTATCCGGCGAAGCTGAAGCGTGTGTATGTCGTTAACGTGGAAGAGGGGCAGGATGAGCGCGCCATGACAGGAACGGTGGCATTTGACAATATTGCCTTCACGATGCCATCCAAGTCCAGCGAAGCCGGATTGCCTACGGGAACAGCTTCTCTCGTGCTTGGAAAGAAGTCGATGACGGTGAATGGTACAACCAAAGCGATTGATGCAGCACCAGTCATTAAAAATGGAACAACATATGTGCCCATCAAACACGTGCTGGACGCCTTTGGCGGACAGGCGGGCTGGGACAGTAAAAATCAGCGGATTACCGTAATTCGCGGCAGCAAGCTGATCGATCTGGTGGTAGGTCAGAAAGAGTTTGTTCTGAATGGCAAAAGACAGAGCGCATCAGTTGCACCATACGTAAGCGGGGGTAGGACTTTAGTCCCTCTCAGACTTGTTTCGGAGCAGCTTGGTCTGACTGTAAAATGGGAACAGAACACGAAGACCGTTACCATCTCATCGTGATATGGTATGATATATACCGGAAACGATAGAAATGGAGTCGAACAAACGTGGATTTACAAGCCGATGCCATAGACCGCGTCATAAAAAACGCCATACAAGTCATGGAAAACAGCAAATATCAAATGTTTGAAATCATGGACTCCACTCGTGAGGAGCTGAAGACGCTCAACGAGGAGTTAAAGTCGGTGCTGAAGGAAACGGCGGAAACGATCGAGAAAGTAGATCAGTTGGAGCTGAATTATCGCCGTTCCCGGATTCGGCTTACCGAGGTAAGCCGCGACTTTGTCCGTTATTCGGAGCATGATATCAAGCAGGCGTATGAAAAAGCGACACAGTTGCAGCTGGATCTGATGATTTATCGTGAGAAGGAAATGTATCTGAAGGCCCGACGGGATGATCTGCAGAAGCGTGCCAAAAATGTGGAGGCTTCTGTGGAGCGTGCCGAGACCATTGGTTCGCAGATGGGCGTTGTGCTAGAATACTTGTCAGGCGAGTTAGGTCAAGTGACCCGTATCATCGAGTCTGCCAAGAATCGACAAATGATAGGTTTGAAAATTATTTTGGCCCAGGAGGAAGAGCGGAAGCGGATTGCCCGGGAGATTCATGACGGGCCTGCGCAGATGCTCGCCAATCTAGTGCTTAGGACGGAAATTGTAGAAAGAATGCTCATTAAGCAGGATTTTAAGATGGTCCAGGCCGAAATAGTAGATTTGAAAGGCCAGGTTCGTTCAAGTCTTGAAGAAATGAGAAAAGTTATTTTCAATCTGCGTCCTATGGCACTGGATGATCTGGGACTGATCCCGACGCTGAGGAAGTATGTGCAGGATTTTGAAGTAAAAACAAAAATCCGGTCGCTTTTTGAAACAAGAGGCAAGGAACATCGTCTCTCTTCTGCAATGGAGGCTGCAATCTACCGCCTTGTGCAGGAAGGTCTGTCTAATGCTGCCAAGCATGCTTATCCCACGTATGTTGTCGTAGAAATTACATACCAGGCTCAGCTCGTCAAAATTGTCGTACAGGACAATGGGCTTGGGTTCAAACCGGAGCTTCTTGCGAAGAAAAGCAAGGACCACAACCACTTCGGTCTGATCGGGATGAGAGAACGGGTTGAACTGTTAGAAGGAAGAATAGAGATTGAATCCGCAGAGAACCAGGGAACCAAAATAGTCATTCATATCCCGACTAACGTGGATAAGGGAAAGGAGTAGCAGGATGGAAAACCGTGATACTGGAAAAACATCAATTAAAGTTCTTTTGGCTGATGATCATCAGCTGTTCCGTGAGGGATTGAAACGCATTTTGAATATGGAGGACGACATTGAGGTCATCGGTGAGTGTGGCGATGGCATTCAGGTGCTTGAATTCTGTAATCAGGAAAAACCGGATATCGTTCTGATGGATATCAACATGCCTGTAGAGAACGGGGTGGAGGCTACCGAGAAACTGCGTGAGCTGTTCCCGGATGTAAAGGTTATTATTTTGTCCATCCATGATGATGAAAGCTATGTATTTGAGACACTCCGTAAAGGGGCAAACGGGTACTTGCTGAAGGACATGGAGGCAGAGTCACTGATTAATGCGATTCGTTCGGTACATGAAGGACATGCATTTATTCACCCTAAAGTTACAGGCAAACTGATTATGCAGCTTCGCCGCATGACGTATCTGAACGAAACAGGTGCAATGAGTGAAGGCACTGCGAAGGAAGCCGGCGTTAAATTTGTGGCGGGTGACAACAATCCACTTACACGCCGCGAGGCCGAAGTGCTGCGTCTGATGGCTGAGGGCAAGAGCAACAAGATGATTGGTGAATTCCTGTTTATCAGTGAAAAAACGGTCAAAAACCATGTCAGCAGCATTCTGCAAAAGATGGAAGTGGACGACCGTACACAGGCTGTTATCAACTCCATCAAATATGGCTGGGTTACGCTCTAATGTATTTGCTCGTTTAATCTGTATTCACTCGCACCCTTTCCAGTAGCTGGATTGGTTTGCGGGTTGATGGACTTTATCACTGCAAATGAACAAAGTGCGAGGGTGAGCTGAACATCTGTTCAAATCGGAGCACGGACCTGCGTTGGTTGTAACCCTTCGGAATACGCAGCATATACTGCTGTATACAGGGATGTTCGCCATGGGTGAGCATAACCTTCCGAGGAGGTGCAGTTGCCATGGTTGCTCATTTGACTATGATTCTGCTTATATACTTCCTGGCGGCAATGGCCGTTCATGTTATGCACCAGCGCCATATTTCCCGCCCGGAGTCCGAAGGCTTCGAGCAGATTCTGCTCATTCCTTCCAATCAGGCAGGACGGATTGAGGGCATTATTCGAGCACTTTGCCGGGAATTATTATATCGTGGAAAGAGCTTTACATTAACGGTGGTCGCTGATCATCATGATGCAGAGACGATTACGATCATTGAGAAGATGATGCAGAAGCAGGGCCTGGAGCTTTCTTATCTTCCGGCTGTGCCAGCAGAGCTTGAACGCAGCAAGCAGGTGTATGGTGGTTATCGTCTCATTGATCTGCGCAAATCCAGTGATGAAGCCGAATTCAGGCAAGCATGACAATGATATGATGCAGATGTTGATATGCAATTCATATGGAGAAAGATTACAGCGCAACGCTGTAGTCTTTTTTTGTAATTGTAGCCAAGTCTGCCTTTAAATTGAATATGGGTTTTATTGCAATCTATGGTTAAAGACTGGATATCTTGCTTTAGTTAAGGCCCGAGAAGCATTTCGAAGTCAGAAGTCTTAACTTAAAAGTATAGACTGATAAAACTGGAAAAAGTTTCGCAATTTTTAAAGAAAAATTTAAAGCTATATAAATAAGATAGGACTGGAATTATCGGTTGCTTTGACTGCTATGAAAAATATCCATATAATTGAATTTAAGAAGGTTGAAGTTAGTAGAATCCATCTTTATCCAATCCGACTCAGATCAGCTGCCTAAAGTCTGGGTTGGGAAGTAAACGGTTGCTTATGAATTGGCATTATCGTTATACTGAGGTCAGAGTCAAATCTTTGAAACGACAGGGACATGAAGCACATGCTCCGGCGAAGCCGCCGGCAGTATGTGCTTTTTTTGCGTTTCTGGATATGTTTTTGGATAGCATGAGGGAGGAGTCGGGGAGATGAAGGTGGCGTTGTATGTATGTCGCACGGATGAAAAGTGGAGCATGATCCTGTCTCTTGATATTCGGGTCGATGTGGTGTGGTGGCTGGAGGGTGTTAGTGGTCGGCAGGTTCATCAGTGGCTGGTTCTAAGCTTGCAGTTGCCGTTAAGTCAGGCCGCATGGCTGGTGGAGCAGTTTGTGCCTGTGCGTGGCATGGCTCAATGGGATGTCGTGGCGTGGCAAAGTTGTCTGAACGCAAAGCTGCTCGAATACGAGCGGGACTCAGGTGAGATTGAGGCGAGAGAAGCTGTGGCTGTGGCAATGGGAGCGAGCGGTTGGGGTAAGAAGGGGAGTGAGGCAGGTGGGTGGAGGAGTAATGAAAGAGAAGATGGGGGTGGTGGGACTGGAGTTAAAGGAAGAGGTGCTGCTGCACAGTTTATTGTGGGCGGGATGCCTAGGGCCTATCCCGCCAAGCATTGGGCTCAGCTGCAGCAGTATGCTGCTCTGCTGGCTGAGCGCATGAGCGGCCGCCAATTGCTGGCGGCCGAGGCCGAGGCGCTGCTGGCGGCGGAGCCCGCCATGCCGCCCGGGGGCTGGCGCGCGGCTGCGCAGCTCGCGCGCTTGCATGGGCGGCTGCAGCTGACAGCCGCCCTCCAAGGGCCTGCCACGCGCCGCCGGCTCGCGTGGCTCGGCCGCGCGCGAAGCGCGCCCCGCTGCCACCGCTGTGGCAGCGAAGCCAGGCAGCGCGTGCCCTGCGCTGCCTGCGGCCTGGCGGCGTGCGCCTACTGCGAGGCATGCCTCGCATTGGGGCGCAGCCGTGCCTGTGCGCTGCTGCTACGCAGTGCAGCGCAAGGGGCCGTGCCCGCACGCGGCGAAGCACCGCGGGGCACGGCCCTGGCCCCCACCGGCGGCGGACTCGCCCGGTGGGGGCTAAGCGCAGCGCAGAGCGCGGCGGCAGCCGCGGCGCTTGCGTTTTTGTCCCGGCCCCCCGCAGGGGATGGGCCGGGGCGGTTCTTGCTCTGGGCCGTGACCGGGGCCGGCAAGACGGAAATGATATTCCCTCTGCTCCAGCACACACTGGATCACGGGGGCAAAGCGCTGGTCGCTACACCGCGCAGGGATGTCGTGCTGGAGCTGGCTCCGCGCCTGGCGAAGGCTTTCCCGGATACCTCGCTTGCTACGCTCTATGGCGGGAGCACAGAGCGCTGGAAAGACGCTCAGCTCACGCTGGCGACCACACACCAGCTTATGCGCTTTTATCACGGATTCGATCTGGTTATTATTGACGAGCTGGATGCCTATCCGTATCATAACGATCCCATGCTGGCTCACGCTGCCGCTGCTTCCTGTAAGCCGGATGGACATTTCGTATATTTATCGGCTACACCGCCAGCCCGGCTGCAGCGAGAAGCTGCTCTAGGCAAGCTCGCGCATGCCAAGGTACCTGTCCGTTTCCATCGGCATCCGCTGCCTGTCCCCAAGCTAATGCGCATGATAACCGTAGCCCAGTGCATCAAGCGTAAACAGCTGCCCGCTCCCATCGTGAGCAGCATTCGCTCTTCGCTGGAGCGCGATGCGCAGGTGTTTGTTTTTGTAACACGAATCGCGCAGATCGAAGCCTTTGTTCAATTAATGCGCCGAACTTTTCCGAATATCTCGATTGAAGGCACTTCATCCCAGGACGTGGACCGGGCGTCCAAAGTCATTGCTTTTCGCGAGCGCTCCATACGCCTGCTTGTAACGACCACCATTCTGGAGCGGGGGGTGACGATACCTCGCAGTGATGTGTTTATTCTGGATGCAGACAACGGGCTCTTTGATGAAGCTTCATTAGTGCAGATGGCTGGTCGGGCCGGGCGCTCCCTGGATGATCCGGCAGGTCGGGTTATATTCGCCGCCTCACGCCGGACTCGTTCTCAAGTCAAAGCGGTATCCCAGATTCGCAAAATGAATGCCATCGCCCGCCGAAAAGGCTACCTGCACCCACCCGTCTCCAAATAACGATCATAACTCATCTTACTCTCAGCTGAACCCGAAAAGGCTCTCTACAGATCATCGTTCATACAAAATAAATCGTGTTTTCGCCAACATGCATCTTTTCATTAAAATGAGCAGCCTCTTCCTCAAGCTGTAATGAAACATCGTACTACCACGGTCATTACATATTTAGGATGTTACATTGTAAGAAAGGAGCCATGCTTCATGTTGAACTACATCTCCCATCTCTTCGAACGTGCGCAGCAGCTAACCAGACAACTCCACCAACTGCTCGGTCCGCCCGGCTCCTCCTGCCTGACTTGCGGCACGCGAGCGCTGTTGTCGTCACGTTATCCGGGGATATGTACGCGCTGTGTGCAGCAGATTCCGTGGATTTGCGCAATTCGCTGCCAGCGTTGCGGCCGGGGAGTGGGGTGCCCCGACTGTGTGCGTCCGCATATGCAGCGCCGCTCCTTCATCTGTAATCGCAGTGCGGTACAGTACAATGACTTAATGAGAGAATGGATTAGCATGTATAAATTCAGAGGACACGAGCGCTACGCCCCGCTGCTAACGGCACTTCTCATTCAAGCCTTTCAAGCGATGAGTGAAGAGCTGACCCGTATATGTGGAAAAGGAACCCCAAAGCCGCTCTGGCGACCTGACGCGCTCACTTATGTTCCCGTGAGCGAGGAGCGCCTGGCCGAGCGCGGCTTCAATCAGGCGGAGCGGCTGGCAGCGGGGCTTGCCAGCGCCGCCAGGGTACCCGGTGTTGATCTGTTGCAGCGCCAGATCAACACTGGGAAACAAAGCTTCAAGTCTCGAGCCGAACGATTCGAGACGATGAAACATGCTTTCTCTATTCATCCTGAAGGGCTTGATCTCATTACAAAGATTTGGAGTGATAAAGGCCGCCCAGGTTCTCAAAACCCAGAAACTCATCCACACCATATCGCAACATCCTTCAAGGGAATGAATCATTCTCACGTGCCTGGATCATCCAACCAGATCAACAATGCCGATAAAGCTTTACAAATCCTTTTAATTGACGACATCTACACCACCGGCAGTACATTGGAAGCTTGCGGGCAGGTCATTCTGGCTGCTGCAAATCATGCCGGTATCCCGGTGCGTATTTATACGCTAACATTAGCAAGATCTTGATTTTAATGATCACTTTTCCCTTTTTGATTCTTTCTGTTCACTCCGTATTTCTCCAAAATACAGTTAAACGCAAATATTATTTTTCTCAACGTAAATATTTAAGTTCAATATCAGAGTTTAGCTATAGAATATATTGCGTATCTACGCAACAGCCCACATTTAATGTTTGCAAATATTATATGGACTTCATATGAGAAAATAAGGTAATCTATAAGTATTAGCTAGTCGGGAAAGCGAGATTAAGAGGGGAGTTTTGGCGATGAATCTAGGAAATTGTCCTCGCTGCGGCAGATTGTACGCATTGAATTTTCGGGATGTATGCTCGAATTGTATCAAAGAGATGGAGCAGGAATATCAGATCTGTGTAGACTATCTGCGCGAGAATAAAGGCGCCAATATACAGGAATTATCGGATGCAACAGAAGTTTCAATCAAAACGATTACCAAGTTTATTCGAGAGGGACGTATTTCCATCGAAAACGCTCCGAATATGATGTATCCTTGTGAAGTATGCGGAACGTTGATTCGAGAGGGACATATGTGTGATTCATGCCGTACCCGGTTAACGAAAGACTTGGCTGGCGCTGCTCGTGAAGTAGGTCAGAAGGAGAACAACCAAGTAGGCGGACGAACCTACAATGCTGTCGACAAACTACGGGACTAATAGGAACGTGGTCTTAAATCCGAATAATGCTATAACAAATGTTTTGGAACGTACCGATAAACTTATTAAAGATTATCGGTTTTTTTTATTATCCTACTCGTTTTAAACACATAAAGATAAAGAAAGAAAAACGTAAATCGTCATATTTTAACTGAAAGGAAGTGCACTTCGAATGAAAATCAATGAACCGAGTCGAATTGGAGCCATCAATTCATATCAGAGGAATGTTGAATCCAATCAGCAGGCTGAAACCAAGAAAAGCCGCCGCAAGGATGAAGTATCCATTTCTCCGGAGGCGATGAAAATGCTTGAAGAACAAGGACGTACGCAGGATGCGGGACGATTGCAGCGAATTCAGGAGCTGAAAGAACAAGTCAGTTCAGGAACGTATCAGGTAGACAGCAGTAAACTCGCAGACAAGTTAGCACCATACTTTAAAAACTTTCCTGAACAATAGGAGGACACATGGCGGTTGAATCTTTAATTAGTGTACTGGGACAGTTGCAGGCCGCTCATATTGAAATGCTTCAGTTAGGTGAACAAAAGAAGGAAGCAGTTGTTACTAACAAAGTGGACGTTTTAATTACGCTGATTAATCAGGAATCCAAACTGGCCAAGAAAATTGAGTTGATTGAACAACAAAGGATGCAGGCTGTTCATCAATTTCTTGAAGAAAGAGGAATCAAATCAAAGCTTAATCTGACAATTAGTGAGCTGATGAGACTGGTTTTTGATACAGAGGAAAAGAAAAGGCTTTATCAAGCTCAATCGGACTTAACCGATGTATTACAGCAAGTGAAGCACATAAACGAAGTTAATCAGCAACTTATTAAGCAGTCACTTTCATATATTGACTTCTTCCTTGAAACGATGTCATTTCATGCAGAATCAGAAGCCACCTATCAAAATCCATTAGAGAAATCTTATGGTGTAGCTCGTTCCGGGCTATTTGATACTCGTGGTTAATAATGGGGGAAAACAACGATGGCTTCAACCTTTCATTCAATTGAAACAGCCAAGCGCAGCCTTTTCACACAAACTGCTGCTCTGAACACAACGGGACACAATGTTGCGAACGCAAACACGCCAGGATATTCACGCCAAGTGGTCAATATGACGGCAGCAGATCCTATTGATGCTGTAGCATTTTATCGTACGACTGCACCGGGCCAGCTAGGAACGGGGGTGGAATTCAATTCCATTAAACGTGTACGGGAAACATTTCTGGATGGTCAATTTCGTAACGAGAATACTTCGCTTGGGGGATGGACCGTTCGTAACAGTACTCTGGAAAAACTCGAGAAGATTATAAATGAACCTTCGGATACTGGTATTCGAACAGTCCTCAATAATTTTTGGAACGCCTGGTCAGATTTGAGTCAAGACCCACAAGATGTGACCAACCGAAAAATTGTGAAAGAAACAACATTGGCATTAACAGATGGTATGAATCAGATCAGTTTTCAACTGGATGCGCTTTCCAATGATTTGACTAACAATGTTTCATTGAAAACAACGGAAATCAATTCATATCTGCAATCCATTGCCGATCTCAATAACAATATTGTAAAAGTTGAGCAGCTTGGAGATAATGCCAATGATTTACGTGATAAACGCGATTATGCAGTGGATCAGCTCTCCAAAATTGCAGGCGTCCAGATCACTGAACTGGACAGTGGATATCAAGTAACACTGGCAGGCCAAGTTGCAGTTACAGGGGCAACGGTCACTCCTATTACTGCAGACATCTTGGAAAATGCATATCAAGCAGGAACCCTGACCGGTGGCGAGGTATACGGAATGATTCACTCGCGTGATCAGTATGTTGCAGACTATCGTAAACAGTTAGACCAGTTAGCAAATACACTGGCTACGGGCGATATCGAAATAACGATTCCGGCTGGTTCTGTATTGCCTAACAATACAGTACTGAACAACGTAACCTATTCAGATGCTAACAATAACAGAACAATAACCTCGGATATTAAAGTGACTGTTCAAGGCATTAACGGGTTACACAAACTTGGTTATACGCTTAGCGGAAATACCCCAACAGCAGGGGAAGACTTCTTCACCACTAAAGATGGCGCAGGAACCATAACGGCAGGCAATATTACGTTGAGTAAAGATATTCAAAACGATCCCAACAAAATAGCGACCTCAATGCGTACGACCGGGACGGGGACGAGTGAAAGTGTAGTACTGGGTAATAATAGTCTTGCACTTGCGCTTGCAGGTCTAAAAGATGCCAAGTTTGATTTTGGAACTGCTGTGTCCAAGCCGACGACAGTGAATGACTTTTTCGGTGCAATTGTAGGGCAGTTGGGTGTTCAGACACAGGAAGCGAACCGTCAAGCACAGAATGCTCAGCTTCTGACCGAGCAGGTTGATCTAAATCGTCAATCTGTGAGTGGTGTGTCCCTGGACGAAGAGATGAGTAACTTGATCAAATTTCAGCATGCATACAGCGCAGCTGCCCGTTTTATGACAGCTTATGATGAATTGCTAAATAAACTTATAAACAGCACCGGGGTAGTTGGTCGCTAAGAGGTAGAAGGGAGTAACCTTTAATGGCTATACGTGTAACCTCAGGCATGATGAGTACACAAATGCTCAGCAACCTGAATCGCAACTTGAACCGGATGGATACGATGTCTAATCAAATCTCCACTGGCCGCAAAATTAATAAACCCTCCGATGATCCCGTTGGTGTAACCTATGCACTTCGTTACCGTGCAGAACTGGCCGCGAATGAACAGTATCAGTCGAACACTGATGCAGCCGTCAGTTGGCTGGATGCTACGGATTCGAATATGCAGCAAGCACTTGATGTGGCAAAGAGATTAAAAGAATTGGCCGTTCAGGGCTCTAACGGGACTTTATCGGACTCGGATCTTAAAGCCGTTAATCTTGAGGTGGATCAGTTAAAACAGCACCTTGTGGATATTGGCAATACTCAAATCCGCGGTAAATTTATTTTCAATGGTCAAACGTATGATCAAGCTCCCTATGAGCTATCAGGAACGGTGACGGATTATGCAGATATAGAGACAGATACTCAAGGGGTTCTGTATTCTATTAGTCAGGAAGTTACTTTCCAGATTAATACGTCTGGGGCAGATTTTTTCGGTAACAAGGGTGATGCAGATAACATATTTAAAATTATTGATGATTTATCTTTGGCCTTAAATAGTGGAGACCAAACTGGGGTGCAACAACAATTGCAAAATATAGAATCACGTTCTACAAAAATGCAAGCTGCACTCTCAGAGGTTGGCGCACGTACAAATAGGATTGAACTTGTTCAAAATCGTCTGAAAGATCAGGATTTGAACTTTACAACACTGCAATCCAAAACAGAGGATGCCGATGTGGCTAGTCTAATGATTCAGGCCACTTCAGCTCAAACGATCTATCAAGCTGCGTTGAAGTCCTCTGCTCAAATTATGCAACCTTCTTTAATGGATTTCATGAGGTAGTTATTTATAAATTATTTAATCTAGATGTATAAGCTATGGACATTGAATAGTCCGTAGCTTTTTCTACTCAGGAGGGAAATAAAATGAGCCAGCAAAACAAAATAGAGAATGCAGAGGAGCATACAGTGAAAGAAACCTATGTTTTTCCGAAAGGTATTCCGGGTTTTGAGAATTTAAAAACATTCAATCTGCAACAGCATGACGAAGTTTTTAGCCTTTTTAGTTCGGTTGAGGAGAGTGCTGTAGCTTTTGTAACTGTAAATCCGTTTGATTTCCAAATAGATTATGAGTTTGAACTCTCTTCTGAAAACATAGAGGATCTCGGTGTGACTGACTCTAGTGATGTGCAGGTTCGATGTATCGTCACGCTTCATGAAGAGATTCAGCGTGCAACCGTAAACTTGCTGGCTCCTATTGTATTTAATGTATACAAAAAAGTGGGCAAGCAAATTGTGTTGCAAAATACAGATTACAAAACTAGACATGCTTTATGGGCCGATAAGCAGTCTCTCAACAAGGTCGGTGACTTCTGATGCTGGTACTTACACGTAAAAAGGGTGAATCCATAGTTATTTCAGATGATATTGTGTTGACTGTGCTGTCTGTGGATGGAGAAAATGTGAAACTCGGTATATCAGCTCCAAAGGAGATCGATATCTATCGTAAAGAAGTTCTTGAAGCTATCGAACAGAATAATCAAAATGCTGCGATGAATTTGGAAACCTTACAGAAAACGATACAAGGTTTAGGTAAAGTATCGGAGTAGAGTTTTAGTTGTATATTTTTAAATTCAATAATAAAAAAACAAAAAAAATTCTAGATGACTATAAACAAATTATTACATCGGGTCGATATATATATTAAGGCGGTAATTCTTCAGGGCGGCCGACCTGTGAAGACGCTAATACCACATGGATGTGGGCATATAACCATTTCAGGGAGGAAATAAACAATGATTATCAATCACAACTTGCCAGCGGTTAACACACACCGTAATATGGGTCTGAACCAAACAGCAGCAAGCAAAAACATGGAAAAATTGTCTTCTGGTCTTCGTATCAACCGTGCTGCAGATGATGCTGCTGGTCTCTCCATCTCCGAGAAAATGCGCGGTCAAATCCGCGGTTTGGAGCAAGCTCAACGTAACGTTCAAGATGGTATCTCTTTTGCGCAAACAGCTGAAGGTGCAATGAACGAAGTATCCTCCATGTTGACTCGTATGAAAGAATTGTTGGTACAAAGCAGCAACGAAACATACCAAGCAGGCGATAAGTCGAATATCAAAATGGAACTTGGTCAACTGGGCGCGCAAATTGATGCAATCACATCGAATACAAAATTCAATGGAATTAAAATCACTTCAAGCATTAAAATTCAAGCTGATGATGATAGCTTCCAAATTTCTATCAGTGGTATTGCTACTACTGATTTCAAAGGTATGAAATCTAGTGTTACTCTTGCTAGTGCAACTAAAGCAATTGAATCAGTTGCAAAGCAACGTGCTAAAATCGGGGCAGTTCAGAACCGTTTGGAGTACACTTCCAACAACCTGGGTACAACTATCGAGAACTTGACTGCATCTGAGTCACGTATCCGTGATACAGACATGGCTAAAGAGATGGTTGCTTTGTCGAAAAATAACATCTTGCTGCAAGCTTCTCAATCTATGCTTTCGCAAGCAAACTCTGCTCCACAGGGTGTTCTTTCCTTGCTTCGTTAATTTTAAATTGTTTTGTAAAGCCCTGTATTTCGTATACAGGGCTTTTTTTATTTTTAATTATCGTAAAATATTTGATATCTATTGCCGATATATAGAGTAACGATTTTTTTACTGTCAATACAAAAACTATTAAGTATGGAGGATTTCGATGGAGCCAGTCAAATCCACAGGAATGCTTTCTCAAGGGGTTTTTTCACAATTGCCAGTATCTCCAACAGTAGATGCAAAAGACAAGATTATTTCAGAGAGTATGATGCCTATATCAACCGGTGTGTATGGTTCAAAAGCTGTTACTCAAGACCAAGAGAAGGCAATCGAGGAACTTAATAAAGCTATTCAAGCTATTCAAGGACCACAAAGATTCTTGGAATTCTCTGTCCATAAAGATACACATGCGATCATGATTAAAGTTTTAAATAAGGAAACAGGTGAATTAATCAGGGAAGTTCCTCCCGAAAAAATTTTAGATGTAGCTGCTAAAATGATGGAATTTGTTGGTCTGCTTGTAGATCAAAAAGCTTAAAAAGGAGGTTATTCTAGTGGCTGTAACAAGAATAACAGGAATGGCATCGGGAATGGATATCGACGCATTAGTGAAAAAACTGATGACCGCAGAAAGTCAACCACTTAACAAACTTAATCAGAATAAGCAACTGATGGAGTGGAAACGGGAAGGTTATCGTGAATCAAGTGTGAAGCTAGTCACTTTCGCACAAACCAAAATAAACGATACATTTAGTAAATTGGGTGCACTTAACGCTCAAAAAGTTAACATCAGTGGGAATACAAGTGCAGTAACCGCCAAAGCATCTGCTACAGCAGCGGGGAATATGGAAATAGAAGTTCTTCTACTTGCTAAGGCGGCTTCTACTAAATCCTCATCTGCACCGACTAAAGGAGGTTCAGAGAGTAATTGGGGTAAAGTTTTATTGTCGGATATTACTGGTTCAGGAGTTGCCACTAGCGGGACATCAACTGTTCAAGTGAATGGAGTTGATATCGAAATTGATGGTGCAACAGAAACTCTGGATTCTTTTGTGAGAAAAATCAATACCAATACAAAAACAGGTGTAACAGCAATCTATGACTCGGCGACAGGCAATATGTCAATTACTAGTAGAGATACGGGTTTGAGTTCCAATGATATAACGATTAACGGCAGTATCTTTACAGCATTAAAGCTGAACAACCAACTTGCTGGTGGGGATGATGCAAAAGTTAAGATCAATGGGCTTGAAGTAACTAAAGCATCAAATACGTTTAATATGAATGGGGTTGACATCACCCTTAATGCATTAAGTAATGGTGCAACTACACAAGTTGGCGTAACAAAAGATATTGATAAAATCATAGAAACAGTTCAAAATTTTGTCGATTCTTATAACGAACTTTCTTCTTTCTTGAATGGTAAAGTTAATGAAGAGCGTAATTCAAAATATACTCCACTAACAAGCGAACAGAAAAAAGATATGTCAGATGATGAGGTTAAACTTTGGGAACAAAAAGCTAAAAGTGGAATGCTGAAACGTGACAGTATTTTGGAGGGCGCTATCTCACAAATGAGAACTGCCCTTGTACAGACAGTCAAGCTTGATAAAACTGTTACATTAGAAAATGGAACCAAGACAACAAATGAACTTAACATGACTCATATTGGCATTACTACAGGCACCTATGAAACAAAAGGAAAATTGATTTTAGATACCGATAAGTTAAGAGCTGCTCTGGAAGAAAATCCAGATATCGTTAATGATTACTTGGGTAAAAACTATTCTTCCTCTTACTTAAATAATGAATATGACTCCTCAGATGGTATATTCTCTAGATTACGTAAAATATCAAATAAAACTTTAGATAGTTTGGCAAACACAGCGGGAACCTCTAAAGTTAGCACAGAAATTACTGCATCATTCAATGCGAGTAGTGTTATGGGGGAATCATTACGGTTGCTTGACATTCGTATAAGTGACCTCACGGCAAAATTAAACACGAAAGAAACAAACTACTATAAAAAATTTACAGCCATGGAAACGGCTATTAGTAAATATAATAGTACATCTTCTAATTTGTCCAGTTTTATGTGAGGAGGATAGTAAATTGATTAACTCTCCATACCAGAAATATCAACAAACTCAGACTCAGACTGCTTCCAAACCCAAATTGCTAATCATGTTATACGATGGAGCAATTCGGTTCATCCAAGGAGGGATCGAGGGAATAGAGCAAAACAACTACGAGCTAGCAAACCGGAATTTATGTAAAGCCCAAGCTGTCGTACATGAATTAATTTCATCATTAAATTTTGAATACCCTTTGGCTAATAATCTAGTTGCTATATATGAATATATGTTACATCGTTTGATTGAATCTAATGTGAATAAAAACGTTACCCCTGCAAAAGAAGTATTAGAACATTTAAAGGAATTAAGAGAAGCTTGGGTAGAGGCAAGTAAATCTTTAGGTGCAGGTTTTGCTTTATGACCGATATTGAAAAACTACGAGATTTACTAAATAAGTATAGTCTCTTATCTAGTCATACTATCATCAATCTATCTAAATTTGATGAAGACCAACTGCTCACTTATACTGAACAAAGAGAGGCCATTGTTAACGAGATGAGTTCATATAGCTCGTTGTTAACTGATGACATGAAGGCTGAAATTAAGCAATTGCTCGTTGGAGAAGGAGTTATCGTTGAACGAATGTTAGCAATAAAAAATGAAGCAGCAGAATGGCTGGAGAAAAGAGAGAATATTCGTTCACAGCAGAATGCATATCAACAATCTTATTCTTCGGGCAGCATCTTTATAGATTACCGAAAATAAAAGTTAAGCAAAGCATCGGTTACATGCCGATGCTTTTTTCTAATTTGCTTCATTATTGACAAAGATAGGCCGATAATAATAAATATGAAGAATAAGCAGATGGGTGGAAGAGTTATGAAGCAGGCAAACCTTGAAGTTCTGGAAAAAAGATTTCCTCATGTGGCAGAAAAAACAAAGAACTATAATGAAAATATAGTGGAGCCGATTATATACGAGTTGTTTGATAAGGATGAAATTTGGCTACAAGCAGTTAAAGAAATAGTAGAGGACTCAAAAATTATATTTGTATATGGTTTTGGACAGGGTTTAAGCATTGCAGATCTATTGGAAGAATTCCCGGATCGTTGGTTATTTATATACGAGCCAGATGAGGCTTCTTTCAACAAGCTAGTATGTGAATACGACATTAGCCCATTATTAAATCACCCGAATCTATATTGGATTTCTCTTGGTAATAATCAGATAAAGACGCTCTTTTATTTGTTATGTAGTTATATGCAGGAAAAACTTGCTTTTATTGGGCTGAGGAAGTACTTAGAAGATGAGATTGAAACGCTTCATAAGATCAAGGAAGAATTCCTTAGTTATAAAGATGATTACACTTCCAACAAATATGTGGAAAACCGTTTTAGAAACGAATGGACTCAAAATTACCTTTATCATCTGCATGAGTCCTTGACTACACACTCTATCGAAAAAATGTATGGAACATTCAAAGGGAACACAGCAATTATAGTGTCGTCGGGTCCCTCATTAACAGAAGATATTGATTGGATTAGGAAAGTATCAAAACATGCACTAATCATTGCTGCAGGTTCAAGTGTACAGGCTTTGGTAAAGCATGGGATCCAGCCACACCTATGTGTTATTATGGATGGGCATGAAGTTAATAATAAGATTTTCTCTAGTGATAAAACGCTGCAGCCTACACTACTGTTTACTTCATCGTCATTTTATGAGATTTCTGAACGAAAAGGAGAAAATAAAATTTATAGCATCATGGAAAATGATCAAATTTCTCAATATTTTCTCCAAAAAAGTAAAAATGATATATTAATGATGCCTACACCGACTGTTGCAGGGACAGCGATCCAGGCAGCAATTTTTTTAGGTGCAGAACAGATTGTATTTGCTGGTCAAGATCTCTCTTATCCAGGACAAAAGCTTTACAGTGATGGAGTAGAACATCTTTCTCAGGATCTTAAAATTGAAATGTTGAAAAGAGCTGTGAAGCAAGTTGAGAATGTACAAGGTGGCATGAACTTCACAGATGCAAGTTTTATGTCAATGAAAGAATCTATTGAAAGTTTAATCAAATATTTTGATCATGTTGAATTCTATAATTCTTCTCGCCTTGGAGCTGTTATAGAAGGAGCGCCGTTTAAGCCTATAGAAGAGATTCATGAGAATCTCAATAAAGCGAAGATATTACAGCATAATCTATTTGAAACTTGGATCAATGATCACCCAATAACTGTAGACCATGAAAAATATATGGCTTTAAAAGAAAAAGTCGAGTTTGTATTAAAAGATGTTTTTCTTATAAAATCAGAAATTAGAGAAATTCAAAAATTGATTGGTACGATTGAAGGACTAAGTAGAATTAAGCCTTTAAAATGCCACAATATGATCTTTGATATAGAAGAGAAGTGGGGAAGGATTGTAAACAGAGAGTGGTTCACCCCGATATTTGAATCCTTAATTCCATTACAACTGGCTCATTTTGATCGTATGCTACCTGCAATAGTAGTTGAGCAGAACATTATTATTAAAGCCGGCTATATTAGAGAACATTTGGGTGGAATTCTTACAGAAGTGGAAACACAACTTCCCTACTTGGAAAGTCTGTTGGTGGAAAGTGGGAAAAGAATAGATAGTATACAGGGTGTCTAGGTTCGTAATCTACAACATGATAACAGATATTATTGAACCGGAGGTATTTATGTTTACTGATAAAGTTGTGATGGTTACGGGAGGCACTGGGTCTATTGGAAGTGAACTGGTACGAAATTTATTAAGCTATAGACCAAAAGCAGTTCGAATTTTTAGTCGGGATGAAAGTAAACAATTTGAGTTGCAACAAGAATTCAAAGAATATGATAATATCAGGTATCTAATAGGTGATATTAGAGATAAGCAGAGACTAAGTTATGCGATGGAGGGAGTAGACTTCCTCTTTCATGCAGCGGCTCTAAAGCATGTTCCTTCTTGCGAGTATAATCCTATGGAAGCAGTAAAGACTAATGTCTTTGGTGTACAGAATATCATTGAGACAGCCATAGAACACAATGTTGAGAAGGTAATAGCAATAAGCACTGATAAAGTAGTTAATCCAACTAACACAATGGGGGCTACAAAATTGCTGTCTGAAAAGTTGGTTTCTGCAGCAGGTTTCTACAAAGGAAGTAAGCGAACAATATTTGCATGTGTAAGGTTTGGTAATGTGATGGGGTCTAGGGGGTCAGTTATTCCTCTGTTTAGAAATCAGATTGCAGAAGGAAAACCTGTAACGATTACTCATTCAGAAATGACTCGCTTTATGATGTCGATACCTCAAGCAGCCCAATTGGTAATAGATGCGGCAAACCACTCTCAAGGTGGGGAAATTTTTGTTTTGAAAATGCCGATCCTTAAAATTGCTGACTTGGCCAAGTGCTTAATAGATTCTTATGAAGAATCCGGAAACAGAAGGTATTTTGGTGAAATCATTGAGACTGGAATTCGTCCAGGAGAGAAGTTATATGAGGAACTTATGACGCTTGAAGAATCAGAGAGAGCTCAGGAAAATGAGTATATGTATATTATCCCTTCTTTGTTTAATACGCAAGAGCAGAGTTACGCGGGATTTAGAAAAGCTCCTCATCAGGAATATTCCTCAAAAACAGCAAGACAAATGCATACATCTGAAATTAAACATCTTATTGAGAATAATGGGTTAGGTTTCTCTAAGAGGTGGATATGAAGAATTTAAGGAAATGTCTGGCTGTGATTCCTGCAAGAGGCGGATCAAAGGGATTACTTAATAAAAATATAAGATTATTGAATCATAAACCGTTAATTAACTATACTATTGAGGCAGCTCTGAATAGTCATTTTATTGATGAGTTGGTGGTCTCTACAGATAGCGAAGAAATAGCCTGTGTCGCTAAACTGGCTGGAGCTAATGTTCCGTTTATGCGTCCCGCTGAATTGGCAACAGATCAGGCGGCGAGTATTGATGTTTTAAAGCATGTTGTCCTTTATTATGAGAAGGAGAAGCACAAAACATTTGAATACATCATGCTGCTCCAGCCAACTTCTCCATTAAGAAATGCAAATGATATTGATGAAGCTTATGAAGTGCTTATAAAGAGTGAGGGAGATTCGCTACAAAGCATTACTGTAAGTGATACTCACCCTTATTTAATGAGAGAATGGACTTCTGGAAGACTCGAGTCATATTTAAAGGATCAAGCTGAAAATCTTAGAAGACAAGATTTGTCTGAGTTGTATGTATTGAACGGTGCCATATATATTGTAAAAAGAGAGTTGTTAATGCTTCACAATACGATGACTGGTTCAAATAATTATGGATACTTAATGCCAAAGGAACGGTCTGTTGATATAGACAACGAATTGGACTTAAAATGGGCTGAATTCCTGATACAGTCTTCCTAAGTAGCACAATGTAATGAGGGAGGAGGAAAGTTATGAGCAGGTTTCAATCAAGGATCTCTGAAGGATCTGTCTACATTATAGCTGAAGTCGGAGTCAATCATAACGGATTATTGGATAGAGCGCTTCAATGTGTTGATCAAGCGTTATTGTGTGGGGCAGATGCAGTTAAATTTCAAACATTTAACAGTAAAAAACTAGTGACTAAGAATGCTCAAAAAGCAGATTATCAAAAGGGTAATACTGGTTATTCAGGAAGTCAATTGGATATGCTTCGGCAACTTGAACTGAGTCATTTAGATTTTGTAGAGATTAAGCGTTATTGCGAACTGAGAGGAATTGACTTTTTGTCCACTCCTTTTGATGAGGAAAGTGCTGAGTTTCTAAATTCAATCCAAGTCGATGCATTTAAAATTAGTTCTGGCGACATGAATAATATTCCTTTCCTGAAACAGATTGATGAGTACGAGCTTCCCATCATTCTTTCGACTGGAATGGCAGATATGAGCGAAATCAGTGAGTCTTTAGAATCTATAACTAAAAGTGAGGTTTTTTTACTTCATTGTACTTCAGATTATCCTGCTCCTATTGAAGATGTGAATCTTCTTGCAATTCATGCTATGCAAAAGGAGTTTAGAAAAATTATTGGTTATTCTGATCATACAAAAGGGATTGAAGTCTCTATTGCTGCTGTAGCAATTGGTGCTAGGATTATAGAAAAACATTTTACATTAGATCGTTCTCTTCCTGGACCGGATCATCAGGCTTCCTTAGAACCAGCTGAATTTGCTGCTCTTGTGAAGGGAATTCGTACTGTGGAAAAATCAATGGGGGATGGAGTCAAGCGTTGTATGCCTTCTGAGGAAAGCACAAAGATTGTTGCCCGAAAAAGTCTAGTAGCGGGGCGAGATATGTGGGCTGGTGAACAAATAAAAGAACAGGATGTAGCCATCAAGCGTCCTGGAACCGGTATTCCACCCAAATATTATTCTGATGTAATTGGTAAGATACTATTAAGAGATATAAAAGAGGATCAACTCTTTTCGAGGGCTGATTTTCAATGAAAAAAATAGTTGTTATTACCGGGACTCGTGCAGACTATGGGATATATTATCCTATACTGAAAGCAATTGACGAAGAAAAGACACTAGATTTACATCTTCTCGTAACAGGTATGCATTTATCTCCTCAATTTGGTAATACCGTTGAACTGATAAAAGAAGATGGATTTCGAATAGCAGCGCAAGTGGACTGTCTTTTGCAAGGCTCGACACATGGCAACATGTCTCGTTCAATAGGAATAGCTATATTAGGAATGACACAAGCCTTGGAATCGATTCAGCCAGATGTAGTCGTTGTATTGGGGGATCGGGGAGAAATGTTTGCGGCGGCAGTAGTTGCGGCACATATGAACGTCCCATTAGTGCATCTACACGGCGGAGAAGTTACTGGTACCATAGATGAATCTATCCGTCATGCAATAAGCAAACTCTCTCACATTCACCTAGTGGCAACTGAGCAAAGTCGGGAACGGCTGTTAAAGTTAGGCGAAGACTCTTGGAGGGTTCATGTGGTAGGAGCACCAAGGATAGAGACCATAATGAAAACTTCTTTTCCAAGCCATCGGCAAGTATTAGATAAATATAACATTAAAATTAAATCTGATGGATATATATTATTTGCGTATCATCCCGTTACTACAGAATCTACTGATTTGGGAATGATTCTCAAAATGTTAAATGTGTTGGTGAATAGTGGATTTGATGTTATATGTATAAAGCCAAATGCTGATGCAGGATCAGATTCATTAGTAAAGCTATATAATCGATTCACTGATACAGAAAGTGTACATTTAGTTACTAATTTTGATCAGTTGGAATATTTGTCAATTTTACAAAATACTGAATTATTGGTTGGGAACTCTTCTTCGGGAATTATAGAAGCAGCTTCCTTTCAAATTCCTGTTATCAATATTGGTACTCGTCAAAGTCGCAGAGAGCGCTCTTCCAATGTGATTGATATTATTGAGAGTGATACAGAACTTCAATCGGCTTTGGATAAAGCCTCTTCACAACAATTCAGGGATTTTGTTTCATCAGTTAAAAATGTTTATGCTAAAGAAGGCACAAGTCATTTGGTTGTAGATGTACTTAAAAGCATAAAGAGCAGTGATCATTTGATTCAAAAAATAATAACATACTGATATCGAGTCTTCATTATTAGTCTTATTGGACAGAGGTGGACTTTTTTGGGATACATTATCTTTGGAGCAGGCGGGCATGGGAAGGTTGTGTTCGATAATTTAAGATCTATGGGTGCGGAAATTATTGGCGTTATGGATGATCAATGGCCTGAAGAGAAGTGGAGAGGTGTTCCTTATCTAGGTGGAATTAATCAATTTGATAAAATTGCTACGAACCACATAAATGCTTTATATATAATAGCTATAGGTCAAAATTCTATAAGAGAAAAAATCGCATTTTTTTTTGAACAGAAAGGTGTTCTTTTTGGGAAAGCTATTCATTCAAGTGCTGTAATTAGCGCAGACGCTTGTATTGGGGACGGAACCGTTATTATGGCAAACTCGGTAGTTAATGCTGATGCTAGAATAGGAAGGCATGTAATTATTAATACGGGAACAACGGTAGATCACGATTGTAACGTAAAAGACTACGTGCATCTTTCGCCAGGTGTACATTTAGCTGGAGGAGTTGAGGTGGGCTCTAATACACACATTGGCATAGGAGCATGTCTCATTCCACAGGTTAAAGTTGGAAGAGAAGTGATCATAGGTGCTGGTGGTTGTGTAGTTCATAACATCCCCGACAGTGTCACTGCGATCGGTTGTCCAGCTAAGGTGATCAGCAAAAATCAATAAAGTTAGGAATGAAACAGAAGATGAAACATAAACGTATTTTTTTAGCTTCTCCACACATGAGTGGTAAGGAACAAAAATACATTAACGATGCTTTTGTCACGAATTGGGTAGCTCCTCTTGGACCTAATGTCGATGCTTTTGAGAAAGAGGTGGCAAAATATGCTGGGAGCACAGCTGCTGTCGCGTTAAGCTCAGGTACGTCTGCTATCCATTTAGCTTTAGAACTATTGGAAGTACAAGCAGAGGATTTAGTCTTCTGTTCCTCTTTGACATTTGCGGCTAGTGCAAATCCAATTCTATATCAGAAAGCTATCCCTGTATTCATTGATTCAGAGCCCACGAGTTGGAACATGTCTCCGATAGCATTAGAACGTGCGTTGAAGGATTATGCGGCTAAAGGAAGAATACCAAAAGCGGTTATTGTGGTTAATTTGTATGGGCAAAGTGCAGACTATGATCCAATTAAGCAGGTATGTGATGCATACGAAGTTCCGATTATTGAGGATGCTGCTGAATCACTGGGAGCTACCTATAAGGGACGAATGAGTGGGTCTATTGGAAAGTTTGGCGTGTTTTCATTTAACGGGAATAAGATTATAACAACCTCAGGTGGGGGGATGTTGATCTCAGACGATATTGAAAGTCTCAACAAAGCTAGATTTTTAGCTACTCAGGCAAGGGATGAAGCGCTACACTATCAGCATAGTCAAGTGGGATATAACTATCGACTGAGTAACGTACTTGCTGGTATTGGAAGAGGACAGATGGAAGTATTGGAGGACCGGGTTATACGTAAAAGGGAAATTCGTGAATATTACCATAGAGAACTTGCAAGTGTTCCAGGTGTGACTATATTAGATGAACAAGCATACGGAAGGTCAACCCACTGGTTGACAACGATGTTACTTGATCCAAAACAGGTTGGGATAGAGCCAGTAGAAATAATTAAAGTATTGGAAGAAAATAATATTGAAGCGCGTCCAATTTGGAAACCGATGCATTTACAGCCTTTATTTAAGCAATATAGCTATTACTCTCATGCTGAAGATGAGGATATTTCAGCCAACATTTTTGCACAGGGATTGTGTCTCCCTTCGGGCACAAATATGAGTGATTTGGAAATAGATGAGATTTCGAACATAGTGAAGAAACTAATCTCAGTATAATTGCAGCTGTATGTGAAGTTTTGAGGTGCTTCAGATTGTTTTGATATAAGTTTCAGATACAGTTGACAATTTATCCGTGGAAAAGTGAAAACTGTTTATTTAAGCCTTATGCATGTTTCTATACGAGAATGCAGTTTTTCTCTTTACCTCCAGAACACAAATTATCACTTTAATTTTTAATGATGAATTTATTTTTAATAAAAGACAATATATAAACAAAATATTGTAAGCTGTCGATATTAAAGTAGAAGATAAATTTAGTTGCTTTCGAGTTAACATCTGAGGAGGAGTTGGGGTGAATATAGGAATACAAGCAATCGAATATTATCTTCCTCAAAAAGTTCTCTCAAATGTCGATCTGGTTAAAATCTTTCCGGATTGGACAGAGGAAAAAATCTACAAAAAAACTGGAATTAAAAATAGACATATTGCTGCTGATGATGAGTATGTATCTGATCTTGCTTTCTATGCTGCTAAAAGGTTGTTCGAGAATAATTCAGTTGAACCAAAGGATATAGATTTTGTGATTCTTTTCACACAAAGTCCGGATTACAATCTTCCAACTACAGCCTGTATACTACAGGATCGATTGAAGATCCCTAAATCTGCTGGTGCCCTTGATATTAATTTGGGTTGTTCAGCTTTTATATATGGACTAGCTGTAGCAAAATCATTAATAAATACAAAGATAGCAACAAATATACTTTTAATTACAGCAGAGACTTATTCAAAATATATTAATCCAAAAGAAAAAAGTGTTGTGACTATTTTTGGAGATGGGGCTGCTGCAACACTAATTTCGCCTAGTCAAATTTCGCAAATTAAAGAATTTGATCTAGGTACTGATGGAAGTGGTGCGGAGCACTTGATAGCTGCCTCAAGTGGAGCCAGATTGGGCATGGAAGAGAAGTGCATTCGAGGCGATCTATTCATGAACGGGCCAGAAATTTTCAATTTCACTATAGATGTTGTTCCGAAATCAATAGATAATGTCTTAAAGAAAAATAATTTAACTTATAATGATATTGATTATTTTGTTTTTCATCAAGCAAACAGTTATATGCTAGATCACTTAAGAAAAAAATGCAACATTTCGGAAGATAAATTCTATGTTGATATGTCAGAAACCGGAAATACAGTGTCGTCAACAATACCCATCGCACTTTATCGGGCACAAAAGGAAGGGCATATCAAAAAAGGTGATACTATCCTTCTTGTTGGTTTTGGGGTAGGTTTGTCTTGGGGTTCAACTGTTATTATATGGTAACTATATTACAATTAGGAGGAAATTAATATGGACGTTCAAACAAAATTAAACTTGCTGGAAGATATGCTGGAGATTGAAGCGGGGACGTTAGAGGAAACTATCAGTCTTGAAACCTTGGAAAGTTGGGATTCGCTTGCGGCAATCTCATTAATTGCTCTTGTGGATGAGCATTTTGAAAAGAGGTTAACTGCAGTTCAGATTAAAGAGTTTAAAACAGTACAAGACATTTTGGATTTTATGGAATGAGGCTTTAAAATGCCAAAAGGAATTTTAAAAAATGTAGCCGTACGAGGCGTTGCTTGTGCAGTTCCTAAAACTATAGTTGAGGCATCGAAAAGCAACGATATATTCGGAGAAGAAAATGTTTCGAAATTCGTGAAAATGACTGGTGTTCGGCAGCGTCATGTAGCAAGTGAAAAGCAGACAGCTTCAGACTTGGCTTTTGTAGCTGCACAGAATCTTATTGAACATTTAAAATGGGAAATTGACAGCATAGATGGTGTGGTTTTTGTAACACAAAGTCCTGATTATAAAGCTCCAGCCACTGCATGTGTTTTGCACGGACGGCTAGGCTTGAAAAAAGATTGTATTGCATTTGATGTAAACCTGGGCTGTTCTGGCTTTGTGTATGGCGTATACATTGCAGGTTCATTAATGCAGACTGGAGATACGAAGCGCGTTCTATTTTTGGGAGGGGATACATCAACCAAAGGTATATCATTCTTGGACAAGTCTGCTGCTATGTTATTTGGCGATGCGGGATTCGCCACAGCTCTTGAATTTGATGAAACATCGAAAATTCCATTTTGTTATTACACTGATGGTACAGGTTATAAATCCATAATTACACCAGTCGGAGCTTGCCGCAATCCAAATGGGAGTCAGGAACTCAGAGAGTTTGGGGAAGGGGTAATCCGGTCGGATTATGATTTATACATGAATGGAGCAGAGGTATTCGATTTTACTATTACTGAAGTTCCAAAAATGTTAAAAAGTTTTATGGCTGAACATAATATATCTGAAAATGACTATGACCTGTTTGCTCCCCATCAGGCTAATGTATTTATGCTCAAACATATTGCTAAAAAAGTTAAAATTCCTTTGGATAAGCTTGGAGTTTCTATGGACAGATATGGAAACACAAGTGTAACCTCAATACCTATAACAATTTGTGACACCTATGGAGGCAAAGAACAAGGGAACAAAAAAATATTGGCGCCCGGATTCGGTATAGGACTCTCGTGGGGAACTAATTACTTTGACATTTTAGCAGAAAACTGCTTGCCAATAATTGAAACAAATAGTTATTTCGAAGACGGAGGAATTGTGATTGATTAATCCTATGGATTTGAGTGGTAAGAAGGTGTTAGTTACTGGAGGATCTTCTGGTATCGGAAGAGCTACATGTATTCAACTAAGCCGATTAGGGGC
Source organism: Paenibacillus silvae (assembly GCF_014639235.1). Taxonomy (GTDB): domain Bacteria; phylum Bacillota; class Bacilli; order Paenibacillales; family Paenibacillaceae; genus Paenibacillus; species Paenibacillus silvae. The sequence goes on along the minus strand of NZ_BMFU01000007.1, from coordinate 113,507 downwards.
TGAAGTTGTTATGGTAGCTAGAAATGAGCAAAATATACTCAAAACTTTAGAGCAAATGGAAGATGGAAACCACATTTATTTTGTATATGATCTTCAGGAAATTGATGGTATTGAGCCTCTTATGAAGAAAGTGATTTCAGAAACAGGGCCTCTGGATGGTCTGGTTCATTGTGCTGGACTTTCTCCAATGCGACCATTAAATATGACGACGTATAAATTCACAAATGAACTATTCAAAATCAACTTTTTTTCATTTATTGAATTATCTAGGATGTTCTCGAAAAAAGGTAATTTCAATTCATATTCAAGTATAATCGCTATATCATCTACTGCCTCTTTACAAGGTGATAAGACAAAAATAGCATATAGTGCAACAAAAGGTGCATTAAATAGTGCTGTAAAATCAATGGCGGTGGAGCTAGCTGATAAAAAAATACGTGTGAATACAGTATGCCCTTCCTTTGTTGAAACCGACATGTTTGAGGAATATATAATCTCAGCGGGTGAAGAAGCAAGAACTAAAATGTTGGAAAAGCAATATTTGGGCTACATTCCTGCTGAGAATATTGCAAATGCAGTGGCTTACTTGCTCTCAAAACCTTCTGAATATATTACTGGTACAGATTTTATCATTGATGCGGGAGTAACATCACACTAAAAGATCTAAATGCTATAAAATTAACAGGTCCGTTTATTGTTACATAAAAGGACCTGTTAATTGCTTTATGTTGCTTAATTTGGCCTGTCCTGATCAGAATCGCCTTTTGTAAAATAAATATTATTATCTAATAGATTTAATTTTTTGATTTTCTTCCCGTAAAAAGATATTACTGCATTTAAATTAACGACTGATAAATCAACAGGCTGAAATCGTGAGGGTAGAACAAGTTTATCGTCATGTGAAGTAAATTCTTTTTTGAAGCCCACTGATTCTAGGCCAAAATTAAACATATCTGTGGTGCAATAGAAATCCGCAAAAAGTATATCTTCTGCAAATCCAATCTCTAAGATTTTATTTGCAAGAGCAATGGAAGCATCTTGGTTTTTAGCAATAAACTCAACAATACGTATAATCTTTGCAGTATTATTAACGATATTTTCAACCCTTGCAACAAATAATCCTTCATAATTTCCAACTTGATCTTGCACAATATACAACAAATAAACAAAGCTAGGATGATTTAAATATCTCCAGTTTAAGAATTCGAAATCACGTGTAATACTGATTGTTTTGGGTGCAATATATGTGTAGTAAAAGTTATCCCATTTTTCTTTTACCAGTTCTTGTTTGACTGTTTTTTTTCCATATTGCGTTGCCTTAAAAACCGTACCATAATTTCTTAAATAATTCTCATCTTTATCTAATAAAATTTCGCTTGTTTTCTTCTTGTCAAAAATTCCGATTAATCGGTCTAACTTATGAATAGGCTGTGTTACAGCATCTTTTGAAATAGAGGCTGGCGAAACATGCAGTGAAAATTTGCTAAGACCTATTCCGAAACTGCAAAAAAAAGGATATATATCTAAAGGTTTTGCATACAATAATAAACCAGCCATAGAGCTGCGATATTCTTCTAATACGATAGAATTGGTTACGTTACATGCAGCTACTGCATCTCCCTGTAAGTTAAATTCAAATACCATTAAACCACCCAAACCAACAATCTTGTCATCTATCCAAACACCGATAGCACCATAATTATCTTTTCCGATATATTTTTCATGTTGTGGGTTGTTATAGAACATAAAATCAGAAAGAGCCTTATCCCGACTCAGGATATGCCCTTTCTTCCATATTTTATCTATTGAATCCATATATAGATCAGTTTCATCTCTCCTAAAGAGTCGTATTTCCATAGTTTGATTCATCCTTTGCAAATTTTTTGAATTACAAATCGGAGGATTATTCTTGAGTGAGAACCTTGTTTCTACTTTACCTGAATAACATAAGGTACTCTGTTATAAATATTTATCGACTAACCACATTGATAACTTAATACGTAATCTTACGTTTGTTGGATTGTGCAGAAAACTTAGGGGAAATTGGCTCAAATAATATATATCGCTAGCCCGAGACTTATTTTACTGATACTTAGCTACAGTATAAAGGATGGAATTCTTATGAATAATATTGCCGTAATGTACCATTATATTCGGGGGCAAAATGGATGGAGTGGTATCATTCCGTTGTCACCTCAGGACTTCTCTCATCAAATAGATACTTTAAGTAGGACCTATGATATTATTTCGTTGGATCAGATGTATAAACCAAGATCAAGACCATGGTGTATATTAACTTTTGATGATGGAACTAAGGATCAATATACTAATGCATTTGAAATTTTAAAACGCAAAGGAGTGCCTGCTTATTTTACCGTGATGTCTGGTCCGTTGGTTTTGGGGATTATACCTGTAATGCATCTAGTACATACAGTTCTATCATTTGTGACTGATGAAGAAATATGGGAATTAATTCGTTCGAAGCATGATACGACTGGCATAGAAGAAGCTAGCACAATCTATTCTTATGAACTTAATAGATTGCGAAGGTACAATAAGTATATGTTGAATGTAAAACTGACAACACAAGAATCAATTGAAATTTTAGGTTCAATGTTTGACAGTTTGTTTCCTAATAGAAGCGAGTTCATTGATAATTTTTACTTGACCGAGGGTGAAATTAAGCAAATGCACAGTGAAGGAATGACTATTGGCGTACATTGTCATAAGCATGAGCCTTATTGTGGTGATCCTCAACAGTTCTACGATAGAGAAATCAAGCCATGCCGGGACTATCTTATGAAAGTATTAGGGGGGGAGCCTGAATGGTATACTCCTGCCTTTGGTGGAGGTGTTAACCACGTATTGATGAAAGAACAGCTAACATCAATATTACTTGCTAAGGGTTTCAAAGGGGCATTTACCACCACATCAAAGGAAGTCCCAAAGAAACCGGGGTTTTGGATTGATCGTATTGACTGTTCGACATTAATGCGTGTAAATATAAGGTAGTAGTGGAAGTTTGAGATAAGAATTATGATGGATCCTTGACTCTTTATCTTATGGTAGATCTCGAACTCGTTGAAAGTTTAATTTAATTATTTTTGTATTTATTCCGGAGTTTACGAGGTGTTTTTAAATGGGCCAAGCGAACTTAAACTAGATTAATATAGTATAACTTTTCACCTGATTTATATACAAACCAAGCCTCTGTCAATACTAGTAAACAGAGACTTGGTTTTAAATTTTTATTAATATTACGTTTTTTTTAGATAATTCCGCTTCCAATTTTCATAAATGGAAGTGATATGTCTGGAATCTGTAGCCCATGTTTCTTCACTAGTACTTACATAGAGCTTATAGAAATTGATATCAGCAATGAAATGAAAGACTTGCATAGATATGTCATCTGTATTTACATCTGTGTTACTGTAACATGCATTAATAGCTAGACTGGTTAGGAACAAAGTTTTTGAGCACAGTTGAATGTACATCATTCTATGGAAGTTACTATTATCTTTTGAGATTTCTAGTTCTTTTATGATTTTCGCAAAACCTTCGTGTTGTTCAAGTCTTCCTTCAATTGTAGAGTAATGTCTTATCTTTACCGAATTATTTCCAATTCGCCTTTGTGAGAAACTTGTTTTTTCTTCTGAACCTGCTTGAATTAGTACGATAGACTTACTAACTACAGTTCCGTACTGGGCAAGTAGCATTTCCCAATACATGTGAGGATAATAATAACACGCTTGGTTATCCAAGTTGTTTTTTATATATTCAATACCTTCATATTGTCTGAGTAACGCATTGTTCATTGTAAATCCAGACATATAGTTGGAAGTGAGCATGAACTGTTCCAAAGCGTTTGCCCCAGCTGTTTTAATAATGTCACCTAATGGGATCTGATTAGAAATGGATGGTTTTAGAATAGCCAGACTGTCAGATGATTCATCGAGCTGCTGCATAATCAAATGTAACGAATCAAGGTCGATCATGTCTTCATCACTAAGCAATAAAATAAATTTTCCACTGGCCATCTCGCATACCTTGCAGCAATTTATTGCAAATCCTTGGTTTTCCTCAAATTCAAAATATTTAATTCGAGAATCTTGCAGCTCATTAATTCTAGCATAGAAGTTTTTTGTATCATTTTCAGTTCCGTTGTTGGATAATACAAATTCGATTTCTTCATCATAATATGATTGCATTAAAGCTAGGATATTTTCGTATGCACGATTTCCACGATTATGACTCGGAATGCAAATACTCAATAAAATATGTGAGCCATTTCGATTCTCTTCTGAAAGCCGAAATTTATGCCAACCATTGATATATTTTTCTACTAATTCTTGGTTTCGAGTTAGGTCAATAATATTTCTTGGCAATCTTATGGAGGAATCGGAAAAATAAACATCCAGTTTACTTATATTATCAGTTATCACGGTATCCGAGATTAACCCAGCATCCAAAAGTCGTCCTTGTAAGCAAGAGAGAAATTTGTCTATTTCATTAACTACAATATAGCTTTTTTTGTTATTGATTTTAATGGCTTGAGTACACGTTAAAGTATTACTCCAGTTCCAGTTGACCATAACTAAATAATCTGCTAAGGCATCGATGGTTGGAAGCTTCTGAAGACTTTCATATTTGAATAAGACAATTCGCTCTTCTATTCGTTTGTTCATTCTGTTATATAGATAGAATTCACTCTCTGTTCCTGTAGGAAGCATCCAGTAAGGGAGATCCTGAAATAAAGGGATCGAATCAACATGAAGATTATTATGTATTTGAAGAAATCGAATATTCTCTTCATAGTTCCTTTCAAACTCAGGAATATTAGGTTCTATAAATGCAGCATACAAAAAGGATTCCACTTCTTCTGATGGGTATCCATACTCCTGGGCTTTAATTAGTGTAGTAAAAAAATATTCGTATTCCGATACGTTGAACAAAAAATTAGCAAATGAACTATAGATCATAGCAGCTAGACTTATATCTATCAATACAATGTTCTTTTCTACCTCGGCTACAAGCGAGTTATATTCATGGAAGATGTCATCGGCATGCTTCGTGTGAATCGTTTCTTGAATCTCCATTAATTTTTGTTCTAATGTTTTACCAGGATCAAATGATTCATTGTTTTTCATATGCATGGCTCCTAAGTGAAATAAATTATTAGAATAACTAATCAAGTAAAGATATGCTCTAATTAAATTAACGGTTTTTGTCGTTAAATTAATTAGTGGTTTATATTATCAGGCCTTCACATATTCTTAATTTTGTAGCTTATTGTCATGATTTTACAATCTAAGGCTATGTTGTTTCAGCCTGCATTAGTTACATAGAGGATGTGCCTGAAATTTTAAGGGGTGTGCAAAATGATTGATTCTGGAAAGATCGTTCATATAAAGGAAACTGAAGGATATGCTTTTGTTGCTTCTGAAATCAATAAGGACACGATAGAAATCTATCCCTTGGCCTTCAATAGTCTGAACCAGTATGACGAAAAATATATAGTTGAAATGCACTTGTCAATATTTGAACAAAAAGTGTTTCTGGATGTCCGTAATAAAGATGTTGTGAAACTTTCTAGTCTTGTGACAATTGGCGAACTGGATATTTCATATCTTGAAAGGATTAACAGGCTTGAAATACTTCTTAAAGTGGAAAAATTTCACAACATGTTTCATGCTGGTCGGGATGGAGTCTTTGATCCGGATACTTCTTCCATCTCGTATGGTGGACGTGTTTATGATGAACGGGAAATGAGGAGTCTTGTCGATTCTTCTCTAGATTTTTGGTTAACGGCCGGCCGATATAATAAACAGTTTGAGCAAGAATATGCAAAATTTCTGGGAGTAAAGTACGCACTTTTAACCAATTCTGGTTCCTCAGCAAATTTACTAGCTTTTTCGGCTCTCACCTCGCCTAAATTAAAAGATCGTCAGATTAAACCGGGTGATGAGGTCATTACAGTAGCTGCGGGGTTCCCAACAACAGTAACACCTATAGTTCAGAATGGTGCTGTTCCTGTATTTGTTGATGTGGAGCTAGGCACCTATAACATTATGGTTGATCGGCTTGAGGCGGCTATTACTCCTAAAACTAAGGCGATCATGATAGCTCATACGATGGGGAATCCATTTGAACTTGACCAAGTAATGGAAATTGCCGGCAAGCATAATCTATGGGTAGTCGAAGATAACTGTGATGCTCTTGGCTCTACCTTCAAAGGGAAGCTGACGGGAACTCATGGGCATATCGGAACATCCAGCTTCTATCCTCCACACCATATGACGATGGGAGAAGGTGGAGCAGTTTATACAAATAATGCATTATTAAAATCAATTATCGAATCTTTCAGAGATTGGGGGCGAGATTGTTGGTGCCCTTCCGGATGTGATAATACCTGCAATAAGAGGTTCGGTTGGGAATTAGGGTCATTGCCTTATGGTTACGATCACAAATATACCTATTCTCATATTGGTTATAATCTTCGAGTAACGGAGATGCAGGCTGCGATTGGAGTAGAGCAGCTAAAGAAGGTGCCTGGCTTTACCCAAGCTCGCAAACGTAATTTCAATCGACTTTTGGAAGGACTCAAAGATTTGGAGAAGTTTTTCATTCTTCCAAGAGCTACAAGGGATTCCGACCCTAGTTGGTTTGGATTTATATTAACCGTGCGTGAGAGTACAAAATTCACTAAAAACGAAATAGTTACTTACTTGGAAACCCATCGTATTCAGACACGAATGCTCTTTGCAGGCAATCTTACGCGTCAACCTGCATTTCTAAATGTCAATTATCGAATTAGTGGAGATCTTACAAACACAGATAAAATCATGCACGATACATTCCTTATAGGCGTGTACCCTGGTTTAACAGATGAAAAGATAGACTATATGATTAATAAAATTCGGGATTTCGTATTGGCTAAAAACGAAATTGGGGGAACGGTATGAAAGTAGTTATTTTGGCAGGAGGATACGGAACTAGAATCAGCGAGGAGTCTCATTTAAAACCCAAGCCTATGATTGAAATCGGGGAGAGACCGATTATATGGCACATTATGAAGTTGTATTCCTATTATGGTTACAACGATTTCATCATTTGCTTGGGTTACAAAGGCTATTATATTAAAGAATATTTTGCTCATTACTTTTTACATGAGTCCGATGTCACCTTCGATTTTACGAATAATAGTCAGTTAGTGACACATACTCATTCAGCTGAGCCATGGAAAGTTACTTTAGCCAATACAGGTATAGACACAATGACCGGTGGACGTATCAAAAGGATACAGAAGTATGTTGGAAATGAGCCTTTCATGCTGACATATGGGGATGGAGTATCTAATGTGAATATTACCGAATTGGTAAAGCATCATAAACTACATGGTCGCCTGGCTACAGTGAGTACTGTCCAACCAAGCGGGCGTTTTGGGGCACTTGATATTGGTTCAAATAATGCTGTTAGAGGATTTCAAGAGAAACCGGCGGGTGACGGAGCCTGGATCAATGCTGGCTTCTTTGTCCTACAACCTGAAGTATTCAATTACATTGAGGGAGATTCTACTTTTTTTGAAAAGGAACCTTTGGAGCATCTCGCTAGAGATGGAGAACTGGTGGGTTATAAGCATGAAGGATTTTGGCAACCCATGGACACTATGCGTGATAAAAATCAGTTAGAAGAGTTATGGAGAGGTGGGGCACCTTGGAGAGTGTGGGACAACAACATAGCTGGGATAGTAAAATAGTGTTCGAGGATGAGTCATTTTGGCATGGTAAACGGGTATTTGTTACAGGTCATACTGGTTTTAAAGGATCCTGGCTGAGTCTTTGGCTGTCTTCTTTAGGTGCGAAAGTAACAGGATATGCTTTGCCCCCAACCAATAAAAATGACTTATTCCATGTGGCAGAGGTGGAAAGTGAGCTTGAACATAGTATCTTTGGAGATATTAGAGATCATGAATTACTCACTGAGTCCATTCTAAAGACAGGGCCGGAAATTGTATTTCATTTGGCCGCACAGCCGCTTGTTAGGGAATCTTACCGTAATCCCGTAGACACATATATGATCAATGTTATGGGAACGGTTAATGTGTTTGAGGCATGTCGGAAAAGTGATACGGTGAAGGCAATAGTGAATGTTACAACAGATAAATGTTATGAAAATAAAGAATGGATATGGGGATATCGTGAAGGCGAACCTTTAGGAGGATACGATCCATATTCGAGTAGTAAAGCTTGTGCTGAATTAGTAACATCTGCTTATCGTAATTCCTACTTTAACAATAAGAGTGGAACGGGAGTTGCACTTGCGTCAGTCCGAGCTGGAAATGTCATAGGTGGAGGCGATTGGTCGGAAGATCGCTTGGTGCCAGATATCTTGAGGGCCCTGATTCAGGGAAATGACATTATCATCCGTAGCCCGAGAGCAGTACGACCATGGCAGCATGTGCTGGAGCCACTTAGTGGATATCTGAGATTAGCAAAACATTTATATCAAGGGGATAAAGTAGCAGAAGCATGGAACTTTGGACCGGATGACACAGATGTGAAAACCGTTGAGTGGATTGTACAATCCTTTTGTAGGAAATGGGGCGGTAAGTCGAAAATTATAGTTCAACCCGATACAACTTTGCATGAGGCGCATCAGTTAAAATTGGATTGTTCAAAAGCTAAAGCATACCTAAACTGGTATCCACGTTGGAATCTGGATCAAGCCATAGATAAAATTGTAGAATGGACTTTGGCATCTCAAGCCAATAACCAGATGAAAGCAATTTGCCTAAGACAAATTCAAGAATTTACAAATTCAAGTCAATAAGGTGGATGGTTTCAATGAATATACTTTTAACTGGAGCTACTGGATTTGTAGGGAGTCATGTGCTTGAAGAATTACTTGATCAGGGCCATAAAGTATCCATTATTACAAGAAGCTCTTCAGATCTTCACAGGATTCAAAATAGATTGGATGAGTTAGAAAAGGTATTTAATCTTAATGAAACTGATGTGGAATCTATTTTTGAAAGCCAGCAGGTAGACGTGATTATTCATACAGCTACTTCTTACGGGCATAACCAGCGATTGAGTCAACAATTGAATGCCAATGTCCATTATCCCATTGAACTGCTTGAGTTGGGAGCGAAGTATCAAGCAGAAGCTTTTATTAATACGGATACTTTTTTCGGAAAAGATGAGCACCATTCATACGCATACTTGGATAGTTATAGTAAAAGTAAGAAGTTCATGGATACGATGGCTAGATCGTATGCGGCATGTCATGGCATTAAATATGTAAATATGAGATTAGAGCATGTGTATGGTCCAAGGGATCAGGAGCATAAATTCATTAGTTTTGTTATGCGATCATTACTTCAGGAAACCTCTTTGCGGCTCACACCGGGAGAGCAGAGACGTGACTTCATATATGTGAAAGATGTGGCGAAAGCGTATCTAGCCGTAATAGATAATTTGAAAGATATATCTGGGATAGCAGAGTTCGAGGTTGGTAGGGGATTCAGTGTATCTGTACGTGAATTTGTAGAGCTTGCGTATGAGTTGACTGGTTCAAGGACGGTACTTGAGTTTGGTTCATTATCTTATCGTGAATCTGAGATCATGGAGTCTTATGCGAATCATAAAAATTTGCAAGCTCTAGGTTGGAAAGCTGAAACCGAGCTTAGTTATGGAATTTCATCAATTATAGAAATAATGGACAAAGGCGGGTTGGCATAGGTTCCGACTTCCAAGCATTCTTTCTAATCCGAGCTCATAGTCATGAAAGAAATACCAACAAAAATCTCTGTGTAGTAACAAAGGTCAACAAAAAGACTGATTAATCTACAAAAAAATACCAATAAAACATTTTCTTTACCAATTGACAATGGATAAGTTTAGGTGATATCATCTGAATTGTGGGCTAGGGTCTTGGCCAGGGCTTCACTTCATTTGATGACGAAGGGAATGTTAGTGCATGCAAGGTAAAGTAAAATGGTTCAACGCAGAAAAAGGTTACGGTTTCATTGAGACTGAAGACGGCGGCGACGTATTCGTACACTTCTCCGCAATTCAATCCGAAGGCTTCAAAACTTTGGAAGAAGGTCAATCCGTAGAATTCGATATCGTCGAAGGCGCACGTGGACCGCAAGCAGCTAACGTAATCAAATTATAATCATCCGGTTAATCCGACCTACATATATGGTTAGATGGTTACCAAATTGAATTATCGCTAGCATCAGACTCCGGTGATCCGGGGTCTTTTTTTGTTGAGTTTAGCTTGCGGGAGAACGTCTCTGATTTCTTTCAGCAGCGTATTTGAAGGGTGGCGCAGGTCTGCGTCAAGTCATGAATTTCTGGGCCTCTGGAGAGCTCATTTTACATAACCGATTAAACCAGCTCCAAAACGGTTAATTACATCATCAAGCACCGGATAAATAACTCCATAAAAACATTTGATTTTGCCCGAAAATGGCGAAAAATCACGAAATATGGCGTTAAACAGACATTGCCTGAGGTGGCTGGAGGAGATGTCATTATTCGGTCACCGGGAGTTTTTACATGACGCTTACATTCGTGGTATAATGAAGGTGCAAAGATAAAGGAGGAGTGCCCTATGAATTTGAGTATTCGAGGTCAACAAATCGAGGTTACTGAGGCTTTGAAAGATTATGTCGACAAAAAGTTGAGTAGACTCGAGAAGTATTTCGATGCACCCCTTACCTCTGATGGTGCGGTTACACTGAGCACGACAAGAGGCTTGCATAGAGTTGAGGTGACGATTCCTTTGAAGGGCTTTGTGCTTCGTGCGGAGGATGGCAGCGATGATATGTATGCATCCATTGACGCCGTTGTGGACAAGCTGGAACGTCAGATTCGCAAACACAAAACAAAAATTAACCGTAAATTCCGTCAGGAAGGCAGCCTGAAGACACTCTTCGTGGAAGAACCATCAGGTACAGTAGCTACAGCCGAACTGGACATGGATACGGATGATGACCTGGAAGTTGTACGTACGAAACGCTTTATGCTGAAACCGATGGACGTGGAAGAAGCCATTCTTCAGATGAACATGGTTGGTCATAACTTCTTCGTATTCTCCAACATTGAGAATGAGGAAGTAAGCGTGGTTTACAAACGGAACGATGGCAAGTACGGTTTGATCGAGCAAGGTTAAGCTTACGCAATGACATCGGTTCAATTGAATAGAACATCCCATTATTGAATATAAGCAGGAACTATGCTTCCTGAAATGAACCTAACAAGAGCTTCCATCCTTTAAGGGATGGGGCTCTTTTGTGCGTAGCAGCTATAGTAGAATGGACATTGTTTGGAAATAAAATGATGAAACTATTACGGGGGCTGCTGCGTCTAATAGAGTAGAAGTTGGGCTGTTTGCGCGGCGTTCCGTTTACTTCCATATTTCCCATTAATTGATGCTTGCGCCTTGTCGCTTGCCGGGAAATAAACGAGTTATCTTATCACTTCTGCTAACGACTATGATTTTTTGCACTTAAACTCTCTTGATTGGGGGAGTGAAGTTCGAAGAAGTCTGCTGCGGCGTGTTGCGGCGACCCTTACAAACTGTTACAATTTATGCAAAGAGAATCATTGTCCTGATGAAGAATTGTCAACGAATGATCGCTAATCACAATCAATGACAGGCACAGCACCATGAACATGATTCAATAGGCTTGAGTGCAGGCATTTTTTTATTAAAAACCAGGCTCGAGTGAGTACCGAATCAGCTTCATGAGACATGGCAAGCCTGGGGTTGATTCATCTATATTTTAATTTTGTTTGTCACCCCCCGGGGACATTGGATGAACAATCCATCGGATGGTGCCGCATGGCGGCAGCAGGGGGTCTATTCTGTTTTGCACGAAAGGGGTATACCATGTTAGGACTTGTCAAAAAGATCTTCGGAGACATGAACGAGCGTGATGTGAAACGTCTAATGAAGACGGTCGATGTAATCAATAAACTGGAACCGCAATTTCAGGCTTTGTCTGATGAGCAGTTGAAAGGAAAAACGGAGGAGTTCCGTGCCCGTATTGAAAAGGGAGAAACAACGGACGAGCTTCTTCCTGAAGCATTTGCAACCGTACGTGAGGCTTCACGCCGTGTGCTCGGCAAACGTCACTATGACGTACAGATGCTGGGCGGGATTGCGCTGCATGAAGGCCGTATTTCCGAGATGAAAACGGGTGAAGGTAAAACGCTGGTAGGAACACTGCCGGTATATTTGAATGCATTGATGTCCAAAGGTGTACACGTAGTCACAGTCAATGACTATTTGGCTCAACGGGATAGCCAGGAGATGGGACAAATCTATGAATTTCTCGGCATGACGGTTGGGGTTAACCTCAGCGGCATGGATCACGCTTTGAAGCAGCATGCATATGCTTGTGATATTACGTACGGTACGAATAACGAATTCGGTTTTGACTACCTGCGTGACAATATGGTTCTGTACAAAGAGCAAATGGTACAGCGTCCATTGTTCTTCTGTATCATTGACGAGGTGGACTCCATCCTTGTCGATGAGGCGCGTACACCGCTGATCATTTCCGGACAAGCTCAGAAATCGACCGACCTGTACTATGCAGCAGATCGTTTTGTGAAACGTCTTGTGCCGGAAGAGGATTTTACAGTAGATATCAAAGTGAAATCCGTAGCGCTGACAGAGGGCGGCGTAGCGAAAGCAGAGAAGGCCTTTGGCATCGAGAACCTGTATGACCATGCTAACGTGACGCTGAACCACCACATTGTACAGGCGCTGAAAGCTAACGTGATTATGCGCCGTGACGTGGATTATGTTGTTACGGATGAAGAAGTCATGATCGTCGATGAGTTCACAGGTCGTCTGATGGCTGGTCGCCGTTACAGCGATGGCTTGCACCAGGCGATTGAAGCAAAAGAGGGCATCGAGGTTCAGAACGAGAGCATGACGCTGGCAACGATTACGTTCCAGAACTACTTCCGGATGTACCGTAAGCTTGCGGGCATGACAGGTACAGCGAAGACAGAGGAAGAAGAGTTCAAGAAAATCTACGGCCTTGAAGTGCTGCAGATTCCAACCAACCGTCCGAACAAACGGAATGATATGGCGGATGTCGTATATAAAAGCATTGATGGCAAGTTCAAAGCGGTTGTGGAAGAAATCGTGGAGCGTCACAGCAAAAACCAACCGGTTCTGGTGGGTACAGTATCCATCGAGAACTCGGAGCGTCTGTCGGACATGCTGAAACGCCGCGGTATCAGACACCAGGTCTTGAACGCGAAGTTCCATGCGGAAGAAGCTGAAATTATCTCCGGTGCGGGTCAAGCGGGTGCAGTAACCATTGCAACGAACATGGCCGGCCGGGGTACAGATATTATTTTGGGTGAAGGTGTTGCTGAAGTTGGCGGCCTTCATATCATCGGTACAGAGCGTCACGAATCACGCCGGATCGATAACCAGCTGCGTGGTCGTGCGGGCCGTCAGGGTGACCCGGGTTCTACACAGTTTTATCTGTCGCTGGGCGATGAATTGATGAAACGTTTTGGTGCAGACAACGTGCTGAATATGATGGAGCGTCTTGGCTTTGAAGAAGATCAGCCGATCGAAAGCCGCATGATTACTCGTGCTGTTGAGTCTGCGCAGAAGCGGGTTGAGGGCAATAACTTTGACGTGCGTAAAGTAGTCCTTCAGTATGACGATGTGATGAACCAGCAGCGCGAGATCATCTACAAACAGCGTCGTGAGGTGCTGGAGTCCGAAAATATTAAACAGATCGTTATGGATATGATCAAACCATCCATTGAGCGCATCGTTGAAGCGCATTGCAGTGACGACATTCCTGAGAACTGGGAGCTGCAAGAGGTTGCTGACTACATGAACAGCAAACTTCTGGATGATGGCTCTATTACCAAGGATGAGCTGTGGGGCAAAGAGGCCGAAGAGATCATCGAGTATTTGTTCGAGAAAGTGCAGAACAAGTACAATGCTCGCGAGGAACGTATCGGTGAAGAAATGGTTCGTGAGTTCGAGAAAGTGGTTGTGCTTCGCGCAGTTGACAGCAAGTGGATGGACCACATTGATGCGATGGATCAATTGCGTCAAGGCATCCATCTTCGTGCATACGGCGGTACGGATCCACTTCGTGAGTATCAGTTCGAAGGCTTCGAGATGTTCCATGAGATGATTTCTTCGATTCAGGAAGAAGTGGCGACCTATGTGATGAAAGCACAGATCGAAAGCAACCAGGAGCGTCAAGCGGTTGTGGACGAGAGCCAAATCTCGACAAGCGGTGAACCTGCGGAGAAGCGTCCGGTGCGAGTTTCCGACCAGATTGGCCGTAATGATCCTTGTCCTTGCGGCAGCGGCAAAAAGTTCAAGCACTGCCACGGTCAAGAGTAGTATTTTGTCTCATTTCTTTCATCGAGGTACAACAAGTAAGATCATCTAGTCCAATGTATATCGTTTGACTTATACGGCTCCTTGCAGCCGGGGGTTCAATAGGATAAAGTGAAGGATGCATAATCTTTGACTGGTGCATATGAATAACCATATGGCACTTGATAGGGCTGGCTTGCCTGCTGGTAACAGCATGGACGCTGCTCTGTAAGAAGAAGAGATGTATTCGGCACTGGGTCTGATTGAACCTCCCGGAATGCGGGGAGCTTATCTTAATGAAAAGAGGAATTGCACATGATTGATCCAAGCGTGAAGCAGGACCTGCGTGAAATAGGCAAGAAATTAACAAACCTTAGGGGGTCTCTTTGACTTAGATCTCAAGCAAGAGATGATTGAGAACTTTGAAGAGAAAATGTCCGCTCCCGACTTTTGGGATGACAATGAGAAGGCACAAGCCTTAATTGCCGAGATGAATGCGGTAAAAGGGTCTGTAGATCAATACGCCAAGCTGCAGCAGGATTACGACGATGCGCTGATGATGGCTGAACTGGCAGATGAAGAGGGCGACGAGGAGCTGGCTGCCGAGATTGGTAACAGTGTAGCAGCAATTGTAGCCAAGCTTGAAGAGTTCGAGCTGCAGCTTCTCCTGAACCAGCCGTATGACAAAATGAATGCGATTCTTGAGCTTCATCCGGGTGCAGGCGGCACCGAGTCCCAGGACTGGGGACAGATGCTGCTGCGCATGTACACCCGTTGGGCCGAGAAGCGCGGCTTCAAGGTCGAGGTGCTGGATTACCTTCCGGGCGACGAGGCAGGCATCAAAAGCGTAACCTTGTCCATCAAGGGACATAACGCCTATGGTTATCTGAAGGCGGAGAAGGGAGTTCACCGTCTGGTACGGATTTCTCCTTTTGACTCGTCAGGCCGCAGACATACATCCTTCGTATCCTGTGATGTTGTGCCGGAGATTGATGATACGATTGAGATCGATATTCGCACCGAGGACCTCAAGATTGATACCTATCGTGCGAGCGGTGCAGGTGGACAACATATTAACACCACGGACTCAGCCGTGCGGATTACACATATCCCGACCGGTGTTGTTGTAACCTGTCAGAACGAACGTTCACAGATCAAAAACCGTGAGCGTGCGATGACGATGCTTCGTTCGAAATTGTATGAGCGTAAAATTGAAGAGCAGCAAAAAGAACTGGACGAAATCCGAGGGGATCAGTCGGATATTTCGTGGGGAAGCCAGATTCGCTCCTATGTATTCCATCCCTATAGTATGGTAAAGGATCACCGTACGAGCGTAGAGACAGGAAATACTGGAGCGGTTATGGACGGCGACCTCGATGCATTCATCGACGGTTATTTGCGCAGCCAAATTAAAGTAGAAGCCGATTAATCCAAGTTCCTGTATGGACCCGTGTGCTCATGCGCATGCTGGTGTATACAGGGGCTTTTTTTTGATCAATTATATAAAAGGAGAGCACGACATCATGCAAGAGCAACAACATTCATACCCTCAACGCAAAAAGAGGCTGGCTACCTCCATTCCCCTGAACGGGCCGTGGCGGAACGTCATCGATACCCTGTTCATCATTGTAGGCTCGTTTTTGATCGCGGTAGCCTTTAATTTATTTTTACTTCCCAATCAGATTGCTTCCGGCGGAGTATCCGGGTTATCCATTCTGGGGCATGAGTGGTTCGGCTGGGAACCGGCATATACACAATGGGCGATTAACATTCCACTGCTGATTGCAGGTTTCCTGCTCATCGGCAAGCAGTACGGCGTTCGTTCAATCCTCGGCAGTATCGTGCTGCCTCTCTTTGTGTATCTGACGAGTCATTGGGTGATACCAACTACCAATCCGCTGCTTGCTTCATTGTATGGGGGCATCGGCGTGGGACTGGGGATCGGCATTGTGTACCGGGGGAGAGGTTCAACCGGGGGCATGAGCATTCTGGCGCGAATTGTGCAGAAGTACAGCGGACTCAGCTACTCGGTATGTGTGGTGATCATGGATGCGACCGTTATTATTATGGCGGCCTTTGTGCTGTCTCTGGAGCAGTCCTTATACGCATTGATCGGGTTGTATGTGACGGGAAAAGTGATTGATGCCATCGAGATGGGGCTGGGATACTCCAAGGTAGCGTATATTATCTCGAACCAGACAGAAGCGATTACGAAGGTTATTCTGGCTGATCTGGATCGCGGTCTAACCAAGCTGGAGGCGAAGGGCGGATATACGGATGATCAGCGTACGGTGCTGATGGTGGTCGTAGGACAAAGTGAAGTGCCACGTCTGAAGGCGTTGATCCGGTCGGTAGACCCGGATGCATTTGTCATTATAAGCCATGCTCAAGAGGTGCTGGGAGAAGGCTTTAAACGCGGCGAGCATATATAAAATCCAAGCAGGCATAGCATGGAAAATGGTACACCAAAAAAGCAGATTCTCTTTTCATCCGAGTGACGGACGGGAGAATCTGCTTTTTGTTTTCTTTCCATACGTTGGGGATCAGGCCCCTCAGCCACGCGTTTACAGAATCGGAGACAACAGACGTGATATAGCCTCTTTAAATCGAATGAGCAAACTGCGCTTCCGATATTCCTCAGACGTCAGCTCGCGCGATACTTGCAGATCATGCTCAAACGTCTGTACAAGCGCGGTAGCGATCGTTTCATCATATACGAAGGCATTCACCTCAAAGTTTAACCGGAAGCTGCGATAGTCGATATTGGCGGTTCCGACGGAAGCGACCAGACTGTCGATGATTAGTATTTTGGCGTGAATAAAACCATTATCATAGATGAACGCTTTGGCCCCTACTTTTAACAGCTCTCCAATATAAGACAACGTGGCCCAATATACAAAGGCGTGATCCGGTTTATTCGGTATCATAATGCGCACATCAATGCCTGACAAGCATGCAAGACGAAGCGCTTCATAGACACTGGCATCCGGGATAAAATACGGGGTTTGAATAATGATCGAATGCTTGGCATTGTTGATCATTTTCAGATAACTATTTTTGATATGCTCCGTTTCGGCGTCAGGTCCACTGGAAACAATCTGCATCGCGGTTTTGCCTGAGCCCTCAATATGAGGAAAATGAGCAGGGATGTAAGGTGTGTCATGCTGTTTGGAGGCTTCGTTCCAGTCCAGCAGGAAACGGGTTTGCAGCGCATGCACCGCATTGCCTCGTATCCGCAGATGGGTGTCGCGCCAGTAGCCGAATTTCGAATTCAGACCGAGATACTCATCACCAACGTTGAACCCGCCTGTATAACCAAGATTACCATCAATAATGACGATTTTACGGTGGTTGCGGTAATTCATCCGCAGGTTGATCAGACTGAATTTGGATGGGAAAAAGACTTCCACCAGTCCACCCGCTTCGCGCAGCTCTTTGAAAAAGCGACTTGTGACCCGCCGTGACCCCAGCGCGTCATAGAGCAGACGTACCTTCACGCCTTCGCGTGCTTTGCGGATCAGGGCATCGCGAATGCGTTTGCCAAGGCTATCCCCGCGGTAGATGTAATACTGAACATGCACATGGTCCTGTGCGGCCTCGATATCATCCAGAAGTCGCTGGAATTTGACATGACCGTCGGTCAGAATCTCCACCTCATTATCTTCGGTGAGCAAAGCGCCGTTCTGCTTGAGGTTCATATAGATCATGTCCTGGCTGTGCTCGGTCGCTTTGTTGTTGAAAGGAGTCCGATTATCCTGCAGCTGCTCCAGTTGGGTTGCTATGCGTTCCTCCAGACCGAGCTTTTTACGTTCTTTCCACTGAAAGAGCCGGTATCTCGTCAGATTCTGCCCTGTCAGAAGATAAAGTATGAACCCGAAGACCGGAATAAAGTTCAAAACCAGCAGCCACGCCCAGGAAGCACTGGCATCCTTGCGCTCGAAGAAGACAACAGCCGCCGCAAAAATAATATTCAGGCCCAGGAGTATAACAAGTAAGATAGATTCAATATGCACTTTAGTCCTCCGTGTCTCATAATGGCTTATCAGGGTCTGTTCATTACCATATAACCTCGTATAACAAGATGTACATGGGAACAAGACTCTGTACGTAATGTTTCCTGCTATTATGTATTTTAACAGAAGAAACCCTGTTCGTCCCTACAGCAAAAAAGATATCGTTCGGATTTGTTGGAAATCCGTGTTAAATTGATGATAGAGTGTTGTATTTATATAACTAGAGTCGTATAATAATACACAAATATGCATAGAAGCGACGGAATTGCTGTGTGAAGCATGAACATGGCACAAGTAGCGCATACAACAGGATTGGGGGAGCGAGAGTGAATAACAAATTAAGAGTGGCAATCGTCGGTTCCACCGGCTACGGCGGGGTGGAACTGATTCGTTTTTTTCAGAATCACCCGCAGGTTGAAATTACATCGGTAATCTCTTCATCCAGCAGTGGGGAGTCCATCGCAGATGGATTTCCACATTTAACGGACGTAATTCGCAGGCCGCTGGACGGCGTTGATCCGGCGGAGATTGCAACCCGTGCAGATCTCGTGTTCACCGCGACCCCGTCCGGCGTAAGCGCAAAGCTCGTACCAAGCTTGCTGGAAGCTGGGCTGAAGGTTATCGACCTGTCCGGTGATTTTCGTTTGAAGGATGGATCGGTCTACGAGCATTGGTACAAACACCCTGCACCATCGGCTAATTTGCTGGAACGGGCAGTATACGGTATGGCTGAGGTGTATGGGGATGAAGTGAAGGGTAAGGATTTTATATCCAACCCGGGCTGTTATCCGACAGCGACGCTGCTGGGTCTGATTCCAGCGGTGGAGGCAGGCTGGATTGATCCATCAACGATCATCATTGACGCTAAATCAGGCGTATCGGGTGCAGGGCGCGGAACGAGCCTGACCAACCATTATGCCGAGATGAATGAGAATTTTAAAGCTTACAAACTGAATAAACATCAGCACATCCCTGAGATCGAGCAGGTTCTTGGTAACATCACAGGTAGCCCGGTAACCGTGACATTCACAACACATCTGGTGCCTATGACACGCGGTATCATGAGTACGATGTATGCGAAGCTGACGGGAGAACACAGTGACCGGGAGATTGTTGATTTATACCGTAAATATTATGAAAACAGACCTTTCGTCCGTATGCGTGAGCCGGGCATCTGGCCTTCAACCAAAGAGGTATATGGATCGAATTATTGTGATATCGGATTTTCGGTGGACCCGCGAACAGGGCGTTTGACGATCATTTCAGTCATTGACAACCTGGTGAAGGGTGCATCCGGGCAAGCGATTCAAAATATGAACCTGATGATGGGATGGGAGGAAAACCTCGGGCTGAACATGACACCAGTGTATCCATAACAACATGCAGCTGGTAAGCACCGCAGGGGGAACACGAATAAGCGGTGTCTTATCTGGCCGTCATACAGTATGGGTAGCGGAGGTTGGGCAGTTTCAGTTGAAGCAGGCGGTTGATCAGCATGTGGCTGAACGCATACGGGGGATATGATATGGGAACAAACGTGGAGCAACAGGCTTTTACTATAGTTGAAAATGGAACCATTGTAACGCCAGCCGGGTTCACCGTGGGTGGACTGCATTGCGGATTGAAAAAAACATCTCGCAATGACATCGGAGCTATTCGCTGTGATATTCCTGCGACAGCTGCGGCGGTATACACGACGAATGTGTTTCAGGCAGCACCGCTTAAAGTCACACGTGAAAGCCTAAGCAACGGGCAATTGCAGGCGGTAATTGTTAACAGCGGCAACGCGAACGCATGCACAGGCAAACAGGGCGAAGACGATGCATATGCGATGCGTGCAGCAGCGGCTCGTGAGCTGGGAGTAGCCGAAGAGGATGTAGCTGTGGCCTCCACGGGTGTTATCGGTGAGCTGCTGAAGATGGATGCGGTGCATTCAGGCATCAAGGCGCTGCCGGAGCAGATGGGCAAGGAAGCGAACGAGGCAGAACAATTTTCACAGGCGATTCTCACTACCGATTTGGTCAAAAAGGAAGCTTGCGTCTCCGTCGTTGTTGGCGGCAAGACGGTAACGATTGCGGGAGCGGCCAAAGGCTCGGGTATGATTCATCCGAATATGGCCACCATGCTGGCATTTATGACCTCAGACGCGGTCATCGGCGCAGAAGCGTTGCAGCGCCTGCTGCGTCAGGCGACCAACCATACGTTCAACATGATTACTGTAGATGGAGATACCAGCACCAATGATATGCTCGTAGCGATGTCCAGTGGTTATGCAGGCAATGAAGAGCTGACGATGGAGCACCCGGATTGGGAAGCATTTGCTGCCGGATTCACCTATGTGTGCCAAGTACTGGCCAAAGCCATTGCGCGTGACGGTGAAGGGGCAACGAAACTGGTTGAAGTGGAAGTGACAGGTGCGGTTAGCGATGAGTCTGCTCAAGCGATTGCCAAAACGGTGATCGGTTCCAGCCTGGTGAAATCCGCCATGTTTGGTGCTGACGCAAACTGGGGCCGGATTATTGCCGCTGTGGGCCGTGCAGGCCAGCCGGTGAACCCGGATACGGTCGATATCCGGCTGGGAGACATCGCGGTGCTTACACAGTCTCGTCCAGTAGTATTTGACGAAGAAGCGGCGCTGGCATACTTGCAGACCGACACGGTGCGCATTGTAGTGGATCTGCATCACGGCGAAGGCCATGCAGTTGCGTGGGGATGCGACCTGACGTATGACTATGTACGCATTAACGCGGCATACCGCACGTAAATAAATGCTTGGGTCATTGATTTGTATGTTCGGTTGATCTTATATCGATCAGCTTGTCTCAATGCCATTCCAATTGATTGAAAATTCCTATAATTGAAATCATATGATTCTGACGATCTTAATCTCTTGCAGCTTGATCTTTGGAAAGCTGCGTACCATCATAGATGTAAAAAAAATGATCTATAAGGATTAAACTTTTTAAAAAATAACAATAGACGACTGTAGTGGAAGAGGCGGAATCGATTCTGTAGAAGCGGAGCGTTCGCATTTGTCTCCGGGTTTTCCCTTTGGAGAAGGGAATCCTAAAAAACCTGGAGGCAACGGCGATCGAAGGAACGATCCGAATCTGGAACGGCTTATGTCGTCTACCCAATAGTTGTTTTAAGTGTTAAGCCTTATGTAATCGTCCAACGAAAGGAGCCTTGCCTCTTGAATTCTACATTGCCGAATGGCAGTATTGCAGCGGAGACAGGTACGGAGAAACAAATGTTTGTGATGAAATGTGGAGGCAGTACACTGGCTGCACTGCCTGAATCCTTTTTTGCAGACCTTCGTGACCTGCAGTCTCAAGGAAATGGTCCGGTTATCGTTCACGGCGGTGGACCCGCCATCTCGGATAATCTGGCGAAGCTTGGGATCGAAACGGAATTTGTGAATGGTCTGCGCAAAACGACCGAGCCTGTGCTGGATGTCGTAGAGATGGTGCTGGCTGGCAGCATTAACAAACAAATCGTACGTTTGATTCAGCGCGTAGGGGGGCAGGCCTTGGGTGTGTCGGGTGTAGACGGCGGACTGATCCAGGCGAAGCCTGTAACAAACCACGCTGAAATCGGCTGGGTAGGCGACGTAACTAGTGTTAAAGCTGAGATTATTCAGGGTATCGTAAACATGGGTTACATGCCTGTTATTGCACCTGTAGGTGTGGATGCCAGCGGTCAGCGCTATAATATTAACGCAGATACCGCAGCAGGTGCAGTGGCTTCCCATCTCGGCGTAAGCCGCATGATCGTGGTAACAGACGTACCAGGCATTATGAAGACCATTGGCGGGGAGAAAAAGGTACTGCCATCCGTATCTGTACAGGAGATCGAGGATATGATCCAGACGGGTGAAATCTACGGCGGCATGATCCCTAAGGTGCGCGCGGCGATTGCATGCATCCATGGCGATGTGCGCGAGGTTATTATCGTGGACGGCAGCGAGCCGCAGATTCTGAGCCGAGTGCTTGGCGGAGAGACGATCGGTACCCGAATTATTCGAATGCAGTAGGACGAAACACGAAATTCAGATTTTAGGTTTTTAATTATATAAAAAAGAATTTGTACACGACTTTTGTGAGTCTGGTTCATAACACAATTAACGAAGAGTTGAGTAAAGATCTGAAAGCGATAGAGCATAACGAAGAGGACAGAAATAAACCTGGAAAAGCGAAGCGGTCGCCTTTATCACCGGATTTTTACCTTTAGGAAAGTAAATCAAAAAAATCTGGGGATAACAGCGATTGGAAGGTTATTCTGTAATCTGAGTGGTTGGTGCGATAAGAGCTTGAAGATGCTTCTGCAACCGAGTGGTCAGTGTTATGTTTTTGACTCACCTTATGCGTGTACTCATCGACAAGGAGTGATTTGGTCATGGCAAAAGGCAACGAACAGCCGGGTTCTGGCACAGCCGTCGCAGGCGCAGCAGCAACAGGTGCAGCGGCACAGACGGAAAGCTCACTTTTTCAAACGTATGCACGGTATCCAATCAGCTTGGTCAAAGGAAAAGGCAGCTGGTTATGGGATGATCAGGGGAACCGCTATCTCGATTTCATGTGTGGACTTGCTGTAACGAGCCTGGGCCATGCACCGGAGAAAGTCGGCGCGAAGCTGAAAGCTCAGATCGATGAGCTGTGGCACGTATCCAACCTGTTCCAGATTCCGGGTCAGGAAAAGGCAGCCGCGCTACTGACGGCGAACACCTGTGCAGACGCTGTATTTTTCTGCAATAGCGGTGCTGAAGCGAATGAAGCAGCCATCAAAGTGGCTCGTCGTTATCAGCAGAAGGTAAAGGGCGAAGATCGGTACGAAGTCATTACCTTTGCCCAATCCTTCCACGGACGGACACTGGCAACGTTAACCGCTACCGGACAGGATAAAGTAAAAGAAGGATTTTTGCCGCTGCCAGCCGGATTTGTAACTGTGCCTTTGCATGATATCTCTGCCCTAGAAGCAGCGATTGGGCCGAAGACCGCAGCGATTATGCTGGAGATGGTTCAGGCCGAGGGCGGCGTGTATCCGGTAGAGCCGGAATTTGTGAAACATGTACGTAAACTGTGTGATGAGCACGGCTTGCTCATGATTGTGGATGAAGTGCAGACTGGCATGGGACGTACAGGCAAGCTGTTTGCTCACGAGCACTATGGTGTTGAGCCGGATGTGTTCACTGTAGCTAAGGGCATCGGTAGCGGATTCCCTGTCGGCGCGATGCTAGGTAAAGGTTTCCTGCGGGATGCGTTTACGCCAGGCAGTCATGCCACAACGTTTGGCGGTACTCCACTGGCTTCTTCCGTCGTTATTGCAACCATTGAGACAATGCTGGAGGATCGTTTGCCAGAGCGTGCGGCAGAGATGGGAGACTATCTCATGACGTCGTTACGCAGCCGCCTGGCGGGTATCCCGTTCGTAAAAGACGTTCGCGGCATGGGCTTGCTGGTAGGTATTGAATGCGCAGAGCCGGTTGGTGACATTGTGGTGGCAGGACAGAAGCGCGGTATACTGTTTGTTTCCGCTGGCCCAAATGTGATCCGCTTGCTTCCTAACCTTTACGTAAGTAAAGAAGAGATTGATGAAGCGGTATCCCTAGTGGGAACCTTGATTGAAGAGCACGTTGCGGCGAAAG
The DNA here is from genome assembly GCF_014639235.1 of Paenibacillus silvae. GTDB lineage: Bacteria > Bacillota > Bacilli > Paenibacillales > Paenibacillaceae > Paenibacillus > Paenibacillus silvae. Next base: position 89,471 of record NZ_BMFU01000007.1, on the reverse strand, counting down.
CCTGATCTGTTGAAAATAAATGACTGAACCGGGGCCAATACGGCCCCCGGCGCAGATTAAAGCGAAAGAATCCCTGTAGCCGCGTGGTGATCAGGCAGCGGAAGTCGTAGAGAGTGTTATGGTTCACCCACGGAGTAGGCTATAAAGATGAATTATTCATTTACACGTTAACGGAGATGGCGGAAAAAACCTGGAAAAGCGAAGCGGTCGCCTTTATCACCGGATTTTCCCCTTTTAAAAAGGGATTGACCAACATAAGAGGGCTTGAATTCAGCCATGGATGTCAACGTGGATGCGAGACTTCTGCCCGTGCGGGTGCAGGGAACCGGAAATGAGGAGGAATACAAGAGATGGCAGTACAGCATACAGACAAGGTTCAGAAGATTGACTTGAGAGGCCGGGATTTTATCGAATTCACGGACTATACGGCAGAGGAAATTCGTTACCTGCTGGACCTTGCGATCGAGATCAAAGGCAAGCAAAAAAGCGGTGTTCCGTTTCAACCGTTGAAAGGCAAAACGATCGGACTTATTTTTGAAAAATCATCTACACGTACACGTGTATCCTTTGAAGTCGGCATGTTCCAACTCGGTGGGCACGCGCTGTTCCTGAGCAAAAATGACATTCAGCTGGGACGCGGTGAAACGACACATGATACAGCGAAAGTGCTGTCCCGTTATCTTGACGGCATCATGATCCGTACGTTTGGACATCATAATGTGATTGAACTGGCAGAGCATGCAGATGTTCCCGTCATTAACGGCCTGAGCGATGCGGCGCATCCGTGCCAGGTGCTGGCGGATTTCCAGACGGTGCTTGAGCATAAAGGTAAACTGGCTGGTCTGAAGATGGCTTATGTTGGCGATGGCAACAACATGGCACACTCCTTGATGCTGGGTGCGGCGAAAATGGGCATGCATGTTGCCGTAGCAACGCCGGAAGGATATGAGCCTGACAGTGCTGTGGTTGAGCAGGCGCGTGCAATCGCGAAGGAGAGCGGATCGGAAGTGCTCGTAACGTACAGTGCACAGGATGCGGTGAAAGATGCCGATATCGTGTATACCGATGTATGGGCAAGCATGGGCTTTGAGGAAGAGCAGAAGATTCGGGAGCAGGCATTTGCGGCTTATCAGGTTGATGAGGAATTGATGAAAGGTGCAAAGCCGGACTTCATGTTCCTGCATTGTCTGCCAGCACACCGCGGCGAAGAAGTGAGCGCAGGAGTTATCGACGGCCCGAACTCCTTGATCTTTGATCAAGCAGAGAACCGTCTGCATGCACAGAAGGCATTGATGGCTGCATTGATGAGCGAATAATCGCAGTTTGCGATCATGGGTTGATTTTACACGCCAATTTGGCGATGATAGATGAAATATCGTAATTGATCTTGGGGAGGACCATATCACATGGCTAAGGAAAAAATCGTACTCGCCTATTCCGGCGGACTGGACACATCTGTAATTTTGAAATGGCTGAAAGAAACCTATGATGCAGAGATCATCGCTTTTACAGCGGATATCGGTCAGAAGGATGAGCTGGATGGCTTGGAGGAAAAAGCACTGGCTACGGGCGCTTCCAAAGTATACATCGACGATCTGCGCGACGAGTTCGCGAAAGATTTCATCTACCCTATGTTCCAGGCAGGCGCCCTCTATGAAGGCCAATACCTGCTCGGTACAAGCATCGCACGTCCACTTATTGCTAAACGTATGGTGGATATCGCTCGTGCAGAAGGCGCTACAGCGATTGCTCACGGCGCTACGGGGAAAGGGAATGACCAGGTTCGTTTTGAGCTGAACGCCGCTGCGCTCACGCCGGATATTCAAGTGATTGCGCCTTGGCGTCTGGAAGAGTTCCGCAACCAGTTCCCGGGACGTGCCGAGATGATTGCTTATGCTGAAAAGCATGGCATCCCGGTTACAGCTTCTGCGGCGAAGCCTTACTCCACGGACCGCAACCTGCTGCATATCAGCTATGAGAGCGGTGTGCTGGAAGATCCTTGGTTCGATCCGAGCGCGGATGAGAACAAAGACATGTTCCTGCTGAGCAGCGCACCTGAGGATGCACCGGATCAACCGGAGTACCTCGAACTGGAGTTCGAGCAAGGCAACTGTGTTGCCCTGAACGGCGAGCGTCTAAGCCCGCTGCAAGTGATGGAGCAGCTGAATGAACTGGGCGGCAAACACGGCATCGGTCGTGTGGACATGGTAGAGAACCGTTTTGTCGGCATGAAAAGCCGCGGCGTATACGAAACACCAGGGGGAACGATCCTGTTCACAGCACATCGCAAAATGGAATCCATTACGATGGACCGTGAAGTGATGAACCTGCGTGACAGCCTGATCACACGTTACAGCACACTCGTATACAACGGATTCTGGTTCGCACCTGAACGTCTGGCACTGCAAGCGCTGGTGACCGAAAGTCAGAAGAACGTAACGGGTACGGTTCGTGTGAAGCTGTACAAAGGCAACGTCATTGGCGCAGGAGTGAAAAGCCCTGTCAGCCTGTACAACCCGGACATTGCTACAATGGAAGCTGATCCATCGGAGGCGTATGATCAAGGCGATGCAACGGGCTTTATCCGCCTGAACGCACTGCGCTTGAAAGTACATTCCGGTGTGGAGCAAAACAAAAAATAATGTATAGCGTGTGTTCACGCTAACTTATAATTATTTTACTGACAAGGCGGGCCGTTCTTGCACATTCTGGCAGGGGCGGCTTTGTCCATGAGCGAAAGGGGATACTCACTGTGAGCAAGCTGTGGGGAGGACGTTTCACAAAGCAAACCAACCATCTGGTTGAGGAATACACGGCATCGATCAACTTTGACAAAGCGTTGGCAGAAGAAGATATTCAAGGCAGTTTGGCCCATGTAACGATGCTGGGAAAATGCGGTATTTTGCCTGCGGAAGATGTAGAAACGATCAAAGAAGGCCTGATTACCGTTCTGCATAAAATCCGTGCAGGTGAGGTGGAGTTTTCGGTATCCGATGAAGACATCCACATGAACATTGAGAAAAACCTGATTGAAACGATTGGTCCTGTCGGCGGAAAACTGCATACAGGCCGCAGCCGGAACGATCAGGTCGCAACAGATATGCACTTGTATCTGCGTGAGCGTGTAGTCGGCTTTGTTGGCATGCTGCATGCGCTGCAGGAGGCGCTGATCGGACAAGCCAAGGATAACTTGGATACGATTGTACCGGGCTATACTCATTTGCAGCGCGCACAGCCGATTCTGTTTGCACATCACCTGATGGCTTACGTATCAATGTTCCAGCGTGATGCTGAACGTCTGATGGACAGCTACAAACGCATTAATGTGCTTCCGCTGGGGGCAGGGGCGCTTGCAGGAACAACGTTCCCGATTGATCGTCATTTTGTGGCAGAGCAGCTTGGCTTCGATGGTGTATATGAGAACAGTCTGGATGCGGTAAGTGACCGTGACTTCATCGTGGAGTTTCTGGCAGACGCTTCGCTGATTATGACTCACTTGTCCCGTTTGAGTGAAGAACTGGTGCTGTGGAGCAGTACGGAGTTTGGTTTTGTTGAGCTGGATGATGCGTTCTGCACAGGCAGCAGTATCATGCCGCAGAAGAAAAATCCGGACGTGCCTGAGCTTGTTCGTGGTAAAACAGGACGGGTATACGGCAATCTGATCGGATTGCTGACGGTGCTGAAATCTCTCCCGCTGGCATACAACAAAGATATGCAGGAAGACAAAGAAGGCATGTTTGATACCGTAGCTACATTGGAAGGAGCGCTTCAGCTGTTCGCTCCGATGATTGCTACAATGAAGGTCAACAAGGATCGCATGCGTCAAGCCGTGAATCAGGACTTCTCGAATGCAACAGATATCGCTGATTTCCTCGTAGGTGAGGGGTTGCCTTTCCGTCAAGCGCATGAGGTGATTGGTAAAACGGTGCTGTATTGTATCCAGAACGGCAAATATTTGCTTGATCTGACGATTGATGAATTCAAGCAATTCTCACCGCTGTTTGATGATCGCATCTACGATGTACTGCAGCCGGAAGCGGTAGTCAACGCCCGTAATGTATACGGTGGCACGGCTTCAGGTCAAGTGGCCGAGGCGATTGCTCGCAGCGAGAAGGTGCTCGGAGCAACAGAGCAGTGGATTGAAAACAGAGGTTAACCATTAAGCTGCACCTGACCAGGGTCCAAATAGATACGATAAGAAACATACCAAAAGAAGCATACCAAAAGAAGCATACCAAAAGAAGCATGTTCGAGAAAAGTATTCTCTGACATGCTTCTTTTTTTGTGTCACGTGATCTAAGGTTGAGTGCAATTGAATTCAGGTTGATGTGCACGCAATCTCAGGGCTTCTGCCAGCCGCCTTCAGGAGCTGTAGAAGTGAGTACCCTGCCGTCCTGAACAACGACATGTCCGCGGACAATCGTACCGGCCACGCTGGACGGGAAGGTATGACCGATATAAAGGCTTTGCTTATGCTTCGCGTAGTAGTTTTCTTCCGTTACAGTAAAGGGCTGATGCAGCTGTACGAGGGCAAGGTCTGCATCCATGCCAACGGCGATCCTGCCTTTGCGGTCTGCAAGACCAAAGCGTTCTGCCGGATTCGAGGCTGTCCAGGCAGCGACCTTTTCAAGTGGAACGTTGTGTGCAATTGCAAGTTCGAGAGCGGAGAGCAGTGTGAATTGTCCGCCGCTAATGCCGCCCCATGCTTGAAAAAGATTATAATCTTTCGGGTCCTTCATCTCGTAAGGACAAGGTGAATGGTCTGAAGAAAGCATATCGAATCGGCCCTCAAGCAGAAGGGAGATCAGCCGCTGCTGTTCATCCGCTTCCCGCAGTGGAGGTGCACATTTGGCAATGGTACCTTTTTCACGCAGGCTGTCATGGTTGAACAGCAGGTAATGCGGACACGTTTCGACTGTTACGTTCATGCCGCGTGCTTTGGCTGCTTCGATTCTGGCTACCGCTGCGGCGGAGCTGATGTGCACAAAATGCAGGGCACAGCCTGTAATTTCTGAATAATAGAGTGCTCGTTCAACCGCCTCAACTTCCGCAACAATTGGCCGTGTCTCCAGATAATCATCGGCACTGACCAGCCCGGCGGCTTCCTTCTCCGCTTTCAGCCAGTTGGTGATCGCCGCGCTTTCGGAATGGAGAGCCAGAATTTTGCCGAGAGCCGCAATCTTTTTCATGCCCGCAAGAAGGGTCATATCATCTACCGCTTCAAACTCTTTGTTGCCTGTGGTAGAGAGAAATGCTTTGAATCCAATGACTCCAGATTCGGCTAAGGGCTGCAAATCTTCCTCGTTGCCCGGTACAAGCCCGCCCCAGAGACCGAAATCGACGAATGATTTTTCTGTACCGATCCGTGCTTTGTCCAGCAATGCCTCTTGTGTTACCGTAGATGGGATTCCGTTAAGCGGCATATCGAAAAAGGTGGTACAGCCGCCAGCGGCCATCATCGCTGAACCGGTGGTGAAACCTTCCCAATGCTCGCGTCCGGGTTCGCTGAAATGCACGTGCACATCAATCATGCCTGGAAGCACATGATGCCCTGCAGCATCCCATTCTTGTGCGGCTTCTCCTTCCAGAGCAGCAGCGATTGCTGCAATTTTGCCATCCCTCACGCCGATATCTACGTTTGTGACACCTTCCGGCAGTACCACACTGCCGCCGCGTATGATCAGATCATAACGTTCCATATACCTCTCTCCTCTTCCATCGTTGATAATTGTATGTCTTGCTACGCTGATTCAGGTCTGTTTACTCGTAGATGGTTCCTTTTTTGAAGGATGAGCCTTTAAAAGCAAACTTGCTTAGCAGCAAATAGGCTGTGCCTGCTGTTATAAATCCGATGATCCAGCCGATATCTACGAGCAGGAAGGCAGCGCCAGCTCCAATTACCATCGCTAAAAGAGCGCTGGGGTTATACCCTTTGAATATACCGTTATCCATGTACAGCTCAGCGGTATCCACCTTTTGTTTTCGCAAAATGTAGTATTCGACCAGCATGATCGCTACAATCGGGCCAAGGAAGGCAGAATAGATCAGGATGAACGTGTTCAAGCCTTGAGCGGAGGAATCCTGTACAAGTACCCATGGGAAGGAACAAAGTGCAAGCAGGCCGGTGATGATTACTGCTGCTTTGTATTTCAGCTTGGTAACCAGTGAGATGACATAAGCGGGTGGCACGATATTAGCGACCATGTTGACAGCAACTGCGCCAATGACGATGAAGGCAGATACGAATACGGTGATGTACGAGTTGTCTACAATGACAGCGAAGGCTTTGACAGGATTGGATATGCCTGTTGCTGCGGCCATCATTGCTCCAATGGTCAGCACGAAACCGTAGGCGATCACGATAGGCAAGAAGTAGAGCATACTGCGCTTTTTGTCACTGATGCCGCTTTTCAGCTCGCGGGAATAATCACCTGCGCTCAGGAAAATGGCTGCATAATTGCCCAGGAACACCATGATAAAGCCGAAGAAGGGAAGTCCCCATGTGCCTTTGGCATTCACCCAGTTTTGGCTGATTGCTGCACTGTGGGAGTTAAGCAGGAGGCCGAACACATAAACCAGTGCCAGCATGATTACAACGGAAGCGAGAGTTTCCACCCACTTGATGGCATGGAATCCGTACATGGACAGGACGATTTGAACAGCCTGAAGCAGTACGAAACAGATTGGAATACTATCGAAGCTGCCACCGCTGAACACCTTGACGATTTCATTCAGTGCTGTTGCTCCGACCCAGCTCTGGAAACCGTACCAGACGATTGCCGGTACACCGCGAAGGAAGGAGGAGATAATGGCTCCCTTAATACCAAAGGACATGCGCAGCTGAACAACATAGGGAATGCCTGTCCGATAACCGAAGCGGTCATTGATCGCAAAGATCAAGGAAATGATGCCGATGGCAATCATCGCTGCTATAAATGTCTGAAACACATTAAGCGTAGCAACTCCGGCAACGATCAGGCTTGCTCCGAGTGTCATGTTACCGAGATTTACACCATCCCCGATCCACATGAACATATAAGGTACGGGCCCCATCGTTCGATCACTCTCACGTTTGGGCTTCAGGGAGTCATCCATGCTGATTTCTTCATGCAGCTGTGCCTGCTCCAGTGATTGTCCTGCTAAATTGGTAGACATAACTTCCCCACTCCTCTTTAATATGGGGCATGCAGAGGCTGAACGATGTCGAGGTTACGAGTGATTCGTACAGTCTGCATCCACACCATGAATGATCGAAAAAAATGTAAGGTATAATAACTTTAATGTGTTATGTTTCCTTACCTAAACTTCATATATCTTATTTTATCAGCTTGATTGCACATTTCATTGACAAAAACGTAGATTATCATCTAAATTTCTGTTGAATTTGCATGAAAAAATATGACATATGATGTTATTTTAGAGGAGTGGGGGTGTTAAAAGCGTAATTTGTTGTAAAAGATGCCTGTGAATGTTCGGGTTTAGCCCTCAACCACATTGTTTAGCTGCATGAGTCCTGCAATTTCGCAGCCTGTTGTATCGCCCGGTTGAATAGGGACTGAACCCGGAGTTCCTGTCAAAATGATATCTCCTGCATGCAGTGTCATTACATCGGAGAGGAAAGCGATCAAGTAGGCAGGAGAAAAGATCATGCTGCTAACCGTATTGCTGTGCGCAACAAGCCCGTTGTGCACTGTCTTAATCTCAAGAGCCTCCAGATTGCTGTATTCGTCAGGCGTGGAGATGGAGGGGCCAAGGCTCAGGAAGGTATCAAAGCTCTTGGCGCGCTGCATGAATCGCGGGTTGCGTGCGTGAATGTCCTTGGCGGTCATATCAAGAGACGTTGTAAAACCGGCCACGACACTCATGGCCTGTTCTTCCTGAATGTTTTTGCATGTTTGTCCAATGACCAGGGCGAGCTCAGCTTCGGCCGTAACCTGACCTGCTTCGCCCGGCAATCGGATCGATTCCCCGGGACCAATCAATGTCGAATCCGGTTTAATGAAGATCACAGGTTCTTCCTCGGCTGCCCGTCCAGCGAGCTCGATCGCCTTTTCTCGATAGTTCAGGCCAACCCCGATGATTTTTCTTGGTCTGCGATACAGTGCGCGATAGGTTGCTTCATTCGCTGGAAGATAAGGCAGAGAGGAGAGTTTCTCCTGACCCTGATTGTCATACCAGTCACGAAGCTCGGTGAACTGATTGTGTTGCAGTAAGGCGAAAAGTTCAGTGTTCCAGTCTGTGCCTGCTTGATCATTCAGCCAAGTCATCGGGATAACGCCGCGTTCGGTCCAGAAAGCAACCTGCTCCCGGCCTTCGTGTTCAATCGTTACCAGTTTCATCTGCACACCTCTTCTGTAAAATGCTTGGCTGCCCATTGCAGGAGTCTCAGGTCTGTATGTGTACCGCCAATGAATGATAAGCCGATAGGCAGTCCATCCGGTCGAAGGACGGGCACAGTAATCTGAGGCAGGCCGGAAAGCCCGGCAATACAAGAGAGCTGCATCGTTTTGGCGCGGTAAGCTTCGGCTTCGGAACCTTCCAGGCCAAGGAGGGGCGCCGGCCCGGGTGCGGTTGGAATCGCGAGCAATCCTTGTTCTCCCAGCAGATCCACCAGTGTTTGTTTGACACGAGCGCGAAGGTTCGCTTCTTCAGTGCTTGCAGACTGTTCCAGTTGCCCGGCCCATGCGAAGCGTTCTGCGATACCTGGGCCGAATGTGGGCTGCTCCTTGGCAATCCATTCGCCATGTTCTTGCGCAATTTCCAGCCCCTGAAGAACACGGAAGGCTGCTGACCAGTCTGCCAAGCTTTCGCCGGGTTCTGTTAGCTGTATTGTAGTTGTGTGATCCGGCTGCCAACCCGGAAGCTGATGCAATCTCGAAAGTAGAAGGGAGCGGTCTGCTGCTTCTGGCAAGTTCCACGCTTCTGCCGCGATATAATAGTGGGTGAAAGGTGAAAAATCAAGGTCAGACGGGTGCTGTGCATCGTTTCTGATATCGGTCTGAAGTGCTGCTGCGTCTTCAGGAGCTGCGAGGTTTTCTTTTAACAGGACACGACCTGTCTTGAGTAAAATGTTGACATCCCGGCTCATCCAGCCAACGGTATCAAAGCTGTGGGCAAGCGGGATGAGGCCTTCTGTGGAAACAGCCCCGTGTGTCGGACGAAAGCCATATAGACCACAATAGGAAGATGGGATGCGTATAGAACCGCCGGTATCGGTGCCAATGGCGAAATCAACCAGTCCGGCTGCCGCTGCAACAGCTGAACCGCTGGATGATCCGCCCGGGATTCGATCAGGAGCAACAGGATTGATCGGGGTTCCGTAATGGGCATTTTCCCCGTTCAGGCTGTACATCAACTCGTCCGTCTGTGTTGTACCTTCAAGCGCAGCGCCGCTCTGCAATAAGGCGAGCAGTGCCGGAGCGGTGGATTCTGCCGGAAGATGTGTGCGCAGCCAATCCGGGTTGCCTGCCCCGCTGGTGTTACCCTTGATGTCGAAGACATCCTTCACGGCAAAAGCCAGTCCGCTGAGCGGGCCGGACTGCATGGCAGGCAGTCTTAACCCGGCATTTACATACGCTCCCCAACGGTCAGACGGGGAAGTGTGCCCTGTTTTATTTGAATGTGGCAGCAAAACCTCGGATTGATTCTCGTCATAAACGCTCATGGTTGTTCTCCTTTCGTATTCATACTTGGATTCAGCATACTCCGGGGAGAGCTGGAGAGAACTTGATTTAATAACAATGCAAGTAATATGCCTACTAATAGCCCGTTGCCAAGCAGGGGGCGTAACAAAGGAGGCAGTGAAACGAAAGCGTCAGATGGCAAGCCCATAACGATAATGCCTGTGAATAACGGTGCGGCTGTCCGATACAGGTTCGCTGCATTCATATGAATGCGTCCGAAATACTGCAGCGAGGAGCCTAACAGTCGCAGGTATGTTACGAACAGTACGGCACTTCCGATACTGAGCGGCAGTGTGGTCAGCACATTGCTGATGGCCGGGACCAGCCCGATCGCTGCGAACAGCAGACCGCCAATGACAAGCGGCATGCGATCACGGATGCGGGTCTGCTGGAGAAATCCGATGGATGAGACATAAGGGGCATAGGGCACCAGCCCCAGCAAACCGGAGATCACCGCAAGTACACCACTTATTGTAAAGGATCGTTTATATTGATGACCAGACGTTTCCCGTTCATATAGCTGATCTGTGCCCTTCAGGGCCCCGAACGTATTCGAGGTGTTAATCAGGCCGGTAATGATTGCAATAGTCACTACACCTGCGTTCAGTCCGTCCGAGGGGGCTCCGAGCGGAAACCAGCCTGTTCCCGCAGTGCTGACGTTTGATGCTTCGCTTGTGCTGCCGAAGATAGAAATGTGCAGTATCCATCCGCCCAAAATGCCAATTAACAAGGCGTACTGTCCGATGGCTGGTCGCGCTTTCACGGACAGGACAACAACAAAGATGGCTACAGCTGCAGCCAGAAGAAAGACGAGCGGCTGGATCACTTTGCCTTCAGCAGATGAACCTGACGAAATACCGAGCATGCCTTCGAGAAAAATGATATTCAACCGACAGGCGAGCAGAAACATGAACACAGCCATCACGCCCGGCGTAAACAGCTTCGAAAATGGCTCAGCCAGATTGCATAAACCGATGAGAATTGTGATCGCGCCCGAGATCATTATTCCGACAGCCAGACTGCCTCCAAGCTGGGTTAGTGATATGCCCAGTGAGGGAGCGGCGGCTGCAAGACTCAGAATAACACCCCACCATAACCCTGACTGACCCTCCATGACAGCTCTTTTATGTCCGAATGCTGCCTGGGCAGCGCAGGCCAATCCTGTGAGTACAAATGAGCATTGGATCAGGAATTGAATGTTGTCTTGGGGCAACGAAAATGCAGCTCCAACGGTAATGGGGATAACGACTGTATTGGTAAATAAAAAGAAAAGCCACTGCAGTCCGGCCAGTCCGGAGCGCAGCCAGTGGATATGAACCATGTGTCACCTTCCGTTTAACGCTTCGTTGATAAGTTGAGCGTGTGTAGTTACAGAACATTAACGTACCTCTATAAGAAACCTGAATGTCTGCATATAGAAGCCAGTATATCAAAAATACATATATAAAAATGTCTGTGTATTCAAATGAATATTAAAGATCGATTATATCTAAATGGATAAGGAGTTCTGCCCATCTGAATGCAAAGTTAATTGTTGAAACGTCTGCATTGCGGAGTCGAGTCAGCAGCCTGCGGGATTACCGAATCCATTTTTCATAGATTCACTGCATCGTTGCATCTTTGCATCGTTGATTCGCTCCATGATATAAAAGGATTCCGGTAATTCCCGGAATCCTTCTTACCTGCACCATTACAAGGTTTATTAGCGGGGCATATAGATTGACCTAATCTTTTATACTGCAATCTCCAGCCAGCCTTAACTACACTCCCTCTACGTTGCTGATCACGCTAACGATTCCAAGAAACGTTATTTATACGAATTAGACCATACTGAAATTCTAACGATTTCACGAGACGCTATTTTGATAAAATGATGCCATTTTCTCCACTTTTAGATGATTTCCAGCGAAATAGCGTTTCTGCGAATCGTTACATTTTCAAACAACTCTTTTTACACGGAATAAGACTTCTGGGAATCGTTAGCGGCCTTAGTGATCATATTTAACATAAGGAATCAGCATGTTCGTAAACGTCCAGAGCTTCCTGCACGCCGCGCCCGATGACAATTGGAGCTTGATTCCGAATAAGCACGGCTTCCAGTGCGGCAAGGACGAAGAGTACATTTTCCTTCCGGCAGCTGTAGCCCATCGTTCCAATTCGCCAGATTTGCCCATGCAATGGACCGAACGAGCTGGCGATCTCAATGCCAAACTGCTTCAGAAGAGTGGTACGCACAGCCTCGCCATCAACACCTGCCGGAATTTTTACACAGGTTACGACTGGAAGCTTCCATGCCACATCGTTGAATAGCTCGAGTCCCATACCGCGTATGCCGGCCATTAGTGCTTGTTCATGCAGTTTGTGGCGAGCGAAACGTGCTTCGAGTCCTTCCTCAAGCAGGATACGCAGACCTTCGCGCAGTGCATAGAGCATGGAGGTTGCCTCGGTGTGATGATTCAAACGGCGCGGTCCCCAGTAGTCCTGCAGCTGACTGAGATCAAAATAATTGCTGCGGATCGGATGTGCGACATCCCGGCGATCGCTATCCAGTGCAACGCCGCGTTCAACCTTTTTCCGGCTCGTCAAAATACGTTCCACCCGCTCGTTGTAGGTGACCGGCGCCATGCCGGAAGGAACAGAGATACACTTCTGGGTTCCGCCAATCACCGCATCCAGCTGCCATTCGTCCACTTTGACCGGGGTGCCTCCAATGGAAGCGACGGTGTCCACTACCGTGAGTACACCAAGCTCCCGGCAGGCTGGACCGATCAGGTCTAATGGCTGCATGCAGCCTGTGGATGTTTCGCCGTGCACGATTGCCAGTATTTTCGGCTGAACCCGTTTCACTTCGTCGATCACCGCTTGCTGGTCGAATACTTGTCCCCATGGACATTCCATCAGGTGGAGCTCGGCACCTTGTCTCTCGGCGATTTCGGTCAGCAGATGTCCGAAGCGTCCGAAAATGGGTACAAGCACTTTGTCGCCAGGCTCAATCAGACTGCATAACACGGCTTCCAGGCCTGAACGTGAAGTGCCGTCTACGGGGAAAGCCCATTGGTTTGTCGTTTGGAATGTTTGCCGCAGCATATCCATCGTTTCATTCATCATGCGGGTGAATTCCGGATCAAATTGACCCAAAACAGGGGTGCTCATGGCTCGAAGAACTCTAGGGTCCACCTCAACGGGGCCGGGTGTCATAATCGTTCTCAAAGGTGCATTAATTTCCCGATACTGTGTCATCTCGTAATCGCCTCCTGATTGTTCATTCAATATGCCAGCTTATATAACAGGTCGATGAGCAGGAGTACACCGCGCTGCAAATCTTCCGTGTGGGTAAATTCAGCGGGGGAATGACTGATTCCGCCCCGACTGGGTACAAACAGCAGAGCTGTCGGACAATAGGTTCCGAAGATCTGTGAGTCGTGTCCTGCGCCGCTGGTCATCCGTTTATAAGAGATTCCCTCGCGCCTCAGGATGTCTTCAGCCGCCTCGTTCAACGTGTGATCCATCGCGACCGGCGGTTCGTCCATCCATTTATGATACATGAGTCGTGTCCCGTGTTCCGCCGCGATTGTCTCGAATTCACGAAAGCATGTCTCGCAAAATTGCTCAATGGTACCCGCATCACTGTGGCGTACATCCAGACTGAAGGTAACCTCGCGTGCGATAACGTTGCCTACATTCGGCTTGACCTCCATATGTCCGACAGTAGCCACAAGTCCGCTCATGTCCGCTTTGGCGCGATGCGTCAAAAGGCGAATCATTTCGGCGGCGGTGAACATCGCATCCTGGCGCCATTGCATAGGTGTTGTTCCCGCGTGATTGCTCTCGCCGTACACCGTAATGTTATAGCGGCGCTGCCCGACGATGTGGCTGACGATCCCGATGGATTTCCCCTTGCGTTCAAGCACCTCACCTTGCTCGATGTGTAATTCGATGAAGCATTCAAGGTCCGTACGCTTGGGGGGCGAATGAAGGCCTGATCCAAACCCTGCATCCCGCATCGCCTGCTCAAGTGATATTCCATTTGCATCTTTGACGTTATGGATGGTATCCCGATCCTTTACTCCTGTTATATTCCCTGAACCCCAGTACGTCATGGGGAAACGGCTTCCCTCTTCTTCACACAGTGATACAATCTCAATCGGTTTGAGTGGTTGACCGTGATGCGTCAGTAAATATTCCACGGCAAGGAGTGAAGCGACAATTCCGAACGCTCCGTCGTATTTGCCGCCACCTGTAACGGTATCAATATGAGAGCCGGTTAATATAACCTTGGCTTCAGGATCTTTTCCGGCAAGCCGGCCAAATAAATTGCCGACATCGTCGTAACATGCCGTAAGTCCGAGCTGTTCTATTTTCGCCTGGATTGCCTTCTGAGCTGAACTCCAAGCTTGGTCATAGAGTAAACGGGTTACGCCACCGCTTTGTTCTAATCCGTATGAGGCCAGCCATTCAACCATGTCTTCAATCTGCGCAGATAAGGCAGATGGTTTCAATTGTTTAATCATCAAATGCAATAACCCCCATTCCGGCAGTGCAAGCTTTCCAATTGATGTTATATTAATTGACTTGGCATTGCGTGTAATTAATCGTAAAATAAAAAATAATAGAAATCATTCACGAAAATGTAGAAGAATCATTCAATTCATTGTGCATGTTAACCATAGGGGTGGGGAAGATGAAAATAAATGACCTGCTAAAGCTGCCCATATTCAACGGGACAACCATTGTGGGGGGTGAGCTGGGTTTAAACAGGGAAGTTCATACGGTAAATATGATGGATGCTCCTGATATTATTCCTTATCTGAAAAGGAGTGAATTGTTGATCACAACGGCTTTTCACTTCAAGGATGATCTGCCAGCTTTGTTAGAACTGATTCGGGAGATGGGCCGTCAGGAATGCGCGGGACTGGGCATCAAAAGCAAAAGATTTCTTGGTAGCATACCTGAATCAGCCGTTCAACTGGCTGACGAACTGCATCTGCCTCTCTTGGAGCTGCCCGTGGAGCCTTCGCTTGGCGATCTTGTCAATAAGGCGCTTAATCATATTCTCGATGTACAGACGGCACAGCTGCATCATGCGATACAAACCCACAGACAGTTCACGCAGCAGATTATGAGCGGCCAGGGTGTTCCCAAGTTGTTAGATCAGCTGTCCTCCTTGCTAAAATTGCCTGTCATTCTGCTGGGCCCCTATTTGCAGCCTGTCTTTGGTCGCTTGTCACCCCGAACGACTTCGCAGCTAGAGGAAATTTTATCCGCAGGCATGCGTTTCTACCTGCCGACTTCCACCTTCTCGGCGTTTTCCTTGTTAGGAGAGAAAGGTGAGACGTTAACGCTGTTTCCTGTTTATACGCATAGACAATTGCACTACCTCTGTATTACAGGTTTTGTGCCGCCCTCTGAACGTTCGAGTATCCTGACCATTGAACAAGCGACCAACGTTATTGCGTTTGAATTAATGAAGGACAATGCCCTGAAGCAGAATCGTCGCCGCATCCAGAATGAATTTTTTTCGAATTTCATTGGGGGTGTATTCTCCAGCAGTGAAGAGATTGCCAGTCGGGGACGGGAGTTTGGGCTGTCTAATGACCAACGATATATTTGTGCAGTCGGCAAGCTGAACAATAAGGATCGAACGACTTCGTTTCTGCAGTACAAGGCGGAGCAGGATCAGATCGCTGAGTATCTTGAAGGAGAAGTGGCTCAGTTTCGTTATCCGATCCATGTGTATACCTACGATCAATCCTACATTTTACTGATGCAGCTGACCGAGGAATGGAAAGTAATCCAGCCTTTCTTCATTGAGCTGCTGGAACGTTTGCAGAGCAAAATTGCAGCATATTACGAGTCGGACATGTCCTTTGGCTTCAGCAGTTACGCCCAGTCGCTGCCCCAGATTCCTTTGTCCTACAAAGAAGCGAATGAAGCGCTCTATTTCGGAGGCATTACGGGAAAGAAACGTTTTATAGAGCTATACCAGCCCAAGGAGGTGCCGGAAATTCTGCGTCTGATCCCCCAAGAGCATCTGCGAAAGTTTTATATGGATACGATGCAGGGCTTTGAAGATGAAACGCTCAAGGACCACAAGATGCTGCTCCATACCCTGTCTGTCTATCTGGAAACGCACTGTCATTTTGCCGAGACGGCAAAAAGGCTGTACATTCATCGCAATACAGTCATTTATCGGTTGGAAAAATGTGAGGAGATTATTGGCCGCAGTCTGAAGGACCCGGAAGAAACGCTGCGCCTTCGAATGGCTTTTCGAATTAAAGCTTTGCTGCCAGAAGAGGGGAAATCGGATTGGTTAACATAGTGGGAATATACAGATTCGGATAAAAAAACAGGCCGGGAAGAGCTGCCTCCAAGGATGGTCATCGTCAAGAACGACATGACACTAACCCATGGAATACAGCTTGATCCCAGGCCTGTTTTGTTGAATCTTAAGTCGGGGTTGTGGCGGTTCTTTAGCCCTGTTTAGGCAGCGGCAGCCACTTCAATACATCCTGAATCTTCATATCCCAATATCCCCATTCATGCTCGCCTGGCTCTTCCTCGTAAGTTAACTCGAAATCGGTCTCTGCGCAGGCTTTGCGGAATGTCTGATTCTCTTCATATAAAAAGTCCTCTGTTCCGCAGCATTGATAAAGGAGAGGGCGTGGGTCCTGACTGTTTTTGCTTTCCTTGAGCAGATGAATCAGATCGTTATCCGAACCGGCAAATTCGGGTCCGAAGATACGTAACAGCTCGGCCCGCTGTAAGGCCGAAGGTGCTTCGTTGTTCATATGAGCAGCCATGTCCAGAGCACCTGAGAGGCTTGCGGCAGCGGCATATTGATCCGGTTTGCGAAGAGCCAGCTTGAAAGCTCCATATCCGCCCATCGACAGTCCGGCGACAAAGTTATCTTCTCTTTGAGGAGACAACGGGAAGAAGGAGCGGGCAAGTGCGGGCAATTCCTCGCTGATGAAGGTCCAGTATCGT
Source organism: Paenibacillus silvae (assembly GCF_014639235.1). Classification (GTDB taxonomy): domain Bacteria; phylum Bacillota; class Bacilli; order Paenibacillales; family Paenibacillaceae; genus Paenibacillus; species Paenibacillus silvae. The sequence continues at coordinate 72,804 of NZ_BMFU01000007.1, read as the reverse complement.
CCTCCCTCGGCCATATCGGTATAGAAGCTGCGGTGAACCTGAGGCATAACGACAGCAATGCCAAGAGAGGCAACGTAACGTTCGATCGATGTACGGCGAAGCCAGATGGAGTCGTCATCAGACAGACCGTGAAGCAAATACAGGGTAGGGTGCAGACCAGAACCGGTGACATTGTGCATGCCGATCTGACTATGGGTTTGCTGAGGCAGAATCACATGCATACTGGTGCTTAGTCCGAGCGTGTCCGAATAAAATTCACATTTGATGAGTGCCATTAAAAAAGTAACCCCTTTCATTATTGAAGATTAGCCTGTAATCAAAGGTTATAACTAAAATATAGCGAATTCAATGACATTTTCGAAAACGCATTCAATCATTTTGTTTTACAACGTAACAATGTTTTGTTACACTATTTTTGTGAAAAGGGGGTCCGGATATGACGGATGATTTGATCTCCAAAAAAGAACTGCTTGATCTGACAGGCATTTCATATGGTCAATTGTATCGCTGGAAACGGAAAAACCTCATTCCCGAGGAATGGTTTATTCGGAAGTCTTCGTTTACGGGCCAAGAAACGTTCTTTCCGAAACAACAGATTTTACAGCGAATTGACAAGATCATTCATATGAAAGACGGATTATCGCTGGATGAACTGGCTGATGTATTCTCGCCAACACTCGGTGAGGTGGAGATGTCTGACCAGCAGCTGCTGGATCGAAACATTGTTTCATTATCTTCGCTGGATTTGTTAAACGAAACCGGACGGCAGCAGTCATTATATGGCCTGGAACAGATTATGATGCTGTATGTGCTTGAGAAGCTGCTGCTGAGCGGAGACATTACCCAACAGGAAGGCATGCTGCTGATTGATGTGATGTCTGAACATTACTATCGCTTCCGTGACCGTGCGAGCGAACTGCTGCTGATTCGCAAGATGGGCGTACCTGCCTTCATGCTGGTGGGCGCGGGAGCAGAGCTTTATTTTGATCAAGGCGTAAAAGTGGTACTGCGCATTCCGCTGGCATCATTTATGGAAGAATTGAAACTTAAATTGGGCTGAGGGGGAGTTATGCATGGAAGAACGTCATTTGAGAAACGATCTGAATGTTACAGGGTCACGCAAAACGACCGGGGGAAGTTATCACCGGGTTAATATCGACGGTATGGCCAAACTGGATGGAGACCTGGATTGTTTCTCCTTGAGCGTTAACGGAACTCTGAAAATCTATGGTTCCCTAACCTCCGAAAGCACAACGGTTAACGGAATGGCCAAGGTGGAGGGGGAGATGCGCACTCAGTCCCTTGATGTGAATGGAACGCTTGGGGTTCATGGCCCGGCTCGTGCTGAACATACTACGGTTAACGGAATGTGTACGATCAATGGTGCACTGGACAGCTCCCGAGTTCGGATTGATGGCATGACCACGATTAATGGTGACCTGTCTACGCCTGAATTAACGGTGAACGGAAAATGTAATGTACGCGGCAGAGTGGATGGAGAACGCATCGATATTGGCGGTATGGCTACAATTGATGGAGATGTTCAGGGTGAAGTAATCAGCGTTCAAGGCAATATCAAGGTAGGCGGATTGCTTAATGCAGACAGTGTGCAGATTCGTTTATATACGTCTTCTTCCGCGAGAGAAGTAGGCGGGGAGCGTATCGATATTCGGCGCAAGGAACGGAGCGGCTTCTGGAAAGCACTTGGGCTGGGCGGTGCACCTTCCTTCCGGGCGCAGCTCATCGAAGGGGATGAAATTGTGCTCGAGGATACCGAAGCAGATACGGTTCGGGGCACGAGGGTTCATATCGGGCGCGGCTGTAATATTCGCATCGTAGAGTATTCTGGCGAGCTTTCGGTTGATCCTGAAGCAAAGGTAGGACACAGCCAGTTAATCTAGATGCTGCACTGCTAGAGGCTGAGGGCGGACTGCTAGAGTTAAATGGCTATTTATCTGGTGACGAGTTATCCTCCACAGGTAGAAGGTTTTACCACAAAGCAATCGGTCCTTGGACTGATTGCTTGCCGTTGCTTTTCGGATATACTAATGCAGTCATATGATATAGAACGGGAATGGAGAGATTAACAACAATGGCTGCACGTAATAATAAAATTGGATTTGTGCTGGCAGGGCTGCTGCTCAGCATATTAATGGCCTCAATGGATAATACCATTGTGGCTACGGCGATGGGGGATATCGTCGGCAAGCTCGGAGGACTCGACAAGTTTGTATGGGTCACCTCGGCTTATATGGTAGCGGAGATGGCGGGTATGCCCATCTTTGGCAAGCTGTCCGATATGTATGGACGCAAGAAGTTTTTTGTATTCGGAATTATCGTATTTATGCTGGGTTCGGCTTTATGCGGTACGGCGACATCCATTGTGGAACTCACGATGTACAGAGCGATTCAGGGGATTGGGGCAGGAGCATTGGTGCCGATTGCTTTTACCATTATGTTTGATGTGGTGGCACCAGAAGCGCGAGGCAAGCTGGGTGGATTGTTTGGTGCGGTATTTGGACTATCGAGCGTGTTTGGACCGCTGCTTGGGGCATATATTACAGAATATGCAACCTGGGAATGGGTCTTCTACATTAACCTTCCGCTTGGCTTGGTCGCCTTCCTGTTTATCGCATTTTTCTATAAGGAATCCCATCAGCATCAGTCGCAGCAGATTGACTGGATGGGTGCTGTGACATTGATCGGAGCAGTGGTATGCCTGATCTTCGGACTGGAGCTGGGCGGCAAAACATATGCCTGGGACTCCCCGCAGATTCTGGGGTTATTTGCCGGATTCGTCGTGCTTGCACTGCTCTTCCTGTATGCTGAGAGCAAAGCGAAGGAGCCGATTATTTCGTTCAGCATGTTCCGCAAGCGGGTGTACTGGTCAAGCAATGTTATTGCGATGTTTAGCGGGGCTGCATTTATTACGGCATCGGTATATATCCCTATTTTCATCCAGGGTGTACTCGGCGGCAAAGCGACCAACTCGGGTCTTGTCCTGCTGCCGATGATGCTGGGTTCTGTAGTGACGGCTTCCATGGGCGGTGTGCTTATGACCAAAACCAAGTATCGCAACATTATGATTCCTACATTGGCACTGTTGGTTCTGGGTCTGGGCCTGCTGACTACATTGGACGAGGATTCCTCCTTATGGACCATTCGGGTGTACATGGTTATGATTGGCCTTGGTGTCGGTTCATCGTTCTCCGTGCTGAGCAATGCAGCGATGAATGCATTTGAGCCTCGCAGAAGAGGAGCGGCAAGCTCTACGCTGAATTTCCTGCGTTCACTCGGGATGACGATGGGCATTACGGTATTCGGAATTGTGCAGAGCCAGGTGTTCACGCGTAAAATGACGGACAGCGTGGCTGGTGCTGCCGGAGAGGCTGGCGCATCAGCTGGAGCGCCTGCTGGCGGTCTGCCTGCCGGAATGGATCTGACGGACCCGCACGCACTGTTATCACCAGAACTGCGCCAAGGAATTCCTGCGCAGGTTCTGGAGGCAATTACTCACGCGTTGTCATCCTCCATTGTGCAGCTGTTTGCATGGGCTGTAATTCCTGCGGCGCTTGCGCTGCTTGCTTCATTCTTCATGGGCAATGAGAAGATGGTTGTGGGCGAAGAGCAGCATGAGTATACAGCCGGGCATTAAAGCAAGGAATTAGGCGGAGTCATTTCAAGCTTTACTAGGCGTGTCTTGAGACCCGCTGAAGTGCATCTTGTACCACCGTTTCGCCTCTGCTGTGTAGCCTTCGGTTGATGGGCTCTGGCATGCCTGCGGAAACTTCCTGGCTTGGAACGAAAATTCAACGCCTTCAGCTTTTTCAGACACACACCAGTCTCTTTACCTTTAATTTTTGGAAATGTATCACGAATTAACATAGACCCTGAAAAGACACATCCGAAAAGACACATTCTCATGTATGCTGTAAAGTGCATGAGAATGTGTCTTTTTTGAATGTATACCTGATGTAGCTACGTGTTGGAATGGTTTTGGCTGTGAGCTGGATGGGTGATGGGCATGGTTGTAGCAGCAGCTTGCGCGGCAACCTTCTCCTGCACACACTTTAACCTGACTCCAACCAGGCTTGAACTAAACTCCGTATAGGCTGAACACCCTCGTCATGAATCAGGGCACTGCATGCTGGGAGCTGCACGCAGTGCAGTTGCTGACCTCGCCGCTAACGATTCCAGGAAACGTTATTTATACAAATTAGACCGTCCTGAAATTCTAACGATTTTACGAGACGTTATTTCGTCAAAATGATGCCATTCCCGCCACTTTTGCATGATTTCCAGCAAAATAGCGTTTCTACGAATCGTTACATTTTTAAACGACCCATTTTGCACGGAATAAGGTTTCTGGGAATCGTTAGCGGTCTGAGCGATCATCTCACCTGATATCGGCTGGCTTGGGGGAAAGTTCACATCCATTTGTCCGCTTTTCCTCCAAATCAGCTGACAACCAACGAAGCCAGCTCGCCCTCCTTTAAAATTCGTCCTCCTGTATAAGTTGAGATTAAACTTTTCATTTATATAAACCCGGAGGGACAGTGACAGAAGTTGTTTTGACCCCGGAGTGCCAAGTGTAAAGTTCTCTCGTTTAACTTGTAGTACATCTAATTTTAAGGCTGATTACTTTCACGAATGCCGTCCTCCACTACAGAAGGCTGTTTCGGATCAGGCATGCTGATGTGACCTGAACGCGCAATAAGCCGGCTTTGAGCTTTGTAAACGTCACGTGAGATCGTTTTGGACTCGACTACCTTGCCATCAATTTTTTTGGTGCGAACCGTCTCGACAATATAACCAGGCTGTCCATTCTGAAGCACCTGCTGGGCTCCATCGGGCAGCACGTTGCTGGATACATATTTTACGGGCACGCTCAGCGTTTCAATGGTACGGGACTCCAGCGCATAGCTGACATTCTCGGGAAATGTGCCAAAAAACTTCACAACCATGCGCCCGCCCTGCACCTTCGCGTGAATCAATAATGATTTTTCAGTGTTGTTTTTGAAACGGAAATTAATTGCTCCTGACGCAAAGGTGGCGTCGAGTCCCTTCGGTATATATTTTACCGGCAGCGAATGATTACGTCTCTCCACAATATCCAGTCCAGTCAGCAGGGCAGCGTTATATACGGTGCTGGAAACCTGACAGATCCCTCCGCCGATTCCCGGTGTAAGTCGTCCATTGACGATGACCGGAGCCTCTCGAAAGCCATATTCCTTCTCCGCTTTACGAATGACTTTCTCATAATCAAACACACCTCCGGGCGGCAAAATCATGCCGTTAATCGCTTGAGCCGCAGCGCTGACATTATGTACCCGGCCTTTACTGCTGTTGCCCAGACTCGTGGAGAATTGAATGATTTTGCGGTCGATGCCTTCCTGCTTCAATGAATCAATCGTAACCTCGGGTTTCAGGAGGTATAAGGGTAAAGAAATGCGAACGGGATCTGGCTTTGCGCCTTCATGTACATCGCTCAGTTCCCGGTGCAGCTTCGTCTGCAAAAGGGTAGAGAGGGTTTTCCAATCAATCCGGTGCACGCTTTTCTCCGGAATGTACTGTACTTTATCATTATCGGTGATGCGGCGCACGGCTTCCGTCGGGGAACCGAAGGTTTCTTTTTCCCAGGCAGGGCTAAGCAGTTGCTTGAGTGTTGGTTCATTATAGGTCATATCCAAAGGGAAAACTTCGGGAAACTGATACCTTGCGTATGCGCGCTCCCACAGATTGCCCTCCTCCAGCTCTTTAAGGGCATTAACAAAGCTGTTTGCGTGGTAGCTTACCCCTAGTTCGCCTGCGGCATATGTCATTATGATCGGGCTTGGCTCAGCGATCTCAAGAGTAACAGGCCAGTCCTGCAATTGCTGGATGCGTATGCGCAGCTCTGTCAGCACTTCCTTGCGTGGTTTGCCATCCATTTCCCAGCCGCCGACCTTCACACCTTTAGGCAAATTGGGCTGATTCACGTACATATAGAGCAATCCATAGGACGCGGAGCCGATCAAGAGCAGGGAGAACAGGACGATGACCGTAACATGAATTTTTTTCATAACCGAACGCTCCTTTTGGCTTCTGTTGTTTCGGAATTCGTAACATTATCTATCTATATGATCCAGGGGTGGAAAACTTTCGGGTACTCAATAGGTAACAAATTTGTTACAATAAACTTCATATGAATCCATGCTTCACCAGCATAAGAGGGGAACCGTGGATTTTTCCTGATGAATTTCAGGTCTTTTTAAAGGAAATGCCGGGATTGTGTCGAAATCATAATGGCTAACTATGTGAGCAGGAAGTGATGATGTGATAGAAATGCAGGACGTGTGGAAGACCTACGCCAATGGGACCCACGCATTACAAGGGGTGTCGGTGAAGATCGACCGCAATGAATTTGTCTATATCGTGGGTCCATCCGGTGCAGGCAAATCGACTTTTATGAAGCTGATGTACAGAGAAGAAGTGCCGACCAAAGGGCAAATATCCATTAACGGATTTAATATTGGCAAGTTAAAACCACGCAAAATTCCTTACGTGCGCCGCAACATCGGCGTAGTGTTCCAGGATTTCCGTTTGCTGCCGAAGATGACCGCTTTTGAGAATGTTGCTTTTGCAATGGAAGTTATTGAAGCACCCAAGCGGCATATCAAGAAACGGGTCATGGAAGTGCTTGATCTGGTAGGCTTGCGCAGCAAGGCTAATCGTGAGCCTTCACAGCTCTCCGGCGGAGAGCAGCAGCGGATTGCCATCGCACGTGCGATTGTCAACAATCCTTCGGTGATTATTGCGGACGAGCCTACAGGGAATCTGGACCCGGAGACGTCATGGGGCATTATGCAGCTGCTGGACGAGATCAATTTCCGGGGAACGACAATTGTGATGGCTACGCACAACAAGGATATTGTTAATACGATGCGTAAACGGGTTATCGCCATTGAACGCGGACAGATTGTACGGGATCAGATGAGAGGGGAGTACGGTTATGAATTTTAGTACTCTCTTGCGGCATCTGCGGGAGGGCTTCAAGAACGTATTCCGCAATGGCTGGATGTCAGTGGCATCCGTCATGTCGATCATCGTCTCTCTGTTTATTCTTGGCGTGTTTATGCTGCTGGTGCTCAACGTGAACTCCATGGCGAATCAGGTAGATAGTCAGGTGGAGATCAGTACGTTTCTGGAGCTGAATGTGGACGAGAACCTGCGTAATACGCTGCAGCAGGAGATCAGCGCGATGCCTGAGGTCAGCGAGATTCGTTTTGTTTCCAAGGAGGAAGGGCTCAAGGAGTTCCGCGAACGTCTTGGATCAAGCGCAGATAATGTATTAAGCGGCTTTGATGTGGATAACAATCCACTGCCGGATACGATTGAAGTGAAAGTGATTGAACCGGAGACGGTTACTTTTGTAGCACAGAAGATTGAAGCATTGAACGAGAAGCACCCGGAGAAGCCGATTATGAAAGTAAACTACGGCAAGGAAACGGTTGAAGTGCTGTTCAAATTTACGAAGCTTGTTCGGAACATCGGATTTATTTTTGTCGGGGGACTGGGTCTCATGTCCATGTTCCTGATCTCGAATACGATTCGCGTAACGATTCTCGCACGCCGCCGGGAGATTGGCATTATGAAGCTGGTGGGTGCAACCAACACCTTTATTCGCTGGCCTTTCTTTATTGAAGGGGCATTGATTGGACTTATCGGTTCAATTGTTACAGTGGGTGTGCTCTTCTTCGGATACAGCCGCCTGATGGCGACTGTTGGTCAGGATGTCTTTATGCAGATGCTTAATCTGATTCCGCTTAGTGAGATTTGGCCGCTGATGGGAACACTTCTGATCGGGCTTGGTGTGTTGGTTGGTATTCTGGGCAGCACGCTGTCCATCCGCAAGTCGCTCAAAGTGTAAGCTGCATTGCGCAGCAAATGTCGAAAAAGAATAGCAGAACAGGTTCATTATTGGGCGCTGTTTGACGATATGTAGAAAAGACGCAACGTTTCAAAATGTTCACAGGAACATGCTGATGAAGGAAAGTCAAGGAACATGTCAATAAAGGAAAGCCAAGGAACATGCAATGAAAGAAAGCAAAGGAACATGCTGTTCGCCATCTGTGCAGATTGCTTTCTTGTGAATTCATAGGATGGGGGATTATCATTTTGAAAAAAACCGCTTCGCTGCTGGCCTTTATGTTACTGGCCGGGATGACGTTTCAACCTTCTGACGGATATGCCAAGAACAGCATTAGCGATATTGATCAGCAGATTCAGCAGCTGGAGAGCAAGGCAGCCACTGCCAAGCAGGAGCAGAAGAAAGCTGCTGCCAACAAAAAGGAAGCACAGCATTATAAGAATAAAACCAATGCGTATCTGAAGGTTGTATTGGAGCAGATCAATGTCGTTAGTGATGAGCTGGCCAGTGTATCGCTGCAGATTGAAAACACGGAGGAGGACCTTCGTACAACGAAAAAAGATCTGCAGGCCGCGGAAGAGCGCATTGTGGCAAGAGAAAAGCTGCTGGAATCACGTGTACGCCTGATGTATACAGACGGTGCGGTATCCTATCTGGATGTCCTGTTGTCCTCCACCAGCTTCACTGACTTTCTGACCCGTGCTGATTCACTCAAAACGATTGTAGACCAGGATCAGCATCTGCTGGACGAGCACAAAGCCGACAAGCAGCTGGTTGTGGAGAAAAAAGCAGACCTGGACCGGCAGTATGCCGAAGCCAAAAGTCTGTATGCGCAAAAGAAGCAGCGGAAGTCACAGCTGAACGAGAAAGAGCAGGAAAAGCAGGTGCTTCTGGCTTCATATGATGCTAAAATTGAAGAATCCGAAGAGTTGACACAAGAGCAGGAAGATGTGTTGATGCAAATTGCTAGCAAGCGCTCAGCTCTGCTGCAGGAGAAAAATAAATTGCGCGAGCAGCAAGCTGCTGCAGCGGCTAAAGCTCGTGCTGAAGCTGCGGCAAGAGCCAAAGCAGCGGCGAAGACGCCGACCCGTGTAAGCACAAGCAGCGACAGTGCAGTGACCTATTCCACAGGCAGCGGTATCTTCGCAAAACCAGTATCTGGCGGACGTATATCTTCGCCATTTGGCCCTCGGGTTCACCCGATTACGGGAGAAGTCGGTAAATTGCATGCAGGTGTCGATTTCGCTGTTCCACAGGGGACATCAGTTCATGCTGCGGCAGGCGGGATTGTTATTATGGCTGAATGGTATAGCGGATATGGTTATGCGGTTATCATTGACCATGGTAGCGGACTGTGGACATTATACGGACACTTGCGTGAGGGCGGTCTGAAGGTCAGCAAAGGCGATACCGTAAACAAAGGGGATGTTATTGCCGAGTCTGGTAATACAGGCAACTCTACCGGGCCACACTTGCACTTTGAAGTGCGTGATAATGGAACGGCTGTGAACCCGATGAATTATCTGTAGAATGGTCACATTGATGACTGTATAAACGTTAAATCATTGACGACTGCATTCATGTTGAACTCTTTGATAAAGTGCATAAAATTTTTAATGCCCGAATGGAAAAAACATAATCCGTACAAGCTAGACATATACTAAGCTGGCATGTTCAGGGAATGATTCGGATCGTGCGAATCAGAGGAGCTTCAAAACTAAAGGCGGTGACAAACGGGATGATGAAAAAAAGATCGGCACTGCTGTTCGTTATACTGGGTCTGCTTGGCGGAAGTCTCTTGACGCTGGTGTTAATGACTTACCCGGGGATTACAAGTCAGGCTGCACCAGGCGAAGGACTTCTGGCAAGTGTTACCGGAAGTTCGCAGCAGAAGAACGATATGAAGAAGATTGAAACCGCGATGGATTTGATCTCCAGAAACTATTATAAAGAAGTGGATCGTACCAAGCTGATTGATGGTGCGATTAATGGCATGATGGAATCACTTGGTGACCCGTATTCCAATTACATGGCCCAGGAAACGGCGGCCCAATTCGAAGAGTCGATCGAAGGTTCATTTACAGGCATCGGCGCAGAGGTATCCTCGAAGGATGGTTATGTTGTTGTTGTATCCCCGATCAAAGGTTCACCGGCCGAAAAAGCGGGTATTCGTGCGAAGGACATCATTTTGTCTGTTAACGGGGAATCTCTTCAAGGGCTTGAATTAAACAAAGCCGTTAACAAGATCAGAGGACCTAAAGGCAGTGAAGCCAAAGTACAGGTGAAACGTGCCGGGTCCACAGAGCCGATTGAATTCACGATTGTACGTGATGATATTGATCTGGAAACCGTCTATGCACATATGGAGGACGGCGGTATTGGTGTCATTAACATCACCCAGTTTTCAATGAATACAGGTGAACGCTTCAAGGAAGAGCTGGCCAAGCTGGAGAAGCAGAACATGAAAGGCCTGATTATTGATGTACGGAATGACCCGGGCGGCGTGCTGCAAGTCGTTATTGATATTGCGGAGCAGTTTGTACCTAAGGGCAAAGTCATCGTTCAGGTTGAAGATAAAAATGGCAAGAAGGAACAAAGCAAGTCGAGTGGATCAGCCAAACCGTATCCAATTACGGTACTGATGAATAAGGGCAGCGCGAGTGCATCCGAGATTCTGGCAGGAGCTCTGCAGCAGTCGGCAGGTGCTACGCTGGTGGGTGAGAACTCGTTTGGTAAAGGAACCGTACAGACCAGCTACGATAAACAAATGGGTGACGGCAGCTTGCTGAAAATTACCATTGCCAAGTGGCTGACGCCTAACGGAGACTGGATTCATGAAAAAGGCATTAAACCGGATATTGCCGTAAATCAGCCGGACTATTTCTCGGTTGCTCCGATTAATAAAGAGAAGCTGCCGCTGAAATATGACAGCAATAGCACGGATGTGAAAAGCGCGCAGACGATGCTGAGAGGACTTGACTTCAAGCCGGATCGTGTAGACGGATATTACGATCAGAAGACGGAAGAAGCAGTCAAGGCATTCCAGAAGAAAAAAGGCATTCAGGTTACAGGTCAGATTGATGAAAAAACGGCTGAATCCCTGGAAGCATCTCTGATCGAACGGATTGCTAATCCTCAATATGATGCACAGCTGAAGCGCGCGATCGAAAATGTCTCGAAGGATATTTCGTCCGCTGTGTCGAAGCCATAGAGAAGGCTGAATTTCAGCCTTCTTTTTTTCTGAACCGGCTGAAGGAGAGGAGTGAACGCCACAATGGAATGGGTATGGCCGTGGTTAAATGCTTTAGGGGAAGCATTGTTACAGTTGTTGATTCAGCCGTTTTATTATATCGCAATCATTCTGATTGCCTTGATGTACCATCGTCAGCTGCTCCAGGAGCGTAAACTGTTCCTTGTTCGTATGCAGAGCTCGATTACACAGACGATTCGAGCTGTACTTGGAGGTATTGTCATAGGCGCCGCGGTATCCATCGTGTTTCTGTTCCTCGGCGCGCACCTTACCTTGGGCAGTTTGATCAGCATATGGGCTGCAGCGTTAGTATTAGCTCTTATTCGTATACGTTACCTGTGCTTTGCATATGCAGTAGGCGCGCTTGGTATACTTCAATTTGCCTTCAATATAGCTTCCGGATGGCAGCCTTCCGGTATGCTTGGACAGGCTGTAGAGACTGTGCGTGGACTGGACATGCCTGCGCTGCTTGTGCTGGCTGCGTTATTGCACATTGGCGAAGCGGCGTTCGCCCGCATGCAGGGAGTGTCTATGGCTTCCCCGTTTCTGATGGAGGGCAAACGTGGCAAATTGGTAGGCGGATATCAGATGCAGCTTTTCTGGGCACTCCCGCTGCTCATCCTTGTTCCCACCAATGGAGGCGGTGCAGCCCTTCCATGGACTCCGCTGTTTCAAGCGGGGCAAGGTTACACGTTGATTGCACTTCCCGTCCTGCTAGGACTGAGTGACAACACACAAAGCATGCTGCCAGGACGTAAAATGAAGCTTACAGCTAAGCGTATGTTGTTATACAGCATGACCCTGCTCGTGTTTAGTTTGCTTGCCGTGTGGTGGCCGCCGTTGACCGTAGTTGCTGCGCTGGTGGCATTTGCCGGGCATGAGCTTCTGGTATGGTACAGCGCGCTGGAGGAGCAGCATCTCAGTCCGGCATTTGTGCACCCACAGCATGGACTCAAGGTTCTGAGTGTAATCCCGAACAGTCCGGCCGCTGAACTTGGCATCGAAGCAGGGGAGACGCTGTACAAGGTGAATGGCATGCTTGTTCATTCACCGGAAGAGCTGCATCGGGCCTTGCGTACGAATTCGGCCTTCTGCAAGCTGGAGGTACGGAACCATCAAGGAGAGAGCAAGTTTATGCAGCGCGCCATCTACGAAGGCGAGCATCACCAGCTTGGAGTCGTTATGGCACCGGATAATCATGAGGCCTGGGCCGTGCAGCCGCGTCCAGTGACGCTGCTTCAGGTATTGACGCTCAAGCTGTTCACACGCCGGAAAGAGCGGCGTATGGATGAGGCCCCTCTTGCCCTGCCATCAGCTCCTGTAGTGAGCGACAAAGGTTCTGTTGAAATGTAATCAAAAAGGCAGCTCCCTCCGCCAGGATTAGCGAAGGGAGCTGCCTTTTTGATTTGGCTATTTTTTTAACATAAAAATGGCGATTTGAGTGCGATCACGCAAGTGCAGCTTGCCCAGAATGTCTGTAACGTAGTTTTTGACGGTGCCTTCGCTGAGGAACAGCTTGGCGGCAATCTCTTTGTTGGATAGACCCTCGGATATTGCCTTAGCAACAGACAGCTCTGCCCGAGTAAGACCATAGGTTTCGAGAGGCTCATGGGCGGGTGGAGAAGCCGGTGTACGAAGGAGCCCCGCAAGTTTGCGAGCAATATCGGGATGAATCAGCATGTCCCCTCGGTATACCGCTGCGATCCCCTGAATGATGCGGGTAGGAGGTACATTTTTCAGCAAATATCCGCTTGCTCCGTTCTGCAAAGCCTGAATAATATATTCGTCATCGTCAAAGGTTGTCAGCATCAGCACCTGAACGTCGGGAAAACGGGATTTGATCAGACGTGTGCCTTCGACGCCATCACATTCGGGCATTCGAATATCCATGAGTACAACATCTGCGGGCGTTCCTGACTCAAGTAGATCGAGTGCTTCCTTCCCGTTGGAGGCTGTGCCTGTGATGTGAATGCTTGCATCAAGACCGAGTACAACCTTCAGGCTCTCTCGGATAAAGTAATCATCGTCCACCAGCAGCACCTGAATACGAGAAGTGACGTCAGGTGGCAACTGCTTGCTGTCAACGTTCCGTTCTTGCTCCGGCTCAGACATAAGTGTGCTCCCTTCTAAATGCTTTAATTAGAGTAGCTTCATTTGATTTGAAACGGGGATGCGTGTAATTACAGTGTACGGATAGCCGGCTTGAATCTCCACGAGGCCTCCCATGAACTGTGTTCGCTGACGCATGCCCTCGTGTCCAAGACCTGTACTGGTGGAGCCCTCTGCATGTAGAAGCGAGAATGTGCTGCCATCATTACTGATCATCATCGTGACCTCATGTGGTTCGAATACCAGTTTTAGCGTAATCTCATTCGCTTTTCCGTGCCTTAGTGCATTCGTTATCGCTTCTCTGGCATTTTTGTACAGCACAATTTGTGTGCTCGGATAGAGGGGGTAAGCCTGACCACGAATCTCGTAATTGGTTTTAATACCGGTGTCCCGGCCAACCTCCTCTAGCAGACGATCTAACGCGTAGGCATCCGAAGGTTGTGAGTCATTTTTGAGTTTCAGCAGCGCATTACGCATGTCATCCATGCTCGCCGTTAATTGATCCCGAATCTGCTCAACCATGACAAAGCCTTGTGCTGGATGCAAGGGTAGTGTGAGCAGGGCAGCTTCGGACATCATCTTGGTACGGATCAGGCGATGACCTATATCGTCATGCAGCTGTCTGGATAAGCGGGTGCGTTCTTCGAGTTGGGCTGCATCCTCCAGTTGTTTGGAAAACAGCAGTAACTGCGCGCGTGCCTCCTGCAGCTCATAGTGTTTATTCCGCAGTTCGTCATACACATGCTCCAGTTGCCCTCTGCTCGCTGCTGTGCTGGCTCCCTGCCAGCACAGCGCAGTGGTCATGATCAGGAGCAAATTCACAGCAAGACTCACCTGTGTTGATTCCGAGAACCAGTCCCAAGCCTGAAGCTCCGCAGCGTTCCACATTAGCCCTGTTGAAGATGAATAATACACATATAATGCAAGATTAATGGCAATGACCTGTATGGTTAACATCATCCATCGCATAGACCCATTGAGTCGGTACATATATACGTAGAGCGCTGATAAGCCGGTGGATAACATGAAGGGGCCGTATAAAGCAATCAGATAACAGCCCCACAATATTTCTGCCAGAAATAAAAGCGCCTGCGATGCACCTGAACGAGTGAAACGGTGGGCAACAGCCAGTCCTGCAGCAATGAGGATATAGAAGGTATACAGCGCCTCGCTTTCTACGGGCAGCATCAGACTGTACAACACAGCGGGCACAAGTAATAAACCATATTGCAGAAACCGCATCGGCATATGTAGTGGACATCCTTTGTATGATAATAGGGTTGAAAGTGAACAAAACAGATCTTAGTAAAAAAATAAAAATCAATCCTGTTGATAATGCATCCTTGATTATAGCACAGCCCAACTCCGATACAGGAGGTGACTTAAGTCACCTTTGGCTCATGACTTTGTGTACCTTCAGAAAAGTAAACCATTTATTATACTGGAAATACGAAAGTTCGTGGCAAAAGCTCAAACCGATAAGGGGCGTATAACAATGAACATACTGGAAATCGATCATGTTGTGAAGCGGTACGGCAGCAAGCTGTCAGTAGATCACCTCAATCTGGATGTAGGCCGGGGAGAAATCTTTGGGCTGCTCGGTCCCAATGGAGCGGGTAAAAGTACAACGATCAGTATGATTGCCGGTCTCCTGAGCATGGATCAGGGAGAGATCAGGCTGGATGGTATATCCGTGAAGGAGCGGCCGCTGGATGCAAAGCGCAAAATCGGGCTTGTGCCACAGGATTTGGCGTTATACGAAACAATGAGTGCTGCGGATAATGTTACCTTTTTTGCCCGGCTGTATGGATTGCGAGGGAAAATGCTTAAAGAGAGAGTGCAGGAGTCCCTTGAGTTTGTCGGATTGCAGGATAAAGCCAAGGAAGCCCCGTCCACCTTTTCAGGAGGAATGAAACGCAGGTTAAACATCGCTTGTGCTCTCAGCCATCATCCCGATCTGATTATTATGGATGAACCGACAGTCGGCATTGATCCGCAGTCCCGCAATCACATTCTTGAATCGGTTCGAACACTGAACAAGATGGGCTCGACAATTATTTACACCAGTCATTATATGGAGGAAGTTGCGGCGATTAGCGATCGGGTGGCTATTATGGATCAAGGGAGAATCATTGCTTGCGGAACAGAGGCTGAGCTGAGAGAACGTGTTGCATCGGAGGAAAAAATGGTGCTCACCACCTCTGGAATTGATGCCGGCGTTGTGGAGGAGCTAAAGCTTCACCCGCGTGTCCGGGCAGTTGAAGTGAGTGGAGATACACTGACCATTACCCTGCCTTCTGCACAGCTCGCGCTGCAGGATATGCTGTTCATTTGCAGTAAACATGAGGTGTCCATTCATTCCCTGCGAGTCGAGGAGCCTGATTTGGAAACATTGTTTCTTAATCTGACCGGGCGCACGCTGCGAGATTAGGGGGCTATGGAATGAGAGTATGGCATATTTGCTTGTTTGAGTTAAGACGGATATTGAAAATTCGATCCGTTGTGCTGAATCTGTTTCTTTTGCCCTTATTGTTAATTTTTATATTAGGAACTGCCCTATCCAGTGCGATGGGCACTGGAAAGGAAGCTGTACCTGGTCAGGTACGTGTGGGATTGGTTGAAACCGTTGAAGCTGAAGACTCTCCTGTGGGGGAGGCGATGAGAGCATTTGTGACTGCTCCTCAAGTGGCCAAGATGCTTACGTTCCAGTATATGTCTTCTCAGGATGAAGCAGTAAACGCCTTGAAAGAAGGCAAGCTTGATTTTGCGGTTATCGTGACGTCCGATATGGTGCAGCAGTGGATGGCGGGGAAAGAAACCAGACTGCAATGGATACTGGGCAAAGACGGCACACTGAATGTGGTGGGACAGACGCTGTTCACCCGGTTTACGGATGAGTTAAACCGGCAGGCGGCGGTTGCAAAGGTTCTCGGGCCTGAGATGATCTCGAACGCAGGTGCAAGGGCTGAAACGAGGGCGGCTGCGCAATCGAATATAACGATTAGCAGTCCCGGCGAGTCTAATCAGTCTTACAGTGCTTCCCAATATTACGCCGCAGCGATGCTGGCGATGTTCATGCTGTATTCCGGCATGACCGCGATTAATAGCTTGTATACGGAAAAAGACAAAAAAACACTTGCTCGTCTTCAGGCTGCTCCCATGGGCAGCGGGGTTATATTTGCTGGTAAAATTGCGGGTAACAGTCTTCTTGCCTTCATGCAGGCCATCATTATTATTGTAATGACATATCTGTTATTTGGTGTGAATTGGGGTCGTCACCTTTGGTTGATTATATTGGTCTGTTTATTAATTACGATGGCATCCATGACATTGGGCATCATCGTGGCACTTGTAAGCAAAAGTGCTGCATCAGCCAGTTCGCTGATGCAGGGTATTATTATTGTCATGACATTTATTAGTGGTGGATTTACTCCAATTGCCATAGATGTCATCCAGCGAATCAGCGAGTTTACCGTAAATCACTGGGCTCTTCAAAGTTTTCTCAGCATGATGCTGGATGCCTCGTTACGCGAAATTATGTACAACATCTATATGCTTGGAGCGGTATGTGCAGTGCTCGCTGCCGCAGCGGCAGTGATCTACAGAAAGGTTGGATACCGCTATGAATAGTCTGCATATCGCTTGGCTGATGATCAGAAGAACAATGGGACGCAAGCGAGGGTTTATAGCTTTTCTCCTGCTTCCGTGTCTCGTGGTGACAGGGGCGGTTGCTCTTTTTGGAAGTGAGCAGGCAGGTCGTGCTGTCGTTCCTTATGTGAACCTGGATGAAGGTAGTGCGGGATCATGGCTGATCCAGGAGCTTGCCCGGAACAAAGAATACAGCTTCAAGGCTGTAAAAAGTGAAGCAGCAGTGAGGTCGGATATCGTTTCGCAAAAAGGCAGCACGGGCATCGTTATTCCGGCTCATTACACACAGTCACTGCTGGAAGGCAAGCAGACTGATATCGAACTGATCGAGATGCGTGTCAGTGAAAGTTCTTATACACTTCGGGCGGCTGTTGAAGGTTTGACAGAGGGAATTATGCAGTCCGCATCTGCTGTTCGTGCCTTTTCTCTAAAGTCTTCCTCTAATTTTGAAGCGGTAGACACCGGGAAAAAGTTTGAAGAGCTGCTTCAAGAGCTGAGCAAGCATACGTTATCAGGGGAAGAACTGCATCTGCGGCTCTATCCCAAGCCAGGGCTGAATAATGTCACCGGGTTTACCGTCATGTTTATGATGGGGCTGTTAACCAGTGCAGTGTCTGTTATTATGGAGGATCGTAAGCAGCGTACGATGGCCCGGATGTATACGGCTCCAGTCAGGTCCTACGAGATTGCGCTGGGCAATTTTCTGGGCAGTCTTGCGATCGGAGTCATCCAGATTGTGCTTGTGCTGGGGATTAGCAGGTGGGTGCTGCATTATGATGCAGGAATTCCGTTTGGCATTCATTTTCTGATTCTTGGCGCGTTTATGCTGGTATCCATGGGGCTTGCAAGCACAGTAAGCGGTCTGATCCGTGAAACGAAAAATGCCAGTATGCTGAACTCCCTTATTATTGTACCCACCTGTATGATTGGAGGCTGCTTCTGGCCCTTGTCCATCATGCCGGAATATATGCAGAAGCTGGCGAACTTTGTGCCGCAGAAATGGACGATTCAGGCCGTCGAAACGATCTCTGCCGGGGGTACGCTCGCAGACATTACACTTCCTCTGCTCATTCTGTGTGCAATGGCTGTGATATTGCTGGCTGTCGGCTCCGCCATCCTTCGGCCAGATCAGCCAGGTACGGATGCGTAGTGATGCGAGAACAAGCATAGAATCAATAGATGAGTGGATAAATAAACGAATAGACGAATGAATTTAAGTAGAGGATTAGATCGAAAGATAATATAGAGGATTAGATGTTTAGGTAATAGAGGATGAGATGATGTAGGTAAAAGAGGAATAGGTAATGTAGGTAAAAATAAAATCAAAAAAGCACGTCTGTCAGGTAGATGAACATACCGCAGGACGTGCTTTTTGCTGTTTCTAGTCTCTACAGATTCGAAAGTATACCACCATGTCATAATGCAGGGCAGCACATTCTTGAAGCTGCATGATTGGTTCCATCATAACGGAACAGACAAGCTCGATTTATTAGAAGGCATCACATTCAGTCATCAACTAAGGCTGCAGCTGGCGAAGAACGGTAATTTCAACCCGGCGGTTTTTCTGCCGTCCGGCAGGAGTTTTGTTATCTCCGGTTGGACGAGTATCTGCGTATCCTGCATATTGGAAGTGGTCTGGATCAAGTTTTTCTTTATCCAGAAAAAAACGCAGGATCGATAATGCACGTTCACCAGACAACTCCCAGTTATCCTTGTAGGTCGAGTTTGCTCCAATCGGAACATTGTCCGTATGCCCTTCGATACTGACGACCATTTGAAGATTACGAAACAAGCTTGCAAGTTTGCTGAGTGTAGGTGCCGCATCCTTTTTCAGTGCAGCCTGTCCCTGGTCAAACAGAAATCGGTCACTGAGCGTAATGGAGATACCTTGCGGCTTGTCCGCAACATAAATCTGGTTCTCCAGTTTATTATCCTCAATATATTGGGTAATCACATTGAACAGATTCTGCAGCTCCTGCTCCTGTGTTCTGAACTGCTCTTCCCGTTCGGTAAGCGGACGGTTGGTATCATCCGGGGTATCTTTTTCCGAATCCGATGCAGGGTTCTCCTGTTTGTCATCCGATTCCCCCTGAACCTGGGCAGAAGGTGTTTTACTGATTGTTTGACCGGGAGTATCCCCGAGTCCATTTCCCAGTTCAAGTATGGAGTTGGATTTGTTAAAAGTGCTCTGAAGGGATTGGGTAACGACGTCGTATTTACCTGTATCCAGATTGCTCATGGCGTACATGATGACAAAAAAGATCAGCAGCAGCGTAATAAGATCGGCATAGGTAATCATCCACCGATCCCGATGGTCAGCCGTCTCACGTTTCGCACGCCGTTTACTGCGCCGACTCATCCAATCCCTCCTTTGCCAGTGGTGACGGTGCGTCCTGACGATGTGCGAGTGTAAAAGACTCCAGCCGTTTGCGGACAAGCTGTGGATTCTCACCGTTCTGAATTGCAAGCACACCTTCGAGCATCATCTCCATCGCCTGAACTTCGTCAGCACTTCTGGACTTGATCTTGGAGGCGATAGGCAGGAAGATCAGGTTGGCACTGGCCACCCCGTACAGGGTCGCGGTAAAAGCAACAGCGATAGCTGGCCCGAGCCCCGTGGGATCAGTTAAGCTTCCAAGCACCTGGATTAGTCCCATTACGGTCCCGATGATACCCATCGTTGGGGCATAGCCACCGGCTGCTTCGAATATTTTGGCGTAACCTTCATGCTTCTGCTCGACAGAGTCAATCTCCATCTCCAGAATCTGGCGAACAATATCCGGGTCTGTTCCGTCAACCACCATCTGGATGCCATCTTGTAAAAATGGATTGGGATGATCTACAACTTTGCGCTCCAAAGCAAGCACCCCCGATCTGCGGGCAATGGTGGACATCTCAATCAGTTCCTCCACCCATTGTTTGGAATCGTAACGATGACGTCCAAACGCCATGCGCAATGCAGCAGGTATCGTACGCAGACGGTATGTGGGGAAGCTGGCCACAACAGCAGCAATCGTTCCACCGAACACAATTAAAGCAGCGGTTTTCTGAAGCAGACCTGACAGCTGTCCGCCTTCCCACAGAAAACCACTGATGACTGCGGCAATTCCGGCGATTATACCGATAAGTGTCGCAATATCCATAAATTAACCCACTCCTATCTTCAATTCACGTTTGCAACACGAAAACGAACAAGGTATAATTGAACGGGAACAAATATTCCTATTACTATAAGTTTTCCCAACTGGAAATTCGGGGAACTTCGACAATATATAGTGACTATTATTTTAGACGATAGGGTGAGATACGGCAATGAGCGATATTATTATGAGCGACAAAACGTTCGAAATCGAGTCAGAGTTTTCTCCCCAGGGTGATCAGCCTGCTGCCATTCAGGAATTGGTGAAGGGTGTTCAGGAAGGGAAGAGATACCAGACACTGCTGGGTGCAACGGGTACGGGCAAGACATTTACTATTGCACAGACGATTGCCAAGCTGCAGCGTCCTACGCTGATTATTGCGCACAACAAGACACTGGCAGCGCAGCTGGCGAGTGAGTTCAAGGAATTTTTTCCGAACAACATGGTAGAGTATTTTGTCAGTTACTATGACTACTACCAGCCAGAAGCTTATATTCCTTCATCCGATACGTATATCGAGAAGGATTCAAGCATTAATGAAGAGATTGACAAGCTGCGGCACGCGGCGACCAGCTCGTTGTTTGAGCGCAGGGATGTCATTATTGTAGCGAGTGTGTCGTGTATATACGGTCTCGGTTCGCCGCATGATTATTCCAGCATGCTGTTGTCACTGCGGGTAGGCATGGAGAAGCCGCGCAATCAGATATTGTCACGTCTGGTGGAGATTCAGTACCAGCGGAATGATATTAACTTTGTGCGGGGCACGTTCCGTGTTCGTGGTGATGTCATTGAGATATTCCCGGCTTCCAAGGGTGAACATGCGATTCGGGTCGAACTGTTCGGAGACGAGATTGAGAAAATTACCGAAATTGATGTTTTGACGGGTGAATTGATCGGTGAGCGCGAGCATATTGCTATTTTCCCGGCATCTCACTTCGTAACACAGGAAGAGACGATGCGTGTGGCGCTGGTGAATATTGAGCGTGAACTGGAAGAACGTCTTGAAGTGCTGCGTGAGCAGGGCAAACTGCTGGAGGCTCAGCGGCTGGAGCAGCGTACGCGGTATGATATCGAGATGATGAAGGAA
Organism: Paenibacillus silvae; assembly: GCF_014639235.1. Lineage (GTDB taxonomy): Bacteria > Bacillota > Bacilli > Paenibacillales > Paenibacillaceae > Paenibacillus > Paenibacillus silvae. The sequence goes on along the minus strand of NZ_BMFU01000007.1, from coordinate 51,661 downwards.
GTGGGCTTCTGCTCGGGCATTGAGAACTATTCCGGACCGCTGACTTTCCGTGAGCGTGGGGATACGCCGTATACTCTGCTCGATTATTTCCCGGATGACATGCTGATTGTGGTCGATGAGTCTCATGTGACCCTGCCGCAGATTCGGGCGATGTACAATGGTGACCAGGCGAGAAAGACGGTGCTGGTAGATCACGGTTTCAGGCTGCCATCTGCTCTGGATAACCGTCCGCTCAAATTCGAAGAATTTGAAGAGAAAATGAACCAGATTATCTATGTCTCGGCAACCCCAGGTCCTTATGAGATCGAGCATACAGATACGATGGTGCAGCAGATCATTCGTCCAACCGGTCTGCTTGATCCTGTCATTGAGCTGCGTCCGACGAAGGGGCAGATTGATGATCTGATTGCCGAGATTCATGACCGGATTGCGAAGGATGAGCGGGTGCTGATCACCACGCTTACGAAGAAGATGTCGGAAGACTTGACGGATTATTTGAAAGAGATTGGCATCAAGGTCCGATATCTGCACTCCGAGATCAAAACGCTCGAACGTATGGCCATTCTGCGTGATCTGAGGCTGGGGACATTCCACGTCCTGATCGGGATCAATTTGCTGCGGGAAGGTCTGGATCTGCCGGAAGTATCACTGGTAGCGATTCTGGATGCCGATAAGGAAGGTTTCCTGCGTTCCGAGCGCTCGCTCATTCAAACGATTGGTCGTGCGGCGCGGAACAGCGATGGTAAAGTTATTTTGTATGGTGACAAAGTGACGGATTCCATGGATAAAGCGATGAAAGAGACGGAGCGCCGCCGCGCCATACAGATGGAATACAATGAGAAGCACGGCATAACACCACAGACGATTCGCAAAAAAGTGCGTGATGTCATTGAGGCAACGAAGGTTGCCGAATCGAAAAACGAGTATCTGACCGGCGCTGCCGAGAAGATGTCGAAGAAGGAACGTCAGTCGCTCATTCAGCGTCTGGAAGCAGAGATGAAAGATGCAGCCAAAAACCTTCAGTTCGAGCGTGCTGCCGAGCTGCGTGATGCACTGCTGGAGCTGCGAGCTGAATAGATTGTTCGTAATTTGATAGAAGATGTTCTTGGATGGAGAATTTGCGATAAGAGAACGGCCAATTGGCCGTTCTCTTGTTGAGTAATGAACCGGCATAAATGATCCGATATTATTCCATATTGAAATGTTGTAATCAGGTCAATACTGGTATAACAGATAAAATTGGTTAAAAGGTTTATAGATTAGCAATGAGAGGATGAATAGTATTGGCGAGCGAGAATATTGTCATTAAAGGCGCGCGAGCGCATAACCTGAAAAACATTGATATTACCATTCCGCGTGACAAGTTTGTCGTATTGACCGGCTTGAGCGGATCAGGCAAATCCTCGCTGGCCTTTGATACGATCTATGCCGAAGGACAGCGGCGTTATGTAGAGTCATTGTCGGCTTATGCGCGTCAGTTCCTGGGCCAGATGGAGAAACCGGATGTGGATTCCATTGAAGGGTTGTCTCCTGCCATCTCGATAGATCAAAAAACAACAAGCCGTAACCCGCGTTCCACTGTCGGGACGGTTACCGAAATTTACGATTATTTGCGTCTTTTGTTCGCGCGTATCGGCCACTCGCATTGTCCGGATCATGGCATCGAGATTACATCGCAAACGGTGGAACAGATGGTGGACCGTATTATGCAGTACCCGGAACGTACCCGTCTGCAGATTCTCGCACCGATTGTTGCAGGACGTAAAGGTGAGCACAAAAGTGTATTCGCTGACGTGTCCAAACAAGGTTTTGTCCGTGTGCGGGTGAATGGTGAACTGCGTGATCTGTCAGAGGACATTCAATTGGAGAAAAACAAAAAACACACCATTGATGTTGTCGTTGACCGGATTGTCGTAAAGGATGACGTTCAGGCACGCCTCGCGGATTCCATTGAAACGGCGCTTAATCTGTCCGGCGGGCAGCTGCTTGTTGACATCATTGGCGAAGAAGAGCTGCGATTCAGTTCGAACTTTGCCTGCCCGGTTTGCGGCTTCAGCATTGATGAGCTTGCACCGCGTATGTTCTCTTTTAATAGTCCGTTTGGTGCTTGCCCGGATTGTGACGGTCTGGGTGTGAAAATGATTGTAGACCCGGATTTACTTGTACCGGATCGCAGCAAAACAATTGAAGAAGGAGCGTTCGATGCCTGGACAGGCGGAACGTCCACGTATTATCCACAGTTCCTCAGATCCGTATGCGAGCATTTCAACATTCCGCAGGACGTGCCTGTGGAGGATCTGCCTGCCGATCAGATGAACAAGCTATTGCAAGGCACAGGTTCGGAGAAAATCCGTTTCCGTTACGAAAATGATTTTGGTCAGCGCAAGGAAGCACTGGTTACGTTTGAAGGCATTGTGAATAATCTGGAGCGCCGTTATCGCGAAACGGCTTCTGAAGGCATCCGTGAATTTATCGAAGGATATATGAGTGCGAAGCCATGTGGTACGTGTAAAGGACAGCGTTTGAAACGCGAAAGCCTTGCAGTTACGATTAATGACCACAATATGGCTTATGTAACGGGTCTGTCGATCGGTGAAGCGGGACGTTTCTTTGATTCACTGCAGCTGACGGAGAAAGAGCAGACGATTGCGAAGCTGATTTTAAAAGAAATCAACAGCCGCCTTGGATTCCTTGTCAATGTCGGTCTGGATTATCTGACGCTAAGCCGTGCTGCCGGAACATTATCCGGGGGTGAAGCGCAACGGATCAGATTGGCTACGCAGATCGGTTCCAGTCTGATGGGGGTACTCTATATTCTGGATGAGCCGAGTATTGGTCTGCACCAGCGGGATAATGACCGTTTGATCTCTACGCTGGCGCATATGCGTGATATCGGAAACACCTTGATCGTGGTTGAACATGACGAGGATACGATGATGGCGGCAGATTATATTATCGACATCGGTCCAGGCGCAGGTATTCACGGCGGCACCGTCATGTCGCAAGGTACACCTGAGGAGATAATGAACGACGAGAAATCGTTAACGGGTCAGTATCTCAGCGGCAAGAAGTTTATCCCGGTTCGTACGGAGCGCCGAAGTGTGGGTGACCGCTGGCTGGAAGTGCGCGGAGCGAAAGAAAACAATCTGAAGAATCTGAATGTGAAGATTCCGGTCGGCGTATTTACTGCGGTAACCGGAGTATCCGGTTCGGGTAAATCAACACTGATTAACGAGATTTTGTACAAAACGCTGGCGCGTGACCTGAATCGTGCGCGTGTACGCCCAGGTCAGCATAAGGAGATTCGCGGACTGGAGCATATTGATAAAGTCATTGATATTGACCAGTCGCCAATCGGCCGCACACCGCGTTCCAACCCGGCCACATATACAGGTGTATTTGACGATATTCGTGACCTGTTTGCACAGACCAACGAAGCGAAGGTACGCGGATACAAAAAAGGCAGGTTCAGCTTTAATATCAAAGGTGGACGTTGTGAAGCCTGCCGCGGAGACGGCATTATCAAAATCGAGATGCACTTCCTGCCGGATGTATACGTACCGTGTGAAGTCTGCAAGGGCAAACGTTACAACCGTGAAACGCTGGAAGTGAAGTATAAAAATAAAAATATCGCAGATGTGCTCGAAATGACGGTGGAGGACGCAACTCAATTTTTCGAGAACATTCCGAAGATTCACCGCAAAATGCAAACGCTGCTGGATGTTGGACTGGGCTACATTAATCTGGGTCAACCTGCAACGACATTGTCCGGTGGTGAAGCACAGCGTGTGAAGCTTGCTTCCGAGCTGTACCGACGCAGTACCGGCAAAACGATCTATATTCTGGACGAGCCGACAACGGGGTTGCATGTTGATGATATCGATCGATTGTTGAACGTACTGCATCGCCTCGTGGATTCAGGCGAATCCGTGCTTGTCATCGAGCATAATCTGGATGTGATTAAAACAGCCGATTATATCGTTGACCTGGGGCCGGAAGGCGGTAGCGGCGGCGGCACGATTGTAGCGACAGGAACGCCGGAGGATATCATTCAAGTGGAAGCTTCATACACGGGCAAGTACCTGAAGCCTGTTCTGGAGCGCGATACGGAACGAAGCCGGGCATTGCAACTGGCAGACTAACCTTATAGCGTGTAATAAGCTGAAGAAAGACCTTCAACGCCTGAGAAGAGCTGTGCATGATCATCCGCACTCTCTCCCAGGTGCAGAAGGTTTTTTGCATTATGTCCGTGTTGAATTCGTTTCTGCCATGTGCAGCAAGCTGTACGTTGCAAGGCATAAGTTGTAAGTTTGGTGATAAGTCTGTATGTTGGCAAGCCGCAAGTCACAAGCCAAAAGTGACAAGTCACAAGTCGCAGGTTACAAGCCGCAAGTCACAATTTAAAATTCGAAAGTCTCAAGTCTCAAGTATCAGCTCTCAAGTATCAAGTCACGAGCAGCTATTCGCAGTTTTCAAGATTAAAGCTGCCGTAAGCCACAAGATCCAAGCCACAAGCCGCAAGGTAAAAGTCACGAGTTACAAGCTGCAGCTAAAAGTCACGAGTTACAAGCTGCAGCTAAAAGTCAGGAGTTACAGGCTGAAACCAAAAGTGACAAGTCTCAAGTTACAAGCCCGAACCCCAAGTATCAAGTTACACGCACAAGCCAAAAGTCACCAGATACGAGACGCCACTCGCAGTTCGCAAGTCTCAAGTCGAGAGTCAAAACTCGCAATCTGCGATTTGCAATTCACAATTTACAATTCAAAATTCTCAAGCCTCTAGTCACGATTTTTGCCATTCGCAGTTTGCAAGTTGCAAGTCAGAACTAGAAATCACAATTCAAATTCGTAAGTTGTACCAATTACTCAGCAAAGTCGGTCAGCCGCATCAGCTGTAGGCATTTAATGGGTGCGAAAAATTCTAACGATTCCTAGGAATGCTATTCCAACAAAAATGTGTGAATTAGGCTATGTTTTGATGATTTTGAGTAAAATAGGGTTCCCTCGATTCGTTAGATTTATAAACACGTCATATTAGGCGAAATAAGCTTTCTGGAGATCGTTAGCGCTTCGTCTCTCCAACATGATTAGTTACCACGACTACCACGCACCGATCCCCGCTTTCAGAGCATACCGCTCACGCACTAATCCACGTCCTCAGGGCATACCGCTCACGCACTAATCCACGTCCTCAGGGCATACCGCTCACGCACTAATCCACGTCCTCAGGGCATACCCCTCACGCACTAATCCACGCCCTCAGGGCACACCGTTCACGCGCCAATCCACGTCCTCAGGGCACACCGCTCACGCACCGATCCCACGTCCTCAGAGCATACCGCCCACACACACCAATCCACGTCTTCATAGGAACACCTCCAACGAGCGTAATCACGTATATAGAGAACAGTACGTCTATAGACACTCCTCCTCATTCAGCTTCATTTTCCACTTCGGAGTCATCTTCCGAGTCATCGCCCTCTCGGGATAAGAAATGGCTATGATTTGGTGAGGGGCAGCGGCCGCTAGTTACAGTTGTGGTCGACAAAAAATACGAAATGTTCATGAATCGAGTGATTTAATGAAAGTGTTTACATATAAGAGGGGGCAAGCTTTCGTGGGCAGAGAGGTCAGGCTGGATTTTTTTCATTTTTCTGGATGATAGGGCTTGCATTACTAACAGGGTACAGATAACATAGAGGAAGAGTTTAGGGTATGCGTTAATCAGTTGTTCAACTATGGTGAGGAGGTCTGTCTATCTATGCTGCTTGCAGAAGCTGCCACGGCGAGTACATCGAATTTTAATGCATTTGATATCTTTGTCATCCTGTTTACAATCCTGATCTTCATCGGATTGGTCCGTTTACTGCGGGCACCGAAGAAAAATCTGTTTGCCATCGGGTTTACAGTTGTCAGTTTGCTCGTATTTTTGATGACAGACTATGCGATGATTACGGGATGGTTTGGTTCATAACGCGACAATAGTAGTGGCAATGTAATGGAGTACAAAGCAGTATTAACTAACCTGGCATACAACAGACATATGGACATGCAATGGTAATAACGAACACTTTCCACGCTAGACATGGAAGGTGTTTTTTCATGGTTGTTTTTTAACAATCCAGCTGCAATTTTTGTCGAATTAAATCGAAAATTAAAACGATTGTATAGCCATTATTTGTATGATACATTGAGGGATACCAGTATTGCAGATGAGAGAGATCATAGATTCGGCCAGGGATCGCCTGTCCAGTCGCGCAAGAAGGATGTATAGAGAGGGTCAGGTGAAATGATGAAAAGGGTAGTGAAACGAGTAACAGCTATAATGATGGTCACGGCGCTCTCCATCGGTATGATGGCAGCTTCAGCTGGTGCAGCGGCATCCAAAACAGGCTTGCAAGCGAAAGTCATCGACGGCCAGGTGTATGTGAATACCAAGGATCTGGTGAACATGTTTGGCGGCAGCGGGCAGTACGATTCAAAGTCAGGAACGTATACGTATAAAGGAAGTTCGGCCATTCCGAAAGTAATTGAAAAGCTATCTCCGTCGGTTGTAGGCATTATTGGCCAATCAACAGAGGGGCAGGACGGTCCGGATAACGATCGTTACAATCTGGCGCATGGTACAGGTGTCATTATCCGGTCGAATGGATGGATTGTAACCAACGCCCATGTCATTGATGGACTGATCAATCCGGTCGTGGTCACGACAGATGGCAATACATATAACATAACCGAATCATTCAGTGATCCGTTAAGTGATCTGGCACTCATTAAAATTAATGCGAAGTCACTCAAACCGGCTACATTTGCCAAAGCTTCACAAGCGGTTGTGGGTGAAACGGTCATTGCGATTGGTACGCCAATCTCTTTTTCATTGCGCAACTCGGCAACGGTCGGTGTCATAAGTGGTCTGAATCGCGGCGTGGAAGCATCCTACCGTCTCATTCAGACGGATACGGCCATTAATCCGGGTAACAGCGGAGGACCCCTAGTTAACCTGAAGGGCGAAGTCGTTGGAATTAACTCGATGAAATTCTCAGCGGTGGGCATTGAGAGCATGGGATTTTCCATCCCGATTGATACTGTTAATTATGTCGTGAATCAATATTTCAAGTATGGAGCAATCAAACGGGCAAGCCTCGGTCTGCAGCTGGAAGAGAGCTGGTCCGCCATTGTAGGCCTGCCTGCGGAAGATCCACTGACCGTAACGGAAGTGCTGAGCCCGGAAGCCAAAAAGGCCAAGATTAAAGAAGGCGATGCTATCTACAGCGTAGCAGGCAAACGTGTATCTTCGGTTGTAGACATCAATGAGCTGCTGAAAGCCTACTTGCCTGGACAAAAAGTGAAGCTGCTGGTGCAAACCGATGGAGATATTGTTACCCGCACCTTGGTCCTTGCTGATCGTGCAGTCCTGCTGGACGAGGCGGATGATTCACTTTTGGCAGACGAAGAAGAATAAGAGCCGGCAAGTAACCGGATGTAGAGAGGACGAATGAACGGAATGAAGAAGTCATGGTTACGTGTGTTAAGCACGGCTGTTTTGGCGGGTGTGTTGTTGGCTGGAACAGCGCTGCCGGTGTGGGCATCGGATGAACTGGTTACCAGCGAGCTGCGGGTCAAAGCAGGAAGCACCAGTGCTTTTATCAACGGCAAGAAACAAAATATTACGAAACCTCTTGTAATTCAAGGGGTAACCATGGTACCTGTCGGGGTGTTCAAGAAGGCTTTTGGCAGTGAGATCGTGCTTGAGAAAAATGACGTAATTAAAATCAAACAAGGCCCGCATGTGGCGGCCTTGACGATAAACAGCCCTATCGCCTGGATCGATGGCATCAAAGTGGAGATGGGTGCAGCGCCCAAAATGGTGAATGGTGTGCTGATGGTTCCGCTTCGCCCGGTTGCTACTGGAATTGGTGCTACGATTGCGCCGAACAGTTCGGGAGAGATCGTCATTCGTCTGCTGCAAACGGGTGAGGGGACAGATGATGGCGGCATTGATCTGGACAAGGGTAAAACACGTATCGGCAACAGCTACTATGGCTGGTCCATCCATTACCCGGCTGATCTGCTTGTGCTGCAATCCAGCGAGCAGGAAAGCATGATGACCTTTGGAGCAGCGGACGAAAGCTATTACCTGGAAGTGTACGTGAGCGACCAGAATGTAGCACTGGATGCGGACGACCTGCTGACACAGCTTGTACAGGTGGCCAAACAGTCGGGAGATACGATCCTTGATCGTGAAGCCGTAGCTGCTAAAAACAAACCGTATGCACGTGTCGTTGTCAAAGATATGGAAGGTCTGTTATGGGAGCTCCGTCAGTATGTCCATGATGGGCGTCAATATGATGTTTATTTAGCGGATTATGAAGCAACGAATTACAAGGATCTGGGCAAGCACGCTTCATTGCTGAACTCCTTTGAGCCAAGCTACGCACAGTCCGATCGCACGATCAAGGACCTTTCAACGGTAGAAGATGGCATGCGTGTAGTATGGAATGAGGATTATGGTATCGGCTTGAGGGTTCCGGCAGGCTGGTCCATGGATAATAAAAACATGGTATATGAAAGCGAGGACGGTGCTTATCTGCAGCTTCGCGTGACTTCTGCCAAGGCCGGGGCAACGGTGAAAGACTGGAGTGACCAGTTGCACAAGTGGATGAGTGATACGTTTACGCCCGAAAGCTATGAACAAGTGGGCTCCTTCAAGACTGAGATATACGGTGAAACGGCGGAGGTAAACGAGTTCCGTTATAACTTCGGCGCGGGCTGGCAGACGGAGTTCGACGTTCTTTTGCAGAAGAACGGGTATCGTTATTATGTGGAGTATACCTTCCCTGAGGAACAGAAGGATGACCGGGCATGGTTTGAACGCATTATGAAGAGCATCGAGATCGAGTTCGAAATGGTCGAAGATAACTTTGGTCAGCTGGATGAAGATCCATATTTGACAGACAAAACGAAAACAATCACTCGCACGTCCAAGCGTTACCATTACAGCGTCGATATCCCGCGCTACTGGACGCCGTACAGTGATAAGTTTGAAAGCTCCCCTGTCATTTATACCTTTACAGGTGGAGAATTATCCATCGCGGCTACGGAGGACAAATCCATCGAGATGACAGTAAGTCAGCTGAGAGAGGCGTATGCCGAGGCAGCCAAGACCCGGAAGAGCTTTAATCTGATTCGCAGTGAAGAGCTGACCTTTGCTGGAGTACCGGCGTTCTCTTTCACGTATCATGAATCGGACAAAGGCGTGCCGTATACCGGACGTCAGATTGTGTTTGAGAAGAATGGCACGACGTATACGATCACCACAGGTTTGAATGATGCCAATCGTACGCAGGTCCAGGCAGATATGCTGGAGAAGGCAGTGAACTCATTTACTTTTAATAAATAAGGTGAACCAGAAATAATGCCGGGGGGTCTGAGGACCTTCCGGTTTTTTCAGGAAAGCGTAGAAGAGTCAGTGCAGAAGTGGTACACTATACTAGTTCAGGAGTTATTACTGCTGATTGCATAAATAGAGAGACTGTACGCCTGAATTTCAGGCAATACAGACATAATGTATAGATATCGTGATACTTGACGTTGACAGCAATGCAGGTGTATCGAAAATCAGGTACCAAGGGAAGAACATCGGCACAGGCCGGTATGGGGAGGATCTACATGAAAACAGCAACAATACGAAGAGAAGACGTTGAGCTTCTGGCACCGGCAGGGGACTGGGATTGCATGCGTTCGGCGGTAGCCAACGGTGCGGATGCGATTTTCTTCGGAGTCGAAAAGTTTAATGCACGTGCACGCGCGAACAATTTCCGCATGGACGAGCTGCCGGAGATTATGGCGTTTTTGCACAGTTATGGCGTAAAAGGGTTTCTGACCTTTAATATATTGATTTTTGAAAATGAATTGAAAGACGCCAAGGAACTAATTGATGCCTGCGTGGATGCAGGTGTGGATGCCGTTATTGTACAGGATTTGGGTCTGGTCAAAATGATTCGTGAAATCTCGCCGGATTTCCCGATTCACGGTTCCACGCAGATGACGATTACGTCACCTGAAGCGGTGGAGTTTACCAAGCCGTTTGACATGGAACGTGTCGTACTCGGACGGGAGAACAATCTGAAGCAGATTCAGAAGATCGGCGAGCAGGCCAAACTTCCGATGGAAGTATTCGTGCACGGCGCACTCTGCGTGTCTTATTCCGGGCAGTGCCTGACCTCCGAAATGTGGGGCGGACGCTCCGCGAACCGTGGGGAATGTGCGCAGGCTTGCCGTCTGCCCTATGACCTTATGGTGGATGGTGTGCACCAGCCAATGGGGGATGTGGCATACCTGTTGTCTCCGAAAGATCTGGCAGCCATTGATATTATGCCGGAATTGATCGAAGCGGGCGTGACGTCTTTCAAAATCGAAGGCCGCCTCAAAACGCCGGAGTACGTAGCGAATGTCGTTAGCAAATACCGTAAAGCGATTGACCGTTATTTTGACGGTGACAATACACGAGCAAGCAAAGAAGAAATCCGTGAGCTGCAGCAAAGCTTCTCGCGTGGTTTCACACATGGTTTCCTGGATGGTATCAACAACAAACAACTGGTGGACGGTACGTTCCCGAAAAGCCGCGGCGTGTATCTTGGTCGGGTAGACCAAGTGCTGCGTGACGGTGTTGTGCTGAAGCTGGATGCACCTGTGAAGCGTGGAGACGGCATTGTATTTGACGCGGGTGATCCAACGAAAAAAGAAGAAGGCGGACGTGTATATGATGTACGCCGCAAAGGTGTGAAGATCGAAGGCGAAGCTGGCGAGGGCTGGATCGTAGACCTCGTGCCAGGTCGCAGTGATGTGGACCTACGCCGCGTGAAGGTGGGCGATAAGGTATGGAAAACGAATGACCCTGCGCTCGACAAACGTCTGCGCCAAACCTTTGAGACCGACAAGCCTTATCGGGTCTTCCCGGTCAAAGTCAAAGTCATCGGCAGCCCGGGCCAGCCGCTCAGCACGTGGTGGACCGACGTGCAGAAGGGCACAACCGTGCGCGTGGATTCGGAGATGGAACTGGACATTGCCCAGAAACGTCCGATGACCCATGAATTGCTCGAGGAGCAATTCGGACGTCTCGGCGGCACCGTGTTCCAGCTGGAGGAACTGGACGTCAACCTGCACGGTGACGTCATCATCCCGATGCGCGAGTTGAATAATATTCGCCGTCAGGCGGTTGAACAACTCGCGGGCGAGCGCCCTAAACCGCCCATCTACGTGAAACGGGCGGTGGACGTATACGGCGATGCGGTACAACCGGCATCGCCAGTAGCTCGCGGTCAAGCGGAGCTGACCGCGCTGTGCCGCAGCCTGCCACAAGTGGAGGCAGCGCTGGAGGCGGGTGTCGGCATGATCTACGCCGACTTCGAGTTCATCAAGCAGTTCCCGGCAGCGGTGGAAGCTGTGCATGCCGCAGGCCGCAAAATTGCGCTGGCTACACCGCGCATCCATATGCCTGGCGAGAACGGCTACCACAACAACATCCTGCGTTTGGAGCCGGATGCCGTGTTGGTACGCAACACAGGTGCGTTGTATTTCTATCTGCGTCACCGCAGAATGAACCCGGACGCGAAGCATCCGCAGCTGATCGGCGACTTCTCCCTGAACATTGCCAATCACAAAGCGGTTGAATTGTTCCTGGAAGCAGGCTGTGACTGGATCACCCCATCGTATGACCTGAACATTCAGCAGATGGTTGATCTGCTCGGCAACTCGCGGACAAGCCAGACGGAGGTCGTTATTCATCAGCATCTGCCGATGTTCCATACCGAGCACTGCGTATACTGTACGTTTATGAGTGAAGGTACGGACTATACGAACTGTGGTCGCCCTTGTGAGGAAAAACGGGCATCCCTGCAGGACCGGATCGGTATGTCTCACCCGGTACGTGTAGATGAAGGCTGCCGTAACACCGTTTATAACGCAGTAGAACAATCGGGAGCCGAATACCTGACCAACTTCATGGATCTGGGTGTATCCCGTTACCGGGTAGAGTTCCTGGAAGAGACGCCGGAGCAAGTAAAAGAAGTTATCGACTTGTATAACCGTGCACTGCGCGGCGAAATCAGCGGTACGCAAGTATGGAAAACACTGAAAGCAACGAACCAGCTGGGCGTAACACGCGGTCAATTGGTGAAATAAATGCAACAACAAGCTAAATAAGTTGAACTATTTTTTACACAAAAACCTTATTTCAACTTAATAAGCAACCCCAATCTCTGCTTTACGGAGCTCTTGGGGTTTTTTCTATAAAAGGGGCATCTGCAGTCAAGGAGGTGTGAAATATGGTGCCATTTACGATAATGGATATCAAATTGCTGTGCGGAGTTACGGCATTTAAACGCGGAGAAGAATATCAACAGTCGGGCAGGATTGGCAAACTGACGGTGAGTGAGGACGGGTGTCATTATGAGGCAGTTGTCCGGGGCACCCAGTCGTATAAGGTTCAGGTTGATCTGGATGATGCGGGAGAGATTGAAGCACATTGCGATTGCCCGGCATATGGCAACTACTATGACTACTGCAAGCATATTGCCGCTGTATTGCTCGCGATACATGAACGTGCGGACACGCCAGAGCCATCAAGCAGCAAGGGGCCATCAAAAGTGGGTACACTGGTCGAAGAAGAGACATGGGAGCGGCCTTACACAGCGTCTCCATCAACGTCATTATCAACTTCAGCTTCAAATTTAACTTTAGATTCATTTTCGAATTCAACATCGGCTTTATCCGCATCCTCGCTCCCTTCTTTATCAAAGTCTTCGTCCAGTTGGACATCGGCATCATCAGACGAGGTCAGGTATGCATCCTCTGAACCGTCAGCGATATCTCATCGTGTAGGCATCGACTCTCCAGCTTCTGCACGGGCTCAGCGGGAAGAGCCGCGGCAACAACCGGAGGCGTTAACGCCGTCTCCCTTTGCGCAGGCGGGTCGTCCAAGCTCTGCTTCAGGCTGGGGGCGTTCCGCGGATAAACCGTCCTACCGTACAGCAGATCAGATTTTGTCCCTGTTTGCCAAAAAGCGCAGATTGCCGCATGAACGGGAGCAGAAATATACGGCACCAGTCACTCGTTCCATGCTGCGTGAGGAGCTTCAGGTTCAGTTCATCTGCAAGCTGGTGCACGTTTCTCGCGGAGGAGCCAAGCTTGCGCTTGAGTTAAAGGTGGGCAACAAACGTCTCTATGTTGTACAGAAGGTCAAGCAGTTTCTGAGCTGTGTCGAAAAGGGCGAGCCGATGTCCTTCACCAAGCTGTTCCATTATGATCCGCTGCTGCATGTGTTTAATGCCCGGGATCAATCGATTCTATCCATGCTCATTCGCATGAAGCAGAGTGAAGAAGCATACCGACAGTCAATTTCCGGGTATTTGGGGGCTTCGGACGGAAGGGATATTTTGATCGCGCCTATGATCTGGAAACCGCTGTTAGAGCTGCTTTTGCAGGCTGACAGTCGGATGGAGGGAGCGGGACTGGCTAACGGGCCGCTTGCTGTGGCAGAAGGAGCGCTGCCCTTGTTTTATCGAATTGCAGAGGGGGCTAATGAAGGATATCAACTGGAGGTATCGGGACTGCGTGAGTTGATCCTGCTTCCGGCGTATGATGCAGCGGTGCTTGAAGGCCAGTTCTATATGCTGGAGCCAATGCAGATCCGGAGTCTGGAGGACCTTAGCAGTGCGCTCACGTCTTATGGAATCAAAGAGAGTATTGATATATCGGCGCAGCAGGTGGATGAGTTTGTGCAGCATGTTGTACCGGAATTGAGGACACTGGGGCATCTATCAATTGATTCACGTGTGCGTGAGCGGATTGCCGAGCCTGAGCTGACACCGAAGCTGTATATCGACTTTTACCGGGAACGCATTACAGCCCGCCTGGAATTTGATTATGGTGTGATGGTGATCAACCCGCTCGCAGAGTATCTGATCCAGGAAGAAGAAAAGAAGGTTATTCTGATCCGCGACCGCTTCAAGGAACGCAATCTGATTGAGCGGCTGGACCGCTCCTTTCTGGAGCGCGAGGGCAGTGTCTGGGCAAGTGAGCGCGAGGACGCGATCTATGATGTGTTGTATCACCTTTTACCCGAACTGGAGAAGCTGGCGGATATCTACATGCCCAATGCGGTGAAAGCGATGATGCCGACTCATCCAGTACCGCCGAAGGTGCGTGCTGATCTGGGGAAAGGACTGGACTGGCTGGAGATTTCCTTCGAGATGGAGGGAGTTGATGAGCAGGAGTTGCAAGAGCTGATGCGCAGCATTGTGGAAAAGAAAGCTTTCTTCCGCCTGCGAAGCGGTGTCTTCCTGTCACTTGAACATGATGGTGCAAGCAGCTTCGCTCAGATGGCTGATGCGCTTGGGCTGGAGGCAGGAGACATCCAGAGCAGCCATATCCGGCTGCCTGCAGTAAGGGCTTTGCAGCTTCCAGGCCGAGACGAGGTATCCGGTCATGTGAAATGGGGAGGCTCGCTCAAACGTTTCCTCGATGATCTGCGTGATCCCCACCGGATGGACTTTCCGCTGCCTCAGACCCTTGAATCTGTCCTGCGTGATTATCAGGCGAGCGGGTATCAATGGCTTCGCACACTGGCGCATTATCGGTTTGGCGGCATTCTGGCTGATGATATGGGATTGGGAAAAACGCTGCAAAGCATCGCCTATATTACAGCATCGCTGCAGGAGAATCCCGTATATGAGCAGGAACAGGCGCGATCGAACCAGGCGGCATTGGGCACAGATTTGGAAGCGGGCAGCCGCTCGACTCACAACTTATTAATAGATGAGCATAGGCAGATATCAATGGACGCCGCCAGTGCATCGCGAAACGCAGATAATTCATGGCATATCTCTCAGCAGGACGGTTTGACCATCCGCACACGCACCACTCATCCGCCGATTCTGGTTGTTGCGCCCGCTTCATTGACCTACAACTGGGCGAATGAGTTTGCCCGTTTTGCTCCGCATCTGAACGTATTGATTGCGGCCGGGCAAAAGCACGAACGTGCCAGCATGCTGGAGGAACTGGATCAGGCAGACGTCGTTGTGACATCATACCCGCTGCTGCGCCGTGATCTGGATACGTATCTGGGTCGCACCTTCCATACGCTGATTCTGGACGAGGCACAGGCGATCAAAAATGCGTCATCCCAGACGGCTCAGGCCGTCAAGCAGATTCAGGCGCCGCGCCGTTTTGCCCTGACAGGCACACCCGTGGAAAATTCGCTGGATGAGCTGTGGTCTATTTTTGAAGCGATATTCCCTGGGCTGTTCCCGAGCTATAGAAGATTTCGTGATCTGCCGCCGGAACGCATCTCGCGGATGGTAAGGCCGTTCATACTGCGCCGCTTGAAGAAAGACGTGCTGGAAGAGCTGCCGGATCGTATCGAGACAGTGCAGCGCTCCGAGCTAACGGTAGAGCAGAAAAAGCTGTACGCGGCTTATCTGTCTCAGCTTCAGGATGAAACGACGAAAAATATGGAGGATAACGGATTCCAGAAAAATCGGATCAAAATTTTGGCCGGAATCACCCGCCTGCGTCAGTTATGCTGTCACCCGGCTCTTTTTGTAGATGGATATCAGGGGGATTCGGGCAAAATGGAGCAGCTGCTTGAGACCGTTCAGGACTGTCTGGCCGCGGGTAAACGGATTTTGATCTTCTCCCAGTTCGCGAGCATGCTTAATCTTATACGTCAGACCCTTTCAGCCCAAGGAAACAGCCTGTTCTATCTGGATGGACAGACCCCTGCCCAGAGCCGGGTGGACATGTGCCGCAGGTTTAACGAGGGGGAAGCGGAGCTGTTTCTCATCTCGCTCAAGGCTGGTGGAACCGGGCTTAACCTGACGGGAGCAGATACTGTCATTTTATATGATTTGTGGTGGAACCCTGCGGTCGAGGAACAGGCGATTGGACGCGCGCACCGGATGGGTCAGAAACAGGTCGTTCAGGTGATTCGTCTGGTCACGGAGGGCACCATTGAAGAGAAAATTCTGGAGCTGCAGCAGCGCAAGAAGGATCTCATTGCCGAGGTGATCGAACCGGGCGACGGGGGATCAACGACATTATGCGAACAGGACATACGCGAGCTGTTGATGGTTTAGAGCAAGTCTGTTTTTTATACAACGATTTTCAATTATTTATGGTAATGTATAGAGAAATGTATCTCTTATCTCAACCGAATTGATCGTGCAGCTTCTATACCATCTTACTAATGCAGCCAAAGGAGTGTTTCCTATACGTATTCGCAAAGCGATCATCCCAGCCGCCGGACTGGGAACCCGTTTTTTGCCTGCCACCAAGGCCATGCCCAAAGAAATGCTGCCCATCGTGGACAAGCCAACCATTCAGTATATTATCGAAGAAGCTGTTGCCTCAGGCATTGAAGATATCATTATCGTTACAGGAAAAGGAAAACGGGCAATCGAGGATCACTTTGATTATTCGTTTGAACTTGAGCAGAATCTCGTCGATAAAAAAAAGTGGGAGTTGCTAAGTGAGGTTCGAAAATCGTCAGAAATGGCGGATATTCATTATATACGTCAAAAGGAACCGAGAGGGCTGGGACATGCCATTTGGTGTGCTCGCAAGTTTATCGGTAACGAGCCTTTTGCTGTGCTTCTTGGAGATGATATCGTAGAATCTGGAAAGCCCTGTTTGCAACAAATGATGGAAGTCTATGACGAATTACAGTCACCCATTGTGGGCGTACAGCCTGTCGAATGGAACAATGTTTCTCGTTACGGTATTGTGGACGGAGAGCTGCTAACTCGTACGGATGAACGTGTCTTCCGTGCGCGTCGTTTGATTGAAAAGCCGAAAACGGAGGATTCCCCTTCGAATCTAGCGATTATGGGCCGTTATATTCTTACTCCCGACATTTTCGAAATCTTGGGGAGTCAGTCTGCGGGTGTAGGTGGAGAGATTCAGTTGACGGATGCTTTATCCCGTCTGAATGAGCAGAGACAAATACTTGCGTATCATTTTGATGGCTTGCGCCATGATGTGGGTGAGAAGTTAGGTTTTATTGAAACATCCATTCACTATGCACTCCAGCGTCCTGATCTGCGAGAGGATTTGCTGAATTATTTGAAAAAAGTTTTACAGAGACATGTTGAGACTTGAATTAAAAAAAACATTGTATGAAGAACTGTTAAGCCAAGTATAGGGCTTTTCTGAAATGTATCCACATGAGGTTAAGGTTTTCATTTTAGCTCTTGACCATTTTTTAACTAAAAAAACATGTCACAAATTGACCTTTCAAGTTAAGTCTAGAGCTGAATGGTTATTGAAGGGTACATTTCATATATAATCATATGGCTCATGAATTCAGATTTTGATTCAATATATTTTAAAGCATATGAATAAGGATTAAATCCATAATGAATGGGGTAAAGCAATGTATACATCAAAATCAATACTGAATCTTCAAACAAATCAATCAGCTGAACAAACTGAAGCTGCAATAAAGAAGCATGACGGATGGTTTTACAAATATAATTTCTCTAATGGTATTTCTACTAATTTGGATAATGAATTAATAAATACAATTCATCAAACTAGAGCAGATATTATCTTTCCATACTTAGATGAATTTTTTGGAGGTAAATGGAAGGGGGTTAAATGTCTTGATATCGCCTGTAACCAAGGTTGGTTTGCCTCTCAAATTGCAATAAGAGGGGCTTCAGAGGTAATTGGATTTGATATTCGTAATGAACATTTAAATAAAGCGAACGAAATCAAAGAAATAGCAAATCTTCAAAATATCTCTTATGTTAACAAAAACCTATTTGATATAAAAGATAATGAATTTGGAACATTCGATCTTACTCTTTTCTTGGGATTACTCTATCATTTAGAAAATCCAATCGGAGCACTTAGAAAAGTTAGATCTTTAACTAGTAAAATGTGTGTTATTGAAACTCAAGTAACAAGAACTATGCCTAATTCGCAGATACTGAATGGGGCAGATACTAGTCTTAAAACGGGTAGTAGCATAGGAGTCTATACGTCAGATAAGAACCATGTTCAAGATGACCTGTCTATTGTAATAGTACCTACTTTAGATGCGTTGTATCAAATGTTGTATGCAGTTGGGTTTGATCGAATATACCTTGCAGTACCTCCTAAAGCAATGTATGATCAGTACTCAGACTTTGATAGAGTCATTTTATTTGCACAAGTTTTATAGATTGGAACAATTTCATTTTTGATGTAGCTCCTTCTAGGTTTAATAGTAGCTAAATATAGCCCATGATTAGATCGATCTAATCATGGGCTATTAACTTTGGAACTCAGAAATTTAATTTTGCAATTCGCTTAATTTCGTCTGCTTCACTAGATGAGATGGCAATCAGTTTATTATATAGAGCCTCGTCTAGCTTATATTCCCTTTCGAGTGAAGCGAGGTACCAACGAGCAATTTCACGATTCGTCGCATCCGTCAGATCTTCCGCAATTCCTGTTTTAAGTAAAGCGGTAGCTCCTGGAAGGTCGTTGGACATATATTTCATTTTCCCAGCATTGAGAATCATGGTTGGGGTGATCTGGAATGGCTGACCTTGAAGCTGTCCTTTAGGGAGAGTTTTAAGGTGTTCCACTCCATCTACTACATGCTGATATGCAGCAATTCCCGAAGTGAAATAGGCATTCTTTTTTGTAGTATCCCCTTGTCTAAGTGCCTGATACCCCAGATCGAATGAACGACTGATCAATTGCTCATACCAGTTCATATCCCAGATATAGTTACTTGCATATTCTTTTCGTAGTGTATATGCCTGGTCATTTTCGCCTTTTAATTCGTATATGCCAATGAGTTGTCTTACCATACCTTTATTAAATGGTTCTGCTTCGAGGCCACGCTGCAGCAATTGTACGGCTGCTGTGTAGAATTGCTCATCATTCGTTTGCGTGTAGCCTTGTTGATAAAGTGACGCTAGAAGCATTAATGAATCCGGATGTGTGCTGCGGATGGACAAATCCTTGTCCAGTGGAGCTTTGATTTGCTGGAAATCCTGACTGCTACTTGCGAGCTCATTTCCTTCAATGGCATAATGATTAGCTTGCAGGAGACGAACAGAGACGATGAGAAGCACAATAATAGCTATTCCAGCAACTGTACTGTAAACTCCGCGTGCCGCAACTCCTCCCATTTTTAAATGACGAGTTGGTTGAGGCTCCATCGCGGCAGCCATGCCACCGAGACCAATAAACACTAACATTCCAATAAATACATAACTCATATTGAAATCAAGAAGACTCAACACGAGAATTGACATGGAAACAATAAAGTACACGAAATGGGATTCCCGCTCCTCTTCATTCCTTAAGACATATGAGCGTATATATTGATAGAAAACATAAATTATAAATGCCATGAATATTAAAAATCCAATCAGTCCAACCTCAACAAGGTATTGCATGAAGAAGTTATGTGCTTGAGAGCTGACATATGGATTGTTTTGATACTTTTCATACAATGCAGTCCATGCTCCCCCACCTGCCCCGATTACAGGATAATCAGTAAACAGTTTCGCGGCATCTTTATAGAACGTAATACGTTCTAGCACACTGTGTTGTTGAAAGTTAATATTTTCAAGTCGTGTACTGATGCTGTCTGGCAAAATGTTACGGACATTCGTACCGAGCAGAAGCGCAGCTACAACAACAGTTAGTGCAACAGAACCGAGTGGAATCCATAAACTTGATGCTTTTCGAGAGGACCAGGATTGAAGCTTGCCTTCAAGCTTAGGAGCTACAAAGCGCTGATTAACCAAGCACAAAAAAGCAACAACAAGAGAGGCTACAATGAGGATCAACCAACTTTTAGCCGCAAGAGAACCTGTGAATTGCTTTTGCAATTCAAGCCCAGCAGTATTGATTGGATTCAATACCAGCAGAGTACCGATCGCCGAAACCCCACTATAGATAAACCATAGAATTTGTTTGGCTGGTTTAAGCAAAAGCAACAGGATAAAAAATACGATAGGCAGCATAACAAGTCCCGTACGTGAGAGAGTAAGTAGCAGAGACAGGATAATTGGTACAAGCATGAAGCCATGCAATAGTTGTGTATATAGTCTTTTGGAACGAATCATGCTGAAAATTGAAATAAAAAGAAAAGCCATTAGGAATGCTGCGTATGTATTGGGATACTGAAATACGGACGCGAGCCGGGCACCATTGGAATCATTCCAAATTGCTTGGTTATATACACCATTGATTACACCCGCAGAAAACCATCCAATTAACTTACCAGCAAAATTGAATGCACCCAGCCAATTTAACAAACCAAAACCGACAATAACATAAGCAATACCTATTAAGGAAGACTGTATGATAAAATTGATTTTGTTGTTTTGAAGCAGGTAGATCATCATCACAAAAATCATGGCATAAAGACTCTGGATGAGAATCATATTAGTAGCCAAGTATTCTGATGCGGCATTAATAAGAGATAGTACATAGGTAAGAGGAAGTAATATGACGGCTACTTTGAGCCAATCTTGTTGTGTCTCTAACTTCATCTGTTTAAAGTAGATTCCCACCCAAAGGATGAACAGGAGGGTTGTAATGGCAACAGCCCAATAAATGGGTGCCTCGAATTGCAGCAATTGACCATTAAATAGCGCAACTTGGAACGCGGACCAGAGTAAAAATAAGATAAGCCCTATGGATAAAGACCATAGGAGCGTCGATGCCGAGTGGGGCGTAGCTTTACTCGACGATTTGATCTGTTTCCCGTATACTGGATTCGACAAGGTTTGATTCTCCTTTTCTGGTAGATACGACATTATTCTATCACATGATCATTATGCTGTACCACTCGATTAAAATGAGCTAAGTGAGGAACTTAAAATATGTATGCTGAATTTATAAAGATGAGACGGCTGATTTTTGATTTGGCTAGAAACGATTTTAAAAAGAGATATCTCGGATCTTATTTTGGTGCTGTATGGGCGTTTATTCAGCCTTTGGTAACAATCCTATTGTTTTGGTTTGTGTTTCAGGTTGGGTTTAGATCAACCCCTGTAGATGATGCACCATTCATATTATGGCTAATATGTGCTATGATTCCGTGGAATTTCTTTTCGGATGCTTTTCAAACGGCAACCACATCTGTAACCGAAAATAGTTTCCTTGTTAAGAAAGTTGTTTTCAAATTAGAGATACTTCCAATTATTCGTATTTGTTCTTCATTGTTTGTACATTTGTTTTTTTTGCTTTTTCTTGTACTCATGTTTTCTATATATAGATATGAATTTACATTATATTATCTACAAATATTCTATTATTTGATCGCTACATTATTTCTTGTATTAGGATTATCTTGGATAACCAGCTCAGTAATTTTGTTTTTTAAGGATACCGGACAGATTGTGGCTTTGATCGTTCAATTTGGCTTTTGGTTAACACCAATTATGTACCCATTAAAAATGATTCCAGAAAAATATATGTTTCTATTTAAAGCTAATCCTATGTACTACATCACCGATGGTTACCGAAGAATTTTTATTTATCGTCAATGGTTCTGGCAAGATTTAAAGTTAACGATTTATTTTTGGTCGTTTACATTTCTTACACTTATAGTAGGATACTTTTTATATCGTAAACTTAAACCGCATTTTGCTGATGTTCTTTAAAGGTGGATTATAATGAACAATTATGTGATTGAAGCTAAAGGCTTGACCAAACAATACAAATTGTATGATAAACCAGTAGATCGTTTAAAGGAAGCTTTACATTTTACAAACAAGGTTTATCACAAAAAATTTACTGCTCTAGATCATCTTGACTTTCATGTAAATAAGGGTGAATGCTTAGGTATTATTGGGAAAAACGGATCTGGAAAATCTACACTGCTGAAAATGATTACAGGGGTACTTACTCCATCCTCTGGTTCCTTGATGGTTCAAGGTAGCATCTCTGCACTGCTAGAGTTAGGTGCAGGATTTAATCCTGAACTTACGGGAATGGAGAATATATTTCTGAATGGCACGATTATGGGCTTTTCTAGAGAAGAAATGCAACAGAAGCTAGAGGGGATTTTGGAATTCGCAGATATTGGTGAATTTATATACCAACCTGTTAAAACGTACTCCAGTGGCATGTTTGTAAGACTAGCATTTGCAGTAGCCATAAATGTGGATCCCGATATATTGATTGTAGATGAAGCACTTAGTGTAGGTGATATACGTTTTCAACAAAAATGTTACAGGAAAATTGATGAGTTAAAGCAAACAAAGACCATCTTATTTGTAACGCATGATATGTCTGTAATTAACAAGTATTGTGATCGGGTCATTTGGATTAATGAAGGAAAGCTCATAGAAGAAGGGGTACCAAGGAATATTTCGAAAAAATACCAAGCTTTTATGATTGGGGCTAATTATAAAAAACTTGAAGCTGATGAACTTTCGAATTCTATAGAACAGTTTAGAGGTTCTTCAAAGTCACATATAGTTGATCCACTACAAGGTGATCTCGATATGATGGGTGATGAGAAAGCGATGATTACTGGGATCTCGATGGTTGAAGCTGACAGTCAAGAGAAAGTTGTCCTTGTTGAAGTTGAACAGGAAGTGGAAGTTTTGATACGACTGAATATCAAAGAGACTATTGAACAGCCCATCATTGGTTTTTCAATGAAAGATCGGCTTGGTAATATTATTTTTCAAACTAACAACTATATTTTGGGGTATGAAATCGAATCACTTCAGCCGGGAGAAGGATACGTTTTTAACTTTGCTTTTCGATTCCCGAGCCTTAATCATGGAGCTTATACAATATCTCCGGCAATTGCCTCTGGTTCTCAACAAGAACATAAACAACACAGTTGGGTCCATGATGCTTTATTGGTAGAGGTGTTACCCACTGGCTATGAATCGGTTAGTGGTATTCTTTGTTTAAATGCTATTTCTTTTTCAGCAATTGTATAGAAAGTGGGGAGGATACATTTGGAATTTACGGGGGAGCGCTTTATACCTGATAAATCAGATGAAGAATTAGAGATTGAACATACACAAAGGTACAGAATGCTCGATCAATTAGTCAAAAATAAATCAGTTTTGGATGCTGCATGTGGCGAAGGGTATGGTTCTTTTCTGCTATCTAATTCGGCATCTAAGGTCATTGGTGTAGACATCGATTTGGAGACTATCAATCATGCTAAGAAAAAATATGTTAAGAATAATCTTGAATATTTTATTGCTAGCATAGATCATATGCCTTTTCCTGATCAGTCTTTTGATATCATTGTATCATTTGAAACGTTAGAACACGTAGATGAACAAACTCAGTTATCTTTTTTAAAAGAGGTCCGAAGGCTGTTGAAGGAAGATGGAACTTTCATTATTTCTACTCCAAACAAAAAATATTACTCTGATCAAAGAGGGTACAGTAACGAATTTCATGTGAAAGAATTATATAAAGAGGAATTTAATGAACTTCTTAAGAACCATTTCCTCACTGTGAATATAGTCTCTCAGAGGTTTGAAGTGGTATCTATAATTGATAATCCTTCGACCTCAGCAGAGGCTAAGTTTGTTGTACAAGAGCAAAAGGGAAATGAGGAGTACTACGAAAAGTATATGATTGCGTTTTGCTCTAATGATTCTCAAAAAGCTAAGCCTATAAATTATGTTAGTGTTCAATCGAGACAATATGGAAATTTAGTGGAACGTATTAACACTCTACAAAAGGAAGTAGCAGAACGGAATAATCATATTGAGATTCAAAATAAGGAAATTGAATTTTTGAGAGAAAAATATACTGAACTTGAATCTATTCGTAGCAAAACTGTAGAAATGAAGAATGCGACAAAAGATTTAACTAGCGCATTGAAGTACTACGAGAAAGAAAATAAAAATAATGAGAAGAAATTGAAAGAGCTTTGCGACGCTCTACAGAAATCGGAGGAAAAACTTCAAGTTTCAGAAAAAGGAAGAGCAGATTTATTACAGCAGCTGAATGAGCAATTAGTACAAATTGAGAACCAAAAAGGGCATATTGAAAAATTACTTCAAGAAGAGCGGGTACTCCAAAATATTTATAAATCAAGCGGTTGGAATGTTTTAAATCGTTATTATCGTTTGAGAGATAGTTTAGTTCCTATGAATAGTAAGCGGCGTATGTTGTTGAAGCTTGCCAAAATGACTATAAAGAAACCTCAATTAATGTTATCTGCTTTGAATCGGGGTAATTTTCGAAAACTAAAATATTACCTGAAATCTGAAGGCACAGGTCGACTCAACGGAAGAATTGACAGTTACATCAATAAACATGAAGAAGAAGTGCTTCCGTCTCTTAAGGCGTCAGAGCCTGATATTACTGAGTATGTTCATTTGAACTTTCCGATTGCAAGAAATCCAAAAGTTTCAATTATCATCCCCGTGTACAATCAATGGAAGTATACGTATCTTTGTTTGGCCTCCATTCTTGAAAACACTCCAGATGTGTCTTATGAAATTATCATAGCAGACGATATGTCGAGTGATGAGACAAAAAACATAAATGATTTTGTTTCCAATGTTAAAGTAGTAAGAGATGGCATAAATCGAGGTTTTCTACTTAACTGTAATCATGCTGCTGCATCTGCCAGAGGAGAATATTTATTTTTCCTCAATAATGACACAAAAGTACAACCTAGCTGGCTAAGCTCTCTGGTCGATTTAATGGATTCAGATTCACAAATTGGTATGGCAGGATCTAAGTTAGTATATCCTGACGGCAGGCAGCAAGAGGCTGGTGGGATTATTTGGAATGATGCGAGTGGATGGAATTATGGAAGATTAGACGACCCGCACAAACCGGAGTACAACTATGTGAAATCTGTTGACTATATTTCTGGAGCGGCAATTTTAGTTAAACATGAATTATGGAAAAAACTTGGTGGGTTTGATGAGCGTTATGTGCCTGCTTATTTTGAGGATACAGATTTAGCATTTTCAATTCGAGATTTGGGTTACAAAGTTGTTTTTCAACCTAAGTCTATTATTATTCATTTCGAAGGAATATCGCATGGAACGGACACAAATAGTGGAATTAAAAGTTATCAAGTCACAAACAAAGAAAAGTTTTTACGAAAATGGGAGTCAGTACTTAAGCAAGAACATTTCTCCAATGCGGAACATATCTTTTGGGCTAGGGATCGAAGTAAAGATAAAAAAACAATTGTTGTTGTAGATCATTATGTACCGCATTACGATAAAGATGCGGGAGGAAGAGCGACATATTATTACTTGAAGTTATTTGTATCGATGGGCTTTCATGTGATCTTCATTGGTGATAATTTCTTCAGACATGAACCCTACACCTCCAATTTACAATCAATGGGAATTGAAGTTCTATATGGAGACTATTATTCAAAAAATATTGACAAATGGATAAAAGATAATGGCGCCTATATTGATTATGTTTATCTCAATCGCCCGCACATCTCTATAAAATACATGGAAATCTTCCGTAGAAGTACTTCTGCGAAAATTATCTATTTCGGTCATGATCTCCATTATCTTAGAGAGATGAGAAATTATGAACTAACGGGAAATACGAGTCTTTTGAAGGCTTCTGAAGAATGGAGAAAAACAGAGTTTTCACTCTTTGATAATGCTGATGTTATTCACGTTGTAGGTTCTTATGAACAAGAATTACTACAAAATGAATTTCCTGATAAACCGGTGAGAAACATACCGTTATTCCCATATGAAAGTTCATATCATCCCACTGACAAGCTTAATGGGTTTGATTATAGAAAAGATTTATTGTTTGTTGGTGGCTTTAATCATACACCTAATTATGATGGGGTTATCTGGTTTCTAGATGAAATCTTCGCTAGCATCAAACAGAGTATTCCAAGCATAAAACTTTATATTGTGGGATCCAATCCTCCAGAGGATTTGAAAGCAAGATCTAATGAGGATGTAATCATTACGGGGTTTGTATCCGATGAAGAACTTGAAAGATATTATAATCAGTCCAGACTTGTAGTTGTTCCTTTACGTTATGGAGCCGGTGTCAAAGGAAAAGTAGTGGAAGCGATGTATTATCAAGTTCCCGTTGTTACAACTTCAATCGGTTCAGAAGGACTAGAAGAGTCTGAGAAAGTGATGATGATCGCCAATGATGCTCAACAATTTGCTGATTCTATTATTCAACTGTATCAAGACGAAATGATGTGGAATGCTTGTTCCAGAGAATCAGTCCAGTATGTAGAAAAATATTTTACGAGAGAAGCGGCTAGTAATATTCTAACTCTCGATTTTGAAGACTAGGAGATACCGATATGATTAATGTTGTGTTATGCGGAGGGAATGGCACCCGGTTGTGGCCACTGTCTCGGACGCTGTATCCTAAACAATTTAATAAAATGATGGGAGACCGCTCTTTATTCCAAATGACTGTGGAGAGAAACAATTCCCTGTGTGATCAAACATATATTGTATCTAATGAAGAACAGTATTTTCTGGCTTTGGATCATCTTAATGAGCTTGAGATGAAAGCAGATAAATTTATATTGGAGCCGGTCGGCCGGAATACTGCGCCGGCTATCGCTCTGGCTTGTTTTGCTGCAGGTGAAGACGATTTAGTGCTTGTTACTCCATCTGATCATGTTGTTCAAAATCAAGAAGCTTACAATCGCTGTCTTGAAACTGCCAAAAATCTGGCTCTTAAGGGGCATATGGTGACATTTGGAATAAATCCGAATTACCCGGAGACTGGTTATGGTTACATAGAAGCAGATGGACAGGATGTAGTTTCTTTCAAAGAAAAACCGGATCATTTAACTGCTGAAAGATATCTACGATCAGGAAACTATTATTGGAATAGTGGTATGTTTTTGTTTAAAGCAGGTGTGTTTCTTAAAGAGTTACGGCTCTCTGATGAGGAAATTTTCCAAAAATCACGTTTAGCTTTTAATGATGCAAATACACATTATGACACAATACGTATACCTAAAGAAAAAATGGAGTCTATACCATCCAATAGCGTTGATTATGCGGTAATGGAGCACAGCTCAAATGTAAAAGTCGTTTCTTCTGACATTGGATGGTCTGATCTAGGCAGTTTTGAGGCTCTATATGAACAATTGCTTCAAGATGAAGCAGGTAATTCCTTGAGTGATCATTATATTCAAGTCAACTCTTCTAGAAATCTTGTTATATCGAATGACAGGCTTATTGCGACTATTGATGTAGAAGATTTGATTATTGTAGATACGCCAGATGCATTGATGATATCCAGACAAGGCTCTTCTCAAAAAGTAAAAGAAGTTGTGAATGAATTAAAGTTAAGAAAATCTAATCTTTGCGATAATCATGTTACTGCCTATAGGCCTTGGGGAAATCATACGGAGCTGGATGTTTCATCAAATTACAAGATAAAAAAAGTCGTGGTAAAGCCAGGAGAAAGGCTCAGCATGCAAAAACATTTTCATCGTAATGAGCACTGGATCGTGGTCAGCGGTACAGCGTTAATTACAGTAAATGGGGAACAATCTTTGCTTAGAAGGAATGAATCCTCTTTCATTCAGATGGGTGACGAGCATACCGTTGAAAATCCGGGGAAGATCGATTTACATTTGATTGAAGTTCAAGTTGGCGAGTATGTAGGTGAAGATGATGTTGTGAGAAGATGATGCCTATATCAGCAATGAGGAGTGCAGAATGAGTAAAGTGATTGGTAATAAACAACAAAAAGAAATACGTGGCCTAAGTGAACTATTAATGGGGAGAGAGAATTATTTTGATCTCATTAGACTGGTTGCAGCAGTATTTGTTATATTTTCTCATGCCTATCCATTGTCGGGTAGTGGGGTGGAAGAGCCCTTAAGTAACTTATCCAACGGGAAAGTCAACTTCGGTAATTTGGCTGTATTTACATTTTTTGTTATAAGTGGATTGTTGATTACTCAGAGTTATATACATTCCAATAATTTAATTGTTTTTCTTAAATCTAGGATACTAAGAATTTTCCCAGGACTAATAGGAGTAATACTATTTTCTACATTTATCATGGGACCTATTGTTACATCACTTTCATTAGCAGACTACTTAACTAGCGAAGGAATCAGAGAATATCTCAAAGCAGTGTTCTTATTCCCTATGCAATGGAATTTACCAGGGGTATTTGAAACCAATGCTTATAAAGGGACAGTTAATGGTTCTTTGTGGACGATACCATTTGAATTCCTGTGTTATCTCCTTGTTGGCCTTATTGGTTTTTTCGGGCTTCTAAGACATAGATATGTGGTACTTTTAATTTCTTTAATCTTGTATTATTTTTATACATTTGGTGATACGCAATTAGTTAACAGTGGACATTTGTTCGGGTTAGAGATCAAGACTTTGGTTGAATTGTCTGTTTATTTCATGGCTGGTAGCGTGGTGTACTTATTCAAGGATGTTATAGTAATTAGGAAAGAGTTGGCGATGGTCAGTCTTTCTTTAATAGCGGTGTCCCTTTTCAATGGAGGGTTTAAGCCCGTTTTTGTCATTGCAGGAACATATTTGATTCTTTATCTCGCTTATTTGCCTAAATCTAAAGCGACTGTTTTAACTCAGTATGGGGATTTTTCATACGGTTTATATTTGTATGCTTTTCCTATTCAACAAGTGGTAACATATTTATATGGTGGGAAAACTAACATTTGGTTGAATTTTTTGATTTCGCTTCCAATGACATATTTATTAGCGATTGCTTCATGGTATGTAATAGAAAAAAAGGCTTTACGTTTGAAAAAGCGAAGTCTTCTTGGGAAAAGTCAAATATTGTTTATCTCTCGTTTGAATGACAATTGGAACGGTTGGATAACTAAAGTATGCGGTTATCTCTTCCGTATGAATTGGATTAAGTTTGGCGTTTATTTCATAGTTGCTACTGTGATATTTCTTACGTATCAATTACAGCCTAAAACTATTGAGTTTCCATATACAAAGAATCAGAACATTCTTAAAGGTGACTGGCTTCCTCAGAATAATAGTGAGAAGTATCGTTGGGTTGCCAAGAAGGCAGGTATTGTCCTTGACTTACCAATCAAAGGTCGGTTGTTGATTAATGGATTTGTTCCAGACACCTTTACTGAAATAAATTCTATAAAGGTATACTTGAATGATGAGGAGATATATACGACTCCACTTAAGACTGGTGAAGGTTTTTTTCTGGATATACCAGTTGAAAATGGGAAAGCGAGTTCTACAATACAAATCGAGTTTAATGACGTTCATTCTCCTGATTCAACCAGCGAGGATAAGCGTGAAATGAGTGCATTGATTAGTAAAATAGAAGTGAAATATTAGTTCTTCAAGGAGGAGCATTAGAATTGAATTTGAATGAGAAAGGCAACTTTAGACGACAAGAATGGCTATACTTATTGTTGCTTGTTATTCTAGCGTTTTATCCCTTATTAAAAATTGGTTTAATTATTAATGATGACTTGAAAAATGCTTTGAATGCATATAATGAGGATTTCTTGACTTACATGCGGAATTTTTATGAAGCGTGGAAATTCCAGGGCAGAACAAACTTTTTGGCGAGTTTCTTCTACTACATCCCTTTTATGTTTGATAACTTTATATATTTCAAAATAATAACACTTTCATCACTGCTTTTGAATATTTCATTGATGTCGATTTTCGTGGCTAAGTTATTTAAGAATAATATATTTGCGTATATAGCATTTATGTTTATGATTGTATCTTTACAAAACAGTTGGGAGCACAATCCCATAACCAGTTTTCCCGGCTTTTTTACATTTCCATTTGCTTTTCTTTTACTTTCATTTTTGTTATTTATGAAATGGTTAGAAACCAGTTCAAAAAAACATTTGATTTTTACTATGGTAAGTTATGCAGTTGTATTATTTTCATATGAATTGTTTGTATTATATTCTCCAGTTTTTGTATTATTAACTCTTATATTTACACAAAATAAGAAAATAGTAATTAAAAAACTTGTTCCAATTGGGCTCTTGGTTTTGGTTTATTTGATTTTTTATCTCTTGTTTAGAATGATTAATGGGGGGTATTATCAGGGCGCGCAATTGGATAATGATATTAACATAATGAATATTATACGTGTACTCTGGCAGTTCAGCATCTCTTCAATTCCATCATACTACTTATTTGAACATAAGTACCAATATCTGCTTGCGATTTACAATGACACTGTCTATCCAATAGGTAGTTTTAAATATGTTATGAATATAATTGAGGCGCAATGGATTGTAAAGGCGATCATAGCAGTGAGTCTTTACCTATATGTGATAAAAAATAATAATATTAGCATTAGTTTAAGGAAGAGTATTATTATTGTTTTGGTGAGTTTGTGTTACTTCTTTATACCTAATCTACTGCTGGCTGTAACTCCCTTATATCAAGAAGCTGTTGTTGTGAATGGACAGTTGGGGATGCCAGCATCCTACTTCTCTTATTTTGCCCTTATGCTTTCGATTGTTGCAGTTATGGTATTTGTACAAAAATGGGCTACTTCAAAGTGGTCAAAGAGAATAATACACATTTTCTTTTGCATGCTGATTGTATTCTTCAGTGTCTCGACAGATATCACTAATAAATACATTTCTAAATATCAGACGATGTCTACCTATAAGTGGAATGCTGTAGATGAATTAATAAACACAGAATTTCTAAAAAATATTCCAGAGAATTCTGTTTTATACGCACCAACCCTTTGGGATTATATTGGTTCAGTTGGAATACACGACTCCTATTGGACAGATTATTTTACGTACAAACTTAATAAGAAAATAACAGTAGTTAAAGAACTAAGTCCTGAAATTGATCTTGAACAGGTTTATTACTTGAAATATAAGCAGTCTGCTAAAGAACCTAATCAATATATGATTTTTAGTAAAATAACAGAAATAGACTCTAAAAATAATACTTTATTAACAAATAATGTTAATATATTTAACTTTTCGAAATATGATGAATATTTATTAATTGCTAATATGAAAAAGGATAAATCTGCTTTGGACAGTTCAGTTACATTGATGGGAACTGATACTATTAAGACGCAAAATGAAAATGTTAGATTACATGTGACATATAACATGTTTCAAATATTGAATGATCTCAAGTGGTCGAACGTGGAAAGCAACGATGGTTCAATTGATTTGGATTCTATTGTGGTTGTGTACTAATTTAGATTTTAATTTTGGAGGGAAAGTATGAGTAATCCTGTTTTAAACAGCAGATTAATTGATATTCAGGAATTAGGTGACGAGAGAGGAATGTTAGCGGTAATAGAGAGCAATATCAATGTACCGTTTGAGACAAAAAGGATTTTTTATATCTATGGCACAGCGGAAGGAGTTAGAAGAGGATTCCATGCTCATCATAAAACTAGACAAGCATTAGTTTGTGTGTCCGGAAAGTGTACAGTTTTTTTGGATAATATTGAACGCAAAACTGATATTCTATTAGATTCACCTACCAAGCTTTTAATTCTTGAGCCAAATGATTGGCATGAGATGTATGATTTTTCTGCTGATTGTGTACTTTTGGTTCTTGCTTCACATTTATATGACCCTGAAGATTACATTCGCGACTATAATCAATTTAGGGAGGTATACGGCGGATGAGTAGTCATTTTGTGCATCCCCAAGCGATTGTAGAGACTACCGATATTGGAGACGACACTAGGGTATGGGCGTTTGCCCATGTGTTACCAAACGCAAAAATAGGCTCAAACTGTAATATTAACGACCATACATTTATTGAGAATGATGTCGTTATTGGTAATAACGTTACTGTGAAGTCTGGAGTGTACATTTGGGACGGGATTAGAATTGAAGACAATGTTTTTATAGGACCTAATGTTACTTTTACTAATGATCTTAGACCCCGATCTAAACAGTACTCGACTGAATTTCTTAAAACCATTCTTGAAGAATGGGCATCTATAGGCGCAAATTCAACTATAATTGCTGGGAATACAATTGGCAAATATGCTATGGTTGGTGCTGGTTCTGTTGTTACTAAAGATATCCCTAACAATACGCTATGGTATGGGAATCCAGCAGTGTTTAAGAGTTATATCTGTAATTGTGGAGAGAAATTAAATCAATTGTTGGAATGCCCGGAATGTCATAAAAAATATCGTATTGATCGAAGTCTGATTGTTGAGATTTAATACTTCATGGAAATAGGTGACTATAGTGATTCCTTTTTTGGACCTCAAGAAAATAAACTTACGGCATGAGAAGGCTCTTATGGACGGAGTACATAAAGTACTTCATTCAGGCTGGTACATTTTGGGTAGTAGTGTGAAAGCTTTTGAAGATGATTTTGCGGAATATTGTGGAACAGAATATTGTGTAGGCGTGGCTAATGGACTGGATGCGCTTGAACTTATTATTCATGGTTATGATATTGGACCTGGTGATGAAGTAATCGTTCCATCTAATACTTATATTGCTTCGATTTTATCAATTTCTGCTAATGGTGCTGTCCCTGTTTTGGTAGAACCGGATTTACAAACATTTAATCTGGATCCTGCCAAAATAGAAGCACATATCACTCCAAATACGAAAGCGATATTAGTCGTTCATTTATATGGACAAGCCTGTGATATGAATCCAATTCTCGAAATAGCTAATCGATATAATCTGAAAGTTATAGAAGATTGTGCTCAATCTCACGGTGCTTTATATGGAGATAAACGAGTTGGGAATTTGGGAGATGCAGCTGCATTCAGTTTTTATCCAGGTAAAAATTTAGGCGCTTTAGGAGACGGTGGGGCGATCACAACAAATGATGAAGAACTGTATAACCGATTAATGGCCCTCCGTAATTATGGCTCACATAAGAAATATGAGAATATATACAAGGGATACAATAGCAGACTAGACGAACTTCAGGCACCAATATTAAGTGAAAAATTAAAGTGGCTTGATCAGGACAATGAAAAAAGAAGAGAAATAGCTTCGTATTACTCTGACCATATATTAAATTCAGAAGTGATTTTACCTATTGTACAACATACTTCAAAATCTCATGTATGGCATTTGTTTGTCATTAGAGTGCAGAAACGAAATCACTTCATGGAGTACATGAATAAGAACGGTGTGCAGACAATGATTCATTATCCGATCCCACCTCATAAGCAAGAAGCTTACAGAGAGTGGAGTGATCTTGCATTTCCTATTTCTGAGCAAATTCATGCTGAAGTAGTAAGTCTACCTATAAGTCCGGTTATGGAAATGGGAGAGGTTTTGAGAGTTGTGGAGGTTATAAATGAGTACAGAACGAATTAAATTCTCAATAGTGGTGCCCATTTATTACAATGAGTTGAACATTCCACACACCGTGCCACGGTTGCAAAAACTACAAAATCTTTTGCCAGAGTGTGATCTAGAGTTTGTATTTGTTGATGATGGTTCCAAAGATAAATCTTTGGAGTTGCTTCTTGAGGCAAGGAGTCAAGATCAACGTATTAAGGTTGTCAAGCTTAGCCGGAACTTCGGCTCGATGGCTGCAATTCAAGCTGGATTAGCATATGCAACCGGAGATTGTGTTGGAATTATAGCCGCTGACTTACAGGACCCACCTGAAATGTTTAGAGAGATGCTGGACCACTGGAAGATCGACAAAAAGGTTGTACTTGGAACCAGATCGGATCGTGAAGAATCTTTTTCTCAGAAGCTATTCTCTAATACATATTATTACTTGTTAGAGAAAATGGCATTAAAGGGATATCCTAAAGGTGGATTCGATTTTTTACTAATTGATAGGCAGGTTGTTCAGGAAGTGCTTCGAATCCAGGAAAAGAACACGAATATAATGAGTTTGATCTTCTGGCTTGGACATGATCAAGTTCAAATTCCTTATGTCAGACAAGAGCGTAAGCTAGGCGAGTCAAGATGGACACTAGCAAAAAAAATCAAACTATTCATTGACTCGTTTGTCAGTTTTTCTTATGCTCCAATCCGAATTATGTCTTTCATTGGATTCTTCACAGCACTGTTCAGCATACTGTATGGACTTTTTGTTGTATTCAGTACGGTATTCGGAATTATTGAGTTAAAGGGATGGACAACGATTGTAGCTCTTATAACATTTTTGTTGGGAGTTATCATGGTGATGTTGGGGACAATTGGAGAATATCTTTGGAGGATATTAGATGAAAGTAGGGAACGGCCTTCCTATGTTATTGACCAAACATTTGAATAAGGAGTTTTTAAAGTTTCTAATTAGTGGCGGAATAAATACCCTGGCTACTTATCTGATGTATTTATTATTGCTACATTTCTATAATTACTCTATTTCTTACTCCATATCTTATGTCGCAGGAATTTTTCTGTCTTATTATTTAAATTCTGTATTTGTTTTTAAAGAGAAAATATCATTTCGGAAATTCCTTAAATTCCCACTAGTTTATATAGTACAGTATTTAGTCAATATGCTAATGATGTATATTCTAGTAGAGTTTGCTCAAATGCTTGCTCAGATTGTGCCTTTGGTTGCTATGGTAGTTACTGTTCCAATCACTTTTCTCTTATCAAAAATGATTATAAAAAGCAAATAAATGGAGGCGATATTTTCATGAAAGGTATAATTCTTGCCGGGGGTACGGGTTCACGCCTTTTTCCCTTGACCAAAGTCACCAATAAACATCTTCTTCCTGTTGGGAAATATCCTATGATATTTCATTCGGTGCACAAGCTAAAACTGGCATGTATTGAGGATATTCTTATTGTGACAGGTAAAGAACATATGGGAGATGTCGTCAATCTTCTTGGTAGTGGGAAGGATATGGGAGTTACTTTTACTTATAAAGTTCAAGACGAGGCTGGAGGTATTGCTCAGGCTCTAGATCTTGCAAAACATTTTGTAGGGAATGACCAAATGATTGTCATATTAGGGGATAATGTATTTTCGGATGATATTAGTACTTACGTGGATAACTTTAGAGCTCAGGGAACTGGAGCAAAGATTTTAATTCAGGAGGTTTCAGATCCGCAACGTTTCGGTGTTCCTGAAATTGAAGGCGAACGTATAGTATCTATTGAAGAAAAACCGCAAATGCCTAAGAGCAATTATGCAGTGACTGGAATATACATGTTTGATAGCACAGTCTTTGATATCATTAAGACGTTGAAACCCTCTGGACGTGGTGAGCTTGAAATAACGGATGTAAACAATGCATATATTCAAAAAGGAGAACTAAGCTTTGACATTTTGCAAGGTTGGTGGACTGATGCAGGTACACATGCCTCTCTTGCTAGAGCTAATGAGCTTTCGCAAGAAATTCATTTTGGAGAAGAGTTTGGAAAACTAAAAATATAATATAAGGGGAGTTCAATGATGAAAGTGACTTCCTCCAGGCTGAATGGCGCAGTATTGCTTGAACCCATTGTTCATGGGGATAATCGTGGTTTCTTTATGGAAAGTTTCAATGAACAAATCATGTTAAACAAGGGATTAAATTATCAATTCATTCAAGACAATCAGTCTCTTTCTGCACAATCGGGTGTACTACGAGGCTTGCATTATCAACTCAATCCCAGAGCTCAAACCAAATTAATTCGTGTTATCGCTGGAGCGATCTACGATGTTATTTTGGATATACGTAAAGAATCTCCGACGTACGGTCAATGGGAGGCATTTATCCTAAGTGAGTATAATTATAGACAGTTACTAGTGCCTAAAGGGTTTGCTCATGGTTTCTGTACGTTGGTACCCAATACCCAAGTGTTGTATAAAGTGGACGAATACTATTCTCCAGAGCATGATCGTGGAATATTATGGGATGATCCATCACTTGGAATAGATTGGCCTACATCTAACCCCATATTATCAGAGAAAGACACAAAGCACCCACTGTTTAAGGATGCAGAAATGAATTTTTGATAGCAAAGGAACAGGAGGTTTCAACCCCATGAAACTGCTCGTTACCGGCGGTGCCGGATTTATTGGAAGTAATTTCGTTATGTATATGCTTGAGCAATACCCAGATTATGAGATTATTAATGTAGATGCTCTTACCTACGCAGGTAATCTGGAAAACTTGAGATCTCTTGAAGGTAACAATCGCCATATCTTTGTAAAAGCAGATATAACAGATGCAACAGAGATGGATCGCCTGATTAGTCAAGATGTAGATGTAGTTGTCAACTTTGCTGCTGAATCTCATGTGGATCGCAGTATTCTTGAACCGGATGTGTTTGTAAGAACAAATGTTAATGGCACTCAAGTTCTATTGGATGCAGCCAAAAAACATAACATCACTAAATTTGTTCAAGTATCTACAGACGAAGTTTACGGATCACTAGGATCTACGGGTCTGTTTACTGAAGATACTCCTTTACAGCCTAATAGTCCTTATTCTGCTTCTAAAGCTGGAGGAGATTTACTGGTACGGGCTTATCATGAAACATTCGGCTTGCCTGTAAATATTACCCGTTGTTCGAATAACTATGGTCCACTGCAATTTCCAGAGAAACTTATTCCACTTATGATCTCGCGTGCACTGAATGATGAAGTTTTACCAGTCTATGGTGACGGCTTAAACATTCGGGATTGGTTGTATGTAGAAGATCATTGTAGTGCAATTGATCTGGTTATCCATAAGGGACGGAATGGCGAAGTTTACAATATCGGTGGAAATAACGAGCGAACAAACGTACACATTGTACAAACCATTTTGGAACAGTTAGGTAAATCCGAATCTCTGATTCAGTATGTACAGGATCGCCCTGGACATGACAGAAGATACGGTATTGATCCCACTAAAACAATGACGGAGCTTGGTTGGAAGCCGAAACACAACTTCGAGTCTGGCATAAAAGAAACAATTCAGTGGTATTTGGATAACAAAGAATGGTGGACACGGATTCAATCTGGTGCTTATCAAGAGTACTATGAAAAGCAGTACGGGTCTCGTTTAGGAGACACTAAGGCATGAGGGTTTTGGTGACTGGAGCTAGCGGACAACTGGGACGTGATGTGGTGCTTCTCTTGGAAAAAGAGGGGCACGATGTTTTGGGATGTGATCGCGAACGACTGGACATTACTGATTATCTGCAATGCCAGGAAGTCATAGCAACCTACCATCCAGAGATAGTCATTCACTGTGCGGCCTATACCGCAGTTGATGATGCTGAGATAGAGCCAGACAGAGCATATCGGGTCAATACCGTAGGAACGCGTAATGTTACGGTAGCCTCTGAGCAGGTAGGGGCAAAAATTATATATATCAGTACTGATTATGTATTTGACGGCATGTCTGAGATTCCCTATCAGGAATATGACAATACCAATCCACAAAGTATTTATGGAAAATCCAAGCGAGCTGGGGAAGTCTTGGTACAATCATTATCTTCACGTTGGTTTATTGTCCGCACTTCGTGGGTGTATGGCATCTATGGGAATAATTTTGTGAAAACAATGTTGAAACTTGGACAACAGAAACCAAAGTTACAGGTTGTAAACGATCAAAAAGGATCACCAACGTATACTGTAGATTTAGCTAAATTTCTGCTTGAGCTTATAGCCTCTGAAAAATACGGGATATATCATGCTTCGAATCAAGGCGAATGTACATGGTATGAATTCGCTCAGGCTATCTTTGAAGAGTCAAAAGTAGGCATGTATACACAGTTAGAGCCTTGTACAACCGAACAATTTCCACGCCCTGCTCTGCGACCACGTAATTCAGTTATGGATCATACATCGATTCGTACAAATGGTTTTTCCGATTTGAGATTATGGCGCGAGGGGTTAAAAGACTTCCTGAAGGAGATATAAGGTGCACAATAGACGTCTCTTCCAAATCCTATGTTTATTAAGGAATTGGAAGAGATCTATTTTGATGAACAGTTAAATTAATTTGAGAGTGGGGATAGATATTTTTATAATATTCGGTTCTCCTAGGTCGGGAACCACATTACTCTCTACATTGTTAAGTGCCAATAATTATATTCATATACCTGATGAAACGGATTTTATTGTTCCATTGGCTTTTATCTTAAATCGGATAGAAGATGAAGCTATTGGTAAATCTTTAATCTCGAGGATGATTGTATCCTCTAAACGTTTTTCTTGCAGCCTAGGACAATCTTTGTCAGTAAATGAAGTAATCAATATTGTTTGGAAGTCGGATTATAAGTTAGATTCTATTTTGTCTAACTTGTTTAATGCATCTGCTAAGAATAATGGTGCAATGATTGGGGGAGATAAATCTCCTAATGATCTCTTAAATATTAGAGTTCTTGAAGAAACTGGTCTTGGGTCAGAGTCTATTAAGATAATTCATATTGTAAGAGATATAAGAGACGTTATTCTTTCTTTGAAAAACGTCGATTGGGACGTTGACTGGAAAGATAACATCGAAACCTTTTTTCCAAGAATGTGGTGCGATTCCAACCTGTATCTTAATCAGTTGTATAGTAAAAGTGAGCAAAAATATACTCTGATTAAATATGAAGATTTGCTTCATGAACCGCATCATATATTACATCAGTTGACAGACTTTCTAGGGGTTCCTTTTGACGAAAACATGTTAGAGAAATCAACACGAGCTCAAAAATATCTTAATGTATCTCATCATGAGAACGTAAGCAAAGATATTATGAAAACAAGAGCATATGCATGGAAAGAAAATATAACACAGGACATGCTTGATGTTATCGATAAACAAGCTTCAGAAGCTATCAACTTTTTTGGTTATCGTAATTGAAATTGTTTATAGTTGTTATTAACAGCATGCTTAACTAAGAATCTTTACAGCTTGAAATCGGATAAGCCTAAATATGAGAATGTAAGGGTGTAAGGAGATATGAACTTGGAATATACTAGTCAAAATATCGTTTATCACGATAATCGCGTTACTAGGGCTGATAGACATCAATTAAATCAACACAAAAGTTTCGTCCTGTGGTTAACAGGTCTATCAGGATCTGGGAAATCTACGGTAAGTGTGGAGTTAGAGAAAGTCTTACATGATCGTGGTGTACGATCATATGTAATTGACGGCGATAATCTCAGACATGGTCTGAATGCTGACTTGGGATTTAAACCTGAAGATCGTAAAGAGAATATACGTAGAGTCGGTGAAGTCTCCAAGCTTTTTGTTGATGCTGGACTAGTTGTTCTTGCTGCATTCATATCTCCTTATACAGAAGATCGAGAAAATGTTCGCAATTTGTTTGAACCCGGAGAATTTGTGGAGATTTTTGTGAAGTGCCCTGTTGAAGTATGTATAAAACGAGATCCAAAGGGTCTATATGAAAAAGCTATAAGGGGTGAGATTACTAACTTTACAGGAATATCTGCACCATATGAAGAACCTGTCAATCCTGAATTGATATTGGATACCAATAAAAATAGCTTTCATGATTGTATCAATATTGTTGTTGATTATCTTTTGATCAAAAACCTGATTTAATTCAGATATCTCCTCGTCCGAAATGGAAAGCGGACTTAGTTCGTTGACCCATAATGTGCTATACTCCCAGTAGATGAGTACTTTTAGGCGATTTCTACATTTAGAAACAATAGTCGGGAGTTTTTAGCAATGAGCAGATTCAAAGAGGGCCCTATTTTACATGATAAAAACATAGAAAAGGTCGACATTACTGATATAACTATTATCATCGTTAACTACAATACACGCCAACTGACCTTGGATTGCCTTGCGTCAGTTTATGCGTCTCAGACTTCCTACCAATCTGAGATTATTGTCGTAGACAATGCTTCAAGGGACGATTCAGTTCAAGCCATTCAGAGTACGTATCCAGATGTTCGGATGATTGCTAACTCAAGCAATACCGGCTTTGCTGTAGCTAACAATCAAGGAATGGATATAGCCAGCGGACGCTACATTTTGCTCCTCAATTCTGATACCGTTATCCAGCCAGATACGTTGCAAACCATGATCTCCTTCATGGATCGTCATCCGGAAATGGGCGCATCGGGTTGCAAAGTTATTCTTCCCGATGGCTCATTGGATAAGGCATGCAAAAGGGGGTTTCCTACACCATCTGCATCATTCTATTATGCGTTTGGTTTGTCTCGTCTTTTTCCGGATCGTCCGAAGTTTAACCAGTACCAGCTCGGACATCTAAGTCCGGATGATGAGTATCCGGTAGACTGTCTTGTCGGTGCGTTCATGCTCGTGCGGCGCGAAGCCATCGATCAAGTGGGGGGATTGGATGAAACCTTCTTCATGTACGGTGAGGATATAGACTGGTGTTATCGCATCAAAGAGGCCAGATGGGGCATTTATTATTATCCGCGTACATATATTGTGCATTATAAGGGCGGAAGTGCCCGGCGTAAACCTTTGAAAATTACATATGAGTTTCATAGAGCCATGTGGGTGTTTCACCGCAAACACTACGCAAAGAAATATAATCCATTGATGAATGCAGCTGTGTGGATGGGCATTGCGTTAAAATTCATGTTATCCCTCCTGCGTAGCTGGGTATCTCTTCCTTCTCGTTCGAAGAGAACTACAGCGTCGATGAGAGCAAAAAATGAAGTATCTTCCGAGGTGAAATCATGATTCGACGTAATCAACGGTTTTTAACTCAATTGTATATCGCGTCTGATTTTGCTGTTATTCAGCTTTCCTTTCTGCTGGCATGGTGGTTGAAATTCGAAAGTGATCTTTTGACGAATCAGAACCCGCTGCCGATCGAAAAATATATGATGTGGAGCCTCGTATATGCGGTGCTTGCTATATTGGCAGGTCTGTTATCGTCACTTTATGTACCTAAACGCAAAAAACGCTTTGTCGATGAACTTTGGAAAATTGTCCAATCGCATGGTGTGGCATTCTTCATGCTGCTGAGCCTGATGTTTTTTTTCAAAGAAATCAATATCTCGCGTGCATACCTGGCTATGTATATGATCGGCAATGTGTCCTTCACATTGATGTATCGTTATACGGTGAAATTACAATTAAAAAGATTGCGAAAAAAAGGATTCAACCGTCAATTCGTGCTTATTCTAGGGGCAGGTTCGCTTGGCAAGCGTTTCTATGATAAACTCAAAAATTATCCTGAACTGGGTTATGAAGTAACGGGATTTCTGGATGATTACCGCCATTGGGATCAGTTGGAACAAAAGAGATACAGTCCTATTCTAGGACGTATTGATGAACTGGAAGAATTTCTGTCTATGCATTTTGTAGATGAGGTTATTCTGGCTTTGCCTTTAGATGCACATGATAAATACTCGCATATTATCAATGTGTGTGAAAAGGCAGGAGTACGCACACTGATAATTCCAGATTTCTTCGATTATTTGCCAGCACGACCTCACTTTGATAATTTTGCAGGCATGCCGATGATTAACGTGCGCGACATTCCACTGGACATTGCCGTGAATCGTCTCATGAAACGAGTCTTTGATATTGTATTTTCACTCGCAGCGATCATCGTTACATCTCCAATTATGCTCATTGTGGCGTTAGGTGTGCGTTTGACCTCACCGGGGCCGATTATTTTCAAACAGGAGCGTGTTGGACTTAACAGACGCAATTTTATGATGTATAAGTTCCGTTCCATGAAAGTAATGCCTGAGGGTGTTGAAGACACAGGATGGTCGACTCAAAATGACCCGCGTCGGACCGCATTTGGAACGTTTATTAGACGAACAAGTCTGGATGAGTTGCCTCAATTTTTCAATGTATTGTTAGGCCATATGAGTGTAGTTGGGCCAAGGCCGGAACGACCATACTATGTCAATCAGTTTCGGGATGAAATACCGAAGTATATGATTAAACATCACGTTCGTCCAGGTATTACGGGGTTAGCTCAGAGTAAAGGGCTACGTGGAGATACCTCCATTGAAGATCGAATTGAACAGGATATTTTTTATATTGAAAATTGGTCTTTATTATTTGATATTAAAATTATATGGGAAACCATTCGCAATGGATTGAAGAATGCACATTGATTGGATTTTCTCTTCTATATCTCGCAACCTCTAATAACCGCCTCAGAGCGGTTTTTTGTTTTGTTCTGATCCAATTCGGGTAGTTAGTTACCAAAATGAGAATGCAATGTGACACATAAGGATGTGAACATCATATGAAACGAATCGCTGCTGTTTTGACATTGCTGCTTGTTACGGTAGGAACGTTATTCCTGGCGCATGACAGCCAGAGTGAGGAAGGACGCGACGGCTTTGCCAACTATCGTTTGATTGCCCATGCGATGGGAAGCATTCGGGAACAGCCGTATACCAATGCATATGAAGCGATGATTGCCAATTACGAGAAAGGCACGAGAGTATTCGAGATTGATTTTATGCTGACCTCTGATCGTGTGGCTGTAGCCAGGCATGAGTGGACCGCCAATATGAGCAAAATGCTGGGACAGGATGAAGAATTGCCTGAACAGAAGCAGGCCGGAGCACTTACTCATGATGAATTTATGAACACACCCATTCTGGGCATGTACCAGCCTATGGATGCAGATGGCATTATGAACGTGTTGTCCAGGTACCCCGACATGTATATCGTCACCGACACCAAGGAGCAAAAGGACGAAGATATACAGCAGGTGCTTCAATCGCTGGTTGATGCAGGGAAGAAACATGATCCGTCTGCTTTAAGCCGAGTCGTGGTGCAGATTTATAATGAACCGATGCTAGAGAAGGTCAAGGAGGTCTATCCATTCCCTTCCATCATATACACGCTGTATGCCACACAGGATACAGAGGATCAGGTCGTGCAGTTTGTGCAAAATAATGATATTGATGCCGTAACGATGCCCGAGTATAAAGTGAATCAGAACTTCGTGGCCCGGCTGAAGAAGGCGGGAGCCGTCACCTACGTGCATACGATCAACGATACCAAACAGGTTGCGAATTATGAGAAATGGGGAGTGTACGGGGTATATTCAGATGTACTCACCGAGCAGGAAATGGAAGAGTTGAACACCAGATTTGCCTGGAACCCTTAAACACGGTAGGGCAAAGATAAAGAAAAGCTGGGCAGATATAAGGAGAATAGAAAAGCTTAATATTCAGGACACAGACTTTTTTGAGGTTAAAAACAGGGAAAAGTCTGTGTTTTTCTGTTCGCCTTTTTATACGAACATTGACACCTGCTGCCTGCTGACTTAGACTTAGTTTACAAGCTTTTAAGGATGCAGAAGAACCTCTGGAGGAATGTTCGTTGATAGACATGATTAAGCAGTGGAGACACGTATTTAAGCTCGACCCGGACCGGGAAATTACGGACGATGCACTCGATCAGGTATGCATGTCAGGGACCGATGCGATTATCATCGGCGGCTCATCAGGAATTACGTATGATAATACCGTCGATTTGATGTCCCGGGTTCGCCGTTACGAGCTGCCCTGTATGCTGGAAGTATCCGATCTGGAGGCGGTTGTGCCCGGGTTTGACGGGTATTTGATTCCGATGGTGCTCAACACAACGGACAGCCAGTGGATCATTGGACAACACCAGCGGGCAATTGAACGTTACGGCTATTTGATTCCGTGGGATATGCTGATTGCCGAAGGGTATATTGTGCTTCATGCGGACTCTACGGTGGCGAGGTTAACCGGAGCAGATACGGAACTGACTACAGAGGCTGCGACGGCCTATGCTCAGGCTGGAGAACGGCTGCTGAATCTGCCCATTATATATATGGAGTACAGCGGAACATTTGGTGATATGGAACTGGTCAGCGAGACACATAGACAGCTGGAGCGTGCACACCTGATTTATGGCGGTGGAATTGATACAGCCGAGAAAGCAGGACAAGCGGCTCAAGCTGCTGATACCGTTGTTGTTGGCAATATCGTGTACAGCAATTTAAGTCAGGCATTGGAGACGGTACAAGCCGTGAAAGGCAGCGCCTGAACGGTTTAGTTTACCAAACCCCCACAATCCTCTTTGAATCTGTTAAAATAGAACTTTGCCCTTATAACGAGGTAATATCGCACTCGGGATTTTAAACCTTTTACCACAATTGTATTTACGATTTATGGTTTATGTACAATTGCAGAGCTCAGAAGTAATGCAACAATGGAGTTTTATTATAAAACTGAAAAGCTACTACAGTTTTCTTGTTGTTTCTAACTACATCCAAAGTCTAAGGAAACTATGTTTACACGCGAACGGAGAGTGCAGAAGAATCTGAAAAAACGAAGTTTTCGCCTTTATTCCTGAGTTTTTATCACTATATAAGTTGAACCATTCATTTACACGTGAACGGAGAGGACAGAAAAAACCTGGAAAAGCGAAGCGATCGCCTTTATCACCGGATTTTCCCCTTGCAAAATGGAATTAAAAAAATCTGGGGATAACAGCGATTGGAAGGTTGTTCTGTCATCGGAGTGTCCGGGTAAACCTACTTTAGTTCAAATTGTATAGATCTTATATTCAAAAATTCGGGAATAACTGCGACCGGAAGATGCTACTGCACTCGGAGTGACAAGTGTAACCCCATGCCCCCTTATACTGATCAACCAACGAAAGGAGCATGCATGCATGCAACCTGTAAATATACATGACGCCATCGCGCGGCTGAATACGCCTCAACGCCAAGCTGTGGAGGCAACCGATGGGCCATTGCTGATTATGGCCGGTGCCGGCTCGGGCAAAACCCGGGTGCTGACACACCGGATCGCCTATCTCATCGCAACACGGAAAGCACCCCCGTGGGGCATTTTGGCGATTACGTTTACGAACAAAGCGGCCCGGGAGATGCAGGATCGGGTTTCCCAACTGGTAGGCGGCTCACAGGGCCGTGACATCTGGGTATCCACATTTCACTCCATGTGTGTGCGCATTCTGCGCCGAGACATTGAACGCATCGGTTTTACATCCAACTTCAGCATTCTGGACTCATCCGACCAGCTATCCGTCATTCGCAGCTGTATGAAGGA
Organism: Paenibacillus silvae; assembly: GCF_014639235.1. Classification (GTDB taxonomy): domain Bacteria; phylum Bacillota; class Bacilli; order Paenibacillales; family Paenibacillaceae; genus Paenibacillus; species Paenibacillus silvae. The sequence continues at coordinate 6,761 of NZ_BMFU01000007.1, read as the reverse complement.
TCAGAATATTGATACGAAGAAGTTTGAACCGAAAGCCGTACAGGCAATGATGAGCACAGCCAAAAACGAACTGATTAGCCCTGAGCAATATGAGAAGCAGGCTGGCGACTATTTCGAAGGCATTGTAGCGAAGGTGTATACGATGTACCAGAAGCGGTTAAGAGCCAACAACTCGCTCGACTTTGACGACCTGATTATGGCGACGATTCAACTGTTCAAGGAAGTGCCGGAAGTGCTTGATTTTTACCAAAAGAAATTCCAGTACATTCATGTCGACGAGTATCAGGATACGAACCGTGCACAGTACATGCTATGCCGCATGCTGGCTGACAGTCATCATCGTATCTGTGTCGTAGGGGATAGTGACCAGTCGATCTATCGCTGGCGTGGAGCGGACATCTCCAACATCCTTAACTTTGAAAAAGACTACCCTGAAGCACAAACGATTATGCTGGAGCAAAATTATCGTTCCACTTCCAATATCCTGAATGCGGCGAATGAAGTGATTGGCCTGAATACGGGCCGTAAGCCGAAGAAGCTGTGGACGGACAAAGAAGGCGGCTCGAAGATCAAAGTATACCGCGCGGATTCCGAGCATGATGAAGGGTATTTTGTCACTTCGGAGATTAGTAAAAATGTGAAAAACGGCAAATCCTATCAGCATCACGCGATTTTGTATCGTACGAATGCACAGTCCCGGGTGATCGAGGAAATTCTGATCAAGTCAGACATTCCATATCAGATTGTCGGCGGCATCAAGTTCTATGATCGGAAAGAGATCAAGGACATTCTCGCTTACTTGCGTCTGTTGTCCAACCCGGATGATGATATAAGCTTAACCCGAATCATTAATGTGCCTAAGCGCAGTATCGGGGATACAACCGTAGCGAAGCTGGCAGCGGCAGCGGGAGAGCGTGGAGTTTCCATTTTCCGCGTATTACAGGTGGTGGACGATCTTGGTTTTGCGGGTCGCACACGTAATGCGTTGGTAGAATTCTATGATATGATCGCGGCACTTCACCAGATGGTCGAATACCTCTCGGTGACGGAGCTGACGGAGAAGATTCTCGAGATGAGCCAGTATCGTGACGAGATGCAGAAGGAAAATACCATTGAATCTCGCGCAAGGCTGGAGAATATTGAAGAGTTTCTGTCGGTAACGATGGAATTTGAGAAAAATAATGAAGACAAAACGCTCGTTTCGTTCCTCACCGATCTGGCACTCATTGCAGACATCGACAGCATGAACGATGATGAAGAGGATCAGAGCGATGCGGTCACATTGATGACCATGCACAGTGCGAAAGGTCTGGAGTTCCCGGTTGTCTTCATCATTGGTATGGAGGAAGGGGTTTTCCCGCACAGCCGGGCCTTTATGGATAACGAAGAGCTGGAGGAAGAGCGTCGTCTGGCTTATGTCGGTATTACACGTGCAGAAGAGCAGCTGTTCCTGTCCTGTGCGCAGATGCGTACCTTGTTTGGACGTACAACGGCCAATCCGCCCTCTCGTTTCCTCGATGAAATTCCGGATGAGCTGAAGGAAGATACGTCTATCGCACGTGATCGGTATCGCCGTGGCTCCAGCACAGGTGGTGGATCGTATGGTGGACGTGGTCTGGGCTCTAGCGGCGGAAGCAACTTCGGTGGCAGGGCAGCAAGTGCTACCAAATTGTTTGAACAGCAAAGCCGCAGCGGGTCATCTGCAATGGCATCCTCTGGACCGACGTCACGGGTAACAACAAGCACCTCGCGTCCAGCAACTGCAGCACCAACGTCAGCTTCGAAATCTGTCTCGTCCGATAGTGCGGCAGGTTTCAAAGCAGGAGACAAAGTGCAGCACGGCAAATGGGGAACGGGTACCATCGTAGCGGTCAAAGGCAGCGGTAACGACACCGAGCTGCAGATTGCCTTCCCGGCTCCAGTGGGCGTGAAACGTCTGCTCGCCGGATTCGCCCCGATTACCAAAGTGGAATAAGAATAAAACGGCCTATTGTATCTTATCGAACTGCCAGGAAATTGATACTTCCATGTTCGTTTGAGCAGTAGGCATGTTCGTTCAATATAAGTTGAACTAAAGATTTTACACAACCCACTTCGATGACAGAATAACCTTCCAATCGCTGTTATCCCCAGATTTTTTGGATTCCACTATCCAAAGGTAAAAACCCGGTGAACAGCGTATGCTTCCGATGCAGCTTTCTTGCAGAAAGCTTTCAGGCGATCGCTCTGCTTTTTCAGGTTTTTTCTGTCCTCTTCGTTAATGTGTAAAGAAATAGTTCAACTTATATACATATATTAAATTTACGGAGGGATGGCCCGATATGGACCCGATGCACCGGATGGAGCAACTCGTTACCGAGCTGAACCAGCATAATTATCAGTACTATACAATGGATCAGCCGCAGATCAGTGATAAGGAGTATGACCTGCTGTATGATGAACTGGTTGCACTGGAGCAGGAGAGCGGCATCGTACTGCCCGATTCTCCTACACAACGTGTAGGGGGCGAACTGCTGAAAGGATTCACCCCGCATCGTCATTTATCCCCATTGTGGAGTCTGGACAAAGCACAGAACATTGAGCAGCTGCGCAGCTGGAATACACGTGTCCTGAAGCTGGTCAATGACTACAATAGCAAAAACCCGGAGAATCCCCTGCCGGACCCGGGCTATGTCATCGAGTTGAAATTTGATGGACTCACCTTGAACCTGACATATACCAATGGTGAACTGGTGCAAGCTTCTACGCGCGGTAACGGGACGGTGGGCGAAGGGATTTTGGCTCAGGTCAAAACGATCAAGTCTGTTCCGCTCAAAATTCCGTATACGGACGGCACCATTGAAGTGCAGGGCGAGGGCATCATGAACCTTTCTGTTCTGAATCGATACAATGAAACGGCTGCCGAGCCGCTCAAAAATGCACGGAATGCAGCGGCAGGTGCGCTGCGCAACCTGAATCCGAAAACGACGGCTGAGCGTCGATTAAATGCCTATTTTTATAACATCGGATATTCGGATAATGTAAAGTTCGCCACACACGAGGAAATGATGGATTTCCTGCGGCATAACCGCTTCAAAGTGAATCCATCGATTACCTACTTCCATGAGTTTGACGATGTGATGGAGCAGCTCGCAGCGATTCAGGAAAACCGTGGACAGCTGGATTACCTGATTGATGGAGCTGTAATCAAGCTGACAGATATGCGGACACGTGAAGTGTTGGGTTATACGGACAAGTTCCCTCGCTGGGCAGTAGCCTACAAGTTCGAAGCGGAAGAGACAACAACCGTGCTGAAAGAAGTGGTGTGGAATGTTGGACGAACCGGCAAAGTGACTCCACTGGCGCGAGTAGAGCCTGTCGAGCTTGCGGGAGTGACTGTACAAAACTGTACGCTGAACAATGTTGGCGATATTGAACGTAAAAATCTGAAGTATGCGCTCGGTTCACGTGTTTTTATTCGTCGTTCCAACGATGTTATCCCTGAAATTCTCGGCAAAGTGACTGAAGAAAATGACGGCGAAGAGATCATCTACCCTGAACAGTGTCCTGCGTGTGGCTTCCCTCTGGAGCAGCGCGGAGCGCATTTGTTCTGTAACAACAAGCTTGCCTGCAAACCACAGACCGTAGCTCGTATTTCCCATTTTGCTTCACGGGATGCGATGGATATTGAGACGTTTAGCGAGAAAACAGCCATTCAGCTTTATGATGAATTAAACGTGCGCGAGCCGGCTGACCTGTATACATTGCAGTTTAATGATCTGGTGAAGCTGGAGCGATTTGGCGAAAAGAAAGCAAATAACCTTCTTGCTGCGCTTGAGCAAAGTAAAGATCGGGACCTGGCTTCGTTCCTCTATTCCTTGGGAATTCCGAACACAGGAAAATCGACCACACGCATGCTCGCCGATCACTATCGTGATTTGCACGCAATCATGAACGCCACCGTAGAGGAATTGGTCGAGCTGCCAGACGTGGGTGGAATTGTAGCAGAGAGTATTGTTAATTTCTTCGCTGATCCGTTCACTCAAGCGGCAATTGAGAAGATGCTGAATCTGGGCGTGAAAGCACAAGCACCGGAAGCGCCGGCAGTTGTGGCGGAGGATTCCTTCTTTAGTGGCAAAACGGTCGTACTCACAGGAACGCTGCATCAGCTGACGCGTGAAGAGGCAACACAGAAACTTGAAGCGCTTGGTGCGAAGGTTACAGGCAGTGTATCTAAAAAGACAGACCTCGTCATTGCCGGAGAGAAGGCAGGCAGCAAATTAACGAAAGCTCATGATCTTGGCATTCCGACCATCGAGGATGAGGATGAACTGGTACGTTTGTTGAATTCGTAACAGATGAAGCAGACGAAACTTATTTGCTTTTGTATAGGAGATAATGAATCGTAAGGGATGACTAGAAGGAAGCCCCCAGGACCACGGATATGACGTGTGTCTGGAGGCTTCTTTTTTTGAGTAGCAATGGTGGGGTGTAAAAACTCGCTTCGCCAATCCACTTTTTTATGATCCACTTGTATTCGGATAAAGCTGAGAAGCCCCGGGTAACCAGGCATCCTTGTCGTATCCCCGTTCTTCCCAATAGCCAATATGCTCACTGTCGATAATCTCGATGCGGTTTAGCCACTTGACCGATTTGTAGGCGTACATCTGTGGAATGATCAGGCGTACGGGGCCACCAAGGTCAGCAGGAATAGGCTTGCCGTCATGCATGACAGCGACCATAATATCATCCATCTCTGCCTGCTCCATCGTGATGGCATCTGTATACACGCCATCACCTGAATAAAACTTGACGCTGTGCGCTCCTGGTTTTACACCGGCTTTCTCCAGAAAATGCTTCAGCGGGATGCCTTCCCACGTATTTTTATACACGGACCAGCCCGTTACACAGTGAAAGTCGCTGATCTGTACAGTCCGTGCAAGCTTGACGAACTGCTCCCAATTCCAGATTTGTGCACGCTCCACCAGTCCATCTATTCGAAATGACCAGTTGGCATTGGAGAAGGAAGGAATAGGGGTAACCGTGTATACGCGAAAATGCCCTTCAGCTCCGCCACCAATCGGGGGAGAAGATGCGGATGATGGCTGCGGCAGCGGAATCATCTGATTGGGATCGTTCTCCAGCATGCTGTCTATGCTGTTATCGAACTTGAGATTTTTGCCGATCCACGATACGAAGGTTGGTCCAAGTGTAACCGCGAGTCCTACGCCAACGGCAGAGCGGATAAAAGCGCGACGGGTGTACACGGGCTGCGGCTTTTCCAGCTTTGATGCGGAGGTTCTGCTGGAATCGCTCTCTGCACGTGCAGAAGATATCGCTGCTGGTGTGTTCCGTGTATCTGGCTTATCCGTTACAGGGAAGGAATTAGCCGCATGTTGTACACCTGGACTGTGTGCTGAAGATTCGTTGGTCTGGATCGTGCGTCGTGCAGGGTCCTTTAACCATCGTGTGCGTGTAATGGAGTGATAGATGATATAAGGTAAACCCACCCAAGTGAGCAGATCATGTATGAGAAGCGCGGCGTTTGACCAGCTTGGCCCAGCGAGCTTGAACTGCCACAAGACAAGACCTGAAAGTAACCAGCCGATCAGAAGGGCCAGCACGATGAGTGTATTTGCCTTTTGCCATGGCTTATTGCGAAGCTGCTTCCAGTGCTTGCTGGCAAGAAATAAGTAATACACTACAGGGACAAGCATAGCGAGACCAACAGCGATATGCAGCCATTTTAACCATACACGACCAATGCCCAGCGTTTCACGCCAGAAGCCTCCAATCAACATGAGACCGGAAACGGCGAGAATAACAACAATCCACGCATTCCAGGCATGAATGGAGACCAGCTTTTTACCATAACCCTTGCGGATTGTTTTTAACCATTGCTTCATATGTATTCACCTCGCGTTATGGATTTGGGGGAATTCGCAGGCCAACACCTTAAACGAAATAGATGTACAATGACAGTTGTTTAGTAAAGAGAGACATATATGAAGGGATAAGTTGAAAAAAGCTGTATGCTGAGTAAAGGGGCATATTTGGGTATAAAAGCTCAGCGCACTTCCTCTAATTTAAGATACCTTATTATAAAGTTTTTGGATCACTTCCATCAAATAAATATGAAGGATACTGCTGATATCAATGAATATGATAAAAATTGAATAAAGTGCTTGCTAAAAGATTGTCAGCATGATATATTATTTCTTGTCGCTTCAAACAGATGAAAGTCGAATTGCTTTGAAGATTGATGAAAAATAATGTTGACAGAAGAAGAGTTAACATGATAAGATAAAATTCCTGTCTGGTTGGCAAAAGTCAACAGAAGGTAGGGTGAACAAGTTCCTTGAAAACTGAACAAATGGATAGTAACAATGTTTTAAATGAATCGTCAGATTCAAAATGAGCTTATCGCTCTTTTCAATACCCTGATGAGTTTCACAGCGCTTAACCACGCTGACGAAATTCATCTTTATTGGAGAGTTTGATCCTGGCTCAGGACGAACGCTGGCGGCATGCCTAATACATGCAAGTCGAGCGGAGTGGATAGGAAGCTTGCTTTCTTGATACTTAGCGGCGGACGGGTGAGTAACACGTAGGCAACCTGCCCTCAAGCTTGGGACAACTACCGGAAACGGTAGCTAATACCGAATACTTGTTTTCTTTGCCTGAAGGGAACTGGAAAGACGGAGCAATCTGTCACTTGAGGATGGGCCTGCGGCGCATTAGCTAGTTGGTGAGGTAACGGCTCACCAAGGCGACGATGCGTA
>NZ_BMFU01000006.1 GCF_014639235.1 Paenibacillus silvae | reverse complement strand
CTCCACCATATACTTTTTATAACGACGCGGGGTGGAGCAGCCCGGTAGCTCGTCGGGCTCATAACCCGAAGGCCGCAGGTTCAAATCCTGCCCCCGCAATTGAGACTTTCTTCACGGAAAGTGATCTGGAACCGTGGTGTAGTTGGCCTAACATGCCTGCCTGTCACGCAGGAGATCGCGGGTTCGAATCCCGTCGGTTCCGCCATTCTTATATGCTTCAGGGATGAGAATCCGGATTTGGGTTCGTCGGAGCATACACTTCGAGAGCATCTGCTTCGCAGTATCGAACGAAGTGAGAGTATCCCGTCGGTTCCGCCATCTTTACAAGCTATTTTACACCGTGCCGGTGTAGCTCAACTGGTAGAGCAACTGACTTGTAATCAGTAGGTTGGGGGTTCAAGTCCTCTCGCCGGCACCATTTTAGTATTTTGCAAATCAAGGCTTGTAGAGTGTATAATATATACTTTGATGGAAATACTGAAATACTCATGCATTATTCGTTTTACTTTATGGCGATCGTGGCGAAGTGGTTAACGCACCGGTTTGTGGATCCGGCATTCGGGGGTTCAATTCCCCTCGATCGCCCCATAGTTTCTTATTGGGGATTAGCCAAGCGGTAAGGCAACGGACTTTGACTCCGTCATGCATAGGTTCAAATCCTATATCCCCAGCCATTTACTATGAGTCATTAGCTCAGCTGGTAGAGCACCTGACTTTTAATCAGGGTGTCGAAGGTTCGAATCCTTCATGACTCACTTTCATATTTTGCGGTCGTGGCGGAATTGGCAGACGCGCACGGTTCAGGTCCGTGTGGGCTAACCCCCCGTGGAGGTTCGAGTCCTCTCGACCGCACCATATATTTGCGGAAGTGGCTCAGCGGTAGAGCATCGCCTTGCCAAGGCGAGGGTCGCGGGTTCGATTCCCGTCTTCCGCTCCAAATATATGCGCCCTTAGCTCAGCTGGATAGAGCGTTTGACTACGAATCAAAAGGCCGGGAGTTCGAATCTCTCAGGGCGCGCCATTATTTCCTTTCATATCGGGATGTAGCTCAGCTTGGTAGAGCACCTGGTTTGGGACCAGGGGGTCGCATGTTCAAATCGTGTCATCCCGATTTTTTGTTTTATGCGGGTGTAGTTCAATGGTAGAACTTTAGCCTTCCAAGCTAATAGCGTGGGTTCGATTCCCATCACCCGCTTTATAGTGTGTAACACCTTCAAGCCCCGTTGCAGCGGGTTTTTTTGTTTGTTTAAAATTCGACAAACTACCGGACTATTTCTGATCATGGGACAGATCATGGGGCAATTCTCAACTTTTTTAGGATCAAACCTCTCTAAACTGTCTGCCGCCTCTCTGGAGAATATCTCAAACTTATGAGTGTAGATATCGGCTGTCGTTCCGATCTTGGTATGCCGCAATCGTTACTGCATCGTTTTAAGGTCCGCGCCACTCTCTCTAAGCAACATAGCAGCCGTTTGCCGTAGCCCGTGCAGTTTGACATGCGCAATGCTTTTCTTCTGCAGAAACTTCCTAGATTCTTCTGTCTTGACCTCGCCTTCAATCTTCTGTCCGTCTTTATCAAATGTGATTTACTTATCGATCCAGATAGCATTTCGATCATAATCCACATCTGGCCATTCTACGACCAAGTATTCGCCCCGTCGGAAGCCGCCTAGGAGCGAACCAGTGCGGCTCAGGAAAAATTTTCTTGCCTTGATTGCAATGACAAATGGAAATGTCACCGACCTGGATAAGCGCCTGAAGCAGATAGAATCAGCTCAGGAATAATTCAGGAATATTTAACGGAATAGTTTACGGTTATTGACAAAACATCACCGCACTATCTCACTAGATTTTCGAGATTTTTGCAACCATAATCACAAGCGATCCGTAACCAAAAGGCCCTACCAGTTAATAAAATGTACCCTACAAGATGACCTTTTTTAAAGTGTCTATCTTTGTATCTTATAGGGTACATTTTATTATGCAAGAGCTCGTTTTTTATTATTGAATAGTAGGAGGTCTAGAAAGATGAAGTGAACCATATAATGAGATTTTGTGGTAAGCTATACTTGATAATATTTAATAAAGATATAGGAGGTTATCAAATGGTCCCTATGATATTTTTTGTCATTGTAATGACCTCATTAATTATTTATGGGAGTGGACAAAAGATAAGATCGAACAGATTAAAGAAAGAATTTGGTGCAGCATTACATTCGATTGGAATTCATCACTCAGGTCTACCTCAGGTCCCAGAGGGTAAGAAAGTGGATATACTGCTAGGTAACGGTAACTTGTATGTTAGTACAGATCAGCAAATATTTGAGCTTTCGCTATGTAAAGTGAATGGCGTACATTTTCCAGACAGACAAGGTAAAATGAATTTTCATAGTTTTTTGATTATTGGTTATAATATGAACGGCAGATATCGAAAAGTAAAATTAGGATTTTTTAAGTCTGCAGCAGCTAAAACATTTTTATGGGAGATTGAGAGACAGTTGTTCACTAATGACTCAAGTAATGGAATTATTCGATTATAATTCGTGATTGCTTAGTTTTGGTGTTGTAGAATATACATAGTATATATTTATCCTCCCGAAAAAGCTCCTCCTACTTGTATTCTAACAAGCAGAATGAGCTTTTGTTTCTACTTAAAATTTTCTTCCATTAATACCGTTCCAGAATCGTTTGTGTTTTCAGGCCATCGGCTGGGATCAGCCAGTTCTTGTTCTGGAGCAACTGCATCAACTGGCTGCGCAGACCAGATACAGCGGAGGTGTCAGCTGACTTGAATGAAACCTCAACGACATTCTCGGTGCCTGTACCTGCTGCATTACGGATAGGCCAGACTTCAAGGGTAAGCTCCTGACTGTTCCATGTACCTTCGTACCGCTGGAAGGTAATTGGGCCGTAGGCGCGAGCCTGTGTCAGCTGTTGTTTGCCCCAGTTGGAGGCAGACCAGTTTTTTAATTTACCGGGAAGCTTGTCCAGCAGCAGGTTCAAAGCATCTTTTTCGGAAGGCAGCTGTGTTCCTGATGTTTTGGTATCTACTTTTTTCGTATTGGAGAAGCTCAGGGTTTGTTTTCCATATCCCCAGTCAATCTCGGCCTCATAGTTATCATCCGATTGATCGAAGCCCTCCTGGTTCGCAAGCGTCAGCGCTGCATTAATATCTCCGTTAACGACAGGGTAACGTTTTTTGTAAGTCAGCTCGTAATTATTTTTGTCGTCCTTTTTGCGAAAACGAACATTCCATCCTGCTGCATCCAGTCCGAGAGCATTTGTGTCAAAGTACTCCACATTGATGTTTCGTGGTGTAGCGTCCAAACCAAGGGTCTGAATCACTTCGCTGCGGGGTGTACCATCGTTGTTTAATACAACTTCCGGCTTCGCCAGGAACTTCACTTCATAAGCCGGAACAGCATTGGCAGCAGCCGAAGCCGGCGGCGCCTCCAGAAAGGTCAGTCCACTTCCCAGGGTGACGATGCTCAGCATCAACGAGGCGGTTACTTTTTTCCACTTTTTCAAAACCATTCACTCTCCTAATCTGGATTAACGTACAGACCCCACTTTACCTTCCGATGATCCGAGTGTGATTAACGGGGAGTGCACATTACGTTAACCCTGCATAGATTTCATGAATGGACAGTTACAGTTTATATAGGTTCACCCGATAGGCTCTTGCTGAAAAGGTAGGGCTCTCATACCGGCCACCTCATGCAGCACCTCTTTGAAACGATTCACCTGAGCAGAGGGGAGGCGATCCTTGTTGTGTACCATATAGATATGGCGTGGTGCCTGCTCTCCCGGGAGGGGAAGCACCTGAATCATGCCTTGCCGCTCCTCCCACTGTACTGCCATCCGTGACATAAAGGAGATATGACCGCCGATTAATACAAGCTGTTTAATCGCTTCGAGAGAATCCACTTCTACTGTACTCCTTAGCCTGACCTCGTGCTGCGCCAGCCAGTGGTTGGTTAGCCTGCGGGTACTGGATTCATCGCCGTGTAATGCAAAAGGAATGGATGCGATATCTTCAGGTTCTATAGAAACTCTATGTGCTAGTCCATGCTTCGGCGAGCAGATGAGCACAAGATCATCTTTGCACAGTGTTTCTGCGTGAAGAACAGGCCCAACAAACGGCTCGGACGAGATGATACCCAGATCCAGTTGATGCTGAATGACCATCTGTCGGATCACCGGAGCTGGCTTAACAGACAGCACAATTCGAATACCGGGAAACTCTTGGGAAAACGTATGAAGCATGGCGGGCAGCAGATATGTAGCTGGAACATAACTTGCTCCAATATGAAGCGTGCCCCGGTACAGGCTGTCGTATTCCTTGACGACGCGGCGAGCCTCCTGGGTCAAAGCGTTGATTTTGACACAATAATGAAGCAAGGCTTGTCCGGCTTCGGTCAGAAATGTTTTTCCACTGCGGGATTCGAATAACCGGACCCCCATCTCTTCCTCTAGCGACTTCATGTGAAAAGTAACGGTAGGCTGCTTGATGCCCAGGATCTCGGCCACACTTGTCATATGATGATGTTTGTCGATCAGCTCGACAATTTGCAATTTGATCAGGTTCAAGCTCTCCACACTCCTTAGTTCTGCCACTTCCCTGGATTTGTAATGATCGGCTGCTTTCGAAGAAAAATCGTACCGTGTCTATCTATAGATTTAATCTATGAACATCAACAGAATTCATCTAAAAAGTTAATTCCCATTTTACAAACATGACAAACAACTCGCGAAAGCGGACGTTAGACTAAGAACAGTGCTAGAGAGAAGCACATGAGATAAGTACAAGAGGACAGGCAGGGATGCTTATGAAGCTGGAGTTAACCGGGATTCAAAAATCATTTCATCAAACGCCTGCACTGCTGCCCACCAATCTGACGCTAGAACACGGAAAATTCACCACTTTGCTCGGCCCTTCGGGCTGTGGCAAAACGACACTGCTTCGCATGATTGCCGGGCTGGAACAGCCGGATGCGGGGGAGATTCGTGCGGATGGAGAGTATATCTACTCTGCGGCAAAGCGGATCGATACGCCGACACACAAGCGTAATCTGGGCATGGTGTTTCAGGATTTTGCATTATGGCCGCATATGACGGTATATGAAAATGTAGCTTTCGGCCTGAAGGCTGGTAAACAGAAGTCCGATCTGCGGCAAAAGGTGAATGAGGCGCTCGGCATGGTTCGCCTGCAAGGCATGGAGGAGCGGTATCCACATCAGCTGTCGGGTGGACAGCAGCAGAGGGTTGCTTTTGCCAGAGCAGTAGCTGTGAAGCCGGGTGTAATTCTGTTTGATGAGCCGCTGAGTGCACTGGATGCCGTGCTTCGGGAAGAGATGCGAATTGAGATGATGTCACTCGTGCGCGATATGGGATTGACTGCCTTGTATGTGACACATGATCAGATTGAAGCGATGTCGATGTCGGATGAGATCGTGGTGATGCAGAAGGGACGGATTTTGCAAAAAGGTACCCCGGAAACGATCTACTCCGCGCCGAATGATGCTTTTGTCGCATCGTTTATCGGAAAGTCCAACTGGCTAACGCCTGATGAATCCATGGTTCGGCCGGAACATGTAACCTGGAACAAAACAGGCCATGACGATCTGGGCTATTCCGGAGTTGTACTCAGCGTTAGCTATGTAGGCGAACGTTACGAGGTGCGTGTGCAGATCGAAGGATTGGGTGTGTGGACGGCATATGCGAACCAAAGAGTACGCATAGGGGAAAGTGTGCAGCTCTACGTATCGCCAGAACGAATCTGCCGGATGGATGAGCAACAGCAGCAGCAGCTTGGCCGTTCAAAGCCGGATCAACCGCATGATATGAATCAGGGTCCGGGTGCAAAACAGCGAGAAGTGATTGCCGCCGCCAACTAACATTTTAAGCGAACTGAATCACAAACTAAAGGAGATGCATAAACATGTTCGGTATGAAATCACGTAAAAAGAGTGCAACGCTTCTATTAACAGCTGTAATGAGTCTCAGCCTGTTTGGATGCAGCACGGGGAACACAACAACTGGAAACGCAGCACAGCCTGCGGGGGAAGGAAATGCAGCAGCGGCAGCGGAATCGAAGGCTAAAGCAGCAGGAGGCAAGCTGGTATTGTATAGTGCAGGCCCTCAGAAGCTGGCGGACAATATCGTGAACGGGTTTACAGCCAAAACCGGTATTGAGGTGGAAATGTTCCAGGGCACAACGGGTAAAATTCTGGCTCGTATGGAAGCAGAGAAAGCAAATCCGGTTGCAGACGTTGTTATTCTTGCATCTCTGCCTTCGGCACAGGCGCTCAAAGCAGATGGACTCACCCTGCCATATCCGGAAGCAGCGAATGCGGACAAGCTGAACAAGGATTGGTCCGATGCAGAAGGTAATTACTTTAGCAGCAGTGCATCGGCACTGGGCATTGTGTATAACAGTAAACTGGTGACTACACCACCCAAGAGCTGGGCTGATCTGGCAACATCGGAATGGAAAGATGCCGTGAACATTCCAGATCCGACATTGTCAGGCTCCGCGCTCGACTTCATTACAGGTTACCTGAGTGCCAATGGAGAAAAGGGATGGGATCTGCTGAACGCCTACAAAGCGAACGGTGTAGCTATGGCTGGAGCGAATCAGGAAGCGCTTGACCCGGTGATTACGGGTGCGAAAAGCATCGTAGCAGCAGGTGTGGACTACATGGCCTATTCCGCCAAAGCCAAAGGCGAACCGCTGGATATCGTCTACCCTGAAGAAGGTACAGTGATTAGCCCAAGACCGGCAGCGATTCTGAAATCCAGTTCTAATGTAGAGAATGCCAAAGCGTTTATCGATTACCTGTTGTCGGATGAAGCACAGAAACTGGTAACAGATGCATATCTGATTCCGGGGCGTGAGGATATCGAAGCCACGAACCGTGCCAATGTGAAGGATATTCCACAGCTGAAGGTGGATTGGGCCTGGATGAGCGAGCATGGGGATGAGATTGCAGCACGTTTCTCCGAAACTTTTAAATAAGTGAAGAACAAATACAGAAACGGTAGGCACCAGGTGATTCTGCTGTCTTGACGTGGAAAGTCATGTGAGGTGAGCGTAATGAAACCTGTTGTAATGGATAACAACCGGATATTTCGGAGATTGGGTGTTATTCTGGCTCTCTTTCTGTTGACAATCAGCATAGGGGTGCCGTTGTTACTCATCTTCTGGCAAAGTGTGTACCCGGATGGGCAATGGGACTGGATGGCTCCAATCCGTACGATTACAGGGCATCATCTGTCCGGTGTGCTGTTGAACTCTGTCTGGCTGGGCATCTGCGTAGTGGCGGTCACAACGCTGCTCGCACTGCCGCTCGCCTGGATGATGTCCAAAACCCGGATGGGCGAGCATCGCTGGGTAGATGTTATTCTGATGATTCCGTTCATGACCCCGCCGTATATCGGCTCCATGGGCTGGATTCTGTTTATGCAAAAGGGAGGATATCTCCAGCAGTGGGTGCCTTCATCCGCGAACTGGAGTGAGCTGTTCTTCAGCTTCTGGGGCATGGTGATGATTATGAGTCTGCACCTGTTCCCCTTCCTGTATTTGCTGTTGCGGGATGCGTTGATTCGTATCGGCGGCAATCTGGAAGAAGCGGGAGCCGTGCATGGTGCACATGCAGGATATCGGTTCAGACGTATTATTTTACCCCTGCTGCTGTCGTCTTACGGGATGGGCATTATGCTTGTTTTTGTTAAAACGATTGCGGAATTCGGCACACCTGCGACCTTTGGACGCAAGATTGGTTATTATGTCATGACTTCTGAAATTCACAAATATATCTCCAGCTGGCCGATTGATTTCGGGAAGGCTACTTCGCTGGCATCGGTGCTGCTGTCGGTCTGTCTGGTCATGTGGTACCTGCAGTCCGCGATCAGCCGCAAGTTCACGTATCGTCTGGTGGGCGGCAAAGGGCAGCGTTCGAAGCGTTATTCCTTGCGCGGCTGGGCAGGCTGGGTATGTGGTGCATATCTCGCTGTTCTGCTGATTCTGTCAATCGGCGTCCCGTATTTCTCCATTATTGCCGCTTCTACGATGAAGCTGCGGGGAGCCGGGCTTGGGCTGGACAATCTGACACTGGAGCATTACCGCGAGCTGTTATCCTGGGATTCAGTGAGCATGAAGGCCATCGGGAACAGTCTGGGACTGTCTCTGGCGGCATCGACAGTAGCGGTGATCATTGGCACGGGTTTTGCGCTGGCGATTGGCAAGTCATCTTCATTCATGCAGCGGGTGATTGACCTGTTTAGTCTGTTGCCCAATACCGTGCCGGGTATTGTTATGGTCGTTGGTCTGATTCTGTTCTGGAATTCCCCGTGGATGCCCGTGACGTTATACAACACCTATGGTATGGTGGTGCTCACTTATGTTGTGCTGTTCCTGCCGTACACGGTGCAATATGTCAAATCAAGCTTTACCCAGATTGATGGCACGTTGTTTCAGGCGGGTCAGGTGTTTGGCGGTAAGCCGCTGTACATTTTGCGGCGTATCCTTGTTCCGTTGATCCTGCCCGGCATGCTGGCAGGCTGGATGATGACGTTTACGATTGCGACGAGGGAGCTCGTCGGTTCGCTCCTGATTCTTCCGCCGTCGATGCAGACGTCGGCGACGTACATTTTTGCCCAGTTTGAACAGGGTCAGGTGTCGCTTGGTATGGCCATGGCTGTCGTGACTGTAGGTATGACGGTGCTGATGCTGTTAGGGATTGAGGGTTTGAATTCGAAGAGAAAGTGGAATGCATCATGATCAAACTGAACGTATGGGGCGGTGCGGGCGAGCACGGACGTTCCGCCTATTTGCTTAGCGGGAGTCGCTATCGGCTGCTGCTGGATTGTGGTGTGAAAAAAGAGGGCAGCGGAGAGTATCCGCTCATTGAACCGGACGTTGTGCCACAGCTGGATACGGTGCTGCTGTCTCATGCTCATGAGGATCATTCCGTGGCTATTCCTCTGCTCTATAAGCTGGGTTATCAAGGCGAAGTATGGACCACACGCGAGACTAAAGAGCAGCTGACAACGTATTTTCGATCGTGGAGAAGCCATATGGAACGTGCGGGTCATATATTGCCTTACGATGAGTCCGATGTGCAGCGTATTCGTTATCGATTTCTGGAGGATGAGGCGGAACGTGGCTGCTGGTTTGAATTGTTGCCGGGTTTATTTGCAATATGGGGCCGCAGCGGGCATCTGGCTGGTTCGGTCTGGTTCGGACTGGAGATGGAAGGCAAGCGCATAGTGTATTCTGGCGACTACACTTTGGAGTCTATGCTGCTTCAGGCGGACGATGTGACTATAGGTTTCAGACAGACAGATCGGGAGCGGATTCCTTCCCTGCCCTCAGCACAGCTTGATCTGGCCATCATAGATGCTGCCTATGGCACGGACCGGGACACACAGGCAGACAAGCTACGTCAGCTGGAGCAGGTCATTTCCAAGACACTTCACTGCGGCGGCAAGGTGCTTCTGCCTGTGCCAGCAGTAGGCCGAGGACAGGAGATGATCCTTTGGGCGCGGCAGCACTTTTCCAATGTACCAGTGGTTGTGGAGCAGAAGCTTGTAGAAGGCATGAAGCAGCTGCAAAGGGCCTCTGACTGGCTTAAAGAGCAGGGGGAGCGAGTAATAGGAGGCATGCCTGCTGAGAAAATTTCAGAGTTTCTAGGTGGAGAAGGCTGGAATAAGGTGGGTACTGCTGAAGAGCGCTCGAATTGCCTGAAGACGTACGGAGCCTCGTTATGGTTTATCCCGGATGGCATGATGCAGTCCTCGCTCGCACGCTGGTATCACGGAGAGTGGGCAACTGATGCGAATAATCTGATTCTGCTTACTGGACATACGGCTGGTGGTACATTTGCCCATCAGCTGCTTGAAAATCCGCAGCAGTATGGTATGTGCAGCGTCAAGAAAGTTCGCTACAAGGTGCATCAAGGCTGGCAGGATGTAGAGCATATGTTAAACCGGATATCTGCCAGGCATAACGTGCTTGTGCATACGGATCTGGCCGAAACAGAACGGCTGAGCCAAGGCCTGCTGGGTGGACTTTTTGGACCAGAAGCAGACATTGATCTGCTGTCTCCTGGCGATGAATTAATCTTTTGAAGGATAGCTTGAAAAGGAAGAGGTCCTTGCTTGAACGCAAGAACCTCTTTTTTATGTTCTGGGGTTTCACTTTGTTGCTCCCGAGCCACAGTCAGAATTTTGAATGATTACTGTTTGGTTTCGTGCGAACCTGCACGTTCTACAATGACATTCCAATCTTCATTTTCAAAAAGGATGTTGTTTTCATTCTCGGGTTCGCCGATCCGCACTTCAAGGATGAGCATTCGGGTTTCAGCGAGAATAGAATAGACGCTCTCCGAGGTGAGCGTGAATTGATTGCCGATTGTCACTTGGGTGACCTGTCCGTTGATAAGCAAGTGACCGCTGCCTGCAAGTACCGTCCACGCTCTACATCCTGCCCGGTGCCAGCGCAGCCCGATATGTTTGCCCGGTAGAATTGTTGTGTTCAATGTGGTTACGGTTGTGTTTTCATCTTCTAGAAAGCTCTCTATGACACGATAACTGCCCCAGGTTGCTTCACCATACATCGGTTTTAGTGGCAAGCTGCCTAACCGCGCTTTAATTTCATTTGAATTATTTTTGTTGGCTATGAGAATGCCATCTGGACTTGCGACAGCGATAATACCTGGCACATCAATGATTTGCATGGGGTAGGGAAGCTCATTAATAATATAGGAATCGAAGGAAGATTCCGAGATTCCAACACGTCCGAATACATGGGAATCTAACTGGGCGCAGAGCGTATCCCAGCTTCCAATATCCTGCCATACTCCCTTATAAGGCAGGACTACGGCCCGCCGGGCCTCTTCTGCAACATGCTTGTCAAAACTTCGTTCAGGCAGCAATTTATACAGGGATGACAATTGATTATAATGAACCGGAAGTCCCATTTTTTCAATATGGGATATCATAAATTCGACGGTGAACGCGTATACGCCGCAGTTCCATAGTGACCCACGTTGCAGTAGAGTTTCAGCAATGGCGGCTTCGGGTTTTTCTATAAATTGTGCTACTGGCGCATAACCATTACGTTCTTCCCCACCCGGGAGGATGTATCCGTACTGTTCTGAAGCATGTGTGGGCCTTGTCCCAATTAAAGCGATATCGGCTTGAGACTGTTTCAATATGTCCGGCAGTAATTGAAAGCTGCTGAAAAAATCCTCACCTGCGAATACATCGGCAGGCGCGATACAGATCACATCGTCATTTTTAGCCATTCGGGAGGATTGCAGATATAACGTCGCCAAGGCTGCAGCAGTAAAAGTACCTCGCTTATAAGGTTCCCCGATGACTGGTATTTTGCCTTGAGTATGTCGAGCCGTAATGTTTGCCTGATCCTGATGTGAAATAATGAGCGTTGAATCCGTCAAGCATGAACTTTCAAGCTGGCGGCATACTCTGCTGATCATGGATTCCCTACCTCCAGCGGGTGATGGAAGTATATCCACGAACAGCTTGGAGCGGAGCTCATTGGATAACGGCCAGAGCCTTTTGCCAGAGCCGCCGCACAGCAGTACGATATGCATGGGCTTCCTCCTTAAGCTCAGGGAGCTTTACTATAGATTTTGCGTTTATGAAAGGAAAGAGAACGATATTTAAGAGCAAGATTACGGATTTGTTGCTCTTTTAGCGAAGTTGCATTCATATTCAGACTTTTATTCATTGAACTTCTAAGGACCATGCTGCCGGGGTTTTTCGTATACATAAAGTTGGCATACGTTTCATACTCGGAGAAACCAAACTGCTTCTTCTTATTGATACTGGAGATGATCGCTTTGTACCATGGCAGCTTATGAATCGCCTCAATTTTCTGTTTTAGGGCAGAGAGTTTCGATTTATCAAACAGCATATAATGGGTGACAAAGGAGCGGGGACGCGGAGCTTTCAGGCCTAGCAGCTTATGGTAGGTATTGAAATATTCCGGCTGGCTCCAATCACGGCAGTAAAATACCGTTTTGCCTTCTACAATAAATGAATGAGGTTTAATCAGTACTGTGTCCGCATCCATGACTAGAAAGTACTTTGCCTTCACAATGGAATCTCCGTTCATTTTGAGCAGCTGCTGATATAACCAGCCTGACCGATTCCAACGGGAGGACTGGTAGTGTATCTCGTTTTTGGTTATAGGCAGGACGGATCGCTCGTTAACAAAAATGCAGTTTTTACGGGAGCAAAGTTTTTTGATTTTGATGCTGACCGGAGAAACAATATATATGCTTCCGATGGGATGCTTTACGTAACGGCGAATGTTATCAATGACGTGGGGAAGGGTAGCCAGATCTTTCTCGATCGCTGGTATAAGAACATCAATCTTGGGCGCAGCATTCAACTGCACTCCGCGCTGAACGGACATCTTCTCAACTCCTTGCACATATCGTTATGACTTCTTTCATGTTATGTGTGCAAAAGTGTTTTGGTCAGGGCATGTGCTAATATACATTTTTTACGAATAGGGGCTTATGTAGAGGGTTCCTATATCGGTATGACATATAATGCATGCAGGATCTTGATCAAACAGCAGGCTTTGATGCGGTTGCTGAAGGGAGAATGTACGACATGGGAGTTGATAAATTGCAGCCATTAAGAAGCAAATGGTTAAAAACAAAATTGATTATTGATAATGAATCTATTAAACCGTTTATCCCGGACACACAGAAATATAACAAAACGAATCTGAAATCCATGATCAGCAAGTATGGAATGGTCTATGTCAAACCCGAGAGAGGTACTTTCGGAATGGGTGTCATTAAGGCCGAGATGGAAGATCATCAACAGTTTGTCTATCAGCATGATCAAAAACGTCTGACTTTTAACAGCTTTGAATCGTTTTATACAAATCTGACACGTTTGGTGAATAAAAGAAGCTATCTGATTCAGAGAGGAATCCATCTTCTTAAGCACAACAAGAGACGTTTTGACATCAGAGTCATGATACAGCTAAGCCCGACCAAGCAATGGGAAGCTACCGGAATCATCGGTCGACTGGGTCATCCAAAGAAAATCGTAACCAATTATCATAGTGGTGGTACACCGATGGATGTTCACAAGCTGCTGAACTCTCATGCATCCGCAAAACGCAGGAATGAACTGATTCAGGAGATGAATGAACTTAGCCTGCGCATAGCTCGTCATATGAAGAAAAAGTACTCGTATCTTAATCAAATTGGTGTGGATATCGGACTGGATCACAGTCTAAAACCCTGGATTATTGAGGTGAATGTCAAACCTGACCCATTCATATTCAATCAATTAAAGGACAAGACAATGTATCGCAAAGTCATACGATATCATCGCCATGCTGCGAAAAAACTAACCAAATAACAGACGGATTTTTCATGAGAAATTGTCTGGAGATGGTTACCGGCTCAAGAGTCGCCAATGTGGCGACTTTTGCATAAGCGTACAACCTGAAGACCGGATTACGAGCATAGGCTGCGTAATCCGGTCTTTGTTATTTTTGTGCGAAAAACACCGCGAAGTCCAAATATTTATACATACAGTCCGCTACACTGAATCCGGCTTCTTCTAACCAAACCAATTGATCCTCCAGTGTGGCGTTGATATCCACTTTGCGTCTTTCAATGGAAGCGGAGAGGGCTTCATCTGACAGACCACTCCCATAAATCGCCTCCAACCAGCGCTGACGGTAATATGTGTCCGTATCAGGGGTTCTTCCCTGAACCTGGTCTGCGTTGATGAAGTGTCCACCAGGTTCCAACAGCTTATATACAGTGCCAAATACGTGTTTTTTGTCAGCGTGGGTCAGATGGTGAATGGAGAGGGAGGAAATAATCATATCGTAGGAACTGGTGAAATTGTACTTCGAGTAGTCCCCAACCACATACTGCACTTGATTAACTCCATCAAATCTTCGACGTGCCCCTTCAAGCATTTGATCACTAATGTCGATCAGGGTTAATCGCGCGTTTGGATACTTTTGCAGTACCATTCCGGAGAGCAATCCCGTTCCGGCACCCAGATCAAGAATACGTGGAGAATCAAGCGGGCTTTCCATTAGATCCAGAGTCATTCCGTAAAAATCATCAAAACAAGGGATAAGCTGCTTTCGCTGCAAATCATAATCCTGCGCCACTCTATCAAACAGCTGCTTTACTGATAATTCCATTTACGCATCACTCCTTGAGGTTTCTCCATATTTTACAAAATGATCGACATCAAAGGAAATATCAATTATGGATAAGTTCATAGGTTGGAACTATGGGCCCCAAGCGTCTGTCATGGATAATAACGTGTATGCGTATAAGCGGCTGTAATACTTATAAGGCTTCGGGAGGTAGTGGATTAAATGTGACACATTTTGAGCTAGGATGATGTATATGGGTTTGTAATTAAATTTCACATTTAAATTGACTTGTGAAATTTTATATCATATACTAGGTGAAATATGAGCAGGACGGGGCAGGAAAAGCATCCGGTCCAGGGGAGGCTGGAAAACAACATGGCTGTACGCAGGGAGATTGGCAGTTATCCGATGTGGGAGGCATATCGTTCTAAACGGGAGCATCTGGTGATTGGGCTGATGTCGGGCACATCGCTGGACGGAACGGATGCAGCACTGGTACATATACAGACAGATGAGCACGGAGCGATGCAGCGGCTGGAACTTGTTGATTTTATCTGTACGCCGTATACGAATGAGCTTAGAGAGGTTCTGATTCGTCTCTGCTCCCCGGAAACAGCACGTGTGGATGAATTGACGACAGCTCATTTCGGTGTATCGGAATGGTACGCACATAGTGTGCAGCAGCTGCTGCAATCAGCTGGAATCTCAAGCCGTCAGGTCGATATGATCAGCATGCATGGACAGACAATCTGGCATGCGCCTGTGCCTGTTGCTTTTCCGAACCCACCCGGTATGGGAAATCTGAATGTAAGCTCTACATTGCAGATCGGGGAATGTGCTGTCGTGAAAGAGCGCACTGGTCTGCCTGTCATTGGCAACCTGCGTGCCAGAGATATGGCGGCAGGCGGGGAAGGAGCGCCGCTTACACCTTATGCGGATGCGTTGATGTTCCGCAGTGCTGCCGAGGGACGCCTGGTGCAAAATATCGGTGGGATTGGTAATGTGACTGTACTCCCGGCAGGGTCATCGGCGGTGGAGGTGTCGGCCTTTGACACGGGTCCAGGGAATATGGTGATGGATGCGCTGGTTCGGCATGCTACGGAGGGAAGGCAGCATTATGATCCGAATGGAAGTATGGCTGCCAAGGGAAACGTGAACTCCGAGCTGGCTGAATACTGTCTGAATGATGAATACTTTCGGCGGCAGCCTCCCAAGAGTACCGGGCGTGAAGTCTATGGTGTGGAGTATGCCAAGCGGCTTATGGAATATGGAGTAGCGCGTTCCTTGTCGCTGGAAGATATGCTGGCTACAGCAACCTGGCTCACAGCAGAGACCATTGTGCGTGCCGTAGAGGATTTTGTACTGCCCAAGACACACATCTCGGCAATGCTCACCTGCGGTGGCGGTACATCCAATGACACGTTAATGAACATGCTCCGGCAAAGACTGCCTGAAGCGATACGTCTGGAGCGAACAGCGGATCATGGTGTTCCTGATGATGCCAGAGAAGCAATGGGGTTTGCGCTGCTGGGGCATGAGGCCCTGATGGGCAGAGTGAATACACTTCCAGGTGTGACAGGGGCAGCACATGGGGTCATATCGGGACATCTGACTCTGTAGTGACCACTGAATTGCCGATGTGCACTTGATTTCAGATTAGACGCGGCCATTAATATAGGATAAAATGCATGTACAAAGATACAGTACGGAAAGGAGGAGCGGATGGAAGGCATGAAAGGTGGACTTGTACGTTTACGCGCATTACTGGATGATCTGACTCCGTCGGAACGAAAGATTGGGGCTTACATCCTTGAACACCCCCAAGAGACGGTGCAGTCCTCTGTTGCACAGCTGTCTGAACGAAGCGGGGGCAGTCCGGCAGCGATCATCCGTCTGTGCAAATCACTCGGTGTAGCGGGCTTTCAGGAGCTGAAGCTCAAGATCGCGGGGGATTTACAGACAAGTGAGCAATATCAATATACGGAGATTCGCCCTCAGGACTCGATGGAGAGTATCATCCAGCATGTGTCCTCGAACAATATTCAGTCGGTCAAGGACACGGTTCATATTCTGGACCCAAGGCTTGTGGAGCAGGCAGTCAATCTGCTGCATGACGCCAAAAGAATTTTTTTCTACGGCGTGGGGGCATCCAATCTGATTGCGCTGGATGCACATTACAAGTTCATGCGGATTAATCGTACGAGCTTTTCGTTCGCCGATCCACATATGCAGATCTCATCCGCAACGACGCTGCGGGAGGACGATGCAGTGGTATGCATTTCTTATTCAGGTGAGACCTCCAATGTAATCTCCTGCCTGAAGCATGCTCGTGAAGGCGGTGCAGCAACAATCAGCATTACCAAATGGGGCAATAACACGCTTAGCAGTCTTGCCGATGTACCTCTGATGATTACGTCCACAGAAAGTGATATTCGTAGCGGAGCTACCTCTTCACGTATTGCCCAGCTGAACGTCATCGACATTCTGTACCTGGCTATCGCGAGCCGGGATTATAATCAGTCGGTGCAGTATTTGGAGAAAAGCAGACAGGCTATTCTTGAGCACAAATGAACGATAAGCTCGTTATATGAAAATAGTAAACATGAGAATCCCTTGCAGAGATAAGCATCAGGGATTTTTTTGATGGGGAGCGCAGGTTTACGGTGAAAAATAAATTAAGAGAAGCCTTGCCTGTTGGCATGACTTCTCTCATCCTGTAACAGCTTGTCGGCGTAAGGAAAGCACGCCTGTATGCACTAAACCATCAGCCTGAGCCTGTGATGGCATGGCGTACAAAACCATCCGCATGCTCCAGCCGACGTGCTGCCTCAGCTGCATCGACATCAGCCATCAGCATCACGATGGCTGTTTTGACATGCCCGTTTGTGGCAGTGAAGGCCTGTTCAATGTCATTTTCCTTCGCGCCAGTTGCGAGCTGAATCATGCGTTTGGCGCGGTGTACCAGCTTTTCATTGGACGGATTCAGATCAACCATGAAATTGCGATATACCTTGCCCAGACGGATCATCGCTGTTGTTGTCAGCATGTTCAGAATCATTTTCTGCGCGGTTCCGGCTTTCATACGGGTAGAACCCATGACCACTTCCGGCCCCATGACGGCTTCAATGCTTACATCTGCCAGTGTGCTCATGGGAGTATCTGTATTATTGCTTATTCCAATTACCCCCGCACCGATCTGACGGGCGTATTTCATTGCTCCGAGTACATAGGGAGTACGCCCACTCGCAGCAATGCCGACAACAATATCATTTGCGCTCAGTCCGTGTTCCGCCAGATCGGTTCCCCCGGCTTCCTCACTGTCTTCCGCACCTTCGACCGGATCTTTGACCGCCCGAAATCCACCGGCAATAATGCCCTGCACCATGGAAGGCGGAGTGCCATAGGTAGGCGGGCATTCTGAGGCATCCAGTATACCCAGTCTACCGCTTGTGCCTGCACCTACATAGAACAATCTTCCCCCGTTCTGAAAACGGGCTACAATCTGATCGGCTGCTTGAGCAATGACTGGAATCAGCGGCTGAATCAGCTCGCCAATCTGGCGATCCTCCCGATTGATCAATTCCATAATCTCTACTGAAGGCAGCTGATCAATATGATCTGTCTGCGGGTTAGGCTGTTCCGTCACTAATGAGTTAAGCGTATGATTCATCCGTAAGCCCTCCTTATCTTGTTTAGCCTGATTCAGCCAGACGAAATTTCTGTCTTGCCAGCTGCGCTGCCCCTACTGCCGGAGCAGGAGCATCTTCCAGGCAGACCACCTGATGTGAATCGTATATGTCATTAAGCTGTTGTACAAACGTATCTCGAAACAGGGATGAATAGCGGAATATGGACCCGGAGAGTGCCATAGGAGCAGTGTAAAAAGAAACACATTGCCGGATGAGCGCCAGGGCCGTATTGGCAAGCTGACGAGCTTCATCCATAAGCAGAGTACGAGCAGCCTCGTCCCCCGCAGAAGCGGCTTCTATCGCCAGACGAGCCATAGATGCTGTGCTGGATTTGGTCCAGCCAGGTTGATAGACGAGCTGTTTCAGATCGGTCACATGCTTCACATGCAGTTCCTGCTGTACCAGCGAGGTCAGCGCCGTTGAAGGAAGAATGCCATCATGGCACTGCATGACAGCTTGCAGTGTCCGCTGCCCGATTCGATAGCCGCTCCCTTCGTCTCCGAGCAGATGTCCCCACCCGCCTGCTCTGTGCACTATACCTTCCGGCGTAATGCCGTATACGATGGAGCCTGTGCCAGATATGGCGAGTAGACCATGCGGTTGACCAAGAGCAGCCATCAGTGCAATCTCTCCCTCTGTAACCACCCAGATTACACAAGCGGTAGTACTGCCAGCCGCCTTTTTCATCTTCATCATATAGTCATGAACGTGAGCAGTGATCCATTGTCGCTCTTGATCCTCGGCAATACCTGACATTCCAAGACATATAGATTCACAATGCGACAAAAGTTCCATACGGGATAAAAATAGAAGATTCAGGATACGAATCAGCTCGGCCATGGCTTCCTGAGGCGGCACACTGTGCGGGTTCGTTGCCCTGCCGCTGGCCGATGCCAGAAGGTCTCCATGTTCAGAAATGATTGCTGCATCAGTTTTGGTACCGCCTCCATCAATTCCTGCGTATACTCGCAACGTGCTCACCTCGTTAGGACTTTATTTGTTTTTTTTCATAGTATAGAGGTTGAATGCGAAAAAGTAAAATTAAATTTTATCATTAAAATTATTATTGAATTTTTATTTCATAGCTCATATAATGAATTCAATCAACAAATTTGGAAGGATTCAATACGATTGATGTTATTTAAATTAACGTCAACGTTGCATTTAACAAGATTAGACTTTGACGAGCGAACAGGTCGATCTTCGAGGGGGTGCAAGTCACGGGTTTCGTGCTTAACTGAATCATTAGAGAGAGTTATTTTTGAGGAATCGCTATGAGAGGCATGGAAAGAAGACGACACGCAAAGGAGATGAAGGGTATGAAGAGGAAGGGTCTTGTTTTGGCAATGGTGTTAATGATGGTTTGGATCACAGCTTGCGGTAACAAAGGCGGGGCCGCAACGAATGATCCTGATGCCAATGACACAGTAACGGTGTGGACATACCCGGTTCATGGAACATACGAGGATGATCTGAAGGACTTGATCGCCGACTTCAACAAGGAACACCCCAATATTACTGTGAAAACGGAAATGCTCTCCTGGGCTGAAGGCCCCAAAAAATTCGATGTCGCTTTGAACGCGGGTAATCCACCCGATCTCTACTTCCATAGTGTGGACGGTACCTATGTGAATACAGGGCTGGCACTGGAGCTGGACAGTTATCTGACCCCTGAGATCAAGGATGACTACATGCCTGGCACGCTGGAGCTTGGACAGATTCAAGGCAAACAGTACGGTCTGCCTCTCTATCAGTTCCAATGGGCCTGGGGCGGTAACAAACGTATTCTTGAGGAAGCGGGCATCGACTGGCAGGCGATTCAGAAAAATGGCTGGACCTGGTCTGAATTTAATGAAGCAGCTGCCAAGCTGACCAAAACGCTGGATAACGGAAGTAAACAGTATGCACTGGTGACAGACGGTACTTCCCTGGATTTTATTGAAATGTTATCCCGTAACAATGGCATGATTGATGTGCTGGACGATAGTGGAAAGTTCCAGTGGAATGATGGACGCATTCTGGACACGCTCTCTTTTATCAAAAACCTGATGGATCAAGGTTACATGCCGAAGGAAACGGCGGCTCTTGCACCAGCCAAACGTACAGACATGTTCTACGCAGGTGAAACGGCAATCATTTCGAAGGCCATTCCTTATTACGATGTCATGATTCAGAACCGCAACAAAGATATCGATGCAGGCAAGGTGCAGGGAGAGAAGATTGATTTTGTACTGCTGCCTGTGCCGCACAATGACAATCAGCCTGCGGCAACCACGATGGGCGGCGAAGGTTATGTAGCCTTCAAGCAGAAGAAGGATAAGGGCGAGCAGCATGCCAAAAATACGTTTCTCGTCATGGAGGCGCTGAGCGGAGCCAAAGCGGGTAACTCGGCTAACGAGCTGGCACTTCCTTTTGTAAGACAATCGCAAGCCGATCTGTTCAAAGGCAAGGAGCTGGGGCAACAGTTCAATCTGGATGCAGCCAAAGAGATGGCGAAGCACATTGCCATGCCGGTGGTGCTCAAGCTGGACATCGACAAGGCTTCACAGCAGAAGCAGTTCAAGGAGCAAGTGGTGAAACCTAACATTCAGGCACTGTTCTCAGGTGAGAAGACACCGGAGCAGATTGCAGAAGACTTCAAAAGCAAAGGTCAGCAAATGTTTGGGCAATAATTAACTTCGCAGTGACACATCGATTCGGAGAGGAGGATTCGCCATGCAGACCGCCCTTGCGCCGGAGCCTGCACCCCGGCATTCCCGGGTTGTCCGGTTCTGGCGAGATTACGGGTGGGCGTATTTGTTTATTTTGGCGCCTGTCCTGCTGTTTCTCATTTTTACACTGTATCCCGTATTGACGGCTCTGGTTATGAGCTTTCAGAAATACAACATTATGAATTCCACCTGGGTGGGACTCGATAACTACCAACGACTGGTGAAGGACGAAACCTTCTGGAAGTCGATCAAAAATACAGTCATTTTCACGGTTGGAACGGTACCTGTCAACATCCTGATTACATTTGTGCTCTCGTATTTCATCTTCCAGATGAAAAGCAAGTGGCAAACGTTCTTCAAAGCCACCCTGTATCTGCCCGCGGTAGCGTCGGGTGTAACCATCTCCATCGTATGGCTCGCGATCTTTGATCCTACGGATTCGGGCCTGCTTAACCGTTTCCTCGGTTTCTTCGGACTTGATCCGGTGATCTGGCTAGGTCAGTCGGGTACTGCCCTCTTTTCACTCATTCTGATGAACTGGCTTGGATCGCACGGTGCGGGCATTATTCTGTATCTTGCTGCGATGGGAGGCATACCGAAGTCGCTGTATGAGGCCGCGGATATCGACCATGCAAGCGGATGGACACAGTTCAGCAAAATTACGTGGCCTCTTCTGAAGCCAACTACACTCTATTTGCTTGTAACCGGAGTGATTACGTCCTTTCAGGTGTTTATCTCCGTATATCTGATGACCCAGGGCGGGCCGAACTTTGCAACGACAACCATTGCGTATCTGATCTATGAGACAGCCTTCAAGTTCTATGAATTCGGACTGGCTTCGGCACAATCCTTTGTGCTCGCGGTCATTATTATTGTCATCTCCGTTATTCAATTCAAGTATTTCTCCAGTGATATCGAGTATTAAAGATGAAGTAAAAAGTATTACCTGTTAAATATGGCTTTCATTAGGCATCCGGGGGTGAATTCAACGTATGAAATCAACACGAAAAACGATGCTGCTCGTGATTGCATCCGTTCTGCTGGCCATTTGGGCACTGATCACCATTATTCCGATGTACTGGATGCTGGTCGGGTCCGTTCAGGACACAACGATGTCGGCTTCGTTTAAACCACAGATGATTCCAGAGCAGCTCTCCATGTCGCCATATGAACGTTTTTTTGCCAAAACGGATGCATGGCGCTGGCTCTATAACTCACTGCTGATCTCGGTTATTTTGACAGTGACCAATGTATTCTTTGCTTCGCTGGCAGGATATGCATTCGCCAAATTGAAATTTCCGGGCAGTCAGGCCGTATTCTGGGTGCTGCTGGGTACGATGATGATTCCTGCACAGGTCACGCTGATTCCGTTATACATTCTGATGGTCAACGTATTTGACCTTGGCGACACGTATATTGCGATTATTTTGCCGGCAGCGGTCAGTGTAGGCAATATCTTTCTGATGAAACAGTTCATGTCCACCCTGCCGACTTCGCTCATTCACGCGGCCCGAATCGATGCGTGCAGTGAGTTCGGCATCTTCTGGAAAGTGATTCTGCCGATGGCGAAGCCAGGCATTGCGGTGCTGGCGATTTTCACTTTTGTCGCCTCGTGGAACGAATTTTTCTGGCCTTTCCTGATTACCAATTCAAATGAGATGCGCACGGTGCAGGTTGGTCTGGCCTCGTTTGTCTTTGCCGAATCCACCGACTTCGGTGCGATGATGGCAGGAGCAACGATCGGCGCGCTGCCGATGATTATTCTGTTTTTCTCACTTCAGCGTTACTTCCTGCAAGGGATTACGATTGGTGCGGTAAAGGGGTAATTGGATATGCGAATGTGGAACGTGGAAAAAGGCCTGCCGATCGTACATTAGACGTACATCTATATCCGTTGAACTATTCATTTACACGTGAACGGAGAGGACAGAAAAAACCTGAAAAAGCGGAGCGGTCGCCTTTATCACCGGATTTTTCCCTTTGGAAAGGGGAATCCAAAAAATCTGGGATAACAGCGATTGGAAGGTTGTTCTGTCATCGGAGTGGATGGTGTAAAATCTTTAGTTTAACTTTATAGCGCAGGCTGTTCAGGGACATTGACAATGTAAAAGGGGGATCAACCTATGGCACGCGTGGAGTTTCGCCAAGTGCGCAAAGAGTTCAAAGACGACCATAAAGGAACGTTCACGGCAGTCGCCGGTTCGGACTTCGTTATAGAGGACAAGGAATTTGTTGTGTTTGTCGGCCCTTCGGGCTGTGGTAAAACGACCTCACTGCGCATGATCGCAGGGCTTGAAAAGCAAACCAGTGGTGATATCGTCATCGGGGATCGCATTGTGAATGATCTGCATCCCAAGGATCGGGATATCGCCATGGTCTTTCAGGATTATGCGTTGTATCCGCATATGACCATTCGGGAAAATCTGTCCTTTGGACTGAAAAATCTGAAGAAACCGAAGTCGTATATTGATGAGCAGGTAAGAAATGCGGCATCGATTCTGGGTCTGGAGGCCATGCTGGAACGCAAGCCGCGTGAATTATCCGGGGGGCAGCGCCAGCGTGTCGCTGTAGGCCGGGCCATTGTTCGTGATCCGCAGGTATTCCTGTTCGACGAGCCGCTCTCGAACCTCGATGCCAAGCTGCGTGTACAGATGCGGGTAGAGCTGGGCGAACTGCATAAGAGGCTGGGCGCAACGATTGTGTATGTTACACATGATCAGGTCGAGGCGATGACGCTCGGGGAGCGGATTGTGGTGATGAATCATGGGGACATTCAGCAGGTTGCATCACCAAAGGAGCTGTATGCCAGCCCGCGTAATATGTTTGTAGCCGGATTCATCGGCTCGCCTGCCATGAACTTTATTGATGCACATATTGAAGGAGCCCAAGTCAAGGTTGAGGGTGCATCCTTCACGCTGTCAGAGGATGTCTTGCAGCGGTTAAGCGCATATCAGGGCAAACGGGTTATTCTCGGACTGCGTCCTGAACATATTTTCGGCGATGATGTAGCACCTAATATTCCGCAGAACCATATGCTTCAGGCACGAGTGCAGGTCGTGGAGCATCTTGGGTCAGAGAATCTGATTTACTTCCATCTGGGAAGCCGGACGGTAACAGCGAAGGTTCACCCGGAGACACATGCTTACGTGGGCATGGACAAAACGTTTGTGCTGGATATGCGCAAAGCCCACTTTTTTGACCCGGAGACCGAGATGGCGATTGGACGAGAGGAGAATACCCATGCGCAAACTGAGTGAAGTGCTGGTCAAATCGGGGGTGGAGATCTATCGAGATATTATTCCGGTGGCATTGTACAGCGTGG
This sequence comes from Paenibacillus silvae, assembly GCF_014639235.1. Classification (GTDB taxonomy): domain Bacteria; phylum Bacillota; class Bacilli; order Paenibacillales; family Paenibacillaceae; genus Paenibacillus; species Paenibacillus silvae. The sequence goes on along the minus strand of NZ_BMFU01000006.1, from coordinate 283,318 downwards.
GCAGCTCCGTGCTGCTTGTTCCCATTCTTATGTTTGCTCCGATTCCGGTGGCTGTGCTGCTGCTGGCTGTCATCTACATGCCGCTCCTGTTTGGTGTCTGTTATGCGGTGCATCATCGGCTGGAGCGGAAAGAGCGCCGGAACGGACTGCGCGATATGTGGGAAGGTACGCTCAAGGGGCTGCTGCCTGGTGGTGTGACGGGTCTTCTGTTTGCACTGCTTGGTTTCATCCTCTGGTCAACCTGGTGGTACTACGGCGGGCGAGGCAGCATGGCGGGCATAGCCGTAGTCATGTTCCAGACGTTCTTTGTCATTCTTGCGTTGATCTCACAGTTCTATACCTGGCAGCTTGTTCTGCAAAAAGGGATGGGCACTCTTCAGGCTATGGGAGAAAGTGTGAAGCTGTTCTTTCGGTATCCGGGGTATACAATTGCAGCCTGCTTCCAGGCAGCGTGCCTTACGGCACTGCTTATGCTGACGGTAGTGGGGTTCGGAGCTTTATTTGCCGGCATGTTTGCCATCTATCAGCATAAGGTCACCCTCAATCTGATTGAGCCGGAGGAGGAGCCCGTTTCCTCCAGAGGTAACGATCATCAGCAAGCAGGCTGGTTAAATGAAGGTCATGTTTCATGAGGGTGAAAACAGGCGTAGATGTGCTTGCTGAGGGAGGCGCGCATCCCTGGCTATCCGGTGGTGCCCGAATCGGCCTGGTGACCAATCCGACAGGCATCACGGCCAATTTTATCTCTACAGTGGATGTATGTGCAGGACTTGCGGATGCCAGACTGACGGCCTTGTTTGCATGTGAGCATGGGCTGGCCGGAGAGCTGCAGGCAGGTGTACCTTTTGCAGATTCAGAGCACCCGCGTTATGGTATTCCGGTCTACAGCCTGTACGGTACACACAAAAAGCCGCTACCCTTCATGCTGGCCGATGTAGATACCGTTTTATTTGATATCCAGGATGTGGGTGTGCGGTATTATACGTATGCCTCAACGTTATTTCAGATGATGGAGGCGTGCAGCGAGGCGGGGAAACGATTGCTGGTGCTGGATCGCCCCAATCCGCTTGGCGGAATAGAGGTGGAAGGCGGTGTACTGGAGCAGGGATATGAATCCTTCGTAGGTGCATGGACAACTTCCATACGTACCGGCATGACGATTGGTGAACTGGCTTTGCTTGTCAATGCCGAGCATCCTGAGCCATGCTCGTTACAGGTTCTGGCTATGGAGGGGTGGCGGCGCAGGATGACTTTTGCAGAAACGGGTCTGCCCTGGATGATGCCTTCACCCAATATGCCCACGGTAGATACGGTGCGTGCGTATGCCGGAACATGTCTGTTCGAAGGCACCAACGTATCGGAAGGCCGGGGTACGACAAGGCCCTTTGAATGGATTGGTGCTCCGTGGATCAACGGTGAGCAGCTGGCAGAAGCGATGCAGTCCCATGGATTGCAGGGTGTTCATTTTCACCCGATGTATATGACTCCGGCTTTCTCCAAGCATGCAGGAAAGCTGTGCGGGGGTGTGCGAATATTTGTTACGGATGAGAAGCAATTTCGTTCAGTCGAGACGGGTCTGCTGCTTTTACACGAGATAGCAGCGGGTTATGCTGAGCAATTTGAATGGCTTGAACCCCCGCGTAAGGGCTCCAGATATTTTATTGATTTGCTTACCGGGAGTGCAGAGGTTCGGGAGGTCATTGGTGATCCTGACCGCTTATCCCGTTTGATGAAAGTATGGCGTGAGCAGGAGCAGATATGGCGGGAACGCCGGAGGCCTTTTTTGATATACGATTAGAGGGGCAGGGGTAGGTATGGATCAGTAAAGAAGGGGATAGGGAAGCACAGGAGAGTATATACAGGTGGAGCAGATCGTGTAGATGGACAGATAGATAGGAAAGGTATAACCCGCTTGGGGTGAAGGATTGATGTTGATGTTCATGGGAGGAGGGCATGTATGCGCAGCTTGAAAGATACGGTGAAGCAGAGACTTGGGCAGATGAGCCTGCGTGACAAGATTGGACAGATGCTGTTATGCGGATTTCACGGAACAGAGCCGGAGGGCGAGGTAGAAGAGCTGCTTCGGGGTTATCCGATTGGAGGCATCGTTTATTTTGCAAGGAATGTCGTTTCACCTGAGCAGGTCGAGCGGCTATCAAGCGGGCTCCAAGATATTGCACAGGCCAGTGGCAATGTGCCGCTATGGATAGCCATTGATCAGGAGGGCGGCATGGTGGCCCGGATTACACAGGGCATCGCATTGATGCCGGGACAAATGGCGATTGCTGCTGCCGGATCAACGCAGGATGCCTATGAGGCGGCGCGTATCAGTGGAATGGAACTGAAATCCATGGGCATTAACATGAATTTTGCACCTGTGCTTGATGTGAATAATAACGCGAACAACCCGGTCATCGGTGTGCGTTCCTTCGGAGAGTCGCCGGAAGCTGTTGCGGAATTCGGTGCAGCGACAATTGCGGGCTTTCAGAATGCGGGCATGGCTGCTACAGCGAAGCATTTTCCAGGCCATGGTGATACGGATACAGACTCCCATCTTGATCTTCCCGTCATTACTCATGACAAGGCGCGGGTTAATCGGGTGGAGCTTGCACCGTTTCGTGCAGCAATCGTCGAAGGTGTAGATGCAATGATGTCTGCTCATATTTATTTTCCGGCACTGGAGCCAGAGCGTCTGCCCGTTACGTTGTCCCATTCGGTACTAACCGGGCTGCTGCGGAAGGAGCTTGGTTATGAAGGTATGATTGTGACCGATTGTATGGAGATGAATGCGATTGCGGTTCACTATGGCACAGTCGATGCAGCGGTACTGGCGGTTGAAGCGGGCGCAGATATGGTGCTGATCAGTCATACGGCACAGCTGCAGATGGAGGCTTTTGCCGCTTTGGAGAATGCAGTGAGCAGCGGGAGAATCAGTGAGCGCAGAATCAATGAGTCGGTGAAACGACTGCTGACATATAAAGCGAAGCGCGGGCTTCTGGAGATGGAAAGCAGCACAGCGATAGAGGCATTCATGGCTAAGACTAACAATGTGAGCGGGAAGCAGGAACCAGAAGAGCAGCAACGGATGAACGGGGAGAGCGTTATGACTTCAATCACTGCTCCGGGCGATATGCCTATTAATCAGTCGATGAATGGAATGGAGCCAACGATCGATGACGAGCCATTATCTGATATGGAGCAAGTAACCGATATGAAGCAAGTGACTGATATGGAGCTAAAATCCGCTATGAAGCCTCAGAGTGCTTTGGCATCATCTCATGCATCGTTACGACGTAATGATCCACTGCATCATAAGGTAGCCCGGCGAATTAGTGAAAAGAGTATCACACGTGTCAGGGACACCCAGCATATGCTGCCGCTGCAAAAAGAGCGCACACTGGTGATCACCGTAGCGGCAGAGGTGACAAGTATTGCCGACGAACAGCTGGATGAAGCGGCAACCCTTGGAGCGGCGTTGTCTGCTCAAGGTCTGGATGTGGTGGACCTGATGGTGGCAGCGGATGAAATTGCGATCTCCTCGGCTCGGCTGCTTCAGGCCGCAGAAGCGGAGGATGTCAAGCAGATTGTGGTTGGCACGTATAATGCAGGCAGCCCTTCCGGGGACCCGCAATGTCGATTGATTGGTTGGATTGGCCAGCTTGGCAAACCACTGGCTGTGGTAGCGCTCCGCAGTCCGTACGATCTGCAGAAGCTTCCTGATGTGCAGACGTATATCGCGGCGTACGAGAGCCGCCCGCTTGCCATGAGCAGTGCAGCCAAAGCGATGATGGGACAGATTCCTTTTGAGGGGAGACTTCCCGTGTCTCTAGATTAACCAAGCCCTGCTCGTTCGATGCTGGCAGCTGACAAGTGAGCGAACAAGGGCATCGAAGAATGCAGACTGTACAGTAGGGCATAAGAGTAGAGTAGGGCGTGAAGAGCACAGAGTAGGGTGTGGAAAAACCATAGAGTAGGGTGTGGGAGCACATAGTAGGCAGTGGAGGAGTATATGGCAGGGAGCGCAGGAGCATATAGTCGGGTTATGTATCTCCATGATCTCGATTGTGCCTCATGTATACATCTGGAAAAAAAGTAACAAAGGGACGAGGCTCATTATGCCTCGTCCCTTTGCGTTGATGTATACTTGCAACGGTTATGCATGCTTCAATTCTAACGATTCCTAGAAACGCTATTCGGGTCATATCACAGACTTTTACTTTCTAACGATTCGAGGAAAGCCTATTTCGGGTGATCGAAGTGAAAATGGACGTTAATCCTGTGTTTTTAGCGAAATAAGGTTGCTGGGAATCGTTAAAGTTTCAGAAAGGGCAATATGGCTCAAATAAGCTCATCTGGATTCGTTAGAGCAAAAAAGTGTGAAAGGAAAGTTTGGGTTGAAGGTGTTAAAGCGACTGACCTTTCTCCCATTTTTGCACTGCGTGACTGCTCCCAGTACGCAGTGCCCTGCTTCATGACAAGGATGATCAGCCACAATCAACATGGGGAGCATAATTAAGCTCCAGTCCAATCCGTATTGAGAAGATGAGCCGAATCCTTCATGTAACGCAGGTTTTTTTCATGACAAGGTAGTCAGCCACATTTGCTATCAAGTATTCGGCAAGTCCTGAGCACTACAAGTCACGAACGAGCACCACAAGCACTGATCACTACAAGTCACGAGCATCAAAAGCTCTGAGTACTGCAAGCTAGGCGGGCATGACACAATCGGAACGTCCAATATCAGATCATTTCAGCTGCAAAGCCTTGGCGGTACGCACCTCTACTTCGTCCAGAAGGGAGGTCATATCCATGCCCGCATGATTGCCAAGCAGAATGATGGTGATATCGTCAGACAGATTCCGTGAAAATGCTGTGGAGAAACCGCCGCCGCTTCCATTGTGGAAGACGGTGCGTTTGGGTCCATTTTCCTTGAGAATCCAGGCGTAGCCGTAATTTTTATCGGAATAGGGCTGGTACATCGTTTCAATTGTATCCTGACTCAGAATCTCGTCAGTGTACAAGGCGCGATCCCATTGGAGCAGATCATCTACAGTGGAATATATGGTTCCCGATCCCGACTGGGATACATAATAGGGCGCGGTAACCCAGGCATTATCCTGCTGAACAAAACCGCTGTTCGTATGCACCTTGCGGGAGGCTTCACCCGAATTTTTCATGCCAAGCGGGCTGAAAATAGTCTTCTGCACATAATCGGCATAGCTCATGCCAGATACCTGTTCCACAACGTACGCTAGTAAAACGTATCCACTGTTGCTGTATAAATACGCACTGCCAGGTTCGAACTTCAACGTTTTGTGACGAATTTCCTCCACGGTCTCCTCAAGCGTAACATCCTCACCACGGCCAAATGCAGACGGCAGCCCTGAAGTCTGCGATAGCAGCATATGCAATGTAATCTGATCACCCTTAGGAATGCCTGAAATATAGGTGGAGATTGGATCTTGTACATCCAGTTTTCCTGCTTCAGCCAAGCTCAGGATGGAAGCCGCAGTGAATGATTTACTCAAAGAGGCAATACGGGTTTTCTGATCCGGGCGATTCAGCGTTTGCGCATCAGCAAGCCCGTAGCCTTGTTTGAGCAGTATTTCCCCGTTTTGTGCAATCAGAGCCATACCAGGATAGTTGATCTCGCGTAGATACGTGTCCACGCTGACAACGTCTGGCTGGAGCTGGCTGACTTGATCCGTCACAATATTAACGCTCATCTGACCAGATGCAATCCGCTGGACCTTGATATCCGCCTTGAGCGCGTTTGCCATAGCACGTACCGGGACCATCAACGTACCGTTAACGTTACGCACACTGACCGGAGCAGTAAGGGAAACCTGGTTTACGTGAATGGACGTGCTGCCGGTCTGAAGTACAAGCTTGTCCCTTCCGACCATTATTGTTGCTGTTTGAGTATGTGAATCCCACTTCAGCGTACCATTGACCGATTGAACGACATCCCGTAAAGGAACGAACGTTGTACCCTGAATGATAAGAGGTGCATTTCTCCAAAATTGCTGTTCGCCATTCACTTCAATGTGCACGGCTTGTGTACTCTGTGCTGCGGATGCCGTACCTCCAGCCTGCCCGAGCACCGGAGCAGCGCATAGAATAAGTGCGAATAATACACGAATCATAGATGAATAGATGCCGGATACCGATTGCTGTGTGTGTAACTTGCGTAAAATGTAAATCCTCTCCTTCCAAGTGTTTCATGTAAAACCAGCATATGTGCATTGTAAACGATCTCTACAAGGGGGTCAAAACGAGGTGTTTTCATAAAGAAGAGCAAATGTTAAAAATGTGAATATTTATTTTTGATACATAATGTTTCGAGATGTACTTTCCGATAAAGAGAGTTGAACATAAACATGGAGGATTAGTAGAAATGAAGAATAGGTTTAAAACACAATTCGCGAAGAAGAAAAAGCTTCGAACATGGTTCACATTAACAGTAAAGAAACGACTGATCACCGTATTGCTGTTGTTCCTGATTGTGCCCAGTCTAAGCGTGGGCTGGCTGGCATATATGAAGGCTGCAGATCAGGTCAAGATGGAGATTGTTCGATCTGCACAGGCCAAGACAGAAATGCTGAGTCTGCAGATCGATCAGATGTTAAGTATGCAGAAGGATAATGCGATGCAGATCGCATCAGGCATTACTTCGGAGGACGTTATTAATAAATCACCTGCACTTCAAGCGCAGATGGACCGAATGTCGGAGAACCATAAAGAACTCGGTGTGCTTACAGCCGGAGCAGAGGATGGGAGCTGGATGAAATCTCCTGATCCCGGAAGTCAAATTTATGATCCTCGTGAACGCACATGGTACAAAATGGCGATGTCACAATCTGAACCAGTTATTTCTGATACCTTCCAGTCTGTAACGACAGGGGAATGGGTAGTGACGGCGGCAGCCAAGCTGGCAGATGGCAAGGGTGTATTTGGCGCTAATGTAAGTCTGAATCATCTGAAGGAGACGGTTGACCAGATTCATATCGGCAAAGCCGGGAAGCTGTATATGCTCGATAACGGAGGGAAGTTCTTATTCCATTACAAAATTGAATCTGGCACGCAGTCTGATCAAAGCTACATTAACGAGATGTATACCAAGGATCGGGGAACCGTGAAATATACATATGACGGTCAAGCGATGGAAGCTGTATTTTACACCAATCCTGAAACGGGGTGGAAAATTGTTGGCGAGATGATTCCCTCTGAAGCAGCAGAGGCAGTGCAGCCCATCTTGATCCGTACAATTACCTTGGTGGGATCGGCGGTTATTGTGGGCCTCATACTGCTTATCTTCATTATCCGCAGCATTCACCGTCCGTTACAGCAGATAACACAAGCTGCAGCTCAGGTAAGTGCGGGTGATTTGACAGTGCGGATAGGTTTGCGGCGCAAGGATGAATTTGGGCAGCTTGGCGAGAGTTTTGATAAAATGACAACCTCCCTGCGCAATGTGCTTGGCGAGGTGCATGATACCTCAAGTCAGCTGGCGGCATCCTCGGAAGAGCTGATGGCAAGCTCGGAGCAGACCTCCAAAGCTACCGAGCAGGTAGCCGAGTTGATGCAGGATGCAGCCGCAGGAACGACAATGCAGAATGAAAGTCTCGCTGCCACCGAGCAGCTGGTTGGCGAGATGTCCCTGGGAGTTAAGGAGATCGCAGCAAAATCAGAACAAACCGAGCGCATAGCGGCAGAGACCTCCACTAAATCGGAAACGGGCATGGTAACTGTACAGGAGGCCATCTCTCATATGGAGCAGGTTAACGATGAGAGCAAAGCGATGGAGGCTGTCATTCACGATCTGCGGGCGAAAAATGATGAAATACTTGAGATTGTGGCCGAGATTACGGCAATTGCCAAGCAGACAAACATTCTGGCACTGAATGCTTCCATTGAAGCTTCGAGAGCCGGGGAGCATGGACGCGGCTTCGCCGTGGTGGCAAACGAGGTGAAATTGCTGGCGAACAGTTCGGGTGCTTCCGCAGAGCGGATTAATGAGCTTATGCGGGAGATGTATGAGAAAACAAATGCTGTTCAAGCCGCTTTTGAGCGTACAGGAGAAGGCATGGTGAAGAGCTCGCAGATGATTGAGGATGCAGGAGAGGCTTTCCGGACAATTCGTGATGCGGTGCAGGTGGTAGCGGTACAGGCCGAAGAGGCGGCAGCGGCTTCTCGTCAGATCGATCAAGGCATGGGGCATGTGAACAAAGCTGTACACGATACGATGGTTCTGTCGAACCGAATCGCTGGGGGAACCGAGGATGGCTCGGCAGCAGCTCAGGAGCAGCTTGCTACGATGGAAGAGGTTGCCGCATCGTCAGCGGCTTTGTCACGTATGGCAGAGGATCTGCAAAGTGTAATTGATCGGTTCAAGCTGTAGCAGCAGTTCCCTTGAGACAGAATGGCATTGTAGTTGTGTAAAATAATAAAAGGAAAGACAGCGATCTGTCTTTCCGTGCACCTAAAGACTGCCGGGATTCGTACCTCGAACCCGCAGTCTTTTTTTTTTGCCGAGAGATATGGGTACTTGTGATTAGTCGCCAAGTCAGCTTGTGTTTGACAATAAACAAACAAAATAATAATATATCTATAAATGAGCAAACGATAGAATGAAAAAGTAAGAGAATGAGGGGCGAATGATGAAATCATCCGATTCCAGATTGCAGACAGCTTCGTTAGAGGAGATTAAACGCGGTTATGTGGAGGAAGCTGAGGTCTATACATGTGTTTGCTGCGGGTACGAGACGGAGGCTGGAATTATTTATCCCGAAGAGGGTGTGCTTTATGAAGCAGAGCGGTACATGCGTGTTCATATTGAAAAGGCTCACGGGTCGGTATTCGAATATTTGCTGGCGCTGGATAAGAGCGTAACAGGACTGTCCGATGTACAGCGGGGCCTGCTGGCTCAGTTTTATGAAGGGAAAAAAGATGCAGAGGTGCAGCAGGCACTGGGCATCGGGAGTGCATCTACGATTCGGAATCATCGGTTTGTTCTGAAGGAGAAGGAGAGACAGGCCAAGATTTTGCTGGCGTTGATGGAGCTGCTCAAAAATAAGGATCTTCATGCACCGGCAGCATGGGTATCCCCTGTCATGAAACAAGGGCATATGATCGATCAGCAGGCATTTGATATATCAGAAGCTGAACGGGAAAAGGTGCTGCAGAGTTATTTCCCGGAGGGCACAAAAGGTCCTTTAACGACGTTTCAGATGAAGCAGAAGCATAAGTATATCGTGCTTTTGGAAATAGCCAAGCGATTCGAACCACAGCGCACCTATACGGAAAAGCAGGTCAATGCACTTTTGCAGCAAGTTCATGATGATGTTGTAGAGATTCGAAGGTATCTGGTGGATTACGGACTGCTAGAGCGGGAGCCGGATGGCAGTCAGTATTGGCTGGGCAGTGCTGCGGAGCAGCAAGGCGAAGGCCAGAGACCAGCGACATGAGCGGAAGAAGCAGAGGCCAGGAATACCGAGCAGCAGGCGAAAAGGCATGACTCGGAAATGAAAGCAGGTAAAGGAGAGAAGGATATGAATCGGCGCAAGGAGCTACAGGAGCAGGCCAAAGAGGTCAAAACAGAAGCAGGAGTGTATCAGATCCGAAATGAACGAAATGGTAAGGTGTATATCGACAGCACCCTTAATCTGAAAACGGTGAATGGGCAGCGGTTTATGCTTCAGATGGGAAGCCATCTGAACCGTCGTTTGCAGGCAGAATGGAATGAATATGGCGAGAGTGCTTTCGTTATTGAGGTGCTGGAGGTGTTGAAAAAAGATGATAACCCCTTCGCCGATCCGAAGGATGCGCTCGCTAAATGTCTGAATAGCTGGTTGGAGAAGCTTGAACCCTATGGAGAACGCGGCTATCATGGTGATCCCAAACCATCCGCTGAATAGAGCATAAAGGAAGAGTTGGCATTCAGGCTGAAGAAACGTTTGATGAAGAATGTTACCTGGAGAAACGTTTATACGAAGATACGAAACTTTCCCTAACGGAGCCCCCCCAATATAAAAGCCCCTTTGCCGACGCTACGGCAAAGGGGCTTTGTACTGATGTGCCCGGCAGGGGCATGTCCATATGAGCTGGACGTCAGCTAGAGCTTGAACTGTTCAACCAGCTTCTGAAGCTTGTGAGCCAGATGGGCAAGTGAATCGGCAGAGGAGGATATTTCCTGCATGGAGGCTACTTGCTCCTCCGTAGCGGCCGAAATATTTTCCGTCCCGTCTGCATTGGTTTCCGATATGTTATGAATCTGATCAATGGACTGTACTACTTCTGCTGTGCTGGCAGACATCTGTTCCGAAGCTGCCGCGATGTTCTCCAGCTGCTGGTTAACCGTTCCAACTGCTTCACTGATGCGAACAAAAGCTTCATCGGCAAATTGCACTGCCTGTATGCCGCTATCAACGTCTTTTAACCCCAGCTGCACATTTTCATTGGCTCTGGAGATTTCCTGCTGGATGGACGCGACCATGCCGACAATTTTCTGACCGGATAGACTGGATTGCTCCGCCAGCTTGCGGACCTCGCTAGCAACAACGGCGAAGCCGCGTCCATGCTCGCCTGCACGGGCTGCTTCAATAGAAGCATTAAGTGCGAGCAGGTTGGTCTGGGCTGCGATATCGGTAATAACCGATACCATCTCACCGATTGAACTGGAGTGCTGATCCAGTCGTGTTGCTGTTTCGGCGACACCCTGGACAAAATGCTGGATGGAGTCCATCTCGGACACAACCGTTTTGATCGTTGCATTACCTTGCTGTGCGAGTTCACTAGCCTGCAGTGCGGCCTCGGATACTTGCTGTGTACTGTTCGTAACTTGGCCAACCCCTCCAGCAAGCTCGTTCATCTGCTGGGCGGTATGCTTCAGGCTGCTGGCTTGCTTCTCAATTCCAGCTGCGGACTGCTCTGTGATCAGGGCCACCTGCTCTGTAGCTTTGGTTGTCTCGGATGAATTGATGGCGAGCTGTGCGGAAGAGGTGCTCAGTTCGTCTGCGGTGTGGCGCACATCCTGAATAACTGCCCGTAGAGATTGACTCATTTTGTTAAAGCTGTTGCTGAGTTTACCGAACTCATCCTGTCCTTGGACGGCTACTTCGATGGTCAGATTACCGTCACTGATTTCATTCGAGGCATTCACAAGCCGGTTGAGCGGACGGGTAATGGATTGTACAATCCAGAAAATAATGATGGAGCTGATCACAATAGCCCCAGCGATAACGACAAGTGTAGTGTACAGAATAGGACGAACGGTTTCTGTCACTTCGTCATTATCAATAACGCCGACAACGGTCCAGCCTGTTGTTTCATTAGTGGCAAAGAAGGCATGCTCGTTTTTGCCGTTCTGTGTGTATTGAAGCTCGCCGTTTTTCTGTTCAAAAATTTGTTTGTATGGCTCCATCGTACCCTCTGTACCCGGCTTTTCAGTCGGATGTACGATGATTTTATTCGCATTATCAATAATGTAGATGTATCCTCTTTTCCCGATCTTCGTTGAATTAACCGTCTTGGAAAGAGCTTCAAGGGATAGACTGACCGAAACGACACCGTGACCATCTTTGGTCGTCTGGGCAACCGAGGCGACAACGTTACCCGTATTGCTAGAGATGTAAGGTGTGATTACAGTGGGGTTATCTTTGTTCTGTGTAGCAGCCTGGTACCAGGGACGTTCGCGCGGATCATATCCTGGTTTGTTCACAGCAGTCACCGGGGAATTGATGTACACGCCTTTATCTGTGCCGACAGAGGCAAGCTCCACATCAGAGTGGGTATCTTTGTATGCATCAAGTAAAGTGCGTATCGTCTTGGTTTCATCCCCCTGAACAGGGCCGACATTGCCCGCATCAAGCTGACTTGCCAGAAAATCGACATTTTTACGAGTGGCACCAATAATCTGGTCAATAGTCTGGTTGAGTACACTAACGCTGCTGCTCGCATTTTCAAACATTTTTTCCTCAACCTTGGCATCCGCTGTCCGGAATGAAATAATACCCAAACTGATGGTCGGGATCAGCAGCACGATGGCAAAAGACAGCATCAGCTTCTCTCTCATCTGCATCGTTCGCTTTCCTTTTGACTGCTTCATTTTCTTCATACCCATTCTCCCCTGTCTCTCCCAAACTTACATAATATGTGGTATATTTCTAAGTTAATGCGATACGATTCTGAATCCTAAGATTCTGTATTCCTAATCAGAAATCTTTGAATTTGAACGGTATGTATCGTTATATATCGGCTGGTCTTGATTGAAATTAGAGAGGAGTTGCCCCGAAATTGAATCAAAATGCGTTAACTTCATCTGGACATAAACCTCATGTCGAAACCCAGGATGATGCAACATTTATGCAGGGAGTAAGGGACTGTGTCCCTACACTGCTCGGATATTTAAGTATTGGCTTCGCAGCTGGAGTTATCGAGATGACGGCCGGTTTGAGTTTTGCGGAAACGGCACTGTTAAGTCTTGTGTTATATGCAGGGTCGGCCCAGTTTATTGCAGCAGGCATGCTTGCTTCGAATGGGTCTGCGGTAGCGATCATCTTCACGATCTTTTTTGTAAATCTTCGTCATCTGCTGCTCAGTGCAGCTGTGTCTCCTTATTTCAGGCATCTGACACCGCTTAAAAATATGTGGATCGGCTCGCTGCTTACAGATGAGTCCTTCGGCGTAGCCATGACACGTGCAATTGGCAGAAAGACGCTTAGTGAACGCTGGATGCATGGATTGAACATTACGGCATACTTGAACTGGTTTGCTGCCAATATGGCAGGTGCTTATTTTGGACGCTGGATAACGGACCCGGACAGGCTTGGTCTGGATTATGCGCTGCCAGCTATGTTTATAGGTTTGATTGTGCTTCAACTGGTTCACCGCAAAAGTAAAAAAATACATATCAATGTAGCGATCATTGCGGTGGTTTCTGTCATCCTGGCAAGCATGGCCTCGCTTGGCAGCATGAGTATTATACTGGCAGCAGTTGTTGCAGCAACGATGGGAGTGTTCATGGAACGATGGAAGTAAGATGGGATGTATTCTGGATTATTATGGGCTCGGCCTTGTTGACGTTTATTCCGCGGGTATTGCCGCTTATGCTGTTTAGCAAAATACAGATTCCGGTGTGGCTGTTGCGCTGGCTCGAATATGTGCCCGTAGCGGTTATGGCATCACTCATTGGTCAGGAGCTGTTTATGAACGGGAGCGAATTGGTTCCCATTACTGAAAATGCTGCTTTGTGGGCAGCACTGCCCACCGTCGCCGTTGCCATCTGGACTCGAAGCTTGCTAGGAACGGTTCTGGTTGGCATTGTTTGCATGATGATTCTGCGTTACTGGATGGGCTAGGTATTTTATATGAAAACGCTATTTTCTAATGTGACTGAAAGGGATAAGATGGAGACAGCAGTGTGGAAAGTTCATTTTACATACGAAGGGAACGATGGCCAAGATGCAGTCAAGTCCATCTACGATTTTGTTTCAAGGCGATTCCATTACAGACGGAGGAAGGTCACGCAATGAGGATCTGAATCATGTTCTGGGCCACGGGTATGCGTATCTCATCTCAAGCAGGCTGGGAATGGATCTGGCAAACAGACACAAAACGTTCTACAACAGAGGCATCAGCGGAGATCGGGCTTCCGATCTGTATGCGCGCTGGAATGAAGATGCTATCAGTCTTGAGCCGGACCTGATCAGCATTCTGATTGGGGTTAACGATGCCTGGCGTTCAATGAATGGTGAAGCTAAAGGGTATACGGACCGTTTTGGCCGAGCTTACCGTCATCTGCTGGAGGAAACACGGGAAGTGATGCCAGATACCGGGCTTGTGCTGATGGAACCCTTTATTCTGAAGACGGGAGCAACCGTTGATCAATGGCCGCCTTGGCAGGAGCGGATCAGCGAATACCAGGAGCAGGTTCAACAGCTGGCATCACAATATGGGGCGGTCTATGTTCCGCTGCAGCAAACGTTTAATGAAGCTTTGCAGCAGGCGGATGCGTCTTACTGGTTATGGGACGGTGTTCACCCGACGGCGGCTGGACATGAGTTAATTGCTCGCCAGTGGTTGTCTGTGGTTCAGGATTCTCCATTAGCCGTTGTGTAACGGGGAGGAAGCAAGTTCCAGCACATGTTGTCAGAGTTCTGTATTACATTCCATAAGTAAGCGTGGTGAATGCTGTGCAAGGCTCCAATCACGAAATCAAAAATGAACAGGAATACAGGCATGTCGATACAAGCTGTGCCGGGAATGGAGCCGAAGTGAACGGCTGGCCCGATAAAGAGAGGCTTCAGCAGATAATACATCCGAAGCGAAATTACCGTCAGAAGAATCGCATTTTGATGGCGGACCGTATCGGAGAAAGGCTGCGACAGCCTGAGCTGGTTAAAGTGTTCACCGACCTGAAGACCTATGGAGAGCTGGCGCTAAACGAACCACTGCCGCCGCTGACGTTTGCACTGTTTCGGCAGTTCAGCCAGACAGGAGAGCGCAAAGCTTACGAGAACGCATATTTTGATCGGCGCGGCAGATTAGCTGCTGTGGCGATGCTTGCTCTCGTTTCGGATGAACCTCGTGTGCTGCAGACCCTTGAAGAGATGTTGTGGGCGGTATGTGATGAGTATACATGGTGTCTTACAGCACATCTCGGAAACGGTGAAGCGAGGCAGGTTGAAGGCAACATCGATCTTTTTGCCGCAGAGACCGTTCATATGCTCGCCGAGATAGCGGTTATTCACGGCAGACATCTGAACCCTCTGGTGCTTGAGCGAATCCGTGTCGAGGCTGAACGTAGAATTTTCACCCCGCTGTACAGAGAAAAACGCGAGTATCACTGGCAGACGGCAGAGCACAACTGGTCAGCAGTCTGTGGAGGGTGCTGCGGGATGGCTGCTATGCTGCTGCTTGAGGATGAGGTGATGGTGCGAGAGTCCATCCGGCAGACGCTCGGCTGTATGAAGGCATTCCTGAGCGGCTATGGCGAGGATGGCGGCTGTGCGGAAGGCATCGGATACTGGGTCTACGGCTTCGGTTATTTTGTCTATTATGCCGAGATGTTACAGGACTACAGCGATGGAGCGTTGAATCTGCTGACAGGCTTGAAGATCGCCGCAATTGCGGCTTTTCCACTACGCATTCATCTGTCGGAAGGTATATTTGTCAATTATTCGGATAGTGCGGAGCGCGAAGAGATTCCAGCGGGGCTCCTGTCACTCCTGGTCGCAAAATTTGAGCTGCCAGCGAATCTGCCCCTGTTCATCCCGCGGCTGACAGATGATCCTTGCCGCCGCTGGGCTCATCTGCTGCGGAACGTGATGTGGAGTGATCCGGCAGTGTATGCAGGTGTACAAGAAGGAGCCGGTGCGCATGCTCAGGCGAACGAAGGGTTTATTTTACATCAGCTGGGGTGGATGGTTGCCAAGAGTGTACTTCCTGTACCAAAGGTATCCCATGAAGCTGACAAGCTGCACGCAGAAGAAAAGCAGGTTCAAGCGGCATGTTCCTTCAAGGGCGGGCATAATGACGAGCCGCACAATCATAATGATCTGGGACAATTCATTATTCATTGTGGCGGCGAAAATATAATATGTGACCCGGGAGCAGGATTGTATACTCAGGCATACTTTGCCCCCGGACGTGAGCAGCTGTTTCATATCTCTTCCTCCGGGCATAATGTGCCGCTTATTGATGGATGCGAGCAAAGCTCTGGAAGGCAGGCTGAAGCTTATATGCTGGGGTTCAGGCTTGAGCCGGATGGAAGTGAACTTGAGGCAGCGCTGGACCTGACACTCGCTTATCCAGAGGCAGCGTCGCTCCAGCGATATACACGGGAACTGTGCTGGAGGATTGAGAAGCACGACGACTGGATTGGCGATATTACCCGAAATGCCAGCAGAAGCAGTCGGGATGGGAACATGGACGAGCACATCGAGGTGGCGGTTTTACGGCTAACAGACACATTTCAATGGAAAGCGGGCACAGTGTTGGATGATGCACAATATTCGGTTGATGAGTGCTCCCCCCGTCCTTCCCGAGTAGTTGAGCGCTGGATCAGCCGCATAAATCCTGTTCTTGAAGAAGAGGGCCAGCTTCTATGGCAAGCGGCGCAAGCTAATGTATATATGGTCTATGATGCAGCCCGGTGGCATGTTGATACCGAACCTGTATATACCTTGGATCACGATCATAACCCGGTTACATTTTATCGTACATCGCTGGTATGCAAAGGGACAGCAGAAGCAGCAGGGGGAACCGGGAGAGTTACGGATCAGAGAAACAAGATGCAGGTTATGGTTGCCATGGAGAACAGAGAGCCGACAGAACCTATGAAATCTTTTGGTTTCTTTGAAGCTGTAGAGACTCCAGCCAAAGAGGAAAGCAAAGAAACAGGTGAAGGAGCTGGAGAAGCTGCCAATATAATAGATACAGATACAGATACAGGTGCAGGTGATATAGCTGATATAGCTTCGCTGGAGATTGTTTGTCAGGTGCATTTTGTCATTGAGCCGCATAAGGCAGAAACCGAGGTGAGTGAAGGTGAGTAATTATACAGCTGCATCAGCTTATCCGTGGAAAACAGCATTAAAGCAGTACCGTATGTTGGCAGCTGAAGCGGGCCCTGCACCTGCTGATGGCTGGAATCGGGAACGCAAGCTGGCCCTTGTACAACAAATTGTGCACGCTTACAAAAAAGTTCAAGATCATGATGGAGCTATTATTGATCCGTACTCGGGAGCAGAGAGGTACTATTCTACGCCTGCCTATGCGATGGCAGCAGCAGTTCTGGTGGATGCGGGGCAGCTCGAACTACTTGATTCCGCAGCGGCAGCTCTGTCACATAGCATTGATGCGGTGGTGAAAGGCAGTGCGCCCGACCATCACCCGGATTTCTATCCCGTGCTGATGATGCGGGCGTATATGCTGCTCAAGTCTCATCGGCCTGAGCAGGCGGCCATCTGGGCTGAGGCTCTGAGGACGATTGATCCCGAAGAAGATTATGTATTTACGATGACCAAAATGAACAATGCCAATCGCATGATTAACTGGAATGCGATTATGATCTCGGGAGAATATTTAAGGTGGCGTGAACAGCTTGCGAGTGTCAATACAGCCTGGATGGATCGTTATCTGGAGGCCTATCACCTGCCGCGGTTTACTGCGCTCGGTTTGTATCAGGATGGTCCACTGGATCGACCCAATAGTCCTTTTTCCTATGATATCGCTACCCGCTATCACCTTGGAGTAATGCTCGATGCCGGATATGAAGGAGCTGTTGCAGATGCCTTGCGAGATCGGCTGCGTGACGGTGCGTTCAGCTCCCTGCTCATGCTGTCTCCGCTTGGAGAGATTCCGCCGCGGGGACGCAGCTCGCAGCATCAATGGAATGAAGCGGCTGCAGCCTATGTCTGCTCGCTGCATGCTGCCCTGGCGAGTGAAGCTGGCGATTCAGTTATGGCAGGAGCGTTTGCCCGGGCGGCCAATCGCTGTTTTGAAGCGGTTGAGCGCTGGCTCATGCCGGACGGGCGCCTGAAAATCGTACGCAATGAATATGCGCCAGAGCAGCGACACGGATACGAGATTTATACGAATCATACCTGCTACAACCTGTGGACGGCGGCGGCACTGGCTCATGCTTGTCTGCGTGATCCGGGTGAAAGCATTATTCCCGCGTATCTTCCTTCCGAGATCGGGGACAGGGTACTGCAGACGGATGGCTGGTTTGAAACCGTGCTGGCTTCCGTGCCCGGGCAGCAGATCGTATTGCATACCGCTCTGAATGATCCGTATACCATCCCTGGAATGGTACGAATACAACAGGCAGGTTTACCCGGGTTAATCGGTCCGTCAGCAGCCGGTCATGCACAGGCAGGGTTTACGGAGTTTGCCGAGGGTGTTGTTCAGCCTTTGAGCTACTGCCCTGCATGGATGACACCCGATGGGGTCTGGCATAGCCTGGCCCAAGGCATACCGTCCGGCAGCGACTATGACCGCGATGCAGGAATAGATCCTGCCTGCGGCGGCGGTTCAATTGTATATGAGGCGGAAGCTCCAATCGCAGCAGCGGAGAATGAATCCGGGAACAAGCTGAATAAAGCAATGGCGGGAAGCGGTGTGAAGGCAGTGGAGAGCGCCGGGCAGAACGCTTTTCAGATCACCTGGAAGGGGCATTTCTCTGGAATAAGCGCTGTACGTGGCCGCTATGTCCAGCGAGCGGATGAGCTGATCGTGACGTATGAGTTTGAAGGCAGGATTGAAGCGGCAGGAGCGCTCATTCCGCTAATGTACAGCGATGGGCAGGAGCAGGCTGTCGTCACGCACACCGAGCGAAGCGTACGTACTGCGTACCGCGGCGCATACGTTGAATCTGAAGCGTGTAATCCGGGAGTGAACGTCAAGCTCGACCCGCAGGCCGTTGCTTCACGCAACGGGCTGTTGAAACAGGCGCGGATGGAGGCTTATGGTGCGCAGCAGCTGACTTTTACTGTTCGATTGGGAAGTATGTAAGACATGAAGAGTTTGCCGAGATACAGAGTGCGGGGAAAGTGACAAAAAGGCGACATGTCACTGATAGCGCTTGATATGAAGCGGAGCACTGCGTGCTGGAGGTTGTTCTATGTAAACTTTAAAGGAGCAGGCAGAAGAAAACAGGGAACATGGGGTCCAAAGCTTTCTGGAAGAAGGCTGGGGATAACAGCAACTGGAAGTGTGAATTGGTCATACTCAGAAGCGGGAGGGGCAGTAATATGGACACATCAACATCGGAATCATGGGTAGAAGCAGCATGGAGACAGGCAGCTGACAAAACGATTCGCAACGCCAAGCGAATTCAGGATACGTTTCCCCATACTTCACTGCAGGGGATGTACGATCAGAATGATCCTGATTGGTGGACAGCCGGTTTCTGGCCCGGCTTGTTATGGCTGGTGTACAGGGATGCTCCGCAGCATGAGTCGGCTACAGAGCTGCGGCGCATTACCGAGAGCTGTGAGCAGCAGCTCGAAGGCTGTCTGCGTGATCCTGACCTGGTGGATCACGATCTGGGTTTTATCTGGCTGCTTAGCGGCGTAGCCAGCTATCGCGAGACAGGCAGTGCGGAGGGGCGACGCCGCGGCTTGCTTGCCGCGAATTTGCTCGCCGCCCGTTTTCATGTGCGCGGTGAGTTCATCCGCGCCTGGAACTTCAGCTCGTCAACGATGGATACGCGCGGCGTAGCCATCATTGACAGCATGATGAACCTGCCGCTGCTCTACTGGGCCTCCGAGCAGAGCGGCGATCCTCGCTTCCGATGGCTGGCGGAAGCGCATGCGGACACCGTCGCGCGTGAATTCGTGCGCGCCGACGGGTCCATCTGCCACGTGGTGGAGTTTGATCCACACACGGGGCAGAAGCTGCGGGAGCATGGCGGCCAAGGCCATGCTCCCGGGTCGGCCTGGGCGCGGGGCACCGCCTGGGCGCTGCACGGGTTTGCGCTGTCTTTCCGGTATACGGGCGAAGCCCGATATCTGGAGACAGCGGAGCGAGCGGCCGATTTCTTCCTCGCCATGCTTGGCGAAGACATCGTGCCGGTGTGGGATTTCCGCGCGCCAGCGGAGCACCGGGCGGCGTGGGATTCGTCCGCAGCGGCTATTGCCGCGAGCGGACTGCTTGAGCTCGCGAAGCTGTCGCCGCGCGGGCAAACCTACGCTGCCGCGGGAGAACGCATCGTCCGCGGCTTGTATGAGCACCATAGCTCCGCCGAATTGGCGGCGGAGGAAGGGCTGATCCTCCGGGGTACGGTGCATTACCCCGAAGGACGGGGCATCAATGTGCCGATTATTTACGGCGATTATTTCTATATGGAGGCGCTGGCGAAGCTGCGTGGAGACAAGGGTTTATTTTAAGGGGAATGATATAGTTAGATGTTCATCTTTCATCTTGAATGTGTGATTAACCGCCCTTGGCAGGGCGGTTATATTTTTGCCGTATTTTTTGGCTGAAATCACTTCTTCGCACATGTCCGTTTCAGAATGACAAAGTCTGCCGAGGACTGCTGGGGATAGCGCTGACGTATAATCTCATGCACCTTGAACTCGGGATAATCAAACAGATAATGGAACAGGTTACGGTCCTGAATCGTTCGTACTCCTGAATCACCCTGTTCCCTCAGTCTCGTATAGAGTACAACCCAGCGGGTAGAGGCATGGAGCACATCATGCAGCGTATGGCGAAAATCTGTCTCATCCGTAATGTGATAGAGCACATCCAGACAAACGGTGAGATCCGCTTGCAGAAAACCACGGTTGACCCATAGACCTGGTCTATATACCATGAAGCTCTTCGAAGGATCATCAGCGTACATGGAGGCACAGTGCTCTACCGAGGCTGAAGCCACATCCATACCGAGATATTCGCCATAGTCCATATATTTCAATTGGTTCCCATCACCGCAGCCAAACTCGATAATGCGACGAATGCCCTCACGCTGGATTAATGCATTGACAACCTCGGCTTTGAACTCAGCCAGCACTCCGTATGAACCTCTGCCGGATGTTTCACCTTTGCGATAAGTCCGCTCCCAATAGTCGATGTAATCAAAGGATTGATTCAATCGGTATCCTCCTTTTCTATAAAAATGTACTCCAGTCGCTCTAAACTCAGATTATGCCTTGAGGATACGGTGGTGAATGAAACCGGTGCAATGCTGCATATATTCGCTCTGATTGCAGCTTCCCTTATGCATGGTTAGATGATCGAGTAACATGAATTCCCATATAATTACCTGAAAATTTCCTGAAAGTCTAAACATCTGGAAAGCCTTTGCCGACATTATATAGTAGGAATAAAATGACGAATATCGGAGGGAAATGATGTTAAAGCCAAGATTGACCAAGTATATGGTAATGATGCTGGTGTTGATGCTCACTATTTCCAACGTAGGCTTGGCCGCTGCGGCAGAGAAGGAACTGTCCAAAATTGTAGTTTCCAAAAATGAAATGTCGCTCGAAGTCGGCGATTCCGGTTCGGTGACGGTAACGGGGGTATATTCGGATAATACCTCAGCGAACGTTACGATCAGCTCATCCTGGACGAGCAGTGATACTTCGGTAGCAACTGCATATAATGGCTCGATTACAGCCAAAAAAGAAGGCACAGCAACAATTACAGTGGCGTATCAGGGCCAAACTCAGCCTGTTCAAATTAAAGTAACGAAGAAGGTTAAAGCCCTTTCGAAAAGCGTGCAAAATCTTGAGCTCCGCACAGGGGAAAGCAAAGACATCGTCTTGACTGCGACGTACAGCGATAATACAACGAACAGTGATGCAGCGAGCAGTGCAGAATGGTCGACAAGTGACGAGAAGGTTGCCACCGTTGTTAACGGCAAGGTTACTGGGCAAAGCGCGGGAACAGCTGTCATTACTGCCAAACTGGGAAGCCAGAGCGTAACCTTGGACGTCAGCGTAGAAGTGGTTAAACGTGTAGACGTAGACAAGAAGCAGGTGAATCTGCTGCTCAACAAAAGCGAAGTTGTGAAATTGACGGCTACTTATCCAGACGGGACAACGAAAGATGTAACCGACCTGGCGGAATGGACGTCGAGTAATGAGAAGGTTGCAGATGTGCTGAAGGGCAATATTACAGGTTACTCGGCAGGCTCTGCTGTTATTACAGGGAAATATGGTACCAAGTCCGTATCAGTAGATGTGGATGTAGATCAGACGAGCAAGCTGAGCGTAGAGAAACAGAGTATTTTCTTCCGCTTGAGCGAGAGCAATAAAACAGCCAATGTTGTTGTGACGGCTTCATATCCAAACAGCAGTGATGTGAATGTAACCGATCAGGCGACATGGACATCCAGCAACGAGAAGGTTGCGACGGTGTTCAAAGGTCAAATTACGGCAGTGAGCGCCGGATCAACGACGATCAAGGCAACCTATAGCGGTAAAACGGTGGAAGTCGCCGTGGATGTGGATACCGCGAGATATCTGGATATCAAAGATGTGAATGATAAGCTTGCCATGAGTGTTACGGGTGACAACAGAACGAAAAAACTGACGGCGAATGCAGAATACATTGATGCGAGCAAGGAGGATGTTACGTCCAAGGCGACATGGACCTCCAGCGATGCTGAAATCGTATATGTATCGGGTGGCGAACTGATTGCTTATAAATCAGGTACGGCTACGATTACAGCAGCATATGGCGGTAAAACGGTGAAATTCACAGTCAGCGTAGACGTTCCAGACAAATATGAGATGGACAAAAAGAAAGCAACCGTGGCTGTAGGCGGAACCACTTCTGCCAAAGTGCTTGCACTGTACGGTGAGACCTCCAAGGATGTTTCCGAGGATGCAACCTGGAGCAGCAGCAGCGAGAAAATCGCTGAGGTAGACAGCAAAGGGGTTATTACAGGTGTAGCGACAGGGAAAGCGACGATTACGGCTAAAATTGAAGGCAAAACGTTGACACTCCCGGTTGAAGTGGGTATGGCAAGCGGACTGGAGGCAGATGTAAACTTTGTTGTGCTTTCGGCAAAAGAAACCCAAACCGTTATTCTGACAGGTACAGATGGTGACGGTAATACAAAGGATGTCACAGCAGATGCGACCTGGAAATCCAGCAATGCCCGCGTAGCAGATGTAAAAAAGGGTGTAATCACAGGGAACAGCAGTGGTAAAGCCAACATTACTGCTGAATACGGCTCGCAAAAAGTTACGATTCAGGTTGAAGTCGATGTAATCTCACGAATCACAGCTTCGGAACCTGCACTTTCCCTCAAATCAGGCGATACGGTTGATCTGACAGTAACGGCTACCCTGAGTGATGGCAGTGAACGTGATATTACGGACAAGGCTGAATGGAAAACGAACAGTTACAAGGTTGCTCAAGTGACCAAAGGTAAAGTAAAAGCATTAAATTCAGGTAAAGCCAAGATTACAGCGAAGTATGGCGGCAAAACGGTGACGATTGCGCTGGATGTAGATACACTGAAATATTTGCAGACCGACAAAGTCACATTGACGATGAAGGCTGGCGATAAAGCGACAGTTGTGGCTACAGCAACGTACGTGGATGGAAGTGAGGCTAATGTATCCAAGCCAGCACTTTGGACATCCTCCCGTATAGCGACTGCTTCCGTTAAAGATGGTGTGATTCAGGCGAATGGGAAAGGGAAAGCAACGATTACGGTTTCCTATGCAGGGGTAAAAACAAAGGTTACCGTAGTGGTTGAAGCGAAGTAACTTTGCCTTACAAATGTTATTATGTAAAGTACAAAAAGGTGATATCCGCATTCGAGCGGATATCACCTTTTTGGTATGATACGGCTGCATGTGACCTGTCTTTTTCAAAATTAAATGAAGTGATGTATCCCTGTTACATCGTATGCGACAGCACCAAAGCACCATAGGCAAAAGCAATAAGAATAAGAATCGCAGGATGCAACTTGGTTTTGGTCATGACCCAAAGCGAGATGCCTGCAATAATTAGTGTTTGCCAGATCCCAATGGAGTCTGTAGATACTTGGCCGAATTCCCAGGTGAGCAGAATCATAAGCACGGCAATGACGGGCTGTACAAGCAATGTCATGCCTTTGACTTTAGGCGAGGTGCGATGTTTGTTTAATAAACGCAATAATAAAATAAGTGCAGCTGCCGACGGTACAATCGTAGCAAAGCTGGCGATGAAGGCACCGAACCAGCCTGCGACATGGTATCCGACAAATGCAGCGATTTTGGTTGCAATCGGCCCGGGAAGTGCATTGCCGATCGCGAGGACGTCCCCGAACTGTTCCGTGGTCATCCAGTGGTAGTGATTCACAATCTCTTCCTGCATCAACGGAATGGAAGCGGGGCCACCGCCATATCCCAGAATGTTCGCTACGAAAAATCCCCAAAATAGTTCCCACCACGTCTGAAGCATCCTACGATACCTCCTTGTCAGAGTTACCTTTGGATTTCAAACGCTGAACGAGACCAAAATGGAAGAAGCCATAGACCAGGAAAGCTGTAATGACCAATCCAGGGTGCACATTCAGCAACTGCAGCGCCGCAAAGGCAATTATGCCGAATGCAATAGCAAACCATTTGCCAAGCCCTTTCCAGGCTTTCATTGCAAATTCATAGGCCATCATACCGAGCATCACAAAAATAACAGGTCGGACTGCGGCGACCATGCCCGCTACAATTTTGGATTCGCGCAGCGCGTACATCGAACCCAGCAGGGCAATAATCGCAATGCTTGTCGGCAAGATGTGAGCAAGTACGGCGACAATAGCGCCCAGCACACCTTTGGTTTTATACCCAAGATAAGCAGCCATCTTGGTAGCAATGGGGCCCGGCAGTGCGTTGGCAATCGCCAGAATCTCGCCGAATTCATCATCGCTGACCCATTCATAGCGGGTAACGGCTTCATAACGGATGAGTGGAATAACTGAAGGGCCACCGCCATATCCCAAAATTCCGGTTCGCATCATGCCTGCCACGAGACCGTTGTAATCTTTCCAACTCATGCTGATATCCTCCTAGAGTCTCATGCCCATTCGGCTTTTGTACCGTTTCAAGAGCAGCTGTGATTCAACTTTGACGATGCCGGGCATCTGATAGAGCTTCTCCAGCAGGAACTGCTCCATCTCTTCCATATTTGCGAAAATACCGTGCATATGCAGAGTGCTTGGGCCTGTCATATGATAGAGGCTGGTGACGGCCGGCTCTTCATCCAGCATCTCCGCAACCTCGTCCAGAAAGCGCGGCTCTACATCCACATTAAAGAAGGCAGACACCTGAAGTCCGACTTTGCCAGGATTGATGACAACAGTGAAGCGTTCAATGATGCCTTTTTCCGACAATGCATTGATACGTGCCTGTACTGCGACGCGGGATAGACCGATCTGTGTACCGAGGTCGGTGTAGGAGATTCGGCTATTCTCATGCAGGGCGGCGATGATTTTACGATCCATCTCGTCCAGATTATACATCTGCGGAATTTCTCCGCCTTTGGAGGAACGTCGTTGTGACATATTTATGGAACCACCTTTTATATTTTCCTGTATGCAATAGCATTGCAGCATTCATAGTGTAATGACGAAACGTAATCGTAGTCAACCAATTTTATTGAAATTGTTGAAGATGCACGATATATTCCCTTCATTTTGTCGTGAGTGTGCTTGTTACTGCGAATTCAGGATTTTAGGTGATTCCATTTTACAAACAGCTTTTCGCAATAAGTACAGTTAGAACCGGTTGTTTGGACATGATTTTTAATTAAGGATCTGTTTTTAAATCTTTAATTAAATCAATCAATTCCTTTAATGTTCGATCTAAGATATCAAACTTCTCTTTGATACTGTCCATAAGATATTTTAGCAACATAAAAGTAATGACAATTGGAAATCCAAAATTGGGGATGAGTTGAATAAATGTATCGATATCCATATGTAATTCCTCCTCTCTTCTCATAAATATAGGAAAAAAACACGGGGATTTTACAACTTTTAACTGGAAGAAAAACGGAGTTTTTCATATAATTATATAAGAACAAATGTTCCTGTTTTTTGTTTTTTTGGTAGTAGAAGTGCTCTTCTTTTTACCTATATAGTGAGGTGATGTCTTTGGAGATAACGAAAGAAAGATGTAGATCTGAACTTCAGAAAATGGCCTGGAGAATGCAGTACAGATCAAAAGTGACTAGAAATAGAGAATTTGGAATGGTTTATGATTCAAGCACCATTAATTCATTTGAGGACGATGCAGTATCCAGAATGTATGTCGAAGAGATATGCTCACTTATTCCATCAGATGTAGGGAAGAGAATCATTCATGATGTCTATCTTTCTGGTAAGTCAGAAAAAGAGATTTCAGCAGACCTACAAATTTCTCAACAAGGAGTAAATAAATGGAAAAGAAAAACATTAAAAATTCTATCGAAGAAATTGAGTTCATGAATCTTGTAGAACAATTTAGAAATGGGGACGATTCATCTTTTATAGCTATACTGGGTCTTTTTGAAGAAGAGATGGAGCAAATGGCTAAATATATACGCATGCCAAAAGAGGACGTTATGCAATCTTTACGACTAGGTTTGTTAGAAATGTTAATTAGCCATGCAGCAGATAGTAAGTTATAGGGTGAGTGAAGGGAGGGTATGGTCGGTTTAAATTGTTTTACATAGGTATAGTTATTATTCATAATGTTTTCTTTTTTAGTGACAAAAGTAGCCTCTCTAGTCTTGCATTTCTACTTTTTATACATTAGACACATTCATAAATCTCCCCATATGGTGGAGATTATTTTTGTTTGGATTGGTTTTATTGTCTTCTCTCTTCTGCTTCATAGCATAAAGCAAAAAATAAAAAGTTAAAGGTGTAACTTATTTGGGTATTTAGCGTTTATAATGATGAATGGGAGGGATTTCAAACATATGAAAAAAAAGATTGTTTTTTCAGTATTAACTACTGTTGCGGTGATGTCAGGAGTGCTAGGTTCAGCATACGCAGCAGGAATGATTAAATTGAATGTGAACGGAACCCAGTTGCAAACGGATGTAGCTCCGAAAATGGTGAACAACCGTGTCATGGTTCCGATCAGTTTTGTGTCGAAAGCGCTGGGTGCATCGGTCTCATGGAACGATAAAACGCAGACTGTTTCTATTCATACCACAGGTATCCCTTACGAAAATGTGTGGGATGAAGACATGAAGGATATTGGAGCATTTCGATTAGCAGGTATTAATAATACAGTGCAAGTTTTCATGGCTGGAATGGATACGGGCATTGAAGATCTCTTAAAGGAATCAACACTCAATATGGATCTAGATCGTTTGAAGCAGGAGCACTTCTCTATGGGACCAACGATGTTATCCACCAAGATTTTGGATATGAAAACTCTTAAAAAAAATAACCAGATACCAGAGTATTTAGTTAGAGTAGGCATTCAGGCAGGTGGAGATGAACTGAAAGTAGAATATTGGGATCTAACTGTCACACTGGCCCCAAGAGTTGACGATGGAAAAACCATCTCAACTGGTGAAAAAATGGATTACGTAGTCACCAAACGGGAAGTTGTGAAAACTGTTCCAGTAAGTGTTCAACGTGTTTTTCCTGGTTTCACGCTAGAAGAGTCTAAATAGTGAACAACAAAGAAACAGAGGCGCTGGTTCAGATAGCGCCCCTGTTTCTTTGAGTTACATTATTTGGTTTGGAATGCAACCACAGCTGGAGTGGATAATCCTCCCGCAGACGCTGCAGTAATGGTCCGTGTGATGCTTTGTCCTGCCGATAATTTCACCTCAGCTACCAGAATCCCCTCCTGATATTGAGTAGTACCTGAAACCAGAGTGGGGGGACTTGCAAGATTAGGAACTTTGTAGGTTACGTTATCTCCGCTCCATTTGACAGCCCCGCCGTATGGTTTTACCCGGGAGCCCATGTAAATGCTAATGGTTTTTTCAGCTGAAGTTGGATTCGTGAGATTAACCGTCAGTGTATATTTAACACCATAGTGACCTTTGTTACTATCTGCTGCATTCCCGTTGTCGTAAGATGCTGCTTTGGTCATCAAGTTATCACTTTGTCCGTTACTCATATTATAATATTTCCATCCACTTCCCGCAGAATAATTTACACTACTTGCAATTTCCGCAAAGTCCCATGATCCACGAGGATGGATAGAACCATCTTTCCCTGTAAAAAAGGAAATGACAGGAGTCTGATTAAGTCTCAGATCTGCTGTTGCACTTGCAGCAGCAACCGAACGCAATCGGTATGACATTGCTGTAGATGCTGTATTGGTGACCGTAAATTCTATCAGACCACCAATTAGTTGTCCGTTAGGTACGGTCCATTCTTTAACTACTCCAAGTTTACCTGCAGGAATTGAGCTATCTGTCGGTGTGATTGTATCCATTGTATCGCCGACTAAAGCCGCAGCAGTACATCTGCCTTGTTCAACGAATGATGTAATAGGCGCAATTGTACTCTTTACATTATGGATGGAGTAAGCAGAAGTGTTATTGTTACCGATGGTGATGCCATACTTCATGCTGGCCCCTCTGTTATTCAGGTGCCATACGAACATACGGTATTTAACAGAAGTTTTACCGGAAGCAGTATCTGACCAAAGTGTACAATAACCATTTGTGAATATTGTCGTTTCATCAATTGTCTCATGGTTGTCCGAGATTACAAATCGAGTATCGGTTTTGGCTTTAGTTCCAACCAATTGACTTGGTGCAGTCGCTGGTGTTACAAATGACACTTTAGTTTTTGAATTTTGATTACAAGCCATAGAAATATCCCCTTTATATCATGTAGTTTCACAGTGGTATAACTCCGTCATTCCATGGGATAGAACTGTCCAGTGTATCCCTCACTGGTGCAGCTGCTATGATTAGAAGTTATTCATTTTGTGAGAATAATTTTCCTTCTTCACTATGTAGGTAATTATTCAAGAAACATTACAACCTCAATGACACTATTTTTTAAATTTTTTTGGTATAGCATTTTGTTGAGGAATATAGGCGAAGGTTTGCCTTGGCAAACAGAGATTTTTTCACATGTATGCAGAATAAATAGCTTAAAGGTGTAACTTATTCAATTGTTACGTGTTTTTATTGTTGAATAGGAGAGGGAAAATGATATGAAGAAAAAGATTATATTATCCGTTTTAACTACGGTTGCTGTAATGTCATATGTGCTGTGTTCAGCATATGCAGCAGGAATGATCAAATTGGATGTGAACGGAACCCAGTTGCAAACGGATGTAGCTCCGAAAATGGTGAACAACCGTGTCATGGTGCCGCTCAGTTCTGTGTCGAAAGAGCTGGGTACATCTGTTTCATGGAATGATAAAACTCAAACGGTTTCAATTCATACAGCAGGTATCCTTTACGAAAATGTGTGGGATGAAAACATGAAAGACGTCGGTCCTTTTGGAATAGCTGGTATAAATAATACAATCCAAGTTTTCATGGCTGGAATGGATACGGGCATTGAAGATCTTCTAGAGAAATCGACGCTCAATATGGATATGGATCGTTTGAAGCAAGATCACTTCTCTATGGGGCCAACGATGTTATCCACCAGGATTCTGGATATGAAAACTCTTAAAAAAAATGGTCAGACTCCGGAGTATTTAGTTAGAGTAGGTATTCAAGCAGGAGGAGATGAACTAAGAGTTGAGTATTGGGATCTAACTGTCAAACTGGCTCCATACGTGGATAATGGAACAACCGTCTCGACTGGAGGAAAGATGGAGTATGTAGTTACCAAACGGGAAGTTGTGAAATCTGTTCCAGTAAGTGTTCAACGTGTTTTTCCTGGTTTCACGCTAGAAGAGTCAAACTAGATGCATCCCTTAATTCGATGAAAAGAAGATGTAAAGAAACAGAGGCGATGGTTAACCCATCGCCTTATGTCTATAAGCTGAGCCCGTAACGTTTGCGCTTACAGTTGCAGATTTGCATAAAGAAGCCCAAGATTTTGTAAGCCCTATGCACGCACTGTTTTAGGCAGTAAAAGTGTTACCGTTGTGCCTTCACCGGGTTCAGAAGTAATGCGTAACGTTCCGCCTGCTCCGCGTGCACGTTCCTCCATACTGAACAACCCAACACCATGGCCTGCCGAGTCCTCATTGAATCCGGCACCTTGATCTTCAATAATAACGAGAGTAAGGTCTTCTGTATCCTCAACGGTGACACGTGCTTCCGATACATCAGCGTACTTGGCTATGTTCGTTAACGCTTCCTGAATAATACGGTAGATGGCAATTTCCTTGTTCATGTCCAGACGTTTGCGCAAGCTGCATTCAAGCTCAACCTCAATACCGTAATGTCGGGTATAGTTCTCAATATAGGTTCGGATAGCAGGAACAACGCCCAGATCATCGAGTACAGATGGTCGCAGCTCCCAAGCCATGCCGC
This sequence comes from Paenibacillus silvae, assembly GCF_014639235.1. Classification (GTDB taxonomy): domain Bacteria; phylum Bacillota; class Bacilli; order Paenibacillales; family Paenibacillaceae; genus Paenibacillus; species Paenibacillus silvae. The sequence continues at coordinate 253,414 of NZ_BMFU01000006.1, read as the reverse complement.
GCACATCCTCCATAATGCGCGTGACCTGCTGTCTTAATGCCTCCACCCCTGAATTGGCCTGATCGGCCAGCAGACGATCCATCTGAATGACAAGGGAGAACAGGCTTTGCCCGATCCCGTCGTGAAGCTCCCGTGAGATGCGGCGGCGTTCTTCTTCCTGAATGTTCATGACCTGAGACATCATCTGCTGCAGCTCGGCCTCGACCTGTTTCAGCTTGGTGACCTCACTGCGCACAGCCAGATACTGATAAGGCTCGCCATCATTATCAATGAAAGGCACAATCGTCGTGTTTACCCAGTAGAAGCTGCCATCTCTCGCCTTGTTTCGAATCTCGCCATGCCAGACCTTGCCCGAAGAGATGGTATCCCATAGTGTTTTCATGAAGGTTTTGCCGTGATACCCCGAGTTAATAATGCGGTGATCCTGACCAATCAATTCCTCGCGGGTATACTGTGAAATCTCGCAAAATTTATCATTTACATACTGGATTTTACCTTTACGGTCGGTCAGCGCGACGATGGAGGACTCATCCAGTGCAAATTTCAGGTCACTCAGCTGATGCAGCGAACCTTTTAATTTACTGCGAAATTCATTATCGGAGATGTGCTCGTCAATTTCGCCAAGCAGCAGCCTCACCGGCTGGTCGGCCAGTCCGCTGAGTCTGTTTTTGCGCGGTTTATTCAAAATTTAACAGCCCCTTTTTCATCGCAAACTTCACAAGCTCTGGTCTTGTGCGCAGGCCGAGCTTTTCCATTAGATTGCTCTTGTGGGATTCAACGGTTTTGACACTAATCACCAGATGCTCGGCAATTTCTTTGTTGGCATACCCCTTGGCAATCCAGGCTAAAATTTCTTTCTCCCGATCCGAAAGGGTGTCGTACGGCCCGGCGTTTTCCTGTTTGGCTTTGTCCAGGTACTCACTCATCAGCCGTTTGGTCGCGCTCGGGTACAAGTAGGCACTTCCGTCTGCTACAGAACGAATGGCAGCGAGCAATTCTTCGTGGGGCGCACTCTTGAGAATATATCCCGAAGCTCCTGCATGAATTGCACGGAACAGATACTCCTCATCATCATGCATCGTTAGAATAAGAATGGCGATATCCGGCATTAATTTTTTTAACTCGGCTGTCGCGGTCAAGCCATCCTTGCCCGGGGGCATGCTGAAATCCATCAGGACAACATCCGGATTCAGCTCCTGTGCTTTGGCAATGGCTTCGTCACCATCCGCGGCGTCTCCAACAATATGTATATCGTTCTTGCCTTCAAGCAGGGCAATCAGCCCGGAGCGTACCACGACATGGTCATCTACAACTAATAGTCGAATCACAACTGTTTCCCCCTGTCCGCTTCCTTCATCTACATCTATCATACCAAAAAAAAGAGACGCTTCAGAGGTTAATCTCCGAAAAGTCTCCGCGTAATGTGTAATACATGTCATGTCATCGGGTAATACAGGTTCTGTCATGGTGTAATACGGTTCATGTAATGTTGATATAGAGGTATTAATGGGGGGCCTGATCTTAGCCGTGGTCTCTATGTCGGACAGGAAGCTTATATGTTAGAGCTCACACATACTGCTCCATTTGTCTGGCAGCCTGCTCTGTCTGCATAACCATCTCGGGGGAAAAGGTACATGGCGTTCTGCTTCCAACAAGCAGTACACCGCTGGGCAGGAGGCCTTCCCGGAACAGAGGCACGGCTATAGCACATACCAATCGTTCAGCAAGCATAAGCGGGCACCGATCCGGGGTGAATTCACCACGGGACCGCTCATCCAGCATCACCGTACGCCCGGTTCTGAGCGCCGTGCCCACCAGATCTTGTCCAGGGCGCATCGTCATACGTTTCACACGTTCATTGGTTGCCCCGAACGTATATTTCCAGCGCAGCATGGACCCTGACACGCAGGCCATTCCGCAAAAATCACCGGCGGTGTTCTGACACAGGCCGCTCATCATCTCCTGAACGGCAGATGAGACTTCATCATGCATGAGGGACACTTCCTTTTTCGGATCAAATTGAGGGTCTTTACGTCACTCATCTTTTTCAAGTGTATTATGATGTTCGTTCATCGTTCTGACTACATATAAGTAACCTTATATCAAGGCTCGTTTGATCAAAGAAAAGCATACAATCAGGTTATTACGATGTTAGTTCTATTGTAGTCGGTTTCGTTAACCTTGTAATTCAGGGAAAACCCCTATTTACGTTCTGAAAAATGCTGAACCTGGGCTTTGCATTTGTATGACCTCCGGGGGAGGTGAGGATGAGGGATAAACGTGGGAGCAGGTTTCGAACACAAAAAAAGCCGGCATCATCAGCCAGCTGTTCCTGTATGAGAGTTCGTTTAGATATGCCAGACTGTGTCTCATGACCTTCTGCTCGAGCATTAGCAAATTAGCAATGTGTCAAAGTTCGCCTCACCAGATGCTCCACATGTGGAACAGTCGTGACCATCTGCGGCTAACGATTCGAGGAGAGCTTATTTGGTGGTTTTTAGCACATGTGAAAATGTAAAGATTCTGAGAAACGTTATTTCCCCGATTTCCCTCAAAAAGGTGGCTGTATCAGGTTTTTTTAGTGAAATAGCGTCTCTGGAAATCGTTAGAATTCTAAACTGCTGAAATATCGCTAAATAGGGCTTCTGGGAATCGTTAAAATTTCGACTGCTGCTTCAGTGACTTTATGGCGGACTGTATTACTATACGAGGCCCCAGTCGCACCGCGAGCATACCAGTAATCCAGCGTTTCTTCTCTACATAGAAGGAACTCCCTCTATACCGTAAAGGTGTCCAGTAGAGCAGGCCATATCGGGAAGGCTTCACGACAAGCCGGACATGTCGTTGTGCCAGCCAGATAAGGAAGATGTGCCGCCAGCGTTTGATCTCCGATCCGAGACGTTTGCTTAGCTAATGCTTTGGTTTCTGGATCATCCTCCAATGATGATGCCGGAGTGATGGCATAAGGCTGCTGCTCGGGGTTAAATACAGGGTCATGTTCGTAGGCCTGAAGGGGTGCGGTCTTGTCTTTCTGTGGCCATATATACACATCCTCTCCACAGGCCGGACACACTGTGACATATTCCTCGCCTTCAATAAACGTTAATAGCATATTAGCTACATTACAGGATTGGCGAAATGCTGCATCCGCAATGAGGAGGTAACGTTTCTCTATAGCATCTGCGGATGACTGAGCAGCATAGTTCAGAATCTCATCTGTCAGCGATTTGATCTGATCAATCGCCTTCAGATATTCATTGTACATCCGGGTACAGCTGGCGTTGCCCACCACATCAGCCAGTTCCTCCCACGATTCGGGGAATGGGTCCTGGTGCTGCTCATCACGGCTTGCTTCGATGATGCCGCAGTGGATAAACAGGTTTGTGCGTACCTCGATATCTGTGACTGAGCTAGCGAGCTGTGCAAGAAACGGCATCACAGCGTAGGTCGCTGTATAGATTGAGTTTTGATGAAATAAAAATTCCTGAAACAGCTCGTCAAAAACCTCCTGGCTGTATTCCTGCTCTAGCTGCTGTAACAGCTTAGGTACGTTTTCTGCGGAGCCGTAAGGGCCTGACAGCTTGCCCCAAACATCACTATCCCATCTTAACACATGATTTCCTCCTTTCTGAGAGTATACAAGCCTCGGATGATTGCTCAAGATATACAAGCGTTTACATGTATGCTATCACCGTATCTCAAGATTGACAATTACAGGTTGGAATCAGCTGATTGGCGGTTACAGTGTGGAGGTTTGGAGGTGGATGCTTATATGAAGGCAGCATGCATTTTGCCGTTATGGGGCAAGTTGTGACTTTTCTCACAGCGAATTCGGGGAGTTTCCCGGCAAAGATCAGGTAATCCCCCGATAACCTTTTGCAGTCTTTCACGGTATGATGGAATCATAAGGAATCACCGAGGGGGACGAAAATAATGGGTACAGTATTTGTGGAAAGAGCAACCCGGAAGGCAGAACAGACACATGCGGAGGCGGACAAAATGATTCAAAAAACAGGCGGCATCCTGTCGTTCGTTACACCAGAGCAATGGAATATGATTGAAGAGAAAATGCAGCCTAAACGGGTAAAATCGGGATACAGTCTCTTTCTGGAAGGCGATGAAGCCGGGTATTTGTACTACATTTGTTCGGGACGGGTGAAGCTGACCAAATCGACGGAGGATGGGAAAGAGATCATTCTGTCGATTCAGCAAAGCGGTGATCTGATTGGTGAGTTTGGCGGCATAGGTGGACTGAATCACAGCTATAGTGCGGAGATGGCGGAAAAAGGAGAACTGGCCATCATCTCGCTGACAGACCTTGAGAGTGTGCTGAGCAAAAACGGAGAGCTGGCGCTTAAATTTCTACAATGGATGGCACTCGCACAGCGCATTACACAGTCGAGATTCCGCGACCTGCTGCTGTATGGCAAAGCAGGGGCGCTTGCTTCGACCCTCATTCGAGCCAGTAACACATACGGCAAAATTACGCCAGATGGCATCGTGCTGGAGATGAAGCTGAACCATACAGAGCTGGCTGAGATGATCGGAGCAACTCGGGAGAGTGTTACACGTATGCTGGGTGCCTGGAAGGAGCAGGGGACTCTGGATATGCTGGACGGCAAATTAATGATTCGGGACATGGCTGCGCTCCGCTGCATGTGCGGATGTCCTTCGTTCCCAAGTTGCCCGAAAGAGCTATGCCGACTGTAGTGGGAAGCCTAAGCTAGGACGAAGCCTAAGTTAGATAAGTCGAGGGTAGCTGGGATAGGTCGAGGGTAGCTGGGTAACGTGAAGAAAGCGGCAGTAGAGAGAATGTAAGATGAGCAGATAGAATGAGCGTCAGATGGGCTTATAGAGCGGATAGATGAGTAGAGAAAATGCGGATGGATAAATAGAGAGACGGCAGGATAATAGATAGATTACCGGTCGATAGAAAAAATGCGGGTTGATCGAAAGAACCCGGGCAGGATGGATATAGAGAGTGCGGGTAGACAAAAGAGTGCGAATAGAGCAAAAGAATGTGGGTGGATACAAAGAATGCAAAGGCTCGGCACAGAGGGAACGTGGGGCACTAAAGAGAAGTAAGATGGACAGCGTCCAGAGTTCGGTGCAGATCAAGTAGATAACTTTAGATACTCAGAACTCAAGGACCGCAGGAGATAGAAGGGGAGAAACCGGAGCGGAATGGTAAAGGATGAGGCAGCTTGCGCTGTTTTGTCCTTTTTTTTCTGTATGCTTGGGTATGATCTAACATTTCAAACGTTTCAAGACACAACAGCCCCGTAACTTGGATGTATAGCAGCTAAAATGTGTCGAAACTCGAGCATACCAGTAATCCAATGTGTCAAAGTTGCCCCCCATCAAATGCTCCACGTGTAGAACATCGTGACCATCTGCGGCTAACGAATCGAGGAGAGCTTATTTGGTGGTTTTTAGCGCATGAGAAAATGTAACGAATCTGAGAAACGCTATTTCTCCGATTTCCCTCAAAAATGTGGATTTATTAGGTTTTGTTAGTGAAATAGCGTCGCTGGAAATCGTTAGAATTCTAAACTGTTGAAATATCGCTAAATAAGGCTTCTGGGATTCGTTAGAGTTTCAACTGCTGCTTCAGTAACTTGATGGCGGACTGTCATTACCTGTAAGAGCCCCACATCATCACCACACCGCGAGCCCATCGCAGTAATCACATTACATCAAGCCGCATCCCGTTGAAAAGCCAGTTACTGTACGGGCACCACATCCCACCAGCTGCGAACCATCGCAGTAATCACATTACATCAAGCCACATCCCGTTGAAAAGCCAGTTACTGTACGGGCACCACGTCGCACCAGCCGCGAGCCATCACAGTAATCACATCACATCGAGCCACACTCCAACAGCATACCTGGTGCACAGGCCGCATAAGCGCTCATTCAGGTAGCATCAGTTCACGCTGCGTTAAGTTTATTCCAGTTCCCGATCCAGCATGGAGTAGAGTACAGAGTTATGGTACGAGCCTTTGTAGAACCAGTGCTCGCGCAGCAGACCTTCACGCTGCATGCCAAGGCGAAGCATTACCCGCTCGGATGCAGGATTCTCCGGGCGGCATTTGGCATAGATTCGGTGCACGCCAAGCTGCCTGAAGCCAAAGTGAAGCAATGCGCGGCAAGCTTCAGTCACATAACCTTTTCCTTGATAGGCGGGATGTAAGACATAGCCAATCTCTGCATTGCTTTGTTCCACAAGGTGCAGCCCTGCACCACCGATGAGCAAGCCTTCCTTTTTCAAAACAATCGCCAGTTCATATGCTTCCCTCGGCTCGGCATGCTGCATGCGAATTACGTCCTGGACGTAGGCTTGTGTGTCCTCTTCGGTATTTGGTCCCCACGCGGTATGCGCTGTCACTTCGGGCATGGACGTATACGTATGTATGGATTGCCAGTCACTTTCTACAATTTCACGGATGAGCAGTCTCTCGGTTTCCAGCTGCATTTTTACACGCTCCTTTAGCTCAATATTGGTCCTTGTTCTTCACTTTTATTCTATTTTATCGCACCCGATCCACGCAAAAAAGCCCATGATAGAATTCAAAGAGTGAATTCCTCATGGGTATCCAGATTAAGGTTAAGCCTTATATTGGAGTGCGCTTACCAATCTCTGCGCAGCGGTATGTTTATTGTGGTTGTTTGCACGTTGCTGCAGGATATGTGTAGGAAAGCTTGCGAATGATCTCCTTTTGCCATCTGGTATCACCCAGATTGGTTGCCAGGTTCAGAAGATCCAAATAATCGTCGAGCTGCAGATTAGCCTTTTGCAGAGTTGTATTCATTCGATGTTCGTTCCCCTTTATCTATAAAGTCGTAAGCATGATCGCGGTCATTAGAACTGACAATGTAACGATAAACAAGCTCAATAATGATAATCATTATCACATATGTATTGTTTATTATGCATCGAACGTTGGTAAAATGCAATGCCTAACTGCCTCCGAATTCAACTTTTTTCGTTAAAAAGACTCATCCACAGCACGTATGGAATATATACACCCAGGTAAGCAGCCGGGACTAGAAACCAGCCGTTCAGCAAAAAGTGGTGAATCTCCGTTGTGAATGTGGTCATATGAGCATTTGTTGCATATACGTCGCTGGCGAGTACAGTGGCTGCACTGTAGAAGCATAGAATGGCAAGCAGATGGAACAGCCGGGCTGCAGGCTTGTATCGAAGTGCAATATAGGACATGACCAGTGGAACGATAATCAGAAGTAACAGAAAAAACAGTTTCATATGGCATTCTCCTTTGAAATGAGAGGTTGTTCCAATCGTTGAACTACAGATTTTACACAATCCACTCCGATGACAGTATAGTCAGTATCGACGAAGGAGAGCGGACTCAAACTTTTTTTCAAAAATTTTACATAAACATAGAGGAATTCATCATGTGAAGCATTAAATTAAAAAAGGGACAAGCACAGGCTTGATCCATTGAATGCCGGAACGTAGCAGGTCGATGAAGTAACACGTCAACAAACGGACGCTAAGTCCAAATAATCACCAAGTCAAACTAGACACATCACATCATGTACAGGCATCAAATGATACGGAGGAGGAGAATGGGTATATGAAAAAGGCATTTAGGCAGCATTGGATGGGGGCATTTCTGGTTTTTATCCTTATGGCAACAACGTTACTGGCTCCGGGTATTCAGGCTCCGGTTCAGGCGGCAGCACCACTTACCGTATCACAGGCCATTGCTGCTCAGAGCGGCGGAGGCACGGCAACTGTCGAAGGTTATGTGGTGGGACATGCAACCGGGTCGCTTACAGCCAAATTCACCTCTCCGTATGCCAATGATTTTAATGTGCTGATTGCGGATTCCGCTTCCGAGCGCTCGAACGCCAAGCTGCTGGATGTGCAGGTATCCTCTGCGTTCCGCGCGCAATACGGACTGGCCTCGAACCCGAGTCTGGTAGGCAAAAAAATTACCGTGACCGGAACACTTGGCGCTTACAACAGCTATGCCGGGGTCAAAAACCCAACATCCATCACCCTGTCTTCAGGAACAACCAATCCTGATCCGGAGCCGAACCCGGGCACAACCCTGCCGGATGGCACAGGCAAAAAAGTGCTGTTTGATAACACTCACGCCCAAACCGCAGGTGCAGCGGACTGGATTATTGACGGGGCCTTTTCAGACTTTGCAAATGGTTTGCGAAACGCAGGCTTTACCGTGGATCAGCTGGAACGCAGCATCCCGTATACATTTGGTGAGCAAGCGTACACCTATAATAAATTGAAAGACTATGACGTGTTTGTCATTGGCGAAGCCAACGTGCCATTCAAAGCGACAGAGCAGGCTGCGCTTCTGCAATATGTGCAGAACGGCGGAAGCATTTTCTTCATCTCGGATCACTACAACGCCGACCGTAACAAAAATCGCTGGGATTCCTCTGAAGTGTTCAACGGATATCGCCGCGGGGCTTACCAGAATCCAGCAAAAGGCATGTCCTCTGCCGAGGCCGAATCACCAGCCATGCAGGGTGTGATCAGCTCGGACTGGCTCGGGACAAACTTTGGAGTCCGTTTCCGCTATAACGCTTTGGGAGATGTCAATGCAACGGATATCGTAGCACCATCCCAATCTTTTGGCATTACGACAGGTGTACAAGCTGTAGCGATGCATGCCGGATCAACGATTGCAATCATGGACCCGAACAAGGCGAAAGGATTAGTGTACGTGCCAAGCGGTGTGTCCAAATGGAATAACGCCGTGGATCAAGGAGTATATAATGGCGGCGGACGAGCTGAAGGGGCTTATGCGGCGATTGCCAAGGTAGGCGCAGGCAAAGCTGCATTTATCGGTGATTCCTCACCCGTGGAGGACGCAACGCCAAAGTATTTGCGTGAAGAGACTGGAGCAACGAAGAAAACTTATGACGGTTTCAAAGAAGTGAATGATGCAACCTTCCTTGTAAACACCGTGAAATGGCTGGCGGTTAAAGAGAGCTATACAAGCCTATCCCAAGTATCAGGATTGACACTGGATACAGCGACAAGCTTGCTCCCCATGGAGACACCGGCAAACTCCACCGAACCGCAGCTTGAGCCTTGGGCCGCTCCGGCAGCAGGGTACAAGTGGTATGATCCAACGACATTTAAAGCAGGCTCGTATGGTAAAGCGCAATAAAAAAGTAGCTCGATGAATCCAGTTGAAAATAGACAAATCGCAACATGCATGTACAAGCTGTTGTAGTCCAGATTAGATTAAATTCGAATAAGGTGTTTATATTTAAAAAAGTGTTGCCAGAAAGCCGGGGGAAGTCGTCCGGTTTTTTGGCTTTTTTCATCACATTTTCGAGGAACGGAAAGCATTATAACTATGATTTCAGTATTAATCACTGGGTTATCTGGACTCTCTTTTTCATGCGGAACATCACGGTGCAGCTTTGCATAAATTCTTGCTTTTGCGGGGAAGGTATGGATACTAATCATGGAATTCGAGAGTACGGGCAAGCTCATCCGAGCGTGGTGGAGTGCATGTAGAGACAAAGTTCATCAGAAGAGGGAGGCGGCACAAGATGAATCAGCTTACAGGACGAGCAGACTGTGACAGTTCCGTGATGCGGCAGAAGCTGAAGGCAGACCTGCATCGTGTAGCAGAACGAATGAATCTGACGTTATCCCGTTTTGACAATGACAGTGTCTGTTTGCTGGCACAGTTCGCAGAGATCCGAGCCGAGATCAAGCACATTGAAGTGCTGGCTTCTTCATTTTATCTCGATTGTTACCTGTCTCCGTTTACGGAGAAATTTGCCGAGCTGACATCCAGTGTGCAGCATCTGTCAGACCGAAAATATGGAGCGCTTATTGTCATTGAACGGGAGGTTCCATTGGATACCATGATTCATTCGGGTGTAGCCGTGGATGCCAAAGTAACTCATGCCTTGCTGGAGTCGCTCTTTATTCCCGGCGCGCCATTACATGACGGGGCCGTGCTCATTCGAGGCAATCAGATCGTATCGGCCGGCAATGTGCTGCCTGTATCCCAGGCTGACGCGCATGAACGAAAGCTGGGTACAAGGCACCGGGCGGCACTCGGATTAACCGAACTGACGGACGCGGTGGTGCTGGTGGTGTCGGAGGAAACGGGACAGGCTTCTTTTGCGGTGGATGGGGCGTTACATCCCATTAATGTGGTCGAAACATTGCCTTAACCTGTGGTTGGGCCAAATTGGCCAGAGTTGAGTTGAGCGCAGTTGAGCGAGATATCATCAAATGCTGGGAGGAGGCTCAGTCCGGTCACGGAGTGACAGGAGGGGCCTCTTTTTGCTATGGTGAGTTTCATTGAAGCGAACATAGTAATGTCATTTTGCACAAACTGGGTGGATATGGGTACAATAGAGAGTGGAGCGTTCATAGGAAGTCCGCGATTTATCGCAAAAATGGTTTAGAGGAGACGGTTATCACATGAGTTGGTTTGAAGCAATGGAGCAATACGATTATGAGGAAATGGTACTCTGCCAGGATCGGAATTCAGGCTTGAAGGCCATTATTGCCATACACGATACAACCCTTGGACCTGCGCTGGGGGGTACACGGATGTGGACATACGCTTCAGAGGAAGCAGCCATTGAAGATGCACTGCGTTTGGCTCGGGGCATGACATATAAAAATGCAGTATCCGGCCTGAATCTGGGCGGCGGCAAGACGGTAATCATCGGAGATCCGCGTAAGGACAAAAATGAAGCGATGTTCCGCGCCTTCGGTCGCTACATTCAAGGGTTAAACGGCCGTTACATCACCGCCGAGGATGTGGGAACGACAGAAGAGGACATGAATCTGATCTATCAGGAGACAGATTATGTGACAGGCATCTCAGCAAGCTATGGTTCATCAGGCAACCCATCTCCGGCTACCGCCTATGGTGTGTATCGCGGTATCAAGGCAGCTGCGAAGGAAGCATTTGGCACCGACCTGCTGGAGGGCAAAACGATTGCCGTGCAAGGTGTGGGCAACGTAGCGATGCATCTGTGTAAATATCTGCATGAGGAAGGTGCGCAGCTGATCGTCACGGATATTCATCAGGAGTCGGTGAAGCTGGCAGTGGAACGTTTCAGCGCCAAGGCCGTTGATCCGGCAGACATTACAAGTGTGGAATGTGATATCTATGCACCATGTGCGCTCGGCGGCACGATTAATGATGCTACGCTCAAGACACTCAAGGCCAAAGTTGTGGCGGGCTGTGCGAACAATCAGCTGCTTGAGCCGCGGCATGGAGATGAGCTGTATCAGCGAGGCATCGTGTACGCACCGGATTATGTCATTAATGCCGGCGGTGTGATCAACATTGCCGATGAATTGAACGGATATCACGCGGAGCGAGCTTGGGCGAAGATCGGTGAGATTTACAACACGCTGGAGAAAATATTCGAAAGCTCCCGTACCGAGGGCATCGCGACCTACATTGCTGCGGATCGGCTTGCGGAGCAGCGGATCGAGATGATGAAGAACACGCGCAGCACTTTTTTACAAAATGGTCATCACGCACTAAGTGCACGCAGACTGCGCAAATAGGTCTGGTTCACCTAGGCATCAAGGGACAATCCTGACCGTTTGGTTAAGCGAAAGAGACACCCGAAAAAAACTTTTTTCGGGTGCCTTTTGTGTATACGAAATTCATACACTTTTCGATAATTCAGATGATTGCATTCCACGTTTGTTCGCAGCGTTTTTATCCATATACCAGAGAAGCACCATACACAGTGCATAGAACAGGCTGATGCCCAGAATAATGATCCATACACTCTCCATATCGAGACTTCGTATGAAAAGACCCGTCAGATAGGGGCTAAGCGTGTAACCCAGACAACCTACGAATAAGAGAAATCCGTTAAATCTCCCCTGGTGGGTATCCGGTACACGTGAAGCGATATACAGATTGATATTGGTCTGCACCAAAATTTCTCCAATCGTCCACAGCACCGTAGATACCACGACGATCGCGAAATGTGGCCAATCCCCTAGCAGGTAGAGCGTACCAAAGCCGATTCCATAGAAGAGAGCGCCCGCCGCGATAGAGTTCAGAGCGGTGAAGCTGCGCGTAGCGGACAGCACCAGCGTGGTGAGAAGGATAACACTGATTGCGTTGATGGTCATCACAGAGCCATAATAAGCTGCACCATGCTCGCCAAAGGTCTGATTCATCTGCAGCGGCAGGCTGAACGAATACTGCATATAGATAAAGTAATTAAGAAATGACACCACGATAAAAAATACGACAAGCGGATTTTTCAGCAGCATAGGGAACAACGGTGAAGGCAAGGACTTGAATTCTTGCTGCTGTTGAGGCTGCTGTGTATGATGTACCCGATTCTCAGCTGCCGTCTGCGCTGCTGGGTCACCCGCACCAACATGAACCTTCTTCCAGATCATGAAGGTGGAGATCAGAAATACGGTGCCAATGCTCAGAAAGACGATATGCACGTAATCTTTGATAAAAAAACCGGCAATAAGCGGCCCGAGCGCAATCCCCAGATTGGCTCCCAGATACATCAGGGAAAAGGCTGATTTTCGCTGCTTCTCTTCAGGGCACAGCTGAATAATTAAAGCGTTATATGCAGGACGTGTAATGCTGATGAAGAACATCACTGCAATCAGAAGATAACCGATGGTTATCGTACCTGAGTAGAAGGAGCAGCTAATGATGATGAGGGCCGAGAGCACTTGCCCGGAGATAATAATCGTCTTTTTGCCCATCAGATCACTTAAATACCCGCCAAGCAGTACACCGGGACCGCTGATCAAAGCTGCCATGGATACAAAGATGCCCGCACTGACCACACTCATACCCATCTGCAGAGTAAGCACCAAGGTAATGAGAGAGAAGATAAAATCTCCCATGCTGTTAATGGTTCGTGCCAGGCAGAGATAATAGATGTCGCGGCTGAGTCCCGCGTATGTTTTGAATAAAGACAATCGTTTCATTCCTCCTCAACAAAACCCCGATTCCATAAACAAACAAACGATAAGAGAGGGTCGCTCCCCGTATCTGTCCGTTATGTTATACGTTCTCGGGAACGGCGACCTCAATGACGAACCGATCATACATATCCACCAGCGTCTGGCGTAATTCCTCGAACGAATCTCCTTCCACAATGGCAAATCCCGAGCGAGTCATCGTATCGGTGACATCCCCTGCGTGCTGCCCGACTTCATAGGACACTTGAAAGTCAATGATGCCCGGTACATCCTGATAATCTTCTCTCCCGGAGATATGCTGGATTACCCCTGCGCGTGAGGGGAAGCAGATCATACCCGTAAATTTGTTGCTGGTTTCCTGCTGGGTGAATGTATACGTGCCAAGCTCCAGGTCCGTAACCGCTTCAAAAAGATCTACACCGTGGGTGTTCTTGATACAAGGCGGCATGACATGCGAACCCCCGATTCTTGCCCCGATCTCTCCGAAGACCACTTCTCCTTCCGGTGTGACGAACAACTCGGCATGGGTTACAGATTGATTGATACCAAGCGCGCTAATGACTTGTCTATTGACGTCCTGGATACGGAGGATCACATCGGTTTCTGCCCCTTTGGGGAATGCAATGCTGGCTGGAGGCTTCTGCTGCGTCGCAATGTCCAGACAGTTGAAGAGGTACTGGGAAACGGAAGCAAAAACCACTTCTCCCTGGCACACAATGGAGTCACAATGGAATTCTGTACCCTGAATGAACTCTTCCAGCAGATCTCGCTGCTGCTCTTTTCTTGTATGTTGCAGATAATGTAACAATTCTTCCATGCTGGACAATTTAAACGTATTGATGCTTCCGTACCCGCTGAGCGGCTTCACAATGATAGGAAACCCATATGTAGCGGAGAAACGAAGATAGTCCTGCTGCTGGAGCGCAATGGCTGTTCTGGACGTGCGAATTCCGCGTTGATGCAGCATTTGCTTCATAATCCATTTGTTGCGGACTGCCTCGGCCTGATTGCGCTGCATCCCCGGAATGCCGAACTCGGAACGGAGCTGTCCGCCAATCTCTATGGCATTCTCCCCCGGCGTTAACAAAGCAACGATGGAGTGCGATTGCAGGATTTGCAGGATATGCTCCCGGATGGCGCCCACGGATTCGAGATAATCGACGTATCTAATTTCGTCAAAATAAGGTTCGAGCCGCTCGGGATGATGTAATTGATGCCGTTCAATAATGAGAATTTTGTAGCAGTCTGTAAACTTGAGTAAGGGTTTCACGAAGTTTAAACCAGATGGAAGCCTGAAATCAGATATGTATACAATCGTTCTCATAAGTCCTCCCCGGATTGAATTTGAAAATGAAAAATGGATTTCATAACATTATAGCTCATTATTTTCCATATACAATACATTTTTTGTAAAAATATATGCACAAGAATACATATTTTTGTTACGTTAAAGTGTTAATTGACAGCAGGAATTTTTTGGTATAATATCGTACCGAATTGGAAAATGGATGGGAGGAAATAGAATAAAATGGAGATAACCAGAGACAAATATGCCATACTGGGCACATTGGGTGACGATGAAGGATTTCTGACCTGCAGCATGCATATTGCGAAAAAAATGGATAATTCTGATATGATTAAACCATACCCCGAGTTCGAAGCAGCTGCAGAAGGCCTGAAGTCAGGTGAGATTTCCTGTCTGCTGGTCCCTGGAGCGTATCCCAAGCTGAACAGCTTCATTATGGATTCCGATCTGGTGGTGTCCGAGAGCTTTGTAGAGAAAATTCCTGCTTTGGTGCTGTCGGGCTTTCATGCCATATGTCCAGAGCAGATTGATACCATTTTTCATCATCCGGCGACTACATACTTATTATCTGAACTTGATATCAACTATAGAGAGAACATCCCGGTATCCTCGAACCCTGAGGCTTGCAGGAAGGTGATGCTGAATACAGAAACCTCCATTGCGCTCACGAACCAGCTCTGTGCAGATCATTATGGGCTGGTGACGTACAAAGTGCTGCGTGAAGGAATTCAAATGCCATGGGTATGTTTTACGAAAAAACCACAGAGGGTGAATGCACTCGTATGAAGAGAATCGCAATTATACTGGAAAAAAATCTGGAGCAGGGAGCCGCAGCCAACGTGGCAGCCCTGCTCATGGGACAAGCTGCCCTGAATGAACCGGGGTTATATTCAGATCAGCCTGTCCTGGATCAGAGCGGTGTTCAGCACGCAGGTATTCGATACAGCACCGTAATTCTGAAGGCGGGAGAGAATCAACTGATCAATCTGGTCAATGCCTGTTCTGAGGATAACGACAGTTTGGGACATCTTGTTTTTACACAGACGGGGCAATCCCTTAATAATGCCTTTGAACAATATGCAAGTGAGATTGCAGCGATGGCATTGGAGGCCACCAAGGTTGTTGGCGTCATTGTGTGGGGAGAAGATGAGCTGGTTCGGGCCAAGACCAAGAAATTCAGTGTGATGAAATAAAGAAGGTCCGGGGATACGCTTCAAAGTGGGTACAACAGACAGGATGTTGCGGCTGGCTAGAACGGAAGAGAGCAGATCAGAACAGAACAGATCGGAACAGATCGGAACAGATCAGTGCGGCTTGACCGTGCGGGGTACAAATATAGCGAGAAGGGCAGAAGCTATCCTATGGATAGGCCTCTGCCCTTGCTTTGTATAAGGGGAATTTTGTAGATGAATGCTCTGTATATAGGTTATGTGCTGCTGACAGTCGTTATCTTGGTCTCCGTGAAGTAGTATAGCAGAGCGAGCAGCGGCATGAGCAGACCAATCAGCGCAGTGAGGCTCCAGCCGCCATGTGCATAAGACCAGCTTCCGAGTGAAGAGCCGATGGCACCTCCAATGAAGAAGATGGACATGAACAGACCATTCACCCGGCCCCTTGCTTCGTTAGCCAGAGAATAGATCACCCGCTGACCGAGCACCAGATTGCCCGAAACAGCCATATCCAGGGTGATAGCGACCACAACCAGCAGAATTAATGAAGCTGTGGAATGGCTTTGGAACAGATAGGCTAGGCCAAAGGAAGCTATAGCAATAACCATTGCGGCTCCGGTGAGTACTCGGGTAAAACCGCGGTCTGCCCATCTTCCGGCAATCGGAGCGGCGATGGCACCGCCTACCCCGGCCAGAGCAAACCAGGCGATCCCTTGCTGAGACAAGCCAAAGTCGTTTGCCAGCCGGAGAGGTACTGTTGTCCAGAACAGGCTGAATGCGCCGAACAGGCTGGCCTGATAGAACGCGCGACGCCGCAGCATCGGCAGGGTACGAAGCAGTGTGCCAAGGGAAATCATCAACTGTCCATAGGTCAGGTTTGGATCAGGCTGACGGGCTGGAAGTGCCCGTGACAAGAGCAGCATGAGCAAGGCGATCACAACCGCGGAGAAAGCAAACACCGCCTGCCAGCCCATAGCACTGGTGATAAAGCTGGCGACAGGACGTGCGAGCATAATGCCGAGCAGCAGTCCGCTCATAACATTGCCGACGACCTGCCCACGCTGTTCTTCGGAAGTCAGATAGGTAGCATAGGGTACGAGAATCTGTGCCACAACGGACCCGATGCCGATGAGCAGTGAAGCCGTCAGGAAGAGGAAGGCACTGGTGGAGAAGGTGGCGGTGATCAGCGCTAGTACAAGGACAATGAGAAACAGTACCATCAAACGGCGATTCTCAATAATGTCGCTGAGCGGCACGATGAACAGTAGACCAATGACATATCCGATCTGTGTCAGCGTCACGATTAATCCGGCTGCAGCAGAAGAGAGACCTGTGGCGGTGCTGATTGGCCCGAGAACCGTCTGGGCATAATACAGGTTGGCTACAATCAAACCGCAGGAAGCGGCGAGCAGGAAAATAATCCAGGCAGGCACGGTAGTCTGAGTCTGGCGTGCACCTTGTTTCTGTTTCGTGTTCATAGGATCGACCTCCAATAAAAGTTTATGATGATTCAGTTGACATTTGTATCGCGAATTGCGGATGAGATGAAATAATGAACGTTCCGTTTACTAATTACACCTAAATAATATACGATACGTTTAGTATTGTAAATAGGCAGTTACAAAACAAAGCAAACTTACATAAAGATGACGGAAATATAATGACATTACAGGCAGCCTGGAAATGTATATTGACGCTGCATTTTAGTATAATGAACGTATCGTATTTTTTATTGGGGATAACAGCGATTGGAAGGTTATTCTGTCATTGAAGTGGTTGTATAAATTTTTCGTTGAGCTTACATAGATGATGACAATGGAGGGGTCTGCATTGACTGCAAAAAGAGGACGTCCCCGCAACATGGAAACCCAGAATGCCATTCTTGCGGCGGCCTATGAACTGCTGCTTGAGGATGGGTTCGCTGCGGTGACAATCGAGAAGATTGCCGAACGTGCACAGGTAAGCAAAGCAACGATCTACAAATGGTGGCCAAGCAAAGGCGCTGTTATGCTGGACGGGTATATGTCGGCGTTAACGGCCAGGTTGCCTGTGCCGGATACGGGGTCAGTATATGAGGATGTGCTTGCTCATGCAGGGAACCTGGTTCAATTTTTGACAAGTGCCGAAGGGAAAGTCATTACACAGATTATCGGAGAGGGGCAGTCTGATCCCGTCCTAGCGGAAGAATACCGAAGCAGATATATTCAGCCGCGCCGCCGCGAGGCATGGGGCATTCTGGAGAAAGGTGTGGCACGTGGCGAGTTGAAGCAGGGACTGGATATTGGACTGTATATCGACATGATCTATGGGCCTGTGTTCTACCGGATGCTGGTCACGGGTGAGCCGATGGATGATACGTTTGTGGAGCTGCTGCTAGGCGCGGTATTCAAAGGCATTGGGTCTGAGGCATAGCAGCAAGTGCAGCAGCATGTGATAAGTGAAGGAAGAGAAGAAAAGGAAAGGAAAAGGAAAAGGAAAAGGAAGAGGGCAATACGGAGGGATTCCGAATTACCCGGGAAGCGGTTATGTGTGGCAGGGCGAAGTTATTATACCTGAAAGATCGGGGAGATGGCAGAGGGCCATATGTCCGTTGGTTTGGGGACGAAGGGACCTTCGTGCTCGGTCAACAGGGGAGGATCATTCCACACTGAACTTGGCAGTTCGCGTCGTAATACAGGGACCACTTCTGTGGCAAAACGTTCCACTTGCTCCAACTGCTCGCTATGCGTGAGTCCGTCAACGCTTATACTTAGCACCTGGTGCCCGTAAGCGGCATGATAATCCAGAATCTTCGAGATCACCTGCTCCGGGCTGCCGATCAAAACCGGGCCGCGGGCAATGTTGTCCTCCAGGTCCGTAAAAGGAGACTGGTTATGCTGTGCCGCCGCGGTGGCATGAAATGCTTCATAGTACGGCTTGTAGCGGCGAATGGCTTCTTCGCCCGTGCTCGCAAGATAGAGGCTGCCAGCACCAGAACCAATCACAGCTTGTTGTGCATCATGACCATAATAAGTGAGGCGCTCGCGGTAATGGTCGATCAAAGCTTTGTATTTGGCCTGAGGGTGGAAGGAATTCGAGGTAAAGAGCGGCTCACCATATTTGGCAGCCAGTTCTGTAGATAATGTGCTCGACGCACTGCCATGCCAGATCGGAATGGACTTCTGAAGGGGCCTCGGCCAAGTTGTCACTCCATCAAGTGGAGGGCGGTATGTCCCTTCCCAGGTGACATTTTCTTCCGACCATAGCCGCTTTAGCAGATGGTAGCGCTCATCCAGAGAGTCCCACTGTTGCTCTTCACGAATGCCAAACAGCGGATAATGACGCGGGTCATTGCCTTTGCCGATAATCAGCTCCAGCCGTCCACCCGACAACTGATCCAACGTAGCATAATCCTCGGCAACCCGAACCGGATCAAGGATGCTGAGAACCGTAACCGTGGTCAGCAGACGAATCCGTGAGGTGGCCGCAGCAATCGCTGTTAACACAACGGGCGGCGATGATGACAGAAAGGGTGCGCCGTGTCGCTCACCGATGCCGTAGGCATCGAATCCCAGTCGCTCAGCGAGCTGAGCTTGCTGCAGGATGTTATGGAATTTCTGCTGAGTTGTCAAAACTTCCCCTGTGACGGCATTGGGTAGATTCATCATGAGGCTAAACAAGGCAAATTTCATTGAATGTGCTCCCTTGCTTGTATAAAAGTGTCTGTCCGTGTTGTATAATCCTATTGAAATAGTAGGATATTGAAGTTGGAATAACTGTATCATGTTCCTTCTCATTCTTCTAATGGATTTTTTCTATAAGCAATTGGGGACTAAGCCAAACCAGAAATGGAGAAGGATCTTTTTCTGGGAGAAAATTGTAAAATAATTGCCACGATTTTTATTGACCACTGTAAAATTTAGGATTAAAATTGGTGTAATCATATAAATTCAAATTTCTGGATTTTAATTGTGGAGGTGGGATACATGGAACCTGCAACTACGATACGCTCAACGATTGAGGATTACATCAGGAAACAGGGATATACCCTTCAATATTTTGCAGATATATCGGGAGTGAACGCCGGGACGCTAAGTGCAATCATTAAGGGAACTCGTCCCATCGCCATGGCGCAGCTTGATCTGATTACCCAGGGCATGAATCTGGAGGAAGGTTATTTCTACGAGACGTACGGTGCGGAGTGCTTCGTGGAATCGGCTCCCCACTGGCGAAGGCTTGAGCCTTTCCTGCAGCGCTGTGCAGAATTGGACAAGCTGGACTGCATCCAGCGGGTGATTCAGCAGGTAACGGACGATCGCTCCTATATCTCGGAACTGTTCGAAATGGCCGAAGGCATGCTGGAGCGCGGTCAACAAAAAGCAGCCCGCATGTTATACGAATGCGTAGCCGAGTGCGAGAAATACCAGCATTCCGAGCGCCTGGCCCTCTGCCAGTATCGCATCTTCACCCTCTCGCTTGGTCAGAATCAACATGATAACCTCCGTGCCGCTGTGCACTTTGAGCCATATATTAATCGGCTTGATGAGGAAAGGCAGCTGGATGCGATTAAGGATTTGGCGAATACGTACTCCGCACTTCGCTATTGGGACAAGTTGTTCGCGCTTGCAGATGAATTGGGACATAAAGCGGAAATTATTCAATCGTATACAAAGAAAAAAGTTATTAAAGAAAATAGGATTACAGCGTACCCTTTATTTGTATACAGAGCTTATTCGAATTTGCTTAAAAGCAGTGCATGTGAGTGGAGAGAGATGTATAACGATGCACTGGAATATACAAATAATTATGCTTCTTTGGTTAAGATACCCAATCCTGATGATGAAGACATGATATATATCAATATGTTCAACAGATGGGCAGAGGTTAATACTCAATTGTATAAACTTATGATGGGAAAGACAGAGGTTCTACCGGAATATTTAGCTTGGATTGAGCAAAATGAAGAGGAAACACTTACTGGTCTTGTTAAAATTATAGAAGCAGCAAATAAATACGACTTGGATATAGATTACGTTATTTCTAAATTTGATAATTCCATTAATTCTATGTTGAATGATAGAACTTTATCAGAAGGATACAATGAACAAATGAAAAACAATCTGTACTCAAAACTTTTATTTGAGTTGGCAATGTATTATTTTAAAAGAGAACGATACATGGAAGGAATACAGAAGCTTGTCACTTGTTTGAGTTCAGCCATCAAGATTAATAATTCTAATGACATAATACAATGTGTTGCTCTCTTTGAAAGGTATAGGTCTTTTGCATCTAAAGAAATAGAAGATATCTATTATAATCTAATGGAGGAGGTTTACGGCTATTATGAAATCAAAAAAAATCATAGCTATACTTTTGTTTAGTGTTGTTATTGTTAGTTTTCCTACTATACTAATTAATGTACAAGATACAATCTATAGTTTGCTAGCACATGGTGATGGAATGTTGTAAGGATCAAAAACTTAAACAACACTAATTAATAGCGGTTTATTTCCGAATGCGGAAGTAAGCCTTTTTGTATTTTCATAGATTGACCGATGTAAAATACAGGATTAAAATAACATTTATTATATGTTATTGAATTATAAGTGATTTAGGTGATGGAGGTGTGATGGAATTGGTACCTACAATAAGAGCACATATTGAGAAATATATGAGAGAACAAAATCTCAAATTGCAGCATTTTTCCGATATTACAGGAATTAATGTTGGGACATTAAGTGCTATTCTTAAGGGGAGCAGACCAATGTCTATGAACCAACTGAATCAGATCACTTCAGCAATGGGATTAGAGAAGGGGCATTTCTATGAGAGTTATGGGGTAGAGTCCTTCATTGAATCATCGCCTCACTGGAGACGTTTGGAACCATACCTATACGAGTGTGCTGAAATAGGTAAATTGGATTGTATACAACAAGTTATTACTCATGTGACGGACGATCGATCTTATATAGAAGAGTTATTCGAAGTAGCTGAAGGTTTCTTTGCTAGACGATTAAATGGAGCAGCTCTTATTTTATATGAGTGTGTTGCAGACAGTGAGAAATATCAACACTCGGAGCGGCTGGCCCTTTGTCAGTACCGTATTTTCCTGCTTCATAAGACACTGAGCAAATTTGATAATCTTAAAGCGGCAATAAAGTTTGAACCATATATTGATAAATTGAATGAGGAAGTACAGTTGGACGCCATTAAAGATTTAGCTAACATATATGCTTCAATTAGCTTATGGGATAAGGTTCTAGAATTGGCTCAAGAACTGGAAAAGAGAGTTAACTTTCAGATTAAATTTCAAAATAAAAAGCATAAAACTAAAGGTAGGAAATCTTTTTATCCTCTATTTGTTTATAATGCTTATGCTAATCTGCTACAGGCTAATGTCTCTGAAGATCGAAAACAATATGTACAGGCATTAAAGTACATAGATATATATGAAAATATTCTATATGAAATTAAAAATCCAACTAAAGAAGAACAAGATTTAATAATGCTATTTATGGGGTGGGCTAAGGGTAATCGATATTTATATACATTATTTTTAGGCGATTTCGAAGTTCTAGATGTTTATTTAGATTATCTGGATGCCAATCCTAAAGAAATCCTAACAGCATTCGTATATATTGTGAAGTGTGCTAATCAGTATTCATACAATATTAATTACGCATTGGATAGATTCCATAATTTTCTCGATAAGAACAGGCTAGTTAACTACGTACTAGGGACGAACAATTTGCATGATTTGAATTTTAGTTATACTCACTTATTCTACGAACTAGCAAAATACAGATTAAGTCAAAACCAAATCCAGCAGGGGATCGAACATTTAATTACTAGTTTCGAACGATCTGTCTCAAGTAATGATGACATGATGTGTATTAAATGCATTGATTTGTACGGAAAATACAGACATTTCGCCAGTACGACCCAGGAAGAGCAGTATACAAAACTAATAGACAAGTTAAGTGTACCAACTTTTCAATAGTAAAACATCTGGGGAGGACGATGAAGACATGTCCAATATACGTACCTATATTGAAGATTACTTGAAAAATGAGGGATATAAGCTACAGCAATTTTCAGAAATGGCTGACATTAATGTTGGCACATTAAGTGCGATCATCAAAGGAACCAGACTTATGTCAATGAATCAACTAGACCAAATCACATCAGCAATGGGTTTGGAACAGGGGTACTTTTATGAAATGTATGGAGTTGAATGTTTTATTGAATCTGTGCCCCATTGGAGGCGATTAGAACCGTTCTTATATCGTTGCGCTGAGCTTGGTAAGCTAGATATTATTCAAAAAGTCATTACTCATGTGACAGATGACCAATCCTATATTGATGAGTTATTTGATGTGGCAGAGAGTCTCTATAATAAAAGCATGAATGAATCGGCACTCATTTTATATGAATGTGTGGCCGACAGTGAGAAGTATCAACATTCGGAGCGGTTGGCCCTCTGCCAGTACCGCATTTTCTTGCTTCATAAAACAATGAGTAAATTTGATAATCTCAATGCAGCAGTAAAGTTCGAACCGTATATTGATAAATTAAATGAAGAAGTGCAATTAGATGCAATTAAAGACTTGGCTAACGTGTATATGACAATAGATTTGTGGGACAAGGTTGATGCATGGGCACGGGAACTGGAACGGAGAACTGAATTTCAATTAGAAATGCAATCCCGTAGGCGAAAAAATAAAAGAAGGCTAACAGCCTATCCTCTTTTTACATATGCAGCCTATGCAAACTTATTAATATCAAGCGTTTATGGTACCCGCAAGGAATACGATAAGGCCATAAATTATCTGCAAAAATACATGAAGATAATTGAGATTGAGAATCCTACAGAAGAGGATCAAAATATAATAGATCTATTTAAGAAATGGGGAGAGGGAATCAATATGTATTCCGAATAATGGTAGGTCAGGAGAGTATGATTTTCCCTTATTTAGGATATTTAGAAAAAAACCCGGAAGAGATATTAACTGGTTTGCTAAATATATTGGAAGCAGCTAATCAGTATGGATATAATATTGATCATGTTTTGAAAAAGTTTGAACATCCAATTAATTTGTTTAATACCGACTTTCATAATAAAGATAATTATAACTATCAAATGATAGACCGCGGGTATAGAGTTTTTTATTATGAAATGGCAAAATATCAAATAAATCAATGTAATTATTCACTTGGAATTGATGCCTTACTTATGTGTTTAGATCTCTCTTCTTCAAGTAAAGATGATCTGATGTGCGTTAAATGTTTAGACTTGTACGGAGAGTATCGGAGCGAAGCCAATGAAACACAGATGAAAAAGTACAAAAATGTAGTAGAAAAGTTAAGTTTGCCGACTTTTTGATACAGTAAAATGCGTTGATTTATATGGAACTTACAGACAGCAAGCTAGCCGACAAATATTAAATAAAACAAACAGCCTATCTGCTTTTGAGGTAGGCTGTTTTGTGTTTAGAGAAAGGATAAGGTAGAGCGCAATGCCTTTTCTAAAGTTTTATTTTTACAATATTATGCAAAACATAATATGTTCTAAAAAGCACCTGTAGTCATTAGTAAAAGTAGATAGCTTACTCATATTAAATGTTTTTCTAGAATGTCCTAGAGGGGTACATGCCATGAGAGAACTAAGTATCTTGAAAGACCAAATCGAGCAAGGTCGGCAAGAGTTGAGTCGCTTGGTAGATCAATATGGAATCCCGAATGTGAAAGTGCTTGAGCAGTCTATGGCGTTGGATGAGCTAATTAATGAGTATAATCGATTTACTCTAGGAATGGACGTGAATAAAAAGATTCGTGAAGTTCACAAAAATATAAGTTTCTAAATAATAGTTAAACTCTAAAATTAGATTATTATTCATAAAAAGTATATTTTAGTTTATTTTGAAAACGATTATATAATTCTTTTGGGCCTATTTTATTTATAAAAATGGAGGTGGTCTTATCGTTCCTAAACAGGACAATTTATGATCTATGTGGATACACAGCAATTCTAGATTTCAAAGATAGTTATAAACTTAATGGGAGGACTTAATAATGAAAAAAGCTTCAACTATTCTAATGGCATTCTTACTCTGTTTTTCTTCATTAACTCTTAGTAAGGTTTATGGTGAAGATACTGATTCAAATTTAAACGCTGAACTTTTGAGTAAAATAGGATATTCACAAGAAAACTCTTTAACTACCATTACTACAGATATCACAAAATATGCTCAGTTGGGATTTTCGTCAGAAGAAGTAGAAGAGCTTACAAACGAAACGATTGATTATCTTGATAATATAGACGGAGAATTAATCGGTGCTGATCGGAAATATATGGAATTTAGACCCAATGGAACTGTTGAAGAGATATCAGAGCAGGATTTTGAAAAACATGAAGTTGAAAAAAAATTACAACAACAGGTAGAGAATTATTTTTCAACTAATAGCATATGTACTATTACTCAATCAGGTTGTCGTGATAATGAAATCACGAGCAATTGGATGCAATTAACAACAACTATTTCCAAAATAAATAATACTAACCCACAAGAATATTTAATCAAACATGATTTTAAGTGGTTAAAAACTCCTTTTTATAAATATAAGGATGCAGTTGGAGTAGCTCATCATACTAGCTTGACACCAATCCAGAATAGTGAATATTTGACTTATTCATTGGACTCGTATTACTCTAGAAATATAATTATTGGCGCTGGGCCATGGACAAGTGAAGGAATTAAAAATATTCACTATGGTTCAGCCAATGATAAGACTGGTGGCATTGGATTTGAGTTTCCTTTACAAAACGATTCTGCTAGTCTCGTTAATGGTAAACAGCATAGATATGAAAATCATAGAGGCACAGTTCTTTATCGAGCGATAAGAAACAACAGTTCATTTACACATGGCGATCTTTCAGGACACTATATTCATACAGAGTCTGGGATTTCTGGATCTTTAGGAGTTGATGCTAAAGGCACTGGTTCGTTTTCAATAACACCAACTGTTAAACAGGATGCTGCAATTCAGACTGGAGTTTCTTTTAAATATTAGAGGGGTGAGATTTAATTGCAAATAGTCATTATTGCTCTCCTAATAGTAATTATCATCTTTTTATTTGTCATCAATGAAAAACTTCCACCACGCAATTATTTAGAGGAAGCTATTCGAAGAGACGAACAGGCTAAAAAGAAACATAATTAATAAATATTTAACGCTAAAGACCTAAAGTCCATATATGTGATTTTAGGTCTCTTTGTAGTTGGAAATTATCTAACAGAATAAGTTCTATACTAAGACGCTATAGCTTTTGTGATGGCTTGTTCTTCAGTACATCCCTGTGATAATCATTTCCTTTGGGAACACCTGTTAAAGAAATTGTGAAACGGTCACCTGCAGCGGATGTATAGTTACCGTAAACAGAGTCGGAAGGAGCTATTATGAACAGAATTCTGAAAGTAGATAACTTGAAGATCAAATTTAAAAATGATCTGATACTAAATAATATTTCACTTTCACTCAATGCTGGTGATGTTTATGCATTAGTAGGAATCAATGGTTCTGGCAAAACTACTTTGTTATCCAGCTTAGCTGGACTTCTCTCACCAACCTCAGGAAATATCTATATTGAAGAGAAATTAAAACAATTTAACCAAACGAGTATGTCATTCCAACCCACTTCTTCCTACTCCCATTTAACGGGTAACGATAATGTACGATTATTATCCCCTGATCCCCAAAGAGCATTGAAAATATTAAAAAAACTAGATCTGACTACACCACAAATAATGAAAAAGAAAGTGAAGACGCTGTCTTTTGGTCAGAAACAACGACTAGGAATAGCTATTGCTCTTTCGAAGAATGCGAAAGTTTATCTTTTGGATGAACCAACAAATGGACTCGATCATTACTCCTATAATAGGTTGGTCGAAGTAATTCAAGATATGTCAAATCAAGATTGTTGTTTTGTTATAGCGAGTCATGAGTGGGATGTAATAGAACATTGCTGTAATAGACTTGGGATGATAATTCATGGACGAATTGAGAAAGAATTGGATATATCTGATTATAATGATGGTGTGCAACCAAAATTAATTCAAATAAAAGTAAATGCAGAGCTTAGCACGAATGAACTTTTGGAACTGGATGGACTACTGAATGCAAACAGGTTAGATCGTTTTTCTTGGAAAATTACGCTTGATAAAAATTGTACATTTGAGTCTTTTCAAGATGCATTACGCCAAAAAAATATTTCGATTAACGAATGGATTACTTTGAATCATGTACAAGAATGGGAATCTATTTACAATCAGCTTGTAGAGGGGGGAAATCATGATTAAATCCTATACGAATGAATGCATTAAGCTTTTGAAACACCCGTTCAGTATATGGTCAACTGTGATCTTCCTGGTATTTGTTGTATACACATATTTAAGTGTCGGATCAAATTTTCAAAACTCATTCCAAACGTTTATGGATAATAGTGGATATTCTTTGTAACAAACATATGAGTTTATCCGCGGTTCAGAACCACAGCAGTTCTTTATCCGCGATGTTATTTATCTTGAGTCCTACAATGGCAATAGCCTATTCACTTGCTTCTGTAAATGCCCTGGGACCAATCATAATCTCTATCATTGGTGCGCTGATATTTGGAATAGAATACCGCAGCTATACGCTCAGACAATTATGGGTTAAAGGCTTGACGCGTTTAGAAGTGCTGCTTGCAAAAGTTATGGCTATATTTACATTTATACTTTTGTTTATGTTGCTGACAATCCTTGTTGGAATGATGTTCAGCTATGTCACTCCAGCTGTTTTTAATCTTCCGATGGATTTAGTAAACACGAAAATAATAACGATTAAAGATTATTCTCTACAAATGCTAGGTTCTATTATAAGTCTATTATTGTGGGGGATGTTTGCAGGTTGCATCACCGTTTTGAGCAAAAGTTTAATGGCGGGCATCATTGTTGGTTTTATCTACCCAACCATTGAATCATCCGTGTTCCATAGCTGGTCTGTAGGACAGTATTTACCTTTATTCATTCAAAAATCAATGCTCCCTATTTTATTTAGAGATACGGCTTATGGAGGAATTGTATCATTCTACGATATGCCTAACATTTATTCCTTAACTAAAAGCATGCTGTTTACCTTAGCGTATACATTGTTTTTCCTGTTAATAACATGGATTGCTTTAAAGAAACAAAGGACTCTCATGCCATAGAGGTCTTTTAGACGGCGATATTCTTTGCTTATACCATTTCTCTTCTACTCAAAATTGAGCCAAGGATGCGCTAATATCCCTACTCTTTACAACAGCCGCTTCTAAGGGCGGTGGCTGTGCATAGGTAGCTGAAATAGACCATTACCTTAGCTGGGGCGGTCTATTTCTTTTTGTTTTGATTATCATACAATAGGAAGATTTGAATTAATTTAAATTTTATGAAACTACCTTGCAAACAATCATTTGACTTTGCAAAGGAATAAAATATGAATTTTTTGGCAATGTATCCTAAAATGATGTAGAAAGAAAGAGGGGGGTGCATGCTGTGAGTGAACCGATGCAGATCAAAGATCGAATTGAGCGAAATAGACAGGAGTTACGTCGCTTGGCGGAGAATCATGGCATGCAGGATAATAAAGTCCTCGAGCAGTCCATGGTTTTGGATGAATTGATCAATGAATATTACCGATTTCAATATAAAAAGCGTTATATGAAGAGACAGCCGACTGCGTAATGCAGTCGGTTTTTTGATGTTACAACTCGTTTTAGAAGATTCAAGAGATTCATCTTAGAGTTTTGCAGAAAAACAACACAATAAGACATGCCCGATTAGCATATGTAATGAAGGAAGTCGGCTGCAATTTTGCAGTCGGCTTTTTAGTGTTGTCTCCAACAGTATACTAATCTCTCCCCAAACTCCTCACGCGTCTGCCTCAATCCGTATCTTTTCTTGAAAACTCGTACCAAATCCAGAGCTTACAGGATAGTGAGCAGGACTCTACACTGGATATGATGACCTCAATTCGTTCTGGAATAAAGCTATTTAAATGAAGCGTTTGAACGATCTCATGGAATCACAGCGAGGTCACATACAATAACTCAGCGAGGAGGGATACATGAACATGATAAAAAGGCTGCGGGACTACGTCAGGAGGCTTTGTTCTATCTGTTTCGAGCATGCTTTCAGCTCCAAATGCGCATTGCGATCTATCCGAGGTTTCATTGATTTCAGCTCTATGCGAAAAAGCATGAATCTGCGCTCCAGGCTGCTGTTTCTCTTTCTGGCACTGACGCTGCTGCCGCTAAGCTTGCAGGGGGCGATGAGCTACGCGCATTTTTCGCAGACGCTGGATCGAAAGACGGAGCAGTTCACCATCGATATGGTGCGCCAGATCAACACCAATCTGAACCGGATGCTCAAGGATTTCGAGCGTTTGTCGCTCTTGCCGCTCTATGACCAGACGGTGCTTGATATCTTACGAGAGTACGATGGCCCGATGGGTTCGGGGACGTGGGCGAAGTCGGATAATTATCTGAAAATGAAGCTGTACACGTCAGCTCAAGCCTATGACCGCCCGGAGATTCGGGGCATTCATCTGCTGAGCAACAGCGGTATTCTGTTCTCCAATCTGGACTCGCTCGCGGTGAAACCGGTCTGGGACGGGAGCCGGGAGAGCTGGTTTGCCGAGCTCAGGGATACGGAAGGGAAGTGGCGCTTGCTTCCTCCGCATGTCCCCGGCTATTACGCAGGTGAGCAGGAAGTGCAATACATCACTGTAGGTAGAGAGCTGCGTGATCCGGGCACGCTTCGGCGGCTGGGTTATATTTTGATTGATATTCGCCCGGAGGCCTTTGGGCAGCTGCTGTCCAATCTGAATTTTGAGCAAAAGGCAAGCCTGATGATTGTGGACAGCCAGCAGCGTCTTATTTTCGAGCGAGCTTCTACAGAAGGGCTGTTTGCTTACGGGCCTTTATTATCTCAGGGGAAATTTAAGAATGATGCAGACCAAAAGGTAGAACTGGATGGACAGTCCTATCTCCATGTAAGGCATGTTTCTGGGTATTCCGGGTTGTCGGTGATCAGCCTGACGCCCATAGCTGTTATACAGAAGGAATCCAGGGAGATGCTTACCTTCACCATGGGACTGGCGCTGTTATGTATGGCGGCTGTAGCGACCCTTGCTGTGCTGATATCTTACAGGGTTACCCGTCCGCTCATTCGCTTGAAGCATCACATGATCCGTGTGGAGCAGGGTGATTTCAGCCAGCGGGTTGCCCATTACAGCAATGACGAGCTTGGTCAGATCAGCCGAGGGTTTAACCGTATGATGGAGGAGATTCATCGCCTGTTCCGTGAAGTGTATTTACTCGAAATTCAGGAACGGGAGGCCGAGCTGTCGGCACTGCAGAGCCAGATTAACCCTCATTTTATATACAACACGTTGGAGTCTATTAACATGATGGCTATCCGTGAGAGACATGCCGAGGTATCTGCAATGGTGACGGCGCTTGGCAAGCTGCTGCGATACACCATAGATAAGGCGGATCGCATGGTGCCCCTTCGGGAAGAGCTGGCATTTGTCGATGCCTATGTGCGAATTCAACAGGTGCGTTACAACGGTGAACTGGAGATCATCTATGACATTGAAGAGGAGGTTCATGACTGTCCGATCCCCA
Source organism: Paenibacillus silvae (assembly GCF_014639235.1). Lineage (GTDB taxonomy): Bacteria > Bacillota > Bacilli > Paenibacillales > Paenibacillaceae > Paenibacillus > Paenibacillus silvae. Next base: position 223,298 of record NZ_BMFU01000006.1, on the reverse strand, counting down.
AGCTGCTGCTGCAACCGCTGGTGGAAAATGCAATCTGCCACGGGATTGAAGGAAAGTCAACTAGCGGTAGCGAGAGCGGCATCATCTGGGTTTCTGCGGTGTTATTTGATCAGGAGCTGCTGATTAGTGTGCGGGATAACGGCAAAGGCATGGAGCAGGACGAGCTGGATCGCTTGAATGCTTCTGTCTCTGGACAGGTCATGGAGCAACCCCAACCCAGCAATCCTATTTTGCATCGCCACGCCGGGGATAGTCTGGGGCTGCATAATATCGCTCAAAGGCTTCGTTTGATCTATGGGGAAGACAGCGGACTAAGTGTTGATGGAAGCCCTGGACAAGGGCTGGTTGTGACATTATCCATTCACCTTCAACCGAAAGGGGATTAGAACAGATGTATAAAGTGCTGCTTGTCGAAGATGAGACGATGATCCGTCAGGGATTGCGGGAGCTGATAGTACAGGCCTCACCTCAGTTTGAGGTGGTGGGGGAAGCGGCAAGCGGGGCCGAGGCGCTGCAGGTGCTGCGCTGCGAAGTGCCCGATGTATTAATCACCGATATCCGCATGCGCGAGATGGATGGATTGACGCTGGTTTCGCTGGCAAGAGAGATGTACCCTGATCTGCTGATACTTATCATCAGTGGGTACGGGGAGTTTGAATATGCACGCAAAGCGATGGAGCACGGGGTATTAAGTTATCTGCTGAAGCCAATCGAACGTCATGAGCTGGTAAAATGTGTGCAAAAAATGCAATCGCTGCTCGACCGTAAATACGGCCGCTCTACACTTCCCATACCAGAATCCTCTGGCACAGCAGAGCCGGATCACGGGGAACCTCGCAAAATTATTCGCAGCGTGAAGGAGCATATCCATCAGCACCCCGATGGTGATCTGCGGCTCCAGACGATGGCTGCGCTGGTCAACCTGAACCCGACCTATCTGAGCCAGCTGTTTAAAACCGAGACAGGCATCAACTACTCGGAATATATTGCGGAGGCAAGAATGGAGCGAGCCAAATGGCTGCTGGTCAACACCGGGCTCAAAATCTATGACGTTGCCCGGTTATCCGGATACCAGAGTCCAAAGCATTTCATGCTCGTGTTCAAGCAGCAGATGGGGTGTACGGCAGGGGAGTATCGTGATGGATACAGCACGAAAAAACCTCTTTAAATTCCGTACCATTTCTGCAACTGACGTGATTTAGGAGCAAGCAGCGCTTTCGATATACTGGGGTGGCACAGGAATACTATAACGCCATAAGGGGGATTTCCATGAAAAAAGCAGGACTGACGCTGATTCTCTTACTTATGATTACCGCGCTGATCGGGTGCACAAGCGGCGAAAAGGCGGGTAACTCTAACGCCTCTGGCGGAGAGAGCGACAAGGTAGAGCTGAAGTTCATGATGTGGGGCAACCAGGCACACATTGATGTGTACAACAAGCTGATCGATGGTTTTACAAAAGAAAACCCGGGCATCAAGGTGACGATGGAATCTGTACCCTTTGCCGATTATCAGCAGAAAATCTCAGTGCTTGCCGCCGGGGGTTCGCTTCCCGATCTGGCCTGGGTATCGGAACGCATGATACCACAGTTCAAGGCCAATCACATCCTGGCCGACGTGTCGGCATTCAAGGATGATGCACAATTTAAGCTGGACGATTATATTCCCAGCACGCTGGATCTCTTCCGTGAGGGAGATCAACTGTTAGGCTTGCCGTTTTCCACACCGCCGGTGGTGATGTTTTATAATAAAACGCTGTTTGACAAGGCCGGGCTGACCGATCCGAACACGCTGGCTGCCAAAGGAGAGTGGACGTGGGAGCAGTTTGAGGCATCTGCCAAAGCGATTACCAGCAAGGATGCGGCGAATCGCATCTATGGGGCTAACTTTTTTCGGGACTGGAAGACTTGGGCAGTGCTTTCCTCTTATTCCTGGTCGAATGGAAGCGGGCCATTTAATGAGGATATGACAGCGTTTACCTGGAATGATGAGTACGGTGTACAGACCTTTGCCATGCTGGAGCGTATGATGTTTACCGACGAATCCCACCCGAAAGCGGGAGAGCAGGTGAGCTTTGATGCTGGTAATGTGGGCATGTTCTTCGATAACTACAGTTATGTGTCCAAAGCAAGGGAGATCAAGGATTTCGAATGGAGCATTGCACCTATGCCGTCCGGCTCACAGGGCAGTGTACCGATGCTGGGGCAGGCGGGGTATGCGATGTTTAACGATAGCAAACACCCGGAGGAGACGAAGAAGCTGCTGAAGTATTTTGCCAGTGAACAGGGCACTCAGGCCACCGCGACGTATTTTGTGCCTGCGCGTACTTCGGTGCTGAACTCCGACGCCTTCATCCAGCAGCCAAACAATCCGAGCAAGGAGCATATCGTGCAGGCTGTTATTGATGAGATGCCAAAAGCGCGGCTGATTCCGGGGCATATTCGCTGGCAGGATATTGATAATGCGGTACTGCAGGGATTTGATCGGTTGTTTGCTCGGACAGCGGCTCCCGAGGATAATCTCAAGCAGATGCAAGCAGAAGTACAGCAAATACTACAGCCCTGAAAAGGCCAAGAAAGCAGTGATAAGTCATAGATGTAACGACACATTACCCGGACAAAACCAACAACCAACCAAACAACAACCAACCAAACCAACAACCGTAACAGGGGATAACAAGCAGGATATCGTGGAGAGATGAACAGATCGTAACAGACCGTAGAAGTCGTAACAGATCGTAACAGATCGTAAAAGGAAAGTGAAGAGCGGCCCGAGCGGACAAAGCCCGGCGCCTGTTATGCAAAAGATACAGCTGCCGCAGAGGACGGAACAGACACTGAAGATGAGACAGACACAGAAAACGAGACAGACACAGGAGATGAAACAGGCATAGGAGGTGCAAGGTTATGCAGGATTCGCAGAAGGCAGGTCATCTCTGGGATAGAGAGGATATTTCAAAGACGGCGCGATTACAGACGATGCTGGATGAAAAAACGCTGTCGCTCATCGTCAGTCTGCCCGGGAATGATCTCACACTGGCGCGGGCAGCATTGGAGGAAGGCGCGGATGCACTGAAGGTGCACTATAATGTGGGACATCGCGCCAGTGGAAACTATTTTGGTCCGTTGGATGAATACACTGACATATTTCGTGCAATCCGTTCAGAGTTCGGAGGGCCGTTCGGCGTTGTGCCATCAGGAAGCATTGAAGGAACACGCAGGGAGGATGTGGAGCGCCTGGCCGGTTTGGGTTTTGACTTTTATTCGATCTATGCGCATCATCTGCCGTCCTTTATGCTGCATGATCCGGGGCTGGAAGCTACGTTTGCCATTAACGATGCTTATGATGTGTCTCTGGTGGAATCGGCTGCGCACTTCGGTTTCACTGCGCTGGAAGCCTCGATTGTACCGGGAAAAGAATACGGCACGCCGCTAAGCTTCGCGGATGTGCTTCACTATCGGCAGCTTGTCCTGAAGGCTGGGGTTCCGGTATTGGTTCCTTCCCAGCGCAAGCTGGTATCGGAGGATGTGCCCGTGCTTCATCATAGCGGCATCAAGGCTATTATGCTCGGGGCCATTGTCACAGGTAAGACGGAGGATCAGCTGCGCAGAGCCGTGAGCAGCTTCCGCAATGCGATAGATCGTCTGGGGCAAAAGGGACCTTCGGGATCGGAACAGTCTGTTTCTGAATCGTTGGCTGCTGGCCATTCTGGCCCAAAATCATCTTTTACTGGACATATGGACCCTTCTGATCCTACGGAGCTTTCTTCTGATCGTGTGGAATTTTCGGACAGATCAGGTTCAGGGAGGGACGGGACGTGAGCCGCTCTAACAAGCTGAGGCGCGGAGGGCCGCTTGCCAGAGAGGCGCAGATTGCCGGCTGGCTGTTTATTTCACCGATGGTGCTGGGCTTTACCCTGCTGCTCTTGTTTCCGATGGGGCTTGCTTTTTATATGAGCCTGACGGATTGGCCGCTGCTCGGGGATCATCATTTTATCGGACTGGACAATTACCGGGCTATTATGACAGACGCCATGTTCTGGGAAGTGCTTGGCAATACGGTTTACTTTACGGCAGGTCTGGTGCCGCTGAATATCGTACTCGCTTTGCTGCTCGCCCTGCTCTTATCCAAAAGCATTCGAGGGATCGGCCTGTTCAGAACGGCCATTTTCGTCCCGGTGATGACGTCATTAATTGTCTGGGCCATCGTGTGGAAGCTGATGTACGCGACAGAATCGGGGCTAATCAATCAGCTATTGCTGATGATGGGCATTAAAGGCCCTGCTTGGCTGTACAATCCGAACCTGGCGATGCCTGCGGTCATTGTGACGAGTGTGCTAAAAAATGTCGGTCTGAACATGGTGCTGTTTATTGCAGCCCTTCAGCAAGTCCCACGTTCTCTGTATGAAGCGGCGACACTGGATGGCGCGGGCAGAAGGGCTTCCTTTTTCAACGTCACCCTGCCTATGATTACGCCGACCGTATTTCTGACCGTGGTGATGACTGTCATTGGGTCGCTCAAGGTATTTGGACAGATCTATGTGATGACCCAAGGCGGGCCAAGCAACAGCACGAAGGTTCTGGTCTATTACATCTGGGAAAAAGCGTTCAAGCTGTTTCAATTCGGTTATGCCTCGTCCCTTGCATATGTGCTGTTCCTGATTGTCCTGATTCTGACGCTGCTGCAATGGCAGCTCCGAAAGAGGTGGGTATTTGGTGAAGGCGATGCCTAGTTTGACAGGCCGGAGGTTGGGGGCTGCTGTTGGCACCTATTTGATACTGACGGCAGTTTCGCTGATCATGATTGTTCCATTGATCTGGATGATCTCGACATCCCTCAAGGAACCGCAAAACATATTTACCTATCCGCCGCAGTGGATACCGGACAGTTTGCAATTTCAGAATTATACCGATGTGTTTCGATTGATTCCATTTCACCGTTTTTACGGGAACAGCGTGTATATCTCTGCCTTAGTGGTACTTGGGACGGTGTTTTTTGCCTCCCTTGCGGGTTATGCCTTTGCCAAGATTCCGTTTAAGGGACGGAATGTGGTCTTTCTCATCCTGCTGAGTGCAATGATGATTCCGCATGAGGTAACGGCGATTCCGATGTTTCTGTTTATGCGGCAGCTGGGGTGGATTGATACACATCTTCCGCTGATTTTACTGCCGATCTTTGGCGCTGGGGGTGTATTTGGCATCTTTGTGATGCGGCAGTTCTTCATAACGGTACCTACCGAGCTGGAGGAAGCGGCCATGATTGACGGCTGCAGTCGGTACCGGATTTACGCGCAGATTATGCTGCCCCTGGCCAAGCCGGGGATGGCGACGCTGACTATTTTTACATTTGTGACGAGCTGGAATGAATTCTTTGATCCGTTGATTTTTATCAATTCGAGAGAGCTGATGACGCTGCCGCTGGGGTTGTCCCTGTTTACGGATGAGGTGGGCACAGCCTGGCAGTATTTGATGAGTGCTACGGTGATGGCGACCGTGCCGCTATTGATCGTATTTTTCCTGGCGCAGCGGCGTTTCATTGAGGGTGTGGCGATGACGGGGCTGAAGGAATAGGTGAGATGACAGAATTGATGAAAGTGGATTGGAAGAAGTGGAAGTAGGAATTGGAGAGTGGGGATTAGGGGAAGAAGAAAGTAAAAATTGAGAAGTAAGAGTAGAAATAGAAGTAGAAGTAGAAGCGGAAAGGGGAGATAACATATGGGTGAGCATAAGCATTTAAAAAGGGAGACAGCGGATGTCGTCGTCGTTGGCGGAGGTCCAGCAGGAATAGCGGCGGCGATTGCCGCAGGAAGGCAGGGGGCTCGCGTTGTGCTGGTAGAACGCTACGGCTTCGTAGGCGGGATGTCAACGGCCGCTATGGTTTATCCATGGATGACGTTTCATACCGAGCAGGGTGAGCAGGTCATTCGGGGGATTGCCCAGGAGATTGTAGACCGCTTGCAGGCATGCGGAGGTTCGCCGGGGCATCTGCGGGATACGGTTGGTTTTGTGCATACTGTGACACCCTATGATCCGGCAGTCTATCAGGTGGTTGCGGCAGAGATGCTGAAGGAAGCGGGTGTGCGGCTGTTGCTGCACAGCTTCGTGGATGGCGTTGCTGTGGCAGATGACCGTATAGAAGCTGTGCGAGTGACGAGTAAATCGGGTCAGCTGGAGCTTCAGGCAAATGTATTTGTTGATGCGAGTGGTGATGCGGATGTGGCCTACCTGGCTGGAGCTGCGGTCGCACAGGGACGGGATACGGACAGTCAGTCTCAGCCGATGACCATGAAATTTCGCATGCGCGGTGTAAATCTTGAGCGTGTGAAGCAGTACATGCAGGAGCATCCTGAGGATTTTTATGAGAAAACGCCCTTTGCCGAGCTGGACACGATCCCGTTAACGGGTGTGAGCGGCTTCTACTCGCATTGGAAGAAAGCAGCGGTGCCGATCCAACGCGATCAGGTGTTGTTTTTTACCGGCCCAGCTGAAGATGAGGTATTAATTAACTGCACCCGGGTGCAGGGGCTGAACGCAACAGATGTTATGGATTTGACATTGGCAGAGCAGGAAGGACGAAAGCAGGTGTTACTGATTGCCGAGTTTCTGCGCCGTGACGTTCCGGGGTTTGAGCGGGCTTCCATCTCTGCTGTTGCACCACAGATTGGTATTCGGGAATCCAGGCGTGTGATCGGGCATTATTCGCTGACGCAGGAGGATGTAGTTACAGGGCGGAAGTTCAACGATGTAATCGCCAGAAGTGGCTATCCTGTTGATATTCATGATCCATCCGGGCAAGGTGTGACAGCGGCGTTTATCCAGAGTGACGGAGCGTATGACATTCCATATCGCTGTCTCCTCTCGCAAAATATAAGTAATCTGCTGGCTGCAGGACGCTGTATCTCTACGACACATGAGGCCCATGCGACCACCAGACTGACCCCAAGCTGCATGGCAACAGGAGAGGCCGCGGGCACAGCGGCTGCTTTGGCAGTAAAGCTGAAGCTTGCTCCTGCAATGCTGCCCATATCGTTGTTGCAGACGGAGCTGCGACGAAGTGGTGCAGCGATCTGAGTTATAGCGATGCGAGTTATAGCGATGCGAGTTGTAGTGATCCGAGGTAAGAACGAGATGAGAGCGGGATGAAAACGGGATAAACATGAGGAGTGGTGTGGAATGGTGAGAGGCGGGAGGAACTGAGGGAGGACGAGGTAAAGAATCAAGGAATGAAGGAATGAAGGAATGAAGGAATGAAGGAATGAAGGAATGAAGGAATGAAGGAATGGATCAAGGAAGGAACGAACGAAGGAATGAATGAGCAAAGAAGAAAGAATGAATGAAGCAGAAAACGAAGGGAGGAAGAAGCAGAGAACGAAGGAATGAAAGAAACAAAGAGAGAAGGAATGAAAGAAACAAAGAACGAGACAACCAGTGGCAACCAGTGGGAGTAGCGGAACGCTAACGATTCCCAGAAGCCTTATTTGGGCAAAAAAATGGGCATAAAAAATCTAACGATTCCTAGCAACGTTATTTCGCTGAAAAGTGGCCGAAACTCCTGTGAAATGGGGATAATCAGCAAAATAAGCTTTGTACGAATCGTTAGATTTCAAAACACCTGCAAACGGGCTAAATAAGGTCATCTCGAATCGTTAGAATTCCAGCCTGCCAGCCATATGCCATCATCGAGCTAACAAGTTTCACTTTTCGCCGCATCCACTTTCACATATTTCGCTTCCCTGTTCACACATTCCGTTTCTCACATATCCGCCCTCACTTCCACATATCCCTATTTACTTTGCCTTATCACCCTCTCCTTTCTCACTAGTTCATACGTGCTTCAAGCCTTCTTGCAACGATGGAGAGGGAGTAGTTGATGATGAAATAAAGCACTGCTGCCAGCAGCAACGCCGGGATAATGTAATCGAAGCTTTGACCACCAAGGATCTGCACATTGCGCATCAACTCCGGCAAGGAGATAATGATGGCCAGTGACGTATCCTTGAGCAGTGAGATGAACTGGCTGACCATTGGCGGAGACATGCGGCGCAGAGCCTGTGGCATAATGATAGCGCTGAGTGTCTGCATGTAGCTCAGTCCGGAGGAACGGGCAGCTTCCACTTGACCGCGCTCTACTGACTTGAGTCCGCTTCGCACAATTTCTGCGATCATGGCGCCTTCAAACAGACTTAGTCCCACGACTGTGGACCAGAAAGCTGGCATTTTGATACCAAGCTGAGGCAGTACGATATGGATAAAAAAGATGATTAGCAGCAATGGCAGGTTCCGAATGGTGTCCACGATGACAGCGACAATCTGTGAGAGGACGGGAATACGTGTGTAACGCAGCGTTCCGAGCAGTGTACCCAGTATAAAGCTGAACACAATGGATAACCCCGCGACTTGCAGGGTCACCCAAAATCCTTGCAGCAGGAAACGAAGGTTAGGCCATTCATAGGCCCCGCTGAAATCCATACATCAGATGCCTCCTTCGGTGAGCGATATCAATTTCAATGAGTGCCAAAGCGAAAGTCCCAATGGCGAAACGTAATTCAACAGATTGCAGCGGATGAACGGTATATAGAGACATTCACTTGGATGAGTCAAAGATGGGTCAAAGATGGGTCAAAGATGAGCCAAAGATAGGCCTAAGATGAGTCAAAGATGATTCGAAACATGCTGTTCAGTGATGGAGTTGATAAACGATGTCCAATGATTGATCACCCTTGTTATGAAACAGGACAGTGCATGCCGGAAGCTGCACGCTGTGCGATAAATCGTAGCAACCTAAGATCGGAAGCAGGCGCCAGCCTAAAGACCCACAATCATCCTCGATTTAGCCTCATCGCCTTATTCATCATCGACCCATTCATCCTACATCGTAACCTGCCCGGCGGGTTTATTCTTGCCAGGCTTGCCTTTGGGTTTGCGTGCCTCTGCATCACTCTGTCCAAATCTGCGTTCCATATAATGCACCAGAAAGCTGAGCGGTAAGGTCAGCGTTAGATAGAATAAGGCAACAATGGTATATACACTTAACGGCTGGAACGTATCCGAGTTCACAATGTCGGCAAAATACATCAGGTCCATACCGGCTACAACCGCCAGGATGGAAGAGTTTTTGACCAGATTGATAAATTGATTGCCGATGGAGGGCAGTACAATTTTGATGGCCTGCGGCAGAATGACCAGGTTCATGGCCTGGATATAGGACAGCCCGGAGGAGCGTGCCGCTTCCATCTGCCCCCTCGGCACCGTCTGAATACCTGCCCGAATCGCTTCCGCGATGAAAACAGCTGTGTAGATCGTTAACCCCAGTGTGCCTGCCACAAATCCATCCAGAGATATACCCAGCGAAGGCAGCCCAAGATAGAAGAAAAACACAACCAGCAGCAAAGGAATGTTGCGGATAAACTCAACAAAGGCAGTACCAAACCAGTTCAAAGGTTTGACTGGCGAGATGCGAAAGATCGCTAGAATGGCTCCCAGCACAAAGCTGCCAATCAGGGCCATCACACTTACTTGAATCGTATTCAGAAATCCTTCAATAAACCGGTCGGAGTGCCTGAACAGTACGCTAAAATCCAATGTGCCCATAACAAGAGCCCCCGTTCTTCCAGTTTAAAAACGTTACTCAGGCTTGCTGCCGAGCCACTTCTCATGCAGCGTGTCATACTCGCCGCTGTCCTTCAGTTCTTTCAGCATTTTGTTAACCTCTTCGACAAAGGCCGTGTCTCCTTTACGGATTGCCATGCCATACGGTTCACTGGTAAAATTGCCGCCAACCAGCTTGTAATTGTTGTCTGACTGCTGCATACCGATCAGAATGATATTGTCGGTTGTCAGGGCTTCGCCTTTACCTGCTTTCAGTGCGGTGAAGGCATCCTGGTAGTTGTCGTACTCCAGCACCTCGGCCTTCGGTGCCTTTTCACGAATGTTTTGTGCCGACGTGGAACCTTTCACGGCAAGCACCTTTACGCCATCCAGGCTCTCCAGCCCGACGATGTCACTGTCGTTTTTCACCAGCAAAGATTGTCCTGCCTCAAAATATACATCACTGAAATCGACCTGCTCCTTACGCTCATCCGTGATGGTCATCGTAGCAATGATAATGTCGATATCTCCGTTCTGCAGCATCGGAATACGTGTTTTGGATGTGACCTCCTTCAGCTCCACCTTCGTTTCATCTCCGAGGATCTGCTTGGCCAGCGCCTTCGCTATATCAATATCGAAGCCTTCCACATTCCCGCTCGCCGGATCTTTGAGCCCGAACAATTTGGTGTCGTATTTTACACCTGCAATGAGCTTGCCTCGTTCCTTGATCTGTTCGATCGTTCCTTTCGCTTGTGCATCGTCCCCGCCGCTTGCAGAAGGTGTATCTGTGCCAGAGTTACAGCCTGACAGAATAAGGGAGAGCATCAGAAGCATCATCAACGTCAAAGACGGCCATTTCAATATATTTTTCAGTTTCATCCGTATAAGACCCCTTTCGAAATTAGATTAAAATCTGTGAAACAAGATTGAAATTCTGATGAACAGAAAATTAATGATGGATCAGACGACTAAGGAACTGCTGTGCTCTTTCTTCTCTGGGATTGTCAAAAAACTCCGCCGCGGAGGCTTCTTCCACAATCCGGCCCTCGTCCATGAAAATAACCCGGTCGGCTACCTCACGGGCAAAGCCCATCTCGTGTGTAACCACAACCATCGTCATACCGTTATGGGCAAGGGAACGCATGACATCAAGCACCTCCCCGATCATCTCGGGATCAAGGGCTGACGTGGGTTCGTCAAAAAGCATAATTTTGGGCTCCATCGCGAGCCCTCTCGCAATGGCTACACGCTGCTGCTGTCCACCGGACAACTGGGAAGGGTAGCTGTCTGCTTTATCGGCAATGCCGACACGCTCCAGATATTTCATGGCTGTTGCTGCTGCCTGGGCTTTGGGTTGTTTGCGTACTTTGATGGGTGCAAGAGTAATGTTGTCGATGACTTTTTTGTGGGGATATAGATTGAAATGTTGAAACACCATGCCGATGTCGCGGCGGAAGAGGTTGATATCCACCTTTTTCTGATGTAAGGGAATGCCGCTGACGATGAGCTCGCCGTCGCTAATGGTTTCCAGTCGGTTGATACAGCGGAGCAGTGTGCTTTTGCCAGAGCCTGAGGGTCCGATAATGACCACGACCTCCCCTTCTTCGATGCGAAGATGAATATCTTTGAGGACGTGGAAATGGCCAAAATGCTTTTGGACACTTTTGAATTCAATCAAGAACACACACCCTTTCTACAACGGATAGTAAAAGGAATAAACAGGAAATATTGCAAAGTAGTTATTTAATCATACATAGTCATCCTGCCAATAGCAATTAGTCTGTGATAAAACATGACATAAGTAATGGTTTTTATAGGGCTATAGCCATTAATTACGTTATATATGTGTTAGGTAAACAGAAGACTTGTGACGAATCTTGGCAGAAAAATGAATCAATAGTTCTAAATGAATTACAAACATTGGAATTTGAGTATATTGTATACTTTAGTTGGTGTCCCTTTTCTTAATCAGAAAGGAAGATATATAACAAATAACATCAAGTTCACCCTGTACATGGCAAAAAAGCTCAACCTTGCACCAGCATGCCGTTGATATGATGGAACGAGATAACCACAGTAGAGAGGATGATTATGCACCATGAACATATATCAATCCCCAAAGTCAGCAGGATCAGGCAGCGTGTCTGATATTCAGGCTTATGAAGTGACACTGCCTGTTATTCCTGAACGTGAGTATCACATTACGGAGTATGGTGCTGTTGGAGATGGCGTTACGGATAATACAGAGGCATTTCGCCTCGTTATAGCTGCATGTGCCGATGCGGGTGGAGGCCGAGTTATCATTCCTGCTGGAGTGTGGCTTACCGGTCCTATTGTGCTTCGCAGCCGGATTGAACTGCACGTAGAGGCCGGGGCACTGGTCACCTTCAGTCGGAATTTTGACCAATATCCGCTGATTGCATCAAGCTTTGAGGGCTGGCAGGCTGTACGCTGTCAATCTCCCATTGATGCCGACGGACTCGAAGATATTGCGATTACCGGGGAAGGCGTATGGGATGGGGGCGGTGAAGCCTGGCGTCCGGTTAAACGCTCCAAAATGACGGCTTCCCAGTGGAAGAGATTGCTTGCTTCAGGCGGGGTTGTAGAACAGGCTGGTGAAGACGAACAGATCTGGTGGCCTTCACAATCTGCGCTTGATGGTACAGCGCTTGCCGAGAGGCTGCACAGGGAGAAGGTTCTTGATGTCGCTGCATATCAAGGCATTCGGGATTTTCTGCGTCCAAACATGGTCAGTTTGCGCCGTTGCACACGGGTCCTGCTGGACGGGCCAACGTTCCAGAACTCACCTGCCTGGAATCTGCATCCTTGGGCTTGTGAGCATGTAACGATTCGAAATGTGAGTGTAAGAAATCCATGGTTTTCCCAGAACGGGGATGGGCTTGATATTGAATCCTGCCGTCATGTTCTGGTAGAGCAAAGTGTATTTGATGTTGGTGATGATGCAATCTGCATGAAGTCAGGCAAGGATGCAGAGGGGCGTGAGCTTGGACTGCCGTCGGAATACGTCACAATTCGCGATTGCACGGTGTACCATGGTCATGGCGGTTTTGTTATTGGAAGTGAGATGTCGGGCGGGGTCCGGCATGTACGGGTGATGGATTGTACGTTTATCGGTACAGATATCGGTCTGCGTTTCAAGAGCGCACGTGGGCGCGGCGGGATTGTGGAAGATATTCAGATCGAGCGTATTTATATGAAGGATATCATTATGGAAGCGATCTCGTTTTCCTTTTTCTATGCCAATCAGGAAGGGTCTGCACGGGGTGGTGATCTGGCACAGGAGGTTAGTGAGGAGACACCGGTCTTTAGAGACATTCGAATCTCGGAAGTGGTCTGTGCTGGTGCCGATACAGCTCTGTTTGTCAGCGGTCTGCCTGAGATGCCTCTGGACAGTGTGAGCATTGAAGGTTATAGCGTTGAAGCTCGCACCGGTGTCCAGTGTGCTCAGGCGAAACATTTGCAGATTACGAATCTTCAGGCACGTATTACGGAAGGCCCGCTCATTCATCTGCATAATTGCAAGGGTGCGGCATTGGAGGGCATTCGCGGAATGGGAGCTGATGGCAAGCTGCTGCTGGTTACCGGGCTGGATTCTGCAGGTATTGTATGCCGGGAAGCGGATGCAGATACTGATGGCCGGCAGATCTCGGTGGGGCCGGAAGTACGAAATGGCGTTATCATTCGCAGATAAATGCTTCATCGTTATAAATAAACAGCCGCAGCTCCAGAAGTGGGATCGCTTCTCCGATAGTGGAAAGCGGGGCCAGCTGGAGCGCGGCTGTCCTTTTGATTTGTTCTTTAGATGATGTGCCGTTCATCGATGTTCCTTGCGATAACGAAGCGGCGTTGTTCCGGTGACTTGTTTGAATGTTTTGTTAAAATGGGCTGTATGCTCGAAGCCAACCTTCTCGGCTATGAATTGTACACGTTCTTGTGTTGAAAGCAGTCTTCGCTGTGCCTCACGCACGCGCACAATCCGCAGGTATTCACTGAATCGAAACCCCGTAAGACGGCTGAACATTCGGCTCAGATATGAAGGGCTGATATAGAAGCGGGCTGCCGTACCTTCCAGGGTAAGGGGTTCCGTATAGTGTTGGTTTACATAGGTTACAATCTCACTGATCTTGTCCTGCATCGGGTGCAGGGAGCCTGGATTAGCTTCTCGTATAACGGCTTGAACTCGGTGGATCAGAATAAGCAGCTGAGCCAGCAGGCTTCGGACAGCAATCTCGTAGTGCGGCCGCCGTTCCTTACACTCCTGCAGCATCTTCCACAGAATACGTTCAATTTCAGGCTGATCGGACTCGGGAAGGCGCAGCAGACTGGAGCATTCGAATGGCAGCAGACCGCAGATTCCCAGCTCCATGCCTGTGGCAAAAGCAGGAGAAAATCCGACGAGTATCCGCTCGAAGCCAGGCTTGTTACCTTTGGAGGTGGTATGTACATCATGCGGGTTGATAAGCACAAGATCACCTTTGCGTGCAGGCAGAATCTGTCCATTCATGGAGTAGACCCGTTCTCCTTCAAGCAGATAATATAATTCGTAAAAAGGATGGGCATGAGGCTGCGGCATTGCGCTGCCGTCATGTCTTCGCATATGTTCAATGGTAAAAGCGTATTCACCGATTCGATATTTGGGTCCAATCCGATCTTCGATGAGACTCATTATGCAGCTCCTCTCTACTTCAGGGTTCAAGTCGCTTCTTAGGTGGATATCCATATCATAACGGAAAATTCATATTTTTGTAAACGCTATCATTGGAAGATGCATGAATTTTGTGATACGAAAATAAAATGGTGAGTAGGTGAAGCCTGACAGCTTATGGATAAGGGCTGCGAGTGTAAGGAAGCTGGTTGTCAAGGTGACAAATCGGGAATGTTGTTTTAGAGTAAGGAGAACGAGGTCAGACTCCAGATCGGGAGCCCCTCGAAAATGAGTTGGAAGGAAGGAAAGACGTTATGACAACACATGAATTATCACCGCTCGTCGCTGCACTTGATATGCAGCCGCACGTTGAAGGTGGTTGGTATAAGGAAGTTTGGAAGGCATCATATCAAATTCCGCAATCCGTTCTGCCAGATGCATATTCGGGTCCGCGATTCTCAGCAAGTTCAACGTATTTCCTGCTGCATGCTCATGAAATCTCCGAGTGGCACACCGTGCTGTCGGACGAGCTGTGGTTATGGCATAGCGGCAGTCCAATTGAGTTGAAATTGGGCGGCAGCGGTGAGAACCCTGAGAATGAGGAAGTGCTTGTTCTCGGTATGGATATCGCGGCAGGACAATCTCCGCAGGTGCTTGTTCCTGCGGGAGTATGGCAGACCGCACGTCCGCTAGGTGATGAACCGGTACTGGTCACTTGTGTCGTTGCACCAGGTTTTCACTTTGATGATTTCAAGCTGGTGTCCAAAGGGTAAGTATATTCCGCACTCTAAATAAAAATCCCGATTCCAGATGTTCGACATCTGAATCGGGATTTTTGAGCGAGGAGCGCGTTATTTACTTTATAGATGCGAAGAACTGTGGGATGGTGAAGAACTAAGAGAATATTGGTGCTATGGTAAGGAATTTAGTAGCGCTGTTGACCCAATAGAGGGGCTAATGTGGGCTAGAATTTTATATGATGTAAATGAACCAGCGGATTATGGTATTAATGAAGATGAAGGACGTATTTGGGAATACACGCATTTAATAGAGATAAGCTAAATATGTTCGGATATTCAATTTCATCAAGACAAAATTAGGGACACGAAGACAATTATGTCATCAGGCCCCCCTTTTTCGACTGTGAAAATAGCCAGTTGTTTACGATATAGTTAGCACATGGCTCTCCAAATTAAATCGAAACAATTGAGTACAAACCATTCTGTAACGAAATGCTCCCAGTCCGCCCCGTTGCAACCTTTACCTCAGTGGCAAAAACACCAGGCATACGCCCGTCGGGGAACCAGGCCTTCTCTTTGTCGATGATAATAAACATGCCTTCTTCGTCACCAATCGGGGCAAATTGTTTTCCGTCCCCGGCAAAGGGTTCAAGGTGATACTGTCCCTTCATTTGGCTTATGGTGTCAGGAACGTCATCCACAGGCAGACCAATCTCGCTAATGCATAGCAGCTGCCTGGAATCAAAGGCATCTTCGACTGCATTTTCCAACGAATGGTGAGCGATCAACTCCATCAAATTACCGCTTGGGTCATAAAAATAGCAAGCTGTTGCATCCCAGTAGGGAAAATAGAAATCATCCTTATCGTCCTTGGAAAGCAAAGAGATGTTTCGAGCTTGAATCCACTTCTTGGCTTCAGCGAGTTTATTTGTTGGAATCGTGAAAGCGACATGATAGAAGGGCTTTTCCTGACCAGAAGCCTCCTGTAATCCAAGGATGGAATCTCCTACGCGGAACGATACCGACGATGTACTCTCCTCCAGCAGCGCCAACTCCAATAACGTACCGTAAAACTCCTTCATGTCCTCAATTTGATCTGTGAACAAGTTAACCTCTTTTATACGCATTCAAGTCACTCTCCTTCTAAGCTTATTTTTGATTAAAATATTCAATGGTTTTCAAAAAGCCGATGCCTTCATATCTCATCTCTGGATTACGAGGTTTAATACCGAGCAGTGGTTCAATTTTGCCGTAGAGTAGGGGTTCGTTAGACTGATGAGCGGACGAAATTGTTCTATTCTGACAAAAAAATAAAATCTCGAATCAGATGAAGGCACATCATCTTTTGAAGAGTTCTGCTATATTCTGCTATGACAGGGCAGATAACATACAAAAAACACCCGCTCTTACAGAAAGGAAGGCGGGTGTAATTAACATCTGAGATTATAAAATCTATCACATCATTATAATTTAGAAATTAAAATTGTCGGGATCGGCACCAAAACGTTTATTCTCGTTCAGGCTGTTGATTTGTTCGATGTCCTCAGCAGTTAACTCGAAGTCATACAGCTCGGTATTGGCACGTATACGCTCAGGCGTTACCGATTTCGGAATAGTCACGATGCCGTTCTGAAGATCCCAACGCAGAATGACTTGTGCCGGAGACTTGCCATGCTTGGCAGCAATGTCCTGAAGTAAAGGATGCTCCATCAGATGGCCTTGTCCGAGCGGAGACCAGGCTTCAATCTGGATTTCGTGTTTGCTGCAGTACTCACGCAGCTCTGTCTGGGTGAGCAGCGGATGAAGCTCAACCTGATTGACAGCAGGTTTTACGGTTGCATCCATCAAGAGATCCTCCAGATGATGAATCTGGAAGTTGCTCACGCCGATGGCGCGTACACGTCCTTCTTTATATAACTTCTCCAATGCTCTCCAGGTATCTTTATACTTGCCTTTGACAGGCCAGTGAATCAGGTAGAGATCAAGATAATCAAGCTCCAGACGTTTCATGCTGTCTTCGAAGGCAGCGAGCGTGCTTTCATACCCCTGGTCACTGTTCCATACCTTGGTTGTAATAAACAGATCCTCACGGGCAACACCGGTTTCACGAATACCCTGCGCGACACCGGCTTCGTTATTGTATACTTTGGCGGTATCAATGCTGCGATATCCAGCCTCTATCGCTGTTCTTACAGCGTTTACGACCTCGTCTCCATCCTTCACCTTGAATACGCCAAACCCAAGCCAAGGCATTTTGACCCCGTTATTAAGTGTTGTTGTGTCCTGAACGTGTTTCATGATCTGTCATTCCTCCTTTGATTCTTTGGTTCAACATAATGTTATTACCCTGCAATCGGGAAGTTATTACCCTGTAGCCTGGCAGCCAATCGTATGTATACCGGCCTGTCCTCCCTTATTATACTAAAGTTTACCTGCACTTGAAAAAGCATAGTAAGGCCACAGGGGAAAAGACTCCTGTTTTATCCTTTTTCGGCAGCCGCAGGTTTGGTTTTAGCGCTTCCGGGTGATAAGATGAAGTATATGAGAAAAAGAATGAAGCGTACTCGGTACAACGGCTCTTCATGAATCGAGATCTGTCCAGTCGAGCGGCAGGAAGCTTTTACATAATCCTAACTGACAAGATGCGGTTATTTCGGTGACAACCCGTGCCGCAAGATGAATGATAAAGGAGCAAGATGAATGATGGCTAAACCTAAAAAAACCAAAACAGCAGCAGCCTGGTCTCTCGTTATTATGGGTGCCGGCTTCGCGGCATCCTTGCCATTTCAGGGGGTTCCCGTAGGTAAACTTCTGGTAGGGTCTTTTGAGGCGGGGCTAGTAGGAGGACTTGCTGACTGGTTTGCAGTAACGGCACTATTCCGCCATCCGCTTGGTATTCCAATTCCCCATACGGCACTGCTGCCTAAAAACCGGGACAAGATGACAGAGGGTCTGGTCTCTGCTGTTGAGAATAATCTGCTGAACAAGGACAGCATCACAGAGAAAATTGCTGGCTTCAAAGCAGCTGAGATTGTACTGGACACACTAGGTCGGGAGCTGCACAGTGACGGCATCAAAACGATGATCGATACGCTGTGCAAACGCATTTTGGCAGGACTGCCGCTGGAGCAGATTGCTCCGATGGTTGCCAAAGAGATCAAGTCACAGGCCGGGGCGTTTGACTTGGGGCCTATTCTGGAACGGGCCGCAGTACAGGTCACGGAGCGAGGATATGATGCTCAGGCTCTGGATTATGCGCTCAAGCAGGCGGAAGAGTGGCTCGTACAGCCGGAAACCGTTATGTTCCTCGGTGAAAGCGGCATGAAAGCGATCAGTGGTATCCAGATGAACGGACTCATGCAGTTTGCGATGAACGCGTTTATGGGTTATTTGAATGAAGACCGTCTGGGCAGCATTATTCAAGGATATCTTTTTGACCGGGTAGAGGATATGAAACGGGAAGGCAGTGCGCTGCGCTACAAAGTGCTGAATATGCTGCGTACGCAGGCGATGCGTCTTGCGGTGAGTGAAGCTGTGCAGGATGGCCTTAACGGCTGGAAGAACAATCTGCTGGATGGCTGGAATGCCGAGGAAACCGTGCTGAACAAACTCACTGAGATGCGGGATAAAGCGTTGGTGGCGATGGAGGATGGTCGTTACGTAGATACGTATGCACTGACTGCGATTGAGAAAGTTCTGGCTGATCTGCGTGCGGATGAAGCGTTAATGACAGGTATGAATACGAAGATTGTAGAAGGCGTCACCACGCTGCTGGAGAAAAACCATTCCAAAATCGGGAATCTCGTTCGTGAAAATGTAGATAAAATGGACAATGCTTCGCTCATCTCGCTAATTGAAGACAAGGTGGGGCAGGATCTGCAGTGGATTCGGATCAACGGCGCAGTGACCGGATTTATTATCGGGGTTGTGCTGACCGCGCTGCGGATGGTGCTGGAATAACAGGAAAGGCCGAGCCGATCTGGCTGGCAGATGAAAAGAGCTGCTTGTTTGTAGAGCAGGCTCTTTTTAGAACATTCGAGCTTCAGTGGAGCATAGCAAACAAAGAAGGCTTTCTTTTGACACCGAACGGTGTTCAAAAGAAAGTTTTTTGTTTTTTATATGGAAAAAGTTAGGGTTATGTTGGTACAACAGTCTTAGAACCGGGTAATATACACCCAAATATAGGCATGAATCATCTATATAAGTTGAACTATTTATTTACACGTGAACGGAGAGGACAGAAAAAACCTGAAAAAGCGGAGCGGTCGCCTTTATCACCGGATTTTTCCCTTTGGAAAAGGGAATCCAAAAAATCTGGGGATAACAGCGATTGGAAGGTTGTTCTGTCATCGGAGTGGATTGTGTAAATTCTTTAGTTCAACTTATATAGGAGAAAAGTTTCAGGAAAACGCTCCTGTGAGCGGATGTGTCTTATGTTGATTTTGTACTATGATGCATGTAACAGGTGGAGGGGGCGCTCTTTACTTACATAGGTTTGAGCCAAAAGGGGGAATTGCTATTCCGCGCACAACATGGATGAGAAGTTTATTCGCACTGATGATGGTGTTCACTATATTGCTGGGAGGGTGTCAGAAGATGACCGAAAGTGAGAAACAGGCGTTGTACCAGGAGGCTGAGAAAGTTGTGGTGCAGCACTTTAAAGAAAAGTTTGAACTGGATGTGGTAGTTACAAGCAAGGAACTGCTGCCAGAGATGGCGATGTCGCAGATCGGACTTAAAGGGCATGTGAAGGATCATGAGGATCAGAACTTTGGCATATCGTACGACTATAAGAAAAAAATCACCAAAAATCTTGTAATCAGTCCTGAGCTGGAAGAAGTCATTAAAGCTAATGGTCATGATCCATACGCCAAATAAAAGGGGAGGTGCAGTGATTGAGTAACGGCAGGAACATCGATGATGAAACGTACAAAACTTTATCGGAGTTAGCCTATCAGGATCAAAAGGCAGGTGACCGCCTGACCGAGCTTCCCGGGTGGCAAGTGCTGGAGGGCACAGAAAGCAATAAATTTTCCGGGTTCGATGCCGTGACCTTCTATAATCCGGAGACCAAGGAAGCGGTCATTGCCTACCGGGGAACCGAGGGGAGTGCCTCTTTGGACCGGTCGGTGCCTGACTTTATCATGGATGGACGCATCGGGGGCGGAGAGTTGATCCGCAAAGGTCAACAAGATGCGGCACAATTTGTAGACAGCCTGACACCGGATTGGCTCGATAGAGGCGTTCAAAATATCAAAGACTCCACAGGGATTTCCAAAGTGGAGAACTGGGCGGGCGACCGGGTAAGAGACGTACAAAACTGGACGGGCGATCGCGTAAAGGATATTGAAAAGACCTATTCGCCTACGGGCTGGGCGAACCAGATGTACCAGTCGGAAGATTACGCGAACCATATGAAAGAAAAGTATAGCGATCTGAATTTCTCTCTGACAGGACACTCTCTTGGCGGTGGGGATGCACAGTATGCCTCTGCTTATACAGGCCTTCCTGCGGTTACATTCAGCGCACCTTCGGTTATGGGCAATCTGACGCCCGAAATGCGTCGCAGGGTCGAAGCGGGCGAGCTGGATGGACAAGTGGTGAACTATGCGAGTCCGGGCGATCTGGTCGCCAGCGGAACGTTAGGCGGATATGATCGTCATGTGGGTTCCACGTATTATATCGATTCGAATTACGCAGATGCCAATAATGGTGTAAGTCTAATTGATAAAATTAAGAATACCTTTGGGGGGGGAAACTACCACAGCCTGGATCAGTATAACTTCAAGAATGGATATATTTCCAACGAATTGTATGATCCGATCACGGGTGAGCGTGTTCGTTATTCGCCAAGGCTTATGGAGAATCTCGGACCGCTCAGCAAAGCGGTAGGCCCGATGGGACTAAGAGGCGGTGCGGGCAGAGGTATGGCAGCAGCGCTGGGGTCTGGCCTAATTCAGGTTACGCCGGAAGAACTGAAAAGTGTGGCTTCCCGCTGGAAACAAAATGCCCAGCAATGCAATGCCGAGCTGAATCAGGTGCGGACACGTATGGCTCAATATTTACATTCAAGTCGCAGCCGCAGGCTGGAGCCTATTGTGACTCAGTTAGACGCATCCATTCAGGAGTTGAGCACGTGGCATATGAAGCATACAAGCCAGTTCCTGAACTTTATTGAGGAAAAGGCGGAGGCTTTCCGGCAGGCGGATGAGAGCCCGGTACATTTTAACTAATTATATATGGCAGGCTGGAGATGAGCATTCAAGGTAAGAACGTGCACTGAGGGGGAGGGAACCACGGATGAGCGGACAATTGCTGGTGGAACTGAATGATCTGCGGATTGCGGAGAAAGAGCTGTCACAGCTGCTGATTCGCATGCAAGCGGATGAGCAGGAGGCCAGAGCGCTGTACAGCCGTCTGAACGATTGGAAAGGACAATCTGCCGATCATACGAGGCAGCAGATTGAAGAGTTTTTCGCAGGCCTGGCTAAGCGTATTCAAGCCATAGAAATGCAGAAGCGGAGCTTGAATCAGTACATTGAAGTGATGATTCAAACGGATCAGCAGCGTTAAAAACCAGCGTGTATTGCCATATTGCGGGTGGCATACATCGAATCATCATTCTATGTTAAAAAGGAGTCTTGCACCAAAGGGATGTTCCCTTATGGCGCAGACTCCTTTTTACATGAGAGTTAGCTGTTCATTCCATGATGAAGCTGCTTATTCAATAGTGAATTAACGCTTTTTGCGACGTGTTGCGAGTGCGATGCCCAGGAAGGACATGATCAGAGCCAGAATGGAGACAATCAGCGTTGCTTGCTGCAGCTTCAGTGTTCCCGTATCCGTATCCGTGTTGTTAGGTTGACCTGTTACCGTATCGGAGAGCGCATCTCCGAGAGTGGTGTCGTCATTTGCTTTTTTGCCATCCGTTACAGTGTCGGAGGCTGTATCGTTCGATGCGCTACCTGACGTGCTGCCTGCGGTACCTGCGCTGTCATGCCCGTCACTTGCTGCGGCATTACCCGCAACTGCAGGGTCTTCACTAATCGTGGTGATGCTGTGCGGATTGTTGTCGTCAGGCTGGCCTGTCCATTCTACAATGCTTCCGTCGCTGTAGTATTGAAAAGCATCCCAGGCCACTTCTGCTTCATTCTTCGGGTTTTGTGCAACAAAGTTGAACTGCTGGAATTGTCCAGCCAGAATGCCCTGGTTATCTCCGTCAACCTCCCACGTAATGGAGGTCACTTCTTTCGAGTCGTTTTTTTCGGTAGAAATTTTCCAGCCCGTCAGCGGCTGATATTGCTTGAACGTAACCTCTTTCGGGACTTTCAGTGTAATTTTGGTGGTTGGCAGTTCTTTCTCGGATGGCACCTTAATGGTGTACATCTGCCATGCACCTGTCTGTGCATTGGATGGATTTACGGTGACGTGAGCACTCGCAAAGCTTGCAAACAGCATAAAAGCTGCTGCACCTGCCGCTACGGTCGATGTTAGTTTGGATAACCATGATGTTTTCTTCAAAGATAAAACCCCTCTCAATTCGGTGTGGAAAATATATCTTGTGCTGCTTAAATGCCGAATACATGACTTCATGGCTTTGCTGCTTTGATGCTGAACTCGGCATCGAGCGCATCGAGCGATCGTGTCAACGCATGCACTTTAATGCTCCAGTTTCCCGGCATGGAGATGTAGTCATCTGCCTTGTAGATGCCGGTCTCATTCTTAGGAATGGTGATCTCGTAGATGCCCATATCCATATCTAGATGTGTCAGGGACAATGTGACCTGTTCAAGGTCCTTGACCACACTGCCATCTGCTCTCTTGATGCTGACTTCAAACTGATTCTCTCCCGTTACGTTTGGGCTGACCTGAAGTGTAATTACCGAGCCATCTTCTGTTGTCTCTGTCCCTTGGTAAGGTCCCGCTGACGCTGGCTGGCCTGGAGAGAGATGTGTCAGGATTGCCGCCAGTGCAAGTATTATGGCACCTGCAGCAAGTTCAGCCTTGAGGCTGCGGGATAAACGTTCTCCTGTGGCTGCTTTTGCCCTCTTGGTATGATACCCTGCAAATACAAGCATCACCACAAGCAGCGCGATCTTGCCAATCAGCACAAGACCGTAGGCTGTCGTAAAGAGAGAGGTTAGCACTGGTGCAGGCAGGATGACCAGACTGCCATAGATGCCGGTAGCAACCAGAACGGCGACGGCACCCATTCCCCAAGCCATAAATCTGCGCAGCGTAACCCAGTAAATCTCGCCACGTACTTTGGCAGGAAGCCGATTTGTAAGCAGCGGCAAGCATACAGCCATGGCGGTGAGAGCCCCGATCCAGAATGCAGCGGCCACCAGATGTACGAAGTTCATAGTCACTGCAAGCACACGCTGCTCCGCAGCTGCAGGATGCCCTGTCATGGCGTGTGTGAGCAGCCAGCCCAGTACAAGCAGCAGTGTTCCGTATGAGGACCAGATGCGTACACGGATGGTTCGGTCCAGATCATAGCCGGATAAAAGCGTTACGGCGATTAGCAGGGCGATCAGCATCTGCAACATCCAGATCTGCCCGAAGGATGTGAGCTTGAGTGCACTGCCGATCAGAGCCCAGCTGAATTGATTCAGATCGACACCAGACTCGTACAGCGTGTTCAGTGGAAGGCTTACCAGTGCGGCGAAGGATGCAGCACCATAGCTGATCCACAGCAGCTTGTAACTGCCTGGCACATCCATCGGTTCACGCTGCAGCGATGCGGGGGCAATTCGCAGCAGTAGAAAGGCCAGAATGCCCAGCATAACGGATAATCCAAGATATTGAATCCAGTCCGTAAACGAAACGATCCATTTCAGGGGTCCGCCAGCAGCACCCGAACCGGATGCAAGGTCCTTCAAACCCGCAGGTGAGCCGGATGGTTCTCCGATATGGAACACATACGCTCCAGAGATCGGATGGCCATCGGCAGATACCGCTTTCCAGCTGACAGTGTAGGTGCCATCGCCTAGCCCGGAGCGTAGACCGGTTTCCAGAATATGCGGGCGCTGCGGGTCGATCTGTACATTGCCGTCGTCCGCCTGATTGCCATCCGGATCGGTAATTTTAATATTATAAAAGGCGGTCTGCAGTGATTCATTAAACTCCAGCGTCAAGCGCTGTGGTGCGGTGACGAGCAGTTCATTTTCCTCCGGCGACGCCTTTACCACGTAAGCATGAGCAGAGGCCCATTGCGGCATCACAAGGCAGAGCACCAGCAGCAGGCTGGTGAGCAGTACCCAATGACGCTTGTTCCATCGCAGGGTCAAGCTCTTCGTATTCAAAAAAATCATCACCCTCAGGTTATAGATTTACGGGTTATTCCCATGATTGTTCATTCGCGCACAATCTATACCATTATAACTTTGTCCAAAATGAAGGCGTATGACTACATTGGGCTATAAAAAATCATGGTTTTCCGCATAATTGTGACAAATGCATGAAATGACATGTGTGCTGCTGCTGCGCTATTACATAGCGCACAGCATAACCTGCTGAACGCATGTTATCATCCATTGTTCGTGTATTCAGATCTTTCCGTCGTCTGGACAATTCGGAGCCTTACTTACGCGGCTTGCGTCCGGCAAGCCCGCTCTCCAGCGCATAACGGGTAAGCTGGACCCGGTTATCAAGCTGCAGCTTTTGCAGAATGTTCTTCAGATGATTCTTCACGGTCTGATCGGAGATACCTAACTGCTCGGCAATTTCGCGATTGGTATAGCCGGCTGATACCCACTGTAAAATCTCCAGCTCACGCGCGGTTAACGGGTTTTCCTGTACATCCTCCTGACGAGGGGCCGGAAACTCCTGCAAAATGCGATATGCCAGCTCCTTGCTGAGCGGTGCATCGTCACTGACAATTGCCCGGAGGTATTCCAGCCAGGTGGAGGGAGACAGATTTTTGCGCAGATAACCTTGGGCGCCTTGCTTCAATGCTTCAAAAAGATACGTGACATCATCGGATACCGTCACCATCACAATGATAACGTATGGGAAACGAAGCTTGATCTGTCTGGTTGCTTCCAGTCCATCCATATCAGGCATCTGTACATCCATAAGGATAAGATCAGGCATCCATTGCTCCGTCAGCTCCAGTGCCTCCTGTCCGTTCCTCGCGGTGCCAATGACTTCAAACAGGCTATCCTCGGATAAAATGCTGCAGATCGCTTCACGTGCATGCGCGTGATCGTCCACGACAAGTACACGAACCAGTTCCATATTATGTGTGCCCCTTTCCGATGATCATTCGCGTATCGCCGGGCCTGGATTCCAGCCGGAATATCCAGCCCATCTGCTCGGCTCGCTCCTTTGTAATTCGCAGGCCGTAGCGGTCTTTGAGCAGCATTGGGTCTCCCTGAAGACCTATGCCATTGTCTTGTATGTGAACAGACCAGTCAGAGATGCTGCCCTCTGCATGAACTTGCACCTTGGTAGCCTTCGCATGCTTGTGTACGTTCAGCAGCGCTTCCCGAATACAGGCCAGCAGCTCCACTTGTTCCTTGGGGGAGAGAGAAATTTCAGTCCAATGCCATTGCACGTCTGCTTCAGGCAAAGTATCGCTGACGATGGATTCAACCTGCGCTAGCAGGGCAACCGCTTCAGGATCAGCAATGGGAGAAGGTACATATCGTAACTGAGCAATTGCCTGTCTTACATATGTATTGACTTCGTGTACCGTTTTCTGAATCTCGCGTATTTCCTGCTCGTGACTTGTGCCGCTGAGGCTCCGTCCTGCCTTGTCGGCTTTGACAGAGAGCAGGAACAAGGATTGTGAGATGCCATCATGCAGTTCACGCGCCAGCTGATCACGGGCTGCAAGAGCAGTCTTGGATGCTCGTTCCTGCTCCAGAGCGGCCCTTGCACTTTCCAGCATGCGGAACAAACGGCTTAGCAGCGTTACACTGACCAGGTAAACGATGACAGGTGTCAGCCAGTTTCCGGCATCCATCGACAGATAAGGCATCAGAAACTGGTGGCGAATATACTCCCATAATCCCACAGTGATCGTGGGAATCAGCAGAATCATCCATTTAATCTGTTTGTAGGACATATATACTTAACTCCTTTTAAGGGCTGGATACATCATACTGCAGCAGGCTGTAACTTTTTCATACAGATCATTATAACGCAACCTTGTCCAAGACCCTAGTCCAGGCCATTGGCAGGAAAGCGGGCAGGATCATGGAGTATATAGTAGCATATCTAAGAATGACACAGGGTGAAATGTTGTCAGGCTAGGTGAGGCTTGATGTGCTCTTCTCAGGAGGGCTCTGCCTGTTTTCGCTATGAAGGAAGCTCCTCTATACTTATATAGAACGAGAAATCATTACAAAACATGTTAAGGAGTGACGCAACAACATGAGTCAAGAAGTATTGGAACGTCGCAGTGAATTGCTCAAGAAAAACATTCACCAGATGCTTATTCAAGACAATCAGCACGGGATCAGTCGCCAGGACAACATGTTTTTGCAGCAGATGATCAAAGAGCTGCATCAGACCTCACATGAACTCAATACGATGAGCAGCGAAGAAACATCACAGGACTGAATTCAGCATGCATTCCATGCATCTGATATGAGATTTCCATCACGACGAAAATGAAAATGGCGCTATCCCTGTATATATGGGATAGCGCTTTGACGTTTCTTGAGCGGGGTGTCTACGGAGATCGCTGATGAGCGGTACGTTTCTCGATATAACCGATAAACAACTCCGCAAGCTCCGGGTCAAATTGTGTGCCAGAGCAGGCCCGAAGCTCCTCAATGGCTTCTTCTATATTTTTCGTCTCCTGATATGGGCGCTCGGTTGTCATGGCATCAAAGGAATCAATGACGGTCAGCATCCGGCACAGCTTCGGAATCTCTTGCCCCTTCAGACCGTAAGGATATCCTTGACCATCGTAGCGCTCATGATGCAGTTCGATATACGGAATCAGATCGGCGAAGCGATCGTTCGTCATCACCATTTTTTTGCCCCAGGTCACATGGCCTTTAATCGTATCCCATTCTTCTGCGGTCAGCTTTTCCTTTTTGTTCAGAATGGACCACGGAATTTCCAGCTTCCCGATATCATGAATCAAGGCCCCGAGCACAAAACGCCGCTTCTCCACATTGTCCAGCTTGAGCACCTCGCTTATATCCAGCGCGTACTTATAGACCCTCTTGGAATGTTTGAACGTATCCATGTCTTTATATTGAAACAGGTTAAGCTGCTGCTCGATGTCACGGACGTCCTGAACCAGATCGATCTCGTGCTCCATGCCGTCATTGCTTCCATAGCGATGCACATTGTTTTTGCCCTGCTTTTTGGCATAGTAGAGCGCTTTGTCGGCTTGATCAACAAGTTGAGACTTGTTATACATATCCACTTGATATGCGGCAACTCCCCCGGAGAAGGATAGACATCCATGTGGCAGCACCTCGACCCCCTCAAATGGCGTATCATTCAGCTGCTTCCGCAGCTTGT
Source organism: Paenibacillus silvae (assembly GCF_014639235.1). Classification (GTDB taxonomy): domain Bacteria; phylum Bacillota; class Bacilli; order Paenibacillales; family Paenibacillaceae; genus Paenibacillus; species Paenibacillus silvae. The sequence goes on along the minus strand of NZ_BMFU01000006.1, from coordinate 195,819 downwards.
TCATGAATCGGTAGGACTCATCGATATCCATGCCTGGCATCAGCAGAGTGAACTCCTCGCCTCCATAGCGAAAAGCGGTAACGGGAGTACCCGCAGTTTTGCGAAGCAGGAAATCTCCGAGCAAGGCCAGCAGGCTGTCACCCTGAAGGTGACCAAACTGATCGTTGTATTTTTTGAAATCATCAATATCCAGCAGTCCGAGACAAAGCGGTGTTCCCTGTGTGCGTGCTGTATTCAGCTCGATCTCCAGCATGTTTTCGAAATAACTATGATTGAACAGACCTGTTCGCTGATCCGAATTTGCCTTTTCTTCAATAGACTGGTACATGATGAACAGCTGTTTGAAGGCGTGGGATAACAGAATGCTGAGACTCAGATATAAAAGCAGACCGAGCACGCCGTTATGTACAACCAGAATAGTAAGAACCAGCGCCAAAATAAGCGTACACAGATACACCAGAAGGGATTCGGTTACAAATACCCGTTTCATCTGCTGCAATGCATCCTTGGTTGAAAAAAGAAAGAACAGTCCCAGTGTAATGGTATTAATCATAAAATAAGCCGCTAGGGCTGCAAAATAAGGAAACAGGTTATACCCGTCAATAGCTCCGATTTGTCCGCCTGTCCACTCGAACACGGCAGAAGCTCCCGTAATCATGAGACTGTAAATACTGAAGTTGACAACATGCTTCCACCATGTGAGCTTGCGGTCCTTGATTAACAGTATGATGGAGATTGGCAGCAGCACCGAGAGACTGAAGGCCCCGCCGAACATAAATATACAGGCAAGATACACTGAGGAATCCATGGATTGCTGATTGCCCTTCGGGGGAATCTGGAATGTAAAATAGTCGAGGATGAGCGCAGCTCCCAGCATGGTATAGACCATGACCCATTCAGCTGTAGTCAGGTGGAAATAGGACCACTGGTTCGTATAGATAAAAACGCCAATCCCGGTACAGCTGAGCAAAAAAACATACATTTTGCTTCGATCTGCTTTGCGGATAAGATTACGAATAAAGTTCATAAAAAATCTCCTGCTTGGGTTTAGTCATCTCGTGATGTTAAGTATAAATGAACGCTGCAGCACAACGAGTGACTCGTGGCATTTATATTGATTATTGTTGTACAGCTTTATACTATACGTTGTTTAACATAACAAGATCGCTCGCGAAAATCCAGCAAGAAAAAACAGGCCGCTCGCAGCCTGTTTGTCTGGTTGGCAGTAGAACCTAGCCGCCAAGCTTGTATCCCGAGGTTAATGCCACAACGACAGAAGCTACGATGATGGCGTTGATAACAATGCGGGAATATTTAATATCCTCGAATTTTTTCATGGAAAGACCTCCCTTCCTTGGAGTCTGTCTGGTCTGTCTAATGCTCATTGAGGTTGGTATGTTTCTGATGTTTCTGTCTTTGCGGATGGCACCGCTTTCGTTCCCCGATCCACCATCATGTATTGGATAAACAGGAATATGCCCACATTCATCACAACATCACCGATGCTGATGACCTGTGTTCGGGGATACGGATTGGACAGTGGAATGATATCACCGAGAAATGCCAGGTGAGTTGAGGCATCCATCATGTAATGTTTGGATACAGCTCCACCTTCCTGAAGTAAATCGACATAATAGGGACCAAGCACTGCGGAAGCTTCCAAAGATACAGGCATTCGGCCTCCATTAACAGCCATCACGATAAAATTGAGAAACACCCCGATCCAGATTAGTGTGAATCCCCGATGGTGCCGGTTAAGCCAGAGAAAAATAAGACCGGTAAAATATACAGCAGCGAACAGATAACCATTAATAGATGCAATCCAGCTCCATCGTTCCTGAAGGTAGAAAATGAAAAATTGAAAGAGCAGCAGCAGAGGGAAGATCCAGCCGCCGCGCAGCCGGAGTGAAGCGAGCTGGTGGAGTCCGTAACGGACACCGCCTCTGAACAGGCCAACAATCAAGCCGATCAGTATACCGTCATATACCATGATTAACTCCTGTTCTTGCGGAGATGCGCAACGATGATTGCGTGTTTGTGTACCTAAGAAATTCGACCTGTTTTTGGCAATTCCTGCATTGATCATCCGATTTCGAGAAAGAATTTTGTAAAACCATATACAAAAACCGTGCTCCCGAAAACATAGGTCGAAACCTGAATGCCATTCGGTGAGCACGGTTCTTGTTTTTTGCTATAAACAGAGCAGTTCAGACATAAAAATAGGAAAGCTGGTTATTCAGAGCCACCATTCAAATAATTGAAGAAAGGCTGATCCACCCAGAAGTTATATGAGGTGATCTTTGCTTCAGGGGCCAGCTTGCGGAAGCCGTCCTGAATCGCTTTGGCATTTTCTTTCAGTGAGAAAGATTGAGCGTAATAATGTCCAAGCGTAATTTTGTTATTGGTAATCACCGGGAAGTTCGCCAGTGCAGTTGGTGAATAATACAGCGGCTGCCACCAGGAGTTGATAATCAGCGGCGAGGTGCTGTTGCTGTTCTTTTTGGCGTAGTTCAGTACGATGTCGTTAAAACGGGCTTTGTCTGCTGTGTTATTGAACTCGAACTGAATATCATATTCCTTCGCGTAGGCAATGTAGTTGCCATTTTCGATCTGCGTAACTTTGTAGTCCGGTGTTTCTTTGGGCTCGCCCCATTCTTTCAAATAAATGAAGGCAGAGGTTTTCGGTTGGAACTGCACATCCGCGTCAATGCCTTCACTGCGAAGCAGTCCGATCAGCTGCACGGCATGGTTGATGCTGTCATGACCATATGTCAACGTCAGCTCATCAATAAAATTGGAGTCGAAGCGGCTGTCTTTGAGGTTGTACCCTGTAACCAGATCCTCGCGGAGCGCCTGATCCACAATCTTTCTCAGCTCGGGAGCTTCAATCAGATCTGCTGTGCGATAGGCAGCATACAACTTGGAGTAGATATCTGCATCATTGGAGCGTCCAATTTCATTTTTATATTTACCTTGGCTTATCAGAACACGTCCAAGCAGAATGTTCGCTGCATCTTTGCTTGCAGCGCCGCCCTTAACAAGAGCGGGATACAAGCTCTCCGGAACCAGTCCTGTATCAATTGCTGCAGCTAGTTCCTGCCCGGCTTGTCCTTGCAAACGGTTAGGCTTGATGCCAGCCTTTGCAAGTGCTTTGGCTGTTTTGTCAGCAGGATAAGTGTATGCGAGTTCTTTAAATCCCGCTGCTTTTACGGCAAGGAACACTGCTGTGTAAATGCTCAGTTGATCCTGGGCATGCACCTCGGTTCCGGTCAATACTCCGTTATGGAACAGGCCAACAGCTGCATCGTAGGCTGCATCACCCGGTTTAAGATCGCTAAAGGCAGGTGCCTGTGCTGCATCCTTATCTGAAGTGTCGGCTGTGCTGCTGGCTTCTGTAATGGCAGCAATCGCTTGAATAAAGTCACCTTTGGTCGTTTGCTTTGGCAACTGAATGCCATATTTGGCTTGCAGGAATTGAGCAAAATCTGCTGCGCTTTCGGTGTAGACAGCGGCTGGTTTGGCTGCTGGTGTTTGCACAGTCAGGGTAGCCTTAGGGGCCGCCGGAACCGGAGTTGACGTGGCAGCAGAAGCAGGCAGACTAAAGCTGAGGCTGCCGAGTGTTACCGGAGCTGCCAGCAGGGCTGCCAGCGTAATTTGCGTGAACTTTTTCAAATGAGAGGCCTCCTTAAAAATGGGTTGAATAGAATAGAGGATTATGGCATAATTCTGACAAAACCTATCAGAAATATAATAATTGGATTGACTTTAGCACGGAGTCGCGCCAGATGTCAACGAAAAAAAAGCCAATCACGGCAAGGCTTCCAGAGGCTGGAAAACTACATTTTACAACGATGTTCCATATGAGTGTAAACGCTGAAAGTTGTATTGACAAGGATCGACATTATCCGCTAGGATATAAAAAAAGAATGTTGAAAAGGGGAATTTTCGAAAATGAAAAGAGGTTTATCGTTCGTCTTATCAATTGTAATGCTCGCTATTTTGCTGGCTGCTTGTGGGAATTCGGCTTCTAAAGACGAACAATCCGCTCAAGGCGGCGATTCTGGAAAATCCCTGCGCATGGCACTTGTACTTCCTGAAAAAATCGGGGTTAACCCTTTCTTTGTACAAATGGATGAAGGCTTCAAAAAAGCAGGCAAGGAGTTCAATGTGGATACCAAAACGATTGAATCCACTGACCCTGCTGCATTTGAGCAAAATCTTCGTGCAGCGGTTGCCGAGAACTATGACCTGATCATTACAGCAACATTCCAGGCAGAAGATGCGCTGAAAAAGGTTGCTGCCGAGAATCCGAACAAGTCGTTTGCGATTGTAGATACAACGGTTGATCTGCCTAACGTTCGCAGCGTTGGTTTCCGTGAGTATGAAGGCGCATATCTGCTGGGTGCAGCAGCTGGCCTTTCTACCAAAACAGACAAAGTGGGCATGATCGCTGCAATGGACGTGCCGTTGATCAAAAAATATACAGAAGGTTTCAGAGCGGGTCTGGAATCGGTTAATCCAAAAGCAGAATTCCTGGTGAACTATGTTGGTGGATTCAATGACCCGGCCAAAGCTAAAGAACTGGCGCTGGTGCAATTCGGTAAAGGGGCTGACTTCATTGCGGGTGCATCTGCTGTAGGCGACCTCGGCGTGTTCGAAGCTGCCAAAGAAAAAGGCTTCTACACTTCGGGTCAAGATACAGATCGTACAGTGGAAGATCCGGAGCATATCGTGCTTTCCCAGTTGAAATCAACCGATACCGTTGCTTATGAGACGGTGAAGGATTTTGCAGAAGGCAATTTCAAAGCAGGTGCAGTGAACTACGGCCTGAAGGAAGATGGCGTAGGTTTGACATACGTTACACGTGATAGTCAGTCTCCGCTGAATGCTTTTGTTGGACAAGAGGTTATCGACAAAGTAAAAGCGATCAAAGATGACATCGTATCCGGTAAAATTGTAGTGAAAGATCCACTGCAACAGTAGTTTATAATTGTCCCTTCATGGGTGAAAAAGAAGTTTATAGCCGGCTGCCCAACCAGGCAGCCGGTTTTGCTACTGTTTACAGTGACCATATATGTTGAACTTAACGTTTACACGATAACGGAGAGGACAGAAGAAACCTAAAGAAGCGAAGCGTTCGCCTTTATCCCCGGATTTTCTCCTATATAAATGGAGTTCTAAAAAATCCGGGGATAACAGCGATCGAAAGGTTGTTCTGTCATCGGAGTGCCCAGTGTAACCATTTCACGTTGAACTGATATCAACCGAGAGGAGCGAACGCAAGATATGCTGTTGGAGATGGAGCAGATTACGAAGAAATATGGCAGCTTCACGGCGAACCGGGAGATCCACTTCAATCTGCGCGAGGGAGAGATTCATGCGCTGGTTGGGGAGAACGGAGCGGGCAAAACAACCTTGATGCGTATGCTGTACGGGATGGAGCAGCCAACATCAGGCACGATCAAGGTTCGTGGACGCGAGGTTAGCTTTGCAACGCCTTCTCAGGCGATGGCCAGCGGGATTGGAATGGTGCATCAGCATTTCATGCTGTTTCCATCCTTTACGGTAGCCGAGAATATTGTGATTGGGCGTGAGCCTGCGGCAGCAGGGGTATTTGATCGAAAGAAAGCTGCTACTCAGGTTGACGAATTAGGCAGACAATACGGCATGCCAGTTGATCCATGGAAAAAAGTAGCTGAATGCCCCCTGGGTATGCAGCAGCGCGTAGAGATTCTCAAGGTGCTGCATCAGGGTGCAGACATCATTATATTGGACGAGCCGTCTGCAGTGCTTACTCCGCTGGAGGTAAAAGAGCTGCTGGCAAATATGAAGTCTTTGGCAAAGCTGGGCAAAACCTTTGTGCTCATTACACACAAGCTGCAAGAGGTTATGGATGTGGCAGACCGGATTACCGTGCTGCGGGATGGTCAAGTCACGGGTACATTGCAAGCTCAGGATACCAATGTTGAGGAACTGTCCCGCCTGATGGTAGGGCGCGAATTGGTGCGTATGGACAAGCAACCGTCTGTTCCAGGTGAAGCTGTGCTTCAGGTGGAGGGTGTTCAGCTGTCAGGAGCAAAGGATCGGTCAGCACTCAAGGATATCCATATGCATGTTCGAAAAGGTGAAGTGGTTGGGATTGCTGGCATTTCGGGCAATGGCCAATCTGAATTAATTCAGGTGATTGCAGGGCTGAGGAAGCCGGATGGCGGGCGAGTGCTCTTATCGGGACAAGATACGACAAATTGGCCGGTTCGCAAAATTCGGGAGCAGGGCCTTGCCCATATTCCTGAGGACAGATATATGTGGGGAGCAGCAAAAGATGCCAGCGTGAAGGAGAACGGACTGATGGGGCACCATCACCGCTTGCAGAGACGGGGCATCATTAAGGCCAAAGCAGCCAGACTTCTGGTGGAGAGCTGGATTAAACAGTTCAGCATCAAGACAGGCTCTGCGGAGACGAAGGCTCAATTTCTATCAGGCGGTAATTTACAGAAGCTAATTGCAGCACGTGAATTCGCTCAGGATACGCCGTTTTTAATTGCGGCTGAACCGACACGCGGAGTGGATATCGGTGCGATGGAAACGATTCATGCCGAATTGCTTCGCAAACGTAATGAAGGGGCGGGCATTCTGCTCATTTCATCCGAGTTGTCCGAAATTTTGCAATTGTCGGATCGCATTATTGTGATGTACGAAGGTGAGATTGCCGGAGAACTTGCGGCAGCGGAAGCGACAGAAGAACAGATCAGCTTGCTGATGGCAGGAGGGAAAGAGCGGGTATGAATCGGGTAAAGGAAACACTTCGCGGACTTGTACAGCCGCTGCTTGCCGTACTCATTGGCTTGCTCGCCGGGGCGATTGCCATTCTGGTCGTGGGCGGCAACGTTATAGATACGTACGCAGAGATGTGGAAGGGAGCCTTCGGCAACTTCTACTTCTTCACGAATACACTGGCTCGTGCAACGCCGATTATTCTGGCCGGGCTTGGCGTAGCGCTGGCATTCCGTGCCGGATTTTTCAATATGGGTGCGGAAGGCCAGATGATTCTGGGCGGACTCAGTGCGGCACTCACGGCACTTTATCTGCCGGGGCCGGGCTGGTTCGTCTGTATTGCTGCCATCCTGGCGGGAATTATCGCTGGTGGTGTGTGGTCTCTTTTTGCAGGCTGGCTGGATGCGCGCTTCGGGATGAATCTGTTAATTACGACATTGCTGCTTAACTATATCGCAACTTATTTTGGCGGGTACATGGTTTCGTATCCATTTAAAGACCGGACAGGCTCGGCAGCGATGGCACAGACACCGATGATCGATCAGAGCATCTGGCTGCCGAAGCTGTTTCAGGGCATGGGACTGCATGCCGGTTTTATTATCGCGGTTGCTGCGGCAATACTGATCTATTGGTTTACACACAAAACAGTGACCGGTTATGAGATTCGTATGCTGGGCAGCAATCCGTCCTTTGCGGCATATGGGGGTGTACGCCGTATTCGCATGATGATGTTGTCGATGGTCATCAGCGGTGGTCTGGCGGGTCTGGCAGGAGCCGGAGAAGTGCTCGGTACACAGTACCGTTTTCTGGACGGATCGTTATCCTCGGCCAGCTATGCATGGAGCGGTATTATGGCTACGCTGCTCGCTCGTTCTCATCCGCTCGGCACAGCTCTTGCGGCGATTCTGCTGGCAGCACTGCAGACTGGTGCGATGGGCATGGAGCGGAACACGGATGTACCGCTGGAGGTTGGCAGCGTCATTCAGGCTGTCTTGACGTTATTTGTATCGGCACAGATCGGTTATTCTTTCCTGAAGCGGAGAAAGGAGAAAAAGTCCAATGCAACAACTGTTTGATGCGGCCATGTTTGGCTCAACCTTGCGCATCATGACGCCGATTCTGCTGGCAGCGCTTGGCGGAGCTTTATGCTCGCGTGTCGGTCTGTTCAACGTAGGTCTGGAGGGACTTGTGCTGATTGGTGCGTTCTCTGCTATTGTTGGTAACTACCTGTTTGGCAACGTACTGCTGGCAGTATTGTTCTCGATTGTCATTGTGATGTTATTCTCGGCGCTCTTCGCGTTTATAAGTATTAACTTGAAGGCCAATGCCATTGTGGTCGGTATATCGCTGAACTTTCTGGCGGCGGGACTCACTACGTTTGCCTTGCGAGCAATCTTTGATGTTAAAGGTGCATACTACGACAAGGATATGGTCGGACTGCCGAAATGGGATATTCCGCTGATTAAGGATATTCCTTGGGTGGGTACAGTGTTCTCGGGTCACAGCCCGCTCGTTTATCTCGGCATCATTATTGTCATTGCGCTGCAGTTCTATCTATTTAAAAGTGTGTCCGGCTTCCGCCTGCGCTCCGTAGGTGAGAATCCGATTGCAGCCCAGAGCATCGGCATCAAGGTGCGTGGCATTCAATATGGCGCGGTTCTGATGTGCGGTGTGCTGTGTGCACTCGCGGGAGCGCAGCTGTCACTCGGTCAGGTAACGATGTTTACAGAAGGCATGACAGCGGGCCGCGGCTTTATCGCTCTGGTTGCTACGATGCTGGGACAAGCCAATCCGCTCGGCGTGATGGGGTCTAGTGTGCTGTTTGGTTTCATGGAAGCACTCAGTATTCGTCTGCAGGGTTTCTCCCTGCCAACTCATTTCACGATGATGCTGCCGTATATTGTAACCTTGGTTGCGATGTTCTTTTTCAAAGACCGGACGTATGCGCAGGATGCGTTGAAAGCGGGCGGAAGCTCCCGTTAATAAGGAGGAATTACGAGACATGCATAACAAGGCCGAACGTTTGAAAAAAACGAAAACACCTCCGCCGAAGGCAGGCGTCGATTACGGAGATCGGCTGCCGCCGGGCCAGGTGCTGACGGAAAAATTCCCGATCCTGCACGAAGGGGAAGTGCCGGAGTATGACCTCGCCACATGGGACTTGAGGGTTTTTGGCGAAGTGCAAGAAGAGAAGGTATTTTCTCTGGCAGAGCTTCAGGCGATGCCGCAGGTGAACACAGTCAGTGATATTCACTGCGTTACACGCTGGTCGAAGTTTGATACACCGTGGGAGGGTATCCGATTCTCTGAATTTGTGAAGCTGCTTGGGGTTAAACCGGAAGCAAAGTATGTCATGATCCACGCTGATCATGATTACGAGACCAATGTACCGCTCGAAGAGCTGATGCATGATGATGTGCTGCTTGCGTTCAAATATAATGGTGAGCCGCTCACGCCCAAGCACGGCTTCCCGCTGAGACTAGTTGTGCCGCAGCTGTACTTCTGGAAAAGCGCAAAGTGGGTACGTGGCCTGGAATTTATGACAGAGGATCGCAACGGCTTCTGGGAAAGCAATGGCTTCCACCATTTTGCCGACCCGTTCAAGGAGCAGCGCTTCTCAGGCGAAGATCTGCCGATTCCTGAGGATGAGTGGACGAAGAAGGAGTTTGATTAACATGTTGATGCCGATATTGCAGATTCATTCGGAAGATATGCCGGCTTATGCCATTGTGTGTGGTGATCCTGCCCGGGCAGAGAAGATCTCCCGCAAGCTTGAGGATGCCAGAGAGCTGGCATTCAGTCGCGAATATCGTACATTTGTCGGAACGTTTGAAGGTGCTCTGCTTGCTGTTGTCAGTCATGGTGTAGGATCACCGGGGGCAGCCGTCTGCTTCGAGGAACTGATTCGTGCCGGGGTGACAACGCTGATTCGTGTAGGCACAGCAGGTTCATATACTGCCGATTATCCGGCAGGCAGCGTAATTGTCAGCACGGCAGCGGTCCGCTCGGACGGGCTGACACGTCAGCTTGTACCAGACGGGTTCCCCGCAGTTGCAAATATCGACGTGACCAGTGCACTGGTTGCGGCCGCTCGTGAAGTGGGCAGCGGGAAAGTTGCTTCGCAGGACGAGGCTTCTTCCGTGGATGCTCATGCACCCAAGGTTGGCACAGGAATTACAGTTACGCTGGATGCATTTTTTACAGGTGTGGAGGACATTCCACATCGCAAGTACAAGCAGGCTGGAGCGCTCGCTGCCGAGATGGAGATTGCAGCGCTCTACATCGTAAGCACCTTGCGCGGTGCACGGGCTGGAGCGATCGTGGCGATTGACGGCTTCGCAGACAGTGATCTTGCAGCCGAGTATGATCCGCATACAGATGCGGTTGCCAAGGCCGTAGAGCATGAGATCGAAGCTGCGCTTCGTGCGCTCGCTGCGCTTGCTCGTCAGGATCAGGCGCAACAATAATAATAGAGCAGAGCATGCTGATTAGCGTCCCTACGGTTATGAACCGGAAGGGACGCTATTTTTATTTTGTACCTTTTACGAGCAGAGATGTTTGTTAGTTGTATACGATACGGATGGAATAGAAGACACCATCGGAATTGAAGTTGCCTTCCACGGTAGGAGCGCCTTCTTTTGTGAAAATGGCAACATCCGAAGGGAAAGCTTTCTTTTCCACCATATGGCCATTCAGATCAATGCCGAGCAGCAGCTCTGCCTGTGCCACACCTGTTTCCTGTAATTGTCTGGCGGTGATGGCCTTCATTTTTCGATGATACTCATCTACGACCTCCTGCCCCTTGTTATAAATATCATCCATGAGACCAATGGCGTTCACAGCAACAACCTGATGCGAGGATTTATCTACTCCGATCCAGGTGCCATATTTATCATTTGTATACATAAACTCGTAAATTTCTTTGCTCCCCTTGTGTTGCAGCACTACACCGTTCAACTCATCCACAGGTAAATCGAGCTTGCCAAACACCTCTTCGGCTGCTTCGATGTCCTCTTTGGCTACATCCTTGATCGATACGTCCACTTGGGTGTAGCTGAGTTTGTTGTTGTCAAAATAAAAGGAGATTTCATTCTCCTGAATGAATCCCGAGTGAATATTGCCTTTCAGATCAACCAGCAGTTGGCTTGGGAAAGGTGTGCCAAGGACATTGAAATCCCAACCGAGGCCGTCGAGATAGCTGCCTTTATCCAGCTTGTACGTTTTTTGAGTCAGCTTTTTGAGCGTTTGTTCTACTTTTTTAATAATTGCTGCCGGTGCTTCGGTTTTTTTGCTGGATGCTGCTGGTGTGGTAACTGTGGTAGCTGCTTCAGCTTTTGCTTTTGCAGCGCTTGCCGAGGGGGAGCATGGAACGATGGATATTGTGCCGATGATTCCTGCTAACGCCATGGTACTGAATACTTTGTAGATTGGCTTCACAATAAATACCTCCAAGTATAATAATTTGTCTATCCATCTATATAACACTTATAGGCAGTGATTTTGTGACACATCACATCAATTTCATCAAAAAAAAGTTAAAATTTTGCTCTGTTGAACGCGGAGAATGGCGGGTACATTTTGGCGTATTTCGAATGATATTGAAATCATTGGGTAATTATATACAGGAACAGAATCCAACATGAAATTGCAAAAGGAGGACTCACCCGATGACACAGAACAATCAACCTCAGGATGAAGCAGCGATTCGCAACAAGCTGGACGAAGACGGCGATTCCTTGATGGAGAAAAAGAAAATTTTGAACGGTGTGGATATTGAGCCGCAGGCAGATGATTGGGCAGCCAAGCCGTCACCGGTTGCTTTTAATGAAGGGAACCAGACGTCTTCCAAAAAATAAGGTCTATTCGAATATCAGATCGACAGAGCAGGTACCCCAGGGTGGTATCTGCTTTTTCATCCTTGTATAATGTTGTATAAACATCATTGGAAGGGTGGAGAAGAGGAAAATGGATAATGCGGTACGGATTCGAAGCGCGCAATTGGCGGATTACACCGGAGTGTCAAGGCTGCTGGATGATCTGCATGAGATGCATGTACAGGCAAGGCCGGACATATATAAACCTTTGCAGCCCAGGCTGGGGGAGCAGGAATATGCAGATTGGCTTGCTATGGAGCAGCGCTATTATTATGTCGCGGAGCTTGTGGAGACAAAGCAGTTGATCGGATTCAGCAGCGCACAGCTGAGCGTGATTCGGGAGCATCCCCTTTTTACCGATCGCAAGATGCTCTACATTCATGAACTGGTGGTGGATTCTACCCATAGGGGGTATGGCACGGGTAAACGCTTGATGCAAACGATGCTGGATCTGGGCCGAGAGCTGCAGGCAGACCACCTGGAGTTAACCGTGTCCACGTTTAACTCACATGCGCAGAGCTTCTATGAACAGATGGGGCTGAAGGTGCGCAGCAGCAGAATGGAATATGAGTTGTAGATACATGATGATACATACACAGAACATTCAATTATAAAAAAATAAAAAAACCTTGAATACCCCATGGGGGTATGTTAAGCTGAGGAAAGAATGAATGAAAAGGGGTGTTATGATGGAACATCAAAGCCATCCCGAAGAGCCTGTATTCAATACTGGGGAAGGTTCTGCCAAAGTTATGCAAGCAGCGGATACATGCCACGCGGTGAAGCTTGATCAGAATGGCAAGCCTGTTCGTCAAAGCCATCATTCCCAGGAGATGAAGAGCAATCTGATCTCTCGTTTGAACCGGGTCGAGGGCCAGATTCGCGGCATCAAAGGTTTGATTGAGAAGGACACATATTGTGATGATGTGTTAACCCAGATCGCCGCAGCACAGTCTGCGCTGAATTCGGTAGGCAAGCTTTTGCTGGAAGGTCATATGAAGAGCTGCATTGTGGAACGTATCCAGGCTGGTGAGCACGAGGTTGTGGATGAATTGCTGGTTACTGTCAGGAAGCTGATGAAGTAAGTCGCAGGTGATACCAGTTGATAGAGCTGTAAAATCAAATACAAAATACAAACATATCCAAGGAGGAATTAGAATATGTCTAATGTTACGTTGAATGTCAAAGGAATGTCTTGCAATCACTGCGTGAAATCTGTAGAAGAAGCAGTGAAAGGCGCTGGGGCAAGTGGTCATGTGGATCTGGCAGCCGGAACGGTAGCTGTAGAATATAATGAGCAGACCGTTACAGTAGATCAGATCAAAGCTGCAATTGAAGACCAGGGATATGACGTGGTGTAAGATGGTCCAAAGGATCATTTTAAGATGAGATAAATAGGTATAGCTGTTATAGCAGTGAAAGGCTTAAGCCATATGAATTAAGGCGGTTTAAGCCTGATTTTCCGTCTGAAATATACCCCTACAGGGTATATGGAGTTTGGTGTTATTGAAAGGAGATGACATGATGACAAACGCATCTGAACAAGCAGAGTCTGCTCACACTCCGGCGGCCCAGCCGGGTCTGAAGACAACGCTGCACATCACGGGCATGACCTGTGCAGCATGCTCAACGCGTGTGGAGAAGGGGCTTTCCCGCATGGAAGGTGTGCATGAAGCTAACGTGAACCTGGCCATCGAACAGGCGACAATCTCATACGATCCCAAAACAACAAACGTCAACGCTCTGCGAGACAAGGTTGCGGCGCTGGGGTACGGTACGGTGACCGAATCCGTGGATCTGGATATTACGGGCATGACCTGTGCCGCCTGCTCTGCACGAATCGAGAAGGGGCTGTCCAGACTGCCGGGCGTGACACAGGCTAACGTCAATCTAGCACTGGAGACAGGGCATATCGAATATGCCGCCGGAACGCTCAAACCTTCCGATATCACGGCCAAAATCAAACAGCTCGGCTATGGTGCACAATTACAGTTAACACAGGAGGAGTCGACCTCTGTTCGCGAGCAGGAGCTGCAGCGCAAGAAGTGGAAGTGGATCATCTCTGCAATTTTGTCCGTTCCGTTATTGTGGGCCATGGTAGGGCATTTCTCGTTTACTTCGGGAATATATGTGCCAGAGCTGTTTCTGAATCCGTGGTTCCAGCTGCTGCTCGCTGCCCCGGTGCAGTTTGTAATCGGATGGCAGTTCTATGTGGGTGCGTACAAGGCGCTCCGCAACGGCAGTGCAAATATGGATGTGCTTGTTGCACTCGGGACCAGCGCCGCATTTTTCTACAGTCTTTACCTGACATTAACGAGCGGATATCTGCCTGCTCTCGGTACAGGTCAAGGAATGGATCATGGTGCGATGGGCAGTGATATGGGCGTTGCTGGTGCTGCCGCTCCAATGCCTATGGTGGAGCTGTATTATGAGACCAGTGCCATTCTGATTACATTGATTTTGCTTGGAAAATGGTTCGAGGCTGTGGCGAAGGGCCGCTCTTCACAGGCCATCAAAAGTCTGATCGAATTGACCCCGCGTGAAGCACACGTTATTCGTGACGGAGAGGAAGTGCTGGTTCCTGCCGCTTATGTAGCTGTGGGCGAGCTGGTTCTGGTCAAACCGGGAGACAGCATCCCGGTAGACGGGATTGTAGAAGAAGGGCAATCGTCTGTAGATGAGTCCATGCTGAGTGGTGAAAGCCTGCCTGTAGATAAAAAGCCTGGTGACCCCGTCACCGGCGCGACACTGAATAAAAACGGTGTTCTTCGCATCCGGGCAACCCGGGTAGGCTCGGACACGGCTCTGTCCCAGATTATTAAAGTAGTTGAGCAGGCTCAAGGCTCGAAAGCGCCAATTCAGCGGATTGCCGATGTAATCTCGGGGATATTTGTACCCATTGTTGTGGGGATTGCAGCACTGACCTTTGTGATCTGGTATCTGTTTGCAAGCCCGGGTGACTTTGCTGGTTCGCTCGAGAAGGCGATCGCTGTGCTCGTTATCGCTTGTCCTTGTGCGCTTGGGCTTGCAACACCAACCTCTGTCATGGCTGGATCGGGCCGGGCGGCGGAATACGGCATCCTGTTCAAGGGTGGTGAGCATCTGGAATCTGCGCAGCAGATTCAAACGGTCGTGCTCGACAAGACGGGAACCGTTACCCAGGGCAAGCCTGTGTTAACCGATGTGATCACCGCACCGGGCTGGACGGAAGCGGAGCTGCTTCAACGTGTCGGAGCGGCGGAGTATAGCTCGGAGCACCCGTTAGCCGAGGCGATTGTAAGCGGCATTCGGGAGAAAGGTTTGCTTTTGAATGCAGCAGAATCGTTTGAGAACATGCCTGGATATGGCGTACGTGCTATGGTTTCCGATGAGGAAATTCTGGTGGGAACCCGCCGCTTGCTTGCCAATGCACATGTGGAAGTGCCGGAGGGAATGCTGCAGCAGATGAATCAGCTGGAGGAGCAGGGACGTACAGCAATGCTCGTTGCTGCTCAGGGGCAATGGGCGGGTATCGTTGCTGTAGCGGATACGATCAAGGATACTTCCCGGGAAGCCATTGCACGACTTCAGGCTATGGGAATAGATGTCATCATGATTACAGGAGACAATGAACGAACAGCCAGAGCTGTAGCGGAACAAGCGGGCATTGGGCGCGTTCTGACAGAAGTGCTGCCAGAGGGCAAAGCGGCAGAAGTGAAGAAGTTACAGGAGAGCGGCCGCAAGGTAGCGATGGTCGGAGATGGTATCAATGATGCTCCTGCGCTGGCTACTGCGGATATCGGCATGGCGATTGGAACCGGAACGGACGTAGCGATGGAAGCGGCAGATATTACGCTGATGCGCGGTGACCTGAACAGCATTGCAGATGCGATTGAGATGAGCCGCCGCACGATGGGCAATATCAAGCAAAACCTGTTCTGGGCGCTTGGTTACAATGTCATTGGCATACCGATTGCAGCAGCAGGGTTCCTGGCTCCTTGGTTAGCCGGTGCTGCAATGGCGTTCAGCTCGGTGTCGGTTGTACTGAATGCGCTGCGTTTGCAGCGGTTGAAGCTGAATCGGGAAAAACTTTAAACGCAAAGAAAACAGTGTGTGAAACAAGCCGGATAACAGCTTGATAGAAATGCGCGGTTGGCTTCACGGCGGACCGTGCATTTTTTTTCACTCCATATGGAGAATAAGATAGAAGATACGGAATCGGAACCGGGGTTAAGGAGAATATTGTTTGGAATAAACATGTTATTTCCTGAAAATGACGATGAGTTTTCTGAATTTCATGAAAGTGTATTGACAATATAGACATATGCCTTTAAAATTTAAACGATTGTTTGATTCAAACGAGTGTTTAAATCAAATTAGAACTATTTTGAAGATGGAGGAACCTATTATATGCTGCAAGCTTTACGTGCATTATTTAAAAAACCGCCAGTGATTGTAGGCATAGCTACTGCACTGATGTTTCAGGTTATCTTTAGCGTGATCTGGATGACTGCATATTCCGGTGTCAATGACCGAACCAAGGAATTGACCGTAGCCATTGTAAACGAGGATGGTGAATTATCCAAAGGTGTTGCCGATCGGTTGGCAGAGACGCTGCCATTCCACACGGTTGCCAATCTGAGTGCAGCTGAGGCGCTGGATCAGTTGGAGCATCATCAAGTGCACATGGTATTGGACATTCCGGCTGGATTCAATGAGTCCCTTCAGACGGCTGGCTCCACTGCCGAGATCAAATACACCATTAACGAAGCCAACCCGGTGACGATTAAAAGCATGATGCAAGGTGTGTCGCAGAGCGTAACCAACACAATGAACAAACAAGCTTCTGCCCAAGGAGTGCAGACCGTTCTGACCGCTTCGGGTGCTCCTGCGGATCAGGCCGCTCAGGCAGCGGCGAATCTGACAAACCGTGTAGAAGGCAAAACAACATCCATCAACCCGGTGAACGGCATGAACAATCAGATGGTACCTATGATGATGGTGCTTGCATCTTATGTCGGTGCGATGATCATGGGCATGAATCTGCAGATAGCCATGGGAATGTTGTCTTCGATGTTTTCCCGTCTAACGCTGTTCGGTGCCCGGGCAGTAATCAATGTGGGTTCTGCACTGGTGGTATCCTTGCTCGGATCTTCACTTATTGTGGCTCTCGGTGGACAGATTGAACAAGGGTTTGTTGCATTCTGGTTATTCCAGGCATTGTTCCTGTGTACCTTTATGTTCTTCTCCCAGTTCTTCCTGATTTGCTTTGGTCCGGCAGGCAGCCTGTTTAACATCATCGCATTGTCCCTGCAGCTGGTATCATCGGGTGCTATGGTACCACGCGAACTGCTGAACAGCTTCTATAGTGGAATAGGTCATTACTTGCCTGCGACTTATGCGGTTCAGGGCATTCTAAGCGTTCAGCTCGGAGGTCCTGGCGTGCAATCTGCAGCAGGGTCCATCGTGATTGTACTGCTCGTTGCTGTGGCGTTGTCTCTGGCTGTGACATTGTTGAAAAAAGGACGTAAGCCGGCGGTTGCACCAAGCCCGGCTCCAGCAAACAGCTAAGCTGCGCAGATGCTGTAGCAATCGCACTATATACACACTAAGCACCCCGGTGATTTTCATCGGGGTGCTTGGTGTAATATAATAGATAGAATGAAGTGAGGGCTTGCAGCCGGAGGGATGGGCTGAAGCAGCTGACATTGAACGGATAAGAGGAGAGAAACAAATGACGGAACCGGAATTGGATATTAAAACAAGGATATTGCTTGCAGCCAAAAAACTTTTTGCCCTGCAGGGGTATGACGGGACGAGTGTTCGTCAAATCTGTGATGAGGCGGGAGCGAATGTGTCGCTGGTATCTTATCACTTTGGCGGCAAAGAAAAGGTGTTTGACGCGTTATTTGAGCATTTTTTCCCCGAGCATATTCTGAGTATGCTGGCTGCAGAATCGATGTCTCCAATTGAAGGTATCCGCCGAATTGTCGGTGAGGTCGTGAGGTTTACGATGACGGATCGCGAAATGAGTGACATTGTGCAGCTGGAAATTACGCTTCGCACTCACCGGACTACAACCGTATTTCAGTACCTTGACCCGGTCTGGAATAAAGTGAAGGAATACCTGCAGCAAGGCAAAGATCAGGGATTGTTTAAAATTGAATCCGCTTCGTACGCCATGCTTCAGGTTATGGGAGCGGCGCTCGCACACAAGCGAGCCAAGCACTCGCGTTTTGGTTTTGATTATGAGGACATGAACACAGAGGAGCTTGCCGAACAGACGGTGGAGTTCGTACTTCGAGGATTGGGAGTGAACAGCCATGAATGAAACGATTGAATTAATGATGAAACACCGCTCCGTGCGCAAATTCAAGCCGGACCCGGTTAGTGAAGAGCAGCTCGCTGCCATTGTTGCAGCAGGACAGATGGCATCCTCATCAAGCAACGTACAGGCGTATTCGGTTATTGCTGTAACGGATCAAGAGCAGAAGGCCAAACTGGCCGTGCTTGCAGGGAATCAGGCGTATATCAATGAATGCCCGGTGTTTCTAGTATGGTGTGCTGACTTGTACCGTCTGCAGGATTCAGCGAAACGATACCTTCCCGAGAAGGAAACGTATGCGGATTCAACCGAGAATTTTATGGTGGCTACGATTGATGCTGCATTGGCCTCCCAGAATGCCGCGCTTGCAGCGGAATCCCTTGGCTTCGGCATCGTATACATCGGCGGACTTCGCACCCGTATTGAAGAAGTGGCTGAGCTGCTCGAATTGCCAGACGGTGTATACCCTGTATATGGCATGTGCATCGGAGTTGCGGATCAGGAGACGGGCATTCGTCCACGTCTGCCGCTCAAGGCTGTACTCCATCATAACCGCTACCAGCCTGAACAGAGCTTGCAAGGGGTTCAGGAGTACGATGTTATAACGACGGAATATTTGAAGGAGCGGACGAACGGGGAACGCACAACCCCATGGTCTGAATTGATGGCAAAGCGTCTGACCGAACCGGCACGTATGCAAGTAAGAGCATTTCTGGAGCGCAGAGGTTTCCTGAAGAGGTAATGCGAGGTTGTCTTTAAGATGAAAAAGAGCCAGTTGGTCATGACTGAATGCTATTCCCTTCGTTCGTTGGATTCTGGCAACGGTTAACTTAGGCGAGAGAGTTCAGCATGAATTCTACTGGCTATTTGCTTTGATGTACGATAGCGCTGCAATCACTGTATAAGTTGAACTATTCGTTTACACGTTAACGGAGAGGACAGAAAAAAACTGAAAAAGCGAAGCGATCGCCTGAAAGCTTTCTGCAAGAAAGCTGCATCGGAAGCATACGCTTATCACCGGATTTTCTTTTGTTATTCCGGCAGACGGTAGAAGCGTTTCGTATTTCGGTAAAACAGACGTGCTGCTCGCTCGGTACCCATCCCCGTAATCTCACTCCAGGCCTGAATCACCTGACGAGTCATGACGGGATGTGTCATACGTCCCTGAAACGGTCCTTCAAAGGGCCATGGCCCATCCGTCTCTGCCATCACTTGCTCCGCAGGGTACTGCCGTGCCAGCTCGCGAATCTCGGTTTCATACTGAATATCCGGTGTGAAGGAGATAAAATATCCGTTGTTTGCCATACGCCGGATGGTCTGCCTGGCTCCTTTGAACCAGTGAAAGTGTGCTCGCGTAAACTGATGTTTCTCGAGCAGATCACAGGCTATCTCAGCATCCTCATACACAGCATGCAGAACAATCGGTTTATTGTGCTTTTTGGCTAACAGAATGAACTGCTCCAGCAGATCAACGTAACCACTCTGATCAAAGTCCAGGCCAGCTCGGCGTGCTTCTTCACGACTATAATAGGGCAAGCCTATCTCTCCAATGGCTGCGGCATGTTTAATGTGTTCTTCGATCCAGCGAAAGAGCTGCTCTTGTTGGTATGCGGATGGCAGCGGCTGCTCGGGATGATATCCGAAGGCTGGAAAAATGGATCGTGCGTACTGCTTGGCAAGCTCCAGGTTCGTCTGAGCAGAAGCTAAATCCATAGAAACGGCTATCACGGCTTCGACCTGATGATTCGGCAAGCTGAGCAGCAGGTCAATTCGTTCCTCTGGAGTATACTTATCCAAATGAATATGAGCGTCGATTAACGGTGCGAATGCTTGAGGGTGCATGAGGGAATCCTCCTTGTATCGGTTTACATAGTATATAACGCCAATTCCCATCACATGGATCACCTAAACGAGGGAAAATTAACTAAAAAACCCGCGCTATCCAAATATCAAGATAGGCGGGCTTTCTGCTGTTCTTCTTTCATCCACTGGGCAATTTGCCGTTTGCGTTCGAGAAAAGCAGGGTCCTCGGTCATTTCCTCTCGTCTCGGACGGTCAAAAGGAACCTGAACCTCGTGCAGCACAGCTGCGGGTCGATTGGATAACACATACACCCGATCTGCCAGCAGCAGCGCCTCCTCGATATTATGCGTGATGAACAGCACCGAGCGGCGGTTCTGTTCCCAGATATCCAGCAGCCAGCGCTGCATGTCGCTTCGGGTGAGGGCATCGAGCGCACTGAATGGTTCATCCAGCAGCATCAGCTCCTGCGGGCTGAGCAATGCACGCAGGAAAGCCACACGCTGCTGCATCCCGCCCGACAGCTGATGAGGATATGAGCGCTCGAATCCGGCAAGACCGACGCTGCCCAGCCAATGCCTGGCCTCGGCAAGTGCCTCGGGACGCGGAGCCGGTAGAGGATTGGAGGCAGTGAAAGCTGCGGCAGAGGCCACCTCGCCCGCGAGCAGCACATTGTCCTCAATCGTCCGCCAAGGGAAGAGGGCAGGCTGCTGCGGCATATAACTGATATGCCCGCGCTGCCCCGTAACCGGCTTGCCGTTCATCCGCACCTCGCCCGCCTGCGGATTCAACAAACCGCCAATGATGTGGAACAAGGTGCTTTTACCGCAGCCGGACGGGCCAACGATGGCGACAAATTCTCCCTTTTCCACCGTGAGGGACAGTCCGTTTAGCACAGGCAGCTTACGCCGCCGTTCCTTGAAGGAAACATGCACATCTACAATATCCAGCGCAGGTGGGACAGGTGCAGCTGCCGAATTATACGTGCGTACAGTATCGGTTGGACCAGCAACCTGAGTAGCGACAGAAGCAAGCCGAACATCATGAACATTGGATATGCCTGCTCCAGTCAACGCTGTGTGACGGTGCTTGGTCGCTTCTCTGCCTGTATCTGGTTTATCCTGTAGCTTTTTCATATGGTGATCACTTCCTAAGTACAGACTCGTGGTACAGGTTTAACGTTTTTGCGGGCGCCAGCGCACAAGCAGCTTTTCCAGCAAGGCAATGAGCAGGAACAGCAGCAGGCTGAGCGCCACAATAATCATGATCGCTACAAAGAGACGATCTGTACGGTACGCTGACTTTTGCAGCATCATATAATAACCGATGCCTTTGTCTGCACCGATCCATTCGGCAATGATTGCACCCATCACGCTGTAGGTGGCGGCGATTTTGATGCCGGAAAATACCGATGGCAGGGCATGAGGAAGCTCCAGCTTCCAGAAGATATGATGGCGCTTCGCACCAGCCATACGCATGTAGTTCATCATCGCAGCATCGGTGCGTGTGAGTCCGTCCATAGCGGCGACCGCTACCGGGAAAAAGCAGACCAGAATAATCGTAATCAGCTTGGGCAGCAGGCCAAAGCCAAACCAGATCAGCAGGAGCGGTGCCAGCGCGATGGTCGGAATATTTTGACTAAGAATAAGTAAAGGATACAAGGCTGATTTGAGAAAAGGAATGAGATGCAGCACCATCGCAATGACCAGGCCAACGGCAGTTCCGGCCGCGAAGCCAATCAGCGTTAACTGTATCGTTGCAGAGGCGTGCATGCCGAGACGATCGGCCTGTGAAGCTGCTTCACGAGCGATGTCGGACGGCGCAGGCAGCATCCATTTCTCAATATGGAACAGGGAAACGGCTCCCTGCCATATCGCAATAAAGAGAATAACCGCCACAAGGGGCGGCCATACACTTTTGAAATAGGCAGACATTAGCGGTATTTCTCCGTCAGTGCATCCATGCTGAACCCGTCTGGACTGTGTGCGATTTTGATCTGGGAGATGATGCTTGGACTACCCGCTTCCACAAGCACCTCGTGCATTTTACGGACTACTTCAAGTAGTTCCTCCAGTTCGCCCTCCATCGTGGTGTCGAGTGCATTGACCTGATATTTCAAGCCGGACTGCTGGATCACTTCAATCGCGCGGTCTACATAAGGGTATGAATTCTCGCCGTTTGGCGTTTTCGGTATCACTTGAATGCTAAGTAACGTGCTTGCCATGAGAGATCAAGACTCCTTTCGTGTGTGGGAGATAAGTTGTTGCGATTGTACACGTTGCCACTCCGATTGCAGTCCCCTCGTACGATCGCTGTTATCCCCAGATTTTTTTTGATTCCCTTTTCAAAGGGAAAAATCCGGTGATAAAGGCGACCGCTTCGCTTCTTCTGAGGGGTCTGCACTCTCCGTTCTTGTGTACAAAAAATCAACTTATCCATTGTGTTATAGCAAATAAATCAAGAGAAAGCGCAAGCTTCCGATATAGCTTTCTGTAAGAAAGCTATAGGCGATCCCTTCGCTTCTACAAGTTATTTCTGTCCTCTACGTTTCTGTGTAAATATCAAATTTCGTTTTTACATGAAGTGATAATATTACCTAGGTAGTAATGGTAATAGCAAATTTTACTGTGGTAAAAATTCGTTTGTATACGCCTTGGATACGTCAATTTCTTTGTCCAATAGCTTCTTGCTGAACATCCAGTCGGTGTAGTTCTTCCACACATCTTCCTTCTGCTCGCCCCAGCGCGGTGCGTCATCCTTGTATTTCGGGCTGAGCCATTTCTGGCTTGCCAGCACCAATTCCTTATCCAGATCAGGTACAGCCTTGATCAGAATGTTCGCAGCCTCTTCAGGATGGTCAATCGCATACTGATACCCTTCGGTAGTGGCCTTCAGGAAAGCTTTCACCAATTCAGGGTCCTTCTGAATCGTCTGCTCGTTAGTCACAAGCACAGGTGTGTAATAGTCCAGCGCTTTGGCGTAATCTTTTACATATAACATGTCGATGGGTTCGCCGCGGAGTTCTGCTTCGATCCCGGTCCAGGCATAGAAAATCCAGGCAAAATCAATATCCCGTTTGACCGCTGTGAAAAAGTCCGCGTCGCCCATATTAATATTTTTGACTTTGGATACGTCAGCACCTTCGCCCTCCATAATGGATTGCATCACAGCCTCCTCAACCGGCGAGCCCCAACCGCCATACGTTTTGCCTTCAAAATCCTTCGGCGATTTAATCTTGCGGTCTACAGGAGCGGCAAACCCAGATGTATTATGCTGAATCACGGCTGCAATGGATACGAGAGGTACGTCCTGTGTGCGCGCCTGAGTGACACTCTCCTGGTAACTGACACCAAACGGTACTTCGTTAGAAGCGACCATTGTATCTGCACCGCCAGCTCCTGGCTGCACAATCTCGACATTCAGACCTGCTGCTTTATAGAATCCCTGATCTACGGCTGCATATAGACCCGTATGGTTTGTATTTGGAGTCCAGTCGAGCACAACCTTGACATCTTTCAGTGCCGCGCTGCTGCCTTCACTTTTGCTGTCTGTGCTGGTGCCGCCGTTCTGATCGGCTGGTGCGGCCTCTTTACCACCACATGCTGCAACGGTAACCAATAGTACACACATGAATAACATTCCCAACATTTTACGCCAGTTCATTCGTTTCTCTCTCCTTCGTTCTGTCCGGCCGGGTGGCACGGGGTACTCCTTGGCTTCATATCCAATCCCTTTGCATAAATCGGCTGATTTATACCTCGCGGGTTATCCAGATGACGACATTTTTCTGTTTCTGCTTGTCAAAAGAAAACAAAAAAAGCGCCCCGTAATCCGGGACGCGTGCAGGTGTGAGAGAAGGGCGTTCAGCCTATAGCTGTGCCTCTTGCAATATACTCCGATTCCTACGCTGGCATGATCCAGATCAGGTCTAAGGGTTAGTATCTTGATGGGATACACTCTCAGCCGGCCAATTCCGACTCCCCTGGGAAACTATGAAGTTACGGGCATTACTAGGTGTAATTATAGGCCAGTGACGAGTATGTGTCTAGGGTGTGTCTTGAAAACTGCTGGAGATGCATCTTTTACCGCCTTTTCAACCCCTGCTGCGTCAATTTCCCTTGATGTGTCCCGGCACGCCTGAGGAAAACGTTCAGTTTGGAAGGGGAATTCAGCGAAGTGGGCTTCCTTCCGTGTTCCAGATATACTCTATTCGCCAAACGTTCACATAATGTTCACTTATGAGAGGGGAGTGCAATTGTCTATAATGATCCAAGTTACAGAAAGGATGAGTGTAATGCCAGTAAGCAAGAAAGAACAAGTTATTTTTGGAATTATGATGTGTACAGGAATGGTTCTCGTGATGATGACCTTTAATCTGTGGCACACGGGAATGTTAGACCAGATGTCTATGATGCAGATCCTGCTTCAATTCGTGATCTGCTTTATTATCGCATTTTTGGTGGAATCCTTCATTGTTGGTCCTGCTGCGAAAAAAATTGCCTTTTCCCTGCCATTTGCCAAGTCAGGTAAAGTAAAAGGCATCATTACCATGTCATTGTTTATGGTCATCGGTATGGTTCTGATCATGTCTCTGTATGGAATTGTGACTGCCTATATTGCCGATCAATTAAATGGTGTATCTGTATTTGGGGCGTATTTGCATACCATAGCACGTAACTTTAGTCTGGCTCTGCCACTGCAGCTGCTTGTTTTAGGACCGCTTGTGCGATATTTGTTCAGCAGATTGTTCAAGGGAGGGAAAACAGCTGTATCTGCTTGAATCCATCGTTGAATAGAGTGGTTATCTCTCAGGAGAAGAGTGGATTATCAGTATTTCCTGGGCAATTTATATTGACCCGTTTCGTTTGAAAATCAGATTAATTTTTGTTATTAGGCGAATGACTCAGGAAGTTCTGATATAAGCAATCCAATAAAATAGGCCAATCAAAATTACAGCAATAACGATTGTGGTCAGGATGCCACCAGTCCATGTACTGCGTTTAGCTTGTTGGACGAGTTCATCTGCTCTTTGTTTGGCAGCCTCGGCCTCTGATGAATTCAGGTTGTTTGGATTCATGTTCATCGAGAAACAGCTCCATTCTATAACATATACTCTATTGTATAGAGGAATATTTTGAATTCAGACCTATTACCGTTGATTTCCTCCTGAAGGCAAACAATTGTTGGATGGAAAATTAGTCATTTAATTACTTTATATGATTATAGCTGTATCTGATTTAACAATGCAAAGCTGCGTAAGAGGAGCCTGTGTTAACAGGGATCAACGAGCATAAGAACTCATTTTTCTGGTTTTCACTAAAATCGGGCTTGAGAAGTTGCAATTTTAATCTGTCTTCGTATATACTGGTAAACACAATTACAGATCGGATCATGCCGTTGAAGAGAATCCAACTCGGAGGCGTTTTCGCCAGGGAGCGAATTGAAACTTTCCCAAGTTAACCGGAACCGCCCGTTATCGCGGACCAAGAGGCTGAATCAGAACAATTTGAATGATTCGGCAAGTTGGGTGGCACCGCGAGCAGAGCGCTCCTCGTCCCAAGGGATGAGGGCGCTCTTTGTATTTTTTTAGCCAAAGGAGACGGTGACGATGTTAGATATGAAGTGGGTTCGGGCACATGCAGAAGAGGTCCAGGCGGCAGCTGACGGGAAAAAAATCAAAGTGGATATCGCGGTGTTAATCCAGCGGGATAATGAACGCAAAGCACTCCTGCAGCAAACGGAGGAAGGGCGGCGTCTGCGTAACACATTGTCGGCAGAGATCGGGAAGCTGATGCAGACGGGAGAGCGGGAGCAAGCAGAGACAATGCGGGCACAGGTGAAACAGCTTAATGATGAGTTGGAGCAGAAAGAGGCAGAGCTGGCGTTGATTCAGGAGGAGGTAACCAGACTGCAATGGCTGGTGCCGAATGTAGTATCACCGGATACACCTGCAGGTCTGTCGGATGAAGATAATGTGGAGCTGCGGCGAGTGGGTGAGCTGCCCGAGTTTGACTATGCAGCAAAGGATCATGTCGAGCTTGGGGAGCTGCATGAGCTGATTGATATTCCGCGCGGCGTGAAGATTGGCGGAACGCGAAGTTATGTGCTGAAGGGCGCTGGTTTGCTGCTGCACCGTGCAGTACAGCAGCTTGCGCTGGATCTGCTGCTGAAGCACGGATTCACATTGCTCGAGGTTCCGCTTATGGTCAGAGAGGATGCTTTGGTGAATACCGGATTTTTCCCGACAGGCCGGGATCAGGTGTATGAGCTGCAGGGTGAGAACAAGTGGCTGGTAGGTACATCCGAGGTGCCGCTGGTTTCGTATTATGCGGATGAAGTCATTGATGTGAAGGAGCCGGTAAAACTGGCAGCCGTATCGACCTGTTTCCGCAGTGAAGTAGGCTCAGGTGGACGGGATGTGCGAGGATTGTACCGTGTGCATCAGTTTGCCAAGGTGGAGCAGGTGATTCTGTGTGCACCGGACGCAGCGGAATCGGAGCGTATGCTGCAGGAGATTACGGGACATGCGGAGGAGTTGCTGCAGCAGTTGGAGCTGCCGTACCGTGTGGTAGCTGTATGTACAGGCGATATGTCGCAGAAAACGTACAAACAGTATGACATCGAAACGTGGATGCCAAGCCGCGGCGCTTACGGCGAAACTCATTCGTCGTCGAATCTGCATGATTTCCAGGCTCGCCGTTCGAATATTCGCTGCCTGGATGAGCAGGGCAAGCTGGTTTACTGCCATACGCTCAACAATACAGCCGTGGCATCACCGCGTATTCTCATTCCACTGCTGGAAAACCATCAGCAGACCGATGGCAGCATTCATATTCCGAAAGCGCTGCGACCATACATGGGCGGACTCGACCGTTTGGTGTTGCCAGTGTGTGAGCAGGGTGAGGAACAAAAAGAAGAGATATGACGATGAGGATGCAGCTTCCATTCGCGCTCGTTAATAATTTCAATCTGGCCCGATTGCAGTGCTTTTTCGAAACGGTTGCGGGCGGTTTTCATCAATAAGATCATCTCATCTTCCGGGCGAATCTTGGTAGACGTTGAGGTGGTGATAGCCTTCATACGTTTCCTGGTGTTTTTAACAGCAACCATGTCCAGCAAATTTTTCTCAATCATACAAGCCTCACCCTCTTATATGGTTTGTATTACAACAGTATTTCGTCACTTTTGTATATTATACAATGAAAATCAGAAAACGGGCCTATCCCTCTTTCCGATCCTGTCATTTAACTTTAACCACCTCTTGTCCGATATAAGGTATAGTTGTAGTAAAATATTGGATGTAATAGAAGGCAAAATAAAGATGACAGGAGAGAGAGACTGGACATGAGTAGAATGAAATGGGCTTTACGAGGTATGCTTGCACTGATTCTTGCGCTCACCGTTACAGTGCCATCGTCTGCCTGGGCAGCGACGGGTGATGTAATCTCGATTGAAATTACCGGCGGCAGTTCACAGAAGATGAGTGTAGGTGAGACTGTATCATATCAGGTGATGGCGACGGTTGAAGGTTTGGATAACAAACAGGATGTTACGGGAGGAGTGACCTGGTCTACCAGCAATGCGAAGGTTGTAACGGTGACGAAGGGCAAAATCAAGGCGATCGCGGCAGGTGAAGCAACCATCATTGCTCAAGTGAGCGGAGTCAAAGCGCAGGTCACTGTTCAGGTGCAGGATAAGATCAAAAGCATCAAGGCTTCGCCCAGTTCCTATACGTTTGTAAAAGGGAATGAAGGCACGCTCCCGAAGGTAACGATTACACGTGTCAATGGCAAGGAAGAGGATGTCACCTCGGACATTGTGTGGGCTGTATCCAATAATCTGGCTGTGCTTGAAAACGGAAAAATTAAAGGCATCACGCCAGGTCGGGTGCTGCTTCAGGGGAAATACGGCTCAACCACCGTTAAAGTACCTGTCGCGGTGACCGATATTATCACCAAAGTGGAGGTTACACCGGCAACAATGGAGCTTGGACTCAAGAAATCCAAGGCACTCAAAGTGATTGGAACCTACTCCAATGGCAAGACGGTTAATCTGTCCAAATCCATCGTCTGGACTTCATCCAATCCGAGTGTAGCTGCGGTGAAAAATGGTACGGTCAAAGCACTGACTGAAGGACAAACTACCTTGACAGGTACATATCAGAACCAGACTGTAACTGCAGCAGTAAACGTAGTGCCTACGCTACAGAAACTGGTTATGGGCCAGAAGAGTCTGGTGTTGTCCCCGCAATCCAGTATAACGTTGGGTGTGATGGCTCAGTATGACACTGGCAAAACAACGATGGTAACAAGCAGCGCAGTGTGGAGCAGCTCCAAACCGGGTGTAGCCACAGTTACCAACGGCAAAATTGTCGCAGTATCCAAAGGCAAGACAAGCATCACAGCCAAGTGGGGCAATAAAAAAGTAACGATACCTGTAACGGTAAAATAATAAAAAAACAAGCAAGGCTTTGCGGCCAGCGGTGAAAGGCCTGTGGAGCGATATTGCTCTGTTTCAGAGTTGATTTTATATCGATCAAAGCGAAACGGAGCAATGATATATAATAGGAGGGAGGCGTGTATAACGCCTCCTTTTTCGAACTTAAAATACTATTTTAAGGAGCGATTATCGAGATGACGGATGAGATGAAACCGGAGAACTGGCCTGCATGGGCTACAGAATCCGTAGAGGTTGTAGAAGCCAATCCTGCTTGGAGCCAGCAGGCTCAGACAGAAGTCATGCAGTTGAGCGAGCTGTTACAAGGACTGGCTATGGGTACATTTGAGCATATTGGAAGCACATCAATTCCCGGTTTGCCAGCCAAGCCGATTATTGATCTGATGGGGAAGGTAGAGTCCTGGGATGACATGAAACTGATTGCCGAGCGGCTCAATCCATGGGGATGGAATTATGTACCTCCTGAACTGGATGGCCGGGAATATAGACGATTCTGGGTTAAAGTCAAGAATGGTAGAAGGGCGGTTCATCTGCATCTGATGCTACCAGGGGAGCAGCGCTGGGAGCGCCAAATCCGGTTTCGGGATGTGCTGAGAGCAAGCCCGGAATTAGTAAGGGCATATGCCGAATTGAAAATAAAACTTGCGCATGAAAATAAACATGATAGGGAAGCGTATACGGCGGCCAAATCGGAGTTTATTACACAGGTTCTGGATGGAAGGTTATGATGGGTAGAGCATGAACAGGGTGTTAGTTAAACAAAGATGCTTATATCTGGTTGCCGTAATCATTACGATGGCAGCTGGACTTGCTTCGAGAGCATATGGGGCCGTATTGCCGGAATTCGTTCGCGAGCATTTTGGGGATGCCCTTTGGGCAGGCATGATCTACTATGGCATACGTATGGTATGCATCCAGTGGAGTCGTGCAAGAGCCGTCTTGATCAGTGTAATATTCAGTTGGTCTATTGAATTTTCCCAGATGATTCAGGTGCCCTGGCTGACCGAATTGCGTTCAACCTTATGGGGAGCTCTCATTTTGGGTCGTGGATTTCTTGTTATGGATTTGATCAGATACCTGATCGGCATTGGATGTGTTTATCTATTAGATCGTTTTTTGCTGAGCAAGATCATGCGCCTTTAAATTCATAACAGGAGGTATTAGGAATGGATATTGACAAGCTTTTTGCCGAATCACCTGAATTTGAAACACAGCGACTGTACCTCAGACGCCTTACGATGGATGACCTCGATCAATATTATGCGTTTGCGTCCGACCCCAAGGTAAGTGAGCAAAGCTTGTGGCATTGCCATCAGACCAAGGAGGATTCCATCGGGTACCTGGAGCGAGTGCTGCGAAACTATGAGCAAAAAACGGTATATATCTGGGCCTTTGTGCTGAAAGAAACCGGCACACTGATTGGCAGAGGTGGCATTTTCGATCTGGATGAATCCATGCAGAGCTGTGAGCTGGGCTATGCCATCGGCAGTACATATTGGGGCAAAGGGCTTGCGGTGGAAGCGATGCAGCCTGTTATGAATTACTGCTTTGAGCAGCTGGACTGTAATCGGGTCCAAGGAAAGTGCAATGCGGGCAATATCGGTTCGGCACGTGTAATGGAGAAATTAGGCATGGCCCAAGAAGGATTGTTACGTAAGCAGTTGAAAATCAAAGGTGTATTTACAGACCAGAAATTGTACGCCCGCATTCGGGATGATCTATAATATTCTCATAAAAGACAGGCTGTAAGACAGCGGCGAAGGAGGCAGTAATCTATGATCTACAGCATTATTTCCCGGGCATTATGGGAGGAAGTATCCAAAGGAGACACATATGCACCCGAGAGTCTGCAGACGGACGGCTTCATTCATTGCTCCACTGCGGAGCAGATTCCATGGGTAGCCGGGCAGTATTATGCAGGCCGTACCGATCTGTTATTGCTGGGCATTGAGGAGCGCACCTTGAAGGCAGAACTGGTCTACGAAGATCTGTATGAATTGAATGAACTTTTTCCACACATCTATGGTGAATTGAATCTGGATGCTGTGAGCAAGGTTATGGTTTTTGAACCAAATGCGGATGGCACGTTTTCTTTTCCGGCATAATGCATGTTCGGTTTCTATTTCATAATTGGATAGGGGCGATACGGATGGATATGAATCAGGTTTTTCTGGAGACAGCCGAGAAGCAGTTTATGTACTACAAGCAGCTGGGTGAACGGGCCATGGAGCAGCTTGAGACAGAGCAGTTGTTTCATACGTGGAATGAAGATACCAACAGCATTGCGGTCATTGTCAAACATTTGTGGGGCAATATGCTGTCTCGCTGGACCGATGTGCTGACAACGGACGGAGAGAAGCCTTGGCGTGAACGGGATGCCGAATTTGTAGGAGATTTTCATACCCGGGAAGAGCTATTATTCAAGTGGGAAGAAGGCTGGAACTGTTTGCTGGCAGCTCTGCGTTCGTTGACTCCGGATCATCTGTCCCAGATCATATACATTCGTAACGAAGGTCATACTGTGATGGAAGCAATTATGAGACAGCTGGCTCATTATCCTTACCATGTCGGTCAGATTGTGCATACCGCTAAATTGCTGAAGGAGAGCTCCTGGAATAGTCTGTCTATCCCGCGCAACGGGTCGAACAGCTACAACGAGGGCAAATTTACGAAGCCGAAGACCCGAAAACATTTTACAGAAGACGAATTGCGATAGCGAAAGACATTCAAAATGAATAGAGATCTAATAAGGAAAAGAGGGAACAGCAACAATGACTGAGATTGCATTGATACGTCACGGAAGCACGGCGTGGAATAAAGAAAAACGTTCGCAGGGACAGACAGATAATCCGCTCGATCAGGAGGGCAGAGAACAGGCAGTTTTGCTGGCCGCAAGACTGGCCGAGGAACAGTGGGATGCCATCTATGCCAGTGATCTGCAGCGAGCAAGTGAGACAGCTCGTATCATCGGGGAGCGGCTGGGCATTCAGGAGATTCATCTGGACCCGAGGTTGCGCGAGATGGGCGGAGGACAGGTGGAAGGAACGACAGAAGAGGAACGCATTGCGAAATGGGGCTCGGACTGGAGTGCTCTCGATTTGGGAAAAGAGCTTCCAGATGCAGGTGCTGCGCGTGGAACAGAGATACTTGAAGAAATTATTCGTCAGCACCCGAATGCACGAGTCATTGTAGTGAGTCACGGGGCGGTGCTTCGAAATACGCTGCGGGCATTGGTGCCAGAGCAGGACATCAGCGTGAAGCTGGGCAATACCTCCATTACGCGAATGGTACATCGCGATCAGACGTGGCAATGTGAATTGTATAACTGCAGCACACATCTGGAGCAGGGGGAAGGTAACCTGTAAATGGACGCTCTCACATTAAAACATAAGCTGCAGCAGCTTCAGTCAGCGAATCTGTCAGCAGATGGGGTTGAGCAGCCGTATGACCTCGCGCTGTATATGATGCAGCATATTGGCAGCCCGGACCCTGTTCTACGGGATGAGTTGATTTATATGACGATGGCCACATGGATTGGTCAGCAAGTCTTTTCGGATGAACAGCTCAAGGCTCTGTTACGATTAGCACTGGATGAGGAGCATCTTTTCTATCGAATCGGAGAGCAGGAAACGGATAGTGTATTTACTCGAAGTTTTTCTGTTTTAATTCTGCCGCCTATTCTGGGGGTGGACCGTCAGCGTTCGTTTTTACATGAAGAGGATATCCTTAGGGTTAAAGAACGTTTGGTCACCTATCTGGGAAGTGAGAAGGATGCTCGTGGTTATGTAGAGGGCAAAGGGTGGGCACACGCACCGGCCCATGCAGCAGATGCAGTCGAGGATTTGGCTCAGTCCCCCTATCTTGAACGCGCAGATCTGCTGGAACTTTTGCATGCACTGACCATTAAAGTCATGGAGTCTAATCAAACGTACATCTATGATGAGGATCAGCGGATGGCTCAGGCGGCTGTGACCATTTTGGGCCGTAATCTGCTGGAGCAAGCCGAACTGGAGGCCTGGGTGAAGCTGCTTCAGGACAAGCGAAGCGGAGATACGGAGGAAGGAAAGACAATACAGCAGATCAGCCTAGTAAGCTTGAATATCAGAATGTTTATGCAGTCCCTTTATTTCAGTATACGAGACCAGAAGGCTGAGCCGTTTCCGCTGGTTCGCTCGTTATTGCTGAGAGCATTGGATGGCAGAGAAGATTAAAGGAAAGGCAAGAAGAGGGGGAGGAGGCCGTGACGGCAAACATCTATACATGGACCGAAGACATGCTAACTCCACTTGGAGAGCAGGCCATCGTCATTCGCTGTGGTGATGTGCTATCGGAAGAAGTGCATCAGAGAGTGATGGCAGTTTGTGCCTTATTGGAAAATAGAGCACTGACATCACGGGTAGAATGGGTTCCCTCTTATTTGTCTGTCACACTGTTTTACGATCCGTCGAGATTGTCTTACGAGGAAACATGCAGGAGGTTGCTGCAGCTTCTGCATCAATCAAATCACTTACATCAACAGAGTCAGCCCAACAGGGATAGTCAACCTGGCAAGTCTGAAGACATGGAAACGGGCGGTACTCCGTCTGCCTCCAGAATCGTGACTATTCCGGTATGTTACGGTGGAGCGTTTGGGCCCGATCTGGAGCATGTGGCTGAAGAAAATCAATTAACGATAGAGGAAGTCATTGTGATACATACCTCTGTAGACTACCTCGTACATATGATCGGATTTGCTCCGGGATTTCCGTATCTGGGTGGATTATGCGAGCGGATTGCTACAGCCAGAAGGGCCACCCCGCGGCTTCGAGTGGAGGCGGGAACGGTGGGGATTGGCGGATCACAGACGGGCATCTATCCAGTCACCTCGCCTGGAGGCTGGCAGTGTATCGGTCGTACACCTGTCCGTCTGTTTCGCCCGGAAGAGAATCCGCCGAGTCTGCTTGGAGCGGGAGACGTTGTTCGGTTTCAATCAATCACGATGCAGCAATACACGGAACTTGCGGGAAAGGGGGAGAATGATGGGTTTTGAAGTCATTCGTCCCGGCTTGTTAACAACGGTGCAGGATGAAGGCCGAATCGGATATCGCCGTTACGGTGTGCCCGTGGGCGGGGTTATGGACGCTTTTGCCTCCAGAGCAGCCAACATGCTTGTCGGCAATGCCCGACATTCGGCTGTCCTTGAGATCACAATGTCAGGGCCGGAGCTTCACATGCTGAAAGACCAGTTGATCTCAATCTGTGGTGCCGATCTAAGCGTGACTGTTAATCAGCAGCCTGTGCCGATGTGGCGCCCTGTGCTGCTGCGGGCCGGCAGTGTATTGAGATTCGGTACAAGTCGACATGGTTTACGTGCTTA
The DNA here is from genome assembly GCF_014639235.1 of Paenibacillus silvae. Lineage (GTDB taxonomy): Bacteria > Bacillota > Bacilli > Paenibacillales > Paenibacillaceae > Paenibacillus > Paenibacillus silvae. Next base: position 162,254 of record NZ_BMFU01000006.1, on the reverse strand, counting down.
TCTGGCACTGGCGGGCGGAATTGATGTGCCTCAAGTGATGGGCAGTCGAAGTACAGATCTCAAAACCGGACTAGGCGGCTATCTCGGAAGAGCCCTGCGTACTTCGGATGTGCTCGGAACAGGAGTGATTACTGGCGAAGTGCAGCAGTGGATACAACGGATGACAATGCAGCTAGGTCCAAACGAATGTATGGCTGCCCCGGCATGGCTCATATCGGAACGAGAGCGGCCCGATTATTACGGTAAACCTGTCATTCGGGTCATGCATGGTCAAGATATCTCCTGTTTCCGCTCGGAGAGTGTGGAGCAATTCTATACCGGATCGTATGTGGTCTCTCCTCAATCGGATCGCATGGGTTATCGCCTGCAGGGGCCGCGGCTGGAACTGGAGAAGCCGATGAATCGCTTATCCGAAGCGGTTACTTATGGCACTGTGCAGGTCCCCCCGGATGGACAACCGATTGTACTGATGGCAGATCATCAGACCATTGGGGGATATCCTGTCATTGCACAGGCTGCAGCGGTGGATTTGCCGATTCTGGCCCAGGTGAGGCCAGGGGCACGGATTTCTTTTGTACAGATCACGAATGAAGAAGCCCGCCGCCTCTATGTAAAAAGGGAACGGGAATTTCACCTGCTGGAGAAGCTGATTCACAGAAAAATGGCAGAAAGAGAGGGCACATGATGCATGGTTATACATTAGATATCAATTGTGATCTTGGTGAGAGCTACGGGGCTTACCGTAACATGATGAAATCCGATGAAGCGATCCTGCCCCTAATCACCTCAGCCAATATTGCCTGTGGTTTCCATGCGGGTGATCCGGCAACGATGCGGCTTACTGTAGAGCGAGCCATGAAGCATCAGGTCGCTATCGGTGCTCACCCCGGATTGCCGGATTTGCAGGGGTTCGGGCGAAGAACGATGGAGATTACAGCGCGGGAAGCCTATGATATGGTGGTGTACCAGATTGGTGCACTGGAAGCTTTTGTTCGTGCTAATGGGGGACGATTGCATCATGTGAAGCCGCATGGAGCTCTTTACAATATGGCGGCAGCCGACATCAAGCTTGCGGAGGCTATTGCCGAAGCGGTCTATCAAGTGCAGCCGGAGCTGTATCTGTACGGTCTGGCAGGAAGCGAGCTGATCATGGCGGCAAACCGAATCGGTGTGCGTGGTGTGAGTGAGGTTTTCGCGGATCGTACCTATCGTTCAGATGGCAGGTTAACACCTCGCAGTCAGGATGGGGCGCTGATTGAACAGCCGGAAGCGGCGCTGGCGCAGGTGCTGCGAATGGTTAAGTACGACAAGGTTATCACTTTGGACGGTGCTGAAGTGCCTATCCAGGCAGATACCGTGTGTATCCATGGGGATGGTGAGCATGCTTTGACATTTGCTCAAACGATCCGTGAAATGCTGGAAGCTGAGGGTGTAGACGTAACTGCGTATCAGGCAGATTAAGTTTGGACAGCAATTGGAAGGTTATTCTGTCATCGGAGTGGATTGTGTGAAATCTTTAGTTCAACTTTATATAGATGTGAAATGAGGGATGATATACGATGAAACCCATACGAAATTCGGCCAAAGCGGTGATTGTTCAGGAAGGCCGATTGTTACTGATTCGTCTGAAAGATCAGTATGGCGATGCTTATGTTTTTCCTGGAGGCGGGCAGGAGAAAGGCGAGGAGCTGAAGGATGCGGTTGCCCGGGAATGCCTGGAAGAAATCGGACAGGCCGTGGATGTGGGAGAGCTGCTGCATATTCGCGAATACATCGGTGCCAATCATGAATTTGCTGAGTGGGATGCGGATATCCATCAGGTGGAATTTTATTTTGCATGCAGCCTGGTTGATCCGAAGGCTTCTGTCTTTGAAGGCTCGAACCCGGATGACCATCAGGTGGCGGTAGAATGGGTTGCGCTTGAAGCATTAAAGGACATCCGCCTGTACCCCAAAACGATCGGTGAATTGTTGTTAAAAAAGGGAGAACCGCGTATTTACCTTGGGGATCTAAACTAGAAGTTCCTTTTATGAAAAATAAATCTTCATCATGTTTATGCATACATTCGGGTTCAGGGATTCAACATAGGTGAGGCGGGTACACTATAAGTACAGCTGTTTGTACATCAAACAGGCAACTGTGAACTCTAAACAAATAGTCTATGTCTGATTAAAAGACGTAAATCTACTACAAGATTAAACCTAAGATGTTTAAAGGGCTTTTGGGCTTTGAATTGCTTGTACCATTGGAAGCAATGCAGAAGTAGTGGAAGAGACGAAATCGATTCTGAAGAAGCGAAGCGTTCGCCTTTATCACCGGATTATGCCCCACTGAAAAATATTCAATAATAATCCGGGGATAACAGCGATCGAAAGAACGATTCGGCACTGTAACGGTTACCCTGCATAAGTTTTTGGTTCTGAGCCTCAAAGCCAAGCTTGCAAACATCCCCCCAAACCGAAAGGAGCATCTCCCATGAACCAGAATGAATTGGAACAAAACATTGTGAAGGCTTTGGAACATAACCCGTTTTGCAGCTTCTCGACCGTTGAGAATGGAAAACCGAAATCCCGCTATATGGCTCTTTTCAACGATGGTCTGAATATTCACCTGGCAACCAACCGCCGTACACACAAGGTGGAGGAATTGGAAAACAATCCGAATGTCAGCCTGCTGCTTGGTTACGAGGCAGGAGGCTCCAAGGAAGTTGTGGAGATCGAGGGAACCTGTGAAGTGACCAAAAATGAAGGCCTGCGTGAGCAAGTATGGAATGATGAGCTGAAAGCTTGGTTTGATGGACCGAATGATCCCAACTATGTCATTCTGGACATTACGCCTTCACGAATTGAATATACAGGCAAAGACCACGAGCATCATGTGTGGGAGCAATAAATCACAGCCACGTATTCATAATTCAATGATTGCACGGACTTGTTGTCAGACGATGAATAACATCAATCCGATCAGCCGTGATCCCTTTATGGGTTCGCGGTTCTTTGGTATGCAGAGTATGACCAATCTGTGAGTGGTGTTATAATGATGTAACATTTGAAATTTGAATAAAATATTGCCTATATTTTGGCTGAAAAACCGAGAGAATTGTCGAAATTACGCATGAAAATATAAAGTCGCTCAACTATGTACGGATATTGTAAAAATTAATGCTTTTCAACTGTTTAACATTACGTTATGATTTGAGATGTAAATAACGCGCACAGATATGAATAGATGTTCATGTGAGATAAACTAACCTGATAATTACAGATGAATGCTCATCCGATTATCAGCATGCACAACGCATGAAATCTATTATTTTCTGTGCCTGTTGTTGCTAATATGGCATGATTCGATGTACATAACCGGGAGGGGTTATTTTGAAGAAGAGTAAAAAAGTATTATCAAGCCTGACTGCCGCTTTCGTTGCATTAAACGTGCTTGCGGTATTTCCGGTACCTGTGTCGGCTGCAGATGCGGCCAAAGTCAAATTGCGGATCATGGAAACAACGGACATTCATGACAATCTGATCAACTACGATTACTATTCAGACAAAGCAACAGATCAGTATGGTCTCGCGAAAACAGCCACGTTGATCAAGAAAGCCCGTGCAGAAGCAAAGAACAGCCTGCTGTTCGACAATGGTGACCTGATTCAGGGGAACCCGATGGGTGATTTTGTAGCGAAGATTGATCCTCTGAAAAAGGGTGAAACTCACCCTGTATATAGAGCGATGAATCTGCTTGATTATGATGCAGGCAATATCGGTAACCATGAATTCAACTATGGTCTCGATTTTCTTGATATGACACTGGAGGGAGCCAACTTCCCTTACATCAATGCCAATGTCTATGTAGACGATGGTGATCAAGATGAAACAAACGATAAAAACTATTTTACACCATACAAAATTCTGGACAAAAAAGTAACGGATGAAAGTGGCAAGGAGCATACGATCAAAGTAGGTGTGATCGGCTTTGTACCGCCGCAAGTCATGCAATGGGACAGCGCTAACCTGCAAGGCAAGGTCATTGCCAAGGATATTATCGCTACCGCGAAAAAATTCATTCCAAAAATGAAGGCCGAAGGTGCGGACATTATCGTTGCTATTCCTCACTCCGGCTTTGAGGATATTCCTCAAACCGATCTGATGGAGAACTCTGTGCTATACCTGAGCCAAGTGGAAGGCATTAACGCCATTTTGTTTGGACATGCCCACAAAGTATTCCCTAGTGCAGACTTCAAAGACAAAAAAGGTGTAGACCTGGAGAAGGGTACAATTAACGGCGTTCCTGCGGTGGAGCCAGGTTTCTGGGGTGATCATCTCGGGATCATTGACCTGGATCTGGAGCAAGTGGATGGCAAGTGGAAAGTTGTTGATTCCAAAACAGAAGCTCGCCCCATTTATGACACAGAGAACAAAAAGGCATTGGTAGATGCTGACCAGGCAATTGTGGATGCGGTTCATGATGAGCATGAAGGTACGCTGGAATATGTACGTGGTCCTGTTGGCGAAACAACAGCACCCATTAATAGCTTCTTTGCTTTGGTGCAGGATGACCCATCGATCCAGATTGTAACCAATGCACAGAAATGGTACGTGGAGAAGAAGCTGCAAGGTACGGATTATGAAAATATTCCGGTATTGTCAGCAGGGGCTCCGTTCAAAGCAGGTGGACGTTCCGGTGCATCGTATTATACCAACATTCCTAAAGGTACAATTGCCATCAAAAACGTAGCAGACCTGTACGTATATCCCAATACAGTACATGCTGTGATGGTTAATGGTGCTGAACTGAAAGAGTGGCTGGAATGGTCAGCAGGCCAGTTCAACCAGATCGACCCGGCTAAAGGTGGTCAGCAGCAGTTGATCAATATGGATTTCCCGACATATAACTTCGATGTTATCGATGGGGTAACCTACCAGATTGATGTCACACAGCCAGCTAAATACGACAGCAAGGCAACGGTTGTCAACGCTTCAGCAAGTCGTATCAAAAACCTGAGCTTTGAAGGCAAACCGGTTGATCCAGAGCAAAAATTCATCGTTGCTACGAATAACTATCGTGCGTCTTCATCCAAACTGGCTAACCCGGACGGCAAACGCATCGTTCTGGCTGCACCGGATGAGAACCGTCAAGTCATTATTGACTATATTCGTGAGAACAAAACGATTAATCCTGCAGCAGATGGCAACTGGTCACTGGCACCAATTAAACCTTCTGCAGGTGTAACCGCTGCAGCACTGAATGATCTTGAAGTGGTATTTGCTTCTTCTCCAGATGCCAAAGAACTGGTGGAAGCGAATCCGGCAATGTCCTTTATCGGTACGAATAAAGACGGGTTTGCGGAATACGGATTGAAGCTGACAGGGGAGGCTGCAACTACGCCAAAACCAGAAACCAATCCGGCGCCAACACCGAAGCCAGAACCATCACCTGCACCAACACCTAAACCGCAGCCGGAGAAACCGGCAGTGAATTCAAAAGTGGTTTATGTTGTGAAAAAAGGAGACAACCTGTACCGCATCGGCTTGAAATATGGTGTGGACTGGCGTGTACTTGCTAAAGCCAACAAAATTACAAATGTGCATAACCTGAAGGTTGGACAAAAAATTGTCATTCCTGCTTCATAGAGTCTAATAAAGGGTACAGATGAAGACTGGCAGTCATCAGACTGCTGGTCTTTTTTGTGAAATAAGTGCATACATCTGTTTCTATAACCGTCATATAGGAAGTCATGAAAACATTAGAGATTAATTTCAAGACCCATGATATACTATTTACAAACTTTGGGTATAAACTTGGTAACATTAATGATACAGCTCGATAAACTGGCAAGGGGGTTCTACATGAATTGCAGTGGCTGCAGTCCAATCTATCCGATAGAGGGTCAAGGTACGCTGTACCTGCGTCCCGTCTCCCCTGCTTTGCTGGAAGCGCTGCAAACCAAGGGAAGGCGTGTTGAATATTCTGAGAAAGTGCTCTGGTTCGATTTTTCCGACACACAAGAGCTGCTGAAGCGGCTGGAAGAGATTATGGGAATGGAGAAAACGTTATCAATTGCTTTGACCGTTCAGTTAAAGTCTGCTGCGGAAGGACTATTCAGTGATGCTGAGGGGGATTGGATTAGTTTATCCATGCAGCATTCCAGAATCAAACATGCAGATATTGTTTCTACTATTTTGGAACGGCAATTCAGCAGCTATATGCAGCCGATCGTAAATGCCTCAGAGCATATTATCGGATTTGAATTTTTGCTCCGTCCGGGTGAACGTGGCAGATCCTTTAGCTCATATGAACTGTTTGAAGCGGCACGAGAAACGGGACTACATTCCTATCTGGATCGAACTGCTCGTATTACAGCAATAGAAACCAGTGCCAGACACCTGCCTCAAGGTGTTAAACGTTTTGTTAATTTTCTGCCTTCCTCTATTTACAATCCTGAATATTGTTTAACACATACATTCGAAGCCATTGAGCGCCTTTCGTTAGACCCAAAGGATTTTGTTTTCGAAGTTGTCGAGACCGAACAGATCCAGCATCTGTCGACACTGCAGCATATTTTTCAAGTATATCGTTCTAACGGCATGTCCGTAGCATTGGATGATGTCGGTGCAGGATATTCCACGATTGATTTAATGAGCCGTTTAGAGCCGGATTTTGTCAAAATTGACCGCAGTCTGATTGATCATTGTGATCAGGATCGGGCAAAACAGCAGAAGATTCTTAATATAGTGCAGGTATCGAGCCAATTTGGTGGTAGAGTACTTGCCGAGGGGATTGAACGAATTGAAGAGTTTGATTTCTGCCGTTCCGTAGGAATTGAGCTGGCTCAAGGCTATTATTTTGGTAAACCTGCAGCCCATCCGCCGGATGGTCCTTACCTGGGACCGTCCTACAGAGCGGCAAAATAAATATTCGTTACATTCCGTAACGTCAAGCTGGTCGCTTTCTTGTGGAAGTGGCCTGCTTGGCGTGTACTTTTTTTTATCAAATAAATCTCGTTGTTAGCCGATATATAACATAAGCCATAAGATACTTCATACATAGATAGAAAAATTGGCTTGGAAATTATAAGGGGGATATGCAAATGAATGAAATCCAGAATCATCCGGTAGGGAAAGCCGGAAAAAAATCCAAACCAGTACCAGCTAAAAATAAAAAGAGTAAGAAAAAAGCATTTGTCTGGAATATTCGAAACAAAATGCTGCTTTCCTTTCTAATCGTCTTGATTCTGCCGAGTTTGGCAATCAGCTTCGTGACATTAACGATCTCGGAGGACACGGTACAAGAGCAGTTAAACGATAGTGCGACGCAGAGCGTGAAAACCGTGAATAAAATTATAGAGAGTCAGGTGAATAGCAAAATTTATGATATCAATTATTTCTCGGACTCTCTCGATCCGGCTTTGATTAAAGGAGAAAATGATAGTACAGAGCTTCAGACCAAGCTTGCTCAGTATTTGGGATTACATCCTGATGCTTTGAATATTTTTGTAGGCACGACAGAAGGTGTCATGGTTCGGGGAAAACCTACAGAGAGCAGCCAGCGCGGAGAAGCTTTTGATCCCAGAGAACGAGAGTGGTATACACTCGCGATGAACCAGCCGGGCACTGTTGCAGTCTCCCCGGTCACCAAAAATACCGACGGAGCAGCAGTTGTGTTTATTTCCAAAACGTTAAAGGATCAATCTGCTGTCATTGGTCTGTCACTTGACTTAACAGATCTTCGTGAACAGGCCAACATGAAGGTAGGGAATGAAGGATATGTCATTATTCTTGATGCAAATCAGAACTATGTCGTCTCTCCTGTACAGGAAGTTGGCACGAAGGATACCAGCGGCGTAATGGATCAAATGTATCAAAGTAAAGAAGGTCAGTTCGAATACATATTTGATCAACGCGCCAAGATGATGATTTTCTCTACCAATGAAGCAACGGGCTGGAAAATTGCGGGAACGATGTTCAAAAGTGAAGTAACGGACGCTAGCAAGGAGATTCGTTTGGCTACGCTTATTGTTTTGCTTGCTTCTGTACTTCTGGCGATCATTTATATTATCTGGTTCACTGGTTCGATGATCCGTCCGATCAAACGGCTTCAGGAAAATGCACGTGCAGTCAGCAAAGGTGATCTGACGGTGAAGATGGACAGTAAACGCAAGGATGAAGTCGGTGAGCTGGCAAAGTACTTTGAACGCATGGTGGATAATTTGCGAATGATGATTCTGGGTGTACAGGAGACGGCAGAGCAGGTATCTGCATCCTCAGAAGAGTTGTCGGCAAGTGCAGACCAAACGACGAAAGCGATTGAGCATTCAACGATGGCGATTCAGGAGCTTGCCGAGGGAGCAGAGCAGCAGGTAAGCAGTGTGAAGGAAGGCTCTGAAGAGATAAATCGTATGGCAGAAGATGTGAGGCTGATGTCAGAGCGAGTACAGTCGATCACAACGTCGATGCGAGATACATCCGGGGCAGCTTCATCAGGGAATGAAGCTGCGGGACAAGCTGTGGAACAGATGAATATCATTCAGGAGACGGTCGAACAATTAGGTCATGTAGTACAGTCCCTTCATATTCGTACCACTGAAATTGGCGGTATGGTTGATGTCATTGCATCGATCTCGAAGCAAACCAACCTGCTGGCATTGAATGCTTCCATTGAAGCAGCCAGAGCAGGAGATGCGGGGCGCGGATTTGCTGTGGTTGCTGGCGAAGTTCGTAAGCTGGCCGAAGAATCAGGCAGCTCTGCAGGGCAGATTGGCGAGCTTGTACACAATATACGCCAGGATATGGATTCAGCTCTGATAGCGATGAATGCGGCTCAAAGCCGGGTAGATGAAGGTCTCCAGGCTGTGAATACGTCCGGACAATCCTTTGCTCAAATTCGTGAAGCGGTTGAGGATGCGGTTCACACACTTGATGAGCTGTCAGAGACGACAAAACAATTGGAGATGGGTGCCTCCCATGTGGTGCAAACGATGAACGACATATCAAATGTCACTCAGGAATCAGCAGCAAGTACCGAGTCCGTCTCGGCATCATCACAGGAGCAGCTTGCTTCCGTGGAAGAGATCGCCTCTTCTTCTGCACATTTAAATAGCATGGCAGAGCAACTGCAAGGCCTGCTGGGGATGTTCAAGATGAATGATGATAATGCCAAAGACAGCGATAAGTCCTGATAAATTCAGGCTAAGTACATTTTTTCATAAGCTTACAGAAAATAAAGATAGACATTCCTCCTGCGGACCTGTATAAATATATCGTCTGGTTCTTACAAGCCAGTGTACGGTGTACCTTTATTAATAGAACGATACGCATATCAAGTCAGGATAGCAGCAGGAGGAACTATGGTATATGTAGCGATACTGATTTTTGTTTTGACAATTACAATGGTTATCTGGCAGCCGCGTGGAATCGGGATAGGCTGGAGTGCCTCAGGAGGCGCTCTTCTTGCTCTGGCCGCTGGTGTTGTTAGTTTAAATGATGCTTCGGATGTGGCTTCCATTGTGTGGAATGCTACGCTTGCCTTTGTCGGCATTATTATGATTTCTTTGATTTTGGACGAAACCGGGTTCTTCGAGTGGGCCGCTCTTCATATGGCCCGGCTGGCAGGAGGGAACGGACGCAGGCTGTTCCTGTACTCTATTTTACTTGGAGCAGCTGTGTCTGCCTTGTTTGCGAATGATGGAGCAGCGCTTATTCTGACACCGATCGTACTGGCAATGGTGCGTGCATTGAAATTTGATGAGCGTATGGTACTGGCTTTTGTAATGGCGAGTGGTTTCATCGCAGATACAACTTCGCTGCCGCTGGTGGTCAGCAATCTGGTGAACATTGTCTCTGCCGATTTCTTCGGCATTACATTTGTAGAATATGCCGTACGTATGATCGTGCCCAATCTGTTCTCCATTGCGGCGAGTACGGCGATGCTGTTTTTATTTTATCGCAAAAGCATTCCGCTTACGTATGACGTCACAGCTGCTCGTGATCCAAAGGAAGCAATCCGTGATCCGAGGGTGTTCAAAATCGCCTGGTTTATGCTGGGACTGCTACTGGTGGCGTATGCCTCCAGTGAGTTTCTGCCGATTCCTGTCTCCGTGATTGTAGGCGCAGTAGCGCTGCTGTTCGGTATTCTTGCACGTAAAAGCGAAGCGGTTGATCTCAAGCGTGTGATCAAGGAAGCACCATGGTCAATTGTTGTATTCTCGGTGGGAATGTATATCGTCGTGTATGGTCTGCGTAATGCCGGATTAACCGATTATTTAAGCAGTTGGCTGGATGCTATAGCCGATTACGGCCTGCTGGCGGCATCATTGGGCATGGGTGTAATCGCTGCTGTATTGTCATCGGTGATGAATAATCTGCCAACCGTATTGATTAATTTGCTCGCCATTCAAGGAGCACATACCGAGGGTATCATACGTGAAGCGATGATCTATGCCAATGTCATCGGTTCCGATCTGGGACCGAAGATGACACCAATTGGTTCGCTGGCAACCTTGCTCTGGCTGCATGTATTGTCCCGCAAAGGTGTGAAGATTACGTGGGGATACTATTTCAAGGCAGGCATCATCCTGACCGTTCCAACGCTGCTGATCACTTTGGCAGGTCTGGCACTGTGGCTTTGGATTTTGGGGTAAAAGAGATGTGTTGATCATATCAAACATTAAAAGTGAACATATGATTCTGTAAAAAAGGCTGTTTGACCAGATGTGCCATGCACATTCGGGTGAGACAGTCTTTTTTGCTGTTTCTTGAACTATTTTTTCGTTCTTATCTGCCTGAAATAGAAGACTTTTATATAGAAGAAGCCAATCATCTCGATAAGTGTCAAAAGAGCCGGGCAGCCGCTTCGGGAACGGACGTTGTTACAATCGCTGTTATCCCCGGATATATTGGATTCCATTCTTCCAAGGAATATATCCGTTGATAAAGGCGACCGCCTCGCTTTTCCACAATCGTTCCGTTCCCTTCGCTACACCGGCGCTAACTGGCTCAGAACGCTAGATGAAACACACAGCTTTCGAAATTATCTTGAGTCCAGCCTTGTATGAGGCGGGACTTTTATTACATCCCCACCACGCTGGGGATGAATGCTTTTGGAATAGCGAACAAAATAAGTAGTGGAGGGGAGGGAATCGATTCTGAAGAAGCGAAGCGGTCGCCTTTGTCTCCGAATGTTTACATTTAGAAAATAAAATCAATAAAAATTTGGAGACAACAGCGATCGGAAGAACGATCTGTAGCCGGAACGACTGCACAGAGTTCTATTTTAAACGCTTTATACTAGGCCAACTTCATTCATACACAGCCTGAATTTTTAACATTGCGTTTACAAAACAATGATTTTCGGATGACATACCAAAACTACAATGATTAAAGAGTTGATGGTGATCAAACAAATTCACAAAACGCCATCACTACATTGGGGGAGGAAAACAAAACTATGTTTAAAAAGTTGCCGTTTATTTTGATGACCTTAACGTTCGTACTGGTGCTTGCAGCATGTGGATCGAAAAACGACGCTGGTACTACAAATGGTGCCGCAAGCAATGGATCAGGAGAAGGTACTGCTGCAGCTGAGCTCAGCGGTAACATTCTGGCTGTTGGATCAACAGCACTGCAGCCACTGGTAGATCAAGCTGGACAAAAATTTATGGCAGTTGACCAATATAAGAACATCACTGTGCAAGTACAAGGCGGCGGTAGTGGTACTGGTCTGACTCAAGTATCCGACGGACAAGCTACAATTGGTAACTCTGACGTATTTGCAGAAGAAAAAATCGATGACGCTGCTAAAGTAAGTGAACTGAAAGATCATCAGGTTGCTGTAGTTGCGATTGCTCCTGTAAGCAATAAAGATGCAGGTGTGACGGATCTGACCAAACAACAACTGATCGACATTTTCTCTGGTAAAGTGAAAAACTGGAAAGAAGTTGGCGGTAAAGATCAAGCAATCGTTATCGTAAACCGTCCAGGCAGCTCCGGTACACGTGCAACATTCGAAAAATTTGCGCTGGGTACGAAAGTTGAAGATATCCAAGGTTCAATTCAAGAGGATTCCTCCGGTACAGTTAAGAAGCTTGTAGCTGAGACTCCAGGTGCAATTGGTTACCTGGCCCTGTCCTACCTGGACGACAGCCTGCAAGTTCTGAAATATGAAGGTGTGGAAGCAACTGTAGAAAACGTAGAATCCGGTGCTTATCCAGTGTGGGCATACGAGCATATGTACACAAAAGGTGAGCCGGATGCTGCAACCAAAGCGTTCCTTGACTACATCCTGAGTGATGAAATTCAACAAAAAGACGTAACAGAGCTGGGCTACATCCCGGTGTCTGGTATGAAAGTTAAACGCGATGCAGCAGGTAACGTGACGAAATAATCTTTAACTTGCGCATACAGCGAGAGAGGCGGACTCAGGTCCTGCCTCTTTACGCAGTTTGCTCTGAAAATATCCCATATTTTGCATCAATTCCACTATAGAAGGATGGTTGTTATGGAACAGACCGGAGGGGGAACGGCAATGAATAGCAAAGTGAAGTCACGCCGACCCTTGAGAGAGAAGCACTACTGGGAAGAGTGGACGGGACGAATCTATACGTCGATTTGTGTCGTTTTCCTGATCGTTGTCATGTTTTCCATCGTATATTTTGTAGCCTCCAAAGGGCTGTCGACATTTTTCCAGAACGGCATAAGCATGAGTGATTTTTTAACAGGAAAAACATGGAATCCAACAGGAGAACCTGCGGCCTATGGCGCGTTGCCTTTTATAACAGGTTCATTTATTACAACTTTTCTGGCAGCGCTGATTGCAAGTCCGCTCAGCCTGTGTGCAGCACTCTTTATGACAGAGATCGTACCAGGCAAAGGTAAAAAAATACTGCAGCCTGCGATCGAGCTTTTGTCAGGTATTCCTTCGGTTGTTTACGGTTTTATCGGTCTTAGTGTCATTGTACCTTTGCTGCGCAGCATGTTCGGCGGTGCGGGTGTCGGGATTGCAGCCGGATGCCTCGTTTTGTCTGTCATGATCCTGCCAACAGTAACCAGCATTATGGCAGATGCACTGTCCGCGCTTCCTAAAGGGCTGCGTGAATCCTCCTATGCACTGGGTGCAACACGCTGGCAAACGATCTATCGGGTCATTATTCCGACTGTTCTGCCTGCGCTGCTTACCGGGGTTGTTCTGGGCATGGCGCGTGCCTTCGGTGAGGCACTTGCGGTACAAATGGTTATCGGTAATGCACCGCATGTACCAACATCTCTGCTTGAATCGGCGTCCACATTAACCAGTGTAATTACACTGAGTATGGGTAACACCACGATGGGCTCTGTTCATAACAATGCACTTTGGAGTATGGCGCTTGTGCTGCTGGTAATGACCTTTGTCTTTGTCATTCTGGTTCGCCTGCTTGAAAGGAGAAACCGGGTATGAAATTAAAGGCAAAAACAGTAGATAAAATTGCAACAGGTGTCATTGTTGTACTGGCTCTTTTCATCGTTGTGCTTCTGCTCGGGCTGCTCGGATTCATTCTTTTCCGGGGAATCGGCCAGATCAACTGGCATTTCCTGACGAGTGCTCCGCAATTGCTCAAAGGCGGCGGCGGTATTGGACCGCAATTGTTTAACTCTATATTTTTGCTTGTGCTCACGTTAATTATTACGATCCCGCTCGGCTGGGGCGGTGGAATTTATATGGCGGAATACGCCAAACCGGGACGGATCACAAGTTTCATTCGTCTGGTTGTTGAAGTGCTGTCGTCCTTCCCATCCATCGTTATTGGTTTGTTCGGACTATTATTGATTGTTAATACGTTCGGTCTTGGTTTCTCTCTCTTATCGGGTGCTATGGCGCTGGCTATTTTCAACCTGCCGCTGATGGTGCGTACGACGGAGCAAGCCTTCCGTGCTGTTCCGAAGGAGCAGAAGGAAGCGGGGCTCGCTCTTGGTTTGTCCAAATGGAAAATCATCACTTCAATTCTGCTGCCTGTGGCACTGCCAAGTTTGATTACAGGAACGATTCTGGCCTCTGGCCGGATTTTCGGTGAAGCTGCTGCCCTGATGTTCACCGCCGGAATGAGCAGCCCGCCGCTGGACTTTACGGATTGGAATCCGACAAGTCCGAGATCGCCAATTAATCCGCTGCGTCCTGCTGAAACATTGGCTGTGCACATCTGGAAAGTCAACAGCGAGGGCATTGGACCGGATTCCAAGGAAATCGCGGCAGGTGCATCGGCCGTATTGGTTATTCTGGTGCTTGCGTTTAATCTGAGTGCACGCTGGATCGGCCGTGTTGTATACCGCCGGATGACAGCTTCGAAATAAGGAGGAACCGACATGGCCATACCTTTCGGTACGGAACAGTTAAGCATATATTATGGGCATTTCCAGGCGGTTAAACAGATCAGCCTTACCTTCCCGGAGTCCAGTGTAACAGCTCTGATCGGGCCTTCGGGCTGCGGCAAATCCACCTTTCTCCGCTCATTGAACCGGATGAATGATGAGATTGCCGGTTCTCGCACGGAGGGACATATCTGGATGGATGGCAACGACCTGAATGAACCGGGCACTGATGTAATCAAGCTTCGGCAGAAGATTGGTATGGTGTGGCAGAAGCCTAACCCTTTTCATAAATCCATCTACAACAATATCGCGTTTGGCCCCCGCTACCGTGGTACAAAAAACAAGAAAGCACTGGATGAGATTGTGGAAAAAAGCTTGCGTCGCGCCGCTCTGTGGGATGAGGTAAAAGACAGGCTGCATGACTCGGCTCTGGCACTGTCGGGGGGGCAGCAGCAGCGTCTCTGTATCGCACGGGCGTTATCCGTAGATCCGCAGATTCTGCTGCTCGATGAGCCGGCATCTGCGCTTGACCCGGTATCAACAGGCAAGGTAGAAGAATTAATTTCCGAGCTGAAGCAAGAGCTGCGCATTGTCATTGTTACGCATAATATGCAGCAGGCAGCGCGCATCTCGGACTATACCGCTTATTTTTACCTGGGCAGTCTGGTTGAGCATGGGGATACGGAGCATATCTTTACCAATCCGGACAACCGTTTGACACAGGAATATATTATGGGTCGTTTTGGTTAATGATTGCTGGATTGGTGTATGAAAATTTCACAGTAAACACCTTAAACAGTACCTTATAGAGCAGACACTTGATACGTCTCTCTATGGGGTATTTTTTTATGATGCAGTCATTTGTTGTGATATGGTCCCAGCTGTTTGTCGGAGAAATGAAAGGGTGAATGGATATCCTTCAGCCACATATTTCCTTTAATAATGAGGAGATACACAGCGATGACAAAGTACAACAATCCGATGATCCAGTCGGCGGTGCTTGCCAGCTTGTGCTCTGTAATGTAATACAGATACCATCCACCAATTGGAAAATGGAAAACCAGCACGGCGAACAGGCCGGGATTGTACCATGTTTTGGCTTTGATATTGGCGAATAGACCGTGCCAGACAAACTGGAAAAAACCCATAAAGATCGGGGCCAGTGCCAGCCAGATGAAGGTTGGGAAAAAGACGGGCAGAAGATAAAAAACATAGGCGATAACCAGGTTAATAACCATGGCCGACTGCGGGTTCAGCGGATAACGTGTGGGTTGTTCACTTTTGAATATAACGATGTTGAATAAACCGCCGAAATAGCCGGGCCAGCGATACTCTTCGAATTGATGCACCAGAATGGCGATGAAGCTAAGCCACAAGATCATACTCAGTTCGGACATGGAACGAAGATTCATAACGATGCCGATTGCGGTTACTGCCGTGACAAGCATGCCCAGATCAGGCCAGTATTTACGCAGCATATTCATGAGCAATCTCTCCTCACATCTTATTTTCTGAAAAATAACGTTCCAGCAGCAGGTCAATCTGACGCTCGGCAGGCTTCATTTCGATGCCTGAGCCAGCCTCCAGAGTCTGTCTCATCAGTGCAGGCATGAACACGGCTCCGAAGACTTGCATCACCATCATCATTAGAATGTCTTGATCCTGTTCGTTGGTCAGCTCTTTAAGCAGACTCTTGATTTTGTCGAATCCAATCATCCGCATAAACTTTCCATACTCCTGCTGTGACGCAAATAAATTGGCGCCCATGGTAATGACTCGTGACAGCAGTTCAGGGTACTGCTCTATTCCTTGTACATAATGCAGCAAAAAACGTTTCAAGCGTTGCTCGGGTGGCAAAGTAAAGTCATCCAGTACCTCGAAAGATTCCTGAAAACCAGAAAGCAGAATCTGTATCACCTCGCTAATCAGCTTATCCTTGGAGCCAAAGTAATAATTCACCAGTGATACGTTTGTATTCGAACGTTGGGCAATGCTGCGAATGGTGATCTTCTCGAATCCCTCCTGTTTGATCATCTCCAGTGCAGTTTGAAGAATAATTTCTTTGGTTTCATTGTTCTTGTCCACAGCTTCTTGTTCCCTTCTCGCAATATTTAAACATTGTTTAAAACGTTGTTTAATTTATTTTAACACCCTATTTGTCTAAATTCAATAAACTCTTTCCAACATTTGGGGTAACATCTATAGTGAGGTTTGACCTGAAATAACAAAAATGCAAGGCATGAAGCATGTAACGGGGTTATTTTCCTTCTAAAACTGTGCGTAATTGGCATTTATAAAGAAAGTATTAACTTTACAGAATCTTATGGATTCTTCGCTACACTTTAGGCATGGGAGGATGAAAGCGCAATGACAGACAAGGATAACATACTGCTGGTAGAGGATGACCCGGAAATTGCCCGTATTCTGCTGGATCATCTGCGCCGTGAAGGATATGCCGTAACCTGGGCATCAAGTGGACTGGAGAGCTGGGAGGATTTCAGGAAGGGGGAGTATCAGCTTGTTTTGCTTGATCTGATGCTGCCGGAGATGGACGGATTTACCGTATGCAAACATGTCAGACTAATCAGTGATGTTCCCGTATTAATCATGAGTGCACGTCACCAGGAGGAAAGCAAACTGAAGGGGCTCGGCCTGGGTGCCGATGATTATATCACGAAACCTTTCAGCCTGGCCGAGCTTACAGCCCGGATTGAGGCCCACCTGAGCAGATATCGCAGATATCAGGGGAGGCAGTCAGGTTCTTCATCCAGTTCTGTTCTTCAGCAGTACAATGACGGATTATCCATCCACCCGCTGAATCAGCAGGTGATGCTTAATGGTACCGAGCTGCAGCTGACGGGAAAAGAAGGAGCGCTGCTTATGCTGCTGGCTTCGCATCAAGGCCGGGCATTCACGAAAACGGAGATTTATGAACATGTGTGGGGCCAGCCGGCAGAGGCAAGCTCAAGCACAGTCACTGTACACGTTAAAAGTCTGCGAGCAAAGCTGGGAGATGAGCCGCATCAGCCGCGCTGGATTCAAACCGTATGGGGCAGCGGTTACCGCTTTATTGGGGAGCGGATCGAATGAAGCTGAAATATTGGCTGATGCTTGCGTTCCTGATTGTCATGTTATTGCCTGTGGCTGCAGGCTGGGCATTGTTTTCCTTGTATAACTATTATGAAAGTCAGCGCGCAGTAGCTGAATACGTGGAGTTATCCGGACATTTCGCTCCCATAGAGAAGGCGCTGGATAATCCAGAGCTCTACCAGCTGCAGTCTCTCGAGCATCATCAAATTCTCCCTGAGCTTGCCAGTGAACAGGTGAGCTTCAATCTGTATTTGCCCTCTGGCATTCGGGTGTACAGTTCTGGCGGGGATGCGCGGTCATCAGGTGGATACACGGTAAGAAGCTCTGAATTATACCGGAACCTGTACAACCTGCAGATGCGTCACCGTACATTTTCGGTGAAGAAACCGGTCTGGAATCATGGAGAACTGGCGGGCATTTATGAGATAACGATGCTGCGACAGGATTGGCTTGAAGGCATATCAATTCGAACAACCTGGGTTGTCAGTGGAGCCGTTTTATTCTTTGTACTGTTATATGGGACGGTGTTGTGGCTGCTATCCCGAAAGCTATTCTTTCCCATGAGAGTTTTGATGGACAGGATGCATGCGTTTGCCCGTGGAGAAAAACCGAATGTTGTGCGGGCAAACATTCGGAACGATGAGATGGGTACGCTGCTGCAGCAGTTCGATGCGATGCAGCAAACGGTCAGGCAGACGCAGGCAGAGGTGGAGAAGCAGCAAAAAGAAAAAGAGATGATTGTGGCGTCCCTGTCTCATGACCTGAAAACACCGTTGATGTCCATCAGTGCTTATGCGGAGGCAATCAGCATGGACACCCGTTCTGAACGATTGGAGAAACAGGAGTATAGAGATGTTATTGCGAGAAATGTGGAACGTATGAAACAGATGATCGGTGAGCTTGAGATGTATACAGCGCTTGGCTCCAGTGATTCGGAACTTGCTATGGTTGAGGTGGAAGGGGAAGAGTTTTTCGAGATGCTGCTGGGCAGTTACGGAGGACTTGCGGAACGTGATCATTACAACATGCAGGTGTCTGTACGCACGAATCATCTCTACCGGATTCATCCTGAATCACTGATGCGCCTGACCGATAATCTGGTGCATAATGCGCTTCGTTATACGCCTCCCGAAGGTAGAATCGGACTCGCCGTAATTGATTCAGTGGAGGAACTCCCCGAATGGATGAATCCGTTACTCGGAGCGGAGCTTGACCCTTACAGAACCGGGGCAACGATCATGGTGGTTCAAAATGAAGGTCCTGCGATTCCGCCAGAACAGCTGGAGCGAATTTTCGAGCCGTATGTTCAATATCACAAGCAGGAGAGACACGGCTTCGCAGGAGGCTCGGGCTTGGGATTAAGCATAGCCAGAAGGATTGCATTAAAGCATGGAGGGGATATGCGCATGTGGTCCTCGGAACAATACGGGACTGCGGCTGTGTGCCGATTGCCGGAACTGTAACGATACACAGAAATTAAAGAAGGAGGATGATCGTTATGATGAAGAAAGGGTGGAAGCTGCTCGGAGTTGCCTTGATTGCCACTTCAATGTTAGCAGGATGTTCGGAAAAGGAGGTGCTTGGCATGTCGGGGGATGACATGATTGAGAAGATTATTGCTGCCGAGTCAGAGCCGGCTTCCTACTATGCGGAAGGTCTTTTGAAGATGTGGACGGATGGGGAAATCACGAATACCGTACAGGTGAAGGAGTGGGTAGACGGGAATACCGGACAGCAGCGGATTGAGACAGAGGAAGATGGAAATGTAAGTTATGCGGTTCATAACGGATCAGAGATTCTGATTTATGAGAAAGAGGCCAAGACCGCTTTTTCGATGGACTCCTCCTCGTTTCAGCAAGAGCCTAACCAAACCCAAAAGCAGATGCTGGTGGATCAACTGGAACGGATGCGTGATTCCCACAACGTGAAGACGCTGGGCCAGGAAACGCTTCAAGGCCATGAAGTAATTCACATTGAACTAACACCCAAGGATGAAAATTCCCTGTCGATGTCGTCCCAATTTTGGATAGACCCCAAGAAGTGGATGGTAATTAAAGCGACCAGTACGTACGGGGATAACCAATCGGAGGTGCTGTATGACCTGATTGAATACAATCCTGAATTCACGGACAAGACATTTACGCTGGACATTCCTGCAGATGTTGAGATCAAAAAGATGAATGATGTGATGGACAACAAGGAGATAACACTGGAAGAAGCAGAGAAGGCAGTGGGCCAGCCGTTCCTGCAATATGCAGGGAAGGAACTGGAATTGTCGAGAATCGAGATGACTTCGTCCGTGAGTGAAAGCCGGGATGAGGTAACGTTATATTATGTGAAGGATAACAAGCCCGAGATCAGTATAACCGTATTCCAGGCACCTGAGGAAAATGTAGATGAAAACCTGCTGCCAGAGGAAAAGAAAGTAACAATCCGTGATACCGATGGTTCGTACATGTCCGTGATTCGCAATTTGTCATGGAGTGAGGCAGGTCTGAGATATTCGATCATGGGAGAAAATGATTCCTGGACACAGGAGAAGCTGCAGTCGTGGGCGGATGAACTCCAGCTTGCAAAGCCAAACAAATAATATCTGTGAATAGTGAGCCTTGAACAAGATCAGTGAACAATGCATATTATTATAGAAACGAAGGAATCCTTACTTTCTGACAGTCAGGGATTCCTTTTTATTACAACAGGCATGTTGCGTCACTTTAGTTGACATAAATTGAGCGGCATATTAATCTGTATATGATTGAATGAATGCCACAAGCGTGATTCGTAATGAAATAACAGAATAAAGCGAATGATAACGAGCGGGAGAGACCTGAGCGGACTGCACGTAATGTACAGGCCGGGTTCAGGCACCGAAGGAGCAAGCTGTTATGCACCCGGCATAGCGGTTAATCTCTCAGGTAAATGTACCATCGTTGGACGCAGCTCTGGAGAGTGCGCAGAAGAAGCGCCACCCAAGGGGTATATGATTGATCAGCTCGGTAATAGGCGGGTACTGGAACGTACTTGACTTTGTTCTGACGCTGCTGCGATCATGAAACTCTCAGGTATCAAGGACAGAGAGAGGGCTAACGGCCTTCTTCTGTCCTTTTTTGATGTCATCATTCAGTAAATCAGGAACATTATGGCGGTCTTGTCTGATTAACGATGACGAAACCAATTGGAGGGTTACAACGTGCGATTTAAAGATGTTTTCTCAATAATCGGTCCGTCAATGACAGGACCATCCAGTTCACATACAGCGGGTGCTGCAAGGCTGGGCCGTATTGCCCGCCAATGGCTGGGATGCACACCGGAACGTGCGCGGCTCACGCTATACGGATCATTTGCGGATACGTACCAGGGACACGGGACAGATCTGGCACTCATTGGCGGCCTGCTCGATTATGTTACGGATGATCCGCGGATACCGGATGCAGAACAGTATGCAGCCGAAGCGGGCATGGAGGTTGAGTTTTATACGAGCGGTCTACCTGCTCCCCACCCTAACACGGTTAAAATTGAACTTTGGCATGGTGAACGCCAGTGCTCATTAATGGGGGCTTCCATTGGCGGCGGCAGTGTGTCGGTGCATGCGCTGAATGATTTTCGCGTGCAGATCAGTGGGGAATTTCCGACATTAGTGTTAAGGCATGCGGACAAAGCAGGCGTGCTTGCCTTGGTCACTTCAACGATTAGCTCATCTGGAGTGAACATCGGGTATATGCAGGTGGATCGAAAGGCGCGTGATGGAGAGGCGCTGACGGCGATGGAGATGGATGCTCCTCCGAGTGAAGAGGTTCTGAAAAAGCTGCGTTTGCTGGATCATGTGCTGGACATTCGTGTGATTGATCTGAAGAGAGGGGGTGACCCGAATGCGATTTAAGCATTTGCATGAATTAAACGCGATCTGCACTGCGGAGTCCAAAACAATCGCGCAGCTGATGATTGAGGAGCAGGTGCAGGAGACGAACACACCGGAGGCAGACGTGGTGAAGCAGATGTCGGAATATTATCAGGTCATGAAGGAAGCCGTGCGCAAGGGGCTCACTGAGGATACAACTTCCCGCAGCGGACTGACGGGTGGAGACGGGAAAAAGATGGCCGAATACATTCGCCACGGGGAGACCTGCTCCGGTGACGCTTCTGCACTTGCTATGGCCTATGCTTTGTGTGTATCGGAAGTGAATGCTTCCATGGGACGTATCGTGGCTACACCAACAGCGGGCTCCTGCGGTATTATTCCGGGTGTGTTCATCAGCTCTCAGGAACGCTTTGGCTGGACGGATGAACATCTGGTGAACGGACTGTTCTGTGCTGGGGCTATCGGGTACGTTATTGCCAACAACTCCTTTATCTCCGGTGCGGAGGGCGGCTGTCAGGCCGAGGTGGGGTCTGCGATCGGTATGGCTGCGGGTGCGATGGTGGAGCTGCGCGGCGGCACGCCGGAGCAGGTCGTGCATGCGGTCGGGCTGGCTTTGAAAAATACACTGGGCCTCATCTGTGATCCGGTGGCCGGCCTGGTAGAGATTCCATGCATCGTGCGTAACGGACTCGGTGCCGTTACTGCACTGGCTGCGGCGGATATGGCTCTGGCAGGCGTACGCAGCGCCATTCCTTCCGATGAAGTGATTGATGTCATGCTGGAGGTGGGCAGTGCGATGCCTAGCCGTCATCGTGAGACAGCGCAGGGTGGGCTGGCCCAGACCCCTACAGGCCGCAAAATGATGGAGAAGCTGGCGAAACCCAAGGCGAAGCGGGCAGAGCCGGAAAGTACACCTGAAATCCCGGGTACGGATTAAGGTAAAACAAGACTACAACGAACACAAAAACACATGAAAAAAAGTGTCCATCCACCTGTGTAACAGATCAGGTTATGATGGACGCTTTTTTTATATGAACTGTCTGCCCCGTTGGTGGATCTGAGCTTTTGCTTGAACATATACTCAATCCATGCCAGGCGATAATCTGGCTATTAATATTGCTCCGCCAGTTCCGTACGCATCACGGCATAGCCATAGGCAGGCAGTTCAATGGCGAGAACCCCTTGGTCTATAGCAGTGCGGTGATTGCCTTCAAACAGCTCGGTCCAGGGCTGATCGCCTGCCTCCAGTTCAACGATGGCGGTTTCCTGCGAGCGGTTGAACAGCACCAGAATGCGCTCGGTATCACTCTTGCGTTCCATCACAAGCTGACTGCCGCCCGCACGGGCTTGCAAAAAGCGAACCGTGCCTTCGGCTCGCAAAGCTGGATGTGAATGACGCAGGGCGATCAGCTTCTGATAATAGCTGAGCAGTTCCCTGTCCTGCTTCGCCTCATCCCACTCCATGCATTTGCGGCACCACGGATCATGTTCCCCGTCAAGACCAATCTCGTCACCATAATAGATGCATGGTGCTCCCATATAGCTGAACTGGAACAATGCGGCCAGCTTCATCTTGCGCTGATCTCCCTCGCACAACGTAAGCAGGCGCGGGGTGTCATGGCTGTCCAGCAAGTTGAAGGCTACCTCACTCGCCTGAAGCGGGTATCGGGACAGCTGGCGACCGATAGCATGGGCGAATTGTTCAGCATGCATCTTATCTTCAACAAAGAAAGCATTCACAGCTGCCGTAAAAGGGTAGTTCATTGCGGCATCAAACTGGTCACCCTGCAGCCAGGAAGAGGACTCATTCCATATTTCGCCCAGAATGTATGCGTCGGGGTTGGCTGCTTTCACGACTCGGCGGAAATCACGCCAGAAAGCATTGTCCACCTCATCGGCTACATCCAGACGCCACCCGTCCGTACCGATCTCCTTGATCCAATACTCGGCTACTTCAAGCAAGTAGGCTTTGACATCGGGGTTTTCGGTATTCAGCTTGGGCATATGGGGCTCGAAGCCAAACGTCTCATAGGTTGGAATGCCATCCTTCACGGTCAGCGGAAATTCATGAATGTGAAACCAGTGCTTGTATTTGGATGCCGCACCGTGCTTCTGCACGTCGAGGAATGGGGCAAATGTTTTGCCAGAGTGGTTAAATACCGCATCCAGCAGCACACGAATGCCTCGTTCGTGACAGAGCTTGACCAGACGTTTCACCGTATCTGCATCACCAAAATGGCGGTCCACGCGCAGATAGTCCTCAGTATCGTATTTATGGTTTGTCGTAGCCTCAAAGATGGGAGTAAAGTAGATTGCATTAATCCCCAGTTCACTAAGGTAATCGAGATGGTCCATCACCCCTTGAAGATCACCGCCAAAAAAATTAAACGGTGTAGGCTCACCGCCCCAAGGCTCAACCTTCTCGGGATTGATGGCAGGATTGCCATTCGCGAACCGCTCGGGGAAAATCTGATAAAATACCGCATCCTTCACCCAAGCCGGGGGTGTAAATACAGCTCCTGCATGAATATAAGGGAACTGAAACATTCGGCCCGGATCATTCGGCTCCTCTTCCTGGAAGTCCGTTTCGGTCATCCAGATCTGTTCATCTCCGCTTTTGAGCAAGAAAGCGTACTTCAATCGACGATATGGAGGTTTCACTTCCCCCTCGTAATAATCAAACATGGAATCTGACGTGAATTTGGTCAACGGCACGATATCTCGTGTTTCCTCCCACGCATATTTATCCCCGGTCAGGGCATAAACCTCGGTCAAGTCATTCTTTTTGGCACGCAGGCGCAGGCGAATGGTATCCTCGTCATAGGCATAGGCCCAGTTCCGTTTGGGTTGGTGAAAGATGGCTTCGAGCAGCATGTGAAATTCCTCCCGTCAGATGTGTATAGGATATGCAGAAGCGAGTATGGCATATGTAATTCTTCTCGGACTATTTTGAAGCTGAATGATTCGGATAATATTACGTCAACACAGATTGCGTTATAATAACCCTGAAGGCAGTTCATCTGTGATGAAGAAGTGATGCGGATATGAGAATTCGCCCAGATATATCATTAACCCAAAGGGTAGTGAAAGGAAACGAGTACATATATGAAAAACAAATTGTTATACATTGAGGACGATACCGAAATTGCGACGTGGGTAAGAGAGGATCTGGAGGACCGCGGTTATGAGGTCACGTGGCTCGGCAGCGGAGAGGGTGCTGTTGAGGCGGCAGCGGGCTGTTCTCTGGTGATACTGGACGTTATGTTGCCAGGGCTGGATGGATTTACAATCGGTCAGCGTTTGAAAAAAGAGTACCCTGCTGTGCCAATCGTCATGCTCTCGGCCAGAACGTCGATTGACGACAAGCTGCATGGGCTTGATTTTGCCGATGATTATGTGACCAAGCCATTTCATCCAGACGAGCTTGCTGCCCGCATTGAGGTGCAGCTGCGCAAGGCAGGTGCGGCTGTATCCAGCAATAATGTCTTGAAGCTGGATCATCTGGCGATCTATGAGAAGGATAACCGGATCGTTAACGAGCAGACGGGAGAGGAAATTATTTTATCCGGCAAACAGTTTCACATCTTCGCGTATCTGCTCAGACATATGGGGATGATTCGCACCAAAGAGCAGATCTATGAGGCGGTATGGAACGAATCTTATTTGGATGGAGACAAGACACTGATGGTACATATCCGGCATCTGCGGGAGAAGCTGGAGCTTGATCCAGCGAACCCGGTCATTATTCAGACGGTGCGTGGTGTAGGATATCGCGTGAAGAAGCCATGATCAGCTGGCTCCGGCAACGAAAAGCAAGGAGATTGGAACGGAACGCGATTTCACAGCCCGCCGTACGCCTCAAAATGAAGTTCGGGCGCTCTTTGATGACAAGATATATGCTTCTCATTTTGGCGGCTGTGTTGTTTGTGCCTGTTGTGGTTCCTTTGGTAGCATCGGTTTTCATTGTGGTCATCAGCAACACCAGTGATAGTACAGACGCTCCTTACGGAAACGCTGATAACATTACCAATCTGTGGGCTAGTGAATCCAAGAAGCTGGATGGGGCATCGGATCAGATGATTAATACACGAATGAAGCAGCTGCAGGTGAAGTACCCCAGATCGGCCATGTATCGTGTGAATGCAGAAGGCAGAACGGTGCTGATTCTTGGTGGCGAAGAAGCCCGGGTGTTGGAGTCAAAGTCATCTGATGCTTCACAGGTCATGCCCGGGACCTTGGATACCGATGTCACACTGAAGTGGCCTTCCGCCATTGGAGAGGACGAAGAGACCCTAATTCCTGCAGCATGGACGGCGAATTATGCAATACAGTTCATGAAGAAGGCGCCCTATCGCGATCCACTAACCGTTGTTGCTTATATTGGAGGTGGAAATGAAAACAAAGGACAAGGATTCATGGTGATCGAGGTCCCTCGAAAATTCATTCAAAAAACGTCCAGTAGCGGGGTAGTAGAATTCATTTATTTTGGCGTAGTTATGCTGCTTGTTTTTGTTTTATTCATCGTGCTGTCTATTCTGTTTTTCGCTCAAATCCGCAAGCGGCTCGTTCACCTTCAGACGGCGATGGCTGCCCCGGATCTTGAGGGTATTCCGAATCCCGTCCATATCCGAAGATCGGATGAAATCGGGCATTTGGAGGAATCCTTTAATCAGATGGTGTATCGGTTGACGGACAGCATTCAGCGGGAGCGGGAGGAGGAGCAGCTTCGCAAACGGCTGGTTGCCGGACTCTCTCATGATCTGCGCACCCCCCTGACGGTTATTCGCGGACATATGCATGCATTGCACAAAGAAAATCTCAGCGAGCAGGGCATTCATGCACTGGTTCGTATGGAAAAGAAGATGCAGGATCTCAGTGAGCTTATAGACAATATGCTTTCCTATAATCTGCTGACGAGTGGAAGGTACACGCTGAAGCTGGAGCAGAAGGATGTGCTGCGTATGGTCAGAGAAGCCGTGGCTTCATGGTATCCCGTGTGGGAGAAGGAGAACTTTGAGATTGATATTGATCTGCCGGAAGCACCATTGATGTGGGATGTGGATGAGCAGGGAATGAGGCGTGTGCTGGATAATCTGTTTCAAAATGTAGTTCGTCACGCGGCAAGCGGCAAATATATCCGCATATCGACCGAGCAGGTGCAGGGAAAAACCGCCGTGGTCATTGAGGATCATGGGCCGGGGATTCAGCCGGATTCAGGAACGAAGGGTACAGGGCTTGGTCTGTCGATCGTCGATTTGTTAATTCGCGAGATGGGTCTGCGCAAACGGGTAGACAGTTCCGAGACAGGTGTCCGTACCTATCTATATAGCGGAGAGAAGGATAGGCAGTTGGGAGAATAGACGATTGTTCTATCATTTATGTCTAGCCGCTATACCGAGCCTCTTTTTAAACCAATCTTAAACTTGCACGCAGGCTTGCCTTAACCTTGGAGGGTTACGATAGTTCCGAGGTGATTAATAGTGAGTGAAAATATTATTCAAACGGCAAATTTATGGAAAACATACAAGGACCGTGCAGCGGTCCGTGAACTTGATCTGCATATTAAAAAGGGAGATATCTACGGCTTCCTCGGTCCGAATGGTGCCGGTAAAACAACAACCATCCGCATGCTGCTCGGCTTGATCAAACCAACCAAAGGTGTCATCCGTGTCTTTGACAAGGATATTCGCAAGGAACGGATGGACATTTTGCGCCGTGTAGGTTCTCTGGTGGAGTACCCATCCTATTATGGACATCTGAATGCGGTGGAGAATCTTGAAGTGCTGCGCCGTATTATCAACGTGCCCAAGTCCAGAATTGACGAGGTATTGTCTATTGTTGATCTGACCAAAGATGCCAAACGGGCCGTCAAAGGATACTCCCTGGGTATGAAGCAGCGTCTGGGTATTGCCAGTGCACTGCTGGGTGATCCCGAATTGCTCATACTGGACGAGCCGACCAACGGACTCGATCCGGCAGGTATTCAGGAAATTCGTGAGCTCATCAAACGTATGCCGCTCGAGCATGGCATCACCGTACTGGTCTCCAGTCACTTGCTGAGTGAAGTGGAGCAGATGGCAAGCCGTGTCGGCATCATTCGGGAAGGCAAAATGGTGCTGCAGGATACCATCGCAAGTCTGCAAAGCCAGACTGGAAGCACCATTAGACTTATGGTATCAGCGCCGGAGCAAGCGATTAAACTGGCTCGTGAACAGGGCCAATTCGGTCAGCAGCAGGGCGCAGTGCTAACGTTCCCTTATATGGATAACACTGCAGTCGCCCTTCTCATTCGCCGCCTGATTGAACAGGAGCATGATGTGTATCGGGTGGAAGAACAGCGCCAGTCTCTTGAGGATCTGTTTCTGCGTGTTATTGGTGAGGGGGCGTCTGTATGACCGGGCGTGCATTATCTTCGGATTGGCTCAAGATACGTGGGAAAGGCATCTGGTTTCTGGTATTTCTGGCTCCAATCGGATTAACGGCCATGCAGGCCTTGAATTTCGGTTTACGGCTGGATTATTTGAAAGAGCAGTACGCAGGTAACCTGTGGGGTGGTTTGCTGGGCAACGTCTTTATTTTCGTACCGCTTGCATTAATGCTGGGTGCGACAATCCTTAGTTCCATGATTGCCGGAATCGAGCATGAGCAGGGCTCGTGGAAGCAGCTGCTCGCACTGCCCATCTCCAGACCTGCGGTCTATCTGGCAAAGTTCCTGCTGGCTTGCGTGCTGCTGATCATCTCCAGTCTGCTGCTGACGGCTGGTGTTATTGGATTAGGACTGGTGCTTGGCTTCGATGCCAAAGAAATACCTTGGGCACAGGCACTGAAGCTCGGACTAATGCCTCTGGCCGGTGCGCTTCCGGTATTGTCCATTGAATTGTGGTTTACGCTGGTATCCAAAAATCAGGCGCTGCCGGTTACATTCGGCATTATTCTTGCCATTACCGGCATGTTCTCCTTAACCATCTCCCCACACTTTCCACTGGCTTGGGCGCAAATGGCATGGAGTTCACCGACTCCCTACTTGTACGCGGGCATGGGCGCAGGCTTGGGAATTCTGATTATGCTGACGGGTATGATGCACTTCAGCAGAAAGGATGTGGCCTGACATGAGCTTTACGACGACTTATTTTCGTATTCTTTCTGCTGAACGATTGAAAATGGCCAAATCGCCGGTTTGGCTCCTTGTACTGATCAGTCCGCTCATTTCCTTGCTTATCGGTCTGTTGTCCTCTACGGGGGATTGGAATGCTTTGATGTCAGTTATGGTAATGCTTCATGGGATGCTGCTGCTGCCGATGTTGACAGGTGTCTTCACTTCGTTTGTATGCCGATTCGAGCATGCAGGCGGCGGCTGGAAGCAGTTATTGGTTCTACC
This sequence comes from Paenibacillus silvae, assembly GCF_014639235.1. Taxonomy (GTDB): domain Bacteria; phylum Bacillota; class Bacilli; order Paenibacillales; family Paenibacillaceae; genus Paenibacillus; species Paenibacillus silvae. The sequence goes on along the minus strand of NZ_BMFU01000006.1, from coordinate 133,591 downwards.
ACTCACACGAGCAGGTGTATATTGGGGCAAATTCACCATCGTAATGGCTCTGGTGGCTGGCACACAGCTGCTGCTGCTCGGCAGTATTATACTAACAGGTATGATCCAGGGCATGGCAGATCCTATCCCATGGAGTCTGATTTTGGGCAGATTGCTGCTCGGTTTTCTGGCTTGTGTACCGCTGGCTGCATTGCAGATGTTTGTTTCTCTGATCTGGAGCAGCTTCGCCGCACCATTGGCTTTAAATTTTGCACTAACCATTCCGAATATTCTGGTTGCGAATTCAGCTACGTATGGACCCTATTATCCATGGGCTCAGCCGATGATTCTGATGGTTCCGATCGATGGAGCAGGATTCGGGGCATTCAATGTTCCGCTAAGTACACTTCTGTCGGTAGTAGGAGGCAGTGCTGTCCTGTTTATCGCCATTGGCATGATCTATTTTTCCAAAAAGGAAGTATAAAGGGCTTGTCACAACGGTTGTGCCAAATTCAATATCTCTCTTGGGAATGCCGCATCGTTATTCGTATGCGGGCAATCTCAGGAGATTTTTTTATTGTTAGCTTCCACATGAGTTCCATTTTTTTCATCAGGATAGCTGTGAATTTTATCATAGGATATAGGCAAAATGAGACGGGAATCTGGTAAAATAAAAAAAGCTGTTTCTAGTCGGTCATACATGGTTATTCGAGGGTAAGCCTTGTTACAGCCAAGAGTGGGGTATTTTGAACAAAGGTGAAAAGAAGATTTGGCTGAGAAAAGAGGGGTAGGCCTTTGGAATTTAATAAAACGGAAACCCTGAAACGAATTATTTCTGAGGGAAGCTCTTACCGGTCATTGTTTTTTAACCACCCGGATGCCATCTATGTCATGGACATTGAAGGAAACCATATCGATGCAAACCCTTCATTCGAACGGTTATCCGGCTACAAGGTTGAAGAGCTTGCAGGGGTGAGTCGGGATCGCATCAGCCCGCCTGAAAGTGAGACAAGACGAGAGCAATTCATTGAAGAGGTGCTGGCTGGACGTTCAGTCAGTGAATCCATGGCATTTTATCATAAAGACGGTTCTGTGAAGCATGCACAGGTTACTTATATACCCATTACCGAAGGTACAGAGGTTGTCGGCATTTACGGCATTGCCAAGGATGTGACGGACAAGGTGAAAATCGAGCGGGAACTGCAGGAGACACAAGAGAAATATCAGGTGCTGGCTGAACATGCACAAGACCTGATAACTACCTGTACTACGGATGGCACGTTGTTATATGTTTCTCCATCGGTATATACGCTGCTGGGGTACGAGCCGGACGAGGTTACGGGTAAATCGTTCAAGTCCTACTGTTACCCGGGAGACTATCCTGATCCAATGGAGCTTTCGAATATTGGAAATGGATGCAAGATGAGAGTGCTGCATAAGGCGGGGCATTATATCTGGATGGAGACACTGGCGAAGCCCGTAGCTGGAGAGCAAGGGGAGGTTAGCCAGATTGTCAGCATCAGCCGGGATATTACTCAGCATAAGGATGCAGATCGGCGTCTTCGCGAAAGCCGCCAGAGGTACAAGTCATTGTTCGAATATAATCCGGCTGCCGTATACTCCTTGAACCTGGAAGGCAAGTATAGTGCGGTGAACAGCAATATGGTGCAGATGCTGGACATTCCGCGCAGCAAGCTGATCGGACGATCATTCTTGTCGAACCTGGAGAAGAGTGAAAAGAACAAAGGAGAGGCCTTCTTTGAGCTTGTGAAGCAAGGAGAGCCTCAATATTACGAGACACGTGTCGTTAGTTCAAGCGGCCGCAAGATAGAAGTATCGGTAACAAATGTTCCGATTATTGTAGATAAGGAAATGGTCGGTGTCTACGGCATCGTATCCGACATTACGGAGCGCAAGGAGTATACGGAGAGGATTCAGGAGCTGAGCAAACAGCATGAGTTGATTCTGAATACCGTAACGGAAGGCATTTACGGCTTGGATACAGACGGCGTTACGATGTTTATGAATCCGGCTGCAGCTTCAATGTTTGGATATGAAGCCGATGAATTTATCGGCAAAAGCTCACATCCCATTATCCATCACTCCCGAGCCGATGGCAGCTATTTTCCTAAAGAGGAGTGCCCAATCCATATGACAGTAATGGATGGACATGCCCGGTCGGTGATGGAGGATGTGTTCTGGCGCAAAGACGGCAGCAGCTTCCTGGTCCAATATCAGGTGACTCCGATCATTGATGAGGGACAGATTCGGGGTGCAGTTATTGTATTCAACGATGTTACCGGAGAGCGCGAGATTGTTCGTGCCAAGGAGACGGCCGAGCTGGCTGCCCAGGCAAAATCGGAATTCCTGTCGCTTGTGAGTCATGAGATTCGCACACCGATGAACGGCATCGTGGGTATGACCGAGCTGCTGGTAGGCACGGACTTGTCTGAGGAGCAGCGCGAGTATGCACAGATCATTCAGGAGAGTGGCGATGCATTGCTGAATATTCTGAATGATATTCTCGACTTCAGTAAGCTGGAATCAGGTAAAATGGCACTGGCCTATGAGCCGTTCTCGCTGCGCAAGATGCTGGAGCAGGTCGCGGAGCTGTTCAAGCCGCGCGCGGATGAGAAACATCTGGAGATTCGCTTCCGTCTGAATCCAAGCATTCCTGACTACATGGCAGGGGATGCGATGCGAATCCGCCAGATTCTGGTGAACCTTGTTGGCAATGCGCTCAAGTTCACCGATCAGGGAAGCATTGAAGTGACGGTTGATATGATCAAGGGCGGCAGACCGGAAGATACGGTACTGGATTTTGCTGTAGAGGATACAGGGATCGGGATTCCTGCGGATAAGCTGGATCAGCTGTTCCAGTCGTTCTCCCAGCTGCATCCAGTCATTAACCGCAAGTACGGCGGTACAGGGCTGGGGCTGGTGATTTCCAAAAGGCTTGTGGAGATTATGGGTGGATCGATCAGTGTAGAGAGTACGGAGGGTAAAGGTTCCATTTTCCGATTCGCGATACCCGCCGCACGGGTGGAAGCGTCAGGAGAGAAATCGGCGAGTGAGTTCCAGCATGACCGTACACGTCAAAGTGACAAGGTTGCCATGCGCATTCTTGTGGCGGAGGATCATCCGGTCAATCGAAAGATTCTGCAGGAATATCTGGAGAAGCTGGGTTATCAGGCCGATGTGTGCACCAACGGTGTGGAAGCCATTGATGCAATCTCGCAGAATGCTTATGATATTGTGCTGATGGACATTCACATGCCTGTCATGGATGGGCTCAAGGCCACCGATTTGTTACACAGGCTTATCCCCGAGGATCGAATTCCTCCGATTATCGCCGTAACGGGCAATACGAAACGAGAAGACAAGGAAGCTTGTCTGGAAATCGGTATGCGAGACTTTATCAGCAAACCGGTGATGCTGAGTGAGTTAAAGCGTGTCTTGCAGCAATGGGGCCCTTCCGATGAACCACGGCTTGCTCCGAATTAATGCATACAATTAAACAACCTCAATATCCACAGACGGTGTGGTGGATATTGAGGTTGTTTTGCTTGTTTTGATTGTACGTCTGGCATCAGGGTGGCTGCCTTTACCCAGCATTCCTATTCAATACTAAGGATTCAGGCGATGGTCAGACGGTTGATATTGCCTGATAAAATTTCGCAGGAGCGATTAAACTTGTCATATTCCGCTCCGTCAAGATTCAGTTCGATAATCTCCTGAATGCCGCCTTCGCCAATGATGGCAGGGACACCTGCACAGACATTATGTTGTCCATACTCTCCCTCCAGAATCGCGGAGACGGCAATGATTTTATGCTCATCGTTCAGGATGGAGCGGGTAATATGGGCGAGGGCGTTACCGATGCCGAACTGGGTTGAGCCCTTGCGGGTAAAAATCTCCCAGCCGGCATCCTTTGTTTTTTTGGCGATATCGTCCAGATCAAGATGTTTGAAGCGCTCCTTGTGCTGCTCCAGAATGTGCAGGATCGGTTTGCCGCCGATTGTCACATGAGACCAGGCAACAAATTGGGATTCCCCGTGTTCGCCCAGTGCGTAACCGTGCACACTGCGCGGGTCGATGGAGAACACCTCGGACAGCAGCGTTTTGAGCCGTGACGAGTCAATGGAGGTTCCGGTTCCAATGACACGCTCGCGCGGCAGCCCGGATAGCTTCCATACCATATACGTAACGATGTCTACAGGATTGGCGGCAACCACAAAGATACCGTTGAAACCACTGTTCATAATGGGAACGACGATGTCTTTGGCAATGGACTCCGCTTCCTCCAGTACATCCAGTCTCGTCTGTCCAGGCTTCGGATTAGCCCCTGCGGTCAGAATGATCACGTCCATGCTGCCGCAATCAGCATACGTACCTGCGTACACCTTGGTCCGATTATGCGTGAAGTCCATACAATGGGAAAAGTCCAACGCCTGTGCAACAGCCCGATCATACGTCCGATCCACCATCATAATTTCCCGGCAGATCGATTGATTAATCATTGAATATGCACAGCTTGAACCGACCAGACCTGCTCCGATCACCGCTACTTTACCTGATTTGCCTAACACTGCCTTCAGCCTCCGTTTACATTGGATTTCATCCGTTACTTGATCATTATTATGTTAAGTATAGTCCTTTATTTTATGCTAAAATTCAATTCCACGTTACATAAGATAACACATGGAAAAGCAATACAGCAATGAATCCCTCTGTCGCGGGAGCGTATTGGAGTAATGGAGTTAACAATATTGACATCAAATACATACACCAAAATTTAGACGGCATTTGCATATCCCCTCTTCGACATGACAGCATTCCCGCAGCTTGTCGGATGAAGGGATTTTTGTACGAAATATATACCTGACAAAAGTTCTTACCAATCCGCAGAAATAGAACTAAACCGTCAAAGGGATCTGCAGACCGATGAACGAATACATATCGACAAGCAAGAGAGGTGCACGGATGGATGATGGGCAGATAGATCTGACTCCAGGTCTACTCGTGTGCAGGAGCAAGGTCACCCGATCCGACGACAGTTTGTTGCAGAGACGTTGAAGCCAAAAGACTTCATATCATGGAAGCGTACCGAAAACACTTTGTTACGGGAGGGAATTAACAATGATTGAAGAAGCAGGAGCAACAACGGAAACGGCCAAGAGCCTGGGAATAGGCGCCAGTACTCTTCGAAAATATGCAGCAGCATTGGAAGAGCAGGGATATCGGTTCGAACGGTCTGCGAATAAATCCAGATTGTTCAAATCCGATGATATCGAGTGCATTGAACGTCTGATGACAGAGCTCAGGGAGCATAATATGCCGCTGGTGGATGCGGTGGTCACTGTGCTGTCCCCGGCAGGAGGCAAGAACGGAGGTGTATCTGAGCAAGTCCTGGAGGGAAGCTCGGAGCAGGAGTGTGCAGCCGCCAGTGATCTGCCACCTGCGGCAGCATCTTCGCAGGACTCTGCGTTGGAACAGTCAGAAACCATGTCGCCTGATTCGTTAGCTCCGTCAGGACTGGAGCAGCATGCACAGCTTCGATCCTACGAAGGGCTCGGCCAGCTTGTAAGTGAAGTTACTTATGGTGCTGTAGAGCCTAAACAGGATGATCGTGTGCAGCTGCTCCAGCACCGGGTGGATGAGCTTGAGCTGACACTTCAGCATCTTGCGGAGACCCATCTTGCGCTTCAGGAGCAGATGGAGAAGCAGCGCCAATGGATGAATGACAAGCTGGAGGAGGAACGGGACCGCGAGCTGGTGACGAATCTGCGCAGTTATCAGGGCCGGAAGCGCAAGTCCAAAATCTCTTCCCTTCGCATGTTGTTTGGCTTGCTGCCCAAAAAACATAAGGAAGCATAAGCTTCTCAATCGTTGATCGTGATTTCACCCGCCCAGCCTGATATAATGGCTCCAATACAACATGAAGTCCAGCCGCTGATCTGTCTGTTTGCCAATATAGAAAAGGGGACAGAGATCGGAAGCTGGCGTAGGAGGCAATGTGGAGCTGCGTCGAGTCTGGCAAAGGTGGATTGGCCTATGGACAGACCGTCCTGGTCGTCAGGGAACGATATTAGGGAGTCGTTATGTTATACGGGAGCTGCTTGGTATGGGGAGTTACGGGTTGACCTATCTGTGTACGGATATGCAGACGGGAGAGGAAGTGGCTCTGAAGGAAGCGAAACCCAGCAAGGGGAAACTTGCTGTACAGCTGTTACACCGGGAGTCGGATGTGCTTCAGCACCTGCAGCATCCGGCGATTCCCGAGCTGCTGCACACGTTTACGGTGCGTAGAAGGCACTATATGGTGACGGAGTATGTCCGTGGACAGACGCTGGAGCAGTTGATTTTTGAGCAGGGGCAGCAATATACAGAACGGGAATGTGTAGAGCTTGCCCTTCAGCTGCTGGCCCCTGTAGCCCATGTGCATGAGCAGGGATATATTCACGGGGATGTACGGATTCCTAACGTTATTTTACGGGAGGGGCAGGTACATCTGATCGACTTTGGCTTGGCAAGACGCTTGGGGGAGCCGTTGTTGCCGGAGCTGAAACGTCGGTTGAAGGATGTTCTTGAGCCTGAAGACGAGCAAGCCGTACCGGATCAGGACCTGCAGGATATCGGTCATTTTCTGCTTTTCTTGTTATATTCATCGTATGAACCGCAAAAAGGCCATGAACCTGCCAGCTGGCAGGAGGAGCTTCGGCTTACGCCTGCTTTACATGAGATGCTGGAGCGGCTTCTCGGGCTGCGGCCTGCGTACGAGGACGGAGCAGCAGAGCTGCAGCGCGAAATGAATCGTTTGAGACTGCTGCTGTAGGTGAATAGTAACACAGAGAAGGGGCTAAACTTGGCCAAACGCGATTATACAGCGAAGCCGTTTGCTTGGAGTCGAGTTCTGAGTGGGGGAATGCGAACTGCATACGATACAACCATGCACGGTACAAATTACGTGCGGTGTTTATAATAAAGGAGTGTTTCGCTGACCGTGTAGAGTACGGTGCAGGGAACACTCCTTTGTTGTGTCTGAATGTGAGTGACAGGATCACGAGCGGAGGGTGTTTTTTTCAGAGGAGCATGTCTTGATTTTTGTTTAACTTGAACTGAATTTTCTGCTCTTGTAATAACCGGAACCGTGGCGTTGATCCCTGTATTTCATGTCTGAGGAGGAGTAGCGCCTGTAGGAGCGTTTGCCTGAGGAGCTGCTGTATTTTTTGTAAGAGCGTCTGTCTGAGGAACTGTAGCGTTTATGGTGAGAAGAGGATTTGGAGTCCATAAGTTTGCCTATGATCTTCTTGAACATGAGCGTTCATCCTTTCGTCTTCAGCTGTTTTAGGCTAATACGCAGGTTGTCTTGATGGGGTTTCGTGTTTTTATGAGAAAAAAGTATTCATTCACGGGCAGCTTGGCGTATAATAGGATGCTTGCTTTATCATCGGAATTTTTTATTTTCAGTGTTTCGCGTTACAATAGAAGACAGGATACGATCATAACGGACAAGGAGTAGTTGGAATGATTATTATAAAGACGAACGAACAGATTGAACATATGAGAAAAGCTGGCGAGATTCTGGCTGCGTGCCATCGGGAGATTGCCAAAATGATTCGTCCGGGGATCACAACACAGGAAATCGATCAGTTTGCCGAAGCATTTATGAAGAAACATGGCGCCACGCCGGAGCAAAAGGGGTATAACGGGTATCCTTATGCGACATGTGCGTCGGTTAATGACGTGATCTGTCATGGCTTCCCGGGAAAATACGTGCTGAAAGACGGCGATATCGTTACCATCGATATGGTCGTTAATCTGAACGGCTGGCTGGCTGACTCGGCTTGGTCGTATGCTGTAGGTAATGTAAGTCCTGAAGCGCAGCATCTGCTGGATGTGACCAAAAACTCTCTGTATAAAGGCATTGAGCTTGCGGTTGTGGGCAACCGGATCGGAGATATCTCCAATGCTATTCAGGTGTATGCGGAAGGGGAAGGACTGTCTGTTGTTCGGGAATTTATCGGGCACGGGATCGGAGAGAAGATGCATGAAGAGCCGCAGGTGCCTCATTACGGCCCGCCGCATCGTGGACCACGTCTCAAGGAGGGCATGGTTATTACAATCGAGCCGATGCTGAACATCGGAACGTTCCGCAGCAAGCTGGATTCGGACGGTTGGACTGCGCGTACGCTGGATGGAAGTCTGTCGGCTCAGTATGAACATACCATTGCCATTACGGCAGAGGGGCCCGTTATCCTGACTGCACAATAAAATCGGGTTGTTTGACACAAGTGTATTCTGAACTGCACAACATATTTGCATATTTCCAGGCGGCCCACGTTTGTGATCCGCCTGTTTCGGTTTAAACTATTATGAAGGTTTGAAGCTTGTGCAATGAAGGGTTTGAAGCCTTAGCAATAAAGCTTTGAACAATACAGGTTAGACATAGAACCAGCGGTACGTCGTTTCATGGCGGCTAGATCGAGCTGACTTAGAGCCGCTGGGTAATCAGGAGGTTGTTTTTGATGACAGTAAACAAACAGATCGTGCTGGCGTCCCGCCCGGAAGGTGCTCCTGTCCGAGAGAACTTTAATTTCGTAGAAGCACCGCTTCCTGAGCCGGAAGCCGGACAAGTGCTGGTACGTACATTATATTTGTCTGTTGATCCGTACATGCGGGGACGAATGAAGGATACCAAATCGTATGCACCGCCATATGCGTTGAATGAAGTAATCAAAGGCGGAACGATCGGACAGGTGGTGGAGTCATCCGAGCCCAACCTGCGTAAAGGCGATCTGGTCACCGGGATGTGGGGCTGGCAGCAGTATGCTGCCGTGAATACAGGTGATCTGGCGTTGATTGATACAGACGAGGCTCCGATTACGGCTTATCTGGGTGCACTGGGTCTGACGGGACTTACTGCATATTTTGGCATGGAGGATATCGGCAAGCCCAAAGACGGCGAGACGGTTGTAGTCTCCGGTGCTGCAGGTGCTGTGGGCATGATTGCGGGGCAGATCGGTAAAATTGTCGGAGCACATGTAGTCGGTATTGCAGGATCTGACGAAAAATGTGCTTATCTGAAAGATAAGCTGGGCTTCGACGTTGTACTCAACTACAAGACGGAGCAGGATATGTCGGCAGCCATTGAAAAAGCTTGTCCAAACGGAGTTGACGTGTATTTCGACAACGTTGGCGGTGACATCTCGGATGCGGTGCTGCGCCATATTAATCGTAATGCGCGTATTCCGCTATGCGGACAAATTTCGTCTTACAATTTGGAAAAGCCGGATATCGGCATGCGTCCGCAAACGCTCCTGTTAACCAATACAGCGCTGATGAAAGGTTTTCTGCTGGGAGATTACACAAAGTCCTTCAAGGAAGGCCGGGCGAAGCTGGCGAAATGGATCAAGGAAGGCAAGCTGCAATATGAGGAAAATATTGTGGAAGGCTTCGAACGTACCCCGGAAGCATTCATGGGTCTTTTCTCAGGCGACAATCTGGGCAAGCAGCTGGTGAAGGTTGCCGATCCTGAGTAGAGGCTAGCAGTCAAGGAGAGTCTGAGACTGTAAGGCATCCAACCTTAGCTGTAAACCGAAACCATAGAATTATGGACGATCGAACACAAACCGTAAAACACAAACCATAAAACACAAACCGTAAAACAGTAAACTCTTATAAGAACAATCTCAGAGTATATAACCGAAACAGCAAAAAGACACGTTCTATGCGCACGGCGGGTGCGGCGGACGTGTCTTTATTTGTAGTTCTTGCTGTATGCAACCGAAGCTTCACGCATCTGTCAGTCGTTTGGAGAGCACATGTATGTGTATCTAGGGCTGAACAGCCAGAACTTCCTTGTAATGCTTGTACATATATACGCGCCAGCGCACAATCATGCCAAAGGCCAGCAGGAAGAACAAACCACCCGTTTGCGGAATGGTGACATATTGCTGGATTACTTCATGCAGGATGAGCCGTACAGCCAGCAGCCCCAGCAAAATAAAGGCAAAGCTGCGGGAGCGTGTGGCAAAAATCTCCTCGCCTACGCGTTCAAACCGGGTGCTGCGAATGAGCGGATACGAGAAAATAAACCAGCCCACCAGCAGTGCGATGAGCGCCCATAATAGCGGAACATGGGTCTCGGGTACAACAAACATAAAAAAGCCTGTGCTCATGCCGAGCGGTGGAATCAATATTTTACGGATCGTGACCGGCCTGTGGCTGGCTTTCATACGGATGAAGATGGCCAGCAGAGCCATAACAAGCATGCCAACGGTCGCCCCGATTTGCAAATAAAACGGAGAGATTTGAGCCACGTAAACGCCCTCTTTCTGGAATAAGATGTTTATTCGGGAATCTGGAATTCTCGAAGCGTGGTGTAACCGGATTTTTCAGTTCCTATTATAGCACAAACCGAAGTGCCCGCTAGAATGTATGTCTTTGGATCGGCGAGCCTTTAAATGAGCATTGCTGCAATTTGAAAAATATGTATTATTGTTCCCGCGTAGCGAGGGTTTATTCGATAATTCAGAGATAAAAAGGGAGAATGGATGCAGAGGTAAAAAGGGAGACTCCATGAGGGAGGAGACAGTGAGGCAACAGTGAAAGTAGCGGTGAAGGTAACAGTGAGTCAACAACGAGTCAACAGTGAGGTAACAGTGAAGGTAACAGTGAAGGTAAATGCCGACTCACAAGATGCTTCATGTCGCTAACGATTCCCAGAAAGCTTATTTGCCCTATTTTCCACCTATTTGAAATGTAACGAATCGCAGAAAGCTTATTGCTTGGATTATCGGCTTATTTCAGCACTTCCAGCCTATTTTTGATGGAATAGCGTTTGTGGGAATCGTTAGATTTTCAAAACGCTTAATATCGGGCATATAACGTTTCTGGGGAGCGTTAGAATTCTGCCCGTTAGTTATAAAATGGGCTCAGCCATACGTCGAAAAAGAATAAAATCACACTTTACAAAAAAAGCGTTTTCAAATTCCGATTTACCGATTATAATAATCACGTAAGCCCTTTCATATGTCTATCTTATTGGAGCCCTTCGCGCAGCGGAAGGCTCACTTTTTTGTGCAAAGAGTTTTCGAGCGCCGTGATTTGGAGCGAGTTCTCAGCAGTTCTGAGAAGATCGCAAGGAGGCTGTAAGTATTGATATATCAGGAAAATTCATCCCTGGAGCATATCAGGATACAGGTGTTGACAAACATAACTGTTATTCCTATAATGACAGTTATACTTACCTTGGATTGAAGTTCAACGGTGCATTAGGCCGGGAAGGGAGTAAGTTATGAACAGCGAATTTACCATTGCGGTACATTGTCTTGTTTTTCTATCCATGAGAAGCGAGTGCATGGCCAACAGTGAAGACCTGTCCCAGAGTGTGGGTACACATCCGGCCAGAGTCCGCAAGGTACTTAGTGTTCTGCGTAAGCATGGTTACCTGACCACAAAGGAAGGTGCTCATGGTGGATATTTGCTCAGCCGTCCGAGCGAGGAGATCAAGCTGGGTGAGTTGTACAGGCTCGTAGCCGGAGGTTCTCTTGGCCCAAGCTGGTGTTCGGGTGAATCGGGTTCACCGTGTAAAGTATCCTCCAACATGCAGGGGGTAATGGGTGCCATATACGATGGAGGAGAAGAGGCGCTGAGTGCTTATTTCGACCGCATATCGATTCTTGACGTGCAGCAAAGCATTGAGCGTGGCGAAAGTCCGTTATCCATGAAGGCATGTTCAGAGTCAAGGCAAGAGCAAGAGAAGTCCTGACGGAGTGCGGCGCTAGGCCGGGCTTACATTTAACTTTTTTCAATAATAGGATGCTGATCCTGCCCAAGATCATTTCTATAAGTGACTTGCAGGACAGGCGTATGCTCGGTGTAAGGTGAATTTGAATGACGGTCATTCCGGGCATAACGTGAACACAGATCGGATGCGTTCGTCTGCGCTGATGTTATTTTCGGAAGGCCTGTGCTTGGGGCGGATTGGCTTTCAAGGCGTGCTTTGCGAACGTAAAAAATAGATAATCCAAACAGAACTAAGGAGTGGAACACATGTCGGCTACTGAAAAAAATGAAACACTTCGCGTCATTAGCGAACGTCACGCGGTTAAAAAGTATGAAAAAGGTTTTGCAATGCCTGAGGCAGACCTGAATGCCATTCTGACGGCAGCTTCCGAAGCACCGTCTTCCTGGAACCTGCAGCACTGGAGATTCCTTGTGATTGAATCCGAAGCGGACAAAGCCAAATTGCTTCCGATTGCTTACGGTCAAACACAAGTTGTTGACAGCTCTGTAACGATTGCTGTTCTGGGTGACCTGGAAGCAAACCGCAATACATTCATCTATGATCAGGCTGTTGAAGCTGGTGCACTGCCTGCTGAAGTTCGTGACGCATTGGTGGGTCAAATTAACGGTGCTTACCAAAACCCGCAAATTGCTCGTGATGAAGCGATTCGCAACGCATCCTTTGCTTCCCAGAACATTATGCTCGCGGCACGCTCCCTCGGTTACGACACTTGCCCAATGGGTGGATACAATCCGCAGCAGTTGATCGAAGCGTTCAACATTCCTGCACGTTTTGTGCCAACATTGCTGATTACTGTAGGTAAAGCTGCTGAGCCGGCTCGTCCGTCAGGCCGTTTCCCACTGTCCGAAGTGGTTGTAAAAGGTTCTTTCTAAGGTCCAACTTTGTGCGGACATTATAGATGCTTATTCCCAGCGAGTACATTACTCTTAACGAGGTGTACTCGCTTTTTCTTTTTGACTTGGCTGCCGCAGGAAGATAGATAGTCTGTCGGTGGTATTGATGCAATTTCTAGCAGATCATGAGCTGATTACGATAGAACCTTTTCAGGAGGATGGCTCGCTCAAAGAAGGCTTGATCGTGGTGGAGATATTCAGAAGACGATCATGCTGTTAAAGGGACTGGACAAACTGAAACTGGCCACAGTCAGCAGAGAAGAAAACGAGACAGGTTCTATACGTTGATCAAGACTCGAAAGGCATAAAAAAATAACAAAGCCTGCAACCTTTCTCCGCAGAAAAGTGCAGGTTTTGTTGATTTGTACGCATTTGCATGGAGAAAACTATTTCTCCGGCGTTTCTGGAATCTGCGGTGTCGTGAAGGAGTTCATGTGCTCAATCGCGTTATACATCATTACCGCAGCTTCAGCGCGGGTGATGGCTTGTTGCGGATGGAATTGACCGTTCGCATCCAGTGTGCTGATTTTTAGTACAAGGGAACGCTGTACTGCTCCCTGGGCATCAGGGGTAAGATCGCTCTCATCCGTGATATCCACTGGCTGGATTTTGATCATCGGCAGTCCGCCTTTAGCCTCGATCGCCTGCATCAGGAATACGGTGTACTGTTCACGAGTCATCGGTTTGGACGGATCGATATCCTGCGGCAGTTTGATGCTGTTGTACTGTGCACGGATAAAAGCATCACTGTACCAGACGCCGTCTTTGACAGCCTTGAAATAGTCGCTAGGCACTGGCATTTTGATAAAACGAATCGCATTCAGGTTAAGGTCCAGTCCGTCCACAATCAGTTGGACCCCTTGAGCTGTATTCAGCTGTTCTTCCGGCTTGAACAAATGATCACTGACCCCCTTGATCAATCCTTCCTGATGGAGGGATTCGATTTTATCTGCTCCAGGTACGCCCTGAATATCGGTAAACTTGGCTGGCGCAGCATGGAGAGGACCTGCACTTAATGTGAGCGTGAGCAGAGCTCCTGCGGTGAAAGCAGCAATGATATTTTTCTTCATCTCGGTGTCGCCTCGCTTTTCCAGGGAAGTTCTTTTCCCTTTATCTTAAAGTGATTTGCCCCTATAGACGACCCTTCTGCTCAAAAGGTTGCTGCAATTTTCCTTAACATTATCCTTTGGATTGGTTTCGGTAATCGGTTGGTGATCGTCCCATGATTTTGCTGAACAGTCTTGAAAAATAGTATGGGTCATTGAACCCCAGCTCGGAGCTGATCTGCTTGACGGTCCAATCGGTAAAATCGAGATATCGGCAGGAATGCTGGATCTTCAGCCGCAAAAAATAATCGATTGGTGAATGCCCTGTCACTTGTTTGAACAATTGAGAGTAATGCGGAACGGACAAGCGGGCATGTGCTGCAAGCTCTTTGAGTGTCACTCCGCTCTCCAGATGCTCCAGCATATATTGCACGGAATGCTCTGCTGCCTGTTTACTGCTCATCACACCGTTGTCTGCTCCAGGAGCATAAGGACCGTAAGCGAGCAGGCCGAGCATATACCCGACAATCTGGGAAGCAAAGGTCATGGTCTGTAAGGAATATCCGGTCTCCAGTACACCATAGCATTCATGAAAAAGCTCGAGCCATCGCTGCGCCTTCGCCGGCGGCATCGTGGATATCTGCTCCTGCTGTGTTAACAAGGGGGCGATGTATGTGTGGGCATGATTTCCGCGCAGGTGAAGCCAGAAAATACTCCACGGGGCCTCTGTATTCGCCCCATAGACGTGAGGAACGTGTGCCGGCAGAATAATCAGGTTACCGGGCTGTACGTTATATGTTTTGCCGTCACCAGTGGAGTACCACCCGGAGCCTTCCGTGCAATACATCAGAATGTGTGAATCACATCCTTCCGGGCGGTCGCGGTAATGATGCTCGGCTTCATGAAAATAACCGATGTCTGTCACATATAAACTTGATGTGATTGGAGAATCGGCAGCTTCCTGCAACAGTAATTCGGGGAGCACAATTAATTTTTGCCGACGAAATCCGTCAGATTTACGTAATAAAGGGGGCCTGTGTGTAGGTCTCATATTTAGTATTATGGTGAGCGTGGGTACAGGAGTCAACGTTAATATGAAAGCGTTATTATGACTTAGTATCCGCAGAGATTAGAAAAGGGTTTGAATGAGGGGGGAGTGGAGGAGCTGGATGGAAGTGCCGGATGGAGGGTTGGATGAAGGAACTGGATGAAAGGTGCTTGATGGAGGAAGCTGGACGAAAGGTGCTTGATGAAAGTGTCGGATGGAGGAGCTGGACGAAAGGTGCTTGATGAAAGATATTGATGGAGGGCTTGGTGAAAGTCTTGCTGAAAGTACTGGACGGAGGGCTTGATGAAGGAGATGAGTCTGCTACTAGTTTTAACGATTCCAGATGAGCTTATTTAAGCGAAATAGGGTTCTCTGGAATTGTAACGATCCCCAGAAACCTTATTTCGCTGAAAACACGAGTTGAACGCCTGTTTTTGTACTGATTCGCCAGAATAAGCTTTCCTCGATTCGTTAGAAAATAAAATTGGGTGATATCACCCAAATAGCGTTTCCTGGATTCGTTAGAAAGTGGTTTCGGTGTGTTCATCTGCATCGTGGAACTTCCGTTCGTCCTAAATTTGGCGCTTTCGTTGAAAAGGTTTATTCTTTCCTGCCGAGCTGGTAAGTAGACTTCCACCTCCAGTGCTCAGTCAATAAAATCTTTAAATCATTAAAATTACTAAGGTGTATTTACTAAATAAGACCTATAGATGGAATTTTATGAATAATTTATAATTAAGAAATTAAAGCGCTTACATAAATCTTATATAAGGTATATTGCGATATTACTCATTCTAGATGCGCTACAGGGCATTGGGCTTACCAATTCAATTGGGGAGGCAATGAAATATGGGACAATCATCGTTATGGAAGCGCACATGGCGCACGATTGGCATGACACTTCTCGGTTCGGCGATGCTTGTGACTTCGCCTGGTTTGAATCACATGCCTGAAGCACATGCAGCGGGTCCGAGGCAGATGGAATTTCTGGATCGCGGCGTAGTCGCGGTAAAAACAGGGAATGGTGTATTTGTCAGCTGGCGACTGCTCGGAACGGAGGGTTCCAATGTGGCCTTCAATGTGTATCGGGATGGTGTGAAAGTGAATGCATCACCCATCACAGGCAGCACCAATCTTCAGGATACGGGCGGGACCAACAATTCGAAATATACGGTTCGTGCCGTCGTTGGCGGAACGGAGCAGGCTGCGTCTGCAGCTGCAAGTGTGTGGGGCAGCAATTATTTGACTGTGCCGCTGCAAATTCCTGCTGGTGGAACGACACCGGATGGCGTGGCCTACACTTACAGTGCTAACGATGCGAGTGCAGGTGATCTGGATGGTGATGGTCAGTATGAGTTGATTGTGAAGTGGGACCCTTCCAACTCCAAGGACAATTCACAGAGCGGTTATACTGGCGAAGTATTCATTGATGCCTACAAATTAAACGGTACTCGCCTGTGGCGGATCAGTCTGGGCAAAAACATTCGTGCAGGCGCTCATTATACTCAGTTTATGGTGTACGATCTCGATGGAGACGGCAAGGCTGAGGTTGCGATGAAAACAGCGGATGGCACCCGCGATGGCACAGGCACGGTGATTGGAGATGCCAGCAAGGACTACCGGAATTCGAGCGGATATGTGTTATCCGGGCCGGAGTTCCTGACCGTCTTCAACGGACAGACGGGAAAAGCGATGTCCACGGTAAACTATGAGCCGGCACGCGGCAATGTCTCGGATTGGGGAGATAATTACGGCAATCGGGTCGATCGTTTTCTCGCAGCCATTGCTTATCTGGACGGTGAACGTCCGAGTCTGGTTATGGCCCGTGGATATTACACGCGAACGGTGCTGGTCGCTTACAACTGGCGGAATGGACAGCTGTCCAAGCTGTGGACCTTCGACTCGAACACCTCCGGCAATTCCGGGTATGCCGGACAAGGGAATCATAATCTGAGTGTGGCTGATGTGGACGGGGATGGCAGAGACGAGATTGTATACGGCGCGATGGCTGTTGACGATAACGGGAGAGGATTGTATACGACCGGATTAAAACATGGAGATGCGATGCATCTGAGTGATCTGGACCCGGACCGTCCGGGGCTGGAGGTATTTCAGGTTCATGAGACTCCATCCAACGCAGGCATATCGTTCCGCGATGCAGGCACAGGTCAGCTCATCTGGGGGATCAAAACGACAAAGGATATTGGACGAGGTATGGCAGCGGATATTGATCCAAGGTACAAAGGTGCTGAAGTGTGGGCAGACGGCAGTCTGTACACAGCCAAAGGTCAGAAGCTGGGTTCAACGCTTCCTTCTTCCACGAACTTTGGCATCTGGTGGGATGGTGATCTGCTGCGCGAACTGCTGGATAGCAATCGGATCGACAAATGGGATTATGCCAACGGCAAAACCATAAACCTGCTGACCGCTTCTGGCGTATCCTCTAATAATGGCACCAAATCTACACCAAGCTTGCAGGCCGATCTCTTTGGAGACTGGCGCGAGGAGGTCGTATGGCGTACGAATGACAGCTCGGCTCTACGAATCTACACCACAACGGCCCTCACAGACAAACGCATCTATACCCTGATGCATGATCCGGTATACCGCCTTGGCATCGCCTGGCAAAATGTAGCCTACAATCAGCCGCCGCACACCGGCTTTTATCTGGGTGAAGGCATGAACCCGCCGCCGGTGCCCAATATCCGGTACGCGGGCAGATAAGGAAAGGCGGGGGAATGGCGCCCGCTTCCAGTCTTTAAATATGAACAGCGAAGTTATGAGCTTCGCTGGAGAGAACAACGAGCGTTGGTTCGTTGTTCTTCTTTTTTTCAAATGGTGAATTCTCTAAAAACTTCTAACTAAAATTCTCTAAAAATGATTCTAAATAAAATTCGGTAAAAAGCGGAAAAAAGGTTTGACAGTCCCATAGACTGCCTTTATTATACGTATATAACTTACTAAACAGGTAGGAATAATTAAAAATGGCTGAGTTTTTGCATAATCGGTCATGACAGACAGATGGCGAATTTAAACATTTGAACAGCATAACGTTCTCACCGTATGGACGGAGGAACACCGCAGCGCATTTTACCGGATGAAGCATACACGGCCTTGGGGTCGGCGTGACTTGATGAAGGAGGGAGCGTGCAGGGGTTCCTCTGTCCTTTTGCTTTTTTTCGGGGCGTTCTGTTGTTCTGCCGACCTGTAGTTGATCACGCAAATATATATCGGGGGGAGTGTACGTTGATGAAAAAGAGAGTTCACAAGGGTATTCTGGTTGGATTGGCACTGGTGTTAACAGGGGTGCTGGCGGCTTGCGGATCGGACAGCGGAGGATCAAGTACAACAGGTGCGGCGACGGGAACAGGTACAGACGGAACGAAGGAAGGCGGCAAAGCGATTGAACTGCTCAACGTCTCCTATGACCCGACACGGGAACTTTATGAGGAATATAACAAGGCATTTGCGGCGCATTGGCTGAAAGAGAAAGGTCAGGAAGTGACCATTAAACAATCTCATGGAGGTTCGGGCAAACAGAGCCGTTCCGTCATTGACGGACTGGATGCAGATGTGGTGACGCTGGCACTCGGCTATGATATTGATGCGATTGAAGATAAAGGTTTGATTAACGCAGGCTGGCAGGAAAAATACGAGCATAACAGCTCACCGTACACGTCCACAATTGTGTTCCTGGTGCGCAAGGGCAATCCGAAGGGCATCAAGGACTGGGACGATCTGATCAAAGGAGACACCCAGGTCATTACACCAAACCCGAAGACATCGGGCGGAGCGCGGTGGAACTATCTGGCGGCGTGGGGTTACGCCTTGAAGCATAACAACAACGATGAAGAGAAGGCAAAGCAGTTCGTGGCAGAGCTGTTCAAGCATGCGCCTGTGCTGGATTCGGGAGCACGCGGGGCAACGACAACATTTGTGGAACGAGGTATTGGTGATGTGCTGCTGGCTTGGGAGAACGAGGCATTCCTGTCGGTAAAGGAGCTTGGGCCGGATAAATTCGACATTGTTCTGCCTTCGATCAGCATTCTGGCAGAACCCCCTGTAGCGATTGTTGATAAAAATGCAGACAAAAAAGGGACACGGGACGTGGCGGATGCCTATTTGAAGTACCTTTACAGTGAGGAAGGGCAGACGATTGCAGCGAAAAACTACTACCGTCCTACACTGGACAGCGTGAAGGATCAATTCAAGGATCAGTTTCCGCAGCTGGAGCTGTTTACGTTAAAAGATGTATTTGGAACGTGGCGGGATACCCAGGCCAAACATTTCAATGACGGAGGCATCTTCGACCAGATTTATGTTCCGGGCAGCTAAGGCAAACCAATAAAAGCACTAATTGCGCTGTACGCGGCCAACCAGCCCTACCGGCTGACGGCAGAGAGGATGAATAGGCATGAGCAAGGGAATTGCGGTCCGGTCAGCAGGACGTACATTACCGGGATTCGGGTTGTCGATGGGGTACAGCGTGCTGTATCTGAGTTTGGTCGTATTGATACCGCTGACCGCATTGCTTTTTAACTCTACGGGATTGACCTGGGGAACCATGCTGGAGGTGGCCTCCAATCCAAGGGTGCTGGCCTCGTTTCGGGTCAGCTTTCTGACAGCGGGCATAGCGGCTTTGATTGATCTTTTTCTGGGCCTGTTGCTGGCCTGGGTACTGGTTCGGTATCATTTTCCGGGCAAAAGGTTATTCGATGCCGTTATTGATCTGCCCTTTGCGCTGCCGACAGCGGTTGCCGGGGTAGCTTTAACGGCAATCTATGCCGGAAATGGCTGGATCGGGCAGATTTTCGAGCCGCTGGGCATCAAGCTGGCATATTCTCAGGCGGGTATAACTTTAGCACTGATGTTCATCGGAATCCCGTTTGTAGTACGGACGGTGCAGCCCGTTCTGGAGGAGCTTGAGGCTGAAGTTGAGGAGGCTGCGGCTACGCTCGGTGCAGGGAGATGGAGAATATTTCGTACGATTCTGCTGCCTGATCTGATCCCGCCGCTGTTGACCGGCTTTGCACTGGCTTTTGCCAGGGGTATAGGCGAGTATGGATCGGTTGTTTTTATTTCGGGCAATATGCCGATGAAAACAGAAATTGCCCCGCTGCTCATCATGTCCAAGCTGGAGCAGTTTGATTATGCAGGTGCTACAGCTGTTGCTTTACTGCTCTTGCTGATCTCATTTATCTTGCTGCTGATCATCAACACACTGCAGCGCTGGAGCCGGAAGGCAGGTAGAGTGTGATTGTGATTAAGGCAGGGGAGAGAAGATGAGAAGATGAGATGAAAGAGAAGAAAAGTGATGAGATAAACAGAAAGAAAAAGATCAGAGTAGAGTAGGGCAGAAAATAAAGCATTTCATAATGACCTCACATCCTGTTGTGCGGCTTGCCTGCTCAGAGCAGCCCCAACGGGATATACTGCCGCTTCGCGGCAAACTCATCTAAACTGAAGGAGGCTATTACATGGCAGGGTCTGTCCCTCTAAGTCCGAGTCCTGTTCCACCTGTAACAAGGAGCCATGGTACAAACCGTGCAACCACAGAAGCGCCATGGGTAAAATGGTCACTCATTGGACTGGCAAGTCTCGTCCTGTTATGGCTGCTGATTCTTCCGCTCGTCATTGTGCTTATGGAAGCTTTGAAACAGGGCTGGGGTGTCTATATCGCTGCGTTAACTGAGCCTGATGCGTGGTCTGCACTGAGGCTGACCCTGCTCGTCGCTGCGATCACCGTTCCATTGAATACGATCTTTGGTGTGGCAGCCGCGTGGCTGATTACTAAATTTCAGTTTAAAGGCAAAGGCCTGTTGATTACACTGATCGACCTGCCCTTTTCCATCTCGCCTGTTGTAGGCGGTCTGATCTTTGTTCTGGTGTTTGGTTCAAATGGATGGTTTGGCCCATGGCTGTCCGAGCATGATATCAAAATTATTTTCGCGCTGCCCGGCATTGTGATTGCAACGTTGTTTATTACATTCCCTTTCGTGGCCAGAGAGCTGATCCCGCTAATGGAGGATCAAGGCACCCGGGAAGAGGAAGCGGCCGTAACGCTGGGAGCCTCCGGGTGGCGCATCTTCTGGAGTGTAACACTGCCTAATATTAAATGGGGCTTGTTATATGGTATTATTCTGTGCAACGCTCGTGCTATGGGGGAGTTTGGAGCCGTGTCAGTGGTGTCCGGTCATATCCGTGGGGAAACAAACACACTACCGCTGCACGTTGAAATTTTGTACAACGAATATCAGTTTTCGGCTTCCTTTGCTGTGGCATCGCTGCTGTTGATCCTGGCCTTGGCCACCCTGCTGCTCAAAAGCTGGCTTGGACATAAAGCCATTTCGGAAAAGGGATAGTGTGGAACGAGAGCTCGGGAAAACAGCTTCAAAAGAAAGCCGCTGTTTGGGATCAAAATATCAATTGACAGCAGCTGGAAGCCCTGATAATGTATAAACCAAGTATATAGGTTGGATAAGAATGAATTATAAATCTTTGATCGAAACGATACCAATTATTGCGGGTAATGACCCGAGAAGGGGAGGCGGCTCTATGGCTAAGCCGTTAAAAGTGGATGAGGTATGGCTGGATCGCATTGCTGGGCAGCTGAATGACATGGAGTTTGGCTCGCTGCACATCGTTGTGCACGAAGGACAGATTGTGCAGATGGAACGAACCGAGCGCAAGCGTTTTGAGAACACATCCTCAAGCGGCGTCTCCAAATCGGGCAATGCTGCCCGAAGCAGCTCCGCGCGTTCTTCGCTTCGTGGGTCAAACGCAAGTGCCAAGGGGGAGAGAAGCAGAAACTAAAGAATAAGATTCGAATGAATCGAACCCAATGCAGTAAGCCAAGGAAGTAAATCGAATGAAATGAACTCAATGTAGCAAACCAAATGAAACAAATCAAGGAAGCAAACCAAATGAAACAAACCTGGAAAGCAAAGCAAAAACCAAAACCAAAACCAAATGAAACCAAGCAAGAAACTCCATTCAGCAAACCAGATGAGCCTAACTGGATGAATTGAACTAAATGCCTTAACTAAATGCATCGACTGAATGCATTAAGGCAAGTGATCATACTGGATGCACCAAACCAAATCAGCCTAAACGAATGTGGCAGATATATTTAACGCTGAAAAAATAACAGGCAGGAATATATGACAGATGATGATAAAAGGCCGGACTTCAAGTCACTGACGTGACCAGAGGACTGCCTTTTTTTATTGTGAGGACGCCATATATTTACTGCTGTATGCTCGAATGGTTGCGTTTATGGATGCATTTCTTGCTGCCCCACATAGCACTTTGAATCATCATTAAGCTAACGAATCCCAGAGACGTTAAATGGACGAAAAACAGCCCTGAAAAAATCTAACGATTCACAGTAACACTATTGAACCATAATATGGTAATTTGGGGCACTTTTCTGTTCAGATTGCCCAAATAACGTTACTAGGAATCGTTAAAATGGATCAGGCCTGATTTATCGCAAAATAAGGTCTGTGGGAATCGTTAGCGCTTATGAAGAGGCGATAGCTCGATCACAACCTCAAGCACAACCTCGAGCTAAAGCAACCTAATCATCTAGAAC
Source organism: Paenibacillus silvae (assembly GCF_014639235.1). Taxonomy (GTDB): domain Bacteria; phylum Bacillota; class Bacilli; order Paenibacillales; family Paenibacillaceae; genus Paenibacillus; species Paenibacillus silvae. Next base: position 111,219 of record NZ_BMFU01000006.1, on the reverse strand, counting down.
TAATGAAGCTGCTAAAGCTACCTCGAAAGTTAGGACGAGGCTAAAAAGTAGTGAAAATAGCCACCAAAGTTCGGGCCAAGCTAAAGTAGAGAAAGCTACCCCGAAGGTAGGGCTGAGCTAAAAAGTAGTGAAATCCACCGCGAAAGTTAGGGTGAAGCTAGAAGCAGTGAAAGCCGCACGAGAGTTAGGGACAAGCTAAAGTTAAGAAGGCTACCGTCAAGATAGGGTCGAGCTAAAAAGTAGTGAAAGCTACCGTCAAGATTAGGGCGAGGCTAAAAGTAGAGAAATCCACCGCGAAAGTTAGGGACAAGCCCGAAGTAGCAAAAACCACCACCAAGGCTAGAGCAGAGCTAAAGCAGCGAACCCCCTCAGTCACAGTTACTTTTAGTGGTGAAGGAGTCAAATTCCCAGACTAAAGCAACTGTCGTGCCAAGGCTGCAAGCTTTGGTTAAAACTACTGCACAGCTACTTTCGATGCCAAAGCCGAGCCCCGATTTTTAAAGCTCCAGCTAAGTCGTGGCCCTCTGTACTAGCACTTTCACTCCCGCTACCTGAAATCCCGTTCTTGGGTGTCCGTTTCCCTTCATCTACTACTGTGACCACTATATCATTGTAATAGGCATAGTCACTCTCTCGAATCAAAGGTGCTCCAGCTCTAGAAATACCCTACTGCAATCAATCGTCTTTACGCAGCAAAACGCCGTGCACTTTGAGCAGCACACGGCGTAAAGGATAAAGCGAGTTACTTGTCGGAACCTGATATGGCTCTGCGAGGAATGGTTGGGTAAATGTTCTCCTCTACCACAGGATCGATTGTTGATGCGACTTCATGAACGTTGCTGATATCTTCGCTGTTGGTATGTCCGGCATAGGGACGTTCACTGCGGGAACGTGACCCGGTTAACCCGAAGCCAGAGGCAAACAGAATTAGCTGCAATGCAAGAGCATAAGGGGCTGCCTCAAGTCCGATCAGGTGAAGTAGTGAGCACAGCGCAATTAGCAGCGACAGCCATTTGATTATTGTGCCGGATGTTCCCCGTCTTGGACTGGCCCAGAGCAGATAGCCGTATACGATCGTAAGCATGAGGGAGACGGATTGCATCCAGGGTAAAAGTCCTTCCCAGGAATCCAGATGTATACCTTCTCTCTGAAGCTTGTTGAAGAAACTTCCGAGCAGCAGTGCAGTGGCTGCGAGTGCAGCAGGTTCAGCAGCCGGGCGAATAATGGTCCAGAGTGATCTGCCCCAGTGTACGGAGTGGGTATTCCGGCTAAGTTCCTCTGACAGAGCAGTACATTCACGTTCCAGCGCTTTATGCATAAGAGCAAGTCTGGCAGTATCGTGGTCTTTGACGCAGTCCCGAATCTGGTCCTGAAGCTGCGGGGAGAGGCATGAAGCCGATTTGCAGGCCAGCATTGCTTTTAACAGCTCGTGATGTTCGTGTTCGGATGCTTCATATTTTCGCTGTTCCCAGAGGGTGAGTTGTCCCAAAAGTTCTGTGCTTATGTATAATGTATCTCGTACCTGGTGTATTCGTCGTTCCTGTCCTCTGCGGACCTCACTGGCCGACCACAGGTAAGCTGCCAGAAGCAGGGCAATCATTCCGATCAGTGCCGCTTCGGCACCCGGATATGGCGACAGGTTATCCAACCAATGTTGAAACACAACTTTTCCTCCTTTGTACCAACTTGACGTATTAAACACGTTCCACGCAAGCTTTCTCTCACTATTACACAGGAAGTCAATGAATTCAAGCAGATGGTGCTGCACTTGAAAAATTGAATGTAACAAAGGACAAGAATATTCTATGACGACGCCCGTGATCTCGTAGAAAAGGGAGAAGACACCATGGCTGGCGGTCCGTGAAAGATGCTACTGAACAAGCATGGACAATTTGTACAGGGTGAGTTGCTGAAAAAGATTTCTTGTATCAGAGGATGATCCGGCTTACATTCCACCGATGTTACGGTTGCAGTCCTGGCATAAGGTTAAGAGATCAGAAATTTAATTTGTTTTGAAGGCTGAAGATGAGAGGTTTGAGACGTAATATTGCTTTAATAACAAATATAAATCTCCTGAGTGATTAAAGACCAGAGGATTTTCTTGTATAATGGAAAACTATACAGGCGTATGAATGGAACGATATAACATTTTAACATTGTATCAAAAGACATTTCAGGAGAAAGGGGACCAATGAATGGATGAGGTGAAAATTGAACATGCACCGCCTGCTGCGGTGGAATATTTAGCGCTGCGACAGATGGCCGGTCTTAGTCCGATGAGCAGGGAGGGAGCAGAGATCGGGCTGCCGCGCAGTTTATTTGCGGTATGTCTGCGAGAGGAAGATGTTCTAATCGGTATGGGGAGAGTTATTGGCGATGGCGGCTGTTTTTTTCAGGTGGTAGATATAGCGGTGCATCCTGATCTGCAAGGCAAGGGCTACGGAAAACTCATCATGATCGAAATTATGGATTATTTGCGTAAAGCCGTACCTCCGCGGGGGTTGGTCAGTTTGTTGGCGGATGTGCCTGCGGATCGTTTGTATGCTCAATTTGGTTTTGAATATACGAGTCCCAAGTCAGAGGGCATGTGGTGGAGACAGGGTGACTAGAGACACAAGGAACGTGCAGCAATTGCAATGTCAAACAAAGATTAGCCGCTGATGCGGCTTTTTTGGCGTGGAAAAGATTTGATATGGTGTAAAAGGGAAAAGCAGGTGGATAGATATCCCGAGTGTTGGCTGGAATAGGGAAGGTGAACTTGCAGTTTACAAGTGAGCACAGACGGTTTAAGATGGCGTGAGCCGTTTAAGGTATATAACAACTGGATTAAGTATTAGAATAACGGTATGAATCAGATGAGATGACATCTATAGAAGAGAGGGAATGAATATGAAGGTAGCGATTTTTGGAGCAACTGGAGAGATTGGCAAGACGATTCTGTGGGAATTGATGGACCGTGGGCATGAGGTCACGGCCGTGGTACGTAACCCTTCCAAAGTCGAGATGGTGCATGAGCGCCTGCGTGTAGAGCAGGGAGATGTGCTGAATCCGGATCAGGTAGCTGATTTTTCAGCCGGGCAAGAGGCGGTTGTGAGCGCTTATGGGCCTAAGTTTGGCGAGGAAGAGGAACTGCTGGAGGTGACGCGTTCCCTGATTGAAGGTGTACGCCGTGCAAACGCGGGGCGTCTGGTTGTGGTGGGCGGAGCAGGAAGCCTGCTGACCGATTCGGGCGAGATGCTGATGAATACACCAGGATTCCCGGAGGAAGTGAAGCCGCTTGCGCAAGCTCATGCGGATGCTTACGCGCTGCTGGAAGAGTCCAACATCCACTGGACCTACATGAGTCCGGCTGCAACGATTACGACAGGTCGGAGAACAGGTCAATTCCGAATCGGCATGAACCGTGTGATCACAGATGATCTGGGAGAGAGCACGATTTCGGTTGGAGATTTTGCCGCAGCATTGGTCGATGAGCTGGATGATCCGCAGTTTGTTCAGGCTCGTTTTACGGTGGGATATTAGGTATTAGGGGGAGGCCGTTTGGTTGAAGCCCCGGTATGTGTGAGCTGGTCGTGAGAGTGGAATCAGTAATTGTAAGAGTGAAACGTGTGTAAACGCGTGTATGAAGAGGATCATACAAATAAGCTGGCAGGACGTAAGACCGAAATGCAGGTCGATATATAAGAGACGTGTAATAGTGGTCAAGGTAAGGTGGGCGTTTGCAGGGGAGGTTAAGGAAGCTTGAAAGGGTACGATCTTTTCTTACTTTTCATGATCCAATCCTTGAGCTTACTGGGTACTGGGTATAGCCTTCCGTTTATCTGCTGTCATAACGCCACTTTCAAACCTGCATTCATTCCCTTACTCTCTTCCTTAGAGGCATGGCAAGTAAGTACAAACTATGTAATGGGGAGCAAGATGAGAATAATGGAATTGCAAGTTTAGAGTAGGGGATGTAAGGACGAGTAGAGAGGCGGGTTGTTGGGTGCACGGATGTTGTGACAGTGGAGTAAAATAACCTCGTTCTGGTCAGATTACCCATTCGTATGATTTGGGGAAGGACTGCAAGTCAAATGCGGTTATTGAGGAGGGAACAGTGTTGTATATCGTAACGGCGGAGCAGATGAGGGCAGTGGACGAGCATACGATTCAACAGTTGGGTATTCCTGCGGTCAGCCTGATGGAGAATGCCGGAAGGGCGATAGCTGAAGAGGTAATCCGGCTGTGCCGGGAGAGTCAGCACGGAGGCAGTGACGGATCATATCGCCGACCTGATCGCGGCGATGACATGGAGACGGGCCGGGCACACACAGGGCCTGGCGAACGTGTGGGCAGCGGGAGCGACATCCTCGCCGATCCGGCGCTGATGATGTCGCATCCCGGTGATCAGCATTGGTACATGCTGATCGGCAAGGGCAACAATGGCGGTGACGGGCTGGTTGCGGCGCGCCATTTGGTTGAAGCGGGGCTGGGCGTAACGCTTGTTTACGCCGATGCCCCTGAGGCGCTGCGGGGCGAAGCCGCTGTGCAAAGGGATGCCGCTGCGAAGCTCGGCATGCCTGCCGTTGTCCACGGGCGTGAAGCCGTGGACTTCAGCCGGTGCACAGGCATCGTGGATGCGCTGCTGGGCACCGGCTCGCGGGGGGCGCCGCGCGGAGCGTACGCGGCGCTGATTCGGGCGGCGAACGACAGCGGTAAGCCAGTCGTGTCCGCCGATGTTCCGAGCGGGCTGAACGCCGACACAGGGGAGGTGTACGAGCCCTGCATTCGAGCCCGGGTCACCGTGTGCCTCGCGCTGCTCAAGCGCGGGCTGGTGCAATACCCGGGCGCAGCTGCCGCAGGGCGCACTGTGGTGCGCGCCATCGGCATTCCTGCGCGGCTCGCGCCGGAGCATGGCCCCTCGGTTCGTCTGCTGACGGACGAGGTGCTGCGTGATGCGCTGCGCGTGGACACGGGCCGTCTCCGGGACCCGGACGGTCATAAAGGCACCTACGGCCACGTATTGGTGGCCGCAGGCAGTATGCCAATGAGCGGCGCAGGACTGCTCTCGGCCAAGGCCGCGCTCCGCGCGGGGTGCGGGCTCGCCACATGGGCGCTGCCCGCGGCGCTGCTGCCGCATGTCATCGGCACCGTGCCCGAGCTTATGCTTGCCGCCGCAGCCGATGGCAACAGCGGCGAATGGAACGCGGCCTCCGCCGCAGCTGTGCTGCGCCTTGCGGAGAGCCGCGACGTGCTCGCGACCGGCCCGGGGCTCGGTCGCTTCCAGAGCGACACCGACTGGCTGCGCAGTCTGTGGCAGCACACGGATCGCCCGCTCGTCATTGACGCGGACGCCCTCAACATGCTGGCAGACGCAGGCCCGGATGGGCCACGCGCCTGGGGCCAGCGCAGTGCGGCGACGATCCTTACGCCGCACCCCGGCGAGATGAGTCGACTGCTGGGCATGTCGACCCTCGAGGTGCAGCGTGACCGGATCGGGCACGCAGCACGGTACGCCCGCGAGCAGGGCGTGACCCTTGTGCTCAAAGGAGCACGAACGGTCATCGCAACGCCTTCCGGCGAGGCGTACATCAACACCACCGGCCACGCCGGCATGGCAACGGGTGGCGCGGGGGACGTATTGACCGGAATTATCGCCGGTCTGCTCGCCCAAGGGCTGAACGCAGAGCAGGCTGCCGCATTCGGCGTATACCTGCATGGGCAGGCCTCCGAACGGGCAGCCCTGCTGCGCGGCCATCCTTCATCGTTGCTGGCTGGAGATATCCTCGACGCATTGTGAGGCACATGGGGTAACTTGTTTGCCAACCACATGAAAGTGTGTCACACGTCATTATGGCACCCCTACCATAAACATATCAAAAGGAGCTTGCCATGATGTGATGGGCGGGCTCCTTTTTGATGCTGTAAATGAAGTTACTGTTAAAATACCGATTCTGTTGCCTGCCTTAAGCAGCCTCAAACAGAGCCAAGCAGCATCTAACAGCCTCAACAGCCCTCAACAGCACCAAACATTATACTCTTCACTGCCGAAGTAGAAACCGAAGCTCTAGCATTGCTCGTCTAACCAGTACAAGTCCGTCTCAATCAAGTTACTCGAACCCAGCGCAGTACAAGTCCCACCGTAGTCACACTATTCGAAACTAACCTTTATCCTTCCGCAGCTAAGACCTGAAAATGAAAACAATTCCGCTGCAGCTCAGAGATGTGTCTTCTACAAATCCTCATTTTTCAGCTTGCAAAAATTCTAACGATTCGTAGAAACCTTATATGGAGTATTTTTGCTACTTTTAATTTCTAACGATCTCAGGAAACCTTATTTCAAGTATTTCACATGAAAACAGGTCAGTTTCTTTGATTTTAGGGGGAATAAGCTCTCTGGGAATCGTTAGAATTCCAGAAAGCCCAAAATCTCACAAATAAGGTCATCTGAGATCGTTACACTTACATTCACACTCACACTCAAATATACCCGGAACTTTGTTGTGTCACGAATATGTGCCCACCAGCGTCTGTATGACTGGAGCTCAACCAATATGTTTAATATGTGCCCACCAGCGTTTGTATGACTGGAGCTCAACCAATATGTTTAATATGTGCCCACCAGCGTTTGTATGACTGGAGCTCAACCAATATGTTTAATATATGCCCACCAACATCTGCATAACTGTCACATTGTGCTTGCGATGATTGCATTATCACTGTGATATTTGCATCATCCCTTCGATATTTGCACCATGTCAGCGATATTTGCACCATGTCAGCGATATTTGCACCATGTTAGCGATATTTTTATCATTCCTACGGTGTGATTGGTTCTACCAGGCCGCGATAGAGCCATCTGTCCGGCTCTCTGTACCTCCGCACAGTACGCCTGTATCCGGGTTGCGCCAGATGATCTGTCCACGTCCAAACTGGGAGGTGTCCAGCTCGGTGCGGATGTCGTGTCCTTTGCGGGCGAGCGCTTGGGCAATATGCTGCGGGAAGCCCTGCTCTACGAGCACCGTTTTATCCTTCATCCACTGCCAGCGCGGCGAATCGAGGGCTGCTTGTGGATTCAGGTGGTAATCGATCGTATTCATCACGACCTGCACATGACCTTGGGGCTGCATGAAACCGCCCATGACTCCGAATGGACCAACAGCCACATCGCCGCGTGTCAGGAATCCGGGGATAATTGTATGATACGTGCGTTTACCTGGCTCCAGAGCGTTCGCATGCAGAGGGTTGAGTGAGAAGTTATGTCCGCGGTTCTGGAGTGAGATGCCTGTGTCCGGCACCACCAGTCCTGACCCAAAGCCCATATAATTACTCTGGATAAAAGAAACCATGTTGCCTTCGCCATCTGCGGCTGCCAAATAAACAGTCCCGCTTGCGCGCGGATCACCAGCTTCTGGTGCCTGTGCCGTGTAGACAATAAGCTTGCGCCGTTCTGCGGCGTAGGCCTCGGATAACAGCTCTTCCACGGAAATACCCATCTTGCGTTCTTCCGTAATGTATTTTTCCCCATCGGCAAAAGCCAGCTTCATCGCCTCCAGCTGCCGATGATAACTGATGACAGTTTCCTTCTCGGCAAAGTCGAAGCCCTTCAGCAGATTGAGTGCGGAGAGGGCAATCAGCCCTTGCCCGTTCGGCGGAATCTCCCACACATCGAAGCCGCGATAAGATACCGAGATCGGATCAACCCATTCCGGCCGGAAAGCCTTCAGGTCATCACGAGTCAGGTAACCGCCGTGCTCGGCCAGAAAAGCGTGAATGCGCTCCGCCAGTTCTCCTTCGTAAAAGTCTCGCGCTTCGCTCTCGCCAATCCGGCGCAACGTGGCCGCATGGCCCGGCGAGCGCCACAGCTCCCCCGCAGCGGGCACGCGCCCGCCAGGGGTAAACGTCTCAAACCACGCACGCCCTGCATCCGCATCGCCCTGGCGTGCATAGACCTCGGCCGCCCGCGCCCAGTGGCGGGCCAGCCCCGGCGCAAGCGGATAACCTTCCTCCGCATAGCGGATGGCCGGTTCCAGCACTTGCGCCAGCGTGAGCCGTCCAAAACGACGGCTCAGCTCCGCCCACCCCGCCGGTGCGCCAGGCACCGTCACCGGCACAACCCCCAGCTTCGGCATCTCCGTATAGCCTGCCGCATGCAGCGCCTCAATCGAAATGCTCTGAGGCGCAGGCCCACTGGCATTCAGGCCATGCAGCTTGCCCTCCGTCCAGACGAGGGCAAAAGCATCGCCACCAATGCCATTGGACGTTGGCTCCAGCACGGTGAGTGCTGCCGCAGTAGCAATGGCGGCATCGATGGCATTGCCGCCTTGCTTCAAAATATCCAGCCCCGCTTGTGCCGCCAGCGGCTGTGAAGTAGCAACCATACCTTGCTTGGCATAGACGGGTACCCGGTAGGAGGGATAGGGTTGGTAGAGAGAATCAAAGTTCATGGTGGGTCAGCTCCTTGTCGCGAGATGTCAGATTTTGTTTTAACCGAAGCGATAGCTCCTAAACCCTTTTCGCAACCAGACCGCCAAACTCCTGCTAAACGCTCCAAATCCAACCTATCCTCCGTATCTATGTGTTTCATTGGCAATCAAACGTATATAGAATCAGCTGCAGCTGCATAAGCTTACGTAGTTACCATATCGCCGCCGTTCACATGAATGCATTCACCCGTAACATAGGAGGAATCACGCGATGCCAGATAGACGTATGCTGCTGCAAGTTCATAGGGCTGGCCTGCCCGGCCCATTGGCGTATCTGTGCCAAACACCTGCACATCCTCAGCCGAGAAGCTGGACGGAATAAGCGGAGTCCAGATTGGACCCGGAGCGACAGCATTTACCCGAATACCTTTATCTGCCAGAGATTGGGAAAGTACACGCGTGAGCGATACGACCGCTCCCTTGGTTGAGGAATAATCAATGAGTCGCACATCACCTTTGTAGGCCGTAATGGAAGCCGTGTTGATGATGGATGCTCCTTTGCACAGATGCGGAAGGGCGCTCTGGATCAGGAAAAAATACGAGAACACATTGGTCTGAAACGTATGATAGAGCTGCTCCTCCGAGATGTCGACAATGCTCTGCTGCACGTATTGCACGGCGTGGTTGTTGACCAGCACATCCATTTTGCCGAACGTTTCCATTGTCTTGCGAATGACCTGTTCACAATTGGGCTTCAGCCGCAGATCGGTTTCAATCAACATACAGCGCTGACCCAGCTCCTCGATCCGGCTGCGTGTCCATTCAGCGTCTTCCCGTTCGTATAAATAAGCAATAACAACGTCTGCCCCTTCCTTGGCAAAAGCGATCGCTGCCGCCCGTCCAATGCCGCTGTCGCCGCCAGTAATAATCGCAACTTTGCCTTGAAGCTTGCAGCTGCCAATATAAGCAGGGTCCTCGCTGATTGGCTCGGGAACCATTAACGTCTCCAGACCGGGCTGTTGATCCTGATGCTGGGGCGGAAAAGCCAGCTTTTGCGGTTTACACACCGTTTTCTCACCGTAAAATGGATAGACCGGGTTCATCGTTTGCATAACCTCCTAGAACATTTCTTGATAAGCCTACCCTATGCATTCGCCTAGAGGAAGGTGCGGTGTGAACCGATGAGAATGCTTGTTTTCTTCAGGAAACATATACCATAATAAGGATGTATCTCTTTAAAATAACCGGAGGTGTCAGGAGCCATATGAATATTCAGGGAATCAACCATTTATGCTTTTCCGTATCCAATCTGGAGCAATCCATTACATTCTTTGAGCAGGCTCTAGGTGCCCGAATACAGGTTAAAGGGCGCAAGCTGGCTTACTTTGAACTGGCCGGGCTTTGGATTGCTTTGAATCAGGAGGATGTTCTTCGTAATTATACGGAACGTACCTATACCCATATCGCCTTTACTGTAAAAGAAGAGGAGTTTGAAGCATCGGTAGAGCAGCTGCGAGCAGCCGGAGCCGATATTATTCCCGGAAGACCAAGAGATGCGAAGGATGGGAAATCAGTTTATTTTACAGACCCGGACGGTCATTTATTTGAACTGCACACAGGCAGTTTGCAGCAGCGGCTGAAATATTATCGTGAGGAAAAACCACATATGACGTTTTATTCGTGAAATTTGCAGGAAAATGGAGGTAAATGGCAATTAACGTATTTTAAGTCACTGAAAATGTCCGTAAGATATAGTATAGGTCACCTTGATACGATGACCGGTCTGATGTTGATTAAAACATGAGGAGAGATAAATATGGAGAAAAGAGGTACGAAATGGCTTGCTGCTGCAACGCAGCTCGGTTTTGTTATTATCATGCTTGTACCCTTCATTTCGGGACAGCTTCATATCTACGGGCTCCGTGGAGGACTGGTCCAAACTTACGGACAGCATATTTTGGTGCCAAACCAACCAATGAACGTTTCGTTGGAACTGAACGATCCGGTTCCTACTCGCTGAGCACAGCACAGGATGTATTCTGGAAGCTGGGTTCATTCATGTGAAGGGGCTCTGCAAGGAGCCCCTTCATTTAATTCGCTCACCCGATTCTCCCTAGTTGTTAGGTGAAGATCGTTTACCTGATATAAGATTTGTAGTCCTCATAGCTCATTTTAGGTTCCTGCAAACTCAACCGAATAAGCTGCTGGCTGATATCTGCCTCGCGACTGGCGGCGATTCGTTTAAGCAGATCATGACTCATTCTTAGAAAATAGTAGCTTTGATCACGGTTATTTTTCTCATGAAATACGATGCCCAGCAGGCGGTATAACTTGGCACGAAGCATGCCTTCATCCTGGAGCTCCAGCAGCTGAAGGGCTTCTTTTATAATCGATTCTGCTTGCTCGGGGTTATTCTCCTCCAGATACACTTTACTGATTTCCTCCAGTATGGAAGCCTTCTTGTGAGGAAGCTTGCGCTGGTCATAGATTACTGCACATTCATTGAGCAGCCCAAGGGCTTCTTTTTTGTGTCCCATGTGAAGTTGAATGACAGCGAGATTGTGAAGTGCCAGAACATAGGAGTCGCTGTTTGCCTGTTTATAGGCTTCTACGGATTTTTTAGTCCAATCCTGACTTAACAGCATATGATCTTCATGATTCGACATATAATAGGCTTTACCCAGACCCATCGTGATTTCTCCGTATAATTCCGCTTGTCCCGTCATACGGGCTTCCTTCTCCGCTTTGATATAATATCCCAGACCCTCGTCCACATTGCCCAGACGTAAATGGGTTGTGCCAAGATAAGTTAATGCGCAGATGTATTCATGATGCAGATGTTTGAGTCGGCTGCTGTAAGTATGTGCCTGCTCATAATATTTCCGGGCATCATGATATAGTTCTGCATGAAACGCGGCTCGTCCCATTTCCAGATAATACGCTACAATATGCTCCCGATCTCCCGTCTGGATAATTGTAAAAGATGCCAGATCCCCCTCATCCAAAGTGCGCCGATATTCCCCAAGCCGATTGTAACTCCGCAGAATGAGCAGATAGGCCTCAGATTGATCCGAGATATCCTCTGTTAGTGTCAGCACTTTATGTGCTATACGTATGCAATCAGAGTCGTTTTGCGCAGCATAGCAGGCTTTGGCCTTGTCCAGAACAGCCTGAGCAATATCATTGTCTGCCTGCGCGCTTCCCCCTACAAAAAACTCCACGGGTGTATGAAGTCTTCTGGCGATGATTTTCAACACGCGGTGAGAAGGAACGGCCCTGCCTTTTTCGATAAGGCTTATGTAGGAACGTGTCATATCCTCACCTGCAAGTTGTTTCTGGGACAGTCCCAGCTGCTCACGGATTTTTTTGATTTTGGGTCCGATCATCCTCATTCACCATCCCTTGCATATAGTTTTAAGCGTTGAAAATGGATGGGTATACTGCATCCACAGAGTGAGCAAAAGCCGGGGTAAGTAAGGTTGAGGTTCATTTACCTCCATTTACAGTTTAAATGTGATTTGGAAGATTATAGAATGATAGTATCCAAGATGAAAGGAGGAAAAATGAATGGTGATTAAAGCGACTCCCATTACACTGGAGCAATTGAAGCGCAAAGAAATTGAAGCTTCACAATTGGAAGTAAATGGGCTGGGCGAGGCACGTGAAGTGAGTGCTCGTGCAGCCGAAGCCCGTGCGCTTGAAGCTCGCGCAGTAGAAGCCCGAGCGGTGGAAGCTCGTGCACTTGAAGCCCGTGCTTTGGAAGCTCGTGCACTTGAAGCTCGCGCTTTGGAAGCACGCGCAGCAGAAGCTCGTGCTTTGGAAGCCCGTGCAGCCGAAGCTCGCGCTTTGGAAGCCCGTGCAGTCCTGGCTCGTGCCTAATGTTCTACTTACTTAAAAGATACGATAGTTTCATAGATGAGAGCTTCTGCGGAAGCTCTTTCTCTCCCTTCATTTTAAAGAGCTTCATACGTTTTGTATAAAGGGAGATCCATACGTTTGTATAACGAGGTGTCTGATACTGATGCATATAAAGCAGATATGGTCTCACATTCCGGAGCACATTGTCCCGATCAGGGAACTGAACGAGCATCTTGGACTTAACCATGCCCAGACCAAAGTGCTGGAGAAAATTCATGGTTTGAAGCAGGTTCGGCACGACAGGGATGGGGATTTATCTTCGTTACTTGGACAGGTTCTTGCCCAGGTGACAGGTCATCCTGACGTTGCTCCCACCTCGATTAAGTATATCATTTATTGCCACACAATTCAGGAAAATTTCCCCTTTCCTATGAAAGTTTTGCAAGCTCTAAAGAGGGTTTACGGATTGCAGCATGCCATCGCGTTTTCGCTTACGCAGCAGAACTGTGCATCAGGGCTGATTGCCCTTCATGTGGCGGAGACATTGCTGCCTTCATTGGAAGCGGATGACCATATTTTAATTTTGACGGGCGAGAAAACCTTTAGCCCCGTAGTGCAGCTGATCCCTAATACAACGGTAATGGGAGAGGCGTCGGCAGCCGTTCTGGTAGGAAGCAGGGGAGCGGGAAGCCATGTCGTTGGACTCACCAGTATAACTTTGGGGCAATTCTGCAACGTATTGACGGGTTCTCCCCAAATCCTCAGGGAATTTCAAGAGATATACATTCCTCGGTTGTGTGAAGTGATTGTCACGGCTGTGGAGCAAGCGGGCCTGACTTTACAACAGATTCAATATATTGTTCCTCACAATGTAAATCTGTCCTCCTGGAAGAAGGTCGCTGCCGGTTTATCTTATCCGTATGAACGCATCTACACATCGAATGTACAGGAGATCGGACACTGTTTTTGTTCAGACCCGTACATTAATCTCCAGGCTATTCTGGAGCAGAAACTGATGCAGCCAGGGGATTATTATTTGCTTGTCACCGTTGGACTTGGCGTTACATTCAGTGTAGCAGTGATGCAATATGCAGAAACAGGGGGTGATGGCGATGTCCACGGTGTTAACCGATTTCTCAAGCCGACTGAAGTTGGCGTTAACGGGCCGGCATGATGTTACCTTTGTCTATTTGAATAATTTTGAAGTGGAGCAGTACTGGGAGGACCCGGAAATCCTTAAGCTGCCCTCATTAAGCATAGGATCGGCAGCGGATGTCGTACACCGGATGGAGGAGCTGGGGGTTTTTCTTGCCGGAGATCAAGATATTGTGCTGCTCAAAAGTTTGCCGAGCCCGGATTTTATAAGTGCTGCACAAGCGCTGGGGTTTGGCAGGTCACGGTATATTGCGCCCGTACACAACAATCCGGGACTTAACATAACGGCAAGTCTGCTGCAGTGCTCTGCCACGATGGACAAGCTGAGAGAACTGGCACAGACAGCAGAATCACCTGTGTTTCTGGTTCCTTTTGGCACATCAGAGCGGGAAGAAGAGCTATCGCATCTTACAGGAATTCCCTTGGCGGTTCCTTCCTCTATGATCTTTCGTCAGGTGAATGACAAAGGATATTCGAGACGTCTGAACAAGCGGCTTGATATTCGCCAAATCCCTGGTGTTGAGTGTGCGTCTCTAGAAGAGCTGGCCTCTGGTTTTGAACAGTTAAAATTCGTATTGGAGCAGGGCGGCCGTCTGGTCTTGAAGGATTCCATGGGGGTGTCCGGCAAAGGCATTACCGTAATCCCGGATGAAGCCAGATTTCAAAAGTGCATGAGCATGCTGGAGAAGCAGGCAGGCAAAAAAGGCATTCGCAAGATCAATTACGTGCTGGAGCAGTGGATTGACAAAATTTGCGATCTGAATTACCAGATTCTTATTGACCAATCCGGCGGAGTTGAGTTTCTTGGTGTAAAGGAGTCCTTGGTAGAGCAGGGTGTACATCAAGGACATCTTATGCCATCCAGGCTGAGTGAAGCTCAACTTGGAGTGATTCGCGAAGCCGCAATACGCATCGGCGAAGCACTGTATCAAGATGGGTATTATGGCATTGCCGGTATGGATGCAATTCTGGATGAGGATGGTACGATCTGGCCCAACCTGGAGATCAATGCAAGGTTTAACATGTCTACCTACCAGCTCAATATTCAGCAGCAGTACCTGCCTGATGGTTATTATGGATTGGCCAAAAAATACACTCTGCGGCTTCATCGCCTGCTGGAGTATAAGGAACTTCATGCCATGCTGGGTGAATGGATGTTCAGACCAGAGAATGGAGAGGGTTTGCTGATCAATAATTTTGCCACAGTAAATGCAGCATTCAAAAGTGAGGGAACGATTTTCTCCGGGCGGCTGTACGGTATCATTATCGGTTCTTCTCCTGAACGGCTGGCAGTTCTTGACGAGGCAGTAGAAGCCGCCCTGTCTTCCATTAACGAGGTGAGGTGAGTGTCTGTGGAATACGAGATTCAAGGGCTTCCTATTTCTAGTATAGCTCAGAGGTTTGGGACTCCGCTGTACGTGTATGACGGTGAAGTGCTTCGGCAGGTGTATCAGGAGCTTCGGGGGCTGCTTACACCCCAAGTGGAGCTGTTCTATTCCCTTAAAGCCAACCCGAATATTTCAATTGTGAACATGCTGCGGGAGATGGGGGCTCGGGCTGAGGTTTGTTCCTTGGCAGAACTTCATACCGCTGTAGAGGCAGGCGTTGATCCGCAACATATTATTTTTCTTGGACCAGGGAAAAGTGATGCCGAGATTACAGCGTGCATCCGTTACGGGATATATGCCATTGTGACTGAGTCCTTTCAGGAGCTTGAGCTTATTGAAGAGATTGCTGCCCATGAAGGGCGAATGATGTCTGTTGCATTGCGTGTGAATCCTTCCTTTTCTGTCAAAGGGTCGCGGCTAACCATGGGAGGTAAACCACGTCAGTTCGGTATTGACGAACAAAGTGTGCTGCAGGGCAAAGAGCAGTTTGAGAAGTACACCCATATAGAGATTATGGGTCTTCATGTGTATATGGGCACCCGAATGTTAGAGATTGAGCCAATCGTTGAGAACACACGTCATATTCTGGAGCTTGCGGAGCGTATCGAAAACGAACTGGATATTACGTTGCGAATGGTTGACGTCGGCGGGGGGCTGGGTGTTCCTTATCATGAGGGTGAACAGTTCCTTGACATAAGCGAACTGACAGAACAGCTGAATCCAATGTTCGAATCATTTCAGCGAAGCCACAAGAACACCAGACTGTTTATGGAGCTTGGCCGGTATTTGGTGGGAACCTGCGGCATGCTGGTTAGTAGGGCATTATACGTCAAGCCATCATATGGAGAGAATTTTGTTGTTACGGATGGAGGAACAAACTGTCATATGGCAGCTGTAGGTACAGGCTCTTATGTGAAACGGAACTTCCCGATCGCATCCCTGACAAGATACGGCGAGACTCCTGAGGCTGAATACAATATCACAGGTCCATTATGCACACCTAACGATGTTGTGGGCAAACGTGTAACGCTGCCTCCGGTGGAGCAGGGTGATTTGCTTGGTGTATTCCATTCAGGCGCGTATGGTCCAACCGCGTCTCCTACACACTTTTTGAGCCATGGAAGTCCGGCTGAAGTGCTGATTGTGGGGGGAGAAGCCTTTTTGATCCGGGAACGAGATACCCCTGAAGATTTGCTGGGCAAACAACGTCTTGTACAAGTATCGCCTACACCAATAACGAATGGATAAGGAGAGAAGATATCATGACAACAGCCGTTTTGCTTGAAGAGATCAAAGGTGCCCTTGCTGAGGTATTGAATACAGAAGCGAGACAAGATATCCAACTGAGCACGTCCTTGTTTGATGAGTTATATCTGGATTCAACTTCGGTGCTGGAATTGCTGATGACACTTGAAGACCGGATTGAAGGTTTGGAGATTGACCCGGATGAGCTTGAACCCGATGTATTTGATACGGTTGGTTCTCTCGCAGCTTATATTGAAAAGCAGCTTCTTGCAGCCTGATGGTATCGTCTGTTTTCATTCGGGATATGCAGGTCAGGCTGTTTGAGGGAAGGAAGGCTCCGCTTGACCTTCCTGACTTGATCCGTTTTCACAAGGACCTGCTTGCAGGTACATCAATCCAGTATGATGCGGAACTTTTGCAGGCAAGCTGCAACAATGCCTATCATGAGATGAGTGTTGAAATTCTGGAGGAGACCGGGCTTTATCGAATGATACCGGAAGTCGATGTGCTCCTGCTGGCCCACAATTTTCCCAACAGCCGCCCGGATATCTCTGTGGTGAACTACCTGATGAATCGTTATCAGGGACAGTTTATCAGTTTTGCCGTTAATGATCTTGGGTTTGGGGCACCATTTGCAGCGCTGCATATGCTGCAACATTACCTGAACAGAGAAGGTTATACCCAAGGGATGCTGCTTGTCATGGATCAGACGTCTTTTCCCTATAAAATCGACGAGCTTGACTCAACAGCAGGACCTGATACTGCTGCGGCTATTTACCTTGACCGGACGACAGGTAGCGGCCCCGCCTTACTAGGTGTCGATATGCAGTATGCGGAGAACTCCATCATGGATACAGCAGGTCTGGTATTTGACAGATTAGTCGGCGCAGCGGATGTTCATCGGAGTCGGATCAGTCTGCTCATACATCCCGATCTGAAAGAGCTCTGCCAGGATGCGCAGTGGTACAGGGAATGTCAATCGGAGAACTGTTACGATCCTTCACACTGGAGTGCCGCGCCATTTTTTAGTCTACAGCAGATGCTCGGGGAGACGGACAGCGGCGAGTACATATGTCTCATGCATCTGGAGAAGACAGACTCCTTTATCCATGGTTTAATGATCCGAACATAAGCATATCCAATATGCGAGCTAACGGAGGAAGGAGGCCAAACATTGGCATTTGGCATTGTGGACATTGGAGTGTATCTGCCTGAGCAGATTCAACAGCCGGAAGAAGTGCTCAGTGCATTGGAGCTGGGCACTGGCGAGCTTCAGTTTCTGCGTAAGTACCACCATCTGGAGGGGGTGCCCGTAACGGATAGTGAGCAGATGCTCGATGATACGATTATTTATGCTGTGGAGCAGCTCCAGAAGGGATATCCCTTTTGCGAGATTGACCTTGTTCTTTATGTGCATTCCTTTCAGGTGCAGACTCCGGGCGACTATCGGCTTATGCAGCGCATTCTAAGCCGCCTGCGGTTAGAGCATGTACCATTCTACGGCTTGTCCCAGATGAATTGTGCTACCTCTATTGCTGCACTGCAATGGCTCGATCGTCTCTCGCAAACCCAGCCTCATATCCGAAACGTGCTGCTGATCTGCGCAGATCAGTTTAACTTTTTGCCTCCAGAATGGAGGTATTTGCGAAAATCAGCAATTCTGGGTGATTCTGCCGTGGCGGTTTTACTAAGCAGAGAGAGTTGTCAGCATGTCGTACAGGCTGCTCATGTCCTGCGGGATAACCGGTTTCATGCAGGTTACCATGCAGCTCCAGAAGAGATATCAGCATTTAATCAAATATATATTGATCATATTATCCAGGGAATGCAGGAACTGCTGGCGTCACAAGGCTTAGGTTTCGAAGATATTAATCATATCCTTCCTCACAATGTGAACTGGACCACCTGGAAGGAATTTTCCCGGCGTACGGGCGTAGGGCTCGAACGGATCTATCTGGATAACATTTCGCGAATTGGACATACCTTCTCCACGGACCCGTTTATTAATTTGAGCTCAGGATTGAAAGAGGGTTGGGTATGCCCGAAGGGACGATCCGTTATGGTCAGTATCGGACTGGGTAGTTTTTTTGGTTTTGCACTGGTTGAACATGGAGGCTGTGAAGAATGAACAGGAGGGGTAGCGATGCATGTTATTGATTTCCAAAGCGCGGATGCAAAACCTGTTGGAGAGAGGGCTGCTGGTCGTCCGGTTGCTCCAATTTCGCATATTCTGGAGAGTACAGCGTTACGTATAAACAGTCATCCCGTGCTTTTGGCTGCAGGTTCATATGTGTGTGCAACCGCTGATCTGTTGGACCAGGCCCCCCTGGTATGGCATGAACAGGCAGGCGGAATGTACCGCTGGGAGCAGCTGCATGTTGTTCAGGTACAGGACCGGATGCTGGAGCCTTCCGGTCTATTGTTAGTTCAAGCGCAGCCGCACAGCGGTGAGCAGGCCGGGGTAATTAGTGATGAGGTGAACCCGGCAAGGCTGAGAGATCACCTGCTGGAGTTCCGAATAGAGCTATGCAAGGCTGGTCTTGAATATGTACGCAAACATTTGTCGGTACGTATGTCGGGAGGGCAGTCCACATTTCAGCATCAGCTTGTCAAAGGAATGGTTGCTGATATTTTGACAACGTTTTATATGGCAGAAACGCTACATGAAGATCGTCTCCTTTCCCGAAGTTCTGACATTGCGTCCTTCCGTACTCATGCGTGGCTCCATGAGGAATTGGACGAGGCTTTCAGGCAGATTCAGCGCCTTGGGGGCGGTTACGGTTATCTGAGACATGGAGTATCCGCATATACATATGCAGGTCAATTGGTCAAAAACTTGCTGTTACCAGACAGGGAGGGTTATTGATGATTACACCATCCACAATTGCTGTTTTTGAACAGGTCATGAAGCAGTATGCGGCCGAGCTTCGTCAGATTGGGCTGACCATTGACCAGGAACCAGACCGAATCACTGAGTTTTTGCACACCTCTGCATTACAGGCCATTAATCATATGATGATTCCACCTGAATACGGAGGTCAGCCTATTGTCACGATAGGCAACGAGCGTTATTACGGACTTACTTCTCTGGAGAGAGTGATTACGATTGAACAGCTGGCTACAGGAGATGCCGGCGTATTTCTGGGAGGGCCTGGGCCTTCCATGTCCAGCATTGTCATGATGGATCTGGGGGATGAGGAACAGAAGGAGCGCTTCTACAGCCAATTTATGAAGGGACCAGCCTGGGCTGTCTTTGCTTTGTCGGAGCCTGAGAAGGGTTCGGACGCAACGGAAATCAGCACACGGATTACGCGCCATCCGGATCATACAATGGAGCTGACGGGGCATAAATTTTATATTGGCAACGGACATCGCGCCAGCATCGGTCTGGTATTTGCCCAGACCAACCGTACGCCTCTGGGCATTCAGGCCGCTATTATTGATCCTTCGAGGCCGGGATTCACCGCAACACCACTGGATACGATGGGGCTGCGTGGACTTCGTCTCAGTCATCTGCAATTCCAGTCATATCCACTGGAGGAGCAGGATATTTTGGGACGTCACTTAAGTCCGACCAAGCGCGGACTATGGGGGGCTCTACGTACGTTCCACCGGATGCGTCCCAGTGTTGCAGCGCTTGCGCTCGGTGTTGCACAGGCTGCCTATGATTATGTAACGGAACACAGAACGGTCTTCACAGAACGTGAAAAGACCGGGCTGGAACGACTGGAAATACGTCTGCACTCACTGCGTAACATGATTCGGCATGCAGCAGCAGAGATCGACCATGATGCAAACAAGGGTTATTTGGCCTCTCTTAGTAAAATAAGAGCAGCTTCGCTGGCAGAAGAGGCTACAGATTGGGCGCTGGATATGATGGGACCCGGCTCTATGCTGGAGCATCCGCTTTTGAACAAGTGGTATCGTGATGCGAGAGCTTTTGAGTTTATGGAAGGAACCACCTCCATTCAGAAAATCAACGTATTCCAGGCTTATGCCAATGGGAAAATGCAGCATGTCTAATTCTGTTTATGCTGAACATGGCACACCGATCTATGTGGATCACATAAGCTGGCTTACAGCTGAGGATCACCTGTATTCGTTGGATTGGCCAACGCCTGACGATTATTTTTATGTTTTGCCGCACATATACATGGAGGATCATTACTATGGCCGTGCAGGGTCGGTGTCCCGATCTTTGCTTTGGGGAGAGAGGCGTCTTACAGCAGGCGATCTGGCACTTATGGTGCTGGAAAAGCTGGGCACACATGCATCCTGGGACTGGATGATTCTGGCTCAAACGTACCCTGAACGTCATGCGCTAACCGCTCCGCTTGCCCGAATGCTTGAAAGCGCATCATGGCAGGTTAAGCATCCCCTTGGTGTAACCCATATGGGTGCACTGGCTGGCACAGAGGCTATCCAGGTTGCTCTCTGGAGTAAGCTCCCAAGGGAAAAAGCAGTGATTGTGCTGGTTGAGCAGCGTATTCTTCAAGATGACGGACCGGATGCATATCGACATCGTTCCGCTTCTCAAGGTGAACTGTCCGACATGGCCGTGGCGCTTGAATCGGGAGGTGATCAGGGGGCTTTGCAAATTCATTATGCAGGAAAGAGAGTGATCACTTCTGCAGAGAGTGATTTTGCAGCCGAGATACTCGGGAGCATACAACATTTGATGTCTGATTACGCAGCTGAGCAGGTTATTCTGCAATCCAGTCTGGGATGGCATATCGGCGGGCATCTGCTTTCACAGATTCAAGCTCCCTATAGCTGTAGTGTATCTACGGTGGATTATCAGAGCGGCGATGTATGGATACAACTGGCTGACAGACTGCAAAAGGGAAGCATCCAGCCCGGTGCTCGTGTGCTGCTGATCTCATGGGATGATGCCCGAACCATATCTGCCTGCTGTGTACATGTTTTGCATAAGCCGCTGTTAAGCAGAATTACATTGAATCAGGAAATCAAGACTTCATGATTGTGGAGGTGGCCCAATGAA
The DNA here is from genome assembly GCF_014639235.1 of Paenibacillus silvae. Lineage (GTDB taxonomy): Bacteria > Bacillota > Bacilli > Paenibacillales > Paenibacillaceae > Paenibacillus > Paenibacillus silvae. The sequence continues at coordinate 90,166 of NZ_BMFU01000006.1, read as the reverse complement.
AGGGATCCATTATACGACGGGTTCGATCCACCGGTTGTTATTTCGTACGGCCATTCCGATGCTGCTTGCTTCTATGGTTAATGTGATTACCCAGTTAGCCAATGTATTTTTTCTGGGTCATACGAATCAGAGTGTACTGTACGTCTTGTCGCTTTACATTCCCGTTTCGTTTGTGATGATTTCCATCATTGAAGCGATGCAGCTATCTGTTCAGGTTGCGGTGGCTCGCAGCCGTGCAGGCGGTTCCAAAGCATTTACCCAGTTGTTCATGCATATGCTCGGCATTGCCCTGCTGCTTGCCGTGGCGACAGGGGGAATGGTTCTGCTTCTGACGCCTGTGCTCTCATGGTTCTATCATGTGCCTGCCGACATTGAACCGATGTTTACCAGGTATGTGGCGGGAATGATGGCAGTATCCGTCCCGGCAGTACTGGCAGCAGTGAGCAGCGCTGCACTAAGAGGATTAGGCCGGGCGCAGGCAGCTTCCTGGAACGCAGTAGGCACGGCAGTGCTGAACATTGCTCTTGTGTACACATTTGTCTCGATACTTAGGATGGATTTGCAGGGTATCATCTATGCCAATCTGATTACTTCTGTCTCTTCCTTAGCCCTATCGCTGCTGGTGCTGTTGATTCGTAAAGAGACGGTTAAGGAAAGATTTGTTTTTGCTAAGAGACATTTAATCACACTTCGACATGTGGGTATTCCTGTGTTTTTCTCGTATTGCATGATATTTCTAAGCACTTTTTTCTTTAATAAAATTGTCAGCTACTTTGGTGAAGGAGCAGTTGCGGGATTTGGCGTAGGATACCGAATCCAGACCATGGCTATCCTGCCGGGTATTGTGCTCGGATCAGCGATCGGTATTATTATCAATCATAATTTGCAGGCTCCTCATCGTGAAAGAGCTTATGCAAGCTATCGCCAGGGGCTTATCCACGCTTTTGCTTTGTACGTGGTTATTGCTATTGTCGTCTGGATCTGCAGAGATCCACTGGTCTCATTTCTTATTGAAGATGCAGCAACTCGTGCTGAAGCAGCAAGGTATCTTTCCATTGTTGCCCTATCCTATATTGGCATGGGGCCGATGATGACTACGCTGCTTACGATGGAACAGAGCGGTCGCGGATATCAGGCTTTACTTTTGAATGCTGTATATTTCCTGATCATTATCGCTCTGGGCTGGGTCTTGACCCGTACCTTCAATCAGGTCATCTATTTTTATGGAGTGATTGCTGGCATGAATGTGATTGGCATGTGTTTCTTTCTGCCTTTCATGCGTTTGTTAAAGCGGGAATACGTGGGTGGTGCAGCAGAGCAGGGACGTATTACAGAGGGGGAAGCGGAGTTGTCTCAGCAAGGATATTCGACACAAGCGTGAATTCAGTGATCTACAGGAGGAGTCGGCATGAAAACATCAGAACCTGCTTATTTGATACGACGCATTGCAGATACTTGGATTGCTGCGGATGAAACGTTTAGCCAGTTTTATGAGCTGGAGCATGCTGAGGAACTGGAGCCGCGCTGTCCCCCGGAGCTGCCGGGGGTTGAGTCTGCGCAAGCGCCTTTTTTTTTGTACAGACCCCTTTCCGGTCATGAGGTTCCTCGCCTGGCGCTCTTGGGCATTCCCTACTCTGGCGGGACAAGCATTCGTCACTCCTCCGTGGGAGAATTTGTACATGCCTTGCGAGAAGAATCATGGAAAAAGGTCATTTATCCTTCGTTAAGCCAAGGCGGCAATTCCAGCTTATATGATATTGGGAATGGGAAAAAATTGCTGCACACAGCTTCTATACAAGATTGGGGCACCTGCATGATGGGTGAGCAACCATTGGACGGACATCTCCCGATTGAAGGAGAGACGGTACATCCTTATCAACGGGGGCTGGAGGCTGCGCTGCATCAAGCGATGCACCAGCAGACACGATTATGCTGTATCGGTGGAGATCATTCCATTACGTATGAAGTGCTTAGGCGGATGTCGGAAATATCGGGCAACCGGACCATGCTGGTACAGTTTGACGCTCATCATGACTGTGGTATAGATGCCATCTATCAAGAAAATCCGAGCCACTCCAATTTTGTCAGACATCTGCTGGAGCAGGGAACGGTTGCTGCAGTTGTACAAATTGGACTGCGCGGTCTTCGTTCAGCAGAGCAGATGTATCGTCATCCCGGATTAATACAAATCCCAGCTGAACAGATAAATCCGGATAGGGTGAGCCAGGTCTTGAATGAAGTCAGACAGCGTTATGGAGCAGATTCGGCCTATCTAACCTTCGATCTGGATTCCCTTGACCCGGGCAGCTTCCCTTATGTTGACTTTCCTATTGCCGGGGGGCCGACCTGGCAGAATATACGGGATTGTGTTACAGCAGCGCTGGAAGTCCCGATTTTGTATCAGGGTATGGATATGGTGGAAGGGCAGGGTGTTCAGGCAGATCATCGGATTCCCGGTCACTACGAGATGGCTCTTCGGATGCTGGTTTATATGCTGGATGGCATGGATCGGAATCAGCGTCAGCATTCGATGCTCGCCTGCCCGGATACACAGGATGAGGGAGTGCTATCCGAAGCGGGCGTTTCCGGCAATTCACACAGGAGAGAGGTGTAGCGATGCAGGATTTTCGAACCTTATACATGACACATCAGGAACAGGTCAGGGAAGAGATGCAGCGGGAACAAAAAAGCGGGATTAAGCTAGGTTTTTTCTACGCATTAATGAATATTGTGAAGGAGCTTTCTCCCCTTCAGCAGAAGACATCGCTGGAATCGATCTGGATGGATTATCTGGCTTTTTTGCGTACGGTTGATGAGCTTAAACAGCAGCCCTACAGGTTTATGGACTGGGATGAGGTGGAGGGTCGTGAGCATCTGCAAACTACGCTGAAGGAAGGCGGGGCTTTGCTGACCTGGCACTATGGTTTCGTCAGACATAATATGATCACGATTGGACAAGAGATTCGTGCAGGCTGCATGAAGGCCGGACTGCCCTTCTATCTGGTGGCTGAGCAAGGAACCGTGGAGCAGGAACTGAAGCTGTCATCCTGGAACGCCCTTCGGCAGTACTCGGGTGCCGAGCTGTTAAACGCGGAGGATGAGATGATTGGTATTCGGCTGTACTCCCATTTACGCAAAGGGGGATCCTTCAATCTTTTCGTTGATGGACAGACAGGCTACAATTCGGACAATCGGGCATTGGAGCTTCCATTTCTCAGCTCACGCATTCAGACGAGGAGCGGTATTTTTCGCATTTTGGCCAAGGCGCGTAAGCCGGTATGTCCCTATTTCATGATGTTAACAGATGATTTTCGAACTAAAATTGTATTCCTTCCACCCTTCATATTAGAAGAGGATATTCAGAAATCTGCCGAATTTGTGTACGAGCCGTTTCGTAAACAGCTGCTCGCAAAGCCCGAACAATGGAGATTCTGGGATCGCCATCATCAGCAGGTCATTCACTGGCAAGACAATGATTCTGAAATTCCCGCCAATGAAACGGAGGGGCACGTAGATTGGTTCTCCAGGCCTCTGGAGGGATTTGGTCAGCTGGGACTGAATACGGAGAATGGCATGGTTTACAATTTGAATTAACGTTCTTTTCGAACAGGAGGACGGCAAGCATGGAGTCTTTTGTTACAGAGCAGCGCAATCATGTATCCGTTCATGTACTGCCCACGCGCAGGTACATTAATCGTTATATTCATCTAAGCATCGTGAACGTGCAGGGACGAATTCCACCGATGGTGTTTGCCGTAATTATGCGGATGCTGTTCAAGGTGAGCTCGGTTGCTGCGGGAAAAAGAGAGCTTCATCACCAGCTATGGTCTATTGGCGTGAATGAGATCAAATTCGATCTGGAGCACAAAGGAGACATGCAGGTGGCTTCCATTCGTATGCATATGCCTGCGGATGTACTTCCTCGCACTCAGGAACGAATGCAGATGGCAATGAATCTGCTTGCTGAACTGTTATATGGCTCAAGCCTCGCTGGTGGTTCGAATAGCAAGCTGCATAGAAAAGTTGGGGCAGAAGAGGCTCAGATTCAGGAAGAGCTCATCTGGGCAGAACACTATGCGGGATATAACAGCTCTGCATGGGATGAAGTGGTGCGGGGGCGCTGTATGGAGAGTCTGGGATACATTGGGCGTCCCACTGCTCAGGATTTGAAGCTGCTGCGGACATGTGTGCAGGAGGGGGAACTGAAAAAATGGTATAGCGAAGTGCTTCGCAGCCCGTTTCATGTCCATATTATCGGAGATGTCCAGCCGGACACGATGATAAGGCAGGTCCTGGACACATTTATGCCTGCATTTATTATGGCAGACAACGAGCATAGCTCGCCGGTTATCTTGAATTCACGATCTGCGGAACAGCAGAAGCTTGGGGAGATGATGCTGGAGCTGGCCGATATCCAGCAATGCAAGCTCAATGTAGCTTTTACTACCGGAGTGACCTATGGATCATCTGATTATGCAGCTCTCTTTTTATTTCATTCCCTGTTTGGCGCATCACCTGCCTCCAGGCTTAACCTGGAACTCCGTGAACGAAAGCAGTGGGTTTACCAGATATACAGCACATTGGATGACTATAGGGGAACACTTCATGTGACAACAGGAACCAGCAGCAGTTATGTAACAGATGTTTTGGAAGCCATTGATGCGCAGTGGATGAGGCTGTGCGGTGGGGATATCAATGAAGCAGAGATGAACCGGGCTGTCCAGAATATGATGCATTATGTGCAGGTGGGTTTAGACCTTCCGGAGCAGATGGTAAAGCTTCATTTAGACCGTTTGCTCCATCAAGTGGAGATGACAACACAGCAATTTCTGGATGCCGTCTCGTGTGTAACTTCAGAAGAGATAGCCGTGGTGGCTTCCCGTATGAACAAGGCACTAACCTGGATTTTATATCCTGAGAGTGAGTACACAGGAACTGCTTAGGAGGTGAAACATGAATCGCGCATTGAGTGTTGTTCCAGTACGCAGGCAATTAACGAATGGCCTGTCTGTGCATATTTTCCCGGAGAGCGAATTTCATCATACGTTTGTGTCCTGTACAGTGCCTTATGGTTCCATTCACGATTCAGGATTGCCCGGGAGGGCACACTTTCTGGAACATATGATGTTTGCCAATCCGGATCAGCAGCCCGTCAAGCCGATATTGCATGCCCTTGGAGCTTCCACCTCGGCATTAACACGTTATGACGTAACAACATATCAGCTGGCCTGTACAGGTGAACTCCAAAAAAGTATCGATGTATTTATGCGCATGCTGGCGTCTCCGTATTTCACCCCAATGCATATTGAAGAGGAACGTGCTGCTATTCTTCAGGAATTGTCCATGTTCGCAGATCAGCCTTCCTGGCAGTCTCTGCAGCAGCTTACCCGAATGATGTATGGGGAGCAGCACCCTATTACACTTGATGTAGCAGGGACACAGGACAGTGTGCACCTTGTAACACCGGATGTGTTATACGAAGCTTACAATACGCACTACGTTACCAGCCAAATGTCAGTGACTGTGATTGGACCTGTCAACACAGAGAACATCATCGATATTCTGGAGCAGTTTCCGGCAAGGGGAAAATATATGGCGGACGACAAGTATGCATCGAAGTTCAACCCGGCGAAAGCATCAGAGCCTAAAAAACAACGCTACGCAGAGCTTGAGATGGATTCGCCGCTGCCGCTGATTCGTTTGGGATTTCGCGCCGATACGGGCATGTCCTTAACGGAACAGGTTGCTTGCATGATTGGTTTAGAGGCATTGCTGGGCGACACCTCCGATTTTCAGACAAATGGTTTGAAGTCGGGTCTTCTTCATTCTGGGGGAACATGGGATCATTATTACCGCAGGGAGTTTGCATTCAGCACCATGTGCAGTTATTCCTCCGATCCTGCTTCTCTGTATAACGAGCTTGAGGATGTATGTGAAGATATTCAGACGGGAACGTTCACTCCAGTCCATATGGAATATGCACGAATGAGATGGCTCAGTAAATATTATACTAGCTGGGACTCGTTAAAACAGCGCTGTATGCACATCTCCGAGCATGATGTAATCGGATTGGATTATACAGAGCTTGGTGCAATAGCACACAGCTTAACGGAGGAAGATATTTCGAGAGCAATAACCAAGATAGCTGTACCGGCACGTCTGCACATGGTAGTGATACGATAGAAGACTTGCAAGCGGGAGGGAATACAGGATGGAGCTTACTGTGGGAATGGAATCCATGATACCAGCGGTGCAGCAGCCTGACGAAGTCCATATTTGGATTCAGGAATTGCCCATAAGTGAAGCTCAGCTTCATGAAACAGATTTCGTTTGTTCCAAGGTCCTGAGTCTGGATGAGCATACACGCATGGAACGAATGAAGACAAATTCGCCCCTCGGGGCTTACTGCTGGATGCAATCGAGAATTTTCCTTAGAAAAGTGCTGGCTGCGTACATGCAATCCGATGCAAGAGATATTGCCCTGCAATACGGTACAGCCGGAAAACCCTATGTTCTGTCTGGTCCACAGTTCAGCCTTTCACATACCAGAGGGCGCTGTATACTAGCCGTTACATGGAACAGCAATCCCATTGGCATCGATATGGAGCTGGTTCGTCCGCTGCTGCGGCAAGAAGCCATCGTGCGGCGATTTCTGACGGAAGCAGAACGAGAATATTTCATGGAAGGGCCCCTTTCAGAGGATGAATCATCACCCTATGGTTCATCCCTGCTGCTGTGGAAATTTCTCACTGGAAAAGAGGCCTGGATCAAGGCGGCTGGTCAATCTTTATGCGGTCAGTGGAGAGAACTGGATACAGCACTGGCTGTGCGGAATGATCAGCATGTATTAGAACGGAACGGCCAGAATTATGTGCTGCAGTCGCTGAACATGGGCAGCAATTACGTTATATCGTTATGTGTATCAGGCAGGACCAGACTCTCTGTACGCTGGATGAATGGGAAAGCACAGAAAGTTTAAGAAAATGAAAAACATAATATACCTTACATACATATTGTTAAAATGATGGAATAAACGATAAACTGGACGAATAGAACCTTAATTTACCAATATCAGAATCATTGGTCCATTCCAAGGAGGTTTGTTATGATCCAGTTTCCGAAGCCCGATGTGGAGCAGTATTTTCAGACGTATCGTATATCACACTTTGCCGTATCAGCAGATGAGAAGCGGCTGTATATGGACAGCAATTTGAACGGCCAACCGAATATCTGGGCCATGGACCTGCCGGGTGGTTATCCGTTTCCATTGACTTACTTGAACCAGAGCAGCCAATTTATCAAAGCCGATCCTGAGGGTCGTCACCTGCTCACTGCCTTTGACCGGGATGGTAACGAGAATTATCATCTCTATGCCTTGCCGCCAGAGGGGGGCGCACCGCTGCCTATCGTACCGGCAGAGCCGAGTGACCGCTGTTATTATGCTCATTTATCCGAGGATGGGAAACGTTTGTATTATAACACCAGTGCTGGCAATCCGAATTATATGAATGCACGCCGTCGCAACCTGGAGACAGGGGAGGATGAGCTGCTGTATCAGGGGCAAGAGGTGACCAGCAGTATAGTTGCCGTAAGTCCGAATGAAAAAGCCTATGTGATCATGAAGATGTACTCCAATACGTATCAAACTGCCCATCTGTGCCGGAACGGAGAACAGGTTTCTATTTTACCCGTGACCGAGCGCCAGAGTCAGATTCCGAATGTGCTGTTTGCGGGAAATGACCGCCTGCTACTGATCACCAATGACAATGCGGCGTATTCTTACGTGGCGGAGTATGTTATGGATACAGGGGAGTTCCGTGCGTTATGCCACATTGAAGACGAGGATGTAGATGATATCCGCTGGCATGAGGCATCCGAAACGCTGTATATCTGGACACTGACAGGGCCGGAGCATCGCATGTATGTGCTGGAAAAGGGTGCTCATGAACCTCGCCGTATAGACATGCCGCTTGATACGATTGAACAGATGAACGTAACCAAAGCCGGTAACGTGTACATTCTTGGACGCGGTGCCGTGCAGCCGCATAATATCTACCGCCTTATTGCAGGCCATGAGTCATGGGAAGCGTTAACCGCCAATCGGGTAACGGGTCTGAAGCCGGATGATCTCGTATATCCTGATGTGGTGCGTTACAACTCCTATGACGGGCTGGAGATTGAAGCACTGTTATTCAAAGCCAAGCCGGATCAAGCGAATGGATATACCGTATTCTGGCCGCATGGCGGGCCGCAGGCGTCGGAGGGCAAGTTCTTTCGGCCGATGTTTCAGCTGCTGCTGGCGCAGGGATATCATATCTTTGCCCCTAACTTCCGGGGCAGTACCGGATATGGTGCTGAATTCGTCAAGCTGGTTGAACGGGATTGGGGCGAAGGGCCGAGACTGGACTGTGTTGCAGGTATCCAGTGGCTGTTTGATCAAGGCATCAGCTCACCAGAGCGGCTGTTTGTAGTAGGCGGCAGTTATGGGGGATATATGACTCTGCTGCTCGCGGGCCGTCATGCTGAGCTGTTCCGGGCTGCCGTGGATATTTTTGGGCCGAGCAACCTGTTCACCTTTCTGGAATCTGTACCGGAGGACTGGAAGCCGATGATGGACAAATGGCTGGGTGATCCCGTGCGTGACCGTGAACGTCTGACGAAGGATTCACCAATTACGTATCTGGATCAGATGGTGAAGCCGATGCTGGTTATTCAAGGGGCTAACGATCCAAGGGTAGTCAAGGCAGAATCGGACCAGATCGTAGCTGCGCTGGAGGAAAAAGGCGTAGACGTAGAATATATCGTTTTGCATGATGAAGGCCACGGCTTCTCCAGAAAAACGAATGAAATACTGGTTTATCGCAGAATGGTGGAGTTTCTGCAGAAACATCAGGAGACTCCTGTTGCACAGGTATAAGTCGGTTCAGTCTGGATTTTTAACATGCTCGGGGCTGGAGGGGCTATGAATGTACAGTGCATGATGTGTAACGCAGAGTGAGCTATCACGTATACGATGTATTAGGGGTTGTCCCAAAAGTCATTTTATGATTTTTCAGCCCCCACTTCAGACAGGATTCCAAGCAATAGAGAAGCCTTCAAACCCACTTTAGCAGTGGTTTTGAAGGCTTTTTCGTTCAACGTTTGGGACTGGCTTATCCGTCGGTACCCTTTGGGACAGCCCCTTCATGTTTTCACATTATACAGCCAGATTCATTGTTGTGATAGCTTCATTTAGCAATCAGGCCGTTTTTTCCATAGTGCTTAATCCAGCAAAGAGAGTACCCTCTCGATGTACTGCTCAGCCCACGTTGCAAAAGGCAGATCGTCCTCCCAGGTCACCTGTCCGGTAGCTTTGGCTTCACCCCACCACAGAATACGCTGATACAGCAAGTGGATGCGAAGGCGTGAACGAAAATGTGCACACTTCTCTGGATCATCTGCACAGATCAGCTGCCGGTAGTGGCGTAGAAATCGGGCAGCCAGATCGGGCTGACCCTCCCGCAAATATCTTGCGGTCATTTTGGTCAGATCGGCTGTGCCGTCTCCGAAATAAGCGGTTGTAAAATCAAATAATCCACTGAGCTTCCACGGTGATGCAGGCTGAGCCCCTTTCTGGATAAGAAAGTTCTCGACCTTGAAATCACCCATCACAAATTCATGAACTGCCGAAGCCAAAAAAGCGGATTCGGATCGCTTCAATTGCTCATCTACCCAGCGTATGTCAGCATCCGTGATAACAGAGTACTTCTCTGCATCATGCAGCCAGTGGCGAATGCTGCCATACAGCCAGTCCAGATAAGAGCCGGCAAAAGGCATGATTTTGTCTGCAACAGGGTCGTATTCCCCGGCATCCGGAACTTTCCAATGGTGCAGATGGGTTAACGTTTCAGCGAGCAAATCGGCAATGTCTTCATGGTCTTGAGAAGTCATAGCCGCTTGAAAATCCGGCTCATACAAGTGACACCCGGGCAGCTTGGGCATGATCGCGTAGCTCCAACCGAGCGGTTGTGCGTCTTTATGGATATGATAAGGCAAGGGTACAGGGATGGACGTGCGCACAGCCAGTTGCTCTACAAAAAACTGCTCCTCCAGGAACTGTCCATTGTATAATGGATTTCCTTTCAAAATAAACTCACCTTGCGTCGTTTGCACTAACAGCGTTTGCCCCATGACACCTTGGGCTGTCCGTTGATAGTGAACTAATGTTCCGAGAGTGAAATGATCAAGAGCCTGTTGCAGATCATGTTCGGTGATATGACCGAGTCCATTGGCAGCAAAGTATATACGAGTAGTCATAGAAGGCTCCTTATCTCTGCTTAATCAAGCTCAGCTCTGGAAAACAGGTCAATAATAAGATCGTGCTGCTCACACGCCTGCTTGAATCCAAGAATAAAGGTAATAAGTGCTTCTTTATCATTTGTATACGCACAGAACATGTCAGCTTCGGGATCGAAACGAATAACTGAAGTCAGATGCGGCATCTTTTCTTCAAGAAACACAGCTGCAAGAGAGGCCCAGTCATACCCGCCGCCTTCGAATCCTTCATCTGCGCGTGTATCAAAGACATCCTGTAAATAGGAGCCTGCATTTAAAATGACAGAATAGGAACCACTGCCTGAATCAATGAACTTAAACGGGGTAATGGCTTCTTTGGAGAACGCTGTCGTGCTCTGGTTTTCTGTGAATACAGCGGTAATTGCTTCTTCTTCGTCCAGTAGCTCAAAATCCTCTTCATCCAGCAGCCCGCGGATAAACACTTCGAAATTGGGCGACAGATAAGTAATCTCGTAATCGCTCTCCTGATCCACATGAACGACACAAGGCTCGCCCTGGGGGCCGCAGAAGCGATAGTCGAGCATAACCACGTCATGACCCGCGGAAGGGCAGTCACAGATGACAACTCCGAGGTCAGGGTATCCCCAATCTTCGATCATAAAGCGACTACCGAACTCTCCACCAAGGGAATACATCTTATCCCGTCCAATACCCATGATGCTTGAAATGGCGATATGATTCTCAGCCCAACTTGTACCCTCTTGAGTCGGGAACGTTGTGCGTGCGGGTACACCGCCATTCTGTGCGGTCATCAGCTGAATATAGGAAGTTGGAAGCTTGTAGCCGAGCTCCTCTTCAATCGATTGAACCATTGCTTCGTCAAAAGGTGCAGACACGTGATTGTCACGTGCATAATCGCTCTGCTGCCAGAAGACAGCCGGATCGTATGTACCTGAAGCAGTCTGGAGTTGGTTTAGTGTTCCGCTTTGCTCCCACTCAGCCTGTTCTTCCTGCCAGCGAAGGCGATCGCGATCCATTTTAGCTGCTCTGGGGCGAATCCAGTTCAGGAATTCCAGGGTGGACTCATCGTTGGGCTCAAGTCGATCAGCTTCTTCAAAAGCTGTCTGTGCAAGCTTGTATTCAGCAATATGATAATAAGCATAGCCCAAACGGTACTGCCATAAAGGGTCTGATTGACCATGATCCTTGATATCAAATAACAGCTTGATTGCCTTTCGATAATCTCCCAGATTGTTATACGCTCTCGCCAGTTGACCGATTGTTTCATAATCCTTCTCGGATTCAGGCAACTCTTCAAGACGCTTAACAATGAGAGCATAGTTTTCTTCTGCATGCCAGGTATTGACTTGTTCCAACAATTCTTTTTCCATGATTAGACCTCATTTCATATTGAAAGAATATGAAGCTCTTCCAACTATTTTACAAGGTTTAGAGACAAAAAAACACTCTCCATGCTGGCAGACGTTAAGCCTCCAGCATGAGAGAGTGTTTAAATAGCAGACAGTGGTTCTCAAGATCAGCAGGGTACTCACAAAGATCCTGTGTATGGATGCGAGCAGTACACCATTTTCTCGATCAGGACCTGTCCGCTCGAATACTTTTACAGATCGTCAAATCCGTTATCGTCGCCCACTTTACCGTAGTTACGGGATTTGGCTTCGAAGAAGTCGGTTTTCGTTGCGTTCAGCGCTTCGTCGGAGAATGGTTTGATCCAAGGCATGCAGTTCACGTCAACGCCTTCATACGCTTTTTCCATACCCATCAGACGCAGGCGTTTGTTCGCTGTGTATTTAATGTAATCTTCCAGCTCATTAAGGTCGATGCCGCGAACGTTGCTGAGCGTGTAGTGTGCCCAGTTGGTTTCAAGCTCAACGGCACGGTCAATCGTTTTGTACACGTAATCCATGTTCTCCGGTGTGTTGAGCTCAGGGAAGTCTACAAGCAGTTGCTTGAACACTTCAGCGAAGAAGTAGCAGTGCTGGTTCTCATCCCGCTGGATGTACGAGATCATTTGGCTGGTTGCCATCATTTTCTGGTCACGAGCCAGGTTATAGAAGAACGCAAACGTACTATAGAAGAAGATACCCTCCAGAATCAGGTCAGCTACCATAGCTTGGAAGAACGTTTGTGGAGACGGGTTGTCCCGGAAGCTTTGGTAGATGTCTGCGATGAAACGGTTGCGGTCCAGCAGCACCGGATCATGCTTCCAATATTCAAAAATCTCTTTTTGCTCCTGATCGGATACGATGGAAGACAGCACGTAGGAGTAGGATTGGTTATGCACAACTTCCTGTTGTCCGATAATCGCGGAGATCGCTTCAAGCGAAGAATCCGTAAAGTAACGTTTCACGTCACCAACAAACATCGTCTGCATGGAATCCAGTACAGCCAGCAGGGAGATGTTGATTTTGAACGTACGTTTCTCCTCGTCGTCCAGCTGAGCAAATTGGGAAGCATCCTTGGACATTGGAATCTCGTCAGCGATCCAGTGGTTGAGCAGCAGTACTTTGTACAATTTATACATATGAGGCATACGAATGTCGTTCCAGTTCAGGATACCCGAGCATTCACCTTCAATAATACGGGTCGATTGGTTAGGGGCTTCGGTATTGAAAATTTTCTGTACTTGCATAATCCGTTCACTCCTTGAAAGAATTTACACTATAAAAAACGATGACAGAACAAGCCTGTACTGTCTTGGCATATGTTTAACATCTTGCGATGCTGTGGTCAGGTTTTGGGCAAAAAAGAACCAGGGCAACACTATTTTGCATTCAAAACAGGATGCCCCGGTGGTCATCATGGTCAGCGTGGCGGGATGGGGCTACCCATTCCTATCACGATGTTACAATCCTTATGCCGATCAGCTAGCGCAGGAATCACATTCCTCGATCGTTAACGCACGGCTTCGAACGTAATACGTGGATTTCATGCCGGCTCTCCAGGCGTGCAGATGCAGCTCCAGGAACTCGGTTGCTTTGATATCCGGACGAACATACAGGTTGAAGCTTTGGCCCTGATCAACGTGACGCTGACGGGCAGCCGCCATATTGATGGAAGCATGCTGATCGACCATAAATGCTGTCTTGTAGTACCAGATCGTTTTTTCGGATAGATCCGGTGCCGGGTTGGCAATTTTGTATGTTGTTTTTTCTTCATAAGACAACAGCTCGTAGAGCGGGTCGATGCTTGCTGTTGAACCAGCAATGATGGATGTAGAACCGTTCGGTGCGATAGCAAACATCCAGGCGTTACGCACGCCGTTTTGCTTCACTTCAGCCTGCAGCTCTTTCCACTGCTCTGTAGTTACATATTTACCTACGCGCTCACCTGTTGTGTACTCGCGTTGGTCAAAGTAATGACCGCTCTCCCAGTCCGAGCCTTTGAACTTCGGATAATGTCCTTTTTCCTTGGACAGCTCCATGCTGGCTTGTACGAGCAGGTAGTTGATTTTTTCGTACAGATTATCGTTATAAGTGACAGCTTCCTCAGACTCCCAGCGAATGCCTTCCAGCGCAAGCAGGTGATGCAGTCCGAAGGTTCCCAGACCAACCGCGCGGTACTGGCTGTTGGTGTACTGAGCTTGAAGCACCTCGATGTTGTTAATGTCGATGACGTTGTCCAGCATACGAACCTGAATCGGAATCAGGCGCTCCAGTACGTTATGAGGTACGGCGCGAGCCAGGTGGATCGAGTTCAGGTTGCAGACCACGAAGTCGCCAGGCACTTTGGAGATCACGATGCGAGTTTGTCCATCCTTGGTCACCAGCTCTTCTTTTTCCACGACAGTAGCGGATTGGTTCTGCATAATTTCTGTACACAGGTTGGACGAGTACACCATGCCATGTGCGCGGTTAGGGTTCGCACGGTTGACAGTATCACGGTAGAACATGTACGGCGTACCTGTTTCCAGCTGTGATTTCATCACACGTTTCATGATGTCAATCGCTTGTACCGTAATACGGGACAGCAGTGGGTGATTCACGGCTTCCTCATATTTTTCGCGGAATGTTCCTGCACCGAAGGACTCATCGTAGAAATCCTCCAGACCCAGTGCGCGGCCGTTCTCGTCTTTCCAGCCCATGACTTTTTTCGTTTCATGCGGACAGAACAGGCTCCATTCACCACGGCTTGCGACACGCTCCATGAACAGGTCAGGCAGGCAGACACCGTGGAAAACGTCATGTGCGCGCATCCGCTCGTCACCGTTATTCAGCTTCAGGTCGAGGAATGCCAGAATGTCTTTGTGGAAAACATCCAGGTATACCGCGATTGCGCCTTTACGCGTTCCGAGCTGGTCTACGCTTACTGCTGTGTTGTTCAACTGGCGAATCCATGGGATAACGCCCGAGCTTGTGTTTTTGTGACCGCGGATGTCTGAACCGCGCGCTCTGACCTTACCAAGATAAACGCCGATACCACCGCCCATTTTACTCAAACGGGCTACGTCTGTATTGGAATCAAAGATGCCTTCCAGAGAATCGTCTACCGTGTCGATGAAGCAGCTGGAGAGCTGCCCGGCTACCTTTTTACCCGCATTGGACATTGTCGGTGTAGCTGCCGTCATGTACATGTTGCTCATTGCCCAGTACGCTTCTTTGACCAGGTCCATACGTTTCTCCGCAGGCTCCTGATGCATCAGGTACATCGCAATGATCATGTAGCGCTCCTGCGGCAGTTCCATCACTTTTCCATCAAAATCATTGGCGAGGTAACGTTCTGCCAGGGTGAGCAGGCCGATGTAATCGAAGAGCAGATCGTTGCGATAGTCGATGCACTCCGCAAGCTCGTCAATCTGTTCCTTGGTGTAACATTCCAGCAGTTCTTCGCGATAGATGCCTTTTTTGACAAGGTCAACAATCAACGGGTGGAATGCACCATAAGGCTCGTCCGGGTAGGATTTGTATCTGCGGTTGGTTGCCGCTTTTTTGTAAAGGGAAGTAAGCAGGGATCTCGCTGCTGCAAATTTCCAGTTCGGCTCTTCTTTTGTTACCAGCTCCAGAGCGCTCATCATAAAAGCATTGCTGATCTCGTCTCCGGTAACTTCGTCACGACGAAGCTTGCTGGTTACTCCGCGTACCAGACGTTCCTTGTCGAGCATGTCCAGTCCTTCCAGGATACGATCGGCATACACCGAGATACGCATCTCGTCAAAAGCAAGCTGGCGATTGTTCGGCTTGGTCACAACTTGTGGCATGAATATTCCTCGCTTTCACATGATAAAAAAATAAATTGAACCATTCTTGAATTAAGAATAGGGTGGTGTACTCTCAAATGAAGTCAAAATAAGGTCTGCAATGCGGCTATTTATGCGGTGACAGACTCATCCTGGAATCACATTAACAAAGGTGTATACACAGAGCGTGCCCATACAAAAAGCATTCTCCCTGCCTTCCGGCTGAAAATGCCCGTTCATGTTGCGGCTTCTTGATTGTCATCGCCGTTCAGGTGTCCGACAGAACAAGGTGCAGTATGTAAGCTTTTGTCTGATCAAGTCGTGTCTGCTAAAAAAGGATACCGGGTGCAGTCCAAACAGCCCCGTTAACCTCCGTGTCAGTTCTGTTTCGAGAAAGCGATTTACACCTACAGGGGCGTGCCTTTTGAGGTGATTTCATCCTGTTTTTCGCGAGATTCCAGAGGTTGACCCATAGAAGCGGGGTAAAGCGGCATTACTACATTTTGTTGCTGTTAGAATACTGTAACCCAACATATAGTGTTTGTAAACAGGGGTGAAGCAGTAAAACGTAATTCCGAGTATACCATTTAAGCTGCGAATCCGCAAAGGAAAAGGATTGGAAGATTTGAAGTTTATGCGAAAAAAAAATTATAAAAAATTGAATGACGTCATCACGTCAGTTTGAATTCGCGTGCTTTTAACTGGTAAAATAAAATGAGTCAAAACTCGACTAAAACTTGAGCGGCAACGGTTAATCGGGGCCCAGAGGAGGCAGAGCGAAGTGGCAATCGCAGAAGTAACGGTTATTCCGATTGGAACAGGAACCACCAGTCTGAGCAGCTATGTAGCGGATATGCAAAAAATATTGGAGAGGCAGCGCGGCATTACATACCAGCTGACCTCGATGAGCACCATTATTGAAGGTCCGCTGAACGAAGTGTTCACCGCCATCGCGGCTCTGCATGAAGCTCCATTTCTGTCAGGAGCCCAGCGTGTCTCCACATCTGTCAAAATTGATGATCGGCGTGACAAGCCGGATGCCTCCAGCATACAGAAGCTGCAATCCGTACAGGACAAGCTGACCTCGCTGCATAACAGACCAAATTGATATTTTATTTTTGTCCCTATAGTAAACATTATTGATTTTCATTATAAAAACACCCCTACATGTTATGGGGAAGATTAGTTCTTCTCCAATGAGCATTTAGGGGTGGCTGATGAAAAAAAAGTTTGTTTTAATTATTTAATTAATCCGGTTTGTTTCAGATCTGCACGATTCAGAACGAGTGAGCCCTGTAATTTTTTGTAACGTATTGTTTTACCCGAAGGATCTGCTACAGTTTTTTCCTCACCTTCTTTTAGGCCATTAGCGTTAACTGTAAGGAGAGTATCCAAATTTTTTGAAATGATGTACACGTCAGCTGAATCTCCTTTAAGAGTAACTTTATAACCGTTGGATTCTGATAGATCAATCAAAGTGATCCAATCTGCTTGAAGCTGACTTTTTGCAGAAAACTCAATAGATTTGCTCGCGTTTTTGTAATTCACCTCATAACCAAGAATTTTAGCAGCCTCACGGAGCTGCAAATATGTATTTCCCTTGTAGAGCAATTGATTAGATGTGACATTTTTGGTCTGCCCGTTAACAATGACTTTAAAGTTGGCCAACGTTGCTTGAACCTTTTGTGAGGTAGCTGCCACAGCCATTGAGGATGAACCAACTAACATACCTATGGATAAAGCGAGGACAACTTTCTTAAATTTCATATTCTCAACTCCTATGTGAATTGTATTCTTCTTGAAAAGAATACCCCATTAAAGCTTGATTGACACAGGAAGAAATCATTATTTTCTTCGTCCTAATGAACTAAAATTCCAAGAATACAACATAGGTAAAAGTATCGATAAATACATCAATTCATTATTTGTTAAATCACTGTAACAACGAGGGACATCTAGACTTCAACAACAATACAGTAGGCGAACATTCAGGAAGACTTTTAACTTTAGAAGATAAAAATGCGAAGTCTAAAGCGGGTAGTACCGAATATTGGAGCGCTTTAGTTATTTGTGTGGGCGCACTGAAGGTACAGCACGTACTTGAAAATGTGTTATAACCGATATTAACTAACTCAATGAGGGCAAAGGAAAGATAACTCGTTGTCCACCTGAAAAATCAACCCCTGAATGTTGGCTTATCACGTATCAGAACGAACCATTTCGAACATGGCGACACACATCCTACGCTTCTTATAGAAAATCAAAGTTAAGACGCCTTCATTTATTCCGAGCAAAAGGATCAACCACGCTCATCCTGATATTCAAAAGAATAGTTGGCAATCGGTACTCCAATTACAATAGCACAGTCTACCTCAAGTAAGTCTCCAATTTATAATTATCATTATATTCCTTAAAGAACTATAGAAAGGGTGTTTACTCCTCCATCGTCTGTTTTTTTCTTAACTGTAGAGATTATAACTCATCAAGTACGCTTAATCAGAATTTCTTTGTTATCAATGTTAGAAATCTACTCCAATTTGTATACGTAAAACTACAGTTTTTGAAATGGAAATATGAACAGTCAGCCTGTAAATCTTATAAATTAACACTGGGCAGTTTTTTATAAGTAAATAAATCCATATGAATTTAAATGAATATTTAAATTTTGGTTTTTATAGTGGGATATTGTGTTCACTAGCCTATTTTTATAAAGAGCCCGGTCCGCTGTGTGTCTCATGCATATAGTGAATTGTACCTCAAATTGAAGGAGGGGTTTACATGAGTGGAGTTGTAGGTGGAGTAGGTTACGGTGTTGGCGGAGCATGGACTTCGACTGGTGCAATTCTGGTTCTCTTTATCCTGCTGGTTATCATTTCTAAAGCATTCCTGGTTTAATAAACCATTTCGACTCTAATGATTATGCAAAGGAGGGATAAACATGAGCGAAGTAAGAGGCACAGGCTACGGATACGGTGGCTGGACTTCGACTGGAGCGATTCTGGTGCTGTTCATTCTGCTGGTTATCATCACAAAATCCTTCTGGGTATAATCGTTTGGGCTCTGCCGGGTGACCGGCAGGGTTTGTTCTGGTTTGTGTGGACAAGCTGGATTGGATGTGGTGACGTCTGGAAGGCAGCAGGCAGAGCGAGAGGGCAGAGGGTGGAGTTAGAGTAGGTGGAGATGGGAAGGGTAGCAGAAAAAGCAGGAGGGCAGATGGTAAATATTGCAGGCGAGGGTAGAGAGCGATGAAGATTGCAAGGAGAGAATGGTGAAGATTGAAGGTAGAGGGCAATGATGGATTGAAGGGAGAGCAGCAAGGATAAGCATTGAAGGGGTAAATAGCGAGAATAAAGGTTATATGGCGAAATAGCGAGGATGAACACTGAAGGGAAAAATAGCTCGGGTACAGATTGTAGAGCAAAGTAGTGGTTGGTGAAGAGAGCTGGATGGAGCAGCGCGTGATAAAGCTGTGGAACAAAGAAGTCGTGGCGAGCGTTTCTGGATAAGGTAGTGGGTGATACAAGATTGAGCAGAGGAGTGGGGAATATACGAGTGAGAAAGGAAGAGGATAGGGGATGAGAGGAGATAAAACGAAATAAAAAGGAAATAAAAAAAGGAATAAAGGACTGGATCTGGATAGTGGCTAAACGCCTATTTTAGCCTGATGAGGGCCATAGCCCGGTCCGTGCATAGGGCAAATACATAGCTTAGGGGTGTAGGCAAATGTTAAGGAGGAATGAACGATGAGCGAAGTTAAACCTAACTCACCGAACGGACAGGGGCATGTATACGGACACAAAGGAGGACATGAGCAGATGTATGGTTATCAACAATACACAGGTCATGAGATGTACAGTTACGGATGCGGCACAATGCCGATGGGGTATGGTTATGGATATGGTTATGGCTACCAGCCGAATCAGGCGCCAATGATGCACGGATATAACCATGGATGTGCACCTGCCTATGGATACGGCGGAGGAAGCTGGAGCTCTATGGGAACTATTCTGGTGTTGTTCATTCTGCTCGTCATTATTTCCAAAACGATGTTTATCTAAGTCCTCTGTTGAGAGGCGGCAGTCCAGACGTGGACTGCACCATCGGGCCGATCGGAAAGCCCCAGCGATCACCGGATCGCGAGATTATGTGTTTCACAGCATCGTTTGTATAGAGTGGAAAAAGTGGAAGCAACATAGAGGATAATTCCGGCAGTAAAGCCGGGGTTATCTTTTTTCTATATGTTCTCCTATCCTGCGTTCATCCTTTCTTCGTTGCTTGTTAAACAGGCAATATAAAGTAGTTCAGCAGTCAATACAACGAAAGCTGTCTGTAAGGGTGGCTGGAATAATTGAACGTATCCTCGATATACCTGCCAGAAGAGTTGGACGGTTAACGTAGCTATCGTTACTCAACTAAGACATAATTTCTCAGAGAACCAGAGAACCAGAGAACCAAGTAGCCAAGTAAGTGAATAAGTAAGCAATTAAGTAAGTAACCAACCAACCAGATGGTTGAACAAACAAGCAGATTACCCACCAATCGTGAATCCAGTAATCGAACAACGAAGCAATCCAACAATTCAGGACTTAGGAACGCTACAGCCTGCGCTCAAACAAGCCGGTACCCCGTAGCCACCCGTAACCCTGCAGACGTAGCTCCTAACACGAATCCGCAACTTGTATCCCGTATCTCGTAATCCGTGACCTCGTGGTCCATAGCCCGAGCAGTAACTTGTAATTCACAACCTGTACTCCGTACGTCGTGCCCCAGTAAGTACCAGTACCCCTGCAACCCGTAGCTCCTAACTCAAATCCGCAACTTGATCCTATACCTCGTAACCCGCGGCCTCGTAGTCCATAGCCCGTAAACAGTAACTTGTAATTTACAACCCGTATAGGTGCCCGTACCTCGTAGTGTACTCTAAACCTCCCGTCACGCCAATCCACAAATGTTTAACGATCGTGAGAAGCCTTATTTGCTGTTTTTTAACACTTTAAAAATCCTAACGATTCGTAGGAATGCTATTTGCCTGATTTCCCTTCAAAAACGGGGGATTTTGGATCGGAGACGTGAAATAAGGCTTCTGGGAATCGTTAGAATTTGTACAGGATCAAAATAGGTGAAATAGGGCTTGTAGGATTCGTTACATTTTGTGGAGCTTGGAGAGTTGTGATTTGCTATGGTGTGAATGGGCGTTGTAATGGCTTTGCTCTAGTTTTTGAAAGAGGCGGTGTCATTACTTAATGAAGTAAAGGAGGGCGGGTGTCACGAAAAAAGGAATGTGGACATGGAAAAGCACCCGGAACCCAATTCCGGGTGCTTGATGTATGTTTTCAATCTTCTCAAGAATAAGTGATATCCAAAACAACAAAAGCCCTACCTCTCTTTTGTCCTTGCGGCTCCGATGACCGCGCCAGTGTGAATGGGAACATCTTGTAAACCCTTTGTCTACCGGGTTATTGTGATTCAGGTTCGTCAATCTCCATAGGTTAGTTGAGCTTATTCGCTGCGGTCGCAGCATGAAGAAAATATTCCGGGGTTAAATAGAAGACGGAAAATCATATGTGGTTGTTAATACAACTTTTATATCATACCACAGTCTGTAATTTATTGCAATAAAAAGGAAGGCGGCCTTAGAAAGCATGAGTCAGGTTGTATTTTAAAAAAGTATGTTACATTAGTCTCACGACCTGAAGGTTTTTCCAAGAAAGCTGTATTGGAAGCATTCACAATGAGAATGATACGTTGAATCATATCCTGTTTGGTTCACAGCCGTATGGCGGCGATTACCCCGAACCATTCAGCAATATTTTTTATTTACAGGACGCCGTTGGTTATTTATTCGTGAAGCCATATGCGGATTGGATAGAGCAAACAACGGATGCAGGTCTCTTTTTCGTGCAATGTACATAGAGAAGGCTTGAAATGAAAAGCTGAAGAAAGATTTTCATTTTTTCAAAAAAAATGTTCACAGGGGTAATCCTCTTCAAACGTTTCTGCGTAGGTTATAATATGAGGGAAGATACAGAAAGGGGCCCTCGGATGACTCAATCTATGGAGGACAGTAGGTTAATGCAGCGGATTGCAGAACGTGACGCTTCTGCGCTGGAGCTGTTATATGACCGATATGAACGGGCCGTGTATTCTTTTGCCTATCGCATTGTTGGTGATCCTATGACGGCAGAGGAGACTGTGCAGGAGCTTTTCCTGCGGATCTGGAATCATGCGGAGCGTTTTGATGCCTCACAGGGGAAGCTGACCACATGGATGTTTGCGATCACACGCAACATCGCGGTGGACATGCTGAGGCGAAGATCGAAAGGGGCAGCAGCCACTTCGGTTGAAAACGAGACACTGGCGGCTTTTGCCGATGAGCATACAAATACTGAAGAAGAGGTTCAACGGAAATGGGAGGGCACGCGCATCAAAGAGGCGCTCTCTCAACTGAACGGGGACCAGAAGCAAGTGATTGAATCGATATATTTTGCTGGTTTAACGCAGCAGGAGGTATCCAGCCGATTCGGGATTCCGCTGGGTACGGTCAAAAGCCGTGTCAGGCTTGCCATGCGGCAGCTTCAAAAGCTGCTTGCTGATGCCGAATTGCATCCGGACGCGGGAAGGGAGGGCATACATCCATGATAGAACGACATGAGGAGTGGTCTGATCTGGCACCGATGTATGTGCTGGGCGGACTGGACGCAGAGGAAGTGGCGGCATTTGAAGCGCATATGTCCAATTGTGAAGTGTGTCGCCAGGAGGTAAAGGAACTGCAGGAAGTAACGGGCTTCCTGCCACTTGCGGCGGACCCTGTGGCACCGCCGCAAGGCATGCGAGCACGTGTGCTGGGCAACGTGCTCGGTCAGGCACAGGAGAGCACCGGCGCGAAGCCGGCAGCCGCTCCTGCGCAGCAGCCCGAAGCACCCGCATCCGCGGTGCTTCGGGAAGACCTTGCGCCGCAGCAGAAGCATGCGGCGCAGCCCGGGCCTGGCCTGCCGCCGAAGGCGGTGCCAGCGGCCCGGGCCGAAGAGGCTGCCCCAGCTGTGCCTGGGCAGCCACAAGCGCGCGCGCGTGCGCGCGGCGGCCGCGCCTGGCGCGCAGCCAGTGCGGGCCTCGCGGCAGCGGCGCTGGTGCTCGGCGTGTACGCGGCGCAGCTGCAGAGCCGCATTGACTCGCTGACGCAGCAGGCTGCAGGCTCGTCGGCCGCACAGGAGCAGCTTGCCCAGGCGCAGGAGCAAAATGCACAGCTGCAAGAGCAGCTTGCTTCAGCACTGGCTCCAGCGCAAGGCATGAAAATGGGCGAGGCTGTCAAACTGAGCCCTGCAACGAAAAATATCGTTGCACAGGGTCTGGCAACCATCGTGATCGACAGCAAAGGCACCCACCTGGTCGTGCAGGCAGAGAATCTGCCCGCGCTGGAAGGCAATCAGGCATTTCAAGTATGGCTGATCAAAGGCGATACCCCTAAAAATGCGGGGACCTTCCTCAGTCATGATGGAACGGGGGCAGTCTATTACACCTTGGATTCCGCGAACGACTATGATACGGTAGCGATTACGCTTGAACCGGATGCGATGGGAGAGCAACCGCGTGGCACGATGATTCTGGCCGCTAAAATTAAAACGACGTGAATTCTCCGCAGGAGATGACCTGGTTTTATAGGTGAAAAATGTAAATGATATCGTGTATTGCGAATTAGACGAGAAGGCTGTCCATTCATGGACGGCCTTTTTCTATGGTGTCAGCCCCGAAGCCATCAGAAAATTACACATAACATCGAGGGAGATGACGATCATATCGTCGGAGACAAGCCGTGGTTGAAGATGCAGTATGAATCACATGACTTTATTAATTTTTTTGACCTGAGCAACCGATAAATAAATGGAGTGAGCATCCTATAATCTCCCTTTTTTATCAGGGCAGAACTGGTTAGACATAGAGAGCGAGGGATTAGATTGGAAGTATACCGTGCATTTATCTTCCGTCTGCTGCGCAACTATCTGATTGGTTCATTAACAGCCATCTTTGTTGTGGGCACAGTAATCATGGTTTCAACCTTGCAAGTACCCCATATCCAATATGTTCGACTAGTTGTCATCGTACTCATCTCCATTCTGTTCATGCTGGTTGCAGAGCTGATTACGCTGTGGTTTCAGCTGGGCCCGATCAGGCATTTTTTTGCCGCAGAGCACCATGAGAAGGCTGAATTAGAGCAAATGTACGAGAGAATTCACCGCTTTCCGGGACAGACCATATATCGTATTATCGGACCGCATATGTTAGGCTTTTCCCTGCCTGCAGCCGGTTTTACACTTTGGATGATCAGCACAGGCTGGTTAGAAATTCCGTATGGCTTTGTTGGGGTTGCAGCTGCGTGTGCATTCCTGATCGGCATTATGCATGCACTAATTGAGTATTATCTTGCAGTAAGGGCAGTGAGACCTCTGTTACTTGAGGTGCGTCGCAGGGGCAAGATATTGTACGGCGTTGAACCTTCATTAGGTGGACGAGTACTTGTTTCGATGAGACGAAAATTTCAGATCAGTACGGCACTTATCGGTTTATTTCCGCTATGTTTATTTTTTCTGGCTACGTATATAAGGCTTCAATACATAGATCAGCAGTTTGCCAAGGAATATACCTTTTGGGGTGTGCTTATCGTTATTCTGGGAGCGGGATTTGCTCTAGTGGGCAGCTGGCTGTTAATTCGGGATGTCCGTGATCCGGTGACGGAGCTGACCCAGGAGATGATTCGCATACAGGGGGGGGAATTTGGCAGAAGAACACCGGATCTGTATGCAGATGAGTTTTCGGCCTTGATCTCCGGCTTCAACATGATGATTAACCGACTGGAGATGAGACAGGAGCGCAATCGACAGCTGCTGCAAAGTTATTTCTCGCTGCTGGCTGCTGCCCTCGATGCCCGGGATAAATATACAGCAGGGCACTCCATGCGTGTGGCGGAGTATTCCATTCTGATCGGAAGACTAAGCGGAATGAACGAGGAACAGGCCGATTTGTTATACAAGTCTGCACTGCTTCACGACATCGGCAAAATTGGTATACCAGACGAGGTATTGTTAAAAGACGGCAAGCTCAGCGATGAGGAATTTGCTATTATTCGCAAACACCCTGTGTTAGGTGAAAGTATTTTGCTTCAGATTGAGCCTGTAGATGCCATGGCTGACTTTTTACCAGGCGTACGATCCCACCACGAAAGATATGATGGTAAAGGATATCCGGATGGTATGGTAGGCGAGGATATACCGCTATTCGGACGAATTATTGCGGTGGCTGATGCTTTCGATGCGATGACGTCAGATCGTCCATACCGGAATGGCATGAGTGATGAGAAAGCGTTGATGATTCTGGAAGAAGGAAAAGGGACCCAGTGGGACCCCTATTTTGCAGGATTGTTTATTGACGAGTGGAGAAGACAGAAACATCTGGAAACCAAGTCGAAAGAGGGGATTAGCTGATCCCCTCCGTCCATTTGGATTCTTTTCTGCGCCGACGATGAAGGGCGAGTCCCGTAATGATGGTGAAGATGCATTCACCCAGAACAATTGCGCCGAGTGCATCGTAAATGACATGCTGTTTGATAAGCAGTGTTGATATAATAATCAGGGCTGCCCCGGCAGAGACCAGAACCTTGATGTATCTGCGAATATTGGAGACGGACAGGACAGCACGCATAACGAGATAAGAGTGCAGGGCATGAATGCTGGGAAAACAATTGAATGGACGATCCTGACTGTAGAGCCAGCTAATCATGGCCGAGCCTGGACCAGCAGCGGTCAGTTCAGGACGAGGAACCATAGTCTGGAAGTTGAAATAGATCAGGTAACAGATCCAGACACAGATGTTCATGGACAACAGGACACGATAATACATCAGTCGATCCTTCGCACAGAGATAAGCAAGCACACCGAATACAAACGGATACCATCCCAAATAAGGGATCGACATCGCAGGTATAAATGGAAGCATCTGATCAATCGGAGAGTTCAGGACAACATATCCACGATCCGGACTGTTCAGAATATCATAAAACATGCCCATGACAGCCAGTGATAACATCAGACTTAATGATAACCAATAGGATTTGCTTTTTAACACGTGCATAGCCAAACTTCTCCTTTCATCATGCTTTAGAAACAAACATGAGTACAGCGGTAAAAGATAAAAATTAAACAACAATATATTTTACTACGTCCTGCACACATTTTAAATGTTGAATTTGTGCCTTTTTTTGTTTCTTTTTAATGGAGATTTCATGCCGTGGTGATTTTAGCATGATATGATATAACCAAATACAAAATACAAAAAAGCAAGCACTTGGGTTTAAACGTCGGACAACAGGAGTGAATCAATGCAATTTTCGAAGATGTTCGTACTCAATATGGGCATGCTTATTACGATTGCTTATCTGGCAAGTGTATTCTACAAATATATCGTAATACGTGCCTCGTCCCGAGTGAAACAGATCAGTTCCGTGTTCGCGCTTATTTTTGCCGGCTGGATCAGTACCGTATTTGGATTTCAGCTTACAGATGAAGTTGTGTTTGATCTACGTTATGTACCTTTAATCGTCGCCGTATTGACGTACAGACAACCCTACAGTGTCATTATTGTAGGTGTGGGCATAGGTTTATCCAGGTTAACCTTCGGCATTACGGATGCAACGATTGCCGCGGTTTATAATATGACCATTCTTGGAGTGCTGTGCGCGGGCTTGAACATCTGGATGAGACGAAGCAGCTATAGACTGATTGTCAAAGGCATTGTGGTTACCGTTATCGTCAACGTTGTAAATAGTGTGAATATTGCTTTTCTGGGCGTCATTCCGCCCGCGTATTTCTTTTCCCATATTATGCCGTATACACTTCCGATCGGCATCGTGCTCAGCCTGATATTTGCGTTTATTTTGCGGGATTTTCAGAACGAGCAGAATCGGATTCTGCTGATTCAGAGTACGAATCGGCTTTTGTCCTTGCAGAAGGAGGAGCTTCAGAAGGCGCAGATTGTACTGGAGGACCGGGCAAAGCAGCTCATGATTGCTTCCCAGTACAAGTCCGAGTTCCTGGCGAATATGTCCCATGAATTGCGGACACCGCTGAACAGTGTAATCAACTTTGCCCAGATGATTAGTGAAAATGCCGATACGATGGAGCAGGAGGAGATTATCCGTTTTGCAGACATGATTGATCAATCCGGGCAGGAGCTGCTCAGGCTGATTAATGATATTCTCGATTTGTCCAAAGTCGAGGCAGGCCGGCTGGATATTGTACTGGAGGATATCAGCCTTAGCCAGCTAGTTGAGGATGCGATGAATCATTTTCAGCTGGTTGCTGACAAAAAGGGGATCGAGCTCGTTCTGGATAAGAAAGCCGGGCTGCCGGATACACTCTGGTCTGATCCGCAGCGGGTGCAGCAGATTTTACGCAATCTGATGTCCAATGCGATCAAGTTTACTCCTCGCGGAAAGGTTACCCTTACGGTAAGCACCACGCAGACGAAGCAAGCGAATGATGTTAGCGACTGGCTCGTTTTCTCTGTACAGGACACCGGCATTGGCATTCCGGAGGACAAGCATCATTCCATATTTGAGGCATTTCAACAGGCGGATGGCTCCATAAGCCGGAAATTCGGGGGCACCGGGCTCGGTCTTTCCATCAGCAGGGATTTGGCCAGATTGCTCGGCGGTTCTATTGAACTTGAGAGTGCAGCAGGTAAAGGAAGCATCTTCCATCTTCAGCTTCCGTTGACCGTGAAAAAATGAGTTGACAACCTTCGTGCCGTGAGTAGAATTTGGGGTGACAACTAGCATCGGCCGGCAAAGCATAACCCGGTCTAAGGAGTGTATCCCCATACAGAAGATGGTCAAGATGAACCCCTCTTCGTTCATGAGCAAGCCACGGCGCAAGGGTTCGACACAACGCACGAATTTATCGATTGCAACATGGGAGGGCGTGCCGGCAATTATTTTGCAAACGCTGCTTGGCGGCCCATTTCTAACCGGGTTTTTGCTGTATCTTGGGGCGGGATCAAGGCATATCGGCTTTGTGCTCGCCATTACGACCTTTGTTAACATCGCTCAGATCGGTGCTGCATACTGGATGCAGCGTATTCGCAGCCGGAAGCGCATGCTTCTGCTGTTCGTCGGGGCTCACCGTATCTTGTGGAGTGCAACGGGATTGATTCCGTTCATGTTCCCCAAGGAATGGTGGGTCAGTGTTTATATTGGCTTATATACTGTAGCTTTTATATGTAATACCATCGGCGGTATGATCTGGACCTCCCTCATCGGGGATATCGTGCCTGCCAAGGTAAGAGGACGTTATTTCGGGATACGAAATACGATTCTGAATGCACTTGGAAGCGTATGCTTGTTTGGCGGTGGCATTCTGCTGGACCGTTATCCGGGGGAAACGGGTTTTCTGATCCTGTTCATTCCCGTATGGATATGTGCCATTGCCAATACGGTAATCTATTTCTTTTACCCCGATATGCCGTTTGAGCGCTCGACAGAAAAGTCATTTTCCCGTATGTTCATCAAGCCGTTTCAGGATCGGGCCTTCTTGAAGGCGACTGTTTTTCTGGCGCTGTGGCTGTTGATTCAGACATTAATTGTTCCGCTGTATTCCTACGTCATGCTGGACCTGTTGAAGGTCAGCTATCAGATGGTTTCCCTGATTACGGTGGTTCAGACTCTGGTGATGATGGCCGGGTTCTATATCTGGGGCAATCTGAATGCAAGATACAGCAATAAAACGCTGTTATTCTGGACGCTGCCCGTTATAGCGTTGTCCTGTCTATCCTGGGGTTTGATGTCCTTTGCTCCGATATTGGTTGCATTGTTTCTGTCCCACATTTTCCTCGGCATCGGTGTTGGCGGCTTTAACCAGCTCGCATTTAATTTTACGATTGGAGATACACCGAAAAGTGAAAGACCGATGTTTGTCGCCGTATATTCGGCACTGACGGGGGTAACCTCGTTCATTGGTCCGCTGATTGGCGGTTGGCTCTATGAGAAGATGGAAACACTCTCGGAAGCGACGCTCTGGATTTCTACTTACGGATTCCAGGTAGTGGTTGGTGCTGTCATGCTGCTGCTTACATTTACGTTGGGACGTCGGGTTCTTTTAAAATAGAAACGGAAATGCTGATCACGACAATCATCGATAAGATTTTCAGCTTTATATATGAACAGATAGGGGTGGTTGGAGAGATGCATCATCCTGAGCGTAAAGCGATGGTGATCGGGGCTACCGGGCTGGTGGGTGGGATTTTGGTTCACAGCCTGCTCGAGCACCCCGGATACAGTGAGGTTCGCATTCTGGTCAGACGCAGGCTTGATCTGGAAAACCCTAGACTGAAGCAATACGTTGTGGACTTCGAACAGCTTAAAGTTCAGGGGCACCTGTTTGAAGGCATCAACGACCTCTACTGCTGTCTGGGCACCACAATCAAAAAAGCGGGCAGTCAGGAGCAATTCCGCGAAGTTGATTTCCATTATCCGGTTCGTGCAGCTGTCCTGGCAAAGCAGCATGGTGTAGAACAGATGCTCGCTATTTCCGCTATGGGAGCCAATGCGAGTTCACGTGTGTTTTACAGCCGAACCAAGGGAGAGATGGAGGATGCGCTCTACGATATCGGCTTCCGTTCCCTGCACATCTTCCGCCCGTCACTTATTCTGGGTAACCGCGGAGAGAAGCGCTTTGGTGAGGAGCTTGCTGCCCATGCAATGAAATGGCTGGATCGCTGGACACCAGCCAAGTACCGTGCTGTACAAGCGTCAACGATTGCTCAAGCGATGAGGAATATCGCCATCGTTCAGACCGCAGGCATTCACGTGTATCCTAATGATGTGATTCATGTTGTTGGAGTGCAGGGGAATTAAGGCTTGTGTGATACAGGAAAACAAGCGTTTCTCCCCTGAATTGCAGCATGATATAATAGGTTTTAAAAACAATAGCACGTCTTGTACACCTCATGGGTGGCAGGGCAGCGAACACAAAGGAGAAGCTGTCGAATGAAAAAAGCAATCTCGACCGAGCAGGCACCAGGTGCTATCGGTCCATACAGTCAGGCGGTAGATGCAGGTGATTTCATCTATACGTCAGGTCAGCTTGGTCTGAATCCGCAAACGGGTGAATTCGGAGCAGATGTTCAGGAGCAGACTCGTTTGTCTCTGAGCAACGTGAAAGCCATCCTGGAAGCGGCAGGCACTAGCATGGATAAAGTGGTCAAAACAACGGTGTTTCTCAAAGACATGAATGACTTTGTCCCGGTCAATGAAGTATACAGCAGCTTCTTCACCCAGCCTTACCCTGCACGTAGTGCTGTAGAGGTTGCACGTCTGCCCAAAGATGCATTGGTGGAGATTGAAGTTATCGCATTGAAATAGCATGCGGATCGCCCTGTTACGGGCGTGCCATCCTGTTCTGCATAATGTTACAGCAAAGAGCCGATTCAAGGGTACATTGACCCGCGATCGGCTTTTTGCTGTCGTTTTGTTTTATAATGGAAGGCGTTATTTAATCCCGGTCTTTATTACGGGCGAAGAACAGCCATACAGCATACACAGCGAGAACAATGGCCAGGATGATTCCTGTGTAATAGACCGAGGTGACGTCCTTTTGTTTTAGTGCAATGGCGATATAAGCCCAGGTAAATACGAGCGGGTACACACTGTCGCGGTATCGGAAGCTGACCAGCACAGCCAATATGGAACCAACAATCAGCATAATGATTGTCCATGCGATTTCACTGATGCCGAATCCATTCCAACCGATTTTATATAGAAAGACCGCCGCGTTAACGATCGTAGCTACACTGACCCATCCGAGATATACGCTGAATGGCAGTTTGACAAGCCATATTTCAGCAGTGGTGGGCATGGTGATCTCACGTGTTCTTACATACAATACAATTAAGCTCAGCAGAAGCAGTATGATAATGATCAGCGCGAGTCCGATGTACAGATTTTGAAATGCAAAGATCCAGGCCACGTTAAAGGCACAGCTGATAAGAAACCAGTAGCCAAGACGGGTAATTGAATCATTTTTCCAGGATGCAGGAACAAATTGATAGATCACGAAACCTGCCAGAAGCAGGTAAATCAGGCCCCAGATCGCAAAAGCATAACCGGAAGGGGTCAGCAGTACAGGGTACATGTCCGATACTTCCTTGTTGGTCCTGCCCCCAATCGGCAGCGCATTTGAGAGATAGTTCACAATAATAACAGCTATAAAACCGAGTGCGTTTAACCATTTGTACGGATTGTTGCGGGACATGGCGTTTCCTCCTTAGTTTAATGATTTTAAATGAACCGCGGGTCAGTCTACAAAGGATTTACCCACGAATGGTGTGTTTTAATAATGGATGCATCAAAAGTATGAGATACTTGTTATTATCGGGGCGACGGGTTTGAAGTAGTGTCACGGGAACGAAGCTGCCGTCTGTCCCAATATACTCCATAAATGGATTTAATATTCCTAAAGATGTCGGTCCACACGAAGGGGGAGCCAATGTTTACTAGAGAGATGATGGAGAAGCAGCAGACCTGGCTGTATGTGGCAGCCCTGCTTGCGGGAGCATGGATAGGTCTCTCCGCTCCGGAATCGGGAAACATTATTCATCAAGCAGTGTCTCCCATTCTGGCGGTGCTGTTATACAGCATGTTTGTCCAGATTCCTTTTCTGGAGCTCAAAGCGTCCTGGATGAATCTGCGTTTTATGTCTGCACTGCTCGTGGTTAATTTTATCGTTGTACCTGTTGTTGTTTGGCTGCTGACCTTTCTGTTTCCCCAATCACCAGCCGTTCTGATCGGCGTATATCTTGTACTTCTAACCCCATGTATTGATTATGTTATCGTATTTACACAGTTGGGACGGGGGAATGAGAGATTGGTGCTGGCAGCAACCCCGGTGCTGTTCGTGATACAGATGCTCCTGCTTCCTGTGTATCTCTGGTTTTTCCTGGGCACAGATGCAGCTCGTATGATGCAGGCCGGGCCGTTTGCAGAGGCTTTCCTATTCCTGATCATGATTCCGCTGCTGCTGGCGGTGCTTACTCAGATTCTCTCCAAAAGAACTGTGACTGGACAACGAGTGCTTAATGTTACAGCATGGCTGCCAGTGCCAATG
This sequence comes from Paenibacillus silvae, assembly GCF_014639235.1. GTDB lineage: Bacteria > Bacillota > Bacilli > Paenibacillales > Paenibacillaceae > Paenibacillus > Paenibacillus silvae. Next base: position 58,546 of record NZ_BMFU01000006.1, on the reverse strand, counting down.
ATGGCTCTTGCTTTAACCGCAGTCGTTGCCTCGCAGATCGGTAAGGTTTATCACGATTTGGGGACCGTTCTGGAGGTTATACCGCTCTATGTTGCTTTTCTAATCATTATGCCCCTGATATCCCGGATTATTGCAAAGCTCTTCCAATTGGATACGGGTGCAGGCCGGGCACTGATCTTCAGTGCTGCCACCCGTAATTCATTGGTTGTTCTGCCGCTGGCTTTGTCGCTATCCCCGGAGTGGGCTTCCATCGCCGCGGCGGTCATTGTCACTCAGACAATGGTGGAGCTTGCGGGAGAACTGATTTATATCCGTCTAGTACCTAACGTAGTCCTGCGGGATCAGAAAGCCGAAGGAGGGTGAAACAATCGATCGATTGGTATTACGTGAAGAGGACTTCCTGACAAATCATGTCGGGAAGTCCTCTTTTCAATGCAAACAGGTTTGTTATGTACCTGTGTGTATTACCGTTTTGCGATATTCGGCAGGGGTAATGCCTTCGATCTTTTTGAACACCTTGCTGAAATATTTCTCATCCTGAAAACCAACCATCTCCGAGATCGCAGCAACTCGAAGTGACGGATTATGCAGCAGCAGCTTGGCGTTGTTAATTCGCAGCTTACCCAGATATTCCGACCAGTTCAGCCCGAACTGCTGTTTGAATTTGCGGGAGATGTACTCTCTGCTCAGGTAGAAACGTGCGGCGATCTGCTGTAATGACAAGTCCTCCTGATAATGAGCGTCCATGTAGCGCGCAATTTCAGTCATCGGATCAGGATCGGTGTGATGCTGAGCGGTAATTGCTTTCCCGGCTGCGAGCAGACGGTGCTCCAGCAAAGATCGAAGCAGAGAAAAGGAGAGCAATCCTTCAGAATCAAACGGGAGCTCGGTGAGCGGAGGCTCTTGTTCTTCATCAGATTCTTCTTCATGAACGGTAGTATGTTCTCTGTCTTCCAACCAGCGGTCCAGCATCCATTCCAGTTCCTGAATCCACAGCTGCAGCTGCTCTGCGCTGATGGCCTCAAGCTCTGTGAACGGATCAAGCCACTCAGCCACGGCAGCAGACACACTGGCAGCGCGACAGCTCATGGCTGCAATACGCATGGACTCTTCGAAGGAGGTGAGCCGCTTGCCTTTATTTCTGCTAGTCGTTTCTGTGGTGGCGTGAATACGCTGACGTGTGAGCAAAATATTACGCCTCCACAATGTGGAGCTAGCTTCCAGGTAGGCTGCTGATATGCCATCAGGGTAGTTCTGACAAGACGATATGCCAAAATGAAGCCGGCGCTGAATGGTCTGCTCCAATCCATCATTAATGGTACCAAGAATGTGTTCCAGTGAGGACTGCGAACCCCAGTGAAGCAGCACAATTTCATCAGGCTGATTAAGCTGATGGAAACTAACACCTTCTGCCGGAGTGCTCAGCATCTCTGCGCAGACATTCAGCACCGAGAATATCAGCAGGTCCGGCTGGCTGCGATATTTAGCCAGACAATCGGCATCCAGATGCGACAGGCTGGTGACGGCCACGCTGCATGCCGGAATATGGCAGGGCAGATTCAATTCCTCCTGTAAACGCTGAATGTGCGCGGATCTGCTGCCTCTGCCGATCGCCAGCTCTGTCAGCAGACGATCCTGATAATGCGGCCGCATCCGGTTCACGACGATGGACTGTCTGGCAGATTCTGTACGTGAAGTCTCCTCATCCATCCAGGCCTTAACCGCCTTGAGCAAAGAGGCATTCAATTCTTCGGCCTCAACGGGCTTCAGCAAATAATCCATGCCGCCGTGGCGGATGGCGTGCCTGACCAGTTCAAAGTCGTCATACCCGCTGATGACAATGACCTTACTGTGGGGGTTATGAGCTGATATCCATTCAAGCAATGCCATGCCATCCTTGCCAGGCATGCGCATATCACTAAGTATGATTTCCGGCTGATGTGCTGTAATCGCTTCGATTGCTTCGTGTCCATCTGCTGCTTCCAGCAATATGTCTATGCCTAGTTCCTCCCAATTACCGAGAAGCTGGATGGCATGACGGACATGTTGTTCATCATCGACAAGCAGTGCTTTCATGTAGTTCACTCTCCCGCATATAGTTTGACTAGAAGTTTCACACCGCCTGACCGGATATTATGCATTTCGATTCTGGCAGGTTTGTCCGGGTGGGAGTTCAGGGCAAGTCTGCGTGCAACGTTTCGAAGGCCGATGGATTCCGTCATTTCGGATTCCTGCATCATTTCCGTTGCTGTTTCCTGTGGTTGAAGCCAGCCTCGGATTTCACTGAGTTTGTCTTCAGGAATAGCGGGTCCATTGTTGATCAATTCAATTTCAATCCAGTGTTCATTTACGAAGCGGCTGGTGATGGAGATGTAGCCTTTTCCTGGCTGTATATCTGCACCATGTTTAAAGTAATTTTCAATTAACGGCTGCAGTGTCATCCGGGGCATCTGTACAGATAAGGTATCCTCGGCAAATTGCATCTGCACTTCAAGGCGTTCACCGAAGCGTTCCTGCTGAAGCTCCAGATACAACCGGGCATGTTCCGCTTCTTCACGAAGAGTTACACAGGTCTGGTCCCGCATGCTGTAGCGAAGCATTTTGGATAGAGAAGATAGCAGGGTATAAGCTCGTTTTCCTTGCTGCTGCAGCGCCAGTGTACCGATCGACTGCAAGGTGTTGTAGAGAAAATGTGGGTGAATCTGTGCTTGTAACGCTTTGAGCTGATTGGTCTTGTTAGCAAGCTCAAGCTGGTATTCCCGCAAAATAAGGTTATTGACCGTATCCATCATATCCCGAAAATGTCTAGCAAGTACCCCGAATTCATCCCGGCTCGACAGGTGAATATCCACATGCAGGCGACCTGCCTGAATCTGGTTCATATACCGCATCAGCTGTTTGAGCGGACCTGTAATGCGAATGGAAATAAACAAGGTTGCGACGATTACAAGTACAAGCGCTGCAATGGCAATCATGGCATTATTCCAGGTGAGCGAAGTAGCTCTTGCATATAACGTTTCGTTAGGAATCTGTTTCACGATGGTCCAGTCTGCATAGCTGTTTCCGAGCTGCTGATATACATACATCGAATGATCCTGCTCGAAATGCCCCTCTGCAATCCGCGCTTCACCGGTATGAGCCTGACCGTCCCGCAGTGCGTTCGCTGCCACCGATTGCAGATGATTGGCATCACCCGCCCCTTGTACCTCAGTGCGTCCTTGATAGACAATCCGATTCTGCCCATCCACGACATAGATCTGTTCTTTGTCCGGATCATACAGTCTGCTGCAGATTGCAGCAATGCTGTTCATGTTAAGGTCAATAGCCAGCACACCAAGTCGTTCAGGGGAAGGGATGTCCCGAATGATTCGATGCAAGGTTATGACCGTTCTTGGTGAATCATCGGGAGAAGCGGCCTTGAAGCCATAGGTATGGCTCATATGTGCGGATTCCACCCAGATATCGGAGCTTCCTGACCCTGCCTGGCCATGCAGTGAATCGGAATAGGCTTGCTTGCGTCCCTCCCGTTTCGGAAAAGGGCTTGTAATCAAGGTGGACTGGTTGGATGCAAAGGAATGCAGGTAAAGCTGAAATACATCCGGTACAGCGGCCTTGATCGTTTGCAACGTGGTATACACCTCGGCAACAGCCCGGTAATCACCCGGGAGTTTGGCGAGATTGCGCAGGAAGTTAGGGTCATTGTATACGGTGAGCGAGGCTCGTGCCACATTATCAACGTAATTGTTGAGATTTGTCGAAGCCTGATAGATAAGACGTTTGTTCTCTTCCAAGGCCTGTTCCCGCAAGGCTGTCTTGGTTTGGATAAACGTCATGCTGATGGACGTCAGCAGCGGGATAGTGGTTGCAATCAGCATAAAGGCAATCAGCTTGGTGCGGATACTGTAATATTTGGACATCAGTTACACCCCTTCTGGCTGCTCGTCAAGAGAGGACAATATTTTACACCCAACTGTTCACGAGTGTCGGTGTTTCCCTTCACGATTTTGGAGTTTAATAAAAAAAGAGACCAATATCATCCATCTATAGAAGGGGAGAACGATATGAAGCATCGCAAGTCTTCACAGCTGTTACAGCAGCTTGTGTTCGTGGGTCCCTCCGTTGTATTTTTTATTCTCATCATCGTGGTCCCTTTCCTGCTTGGCATGGTGTATTCCTTCACGGACTGGAACGGGGTATCTGCCAGCGTTAACTGGGTAGGGCTTGATAATTTCGTGCATATTTTTGCAAACGATCCCAAGTTTCAGACCGCGTTCTGGTTTACGGTACGCTTTACTGTGGTGGGGGTGCTTCTCACCAATGTGATCGGTTTTTTTCTGGCTTATTTTCTGACCAAACCGCTCAAGACGAGAAATGTGCTGCGTACTATCTTTTTTATGCCTAACGTCATCGGCGGGCTGTTGCTCGGCTTTATCTGGCAGTTCATATTTGTGAAAGGGTTTTCAGCAGTAGGCGACGTGACCGGCTGGTCCTTTTTCAACCTCCCGTGGCTGGGCGATGAACCGACAGCCTTCTGGGGAATTGTGATCGTATTTGTATGGCAGACCGCTGGATATCTGATGGTTATCTACATCTCATCATTGACGAATGTATCCCCTGATCTGCTGGAGGCCGCTGAAATTGATGGAGCCAGCCGCTGGCAGGTGTTACGGAGCATTATTTTACCACTCATTATGCCTGGTGTAACGATCTGTTTGTTCCTGGCGATCTCCTGGTCCTTCAAAATGTTCGATCTCAACCTGTCGCTCACCAAGGGTGGTCCGTTTGGATCAACCGAGTCGGTTGCACTGAACATCTATAACGAAGCCTTTGTTAACAACCGATACGGTATTGGAACCGCGAAAGCATTTATATTCTTTATCATTGTAGCAATCATCACGATGGTTCAGGTACGTGTGACGAAGAGCAAGGAGGTAGAAGCCTGATGGAGACAACGAAAAATTACCGTTTCGGTACTGTGATCACTGAGATTGTCATGGTGCTTATCGGCTTATTGTTCCTGATTCCGTTTTACTTCCTGTTTGTGAACTCGGTCAAAACGTTTGGTGATCTGCTCACCAACTCGGCTGCATGGCCGGAGGCATTCCAATGGGGCAATTATGCTAATGCCTGGGAGAAAATCAGCTTTCCGTCAGCGCTCATCAATTCGCTAATCGTAACGATTGTCAGCAATCTGCTGCTCGTGCTGATCAGCTCTATGGCCGCATACCGCATGGTACGCAGCAATACACGGTTTAACCGGATTCTGTTCGGCTTGTTCATCGCTGCGATGGTGATTCCGTTTCAGTCTATCATGATTCCACTTGTTACGGTAACCAGCAATCTGGGGCTGATCGACAGTCTGGGTGGACTGATCATCTGTTATCTCGGGTTCGGGGCCCCAATGTCGATCTTTCTGTTTCACGGCTTCGTCAAATCGGTTCCTCTGGAGATTGAAGAGGCTGCCCGGGTTGATGGAAGCTCGGTATACGGGGTATTCTTCCGGATTGTTTTCCCGCTGATGAAGCCGATGTATGTAACCGTCATTATTCTGAATACACTCTGGATCTGGAATGACTATCTGCTTCCTTCCCTGATCCTGCAAAGCTCCAATCTGCGCACTATTCCGATCGCAACCTTTGCGCTGTTCGGTCAATATACGAAGCAGTGGGATCTCGCACTGCCGGCTCTGGTGCTGGGCATCATGCCAATCATTATTTTCTTCCTGCTCATGCAGAAGTATATTATCCAGGGTATTACTGCGGGGTCCGTGAAGGGGTGAGTGCGATGGCAGGTCGCTCCGGCATTATGTGTGAGGGAGTGCGATGGCTGGTCGCTCCGGCTTTATGAGCGCTTCTGGTCGCTGTTGCTCCTCGGGGGCCTGAATGTATGAGAGCAAGGAAGCCCCCGAGTATCAAAGGCGAACGCTCCGCTCCTCCAGCGCATCATAAAGCCTCCGCTCCGTGCCACGCACGGAGGTGGCAAAGGGCCCATCTGCCCGCAGGGCTTGGGCAGATGGGCTGGAACAGGGCTCTTAAACATGGGATTACAAATGCAATGTGGACTTATAATCTCATGAAAGAGTATTGCAAAGGAAATCGAAAAAAGCTGGGGATAACTGCTACTCTCAAGGTTGTTCCGTCATGGGAGCGGATTGTGTAACTTCTTAATCTAAGATCAGCTGCGCATGCACACATTGTGTGAATGTGTCGGTTCATCTATATAGTATTAAAGAGAAGAAGAGGACAAAGCATGGGTCATTTGAAGTAAAAGCAGGTCAGAGCAAGAGAGGAAGAACGAGTAAGCGGTTATACTGAAACTACGACAGGGGAGAGTGTATCTATGAAAAGAATGACAAAGTTAACGCTGCTGATGTTAATTGCTTTTTCGGTGATGCTTGCAGGGTGCGGGAATGGTGACAAGAGCGGCAGTCCCGTAAATACAGATGCTCAGAATGGCGGCGGTGAAGCTGCGGCTGGCACCAAAACGATAAAAATTTTCCAATACAAAGTTGAAATTGCTGAAGCACTTAATCGTCTCAAAGCTGAATATGAATCTTCCCATCCAGGCATCAAGCTGGATATTCAGACAGTAGGGGGCGGAAGTGACTATGGTGCAGCGCTCAAAGCCAAGTTTGCGGCAGGCGAACAGCCGGACATTTTCAACGTAGGTGGATACCGTGAACTGGATACCTGGCTTGAATATCTGGAGGACCTGTCCGACGAGCCATGGGTCAAGGATGTACTGGAAGTTGCCAAAGAGCCAATGACCAAGGATGGCAAGCTGTATGGACAGCCGCTCGCGCTGGAAGGGTACGGTTTTATTTATAACAAGGATCTGTTCGCCAAAGCGGGCATTACAGAAATCCCGACAACGCTGGAACAGCTGGATCAAGCGGCGAAGAAGCTTCAGGATGCAGGCATTACACCATTCTCCAACGGTTATCAGGAGTGGTGGGTGCTGGGAAATCACAACGTCAATGTAGCCTTTGCGAATCAGGCGGACCCGGTAAAATTCATTCAAGGACTGAACGAAGGCACAGAGAAGATTCCAGGCAACCCTGTGTTTGATGAATGGCTGAATCTGCTGGACCTGACGCTGAAATACAGCAACAAAAACCCGCTGACGACAGACTACAACACACAGGTAACGCTGTTTGCCAGCGGCGAGGCGGCGATGATGCAGCAGGGGAACTGGACACAGGTGCAGATTGACGGTATCAACCCGGACTTGAATCTGGGCATTCTGCCAATGCCCATCACAAATGAACCTAACGACAAGCTGTTTGTAGGCGTACCTAACAACTGGGTTGTGAACAAAAACTCCCAAGTGAAAACCGAAGCTAAAGCATTTCTGGACTGGCTTGTTACATCCGATATTGGCAAGCAGTATTTGACGAAAGAATTCAAGTTTATCCCGGCATTCAGTTCGATTCAGGCTTCTGAGGAGGAGCTGGGTGATCTGGCGACAGATATCATGAAATACAGTCAGGCCAACAAAACATTAAGCTGGAACTTCAGCCGTTTCCCTGAAGGGGTTCCGCAAGAGTTCGGCAGCACAATTCAGGCATATGTAGCAGGTAAGTCTGACAAAAAGGCATTGCTTGATGGCTTGCAGCAGAACTGGGATAGTTTGAAAAAATAACGACAACATACGTATTCGAAGTCAGTTGCATCTTTTGCAGCTGGCTTTTTTGCTTCCCTGACATTGTACCGGTGTATCTTGAAAATGTGGATAACTGTGCTGCTTTACAGATTTCGAAATACAACTTTTACATCAGCTTGATACTATATGTGGATATCATGTGTGTATATCATCTAAATGTGGACAACTTTTCAGGAAACAGGATGGCGATATATTTTTATCAACAGATATGCTTGCATTTGTTAAAATAGTACTATATAGTTCTAGTTATGAATAACAAAAACGATAGTTCAAATCAAGATTATTCTAAAACGTCCAGACCCAGAGGCTCTAATCCAGTGAACCGCACCAAAGCGGTTGAAGTGGCTGCGCAGCTTTTTCTAAGGCAAGGTTATGCTTACGTCAGTATGGATGAGGTAGTGCGAGTCAGTGGTGTATCCAAATCCAATATCTATTATCATTTTAAAAATAAGGAGGAATTGCTTCAGGCAGTTGTTCAGTTCTGGATTGCCCAATACGAATCAGAGCTATATCTGCTGCTCAGCCAGCGTGAACGGGGCGTGGAGGAACGAATTAACTCCTTCCTGGCACTGCTTTCGGCAGGTATAGAAAGTCGAAACTTTGAAGGGGCATGTCCGTTTGTCACCCTTTATATGCAGGCACCCGATAGTGCCTCCCAAGCGAAGGAAAGCATCTCGATCTTTTTCCGGGAGCTTATACCTATGGTGGAGAAGCTGCTCCAGCAAGGGGTGGAACGCGGAGAATTCCGCAAAGGAGTTGAGCCTGGAGCGGCAGCGGCCCTGTTCGTTGCTGCACTTGAAGGTTCGCTGATCCTAGCCGGAACTTCTCGTAATCTGGGCATTATTGAACAGTCGGCACGAACGTTTTGTCAAATGCTTCGCTAAGCGAGGCTCTTTTTTTAAACTTTTTAGTACTGTTTGGTACTAATATAGATGGTATCATAGGAGTCTAAGACGAAAAATGAAGACCGAACTCAAAACTAAAAAAAGACTAAATAGTGTGGAGGTTTAATAGATGAATCAAACAGCGTTAGCACAAACCGTTCTGCTGATGACAGGCAGCACCGGTTTTATTGGAAGGGAAACCGTCAAACAACTTGTGGAGAAAACAGATATACATATGCTGCTTTTGGTTCGCTCTGAAGAGCGGGCCAGAACCGTACTGGAGAGCTACGGTGTGAGCAGCTTTGAACGGATTACGTTTATCGTAGGCGATTTATCTCTGACAGGTTTGGGGCTTGTTCAAGCGGATCGTGAACGGATCAGGAAGGCGAATGTCATACTTCATGCAGGGGGCACGATGGACATTACACTGGGACGAGAGACAGCGAACAAAATCTTTATGCATGGGGCGAGAGAAATAGCGCAGTTAGCAAAGGATATCCAGGATAACGGAGGATTGCGGCATTTTATTCATGTCGTTGGTTATATGAGTCCTTACGGGCAGGAGGGCGAGCAGCAAGAACAGACAAAGGTGAAACATGCAGACAGCCAAGAGAGTGCGTATGAAGAGATGAAATTTCAAGCGGATGGGTTTATTCGAACGCATGCGCAGACACATGGGTACCCTCTATCTGTCGTAAATCCCAGTACGGTGGTTGGCCCGCGTCCGACGGGTGAGACGGAGCAGACAGGCGGCATTGGATTGCTGATTGGCGCTGTGCAGAGAGGTTTCATGCCGGTTGTACCTGGTGGTTCATCTTACTGGCTGCCGCTCGTGGAGAATGATGTGGTGGCAGAGACACTGGTGTTTTTGACGCAGGATGAGACTCCTCTTGGGGGGACTTACCCGCTGTTGGCACGTAAAGAGGATAGTCCGAACATGAAGGAAATGCTGAATCAGATCACGAAGCAGCTGGATGTGCCCAGACCGGCAGGAGTACTACCGCTATCTTGGATTCAACGCCTTATGAAGCTTGGGGGAAGCCGCATCAGTGGTATTCCCGCACAGTCACTGGCTTTTATTACAGATAGGAGATTTCCGGTACAAGAGACAGAGGTGCTGTTGAAGCGAATGGGGAGAAGCTGGCCTGATATTCGGGAGCAGCTCCCGTTCATTATTGCGGATCTGGACTACCGTCTTCTACCCAAGCACGAAATGAAGGCTTATCCAGACCGCTATACTCGTTCACGATTAGGGAATTTGGCGAGGTTAGGCTGGGAAGGTGAAGGGGAGCCGTGGGTGATTGTGCATGGTTTACTCCAAAGCGCCGATGACTTGCTTCCCTTGGGATCACGGCTGAGGGAACTTACGGGCAATCCCGTCTGGATTGTTGATCTCGCAGGATTTGGTCGCTCACCTGTTCACCAGGAACAAGATGCATTTAACGGTCAGGTGAACGAACTTGTGCATGCTTTGGCAGAAATGCCGGTTCCCATCAAACTTGTTGGTCATTCTGTAGGTGCCGCTGTTGCAGCCGCAGCATTGAAGCGGAGCGGGCGTACCGATATTCGTCTAGCCTTGCTCCAGCCTGCTGCGGACAACGGAGGAGATGCACGTTTAAAACAAATGCTTCGCCTGCCGCGTCGTGTAGGTCGCGCGTTGCTTCGCTCCAGATCTCAGCAGAGTTGGGCACGAATGTTCCGTGAGGGTAGCAGCAGATCAGGTGATAATGACGAGAGCATGGTGACAGGAACAGCCCAGAGGGTACATTCTTATCTTCGCTCACCTCGTATAGCGGGCGCACATCTGGATCTGCTGAGGTGGATTCACTTGGGGCATACCAAGGAGACGGGCAGCTTCTGGGAGAAATACGGAAGTTTCCAGGGAATGGACTATGAACAGGATCAGTTGGTTGTTTGGGCTGACAGGGATCAGGAATATCAATTTCCAGCTGCATTACAAAACGGTTATAAGAAGGTTGATGTGCCGTACGGTCACTATTTTCCAGTATTCCAGTTTGAACAGACAGCGGAAATCCTCGTCGATTGGGCTGGTGGAACACATGTGAATAATATCAGCTAGGAAGTCTGTAATCCAGTACTGTAAGTGAAAGGCTTTCCACAATATGTCCACAGGAGAGGATAAGCAGACGAAAAAAGACAAAGTTTACGTTAGATTTACAAACAAATACACAACATGTCCACATTGAAATTGCGAATATCCACATAAAACAACGTATATATCCACAGATTGTGAGCAATATGTGCACAACTTATCCACAAAATAGGTATAACTCACTCTTTTCATCTGGAAAAAGCAAAATCAAAGCAGGATCTGATGTGTTGTCCACAGAAATTAGAATATATTTCGGCATACGTTGAATCCGGAAACGAAAACGGATTAGAAGTGCGATTCTTGTTGTGGAAAGCCTAAACATTTGCGCCAAAAGTGCCGATACAACATGTAACGACTAATCGTCTCATGACGACAGCCAAAAGTATGTTGAAGATTCTGATTTTACGGAATGAGAGGGTATGGGGACAATTATGAGTGAAGATGTAGTAATGCAATATATTAATTTCTCGGTCGGAGAACAGATTTTTGCACTTCGTATTGATGAGGTGCATGAAATTATCAGAATGGTAGAGGTTACAACGGTTCCTTTTGGCAGTCCCGAGATCAGAGGATTCGCTTCATTGTACGGTAAGGTGGTTTCGGTCGTGAGCCTTCGTGTGCTGCTGGGCATGCCGGAGCAGGAGGATACGCCATCGACACGGATTATCGTTGTTCCCTACAAGAACGGGTTTGTGCCTTTGATTGTGGATATGGTGGATTCGGTGGTGACGTATGATCGTTTTGAGGAGCCTGCTGAGGAGCATCGCCGTTTCATGATTGGTGTGTTTGATAAAATCGGTTTCTGTGCAGATCACCGCGCGGGTATTCTGAATCTGGATGTGCTGCTGGGCAGTCTGATCAGATCTTAATCATTAATAAAAAAATATAGCGGCAGCTTCGGCTGCTTAATCGTTTCATCTTAATAACGAAATGTTCCTTATCCGTTTTCTGGATCAGGGGCATTTTTTTATGCAGCAAAAGAGTGATATCTGCATTTTTTAAGTGTAAAGGTTTTTAAATCCGTTCATTTTCGTATATGATGGAGAGTAACAATGCGAAGGGATGACGGGAGACTGTAATGATGCAATCGCTGTATGGAGTATGGCTTGGAGACGTATTTTTTTGTTTTTCCGGTGAGACATCGGAACCGCGTGTAGATGCTTGGAGCCACGTGGTGAGAAGGCTGCAATTCGGCGACGAGGGTCGTCTGTTTCAGCCTGCCGCGCTGCGTCTTGCAGAGCTGCGCTGGCCGAATCCGCTTCGGAATGTGGCAGAAGCCAAAAATACGAAACGGCGGCAGCTGCTTGGTCGCACTCTGGAAGGGCTCGCGGTTTCCCCGAAGGATGCCTTCAGGCTGCTGCTGCAGTGGGACGATCAGATGTTGCATGCAGCCGGAATTCAAGCCGGAGAAGAGATGCGTTATTGGGTTAAGGCAGCACAGTTCACTCAGGAACTGCTGCTCCGCGGAGCGATCGCTCCAGCGGCTGCGTTTGCGGCCAAGACCGGTGCAAGACGCAGAACGGGACAGGAGACTTTAACAGGTGTATGGCGCCCGAGACTGCAGCTCGAAGAGGATCAGGAGCGTTTTAGAAGTCTTGCAGAGTCCATGCCGCCAATTGCATTATCTGCTCCGGGAGCATATGCCTCCACGGAGCCAGAGACACGTGAGGAAGCGGCTGGGGCGGTCTTATTTTCATTTATGAGTGGAATCATTCATGCGGTGGTGACAAGTGAACTGGAGAGCATGGATAGCGCGCTGTCTCGTTATCGGACAGCGTTCCGACGTGGCTCATCACCTGTGTCAGAGCTTTGGTGGAATAGCCTGATCTCGATGTTTCGCCCTGTCACCGTGCAGGGACCGACCGAGGAAATGGCAGACTTCGTGGATACACTTCATGAAGCAGGGGGAACGAGGATGCCTGCATTTGGTATCGAAGAGACTCCGCCCGTGGAAGGCAAATTCAAGCTGGTACTGCGTCTGGAACCGCCGCTGGGAGAGCAGGATTCAATCTGGGGTATCAGCTTCTGGGTTGATAGTGATCAGGAGTCTGGACTTAGACTGCCTGCGCGAAGCATATGGGCACACCCGGAGCGTGACCTGGACCGGGGCAAGGTGCTCTATATGTCCGCAGCCGAGCAGCTGCTAATGGCCATCGGTCAAGCGTCGGAGCTGGCCCCGGAACTGGAGACCGCATTACTGCATGCGCGTCCTGAGGCAATACAGCTGGAGCAGCAGAGCTTTTTTGAATTTCTGACCCATGCGGTTCCCAAGCTGCAGAAGGCGGGCATAACGGTGCTGATGCCTTCAAGATGGAGCCGTGCCGGGAAACGCCGTGCGGGTCTGCGATTGCAGATGATGAATGGTTCGCCGGAGCGTCAGCCAGGTGCTGGTTCTGCGCTGGGCATGGAGCAGCTGGTTGCTTTTACAGCAGAGCCGATGCTGGATGGCAAGCCGATTACGGCGGAGGAACTGGCTGCACTGGCTGAATCAACCGTTCCTTATGTGATGTTCCGCGGGGAATGGATCGAGGTAGACACGAAAGAGATTCGCCAAGTGCTTCGTTATATGAAAAAAGAAGAGGAGCAGTATATGCCGCTTTCCGAGTGGCTGCATCTTGCTGCAGATGAAGGAGAAGATTCCATCTGGAAAGGCATGTCCGTTTTCGGAGCGGAATCGGAAGGCATGCTTGCTTTTCTGTTGGATGGGCAGGTGCTTCGCAGCATTGAGCCGCGATCTGTGCCAGCAGAGCTGCACGGTGAACTGCGCCCGTATCAGGAACGCGGATTTCAGTGGTTATCCGCTATGGGTGAGCTTGGGTTCGGCGTGTGTCTCGCTGATGATATGGGTCTTGGGAAGACGATCCAGGTTATTACCTGCCTGCTGGATCGCAAGCAGGAGGAACGGCAGGCTGCACTGATTGAAGCGCAAGAGACACAAGGATTCAATGAGGCATCCGCAGATCAGACTGCAGAGCGAGAATGGATAGCTGAGAGAACGGAGAGCAAAGTGTCCGGGCTGCACCAATTGTCCAAATCCGGCGACTCCCATGCGGCCCTCAAGGCGACTGTTTCACAGAGAGCTGATGTTATTCCAGCGGAACAATGGCCTGCTCTGATTGTCTGCCCTACATCGCTGCTTGGAAACTGGCAGCGGGAGCTGAAGCGCTTTGCGCCAAACCTGTCCCTGTACATTCATCACGGCGGACAGCGGCTGCACGGGGATGCGTTCCAGGAAGAAGCCCGGAAGCATGACATTGTGCTCACCACGTATCATCTGGCTGGCCGTGACGGTCCCGATCTGGCCTTACTACACTGGTCAACGGTGGTGCTAGATGAGGCGCAGTACATTAAAAATTATCGAACAAAGCAGGCGCAGAGTGTAATGCGGCTGTCTACTTCACATCGTATTGCAATGACAGGAACGCCGGTGGAGAACCGGCTGAGTGAGCTTTGGTCGATTTTTCAATTTCTCAATCCGGGATATCTCGGCACATCATCATCCTTTCGCCAGCGTTATACAGGCTTGGGCCCCTCAGAAGAAAGTGCGGCCTCGCTGCGAGAGCTGCATCGTCTGGTATCCCCGTTTATGCTGCGCAGGCTGAAGAGTGACCCGGATATCCGCAAGGATCTGCCCGAGAAGCTGGAGCTGAAATCCTACTGCTCCCTCACGCCGGAGCAGGCGATCCTGTACCAGCGTGTGGTGGATGAGCTGATGGGCGGGCTGGATGGCCGCAATGGCATCGCACGCAAGGGCATTGTGTTATCCTCTCTCACCAAGCTGAAGCAGATCTGTGACCATCCTGTGCTGGCAGACAGCAGTCGGAAGGACCATGGCAAGACAGAGGCATCCGGCAAGATGGAGCGGTTGCTGGAATTGCTGGATGCCATTCGGGATAATGGAGAATCGGCACTTGTATTTACTCAGTATGTGTCCATGGGAGAGCTGCTCGTTTCCAGACTGGCCCGGCGTTATGAGGAGGAGCCTTATTTCCTGCACGGCGGTGTTTCCAAAGCCCAGCGGGATGAGATGGTGGAGACGTTCCAGAAGGGTGAAGGCCCGTCGATGTTTGTTCTGTCGCTGCGTGCTGGCGGGGTTGGCCTGAATCTGACACGGGCAAGTCATGTCATTCACTATGACCGCTGGTGGAATCCGGCGGTGGAGAATCAGGCAACAGACCGTGTATTCCGCATCGGGCAGAATCGCAACGTACAGGTACACAAGTTGATCTGCCAAGGGACTTTGGAGGAACGGATTGATGAATTGATCGAGAGCAAGAAAGCTCTCTCCGAGCAGGTTGTCGGATCGGGAGAGAACTGGCTGACCGAGATGTCGGATGACGAGCTGCGCAGCCTGATCTCCCTGCAGGGGGAGACGTGGCTGTAACACGGGCCATCAAAGCAGAGGTGTACCGAGGTACAAGGAACAGTCCAGGTATGGGTATGGATATAGAGACAGGTATAAGCCTGGAAGTTGTACAGTGACCATAAGGAAAGCTCGGATGAGCAACGTAGAAAGGGGCATGATGATGAGCGAAAAATGGAAAATAGAGCTGCATATGTCCCCCGGGGTGTGGACAGCAGAGGTGGATACATCGGCGGATCGGGCAGCGTCTGCCCCCGAAACTGCCGATGCCTTCCAGACCGGAACCGCCGACTCTGGCGTGTTCACGGTCACCGGCGCGCTGCCGCAGCTCAGCGAGGCGCAGCGCGAGGCCGTGCTGGCGCAGCTGCGCCAGCGCCCGCTAGCGCTGTACGCCCTGCTGCGCGGCGGCCCGGCACCGGCGGAGCTCGCCGGGCTGCTGCCCGCGCCTGCTGGCGCACAGAGCGCCGCCGTGCCCGGCGCTGCTGCGCCCGCGGCATGCACCTGCCGCCGCGCGGGCTGCGCGCATGCCGCCGCGGCGGAGCGCGCCGTTGCCGCGCGCCTCGCGGCCGAGCCGCTGCTGAAGCTGACGCACGCCGGCCTGCCGCGCGAAGCGCTGCTCGCCGGCGTGCTGGGATCATGGGCAGCGGAGCTTGCCCATGATCCCAGCGGCGCGGGCCGTGCCGCGGAGACGGCGGGCCGCCCGCAGGCGCGGGCTGGCGAAGGCGGCGCAGCCGTCGGCGAGTGGATCGCCGAGGCTGCCGCAGACGGCGCCATGCACCAGCCGGGGCCGGGCTTCGGCGCCGTGCAGGTGCGGCTCGCGCAGCCGGGCAAGCCGCCTGCGCTGCCCGAGCTGACCGCGCTGCTGCCAGGGGTGCCGGCAGCAGCGGGTCTGGATCTGATCCGCGAGCGCGTGGCAGCGCGGATGTGGCAGGCTGTCCAGAAGCGCAAGGACAGCCCGGCCGCCAAATAAATGCAATATGCCAATACAGCGGGGGTGATCGCAGATCGCCCCTGCTTGTTCTGGTTAACCGCATGAACAGACCTGTGCAGCCAAGTAAGATGTGCCTTACGCAAGCTGCCCGGATTTTCTTTTTCCAAACGGTGAATTGATGTGTTCATCTATTGAAAATGAAAGAAAACAAGCCTACAGGCTGTATTCAGGGTATACACTTGCGCAGAGCCTGGGAGATCACTGTCTTTGCTGGTGGAGGTTTGTACGCAATTAAGGTATACTGTCGCAGTGAACACTGTCGGATTGTGTGAAAATGAAACAGCAATAATCCGCTCGAATACTACGTTGATGGGAGTTTTACGATGAAATCAGGAACAGGAAGACAGCGCAGGATTGTGGTTCTGCTGTCCTCACTTATGATATGTGGGGCTTTGCTGGCTGCGTGCCAGAACGGCTCCGGTTCAAACGATAATGCAAACGCAAACGGACCCTCAAGCACGGAGCAGGGAGCCGATGGCACCACCGTTCATCTAACCGACGAATCTGGCTCGGATGGCAAGGGTGGAGCGGAAGGAGATCAGACGTCCAAGCCGGGCAGTGATGAAGGCACAGACCTAGGCTCGGACTCTGCATCCGCTGGAGAGGAACAGGGCTCCTCGAGCAATGGTAATGGGGAGGCGGCATCAGAAGATCCGCTGCTGGAGAAGCGCAGCATCAGTGCGCTGCAGACTACGGTAGATGCCCAGTCGGTTGTGACTAACGCGCAGGCAATGACGGTCATCGTCAACAAGCAGCGCAGTCTGCCGGAGGGATATGAGCCGAGTGATCTGGTTGAGCCTGACGTACCGTTCTCCTTCGAGGGACCGCATGAGAAGCGGCATATGCGCAAGGAAGCGGCTGAAGCGCTGGAGAAGCTGTTTGCCGGTGCCAAGGCAGACGGGATTGAGCTTCGTGCCGTGTCCGGTTATCGGTCCTACAAACGTCAGGTCGCCATCTACAACAACAATGTCAAAACCAAGGGAGAAGAGTACGCTTCCCGCGTCAGTGCCGTCCCCGGCCGAAGTGAGCATCAGACAGGACTTGCGATAGATGTGTCCAGTCCAAGTGTAGGTAATGTGCTGGAAGAGGTGTTTGGCTCGTCCAAAGAAGGCAAATGGCTGGATGAGCATGCTGCCGAGTATGGCTTTGTTATCCGTTATCCGAAAGGCCAGGAGAGCAAGACGGGTTACGTATATGAGCCTTGGCATATTCGCTATGTCGGCACAGATATTGCACCAGATGTCGTGAAGAGTGGTTTGACGCTGGAAGATTACTTTGACGAGGCTAATATTAAACTGTAATAGACGTGTCTCAATACTCATATCCCCTGAACATTCGACTATACTCAAGGTAAAAGTGAGCTGTTCAGGGGATGTTTATGTTTAATCATATTTAACGGAAAAATTAATTTATTTTGTTGATAGCGCTGCAGACAGCCTGATATAATTCATCTTTAATCTATATAAGTTGAACTAAAGAATGTACACAATCCACTCCAATATGCTCATCAATCCAGGCACATTAGGGCGTGTCTTGAAACCTACTGAAGTGCATGTTTTACTGCCTTTTCGCCCCCTACTGCGTCACTTTCCCTTGACGTGCCCCGGCACGCCTGCGGAAAACTTCCTTGCTTGGAACGAAAATTCAGCAAAATTGGCTTCCTTCAGAGTTTTCAGACACGCCCTAGTCAAATATCGTGCATCGCTCATGGCAAGTGCAAGTCTGCTACCCTCTACTGCGAGCGCTAACGATCAGGAGAAGCCTTATTTCGGCATATTTGGGCTTTGGAAAATTCTAACGATCCCCAGAGACGCTATTGTGCTGAAACCAGCTTGATCAGGCTCCTTTTTCAGGATTTTGAATGGAATAAGCTTCCTGGAGATCGTTAGCATTCAAATGTCCCCGATTCAGGGGAAATAAGCTCTATGGGGATCGTTAGCCTTCCCTCTTCGACTTAATGAGCCTGCCAAGGCTGATATCTTGCCCCATTACAGCGATATTTGACGATTATGGATCGTTAAGTGGCATAATGTCGTTTCTTTAGTTCAATTTATCCAAGAACCAGACTACATAACAAAGCGAGGCGTGAAGAATGAGCAGACAGCAGGTATTTACCGGCTCCCCTTGGGAACCGCTGGTGGGGTATTGCCGTGCAATCCGTGTTGGGAACCGGGTTGAGGTTGCTGGAACAACAGCAATGCAGGAGGGTGTTGTCGTTGGAGCGGGTGATCCTTACGTGCAGACCAAGTTTATTTTGCAGACGATTGAAAAAGCGCTGAATGAGCTGGGCGCCAGCTTGAACGATGTTGTCAGAACTCGTATGTTCGTCACAGATATTACGCGGTGGGAAGAAGTGGGGAAGGCACATGGAGAATTTTTTGGGCAAATTCAACCCGTGGCTACCATGGTCGAAGTGAACGCGCTTATTGATCCCTTGCTTATGGTCGAGATTGAGGCTGAAGCCATTATTGATACAGAGTGATATGAGACATGCCTTTTGAATATGAGAGATCATCTAGAAGTTTAAAAACGAACAAAAGACCTTACCCTCCTTGTCCGATGACAGGAGAGTAAGGTTTTTTATTCCATACAATAATCGCTTGCCCTGCGCTGGTTATATTGTCTTACTCCGCTTTAGGCTGAACCGTTGGAAGCTCTACTACCACTCTCCAGGCTGTGCCGATTGGAGGGAGACTGCGAGTCAGCATCGGACTGTAATAGCCGATGACCTTGGCGCCTTTGGTCAGCTGCTCTGCGTCTACCGCTTCACCATTTTGGTCCAGCAGCGAGGTATCTTTGTTGATATTTAGAACGACATGGTCAGGAGCAGTTTCAGTTAAGCGTGTACCGGTAATCTCAATCTGGGACACCGTACCCTCTTTTATATTTACATTTTCAATTGTGCCTGATGTTCCAAAAAGTTCTTTGGGCTGTGCTGTTAGTTCAGCAGCCGTATCCAGTACCGTCACTTTATACGTTGGTGTCTGTGGCGGCAGACTGCGAGTAGTCATCAGAGAATGCTCAGCCTCCACAACCATGCCGATGGACAGATCGGCAAGTGTAAGCTCTTTACCCTCCGCAGAAAGCAATTGACTGTCTTTGCTCAGATTCAGCACGATTCCATCCTGATTTGCACCGCCAATCTGAATTGACGGGTACTTCTCCTGGTTGGAGATGCGTGTAATTACACCTCGCTCGGTAACCGTCTTCACCTCTTCTTCACTCGTGATACTCACCTGATTCCCGGTTGTAGTCAATTGAGCGTGAAGTATCTTTTCTGCAAATACAGCAGGCACATAAAGTGTTCCATCCTTGATCTCGGGAGCTGTGCCAAGCGTGAGCAGCATTTTATTCACGGAATAACGGTCCTTGCCTGTAAAAACCTGAGTCCAAAGTGCATCACGAGTCAGCTCAGCTGACTTGTCCGCCTTGTTCCATTGCAGCTCGATTCCGAGTGCTTCGGTCAGGGCGCGCAGCGGAATCATCGCTGTCTGGTTATCCTTGCTCCAGTACCCGTCAGCTACAGCCGTGCCATTAATGGACACTTGAACCGTTCCAGCCAAGCTGCTGCTGGTAGAAACGATGCTTTGCTTCTCAGGCGGTGCTGTGTTATCCAGTGATGCAGCATAAGCGGCTCCCCCGCTCAGCGCCATGGAAAGGGCCATCACGGTGCTTACTTTTTTCATGTTGTTTTTCATTAGGATCATCCCTTCTCATCTGCGTTGTGTCACGGTAAACTCTTATACAGAGGTCCGTATCTCATGATTACTGACGGGATACCTCGTCTCGAAGTTGCAGCTGAAAGTAATAAATGTAACCGAGGCATGTCGGTTTTCATTTGTTGCAATGCGATAAAATCAGGTTATCGGCAGCGGGGACAGGTTAATTTTATGGTGAAACGGATTTGCGTACTATGGATTGGATTCATACTTCAGATGTGAGGGAGGATACAAAACGATGAGTGATATGTTGGTTGCGCTGTATCGTTTACCGGAGCAGGATAGCGGATTGGAGAGGCTAAAGGCGAACTCCATTGTCATCCGCAGAGCGATTGCTCCGGAGAAGCAGCAGGTGCTGGACTGGGTGAGGTCCCATTTTAGCCAGCCCTGGGTGGATGAATGTGATGTTGCTTTTGCACGTCAGCCCGTAACTTGTTATATTGCGCTCGAACATGGGAAAATGATTGGTTTTGCCTGTTATGAAGCGACCTGCCGCAATTTCTTTGGTCCGACAGGAGTGAGTCCGAGTGCCCGAGGTAAGGGCGTAGGAACTGCTTTGCTATTGGCCTGCATGCACGCCATGAGAGCAGACGGATACGGTTATGCCATTATCGGATCGGCTGGGCCATTGGACTTCTACAAACGAACGCTGGGCGCGGTGGAGATTGAAAATTCAACACCGGGTATTTATGAAGGCATGCTGCGGGCAGAATAAACGTTAATAAAGATCTGAAAGAGGAAGTCGTTAATGGAGTTTTGGTAAAAGGAGGCAGGACGAAGATGAGCAACAGGCAAATGCTGCACATCGGTATGATCGGTACAGGTTCCATCTCGGATCTTCATATGAGGTATTATGCCAAAAATGAGGATGCGGTCATCTATGCCATCTGTGATCTGAATGAAGAGAGAGCTAAGGCCGCTGCAGAGAAATATAATGCTCAGTGCGTGTACACCAACTATCGTGAGATGCTGAATGACCCACATGTGGATGCCGTCAGTATCTGTACATGGAATAACACCCATGCAGAATTTGCTATTGCTGCACTGGAGGCAGGCAAGCATGTCCTGCTGGAGAAACCGGTCGCTACGAATGTAGAGGACGCATTGCGAATTGAGGAAGCTGTGAAGAAGAGCGGACGTACGTTTGTGGTCGGTTTTGTACGCCGTTACGATAACAACATGCAGATGCTGCGCAGATTTATTGATGCCGGGGAGTTTGGCGAGCTGTATTATGCGAAAGCGTCCATCCTGAGGCGTCTGGGTAATCCGGGTGGCTGGTTCGCAGATAAAGCCCGTTCGGGCGGCGGTCCGTTGATTGATCTGGGTGTACATATCATCGACCAATGCTGGTATCTGATGGGCAGACCGAAGCCAGTGTCGGTCAGCGGCAATACGTATCGAAAGCTCGGCAATCGTGCGAATATTGACCATCTTTCATTTTATAAAGCGGCGGATTACAGCGCAGCCATCAACAACGTGGAAGATATGGCAAATGCCCTGATCCGCTTTGAGAATGGGGCATCACTGGCGGTGGATGTGAGCTTCACCCTGCATGCCCGAGAAGATGAGTCCTATGTTAGGCTATACGGTGAGCGTGGCGGCTTCGAACTGGAACCCAGAACACTGATCATCACCGAGAAACATGACACGATCATGAACATTGAACCCCAGACGGACCACCCCGGTCTGGACATTCACGGTGCATTCCAGAATCAGATCGACCACTTTGTTGAATGCTGCCTGAATAGTACGCCGCCCATCAGTCCCATTGCAGATGGTGTGACCTCCACCCGCATGCTGTGTGCGATTTACGAGTCTGCCGAGAAAGGGCAGGAGATCAGGCTGGATTAATAGCAGAACGCTACAATTAATCGGTTATTTAAACGTAAGATTATTAACGCGTAATGCCGGAAATCCAATGAGCAAATACCCTCCTTCTAAAAGTTCTCTTTTCAGAAGGAGGGTTGTTGATCGTGTCTTCGAATCTAAAGGCCCGACAGAACTTGTTCATGTCAGGTAATAATGCTTATTTCTCGCATAACGCTCATTTATTCATGGGTGAATTCTCATATCCCGGGTCATCGTAGTCAGTATTCTGCAGCTTGGGGAGCACATTCATACGATCTATGGCTTGTCTGGTCTCAGGAGTGCCGTGATCGTAGAGAAAGGTGTACAGCATCATCACGCCGTCCGTAAGCCGCTCATTCCCCTCATCATGATCTGCCGATTTGTAAGGCACCGGTGCCCGCTGCAGCGAATAGTCGTCTCCCTTTTCCAACACTTTCATCAAGTCCTGTAACGTAGCCAACTGTCCGTCATCCACTATGACTTCAAACGGTGTAGATTCGTTCCTCGTCTGCTCAATAAGGTTATGAGTTACCGATACATACAGATGCTGTTTACTGTCCTGCATAATTCAACCCCCCATTTCATTATTAGAAAACTCCGTTAACACAGTTCATTAAAAAAAGATCCTTTTGCTGTTAAATTGAAAATAAAAGACCGCTACCCTGTTGAATTGGAAAAAAGACGCTTCTACTGTTAATAAACAGCAGCAAGCGCCCTGAAACGATCGATGAAGCCAGTCTGAGGCGGATGATTGTGTTTCCATTTTTAGAGCATAGGTAAACCGTCTAGCGAATACTCTACTATATTTTACTTTCCAAAGCGGTTCGTAACGGGAACCTCCCGAGTGCCAGCAATCATCGTTCCTGAGCATAATGGACAGGCGGGCGGGACAGAGGTAGTTTTCTTCAATACTTTACCGGAAGGCACCGCCGGCTTTTGTCTTAACCATGCTTTGCACGAAGCAGAGCTGCATTTCCAGACAGCTACGGTTTCGGTCCACTCGGCCCTGCTTACACCTGCCGCAGCAGCGTGTGAGTCGGAACGGGAAGGGCTTGAGGTTGAGGTGGCTTGGGTAGCCCTTGGATGAAGCCCGGGTGTACTAAAAGCTTTATGATCTCGAATGATTCCGCTGCCGCGCTGCTCACTCAGGCGATCCTCATCCCGCTCGTCCAGCATTTCCATCTCCCGCTGATCCTTATGGTTTATCGCACTACGCTGCCGATCATGCTGTACATGCGAGGCTCGTTGACCTGTGCCACCCTGAATGGGTGGGCGCTGCATCAACCCATTGGCTGGCTGTGAATCGGCAGTGTATCGTGTCCCTGCTTTCTTCTTAGTTTCACGTGTGCCTTCATATCTGTTTCCGTTCCCGGTGCGGCTGTAATTGTCACGTCCGCTGTAGCTGCGACTTCCATGATCTCTATAGGATGCTTGATTATTGCCTTGCCCTTCTTCCCGTACCTTGCTTTTATCCGGTACCTCCATGCCAAAAGCTTCAAGCAGGAAACGCGAGACATCCGCAGGTTTGCCATGATGACTTGCTGGCGAGGTCACATACAGATGCTGCTTGGCCCGAGTGATGGCGACATAAGCAAGCCTGCGCTCTTCCTCCAGAGCCATATCCAGCTCGGCATCTGTCTGCTGTACAGAGAGTGCCGCTTTCTGATCTTCGGGGATATCGTGGCGCAGAGCCGTGCTGTGGGGCACGATGCCTTCGCTGGCTCCAATCCAGTAGACGCAGGGGAACTCCAGCCCCTTGGCCCGGTGAATCGTCATGAGCTGCACGGCATCACTGTCCTGCGAGCGGCGCAGCGATTCCATCTCGCGGTGTCTGCGGGACAGCTCATCAGCAAATTGCACAAATTCCTCTACCGTTTCGAACTTTTTGACCGCTGCTTCAAATTCATCCAGCGTTTCCAGCATCGTTTCCTTATAATGTGTGAAAATGGTCGGATCGCCGCTCTCCATATACTTGTCATAGAACTGGCGGCGCATCTCCTGAACCGCGATGATCGGTTTCAGCTTGTGCAGGGATTTGATCAGCTTGATCCGCTCCTTGACCTGCTCCTGTTGAAAAGGCTTCAGCTTGTCCCATTTGCTCAGATGAATCAGCGGATATTTCTTGGCCTGCTCCTGCTCACAGCGCTGAATCCACTCCAGCCCCGCATCCCGGGACACATACAGCGGCCCAAGAGCACTAGGGAGGGCATCCATGGCCCGTGGGTTCAACGACAGTCGCATATGGTCCATCAGCGGTTTAATCAGGGACTGATCGTAGAACACGGGGGAGGCCCCATGCTGTACAAAAGGCACATCCTTCAGCACCAGCTGCTCAAATACCGCCCGGCTGCTGCTGGCTGTCCGATGCAGAATCGCCATATCGCGATAAGTATACAGCCCTTCCTCGACCTGCTGACAGATCTGATTGACTACCCAGGCTGCCTCTTCCTCGGCGTTGGCCGGAGTAGCGAAGCGCGGTGCATCCCCGCGCTGTCCTGCCGCTCGCAGCCGTTTGTCACGTCTGCGTTTGTTGCGGGCAACCAGCTCACTGCCGAGACCCAGAATACGCGCATCACTGCGGTAATTGATATCCAGCGTCACGATGCGTGCACCCGGGTATACTTTATCGAATTCCAGAATCGATTCCTGCCGTGCGCCGTTGAACGTATAGATCGTCTGGTCGTCGTCACCAACCACCATCAGATTGCGATGGGCTGCAGCGAGCAGCTGTACAATCTCGTATTGCAGCCGATTGGTATCCTGAAATTCATCAACCATTATATATTGAAAACGCCGCTGAAGCGGCTTTAACACCGCAGGATCACGAAGCAGCGCAGCCGCGCGCAGCAGAATATCATCAAAATCCATCTTGCCGCGCTCCTGCTTCCAGGTCTCGTAGCCGAGCAGCACCTTTTTCGCATCCCGTTCCTCCTGGGATTGCTCAGGCAAGTCCGCCGTGTCCGAGCCCTGCATCTTCCACGCGGACAGCATCGCCAGCAGGCTTTCCGGCTGGAATGCCTCACTCATGCCTTGCTGGCGCAGCAGCATTTTCAGCACCGTGTGCTGGGCGCGCGGCTCGCCAAAAATATCTTCCTGCACGCCATAATGGCGCAGCAGAGTCAGCGCGAACGAGTGGAAGGTGCGAGCCTGCACGGCTCTGGCCGCAGCAGGTCGTATGCCAGGCAGGGCAGCTATACGGTCCTTCATCTCGGCCGCGGCCTTGTTGGTGAAGGTGACGAGCAGAATGCTGCCAGCGTGTACGCCGCTAACCTCCATCAGGTAGCCTGCTCTTGCCGCAAGCACGGTTGTTTTGCCGCAGCCTGCACCTGCAAGGGTAAGTATAGGTCCTCTGCCGTGGCGCACGGCAGAGATTTGCGGACCGTTGAGTTTGATGCCCGCTTCTTCAAGCGAGCGAAAATAAAAGGCATCCTGCTGATCATTACCCACAAGCTGCCGGCTTGTTTCCAGCGGTGCAGAGGGAGACTGGGGCAGAGATGCGGCAGGGGTCACCCCGAGTGGACGGGGGTAAAACGTTGAGTTCGGACTTAACATATTTCATCCACCTCTATATGCATTCAGGGATAGGACTATCCCGTTTCAAAAGTAAACCATTTGCCCTTTTCACAATCACATTGTAAATTGGTATGATAGAGTTAGCAGGCAGGCAATCAAGCATGCATTCTATTCGTATAACTCCATTCGTATGGGGCCAAAGTTCCATTATACCGAACGTATGGTCTTGACGAAAGCCCCTGTTTGTATCCAAAATCCGCATCTACCAGGGGAACTGCGCAAGTTTTCGCAACTTTTTGGCTTCATATCGTATAAGTAATATATCCGGGCTGTTCGCATGTCGCGAATGGCAGATCAACGACGAATGAAAATGAAATGATATTGTTTTGACGGGACAGAGGAGGAATGAATATGAATCTGCTTCAACGCATCAGAAACGGAGCAAACAAAGCAACAGAGCGTGCACAGCATGCGGTTGAGATTGGCAAAATAAACAATCAGATTGTGGGCTTGCAGCAGGAACAGGAAGTCCATTTTACCGATATGGGACGTATCTTCTACGAAGGTTATCGTGCTCAGGATATGACACGGGCCGAAAAAGAGATGGTGGACCTGTCTCATCTGTGTGACGAGCTGCAGGACGAGATTGACGCACTGCGGGGCAAGATTGCCGAGTTGAAAAATGAACGGCTGTGCGAGTGTGGACACGTCGCCTCGCTGGATGCCAACTTCTGTCCGAAATGTGGACGCAAGCTGGGCGAATTCAAACCAGGTGCAGCTGCATCGGGAACGGCAGGAGCTTCAGGAGCTGCGAAAACGGCGAGAAATGAGGCCGCTGTTGCTCAGAATCCGGCTGCGGAGCAGTCTATTTTCAATGGACCCGCTGTAGATGAGCATGAAGAGGATGAACCGTATCACACGGTAATTCCGTCCATTGCCGATCTGGAGACCGAGCCGGGATTTAACAGCACCGAGTTCACGCTGGAAGAGAAGGAAGCGTTCGATGCGGAATGGGAGCGCCGCAGAGAAGAGGAGATGCAGCGTGAGCGGGAGCGCCAGCAGGAGCTGGATGAGCGCATTCGTTACTGGAAAGAGAACAATCCAATCGTGAGCACAGTAGATGTGCAGACCGAAGTGCCGCGCGAAATGGTGAAATGTCAGATTTGCGCTTCAGAACTGCCCAAAGGCTCGAAGTGGTGCCCGCGCTGCGGAGCCGAGCAGATTTGATGCAGTAGAAGCACTGCCATAAGGCAGTGCTGGTTGCTGACAGCATGGGGGGACAGAAATATGGACCAACTGCTGCATCATTTGCGTCATCTCGGATTCACCGAGATGGAATCTAAAATTATGGTGGAGCTGGCCCGTCAGGGATCAGCCTCGGGGTATGAGGTTGCCAAACGTCTCGGCGTTTCACGTTCGAATGTGTATGCTACCTTGCAGCGGCTGGAGCAGCGAGGATTTCTCAGGTGCAGCCCCGGAGAGCCAGCGAAGTACAGTATGCTGAAGCCTGAAGAGATGACTCGTATGATCTCGGATCAGATGCACACTTCACTGGCGTATGTGGAGAGAAGCATGCCACAGAGCGAGCCGGAGAAGCCTGTGTTTTACAATGTAGAGGGCGACAAAAATGTGTTTGAGAACCTGAGCCGCGAGCTTGCCGCAGCGCAGCATGAGATTGTGGTGGACGTCTGGCGTGAGGAGGCAGAGTTGCTTCGGGAAGACCTGCAGCGTGCCGAGTCTCGGGGGGTGCGCCTGTTGTGGTCCTGTGAAGGCGGGGAAGGCATGCTGGACCAGCCACTGCCCTTGCCGAGGCTGCCGATAAGCGGGGCGGGCACAGGCCGCAAGTTCTCGCTGGTCGTGGATCGCCGCTGGTGCATGCTTGGCATGCGCGGAGAGTCCTGTCCGACCCAGGCGGTGGTCACAGAGCATCCGGTGATGACCGGACTGCTGCTGAGCCATTTTGCACAGGAGCTGGTGCTGTATGAGCTGGAGCAGGACATGGGCAGAGAACTGGAAAGCCGATACGGAGGGCGGTATGCAGATATTGCTGCGCGATACTGGTCCTCCTTTTCATCAGAGAATGAACAGTAACGGGTACAAACAGTAAAAGAATCAGAGGGAATCAGGAAAAGTATTAGAGGCAATTAGGAAGAGAACAAGGTAGAGGGAAAGTTCGAACAAAAAGGACAAGGCCTGCGCAACATTCATGCTGCCTGGTCCTTCTTTTTTTTAGTTGCTAGTGTAACTTGTGAGCCTAGTCGTGGCTTGCTCGGCGCCAGCTTCCAATGTACTTTTATGCTCCCACGTTCCCCGTGTCCCGTGACAGTGGCATCCACTCGATGTGAAGTATCCTACGTTCCCGCGTCCTGCGGTAGAAGCATAATGTATCCTGCGTTCCCCGCGTCCCGTGACAGTGGCACCCACATGATGTAACGTGTCCCACGTTCCCGCATCCTGCGGTAGCAGCATCCACACGATGCAACGTATCCTACGTTCCCGCGTCCTGCGACAGCAGAACTCACATGAAGTAACCTATGCCCCATGTTTCCCACTTCCCGCGGCAGCAGCCTCACACAATGCAACGTTTGATGCATCCAAGCTATGTAATCTCCGTGATCACCACCATAGTCCGAGCGCTAACGATTCCTACAAACCTTATTTGGCAGAAAATCGCATTATCTACTTTTTAACGATTTCCAGGAACGCTATTTAGTGCAAGGAGTGACTTTTCAACGCAAATCAGGCTATTTTCGGCCGAATAACGTCTCTGGGAATCGTTACGTTTTTAAACACTCCAAAATGGGGCAAATAGCGTTTCCTGAGATCGTTACAATGTTACCGGGTCTGATTGCCCAATGTTTCTCGGTTTCGGGATACATCCAGCCGATCACTGTTGAATTAGACTGTCTGGTTCGTGAACTAACTGGCCTTCAAGTCCCAATTACAGGATACGGCTGTCAAAATATGTGGTTGAAGAGCTGGTACAGCGCTGACTTGTGTGATGATCATGGATCATGGGTGAACGTAGGGGGGAGAGATGCAAGGTGATCCTGTCGGGTTACAAGCATCGTGAAATTTTGTGTGCCCGATGTATCATTGACGGTGTGCGGTTACAGCAGATGCTGTGACGTTTATCACAGCATCCGTTCGCCGCCCAGTGAATAGTAGAGGTATGATGTGAAGCTGTTATGGAGATATGAATAGTGCCATTGTAAAGATGTAAGTGGTGCAGTCGTCAGATACAAGTATGCTTTTGTATAGGTATGAGTGGTAGATACAAGTAGTGCTGTCGTATAGATATGAGTGGTGTTATAAGTAGCGCTTTTGTACAAATATAAATGGTACTGTAGTGCATAGATAAGTAATGTTGGTGCAGGCACGGGTAATGCTCACACAGGTATTAAGAGATGCTGTCAGACAGGTATAAAGTGATACTGTCAGGCAGTTATAAAGTGATGCTGTTATGCAGGTATGAAGCGGTACGATTATTGAGAAAATGAAGTTATGTGCTCCGCAGGCATTTCAGTGCTTCAAGCACATCCATATAATATTTTGTACCGTGCGGCACAAAATCTGTTGCTCGTACGTCGCTGATGATCCGTGCAGAATTGGCAAATGGCTTGTGACCGCTGCGATTGAAGTGTACCGCGTTTGAAGGTGCTGTACCCTCCGGCTTCAAGGCAGACACTTTCGGGCGTATACCTGATGCTCGAACCACATCTGTCTCTTGGCGGAAAAGGGCGAGTAACTCGTCCAGCGGTGCTTCGAACAGGCTGTCCACCTCGCTTGCTTGCAGCACATAAGACTCCAGAGGCTGGTTCAGGCACAGGCCATAAACGGAGCTGATCTCCCGATCAATAAATGGAACTCCACGTACCTCACCCTGAAGCTGCTGTTCGGCTGTAAGCAGGTAAGTGAGCGCATCAAAGGGAGTATGTACACCGAGCTCTTCCTCCAGTTCGCGGCTTGCATCCTGGAGCTGTTCGCCCGCAGCTAGATGACCAGCAGCGGTGATGTCATAATAGCTGGGGAACGTATCCTTGATATCCCGCCGCCGCTGAAACAGAACCATGCGTGTGTTACCTTCATCGCGCACGATCCAGCAGTGGAAGGAACGATGCCAATATCCGCGGGCATGCACCTCGCTTCGCGGCGCTGTACCAATCCATTGCTGCTGATTGTCATAAATGTCGAAACGTTCTTGGGTCATGAAACGTATCTCCTTATATAGCAGAATTTAAAGTTCAAAATTTCACAAAGTTTTTTAAAGGATGAAATTGTTTCAAAAAAAATATTTCAAAAAGCTTGTTTCTAACGAAAGGGGAACGATTGTATGGAATGCATTGTACACTTTCAGGTGATTTATCCGCAACCTCAGGAGCGTAAAACCCTTCGGGGACTTATATTTGTAGGGCAAGGCCAGGAGCCTGCGACCAATCAACTTGTAACGATGTTTAAAGACATGGGATTTAATGTTCGTCTGGAGGACGAGGCGCAATTGTTGTTCAAACCAATCGATGCAAGCGCAAATTTCGAGTTTATTCGGGTAACCGAGCTGGACACGGGGGAAGAGGTATACAAGGAAGACAAGGACCTCAAAGCGATTTTGGAGCATCTGTTGCCACGGCGCTTCTAGGTTTTTGTACGCTTATTGAACATTGCGATCGCAAAGACGAAACATAAACAAATTGCATTGCACAACAATGTATGAGGTCCCGGTTGCTATAGGAATGAAAAAAGGCCCCACCTGTAAGGTGGAACCTGAATATCCGCAGGTCTGATTACATATCCTGACCTCATGATAACTTGCTTTTCAACTATGCCGGAGCATTGCTTCCTTCTGCTTCCAGTTGTGAAGTACAGTGGGAGCAGCGGGTAGCTGCAGCCGGAATTTCAGACAGACAGTATTTGCATGCTTTGGTTGTCTTTTCGGGTTCCGGTTTGGTATGCTCTTTGCGCTTCAAATAGTTAATGCCTTTAACCAGCATAAAGATACAGAATGCCACGATAATGAAATCAATCAATACGTTGATAAATTGGCCATACGCAATGACCGTAGCGCCCGCTTCGTTCGCTTGAGCCAGTGTTGTGATATCTTGTCCGCTTGCTGTTTTCACACCGGGGTCAAGATTAATGATTTTCTGGCTGAAATCAATTCCGCCGAGCAATTTTCCCACTGGAGGCATGATGATGTCATTGACGAGGGACGTTACGATTTTACCGAATGCCGCTCCGATAATAACACCCACCGCCAGGTCAATGACGTTGCCGCGAACGGCAAACTC
The DNA here is from genome assembly GCF_014639235.1 of Paenibacillus silvae. Taxonomy (GTDB): domain Bacteria; phylum Bacillota; class Bacilli; order Paenibacillales; family Paenibacillaceae; genus Paenibacillus; species Paenibacillus silvae. Next base: position 28,168 of record NZ_BMFU01000006.1, on the reverse strand, counting down.
CTTGAATTCTTTCAATATACCTTTCATTGTGACAAACTCCTTTAACCTCTGGATTCAAGCTGCCGCCTCCTATATCGATTCCCTCAAGGACGCGCTTTGTTCTCATATTGTACAAAAAAAATGAAAATCAATCATCCCCTGTTTGCAAATAAAACATATTTTCCGCAAATTCCATGAAAATACTACTTTATTTCAAGCGGCAGATTCGGTATACTTCTAACATTGTCCGTGTTATTTAACTTTTTATATTCAAGGTTCGCAATTATACAATTGAGATCGAATCATGGAGTTAAAATGAATAGAATATGCCGTTACTCGTATATGTGCAGGAATAGGCCTGCATGTCTCTACCCGATCACCGGAATGATTGGACTACGGGAAGAATGCTTCTGCGCCCTGGGCGGACGAAGGTCAGGTATACCGCTGTATGCTGGTTGAGCCTCGCCCAAGGTGTTTGCAGTGTTCACGCGGCTTGTCCAATCAGGAACAAGCCCGTCTTTCCCGTCTCCGGTTAACGCCGCAGGTGTGAAAAGGCGGGCTTTTTGCCTTTTTATCCACGCGGGAGAGATATGAACTGACTGTACTTGCAGGTAAAGGGCTACTTGGGAGGAAAAAATAATGCAATTTTTAAAAGACAAAGTAAGACAGGAAGGCATTGTTCTGTCCGAGCAGGTACTGAAAGTAGACTCATTCCTGAACCACCAGATGGACCCGGTGCTGATGAAGGAAGTGGGGAAAGAGTTCATTCGCCGCTTTGAGGGCGAGAGCATCACACGAGTGCTGACGATTGAATCATCCGGGATCGCGCCGGGCATTATGACTGCACTTGAACTCAACGTTCCGCTGATCTTCGCCCGTAAGCAGAAGTCTCTTACCTTGACTGAAGATATTCTGGTGGAGAAGGTGTACTCTTTCACCAAGCAGGAGACGAATGAGATTACGGTTGCCAAAAAGTTTATGAACCCCGGGGATCGCGTACTGATCATTGATGATTTTCTGGCGAACGGCGAAGCAGCCTTTGGTCTGGCACGTATTGTGGAGCAGGTTGGCGCGGAAGTGGTCGGTATCGGGATTGTCATTGAAAAAGCCTTTCAGCCTGGAGGGCGTCTTTTGAAGGAAGCGGGTTACCGGGTGGAATCCCTGGTTCGCATCGGAGCGCTTTCCAATGGACAAGTAACTTTTGCGGATGAGGAGGGCACGAACTGATATGGCACGGGAACGTATTTTTCAGCGTCATCGGCATCCGGTCAAAACCTTCTCGCTCGGACTTCAGCATGTGCTTGCGATGTATGCAGGTGCTGTGGTTGTGCCGCTAATCGTCAGCAGCGCACTTGGATTTACACAGGAGCAACTTACCTATTTGATTGCAATTGACCTGCTTGCCTGTGGAGTAGCGACGCTGCTTCAGGTTTGGGGCAATAAATATTTCGGCGTAGGGCTGCCAGTCATGCTCGGCTGTGCTTTTCAGGCGGTATCCCCGATGATAATGATCGGACAGAGCAGCGGAGTATCTGCCATTTACGGTGCAATTATTGCCTCCGGTCTGTTCGTGCTCATTTTCTCAGGAATTTTCGGTAAATTAATTCGGCTCTTTCCACCAGTAGTTACAGGTTCCGTCGTCACCATTATTGGGCTGACACTGATTCCGGTCGCATTTAACGATTTGGGTGGCGGTCAAGGTGCTGAGGACTTTGGCAGCGGTGTGCACCTGCTGCTTGGTTTCGGTGTGCTGGTCTTTATCATTCTGATGACTCGTTTCACTACAGGGTTTGTACGTTCCATCTCTGTATTGATTGGTCTGTTCGCTGGTACAGTGGCTGCCGGCTTTATGGGGGAGGTTAACTTTGCACCCATTCGTGACGCAAGCTGGTTCCATATGGTTCAGCCCTTCTATTTCGGGAAACCAACCTTTGAGATCGTTCCTATTCTGACGATGATTCTGGTCGCGATTGTCAGTGTGGCCGAATCTACGGGTGTGTTTATGGCACTGGGTAAAATCTTGGACAAGGATCTGACTTCCAAGGATTTGGCGCGTGGATATCGTGCAGAGGGACTGGCTATTGTGCTTGGCGGGATTTTCAACTCCTTTCCATATACGACGTATTCGCAAAATGTAGGCCTTGTGCAGATGACCCGAGTCAAGACACGTGATGTCATCGTTGTTGCAGGTGGATTGCTGATTGTCATCGGCTTTGTACCGAAAATTGCCGCGCTTGCGCAGCTTGTACCAGGTTCGGTGCTTGGCGGTGCGATGGTTGCACTGTTCGGTATGGTTGTTTCCTCAGGCATTCGTATTATTGGTACTCAGGTAGACCTGAGCCGGCATGAGAACCTGTTCATTATTGCTTGTTCAGTTGGCATGGGGCTAGGTGTTACCGTAGTACCTCAGCTGTTCGCTGGTGCGCCAGCCTGGGCTCAGATTATGCTGGGCAATGGTATTATTGCAGGCAGCTTTACAGCCATCTTTATGAATCTGTTGTTTAATGGTCTTGGCAGCAAAGACATCGCTGCGGAACTGGCTGAATCACATACCGATGGCATGGTTGAGGCTTCAGGCAAGTCAGCATAAAACGGAGATTTATGGTCATGCAAGGCGAGCTACGGCTTAACGTCTCTAAGCCTTAGAACCGGCTGCTAACCAGCTGCCTGGAATCCAGATGCAATCGCTGTATGGATGGCGAGGTGACGTTTGGTCAGTGGAATCATTATGTAAACTGAATAGGGTGAATAATTCACGACGTAACCTATTTTGATCAAGGGCATGAATGGTTCATTACCTTTATGATTTATGCGCTAAAATATGAATGAGGTTAAATTAGGTTTTTGAGTATGGTTAACATAATATATATACACAGAAAACACCGAAACACAGGCTTCAGATTAGCCTGTTGTTTCGGTGTTTTTGGTTAGAGCGTATCTTGGAAAGACTACAGATGCCGCAGCTGCTTCTCGGCAAAGTCCCCGACCCAAGGCAGCTTGAGCCATTTTCCCTGCAGGCTGGCAATAACCGTCAGGAGCCATACAATGACGCCAAGCAGAGATAACAGAGATGCGACCAGTGGACCGAACAGAGGGAGAAAGGCAGAGAGCACATGCCCGACCATAATCAGGCCAAAAACCGTTACGGATTGCAGGGCATGGAATAACACAAACCGACTGCGCTTCTCCACAGCGAGAAAGATGATGCCGCCTACGAAGGTGAAGAGATAACATAGCATGCCGGCTATATTTTCATCCAGACCGCTGGACGATTTCATGGGTGACATTCGGCCCAGCCTCCTTTGTCCTTTTTATATAGGCTATGTAGGAGGTGGACAGAACTGAACCGGTGAATATGAATGAATCCAGCGGAATTGCTACGTTTGAATCTGTCTGCGGGGACTTGTAATTTTCCCCTTTTTGTCCTCGTGATCTTCCTTGGGAACGAGGCGCTCGTCGGTTTTTCCTTCGTGATGGTTATCAAAAGAATATTCGGTCAGCTTCCATTCGGTCTTGCCAAGTACCGGATCGGCAGGGAAATGCTGACCCCGATGCAGGTGCTCTTCCTGTCCTGCTTCATTGACATAAACACCGTCAACCTCGACTATTTCATGCGAAAGGGGCAACATATCCTGTTCTTTGCGCTCCATAACAGGTCCTCCTTTAATTTCCAGATCTTTTACTGATTTGGTGATCCAAGATAATATCCCCCGAATAGTCGCGGGTTATGCTGGACAGATTAATCCGTATAGAATAAACATTTTCAGAAAGATGATTCGGAATTAAACTTTTTGGGCAGTAAAACCGTTATATATATTAGGAAAAATCGTCAAGTCGTAACGAGGTTCCGAATATGATACAATAAGATTATGATTCAAACAGAATCATATCGGGTATTTATAGTGTCAGGTACTTGCTATTCGGCGAGGTTCCCGACCTAAAGCTTGCTTTAAGCCGCGCACACAACTTCATGAATGGCATTTAAGACTTATTCGGCGTTCTCTAAACGGAGCATTCACTTTCAACGTTTTGGGAGGGAATTACAATGGCAACGAAAGGTCACAATGAGGTCAAAGAAAGTTTGAGGGAAATGACTCGGATTTTCCGTCCTAAAGATCCAAAAAAATTCGTGAAGGAGTATGTGAGAAAATACCGGATTACGGGTGGATATGAGGAAGAATTGACTTCTGTGGTTGAGCATGAGCTTGTCAAGATGGATTCTTCCGTGTCCTGAAACAACACCAACTCTGATTATACTGTTCCGATATGAATAGAACCGTCTCTCGGGCCCTCATGGCTCCGGCAGACGGTTTTTTTTGCGTTCCCGGCTTTGGTCCAATAATCAATAACCTGCTTATTTTGTTCCTTGTTACTTTAGGGGCTTTGTTCTGAACTTCCTGCATATATATGGAAGTACACTTACAGCAGGAAGGATGAAGGCATGTGGACCCTATTTTGAAAACAAAAGAAGAGATTGGCTACATGCGGGAAGCGGGACGCATATTGCACAGCTGTCATCAGCATATCGAACAGTGGATGGTCCCGGGCATAACAACAGCAGAGATCGATGAACGGGTAGAGGACTTTCTGGCTGATCGTGGTGCCGCACCTGAGCAAAAAGGGTACAAAGGGTATCCATATGCTACCTGTGCTTCAGTGAATGAAGTCGTTTGTCATGGTTTTCCCGGGAAGCGTTCGCTCGTCAGCGGGGATGTTGTGACGATAGATATGGTAGTGAACAAGGACGGCTGGCTTGCTGACTCGGCCTGGACATATGCAATTGATGAACCTGCCAGATCCATTCGCAAATTAATGAGACGCACGGAGAAAGCACTGCATAAAGCAATAGCTCAGGCCGTCCCGGGCAACACGCTTGGAGACATCGGCAATGCAATTGAACGAACCGCAAGGCTGTACCGCTACGGGATTGTGAAGCCGCTCATCGGTCACGGGATCGGTCAGTATATCCATGAGCCGCCGAATGTGCTGCCTTACGGAAAACGTAAAACAGGAATGATGCTTACAGAAGGCATGGTCATCACCATTGAGCCGATTTTCACCAAAGGCAGCTCCGGTGCTGTCATATGGGATGAGGACGGCTGGACTGTTCGAACGCTGGACGGAAGCTGGGGGGTGCAGTATGAGCATACGATAGCTATCACGGGGGAGGGGCCGTTAATTCTGACAGATGGATCGTAAGGGTAAGGGTGCTTATCATTGGAGTCTTTTACCCGGAAAAATAGTAATATTGCTCCATGCTAAAATGAGCATGAACAGGTATGGAGCAGATTCGTTCATTTCCAGCAAACGTGGTAATGATTTCCTGCACGAGAGGCGGCTTCTTTTTGCATAATACCGCATGTTTTAATTGTGATAAAAATCGCTAAGAAACTTTAGTTTATCACCGAAATTTGGCAAAATTTTTCAGAAGAAGAGAGTAATACTTTTAAGTGAAATCGTTTGCAAAGCAAGTTGCAGAGCGGTTTTATACATAAAGTGAACAATTTGTGAACATGTGTCCAAAGATTGACAAAATCATACCCTCAACTTATATTTAATAAGTGATTGAAGCATATAGAATGAATTGGAAGAATGCGCAGACATGCCCTGGGCAGGAAATGACGGGAGTACTGGAAGCGTTATTTTTGTAAGCATTCTGTATGATGAAGAGGATTATGTTTATCGTACTGTAACGTACACGCGCTATCATTGTACCGAACGACAACCGTAATCTACGAAAACGTAAAAAAGTGGGGTAGATCAATGATGAAACAGTGGCAGGTTGCAAAGCGAATCCTCCCCTTGCTGGCGGTGTTCTCTTTGCTGCTATCCGCATGCGGGCGGGAAGACTTGTCGGTAATGAAACCTCAGGGTCCTGTGGCACAAGACCAATTAGATCTGATGAAGCTATCTATTGCGATTATGATCGTGGTGCTCATCATTGTATTTGCTATTGCTGCCTATGTCCTGATCAGGTTTCGCAGACGAGTCGGGCAGAACGAAGTGCCTGAGCAGGTTGAAGGAAACTTCAAGCTGGAAGTAATATGGACAGCCATTCCGCTTTTACTCGTAATTATTTTGGCTGTGCCGACGGTGCAGACGATTTTTGCCCACGGTGAAGATCTGTCTAACGACAAGAACGCAGTTAAGGTCCAAGTTACCTCACATCAGTATTGGTGGGAATTTACTTATCCTCAGTACGACATTACCACCGCTCAAGACCTCATCATCCCGACCGGAAAAAAAATTGCATTCGAATTGAAAACCGCTGACGTGCTTCATTCCTTCTGGGTGCCGTCACTTGCGGGCAAAATGGACACAAACCCGGATGGAACATTAAACAAGTTCAGCTTCTCTGCACCGAATGAAGGCGTTTACCGTGGTAAATGTGCCGAGTTATGCGGCAGATCACATGCGTTCATGGAGTTCAAGGTTAAGGCTGTTAGCCAAGAGTCCTTTGATCGCTGGGTTAACGAGATGAAGGCTCCTGCTGTCCTTCCTGAGGACGCACAGCTCGCCGAGAAGTTCAAAACCAATTGCCTTTCTTGCCACGCAGTAGGCGATCAAGGCGGACCTGTTGCTCCGAACCTTACAGGCATCGGCGGCAAGGAATCCGTCGCAGGCATTTTGCTGAATCAGCGTGAAGGTCAGGAAGAAGGCAAGCCTGTACTGGATAACATGAAAGAATGGCTTCATGATCCACAAGCCGTGAAGCCTGGCAATACGATGCCAAGTCCGAAGAGTCTGGGACTGACGGATGAAGAGATCGACGGTATTGCCGAGTATCTGGCCAACTACAAATTGCAATACGAATAGCACAGCAAGGATGAAGAAGGGGGTACACAACCTTGGCTCATGCGCATAGCGTCAAGCGGTACAGGGGCTTGATGGACTGGATTACCACCGTCGATCACAAAAAAATTGCCGTTCTTTACTTAATTGCGGGCGGACTTTTCTTCGGCATCGGCGGGATTGAAGCCATTTTGATCCGGATTCAACTGATGAAGCCGATGAATGATTTTGTGTCGGCGCAAGTGTTCAACGAATTGATTACGATGCACGGAACCACGATGATTTTCCTTGGTGTCATGCCGATTATTTTTGCTATTATGAATGCGGTTGTTCCTTTGCAGATCGGGGCACGTGACGTAGCGTTCCCTTTTGTTAACGCCTTGGGCTTCTGGACCTTTCTGTTCGGCGGCCTGCTGCTCAATCTGAGCTGGGTTATGGGCGGTGCGCCGGATGCAGGCTGGACTGCTTATACACCGCTTTCCAGTACGCAGTATAGCGGAACGCATGGTGTCGACTTCTATACGATAGGTCTTCAGATTGCCGGTTTGGGTACACTCATCGGCGGTATTAACTTCCTGGCGACCATTATTACGATGCGTGCGCCAGGCATGTCTTATATGCGGATGCCGATGTTTACCTGGACAACATTTATTACTTCAGCCATTATCCTGTTTGCTTTTCCGGCCATTACGGTAGGCCTTGTGCTTCTTACGTTTGACCGGGTTCTGGGAGCGAATTTCTTCGATGTTGCGAATGGCGGTAACCCCGTGTTATGGCAGCATATCTTCTGGATTTTCGGACACCCTGAAGTGTACATTCTGATCCTGCCGGCCTTTGGTATTATCTCTGAGGTTATTCCAACCTTCGCACGCAAGCGGCTGTTTGGATACAGCTCGATGGTATTTGCTACGATCCTGATTGCCTTCCTGGGCTTCATGGTATGGGCGCACCATATGTTCACTACAGGTCTCGGTACTGTGGCAAACGCGCTGTTCTCCATTTCGACCATGCTGATTGCGGTACCGACAGGTATCAAAATCTTCAACTGGCTCTTCACGATGTGGGGTGGACAGATTCGCTTCACGGCGGCAAATCTTTTTGCTGTCGGATTTGTTCCAACCTTCGTTATGGGTGGGGTTACCGGTGTCATGCTCGCATCTGCTCCTGCAGACTTTCAGTTCCATGACACATACTTTGTCGTTGCTCACTTCCACTATGTAATCGTAGGTGGACTGGTGCTTGGATTATTCGCCGGACTTCATTACTGGTGGCCAAAAATGTTTGGTCGCATTCTGAGTGAATCTCTTGGGAAGTGGACGTTCTGGACATTTATGATCGGGTTCCAGTTAACCTTCTTTGTACAGCATTTCCTCGGTCTGATGGGGATGCAGCGCCGGATCGTTACATATTTGCCGAATCAGGATTTTGACCTGCTCAATCTGGTCAGCTCCATCGGTGCATTCCTGATGGGTGTCGGGGTTATTATTTTCCTGGTAAACATCGTGATTACAACGAGAAAACCGATGGATGCACCGAACGATCCTTGGGAAGACGGGCGTACGTTGGAATGGACCATTCCATCACCGCCGCCAGAGTACAACTTCAAACAAACGCCGCTTGTACGCGGTATTGATGCATATTGGAAAGAGAAGATGGCAGGCAACAAGGAGATGACTCCGGCAGAACCGGTAGGTTCTATCCATATGCCATCTGCGACACCGTTGCCATTTGTGATGTCCGTAGGTATTTTCATCGCTGGTCTTGGACTGATGTTCAGCAAGGATAAGTTTCAATTGGAATTCATGAATATGATCTTTAACAATTATATTGTCGTGATTATCGGTCTTCTGATTACATTTGGTGCGATGGCTCTTCGCTCCTTATATGACGATCATGGCTGGCACATTGAACCGGAGGATCAGGACGAGAAGGGGGCGAGAACATGACAACCTCACACGCCGAGCCGGTAAACGGCAAGCTGCCGCATGAACCGGAGAAGGCAACGCTGGAGGGACGCAACAAGCTGATCGGCTTCTGGCTGTTCCTTGGCGGCGAGACGGTACTGTTCGGTACACTGTTCGCTACCTTCCTGGCACTCCGCGGACAGACCAACGAAGGACCAACGGCCAATGAATTGTTCCACTTGCCGCTAGTAGCGGCAGCAACGTTTATTCTCTTGGTCAGCAGTTTGACGAGTGTATTCGCCATTCAGGCGATGCACAAAGGGAAACGCAACGCGCTTGCTTTGTGGCTGGGCATTACCGTTGTTCTGGGCCTGGGATTCCTTGGCCTGGAAATTTACGAGTTCTATGAGTATGTGAAACATAAAGAGTTTGGCATGACCACGAGTGCCTTCAGTTCAGCATTCTATACGCTGGTCGGGTTCCACGGAGCTCACGTTGCATTCGGTATTGTGTGGATCGGAATCATTATCGGGCAGCTGTTCAAAAAAGGATTAACGGTCGTAACCGCACCAAAGGTCTATGTATCTGCTATGTATTGGCATTTCATCGACGTTGTGTGGGTGTTCATCTTTACGGTCGTGTACCTGCTCGGAAAGGTGGGATAACACATGTCCGCTCAGGATCAAACGGATCAACAGCCGGTGAAGCACCGCCACCGGGCGGAAGGGCCGCAGAAGCATGTCGTCGTGTTTATTTTCTCGATTATACTCACGTTGATTGCCTTTGCAGCGGCAGCAGCCGGAGGGGTTAACACAACCTTTACGATCATTCTTATGGTTGTGATGGCGATCTTGCAGGTATTTGTGCAGCTGGGCTACTGGATGCACTTGAAAGACAAAGGTCACTTGATGCCGATTCTGTTTATGGCCTTTGGATTTTTCGTAGCTTTTACATGTATTATTATGGCCCTGTTCTGGGTTTGGTGGTAAGAGAGATGGCGGCGGCGATTGTCGCCGTCTTTTCCCCTTTTATACGAACACAGCGCAGTGATTGTTATTGATATTCACCAAAACAGGTTCACGGGGAGGTTTCCCGTATGCTCGGGTTGCAATATTTCAGTTTTGATGATTTATGGAGTCCGCTTGTTCTTGCCCTGTTTCTGATCATCGCGGCAGCTTATCTGGTGCTGGTCGGACCATTCAGTGAGAGAGTACAGGGGGCAGCGCCAGCAACAGTCGGGCAGAAGGTACTGTTTCTCACGGGGCTGACTGTCCTGTATCTGGCACAGGCCGGGCCCTTCAATCTTCTTGGACATGTCATGTTCAGCTTTCATATGATCAGCATGGCCTTGTCTTATCTGGTTGCTCCACCGCTGATGATGAAGGGCTTGCCTGTCTGGGTGTGGCGCGCCATCGTGCGCTGGCTGCCGAAGCGCGGACTTTCTTTTCTGGCACATCCGATTGTAGCGGCGGTGCTGTTCAACGGATTGTTTTCCCTGTACCATCTGCCGATTGTGCATGATTATGTTATGTTGAATTTTACCGTTCACCGTCTGTATTATATCGTGCTGTTTATTACATCCATGCTGATGTGGTGGACGCTGCTGAATCCTTTGCCTGAAGGCAGACAAGCATCGGGCTTGTCGAAGGTTGGGTTTATCTTTTTGAATATGGTGCTCCTGACACCTGCATGCGGTTTGATTATTTTTGCCTCCGAACCGTTGTATCAGACATATAGCAATCCGGCTGCATGGGCCGAAGCGATGAGGTACTGCGTATCTGGTGACTCCTCGGCGCTGCTTCGTTCGTTCGGCGGGCCGGCCTTCTTTAACTTTCTGTCTTCCGCGAAGGAGGATCAGCAGGTGGGCGGTATCCTGATGAAGTTTATCCAGGAGGGGATATTTGTCTCCATGCTGGCCTATGTATTTGCACAGTGGTACCGGAAGGAGAGACAGGAAGAGGACGATGATCTTACACCTTCTGGCGGTGAAGAGCGGGGCCCACTCAATCCGGCTGCCAAATCGTGAGTATATCGTGAGCACAATGTGATGACAAAAGGGGGAACACACGATGGATATGTATTTCTGGCTGCCTACGATCAGTACTTCTTTCATTGTGATTAGTGCGGTACTTGTGGCAATTGGCTGGGCTTTAATTATACGGGGCAAACGTGAGGCACACCAGTCTGCTATGGTAGCGGGAGCGATTGCGGCTCTGATCTTTTTTGTAATATACATGTCCCGCACGGTATTTGTAGGCAATACAGCCTGGGGTGGAGACCCCGATATGGAGATTTTTTATCGGATTTTTCTGATCTTTCATATTATTCTGGCTACAGTGGCTGCTGTATTTGGTATCTCAACTCTGGTGCTCGGCTTCAAAAAGAAATTCAAAACACATCGTCGCTGGGGACGATTTACTTCCTTGATCTGGTTCGGTTCAGCTCTGACAGGGGTTGTCGTGTATGTGTTGTTATATATTCTATATCCAGGTGGACACACACGTCCGGTATGGGAAGCGATTCTCGGGGTGTAAGGGGGACAGGGCTGTTATAACGTTCTTCTTTCTGTAAATATATGAAATAGACGATTCTTGCAGATGATTGGTCCATACCTTCTCTCTTATTCATTCATAGAATGAGTTTGAGAGGAGGGAACAAAAACCTGAGAGATTTGGATGACTTGATCCGCGGTAATGATGTCGAATCGTTGATCTCCACCAACGAGCGTCTTGCGCTGGCCGAGATTCGGGCCATTCGTCGAAGCCGCAGCCTGCCCACAGGCTACACTCTTGTATAAAGCTCATGCCTCTTCTGCGATAAGATGATCGGATTTAAAAGAGCCGTACCCGCTGTGATTCATTCACAGTACCGGGTAGGGCTCTTTTTTTGGTTGCATTGCAGCAGTTACGTCAATCCCCGCCACCTCCGCCACTATCTCCTCCGCCACCGCTGTCCCCGCCGCTGTCGCTGCTTCCATGATCACTGCTGGAATGGTGATGAGACCCCGATGAAGAATTCGTATCGTGATCATGGTGATGATGATCTCGATGATCATGAGAATGCCTGGGATGAGCATCCGTAGAATAATCAGAGGTCATCATCGAAGAAGAGGATGCAGCGGAATCGGACTCGCGTCTGTTTTGTCTGGCGTCCTGTTTGGTGTTGTGTTTCGCCGTATGATGCCGATCAGAATCACTTCGAATGATAAGCCAGATCATCGCCAAAATAAAAATGAAAACAAGTATGGGTTCAATTAGCCACCCCATAGGGAATCATTCCTCTCTTCTAAGCTCGCAGGTTTATTTTATCGCAGAATGCATGTTTTTCCTATGCTGCTTTCCTGATTCAGGAAAAAAGGAGTTGACGGAATTAGAGACGGGTCTGTATACTGTGTATATTGATATATACAGTAGACACAGTGAAACAATCAAAAGCACAGTACAGCAATGAACATAATGTAAGACATTTGAAAGGCAGGCATGAATATGGATGCATGGAAGCAAGCGTGGTGGCTGACCCGCAATGAGTTCAAGAAGGATAAGCTGCAGTGGTTATGGACCGCCATATTTATGATCTATACGGGCAGTATGAGCGGTGTGCTGTTGATTGGGCAACAGGAAAGCAATCTTGTTAATCCGGTGGTGGATGCATTTTTTTTGATTATGCTGCCGTTCCAGGGATTTCTCTTTAGCAGACGTTCCTTCCGATACATACAGGAGGACTCTTACACACAGATGCTGGCCTATTATCGCAGACTTCCGATCCCGAATGAGACGGTGATGTGGTCAAGACTGCAGCAATCTCTGATTGCGTTTGCGTACAATGGATTCTTTTTCTACGGATCACTATATGCTGTCAGACTGCATACGGAGAACTTCACATGGGATCAGTATTTGGCCTTTGCGCTGAGCTGCACAGGATATGGGCTGTTGATTACGGGCTTGTATATTTACGGGGAATTTTTGTTTAGCGGGAAAAAATATTTGCTTCTCAGCTTTTTGTTCCTGCCATTGACGATTGTTATATCCTTGGTGATTCGTATGTCGGGCAACTATGGATTCTGGTATGTCATTCACTATAGTAAGGCCTGGGGCTTGTTATCTCCGATGATGTGGATTGCAATGGTTGCCGGATCAGCAGTGTTATGGGGATTTAGTCGATTAACACTGAGGAAGCTGGCCGTAAGGGATTTGAATTAGAGACAGTTGGGATGAATTGAATTAATAGAGAAGAGATAAATACAATTTAAAAGAATATGGATGAAGCCGGCACGTTCAGGCAAGTGAATGAAGTGTACCGGAGGGCGAGGTGCAAGTTGTGAAAATACCCATTCAAATCAATGAAAATAGCGCTGAACCTTTGTATCACCAGATTGAGAATCAGTTAAGGTCGTTAATTATAACGGGTCAATTGGGGGAGGGGACACATTTGCCGTCCATTCGTGAGTTTGCCGGGGCACTGAATTGCAGTGTAATTACGGTTAGACGGGTCTATCAGGATCTGGAGAATGAAGGTCTGCTTCGTACGAAGCAGGGGACAGGTACATTTGTGGCCCAGGTTGAAGCAGGAGATCGTGAAAATTACAGGCTGAAGGCTGCGGAGGAAGCGATGCAGGCTGCGGTACAGTCGGGCAAGGCTGTTGGTTGTACAGAAGAAGAGATGGAAAGCTTGTTTCGGGAAGCGCTGAGAGCAATCTATTCCAAATAAAAGGGGGGAGGTGTTCATATGACAGAACCGATAGCTATTCAGTTAAACGGGGTATCGAAAATGCGTAAGCGCAGGGTTATCGGACCGATTGATCTGACCATCCCGGAGGGCTATGTGGTGGCTATTCTGGGGCATAACGGCTCTGGCAAAAGCACACTTCTGAATATGCTGCAGCAAATTGTACTGCCGGACAGCGGAGAGATCATATGGTTTGGACAGGAGCATTCGGGACCGCTTCCGGTTGAGCTAAGGCAGCAGATCGGCTTTGTGGCCGATAACAGTGGTCTGGAAGAGAACCGGATGACACCGCAGGAGGCTGCTGATTTTCGGTCACATTGGTACCCGAGGTGGGATACGAGGCTGTTTCAACAGCTGATACAAGACATGGATGTGCCAAGTGATGTGAAGCTCAACAAGATGTCCAAGGGAGAACGGCGGAAATTCGAGATTGCCGCGGCGCTTGCCGCTCGTCCGAAGCTTCTGCTGCTGGATGAGCCTTCATCCGGTCTTGATCCTTTTGCATGGAAGGTCATGGTTGAACAGTTCCGCGATTATATGGAAGGTGGAGACACGACCATTCTCATTGCCACTCATATTGCAGATGAAGTGAAGCGGCTCGCGGACTATATCGTATTGATGCATCGCGGTCAGGTTCTGGGTATGGCAGAGAAGGACCTTGTGCTCGAGCAGTGGAAGGAAATCTGGTATGAAGGGGACCTGCGGCCTGAGAGTATTCCGGGGGTTGTGGAATCTTTTCGGGAAGAGAATGGCTTGATCCGTGTCATTACAACCCGGGTGAGCGAGGCTCAGGAAAGGCTGGAGTTGTCCAATCACCGGGTGCTTCAGATTCGCAATCTGGAGCTGGGAGAAGTGCTGGAATATTGGATTGCCGGGTATGCACCCGTACAGTGGAGATAACCGAAGGGAGACGATTCTGAATGAACCGATTGGAATTAAAGCAAGTCGTCAAACAGTATGCAGACAAGACAGCCGTTAATGGAGTAACACTGAATGTCAAAGAGGGTGAGATTTATGGGCTGCTCGGAGCCAATGGCGCAGGTAAAACAACTACAATGCGCATGGTGCTGGGGCTGATTCACCCGGATGGCGGTAACATTTTATACAACGGCAAGCCTTATAACACGGAACTGCAGCAGATCATGGGGTATTTGCCTGAAGAACGAGGGTTGTATCCGAAAGTAAAGGTAAGTGAACAGATCAATTATCTGGCACGCCTGCGTGGCATGAAAGCCAAAGATGCAGATGAGAGCTTGAAATACTGGTTAAAGCGGTTTGAAGTGCCGGAATATTACGATAAAAAGATTGAAGAGTTATCCAAAGGGAACCAGCAGAAGATGGGTTTTATTGCAGCAGTGGTGCACAGACCTCAGATTCTGATTCTGGATGAGGCGTTTAGCGGACTTGATCCGGTTAACGTGGAGCTGCTTAAATCTACGGTTAAGGAACTGCGTGATGAAGGTACGGCGATCCTGTTCTCCACGCATCGTATGGAACATGTTGAGGAGCTGTGTCGTCAGATCACGATATTGCATCGCTCTAACACAGTAGTGCAGGGTGAAATCAAGGAGATTAAAAGCCGTTATCCACGTGAACAGGTATATCTCAGCACGATCGGACAGGTGGAAGGTTTGGAGCAGCTGGAAGGTGTAAAACACGTGGACCACAACGAACGCGGATATCTGATCCATGTCAGCCAGGCTGAGGTGGCTCAGGAGATTCTGAAGACAGCGATGAGTCAGACGACCGTAGAGCATTTTGAGATCAAGGAACCAACGCTTAACCAAATCTTTATTCGTGAGGTAGGTGAGTCGAATGAATAAAATGGGCACAATTACAGGTTTCACGTTCAAAAACAAAGTAAAAACGAAGTCGTTTATGGTCACGACCATTGTACTTGCACTTTTAATTACGATTGGACTCAATGTTCCATATTTCATTACCTTATTTAATGGCGGCTCCATTGGTGGCGGAGCTTCTGGCAGTAATCCCGTAAACATTGGAGTTCTGACAACAGAGCAGCAGGATGTGGCACAGAAGCTGGAGAACTTCTCTTCTGCACAGGGTAATCAGGCTTATCGTCTGATTATGGGTGGAGATAAGGATGAAGCGGCGCTGAAAGAAGATGTGAATAAAGGTGTAATCGACGGTTATTTGAAGCTTGAAACGGTACAAGGACAGGAGTTCCCGAAGCCTGTGCTCTATTCCTCAGACGATATTTCACCGCAGATTATAACGTCGCTTGAAGCGGCCTTGCAGAGTGTGAAGCTGGATGTCGTCGTTAAGGATGTGCTGACCGCCGAACAAAAGGCGCTGATCACTACACCTGTAAAGCTGACTGCTCAGAGTTTAAGCACAGATGAAGGAGAAGCGGGTGCGGGTTCCGAAAAATCGATGAGTCCGATTAACTACATCGTAGTCTATCTCTTGATCATCCTGCTGTTCACATCCACAATGATGACAGGTAATATGATTGCTTCCGAGATTACAGCCGAGAAAAGCTCGCGCATCATGGAAATTCTGATTACAAGTGTGTCTCCGCTCAGTCAGATGTTCGGCAAAATTATCGGTATCTTCATGGTAGGCCTGCTGCAGATCGGTATCTTCGGAGCTGTTGTAGCCGGTAACATCATGCTACCGCACAACCGTGCAGTGCTTGGTGATCTTAATATGAGTGTTAACGACATTAATATAGCGGTGATCGTATACGGGCTTATTTTCTACATTCTGGGTTACTTCCTGTATGCCGTTATGTTCGCAGCTATTGGTTCGATGGTAAGCCGCACGGAAGAGCTTGGTCAGGCTGTGCTGCCAATTACGATGCTCTCGCTGGTGTCCTTCTATATTGCGATTTTCAGCATTTCTACACCAAATATTTTATTGTTAAAAATCGCAAGCTTCATTCCGTTCACCTCGCCAACGGCGATTCTGGTACGGATCGGGGCAGGAGTCGCACCGACCTGGGAGATTCTGCTCTCCCTTGCCATTCTGGCCGTATCCATCCTGATCTTCGGCTGGCTTGCAGCCAAAATCTATCGTACTGGCGTACTGATGTACGGTAAACGTCCAACCTTCAAAGAGCTGTTCAAAGCGATGAAGGCGTACAAGATATAGTTATTGTTTTTTTACTACTTTTTATTAAGAAATGTTATATATGACGTCTACCCGATATGAATCATCAGCGGGGAGCCGCAATCAGAATTAGCAGACAGGATGACAGAGCTTTACAATATTATAAAAAAAGGTAGCGCCTGTATATGCCTGAAACCGGCATTTATAAATTTAAATCTTTTGCAAGAGACAAAAATAGAAACGACTCTGAAGTACTTGAGGAAACGATTAAAGTAGATACAACCAATCCTACCAATCCGAAGATGGTTGTAGAGCCTTTGAAATGGACGAACAAGTTTGTCAGTGTAACCTTACTGGATGCAGTGGATGAGGACAGTGGCTTCCAAAAATACCAGTACAAAATTAACAATAGTGAAGATTGGGTAGACTATAAAGAACCTGTGATTATCAGTAATGAAGGCCTACATCAAGTCTATGCAAAATCATTAGATAATGTTTTTAATGAAAGCGAGATAGTTTCTGGAGAGGCGAAGGTAGATAAGACAGCCCCCTCACAACCAAAAAACATTACAACATTAATCAGAGACTATAAAAGAATAAAAATATCTTGGGCTGCATCAAATGATAATGTTGGTGTAACGGGGTATGACGTTTATTTAGATTCAACTTATATAGCGACAGTTATAGACACAGAATATACTTTTGAGAATCTAAAACAAAACAAATCTTATGAAATTAAGATAATCGCAAGGGATGAGGCTGAGAATTCCTCTCAAGAGGGAATTTATTTTGAAAGCACCCCACTTAGTCTCATAAGTACAAGCAGTAATCATAGCATTATGATAAAAGCTGATGGTACCGTATGGACCTGGGGAGTGAATACCTATGGTCAACTAGGCGATGGAACGACAACGAACCAAACCACAGCAGTACAAGTTAAAGGTTTGAGTGATGTCATTGCAGTGGCTGCAGGTGAAAATCACAGTATGGTGTTGAAACGAGATGGGACAGTCTGGACGTGGGGCTTGAATACGACTGGGCAATTGGGAACCGGGAATACCACTACGAGTCTTGTTCCGGTACAAGTACCAGAACTGGAAGGAATCATCGCCATTGCCGCGCGAAACAACAACAGCTACGCATTGAAACGTAACGGTACGGTTTGGTCGTGGGGGATAAATAACCGAGGCCAACTGGGAGATGGAACAACTGTATTGAAGACCAAACCGGTACAAGTCTCTGGGTTGACGGGGGTCAGTGCATTATCGGCGGGCCGAGAGTATGCAATGGCTTTAAAAAGTGATGGAACGTTATGGGGCTGGGGAACCAATTCCTACTACCAATTAGGGGCAACTGGACTCGGACAACAAACCAGACCCATTGAAATCACTACCATTAAAAATGTGTCTCAGGTTGCCGCAGGCGACTATCATGTAGTAGTTTTGCTTACCGATGGTACAGTCTGGGAGTGGGGAAGTAACTTTGCCTACAGTACAGCTACTGCAGCCCCCTATAAACTGGGAGGATTCAACCAAATAACATCTATTGGCGTAGGATTGAGTAGTGGTTTTGCCGTGGAGAGTGACGGAAGTGTGTGGGCCTGGGGAAGAACGAATAACTATGGCCAACTGGGTAATGGAACAACGGAGGTGATCCAATCTTCTCCCAAAAAATTATCTGGGATAACAGGAGTACGCACTATAGCCGGAGGCGAGTATTCTACTCTGGCATTGAAAGCAGATAATACGGTCTGGTCCTGGGGACGAAATGATAAAGGTCAACTGGGTGACGGGACCTTAAGCAATAGTTTAATACCTATAATGGTTTCGGGCCTAAATGAATCTAATTCATTTAACTTGGCTGCGTTACCATCATATTTCACTGTTGAAGTGGATAATGGCAGCAAAATGGACACTGGCCAAGTTACAGTGACATTATCTGTATATGGCGCTGATGGAGTACATGACAGTTCATATAATGCTATTAGTAAACTGAATATGACTAAGTATCACACTTCAAATGATAACCAAGTGACTATTGATCCTACAATTGAAGATATAAACTTTAATGGAGGGATCGCATATCTTCCTTTAACATTTGATGATGAAGGATCATATATTTTAAATTTTGAACTTCAAGGATTTGATAAGCAACAAGTAATCACTTTGAATATTTCAACGGATAGGTCAGAAGCAGTTTTAGACTTTGTGAGTCTTCCTTCAACAAGTGCAATTAATGGAGAAATCTTTGATGCCCAGCCAGTCCTTAGAGTTATTAATGGTAATGGAGATCCTGTTTCTGGTGCAAGAATTGTGGCTGAGATAGCAGGAGATATTATTGGTACTTTGTTAGGGAATGTTCATATAACCTCAGATTCTGAAGGTTATATCACATTTGAAGATTTAGGTGTCTTGCTAGAGACTACAAATGGAGAGATTGTTATTAACTTCAGAATTGAAGAAGATGAATCATACCTCACAAGTCCTTCGATAAAGGATAGTAGCTAGTGAAGAAAATTCAATGGATATCAACTAATTATTAGTTAATAAGACCTCCAGTAGAGTAATCCTCTATATGGAGGTCTTATTATACTCCTAGATCTTGTTGAAGAAATAAGACATAGCCTCCATTATAATTCGCTAATTTAGCGTTATTTTGGTATATACCATATATCTAACCTCTATTTATTAAATTAGACAGATAAAGAAAGTGTGAGTATTAGATTTATGTGAATGGTAAAGAACGTTGAACTAACGGGCGTTAATAGTACATTGCCTGCAATCCCTTGCTTAAACGCTCGGTTTAACGTGTTAGGACAGGTTTAATGCTCTTTAGTAGTTTTGGCCGTACGACGTGCGGGATTCGCTTTTCGAATCGGACAAACGATGTTGTACTTTTGCATGACACGACGAATTCGCTTGAGATTGTATGTGATTCCATATTGGTACTCCAGCGTGATCTAGGTATTCTTGTATTAAAATGACCTGAAATATCGGTGGTGAGAGAATTTGAGAAAAATTCTTCGGATACTCAAAAAAAATGAATATTTAATAAAAAGAAGAAGATCATAAACGAGAATTTCCGTTTATGATCTTCTTCTTAGTTAAGACGAGTTTTAATTTGTTGTAAAACCATTAAAGAGCCAACCATCATTATTCGAGCGAACAAAGTCGAAATTCAACTCAATGTTACCTTCAGAACCTTTAGTGGTGATAACTTTAGCTAAAGCGAGCATAAAGTGATCTTTATCTTTTTGGTTGTATCCTCTAAATTCAAGTTCTTCCAGACTTATTTCTTTAAGAAAAGCAACTTCTGAGGTAGATTCTGCGTTCTTTAAAAGAATGGAATTGTTTTGTTGTGATACTTCAACGTCGGAGGAAGATACGGATTCAATATACGCGTAGTCCTTATTTTCCATAGCAGAAATTATTTTGAAAGTCAGATTAAGTGTCTCCCTTAAACTATTGACAAGATCTGTCTCATCCGTCGCGCCTTTGCTGTTTTCCAATTGTTCTTTAAGTGAATTGTTCTCATTCTGAAGTTCCTCAATTTTAGAAGCATCTGTATTTCCTGGTTCTTGAGCATTTGAGGAGTTCGTTGAATCTTGTCCGTTACTGCAAGCTGATAATATCACGACTAAAAATAACATAAAAAGAATTTTTTTCATTATATACCTCCTTTTTCTAAAAATATAATAACACACTTAAACAAAAAAGGAATTAAGAACTTGTAAGTTCTTAGTCCCTTTTTTGTTTTTAATTAATTGGCGGGAGAGTCATGGCAAAGCTGTTGATCCCGTTAGCAATTGCGCGGGCACACGTTTGTTTATTAGCAACCAACGTATTGCGGCCGATGCGGTATCGATAAACAGCATTTCAGGGAGAATGGCCCATGCTTTAGTATTTTTAGGATCAATGACGTGGATATTTGTCCCACCACGTTGGCTTGGCGCTTTCTTCACCCCACGATCGGTTTTGCCCAGTGCAGCAACCAGTGCATTGTTGACGGCATTAGCCAATGAAGTGGTGTAGCTACTAGCATTGTCGTGGATCCATTCTGTTTAACTTTTATTTGAAGTGAATTATTTCCTCTTCACTATGTAGGAAAAGTAGAGGGCCTTTATTCAACCTGAAGTCAAAAATTACTTAGACAAAAAACCAAAAAAAGATTAAGAACGGTTAAGTTCTTAATCTTTTTTTTGGATTACGAATTAAATCGGAGGTAGAGTCATGGCAAAGCTGTTGATCCCGTTAGCAATTGCGCGGGCACACGTTTGTTTATTAGCAACCAACGTATTGCGATCCGATGCGGTATCGATAAACAGCATTTCAGGGAGAATGGCCCATGCTTTAGTATTTTTAGGATCAATGACGTGGATATTTGTCCCGCCACGTTGGCTTGGCGCTTTCTTCACCCCGCGATTGGTCTTGCCCAGTGCAGCAACCAGTGCATTGTTGACGGCATTAGCCAATGAAGTGGTGTAGCTGCTAGCATTGTCGTGAATCCATGTTTCAATACCTGTACCGCCACCCGCATTAATGTGGAGACTCACATAAATATCGGCCCCAAAGTTATTGGATGCTTTAGCGCGATCCGGGTTTTCTGGATAGGTATCAGTGGAGCGACTCATCTGGACCGTAGCACCCAGTTTCTCCAATTCGGTCTTCAGAAACTTACCGATATCCAGTACGATTGCTGCCTCCGTATACCCGCCGCCTACAGCCCCCGGGTCTTTACCGCCATGCCCGGGATCAACGAAAACCTTGTAACCATTAAGTGCCATAAATAATACATCCTCTCTGTTTAACTTTTATTTGAAGTGGATTATTTCCTCTTCACTATGTAGGAAAAGTAAAGGACCTTTATACAACCTTGAGTCAAAAAATTACTTAGACAAAAAACCAAAAAAAGATCAAGAATGGTTAAGTTCTTAATCTTTTTTTGAATTACGAATTAAATCGGAGGTAGAGTCATGGCAAAGCTGTTGATCCCGTTAGCAATTGCGCGGGCACACGTTTGTTTATTAGCAACCAACGTATTGCGATCCGATGCGGTATCGATAAACAGCATTTCAGAGGAGAATGGCCCATGCTTTAGTATTTTTAGGATCAATGACGTGGATATTCGTCCCGCCACGTTGGCTTGGCGCTTTCTTCACCCCACGAATGGTCTTGCCCAGTGCAGCAACCAGTGCATTGGTAGCAGCGTTGGCTAATGAAGTGGTATAGCTGCTTGTATTGTCATGGATCCAAGTTTCGATGCCGGTACCGCCACCCGCATTAATGCGGAGGCTCACATAAATGTCGAACCAAAAATTGTTGGATGCTACTGAGTGATCCGGGTTTTCTGGATAGGTATCGGTAGAGAATTGGAATTTAGGCTTGGATTGCCTGAACTCTTTCTCTGTTGAGGGAATCCAATTACATGATTTATTCTTATGTACTAAGATACGTGTGGTTATGTTCAATTCTTCTGATATGAATGTTAAAATTCTCACCTGTGTTTCTACAACAATCCACCATTTAAATGAATTCTGTTGTAAAGTTAATTATTTTTAGGTGTTGATATATTACAGATACTATTGAATTTGAAAACCATATGCCTGATAATCTATAGCTATAATAACAATTTATTACTTATAAGTAATGAGGATATTACAGGTGCTTACTGCTTCTGTGTTCTCTATTTGTGTTCTCATTCTTGTTAAATGGAAACGTTAACATCTGAAAACGAATTGCATAATTATTATATTTGGTTGGGAAGGAGGCTCTTAATGCTAGCCCAAAGTTGGATTGTTAATAGATATGATGCTTTATCGGTTTCGATACATCAAGGCTCTGATTTAAATAATGATTGTGCTATCTTGTTTGCTGGTTTTACTAATTCCTCAAGTGATATAGATTACTTTATGAGCCGACTTGCTCGTTTATTAGGTAGGAGTGGACTTACTGTATATCTAATTGATCCTAGAGGGCATGGCGATAGCTCAGGCAACATAGACGACGTTACATTAGAATCGATTCGGGAAGATATTTATAATTCGTTTCAGTATGTTACAAAAAGAAACAATGGATATGTATTTTGTATAGGACATGGATTAGCTGGTGTCTTGGCAGCTGATGTTTTAGGGGGAAGATCTAATTTAGGTTTTATTTGCATATACCCATATCTTATTCATCCTTCTCAATTTAAAATAGATCTCTTTTGTGATGAAGGGAAAATTGATGCAAGCCGACTTGAGAGTAATTTTAAGGCTAATTTATTAGATGATGAAGTAGAAGACTTATCTTTGATGGGGGCCATGGGGGCTGATAGAGGTAATATGCTTGGGAGGGAGCTAAGCATCAAACTTATCGAGCAGCTTACGACATATAACCCGTTTGAATCTTTAGAGAATTTTAAAGAAAACATTCTGATAATAAACAACGAAAAAGATTTCGTGCGTGAGGTGCGCTTTTGGAAGGGCAGGGTCAGATATCTTCCACGTAGTCCTTACGCGCAAGAAAAGATAATGAGACTTGTTGTTGATAAGATTAATAAGTGGGTGAAATAAATGATTATTCCGATTCAAATCAACTCCAATAATAAATTTATTATGGGTATGCTCCACATGCCAATGATCCGATCGAAAGGGTCTCCTATAGTGATAATCTGCAACGGTCTAGGTGGGACTAGGGCCGATGTCAATCGAATAGGAATTGAAGCAGGTCGTATAGCAGAGCAGTGTGGGGTAATGGTATTTAGATTTGATTACACAGGTCAAGGTCAAAGTGGGGGTGATTTTTGGGATGTTACTATTGATGGAAGAGTTGGGGATGTATTAGAAATAATTCATTTCTTTAAAGGGTGTTTTAATACGGAAGAACACAAAATCATTTTATTAGGATTCAGTGATGGCGCAAAAGTTGTAATTAGGGCATCGGAGTCTACAGAAGACGTGAATGCCTTAATTCTTTGGAGCCCAGTGTTTTTTAACTTGTTTCAAGAAGCAAATTCAGAGAATGATACGATCAATATAAGCAAGACGAGAATAGTCCGCCATCCTAAATCACAAAAATTAGTATATCCATTCCAAGGGCTGTGGATGAATTCGCAATATTTGAAGGAATTAAAGGAAGAAGAGACTCTAGATATTTTACATAATTCTACTATTCCAAAAATTTGTGTGTTAGGCAGTGATGATGAATTTCTGAATAATTTCATGATTCAAGAAATTGAGCGACTTATAACTAAGAATAGTGGCTCAGAAGTTTTTCATGTTAAAGGAGCTAATCATGTATTCTCGAAAAAAAAATGGGCTAAGGAAGTAATTGATGTAACGCTCAATTGGATAGTTGAATTTTCAATGAATAATTTAGATAACAATATAAGGGAGTAGTTTGATGTTGAGTGAAAATTTTAAAGATAATATTTGTATTGTTGAGATAGAAAATTCATCCTTCTGTAACCGGAGATGTAGTTATTGTATTAACTATCACGTAGACAGAATTACAGAAAAAAATATGATGCCTTACGAAATATTTAAGAAGATAGTAGATGAGTTGAATTCTATAAACTATGATCGATTGATGACTTTTCACAGGTACAACGAACCCTTCGCATTTAAGAATGATATGATTCTGGAGAGAATTTCTTATGCACGAAGAATGCTTCCAGATGCAGTTTTGGCCACAAGTTCAAACGGTGACTATCTTGATCCACAGTACTTAAGTAGAATACAACAATCGGGTCTTAATGAATTGTATTTACAATGCCATTTGGAAAATTATTCAAGCTATACAATTGACGATATAAAAAATAAAATATTATTAATAAATCAGAGAATCGGAGGGTTCAAAGGTAAGTTTGTTACGACAGAGTCATCTTGCGTATATGTCACAGTGGATTCGAAATTTGACGTTCTCACCATACAGGCTAAAAACTTTGCGGATATAGGATATCCGAGAGGAGAGATAGTTGAAAATGTCAAGAAAGAAGTTGGCTCTGGCCCATGCTTTCAACCGTTAACTTCTTTTACAATAGACTATAACGGTTGTGTAACAATGTGTTGTAACACTGTCTCATACTACAACCAGCATAGCCAATATGTACTAGGCAATTGTAAAGAGCAAACTATATTTGATATTTATAATTCAGATAGGGCGGTTTCTTTAAGGGGAAGATTGTTAGAAGGTATCAGAGAGAAAGTATGTATGCATTGCACCAATGATGGTAGAGGAATAGCGGAACGATTTATTCAGCTACCTTAGTCCATTTTTGGCTTTTTATTATCTAATTATAAAGGAGTTTTGATTATGAAATTGAATTATTATCAAAAAATGGATATTTTTGAGAGGGGATATGTTCGTATTCCCGGAGTAGTGCCAAAAATAATGATTGAAGAAGCACTGAAGGCGATCAACCACACTATGGGAAAAGGCAATGTGTCACCGGATTATACAGGTTCTAATTATTTCGATCAACTTGCTAACTCACCAGTAATAACTGATCTACTAAGAAAATCGCCAGCTTGGTCATTAATAGAGTCTTTAATTGGTGAAGGTAATTTAGCTGATTATTATGGATCTCAAATTGCCTTACGCTTTCCAACTTATGAGGAACTTCCAGTAAAGTACACTCCACATATGGATGGAATATTAAAAGTGAATGAGGGTTTGGTGGAAAACTTCACTTTACTAGCAGGTGTATTATTAAGAGATGTACCGGAAGAAAATATGGGTAATTTCACAGTATATCCAGGCTCTCATCAACTATATGAGAAGTATTTCAAAGAAAAGGGACCAGATATTTTGTTCACTGATGAATCGTTTTCTAGACAGCATTACTCTGATCATGTAAGTCTTCCAGATCCTGTACAAATTACTGGAAATGCAGGTGACTTAATTATTTCACATTATCAGCTGATACATGAAGGGGGACCTAATATATCAGATCAAATAAGATATGCGACCTATTACAGGGTCTATCATAAAGATTTTACAGAAGATAATTGGAGATCGGCTCTTACAAATTTATGGATGTATTTACCAGGAATGCAAGATATACTGGATGGGAAATAGTATGATTCGAATCAAATCGATTAAGGAGAGAATTATTATATTTCCTGGAGAAATTGAAAAATGGGCCTTGACCAAGGGAGATTACCTGTATTTCTTCACCAAAGGAAAAGTAGAAATTTGCTTTAATCGGACTAAAACTGTGTATTCTGGGAATACACACGTAGTTATTCAATACTCTCATGGTTCGTTTTATATTAATAATATTGATTTACAACCGATTGAGTTATCCAGTTTTCAATTTGTAGGAGTTATTCAAACAGCCAATTTTAAATCTTTGAGAGTAAATTTTAACCCTAATCCTTTTCGAACGGTTATAAAATTGGGTAAATCAAATGAATTGCTGTCAAAAAGAATTATCGAAACGCTAAAAAAATTCCAAGATGATAGTTTAGATTTCAATGATAATAAATTTACGGACTTCAAGGATAAGAAAATGGATCTAAGACTCATTATGGTCAATAGATACATAAGAAAAAATTATTATCGTGAAATCACTCTACAAGATCTGGCTGATTTGGCAGGTGTACATCCGACATATCTGAGTAATATGTATTCTAAGGTGTTTAGCATTTCACCAATATACTTTATGAATCAATTGCGAATAAAAAAAGCAAAAGATTTATTGGAGCATACAGATCGAACAATTAAAGATATAGCAACTACTGTAGGCTACAGAAGTTTATCTCAGTTTAGTTCCATTTTTAAACGATCTTTTTCAAAATCACCAAGTATATATCGAAAAGAGTTATACGAGTCACAAACAGCCGAGAGAGAGTCAAGGAGGATGCTTCAGTGATTCATTCGACGATCTTAATAAATGCTGATTTAAAAAGTAAAGTTTTAGAGATAATGAGCAGGTATGTTTGTGTGGCAGGTGCAGGGGGAATTGGAGCTGCTCAAGATACATTAGAGTATCTGGGTCTCAATTCATTGAAATTTATTAACATTGTAGTAGAGCTTGAATATGAGTTTGATTTTGAATTTGACGATGAATATTTGGATAATTTCAAATTCTCTAAAATTGAAGATATTATAAGATATATTTCTAAAAAAATAGAATAAGTAGTATTATTCATTTTAAATATATAAAAATACCTAAAATATAACATAATCACCCTTTAAAAGGGCTTATGTTATATTTTTTTTAGGGATATATGCCTATATTGAGAAAAGTAGATCGTTCATTCAAAAAAATTATAGATATTTATTAACCTTTGTTCCGGTAAAAGGCGTTAAGATAAATTTATTAATTACTTTATGAAAAAAAATTAGTAGTGGGGCTGTAAGACCTGCTATAGCTCATGCTTTGGTTAAGATCTCCTATCCTCAAAAATTTGACAGGTTTTTTAGATCCTTTTTTTGGGCCAGTACAATTGCAGCTGAACGTGCCTATTTTGATGCTGCACGAATTGTTACTAGTGACATTGCTTTGAAAAATACGAAGATTTTGAAGTATTCTATATAACCGTTGCTGATACTTCTTATAGCGAAAGAACACACCAGTTTAAAGAAATCCTTTGTAATTTTATAATGTTGCTGCATACAATCGGCTTTGC
The DNA here is from genome assembly GCF_014639235.1 of Paenibacillus silvae. GTDB lineage: Bacteria > Bacillota > Bacilli > Paenibacillales > Paenibacillaceae > Paenibacillus > Paenibacillus silvae. The sequence continues at coordinate 1,081 of NZ_BMFU01000006.1, read as the reverse complement.
GTGGTAATTATAACCTTCATTACTGGATGTGCCTTATCTGAATAAGGCTCCACAGGAAAGGGATGTGCGACATGCCAGAATGGTTAGAGGTTATGATACGAACACTTTCTGCGGTAACGATGTTGTTTCTCATCACCAAGATTTTAGGAAAACGGCAGATATCAGAACTATCTTTGTTTGAGTATATTACGGGCATCACCTTGGGGAACCTCGTTGGATACATATCACTGGATACAGACACAAGCTGGTACTTGGGATTTCTTGCGGTGTTCGTGTGGGTTGCTGTCTCCGCAGCCGCGGAGTTTCTGACGATGAAAAGTAAAAAATTCAGGGACATTGTGGACGGAAGATCAACGATTCTTATTGAAAATGGAGCCGTTATTCAAGAGAATCTAAAGAAGGAAAGGCTGACCATTGATGAATTTCTGGAGCAGCTTCGCAAAAAAGATGTGTTCCGGGTTGCCGATGTGGAATTTGCTATAATGGAGCAGAGCGGGGATATCAGTGTCATGTTAAAAAAGGAATATCAGCCGCTTACCGCTGATTTGCTAGGTTATCGTCTTTCGTCGGAAAAGGAGCCGCGAACGATAATCATGGATGGAAATATTTTGCCAGAATCTCTTCAGGATGCTGGAGTAAGTGAGGATTGGGTAAAAAAAGAACTTCGCAAGCTTAACATCACATTGAATCAGGTAGCGATTGGTCAAGTGGATAGTAAAGGAGAACTGACCGTGCAGACTGGAACGGAAGCTTTGCCCAAGCCAGCTCATTCGAATCCGAATGATCAGATCAAAGATCTGGTACAGCGATTGCAGGATGACCTGAAGATGCGTAAGCAGCTTGCCTCTAATGACAAGGATCGACTTGAATATCAGGAAGCATTGAATCAATTTCAGGCGGCCATGCATGCTTATCAGACCAAAAAACAATCGTGACCATCAACGATTACATAGCCTGAATTGATCTAGAAGTCCCGGTGGACCTATGTCAAGAAAGTAGACACTACGCTGCGGATTTGTCCGTAAATTTCATTGCAAAACGAGCAGGAGAAAGATAACCTAGCGCCCCGTGCATTCGCTTG
>NZ_BMFU01000005.1:87188-328952 GCF_014639235.1 Paenibacillus silvae | reverse complement strand
GGAGCTGACCAGTACTAATCGGTCGAGGGCTTATCCAAATATGCAAGTCTAATTTGCGAGCGTTTCGTTTCGAATCTAGTTTTCAGAGAACAACACTCTGAATGCATATTCCCTGATAGCTCAGTTGGTAGAGCACTCGACTGTTAATCGAGTTGTCACAGGTTCGAGTCCTGTTCGGGGAGCCATGGAGAGGTGTCCGAGCTGGCCGAAGGAGCACGATTGGAAATCGTGTAGGCGTCACAAGCGTCTCGAGGGTTCGAATCCCTCTCTCTCCGCCATAATTCTTTAGCAAGGCCCGTTGGTCAAGGGGTTAAGACACCTCCCTTTCACGGAGGTAACAGGGGTTCGAATCCCCTACGGGTCATAGTTATTTTAATAACTAAAGAGTGGGTGAGAATCCCAAAGGTTCGTCGGAGGATCAACATCGTTAGCAACTGCTTCGCAGTCTCTAACGAAGTGATAGTATCCCCTACGGGTCATAGCAATACCTGTTGCTACAAGAAGGGGTGAGAACCCCAAAGAAAAAAATGTTGACTTAGACATCTAATGTGTGATAAGATCTTAAATGTGTTGATTCGGAGGCTTAGCTCAGCTGGGAGAGCATCTGCCTTACAAGCAGAGGGTCGGGGGTTCGATCCCCTCAGCCTCCACCATATAACTTTAATAACGACGCGGGGTGGAGCAGCCCGGTAGCTCGTCGGGCTCATAACCCGAAGGCCGCAGGTTCAAATCCTGCCCCCGCAATAGTAACTTTCTTAATCGAAAGTAATATGGAACCGTGGTGTAGTTGGCCTAACATGCCTGCCTGTCACGCAGGAGATCGCGGGTTCGAATCCCGTCGGTTCCGCCATTTAAGCTTTACATGAGGGAAGTTGTTCACTACATCTGCTGGATGGCACTGATGCCCTGGATAAAGTGTAGCGACTCTAGCTTAGACTTTATTATGGCTCGGTAGCTCAGTCGGTAGAGCAGAGGACTGAAAATCCTCGTGTCGGCGGTTCGATTCCGTCCCGAGCCACCTTTACAGAAAATTTAATATGCCGGTGTAGCTCAACTGGTAGAGCAACTGACTTGTAATCAGTAGGTTGGGGGTTCAAGTCCTCTCGCCGGCACCATTTAATCCTGGAGGATTAGCGAAGTGGCCAAACGCATCAGACTGTAAATCTGCTCCCTTACGGGTTCGGTGGTTCGAATCCATCATCCTCCACCAGTTTTATAGGGGCATAGTTTAAAGGTAGAACAACGGTCTCCAAAACCGTTGGTGTGGGTTCAATTCCTGCTGCCCCTGCCAATTAAATCTTAATGAATGTTTTCTATATGGCGATCGTGGCGAAGTGGTTAACGCACCGGTTTGTGGATCCGGCATTCGGGGGTTCAATTCCCCTCGATCGCCCCTTTGTTATCTAATGGGGATTAGCCAAGCGGTAAGGCAACGGACTTTGACTCCGTCATGCATAGGTTCAAATCCTATATCCCCAGCCATTATGCGGACGTGGCTCAGCGGTAGAGCATCGCCTTGCCAAGGCGAGGGTCGCGGGTTCGATTCCCGTCGTCCGCTCCATAATAAGGCGCCATAGCCAAGTGGTAAGGCACAGCTCTGCAAAAGCTTTATCCCCAGTTCGAATCTGGGTGGCGCCTCCAGCATATTTACCGGATATGCTACAATTAAATAAGCCGGCGTGGCGGAATGGCAGACGCGCTCGACTCAAAATCGAGTGGGAAACCGTGGAGGTTCGAGTCCTCTCGCCGGTATTGATAAAGAGATTCTCAGATATAATCTGAGAATCTCTTTTTGTTTTTTTCTAAAATACATAGAACATCAAACCGAATTCAGGTTTCCTTCGTTTCTTATGTTTGTATGTATGCAGTGCAATATTAATATTATTATTAGGAGGAAGTAAAAATGAACAAACGAGTAAAGGTTGTATCGATGGTTATGGTATTGGGAGTCTGCCTAGGTTTGCCGCAGTTGGCAGCAGCAGATGCTTCAGCATCAATGGTGCATATGTCTTCGAACCAGATGGAGGCTCACAAGGATCATGCCTCTCCGAAATCAGATACAACAGGTAAAAAGACTGTGAAACCTTCCAAGAAAAAAAGCGAAAGCTCTAAATCTTCTAAAGATAAGAAGAAAGTTGCAGATGCCAAGCAAGGGCAGAGTAAAACCTATGTCATTGAAATCTCCAACTTTATGTTTCAAACTGCAGAACTGAAAATCAAGGTCGGTGATCGTGTGGAGTTTGTGAATAAGGATCAGGTTGAGCATTCTGCTGTTGCGGAAGATGGTTCATTTGATACAGGTATGCTCGCTGAGGGAAAGAAATCAGTCATTACGTTTAAAAAAGCGGGCGATATTAATTACTACTGTGGAGCCCATCCGAGTATGAAAGCAGTAATTAAAGTCCTTTCCAAGTAACACGAAATTACGGTGTTCTGACAGGGGGAGGGGAGACTTTTTAATGCAGGAGTATTCCGATTATCAGCTCATTTTACTGATTAAACAAAAAAAGCAAGAAGCACTATCCGAGTTATATGATCGTTATGCTGCTCTGGTTTACTCTTTTTCCTGCAGGTCTCTTCATCAGGAGGAAGGGGCAAGAGAGGTGGTACAGTCTGTATTTGTCAGGATATGGACGACAGAGGCAGAGTTTGACCCCGATAAGGGCCAGTTCAGAAATTGGATACTTACGATTACGCGTAATTTGACGATCGATTGGCTGCGTAAACAACGCAGTCAGTCGAGCAAAGTGGTGTCTTATGATACGGTGAAGAAGCTGGAAAGTGTTGCAGAACATACTGAGTTATCGGTAGAAAATCAAGTTGAAAAACAATTGCTGAAGGAGCAAATCCAAGGAATGCGTGCATTTCTGTCACAGCAGCAGCTTGAATTGCTGGAGCATTTTTATTGGCAAGGATACAGCTTGAGTGAGTTAGCTGCGCACTACCAGGAGCCCTTGGGCACAGTTAAAAGCCGGCTGCACCAGACACTGAAAATACTGCGTAAGCATCTGCTTGCGGGAGGGGACGGGTGGTAATGGCGTCAAGTATGGTCTGTTCATATATGCTGGAGTATCTATCAGATCCCTTCTCGGAAGAAGGTATTGTGTTTGAAAGGCATCTTGCGGATTGTGAGTCATGTAAGCTTGAACTTGAACAATTACGGATAGGCTGGGAGGCGATTCCAATGCAGATGGAGCAAGTAGAGCTGCCAGCCGACCTAAAGCAACAGGTTATGGAAGCGGCGTGGGGACAAGTGCAGCAGGAGAAGTCCTCTCTGCCGACTCATGGACTTAGCAATGGAAGCAACAAGCGTTTTGCGAGATGGAAGGTAAGGGTCGCGGCAGCTTCTTTACTCATTGTGCTGGGGGCCAGTTTGCTTGGGAATATATTTTTGTATCGAGAGCGTGCCGAGCAGCCCGTAACATTACAAAATTCGTTTGATTTGCCAGTGTCCGAGATTCAAAAGGTGATGAAGCTTGAATCACTTGATTCAGAGAGCAGTTATGGTTTGGCTTGCATTGTAGGTAGTGGAAAGAATCAGCAGTTTGTCGTATATCTCTTCAATCCTCCACAGACAGAACAGAATCAGGTTTATCAAGTATGGCTGAACAAGGATCAGGAGCAGCAAAGTGCCGGTAAGTTGAAAGTTGAAAATCAGATAGGGCTTGCTGTGCTTTCAGTCCCTGTGGGCAACCATGAATGGAGCTTTGATTCAGTTGCGATTACGTTGGAGTCTGATTCCCAAGGGCTTGTACCGCGTGGCCCACAGATATTTCGCTCAAGCTAGCAGGTCTAAACTTCAAACCAGGACATGGAAGATTGAAAAAAAAAAAAATTCCTCAAGTCCCATGCTGAACTTCATTAAAGAGCCCCTTTTGGGGCTCTCCGTGTGTACTGGACACATATAAACTTTTATACTTGATTCATGTGAATACGTCAATCTTTTATACTATAGGGGGCAAGAGGAATGAGTAGCGTCTGGACGAAGGGCAACATGCCGGATTGTTCTGGCAAAACCGTGGTCATTACTGGAGCAAATAGCGGAATTGGATTAGAGGCAGCCATCGCGATGGCTGAGAAGAATGCAACATTGGTCTTGGCTGTTCGGAATATGGAAAAGGGTCAGGCGGCTCTCGCCAAAATTAAAGCTATTCAGCTTGGAGTGCAGGCGGAATTGATGCAACTGGATCTTGCCGATCTGGAGAGTGTCAGAGCATTTGCTGCAACATTTATGCAGCGGTACACCTCTCTTGATATTCTGATCAACAACGCTGGCATCATGAATACACCATATCGTCTGACACAGGATGGCTTTGAGTCTCAATTTGGAAGCAATCATCTGGGACATTATGCACTGACCGGTTTACTTTTACCCAGGCTGCTTTCAACTCCCGCTTCCCGTATTGTAACGTTGAGTAGCATCGCTGCTCATAACGGAAGAATTGATTTTGATAATCTGGATGGAGCGAAAGGATATAACAGCTGGAAGTTCTATGTGCAAAGTAAACTGGCGAATATGCTCTTTGCAAGAGAACTCAATAACAAGCTGGCAGAGCAAGGTCTGAGCACAGTTAGTGTAGCCTGCCACCCTGGGTTTTCTAACACCAATCTGATGTCATTTGGTTCGGGCAAGCGTGCCAATCCTTTCATGCGTCTGCTTACATATCTTGGAACGCAACCAGCACATATGGGAGCATTGCCAACGTTGTACAGTGCAGCTTCTCCAAACATAAAAGGCGGAGAGTATATCGGTCCAGATGGGCGTGGAGGGAGAAAAGGATATCCGACAATTGACCCAATCATCAACAGGCTTTATGATGCGAATGTATCACACAGGCTATGGGAAGTATCAGAAAAATTGACTGGGGTTACTTTCGCGTTTGATCAGCAGTAACATGGAAAGTTGACGTTTAGTTCTATTCGATATATTGTAGATATATTAAGTCTTTAAATTGAAAGGATGTGTAGAAGCTGACGATTCAGCCATTAACAGCAAATACAGAGATTTTGTTTGACCTCGGTGTGTGGGAAAAAGCCTGGAAGACACGTCCCAGAAGTTCAAGGTATCAGAAAAAAAGCGCCCCCTTTGATACAGAGGAAGTTTTTGAGCGTTGGGCTCGTAATTATCACGCCCAATCGTTCACCGATGAAGGTCAGAAACGTGCAGCACGCATTATGGGATGGATTGAAAATCAGGGGGTAACGTTTGAAGGAGCATCGGTCCTTGACGTAGGTGCGGCCTCTGGTATTTTCACGATTCCATTTGCAGAAAAGGGTGCTGTAGTCACTGCAGTTGAGCCTTCTGCCTTGCTTGTCTCGTTAATGAAGGAAACGATCCCTGCTGAGCTGCAAAATAACATTACGATCGTATCGGATCGATTCGAAGAGATATCTATTCAGGAAAAAGGCTGGGAGAAACAATACGATATCGTCTTTGCATCGATGTGCCCGGCGATGTCGGATTGGGAAACGATTGAGCAAGCCATAAGCTGTGCCCGGAAATATGTCTATGTTAGCATGATGGCGGGTACCAAGGAGCATACGCTTATGGATGAGCTAAGAACGGTGCTTGGCATGGAGGTTCTATATAACGCAGGAGATATGGCATACCTTCAGCAGCTGCTTTACCTTAAAGGCTATTCATATACAATGATTGTTACGAGAGAAATAAATGATTTTGAGATTACAGTGGAAGAATTAATTGAAAAGCTGCCAGAATGGCTGCACACGTATGATATGCCATTTGATGCAGCAGCTGTAAGTAAAGCTGAGAAATATATTCGTGAAACATATCAAGCAGGCGTAGTCCCGTTCTCACGTGGAGCAAGGTTTGGAAAAATGCTTATTCATCTGGAACAAGCACATATGAAAACCGTGCCTGCTGTCAAAAGATAGACGTGTAGACCTGGATGAAGAAGCGGTGTGGTCTACAGAGAATGAACAGCAGGCTGTCGGTAATATTGGCTCTGATGAGATCTTTTCCTTTTCCCTGTATACTAGTCACTCCATATTGGATCACTGTTAACCTTTAACGGCCCGTTCTGGATGCTGTTTGCGCTCCCGGTATCTTCCGGGAGTCATACCCACCCACTTGCGAAAGGAGCGGATGAAGTTCTGTGGATTCGTGTACCGGAGCCGCTCTGCGATTTCTTTTACCGTCCATTCACTCTCATCCAGCCATCTTTTGGCGATATTTAGCCGATATCTGGTTAGGTACTCGCTAAAGGAGGCACCGGTTTCTTTACGAAAAACACTGCTTAGATAATTGGCGTTGTAATGGAGACGTTCAGCACATTCCTCGAGGGTTAAATCTTTATCATAATCTTGCTGGATCATGGCAATCATCTTTTCGGAAATGTTCTGATATTGTGCATACTGTCTTTCTCTGAAAATATCCATAACGGGCAGAATCACCTCTCGATAGAACCATTGCTCGATCTCTGCGGCGTACTGTAAGTTATGCAGCTCCTGAAAAAGGGAACGAGAGCCTGGACTGATCTGTGAGAGTCTTACTCCCGATTCTTGAGCCACTTGCAGGACTCTTGTCAACAGCCTCATTAGAGCAGCCTGATACTCTTCCGGGGTGCATTCAAGCGAAAATACCGTCTGCATCATTTCAGTCAATTGTGCAGCAGCTGCAGTCTCTTCTGCTTGTTGAATAGATTGAAGCAGGGAATACTCCAGCGCCTCAGGGTAAGTCATAGCCCATGCTGTGGAAATCAGATCAAATTGCCCGTATTGAACAATAATACCAGCGCCAAGCCGCATTCGATGCTTCAAGGCATCCATAGCTTCGTTATAGGCTTGAGGGATATGATCCATGAATAGATGTGGCTGGCTCAAGCCGATACTTACCTTCAAGTCAAGCACCTCATGGATCTGCAGCTGCAGCTGCTCTGTTCGTAGCAAAAGCTGCTTTGAGAACACCGTCTTATCTTCCTCGTTTGTGCCCACCACCGTTACAACGTTCTGCTCCATAACAATGGGGAGCAACTGTTGATCCGGTCTAATGCTTTCCTCCAAAATGTTCTGAAGCGCGAATAAAAGCAGGGAACGATCTTCCATCGTATATCTTTCATGATTCAACAGTTCGGGCTGCAGTGCAATAACGGCAATATGTTGCCATGTTGAAAGCTGTGTGACATAGCCCTGTTCGCGTAATGTCTCATGCATGGTATTAGGGCAAGTCCGGCCTTGAAACCATTGAAGCATATAATATGTGCGTATCTGGCCCTGATGCTGATTTAATGTGCATTCCAACCGGGAACGCGCATCGGATAAACGTGTGACACCCAGCCGAATCTGTTCAAGCTCATCAGGCTGACTCACTACATTCTGGTTCAGCGAGACGGTATGCCCGCTCCCCTTAACGCTCATGTGATCACCCAATAGAGCAAGAATACGTTTGATCGGAACGAGCATGTGCCTGGAGCCAACCCAAGCGAGCAGCAGCGAAAGTAAAAGCATAGCTAGGCTGATATAAAGCGTGTGAAAACCGATTTGGATATAATCCTTGGTTGACGTGTTCTCGGGAGAGATGAGAATATACGTCCATCCCTTTAACGTTGAGGGAGTATAAATCAATGAATAGTCCGTATCGGCAAAACGCACTTCACGTTTCGCAAAAGCATCCGAATAAGTCACAGGTACCAAGGTTTCAATCGATGTGCCTTTATTTCCATCCTTCAGTCCCAAAGCGGATAAAGGTTGTCCGATATACGCGGCATTCGGGTGAGCAATGATCCGCTGATCCCGGTTAATAATGATGAGACCGGAGGCAGATGACTCACTTGCAACAGATTGACCCAATGGGTTTTGCATGTAACAAGCTGGAATTCCAGCCACTAGAGCTGCATTGGATGAGTGAGCGACATCAGGAACTGTTCTTGCAAGAGCAATATGATAGTTACAGCTTGTCTCGGAAGGGGTATTCTCGCTGCTGTTCTCATGACTGAAAATAGATGATGGTGCAAGCTGCCATCCCGAGGTTAACGTATTTGTAATGAGATCTTTCATCGGCAGAGATAATGGAAAGCGAGTATTCGCATACAAGCCCGCATGATCAATAAGCCAGTTCTGGGACTGATTAACCAGCATAATGTCCAGCATCGGCTCCCAGGACCTCATATGCTGAAACTCGGTTTGGAGCTCGGCTGCCTGTAACGGGTTTCTTCGTTGCTGCAAAGCAGGATCAGTAAGGGAACGGCGTGTGATTGGAGAGCGGACAGCCTGATCCAGCATATAGCTGACTGTAGCCAGCTTGTGTTCTACATTGGATTGTATTTGTTCAAGCAGCTGCTTGTTTGCTTCTGTGCGGTGCAGCTCATTCTGGCTGGAAGAGTACACTATAGCGGAAATTCCCGTCAAAAGAATGGGTACGGTGCTTAACAGCAGGCCGAAAATAATCATTTTATGAAGATAACTTAATTTTCCCACAAGTCCACTCCTTGGCGTAAATAGTAGGTTTATCTTTATTTTAGTAAACGCTCTCAATTAGAACAACTTAAATTTTGTTTATTTGGATAAAAAAGTAATTCTAAAAGGACAGTCCAAGGTCCAAGAGGAACCCCGACCTGAGTCTAGGATCAAAAACCGTCCACGGTCTGTTTTGAAAAATAACAGAATCCCCTAGAATAAAGACATAAGGTTGAACAAGAAACACGGAAACAAACAACAAAGCAAATGAGCTAAATGAACAAATCTTAAAACAAATCATTAGCAAAACGGAAAGGGTGGTGAAGAACAATTATGAGAATGAACAAAGGAAATGGCTGGGCAATCGTGTTAATCGTGCTGGGAGCATTGCTTTTATTCGGAAAATTGACCCCGCTGCTTGGACACCTGATGGGTTATCTGATTCCGATCCTGATGATTGCACTGGGATATTACGGAGTCAAGCAAGGTAACGCAGTCTTCGGCTGGATCGTGCTTGTCATCGGTATTCTCTCGCTGGTGGGGAAACTCTCCTGGCTCATCGGACCGATTATCGCCATTGCATTAATCGTCTGGGGTATCTCGATGCTGGGTAACAATCGTAACAACTATCGCCGTTACTAAAGTTCCACGACTAAGGAAAAGGAGGACAGAACCTAATGAGTGTATTTCGTCGAATGCGGGATATTACCGTAGCTACTCTGAACGAACATCTGGAACAAAGTCAGGACCCGGTTAAATTGATTGATCAATTTCTGGTCTCGACCCGCCAAGACATTGGAGAAGCTGAGAAGCTTCGTCACCAGTATGCAAGTCATACAAGACAAATGAAACAGCAGGCTGATCAGGCCGCAGCAATGGTGAACAAACGGGAAGAACAAGCATCCATGGCCTTGAAGGCTGGAGAGGAACATCTCGCCAAGCTGGCTTTGCAGGAGAAGATTCTGCATGAGGAGAAGATGGATCAATACAATGAGCTGTACACACAAAGTGCTGCCGCACTGCAGGAGCTTGATGATCAGATTCACCAGTTGAAGGCAGAGTATCAGAATGTATACAGTAAACGCCAATATTATTACGCCCGGATGCAAACCATCCAGCTGCAGCAGCGAATGAATCAACGTGGAAATTACAATGGTCAAAACGTACCTCGTATGTTTAACCAGTTGGATGATCAGGTCTCTGATCTTGAATACGAGGCACAGAGTCTCCGGGACATCCGGCGCATGAGCCAAGAAGGTTCGGGATTATCGGGAGGCATGTCATCCTCTATGCTGGACAAAGAATTGGAGCGTTTGAAGCAAAAGCTCAATAACGATAAAAAGGAGTAGTCACCATGAATAAATTATACCGCTCAACGCGAAATCGTATGCTGACAGGTTTGATCGGCGGCATATCTGAAAATCTGGGATTAAGTACCACGCTGCTACGGATCATTTTCTTCATCAGTATCTTCGCAACGGGTGGTACATCACTATTCATCTACTTCATTGCTGCACTGATTGTACCAAGAGAACCCCACTACGCTGATCCGTATGTTATCAATCCAGATCGCGGCAGAGGTTACAAGTAAACGAAAGGAGAAAGCAAATGAGCAAATTATACCGCTCAACGCGTGACCGAATGATGACTGGTCTGATCGGTGGCATATCTGAAAATATTGGAATGGATTCTACACTGCTGCGGATCATCTTTGTTATCAGTATTTTCGCCACCGGAGGCACAACGTTGTTAATTTACTTCATCGCCGCTCTTGTGGTACCGAAAGAACCGTTCCCTCCATATGATCCATATGGTTACGGTCCGGGATCTGGACCCGGTCCAGGCAGAGGTTATGGCGGTTACGACCAGCAGCCTCCAAGAGACCCTTATCACAACAGTCACAATCAACCAGGTCCCGGCTTTGGCCCAGGCCCAGGATATAACAACAGACCGCAAGCAGGCTCGCGTTCTTATGACAACAACAACATGTATGGAACAGGAAGCCAGAACGAAAGTGAACTGGACTCCATGATGAAAGATATTGAGAAAAAGGCACTGAAAAAAGAAGTGGAAGAGCTTCGCCAAAAACTATCTCGTTATGAGAAGGGAGAAAAGTAAAATGGGAGTATTTAAACGGATTAAGGATATGACGAAGGCATCTGTAAATGATATGTTGGATAAGGTAGAAGATCCGATTGTAATGTTGAATCAGTACCTGCGTGACATGGAGGCCGAAATTCATGAGGCTGAGGTTACTGTAGCCAAACAAATGGCGAATGAGCGTCGCATGAAACAACGTCTGGATGAAGCGGAACGTACTTCCGTACAACGTGAATCGCAAGCGGAAGCTGCCTTGGCTAATGGTCAGGAAGAAGTAGCTCGTAAATTGCTGGAAGAGAAAATCTATTTTGATCAAAAAATTACGGAATACCGTGAACTGCATGCTCAATCCGAAGCACAAGCGAAAGATTTGCTGCAACAGCTGCACGATATGAAAGACGAGTTCTACAAAATGCGTAACAAACGCAATGAGCTTGTATCCCGTGCTCAGATGGCCAAAGCCAAAAAGCAAATGTCTTCAATCAACAGCCTACATTCCATTGAAAGCGGAAGTGCATCCCTCGGATTCCACCGTATGGAAGAGAAAATCATGCAGCTTGAGGCTGAAGCCGATGTAGCACGTGCACCATACCGCAACACAGGTTCTACGTATACCAATCCGGTTGATGTGGAAAAGCAATTCAAAGTAGATCAGCAATTGCAGGCTTTGAAAAACAAAATGGGTAATGCCGCCAAAAATGAATCGAGCAATTCTGCTAAAGAATAACTGTTCGCATGATGGACAATATGATATTCTATAGATCGTGTGTACTTTACGAATCGTAGAACAAAAGTTAAGCCATACAGGACTTGATTGCCTGCTATGGCTTTTCCGACGAAACAAGAAAAATGACTTGCAGAGGAGGTGCGGCAGCATGAACAGAAAAAGCCAGTGGCTTGCGATTATTATTATTATAGTGGGTATGCTGATGCTGTTTAATCGGCATATGAATTTGCTGACCGCTGCTGCACTGATCCTGTTAACAGTGGGTATGCTTCAAATTCGCAAAGGGGATACCCATAAAGGTTATCGTTATTTAGGAATAGGTGCAGCCCTGCTGCTGCTGGATAACTTGATGATTGTTTTTTTGATTGTACTTGCCTCATTAGCGTATTTTTATTCGAAAAATAAAAAGATTCATTTTCATGATTATGTATGGAAAAAACAGAATTTCATGGCACGTTACTACTGGGATCAATCCTCCTGGAGGCTGCGAAGCATGAGTCTGTGGCACGCTATTGGCGAAGTTAATGCCGATCTTTCTCTCTCGATTCCGGAGGAGAAGCAGACCATTGTGCTGCTGCAGGGTGTTATGGGGAATGTACGATTGACTCTGCCTGAGGATTATGGTGTCGAGATTGAAGCGTCAGTGCTGTTTGGCAGAATCAATCTGCTTGACGAGCAGGACAGCGGTATGATGAACAAATTAGTATGGAGAACCCCTGGGTACGAATCCAGTGAACATAAAGTAAAATTCGTTATTTCTTATATTGTTGGCGACTTAAACATTCGTAATCCGTAGTAAATAGAATAAATGAAGAAAAGGAGGAATCCCGATTGAAGAACAGAAAACATACTGACATGGTTACCCGAAGTATGCGCGAAGGGGTCCTCCTTGTTTTCATTGTGCTTGCTGTTGTTTTATATGTATTGTATACATATGGATATCTGGCTCCGTTTAAAGGCTGGAGTCATCTGATTCAATCCGGGCTCGCATTGCTGTTGCTGCTGATTGGCATTGGTGCCATTTTCGGATTTTATCAGAGCTACAGGGTCAAACGCAGGCTTGAATTGTTAACGGAAACCTTGCTGCAATGGGAAAAGGGATCACTATCCCGTACCGTGCCCGATCTCGGTGAGGATGATGTGGGGCGGCTAAGTGAGCAGCTTGGCCGGATCGGCAAAAAGTGGGAGGATCAGGTATCCTCCCTTCAAAGGTTGTCCACCAACAATGCGCAGCTGGCAGAACAGGCCAGAATTACAGCCATTGTAGAAGAGCGCCAGCGGCTCGCACGTGAGCTGCATGATGCGGTGTCACAGCAGTTATTTGCAATTTCGATGACAGCAACGGCGGTAGGCCGGAAGATGGAGAAGGATTTTGAAAGGGCACAGCGTCAGGTCGCTTTGATTGAAGAGATGGCTTCGGTTGCCCAATCCGAGATGAGAGCATTGCTGCTGCATCTGCGTCCGGTTTATCTGGAGGGGAAACATCTGGAACAGGGTCTGCGTGATCTCGTAATGGAGCTGAAAACCAAAGTGCCGATGGAGATTGTGCTGGAGATGGACGAAGATATCCACCTGGTTAAAGGAATCGAGAACCATCTGTTCCGAATCATTCAGGAAGCCATGTCGAATACACTGCGCCATGCGAAGGCTGAAAAAATGGAAATTCGTCTGCAGCGCAGAATGGATGCGGTTCGTGTGTTGATTCGGGATGACGGGCAGGGCTTTGATCTGGATGAGCAGAAGCAGGCTTCATATGGCTTGGCAAATATGCGGGAACGGGTGACAGAGATTGGTGGGGCTATCCAGTTTGTGACGGCTCCTGGCAAAGGAACACGAATTGAGATCACGATCCCTGTGATGAACGATGAAAGCGAGGTAGAAGATGTCAATGGAACCGGAAGTCGAAACGGAGACGGAATCGTCGATCAGAGTATTGCTCGTGGATGATCATGAGATGGTGCGTATCGGTCTTGCTGCTGTGCTTGATACCGAGGATGGCATCGAGGTCATCGGTGAAGCAGGAAGTGGAGAGGAAGGCATTCGGCTTGCACAGGAGTATAAGCCTGACGTAGTGCTGATGGACCTTGTCATGGAAGGCATGGATGGTATCGAAGCTACACGTCAGGTGCTCAAGATCAACCCGGAATGCAAGGTTATTGTGTTGACCAGTTATCTGGATGATGAAAAGATGTATCCGGTCATTGAAGCCGGAGCTTTCAGTTATTTGCTGAAAACGTCCAGAGCCAATGAAGTTGCTGACGCCATTCGTGCAGCTGCCCGCGGTCAGTCCGTGCTGGAGTCACAGGTAGCATCCAAAATGATGAATCGGTTTAGACAGCCACAAGCGGCTGCGCCTTTGCACGAGGAGCTTACCGATCGGGAGATGGATGTTCTGCGCCTGCTCGCTCAAGGCAAGTCCAATCAGGATATTGCGGATGAACTGATTATCGGCATCAAAACGGTGAAGTTTCATGTAACCAATTTGCTTGCCAAGCTTGGAGTAGACGACCGGACACAGGCAGCAATCTATGCGTACAAAAATGGTTTAGCCGAGTAAAACGCAGTATGTGAAATGGTAGGAGATTCATCCGTATCGGGAATGTTGGAATATGCAAAAGCAAGATGATCATGAAGCTTGATTATAACAGGAAGCTCAGTCTGCCTTTACGTGGCAGAGGGGCTTTTTTTGTTTTGCCATGGAAAATAAGATGCTAGGAGTGAAGGACAAAGGGGAAGTCCTCGCTCAGGCTGTATAATCCCGTCTGAAAGAGGGTATGCTGGTTGATAGATTCATAGAATGGGAAGAAAGAAACAGGGGGAATTCAATTGTTGAATCGTTGGATGACGACAGGCATTATTGCAGTGGCAATTATTATTTTAATCAGTGTTACACATGCACAGGTATATGCGGAAAATATGACGGCAGCAAAGCCTTTATCCGAAACAGCGGCTCTGGAGAAATTGCTGCATACAGCAGATTCGATGATCGATCGTACGGATCGCTTGGTGATCAAGTGGCAGGCTGGGGGGAAGGGGAACGCTCAGGAGCATGCGATGAAGCTGGCTCTGGAGCTCGGACTCGCGGCACCAGTACAGATGTGGCAAAACGGACATCAGGTGTATCGCAGTGAGGGTACAGTCGGAGCTGAAACATCCGGGCAAAGCACCCGGGTGCTGCTCAACGCAGTGAATACGGATGATGAAGGCTACTACATTATTGTGCAGCTGTCTGAAGGAAGGAAGCTGGACCGTGATGCATTGTTAACATGGCATGGGCAGATGGCAGAAGTGATGGAGAAGCTGGGCATGAAGGCGAGCTGGAATATGTCGGTGCAGGGTATGGTGAATGAAGCTCATTTAAAGGATACAAAGAACACAATGGACACAACTAATGCAACAGATGAAATAAATAAAACGAATGCAATGGATGTGTTCGTGACAGGCATGAACAAGACGACCGCACAACTCGCAGTGATGGAAGCCAAGCTTTCCCGTACAATGAAGATGAGGGCTGTGGAGCGGTATGAGGATGAAGCAACAGCAAGCATTTCCTATCAGGCGGCTGACTTGCCTCTGGAAATTCAAAGCGGTACACATCGATTAAATATGCAGCTTGCGGTGCATCAAGTGAGTGGGCAGCAGGCTGCTCGAGTTACGGTAGGTTTTCCACTCATCACGATTGAATATTGAATAGTGAAGGTAATGAAGTATAGTGCATCCGGCGAGGTGATATGCTAAAATGGCATCACATCCAGGAAGAAACTGGATGGTCGATGTCAGATGCCTGTCAGAAGCAGAGCAGATGAACACTATTACATAGCTCGGGAAGCAGACTAAGAAGAGTCCTCCCGGAAGAAAGAGGAGCCTATGGATAATAAACAGATGCAAAATGAAGTGCAGACACCAGGTGCAGTGTTTTTCATTTTTGGAGCGACGGGCGATCTGGCCCGCCGGAAGCTGTTTCCGGCCATCTATAGTTTATACCGTGAGGGCAAGCTTGCCGAGGATTTTGCGGTCATTGGCGTAGCCCGACGTCCGAGGTCACAGGAGCAGTTTCGGGACGATCTTCTTGAATCCATTCAGGAGTTCTGCCGTTATCCGGCAGAAGAGCCTGAGGAATGGAATGCTTTTGCCGAGCATTTTGAATACAAATCACTCGATATTAACAACGTAGACGGGTTTCGTGAGCTGCGGGAGCAGACGGAGCAGCTGGAAGCCAAATTCAAAACACCAGGCAACCGCTTGTTCTATCTGGCGCTGGCTCCTGAGCTGTTCGGTAGTGTGTCGTACAGCTTGAGAGATGGCGGAATGCTGGAGGGCAGAGGATGGAATCGTCTGGTGATTGAGAAGCCGTTTGGATACGATCTGCCATCAGCGGAGAAGCTGAACGAGCAGATTCGCGAAGTGTTCAAGGAAGAGGAAATCTACCGGATTGACCATTACCTGGGCAAGGAAATGGTGCAGAACATCGAGGTCATTCGCTTCGGCAATGCGTTCTTTGAGCCGCTGTGGAATAACAAACATATTGCTAACGTGCAGATTACGCTGGGTGAGACGGTAGGTGTGGAAGAGCGTGGCGGTTATTATGACCATTCTGGTGCTCTCCGCGATATGGGACAGAACCATATGCTGCAGATGCTGACGATGATTGCGATGGAGCCGCCAAGCCGTCTGTTCCCGGAGGATATCCGCGATGAGAAGGTGAAGGTGCTTCGTTCCCTGCGGGAGTTTACGTCAGATGAAGATGTACGAAACAATGTGGTGCGAGCTCAGTATACAGAAGGAGAGTACCGTGGGAAACAGCTTCCGGGGTATCGCCAGGAGGACAAGGTTGATCCGGAGTCCAATACAGAAACGTACTTTGCTGCGCGTGTATTTGTAGACAATTTCCGCTGGGCAGGTGTGCCGTTCTATATTCGGACAGGCAAACGCCTGCCGGTAAAAACGACGGAGATTGTCGTTGAGTTCAAATCAATGCCGAATAACGTATATCTCGGTAAAAAATATAAGCTGGAGCCGAATCTGCTGGTCATTCGGGTGAATCCGATGGAGGGCATTTATATCAAAATCAATGCCAAGAAACCGGGCTCGGATTCCGAGATTCAGCCGCTGGCAATGGACTTCTGCCAGAGCTGCATGATCGGAATCAACTCGCCCGAGGCTTATGAGCGCCTGCTGCACGATGCAGCAGAAGGCGATTCCACGTATTTCACCCGCTGGGATGAAGTGGCGACGGCCTGGTCTTTCGTGGATCGCATCGCTGCTGCGTGGGGGCGGAATCAGGGCGAGCTGCACACGTATCCGGCAGGCACTTGGGGACCAGAGGCGACAGGCAAGTTGCTGGAGCAGGATGGTTTCCATTGGTGGCCGGTGAACGGACAGGATGAGGACAGTGTCATTTGGCATGTAAATGGTTAAGGTCATGAGCATGTGAAGATAAGGATGTATATGTGATTAAACAGAGTTCAGCAGCTTGAGGGAAAGCAACTGGAATCAAATCAGTACAGGTTAGTGTCAAAGAGATGGTTATTCAAGCCCGGAAGATCGCAAGAAAGATGCGGTGTTTTCGGGCTTTTTTTTCGGTTGAGATCAAAGGGGAAAGAGGCGCAGAGAGGCAGCTCCATCATAAGGAAATAAATAATTAAAATTAAGTAGTTGACAAAAAGTAAGTATGTAACTTATACTCAACACATGAGTTAAAGAGTTACGCAAATGACCTGCTGCATTCGGGCCACACAAAAATACAATATTCCGAGTCAGGGGAGCATTCATGAGATAAAAGGTAAACCAGCTGAAGGGGTTTGCGGCACGACCAAATCATGAAAAAAATTTGGCATAATATCTTTAATCTAAGAATACTATTTTGTAATTATCGAATGGAGGAAAAAGAAGATGATGTTGGATCTAGGGTTGTTGTTAATTCGTTTGGTGATTGGTTTGTCGTTTATGGCCCATGGGGCACAAAAGCTGTTTGGATGGTTCGGAGGTTACGGTATTAAAGGGACTGGCGGCTGGTTTGAATCGATCGGCATGAAGCCGGGCGCACTGCTTGCTCTGCTCGCAGGACTTGCGGAATTTGGTGGCGGCTTGCTGCTGGCGCTGGGTCTGCTCACACCGGTAGGCGGCATTCTGATTGCACTGACTATGGTGATCGCTATTGTGAAAGTGCATGGTGCTAACGGCTACTGGTCTACACAGAACGGATTCGAATACAATCTGGCGATTCTCGTACTGGGCGTAGCCCTTGCTCTGACAGGCGGCGGGCAATATGCGCTGGATGCACTGATTTTCTAAAATCGAATAATCTGCAAGGAATGAGAGGACCCGGATGCCAGCAGTATGGCAGAAGGGTTCTTTTTTTGCGAAGAAAAGTGTAGAAGTTGGGGAAGGTAATCGGTTATTTTCGGCACAGATTATGGTACAATAGGAGAGTTGAATTGAGAACGAGTGAAGAAACAGGAATGGAAGCGCCCAATCTGAAAGGATGAACTCCATTGTAAATGTGTAAAATGAATTTATCGTGTACTTCCAATTATGAGGACGACATGTGAATGAATAGACAACCGGCTTCGCCGGGTGGCATAAGTTTACCAAGGTTTGGCTACTTGCAATAATGGACCGGCATATGCCGGATTAACGTGAATGAACGGACGAAAGGGATAGACGCTATGAGCAAAGCTGCAAACAACATTCTGCAACAGGAAGTGGACAAACGCCGGACGTTTGCCATTATCTCTCACCCGGATGCGGGTAAAACGACTTTAACGGAAAAGCTGCTGTTGTTCGGGGGCGCGATTCGTCTTGCGGGAACAGTAAAGGCTCGGAAAGCCAGCAAACACGCGACAAGTGACTGGATGGAAATTGAGAAACAGCGGGGGATCTCGGTCACATCCTCTGTGATGCAGTTCGACTACCTCGATCATCGGATTAACATTTTGGATACACCAGGTCACCAGGACTTCAGTGAAGATACGTATCGTACGCTGACGGCTGCCGACAGCGCGGTCATGCTGATTGACGTGGCAAAGGGTGTCGAGGCACAGACGATTAAATTGTTCCAGGTGTGTGCGAAGCGCGGCATTCCAATCTTTACGTTTATTAACAAGCTGGATCGTGAAGGACAAAGCCCGTTTGATCTGATGGAGGAGCTGGAGAACGTACTGGGTATCCGCTCTGTGCCAATGAACTGGCCGATCGGAACAGGACGCGATCTGTGCGGCGTATACGACCGGATGAAAAATCAGGTGGAGCTGTTCCAGGGTGACGATCACTCCACTATTAAAGTGCAGAAGGTTGAAAGCTACAAAGATCCGATTATCCGTGAGATGGCGGGTGAATACCTGCATGAGCAGCTGTGTCAGGAGCTTGAGCTTCTGGATGTCGCAGGTGATCCGTTTGATATGGAAAAGGTACAGCGTGGTGAACTGACGCCGATTTTCTTCGGCAGTGCGATTAACAATTTTGGTGTGCAGACGTTCCTGGAGAACTTTCTGGAGCTGGCTCCCAAGCCAGAGCCGCGCAGTAGTACAGCAGGTGAAATTGAACCGACCAATGAGAAATTCAGCGGATATGTATTCAAAATTCAAGCAAATATGAACCCGGCACACCGCGACCGTATTGCGTTCCTGCGCATTGTATCCGGCAAGTTCGAGCGCGGCATGAGCGTGAAGCATAATCGTGTGGGCAAAGAAATCAAGCTGTCCCAGCCGCAACAGTTTCTGGCACAGGATCGGGATATTGTCGAAGAGGCGTATGCAGGCGACATTATCGGTCTGTTTGACCCGGGGATTTTCCGAATTGGAGATTCCTTGAGCCAAGGCAGTGAAGTGGTATTTGACGAGCTGCCAACGTTCTCGCCAGAGATTTTTGCCAAAGTCACGGTTAAAAATGCGTTGAAGCACAAACAATATCAAAAAGGGATTGACCAGCTGACAGAGGAAGGCACGATCCAGGTATTTAACACGGTGAGCTTTGATGAGACCATTCTGGGCGTAGTGGGTCAGCTCCAGTTCGAGGTATTTGAATACCGGATGAAGGGTGAATACGGGGTAGATGTGCAGCTGCAGCGGATGCCGTATCAGTTTGCCCGCTGGATTGTAGATGAGAATCTGGACCCGAGCAAATTCCGGATTAACTCCGCGCTGGTTAAGGATAAAAAAGGAAACTACGTCGTTCTGTTCGAGAACGAATATGCGATGAGAACGGCTATCGACAAAAATCCGACCGCGAAGTTCCTCGAAACTGCGCCTTAATTGGAAAATAGATTGTCTGTGCGACGTATGAATAACGCATACAGGCTTAAATAATTCAATCCCTCCGCCGGTTTGGTGGAGGGATTGTTGCTTTACCCTTACCTTCAAGGCAGGTATGAAACTGCCGATCAGGGAGAGTTTTTTTCGCAGACAGAACAAACGGTTTGATGGTTTCCCTTCGTCCGCCAGTGCTTCGGTTAGCGAAGCGGCTGAACGGGAATGGTGTGCAGATGCTCCTGCGCGATCTGAATCAGTTCCTCCTGCTTGGCAGGTTCGGTGTTCTTCCAGATCATTTCGAAAATGGCGCCAAGTCCGGGCAGTGCTGCTTCAGGTCCGTCCACTGAACCTTCGATCATCTCTCGTAGTTGGTCATCACTTTTGTCATGAACCTTATGAACAATCGCTTCACGCAGGCTTAATGTAATGGGCATCGCATTTCCCTCCTCGTATTATTCGGCTGCTGTATTACTGTTCCCTGTGGAGGGTGAGCGCATTCAAGTTTCTCCGCCTTTGTGGTATACTACGAAGGATTATTTACGTTGGCATCGTACCGGAAGAGGTGCGTCATGCCGTAATGCAGCGGGAGGTTAAAGACCCTGATGGCAAAGAAACAATATGCTGTAATTGGCATGGGACGGTTCGGGTCCAGTGTGGCTAATGCACTGAGCGGTATGGGATTTGACGTGCTGGCGATTGATGCGAACGAGCAGCGGACGCAGGAAATGTCTAATGTGGTGACTCATGCGGTATCGGCAGACTCAACGGATGAAGAAGCGCTGCGTGCGCTGGGCATTCGCAATTTCGATGTAGTTGTTGTTGCGATTGGCGAGGATATTCAGGCCAGCATTCTGACAACGCTGATTTTGAAGGACATGGGTGTACCGGTGCTGATTGTAAAAGCTCAGAATGAGCTGCATGGCAAGGTGCTGCAGAAGATTGGTGCGGACAAGGTAATCTACCCGGAACGGGATATGGGGCTGCGTGTAGCGCATCACCTGACATCCCCGAACATTCTGGATTATATTGAGTTATCCGAGGATTACAGCATTCTGGAAATGAAGGCATCGGAGCAGATGATTGGCAAAAACCTGCTGGAGCTGAACATCCGGGCACGATTTGGCTGTAACGTCATGGCGATCAAGAGTGGGGGATCGATGAACATCTCTCCATATGCCGAGGATCGGATTGTAGATGGAGATGTGCTGGTTATTGTAGGGCACAAGGATCATCTCACCAAGCTGGAGCTGGCTTATCCGAAATGAAATGGGAATTCGGGAAGGATGGAACGATGGATATTGTATCACCGCAAAATACACGTGTAAAAGAATGGGCCCAGCTGCTGGAGAAAAAGCATCGGACCCGTCAGCATAAATATATTATCGAGGGCATTCATCTTGTACAGGAAGCGCTGCGCGCCGGAGCTGATCTGGAGTGCATCGTATACGATGGAGAGCAGGGGGTGCCGGTGGAGCTCGTTGGCTTGGAAAATCCGTTGAAACGAGTAGAGTGGATTAGTGTGTCTCCTGCGGTTATCGCTAAATGTACGGATACGATGACACCTCAGCCGGTATTTGCGATTGTGCGGAAAAGCACAGAGCCGCTGCAGAGTCTGATTGCGGAGCGTTCAGGTCTTGTTGTTGTTTTGGACGGGGTTCAGGACCCGGGCAACGTGGGTACCATTATTCGCAGTGCGGATGCCGCCGGAGCGGCAGGTGTCGTGCTTGGTGCTGGCTGTGCGGATGTATATAACCCCAAAACGATTCGTTCGACGATGGGTTCATTGTTCCATTTGCCTATTGTAGAGGGAGAGTTGGGGGCGCTGCTGCCTGAAGCGAAGTCCTCCGGTGTGAGGCTGGTCAGCACCTCGCTGCAAGCAGAATATTCGTGCTACAGCTATGATTTTACACAGCCTGTATGGCTTGTCATTGGAAACGAAGGCAAAGGCATCTCTGACACGACAGCACAGCTTGTAGATGACGCAATTACGATTCCCATGCAGGGCCAAGCCGAGTCCCTTAATGCTGCGATGGCGGCAACGATTTTGCTGTTTGAGGCGATGCGGCAGCGGATGGGCTGAATGAAAATCTGTCCAACAAATCTCGAATAATTGATCCATAGTCATAATAACTGTCCAGAAAGCTCAAGACTGAGAAATAAAGCGTATCTAAACGCTGATTTCCCAGTCTTTTTGTTCTCTTTTTTCGAGTTTCAATTAGGGAAAAGATATTACTTGTTAAAGTAAAGCAGATAATGAAATGCAATGCTCCAGAAGTAAAATAATGAAAATAAAAAATTGTAGTAATAGGAAGAAAACTCTGTCTTTATACAAGGAAGCAAGGAACAAGGCTGTAGCGAACCCTCAAAGTCTGGTGCAAGATGGATTAGGGGAATTATGGGTTGTAAAAGAAAGAATTCAAATCTATGAAAATATTGTCCGTTTATAACATATGTGATACTCTTTTAAGGGGTTAGAACCAAAGTATTAGGTCTTTGGAATCAATGGCTCACATACATACTGACATCGGAGGGAAAAAGTATCGTGAAGAAGTGGGGAAATTTATTTCTATCAGGAGTTTTATTATTTGGAGGCATGGCTTCGTCAGTACACGCTGAATCTGTAGCAGACCCAGCAGGAGATCATGGTGAAAAATCAAGTATTTCTGTAAAAACGTTCGAGGATGTAAAAGGAAACTGGGCTCAGGAGGTCATTGAAAAATGGGCTGGCCGAGGCATCGTGCAGGGGAATGAACAAGATCTGTTTAAGCCTAAGCAGGAAGTTACACGTGCCGAATGGGCATCAATGATTAATCGTATTTTCCAGTACGAACAAGCCGGTCATACGACATTTACGGATGTATCTGAATCTGACTGGTATGCTCAAGAAGTTGCCAAAGGCATCCAAGCGGGCTATATTCAAGGCTATACGGACGGTTCATTCCATCCCAATGATAGACTAACAAGGCAGGAAGCAGCAGCAATAATATCTCGAATCTTAAACCTGCAGGGCACTGGAGAAACTCGTTTTACAGACGATAAAGATATTCAGAAATGGAGTAAAGAGGCAGTTGGTGCAGCTGCTGATAAGAACATTATTGTAGGATATAGCAATGGGGATTTTAAACCGAATAATGCAGTTACAAGAGCCGAAGCAGTGCAGATTTTAGATCGGGCTTTTAGTACATATGGAAGCTGGTACGGGCAAGAAGGAGAATATGGTCCCAAAGAAAAGAAAGAAGAAATTCAAGGAAATGTCGTCATTGGAACTTCCGGAGTAACACTTCAGAATATGAATATTACGGGTGATTTGATTATCAGCAAAGCTGTTGGTCAAGGCGATGTATTCCTTAAAAACGTAACCGTTCAAGGCAAAACATACGTATACGGCGGTGGGGAAAACAGTGTGCATCTGGAAGACTCTGTTTTGTTGACGGTTATCGTCAATAAAAAGGATGGTACGGTGCGTTTAGTAGCGACTGGAAAGACCGAAGTGCATGAAATGACTGTGCAGACCGCTGCAAATATCGAATCAAGTGAAAATGCAACAATTGATAAGCTTACACTCTCTGAAGCTCTCCCAGAGAAATCAAGAGTGTATCTTAAAGGGAATTTTGAAACAGTAGATGTTGCTGCTAAAAGTATAAATATTCAAGTTCCTTCTGGAACTTTAAATCAGCTGAACTTCGCAGCTTCTGCAACAGGAGCAGAAATAGAAATTAGTCAGGAAGCAAAAGTCATAACAGCTATTCTTAATGCGGCCGTAAAGTTAATTGGAGCCGGAAAAGTGGAACAGGCGACAGTTAATGCTGTGGGTGTATCTATGGAAAAGGCGCCGAATAAATTAAATTTAGGGTCTGCTATGCCTTCAGATACAACAGTGCAAATCAATGGTACTAATAAAGCTGTAACTGCAGTTACACCTCCGATATCTGTGTCCCCTTCATCTTCAGCTGGAGCACCTTCTGGTTCAACAGCAAGCAATATTGACGGGAATTCTGGAAATTCAGGTTCCGGAAATAGCGATACTGGAACACCCGGCTCGGGGAGTGGTGGTGTAACACCGCCTGTAACGAATGCACCTGGCAGAGAATATGGCAGTTATGATGGTGGTTCTTATTACTTCGTTGGCATTGAATCCGAAGCAATTCCTGTTACAGATTCGGTATATATTTACAGCCCGCGCAGTGGGTATGCCTATGTTTCTAAAAGTATGATTAACGAAAAAGATCCCGTTATGCTAGAAGAAGCTATCAATCAGAAGACAGCATACAGAGTCAAGATTGAAGCGAATACTCGTACAGCGCTGCCTGTAGGGGAAATCGCATCAGAGTTCAGCAGTTATTATAAGGTGTTTGCTGTAGATAATGAAAACCGCGTATCTTATATTCGAAATATTATGGTTCTGGACGTACAAGGGAAACAACTTACGAAACAGGGAATGATCCTGTCATCAGGCGGTTGGATTGATGATAAGGAATCGTATTTCATTTACTTTAATAGATTGATTAAAGCTGTAGATCCTGCTAACTTGAGAAATAAAATTGAGATTTCAACCGATACGGAGGAAGCTATTTTCCGTCCATTGAATGATGAGGATCAGGTTGAAATTGTAGGTAATGGCATCGTTCTCACTCCGAAACAGAACTACGGTAAATCAACTTATATTCGTCTCAATGCTGATGCTGTAGAGACAATGGACGGGGAATACAAAAATAAAGTCTTCACATCGACAAAGTATTCAACATTTACACGTCCAGAATTTATTGATTACCCGGACAAATGGGAAATAACGGTACCCGTTGGAACGGTTATCAAGTTTAAAGCCAACTATGGTGGGGATACGTTCTACTTTATATATAAAGATACTTACGGAACTTCAGACAGCTACGATCAAGAAGTGACAGATGGTCATGGGTATAAGCTGGATATTCCTGTGGACGGTGCTGGCGAGACATTCGAATTTGATACCAAAAATTTGCAACCTGGGGACTACAAGCTAACCGCGTTCAGATCTATGTCTCTGTATATCAAGCTAACAGCAAATTAAATATATAAATACAACTTCATTCTAATACAAATACCTTCAAGATAATGGAACCTATCACAAGATGGGAGATTATTATCTTGGAGGTGTTTTACATTTAAAATGCAAATATAAAATCAAATCGAACGATATCTCCTGCTAAAACCAATTTATAGTGTAAGAAGAAAGGGGATGGAAAATGAGTGAGGAGAACGAGTGCATACGATTGGTGAAGCTGACCTTGGCTGGAAAACATGAGGCTTACGGAGAGTTATACGAGAAGACGGTAGCGGATGTGTATCGCACGGTTCGCTTTCTGATTCGTGATGCGGCGGACGCGGAGGATTTGGTACAGGAGATTTATATCCACGCGTATCGATCCTTGGAGAAATTTGATACTGGACGGGCTTTTCGGCCATGGTTAATGGGAGTCAGCATGCGGCAGGTCAAAAGTTATCGACGCAGGAAGCTGATGCAGTTTCGATTCAAGCAGCGGATTGAACAGATGAATACCGGTACAGGCATGGAAGCTGATTTCTCTTCTCATCTCATCCATAGACTGGCGAACCGTCAATTACTGGAGCAGATACAGCATTTGCCCTATAAGTTGCAGCAGGTCGTTACTTTACACTATTTGAACGAATATACCCAAGAAGAAGTCGCTGATATTTTAGATATCCCGCTAGGTACAGTGAAATCCCGAATTCATGCAGCACTCACCAAGCTGAGACAGAAACAGCAACGGCTTTCCGAAATTGCACGAAAGGTGGATCATGCGAATGAAATTGGATGAACAGTTACGAACGGCATATCAGGAGGAAACAAAGGATTGGATGATCTCAACTCGTGTCAAACATAACGTAATGAATAGGACTCAGAAGAAAGCATCTGGTGTACAACGAATCAGAACATGGCAGGTGACTATACTACTGGCCGCAGTGCTTCTAATTCCTACTGGAGCTTATGCGGGATATACATACTTGGCTGACAGCATATACGGTTCGAAAGATCGAATTACCTCATTAGGTGGGACAACAGCAGATTACGAACGATTGGAAGCAAAACTGCAGCAGGCCAAGGCTCATTTTACGGAAAAGGAATTCGAGTTGTACATGGGGCTGCTCAAACAATTTGGACAGACGGCATTAACTCATGCAGACGCACAAGGGAAATTGAATTCAGAGAGCTGGAGTACGGCAGAACAGGAAAAGTATAAAGAATTAGTGGCTGAGCTCCAGCCGTTCTTTGATAAGCTGGAAGGATTGGAGAGCGAGTCCTATAAGGGTATACGGGTTTCACCGAGACTCATGGACGAAGAAACGTTTTGGACGGAACAATTAACAAAGGCAGAAGAGATATTTACGAAGGAGCAATATGCTGACTTCAGGTCGGTATATGAACAGATGAATAAGTACAAAGCGCTAGTGGAAGACCCGGACGGAATTTATCACATGGATCGATTGTCCAAGGATCAGAGGTCTGATCTGGATCATTTAACAGAACGGATGGGTGTATATTTGGAAAAGCTAGGGCTGGATGTGCGCTGATGCACGATACACAGAAAGACAGCTTGGGTAGGCTCGGGAATCCGGGTACTCTCAAGCTTAATTTGCTAACTATTCGCTACTAGCTAATCTCTGGCTAATCCCTTCCTCTCATTCTCAAACGATATTGATGTGGTGTGGTGCCCGTTGCTTTTCGGAATACTTTACAAAAATAAGAGGTGCTGGACATGCCTACACGATGGCCGATCTCGGGAATGGACAAGATTGAACGGCTTAGCAGTACGCAGGCGTGACGAATACGGGTGGCTTGAGCATATGCAATGATGCTGTTGCCCGTTTCTTTTTTGAACAAATGAGATAAGTGATAGACGGATAGATGAAGTTCATCTGCTATATGCTCTATACGAAAAGGCTCTGCATAGTGCTGCTCAATCCACTGCATGGCTGCCTCGGCATGGGGATTCATAAAACCTGAGCGAATTGTTGTCTGATCTGAGAAGTGCAAATGAGGGGAATGGGCTTCATTTTTCCATAAATAGCGAAGTTGCGTCAGTATATTTAGTGTGAAAAGACAGGCATCCTCCGCCGCTTCATAAGGCAATAAGTCTGGATACTGCTTACCAAAATGCTCAAGAAGCTGAACAAGTGGAGCATCAGGCATCAGAGGTAGTGGGGGTATGGATATCTGCTCATTAAGATTGTGATATGTGAAATGGTGTGTAGTGATGAAGTGCGGCCAATATTCCTGCAGCAGGTCAAGCTCTACCATAAGCACTGTGCGAATGAACGGGTGCTTGCTCGATACCTGCATCTGTACATGGTGCAGCTGGAAGGGCCGGAAAATCATGAGCATCCCCGGTTCGAGTGGAAAGGCATGGCCCTCGGTAATCAACTGTCCGTAACCATCATGAATATAGGTTAATTCTAATTGGGAATGTGCATGAAAAACCTCACGATAGGCAGTATTAGTTGTACGCCGCCACATCAAGCGGAATTGTTCATGATCGATATGAGACAAAAAAGAGCAACCTCCCGTGGAACGCAAGATAGTTCTATTTTATCACAGGATCTGCGCATAAAAGCGCTTTATTCTGATGTATTGTGAAAGAACTAAGGGAGGAGTGGAACTGATGATCAACGTAGCTGTTATTGGTGCTGGTGCAATTAGCGGGGCGCATATTGAAGCGTATATGAAGTTTCCAGAGCGATGCCAGATTGTAGCTGTGGTGGATGTGTATGTGGAAAAAGCACAAAAGCGGATTAGTGAATACAGGCTCAAGGAGGCGGTGTCGGTGGCAACTGTTCAAGAGCTGCTGCACACCGACATCGACATTGATCTTGTATCGATCTGCACACCGCCATATACGCATGCTTCCATCACTTGTGATTTCATGCGGGCGGGCAAGCATGTATTGGTTGAAAAGCCGATGGCTTCATCACTCGAGGAAGCGGATCAGATGCTGAAAGCTGCGCGAGAGAGTGGCAAACTGCTGTCTGTTGTTGCGCAGAACCGGTTTACAACCCCGATGATGAAGCTTAAAGGTGTGCTTGACAGTAAGCTCATAGGCCCGATTCTCCATGTTCAGGTGGACTCTTACTGGTGGCGGGGGCATAACTATTATGATCTGTGGTGGCGTGGGACCTGGGAAAAGGAGGGCGGTGGATGTACGCTTAATCATGCCGTGCATCACATGGATGCGATGCTCTGGATGATGGGGAAGCCGATTGAAGTGCAGGCCATGATGGCGAACACGGCACATGATAATGCCGAGGTGGAGGATATATCAATGGCCATGCTTCGATTCGGCCAGGGGGCAGTCGGCATGATTACAAGTTCCGTGGTACATCACGGAGAGGAGCAGCAGTTAATTTTTCAAGGGAAAGAAGCTCGGGTGTCTGCACCCTGGAAAGTGGTTGCATCGACCTCGCGCAGCAATGGCTTCCCTGAACCTAATCGTGAGCTTGAACAGGAGCTGCAGCTGCAGTTTGACGAACTCCCTGAAGTCATATACTCAGGTCATACGGGACAGATTGAGAATGTACTTCATGCTGTAGAGACAGGAGCTCCACTTTTGGTTGATGGCGAGAGTGGGCGAGATACCTTGGAATTAATTATCGCCATTTATAAGTCAGCAAGTACGGGGGAGAAAGTGACGTTTCCAATACCATCGAATGATGCATTTTATTCCAGAGAAAGTATGATGAAGCAAACAGTTCATTTTTATGAGAAAAAATCATCGGTCGAGAATTTCGAGGATTTGGGTATTACGCTTGGACGCAAATTGGATGCAGAGTAAAAAGAGACATTCGCCGTGAGATGGTAGAAACAATTTTAAATCTGATCTTATTAAGCATTCTGGACACATCTATCAATATATCAATCCGTCATAACAAATCCCCCTGCTCGAATAACCGAAGGGGGATTTGTCCCTAAATATGTTACTAAGGTTGGATTTATTTGAGTCTAATCATTTATGATAGAAATAAGCTAAAATGCATCTTTTAATGATGATGTTACGATTATATCAAAGACTATTTGGGTTTCATCATCAACAATAAACGCGATCATACGCACATCTTCCATATTTGGTATGGGATCATAGATTGAAATATCCTGATATGTACCATCGTTCATCTTTTTATAGTAGTATTCTACGATTCCATGTCCTCTTACTCCAGCTGAACCATATTGGTTTATAACATCGAATAAAGTACTTTTGCCCAGTACAATTCCCTTTTTCGTAAGTAGTGAAAAATCTGTATAAGTGGAATCATCCGTGTATGAGTAAATACTCCAGCCATCTAACTCTCCACTTTGGTTAAAGTGTGCATTGAATAATGGATAGTTATCATAATCAAAAATATTCTTCCCTGTAGAGTCTCCAAATTTAAGTTCTGAACTAATGCCCTGAAATGACAAAATAAAAATCCTCATCAGTGACGGGAACTGTACTGAAATCAGGAATCACCTCAGAGGAAGTACCAACCAGATCAGGCAGAAGACTGAGGTCCGTAGGGATTTTCGGTCTTTGCTTTTCTGAATTTATTGTAGCCATAGTAATTTATCGGTTTATTGTCTTATAATGTAAAGAATAGAAGTGAAAAAGCATAGGTAAAGGAGTGGCAGTAACTCCTTTACCTATGCTTTTTTAATTTCTTTTTTCTGTCATAACCAATTAATCCAACCTGTTAAATTTTTAAGCTATTGATCTTTTGTTATTTAACATTCAAACTCACAACCACTTCTCCGCCCATCGCTCCACCGCGCTTAGCGCTCGTCCTAGCTCGGTTCCTTTGCGGGACAGCATATATTCAGTTCGAACGGGACGCTCAGTAATTACATGTCTGACGACCAGTCCCTCTTCCTCTAATTCCTTCATCCGCTCATTTAATACACGTTTGCTCAAATCAGGAATATAAGCATGAATTTCACTGAAGCGTTTGGGCTCCTCCATCAATGCATGGATAATCAGGGCTACCCATTTCCGGCCAATGATCTGATAAGATAGTTCCACCTTTTCGCATAATTGCTTGGCATTCTTATCATCGTTCATAACGGTGACTCCTTTGGTTTAGTATGGCTTGTATTATCATTAGTATACTTATTGTAACCTGAATGTCCACAAGATATATGTATAAAATATCACATGCCAATTGTTATTAAACTTACCACATAAAGCGTTAACATTCAATAAAATTGTCTTTAACCCTTGGTACAGCTGGAGTTCACAGCTTAGACAAGAATATTGACGAATTGTGACGACAGGTGTAATATGAGTAACGTTAATTATTAGTGGTTACAATTTATAACCTAAGTCAAATAGTGATTCAGGTTGTGGAGAGAAGGAATGTTCCCATGGTTGGATTCAGGTCATGTTTATAACGGAGGCAAGGCGGGCGATGTACCCACTTATTCCGTCTTTTGTCATGCTTGGATTTGAACATTTTGCAACATCATATACTATACTGCACAGATCATAGGAGGCACTCCAATGGACGCAATGACATTTGTCCTGTTCGGGGCAACAGGCGATTTAGCCAAACGCAAAATTTACCCTGCATTATACAATCTGTTTGTAGATCAGAAGATGCCTAAGGCATTCTCCGTAATTGGTTTGGGACGTCGCGAGCTGTCAGATGCGGATTTCCAGGCGAATGTGGAAAAGTCACTGCATGAATTTTCCCGTCAGAAACCGGAGGAAGCATCACAAGTACGTGATTTCATCGGTGCTTTCCGTTATTGCTCGCTGAACAACACCAAGCCTGAAGATTATACACGGCTTCTTCAATTGGTGCAGCAGCGGGAGCAGGAGCTTGATATTCCTGAAAATCGCATGTTCTACATGTCGGTTGCACCTGAGTTTTTTGAACCCATTGCATTAAACATTCAAGAGAGCGGCCTGGGTAACACCAAGGGCTGGAAGAAGCTCATCATCGAGAAGCCGTTTGGACATGATTTGCAATCTGCACGTGAGCTGAATGAGAAGCTGAGCAATACGTTTGCGGAGGAAGAAATTTATCGCATCGACCATTTCCTTGGCAAACCGATGGTGCAAAATATTGAAACGTTGACGTATGCCAATCCGGTTATTCAGGCGCTGTGGTCCAATCGCTACATTGCCAATGTACAGATTACAGCGAGTGAAACTGTAGGTGTTGAGGAACGTGCAGCGTATTATGACCAGAGCGGTGCGCTTCGCGACATGTTCCAGAACCATATGCTTCAGTTGCTGATGATGATCGCATTGCATCTGCCGAAGCGCTGTACACCACAGGAAATTCAATATAAAAAGAAAAAAATTGCTGAAGCTCTGCGGCCACTAACCAAAGAGAATGTCGCTTCTGAAGTCGTTCGCGCGCAATATGGTGCGGGAGAGCTGCAAGGCTCCGCTGTAGTCGGTTATCTAGACGAGCCGGGCATTCCGGCCGGATCGCAGAATGAGACATATGTGGCTGCAAGGCTGTGGCTGGATGACCCGTTCTGGAGCGAGGTTCCGTTCTATATTCGTACAGGCAAACGCATGGCTGAGAAATCAACCCGTATCGTCATTGAATTCAAGTCACCGCTCAAAACTGGGCATGAGTCTGAAAATACGATGGCTCCGAACCTGCTGACACTTGAAATCGGCCCGGGCGAAAGCCTGTCCCTTCAATTAAATGTGAAGAATCCGCTGAACAAGGGTGAGGTTGAGCCGATGAATATGACCTTCCAATCCGGGGAGCGCAACGTTCCAGAAGCGTATGAAAACCTGATCTTTGATGCGATGCGCGGTGACGCAACGTTCTTTGCTCACTGGAATGAAGTGGAGCTGGCTTGGCAGTGGGTACAGCCGATTCAGGAAGCTTTTGTAGCCGGTTCAATTCCACTGGACACGTACAAAGCAGGATCAGATGGACCGGAATCTGCTGACCGTCTGATTGCAGAAAATGGCTTTCGCTGGTGGTAAGCCGAGCTTATTGCTAGCCACAAATTATACAGTAAGCATTGCATCATTTTTTACTAAACATTATACCGTTTCAATTTTGCATAAGCCCTTTCGACTTTCGAAGCCGAAAGGCCGCAAACAATTTCTATATAGATGGTGTTTGTTAAAAATGTTTTCGCGTGGTAGCAAAGAGAAGTGTAGGGGACGAAATCGATTCCGAAGAAGCGAAGCGTGCGCCTTTATCACCGAATTTTCCCCTCGAAATAAGAGCATCAAAAAAATTCGGGGATAACAGCGCTCGAAGGAACGATTCGTAACCGGAACGAATCATTTTGCTAGATGGTTATGAACTGGTTTTTAATAATACACTTAACACTAAATATTTGCATAACAGGAGGATTTTAATATGAAACTCGGACTTATCGGACTTGGAAAAATGGGCTTGAACCTGGGCAGAAACCTCATTGATCACAAACACGAAGTGGTTGCCTTTGACCTGAATGCAGAAGCGGTTAAAGAAATGAAAGAATACGGAGCTCAAGGCGTTTCCTCATACAAAGAAATGGTTGAATCTCTGGAATCCCCACGCGTGCTGTGGATCATGGTTCCTCACAACGTTGTAGATGCTGTACTGGCTGAAGTAAGTCCGCTGCTGTCCAAAGGTGATATCATCATCGAAGCAGGAAACTCCCACTACAAAGAGTCCATTCGCCGTTACGAAGAGCTGAAGCCACAAGGTATTCACTACATGGATGCAGGAACTTCAGGCGGTATGGAAGGTGCGCGCAACGGGGCATGTTACATGATCGGTGGAGATCCGGAGGCTTGGGCGATTGTTGAGCCTGCATTCAAAGATACTTCTGTGGAGAACGGTTATCTGTATGCCGGTAAAGCAGGTAGCGGACACTTCCTCAAAATGGTACACAACGGGATTGAGTACGGCATGATGGCTTCCATCGGTGAAGGCTTCGACGTGCTGGAGAAAAGCGGCTTTGACTTCGACTTCGAGAAAGTAGCGCGTGTATGGAACAACGGTTCCGTTATCCGTTCCTGGCTGATGGAGTTGACAGAGCGTGCCTTCTCCAAAGATGCTAACCTGGACGAAATCAAAGGAGTAATGCACTCCTCCGGCGAAGGTCGCTGGACGGTTGAAACGGCATTTGATCTGCAAACGGCAACTCCGGTTATCGCGTTGTCCCTGCTGATGCGTTACCGCTCCCTTGAAACCGATACGTTCACAGGTAAAGTCGTTGCGGCATTGCGTAACGAATTCGGTGGACATGCTGTGGAGAAAAACTAATTCATTCCAAGTTCAGCTATTGTGAAAAGTAAACCTTTCGCCTGTGCAGATGACATATCTGCTGCGGGCGGAAGGTTTTTTTATGTTGGGGCATCCTGATTTGTTCATCCTGCGGATATCAAAATCAGGATACCCCAACCCGCTTGGCAGCAGAACCGTGCAATACACGGTAAGCCTCTCTGCGTGAGGCTGCCTTGTACCGCACCAGCAGCATCGCCAAGCCGAGCATCGCAGGGCGCTGTCCTTCTTTTTCGGGACAACGCTGCATAAGCATTACATATAAGCCTATGGCTCATCCCGCAGGGGAGGGACGCTTCGATGATGCGTAAGAGATGGCGAAGCCGAAAACGGCGGCCCAAGCCGCCCAGCGGCAGACGCAAGGTGTGGTTCATTGTTTTGCTCGTGGCAGCGTTTTGTTTAATGCAGGGATTTGCATATGTGGACAAAAAGATGAAACCTCCCATTATGCACCTCGCCAAAATTCGGGTGAAGCAGATTGCAACAGAGGCAATTAACAAAGCGATTACGGCTCAGGTCGCTGAAGGCAAGACAACAGAAGGGTTGATTGATTGGAAAACGGATACGAAGGGCAAAGTATCGGGGTTCATGCTGAACTATAATGAGCATATGCGAATTACGGCAAGCACGATGAATGTGGTACAGTCTACACTTCAGAATGTGCATATGTTGAAGGAAAAAATCCCGCTAGGTCAGGCTTTGGGCAGCCCTGTGCTGGCCTCGTTTGGCCCAAGTATTCCCGTTCGGATTGAACCGCAGGGTGCAGTGAAGGTGGATCTGAATACCCGCCAGCAGAATGCAGGCATTAACATGATTCTGGTGGAGGTATATATCCACATTATTGCTGAAGTTGCTGTGGTGGTGCCTTTTGACATGGAGCCGGAGACGGTAGATACCGAAATACCTATTTCTTATCTGCTCGTGGTTGGTGATGTGCCGATGTATTATTACGATAATCAGGGCAAGCCGGTTGGCAGCAACGGCAGCAATGCTCCAGCAATCGCGCTCCCGTCAGGTCAATCAGGGGTATCCAGCGGTGGAAGTGGTCATACGGGAACGGAGAATGGTACAGGTGCTAATGGCGGGAACAGCGCCGGTGGAACATCTGGACCACTTCAGGTTCAGCCTCAGGCCCCGCAGCAAGCACCAAGCAATAGTACGCAGTCGAACGGGCTGGAGCTTGAACTGGACCCGCCTGATCTGAACGGCAATTCCTCTGGTCAGAGCGGGCATCCATAAGTGAACGGCCATAAGCAAATAAAGCAAATAAAGCAAAAGAGCAAGAAGAGCCAATAAAACCAATAAAACCAATAAAATTAATAGTATGCAAAGAAGGCCTCTCGCATTGTGCGAAGGCCTTCTTTGCATGCGGTTTGCGTACCGAAATTTTATTTTGTATACGAAGATTTTGTTGTGTTCCGGGAGATCTATTTGCTTTTTTTATTTTTCTGACTGCGTTCATCCTGCTCCCAGTGTCTGAGCAGCGGATAGGGATCGAAGGACCATTCATGCAGGCCGCTGTCCCGATATATGCCATAATGAAGATGTGGAGGAAATTTGCCTTGCGTTCCCGGTTTGCCGTAGCCAGAGCTGCCTACCCAGCCTACGACCTGACCGGGAGTAACGACATCACCGATCTTGACCCCTTTATCAAAGCCACTCAGATGAGCGTAATAGTGATAATGGTTATTCAGATCCCGAATACCTATACGCCATCCTCCAAACGGATTCCAGCCTTTGATCTCCACCATACCATAACAGGTACTTCGAACGGGCAGACCGTGAGGAGCGAAGATATCCGTTCCTTCATGGATGCGGTAGCCGCCCCAGCTGCGCTTGGTTCCCCAGGTGCTGCGGTACGAATAGTTGGTGCCCAAAGGCACAGGGAAGGCGTGTCCAAATAAATCAAGCGTGTCAAAATGCTCATATAATTTCGCGAATTGCTGTATCCGTTGAACTGCCCTGGAATTATGGTAATACTCCCACAGACCAATGGCGAAATCCTCCTGCTTGCTGCCGTACTGCTGTATGATCGAGGCCATGCTGTACAACACATCCAGATCATTGTTGGGGTCTGCTACCCCGTCTCCAGAGCCATCCCGCCCGTTTCCGTTGAAAAAAAGAATGGAGGCCGGGTGCTGGTCCGTTTCATCCGGGTTCAGCCATCCTCTCCATGCCGGAGCAGTCATAAAAATGCCGGTTAACCGTTCGGGATGCTTGCGATCCTTCGGATGGGCACGTGTGATGGTTCGCTCATATTGATCAATAGCGGCGAGTCTGTACCACGGAATTTGTGTCATCTGCCCGATACTTTCATACAGATGGCGCCTTGCGGCGAAGATATCAGCAGGTTTAGGCTCGGTAGCTTGTGCAGCAGGCGCCGTTTGATGAACAGACTCACCGTGAACATCAGCAGGCAGGAATGGGAGAAGCAGCGCGCCTGCGAGTAGTGTTTTCAAGCAAAAGCCGTAGGTGTTGCGAGTTATCCAGTGCTGTTGCACAGGGAAGCAGCCCCTTTCCGTTAAGATGATGCACATGTGCCCGATAAATCAAGCTATACCCTAGCGTTCTTCAAAAGCTCTGATTTTATCCATGTCAGCTTGAAAGCACAAGATGTGACAAATGGGGGTTTTTCCAAGCCTTTCATGGTATAATATGTTCCGAGCAACAGCCTAACTTCAGGTAGAAAGAAGGTTTATGCATTGGCTAAACGTGTGAAAGAACCGAAACCGGACTGGATTCGGATTAAATTGACAACCGGAGACAACTATCAGGAAATTAAAAACATGATGCGTTCCAAAACATTGCATACCGTATGTGAGGAAGCACGGTGCCCGAATATTTATGAATGCTGGGCGAATCGAACAGCTACTTTTATGATTTTGGGGGATATTTGTACAAGAGCCTGCCGATTCTGCGCAGTTAATACCGGTTTGCCTACAGAGCTTGATTTGCAGGAGCCGGAGCGTGTAGCAGAAGCAGCTGAGCAGATGAACCTGCAGCATTGTGTTATTACAAGTGTAGCCCGGGATGACTTGAAGGACGGAGGGGCTTCCATCTTTGCAGAGACGGTGAAGGCTGTGCGCAGACGCTTGCCGCTGTGCAGTGTAGAGGTGCTTATCCCGGATTTCATGGGAGATCGGGATTCACTGCAGATCGTTATGGATGCCAAGCCGGATATTCTGAACCATAACATTGAGACGGTTGAGCGGTTGTCAGATAAAGTGCGTGCCAAAGCAAAGTATAAACGTTCTCTGGAACTGCTTGCCCGTGCAAAAGAGATGCAGCCTAACATCCCGACGAAATCAAGCATTATGCTCGGTGTCGGTGAGGAATATAATGAAATTTTGGCAACGATGGATGATCTTCGCGCGGTGAACTGTGATATTATGACGATTGGTCAATACTTGCAGCCATCCGAGAAACATTTGTTTGTTGAAAAGTACTACCCGCCTGAAGAATTCGCAGCATTGAAGCAGGAAGGGTTGAAGCGTGGATTCAGTCACGTGGAATCCGGTCCGATGGTTCGCAGTTCTTACCATGCACATGAACAGGTGAAATCAGCGAATCAGCATGCGGAACAGGCGGCAACACACGCATGATGGAGGAGTCCGGATTGGAACAGGATAAAAATAGGGAAGAACAGCAGGACCAGCAGCAGACGCAGGAGACTGTGCAGGAAACCGTTCAGGAAAAACCTAAAGCCCCTGTCATTGTACAGGTCGGCAGCAAAAATTATGAAATTGTTCAGAACCACAAAGAGGGCTGGAATCCTGAAGTGTTTCGTGACCGGTACAGTGAAGTGCTGGAGCGGTATGACTATATTATTGGGGACTGGGGTTACAGCCAGCTGAGACTCAAGGGTTTTTACCGGGACAATCATCCCAAAGCTACCAAAGATTCAACGATTTCTTATCTGGTGGATTACATTAACGAATACTGTAACTTTGGCTGTGCCTACTTTGTGCTTCAAAAGTGCAAAGAGCAGCCTCAAGCCAAAGCAAAAAGCGGTTCCTGAGAAGGACCGCTTTTTTAATGCTTTTTCTCCATATTCAATGATAATCTCTGTCAAGCATAGTTCAGCTGAATTAATCCAGGAAGGCTGTCCGAACCCGGTTCCAGAACGGATACGGGCGAAACCGCGCGAAGCTGACCTTCTGCTGCGACACCTGACAGCGTACCGAGATCAGATCCTCAACCATCACATTGACATGATCAATCGTTAGCAGCAGACGCTGATCTTTACGTGAGAAAATGTCGCAATGATGATGCTTGGGCAAAATGACAGGTGAACCTAGTGTTCGATACACACGGTTGTTGATCGAGGCAATCTCCGCAATCTGGATCGCATCAATCGTTGGATGCACCATGGCGCCGCCAAGCGCTTTGTTGTAAGCTGTACTGCCCGATGGTGTAGATACGCAGATGCCATCGCCCCGAAACATCTCAAATGTAACGTCGTTGATGTCCACCTGCGCCACGACGGTACCGTCTACCCCTTTTAACGTAAATTCATTCAGTGCGATGTAAGAGGCGTTGCCTGACTTTTTACGAATCTCCAGCTCCAATAGAGGGTACTGCACAATACGTGGCTTGAGGAGGTCAGGATCACCTTTACCGCTCATTAATCGCACCAATTCCCTTAATTCTTCCTTCTTCCAGTCGGCATAGAAGCCGAGATGGCCTGTATGAACCCCAACAAAAGCAATGTCCGGAATGCGGTCGATGAAATTGTGAAAAGCCTGAAGCATCGTACCATCGCCTCCGATGGAGATGACGATCTCCGGCGATTCTGCATCCAGTTTGAACCCTTCTTCCTTCGCCAGCGCATGAAACTGCTGACTGAGATCAATTGATAACTGGTCTCCGCGGTCTTGAACATAGTATCTCAAGATGAAAGCTCCTTTGTGGTCATTATACTACCGATGATAATCAATTCCGCGCCAGAACACAACGTTCGATTGAACTTCCGGACAAACTATTTGCACAAAACTTATTTTTTGCCTCGCTTGAACATGAGCTTTGAACCCATCCAGGCCAGGCATAACATTAGGAAAAGTATAGAACTGAACACGCTGATTCCCGTTAAGCCGATACGTTTCCATTCTGGTGAATAGGCAGAGTACGGAGGCATAAACGCATCATTCACAAAAGCAGGTGAAGCCATGCTGCCCATCAGGAGCGGCCATAACAAAACAACAAGCAGTGGTGCAATGGCTGCATGAATTGCTCTTGCCAGTAAGAACGGTCCGTACCGCATCGGGGTGCTGCTTAACACACTCATAATCTGCGCATGTACCGACAGTCCTCCCCAGGAGAGCACGAAGGAGGCAGCAGCGACTTTGAACACTAGAGGAACGGAGGCAGCGGCAGCTCCAGCTTCCTTGGCGCCAAGTGTTACTTCAAACAAACCTCCGACAAGACTGTGAGACAGCGAAGGAGGCAAAGCGGCGAGATGCAGCCCCTGTTCTGTCAGGTTATATAAGGCGCCAAGCCATCCGGTCTGAACCATTAATTCCATAATGACGGAAAAGAATACAACAAGCCCGCCTACGATAATAATAAGGCGAAGGGAAGAGGAGACAGCATGTCTCAGCAACTCACCCAATGTCCTTCCATCTGCCTGCCTTGCTTCGTGCATCGCGTATATGGCGCGCATGAAGCGGCTGCGATGTTTTTCGTATGCGACAGGGGGCGGGGCAGAGGAGACATCCGAGCGACCGTGAAAACGCATGAGCATGCCGACAAGCACAGCAGCGGCATAATGAGATGCCACAAGAATCGGAGCAATGGACGTGTTGTGGAAAAAACCGACCGATACCGCTCCAATCATAAAGATCGGATCAGAGGAGGTTGTGAATGCGACCAGACGCTCGCCTTCCTCTCGCGTAACCAGCTTCTGCTCCCACAGTTGTGCTGTCAGCTTGGCTCCGGTTGGATAACCTGAAGCGCAGCTTACTGCAAATACAAAGCCTCCGCTTCCCGGAACACGAAAAAGGGGGCGCATAAGTGGATTAAGCAGTGTGCCGAGAAAATGTACGATACCAAAGCCGAGCAGCAGCTCGGACAATACAAGAAAGGGGAACAGTGAAGGAAACAGCACGTCCCACCAGATGGCTAAACCTCTGACGCTTGCATGCCAGGTCTCTGCCGGATATAGCGCCATCAGGGTACAGAAGATCAGGAGAGCCAGTGTAATCAGCAAGGGTATGACGCGCTGAGCAGCAGTCATGAATTTTTCTCCTTTATGGTTGAAATGAATGATCTGCAGCCGATCACGGGCTTTTGCCATCAATATATGAGAAAAAGCGGACAAACAGTACAAAATATTATAAGAAAGCGTTTGCAAAAGTGGCTGTGTTTTTAAATGATGTATGCTAAAATAGGTAAAACGCCTGAACGTCACCTAATGGTCAATAAGGTGGAATCAATAAGGATGGAGTGATGATCATGAGTCTTGTCGCCGGAGTCCTGGTCTGTGCATTTGTGTATGTTATACGTGCCTCACTGGTACGTACCGAAGAGGAAGATTGGCGAAGTTATTAATGGAATATGCGGTGCGCCAGCCTTAGGGGTGGCGCTTTTTTTGTCTTTTTTTGATAGAATGGAGATGCTGGCTTTAAGGGCTAGGTAGTTGACTTGCTGTTTACCATGTTCATGTGACGTGTATTATATTGCAAAATTCGACATCAGGAAGAGGTGAGAACCATGAATCCCAGTTTAAGCATTTATGATAATCTTGGAGGTGCTGAAGGCGTTCGTGCATTGGTTGAGGCTTTTTATCCGATTGTATTGCAGAATGAACAGCTTGCACCTCTTTTCCCGGAAGATATTCAGCCGGTAATAGACAAACAGTACATGTTTCTGTCTCAATTTTTTGGAGGACCGGCGTTGTTCTCCGAGGCTTACGGACATCCGATGATGCGTGCCCGTCATATGCATTTTGAAGTAACGGTTGAGCGAGCAGAAGCATGGCTTGCCTGCATGAATCAGGCGTTAACACAAATTGGTGTAGAGGAGCCTCTGCATTCGTTTATTTTGCAGCGTTTATCAGGGCCGGCGCATCATTTCGTGAATACGCCATAGTTCCAAATACAAGACAAGCCTGACGGGAGAGGGATGGAACAAGTGGAATTAGAGCCGCTGTATAAGGTGAAGGTGAAGTGTCATTATTGCGAGACCGAATTTGAAACCTCACGGGTAAGACCTAGCTTGAAACGGCCTTACCGGACAGATTCTGATTTTTGTGCGTATTACAAACAGGAGAATCCTGATTTTTATGTCGTTCGGATCTGTCCTTCATGCGGATTCGCTTCAACAGAAAATTCAACGAGCAGCTTGAGTGATATGCAGCGCAAGGCGTTTATGGAGCAGATTGGTAACCGCTGGCTCAAGCGGGATTATAGTGGTGCAAGAAATTTGGAACAGGCACTCGCTACATACAAACTTGGCTTGTTGTGTGCTCAGGTGATACAGGAGAAGGACCGGGTTGTTGCTGGTCTGCTGCATCATATCGCCT
Source organism: Paenibacillus silvae (assembly GCF_014639235.1). Lineage (GTDB taxonomy): Bacteria > Bacillota > Bacilli > Paenibacillales > Paenibacillaceae > Paenibacillus > Paenibacillus silvae. The sequence goes on along the minus strand of NZ_BMFU01000005.1, from coordinate 288,670 downwards.
GGCTGTACAGATATATGGAGGATCATACACAGGAACATCGTTTCCTTGAATTCAGTCTGGAAGCATACGTCAAGGTGTTCGAACGGGAAGGTACAGGCGGTAATGAAGCGAAGCTGCTGTATTTGCTCGGGGAGCTGAATCGCAGAGTTGGACGGTTTCATGAGGCGGTCCAATGGTTTGGACGAGTTATTCATGACAAGCGCATTACGGATGCAGCCATGATCCGGGCTTCAAGGGAACAGTGGGCGCTGCTGCGTGAGCAGATGTTATCCAGCAAGATGGAGCTGCCTGAAGAAATGCTGGAGGCAGACAAAGAGGCTGCGAAGCGCAGCCCCCTTTAGTCTGATCTCATATCAAATTAGCGTATAGGCCGACTGGCCAACAGATAATCGTTATCGGTGTCAATGACGGTTATGCTGCTGTTACAGCAAGGGAAAACAAGTAATTTCTTTTTTCCTTCACGGATACGGATGAGTTCCTTGGGTTTAAGGGGTAACAGAACATTGTTTGTGTCACAGAAGGGGCACTGCTGCACGTAAATATCCCCCATAATGATGTCATATGGCCAGCTGTTCTCAAAAGGAATCATTCCGCGCTGCCTTCTTTGTCCGCAGGTTTGCTCGCTTCTTCCTTTGCGAGTTCTGCAATCTTCTGCATGAGAATATGTTGAGGCATATGCATCAGATGCTCCAGAGGCACGCCGAGAGATGCTGCTAGTTTGACGGCAGTTTCAGCCGATACTTGTAAAGGTTTCATACACTGACCTCCTGAAAAGTTGTTGCATTATTTCTCTAGTATAGAGATACGTTGCGTATAAAACCAGTTTTTAATTCAAAGTGTTACATTGAATCTGCAGAAAGAGGTGCCTTAATTAGATGAAAATGCCATTACACCCTGTGTGGGATCTGGAGTCCATCTTTAGTGGAGGTTCTTCTTCCGAAGCATTCGCCTCATATCTTAACGATCTGGACAAGGATGTACGAACATTGCAGCAAACCCTTCAGCAGATGGCTGCTCCTGCCACGTTGGAAGATGCAGCTGCTTATAAGCCTGTTCTGGAATTGCTGCAAAGCTGTTATGTGCGGATATCGGAGGGCTCTGCCTTTGTATCCTGTCTGTCAGCACAAAATCAGCAGGACAAAAAAGCGGCCCAGCTTCAAGGTGCTGTCAGCTCCATTGCAGCAATGCTGAATAGCAGCAAGTCGAAGCTGGATAACATCTTTAGCGAGACACCGGATGTTGTATGGGATCAATGGCTTCCGCAAGCTGACATACAGCCGCTGTCCTTTGTATTAAACGAAAGCCGGGCTCAGGCTAGAGACAAAATGTCACCTGAACTGGAGGGACTGGCTCTCGATCTTGGTGTCGACGGTTATCATGGCTGGGGGAAATTTTATAATACCATCGTAAGCAAAGTGAACATTCCATTTGAGCAGGATGGAGAGACGGTTATGCTGTCTGCCGGACAAGCGGCCAACAAGTTAAGTGATAGTGAGCGTGAAGTTCGTGAGCGGGTATTCAGCTCATGGGAGCAGGCCTGGACCGAGGTCGAAGATTTCTGTGCAGACACATTGAATCATCTTGCCGGTTTCCGTCTGAAGCTTTACGAGAAACGTGGCTGGCAGGATATTTTGAAGGAGCCGCTGGCGATTAATCGGATGTCACGACAGACGCTGGATGCGATGTGGGATGTTATTAATGGAACCAAGCCGGTTCTTGTGAAGTATCTGGAACGAAAAGCCAAATTGCTTGGTGTGGATAAGCTGAGCTGGAGCGACGTAGATGCGCCGGTAGGAAAGTCTGTAGGGAAAGTAACGTATGACGAAGCGGCGTTGACGATTGTAGAGCAATTTGCGAGATTTAGTCCGAAGTTGTCCAGCTTTGCGGAGATGGCGTTTGAAAAACGCTGGATCGAGGCTGAGGATCGCCCGGGGAAACGTCCAGGAGGCTTTTGTACGTCACTGCCGCTGAGCAAAGCGACTCGCATTTTCATGACGTTCTCTGGTACTGCGTCGAATGTATCCACGCTGGCTCATGAGCTTGGACATGGCTACCATCAGCACATTATGGAAGAATTGCCTGCTCTGAATCAGCGCTATGCGATGAACGTGGCTGAGACAGCTTCGACATTTGCCGAGATGATTGTAGCCGATGCTCTGGTGCAAACAGCACGTGATGAGCAGGAAAAGCTGGCGCTGCTGGAGGATAAAATCCAGCGCAGTGTTGCCTTTTTTATGAACATCCATGCTCGTTTCCTGTTTGAAACCCGTTTCTATGAGCAGCGCAAGAAAGGCCTGGTAAGTGCCGACGAGCTCAGCAGATTAATGGTAGAGGCTCAGGAAGAAGCCTTCTGTGGCGTTCTTGCTTCCACTCACCCGCATTTCTGGGCATCCAAACTTCATTTTTATTTGACGGGTGTGCCGTTCTACAACTTCCCTTATACGTTCGGATATATGTTTAGTGCGGGAATCTATGCCCGGGCTCAGCAGGAAGGCACGGCTTTTGCCGATAAATATGATGATCTGCTTCGTGATACGGGTCGGATGACCGTGGAGCAATTGGCTCAGAAACATTTGGGTGCGGATCTGACCCAAGCTGATTTCTGGCAGGCTGCAGCGAATCTGGTTATTGCTGATATAGAGCAATTTATGGAAATGACGGAGAACGTAATGTAGTTAAACAGCGTTCCCTTCATCAATCAATGGTCGTAATTTGATGTCTAAGAGACATGAATTGCGGCCTTTTTGTTGTGAAATAGTCTTTTTTATTTTAAGTTATTTTGTCGTAAATCAAGGAAAAAACTCATTTTAAGGAATGCAAATGGCAATAAATCGCGCAAAATTTAGTAATAATTACCCAAAAATGTTTTATTTTGTTGAGTATTAACATATGTTGTCATATAATGAGCCGTAAGTCCTTGTTGTATAGGACTAAAAGCATAATAGGAGGAGTGTTATCATGAAAATGGAACAGCTTTCATTAGCAAGGCAGTTAGACTTGGTGTTTAAAGAGCTTGATCAGGAGTTGGCAGGGCTGGATTCAGGGGTGGTTTTTGTGCAAATACGAAACAATATTATCGGGAAGTTTGGTGTTCGACATAATCCGATAGCTGGGCGGGATGGACAGATGGAATTGGAGGGAGCTGGCCTCACACATGCACAACGAGCTTCCTTCCGTGCGATGGCCTTGGAGACGCTGAAGTTCAAGCGCAATTGGACTCACGGTGAAATAAGTTATGACTTTACAGTTCGGCAGAATATGATTCTGGTGGATGCAACGATGGAGTCCAATTATAATATGGCGAATCTGATGATTCGATATCCCAGAACGAATACATATCCGGACTCAAACAGGGAATCATCATAACAAAATAAAGCGGCACTTCCGAAGAAGGCCGCCTTTCCGTTCAAGCTCTACTCAGGGCAGAAGCAATAATTTCGAGCTTACGAACGACCCGATAATTGCTGCTCAGCGATTTGTACCAGACGTTTGGTGATATAACCACCCAGAGAACCTGTCTCACGGGATGTGTAGTTACCGTAGTAACCATCTTGCGGGATTGTTACACCCAGCTCTTGTGCAGCTTCCATTTTCAATTGTTGCAATGCTGCTGTCGCTTGAGGAACAACCAGGTTGTTAGAGCGGCTTCCGCTACCTTGGTTTTGGCTTCCGTACATATGTCTCACCTCCTTATAGGTTGGTGATGTTAGTATGGATCGAGAAAGCGGAAATATACATGATATGGCGTAAGGGAATATATGGATAATCAAAAGGGTTCATGTCAACTTAAACAGCCGATCCATTGCGGATCGGCTGCTTTTTGTACAGGAGCATATAGATAAGTTGAACTATTTATTTACACGTGAACGGAGAGGACAGAAAAAACCTGAAAAGCGGAGCGGTCGCCTTTGTCACCAGATTTTTCCCTTTGGAAAAGGGAATCAAAAAAATCTGGGGATAACAGCGATTGGAAGGTTGTTCTGTCATCGGAGTGGATTGTGTAAAATCTTTAGTTCAACTTATATAGTTATGAAAATATTAGCCGAATGAATGGATTCATATCATCATCCAGACTTCTTCATTTATTCGTTGAAACAACTTCAATTTTTGAGGTCAACTCGACGGGCTGTTCTGGCTCAAGCCGAATCAATCCTGTGATATCGTCGGTCATGGGCAGGTTCGGTGCATCTGGCAGCCAAGTGTAGGGTTCAATGCACAAAAATTGATCTGATTCACCCTTGGTATACAAAACCCAGTGTTTGAAATAACCTTCATCCACTGAATATTTCAGTGTATATCCATCTTTTCTGCGCAAATGAGCCACCGCCGGTTTGCCTTCCGCAGCACGAAGCAGTGTATCCCAGTTCCGGCCTTGCATGTTAATGCCTTCGCCGATGGAGGACCATTCATCATGTAAAGCTTCTATTTCGCCTGTAGGCAGCTGTTCTTTATTTTGTGCGTATAGTCCGGAGACCGGGAGCTGGAGCGTCCAGTCGGCAGGCTGTCCGTCGAGCAAGAACCATGTATGATATCCCATTCCGAAAGGAGCAGGTGTTGTGCTCAGGTTAGTGACACGCAATCGTTGGGTCAGCACAGCATTTTGCAGGCTGAACGTCATTTCAAGCTTCAACGGGATGGGGAATTGCTCCATCCAGTGCTCTTCGTTTTCGGTCAATAATTCGGTTGTGATCGTGCAGCCATCTTCATCTTCCTCAATATCACTGACACACCAGGCCTGGCTGCGATGGAGACCATGAATATGGTTGCCATGCTCCGTATTTTGATCGAACTGATAACGTACACCTTCATATTCGAATTGTCCCCGGTGAATGCGTCCAGGTGGTATAAGCAGAGGAACCCCGAAGTGATATGGCTTCTGCAAATAGAAGGCCAAATCATTCTCGTCTGGACGGCGAACAATATCCCGGTTATGCACCAGATCGCGAATCGAAATGATATTATTTCCCAGACGTGGCAGCAGGGTGATTTCCAATTCACGGCTATGTAGGATATACGTGTCGTAACCATTCCATTGACCTTTGGTCACTTGTTTCATATCGATGCTCCTTTTCCCACTTGAAATCTGTCTGCATCAGTATGTGTTGCTGCACTGCTGCAGGCGTGTCATTGTTGTGTTCATTCCAGCTTGTCGTGTAGCATCCTGCAGGCTGCTTCTAAAGACATGGCAGGACGGCACTACCATCATAACAGATTTTAAACGATCGGGAAAAAAAACGCATCCCATTTTGACATTCTGGCTCCCGCGCATTAAGATGGAATTCTGAACGTTATTTATGAATTGAATGATGTCAACGCGATGACAGGGACAAGTAGGTAAGGAATATTCTCTTCAGAAAGCCAGTGGTAGATGCGAACTGGTGTGAACTCTTTGCTGAATGGACCCTTGAGTGTATAACTGAACAGGCACTGCCACTGTAAGGCGGTCTCAGTAGGTATACCGGTTATTCCACGTTAAGGAAAAATGAAGGCTTTTCTTTTGTTATGCCGATTGTCAGTATAACAGGTGAACAAGCGAATAAGGGTGGCACCACGGTCTCACGTCCCTTGCGGATGTGGGGCCTTTTTGCGTTCACAGGATGAATTAGCAAGAGCCGCAGGCCGCGAGATTATTAGTTATTGATGAAATCAGGGAGGTTTTTGATGATGAAAACAGTATTATCAGGCATTCAGCCAAGCGGTAAGCTGACATTAGGGAATTACATCGGCGCAATTAAAAATTTTGTGAAATTGCAGCATGACTACAAGTGTCATTTTATGGTTGTAGATCTGCATGCCATTACCGTGCCGCAGGAGCCGGCAGCGCTTCGCGAGCAATCCGAGGCCGTTGCTGCCTTGTTCCTTGCAGCGGGCATTGATGCATCCAAGTCAAATGTATTTCTGCAGTCCCATGTGCCACAGCACGCGGAGCTTGGCTGGTTGATGACTACGCTCACTTCGATGGGTGAGCTGGAACGTATGACACAGTTTAAGGACAAATCCTCCGGTAAAGATTCCGTTGGTGCCGGTTTGTTTGTATATCCGTCTTTGATGGCTGCAGATATTTTGCTGTATAATGCCGATCTTGTGCCTGTCGGTGAGGATCAGAAGCAGCATCTGGAATTGACTCGTGATCTGGCTGGACGCTTTAACCATCGTTATGGAGAATACTTCACCATTCCTGAGCCATATATTCCACAGGTGGGTGCGCGTGTGATGTCGCTGGATGACGCTTCCTCGAAAATGAGCAAAAGTAATCCGAATGCCGGCAGTTATATCGCTCTGTTAGACCCGCCGGATGTCATTCGCAAAAAAATCAGCCGTGCTACAACAGATTCAGGCCGTGAAGTCGTTTACGATCCGGCCAATAAACCGGAAGTCAGCAATCTGATGAGCATTTATGCAGAATGTGCAGGTATGACGCTGAATGAGGTTGCCGAGCGTTACGAAGGAAAAATGTACGGTCCGTTCAAAAAGGAGCTGGCTGAAGTGGTTGTATCTGTCATTGAACCGCTGCAAACAAGATATAATGAAATTCGCGAGTCTGGTGAACTCACAGATGTATTAGAAACTTCGGCACGCCGTGCGGAAGAGGTTGCTCAGCAAACGTTGGATGCGGTGAAAGAGCGCATGGGCTTTGTTCCTAGACGCAAGCTGTAATGGGGCAAGCCAAGCTTGTAAATTGTTTATGATGTTAAAAAAGAGGAGGCGGATGATAATTCCGTCTCCTCTTTCCTTTGCGCTGGATGATATCGTTAACGAGCCGGGAACGTTAAGAGGCTGATTCGGAAGCCGAGCGGGCTTCCTGACGCTCTTTTTTGGCACGAATGATAAATCCCCATACGATATTAGCCATAGAGAGAACAAACAGTAATGTGGCAAGCCAGCCGTTGTAAGAAATCGTGATTGCTGTAACCGTTAACAAAACGATTGATGAGAATGCGAACCATAAGGATAAACCTTTGCTCATTGGGAAAAACCTCCATGTACAAATTTAATGAATTTTCGTATAACCTGAAGCGTGCGAGCCATAATAATCTTGCAAGCTTGCAATACATTACAGACACAGATTGAAAGGAGATTTTAAATATGGCTCAAGGATCTCGCTCTTCTAACAACTTGGTGGTACCTCAAGCGACAGCAGCACTGCAACAATTGAAAATGGAGGCTGCACAGGAACTGGGTGTAACTATTCCACAAGACGGATACTATGGCAACTACACTTCCCGTGAAACCGGATCTTTGGGTGGGTATATCACCAAACGTCTGGTACAAATCGCTGAGCAGTCTCTGGCTGGGTCTGGCAAATAATTATTATACCAAAGCAGCAAAGCCCGGAGCGGATAACGCTCCGGGCTTTTCCCGCGCAATCATTCCTATATCTGATTGTGCCCCGCAATCCACACCGCGTCAAGGGCGGGCGGATAAAAGTTTTTTATCCATCTTTTCATCACTCAGCCAGCCTACATACGTATCAATGGTTTCGAAATTGCGATCCATCACTACGACGGCGACAAAAGGATACTGTTTTCGGTGTCGATATCGGACATCTGCCCAGCGAACCTTATAACCTGCGGGCAGTTCCTCTACCTCTGCCACCGCATAAGAAGTAAAGTAGAGGAACGCACTTACTTCCGGTAATTTACGTGAAGCGGCTACCGCAGCATGAGTGGATGAAGTGGCATGCAGGCTCCAGGTCAGCTCGTTTCCGTCTATTTTGCCCAGTTCATAACTGCCATCCTTATTCGTTTTTACAACGTGCCAGCGGCTCCAGGAAATGGTGGGAATGACGATATATTTGGCTGGCTCCGGGCTGTTGTCCATCAGTTTCACTTTTCGGGCTACCAGTGCGCGTGTGATCGTGCGCCAGATATAATACACTCCAATCAGAATATACAGCGAAGTGAAGAGTGGAGCAGGCTGCACCAGATCAAAGGCCCATAGCAGAATAGCAATAACATGAGTGGTGAACAGGAACGGGTCGAAAATATGAATCACGTTCCAGGCAATCCAGCGTTCTGTAAAAGGCCGTGCGGCCTGGGTTCCATACGTATTAAACAAGTCAGTGAATACATGCACGCCAACAGCGACAGCCGTCCAGAGAACGACGTGTGCAAGGGGAATTCCCCGGAAGATCAATCCGATTACGCCTGTAATCATGAGCACCCAGAGCAATAGAAACGGCAGTGAGTGGGACATCCCCCGATGATTTCGAATGTAGAGTGAATTACTTTTGAAACGCAGAGCAGTATCAATGTCCGGTGCCTGGGAGCCTGCAATGGTGCCAACCATGACCGCGGCAGCGAGCATCGGATCAGCAGCAACCACAGGATCAATATAAGCGAGCCCGGCCAGACCAATGCCCATGACAAAATGTGTAGAGGTATCCATAAACGTCTCCTTTATGAGGTGTATCGTGTTCCAGCATTATACTTCTCTATCTAGGTGATACCCATATCTAGTGTATATTATCCGCCTGTATAGATGCAAAACAGGAATAACTTTGACAGGAATCTGTCCGATTTCCAACAAATGTACGAACATTGTCAAACTATTCAGTGAATTCCTGTGATAAAATTTATATCGGATGTGATCGACAAAAGGGTCACTATTTTATACATATGTACCACTGAACCATCGCGATAACGCAAAATTTAAAGGATATGTGCTGAATCGGTTGAATCATGTGACGTTGGAAAAACACCAGGAATGCGATCAAGCTGAAGAGTATTGGTATTGATTAAAGATGTATGCGTATTCACCTTTATATTGTTGGGAGGAAAAGAAGAGGATGCAGGTCATAAAGAAATACAAATGGACTTGGATATTGCTTGGAATTGCCCTGATTATGGCGGTGTATTTAATGTGGAATACGGCGTTTGCCAGCAAGGAGAAATTACCCGAGATTCGGGAGATCCAATCGTTCTCCATGGAAAATGTAGACGGGCGCACCGTATCCCTGGCGGATACGAAAGGTAAAGTGCGATTGTTCTACTTTTATTTTACCAGCTGCCCTGATGTGTGTCCGATTACGACATTTACACTGTCTCAGGTGCAGGACTTGCTGAAAGAGGACGGTACGTTTGGAGACAAGGCGTCCTTTGTATCCATCTCTTTTGATCCAAAAGTGGATACGAGAGAGAAGATCAAAACGTTTGCCGATCGTTTCCATGCGGACTATTCCGGCTGGTATTTCCTGCGAGGTGATATGGATAAAACAAAGCAGTTCGCCAAGGAATCCTTTCAGATTCTGATTGAAGGCGAGAACAAGGATGATTTTGCCCATATGAATATGATTGGTCTGGTCGATGAAAATAACCAGCTGCGCAAAGTATATAACGCATTTAACACAGAGGACGTGCAGCCAGAAGTCATTGCTGAGGACATTCGCAGGCTGATCAAGGAATAGAATGCCGAAAGTTTAAATTACAGATCAAGTTTCAAGATTAGCGATAGATGAAAGGCTGTCTCCAGTTGATTTAACCGGAAACAGCCTTTGTTGTCGTTGTTCATTTAATATGAAGGCTGCTCGGGATATTGAATATATTCCTCTAACCCGGCCTTCTCCAGTTGAGCAATGATGTATTCGTCAGGTGTGCCTTCTACCCCTGCGTACCCGCGTCTGGTATACATCTGCACGGCATCGGGAAAAGCATCGCGCAGCACCCCTCTTATTTTTTTGCCAGAGCTATCATTATCCATAAACAAATAAACCTCATCATATCCGACTTGCTTGCGTAGCGTCTCCAGTTTGAGGGAGTTCAGTGTGCCAAACGTGCATAAAATATTAATTTCTGGACCAACCAGACGTTTAAGCTTGCTGCGATCATTTTTACCTTCGACAATGACATGAATAGGCATCTTGTTCACCCCTGATTCGAGAGCTGATGTCGACATTCCCCGGGAAATGTTACAGCGAAAATCGACTGAATGTACCTATAGTGTATCTGGAAACGGGCGAATGATGCAAAGATTAAATGTTACTGTCTATTTAATTTAAACTATTCTTTTACACTTGAACGGAGAGGACAGAAAAAACCTGAAAAAGCGGAGCTAAAAGCTTTCTCAAAGAAAGCTGCATCGGAAGCATAAGCTTCGCCTTTATCACCGGATTTTTCCCTTTGGAAAGGGAAATCAAAAAATTCTGGGGATAACAGCTACTCTCCAGGTTATTCTGTCATCGGAGTGGATTGTGTAAAATAAATTACCCGAGCACACTTTTGGCATCTGAAGAAGAGAGGGACGCAGCAGGTCTGGATGTATAATACGGAAGCAGCAGGATGCCAATCATGAGTAAAATAAATGCGATAAAATAAGGAGACACTCCAGTGCGGAGCTGTCCTGCTGTAATTGGACCGATGAATGAGCCAATAGAGGTGGCGATGGATTGTAAAGAAAAGATGCGCCCAAGCTTGCTGCCGCCGCTTAAATGAATGAAGAGTGTAGCCATAGCAGGGAAAATAATACCTTTAGACATACCTAGCACAAATAACACAATGGATAACGAAATCTGAGGCATGGCTGCCATAACAAAAAAGCTCAAGGACATTAGCAGCACACCAGCGACTAAACGCAGTTTGGGTGAATAACGGTTAAGAAACAGCATGCTGAGTGTAAACAATGCACCGATGCTGATGATAGAGAACAGCAAACCGGTAGACATCATGGAAGAATGTCCGCCTCCCCGCAGAGGCAGTTCAAAGAACAGAATGCCCTGTGCACAGGCGATGACGAGTGGAAGCATAAAATAACGCCAGGATACGGGCAGGAATGCTTTGGATGACTCTGATGGTGTATGGCCGGATTTGGATTTAGAGAAACCAGAGGGTGCAGGTACAGACTTCGCGGGTTCGGTTGCCGGCTGCGGCTGGCGAATCAAACCTTTTGGCATAGTTAACAGTGCAATGACTCCTGTCAGGATCAGGAGGTATCCAAGACTGGAGAAGGTGGCAGAGAAGCCCATCGAACCTACAATAACTGCACCGGCAGCTGGTGATACGACAGAGGCTAGTGTGTGAACAACACCATGTCCGGACATATATTTTCCCTGTTTGACAGGATCATTGGAGAGCTGGGCGAGCAGAGCGAGACAGGCCGGTGACAAAAAGGCCAATACAAAACCGCTGATCGAGCGCAAGGCAAGCAGTTGCCAAGGGGTATGAATATGGGCCTGCAAGAGCAGGATGATGCCCGCACCCAGCAGGCTGAACACAATATATCTTCGGCTGCCGTGTTTATCAATCTGTGTTCCTGCGATCAGATTGCCAGGCAGATGCGTCAGGGAATAGATGCCCATCATCCAGCCGATGAAGGTTGGAGCTGCACCGAGCGATATGGCAAAAGGCGTCAGGATGGGATACTGGGCGTGCAGATCAAATACTGCCAGGAACAAAAACAGGTATAGCCAGATGGCCGTCTTCACAAAAGCCCCTCCTTGTTAGGCGATGCCTGTTTATACACAGGTCTGGAACGTATCCACGTTCGTCGGACGAATCCTCATGGTACTACTTGTACGCCCAGCAGGACGAACTTAGACCGTTTATTTTTGCCGGAAAGGGCTTAGCTGACAGCGGGTTCGGAAATCATGTATAATATTCGGGAAGTGTCCTGATCAACTCTAATACGGAAGGTGTAGCCATGAACATAGAAGTTATAAAGGAATTTGTAATGCAGAACTGGCTGGTGATCGTTGTTGCGCTGATCATTTTGTTCTTTGTTCTGAATGTAGTCAAAACGATGTTGAAATGGGCGATTGCTATTATCATTATTGCGGCTCTGCTGATATACAGCGGTATCTCCATGGAGCAGATCAAACAGACGGTCACTGATGTGCAGTCCAGTACGATGGACACACTCAAAAAAGAAGCGACAAGCATTATGCTGGAGGAGGCTTCGAAGGCAACCTATGCAGCGGGACAAAATGGTGAATTTACGATTACCAGTCCCAATGTAGAAATTAAGGGCAGCACGAAGTCTGATAAAGTGGACGTTACGTTTCGCGGCATTTCGGTAGGAGAATGGAAGCTCGACAACGAAACGATCCGAACATTTGTCGAACAGGCAAAAAAGAACAAAACAGCACCAGCTTCGTAGTCAAAGGAGGAATTAAAACGTGCTGCAAACTTGGCTGGACAGCCTGAGGGAGTTTAACGGCATAACGATATTGCTGCTGCTTATTGTAGCGGCTTCCTTATTGCAGGGATGGTCCAGAGGGGCTTCACGTTCTGCGGGGAGACTCTTTGGTTTCCTGATGGACGGTATTATGGCAGTGATCGGTATTTTGTTATCTATCGGTTTAACCTTGTGGCTTGCGCCATATGTACAGCAGTGGTTATCCGAGCATGCTTCAGCTATGCCTAATCGGGAGCTGAACCGATGGGAGCAGTTGTACTATACGCTGGTTACAGCGATTGCTGATTTTCCGCTGATGCGGTTCGCTGTACTATTTGTACTCAGCTATGGCATTATTCGTATGGTTCTTGGTTTGTTGTCCTCTTTGATCATCAGCAGAAGGCATGCGGAGCACGAATCAGGTGCACCCAAAGGGGTAATCAGCCGACTGACCGGTGCAGTGATTGGTACCATTATCGGTTCAGTTCGCGGAATGATTGTTATTGCTGTATTGTTCATGATCGTCAGTCTCTATCCGGGCAGCATGTTCAGCCGTTATGTGGAGGCGTCTCCGATCTATATGCAAGGGGCAAAATCGGTGATTGAACCGTTGTCCGGCACGTTTATCAAGGACAAACTCCCTGTATTTACACAAGCGGTTCAGAAGGAACTTGGAAGTATTCTGCAGCGGAAATATGAGGTCATTGATCACAACATTCCGGCAGATATTGAGCAGGCTGCGCAAGAGATTGTCAAAGGCAAATCTACGGATGAAGCAAAAGCGAAAGCTTTATATGACTGGGTAGGCACCCGCATTCAATACGATTACGGGAAAGTGGATGATTACGAGCAGAAGGGCATCTGGCATGAGCAGACCCCGCAGAATACGTTTGATACACGCAAAGGGGTATGTATTGACTACGCTCGTCTGTATGCGGTAATGGCTCGTTCTCAAGGGCTGGATGTCAAGGTTGTTACAGGTCTTGGTTATAACGGTCAGGGAGGCTATGGTCCCCACGCGTGGAATGAGGTATATGTATCAGATACCGAAAGCTGGATTCCGCTTGATCCGACATGGGCGATCAGTGGAGACTGGTTTAATCCACCGAACTTTGCGGATACTCACCTGAAGGATCAGTCCGCTTGAGTGTAGAACCGACAAGGTTCGCAATATGACGACGTTGCCAGGTAATTATGCCGGATATATTCAGTTTTCTGTGGTATGCATCAAGTCATGAAAGAGGTAGGAAGAATGAAAAAGCATTCTAATGAGAAGGATGAACTTGCGGACAAACGGCGTTTTAGCTACCGAATGAACGTATTTTTCTTCGCTTCCTTTATTATTTTTAGTGTAATTATTGTGCGTCTGGCCTATTTGCAGTTTGTCGAAGGGCCGGAGCTCAGCCAGGAAGAAGCGAGCAACATTACGAAGGATGTGCCGCTGGCCCCGGTAAGAGGAACGATCTATGATTCGACAGGTACGGTGAAGCTGGCCTATTCCAAGCCGATTCAGTCCCTGTATCTCACATTGTACAAAAACTATGGAGATGTGGATGGCCAGCCCAATCCGAAAATTGGTGAAGTGCAGGAGATGGCCGCACGATTGCATGACGTATTTGAAAAGTACAAAGCCCCTAATTCCGAATCCTTGACCGTGGATCAAATTATCGAGGAGATGGACCTGAATTCACGTAAGGCAAATGGTTTTATGCCACGTCTGATCAAGAGTGATCTGTCCGAAGGAGAGGTTGCCTATTTTCTCCAGCACAAGGATGAATTCAAGGGTATTCAGATCGTGGAGGAAAGTGTGCGGTACTATGATCCGGATACAGTTGCTGTACAGACGATTGGCTATTTGAAAAAATTCAAAAGCTCCAAAACGTTGAACAAATATAAAGAAGTGGATGAAGCTAACAAAACGCAAACCGATCCGGGCTTAGTCTACACGGAAAATGAGTTTGTCGGCTTTGATGGGCTGGAGCTCCAATATCAGGATAAGCTGCGGGGTAAAAGTGGTTATACGTCGGTTGACGTTGATTTGCGTAACTTGCCTGAGGGTGTAGCGGGCACTACGCCGCCGCAGAAAGGATATGACCTGATCTCCAGCATCAACAAAAATGTGCAGGTGAAAACCGAGCAGGCCATTATGGATCAGCTGAGCTGGCTGCATCGCAATCCGGTATCCGGCAAATTGCATCCGAACGCCAAAACAGGCTTTGCCGTTGCCATGGAAGTGGACACAGGTAAAATTGTAGCGGCTGCCAGCATGCCAGACTATGATACGAATGTTTGGAGAACAGGCAGCATCAGCACAGAAGATTACGATAAAATCAAATATATTTACCAGAATGGTACCATTCGGGGCTTCCCGCCGGATGATTCAAAGAAACGTGCAGAGTCGGTTGTCCTGCTTGGTTCAACGATCAAACCGCTCAGTGTTCTGATTGGCTTGAAAGAAGGCTTCTTTACGACCAACACGGTGTATATCGACCGTGGTTCAACTACATTCGGTGGAGACAACCGCCGGGTACAGAACTCATCAGGTCACGTATATGGTGCGATGCGCCCGCATGATGCCATACGTCATTCCTCCAACGTATTTATGATTGACGAGATTGGGAAGAAGCTCTATTCACAGTATGGTGCAAAAGGTGTGGACGTCTGGGACAAGTATATGGAGCAGTTTGGTCTTGGTGTGAAAACCGGGGTTGATTTGCCGAATGAATACCCAGGATATAAAGAGTATATCGAAAGTTCTGAAAGCTCTCTGACTAAACTGGCATATGCTTCCTTTGGACAACAAGGAAAATATACAACGATGCAGCTGGCACAGTATACGACCATGCTAGCGAATAAAGGAAAACGTATGGAGCCACAACTGGTGAAAGAGTTCCGGGATTCTGAGGGTAATGTGGTGGAAAAAGTGAAACCGAAGGTACTGAGCAAAGTAGACTTCAGTGATGCATACTGGAATGAGGTACAACGCGGTATGGCAACCGAGGTTTCTTCATTCAGCGGCTTCCCGTATGACTTTGCCAGAAAAACAGGTACTTCGACACAGAATGTTGGCGGCAAACTGGTGGATAACGGGGTATTTATCGCCTATGCACCACGTAACAATCCAAAGCTGGCTGTTGCTGTCGTCATCCCTGAAGGGGGCTTTGGTTCCAACAGTGCGGCTCCGGTTGCACGTGCCATCTTTGATGCTTATGATCAGGAATTTGGTCTGGATGGTATTCCGAAAAAAAATCAAAATAAAGAAACTGAAACAAATACGCCATAATCCGGTAGTGGAGATACTACAGGCAGAAGAAGGCCCTCAGCATGTTTTGCTGGGGCCTATTTTTGTTGCGTTTTTATGTAACCTATTCCCCGGTATAACGTTATATACAGAGGGGATTTTTCTCTTTTAAGCTGGAAACTGTGAGTTTGTGTATTATTTATCATATGAAGCTCATTACGAAAATGTAACCAAAAATAGAAAGACGTTACAGTGAGCTTTTGATAAACTTAAAAGATGTAGAATGACGCCATTTGCATCTGTAATGACATTTTGACGTGAATATACATTTTGTCTTTTACCATCTTACAAAGAACGGAGAGAACAGCATCTATGTTCAAACGATTCAAGAACAAACCGCCGAATGAAGACGAGCGCGCGGTTAACAAACCTTCCACAGCCAGACTGAACGTGTTTTTTTTCGCGGCATTTGTTATATTCAGTATCCTCATTTTCCGGCTGGCGTTTGTGCAGTTTGTCGAGGGGCCTGAGTTGACGTATATGGAGTCTACCCGCAATACAAAGGATATTCCGCTTGCTCCTGTACGTGGTCCGATCTATGATGCGACCGGTAAAGTGGCGCTTGCTTATTCGGAGCCAGTACAGTCCCTGTATGTTCTCTTATATGAGGACTATCGCAATGACGATCGCAGGCAGGAAGCCGAGGAACTGGCCCGTGAACTTGCAGATATATTCAAACGATTCAATCCAGGAGACGAGAAACAGCCAGATGCAGAGGAGATTATTAAACGACTGGATCTGGATCACCAGAAAACGTTTGGTTATGTGCCAAGGCTGGTCAAGTCCGATCTGTCGACCCGGGAAATTGCCTATTTTATGGAGAAAAAAGCAGATTATCCCGGCATCATGGTTCTGGAAGAAAATGTGCGCCGATATGACCCGGACCGGGTGGCTGTGCAGGTTATTGGTTACACACGGGAATTCAAGCGTGTTCCAACGACCATGAAGCAGTACCAGACCATTATCCAGGAGTCTGCCTCCCAACGTGATCCGGGCTTGGTATATTCTCAGGATGAGAGAGTGGGATTTGACGGGCTGGAGCTGCAGTATCAGCAGGAGCTTCGCGGGCGAAGCGGATATCAATCCATTGACATCGACTCTCGTAATTTGCCTACAGGCACAATGGAGCTGACTCCGCCGGAGAAGGGGTACAGTCTGATTTCCACGATCAACAAGGAAATTCAGCTGGCAACACAACAAGCGATTACCGATGAATTACGGAAGCTGCCGAAGGCAATTACCGGGTATGCTGTAGCTATGGAAGTTGATACAGGTAATATTGTAGCGATGGCCAGCATGCCGGACTATGATCCGAATGACTGGGATTATGACAAGATCAAGTTTGTATTCCGCAACGGCACAACAGAGTCTTTTCCTCCGAATGATAACAAGCCGCGTCACGCCGAATCCGTGGTGTTGCTGGGATCGGTTATTAAACCGCTCAGCGTGCTCATCGGGTTGAAGGAAGGATTGTTCACTGCAGGACAGACGTATCCTGATAAGGGTTATGCCGTACTTGGCAAAGACGGACGACAAGTGAGAAACTCACACTCGGCGTACAATGGAAATATTACTGCACGGAAAGCCATCGAGAAATCATCCAATGCATTCATGATTGATATGGTAGGCAAGCAGTTGTTAAGAAAATACGGTGGAGACAAGGGCATCGAGAAATGGGACGAATACATGAAGAGTTTTGGTTTGGGTGTGTCCACAGGCATTGATCTGCCCAATGAATTTCTTGGTCAGTTGGAATATAAAGCGGACAATGATGAATCTGCGCTGACACGTCTGGCGTTCGCGTCATTTGGACAGCAAGCCAAATATACGACGATGCAGCTGGCACAGTACACGACAATGCTGGCGAACAAGGGCAAACGGATGGAGCCCCATCTGGTGAAGGAAATTCGGGATGCAGATGGCAACGTGGTGAAGAAATTTACGCCGAAAGTGCTGAATGAGGTGCAGTTTGCGGATGCGCACTGGAACGAGGTGCATAAGGGCATGGTGACAAAGGTAAGTTCGTTTGAGGGTTTCCCTTATGATTTTGCCAGAAAAACAGGAACCTCCGAGCAGGGAACCGGGCCGAATAAAAAGGAGAACGGTGTGTTTATCGCTTTTGCACCAAGGGATAATCCCAAGCTGGCTGTAGCGGTAGTTGTACCCGAGGGTGGATTTGGTTCGGTCAGCGCTTCACCAATCGCACGCAAAATCTTTGATGCGTATGATGAGGTGTATGGCCTTGACGGCATCCCTAAGGGCAAGAAGGATCAGAAGCAGGAGTAAGAATACCGTTTGAAGCTTTTGTACGATTTTGTGTATATCCGCAAAGCTAAAAGACCTATTGATCTGGTCTGCAAATTTCAATCTCATATCCTTATGGACAGGCAAGGGAAATTATCCCTTGCCTTTTGTTTTGTCATCGGATAAAATTTGCACAAGGGAAACATTATTAGACATGTTTAAAAATTAGTGCCTTGTACAAGTTAATTAGTTATGGACAAATATTTTAGAGCAGGGAAAGGGGAGATGTAGCTTGATTAAGGTGAAGATGAGGGGGATACATCGAGGTTTGATGACATTGGCATGTGTTGTGCTAATAATCGTACTGACAGCTTGTTCTGGTACTACTGGTGGGGGTGAGAATGACGCAGGGAAGGTTCGGGTTACTGCGACTACAGGTATGATTGCGGATGTCGCACGAGAAGTAGGCGGAGCATATGTTGAGGTTACCGGTTTGATGGGGCCAGGGGTGGACCCGCATCTGTACAAAGCATCCCAAGGGGATATTCGCAAGCTGGAGCAAGCGGAGGTGATTTTCTATAACGGTCTGCATCTGGAAGGTAAAATGACCAGCATCCTGGAGAAAATGTCCAAAAGCAAGCTGGTGACCGCAGTGGCCGAGAGAATTCCGACAGAGGAGCTGCATTCCGGTCAAGCGACAGGCGGAACGGAGTATGACCCGCATGTCTGGTTCAACGTCAAACACTGGATGCGCGCAGCAGAAGCTGTCCGCGACACACTTATAGAAGCGGACCCGGACCATAAGGAGCAGTATACAGCTCAGGCTGAGCGTTATCTTGAGCAGCTGGATGCACTGGATACAGAAGTACGGGAGAAAATCGGACAGATTCCCGAGGCAAGCCGTGTGCTGGTTACAGCACATGACGCATTCGGCTATTTTGGTCAAGCCTACGGGATTAAAGTGATGGGGCTTCAGGGCATCAGTACTGCTGCTGAATACGGAGCCAAGGATGTAAGTGAACTGCGGGATTTCCTTGTAGAAAATCAGATCAAAGCGGTATTTATAGAATCCAGTGTACCTGCGAAAGCGATGGAAGCGATCATTGCCGGAGCCGCTGAGAAGGGCCATACCGTCAGCATTGGCGGGGAATTGTTCTCGGATGCAATGGGGCCTGAAGGAACGGAAGAGGGCACTTATATCGGAATGGTTCGGCATAATGTCGAAACTATTGCAGCGGCTTTGAAATAATATTTAATATTCAACCTGGGGAAGGGGAGTGAATGAATGATGAATGGCGTGAATGAAATGAATGCAGCAAATCTGGAGGCAGAGCGTATGGAACGTAAGTGGCATGGTGAACCCGTGAGGGAAACAAGCACGGCAACTATTCCTCTTCAAGTAAGGAACCTGGCGGTGGCTTATCATAAAAAACCGGTGCTCAGCAACGTATCCTTTGATGTGCCTGAAGGGCAGCTGATCGGTATTCTTGGACCGAACGGAGCGGGCAAGTCAACGCTGATCAAGGCCGTGCTGGGACTTGTGCCGAAGATGCACGGTGACGTAGAAATTTTCGGACGTTCTTACCGTGAATCACGGAGGCGTATCGGATATGTGCCGCAGAGGGAGTCTGTAGATTGGGATTTTCCGACTCACGCCCTGGATGTAGTTATGATGGGCAGATATGGACATCTGGGCTGGTTTCGCCGCCCGGGCAAAAAGGAGAAGGAACTGGCTGCCCATTGTCTTGAACAGGTGGGCATGGGAGATTACATGTACCGTCAGATCAGCCAACTGTCGGGTGGACAGCAGCAGCGTGTATTTCTCGCAAGAGCTTTGGTGCAGGATGCAGACCTGTATTTCATGGATGAACCGTTTGCAGGGGTGGACGCTACAACGGAGAAAGCCATCATCTCGCTGCTGGAACAGCTGAAAAAGCAGGGTAAAACGGTACTGGTTGTTCATCACGATCTGGCTACGGTAGAAGAATACTTCGATCATGTATTGCTGCTCAATGGGCGTCTGGTTGCGGCTGGACCAACCAATGAAGTATTTGTGCCGGATACTTTACAGGAGACCTATGGAGGCCGGATTGCAATGATCGGCAGCCGGACGGAGAAAGGACAGGTGTAAGTGATGGGGAACTGGCTGCTTTCCATTCTGTCTGATCCGAATACCCGCTGGATTTTGCTCGGCTGTATATTGCTTGGCTTCAGCAGCGGCATTATCGGCTCGTTCACCTTTCTTCGTCGTCAAAGTCTGATGGGGGATACACTTGCACACGCGGCACTGCCTGGAATCTGTATTGCATTTATGCTGACAGAAACCAAATCGATCGGATGGTTTCTGTTGGGTGCGCTGGTAGCGGGCATTGTGGCGACCTTCGGCATTTCATGGATCACCCGCTTCTCAAGGATCAAGCAGGATACGGCAATGGGCATCGTATTAACTGTATTTTTCGGAATCGGCGTGGTGATGCTGACACGAATCCAGCACAGTGCCAGCGGGAGTCAGAGCGGGCTCGACAAGTACCTGTTCGGGCAAGCCGCATCCATGGTGCAGACCGATGTGTATGTTATGGGCGGAGTATGTCTTGTACTGTTGATTGCCTGCCTTGTCTGGTTTAAAGAATTCAAGCTTGTCAGCTTTGATCCGGGCTTTGCAAGAGGTATGGGACTGCCTGTAGGAGCTCTGGAACAATTCATTCTGCTGCTCACGGTTATTGCTGTTGTCGCGGGCATTCAAGCGGTGGGGGTGGTGCTGGTTGCAGCGCTGCTAGTTACTCCAGCGGCAGCAGCAAGGTGCTGGACGGATTCGCTTGCGCTTATGGTGCTGTTGGCAGGACTGTTCGGTGCACTAAGCGGTGCCGCAGGCACATTGTTCAGCACACTTGTCCCGAACCTGCCAACAGGACCGGTCACAGTGCTCGCGGCTACGGTGCTCTTCGCCGGGTCAGCGCTGCTCGCACCAAGACGCGGACTGCTTGCTCGCAAGCTGCGCAGCATTCAGGCGAGATCTGAATATTTGCGCGAAGAGCATGCATCGCTTCAGACACTGTCCGCTCAGGGCAAGATGCAGGAACGGGGGGAGATGTAAATGGCCACATTCTGGATTATTTTAACGGCAGTATTAGTGTCCTCTGCTTGTGCCATTCTTGGATGTTTCCTGATCCTGCGGCGGATGGCTCTGGTCGGAGATGCCATCAGCCATGCGGTATTGCCCGGAATTGCGATTGCTTTTCTGTGGAGCGGCTCCAGAGACTCGCTGTGGATGCTGCTGGGTGCAACGGTGTTTGGGTTACTGACGGTATTTTTCATTCAAAGCCTTCAGGCGGGAGGGCTGTCCTCGGATGCTTCCATTGGCATTGTATTCACTGCACTCTTCGCTGCAGGTGTTATTCTGATCAGTCTGAACGCTCAGCATATTGATCTGGATCTGGACTGTGTATTATTTGGAGAGATTGCTTATGTACAATGGGATACGCTAACGCTGTGGGGGATGGATGTAGGGCCCAGAGCGGTGTGGATGCTGGGCATTACCCTGCTAGTCATTCTTGTCGTTGTGGGACTGTTCTATAAACAGTTCAAGCTGTGTGCGTTTGATCCGGCTCTGGCAGCGGCCTGCGGCATCCCGGTGGTACTGTTTCATTATGTGCTGATGGGGCTGGTGTCCATGACATCGGTGGCTTCATTTGAAAGTGTTGGCTCCATTCTTGTGGTTGGCATGTTGATTGTACCCGCGGCCGCCGCTTATCTGCTCACGGATCAGCTAGGCAAAATGATTGTGTACGCTGTCCTGATTGGAGTGGCTTCCTCTGTTGGCGGTTATCTGATGGCGTATGTGATGGATGCTTCGATAGCGGGATGCATGGTGGCGGTTGCAGGTATACTGTTTGTGCTTGCGCTGTTGTTATCACCGAAACATGGCATTGTGCTTCGTTATGTACGTCGTAAATATGTGGCAAGGTAAGGCGAGATGAACATAATTCGTCAAAGACCGTCTGCAGCAGTGAACTGCATCCCAATGAATAGAAACAACTACTCATTGGAGGTGCAGTTCACGGCAGGCGGTTTTTGATGTTTTATTTTTCGGAAACGAAGTGTCAAAGCGCCGAATACAGGTTACTTTGTTGCATATGCATGTTCTGTGGTAAAATGTCGTTAGCTGTGACGTCCGGGGGAGTCTGCCATTGGCAGGTACCGGGCGATCTTGTTGTTTTAATGGAGAGAGAAATACTGGAGGAGGATTTACAGCATGAGTGAACTGAAATACAAGCTGCTCGCCCTGGATATGGACGGTACGCTGCTGAATGATAATCATGAAATTACACAGGAGACGGCCAAATGGATACAGATTGCAATCCGTCGCGGGGTACATGTGTGCCTGTCTACAGGAAGAGCGGTATATCACGCCATGCCTTATGCGGTACAGCTTGCATTGGAGACTCCGATGGTAACGGTTAACGGCAGTGAGGTCTGGAAAGCGCCGCATGAGCTGCATATGCGCCATCTGATGGACCCGTCCTTGATTCGCAAGATGTATGAGATCGGGGAGAAATATAACAGCTGGTACTGGGCATACTCCGTGGAGGAACTGTTTAATCGTGATCGCTGGACGGATGATCTTGAAGGACGGGAATGGCTGAAGTTTGGCTTCACGACCGAGGATGATGAGATTCGTCATCAGATTATGATGGAGCTGCAGGAGATGGGTGGTCTGCAAATGACTAATTCCTCCCCTGTGAACATTGAGGTTAACCCGGCGAATGTATCCAAAGCGACCGGTGTAGCCGAAGTGTGCAAGCTGCTGGGCATCGACATGTCGGAAGTGGTTGCTGTAGGTGACAGTCTGAACGATCTTGCCGTGATTGAAGCGGTAGGTCTGGGGGTTGCCATGGGCAATGCACAGGAGCAGGTGAAGCAGGCAGCGGATATGATTATTGGAAGTAACAATGAAGACGGCATTGCCCACCTGATTCGTGAACATATATTGAAGGGGGAATAACCTTTGCTTGCAACCGTTGGCTGGATTTTAATTGTACTGCTCTTTGCAGTAGGCATGGCTGGCACGGTATATCCGATTCTGCCGGGTGCGATTGCGATTTTCTTCGCGTTTCTGGTCTACGGCTGGTTTTTCAGCTTTGATCCGTTCGGTGTATGGTTCTGGATTATTCAGGTTCTGATTGTTGTTGTACTGTTCGTGGCGGATTACGTGGTCAGTGCTTGGGGTGTAAAAAGGTTCGGCGGCTCCAAGCTATCCACAACGCTGAGTACAATCGGGGTCATTATCGGGCCATTTGTCATCCCGGCCTTTGGACTTGTTCTCGGCCCGTTTCTTGGCGCATTTATCGGGGAATTAATCGGAGGGTCTTCCCCCTCCAAGGCATCCAAGGTTGGATTCGGCTCTGTTGTCGGGCTGTTTACGAGCACAGTGATGAAGATTATTTTGCAGCTGGTGATGATTGTGTTATTCATTATTTGGGTGGTCCGATTCGCCTAGAATGTCAGGTTAGATAGCTTAGGGCCGGAGTGAGGTCCGGTGTGGGGGAAAGAAGGGGAATTCGTTTTGTCTAAGAAGGAAACATTTATTAAGGGTACGCTCATTTTGGCGGCCGCCGCACTGATTGCAAGGGTGCTTGGTCTGGTGCAGCGCGTGCCGCTGGAGCATATCCTCGGAGATATCGGTAACGCATCCTTTACGATCTCCAATACGGTGTATTTAATGCTGTTAACTGTTGCAACCGCAGGTATCCCGAGTACGCTGAGTAAAATGGTTTCGGAACGCTACGCGCTCGGACGTGCGGGGGAAGCGCAGCAGATTTACCGCGCTGCCTTGATCTTTGCGGCAGTGGCCGGTGTGGTCATGTCTGTGCTGTTATGGTTAGCGGCACCTTTCTATGCAACCAACATTTCCAAAGTGCCAGAATCTGTGAGTGCCATTCGGGCGCTGGCTCCGGCCTTGCTGCTCTTCCCGGCAATAGCCATGATGCGTGGGTACTTCCAGGGACGCGGCAATATGACCGCGGGCGGTATATCGCAGATTGTGGAGCAGTTCGCGCGTGTAGGTACAGCGATTGTAGTAGCATATTTAATGCTTCAGTGGAATTACGATGATCAGACCATTGCGGCTGGCGCGTCCTTCGGGGGTGTGTTTGGCAGTATCGGGGCGTTTGCCGTCATGCTGTATTTCACACTAAAGCTGCGCAAGAATGATCGTGCGGCACAGCTGAATTATGAGCGGGCAGAACAGCTGCCGATGCGGGGCATTTATGCTGATATTTTCAAATTATCGATTCCGATTGTGTTGTCCTCCCTTGCGGTTCCCGCAATCAACTTTATTGACTCCTCCCTTGTTGTTCCGCTGCTCAGTGGACGGATCGGGCTGGAGGAAGCGACTGGCGTACTGGCTATTCTGGGGGCGAAGGCACAAAGTATTGCAGGCATTCCGCCGATTCTGGCGATTGCACTGAGCCAGTCTCTGGTACCTGTGATTTCGGCGGCTTTTGCCCGTAAGGATGAGCTGCATCTGAAAAACCAGGTTACGCTGGCCATGCGTATTTCCATCTTGACGGGCATGCCCATTGTGATCGCGCTGTGTGCAGCTGCTTATTCGGTAAACGGTTTGCTGTTCACGAGCCCGGATGGAACGCCGATTATTGCGCTGCTGACGTTCGGCACCATCTTCCAGATTACGATGATGACTACTAACTCGATCCTGCTTGGGGTAGGTAAACCGCGGATTACCATGATCAGCGTAGCGGCGGGCATTATCGTCAAGCTGATTGCGAGTCTTATTCTGGCGCCGCTGTTTGGCATCTATGGCATCATCATTGCAACGGCCCTCTGTTTCCTGGTGATTACGTATCTGAATTTGCGCGTGCTGCGCAAAATTGTAGATTTCTCTATTATGGGCGATCGCTGGCTGGGCTTCATTGTTACGGTGCTTCTCGCGGCAGCGGTCGGTTTTGCAGCCAATTGGAGCGGAAATCAGATCTTTGGCGCGTTCCTGCCTGCACGTGTATCATTCCTGCTGACCTGTGTGGTTGTAGGCGTGCTGGTCGTTGTGGTGTACCTTGTTCTGATGGTGATGCTTCGCGTACTGCGCAAGGACGAGCTGGGCAGTTATCCACGGATTTTGCAAAAAATTCTCCGTCCGCTTATGCGTCTGCAACGCGGTGCAGGGCAACGGGGATGAGATAGAAAAGAAAAGATAAGATAAACAAAGCGCTGTTCGCTTCTGTAGCGAATTGCGCTTTGTTTTATTTTGTGCGTTTTGTTGGTTTGCAGAATTTTGTTTGTAGATTTTGTTGGTGCAGGTGAGAACCGAGAATGGCGCAAGGTCTAATGCAGAACTAGTGAGTGATCTGCTGTACATCATGAGCCAGGGCGGTTTTCAGCATGCCGTACCGATGCTCATGACTCATCTCGAACAGCCAGGGCCTGCGGGGCGCCGTCAGGTATCCGAGGCAATCTCTTGTCTGGAGCCAATCCTGTCTTGTAATCGGTTCATACGGTGTATCTCCCCAAACAGCAAGCAGCTCCGGCGAATACAAACGCTGTCCTTCCGGAAGCCATTCCTCGTTCAGCAAAGCTTCAGCATACAGCCTGTGATCCTGGGGTCCAGCATGGTGTGTCGTGAACAGTCCGGGCCAATATTCAGCGCGTGAACCTCTGTGGGGTATGGCGCGTGCGAATTCCAGTACCTGCTGAAGCACTTGTTCTACACCGAATAATAACGCATACAGGCCTTTGCCGAACTGGATACGCTCATTGATTTTACTGAAATGCTCAATGACCCGCCCGGCGAGTCCCGCTCCTTGTCCAAGAGGGAAAACGATGTGATTCAGTCCGGCCAGATTGTGCAGATGAAAAGCAGGCTTGGAGAGCACTACTTTTTGAAAATAGGGATGCTGTACGACTCTGCTCTCAATATAATTCTGCTCATTAATAATTAAGGCCACACTTAATATAGAGCTGCATCGTTCCAGCCAAAATCGCTCCCAGAACGGGGTCATAAACGCTGATACGTGAAAATGGGACAACAGATGAAAGCAGCTTCGTCCAAGCCGCCGACTGTGTATATAGAGTTGTAACTGGGGATAGGCATCCTGGAAAATAAGGGCATTGCATCGCTCCAGCAAGCGGTACATATGTTCACGATCCTCCTGATTCTGCAGGTTATGCATCAGGTCGCTGTGCAAATCCGTCATGTGATACCCGCCGTTGCGGGACACCATATGCGCCAGCAGTGCCCAGTGCAGTTCGGGGTACTGCTCGTAACATTCCAGATACGCAGCTGTGCGGGTCGCATTACTGCGATTATGCTGCTTTGTCAGCGTTTTGATGTCCTCAAGGATGATGCAATCCTCCTCGCACACCAGCGTACTGTTCGCCTGAATGCTGCGGGATGGCGATATGCCGCCAGTTCCCGGTAACAGCCGTTCAACCTCGGCTTGCAGAGCAGCCGCTGTATCCGAGTTCCAGCCCAGATCCCGCAGAGGATGTCGAAGCAGTGAGGATGCCTGCCAGGCGGCCTGTTTGCCGCGCCATACTTCACGGGCAGCTCCGGGAATTGATCGAACCATCTGCAAAAACGAAGCAGGGTGATGTGTTTCGGACGTGTCACTTCTGGTGGAAGTCATGAATGGAACATCCTTTCATGAAAAATGTGTTTGATAAGTCAGGACTTGTGGTTATTCTAAGTATGCGCTGAACATTTGACTTCCAATCGCCAATTTGCTTCACTAAGATGGAGACAAGGTACAGAAAGGGAGATGTGACTATGGAACAGATTACATCCAAGCCGGAATTTGATGTGGCGATTCAATCGCCGCGTTTGACGGTAGTCGTATTCAAGGCAGACTGGTGCGGGGATTGCAAATACATCGATCCGTTTATGCCAGAGGTAGAAACGAAGTATTCACGTGATCTGACACTGATTGAAGTCGACGTGGATCAGGTTGGCCCGGTAAGTCAGGAACAGAATATTTTGGGTATTCCGAGCTTTGTTGCCTATACGGATGGACGAGAACTGGTGCGTTATGTAAACAAGTTGCGCAAGTCGCGTGAAGAGATTGAGCAATTTCTGGATCGCGCCGTTGAGGTATACAACACGATTCACAAGTAAGGGTAGGCCGTGCTAATGTACTGCGTTTCGTTTCGTTGTCACATGATGCGAAGCCGCTATTAGGATAACCATTCCAACCATTCCAGCACGGGTGCCCTGTCTCATGACTAGTGGGCAGCAAGGAATTGATTTTTCAGATGCAGGGCATACTGTGAACAAGTTTCTCAAACTCAGGGCTGTCGGTTGAGCCGTAATCTGGCTTCAAGGCAGCCTTTTTTCTGCTTAGTTAGGCATGTTGTGCATGTTGTGGATGTGATTTGTAATTGATTTCCATGAAATCACAAGTTTGCGATTCAAACCATTTGGAGAACGGCACTAATGAGTTACTGGGGGAGGGCAATGGTGAGGGAATGGGTGAACGGTGTGGTGCAGCTTTTTAGGCAAGTTCCGTTACTCTAACGAATCCCAGAAACGCTATTTGGCCCAAATTACATGTTTTTATTTTGTAACGATCTCAGGAAAGCTTATTTCAAGAATTTCATGTGAAATGGGACATATTTAGCGGGTTTTAATTGAAATAAGGTTTCTGGGGATCGTTAGAATCTAAGGAAGCTCTATTTTGCTTACATAAGCTCATCTGGGATCGTTACAATAAGAGGGTGACAACTACCTGTGTTTTGTATCTGGTTTTACAAATGGGGGAAGCCGAGATACTTATGATCTGTTCTCATAAAGTTTCACCTCCAGAAAGCAGGAAAATCTTACACAAGAAACAAGAGAAGCGCTGCACAATTTAGCACTGAACAAGCAAAGCACTACGAAGAGCTGCATCATAACGCAACGAACAAGCATAGCACTGAACAAACAAAAACGACCATAAAGCAACCAAACTAACAAAGCACACCGCAGAAGCGCTGAACAAACAAAACTCCGTACATCATTGAAGAAACAAAGTACTGAAGAAACAAAAAAATGCACACCCAAGCGTTTACATAATAAAAACGAATATAAAAAAATTCTAAAGTAAGAAATACATAAATAAATTACACAACAAAGCTATTCATCCAATAGGATGGGCATAATATGACTATCGAGTCAAAATTTTAACAGACGTTAACATTTTGTCACAAAGCACGGAGTCAATGATGCTTTTATCCGTTATAATAAATTTAGTTGTGAAATTAGTGTCAAAGTACAGAATAAAATATCAAACGAACGATCATGAAGCGAAGATTTTCTTCGCCATCTTAAACTAACAGCGGGTGAGAAAAAATTGAAGCACTTAACATTGTTTAAATGGTTGACCGTATTAACCTGTCTTATTATGTTCTTGGCCACTTTTGGAGGCGGAATCGTAACCAAAACAGAATCAGGCCTTGGATGTGGTAACGAATGGCCTTTATGTAACGGGAAGCTCGTTCCTGCACATACTGTTGCCTCTCTCATTGAATACTCCCACCGTGCCGTGAGTGCATTGGCGGGCCTGCTGTCCATTGCTTCGTTTGTTGCCTTTTTGCGATTTGGCAAGCAGCGTCGTGATCTGCAGCTGTTTTCATTTCTGACCCTTGTATTTGTCATTATACAGGGGATCATGGGCGCTTTTGCCGTGGTATTCTCACAATCCTCTGCGGTCATGGCGCTTCACTTCGGATTTGCTTTAATTGCGTTTGCAAGCTCCTTAATGATGGCTCTCGGTATTCGGCAGGAATCCAGGTACGGCGGTCTGGAACGACTGAACAGATATCCACGTGTCAGCAAAGGCTTCCGCAATCTGGTCTGGTTCTCCACCATTTACACATATCTGGTCGTGTATACAGGGGCATTTGTGAGTCATACAAACTCTGCTGGAGGTTGTTCCGGGTTCCCGCTATGTAATGGACAGATCGTTCCTGAGCTTTCGGGAGGGGTAGCTGTAGCATTTGCTCACCGTCTTGCTGCGGCATCATTAGTGATTGTCATTGCAATTCTGGGACATTTTGCGTATCGCAAACATCCGGATAATCGGGAATTGCGTACGCTGGGTGTGTTATCGGTAATATTGATTTTGATGCAAGTAGTTATCGGTATGTTTATGATGTGGACGATGAGCCGCCCAGAGGTGTATATGTTTGTAGCACTCGCGCATATGCTGGATATCGCCATATTATTCGGTGTGCTGACGTATATGAGCTTCCTGGTGTACAAGCTGTATCGCCCGGTAAATCGCTTCTAAACTGAAGCAGTTGTCTAACTTAAATCCTTCACTTTTGACCCTGCACTTGCATCCAGGCTGCACTATAATTGGAAAGTCCACTCTTCGGTGATACAGATTACTGGAGCAGGTGGACTTTTGTTTTTTGTTTGATGTTTGAATCAACAGGGCAACCTAAACCGAGTTATAATGATTACAAGCATTTGCAGCCGTTATTGGGGAGAGGTAGTGACTGTCCAGCAGCTGTGACATCATACATTTTGCATCATCAGTGGACAAAGAGGAGGACATCTATGCTGCGTACGTTACTTGGTGAGAAGCCGCGGGTCAATCAGGGGATTCTGAAGGAAGCGATGGACACGATGGCACACACGCTGGATTCATTTGAACGCCAAATGCATGTGGACCATGACCCGGAACATGATTACAGGAAGCTTTATATCTGGACGCAAGGGCTGATATCGTCATTGGATGAATTGGAGCAGAGTTATTTTGCAGCAGCCCATTTTCGTAAAAAAGTAGTTGCCGGCTCAACCGAAGATATGACCTCTGCCGAAAAGGCGGAGTATGCGCGTTATGTTTATTTTTATAAGGATGCATTTATTCGCTGCTTTGCCATCCTGGACAAACTGGGAACCGTTTTGAATGAAATATTTCAGTTGAATACTTCCAAGACGAAGGTGCATTTCTCTTATTATACGGTACTTAGGCAATTTGATTATCATCGGGAACACCATGCACTTGCATTGCAATTAATCAAGATCAAGGAAGATTATCGTGAACCCATGAGCAGGCTCCGCAAGCGGCGTAATATGGAGATTCATTACATGAACTCTGAAATGCAGGACGATCTATGGCAGCTGCATCAGACGATGAAGGGGAAAGTCAAGCTGGAGGATCTGGATCAGCATCTGCTGGAGATGCAGCAGGGTGTGGATATGGTCTGTGAAACTCTGCACACGGCATATCGATATATAACTCGAATCTGGCGTAAACAAGGCATGAGGCGATAATGGCATCAAGCTTTTACTCGTTTACCACAGTAGCTTAATGAAATAATACCCTTTGACAAATCGGAATACTTGGACTATACTGAGTTGCAGATCAGAACTTACATGGATTTGTTATTTATCTAAAATGCACTATTTAATACAGTTTTGATATTGTAGCATTTAATGCAGTTTAAATATGTAATGTTTGATGCGGTTTGATCATTATACTTGATGAACTACAAGAACCTATATTATCCTACAAACAATATATTTCTCTTATCGAGAGTGGCGGAGGGACAGGCCCGATGAAGCCCGGCAACCGATCTGTGCTGATGACACGCATGTGTTTCATTACAGATGTTAGGTGCTAATTCCTACAGAATCATAGTCAATATGATTTTGGCAGATGAGAAGGTCATTTCACGTGAAGAGCCATCTTTGTATCTGCAAAGGGCTCTTTTTTTGCGTAGAAAGGGGAGTTTTCCCTTCCTTCGGGTAAAGATATATGTAGGTGATGGGGAAGGAGCCGAACTATTGATAGAACTGGTTGGATTAACCAAAACATATGGCAGGCGTGGCAAGACAACCACGGCGTTGTCAGAGCTCGATTTAAGCATTCAGAAGGGTGAAATATTCGGTGTTATTGGTCACTCTGGTGCGGGGAAAAGCACTTTGATTCGTTGCATTAACTTGCTGGAACGTCCGACAGCAGGCGAAGTATGGGTGGATGGAGTTAATCTGACGGAGCTTGGCAAAAGCGAACTTCAGCAGCAAAGACGCAAGATCGGCATGATTTTTCAGCATTTCAATCTGTTGTCTTCTGCGACAGTGTACGATAACGTTGCTTTTCCGTTAAAGCTGGTGAATACACCCAAGGATGCGATTGACCGCAAGGTGAAGGAGATGCTGGCTTTGGTCGGTCTGGAGCAGCACAGCAGCAAATATCCGGCACAGCTATCGGGTGGACAGAAACAGAGGGTTGGCATAGCAAGAGCGCTTGCAAGTGATCCAAGTGTGCTTCTCTGTGATGAGGCGACCTCTGCGCTAGACCCGCAGACAACGGATTCCATTCTGAAGCTGCTGCTGGATATCAACGAAAAGTATAATCTGACGATTGTGCTTATCACCCACGAGATGCATGTTATTCAGAACATCTGCGACCGGGTGGCAGTAATCCATCAAGGTGGCATTGTGGAGCAAGGGCCAGTAACTGAAGTGTTTCTGAAGCCGCAGCATGCGATTACTCGGGATTTCGTGAGTCGTGATCGTGAAGGTGGACTGGCGCTGGAAGAAATGGTGCTTGCAAATGCCGGAACGGAGCTCGGAACCGGTGTATCATCCAAACTGGTGAAAGTGTCGTTTCTGGGAAACAAAACGTATGAAGCGATTTTATCCCGAGCTGTTCGCAAAACAGGCGTGGATTTTGCCATTCTGCAGGGCACAATCTCTACCATCAAGCAAGTTCCCTATGGTCAATTAACTGTTAGGTTTGAGGGCGATGTTCAAGCCATCGAGCAGACGTTATCCGAGCTTGCCGCAGAAGGACTTGATATGGAGGTGCTTCGTTAATGGATTTTTCAAAAGTAAACTGGGATGAGGTTGGCACCGCCTCGATTGAGACGTTACAAATTTTGGGCGCATCCGGCTTGTTCACCGTTCTGCTTGGTCTGCCGCTTGGTGTAATTCTATTTATGACAGGGCGATCCGCATCGGCCAGATCTCGAGTAACTTATATTGTTTTGTCCGTCATTGTTAATATCTTACGTTCCGTACCTTTTATCATATTAATTGTTGCTCTGATTCCAGTTTCACGTGCGCTGGTGGGGACAGCTACCGGGGTGCTTGGTGTCATTCCACCTCTGGTTATCTCGGCTGCGCCGTACTTTGCGCGTCTCGTAGAGAATACGTTGCGAGAAGTGGATCGCGGCGTCATTGAAGCGGCACAGGCAATGGGGGCATCCACAGGACAGATTGTCAGACGTGTGCTGCTGCCAGAAGCGCTACCGGGTTTGCTTGCCGGCATTACCATCACGATTGTTACCCTGGTATCATACACGGCTATGGCGGGTATGGTTGGCGGCGGCGGATTGGGAACGTTGGCAATTAACTACGGATACTACCGTTATCAGAACGAGATCATGATTATATCCGTTATATCCATGATTATTCTGGTCCAGCTTCTGCAGATGCTTGGCGATCGTCTGGTCATTTATTTCACCAGGAAATAACACATAGATGAAAAAATATAAGGCGAAGGGGTTTTACAGATGAAAAAATGGTCTATTGTTCTACTCAGCTTGATGTTAATTGCAGTGCTTGCAGCTTGCGGCAACAACAAGAAATCGGACAGCGGTGCGGATAATTCAGCAGGCGCTCCGCGTACCGTTGAATTGAAAGTAGGGGCTTCACCTACACCTCATGCTGAAATTCTGGAAAGCATCAAGCCTGCGCTTGAAGCACAGGGCATCCGCTTGCAGGTGGTTACATTCAACGATTACGTACAGCCAAACCAGCAGCTGGAGGATGGCAAACTGGATGCGAACTTCTTCCAGCACCAGCCGTATCTGGATGTGCAAAATAAAGAGCGCGGATTCCATCTGGTTGCTGTAACGCCGGTTCATGTAGAACCTTTTGGCGGTTATTCCAAAAAGATTAAATCGCTGGATGAACTGAAGGACGGCGCAAAAGTAGCGATTCCCAATGACCCTTCCAATGGCGGACGTGCACTCCTGCTGTTGGCGAAGAAAGGTCTGATTACCCTCAAAGACAATACCAACATTACTTCTACGAAACAGGACATTACAGCGAATCCGAAAAATCTTGAAATTATCGAGCTCGATGCAGCGATGATGCCTCGTCAGCTGGACGAAGCCGATCTGGTGTTCATCAATTCAAACTATGCGCTTGAGGCTAATCTTAATCCGGCTAAAGATGCGCTGCTGATTGAAGACCTGCAAGGCAATCCATATGCAAACATTCTGGTATCCCGTGAGGATAATAAAGATGCAGATGCCATCAAAAAGCTGGCTGAAGCTCTTCACTCCGAAGATGTGAAAAAATTCATCAAAGAGCGTTACCAAGGTGCAGTTGAACCTGCGTTTTAAGGTAATAAAGAAATATGTTATTTAAATTTAAGGTTATAAAAGAATAGTTTAAATTAAAAGCCCCGCACATTTCTTATCTTGAAATGTACGGGGCTTTCTTTGAATGATCATGATATACGCTTATGAGCAAAGGGATAAAGGTTAGTAATGTATTCTACGATGATCTTTTATTTGGGTCGTCATCTGCTGCAGACGATAAAGACTCTTGTCCCGCTGCATGCTGCCGGTACGCTTCTTCTGCAGGAGAGAGTGTAGGAGCCTCCGGCGATTCCGTTGATGATGCGGCAAGAGTATTTTTTCTACCCGTTAGTTTACGGCGCAGCCATCCGAAAGCACCAGCGAGGGCTGCAACGATGAAAATCCAGCCTTTTTTGAGCAGGAGCAGCAGGCCAACCTTTTTGGCAACGGCAACCCCGGCTCCGCCCAGAATGAGGCCGGTTAGGCCAAGCTCCGATTTTTTATCCAGAGAAGCATCAAATTCACCGTATGTATAGCCGCTGTTAACCGTAAGATTATTCAGCACATGTTCTTCAAATTGCTTGCGATTTTGTTCAAAGTTAGCGCTGTCCGTGACAAGAATAACGCCGATATATCCTTCACGTGTCAACACATTTACGTTGTAATTCACAAGTGCTTCCTGCTGTGCATCCTCCAATGCTAATGAATATCGCAATTGATGCTTGCTGTTATCATAGGCGGGCTCGATATCCCAGCCCACAATGTTTAACTGATTCTCAGCACTTGTTTTTTGGTTTTGTTCTTCTGTGCCGCGTTTGTAGCTCTCAAGCAGTTCATCCGCATCCAGATCGTTTTTGTCACTATCATCAATATGACCTGTATGATTATACTCAAAAATAACATACCAATTGGATTGTTCACCAGCGCCGTATAGACTTCCAATCTCGCTTCCGTTCGGGAAAGATTCAGAATCCTCCATAAATTTCTTGGTATTATCTGCATCCAGAAACATCAGGTCTTCCGCTACTTTTAATGTAGCTTTATCATCAAGCGATACGGTTGCAGGTCCATCCTTCCATTCATAATCTGTGGTGATGGAACTGTCACTTTCTGCAAATACCTGCACGCATGATGTGAATTGCAATGTGGTAATTAGAAGCAGAGAGAATACGAGGTGCAGCCATTTCTTGTTCATTTCTTTGATCCTTTCAAGACATGTAATGCAGGCATGTACATGTTGATATGTATTATGTCGTTATCATCATAAGATAATAATGACTTTTCGAGGGTACCATAGCATTTTACATTTAATCAAGGCATTTGTGGGTTTTAAGGGTTTATTTTCCTACAAAAGTCCTGATATTCAAATCATGATTGTAATTTTTGATAAGGATATGGTCCCTGACATACACATTTTTGCAACTGGAATACATAGTAAAGAGTGGGCAAGTTGTGAGGGAAGCATAAATCTTTTATACTGGATGAGTGACTGCTCTTTGAAGAGGGGGATGAACGTGAAGGGAAAGATTGCCCTCATAACGGGAAGTGCCAAAGGCCTTGGGAAAATGACAGCACTTAGTCTGGCAGATCAAGGATGCCATATTGCCCTCAATTATGTGCACAGCCGATCAGAGGCTGAAGCGCTTCAAGCTCAGATTATTGCCAAAGGCGTGCGTTGTATTGCTGTACAGGCAGATATATCCAAAGCAGAAGAGATTCATGCGCTTGTAGCTGCCGTGGAAACGCAGCTGGGGCATATCGATATTTTAGTCAATAACGCGGGGCCATTCGTACGTGAGCGCCGGGTGTTTGCGGACTATTCCGAGGCAGAGGTGCAGATGTTGGTGCAGGGCAACCTGCTGGGACCGATGATTCTGGATCAGCTCGTCCTGCCGGAGATGCGCCGCAAGCAGTGGGGGCGGATTATTCATTTTGGCTTCAGTCATGCCGGTGAAGCGAGGTCGTGGCCTCACCGTGCCGTATATGCTGCTGCGAAGGTGGGGCTGGTTTCGTTTACAAAGACTCTTGCCGTGGAAGAAGCACCTTACGGGATTACAGTGAACATGGTATGCCCTGGAGATATTCGCGGTGCGAACAAAGAGAAAACCATTAATGACATTGCGAACATACCTGATAAGGAAACACCAAGAGGGCGCCCGGGCAGCGGGGAAGATATAGCAAGAGTGATTACCTATCTGTGCCTGGATCATTCGGATTTTATCACAGGTAACATTATGGATGTGTCTGGAGGGCTTGATCCGATCAGGCCAACAATATAACAGGGTACCAAAAAAGAGCCCTCCGCTTCTTGCGAAGCGAAAGGCTCTCTGAGGTTTATTTCGTGAAGGATTGATTAGAATACTTGTACGACTTCTTGTACACCCTCAACTTCTTCAAGAAGGGCGCGTTCAATCCCGGCTTTTAATGTAATGGTGGAGCTTGGGCAGCTGCCGCAGGCACCGACCAGTTTCAGCTTAATGATGCCGTCCTCCACGTCGACCAGTTCCACGTCACCGCCATCGCGCTGCAGGAACGGACGAAGTTTATCAAGCACATCAGATACCTCATCATACATGGTGCTTTGTGCGTTTTCGCTCATATTGTTCAACTCCTTTCCTCCTTATAGTATATTACAAACGACCACAAATTAAAATGGTCAAACAAAGCAGGTGAATGAAATGAGACCAATTATTGAATTTTGTGCTAACAATATGCATTTTGGCACAGATGAAGTCATGGACCAACTGGATGAAAATCCGGACTATGACGTTATCGAATATGGCTGTCTGACCAATTGCGGTCAATGCTATATGACCCCTTTTGCCTTGGTTAATGGTGAAGTGGTCACCACGGACAAAGTGGAGGATCTATACAGCGCCATTCTTGCCAAAATCGCCGAAGCGGATGCCTGGGATGCGCTGGATCTCGATTAACCGAGATGGCGCTTGGACATCCAGAGCACGCCGCTTTTCAAAATACGAGGCACACGTCCCATCATGGACGTTTTGCCCATTAGCCCAAATCCAGCCTTCTTGCCGAGTGCGCCTAATGTGCCGCGAAGCTTGAGCGGCTGCGGATTGGGCTTTTCGCCTTTCCAAAGCGCATGCTGAATATGAGCGATTTGCTCACCCTGAACCTCCGCAGCCTGACCACTTGGTGCATAAGGTACACTTGCACAGTCACC
This sequence comes from Paenibacillus silvae, assembly GCF_014639235.1. GTDB lineage: Bacteria > Bacillota > Bacilli > Paenibacillales > Paenibacillaceae > Paenibacillus > Paenibacillus silvae. Next base: position 252,524 of record NZ_BMFU01000005.1, on the reverse strand, counting down.
TACAACATACACGTCGGTATACTCCGGAATTTGATAATATTCGTTTAATACGACACGACCCTGCGGGTCCTTGGTTACATTGAGGTCCTGAACCACCTTCACCGGCTGGATACCCGCCGTCCATACAACGGCATCTGTCTGAATTAGTTCGTCGCGGTTATAAATGGCGTTAGGTTCAACGCGGGAGATGGCAATATGTCCACGCGCTTCCACCTGATGCTCGCTGAACCACTCATGAACATAAGAGGAGAGACGTTGAGGGAATGCGGAGAGTACCCGCTCACCACGATCCAGAATGGTGATATTCAGGTCAGGTCTGCTTTCACGGAGCTCCGCAGCCATCTCAACTCCGCTTAGACCGCCGCCCACGATGTGTACATGTCCATAAGCTTTGACCTCGTTAAGACGAAGATAGGTCTCGCGTGTTTTGCTGAAGCTTTGAATGGTACAGCTATATTCCTCGGCGCCGGGGGTGTTGTGAAAACGATCCGTACATCCGAGTCCAATCACAAGCTTGTCATATTCAAGCGGTTCTTGGCCTTCAAATTCAATCTGACGCTGCTCCAGGTTAATGGCCGTTACTTCACCGAAGCGGTGGGTGACTTTCTCATTGACCGGGAAATGAATGCGCAGGTCATAATCCGATACGGTTCCTGCTGCGAGTGCGTAGTATTCGGTCTTCAACCCCTGGAATGGGCTGCGATCCACAAGAATAATTTGTGTGTCTGCGGGGATTTTACCTTCCAGAAGTTCCTTGATGATGGTGAGGCCGCCATAGCCGCCTCCAAGAATGACGAAATTTTTCATGACTCGGCTTCCTTTCTGCATCAGTCCCAAGCCTTGGGGCTGTAACCTGCAGAACAGCTATGCATTGACATAGCTGCTCTGTGTGTTGTTTTAGTTTTAAAAAATAAATATTTCAGATTGAGAAATTGAAAATTTGAGATATGAGACCACAGTTAAGCATCACTCTGTATAAACGTGCCCCTGATTAGATAAGGTTTCGTTCCTGGATGAGTGATGCCCTTGCTGTTGTAATTATAGTTTCAGATTATTATTGATGTGGGGGAACAGAACTATTCGTAAACCTGGATTTCATTGTAGAACGTATCCCGTTCTACAGGAATACGACCTGCTCCTTTGACGAGCCAAATCAGCTCTTTGCGTGTCAGTCCTTCCGGTGTCAGTGCGCCAGCAGCATGACTAATTTTCTCCCGTACAATGGTACCATGCACGTCAGATGCGCCAAAGCTCAGCGCTACCTGTGTCAGCTGCGGACCAATATTAATGAAATAAGCCTTCACATGCTGAATGTTATCCAGCATCAGGCGGCTGATTGCAATCGTTTTGAGATCCTCATACGCAGAGTTACGGCGCATAATGCTTGCAGATTTGCTTTTTGGCTGCATGGACAGCGGAATGAACACCATAAATCCGTTGGTTTCATCCTGCAATTCACGAATCTGCGCCATATGGTTTACACGATCCTCGTAGGACTCGATGGAGCCATAAAGCATCGTAGTATGTGTACGCATGCCCAGATTATGAGCAGTACGGTGAACTTCGAGATAGCGATCTACGTTCGCTTTATCTACACGCATTTTTTTACGATATTCATCTGACAGAATCTCTGCGCCGCCGCCCGTCAGGGACTTCAGGCCAGCCTTTTGCAGCTCTTGCAGCACTTCCTTAATGCTCAGGCCGCTGATGCGGGTGAAGAAATCAATCTCTGCAGCAGTGTACGCCTTCAGCGTAACATCCGGATATTTTTCGTTTAAAGCACGCAGGGAATCGACATAATATTGAAAAGGAACATGGTTGTTATGTCCACCGACAATGTGGAATTCACGCACACCCGGATGAATATGCTGTTCCACGTAATCGATCATCTCAGGACCGGATAACGTATAAGAGCCTTCCTCACCCTGGTCTTTGCGGAAATTACAAAACGCGCAGCGAGCTTCGCATACGTTGGTGAAATAAAGGCTCATGTTCTCGATAAAATAAACTTTCTTGCCATTCTTCCGCAGATTGGCCTCATTGGCCAGCTGGCCCAAAGTCAGCAGATCATCTGTTTGGTACAGATAGACGCCGTCTTCTACGCTCAGCCTTACGCCGTTCTGCACTTTCTCAACGATTTCAGCCATTCTTTTGTCTGTGAACGGTGTTACCAATGTAGACATGCTGTTTCCTCCTGTTCTTTACCGGAATTCGAGTTGTGATGTGTAGGGCTTCTAAGCAGAACTACATAGCAAAGATGCGGTCAACTGCCGCCTTCTTTATAAAAGACTAACTCTTATTACCCGGTGCAGCGCTTGTGCTGCATGCGAAAGTTTCATTTTTCCAAAATGAGTCTGGCGACTCTCTATGCATTGGGGACTGCAGTACAGTCTCGAAATGTGAAAAAAATTACAACTCTATATATGACCATCATCCGAATAAGTCATGGCAAAATATTGACATTTTCAGAGTGACCACCTATCCATTATAAACCTCGCGTCCCGGGGGTTCAATACACTGGGAAGAAAAAGGAGTTCAGGGTGAACGCGGAAACGGGCAAACATGACTTGAGCCCCTTGACGGGGTGGAGTATAATTTAAAGGGAAGAGTCGATGAAAAGGAGAGTGACCTGGCATGATTAACATTAGCGAAACGGCTGCTGACCGATTGAAAGAGATGCTTGCACAGCAAGAGACACCCGGAATGTTCCTGCGTCTTGGCGTAGCACCGGGCGGTTGTACCGGATTTTCGTACGCCATGGGCTTTGACGATAAAGAGTCCGATGAGGATATATATATGGACATTCATGACATGAAGGTTGTTGTGGAGAAAGAAAATGTGAAATATTTGAATGGACTTGAAATTGACTTTGAAGAATCCGGCATGTCCGGCGGCTTCACCATTCATAACCCGAATGCAGTAGCCACATGTGGCTGCGGTTCATCGTTCCGTACGCGTGAAGAAGCGGGTGTACCGGATAAGGATTGTTAATCTGGCACGGGTTTAAGCGTGTTTTTTGAATAGTGATTTGCAAAAATAGCAGGACGCATTTCCAGCGAATAGTTTTCGCGAGGAAGTGTGTCCTTTTTTATTTGAAATGATGGGAAGTAAAAAAGAATCCAATATTCAAAAAAACTCCATAACCACTATGAAAGTGATTATGGAGGAGGTACGTATCAATGAGCTAACGCTTGTAATACCCAAGGGCCCATCAGCTTTGCGGCGTCGTTTAAAATCGTCAAATGTTTCTCGCCGGGCATGATTTCCGTTGATGATTGCTGACTTACCCGTGTCGCCAAGCCGGCGAATGCGGCTACTTTTTGCGGGTCCATAATTTCATCCTCAGCCCCGATCCATAACCCGAAAGGCTTGTCTATCCGGGCGACTTCCTGTGGCGGATGGGAAGGATTAAGCGCCAGCGCCATATTAACGGTGTTGTATTGGATGAGCCCGATGCTTGACTTCAATTGCTCCTCCGAGTAATTGTACCGAACACCGATTGCATGTCCTTTGAGCAGCCCACCTGTCAGGGCGTTGGCTATGAACGATTTGACACATACCGTTGCGAAATTTCCGTTGCCTTCCTGCATGGTGTCGGATTTTGGACCGAAATCCGGCGAGACGAACAGATAACCATTCACGGCTTCGGGATGCGGCGAATTGATATAATTGATCACTAGCCCTGCTCCCGCGGAATGCCCGCCCAAAAATACAGGCACGGAAGGAAATTGATGGTGCGCAGTGTCAATGATGCTTGTGACATCATCGTACACCTGCTGAACGTTTGGTGCGTCTCCACGGGGACCTTCGGACAAGCCGTGACCTCGAATGTCCGGCAAATACGTCGCTATTCCGAAACGCTGACTCAGTTCCTCCCCGATCGGCTGATACCCCGCTCCACTATTCGCGCCAGAACCGTGATAAAAAATGACAACGGCCTTCGGGCTAGTAGGAGCGTATGCCCGATAAGCCAGACGAGTATGGTCATTTGCGTTCGCATATTGTACATGATCTGCAGCGGACGGCTTACCGCCGCTTGAGTTCGATTGACCGAGACCACTTGTTGAGACATCGGAAACTACTTTTTCCGGAAACGAACAGGAAGAAAGAGGTGTAGCAGCGTAAGTGATTATGGCGAGCGAGGCGATCACGATAATAGCAAGCATAATTAGAAGCAGGCGCTTGATCAGTCTCATGGTTGTAAAAACTCCCCTTATGTGGCTTGGCTCTGAGCACGGCGATGGTCAAATTGTCATTTTAAGCTGAACCAGTTCTTTGCTTCAGTGCTGCTTAGCCTCCAAATAATGAGCACCGGCAAAATAACACCCAGCAAAAAACCGATACTCTGCCAGACGGCAAATTCGATGAGCCTTAGCACGATTATCACAACAGATAGTGAGATGGCTAAACTGCGCCGTGATGCGCGGGGAGCACTAAGACGGGCTCCGACCCATATAGAAGCGACACCGACGACGATCATGGCCAGGCATATCAATTTTTTAACCGTCCCTTGACTGCCAAGCGAGTAGATGCCGTTTACAATATTCACAGCCGCCGCTAAGTAAAACAAAATCTGGGTGAACGTAACTGCCGATGGTTTTTTGGCACTGGCCTGCAGTCCGTTTGTCATAGGGATTCCTCCTTGTCGTTAGAAGCTTTCTTGTTTTCCGGAGAGAGCAGGGATGCCTCAGCTTGGTCGCACCAATCCAGAACCGTCTCCGCAAACCCGATTCCATAGCGCTGCAGCAGAAGTGGTCCCGCAAGGGAAGGGTCTTCCTTCGAACTTTCCCATGTGCTGCCCGGCTGTGTCTCTTTAATTGTGTTCAGAAACCAGGTGAAGCTTTCCCGTCTTTCACGGATCAAATGCAGCAGCAGTTCTGGTCCCTCTTGGGCAGCAAATAAAAATTTGACAAGATTCTCATCGCGTATCTGCAGATGGGCTGACGGACTGACAAGCCATTTGCGTAGAGCTTTCCGACCCGTATCCGTTAGCTGCCATCGCTGGCGTGACCGGGGACTCTCCACACCGTTCGGTGCTTCGATCAGCCCCAGATCCTCAAGTATTTTCAATTGGGGATACAGTTGTCCGTCACTAATGCCCCAAAAAAAGCGAACCGACCGTTTCGCGGCTTCACGAATTTCGTATCCGCTCCTTGGCTGCAAAGAAAGAAAACCCAATATTGTCCATGCAGTCGAAGTAAGTTCAAAATCTTCAGTTGCAGACTGTGTTGAGACTGAATCCGGCTTGGCTGTGTCGCCATTTTTCACTAAAGTTCACCTGGCTTTCGTTGGATATCATATATCTCTTCAAGAGATATAGTATCGCTGCGAATTATCGCTGTCAAGCTTTCATAATTCATGCTAAAGTACAGCAAATATGGTGTGCCTGACCGTAAAATTTATACATATCTCATCACAAGAGGTTACTGTGAGCGAGGACTCTCTTCCAATGAATGTATTCCCAACGATTTCGGATTCCCCAGCGAGGAAAAAATGGTGATAAGCATCTGCTTTCAAAGTTTTACGAATCCACATATATTTTGCTTGTTGTGGTTAAAAAATAAGAAGAAGAACTGGTTGACAGAATTAGTTGTAACAATTATAGTTACATTATGAAATTCAAAAACAGCTATGATCTGAATAAACTTCATTTTAAAGGAGAGATTGTTGATGAAAATTGCAGTTATTGGAGCAACAGGCAAGGCAGGAAGTATCATTTTGAAAGAAGCGGCGGACCGGGGACATGAAGTAACCGCAATTGTGCGTAATGCATCCAAACTGCAAGACAAGAGTCTGAATGTATTGGAAAAAGACGTATTTGATCTCACGGCTTCAGACGTGCAAGGTTTTGATGTGGTTGTGAATGCGTTTGGAGCTCCGGCGGGGAAAGAAAACCTGCACGTTGAGGTGGGACAAGCTCTGATTAATCTTCTGAAAGAAGCACCGAACACCCGCTTGATCGTTGTGGGCGGCGCAGGAAGCCTGTTCACTGATGAATCCAAAACGATGCGCCTTGTTGACTCCCCAGGGTTCCCGGACGCGTATAAAGCAACTGCTTCGAATCAAGGGCAAAACCTGAAGGACCTGCAAGCTTCCTCCGGCATTCAGTGGACGTTCCTGAGCCCGGCAGCTTTCTTCAATCCGGAAGGCGTACGTACAGGTCAGTATAAGGCAGGTCAGGATGTTTTGATTGTGAACAGTGAAGGCAACAGCTACATCAGCTATGCCGATTATGCAATTGCGCTGGTGGATGAGATTGAGAAGCCGCAGCATCAAAATCAGCGCTTTACTGTGGTAGGCGAAGCGAAGTAACGGATTTCAACCTCTTAACAATTTTCTTACCGCTGTTTTGGCATGAGGTACAAGTTTTGCATCTGTGCTTACAGCGACAGCGACTACGCCAGTTGAGCAACCGACTGATCCCGAATCACAGCTGGCTCAGCGTTGAAGTAGAATAAATGAAGGGATTTGCATACTGCGGATTCCTTTTGTTTACAGCAAAAATTTGAGAAAAAAAGTGAAAACAATTGATGGCTGAGCGTTTTGAAAGTACCTTTTCCGCATTCTAATGGTTGTAAAGTCCACAGATGTTTAATAAAATGGAAGCAAGACAAAAATAAGAGTAGCCTGGCCGGGCTACTCCTGCACAGCTTTTATTTGTGGTGGGCTTCCTCCCGTAGTGTAACTTAGAAAGTGACCCGTCCCGTAAGGCCTTCAACCTGTGGCGAGTCACTTCTTCTTCTTGTCAATGTACGTCAGGAGCGCAATAACAAACATCGCGAACATGAGAACATCGGAAAAAGCGAAGTTCATAGACATCACCTCCCACTGGAGGCTTGTCTATACCCACCACAAATTGGCTGTACAAATTAAATTATACCAGCGTATGGACGCTCAGACGAGTGTCTTTTTATTTTTCTATAGACTGAGTTCCGAATTTCGAAAATGGTTCAGGACGAGAATTCGTCCCCTAGCTTCGTTTGCTCTCATCCATATACAACAGATTCCAGCGGTGGCCATCCAGATCGGCAAAGCCTGCACCATACATCCAGCCGTCGGTTTCACCCGGTCTGCCAAAGACACGTCCTCCGGCAAGCTCTACCTTTTGAATAAAGGCATCAACCTCTTCTCTGCTATCAGCACCAATAGAAAAGATTACTTCTCCACTCTGAGCTCTGTCGCTTTGGAGTCTGTAAATTTTTCAAAGGTTTCAATCGGAAAAAGAAGAATCTTCGTTTGACCTATCGAAATTTGGGCTCTCACATTGCCGACGTTCATGGCTTGCAAGCCAATCGAATTGAAAAAAGATGTTGACTCCTCAACATCTTTGACCGGCAGGTTAATCCAGATATCCTTTGACATGATGATTTCAGCCTCCTAAAGCTTTTTTTATACTATACATTATTTTGGTCAGCAAAATAGAGATATAACAAAAAATCATAAGACAATGTCGGCTGGCATCCATTCAGCTGCATATTGTTTTGTTTTTTTTTATAAGTATTTCTTTACTTATGCAAGTAGCCGGGCGTATAATCCGTTGAGACATCTGAGACACAAACAGAAAGAAAACAGAGATTAAAAAGAGAGGTAGGAATCATGAACAACGGATTAATTAATGCGATTATTGCTTATATCATGTGGGGCGTGCTCCCGCTATATTGGAAGCTGTTTAATGATGTGCCGGCAGGTGAAATTTTGTCACACCGTGTGGTGTGGTCATTTGTATTTATGGGAATATTAGTTGCGATTCAGCGCCGCTGGAGTGATGTCAAACGAATCTGGACCAGCCGCTCGCTTTTGCTTCCGCTTACGGCCAGCGGGCTTTTGATTGCGATCAACTGGCTGATCTTTATCTGGGCCGTTAACAACGGTCATGTGGTAGAGACCAGCCTCGGTTACTACTTGAACCCACTGCTGAACGTGCTGCTCGCCGTAGTGTTTCTTCATGAAAAACCAAACCGGGGACAATGGCTCGCCATCGCCATTGCAGCAGTTGCGGTGCTGATTATTGCCATCGATTATGGGCGTTTCCCGTGGATTGCCATATCTCTGGCGGCCTCCTTTGGTTTATACGGCCTGGCGAAGAAAAAAATTAAACAGGATGCATCGGTCGGTTTGTTGTCAGAGACCGCAATTGTCCTGCCCCTTGCGTTAGGATACTGGATTTATCTAGGTATTGCTGGTCAAACCACAGCCTGGACGCTACCTCCGACGATGTTTTTTGAATTGCTGCTCTCCGGTGTTGTGACGGCGCTGCCGCTGCTATTCTTCGCACGGGCAGCTGCGCGTATGTCGCTGTCTACGCTCGGGTTTGTTCAGTATATCGGTCCAACCATCATGCTGATTCTAAGCATATTTGTGTTTAAGGAATCTGTATCGCCCGTATTGCTCGGTGGTTTTGCTCTGATCTGGACAGCACTTATTGTTTATGCTGCTGCATCAATGCGTGCGGCCAAATTGGCGAAGGCATTGTAAATGCAGGTGTAGATGTAAATGTAAATGTAAATGAAGATGCAATGCTCACAGAGGTAACGACATGTTATTTCATTAGTCCTTTCCCAACTTTTAAAGTGTGCCTTTTTGCAAAGGACATTTGAGGATGGGGAGGACTTTTTTTTTACCTTTGGTACAGATGAAAGGGAGCTTGGATAATTCTTGTATTTACAATTTGAGGAACGTATGTTCTAATTATGAAAGTGGAAATTATAGGAATTTGGAGGATGTTTTTGGAATGAAAAATCAGCAAGGGATAGTACTCGTTGCAAGTGTTTCCATTCTACATAAAGGCAAGGTGCTTATTATTAAAGAAAATAAGCCATCTGTCCAGAATACATGGAATTTTCCCTCAGGCAGAGTGGAGTATGGGGAAACAATAATGGATGCGGCGCACCGGGAAGCGAGAGAAGAGACGGGATATGATGTTAGACTGACAGCGTCGACAGGAGTATACAATTTTATAAGCAGCTTGCAGCAGCAAGTGGTTTTATTTCATTTTCTCGGTGAAATTATCGGTGGTTCACTGAAGCTGAATGCAGCGGAAATTGCAGATGCGAAGTGGATCACATCTGTGGAACTATTCAATTCGGAATCACTGGAGCTGCGTGATCGGGATGTGATGAAGCAGATTACAGGCAATATGATATCTAATAAAGAGCATCCATTAACGCTTTTTCATAACCAGGTATAGAAACGGAGAAACATGTCCATGAAGTCTTCTTATTTAACACGTCCCTTTTATTATCTATGGACAACCCAGACGGCAGCAAATGCTGCTGATGTGTTATATATTATGGCCCTTACGGTGATGGTGCTGGACCGCACCAATTCACTTGTGTCTGCAGCCCTTTTACCCTTGATGCGCAGTGGAGCCCAGATGTTAAGCAGCCTTGTTGCACCGCTGCTCATTCAACGCTTTCAATTGTCCAGACTGCTTTTATTGTCACAAACAGGGCAGTTTCTGCTGTTTATTTGTCTCGCCTTGTATCTACAACTTAATGGGGATTCCTCCTCATTGATGCTGGTATTCTCGCTTATATTTGTGATGTCTTTTCTCGATGGATGGACAACTCCGGCTCGTAATGCGTTGATACCGCGGTTGGTGACACATGAGCAAGGATTACTCAAAGCAAATGGACTTATGAGTGTCAGCGACCAAGTTGTGCAGTTCGCCGGCTGGGGACTGAGCGGTGTAATTGTTGCGTGGATCGGGTCCAGCCCAACGCTGATGGTTACTGCTATAATTTATGGCTTGGCTGCAGCTTTTACCATTGGAGTCCAGGAGCCAAACCATGCAGACACGGTGGCGAAAAGTAAATTGCAAAAGTCAGCTGGGATTACTGCGGAAACGGGCACAAACAGGTGGCAGACATTAACGGAAGGCTGGAAAATGATCTGGCAAACACCACGTTTGCGTGTGCTTACGTTCATGGATATGATCGACATGCTGGGGGGTTCCATATGGGTTGGTGCTTTTACCCTAGCTTTTGTCCAGGTGGCACTTGGTCAAGGAGAAGAATGGTGGGGCTTCATTAATGCGGCTTATTTTGCCGGCACCATTGGCGGTGGATTGCTGGTGCTTGCTCTGGCCAAAGTTATTGGACGCCGATATTTCGGAGTGATGATGCTTGGCATGGCAGGGTATGGAGTGCTGACCGCAATTTATGCAATAAATTCACAACCGCTCGCTGCATTGATTCTGGTCATGCTTATGGGCCCATTTGCCGAGCTTGCCATGATTAATCGCCGTACTTTGATTCAAAGCAGTGTGGCAGCTCCAATGCTGCCCAAAGTGTTATCTGCTCAAGCCTCGATGATGCATCTCGTATTCTGCATTTCTTTACTGGGTATGGCCTGGCTTGCCGAATACATTGGAATTGTGAATCTCTATTTGTTTGCAGCTGCTTTGACGATTCTTGCAATCGTTGCGGGGGTGCTAAACTACAGGGCTTTTCAGGAGAAAACGTTTCTTCGTCAAACGGTGAAGTAAGAAGGGGCGGTGATTGTATAATGCGCGATAATTCGAGCCAAAAGAATGGTCCTTTCATGCAACAGAGAAAAGCAGTGCGTCTCTTATCTCCCTTCATATTTTCAATGATCATTGGTGCTCTTTATGCTGCGCTGATCTTTAATGAAAAAGCACTTATTTATATCAACAAAATACTCCCGAGCACGGATGGCCCGGATCTTTATCAGTATCTTCCGGTTGTGCTCCCCGCTTTTGTCTATTCATATGCTGTGCAGAGGAAACACATGATCTGGATTGAAAACCTGTCCTTCAGCTGCATTCAGGCAGTAATTGCTGTCCTGAGCTTTGCTGCATGTCTTTTGGTTGTTATGGTGATGATGTGAATGTTAATCTAATTAAGTTCGTTTATTGAAATGGAAGGAGTCTTAATGAGTGCCTTCATCCGGATCGATATCTGCACCATCTACAGCATCAGCAGCATCTGCACCGTCTACAGCATCCAGTACCCCGACAGCGAGCGTTGTCACGGCAGCAGCAGCAATGAGATGTTTGGCGCCAAGCTTGGCTCGATTTACGTCATCTTCTTTAATGCCCATGACAACATCCTTTCCGCCGTTATATACATATATTGCAGAGACAGCAACACCTTTGGCAGTATCATTAACGGCATTTCCCAGATCGGCAAAGCCTGCCTGGATCGCCCCGTCATCCTTTCGAATGACTCCACTGGCCAAATCATATGTGCCGCTGGCCAATTGTCCTACCGTTTTACCCGTATTAATCGTAGCTCTCTCTACACCGTTCCCGATATCTTTAATAAAGGAACTGCCCGTAACTTCACCAACAACCCTGACTCCTCCGCCAAGCACTCTCCCACTTACCTCTCCAGCAAACTGCCCTAATCCTTTTAGAAAGCTCATTCCTGTTTCCTCCTTAATGCAACTTGGATAACGCTATGTAATAATAAAACTATTATATTCTTCTGTGATGCAAACGGCTATTATGTCCAACCACGCTTTTCAACGCAAAAAAGCACTATCCTCAAAGGGCCAGAGCTTTTCGTCGCGCTTTACCCTGTTCCCGTGCCAAGCCAAAGCACGTTTTTGAAGCTTTACTCCAAGGAGCAGCGCGTAGTAGAGGGGGCGGGAGGGATTCTGTAGAAGCGAAGCGTGCGCGTTTGTCATCGGATTTTCCCCACACAAGGGGAATATAAGAAATCCGAGGACAACCAGCGATCGGAGGAACGCCCCGCCCCCGGAACGTCTACCCGCAGCTCCATCCCTCCTGTAAAGGCTTCTAACCCCGTGCCTTAGTCAATAAACCCTTCCATGACAGCCGTTGGCATCATATTGGACTGCCAAGCGCCTTTGCCGTATCCACCGTTATAGCCAGGTGTAGCCTGCGGCTCCCAGTAGAATACGCCTTTTCCTTTGCCATTTGGCAGATTGCGAATTTGATTTTTCATCGCAGCTACGAAGCTTTTGCCTGCTGCCGCCTGATTGTTGTCCATGCCAATTTCGGAGATCATAATTTCTTTACCATAACGATTGATCATATCCTTCGCATTGTTAACCGTGTTGGTCACAGCTGTATTCCAGCCGGAAGCGGAAGGGTAGAGAGACATGGCAATCATGTCGAAGTTAGCACCGTTGTTGATAAGGCCCCCAATATTCCAGACATACAGCGCATTGTCGTCGCCACCTGCCAGATGTACGATCGTTTTGGTGCCGCTGCTGATGGATTTTACAGCATTATGTCCTGTGTTCACGAGCCATGCATAGTTTTTCATGTTAACAGAGGCTTTTCCGTCATCCCATAACATGCCGTTGCTCGTTTCGTTACCGATCTGTACCCAATCCGGTGTAACGCCTTTGCTTTGCATCGCTGTCATTACTTCACGCGTATAGTTCCATACAGCGTCCATCAGCTGTTGGAAAGTGTAGTTTTTCCATGCAGCCGGTTTGGTTTGTTGACCTGGATCTGCCCAGGAATCGCTGTAGTGAAGCGTGAGCATAACACTCATGCCTGCATTTTTGGCACGCTGTGCAAGAGCGGCTGCACGATCCTTATTCATGTAACCGTTACCATAATCATTCGATGGATTAACGAATACCCGGATCCGAACGGAGTTGATCTGGTAATCATTTTTCAAAATATCAATAATATCACGTTGTACCCCGTTTTTATCCTTCCATTTGTACCCCTGAGCTTCCATACCGGGAACCCAGCTGATGTCAGCTCCCTTGGCAAAACTTGGCGCGGCGCTAGCATGCTGGCCTGCAGGCAGCAGAACAGCAGTAAATAACAAAACAAAAGCCAGCAAAATACTTGTTTTGATCTTGAAACCCCTTACATTTTTGAACATTACAACATGCCTCCTCGGTTATATGATGGACTGCATCCTCATTATAGCCGCCTGCATTCAAGGTGCTAAAGGGTCGGTTTGCAATATTTTGGTTGTTTTCTTAACCTCTATGCCCAAATTCTGCTCGGCTCACTTCCTGCATAACATTTGAAAAGAGTTCAAAAAGGGCAAAACAAAAAGCCGTCCGAAGACGGCTTTTCTACCCGTGGCGCTTTTTGAAACATTGATCCGTATCCCGCGCCTCCATCAGTCTCCTGTTAATTGGAGCTAGTGGATCGGGTAAGGGACACGTTCAACATGTGATTAGAAATGTTGACGCACCTCCTTTCCTTGTGGCAAGAGTATACAACACTCTGTTTCGGAAAGCTAGTCTTTTTTCATTATTACGCAAAAATTATTTCTCGGTTTGAAACATCGTTGTTTCGCGTGCGTAATGGCTCTTCGTACCATTCTCATTGCGGATTCGCACACTTTCATCACTGATGCGCTCCACGATGCCTCGGCCCACTTCACAATATACACCTGCCGGATCTTCCTGCCATGCGGTAACTACACATTGAGACAGGGCGGCGGTGAAAAACTCAATATTTTTTTGTAGCGTTCTAGGTTTGTTCGATTTCATGGGAGACTCCTTTAAAATGACTTTAATATGGAATAATAACAACAGCCGATCAAATCACACTGTAGTTCACTTTACCTTGTCTACTGCCCTTTGTAAAGGGATGGAAAAAGTTGCGGTCATGAGTTATCATTTACATAAATTTAACACCCCGTTAACATTCCGATGACGCTTGGAGTCGATTACGAATAGTACAATTATAAAAGAAGTTCGAATAAGAATTGACATGCATCACATTCGGAGGCCAGACATGCATAAGGACATTAAAACAGGCAATTATGTTAACCGTGATTTGAGCTGGGTTGAATTTAACAGACGTGTACTTCAGGAGGCTCAGGACTCTACAACGCCGATGCTGGAGCGCATGAGGTTTCTTGGCATCGTAGCCAGCAATCTGGATGAGTTTGTCAGTGTCAGATTGGCGGAGACCAAAGAGAAGATCAAGGCTGGATTTACGCAAAAAGACTTCACAGGCTACACCCCTTCGGGCTTATACCGCAGATTGATTAAACGAACCGGGGCCATGGTCGCGGAGCAATATAAAACATATCGTGAACTCGTTCGCCTTCTCGCCAAGAAGGGCGTGCTTATTCAGGAGTATGTCGATCTTAACGTGACACAGCAGCGAGCGATGGATCAATATTATCATGATATTATTTTTCCGGTGCTGACCCCGATGGCGATAGACCAGAGCCGTCCGTTCCCGCTGGTACACAATAAGTCTGTTTATCTATCCGTTATGCTGCAAAAGGAAGAAGAGCAGGATGGCGAGCCCTTTATGGCAATTGTGCAGGTGCCTTCCAATCTTCCTCGTATTGTGACGGTTCCCCTGCGGGCGAACAGCAAGAAGAAAACATTCATTCTGATCGAGGATCTGATCAAACAGCATGTTCATACGCTTTTTAGCGGATATGTGTCGCTGGCTGTGCAGGAATTCAGAGTGACGCGTAACGCTGACCTTTCGATTAACGAGGAGGAAGCTGAAGATCTGCTTGAGGCGATTGAAAAAGAGCTGCGGCGAAGACGTCGCGGAGCGCCTGTCAGGCTGGAAGTATGCAAAGACTTCCGCAGTGACGCACTGCAGGAGCTGCAGGATGAATTTGAGATTCAGGACCCGATTTTTGAAATTGACGGACCACTGGATCTCAGCTTCCTCGCTGGATTTGTAGATAGTCTAGACGGCTTCTCTCATCTCAAGTACAGTGCGGTGCAGCCCGTTTACCCGCCGGAGTTTGTGCCAAGAGAGAGTCATTTTGAACTGCTGCGCAGAAGAGACGTGCTGGTGCATCATCCTTACGAATCGTTCGAGCCGGTAACAGATTTCATTCTGGAGGCTTCGGAGGACCCTCAGGTTCTGGCGATAAAAATGACGCTGTATCGGGTAAATGGCGATTCGAGACTTATTCCCGCACTAGCTCTTGCAGCTGAGAGCGGCAAGCAGGTCACGGTGGTGGTGGAGCTGAAAGCCCGGTTTGATGAAGAGCGCAACATCGCTTGGGCACGCAAGCTGGAGAAGGCCGGTTGTCATGTCGTTTACGGCTTGGTGGGCCTGAAAACACATGCCAAAATCATTCTCGTTGTACGCCGGGAGCAGCAGGGGCTGCGTCGTTATGTTCACGTTGGCACAGGGAATTATAACGAGAGCACGGCCAAAGTGTATACGGACGTTGGGCTGTTCACTTCTAACCCTGTAATCGGGGAAGATGCATCCGAGCTATTTAACGAGATTACCGGATACTCCGGACCCAAGGCGCTGCAGGCCTTCCGTGTTGCACCGGACGGGATGAAGGACGAGTTGTTTGCTCTGATCCAGCGTGAGACCGAGCATGCCTTGAAAGGCAAGCGTTCAAGAATTATTGCGAAGATCAACTCCTTATCCCATCAGGATATCATCGATCAGCTATATGCTGCCTCCCAGGCTGGAGTGCAGATTGATCTGATTGTGCGCGGAGTGTGCTGCCTGCGTCCAGGCGTAGAAGGACTGAGCGAGAACATTCGTGTCATCAGCATCGTGGATCGTTTCCTTGAGCATTCACGTTTGTTTTATTTTGAAAATGATGGCAATCCAGATGTTTTCATCTCAAGTGCAGACTGGATGTCCCGGAACTTGAACCGGCGCATTGAACTGATGTGTCCTGTATTTGATCCGACATTGAAGAAGATGCTGGTGGATATACTGAATCTGTCTCTGAACGACAATGTGAAGGCAAGACAGCTTATGCCAAACGGCAATTATGTATTTGTAAAAAATGAAAAGCCCCCGCTGAGAAGTCAGACGGAGGCGATGGGAATTATCCCTTGGAAGCCTGCTGAATGGAGTGTTTTAACGTAATTCCCCAAGCTTCCTGCACATCTTTGACGGCATCTTCCAGGCCGTTCAATTCCAGAAGAGGCTCGTCTGTACAGGTCAACGTGACCAGCAGCGAGTCTTTTTCTACGTGTGCATGTATGGCGGCGATGCTCTCAGCGCGGTTTATCGCTTCGGCTGTACGCAGCACCGAGCCGATCCGATGAGCGCGCCGTACATCCGAATCGTTCAGAATGTCCTCATGCTTCTGAATGAGCTGAGGTGTTCTTTTTTTCGGGTGATAGTCGGCGGCAATGGCACTAAGAATGGTTTCCCGATGAGAGAGTCCGTAAATGCTGGCGTTCATAATCCAGTATGCCGAGTGCTGTGTGTAACGGAAAAAGTTAATCTGCTTGCCAGCCATATGCAGCATGGAGGCAGTATACAGAACATGATCTTCCGATGCATCAGGAGCAGCTCCCTGCAGCGCTGTGTACAAGGTAAGCATATCCTTATAAATACGCTGCAGACGCTTCTGTGGAATCGGTGGGCCGAAGTGAAGGAAATTACGAATGCTGTCTTTCAGAGCATCCGGAGCTGCAGGTTGACCGGAAGCCAAATAATCTCTCAGCAGTCCATCCCGCAACCCGGCTCCGCTTACGACATAACGATCTCCTTGAATGAGACGGAAGATGGTGCGCAGTATCAGTACACCCGGCACAATGATATCTGCACGATCTTTGGCAAGGCCAGGCACCTTTTTCCGTTGAGCGGAAGTCAGGTAGGGCAAGGTACGAGCGATATTTTCCATCGCTTCCTCACCAATTTCATAGTGATGCGTAATCGGCAGCGAGTATTGAATTCGTTTCTGCTCTACTTTTGCCAGAGTACGCATCGTGCCGCCTAATCCGATTAGCGGCAGCCCCGGATGCTTTCCGATCCAGTCCTGATTCTGCAATGCAGCAATGACCTCATTGCATAACGCCTGTTCATTTTCTTCGGTCCATTCATCCTCGCCACCGTAACGCGCATGCGAATTTACAGCACCGATGGGCAGGGAGACGCTGTGCAATCTTTGGCGATTGCGGAACACCGTAATTTCTGTACTTCCGCCCCCGATATCTACCACAAATCCGTCTGTCAGCTCAATGGACTGAATGACACCCAAAAATCCGTAGTAGGCTTCCCGGTCGCCGGAGACACATTCAATCGTAAGTCCCGTTTCACTCTCGAGCCACTGGATAATCTGTGCCGCATTGACCGCATTACGAATGGCAGCTGTAGCAGCGGCGCGAATGTCCACGGTCTGGTATGACTCGCAGGTCGCCCTGAATTGACGCAGAATTGTTATGGCCGTATTCAGTGAAGAACGCTGGATTGTACCGTCCGGTTCGACAACTCCACTGAGCCTGGCAGCATACTTGTCTTCATGAATAATGCGGTAGGCTCCTTCATCATGTAACTCATAGATGACCAGTCGAATGGAGTTGGAGCCGATATCAACAATGCCAAGTGTTTTATGTTGTGTCATAAATGTCTCCTTCTACAGAGGTTCAGTTACCCGTAACGGTACAGGGCAGCCATCGCTTCCGGCGAGCCTGGAGGCGTGGCAGAGAAGGGCGTGGTCAGCATAACAACGATGATAAAGACGATGAAACAGGCAAACAATATGCAGCTCAGGGCAAAGCCTCGATTGCGTTTTTTGATAAAAAGACGAATACCGATGACAAAGAGAAGTATCGTCACCGCAACCAGAACGATAGACATTGCGAAATAGGCTACACCGTACAGTGATTTGAAAAATGCTTCCATGTCTTCTGAACGCTCCTTAAATCCTCATTTTTCCTTTACAAGTCCATTCTTTAGTAGCATACGACAGATTGAAGCGTTTGAAAAGCAAAGCGGCTGTTGTCCCGTATTCCTCGAATCCAAGCGGGACAGGTTCCCTGGAAAAGGGGCCCCTGCCTTGGACAATCATCCAAGAAAACCGATCATGGGTTGAGTATGTATAAGGTAGGACCATTGTTTGGAGAGAGGAGATCAACCTATGTCGAGACAGTTAGCAAGCAAATGGCGCAAGACGGCGCTTTTAATGAAATATCCGGTCGCTGCTGCCCATATTCCGCAGACAAAGACATTTAATTCAGGCAATCTGCTTCACATGCTGCACCGTTATGGAATGGTATATATTAAACCGATTGTTGGCGGTGGTGGATATGGTGTTATCAGAGTGTCCCGAAGCGGCGGAGTTTACAGGTATACACATATGAACGTTAACCGTTCATTTAATAATTTCGGGCAGATGTATCGTTCCCTCTTGCGAGTGAAGGCGAGACGTAAATATTTGATTCAGCAAGGCATTCATCTTGCCACGATCCACGGAAGACCTGTGGACTATCGAGTTAAGGTAGTCAAGACCGAACAGGGCTGGGTATTTCGTTCTTTGGTCGGGAGATGGGCTCGTCCCGGTCTGTGCGTAACCAATCTGAGCAGGGGAGGTACGATGTTGTCCGGCAAAAGGGCGCTGGCATTGTCACTGCCTCATATTGCGAATCGGTACAAACGTCGGGAGATGCGTTCTTTGACGTTGGCTTGTACACATATTATGGAAAGTCAGCTGCCAGGCATAGGCCAGCTGGGTTTTGACTACGGGCTGGATCACTCAGGGAAAATATGGATTTTGGAAGTGAATACCAGACCTCGATGAAAATAGGTAAAAAGACTAAAGGAAATTCAGGAAAAACCGATAGTATATACAAGAGGAATGGTAAGAAAAGCGTTTGAAAATTTTCAATCTTGGGTAATACATTCCGAGAAACGCTGGAAAATATGAAAATAGTTCTAAATTTTTGTTTATTCGTAGTTCTAATAGGGTACTCATATGTCCTGTGTATAAATAATGTCCACATTATCCACTGTTATATATTCTATGTTTTTTCCAATTATCAACAATCTATACACAGGATTTCCACATGTTATTGTGGATAACAGGAACGCTTGTTCTCTTTGGGAATCTCTGATATGATAGTTTTGAGGAAAATAAAGGAAAGGTTGTGGCGGGAAATGGCTATGTTATCCGATGAGATGTTGTTGGATTCCTACCATAAAGCGATCGAACTGGATCTCGAACGAGATTTCATCGCGCTGCTATTGGCAGAAATCCATAAGCGCAAACTGGATACCAACGTATCTGCCATTCTTCACTAGAGATCCTCATTGCAGGCAATGTTACAGGTTTCCGGACAAGTCCCATAAAGAGACAGGCTGTACGATGCTTGTCTGACAATGGTGACAATACATCAGGTGATTGCAAACGCTCTTGGTTTCGTCTGCCATGTCAGAGGAAGCCTGAAGTTCGTAGGGGCTGTACGGTCCGGTGTAGTCGTCCAATTTGCCGCATTCTGACAGTCCCTGGAGGCAGTGGGGACAAGCCTGCTCCGGTACAACCAGACCGTTACACAGCGGGCATATATAAGACAAGGGTATCCCTCCTGATTATGGAATCGTTCAGGAGTAAGATACCCTTTTTTGTACCAATTATACGATTGGTTTTACCACATAAGATGTGGTTATCGTTCAATTAACGTTTCATATTACTGCTGTGTCCTGGAGAAAGCTTCGCCTCAGGATCGAAGTATACCTTGGCATTGTTCACTGCCGTAGGCGCCTCACCGAAGCCGACAGCAATCAGTTTCAGCTTGCCTGGATAAGTCGTAATATCACCCGCAGCAAAAATGCCAGGAATTGATGTTTCCATACGGGAGTCTACAACGATAGAATTGCTGTCAATCTCGATTCCCCATTCTGCGATCGGGCCAAGGGAGGAAACAAAGCCGAAGTTAACGATGACATCATCCACTTCAATCTCTTGAGTTTCTTTGGTTTTGACATGAGCAAGAGTGACCTTTGTAATCGTGTCATCCCCATGAAGCTCGGTAATTTCGGTCGGTGTTACTACGTTAACCTTGGAATTCATCAGGTTTTCCACACTATGCTCATGGGCACGGAACTTGTCCCGCCGGTGAATCAGTGTAACCTGCTCAGCGATGGGCTCTAGCATAAGCGCCCAGTCTACAGCGGAATCTCCGCCGCCGCTGATCAAAACTTTTTTACCTGCAAAAGCGTTTAAATCACTGATGAAGTAATGCAGATTTGTTTTTTCAAACTTGGCTGCACCTTCGAGTTCAAGGCGACGAGGTTCGAATGCACCGACACCAGCCGTAATGATAACCGCTTTGGCATGATATTCATTCTCATCTGTCTTTACGATGAAATGCTGTTCTTCTTTTTTCTCGACCGAAACCACTTTTTCTTCCAGGCGGATATTCGGGTTAAAATGGCTCATTTGCTCAATCAGGTTATTCACCAGCTCCTGAGCTGTTACTTTCGGGAAGCCGGCTACATCATAAATGTATTTTTCCGGATAGAGAGCTGCAAGCTGTCCGCCAAGCTGAGGCATGCTTTCAACGAGTGTAACGGATGCCTGACGCATACCTCCGTAAAATGCAGCGAATAGGCCAGCAGGACCGCCGCCGATAATAAGCAGATCGGTCATTTCATGACCGGAAGTTTGTGCAGTCAAAAATCAACAACACCTTTCTTATTTTAATAGGTAAGGAACAGGTTTTATTTTTGCAAATTACGTCACATAATCTGCATGGGTGTCAAACTGTCCTTCCTATTATAAACGGTGGAATCCGGGTTGCAAAGTTAGCTGCATCACGAATCTGAGAATAATTGATGAAGATCAGATGAGAATAGGGTGAAATTGGAAATGAAAGGTTATGAAAAATAACAAAAAAAACCTTGATCTTTACGAGAAATACAGATATCCTTGACCTGTACTATGTGTTTTTTTGTCAAAATTAGAGTGATGATGTCAGGTCGGAACAATCTCGCGTTTTGTGGAAACTTGTGGTCAATTTCACAACTCAAATCGATGATATGCGTATAGAATTTCAAATACATTCACGAAGTTTACATTTCTCGTCATAATGGATAAGACCTCATCAATACTTGTAAGTAAGAGCATTTTAAGGAAGTGTATTGCATTCCACCTGTTGAAGGGAGGGTGCGAGCAAAACCGGAAGGGGTACAGACATGAGCAGCATTCCCAAAATCGTCATTCTCGGAGCGGGATATGGCGGAATTCTGACAGCCCAGCGGCTGCAGAAGGAACTGAACTATAACGAAGCTGACGTCACATTAGTGAATCGGCATGATTATCATTATATTACTACACATCTACATATGCCGGCAGCCGGCACAGATAAAATTGAACACGCGAGAGTTTCTATTTCTAAGCTGATTGACGAGTTCAAGATTGATCTGGTGAAATCCTCCGTGAAGGAGATTCGGCTTCAGGATCGCAAGGTCATTCTGGAAGACGGCACCTTGTCTTACGATTATCTGATTATTGCACTTGGCGGAGAGCCGGAAACGTTCGGCATACCAGGTATGCTTGAGCATGCCATGACTATTCGCAGCATCAACTCGGTAAGGCTGATCCGTGAACATATCGAATATCAATTTGCCATGTACAAAAACGATAACAAACGAAACCGTATTCGGTTCGTTGTGGGCGGAGCGGGCTTTAGTGGCGTTGAATTCGTTGCCGAGCTGGCAGATCGTATCCCGCAGCTATGCAAGGAGTTTGACGTTGATCCCAAGCATGTACACATCTATAACGTGGAAGCGGCTCCATCTGCCCTGCCGGGGTTTGATCCCGAACTGGTCGAGCATGCCATGAATGTGCTGAAGAAAAAAGGGGTTACGTTTAAAATCGGAGTCCCGATTAAACAATGTCTGCCTGACGGTGTTATCGTCGGAGAAGGCGAGAAGATTGATGCGGCTACTGTGGTATGGACGGGTGGAATTCGGGGCAATTCCTTACTTGAACAGGCTGGGCTTGAAGTGATGCGTGGACGTGTGAAAGTGGACGAATACTTGCGCGCTCCCGGTCATGAACATGTGTATGTGATCGGGGACAACTCTCTTGTATTTAACAAAGAGGGCAGACCCTATCCGCCAACAGCACAGATTGCGATGCAGCAGGGTGTAAACTGTGCGAAAAATATTGTCGCAGCCATTCGCAGCAAACAGCCTCAGCCTTTTGAATTTACCAGCAAAGGTACGGTTGCTTCCTTGGGTAAGGGAGAAGCGATTGCAGTTGTTGGGGATAAAAAATACAAGGGCTGGAAGGCAGCGCAATTGAAGAAGCTGGTGGATCTGCGCTATTTGTTCATCATCGGAGGTATTCCGTTGGTTCTGAGGAAAGGACGGTTTTTCGGATGAGACATTGCAGTGTGCAGGTTCGCGGTCTGTTAACGCGGGATGAACTGGATCGGTACAACGGACTGATGCAGGTTGGCGGTTATCTGGAGGAACAGAACCAGTATGATCTCGCCTATATCGTGCAGAAGGAAGTGGATATTCTCATCCTGCCAGCTATCGAGCGCCTGAAGGAAAAAAGCCGTGATCGTGATCGTGCGACCGCCGAGTTTCTGGAATCTCTGAAAGCTGTGGAT
This sequence comes from Paenibacillus silvae, assembly GCF_014639235.1. Classification (GTDB taxonomy): domain Bacteria; phylum Bacillota; class Bacilli; order Paenibacillales; family Paenibacillaceae; genus Paenibacillus; species Paenibacillus silvae. The sequence continues at coordinate 230,261 of NZ_BMFU01000005.1, read as the reverse complement.
GAAGAGGAGCAGGATTGAGACTTCAGTTAAGTTGAAAGAGATTAATTTACACGAAGCACTCCGATGACAGAATAACCTTCCAATCGCTGTTATCCCCAGATTTTTTGGATTCCCTTTTCTTAAAGGGAAAATCCGGTGATAAAGGCGACCGCTCTGCTTTTCCAGGTTTTTTCTGTCCTCTCCGTTTTTTGTGTAAACATTAAACAATTCAAATTATACAGATCCCAATCAAGCTTGAAGTGCGTAATAGGTATGCAAAAAAGCACCGCGGAGCGATCCTTAAAGGATATATCCGCGGTGCTTTTTATGCTGTCCTGAAATTAAAAAGAATCGTTCAGCCTGCCTCAGTAGAAGGCAAGTTGCACGATTCTTGCATGTATGGAACAAATTACAGCTTCAGCATTTCTTCCAATGAGCCTTCATTCAGCAGACTTCCTACATAGAATGAACCAAATTCGCCGTAACGTGCACTTACTTCATCAAAACGCATCTCGTAAACGAGCTTTTTGAATTGCAGCGCATCATCCGCGAACAAGGTAACGCCCCATTCCCAATCATCAAAACCGACAGAGCCGGTAATAATTTGTTTCACTTTGCCCGCATAGCTGCGACCAATCATGCCATGACTGCGCATCATGCTGCGTCGCTCGTCCATAGACAGCATGTACCAGTTGTCGTTCAGCTCACGCTTTTTGTTCATCGGGTAGAAGCAGATATATTGGCGCTGCGGCAACACCGGCTTGAGACGAGCAACAATCTCCGGATTTTGCATCGGATCCTCGCCCTCTTTACCGAGGTAGTTGCTCAGTTCAACCACGCTGACATACGAGTAAGCTTTAGTTGTGTACTTGGCAAACGTTGTTTTGTTAAAAGCATTCTCAACAGCTTTCAGGTCTTCCAGCGTTTCACGCAGATGCATCATGACAAAGTCTGCCTTCTGGCCAATCACCGTATAAACAACGGTACTGCCTTGGGAAGCTTGCTCCACGTTTTTCCATTCGTTCCAAAACTCCTGAAGCTCGTCCAGGGCAACAGCACGCTCTTCATCATCTGCTGCTTTCCAAGCGGTCCAGTTCATGGAGCGAAAATCATGCAGGGCATACCAGCCCTCCAGAGTTGATGCTGCTTCGTTCATGGGTTTTGTTCCTCCTGCAGGTTATATTTCCAAATCCCGGTAAGGGATGGTTCAGTGCTTTATCGTTATATTGTATCCCATCATGAAGCAGAAGGGCAAATGATCTTCTCGTGAAAATCGGCAGATTTGTCCAGAAAGTTCGTTGCTTCGCCACATTTTTTGCGGTAAACTTACTACTATCCCGAAGAGAAAACCGAATGGGTGAAAGAAGAGGTGAACGTCAGCCAATGCAATTTATACCGGTGCTTGTACTAATGGTGTTATTTTTTGTGATGATGTTTGGTATCGGTTTCATTTTGAATATGCTTATGAAGACCACCTGGTTTCCTTCCTATTTGTTTGTTATCGTCATTTTACCTGTGGTTGTATATTCCTTATGGGATCACTCGTCCACCCTCATGTCACATCTGGCATCATTCCAGCTGGTAGATTATATGACGGGAGTTGCCGGACTGGCGGGGGCCATTATTAGCGGCTGGACGATTCAGAAGCTGCGCCTGGGCGGATATCGCATGTTCTGATGGCTGGAAAGCGAAGGCAGCTGCCGCACTGAATTGAAGAAAGCCTTATCTTTGGCGCATAGGCATACGCGTGCAAAGGAAAGGCTTTTTTTGCATGCTCGATTAGAAAAAGCTTTTTCCCTATACTATGAAGTATGGGAATGTCTGTCCGCCTTTTCTCATATATATGAAGTAAATAATGGACTATATTTTCACTTGTATTCCGGGACTACAGCTTTTATAGTAATCTAGCGCGGCTTTATGGAGTGAATCAGTTTATTTGAAAATTCGCCCAATTCTGCGAAAACGTGAACGATGTCGACCTAGGACGAAACGGAGTGAGAACGAGTCTGTTTTTTACCTGTTTTTGAGCATTTGAGGATCGGACTTTTATGATAGAATAGAAAAACAGTCTTTGGGAAAGAGGAGATCAGGTTATGCGCATGAAGAATTTGCATCATTATACCGAACATCATCGCTACTGCGTATACAGGGAGTTTGGACTAAGCGCCCTGGACGACCGCATGCTTACAGGAGCTTACCAGCCTATGGTAGGTGCTTTTGCGGTCGGCTTGTATCGGCTGTTATTTCAGCATCTTCCCGGAGAACAGGTTGGTTATTCCCCGCTGGAGCAGCAGCGCAGGTTATTTATGACCCTGGGGCTGGAGCCTAGTGAGAAGGGGCGTAAATATCTGGTTGAGCAGGCGTCCAAGCTGGAGGCTGTGGGCCTTCTTCAGACGTCGCGGGTGTACACTCCCGAAAATGACGATTACATCTACGAGTATGAGCTGCAGCCGCCGCTCTCGCCGGCAGAGTTTTTCCGTACACAGCATTTGACACTGCTGCTTCGAGATAAAATTGGCAAGTTCGCAGTGCTCTCCCTGCGAGCCGGATTCTCGGCTGCCGAGAATGGGGAAGCACCCTACTCCGCTGCTAATAAAGAAAATATTTCTGTTCCCTTCTACGATATATTTGAATTGAACACCCACGTCATTGATTATGAGCTGGAACAGGCCTTGTCCGAAGTATCCAGCTCCGCGCAGCGAACAGGCACCAATGATGCAGCAGAAGAGATGACGCTGAATTATGCCGACATCATTTTACGATTCCCGCGGGAGTCGGTGAACCGTCGTTATGTGGAGCAGCTGCGCTTTGATCATGAACAGCTTGGCATTGTCAATTATGTTGTGAACAAGTTTAATCTCAGTGTGCAGGATGTATGTCGGCTGCTGGATGAGGACGATATCTTTAATCCGCAGGGCCAGCTGCTTTTGGATGAGCTGCAGCACAAAGCGAGCATGCAATTCAGACAGACAAAGAAACGTCAGGAGCAGCAGACAGTCCAAGCCGCCAAAGTGGTTGCACTTCGGCAGCACATGGAGGAGCCACAGCCTTATGCCGATGCAGGTGAGCCGCCGGTAGAGCATGTGGTGCAGATGGAGTATTATGTCGAGGTTCCGCCGCAGTTTGCGACCAAGTGTGATATTCACCAGTACAACATGATGCTGCGCAACGAGCCGTACACTCGTCTGCTTCAGACGTTCTTCCCGGGAGCTGTGCCGGATAATCTGATTGATATTTTTGCAAAAATTGATCTGAGCTACAAGCTGCCCGGAGAAGTGATCAACGTTTTGATTCACTATTTGATGGCCCTGCTTGTTTCTGGCGGAGAGCAGCGAATTAACCGTAATTTTGTAGAGGCTATTGCTTCTAATATGCTGCTAAAGCAAGTCAATACGTATGAGAAGGCTGTGCAATATATTCGTGATCAGGCGAAGGTAAAAGGCAAGCAGGCTGCAGGAGCAGCTGGAACCCGCACCCGTACATACGGCAAAGGAACCAAAGCCAAACCCGAAATTCCGATTGTACAAGACATAAGCCATGATGATGACAGCGTATCGGAGGAAGAGTTTGAAGAGATGATGCGTTTTGCCCAGCAGATGCAGGCCAGCAAGCAAAAAGGAACTTTATAATCATTTATACAGGCGGGTCCCCTATAGATAGGTGGCTCGCTTTTTTCAAAGGTATGGCGTACACAGGTCACACATATGCAAGGAGGGGGGGGCGTACCGCTTGAGTAAAAATCAAAGAGCCATCGAGTGTTATGAAAATAATGAGTATGATGAGGCGTTAGCGCTGTTCAGAGCAGCATTAAGCGAATCGAGAAATGTTCAGTCGTTGACGAATCTGGCCTGGATGTATTATCACGAAGAAGGCGAAGTAGAAGCGGCTATGGAGCTGTTGCAAGAAGCACTGAATTTGAATCCAACCTCGCACTTTCCTTACAGTTTGCTGGGTGAGATCTTGGTTCGGGAGGAAAGATGGGCTGAGGGGAAGGCTGTATTATTGCGTTCGATTGCCATTGAGACCTCCAAAGAAGCCGTCAACAATCTTGCCGTCGCCAAATACCATCTGGGAGAATGGGATCAGGCTGCGGCGTTGTTTTTGCAAAGTGCGGAGCCTTCGGATTATGCGATGTACAGTCACATCTACTGTTTGATTAAATTGGGGCGAATGAATGATGCCAGGCACAAGCTGCATGCTTTTTCAGAAGAGGATGAGCATTTTGCCGGGGAAGTGCATGTGGCCGAGCTGTATGTGGAGTTGCAATGCTTCTCAGAAGCGGTTCACTGGTTTAAAAAGTCATGGAGCACGTACTACAAGTCACCTGACTGGGTGTGCAGATATATTTATGCCCTGGTGCAAATGAATGCAAGGCAAGCTGCGATTGAAATCACGGAGCAGTGTATTCAATTAAAACAGGATGATATCGAGGAAGAGCAGGCGGAGCTGTGTGATGAGGAATGGACAGAAAGTGACAAAGCCGTGTACCTCAAGCAGCTGGAAATGGAGAAGCAGGAGTATATGCAAATTTTGGCCAAAATCTCCGAAGGGTACGTACCACCGCTTGATTTCATGACATCCGTAAACTCAGCATGTTACTTGTTCGGCTGCTCCAGACATGGTCATTCGGAATATCAGGATTGAATGAATTATCAAATGATCAATAGATCAGCAGATCAACAGCCCTCTCCATTCCCTTCAGGGAAGAGACAGGGTTGTTTTTGTTCTGCAGGCCAAATTAAAGATTTCGAGGTATAAATTAAAGAATAGTTGTGCGTGACAAGGATATGTCGGAGGGCGGGTGATATAATGCAAGACAGAAAACGAGCAGCAAAGGGGGAGCCAGCTTGAGAATTGTTAGCGTTTACAATAATTTTTTCAAAAATAACATGTTTATGAAAATGCTGCTGATCTTTTCGCTGATCTCGATCGTTACGATAATTACGCTGTCCTACCTTATTTTTCTGTCCGTATCGGATTCCACCATCCGTCGGGAATTGGCCATTCAGAAGGCCGCGATGGAACATGTAGACCGCTACATGCATCAACAATATGAATTGGTGCAGAACATGGTGCGGGATATGCATCAGAATGAGGCCTTATCGGCCAACATCATTTATCTGATGAACCACTCGTATGCCGAGTATGCTCAGCATATGACGAACGGTTATTATGCCAATCGGGACGACTATTCGGCCGAGGTGCTCAGGCATTTTCAGAACATGATCGACCGCAATTCGGACATTCATCAGTTGATGCTGTACAGTGCCGAGAAGCAGAGCTTGCTCACCTTCAATCAGTACAAGCAGTTCCGCAGGCTGGACGCCAACGTAGCGAGATCTTATATTCCCGATGCAATGGCTATGGAGATGCCAAATATCAATGCACCTAATTACTGGATTCGCAAAGCGATCAATCTATGGGATCCTGAGCTGTATGCCATTCGTGTACCCATTAACAATACACAGACCTTGCGCAATATGGGCCAGCTTCTCATTTATTTTGACTCAAAGGGCATCGAGAACGCACTGGATAACTATGAGGGGAATCTGAAGGGGGATATCGCAGTGCTGTCTGCCAAAGGCACAGTATTATTCGATTCCAGCGGCAGGTACTACGGGAAGAAGTATCCTTATGTCGAAGCGGTCGATTCACTGTTTGACCAGACCGATATGGATGCGATCAAGAAGGAACAGAACATGTATGTGAACCGATTTGTGTCTGCTGATCAGGGGTATGTCGTCATTGGCACAGTACCTGTGCAGGAGATGGCAGAAGCGTATGCAGGGATTCGAAATACCATTATTTCCATTAGCTTGATTTCTCTGCTGTTTGCCGTGTTTGTTCCGGCCTTTTTCATTATTAACTTTGCCAAGCGTACTCGCAGAATCATTCGTTTCACCCAAAAAGTAAAATACGGCAATTTGTCAGCACGCATTGATGATGCAAGAGAAGATGAACTGGGACAAATATCGCACAGTTTTAACGATATGCTGGATGAATTGAATCTGTACATTGAACGAGTATACAAAGCAGAGATCAGGCAAAAGGAGACCGAGCTGGTAGCACTTCAGGCACGAATCAATCCGCACTTTCTGTACAATACACTCGAAGTGATCCGTATGAGGGCCATTTCGCAGGGGGCAAGAGATGTAGGGGAGATGATCTACAGCCTGTCGGTGCTTTTCAAAAGCCTAGTGCAGCAAAAGCCCGATTACACGCTGAAAGATGAGATGGAGGCCTGCCGTTTGTATCTGGAGCTGTTCCGTATCCGGTACAAGGATATTTTTATATATACGATACAGATGGATAACAAATATTACGAACACCCTGTGGTGAAGCTTTCGCTGCAGCCCATTATTGAAAATTATGTGGTGCATGGTATGCGTACAGAGTGTAGTGACAATAAACTGTCGATCAAGGTGCACGAGGCCGGGGACATGCTGCAGATCGAGGTGCGTGACAATGGCAAAGGCATTGATGCTTCCCGGCTTGCAGAAATTCAGGAGGAACTGGAACGTGCAGAAGAATCCGGCCAGATGTTTGGATTGCGGAGTGTACACAGTCGCTTGAAATATTTGTTCGGTCCACAGTTCGGAATCACGATTGAGAGCACTCTTGGAAAAGGGACTATGATCAGAGTGAGATTTCCTTATCAATTGCGTTCTTGAGATCTCCTTATCATTTCTGTTCTTGAGACTTTCTTATCAATACCATTCGTAAAATTTTTTATAATACCATTCGGAAAGGAAGGGTGTATGACATGTACAAGGTTTTTATTGTGGACGATGAGCCGTTCATCATTGAGGGGTTATACGACATTGTGGATTGGGCTGCGTTCGGGATGGAAATTGTAAACCATGCGAGCAATGGACAAGCCGCTCTGCAAGCTCTTCCCTGTCAGCCGGTGGATATTCTGATAACGGATATTTCCATGCCCTTGATGAACGGACTTGAGCTCATTCGGGAAGCCCGGCGGCTGCAGCCGGAGCTGAAGGTGATTATTCTCAGTGGATTTAATGAATTTGAATATTTAAAAGAAGGCATGAAGCTCGGCATCGAAAACTATTTGCTCAAACCGATTAACATAGATGAACTGGAATCCACCCTTCGTAACACAGAAGCGAAGCTGGATCAGCTTGTTACACCGCGTCTGGAAGAGAAATACGGTATTCAGATACTAAAGGACAATATTCTGCATCGATGGCTTACCGGGCAGATTGCGGCAGCGGAATTTGAGGAGCGTGCCCGTTTCATGAATCTTTCACTGGCTGCACCTTATGTCACTGTTGCCGTGCTGCGTGATCAGGGTCCTAAAGGTCAGGTTCCAAGGTCAGAGCTACTGTTTGCACAAGTTGAACAACTGCTTGCAGGACAATTCCATCTGAACCTCTTTCGGGATATGGATGGAGATATCGTGCTTGTAGCCAATACAGGAGATGATGCGGGGGAAACGGACAGACTGATGTCAGATTTGCAGGAGCTGGCAGAAGGGCTAGCGGGGACGTATCCCGATCTGCATATTGGTGCAGGCCGCTTGGTGCATGGAATTTATCAGGCGCCTGCCAGTTACGAGCAAGCGAAAAAGGCACTCCAGTATGTGATGATCTATCCTGATCGGCGGGTGATCGATTATACGATGCTGGACCAGAGAGGTTATGCTGGGGGACCTTTTTTTATAGATTGGAGAGACTACGCCAAGCTCATTTTGTCTCGCAGTACGGAGCAGCTCGCTGCGCAAATTCGAACCGATTTTGAACAGTACCGTCATCAACTAACACCTGAGCAGCTGCAGAATACAGCGCTGGAAGTCATAATCCGTTTCAAGATGGAGCTGGAGAGCATCAAACATGTAGAGGAAACAGCAATCTATCAGCAGGGGCTTCGTCTGGTGCTGGATAGTATATCCTTTGAGGAACTGGTACATGCCTTGCAGCAGGTGGCAGCCCGGACGGTGGAGTCCCTTATTCAGGACTTGAGAAATCCCGTTGTGAGTCAGGTGCTGCAGCACATTGAAAAGCATTATGCTGAAGAGCTTTCCTTGAAGCTGCTTGGTGCACAGTATCATCTGCACCCGGTTTATTTGGGGCAGCTATTCCACAAAGAGACCGGCGAGACATTTGCCGAATATCTCAACAAGTATCGAATTGAGCGTGCCAAAGAGCAATTACGCACCTCCAATCTCAAAGTACATGAGATTGCCCGGAATGTAGGGTACTGGGAGATGGGATATTTCTATAAACAGTTCCGCAAATATGTGGGCATCTCACCGACGGACTATAGAGTGTTTGGGTGAACCGATGGACATTTCTCTTTAATTTGTACCTCGAAACCTTAAGTTTACCTTCTTTTTGCAAGCGGTTTCATCGGATAAGGTTAAAGCAGATAGTTGATGACAGCAAGAGAACGAAAGAGGGAATATGAAAAGGGAGGATCACGTAAATGAGTAAAAGCCAAAAACGTTTCTCGCTCGTTCTTTCATTGATCATGACCGTTACGTTTGTTCTTAGCGCATGCGGTGACAGCAGAGAGGCTTCGGAATCCGGCGGAGCAGGGAACGATACGGTGCAGTTGATCTGGTACACCATCGGTACCCCGCAGAAGGATGTCAATAAAGTTATGGAGACAGTTAGCCAATACACCAAAGAGAAAATTAACGCCACCGTGACCATGAAAATGCTGGATTGGGGTGATTATGCTCAGAAAATGCAGGTGAACGTAGCATCCGGTGAACCGATGGACATTATCTTTACTTCTGCTGGAGGTTTTGACTATGTGCAAAATGCCCGAAAGGGTGCATTTCTGGAACTGGATGAATTGCTTCCCAAATACGGCCAGGACCTCATCAAAACGATAAATCCTGCTTTCCTGAGCGGTTCCAAGGTAGACGGTCATAACTACGGTATTCCTGCCAACAAGGAGCTGCCGCAGCAGGAGGTTTGGCGTTTCAACAAAACGCTGCTGGATAAATACAAACTCGACACTTCGGGTGTTCGAACGTTAGACAGTCTGGAGCCTTTGCTCAAAACGATCAAGGAAAATGAGCCAGGTGTTACCCCTTTCGCCATGGATAAAAACTACGTGCCTTATGTGCCGTACGATTACGTGATCCAGAACCTGCCGATGGCAGTGAAGCTGGACACAACCGATTTCAAGATCGTTAACATTCTGGAGACACCGGAGATGAAGGAAGCACTGACCACCATGAACAAATATTACAAAGCGGGTTATATTTCTTCAGAAGCTGCAACAACAGGCTCTACCAACGATCTGACAACATCGGGCAACTGGTTCCTGGATCGAGCCCAGACGCAGCCGCTCGCGGATAATCAATGGTCGGCAAGTTATGGTTATCCTGTCGTATCTACCCCGGCAAGTGATGCTGTTATTACAAACACATCCGTACAAGGCTCCATCATGGCGATATCGGCCAACTCGGAATATCCAGAGAAAGCAATGGAATTTCTGAATTTGCTGAATACAGACCCCGTGCTGCGTAATATGGTGGACTCAGGCATTGAGGGTACACACTACAAAAAAGTGGATGACACTCATATGGAAAATCTGCCTGAATCGAAAAACTACGATATGCCTTCCTACTCCCTCGGAAATAACATGCTGCTCTATCTCAACAGCAATGATCCGGATAACAAATGGGAGGAGTTCAAAAAATTCAATGCAGAAGGCGTGGATTCGCCAATCCTCAGCTTTAACTTTGATGCAAGCAAAGTATCCGCTGAACTGACAGCGGTACAGAACGTGAAAGAGCAGTATTGGGCAGCATTGATGACAGGCACAATCGACCCGGCAACCAATCTGGATCAAGTGATTGAGAAATTCAATCAGGCTGGACTGGAGAGAGTGATGGCTGAAGCCCAAAGCCAGCTGGATGCCTGGAGAGTAGAGAACAAGTAAGGATACGAGAGATGGGGTCGGGCGGCTGCTTGTAGCGTTCGATCCTTTTTTATTCACAGCCTGAAGGAGGATATCCGCAATGAGTACATTTTTGAAAAATCTGATCAAAAATCGAGTCATGCTGCTCATGGTGCTGCCCGGTGCCATCTGGTTTTTCTTCTTCTCTTATCTGCCGCTGGCAGGCACCGTCGCAGCCTTCAAGCAGTACCGCTTCAGTCGTGAAGGTTTCTGGGCCAGCCTCATGAAGAGTGAGTGGGTGGGATGGGACAATTTCAAGTTCCTGTTCAGTACGAATGATGCCTGGCTGATTACACGCAATACACTGCTTTATAACATTGCGATCATTGTTCTTGGTCTGTTTTTTGCGGTTGGACTGGCAATACTGCTCTCCGAACTGATTAACAAACGTCTTGCGAAGCTGTACCAAACCGGGATGTTTCTGCCGTACTTTCTATCCTGGGTTATCGTGGGTTACTTTGTATTCAGCTTCCTGAGCGCGGATCGCGGCATGCTGAACCAGAAGATTGGCTGGTTCGGTTTCGAACCGATTCAGTGGTACTCGGAGCCCAAGTATTGGCCGTATATTCTGATTTTTGTGGCGTTGTGGAAAACGACCGGATACAGCAGTATCGTCTATCTCGCCTCCATTTTGGGTATAGACAAGTCGCTGTATGAAGCCGCCATGATTGACGGTGCGAGCAAATGGCAGCAGATTCGCAACATTACGATACCGCTGCTGTCTCCAATTATAACGATCATGACTCTGCTCGCTGTTGGCCGCATTTTCTATGCTGACTTTGGTCTCTTCTATCAAGTGCCGAGAGACTCGGGAACATTGTATTCCGTTACGAATGTCATTGATACGTATGTCTATCGGGGACTGAAAACAAGCGGTGAGATCGGCATGAGCACAGCAGCAGGTTTGTATCAATCAGTTGTGGGGTTTGTGCTCGTCATCATCTCGAACTACGTGGTTCGCAAAATCGATAAAGACAGCAGCTTATTCTAGGATTACGAGAAAGGAGTGAACCTCTGTGGCTCAAGTCAGGCTTGTCAAAAAACGTGACTTCCACCACGTATCCGTTGCCTGGAACGTGTTGATGAATATCATCGCCGGACTGTTTGCATTGATCTGTGTATTTCCCTTTATTTTTGTCGTGATTATCTCTTTTACGGACGAAAAAGTGCTGGCTCGCGACGGATATCGTCTGATTCCGTCGGAATGGAGCCTCGCGGCCTATCGGTTTGTCTGGCAAAGTGGTGATACCTTGCTGCGAGCGTACGGGGTGACCCTTCTTGTCACCGTGCTGGGGACCATCATCAGTCTGATTCTGATGTCACTCTATGCCTATGCAATCTCTCGCAAGAGCTTTCGTTATCGGAGATTTTTCTCTATCTTTGCCATTCTGACGATGCTGTTCAATGGAGGCATGATCCCGACGTATATGGTTGTATCCCAATTGCTGGGTATGAAGGATACCATCTGGGCATTAATTCTGCCGCTGGCGATGAATGCCTTTTACATTATGATTTTGCGTACCTTTTATTCGACCAGTGTACCGGATGCCATTATTGAATCGGCGAGAATAGATGGTGCAGGAGAATTTCATACCTTTCTGAAAATCGTCATTCCGTTGTGCCTGCCAGGTCTGGCAACGATCGGTTTGTTCAGTACGCTGAGTTATTGGAACGACTGGTTTAATGCGTTGTTATATATTGATAATCCAAATCTGGTACCACTGCAATCAATGCTGATGCGGATCGAGTCGAGCATTCAATTCATCCAGCAGAACTCAGCCAACAGCTCGATGAGCCTGGCAGCTATGCAGTCTATTCCCCAGGATACATCCCGAATGGCCATGGTTGTACTGGCCACGCTGCCGATTATATTCGCATATCCGTTCTTCCAGCGTTATTTTGTTCAGGGTTTGACGGTGGGGGCTGTAAAAGAATAAGGCGATTTCTCTACAGGATGGGAGAGAGCCCCTTATCTCACCAGAGCAATTTTCCAGATGTATCAGTTGAGTTATTGGTGGCTTTTCTATAGAATGAACTGTATGAATACCACCAAAGGGGGCTTGAAGCCATGGAATCCTTGGGAGGACTGCTTCAGCAGCTGAACCCTTCCTTTCGTGAGCAGTCGCGGCGAATTATGGCGGATTTGTTGGAGGACCCGTATGTGCGTGAGTTCCGCGCAGGTCATCCTGAACTGAAAGATGCACAGCTCATGCCTGATCTGAGCAAGCTGTATCAGTATGCCAAAGATTCGAAGAACTGCGCGAATTGTCCTGGACTGGACAACTGCCCCAACGATTTTCAGGGTCATTTTTGCAAACTGGAAGTAGAGAACTTCAACGGTAAACCCGAAATTATAGATATCAAGGCACCATGCTCGAAACAGATTGCCCGACAGAACGAGCACATGATCAAGCAGCGGATTCGCAGCTTCTATGTGGACGAACGTGCTTTAAGTGCGGGATATAATGATGTGGAGATTATGGGTAAGGATCGCCTGCGTGCACCAGCGGTGAACCGGGTGCTGCGTTATATCAGTGAAACGAAGGCGAACGGACTTTCAACGCAGGGGCTGTATCTGGAAGGCTCATTCGGAACCGGCAAAACGTTCCTGATGTGTTATCTGCTGCATGAACTCGCAGTTGCGGGACATACAGGTGTCATCATCTATATGCCTGATTTTGTTGAGGATTTGAAGTCCATGATCAGTGAGGGGCAGAAGCTGAAGGAAATGACGGACATTTTGAAAAGCTGTGATCTGCTCATCTTTGATGATATTGGTGCAGAGAACCTCAATCCATGGGTACGTGATCATGTCATGGGCTCCATTCTTAATTATAGGATGAATCGCAAGCCAACCTTCTATACGTCCAACTACAACCTGGAAGGGCTTGAGAAACATCTGAGCTTCACCAATCGGGATGGCGAGGAAACGAATAAAGGTCAGCGTCTGATGGACCGGATTCGTCCATTTGTAGATGTCATTCAGGTGCGGGGCGAGAATCAGCGGGGCAAGAGCTGAGCTCGTTGAATAACATTAGTGCAAACTCAAAAAAGCCTGGTTTCGCAACATGCGAGAACCGGGCTTTTCTGCTTTTGGCTGCCTGAATTACTCTGTACATTCTACTCGGTCAGGAATTTGAAAATGACCATACCAAAGAAGATGACAGTCATCAGACCACCCATGCCGACAACGCCCATAATTAGATCGAAGAGATCGTTTCGGGGCTCCTCGTTCACATGCTCGCGCGGGTCGGTCATCCGAATATTAGCGTCCATCGTATTGCCTCCTTATGAGGATTGACAGCTTGGCCGCTGTAGGCAGGGCTGCAACCCGGAGTAATTTTAGTATACTTGGAAAAGAAAGCGTTTGTAAAGAATTTGCAGATGGTGTGCTGCACCTGTAATTGTGAAGATTTCATGTTGGGAAGATGAACATTAGTCGTTCATTTCACAAGTTTAACGCACATGTGTTATACTGGAAGTGTCGTTCACGACGTTACAGGTTAAAATAAAACCGTAAGTATATATAAGGAGGACAATTTCATGGCTATTGTTAACGTATCCGATCAATCCTTTAACACGGAAGTCGAAGGAGAAGGAACGGTTCTGGTTGATTTCTGGGCGCCTTGGTGTGGTCCTTGCAAAATGCTCGCACCAATCCTGGAAGAGCTGTCCGCAGAAGTTGGCGATTCCGTTAAAATTGCGAAAGTCAACGTAGATGAAAACCCGGAATCTGCTTCCCGCTTTGGCGTAATGAGCATTCCAACGTTGATCTTCTTCAAAGATGGTCAACCGGTAGATAAAGTGGTTGGTCTGAACTCGAAGGACGCGCTCAAAGGCATTATCGAAAAACATCAATAATCAGTACAGCAACAAAATATGTGCAGGCTGACCCATCGCCTCCGGTTTACATGCCGGGGGCGTTTTGCGTCGAAATGCGGTATACATGACAATATAAGTAATATTTAAATGATGTGATAAATTATTTATATTATATAATTGAATATAAAATGAAACTGGAAATTTACATGATTAACGGAGAAGACAGAAAAGAACTGGAAAAGCGGAGCTAAAAGCTTTCTGAAAGAAAGCTGCATGGGAAGCATCTGCTGTAGTGTTTATCACCGGATTTTCCCCTTTGGAAAGGGATTAGAAAATCTGGGGATAACAGCGATCGAAGGTTCATTCTTTCATCAAAAGTGAACATGTAAGGTGAAGGCTTCAATTTTTCGGAAGGGAGGACCCACCGAATTATGGACCCATTTATGCAGCAGTTAGAAGAGCAGGAGCAGGCACTGGAGCAGATTCGTCACAAGCTCGCACTGCTTCCGGATATGCCGGGATGTTATCTGATGAAGAATAGTGAAGGGACCATCATCTACGTTGGTAAAGCCAAAGTGCTCAAAAACCGTGTGCGCTCTTATTTTATTGGCAGCCATAACGGAAAAACGCAGCGTCTGGTTTCTGAAATTCGTGATTTCGAGTACATCGTGACAGGCAGCAATATGGAAGCACTCATTCTGGAATGTAACCTGATCAAAAAGCATATGCCTCGTTATAACGTTTTGCTCAAAGACGACAAGACCTTTCCGTATCTTAAAATAACAAATGAAAAGCATCCGCGGCTCGAAGTCACCCGCCGTGTGCTGAAAGATAAAGCCAAATACTTCGGTCCTTACCCGAACTCGTATGCGGCACATCAAACGAAAAAACTGCTGGATCGCATGTATCCGCTGCGCAAATGTGGTGTTATGCCGAAGGAAGTCTGCCTGTATTATCACATGGGCCAATGCCTTGCCCCTTGCGTGAAGGAGATTGGCAAAGAGCAGTATGACGAGATTTCACAGGAGATCGGATCATTTCTGAGCGGTGGTCATGAAGAGATCAAAAAGGATTTGCAGCGTAAAATGCAGGAAGCGGCCGAAGATTTGTACTTCGAACGTGCCAAAGAGCTGCGTGATCAGGTGATTGCGATTGATGCAATCATGGAAAAGCAGAAAATTACGATGGCAGATGCAAGAGACCGCGATGTCTTTGGGTTTGCGATTGATAAGGGCTGGATGTGCGTCCAGATTCTATATATGCGTCAGGGAAAAATGATCGAACGTCACGTGTCCACCTTCCCGTTTTACGGCGAGGCTTATAGTGATTTCATGTCCTATGTTACACAGTATTACAGCGACAATCCGGCCTTGCCGCAGGAAATCTTGTTGCCAGAGATGCCGAAGGAGCTTCTCATTGGCGAGCATGATACCGATTCGGCACATTTGCACGATGTAAATACGCCAGAGCATGGGCAGGCTGCGGTAACGTCCGAATCCACGCAGGAGGAGCAGCCGTTAGAAGCCAACCCTGTGATGGCTGCTGAGTCGCTCGTTGCCGAGACTCGAGTAGCTTACGAGGCGAGTACTGCAGAGGAGACAAAGAGCGATGCTGCCGATGAGCTGCATAGCGAAGCCGAAACCGAAGCAGCCAATGCCAAGCTGCCATCCGAGCAGGAGGACCCGTCCCAGATGGCGGCTGCTCTTCAGGAATGGCTGGAGATCAAGGTGCACATTCCGCAGCGCGGGTTGAAACGTCAGATGATTACGATGGCACTGGACAATGCGCGAGTGGCGCTCGAAGAGAAATTCCGTCTGATCGAACGCAACGAAGAACGCACTTCGAAAGCATCTGAAGGTTTGGGACGCTGGATCGGTCTTGAGCAGCTGCGCCGGATTGAAGCGTTTGATAACTCAAACATTCAGGGAACCAACCCGGTATCGGCCATGATTGTATTTACGGATGGCAAGCCGGATAAGAAGGAATATCGCAAGTATAAAGTGCGTTCTGTGGAAGGCCCGGATGATTATGAAACGATGCGGGAAGTCATTCGCCGCCGCTATGAGCGTGTGCTTAAAGAAAATCTGACCCAGCCTGACCTCATCGTGGTCGATGGGGGTAAAGGGCAGATCTCGGCCGCAGTAGATGTACTTGAAAACGAGCTGGGCTTGTTTATTCCGGTCTGCGGATTGGTGAAGGATGCGAAACACAAAACATCCCAGCTGATGATCGGCAACCCGCCGGAGGTTATCGCCTTGCCTCGGGATAGCCAGGAGTTCTATCTGCTGCAGCGAATTCAGGAAGAGGTACACCGTTTTGCCATTTCGTTCCACCGCGAGCAGCGCGGCAAATCCATGGTTACATCCAGGCTGGATGCCATTCCGGGCATTGGAGAGAAGCGGCGTAAGCTGCTGCTCAAGCATTTCGGCTCTTTACGCAAAATTAAAGAGGCCAGCGTCGAAGACTTCCGGCCTCTATCTATTGGTGACAAGCTGGCAAATCAGATTATTGCAGCACTTCGTGATGAGGAGTCGTAACATACGGCTTCTCTTTTTGTTTGGGATTAAAACGATAAATTACATATCCCACGATAGCCGGAAGTACAATCCAGAAGATACCGGCACCGATGTTCAATGCATCTCCCATGAAAATCAGACTGAGTCCCATCAACAGGCTGTCGAAGATGACATGAGCGAATACAACGGCAATGAAACCGTGGCGCAGCATAATCAGGCTGAACAGCAAGCCGATAACGGTTAGCTCGATCGGGCGTGTAATGACAGGATAGATCGGATACAGCGTATGTCCCAGTGCCCATATAATCGTAGGGATCAAGCAGGCGATAAACGTATTACGCACCACCTTTTGCATCATACGTATCCCGAACAAGCGATATACCGCTTCTTCACCAATCCCGGCCATCCAGGCCATAATCGGGAAAACCCAGGCGTATGTCATGTTATAGGTGGATTGATCCGCTGACGTTGTGGACCATGTGCCAATGCTCCGCTCCAGAATAAAGAACAGCACCGATTGTACACCCAATAAAATGAATGCCCATAGATATCCAGTGTACATGCTGTGGAGCACGTATTTGCCGTAACCCGGCTCTTTGGCGCGAGGCCATGGATTCCAGCCGATTTTGCGCCACATGCCGTCTCCTGCCACAAGGGACAGATAGATGGTAACACTCATCACAATCGTAAGTCCTGTTTGAATGAGCATGAGGAACGCCAGCATGAAGCTGGAAAGTCCTTGTGCCTGAAACAGCGGCAGCATGTTCAGTGTACCGATCATGGAAGCCGCGAAGTACACAATTGACAATATCACTCCTCGTTTGAACGACGTGTTCGCACGAGCCAGAATGCTGTAGATGATAGCAAGCACCCCGAGCACAAATGTCAAAAAGGCGTAACCACCGTAGGTTAACCAGTTCGCAAGTTGGGTCTGGTCCTTCACATAATCCGTATGTGCCTTCGGTACCGAGAATCCGGGATCAAAGGAACGTACGGCACCATTTTCAAACGTAAACTTCAGCTCCAGCCTGGAATCTCCGATTGTTTTACTCGCATCGGTGTACTTCAGACCCGGTTCGCCATCTCGTGTATCCAGTTGAAGCGCTGGCACATCATAACCGAATTCTTTCAGGATTCCAGCGGCAAGAGTTTCCTTCTCGTTCAGAGGCATGTGGCCTTCTGCAACCGATTCCGAGGTGGTGGGTATGCCCTGTTCCTGTTGGGATTCAATGGCTGTATACATGGAGGAAGGCAGCACATGTTTGAACGCGACCACCTTTCCGGTTTTCATATGTACGTCAACGTTAAGGTAACCGCCTTTGTCCTGATCTATCAAGCGCACGCGATACACATCATAAGGGTAGGTTTTTTCCCACTGCTTATTATAGGTATCGAGCTGCTTGGTCTTCGCCATGTATCCGTAAATATCAGAATGGGTCTGATAGGTTACAAGAGGTCTATTGGCGCTGCTTGGCAGTGTATAGTCATCCACCGACGCTGCGAATGATCGTGCCGCTTGTACTGCTTGCTCCTTGCTGATGTAGGCTGCAGACGAAATTTCTGTCGTTTGTGAAGAGGTTGCAGGGAAGATCTGAAACACAAAAAATAAAATCAGGCCAATCACCGCAAGCAACCCCAAACGCATGAAGTTAGCCTTGAACTGCAAAGGCTGCCCTAAGGGATTCATAAAAGCAAGTTCCTCCTTATATTCAATTCCATATTAATGTAAAGATAGCACAGGGCCAGTGCCCAATGCCAATGACATAACGAAAACGGGTGCAAAACTTTGAAAATGAATGAAAATGATCGAAACACTTCGATTCAGTTGTCCCGATATGCGGGTTTTTGCCGTTTTGGTCAAATTCGAAGGTATTTACACAAAAATCGTTTTGTCTGCATGGCCTGCAGCGCGTATAATTTTGAAGCAATATGCTGGAATCCGCATGTCTCGGGTCGAACAAGGGAACGAATAGAACAATAGAGGACGAATCATATCTCTTGGAAGGCAAAGAGATATGAACAGGTTAGATGCCGATTCCGATGATATATAACAATTTTATTTGATATATACCGATTTAAATGATGTGTTGCGTGTACCAATTCAAATGATATGTTGCCCGTTTATATTTCATACATGTGCTCCACCGAATGGAGTTTATTTTTTATTTGTGCAGAGGTGGGTTGATACTAAAGTGAAAGTGAATGTTCAATGGATGCGATTATCGCCACCCCGTATTCTGGTATTAGGATTTGCCAGCATTATTATGCTCGGCACGCTGCTGCTCATGCTGCCGGTTTCCAGCCGCAACGGGGAAAGTCTGGCCTTTATTGATGCGCTCTTTACGGCAACGTCGGCTGTTTGTGTAACAGGGCTGGTAGTTGTTGATACAGGAACCTATTTTTCAGTGCTGGGACAGGTGATTATTGCTATTCTGATACAGATTGGCGGTCTCGGCTTCATGACGATGTCAACGCTGGTGGCGATTGCATTCAAACGGAAAATATCACTGAAAGAACGGTTGATTTTGCAGGAAGCGATGAACCAAAGCACGATGGAGGGCATTGTGCGGCTGATTCGCAAGGTAGTCATTTACTCGCTTATTCTGGAGGGGATCTGCGGTACTTTGTTTGCCTTACGCTGGTCATTGGATATGCCGATTGGCCGGGCGATTTATTATGGATACTGGCATGCCATCTCGATGTTTAACAATGCCGGGTTCGACATGTTCGGTGATTTTCGCAGTCTGACCGGGTATGTCTACGATCCGTTTGTCAATTTTACCGCTATGTTTCTGATTGTTTCCGGCGGTATCGGTTTTGTGGTGCTCTCCGATCTGGTGGATTATCACAAGACAAAGAAGCTGTCGCTGCATTCCAAAGTGGTTCTGCTGATGACGACTTTGCTAATTGTGTTTGGGGCCCTGGTTATCTTTGTATTTGAATTCAGCAACCCGCGAACGCTGGGCGGTCTGAACTGGGGCGGTAAAATACTCGGCTCGTTCTTCCAATCGGTAACACCGCGCACAGCCGGAGCGAATACGGTGGACATTGCCGGGCTGCGGCAGGCCACGCAATTTTTTATGATTATTCTGATGTTTATCGGCGCGTCTCCAGGATCGACCGGGGGCGGCATCAAAACTACCACTTTTCTGATTATGGCAGGGGCCGTCATTGCGATGATGCGGGGGAGGGAAGATATCGTTTTTTTCCGGTATCGGCTTGTGCAGGAACGCATTTTCAAGGCACTCACCATTACACTGCTGGCACTGTTATTTATTATTACGGTTACGATGGTGCTGAGTACAACAGAGGACAGTAACTTTTTGATGATTTTATTTGAAACCACGTCCGCTTTCGGGACTGTAGGACTTTCTCTCGGGCTTACGCTGAAGCTGACCACCTTTGGCAAGCTAATGATCTGTTTTACGATGTTCGCAGGACGACTTGGACCAATTACGCTGGCGTACGCTCTGGGGCAGAAAAACAAAAAAGAGCTGTACAGGTATCCCGAAGGCAAGATGATTATTGGTTAATAATGAATAGACTGATGCATGAGGATCAGGCTAATAGATGAGAATCTAGGTTGATCGAAAAGGATTAGTTATGTTGATGGATGACGATAAGGTTATTAGGTTGGTTACTGATGATGGGGTTGCTTGATGATTATTTGGATAGAAGGGTTCGTGAAGAACGATGAAAAAACAGCAGTTTGCGGTGATTGGACTTGGGCGCTTCGGCTCCAGTCTGGCGCAGGAGTTGATGGAGCTCGGTTACGAGGTGCTTGGTATTGATAAAAATGAAGAGCTTGTCGAAGACATGAGTGATCTGGTCACTCACGCAGTCGTTGCGGATGCGACGGATGAGGAAGTACTGCGCTCTTTGGGCATTCGTAATTTTGACTGCGGCATCGTTGCCATTGGTGACGATATCCAGACGAGTATCCTTACCGCCATCCTGCTCAAGGAACTGGGAGTCAAAACGGTTGTGGCTAAAGCCATCTCTGTTCTGCACGGACGGGCGCTCGACAAGCTGGGCATTGACCGCGTTGTGTACCCGGAACGGGATATGGGCATCCGGGTCGCTCACCAGCTGGTGACACCCAACCTGCTGGATTACATCGAATTGTCCAATGATTACAGCATTGTGGAGATGAAGGTACCTGCCTGTCTGCACAATAAAACACTGTCCACTCTTAACGCCAGGGTACGATTTAACTGCAGCATCGTAGCTCTGCAAAAGGAAGCTGGCGTTATCATTGCTCCGACAGCGATGGATTCATTGCAAATGGGGGATATTATGGTCATTATTGGCAATAATGATGATATCGACCGGTTTGAGGAAGAGGTCATTAGTCAGGAGAGCTGAACAGGCGGGGGACTATGGCATCCCCCGTGTGTTCTCTTCTTTTCATCAAGGCGCTGTTGTTCTCCGTGAGGGCAATGGCGCTTTTGTGGTAAAAAATGCAGCTGTCTCCCGGACCCACTGTCTGGAGGTTTCGCTGAGGTCCTCCTTTTCCCCGTAAATCATGCAGGTTGTTCTTCGGGTCTGCCTGAGCTGTGGCAAATGCACGGCGGCCAGATCATTGTCAGCCAGCAGCTGCGGACGAAGGTAGGATTTGGGCAGCAGGGCAGCGGCCTTACAGGTTGGCAACAGGCGGATAATCGCCTCAAAGGAGTCGATCTCCATGCGAATGTCAGGCATCACGGTGCAGCGCTGAAACAGATCATCGGTCAACTTGCGGTACCATGTTCCCTTGGAGAACGTAATCATCGGCAGATCCTGCAAATGCTCCATCCCGGCTTCTTTGCCCGCCAGCGGGTGCGTCAGGGGCACGACCAGTTCCAGATGATCATCAAACAGAGGCACACAGTTCAGCCCTGCTTCACTGATGGAGGAGGCAACGATGCCGACATCGGCTTTTTTATCACGCACAAAAGAAACGATCTCATGCGTTTTGCCTGTTAACAGCTTCAATTCGGCATGGGGATGCTTCTCCATAAAAGCGTTGACCAGCGGAGGCAGAGTCGTCTGAAGAGTCGTCAGGCTGGCGCCGAGTGTAATAATGCTCTGTTCTTCATCTTTATATTGAGATAGCATGGTGAGAAATTTCTGCTGCTGTTGTTTCTGTTCCACGGCGAAGGTGTATGCGAGCTGACCTACACTTGTTAATTCCAGCCGTTTGCCCCGGCGGTGAAAGAGGGATACCCCCAGTTCATCCTCCAGCTTGGAGATTTTACGGGAGAGTGCGGGCTGGGACAGGTTCAGTAATTTGGAAGCGCGGTTCAGGCTGGACTGCTCTACAACCGCGGCAAATGCGTTTAATTCTTCGAACATGAACACAAACCTCTCTTCTTCGTGAGTGTGATTCTTGCCCTTGATTCATTTTTTGTTTTATTGTAAGGCTTTTACACTCGTTGTTTTAAGATTGTATAGCCTTTAAGTCGGTTGTTTAGAGCTTATACCTATAGGTTATAACATTTAATAATTATATTGCAATTCCCTTATAAGAAAAAAAGGAGTAACATGAATTGTGACACAAGTTGTTCACACCTGAACAAATCGGAACAATTTGTCGAACTTTCCTGCTCTGGAAGGATTCGTGTCATGATATGCGAATGTATTTATGAAAACGTTGTATTTAGCGAAAGGGGATCGACATTTTATGAAAGGGTTTTACTCCAGAAAGCTGCACTCCTTGCTTGGCGTCATTCCGCTCAGTTTGTTTTTTGTTGAGCATCTGGTGACGAACTTCTCGGCAGTTGAAGGCGGCAAAGAAGCTTTTAACGGTGCGGTTGCCTTCCTGAACAGTCTGCCGCTCGTCATCGTTTTGGAAACATTTCTGATCTGGCTGCCGCTGTTCTATCACGGTGTATATGGTCTGTACATTGCTTATCAGGCCAAGCCGAACGTGGGTCGTTACGGCAATGAGCGTAACTGGCGCTACACGCTCCAGCGCGTCAGTGGTGTCATCACATTTGTATTTGTGATCTGGCACGTGTGGGAGACCCGTGTGCAAGTGGCTCTCGGTAATGTAACACACGAACAGCTTGGCGGTGTGATCCATGACATCGTGATGAATCCGGTAACGTTTATTTTATATCTGATCAGTGTTGTGGCGGCATCCTATCACTTTGCCAATGGGCTCTGGTCATTCCTCGTTAGCTGGGGAATCACAGTCGGACCTCGTGCACAGCGCGTATCCTCGTATGTGTGCATGAGCTTGTTCGCTATTATTTCCATCATGTTCATCGCTTCATTGTTTGCTTTCCGGAACGTAGATTTCCAGACAGCTACTTCAATGATTGATGCGGTAAAATCAGTTCTGGTTTAATTTTGTAAACGAGTGCTTGTCTCTATTTTTGTATGTGAATTAACATTCTCTGGTCTGAATTTCGAAAGACGCTGATAATAAGGAGTGAACTAGCAATGGCATCATCGAATGTAATTATTGTGGGCGGCGGTCTCGCGGGATTGATGGCGGCGATCAAATCGGCTGAAGCCGGAGTCCATGTTCATTTATTTTCATTAGTTCCTGTGAAAAGATCACACTCCGTGTGTGCCCAAGGCGGCATCAACGGAGCGGTAAATACCAAAGGGGAAGGCGACTCTCCATGGGTACACTTTGATGATACGGTATATGGCGGTGACTTCCTTGCCAACCAGCCGCCAGTTAAAGCGATGTGCGAAGCAGCACCTGGCATTATTCACCTGATGGACCGGATGGGCGTCATGTTCAACCGTACACCGGAAGGTTTGCTTGATTTCCGCCGTTTCGGTGGTACGAAGCATCACCGTACGGCATTTGCCGGAGCGACAACAGGGCAGCAGCTGCTGTACGCACTGGATGAGCAAGTACGTCGCTGGGAAGCAGCAGGCCTCGTAACCAAGTATGAAAACTGGGAGTTCCTGCAAGCCGTTATTGATGACGAAGGCGTGTGCCGCGGTATTGTGGCACAGGATTTGAAATCCATGAAGGTGCAGACCTTCCCGGCTGAAGCTGTTATTCTGGCGAGCGGTGGACCTGGTATCATTTTCGGTAAAACGACGAACTCTGTCATCAACACAGGTACTGCTGCAAGTGCGGTGTACCAGCAGGGTGTGAACTATGCTAACGGTGAGTTCATTCAGATTCACCCGACAGCCATTCCAGGGGACGACAAGCTGCGTCTCATGTCTGAATCCGCGCGTGGTGAAGGCGGTCGGATCTGGACATATAAAGACGGCAAGCCTTGGTATTTCCTTGAGGAAAAATATCCTTCTTACGGTAACCTTGTACCGCGTGATATCGCGACGCGCGAAATCTTCAGTGTCTGCGTAGACATGGGACTGGGTGTAAACGGCGAGAACATGGTGTATCTTGACCTTTCTCATAAAGATCCGAAGGAGCTGGATGTCAAGCTGGGCGGAATTATCGAAATCTATGAAAAATTCATGGGTGACGATCCACGTAAAATTCCGATGAAAATCTTCCCGGCAGTCCACTATTCCATGGGCGGCATGTGGGTAGACTACAACCAAATGACAAACATTCCGGGGCTGTTCGCAGCTGGCGAATGCGAATATCAATATCACGGTGCGAACCGTCTTGGAGCAAACTCCCTCGTATCCGCGATTTACGGCGGTATGGTAGCTGGACCGAAAGCGGCTGAATATATCAAAGGACTCAAAAAATCGTCCGCAGATATTTCTTCTTCCGTGTTCGACGGGTATACGAAGCGTCAGACCGAAAAATACGAAGGTATCTTGAAAATGCAAGGTACCGAGAATGCTTATGTAATCCACAAAGAGCTGGGCGAGTGGATGACAGCGAACATGACGGTGGTGCGTTACAACGACAAGCTGGAAGCGACCATCGGCAAAATCAAGGAATTGAAAGAGCGTTATGGCAAAATCAACATGTACGACAACTCGGGCTGGAACAATCCGGGCGCGGCGTTTACCCGCCAATTGTGGAACATGCTTGAGCTTGCTGAAGCAATGACACTGGGTGCACTGCTTCGTAACGAGAGCCGCGGAGCGCACTACAAGCCGGAATTCACGGAGCGTAACGATGAGGAGTTCCTGAAAACAACGATCGCAAGCTGGACGAAGGAAGGTCCACAAATCTCGTACGAGCCAGTGGACGTATCCCTGATTCCGCCGCGTATCCGTGACTACTCGAAGGACTAATCTGTACGATTCAGCTTAATCATTCAATAGGTGAACTATTAAGCTGCTGTTAATATTTACAGCAAAGCAACATCCAAGGTGCAAGGGCACAGCGGAGGAAGCGGAAATGGCCGAAAGAAGCGAAGCGTTCGCGTTTATCATCGAATTTTCATCCTATATAAGTTGAACTATTCATTTACACGTTAACGGAGGGGACAGAAAAAAACTGAAAAAGCGGAGCGGTCGCCTTTATCACCGGATTTTCCCCTTTGGAAAAGGGTGTCGAAAAAATCTGGGGATAACAGCGATTGGAAGGTTATTCTGTCATCGGAGTGGCTTGTGTAAATTCTTTGGTTCAACTTATATAGTAAGGGTGGATCAAAAAATTCGAGGGTAATGGCGATTGAAAGGGCATTCCGCGACCGGAGCGTGCCACCCGAGCACCAACATAAGAAGCTTTGCGCACCAGCAATACAATCATCGTCACCAGAGGAGGGGACAACGATATGGCGGAACAAGCAACAGCAAGCAAAACCGTCAAGTTTATTATCACCCGTCAAGACAGCCCGGAGTCATCTTCGTATACAGAGGAGTTTGAGCTTCCGTATCGTCCGAATATGAACGTGATCAGCGCCCTGATGGAGATTCAGCGGAATCCGGTGAACAAGGATGGCAAGTCCATCGCTCCGGTATGCTGGGAATCCAACTGTCTTGAAGAAGTGTGCGGTGCCTGCTCCATGATTATCAATGGCAAACCGCGTCAAGCGTGTGCAGCTCTGATCGACAAGCTGGAGCAGCCGGTTCGGATCGAACCGATGAAAACATTCCCGGTAGTACGGGACCTGGTCATTGACCGTTCACGGATGTTTAATGCACTGAAACGTGTGAAGGCATGGATTCCAATTGATGGAACCTATGACCTCGGTCCGGGACCACGGATGCCTGAGAAGAAGCGTCAGTGGGCTTACGAGCTGTCCAAGTGTATGACTTGCGGTGTATGTCTAGAAGCTTGTCCTAACGTGAATGAGAAAACGGACTTTATCGGTCCGGCTGCGCTGTCCCAGGTTCGTCTGTTTAATGCTCACCCTACAGGTGAGATGAATGCAGAAGAGCGCTTGGAGGCGCTGATGGAAGATGGCGGTATTGAAGGCTGCGGTAACTCGCAGAACTGTGTGCGTTCATGTCCGAAAGGCATCCCGCTCACAACGTCTATTGCCGAAATGAATAAACAGACAACCAAGCATATGTTCAAACGCTGGTTGGGTGTATAAACAAGTGAAACGCTGATACAGCGTTCTGCTCTGTATTTTGAAGAAGTCGTGATTCCGCGTAGTAATCGCCGGGATTACGGCTTCTTTTGCCATGCACCAAAGGAACCGGGTGTTTCGTGCAGAATATGGTATACTACAGGGATGAATACGGCCGTTAACGGTCTTGAAGAAGCCCGATGCGAGGAGGGGGAGAGATGGGACAGACACCGCGTTCACACAGCAGCAGCTCGCCGTCCCGGCGCTTGAGCAGAACGGACAGTTCGAAGGAACCTCTTTTTCCCGGAGAAGAAAAGGATCATGACCCTTCTCGTCGAAGTTTTCAACTGCGGAAAATCATTATGACCCTGGGAGCAAGTGTGCTGACACTAGGATACGCACTATGGGAGCCGCGATTATTACAGATTAGCCATATTAATCTCAAGCTCCCGTCGTTCCCGGTATCGTTCAACGGATTGCGCATCGTTCATTTCAGTGATGCACATCTGGGCTTCCACACCGGGATGAAGGAATTGAGCAAGCTGGCAGCACGAATAAAGGAGCAGCAGCCTGACTTGATCTGTTTTACCGGGGATATGGTGGAGAGGCAGGCCGCACCAATGCGCGAATGTGTACCCGTTCTCGCCTCGATGACAGCGAAATACGGAAAGTTTGCGGTTTTGGGTAATCATGATTATCGAGGGCAGCAGCAGCAGGATGTGAAGAATATGTTTCAGGAAGCGGGCTTTACACTGCTTTGCAATGAGCATGTCATTATAGAAAAAGACGGAGACCAGCTTGCTGTTACAGGTCTGGATGATGCCTTAACGGGCAGCCCTGACCCGGAAACAGCTGTTGCCGGGCTGAAGCAGCATGTCTGGAAAATGCTGCTTATGCATGAACCGGATTATGCCGATTATGCAGCTCCGTATGGATTTGGATTGCAGCTGTCGGGTCACAGCCATGGGGGTCAGGTTCGTTTTCCCTGGTTTGGTGCAATGACGACCCCGCGGGGTTCACGTAAATATATACAAGGGCTGCACTACACCTCCCGGCATCAGATGCCCGTGTATGTGAATCGTGGGTTTGGCATGACACTGCTGCCCATTCGTTTTCTGTGCCGGCCTGAGTTGACGGTGCTTCACTTGCATTCGGACAATGAAAGCAATCATTCTTAGGAAAAATGCCAAGATATCAGATGGAATTGGAATATAGAACCATATGGACATGAATGGAGGGGAAGTAATGGAGCGAATTGCAATTGTATCCGACATTCATGGCAACATGACTGCCTGGGAAGCTGTGTGGAAAGATATACAGCAGCGCGGCATAGAGAGAATTTTCTGTCTCGGTGACCTTGTAGGCAAGGGACCGCAGCCAGCTGAAGCCGTGGATCAGATCAGAGCGGCATGTGAAGTGGTTGTTCGCGGCAACTGGGATGAGCTTGTTGCTGTGAATCAGGATGTGATTGATTTTACGTGGCAGGCTGAACGGCTGGGCGCAGATCGAGTGGCTTATTTGGCGAGTCTTCCCTTTAGTTATGAATTGAAGCTGAGTGGACGTAACGTAAGGTTCGTGCACGCTTCACCACAGAGTGTGTATCATCGTGTTCAGCCTTGGGATGAGATGAATAAGAGACTTGCAATGTTTGAGCCTCCAGCTGACGAGGCAGGCTCAGGAATGGCTGATGTGGTCGGTTATGGTGATGTGCATAATGCCTTTTTGCAGTATTTGGATGGAAGAATGCTGTTTAATACAGGAAGCGTGGGCAATCCGCTGGATGTTCCACAAGCCTCGTACTGCATTCTTGAAGGAGAAGAGGGCGAAGACAAACAGAAGCCGTTTAACCTGCAGTTTGTTCGGGTTCCGTATGATATTGAGCAGGAAGTGCAGATTGCACAGCAGCATCAAGTTCCGGCACTGGATGCTTATATTCGTGAACTGCGTTCAGGCATTTATCGTGGATTACAGGGGTAGGGGAAATTGCAGTATAACCTTCATTATAAAGATGACATACTATAGTGAATGAATCAGATTGTGATAGGATGCCGGATCATCGTCAGAGCATGCTTGTCTTACCGGACTAAAACCCGTTAGGCAAAGGAGAGAGTGCCATGCTTACCCGAGATATGCTGATTCAAGGCTTGCCTGTCTTAGGAACAGAACGCCTTGTCCTGCGCTCATTACGTCAAAGTGATTACATTGCATTATCCGAGCTGTTGTCCGATCCGCAAGTCATACAATACGTGAATCGCGGCAGCCAGTCTCCCCCAATACGTGCGAGAAAATTGCTGAACCAGATTCGGAGCAGCAGTACCAAGTTAGATTCACTGCATTACGGGATCTGCTGCAAAGGCAGCGAGCAGGTCATTGGCATTGCGTCCTTCCAGCACTGGAATGATCAAAAGGGTACAGCCCAGATCGGGTACATCCTGAGCAAATTATACTGGGGCAAAGGCTTGGCAACCGAAGCGGTTCATCGTTTGTTAACATTCGGATTTGACGAACTTCACCTGTGGAGGGTTGAAGCTCGTTGTTATGAAGCAAACTCATCCTCAGAAAGGGTGCTCCTTAAAATGGGCATGCTTTACGAGCGCAGTCTTCCAGCCTTCGGGCTGAATGATGATGATGACGAGGTCGGTGAGGGCTCCAACTCCATGGACGTCAAGGTATACGGAATGTCTCGTGGACAGTTCCAATCGGGTGTGAACGGGAAAAGTCTGCATTCGCCAGCATGGGACAACCCTGAAATATCATAGAGTATATCAGGGTATGAGAACTGAAACGAACTTCAATCATTTGTTACACAATTGAAATATAGCTGCAATTGAATTCTAACAGACAGAGGGTAAACTTATCTCATGACCCCCTTTTTGATAATAGATAATGCAGTTGGGACCCGCGATGAGCGGGTTCATTTTTTTGTCCATTAAAGTTTCACGAGTCCAGCGGGCGCGCTAATAAAATAAAAAAAGATCCCAATGCTGGTTACTTGCGCGGGGATCTTTGTATTTAGACAGCTTTTATTCTTACAGGGGAACAATCTGCATTTGCTTCTGTTTGAAATAAACCCATTCGGTGAAACCAATTTCCTTCAAACGTGTCCGCACTTGCTCAAGCTCATCGGCAACTCTTCCTGGGATATGTGCATCCGAACCGAAGGTGACTTTTACCCCGTAATGCCGGGCACGTTCCAGAATGGCATCAGATGGGTACCAGCCACCGCTGAGTTTGGTTTTGCCCGAAGTGTTGATTTCGATCGCAACATTGGCTTCGGCAATAACCTGAAGCGTTTCATCAATAGCATGGTCTGCCATAATTTCAGAGAATGGGGGATAGTTACCTTTCATTGCATCAATATGTCCAAGAATCTGGAAGATGCCGCTACGGGCCGATTGTGCAATTAACTTGTAATATGCTTCCTTAACTTCGATTTTGCGAGCATCCGATAATCCTTTCCAGCGGGTTTTATTGAAAATACTGATCTCCTCTGTGTGATGAACGGAGCCGATAACATAGTCAAACGGATACTGTCCCAGCGTTGAACGATACAGTTCGGCATGGACTGGAAAATAATCGGATTCGATCCCGAGCAGAACATCGATTTTCCCAGCGTATTCTTCTTTAAGCGAGAGCACTTCGGCTACATAATGCTGTAACTCAGATTTACCCATCGCGATTCGTGGATGCGCCTGTTCCAGCTCACTGCCAAAGTAAGGGGTATGATCAGAAATTCCGATGGCTTGAAGTCCCGCTTCAATACCTGCTTCAATGTAATCTCTGATGTTGCCATCCGCATGTCCGCAGCGGAAATGGTGCGTATGAAGATCAAATTTCATATGGAATCCCTGCCCTTTCTTTTCATCTAGGTTTATTCCGAGCTGATGAATTGAGTTTCCGGCATGCCCTTGAGGTCACTAAGAAATTGATGCATCGCCGAGTTGAGATAACGACTGGATTTGTAGATGACACCTACAGGATGGCTGACCTCCAGTTCACTTAAAGGGATCATCCGCAGTGTACCTTGCCGCAGCTCATGTGCTACCGATTGTTTGGAGATAATGGCAGCCCCGAGATCAATCTCAACCATACGTTTCACTTCTTCACTGCTGGACAATTCCATCACAACATTGGGCTCAATATTGTATTTTTTGAAAACAGCTTCAGTAAACCGGCGACCTACCGTATCGGGCGACAGAAGAATCAGAGGCGTGCTTCGCAGCACGTCCACGGCTGCATGTTTTTTCTTCGCGAGTGGATGAGCAGGAGATACGACCAGCTCAAACGTGTCATAGTACAGCACAGAGGTACTAAGGTTAGGATTACGTTCAGTAAGGTATCCAATTCCGATGTCCACCAAACCGTTTTCGACCTGTGTATAGATCTGTGAAGAGGGCAGCGATTGAATGCTTGTTTTGATGAGCGGGAATTGATCCTGAAAGTAGGATAACACCCTTGGCAAAATCTGAATGGCAATGGATGTTGTCGTTCCGAGCACAATACGTCCTTGTGGGGTTTCGTCGAGATCGGATAGCTTCTGTTTTAACTCGTCAACAATATCGAGCATGCGTTCAGCGTGCTCCAGGAAAACCTGTCCGCGATCCGTCAGCGTTACCGGCTGGTTCCGATCAACAAGCACGGTGTTGAATTCGTCCTCCAGGCTTTTGATCTGGGCCGACACAGCCGGCTGGGTCAGGTTAAGGAGTTCACCCGCTTTGCGGAAACTCATCGTTTTGGAAATGGTAATCAGCGTTTCCAGTTGGCTGATGTTCATATACGGCCTCCTTGCAGCTTAATATCTCTGTATGTCATGTGTCGTGCTGTAAAAGTCCGTGACGGGTACAGTTTCTTTTATATTAAATTATAGGGGATTACGGTCATCAGAGCAATGAAGGGGAAGGGGCATATGAAAAGTAGTTCAACAGACTAACAAACTTAAAATAAGTTATTATTTAAAATTTAAAACAATTCAAAATCAGTATAAAAGTCCTACAAGCCTTTCGGGGCTTGAATGCAGTCAAATAATTTTTCCAAAGAAGTGAAATACGGACAAAAACAGCTATAAACATTTGCTATTCGAATGACGATAAATTATAGTGCACATGCTTTGCTGAATTCTTAATGAATTCTCGTACGTGATAAAGTATAATAAATTTAATAAATATGGGACTTTTGGTGTGTGACCAATAACCCAGTGTGAGGAGGACATAAAAAGTGAAAGCGGAAGTGATAAATCCATTCCTGGAATCGGCACGTAACGTATTTGAACAGCTCATCCAGGTTTCGCCTTCCACCGGGAATCTTGGCGTGAAGAATGTAGAATACATTGCTGACCATGTCTGGATTGTAATTGGAATGACGGGGCAGCTGAGCGGAAATATTGTTTTTGGTATACAAGAAACGGTTGCTTTGAAAATTGTTTCAGCTATGATGGGTGGTTTTGTGATCACTGAAATGGATGATATGAGTAAAAGTGCGATCTCCGAGCTGGGCAACATGATCAGTGGGAATGCCAGTACAATTCTGTCCAACCAGGGCGTCGTTGTAGATATTACACCACCTCAAGTGATGCAATCGGAGCATTTAACGTCATTCAGTGCAACGAAAGCGTTAAGTATTCCTCTTCTGATGGATGGCATTGGCGAGATGGATATTCAGGTGATGATCTCGTAAAATAGAAGCATGGCCTTTATGAGGCAAATGTGTTCATTACGGGAGGACATCAACCATGCTGAAAGATCAGGTTGTTTTTATTACAGGCGCATCGAGCGGAATCGGTGCACTTTGCGCACAAATGCTGATCGAGGAAGGAGCCATCCCGATTCTGGCTGCCCGTTCACGGGACAAGCTGGAACAGATTGGTGCTTCACTACAAGGACGGCATGAATTGCTCACACTGGACGTTACCGACAGTGAGCAGGTTCAGACGGCTGTAGACGCGATGTTACATAAATACGGAAAAATTGATATTCTGCTGAATAACGCCGGTTACGGAAAATTTGCTGCCATGACGGACATGTCTGTACAGGAATTTGACGAGATGATGGACGTGAATTATATGGGCATTGTGCGCTGTACCAAAGCGGTGCTTCCACATATGCTGGAACGGGGCAAAGGCCAGATTGTGAATGTTGCTTCGATGGCTGGCAAGATTGGAACGGCCAAGTCGGCTTCTTATACAGCTACAAAGCATGCGGTGCTTGGATTTAGCAACGCGCTGCGGCAGGAGCTGCGCAAGACGGGCATTACGGTCACGACGATTAATCCTGGCCCGATTGATACACCATTTTTTGATCGCGCAGACCCTTCAGGACATTATGTGAACAATGTGCGCTGGCTGATGCTGACACCACAGAACGTAGCAGGCCACATGATTCGGGCGATGAAGAAACGCAAGGAAGAAGTGAATCTGCCAAGGCTGGCATCTGCTGGTATCTGGCTGTATCAATTATTCCCGCGGCTCGCCGATCGACTGTCACACGGTGTAATGAATCAGAAGTAGAATGTAACAAGCAGCACCATATATCGGATGATGAAGGGCTCCGCCGAGGGGCTTTTCTTTTTTTTGTGCGGACTTGCACGTTTTAAGAATAAGATTTGGTACACAGGCTTTTTTCGCATATAATGAAAGATAATGTGATGACAGGTTTTGTTTGAATACGAAATAAATTTAAAGGATGGAATACATGACGAATCAAACTTTTGCATCAATAGGCGTGGCACAGGATTTGGAGGCGCTGCTGGCCCAGCACGGCATTAACGAGCCTTCTCCGGTACAGGCGCAGACGATTCCGGTTATTCTGGAAGGCCGTGATGTCGTATCCAAATCGCAGACGGGAACTGGCAAAACGCTTGCCTATCTGCTGCCGCTGCTGCAATCTATCAAGAATGACATTAAAGGCACGCAGAAGCTGATTATCGCGCCGACGCAGGAGCTTGCCATGCAAATTGTGCGTGAGGCACAGCGTTACGGGGCAGAGCGCGGCATTGGTGTTCAAGGTCTGATTGGCGGTGCGGCTGTGAAACGTCAGATCGAGAAGCTGCGTGAGCATCCAGAGCTTGTTGTCGGCACGCCTGGAAGGTTAAAGGAACTGATCACACTCAAAAAGCTGAAAATGCACAACGTATCCACCATTGTGATCGACGAAGCAGATCAGGTGTTCCAGCTCGGCGGCGTAAGTGATGTGGAATTTGTGCTGAAAAGCGCCTTGCGTGACCGTCAGTTAATTTTCCTGTCCGCAACCATTGACGAGCATACAGCTGCACTGGCGAAGCGCGAGATGAAAGAGCCTGTGCATATCGGTATTGAACCGGATCGTGCAACAGCGGCAGGACTTGAGCATTATTACTTCGTAGAAGAGGGCCGCAACAAGGTTGATCTGCTGCGCCGTCTGGTCAGACAATATAACCCAGATCGGGCCATTGTATTTGTCAATGCAACCGAGGACATCGGTGAAGTTGAAGCGAAAATGAATCACCTGGGACTGTCCGCAGCTGCGCTGTACGGGGATGCCGACAAGGTGACACGCAGCAACGTACTGTCAGCATTTCGCAACGGTAAAATCCAGCTGCTGATCGCCTCCGAGGTAGCGGCAAGAGGACTGGACATTGAGGGCTTGCCGATGGTCATTAACTTTGATCCGGCTTTTGACTCCGAGCACTACGTTCACCGTGCAGGCCGGACAGGCCGAATGGGGCGTTCAGGCATCGTGCTGTCTATTGTAGATGAGACACAAATTTTCATTATGCGCAAATTCGCTCGGGAACTTGGCATTGAGCTGCAGGAGCGTGTTCTGTTTGGCGGCAAAGTATTGGAAGCTGATCCAAGACCGGATACTCGCCCGGAAGGGCATTCCTTCTCGCGTAAACCGGGACAGTCCCGCGACCGCAAGCCAGGTCAGGGCAGCCGGAAGCCGGGCCCAAAAGCGACGATCTCCAATCAGCGTTCAACAGGCAGCAAGCCGGCTGGAGCTCGTACGGGGCGCGACCAGGATCGCAAAAACAAGGGTGCACCCAAGTGGAGCAAAGACAGAGCACCGCGCTCTGAGGAATAATCGGATGAAAGGGGTGCAGGGATAGATGGAGAACGTTCAATCGCCTGTGCTGCAGATCAGCGGGCTTAGTGGTGGGTACAGTGCCAAAAGGCCAGTGCTGCACGGCATTAACCTGGAAGTGGGACGCGGAGAAATGGTCGGGCTGATCGGATTAAACGGTGCTGGCAAGAGTACAACGATGAAACATATTCTAGGCCTCATGACTCCGCAGCAGGGAGAAGTTCGAGTGATGGGCAAGAAGCGGGAAGAGGATGCACAGATCTATCAGTCCGCGATGGCCTTTGTCCCGGAATCTCCTGAATTATATGATGAGATGACGGTAATGGAGCACCTGGAGTTTACAGCGCGAGCTTACAACGTGTCGGAGGCAGATTTCAAACAGCGGACAGAGAAGCTGCTGAATCTGTTTCGCATGAATGAAAAGAGTACAAGTCTGTCAACACATCTGTCCAAAGGTATGAGGCAGAAGGTGATGATTATGTGTGCGTTTGTTGCCGGGCCACCGCTATACATCATTGACGAACCTTTTCTGGGACTTGATCCGCTGGGCATCCGTTCCTTGCTCGATTTCATGCTGGAGATGAAAGCAGCGGGCTCTTCCATTCTGCTGAGTTCTCACATTTTGTCCACTATTGAAAATTATTGTGACCGCTTTGTTGTACTGCATCGTGGACAGGTTATTGCTCAAGGCACACTGAGCGAGCTGCGTGCCCAGTTCGGGGAGTCTGATACACCGCTGGAGCACATGTTCTACTCCCTTGTGCAAGGCAGGGACTGACATGGATCTCAAGCTGTTATGGAAGCAACGTCGGACAGGTTTCTGGAATGGGATTCTTCCTTATGTGGGTTATGTGATCCAGAGCGGGGTTGCGATGGTCTTTTTATTTCTGGTCATTGCGTTCTCTGCCTGGTATACCTCGTTTGTACAGAACATTCCTGCGGGATTTCCAATTCGCTGGATTGCTTTATTGCTGCTGGCTCCGCTTGTGCTGCTCAGCAGTTACCGTACATATCTGCTTCCGGCGGATATTGTATTCCTGCGGCCGCAGGAATACCGGATGCAGGAGTATTTGAAGAACAGCTTTGTTCGTGGCGTTATTTATAAAATGCTGGGGCTGCTGCTCGTATTTCTGACGTTATGGCCGCTTTATGTAAGGGCAGATGCAGATGCCAAGCCGCTGGGCTGGTCGATTCTGTTTCTTGTGTTGTGGAAAGTGTTGTCCAGTTATGGAGCGTGGCAAGAGCTGAGGATGGTACAGGCCGTAGCATCCAGAGCATATCGTCTGCTTCGCTGGGCACTGGCCATCCTGGCTGTGGCGGCCTGGCTGTGGCAGCAGCCGTTTCGCAGTCTCTGGTTCTTGCTGCTGCTTGCGGCCGTATATATTGTTGCGCTGCACGTGCCCGTGAAACATCGTGTCGCATGGGAGCGTCTGATTCAGGTGGAGCAGACGCAGGCGGGCAGAGTGATGCGAACATTAGGCTGGTTTGTGGATGTGCCGTCGTCCGGACAGAAGGTAAGCTCTCGCCGCTGGCTCAGTAAATGGGGAAACGGTCTTCCATGGAATGCAGGGCAGGCTTATCGGTACCTTATGACCAAAACATTCATCCGAACAGAAGTATTTACGATTGTGCTTCGTCTGATCCTGCTTGGCATGCTGTTGTCCTGGTGGACAGCGGGCAGTTACTTTGGAGCCGGCGTGTATCTGTTCTTCCTGCTGCTTGCAGGTATTCAGCTCGGGGTGCTGCGTCGCAGTCACAGTGAATCCTTCTGGATCATGATCTACCCGATCTCAGGGGAAAGTCGCCGCTCGCAGGTGCTCGGTTTTATTTTTCAACTCCATGCATTCGCCGCAGTGCTGATGTGGCTGCCGATGCTTGCAGCCGGAATTGAAGGACTTACCGTAACAGGCACTGCACTGGTGCTGGGCATACTTGTCATCGTGCTCATGCGCCGTTCTCAGGGAAGTAAATGGCTCAAGGAGGAAGAGGACGAATAGTTTTTTTCGATCCTGTGCCACCTGCCCGAATGTACTGCAGCTCTGTTGTAACTCACACACGTTGTATTTATCCGAAAAAAGGTATTCCGGGCTGTATCCTGGAATACCTTTTTTGTGCGTGCTGCAATATCAAGATGTCATGTGTGCAGGAAGAGTTTTAACTAACAAAGGAAGGATTTAGTGATGATAACGAGCAGGATGAACAGAACAAGAATGGCACCTGTGTTGGTGAATCCTCCAACGCCGCAGTATCCGTATCCGCCTCTTGTATCTTCCACTTGGGACATGGGTCATACCCCTTTCGAATGATGGTTTTGGCACGCCCTTGCGTACATCGTATATTATGTGCCATGGAGTTAGGCTGATTGGGCCCTTGCCCGTTCATCGCTGTTTTGGGCATCTGTCCCGCAGGAAGGGATGGATGCTCCAGTAGAAACAAGACGAGGCCGGGAAGACAACATGTTACTTCCGAGCTGTGTAAATAGAAAGACCCCTTGGCATCATAAGCTTGCGCTTAGTGCTGCCAAAGGGTTCTGTAGTTGAAACATATTATATTGTTGAATGGTTCTGTTCTATGTCTAGGCTCTTTGGTTTAGCGCTTTTGCAAGTCCTGAACGCCGCGATAGACTGTATCGAACAGTTCTTCCAGACCATTCTCCTCTATACAGGAGAAGGCAATGCGCAGATCAGTCTCACCCAGCGCAATCGTACCTACACCATATTGATGCAGCAGGTGACTGCGCAGCTCCTCAGCACCAACATGCTTCAGCTTCAGGCACATGAAGTAACCGGAGTTGAACGGATAATAGTCCCATACATCTCCATATTTGCCGCTGTCGAGAAGTTCTTTGACTTTGTTGGCGCGGCCTTTCATAATCTCGAATTTCTCCAGCTTCTGAGCTTCGAACTCCGCTGCTTTCAGCGCATCCAGCACAAATGTCTGTGAAGGATGTGGTCCGCTTGAAATGGTTGCACGAATGATGCCAAGTGTTTTTTGCTCCAATGCATGTAGAACAGCAGCATCTTCATGAGCAAAAGTAATGAATCCTACACGGAAGCCCCATACGAATTCTTCTTTCGTTGCGCCGTCAATCTTCACCGTTAATACACGTGGATGAATATTGGCCAGTTTACCAAAAAGAGACTCATGAATGGAATCTTCAAAGAACAAACCGAAATAAGCATCGTCAGTCACAGCGACTACATTTACTCCAGCTTCAGCAGCTTGACGAATAGCATCTACAATAGCATCTGCTTCAGCAGCACCCGGTGTGTAACCTGTCGGGTTGTTCGGGAAGTTGAGCAGCACGATGGCTTTGCCTTTATCCTTTTGTGCCAGCAGTGCTTGAAGCAATCCGTTGCTGTTAAAGTTCATCTGATCATCAAACAATGGATAATGAACCAACTGGCCGTGACGACGAATTCCGAAAGTCAGCTCGTAGTTCTCCCAGTTTTTATCCGGATATATAACAGCATCCCCGTCTTCTGTGAACAGGTCGGCTACAATACTGAGTCCATGGGTCAACGCATTGGTTACGATCGGATTACCGAACGATTTTCCTTCCAGAGAAGGTGTTTCCTTCAGCATCTTGTCTCTCCAGACGGTCCGCAGTTCAGGTTTACCTGCCGGCGGCGCGTAAGGGTACAGATCCTTCGGCTGGAATGCAGAGAGCTTCTCCTGAATCACCGGGAGATGCATCGGCACCCCACCCTCCAGGGCGATACCAATCGTTGCATTGTAGGTCTTGGCCAGGCTTGCCGCTTCCGCAGATTGACTCAAGATACCTTCTTTCGGAAAATAAATTTCTTTGCCGAGTTGTGACAGCATGGAGTAGACGTAACTGCTGCCGGCCTGAATACTTTCGTTCAACTGTTCAGCCAGTGGATTCATTTTTTTCATCCTTCCAAGTCTTTGTGATTCAACTGCCTAACATTATATCACCTTGACATTCCCCCGTCACGGAAATTACGCAATATGACAGTTATATCACTTCACCGCGTTGTTGTGGATGGAGAAAACATATCCTTTTGGTTCGTTTTTTCAGGTTTTTTCTGTCCTCTTCGTTAATGTGGAAAGGAATAGTTTAACTTATATAGCCGAGTTTATTGCTGATGGAAAGGGCAATATTTCCGCATCATTTCGGCTGTTTCCTGATCTCGGCCTTCATTTCGTTTGTGCAGCTCACCGCTAATGTGCTCGAATCGTTCGGGATTCAGATTTTGTCCGAATTTGAACTTGGCACTGATTCGCTCCGGCACAATCCGAACGACAGCAACGGCTTTCAGCTGTCCTGTATAGCGAGGGTCCTCTGCATCAATCGGTACATAACCGCCTTGTGGCTGGAGCTTTTCCATAAAACGCTGCAGCACTTTTCCTTTTATTTCAAGCTCTTTCACGGGCTCTGCATAACCGGCAGCCATGACACTTTTGAAAAAGGAGGTCGCGGGACAAGCCAGCTCAGGATCACTGAAAAAGGAAGGAATCAGCGAGAATTCCTCCGCAACCGTAAAGCTGACCAAGGAATGCTGTTTGATCTGCTTCATTTTTTCCCCGGCCAGGCTGCCATGAAAATAAAAGCACCCATCCATATATACAAAATTCAGCGGTGTCACTCTCGGTTCTCCTTCCGGGCTGACGGTGCCCAGAAATCCGAAGGAGTATTGGTCCAGAAAGGTGATCATTTCCTGTTCTTCTTCTACAGCGAACTCTTTGCGTCTCATATTATTTCCCCCATTATTAGGTCGTTTAGGAAAAAGGATTCTAACGTAATGTTCCTTGGCATAACGATAAAACGAATATTGACAGCTAAATAGATCCAATTTACATTCAATTTTATAGTCCAATCTGGAAGAAGGATCAGTGCAAGCACAACTGACAAGTGAACAAAAGGGGATGCTTACATGGAATTATGGCTGCCGCTTGACTCATACGAGCTCCAGCATCGTTACAAATATCAGGCGTTATATTACGCACTGCGGGATGCCATTCATTCGGGTACACTGGAGGCAGGAGCACGGCTGCCCTCTACACGTGTGCTGGCGAAGCAGTATGAACTGTCACGCGGCTCGGTAGCCCAGGTATACGATATGCTGCTTGCGGACGGGTATGTTCAGGCCTACCGGGGAAAAGGCACTTATGTAACAGAATCGTTATCCACTCATTCTGACCAGCAAACCGACGCGGTGCTGCCTCTCTCTCCATGGGGTGAACGATTGCTTGCATCGGCGGCAGTTGATAAACGATCCCTTGAAGAGACGCAGTCAGGACATGAGTCTGTGATTAACTTTCGGATGCAGCGTCTGCAGCACGATCATTTTCCTGCGGCGGAGTGGAAAAGTGCGCTTGCCGCTGTTCATCGCAGCGGCTGGAGAGAGCCGGCAGGTGCTGCCGGGGACCCGGAGCTGCGGGAAGCCATTGCCTCACATCTCCGCTGGACACGCGGTATCCAGACAGAGGCATCCCAGATCGTGCTTTTCAGCGGATCGATACAGGGCATTACGTTGATCTCCCAGCTGTTCATTGCTGAAGGAAGCCCGGTCGTGTTGGAAAATCCGAGTTATCCGGGCATCGTTCATGCAGTCAGATCCTGTGGTGGTCAGGTCATTCCAGCGGAAGTGGATGAGGGTGGCATTATCCCGCAGCCGTGGCAGGCACAGATGCTGTTTGTTACGCCGACAAGACAATTCCCGACAGGAGCAGTGCTGGGTCTGGAACGAAGACGAGCGCTGCTAGCTTGGGCATCAAAGCAAAATGCCGTGATTGTTGAGGATGATTATGACAGTGAGTTTCGTTGGGGCGGGCGGCCGATCGAACCGCTCAAGGTGCTTGACCACGAGCAGCGTGTTATATATATCGGCTCCTTCTCGCAGACGATGCCGGCTTCGTTCCGATTAGGTTATGCGGTACTGCCGCCCAGTCTTGTGGAGCCGCTACTGGCTGCCAAGGCGTTGTATGAGCCTGTATCACCGGCACTGCTGGAGCAGCGTGCACTGGCCAGGTTTATGGCAAGAGGAGACTATATGCGCCATCTTCGCAGGCTAACCCGGCTGTATGGAGAGCGACATGATTTTATGGTGCAGGAGATGGAGCGGTGTATGCCCAAGGCGTTCACGCTGCTGCCCGGGGATGCCGGGCTTACGATCTATGCGGTCTGGAATGGGGATCGGGCCAGTTACGAATGTTTTACGAAGCAGGTTCATGAACAGGGAATATTGCTTCGGGATGTGGAGCGATATCGCTTGATGCCGGGGCATGATGCGGTCTGTTTCGGGTTTGCTCATCTGGAAAAAGCAGAGATTCGTGAAGGCGTGCGCCGAATGCAATTCGCATGGGAGAAGTGCACATTTTCGTTTCGTTGAATTCCGCTGTATAATGGGATAAGTGTGTAAAGAGATTAACTTTCAAGGGGGAGTGGCGACATGCTGCAGGCATCGCCGTCATCATTTATTATTTTGCCCGCTGTCGCTAAAATTGTCTGTGAACCGGGCTGGAAATGGCAGAAGCGGGAAAAACCGATGCAAAATTATGATTTATTTTACGTGTGGAGCGGTGAAGGCACGGTTATTCTGAATGATCAGCCTTACGAGGTTGGCAAAGGGAGCTGTTTTCTGTTCCGTCCCGGCGATCATACAAGTGCAACACATAATCGGCAGAAGCCGCTTGTGCTGACGTATATTCACTTTGATGTGGACGGGCCTGTGACTGATGTGCCTCAGTCTTATCGCGAAGTGCAGGAGACGGTGGAATTCGAGCATCTGCTGGCACGGTATGTGCGGTTGTTTTTATCCGACGTGTACGGTCGTGATGAAGAAAGCAAATTGATTCTGAAGCAGCTTATGATTCATTTGCTGCGTGCAGATACGGAAGAACCAGTGGAGAAAAAGGTAAGCAACCAGCTGTCTGATGTCATCCAGGAGGTTGCCAATTATGTTCGCCAGCATCCGGGGATTACACATCGTGTAGAGGATCTGGCCGCACGGGCCGGGCTTTCGCCACGTTACTTTTCGATCAAGTTCAAGGAACTGGTCGGCTCATCGGTGCAATCCTATATTATTCGTATGCGTATTGAACGGGCGGAGCATCTGCTGGTGCATACCGGCATGAATGTGACCGAAGTTGCGGATGCACTGGGGTATCGGGATATCTTTTTCTTCAGTCGTCAGTTCAAGCAGTATACAGGTAAAAGTCCGTCCGAGATTCGTTAACTGCCCATCCGTGTCTTGCTTCTAACCCGTATCGCCATCGTTTCATTGCTGGATTGCAGGGGTAAGTAACTAGCAATCCAGATGACCATAGAAGGAGGAACAGGTGATGATCAGAAGAAAAAGACGGGTCCGCCACCGCAGAAATTCGATGAGGGGATACAGCATTTACCGAAATCGTATGCGCCGGCTGGTGCGAGTGGAGGAACCGCAGGATATCTGGTTTTAACGTTAATTTAAACAGGTGATTCAGGCGAAGCGTGGCTCCGCCATGCATGTATACAAAGCATAAATAAAGAGGATGGCACACCACCTGCTTCCAGTGGTGTGCCATCCTCTTTATTTGCATATTCACTTATGACTGCTTAGGCTTCAGGCGGCCAAGTAAAGAACCCATTTTCACGGAATCTCCCGGCTTCAAGTCAGATGCTGGTTCGAAGGTGCCTGTCTGCATGAGCAGTACAACGGTGGAGCCGAATTCAAAATAAGCCAGATCGTCTCCCTGAGCCCAGGCGCGGGCATCTGCATCCGCATATTGAATACTACTCACGTTCATCGCCCCAACTTTGACAACCGCTACTTCACCATAATCATGTTCAATATACGTAATGAGCCGTTCATTTCGGCTGAGCACGGATTTCATATGGGTAAGCCCAAAATCATTGACAGGATAAACCTTGCCCTTGATGTGCTCACTCTCCATTTTGCGACCGCTGACAGGTGCATGAATACGATGATAGTCACGCGGGCTGAGATAGAGCACAAATACGTAGCCATGCTTGTACTTCTCCAGATGCGGAGAATGATTTAATAATTCAGCAAGTGTATAATTTTGTCCCTTAACATTCAGAATGGTTCCAGCGGAGATCGGGCCGGCCGCTGTAATTTTGGCATCAACGGGGCTGATCAAAGCATGTTCTGAAGAATCCAGCGGGCGCATCCCGGGTTTTAATTTGCGAGTAAAGAAATCATTCAGGGAACGATATTCCTTCCAGTCTTTCTCGGCTTCCTGTGCAGGGATGTTGTAGGTCCGGACAAAATATGGGATAAATGCTTTGCTTCCCCGGCTTTTGGAGAAGGCTCCCACGGTCCGGGAGATCCATTTGCGCGAAGATAGCTCGGTCATTAATCGCAACAGCGTTTTTGCCATGAATATCCCCCTTAGGGTTAATACAAACTTCAAGGCCGCAAAAGCGGCCATTCTGCATAATATTGACACAAATCACGAATGAAATCAATACAATCCGCGATCATAGGTCTGCGGCTGTCTTGGAATGCTGAATTTCTGATCCAGCAGCAGACGTCCATATGCCATCGGTTTGCTGTAAGTCAGCTGCCAATGCTCCCTCATTCCTGCTTTGCGAAAACCATATCGCTGGTCTCGTCCATTGCATTCAATGAAGAAAATGTCTCCCCCTCGCGTAATGCCAAGATCAAGGCCCAGATCAGCAAGATGTGGCAGACTGGCACTCAACGTGTGCGCAATTCGGGCAGCTACTGCGGCAACTCGAGCTTCAAGGTGAAACAGCCCGGTTCCTGGCTCATTTAGCCCTAATGCCTCAGAGACGGTCATCACTTTCCCGCCCTGGGCGATGTTGGTGACAAACGTATGGGCGGGTGCTGCCTTGGCAAACATGCCTGTTACGCTCCATAACCCGTCACCACCACGCTGGACGGATACCCTGAGATCGACAGGTCTCCCCTCATGCCGGATGAGTGGGATGCGTTCTTCAATCAGGTAGGCGTGACGGAATATCCGCCGAAGTGCAGCGGAAGGCAGCTGCCCCCGATTCAAGCGAAAGGTTGCCCATCCGCTGCGCGATGCTCTGGTTTCACAGGTCAGCTTCCAATGCCCCTCCTGCTGAAACAGCCGCATAATGCCATGACCGATGCTGCCACTAGACGGTTTAATGATGAGATCATTGTAATGCTGCATCATATAGGCAAGGGATTCGGGAGTTGCTTTGACGGCATAGGGGAGATGTGCTCTCAAAAAAGGGTCCTGCTGCAGCATGTCATGTACATGATGCTTGTGGTAGCGATTACGTACGTTGTAGACCTGAATGCCTTGCAGCAGTAAACGTGTGATCTGTCGCTGCTCCGCACTCCGAAGCTGAAGCGCCCGGTTATGAATAACAGAGGGCAGCGTTATGCGCTCACGGACGTATTGCCCCTCTTTTTTCACATAAGCCCTACACACCTTACGTTCCAGATCGATATCTTCCAGCCGTAAAAAGCAGGGTGTTAATCCGAAGCTGGCTGCGGCCAGCTCATAATTAGCGAGTGATTCCTGACCGGTCCTTCCGGCCGGTATCCCCCGGTACATGCGTGAATCGAACATGATGCCGATCGTTTCTTGAGGCATGACCGTTCCTCCTTCGTTGTTATCGCGACCCTCCATCGTTGTCCTCTCGGCACGCCGGTCTGCCTAGTGCTTGGCTCTGACATCGCGATAACACTGACCGGTGTGCAGATGCATTCCAATGCACCCGTGTATGCTCAGACACCATATCCTATGAGCGGATCAGGAATGGGGCGTGGACAGCCGCCTTGTCTCTTGTTTGTGTTCAGCCTATTTACTGCCGGACAGGCATGGACTATGGTCTGAATTCGCTTATAGCAGATTGTAGATATGCAAAAGTCGGGTCAGAAATGTGGCAGATGCCCAGAATGAAGCATATGATGCCGGAGACGAACGTTAGAGGAAGGAGCTGGCCTCATGAATAAGAAGGGCAAAAAAAAGATTTTAACGCCGAAGCTGCCTCATATCAGTCCAAAATTCAGGGAACTGGAGCTAACCGATCGGCGGATTGAATCCACAAAGTTGGAAAGAGCAGTGAAAAAGGCAGAGAATTCGGTTTCGGACACCATTGCTACCGAAGCGGCTGCTGCCGAAACGACAGAAAAGCCGGAAGCTGTCACATCCGGGTCCGAGTCCGAGTCCGTGCAGATTAAACCGGAAGTCGTTATGGAATCGGAAGCTCTCAATAAACCACATTCGGAAGAATTATCACCTGAAGCTCCAAGCCTGAAACAGAAAGAGGATACTATCCAGACGACTGTGGAAAGAGAAATTCATATCAGCAGCATTGCTCCTCCTCAGGAAAAACAGGAGGATGCGAGATGGCTCGCCGGCAAGCAGCATCTGGAACAGCTGAATCAGAACCGGATGCCTGGTCATGAGGGACATTATATCTATACGGATGACATCAGTGATTTTGCTGTGACCGAAAGCAAGCTGGCGCCCTTTGCAGTAGATGCATCCAAGCTGAAATCAGGGGCAGTAGGCAGTGAAGCTTTGCAGGATTATGCAGTGACGAGCATTCATATTGCTGACGGTGCGATCGTATCTGCTAAGCTTGCCGAAGCTTCCATTGCAGAGGAGCATCTGATT
Organism: Paenibacillus silvae; assembly: GCF_014639235.1. Taxonomy (GTDB): domain Bacteria; phylum Bacillota; class Bacilli; order Paenibacillales; family Paenibacillaceae; genus Paenibacillus; species Paenibacillus silvae. Next base: position 185,969 of record NZ_BMFU01000005.1, on the reverse strand, counting down.
GATGGCTCTGTATCCGGTCACAAAATCAGAAATGCCTCGATTGCCGGGGATAAAATCCGGGACGGCAGCATCACTTCACAGAAGCTGAGCAATCAGGTTATTGATGCAGCCAAAATTGCGGATGGCTCGATTGGAACGAGACATCTCAGTCGTCTGCTGGTCACTGAGGACTTGATTCAGAATCAGGCGGTAACCGCGGACAAAATTGCGATCAGCGGTATCGAAACCCGCCATTTAGCCGGCGGCGCAGTGCATACGTCAAAGCTTGCAGACGATGCAGTCACGAGTGCCAAAATTCGTGAAGGTGCGGTGACTGGCAATAAAATTGAAGATCAATCCATTGATTCACGTCATATTCAGGCCGGCTCGATTAAACAGTCTCATCTGGCAGAGGCAGCAGTAGGACGTAATCAGCTGTTAAGTGGCAGTGTCGGCAGTGAACAGATCGAGGACGGAGCTATTCAAACCCGCCATGTAGCAGAGCATGCCTTAAATGGAAAACATCTGGTGGATGGTTCGATCGGAGCGGCACAGATTCGAGCTGGTGCAATCGGCAGTGAGCAGATCGGCAGTGCCGAAATCGGCACTGAGCATCTGGCTAATGGTGCGATCAGCAGCAGCAAGCTTGCAGATCAGTCCGTGGGAACGGCTAAATTGCTGGAGCAGGCTGTAACTTCTTCAAAGCTGGCAGACCAGAGCGTTATTGCTTCCAAAATTGCCGATGAAGCCGTGCAGGGGAAACATCTCGCCAAAGGTTCGATTCGTGCAGAGCATATCGCCAATCGCGGTATTACACCCGTTCATATCGATAATGGAGCCATTCATTCGATTCATCTGGCCAACAGCAGCATCGAAACAGCCCATCTATCAGAGGAAAGTGTATCTGCTGATGCGCTGGCAGCTGGATCGGTTCTGGAGAAACACCTGACAGAGTCATCGGTTGGATCATTTCAATTACAGGATGAAGCGGTAACGACTTCGAAGCTGGCAGCCGAAAGTATAACGTCTGAAAAACTTGGACCCGGCTCGGTAAACGGCAGAGTTCTGGCTTCGGGTGTGGTGAGCTCCTCCCATCTGGCGGGCGGAGCCATTACAGCAGCACATCTGACCCCAGGCAGTGTGGGCTCGGAGGCACTTCGTCCGTATGGAGTGAAATCCGAGCATCTGACAGAACGTGCGGTAGGTGCACCACATCTTCAGCCGGGAAGTGTTCAGACAGACACCGTGTCACGTGCAGCCATTACAACCGACAAAATAGCACCGGGCAGCATCAATTCCGCACTTCTGGCGAATGGCTCGATCTTTCCGCCGCATCTGACAGACCATGCCGTGACATCACCTAAACTATCACCTGAAAGTGTATCCACGGATAAGCTGGCAGATCTGGCGGTTACCTCGGCAAAGCTTGCTGACGGCAGCATCACTTCCTCCAAAATTATGGCGGAAAGCATTGTTGCCAAACATATTCCTGCGGAAACGATTCGCGGATATCATCTGAAGCAGCATGCTGTTTCATTGGAACATCTGTCGGATGAGGTACGCAATCCCGAACTCTTTGCCAATGGCAGTATTCCTGGAAGCAAGCTGCGTCCAGCAGCAATATCGACAGAACATCTGGCCTCTGGTTCGGTATCCGGAGAGGCATTGCAGCATGGAGCAGTAGGCAGCGAGCACCTGCGGCAGGATGCTGTCGATTCACAGCACCTTGCTGACGGCAGCATCAAGTCCGAGCATTTGGCTGCTCAGGCCGTGAATGGTGCTCATCTAAAGGCAAATGTAATAGACAGTGAGCACATTGCCGAACAGGCGATATGTTCCCGTCATCTGGCGGCTGGGATTGTGCAAAGCGGACATCTTGCGCCACTCTCTGTATCGGAAGCACATATGCAGCCGGGACTGATCAGCGGACTGCATCTGCAATCAGAAGCTGTAGGTGCAGCTCATTTGCAGCAGGGCGCGGTGCATTCTCGTCATCTTCAGGATAGAGTGGTGCTTTCGCACCATATTCTGGAGCGTAGCATCGGGACTGAACATCTGGAGGAGGAATCGGTTAGCACTGCACTTCTGCAAGATGGTGCAATTACTGCATCCAAACTGGCGGATAACAGTGTGGACGGAAGTAAACTTGCAGATGGCAGTGTAGATGACAGTAAGCTTGCAGAGGGCAGTGTAGACGGCAGCAAGCTTGCAGAAGGCTCGGTAAGCAGCAATCATTTAACGGCAGAGAGTGTGCAGGCTGCGCATATTGCAGCAGGCGAGGTCCATGGGGATCATATAGCGGATAGCAGCATCACTTCCTACCATCTGAGCGAAGACGCCGTAGGTACAGTTCACCTGCAAGATGGTGCAATCACCGCCTCCAAACTCGCGGATAACAGTGTGGACGGAAGTAAGCTGGCAGATGGCAGCGTAGATGGCAGCAAACTTGCAGAAGGCAGTGTAGACGGCAGCAAGCTTGCAGAAGGTGCAGTAAGCAGCATTCATTTAACGGCAGAGAGTGTGCAGGCTACGCATATTGCAGCAGGCGAGGTCCATGGGGATCATATAGCGGATAGCAGCATCACATCCTATCATCTGAGTGAAGAAGCCGTAGGCACAGTTCACCTGCAAGATGGTGCAATTACCGCCTCCAAACTCGCGGGTAACAGTATGGACGGAAGCAAGCTGGCAGAGGGCAGTGTAGATGGCAGCAAGCTTGCAGAAGGAGCGGTAAGCAGCATTCATTTAACGGCAGAGAGTGTGCAGGCTGCGCATATTGCAGCAGGTGAGGTCCATGGGGATCATATAGCAGAAGGCAGCATCAGTTCCTACCATCTGAGCGAAGAAGCCGTAGGCACAGTTCACCTGCAAGAAGGTGCAATTACCGCCTCCAAACTCGCAGATAACAGTATGGACGGAAGTAAGTTGGCAGAGGGCAGTGTAGATGGCAGCAAGCTTGCAGAAGGTGCAGTAAGCAGCATTCATTTAACGGAAGAGAGTGTGCAGGCTGCGCATATTGCAGCAGGCGAGGTCCATGGGGATCATATAGCGGAAGGCAGCATCACTTTCTACCATCTGAGCGAAGAATCCGTAGGCACAGTTCACCTGCAGGATGGCGCAATCACCGCCTCCAAACTCGCGGATAACAGTGTGGATGGAAGTAAACTTGCAGAAGGCAGTGTAGACGGCAGCAAGCTTGCAGAAGGAACGATATCATCGGTGCATCTGGCTGATCGTGCCATTGACGGCAGCAAATTGAGCGAACAAAGTATTACGTCTGATCACTTGAATGAAGGCATTGTAGGTACAGCTCATTTGAGCGAAGAAATCTGGAATGCGATTCGTCAGGTCAGTGCAGAGACGTTGGAACAGCTTGCCGACCTCAAACGTCAGGAAGCGATGCAGGAAGTTCAGCAGTTTATGCAATCCGTTGGTATGCAAAATGAAGGCTTGTTCACCTGGGGAGACAATGGAGAGGAATCGCCGGAGGATAACGATGCACAGAATGCGTTCCAGGTGGGAAACTGGAAGCTGCAGGAGCTGCTGGGGTTAGCCGATGAATATGAGGAGCAAGCCGTTTTGACAGACGGTGAGCACGCTGCGGAATGGCCAGAGCCTGAGGTAATACAGACAGGAGAGAATATCGCGGCTTCAGATGAGGCCGACTCTGAACGTCCCGAAGCGGTTATTCCCGTAGCGTATACACTTGAGCCTCAATCAGTGACACAAGAGCATCTGTGTGATGCTTCTGTAGGCAGCGAGCAGTTGCAAGCCGGTGCTGTGCATGCCGAGCATCTGGCGTTTCAGCCTGTGCGCAGTGTAAGCAAACAGCCGGTTGTGCAGCAGTTTGGAATGGAAGCCTTTATTTTGCCAGAGGATGAGGCTTGCACGGAGGTCACGATTGTTTTTGAAGAATCATTTGATTCGGAGCATTATGTGATTGTGGGTATGAGTAATGATCGCGGATTCCAGGTGTCGCTCTTATCTCAGAGTGAGGATGAAGCGGTGCTGGAGATTACCCGCACAGCAGATTGCAAGCATACGTACGGTTTGTTGTCATGGATTGCAGCGGGACCTTCAGCCTGACCGTTGCCTTAACATTTGCCTGTAAGGTCTGAATTTGATATATGCATAGATAGAAGCGGTGTCCGGCAGTTGTTCCGGGCACCGCTTCTGCTATTTGCCGTTATGACCGTTCGGACATGAGGGGAGCGAGACGGTCGGTTTTCTTTTTTACAAACCTACCGCTTGATAAGCTTTGGTGATGGCCGTAGCTTCAGCGGAATTGGCACCGTACAGGTCCTTGGCTGCCTGAATTGTCGCTGTTTTGGCTGCTGCGAATTTGGAGGTTGGCGTCAGGTAGTTCACAAGCGTGCTATAGAAAATACGAACTGCTTTATCCCGGCCGATGCCGCTAACCGTTACACCGTTATGTGTGCCGCCTTGGGCTGCAAGATAATAGGCTTTGTTAATGATACCACTGTTTATATGCACACCGCCGTTATCCTGCGTACCTGTATAGCGGTCACTGTATTTGTCAGGTTGATCATACAGCGTAGGATTGGACAAGGAGCGCAGTGCATCCCCCGGAATGTTAGGAGTGTAGATATCATCGCCAAGAAGCCAGTTTTTGCTCTCAATTGTATTCCCCATAATATCGGCAAATGCTTCGTTCAGAGCCCCGGGTTCATTGCGATACTCCAGATCGGCTGTATACTCGATGACCCCGTGTGTTAATTCATGACCGACAACATCCAGATCAGCGGAGAAAGCACGGAACAATGAGCCGTCGCCGTCACCAAATACAATTTGTGCCCCGTTCCAGAAGGCGTTGTTGTAATTGGAGCCATAATGCACCGTAGAGCGGATCAACAATCCGTTACCGTCGATGCCGTTGCGGTTGAATTTATTTTTGTAAAAGTCATAAGTTGCTGCTGCATAAGCATGTGCATCTACAGCTGCACGGTCTGTCCATATATTGTTGGAGCTGGTAAGCAGGGTTCCTGGCAGAGAGGAGCGATTGTTCGCTGAATAGGTTTGAATGCCGTTACCACGAGTGGTGTCTTTCAATTGGAAGGTGCTGCCGGATTGCGTGGTGGTCAGCGTTTTGGTGTCACCCAGCACGCCAGTACCTGTACCTGTGGCAAAGTTGATGATATCAAACTGGGATACGATGCTTCCGTCCAGGGCGTTAATGAAATACTTGGTTCGCAGCGGAGCAGGCTCGAGCACGTTAACTTCTGTAATGTAAACAAGATAGGTTTGACCGTCTTCTTCATGATGATAAATATTTAACTCGGCTTTTGGCTCAAGCTCCGGTGCGCCCAGCTCGCCAATACGGGAGGTTGCTTCTTTCTCAGCGGCTTGGATGGCATCCTCTGCACTGATTGCGGGAACGCCATCATTCGGGATAGCCTGTTCTTCAATTGGAGGAAGATCGCCGAGTGCAGAGGTTACTGCCCCGTTCTTGTCCAGATGAATTGTTTGTTCTGCACCGTATACCGGAACACCTTTGATGTACTGCTTCAGACGAAAGTGCCTTACGCCGGAAGTGTCCGTGCTGCGTTTAATAATTTTGAGCTGGCCTTTGACATCGGCATTCAGGAATTGCTCCTGTTGCCCCAGGTAATTGTAAATGGTTTCGTCCGGATTATTGGTCAACAGTATACTCTCCTCGGAGGTGTATGGAGCCTCAAATGGAATGGATGAATCAGAGATCGGGGCAGCGGCAGCAGGGGACACGGAAGCAAGCAGCAGTGCTCCTCCAAGAATCGTTGGCATAACTTTGGCAAATTTCATCGTTTACTCTTCCTTTCCGGATCAAATTTTAATAAAAAGCGATTATGCCTATCTCGGCTGGTTGTCCGTCTGCATCGGGCAGGGCGGAGTGTGGAGCTTGGATGAGAAGAGGGGCTAACAGAAATGTGTGAATAACAGTTATGGAATGGCATCACTCCTTTCAAGGTTGTTACAATTGCCAAGTACACGGCGGGAGAATAAGACGAATGGCTATAACTAACCAAAGGTCAATAAATGAATGGAGAAAGCGAAGTTGGGAACGTGAGTTCCTAAGAAGGTTAAAATTGTAAATATCATCGGCTTGAATCGTATAGTATCACAGTGTAAAAGTTTGGAAAAGATGTTATGTCAGCTTTTTAACAAAATTGTGTCTAAAGACGGGGAAACGATGTGGAATCTGATTTTTTTGACGAATTTTGTCAAAATTAAAGGCTTGTTTTGCATCAATCGATGCTTAGAACCTGCATACAGCAAGGGCAAAAGCCGTTTCCACTGCTCCACGAATACATAGAATAACGTGTACTCCCTTGGCATGATCAGGATCGATTTGCGGGAGGTGAAATGGTTGCGGAAACAACGGATTAAAGCCCGTTTTGCAACAAAAACAGGAAATAAACGCTCCGGAGGGGCGGCAAGGAAAAAACAAAAGTATTCTGGGAGGAAAAAGGGTACAAAGGCCTACGTGCTCATCGCACCCGTCACGGTTGACGAGGCTGCTCAAGAGAAGGGGAAGCCTGTTCGTGATGATAGGGAAACGGTTCACCGGATCGGGGAAAATGCTCACGGGCCTCTGCTGTCCGTTATTATTCCAGCGATGAACGAGCAGCGTACCATTGCGGCTGTAGTCCATGAATGCTTGCGAATATGCCGTGATGCGGAGGTGCTGGTTATTGTGAATGGATCAACCGATGCTACGGCCAGCGAAGCAAAGCGGGCAGGAGCACGTGTGATTCAATATGCAGAAGCGCTGGGGCATGACGGGGGACGCAGAGCCGGGGCGGCAGCTGCAAGAGGGCAGATTCTGCTTTTTACCGACGCGGATATCAAGGTTCCGGCTGAACATCTTGCACCATTCGTGCAGGCAGTGCTGAAAGGTGTTGATGTTGCGTTGAACGATTACAACGGCCCGGTGACACGAAATCCGGTGCATCCGGTTGTTGAAGCGAAACATATGTTAAACAGTCTGCTGTGCAGATCCGATCTTGGCGGGGCTTCCATGACAGCCGTTCCGCACGCCATCAGCCGCAGAGCACTGGAGATCATTGAGACATCCTCTTTGGAAATTCCACCGCTTGCTCATGCGAAAGCGATCGTTGGGGGGCTTCGGGTGCAGGCTGTTCATCATGTGCCTGTGGGAAGATTGAATGCGGTTCGCAGCAAGAAACGAAGCAAAGCTGATCTGCTTAGCCAACTTGTGCAACAGGATCATCTGGAGGCTATTCGCTGGATTACCGATACGCGTGGTGCGCGAGGCGGTTTTCCAGACTTACAGCGTGTTCGCAGTTTGACCATATAGAGGGACGAACAGCTGGATGGTGAGCGAGGTTATGACCAGCTGCGGTAGGGGAGAGGGATAGGTAAGTCGCAATCGTGAATGGGGTTCTGTGCCGGCTGCAGTATGATCGGAGGTGACAGCAATGAAAACGAGACCAGAAGCAGCGGTTCGCAGACACACGGTGGCCAGGCGGACGTCCGCGAGAAGGTTACAAAGCAGGCCCCTATCCGGGAAAGGCACAACACGCAAGCTTCGTCAGAAGAGCAGTCGAGGAAAAGAACGGCAGCTGGGACTGGACCTTCGTTCGTACTGGCGAGCGGGCAGACTTGCAGGCAAATCTTCGACGATGGATGCCGATCTGGTGAATCAACATGCTGGGGCTGCATGGCAGGCTTACGCAGCGGATCAACCGGGACTGGAGCAATTGGAGGATGCGATGCAGGCGGGAAAAGCATTTATGCAGGGGTATGCCCAATCCTCTGGCCGTTCGCCAGACATTCTACCGCTCGCTCTCCGCCATACCGCCGCTGCAGTAGTCTGTGCCTGCAATGAGGAACGAACGCTGGGGCAGGTGCTGATCCAGCTGAAACGATTGCCCTTGCGTGATATTGTAGTTGTATTAAACGGCACGACAGATAACAGTCTGGAGCGGGTGCTGCAGCAGCCGGGCATTACGCTTGTGTATGAACCAGACCGGGCCGGACATGATGTAGGGCGTGCACTGGGAGTCAAAATGACGGATGCGGAGACGGTTCTGTTTGTAGATGGGGATATGGTCGTGCCTGCCGAGGAGCTGGCGCCTTTTCTCTTCGCTGTTGACCGGGGACAGGATGTTGCACTTAACAATCTGACCTCTTTGCTTCCTCCATTTGCCAAGCAGGATGAGGTCAGCCGCATTAAAGCGTATTTGAACCATACGCTGGGCAGGCGGGAGCTTGGCTCGAATTCGATGACTGCTGTGCCGCATGCTGTATCCAGACGTATGATTGAGACGGTGAAGCCTGCTTCACTGGCGGTTCCACCCAAAGCGCAGATGCTTGCCATCCTGCATGGGCTGCGGGTATCTGCTCCGAGTCAGGTGGACGTCATCCGCTCCAATCGGCTGCGCCCCGGGAATACAGGGAGCAACAACGAGGTTGCCAGACTGATTCTGGGTGATCATCTGGAAGCGCTGGCCGTCTGGCTGAACTCAGGTGGGAACGCTGCCCGGTTGAGTGTTCTCTCCCGGGCAGAGGTTGCATACAGGAGGAACGCGAGATGACGCTGACGAGCATAATCATACCGACGTATAACGGACTCTCACTGTTAAAGCCTTGTGTGGAGGCCATTCGAACATATACAGGGGAATCGACACCATACGAGATCATCGTGGTGGATAACGGATCGACGGATGGAAGTGCCGAGTTTTGTGCCAGAGAGCGCATACGATTTGTTCGTCTGCCTGAGAATCGGGGTTTCCCGGCGGCCTGCAATGCAGGGCTGCGCGCCGCCTGCGGGGATGAACTGCTGCTGCTGAACAACGATGTTACCGTGACATCCCGCTGGCTGGAAAATATGCGGGCAGCACTGTACAGTGCCGAGGATGTGGGCATCGTTGGTCCGGTGACCAATTATGCCAGCGGCATTCAACAGGTGCAGATAGAGTTTCGGGATATGGCACATTTTCAGGAGCTGGCTGCTGCGAGCAACGTTTCGGATGCGTCGCGATGGAGGGAAGTGCGGCGAATCGTCGGACTGTGCATGCTGATGAAACGAAGTGTGCTGAATGCGGCTGGATGGCTTGATGAAGCGTACTCTCCGGGGCATTATGAAGACGATGACTACTGTTACCGGGCGAGACTGCTGGGATTTCGACTGCTGGTATGTGGGGATGTACTCGTACATCATCAAGGCAGTGCGAGCTTTCAAAAGACGGATCCGATCGAATGGAAACAACTGCTGGAGCGCAACCGTTCGATTTTTATCAATAAATGGCATGTCGATCCACTTGAATATATGGACATATCCGATGAAGGAGGGAACAAGATATGAAAGGTGTAATTCTTGCCGGCGGCACAGGGACCCGATTGTACCCTCTGACCCGGCTTATCAATAAACATCTGCTTCCCGTCGGCAAACATCCGATGATTATGTATGGCATCGACAGGCTTCGTCAGGCAGGGATTGAGGATATTCTGATTGTTATTAATAAACATTCCGCAGGCTTGTATACGGAGTATCTTGGAGGCGGAGCGGACCACGGGGTCAAGCTAACCTATCGCATTCAGGAAAAAGCCGGCGGCATTGCTGAAGCGCTCGATCTGGCATCTACTTTTATTCTTCCGGGCGAAAGATTTGTGGTGCTGCTGGGCGATAATCTGTTCAGCGATGATCTGAAGCCTTACGTGGACAGATATATGCAGCAGCCTGCCGGCACCGCACGTGTACTGCTCAAAGGGGTGGATGATGCGCGACGGTACGGTGTGCCTGTTTTTGACGAGCAGCATCCGGAACGTATCGCATATATTGAGGAAAAGCCAAGCCAGCCGAAGACCTCTTACTGTGTAACCGGCATATATATGTATGATGATCATGTGTTTAATCTGATTCATAACATTGTACCTTCGGCCCGCGGAGAGCTGGAGATCACGGATGTCAACAATCACTATGCATCCAGCGGCGGACTGGAGTACGACATTTTGCAAAAATACTGGAGCGATGCTGGCACATTTGAGTCGCTTCAGGAGGCAGCTGAGCGTATGAAGGGGCAGCTGCCATAACGGATATAAACCGATAGTGCAGCCGCTGTGCGGTGCCAGATCGACACAGATGATCGATGCCAAGCTTGCGCCGGAGCCTTGAAGATAGCTCCGGCGTTTTGCGCAGCGTCAGCGGCGATCCTTTTCCATGTTCAAGGAGGGATTGATGTGAGAGCAGGAAGCAGAAGGAGTGCAGGTAAAGCAGGGTGTATAAGGCACGTGGCGGTACAAGTGGAGAATGCAGGGAAGTGGGGCATGTGAAGGGCGCAGGGAGAACAGGGAGCAGAAAGAATGCAGGTAAGGCAGGTGGTGTGAGACGTGCGGGCGGAGCTGGCGGTGTGATAGCTGCGGGCAAATCAGGCAGAGCCCGAGCTGTGCCCCATGCGGGCAGGGCGGCGCGTGCCAGCCGTGCAGCGCTGGCTGGCCGGGCACAGGGCCGCCTGCGCCAGGGCTCGGCCCAGCGCAGGCACGCCTCCGCGCAGGGCCGCCGCGCCGCGGCCCGCGCCAAGCAGCGCACGGCGATGCGCCGTGCGCCACAGCCAGCACCGCATGCAAGCTCGCCACAGGCGATGCCTGCCCGCGGTGCTGGCCCCGCCCCGCGCCAGACGACACACCCGCAGGGTGTCGTCGCCCTGCCCGCGGGGCGGGAAGGCGCTGCCGCGAGTGCGGGCAGCGCAAACGGCGTGCCGCCGGCGGCTGCGCAGCAGGCCGCGCAGGCGGCAGTGCCCGGCGGTTACGCCGCGGGTTACCGCGACGGCGTATACGCCGGGGGCGAGGCGCTGGTGGCGAAGCACATCCCGCCGGATCACATCCTGCCCGCTGTTGCAGCGTCAGATTTGATCGAGGCGGGCTTCCGCCAGTATGCGCCCAGCCTGACCCGGCTGGCCAGCCCTCATGAGCTGGCTGGTCACATCATTGCGGCGCTCGATGAGCAGCGCCCCCTGTCTGTTGTTCGCCTCGGGGATGGCGAACTGCTTACGCTGGCAGCAGATACGGTGCTGCCCGCTCTTGAAGTGCAGGAGCTGGCACCGTTTCTGCCGTATGCAGGGGTGCCATGCTCCACGCCGGACATCCGCGCGATGCTTGCGGAAGCTATCCAAGGTGCGGACTGGGTGGGAGTACCCATCTCACGCGCACCTACATTTCAAGGACTGTTATTCCCGGTGCTGCGCCATTTCGGGATCAACTGGTCCGGTCTGAAATTGACCAGCTCAACCATCAATTACAGCCTGCATCATTCGCGTTTGCTGCTTCCCATCCTGCAAGGACGGAGGGTGCTGCTTATCGGCAGTCAGGCAGCAGATTTGGGAGTGCTGCTGCATCAGCATGAAGTACAGATCGCAGGTATACTTCCGTCTGTGGCGGGTATGGCGGATATTCCGAGAGTGATGCAGCATGCTGCGGAGCATACCTTTGATATTGCGCTAGTTGCAGCGGGCATTCCGGCAGTGGTGCTGTGCAGACGTATTGCTGGCGAACTGGGCAAAGTGGCTTTCGATTTTGGACATTTGGCCGACAAACTGGTGACAGGAGAGCTTCAGTTCTAGCAGATCGTCCTGAGCAGGGGATCAAACGGGCTTTGCTGCGGGACGGGTGGAATGGAGGAAGCAGCATGAAGAAATCGAAAAAAACGTCTCATCACACATGCAACGCACGAAAAAATAGAATAAGCGGCTCGCAGGAAAGCGGTCAAAGTAAAAAGTCTGCACCATCAATGAGCAAAGCTGCTCATCGTACCGAGGCATCGGCTACCGCTCTGCTTCATGCAGCAGGCAGCCGTCATCGACGGTTGTCCTCACGCAAAGGCAAAAGAAATGCTCGAAGCCTTCGAAGCACCAAGCTTTATAATCAGGGTTACAACCGAGGTTATGAAGACGGGGTGCGTCAGGGACAAAATTCATTTGGCCTTGTTTTTGAGGGCGTGAGCATTATCATCCCGACCTACAATAAGCGTGATTATGTGCTGCAATGTGTGGCGAGCATCGAGAAACATACCCCCGCTCCCTACGAGATTATTGTGGTCGATAATGCCTCACGGGATGGCACGGCAGAAGCGCTGCTTCGTCAAGGGGGGATGGTAAGAGTTGCTGCACTGGAGAAAAATCGGGGCTTCGCCGGGGGCGTTAACGTTGGTCTGATGATGGCCAAAGGACGACATATTGTCGTGCTGAACAATGATACGCTTGTTACACCAGGGTGGCTTGATAATATGATGGCGTGCCTGAACAGTGATCCGCAGATCGGTGTAGTGGGCCCTGTGACGAATTATATTGGCGGGGATCAGCAGATTGAGGTGCCATATCATGATGTGAAGGAGATGTGGACCTTTGCTGCCAGCCAAAATCGCCCGGATACAGGCAAACATCGGTTGACAGACCGACTCGTTGGATTCTGCTGGCTGTTCTCGAGAGAGTTGTTTGAGCGTGTAGGTTATCTGGATGAAGGGTATACGGTAGGCAATTTTGAAGATGATGACTGGATTGTACGCGTGCGTATGCTCGGATATCGTCTTGCCGTGGCGGGGGATGCGTTTATTCATCACTACGGAAGTGTAAGCATGAAAGAGCTCGGAGAACAGCAGTTCAACACAGTGAATCAGGGAAATGAACAATTTTACAGCGAAAAATGGGGAGACCCCCACACGCTCATTGCCGAAACCTCCCGGCTGATACAGTCAGAGCATGCGGACAGCCAATCGCGATCCTGGCGGAACGTCCCCTTAGCCAATGAAAAGGGAGATAAGCATCATCTGGCAGCAGGCTTTGATTTGGAAAAGGAAACTTCAGTATCCTGCCTAAGACGCAGCGGCGATTTCTATCCCGAAGAGGCATTGCTTGTTGATCTCAAGGGAGATGTTTACACCTTAAAAGGCAGGAAGCGACGCAAGCTAAACATTCCAGTTCCACGCGGCATTTCGCCTGTTCTGGTAGCCAAACCAGATCTGCTCGGCATTCCCGCAGGTGAGCCAATTAACGCTTCAGGGGATATTCGCAGCTGGCCGTTTGAACCGGCGCATGCACAGCCTGACATAAATTCGGATGCAGGCAAGGTGGCTGCCGAAGGCAGCATCGTTGCGGCTTCCAATGCACTCGAAGTATGGTATCAGATCAGTGAAGGCAAACGCAGAAGGTTTGTGTCGGGTTATGCTGTGGAACGCTGGGGGGTCAGCTCCAGACATGTACAGCAGATACCAGTCGAACTGCTCCACGCGATCCCGGAAGGCTTGCCCATTATTGCGCCACCGCAGCTGCTGACCCAGGACCTGTAATGACCGCCGCTCGCGGTTTGAAGCAGTATTTGAAACATGCGGAATAAACAGCACAGCAGAGTAAGCAGCTTTAGGCTGACTTACACGCTGATCTGTTCATTCCGCATAAGGCTTTGCTACATAATAAAATGTTGCCCCTAAGGCAAGTGAGTAGAAATGAGGAGGTAGATGTTACAGAAGCGAAGCAATGCTGGATGATTGGATTAAGACTATAAAGACTTTAATAACTTACGACATTTTAAGTAATGCACTGAGCTATGAGAAGTCTGGATAGTGGGTGAGGGCGCTAAATGATGATGATATCCTTTAGTACAAAAGCCTGCAAACTTATGCTTAACAGCGGAGGCTGGAAATAGATGTAGAATAAATCTTCATAAATTTGCTAGATAACAAACTAGGACGTTTTAGTCATATTACAGAATGAAAACAATTTCTACTGTAATAAATATTTATATTATACCACATAAACCCTTTATGAAAGCGTTGTTATGTGATAGGGTGAAAAGGAAGAAAATATAAAATGGAGGTATTAATTTGAAAATCAAAAAAAGGATGTTTGGTTCGTTATTGTCTCTTATACTTGTGCTACAGATGTCTCCAGTAAACGCTGAGGATAACACTTATGATCCATTAACAGAGTCATTTACTGTAACCAAAGAATTTTTGAAGGAAAAGGCAATACAGGAAGGAAAGCAATTAAACGTTGCTGAATATGAAAATAAACTTGAAAATGCAAAGACTCAGTCTGAGATAGAAGATTTAATGGAAATGATGAATGATTATTCAGTATATACAGAAATCGAGTATCAAAATAAGTTATATAGTTTTGATAATAGAGATAGTTTTGATCATACTGTAACTTTAATGGCGTCTCCTGGAGACACTAGGTTGCGTACAGAATATTCTTATGGTGCACAAACCTTGTATGGAAATGAGCAAGGGGATTTAAATAAGATGGGTAATAAGCTGATTCAGATTGGAGCAGGCATGACTCATCCTTACGTAGGTGCATTTATGACAGTTGTAGATCTATTAATTAAAGAGAATGAGTACGACAGTTATAAAAGTACTATTGTTAGATCGCTGCACGACTATGTAATAATATATAAATATGTAGATGTTTATCAGTGGAATGGTTTCCAATATATATGGGCTCCAATGGCGACATCGACTAAGAAAAATACTTCTGCACAACTCAATGTTGTTTATTACAAAAATTCAATACGATATACACCAAGAAATTTTGATTTAGGACAAATCTCAGGGCAAGCTGGTAATTACTTTTATGACGAAGAAAGATTAACTTCACTTGCAAAAAATACATTGTCTCCCTTGTATTATGGTTACCAGAGTGGGACTGTTATACCTGTAAATGTATATTGGAAATTTAAGTATTGACTTACTTATGGGGAGGGGCTATCTCCAGTTAATAGTTTGGAGGCTGAAAATGAAAAAAGTGCTTTTTATTACTTTATTAAGCTTATTCATTCTCTCAGGGTGCAGTACTCATGAACAAATAGACATTAAATCACCATCTTACATGTATAGTGAGAACTCCGAGATAGGCAGGGACGTAAGAGTGAGTTTGAATGGCACATTGAATAAAAAGGATGATGTTTTCGAGGGGGAATTATCTATCGATGATATTGTCTTCAAAAAAGTCATTTTCACGCATAATACGTTATTAATCTCTTATGAAGGTTCAAAGAGAACAGTCCTGGGCGATATTTATTTTGATAAACAGGCGAATCAATATGCAATTATTGTTACAGAACCTGAATTATACACGAAATTAATGCATGCAAAATTCCAGAATAAAGGTTTGGTTATCAGTTCTCCGGCATCAAGTTTAGCAGAAGCAAAGATTATCGAGGCGAAATTAAAAGCAATGGAGTGAGTATGAGCTCACTCCTTTTTTGTCCTACATTTTCTTGAAATCGTCTAACAAAGTTCTGTTGTTTTCCGACACTACCTATTTCCAAAAAATAAAATACAATTTTTCTATGCTGTTATAGGAGTATTCTATTAGGAGATCCATTGACCCAGAGAGCGCGCGGGAGTACATTATAGCCATAAACCGACTTATCAGATGGGAATTATTGATTTAGTTCGTCTGAATAAGAGGAACCGACACTTTAGAAACCAGGGAGGTATATCGATGTCATCATCCAAAAAAACTGGCTCAGTTGCTGGAAAAGGTAGATGAAGCAGCTGCTGTGTGAACAAAAATGCATTCTGTTTTGCGGCCTCATCCCCTTATATACATTTCAATATCGTTATAGAAAAAATCTATTAGAAGCACGGTTGACCTGTTTGCAGGGCAGTGATAAGCTGTGTGAAATTAAAACAAACCAAACTAATAGGAATAGTATATTTTAGCGGCGACAGCAGGTTTCATAATTTTCAATTTGTATTTGTACGACAGAAGCGGCGTTCATTTTACGACCCGATTTTACTCTTGTACAATAACTTATTTCAGGAAGGCGGAGGGCATATGACAGCAAAACGTAGTTTGAAATTTGGAGCGATCATTCATGGTGTAGGAGGAAGCAACACCACCTGGAGACACCCGGAGGTATTGTCTGATGCGAGTGTGAACTTCGGGTTTTACAAACGTCAGGCCTTGAAGGCAGAAGAGGGCAAGTTTGATCTGGTTTTCATCGCGGACGGACTGTATATTACCGAAAAATCTGTTCCCCACTTTCTCAACCGCTTTGAGCCGATCAGTATTCTTTCCGCTCTCGCTGCGGTAACCTCACGCATTGGCCTGGTCGGCACACTTTCCACATCCTACAGTGATCCGTTTACAGTCGCCAGACAGTTCGGTTCCCTCGATCTGATCAGTGATGGACGTGCAGGCTGGAACGTTGTTACGTCCCCGCTCGAAGGTACTGCGAAAAATTACAGCAAAAGTCATCATCCAACACATCCGGAGCGTTACCGCATTGCCAAGGAGTATTTGCAGGTGACCAAAGGATTGTGGGATTCCTGGGAAGATGATGCATTTGTACGAGACAAGGAGAGCGGTGTATTCTTTGATCCCTCCAAGCTGCATACGCTGAATCATGAAGGCGAATTTTTCTCGGTACAAGGGCCGCTTAATATCGCTCGTTCGCGGCAGGGACAGCCGGTTATTTTCCAGGCAGGTTCTTCGGAAGATGGCAAAACGCTGGCCGCTCAGGAAGCGGATGCTGTATTCACCGGGCATGACAATATTGAAGATGCACAGGCGTTCTACAAGGATGTGAAAACAAGAGCTGCTTCTTATGGTCGCTCATCACAGGATATCGTCATTTTGCCAGGCATCAATCCCATTGTGGGACGCACGGCAGAGGAAGCCGAGCAGAAGTACCAGGAGATCGCGAGTCTGGTTACGATTGATAAAGCACTGGATTATCTGGGACGTTTCTTCGAGCATCATGATTTCTCCCAATATCCGCTGGATGAACCGTTCCCGGAACTGCATGGCATTGGCAGCAACAGCTTCCGCAGCGGAACAGACAAAATCAAGAAGGATGCAAAAGAGCAGGGGTTAACGTTGCGGGAAGTTGCTCTGCGGGCCGCAACACCACGGAGCCAATTCCTGGGTACACCGGAGCAAGTGGCCGACAAAATTCAGGAATGGTTCGAGGCAGAAGCAGCAGACGGTTTTATCATTGCTTCTGAACTGCCTAGCGGATTGTCCGACTTTGTGGAGCTGGTTGTGCCTATTTTGCAGGAACGCGGTATATATCGCACGGAATATGAGCATGACACGCTGCGTGGCAATCTGGGTGTACAGGTGCCTGTAAACCGCTATACCGCAGCCAGAACACAGGAAGAGTCGAACGTCATCTAATCAAACGTCATGTACCTGTTTCATGTATGTTTTCTAAACGCGGTGACTCCAACCTGTACTCATAATCCGATACATTCGGATCAAATAACGGTTCAGTGCAATAAAATTTTAGCCCAGTCCAGTCTATCGTGAAATGAAGCATAAATGCATCTGGAGCAGGAGTTAATCCAGTTAATAGAGTCTTTCACGCCATAAAACCTACTTTTCTCATAGGAAATATAAATTATATGTGAGTTTGCTTACAGTAGCTCATTAATGACACCTGTATACACAGAGGGGGAAGCGATATGAACAGGTCTGTTTCATGGACAAAATACGTGGCATTGGCATTAGCATTGGTGATGGTATTGTCTGGATGCGGAGCGGCGTCAGGAGGAAAAACAAGCGGTACAGCAGCGGCTTCCCAAGGTGGAGGCCAGGCTGGAACGGCTGAAGGCGGTAATCTTACGTTTGCACTTGCAACCTCACCGGATACGCTGGACCCGCATCGCAGCGGCCTTGCTGTAGCCGTACGTGCCATTCGAACCATCTATGACAATCTGGTAGTGCAGCTGCCCGATGGTTCCATTAAGCCTTGGATCGCCAAGGAGTGGAGTGTGTCGGAGGACGGCAAAAGTTATACGTTCAAGCTGCGTGAGGACGTCAAGTTCCATGATGGAACTCCGTTTAATGCCGAAGCGGTGAAGTATAATCTGGATCGGGTCATTGATCCCGCCACCAAAGCCGCTAATGCCCTTGCCCTGATCAGACCCTACAGCTCCTCCGAGGTCATTGATGAATATACAATCAAGGTGAAGCTGGCTGCACCGTCACAGGCTTTTCTGGGCAATTTGAGTCAAGCGTTGCTGGGGATCGTGTCTCCAACCGCTGCGAAGAAATATGGGGATCAACTGGGCAAAAATCCGGTAGGCACAGGTCCGTTTACGTTTGTGAAATGGGATGAAAATGCGGATATCGTTGTAGCCAAAAACAAGGATTATAACTGGGGACCGGATACGGTAGAAAACAAAGGAGCTCCTTATATCGATACAATCACGTTTAAGATTGTACCGGAAGAAGCCACACGCATCGGAAGTGTGCAAAGCAAGCAGGTACTCGCGGCAGAGACCGTACCGCCGCAAAATATCGCTGCGCTCAAAAGTGATCCGAACCAGCAATTGCTGCAGGCCAATACCGTTGGACTTCCGTATACCCTCTTTTTCAATCTGCGCAAGGCACCTTGGGATGATGTAAAAGTAAGGCAGGCGGTTCAATCCGCTGTAGACGTCGAGTCCATTGTGAAAACCTTGTATCTGGGCAACTACGAGCGCGCATGGTCTGCATTGTCTCCAGGTATTCTCGGCTATGACAAGGCGCTTGAAGGAAGCATTACTCCGGATATCAACCGCGCAAACCAGCTGCTGGATGAGCAGGGTTGGGTCAAGGGAGCTGACGGTATTCGGGTGAAGGACGGGAAGAAGCTGACTCTGAAATATGTGGATGGCTCCCCTAACCGGGAGAAACGGAATGACATTGCTGCGATCATTCAGCAGCAGCTGAAACCGCTGGGCATTGCGGTTGAAGTGGTTATTACCAAAGACGTTGCTACCGTGATCTATCAGAACTGGGACTATGATCTGTATGGCAACAGTCAGGTCAATTCCGATCCTAACGCGTTGTATGCCTTCTATCATACAAGTGCGGAAGGAGAACGCCCGACATTATCGGGTCTGTCTGATTCAAAGATTGATCAACTGTTAGAGCAGGGAGCGGTAGAGACGGATACCGCGAAAAGAGTAGATATCTACAGTCAGATACAGAAGTACCTGATTGAACAGGCGGTTATTTTGCCAATCTACGTTTTCCCGTATACAGTGGCTGCATCCAAAGATGTGCAAGGCATAAAATTTGATTCGCTCGGTTATCCGCTCTTTAATGATGTACGCATTCAGCAATAACAGATGTACCCGCCCCTGACATTAATAGAAGCTGTATAGCACATTCTGGTCTCGGAAAGGAGACATCCCGGTATGATTCAACTTGTCTTGTCACGGCTGGCAACGTCACTGCTCGTTATATTTGGAGCCTCGGTGCTGGTGTACTGCATCATGTATCTTCTGCCGGGTGATCCGGTGCTGCTTATGCTGGACCCGTCCACGGCTACCCCGGAGATGATCGCAAACCTCCGGGCCCAGCTTGGACTGGACCAACCGTTTTACGTACAGTTTGCAAACTATTTTGGTCATATGCTGCGTGGTGATTTTGGTCAATCCATGGTGAACTCCGATCCGGTGCTGCCTAAAATTCTGGAGCATTTTCCAGCAACCCTGGCTTTAACTGCACTGAGCTCGCTAATTGCCATTACGATCGGAATCACACTGGGCGTTTTGTCCGCAGTGCACCGAAATGGTGTCATTGATTTTGTGGCTCGACTAGTTGGTTTGTTCGGTATCTCGATGCCTACCTTCTGGACCGGCATTCTGCTCATTCTGCTGTTTTCCGTGCAGCTCGGCTGGTTTCCGGCGATGGGTTCGGACGGATTCAGTTCACTGGTGCTTCCGGCTGCAACCCTCGGACTGGTCGGTGCGGGCTTCATTGTGCGCATGGTGCGCAACAGCATGCTGGAAGTCATTCATGAGCCCTTTATCGTTGCGCTGCGAGCCAAAGGAATGTCTGAACGTGTCATCATGTATGGTCATGCACTGCGTAATGCACTCATCCCAGCAGTGACGGTGATTGGCATGCTGATCGGTGATCTGCTGGCAGGCACTGTGGTGGTGGAGACGGTATTCTCCAGACAGGGAATCGGGCGTATCATTGCTGATGCATTAATGGCAAAGGATTTGCCGGTGGTGCAGGGGGTTGTGTTTTTTACATCCATCATCTATGTCGTTCTGAATGTGCTGGTCGATATCTCGTATTCGTACATTGATCCTCGGGTTCGGCGGGCTGTTCGTACATGAAACAGATCATCATACCCTCATACCAAGATCATCAGACCATCAGACATATCAGGAACAGCGCATCAGGCGCGCGCAGAGGGAGGCGTTAATGGTTATGAGCATGAAACCTTTGGCTGGTGACAAAAAGGCATGGGCAGGCAGCGCAGGGAAAGCCCGCTTGTGGGGATGGAGCCGCCTGTCTTGGCGGCAGCGTGTCTCATCCACAGTATCGCGGCTGTTCTTGTATGTCGCGCTGCTAATCGTCATTTTTACTGTGGCCTGTGCGATCGTTCCAGGTTGGATTGCTCCGTATGATCCCACACAGATGATGACGGACGCAATACTACAGGCTCCTTCTGCTGTTCACCTGTTTGGTACGGATTATTTCGGAAGAGATATATTCAGTGTGGTTGTGTATGGCAGCAGAGATTCCCTGCTGATTGGTTTTGCATCCGTGCTTGTGGGCGGTCTTGTTGGCAGCATGCTTGGAATCCTTGCGGGGTACGTGGGCGGAATCGTTGATACCGTAACAATGCGTGCTGTAGATATTCTTATGGCTGTGCCTGGTGTCCTGCTGGCACTGTCTGTTGCCGCTGCACTTGGCCCAGGACTGATGAATATTGCGCTGGCGGTGGCAGCAGCCTCGATACCGGGGTATGCCCGGGTGATGCGTGGTCAGGTCATGTCAGTGAAGAATCTGCCCTTTATTATGGCAACACGTTCACTGGGCGGTTCCAATGCCCGCATTTTCTGGAAGCATGTTCTGCCACACTCCTTGTCGCCGCTGCTCGTTATGGCAACGCTGGGGGTAGGAACATCCATATTGACCGGATCGGGACTCAGTTTTCTCGGACTCGGTGTATTGAAGGAAATTCCCGATTGGGGTGCATTGCTGTCTCAAGGCAGAGGTTATTTGACGGTAGCCTGGTGGATTTGCACCTTCCCGGGCCTGGCCATTACGCTGTTTGTTCTGGCTGTAAATCTGATTGGAGACGATATTCGCGATAGACTTGATCCAAAAGTAAAAGGAGCGGCCTGACCGCTATTCCAAGGAGGAAAATAACATGTCACATGTTGTCATTATTGCCGGAACCCCGTCCAAGCGTTCACGTTTGACAGGACTTACGGATTATAGTACCCATACGTTAAGCAAAGCTGGTATTTCCGTTGAAGTGATTCAGGTGACCGATTTGCCGGCAGAAGATCTGGTGCAGGCAAAGTTCGACAGCCCGGCCATTCAGGATGCACTGGCCATCGTGGATGCAGCGGATGCTGTTATTGTGGCTACTCCTGTATACAAGGCAGCCTATTCGGGTGTGCTCAAGCTGTTTCTCGACCTGATTCCACAAGAAGGACTCCGGGATAAAGTAACTCTGCCCCTCGTCATTGGCGGTTCGATTGCACATTTGCTTGCCATTGATTATGCATTGAAGCCTGTGCTTACCGCACTTGGTGGACGGCATATTCTTGGCGGCGTATACGCAGTGGATCAGGCGATTGAACGCAATGAGGACGGAACATTTACACTGGCGGCAGATATTACCGCCCGTCTCGACCGGTCTCTGGAAGAATTAAGATTGACACTGGCAAAGGACGGTATTACGATAAACTAAAACCAAGTAATATGATAGGAAAAATAAAAAATAGATGATGGTCTTACCATCAGCGATGTTTGTTTCCCTTGCAAAAACGTCTGCGGACGTAGATACGGAGGCGCCCATGAATGTAGAGAACATTGAAGCATTTGTATATATCAATCACTATGGCAGCTTCAATAAGGCGGCTGAAGTACTCTTCTTGTCCCAGCCTTCGGTTACGGCACGCATCCAGTCACTGGAAAGAGAGCTCGGGTGCAAGCTGTTTGACCGGCTAGGCAAGCAGATTGTGCTGACAGATGAGGGCCGCAAATTTTTACCTTATGCGCAGCAGGTGCTGCAAGTACTTCAGAAGGGAAGACAGAAAATTCAGCAGCGGAGAACAACACCTGAAGCTTTGCGTCTAGGCAGCACGGTGTCGGTGTCTAATTATGTTATTCCTGATTTTCTGCCCCGAATCAAAGCGACGTATCCCGAGGTGAATATCAAGCTGACCACCGCAACAACGGATCAGTTGATTGCCAAACTGCTCGGGCAGGAGATTGATTTGGCCTTTGTACGAAAGGTCATGCATCCCGCCATTCGTACCGTTGCTTATTACGAAGATCCAATCCAGCTGTATGTATACAAAGACCATCCCTTCATTGAACGTGGGCATGTCAGTATGGAGGCGCTTCGGGAGCAGCAGCTGGTTTTCTTTGAATGTGGATCACTGGACTGGCTTCGAATTCATCGGGCTTTCGATTCTCTGGAGCATTCGCCGGACATTACATATCATGTCGATAATTCGGAAACGGCGAAGAAACTGGTTATGCAGGGTGCAGGTATTGCTTTTCTCCCGGGGCTTACGGTAAAGAAGGAGGTACAGCGTCAGGAGCTGTTCCCTATTCAGGTTCATGAGGTGGCAGGGGTATCGCTGCAGATCAGTGTTGTGACCTTGAAGGAGGAATATTCGCCATTTGCCGAGCCCTTCGGGGAGATGCTGCGACAGCTGTAAGTGCAGCACCCTTTTGCCATCGAAGAGATTATTGTCACAACAGCAACGAAGGATTTCTCAAAACGCATTCGTTCCTTCGAATTGCTGTATGAGTTGCTGTTTGGCAAGGGAACGATCTTTTTGGGCAGGGAAGCGAATCGAAGCAAGAGAAAACTGAAGCAACCATCACATAACCTGAAGCTGAACGGAGGGACGGAATGAGAAGTGAGCTGGAGCAGTCTGGACGAAAGCTTGAGCAGCAGGATGAAGAGCAAGGGAGTAAGCAGGATGAAGAGCAGCAGAGCAGGCAGGATGCAAAGCAAGGACACCAAAAAGATTCAGAAAAGCAAACTGATGAGCAAGCAGAACAGCTGCAGGCACAATATGTAGTGCATGATGAGGCATTTGCGGAAGAGCTGACCGCGATCCGGCGGTATCTGCATCGCAACCCTGAGCTGTCTGGTGAGGAAAAGGAAACAACCGCAGCCATTCGTGGCTGGCTGGAGAAGGAAGGCATTCGCTTTGCGGATGAGTATAAGCTGCGCACCGGGCTTGTCGCTGAAGTGGGACAGACGGAGGGACCTATTGTTGCGCTGCGGGCGGATATTGATGCTCTGCCGATTCAGGAGCAGACCGGGCTGGAGTTTGCTTCACAGATCGAGGGGCGCATGCATGCGTGCGGGCATGATGCCCACACAGCTATTCTCGTTGGAGCCGCACGGCTGCTGAAGCAGCGTGAAGCCAGTCTGCCCGGGCGAGTACGCCTCATCTTCCAGCCTTCAGAGGAGAAGGCGACAGGTGCACGGCAGGTCATTCAGAGCGGGGCACTGAACGAAGTGCAGGCCATATTCGGTTTGCATAACAAACCGGATTTGCGAGTTGGCACTGTAGGCATTCGTGAGGGGGCTCTGATGGCTGCGGCAGACGGTTTTGTTGTCAAGGTGGAAGGCGTAGGCACCCATGCTGCAGTGCCGGAAGCAGGCATTGATCCGATTGTCGTTGCTTCGCATATCGTCACCGCGCTGCAGGCTATTGTCAGCCGTAATGTGAGTGCGCAGGAGAGTGCCGTTATCAGCGTTACCAAAATTCATAGCGGCACTGCCTGGAACGTCATCCCGGAGGAGGCGGTGCTCGATGGCACAGTACGTACCTTTGACGAGAAGGTGCGGGCGCTTATCCGCGAACGTTTCAATCAGGTAGTGTCCGGTGTCGCTGCAGCCTATGGCACCCGTGCAACGGTTCGCTGGATTCAGGGACCGCCCGCAGTGGTCAATGATGAATTGCTGGCGGAGGACGCTGTTCAGGCTGCGCAGCAACTTGGCCTGAATACCGTCAGACCGCTGCCCTCTCCGGCGGGGGAGGACTTTTCCTTTTATCAAAAAGAAGTTCCCGGTCTGTTCCTCTTCCTCGGCACCTCGGGCCCGCACGAGTGGCATCATCCGGCCTTTGATGTGAATGAGCAGGCGTTGCCGCTGGGCGCCCACTTGCTGGCAGCACTGGCAGAGCAGGCGTTTTACCGATTGCAAGGTTAGGATCGCTGTTCAGGGTAGAGGGACATCTGAACAGACGAGAAGTCAGTTTTCGCTTTGCACATCATCGTGGTGCTGGTCATTCGTATGATATCGGATAAATTGGTATCTGTTGATCTGTACTTTCTATACCATTAGCTGTAGAGCTGGCGCCAGGCGTCAGCTCTATTTTTCTGTTTTTTTAACCAACAATGCATCTAAATTATATTTTATAGATCAGCACAGCTAATGACGTACATGGAAATATTTGTTGACGACCCCTAATGCGTGTGCTATATTTCTTCTTGTTTAATCGTAATAATTACTATTAAACGACAGGCGATGAATTTGGAGTACTTCAATTCGAATTTCATAAGAACAGGAGCAACTGCTGGCATGAAACATGAGATTGATTTTATCAAATGTAGTCCAACGCAGAACATGACTATTCTGGTCAAAACGAATCATGCTGCCGAGCATTACAGCGGCATAGCCTCCAGTCTGATGTCTTATGATCATGTCTACGCTGAGCAGGTGGGATTCATTAAGCCGCCTCACAGGCAGGAAGCCGCCGCCCGTCTTGAGATGGCTGGAGGAGAGTTCTGTGGTAATGCATGTATGGCACTTGCTGCCCATATTGCTTCTGAACAGGGGCTGGAGCAGCAGGCTTCAATGAACGTCAAGCTGGATGTTTCAGGCACAGAGAGCCTGATTTACTGTCATGTGAAGAAGCGGGAGAATCGGTATGATTGCCAGGTTACAATGCCCGTTCCCGAGCTGATCGAGCGCAAGGCGATCACGTTTGAAGGTATGGAGCTGGAGATGATTGTTGTTCGATATGCCGAATTTATTCATATTGTGATCGAAGTTCAGGATTTCGATGACACGATGAGACGGCGGGCACAGCATCTGGCGCGGCTCCTTGGACTTACGACGAGTGACAAATTGATTGGCATTCTGTTATACCGTCCGGTCACAGAAGAGATGGCTCCGTTAATTTATGTTCCGCAGCTGGACAGTCTTATCTGGGAGAGGGGCTGCGGGTCGGGCACAGCATCCATAGGCGCTTATCTGGCCTGGCTGTCACAGCGGGAGGTTTCGCAGATGATCAAGCAGCCTGGAGGTGTAATGAAGGTGACTGCCCAGTGGAATACAGCAGGTGTGAAGGCAATTAAGATCGAGGGCAATGTTGGAATTGTAGCTCACGGAACCGCTTTTATTGATGCTCCGCTGGAGCGGAGCAGAAGTATGGCGAGTATATGAGCATAACTCTCCATTTAAACCTTCAACGTATCTGAGTGAAGCTTTTAATCTTAAATCTGGCAGCACGGTGTGACGATAACGAGATGCAGGAGGAGACACTATTGATCACGTTAATCCACTTTGAGACAAGGCTTACCGAATTCGCTTCACAGTTCAGCAATCTTGCGGTCAGGTATGACCAGACGCTTGAGCACAGCTCCGAGCTGGAGACAGTTATTAATAATTATTCCCGTTTTGTGACGGATGCGGATCATCGGCACGCTTGGAACATGTTGAGACCGTCAGAGCTGGAGGAGCTTGAACCGCTGATTCAGGAACTTAGAGATCAATCAGCCCGGTGTGTAGCGATTATGGAGAAGTACCGGGCATTGAAGCTGCAGGATGGAGAAGTGCAGATTGCGGATTATTTTAAAAATATTGAAGAGTGTATCGACAAAGAGTTTGGCAGCTTTCAGGTGACGCCTGATTCGAAGGTGCTGCTGGTCGGTTCCGGTTCCTTCCCGATGACCCCGCTGCTGATTGCACGGCGCACCGGAGCACAGGTGATAGGCATTGATATTGATGCAGAAGCAATTACGCTAGGGCGGAAAGTTGTGCAGACGCTTGGGTCAGAATTAAACATTCGCCTGGAGTTGTCATTGCTGGAGGATCTGGCATATACCCGGGAAGCCACCCATATCATTTTCAGCTCAACCGTAGCCAATAAATACGAACTGCTTGATCAATTACATGCGTTGACCAATGCACAGGTGGTCGTGGCGATGCGCTACGGCAATCAGTTGAAATCGCTGTTCAATTATCCGATGCGGGAGACGGACGGCCGGAAGTGGAGGCTCGCAGATAACATTTTGCGCCCGCATGATGTGTTCGATATTGCGTTATACCAGAAAAGTATGTAAGGGAGGCAGATATGAGCAATGAGCGGCATTCAACGAGTTCTGTTATGCGGCACAGGTCCTGCGTCCATCCAGCTGGCTATTACGTTCAAAAATGATCTTGATTGCCGCGTTGGCCTGGCGGGCAGGGAATCGGTGCGGTCAGCAGCCTTTTATGCAGCATTGGAACAGAGTGGGCAGCAGGTTCAAGTGACCATACAAAATGAAAAGCATCGTGCCTTGGCAGGAAAGTGTATCGTGGATCAGGTATTCCGGGGGTACAACACACTGGCAGGAGAATGGCAGACGCTGGTTCTGGCTGTCACAACCGATGCTTATATCGATGTATTGCAGCAAATAGATGATGCATTCATAAAGCAACTGAAATGCGTTATTCTCGTTTCACCGACGTTTGGTTCCAGTCTGCTGGTGAGCCAATATTTGCAGCAACGGGGGGCAGAGGCGGAGATTATCAGCTTCTCCACGTATCTGGGAGATACGCGCTGGTTGCATGAACATCCGTCGAATCAGGTTATCACTACAGGAGTGAAAAGGAAGGTATATATTGGCTCCACTGTGCCCTCTTCAGCTTATGTGCAGCAATTACGCGAGCTGTTCGAGCGGTTGCATATTGCACTCGGCGTGATGTCTTCCCCGCTGGAGGCTGAAACGCGAAATATTTCGTTATACGTTCATCCACCGTTGTTTATGAATGCTTTCTCACTGGAGGCGATCTTCGGTGAGCAGGGCGTACAAAAATATGTTTACAAGCTGTATCCCGAAGGCCCGATTACACCTGCGTTAATTCGCAGCATGCGGGAACAATGGCAGGAGATTACGCAGATTACGGACAGACTCCATATTCAGGGAATCAATCTGCTGCAGTTCATGACGGATGACAACTACCCGGTTCGATTAGAGAGTTTATCGCGTCATGATATCGAGGAATTTGATCAATTGCAGGCGATTCATCAGGAATTTCTATTATACATACGTTACGCCTCGTTATTGATTGATCCGTTCTCGGAGCCGGATGCTGCCGGAGCCTATTTCGACTTCTCTGCTGTGCCGTTCCGCCGCATATTTACGAACCGCGAGGGAGAGCTCGACGTTCCGAGAATGCCGAAGGAGGATTACTACCGCATCAAAATCATTCAGGGCATTGCCAGACATGTGCAGGTCAGCTGCCCTGCGATTGACCATTTTATAGCCATATACGAAGCAAAGCTTCAGGAAACGGCCCGTGCACACCCGGATCAGCGTCTGTCTACAGCATTTGTAATCCAGTCGTTTCAACAGGATATTCGTATGATCTGCAGTGCGCTAAATGGCAGTAAGGATTGATTTGATATAAAAAATGCAAGTTGAATTTAGTTTTACACCGAAACGGAGAGGGCAGAAAAAACCTGAAGAAACGAAGTGCTCGTATTTATCCCCGGATTTCCCCCTTGGAAATGGATTCCTGAAATCTGGGGATAACGGCGATCGGAAGGTTGTTCTGACCACGAAGTGGTATGGTGTAAATTTTGAATGTAACTTGCTCACCAGGGGGAAAGGTTATGACAAAAAGAAATGCTTTCAAACGTATCGTGTCATTGGTCACTGTCATTGCGATCATCTCGGGCTGTGCCCAAACTGCAACGGAGGAGAAGGCCCCGGCAGCTCCGGCAGCATCGGCAGTCAGCCAGACGAGTAATGAAATCATCTACGCCTCTGCCAAAGATATTAATGATATGAATCCACATCTCTACCCAGGCTCCATGCCTGCGCAAGGAATGGTTTACGAGTCGCTGGTGGAGAACACCAAGGACGGCATCAAGCCGCTACTGGCAGAGTCATGGGATATCTCGGAGGATGGCAAGACCTATACCTTTCATCTGCGGAAAAATGTGAAATTCCATGATGGCGAGCCATTTAACGCCGAGGCGGTCAAACAAAATATAGAAGCGGTTCAGACCAATGCCGAGAAGCATTCCTGGATCAAGCTTTCCACCAAAATCAAGGATATTAAAGTTGTGGATGAATATACGCTGCAGCTTGTGTTGTCCGATACATACTATCCAACGCTGGTGGAATTGTCCATGACCAGACCGTATGTGTTCATCTCGCCCAAGGATTTCAAAAATGGCGGAACCAAAGATGGAGTGAGCGGCTTCCATGGAACGGGACCATACAAGCTGACCGGACATAAGGTTGAGGAGAACGCTACGTTTGAAGCAAATGCGGATTATTGGGGCGGTGCACCTGCGATTCAGAAGATTACAGCCAAGGTGCTTCCGGCTGGAGAAACGACATATCTGGCATTGCAGAAGGGGGAGATCAACGTTGTATTCACCGATGACCGCGGAGCGGACAGCATTGATGTAGCGGCAATGGACCAGCTTGCTGCTTCCGGCGAGTATCAGGTGGTGCGAAGTGATGCCATGAATACAGCCATGATTGTAGCGAACAGCAGCAAGCTGGATAGCCCGGTGCATGACAAGGCTGTGCGAGAGGCATTGTGGACTGGCATTGATCGCGAAACAATCAGCAAGGATATTTTTAACGGCACGCAGACCGTGGCAGACACTCTATTCTCATCCAACGTGAACTATGCCGATGTGGGCCTGAAGATCAGAGCGTATGACCCGGAAGTCGCGAAACAGCTGCTGGAGCAGGCAGACTGGAAGCTGGCTGAAGGCAAGACCGTACGGGAGAAAAACGGTCAACTACTCGCGATGAAGCTGTATTATGACAGCAACTCTTCTTCGCAAAAAACGCAGTCCGAGCTGATCCAGTATGAGATGAAGGAAATCGGCATGCAGCTCGACCTGGTAGGAGAAGAGTCCTCTTCCATCGCCAATCGCAGAGCGACCGGGGAATATGATCTGTTATTTAACCAGACCTGGGGACTGGCCTACGATCCACAGAGCACCATTGCTGCGTTTACATCAGATTCCTCATACAAGCATACCACCAGTGGTATTGCGGAAGCGGATGAGCTGTACCGTAAAATCGATGAGGTGATGAGCTCCACGGATGAGCAATCCAGAAAGGCCTTGTATGCCGATATTCTGAAAATCGTGCATGATGAAGCCGTCTTTATTCCGCTTACCCATGGTCGTGTGACTGTTGTTGCTCCGAAAAATCTGCGGGGGATTACCTTTAAGCAGACACAGTATGAACTGCCTTTTGAAAAGATGAAATTCGAGTAGGGGGAGAGGACCATGGGAAGTTACATTGCGAGACGATTGCTGTTAACCATCCCGATGCTGATCATCATATCCTTGATTACCTTTCTGCTGCTCAGTCTGTCACCTCTTGACCCGGCTGTGGTAGTGCTGCAGGCGCAGGATGTACCGCAGATTACCGACGAGCTGATCGCCCAAACGAACGAAGCGCTGGGCTTTAACCAGCCTTTCCTCGTTCAATATCTGGACTGGATGAAGGCCGTTGTGCAGTTCGATTTTGGACATTCGTATGTATCTGGTGAGTCAGTGTGGTCTTTGATCGGGCCGGCTTTGCTGAATACGTTAAAGCTGACCCTGGTATCTTCTGTTTTCATCATCCTGTTCTCTGTATTGCTTGGTGTACTCAGTGCATTAAAAGAAGGCAAACTGCTGGATCGATCGGTCCGAGGGGTTTCCTTTTTCCTGACAGCAATGCCTTCCTACTGGCTTGCGGCGCTGCTCATCTGGTATTTTTCCGTGAAGCTGGATCTGCTTCCAACCAGCGGTATGGATTCTTATCGCAGCTATATTCTGCCTGTGCTGGTGATTACGGTGAGTTATACGGGCATTTATTTCCGCTCGGTTCGCAGTGCCATGCTGAGCAATATGAATGAAGATTATGTGTTCTATGCCCGTGCAAGCGGTCTGAGTGAGCGGAAGGTCATGCTGCATATTTTGCGCAATTCCTTGCAGGTGGCTGTGTCGATCTTTGGTATGGCGATCCCGATTATACTGGGCAGTACGGTGGTCATTGAAAATGTATTTGCATGGCCCGGCCTTGGCCGGTTAAGTGTAAGGGCAATTCTGAGCCGGGATTTCCCGATCATTCAGGCGTATGTGCTTATTTTGGCGGTAACGTTTGTGCTGTTCAACATGTTCTCCGATATGATCAATGCTGCGCTGAATCCCCGTTTGAGAAAGGAATTCTGATGCGATGCGACTATTCAAAAATCTGAGCCGTGACAAGCTGGCTGTTACCTCATTGGCCATTATTGTTTTGACGATTGCCCTAGGATTATTTGCTCCTCTTGTCGCTCCCCATGATCCCGGTGCGGTCAATATGAAGCTTCGCTACGCCTCGCCGTCCTGGTCATATCTGTTAGGCAATGACCATCTGGGCCGATGTGTGTTATCCAGGCTGATCTATGGCATTCGTCCAAGTGTGCTGTGGGTGCTGGCTGCGCTGGGCTTCTCGGTGCTGGCGGGTGCAGTCGCCGGGTTTGCCACAGGTTATTTCAAGGGCAAAGTGGATGCGTGGCTGATGCGAATCTGTGATGTTATGCTGTCGTTTCCCGGTTACGTCATGACCCTTGCGGTTGTCGGGATTCTGGGGGCGGGACTGGAAAATATTCTGATCGCGTTTGTTTGTATGAAATGGGCCTGGTTTGCCCGTGTCATTCGTACATCTGTGATGCAGTTCTCGGAAATGGAGTACGTGAAATTTGCCAAAGCTTCAGGCATATCCAATATGCGAATTATTACACGGCATATCATTCCGGTGACGTTTGCCGATATTGCGGTGATTTCCAGCAGTGCAATGTGTTCGATGATGCTGCAGGTATCGGGACTTTCCTTTCTGGGGCTGGGCATTCAGGCTCCCCATGCCGAATGGGGCATGATGCTGAATGAAGCCAGAGAAGTCATGTTCTCCAGACCTGAATTGATGCTGGCTCCGGGACTCGCGATTGTTGTTGTTGTGTCCGCTTTTAATTTTTGGTCGGATGCCCTTCAGGTGGCCCTTGATCCGAAATTAATGACTTCACAAGGGAAGCCGGACCCGTCTCATGGAAGAGAGGTGAGAAAGGCTGTCTATGAATATAGTCGAGGTTAAACACCTCAAGGTGTGGGACACGCAGACAGATCGAACGATTATCCATGACAGCTCATTTGAGGTCCGACAAGGAAGCTGCCTGGCCATCGTTGGGGAAAGTGGCAGCGGCAAGTCGGTCACCTGCCGGGCCTTAATGCGGCTGAACAAACCCAATATGCGTCAGTCGGGAACGATGCTGTTTCAGGGCGAAGACCTCCAGCTGCTCCCGGAACAGGAGATGCGGCGCCGAAGAGGCAGACATCTGTGTATGATTATGCAGCAGGGCATGAGTGCATTCGATCCCTCTTGTGTGCTTGGAGTCCATATCCGGGAGACCTTACAAACACACTATAACTGGAACACCCGTGAACTGGAGCGCAAAATGCATCAAGCCATGGAACGGGTCATGCTCAAGAACCCGAAGGACATTCTGAACCAATATCCGCATCAGCTGTCTGGCGGCATGCTGCAGCGAATGATGATTGCCCTCGCCCTTGTGCTGGAGCCGGAACTGATCATTGCGGATGAACCAACAACAGCGCTGGACACTATCTCCCAATATGAGGTGCTGGAGCAATTGATTCAGCTGCGGGAGCGCATAGGCTGCTCCATGATTTTTATCTCGCATGATCTTGGTGTAGTTCGGAAGGTGGCGGATGATGTGATGGTGATGAAGGATGGAAGCATTGTCGAGCAGGGCAGCATACAGTCTGTATTGCAGGAGCCAGCGCATGCGTACACCCGTTACCTTGTATCCACCAGGCAGGAGCTAAGCGATCATTTCAAAGCTATCATGCAGGAGGGATCGTAAATGCTTACGGTAGAGCAGGTTGAAAAATCATATGTGCAGGGCGGCATGTTCTCGAAGCAGCGACAGCAGGTGCTGAAAAAGGTGACTCTGGAATGCCGTCCAGGTGAGTGTCTGGGCATTGTCGGTGAGAGCGGCAGCGGCAAATCGACACTGGGGCGTCTCATGCTCGGACTCGAAAGGCCGGATCAAGGAATCGTTCGATTCGGGGGCCGGGACGTGATGGATCGCCGGGTTCGGATGGGGCGAATCAGCGCAGTTTTTCAAAACTATACGTCTTCGATGAATCCATTTCTCACGGTGCAGGATGCCATTATGGAGCCCATGAAGGCGCAGCGAAAAGCAGGGCCGGGACAGCAAATGATAGAGCACGGACCGCAAAAGACGGAGCGGGGACAGCTCAAGTCGGTGAAAGAGCGACACCGGTTGGAGCAGCGAAATCACGAATCTGTACTAAGCCCTCAGAAGGCGGCAGCGGCGAAAGTGGATATGCTGCTTGCTCAGGTTGGACTGGACCCTTCGTACCGGCTCAAATATGCTCATGAGCTGTCGGGCGGGGAGGCCCAGCGAATCTGTATCGCAAGAGCGATCTCGACAGAGCCGAAGTGCATTGTGCTGGATGAAGCGGTCAGCTCGCTGGATGTGTCGGTTCAGATTCAGGTGCTGCAATTGCTGAAAACGTTGAAAAGTTTGTACAAGATGAGCTTTGTTTTTATTACACATGATATTCAGGCAGCGGCCTATATCTGTGACAGGTTTGTTTTTTTCAGAGAGGGCCGGGTTGAGGAGACGATTGCGGTTGAACAGTTGAAGCATGTCCAGTCCGACTATGCACGAAAATTATTAAAGCATCAAATCTCGTTCTAGCTGCCCGGGCAGCGATCGATCGAAGTTGAACGATACTTTTACAAGGTTATTCTGTCATTCGGACTGGACTGTGTCACGTGTCTTTAGTTCAGCCTATATAGCCTTGGATGCGAGGATGAACGGTTTTGTGTGGAGGAGGAGTAATGTTGTGAATGGCGCGATGTCCTGGCCTTTTTTGCGCTTGTACATTTTGGTGATTTTGTACTTCAGTGTCAATGCGATTCTAAATGTGATCATTCCGCTACAGGGGGCATCTCTCGGTGCAAACAGTACAACCATAGGAGTGATTATGGGGGCGTATATGTTCACCACGATGTTTTTCAGACCTTGGGCGGGCAAAATGATTCAAAAGCACGGTCCGATTAAAATTTTGCGGATCATTCTGATTATTAACGGGTTGGCCTTGATTTTATATACATTTACGGGGCTGGGCGTTTATTTGATTGCCCGCATGATGCAAGGGGTATCCACGGCCTTTTTTTCCATGGCGCTGCAGATTGGCATCATTGATGCACTGCCGGAGAAAGACCGCTCGCAGGGCATTTCGTATTATTCGCTGTTCAGTTATATTCCGGGCATTGTTGGCCCGGTACTGGCTTTAGCCATGTGGCAGGCGGGAGGCATGAACTATTTTACAGTAGTACTGATCGGAATAGCTGTCTGTACAGGCATATTTGGCTACACGGCCAAAATGGAAAAAAATAAAGAGCAGCCGCACCCGGCAGATGCATCTGCGCAGAACGTGAACATGTGGCAATCCTTCGCACAGCTTGTGCTTAATCCGCTGCTGTTTCGCTCCAGTCTGCTGATGCTGAGTGCTTCCGTTGTATTTGGTGCGGTCACCACCTTTATCCCGCTGTATGCGGGTCAAATTCAGGGCGGCCATGCCGGGGTGTATCTGATGCTTCAGGCGGGTACGGTGGTGCTGGCGCGCATTGTACTTCGCAAACGCATTCCTTCGGATGGGCGATGGCATTCGCCGTTTATGATGGGAACGATGCTCCTGCTTGCGATTGCCTCGCAGTGTGTAAGCTTTTCGGTGACGGGCGGCATGATTTTTTTCTATGCTGGTGCTGTGCTGATGGGCATCGCTCAAGCGATTCTGTACCCGACGCTGACGACGTATCTGTCCTTTGTCCTGCCGAAGCTGAATCGCAACGTATTGATGGGTCTGTTTATTGCCACAGCGGATCTGGGCATCTCTCTGGGCGGTGTCATCATGGGACCGATTGCAGATATCTCTTCCTATTCATTTATGTATATGATCTGTGCTATTCTAGGAGCGGTGATGATATTTTTTGCCTATGAACGGCGGACAAGGCTACTGTGAGTTTCTTGAACTGTTCGCCCCGGTGCAGGCATGTGACAGAGGATTGAGGAATACAGTCAGGTCATAGAGAGCGTATGTATGTGATAGAGAAAGCAGGTATGGAAATTTTGAAAGCTTCAACTTCTGTAACAACTACGACCAGTAGAAAATTAAATCCGGTATCCGTTTCGTTTATCGGATTTTATATGCTGGCTTTTTTATTTTTTGCTGCGAACGCGGCTTTGACCATTATTCTGCCCTTGCGAAGTGAGGCATCCGGGTTAAATCAGGCTGAGATCGGTCTGATGATGGGCAGCTACATGTTCACCTGTATGCTGTTGCGGCCGTTTGCAGCACAGATGCTGGGCAAGCATGGGCCGTTGCGCGTGATGCGGTGGCTGCTAATATTGCATGCCGGAACGCTGCTGCTGTTTATCGTGACTGGTGTGGACACGTATCTATGGCTGCGGGCGCTGCAAGGCGTAGCAACTGCATTTTTTTCGATGACGATGCAGGCGGGAATTGTGGAGAGACTGGAAGACAAGGATCGGGCGCAGGGGCTGTCGATGTACACGCTGTTTACGATGGTGCCCTCGCTGGTTATTCCGGTTCTGGCCGTGCAGATCTGGCAAAATGCCAGCGAGCTGGCGTTTACACTGCTGATGATCGGACTGGCTGTGCTTCCCTTGCTGCTCGGATACAAGGTGGATTTGCCGCAGAGCACCGTGCAGAACAAAACGTATACGCTGGGCGATATGCTGCGCTCGTTCAGCGGCATCTGGCGCAGTACACCGCTGCTTGTCAGCAGTGTGGTGATGCTGTTTGCCTCCTGTGTATTTGGCGCAACAGCGACCTTTCTTCCACTCTATATGGTATCGACAGGTGCAGCGAGTGCCGGACTTTTTCTGACGATCCAGGGCCTCGTTGTGATCCTGTGCCGTTTTCTTTTGCGTAAAAAAATCCCGTCGGACGGCAGCTGGAATACATGGCTTATGGCGGGGCTTATGCTTAGTGCTGCGCTGGGAACGCTGCTGCTTAGCCTGATGGATAGCATTGGGCCAGTGGTTTATGTGGCTGCGGTGTTTAGCGGTTTTGCACTGGCCTTGCTGTATCCGACCCTAACGACATATCTGTCCTTTGTACTGCCTGCGGATTCCAGATATGTGCTTATGGGCATTTTCATGTCCTCCTATGATCTGGGCTTCTCGCTTGGCGGGCTGGCGATGGGTGTTGTGGTGCAGATCAGCTCGTATTCGGTCATGTTTACCGTCTGTACGCTGCTCTCTGTAATAGCTTTAATCGTAGTGGTGCTTAGCAGACAGCAGATGGAGGGCAGGGCGGATGCGCCCTCATTTTAAACAGGGTGAGCTAGTGCAGGAGCGCAGGCAGGCTCACTAGAGAGGTGGACGAATACGAATAGGAATACGAACATGAAATATGATTAAAAGTATGAGTGTGAGTGTGAATAACAGCAAAAGTATAAATAAGAGCAAGAGTATGAATTTTGAATAAGCATATTTATAGGAACTTTTAGAACAGGCTTATGATGAAGCTTTGCTAAAGCGCATGGGGGATGCGATTAGGCAGGCAGAAATCGTAAGCTTTTTTTACATTGTTTTTTAGGGCAGGAACGAAAAAAGATTTGACAATGGTGTCAAACAGGATTATAGTCATTGTTGTTAATCGTAATAATTACTATTAAATATCATCTATAAAGATGAACTGCAACTATAAGGAGTCGATTTTCATGACGCAAAAGCAAATACCGGTGACCGTTCTTAGCGGTTATCTGGGATCAGGTAAAACAACGGTTCTAAATCATGTGCTTCACAATCGGCAAGGCTTGAAGGTCGCTGTGATCGTAAATGACATGAGCGAGGTCAACATTGATGCGGCGATGGTCAAAGGTGAAGCAACGCTCTCGCGTACAGAAGAGAAGCTGGTGGAGATGTCTAACGGCTGTATCTGCTGCACGTTGCGCGATGATCTGATGCAGGAGATTGAGAAGCTGGTGAACGAGGGCAAATATGGCTACATCCTGATTGAATCGACAGGCATCAGTGAACCTGTTCCGGTGGCACAGACGTTTACATACGCCGATGAAGAGACAGGCATTGATCTGACTCGTCTGGCGAAGCTGGATTGTCTCGTCACTGTTGTTGATGCCAATCGCTTTTGGCATGATTATGCTTCGGGACAGAGCTTGCTGGATCGCAATCAGGCGACCGGGGAGGAAGATACCCGTGATGTCGTTGACCTGCTCATTGACCAGATCGAAACCTGTGATGTATTGCTGTTGAACAAATGTGATCTGGTGGAAGAGGCGGAATTGCAGAAGCTGGAAGGCATAATCCGCAAGCTGCAGCCGAGTGCGAAGATCGTTCGCACGGTAAACGGACAGGTGAATCCGGTGGAGATTCTGAACACGGGCCGGTTTGATTTTGAGAAGGTGAGCATGTCGGCTGGCTGGATACAGGAGCTGGAAAAGGAAACCCATACACCAGAGACCGAGGAATACGGTATTGGATCATTTGTATATCGCCGCCGGAAGCCCTTCCATCCATCCCGTCTGGCTGAGTTCATGAGTTATTGGCCGGAAGAGATCGTGCGTGCCAAAGGGCTGGTGTGGCTTGCTGCTGAAGGGGATGTGGCTGCCAGCTTGAGCCAGGCGGGGCCCTCTATTCAATTCGGACCTGCGGGGCATTGGGTGGCCGCGCTGCCGGAAGCAGATCAAGCAGAAATTTTGCGGACCGAGCCTGATATGCTTGCCAAATGGGATGCCCGGTGGGGCGATCGCCAAACGGAGCTGGTGATGATCGGCATAGATATGGAGCGTTCCATTATCGAGGATGAACTGGACCAATGCCTGCTCAGCGATGAAGAGATGCTGACGGATTGGGGACATTTTGAGAACCCGCTGCCTTGGCCTGTAGAAGTCATGTAATGAGGACTGAGTTGGCTGAGCTATACGTGAACAGTGAATTGGCTTAGAACGCACGGAGCGTCAGGTGTACATTTTATGAAATATCACATTATTCAAACGATAAAGGAGCTGGAGAATTTGGCTAAAAAATCAAAGGTTGTACGTGAGAAGCAGCGTCAGGCTATAGTGGCAAAGTATGCAGAGCTGCGCAGGGAGCTCAAGGAAAAAGGAGATTATGAGGCTTTGCAGAAGCTGCCTCGTAACGCTTCACCAACAAGATTGAAAAATCGCTGTGAAGTGACAGGCCGTCCGCGTGGATATCTGCGCAAATTCAAAGTATCCCGGATCAAATTCCGTGAGATGGCTCATCAAGGACAAATCCCGGGTGTGACCAAATCCAGCTGGTAAGCCTTACGGAATGGTGTGTTTATAAATGAAAGTAAGAGTGATAGTAAGAGTGGAATTATAGGGCGTATGTGTGGGGCTGGTCATCGGGAATAAGTCAGCAGGATAAGATGGTCAGTCCTGTTGATGTCATTTGGCAGCTAAATTTGTTAAGGGGACTGCAATCGTGGATTACGATGGGGGTCCTCTTTTTGTTGTTGCCGGGAGAAGTTAGGAATGCGATGCGCAGTTGGCGGTAAGAGTGAGATGATGCGATTACAGTGACATTAAGGTAACTGAGCAGCGAGAGGGAATGAGGTGCTTCGAGAGAGTGGAGTGGCTTGGCGTCAGGAGTGAGATGGTGAGAGAGTGGAGTAACTGGTGTCATGAGTGAGGTAGTGGTGTGGGAGCGGAGCAACCTGGCGTCAGGAGTGAGATGGTGCGAGGGAGGGAAGTAACTTGGCGTTAGGGGTGAAGTGTGCGAGAGAGTGGAGTGACTTAGCGTCAGGAGTGGAGTGTGCGAGAGAGTAGAGTAACTTAGTGTCAGGAGTGAGGTGGTGCAGAAGAGTGGAGTAACTTGGCGTTAGGGAGGACTGATATGCACAACATCATATTGTGTCAAAATAAACTCACCAAAGCACGATCAAGTAAGGAGTAAATTGTTAACGATTCCTAGGAACGCTATTTGCCCGGATTTAGCTAGTTTTGAATTCTAACGATTCGTAGAAGCGCTATTTTGCTGAAAATAGCGGTTTTCGTAGGGAAAATGTTGAAATTGAGCCGAATAAGGTTTGTAGGAATCGTTAGATTTTTCTAAACGTGAGAATGGGGGAAATAAGCCTTCTACGATTCGTTAGCGACAGGAGCGAAGTGCGAGAGAGTAGAGTAACTTAGTGTCAGGAGCGAAGTGTACGAGGGAGTGGAGTAACTTGGATACAGGGAGTGAGGTGGTGCGGGGGCGTGGAGTAACTTAGTGTCAGGAGTGAGATACTGCCAGGGAGCGGAGTAACTACACAGTCCGTCCCCCCACCTACAGGCCCTCACTTCTACAGCTATGCCTCATATAAAATCTCACCCGTACGGGATACATCGTATCCTTCAAATGCCTTCAGCTCCTGCTGGAATTCCAGAGATTGCAGGATACGCAGCACCGACTCGATCCAGGCCTCGTTGCCGTGTTTTCGTAGCATAACCAGGTCATATCTCTCTTGAACGAGCGGGATAAAATCAACCTTTCCCACAAGACGGGCGGCTTTTTCAATACCTATACCAACATCGGCTTCGCCGGAGCTGACTTTGGCTGCCACGCCCATATGGCTTGTTTCCTCCACATCATACCCGAGCAGCTCCGCAGTTGATATTCCATTCAGCCGCAGCTGCTCATCCAGCAGTACCCGGGCTCCCGAGCCCTTTTCACGATTCGCAAGGCGTAGCCCTGCCCTGTTCAAATCGGTCCAGTCATTTAACTGAAGAGGATTACCACGCGGAACGTACAGACCCGCAGGACGGGTCAGCAGATTTACAACGACGTATGACCAGCCTGTTAAAATTTTGCGGATATATGGCAGATTGTACTCTCCAGTGTCTCCATCCAGTAGATGTGTGCTGACCAGATCGGACTCGCCGCGATACATTGAGATCAGACCGTCCAGACTACCCATAAAGGAGCGCAATGGACGAATGTCTCTTGATTGTTTTTCGATGTGACGCATCAGAATATCCAGGCTGACATCCTGACCCGTAATGACCAGATGGCGTGTTGCACCGGCGCTGTTCTGTCCGAAACCAGCTGGAGAGTTGACGTACGAAGAAGGAGCCATCTGCGAAGCAGACGACACTGCTGCCCCGATTGTATGAGCTGCATACTGTACCTCCCCCTGCCCCGCGAGTATATTCGAGCTGGTATGCTGCTCCTGTGTTCCAATGGGTCCAGCAGCCTGCTGATTCACGCCTGAGCCGCTCACGCCTGTTGACTGCTGCGTCGGGGACTGAAGCTGCTTGGAGCGGCGTTTATAGGCTTCCAGATCTGTGGCGTCAATGCGCATTTGTTTGCCTACCCGATAGGCGACAAGGTCTCCCTTTTTGATCAAATCATAGACGGTCAGTTTCGATATTTTAAGCATCTTGGCAATGTCTTCGGTTGTGTAGGATTGCTCCTCCGTCATGAGTGAAGAACCTCCCTTTATATGATAAGGCCGTAAAACTCCGGCGTTTCATGCAATGTGTTTATTGCAAGCAGGATAACAGAAGTTGCACCCGAAATCATTCCTGAACGGGTTGTTATCGATCCGATACTGATGCTGCTAGATGCAGACGTTTCTTGTACTATACCACTATTTAAAGGTCTTCATAAACCTGTATCTGAAGGTAAACATAAACCTGTGTAGTTTGTAACTGCATCCTTCCCAGTACTCTTCAAGAAAAATGTGATGCCATTCACCTTTCCATTTTAAACGTTCTGTGTATAATTAGTTATAATTAAATATAACTAGTTATAACTAAACATAACTTTGGGGGAGAATGAATGAACAAGAGAGCTGGAACCTTACTTGGAGTTATATCACTAAGTCTCGCACTTGTGCTGGCAGGCTGCGGGGCAAACGGCAGTTCGGCAACAGAGAAGCCGGATGCATCATCCGCGACTAACCAGACTGCAGCCTCTACACCAGCAGCATCTGGTGAGGGTACATCACCAGCTACGTCAGAATCCAAGGAAAAAGTCGAGCTAACGATATCGGCGGCAGCAAGCCTGACCGATGCCATGACAGAGATCAAAACCAGCTATGAACAGGCACATCCCAACATCAGCCTGAATTTTAACTTCGGGGCTTCGGGTGCGCTGCAGCAGCAGATTGAGCAAGGAGCACCCACAGATATTTTTGTATCGGCTTCAGCTAAAAATATGAAGGCTCTGGTCGATGAACATCTGATCGCATCCACAGACCAGAAAAATCTGCTGCAAAACTCACTGGTAGCCATCGTGCCCGCAGATGGGACAAGTACAGTCACCAGTGAGAAGGACCTGGCTAATGACGCCATCAAAACGGTAGCCATTGGCATTCCCGAGAGTGTGCCCGCTGGAACATATGCAAAAGAAGCTCTGACCAACGCGAAGCTGTGGGATCAGCTTGAGAAAAAGCTTGTGCAAGGGAAAGACGTCAGACAGGTGCTGCAGTATGTCGAAACAGGCAATGCGGATGCAGGCTTTGTGTACAAAACCGATGCACTGACCTCCAAGCAGGTGAAAATTGCATTTGAAGTGGACAAAAACAGTTATACCCCGGCGAACTATCCGCTTGGCATTATTGAGGACACGAAGCACCGTACAGAGGCCGAACAATTCTATGCCTATCTGCAAACACCGGAAGTGCTGGACATTTTCGCTAAATACGGATTCACGATCCCGCAATGAATATAAATGCAATCGACTGGTCCATGTTCTGGTCACCAGTGCGCTTGTCCCTGCAGGTGGCGCTGCTATCCAGCATTGCTGCATTATTGATTGGCGTGGCCGTTGCCTGGAAAATGTCCCGTGCTTCCTTTCGAGGCAGAGTGTTTCTGGAGACCCTGCTTATGCTTCCACTTGTTCTGCCACCAACAGTCGTTGGCTTCCTGCTGTTGGTGCTGCTGGGCCGTAGAAGTTTGCTCGGTCGCTGGATCGAAGCGATCTTCTCGGCTCCAGTCATTTTCTCGTGGTGGGCAGCTGTAATTGCTTCGATAGTGGTGGCCTTTCCTCTGGTGTACCAGACGATGAAATCCGGCTTTAACGGGGTCGATCGGGACCTGGAAGATGCAGGACGCTCTATCGGAGCGAATGAGTGGCAGGTATTCCGATACATTACGCTGCCGCTTGCAGGCAGAGCACTGATGACCGCATTTATTCTGGGCTTTGCTCGCGCTCTGGGTGAATTCGGTGCAACCTTGATGATTGCGGGCAACATTCCTGGCAAAACACAGACCGTACCCACGGCTATATATGTAGCTGTCGATTCAGGAAATCAGACCATGGCCTGGGCCTGGACCATTTCCATTATTATCATTTCATTTCTGATGTTACTGATGACGAGACAGCAGCGTGATTACCAAAAATCATCATAGATTTGCCTGTAACCCGCTTGGAGAACTGTTCTCCAATGGCGGGTTTTTCTTATGAATTACAAGACATATGTCCTCAGGTGCAATGAAATTGATCATATTGGAAAAGTAAAGCCCTTTTCGCGGAAAAAAAACAAATTTTTTTCCAAATTTCTGCTGTTCAGTACTCGCTTTCAGGGGGCTTGTTCCTGTAAAATAGGAGGTAACTGATTCCAGCCAAGCATTGAAATAAGGA
Source organism: Paenibacillus silvae (assembly GCF_014639235.1). Classification (GTDB taxonomy): domain Bacteria; phylum Bacillota; class Bacilli; order Paenibacillales; family Paenibacillaceae; genus Paenibacillus; species Paenibacillus silvae. The sequence continues at coordinate 144,074 of NZ_BMFU01000005.1, read as the reverse complement.
GAGACGACGATGAACACTAAACCTGATTGCGACATATCGTTGCAAATCGATGATTATCTGGATCTTTTGCATTTTGCCATCCAAATTCAAGATCAGGAATGGCGCCAGTCCCTTATCCAGCAGCTCAAAATATTTCAAATTGCACCGGAGCAGCAGCATACGCCCGAAGAAGAATTGTGGATGAGATTCGATTACATCAATAGCAAATTGACAGGTCTATGTCATCAGATTCATGCCGCGCATTCGGTGGATGAACGCAAAAAGTTTGAAGAGCGAATCGGCGTGTTACAACTGCAGCGGGTGGAAGTGGCACGTAAAATCAAATGGGCCAGCCGAAGATAGACACTGCTCCTATGATTCACGAATAGATGACAAACGACAGAAACTGGATAATACACGAAACAGAGCCATGCTCCTCATATTGAGGGGATGGCTTTTTTGCTTGCAGAATACCTCTAGCCTAGCTCATCCTACTCGATGAACCGACATCGGCTCATCATCCAGAGCTTGTTGGTGAGGCGCAGACAGTATTGTGGAGGAAGGGGCGACGGAGGATGTATTCAGCAGACCGCAGCAGGAACGCGCCCGGCAATTTCTCAGTCGGTACGCTGCGGAATGGTGTTATTTCATTTCACGATATAGGCGCAAGCTGTAGTAACTGACGATCCCGGCCCGGCATATGTTGTAACAGGCAAATGCTGATAGGCCGGTTTTTTCTGTGGGGAAGCAGGCCTTGACCCGAAAGGAGGAGCACCATGCAGAGCAAAATTGATGAAATTATTACACATATCGCCCATTCCCATCAGCAGATCGCAAGGGTATTGGATGCCAAACGTCAGGTTGCTGTACGCATGTCGGAAATTATCCATCATTTGCCCGATATCGAGCCGGAGCTGGACGGGGTTGAGGGGCTGCTGGACAGCTCGGGACAGATAAACAAAAGCATCATCTCCTACCTGGGGGGGCTGGCTGACCTGGAAGAAGCTGTGGCCGAGACGCTGACCCAGGTCATGCGGGAGATTGCAGTGCAGGAGGAAGAATAAGCCCGGAAGGCGGGTGATGAAACATGAGCAGAGAACAAAGCCTTATTCTGATGCTGGATGCAGCAGCCAAAATGCAGTGGAACATTGCGCTGATTCTGGAGGCGAAGGCGATTGAGGCGGAGAAGGTGCGAAACTGGACGCTGAATCATCTGAACGGGGACAGCTTTTTGACCCATAGCGATCAGGTTGGCGAACCGCTGAAAATGCATGAGCAGCTGGTGGAGCTGCTGGAAGGCTTAACCCGCATGGAAACGGGGTTATGCAACAATCTTAAAGCGGTTATGGTTCAGAATGACAGCGAAGATAGCGGCATGGACGGGGGCATGTTTGGCGGCATGGATCTCGGGGATATGGGAAAATGAGTCTCTTGCAGCGTGAGCAGGAGGTCAAACTGGCGCTCATTGAATCCATTGCCCACAGTCAGCAGGCCCTGGCCCGTATTCTGGACAGTGTAGCCAGTGTATCGTCTCATTCGGAGGTATCTGCTCGCAGTCTTGCCGAGAATATACGTCTGCTTAGTCGCTATCAGGAAGAGATGTCTCGTATGGTCACAGGCGTCAGGCTCTCCCGAATTCGTTATGGTGAGCCGGGTCTGCCTTGGCTCAAAGACCCCGCGTGTGTCATCCGTGCCGCCGGGGACCTACAGGAGGAATGCTGATATGTTAAAGAAGAAGTCCAGGCTGAAAACAAAACGTGCTTTGGTCGCTCGTGGCGCCCGGCTGCGCAAAATCCGCAAGCTGCGCGCGCTGAAATCAAAACGTGTCGTTCATAAACGTACAGGCAAAGGACGCAGTGCGTGGCTGAAAAAAAAGAAACGCACGGTGCGGCGGCATCGCAATGTGAAGGCCGTTCAACCTGTCGTCCCGACCACCCCTACCGATCCAAACCCCGACAACGCATACAGTCAAGGATACAACGAAGCATACAACGAAGGCTTCAATGCGGGTTTCGCCAAGGGTTTCGAGGACGGACACCAATTGGCTTACAAGGCACAGTAATGCAGGCATTGAAGGACTAACTTACAGGTATGGCAACAACCCGGGGGACAATTCCTCCGGGTTATTTACATAACCGCTGCAGCGGACATGCCCGTGCAGGCGGACATGGAGGGCAGACGCCAATTTTGCGCCTTGCAGGACACCCGTCCATGATGCATCTGACCCCGGGGCATATCCTTTAGAGGGAAGACCAATCTCGTGGAGAGTCCGAAAAGGGATCTCCTTGAAGGAAGACAGGGTGAAGAATGTGGCAAAACGAAGACACCGCCCGCTGACGGAAGCGGAGGCGGCCTACCGCGGCGGATATGCAGAAGGCCGCAGGTTTGGCGGCTGTCAGGCCATCATGGAGCGGGTACAGCCATATGTGCCAGCCCCGCGGGACATGAAGGTGCTGTATATCCCACAGGGTTTCGATGCTATTGATGAGGGTGTCATCTCGGCACTGCAGCAGTCCGTTCGGGAATGCGTTGTTGGATCGCCAGCAGCGATGCTGCAGGAAGCCGGTCAGCATCGGCCGGATGTTGTTCTGGTGATGAACGGTCTGCATGTGTTTCCCGAGAATCACCTGGAACAGGTAAGAGGAATCCGTGAGCTGGGGATACGGACAGCGATATGGTTTGTCGATGACCCTTACTTTACAGAGGACACCGCATCCATCTGTCAGCATTATGACATTGTATTTACACATGAGGAGGCAGCCGTTTCTTTCTACAGAGACAAAGGAGCACAATGTGTCATTTATATGCCGCTGGCTGTAAATCCGGGCATGTTTCATCCGCGTCGTACAGAGCCGCAGCATCAGTACGATATCTGTTTTATCGGCACTGGTTTCTGGAACCGGATTGACCTTTTCAATCAGCTCGCTCCTTATCTGGCAGATAAAAAAGTGTTTATTGCCGGAAGTCAGTGGAGCCGGCTGGCCCGGCTGGATGTGCTGGGGCAGTTCATCCACGAAGGATGGATTGATCCGGCGGCAACGGTGGATTATTACAACGGAGCGAAGATTGTCATTAATGTACACAGAACCTGTGAGAACGGGGAGGACAATCGTAACACGCACCAGCTGGAGGGGAACTCGATCAATCCACGCACTTATGAGATCAGCGCGTGCGGCACGATGCAGATTACGGATACTCGCGGAGATCTGCCCCGCTATTACCGTCCCGGGTATGACATTGAAACCTTCACGACAGCGGCAGAGCTGCAGCGCAAAATCCAGCATTATCTGCATCATGAGGAGGAACGACAGGCTATGGCTTGGCGTGGCTTGCTCACAACGCTCAATCGTCATACGTTTAACCGCCGAATGGCCGAGTTGTTAGGACATTTGTAGCTTTCCTTCTGCTTGAAGGAGGAAACCGGAAACACTTTATCCCAAATAAAAAGGAGTGGCAGTATGTCTCTCAAACACCGTAAAACGAGAAAGCTTCATGCACCTGTACTCAGCCTGGCCGATCAGGCACGCAAAAACGGGCAGCGGGCCGGATTTGATGCAGGTAAGGAAGAAGGATACCTGCGCGGCCGTGCCAACTATATTGTGAATTGTGCACAAGAGCCGCTGCCCTTCCGGCAGCTTCACGTGCTGTACGTTTCTTCGGGGAAAGGCTTCCCATACTCCCCCATTGATGAAGCGATCATGACTACACTGCAGGGCATGGTGGCCCAGGTGACATTATCTGATCCACGTCAGCCGGTATCTCAGGTTGCGCTGGAAACACGTCCTGATCTGGTGCTTGTGCTGGATGGCATGGATATCCCGATCGAGCATATTGATGCGATACGTCAAGCCGGAATTCAGACGGCAATCTGGCTGACGGATGACCCGTATTATACCGATATGACGCTGGAGATGGTGAAGCATTTCGACCATGTGTTCACACTGGAACTGAACTGTGTGGAATTATACCGCCAGCATGGCTGTGCGTCCGTGCATTATATGCCTTTTGCAGCCTTTACCAACCATTACTTCCCGATTACTACCCCTTCCCCGCTGAAACGGGATGTCAGCTTTATCGGCTCTGCCTACTGGAACCGCGTGTATTTCTTCAACCCGATCATGCCGCAGCTGATGTCACACAACACGGTATTTAACGGCATCTGGTGGGACCGTCTGCCAGACTATACAGCCTATGGAGAGAAGATTGAGCTGGGCCGCTGGATGAGTCCACAAGAAACGAATGATGTTTACAATGGCACCAAAATTGTGATTAACCTGCACCGTTCCCATGAGGATGATTCAGTCAACAACAACCAGGTCAAAATTCCACCGGCTTCGCCGAACCCGAGAACATTTGAAATTGCTGCGAGCACGACATTGCAGCTGACCGATGCACGGGATGATCTGGCTCGTTTCTACAAACCGGGCGTGGAGATCGAGACGTATTCTTCACCACAGGAGATGATGGAGAAGGTGGAGTATTACCTTGCACATGAGAAGGAGCGGCGCGAAATTGCTCTGCGGGGACTGGAGCGGACGCTGAAGGATCACACGTATGGCAGACGTATAAACGAAATGTTGAGCATTATATTCCCTTAATCTCGGCCAGGAGGAGGTGTGCACAGTGCCCTGTATCGGCTTGTCTGTATACAGGGTCCGTGTGCGGCCATGGCAATGAAACCAAAGCTGTTGTTGTTTTCACATGTATGCAACACTCGCAGTATTACCGGGGCGGAGAAGCTGCTGCTTCATTTTATGAAAGAGATTGATTCGATCTTTGAATGTGTGCTCGTTGCACCGCAGGAAGGGAAGCTTACCGGGTTTGCACGAAGGTACGGTGTACATGTTCATATATGTAATCTGCCGATGCTTCACGGTGTGTACACTCCTTATCAGGGCATTGCGCAGGATGCGGAAAATTTGCGGCATACGCCAGCATTTCAAGATGCAATTTCACTGTTTAAGCGCTACGAGCCGGATATTATTTTGACGAATACCTGCGTGAATGTGATGCCTGCCGTGGCGGCAAAATCGTTAGGCATCCCCGTTATCTGGAAAATTACCGAGATTATTCAGACGACTGAGCATACAGCCGAGGCGATTCAGATGATCGGCCGTTACGCAGACTGGATTGTTGGCATTTCAGAGACGGCAGCGGCGCCCTTCAAACAGGCGGGGATGAGTGACAGGGTTACGGTTATTTCTCCGACATGGGAACCGTCTCTGCCTGCCCCGGACCGCTGGCTGCATCTGCGTGAGCGCAAACGCAAGCAGCTTGGCCTTAAAGACACGCATACCTGCATCGGTTATATTTCTTCCTTTATATATGATGCCAAGGGTTTGAAGCCCTTTGTAGATATGGCACTGCGATTGTGTGAGACACAGCCTCGTTGTCGCTTCTGGGTGATCGGCGCACCTTCGGACAAAAAGTATTATGACGAGTGTGCGTCCAGAGTAAAACGTTCCGGGTATGCAAAACGCTTTATTTTCACCACATTTGAGGAAAATGTGTCTCTGGCCTACACCGCGATGGATATCGTGGTTATCCCGAGCATGGTGAAGGAAGGCTTTGGCATGACAGCACTGGAGGGGCTTTATTTTGCCAAACCCGTCATTGCTTTCGCCCAAGGTGGTCTCAAGGAATTGATGGAATCCGTGGGCAGCAGTGCGTTTTTGGCCCCGCCGGGGGATAGTGAAGCGCTCGTCACGCTCGCAATGACGCTGTTGAATGATTCGGAGCTGGCTTCGGATACCGGATGGCGCAACCGGACAGAAGCGGAAAAGCTGTACGGTATTGAAACCTACCGAGTGAAGCTGCATACGATGGTCACACAGTGGTTATTGCGTTTTCCCGGATGGTTCAAATATATCCAGCCGCCGAACGGCCCTGTCTTGACATGGGGAGAGGGCGGTTTGCGCACGGTGCTGTCACCCGACCCGTCGCTTGTCAAGGCGCGGTTGTTTCCGGAGAGCATTGTGCAGCTTCTTCCTCGTTCCTCGCTGCCTCCAGTAGCGGTAGCGCTTCATGATGGTGGAGGCATACAGCCTCACAAGGCAGAGGAGCGGATCCAGCTCGAAGGCCAAGCGAGAAAGCGCCGTCGCAAGAAAGGCATTTTAGCCGTCCGGCGCGGGCTTAAAAAGCTGAAGCGGAGTGTTCGAGCCCGGAAGAAAAGTGTCAGGGCCCGTAAAACGGCAGGGCGAAGTATCGATGCTCCGAAGAGGTCCGCACGCAGACGTTCCCCCGGGAGAAAGACACGCAGCCGCAGAATACGCAAAGGCTCCAGTGCCAGATAAAGGCCGGGGTTTCCAATACACGTTAGAAAAAAACAAAAAGACGATAGGAAAAGGGGTTCCCAAAACACGATAGAAGGCAGGGATGACGATGAAGATCATGACCGTGTTGGGTACGAGACCTGAAATTATTCGGCTCAGCCTGATCATCTCCAAGCTGGACCAGTACGCGTCCAAACATATTCTGGTCCACACGGGACAGAACTTCACTGAAAGTCTCAGCGGTCTTTTTTTCAAAGAAATGGGTCTGCGCGCCCCGGATTACGTGCTGCAGGATGAGGCCGCCTCATTGGGGCGGCAGCTGTCCTCCATGTTTACGCAGATGGAGGACCTGATCCAGCAGGAGCAGCCCGACAAGCTGCTCCTGCTCGGAGACACGAACAGTGCTCTCTGTGCTGTACTCGCTGAGCGAATGGGGATTCCTGTTATTCATATGGAGGCAGGCAATCGCTGCTTCGATCTGGATGTGCCGGAGGAGAAAAATCGCCGCGTTATTGATGCGATCTCGACTATAAATATGCCGTACACCGAGCAGAGCAAGAAACATCTCGTCAGCGAGGGTGTGCCCAGCCGCCGGATTGTGCTGACGGGCAATCCAATCTATGAGGTGATGCAGCACTACAGCGATCAGGTCAATGCCAGCAAAATTTTGAAAAAGCTCAAGCTGAAGTCTGGTCAATATTTTCTGGTTACGGCCCATCGCGCTGAAAATGTGGATCACCCCCCTCATCTGCTGGAGATTATGAAAGGGCTCAATCAGGTGGCGGAGGAGCATGGACTGCGTGTTATTTGCAGCATTCATCCACGGACGGCAATTCGAATCTCGGAGCATCTGCAGCTGGAGATGCATCCGCTCGTGGAATTCCACGAGCCGTTTGGATTTTTCGATTTTGTGATGCTTGAACGCCATGCGTGCTGTGCACTTACCGACAGCGGAACGGTGCAGGAGGAATGCTGCATCATGGGTGTGCCTACGGTGACGATGCGCCGAACGACCGAGCGTCCCGAAACGGTGGACTGCGGCAGCAACGTGGTGTCTGGTCTGGATGCGGCACGAATTGCGGACTGTGTAAACGTGATGATCAAGCTGCCGAATGACTGGGATTGTCCGCAGGGTTACAAGGCAACAGATGTATCCAGTAAAGTGGTTAAATTTCTGCTTGGAGGGAAAATGCATGTTTGAAAATAAGCGTATACTCGTGACTGGCGGTACGGGATCATGGGGGTATGAGCTTGTCGCTCAACTGCTGCCCCAGCAGCCCAAGGAAATCATCGTTTACTCCCGCAACGAGTCCAGCCAGGTAGCCATGAGCCGTGAGTTCGAGGACCCTCGCCTGCTGTTCCGCATTGGAGATATCCGTGACAAGGATGCTTTGACTGCGGCTTGCCAGCATGTGGACTATGTGTTTCATCTGGCTGCACTCAAGCATGTGCCGGTATGTGAAGATCAGCCCTATGAGGCTCTCAAAACAAACGTGATCGGCACACAGAATGTCATAGAAGCAGCGATCGAGAACAAGGTCAAAAAAGTAATCTACATTTCAACCGACAAAGCGGCGAATCCTTCGAATTTCTATGGCATGACCAAGGCGATCGGTGAGAAATTAATCGTGTATGCCAATCTGCTGCACAGTGAAACCAAGTTTGTTACGGTGCGTGGCGGCAATGTGCTTGGCACAAACGGCAGTGTAGTGCATCTGTTCAAAAACCAGATTCGCCAAAAAGGCCAGGTATCCATTACGGATATGGGCATGACTCGCTTTTTCCTTACGCTCAAGGATGCCATTACTCTGTTGTTCAAGGCTTCGGTGGAAAGCGTTGGCGGAGAAATCTTTGTCATGACGATGCCAACCTGCAAAATCGTTGACCTGGCCGAAGTGCTGATTGAGGACTCCGGGGTGGAGAACGTAGCCATTGTGGAGCGCGGGATTCGTCCGGGCGAGAAAATTCACGAAATTCTGATGAGCGAATTCGAAAGCTTGACCACCGTTGTCTATGACGAGCAGTATCTGGTGATCCTGCCTACACTCGGGATTCCGGGATTGCGTGAGCACTATACACACTGTCCGCCTGTGCCATACAGCAGCTTTAGCTCGGAGCATCAGCTCATGACCAAAGACGAAATTCGAGAAATTTTGAGACGCGGAGGGTTTCTGTCATGAAGCTGCTGATTCTTGGGGGAAACGGAATGGCCGGCCATATTCTGGTCGACTATTTCCGCCGTCAAGGTGTGCACAGTGTCTTCTACACCACCCGGGACGTGACAGACCCTAAGGGCTTGATCCTGGATGTGAACGACAGCTTCATGGTCGACAGGCTTGTAGAAGCGGTGCACCCGGACGTAATCATTAACGCGGTTGGTGTGCTCAACAGCTTCGCTGATAAGGATAAAATTGCAGCTTATCATATCAACGGTTTTCTGCCGCATCGTCTACGGCGCATAGCGGATTCCCTCGGCGCACGTCTGATTCATATCAGTACAGACTGTGTGTTTAGCGGAGATCGCGGTGCATATCGGGAGCATGACGTAACTGATGGAACGTCCTCCTACGCTATCACCAAAGCGTTGGGTGAGGTGGTGGATGAAGGACATTTAACGATCCGAACGTCCATTATTGGACCTGAAATCCGGCAGGGCGGCATTGGTCTGATGCAGTGGTTCATGTCCAGCAAAGGCCAGGTCGGGGGGTACACTCGTGTATTCTGGAATGGTGTCACAACACTTGAGTTAGCCAAATGGGTAGATCATTATCTGGACTCTCCTGTCAGCGGCCTGATTCATCTTGCTCATCCTGTGCCAGTCAGCAAGCATGATCTGCTTGTCCTGTTCCAGCAGGTCTGGAATAAACAGGATGTGACAATTGTGCCGGACGACAGTGTAGTACAGGATCGCACACTGGTATCTACCCGTGAGGATGTGAAGACAGACCTGCCGGATTATTCAACAATGCTGAAGGAGCTGGCATTATGGATGGAGCAGAGCTGACGGGTAAAAAGGTGCTGATTACGGGTGCCTCCGGTTTCACGGGGCGGCATGCGGTACATTATTTTCAAGGTGCCGGTGCTGACGTTGCAGCTGTTGTGCGCAGGCCGGATGTATATGCCTTTGATAAAAAGGTAGGTATACACGTCTGTGATCTGAATGATAAAAATCAGGTGAGAGAGCTGATCAAGCATGTTCAGCCGGACTATGTGCTGCATCTTGCGGGCAAAAACTCGGTACCGGATTCCTGGGCCGATCCGCTATTAGTGCTTGAAACCAACGTGATGGCAGTGTTATATCTGCTGGACGCACTCCGCAGCTGTCCTGATGCCCGCACGGTCATTGTTGGCTCAAGGCTCAAGTATACACCGGAGCCGGGACGTGTGCCGGCTCCGCCGCATCCATACAGCCTGAGCAAAGCGCTGGAGGAGATGGTATCCCTCTCCTGGATGTCCCTGTTCGGTCAGCAGATTATGCTGGCTGAGCCGGGCAATCTGATCGGTGCGGGCCCGTCCACAGGCATCTGTTCTCTGCTTGCCCGGCATGTCGTTGCCTGTGAGCAGACAGGCAAAACGGAAGCCTTTCGTCTATCCGGGCGGCAGAATACCCGTGATTTTCTGGATGTGCGGGATGCCGTTCGGGCGTATGCCGTTTTACTTCTGCATGGCACGAGCGGGAGGGTATATCCGGTAGTGTCCGGGGTAGAGCGGAGTCTTGGCGAGATTGCGGAGCTGCTGTTGTCTATGACCGATGCAGAGGTGCCGATGCGCTGGGATGGTGCGTCCTCCGGTCCGGACGGCGCGGGCAAGCAGGAGGAATTATCGGAGCTGCGCAGGCTGGGCTGGCAGCCGCAAATTGCATTTGAGGATTCGCTTCGGGACATTCTGAGCGATGTGCGTGCCCGCCAAGGGAGGATAATCGAATGAATCCACGTGTGTCCATTGTCATTCCGTTCTACAATTGTCCGTATGTGCCACAAGCTATTCAAAGTGCATTGAATCAGACGTATGCCGAGGTGGAGATTATTGTTGTTAACGATGGCTCCACAAGGCATGAGGAGCTGCTTCAGCCTTATTTGCCGCACATCAACGTGCTTGGCAAAAGCAACGGAGGCACGGCTTCAGCGCTGAATCACGGTATTCGCCATGCCTCGGGTGATTATGTGGCCTGGCTGAGCTCGGATGACTTCTTCTACCCTGACAAAATCCGTTACCAGCTTGAATTCATGCAGCGTGAAAATGTGCTGGTATCCCATACGAATTTTCACTATATCAATGAGCATTCGGACGTTACCAAAATGCATGGCGGTCCTGAGCCGATGTCCGAACTGGATTGTTTGCGCCGGTTCAATGGCGGTAATCCGGTCAACGGATGCACGGTCATGATTCGTAAGGATCTGTTTAGCGGCGTGGGACTGTTTAATGAGCTGCTGCCTTATACACATGATCTGGATCTCTGGCTGCGCATGCTGCTTAACGGTCATCGCTTCCCGTATCTAAATGAGCCGCTCACGGCGTATCGCTGGCATGGAGGGATGGGGTCGGTCCGTCATGCGGACGCGATCGGCAGAGAAGCGTCCATGGTCTGGTCCAGATATCGCGAACCCCTGCTGCAGCGCATCGCTGCGCTTGGCGGGTAGCGAGGGAGGCCGTTATGAAGGCGCGCAGCGTGCTGATTAACGGCCTGTTTGGCGCAGCCTTTTTGCGAGAAGCAGGAGGTTAAAATGTACGTTCACCTTACCGCAGTTGCCCGCTACTGTTGATCTGAACCTTCATATACTGGAGGAGATGCATCAGTTTCAGTTTGCGCAGCAGAGATATGTGCAGGAAGGGGAGGCTCGGATGGAACCGAAGGTATCAATTGTGATTCCTTTTTATAATTGCCCATATATCGAGCAGGCCGTTCATAGTGCTCTTCACCAGACGTATCCCCATATTGAGGTGATCGTGGTGGATGATGGTTCCACCAAGCATGTAGAGCGGCTGCAGCCATTTATGGATCAGATTCATTACATTCGCAAAGAGAACGGGGGCACAGCTACAGCACTCAACGAAGGTATTAAACAGGCGACAGGGGACTATTTTGTCTGGCTGAGCTCGGATGATGTCATGCTGCTGAATCGTGTGGAAAAGCAGCTGCAGTTCATGCTGGAAGTCCAGGCTTCGTTCTGTCATGGTGCGTACCATTATGTGAATGAACACGGTGAATGGCTCGATACGGTACAGCCAGAGGTGGGCAGTCGTCTGGAGATGTTACAGGTGCTGATGGAAGGTTGTCCGATCAATGGATGCACTGTGATGGTCAAGATGGAGGCATTTGAGCGCTTCGGAATGTTCGACACCGATTTTCGATACACGCATGACTATGAGATGTGGCTGAGGCTGTTTCCGCTGTATGAGCTGTTTTATTTTAATGAGCCACTCATGTGTTATCGGCTGCACGAGTCGATGGGAACGAAACGTCATTTCAAGGAACTGGTTGCGGAGATGGAGCGTGTTCAGGAGAAGCACCGCCCGATCCTGCTCAATCTTCGGCAAGTCGGTGGTTACTGGAAGTGATAAATAATCGTCGTTCTTAGAAAGGAACCGGATGTGGATGTATAGGGGAGCGAACATCAGTGAAGCTTGGTTGACAAGCTGAAGGGTGGACGCTCATTTTTTTATAGCATGAAAGGATCAACAAATTCCATTATACTAAGCGGTGACTTGTACATAGAAGGGACTGAACTATGCGCAGATATCAATATGGAGTGACCCGACGATAATATGAACTATTGGAGGTTAACGTATTGATTACTGAATTACACACGAACCGGATAGATCTACGTCAAATGAAGGAATCCGACGCTGCTGACCTGCTCCAAGTATGGTCTGATCCAGAGGTTGCCAGGTTTATGAACATTTCTCCTTTTAAAGCTGAACAACAAGCGGTAAAGATGATACGGATGCTCGCTGATCTTGCACAGGAGAGGCAGGCTATACGCTTCTCCATCATGGAGAAGGAGTCAGGTGCAATTATGGGCTCCTGCGGTTACAATTATCTTGATTTTGAACAGGCCAGAGCGGAGATTGGATACGATCTTGCCAGAGCTTATTGGGGTAAGGGATACGCGGCAGAGGCGGTTTCTGCCCTGTTAGATCATGGTTTTACTTCGCTCGCGCTGAACCGGATTGAAGCTAAAGTTGACCCTCGCAACGTGAATTCGATCAGGCTGCTGGAGAAGCTTGGATTCACGAGGGAAGGATTGCTGAGAGCTTATGAGAGGGAAGGAACTGGCGCAGAAGCAGGATCAGGAACAGGATCAGGAGACACCTTTAATGATCTGTATATGTATTCGAGGTTGGTCTCGGATTGAGGAACAGCTATAACATTAGAGTATAAGACATAAATTAAACATGACAAAAGAAGCTGCAGATTCAATCTGTGGCTTCTTTTGTTTTGCCAGAATGGGGTCCCTTCCCGGGATGAAGTGTTATGGACCAGTCACTTTGAATTCACCTATGACGGTTTTTCCATCATGTTCATAGAGTGAGATTGCTCGGCCGTCCGGGTTGAGTGTCAACTGACGTTTAACAGCTTCTTCAGGTGTTGCAGGGTCCTCGCCGATTAACTCAGATGAGCGTACGTAACCGATTGTGCCATCTGTTCCTTGTGCTAACAGCAGATCGGGAGGATGTAGCGGATCTACAGGTTTACCATAAGTTTCACCAGCTTTATTCACTGGATATAACGATTGAGCTTCTTCAGAAGCATCGGTTTTATTATGATGGGAACCATCCGATGCGAACCCAGTGACGTAAAAAGCTGATGCAGTGACTATGACTACTGTGGAGAACGCCAGAGCAATTAGTCGTTTCGATCTCAAGCTGTCCCATCCTTTCATGTAAACATCTGTTATCCAAAATATAACATAATATTTACTGGAAAAGGATGAGATTTCTTTCATTCACCTTTTATTCGTTTTCGTTCAAAATAATCATGGATACTGGATCGGGAAATACATACCCTTTCGGAAGCTTCTGCATGAGTGTGTTCATCGTCTCATAATCCACCTCAATATGGGGCGTCGGGACCGGAACGGAAAACCAGCGGTTGTACAGATCGCTTGGAACCAGCAATGTCATGTCGAAAGTCCTCCTCTATAGATAGCTTCCTCATACACTTGCAGCGTACGTAGCCCCATTTCTTCCAAAGAACGGTGCTGTTCAGCCCATGCTTTGGCTGCCGCCCCTACCGCCTTGCGGGCTGCATGATCCTGAAGCAGCGCTTCTAACAGCTCACTTAGTGAATCGGCATCCTGTGGCGGCACGACCCAGCCTGTGCGTTCGGGTTCGACCATTTCAGGCATGCCTGCTGTACCGCTGACTATGACGGGCACACCTGCAAGCTGTGCTTCGGTGACGGAGAAGGGCTGTGTATCCTGAAGGCTCGGCTGCACGTAAATATCAGCATGCTTCAGAAAGGCAGGAATGTTGTCCAGCTTGCCCCAGAATACGATATCGGATGCGATGCAAGCTTCGGATGCCTGATCACGCAATTCATCCAGCAGACTGCCTTCTCCCGCGATCCAGCAGACCCAATCTGAACGTTTCGTTTTCAGGCTGGCCAGTGCCTTGATCAGTACATGCACACCCTTAATATGCTCCAGTCTTCCCGTAAAAGCGATGACCTTTTTACCTGAAGGCGGGCGATGAGGGAACCTGGCAGCGGCGGCTTTGCGATAGGTTGGCAGATCGACGGCATACGGAATCTGTCTGAATTTGGATGCTGGCACTCCTATATCGGTGAGTGTGCTTTTGATCCAGTGGCTCGACACCAGAATCAGCTCGGACAGTGCCGCACTTCGCTGCTCCAGTGACAGGAAATAACGTCCACGTTTGGATTGCAGATAGGCAAGCAAGGTTAGCTGCGGGTTGGAGGTTTGCGCATCATAGAAGGCTTCACGCGCTAACGCTCCGTGATAACTGGTGACGAGCGGAATATTGCGTTTCAAAATGCGTTTAATCGCCACGGCAGCAACAGGGTCCTGAGCATGGATCACATCATAGTGCTCTACCCCCAGATGGGCAGCAGCCATCTCGAAGGCATATCGGTTCAACTCGTAATAGGCCAGCAGAGAATCTGCTGTGAATTGAGGCAAATCGGTGGGGTTCAGCTTGGCTTGCAGCATAGGCCACACCAGGTTTTTCGAAAAGGAACGATTCAGGTTGCGGATATACACTTCATTGCTTGCGCCGTTGGTGCCCATAATATCTACTTCTACACCAAGGGAAGCGAGTCTGTCGGCGAGCTGCCTGATATAAGTCCAGATGCCCCCCATATGTGTAAGCTCCCAATACGTAACGAGCAGAACTCTCATAACAACCTCCTTGTCGCGGCCTGCACAGACCGAACTCCTATCCTGTTATTCTATGAAGCAAACGAGGAGTAAGGCCGGGCATTGGCTGTAAATGATCAAAATTGGGTGATTGTAAAAGCGATTGGACGAGAAGCGGCATATGTTGTATACAGGGAGAATCATGTTAGCTCAAGCTCCGCAGGAGGGATACAGGATGGCGGCTTATATTATGCAGATGCATGAAAACATACTTCAAACACATATTCCAATAAGGTATATCGATGTGGAGATTGCGTATGTCGGAGAAGGAGAAGGAACAGATGTATATGTTGGTGCAGCGGGCAATCATGGCGAAGTGTACCGATATCTATTCTATGTTAGTGCAGGTTCTAAGGCGGCAGGGAACCATCAGGTTGTGCATCATCTGGACGTATCTTCCCAAGTCTATGATCTGAAAATAGTCAGCAACAGTTCTGTACCGAATCATCTCGTCATTCGAATCTATTGCCGCAGCGGAGCGGGGGAGCTGATCGGTGTGTTATCGGAGCATCAGATGTTGAAACTTGCCAATTGATGTGTATTTGCATGAGGAGCAGGCGTGAGGCCTGGTCCTTTTTTTTTCGTTTTTTTCTGAGAAATATACCTTTAAAAAATAGCTTGACAGCAAAGGTATTTTCGTTAAAATTAAACCAGTATAAAACGTAAGTTTAAAACAAAGGTTTAAAACGAAGGTTTGAAAAATTCGTAATGATAGGCAGTCCACAGGCCCGTTTACTTAAAGCCGCAGGACGCCGGAAAAGAGAGTGAGTGCGTGAAACAACAGACAGCAGTACCCCAGGAGGCAGAAGCGTTTTCGATCAAAACGATTATTCTGCCCCTCTTGTCCATCATCGTTGGAATGATTATGGTCATTCTGGACAGCACGGTAGTTAACGTCGCTATACCGAATCTTGTACAGTACTTCGAGACGGATTTGAAAACGATCCAATGGACCGTCACAGGTTATACCCTGGCTTTATCTGCAGTTATCCCATTGGCAGGCTGGCTGACCGATCGTTTTGGAGCCAAAAGAGTGTTTCTGTTTACCATCGCCATGTTTACACTAGGCTCTGTGTTATGTTCGATAGCTCAATCCCCGGAACAGCTGATTGTGTTCCGTGTTATTCAGGGTCTCGGTGGAGGCATGGTGGCCCCGATCGGAATGGCCATGGTATTTCGTTTGGCTCCGCCTGAACGCAGGGGTTCCATCATGGGCATGCTCGGTATTCCGATGCTGCTTGCTCCTGCGCTCGGCCCCGTATTGTCGGGCTGGTTTATTGAGTCCGTGAGCTGGCACTGGATTTTCCTGATTAATCTGCCAATCGGTATCGCGGCTTTTATTCTGTGTGTGCGATTTTTGCCTGATACGGATCGCGGACGCACGCCTTCACTGGATCTGATCGGCATGATTCTTGCTCCGATTGCCTTCTCCATGCTGGCTTACGGTGTAAGTGAAGGCGGCACAAGCTGGACGTCTTCTACGACCTTGACTGGTATTATCGTCGGCGGCGTGGCGCTGATTTTATTCATCATCGTAGAGCTGCGTCAGCAAAATCCGTTACTTGAGCTGCGGGTATTCGCTTCCTCAGACTTCTCCAGAGGTATTGTTCTCGCTTGGGTAGCACAAGTAGCATTGTTTGGTTCCATGATTCTCATCCCGCTCTATCTGCAGCAGATCAAAGGATACACGGCTTTGGAAACAGGACTTATCCTGCTGCCTCAAGCACTTGCTTCCGGTATCTCGATGCCGCTCGGCGGCCGCTTGTTTGACAAAATCGGGGCAAGACCTCTGGCCTTTGTTGGTCTCGGTATTATCTCGGGAGCTTTGTTTATTCTGTCTTCCATTACTGCAACAACAGGACTTGGACTTATTATTACCGCCCTGCTTATGATGGGATTTGGTATGGGCTTGTCCATGATGCCGCTCAACACACATGTGCTGAATGCAGCACCGCGCAAGCTGGTAGCGCGTGTAACACCGCTCACGGCTGCTGCCCAGCAGGTTGTCGTTTCCTTTGCTGTTGCGGGTCTTACAGGGTTCCTGACTTCTCGCGTCACGAGCCATACAACGGGCACGGGAAAAGCAGACATCGTGAACGGCATGGTTAGCGGCTTCAACGATACGTTCTTCCTCGCAGCATGTATCGCCCTGTTCGGATGCCTGCTTAGTCTGATTCTGCGCAAGCCGAAACGCAAGCCTGAACCGGAGCTGCAAACGGGGGAGCAGCCTGATCCTGCGATGATGATGGGTCACTAAGGCGGATAGAGCAGGCTGTACTTTACCCTTTAAGGGCGGGTTAGCCTATTTAAATCAACTAAGGCAGTCTGGAGCTTATGCGCTCTGGGTTGCCTTTTTACGTCTTGTGAACTTTTTCTGTTCTATATAAATTGAACTAAAGAAACAACATTATACCGATTAACGGTTCATGATCGTCAAAGCGCGTTGTACTGGGGCAAGAATACCAGCCTTGGCAGGCTGTTTAAGTCGAAGAGGGAAGGCTAACGATCCCCATAGAGCTTATTTTCCCTGAATCAGGAACATTTGAATTCTAACGATCTCCAGGAAGCTTATTCCATTCGAAATCCTGAAAAATGAGCCTGATCAAGCTGATTTCAGCACAATAGCGTCTCTGGGGATCGTTAGAATTTTCCAAAGCCCGAATATGCCGAAATAAGGTTTCTCCTGATCGTTAGCGCTCGCAGTAGAGGGTGGCAGACGTGCACTTGCCATGAGCGATGGACAATATTTGACTAGTGCCTGGATTGATGAGCATATTGGAGTGGATTGTGTACATTTTTTAGTTCAACTTATATAACTTGTAACCATCAATGAAAAACGCGCAATGCAGTCATCATCTCCCGGAAAGAGGCTGCATATCGGTCAGGGGAGAAGGACAGGGTCACATGCTGTCTTCCCTGAATGCGAATATACTCCCGCAGCTTCTGGTTATTCATCAGGTCCAGAGCTTCACTCACGGCGGCTTTTACATTGCCAAGCGGGTAGAACTTTCCTGTTTTGTTGTGTGTGATAAACAAACGCACGCCATCCGAATCGGTGCTTAGAACGGGACAGCCGCAGCTGATGGCCTCGGCTACGGCGTAACCGAAACCTTCGAGTAAAGAAGTGGACAGCATGATGCCGCCAGAAGCTGCGATCATCGAGTAGAACGTAGGCATCTGTGAATGTGGCACATTCATAAAGATGCCGATCCGATCTTCTAATCCATATTCGGACAGCATGTGCCGAAACATGACTTCATCTTCTGGATTAGCCAAGGTAGGATCGTGAAACAGCCAGAGTCTGGCCTGGGGTTTCTTTTTAATAATCCTTTTGCAGATTTCGAGATATTCCCGCCAGTTTTTGTTATGCTCCAGCCGCCCGACCCATGCAAGAACAGGATATGGCGGTGCTTCTACGGAGATTGGAGCAAAGGTATCCGTATCCAGCATATTTGGAATGACAAAGCGATGCAGCCATGGACAGATGTGAATGAACATATCGAGCAGATGATCGGTTGGCGGGAGGACTGCGGCATCGCAGTGTGCTTGTAGATAGGGCACACCCATTTGAATCGTCTCCAGAGCCTGATCCCGTGTACCGAGCCCTTGGGCTTCGAAAATAATCCGTCCTTTGTAACCGAGACCTCTCAAACGGCCGGGCATGGCAATATCAGAAGTGGTAATAATGGCATCATAGTGCTCGGAGTGAATCAAATGATGAATATCCTGATCGCTGGAAGCTGTAAAAATGCGAGTTTCACTGCTGTTCTGCAAACCTGAGCCTGTGTTCAGATACAATAAATGTGCTTCAATGCCATGGCGTTTCAGTACTGCAGTACGCAGTCGGTTCAGTGTATCGACGCCCCCGCTGGGAACATAAAACGTGAATAATACCTTCACACGGTTCACCCTCTGACTTATGGTCAGGAGCTCATTCTCCTGTACTCCATGGTACGTTTAACCGGAGGGCGGTGTGTGGGTAAAATAGCATGTGTTCACAATTTAGACACAAAATATTAAGCTTTATTTTAAGTGATATTAAGCTGGGACTAGGATACATCTCGTATCATACAAATGATTTCCCGTGTAGAGTTAGTCATGCTGCTGCACGGGTATTTTAACGGGAAAGGATGAAGGACGTGCTCGAAGTGAGACAGGTGAGCAAAGTGTACGAAGGACAGCGCGGTGTGCACCAATTGGACTTCACCATGGAACGAGGCGAGATTGTCGGTTTTCTGGGACCGAACGGTGCTGGCAAAACGACAACAATGCGCATGATCACAGGGTATTTGCATCCCACGGCAGGCTCGGTGCTGGTGGATGGGGTGTCCGTGCATGATCAGGGACGCAGCGTTCGTGCCAAAATTGGTTATCTGCCGGAGACACCCCCGCTTTATCCGGATATGACGGTGCAGTCGTATCTCAAGTTTGTCGCAAATCTGAGGGATGTTCCAGCGCGCGAGGTCAAGCTGCGTGTCAGTGAAATGGTTAGCAGACTTGGACTGCAGGGCAGGGAGAAACAAATGGTGCGCGGTTTGTCCAAAGGTTACAAGCAACGTCTGGGACTGGCAGGAGCCATTATACATAAGCCGGATCTGCTGGTATTGGATGAGCCGACCTCAGGACTTGATCCTAATCAGATTATTGAGATCCGGGATTTGATACGAGAGCTAGGTGAAAATCATACGGTGCTGCTTAGCACGCATATTTTGCCTGAGGTAAGTACACTCTGTAACCGGATGCTGATCATCAATCAGGGAAAACTTGTATTGGACGGATCACCTCATGATCTCGGCTCAGCGATGGCGGATCGCTTCAAGGTATCCCTCGAAGTGAAAGCTACGCAGCAACAGCTGATGGATGTATTAACACCATGGAAGAAAGCACACGGCGAGGTCATCGCTGACTCGACCCTGTCCTCAACGCCAACTTTAGCTTCTAGCTCCATCTCCTCACCGTCTGAAGAAGGCACAGCTTCGGCAGCAGTGGCTTCAGACGCACCGGAAAATGCAATATCGGGCACCCCTTCAACTATTCGAGTCAGACTCACCGGGGAATCGTCGGAAGACTTCCGGGAGGAGCTCTTTTATCTGTTGTCCGGGGCGGGCTTGCCAATCCTTGAGATGAAACGTGAGAACCTCAGTCTGGAGCAAATCTTCCTGAAATTAACGACATCCGAACCAGATGCCACTTCGGAGGCAGTAGCTGAACCAGATGAAGAAGCCATAGGAAATGAGCATGCTTCAGAGGTTCAGGCTGCATCTGAGCGGGAAATGTCTGATTCCGATTCAGGGGAGGGAAGCAAATGAGACGAATGATGGCGATCTGTTCCAAAGAACTGCAGGCGTATTTTCTGTCGCCGACTTCTTATTTTGCTTTTGCCGTATACGTGCTGATGACCAGCCTGTTGTTCTATTCAAGCTTTGTTTACTACCAGCCAAGCATTGTGGACTACCGCCTTGTTCTGGGTGATACGTTGTCCATGCTGCTTTTTGTGGTGCCCCTGTTGACCATGCGACTCGTTGCAGAAGAGTTCAGGCAGGGAACGGATGAGCTGCTGCTGACTTCACCGACACGCGTGACCGAGATTATTTTCGGAAAATATCTGGCTTCGCTCGCTATACTGCTTGTGTTGATTCTCTGCAGTCTGGTGTATCCGTTCATTATGTCGTTCTATGGAAAGCTGGACCTGACCTCTGTCTGGTTGTCTGCACTCGGTTTGTTTTTCCTGGGCGGCAGCATGATGGCAATTGGACTATTTGCCTCCACGCTGTCCCAGCATCAGATGGTGGCTGCCGTGGCGGGTTTTATTATATTGCTCGTTTTGTGGATGCTTGATTCATTCGCAGGAAATACGGGGTCTGCATTGCAGAAGTGGCTTGATCCGTTTGCGCTGACCAATCACTTTGACAGCTTCACCAAAGGCGTTCTCAGCGGACCGGATGTTCTATACTATGTCACGCTTACGGGTGTGTTTTTACTGTTAAGCATTCAAATTGTGGAACGGAAGCGGTGGAGGTGAGAAGATGAAAAAATGCCTAAGTCATACCAACAGTACCGTTTTGTCTGTCGCGGTGATTGGCATCTTTATTTTGCTGACCCTGTTCCTGAACTCGCTTGGCGGCTTTCAGCTCGACCTGACTTCAAATAAACAGTATACGTTATCAGACCAGTCTCTGACGGCGATTAAAAATGTCAAAAATGACGTCAATATTCTTGTATTAACGGTTGAAAATGCAAACAATACGGTTTTGAACCGTGAAGTGGCCGATATGGTTCAGGAATATACGAAACGAAACAGCAAGCTCAAGCTGAAGCAGTACAATCTAACGCAGGAGCCTGCGCTTGCCTCCAAATACGGCATCACAGGCAGCTCGATTGTGCTGGAGCAGGGAGATCGCCATAAGGTCATCGATATTGCCAGCCTGTTCACGGCGAACGGGGATGGAAGCGATGGTTCTTACCAGTTTACAGGGGAAGAGAAATTAACTCAGGCGCTGATGAATCTCTCTTCTACAGAAACCAACAAAATGGTATTCCTGACCGGACATGAAGAGTTAAGTCTGGATCAGATGGGGACACTGCGATCTTCACTGGAACAGAATAATATCACCACAGAAGAGCTGCAGCTGAATCAGGCTGGTAAAGTGCCGGAGGATACCGATGTGCTCGCCATTATCGGGCCGCAGCGTGATCTGAGTGACGCCGAGCTGAAAGAAATTCGAACCTATATGAGCAATGGAGGTAAGCTGTTCATTTCCCTCGGTTTTGCAGAAGATATGAAATCCAGCTGGAAAAACATTGATGCCTTGATCGCTGACTATGGCGTGGTGGATGAGCATGCCGTCATGGTGGATAACAAACAGGCCAGCACGATGGGACCACTGTGGGTTGTGCCGGAGTATGGCAGTCATGCAATTACAGACAAGCTGGCTCAGAACAAGCTGTATCCGATGCTGTCCTTGTCGATTGCACTGACCAGCAAGGAGCAAGACAAATACACCTTGTCTCCGCTAATGCATTCCTCAGATGACAGCTACGGGGAGACGAATATTGCCGGGCTTCTGCAAAACGAGACGAACAATGATAAAGATGCTGACGTTCAGGGTCCTGTCGAACTTGGTTATGCAGCAGATACGAAGGATGGCAAACCCAAAGCGGTCATTCTAGGATCGTCTATTTTCATGCAGGATTCGCAAATTACGAACGGTGGCAATCGGGATTTTATTTTGAATACAGTGAATTATTTGAGTGAAAAACAAGACGGTCTAACGATTCGACCACGTGTCCAGGCTGGATATGAGATTGCTTACCTGGATGGTCAGCAGGCCAGAACGATCTTTTTTGCAGCGATTGTAGCATTCCCGCTTGTCTTTGTAATCATCGGTGTACTCTTATGGTGGAGGCGCAGACGGGTATGAAAAAGTTAATACCAACGATGGTTGTCGTTGTGATCTTGATTGCGGGCTGGCTGTATGCAGCCAATCATAATTATTTTCGGGAAGAAGAGGCAGTACAGGCGAAGCTTCTTGGTATCACTTCAGCAGATATTGAGGCGATTACGCTGCATGAAGGGGCTGCAGATAATTCCTCAACCCTTGAGCGAAAAGATGGCATCTGGCAGATGTCACAGCCGAAGGGTTATCCGCTGAACGAATACAGTGTGGGCAGTTGGCTTGATGCGCTGAGCGGCGCAGATCAGGAGATGGTCGTGGAAGAATCACCCAAGGATGTAGAGAAGTACGGTTTGGGCAGCACTGCCACAACACTCGATATCAAAGTAAAGGATGGGCGTGAGCTTAAACTGGTGATTGGCAATCAGCTGCCTGCGGGGGATGCACATTATGCGCGCGTCGATGCAGGGCCGGTGGTGGCTGTCAAAAATGAAGCTGTAACGAATATCGCCCTGACACGTCATTCTTTGCTGGACACGACTCCGTTCAATATGGATGAATCCAATGTCCGTACACTGGAATGGGAAGGGGAAGCCGCGAGCTGGATGCTCAAGGCGTCGGCTGAAGGAGAAACCCCATCCGAACACGAATGGACGTTAAATGGCAAGTCAATTAAGGCAGAGGATGCAATCTCGCTCATTGGCAAAATCAAAAACCTCACAACTGGCGAAGACGTTCGCAAAGCGTCCGAGTTAAAAGGAGCCATCCCTCGTTCCACACTGTCTGTTGAGCAGCAGATGAACGGGCAGGAGACGACTACGGTTTATCGTTTGCTGACCACATCTTCAGACCCTGACCAGATCTGGGTAATTACGGCGGATGGGGAGTGGGCTTACACGATGGATGCAGCAGCTCTCAAGGAAGCTGAGAAGTTTCCGGAAAGCATTAAAAATACGTCCGCCGTTCCTTCAGATGCCAATAGCTCCTCAGCTTCTTCGGAGTCTGATAAGTCGGGAGCATCCGCGAAATCGGGGTCTTCTGACAAATCTTCAACTTCTGCGGCAGCTTCCGGGAAGTGAGCCTTAGTCAAAAAGAGACAGCTGACAGCTGAGTCAGGAAAAGCACAGTTCTGCGCTGAATGCAGTTACTGTGCTTTTTTTGTGTGCGGGCAAGAATGTCTATATAAGTTGGCAGGTTAAAGTGCCATATCCTTTCAGCATATCGGTAACACCAGACGCGCATCCTATCTATGTGAACCAAACCAACCACATTGGAGGATGAACATTACATGCCAACAGTCAAAAAGGCAACAGCGATTACGTTATCATTGTCTACTGCAATTTTTGTAATGGCCGGCTTGACGGGTTGCGGGAATCGCGATAACAATTTGCATACGCAAAGTGTTCGCGAACAGGCGCATGGCATCAATCGGTATGGCGTCGAGACCAATGGAATGGACGGAATTCGTGCGCATAGTTACCGGATGCATAATGTTACTGACCTGCGATCCAGTGATGAACTGGCAAAACGCATTGCGGAGATGAAGGAAGTGGAATCCGCCCATGTCATGTTAACGGATCGTAACGCATACGTTGCTGTTCGTTTAGCGAATGGACATGCAGGCAAGCTGGGAAGTAAATCGACTGGACATATGGGCAACCGTTTGAATGGCACGATGCGTAACTATGCCAGCGATACAATGCGCGATGGAAATATGAATCGGGACATGGGCGGTATGCGAGTTCATGGCGGATCGGGCACGAATTCTCCATACAGCACAAGCGGAATCGCACCGGGACTGAATACCGGCACCGCAACAGACCGCAGCCATATGGGCAATGACCGTGGCATCTATGGCACGATGGGCACAGGCGCGGTAGGCATGATGCGCGGCTTGACCAAGAGCGGTACAGCACGCCCGATGAATGAAAGCCAATATGGCACAAGAAGTGAACGTCCACGTATGATGGATAGCTCCGACGATAACACGCCGGAAGAAATCAAAGGCAAAATTTCAGCCAAAATCAAGCAATTTGCACCGAACGTCGAGAACGTATATGTATCTGCTAATCCTGATTTCGTAGGTCAGGTTGAGAACTATGCAGCGGATCTGCGTAACGGTAAACCTGTCAGCGGTATGATCGATACGTTCCAGTCGATGGTAGAGCGTATTTTCCCGACCAATGCGGCTGAAACTCATAACCGTGACGGTGTGCTCGGTGATGGTGTAATGAACCGTAATCATAATGGCGGCATGATGAATCGAATGAATCGGTAAGATACTGAAAGGAACAAGTGTGCCTTTGCTGTGGGATACATCCACTGCAAGGGCATATTTGTTACTACATAGTGCATAATTGGTCAAAAACCAATAAATATCTATTTAGGATTCATGAATATTAATTAATTTTTGTATGAATTGCTTTAAGTCTCTGGTCGTTTCGTTCAAGTGGTTAATCGTTTCCATAAATTCGCTGACGAGCTCAGCCTGCTCCTGTGAACTTGCCGTAATTTCGCCAAGGTCGTTATCTAACAATTCGATGGACTGTCTCACCGTCAGTAAGGACTTTTCAATTTCGTTAGTGGCGTTTTTGGTATCAACAGACAGCTTGCGAATTTCCTTGGCAACTACTCCAAAACCGGCTCCTGCATCCCCTACACGTGCGGCTTCAATGGCTGCATTAAGGCCCACGGAAGTATGAACAGCTTTTTTAGTATTGCCTAGCATCTCTTCGGAGGTAGCGCTCAGTTCTTCCGAATGAGCTGCAACATGTTGTACACTGTCGACCAGCTGGTTGGTTAGTCCTACAACGATGTCCATTAGCTGCTGCAGCTTTTCCTGGTTTTCCATGCTATACACGAGGGTAAACACAGCGACAATCTCGTCAGCGACATTTTTGACAGGGATGAAAGCAACATCAAAGGGAATGCCAAATACCTCCTTCGGAAAGTGACTGTATGTCGTTGTTGTACCGTTTCGCAGATCGGTAAAATTCAGATTTGCTTCAGGGAGTGGATCTCCCGTTTTAAAATTCAGCTGCTTCAGCGATTCTCCTGAAGAGAAGTACAAATATTTCTCTCGATCGATTAGGGATAACGTCACATCTTGTCGGATGGCTGCCGAAAATAAGGCATGCTTTGAATTAGTGCTTGAATAATGTCCATTAATGTGTGGCTCCTTTTATGCAAGGTTATAAATATTAATACAAGTTGTTTTACGTATATCGGCTCTCGAGTGAAGAAAATGAATAAAAGAATAAGCACGAATTCGAAATATCACAAACATACAGAATTCATTTATTCTCTCATAATGAAAATGGATCAAGCATTGATTTGCTTAAATTGAGTGTTATGTGCTGGCCCACCTGAAATACCCATTCAACTGCCCATTTTTCTTATAAAACTGAACCAACGCCCTTGATCTGACATAAGATGAGTTGACTGTATCCCCTTAACCTTGTTACACCAACACAACCCGAGCAAGGAGGGGTGAACATTGAAGGGTATCGATCATCATAAAAGCAAATTTTTGTTAACCCACCGTGAGCGCGAAGTATTCGAATTGCTGGTTCAGGACAAAACAACGCGTGACATCGCAGGGCAGTTATTCATCAGCGAGAAAACGGTGCGTAACCATATCTCCAATGTGATGCAGAAACTCAATGTTAAGGGTCGTTCGCAGGCAGTTGTAGAGCTGATTAAGCTCGGAGAACTGAAGATTTAGATGCGAACCGCAGTTTAATGTGGCAGCACAAAAGCCTTTCTCTATCCTTCAGAATGAAGCATGGGGAAAGGCTTTTTTGTTAATGAAATATTGAAATAATATTTCTCTATTCTTCCCAACGTAACATTTTTATCTGCTTATACGTCTAAGTGCAGAGTTTTTTGTGAAAAATAAAAGGGAATCATAAAATAAACTCGAATACCTTTTTAACAACATAAAATCTTCTAGCAATTATGAATGGCGGTGAATGTATGAATGAGCAGATTAAAGCTGAGGCAATGCACGTGCTGGCGGAGCATCATGGAATTGCTCGAACAAAGGATTTTATCAAAGCGGGTGTATCCCCATATCACATAAAAAAGTTGGAATTCATTGGTGAGATTGAACGAATAAAGCAAGGGCTTTATCGACAATCTGGACTAATACAGGAAATGCCCGATGAAATGGTCGAAGTGACAAAGCTGATCCCTAAAGGAGTGATTTGTCTTCTCTCTGCACTTTCCTATTACGAGCTGACAACCTACAATCCTTGGGAGTACCAAATCGCTATTCATCGCAGCAGTAAAAAGCCAAAACTTCCAGACTATCCTCCTATTAAAATAATCTATCTGGCAGATGCTCAATACAACATTGGAATCGATGAAGTGGATATCAATGGCTCGGTAGTTAGAATTTATGATCGTGAAAAAACAATTTGTGATATGGTGAGGTATCGAGAAAAGCTTGGAATGGATTTGATGAAAGAAGGGCTGAGGAATTACCTTAAATCATCTAATAAAAATATAACCAAGCTTGTTTCATATGCTGATAAGCTGAGGATTCAAACGGTTTTGCAAAAATATCTGGAGGTGTTAATTTGATGAGTGAGATTAAAAACGTCCCCGCTTCTGTTTCAGAACGCTTGAAGAACATAGCCAAAGAATCAGGAAAGGCTTTCGATACACTGCTGCTTTTATATTTTCAGGAGCGGTTCTTATACCGCTTATCTATCTCTGATTTCAGAGACAAATTTATTTTAAAGGGTGGGCTGTTTTTGTTTTCGCAAACGCAGTTCAAGGCGCGCCCAACTAAAGATGTTGATTTTCTCGCCAGACAGATCGCTAATAAACTTGAATTATTAAGAGAGTCATTCATTTCAATTTGCTCCATAAGTGTTCCCGCAGACGGTGTTGTATTTCAGTTGGATGAAATGACAACGGAGAGAATTAAAGAAGATGCCGATTATGAGGGTGTAAGAATTAAGATAACCGCACTTCTAGGGCGCATGAGGAAAATCTTGCAGTTTGATATCGGATTTGGTGATGTGGTGGTTCCGAAGCCACAGCTTATTGAATACCCTGTTCTACTAGATATGGCAAAACCACAAGTACAAGCCTACTCAAAAGAATCTGTCATTTCAGAAAAATTTGAAGCCATGATTACATTATCAGTGATGAATAGTCGTATGAAAGATTTTTATGATATTTATATGCTGTTAACAATGAACAACTTCGATGGTCGTGTTCTTTATCAGGCAGTATTAGAAACCTTTCGACATCGTGGCACAGTAATAGAAAAAGAACATCCACTGTTTCAAAGAACATTTGCTATTGACGAAAGTCGAACAAAACAGTGGCAGGCTTTTCAGCGTCGTTTAGGGATTGAAAAACAGCTTGTATTTCAGGATGTAATGGATGCACTACATCATTTTCTCCATCCCGTTTATCAATCCATTCTTAAAGAAGAAGAACATAGCGGTTATTGGCACTGTGCCAATATGATGTGGATCAACAAGTAATACACGCGAGGGATGGAGTCCAGTACAAAACGACTCGGATGCATGATACAGATTATTGATCAGCTATAACTTCCATGCGCCTCCAAAAAACTCTCCATTTTCTTCTTGAAAATGGCTGATAAAATAACTGCTCCAATTCCTCATACTGTGCCTCATTTAAATGCAAATATAATGCCTTTTTTGCAATTTTAGCAGCAGGTTGTGACGAAGTGTGATGGCCTTGCATTTTGCGCTTGAACGGCACATGAAATTGCAAAAAATCCTCGTAACGCTTCCAACCTTCCCAACTCAAGCGGGCTCCACGTTTCCAGTCGATGGCATAGAGCGCATAATATATGTTTGAGTCAGTCTGCTTGGCGGCAATGATCCAGGTGTTTGGAACGATTTTACTGCGCTGTCTGCGATTCATTTACAGTCCCCTCTATTCATAAAGGCACCAGAAGATACCATGATCTATAGATACTCTATGTATTTGGATGGTACAGCTTCTTTACATACAATTCTATACGATTAACTTTAACAGACCAGGCTAAAACTTCAAATGAAAGATGACAAGCTTCAGCTTGTGACCATACTCACTCAATTAGAGAAAATCCTCTTGCCTTGCGAGAGTGTCTTGATTAAAATAAAGGTGTAAAAATAATTTTCTTTTAAATAGAATAAATGATAAAAATAATTTTCATACAAAAGAGGTGCTTATGGCAGCCATCTTACATGCGTTGCAGCAACAATTAGATAACCTGCCGTCTCAGGAAAGACGGATCGCCGAGGTCATTATCGAGTCGCCTTCAGATGTGCCGGGCATGACCATTAATCGATTGGCAGAGCTGAGTGGTACAAGCGCGGCGACGGTGACCCGTTTTTGCAAATCATTTCACTTTAAAGGTTTTCCCGACCTCAAAATGAAGCTTGCGGCCGAGCTGTCACAGACGCCGAATGAAACGGCCTATCAGGATATTGTTGCAGGCAACTCGTTATCCAAAATTGTTGAGGCCATTGAAGCGAATCATCTGGCTTCTATCGCGGATACGACTCGTTTGCTCGATCTGGGCAGGCTGGAACAAACTGTGCAGCTGCTCTGTCAGGCCCGGCGAATCGACCTGTACGGCGTGGCAACCTCGTCCATCGTGACACAGGATTTCTATCAGAAGCTGGTGCGGATCGGCAAAAGCTGTACAGCCTTTTCAGATTCCCACATGCAGATTACATCCGCTTCCTCCCTGGGGGCAGGTGATGTGGCGGTGGCCGTATCGTATTCGGGCGAAACCCCAGAAACGATTGATGCATTAACCTGTGCCAAACAAGCCGGGGCTTCCACAATCTCGCTGACCTCTTACGGCAGCAACACACTGGCTGAAACGGCAGATATTCCGCTGTTTACTTCCTCGCTCGAAGAAGGGATGCGACGCGGGGATATGGCTTCACGCATTGCGCTGCTGCATGTGATTGATATTTTGTTCACAGGCATGGTGAGTGCAGATTTTGATCAATTCATACCTAAACTTGAGCAGTCGTATCACAATGTGCAGTCCTATCGTTTCCATCACACCGGAGGTGCTTGAAAGATGAATATTCGTATTTTTGAAAATGAAGAAGATTTGAACGCAACAGGAGCAGGACTAATCGCCAGCTTGCTGCAAACGAAACCACGTGCCGTGCTGGGACTGGCAACCGGAAGCTCGCCTGTAGGCATTTACAAGCAGTTAATTGCGATGTATCAAAAAGGCTTGGTGAGCTTTGCGCAGGCCTCTTCCTTTAATCTGGATGAATACGTCGGTTTGCCTACAGAGCATCGCGAAAGCTACCGCAGTTTTATGAATGAGCAGCTGTTTCATCATATCGACATGGACCTGTCCCGCACGAATGTGCCGAATGGAGAGGCAGCAGATTTGGCGGAGGAATGTGCTGGTTATGAGCGGCGTCTGGAGGATCGCGGGCCTGTTGACCTGCAATTGCTGGGCATCGGGCATAATGGTCATATCGGTTTTAATGAGCCAGGAACGGAATTAACCGGTCGCACCCATGTGGTGGATTTGAAGGAAGAGACGAGAAAGGCCAATGCACGTTTTTTTGACAGCATCGACGAAGTTCCAGCGCAAGCGATTACGATGGGGGTCGGTTCTATTTTAAAAGCAAAACAAATCCTGCTCATCGCCCGTGGCGAAGAGAAAGCGGAGATTATCCGCGAAGCGTTCATGGGTCCAATTACAACCTCCTGCCCGGCATCCTTGCTGCAATGTCATCCGAATGTGGTTGTACTGCTGGATCGTGCCGCAGGGAGGCTGGTTCGATGACCAAAACCGATAGTAAAGCTGGAGACGGCGAGTTGGAAAAAAAGTTAACCTTGCTCCGCGGCAGACTGCTGCTCCCCGATAAAGTGCTGGAGGACGGTCTGATCGTCTGGCGCGCCGATAAAATCGTATATGCTGGCATGCCGGAAGGGCTGCCTGAAGCCCTTCGGCAAGAAGCTGGCGAGCTACCCGCCAAAGGAGCGGGTCTGATCGTACCTGGCTTTATTGATATTCATGTGCACGGCGGCAACGGAGAAGATTTTATGGATGCAAGCCCGGAAGTTCTGGACAAGATCACTTCATTTCACAGCTCACAGGGAACAACGGCGATGCTCGCGACTTCGATGACGGCTCCGAAGGAGCGTCTGGATCATGTTTTGGCCGAGGTAGACCGCTACCGCTCCGGGGAAATGCGCTATGCACAGCTGGAGGGCGTGCATCTGGAGGGACCTTTTTTCAGTCCGAAATGGCCTGGTGCGCAAAATCCGGATCATATTGTGCTCCCTGATGTGACTTGGCTGCAGAGGTGGGAAAAGCAGTACCCCGGCCTTATTCGTCAGGTGACTCTGGCGCCGGAACGTGAGGGGGCGCTGGAGGTGATCTCCTGGCTGAGGGAGCAGCGAATCACAGCTGCGCTTGGTCACACGGACGCAACCTACGATGATGTACAGCGAGCTGTGGAAGCGGGCTTGCATCATGCTGTGCATACATTTAACGCCATGACACCGCTGCACCATCGTGAGCCGGGTACGGCCGGGGCTGTACTGAGTGATCCGCGCATCAGTGCGGAAGTCATTGCCGATGGCATTCATGTGCATCCTGCGGCAATATCTATTCTCGCTCAATTGAAGCAGGGGAACGACCAGCTTGTGCTCATTACCGATGCGATGTCAGCAGCAGGATTGGACGACGGTGAATACAAGATCGGGGATCTGCCCGTGATCGTCAAGAACGGAGAAGCACGTTTGAAAGAAGGCGGCGCTTTGGCGGGCAGCACCCTGACCATGGTACGCGGCTTTCGTTATCTCGTTCAGGAAGTGGGGCTGAGTCTGGTAGCTGCGTCAAGGGCAGCGAGTCTGACACCGGCACGACTGCTTGGTATTGAGCACCGTACCGGTTCCCTGACGCAGGGAAAGCAGGCCGATATTGTTTTGCTGAATGAGGACCTGGCGATTGAGTCGGTGTGGGTGAAGGGCAGAAGAATCGGCTCATAATGCTGATAGGAACATAGGTAACTACTAATTTAAGCAGTGCTTTAAGAAGTACTTGATATATAGCTAATCTAGTCACATAGATCGTAGCTGGCAACCGCATTAGATTTGTTTGTACGAGAAAGCATGAGTGTGGGAGCTGCCGGGGATGGCATAAGAGGAAATGCGCTGAACAATATGTTAAAATAGATCTCAAAAAATGAGATCTGCGGATCATTCACGGAGGCATGAACCATGGAACGTAACGCCATGCTGGAACATGATCCGTTTATCCCCGTGCTGGCGGAGAAGCTGCACATTCACGGATATTATGCTTTTTATGGCGAGCATTACAATGAGACGGATATGGAGCAGTACCGCAAACATTTGTTCACGACCTTTAACAACATCGTATGGATTGAGCTGGATGCACGCAAAAAATACATGATTGTGGACCACCGCGGACGCAACACGGTCATGAAGCTGATTGAAGGCATGCTGAACACGCGCAGAACACTGCGAGCCAATCAAGCGATGGCAGGCACGGATACGAGAGACGTGGATCAGGAGATTACGCATTTCTCCAAGATGGTGCATATGCTGAAGTTCACGACATTTCGAACGTAATTGTGCGCATATATGTATAATAAAGTTATTTACTTCTTTCTTGTATTTAATTTAGTTTTTTTTGGAATTGTGGGGTGTACAACGGAAACTAGTGCTACCCAAGAAATGGCACAAGCCTTAATGAAATTGGATAATAATAGTGATCTATTTTTATTCGAATCTATACTTTATAAAAAGGTGAAGACCGTTAACGAAGCAGAATTTAAATCTGTAGATGCAACTTTATATGGAGAAATATCAATGGAACACAATAAAAGTACAAAGAAGTTTAAATCAGGTATGGCTACTGTATTGCCTCCAGGCACAAAATTGTTTCGTTCCATAGAGCATCCTGAGTATGTATATTCCAGAGAAGAAGGCAATTATACAATGTATAAATCTGTGCCTGAGGGTTAAATATTAACCTGACTAATCTACGACTTATGGCAAGAAGTGGGCTATGAAAAGTTTGCTCAAGCGCTAACGATTCTGAGAAGCCTTATTTACCCGATTTGACGGCATTTCGAATTTTAACGATTCCGAGAGACGCTATTTCACATGAATCAGCCCATTTTGGCATGAAACGCAGCTGAATTTGTCAAATAAGGCTTGTACGATTCGTTAGATTTTTCAGACCTTCTAAAATGGTGAAATAAGCTTTCCTGAGATCGTTAGAGCGTGGGGAACGGGTATTTCCTTGTCTAGGTGACTATTTTGGCCGGAGTCAATACGGTTGTGCTGTACGATGTTGTGTTTTGTTAGGAGTTAATTTTGATGAGGGGCCAGTTACTGGCTGTTTTTCGTAGATTCTGCGTTTGCGTTGGTTGGTGCCGTGTAAAAAAGACATTGTGATGTTGGTTCTCGTGCTACGACTTCTATAAGTCTATCTTCTATAAGTCTATACTTCTACACTCCCACACTCATAAAGTCGAACCTCCCCATTATTCTTCATGGATAGAGTTCGGTTCAGCGTACAGATGACATAAACCAAAAGCATATCCCATAGAGAGCCTTGTCAGAACAAATGACAGGGCTCTTTTTAGTAAATAAATTTTACAAGTACATCTAAGCACAAAGCTGAGCACATCTCTTCATACACATCTTAAACGCATATCCGAATACGTATTTGAACTTTTATCTAAACTCATATATGAAGTGCATATTTGAAACGCATCTCTCAATGCATATATCGTATCTAAACATAAATCTAAACACGTATCTAAACACACATCTAAATACATATCTCGTATTTGAACGCATATCTACATGAATATCTACATGCTTTTCTGATTACGTATCCGAATGTTTATCTGAACGAAGTCACGAAGCTGCTGAACAGCGTTCGCACATCGTATTGATATTGATGGATCGGCTCCACCGGGCGGTTGATGCCAAGCAGTGTATATACGGCAATCCGTGCGGCGCGCACCGAATATTCCTCCGTGAACACCACATCGTCGGGAATCTCGCAAAATTGACTGATAAACGCCAGGTTGGTTGAACCTTCCGGTACCACTTGAGGGCGGTCACTGTTCAGCCGTGGCATGAATTGTGCGGTGATATAAGGCATCATACACGGGATACAATTGGCTGTTGCCATGATCGCCTCCTGATGCTCCTGAAAATGCAGATGGCCGATCAATTCCTGCATAATTTCTTCACCCGTACAATCACACATTCTTTTTTTCACATAGTCACCTACGTTGTCCGGATACAGCCCGTAGCCCCAGAAGACGTTGACATGCTCCGGCTGATTGCGGAAATGCGGCTGAAAAGCAAGTACAACGGACATGAACCAGCTTGAATCCTTGAATGTGACGAGAGCACCAGTACCGGCGCGGTTGCGGGTGAATTTTTCCATCAGATCAAAAAATACCGAATCCTGAAACGTAACCGTGAACGATTCCCATTTGGACTCATCGACATGATCATTAAAAGAGGACGGGTTGCCCAGCAGCGGCTTTTTCGCCGCAATGTTCTCCCACAGCTTCCAGGAGCTGCCCTTGCCGTTCAGCTTCGGAGCGGAAGTCATGGAGCCCAGATCAGCGCCTTCGGTCATGGAACCGTTTGTTACAATCACCAAATCCCCTTCATGAATATCAATTACTTCCTCGGCTCCATTCCGTCGCACATACATGCGAGTCACGGTAATTCGGTCGCCCTCTTTGAAGTCCAAATCCGTAACAGTACATTTCAGCGTGAAATCTACGCCGAACGGCTCCAAATATTGGTGCAGCGGCAGAATGATGGAGTCGTATTGGTTATAGGGTGTGCGCGTAACCCCTTCCAGCGTCTGAATACGTGGAAACTCGTGAAAAAAGCGCAGCATATATCGTTTGAACTCCACCGCACTGTGCCAAGGCTGAAATGCAAACGTCGTCGCCCACATGTACCAGAAGTTCGTTTGGAAAAAGTGGGGAGCAAACCAGTCGTTAATTCGCAACTTGCCAAGCGTATCTTCAGGAGTAATAATCAGCTTGCCCATCGCGAGCCGGTCGGCCATGTCAAAGCCCATGGACAGAACATCTTCGACCTGACCATCGCGGTTAATCAAGCGTGCATTGGAATGTGTCGGGTTGGCATTGTCAAAAGCAGTGATCTCCTCTCTCACCGACATGCCCGGATGATCAATGGAAGGAATGGTCGCCAGCAGCTCCCACAGATTCTCATACGCCTCATCATTAAGCATACGTCCACCGCGAATCACGTAACCCTGCTCGGCATTACCTGCTCCGTCATTACTGCCGCCGAGAACAGGCATTTCTTCAATGATGTGAATGTTTTCACCAGGAAAGTCACAGTCTCTCACCAAATAAGCTGCTCCCGCAAGGGATGCAATACCGCCGCCAACAAAATAAACCTGTTTAGAGCCATGTTCCTTTTTCACGATCAATCGCCTCCAAATGATGGTGTACTCACATTCCCAATGTAAACCCAGGCAAGGAAAGAAGGTATGATCAAAAGAAACCAGGTGTCTGTTTTTTAGTCACTATTGGAAAAATGTCTAGGGCGTGTAAAAGATGCACTTCGGTAGGTTTCAAGACACGCCCTAGTTTTAGGACGGTCTTATTGTTTGGGTAGGACTCTTTTCTGTTGGGACAAGAGTATAAGCCTGCTGGTTTCCATGTTTCTCTTCCAATCAAGCTAACCGAACCTGATCATGCTCCAAATGATGCTCCAAAAAAGCCGCTCATCCTGAAGCCGATGGCAGCTTTCCGTGTTATTTTAAGTGCTCATATTTAAGCTCATACTTGTGCAGTGCCCTGATCACATTTCCTTCAATCAGTTCACTCAGCTTGGTAATGATCTGATCAGGCGGCTCCTTCATGTCATTTCTCATCCATTGAATAATCAGCCCGGTGAAGGCGAGTGTGTAGAAATTGGCGACAAATTCTTTATCCTCACTTCGGACCTTGGCTCCACCCGCCAGCTCGTTAATCACCCCCATAATCAGATCATGCGTAACCTGATAGAGGTATCCATCCAGATGAGCACGACCGAGGGATTCTAGCGTATTGCAGCAGAAGGATTTATTATTTTCAATGTAACAAAAGATTTTGTGAAATCCTTCGGTCCATGTGTCGTAACTGCGATACCCCGCAAGGCTGTTCACAGCTTCCGTTTCATAGATCCACCCGAGCAGTGCATAAATGTCCTGAAAATGATAATAAAAGGTTTGCCGGTTCACACCGCAGTCCTCGACCAGATGTTTTACCGTAATTTTGTTCAGCGGGGTATGTTCCATCAAATGTTTGAGTGAATGAGCCAGTGCAGTTTTGGTCAAATGAGAAGCAGACATCACAGTTCACCTCATCATTCAGATTCAGCTTGCAAGTGCGAAGATACAGGAGTATATCAGGTTTGGAAAAAAGAACCCGCGGTTATGGATATCGTTCCTGTCCCGTAAATAAAGTAATGTTACGAATGCGTTTAGCGCTGCAAACTCTTTATAAGAAGATTAACATGATCTGCCATGACATGGAAACATATTGATCACTACATCCATAGCTATCAATAAAATAAGAAACCGATAACCATTAAGGCTATCGGTTTCTTGTCTCCTATATCTCACTATATTAATGACATATGGCTAAAGAAAAGAGTAGTAACAGCAATTCGCAAGAATGATTCGCACCGAAACGTCCCCCCAGCTCCCCAATCCCTTTTTACTCTCCCAAAAGCAAAGCTTATCTTTTAAAACGAGTATAGAACAAGGCGCTAACGTAGTGGAGGAGGCGAGATCGATTCTGTAGAAGCGAAACGTTCGCCTTTATCCCCGGATTTTCCCCTTGGAAAGGGAATCGAAAAAAATCTGGGGATAACAGCGATCGGAAGAACGACTCGCCACCGGAACGTGCACTAAGCGCGCCCCCACCTCCGTTTTAACCGTTAAGCCAGACTTTTCATAAACTCCACGACAGTCAGCAATCCCTTATCAAAGTTCTCCAGATTGAAGTGCTCGTTCGGTGCATGCAGATTCTCGTCCGGCAGACCAAAGCCCATCATGACCGCAGGCACGCCCAGCACGCGGGAAAGCTTCTCTACAATCGGAATCGAGCCGCCATCCTTGGTGAAGAGGGCACGTACGCCATATACTTTTTCATATGCATCTGCGGCTTTTTGCAGGATCGGATCAGTCGGATCGGTGTTAAAGGCAAAAGCCTTCTCGATCTGTTGAATTTGCAGTGTGGCACCTGGCTGGACATGGGCGCGAAGATGCGCTTCAATCGAATCAAGTACATGCTGCGGGTCCTGATCTGCAACCAGACGGCAGGTGATTTTGGCATGTGCCTCTTTCGGAATGACGGTTTTGGTGCCTTCGCCCTGGAAGCCGCCCCATACGCCGTTCAGCTCCAGCGTTGGACGTGCGCCGACACGCTCCACGAAGGAATAACCTTCTTCACCATACAAATGCTCGAGTCCGAGATCCTGGCGAAGCTGCTCCTCGTTGAAGCCCTGCTTTGTGAATTCCTCGCGCATTTCCGGTGACAATGGCAGAACTCCGTCATAGAAGCCGTCTACACTTACGCGGCCTTGCTCATCATGCAGGGATGCCAGCAGGGATACGAGAGCATGCAGCGCGTTGGGTACACCACCGCCGAAGGAGCCGGAGTGCAGATCGGTGTTGGCGGTGAACAGGTCTACATGCATGGAGCACAGGCCGCGCAGGCCCGTGGAAATTGCCGGTTTTCCTTTTTCCAGCAAGGACGTATCCGAGATCAGCACCATGTCAGCACGCAGCTTTTCCGTATGATCGTTCAGGTAGATCGGCAGGTTCGGGCTGGAGATTTCCTCTTCACCCTCGATGCAGAACTTCACGTTAATCGGAAGCTCTTTGTTCTCGGCGAGCAGTGCTTCAACGGCTTTGATATGTATAAAAATTTGTCCTTTATCATCCGTTGCACCACGGGCATACAGCTTGCCATCTCGAACCGTTGGTTCAAAAGGAGGTGTCTCCCACAGGTGAAGCGGATCAACTGGCTGTACGTCGTAGTGTCCGTAGATCAGCGCTGTCGGTTTACCCGGAGCATGCAGGTGATCTGCATACACAATCGGATGTCCGGCCGTTTGGATAATTTCTACATTTTCCATCCCGGCACGTGTGAGTGCATCTGCTGCCCACTGTGCGGCACGTTGGATATCTTCTTTATGCTCAGAAATGGCCGAAATGCTCGGAATGGATAACCATTCATTCAGTTCTGCCAGATGTTTATCCCGATTTTGTTCAAAATATGCTTGTTCTTTCATCTAAAGAGGCCTCCTTCAATCTGCTTTCAATCTATTGTAATCCATTTTGCCACGTTAATAAAACATTGGTTAAAAAAATGCAGCATCCGCACGGCTTCAACACAGTGCCAATTGTGCGTATAATACAGAAAACGGCATTATCCATATATTTTCAAAATAGAACCAGTCACCTCAACTATTGAACAGGGAGTTGAAGGAAAGTTCATGACAGTCAGACTCAAGCATCGGCCTGAATGGAGGGCGACAAGACACAAGGGCCGTTTCTACCGAAACAGCCTGATGCTCATTCTTTTGATCGTCAGCATTCCCGGTTTAATTACGGGCATCGTCATGTACCAGCTCGTCGTTGGACGGATGGAAAATGAATTTAATCGTATGCACCAGAGCCAGATCGAGAACCGTGCGGGGAATGTGGACGACCAGCTCGCCTACCTGGAGATGAATTTATCCCATTGGGCATTTGAACCCAGATTTGGCAATGCACTGCGGAATCTGGATTTTATTTATTATTTCAATGAAACGCAGGAGATCGTAACGACACTGTATGTGCTGCAGGGTTCTCATCCGTTAATTCAATCCGCGCAGCTGTATCTGCAGGAACCGAAGCCGATTCTGTTTAACCGTGATTACACGGAATTGACGGACAGCTCGCTTGCGGCAGCCTATCAGCGTTATCTGACGATGGGCAACCATGTATACTGGACGGATTGGCGACCTGGCAGCAAGACAGAGGCAATCGGAGGAGCGGAAGCAACGCAGGATAAGGGCCCGAATTCAGTTCAAGAGCAGTCTTTGAACCAGAGCCAAGAGCAGACCCTGAATGCAGCTCAAGGCAATCCGCTTGTGCTTGTTCATAAAATACCGGGGGAGAGCATTCATCCGTTCGGTGCACTGATCGTCACGCTGGATAATGAGAAATTGGCAAGTTTATTGAAAACGCTTACTCCTTATGATGAAGGCTTAACCTTTCTGATGGACGGGGAAGGGCATACACTCATATCTGGCGATTCAGACAATAGCAGGCCATATACTGCTTTTGAGCAGCAGCTCAAAGAAGAGGTGGGTCTGCACAAGGACAGCCGCTCCTTTCTGTTTCGTTACGAGGATCAGACCTACTCTGTTTCGTACGGGACGTTGGATCGCATTGATTCGGCGTGGACGTATGTCTCGGCTGCGCCTTTGAACGCGATCACTTCTCCCGTCAAGCTGATATCCACTATCATTGTGGCAGCCAGTGCGGGCAGTCTTCTGCTGGGGCTGCTTCTGTCCTGGTTCGCCTCACGTCAGATTTACTCCCCGGTTGCCCGTATGCTGCATTTGCTTACGCCTGTGCGAAGTGATAGTGAGAGTGACAGGGATAGAGAAACAGCGGGAGCCGGGCTGGATGAGTTCGAGCTGTTAGAACGGCAATGGCATGAGCTGACATCACGCAGTGTATCGGCACATCGCCAGCTGCAGGAGCATCTGCCGCATCTGCGAACCAGCTTTGTGTTACAGCTCATCCAGGGGCATATGTATGCTTATAGCGAAGAGGACTTGCGTCAGCGAATGTCTCATCTTGGCTTTGAACTGGAAGGCAGGCAATTTCTGCTGGTACAGATGTATTTCACGGGATATGACCAGCTGCAAGGACGGTTCGGAAGTCAGGATAAAGGGCTGGTGACGTTTGCCGCAGTCAATATCATTCAGGAGGTTGCGAGAGCGTATTTCAGTCAGAGCAGTGTGATGAATTTTCACAACCTTACTTCCGCGATGCTGATCATTGCCCCTGAATCTGAATCAATCAAACCACAGGCACGGATATGGGCTGAGGAACTGGTCGATGTCATTGCGCGCACACTGAGATTGAATGTGACCTTGATGGTCAACAGGCCCGTGACTGCGCTGCAGGATTTGCCCGGACAGCTTGTGGAGATGGAGCAGGCTGCGGCATACCGCCGCGTAGAAGAAGGCAGTCAGATTCTTGATCTGGAGGATGAGCAGTGCTTTCGTAACGATGAGGGCGCATCATATCCGCTGGGGCTGGAACGTGAGCTCATTCAGACGCTGCGGCTGGTGCATCTGTCTGAAGCGGAGCAAGCCCTTGCAGCCTTCATGTCTGATATTACCGGCGCGGGCCGCACCGAATTTCAGGTACAGCAGATGATGCTGCAATTGCTCGGAAGTATCCAACATATGATGCTTCAGACCGGGGTAACTCCGTATACCTTGTTTGGCGGCAGCAACATGTATGAACAATTGTCCGCCATTCGCGAGCCGGTACAGATGCAGGAGTGGATGGTTCGGGAGGTTTTTTTACCCTATATAGAAGAGATACAGTCACGTTCTCAAGAGCCGTTGAAGCAGGTCGTTGAACGCACCATGAGGTATATCGAGCAACATTATGCAAGCGATATGTCACTGGAAAGCTGCGCAGACCTGGAGCAGATGACCCCATACGCTTTGAGCAAAGCCTTCAAACAGGTGTCAGGCAGTAATTTTATTGATTATGTCACACGGGTGCGAATGGATGCAGCCAAACAGCTGCTGCGTGACACAGCCATGCGTATCAATGACATTGCCGCGGCGGTTGGTTACCAGCATAGCTACTTTAATCGTATTTTCAAAAAACAGGAGGGCATTACGCCAAGCCAGTACCGGGACCTATGGTTTAAATAAAAAGAGCTCCCATGGTGAATCACTTATTTGCTGCTTATCTGCGGCAGGATGTCAGGGTATACCCGTTTGATCCATCGCCGGATGTCTGCTTGACGCAGATACCGGTTTTTCATTTTTGATATCAACCAAACAAAGAAAGAGAAATCGGCAAAAAAGTGCAATCTGCCCCTCTGCAAAAAGTGCAAAGCCTCGCCAAAATGGCGCTATAGCGGGCTTGTTGACGAATTGTACAGTCACAGCAAAAAATGAAGGTTGCCTGCAAATCGCTGGCTGTATAGTCTGAATACCAGAACTTTGATAACGCTTACAATCGAAGTCGCAGACAACAAGGGGGGGAACCATGAACGGGAAGATGAACCATCATGAACCGGGCCAATCAGCAATGACTGCCCCGGCGGAGGTGATCTTGCAGCCGCTGAAACGGGAGTCCAACTGGAAAAGGCAGATTAAACGAAACAAATGGTTATATGTGCTTGTGCTTCCCGGTTTTTTGTATTTTGTGATCTTCAAATATTTGCCGATGTGGGGCATCGTCATTGCCTTTCAGGATTATCAGCCCTTCCTTGGCATTCGTCAAAGCGAGTGGGTCGGGATGGAGAACTTCACCACCTTTTTCTCTAACCCGGATTTCTTTCGATTGCTGCGCAACACGCTGCTTCTGGCGCTGTATGATCTGATTTTCTTTTTTCCGGCACCGATCATTATTGCCCTGTTATTAAATGAGATTCGCGTGGCCTTCTTCAAAAGAACCATTCAGACGCTGGTCTATGTGCCGCATTTCGTATCCATGGTCATTATCGCGAGCATCACCTATGTGTTTCTCACCCCGCAGGGCGGTGTGCTCTACGATCTGATCGCCTGGATTACAGGCCGACCTGTCGATGTGCTCTCCAGTCCGGGTTCCTTCCGGCCACTGATTATCATTCAGATGATGTGGAAGGAGATGGGCTGGGGCACGATCATTTTCCTCGCAGCTCTTGCAGGGGTGGATACGGAGCAGTACGAGGCCTCTATTGTGGACGGAGCAGGACGGCTGCGGCGTATGTGGCATGTGACACTGCCTGCGATCCGCACGACAATTGTCATTTTGCTGATTCTGCGGCTGGGCAACTTCCTGGATACCGGGTTTGAACAGATTTACCTGATGACCAATTCGCTGAACCGGGATGTGGCCGATGTTTTTGACACATACGTATACACCGTGGGTATTACCCAAGGCGCGTTCAGTTACAGTACCGCGGTGGGACTTTTCAAATCGGTGGTGGGTATCATTCTTGTGCTGGGCAGCAATAAACTGGCGAAAAAGTTCGGTCATCCCGGTATTTATTAATGGTGTGCAAATGAATGGAAGGAGGAACATCCGTGAACAGCCGTTTATACAACAGCTCTGCCGGTAGGGTATTTGATGTGTTCAACTATGTCATGCTGGGCCTGCTGGGCATCTTGACCGTGCTTCCTTTCCTGTATATTATCGGGAATTCGTTTGCCACGGAGGCCGAAATTACAGAACGCAGCTTTTTTCTGATCCCGAAGGTGTTTTCCTTCAGTGCCTACGAGTATATTTTTTCGTCCTCTACCATATTCCGCAGCATAGGTGTGTCGGTTTTCATTACCGTTGCAGGCACGCTGGTGAATCTGTTCTTCACGCTTACGATGGCTTACCCGCTGTCCAGAAGTGACTTCTGGGGCCGCAATGTGCTGATGAACATGGTCATTTTCTCCATGCTGTTTGGCGGGGGCATGATTCCGACGTACCTTGTCATTCGCGGATTGGGCCTGCTCGATTCATACTGGGCCTTGATGCTTCCTGGAGCTATCAGCGCTTTTAATCTAATTGTTGTCAAAAACTTCTTTCAGCAAATGCCGCCCGGGCTGGAGGAAGCCGCCCGGATTGACGGCTGTTCGGACCTGGGAGTACTGTGGCGAATTGTACTGCCGCTGTCCAAGCCGGTCATTGCCACCTTTGCCTTGTTCTATGCGGTAGGCCACTGGAACAACTTTTTCTCGGCACTGCTGTACATCTCGGACAGTGACAAATGGCCTTTGCAGGTCATGCTGCGACAGATCGTGCTTTTATCCCAAGCGAGTGTGGGCGATATGGCGAATATGGACCCGAACTTTGTGCAGCCGCCCGAGCAGTCGATCAAAATGGCGGTAATCGTTGTCGGTACCATCCCAATTTTGCTGGTATATCCGTTTTTGCAGAAGCATTTTGCCAAAGGTGTCATGTTGGGTTCAATCAAAGGTTAAAACCAAGGGGGAGAACGTATGGTACACATGAACGCGTTTAAAAAAGGGGCTTGGCTGCTTTCGGCATCACTGGTACTCGGCACGGTTTTAGGGGCATGCTCCACAGAAAGCAAGCAATCAGGAGCATCGGGAGCAGGCGCGAAGCAGCAGCTTACCGTGATGCTTCCGAACTTTGAAGCGGAGAATCCGCCGGCGAACAGTCCCGTGATTCAGAAGCTGGAGGAATTGACTCAGGTAGATGTTGATCTGCAATGGGTGCCAAGCAGCTCATATGAGGATAAATTCAACATTACACTCGCTTCAGGCAAGCTTCCTCAGATTATGGTTGTGCTGGGCAAGTCGCCTAGCTTTATTAATGCGGCCCGGACAGGTGCGTTCTGGGAGCTTGACCCGTACTTGAAGGATTATCCGAACCTGAGCAAGATGAATGACATCATCAAGAACAATGCTTCTATTGATGGCAAAACATATGGCATCTACCGGGCGAGAGCATTAGGGCGCAACGGGGTGACCATTCGCAAGGACTGGCTGGAGAAGCTGGGGCTGCAGGAGCCCAAGACCATCGAAGAGTTTTACAATGTGCTCAAAGCATTCACGAAGGATGACCCGGATGGGAACGGTAAAGACGACACCTATGGTCTGGTTGCCAGCAAATTTACGGGGCCATGGGATAATATGCAAATTTGGTTTGGTGCCCCGAACAAGTGGGGAGATGATGGCAAGGGCGGCCTGATGCCTGCACATGAGACGCCGGAATATATGGAGGCATTGAAATTTTTCAGACAAATTTACAGTGAAGGTCTGGTCAACAAGGACTTTGCCGTGATGGACCCGACGAAGCTGCCAGATCCGTTTGTGAACGGGAAAGCGGGTGTCATGGTCGATGTAGCGGATAATGCACAGCGCATGGATCAGAAGATTTTGGAGAAGGACCCGAACGCTACAGGACGTGTAGATGTATTACAGGCGATGGAGGGGCCTAAGGGGCTGCGGGATATGCCGACCTCCGGGTATTCGGGCATGATTGCGATCTCCAAAAGCAGTGTCAAAACCGAAGAAGAGCTCAAGAAGGTGCTGCATTTCCTGGATCAACTGAACGAGCCTGAACTGCAGGCTTTGCTGGGGAACGGTATCGAGGGCAAGCAGTATGAGAAAAAAGGAGATTATGTGCTTCCAACGACCGACAAGCTGGCGCTGCGGGATGTACAAGGGCTGAATCAGATACTGATGTTCATTCCTGAGGACAAAACCCTTCGCGTCGAGCCAACCCCTGTCCGGGAGAAGGTGGCACAGGTACAGAAGGCGAATGAGCAGATCGTTGTCGCTAATCCCGGCGAGCCGCTAATCTCGGACGTGTATGCCCAGAAAGGGCCGCAGCTGGACAATATCATCAACGATGCCCGGATCAAATATATTGTAGGGCAGATTGATGAGAAAGGCTTCGCGGATGCGGTGGCTTTATGGAAAAGCAGCGGTGGAGACGAATACGTGAAGGAGATCAACGAGCTGTACGCTGCACTGAAATAATGAACGAATTTCCGTGTGAAATGATAGGTGAGTGAGCGTATAACCAACAGGGAGGCAGATGGCATGAAGTGGGACCATAATGCATTTGAACATCCCGAAGCGCAGTATCGGGTACATCCCTTCTGGTTCTGGAATGGGGAGATGGAAGAGGAACAGATCAGGCGGCAGATCGCAGAGATGCATGCGCAGGGTGTGGGTGGATTTTTTATCTGCCCTCGCCAGGGGCTGCAAATTCCATATCTGTCTGAAGCTTGGTTTGACAAAGTGCGTTTCGCTGTCAGTGAAGCTGCTGCTTATGGCATGCAGGTCTGGTTATATGACGAGTATCCGTATCCAAGCGGTATGGCTGGTGGAGAGGTAACGCTCGATTTTCCAGAAGCCAAGCAGCGTCAACTGGTGCATCATCATGCAGTTGCCCATGAGGGTGAGGTTGTCCGGATGCAGCTCCCATGGGGGCGTATTTTGCTGGCGCAGGCGGTTCGTCGGGATACAGAGGGGAATCGCGAGTGGCATATATCCGTCAACCTGCGCAGCTGCATCGGTAATATACAGACGGACCAGGTCTATCAGGAGACGGGACTTACATCATATAACCGCAAACGTTTCTTTACGTATCAAACCGCGTTTCGTCTGATATGGGAGGTGCCGGAAGGTGATTGGGAGATCATTGTTTTTCAGGAAAAGGAGATCGATGACTTTAAATATTACGGCAACTTTGTAGACCCGTGTCACAGGAAAGCGATGAGTCATTT
The DNA here is from genome assembly GCF_014639235.1 of Paenibacillus silvae. GTDB lineage: Bacteria > Bacillota > Bacilli > Paenibacillales > Paenibacillaceae > Paenibacillus > Paenibacillus silvae. The sequence continues at coordinate 99,528 of NZ_BMFU01000005.1, read as the reverse complement.
TATCCAGCTGACCCATGAACGGTACAAAGCTGCTGTAGGCGAGCATTTTGAAAGTGGTGTGATACAGGGCATGTTCTCGGATGAAATTGCTCCGCTCGGCAGGCTGCCCTGGTCGCCCCAACTGCCGCGTTATTTCCACGAACGGTGCGGATACAGTCTGATTGAGTCCCTGCCTGCATTGCTATACAGGGATGCACCGAATGCGGCTGTGATTCGCTATGACTATTTTCAGTCACTGCATTTGCTCCTGCGGGAGTCGTATCACAAGCAGGTGCATGACTGGTGTGAAGCGGCAGGTATACAGTATGCGGCAGAGGTGCCAGGGGTACGGATGACCACCCATTTATACAGCCATATGCCCGGAGGGGATTCGGCGCATGAAAAAATCGGGCGTCCGTTGTCATGGATACTGGAGCGGTATGGTCAGCGGCTGCGCGATAATCCGAAAATGGTCAGTTCGCTTGCCCGGCAGCTGGGCCGGAGCCGCAATATGATTGAATGCTTCCACAGTGTCGGCTGGTCGATGACCTTGCAGGATGCCAAGTGGATGATTGACCGAATGGCGGCCATGGGCACTAATTTTTATAACTTTCATGCGTTTTTCTATACGATTGGTGGCTTGACCAAGCATGATGCACCGCCCTCTCAATTTCTACAGAATCCGTACTGGAAACATTTCAGGCAGCTGGGTGATTATACAGGCCGCCTGAGTTATCTCATGAGCACAGGTGCAGCAATGATTCATATCGCGGTGCTTGATCCAACGACCACCTTCTGGAGTCTGATGGGCAACCCGCTGCACGGTTTCGATTACAGCGGCGAGCATGAAGAAGAACGGGTGCAGCTGAATCAGCTGATTCAGGACTGGATGCGAATCACGGCTGAGTTGTTGCAGCAGCGGCGGGATTATGACCATCTTGACCCGGAATTATTGGTCGAAGCGCATGTTGCAAATGGGGTAATTGAGATCGGTATCGCCCGTTACGATGTATTAATTCTGCCGCCTATGCTCAATCTGGAGGCCGCTGCCTGGAAACAGATCAAACGATTGGTCGCAGCAGGAGGAACCGTGATTTCCATGGGGATGCTGCCTCATATCGCGATACAGCCGGGAAGCCCGGCAGGAGATGAGGCTGCTGATTTTTTCGGAACAGCGTGTCAAAATGGTCAGTCAGGCGAGAAGCGGGGCAACGCCTGTTTTCTTCCGTATGAGGTGGAAACCGAAAGCGGGCATGCCCTTCCGTTACGACAGCTATCGCAGCTGCTGGATGAGTTGCTACCCGAGGTCGTCAGCTGGGACATGGCAGAGGAGAGCACGGCACTGCTGATGCAGACCCGTCAGTTGTCTGCGGGAGAGTTTATGGTTTTCCTGTCCAATCAGGAGGGCGAACGCTGTGAAGGACAGCTGAAGATCGATAGTGAACAGCTGCACCTGCGGTACAGCGTGGGGTTATCCGAAGACCAAGACAACATACTGATTGTTGAACGGCTTAACCTGGAGACTGGCCAGCGGGAGGTACTTCCGTATACAGCGCTTGAAGGCCAGTGGTGCATTCCGCTTACGTTGGCGCCATATGAAGCGCATGCGGTTCGGTTTCTTTTACAATTGCGGGTTGCGGGTGGGTCACAAGAAGATGAGGTTGCAGGAGCAGAAGCGGAAGCTGCCCATCAAATCGTGCTTTCCAGTGAAGGACCTTGGCGTATCGAGGCGTTACAGCCGAATAACTTGCGGATCGGACAGTTTCAAGTTCAGGCCTCCAATGAGCATGGCGATTTTCTTGACATGGCGCAAGCCAGCGTCAAGCCGTTTATTGATCTGGCCGCAGCCTTTGCAGAGCAGCACACGCTCCCGCTGCAGTTTGAGCAGGTATTTGGCACACCGAAAAAGGCTTCAATAGCCTACCCGTTCCAGTGTCGATATACTGCGGCGTTTGAGCTGAGTAAAGCACTGCCGGAATGTCTGCTGTTTATGGACCGTGCTGCCATTTCGGGGGCATGGGTGATGGAAATCAACGGTCATATTCTAACGAGAGATCGATTCATATCTGCCGAGATTACCGACCATACGAATATCGCCTGTGATGTTGCAGAGCTGCTGTGCAGTGGCCTTAATGAGCTGGTTATTACAGTGGACATCACCCAAGATGAGCATGGGATTGTTGATCCGCTGTATTTGCGGGGAGAGTTTGGCGTTCAATTTCATGATGAAGGCGCAGCCTCTCTTGTACCAGAGTTGCACGTGGCAGAGCGCATCGGACCAGAGCCGCAGCCGCTGTATCCCCATTTTGCCGGGGAGATGAGTTATACACGTATGTTCTGGCTGGATCAAGCCGAAACAGAGATGCACCGTTTTGAACTGGAATTCGAGCATTGGTCTGTGCAGGATGTTACGGAGGTGCGAGTTAACGGGCACAGTCTCGGTGTGCGCTGCTGGTCTCCGTATCGCTGGCAGGGTGAGGGCAGCCGGCTGCGACCGGGAGACAACGAGATTGAAGTGTGTGTGACCAACACGTTGATCGGTCTGCTGGAAGGCATGTATTTTGACGGGAAAGAACATCGGCTGAAGGACGCCGTGCTGCGACAATCGTGAAGAGGACATGACATAATTTAGAAGCAGGAGCAGGAGCAGGAGCAGGAGCAGGAGCAGGAGCAGCAATAGCAACAGTAATATCTAACAAGAAAGAGGGAAAGCCAGTGGGGCATCGTATCCAGTATGACCGGTATCCGGGTGGAGTAATGAAAGCGTTAACGCTAAGTTACGATGATGGCGTAGTGCATGACAGAAGACTGGTGGACATATGCAATCGTTATGGTTTAAAGGCAACCTTTAATCTCAACTCAGGCTTGCTGGGCAAGACGGGGCGAATTGAGGCAGAGGAAGTAGCCACTTTGTATGCGGGTCATGAGGTAGCTGTACATACGGTTACCCATCCGACTTTGCCATATGTGCCGAACGAGCTGTTGGTTGAAGAAATCATGCAGGATCGGGCAGCGCTGGAGCGGCTTGCAGGTTATCCGGTGCGCGGGATGGCTTATCCGAACGGAGGATACGACCGTGCGCTGAGCTCCAAGCTGGCGTGGCTTGGTATCGACTATGCTCGTACCGTTGAATCCCATGGTCGTTTTACCTTACCCGAGCAGCCGCTGGAATGGCATCCGACCTGTCACCATAACGATGTGTCGTCATATACCGGGCGATTTATCCAGCATACCAAAACAGGCACGCCGCTTCTGCTCTACGTCTGGGGTCACAGCTATGAATTTAACGACAATGATAACTGGGAGATCATCGAACAGTTTGGTCAGCAGATCGGCGGCAGAGAGGATATCTGGTATGCCACCAATCGTGAAGTTATCGCCTACTGGACAGCGGTGCAGCGGCTGGAATGCTCGGCAGACAGGTCGATCATTCATAATCCGTCTGCCATTTCGGTATGGTTTACCGCAGATCAGCAGGTGCTTGAGGTCAGAGGCGGGGAGACCCTGCGGCTTGGCGAGCGGGTTCAGGTATAGAACGGGAAAGGAGCTGACGATCATTCGATATTTTCATGAAAACGAGGCGATTGCGAACAAGGTCTATGATGATGATTCCATCCCGGATGTGCTGACAACGATAGCTCAGCGTTATATTGGCGATCATCCCCAGCACTCCTTCACATTCCGAGCCTGCCATCAGGAAGGCTTTCGCAGATTGGAGGATTACAGATACGATCTCGATTTGGCAGATCGCTGCAAGGACGCGCGAAGTGGTCAGTATGTGTATGTGTGGGGCAAACTTTGGAGTGATGGGCAGACCTCATTGAATACAAGTCTCAACTGTTATAGTCCTGTGACGATCTATGTAAACGGCGAACAGATATTTAAGTCGGAGCTGCTTCAGGAGCTGTTCCCTGAACGAAGAACGCCGATCCCCTTGCAGGTGAGGGATGGATGGAATGATGTGTTGCTCTGTTTTGTGAAAACAGATGCAGGCTTTGGCGGTATCTTTGGTACAGGTTCATTCAAAAATTTCCCGCTTCACTTCCTCACACCCGGGGTGGAACGCAAAGGTCAGGAAGGCTGGCTCTACTCCGAGCCTGTAGATGAACCGATATCGATTCTGCCGTGTAGCGGGATGACGGAGGAAGAGATAGGGCTCATCTGGTATCCGCGCAAGTCATGGAGTGATGAGGAGCGTAGCAGGGGAGCGTTTGCCCGAATATTCGGCACTTCTCAGCCTGCGGTTGCCTATGCATGGTGCAAGCTTGATGTTACACAGCCAGGGCCAGAGCCTGTTATGTTGCAGGGCCGTCATGAAGGCGCGCTTACGCTTTATCTGGACGGAACAGAAATGTATACGGCATCGGGCAGTGGGCATTTTGAGGTGCAGCTTTCGAGACAGTATGGTTCGCATGATCTGGTCGTGAAGGGACAGCTGGATCGGGCGGGCAAACCGAACTGGGGTTTTACACTGGGAAAAGCGGGAGTTGAGGAAGCTGCTGTTGATTCATTGGTTAATGCAGGCTGGAGGCTAATCCCGCCGCGCCCTGTGGCTGGATGTGCCGATGTGTGGCTTTACACCGGGCCTTTTGTTCCGGGCACCGAGCCTTCGCCAGCAGACATTGCTGTAACGGATACCGTATTTGAGGATGGGGCGGAAGGTGTCTATTGGCGTGTTGATCTGCCGGCGACGCATGTTCGTCCGTACCTGGAAAATACCCATTACGGGAAATGGAATTATCCGCTTGGTGTCACGCTGATGGGATTGCTCCAGACAGGTCAGCAGCTTGGGCGCAAAGATTACATCCAGTATGTTCGCGAGCATATCGGGCTCAGTACGGCTTTTGATCAATACGCATTATGGGACAGGGCAGCCTATGGTGCAGCAGGTATTAACAATCAGTTGTCCGCCATAGATAGTCTGGATGACTGCGGCTCATTCGCTTCAACGCTGCTGGCAGCGATGGAGCTTGGCGAGATTCGCGGAGGCAGAGAGACGGCAGACCGGATTGCCAATTATATGGCGAATGAGCAGGAACGTCTCCCAGATGGTGCATTCTACCGTGTTCGCGGCAGCGGAGAGATGCGGCAGGAGACGATGTGGTGTGATGATCTGTATATGAGCACGCCGTTTCTGATGCGCTATGGTCAATTGACGGGGGATACGTCCTGTTGGGACGATGCAGTGAATCAGTTTCTGATGTTCCAAAAGTATCTTTACCTGCCTGATCAGCAGATCATGTCCCATGTCTATGATTTTGTGCGGGGGAAGGCAACGGGTATCCCGTGGGGACGCGGAAACGGCTGGGTGCTCTTTTCCTTGACCGAGCTGTTATCCATTCTCCCCCGGGATCATCTGAAGCGGCCTGAACTGCTAACCTTCTATCGGAAAATGTGTGCCGGGGTTCTGGCGCTGCAAGGAGAGAACGGGCTGTGGCATCAGGTGCTGAACCGTTCGGATTCTTATGAGGAAACCTCCTGCACCTCCATGTTTATCTACGCTTATGCCCGCGGCATTCGTGAAGGCTGGCTGGAGAAGCCGGGAGCCTACCTGAACGCAGTACGAAAGGGCTGGGAGGGCTTAACCCGCATATCGATTGATTACCATGGCAACATCTACGGTGTCTGCCGGGGTTCGGGATATTCTTTTACGGCCCTCTATTACCGCGATGATCTCGGCTGGAATCTCAATGATACCCATGGCATCGGCATTGTGCTGCTGGCAGGAGTGGAAGTATATAAGATGCATCAGCAGTTGAGGGAGAGTATGGGTCATGATAAGAGGCAAATGGTAGAGAAGGCACAGTGAAGTTCTTATAACGGAATGGAAGACTATCTTAGGTGGAAGATTGCCTGAAATAGTCTTTTTTTGTATTATTGCCACGAAAGTTCCGAATATTTTGGATTAAACGACATATTTTGATAGATTATTACAAAATGAATTTACTATAATTTAGGAGGGATTCAATGATATATAATAGAGGAGGAATAAAATTGAAGCAGAAATGTAAAGCACGAAAATGGAAGAAGTGGACGGGAGTATGTCTGTTAGCTGCGGGGCTGCTGTGCATGGCTTTTCCGGTACAGGCAGCAGGCAAGACGATCTATACATATGATGCCAACAATAGATTGACATCTGTGACCACAGCTAACGGGAAGGTATACATCTACCAGTATGATACCAACGGAAATCTGTTGAACATTGTTCAGGGTGCGGCCAAACGCTAGAGGCGAGCTTGAATTTGCAGCGATCAAAATGCACAGGACAAGAACGATGGAATACCTTTGTTTATCCTGTTGGAAAATAGAATGCATACGAGGAGAGAATGATGATATGAAACGAAGGCTGTCTATTCTTCTTATTTTCACTTTTCTGGCATCCATATTATTTCCGCCGGAGCTTGGCATGCAGCATGCTGCTGCTTCTGCATCTCGTGATACACTGCGGGATACGCGGAGTGTGACAGAAGACGTTTATAGGGATCGCGCGCTGTCCCCACAGTTGGAAAGCACACTTGATTCCGATGATCTGATTACCATTACAACGTTGTCTGAACGATTTCAAGTCGAACGGGATTGGGTTGTTTTTGAACTTGGCAAAGGTTATGAATTGAATGAAATCTATCAGGGCCTGCTTGTTCAGGAACAAGGGGGCTCCTATGAAGCGTACATACAGGAGAAATATCCAGACGCCCTGATGCATGCCTTAACAGATGGTCCAGGAGCCATTACTTTTGAAAATGAATCCGGTTCCCTGGGGCGGGTGGACGAGCCTTCCGTCACGCAGGTGACTTATGATGAGCGCGAGACATCCGGGCCTTCATCTGTGACAGACGAGGTGTACGTTTCACCCCAATCGTTTGCGCTCGCGGCCAACGGGTATGATGATATTGCATTACAGCGTCAAGCGATCAAATATGATCAGGCCCCTTATGGAGTTGGATCAGTGAATGACAGCATCTCCACGAGCGACGGCTCGCTCAATATCAGTGTCGTGGATCTGGTGATGCCCGGGCCCAACGGTTTTGACTTTACGCTGCGGCGCAAATATGACAGTTCATTGGGTAAAGACCGAATTGATGCAAGGGTCAACCCTGATTTTAAAAATGTTACTGAATCGACATCAGAGGAATACAAGTTTCCGATTGGAAAAGGCTGGACCTGGGATCTGCCATATGTGAAGCATGAAGGTGGAGGGACGTTTGTACACATTCCTGGCGTCGGCACATTTGCCGATTCGGAAAGAGGCGGATTGGCAGGATATCCTTGGGACAATTTGGACTTTGGACTTGTACACTCCGATCTGTATGTTTCAGGAGTAAAAGCGCATTATGTTCTGAAGGATTATAATACCGGTATTGTTCATTATTTTGATCAGGCCGGCAACATTCTGCAAATGGTTAATCAGTACAAAAATACGATTGAATTCTATTACAACACGAATTTCAATTACGGCACCGTGCTGAGCTTTGTTATGACCCGTGCTGGGAAGGGACAGCCTGTTCAGACGATGGATTTCTCATACGGTACGAATGAGGTCAAGGTCTCTTTTAATGATCGAGTCGTTACTTATAAAAAGCGAAATGTGACGAGCAATAACCGCACCCAGAGCTTGCTCGATCATGTCATCGATCCAGAAGGAAGAATAACCAAATACGGGTATCTTCGCTGGAATGGCTTGCTGTTCAACCTGATTGATTTTTACAAGGATTATACGGGAGAAAATCAGATGGTCTACTGGGGATGGAATGACTGGCTTGTGCTGGCCTCCATTGAGCATCCGACCAAAGCGATGACACAATACACGTTCAGTGGGACAGTGCTGCGAAAACTGGGACTGACTGGTGCGGAGACCCAGCCTCGATATGGACAGCGCAAAGTGTTCTATAGTACAGCAGCAGGCCAGGAAGTATCCAGTCAACTCAATGTGAGTTATAGCGGCGATATTGGCGCGGTATATGGACAAAACAGTACCTTTTCAACTACGGTGGAGGACGGCCTGACCCGAACCGACTACAGTTTCAAGAAACAATATGTCGCACATAACAAGCCGGATGTAATCTATAATACCCAGATTACGAATCGGTCTATTGAGGGAAATCAGCGGCGAAATACATCTTATACGTACAATGAGGCTGCTTATCGGAATGTGCCAACCCGGATTGAAGAACGCACGTACGATACGGCCGGGGCTTCAAGTGCAGCAGTCACCACACTTCAGTACAATGATTGGGGGCAGGTCATCGCCCAGACGACTCCCCTTGGAGCGACGGTCAAGTCCACGTACGAAATGAAGTTTCTAAGCGGGTATGATTTATCTCCAGTCATCGTACTTGCTCAACGGAACGAAACAGGCGGTAATAATCAACAAGCAACCACCAGTTACAGTTATGATTCGGTTACCGGATCATTAACACAGTCTGTCGTTCGTGATAACCAGGGCAATCTTCTGCGTCAGACGAATTATCAATATGATGGATACGGTAACCCGGTTGTGCTTCAGCTGAAGGGAGAGACGGCGGATACCATCGTTCGTCAGCAGTTTGGTTACAAGTCCATGCGGCCCACCAAGCAGGAAGTGCAGGTAACGGATGCTGCCGGGAATCAATCGACAATTACGCTGCAAGCAGGTTATAACGCCTCCGGGGAAATAAACAGCTATACCGACGGCAATCAGAATATAACCACGACAACCTATGACAAGCTGGGACGGATCACTTCGGAGAAGAATCCGGATGGAACGATGACCACCCTGTCTTACGACGATGTGAATAACACTTTAACCGTAACGCAACCTGATCTGAGCCAAACGATATACCGTTTTGACCCGCTGGGCAGGTTGGCCAGCGAAACGAATGAACGAGGCAGCACGACGTATACGTACGATGCGTATGACCGGATGATCGCCCGGACGGATGCCGCAGGACAAACGATGACCTATGCCTATGATGCGTTCGATCGGGTGGTTCGCCAGCAGGATGGAACGTCCACGACCAAAATGGCTTATGATGATACAGCCCGAACGTTGACCATTACCGATGGGGAAAACAACCGGATTCGTGAAACCTACAACGTGATGGGGCAAGTGATCAAAAAGGAAGAGCTCAAGGCCAGCGGCAGCGTGGTTCTAACCGCCTATACGTATGACAGTGTGGGCAATGTCCTTTCTGTTACCGACGGAAATAGCAATCTGACCACCAATGACTATGATGCTTTGTCCCGTCTCATCGCAGTGACGGATGCAGAGAATAAAAAAACAAGGTATACGTACAATCTCGGTGGTGACCTGACCCGAGTAACCTATGCAGACGGCAAAACGCTCCAGAAACGTTATGACGAGATTGGACGATTACTTGTACAAACCGATCCATTGGGGCAAGTCACGACCTATACGTATGATGCCAATGACAATCTGACCCAAATGCTGGACCGCAAGGGGCAAGAACGCACCTATGTCTATAACAGCCGGAACTTCCTGCTGGAAAACCGGGCCAGTGACGGAACGATCTCGTACACCTATGATGCCGCGGGCCGGAGAACCCGCATGACGGATGCTGCGGGGATCACCCAATATGCGTACACGCCAGTCGGTGAACTGGAGAAAATGACGTACCCGGATGGAGCTGTGCTAACGCTGGGTTACGATGCCCGAGGCGCGCGTACACGTCAGACGTTCCAGCACGGAAGTTACACACTCAACCTGGATATGACGTATAAGGGAGCTGCTGCACTACCGGCATCGCTAAGCTTGACGAGTGGCAGTGGAACAGCGCTGGGCAGCTTTACGTACACGTATCGCGGCAATAACAGTCTGGCACAAAAAAGTACAGGATCGGGTTGGAAGGAAGTCTACACCTACGAAGGCTTAAATCTGAAGGGGCTTGCACATACGTTCAATGGAACGAACGGCCCAAGCTACAGTTATGCCTATGACAACAACCGGAATATCACGAGCAAAACCGATCAGGGAGTCGCTTCCCAATTTACCTATGACAAGCTGAACCGGATCCAAACGTCCAGCCCGTATCAGGAAACGTATACCTATGATGTACGGGATAACCGGAGCAGTCTGGAGAGCGAGCGAGAGTGGAGCCCGCCCGCGCCAGCATCCTATACCTACGATGCGCGGAACCAGCTGACCGGTGCTACGGTTAACGACCAGCGTGTGAGCTACCGCTACAATGGAGACGGTCTGATGACCGAGCGAAGTACGGGAGGCAACACAACCCGGTACTACTATGATGATCGCGGATTGTTGGTGGCAGAAGGCACAGTAAACAGCACGGGAGCAGTGCAGATCACGGCAGGTTACATCTACGATTCTGCTGGGAAACTGACCGCCCGGCAGATCGCTGGAGAAAACCAGCTCCAGTCCTATGTCACCAACGGCCACGGAGATGTCACGGAAATTCGGGATTCATCCGGCAATGTATTGAACCGATACACGTACGACATCTGGGGCAACCCAGAGACGACAGAGGAGACCGTTCCGAACGCCCTGCGTTATGCCGGAGAGTATTGGGATGAAGTGACGGGCCTCCAGTACCTGAGAGCCCGTTGGTATGATCCGTCCACGGCTCGTTTTATCAACGAGGATATGTACGAGGGCGAATTGACGAACCCACTAAGTTTGAATTTATATACGTATGTGCATAATAATCCGCTGATTTATGTGGACCCTAGTGGACATAAAGTTTGGCTGATTCATGGTACTTTCTCAACTGGGGATACATGGACCCCGGATTTTGTGAAATATGTGCAAGGTCTATTTAATGAATCAAGTGACAAGTTAAATTGGTCAGGAGAGAATAGTACTGGTGCTCGTTCAGATGCGGCAGAAGCATTCATAAATAAAGTATATGAGTGGCATAGTAAAAATCCTGACGAACCTATTAGATTGGTAGGGCATAGTCACGGGGGGAATGTAGCTATCTTGTTAGCTAATCTTCTTGAGAAAAAAGGAATGAAGGTCGAGACATTAATAACTGTAGCGACTCCAGTTAGGGAATATAAACTTGATACAAAGGTTGGGCAACACATTCAAATGTATAACAACAGAGATTCCGTCCAAATGGATATGGGAGGAAAATGGTGGCGATTAGGGTTTGCTTCTACATCTACAAGGAAGTTTAAGGGTGCAGATAATGTGCGTGCGAAAGACGGAGAGACTGGCTCGAAAATTGAAGCACATTCTACGATGCACAGTAATGTAGACATTTGGAAGAAGTACATCGAGCCAATATTAAAATTAAAATGAAAAAGATGTTCACATGAGAGAGGAGGGTTAGTTTGGCGAGCTGGTTAAAAATTCTATTGATATTACTAATGATTTTTAATGTCTCATCATTGGTATGGTTTCTCCTCGGTTCTACAGCCTATTTCCAAAGAGGAATGGATATTATGGGAACAACTTATTTATGGGGGGCTGGTATTCCTATACTATTAATTACAATAGTATTTACTATATTTCTTTTTAAAGGATGGATTCCAACGAGCAGGGGAGATTATATTGGAATTTGTGTGTGGATGGTATTATCCATTTTACTCTCTTTCGTATTGATTCAAAGTGTGAGTACTCACGGTTGGGCAAACGAAAAGATCAGTAGTGATTCATTGAAGATTACGTCGGACGGAAAGTATGAATATCGAGTAGACTTAATCAACTTATTTCAAAAAAACAGTCATGCTAGACTTTATCTTAAAGATGTCCATTCGGGGGAGGACATATATATATCGACTGGGATTCAGACTCGTAAGATTGTGGTACTCGTGGTTGGTGAGACTAACCATTGGATAAAACTTGAGCCATCGGAGAATACATCTCACTATGTTCTTCATACTACAGATGATCTTGGCATACCAGAGGAAATGTTTGAAATCGATATTGCAACAAGAACATCAAGAAGAATAGAATAAAAATTTGATGCCATATGTGAGAGTAGTAGCATCTCCATATGGTTTCTTTTTGCCTAATATGTGGACCTGAGCGGGAATCGAGAAGAGTGGGGTGTGAAAAAATTGACGAATGCTATTGAACTTTCAAAAGAAATTTGGAAGTTGCGTAATATTGACTGGTCTAATTTCTCGTTGGAAGAACAAAAAAAATACAAAATTCGAAATTACAATTAATTTATTAATTTATTTTTTAAAACCCTGATTTTTAAACTGTTATACACCTCCTCCTAGTAGGCAGTAGAAAAAAACTTCTACGTTTATTATGAGGGGGAGTTTTCTCATGTCTAAAAGAAATGATAATACTGACCACCAATGACGATTGCTTGTACAAACCGATCCATTGGGGCAAGTCACGACCTATACGTATGATGCCAATGACAATCTGACCCAAATGCTGGACCGCAAA
>NZ_BMFU01000005.1:0-87057 GCF_014639235.1 Paenibacillus silvae | reverse complement strand
AACCGGGCCAGTGACGGAACGATCTCGTACACCTATGATGCCGCGGGCCGGAGAACCCGCATGACGGATGCTGCGGGGATCACCCAATATGCGTACACGCCAGTTGGTGAACTGGAGAAAATGACGTACCCGGATGGAGCTGTGCTAACGCTGGGTTACGATGCCCGAGGCGCGCGTACACGTCAGACGTTCCAGCACGGAAGTTACACCCTCAACCTGAATATGACGTATAAGGGAGCTGCTGCACTGCCGGCATCGCTAAGCTTGACGAGTGGCAGTGGAACAGCGCTGGGCAGCTTTACGTACACGTATCGCGGCAATAACAGTCTGGCACAAAAAAGTACAGGATCGGGTTGGAAGGAAGTCTACACCTACGAAGGCTTAAACCTGAAGGGGCTTGCACATACGTTCAATGGAACGAACGGCCCAAGCTACAGTTATGCCTATGATAACAACCGGAATATCACGAGCAAAACAGATCAGGGAGTCGCTTCCCAATTCACCTATGACAAGCTGAACCGGATCCAAACGTCCAGCCCGTATCAGGAAACGTATGCCTACGATGTACGGGATAACCGGAGCAGTCTGGAGAGCGAGCGAGAGTGGAGCCCGCCCGCGCCAGCATCCTATACCTACGATGCGCGGAACCAGCTGACCGGTGCCACGGTTAACGACCAGCGTGTGAGCTACCGCTACAATGGAGACGGTCTGATGACCGAGCGGAGTACAGGGGGCCAGACAACCCGGTACTACTATGATGATCGCGGATTGTTGGTGGCAGAAGGCACAGTAAGCAGCACAGGAGACGTGCAGATTACAGCAGGTTACATCTACGATGCCGCTGGCAAGCTGACCGCCCGTCAGATTGCTGGAGAAAACCAGCTCCAGTCCTATGTCACCAACGGCCATGGAGATGTAACGGAAATCCGGGATGCGTCAGGCAATGTATTGAATCGATACACATACGATATCTGGGGCAATCCGGAAACGACAGAGGAGACCGTCCCGAACGCCCTGCGTTATGCCGGAGAGTATTGGGATGAAGTGACGGGCCTCCAGTACCTGAGAGCGCGTTGGTATGATCCAAGTGTCGGACGATTCATAAACGAGGATTCGTATGAAGGACAACTCACGAATCCGCTGAGTTTGAACCTGTACACGTATGTAAGGAATAACCCGTTAATCTATATAGACCCGAGCGGGCACCGAGAAGAGTGGGGTGCAGGAGGCGGGGCAGGCAAAGACTTCGGGTACTGGCAAAAACAATGGAATTTATTTAAGGATTCGCACAGCACTTGGTCGGGAATCATTGACTTCTGGACAATGGGAACGGTCAGCGCATTGAATGAATATTACCGTGTATCAATGGAGAATCCGTGGTCGGTGGAGCAATTTTTCCAAGCGGGATATCTGGTTATGGAACTGAATCCAGCAGGGAAAGTATCCGCGAAATTATCCACCAAAGGTGGAAAGTTCATCGATAAGGCTATTAGCAAAGCGTGTAATTGCTTCACGGCAGGGACTAAAGTGTTAACAGACGAAGGGGAGAAACCTATCGAGGAAATCGAGGTAGGGGATAAGGTTCTCGCCAAGTCTGATGAAACCGGAGAAGTGGCGTATAAAGAGGTCGTGGGGCTGTTCCAAAAACAGGCTGACGAAATCTACTATGTCCACATTGGGGATGAAATCATCGAGGTTACTGGTGAGCATCCGTTTTGGTTAGACGGTAAGGGATGGACGTTCGTAAAAGACCTGAAAGTTGGCGACTTGCTTGTTTCGAGTGACGGTACTAAACTGGCAATAGATAAGATTGAAAAAGAGCCACGAGAAGCAACGGTCTATAACTTTGAGGTAGATGATTTCCATTCTTACTTTGTTTCTAACCTTGGTATTTGGGTTCATAATTGTGATCTAACAAAATGGAACAAAGGTAGCTTCCACAAGGTCGAGGATTCTGCTGAATATCATTTCAAAAAACATGGAGCATCTGTAGGGGCGGAAACGTTAGAACAGTATATAAGAAAAGCTGAAGAATTCGCTAGAACTGCGAAAAAAGGTTCGACCAAAAGCACTGTTTCAGGAGCAGTAGAAGGAACAATTCGCTATAAAAAGAATGGGAAATATGTTGATATTGCTCCTGACGGTACAATTGTTTCGTTTGGCAAAACCTAATGGTTTGAGCCTTGAAAGGAGGAGTTTCTTCTGAATTATAAAGGGATATTATCAGAACTATTTGCGACACAAATGAGTAATCCCTTTCCTTATGAAGACATCGCTAAGATGAGGGAGGATTTCAAAGAGGACTTCTCTCGAACCGATGATAGTTTTAGTGCAGATTTTAATGATTATTGCTCGGTCATTGCAGGAACGATAACCTACATCATAAACAATAATGCAGGGGGGATACCAGAAAGGCAGGTAGATTTATTACGCAAGGGATTCTTTGAGCGGTTTCAACACTATAGCTTCCTTGAGGAAAAATTATTACAATACCCACATCTTTTTAATGAATACATTACTCATGAGAAAGTAAGGAAATTGATATTAGACTTTTTAAGCAATCAGTAAATTCCATTCGACCACAAGCGAGAATCTCTCGTTTGTGGTTTTTTAATTCATATAGCTGTACCCAGTGCCGAATGAATCGGGCGGCACGTCCCGAAAGAGATTGACCCTCTTCAGCCTTGTATGAAATTTACCCAATTACCTTGTGCGTAAAAGTCCCTCCAATAAGCTTGAATATTATGCCCTAAATGATGCAATAGCGGCACGTAGAATAGGAATAACCCGCTAATCTATATAGACCCGAGTGGGCACCGAGAAGAGTGGGGTGCAGGAGGCGGGGCAGGCAAAGACTTCGGGTACTGGCAAAAACAATGGAATTTATTTAAGGATTCGCAAGCGTATTTTAGGGTTTCTGTAGGAAATAAAGGTACTCTTACACTAGATGGTAAGTTGTCCAATGACATGGCTGCTACTCACATTGACCTAACTGATAACTATATGGAGCAGATTCAAAAAATGATTAATAATTATGTGAAGTCAGATGGAAAGTAGGAGGAGAATTGTTTTGGAAAGTATTCAGGATTATTTGAACAGTCTATGGTCGGGTGTCATTGAAAAGCATGTTTTCGATTTATTTAATCACTGCATTTTATTCGATATCAAGGTGGTAGATAAAGGTAAAACTATTCAACATCAATTAAAATTTACTAATGTTAAGTCGTTCTATTATTTAAATGACCAAATACCATTTGAACCGGAATACGACGATTATTTAGAACTTACATCTATATCATTTCAAAATGAAAAAAACAAGGTAATAAAAGTGAGTTCATATTTAAACGAACATCCTCATCTTGCAACAAATATCAACTTTTCTTTAGAGATTTGGGGTAGAGAGCTATTTATTGAAGCATCGAGTATTGAAATTGATGGAAAATTGTTTCATGTAGGGTTTTCAAAATAATATTTTTAATTGTCTTGAAAGAAGCTCATTCTTTAGTGGATTCCAGTGGAGAATCGAGAAAACTGTCACACAGTACACTGTTAGGATTGGAAAGCGTAAGTGGTAGCGCATCAAGAATTAAGCCATTTGACTCCAGTCAAGAATGATATTCATTAGAAGGTAGAAATTAGGAGAAACGAAGGGGCTATCAGATATCCTTGAGAGGTGTTTTAATGGCAAGATTTCAATGTAAATGTGGTGCAACACTGTCGAATTCAGAAGCACCTAACGATGTAGAATTAGTGGTGTATACAGATAAAGAATGGGACCGTATTATAAATTTAGGAGATTTAATTGATCCAATAACCATTCCTTTTCCTCGATATGATGTATGGAGATGTTTACACTGCGAGAGAATTTATGTTTTTGATAAAGATACTGTCATAAAGACATACGTGCTGGAAAACAAAGATTAGGTTACTGGAAATATCTCTGTAGTGAATAATATATACACCTAAATGACCATCTGCTTAAGCAGGTGGTCATTTAATCGAGGAAACCTATATAGATTTAATCAACAAGTGTTAGGAATGGACAGTGGCAGCTCACATTGTTGTCCTTCTCATTACACAACAATGGTAATGCAAGAAGGAAGGGAAACGGGTTGGGGAAGTCGTGAGAGAGCGACTAGGTGCTAATATTTGTTTTATTTTTTGCAAAGTTATAAATATTGTAAATTAGCAATAAATGGGGGTGTGAACTGTGTATGGGAAAATTATCAATGGTAAGAGCGTGGGATGTTACCAGCTTGGGTGGACAATTCAAAAATTAAAAGAGAAAATTTCTGGAGATTTCACGGAGGAGTCCTTGGCCCACCACTACACTATAACTACTACGAAAAACATAAAATTTTGGATAGCTAAAGAAAAAAATATAGTGACTCAAATAATGGTCTTTGGTTCATATAACGGTAAATTTGAAGATTCTATTGGAATAGGGAGTACTATTTCTGATTTAAGGCAAATTGGAATGAATTATTCTAAAGAAGATTACATCTATACGCTGCCCGATTATCCTGGCATTTGTTTTGAACTTTAGGATATAGATGATTGGGATGAGTATATCGCACCAATTGAATCGATAGGTTTAAAACTTATGTTCACTATGCTTCGATTTTATATTAAACATTAAATAGAACATGTTGTAATAGTATTTTCATACAAGATATGAAACTTAAAATGTATTGGGATTAAGGTATCTCAGGCTATAATGGAGGTGAAATTGTGAATAACATCAAAATTTATTTTCTCGAAGATACAGAATTAGCGGAGTTTGAGGCCATTAGCAAAGGATATAGAAATGATGTCATTGTTGCAGTGTCAGGTGTATTTTACCATGTATATGTATATGATATTGTAAGGCTACAACAGGATTTTGCATCAGAGTTAGAGAATTATGGGTATTACTCTATTGAGCCTAGTCTGGTTCTAGTAAAAGAAGCAAGCAAAGAAATTATTCAATTAACACTTAGGGCGCTATATGAACAAAATTATTTTGATCATCTTAAACCCATTGATAAAAGTAGTATTGGGAATCACCTCACGAAATATTAACGGCTATTAACAAGTAAGATGTCTAGAAATAATTATTGTTGAGTGCAATTCTGATAAGAGAAGCAATTTATTTTCTTTTTTTTGAGAGACTTTGATTGGCTAAATTGCTATTCAAGGTCTCTTTTCTAAGATAACAAATTTCAGGTTGCTGAGTGTTAGGATAATCCCCGATTCAAAAACGCATATCTTAATAGTAGTCGTATCTTTCTGGAAAAGGGAAGTAATACAACATTAAAGAGGTGTAGGTATGGGCAACGAATATCCTAAATATGTAACAGAAAAGGCTATTAATAGTCTTAAAACAAAAATAAATTTTCAACAATCAGAAACTTCATATTCCCAAGATTGGGAATATGAAGTTTCTGACTCTTCTAGAATAAAAGAGTTTATGTATCTCTATGAGAATATTGAACTGAATAAGGATGAACAGTTTGCTTTAATGACCGTTATTGTATCTTCATATAATGACGCATTAGAAGAAGGAAAGATAGATGAGGAAATTCAAGAGAAAATATTGTTTTTTCTGTTCAATGAATCTGATATCCATAGAAACATAATTCTTGAATGGGCAATGTTGGATGAAGAAGACTTGAGTAATTGTTATGTTATAGCCCCCATAATGAGAGAATTAGCGAAGCACTTATATGGATAAAACGTTTAAAATTCCAGCAGGGAGACAATGATGCTGTTGTTTCTAAATAAGGAAGGAGAGGACATATGGCAAGGATGACATGTAAATGTGGGGAGATATTATCAAATGTTCTTGTACCAAATGACGTACAATTAAGAGTGTACACTGATGAGGAATGGGATGCAATTATTCAATCTAACTCAATGGACTCTTTGGCAATTCCATTCCCTAAGTATGATATCTGGCGTTGTTATAAATGTGAGAGAATTTACGTTTGTGATTGGGAATACGGTAAAGTTATCAAGACCTTTATCTTAGAAGAGGATTGAAAATAACAAAAGAAGTTAATTTTCAGGGATTCTTGGAATTCTTAGATTAAAAGGAGAGATGCTTAGTGTCTGTCTCATCATCTATAGAAATAAGCTTATCAGAGTCAATATCAGGAAGCACCATTCTGAATAGGTTAGAAGAATATGGTTGGTCATATAATGATCACGGTATGGTAACCTTTTTACCTGTTGGCGATGACGAAGACTATAACTGGCAGCGTATGAATATAACTATAACGGAATTATTAGAAGTCATACATAAGAAAGAAGAGAGAGGAGAAGTTATAGGGGTTGTGATGACTTGGATGGATACGAATATAGGAGGCACATTTTTAATACGTGAGACGGGTGCTTTTCTAATGAGTCCGGATATTAATCGCAAAGTTTTAAAATTGGGGAATGGCAGTAGTTCAACAGATATAAATTGGTATATCACAAAATTAATTCCTGTGTTTGGTTCATCTTTTCAATCCATTACTTATCAAGAGCATGTGTAATCCAAATCCAACCTCCCCATTCTTCTCTGTACGCATACAGGACATAGGTGAAAGAGAGAGAGGATTAGTTAATTCATTGATTGATCAATCTCTCCCTCTCTAACTGTCATAATCAACAACTCCCAAAACAGCCTTTAAAAAATGTCTAAAATAACTCCAGCTGTTCAGGTCCTTCTTCCTTCTCTGGCTCCGTGCGGTCAGGGAAAGCTTTGATGGGCTGGCCGAGCAGTTCCATCATCATCTGTGCATTGGCAGCGGCATCTCCGGCGGAGTTGTTGTTGAAAATGACAAAAACATCTTCGCTCTGCGCCTGAAGTTGCTCCAGATAAGCTTTCCATTCCAGCAGCTCCTGCTCATTGTATCGATACAGATACCGTGTCTCGCGCCAGTTGGGTGCCCCGTTCTGATGCCAGCCCGACACATTGCGACCATGCATGCGCACCAGCGTCATGTTTGGATCGGTCGCAATCGGTATGATGGGAATTGAACCCGGCCCAGCCTGGGGTTCGTCACAGACGCTGTGAATCCAGCCCTGATCCTTCAGAAAAGCAAGCGTGCGTTCACGAAATTTTTCCTCGTACCAGCTGCGATGCCGGAATTCTATCGCACACGGAATGCCCTCCATACGCAGCTTCACTTCCCGCAGTTCATTCACATTGTCCCGGTTGCATTCAAACCATGGCGGATATTGAAATAAGGCCGCTTGCATTTTACCAGCCTCGATGACGGGCTCCAGTGATTCCCGAAATGCTTTGTACATCTCGGATGTGCTGCTGAAATACGGCTTGCCGCGCAGATGTCCGGTCATTCCCTGATAAGCCTTCACGATAAATGAGAACGACTCGGGTGTCTCCGCCGCCCAGCGGGCCATCCGGTCCCGAGGCTGTACGGCATAGAAGGAGCTGTCCACCTCTACTGTAGAGAAAAATTGACTGTACAGCTGGAGCTTGTCCTTCGCTTTGGTGCGGTTCGGGTAGAGGTCATCATGATCGCCCCACCCCGTGAGTCCGATACGAATCATAGGAACACCTCCTGTTATGTATATTTAACCGATTCGCAGGAGTATGACATGTGTAACATTATATCGTGCGTTATGGGGGCATTCAATGAGACGAGGGGCGGTCATTTTGAGTTTGGGACATAAACGGTTACAATAGCTTGAAATGATGCATCACAGACGTGGAGGTCGAAGGTTTACATGACGGAATGGTACGAAAAGAGCTTTGGAGAAGATTATCTGCTCGTATACAAACACCGGGATGTGCATGGTGCCTATGAGGAAGTACATAAAATGATTAACTGGCTCAAGCTCCGCCCGGGTGCAGAAGTACTTGACCTTTGCTGCGGCATGGGCAGGCATTCTCTTGCCCTTGCGGACGCCGGATTACAGGTGACAGGGGTTGACTTGTCGGATGTTCTGTTACAGGAGGCACGGGAACTGGATACAGAGCATCGGGTCAGATGGGTTCATGCCGACATGCGCAGCGTTCCGCTCGAAGGTGGATTTGACGCGGTGGTTAACCTGTTCACTTCGTTCGGATATTTTCCCGAGGATGTGGAGCAGCTCAAGGTGCTGCATGCCATACATCATATGTTACGGCCGGGCGGCCGCTTTATTATTGATTTTATCAATACTGCTTACGTGAAGGAACATCTGGTCCCACATTCGGTTCGTGAAGATGAAGGGCAGCGGATCGAGGAATTTCGCAGAATACAGGACGGTTTTGTGCAAAAGGAAATTCGAATCACGGACATCGCAGCCGGAGCTGAACCGCGCATCTATAAGGAAAGTGTCAAGCTCTATTCATGTGAGGAGCTCAGCGATTTGATTCATGAAGCAGGTCTCAAGGTGGATCAGGTGCATGGCGGCTACGATGAAGAGCAATACGAAGTGCAGACTTCGCCACGGATGATTTTTGTTGGACATCGACCTGCGGAGTAATTAATCTTTACACGTTAACGAAGAGGGCGGGGGATAACGATGAAACGTACACGTAATGAAGCCATATCAATGCCAGCGGGCATGCATCGTATTCAGATCACAATGTCTTTTCCGCTGCGGTGGGTGAACAGCTATATTTTAACGGAGCCGGATGGCAAGGTGAGCATTGTTGATCCGGGACCGCGTACAGCTGGGACCGAGCAGGAGTGGCATGACGCATTAGCGGAACTTGGCTTGACCTTTCAGGACATTCACCAGATTGTACTGACTCATCATCATCCAGACCATCTCGGCTTGTCCGGCTGGATGCAGCAGATGACCGGTGTGCCCGTGCTGATGTCGGCGCGCTCCCGCCAGGAAGCGGATTATATGTGGGGACCCGAAGCGAGCATAGACGAGAGGCTGCCTGATTATTATCGCATACATGGTATGCCAGAATATAAAACAGTCGAAATCAAAGAGCACATGAAAACATTCATTTCACAGATTACCCCGCTTCCCGAGGTGACACTCATTGCCGATGGGGAGACGCTGCGTATGGGAGGTCAAACGTGGATTGCTGTGGAGACGGGGGGACATGCCCCGGGACATCTGTCGTTCTATGCGCCTGAATCGAGAGAAATCTTGTGCGGGGATGCCGTACTGCCACAGATTTCGCCCAATATTAGCCTGCAGCCGGGCAGTGACCCGGAGCCATTACAGTCCTATATGCAAGGCTTGGCTCGTTTGAATGCATTGACGGTGGAGCGAGCCTATCCGGGGCACCGCAATCCGTTTACCCGTTTTACGGAACGTACAACAGAGCTGCTTGCACATCATGAAGAACGCCTGGCGAAGCTGTCGGAACGGTTGCAGGAGAGCCCCCCGGCTCATGCATACGATATTTGTTTGCATCTGTTTGGCGATCGGTTGGGAACACACCAGCTGCGTTTTGCGATGAGTGAGACGCTAGCACACTTGCAGGAGCTAATCCGGCGTGGTCTGGCAATAGAGGCACAGGAGCCGGACGGCATCATTTATTTCCAATATCATCAGTAGAACGGAGTGGGGATGTTAACGCATCCTCGCTCTTTTTTTGTAATCATGCTTTAGAAAAAAGCTTTAGCCGCTCTTAACCGTTTATTCAGATTATTTTAAGCCAGCGACTTTATCATACAACTATAAACTTCGCTATAGAAAGCAGGGATGAGCGATGGCAAGGCGTAAACAAAACAAATGGCGGAAATGGCAGGCTTCGGCGGCGGCTACGTTGACTGTAGCTGCAATCTTTCAATATGTAAGAACTTCGGATGCTTTTGATACTGCATATGCGGCAGCTAATGGTACAGATACAGGTGTGATGTCGTCTACACAGACGGACTCACGGGACGATGTCATGGATGAATGGTCTCCGGATTCGACAGATTCATACAGCTGGAATACAGATGGATATGCGGCGGATTCCAATCAGGAACAGACGGATCAATCCGGGACAATGCCGGATAATCGCGTGGATCGTGGAAGCTTGGGCTCACGAAGCAGCGACTCCGGTAGCAGCAGTGGAAATTATCGTTCACGAACAGGTGCATCATGAGCCGCACAGAGCAGGTCTATCGTGCCCTCCGTTTTCGGTTTCAGGCGATGAACACAAGCGTTGAGGTGCAGCTCTGTGCAGAACGCGAGCAAGCCGAACATGCAGCATCTCTGGTGAAAAACTGGTTTGAGACGCAGGAGCAGCGCTTCAGCCGCTTTGTAGCTGACAGTGAACTGAATCGTCTGAATCACAGCAGCGGGTGGATGCCCGTATCGGCAGCAATGGATGAGGTGCTTAGTCTGGCTTACGGATATATCGGGCAGACAGAAGGCATTTTTCAGCCAGGCATCTCTCAGGCTCTTCGATTATCGGGATATCATTCAAGCTTTGAGAAAATACAGGAGAGAGCATCTTATCAGTCTTTGACGGAACGGAATCATCTGATTCATGGAAGAGAAACGAAAGAGGTCAGCAGAGAACAAAATCCGTACGACTACAGTCGTCCTACCTGGATACAGCGTGAAGGCAGTCGGATGGTGCATCTGGACCCGGGAACAGAGCTTGACCTCGGTGGAATTGTGAAAGGCTGGGCTGTAGAACGTATTGCAGACTGGCTGCAGAAAAAGATGAAGATTGCTTCGGGTATGATTAATGCAGGCGGGGATGTTCAGGTATGGGGGACGTCCGATCATTCTAGGTGGATTCTTGAGGTAACCGATCCGTTTACACAGGAGCAAAGCATATCCGGGGAGGTTCGGCTTCGGAACGGAGCTGTAGCTACATCCGGCATAACCCGGAGACAGTGGCAGGATAACAACGGACGTGCAGCGCATCATTTAATTGATCCCCGTACAATGGAGCCTGCGGACACAGACATTTTGCAATGCACTGTTGTCGGAAAGCATACATCCCAGTGTGAGATTATTGCCAAAACGGTATGTATCCTGGGCAGCGGAGAGGCGGTAAAATGGCTCAATCGTCATTATGACCGGCACGATGTTCTCTGGATGACAAGAGAGGGTTCTGTCTATTTTAGAGGCAATACAGCAACACTAGCGGAATGTTGGCCCGGTTTTGACCCGGATCACCGTTTCAGTCTGATATAGAGGATTACAAGTCTAATGGATATGGGGGAGCCGGTTATGGCACAGTGGATCGTAGATTACCTGCCGACGTGGAGTATCATTCGGATTAGCGGCATTGCGGCATATTTGTTTCTTTTTGTAGGTGTATTTCTAGGTATTGCTCAAGGCATGCCTATGGCAAAGGGCAAACCCAAAGCCGTAATGTTCCAGTGGCATACACGGACAACCTGGCTTGCCTTCGGGCTTGGCATCATACACGCACTTACATTAGTTATTGATCATTATAGTCCGTTCACCTGGAGCGAGCTGTTGATTCCTTTTACCGCCTCCGTACATCCGGTTGGCAGTGGACTCGGCACATTAGCTTTCTACGGTCTGTTGATCGTATTGTTGTCCAGTGATCTGCGCAACAAGCTGGGACGCAAATGGTGGTTCATGTTCCATATGTTATCCTATCCGGTGTTCGCAGGTTTATTGATTCATGGTCTGGTGACGGGAAGTGATTCAGCGAATATTATCATTCGTTTGATGTATGTATTTACCGGACTCAGCATTGTGGGCATTACGGTGTTGCGCGGCTTGCTGCGGGAGCGGAAAGGACCGGAAATCACGATCGGACCGAAACAGACAACATCCGAATTGATGACAGAGCGTAAATGGGCGGAAGCCCGTGCACTGGCTGTTCCTGCGGGACAGGAGCAGTTTAAATAGGTCCATGCGTTGTCCATTGATCCGTATGTTCATTTGAAATATGTTTGAAAATGATATTGAAAAAGCGGCCGAGCTGGGCCGCTTTTTTGACTGTTTTTTTACCTTGAACACAGATAAGGCTGATATGTATGGACGCGAAATGCAATCGATCCATGTAACCCGAAGCTATCCATGTTCATGTTATATTTTATCGTCGCTGACAGGCTTCTCTCCCATGGCCTCTTCCATCTCGGACTGCTTGCGGTGGGCAATTCGGCTGCTGGCAGCTGACGCGATAGCACCTACAATATCATCGAGGAAGGTATGCACAGGTCCAAGACTTTTGTCATTTAACCGTTCCAGCACACCGGGCTTCAGCTTGTCCACATATCCGTAATTCGTGAAGCCGATGCTTCCGTATACATTCACAATCGAAAAGGCCAGAATTTCATCCACACCGTACAAACCTTCATCATTCTCAATCATCTCTTGCAACGGAGAGATCAGTTGTCCCTGCTCGGCCAGCAGATCAAGCTGAATGCCTGTCAGGACAGCGTTCTGTACCTCACGTTTCTTCAGGACCATCTCCACGTTCTCGATGCATTCTTCCATCGTCAGTCCAGGGTAATACTTTTTCTGCAGCAGCATAACCAGTTCTGCAATCTCCAGGATCGTGACGCCCCGCTTGTGCAACCATTCCCTTGTCGCTTCTGCAACCTTGCGGCTGTTGAGACTGTAAGGGATTTTTTCCTGCTCCGGATGTTCCATGGGCGAATCCTCCTCTGATGTTAGAAATACGTTTATTACCTACATACGTCATTAACCAGATTGCGTTGCTTTTATGTTTGTATCATATGCAGATCGTAAGGTCCAGCAGGGCTTGTGCAAAAAGTAGTTATTTTTTGACCAAAGGCTCGTATACATGGTAGTACAAACTGTAAAAATGATGAGGGGGAACGTGATCATGAGAAAGATCCCGTCTTTGCGTAAGGCATCCGCAGCAGCATTGTTAAGTATTCCTGTTGTATTAAGTGGCTGCGGGATGTTTGGTGCCCAGTCTTCGGAAGCGATTGATCCGCCGCCGCGCATTCAGGAGGCCGCCATGATTCAGGCTGCGGAAGGGAATGGCAAGCTCGCCACGCTTCCGCTGACGACGGTTTATTTGCAGGATCAGCAGGGACTTCTTGCGCCCGTTTCCTTAACACTTCCGTCTGGAACGGATGTAAGCAGTCCGAAGACTGCACTGGATACGCTGGTTACGGGCGGAGCCTACGCTGGAATGCTTCCTGAAGGCTTCAAGGGAGTGCTGCCACAAGGTACAGTTGTACAGAATGTAACACTACATGCGGACGACAAGCTCGCTGTTGTGGAGTTCTCGGGTAACTTTGCCAAATATGACGCCAAAGATGAACGTAAAATGCTGGAAGCTATCACATGGACGCTGACCGGCACCCCGGATGTCAACAACGTGCAGATCTGGGTCGATGGCAAAAAGCTGAGCCAGATGCCCGTGAACAGCACACCGCTGCCAGAGCCGCTGAACCGTGCAGTCGGCATCAACCTCGATCTGGGGGATACCTTTACAACGAACAGCAGTCCGGTGACGGTTTATTTTTCAGCCGCTTCCCCTGCGGGTGTGCAATATTATGTTCCTGTTACACGTCTCGTAGCGCCAGGTGGGGACCGTGTGCAGGCTGCTCTGAACGAGCTGATCAAAGGACCAGCCAAGGGCGGAGAGCTGGAGGAAGTGATGACAGGCGGCACCGAGCTGCAATCCGTAAAAACGTCTGAGGATGGTACGGTGACGGTTGCGCTCAAGGATGATATGTTTACCGAAGGGGATATCGTGCCAAGTGAACTGCTGCAGTCCGTTGTCCTGACAACGACAGAGAATACCGCAAGCAAAGACGCCAAGGTACAGATTGAGTGGAACGGACAGAAAACAGTCAAGGGCGATGATAACCGGGACTACAGTGCGCCTGTGTCCAAGCCGGAATATATTAACGAAATCCCGATTTAACGGATATGAGCGGCACAAGGGTGCTTTTAAACGAACTCTTTGGTAAAATATAAAGGATTGTTGTTAGAGAGAAGAAATTCAACATTACAGGATGCTTAAGTCGTAGGAGGCAGAAAATATGAGATCTAACGGACGAACTAGCGAGCAGCTGCGCCCGATGAATTTAACAATTAACACGAATAAATACGCCGAGGGCTCTGTATTGATTGAAGTCGGTGATACAAAGGTAATCTGCACAGCAACCGTGGAGGAGCGGGTTCCTCCCTTCATGAAGGGTCAAGGAAAAGGCTGGGTCACAGCAGAATATTCCATGCTTCCTCGCGCTACACATACCCGGAACCAGCGTGAAGCCAATCGGGGGAAATTGACAGGGCGTACGATGGAAATTCAGCGTCTGATCGGTCGCGCTCTGCGATCTGTAGTGAATTTGCAGGCACTCGGTGAGCGTACCATTACGCTGGACTGCGATGTTATTCAGGCGGATGGAGGCACTCGTACAACTTCAATTACGGGATCTTTTGTTGCCTTGGCGCTGGCAGTGAACAAAATTGCGCAGCAGCACAAGCTGCAGGTGTTCCCGATTACAGACTTCCTGGCTTCCGTGAGTGTAGGCGTTGTAGGCGAACAGCCGGTGCTGGACCTGAACTATGATGAGGACTCGAAAGCCAAGGTCGACATGAACCTGGTAATGACAGGCAGCGGTAAGTACGTGGAGCTTCAGGGCACAGGTGAGGAAGCGCCATTTGACCGCCGTGAACTGAATGCGATGCTGGAGCTTGGTGAGCAGGGAATATTGGAGATGATCGAGCGTCAAAAGGAAGTGCTTGGACCGATTGCGCTCAAAATCGGCTCCCGCGGATTAGGAGAGGCATAAGATGAACCTGGATAGCCGGGTTATCGTTGTTGCCACTCGAAATGCAGGGAAAGTGCGTGAATTCGCACATGCCTTTGCGCCGCTGGGAAAAGAGGTCAAGAGCATGTTCGACTATCCGGAGCTGCCGGATGTTGTGGAAGACGGTGTGACATTTGCCGAGAACGCGTGGAAAAAAGCAAAAGCGGTTGGTGATGCGCTCGGGCTGCCCGTTCTGGCAGACGATTCAGGGCTTTGCGTTGATCTGCTGAACGGTGAGCCCGGGGTGTATTCGGCACGTTATGCGGGGGAAGGCGCAACCGACGCACAGAACAACGCCAAGCTGCTTGATGCGCTTGCGAAGCTGAAAGCAGGCGAGGATACACAGCCGCCGCTGCTGAGCACAGCAAGATTTGTGTGTGCACTTGTGCTGTATGATCCGGCAACCGGCGACAAGGTTGAAGCTGAAGGAGCGGCTGAAGGCTGGATTACGGCTGACGCAGCAGGTGAAGGCGGCTTCGGTTATGATCCTCTCTTCTATGTGCCGGAATATGAGATGACGATGGCTGAGCTTACGCTGGAGCAAAAACAGGCGATCAGTCATCGGGGCCATGCGCTGCGAGCACTTGTGTCCCGTTTGGAAGCCTAATAGGCATAAGAGACAAATTCATAATTATAACGAGACGTTGACGAAAATACATTTTCATTCATGGTATTGAGCTGTGGCTGATTTGTTTTTCGTTGGCGTCTTTTTTGTGTGTAATACGTCATACTTCAATATACCTAAATGAAAGGACTTATTCAGGAAGGAGACACATGAGAACATGTGTTCTTTTTCCTATGTGAAGAATAGGGTCCTTTGCATGATTGAGGAGCGCACTGGGACTGGGGTTGGAAGAAGTTGCAAGTCAGGCCGGGTATGGGTTAACATTCAAAATAGCAAATGATTATGGAACCATAAACGGGAGGGATTTGGCATGCAGGAAGTGAAGCTGGTGGTGTCTTACGATGATTATGAAGAAGGGAAGCGAATGGAGACGTTGATTCGCGAATTGGCGTCGAAACCGGAAGCGGCATCGCTGGAGAGTCTGATCATTGGAGATTGGGGACAAGCTTATGAAAATTCACCGATGGAATTCCATGATACGCTGATTGAGCTTGCCCCGAGTTTTCCTGCTTTGAAGAAACTGTTCATCGGTGATATGGAATCCGAGGAGTGTGAGATTTCCTGGATTGTGCAGACGAATCTTGCGCCCTTTGTACAAGCTTTCCCGAATCTGACCTCCTTTGTGATCCAGGGAAGCAGCGGTTTGGAACTGGAACCCCTGAAGCATGGCAAGCTTGAAGAGTTGATTATTATCTGCGGAGGACTGCCGAAGGCTGTATTAAACTCCATTGCTGCAGCCGAGCTGCCTGAACTGCGCAAGCTTGAACTGTATCTGGGCGTTGAGGATTACGGCTTCAATGGTTCGATTGACGATGTGCTGCCATTGCTGGAAAAGGGGCGTTTCCCCAAACTGGAGTACCTCGGATTAAAGAACAGCGAGATTCAGGATGAGATTGCCAAGGCGGCTGCAAATGCACCGATTCTCGACCAGATTCAGGTGCTTGATCTCTCGGAGGGAACCTTATCCGATGAAGGTGCAGAGGCACTGCTAGCCAGTGATAAGATCAAACAGCTGAAACATCTCAACCTGAGTTATCACTATATGTCGGATGAAATGATGGCTCGTTGGGAGCAGTCCGGCATCCCGGTGAATGTCAGTGATCAGCAGGAAAGTGATGAGGATGACTGGCGCTTCCCGATGATTACGGAATAATTCATGTCTGATCAACAGCCTTTGTTATTGATCGGCAATCCGGACAATCGGCGGACGGCGGGGCTGCAGGAGGCCAGGAAACGAATGGACATGAGCCCTGCTGTGGTGTTGTCGTATGAGCAGCTGCTTCGGACCTGGAGACAGGGCGGAACTCTGGCCGAGCTTGTGAAGTCGGTCCCCATCGCTGCTTCTCCGTTGATTCGACTGGATGCTCCGGGCGAAGACTGGCAGGTGGAGCGTGAGCTTTTACATCTGGGGGCCATGGACAATAAGATAAGGGGTAATGAGCCTTTTGGAGAGAGCTTGTCTGCCGAAGCCTGTCTTGCATTGGAGCAGCAGTGGGGCAGAATTTACGCCCCTGCTCAGTGGTTTCGCGGCTGGAAGGCTTGCCTGGAGCGGATCAGACTGGAGGCACGGGAGCAGTGGCCGGATGTGCGTTTCTGGAATGACCCGGCAGAGATTGGTCTGATGTTTGATAAAAGAGCATGTCAGCGGCATCTGTCACAACATGGGATCTCGGTACCGCCGTTATTGCCGTCCTCACAGCCTGTCACATGCTCGGAAACGCTGCGTGCGGCGATGCATGACTCGCGCATGCATCGGGTTTTTGTCAAGCTTGCCTATGGCTCGGGCGCTTCCGGGGTTGTTGCTTACCAGTTGAATCCGCGGACGGGGGCGGAGATCGCAACAACTACGGTTGGCATGGAAACGGTTCAGGGCCGGACTGTTTTTTACAATGAAGGGAAACTACAGAAATATACCAGCCGTGACGAAATTCGGATTCTCATGGACTGGCTCTGCGCTGAGGGCGCTCAGATTGAACGATGGATGCCGAAAGCAACACTGGATCAACGGGTGTATGACATTCGGCAGCTTGTCGTGGCAGGACAGGCTGGTCATGCCGTCATGCGTTTGAGTCGCACGCCAATAACCAATTTGCATTTACGCAACGAGCGGATGCTGCCAGCCGATGCGGGTCTGAGCGAGCAGTACATGTCGATGATTCAGCAGGCAGCACAACGTGCGATGATGACCTTTCCTGATTCATGGTCGGCTGGAATCGACGTGATGCTTACAGGTGGAATGAATCCCCGAGCCTATGTGCTGGATGTGAATCCATTCGGAGATTTGCTGTACCGTGTCCAGCATCAAGGCCTGAATGCTTATGAATGGGAAATGATGTTTTTGCGAAAGGAGCCTGTAACACATGCCTGATATGAACACCATTGTGGGCTCCCACGATATATTAATGATTACACTGGATACGCTGCGTTATGATGTCGCCAAGCTGGAGGAGCAGCATTGCCCTAATCTGTGTGGCTCTGGTTCCTGGGAGAAGAGGCATACCCCCGGGAGCTTTACGTACGCTGCACATCATGCTTTCTTTGGCGGTTTTATGCCTACACCTGCCAATACAGACAAGGCATCTCATATTCGCCTGTTCCATTCACGGAACACGGGACTGAAGACGCACCCTCATACGTGGCTGTTTGATACACCGGATATCGTGTCGGGCTTTGCCGCAGAAGGGTACCGTACGATCTGTATTGGCGGGGTTATTTTTTTTACGAAAAAGAATGCTCTTGCCAAAGTGCTGCCTGGTTATTTTCAGCAAAGTTACTGGAGAATGAATTTCGGTGTAACCAATCCAAGGTCCACAGAGAACCAGGTAAACCATGCACTAAAACTGCTTGACCAGACAGCACCGGACGAGAAGCTGTTTCTGTTTATGAATGTGTCGGCCATACACGGGCCTAATCATTATTACGTTGAAGGAGCGAGAGCAGACTCGGTGGAGAGTCAGCGTGCTGCTCTGCGATATGTGGACAAGGCA
The DNA here is from genome assembly GCF_014639235.1 of Paenibacillus silvae. Lineage (GTDB taxonomy): Bacteria > Bacillota > Bacilli > Paenibacillales > Paenibacillaceae > Paenibacillus > Paenibacillus silvae. The sequence goes on along the minus strand of NZ_BMFU01000005.1, from coordinate 68,785 downwards.
TTAGGACCTTTGTTTGAAGCAATGAGGGGGCGTGAGCGGCCGACGTTCTGTCTGGTTTTTTCGGATCATGGTACAGCTTATGGCGAAGACGGGTACCACGGACATCGGCTTGCACATGATGTGGTCTGGACCGTGCCGTACCGTGAATTTATTTTATAAGGAGGAAGCCGGGTGAGTGATTATTCCGAGCAAATGGCAACAAGAGTTATACAGTCTGGTACTGATCCGGCGTCAAGTCTGCGTGACGTGCTGACATTCCCTTATCGTTCCTATCTGTACTCCTATCCACACAAGACCGCTTATCGGGAGCTGCAGCCGCCAATCCCGCTGCAGTCATTGTGGGAGAAGGAGGATACCGAAACCTATTTTTTGTACATGCATATTCCCTTTTGTGCGGCTCGCTGCGGGTTCTGCAATCTGTTTACTTTGCCGGACAAGCGGCAGGACAGCCACGAGCAATATGTGCACGCACTTGAACGTCAAGCAAAGCAGTGGGCACCCATTACATCACGCAGACCTTATTCAAGATTTGCTATTGGTGGAGGAACACCAACATTACTGAATGAGGTACAGCTCAGCCGCCTGTTTGATATTGCTGAACAGATTATGGGGCTCGACCCGGAGCAGGCGTCGATCTCGGTGGAGACATCACCAGACACGGTAACAGATGGCAAGTTAAGTATTCTGAAGGAGCGGCGAGTGGATCGGGTTAGCATGGGCATTCAGAGCTTTATTGAGGCAGAGGCATCTGCGATCTATCGTCCGCAAAAACCGCAGGAGGTAGAACGGGCGCTGGAGAAGCTGGCGCGGCATGATTTTCCACTGTTGAATCTGGATCTGATCTACGGGCTGCCTGGTCAAACGGTGGAGTCATGGACGTATTCACTTGAACGAGTGCTGGCTTACGAGCCGGGTGAGATTTTTATTTATCCTTTGTACACCAGAGAAAACACGATTGTAAAGCCTGAAGATATTCAGCGTCAGGGACCTGATATTCGTATGGAGCTGTATAAGGCCGCGCGTGAGCTGTTAAAAAGCAAAGGCTATACGCAGTACTCCATGCGGCGATTTGCAAAAGAGCAGTCTTCTGTCAAAGCATTGCTGCCTTACAGCTGTCAGGAAGAGGGCATGGTCGGTCTTGGATGTGGCGCACGCTCCTATACAAGCGAGGTGCACTATGCTTCCAAGTATGGCGTAACCTACAAAGCAACACAGAGCATTATTGCTGATTATGTTAACTCGGAACGTTATGATGCAGCGGATTATGGCATTGTGTTAAGCCTCGAAGAGCGGAGACGCCGTTTTATTTTAAAAGCGCTGCTTCACCAGGAGGGACTGATGCTGTCTGCTTACCAGGAACGCTTTGGGACAGCTGTAATGTCTGACTACCCGTGGTTGATGGAACTGCTGGAGGAGGATATGGCTTGTTTTGAGATGCATGCAGGTGAGCAAGTGCTTCGTTTGACAGAGGACGGGCTTGGTTACTCCGATGCCATCGGGGATTGGCTGATTTCTGCGGACATTCGGGAGCAGATGGAAGGATTTGTTTTTTCATGAGAGCGACGTTGTATTATCGGGGAAAGTTGTCTTCCTGCAATTATGATTGTCCTTATTGCCCCTTCAGCAAAACGGTGGATTCCAAAGAAACGTTAGCTATAGATCAGCAGCAGCTCCGGCAGTTTGTAAACTGGGTGAGAGAGCAGGAGCGGGAGGGTCATCGTTTCTCGATCTTTTTTAATCCATACGGAGAGGCCTTGGTACGTCGATGGTACCGGGAAGCGATGGTCGAATTGTCCCATATGCCCCATGTGGAGAAGGTGGCTGTTCAAACGAATCTGTCGGTCAAACTGGATTGGGCACGTGAGCTGCATGTAGATAAAGCGGCATTCTGGGCAACCTATCATCCCAGAGAGACGAAGGAGAGTTCTTTTGTCAACCAATGCATGACTTTACGGGAGATGGGCCTGTCTTTTAGTGTAGGTACGGTAGGGCTGCGCAGTGCCTTTCCGGCGATCGAATCCATGAGGAAGGCTTTGCCGGATGATGTGTATATGTGGATTAATGCGTTCAAGGATCGGCCCAAGTATTATATGCCGGACGAGGTTCAGTTTCTGCGCGGAATTGACCCGCTGTTTGAAGGCAATTTGCAAGACTATGACAGCTTGGGCAAACGATGTGCCGCAGGCTCGGACGTTTTTTATGTTCAGGGCTCGGGACATGTGAAAAGATGCTACAAGGATCGCCGCATTATTGGTCATCTCTATCGTGATGGCCTGCAGGCCTTATCAGCAGAACGACCTTGCGGTATGAAAAAATGCGGGTGTTATATCGGTTATATTCATATGCAGGATTCTCCGTTCAGAGATACATTTGGCACAGGGTTGCTTGAACGTAACCCGGCTTTTATACATCAATAAATTCATCTTTCAGCGATGTTTGTTGCAAACCGAAGGTTTGTATACAGACTCTTACTGAAAGGTGTTTTTTTTATTTTTACATAAGAGGTTATATGGAATTAATTGCAATTAAATAGGTCTTGACACGTTTTTAGTACAATTTATTTATTTTCTGTTTCAAGTTTGGTTCTTTTTGGGTTAGTATTAATTAGTAATAAAGACCTGTTTTAAAGATGATATGCATGTTTATTATATAGATCACATCTTTTTGTGGGTCTTTAGACTTAAACGAAGGAGGGTTGAATACGCAAACTTACAATTTATGTACTTTTATTGAATTTCGGGAGGAATCAACGTGAAAAGTGTATCTATTAGTCAAAAATTGCTGATCGGATTTTCATCTGTACTTTTGCTTTTAGTAGCGGTTACGGCTATATCCTATTTTCAATTTGTAAGTTTGGAGAGAACGTATACCAGTTTAATCAATGACCGAACCAGCAAGCTGCTGAACATCAAAAACATGTCAATTGATTTGAAATCACAACAAGTTGCTTTGAGAAACTATATTATGCAGCCTGGTCAGAAGAATGAGGACGCTTTTCAAAAGGCTTATGAAGATTACATAAACTTGAGTGAAGAATTGAAATCAACCGTTACAAGCTCGACAATGAAAGAATATTTAGCTCAATCCGATGAGATGATGGGCAAGTATTATGATTTTACTAAAAATATCATGTCTTTGACTCAACAAGGCAATACAGAGGAACTCTCACGCCTTATGGAAGAAACCGGGCCGCAGATCATTAGTGAATTTGAAGCCATCGTAGATTCCATGGAGAACCATCAGCAGAAAGCGATGGATGAAGGCATTGCTGCGGCCAATGTGCAGATCGCCAATGTGCTGCGTTTGATCAGCATTATAGGCATCATTGCGATCCTCATTGGTTTAGCCATTGCCCTCATTATCGGCCGAATCATCTCCAAACCGGTTCAATCTGTTGCCCGTGCGGCGAGTCGAATTGCAGATGGTGATCTGACAGGAGAGCCGATTATTGTCCACAACAAGGACGAGATTGGTGAAATGGCGTTTGCATTTAATACGATGTCCAGTAATTTGCGTACGCTTATTCATCAGGTGGGTGATGGTGCGGAACGTGTGGCAGCTTCTTCGGAAGAACTGACGGCGAGCACAGAGCAGACGGCCACTGCTACAGAGCAGGTGGCCAAGACGATGGAGGAAATCGCAACAGGCATGGATGCGCAGGTCCGTATGGTCAGTGAAGGCTTCCAGACGATGAATGAACTCGCGATCGGATTTCAGCAGGTAGCCGAGAATACAAACCTTGTGTCCGAGAAAGCTTCGGAGGCCTCGGCTCAAACGATCTCTGGCAGTGAGTCTATACGTTCAGCGGTTGGACAGATGAATTCCATTCAAACGACAGTATCTGGTCTTGCTTCAGTTATTGAGGAACTGAGTAAACATTCCGCTGATATTGTGAAAATGGTCGATACCATCTCTGAAATTTCGGCGCAAACCAATCTGTTATCGTTGAATGCAGCTATTGAAGCAGCAAGAGCTGGTGAACACGGACGAGGATTCCAGGTTGTTGCGACTGAAGTTCGCAAACTGTCAGAACAATCGGCGCAATCGGCCGGGGAGATTGTGACGCTGGTATCCTCTATTGAGACGGGGATGAGAAATGCTGCACAATCCATGAGCATGGTGTCATCCGAGGTTGCGGAAGGTATCCAGTTGGTGCATCAAGCAGGGGGCACTTTCGAAGATATTCGCAACGCGGTTAGCGGTGTGGCCGGGCAGACCCAGGAGGTCTCCGCTTCAATTGAACAGATGAATGCAGGTGTAGAGCAGATCAATGCATCCATGAAGTCGATCATGGAGGTAACGGAGAATGCGGCTGCAGGCACGGAGGAAGTCAGTGCGACGAGTGAGGAGCAGTTATCTGCAATGCAGGAGATTGCTTCGGCTGCCAATGATCTTTCATCTATGGCTGAGATGTTACAGCAGTCGGTTGCTCGTTTTAAAGTCTCGTAAAGTTTGTTGAATTCTTCTAAAGTCTTATTATTCAAGTATGTACAGGAATGCCCCTACACCATGTTGATAGTGTAAGGGCATCTTTGTTTTTACCCGTTCAAGATGCAAAAGATTGCAGGATGCGATGATTAAGAGGATAGATAATGCCATGATTGAAGAGATAGATAATACAATGATTGAGAAGAGCGATACGCACTTCAGTGAAATTAACGAATAGCTACGTTGTACGTTTTTAACCAGCCATTGATCTGGGTCAAATAAGCAAATAGCTGTGGTCCTGACATTAATTGTCCAAACCATGGCAGATTAGAAGAAGCTTCAGGTGAAGAGGCCAGATTTCGAATCTGTGCTTTGTCGATTAACGGTAAAATAGGAGATGCTGGATCATCCAGAATATCAAGTACCTGCTGTTTAACTGCTGCCAGATACTGAGGATCATGAGTTTTGGGATATGGGCTCTTTTTACGATATAACACATCATCAGGCAGCACGCCTTCAAGTGCTTTTCGCAAAATACCCTTCTCTCGTCCACCTGTTATTTTCATTTCCCAGGGAATGTTAAACACGTACTGGATCAGCCGATGGTCACAGTAAGGGACACGCACTTCCAGACCTGCCCCCATACTCATCCGGTCTTTGCGATCGAGCAATGTCGGCATAAAACGCGTGATATTCAAATAAGACATCACGCGCATCTGTGCTGTTTTGCCTGTCTCTCCATCCAGTAAAGGAACTTCGGCAACGGCATCCGAGTAACGGTCAGCCAGATAGTCCAGAGGTTTAATCCAGTCACGGATTTCCGGAGACAATAATCCGGCCCTCATATCAGGTGCGACTGACCAAGGGAATGTGCCGGAGTTTAGCATCTCATCCCGGTGGAACCATGGATAACCGCCAAACACTTCATCTGCGGCCTCGCCGGAAATGGCGACGGTTGCTCCTTTTTTAATCTCCTTGCAGAATAAATAAAGTGATGAATCCACGTCTGCCATACCCGGCAAATCTCGTACCAGCATAGCCTGATTCAGTGCGTGAACAAGCTCCCCGTTCTCAATCTCGATCCAGTGATGATCGGTTTTGAGCTCATCAACCATGCGTTGAATCCATGGGCCATCTGCACCGGGCTGAAAGGAATGCGCTTGAAAGTGCTTGGCGTTATCAACATAATCAACGGAATATGTGCTGACTTGACCTTGCCCTGTCCGGTTATAATAATCAACTGCCAATGCAGACAGAGCGCTGGAATCAAGGCCGCCGGATAAAAGAGAGCATACCGGAACATCAGAGGCTAACTGGCGCTCCAGCGTATCCTGTAACAAGCGCCGTACTTCAGCTGCAGTTTCCTCCAGGTTGTGTTCATGGTTGACGGATTCCAGCTTCCAATAGGCATACGTTTTGATGCCATTACGGCTGTAAATCATCGCGTGAGCGGGTTTTAACTCATGAAGTGAGGAATATACGCCGTGTCCCGGTGTTCGTGCAGGACCAACGATAAATACCTCTGCGAGCCCTTCCGGGCCGACTGCGGCCTCTACATCCGGATGAAGGAGCAGAGCTTTGGGCTCGGAACCGAAAACAAGGGCTTCCTTTGCATGGCTGTAAAATAGAGGTTTGACCCCTAGCCGGTCACGAGCTATGAAGACCTGCTCGCGCCCGCCATCCCATATGGCAAAAGCAAAAATTCCGTTTAACTTTTCAACGCACACAGGTCCCCATTCGATATATGAGGCAAGAAGCACTTCCGTGTCACACTGGGTACGAAAGTGATGCCCACGCTGAAGAAGCTCCTTCTTCAACTCGGGTGCATTGTATAGTTCTCCGTTATACACAACGGTATAGGAGGTATCTCCTTGTAATGCATGCATGGGCTGTGCCCCGTTCTCCGGGTCCATTACGCTCAGGCGGCGGTGTCCAAAAGCACAAGGGTTGGAAATCCACGTCCCTGAAGCATCGGGCCCGCGGTTCGATAAGCTATCCGTCATCCGGACCAGCAGCTCCGATTCCTGTGTCAAATCCCGATTCCACTGCACGAAGCCGGTTATACCGCACATGGTTAGTTCATCCTTTCTTGGTCGAGTCGTTCATCCGTATGCTGCCAAGCGTCGAGAGCAGCTAGCAAATGTTGTATTTTTCGTCAGAGGTCGTAACAAATATATGCCGAATGCAGGCATAAAATGTCTGTCCTCTTCGGAAACTACATCTAGGGATATCAGCCTCAAGCTGCCTGTGAAGGAGAGAGCATGCAATGGACAGGATCAATTATTACGTGTCTGTCATAGGCCGCTCGGTTATACCGGATTCGTCTGCATCATCCTATGAATGGGTGATTCAAGCCACACCGCAGGAAGCCGAGCATTTACTGGGATTGCTTTATCTTATGCAGGAAAAGGAAGAAGAAGCCTTTCCCGGGATGGTATTTCCGTGGCCCGACACGCCAGAACATGATGTGAACCGTGCATATGAAGCGGTTTTGCAGCAGGTATATCGAGAGATTTACCGGCTAGGCACACCGGAGACCCGGCAACAAATTGAACAAACGACATGAACAGAGCGGGCAACATGACTGAAGCTGGAACGAAGCAATGAAGCAAATGATTAGAACAAAAGGAGAGAGATGACGATGTATGCCATTCAGGATGCTAAAATACGCAGATTAACGGAAGTGGACGGATTATCTTGTGCAGAGGTGGAAGTACAGCCTGGCAACGCGGGAGATCCGTCATTACTTGTATATGTTGCTTCAACCCAGCCGGGGAATGAGCTTCAGGTGGTGCGCATTGTACGCAATCACTCGGATGCAGCGATTGACTGGTATAACAATAACATGCATACGGCTTTTGAGGATGCGACAGATACAGCGTTTGAAAATAGCGAAGGCGTCACAGCCGAGGAGGACAAGGCGCAGTTTCAAAGTAACCTGTTTGCTTTTGGTTTGCTTGGCCCCACACTTCAGCGGTATCTGATCGGTCAAGCGTGAGGGGAAAAGATCAAAGTTATTGTTAGCGAGTGAATTAGAGGTATCGTTAGGGTGGAACCAAACCAGATCAAAACTGGGCGTGTCTGAAAACGATGAAGGCAGGAAGCAGATTTTGCACAATTTTTGTTCCGGGCCAGGAAATTTACCACAGGCGTGCCAGGGCACGTTAAGGAAAAGTAGGGCAGCAAGGGGGCGGAAAGGGTGGTAAAAGATGCACTTCAGTGGTTTCAAGACACTCCCTAAGTAGTGTGGTTTTAATTGTAGTATGAGTGTAAACACACATAACCCCGCCGGGTACGGCGGGGGTGTTGTCATTTTGTCAGCATTCGGATCACATGCGAGTGAATTGCTGAGCAGATGAGATGAGATGAGATGTGATGTGATATTCACTGCTGCGGGATCAATAGTATTCACGCAGAACCTGAATGCCTTTTACGATATTGTACACAAAGCTCAGGCCATAGATGACAAAGAACAAAACAACAAAACCGACAGCTGATCCCACGCTTTGGGAGGTCACGAAGAAATATAATAGCGGAATCGCAGCGAGGAATGGGAAGATATGGGAGAAGAGTGCACGCTTTGCATGTCCTGCGATGTATTCATCCCGCGCAACAATCCATACAATGATGGGAAATAGAAAAGGTGCAAAGAAGATACTGAAATAGGATAATGATGATAAAAGTTGTCTCATAGCTAATCTCTCCTTCAATAAAACTTTGAAATGTATGTATGCAAACCAATTACCCTTCATGTGGGAAGTTGAATAAGTAGGGGATGTGCCGCACCCGTTGATGATGGCTTGGGCGCAAGGTTTTGGACAGGCTTCCCGTAGAAGAGTGTTATTACTATTACCTCAAAACCAATAGCTTATTCGGCTTCAGATAGCAGTATGCATACTATACGGCGCAGGGCGTTTAGTGGATGCATTATTAATTTTAATAAAACTATTGAAAAATATAGAAATCGGAGTATAATAGAGAACGTTCCGCATTTTTGTTATACATACTTGTCTCAGTAGCTCAGCAGGATAGAGCAACGGCCTTCTAAGCCGTCGGTCGGGGGTTCGAATCCCTCCTGGGACGTCATGAAGAGAAGCATCCTTCGGGAAGCTTCTTTTTGCGTTCAGGGGATGAGAACCCCTAGGGTTCGTCGAAGCATCGGCTTCGGGAGGAAAGGCATCGCAGTCTCGCCTGCAAGGCGAGTATCCCTCCTGGGACGTGAGTCCAGATGGGCAAGCTTGATGATGTGGGGGGAGCACAGTGAGTTCACCGTAACCTTTAGCACAACCAACGTAACCCTCACAACTATCACCATCACAAACATGAAAACACGCAACCACCGCAACCACTGCAAACGCGCAAACACCGCAAAAACCACAACCACAACCACAACCACCATCATCATCGGTACCAACGTCACATCAAAATTTTAACGATTCAGAGAAGCGTTATTTGCCTCATTTATTGCATTCTAAAAATCTAACGAATCGTAGAAAGCTTATTTCGTCTATTTCACGAGTTTAACACTCTTTTTCGTTCCATTTAGCCTAAATAGCGTTTCCTCGAATCGTTAGAATTGGATTATGCTCAAATTCACTAGAATAAGGTTGTCTCGATTCGTTAGAATTACCGATGTGAATGGAGAGGAGCTCTGGTGGGGGCGGGCATGCAAAGGAACAGGATAAGAATTAATGCTGTATTTACAAAGTAAGTTAATGAGCACTTAGTGGCAGAAATTACGCCGCGCCAGGTCGCCATCCCCCGTAGAAGGAAATGCATGCGCCCCCAGTCAACGTGTCTCGTAGAAGAAGCCCGCCCAACACGGTACCCGGTTTTACTCTTCCAGCGAAAAATCTGGCAGCAAGATAATGCCTGCGCCAAACACACCAGCGACGGACCTTAACGGAAGATCAATTCCAAGCTAGTCACCGAAAGAACTGCCAAATAAATGACTAACTGTGACATTCAGTTTCTAGTATGCATTCAGAAGAATAGATGCCCGCTCGCTCCTTAATTTGTTTTACCTATAAGATAGATAGATTAAATATATTTAAACAATAAGATGAATTGTGCCACAATATATCTATCAACAGCGAAAGCGACGGTGGAGAAGATGAAATCAATTAATCAGTGGCAGGCCGAGGACTACGACAATCAACTGGCTTTTGTATCGGAGTATGGAAAAAGTCTGATTTCCTGGCTGCGTCCCCAAGTGGGTGAGTACATTCTCGATCTCGGTTGCGGAACCGGAGATTTAACGCATGAGATTTCTCTTTTGGGAGCAGAGGTAACCGGTATGGATGCTTCCTCGGATATGATTGCCCGGGCAAAGCAAAAGTTCCCGCAACTGGAGTTTATGGAGGCGGATGGCGAGCACTTTCATACAGAACGAGCATATGACGCTGTGTTCTCGAATGCTGCTTTACACTGGATGCGTAATTCCAGCGACGTTGTAGACTGTGTATGGAACGCCTTGAAGCCGGGAGGGCGATTTGTAGCTGAATTTGGCGGGCAGGGCAATGTGCAGATCATTGTGAAAGCGGTGGAAGAGGTGCTGGAGCGACATACAGGCATCAACGCAGCGGAACGTAATCCTTGGTATTTTCCGACCATTGGGCAGTACAGCCGTATTTTAGAGAACAGGGGATTTATGGTTCGTCAGGCCTATCACTACGATCGTCCTACTAAACTGGCAGATGGTGAGGATGGAATTGCAGGCTGGCTGACTCATTTTGGAGATGATTATTTCAAGGGGGTTAACCCCGAACAGGTGAAGGAATGGTGTCAGGAAATTAGCGAAATCGTCAAACCTAAGCTGTGGAAAAATGATGCGATTTATGCAGATTACAAACGACTGCGTATTGAAGCATTCAAGCCAGAAAATCAAGTTTGAATAATTTAAAAACTTTGTTATATGAATTTAAAACTATAGAAAAAGAATGTCTGAACCACATCTCCGCCCTACCATAAGAATGTTTTAATTCGAATAAAACTCACTCAAAACCATGCGTTTATCTCATTCAGAGATGTATGGTTTTTTCTTGTCTCCAACCCATATTTTGAATTTGAATATTCAAACGACAGGAATATACAAATGCGAATGTTTAACCTACTAAAGACCCATATAAGTAATTTCTATATCATAATGTAAGTAATTAGAAGGAAAATGAGATATTTTGGTAGAATAATTTACCAAGGGTCAAACATCTTGCAGATTGGAGGTGAATGTAGTCGAAAGAATCGTAGTGCTTAACAGAGAGCAAGAACCCATTTTGGTGAGGTTTACACGATGAAGGAGGGCATAACCTTGAATAAACGATTGATATCCATGTTATTGAGTGTCCTTATGGTTTTTTCACTTATCCTGCCAGCTGCCGGAGCTGCTCCTGCAGATTCCGCAATTCAACTGGATAATACGTTAAACAGCACCGAAGCAAAGCAGATGAGAGAAGTGCTTGCCGATCGGGAGGCACGAATTGCTGCAGATCCATTTTTGGATAAAAGTCTGGAAGGTCTCGGCGGAGAGAATACTCGCGTTATCGTCGAGCTGTCCAATAAACCTGTTGCTGTAGCACAAGGTGAAACAACCCTCTCTGGAAGATCATTTACCTCCTCTATGGAAACAAAGGCTGTGACTCAAGTTGAAGAGCAACAACAGTCATTTGTACATAGCCTCACTCAGAAAAAAATCAAACACGAAGTGCTGGACAATTATGCATATGCCCTTAATGGTGTAGCCCTTGAAGTGAAGGGGAATCAATTGGGACAATTGCTTCAAATACCAGGAGTGGTCAGTGTATATCCTGACCTTGAAGTAACCCTGGCACCAGACACAGGTGAAGTCAATCCGCATATGAAAGATACCGCGCCTTTTATCGGAGCGCCTGAAGTATGGGACTTGGGATATAAAGGTAAAGGTGTGAAGGTGGGAGTCATTGATACCGGGATTGACTACGATCACCCGAATCTGCGTGACGCTTATAAAGGCGGATGGGATTTTGTAGATAATGATAATGATCCATATGAAGCGACTTATGAAGAGTGGAAAGCATCAGGCCAGCCGGAGTTTGATGATAGAAACAGCTCTTATTACACTTCTCACGGCACACATGTCTCCGGCACGGTAGCTGCCCGTGAAGCAGGAGATTATGGCATTGTTGGGATTGCTCCTGAAGCGGACATCTATGCTTATCGAGTTCTTGGGCCATACGGAAACGGACAGACATCCTGGGTGCTGGGAGGAATTGACCGCTCAGTATCAGATGGCATGGATGTTATCAATCTGTCGCTTGGTGCTGCGAACAATGATCCAAGCTATGTGACATCAGTTGCACTGAACAACGCCATGCTGTCTGGTGTAACTGCAGTGGTATCGAGCGGTAATAGCGGGCCTAACCGTTATACACTTGGTTCACCGGGTGCATCCGCGATGGCGATTACGGTAGGTAATTCGACAGGTCCTAGCCAGTTGATTACGGCTAATACACATTTCTGGATTGGCGAAGAGGGTCAGGAAGAAACACCTGAGCAGCAGCCGGTTCCAGAGAACGAGCAAACACCTGAACTGGGCAGTGCTCCCGAAACACAATTTCCTGAATCGTCACCGGTAAACGCACCGGAAGGTAAAACTGGAGTGACTGCGCCAGAAGGCGATACAGGAGAAATTGCTGCATCTGCACAAAATGGCGGAAATGCTTCTAATGCTGCAGTCTCCGATGAGGCACAGCAAGCTTCCCAGCCTGATCAGACTGAGCCTGCACAAGCTGCAGACACGGCAACGACTAATGATGAAACATCGGAAGTACCTGCTCCTGCGGCAGAAGGAACAGACGGAGTTTCATCATCTGAGACTCAAGATGGAATTGAGACAACACCTGCACCGGCACAGTCGGAGCAAGCGCCACTGAATGTTACCGAATCGGTCTATCGCTTGGATGTGATGGGCTGGAGTCTTGCGGCTGATCCTGAATCTGTTTTGACAGACAAGTATGCTGTTGAATTTGCAGCTTTGGGTAAACCGGCTGATTTTGAAGGCAAGGATTTTACAGGGAAAGTAGCTTTGATTCAGCGTGGCGAGCTTGCATTTGTAGAGAAAATTGCGAATGCCAAAGCCGCCGGAGCGGTAGGTGTTGTCGTATTTAACAATATTCCTGGGCCAATTGGCGTTAGTCTTGGTGACAGCTTCGATCTGATCCCGACACTGAGCATGTCCAAGGAAGATGGCGAAGTGATCAAGGCTGAGCTGGATGCAGGCCAACCCGTTCAAGTGAGCTTCAGTGATTTTGAGCGCAGTCAGACTCCTGGGGACGAGATGAGTTCATCCAGCTCCCGCGGGCCTGCCAAAGTAACGCTTGATATCAAACCGGATGTCGTTGCACCGGGCTCCAACATTCTTTCAACAGTTCCTGCCTATGGCAAAGATGAACCAGATGCTGATTATTCACAAGCGTATGATCGCAAAAGTGGAACCAGTATGGCTGCTCCTCACGTATCAGGTCTGGCTGCACTGCTGCTAGAAAAGCATCCGGACTGGACGCCTTTTGATGTCAAGGCTGCTCTGATGAATAATGCTAAAATTATTGATACAGCGAAATACGATGTATTTGATCAAGGTGCAGGCCGCATCCAGGCGGTAAAATCCATTGATCCTGCTGCCTTTGTCAAAGTCATGGATGTAACCCGGTATACCGAGAATGGCTCGGTTGTTGAAAAAGAAAACATCACGGGCAGCATCAACTATGGCAACTTTATGAGCACAGATGAAAAAACAGTGACCAAAACGATCAAGGTTCAGGCCTTGAACGGAAATGGTGGCGAGTATACGGTCAATGTGAATCCGACACGAACGGTGCCAGGGGTATCTGTTGCCGTAGATAAAACTTCATTCACTTTGAATGGGGAGGAAGAATTGGCAGTAACCGTTACCGTACCTCGCGGGGTTACAGCGGTAACCGAGGCACAGGGGTACATTGAAATTACGAATGGAACAAATACATTTACAGTGCCTTATGTGGCTCACTTTAATGTGACGTCCAGTGGAGTGAAATACATTGAGACGGTTAAAGGAACTGCGAAAAATCCATTCTACTATCCGTTGAAGGCAGACGGTTCTCTGGATACATTGAACGTTGCAATGGAGTTCCATAATCCGATGACGTTTGCGCTTATCGAAATCTATAACGGCCTTGATCCGGACGGTGGTTATTATCAAGACGGATACATTGGCTCGATTTTCGGCAATTATTATAATTTTAACGCGAATACAAGGTACAACCTGGCCTGGGATGGTCAGTATGCTGATTACACGACAGATGAAGTGGCTGAACTGCCGGATGGCTTGTATACAGTCGATATTACAACCATTGGCGCGGACGGCAAAACCTATAAGGAAGATACACCTCCGTTTCTGGTTAAAAAGACAGCACCAGCGGTAACAGCTCCGCAAAACCTGGAGTTCAAAGCTGATGATGCCGTTGTGATTAACGGTTCGGTAGATGATCTGTATTTCCGAGTGGCTCCTGCACTGGCCAAAGGCTGGAGTATCACGTTTGATCCAACCGCTGCGCTGAAAGCATCCTACGTGGTGAAAAAAGAAGATGGATCAACGCTGAAAGAAGGAACATTTACAGTACAGGCAGATGGCGGCTTCAATTATGCGTTGGAGGGCATTGAGGGCGGCACGTACACTGTAGTAACAACAGTGAAAGACGAGCAGGGTCTTGCAGGTACGACGAGCACCACCATCAAGGTGGAGTCTGCACAGACAGAGCCTGAAACACCAGCGACCAAAGCGCCCGGAACGCCATCTTTGTCCCATAATAACGGCTTTGTAAACGGTCTGTTAGGGGGCGACTATACTGTAACGATGAACATGTGGTGGGGTGAAAATGCGACCAGCTACAAGCTGTATGAGGATGGCGTGCTGGTGGATTCGCAAAAGCTGACTTATAATGCGCCTTGGGCACAGTTTGCTCATACGAAAATTACAGGCAAAACCAATGGCACTTACACTTATGTTGCCGAGCTTGCTAATGACAAAGGAGTTACACGCAGTCAGACACTGACTGTACGGGTAACCGATGCACTGCCTGGCAAAGCGACCCTCTCTCATGACAACTGGGATGTGGACGGCAACTATAAAGTGATGATGAACCTCTGGTGGGGAACCAATGCAACCGAGTATCGTCTTTACGAGAACGATGAGCTGATTGATACGCAGTCGCTCAAAGCTACAACCCCGCTGCCGCAATTCGCCGTGACTTCGGTGAAAGGCAAGGCATCCGGCACGTATACGTACCGGGCCGAGCTGATTAATGCTGCGGGAGCAACAAGCACCAATACCATTCAGGTGAAGGTGAAGTAAACGCGGTAAGAGCATGTTGTCTGGAAAAGTAAAGCGCTCGTCCATCCCGGCATAAAGCTGGTGACCAGGACGACAGCAAGATATGAGAAACGGCCTCCCCTGTTGAGTGTTGTACAGGGTGAGGCCGTTTCTTGTTGTTTGCTTCCAGGGAAGGAGCGAAATCCTGTCCCTGGGGGTATTTTTTTACCAAACTAAGAAATGGTTTGATCTTTGCTTGCCTGAATCCCGGTCATAAGCAGCACAATCGCAACAAAGATCTGAATGAGCAGCGGCAGTGTCCAGCCATGGGTCCAGTCATGCAGCAGGCCAAAGAGCAAGGGTCCGCCCGCCGCAAGCAGATATCCGAAGGATTGAGCCATTCCCGACAAACGTGCAGCCTCCCGCGCATGAGTGGTGCGAAGCACAAAAAACATGGTGACCAGACCAAAGGAAGCTCCAGCACCAACACCGGCTAACGCAACTCCGATAGTAACAAGCACAGGTACACCAGTAAATAACAAGGCATACCCGAAGATAAGCGACATACATGTGATGGTGGTCAGCAGTCGTTGATCTTTTGTTCTTCCAGCAAGGATTGGCACAACGAAAGTTACGGGAACACTCACCAGCTGCATCAATGAAAGCATCCAGCCTGCCGAGGAGGCACTGAAGCCTTGGTCCGTTAGAATTTCGGGAAGCCAGGTGATGGTGGTATAGAAGATTAGCGACTGTAACCCCATAAACAGAGTCACAAACCAGGCCAGGGAAGACGTCCGCAGTCGAGTGGGTGTGCCTTCATTCAGGGAGGTCGCATATAACATCTGTTGTCGGCCCTTCCAAGCTTGGGGCAGCCATAACAAAACGGCGAGTATAGAGAAGATGACCCACATCCCCAATGAGGCTCTCCACCCAAGTGAAGAGGCTTCTGCCACGGGTACACTGATGCCTGACGAGATCGAGGCAAACATATTCATGGAAACCGAGTACAGCCCTGTGACCATACCGACACGTAACGGGAAATCACGTTTAATTAAACTTGGCAAGAGTACGTTGCTGAAGGCAATCCCGCATCCCAGAAGAGCTGTCCCTGCATACAAAGCGGCAACAGAGGGAAGAAGGCGTAAAGTTATACCTCCAGTAACAATAATTACAGCGAGCAGGAGAGCGGTCTCCAGCCCAAAACGTCTGGCAAGGCGCGGGGCAAAAGGTGAGACGGCTGCAAAAGCAATCAAAGGCAGTGATGTCAGCAATCCAGCCATCGTATGGCCGATGCCGGTGTCTGAACGAATCAATTCCACGACGGGACCTGTGGCAGTAATGGGTGAACGCATCGTAGCGGCAAGCACGATAATCCCGGCAAGCAGCAACGCATAATTTCTGGATGTGTGCTGTGTTTGTTCGGTCCCGTGTTGGGACGGTTCTTTTTCCGTCAAAGAAAGGGAGTGCTGATGCTGTTGGGTATGTGATGACATAAGTAATCTCCTGTTTATCATAGGTCTAATTAAACAAGCATAACATTTCATGTCAACATGGGGCAATGTAATGAAAAACTCTACAGCAGACGTGTGCGTGGTTATTACATACATCACTTGGTAGGCTGAGCCGGGTGTCGTGAAAAGGATGGTTAACAATTCTGGTGGTGTTTACGCTGTTTTTTATGGCACGTACCAAGAGCTTGTTTATTTTCAAAAAGTATAAGGGTAGGGAGTTGGAGTGTGAGAGTAAGAGTAAGAGCTGGGCTTCTTTAAAATAAAGCATTGTTTACATGATGACAGGTAGATTGGACAGGGGTACTTGGATACAAGTAAGGGCAAAGGGAAAGGGCTATAAGCGTATGATGATATAGAATATACGATGAGAAAGATTCATTTGTTAAACCCAACTCCATATAGTCAAACTTGATTCCACCTAAACTTTATCCGACAAACTAACCTAACCAACCATCTAACGAACCCAACCCAACCCAACCCAACCCAACCCAACCCAACCCAACCCAAAACCATCCAAACTCCGTCCAATTTCCTACCTATTTAACTCTCCAAGCGCTAACGAATCTGAGGAACCTTATTTAGCGTATATGGGGACTTTTCAAACTCTAACGATCCCCACAAACGCTATTTAGTCAAATTGGCACGAAAAAGTGTATAAATTAAGCGAATGTGAATAAATAAGGTCTGTAGGAATCGTTACGTTTGTGAGATGCCTAAAACAAGCCAAATAGCGTCTCCTGGATTCGTTAGAAATTTTGATGTACGGAGATGTACGGATAAGGGGGGGGCTCTGTGGTATTGCCTTTTCAATTGCCTCGAGCCCCCACTTTTTTAAACGTGGAGGCGAAGCCTAAGCTTCCGAAGCCGATGCTCCGACGAATCCATGGGGTTCTCATCCCGCGAACGCAAAAAAGCTTCCCGAAGGAAGCTTCTTTTTATGACGTCCCAGGAGGGATACTCACCTTGCAGTCGAGACTGTGGAGCGTAAGCTTCCGAAGCCGATGCTCCGACGAACCCGTGGGGTTCTCATCCCGCGAACGCAAAAAAGCTTCCCAAAGGAAGCTTCTTTTTATGACGTCCCAGGAGGGATACTCTCCTTGCAGTCGAGACTGCGAAGCCTAAGCTTCCGAAGCCGATGCTCCGACGAATCCATGGGGTTCTCATCCCGCGAACGCAAGAAAAGCTTCCAAAAGGAAGCTTTTCTTTGAACGTCCCAGGAGGGATTCGAACCCCCGACCGACGGCTTAGAAGGCCGTTGCTCTATCCTGCTGAGCTACTGAGACATGAAATTTTTCAAGCAAATATGATTTTATCATAAATAAAAAATAATATCAAATGTTTTATTTTCGATCCGATTTCGTATATGATATTTGGCGGCCGCAACGTTTTTTTCATTCTAATTAAGGTTATGTTAAAATATCAGAAGAATGCGGGAAATAGATCAATATTCGTTAATATATATCTATTCACGGTTGATTCCAAATGGAGATTCAGGAACAGAGGAGGTGCTCCCATCAAGGAATCTACACCCCCGGAAACCTCGCACAATAACAAGATCGTGCTGTTTCCAAAAACGCTGGACTACTATCAGATACAACTGACGGTAATGCTTGAAAATGAACGATATGGTGAAGCAATGGACTTGCTTCGCTTTTTGCTGCAATGCCAGGGGCAGGAAGAGCGTCATTACGATGAATGGCGTGCCCTGCTGGAGTGGCTCCAGGCAGCTTTCCCTCAATATGAAGCGATGGAAATGCCGTCAAGTCGCACAGTCGAGCCAGAGCAGGATGACGAGGAAGAGGTCAGCGAGGAAGAGATGGCTCGGCAGCATGCCAAGTTAAAGCTTGCACAGGATGACGGTTACGCCGACAAGCTTCTTCGTACAGTTATGGAAGGGCCGTTGTCTGAACAGACGATGCTGGCGCTGGAGCAGCTGGCCTTTCTGGACGTTTCCAAGGTAGATGAGGAGCTTATCCACTGGCTGCAAACGAAGCCGCTTCATCCCCTGTTGCAGTTCAGAGTGCTGCAAACCTTGCGTCGCAGAGGGCTGCAGGAGATCATTCCATTTACCAGGGGCGAAGAACAGGTAGAAATTGATGTGGCAGCCGTACCGCTCAAGCCGGAAGAGTTTCCGCTGCAGATCGTGCAGATTCTGGAACGGGTGGCGGATCAGACGGAGGTTCATGAGCCTACGCTCTTTTATTTTGCCCAGGAACTGTGGATACAATATGTAATGGCGGTCTACGGAACGCGGGATTACCAGTCCATGCTTGAGGATAATGATGCGATGGCAGACATATGGGCCGCTGCACTACATATGACGGTGGCGGACAGTCTCGGCGGTTCGCATGATGAAGAGAATACGCGCTCAATGTACGCTGTGACTGGTGCAATGAGGTTCCGGCTGGAGCAGGCATATCGCTCTATGAAACAGTTTGTTTCTGCCGGTTTGGATAGCAAATAAAGGACGGAAACGTTTACCTTAAACCGTATCAAGGGATTCCCCTTGAAAAAGAATGCAAACTTGTTTATACTAAAATGGTTATTTTGTGCGTGATCGCCTACGTGAACATGTGAATTTTGGAGGGGAAAGTATACAATGAAAGCAACTTGGGAAAAGATAGAGAAGAACCTTGGGGTTCTTGAGGTTGAAGTCAGTGCAGATCGTGTAACTGCAGCACTTGACAAAGCTTTTAATAAAGTAGTTAAACAAGCAAACGTGCCTGGATTCCGTAAAGGTAAAGTGCCACGTTCCATCTTCGAAGCTCGTTTCGGGGTAGAGAGCCTTTATCAAGACGCAATCGACATTTTGCTTCCTGAAGCTTACACAGAAGCGATTGACCAAACGGATATCTTCCCGGTAGATCGTCCTGATGTTGACATCGAGCAATTTGCTAAAGGACAATCTTTCAAATTTAAAGCTAAAGTAACAGTGAAACCTGAAGTTACTCTGGGTGACTACAAAGGAATCGAAGTTGCTGTAGCTAAATCTGAAGTAACGGATGCAGAAGTAGCAGAAGAGCTGGAGCGTCTGCAACAGCGTCATGCTGAACTGGTTGTAGTTGACGAAGGCGCTGCAGCGAACGGCGATGTTGCTGTAATCGACTTCGACGGTTCTGTTGATGGCGTACCTTTCGAAGGTGGTAAAGCAGAGCGTTACTCCCTGGAACTGGGTTCCAACACATTCATTCCTGGCTTTGAAGAGCAAGTCGTGGGTCTGTCCACTGGCGACTTCAAAGACGTGGAAGTAACTTTCCCGGAGAGCTACCATGCAGCTGAACTGGCTGGCAAACAAGCGGTATTCAAAGTGAAAGTTCACGAAATCAAACGCAAACAGCTTCCAGAGCTGGATGATGAGTTTGCTAAAGACGTTAGTGAATTTGATACTCTTGAAGAGTACAAAGCTGACCTCAAAACACAACTGGAATCCCGTAAAGCTGACGAATTCAAAGCTGCACAGGAAAATGCAGTTGTAGAAAAAGTAGCTGAGAATGCTGAAGTGGATATCCCTTCTGCGATGGTTGAGAGCGAAGTACAGAACATGATGCGTGATTTCGACAACCGTCTTCGCAACCAAGGTATGAACCTTGAAATGTTCCTGAGCTTCTCCGGTCAGACTCAAGCTGATCTGAGAGCACAAATGCAAGATGATGCTGCGAAGCGTGTACGCAATAACCTGGTGCTTGAAGCAGTAGGCAAAGCGGAAAACATCGAAGTATCTGACGAAGAAGTGAACCAAGAGCTCGAGAAAATGGCTGAATCCTACAAGCGTCCTGCTGAAGAGATTCGTGGCATCCTCGAAGGCAACGGTTCCCTGGAGAGCCTTCGTGATGAAGTTAAACTGCGCAAAACAATCGACGTTCTTGTAGAGAACAGCAAAGTTGTTGAGCCGGTTGAAGCTCCAGCCGAAGAAGCGGCTGCAGAAGCTGGCGAAAAATAAGACAAGCTGTCTGAGTATGACGGCTTTATAAATGATAAGGCACGTGAGTTCATTACGTGCCTTATTTTTAAATTAGAACATCCATTTTATAGCAATATGAGTGATGATTTGGATGTTATTAACTTTTGTTGCACTGTGCCCGTTCCCCATAAATTTCATTCTTTTGCACTTCAGGTGAAATAAAAAAAGGCAAGGCGGCATAGGATGGTTGTAATTTGCACATACATAGAAAACATGGTTAAATATGATCAGGCTAAATCGTAAACAACCGGAAGATGACATGATTCCTGAAAAATGACATTGTCACAGGAACATGTTAAAATGATTTTGGGTTTGCTTTACAGTCAGCCTATGTCTAATTACATGTAGAAAAGAGGTTGGTCTCATGAGTCTGGTGCCAATGGTTGTTGAACAAACCAATCGAGGCGAGCGTTCTTACGATATATATTCACGTTTGCTGAAGGATCGCATTATTTTTCTAACCAGTGCGATTGATGACGATGTAGCCAATCTTGTCATAGCTCAGCTTTTGTTTTTGGCAGCCGATGATCCGGAGAAGGATATCAGCTTGTACATTAATTCACCTGGTGGTTCTGTTACTGCAGGGATGGGTATATACGATACGATGCAATTTATCAAGCCTGATGTATCGACCATTTGCGTAGGTATGGCAGCAAGCATGGGTTCTTTATTGCTGACCGCAGGTGCTCCTGGCAAAAGATACGCGCTTACGAACAGTGAAGTCATGATTCACCAGCCACTTGGCGGCGTACAGGGACAGGCTGCGGATATTAAAATTCACGCAGAATGGATCATTAAAACTCGTCAGAAACTGAATCAAATATATGTTGATCGTACAGGTCAGCCCCTTGATAAAATTGAGCGGGACACAGACCGTGACTTTTTCATGAGCGCTGAAGAAGCGAAAACGTACGGCATTATTGACCAGGTGCTCAGCAGACCGATCAATTCCTAAAGGGGTGGTTTCATGTTTAAATTTAACGACGAGAAAGGGCAGCTGAAATGCTCTTTTTGCGGTAAATCTCAAGAACAGGTACGTAAGCTGGTTGCAGGACCAGGCGTGTACATCTGTGATGAATGTATTGAACTTTGCACCGAGATTGTAGAGGAAGAGCTTGGTCATGATGAAGAACTGGACCTGAAAGATATTCCGAAACCAAAAGAAATTCGTGATATTCTGGATCAATATGTTATTGGTCAGGAACAAGCGAAAAAATCATTGTCTGTTGCAGTGTACAACCACTACAAGCGGATTAATACACAAAGTAAAATTGAGGATGTCGAGCTGTCCAAAAGTAACATTTTGCTGTTAGGGCCTACGGGTTCTGGTAAAACGTTGCTTGCACAAACGATGGCAAAAATTCTGAACGTTCCTTTTGCTATTGCGGACGCAACTTCATTGACAGAAGCGGGATACGTGGGTGAGGATGTTGAGAACATTCTGCTCAAGTTGATCCAGGCGGCTGACTATGATGTGGAAAAAGCAGAGCGTGGCATTATCTATATTGATGAGATTGATAAAGTGGCACGTAAATCGGAGAATCCGTCCATTACGCGTGACGTATCCGGTGAAGGTGTACAGCAAGCATTGCTGAAAATTCTTGAAGGCACTGTTGCTTCTGTACCGCCACAGGGCGGCCGTAAGCACCCGCATCAGGAATTCATTCAGATTGATACAACAAACATTCTGTTTATCTGCGGCGGTGCTTTTGACGGCCTCGAGCAGATGATCAAACGCCGGATCGGTAAAAAAGTCATTGGCTTTAATGCCGCTACGGAGCAAAAAGATTTGAAACCGGGCGAATACCTGGGCTTGGTATTGCCGGAAGACTTGCTGAAATTCGGTCTGATCCCTGAATTTGTAGGTCGTCTGCCAGTCATCTCTACTTTGGAGCCACTGGATGAGGATACGTTGGTGCGGATTTTGTCCGAACCGAAAAATGCCTTGACGAAGCAATATCAAAAACTGCTTGAGCTGGACAATGTAAACCTGGTGTTTGAACCGGGTGCGTTGCTGGCAATCGCCAAAGAAGCGATCAAGCGTAACACGGGTGCACGTGGTTTGCGTGCAATCATCGAAGGCATCATGCTGGATATCATGTATGAAGTGCCTTCACGTGAAGATGTGACCAGTTGTGTCATCACTGAAGAAGTTGTTGAGAAGAAAGTTGTGCCTGAACTTGGCCAATCGAAGGACGATAAGCAGGAGGAAAGTGCCTAAGCTGCACTTCTTCGGCTTAGCTCTGAAATATAGACTTGTCAGTTCTCCACTTGGGCAGAAGGCGTTTATTCAGTCTTTTGTCAGAGTGGAGCTTTGACGTTGTGGGGAGAGAAATCACTCATGTATTTAAGACAGGATACCCGTCCCGTGAAAGTAGGGAACTTGACGATTGGCGGCAGCAACGAGGTTATTATCCAGAGTATGTGTACGACCAAAACAGCAGATGTGGAAGCCACAGTCGCAGAGATTTTGCGCTTGGAGGAAGCGGGATGCCAGGTGGTGCGTGTAACCGTTAATAACGAAGAAGCTGCGGCGGCGATTAAAGAAATCAAAAAGCGGATTCACATTCCGCTGGTTGCTGATATTCATTTTAACTATAAGCTCGCTCTGTTAGCCATCGAGAACGGCATTGATAAAGTACGGATTAATCCGGGCAACATCGGTAAACGTGCCAAGGTTGAAGAGGTTGTGAAGGCTTGCAAAGATAAAGGAATACCGATTCGAATCGGGGTAAATGCAGGTTCACTGGAGAACCATTTACTCGAAAAATACGGTTATCCTACAGCGGATGCCATGGTTGAAAGTGCTTTGTATCACATCGGTATTCTCGAAGAGCTTGATTTCCATGATATTATCGTATCTCTCAAGGCATCAGATGTGCCGATGGCAATAGAAGCATATTCGAAGGCGGCACAGATCATTCCGTATCCACTGCACCTCGGAATTACCGAGGCAGGCACATTATTCTCGGGTACGATCAAAAGTTCTGCGGGTATGGGGGCTTTGCTCTCTATGGGTATCGGTTCAACGATGCGTATCTCGCTAAGTGCCGATCCAGTTGAAGAGATTAAAGTTGCGCGCGATCTGCTCAAAACGTTTGGGTTGATTTCCAATGCGGCTACACTGATTTCTTGTCCGACCTGCGGGCGTTTGGATATTGATCTGTTCTCCATTGCTAATGAGGTGGAAGAGTATATTTCCAAGCTGAAGGTGCCGATCAAAGTGTCCGTGCTAGGCTGTGCAGTAAATGGTCCGGGTGAGGCCAAAGAAGCGGATATCGGTATTGCAGGAGCCCGCGGAGAAGGTCTCTTGTTCCGCCATGGTAAAATGATTCGTAAAGTGCCGGAAGAGATTATGGTAGAGGAACTGAAAAAAGAAATCGACAAAATCGTTGAAGCGTATGAAGAGACAGGGGTTATCCCTGGACGCTCGCACTAATTTTCGTTAACATTTATTGAAGGCTCGCCATTCCTGGCGGGCTTTTTACATATCCTTCGAATAAATTCTCAGTACAAATTCAGCTTCTCCCGTTTACGTCTCGGTGAAAAGGCTATACTACCAAGTATTAGCATGATCACAGATGAGAAGAAGTACAGAACAGGAGGATGTTGAAATATGGGTGAGCTTGGCATGGTATTCATGTTGATACAGTTATTTTTTGGAGTGGTAATCGGGCTATACTTCTGGAATTTGCTTCGCGGCCAGAAAACAAACCGTACGGCCGTTGAGCGTGAATCCCGCAAGGAGCTTGAGAAGCTGCGCAAGCTGCGTTCCATCTCGCTCACCAAGCCGCTCTCGGAGAAGACACGCCCGGCAACCATTAACGATATCGTTGGGCAAAAAGACGGCTTGCGTGCGCTCAAGGCAGCTCTATGCAGTGCCAATCCGCAGCACGTTATTATTTATGGACCGCCGGGAGTCGGCAAAACTGCCGCAGCCAGAGTTGTGCTGGAGGAAGCAAAGAAAAATCCGTCATCTCCCTTCAAGGCAGATGCAAAATTCACGGAACTGGATGCAACAACAGCACGTTTCGATGAGCGCGGAATCGCTGATCCCTTGATTGGTTCCGTTCATGATCCGATCTATCAGGGCGCAGGAGCGATGGGGGTTGCCGGTATTCCTCAACCGAAGCCGGGGGCAGTGACCAAAGCACATGGCGGCATGCTTTTTATTGATGAAATTGGAGAATTACATTCCATTCAGATGAATAAGCTACTCAAAGTGCTGGAGGATCGCAAGGTCTTTTTGGAAAGTGCGTACTATAACTCGGAGGATACGCATACTCCTGCTTATATCCACGATATTTTTCAAAATGGTCTGCCTGCGGATTTTCGCCTTGTCGGTGCAACGACCCGTTCCCCGCACGAGCTCCCGCCTGCCCTGCGTTCGCGGTGCATGGAGGTCTATTTCCGCCCACTGCTGCCGGAGGAGATTGGCAGAATTGCAGAGGACGCTGTCCAGAAAATCGGATTCAGTCCTTGTCCGGAAGCAGTTGATGTGGTCAAACGTTATGCGACCAACGGTCGCGAGGCGGTCAACATCATACAGCTGGCCGCGGGCCTTGCACTTACGGAGAAGCGCGAGACACTTCAGGCTTCTGATGTAGAGTGGGTTGCAGGCAGCAGTCAGATTCAGCCAAGGCCGGATCGCAAAGTTCCGTCACAGCCGCAGGTCGGTTTTGTTAACGGTCTTGCAGTGTATGGGCCCAATATGGGCACGATTCTGGAGATTGAGGTATCCGCTGTTCCTGCACCCAACGAGCAAGGACGTATCAATATTACGGGAGTTGTGGATGAGGAAGAGATCGGAGGCGGTTCTCGTACACTCCGGCGGAAAAGTATGGCCAAAGGCTCGGTTGAGAATGTGTTAACCGTTCTGAAAGCGATGGGAATTCGCACAAGCGATTACGATTTGCATGTGAATTTCCCGGGTGGTACGCCGATTGATGGCCCGTCAGCAGGCATTGCGATGGCGACAGCGATCACTTCAGCCATTCAAGGTCGCCCTGTAGATCATGAGATTGCAATGACGGGTGAGATCAGTATCCATGGGCGTGTGAAGCCGATAGGCGGCGTGCTGGCGAAGGTGGAGGCGGCTTTTCAGGCTGGGGCGAAGACGGTCATTATACCGGCGGAGAACTGGCAGTCCATTTTTGAAAATCTGGATGGCTTGCGGGTAATCCCGGTAGATACGGTTCAGGATGTATTTCGTGAAGTGTTTGGCGCGGAGCCGGGAGCGCAGCAAGTGGAGCAGCAGGTGGTGGCAGAGGAGACGGCGGCACCGAAAACGGACATTTTCCCTCCGGCATCCGCTTCTTATTTACGGGCAGAGTTACCTCGGCCTGGGCGTGTTACAGATTCGGGAAGCTGCTAAGCGCTTCCCTTCATTGGTTTTTTATGTGAACATTTGATAGAATAATGGATGACTACAACCTGAGAGCCATTGGAGGTGCGAAAGCGATGGGACCGAGCAAAGTGAAAGGTCGTCGTTTTCCTTTACTGCCTTTAAGAGGACTTCTCGTCTACCCGAGTATGGTGCTGCATCTCGATGTGGGCCGGGAGAAATCGGTCAAGGCTTTAGAAAAAGCGATGGTAGAAGAACATTTGATTCTCCTATGTTCCCAAGCCGAGGTAAATATTGAGGAACCCACACGAGAGGATATTTTCCGCATTGGAACCGTAGCCAAGGTAAGACAGATGCTGAAGCTGCCCAATGGAACCATTCGAGTACTTGTGGAAGGCTTGGAACGGGCTGAAATTATTGAATATACGGACAACGAGGACTATTACGAGGTGCTGGCGCAAGAGCTGCCTGAGGAAGAGAATAGTCATCCGGAGACGGACGCTCTGATGCGTACCGTTCTGAATCAGTTCGAGAATTATATTAATCTGTCCAAAAAAGTAACTCCCGAGACGCTGGCCGCCGTATCCGACATCGAAGAGCCAGGACGACTCGCTGATGTCATTACCAGCCATTTGTCCTTGAAGATCAAGGACAAACAGGAAATTCTGGAGACCATCGACGTGCGGGAGCGTCTGGAGAAACTGCTCGACATCCTGAACAACGAGCGCGAAGTGCTGGAGCTTGAACGCAAGATCAGCCAACGTGTGAAGAAGCAGATGGAGAAAACGCAGAAGGAATATTATTTGCGTGAGCAGATGAAGGCAATCCAGAAGGAGCTCGGTGAAAAAGAAGGTCGAGCGGGCGAAGTTGAGGAACTTCGCAACCAGATGGAAAGTCTTGGCCTGCCGGACAAGGTGAAAGAAAAGGTCGAGAAAGAAATTGATCGACTGGAGAAAATGCCGGCAAGCTCTGCGGAGGGGGGCGTCATCCGCAATTATGTGGATTGGCTGCTTGCTTTGCCTTGGAGTCAGATGACCGAGGACGATCTGGATATCCAGAAGGCCGAGGACGTGCTTAATGCCGATCACTACGGGCTGGAGAAACCGAAAGAGCGTGTGCTGGAATATCTGGCTGTGCAGAAGCTTGTCAAAAAGCTCAAAGGTCCGATCCTTTGTCTGGTAGGACCGCCAGGGGTAGGTAAAACCTCCCTTGCCCGTTCCATTGCGAGATCGCTGGGCCGGGAGTTTGTACGTATCTCTCTGGGCGGCGTTCGGGACGAAGCAGAGATTCGTGGTCACCGCCGTACGTATGTAGGAGCGATGCCAGGCCGCATCATTCAGGGCATGAAAACGGCAGGCTCACTCAATCCTGTATTTTTGCTGGATGAGATCGACAAGATGGCTTCTGATTTCCGTGGAGACCCTTCGGCTGCATTGCTGGAGGTGCTCGACCCGGAGCAGAACAATACGTTTAGTGACCACTTCGTAGAGCTACCTTTTGACTTATCCAACGTTATGTTCATAACTACAGCGAACACCGTGCATAACATTCCGCGTCCACTGCTGGACCGGATGGAAATGCTGAATATTCCGGGGTATACCGAGCTGGAAAAGCTGCAAATTTCCAAAAACTATCTGCTTCCAAAACAGAAAAAGGATCACGGTCTGGAAGAAGATCAGCTGCAAGTGCCGGATGACAGCCTGCTGAAGGTGATTCGTGAGTACACGCGTGAATCTGGTGTGCGGAATCTGGAACAGCAAATGGCATCATTATGTCGGAAAGCGGCTAAGAATGTTGTGTCGGGCACCGAAGGACAGATTGTCATCTTGCCGGATGATGTTAAAGACTATCTTGGTCCGGGTAAATTTCGTTATGGCATGGCAGAGCTGGAGGATCAGATTGGCACAGTAACAGGACTGGCGTGGACGGAAGTGGGCGGAGACACGCTTGTTATTGAAGTCACCGTTGTACCTGGAACGGGCAAGCTGACACTCACAGGTAAGCTGGGAGATGTCATGAAGGAATCAGCTCAGGCTGCATTCAGCTATACACGTTCCAAAGCAGCGCAGCTTGGAATTGCATCTGATTTCCATGAGAAAAACGACATTCACATTCACGTGCCGGAAGGTGCGATTCCGAAAGATGGTCCATCTGCAGGCATAACGATGGCAACAGCGCTGATCTCGGCTCTGACCAACAAGCATGTGTCGAAGGATATCGCCATGACAGGAGAAATTACGCTGCGCGGCCGGGTACTGCCGATAGGCGGCCTGAAAGAGAAGTCACTGGCGGCCCACCGTGCGGGATACAAAAAAATATTACTGCCTAAGGATAATGAACGCGATCTGCGTGATATTCCGGACAGCATCAAGGAAGATGTGGAATTTGTACCTGTAGCTCATATGGATCAGGTGCTGCAGCATGCGCTTGTTGAACAGGCAGGCATTCATCTGTAATGGGTGTATCGGCAGTGGCAGCATAATATTAATAATGACCGTTCTTTGGAGGCTTCGGTGTTCAATGGAACGGTCTTTTTTCGCGACAATCTGATGTTTTTCGGGTAAAAGAGTTATTTTTTTGCGTTCAAATAATGTTTTTTTGGTATATAAATGCGTTTTTTTTGGTACACGATACGTTTTTTTGATATGATAGAAAGAATGATGGCATAATACGAGCAGGAAATGTAGGCATGTTATGCTGCTGGAGTTCAAGAGAGGAAAGATGCAATTTGAAAGTCAATCAGTCTGAGTTTATTATCAGTGCCGTTCGGCCTGAACAATACCCAGATGATGGTCTGCCGGAGATTGCCCTGGCGGGGCGCTCGAATGTGGGCAAATCATCGCTGATCAATCGCATGATCAATCGTAAAAATCTGGCGCGTACAAGCGCCACGCCGGGTAAAACCCAGCAACTGAACTATTACAAGATTAATCAGGACCTGTATTTCGTCGATTTCCCGGGGTACGGGTACGCGAAGGTATCCAAGGAGCAGCGTTTTGCCTGGGGTAAAATGATGGAGAAGTATTTGCTGCAGCGGGACGAACTGAAGCTGGTCATGCAGATGGTTGACATGAGACATGAGCCGTCCAAGGATGACAAAATGATGAATGAATGGCTTCGTCATCACGGACTGCCGCTCGTCGTTGTGGCAACCAAGATGGACAAGATTCCAAAGACTCGCAGAGCCAAGCATATCAAAGTCATCAAGGAAGCGCTCGGTCTGCGCTCGGGTGATTTGTTTGTACCTTTTTCATCCGAGGAAGGTCTGGGCAAGGAAGAGCTGTGGGATATCATTACTCGTCATGCCCAAATAGACAAATATGCACCGGTTGAATCGGACGCCGACCATGAGACTGAAGCAGACGAATCACCTGAAGATGAAAATCTCCAATAGCTAAAAAAATAATGTTCCCTCATCCTAACAAACACATCATGTTCCCGCATCTTAGAATAGTCATGGAATCATTCCATGACTATTTGCTATAAACAGTCTTGTATTGGCTTTCAAATACCTCGCGTAATCAAATAGCAGCATTTGTTTGTTTGACGTATAACAGTGAACATTGGTGAGACACTACAATAAATGACAATGCATATGATAATCATCATGGTGATTTCATAAACATTTCATAAAAATGGGCGGGTTGTGGACTTGATGTGTGATATAATTAACTATGTCAATCTTAACTGGATAGACATATACAGTAAGCACTTTGATTGGAAATTTATTAGGCAGGTGAACTTGCAATGCACATCGTTGTTGTTGGTTTGAATTATCGCACGGCGCCTGTAGAGGTCAGAGAACGATTCACATTTGCAGAAAAGGACTTGTCTGAAGCGCTGCAGAAGCTCAAGCTGACCAAGAGTGTATTGGAAGGTGTAATCGTAGCCACTTGTAACCGTACTGAATTGTACGTTGTGGTCGACCGTCTTCACATGTGCGGTTATTTTATTCGAACATTTATGGAGCAATGGTTTAACGTTCCACGCGAAGAATTTACGCAACACTTATATATATATGAAGATGATCAAGCCATGCGCCATCTGTTCCGTGTGATTTGCGGACTGGATTCAATGGTCATTGGAGAGACTCAGATTCTGGGCCAGGTGAAACAGGCTTTTTTCAAAGCGCAGGAGGAAAAGGCAACGGGTACTTGGTTTAACAAGCTGTTTAAACAGGCCGTTACACTGGGCAAGCGGGCTCACTCGGAGACTTCCATCGGGGAAAGTGCCGTTTCAGTCAGCTATGCTGCGGTGGAACTGGGCAAGCGTATTTTTGGTATGTTCACAGACAAGAAGGTACTGATTTTGGGTGCCGGGAAGATGAGTGAACTTACCGTAAAACATCTGTACGCCAACGGGGCATCCGAGGTTATTGTAGCCAATCGTACTCTGGCAAGAGCCGAGGAGCTTGCAGGCAAATTCCGAGGAACACCTTGCACAATGGAGCAGGCGCTTGAGAGACTGAGTGAGGTTGACATCGTCATCAGCTCTACTGGAGCAGAACGTTACATTCTCGATGCCGGTATTGTTCGGGAAAGCATGAAGCGCCGCCAATCACGTCCGTTGTTCCTGATTGACATTGCTGTACCGCGTGACATTGATCCGTCTATTGGCGAAATCTCGAACGTGTTCCTCTACGATATTGACGATCTGGAAGGCATTGTAGAGAGTAATCTGGAGATGCGCAAGGTAGAAGCGGCGAAGATTGAGAGAATGATTGAGCTGGAGATGGAGGACTATTATCAATGGCTCAGAACGCTTGGCGTTCGTCCGGTCATTCGGGCTTTACAGGAGAAGGGCGTGTCCATTCATGAAGAGACGATGGATAGCCTGTTCAACAAGCTGCCGGAGCTGGATGAGCATCAGCGTAAAGTGATTCGTCGTTTGACGAAAAGCATTGTGAATCAAATGACTACCGATCCGATTAACCGGATCAAGGAAATGGCAGGTACAAAGCAAGGCGACGAGGCACTGCGCATGTTTACGCAGATTTTCGCGCTGGAGGATGCAGTTGAGATGGCTGCTGAAAAAGTAAATCAGAGTGACGCAACAGCTCTGCGCAAGCCAGCGGTTCAGTTTAACGAAAACCGGCAAGACCCCGTGCCGGCATATGTCCCGGCAGGCGTATAAGGCAGGTGGGCAGCTTGACCCTTGCTGAGCAAGTCTATGAAGCTTTAATTTATATGTATGCCCTGAGCCTACTGTTCTATTTCTCGGACTGCATTCGACGCAATGCGGGGGCGAAGCGGACAGGCACAGGGTTTCTTGTTGTTGTTCTGGGGCTGCAGGTGACTCATGTTATGATGCGGATGTGGATTGAAGGCCACTTCCCTATATATACAACGTTTGACTTTTTGTTTATCTTTTCGTTCAGCATTGTGCTGATGTCACTGATTATGACCCGCATTCAGCGTTCAGAGTTTGTTATTCTACTGCTTAACATTGTAGGATTTTCAGTGACCGTGCTCAATCGCTTATGGTTTACAGCGGGTGAAATATCGCTGCACAATTGGCAGACCGTTCATGGTTTGCTAATTATGCATATTACGCTGGCCAATCTGGGGTTTGCTGCTTTGACGGTGGCATCCGTTTTTGCACTGTTATATCTGTTCCTGCATCACAGATTGAAAAACAAAAAGTGGAATGAAACGGTACGACGTTTGCCCAGCCTTGAAGTCATTGGCAAATACATGGATGGTGCAACCTTGATTGGCACGCCGCTTTTGGGTGTATCCATAGTGCTGGCGGTTTTGTCCATCGTGGCAGAACGACGCTGGCATCTGCTGCTCGACCTGAAAGTCATTGCGACCGGTCTGGCTATCGCTATTTATGTTGGTTATTTTGTAGTGAAGCGGAGAAAGCAGTTTTCCATGATGGTCATGTCCAGATGGACATTAATCGGATATGCATTTGTCATTATCAGCTTTATATCCAACGCGTATTCAGCGTTTCATCGCTGGACGGGAGAGTGAGAGGTATGAAACACTACACGCCGATTTATGTAAATACTTCAGGCAAGCCCGTCCTGGTGATTGGTGGCGGTCGTGTCGCCGAGCGTAAAGTGAAGGGGTTGTTGCAGGGGGAGGCCCGAATTACGGTAGTCAGCCCGCAGCTTACGCCTGCTCTCGAACAACTGCATCAGGAATCCCGATTCGAGTGGATAGCCCGGTCCTACCGCAATGGAGATTTGCGGGGGGCCTTTCTCGTATATGCAGCAACCGATGATTCCCAAGTGAACACGGCTGTAGTAGAAGAGGCTGAAGCTGCCTCCATCCTGGTGAATGACGCCATCTCTTCCGGCAACAGCAGTTTTATTACACCGAGTGTGGTCAGACGAGGACGGTTAAGCATTGCGATCTCGACTGCTGGCGCAGGACCTGCGGCGGCGGCCGAGATTCGTGCCTTGCTGGAACAGCAGTTTGGAGATGAATACGAGACGTATCTTGATTTTTTGCACCAGATGAGAATGGAGATTAAATCACGGGCATTGCCCCCGGTAATAAGAAGCAAGCTGCTGCGGCGTCTGACGGAGATGGATATACTCGATCAGATACGCACAGGTCAGTTTCAATGGTGGACTGCAGAAGAAATCGGGGACTGGATATCCCGTAATCAGGAGGAAATGTAGATATGCGTACAATTAAAGTGGGCAGCAGACAGAGCGCTCTGGCGTTAACCCAGACCGGATACGTTATTCAGGATTTACGTGACATCTGTGAGCGAGAAGGCTTAGCTTTTGATTTTGAGGTACATAAAATTGTGACCAAAGGTGACCTCATACTGGATGTCACATTGTCAAAAGTGGGCGGCAAAGGGCTGTTTGTTAAGGAAATTGAACAGGCGATGCTGGATCGTACGATTGATATGGCTGTGCACAGTATGAAGGATATGCCTTCGGAATTGCCGGAAGGTTTAATCAATGGTGCAGTTCCCCGGCGAGCAGACCCGCGGGATGCGCTGGTATCACGCGAAGGACTCACGCTCGACCAGCTGCCTGAGGGAGCACGGGTTGGTACAAGCAGTCTGCGCAGGTCAAGCCAATTGAAGGCTTACCGTCCCGACCTCCAGTTAGAATCCATTCGTGGCAACATTGACTCTCGTTTGCGTAAGCTGGAAACGGAAGGACTGGATGCGATTATTTTGGCGGCGGCCGGCTTGTATCGAATGGGCTGGCAGGATCGGATTACAGAGTATTTGTCCGAGGAGGCCTGTCTTCCGGCTGTAGGCCAAGGCGCACTGGGCATTGAGTGCAGGGAAGATGATGAGGAACTGCTGCATCTGCTGTCCCT
This sequence comes from Paenibacillus silvae, assembly GCF_014639235.1. GTDB lineage: Bacteria > Bacillota > Bacilli > Paenibacillales > Paenibacillaceae > Paenibacillus > Paenibacillus silvae. Next base: position 35,928 of record NZ_BMFU01000005.1, on the reverse strand, counting down.
GTATAATGACCCGGCAACCGCTTCGCCAGTTATGGCAGAACGCCGTTTTCTCAGTGTGTTGAACGGAGGCTGTCAGGTGCCTATCGGCGCACATGCGGTATGGGTGCCAGGTCAAGATGCAGATTCCCTGAACGGTGAAAACAAGTTACAATTAACAGGTATGGTCGGTTCACCGGATGGTGGATTGATTCTCAAGGAAACATTGAGCGGCAAAGATCCGGCCCGTTTGGGAGAAGAAGTGGCCTGGAGATTAATTGATCGCGGAGCGGAACAGATACTGGCTGAAGTTAGGGGATGAAGGCATGGCGGGCAAGGTCTTTTTGGTAGGTGCAGGTCCTGGGGATGCAAGACTGATTACGGTCAAAGGATGGGAAACCATCGGCAAGGCAGATGCGGTTGTATATGACCGTTTGGCAAGTCCACGATTGTTAAAATTGATGAAACCCGGTGCAGTCAAGATTTATGTGGGGAAACGGCCGGATCGACATACGATGAAGCAGGAAGAGATTAACCAGCTGCTTGTGGATCTGGCTCTTGAAGGAAAAGTCGTTGTACGCCTTAAAGGCGGAGACCCGACCATATTTGGAAGAGTAGGTGAGGAAGCGGAGCTGCTGCACAAAAACGGCATTCCGTTTGAGATCGTACCTGGTGTTACGGCAGCGATCAGCGTACCAGCCTACGCAGGTATTCCGGTGACGCACCGTGATTATGCTTCCTCCATCTCGATTATTACGGGGCATGAAAGCCCGGACAAGCTGGATCGCAGCATCCACTGGGATAAAGTGACGAATGCTACGGGCACACTGGTATTTATGATGGGTGTTGCCAAAATCGGCTACATCAGTGAACAGCTTATTCGTCACGGTCGTCCAGCCAGTACCCCTGTTGCGCTTGTTCGTTGGGGAACACGGGCGGAGCAGGATACAATTACGGGAACGCTGGAGGATATCGAAGCTAAAGTGATTGCAGCAAATTTTCAGCCACCAGCCGTGATTGTGGTTGGAGATGTGGTCAATCAGCGGGAGCATTTGAAATGGGCTGAGGCCATGCCGCTGTTTGGCAAACGAATTCTTGTTACTCGTGCTCGCAGTCAGGCAAGTGAACTGGTCAATCGCATTGAGGAACTTGGCGGTGAACCGTATGAGTTCCCAGTGATTGAGACGGTCATGCCAACCAGCGAATCTGCCAGACAAAGTGTCAAAGATGCACTGCAAGTGTTAAATACGTTTGATTGGGTCTTTTTCACAAGTGTAAATGGCGTGGAGTTTTTCTTCCGCCATCTAGAAAATGAAGGCAAGGACATTCGCTCGCTTCATCAGGCGAGAATTGCGGCAGTAGGCCCTTCTACAGCAGAAGCACTACGCAAGCACGGAATTGCGCCTGAGGTTGTGAAAGGTCCTTTTCAGGCAGAGGGCATGTTGGAGGCATTTGAGAGTGAACTGAAGGCAGACCAAAACGTACTCATTCCACATGGAGATCTTGCCCGCTCCTGGTTGCCAGAGCAGTTGAAGGAACGTGGATTAAACGTTACCGAAGCTATCATCTACGATACGATTCTTGCAGGTGAGGATGACGATGAGTTACTAAAGTTGCTTGAAGAGGGCGGTATCCATGCAGTGACCTTTACCAGCTCATCCACTGTGAAGAACTTTTTGAAGATGCTTGAGCGTATGGGTGTGCAGGACCCTCTGCCGCTGTTGAAGGGAATAGAGGTAGCATGCATTGGTCCGGTTACGGCGCAAACCGCTGAGGCTGCCGGGTTAAAAGTCACGTTGATGGCTGAGGAAGCAACGATGACCAGTCTGATTGATGCGTTGTGTGAGTGGAAACGTAAGGATTCGCGGGAGCATGCGAGTGAATCCGTGAGTCAGTAGATCAGATACACCGATAAGAGGTTATGACAGGCTTCGGCTGAACATATGAAGCGTGCTGAATTCGTGAAGAAGCGGCGCGCTTCCCTTTTTGCCGGTATTCGTCCTCATCGCTCGACTATAAAAAGAAATTTCAGGAGGTAGAGTGTACATGGGTTTTCCAATCGTACGTCATCGCCGGTTACGTCAATCGACAGGCATTCGTAATATGGTGAGAGAGACACATCTGACGGTGGATGATTTCATTCAACCGATCTACGTGACATATGGTAAAGACGTGAAGTCCGAGATCAAGTCCATGCCAGGCGTATTCCGTTTCTCGCTGGATCGTTTGCAGGAAGAAGTGAAAGAAATTGCTGAATTGGGTATTCCGGCTGTGTTGTTGTTTGGTATTCCGGAAACGAAGGACAGTGTAGGTTCATCAGGTTTTGCAGAGGATGGCATTGTACAGGAAGCTACGAGATTGATCAAATCCTGGTATCCTGAGCTGCTGGTTATTGCCGATACATGCCTTTGCGAATTTACGGATCATGGGCACTGCGGAATGGTGCACACAACCGAGGTTGACGGACACATCTGTGGTGATGTGCTGAATGACGAGTCGCTGGAGTTACTTGTGAAAACGGCGGTATCGCAAGCCAAGGCCGGTGCAGATATTATTGCCCCTTCCAACATGATGGATGGTTTTGTACAGGCCATTCGTGCGGGTCTCGATGAGAATGGATTTAACCATATTCCAATTATGTCCTATTCCGTCAAATATGCTTCGGCATTTTACGGGCCATTCCGTGAAGCGGCGGATTCCACTCCGCAATTCGGAGATCGGAAGTCATATCAGATGGACCCGGCCAATGCTCGGGAAGCGTTGCGAGAGGCTGAGACGGATGTGCTTGAGGGAGCGGACATGCTGATGGTGAAGCCTTCCCTGTCCTATCTGGATATTATGCGTACGATCAAGGATCAGTTTGATCTTCCTCTTGTGGCTTATAACGTGAGCGGTGAGTATGCCATGGTGAAGGCTGCCGCAATCCAGGGATGGATTGATGAGAAAAAGGTAGCTATGGAAATTTTGCTGAGTATGAAACGCGCAGGGGCAGATATGATTATTACCTATTACGCCAAAGATGCATCCCGCTGGCTGGCTGAAAAATAAATCGATGTCTGCCCTGTGGTAACTATCGACCGTGTTTATGTATTCAAATAAAACCCATAGGTTTTGCTCTTGTTAGAGAAAGATGCAGCAGAATGTATAAGTTGAACAATTCATTTGATCCAGCAATTAGGATGCATCTTTCTTTCTGCAAGGCGAGACCGTTACATTAAGGAGGATGTTCATGACTGCACAACAAAGCAATCGTCGCAATGATGAGCGCTCACGCAGCGCATTTGAAGAAGCCAAGCAGTACATACCCGGAGGAGTCAACAGCCCGGTTCGTGCATTCAAATCCGTGGGACTCACGCCGATCTACGCTGAGCGCGGAGAAGGTTCCAAAATCTATGATATTGATGGCAATGTGTTCATTGACTATGTAGGTTCATGGGGACCGCTGATTATGGGACATGCCCATCCCGAGGTTGTTGAGGCACTGCGCGAGACTGCTCTGAAAGGCACAAGCTTTGGTGCACCAACGCTGCTTGAGACGGAAATGGCCAAGCTTGTGTGTGAGCGTGTACCATCCATTGATATTGTACGTATGGTGAATTCAGGTACAGAAGCAACGATGAGTGCCATTCGACTGGCACGTGGTGTAACCGGACGAAGCAAAATTTTGAAATTTGAAGGCTCCTATCATGGTCATGCTGACAGCTTGTTGATCAAGGCTGGATCGGGTGTGGCAACGCTCGGATTGCCAGACAGCCCTGGGGTACCAGAAGGGGTAGCCCTGAATACAATTACGGTGCCTTATAATGATCTGCAATCCGTGCGCCTTGCTTTTGAACGATTCGGAGAAGAGATCGCTGCTGTAATCGTGGAGCCAGTTGCCGGTAATATGGGTGTGGTACCTCCAGCTGAAGGCTTTTTGGAAGGCTTGCGCAGCGTGACCACCGAGTATGGCAGCTTGCTGATCTTTGATGAGGTCATGACCGGATTCCGTGTAGGTTTGAACTGCGCTCAAGGAAGATTCGGCGTTACACCGGATCTGACGTGTCTGGGTAAAGTTATTGGCGGCGGGCTTCCAGTAGGTGCTTATGGCGGACGCAGGGATCTGATGGAGCAGATTGCACCGACCGGGCCGATCTATCAGGCCGGAACGTTAAGCGGTAATCCGCTGGCGATGGCAGCGGGTTATACTACGCTGAAACTTTTGACACCGGAAGTATACGATCGTCTGGAGATGTTGTCTGCACGTTTGCAGGCCGGATTCGAGAAAAATGCAGCAGAAGCGGGCGTTGCGGTAACGATTAACCGTGTCGGTTCAATGGTATGTCCATTTTTCAGTGCTGTACCGGTAACGAACTATGATATTGCGAAGGAAAGCAACCTGGATCAGTTCCGCCGTTATTTTGCAGCCATGATCGATCATGGCGTCAGTGTTGCTCCTTCCCAGTATGAGGGGATGTTTGTATCTGGTGTGCATACAGAGCAGGATATCGAAGATACCATTGAGGCGAACCGAAAGGCTTTGCAATCATTATGAGCATCAAAAGCTGGAAACGCCGCGGACAATGGCTTGAGCTGATGCCGGGCAAGGCGGTCACTGGAAAAGAAGACAGACAGGCTGCCGCCGACCAATGGCTTCTGTCCGAGCTTCAATTCCCGGAGAAGCTGCTTCGCCAGATCAAGGCAGCGCAGGGGATACAGCTAGCAGGGGACCGGCTTCGGCTGGCCCTTTTTGCTGTTCAGCCGCTGGGTGTGGAGCCGCGATGGGCTGATCTGAATGTACTGTACGAGGATGATTTCTGTCTTGTTGTGCATAAACCGGCTGGCATGAAGCTTCACCCGGATGGAACCCGTGAGGATCAGGCCATTACACTGGATCATGCTGTAGCCTCATATTACGAGATGAACGGCATTGAAACGAGCGTACGTCATGTTCATCGTTTGGATGAAGATACGACAGGACCTGTTCTATATGCCAAAAATGCATTTGCACTCGCCATACTGGACGAAGCGATGCGTCGAAAAACCATTGATCGCCAGTATGTTGCCATCGCTGACGGCCAAGTTTCGCCTGAACTTCGCACCATTGATGCGCCCATCGGCAAGGACAGGCATCATAAGCAGCGCAGACGTGTTTCCGATGGAGGCCAGGTTGCTGTTACTCATGTGAGCATTGTGCATGTATGGGAGAGAGCAACACTCGTACGCTTGAAGCTGGAGACGGGACGTACACATCAAATCCGTGTGCATCTTAGTTATGTCGGACATCCTCTTGTAGGGGACAAGCTGTACGGAGGGCGTTCGGATGTTATTGGCAGGCAGGCACTGCATGGTGAAAAGCTGAGCTTTAATCATCCTTTAACGGGAGCATTAATTGAAGTACAAGACCCGTGGCCAGCGGATTTTGAACAATTGGCTGCGAGGGAAAATAACACGCGCGGAGAGCGGACCTGATTAACGGGTCCGTTTTTTTGTTTTCAACGTTCGCTTAAACTCTCATCATGAAATGAGGATTGAAATCTGAGCAGGCTTTTCACAAAAGGTGGCATGCCCATCCCATTTAAGGCATATAGATGGGTAACGAAGGATTGGACCATGGATCAGTCCCATGAGAAGGATCATGGTGAATATATGCCGAAAGGAGGACGCCACCTTTGTTGAATCAACCTTATGGTTTGCGGTTCGATATTTATGAGCGCGTTCATTTGTCTGAGGGAGTGCCTGCCATTGAGGAACTGGAGGAAATTGAGCTGTATCCACGCATTCAGGTCATTGGACAGGACGACCATGCCACCTTGCGGGGGCATCTGCTGCTTACAGGAGCGTACCGGGGGGAAAGCGAAGAATCGGAGGAATTAAAGCATTTTATTCCTGTTGAAATTACGGTGCCGCTTAACAGGGTTAGATCCATTGATGATATTTCCATCGAGATTGAAAATTTTGATGTGGATCTGTTGTCCAGCCGAAGCTTGAACATTACGGGAGTATTGTCTCTGCGAGGCATTGAAGGTTTTCCGGTAGAGGAGCCGCAGGTGTGGACAGCAGATGAATTCACAGTGGTGCATTCACCTGAAGCTCAGCCGGACAGCCGGGCAGACGAGCTCGGACAGACCGAGGCATCAGCACAATCGGAGCAGTACGAGCAACCGGGGCAATATGATTCGTTAGAGCAGTACCAGCAGCTTGGCAGAACGGATCAAGCTTATGAGCAGCAGGTGCAGGTCCAGCGGGGGGAGGAGGAAGAGCTGGCAAATGCGGCAGAGCTTGCTGCGTACGGTTCCCCTGAATCCGCTGATTTGTCCTTGAGGGTTCAGACAGAACCGAATCAGGAAGAACGGTTACAGTCTGATTGGAGTCCGGCAGCTGATCCAAACGACGAAGCCCCTACGCCAATTTCGTCATTCCTGGCGGAGACAGCAGACAGACTTGCTTCGTATCCTGAATCTGAACCGCTGCTTTCAATTGAAGGCGAAGCCACGGCAGCCTGGTCTGAACCTCCGATTGGAAGCAGTTTAGAGAATGCCATCGGAAGTAGTTTAGAGAATGCAGCGTCATCCAGTACGGAATCTGCTGCTCTGCTCCGTTCAGAAGAGGAACGGAAACCGTTGGAGCAGCATGCGCCTGAGGTATGGCACTTTGAGGAAGCAAGGTCAGGCGGTCAGCAAGGAGAGCAGGATGCCGGCAGTGCTCCAGCTCAGGTGCAGACAGAGAACTGGCAGGATGTTTTTGCCTCCTCTGAAGCAGTTAACGTAGAAGTCGGGCGGATTGTAACGGAAACCGCGGAAGAAGAGGCTTTGCTGCAGAATGAAGAATCTATTCCTGAACCAATCGCCGAGGCGGAAGACAAGCCGGAGCTGAAGGTTGCTTTTGGCAGCAAAAAAGAAACGTCCCCAAGATCCGAAGAAGGAGTGGGTATCTCCTCACTGTTAGCCTCGTCTGGCCGCAGTGCTCGCGAAGCGGATGGAGAGCGTACGGAAGAGGCTTCTGCTGGAGCGGTTCCTGAAGATGAGAGCCAGACCGAAGAGGTTGAGTGGAAAAATCTGTTCCTCGGCACCATTGTAGATCAGAATCCGTTCCGCAAAGTGAAGCTCTGCATTGTGCAGCGTGAGGATACACTTGACGCTATTGCTGATCGTTATCAACTCAGTACCCGAGAGCTGCAGCTGTATAATCGCTTGACCGAACAGGTTGTGGAAGAAGGACAAATTCTGTATATCCCTTGAATCCACTTGCCGCCGATATTGTCAGCCAGAACGCCCGTAATCCTTTGCAGGGATTGCGGGTTTTGTTTGTTTTCCAGTGAATTCTTTTCTCTACATTCAGGTTCCGCTGCTGCCAGGTTGACTATCGTGCACGAGCAAGGTATGATGTGTTTAGGTTTTTTGTATAATGACGTGGATCGGGAGTAGTAGACAGTATGACCTTTCAGAGAGTGGGATCGATGCGCTGTGAGATTCCGCAGGAGCCAACTGATCGAAGTCGCCCGGGAGTTGCCTGTTTGAGCACTTGAGGTGTAAGCTATTTATGATTTTTAACCTCGGAGGTAGGATGGGCCGGTCGCAGCCGTTATCTGCTTGAAGTGTCACGCCTGAATCAGAGGATGAGTTGTTTGTCCTGCTGTCTGCGTGAAACAAAGGTGGTACCGCGAAAGCTAACCTTTCGTCCTTTGATGGATGAAAGGTTTTTTTGTTTTTTTTTTTGGCCCTAATGATGATTTCGGGTGCCTTAATGATGATTTTAGGAGCCATGATGATGAAGTAACGGAGGAATGACACATGTCTGAACAAAAAAAAGCAACAACAGAAATGCCAACCACATATGATCCGAAGGCGGCAGAAGACAAATGGTACTTCACATGGACGGAGCGTGGTTATTTTCAAGCGGGCAAGCGCAAGGATGCTGAGCCGTACACGATCGTAATCCCACCCCCGAACGTAACGGGTATGCTTCATATCGGGCATGCACTCGACTTCACACTGCAGGATATCCTGATTCGTACGAAGCGCATGCAGGGTTACGATGCTCTGTGGCTGCCGGGCTCTGACCATGCGGGGATTGCTACTCAAACGAAGGTGGAGCAGAAGCTTCGTGAAGAGGGCTTGACACGTTATGACCTGGGACGCGAGAAGTTTCTGGAGAAAGTATGGGACTGGAAAGACCAGTATGCCACAACCATTCGTCAGCAGTGGGGTAAGATGGGGCTATCGCTGGACTATTCACGTGAACGCTTCACGCTGGATGAAGGTTTGTCCAAAGCTGTTCGCAAAGTCTTCGTACAGTTATACGAGAAAGGTCTCATTTATCGCGGTAAACGCATTATTAACTGGGACCCGGTAAATCGTACGGCACTTTCGGACATTGAAGTTGAATATAAAGAAGTTCAAGGACATCTCTACCACCTGCGTTATCCGCTCAGTGACGGAAGTGGTCACATTACTGTGGTAACGACTCGTCCGGAGACGATGCTTGGTGATACCGCTATTGCTGTTCACCCTAAGGATGAGCGCTATGCAGACATGATTGGCAAAACGCTTGTGCTGCCGATCCTCGGACGTGAGATTCCGCTGATTGCGGATGACTATGTAGACAAAGAGTTCGGTAGCGGTGCGGTTAAGATTACACCGGCACATGATCCGAACGACTTTGAAGTAGGTTTGCGTCATAACCTGCCTCAGATTACAGTCATGGACGAAAGCGGCACGATGAACGCCGAAGCAGGCAAATATCAGGGACTGGATCGCAGTGAATGCCGCAAGCAGATCGTTGCAGATCTCAAAGAACAGGGTGTACTGATCAACATCGAAGATCATATGCATCAGGTAGGGCACAGTGAGCGTACCGGAGCTGTAGTTGAGCCGTACCTTTCCACACAATGGTTCGTGGAGATGAAACCACTTGCCGAGAGAGCAATCAAGAAACAGCAAAGCGGCGAAGGGGTTAACTTTGTACCGGATCGTTTTGAGAAAACATACCTGAACTGGATCGAGAACGTTCGGGACTGGTGTATTTCCCGTCAACTGTGGTGGGGACACCGCATTCCGGCCTGGTATGATGAAGAGACTGGCGAAGTGATTGTATCGGCCGAAGATCCAACTACGCTGCCTGAGTACGCAGGACGCAAGCTGAAGCAGGATGAAGATGTTCTGGATACATGGTTCAGCTCTGCGCTGTGGCCGTTTTCCACATTGGGCTGGCCAGAAAATACGGAAGACCTCAAGCGTTATTATCCAACCAACGTACTTGTTACCGGATATGACATCATCTATTTCTGGGTAGCTCGTATGATTTTCACCGCCTTGGAATTCACGGATGAGATTCCGTTCAAGGATGTGTTGATGCACGGTCTTGTGCGTGATGCCGATGGACGAAAAATGTCCAAATCTCTGGGGAACGGTGTAGACCCGCTGGATGTTATCGAGAAGTATGGTGCAGATGCGATGCGTTACATGATCTCGACCAGCAGCACACCTGGACAGGACTTGCGTTTCCGCTGGGAGCGGGTTGAACAGGCGCGCAACTTTGCCAACAAAATCTGGAACGCTTCTCGCTTCGCGCTGATGAATCTGGAAGGATTTACGTTCGAAGATCGTGATATCAGCGGCGAGCTTGGTACGGCCGATTATTGGATTTTGCATCGCCTGAACGAAACTTCCCGCGATATTACGCGTCTAATCGATGCGTACGAGTTTGGGGAAACAGGTCGCGTCCTGTACAACTTCATCTGGGATGATCTGTGTGACTGGTACATCGAATTCGCCAAGCTGTCCTTCTACGGAGAAGATCCGGTGGCGAAGAAGAAAACACAATCGGTGCTGGCTTATGTGCTGGATCAGACGATGCGCCTGATTCATCCGTTCATGCCGTATATCTCGGAAGAAATCTGGCAGCATCTGCCTCATGAAGGGGAAACAATTACACTTGCATCATGGCCGGTATATGACCCTGCACTGGAGAATCCGGGAGCTGTTGCCGAGATGAACCTGCTGATGGATACGATTCGCGCTGTCCGGAATATTCGTGCAGAAGTGAACGTACCTATGAGCAAAAAAATTGAATTGATGGTTAAAGCGAATAATGATGAAACATCAAGCATCATTGAGCGCAACAGCCATTATATCAAGCGATTCTGTAACACATCCGAATTTGAGAGCGGACTGGATCTGAGTTCTCCGGATAAAGCGATGACCGCAATCATTACAGGAGCAGAACTGTACTTGCCGCTGGCGGGTCTGATTGATATTGAGCAGGAAGTAGCCAGACTGGAGAAGGAACTGCAGAACCTCGAAAGTGAAGTGCTCCGTGTAGAGAAAAAACTGGCAAATGAAGGCTTCGTAGCCAAGGCTCCGGCTAAAGTGATCGAGGAGGAACGCGCCAAACAAGCAGATTATTCCGATAAACGGGATAAAGTCATTGCACGGATTAAAGAGCTGAAAGGGTAATATCCAAAGGGTCGGATGGAGTGCACGCTTGCGCCATCCGGCTGCTTTTTTCAATCATTAATCAAACAGGGAACCGAAGGTGAATCAGATGACGGAATTAAATGCGAGAGATACAGCAACTCCTTTACGAACGTATGACGAGGCCGTGGACTGGATCAATGGCCTTATTCCTTTTGGCATCCGGCCTGGGCTCGAACGAATTGAGACCCTGATGGTACAGCTTGGCAATCCGCATCAACGACTCAAATTCATTCATGTCGCGGGAACGAACGGCAAAGGTTCGACTTGCGCTTTTTTGACGTCAGTGCTGATGCAGGCGGGATATGATGTTGGTACATTTACGTCGCCTTACATCACCAAGTTCACCAATCGCTTTCAATACAACAGTGAGGACATCCCTGAAGAGGTTCTGCTGAAACTGTCGAACCGCTTGCGTCCGCTTGTAGCGGAGATGGCTTCCACACCGCTGGGTTCACCCACGATGTTTGAAGTATCCACAGCTCTGGCACTGCTGTACTATGCGGAAGAGTGTTACCCTGATATTGTGGTATGGGAGACTGGGCTGGGGGGAAGGATGGACGTAACGAACATTGTTACGCCCGTTGTGTCCGTAATTACCAACATCGGTATGGATCATACGGATGTGCTTGGAGACACCATCGAGCAGATTGCGTATGAAAAGGCGGGCATCATCAAGCCGGGTGTTCCCGTCGTGACCTGTGTCTCACAGCCTGAGGCTGTCAAGGTAATTCAAGAGAGAGCGCAGCAGCTGCGATCTACGGTGTATTTGGCAGGGGATCAGTTCTCTTACCGCAGGCTGGAGAGCAGCAAGGAAGGACAAGGCTTCCAGTTTACGGGACCGTTCCGTGATATGCAGATTCACATTCGAATGCAAGGTGTATATCAGTGTGACAATGCTGCGGCTGCATTTATGGCTCTTGAGGTACTTCGGCAATATATGGCCTTCATGCTGGATGAAGACGATATTAAACTTGGCTTCGATAATGCCTTCTGGGCAGGAAGATTTGAGCAAATCAGCGGTAATCCCTTGATTGTGCTGGATGGAGCTCATAATCCTGAAGGAGCCGAATCATTAGCCAAGAGCATTATCGACGTATATCCCCAAAAAAAGTTAATTTTGATGATGGGTATGCTGGCGAATAAGCATCACGAAGCGTATTTGCAGCATATACTGCCACTAGTGGATACGCTGATCCTGACCGAGCCAGATTTCCGACGCAAAATGGCTGCAGCTGAACTGCTGCAGATTGTAGAGCGGGTACGTCCCGCCACTGCGAAAAAGGAACTGGAAATCATCGTCGAGCCCGATTGGGCTAAGGCACTTGATCTATTGAAGTCACGGACGGAAGCGGAGGATCTGGGGGTGGTTTCCGGCACGCTTTATCTGATTGCAGACGTGCGGGCAGCCCTTTTGCATCAAACCGATTCTGAAAAAGGTTGGTGAAAGTTTTGTTAAACACATCGGAACACGTTCATTTTATAGGGATTGGCGGTTATGGCATGAGTGCCATCGCCCGGGTTATGCTGGAGATGGGATACACCGTTACCGGATCGGATGTCGCTTCACAGGAATTAACGGAGAAGCTGGCAGCCAAAGGGGCGAAAATATATATTGGACATACCGCAGAGCATGTGAACGGAGCGGATCTGGTGGTCTACTCGACAGCGGCTCCTGCGGATAATGTGGAACGTGTAGCTGCTCAGCAGCTTAACATTCCTATTCTTCATCGCGCACAGATGCTGGCACGTTTGTTGAACGAGCGCAAGGGTGTAGCCGTTGCGGGAGCGCATGGTAAAACAACAACGTCGTCCATGATTGCACTTGTCATGGAGCAATGTGATACCGATCCGACCTATATTATTGGCGGAGAGATTATGAATCTCGGTACGAATGCCAAGGCAGGCCAAGGCGAGTGGGTTGTAGCCGAAGCGGATGAGAGCGACGGCTCCTTTTTGCAGTACCATCCGTGGCTTGGCATCGTTACGAACATTGAAGCGGATCATCTGGAGAATTACAACAGTGATTTTGAGGAACTCAAGAAAGCATATGTGCAATTCCTCAGTCAGATTCGTCCAGAGGGTACCGCCATCGTATGTGCGGATGATGAGAATGTGCAGGCGATTCTGCCGCATCTTCAATCCCGTGTAACAACCTATGGTATTGATCAGGCCGCAGACTACACAGCGACAGATATCATGCTTGGGGATCGCCGGATATCCTTCACGATGAACCATCAGGGTACTGCTATGGGAACGGTGGAGTTATCCGTACCAGGCAAGCATAACGTCTATAATGCGATGGCTACTGTAATTACTTGCCTTGAAGCAGGCATACCTTTTGAACAGATTACAGCAGCGATTGTACAATTTCATGGGGCTAAACGCAGGTTCCAGGTGCTGGGTGAGGCACGTGATATGCTAATTATTGACGATTATGCTCACCACCCTACGGAGATCGAAGCAACGATCAGTGCAGCCAAGGCAACGGGCAAACGCATCATCGCTGTATTCCAGCCGCAGCGTTACACACGTACATTTTTCCTGCTGGATGCCTTCAGCCGGGCATTTGCCGAAGCAGATGAGGTACTGATTACCGACATCTACTCTCCTGCGGGCGAAAAGCAGATTGAAGGTGTGCATTCCGCCAGATTGGTAGAACTGATTGTACAGAACAGCAACGCATCGGCAAGATATCTTCCAACAAAAGAAGAGGTTGTCGCTGATCTGCAACCACGGCTGCAGCCGGGAGATCTTGTGCTTACGATGGGTGCAGGGGATATCTGGAAGGTGGGCGATGCCCTCGCCAAAGGCTTGAAATAAACATCGAATTTGAGCAGGTTCGTAATGTCAAACGTCTGTCTTCTTTATGAAGCCAGGCGTTTTTGCTTTGGGAGTTCATCTTCAAGCAAATAAGGGTTGCCGTAAATTTTATAGAATATTACGTGCAATGCTCGCATATAGCTGGTACAAAGGGGACAAAGGAGAGGGTACGGGTGAGCAATGCCAGAATGACGTTTCGCTTCGGGGATCAAGAGTCGGACAAGCTTCAGAGTAAAGAGATACAGGCTTCCAGTTCACTGTTTACAAATCACGAAGACGTGCCATTTGAATTAGAAGCACCACCGAAACCTGAATCAGAAATGAGCAGCTTGAAAAGTAACAGCACAGGACCGACATGGCCAGCAGAGGACATGCCTGTTGACTGGGGAGGAACGATTCTGGCGGATGCCTCCCGTTCTGAATTGCATCATCTTGAATCCGGGCGAACCAATGATGAGAGCCGTTTGCTGGACCACCGCAATGATGATTATGAATTTGATCTGGATCAGGGTCATAACTGGATAGCTGAGTCCGATAATTATTCCTATAAACGTAATCGTCCGCCCAGAGGCTGGAAGATGATTGGCTCTATTTCAGGTGCATTGGTGACCGGAGCGCTGTTTGGCATGGTTATTCTGTCTTTTTTTAACAAGGAGGGCACGACAAAACCGGATGAGATGCTGCCCGTGAATCAAACGGCATCTGCTGTAACAGGTCAGGAGGAGACTGCTGCGAACACAGGGCAGCTTGTAACGTCCTCTGCAGGCGGCACCTACTATGCTCTTCAATACGGGGTGTTCAGCTCCCCGGAACGAGCGGAGCAGGCCAAGCTTGAGCTTACCCAAGCGGGAATAGCTGCGGGTACGGACCCTGATGACGGTAATCGTGTTTACGCAGGCATCTCGGCTGATCGCGAAGAGGCCAAGCTGCTCAGTACGAGATTGAAGTCACAGGGGGTCGAATTGTATGTCAAGGAAATCGTTAACCCTGAAGTGAATCCGGCCATATTTGGAAGCAAGCAGGAGGATGCCTCTCTTTTTTTCCAAAACAGCTCGGCTCTCGTGGATCAGTTATCCACATTATCGATCCAGCAGCTGGGTCAATCTGTTCAGGCGGCTATAGCACCAGAAACGATGCAAGTATTGTCGAATCGGCACCAAACGTGGTTGAACGGTCTGAAGAGCCTTTCCCCTGGAATGACGTCAGAGGTACAGCCGGTTGTTTCGAGTATGGAAAAATCAATGAACAGTGCGATAACGGCCATTGCCGAATACAATAAAAATCCGGATGCTGTTCATATGTGGGCAGTACAGTCCGATTTGATGCAGTATGTACTGCAGCAGAAAAAGTGGCTTGAGGCAATCAAACAGTAAGCGGAACTGTTCTCATAACAAGGTCCTAAAATCCCTCTCCGGCAAGGAACTGGAAATAGTTCCCCCTGCCGGATTTGTGTTTGTATTGACGTACAAAACCCCGTATAATAATGTGGGTGTCAAAAAATGGCGAGGGAAGATTAACCGATGAAAAAAAACTTCGGCGTATTATTATTGTTTCTGCTGCTTGGCTGGATGGCTGGAGCGTGGATCGCCAAGGCACTGCAGCCTGTAAAGGCGGTAGCCTTTTTAACCAAGGTCACAACGATTCGATGGTCACCTCAGGCTGATCTGGATATTTTCAGTTATGACCTTTCATTTCAATTTCAAATGAGCCTTCTGAGTCTGATCGGCATTATCGCGGCCATATGGCTGTATCGCAGACTGTAGGAGAATGACGAATGTTGACAAAAAAAATAAACCAGTGACATCTATTATCCAGTGATTAAGACAGGTGTTGCCGTAGTATAAGGAGCCGTTAATGTTGAATAACACAGAGCAGCGCCCGATTATTCTGGCCTCCACATCGCCGCGGCGTAAAGAACTGATCGCATCACTCCATCTAGCGTTTGAAGTTATACCAAGTCATGCAGACGAGCATACAACTTCGGACTGGACACCGGAGCAGACGGTACAGGAACTTGCAATGCGCAAGGCGCTTGCTGTGTATCGCGGACTCGAGGGGAACCGGCAGGAAGCGATTATCGTTGGCAGTGATACGGTTGTTGTGCTGGACAATGAAATTTTGGGCAAACCGGTTGATGCTGCTGATGCCGAACGTATGCTGTCTCGGCTGCAAGGGCGGGAGCACCGTGTGTTCACGGGCGTTGCATGCATTGATGCAGGCACTGGACATTCGGTCGTGCACTATCGTCAGACCAATGTAACGATGAAGGAGCTTTCGGAAGCGAAGATCCGTGCGTATGTACAAACGGGGGAGCCTTCCGACAAAGCAGGATCATACGCCATTCAAGGTATCGGTGCTTCACTGATCGACCACATAGAAGGATGTTATTTCAATGTGGTAGGCTTGCCGTTATCTTTACTTAGCGATATGCTTGAAGGCTTCGGAGTATACGTGCTGCCAGGGCAGTAAACCCAATTGAATACTGTGAAAAGAGGGAACATATGGAGTCGGCTCAATATATGATGCGCGACATCCCCCAGGAAGAACGCCCGAGAGAACGCATGATGGAATATGGGGCGGGCGCCTTGAGCCATGCCGAACTGCTGGCTATTTTACTTCGAACGGGAACAAGACAGGAATCTGCGGTGCATATGGCCCAGCGGATATTGAATGATGCGGGCGGAGTACGCTCGCTGATGGATCTGAGTCTTGAAGAATTGACAGCCATGAGGGGTATAGGACAAGCCAAGGCTGTTCAGCTCAAAGCAGGTATTGAACTGGGACATCGCATTGCCAAGAGCCGGCTGGCACCTTCAACGTGCATTCGAACTCCACGTGATGCTGCGGATATTTTGATGGAACAGCTGCGTTATTTGCAAAAAGAACATTTTGTATGTCTTTTTCTCAATAGTAAAAATCATATTATTGCTCAGGAAACACTCTCCATGGGCAGCCTTAATGCTTCGATTGTACATCCGCGTGAAGTATTTCGGGCCGCCATCAAATGTAGCAGTGCCTCAATTGTATGTGCACATAACCATCCAAGCGGTGATCCGACGCCCAGCCCGGAAGATATTCAGATAACGAAGAGACTGATTGAAGCTGGTGCTATCGTGGGTATTGATGTGCTGGACCACCTTGTTATCGGTGATGGAACCTATGTAAGTTTGAAGGAGAAGGGCTTGGTATAATATAATGGTTGGCGTTGATGTTTTTTCCTATGAATGATCACGGACATGTCCGTCATAGATAGGTTCACTTTATTTAAGATTCAACAATGAAACAAATGCGAATATTAGCTCCACGGTTCCGTGGAAATAACAATTACGCTCTGCGAATGAAGCAGCTGCGGCAATATGAGGCAGAAAAGGAGAATACGTTATGTTTGGTGGTTTTACGAAAGACTTGGGTATTGACTTGGGGACAGCGAATACGCTGGTTTATGTACGGGGTAAAGGAATTGTGGTGCGTGAACCTTCGGTGGTTGCTCTCCGGACGGATACCAAAAGCATTGAGGCAGTGGGGGAGTCAGCCAAAAAAATGATCGGACGTACACCTGGCAACATTCGTGCCATCCGCCCAATGAAAGATGGCGTTATCGCTGACTTCGATACAACTGCAACGATGATCAAATATTTTATTCGTCAGGCACAGAAGCAGCGCTCCATGTTCCAGCGCCATCCAAACGTGATGGTCTGTGTACCTTCCGGAATTACGGCGGTAGAACAGCGTGCGGTTGAAGATGCTACCAAGCAAGCCGGCGCACGTGAGGCTTATACGATTGAAGAGCCGTTTGCGGCTGCAATTGGTGCAGACCTGCCAGTATGGGAGCCAACGGGCAGCATGGTTGTTGATATTGGCGGCGGTACGACGGAAGTGGCCGTTATCTCTCTTGGCGGGATTGTAACCAGCCGTTCTGTACGTGTTGCAGGTGATGAAATGGATGAATCTGTCATTCAGTATATCAAGCGTCAATATAATTTGATGATCGGTGAGCGTACTTCCGAGCAGCTCAAAATGGACATTGGATCAGCTATGCCATTGGAGCAGGTAGAAACGATGGAGATTCGTGGACGTGACCTCGTGACGGGTCTGCCTAAGACCATTACAATTACTTCGGATGAGATCAGCGAGGCACTGGCGGATACCGTGAATGCAATTATTGAAGCGGTAAAAGTAACGCTGGAGAAATGCCCTCCTGAGCTTGCTGCCGATATTATGGACCGCGGAATCGTGCTGACTGGCGGAGGAGCATTGCTGCGTAATTTGGACAAGCTGCTTGCTGGAGAGACAGGCATGCCTGTCATTGTTGCAGAGAATCCGCTTGATTGCGTAGCGATTGGAACCGGTAAAGCACTGGAAAATATTCATATGTTCAAAAGCAGAAGCAGTTCAGCAGTTCGTTCCAAGCGTTAATTGGCAGCTTGTCTGCCTGACTTCGGATCAGGCAGCGGCGTATTAATGCAGAGTGCCCGGTTATCCCGGGAGAGCTATAACCCGCTTAACAGGGGAGGGTCAGTTGATATTCTCGCAGGGACTGCAGATCTGATGTCTCCCCGCCGGGCCAAGCTCGGAAGAGAATAATGGATGTTAGAGGGTGTTGGAACTGTTTAAACTGCTAGGCAACAAAAGACTTTTTGTTTTGCTGGTGGGCCTTGTTACATTTATCGCGTTGATGGGCTTTACGCTCAGTCCGCGTGCCACTTTATCCTGGCCGGAGAAATTCCTGAAGGATTCCGTTGGATTTGTACAATACGTATTTTACAAGCCCGCTTCCTATGTAGCGGGCTTTTTCAAAGATGTAGCGAACATGCGTGCGGTATATCAGGAGAATGAAGAGCTCCGCATTGCAATGGGACACTATACGCGTGACCGATTGAAGTACAATGATTTGGAGCAGCAAAATGATCAACTTCGGAATGCGCTCAAATTTACGGATGAACAGAAGAATCGGTATAATTATGGCTCTCGAATTGCACAGGTTATTAGCGCCAACTCGGACCCGAACAGTAGAACGATCAACATTGATATCGGGGAAAATGCAGGTATCAAGTCAGGCATGGCCGTTACTTCACAGGAAGGTCTGGTCGGAGTAATTAGCCATGTTAGCGCTTATACGTCAACAGTAAATCTCTTAACTTCAATGGATGCAAATGATCCAACGTCGAATGCAATCGCGGCTACTGCAGTTGGCAAAGAGAAAGTGTTCGGTATGATTGAGAGTTATGATCCCAAGAGCGGCATGCTGAAGATGACCAAAATTGCCGAAGACTCCAACATAGCAAAGGATGATGAGATAATTTCATCCGGCATTATCAACAACTTTCCGAAGTATATGCGAATCGGTAAAGTGAAAAGTGTGGAGAAAAGCGAATATGGCTTAACGAAGACGGCTATGATTGAGCCTTATGCCAGCTTCCTGGACTGGAAAGAGCTGATTGTTATTATTCCGCCTGAGGTTAAAGAGTAATGGTGACACGCAAACAGGTTCTGTTTCTGTTACTGTTCGTTCTGTTTATTGCTGAAGGCACGATCCTGCCGCAGATTATTCCTTCGGCCTGGCAGATGCGTATTTCAGCTAATCTCGTCTATGTCGTTATTTTGTTTTTTGCTGTGTACCATCATCGGCATACAGCCCTTGTGCTCGGCATATCATTTGGACTCCTGCATGACGTCGTCTTCTACGGGGAGATGATCGGTCCTTACGGCTTCTCCATGGGGTTATCGGCTTATGTGATGGGACTCATTTTTCAAGCACCTCGTGCACCGATGCCCATTATGGTTTCGGTTGTACTTCTGGGGAGCCTGCTGAATGATACGATGTTATTTTTCCTGTATAAACTGTTTCAGCTCAATCACGTGACGTTTGACTGGGCACTGATTGAATACATGATCCCTAATCTGTTTGTTCACTTTGTGTTTGCCCTGATCATCTATGTACCGCTGCGCAAACAGCTGGAGAAGATCGGCAAGCCGAGAAGCAAGACTGACGAACCTGTCTGATGACATTTATGAAGCAGGAAGCAGGAACTTGGGAACCGGGGCACGAAATGTAATGAGATGGGAGGGACAGGCTTATGACGGTAAAATCGAATCACGTAACGATTAAAGGCATCCGAGACGGCTTGGTTTTCCTGTTGGACGATCAATGTGAATTCGAGGAATTGCTCTATGAGCTCCGCTATAAGCTGGAACACAGCCATCAAAATATTTTGACCGGACCGATTGTTCATGTGGATATCAAGCTGGGAGCGCGAGAAGTTACGGAAGAGCAGAAGGAAGAAATTCTCGATATTTTGAAGCAAAAAGGCAATCTGCTGATTCGCTCCATCGACTCGCCTGCTCTAATCCAGGAGGTCAAAGGTCCCCCGCCGATTATGACGATGTGCGGCATGGTACGATCGGGCCAGGTGCTTCATCATGAGGGTAATCTCCTGTTTCTTGGAGATATCAATCCAGGGGGCACGGTGACGTGTACCGGGGATATATATGTTTTGGGTTCACTCAGAGGTATGGCTCATGCCGGAATCACCGGGGACGAGGAAGCCATCATTGCAGCATCGGTCTTTGCACCGACACAGCTGCGTATTGCAGATGTCATCAGTCGTCCTCCGGATGAATGGGAGAGTCGTGAAACCGGGATGGAATTTGCTTATTTGCAGGACAATCAGATGCAGATCGACAAGATGAGCAATATCGTTCGGTTGCGCCGAGATTTTAATGTGTTTAAAGGAGTGTAGCTCATGGGAGAGGCGATCGTGATCACTTCGGGTAAAGGCGGCGTGGGTAAAACAACCACCTCGGCAAACATCGGGACAGCGCTGGCGCTGCTCGGCAAAAAGGTATGTCTGGTCGATACGGATATCGGCCTGCGTAATCTGGATGTCGTGATGGGACTCGAGAACCGTATTATTTACGATCTGTGCGATGTTGCGGACGGCCGCTGCCGTCTGAACCAGGCTTTGGTGAAAGACAAGCGTTTCGAGGAACTATACATGCTGCCTGCAGCGCAGACGAGAGACAAAAACTCTGTATCGCCAGAACAGGTGAAGGATATCATCCTTGAACTGAAAAAAGATTTTGAATACGTCATTATTGATTGCCCGGCTGGCATAGAGCAGGGATTCAAAAATGCAGTAGCAGGAGCAGATCAGGCCATCGTTGTCACTACACCGGAAAATGCAGCAGTGCGTGATGCGGACCGTGTGATCGGATTGCTTGAAAGTTCACACATCCAGTCACCAAAGCTGGTAGTGAACCGGATTCGCAATAACATGGTGAAATCAGGCGATATGCTGGATATCGATGGAATTTTACAAGTACTTAATATTGACTTGATTGGCATTGTGCCGGATGATGAACTTGTTATCAAGGCTGCCAATTCAGGTGAACCAACCGTAATGAACCCCGATTCACTTGCGGCGATTGCATATCGCAACATCGCAAGACGTATTCTCGGTGATACGGTCCCGTTAATGCAGCTGGAGCAGAAGAAGGGTGCATTTTCCCGGTTCAAGAAGTTTTTTGGAATGGGCTAACATAACCATGTATTGAAACACAGAAGATACGTTATTATCAGGGATTAAACAGCTTTAAATTGCTTTGCGTAACCGAATCTAGATGTAACGTGTTGTAGCCGGGGCCGTGTGCCCGGCTTTTTTTGTTTTTAACTCTTTCCACCCGCGATTTATTTAAGGGCCGGATACAGGCTTGTTCATATTCTCTGCTCCTGTCTCATAGGATGTAGTAAACAAGCCTCAGTGGGAGGATATTTCATGAATACGAAACGCAGAATCAAGCAGAGAAGAGAAGAGCGAATTCGGCGGCTGATGGATGGGGCAGTGCATGAAATCATGCAGGAACAGAAGTCTGCTCCTCGCAGCGAGCGAACTGAAAGCTTTCCGCAGAAGCCGTTTGTTGTTGTAGATGAATCTCAGGAAAGAGATCCGGAGTGGCTGTGGAAAAAAGAAAATTCACGTTATGGCTCGCCAGGGCGCTCCGGCTTTCATATTCTTCGATCGCTGCTTCGGCGAACGATGGTGAGTGCAGTCATTTTTGCTGGTGTCTGGGGACTGTTCCAGTTAGATGCGTCATGGACGATAATGCCAAAAACGGTTATTGCCGATGCACTTCACAATGATATGGATTTTGCTACTGCCGCGGCGTGGTATGAACGGAACTTTGGTGGGCCCCCGTCCTTCCTGCCTGTTCTGGGACATACAACGGATGCGGTGAATGGCTCGGGAATCAGGCAACTGCTGGGAAAACCGGTTTCGGGAACAGTCGTTCAGCCGTTTGCTCTAAGTATGAAGGGAATCGAGATTGTTCCTGATGCTGCGGCTGCGGGAGGACTTGTGCAGGTAGTCAGCTCAGGTGCCGGTCGAGTGCTGGAGGTGCTCGGAGATGGAGAGAGCGGCTACACCGTGGTAATACAACATACGGGCAAGGTGACGGCAATTTATGGGCGCTTAAACGAAAGTGAGCTGCAAAAGAACGACTGGGTCGAAGCGGGAAACACCGTAGGCACTCTCAAGGCTGGAAGCAGTGAACAGCCGGCTACGCTTTATTTTGCGATAAAAGAAGGAGAAGAGTACGTGGATCCTGCGGAAGTCGTCGCCCTTGATTAGGGTATGGGGGGTGCGCATCTCGCTTCACCCTTTTTTTGTAATCATCATGATGACCTCTCTGTTAACTGGACATTTTATGGAGCTGATTACGCTGTTTGCGATTGTATTTATTCATGAATGCGGACATGCGGCTGCGGCAGCCCTTCTGGGCTATCGTGTGCAATCCATACAGATGCTTCCTTTCGGGGGAGTGGCAGTCATTGAAGATGGGGGGAAGCTGACAGCATATCGCGAGATTGTAATCGCCTTGGCGGGCCCGCTGCAAAATCTGCTGATGGTTGGCATGGTTTTACTGCTGCGTTATCTTCAGCTGGGTGATCCGGTATTTCTGGACTATGTTATACAGGCCAACATGCTCATTGCTATGTTTAACCTGCTGCCAGTGCTGCCTCTGGATGGTGGGAAAATTGTACAAGCCCTTGTCAGCCTGTGGGCTCCATATTATACAACACTCATGTGGACGTATCGCATCAGCATCCTGTGCAGCGCAGGGGTTATTTTGGTTGCAATCAGCAGGTGGTTTGCCGGGGAATACGGGCTCCCGTTAAACATTTTGTTAATCGGTCTTTTTTTATTTTATTCCAATGTGACGGATTATCGGAACGTGCCCTATCGTTTTATCCGTTTTCTTATGAATCGTGAGGCTGTTTTTGTGCGGCATGCTGCCGCGGGCAGTCTGGCTCAGCCAATAATCTCGTTTCCAGCGAAACCTTTGGACACTATTTTGCGTCTATTAAAAAGAGAGAGGTACCATATGGTATACGTTATGAACAAACAGGGACGTGTGATGGCCGTTTTGCCGGAGCAGCGTGTGATCGGTTCCTATTTCAAACAAAATATGGATAAACGCTAACGTCTGCTGATGAGACTATTCGGAAACGGGGTAATACCTATATGACAGGTAGGGCCTATAATAGGAAATGGATGTGGATGAATTGAAGTGTCTTCTAGAGGTGAAGCCATGAAACAAATGATCGTACATAATGAACATAACCTCATGCAAATGGCGCTTCTGGAAGAAGGCAAGGCTGTGGAATTCACGGCAGAGCGTACACGAGAGCGGGGGCTGCTGGGTTCCTTTTTCAAGGGACGGGTAGTCAATGTGCTGCCAGGTATGCAGGCTGCCTTTGTAGATATCGGTCAGAAAAAAAATGCATTTCTGTATGTGGACGATGTGCTTCATCCTCACTTGGAGAAACAGCCCAAGATAAAACCCTCGATCTCGGAGCTGCTGCGGCCGGGTCAGGAAATCATCGTGCAGGTTCTCAAGGAGCCGGTAGGAAGCAAAGGAGCCCGGGTGACTACACACTATTCACTTCCGGGCCGCTGGCTTGTTTACATGCCGGTAGCAGGTTATGTTGCAGTCTCGAAGAAAATCGCCCGAGAGAGTGATCGTTCACGTCTGAAAGCGCTCGGCGAGCAGTTGTGCCGGGATGAAGAAGGGCTGATTATTCGTACCGTCTCTGCAGAGGAGCAGCACGAAGCGATTCAGACTGATTTGGATACCTTGCGCTCACAGTGGCTGTTGATTCGGGAAAAAGCCGATAGTCTGCCTTCTCCAAGCCTTTTGCATCGTGATCAAAGCATGATTCAGCGGGTCATCCGTGATGTGTATGCACCTGGAAGTGACGAGGTGATTACGGATAGTGAAGCACAAGCTCAGGTGATTCGCACGCTGCTGGAGGAAATCTGTCCGGGAGATGAACCGAGGGTTCGGGTGCATTCGGGAACGGAATCCATCTTCGACGCGTATGGCGTGCAGGAACAGCTGAACAAGGACTTTGCCCGCAAGGTCTGGCTGCCGGGAGGCGGTTATATCGTCATTGATCATACTGAAGCGTTGACAGTCATCGACGTGAATACGGGGAAATATACAGGGTCAGGCGGAGACAGTCTGGAAGAGACGGTCACGGAAACCAACATGCAGGCCGCAGTTGAGATTGCCCGGTTAATGCGACTGCGGGATATCGGCGGTATGATTATTGTTGATTTCATTGATATGGAAGAAGCAGCGAATCGGCATGAAGTGGCAGCCGCACTGGAGCAGGAGCTGCGTAAGGACCGAACGAAGGCATTTGTTCTGGGATGGACCAAGCTCGGACTGCTTGAATTAACACGCAAAAAAGTAAGAGAAGAGAGCACACTGCCTTATGTTGAGGCTTGTTCCTCCTGTCATGGGACGGGGAAAAGATATATTTCACCTTTGCATTGATTTTTGATATGCTGCGTGATATAATCATCAAGTATGTGTTTAGCCAATAGGTCTTGCACATGCTGTAACCGCACTGGCCGGGTACAAGAACAGCTCCGCAAGGCGCTGTCACCTGAGACCGGGCGAGTCTGAGACATGAGGAGGTGCAAGGCAAATGTACGCAATTATTGAAACAGGCGGCAAACAGTACAAAGTCCAAGAGGGCGATGTTCTGTTCATCGAGAAATTGAATGCGAACGACGGCGAAAGCGTAACGTTCGACCGTGTCCTGGCTGTATCTAACGATCAAGGTTTGACAGCAGGTACACCATTGGTTTCCGGAGCTACTGTAACGGCTAAAGTGGAGAAACATGGCAAAGGTCAAAAGGTTGTTGTATACAAATACAAACCGAAAAAGAACTACCATGTGAAGCAAGGTCACCGTCAACCGTACACTAAAGTAACTATCGAAAAAATCAAAGCGTAAGAAGGTGCGATAAGTGATTATCGTTCAAATCTTTCGTGATGAGGACGGGAACATCGAACGCTTTTCCATCGAAGGGCATGCCAATTTTGCCAAGCGGGGAGAAGATATCGTATGTGCCGGGGTATCTGCTGTTACAGTAGGTACAGTGAACTCGATTGAGGCATTGACTGGTGTCGAGATGCATGCCAAGATGAAGAATGGCTTTCTGAGCGGTTCTTTACCAATGCTGGCAAAAGGGGAAACGTATTCCCAGGTACAGCTGTTGCTCGAATCCATGGTAGTTATGCTCTCTAATATTGAAGAGTCATACGGGAAGTATATTCAAATACAGCAGCACCAATAAATAAAGAAGGAGGAAAACCAATCATGTTGAAATTAAATCTTCAGTTGTTCGCATCGAAAAAAGGTGTAGGTTCCACGAAGAACGGACGTGACAGTAATGCACAACGTCTGGGTGTTAAACGTGCAGATGGCCAAACTGTAACTGGTGGCAGCATTCTCGTTCGCCAACGCGGAACGAAAATTCACCCAGGAACAAACGTGGGTATCGGTAAAGATGACACTTTGTTCGCGAAAATCGACGGCGTTGTTAAATTCGAACGTTGGGGTCGCGATCGCAAAAAAGTAAGCATCTACCCTGTAGACGTTGCTCCTGTAGCAGCTGCAGTAGAAGCGTAATATCGGCATTCCGCCTAAGGAGCCTTCGGCATTTTTGCCGGAGGTTTTTTGCATTCGGCGACTATTCGTTAATGAACTGGCAGAAAAGACATGTTATACTGGGTTACGGTGGGTTTAGACCAACCGAGTTTTGTAGAACGGGGAGAAGCCATGAAATCCTGGAAAAGAGTGCCGTGGATTGCGGCATGTTCGCTTGTGATTCCTTTGGTTTTTGTTATGCTGTATCCGGCACCCTTCGCGAGTGTCGTGTGTGCGTTGTGGTCGGTTGTGGCAATGTTCATTTCTGCATATGCGCTGAAGAAACAGGCGGAGGCGGTACGCAAAAGCATTATACAATCCATGGAAAAAACTGCAATAGCCTCATTAAATCATCATCGGCATGACTGGATGAACGATCTTCAGGTGTTATATGGATATCTCAGACTGGGCAAGCTTGATAAATCCCTGCAATGTGTGGAAAGAATAAAGGAGAGGGTGAATGAGGAAAGCCGGATATCCAAACTCGGTATTCCTTCTCTCGTATTTTATTTGCAGTCTTTCCGGGCCAGTGGAGTTGCGCTGGAATTGCATGTGGAAGTGGAGGAAGAGCTGCAGCTCAGCGCTCTGGTCTCTCCCGAGGATGGCGAGTCGCTTACGGGGGCGATTGCGGATGCAATTCGGGCCTATCAATATGGCGGCGGCCGGTCGTCTTGGGGAGAGGTTCGCAAACTGACCTTGAACTTCGGGCAGGATCATGGAGATGTAGTCGTTCGGCTGGAAGGGGATCAAACTCCTGATCCAGAAACGCTGCGGCAGCTTGCTGCCGTACTCAAAGGGAAAAAAGTCAGAACGGAGCACATTTCGTCTGGGGATACGTTTATACAATTCAGAATGCCTTGTGGAATATAGGAAGAAGGGGTAACCAATGTTTGTTGATAAAGCGAAGATTTATGTAAAAGCCGGAGATGGAGGAGACGGAATCGTCTCGTTCCGTCGTGAGAAGTATGTACCGGAAGGTGGTCCGGCAGGCGGCGATGGCGGCCGTGGAGCTGATATTATTTTCCGGGTAGATGAAGGTCTGCGCACGTTGATGGACTTCCGATACCAGCGTCACTTCAAAGCCCCGCGCGGGGAAAAGGGACGGAACAAAAGCCAACATGGTGCAAATGCGGAAAATATGATTGTACGCATCCCGCCAGGTACCGTTATCATTGATGAGGACAGCGGAGAAGTGCTGGCTGATCTCACACGTCATGGTCAGCAGGTTGTTGTTGCCAAAGGCGGCCGGGGCGGCCGGGGGAACATCCGGTTTGCAACCCCGAGAAACCCTGCACCCGAGCTTGCAGAGAATGGTGAAGAAGGCGAAGAGCGTTATATCGTACTTGAGCTTAAAGTTATGGCGGATGTGGGTCTCGTCGGTTTCCCGAGTGTAGGGAAATCTACGCTGCTGTCCGTGGTGTCGGCAGCCAAGCCGAAGATCGGAGCGTACCATTTTACGACGATTACACCGAACCTGGGTGTCGTTGACGTGGGTGAAGGTCGCAGCTTTGTGATGGCCGATTTGCCGGGTCTGATTGAAGGTGCCCATGAAGGTGTAGGGCTGGGACATGAATTTCTGCGGCACGTTGAACGGACACGGGTCATCATCCACGTTGTGGATATGTCCGGTTCAGAAGGACGTGACCCTTTTGAGGATTGGCAGAAAATCAATGATGAGCTGAGATTGTACAACCCTGTGCTCGCCGAGAGACCGCAGGTCGTTGCCGCGAACAAGATGGATATGCCGGAATCCGAAGCCAATCTGGAGCAATTTTTGCAGCAGGTTCGTGAAGTGAAGCCGGATATTGAAGTGATGCCTATATCATCGTTGACACGTCAGGGAATTCAGGAGCTGCTCTACCGTGCGGCTGATCTGCTGGATCAGCTTCCGGATGAGCCTGAGGTGGAGGAAGTTGCTGAGCTGTCAGAGCGCAAAGTGTACAGCCTGGAGAAAAAAGAAGACGAAGGCTTCCGTATTGTGCGTGAAAACGATACCTTCATCGTGGAAAGTGCCAAGATTGATCGCATGATGAAACGTATGCAGCTGAACTCGCATGAAGCTATTCTGAAGCTGGCGCGCACACTCCGGTATATGGGTGTGGATGATGAGCTTCGTAAACGTGGCGCTGTTGAAGGCACCATTGTGCGTATTGGCGATTTCGAGTTTGAGTTTGTCGAAGGCAGCAGTTACTACTAGGAGGAACGCAGTGAATCGGGGAATTACCCGTGACGCTGCGTTTTTTTTGCTTTTTTCACACATGAAAGAGACAGAAGCCTGTATACTGTGTGAAACAGTTTTCGAAAAATAGTCATGTCACGTATTGCCCTTTTGTGATTCATCCTATATAATGTCCACTATATGAAAACATGAGTCTTTGAGGAGAGGACGTTCTGTGAATGAACGCTATTACTTAGTACGGGAAGATATTTTGCCGGAGGCTGTAGTTAAAACGATGCAGGTGAAAGAATTGCTTGCTTCCGGTGATGTCAAAACAGTACATGAGGCCGTGGAGCAGGTTGGATTGAGCCGGAGTGCCTTCTATAAGTACAAGGATGGAATCCATCTGATCAATCAGCTGGAGCGTGAACGAATCGTAACCATCTCGATTGACCTGGAGCATCAGTCCGGTATTCTGTCCAGGGTGCTTGGACATTTTGCAGGGTATGGAGCTAACGTACTTACGATTAATCAAAGTATTCCGCTTCAAGGAAGAGCCAATGTTGTCATCTCGGTGGAAACGACACATCTGCACGGAGAGATTGGAGAAATGCTTGATCGAATGCAGGATATGCCTGGAGTGAAGCGCACACGTATCGTAGGCCAAGGTTAATCAGGCTTTCAGATCGTTGGAGATCATATGCAGTGGAACCAGGAGTGAAGTGTTGCAAGATGGACAGACGTGATTAGAGACTAGGGGGTAGGTCGTTAGTGAAACCGGTAAAAATCGGATTGTTAGGCCTTGGAACGGTTGGAACAGGTGTTGTTCGTATCGTTGAAGGGAATCAGGAGGATCTGAGCAGTCAGGTTGGATCACCGATTATCATTGAGAAAATCGCAGTGAAAAATACGGAGAAAGATCGTGTTATTCCGATTGAACGCGCAAAGCTGACTGAGGACCCTTGGGAAGTTATTCGTCATCCCGACATCGATATTATCGTTGAGGTAATGGGTGGCATTGACCAGACAAAGGAATATATCCTAGAGGCGCTGGAGCGGGGAAAACATATTGTGACCGCAAACAAGGACCTTATGGCCTTGCATGGCTCGGAGATTCTCGCTAAAGCGCAGGAAAAGCAATGTGACGTATTTTATGAGGCCAGTGTGGCAGGCGGTATTCCGATTATCCGCACATTGATTGAAGGTTTCTCCTCGGACCGGATCACCCGGATTATGGGGATTGTGAACGGCACAACGAACTATATTTTGACGAAAATGAGTCAGGAAGGTGCCTCTTATGAAGAGGTGCTGGCAGAAGCACAGTCTCTGGGGTATGCAGAAGCAGACCCGACGTCTGATGTAGAAGGGCTCGATGCCGCCCGGAAAATGGCAATCTTGAGCACGCTTGGTTTCCGTACCAACGTTGAACTGAAGGATGTTACGGTGAAAGGCATATCCGCTGTCACACGTGAGGATATCACTTATGCCAAAAGGCTGGGATATGAACTGAAGCTGCTCGGCATCGCTGATCGCAGTGATGATGAGATTACGATTAGTGTACAGCCAACGATGGTAAGACAGAACCATCCCATAGCCTCTGTCAACGGTGTGTTCAACGCTGTATATGTGCATGGTGAGGCTGTAGGCGAAACGATGTTCTACGGTGCAGGTGCAGGAGAACTGCCAACAGCAACTTCTGTAGTCGCTGATATCGTCGCGGTGACCAAAAACCTCAAACTTGGTGTCAACGGGGTAAAGGCAATCGTGCCTTATAAACAGAAGAGACTGCAGAGCGATGAGCAGATTTTTTCGAAAAATTTCATCCTGCTGCACGTGGATGACAAAGCTGGGGTGCTGGCGCAGATTACACAGATTTTCGCGGAATACGAAGTCAGTCTGGCTTCGGTTGTTCAACAGCCGAATGAGCATAACCCGGATGCCGAGATCATTATCGTTACGCATAATGCAAGCAAGGCCAGCATGGACAAGGTGCTTAAGCATTTTGAATCACTGAATGTCATTCGACGGATCAAAAGTGTTTACCGCGTAGAAGGATAGTTCCTTTTTGAGCGGTATTGTAAAATAAATGGATTATCAAATTTGTGTTTTGCAATATATTGCAAGCCACGCATCATTCGATATTATAGAATAATTAATCATAAAGGAGTTTACCCACAATGAGATATCAAGGATTACTGCAAACGTACAAAGAGCACCTTCCAGTCAATGAAAATACTCCGCAACTTACACTTCAGGAAGGGAATACACCGCTCATTCACGCAGAAAATCTGTCGAAGGAGCTCGGTTTGAATCTGTATTTCAAATATGAAGGTTTGAACCCGACTGGTTCCTTCAAGGACCGTGGAATGGTGATGGCCGTTGCCAAAGCGATGGAGGAAGGCAGCCGTACAATTATGTGTGCATCTACAGGAAATACTTCCGCAGCAGCAGCAGCTTATGCCGCACGTGGCGGGCTTAACTGTATCGTGCTGATTCCGAATAACAATATCGCACTGGGTAAACTTGCTCAAGCGATGATTTACGGTGCCAAGGTCATTGCCATTAACGGTAACTTTGATCGTGCTCTTGAGATCGTTCGTGAAATTACTGCCAAACACCCGATTACACTTGTAAACTCTGTAAATCCATATCGGATTGAAGGACAGAAAACAGCCGCTTTTGAAGTGGTTGAGCAATTGGGAGATGCACCGGATGTTCTGGCTATTCCGGTTGGTAATGCGGGTAACATCTCTGCATACTGGAAAGGCTTTAAAGAGTATAAAGAGGCAGGCAAATCAAGCACGCTGCCGCGCATGGTTGGATTCGAGGCTGAAGGAGCTATGGCTATCGTAAAAGGAGAGCCGATTCTAGAGCCGGAAACAATTGCTACAGCGATCCGAATCGGTAACCCGGCGAGCTGGAAAACAGCGGTTGCTGCAGCAGAAGAGTCTGGCGGGCAGATCAACTATGTTACCGATGAAGAGATTTTGGCGGCTTACCGTACAATTGCTGCACGTGAAGGAGTATTTGCAGAGCCTGCATCTGCGGCTTCCGTAGCTGGTGTGTATAAGCTGAAAAGCGAAGGTTACTTCAAAGGTGGAGAAACGGTTGTATGTGTGCTGACTGGTAACGGTCTGAAAGACCCGAATGTAGCAATCCAAACGGCTGCTGTGGAGCCGCTGGTCGTTGAAGATACTGAAGAGGCAGTTATGGCTGCTATTGCGCAGCTGGAGCAGCAGTCAGTATGAGCTTGCGTGAAAAGGTAACCGTAAAAATCCCGGCAAGCACAGCCAATCTCGGTCCAGGGTTTGATACCCTGGGCATGGCCTTGTCTTTGTATGCCTGGCTTGAGATTAAACCGGCAGCACAGACATCTTTTCATCTGTATGGAGAACATCTGACGGGGCTTCCCTTGGATAAATCCAATCTCATTTATGAAGTGGCACAGATGGTATTTGATGAAGCGGGTGTTTCCGTACCTGAGCTTGAAATTTCAATGTATTCAGATATCCCACTTACCCGGGGACTTGGCAGCAGTGCATCAGCAATTGTTGGCGCGCTTGCTGGGGCAAATGCATTGATCGGGAGTCCGTTATCGAACGATAAACTGCTGGATATGGCGACATCACTGGAGAAACACCCGGATAATGTCGGCGCTTCCTTATGCGGCGGCATCATTACAGCAGCCTGGGATGGTCAACGTGTCGATTATATTCGAATCGAGCCTCATCAGGATCTGCAGGCCTTGGTTATCGTTCCGGACTTTCAGCTGTCCACTTCCAAAGCGCGGGATGTTGTTCCCAAGCAGTTCGAGAAGGCCGATGTAGTTCACAATGTGAGCCGATCTTCATTGCTCGTTGCTGCCTTAGCGAGTGGTAGACTGGATATGATTCAAAAGGCGATGTCGGATCGGATTCATCAGCCGTATCGTGCATCGCTGGTACCGGGTATGGCGGAAATTCTGGAGCATGCATCGGAGCATGGTGCTTTGGGAGCAGCTTTAAGCGGGGCCGGACCAACCTTGCTGACACTGGTGGATCGTCACGACACTCGCAAAGCTGAATTAGAGCAATATTTGACGGGCACCATGAAGCAGGAGGGGATTCATGCCACTGCGATGTGGCTGGACCCGGATCTGGATGGTGTAGTTGTTCTTCCGGATCAAGATGAACGTCCTTTTCTGGAGCGAATCAAAGGGGAAATTAACAAATGAAACGAATTGCAGTTTTACCTGAGGGATCGGTCTCTCACGAAGCGATCGAGTTTCTTTTTGACGGCGAACCGCTCGAGCTCAATCATTTCAAGCTCATTTCAGACGTATTTCGTGCGGTCGATAGTGGGAGTGTGCAGTATAGCGTGATTCCGTTTGAAAATACAATTGAGGGCTCCGTCAGCCTTCATATGGACTGGCTTGTGAATGAGGTGGATATTCCGATACAAGCGGAGTGGGTCTACCCGTCCATTCAAAATATCATCGGACATGGGAACGAATTTCGAATGCACGATGGTTCGTATGACTTTAGTAAAATCACGAAAATTATGTCTCACCCTGTGGCGATCCCGCAGTGCCAGAATTTTATCCGTCAGCATTCGCCAGATGCAAATCTCGAAGGTGTAAACAGCACGGCTGAAGCGGTAGAAATTGTGAAAAAAAACCCGGGAAAAGGCTGGGTGGGAATCGGTACAAAGCTTGCTGCCCGAAAGCATGGCTTGGACATTATGGCTGAACGGGTGACCGATCATGACAACAATTACACCCGCTTTGTGCTGATTGGTCATGAACCTGTCAGCATTCCGCGTAAAGCGGACCATATGAAAACAAGTTTGATTGTAACGCTGCCTGAGGATGCTCCGGGTGCGCTGCATCAAGTGCTGTCGGCTTTTGCCTGGAGGAAATTGAACCTGACCCGTCTTGAATCAAGGCCAACCAAGAAACGTCTGGGCAGTTACTACTTTTACATCGATGTGGTTGAAACGGTTGATTCGGTATTGCTCACAGCAGCTATGGCCGAGATTGAGGCGCTGAAATGTCAGGTGCGTGTGCTTGGCAGCTATCCATGTTATACATACCCCTCACCGAGTTAACAGGAGTGTGGTTGGAGCAAGCTGAAGAATCATGCATCATCTGTGTGAAATAAGCGAGTTATTTCTTTATTTTTGATGTACAATGGACAGGTTCATTATGTTTCGGCAAGTTTTTTGGACATGTATATTTAACGGAGGTGCAGTTCGTCGTGGCAGAACAGTGGATTTACTTGGATGGTCAGTATGTGACCAAGGAAAATGCAAAAGTTTCGGTCTATGATCATGGATTTTTGTATGGAGACGGTATTTTCGAAGGGATTCGGATATACAATGGCAATATTTTCAGATGCAAGGCCCACTTGGATCGTCTGTATGATTCGGCAAAATCGATCAGTCTGAACATTCCGTTGTCCTACGACGAGATGCTCGAAGTGATGGCTGAAACAGTACGCCGCAATGATATGCGCAACGGTTATATTCGACTGATTGTATCACGTGGCCCGGGGAACCTGGGGCTTGACCCGCTGCGTTGCCCTAAAGCTTCGGTGATCATTATTGTGGAGCAGCTGGCAATCTACCCAGAAGAAGCATACCTTACAGGGTTGAAAGCTGTATCCGTATCTCAACGTCGCAACATCCCGGATGCGCTTAATCCAAAAATCAAATCACTCAACTATCTGAATAACATCCTTGTCAAACTGCAATCGAACTATTCAGGTGCTGGTGAGGCCATTATGCTTAACTCGCAAGGTTACGTAACTGAGGGTTCAAGCGATAACATTTTCATCATCAAAAACGGTGTCGTCTACACTCCTCCTTGTTATCTCGGAGCACTTGAGGGCATTACACGTCAAGCAATTATTGATCTGTGCGGCGAGCTTGGCATTGAATTAAAAGAAGTGCCTTTCACGCTTCATGATGTGTATATTGCAGATGAGGTGTTCTTCACAGGAACAGCTGCTGAAGTTATTGCGGCTTGTGAAGTGGATGGCAGAACGATTGGCTCTGGCGTAGCGGGTCCGGTTACCTTGCAATTGCTTGAAGCTTTCCGTCAGATTGTTGACAAAGACGGCTATAAGGTGTGGGAATAAGTCACTAACATCTAACAGAATGAATACAAGAGTCCTCCTTGTCCGATAAAATGCGGCATGCGTAATGTATGCGGGATTTTCGGATTAAGGAGGATTTTTTTTGTTCAGGTGATGTCATTAGCCCAGTTGCTGCATAGGATGTAGTAACGGTATGGGCGAATGTACAGCCCAAGTATGACGTTTAGGAGGTTAGTTCCCTGTGAAAATACACATGGTGAAAAAAGGCGATACACTATATCTGCTGTCTCAAAAATATAACGTAGCGCTGGACACATTAATTGCTGCTAATCCGCAGATTGCAGATCCCGACAAACTGGATATCGGCATGAAGGTTAAAATTCCTGCACAGCCAGTAACGCCGAAGCCTGAGGGTGTGCTGCACAGTCACAAGGTTGTACAAGGGGATTCGTTATGGAAGCTGTCACAAGCCTGGGGAGTGCCTTTGAAAGACATGATTAATGCCAATCCGCAGTTGAAAAATCCCAATGCTCTGTTAGTAGGAGAAACAGTCTACATTCCTTCCATGCACACACAAGGAAATTCTAGTGCCAATACGGAAATTGGAAATATGGGTATGCAGGAAAAACTGTCGCCTGAAGGCAAAGCATATACAGGAGTAAAAGAAGAAACGGCGCCTGTCGTGCCAATGCCTGCACCTCCTGTAGCTGAAAATCCGGTTCCTGCTCCGGTTGTCCCGGCTGAGCCTAACGTTATGCCTGAGTTGGAGGCATTACCACAATTACCCGAATTGCCAGAGGTGAAGCCGGAGAAGAAGATGGAAAAAAAAGAGGAGAAACAACCAGAAGTTCAAGTTGAACCTGTAGTTGAAGCCGAGAAACCTCAACCGCCTAATCCTTCTCCGAATATGATGGCTTTGCCCGTTATGCCAGAAACCCAGTCTCCTGTGAATGTAGCGCCGATTGCCAAGGCTCCTTGCGGATGCGGCTCGAAAATGCTTCATGCTCCAATGGAGCATCCGTATGCCCAGGTTCCCGTACCTGCACAAGAGGTATACAGTGTTCAGCAAAACAACATGTATACGGCAGGCGTGAGCAATAACTCTCCTTTCCCTGGTATTCAGGATGTGGGCTCTTATAGCATTGGAAACATGCCAAACAGTCCATGGACCGGAGATGAGCAGACCTATAATCACAATAATGTAATGCCTAATTTGTCGGCAGGGGCGTCAAATGCAAACGACGCATTCCCGGTTTCGCCAGCAAGTCAGGTAAATAGTCCATTCACTAATTATGTTGCTGCAAACCATCAGATGAATCATCAACCGCCATTTATATCTCCATACTCCATGCTTCCATACCCTCCATGCGGATGCGGCTCACACACACATGCTCCTCAATATACTTATCCTGCATATGGTTATCAGGAGCCGGCCTGGGGCATGCACGGTCATGTCAATGGAATGCCGCCTGAAATGACATCCGTAATGCCGAATCAGCCGATGGAGTATGCTTATCAAAACCCGTATCCTGCACAAAATATGGTGCCGCCTTCTCCGCTTGGTGCTTTTGGAGAGATGTATCCTTCACAAGTACATGGTGCCAAGACTGGGAAGAAGGGTGGACGTGACGAAGCGAACTTGAGCCAGGCTGCATTTGAAGGGGCAGATTCAGAAACAGACTCCAAGCCGAAATCTTCCTCAGGTAAGTCCGGGGCAGTGAAGCGAAAACCGACAAAGGCTGTGTCCAAAAATAAATCCAAGGTATCTGTATCGGGTAACTCGTCCAGAGAAAAATCAGGAGCATCGTCAAATCAGCGAAAAGTAGCTAAAAAACGTCGTAATCCATGGATTCAAAACTGATTGTTATTAGTCATCGGTTATTGAAGAGAGCAGTTCATCGTAGAAAGGTCAGTTCTGCAGATGCAGAACTGACCTTTTTGTTTATGAGCTTGATTGTATATAAAGAGCGGAAGTAAGGGTTAAAACGATTGATTTGTAGAATAAATAAAAAGATTGTAGATTAATGTTTGAAAGCCCATTCATAGATATGTTACAATAAATACAGGCTTTATTTTGCAGGTTGATACGCAATCTGTAGTTGAAGTTTTACGATGTGATTTATTAATAGACAAAACTATTAATAAAAAACTCTTGCATTAGTTTTGAGTGTATGGTACATTATTTAAGTCGCCGCTGAAACACAGCGTTGATGCGAAACAAGTTTGATCTTTGAAAACTGAACAACGAGTGAGTAATCATTCTGCTTGCAGAATGAATGTGAAGGTTTTTAGTGCGAGCTATCTGGCTGTATGAAAACTGGAACAACAATGAGATTTTTAATCTCGTCAGATTCAAAATGAGCTTATCGCTCTTTTCAATACTTTATTGGAGAGTTTGATCCTGGCTCAGGACGAACGCTGGCGGCATGCCTAATACATGCA
>NZ_BMFU01000004.1:117221-744014 GCF_014639235.1 Paenibacillus silvae | reverse complement strand
TTCTTCGTTGTATCGTTGCCGCTGTTCTCCCATATGGACACACCTCCGTTAGCCTTATTATCCTTCTGTCCGTTAACGGGTGTCCACTTTTTATTCTAGTTCCATACGAATCGTTAGATCACAAAATCACATCAAAACGGCGATATAAGCTCTGTGGGGATCGTTAACCGTCGCCTTAACTTGACTACAGCGCTTTGTCGTTCACACCATCAAGCCATGCCTCAATGTCACCGATGACGGAGGATACACAGCCATCTTCAAATGGTGAGTTTAATCCAGCCAGCTCGACCAGTCCAGTGAAGGACAGACTGCCGCCGGCTTTACACAATGTCAGATAATCCGCCCATGCCGATTTCATATCCTCATTGCTGCGTTTCCAGAACTGGAATGCACAGATTTGCGCCAGTGTGTAGTCGATATAATAAAATGGCGATGAGAAAATGTGCCCTTGCTTATGCCAGAATCCACCTTGCTCCAGATACGTATTATCCTTGTAGTTGATATGCGGCAGATAAATTTTCTCGATATTGCGCCATGCCTGCTTACGCTCTGTTGGCGTAGCATCCGGATTCGCATACACAAAGTGCTGGAATTCATCTACAGCTACGCCGTACGGAATAAACAGCAGTGCAGAGGAGAGATGATCAAACTTGTACTTGTCCGTGTCTTCCTTGAAGAACAGCTCCATCCACGGCCAGGTAAAGAACTCCATGCTCATCGAATGAATCTCTGCAGATTCATACGTCGGCCAGTTATACTCCGGCACAGCAAAGTTACGGCTTTGGTACACTTGGAACGCATGTCCCGCTTCATGTGTCAACACATCAATATCACCCGACGTGCCGTTGAAGTTGGAGAAAATAAACGGAACTTTATAATCGTTCAGGAAGGTACAGTATCCCCCGCCCTGTTTACCTTTTTTGCTGACCAGATCCATCAGCTCATTATCCGTCATCATCTGGAAGAACACATCGGTTTCCGGGGACAGCTCGGCATACATCTTTTTGCCGTTCTCCACAATCCAGTCTGCATCACCTTTCGGTGTTGGGTTGCCCGTCTTGAAGCTGAAGCCTTGATCGTAAAAATAGAGCGTGTCTACATCGATCCGGCTACGCTGACGTTCTCTGAGCTTAGTAGCTACGGGCACGATATAATCGCGAACCTGCGCACGGAAATTAGCGACCATCTCCGCATTATAATCCGTACGATTCATACGGTCATAACCCAGCTCCACATAGCTTGCATATCCGAGTTTCTTCGCAATCTGTGTGCGCACCTTCACCAGTTCATCATAGATGCGGTCAAATTCAGCTTCATGCTCAGCCATGAAAGCATATCGAGCGGCGGAAGCACGTTCCCGCATAGCACGGTCTGTTGACAACTCAAACGGATGCAGCTGTGGCAGTGTACGCTCTTCGCCTTCAAACGGAATTTTGGCTGAAGCAATCAGCTGGTTATATTCAGTAGAAAGTTTGTTTTCCTTTTGCAGTTCCTCAATCACTTCCGGGCTGAATGTTTTCAGGGAAAGCTCTGCCAGCTGGAACAGCTGTGAGCCCAGCTTCTCTTCCAGTGCCGCACGAAACTTGGAGTTTACGAGTGCACGGTAAAAATCAGTAATGTACTCCTGCACCACCGGCTGATTTTCATCCAGAAACTCATTCTCTGCTTTATAGAACTCATCGTTCGTATCAATAGAATGGCGGATGTAGACCAGTTGTGCCTGGGTTTCAAAATCACTGCGCATCGCATTGATCTTGTCCATGAATTCAGTTTGTTCTTCCACCGTAGCCGCTGCTTCAAATCCCTTCAGCAGCTCACCGAAAGAGGTTTTGATATGTTCCAGATCGGGACGTGTATACGTGTATTCACTAAACTTCATTTATGTACACCCTTTCCTGTTTGGCAAATTTCGGGAGAAACCCGAGAAGAAGCTTATCCCCTATTATACAAAAGAGAAGCCTAAAAATCCCAACTTTACGAAAAATATTTGTCCATCGGTCAAATGTTTTTATATAAAAATCAAAGCGCTCACATCATGGCGTGAGGTATTTTCAACGATAAGCGATCTCAAACACAAACAAGCCAGCCTCGCATCAGCGAAGCCAGCTTACAGGCTTGTCTTTGTCCAAATATGGCCGAAGCCCACAGTACGCCGAATTAATGCTGGTCCTTATCAACGATCTGATAGAACCATCCCATTCCGATCATGCCCACAACCATAACAGCAGCCAGAATAATAATATAAGTCATGAATGTAACCCCCCTGCCCGTATATTCATCTCTATACCAGTTTACACGTGGAACCGCTGTTTGAATTGACGGAACATTGACAAAAATACGAAATCTTTAATTTTAGTCAACCTCATATGTCACTTTAAGAATATGATCTCTGCAAAATTATATTTTTCCTCTTATCTTACCGCAAGGTTTGTCTTGGGATACATGGTATTCGCATCTGTAAACATTCCGTTGTATACTAGATTTCTAGATTGGACGAATTTTCATATTACACAATAGGAATTAAGCAGAAAGGCAGGAACACATGTCAACTCGCAATACGAAACGTCATTTATTATTTACTTGGTTGTTAATCTTCATGCTTGTTTTGTTATCGGCCTGTGCGAATGGGGAAGCCCATGTCACCGTAAATACGGATGGATCGGCCGATCTAGCGCTGGACCTTAGTGTTTCAGACTCCGCTCTTGCCAAAATAGGACAGGAGAATGCGATGCCTATGCTGGCAGAAGCTCTGGAACGAAACAATTTCAAGGCTGAAGTCATCAAACAGGGTGATCAGAACGTGCTGAGAGCAACTACCCGTTATGAAAAAAGCAACATGACCGGCTTTGATGCCTCCAAGCTGCCAACGGGCATTCATATCGAACAATCCACGGTTCCAGGCTTTTTTACGTCCAAAATGCATATTACTGCCGATGCAGACCTTATGGAATCCATGCCGGATGGGGATATTAAAGAACAGATCAATAAAGTTCCAGGCTTTCTCAAACGTCTGCTGTTGAAAGATATGAAATTTGATTTCAAGCTGACTCTGCCAATCAAGGCTGAAGATTCTAACGCTGACGAGGTGCAGGATGGCGGCAAAACGTTAATCTGGAACATCTCCCCCCTGCAGAAGAATACGCTGGATTTAACCGTACAAATTCCGAATATCCGAAATATTCTGCTGGTCGCCATTCCGGGTCTGGTGTTGATTCTGGCGCTGCTTATCTGGTTCTTCATTCGTCGCAGACGAACGAGGCAAAGATAACGGGTAATGCATAGTGCAACTAACCCGTCTAATTTGTAACTTGCCAAACGCTGTTATGGATAGTAGAATACATCCGTACTGTGTGAACGGTTAACATTTTGGCCAAGCAAAAGTTAAAGAGGTGAACAAGTTTCATGAATATCCGGGAATGCGCCCTGCCTGGTATCGGGGTGAAGTACCAGTTCCATACAAAAGGCGGCAACCAGCTCGTTATTATCAAACATGAGGACGGACGCCGTGAATTATATTCGGTGAATCCGTTGGATGAAGAAGAGCTTACGCTGATTGCAGAATTGGAAGATGATGAATGTGTAACACTCTCCGGTTTAATCGGAGGATGGTCTTGATCTTGATCACATTTCGAGACACTTCGCGGTGATTCGAAATGCTGAATGATTCAGGCGTTACTGCAGCTCTCAACATTAAAACCTGTACCTCCGCTGGAGATACAGGTTTTTTTGGAGTATGAAGCACTTATCAGTTCAGGGCATACTATAACACGTCCAATCGGTATCATCTGATGAGTTTGGTCTGAATGTATGGCACCCACGTTTGGAGTACCCGAATGATCTCTGCCGAATGGAACGGCTTGCTTATGAAATCCTGCATGCCGCATTCCAGGCAGGCCTCACGGTCACGTTCTTCTGCAAAGGCGGTAATCGCAGCGATCACCGGGATTTCAGGATGTTTTTTTCTAATCTCGCAAGTGGCTTCAATCCCGTCCATCACTGGCATTTGAATATCCATAAAGATCAGATCATATGACCTTTTTGCCAGCGATTCTACAGCCTGGGCACCGTTAGCTACAATATCACATACACCGCCGAATTTACGCAGCATCTCCTCCAGCAGATGACTGTTCACGGACTGATCCTCGGCAATCAATATGCGAATGCCTTGAGCGAGATGGCTGCGGTCCAGCACCGCACTGCCTGCTGCAATTTCCGCTGCCGCATCTGTAACCACCACGTCTCTCCACTTCTCCAACACAAGGGTAAACTGGAACTCTGCTCCTTTGCCAATCTCACTCTGAACACCGATTGCTCCGCCCATAAGCTCCACCAGCTTTTTGCTGATCGCAAGCCCCAGCCCTGTTCCACCGAACTTGCGATTGATGGATGGGTCCAGCTGCGAGAAGGATTGGAATAACTGGTGCTGTTTGTCCAGAGCAATGCCAATGCCTGTGTCCTTCACCTTGAACGACAGCATGAGATGATCGGGTCCATATTCTAGCGAATGAACAGCCTCGACGCTAACCGTGATGCTTCCTTGCTCGGTAAATTTAACGGCATTGCCGACCAGATTAATCAGAATCTGACGAATTCTCGTCTCATCTCCACAGACACGCTCAGGAATCTCACCCCTGATCTCACTGTGAAGGTCAATATTTTTCTCCGCAGTTTTGACAGAAAACAATTCAATTACACTGTTCAGCGTATCGCGAATATCCACGGGTCCATGATCCAGATCCATTTTACCTGCTTCAATTTTGCTAAAGTCCAATATTTCATTCAGGATACATAACAGTGATTCCCCGCTGTCGATCATGATCTCGGCGAACCCTCGCTGTTCCTCGTCCAGCTCAGTATCCATCAACAAATGGGCCATACCCATCATACCGTTTAACGGTGTACGCAGCTCGTGGCTCATCACAGCCAGAAATTCGGATTTTGCACGATCGGCATGCTCGGCCGCTTCCTTGGCTCTTATAATTTCTTTGACAGACGTCATGTCCCGGAATACGAGTACAGCCCCTCGTGTCTGCCCCTGATCCATAATAGGTTTCAATTGAAACTCTGCAAGAAAGCTGGAGCCATCCTGACGCCAGAATACCGACTCAGTACGCGGCAACGCTCTTCCTTCACGCACGGCCTGAAGCATCGGTGTACCTTTCCCTGGAAAAGGAATCCCCTCGCTCTGCATCTGAAGCATCATCTGTTCCAAAGGCTGACCGTTCATCTCGTTTGGACAGATATGTATCATCTCCGCTGCCGCAGGATTGGCAAAATTCACGTTTCCATCCAGATCAAGGCCGATGACACCTTCGGACATGCTGTTGAGAATCAGAGCCCGCTCATAACTTAAATTTTCGATTTCCTCTACATAACGCTTCGCCGCAGTTACATCACTTGTGATGCCATACACCCCAACCACTTTGTCTTCCAGCAAAATCGGAACGTTAATGACACTGGTTTCAATGCGCTGACCATTTTTGTGAATCAAACCAATCTCGTAGCTCTGCGCGGTTCCTTTCACTGTCTCTTCAAAATGATACCGTGTCCTCTCCAGATCCACCGGATCGATGAGATGATCAAAAGGACGGCTTAACAGCTCTTCCCGTGTATGACCGGTCAATTGCTCTTGCCCGATGTTTGCTTTCAGCAGGTTTCCTTCCCTGTCAAGAGATGCAACTCCAAGCGGATTGCAATCAAATAACGATTTATATTCCTGTAAACTCAGCTGCTGCTGTTTGCTCTGTGTAATATCACGCGTAACGGCAACCATCTCCTGCACCGCTCCGGATGCATCATACACATAATGGGTCAGCGTGTCTGCCCATACGATGGAGCCATTTTTGTGCTGCAGCCGATAACTGAATCGCTCCGGTGCGAGTCCCTTCATCTGTTCACGGATGTAAGCCTTCACGGTTGGAACATCATCAGGATATATGCAGAACATGCCGGACTGTCCCACCATTTCTTCCGGTTCGTAACCAAGCATGCTTCTGCTGGCATCAGATACATATTTAAACGTGCGCTCGGCATCTGCTTGATGAATTGCAATCAGATCCATGGAGGATTCAGCCAGAATACGTGAAATACGACTGCTCTCCTCCAGCTGTCTGCGCTGTTCAAGTAGTCTTTGCTCCGCTTCCTTTTGCTTGCTGATATCCGCAGCTTGTACTAATAGATATAACGGTTCACCGCTTTTCTCGTCCCGAACGATGCAGGCTCTGATTGTAGTCCACACCAGTGTACCGTCTTTCCGTTTCAGACGTACTTCCGTCTCATACATCGGCTGTTCATGATTGGTCATGTTCCAGAAGTTATTGCGGAACTCCTCGTACCTGAGATCTTCTTCATAAATCATATGTACTATTGATGTATTCAGCAATTCCTCTTCCGTTGATCCGATCATCTCGCAAAAAGCTGGATTCAGCTGCACCCACAATCCATTAACGTGAGAAGCGACAGCAATGCCGATTGGCGCATGTGTATATAATTGTTCGAACAGAGAGCGACTCTGTGTGATGGAGTTCGACACTACGTATCCCCCTTTGATAAGAAGATAAAATGTTATTCGTATGAACAGATCAATTTGAACATAACTTTATCTATAAGAGAGTAGTACCCCAAATACCACGAACATTAAACCGAAACCGATATAAAAAAATCTTGCAGCACTCGACATGTTCACATTTAACCTCACTCCTGCCGTATTAACAAAAGTAAGTTAAGAACGGAGGTTTTTTGCCCCATGATTATTGTTGCTAATCAAGCAGTTCAATTATCACCCTCTGAGTGGTCAGCCTTCGAATGGTATTGGTTACAGCAGCTTCAAAACCGGCCGGAACGATACGTATATCAATCTATGGAGCATCTGCACTTTGAATGGCATTTAAGGGAATCTCTCGTCAATGCAGCTGAAGGACTGGATCGGAGCGGAGTCAGCTTCGCCTCCTTCGAGAATTCCAGGTGTAATCCTGTGTTCTGGAATCGGAATGCCGAGGGTGGGTTTGAGCTTCGACCGGATGTAACACCTGCAAACGGGATCAGAGATATATGGAACAACGGGCATTTATACGCATTTGAATGTGCAACTGCCGCCGTCATTGTACTGTATGGAGGAGTGCTTGGAAGCATCCGTGAGGACGCCTTTAATTCTTTATTTCGTAACCTCCTGCTGTTTGACTGGCATTATGACAGTGATCTTCGTTTGATCGAAAAAAATGGCAAGGAAACGGCCCTGCCTGGAGATGTGCTGTATTTCAAAAATCCCGACGTATCTCCCGCAACACCTGAATGGCAGGGTGAAAATACGATTATGCTGCGGGAGAACTGGTATTACGGACATGGAATCGGCATTGCAAGCGGTGAGCAGATTATTCAAACCTTGAATCAGTTCCGCTTTCCGGGCAGCCGGGTATCTGCATATTTAATGGATATGGTTATTTATCCCGACTTTCTGTATTTATCCCGCTATGCCAAAAACAGCTCCGCTGACAATCCGGATGCCTCCTCTCCCGTGCTGCCCGGTCAACTATATGTGAGAGTAGGCGGTCGTCGGTATTTGCGTATCCCGAGTTCGTACCCTTTTGCAAGCGTTTAGCGATTAAATCGAGCTCCTTCAGCTAACCGGATCAAGCTGCACAACCACTTGTTTTCCGCTGACCTGAATACCCGTCGTCTTGCTTCCAACATCTTTAAGTGCTTTGCAAAGCTCTTCAGCCCAGGCTTTGCCTGCTTCGCCCTCTTTGACACCATGAACCTGAATAACAAACTTCACGGAATCTCCCTTTTTCAGAATACGCTCTGCCTGTGACTGCTTAACATCACGGTCATGGTCCTCCATCTGGAGCTGCAGCCGAATTTCCTTTACTTTGCGTTTGTCCGGGGATTTGCTCGCCTGTTTCTTCGCCTGCTGTGCTTCCTCACGCGCCGCACCGGCTCCGATTAGCTTGCAGGGCGGCGGGCTGCTCATCAGGGACGTGCATACGAGATCTACTTTATGTTGTTTAGCCAGCGCCAGTGCCTCCCGTGTGGACATGACACCCAGATCTTCTCCATTCAGACCCGTGAGCTGTACCTCGGCTGCCTTGATTTTTTCATTTTTAATAATCTGAGCCATAGTTGCTTCCTCCTTGACATGAAAAGCCTGTCCTGATCGATGAAAGATCAGAGCAGGCTTCATTATTGTGCTGTTTGTTATCAATTATACTGCTTTTTCGAATTACAGTGTGTTGAACGCTTCCGTCAGCACAGGTACAATCTGCGATTTGCGGGATACAACACCTTTCAGCAGTGCTTTGTTGTCTGCCAGTGTTACGTTGTACGCTTTCTCTACCGCTTGGGTGGATGCTCCGTAAGCCAGGGCAACAGAGTCATTGTTCAGGATATCTGTTACAACAAACAAGAACAGGTCAAGTCCTTTGCTGGAGATGATCGCTTCAATAGCCGCTTGAAGCTCTGGTTGTTTTACAAGCACGTCATTGACGTCAACGGCATTTACCTGCGCGATTTCAACCTTGGCTGTACCCATAGCGAATTCCTTCGCATCCAGAGAGATCAATTC
The DNA here is from genome assembly GCF_014639235.1 of Paenibacillus silvae. Classification (GTDB taxonomy): domain Bacteria; phylum Bacillota; class Bacilli; order Paenibacillales; family Paenibacillaceae; genus Paenibacillus; species Paenibacillus silvae. The sequence goes on along the minus strand of NZ_BMFU01000004.1, from coordinate 735,454 downwards.
AGCAATTGTTTTCTGACTCAGATCCGCTCCGGCTTTCAGCATGTCCAGACCGTAGCTGTCAGCATCTACACCAGCAATCGCTGCCAGCTCACGCGCGGCTGCAACGTCCTGCTCTGTGCAAGTCGGGGATTTGAACAGCAAGGAATCGGAAATGATAGCCGACAGCATCAGGCCCGCGATTGGTGCGCTGATCTCCACGCCGTTTTCTTTGTACATTTTATTCAGAATCGTTGCCGTACAGCCTACAGGCTCCGCACGGAAATACAAAGGCTGGCTTGTCTCGAAATTCGCAATGCGGTGGTGATCGATAACCTCAACAACCGTTACGTCTTCAATATCACTTACGCTTTGCTGACGTTCGTTGTGGTCCACCAGAATGACTTTGTTTACTTCGTTCGCTGCTGTTTTGATCAAGCGTGGTGCTGCAACCTTGAATTGATCCAGCGCATATTGGGTTTCACCGTTCACTTCGCCCAGACGAACCGCTTCAACGTCCTGTCCCAATTTGCTTTTCAGGTCTGCATAAGCAATCGCTGAACAGATCGTGTCTGTATCCGGGTTTTTGTGGCCGAAAATTAATGCTTTTTCCATATTCATTGCCCTCCGTCAATTCGAATTTAAGTTCAATTCTAGTCTATATTAAATCATACCTTACTGATTATAGCGCTTATACGTCTTAATTCCAATCCCTTTACAGCGAATTAATTACATGTCATGCAAAGGGCGGCCTTATAATTAAAATGCACCATGCCAGCTAGTTAGCAGAGGTTTTGGCTACGTTAGCAATCAGATGTTTGTCCAGTTTGTCCCCATTACACAGAGCCTGCACGAGTTCCCGGCCTGATTCCGGCGTCATTTTACCATACCAGTCTCCCTGCGGATATACGATCGTTACACACCCGTCGTCACAGCGGCCATTACATTTGGTGCGCGTTGTATGAATAAATCCTCCAGCCTGCTGTTTCGCGATTTCGTCCCGCACCGCCTGAGTAACCTCTTCCCCCTCATTACGCATGCATGTTCCGCCGTTACAGAGTAAAATATGGTGCTGCAAGTGATCCAGATTATAAATAGCCAAGCTCGCTTCATTCCCCTCACATCAATATAATATGTATCCTGATAGATTACACAGACAACATGTATAACACTATAAATTAGCACATTAATCCAGGTTCGTGCAATGATATTTACAGTTCATTTTCAGGCTTTGGAGCCTGTTGTCCTTTTTTCACATAAAAAGTCTCGATCCTGCCCTCTTCGTCAATCTGCAGCAGATTCAACTGTGCGCCATAGGCACAGCCGCCGTCGATCCCTATTTTGTCTCCTCGCGGGTCCATCCACACTCCATGCTCATCATGCAGGTTCATGACAGGTGTATGTCCAAAAATAACCACTTCCTGAAGATTTGTCGGCCTAGTGTAAAAAGGTTCACGAATCCAGATAAAATCCCGTTCAGACTGGCTTCTCCAATCGGCTTCATCCGGGTTAATCCCGGCATGTACAAAAATGTAACCCGGGATCTCATACGACAGCGGAAGCTTGTCCAGAAAGTGCAGATGTTCACTGTAATGAGAGCGCATCCATTCTTTATCCTGAGCATAAGCCTGCCAATCCATCTGTTCCGGGTCGTAAGACACCTGCAGATAACTGGCCAGCGTCTGCAAGCCCCCATTGCGAATCCAGTGCAGATCATACTCCTGCACGTCATGCTGCAGAGCCTTAACCATCATGGCATCATGATTGCCTTTAAGTACAACGATCCCGTGCTCCTGCCTCAGCTGCATAATCTGTTCAATGACCTGCTTGCTCTTTGGACCTCGATCCACATAGTCACCCAGTAAAATCAACTCATCCTGCGAAGGATCATAACCAGCCTGCTCAAGCAATGCATTGAATTCATCATAACAGCCGTGAATGTCACTTATAACACATCTGCGCAAGGTAATCTCCTCTCTCTCTGAAGCAGCCAAAAAATAAAAACGGGAATGCTGCTGATCTGCCCAGAACAAAACAAGCAGCATTCCATTCTATCATTAATATACCATTCCCGCTCTGACCCTGTTACTCCTGCTTGAGTCCGAACGCTTCTGCAATCAGGCTGAACGAGCGCAGACGTGCTTCAAACGAATGAATGGCCGATGCAATAATGACTTCATCGGCTTCGTGGCGTTCAGCCATAGCGATAATTTTTTCCTTCACCTGATCCGGTGTACCGATGATGGAGAAGGAACGGCGCTGCCTAATCTGCTCCAGCTCCATCGCTGTATAAGGGTAATTTTTCACCGTCTCCAGCGAAGGGAACGAGCGCTGCTCCAGTCCCCGCCCAAGGCGCAGGAAAAACAGTTCATTGCTGCGGGCCAGCTCGGCCGCCTCTTCTTCGGTTTCTGCACAGAAGGCCGATACCGCAATCATGCTATGCGGCTTGTCGTTCAGAATCGAAGGTTTGAAGTGACGGCGATAATGCTTCATTGCTTCCTCACCACCCGGAGTTCCAAAGAACTGGGCAAAAGCATACGCTGTACCTTGTGCCGCGGCAATTCTTGCCCCTTCCGAGCTGGAACCGAGCAGCCATACCTCGGGAACGGTGGAAACGGAAGGACCGGCTACAAGAGAAGTAAACCGATGGTCTTCGGGCAGCTGCTCATGGAAATAACCGCCAAGGTCAGCAATCTGCTGCGGGAAAAGGTGTATATTGGAGGCTTTGCCTTCATTCAGCGCCCGACTGGCGAGTGGCATGCCTCCCGGCGCCCGTCCGATGCCGAGATCAATCCGGCCCGGATGCAGGGCTTCCAGCAGACGAAAATTCTCGGCTACCTTATACGCACTGTAATGCGGCAGCATCACGCCTCCTGAGCCTACCCGAATACGTTCCGTATGAGCAGCCACATGTGCGATCATAACCTCCGGGCTGGAGAAGGACAATGCTCCGCCGCCGTGATGCTCTGACATCCAGAATCGGGAATATCCCAGCTGCTCGGCATGTCGTGCCAACGTAACAGCCTCCTGCAAGGCGTCCTGTACCTGACGTCCCTCACTGATGTGTCCATGCTCCAATACGCTCAGTTTCATATATATTCATTCCTCTCGCTCGTGAAGTATGTCGTCTTTATTTTTCTTACTTGTTCATTGTAACATTAAAAATTACAGTTTCAAACGTTATGGCTCTTCATGCCAGTTGAAAAAAGAGATATGCACAAACAATTCAAAGAAAGAATTCCGGCATTCCTTTGTGCTAAAAACATAAAAAACGCTGCCAGCGTTTATGCTGGCAGCGTTCGAAACGCTCGCTTGCTGATCCTACCGTTCATTCCCTTATGGTGTTCGTTTCGGCAGCAGCTTCACATACTCGTCAGAGAGCTTCATCAGATTCAGCACATGTTCATAGTCTGAACGGTATGGCTCCAGATCTGTCACCTGCTCAAACGTTTTAAGCGAGTAAGCTGTCCCGTCATCAAAGCCTGCACCAGGGATAAACATGATGTCATTGTTGACAAACGAGCCTGTTGGCAAGTAATAACGAATACCAAATGCATTATGATCCATATTCAGCAGGTCATGCCCGAATGCAGTGAAGTTTTCCTGCTTCAGCGAGACGCCCATCAGGTTCATTACTGTGGGTAAGATATCAAGCTGACCACCCGGCTGCTCTATCACTTGCCCCTTCGTTTGCTTAGGAGTGTGAATCATCAGCGGAATGTTGAAGCGGCTTACTTTACCGTCATACGGGATATTGAGATTAGCCTGAATCTGTTGCGTAATTTCCTCCTCTTCAGGTAAGCCGAAGTGATCTCCGTATAGGACAAGAGTTGTGTTGTCCCACAAACCATTTGCCTTCAATTCCTGAATGAGCTGACCAACCGCATAATCGGTATAATTGATCGCTTGCAGATAATCATGCAGAAGTTTATTGGTAATCGTCGCGGGAATTTCAATTCGCGCGCGGTCTGCTGGCACGGTAAACGGCGAATGGCTCGAGGCCGTAATAAACTGGGCATAGAACGGCTGGCTCGCAGCCTGATGCGCAGTCATTTTTTCCACACCGACCCGATATAACTCTTCGTCCGATGGACCAAAATCGTTAAATTTGTCATTGGTGAAGCTTGGTTTATCAAAGTAACGTGTAAAACCAAGGGCAGGATACATTTTGTTACGATTCCAGAAGGTCACGTCGTTTACGTGAAACGTCTCGGATTCATACCCTTCCTTGGCAAGCAGCTTGGGCAAGCTAGGAAGATCACGATCACTATACCCCGCTGACATCGGCACAACCCCCGTAGGATAGATCGATGTGTTCGACATGAACTCCGCATCCGATGTATTGCCTTGCCCGATCTGTTGGAAGAAATGATTAAAATAATAGCTTTCTTTCGCAAGATTGTTTAAAACTGGCGTTAATGCCTGACCATTCAGCGAAGCGTTAATCGGAAAGTTCTGAAAGGACTCCAGCTGAAGCACAATCAGATTGCTGCCTTTGGCCTGGCCGAAATATTTTGCTTTTACGGCTGCACCGTTCTTTGCTTTGTCCTGATAAGGGTACTTGCTTACCAGTTCATTGATTTTGGCAATCGTTTCGTTAATGTTACCGTTAGCGATCGCTTCATTTTCCTTGCTTGTCAGAATAGCCGAGGATACCTGGTAGTTCAGAAAACCGAGATTTTCGGCTCGCACCAGCTCGTTGTCAATCGTTTCTCCTTTGACGATAAAGCTGCCTGAGCAGATAATACAGAAGGCCGCGGTAAGTGCAACTCCAAGCTTGCCCCAATAGCTGCTGCGTTTTCTGCCAAATGTCAGATGGCTGTCGCTATAACTGCTGTGATATGCATTGCTGCGTCTAATGCGTCGGCGTCTGATCCACCAGATCGGCACAGCAAGAATGATATCTGCAAAAAACAAAAAGTGTGTCGGCCGAACCAACGGCCCTATACTTCCTCTCACCTGCGCAACCTGCCCCAGCTCGCTAAGAGCGGTATAGGTAGGAACCGAACTGAAATGTGCGTTATAAAGTGTCGCTGCAAACAGGATTAGCGAAAAGAGCACGTTAAATATCGCGTACACCGTGCGTTTCCAGCTGAGCGGCACAATGAGGTCAAGCACACACACAATGGTGAGCGCAGCAAGTGCATCTGTTAACAGCCCCAAGCCCGACAGTCCGTTGAAAAAGAAATACCGCAGAAGCGATAACTTCAGCAGCATTAAAATAAACAAAACGGCGAATAAGGCCCGTGATGACGTCTGCCCGCTTTTTTTAGTCGATGTAAACATGGTCGATTTCAACCCTTATCTGAAATATTTTACGTTCATTTTACAAAACGCATATTTCAGTATAACAGTTTTCGGGGTACTGTTCCATTAAGGTCCACATTGGATCAGTGTTTTTTAAAATGAAGATTTAGGCAATGGTTGATATATCCTCATCCTCGCTAGTATTTTGTTTCTCTTTTACCTGTCGGATCACCGCCTGTGCTGCTGCAACCCGGGCCCATGGTATGTGCTCTGGTCTGACGCATACTGCGTCAAGTCCGATTTGCTGAATCAATGCCATCGACTGCACGTCTCTGCTATGCTCACCTGATATGACCGTTTTCAGATGCGGCTTGCGCAATCGGCTCTGAGCCACCGCGTGTTCAACCAAACGACCAACGCCTTCGATATCAAGTTTCCGTAAAGGGGCGGGCTCCGTCTGCAACATCGTTGCGTAATCCTCCTGCTGCTGCTCCGCTCCCTCAGGCATGTAGCTCGGAGTCGTTTCGCTCAACTCATCTCCGGCAAACAAAATAAGATCCGCGTATCTCGCAATCTGTGACGCTGTCAATGCCGCTCTTGGTGAGGAAATTACAGCGCCTACCTTATATATGCAGTGCCTCCTCTCCTCACCAAGCACCTGTACTGCCACATGATCTGCCAGTTCTCTTATGTCCTGCATCTTCTGTGCATGCTCGACATGCGGAATGAGAATCTCGGGACGTACCCATAACCCTTCACGAATGCATCGTACAGCCGCCCGGAAAACAGCTTCAAGCTGCATTTCATACAATTCAAATAGATCAATGTGCAACTGGTCGCCATGCTGATCTCCCTCACCTCGACCTGGAACCTGCTCGAAGCGAGAAAAATCAAACAATTGAATCGCTGCCGGACGACCGTTCATGGCTTCAAAAAGAACTTCCAGGTCGGACTGCTGCATCGGCAGCAATCGTTCCAGACCACGCCTGCGTTCTTCTTCCGTATTTGCCAGCATCATCTTCTGCACAAAAGGTTTTCTATGTGGAGACATGAACATCGCATCGGTTACACACAAGCCAATTCCGTCGGCCCCCCAGGCCTTAACCTGCAAGGCATCAGCCGTTTCTTCCACTTTTGCGAGAATCGATATATCTTTTATTTCATCAGCCCATTCCAGCAGCCGTTTCATTTCCGGTATTTCCTGTTTCATGCCCTCCGCTACATGGTCTGATCTCATTTGTAGAATAGCATGTTTTGGTTGAATTACTCCCTCAATCACAAGGTCTACTGCACTCTTGATCGCAGCAGCCGGACTTAACAACGCGGACCGAATATGCTCTAAACAGATGGATACCGAATCTACCGTATAGGTGATCTCCAGCACTGTCCCTGTTCGTTTCTCCAATTCTGTGCAGATCATTTCAAGCTCTGTATACCGTTCTGAATCATGCCGTTTCAAATAAGAGAGCGCGTGCAGCATGCCCGACTGGCTTTCAGCTGGCAAGTAGTCTCCTATTATGCCTCTTTCTCCCGTTGCCGGGTTACGTGTATATACGCTGCCTTTACCTTTCAAATCGCTATATTTACCTTGACTGACTGCATGTATAAACACGGGCCAAGCTGTAGGCTCCGGTTGTGATGTTAAAATCTCAACGGAACTTTCCTTCTGATTGGAAAAAGACAACCCTTGTTTCGATTTGGAAAAAGACACCCCATGTATCGCTGCTTGAAGCTGCAGCCGCACATCCTGCGGAAACGGATGGCCACTCTTCTTCTGAATTAACTGTTTCCACTCGGCAATGGACCATTCGAGCTCCGCTTCTCCAGAAGAACGCTGGACATCAATAGGCTGCACTGTGGCTGGATAGGCGATGCCATACTTGATGTGCCCATAGTGCTGTATTTCAGTCAGGTAACATTGAAGCGCATACACCCGATTGCCTGTCTGACGGGCAAAACCTTCCACCGTATCGTCATTCAAGCCGACATATGGGATGACACATGCTTCAGCCGTAGCTGGAGCAACCAATGAATCTGCCTGTACATGAAGCAGCAGCGGATGGTCTGTATGGCCAAAAAGCTTGCCCGTTTGCTGCTCCAATTGCCTGATAGCATTGCCTATTTCCCCGTTCATCTCATCCGAAAGCTCTCCAGGACGGGCACAGCATGCACGGCAGCTATCTGTCGTCACGACCATTCCCGTGGGAACAGACCATCCTGCTTCCCTTAGCGCTGCAAGAGCAGCTCCGATACTAGGAGTTATCCCTTTCATCTCTGCCGTACCGTCCTCTAACAGCATTACCCGTTTTATCATTGCAGCTCTCCTGTCTGCCGTCCGTGGCTGTGAATGATTGGCAGCTTCACTTATGCATATCTGCCTTCTCTCTAATGTTATGTTGCACAGCCAGCGTCAAGGACTATCGGTTCAGGTTTTTGTCTGCGTAATTCATTATTTTTGTAAAAATCAAATCTTCATTAAAAAGAATAAACAAAAAGCTCCCTCAGCCAACGCTGAAAGAGCCTGAATTAAGCCTGCGTGCTTTACCCCATAAACCGCAGTATATCGTCGATTTTCTTGTTGTGTGAGAGCACACCGTAATTCATCCATGACATAAAATCTACCTCATAAACGTTGCCGCGCCTCACTGCAGGAAGCTGCTTCCATTCCTGTCTGTCCAGCAGACGGCGTTCCTCTCCGAAATCACATGAATTACGTGTATCAAAGGTAATTAAAAGATGATCAGCATCCAGCTGGTTTAACTGCTCCAGCCCAATGCTCACTCCGCGCTTACCCCGTGTCCACTTCTGCACATATGGATGCGGGCGGAGGCCAAGGTCTTGATAGATGATTGGCCCAACATAACCGCATTCATCACCATACAGCGTGATCTCGGAAGCAGAGACTCGAAGGAAAGCAACCGTTTCCTTACGCAGTCGGTCATGCAGATGTCTTCTCGCTCTTGAAACCTTGTGTTCATACGTTTCAATAACGTCCTGCACCCGGTTAGTTCTGCCAAGAATGTCCGCCGTTGCTTTCAGGATTGTACGCCAGTCCTCTCCGTCATGATTTACATAATAAACGGGGGCAACCTGTTCAAGGCGATCCAGATTCCACGTCTTATATCCCATGTCCAGCATAATGAATTCGGGGGTATGTTCTGCATGAAAACCAGCATCCAGCTGACTTACGTCAAATTCAGGTACATCATCCAGCTGCAAATAACGCTGTCTCCCCCAAGCACGATGTGAGCCCTGAATGATCGGCTTGATTCCCAACGCCAGCAGAAAATCCTCCAGATAAGGAGCAAACACACGCACTTCCTGCCGATGATTGCGGCGGTATACACCAGGTGAAACACCCGTGTACTGTTTGAAACGACGGCTGAAATAATATTCATTGCTGAAGCCCACACGACTCGCAATCTCATGCAAGCGATCAGCGGTTACTTGTAAAAGCTGCTTGGATCGCTCCAGTCGAACCCGGTTCACATAGTCGAGTGGAAGCTGTCCCGTCGATCTCTTGAAATGGCGTGTATAACTTGCTCTGGAAAGACCAGCGCGTGAAGCCAGTTCATCCACTGTAATCATTTGATCATAGTGTGCATCAATGTAATGAACGGTTTCCTGTAGAGAAAGGCGATCATTATGCACCTCAAGCCCGGCATCATTTTGACGAACCATATCCCGGAACCACTGTTGAAACCGAATCTGTACATCCCATTTTTCATAACAATCTGAAGAGAATTGCTGACGGTATAGCTGCTCTATATACTCCAGACATGCACTCCATGGCACATAAGCAAACGTCTTGACCATTGGAATGCTTGCAGTGCTCAGTGTGGGACCAGCATCTGAATCAACATTGGCACTAACATTGGGGTTAACAACATCATGTTGTTCCCAAGCATTCTCACCCGGCTCCGGATGTCTACGATACTTGTCAGCCATGTTTTGCATATCGATCTTGTACAATTTCAATGCCAACTCTGCCCCAGAATCAGCTCTTACAGAGAACTCCACATCTTCTGGCCCCGCTGCTATATAGACAGAACCCGGATCTATGCTTGTTTTATCATCCTTGTACTCCAGAACGCCTTTTCCTTGAATGACAACGATAAACGAATAAATGTCGTCTGCATTCCAGGCATACTTTGCATACGTATTCGATGAAAATTCAATATGTTGTATCGCTTGCAGGGAAAAGAGCCAAGGTGTGTTTGTCATGTGTAACAATGGCGAGTGCATGTTTATTCATCTTCCTCATTTGAGAATAGTTATCATTTAGTTGAGTGTAAACGAAAAAAGAAAGCTCTTCAATATAAACTGAAGAACTTCCTTAGCCAGAACGTTTCTTTTATGGTGTCATCTTACTCAACAGATCATCGATCTTCATCGAGTTTGCAATAACTGCTCCTGACTGCCAGTGGGATCTTTCCATGAAATACACCTGTTTGTTTTTGACTGCAGGAAGGGACTGCCACAGTTTTCCGTCCAATATATGAACAGCCTCCTGGTTTTCTTTGGAATCCCAGGTTCCATTGGAAGGAAACACAATGATATGATCGGCATCGAGACTCGGAATGGCTTCTTCGGACAGAATTTCCTGAGATTCCTGCATATCCCGAGCCAGCGGATGAGGTGTCAGCCCAAGATCAGAATAGATGAAGCCTGTATACCTGTTCTTGGCTCCGAATAATGCCAGCCCTTTATCCGCAACATTAAGCCTTACAACAGCAACGGTTTCATTTCCAATGGAAGTATGCAATGCATTTTTGGCATCTGCAATTTTTTGTTTAAACTGCTCGCTAAATGCTTTGCCTTTCTCTGGCTGCCCTACGACATCAGCAACGGTTGCCAGGACTTGATTGGAGTCCTCAAGAACCTTTTCCGGTATACGATAGGTGGGTGCCACCTTTTTGTATAGTTCGTATTGTGCAGCATCTACCCCGCCATCCACAATAATCAGGTCTGGATTGTATTCCAGCAGTGCTTCTACACTTCCTGTGATATCAAACTGGGGCACATCCAGGTTGAGATAATCCTGTACTCCCCACATGGGATGATACCACTGCACAATCGGAGTGATATCCAGAGCTTTGAGATAGTCCTCTACGTATATGCCTGCAATTCGCTGAGGATGGACCGGAATCGTAACTTCCCCGTATTCATCCTGAACCACGCGAGTCTCCGCATTCGTCGGTTGCGCTTCCGTACTGCTGTTGCTGCCATCCCCCTGTTGATTAGCAGGTGAAGCTGTATTTGCTCCGCACCCGGATAACACCAATCCTGCGATCAGCAGCAGAAGTAACCACCCTTGAATATTGTAACTTAGCCTTGCCATAATGCCCTTCCCCCTATATCTAATCTGTTTTCGTGCTTATGAGAATGGTTTAATTTATAATGATAATCATTCTCATGTAACGTGATAGGTGAATTGTACATGAAGTTGGCATCAGCACACAATACACATTTGAAGCCTCTTTTTTATACAAATACAGCAGAGGGATGAAACAAAACAACCCCTGGTATCAACCCAGGGGCAGCTTTCCTTGACGATAACTTCCTAACAATTGCTTCACAAAATCATTCTGTTCGTGCTTCTGCAGCAAATAACAGCCGATCAGCCCAAAGTCATCGCTAACATACCCCGCCAGCTCCGGCTCACCTGTCAACGTAATCGTGCGTTTAAATGCTGTCTCTCGAATACTCCGCAGCACCTCTTGCTCGGCCACAGCCGAATCACCCGCATATCGTTCATAAGCCTGCATCCATTCGTCTGCAAAGGAAGGTTCATCACGTTCATCCAGATACGCATCTACATCCAGCCCTTTGAAGTTCTGATCATCAAGCAGATGTCCATCCTTCAATTCCGCGAGCAGGGTGTGTACATCGTCTCTTTTCATGCTGTTCAATCTCCTTTCTCTTTTGTCAGATACATCTCCGGTATGACAAAACGTTTCATTCGTTTTCCTGAATCCGCTGTAAAATGATCTACACCACGCTGCTCATATTCCTCCAGTACACATTCGAAAATCCGGGCAATGATCCCGCAATCCTCCAGTGCATCATGTCTATGAATGCCTTCTGTATTGAGATTGTAATAATGAATAAGAAAATCTGTAGATACCACATCCGTTACCTCGGGATGAATATAAGTGAACATTGCTTTCGTATCCAGCACTTTATTCGTGAACATCTTTAAGCCAAACTGCTTGCAATGACGCTCCAGCATGGGCAGATCATATTCATATCCCGCATGAGTCACCAGCACCTGATCCCCGATAAAACTGCAAAATTGCTTATATACCTCATCAAAATGTGGCGCCTGCAGCATCGCTTCGTTCTTGATGCCTGTAAGCTTCTCTACTGCTTCCGGTATCGGTTTGCACGCCCGAACCAGAGAAGCAAAGCTTGCCTTATCGGCCGCTTCTCCCCTTTTGTAATACATCGCACCAAACTGCGTCACACTCTCCACAGCTATATCGATCCCGGTTCCTTCCAGATCAAATATACAGTACGTCCTGTCTTGAAGCGGTTTTACACTAAGGCCTTCGACTGTATATGTATCCGATTCAAATGTAATTTTCATATGAGCTGCTCCATTCTGTCATCATTTCCACATTCGAGCAATCCGCAGCATGTGGTGATTCCTATCCAGATCCAGTCTGTATATATCCGGCATCGTTGTGCTTTCCCAGAATTCGAACCCGTAAGCCGGGTCAAAATGCTGGAAAATAAGGGTCATCACATCCCCATGTGTACCGATCACAATGCTCTCTCCTGCATGCTTCTGCACAATTCGTTCTATTACGCTTATTGCTCTTGTCCGCGCTTGTTGTCCTGATTCTCCACCTGGAAAAGCAAACGAAGCGTCAAGGTACAAACGCCGTTTGGCTTCATGAAAATGCTCATGTTTCACATGAGGGCCTGACAGCGTTCGCTCACGTAAATCCTCCTCCACGCACACCGTTTTCCCGCAGAACTCAGCCCAAATCTGGATGGTCTGCACAGCTCTGAGATATGGACTGGAGTAAAAAATGTCTACAGCTTCTTGCTGCATGAGATTGGCAATTTTCCGGGCATCCAGACACCCCTGTTCCGTCAGCCCGCGCTCACGCTCCATGTCCTCGACGTATCGGGATTCCGCATGTCTTACAAAATATAGACGTGTGTGAGCTTCCTGGCTCATGCACGTATCCTTCCCTTCTTCTCAATCACAATCAGACAGGTGCTGTCCGGCAAGGACACAGGCTCACCGTGCTCATCCATGATCATGATCCGCTCTGCCAACGCCTCGGTATAGCCATCTTGCAGAAAATGACGCAGCATCAAAATATCTGCTTCTTCGCCCAGCGTCTCCCGGATGCACTGCTCATAAGCTTGCGGTGTAAATATGCCGAACTGCTCCTGAATCTCGTGCACATAAGCCTCCTCACCCCAGGTATACGTGTACAGGAACTCCATTGCATCATTAATCGGGAGCATAACCTCATGATCCGACAGACGTTCATACGTAATCACACGGCCTTTGAAATCCGCAGCATAACGTTCCAGCCATTGCATGCCATCCGGCTCCAGAAAACGAATACGCCGTTTCAATGACTCCGGCTCACTCATAATGCCGTCCCTAATAAGAATTCTTCCCCCCGGAGAAAGCACTTGAAAAGCACTGCGCAGCGCAGCGGCCACCGTATCTGTATTAAATCTGTGTCCGTCCCGCTCAATATATGAATATAACTCATGCAGAATCGAGGAAAAAATGACCGTATCTACCGTGCCAGCCTCGACATATTGATCCAGTTGCAGGGCATCCCCCTTCATTACATGCCAGCGATGGGATTCCAGCTGCTTCTTACGTTCCAGCGCTTCAATTACATTGGACGAAATATCAATGCCGATCGGCTCCACCTCGGGCTTTTCCTGTTCAATCAGATCCAGCAAAACACCCCCGCCTGGACCGATGTCAAGCACACGTTTGCCAACAATATAGTCGATCAGCACCTTCTTGTAATCCCCCGAGCTGTTCATATCTGCAAGATAAGTTTCCTCATTGTGGAAACGGTCGTATGCATCCCGGCGCAGCCCGAACAGGTCAAATAACAACAGCACAGCCTGCTCATACAATGGAGATTTCTCAGCTTCGATACAGAACGCAATCAGTTTTTCTGCGGCAGGTGAGAATTCAAACGTCACAAACAGCGTATCCGGCACGTCCGGGTATCGTTCAATGCGATGTTTGAGATGCGGATAAGGCAGCTGCTGCCCCATAATGAGCTGTTCCCACGAATACTGCTCCAAATATTTTTCAATCATGCGTTTCTTGTAAATATTCAGCTTTTTGACACCCTTATAGTCGTAATACATCGTGTTCATTAACGTCTCAAAGCTGATATGATGAATTGAAGTCGCAGAACAATCTTCATCTTGCTGCTCTATCTGTTTGCTCTCCGTGATTTCCGCTTTCTTCGCGTTCCCCGTATTTATCGTGTGCTTCATATTTCCCTGGTTCCATTCTTCACTGTGAAGTGCCAGCATGAACACTTTGACCATCTCTTCCAGCGAAAAATCCCGCATGGCTGACTCGACGTACCACAGGGTACGCGAAGCAAGAGGTTCTAACTGCTGCTCTACAGCAATTTGCTTTCCAAGCTCGGCATACGTTTTGTCCATAGCTTCACCATGCCTGATCGAGCCGCTTCTCAGGCGGGACAAACGCTCCTTCACAGTCCAATCCCTGTGCTCCGCTCCATCCACAATCCAGCCTATGATTTGCTGCACCTCGTCCCGAACCTGGCCCCACAGCTCTTCATGCACCCCTGCAATGATGCATTCGTTCAAGGCCATCAATATTTCACGCAGTTCACCATCGGTAACCCAGCCTTCGGCAGTCAGTGAGCGCAGAGGCAGGTTCTCCACAAATGGAATCTCGCCTCGAATATACTGTCCAATAAGTCCATGCGTTGCAATCAGGATGCGAATGATCTCATGTCTTGGTGTCCGGATCGCAGATGCTGCATACAGCTCGTATAACTGGGCTGAGCCAATATTATGTACAAACAGGTTAATGCCCTGCTGCTGCCAAGCTCTGCGCTGTTCCAACGAACCACCCTTCGCTGTCTCCGACCAGGCCAGCACCTCCTCGAGCAGCTCACGGATCCAAAAGGAAAGCCGAAGTCCCTCCAGTATCTGAAGTGTGCGCTCCGTGTAATCCATGACCGCATTGGTGTGCTCAAGCTCAGCCATCGAGTGAACACGCTCCAGATTAATGCGCGGCTTCTCTGCCGCTGCCAGCAGCTGCAGCCACTGCGGCTCGGCTGTTATATGCTGCTGTGTATCTTTTGATTTAGATTTGTACATTTGGATTGCTTTTAGCGCGTGCAGCATGAAGCCTCACCTCTTTATCTCATGATGTTGTTGATATTAGAGTTGTTTATATTGATTCGGGCAGCGGCCGTAATCGGGTTCGCACAAATTCAAGCAACTGCGCGGCTTCCGAGGGCGGCAGACTTTCATCCAGCCGTGCCGCTGCTACAGGCAGCATCCAGGCTTCGATCTGTTCACGAGTGATTCCTGAAAGAGCAATATACCGCTCTAAATAATGCTGCAGCATGATGCTGCGGGCCCGATCGAATGCTTCCCGAATGGCTGGTGCTTCATCATCCGGCAGATTGCCGCTCATTAATATTACCCACGTTCGGGCCACATCACCCGCAGGATCACCCGTCATACCTGTCATCCAATCAATGATACAATACTGCTCACCGTCTCTGGCAAGCATGATATTATCAGGATGATAGTCACCATGACAGATATAACTCATTTCAGGCAAGCGGGACAAGTAGTTGATCAGGTAATCCCGTTCACGTTCAGAGAAGCTGGACACCCGCTGGATGGCATGCTTCAGCATATTTTTCTGCGCAGGCATTGTACTGCTCCCATCCTGTAACCTGTGGAGTCGGTAATGATAGCCCGCCATGCGGGATGAGAGCTGCTCCAGCTCTGCGGGCTGCTGCATCATTAAGGATAACAGCGTCGAGCCTTCAAAACGTTCAAACACAACGCCCAGACGTGAATCTTTTTCCAGCAGCTGCACTGCACGGGGTACAGGGAGCCCTTTCTCATAGACCCGTTGGCTAATACGAAATTCAGTTTCTACGGCTTCCCTTGAAAAACCTGGACGATATAACTTCAGCAGCAGATTATCCGCATACGGATAAATCTCCGCTGTTCTTCCTTGACCCATGCATTCCAATTCATTGTCCTCCTGACGTTCCATTCAATTGATTCCCCTGAGTAAGAACCTATGGTCCTGATCTTGTTTATTCTGCATGGTCACAATATCACACCCACTTAGATTTTCCTCTATACTTCTTTCTTTTTATTTAAACTCACTGCCTCTGACTTTGGCAAAAACCATCATATCCACCCATGCACCTGTGCGATCCTGCTTGACCTTGCGCAAAATCCCTTCAAGCGTGTACCCTGCCCGTTCAGCCACCTTTGCACTGCGGACATTTCGGGAGTCACAGCGAATTTCGAGCCGATTGGCCTGCAGATGCATGATCGCAAATTGTTCGATTCCCCGCACCGCCTCTGTGACTAACCCTTCACCCGAGCGCGAAGTTCGCACCCAGTAGCCAATCTCGAAGCAGCGCACATTCCAGTCAATCCGATGCAAACCACTGCAGCCAATAAACTCATCCGAAGCTTGATCCCGCAACTGGAGCATCAGGTCACTGCGGTCCATAAATTTCAATCTGGCTTTGCGTACAACGATTTCGGACTCTTCTATTGAAGGAATATTCTCGGCAAAGGGCATCCAGGGTCGCAATTGCTCGGCACTTTCCCGAATGGCTTCATTCATCTCTTTGCCGTCTCCCCACCGCGGAGCACGAATGGTCAGCCTTTCCGTCTGAATACTCTCGGGAAAGTCCAGCATAATCGAATTAATTGCCCCCTTATCTGTCATCAGAACTTACGCCTCCATCCTAACTCCTGCAGTCTGGCATCGATTCTACTCATAAACAGCATTCCATCTCCTTTATGTACAATTAAATAAAATACATCCTGACATGATTATATAATGCGATGTATAACATGAAAGTTGTTTGCACAATGCACCAAAACTTGATATACCCCTGGTTTTGATTTTATTTTCCTGACCCCATACCGCTCTTGAACTCCTGCCTGTACGCTCTGGGCGACAACTGCACGATACGCTTGAACACCTTGCCGAAATGTGAAAAATTCCCGAATCCCGCAAGCAGGGCGATGTCTGTGACGGATTGCTCCGTTTCACGCAGCAGACGCTGAGCCTCCTTTACCCGCAGCAAATTCAAATAATCGCTGAAGGTGAAACCCGTCGTTTGTTTGAACAGTCGGCTGAGATAATGTGGACTGATTCGAAACCGGGCAGCGGTCTCCGGCAATGTCAATGCCGCAGCATAATGGTCATTCAGATAGCGGACTACGGTCTGGATCTTCGGGTGAAGAACAGGGTCCTGCTCACTCATATGTATACGGCCCAAGTGACGGTAGCGATACGTATGAAGCAGCAGCTCTAGCGTCCTGTGACGAAGCACCATGCTCGTACCCTCATCAGGATGACGCATCTCCTTCAGTATTTCGGTCACAATTCCCTCAGTCACCTTCGCGCTCTGAGCGGGCAGCCTGACAATCGGCACATCCCAGCGAAACGGCTCTGTCAGTGCATCTGTCAATGCTGATTCAACGGCCATTGCGGCAAACAACTCAGGCTTCACATACAGAACAATCCGTTCATGGTCAGGCATGCCGCTTTCAAGTGTTTTATGCACCGTGTTGCGATCGACAAACAC
This sequence comes from Paenibacillus silvae, assembly GCF_014639235.1. GTDB lineage: Bacteria > Bacillota > Bacilli > Paenibacillales > Paenibacillaceae > Paenibacillus > Paenibacillus silvae. Next base: position 718,394 of record NZ_BMFU01000004.1, on the reverse strand, counting down.
CAGATCACCTGCCTTCACCCGATAAGAGCGATCCTTGATAAAATAAATACGTTCACCTGACAGCAGGTAATAAAGCTCATAATGGTCATGAAAATGATCGTCCGTCATGGAAAAATACCCGATACGACGATCGTATTCCATATGTAAATAACCCGTTTCATCCCGGTATTCCGCACGAATGGCTTCTGTCATATTCGGTCTCTCCTTTGCCACAATTATAGCAAAATATGCGGTGTTTGAAAGCGGTTACGCAAAAAATGCGGCGAAAGAAGTGTTCCTTTGTTATAGGCTAGACCTATATTCAAGGAGGCGATATGCGTGGGTAACAAGAAACGATATGTATTGGTCGGTACTGGCGGCCGGGCTGAATTTTTCTATGGAGCCTTGACCCGGGATTTCAGCGAAACTTCCGAGCTCGTCGGCTTTTGCGATATTAATCAGGTTCGTATGAATTATGCCAATCAGCTGCTGCGAGAAAAGTATAACTACCCTGAAGTGCCAACATACACGGCAGATCAGTTCGATCAGATGATTGAACAAGAGAAGCCCGACTACGTCATTGTTACCAGCGTAGACCGGACGCATCACAAGTACATTATTCGTGCGATGGAACTGGGCTGTGACGTTGTTACCGAGAAACCGATGACCATTGACGAAGAGAAATGCCAGGAGATTCTGGACGCCGTTAAACGTACAGGACAGCATGTACGCGTAACCTTTAACTATCGTTATGCACCGCATCACACCAAAATCCGGGAGCTTATTCTGAACGATACGATTGGAAAAGTAACCTCCGTGCACTTCGAGTGGCTGCTGAATACCCGCCACGGCGCAGATTATTTCCGGCGCTGGCACCGGGACAAGCGCAATAGCGGCGGTCTGCTGGTGCACAAATCCACTCACCACTTTGACCTGGTGAACTTCTGGATCGGTTCGCAGCCTGAGACGGTATTTGCCTTCGGAGATCTGATGTTCTACGGCAGAGAAAACGCCGAGGATCGCGGCGTGACTCAATTTTATAATCGTGCAACAGGCAACCCGCTTGCGCAGGAAGACCCGTTCGCCCTGCATCTGGATTCGGATGCACATCTGAAATCGATGTATCTGGATGCCGAAACCGAGGACGGATATCAGCGGGATCAAAGTGTATTCGGAGATGGCATCAACATTGAAGATACGATGGGTGTGCTTGTCAAGTATCGCAACAAAGCCATTCTGACTTACTCCCTTGTCGCTTACCAGCCATGGGAAGGTTATCACATCGCCATCAACGGCACAAAAGGCCGGTTGGAGATGAACATTGTAGAACAGTCCTACGTCAACTCGCTGGGTGACAAGAGTAAGGAAGGGGCATTAATCGGCAAAACACTACGTGTGCTTCCCATGTTCGGTGCTCCTTATGAAGTTGAAGTGGAGGAAAAGGAAGGCGGTCACGGCGGCGGTGATCCTGTGCTGCTGAACGACCTGTTTGGTGAGCCGGCAGAAGATCCATTCCATCGCGCGGCAGATCACGTGGACGGCGCCCGTTCGATTTTGACAGGTATTGCAGCCAATCGTGCAATTGCAACCGGTCTTCCGGTCAAGGTAGATACGCTCGTTCAATTTTAGTCTCGTTACGTGTCTTTGAGACCTGATTATCTGAACCTGAACAAAGGTGCAAGCTTTAGAGAGGTTTTATCTCTAGCTTGCACCTTTTCTTATTCGTTTTTCCTTATTCACTTTTTCCAAGCTCAATATAAACAGAGCACTACGAACATGGGCTGTCAATTGCTCACCTTCCTCCCCTGTTCATTCATATACTAGCTATAAATGATGAACGGAGGATGACTTATGAGCTGGCATCATCTTCGTACAGGCAAAACCCTTCAACAGCGCTTGGCCCAATTCCAGGGGCATATCGCTGAACTGAACACCCCGCGATCCGGTCTGGAGCCTGGACGCATTCAGAAGGTATTCCCGCGTAATTTTATCAAAGTAAATCATCAATTATTTATTCCGCTGAGCCTGAATTCCATTCGTGTATTCGATATACCGCGCACGCGGAGAGGTGAAAGAGTAGGGATTCGTACGACCTTCCCTTCCCGCAACGCGTTCCGGAATATCAGACTGGTGGGTGTGGGAATTGACTATATCGAGCTGCAGGGCAAAGGCAGAGTCCCTTCCCGCATTCTGTTTCCACTCTCCAGTGTGGAGTCGATCTATCGCCCCTTCCGACGAAGCTATAAGCTGAAACGTACTTGTATCCGCCAACGTTAGAGCAGGTATCCTTTTCCAAGCTCAATTGAAACGGCTCCAGCAAAAAGCGGTGGGAACCGGTTCATTCCAGTTCCCACCGCGTGGCATGCCACCTGTCGTTAATATGCCACGATCATGGATCATTTTATCGTGACAACACACCACCTGACCTCCGTCAGTTACCTCTCAACACACCCGTATCTCCGCTCAGTTGCCTGCCCACACATCCTTGGCATAACGGCCCTGCTCCTCCAGCTGCTCAAACCAGACCTGTGCCTCTTCAGAAGTTTTGCCTCGAACATCGGCATAAGCTTGCTTGAGTGTTGCTTCCACATCAGGAGCCATATGGCTGCCATCTCCACAGATATAGAGGTGTGCACCGCTCTCCAGCAAAGGGATCAACAGTTGAGCATCCTGCTTCATTCGATGCTGTACATAACACTTCTCTTGCCCGTCAATGCGGGAGAATGCCGTATGAAGCTGGACAAGTCCCTCTTGCTCTGCAGCTTCGAGCTCGTTTTTGTACAGGTAATCATGTTCAGGATTGCGGCAGCCAAAGTAGAGATGAGCCTCGCCAATCTTCTGCCCATGCTGCTTCATTACATATCTGGCCTGCAGGAAACCACGGAATGGCGCCACGCCGGTTCCAGGACCTACCATAATAATCGGTACCTCTGAGCGTTCTGGCAGCTGGAAGCCGGATTCAGGGGTGCGGACAAACATCACAACCTCATCACCAGCCTCCAAACCCGCCAGATAATTGGATGCTACGCCTTTATAGATGCCTTTACCGTTCCATGCAGGTGCTTGCACTACACTTACCGTGATACTCGCCTGCGTCGACTGTACCTGCGGTGAACTGGAGATGGAATAATATCTGGCCTTTAATGAAGGCAGCAATTCAAGAAAACGTTCAAACGGCAATTCACAGGCTTCATACTTTTCCAAAAAATCAAGCATGGATATACGTTTGTTACGTACTTTCTCCATATACAACGATTCATCCAGCAGCGCTTCAAGCTCCTTCTTGTGCGGAGGACAAACAGTGTAGGCGGCAAGCTCTCGCAGTTGTGCGCGCGTTGCTGCTTCCTGCAGCTCCACGCTATGACTGAGCAGATCGTACAGATTCACTGGCTGCTGTAACGGAAGATGAGCTGCACTTCGGCCTGATGCATCCAGTACCAGATGTTCCGCGCCCGTAAAACCATAGCGGCGAAGTACACGTTCCACAAGCTCAGGTGAATTTTTCGGCAGTATGCCCAGATGATCCCCTTCCTTGTATGTGATGCCCTCCGGCAGCTGAATCTCAAGATGTCTTGTACTGCGTTCGCTGCCCTCGTCATGAAGCTCTCTGTTCTCCACGATGGAAGCTGTATGAGCATTATACGTATCTACCAGTGGCGTAACAGCCATCCCGGTAACAAATTGCACGGACAGGGAGCTGCGTTCATTATTGGACCGGGTATTCAGCTTCAGCTCCAGCGTACGCGCAAGGTCTGGCCATAATTGTTCGGTCCAATCCTCCACCTGCTTCTCGAAATCACCACTGGCATCCGATTCACCAAGGGAGGAAAGCCGCTTCGCCCCGCGTGAGGACAGATGCTCATCAATCAGACGTGGAATGCGCTGATACGTGCTGGCCCAGTTATGGTCACCACAACCCAGCACTGTATACTTCACACCCTTAAAGGCGTCGCTATCCGCCTGTTCGATCCATTCTACAAACTTTTTCGCATTGCTCGGCGGCTGACCATTATACGATGCACTGACAATAACGACAGCCCCTTCTTTTGGAAGTGTGCCTACCCGTTCATCCAGGGCAGCCACTTCGCTGCGGAAGCCCTGGTACGTGGCAGTATCAGCGATTTCACGAGCAATGCCTTCCGCCGTACCCAGATTGGACCCGTACAATACAAGCAAGGGTGTATCGTGTGAGTACACAACCTGCATTTCACTCTTTTTGGCTGCTGAAGTCGATTCTTGCACCGCACCACCGCCACCAGGCACAGCCATCACTGGCTGCCCTCCACGAGCGCGCACACGAATGATGAAATGATCCGGTTTAAGCGTCAAAGATTCCTTGACATCGAGCTGATAATTCATGTGGTCAATGAAATCAAAATGCTTCAGTACCATGCCCAGCACAAGCGCTGCTTCCTGAAGGGCAAACTGCTGTCCGATACATGCACGCTGTCCGTTGCCAAACGGCTTGTAGGCGTTATGCGGTACTTTACTCGGGTCTTCGAAGCGCTCAGGCCGGAATTCCTCCACATCGTGCCCCCAGGCTTCCTTGTCCCGGTGCAATCTGGGGATCAACACGTTAACGCTGTCGCCCTTCTGCAGCGGATATTGACCTCCGAGCACTGTATCTTCCTTCGCATACAGAGAAAATGCCGGGGCTGTTGGCCACAGACGCAGCGCTTCATTCAGCACCATACGCACATACTTTAACTGCCGAACCTGATTATAGGTTGGAACCGGATCTTTCAGAATCCGATCCGCTTCGGCCTGAGCCTTTGCCAGCTTATCGGGATTTTTCATCAAATAATATACCGCAAAGGATAACAAACCGCTTGTCGTCTCATGTCCTGCAATCAGAAACGTAATGATCTGATAACGGATGTTCTCATCATCCAGCGTTTCCCCGGTTTCCGGGTCTTTACCACTGAGCATGTGGGATAGCAGATCGTCTGCATCTTCCTGCGGATGCGCCTTGCGCTCTGCAATGATGTGATCCACCAGTTCGAACATAGAGCGAATGTCCTGTTTAAATTGCTTCTTTTTGGCGAACATCAGCTTATCCTGCAAAGGCAAACGCTGCAGCGAGCTCATCGATTCATCAAGCGCACGGACCATGCTTCCAATAAAGGGATGTGGCTCTTCCCGATAAAAACTGTTAAAACGATAATTGAATCCGCACAAACCGATCGTATCCAGCGTAAGCCGAGTCATGTCCTCAGGCACATTGACCGTCTCATCCGGATTCAGTCTTGCCCACTTCTGGACAAGCTGCACAGCAAGGTCCACCATTTTCGTATGATAACCCTGCATTGCCCGCTGGCTAAAGCTGGGGAGCAGCACATTATGCGCTTTTTTCCAGTTAGGTTCATCTGTACGGCTCGTGAACAGCCCATCTCCTGCAAAAGCACGTACCTTGGCAAGCGGTGCCCATACTCTTTTATCAAATCTGGATTCATCCGAGGCTTCGGCTACATACTTCTCGCTTGAAATGTACAGCTCACTTCGCCCTGCATACTCCATTCGAAAAATAGGACCATATTCTTCTGCTAATTTGACCAGAGATTGCGTTGGCTTCTCCAGATCCAGATGGGGCAGATTACCCAGTGGACCGTACTTTTTGGGTTGAGGCACAGAAACGGATGGCATAACTCTCACTCCTTCTTTTTATCAAAAAATGTAAATGATGAGTGCTGCGACATAGCAACCTTGCGTGCATTTCCCCTTCGGCTTATAGCATGGTGACTCCCATTTTACTTGATGCATGATCAATCGTATTTCTAAAATATTACTGACAGTACCGATTGACCAAATTCGTAATCCAGTCATTTTCGAGTAAAAAAAATGGGCGTTTCTCTTTATGTATCTTTACAATAGCATCTACCGTTTCAATCTTCAACTCCACCAAAGTCGTAGGTCCTGAGGCTCGTTTTGATATATGTAAAAAAATGCAAAAACTGTCCATGGCGATAAAACGCCATCGGGACAGTCATGAAATTCAACATTTATATGCTACTCAGCCCTGCTAGCCTACAATTAGACCGTAAACAATTCCGGGGCCGTGAACTCCGATGGTCAGATCATTTTCGATATCGGAGGAACGGCTGGGACCGGATATAAAGTGAATGCCCGCAGGCAGCTGCTCTCTTCCCGCCTCGTCAAAGCGATCCAGTGTCTCACCCAATCTGGTGTGCAGCCTCTCGACCGGAATGATCAAAATCAGCACCGTTGGCAGCAAGCTGACGGAGCGGCCTTTCTCCGGGGAAGAAAGCACGGTAACCGAGCCTGTATAGGCTGTGGCATAATCAGCCATCACTACACCAATATCCGCTTCTGCCGCCCGTGCTCTCCAGTTCACACCAGGCTCACTGTTCCAGACAGAGACCTGTACATGCGAAAGCTTTTCCTCCAGTCCCAGAGCGGTCAGTGCCTGCTCATTCTGACGAATCAGATATCTGGCACTTAATTCATGTGTTTTATTGGTGATAAATTGTGCAACCTCGTCCATGCTCTGAACCCTCGCGATATGGGCACCCACACTGACAAAGTTATCTGTAAACGCCTGAATTCGCTTCTCCAAATCCCATTCCAGCTCGTTCCAGAAGTCCGGGGCCCCTCGAAAAGCATGAGCTGGTGCGCTGCGCTGTCTGGGTCTTCTTAACTTAGCAGCGATGTCCTCCATGAACTGCTCCTGCCTGCGCTTTGATTTTACCTCCATGGCTTCCAGCCATTGCCGATGCTCACTTTCCATGCTTCCCGCCCCCTTCACCGCGCTCGCGGATGATCTGCTGCATTCGCTCATGTACAGCGGAATCCATAACCGTAGGCTGCTGACTCAGTTCCTGCTCCAGCTTGCTCCACTGCTGCCGGAAGGACTTTTTCGCCAGACTTGGAGCCACTCTGTAGGTGTTCCAGCCTTTCAGCGGCCCAAGCTTTAACGTAATGCCCCCGTTCCGCACCACAGCCTTCTGTCCCAGCTGTCCCAGCCGGATCGCAGCAGCGAAACGTTTGGAGTTCGCCGCTACAGCAGCGAAGCCCTTCATGCCCATCGTTTCCAGCTTGTTTCCATGGCCGTCCTCCACCTTGCGCCTGCGCAAATAGACGAGCATGTCATGCAGTGGAATTTTGACAGGGCACGCTTCATAACAGGCCCCGCACAGACTGGATGCACTCGCGATATCATTCCATTCATCAATGTTGCCGTTTAATGCCGGGGTCAGCACTGCCCCAATAGGTCCGCTGTAGGTCCCGCCGTAGGCATGGCCGCCAATATGGCGATACACTGGACAGGCATTAAGACAGGCTCCGCAGCGTATACAATTCAGCAGCTCCTGGAACTCGGGATCACCAAGCTGCAGCGAACGGCCGTTGTCCACGATAATGATGTGCATCTCGTCAGGTCCGTCTCCATCTGCCGTGCGGCGAGGACCTGTAATGCCGGACATGTACATCGTAAGCTTTTGTCCGGTAGCCGAACGTGGCAGCAGAGTAGCCATCACCTCCAGGTCTGCCCAGGACGGGATAATCCGTTCCATGCCCATAAGTGTAATCTGAGTCCGGGGAACGGTAGATACCATGCGGGCATTGCCTTCATTTTCAAATAAAACCATCGAGCCCGTCTCAGCTATAGCAAAATTGCAGCCCGTCAAGCCGATGTCGGCCTCCAGAAATTTCTCGCGCAGCTTCTTGCGAACAAACCCGGCAAGCACGGTTGTATCCGGCTCCAGCACTTCACCGGCTTCTTTGGACAATAGCTCTGCGATCTGATACCGGTTTTTGTGAATGGCTGGAATAACGATATGAGACGGGGCTTCACCCGCAAGCTGAATGATATATTCGCCAAGATCAGTTTCGATCGCTTCAATGCCAGCCTCCTCCAGCACATGGTTAAGATGCACTTCCTCGGAAACCATGGATTTGGATTTGACCACGCTTGAAGCCTGCTTGTGCTCGGCAATATCCAGCGCAATGGCCGCCGCTTCTGCAGAAGTGTCTGCAAAATGAATATGCACACCGTTCGCACGTGCGTTGTTCACAAATTCATTCAAGTAATAATCGAGATGTGCGATCGTATGCAGCCGAATCTGGCGTCCTCGCTCCCGCCACTCTTCCCAGTTGCCATGCTCTTCCGAAGCGGCTTTCTTGCCGTTACGCAAACGTTCTGTTGTAAACTTCACGGCTTTGCGAAGAAAATCATCATTCAGCGCCAATTCCGCTCGGGATTTGACCGTTTCAGCCATAACGCCAGGTTGGCTCATCTTGTCTGCACCCCTTCATATAACAACTCAGCCAGATGCATCACGCGCACAGGTTCATTTCTATGCCTGAGATTGCCCGCAATATTCATCAGACAGGCCATATCCAGTCCGACGAGCACCTCCGCTTGTGTTTCTTTAACATGGTCCACCTTCTCCGTTACCATCGCTCCCGAGATATCAGACATTTTAATAGCAAACGTACCTCCGAATCCGCAGCAATCTTCAGCGTGAGGCAGTGGAACCAATTCCAGTCCCCTGACATTGGCAAGCAAGGCGAGCGGTTCATCCTTCACGCCGAGCAGACGACTGCCATGACAAGAAGGATGGTATGTTACTTTATGGGGAAAGGAAGCTCCGATATCGGTAATGCCCAGCACCTGCACAAGAAACTGCGTAAATTCATACGCCTTGTCCTGAAGCCGTTTCGCTTTTTCCAGCCAGATCGGCTCCTCTGCAAACAGCTCGGGATAATGGTGAATCATATAAGTGCATGAGCCTGATGGACAGACAACAAAATCACTGTCATCAAACGCTTCCAGTATGGTTTTGGCCGCTGTTCTTGTCTCATCCCAGTATCCACTGTTATAGGAGGGCTGCCCACAGCAGGTCTGCACCTGCGGAAATTCCAATTGAACACCGTAGGCCGCCAGCAAACGAACCATCGCCTCTCCCACTTGGGGATAGATGGCATCGCTGAGACAGGTTATAAACAAGGAAACCTTCATCTTCTCTTGCTTCGAAACCTTCATCATCCCACCTCCGACTTAACCAATATATTGTTCATGCCGCTTATACTGAAAAGCAGCCGCTCATTGCTTTATTGACATCAACGAATGTCCGAATCAAGCCAGCCGCATCCTGTTTCCGTTACACCGTATGGACCTCCAGATGATAGGCACTACACAAGGACTTCTGCTCTTCACTCAAAGGCTGATCCGTAATGATGGTGTGCACCGCCTCCAGTCCCGTTACACGTGCGAAAGCCCGAATACCAAACTTGCTTGCATCCGCCAGCAGAATCACCTGATCCGCGATTCCCACCATCTTCTGTTTCAATCTGGCCTGGAGTTCACTTGATTCACTGATGACGCCGCTCTCCACATGAACCCCCTTGCAGGACAAGAACAGTTTGTCAACATGGTAGGTTTCCAGTGAACGCTCTGCCAGCGGGCCAACAAAGGATAAAGAGCGAGCCGCCAATTGTCCTCCAGTGGAGATGACCTCGATGTTGTCCCGGCTGCTCAGCTCCGTAGCGACTTGAATGGAATTGGTCAGCACCGTCAGCGGTATATCCGGCATATTGGCTGCCATGTACCCTGCCGTCGTGCTGGCATCCAGCAAAATACGATCTCCCGCTGCAATGAAGGCCAAGGCTGCATCTGCAATCCGTTTTTTCTCCAGCGCATGTGTCGTTTCCCGAATTCGATAAGGAATCTCCGGCTGATCCTCCTTCACACTGACGGCGCCTCCGTGTGACCTGCGCAGTCGCCCGGCCTGCTCCAGCCGGTCCAGATCCCTGCGAATGGTTTCTTCCGTTACACTGCAGCGCTCGCTGAGCTCTGATACACGCATGCTGCCCTTGATATTCACAAGTTCCACAATTCGGTCATATCGCTCTGCCGCCAGCATCTCTACACCTCGCTCCCGCTGTCTGAATCTGGTGATACAGGGGATGCGGCAGCCGTGATTCGCATAAATCGCTCATAAGCTTCCGCCCATACGGATCTGTCCTGTGGCTCATATTCCGCTACCGGAAATGAATCGCGAATGACGCGGCGTGCTTCCCATATATCCTTGAATGCCCCACTCGCCATCCATTGCACGGCCATATTGCCGATGGCACTCCCCTCCGCTGGCCCGGCCCATACCGGCTTGCCGATCGAGTTTGCCGTCCACTGGCACAGCAGCTGGTTCTGAATGCCTCCGCCCACCATGTGTAAACCATGGAAGGACTGACCTGACAGCTGTTCTGTCCATTCCAGTACTCTGCGGTATTTGAGCGCAAGACTCTCCAGGATGGCACGAGCTATACTACCTTGATCCTCGGGTACCACCTGCCCCGTGTTGCGGCAATACTGACGAATGCGCTCCGTCATATCTCCTGCGGGCAGAAACAGATCATCATCCGGGTCAAACAAGCTCGCAAACGGAGGCGTTGCCTCTGCCTTCGCCAGCAAAGCTGCATAACTGATGCCTTTTCCTTCGCGCTCCCACTGACGCATGCTTTCCTGCAAAATCCAGAGCCCCATAATATTTTTGAGCAGGCGATACGTGCCTCCCGCTCCACCCTCATTGGTAAAGTTCAGCGCAAGACTCTCGGCACTTATCGCAGGCTGATTCAGTTCGGTGCCCATCAGTGACCATGTTCCGCAGCTAAGGTAAGCAAACGCTCGTTCCGTCGCCGGAACCGCCACGACAGCGGAGCCGGTATCATGCTCTGCTACTGCAATGACAGGAATGGATGCAAGACCCAGTTCATGGCGTATGCTGCTGCGCAGCTGTCCAACCGAAGTACCCGGCATTACAACTTCACCGAAGCATTGCCTGGAGACACCAATATGGTCAAGCAATTCCCCGTCCCACTCGGCAAGCATCGGATTGTAGAGCTGGGTAGTGGTAGCATTGGTGAACTCATTCACCGCTTCTCCAGTGAGGAAATAACGCAGCAGATCAGGAATCATCAGAAAACGCTCAGCCTCACGCAGCAGCGGAGACGCACTCCGTTTCAGCACTGCCAGCTGATATAAGGTGTTAAACGGCAGAAACTGTATGCCTGTACGTTCAAAAATACGTTTTGCCGATACTTCCTGACAAATCTGATCCATCATGCCATTAAACTGTATATCACGATAATGATAGGGGTTGCCAAGCAGTTCGCCGCCGCTGCCCAGCAAACCAAAATCCACACCCCAGGAGTCGATTCCCAAACTTTCAGGCACTTCACCGTGCTGTTTTACAAGCGTCAATCCCTGAAGCACTTCATGATGCAGCCGCAAAATATCCCAATGCATACGCTCGCCAACCTTCACCGGTTCATTTTTGAAACGATGAATTTCGCGGGTTTCCATGCCTCGATCGTTCAAATGCCCGAGTATGGCCCTGCCGCTGCCTGCACCCAAATCATAAGCAAGTACACTCAATGCTTTTCCCACCTTTTCGGCACGTTATAGTTTCAAGCATCAACGCCCGTAACTCTTTACTTATACCTCGAAAATTGTTTGTTTATGTTTGTTTAATACTGTTTAGTTTTATTTTCTGAGTATATCATCATTGTAAGCGTTTGAATACCCATGAATTCGCTTTTCTGCTCCCACAACAAAACGGCCCGCTCCCTGTTGGGGAGGAGCCGCTGCATGCTTCTACATATAAAACTGCCCACTTCTGGTTTCGGTTTGCCCGGACTGCGGCTGGATATCCCGTTCAAAATGTTTGAAGCGGGTGCCCTGATACGTCAGCATGCCACGATCCTGCTCCACAAGCATACCGTACATCTGCCCGCCAACATTCAGCTCCACCCGCTCCCCGTTATCAAACTCAAAGGTTGCATAGTACCTCGTTGTAGCGCTGCTGTCTCCGCTTCCCCCACTAACCTCGGTTCGTTTGGTCACCACTCTGGAATGCAGTGTCAGCACCGTAGCCGCATTGTTGGAGGACCAAGTGCGAACACCGGAAAAAATAGCATAAACGATGCCGCCCGCTACCACCAGAAACACAATGGCGATAACAATTTGAACAAATGCACCCATGGCTCCAAATTCATTAAAGCCCGAAAAAAAGCCGCTCTGATTGCCCTCAAATCCCGGTACACCACTCATATCATCAAAACCTCCGAAGCCATCTATACTCAATCGGCCCAAGGATGAGAATAAGTCCGTCACCGCCATAATACATCGTTCCTTTCCATCTGCAAAATTACAGTTCACCAATCCCCGCTCAGAGAACAGTGCATGCAGATAACCCGCTCTGCCTTGTCCTTATACTATATGAGCCGGATTACGAATACAGACGTTCAAGTTCGTTAACAAGTGTGCCAACATAAGCAACAGCTGTGCGAATCGGCTCAGGCTGTGACATGTCCACCCCTGCCAGCTTCATCAGCTCCAGCGGCTCCAGGCTGCCGCCAGCTTTCAGTGCTTCAAGCCAGCGCTCTACCGCAGGCTGACCTTCCTCCCTGATCTTCTGGGCAGCTGCTGTTGACGCGGTTAAACCGGCTGCATATGTATACGGATACAGACCCATATAATAATGCGGCTGTCTCATCCAGGTGAGCTTGGCTCCTTCGTCAACAATGAGTTCAGGACCCCAGAACTCCGAGAGGACTGCACCTTTCAGCTCACTTAACGTCTTCGCCGTGATGGGTGTATCCTCGGTGGCAAGTGCGTACACCCTGCGCTGCAGCTCACCTTCGAGCAGATGGGTAACGAAATTGTGATAATACGTATTAAGCAATTGTAAAATGACCCAACGCCGCATTCTCGGGTTATCGGAACGCTTGAGCAGGTGATCTGCCAGCAGCATCTCGTTCATCGTCGAAGGCGCTTCTATAAAATAAAGAGATGGACGTGTATTTATCAGTCGTTGATACTTGCCAGCCAGCATGAAATGACCTGCATGCCCAACCTCATGGGCCAGCGTAAACGCCCCGCGCATGTTATTCGCCCAAGAGATCAAAATGTAAGAGTGTGCACCATAAATGGAGGAACAGAATGCTCCCGTAGATTTGCCTGCATTTTCCGCGTAATCCACCCAACGTTCAGTAAAGGCCCGTTCTACAATCTCTCCATACTCGGAACCGAGCACTTCCAAAGCTTCACGAATCAGCGTGCAGGCCTCATCATATGTAATGGCCGGACTGAATTCGGGATCAAGCGGAGCCTTGAGATCACAGAACATCAGCTTGTCGAGTCCAAGCTCACGCTTTTTCAGCGCAGCCAGTCTGCGCATATGCGGAGCAAGCTCCTTTTGAATAATATCAAGCACGTTATTGTACATCTCCCTGCTCACTTGCTGCGGAGCAAGCAGCATATCCGTTACGTCGTCATATCCGCGCAGCCGGGATAACACCACTTGTTTCTTCACTTCGGCGGCGTATCCTTCGGCAAATGTGTTTTTATAGCTATTCAATGATTCGCTGAATGCAGCATAAGCCGATCGACGCAGCTCTGTATCTGCTGACATCTCATAATTATTTTCGTATAAAGACCAGGATAGCGGACGGGATTCATGCTCACCATTGAGCGCTTCCTCAAACGTCATATCTGCCAGCTTACCGCGCTGATAGATTCGATATGGTGAATCCAAGACCTCGCTGAGTGAAGCAAGCACCTTCTCCGTTTCCGGTGAAAGGCGATGTGCTTTTTCCGCAATCAATCGCTCCAGGCTGCGCTTGTACGGCTCCAGAGCCGGGAGCTCCTCTACATACCGCTCGATCGTACCGTCCGGCAGCGAGACAATCTCGGAAGAGATAAAGGACAGACTTGAAGACAGACTGGACACAATATCTCCTGCTTTGGCAGCATTCACAATGTTTGCCGGGTTGATGCTGTCCTCCGATTGCTTCAAACGGGCATAGGCAGCAGCTTTGCCAATCCGCTCCTGCAGAACTTCACGAGCTTCCAGACAAGCGAGCAGTTGCTGTGCACCTTGACCCAATGAACCCTGGAATGTCTCGATATGAGCAGCAGCCTCAGGCAGGGACATGAGCTCCTGCTCCCATTCCGCATCTGTTGCAAACAAGTCTCGCAGATCCCAGGTAGCTTCCTCCATAACCTCGGCACGTGTACGTATTTTCACCATTTTCACTGTCTCCTTCCCTATATTCATCATCAGCTTGCTCCTTCGTTCTTCATCCTTCATCGTTTTTCTTCTTGAAATCTATAACATAATCCTCCTCAACATGCTTTCATACTCTTTCAACATTCCTTACATACTTCTTCTTCAACAATCCATCATACTTTTTCTCAACAGTCCATCATACTTCTTCTTTAACATTCCTCCATACTTTTTCTCAACATTCCACCATACTTCTTCACATCATACTTAAAATCATAAGCTTCTTCTTTCAAACTTTTCCAATATCTCTCATCGTATCATACTCTGCTTATCTATACATGACATGAACTGAGAATGAGTCTTTTGGTTTACAAGTACAAATCAATCCCGGCTATAAGAGTTGAACTAAAAATTTTACACGATCCACTCCGAGATCTTATACAATCCACTCTGAGGTTTTTACGGCATCACTCCGATGATAGAACAACCTGGAGAGTAGCTGTTATCCCCGGTATTTTTCAATTCTTTTTCCACAGGGGAAGATCCGGTGATAAGCGCATGCTATGCTTTAAATGTAGCTTTCTTACAGAAACCTTTCAGGTGTCCGCTCAGTTTTTTAGTTTTTTTGTCCTCTCCTCCTCTCCGTTACGTGAAAATGAATCGTTCATCTTATACAGAAGTGAGCTGAGTTCGTTTGTAGAAGGTCGAGCCGGGTTCGTTAATAGAAGATCAAGCTGGATTAGTCGGCTTGCTTCAGCTGCGTTCAATCGAACTAACCAACAGCATTTGTTGTTCGTTGGTTGTCAGCCAGTTTGGCAGGAAAGAGCAGTCAGTTTGGTAAAAAGCATGTAGGCTTGGCCGCACGGCTGAGCATCAGAGCAGTTAGGTGGATGTGAGCCATCTCAAGCCCGCCGATATCAGGTGATGTGACTCGCTCAGGCCGCTAACGATTCCCAGAAGCCTTATTCCGTGCAAATTGGGTCGTTTGAAAATCTAACGATTTGTAGGAACGCTATTTCGCTGGAAACCATGCAAAAGTGGCGGGAATGACGTCATTTTGGCCAAATAGCGTCTCGTGAAATCGTTAGAATTTCAGGAGGGTCTAAATTGTGTAAATAACGTTTCCTGGATTCGTTAGCGGGGTCAGCAACGTATCACAATAACGTGGCGGCAATTCATGGACGAGATTATGAAAGGACTTTTGATAATTATTAAACGGCTATGCTTTCAGATTCCAACCAACCGTTTCTTTTCATTCCCTCTAAAAAGATAAAAAAACGCCAAGCACTGGACGTGTCCAGTTCCCTGACGTTTGGTTAAAACTTTTCGTGAAATTTAAATAGATCTTTCCACGACACTAGGTTAACCCCCTTCATGACATTTATTAATTCTTTTCATGACAAAGAGTTAAGTCCCTTCATGACATTGGGTTAAATCCTTCTTTTAAAGGTCTTTCCAAATCACATTCTCTCCATAGTTTTTGCCCCAGTTATACATGGCGTGCAGTACGGGCATCAGACTCTCCCCATGATCCGTCAGGGAATATTCCACTCGCGGTGGAACCTCGGCATACACCTTGCGCTCCACCAGTTTGTCCTCCTCCAGCTCACGCAGCTGATTGGTCAGCATCTTCTGTGTAATATGGGGAATCAGACGTTTCAGCTCACTGAATCGCTTCGTGCCCTCAAGACCCAGATGCCACAAAATAATGAGCTTCCACTTGCCGCCAATCACCGCCAGCGTCAGTTCCTTCTCACAGTTGATTTCTTTCAGATTAATACGTTCCTTGACCTCAGATGCCATCATCCAAGCCCCCTTTATTCTCTTAAACGGATACCTCTATAGTAATTCTGAAATAATTCAGATTTAAACCATGCTGAATTCCAAGCCTGCTTTCCGCACGCCCGCTGTACAGCATCTTTATTACTTCATCTTTATTACTTCATGTCTAATCATTTATTGTACTATAGCAGCTTCGTAATGAAAAGCGAGGCCCCCCTTCTCACCAGAAAAGGCCGCAACCTTTGCATCAGCAAAGATCACGACCTGCTTCTTATTTTTATAGCCTCATCTCAGTCAGGGGTTTCTTTCTAAAAGCTATTCCAGATTGGCATGTTTGCTGAACATGTCGGCACCTGTCATGCCTTTCATCTCCATGATGGTGAGAATCAGGGCATCCATACCGATCAGCAGACTTTGTTCAAACAAAGAGCCCATCGGCTGCATCGTCACATCTCCTCCGGCTGCTGCTGTATCCTCTTTGGCCGAAGCTGGAACAACAACAACCGTCTGCGCCAACCGGGCAATTGTGGACTCAGGCTTAATTGTGATTAAACCTACGGATGCACCCGCTCCACTCGCTTTCTGGGCCATAGATGCCAGACTGCCCGTCTCTCCGGAACCGGAGCATAACAGCAGAAAATCCGCTGAACTGATGCCTGGCGTCACCGTCTCACCTACTACGTACACCTCAAGTCCCATCTGCATCAATCGCATCGCAAATGCCTTGCCCATCAGACCCGAACGGCCTGCACCGGCTACAAAAATCCGCTTCGCCGCCAGCAGCTGCTCCGCCAACGTCTGCATTTCCGTATCATCAAGCTGACTTAACGTGCGTCCCAATTCCTTGAGGATCACTTCGGCGTATTGTCTGCTGCTCATGAGCTTACCCTTGTTTTACAAGACGCTGCATTTCAGAGGCCACTGCTGCCTTATCCGCTTGTCCAGTAATACCACCGCCAACAATAACAAGATCAGGCTGTGCTTTGATTACTTCTGGCAATGTGTCCAGCTTAATACCGCCAGCAACTGCGGTTTTTGCGTTTTTTACCGCACCTTTGATCGTTTGCAGGTCTTCGAACGGGCTTTGTCCAACCGCTTGCAGATCATACCCCGTATGAACGCAGATGTAGTCTACGCCCAGCGCGTCAACTTCACGTGCACGTTGTTCCAGGTTAGGAACGTTGATCATGTCAACGAGAACTTCCTTGTTTTGTTTTTTTGCTTCCTCGACTGCGCCTTTGATCGTCATATCGTTGCTTGCACCCAGAACGGTGATGAGGTCTGCACCCGCCTCGGCTGCCTTCATAATCTCATAACCACCAGCGTCCATAATTTTCAGGTCCGCCAGCACCTGCAGATTAGGATAGGCCTCTTTCATCGCCTTAACAGCGTGCAGCCCTTCGTTAATAATGATCGGTGTACCGATCTCGACGATATCAATATAGGATTCAACCTCTTTAACCAGTGCAATTCCATCAGGGATGTTAACCAAATCAAGTGCGAGCTGCAATTTCATTATTTTTTTCTCCTTTGTTGTTCAAGTATGACTAAATTGTAGACCCCAGCAGTCTTTTCAGGAAGTACGCACTTTGAAGTGAGGTAGTTACGTGGAAGAAACCAATGAAATTAATACCTTGTTATATGAACTTAAATGAACTTCATATGATTTTTTAGGATTAAACCGAGCGCTTCATCGAAACTACATCCGACCTACTTATGAATCACTTATGAATCTTTTATGTCTCTTACGATGACTTGCAAATCACAGATGAACAATATCCAGTAATCTTCTTGTTGATCACCTCAAGTCGGATAACCTTTAGAAGAAAGAAAACCCCGCCTATGTTCAAGGCGGGGTTCACGTTGCATCTCTATACCTGTACAAGCCTAATGTATAGAGATTGATTTTATTGAATTTAAACCTGTTTCAAATTACAGATAAACGGGCTTTACACATACCGGCTTGGATACACCTGTGCTGTGACCTGTATATTTCAGACGACCGCTCTCTTGATCCACAGTGAATGTGACCATGTTGTTCGTATCACGGTTGGCTGCGATCAGCATTTTACCGTTTGGTGTCAAAGCGAAATGACGCGGGTGCTGTCCTTCTGCGGAGACATGCTCCACCAGGGTCAGATGGCCTTTGTCTGCATCTACCGCGAACACCACGATGCTGTCATGTCCACGGTTGGAACCATACACAAAGCGACCATCATTGGAAACAGTGATCTCTGCTGTTGTGTTCTCCGCGCCATCATAACCGTCAGGCAGAGTGGAAATGTTAGAGATCTCTGTCAACGTGCCCGCCGCCGCATCATACTTGTAGGATGTGATCGAAGAATCCACTTCATTGATCACATACGCAAACTGACCGTTCGGGTGGAACGCCAAGTGACGTGGTCCTGCACCTGGATGTGTCTTCGTTTCATTGTGCAGCACAAGCTCGTTACTCGCTGCATCGATGGAATAGATCGCAATTTTATCTGCGCCCAGATCCTGTACCATCATATATTTGCCGTCCGGGCTGAAAAATGCGGAGTGCACATGCGGCTTGTCCTGACGTTCAGGATGTGCGCCATGACCTTCATGTTTCTTTTCGTCCAGAAGCGCACCAACCTCGCCGTTGTCCGTCAGCTCCTGAAGTCCTACCAGTCCGCCGTGATAGCTGGACAGGATCAAATATTTACCGGAGGGGTCCCGTTGAATATGGCAAGGCGGAGCAGAGATGGAATCATTGCGATTCAGCAGCGTCAGCTTGCCTGTCGAAGGATCAACGCTCAGCGCCACCGCTTCTGACATTTTATTGCCTTCGGCAGATGCCGTTTCACCAATCGCATACAGCTTGTTCGCTTCTGCGTTCACGTTAACAAATGTCGGATTTTTCACACCTGCAATGCCGTCCAGCTTCGCCAGACTGCCTGTGTCCTCATTTAATTCATATGCGTAAATGCCCTCATTTTCCGCTTCGGCATAAGAGCCCACTAATACAAGCAAACGTTTTGATTCACTCATTACAGTTTCCTCCTTTATGTGTATGTAGTCTTGCTGCACCTCTTCTATAATAAATCTGTCATATCAAAATAGCAATCAGAGGCACGGTGCTCACTGCCCTCAGTCAGTCTATTTCCAGCGCCAAACAAGGGTATTCTCCGTACGTGTCAACAGTCAGGCATTCAACTGAAATGCAATTCCTGATATGATAAGATAGGTTTTTCAACCGGAAAGGACTGAACAGATTGTTTACCTCATTTGTAGTGACGCTCTACCATGTATTTCTCCCCATATCCCTGCCTGTCATAGGCGGAATGCTGTTAAAACATTTCAAAGCCTGGGATACGCGGCCGCTATCGGCATTTTCACTCTATATTTTGAGTCCTGCGCTCATTTTCCATACCTTGCTGCATGCAGAGATCACATGGACGGATGTCACCAGCACCTTTTGGTTCTCGATTCTTAATCTGATTGCCCTCTGGGCCCTTGCCGAGCTGCTGAGCCGGATTTTTGGTCTGGGTGCACCGGAAAAAGCAGGCCTCACCCTCGTATCGACATTTACGAACTGTGTCAATTACGGGCTCCCGCTCGTGCTGCTTGCCTTCGGTAAGCTTGGACTGGACAAGGCTTCGGTATATGTTATTGGACAGATGATTATCGTAAATACCGTAGGTATTTTCTTCGCGGCAAGATCGGAATTCACGGTCAAAAAGGCCATCGGGTCCGTATTCCGCATGCCCACAATATATGCAGCTGTGATTGCGATCCTGCTGAGAACCTTCAGCATCAGTTTACCTGAGGCACTGGATGGTGGCGTGTCCATGGTTGCCACAGGTTATGCACCGATCGTGCTTGCCATTCTGGGCGCGCAGATGCTGCGTTCCAAAGGAGACCGCGAGCCATGGCAGGCTAACGTTCGCCGGGCGTTCTGGGCCGGACTCGTCGTGCGGCTGGCGGCAGCACCGCTCCTGTCCTGGCTTATTCTGAAAGCACTGCACGTCGAGGGAACCTTGTTCCCGGTGCTGCTTATTCTGGCGTCTATGCCAACGGCAGTGAACGCGGTTATTTTGGCTGAACAGTTCGGAGCATCCCCGCAGTTTGTCTCTCGCTGCATTCTGTGGACAACCGCAGCATCCATGCTCATCCTGCCGATTATGATTGTGATGTTTTCCTGATCAGCACAGGCGCTGTGGCAGCACCGGAAGCGTTCGCTGCTTGGCGGCGCTTCTCCACCCGGCGTTCGTGCCGCCGATGCAATGCTCTGACATAGAAGAATTTAACGACGAAGTACGAAATGATGCCCAGAATCAGGCCAAACACACTCATGCCCGTCAAAATATCCAGCCCGCCCAGCAGCAGTTCACTTACTGCTGACCAGTTACCACGAAACAATTCCATCCATGCACTCTCATGCACAGGACCCTGCCCCATACTGTGAGCTGGCAAAATCCATGAACCAATCTGCTTCGCAAGCGGCATCAGAACAATAGGCAGAAACGTCAGCTTGCCCACGACATTGCCCACAATGGCTGCTGGCATGGAACCTCCAGACAAACGCACAATCGGATAAAACACAAGATAAATGAGGGATGCGGTCGAGATCACAATCAGTTCAAGACCGAAACCTATGGCAAATCCGGTAGACACCTTGTGAGCACCACCCGGAGCACGTAAAAGTTTGAGAAAATTCAGCTTCATCGCACGAGTCAAACGTGCCAGTCGATTAGGTTTGCGCTTCCGGTTTTTCATCCTGAATTTCTCCTTATTTTGCACAAATGACGAATATTGTCGCCTATCCCCCATTATATCACACTGCGTCAGCACCAGTGGTTATAATCACAGGCTGCGTTTCCATCACCACATTACCTGCTACAGCGCGGGATATCATACAGGAGGCTTCCGCTTTGTGCGCCAGACGCTCTGCCTTGCTCTGATCGGACTCGGATGCTTCCAGCGGCAGCACAATCCGCGGCCGATGAACAATTCGTTCATACGTAAATACGTTATCTGTTACATCCACCGTAGCCTCCGACTCCAGCGTCAGCTCATCGGGGGTAATGCCTGAACGCTCCAGCATTGCAGCCAAAGTAATCAGATAACAGGTTGACGCTGCACCCAGCAGCATTTCGTCAGGATTGGTTCCAGTGCCCGGCCCGCCCATCTCCTGCGGGATGGAAATGACCGTTTTCAACCCCCCTGCATCAATCGTACCCTCACTGTTACGCCCGCCATTCCATACGGCTTTCAAGTGAAACGGATGTTTCATTGCTATCGATCCTTTCTATATTGAGCTTTCGCATATTCGTTGTCATTCTTCAAAAGCATTCAGGCTACACACGTATACACGTAATATGAAGCTCATTCAGTGCATCAACATGCTCTTCCAGTACGCCTTGATCCGTAATCACCTTATGCACACTTTCCATCGCCGCCACTCGGGTGAACGCCTGAATGTTAAACTTGCTCGAGTCTGCCAGCAGAATCACTTCATCTGCAATATGAATCATCTTCTGCTTCACCAGAGCCTGTAGTTCATTTGACTCGCTGATGCCTTTACTCAGATGCACACCTTTGCAGGACAAAAACACTTTATCTACGTGATACGCATCCAATGAACGTTCGGCGAGCGGCCCGACAAAAGACAGCGATTTCGACGCAAGCTGCCCGCCTGTGGCAATAACACGAATCTGCTCCTTTGAGCTCAGCTCGGCCGCAACCTTGATCGAGTTGGTCAGTACCGTTAGCGGAATGTTCGGCAGTCCCGCCGCCATATACCATGCCGTTGTGCTGGCATCCAGAGCTATTCGGTCTCCGGGCTCCACCAGCTTCACCGCTTCCTCTGCAATCCGGCGTTTCTCCTCTGCATGCGCAACAGCACGTTCTGGATATGGAATCTCTGACTGAAGCTCGTCCTTGTACTTCACACTTACCGCTCCGCCATGTGAGCGCCTGAGCCTTCCCGCCTGCTCCAGCTTGTCCAGATCACGGCGAATCGTCTCTTCCGTTACGCCGCAGCGTTCACTTAGCTCGGTTACACGCATGCTTCCCTGCGCGTCCACCCATTCCACAATTTTCTCATATCGTTCTGCAACGAGCATACTTCTTCACTCCAAACCGTTAATGTTCCACTGCATCCTGTCCTCCATCATAACACAGAGACGTTATAAGGAGAATTTCACGCATATACAGAAATGGGTTGACCTGTAGCCACATATGTGACATTCAGGTCAACCCAAAAGAGAATAATAATTGTTATGATGATATACTTGAAAATTCTCGACTAAGCTCGATGAGATATTCCCTGAACCTTCCTTGCAAATCATTATTTTTTAACGCAAAGTCCACAGTTGCTTGAAGAAAACCAAATTTGTCACCCACATCGTATCTGCTGCCTTGGAACTGCAAAGCAATTAATCCTTGATTATGAGCGATTCCGCGCAAAGCATCTGTCAATTGTATTTCTCCATTAGCCCCAGGTAAAGTATGTTCCAAATAAGTGAATACTTGTGGATCTAGTATATAACGTCCCATTATTGCAATATTAGAAGGCGCTTGGACCTTAGGTTTTTCAATTAAATCCAGCACCTCACTCTGATTTGATTTTTGAGCTCCCGGCTCGATAATTCCATATTTATGAGTTTCATTCCAGTCAACTCGTTGTACACCCACCACAGATTTGTGTTCCTGTTCATATACTCGAATCAATTGCTTCAAACATGGAACTTCACTATCAATAATATCGTCCCCTAACAGTACAGCAAAAGGCTCGTTTCCAACGAACTTCCTGGCACACAAAACGGCATGTCCTAATCCGAGAGGCTCCTTCTGGCGTATATAATGAATATCTGCCATTTTGGAAATTTCCTGAACTATTTCAAGCAGTTCTTCTTTTTTTTGAAGAGCGAGCTCCAGTTCAACAGAGCGATCAAAGTGGTCCTCTATAGCCCGTTTATTTCTACCGGTTACAATCATGATGTCCTCGATCCCTGAGGCTATGGCTTCCTCCACGATATATTGAATTGTCGGTTTATCTACAATGGGAAGCATCTCCTTCGGTTGGGCCTTTGTGGCTGGAAGAAAACGTGTACCTAGACCTGCTGCAGGAATAATAGCTTTTCTTATCATAAGCGGAACCACCTTTATCTAGTGTATTTTGTTCATTAGAAGTTTAGCTATTTATTGCCATACAACTCTTCCCTACCGGAAGCAAACCCTTTCGCATACAGATTTGTCAGCTCTTCCGCAACAGATTCATCATGATTGGCTAGTTGGAGTATATTGTTAGCAGTCTTTAATTCGATTTCTTCATGAGTCCATCGGTAAAACAGATACGCCTCCAAACTCTTATGCTTATTACAAAAATAAAAAGAATTCCTTCTGAAATCCTTCTCTGCCTGGAATGCGTTCCCTCTCGGATGAAACTGATGCAAATTGACCAGGTTTGAACAGAAGCGAAAGAAGCCTTCAGCTTTATACAGACGATAAGATAGATCCGTGTCTTCCATTCCCCAGCCTTTGTATTGCTCATCAAAACTGCCAATCTCCTGAAGAAAAGAACGATACAGCGACATGTTGGCGGTTGTACCCAAAACCCATTTAAGCTGAAAATCTTTCAGATCTTCTCCATATTCGGCGAAAATCTCAGGAAAACTATCATAACCGTCCACGGTTGTATATCGTTCAACCCGCTCACTGTGATATGGATTCAAATGTTCTTCTGTAATTAAAGGAACAGATACTCCCGGTTTTACATCCGTTGCCATAGCTGCAAACTCAGGATTCTGGCGAACAAGCACCAGCATATCCTCTGCACTAAAGGGCAAGCGAGGCTTGAGGATAGATAACATATTTTTTTTCCAGCCTATGACGACTGTTCTTTCGTCCTGTTCCGTAAGCTGGTCGATGTGGCTGGCGATATAATCCGGTAGCACAATGCGATCATCATCGTTAAAAATGATAATATCCCCTTCAGCTAACTGCAGACCTGTGTTTCTTGCTCTGGATCTTCCCTTATTTTGTTGAAAAACATATCGAATATTTAACAGGTTTTTATAGTTATCAACAACCTGCTTTGTATCATCTGTGCTGCCGTCATCAATAATGATGATTTCAAAATCCTGAACCGATTGACTTGCAAACGAAGCAAGCGTTAGCTTTAGATACTCTGCCTTGTTATATGTTGGCATAATGACACTCGCTTGACTCACAATGCTCACCCTTTTTCACATTTATGTTAGCCTTGGGCAACAGTTACTTTTTGAAGCATTTCCTCTTGCTCCTGATCCTTCCCAGCATGGAGCAAACCGGCTCCAAGTTTATAAATATGACTGTCATCAAAGGAAGAAAATGCATTCCGCGTATCAAAAATAGGCACGTGCAAGTCTTTCAATTCTTCATAACGGAAAGCCTTGTGCGCGGTCATTAAAATGCAGCATTCATACTGTTTAAATGCGTTAACATCGTAATCGACTGAAAACAAGGTACGACCATTTTCAAGCTCGATATATTCTACATAAGGATCGTAAAAATCAACATGAGCACCCTCGTCTATTAATAACTTGATCAGTTCCAAAGCAGGAGACTCCCTATCGTCATTGACTTCCGGTTTGTACGCGACACCCAAAACCAAAATTTTGCTCTTGTTGATATGAAGTGACTTTTGATTAAGCAGCTGATGTAGTTTACTCACAACGTAATCAGGCATACCACTATTAATGCTGTTTGATAACTCAATAAACCTGCTGAAAAATTTATAATACTTCGCTTTCCATGACAAATACATGGGATCGAGCGGTATGCAGTGCCCTCCGATCCCGGGTCCAGGATAAAATGGCATAAAACCAAACGGTTTGGTGGAAGCGGCTTGGATGACCTCCCACACATCGATTCCCATTTTTTCACTCATCATTGCAATTTCGTTGATAAAAGCAATATTTACACTCCGAAACGTATTTTCCAGCAATTTTGTAAATTCAGCTACTTTGGGTGAAGAGACCGTAATGACATCTTTACATATTTTTTTATATAATTCAGAAGCCATATTAGAGCACTTCAGAGTAACTCCGCCAACAATTTTAGGTGTATTATTCAACGTAAAGTCCCGGTTGCTCGGGTCAATCCGTTCTGGGGAAAAGCACAAGTAGAAATCTTTGCCGATTTGTAATCCTGTTGCTTCTAGACGTGTCTGGATAATCTCTTCTGTGCAGCCTGGATATGTTGTGCTCTCCAAAATGACTAAACTGCCTTTTTTCATATAGGTTTGTAGATAGTCCACTACAGCATAAATAGAAGATAAATCCGGGTCCGTATAATCATTCAAAGGAGTTGGAACACAAGCAATGATAACGTCAGCATATTGGATCAAAGAAAATTCACTGCTTGCCATGAATCTTCCGGTATGATTGGCCTTCTTCAGAGCTTCATTGGAAATATCACTAATGTAAGATTCTCCTCTGTTAAGCAGATTTACTTTGGACACCGACAAATCAATGCCTGTTACCGTATAACCTGCCTCGGCCAGATTCAGCGCCAGAGGCAGTCCGACATACCCCAGTCCAATTACCGCAACATTTGCTTTAAGATTCAATATTTTATTCTCAACACTCATGTCATCCCACCTCTCATATGATCATCCAATCACTTGTACAACTGTGATTTCACAGTTTATGTGTTTGCCACCGAGTTAGAGTCGGCTACTTTTCGCAAATCGATCTCTTTAGCGCGCTGAATCAATCTATCCCAATTCTCAATGAGCTTGACATGAAATTCGTATTCTTGATTCGCTTCTCTTACAAGCTGCTCCGAGTGTTCTATGATATAATCACCGACCTGTGAATATTTCTCGTCAAAAGGAATCAACACTTCATTCGCAATGCGATCTATACGTTCAACACGCTCATGCACGCCAAGCTTGGAAAATTCGGAAACATAAGACTGGATTGCTTGTACGATGTCATTAGTAATGACTTCTTTACGGTCATCCCCAAATGTTTTATTCAAATCACTGTCATAAATACTCATGTAGGCGTTAAAATAATCAGCAAATTTGGAAACGCCCTCCCAGTATTTCATTTTGTTTGCCAACTGGAACTCATCCTTTTTGTATTCGTGAAATACTTCTCTGGTGTGATGAATAGACGGAATGCCCAGCGCCGTTGCTGTGTCAAAAGCAAAATAATCTGCGGCAGCAGTATTACGCCCAGGCAAGTTAGGCAGCTTCTCATGAAGCTTGTATACCGCCACATTACCACAATCTGGATTCAATCCATCATTCACTGAAGTAACAAGTGTCTGCTTCTCCCCCTGTGTAAATTGCTGATCCAGCTGAAAAGCCGTATTGCAAATGTCCACGACGCTCTCCTTGGGGAAACCGAGCAGTTCGTACAATCTATAGATCGGATCGAAAGAAACCCGGGCAAAATCTCTTACATCCAGATTCCACTCGCCATAGTAATTGCCACCTACCACCCAGATTTCCCGGTTTAAAATAGACTTGTCCGCCGTATTAATAGTTATATTGCTGCAATCCGAAATTCTTTTACCCAGATAATTCAATTCAAGCTCAATCGGATATAGTTCCTCAGCTTTCAATTCGTCAAAGATAAGCCTCGTATCCGAATCTCTGCGATGAAGCGCATCTGCACCAAGTGAGCAGGTCATCAAAAACAGCTTGTTCATGCAATTACCATAGTCGGTGTGCTGTGCCAGGAACACTTTTTTGAACTCGGGGTCTTCCCCGGCCAACAAGATATCAAAATAAGCTTCCTGCAATTTGGTGGTTAAATGTAAAATTTCGATTTTCGGATACTTCTCTTGCAATAGATTGATGGTTCGTGCATTTTGAGCTACAAATTGCTTATCATTTGTTTCCGGAACAACGATCGGAATATGAATACCATATTTCTTCTGGGCAAAATCAATCTCTTTCATATAGCTAGTCAAACATCTTTCAATATTGCGATTTGAGGGAATAAAATAGACTGATTTCATAAGGCATACTCCTTTGTCAACCGAATATATTTTTGAATATGACAACCCCAGCCAAGCTTCGACTTAGCAATATTAGGGTTGTGAGAATAACCGAAGTTCAAATAAGACTTTGTGGCGTAAGCGTCATCAATGGCCTGTTTAAGAATCAGATAATTGCCTCGTAAGTTTCTGAATTCTGAATGTGAAGCATTGATCCAATAAAACAGATTATCTTCGTTTTGAAGAAATAGACTTCCCGCAATGACGCGATTCTGTTCCGTTAACGCGATATAAAGCCGGGCTTCATCCGAGTAGTAAAGTAATTCCTTTAGAAGTTCATAAGGAGTTAAATAACTTGCTTGCACACGTTCCATCGTTGACTTGTAAATCTCGTAAAATTGTTGAAGCTCTTGTTCAGAATCATATAATCTAACAGATACGCCAGCCTTCTCAGCAAACCGGATATCAGTCCGAACGCTGCCTTTGAAAAGCATATCCTTCTGTTCTCGATATTCAGCAAAATTTAAAATATAGGTGTCCATGACTTGCCGATCAAAGCCGGAGCTGCTCATATCCCAGCTCAAAATATGTTCTCCCATCGGCGGCAGTGTAATTTGAGAGATCATTCCATATGATTCTGAGATGATATCTATAATGTCCAGGAAATCTGGAAGACTTTCTGGAAAAGGAATAATCCCGCCATATCCTACGGCACCAATATGGTATGATTGGGTTTTGGTGTTTTTATATAGAGATATGGCATAGACTTGACCCTTGCAGCACACTTCAACGGGCGTATACTCAAAATCCAGGTATTGTCCGACAAGTGCTGCAAAACCTGGTTCAATGAAAGGTGTCCGTGGACTAAGCATCTGTTGAATATTCATCATATTGGCGAATGAACCTTTCCAGTTTTTTGATATGACGCGGAGGTGTATCCGTGTGGATCGGCAGCAGCAATATTTCACTAAAAACACGATCCGCATTGAAGCAATCGTGAAGCTGAAAACGCTCCTTGTATCGCTCTATGTTGTGCAGTGGATAATAATAGAAAGTCGTTTGTACCCCCTTTTGTGCGAGGTATGCTCCAATTTTTTTCCTTTTGTGATTGGGGATACGAATCGGAAGCAGACATTGCTGATCACGGGAAAGAACAAATCGCAATGTTTGTTTGCCGAATGTACTTTCGAGAGCATCTAATAGTCCTGGTACATGAACCTTCTGACGCTCCATCTGTTTTAAAAAAAACTGCAAGCGCCGGAGCGCCATTTGCGCTTGCAGAAGTGTGATGCCCCGCGGCTCGCGCTGGCGGATTTGCTGTGCACGGTGCAGAGCTGCCAGATCAGCATACCTGTATTGGAGCCCGTTTACTTTGCGCCACCAGCTGTACTTACTTAATTGACGGCGGGTGACAGCTCGAAAATAGGGGAACCAGGATTCTTGATGCTGTAATTCATCCACTGAATACGCTGTAAACATTGTATTCATCTCAGGCTGATGAACGATGAGTGCACCGCCCCCGATAGAGGATAGAGGCTTTGATTTTCCAAATGAGATGACTGAAAAAAAAGCTCTAGGTGTTGTCCCGCGATATTGCGGAGCCATTGGAAATGACTGTGCCTCGTCAAAAATAACGGGCATCTTCAATTGATGCAGCACATCCATAAGTTCCGATGGTATTGAGCGTGAACCGAACAACGCCGGGATCAGGAATGCGGCCCGCTGCACACCAATCAAAGAACGCACGAATTCAAGCTCTGGCCTGAAATCGTCTGTGATGTCATATACATTAAACGTAAGCCCGGCGGAGATGACTGAATCAGCCAATTCTGTACATGAGTATGAGGGCATGTATACACACTCGATGTTATGTTGATTTTTCAAAATCGTTAACAAGGCAGTAATAGCGGAAGAAGCACTGTCAAACAGGTAAATCTGTGATGGGTTTCTAATATCAAATACGGTGGCGATTCGATCTCTTAAACCAGAGAAAACTTCATTACTGTTCCCCTTCAAGTTAGACATACCGCTATAACACAATGAATCGTATCGATATTCCGAAGGGTATAACACATATTTGATGTTGTTCGGAGGTGTGAAGTCGGTATTCATTTCAGTGCCTCCCAATTATCTGAAAAATTCGATCAAATACGCTTTTAGCTGTTGTGCATAATGTTCAACTTCACTTATCTCAATATATTCGTCCTCGGTATGAGCTTGAGCCAACCGGCCTGGTCCAAAAATAACGGTCGGATATCCAAAATGATGGAATACGGAAGCATCACACGCGCTAGGAAATTCATGCTGTTCCGCCCCGCGGCCAAACTTCAAGCCATCGTTTTTCATAGGTTCAATCATCAAATTGGGATAGTGCACAGTGTAAGGTGATAATGCCTGCCTGAGATTGTTCTGTAACGTTTGGATCGTATATCTGCTGTCACTGGCCATCACGCCTTCAAGGATCAAGTCCTGAATTGGCAGGCTGGGATCAGACCCGCCCGATATCGTACCAACATTCATATACAGTCCCTCGTGCTCTTCTTTGAAGGAATAAAGTGAATTGAATAGTGCATTTAAATCTGCAAGCTGGTTGTGCTCTTGTGCATTCATGTGTATGTTTTTAGAGCAAATTTGAATTTTGAAGGGAAGAAAACCAAGAGAAGAAGTACATATGGTTGTATTTGTAGGTTCAGCAATAACGACTTCCATCGGTTCGCGCCCGTCAGGGAAATAGCCATTTTTGTTAAGCCACTCACAGGCTCGAATAGAGCCGTTGCCTCCAATTTCCTCATCGATGACGGAAGTGAAGATCAATTTTCCTTTATTGAATCGTTCTCTGATCAAGCTCAAAGCATAAACGAGAGTGCTAAGCCCGAGCAGCATATCCGTAGCTCCTCTGCCTAGCATCCTGCCTTCTACAATGTTTCCACTAACATTCCAGGGTAATTCCGTTTCTTGGTTACCGTTCAAAATGTCTACATCAATATGGCCATTTAAGATTAACGTCGGGCCTGGATGCCCCGAATCAGCAACAGCATATAAATTGTGCTTTGTCATTTCGAATCCATCTTTGTAAAAACGGTTATACTCCCAAGGATGCCGTATAAAGTCTCTACTGACCAATTGAGATACGGTGAACACATCCAAATAAGTTGTCCATCCCTCTTGCTCCAGCTGCTTCTGAATCAGAAGCTGAGCTTGTTTCTGAGAATCAGGTCTGTTGTAGGTTGGATGCAAACGAATGAGTCTGGAACCCAGATCAAGAATACGTTCATGGATTGGATCAGAAGCTGTAGTTATCATAAAAAAGAATGCTCCTTTACTACCTTTTGTGCCCATTCCAGCATTTGAAGAACATAGTAGCGATGTGTATAGTCTTTTTCTGCAATTTCAAAAATGATCGCTTTATTGCTTTTTACAGCATCCTCGTAGATTAACCGCAGAGCCTTCTGGTACATGCTCTCTTCCACACAGCTTTCCACAGGAAGCACACCTTCTCTGCAAGTGGTCTCGGTAAAAGGATTAGCCATTTGATCAAATGCAGAAAAGTGCCAGTGTTTAATTTTGTTTATAATCCTGGTAAAATCCATGTAGTCGCACGGCTGATAACTAGGAAGCATATCTCGAAATACTGGATCATTACTGGCATAATGCATGGTGTATACTGTATTGAAATAATGGCAAATATCCCATGTGATACCTACGTTCTGGATATCTATCTCTTGGAAATCCTCAGTAAATAAAAAAACAGGGTCGGCATCATCATACAAATTACCGATAGGTGGTAAATTTTCCAAGCAGACTACTACATTACTTCCAGCCTGATAGATGACCTCTTGCAAGCAATCGAGGAATCTCGACCTGAGCTCTTTCAAATTTTGATGTTTACATTCTTCCAACAGATATAACTGATTGGCATGAATCACCACATGAGGAATACCAAGCTCCTCTGAGCGCTTCAAGGTTTCGATCAAACGTGATCTTACGAAAGGGTCCGTCACAATATTGCTATTGTTCACAGGAAAATGAAAGCTTGTATTGCGGCCGCCAAATAACTCAACAGCATGACGGGTATTTGTCCAGACTGAATCCCACGCAGCCCCCATCAAATCTTCGCGATTAAAAATCGTAGCCTCTACTTTTCCAAATATATCTTTATAACGGGATTGAAGCTGATTGTCATATATAGCGTAGAATGAGAACCCAAAGAGATTATTGGCGGTCATTGCGGTATCCCCATTTTTTCGTTGCTCTCCATCTTTTTCGCCCAAGTAATATACTTTTTCAAACCTTCGCGTAAAGATACAGATGGCTCATATGCAAGATAACTTCGAGCCTTGGAAATATCGACTGTTCTCTGCTTCACATCTGGTTCATCCGAGTGCGAGATTATAATTCTGGACTTCGATTCCGTCAGCTCCACAATGAGATGCGCCAAATCTTTGATGCTGCATTGTTCGTTCGGATTACCCAGATTGAAAGACTCTCCCTCATATTCGGAATGTAAAGCATGGATAACCCCGGAAACAAAGTCGTTAATATAACACCATACTCTTGTCTGCTCGCCTGTGCCGCTAATCAATAAATCCTCGTTTTTAAGCGCTTTGCGAACCAAACTGGATATTGCATTATTTCCAAATCGATATTCTCCATAGACGTTAAACGGCCGAATAACAATCGTTGGGATAGACTCCTCCCTATGATAGGCATATGTTAAATGTTCGCTTAATACTTTGCTTGCAGCATAACACCATCGTGCGGTCTCCGGAATTCCGATGGTAAACTCGTCGGTTTCCTTGGCGGATACAGTGTATTGTCCATACACTTCACTTGTACTGAACGTGAGGAATTTTTTGAGATGTTTCTGTCTACTTGCGAGTTCAAGCGAATACAAGCAGCTAAGATAATTAGTATTGATGGTAAGAATGGATTCCTGTGCCACCTTGTTGATGCCTAGAATAGCTACTGCATGCACAATATAATCGTAATCTGTACCCAAATCCAATACACCGGAACGATCCGCAGCATTGACTTGTACATAATCAACTTGGGTTATCCCTCTTAAATAAGCAACGGTTTGCTTAAATGGGACGGCATCAGCAATAGTGACCTCGTGAAATGGTGCAAGTGCCTCTGCAATAGCTGAACCTATGAATCCGCCTCCACCCAAGAGCAAGTATTTCCTTCTTCTCATATACTCATCTCCTTTTCATTGGACGACCGTATTTCGGCTTTAACCAGTCCTTTTGTAACCCAACCCATTCTCTTCCATCTGAAATAAAAAATTAAACCTCTTAACCACTCATCGAGAATAAAAGCAAGCCATACTCCCGCTAATCCGTATCCAAGTACATTTCCCAAAATAAATGCAGCGGGTACACATAATCCCCACATGCTGATTAAACCCAGTAGCGTTGGAAATCGGATATCGCCGGATGCCTTCAACGAGCTACTGAGAACAAGATTAAACGCTCTGCCAGGCTCCAATAAGATAGACAACGCAAGAAGTGTTTTGCCGGTTTCAATAATATCTCTGTCCGATGTAAACAGCCCTAGCACAGTTTCTGATAAGAAGTAACACACAAGTGCAATGAGCAATGAGATCAACGATGAAACTTTCAGGCTGAAAATGGCTTGGTCATGCGCTTTTTGATGTTCTCTTGCCCCAACGAGATGACCTATCAAAATTTGTGTTGCTTGTCCCATGGAATAGGAGAATATCATAATCAGCAGCATAATATTGTAAGTAATGACCTTGGTTGTAATCGCGATTACTCCGAAAAAAGTGACAAAATACGTAATCAGGATTTGGGAGGACTGGTAGGAAAAGCTCTCCCCTGCTGTCGGGATGCCTACCTTTACAATAGATTTCCAATCCTGAATATAGTGGCGGCCTTGCAATCTCAGCTTTAATCTGAGCTTGCGCTTGTATAGGTAGACTATACAAATCATTGCCAACAAACGACTAATACACGAGCTGATTGCCACACCAGTAAGACCCGTCTCGGGAAAACCGAGAAATCCGAACAACGCAATGCTGTTCCCTGTTACATTAACAACGTTCATTCCCACCACAACAAACATCGGTTCCTTGGCGAAACCATAGTTTCTCATTGTCGTACTGATACAAATCAGAATTGCCTCAAAAAGAAGAGAAACGCTCACAATTTGCGAGTAACGAACACCAAACTCGTAAGCCTCAGCTGAAAGATTGAAGAGATTAAACAAAAAAGGTGCAGAGAAAAAAAGTATAAAAATAAGAACTACGCCGATAAGGCCATTCAGATATATAGAGGATTGTGCAATATTAGCGGCTCTTTCACGCTGACTTGCTCCAAGCATTTGAGCGATCAGTATGCCAGACCCCATGGCCATAAATTCCAGGATAATAATAAACATTCCAAATATTTGTGATGATATGCCTACAGCAGCGACAGCTTGTCCTGAATAATGTGAGAGCATTACTGTGTCAACGTTACCTAACACGATATGAAAGAAAGCGTCCATGAAAATAGGCCAGGTTAAACGAAATAAGTTGAGCTGCTTTGGCTGCAATACAACATCCTCCTTTGAGTTAAGCCCAAGCATGTATGCATTACTTCAAAAAATAGTTATATACCTTGACAACGGCATCCACGACATCCTGCAAATCGCGATCCGTCATCAGAGGAAAAAGTGGAATTGTAATCAGCTCCTCATATACGGCTTCTGCATTAGGACAAATGCCTCGTTGATAGCCCAGTGACTGATAATAGGGATGTAAATAAACCGGAATATAGTGAAGATTGACCCCGATATTCTCTGCGAGCAAAGCTTGAAAAATGGTATCGCGGCTTACGGAGAAAAAATCTTTTTTCCATCGCAAAGGATATAAATGCCAGCTTGATGATACTTCTTCAGCTTGTTGCTGGAATGCTAATCCTGGCATCTGCTCGAAGGCCTTATTGTACAGAACCGCTAATTCTCGCCTTCTCTTCACAAATTGCTCCAGCCTTTTTAACTGGCTTGTGCCTAATGCAGCTTGTATATCAGTAATCCGGTAGTTATAACCAAGGAACTGCATTTCGTAATACCATTTTGGAGAATTTTGCTGTTCCAGCATCTGTTCATCACGTGTAATTCCATGATTTCTAAACATTAACAATTGATGATAGAAGTCCTCCCGATCCGTTACAACGGCCCCGCCTTCTCCTGTAGTAATATGCTTTACAGGATGAAAACTGAAAATGGTCATGTCGGTTGACATCCCAGGTCGCCGCTCTTTATAGATTGAACCGATCGAGTGGGCAGCATCACGAATGGTGACAAGCCCGTGATTGGAAGCCATGTCATAAAGCTCGTTATATTGAGCAGGCTGTCCGGCAAAATCAACAATGATCAGCGCCTTCGTATTTGGGGTGATTTTCTTATAAACCTCTTGAGAATCGATGTTGAAGGTAAGAGGATCAATATCGGCAAAAACCGGCTTTCCGCCTGTATATAATATACAGTTGCTGCTTGCTGCAAAAGTCAGAGGCGAAGTAATCACTTCACTTCCAGTCTCGACGCCAGCAGCAAAACACGCAGCATGCAGCGCAGCAGTACCACTGGAGAATGCTACAGCGTACCGAGTACCTGCCTCGCGAGCCAGTGCTTCTTCGAATTTTGGTATTTCAGGACCTGAGGAAAGAAAGTCACTTCTTAAAACGTTGACCACATTTTCAATGTCGGTCTCGTCCACCCATTGTTTTCCATACGGAAGCATTTTTTCTCTTACAGGTTTGGCCCCGTACATAGCCAACTGTTCTTTTTGCATATTCAGCATGCCAATCTCCTCTTTTCCAGTTAGGTAATGAGCAATTTCAATATAGTCGAAAACGTTTTTTTAATGGTGCTGGAAAAAACCATATTTATTCTTCAATCTAGCAAAATTCGACTCGATAATTGAATATATATGGTTTTTATTAAAATATATAACATTTTTTTCATTGTATCACCGCGTTCGTATATTGTAAATATTTACAATAAAAGAAATAAAAAGGCCTGAAACAAGACATTACATCTTGATCAGGCCCTTCGCTATTTCGAATTAACTTCATGCTTTTCCATCACAATCATATCCACGGCCCTAATGCCGTTCTCCCAGATCTCTTCAGGGTAATCCAGGAAAAAATCTTTTTTTATATCACATATTCGAAACCCCAGTTTCTGATAAAATGCGAGATTGTTGATACTGGAATTGGCTGTTCCCACGACAAAATGTCTTATTCCACGCTCTTTATGTAAGGAAATGGCTTTGTTTATCAACAATTTGCCGAGCCCTTGACCCTGGTGGTCAGGAGAAACGGCAATATTCTTTATTTCAATCGATTCACTGTTAAGCCTCACCGTCACAATCACACCCAAAGCAGCATCAGAATCATTAGAAAGGCACAACACATCCCCTTCCTCTAAATATTCCATGACTTTCTCCTCTGATTCATCAGCAAGCAGCAGCAATGGCATCATTTTTCTTTTTTCCAATTGATCCTCGATTGGATATATTCGTTTATTCAAATCTAATCCCCCTTGGTGTAAATAATGTTAGTTATATCTCTTTTTATGTAATATAATAACAAATTAAGGGTATGATTACATATACATTTTTCATTCCAATCATTTGCACCTTAAATACATCATTGTTTTTTGATATCTACATATATTCACTCTATTCTCAATAAATAACTTTAACATTAAATAAAATGATATTTTTAGAAAATTCAGTCCGATGTAATGGTTGGATTACATCAGAAGGGGATCACTACGGAGTCACTGATAGTGTTAAATCAAAAACGGCATGAGTTTCATCACTCATACCGTTTCTGATTGGCAACCACTGTTCTCCTTCTTCAAGCGGGAGGAGAGTATTTTTTATTTATCGTCAACCAAAGGGAACCAGCCTGGTGTGTGGATAATGGCATTCCACAAGCCGTCCGGAATAACCAAACGCTCCTGATCCGATTTGGTCAGCACCGTCTCGATGTCCTCTTCCCGTCCACTTTCAATCTTCTCCACCCAGTCCGGCTCGATAATCAGCTCACGCCCGATCGCCAGCAGCGGCACACCTGTCTCCAGCGCTTCTGCAGCCTCGTCAGCCGTGTGAATTGCGCCGACACCAATGACCGGCACTTTACCACCAACCCGATCCAGAATGTATTCAATTCTGGCGCGAGTATCCGCTTCGCCGCGTCTTGGCTTCGACCAGAACTCATTCAAGGAAACATGCAGATAGTCGAGATTTTTTTCTTTTAACGCATCGACCAGCGCATATGTGTCTTCCATTGTCAAACCTGGTGTTTCAGGCTCTTCTGGCGAGAAGCGGTACCCTACTATGAATGGAAGCTTGGTATGCTCGGCAACGACACGCTGCACCTCCTCCACTACAGCGATCGGGAACGCCAAACGTTTCTCAACACTGCCACCCCAGCGGTCTTCCCGGCGATTGGAGTGTGGAGAGAAAAACTGCTGGATCAGATAACCGTTGGCACCATGAATCTCGACGCCGTCAAAGCCCGCTTCAATCGCACGGCGAGTCGCTTCGCCAAAATCACGAATGACCGAAGTAATATCTTCATCCGTCATTTCTCTTGGCTCGGGTGAGCCTGGACGTTCACTTGCAACCGCACTCGGTGCAACCACCTGCCCGGCAGGGACAGCCTGCTCCGGAGTCAGTCGGCCAGCGTGGAACATCTGCAGCACTGCTACAGAGCCTTGTTGTTTGATGGTTTCAGCCAGACGTTTCAAGCCTGGGATAAAGCTGTCGTCATAAGAGCCGAATTGCGCCGGAAAACCGATGCCGTTTGGTGTCACATGTGTTACCGCTGTAACCGACATCCCAGCTCCGCCTGTACGGCGTGCATAATACGCCAGCTCCGCATCCGATACCGTACCGTCTGGATTAGAGGACATATGAGTCATAGGAGCAAGCACGATCCGGTTTTTCAGTGTAATGCCGCTAGGCAGTGAAACAGATTCAAACATTTTCGAATACTTTGGATTCATTCGTGGTTCCCTCCTGATTAATATCTCTTTAATTAGATATATGGATATATGCATTTTGTTACTGTAATGATTATAGTTACGTTTCGAGCCAATTGCAACTTTTCCTTCATGAGCACCACGCAGGCCCCGGATGAAAGAGCAACAAAGAAAAGGACAGAGCGTCCTCGGACTCCCCATCCTGATGTTTAAACCCGTTCTTCACATCCTGTTGTTTAAACCCGCTTTTAGTATCAGAAACACTCCACAAGCTGTATCATACAGGCTGCCTATCTCACACTGCTGCTTGGTTCAGAAGCTTCGGACATACGCCAGCTTTTGCTCCATCTCTTCCACACACTCATAACAATCATGCTCGTCGTTGGCTACCATGGGTGTGACCGGATACAGGTTCATGTCGGTACGATTATATGTCTTGAGCAGTGGAAGCAGCTGTGTCACCCTTGTATTGGCAGGGTCCAGCCAGGTGTTGATTTCATCCTCTGACAGAATTGCCGGCATTTTATTGCCAAACTCACGAGTCACCAGGTTCGCGCCAGCCATGAGCATCGTGCAGGTACGCAGCGGCTGCTTGCGTGTATCCTTCCAGATTTCATACAGGCCAGCAATGCCGAACAGCCCACGATCCGGCATCACCACACGCACCGCATAACGCTTTTTGCCTTCCTGACGCCAGTAATACAGTCCATTGCACGGAATCACACAGCGTTTCGTTTCAACCAGCTTGTAATATGCCGGGTTCTCATGCACCGTCATCAGGTTTGCATTGACCGCATCCCGTCCCCAGAACGGGATAAATCCCCACCGGAATTCATCCAGCACACGCTCCCCGTCCTGATGCAGAATAATTGGCGTATGCTGCGTCGGGCTGATATTATAGCGATTTTTATAATAATACATCACACGTTCGATTTTAAAATGGTCCCGCACCTCGTCCAGATCGGCCGCAAGGGAAAAACGTTCACACATATCTTACACTCCTTTTTCCTGTCAGGTTGAGTATATTGTTTGTAAAAAGAAGGAATTTATGCATACATTCCACCAGACAGAAAGTGACTTGTTGTGACAAGCCTTCCCAAGCGGCTCACGATTTTTCCTTTTTCCCCCGACAAAAACAACGACTTGGGACTCATTCCATTCACACATATCCTTGTTACGATAATAGAGAAAATATACATTTATTGGAGGTTTTTAGCATGAAAAGGAAGTTGTTGATGAGCATCATGTTATTCTCTGCCCTCGCGATGTTTGGAAGCACCGTCTTTGCAGCCACCTTTCTGAGTTACGGCTATCCCAGCTCCACCGTCCCGATCCGTTCCTACAACTATGCTTCAGCATGGCAAGTCCCAATGGATACTTCCATTGCCAACTGGAACAATGCCGGAGCCAAGGTGCAATTTGTCAAAACCAGTAACTCATCCAACACGATTACCGTTGGCAACTTCAACAATACCGCTTATGGTGTAAACTACGCCTCCGTCTCCGGCAGCCAGATCGTGAGCTTCCGCGTTGAACTGAACGCCTCTACCATCACAGTTGACGCCTCCAACCTGCCCAACTTCATCCAAAGTGTATTTGTACATGAACTCGGTCATTCCATCTGGCTGGGTGACAACCCCACAACGAACAGCCCTTCCATCATGTCTTACTCGCGTAACCGGAATTCCATGACCCAACCGCAAGCCTTTGATATCAGCAATGTCAGATCCCGTTATTAATCCCATAAGCCCCATGTATCGCATGAAATGAATTCGCAGGTCCAACACCTTATATCCAAGGAGGATTCCGTTCCATGAAAAAGAATAGAGCACTTACGCTGCTTGTATCATCCATCTTCATTTTATCTGCTGTCGGCTGCTCTTCCATGACCCCGGCCGCTTCAACCACCAACGCTCCCGTAAAGATCATCGCATCCGAGGACTACCCCAGCTACGGCAGTGTGGATGCCTTGTCTGAGCGAGCCAATACGATTGTGAAGGGCAATGTGATCCAGACCCGTGTTCAGGCACTGGATGACATGGCTCAGGCAAACTCCTCTGCACCCAATGACATCAATGCAGCTGAAAGCGCAGTGAACGAACAGGTCTCTTTTGACAAAATCTATACAATCTATACGGTTCAGGTAACTGACTCCTACAAAGGACGTTACACAGCAGGGGATCAGATCGAGGTCAAGCAGCTCGGCGGCCAGCTGGGAAACACCGAAATTGTAAATGATGACAGCGTCAAGCTGATACCGACCAAAGACTATGTGCTATTCCTTGAAACGTATGAGGACACACCCGCCAGCCTGCTGAATACCGTTCAAAGCCTCTATGTCATCAAACCTGCTTCGAAGTCAAACCAGCCAAGTGAGCATAGTGCCTCCGACGTGATTATCAGTGCAAATCCCGAGAACGATCTGACCTTGAGCCTTAGTGAACTGCAGCAGATCAAAGACGAACAATCCAATCCATAATCATTTTTCGGGCCAACCTCTCGACATACTGCTTGCATCCTTTGGTTCTACATAAAAGACAAAACGTGCGCTCGGTCATCCGGGCAGCACGTTTTGTGGTCCATCATCAAAGACATCGCCTTGGAATTAATCTCTAAAGGTTTGAGCGACTGACATAGACCGGAAGGGTAAACCAGAAGCAGCTACCTGCTCCCTTTGTGCTCTGCACCCCGATTTCGCCTCCATGCCCTTCAACAATGGATTTGGCTATAGCCAGCCCGATTCCCGCGCCACCATTATTTTTACTTCGAGATTTATCAATACGATAAAAACGTTCAAAAATACATGCAGTCTCTTCTGCATCAATGCCCTCTCCCTCATCTATTACTGCAATGCGTATACATTCTTCCTGTTGGGTGGCAGTCAGGATGATTTTGCCTTCAACCGGAGAGTATTGAATCGCATTTTGCAGCACATTGGACAGAACCCGCTTCATCTGAGCAGGCACCATCAAGGCAGCGGGCAGTCGCTCAGGCAAGTCGATCTCCACATTCAGCTGTTTCTCCGCAAGGTGAAAGGAAAAACTCTCCAGTGTGCTGAGCAGCAGCTCATCAACATGACCAGGCTGCGGATCGAATTTCTCCCCTTTTGCTTCCAGACTGGACAGATCAAACAAGTCCTGAATGAGCCCGCCCAATCGCTTCGTTTCCAGACGAATCGTGTTCAAATATCGTTGAAAGGTGACTTCATCCTTGATCACATCATCCTCCAGCGCTTCAACAAAAGCCTGAATCGATGCCAAGGGTGTACGTAGGTCATGTGAGACATTTGCAATTAATTCACGTCTGGCTGATTCCGAGTGATGCAGATCGTCAAAGCTTTCCTTCAGTCTGGAGCTCATTTCATTGAATTGCTGTGCAAGCAGCTTGAATTCCTGCGGACCGACGAGAGGGACTTCCGTCTGGAAATCCCCTTCGGCCAGTCGCTTGGTGCGTTCTGTAATTCGTGCGATGGATTTCTCCAACGGTTTGGTCAGTACATATTGAAGCACAAATGATAATAAACCTATACCGGCACTTATAGCCGATAACCAATAAAATTGCTCAATGGTTAGCAGCATTTTGGAATAACTGACAAACAAACAAATCAACAGCACGCCAATCCCCGTAAGACTGGACACGACCAGATACGTACGCAGCTTCATGAGCCACCTGCAAACTTGTAACCGATACCCCAAACGGTTTTGATATATTTCGGATCTGAGGCATTCTGCTCAATCTTCTCCCGTAATCTCCGAATATGCACAGTCACCGTGGTTGTATCTCCCTCATAACTGAAATCCCAAATTTTGCTTAACATCTGAGTACGCGAAAACACCTGTCCAGGGTGACTTGCCAGCAAATACAACATATCAAACTCCGTCACTGTCAAGTCAATGACCTGTCCGCCGATTCCTACCTCACGTTTTACAAAATCAATCGTCAGCCCTTCATAACTAATCGTATGCATGGGAGTAATAGCGGATGTGGCCTGTGCCGTTCGCATTCTCCTCAAAATAGCCTTGACACGCAGAACAAGCTCTCTTGGACTGAACGGTTTCGTCAGATAATCATCTGCTCCCATGGTCAGTCCCATCAGTCGATCCTGCTCTTCTCCGCGAGCCGTCAGCATCACAATCGGTACATCTTCGGTTTGCCGAATCTCGTTACAGACCTCCCAACCGTTTTTACGAGGCATCATCAGATCAAGCACAATCAGACCCGGCTTGTGACTTCGCCACAGCTCAATTGCTTCCATGCCATCTGTTGCAGTGACAACCGTATACCCTTCCCGTTCCAGATATCTTCGGCATACGTCTGTAATATTGCTATCATCATCGGCAACCAAAATCCGTTCATTCAATCAACCCACCCCCTATTCCAAAAACACTCATTTGGCATAATCATATCACAGGGCGATGGTCATGCTACGTTACGTTTTCTTCTTTGTTATGCGTACTGCGTACTTCGTTATTTCATCGCCTTCATAGGCTCCATGTATTTGGACACGACCATATCACTTACATACGTATTCCCTTCGTAAATGGATGGCATCGACTTCAGATTAACCTGAATACCATCGACCATCATTTTCTTAGACCCTACCCACACTTGAATGGTTTTAGCCGCAGGCATCATCGCTTCTTCCATCATCATGTCATCTTTCATCTTCATGTCGTCTTCCATCATACTCTCATCTTTCATCTTCATGTCATCCTTCATCATACTATCGTCTTTCTTCATCATACTATCGTCTTTCTTCATCAGGTCGTCCTTCATCATTTCTTCCATTTTGCCCATGTACATTAACGTAACGGATCGATCCTTGCTGTCCCACATAATGCTGTATCCATACATTTTTGCTGCCTGTCTCAATTGTACAAGCTCCATACCATCCTTTTTGATCGTTTTCATGTCAGCAGCACTTGCCAGTCCCGAAAAAGTTAAAGACATCATTAACACTGCTGCTGCGATCGCCTTTTTGCTTTTGCTTGCTTTCATCATTGTTATCACTCTCCATCGTTTAATATAGCTTGCAAGGACTACAATAAAGAGAACAACTTACGAATCGCTAAGCAAATGATTACGAAAAGATTACGAAGTTAAATTTTGTCTGCGTCTGTATCTCAGCGTCTATGTCTGTGTACGTTCATCACACATAAAAAACGGTTGAAATCTCTTTGGCAGAGACTCCAACCGTTATATATTATTGAATAAAATCGACCATCGAGCGAACCTCAACCGAGCCCGGATTCGAGATTACACCCGCATGCTGTAACCCTTCTCTGGACGTGAACCGCACCTTCACCGGAAGGCCTGGAACGAGATCAAAGAAATTATCAGAGAATACCCCTTCGGCTTCAGAAGACATCCACACCTGCTTGGCAAGCACATCACTTTCCAGCAGGAGATACACGCCCTCTTCATCGGCGCCGCCGCTGACGGTGATATTGGCAGGCTGTAATGCAAGCTCTTTGGCCGGTACAAAATAATGCTCCTGCACAAGATCAGCTTCACGGCTTTGTCTCAGCTCCACTCGCAGCAGCACCGCTGACGGATCATGTCCCTGAAGCCAATCTGCATGATGCAGAGAGATCAGCTTTTCACCTGAGTTTGGCGCAAGGCTCACTTCAAGTGTATCTTCCCGGTGCACCGTTCCATCGAATCCGATCAGTCGAAGCTGAAGCTGACCTTTTACCGGCTTTAGTTGATCCGAGATCACGTAAACCTCTGTTACATCCGGCTTCGTCCCGTCCACGGATACAAGCACATCATTGAAGCTGCGCTTCGCATAATACTGCAGCGCCTTCCAGCGGCCCAGATAATCCATCCCTGCCCATGAGGCGACGGGCCAGCAATCATTCATCTGCCAATATAGTGTACCCATACAGTATGGCTTACGGCGTCTGTGAGCTTCTATGGCTGTTTTCATCGCTTCCGCTTGAAGCACCTGACTCATATAGAGGAAGGATGGAAAGTCTTTAGGTTCCGGCAAATACATATCCATATATTGTTTGATCAGCCGATTGCCTGCTCCATTTTTCTGATGTGCAAGCATAACCTCGGACTCCAGCGCCAGATCCTTTTCCTCCGCATAGGTGCGAACCGACTTGTATTCCGGGAACGACTGGAATCCGTATTCACTCATAAAACGACCGACATATACATTGTAATTCTCAAAAGGTTCAACGTTGTGCCACACACCCCAGTAATGGATGTCGCCTTCGGCAGTAGAGGCATGAGCGTGCTGCTTCTCGTCACCTGTCAGCGATACAATCGGTGAGGAAGGCCAGTAGTCGATCCCGGGTGCATAAGCTTCAACCACT
Organism: Paenibacillus silvae; assembly: GCF_014639235.1. GTDB lineage: Bacteria > Bacillota > Bacilli > Paenibacillales > Paenibacillaceae > Paenibacillus > Paenibacillus silvae. The sequence continues at coordinate 675,328 of NZ_BMFU01000004.1, read as the reverse complement.
TCTGGCAGAAGGTGATGGAAGATGGCTTCATAATCCGCCCAGATGCGTTCACGCTGCTCTGCGTTGTAGTCCTTTTTCCAGCCCCAGCCACCGTTCTCGATATAATGCGCCCAGGCCGAATCAATCTCGTTATTACCACACCACAGCACGATGCTCGGATGGTTGCGCAGGCGCTTTATATTGTCAATGGCCTCATGTCTGACGCTATTCAGGAATCCTTCGTCCCCCGGATACATGCTGCATGCAAACATAAAGTCCTGCCACACCATAATGCCATATTCATCACAGAGCTCGTAAAAAACATCTTCCTCATAGAAGCCGCCGCCCCATACTCGAAGCATATTCATGTTGGATTCAGCTGCCGAACGAATCTCATGCAAATAACGCTCCCGTGTTACCTCTGTAATAAAGCTGTCATTCGGAATATGATTTGCCCCTTTGGCAAATACCGCCACACCGTTCAGCTCAAAATAAAAGGATGCACCCGCTTCGTCCCGATCACGGACAAGACGAATGGAGCGCAGACCGGTCAGCACCTCCGCTTCCGCCAACGCTCGCTCGCCCTGAAGCACTTCAGCAGCAAAGGTATAGCGATACGGATCACCCAGCCCGCGGCTCCACCAGAGCTTCGGATTTTGTATAGAGACAGGGAGCTCCACCGTCTGCGTGCCAGGCTGCAAAGCTGCTGCCAACTCCCAGCGCTGACCCGCGGCTTCGATACGAACTACAGTATCCACAGCTTGAGAGGTTTCAATCTCCACCAAGGCAGTTAAGCTGGCCAATGCAGCATTCACTTCGTTTTGCCGGATAAACACATCTTTAATTCGAACATCATTCCAGCCTTCAAGCCTTGCTTCCCGCCAGATTCCACTGGTCACGAAACGCGGTCCCCAATCCCAGCCATAGTGATATGGCGCTTTACGTGCAAAAATGCTGACACGTTTATCCCCCAGACCACCCACATCGGATTGGTCATTGGATGCAGGCAATGCGTAACCCAGCTTTTCCAGCTTCGGTAAATCCTCCTGAATCGGAGAACGAAAACGGACACGCAGCACATTCCCCTTTTCCTTCACCAATGCTTTGACTTCTGCCTTCCACACCCGGAACATGTTGTCCGCAGACAGCACATGCACGTCATTCACATATACATCCGCATAGGTATCCAATCCGTCAAAAACAAGTTCCAGATGATCCTGCGTATAAAGTTCAGGCGCCACATCAAATGTGGTTTGATACTCCCAATCCTTCTTGTCGATCCACTGAACTTCCTTCTCATTAGTTCCGTAGAACGGGTCAGGAATGAGGCCTAGCCTCAACAGATCGGTATGCACGCATCCAGGCACCTGGGCCGGCATCCATTCCTGGTCCTCACATGCTTTGAACGTCCAGTTCTCAAATCGCTGCAATTGGTTCATGCTCATGATAGCCTCCAATAGAGTTAGAGTAAAAGAAGAAACCTGTTTTGTTAGGTTTTGTTATTATATAAGCAAACGATTAACAAAACAAAATTAACATGTTATCCGTTTGCAGTCAATGTGTTTGGTCAAAAAGTTTTGAAACAGACACCGATAAAACGAAACAGGACATCGAGCGTCACATTGTGAACGGCTCCATGTCCTGTTTTGACCTGTTCTGTTTCTGTTAATTCTCTTCTATCTTTTCCTTAACCTTCCTTTACCTTAATCTTATCTTATCTGAGCTTGCGCTTGTCTAGCCCTTCACTCTCGCAGCGAATGATACTCCTCACGCATGATGAGTTCAGCATGAATCAGCTTGCGTTCACAAGGTGCTTGCGGATGCTCGATTCGCCATAACAGCTGATCCACCGCTCTCGCACCGAGATGCTCCTTATAAATATGTGCAGTAGCAAGAATCGGATCTTCTGTGCGTGTATTATCGAATCCTGTTACCGTACATCGTTCGGGCAGCTGAAGCGCCCGACCTTGCAGCGCCTCGATGATAATTGAAGCTGTATGGTCATTCGCACACACAAACACTTCCGGGATGTCTTCAAGCTGCATGCCCTTAACCACCTGCTGAATCTTTGCATACTCCTGCACCAGTAGCCCTGGATGTTGATGCTCCTGCAGCCCCAGCTCCTCAAGGCCCATCCGATAGCCAAGCCAGCGCTCTCTGAAGCTGACTGCATCAGGCAGCTGCCCCACGAATTGAAGCTTCCTGTACCCCCTCGCGCCAAGCATAAGCACCAGTTCTTTCATACATTTCACGTTGTCGGTAAATACCGCATCTGCATGAATGGCCGTATCCTCATGATCAACCATCACAAGGGGAATACGCAGACGATATATTTCGAGCAGCACGGATGTTGAAATGGTGCCCACTGTGATTACCCCTCGGATGGCCTCGGGGTTGAGAACCGAAAACATATGATCGGAAGACGGCTCTGTCAGTGTCATAATATCCATGCCAATCTCATTCAGGCGTTCTGAAATGCCCTCAAAGACCGGCCCCCAATACAAGGAAGACCGATTCTGCGAGCGTATATTTGGAAAAAGAACCAAGATGGTGCCTTCCCTCTTATCGCCAGACGCCTTTGTACCAAGCTTGGTATGCTGCGGCTCTGCCGAATAACGCTTCGGTTCCATTTTAAAATACCCCATCTGCCCCGCGGTCCTGACAATCATCTCCCGCGTGTGCTCACTGACCCCCGACTTGCCCGTCAGTGCACGCGAGACAGCAAATTTGGATACGCCCGCAGCATCTGCAATCTGCTGCATCGTTACTCTTTTCCCCATCCTGCTCACCCGATTTTCCTGATTTTCCATCCAGTGTAGCATAAAAGCCCTGATTAACAAAACATGTTTTGTTAATCAGGGCTTTGTTAGGTTAATCGCTAAACATAATTCTTCTTTCTAGATTTCTCTTTTGCTTTCGAAGACTTCAACTATCCTCCGTGCAAAATGGAAGGTTATATCGCCGGACGTTTTCTGCGTCGAAAGACAGGCTGCGATAGCTTAATCTCCGTAATCAATACACCTGCCAGCATAAAGGCTGCTCCGATGTATCCTTGCAGGGTTAACATTTCTCCCTGAAAAGTAAAAGCAAAAGCAGCTGCAAACAACGGCTCTAATGAGAAAATAAGGCTTGTTCTCGTTGGAGAGGCGTGCCGCTGTGCCAAGGTTTGCAAGATGTAACCCAAACCACTGCATAATATACCCAAGCCCAGAATTGCTGCCCAGGATTGAGGGTTATCCGGCAGCCTGGGGCTCTCAAACATAAACGTAGCGGCAGTACCCCACAGCGCTGCTACACCCAGCTGCACCGTTCCGAGTGTCACCGGGTCATGCTTGGGAGTGTATTTGCCCGCAAGCATAATATATATGGCATAGATCAGGGCGGCAACAATACAGAGCACGTCCCCGATATGCAAACTTAATTCGTGTTGAAGTGTCAACAATGCAAGCCCTGTTACAGCGACCAGAATACTGACGAGCAATCGTTTATCCGGCATTCGGCGGCGCAGTATCGTCGTTAATACCGGAACAAAAATGACAGCCAGGCTGATCAAAAATCCGGCCTGGGATGCCGTTGTTCGCTGAACGCCATAGGTAATGAAAACAAATGCTGCAAATAAAGCCGTACCCAATATGGCTCCGGCAACCAGCGTTCCACGATCCACTTTCCTTAATCTTCTGTGAAAGAAAAGAGCTGCCGCTATAAAGGCAATCCCGAAGCGCAATGCGATCAGATTCAGTTCCTGAATTGAAGCAAGCCCCGATTTCATAAATAGATAGGACGAGCCCCATATTACTGTCGCAAGCAGCATTTGCATATCTGCTCTTCGTGATGCATGAATCTGTTTACCGTGTGCCCCGTTCATTTTACTTCTACCTTCATTCTATATAGTCTGAGCTGCGCCTGTATGTATATCAAACTAACTCGCCTTGGCAAGTATAAACGATCTCTTTGCATTATAAAAATGAATATTTATAATAGTTAATATGAAATTAACTCATGATTAGGAAGCCAGTTCACATGGAGAGGAAGTCATTGCATAATGTCACTCATCAAATACGAAATATTAAATACTGTTGTCGAATACGGGAGCCTGACTAAAGCCTCCGAAGCGCTGAACATCACACAGTCTGCCGTCAGCCATGCCATTGCCAGTCTGGAGAGCGAGTACGGCTTCTCCCTGCTGCATCGGAGCCGCTCCGGTGTACGTGTTACAGCTGAAGGAGAGCGAATATTGGCATACACCCGTGAGATTATGCGGTGGACGGAACTGATGCATCAGGAAATCTCTCTGATCCGGGGGGCCGAGATTGGTACTGTACGTATCGGGACATTTGCCAGTGTCTCCACCCAGTGGCTTCCCGGAATCCTCAAGCAGTTCAGACTTCGCTATCCCGGAATTGAAATCAAGCTGTGGGAAGGCGACTATGCGGAAATTGAACACTGGCTGGCCAGCGGTGCTATTGATATTGGCTTTCTATCTCTCAGTGACACCTCTCCATTCGAAACGATTCCATTACAAAAAGACAGGATGATGTGCATCCTGCCTTTTGATCACTCTCTAGCATCCAAAGAATCCGTCTCGTTTGAGCTATTGCTGGAGCAGCCCTTTATTTTGCCCAAATGGGGAGGCGACAACGAAATTGAACGTTTGATCCGGCAGCATAACGCCAAGCTGAACGTCGTCTACGAAGTAGCCGAGGATCAAGCCATTATGGCCATGGTGCACAACGGACTGGGCATCAGTCTGCTGCCCGAGATGGTCTTGCAAAATCACACGAAATCACTTGCACTTGTTCCACTTGCAGGTGATCCGTATCGCACGATCGGACTGGCTTGCGCTTCTCTTCGGAATCTGTCACCCGCATCTCGCCGATTCATTGAGGAAGTAGAACAATGGCTTGAATCATCGAAAACATCCAGTTAACCCACGTTCACAAATTGAAGAATGCCAATAGTTTAATTCCATACCCGATCAAGCTGATCTGCGTAGTATCGAATGGCCCGGCTGTAATCGCTTATTCCCTGATCCGTAGACGTATCCGCAAGCTGTATGAGCAGTCGCTGCATTGCCTCTGCATGCTCACCCAGGTTATAGAGCACCATGGCGTAGAATACCTCGAATTCTTTGCGTTCAGGGAATTCATTGATGCCAGTGAGCAGCCACATTTTGGCCTGTTCATATTGTGCAAGTGTGCGATACGTGCTGCCGAGCCCGAGAATTGCACCTGCCCGATCTTCTGCGGAAAGTTCGAGCTGTAATGCTTTCTCATAATAAGGCACGGCTTCGCGCTCCAAGCCAAGTGAATCATGGGCCCATGCGAGCTGATACCATGCTTCTCCATGATCAGGTTCCTGATCGGTGATCTTATGTAGAAGCTCAATGGCCTCCTTGAGTTTACCTTCCTGCCGCCAGCCTATAGCCTGCTGTAAAAAACTCATGCTGTCACATCCAATAACATATAATTTGTTCATAAACTCTATACATCTTGATTATTGTACCATATTTCTCCATAAAAATAAGATATTAACCCTATAACAAAAAGCACACCCTGAAATGATTGGTTCAACCGAGGTTGTGCTCTCAATCCTTCAGCGTGTGCTTTCTGAAGCTGCATTACCTTCAATACCTGTTACGACCAGGCTGTGTTGGCAACCATTACAATGAAAATGAGCATGAGATAATTGACCGAGATCAAAAAATTGATCTTTGCCCATCGTTCATCATTTTCTGTTTTCAGACCGCTGATGGTATGTACAAACCAGATGATGCTGCTAATCAAGGAGATGATCAGAAATACCAGTCCAACGTAACCGTAATAATACAGCAGGAATACGGCTGGAATCAGCAGAAAAACATATGGGATCATCTGCAGTTTGGTACGTTTCACACCTTTCACAACTGGCAGCAGCGGAAATCCCGCAGCACGGTACTCTTCTACCCGACGAATACCGAGCGACCAGAAATGCGGGGGCTGCCATAGAAATAACAGTGCAAATAACAGCCAAGCTCCTGCATCAATCTCATCCGTTACCGCCGTATAACCGATAACCGGCGGCATCGCCCCGGCAATTCCACCAAGGGATGTGCTCCAGGTAGAGCTGCGCTTCAGCCATATCGTGTAGATCACAATATAAGCGAACCAGCCCAGCAGGGCCATCCAGCCGGATAGCGGATTTACCCAAAGGAACAATACCGCCAGTCCAACGATGCCGAGTGCCAAGCCATAACCAAGCACAAATCGGGGTTTCAGAAGGTTAATATACTCCATCCTTTTTTTCGTTCGTTCCATCTTCTGATCCAATTCCCGGTCCCAATAGTTGTTAATGACACAGGCTGAAGCAATGACCAGCGTTGAGCCAAGCACGACCAACAGCAATGACACCCAATGGATATTCCATTTTGAAGCGACCCAGAAACCAACGGCTACTGCAAACACATTCAGCCTTAACAGTCCGGGCTTGGTTAATGCAATCATGTCTTTAAGCATCAGAAGCCTCCTGAATGATGTAAAAACGCCATTCCTATAATGATACATGGACAAATCATGAATTACAATCGCTTTCATGGATTTGTCATAACAAAAAGCACTCTTATCCGCTTCATTTACGGAAAGAATGCTCGTTTTGTCGTTTTTATTATATTGCATCCAATTTTATAATTCATGCATGTTTACGGAATGTACTGCTGTACAATTTGAATCACTTTGCCATCCTGAACGGTGAGATGATACGGGAAGACCGATAAATCTACGATTCGTTTATCTCCGTATAATGATTCGAACTTGGACAGCGCTACAGGTTCATTCCACTGAATCTCCGCTCCCTGCATTGTTCCATCATGATCATAAAGCTGCATCAGAACTTTGGCATCAGCCTTAACCTCAACCTGCTCCTGCTCCTTGTTGTCATTCACAATATAGTAACCATCGGGTGCTTCATCTATGCCCGCATCCGGATTCCGTTGTTTGAAAATCGTATTTGCTTCCTCGCCCTGATACCAGCCGATCTTGTCTACAGACAGCATTAATTTGCCGTCCTCGACTCGTATTCCTTCAATATAAGCCGTGTATACTTCAGAATTGGCAAGCTGTGCTTTATTCGCTGAAGGTGACTGAACATTCGTACGCTGCTCTGCATTGGCAGGGGTAAGCAAATATGTAGCCAGCACGATGATGCCTAATAAAGCTGCTGCTGCACCAATCATCTGTAATCTCCATTTTTTCGCCGCGTTTTTCATGCCAGCATCTCTCCTTATTTCACTATGGCTTTTTCACTAAACAATTCGAAGTTTCGGAATGCCAATGAATAGTTCTATACATATGGTTATTAACCGAAAGCTTTTCTCCTCAAACGGACATGTTCCGTTGTAACGAATTCAATGGTTATGTACTCATCATACGTCAAATCGTTTCTGCAAAAGTTTCATCCAGATTAAAAATAGTTACAATTCACGTCATCACTTCAAGCCTGTCTGTTTATTAACCACAGAGAAACCCTGAATGAGCAGGGTCTCTGCGGTGTCTATATAATGTATGCTTGTACCCTCACCTTATGCCTTGAATGTGCAGTGAGTCCTTTAATGGCTCGTTCTTGTGTCTTGAGCCAAGCGAACCAGCATATGAGCGAGCATATGCCGCTCGTCTTCTTTACCCACATTCCAGAGCTCCTGCAGCAGCTTCTCTTCACGGTTGCGAGGTTCCTCGTTAGCCGCGAGATGATCGGCCACCTTTTGGGCGATTTTAGCCATTTGTTCTTCGCTTAGACCGATGGATTCACCCATTGCAATTCGTTTGCCCAGATATTCCTTGAATGCATCAAAGTTTTGCAAGATGTGATCTCTTTCCTCTGGTGCAATCTTTTCAATGGCATTGTCTACCTGATCGGTGGAGACCTGTCCGTCTTTGTGAATCACATGATTATGTTCATTCATCTTGATTACCTCCCAGAGTTTAATTGCATTGTGATCTTGTGATTATCTTTCCATCGCTGTCACTGGCAGATTGCTCTGCTGTAAGCTTAATCAGCACTGGACACTTATAATATAAACGTCCTGCTGAAGTTTAATCAGCCTGTTTTCAATCGAAATAAAATTTCAAGAAAGAGGTACACAGCATGCGTTTCAAAAAAGCTCATCGGGTTAATCGATTTACATATACATGATGGTGTTTGGTTATGTTAGTAAGCATCGTCACTACTACGTAAAACGAGGAGGAATTCTCATGAATAACGATACCAAGCGTGATAAAAGGAAAGACGAACTCAAACCGGGTGTTAATACAGTTATCGAGCCTGACCAAAGAAATCCTGGACCCACCGATATGATTGAAGATGCCGTTGGCGATATCGTAGATAACATACGCAAAGATTTTACCCGCAAGCCGGAAGATTCCTCAAATAAAGAATGAACAGGCACTACAGTCCAATAGATGTGCACATATTAAAACAATTCAAAAACAAGTCCTCCCTGCTGACAATCGCTTTGGGAGGACTTGTTGTCGTATCAGACCGTTTTTTTCATATGCTGCAGCTCTTTATGAATCCAGATTGCGGCAATCGAGCCTTCTCCCATCGCAACAGTGGCCTGCTCTGCATGCAGACCCAAATCCCCGGCAATCCACACCTGAGGCGCTGCTTGCATGCTACGCGGGTCAGCTTCCACATGTTTGTTGTCCGCGATCACTGCACCTAGCTGCTCGGCCAGTTCATAGTGCACCCGGTTGCCACCAAACGCAATAAAACCACGCTCCGATTCGTAAATCTGCCCATCCTCTGTCAGCACACCCGTAATATGACCGTCCTCCAGCTGCTGCACCTCGTGCACGGCAGCTTCCAGATAACGCACCCCTGCTTGCTTCATCTGCCGATGCAGCTCTGCCGAGATCGGTGTCTGATCATGATTGATATATAACAGATCATCTGTACGTTCGATCAGAACCATGGCCATATTGGCCCCGGCTTCGCCCGCTCCGAGCAGAATCGTGCGCTGTCCTTGAATTTCGTAGCCATCACAGTCGGGGCATACATACACCGTTCTGCCCAATGTAGGTTTAAGACCCGGAATGTCAGGCATTCGATCCGACAAGCCTGTTGCCAGCAGCACCGTTTTCGCCTCATAGATCGTGCCGGAGGAACCTTTCAGTCTGATTCTTTCCTCCTGTACACGACTGGCTTCAATGATACGATCCTGTTCAAATTGAACTCCTGTGCGTTCGGCCTGCATCCGGCCTCGTGCTCTGAGCTCTTTACCCGATATGCCCTCAGGATAACCAAGGATATTATGATAGGTCCGACATAGTGTTGATCGTCCCTCTCCTGCATCGATCACCAGTATCTGGTGTACGGAATAACGTCCAAGCTGGATGGCGGCTTGAAGCCCTGCGAGTCCTCCACCCACAATAATGCAATCAACCTCTCGCATGCTTCCTCTCCTCCTTTGTGTCCAGTACTCTCACTCCATAGCTTAAACCAAAATCAAAAAACCCAAACCTTCGCTTTCATATGCGAATGGTTCGGGTCCGTTATAAGAATACAATTTAAATTTAACATAGATGAGATCATAAATTGCTGTTAAAACGTATAAGATTCAAACCGCATCGCATTGGTAATGGCATTCCATACATCTGCTGTCTCACCGCCCATGTACCAGTAAGCCAGCCCTGCAATGTTCTGCTCGCTGCTCATCAGCACCTTGGCGGAAAGAGAGCGGCTTTCCTCTGCCCATATCTCTCTTGCAGCATGGGCGGCCGTATAATTGATCCTGTACTGACTCAGGCTTGTATCCCATTGTGTTCGAGAACCGGTTGCGGCTGCCCGAGTACCCTGCTCTCCTAGCGTAATATCCCATGAAGCTGTCTCTGGACTTGTCATCGACCAATCCCGAGTATATAACGGTAAAGCCAGAATCGTTTTGCCATTTGCCACCTCGTTCAGCATTGTTACCAGCGCTCGCTCCACCCAGGGCAGCGAAGCTACTGAGCCTGGCTTCGGATCACCGCTCCAGTGTTCCTCATAACTCATCAGCACCATATAATCAGATAACTCACCCAGCTTGACGTAATCAAATGCAGCTGTCCAATCTGTGCCCAGATCAGGCGAGACATCCACTGAAACAACAGCACCCAGCTTGTGCAGAGCGTTTGTTAAAGAAGTCACAAAAGCAGTGAATCCTTCCCGATCAGACGGGTCTACATTTTCAAAATCAACATTGATCCCGCCCAGCTTGTAGGTTCTTACAAAACTGGTCACTTGTTTGACTACTGCTTCCCGATTCGCAGAACTGGATAACATCTGGTGGGTGAGCTCTTTGTTGGAACGATTGCCAAGCAAAGGCCAGAGCTTGCGATCTGTACTTGATGCCCATGAGATCAGAGTGGAGTCAACATGATTGGATACACTCATATCCCCATTCAGGAAAAACCAGCGCGGGACCAGTGTATTTACAGGTGACTGCTGCACCTGCTTAATGAATTCCGCCGTTGATGAGTTATATTGCCAGCCCAGCTGGATGCCATGCTGGTCTTTACGCTTGAGCTGCGCGGCCCAAGTCTGATTCTGGAGTATAGCATCCAGCATTACGGCTGCCTCTTCACGTGTGACCTGCTCACCCGGCCGAAATAAACCGTCACTGCCTCTCATTAAACCAAGCCGATACACCGTCTGTACATATGGCCGAGCCCAGGTCGAAATCTCCGCTGCGTCCGAATATGTATCAGCCAGGTTATTCATTTCTACGGGACGCTGCTTGAGCATTCGCACGAGCAGTGCCGCTGCCTCTTCTCGAGTGATGGATGCATTCGGTTGAAACAGACGCTGGCCCTTCCCCTCCAGAATAGATAGATTGGTCATAGTTGCCACGTTGCCATAATACCAAGCCTTAGCAGATACATCTGCATAAGGATTCATGCTGTTCTTGACCGGCTTTAACGCGAGTAGGCGAACAGCAAACGAAGCAAATTCTGCTCTTGTAACCGCCTTTTTCGGTTCAAACGAATGCTCGGTCGTTCCAGCCACAATCCCTTGATTCACCAGACGATCAATGGCTTCTCTTGCATAACTTGTGCGAGTATCCTGAAAATCAGACTGATTTCCTGCTGCATGAACGATCCCGCCTCCATTACCCGCCACAGAACCTAACATAATAGCGCCGATAAGGATCGCTTTCCACAGGGGACGATAAGCTTGTTTCATATTTATTTTTTTCACAGTAAAAAGCCTCACTTCAATAATTTACGATTATATTCATCGTATCAAATTGAAGCGAGGCCGTATGTGGTTAAATATTGGAAATGGCGAAACTTATTTGTGCACTTTCACGCGCTCCTGGATCGGTTGGAACTCTTTCTCACCTGGTGTTGCTGTTGGTTTACCAAATGGCATCTGCGCAATGAGTCTCCAGTTCTCCGGAATATTCCATTCCTGCTTCACTTTTTCATCAATCAGTGGATTGTAGTGCTGCAGAGACGCACCCAGCCCTTCTTGCTCCAGAGCAGTCCAGATTACGAGCTGAAGCATACCGTTGGATTGGTTTGCCCAGATCGGGAAGTTATCAGCGTAGGCTGCAAAGTTTTGTTGAAGCTGTGCAATTACATTGTTGTCTTCAAAAAACAGAACCGTACCATAACCACTACGGAAACCTGCCATTTTCTCAGCTGTGGACTGGAAAGCCTCTTCGTTACCAACAACTTCACGCAAAATTTCTTCCGTATGATTCCACAGTTTATCATGCTGCTCGCCCAGCAATACCACTGCGCGGGAGGTTTGTGAGTTAAATGAGGTCGGTGTATACTTTACCGCTTCTTCAACGATTTCCTGAATTTTCGCATCCGAGATCGTGGATTCCTTGCTTATTCCATAATAAGATCTTCTGTTCTTCAATGCATCAAAAAAAGTAGACATTCGTTTACGCCTCCTAAGTAATTTTAATTCATTGCCAACACAGTAACTATAATATAGTAACATACATTAGTCAATAAACTATTTTATTTATATGGAAAGTTAAACAAGCAGGACGAACATAGTAATGCATGTGTTGCTTGCTTTTATCTTTCCCTATTTCTCATTATGCTTCCATAACTGCTTTTTTCATTCATTCCTCTTCCGATAATCTGCACGATACTTTTCTTCCGTGGATGAATTACTCTTGGTTTGATGTTTGTTCTTCTCCTCCTGCGCTTCCATATTTAAATCCTGCATCGGAATCGGGTCCACAGTCTGTTCCTGCTCGTACCGATCCAGCATACTTTCATTTTCCGTCTTGTATTGTTCTGGTTGGTCATGCATCTTGTCCCGTGTGCCATTTTTCTTATTTTGTGCCGGTGTTTGTTTATTCATGCCGCTCAGCCTCCCAAGTTTGAAAATGTTTGTCCATTGACAGATATCGATTCTTTAACTTTCTTTACCTTTCTTTACCTGTTCGCATGGGATTCTAAACATCCGCTGCTTCTGGGCAGTGTCGATTCATGGTCGTTATTGTTGGTTGTGATTTGTGAAAATGAAACTAAAAAAGCCGACCCCACATACGGGTCGACTTGGAAGTGATACAAAGATTAAACTTGCTACATAGCTTCGTTTTGCATCTGTCCTGGCATTACATCTGGCGATGTAGCTGACTTCGATACAGATCAGGCGAACATCCCACACTCTGTTTAAAAATTCGGCTGAAATGAGATAGACGTTTGAAACCGGCCAATCGACTGGCCTCCGTCACACTCATCTCTGGCTGAAACTGAAACAGCAGCTTGGCCTGATTGATACGGCGATCATACAAATATTTAAAAATCGTCAGTCCTGTCATTTCTTTGAACATGCCTGCCAGATAGGGCTTGGACAGATGTAACTCCTGTGCCAGATCATCAAGCCCGATATCCTGCATATAATGCGTATCTACATATCGAATAATATGCTGGACATGCCGTTCTTTTTCCGAGGATACGCGTTGTTCCTGCACATGTCCCTGACAGATTTCCGCGACACAATACAGCAGGTCACATACCCGGATATGCATACGCTCTTCTCTGAACTTGGAAGCGTGACGGGATAACTGATGCAAATCCTGCAGCAGCGCTTCAAACTCTGAACGAATCTCCCCAGTAAGATTTACCCGGCAATTGCCGAGCTCATCAAATGGCTTCAGCACCTCCTGAATGCGATCCGGGTGCAAACTGCTGCGTATAGCGGAAGGATCAAAGTGAAGAGTTGTCCGCACATACGGTTTGCCAGCTTTGGGATGCGGCCGGTGCAATGTCAGTCCATGCATGAGCACCAGATCACCTGGCTCCAGGTTGTATACCCGATCCCCGATAATGTAAGTGCACTCTCCCTCATGAAAATAGTAAATTTCATAATGCGGATGCGAATGGAAACCGTCGGACTTTCCGGGATCAAACTGACTTGTAGCTCGGTAGGTATACGCTAGTGGCGCAGTAAACTGCATCATGCTGGGCACGTCATCACCTCCTGTCCATAACGAAAGCGGGAATTATATTATGCTTCACTACCCCCGCTGACAGACTACCTTTTTTATAACAGCTCCTGGATGCTTGCTTTGATCTCATCCATAGGTGCAACCGGTTCAAACCGCCGAACCACTTGACCTTCTGCATCAATCAGGAATTTTGTAAAATTCCATTTGATTGCATCGCCATGCAGCCACTCTGGCGCTTTATCCGCCACCATCAGCTTGAGCAGCTTGGCCTGAATGTCACTCTCATCAAAGCCGGCAAACGGACCCGATTTTTTCAAAAAGTCGTATAGCGGATGCGCTGTCTCGCCATTCACATCCAGCTTGGCAAACATCGGGAATTTCACCCCGTAGTTAATCTGGCAAAAAGACTCCGCTTCTGCACTGCTGCCCGGCTCCTGCTCCGCAAACTGGTTGCATGGGAAACCGATAATTTGCAGGCCCTGGTCTTTGTACTCATCATAAAGCTTTTGAATATCATCGAATTGATGTGTATATTTGCATTTGCTTGCCGTGTTCACAATCAGTACAGGCTTGCCTTCATATTGATAGAGCGGAAAACGCTCTCCATTCGTACGGGTTACGGTGAAGTCATAGATGGTTGGCATAAGTCTGTGTGCACCTCGCAATAGTTATGTAGTTACTAAATATAGAATTCCTTTTCATTATATACGAAGTGAGTCCGCTTGTATTGAGGAAGCTTTAGATTTTGCGCTAACGATTCCCACGAGCCTTATTTGCCCTTTATGTAACGTTTTAAAAATGTAACGAATCTCAGAAGCGCTATTCTACCAAAAAGCAGCTTCAATCCTATCAAAATGAGCTAATTTCACAAAATAACGTCACTCAAATTCGTTAAATTCCCAGCAGAGCCAAATGAGAGCCAATAGCGTCATCTGAAATCGTTAGAAGAAATTCATGCCCAATCCTGCCAATGCTGCTCCAGAAAAAGCACCTCCTGCTCATAGTGAGCCAAATGACCTTCTTCGACCATCTTAACAAAGGCAGCATCCCCAGCTGCCGCGCGCTCCTCTAATGTTCTGCACATAAAGCGTATACGCGACACCACCCAATTTTTCATAGTCGGTGAAACCTTCATTGCGTAGGCATCCATAAACAGCTTGATCCGTCTTTTCCGAATAGCTGCATGGCTCTCTTTATTATAGGATGTAACAGCTTTACCATGACCTGAAGTCAAAGGTGAAAAACTCGCCAGAGGAACACAGGTATACAGGGTGTAAGCAATATCCCATAACCGCGGACCCGGAGCAGCCATATCAAAATCAATCACTCCCTGCGGCAAACCATTCCTGAACACCAGGTTGTACGGCGCAAAATCATTGTGGCAGACCACTTCCAGTTCTAACTCAGATTCTACTAACCATGTATTTTCAACTTCCAGTCCCTTTCTCAAGACCTGCATCCCGGGAAACCGATTGCCCGGCTGGGCCCTCGTTGTAAAACTAGCCGTCGCATCGTGGTATGTTCTCAGCAGTTGAGCAGCTGCAATCAATGCTTCGTCTGACCACATATATGCGTCAATCTCTGGATAATCATCACCTGGCACGTCTCCCTCCAGATAAGAAAGCATCTCCCTTCCCTTCTCATCCATACCAAGGTATCGCGGTGCTTGATGGAAGCCCTGCTTTTCCAGAAACAACAACAGTTCATTCGCATACTCATTCGGCTTTGCGCTCCGGAGCACCGTCTCTCCAACACGTACCACTTCGTTCACGTTCCCTCCAGCCAGCCGTTCCTCCTGATGTTTAGACAGGCCAATCCCTCCTTTTCATACGATTCTTCAGTATTTCCTGCTTGCAATCATCCTCCGTCATTTCCTTCTTTCATCTATTCTCGATCCTTCCTCTTGTAGCTCCCGGGGAAACCGGCAACCAGTAGAACAAATCCGACAAAAAACATGAAATACACCAGCAGTCCTGTAGGCACATCGACTGTTCGAGTTACCTCCCGCAGACCTTGCTGCGAGCCGCTTCCCGCCTCTACCAGTGCAGCCGATAATCTCACCGATATGCGCTCCAGCGTGGATATAAACACACTAGCAATCATCAATACAACACCTAAAATCTTGTTCATCTGATTCAAAAGGTAAAACCTCCCACATCTATGATCTGTTTTATTCAAAAAGTACTTCGCTATACGTTCCCGCCAGCATGGCTTTTAACATTTGAGCCAAAGTGTAATGGTTCGGCAGGTCCTTGGAGATGACTGCTCCGATATTTCCGGCCTCCCCCTGTGTCAAACAGGTCAACTGAAGCTCATCCGAATTGCCATGTATGTACGAAAGCAAATATTCCATGTACTGCTCTGAATGCTCTGCCTTGTTTTGCTTCTGTTCGTTCTGCTCGACTCCGTTCGGGGATAACTCAAACATTCGTATTCTGGTTCCTGCCCAGATTGGCTCTTGATCCTGAATGTGATCGATGGGAATCCATATATTGCTTCTCAATTTAATCCTCTCCTTCATGCAACTCACTTTAGTATAATCCATCTTCTTCCATCCGTGAATTCAACGGACTGCGAAAATGCCATATTTCTGCATATCAAACAGCGTCGTCATAGCTGACGGCGCTGATGTACTTTTTTCAACGTATACCTGTGCATTACATCGTGTGATTAAAAGTTTACGTCACCATCATGTGCTGCGGCTCCAATCCGCTGGCGAGAAATGAGTCCCTATCCACATGATATAGATCGAATATAGGCTGCTCCATATTAATGTTCCTGACGATTTCAGGGTACAGGTCATGAGCGAGACTGACAAAAGGCAGCTTCTCCACAGCTTTGCGGGAACGGACATTTTGCTTGCGTATTTTCATAAACACCGTCTGCATTCCGTGCTCAAGAAACAGTTCTGTCAAAAAAGCCGACTTCGCTCGCTGGCTGTACCCATTCCCGAAATAGGGCGCACCAATCCACGTTGCCAGAAATCCGGTGTGTTTCACAATGTGATACAGATCAATTGTACCGATGGCCGTACCTGTCTCATTCAAAATCGTACGTGAAATGACGGTTCCCTGCTCTTCTTCCGCAATCAACTGCCGGGTTAAAAACATCATCTCTTCCTGGGACTGACATGCGTAACGAACATAAGGAAAAACTGCGGGGTCCATCATCAAACTGTACAGCGATTGACATTCATGCAGTTCACGTTTCTTCAACATTCTGCCTACCACCCAATCCTTAAAGTTCGCTAGATCAAAGCAAAATTAAGTATAACGATGGAGGTGTGGCTTTTCGTGAATTCTGCTTGAGGCTTGTGTAAAATTCTTGGGCAGAAATACGTTGATCGGACGCTTGCTGTAACCCGGCACAAGTCAAAACGGCATGCTCCTATTTGGGATAGGAACATGCCGCTGAATTCCTTCTGCGGGGCTAATGCAATTACTGCATGCCCTGCATAATGGCATTGATAATATTTTGCTGAGTCACCGTATTGTTAGATCGGTTAAACAGGGCAAATCCATGCTGTCCGTTATACCCGTTATCCCAATAAACAGGAACCAGCTTGTACTTTTTGGCTGTAGCCGTAACCGCTTTGGCATACACTGCACGATAGTTATTGTTGCTGGAGTCATAGGAAGACTTATCAATGGAGCCGAACTCTCCCATCACAACAGGGTAGCCCTGCGTTACAAACTTGTCGTACATGGACTTGAACTGGGAGTCCAAATAATCCTCCTGTCCCCATGTTGAGCGTTTGGCAGGATTGGTCGCTGTTGCCCCCCATTGAGTAATGTTACCGTTCTCTTCACCGGCAAAATCCCATGGAGAGTAGTAATGCGCCGAGATCATAATGCGCTTCTGCGAGCTGGGAATAGCGGAGGAACGGAAGTTATCCGTTGGAACTACAAAGCCGTAATTACCTACCGTATAATCAATGTTTGTGTTCCAGCCTGGAACAAGCAGCCATCTGGCATTGTTGTTGCCGCCCGTCTTCCGAACCGTATCTACGAAAATCTGATTATATGCATTCAGGTTGCTATAATACGACGTATTCGGGTTGTTATAATTACCGTCAAACACCTCATTCATGGATTCAAAAATGAGACGTTCATTATACGCGCTGAACTTGGTAGCCACTTGCTGCCATACCTTTTGATACTTGTCCTTAATCACGCTCTGATTGCTGCTGTTCACATGCAGCCATGAACCCGGAATCGAGTGAAATCCGTCGCCATGCATATTAATGACAACATAAAGTCCTTCATTATATGCGTAATCCACGACCTGCTGGATACGATTAAGCCATGCCGCATTCACTGTATAGTTGGGAGCGCTTCCAATATAATTCAGATAAGAAACGGGTATACGAATTGTTTTGAATCCTGCCGCTTTTACCTTTTTGATCAGTTCAGGTGTAATCGTAGGATTGCCCCATGACGTTTCATTCGGTGTGCCATTTGCTGTAGCTTCCAGCTGATTGCCCAGATTCCAGCCTGCACCCATCTCTGCTGTAATCTGAGCAGCGGTTAACGATCTCATGTCCGCTGCCGATGCCTTGGTGCTCCAGCCAGCGAATGCCGCTGTTGCCATGAAGAGCAGAGCTAAACTGGCGATGCTGAATCTTTTAAACGTTTTCGTCATAACCTAACCTCCGCTTATTTTATTGGTTAACAAGCAGTGCCGTTGCTCTAGTCTAACGAAACCTCTAAGCTCTGTTTAGCATGTGAAATGGAGTTGCAATCCTCCCTTCTCGACGATATCGATCACTAAGCGAAAAAGCGGTCCGCTAAAAACATAATAACACAATTATGGAAAATAAAGTTCATATTTTTGTCTATTTAGACAGGTTACTACACCTTTTTTAACTCGATTTAAAATGCTCATACAGCCAAGTCGTGAATCTATCATTTTCTTCGAATTGCGGATAATGCGCTGAATGATGAAAAACAATCAGCTCCTTCCTGGGAGCTTTCAGCTTGTTTAAGTAAATGTCGGCCTCTTTCAACGTTGTCATGTAATCATACTGACCCATCAGGAAATACACCGGAACGTGAACCTCATCGACCAGCCCGGGCAAAGGCTTCTCCAGTGCTTCTCGCACGAGGCCGTCTTGGGATTGAAGAATTCCTGTATAAAAGCGTATGACATCCAGCCCGTTATACTCCGGTCCGAATAGAAAGCCGGCAGCATAATCACCGTTCTCGCTGATTTGTCTGGCTGATCCACCATATTTTTGTACAAAGGTTCGCGGAGTAAGCCCTTCCCCCTGATGAATAGCATTTCGCAAGAGCTCCAGTTCACGCACATCTTCCGTATTGCCTGCCGTGTTTGCCTGTTTTATCGTATAATCTAACGTTTCAATCTCACTCTGAACGGTATCCCCCATCTGTCCGATGCCAATATAAGCCTGGAACTGTTCAGGTGCCTTCGCAACGGCTTTCATGCCGATATATGTACCAAAAGAGTGCCCGATGAGCACGACCTTATCCTGCTGCAGCTCCTCTGTAACATGCTTCGTTAGAGCAATCAAATCGTCGACAAGCATATCTGTTGTCAGGTTTGAGTAGTCCTCTGTAAAATGATAAGACTTGCCGCTCCCACGTTGATCATAATGAACAATGGTGAAATGCTGCTCCAGTTCCCGCTGGTATTTTCGGACATACGGAATTTCAGAGCAGCCCGGCCCCCCATGAACAAAAAGCAGCACCGGATTAGTTCGATCCACACCTCTAATCATGACTTCATGCCCAGTACCGTTAATATCAATCTGCTCAAGTCTGCTTATACTGTTCTTTCCTTCGATACCTGGTGTCCAGGTAGGGAAAAGAAGAGCAATGGCTATAATTCCTATTATGGTAAAGAAGGTATACTTCATGGCTTTAGCTATCTTTTTTCGCATAGGCTCTCCTTCTACCAACAGTTGTCATGGATCAAGCTCCTTTATCATGTGAACATCTTTGGGCTCTTTGGCAAACAATTCTTTATCCACATCTGTTGTTATCCGACTTCCCTGGCTTTGATAGAAAGATACGGCGGATCTCGTCTCTGTGGACGAGATATACAATGATTTGGCCCCGCGTTTTCTCGCCTCTGCACTTAAATAAGCCAGAATTTGTCTGCCAATCCCCTGTCGTCTATACGGCCTGGATACATACATAAGATCCAGCTGTAGCTGGTTCTTATCTTCGCCTCTGAATGGATGAGCAAGCACGCCGAAACCGACTAATCTCGCCCCGTCAAAAGCACCATATGCCATGCCCCCCTGCTGTAGCTCATGAGTGTAACGATCCTGAAGCTCCTGCAGCTGCTCCCCATCCCAACTCGCGCACTCGTGGTCCTGTCTGTGCTCAATTAATTGCTGCTCTTTGACCTCGTAGATCAGGTCGATATGCTCTGAGCGATCAACTTCATGCAGCAGCTTCACATGATCCAGGTTCATGATTTTATATGTAATCGTCAGGACTTTCCCCGCCTCTCATCTGCATCCCGTTTGGTCAAATACTCATCCTTCGTTAATCCAAACAGTATAAAATCCATATATTTCCCATGAATATAAACCACCTGGCGACGAACGCCTTCTTGCACACACCCCAGTTTCCGCATCATACGTGCCGATCCTTCGTTGCCTTCCAGCACATAATCATTAAACTTGTTAAGTCTGCGTTCCAAAAAAGCGTAGCCCAATAAAATCTCCATCGCACTTGTACCATAACCTTGACCCCGATACGGCTCATCAATAACAATCCCGATACTGAACGTTCCGTTCCGCTCATCAATACTGTTCAGATTAATTCCACCAATTATCTCTCCATCAAGAGTTTCAACTGTGAACATAATCCGTCCATTGGTTGATGAAAATGCTGCATTTTGTTCCACGAATTGCTTGGCCCCGGATATGGTTGGCGGCAGCTCGACAGCACACTCCAGCAAAATGCGAGCAGGGGAGTCAAAGCCAGCTGCATAACTGCTCTCCCAATCTCGCTCTTCAATCGCTCGCAGCCGCACCTTGTCATTCTGCCAGTAATACTGGCTGTAATCGATTGTTCTCATCATAGGTGTCCTCCATATATAGGCTGTTTACCGACTCAGACTTAATCTAATTAACTTGCAGCCGATAAATAACCTCATCATCGTCATTGGTCTCATTCTCGCTTACAAAAGACAGGCTTGTATATAAGCGTTGAGCAGTTACGTTATCTCGTTCAACCGTTAGTGAAATGACACGGCATAACGGATGTTCTTTTTTCACAAAATCGATTACTGCTCCTAGTGCTCGTTTACCCATGCCTTGGCCTTGAAACGCCCTGTCCAGCTGAAAGCCACCAATCCAGTAGTTATCTGCACTCTCAGGTGTGTAGCTTAAATAAAAGAATCCGAACACCTGACCCTTCAGCGCCAAAACAAAAGGATCAAAAGCTTCATCCCACGGTTTGATATATGCATATGCGAGACCCTCCATCACACTTGGAACCAGATGTGTCTGGTGTTCATGCAGTGAAATTTGCAGTGCCTGCTCCCAATTATCTCGGGTAACGGGTTGAATCTGGACGATGTTATTTCCCATACACAGATCTCCTCATTCAAAAATGCAGCACTCACCTGCTACAAGCTTATATGTACCTTCAATCTTTGTTATAGCTTGCCTCGTATTCGTAACAATAACTGCATTCTTGCCGTATCGACTCGTCATCTCGATGACATCCTGAACAGGATATTTATGGTTCCATTTCACAATCATTTTGCACAGATTGCTGAAGGACTGCTTATAATTCCATGCTTGCAAGCCTGTTCTGGAGAGAACAAACCTTCTAACAATCCGATAATCTCTCACCAACACATGGGGATGCAGCACCAGCACCAAGTCCGCTTCCAGAATAGATGGAGAAGTCCAGGCTTCAAGCTGAGCACCTTCAATAATCCATGCTTTCGAACTCACAATGGCTTGCAAGGCTTGGTCTCTCACCTTTTCAGGGTATCGCAAATTTACTGCGCTTCTGTCCCAGATCAGATTGTCCAGTTCATGACTGGCGATATCGTATTTTCGGGATAATGCTCTCGCTAAGGTTGACTTTCCGCTTCCACAAGCGCCAATAATCCGAATTTTCATTGTAGGTTACACCTCTAGCGAAAATACGGCCACCTGTTTCCCGATGATGTCGACATCCTTCTCATGAATCATGCCATTTTTTTGCGCGATGCGCATTGAACCTGTGTTTCCGTGCTGGATTAGAGAAATCAACCGTTTATGCCCCAGCTTTAGACCCTGTTCCTTCCACGCATTGGCTTGCTCATACCCGTAGCCCTGCACCCAATACTGCTCTCGCACCCAATAACCGACTTCAAGCTCCTCCTTGCCTTCAATCACTTGTGGTATGAGTCCTGATGTCCCAACAAGCTGGTTATCTTCCTTGTTAAAAGCGAGCAAAAGCCCTTTGCCTGCCTTGTTCCATTGGACAAATTTTTCAAGCGTTTGCAGCGTCTCTTCCTTTGTCCATGGACCACCGTGCCGGATATACTTCATTACATTGGGCTCTCTTGTCATCGTATACAAATGCTCAAAATCATTTTTGGTATAATCGCGAAACACCAGTCGTTCTGTCTCCATACTCCCACCACTCCTTGTTGTTTAATCTTAATTAAGAATTGTCTGATCCCGATCCACCGTCGAGGTAAAAAACTGCTGCTGATTATAATTTGAAGCGGCACCCTTCAAACGGAAGATCAGCTTCAATCAGCCTGACCGTCTGTGAGATTGCATTCTTTTGATTTTCAGATAAGCTGCCCTCATCCCCGTTCCAATCTTTCAACCACCAGAAGAATGAGCTTATATTTCTGTACTCCATAAACAAAGGGATGCGGGATATCCACTCCTGTGCAATGGGCTGTTGTTTCACATACCCTTCCAGAAAAGCAGTCAGAAAGGTCTGTGCGAACTCATCCTTCGTTCCCCACTTCTCATCATGTGATCCCCACCATACCGCATGAACTGCTGCTACCCCAATGTCCAAAGCATACCAGCCGCGTATTGCATCATCAAAATCAAAAACCGTAAGCTCACCCTGATCAATCATAAAGTTATAAGGATGAAAATCATAATGAATTAAACCGTAACTGTCAGCCCTTCTGGGTAAATCCGTTAGCTGCTGCTCGATTGCTCGAAGCTTACCGGTTAACAAGGCAACATCGCCTGCATGGAGATGGGGATTATCTAATTGCAGCGGATTCCAATCCGCTCTTATTAACTTTGGATCATCGGGCTGATAGCCTTGCGTTAAATGGTGTATCTTTCCCATAGTGCTTCCCCACTGGCTAAATAAATCCGTGTCCCATACACTCCAGTCATAATCAAAATAATGTCCTGTTGCTCCCTCGAATACCGTTGCAACGTAACATTTCTCTTGATCCCGGCATACCGTGGTTAACTTGCCTTCCTTACTCAGAATGGGCAAAGAAGCACGAACACCGTTAGACACAAGGTAACGAATCCATTGCACTTCTGCTTGTATCGATGCTTCATATGCAGGTGCTTTTTCAGATAATCGAAGAAAATAAGTTTTATCTTTCTGAATAAATCTGTATACCACGTTAGTGGTATCACTTACCAATGCCAGTGAGTCAGGAGCAATGCCAAATGATTGAGCTGCTTGTGAAAGTATTGCTGTAGACACCATCTTGTTTCACTGCCTTTCCTCAGCGTATATGACATTCATCGTGCTACAATTCCACTCGTAATTTTCATATTCGGAGCATAGGTCATGCACACATTTTCATTAAATTCCCTCGCGAATCTCTCTTCTGCTTCATACTGTTGATTGGCCTCTTCGAGAGTCAATCCCCGGTCTACAAGCTGGGCAATAACATCGGGCCGATTACCGGGCATAGCACCTAAACCTTCTTCTTTTAAAGCATGAACCAGTCTCTGCTTGTCCGCATCAGCCATATGTTGATCCAGAAAGTTAACCCGATCGCTTACTCGGCATTCCACCCCTCTAACCCCTAATTGACTCAAGAGAACAGGAATGCTCATGCCGATGTTTCCATCTTTACCGCTTCGGATCGCATCCTGCTCATATAACTTCTGGAGCGCGCCCAGCTGTATGATGGTGGACTGCTGCACACCTTCGAGCGCATAACTCGACATGTTTGCAATCCAGTGCGGCTCAAAGCAGATAACTCTGCCTCCATCTACCACACTGCCAATCATCTTCTCCAAGATTAATTTAGGTTCAGGCATATGTAATAAAAAAGCATGGCTCATCGCTATGTCGTAAGCACGATCCACCTGCATCGTTTCTATGTCACCCTCAATAAAGTCGGCTTGATAAGACGTATGTTCATAGATTTCTTTAGCATGTTTGATCAGTTCTGTTCCTTTATCTACACCCGTGTACTTTGATCCCTCTGGCAGGAGTGGAAGCAGCTTCAAGCCCATGTACCCGAAACCGCATCCGTAATCAATAATATGTAAAGCTTTCTCAATCTTCCAGACTCTTTGTACCAGAAATTCCAAATAGTCATCGTTATAATATAACCAGCGTGTATTCCTCAGGTATTCAATCTGTTGATCCCAATAATATTTGGACAATGCACAGCCCCCTTCAGATGTAATCGCATTCAAAAACACCCAGACAAGCCACTTTCATTCCAATTACTTACATCCTATTGTACTGCTAAACTTTATTCTGGTCTATCCAACCTCAGCCCTTCACTTTCTCCAGAATGATATCAATCACATCGCCAGTCTCCAGTTCGTCGGTGCAAATACGGGTTTCGAATACATCCGCCTTGAACGCTTCAACACACTTGGGAGCTTGTTGATACTGCCAGCCACCGAATTGATCCCCTCGCTTGGCAAGACGCCCAAATATTTTATCTAAAGAGGCTGTCAGACAAAAATGATGCAGGTCCTGATCAATCTCCTTCAACCCATTGTAGATGTAATCAAAGTTTTCTTTTTTATAGATGGTCATGGGAATGATGAGATGTTTATTGTATTTCTGCTTTACCTCTCTGGCGATCTTCACCGTCAAAACTCTCCACAGCTCAATATCCTGAAAATCGTCAGTACGCTCCTGCTCCTCCCGATGTTCTTCTGGAAGCAGCTTGCGAAGCATATAACCGATCTCCTCCGGGTCATAGACCATGCTGTTTGCAATTTTGGGCTGCAGTGCTGATGCAGCTGAAGTTTTTCCCGCACCAAAGGCGCCATTAATCATGATGATCATACGAGCACTCCTCTTCAGCATTATCGTATTATAATTACTAGAATCTGCGATGAAGCATCTCACGGCTGGCACTTTCCTGGGTGAAAATATCCTCCCGGGGCACCATACGTTTGGGCAGTGTACGCCCTGCAATAATTTCTTTGGCTGCCTGCATAAGCTGCGGCCCCAGCAGCGGGTTGCATTCAACCACCGCGTTAATCTGTCCATCGGCCAGAATACGCAACGCTTTACGGGAACCGTCTACCGATACAATAATTATATCCTCGCCGGGCTTCAAGCCAGCCTTCTGAATCGCCTGAATCGCACCAAATGCCATCTCATCGTTATGAGCAAAAAGAACCTGGGCCCTTTCCTCCTTCGGCACTTGAAGAAAACGGTTCATAACCTGCCGACCCTTATCCTCTGTAAAATCAGCAGGAGCACTTTGCGAGAAAAATATATTATCTCTCTCAGCCAAGATGCTTCTAAAGCCCTCGCCACGCTGGATCGAAGGTGTTGAGCCGCTAGTTCCCTGCAATTCAGCAACACGAATCGTTCCCGGAACATTCCGCAGCCGATCCCGAATATACTTCCCTGCCTTCACGCCCTCTTCATAGAAATCCGAGCCAATCGTGGTTACAAAAAGGGAGGAGTCCTGAACATCTACGGATCGATCCACAATAATGACAGGAATGCCTGCGCGCTTCGCCTCCTGAAGGATATCATCCCAGCCGGATTCTACTACGGGCGCAATGGCAATCACATCCACCTTTTGCCGGATAAAAGAACGAACAGCCTCAAATTGTTTCGTCTGAGACTGCTCTGCATTTTTCAAAATAAGCGTAATACCTGATTCCTTCGCAGCATCCTGAATCGATGTTGTATTCGCCATACGCCAGGCACTCTCTGTGCCCAGCTGCGAGAAACCGACAACGATTGATTTCTTGAGCGGAGGCATATATTCAGCCGATTGCATCCATTCCTCTAATGAAGGTAGTGATTCGTCGGTTGTTGGAACAGGAGGCAGCTTCAATTCAGACTCATACGTTGTGCAGGCCGTGAGACATAACAGAAGCAATATACACAACAACCAGCTCGCCATCTTCCCCAACGGATTTCTCCCTCCTCCAGCTTGATGGAACAGACTAACCCGACCCTATTGATTGAACTGATCGCCCTGACAGAATGGATTGAAAAGACCCACCCGAACTATACGATGTTCCAAAGCTAATGTAAAGTCTTGGCAGAACTTCGTCGTTCACTGAGAAGACGCTGGAACAAAATAAAGACAAACAGCATCAGACCAATCACAATTTTAGTCCACCATGAGCTGAGTGTGCCTTCGAAGCTAATTATAGTTTGGATCACGCCCTGGATCAATACGCCGAGGAATGTCCCTGCGACGTAACCGACACCTCCCGTGAGCAGTGTACCGCCAATCACAACCGCAGCAATCGTATCCAGCTCAAGACCCATGGCATGTAAGCCGTAACCGGATAACATATAAAATGTGAAGACAACGCCTGCAAGCGCAGAACAAAAACCGCTGAGTGTGTATACCAGAATTTTGGTACGGGCTACGGGAAGTCCCATCAGCATGGATGATTGCTCACTTCCGCCAATCGCATACACATTGCGTCCAAAACGGGTATAGTGCGCAAGGAAAATGGCGAGCAGCAGCATAATGACGGCAAGCAGTACGTTGATCGACACAAAGCTTCCTCCCGGGAGTGAAATCTTGGCCTGTGCGACTGTAGTATAGAAAGAATTCGTTATTGTGATGGTATCGGTACTGATGACATAACAAAGCCCGCGTGCCAGAAACATACCTGCCAGCGTGACGATGAAGGGCTGAATTTTAAAATAATGAATAATGGCCCCCATCATGGTACCAAACAATGCGCCCATCACCAGCACCATCGGAATGACAACCGAGGGCGACCAGCCTTGCTTTTCGACCAAACTGGCACTGATGATCGTTGTCAGCGCAATGACTGAGCCTACAGACAAATCGATTCCCCCGGACACAATGACAAAGGTCATGCCAATCGCCGTAATGATGAGAAATGCATTATCAATCAGCAGGTTAAACAGAACTTGTGTGGAAAAGAAGCCCGTATAACGAAATGAGCCGATGGCAATCATGACGGCGAGCAAACCAAAGGTAACCAGGACCGGTAGAAGTTTTCGGTTAAGATACATGGCGATTTACCCCCTGCTCAGCTGGAAACTTTCGCTTTTTGAGACGCTCGGCCATCGTTTGGCGGAAAGCTTCGGATTGAATTAAACATACAGCGAGTACCACAAAGGCTTTGACGACAAGCGTAACCTCTGGCGGTACACCAATCATGTAGATCGTGGTTGTTAACGTTTGAATAATCAGTGCTCCGATCACCGTGCCCATCAGATAGAAACGTCCACCATTTAGTGAAGTTCCTCCGATCACAACGGCCAGAATCGCATCCAGCTCGTACCAGAGACCAGCATTGTTTCCGTCCGCACTGGATACATTGGAGCTGAGGATCAAGCCTGCAATACCGGCACATAAACCACAGAACACATACACCGCGAGGATCACGGTTTTGGAGCGAATACCCGCCAATTGACTGGCACGCGCATTGTTGCCTACCGATTCAATAAACAGGCCTAGCGCCGTTTTTCGTGTGAGCAGCACAGCAATGAGCAATACCGTCAGTACGATAAAAATGGAGAATGGCAAAGCGGCCAAGGAACCGGCACCAATATATTGGTACTGTGCATTGGACACCGTGATAATCTGTCCACTTGTAATCAACTGAGCAATGCCGCGCCCGGCCACCATGAGAATCAGGGTTGCGATAATGGGCTGAATTTTGGCAACGGATACCAGCGCCCCGTTCCACACGCCAAGTGCAAGCGACAGACCGATCGATAATGCGAGCGCACTCAGGACAAGCCAAAGCGAGCTTTGATCCGTGCCTTTGCTGATTGTCAGACAAGCCATTGCTCCGGATATGGCAACGATGGAACCGACTGACAGGTCAATGCCGCCCGTTGCAATGACGAGTGTCATACCGATGGCGACGAGAATGAGCGGAGCTCCAAAGTTGAGAATATCAATCAAACTGCCATACAGATTGCCATCACGCATCACAAGCGAGAAGAAATCCGGCGAATAGAGCAAGTTAAACAATAAAAGAAAACCGAGCATACATAACGGCCAAAACAAATGATGTTTGCGCATTCTGCTGATCATCACTCAACCCCCTGCCATAGCTTTCATGATTTGCTGCTGATTAATGTCATCGCCGCTCAGCTCTTTCACCTTTTTGCGGTCGCGCAGCACCGATACCCGATCACTGACTCGAATCACTTCCTCCAGCTCGGAGGAAATAAACAGCACACCCATCCCCTGCTTGGATAACGACAGAACCAGCTTCTGTATCTCTGCCTTGGCCCCGATATCAATGCCGCGTGTAGGCTCATCCAGAATCAGCAGATTCGGGTTCATGAGCAGCCACCGCGCAAGCAAAACCTTCTGCTGGTTGCCTCCGCTCAAGTTTTTGATCAGATGCTCCGGGTTCTTCGGATGGATCTGCAGCAGGTTCATATATTTTTCCGCCAGCTCATCCTGCTTTTTACGAGAAATCGGCTTGGACCAGCCTCGCGCTGCTTGATAGGCCAGTATAATGTTTTCGCGGATCGTCAGATCATCAATAATGCCCTCCGTTTTACGATTCTCGGAGCAGAACGCGATATGCTGATCAATCGCATGTCGTGGTGACTTGACGGTATTACCGGTGTCTTCAACGATCAATTTTCCTGCATCTGCACGATCAGCGCCAAACAACAGCCGAGCCATCTCCGTTCGTCCTGAACCCAACAAACCAGCCAGCCCAACCACTTCCCCCTTGCGGATCGTAAGGTCAAACGGATCAATGGCCCCCTTCCGTCCGAGTCCAGTGGCAGTAATCATAATGTCTCCTGCGCCGTCAGTCTCCGTGCCTTTCTCTGAATGTCCTTCCTCAACCTGCTTTGGCAGATCTTCCAGCACTTCGAGCTCTTTGCCAATCATCTTGAGCACCAGTTCCATCCGCGGAAGCTCCGCGGCAAGATATTCCCCCTCCAGTTCTCCGTTCCGAAGCACGGTCAGACGGTCGGACATTTCATACACCTGATCGAGAAAATGGGTCACGAACAGAATCGCCAGTCCTTCACTCTTCAGCTTGCGCATAATCTGGAACAGCTGCTGCACTTCATTTTTATCCAGACTCGATGTCGGTTCGTCCAGAATAAGTACTTTGGCCGAGATGCTGAGTGCCCTTGCAATCGCTATAAGCTGCTGTATCGCAACAGAATACGTCTGCAGCGGTGCCTTCACATCAATGACCAGATTTAACCTTTCCCGCAAAAGGTTCTCCGCATCTTTGTTCATCTGTTTCCAGTGGATGCGGCCAAATTTCATCGGCTCCCGGCCGATAAAGATATTTTCTGCCACCGTTAAGTTCGGGCACAGGTTCACCTCCTGATACACCGTGCTGATCCCTGCTTTCTGAGCCTCGAGCGGCCCTGATATCGCCAGAGCTTGATCATCCATCGTCACGATGCCTTCATCAATGGAGTACACACCTGTGAGCACTTTGATCAGCGTTGATTTTCCTGCTCCGTTCTCACCCATCAGCGCATGAATTTCACCCGGAAACAGGCGAAAGCTGACATTGGAGAGCGCCTTGACACCCGGAAATTGCTTCGTAATCCCGGTCATTTGCAATATGGGGGTGTGAACAGCATCCATGTAATCCTCTCCTTTAAAATTGATAGAAAAAAGTCATTTAGCGACAGTCAGGTCGAAAAATGACTTTTCTTTGTTATTCGCATTTGCTTTTAATATTCACGTGTTGGCAATGCTTCTTTGGCTTGCTCGGATGTGAAGGTTGTTTCGTCAGTGACAATGCGGGCTTCAATCTCTTTGCCGTCTACAACGGCCTGCACTGCTTCCATTAATTGAGGTCCAAGCAGCGGATTACATTCGACGATAAAGTTGATTTTGCCGTCAGCTGCTGCCTGCATTCCATCCTTCACGGCATCCACAGAAATGATTTTAATATCCACGCCCGGCTTCAAGCCGGCTGCTTCAATAGCCTGAATGGCCCCGAGTGCCATATCGTCATTGTGTGCATACAGAACATCGATTTTTTTGTGTGCTTTGAGGAAAGCCTGCATAACCTCTTTGCCTTTGGCACGTGTAAAATCACCTGTTTGCGATGCAATGACTTTTAACTTGGCGTTTGATCCGATTACCTCCATGAACCCTTCCTGGCGGTCATTCGCTGGTGCAGAACCTGTTGTGCCCTGCAATTCAACGATATTCACGTCCTCCTGGGCATCCTTGTACTGATCCGCCAGCCACTGTCCTGCCTTACGTCCCTCTTCCACAAAGTCTGAACCGATAAACGTTTTGTATAAGGATTTATCCGCCGAATCCACCGCGCGGTCCGTCAGAATAACAGGAATACCTGCGTCCTTGGCTTCCTTCAGTACTGTATCCCAACCGGACTCCACCACAGGTGAAAAGGCAATAACTGTTACCTTTTGCTGAATAAAAGAGCGCAAGGCTTTGATCTGATTCTCTTGTTTCTGCTGTGCATCCGAGAATTTGAGGTCATAACCTGCTTCTTTAGCTGAATCCTGAATGGATTTTGTATTCGCTGAACGCCAGCCACTCTCCGCACCGACCTGAGAAAAACCAAGGGTAATGGTCTGTGCACTCGCAGGTGTACTCCCCTCTCCCCCTGTCGAGTTCGCTGGGTCTGTGCCGGATGCTCCTTTGCTGTTACAAGCTGTGCTGACCAGCATGACCATCGCCAGCGTTATTACAAGTCCCCACTTTTTTTTGCTTTGCATCAGTTGATCCTCCCTTTCCAAGTTCACCTTGTGCGGTGTGATCACATTATAAAACGCTTACAATGCAGACTGACATGGAATGTAATTCGATTTTTATGTAATAATTTAGTAATTTCGGAGGACCTGCTGTGAAAATGTGGAATTTCTTTGGATATTGGTGTACTATTTTGCGATCATCTGTAATGTTTAAAATTCATGTTATAATAATGCTACCTATATTATCCTGATCCCTTCAGATGGAGTGGAAGACGTTGAAACTTGTCCAATGGATCACCTCAAGCCTCAGACTTAAATTGCTCAGCATGTTCATCATCCTCAGCTCAGTGCCGCTCATCGTTGTAGGATTGATCTCTTACCATAAGTCGTACACTGTCGTATCGAATCATAATAAGGCTTCCACACAGCTGGCTGCTGATCAGCTTGCAAGAAACATTGATATTATGTTCGAGGACACAGAACGACTGCTGGAGCTGGGCAAAAATCCACAGGTGCTTCAATATTTGTACTCCCAATCCGAGTCTTATGCCGAAGCCAAAGCCATCTTACAAACGTACAATCTTTATCGTGAAACCTACAAATATGATAAGGTACTGAATATTTCTTTTGTTAATTTCTATGGTAAAGGCCTCAGCGAACGCAAAGGAGTATTCAAGCTGGAACGCAACCCGCTTCGGAATCCCTATTTTCAGTATCTGGTGCAATATCCCGATGCCATTTTACGCATCCCGCATGCCGCGCCCTACGCTGAACAGAATCAATTGGACGGATTTGTGTACCCAAAGCAGAATGCGCTTTCAATTATGACCACTGTCAAAGAACGCATTACACAGGAGGTCATCGGTTTTATTGTGATTGACATGAATGACGCATTCATTGATGATTTTTTGACAACAACAAAGATCAAGAATTCCGGCTTCTTTTATATTAATGATCAATATGGTCAGACACTGTTTAAACCGCCATCTGAGCAGGCCACTCCTGCCGTCATCGAGCAGATTAATTCGATGTCCGTATACGCCCGGAAGGACAGCTTTAATCTGTCCACAGGTGCCAAACCCCAATTTGTCGTATACAGCACGTCAAAACAAACGGGATGGCAGATCGTCGGAGCAGCTCCTTTTCAAGAAATTCTCGCAGAGGCCAACAGCATTCGGCAGTTAATCATCATCAGCGTTTTATTAAGCGCATTCTTTGCTATTTCTTTATATTTTTTCCTGAACAATCGACTGATTTTCCCCATTCAGATTCTGATGAACAAGATGCGCAAGGCGGCGAGCGGTTATTTGGAAGCCAAGGTCTCCCCTGCCGGCTCAGACGAAATCGCGGATCTCGGTCAAAGCTTTAATACGATGCTGGAGCAGATCAAAGGGCTGATGGAACAGAGCATCAAGGAAAATGAGCAGGTAAAAATAGCCGAGCTGCGCACACTGCAAGCACAGATTAATCCGCATTTCCTGTACAACACACTGGAATCGATTATCTGGATGGCTGAAGCTGACAAAAAGGAAAGTGTGATCAAGCTTGTTCAGGCCCTCTCCAAATTTTTTCGTCTAAGTCTGAACAACGGCTTCGATTGGGTTACAATTCAAACCGAGCTTGAGCATGCCCGTAATTACCTGGTTATTCAGCAGATGCGTTATCACGACATTTTGTCATACGAAATCCAGGTTGACCCCGAGCTGCAGCATTATCCGATTTTGAAAATGACACTGCAGCCTCTGATCGAAAACGCGATCTACCATGGGATCAAAAACAAACGTGGTCAAGGACTTATTTTGATCCAAGCCTGTGCAGATGAAACGAGTATCGTACTGACCGTACATGACAATGGTATTGGCATGTCTGAGGAGCAGCTGGCTCAATTAAGAGAAGCACTGGAACAATCTGCAGATTTCCATTCCGCTCCCAAGCAAGAGCAGGAAGGCGGATTTGGTCTGATGAATGTACATCACCGGATTCGGCTCTATTTCGGTCCTTCCTATGGTGTGGAAATGGAAAGCACATATATGGAGGGTAGTACGTTTAAAATTCGAATTCCAAAGAGCAAGGAGGTTCGGCATTGAAAAAGGTGATACTTGTAGACGATGAGATTGCAATTCGGGAAAACATTCGCAGCAGCGTCGATTGGGAGAAGGAAGGGTTTCATTATTGCGGAGATGCCCCTGATGGAGAGATGGCTTTACCTTTAATTGAAGAATGGGCTCCTGATATTCTGATCACCGACATCAAAATGCCATTTATGGACGGATTAGAGCTGGCTTCCGTCGTCCGTGCCCAAAAGCCTAATATCAAGATCATTATTATGAGCGGTCATGATGAATTTCGCTATGCTCAGGAAGCGATCCGGCTTGGTGTAACCGAGTATTGCCTGAAGCCTGTCAGCGCGGCGGAACTTCTTCAGATTTTGCATCAGGTCAGCCAGAAAATGGATGAAGAGGAGCAGCGGATGATGAGTCTTGCCATGACTAAGGAAAAATTGCTGGCCGATCTTTGTGGCGGTCTCATCGGTACCAGTGATGCAATTGATTCCGCCAAGAAGCTGTCACTCCCCCTATCAGCCAGGTTCTACGCCATCGCTATTGTCGATATAAGACTACATGATGAGTCACAGTACTCGGAGCAACTGCTGAATAAAACACTGCATGTTCTGGAGACAGCCTGCAGCGTGCATGCCGAGCTTCTGGCTTACATTCGAAGTCGTACAGAGTTAGTGCTGCTGCTTAAATCCAACTCGGAGGACAGCATCAACACGTGTCTGGAAGCGCTCCGAGGGCATACCCGTCTGGAACTGGAGCAGTTGTTTAACTGCAGCATCATTCTGGGCATTGGCAGCATGCAGGAACGCTTGCAGGGCATTCATATTTCCTATCTGGAAGCGGATGAAGATAAATATATTACACGTCTGACTTTGCAAAATAAAGCTTCGCTTCGAGGCATTCAGCTGCATGAGAAAATGAATATTTGTCTGGATCGTCATCAATTCCTTGAGTTTCTCAAGCTTGGCAGCCCTCAGCTGCGTGACAGTTTTGTACGGGAATTCGCTTCCCCGCTGAAGCCTGTTGACTGGCATACCTCAACGTATGGCTTTTATTTGTTAAACGATCTGACCCTGGAGTCCTTTCGCATGGCGAATCAGCTATTTCGGATGGGGGCTGATGCTGATGAAAATATCAGGAGCCTGCAGCAGATGATCGAGAGCATTGGAAACTGGGAGCATTGCAAGCAGTACCTGTGTACTTTGCTGGATCAATTATGGCAACGAAGGGCCGCATCCTCTGGCAAATATAGTGATGTCATTGATCAGGTCAAATCCTACGTATCACAACAATATAATAATGAGCAGGTTTCATTGAAAACCATCTCTGCCCATGTTCGAATCAGCTCAAGCCATCTCAGCAAAATTTTCAGTCAGGAAACCGGTCAGACGATCACAGAGTATTTAACTCAGGTGCGTATCAACAAGGCCAAGGAGCTGTTGAAAACAACAAGCAACAAGACCTTTGAAGTTGCCTACAAGGTAGGTTATAATGACCCGCACTATTTCTCTAATATTTTCAAAAAAACAACGGGCTGCACGCCCAAAGAATTCCGCTCACAAGGAGCTATGCCATTTCATGAACCGCCATCCGATCAGATTGAAGAGCCCATGTATGACTAAATTCAAATGCGCTGTCTGGCTCCTCTTTACGATGCTGCTTCTATTCACGCTCACTTCTTGTGCGGTCTTAACTTCTGATTCAAGCGTGCCTGCTGGCTCAACGCTGTCTTCCCGTTCAGGTGAATCAGGTCGATTACAGCCCTCAGGGAAGGAAACCGGTCTGCACGCTGCGGAATCCACGGATCAACCTGAGAAGAACAAAATCTTCGGCATCATCTACCCGATGACCTATCCAACCTATGAGATGATTACGACGGACGCTGCCCAGGCCGCTGAAAAGCATCATGTCACCTTGAACGTCAATGCGCCAGATGAAGCCAATACGGAGCAGCAAATTCGCATTGTGGAGAACATGATCAAACAGCGTGTGGATGGCATCGCCATATCCCCTGTAGACGCGGCCGCGCTCACGCCTGTTATTGATAAAGCAATTGCAGCCGGTATTCCCGTGCTGACGTTTGAATCCGATGCGCCCTCCAGCAAGCGCACTGCTTATATCGGTGCTGACAACTATCGTACGGGAAAACAATTCGCAATCACCACCTCAAGACTGCTGCATAATCAAGGTATGATTTTGGTCGAGAGCGGGCTGCAAGAGATGCACGGGCTGCAGCAGCGGCTGAACGGATTTATTGATTATATTCGCAATGAAACAGCGATTGAAGTGCTGGAGGTCAAATACAATCAAGGCAATGAAGCTCGGGCTGCAGCGGATATTGAAGCCATGATTGATGCTCATCCGCATTTTAATGCGGTGGTCGGGCTGGATTTTGTGTCTGTCTCGGCCTCTGTTCTCGTCTGGAAAGCCAAAGGGTTAAACAGGCATCTTATTGCTTTAGGTGACACCTCAATAAGTAATAAAGGACTGATGAATGGACAATTATCGGCTGTGATCTCACAGAATGAACGGAGGTGGGGAGCGGAAATTATTGAAACGCTGCTACGCGCAAGCGACAGACTTGCTGTGGAGGAATTTTTGGATACAGGGATTACTGAAATCAATCAGGACAATGTTTCTCATGAATAGCTTAAACTCCATTAAGACAGCCTTGGCACGCATCAAAACACCCTATAGATAGACCCTTAGGGGCTCATTCTATAGGGTGAGATTTAATCATTCATACACACTAAAATAACATTTATTAAGCTTCTGGAATCCGTAATGCCTCAATCAGAATAAACAGGGTAAGCGCTTGCCCATAACCCATCGGACTGATCGGTATTTCTTTGTAAAACTGGGCATCGTTGCCCACAGGCGTTCCATAAGACACCTGCTGTACTACTCCGTTATCATCAATGTGTCGCAGCACCGCTTCAAGTGCCTTCATACCGATATTCCGATAGGACTCGTCCAGGTAGCCATACCGAATCCCTTTAAGAATACCGTATCCAAACGCTGCCGTTGCGGAGGTTTCTTTATACGAGTCTGGATCATCCAGAACCGTATGCCACATCCCGTCCTCATCCTGCAGCTTGCCAAGCGCTCTGACCTGCGCAGTCGCTGTATCCAGCAGATAAGCCTTTAGCCCATCCTCAATCGGAATGATATTCAGAAAATCCATCACTCCAGCCGTATACCAGGCATTGCCTCTTCCCCAATGAACAGCACCATAGTTATGATTTTCATTGAAATCCCAGCCATGATAGAACAAACCGGTTTGTTTATTATAGAGAAATTTAATATGCACAAGGAATTGCCGCTTGGCTTCTTCCACATAGGCTGGTTTTTTAAAATGCACTCCTGCTTTGGCCAAAAACAACACGGTCATAAATAGCGTATCAATCAGAATTTGTCCATCATTCGCATCGCCCGTGATCATATGCTGAAATGCACCATCTCCGGTTCGCAGCAGTTCCTCCATAATCCAGCTGCTCCACTCTTCACAAACTCGTTCATATTTCTCGTTCCCGGTCAATTCGCATAGTGAAATCAACGTAAGCAGCGGTGCACACGTATTCACATTTTTCTCCGGTAATCCTTCCGTTAATCTTGCATCGTACCAGGATTCAAGAAAACGAAGCACCTCTGCATCCTTTGTTGCTTCATAGAGCTGAAGGAGACCATAAAGTCCAACCCCTTGCGGCCATTCCCACAAATGGATATCGATTAGTCCAATCGGAAACTGTTCATTGATGCTTGTATTTTTCATCGATTTCATCGCATCGGATACCTTGTTTATGTTCTCCAGAAGTACGTCTTGATTCGGCATTATGGCTGTCACTCCCTAGATTTATTACACACGATTCAACGCTTTATATCCTGCAGCACCAGCTGTCCCTTTACTCCGTAGCCTTCATGTATGACTTCCTCCCCTTGAATAAGAAAAGGTTTGTTCATCCCCCATTGAATGGAGCCATATACAGGGTCGATCAGACTGAGCGTAAGAGAAGTGCTGTCGAATTGCGGGCTGGTCGAACAAACCTGGTTAATAAAGTTATTAAACGACCCGAATTGCAGTTCGTTTCCTGCCCTGATAATCCAGGCATTACGCAATCCAGGGGAAATAAGCTCACGCTCTCTTGTCAATCCGTTCTTCTCCATGCTCATTCCATTTGCTGCATATAACGCCGCATACCCTTTATCCAGACGGGCAAAATACCAGTTCTCATGCTTCTCCCACTCTGTAAAGAAGCTTGTAGGAAAATAAGCATGTGTCCAATCCGAAGTATGGGTTGCTGGAATATCAAACATCATTAAAGCTATAGCTTCATGCTGAATGACGTCGGGCAAAATCGCGTTACCAGCCCAGAAGCAAGGGCGGCCATCTCCATGCTTGTATATTTCTGCGGGATGATTCACCCATACCTGCGCCTCAGGTGACAAGGAGAGATGATTGACATGCTCCTGATAACCTTGCTTGCCCGGTCTAAAGCGTATGATGGATGAAAGTGCGTACTCCGCTGTTCGATAATGATAGAGTTTGGCATATCCTCCCTTGCCCTGCTGATTGGTAAACGTTAGCTGCTGATTTTCCTCAAGCAAGAGATGTTCCTGGTATTCCGCAGGAGGCATGTAATCGCATAAACTCAAGGCTACATTGCTGATTGAATAATTATTTACGTGACCGACACCATAACCGATCCAGCACATGGACGTTGTTCCCGCCGCATAACTACCCAGCAATTCCTTCTCATAGCTACGGCCAAACGTCGTAGACATAACCCCTCGGTGCATTTGTACCGTAATATAATAAAATAACAAATCCAATGCTTTTTTCGCTTGCTCTCTAAGCTGTTCATTCTCAGCAAACTCATAGATATGCAAGAGTCCAACGGCATCAATGGGAATGTATGCACTGGAATTCCATTCTGCCAATCCTTCGTCCATAAAGCGCTCAAACCATAAGGCAAGTCTCTCCTCCGCTTTCTGACGATGCACTTCACCTGTTTCCCCACTGTTCGTGAACATTTCTTCCCCAAACAGTTGTCCAGCTAAAAGCTCATTGGTGTGGAACAACAAAGCATGATTCTCACTGAAAAACCACATCACATCGTCACCAGGCTCATCAATCCAGTAACGATAGTTCAAAATACTTTCTTTTACCCGATCCCAGAACGCTTCACTGAACAAACCGCTATTGCGTTCATCTCTCCACAGGCGGAACAGTCCAACCAGATAAAAATCGCTGCAATCTTTCCGCTGCTCAATGCCTTCGATGCCTTCCAGCAGCATCTTCTCCGCCTCTTGCACATTACCATTGGTTTTGAGCATGGCAATTGCTGTGTGAATGTTAGAGCTTCCCTTCTCGGCGATACATTGAAGAGCCAAAGATTTACGTGCTTCAATATCCTTAGCTTGCTGAGCAGCCTCATCATAACGGGTATCGTAGGATTGGCAGCCAAACTTCTTCGTCAGAACTACGTTTGAAACGGAGATCGTCAGCGTGAAATATACGTAATGATGTCCAATTTCATTGGTATGCCCGAGAATCAGATCGGTTGACTTCTCGGCGATCTGTACCGTCTTATTTTCGGTGCCATCAAAGAAGTTGCCGTACTGGACATGCACCTCTCTCACGGTATCCGGCAAGGGTAGTGGAAGACAAAGCTTAATCTCTTCACCTCTAAAAATATCTGAAGCGAAATAGGCTTGTTCCAATGCTCGCTCAGCTGATTGCACAGGCTCTACCAGATGGGAAGCAATAGGCAGTGAAATATGTAACTGCTCGTTCCCAAGGTATTCTAGTGCAAATGCATACATCGTATCTCGTTCAGCCAGATCCTCCCAGCAGGCATAAATCTCATTGATTCCGGCTAACAGTTCGGCTTGAATAACGACTTCCTGCTCCTTGTTACGAACGAGCGGCGCAAAATCCGTTACCTGTTCTCCATTGATCCACAGTGTCAAGCTTCCATACGTTTTGATTCGGAATGAGGCCGTATGAGTGACCGGAGATACGAGGCGTGTCGCCGCATAACTGCGAAGATGGGTAGGTACAAACCAAAAACCTGATCTCTCTACTCGTGGATTACCCCAGGGAGAATAAATCTCCCAGGACATCCCCTCCTGTTCCCCCTCGAAATGATCCCCGGGACTTGGGAACTCACTTAATTTTTCAAAAAATCGGGGTACAGATTGTGATCTTCTATTTTCAACAAATTCCTGTCTGCACGGGTTCTCATGAATGGCAAATCCATCAATAAGCCAATCATTAATATCGCCTTCCATCGTTGTTGGAACAAAAGCTACAGGCCGCATATATATGCCACTGATTAACCAATGATTGATAACCTGATTACCGCCCAATTTCATGGGCTTGTGATCCAAAGTTTGCATCCCGCTACGGGTGGGTTCTAACATCTAGCTCATCCTTTCATGCCTGAAGTAATCATGCCGCTGACAAAATAACGCTGGAAAACCATAAATACAATCAGTACCGGAAGCATCGTGATGACGGACATCGCAAGCAGGCTTCCCCAATCGACGTTGTATTCACCAATAAAATTAGAAAGCGCCAGCTGAATCGTATATTTGGATGGATCACTAATTGCAATTAACGGCCATACAAAGTCATCCCATCTCCACATAAAAGAAAAGATTGCAAGCACAGCGAGAATCGGCTTGGCTATGGGAAGAATAATGCTCCAGTAAATTTTCCATTCACCTGCTCCATCCATACGTGCCGCTTCCAGCAGCTCGTCCGGTACGGTCAACAAGTACTGCCGCATAAGGAACACCCCTGTCGGAGTTGCGGCAGGCGGGATAATAATTGCTAGCAGCGTATTATATAGACCAAGTGCACTTAGCACTTTGAAGATCGGAATCATGATAACCTCAATGGGAATCATAAGAGTCGAGATAAAAGCAATTAATATGATTGAGCTGCCACGGAAACGATACTTTGCAAGTGCAAAACCTGCCATGGAGTTAATCAACAGCAGCAAAAGCGTTGAAGACAGCGTGACAATCGTACTATTCATGAAATACAAGCCAAAATCGCCTTTTTTGAATGCCGTCGTGAAATGTTCAAAGGTCACTGGATCTGGCCACAATTTGGGAGGAAAGCTGTACAGATCGCTATTGGTCTTCAGGGCAGAGATCACAACCCACAGCACAGGCAGGAGCCACAACGCTGCGGCCACAATCAATATACCGTAGATCATTATTTTGGCCATAGGTTTCATCACCATCAGACAGCTCCTCCTTTCGATAAGCGGAATTGAAGTGCCGAGAAACCGCCAATAAGTATAAACAAAACGACGGACATGGCACTGGCAAGACCTAATTCCTGCCTGTTAAAGCCAATCTCATAAATATACTGAACAATATACGTGGTTTCTTTGCCCGGGCCCCCGCCTGTAAGCGCAAACATAAGTGGAAAGGCTTTAAACGCGTCAATGAGACAAAGCATGACCACAAGCAAACTTGTCGGCTTCAATAACGGCAGGGTAATATAACGAAACACTTTGGTACCCGTTGCTCCATCCAAGCGAGCAGCCTCATAATAATCTGTAGGTATAGCCTGCAAGCCTGCGATAAAAATGACCATGAAAAAGCCCGCCCGTGACCAGACCGTTGCAATAATTACAGCCGTGTTGGCCCAGAAAGATGAGGTCAGAAAGCCGATCGGCTCGGCACCTGCCATCGTGAGCAAATGATTCAGAATGCCAAACGAATCTCCGAAAATCCACTTCCAGGTCAAACCTACGATGATAAAAGATATCATGGTTGGCCAGTAAAATATCGCCCTGAAGAAGCCGCGCATTCGAATCTCACGAGCAAGCAGCAAAGCAATACCTAATGCTGCTGCATAAATTAACGGAACAACAATGACGGCATAGATGCCTGTTCGGCCAATGGTTGACCAGAATTCCCCATCTGTCATGATCTTGATATAATTGTCCAGACCGTTGAACTTCATCGGATTCAGTCCATCGTAAACATGGAAAGAATAATACAATCCCAGCAAAGAGGGAAAAACGATGAAAATACCAAAGATCAGGAGGTTGGGAAGTATAAACAGATACGGAGCGATGAGAAGCTTCCTGTTCTGTCTTGCCAAGGTTTTTGGATTGGATCGTTGTGTTTCACTCATCTGTGTGCTCCTTCCTTATAAGTACATGGAAAGAGGGCTTAACAGGAATCGGTAAGCCCCCGTTGTTATTACCACGTAACTTTATGTCACGCTTTGCGTGTTATTGACTGGCAATCGCTTCATTAATCTTCTTGGCCATAGTGTCCAAGGCCTGTTGCGGAGTTGCTTTGTCGGATAATACGTCCATAATATTATTTTTCAAGTCCGTTGAAATTTTGGAGATCAGTGTTTGTCTGGACCAGTCATTTGCTGCAAGAGGCGAACTGTTTTTCAGTTCATCGGAGAATATTTCAAACATCTCCTTGCCAAATTCATAATTTAGCGTTGCACTGTCTTTACGCGGGCTCATGAACAATGACTCCTGATTATACTTCGAATTGACTTCCTTGGACGTTAAATATTCAATAAACTTTGCAGCTTCCTGCTCCTGTCCACTGCCCTTAAAGGCCATAAGGAACTTCCCTCCGGGTACGGAAGAACGCTGCGTACCTTTTGGCATGTAGGTAACACCCCATTCGAAGTCGGTGATATCCTTATAATTGCTAATCATCCAGTTACCAGCCCAGTGAGCTGCTACCGTACCGGAACGGAACAGGTTGTTCGGGTTCTCTCCACCGAGCCATACCGATTCAGGCATGATTCCCTCTTGATGAAGCTGTTTGAACATCTCCATAGAACGAATTCCAGCTTCACTGTTAATTGCTGCCGCACTGCCATCCTCCGTCAAGATGCTCCCGCCATTCTGGTACAACAGCGTAGACCACCGATGCGGCGTAACATCCCAAACCATGCCATATCGTGCTCCGCCTTTGTCCATCACCTGTCTTAGTGCAGCAATATATTCATCCCAGGTCCATACCTCATCTGGAGAAGTTGGCACCTTGACACCGGCTTTATCAAACAAGGTTTTGTTATAAATCAATCCATTCGCGGTGACATCCATCGGCGCGGCTACCAGTTTTTTATCCATAACATAATAAGGTTTAAGGGAATCGATAAATTGATCCTCGAATTGTTCCGCATTTCCTACATAAGGGGTAAGATCTACAGCCTGATTCGCAAAAGACCCCGTATCCGTCACCCGGCTCAATGCTGGCGGTTTTCCTCCAGATAACATCGTTTTCAACTTCGTTTGGATATCCTTGAAGCCAACCTCAATCAGATTGATTTTTACGCTGGTATTGCTTTGCTCGTATTCTTTAATGATTTCCTTGATGACTTCTCCTTCTTTCCCGTCAGAGAACCATAAGAAATCAAGAGACTTCTGTTTCCCACTAGCATTGTTACCCGTATCACCACAGGCAGTCAGCATGATGAGCACCGCGATCATCAGAACACTGATGCTCATTTTAAACCATGTTTTTCCTGTCATATCAACATCTCCTTCAGAAGAATTAATGGTGTTTAACTGTGTTAAGCAACTCGTTTTTACGGAACAGCTGCGGTGAGACACCTACATATTGTTTAAAAGCCCTGCTGAAATACACAGGTGTATTAAAGCCAAGTGTCTCTGATATTGACAAAATCGGTGCATCTGTGGAGATCAGCAGCTTTTTGGCCTCTGCTACCCTTTTGCGTATGACATAATTACTGATGGTATATCCCGTAGTCTCCTTGAAGGAGTGACAGATATAATATTTATTCAGATGTAACGTCTGGGAGAGTTCGTCCAGCGAAATATTCTCCGCATAATTCTGGTTTAAATAATGTAAAACCCGGCTCACACTGGACTGCTTCTGGGAAGAAATCAAAATCTGATCGACGGACTGTACACTTGTCATTTTCCGATAAATTCGCAGCAGCAATTGAGTAATTATTAGCTTAACCATCGTTTTACATCCCGTACTTCGGGTATCCATCTCCTCTTTGATTCCCTTAAATGTGCCTGTAATGTATTCACGCTCCTCGGGAGACCAGTGTACCAATAGCCCATTCGGATGACGAAATATGGACATGAGATTATCTAATTGACTAAGCTCAAGCATGTCCATTAGCAGAAGTTCCGTAAAATTAACAAAACTCCGCTTGTATACAATCTCCCTTGAAGGATTAATCCGATGGGGAACTCCGCCTCTGAAAATAAACATATCTCCAGGCTGCGGCTTGTATATTCGGTCACCGATCAAAAAGGTTGCATCCCCTTGAATAAAATAATGAATCTCATAACCGTTATGCGTATGCACAGGCCATTCATCCTGAAAATTATCAGCTTCTGACCGCACATAAACTTCATTCTCCTGCAATGCTATATTCGTCGGGGTGTGTATGGTTAACATCGATGAGGATCTCCCTTCTAAGAATATAAATAGCAATATAGTTCAATAATTTAAAATGATAGCGCTTTACAATGAATTGTATCACAGTTATTTCGATATAATCTGAACAATATTGCTGTATTGTTGATCACAATTGTTGCAAATGTTTTAAAAGATTTCACGCAGCTGCATGCTGGAAATAAAAAAAACCGCTGTCCAGCCCAAGGGCTATGACGCGGTATATACACGAAACTGCAGAAAAGTGTGCTCATTTTTCATATTCATTTTTCAGAATACTCATCACTAGACTGTCACGATAGGTGCCGTTCTTATATATTTTC
The DNA here is from genome assembly GCF_014639235.1 of Paenibacillus silvae. Taxonomy (GTDB): domain Bacteria; phylum Bacillota; class Bacilli; order Paenibacillales; family Paenibacillaceae; genus Paenibacillus; species Paenibacillus silvae. The sequence continues at coordinate 632,046 of NZ_BMFU01000004.1, read as the reverse complement.
TTTCGATATCGCCCTTCTTCTTGAAATCCACATTTAAGATAACACCTGTGAGCCGCCAGATTATACTCATATACTTCAAGTTACCCGATAACAAAACCTTTGTTTGCAGACGTCCCCTCAACCATCGTTTTGAAAAAGGATTCTGTCGCATAACTTGAATGAGGATATAAGAAATTGTCTGATAAATTGGCTGTTATACTCGGATCATTGACCCAGTTTTTCATATACTCCAGATCGGCGTCTTGGTATTCTCTGAGCACGATGCGTTCTCCATACAAACGAGACAACTTCGTCACCTCCCGGTGTGTTTTTTGTTCTTATCCTTTTTTATTAATTTGTCGATAATCAGACCTAATCCTGTCCAAAAAAGCAGATGCAATCCATAAATTAACGGTTGAAACAAATAAGCGGTCTCCGGGTTGGTATTGATACCTGTCAGCCACTTGTTCAAAAAAGGATTGAACGGATTCGTCAAATAAATCAAAATATTTTTATCATCATTTCCAGATAGATTGTTGAAACAAACTAATAACGAGAAAAGCACAAACCAGAAGGTCAGCTTTTTGAAAATGTTCATCTTCGTCTGTACCTCCTCTCTAGAAGACGATTTGAGCGGGTCAATCAGACCTGGAGATGTTATTGAGCTGTTCAATATATTCTCTTTTGTGAAAATGGAGAGAGGGTAAACTAGAATAATCCCAGTGTCCTCCCGGGGAATCTTCCGCTCGATGGGGTTGTTCAAAATGACTCCACATGATGGAGTCACCTGTTTCTGTGATTTTCACCAACAGCGGCCAGCAATCTGGCAGTCCGCAGTTACAGCCCAGAACTAAGGTTTTTCCTTCATAATTAAAGATATCATCCTCCTGCAGCCTGCCTGTAAAGTGCGCTTCAATATGATCCACCAAATCGATATTAAGCCCTTCATACAAACCAGCAATTTCGGACTCGAATTGGGCTTCGTAACGCTTCATGCGCTCGATCAAAGATTCATCATTAACATAAATACTAATAACGGAAGCCTTTTGCTCTTCTGAATATTCAACTTTAAATTGTATTGAATCCATAATCCTGTCTCCTATTTGAATAAACTGTTGTACCCAAGCAGATATCGTCCATCAATTGCACTGCAAAGCTCGAACAACCTCACCATCGATAAGTTCTTCACTTATCCGGTGAAAACCGAGAGATTCATACAAACTACTTGCCGCCCGATTCTCAGGTCTATGTCCTATCAGAATACGTTCACAGTTCAGCGTTGTTTGCATCCATTGAGCTAAAGCCAGCAATGCTTCTTTTCCATACCCTCTGCCTTGAAACTTACTGTCAATCATTAGAGCAGGAAGCCAATAGTCACCCATATCATGAGCTTGATCGGAATACACTGCAAAACCAACGAGATTCGTACCGTTGTAGATCGCCATGGGTTGAAAGTCTGTGACAAATCTGGATTCGGCCAGCCAATAAACGACGGGTGCAGGGAACGTTGTTTTCTGTTCTTCACTTACCTCTAATTGAGTACAAGCAAACCAATCATCCAAAGAAACTGGTTTTACCTGAACAGTCATTTGATATTCCTCCTAATCGTTTCCTTTGTTCGCTTCCGACCTCCAATACACGCATCCCGTTTTTCAAACCATACCCCTCCAGATTGCGGAACTCCTTGGGCCACCCCATGATGGCCTGAACCTTTAACCGCTCCAACTCCTCTTGAAAACTTAACACCGCCGTTTGAATATTGTATGTTGAACGCTGATCACTCATAGGTTCTTCCGCCCTAGAAAAAGAGCAACCTTGTGCTGTTTATCGATCGTTCCACCTGCACCATCAATTGAATGTTTGATTCGCTCCAGAAGTGAACGCCGAACATCCTCAGCCAGCTGTTGATGCTTGGAATTTGTATTTAATAACGCGACATATTCGTCGCTGGAGCAAGTCTGTATCCAGTTATACTCCTTAACCTCAATATCCGTGAACAAGCCGGATTGTTCTGTAATTTCTTTACGCTCCTGAATCACTTCATCTGGCGAAGGATAGTGAGAATCATCCAGATGAGGGGCTAAAGCGGTGTAGTGGGAACGAATCTCATTATGCAGTGAGTCAAAGGTCGGAACATGAATCGTCCAGAAAAGGCCGATACCACCTTGATCCTCGAGCAGCTCCCAAGCCCGGCGATAACCGATCTCCGGTTTGATGAAATGAAAGGCTGTTCCTGACACAATTAAGGAGTAACGCTTTCCTTCCTCATCCCAGTTCTCAAAGGAAGTATTAATCACTCGAATGGAGGGATAGGACTTGAATTTATCTGCGGTGAACTGTGCCAGGTTACTCCCTAGTTCAATACACGTAATGTTTGTGTAGCCCTTACTTACCAAACCTCCGGTAGCCTGCCCTGTTCCGCATCCAATCTCCAGAATGGAATCTTCTTGGTTAATCTGTACATATGTAAAAATATCTTCAAACATTTCGCTCGGATATACGGGTCTATATTGTTCATATTCATTAACTACAAGGTTAAACGTTTCTTTGTTTTCCATTGTATCAACCTCCGATTTCTATTTTGAACCTCCATTGTACATTGACTAAACTTACCATATTTTATTATTCTTGATAACAAGAAGTTAAACCTCTCAATAACAGAATGATGTTATATAAGTTGAAGTAAAGATTTTACACAATCCACTCCGATGACAGAACAATCTTCCAATCACTGTTATCCCCAGATTTTTTCTGTCCTCTCCGTTCAAGTGTAAATGAATATATGCATTCTGTTATGATTTCTTTCATCGACTGACCAGATTGGCAGGCAATATCAATAGTTTATTGGTTTCTGGATTAAACGCCAAATACAGCGTTCTTCGTTCTCCTTTTTTCACATGCACATAATCTGTTCCCATACCGAATAAACTTCTGCCAGGAATCCACTGTGATCCCATAATTGTTAGATTGCGATGCACAACAAAATATTCTTTTGCTTCGATCATACTTCCTTCATCCAGAGCCAGTGGGGTCTTATTCCAGTTCATACGAATGATTTTCAGGGTGGTGAACACTTGATCATCTGAAATTTGCTGCTTTCCTGTTCCTTCAATGAACACCTCAGCATCAGGCGATGACCGAACAAAATCATAATCCCCCAACGCTTGATCAGTTCGATCCAGAACAATGAGCGGATCTAATGCGAAATAAGAAGCGATGATTATGAAAAAAGTATACAAAATCATCATTCTCTTTCTCCTGATTTTCATGAATTCCCTCACTTTTCGGATGATATGATTGGGTTACATTACGTATTGGATTCTACCTTGTCCTGATATGAATTATAGATTGAGAATCTCTGCTCTTTTTCCCAGTTAATAGAGCCAGTAGTCCATCTGGAACAAGCTTTATGTCCGCTTTTGTTTCATCAAAATCGTGTATGGACTTCCAAACAGCTCTGTAGGACTCTTTGCCTTCTGTACCTTGAAGCTCCGTCTGACTGTACACATAGGTGTTCTTAAATTTTGCTTCATAAATAAAATCAATTTCATGCCCTGTCTCTTCAACGCCAAAAATATTCTCGATTACAGCTACCAGCTGTGGAACTTCTATCTCTTGATTTAACTCTTCTCTAATTTCTCGTGTTAATGTGTGCTCACTGTTTTCTCCAAATTCAACTGTACCGCCAACAGGGCGATAAAACGTGGTTGAAATTCCGGGGAATTGAAATTCTTGCACAAGCACCTCATCATCATTACGTGTGAAAATGGCCAACGCCACCGTACGAATATTCATCTGTTCCTTTTTCTCCTTTCTATTTAATTATAGGTGTTAAAAAAGCCCATGACAGAATTTAGCTTAATAACACATTTCTGCATGTATCAAGCTCCATTATATCATGGGCGATATGGAGTGAAACCCTGACTATTTACTCTTTTACTTCTATTCTTTAACACCGCCAGTGAAGGTCACAACAGATTTTCCCGGAATAGTCAAAATAAATGACTGCTCTCCTGCCTCGCTTGTAACCGTCTCCTGAGAAGCTAAATCAAGTTCAGCACTGGTTACATAAGACTCCATTGTGGTAATTGGACCATTCAAGCCCAGTTCCCGAAGATTCACTTGGATGCACTTATCGTGTTCGCCATGGTTTACGAAAACAACCGTTACCGTCTGCTCTTCCTCATGAATGTAGGCAGAACCGAGCAGGCCGCTGTCAGCTTCCTCTCCTAGCCCGTTGAGTTCGACTCGCTTTGCTCCGGGACGGATGAATCGGCTGTAATTGCCGAGCACCCACAGCATCTTAGAGGTCAGAATGTTCTGCTCGTCTCCAGCTTCCTGATAATCCGTATAGATCAGTCCATCCTTATAATCCACCTTGGAGACAGCCGTCCACCACTGCCAGGCCGCAGCATGGGCTTCAACCAGATCAAAGTGAATCGTTCTTGCGGCATGCAGCGCTGGTTCAATGCCTAAATCACGTCCAGGGCCATAATCCCCCAAAATGCAATATTCCGTGACCCAATATTTGCTGTCTTGATCGTAATGGATGAGGTTGTTGTGTAGCAGCTGCCTAAGCCTCACCAGTCGATCATCTCCCGGATTACTGTAGTCGGACCAGTAGGAATGGGACGCGATTTTGTTGCCAATGGCTTCTTTCATCTGAGGATCGCCAATCAGGTCTTTTATGTACTCCCGGTATTTGCCTGTCCCCAGCTGGTTTGCACCACTGGAATAGGTTCCGCTGCCCGCAAACTGACGATAATATTCATCGTCCAGCAGTGAAGTAATCTCCACACCGTCGGGTGCGCTGATTTGCGTGTGCAGGTCGCTCTGCTGCAGCTGACGATATAACTCAAGAATGACTTGTTTCAGATCATCGTTATTGTAGCGATTGCCCTCCTGCCAAGCCTGGTTCCAGTCCCAGGTTGGCTCGTTGATCGGACTGATGTAATTAAAAGCCAGCCCTTTTTGCTTGAAATGTGCCAATACATCCATAAGATAGGCCGCAAATTTGCCTTCATACCCTGTTCTCAGGTTAGTGGAACCGACTTCAGGATCAGGCTGAGCATGACCATTCTTGGTCATCCATACCGGAGGGCTGTTCACAAAGGCGATAAGTGTCTCTACACCCCGATCATAAGCTGCCTTCAGAAACCATTGCTGACCTGACTGCTTGCTCCAGTCATATTCCCCTTCCTCCGCCATTTTGAAAGCTTCCGCTCGTCTCCACGGGTCAGGAATGCGATTCTGATCCGTTTCTGCCGAGCCTGCACCAATGTTGAAACGCCACGCGGATAATCCGATTCCCTTTTCTCTGGAAAACAAAAGATCAGCTACCCGAGCTTTGTTCTCTTCATTCCAATACCTTCCGAGTGGTTCCATCGACCATGCGTCCGAAGCCCCGAAGTTGTCTATACGCTGATAACGGATTCCTCCGTCAATCGTAATTCTCTTATCCGGTTTCACTTGTGTTTCTAGTGTATTACTCTCCATTCCTCTTCCCCTCTTCCTGACCTGTGCAGCCAACATTCATTGCCAGCAGTACCTTTCAGGAGACCGTCGGTATAGACAGGTCGCCCCGAATGGCCTGCAAACTTCCCAACATCATCCTAGTGCTTTCCAGGCTTCTCAGCTTTAGTTTCGTATCTCCTGTATCACAACTCCGAGCTTTTCATTATCCTACAAGACCGGAACGCTCCACACTCTCTACGAAATGGCGCTGAACGAACAGATAAATAATAATGAGCGGCAGTATCGCCATCAGCACACTGGTGTTCATCATCATTGACATGAAAAACGGATCCTGCGTATACGAGGCAGCAGCCTGACCGCCCCCCGTCAAATAGGTTGCAATCGTGAACCCGGATGATGACATCATTGACGACATCACCTTAGGCTCGTTCAGATACATATTGGTGAAAAAGGAATCATTCCATTGCCATACAAACGAAAACAGCATGACAGTAACCATAGAAGGTATCGCGTTTGGCAGAATAATTCGCCCGAATGTTCTGAAATACCCCGCTCCATCCACATACGCTGCCTCTTCGATTTCACGCGGAATGCCTCTGAAAAACTGGCGGAAAATGTACACGTACAGGCCTGTCTTGACCCCCATACCAAGGGCTGCCGAGATCAGAAACGGCCAGTACGTGTTGATCAGATTGGCAGGACTGCCGCGAAACAGCTCAATCAGCCCCATCACATCAAAGTTTTTGAAATTCAGATACAGCGGGATCATAATCGTCTGCGTGGGCACCAGGATGGTAAAGATGACTGCAGCAAACAACAAACCGCTGCCTTTGAACCTGATTCGTGCAAACCCGTAGCCTGCCAGCACACAGGTTATCGTCTGCAGCAGCATTACCGCCGACGATAGCCACAAGGTATTCATCAGCACGCTAGGGTAATTCATTGCTGTAAAGACCAGCTTGAAGTTCTCTAACGTAAAGGTTCGCGGAATCCAGATCACCGTGGGGTCATACAGATCGGACATGCTTTTGAAGGATATAGATATTTTTAATAAAATGGGATAAAGAATTACAAATGATATGCCAAAAATCAGCACAAACCGGACCAGAATCCATGCCCACTTCTTGATCCCTTCAAACCAGTAGGCCGTGGAACCCAGGCGCTGCAGCCATTCCTTTTTCATAGACGGCTGTCCTGCTGCGGTTTCTGTCTTCATGTCAGGCCTCCCTCTCCGTTTCTGGGTAAAAGATGAGTTCAAATTATTAAGCTAATTCTGATAAAAGACCTTGCGGGACACAATCGCAGTGGTTACCCACAGAATCAGTGCAATGATGGCAAAATAGATCCAGGACATCGCCGCACTGAGTCCAAAATTAAAGCTTTTGAAGGCCGTATCCACCACCAGCCGGCTCGTCTGATCACGGATGAAGCTGTCCACAATGGTATAGACCAGATTCGTGAGAATCAGAGGGCTTAGCATTGGGAATGTGATTTTCCAGAAGGCTTCGTATCCCGTTGATCCTTCAATCTTGGCAGCTTCATATAGAGATGGCGAGATGGACTGCAAGCCAGCAAGGAAAATCAGAATCTGCACACCGGACTGGCTGACAATTTCGTAAATCCGGCTTACTGCACCTGTCAAATATTCAACCAGGATCGGACTCATGCCAGACTCAAGCAGCATAATGGTCAGATCCAGATTTTTCATAACAGATAGACCGCCGCCCGTCATATCGTTTGCATTACGGACAACGGATTGCATCAGGTCCCCGTTTTCGATGCTCGCAATAATACCCGAAGCCAGAATAACCGGCAGGAAAAAAATCGCTCTTGCCAGCACCCTGCCATGAAACTTCTGATTCAGAATAACGGCAAAGAACAGGCTGAATATGATGATTAACGGTGTATTCACCACGATATTCAGTACCGATTCCGTCAACATGCGCACATAGGATTCGTGTGAGAATAAAGCCTCGCGGAAATTGGCCAGACCAATAAATTCCAGACTAAAACCTTCGTTAGACACCTGCAGATTGCTCAGACTGTAACGGAACGACGAGATCAACGGCACCATGAACAGAAAGAGGAACCCGAGGAACCAGGGCAGGATGAAGTACAGACCGTAATATCTGTTTTTTTGCTCCAAGGATAATTTTTTGAATTTCATTCCGGCGTGTCACCTCCTACCTGGTAGCTCTTCGCTGCCACATTTACACCGTTCACCTTCACAGCAGCATCGTTGTAATTCACAATGACTGTTTTTCCTTTTTCATACGTCGTCTGATAGACACCTTCGCTCAGCTTTTCATGTTTGACAATGATTTGATTCTGCACGTCATGCAGCACCTCGTTCAGCTCAGCATACCGTTCGGCCGATTCCTGAATCCAGCGCCGATAATCGGCTGAATATAACTCGTCGAAGCCCGTCAGCTTGATCGCGGACGGATCAGCGTGGAACCACGTATAATACGGCGCTGAGCCCGTTTCAATCGCTCGCAGCATCTGCTTGAGAGAATCCTGATCCTCAGACATATTCCATGCTGTACCTGTGTATTGAATGTAGCCGTGATAGACCAGCTGGAAAAAAGGAACCGTCTCGTCCGTGATGTTAAATCCACTGCTGCTCATCGGAGCGTCTACAATATGTCCGGCATAAGGAATGGCGTACACATTGCCACCTTCCAGTAGTAGAGATGCTTCAGAGGAAGCCTTTACTTGCTCAAGCTGCTCAACCACAACCTGCTTGGCTTGCTCACGGTTGATCACCTTAGCCCGGTTGTAATCGGAATGAAGCTGATCACCCAGATCGCGCAGCGAAATGCCCTTGAGTCCGAGCGTTGCATAGTCCTGCAAAAATCCGTTCACAATGCCCGGTACGGCCTCGGGACTGAGAACATACCCCGGAGAAGCCTCCTCATCCCGCGTAAACGTGGACATGCGATACGGGAAAACTTGTGCGAGTTTGCCTGTAATCTGCCGGGACGCGTACGACTTCTTGAATGCATCCGCCTCCGGGAACACCTCCAGAAAAGATACATCCGGGTACAACCCGAAGCCATTTTCTTGCATATATGCCTGAAGGCTTTGCAAGCCCTTTATCCCTCCGAGCTTCTTATCAACCTGGATGGACTTTGGCAGATCGTGATGAACCCCTCCGTTGAACCATCCCGAGTATTGCAGCTGGATATCCTTTACACCCAGGTCCTGCATCTCCTTTACGATATCCTGTGCCTCTTCAAACGTGGTCAGCGGCTCATAGGCATTGTACGGAATTCCGAGGAAAAACTTTTTCTTCGGAATGCCACCGATCAGTTCCACGTAGAAAGGCAATGCAGTATCGTCTGCCAGGCGTGTGAGCTTCTTTTGCCCAATCAGGTAATCCCGATACTTGGACGCCATCCCCGAATAACTCGCATCATCCGCATTCAGAAATTCGTAGACAACAGCCATCTCGTTATGAAAAGGCTCTGCCTGAAACCGCTTGACTGTGCTCGAACGCCAGCCATTCGTAAGCGTAACCTCCTCCATACTGCTTAGCGCGAAACTTGGATGCACGGTGTTGTACTGATTCAATCTGCCGCTGATATCCGCCTCAACGGAGGCGACAGCATCCCCTTTATCAATGACAGCGAGGTATCCCTTATCTCCGTAACTCATACCAAACACGGGCATTCTCGCCTTCTGCTCCTTCTGGATTTGTGTAAGCTGGTTGATTGCATGATCACTGCCGTACAGCGCTGTACTGTAGGGTGATGCATACGTCTTTCTGTTGTTAAAATAAATCAGGGAACCCGAACCGTCAGGCACCAGACTGTAGCCTTCCTCCTTAGGCCCGCTTGCTCCGAAGAACGGCAGCAGGGACAAGGATTGAATTTTCATCGCTTCCGGATATTCAATGCCATTCTCGGGTATCGATACCCTCAAGCGCCCATCTTCGAGTCGATAGTGAACGGGTACAACCACATTGGCGCCCCCGCTTTCTTCCTCTCCGTAAGCTGCTTTGTCGATGGCAATCTGAGCTTCGTCATAGCCGATGGATTCAAAAATACGGGTGACCTTCGACAAACCCACGCCCTTCAGAGAGGAGTCCCGTCTCTCATAACGTTTATTCTGCTCATCGTGACGAAAGCGCTTCTCGATCTCCTTCTGGTCCTTCTCCTCCAGCTTCCCGAGAATCAATGTGTTAAAGCGTTCCTCGCTAATATATTTGGGGATCGCTTCGATATCACTTTTGACTTCGCCCAGCGTGTATACGATGTTGAGTCCATGCTCTACTTTTTCAATCTCGAACTGACCACTCTGTACACTATGTGTAAAATTATCGTATTTCAGCGCATTGCCCGCATTATCGTAATACGTCAGCTCAAGCTGCACATTCAGCTGAGACTTGTTATACCCCGTGGCAATGGCATCCTGCTCCCGATCCTGCGGATTGGAAAACCACATCACACCGTTCTGCTTATCCTTGACAGCAATCTCGGTCGTCTCCGGCTGCAAATACAGGATCAGCTCATCGTTCTCCGCGACAGCTTCCATACCAGCAGGGACAGGCATCTCGGCTTGAGCAGATTTGTTCGCAGCCTTTGCCGCTCGAGTCTTTGCAGCGTCTGAGGTCACAGTTACATCAGAAGAGCCCTCCTGTGATTTATCCTTGCCTGCGCGATCGGTTTGAACTGCTCCAACGCCAGCATCCTGCGTATCCGCCGTTTGCTGCTCTGTAACCGCCGGTGTTTCGCCCTCTGCATAATTCACACTTTGTGTAATTAACAGACTGCTCATGAGCATGACCGCAACTATAGCGGTACGTTTTCTTTTCATCTCCGGTACCTCCTTTCTCTCCTATTCGCGCAGCGTGATCTCTTGATAGAGGGTGTAGCCAAAACTGATGATCTGCTGGATCAAGCTGAAGAAAAGCAGGCCCAGAAATATAACAACGCCCATCACAACGAGTGTGAGCAGCATGGTGGTGATCGTTTTCATGACCGAGTATTGATGCACCGTCTTCGTTCCGATAAACAGCAGCCATATAAACCAGAGCATAGCGAACGAATCCAGCAAATAATAAAAGGAGGATTCACGCAGCGTAATGACATTGCTCAGCAATATATTCGGAATGTTGACCAGTACCAGCGGAAGCATCGCATACCCGGTCGCAATCATAATATCCTTGAACTTGCCCTCCCCATCCATCAGCGTGGTCAGCGACCAATTGGAGATACACCAGAGCAAAAAAGGGAGCACGATATACTTGAACTCGTTGATGCTGTTCAGCGACAGCGGATAATTGTCATTCACGACATACCCTGCGTACTGGCGTTTTACAATCATCGTTACCGTCACTGCAAGCAGTACCAGGAGCGCCACACGCAGCCTGCCTTTATTTTCATATTTCAAATCCCAGTATCCGTCAAAAGGACGTACAGCTACATGCAGAGAATATTTGAGTTCCTTAATTAGCGACATCTCCGATCCTCCTCTCATTTCTTGCTCTGGCGATGCGGCGCCATGCAATGACTCCAATCAGCAGCCCGATTGTTATGGTCATGTACATGCCGAAATACTCTCGCATATATTCTCTGCGATACTTCGCGAGTGCCTTGGAATAATATTCACGATCGTTGCCAAGCTTCAGATACGTCATCGCTTCCTTATATTTTCCTTCCCGCAGCATCGACTTGCCGATTCCGACATAAGCCATTTCATAATTGGCATCCAGACGTAATACTTCTTCCCACAGCTTGGCGGCTTCTGAATGTTTTCCCGAACTGTATAATCGATTGGCTTCATTCACCAGGCTCCCGAAGGTTGTAGCTTTGAATTCGGTGATCCGGCCCAGGTCGCGATCCAGCACATAGATGGCATCTCCGTAGCTTTCGACCGCCACCGGATTTTTGAACGTGCCCACCTGATTGCCCAGTTGACCAATGACATACAGTAAATTGCCGTCTTCGTTATATGTGAATACACGCCCACGTGTGGAATCCAGTGCACGGTAGACTCCATGACTGGACACCTTGATGTCAATGAAGGAGGAACGGTTTATGCTCAAGTCCCCGACAGGTGCAAATTCACCGTTAACCCGTAGTACGTCGATCCCCGATGGATTCAGCCTTTTGACCGCAGATAGCGTATTTTTGTCCGCCGTTGTTGTGTAAATAAAACCACCATCATCCACATCGGCGTTGTTGAATTCAAGCGGAATAAAGCGAATCATTTTCTCGCGTTGCTCCTTGGTGGACACCGTTTTCCAGAATAGATCAACCGGGTCAAACTGCACACGGTTCGTGCCCATGAAGCCGGTAAAACGCCCGTCACTATCAAACTCGATCAAGCCTTCATAGACACCCCGGCCAACCACATAGATGCGCCCTGCTTTGTCCACAATGACTTTTCGCGGAAAATATTCGAACGTATCACTGAGCACATCTGATTCGGGCGCACCAATGGCACGCACAAATGAACCGTCCTGATTCAGCTCCACAATTCGTTTATTTTCGGTATCCGCTACGTAGATCTGTCCCGCCTCCGTAACGAAAAGCCCCTCTGGATTCAGAAAGCGGTCCTGTTTGCCGTCATGTTTAAAGTCTTGTATGACACGAACCCTTTCCCATTTCTCATTTAACACCACAATACGTGCATTCCCTGAATCCAGAACGTAGAGCAGACCATTCTTCGCAGCATATAAATCCAGTGGAGATTGCCACGTTCCTGTTCCGGCCTCATCCCCTGTAATGACTCTGGAAGGGAGAAACGCAATCGGTGACTTTACCGCATCCCCCCAGTAGTTGTAGGTATATCCCTCATACGGTGCCGCATGAGCCTGGTTATGTCCGAGTCCGGCAATCAGCAGGGAAGCTGCCAGAACGATCAGCCATGATTTCACTCTCATCTCTAACACCCTCTCCCTTAATCCTTCATGCCGGATGATGCCATCGTTTGAATGACATTGCTCTGCGACAAGACAAACGTGACGATCGGCACCGTCATCATGATGACAGCTACAGCAGCCCCTACCCCTGCACGGGCAATTCCGCCCTGCACAATCTGTCCCATGGCATAATGCATCGTTTTGAGCTGCTCACTATAGATAAAGCTTCCGCCGTCCGTTCCCCACAACATCTGCATCATCAGAATGAGCAGCGTCAGCCAGGCCGGTTTGACAAGCGGCATTACCACCTGTAAGAAAATCCGGTATTCGCTCGCGCCATCCATTTTTGCCGCCTCCAGCAGCGCATCGGGAATCTGCTCCATAAACTGCTTCATCAGATACAGGCCGAGCGGATAAGCAAAGGCCGGGATAATGATCGCTTGATATGAGTCGAGCCAGCCGAGTGTTGACATGATCATATAATTCGGGATGGCTGTTACATGCGGCGAGAACATCAGCGACAGCACAATAACGGTGAACAATACTTTATGGCCGCGAAACTTGTGTTTTGCCAGCGGGTAAGCCGCCGCTGAGGCCAGAATAATATGACCAAACGTACCTGCCGCTGTAATGAACACCGTGTTAAAAATGTATCTTGAGAAGGGAACCCATGAATTTTTCATGACCTGAAACAGATCAGAGAAATTTTCAAATGTCGGGTTCCGCACAAACAGGGTTGGCGGAAAGATGAACAGCTCATCCAGCGGTTTAAAGGCATTGTTGATGACATAGATGAGCGGAACCGCCATAAATGCACCGAATCCGCCAAGCAGAAGAAACAGCAGAACATCGACCTGCCAAGACCGGTTGATTTTTCGTTTCATACGCAGGGCTATCTTCATCTGCTATTCCCCCACTCTCTTCAGAAGCTTTTGAACAAGCAGGTTGGAGCCCAGCATCAGACCGAACAGCACCGTGGCAATAGCCGACGCATAACCCATCTCGAAGCGGATCGTTCCGTAATCCATCAAGTGTGTAACAATCGTATGTGCCCCATACTGCACACTCGGGAAACCTGCTAGTGCAGTCGCCACTTCCGCAACCGCCAGTGATGCGGTAATCTGAATAACGGCACCAAACATCAGCTGAGGACGCATCGAAGGCAGCGTAATATACCACAGCTCCTGCCAGCGATTCTGAACCCCGTCGATCGCTCCTGCTTCATACAGCGTACGATCCACCGTCTGCAGACCGGCGATAAATGCCAGGAAGCTCGTGCCCAGACTGAGCCACAGCTGTACAAGCATAATGATGGCGAGCATATATTTCGGGTCCTGAAGCCACAGGATCGGCTCATAAAGAATTCCTGTTTTCATCAGAAAACCGTTCATAATGCCGTAGGAGTCCCCGGAGAAAATAATCTGCCAAATAAAAAACACGTTGCCCGAGATCGAAGGCGCAAAAAAGATCAGGGTCATAAACGCTCTTACCTTCGGATTCAGCTCATTGATGAGCCACGCAAATACAAAGCAGGCGATGTAGCTGATCGGGCCGGTAACGACCGAGAAAATAATGGTATTTTTGAGACCAATCAAGAACACATCATCATTCCAGAGCAGCTTGGAATAATTCTCCCAGCCGACCCATTGCGGAAACTCCAGCATGTTGAAGTTGGTAAAACTGAAAAAGATCGAGATGATAACTGGAAACACGGTGAATAGCAAAAATAACAGCATATATGGGGATAAAAGAACGTACAGATGTTTATCCCGCTTCATATCTCTGACAAAGAGTTCCCATCTCCCCGGCATGCCGGCAGGCGTGCGCTTGGGCTGAGAACCGGCTTTGGTCACAAGGTTTGCCTTTTGCAAAAGAGTCCCTCCCTAGCGCATTCCGTCCAATTTAAACTCTTTTCGTTTCTGCTGAATTTCGTAGTTAATTTCCTGCACATAATCGTATAAAGCATCGGTGGAGTTCGTACCGTTATTGACGACCTCACGCAGTGCGTTATCCAGATGGCGGCCTGTGAAGTAACCTCCGGGAACCTCAGGTACCCCTTGTACCCACTCCCACTGTTCTTCCAGACTGCGATAATCACGAATCGGCCAAGGCAGCTCCTGTAAAGCTTCAATGTTCGCCGTTGGATAGCGCGCAGCAGCACCCATCAGACCTTCCATTTCCCGTCCGAAGCGAACCTGGGCATCCTTGCTGACCCACCACTTCATGAACTCCCATGCTGCATCCTTATGCTTTGACTGCTTGAGCATAACGGTCGCGGTTCCGCCGCTTGCAACATCACGTTTGATGCTTCCATCCTGCTGCTTGAGACCGGGTACCGGGATAAATTCCCACAGCCCTTTAATCTCAGGAGCAGATACAGACAAATAGTTATAGAAGGTATAGTCCATGATGCCGACCGGCATTTCCCCTGTTCTGAAGCGCATCGGAAAATCAAACGTCAGCGGCAGCTTGTAGCTGGTGTAGAAATCCGTCCACTCCTTGAACGCCTCCAGTCCCGTCTCCGTATCCATACCGCTTCTGGCACCATTATCTAGATAGAAGGAACCGCCCATCTGATACAGCAGCATGGCATACGCCCGATTGACTTCCAAGACGGGTACGCCAGTTGTCTGTGCCAATGGCAGTGCCATCTCCATGTTGTGTTTTTGCAACACCGGGATCATGGCATACACGTCATCCCACGTCTGCGGCGGCTCCAGATCAAGCTGCTCTAGAATATCCTTCCGATAAAATAACATGTTGAAGATCTGCTGCTCTGGCAACGCAAATACCTGATTCTCAAACTTATACGGAACCATCGCACTATCCCTGAACTGTTTGATTAACTCGTGATAGCCAGGATATGTAGACAAATCCTCAGCTGCATGCCGCATTCCGAAGTTGACCGGCACATCGTTGCCAACCTGCATGGCTACATCCGGGCCTTCGCCTGCCAGCGAGGCACGAAGCAGCACGTCTGCATTAACCAGCTTGAGATTAACGCTAATGCCTGTCAGCGGTGTAAAGGTATCATCAATCATCGCCTTCAGCACCTGCGCCTGGTCGCGGCCTGTACCAATCCAGACGGTGACGGACTTATCTTCATCCGCTGTGCTGCCAATCGTGTCATAATCTTCGAAGAAAGAATGGAAGAATGACGACACCTCATGTCCCGCCTTGCTGAACACCGAATCATTCGCTTTTGGAAGCTTCTCATCAGGTGAGGCAAGAAGTAGATAGTCAATTTCAAGCGGCTGTTCACGTACTTCCAGAAGCCAGGAGCCAACACTTCCGACGTTGATTTTGAACTGGGACAGCCGTTTCTGAACGGTTTCCGGTTTATTCGCCAGATCAGCCAGCTGATAGGCGGTTTTATTCAAAATCGCTGTTTTGTCGCTTTTCTCCCCTGTCAAACGAATTAACTCTTCAGAGACCGCGTTCAGAATGTCACTCTGTTTGCGAAACACATCCACCATATCGGGAATCTGTTTATCCAATTGATAATCACGATACGGGTCTGGCACATTGCCCGTGATCATCAGAATTTTTCGATACATCGCATTGATCTCGAGCACACTGGCTTCAACCTGACGAATCAGCGGTGCGATCGCACCCAGACTCACCTCAAGCTGCAGTTCATGTTTTCCCTTCGTCAAATAAAACAAGTACGGCTCCTCTTCATTGCCCAGTACATTCATCTGCCAATCGGCATCATAGAAGAACGGAATCTGCATCATTTCCTGGAAAGGAACCTTATCATCAATCTGCAGTGAGCGAGTCGAATATATGCCTCTCAGCAATTCTTGTCTGCCCTTGATCGCTATCTTGTATAGACCATCCTCAGGTACATCCATCTCCCATGCAATCCATTGTCCTGGCACCCGCCAGTTGTTTCCACCAATCGTGTTCATTCTGATCTTGGAAACATCATACGGCTCTGTAGATGTACTGGAGCGATCTGTAACGGGATATAGTGTCGGCGATGACTTATATGAAGCCTGTTCTCCTTGAACTTTGATCAAATGTCCATTGGTTTGCTTGTATCCCTTGGCCTCATACTCCTGCTTGAGCTCTGCATAGGATGGCGGAGCCTCGTAATGATGCAGCTTGAGGGTATCAATCACCACCGGCTCACGAGTAGACACAAGCTTGATGGAATGTTTTCCCGCTGAAAAATAAAACTGGTATGGCTCTTCATAATAGCCCTCTTTATCCCTCAGGATCGACTCCTGCCACATTGGCGCTTCCACCTGGCGCGGGCGAAGATCATTGCCTCTATTGTCCTGTTCGATTTCAGATTTTTCGTTGACCCATACCCGGTGGAAGCTCATGTTACGTGCACTGCTGAACGGTAACTTGCCATCAATCCACAATTCACGTTCGATGGCCGAGCTTTTCCCTTGAATCGGGTAATAGCGTAATGACATATGATACATTCCTGACTCGGGAACGTTCACTTCCCACTCCACCGAACCACTTTCCTCTGTTCTTATGAACTTGCCTGACTCGCCGCCGAGCTCCGTAATCATCTGAGGGTTCATGCCTTCGGCAGCTGTATAATCAGCTCCATGGATGACAATTTCCCTTGAAGGCCGCTTCTCGTTCTGGAATTGCTTCAGATAGGCATCATAGCTATCCCCAGCAGCAAATTCAGATATCGGCATGATACGACTCGGATCTGATGATCGACTTCCGGTCTTGGCATCCCCGCTCGCACCGGAACTGGATATCGCATACACCACGACGAGCATTAACGTGACAACGACGATCACCACTCGGGATAATGTGAACTTCACCCAATGCCCCCCTTTTTGCTGAGTTCGTGAAAGGAATAAGGAGCGGCCCATATGATTGGTGTACCTAACCAGCTCCGCTCGAAAACAGTATGGGCCGCACCCTTATGCTCTAACTACCGTGCATCATTTTTTCTTGTCCTGCTCTCCGCTTAACACCTTCTTCACCGCTGCCTGTGCTTTCGTGATAACCTGGGCAACACCTGTCGAAGGTGTGATCTCACCTTTAACAAACTTCTCAGTTACGCTGTCCAGCTGCTCCTTGATGCCCAGCCCACCAAAACGTCCACCAAACAAACGTTGCACTTTGCCATCATCGTTCATCGCGTTGGCAATCGATGCTTCATCCGGCAAAATGTTTTCAAGGGAAAGCCTGCGATTATCCTGCCAGTTATCAAAGTCCTGCAGATCTTCCCAGATTTTTACGATGACATCTGCATCCTTCACGCCTTTAGGAATAACGTAAGCTGCGGTCTGACCAAAAGGTTCATGATAGGACTGGGCTTGTGGACCTTTCGGCATGTACACATAACCCCACTCATCCTTGAGCTTATCGAGGATGCGGCCTTCAATCTCCCACAGCCCGCCTGGATACATCGCAATCGTACCTTCCCCGAAATATTTGGCTGGATCTTCCCAGTCATTGCCTCCATTGGCTTTGATCACTTTATGCTCGGTGTACAAGCTGTGCAGGAAGTTAAGCGCTTCCATAGCTTCCGGTGAATTAAACGTGACTTTTCCTGTCTGCTCGTCGTATAACTTGCCGCCATTACTCGCGATCAGCATCTCGGAAAGCACGTAATGCGCTCCAGCCAGACCGTATTGATCCATTTTTCCGTCACCATTGTTATCTACGGTCAGCTTTTTCGCTGCATCCAGCATCGTATTCCAGTTCCAGTTATCCTCATCCATTAATTGCTGCGGGTCCTTCAATCCAGCTTCCTTAAAAATGCGTTTGTTGTAGAACATGCCGCTGTCATTTGGTGAATACCAGCTCTCCAGGCCATAGATTTTGTCACCG
This sequence comes from Paenibacillus silvae, assembly GCF_014639235.1. Lineage (GTDB taxonomy): Bacteria > Bacillota > Bacilli > Paenibacillales > Paenibacillaceae > Paenibacillus > Paenibacillus silvae. Next base: position 613,910 of record NZ_BMFU01000004.1, on the reverse strand, counting down.
CCAAAACGCATCGAATCAATAACATCCTTCTCTACCCGAGTGTCCTTGAGATAATCGTCCAGCGGTGTCAGAAATCCGCCATGCATAAGTCCCCAGATGAATCCGTCGGGAATACGGACGATCTCTGCAAAAGGTTCATTCGCAAGCACGGAGGAAGACAGCTTTTCAGACGTAGACCAATATTCTGTATTCAGATATTTGATCTTCACGTTATACTTTTCTTCCACCATTTTGATCCGTTCCCGTGCAAGCTCATCGGATTCCGAATCGCCTTTTGGTGTCGCATCCCACCAGTGAGAGATTCGAATGACACGTCCGTTCAGGTTCGGGGCTGGCTCCGCCTCTTCTACCTTTTCTTCCTTTGCGGGCGTTGTGCTCGTCTCGACTTCAGCTGGCTTGGCGACCGGCTCGGCTGGTTTTTCACTTGTACTCGTGCATGCAGACAAAAGAGTAATTAATGTGGCAAACAAAACAAACAACATGATTTTGCTGATCATCATTTTTTTCAACATGGGCTGCCTCCCTCAAGTAAATGATCCTGCTTTGTTATGCATACTGTTATACTGTTGACACCAACGTTACCGTTTGAAGCTCCATAGAGGACTTCTAGCTGCATTTTGCTTACGCCTTACTTGCTCTTCTCTCCCTTTAACACCTTCTGGATGCCAGCTTGTGCAGGCCCAATGATCTGTGCAACGCCTGTGGAAGGCGTTACTTCACCTTTTACAAACTTTTCAGTTACACTGCCAAGTGCTTCTTTTACACCCAATCCCCCGGCACGTGCCCCATAGACCCGTTCAACCTCCCCGTTGTCGTTCATAGCGTTAGCAATGGAGGTTTCATCTGGCAAAATGTTCTCCAGCCATAGACGATGATTCTCCTGCCAGTTATCAAAGTCCTGAAGCTCCTCCCAGATTTTCACAATCACATCTGCGTCCTTAACGCCTTTCGGTATTACAAAACTCTCTGTACTATTTACCGTATCCAGATAAGTAGCAGCTTTGGGGCCTTTAGGCATGTAAACATAACCCCAGTCATCCTTTAACTTGTCAAGAATGCGACCCTCGACTTCCCATAATCCGCCGGGGTACATTGCAATATTGCCTTCCGAGAAATATTTGGACGGGTCCTCCCAGTCATTGCCTGCGTTAGCCTTTATGACTTTATGATCGTTGTACAGGCTGTGCAGGAAGTTAAGCGCTTCCAAAGCTTCTGGCGAGTCAAACGCTGCCTTCTGCGTTGCCTCATCGTACATTTTGCCGCCATTGCTTCCGATGAGCATTTCATGCAGCACATAATACGCACCCGACAGACCATACTGATCCATCTTACCATCTCCGTTTTTGTCTACGGTCAGCTTCTTGGCCGCCTCCAGCATCGTATCCCAGTTCCAGTTTTGCTCCTCCATCAGCTGCTGCGGGTCCTTCAAGCCAGCTTCTTTGAACAGGCGTTTGTTATAAAACATGCCGCTGTCATTCGGGGTATACCACCCGGTCAAGCCATATACTTTATCGCTGCCAAACCGCATCGAGTCAATGACATCCGGCTGGATCTTTGTCTCCTTCAAATATTCATCCAGCGGTGTCAGAAACCCGCCCTGCATCAGCCCCCAGATATTGCCGTCAGGCACACGCACAATCTCGGCGAAAGGCTCATTCGCCATGACAGATGAAGATATTTTCTCCGACGTTGCTCCATAGTCTGTGTTCAGATAAGAGATTTTGACGTTATATTTCTTCTCTACATTTTTGATTCGTTCACGGGCACGTTCATCTGCCTCCGAGTCTCCTTTGGGGGCCGCATCCCACCAATTGGATATTCGAACAGCTCTGCCCTTCAGATCGGCGGCTGGCTCCTGCTTCTCTTCAGCAGGCTCGGCAGCCACTTCTTTGTTTTCTTCTGCTGGCGGCTTGTTCACAGCCTCGGCTGGCGCACCCCCTCCGCCGCTGCAGCCAGCGATGACGGTAACCAGCAAGGTGAACATCACAAGCAAGGTAAACCGCTTCTGTCTCATAAACTTCATCTTACGCGCTCCCCCTTAAAGTTAGATAAAGATGAATCGGGAACTTGAAAACCAGCAATCACACCCCTAATAGAAAGCGCTTACCAAAATGTCGGGCGATAATGAAAAGGCTTTCATGAAACCCATTTCATTATAGTATCGCAAAAAGCCTTGGGTCAATACTATTTATGTTATTATTTAGAATATTTTGATTATTGCGGTTTCATTCCTCACATTTTTATGATATTGAAACATTTAAATGTGTTTATATAAACAGAACCCTATGCCATAAAATTGAATTTTGTGACATAGGGTTCTATATGAGTTAAACTACAGATTCAGATTTTACACAGTCACTCCGGGTGACAGAAAAGCCTGGAGAGTAGCGTTCATCTCCAGATTTTTTTGAATTCCCTTTCTCAAAGCGAAAATCCAGTGATAAAGGCTGAGCCTTTGCTTACGATGGATCTTTCTTTCAGAAAGCTTTAGCTCCGCTTGTTCTGATTAACCTCTCTGTGTACACCGTCAAATTGCGTCACGTCACCGTATATTGCAGTCATACTTTTTGTGCTCATTGATCCAAAGGAGAGCATAGGTAAAATTCGCCCATCTTACATGCAAGTCTGCTACTGCCTGTCGGCGCTAACGATCAGGAGAAGCCTTATTTCGGCATATTTTGGCTTTCAAACATTCTAACGATCCACAGAGACGCTATTCATCTGAAATCATCCTGATTATGCGCATTTTTCACAATTCTGAATGGAATAAGCTTTCTGGAGATCGTTAAATTTCTGGTACCCCCGATTCAGGGCTAATAAGCTTTGTGGGAATCGTTAGGATTGCATCTCGTCCTTGAGCAAGCATGCCAATGCTGACTTCTTGCCCCCTTACAACCCTCTTTGACGATCATTGACCGGCTCTGTGTCAGATTCTAGAACCATCATTTCTTTCGTTTATAAAACCTTCATTCTTTCGATTATTTAAAGGCATCATGGGGCAGAAAAGCGTGTACACCCTTTACACCATTTACAATCTGGGTAATACGCAAGTCCACCACAGCACTTCCCAGTGCAATCGCTTCTACACGCTGCAAGCCATATAACTCACCCATCAGGTTTAACATGCCATCCAACGCTTGAACTGTCGCCTCATTCAAATCTTCATGGAATCCGAAAGTAATCCAGCCAGTTGGCGTATGCGCACGAGGATTCGTCAGCGGCATATCGTCAATGACATTTACTGTGATATCTACAAGCTCCATCGGACATTCTATTGCCTGACAACTGACTTCTCCATCACCCTGCCGTGCATGACCATCCCCTACAGCGAGATAACCACCATCTACGGGGATAGGCAAATACAGCTTACTCCCCTGCACCAGTTCCTTACAGTCTATATTTCCTCCACAAAAACGGGGAGGCCACGTCGTATGAATTCCTCCTGATTCCGGCGGCATACCCACTACACCCAGAAATGGACTTAAGGTTACCGTGTAGGACCTACCCTGCACTTCACAAGACCCGCTCATCGTATGTCGATCAAGTGACCAATTCAGAGAAAGTTCTTCCACCTGTGTTAGATGCAACTTCTGGTTCTGCCAGTTCGGATATCCGCCAGCGGAAGTAAACCCGTAACTGCCGGGCACAATCTCATTGAATATAATCTCCAGCGTTTTCCCTTGCTTCGCTTCTTCAATGCAGATCGGACCAATTAAGGCATGACCTCCATCCTTTTCACCTTGCCGCGGGTAAGGATTCAAACGTTCCGCATAACTTACACCTGTTCCCCAGCCCGCATCCAGCGTCTGAAAACGGATAGAGTCTCCCGAATTTATGTTCAGCACGGGCTTTACTTCATTCGTGAATGAGCCGACCAGATTGGCTTGAGATAATGCGATCGTATGAATGCTCATAACAATCCCTCCATATTGGATTAGATTAAATAAAGCTCGAAGTACGCTGATCCATTAGCTGCATTCCATATATAACCCCCTACCTGCTAAGTCCCTTTCCTTTATAATACTTCAAGACTGGCAAGATACCTTTTCAAGGGTTCCATATGATGCTGATCATGCCATATAAAATCTTTAAGGTACTGCGGGATATAAAATACGTTGCCTTCTGCATCGATATACTTTTGATGAAGGCGTTCCTCCGATAATCCGCGAATGTCATTCATGATTTTATGGCGATATGTAATCGCTTTATCTACGATTTCCGCTGTCCCCGTGCGATTACCGTACTCCACAGCTTTGCGATTAAACTGATCAAAGTCAAGATGTTTCAGTGTAACTGGCTGATTCAGCGCAATCTTCTCAATGGCTTCCTTGTAAAAATATCGATCCCATAACATGATATGGCTAACGATCGATTTTACCGTCCACTTCCCTTCCTCCAAGCTGGAATTCCAGATTTTCTCTTCAAGATGAGTCAACGTTCTGACAAAAAGCGTCCATTCTTCAAATGCTTGAAGCAAATGTTCCATTTCCTTGGTCATTATATTTCCCCCTTCAGCTTAAGCAACAGTTCAAGTGATTTTCAGGGTGCAAAATAACATCTTCCGAATTCATCATGCGTTCTGCCATTACCTCCCTAGGGCAGCTTGGCATGATTAAACCGGTGTATCCCGAATTGCTGGAAATCGGACTTTAATACAGCATCTCTTAGAGGATACAGATTGGTTGTCATTCGCAATTCCACTCCTCTGGCAATAAGTCTTTCTACCAGATGATCTATTTTCTCGATGCAGCTTGGTGTAATGACCTGCTCGGAAATATAATATCCTGCCGTTTCATCAAAAAGACGGAAAGTACTCTCCGGCAAGTGATAGCGATACAACGTCTGATTCACGATCCTTGAATACCACTCGCTCTCAACCGTGACAATGATGGCTGCATCCGTATGACTAAAAAACAACTCCTGATGCTCATCGCTGATCTCTTCGTTCCTTCTGAGCACAATTCGCGGGCAGTCTCTTGGAAAATAATAGCTGTATTCGCGCTGCTCATCAATCGCCCATACAACTGCCGGAAAATCAGGCCGATTCTGCTTGGCTCTCGGTATAAATACGTCGATGTCTGATTCTTCACTAAAATGATATAACATGAGATACACCCCTGTGTAAAAGAAATTAGTTCTCAATCAGAGTGTTCAATCCTCTTTGGATTTCGTCCGTTAGATTGTCGTTTTCTAATAAATTCTTGACGAGATGCTGATCTACAATTTCATGGTTGGTTTGTAAATACGTTAAAATCAGCTCAGCTTTCTCAAGTCTCCCCATAATATGATAAGCAACGTACCATAATTCAGGACTTGAAATGTTCATTCCCTGCCAGGTACGATCGGGAACATGCGATAAAGGCAGCTTCAGTATTTTCCCTTCTACATGAAAGGCAAATCCACCAATCACATCTACATCTAATGAATCAATCCCTATTCGATATTCGCTTGCAAATGGTAAATCGCCGCTTTCTTTTTCTACCCATTCATATGCGTCTATTGCTTCTATGAATGTGGATTTCGGGCAATCCACCATCAGATCCCAATCATTCACGGATTCGGCTAGATTCAAGGAATATAACATTCCGCTTCCACCCAGTGTAAAGGGAATATCGTTTTCTTTTAATCTTTTGATTAACGGCATGATCTCTTGAGGATGCTTCATTTGTCGTCCCACCTCGAACTCTCTCGCTGTTTATTTACTTCAATATAAAATTGCAATCTGCTTGTACTCTTTTACCAACTCGTGATCTATGAATATCTTTGAACAGCTTTGCTTCGTAAGCAGCATATTCAATATATTCAACTCATAATACCATTCTCCCGTATCTGAATAGAGGTGCCTTCCGTTGTACAGCACTCTTCCATATTCGTTCGAAGTCAATCCAAACGCCCGCTCGGTTAAGGCATGATTTTTCGAATCATAGCGGGCGGGTTTGCCGCATTCTTGAGAATAAGTAAAGGTCACATCATATTCGGATTCACTGCCCTTTTTATCTATTTCAATACATCCGAGTTTCCACTTGTCTGCCCCCGGGTTCAAACGTACAACCTGATCTTGGACTGTCTCCAGACCTTTCTTATTATGCAACATGACCACCTTGTGGTATGGCTGTCCATAGTCCGTGTCGTAACTGAACAGGTTCTCCGGTAAGCTTAAGGCTTTCTCCATTTGGTTTCGTACAGCAGCATAAGGAGCCCCTCTCACTTCTTTTTCCCATCGCAAGGTAATGAATTGCAAAAGGAATCGTTCCTTTTTCATCAACCTTTTATGCTTTTTGCTATCCAGCATCTCAGCTTCTCCTTTCCTCCAGTCCCTCAAATTGCCAAGAAGCCGGAACATCATGCAATAGACGCCCCAGCTTCTTTCTCTGCTTCCTTACTTTTGATTCGTACCACACATGAACCGTTATTCATTTTTAAACAGTGTGTTGATAATCATCTCGGCACATGCTTCTGGCGTATGCAGACTCGTATCTACCGAGTAGGTATACTGAATGTCGGAAGCCATGATGCGATGTTGCTCCTCGGATTGATTTTCCCAGCGATCACCACGCTCAATATTACGCTGACGGCAGATATCAAGAGGGCAATACAGCTCGACAATATCCAGCGGATACCCTTCAAAAATCGATTTTACTTGTTCATAATGCGGCGCAAGCTCCGGGCGTTCCACCAGAATACCATCGATCAGCACATGCTTGCCATGATCCGAAAATACCTTTGCTGTGTAATACATCATCATGATGGCCTCACTCAGATACTTCCAGTAATCGGTCTGGAGATGTTTATCGCCAATCGTATTCTCGAATAAATCATTCGCCACTACATAGAAAAATGGTTCATCGTATGTCTGTATCGCCTCTACAATCGACGTTTTCCCTGAGCTCGTTACCCCGTTCAAAAAAATAATTTTGCCTTTATGCATTATGTTATCTTCCTTTGCTAAAGTATGAATGTATAAATATTTTACAGTGTGTACGGATACACACATTCAAACGCTATTACACTGACAAAGATCGTTTTACGACATTTTAAAATGTTCTACCTCGTACGTATCATTTTGATAAATTAAACAATTCAGCTGCATTCCAGAGGCACATCCACCATCAATGCCTATTTTGTCTTCAGCGAACCAAACATCTGCTGAGCCATGAATGTCTATCGTTTTTGTATGTCCAAAGATAACCCTTTTGTGAAGGCTGCTGAACGTGTGATCAATAAATTTCTCTTTGATATACATAAAATCACGCTCTGGTTGATGCTTCCATTCACTATAGTCTGAATTCAAGCCAGCATGAACATAAATATGCGCTTCATCCTCGTAAAATAGAGGTAGTTTGCTCAAAAAATCAATATGATGACGGTAATTCGATTGAATGATTTCCCGAGCTTCTTCTATCATTTCCTGCGAAAAATCATGCTCTGGTTGACAGTAGCTTTGGAGCGTTGGAAGTCCGCCGTGTTTGATAAACTTTGATTGAATGGACGAACCTCCCTCTTGTATCAAATCAACAAATCGCTGGTCATGATTACCTCTTAATGCAACTGCATGATGTTCATGCACTAATTCCATGACCTTATCAACGACTTCTTTACTACTGGGACCGCGATCTACGTAGTCTCCGAGCAAAATCAACTGATCGTGCTTTGGATTGTAATGAACATCTTCTAACAATTGGTCAAATGCAGCAATGCAACCGTGAATATCACTAATCATGAGCGTTCGATTCATAGAAGCCCTCCAACGGATTATCTTTTAGAAGACATAAATATTCTCCAATGTATGTTCACAGCACCCTTTTGAGCTTCATACAATAAAAGCCGACATTGGAAAATCGGTTAAATTGTTCAATATGCATTAGCTCAAACTTTAGCTCAGGCAACAGCTCGAACAAATCTTCTTTTTTGTGGTATTTATCAAAATCCATGTACATGAATTGTGCCTCTGGTTTTAACACCTCTGATATTCTTTCAAAACACCTGTGGTATGCGCCAGTTTCTTGCAGTGCAGAGCCTATCATGGTAACCAGATCATAATGCCCTTGAGGCAGCTTACACGCTAAAAAGTCATCACATATAACAGTAGAGGCATTAGGATGGCCCTCCTTTTGTTGTCTGTATTTAAAAATGTCGCAAATCTCGGGATCAATATCAATGCTCGTTAGAGAACCCAATCCGTTCAACAAGAATCCAATATAGTCGTCCCACTCTCCTACGCCAATGCCAATATTAAGTGCTTTCAGTCCATTGAACACATCAAAATATTTCGCTAAAAAATCACGTGTCTCCAGCTCCAGATATAAACTTGCAGGCGATAGATTCCACTGATATGCTTCCTCTTCCCTCATATGTAAATAAAAATTCAAGAGATGTTGATCCTTCATTTCGATCGTTCACCTTTCCAAATAAACCTTGGATTGTGTTGAATATCTTCAACAATTTCACATAATTGCTCTCTGCTGTACTGCTGCGTATAGAGTTTGTATCGTTCCCTCAGCTCTGAGCACATCTTAAATTCCTCTAGCAGAACCAAACTGCGCTCACCCATCTGTTGATCTGCCGGTCGCAATTGATCTCTGTTTAACAAGGTACTCTGATCTGCCAATAAAACAACATAAACGACTTGATACTCAAGGTTGGATAGCTGCTGTACAAGCCACTCTACTTCTGAAGGGAAAGTAACATAGTCAATAACAACATCATAATCCTGTTCTAACAGATTCCGAGTTATGCTCAGTATATTTTTCCATGTCAGATCATACGTCTCTTTGCACAGCCAAGGTTTTCCTCGTCCATTCACTGGAATATGGCTGATATCGTCTCCTGAAATATAAGCACTTTTGCTTAATGTCTGAACAAGCTGCTGTGAAGTTGTGGACTTACCGACCCCAGGAGGCCCGGAGATCATATATATGGTTTTATTCATGTTTGCTCACCTTCTATCTGTACATCTGGATATACCACATCTGGAATCCTAGTTCTTCGTAAAATGCCGCCGTATCTTTCCATCTTCGATTGGATGATCCAACCAAAGCCCGCTCAACCTGATGTTGCTGTGCCTGGTCTAATATGCATTGAACAAGCTCCCTACCAATGCCTTTCCTCCGATGTTCGGGATGGATGTATACTTCATGAAGTTCCAAATAAGCATCCGTTTGAGGAATGACTGGCTCCGCATTTCCCCACCTTATGTCTCCAAAGGCATACCCCACAATGACATCCTGCAGCTCCGCGACATAGAAGTAATCATTCAGCTTCTTTTCTAATTTTTCTGGAGTCCAGGCCACATTTTCGTATCCCAAGGTGATGTCTTCTTCTGTCCAGCTGATCGTGAGATCGATAACTTGAGCAAGATCTTTCTTCTGACCCGTCCGGTAATGGTACATATCGTAGTCTCCTATTCAATACTGCACGCTCTGCAAAAGATAAAATGAGGTATTTGTTAAAAATTCAACTCACAATCATGATGCTCCCACACATCAAATACATTGCCATCCAGATCCTCTAACACAAAAAATTTTCCGTATTTCCCCTCATCACTAATGCTGCCAACCTTTACATGCTCAGATGTTAAGTATTGATGTAAAGCTATAATATCGTCGGTATAAAAGGTAATAACCCATCTCTTTTGCTGACCTATCTGGAATGTTGCTCTAGTTTCATTATCGCTCTGGATCAAGTCCAGAATGGGCCTTCCACCTCTGAACAAGCTCAAATATCCGTCACGTTGATGGCGAATGTTAAATCCAAAATGCTTCACAAACCAGGCAGCCGACACTTCAATATCTTTCACTGGAATAACGTTATAAGCAATCCCCAGAATTCTTCCATTCCCCATAAATGACCTCCGTCACTTCATAATTTAAAACTACCATCTCTGTGACGCTGTAAAAGCTTTAATCTGAGCGATATGATGCTGACCGTGCCAGGCAAATCGTTGCAGAGCAATATCCAATGAGATTGTACCTAACACTTCTGTTCGAAGTTTTCGTTTAAATTGATCAGGTTGTAAGCTGTTCAGCAGTGTGAGAAAACGCTTGTGCAGTATTTCCAACAGCTGAATTGAATCATCCATTAGCAGCTCATGATAGTCGGGCAGGGATGCCCACAAATCTTCGCGATACGAGCTCGCCAACGGCTCCTCTTCAGTTAATGCTCTCTTGAATCTTATGTACGCGTTCATATCATTGTCTGCAAGGTGATGCACGATTTGTGTGATCTTCCAACCGCCAGTGCGATAAGGTGTACGAAGCTGCTCATCCTGAAGATGCTGTGTAACTTCTCTTAACGTCTTCGTGATTTCAGGTATTTGATCTATAATTCCTCTTCGCTCCTCATCACTTAATTCAAGCTGCGGAACAAAATGCCCGATCGGAAAACGAATATGATCATCCATGGTTAACACCTCACCATTCCTCCACTAGAGAACCAAATCATATCCAATATAACCCACAATGTTCCATTTGCGAAGAGTAAAAATCAAAAAAAGAAGCAGCCCTGGTTCAAAAGCTGCTCCTTCATTGATTAATTTATAATATTCAAAATTATACTTCAATTTCATTCTTTCATATAACTTGAAATTCGGATTCCGGTTCACAATTTCAGCAATCAACTCTTTCCATTTATCCTCAATCCACTCAGGACTCCGATCTTTCAAAGCCTGCTCGTTAAATTGACTATCAATATACTCCAGATCCTTTTTGAGAATTTCTATATCCTTGACCAGTTGACTCCTTGAATCTTGTTCAAGTGACTGCTGATTCGAAACAATATCATCCGAGAGGTCTGCTCTTACATATCCATAGAAATCTCGGAATACGCTATATATAAGATTGCTTGATGATGATCCAAGCTCTTGAAAATCCGCATTTAGAAAAATAAAAGCTTCTTCGCCTACTTTTAACGACACTGCCAGATTACCTAATGTATAGAGGACCGTTTCCTTTGAAGAATTGTTTTGCAAACTCTTCAGGACATAATCCACATTCTCGATAGATTGTTTTAGGCCAATTTGAAGTCCATGATTTAATTTCAGATTATAATCTCTTTGTTGAACTTCCTTATATCCCTTCAATTGATAGTTCAAAAACAAGCTAATGATCAAGCCTACCGTTAATACAATAATTGCAATATTTTTCTTCATTTTCTCTCCTTTTTTCATGTGAGTTTTTCGAGTTATACTTTCAGATAAGACTCTTGAACGTCCTCTCCCCTCCAACTCCAGCTATTATTAATATAACCCAACATGTTCCATTTGCGAACCGTAAAATAATAAAAGCAGTCGAGTGACTGCTTCAATAAACGATCTTGTGTGTAGTGCTGCAACCTGCTGTTAATAGTAGAAGAACCCCAGCAATAATGCGATTGATTTAGATTTATACATTCTAAGCTCCAATTACCGCTCCAATCTTTCCATTGCATTTCTATATTTTTCGAGTCTATTATAATCTTGCTCCGTAGGGTTTTTAATTCTGGATAAATTCATATTTTATTGAATATCCGCGATCTTTACATTTCTTGCCATTCGATTCGTCGTAGTTTTCTCAATAAATTGTTCGTAGCTATCCTCTTCCGATCTTGTCAATAAACCGATTGCCTTTACGATTTCTTCCGAAAATCCCAATTCTCTTAACTGTTCAATCGTGACTTCCGTGTCTTCAATGACATCATGGAGAACAGCCACAATTTTCTCTTCGATGGTTTCCACTCGGTTCATGACAGCTAACGGATGTAAAATATACGGGTTTCCACCTTTATCAAGCTGGCCTTTATGGGCTTCTAACGCAATTGATATAGCTAATTCAATATCCAATATGATCAGCTCCGTTTTCTGAAATTGTAATCACGGTTTACGATAGCATTCTCTTTTTGAGCAGCCCGCAGTTGTTCCATAGTCAATCAGTATTAGTACCAAGCTATTTCAAGCGTTTTTCATAAAATACAATCGTCATCCTGTCATTAATTTCTTTTGTTTCACCAGTTTGTTGATAACCTAACTTCTCATAAAGATAACAATTACCCCGTTCTTGCAAGATTGTCGCTAACTCCCAAACGGCTACATGGTTATATATATTTTCAACTATTGAAAAAACGCTTTGAGCAATTCCCCTCTCTTACATGTTCCTTATAAAATCCGGCATTCTTCTCATAAATCGTTCATTGTCTTTTTCAAAATAATATTGTTCATATAAACCATGTGCATCTTTAGTTCCTAAGATTCCCATCATATTCTTGAACCGATCTGAGTTCGTTATCGTTTCAAGCAATTTTTTGCCCAGTCCATGACCTCTGTAATCCTCATCTATAAAAACATCACAAAGCCAATACGTCGTAGCATCATCTGTAATAATTCTCGCAAAACCAACTTGAGATTGTTCCCTATAGATCCCAATGCAATAAGAATTGCTAATTGATTTCTCTATGATCTCCTCAGGTCTTTTGTTGGCCCAATAACTTCTTGCTAGAAAGGATTTGACGGTCTCGATGTTTAGCAATTCCTTATTGTCACTAATAAGAAACTGTCCAAAATAAATATCCATACATGATCCATCCCTCTGATGTGAATTTTTATCCTTCAGCGATTCAAGACAACTTTTCAACTTCACCTATACTAATGGCCACATCAATGCTAAGGATTGAAAGCTCGAATTTGTTTCTTTAACAGCATGATTTGTCCAATATGATAGGCATTATGAATACTTAGATTAGAAACAACTCCCCACCAAGGAGCATTGAAATATTCTGGCAGTTGTTTGGTGAGCTTCATTTCATCTGTTTCTTCTAAAACAATTCTCCAATCTCTAAATACATGCTCAAGTCGACTTAATGTTTCCTTCCAGCCGGAATCAGTCAATTGATTCGGATCCAAAGAAAACGTCTCATCATTGTTAATCTCATGGTTTAAAACAAATTCTCCAGCCTTAAAACGCCCAAGCCATTTCTCATTCCAGAAAATAAGATGATTTACAATGGACCATATGGTTTGTTTATTGTTATTCTCCGTAGCTGCTTCTTCTGCTGTTACATCTTTCAGTATATCCTCAAGAGGAAGAAACCAACTTTGGTCGTTATAACATGCTGTTAATTGATCTATTAAAATGGATTTATAGGACATTAAATGTTCCTCTTTTCTTCATTGATTTTCTTGTATTTTTGACCCTTCACCTAACGATCCTGTAATTATAGTTCATCAATATGTATGGATCATATTTTGTTATATTTTCCAATATTACTCTTATTATCGTATCTATCGCTTATTCATCACTTTTTTTACATACTTCTCAGCCTTGTAATCCTTACGGATTTCATGCAACGTAGTGGAATTAGACTCCGACCAGGATTCAAGTAACTTTCTGGGTTCCGCTTCAATTATCCTGCGGGCTTCAAAGGTATCGCCAGATCTAAAGGCATCGATTATGTTAGATAAGTCAGTTCGGTCAATCAATTTCACATAATTGATACCAGCTAACGTTTCACAAGAATCTGTAAATCTCGATGTTGCAATGACAATTGCTTTTTTAGCCTTATAATATCTCATACAAGAAAAGACCTCTTGAACAGCGCTGATGCCTACCGGGTTATGTATAGCATATCTTTTGGCTTGAATGACATTCCTGATTCCATCTGCATCAGTAAAAACGACGTCAGCTCCAAAGTCACGACTACCGACAGTCTTATACACACCAGAATAACCTAGCTCAATTAATAATCTATATATGTACATTTCAAAACCTGAGCCGTCCTCCATCCTGTCTATATCAGCTAAAGTAATATCTTTCAGATCGTAGTCCTCTTTATCGAAAACAACTGTAACCTTTTGTCTTCTCCAAATGATAAGGATTAATATAGACAACACAACAATCGCGGCAATAATCATCAGGAAAATAAAATAATCCATTAAATCTCCCCCGTCTGAATTCCAGTAGGACATTCCCATAAAACTGCAAGGAAATATTTAGTTATCTCACCGCTGGTATTACACATATTACCTTTAAGTCTCCATTCTCATATTTGTGTAATATGGTTTAAATCCTGCCTTGTTCCAGAATCTCTTCCCGTCAGGGTTAGTCTCTAATACATCAATCTCAATTCTCTTTACATCCTTCAAACGCGTCTTCTTAAAGAGTTCAATTCCAGCAATTCCGTATCCCATCTTTCGGCATTCTCGTCTAATAAAATATTGTCTTATATACACTTGTCGTTCTTCACTATTATATGTTTCCCCTTGATATTGATAGAGTACATATCCGACTACATTATCTTCCTTCATAATTAAGTCAATCTCCCAATCTTCGAAAAACTGACGCATACGTTCCTCCAGTTCTTTCATTCCCATTGGGTTGGAGCTCTTCTCATCTTCAATTAACTGCTTATTCATTTCAGCCAAAATAGGAAGATTACCTTCCACTGCACTTTGCAACCTAAGTGTCAAGGTTTCGACCTCCTCGTCATTAATGAAGTTACTGGATGTCAATGGCGTTCTCGAATCATCTAAAGTTCGTTCTATATTCATAGTTTTCAAATATTATAATTTTCTTGCCTTAATCACAAACGTTACAGGAAACACCTTTGCTCTCTTTGCCATATCACTATGATCATCCAGAGTTTGCATAATCTCATCATCCGTTTTTTCAATCATTTGTTCAATTACAAATCCCGCTTTTGCTAACGCATTCACATAGGTGGATAACTTACGGTCCGCTAATAACAGTTCACCTTCATCAACAGCAACCGGATACCAATTTTCATCGAAATATCTCTTTTTAAAAGTAAACGTACCATTGTCTGAAGCAATGCATCTATGTATTGGGTGAGACCAACTGAATATAAATACTGCACCTTTTTTCAGGTAAGAACCGATCCGACTAAAAGTACCCTCCAGATCCGTGGTCCAGCCTATAGCATAAATTGAATAAACAAAGTCAAAATAATCTAGCGGGATTCCGCATTCTTTTTCCATAGGTGAACAGATCAATCTTGCCGAAAGATCCTTTGCCTTTAAAAGTTCCGCTGCCTTTTCGATTTGTCTTTTCGATATATCTACAGCCCATAACTCAGATGGATTTCGCTCAGCTTGATATAGCAAGGATTGACCACTGCCGCATCCGATCTCCAACAGCTTTTTCCCCGAGATATCGCCAAAAAGCTGGTGTTTTTCTTCTGAGATAAACGCTCCATAATAAGGAAGCACAATTGCTTTCAAAAAGTCATTTCCTTTTGTATCCCAATAAAAGCTGTTTGTTTTATGAACAACATTCCTATCCATGAGAACACCTTCTCCTTATATGTTATTCTCATTTCATAACAATCATTTAGTAATACTCAGTTCTTTAGCCGTACCCATCTGTTAAATCCGTATGAAGAGCTATAAATGAACAAGGCATTCCTCAAGTAATCTTAATGGTTTCAATGAATCCTCATACATATCACTCGTTATTGCAATAACCATACTCAAGACAGGGATTATACATATATATTGACCACCAAACCCTAAAGCAAATATCATTTCTGTGCTGCTTACTTCAGCATTGTTGATATTGAGGTTTCTTACCCACCAATGGTAAGCGTAATAACCAATAGCTTCATAAGTCAGATAATAAGGTTGTGTTGACTTTCTCAACCAGTCTGAAGAAACTATTCTTTTGTTTTTCCAGTTCCCCTCCTGCAAATACAAAGTACCCATTTTCAACATATCAACCGTAGTCATAGTCAAGCCGTCTCCGCCTCGGTTAATACCTTTACTATCTTCATACCACCGAACATTTGTGATTCCAAGAGGTTTGAACAGATGAAGGTTTGCAAATTCTATAGCTTTCATCCCTGTAGTTTTCTGCAAGATCGCTGTTAACACATGCGAACAACCAGAATTGTAGTTCATCTTTTCTCCTCTGTCATTTTCAAGATTTCTTTCAAACACATATTTTATAACGTCTGAACTAAATACCATAGGAGTAGAATAATTCCATTCACCGAATTCGGGCCATTCAAAGCCCGCCGACATCGTAAGTAAATCCTCAATAGTGATGTGTCGTTTTCTAGGATCGTCAAGAATATTCATTAATTCCGGGAAAAAATTTATAACTGGTTCCGAAATACTCTTTATATAGCCCTTATCAACTGCAATACCAATAAGTATGGATAAAATACTTTTGGTGCATGAATTGATTTTTTGAGGATTGTTTTCTATTTTACGATTTTTGTAATATTCAAACACTAAACGGTCTTCCCTCATAATTAGACAGCTTTTAATTTTTGCCTTTTTTATCGATCTTGCAAATTCATCAAGTATTTTCAGATCCATTTCTATCATCCTTATCTGCATGTTATTTGGTTTAATTCACGAACACCAACGGGTTTGTTATAGATGTCAGCTTCATCTTTGAATACAATCATATATGTTTAACAATCTACACTTTCTTGATCTTTCCTTATGTATTGTATTAATTCCTCTAGTGTTCCTTTACATTTATGTACTGCATCTTGATGATAAAACGTACTTGTCTTTTCAATATCATCTAATTCATCATTGGGTGAATATAAATAGGTTCTAATACTATTACCCAGTGCAATTCCTAGCTCAATATGACTTCCTTTACCTGCAGGTAATAAAATCACAATAAAATTTGACTTCTTTACTGCAGCCATCTCTTTTCGTCCTATATCTCTCATTTGATCTATTGAAGTTACTTTATCATTCTGAGTCCAATCATATGAATGAATAAAACCCATTCCCTTCAATTGATCGCTTACATATCTTACATTTTCTATATTCTTGAGACTTGATGCAATATAAAATTTTTTCATGCGCTCCCGAACACCTTCCGTTTTTTATAGTTCTGATAAGAGTGAACCACTCTTATTGATTATGTCATTATTATTCTTTACTATCACTAATTTATGATTATATGGTTTTAATATTTCTAAGATTTCCTTCTTTTGCTTCGCTTCAAATCCATGATTCCATTTAATCATTTCCAATAAACCTTTTAGAGTTTGTCTATAATTAGATTTTTCAATGCCTATTTTTTGTTTGATAAATCTATTCATTATTCTTAAGTCTCTTACCAATGTATTTGGTGTTAAAAATATAATTTTGTCCGCTAAATTGAAACTCTCAGCCAGCCACTTGTAATAAACTCCTTCAACAATCCAAGAGTCTTTTACAATTATTTCATGTAATAGTTTGTCACGAACCTCAGGAGAATTTTTCCCTGCCATTTCTACTGAACTACTCCACATTACCTTGTCTAGTTCATAGTAAGGAATGTCCCATTGCTTAGATAAATTTTTGGCTAGATATGTTTTACCACTTCCAGTGGAGCCGATGATGTGGATTCTTCTTGGCAATTTGGTCATATTCTCTCCTTTCTTTAAACAAGTGATCTGTTACTTCGAGCTAATTTCAATGAATTTATGAAATTCATTGTGCTTGGTTCGTTACGATTGAGATATATTCTTCTTCTTTAAGCCTTGTCACCTTACAGTTCTCGTTGGATTCAAATTCTACTATTCTCTCTTCAATTGTTTTATTAGTACGATCTTTAAATTTGTCCTCTCGATCATAGTGAGGGAAAATAAGCTTGTCGGTTACACCTAATGCCTTAAAATCCGTTAAATCCATTGTGTTCATCTGTGGAGTAAAGAAATCGACAATGTTAATATTTGGCCCCAGTAATAACGCTCCAGCACTTACTCCGACTATAATTACATTCTGTGCGGCGAGCGTCTTAATAATTTCGTCGGCCCCGCTTTTCTTCGCGTAATACAATAATGTAAAGGGATTTCCACCGTTGATATATATAACATCTCGATGTACGAGAATTTGCGGGTCATCGAATTCAATATCTACAAAATCGATATGCTGAAATCCCATGTCCTTGAAATCTTGCATCGCCCTTTGCGCATACCTATTATTTTCTTTCATAGGGGAGCCTGTTGTAATAATAGAGACCTTTAATCGAGAAAGATCTCTATCAATAAAATCGAGAAATTGATTTTTGATATCTTCAGTAATAAAACCGCAAGAAGTTAGTAACACTCTACTCATTGAAAATCCCCTTCCTTAAAATAATTCTTGATGCTTCGGACTATGCAGCAAACAGTTTCACATGTCAGAGAGTAGATGACATCCTTGGTGTATAGGTATTCTCATTTATCATGTCTTCACCTCTATTACTATTATATTTTTATACGTTTTATTAACGATCTTAGGCTATTTGATATAATGTTCTTGTATTTACGAACCCTCACTGGCTTGGTAACTCCTATCTTAGCCAGTGAGGGGTGTCTGTTGAATTCACATCTTTTTTTGAACAAGCTTTTGAGATTATAATTTTTTTTCCATTACAACGCTCGTTTCTTTGTAGCCTAGCTTTTCATATAAGCTACGGGCTATTGGATTATGAGCAAAGACGTGAAGTCCTATACTCTTTATGCCTAATTCTCTGCCCGCTTTTTCTATATCCTCCATCGCTTTCTTACCAAATCCACGTCCTCGGTAATCTTCCTTAATCCTTATATCGTAGATAAACCCCTTGTTGTTTGGTTTCAATGCCAACCAAATCATGCCAACCTCTTTGCCATCAAAACGGATTGTAAATAATTTATTGTTAGGAGTTTTCTCGTCATCCGGCAAAAGTTGTGCGTATTGTTCTGTTGCCTTACTGATTGATTCCTGCTCACTCCAATTACCAGATTGAACGTTGCTTTCTGCATAGCTTTTAATTGCTGAATTTAGATACTCCTGGAATTCGGTAGAATTCATTAAATCTAATGTAATCATTTTTTTCCTCTCTTAAAATACTTTGAATTAAAATATTTTGCATTTCCATTGAAATATCCTTGTTCGCTTTGGCAAGATTTCCCTTTAATTCAACAATGAATTTAAATAGATTTTATTTATTAAAATCTTGCGCCGATTTCCTACAACGTTCCCGTATTTAGGAACCCTGAAGTCTGCTGAAATTCCTCTCCGATATCCTTCCTGTAGACCAAGACTCCGTCAGTAGCCGGCTCGAATATTTTGTTATTTGATGCCATTGTCTTCCTTGCATGTCCTCATAAGTCATTCTTCATTTTCAAGATTATCAGTACTATTCTTTATCTGTTCTTCTGAAAAACCAAACCAAGTCATTTCATACAAACAAAGTGCTACAATGTGTTCGTCCGAAAAACTTTCAAGCACTTGTTGATCCACATAAAACCCTAGCCAATCCTCCCAGTTACTTGCGGAAAGATCCCAGTATCCCTTCCATTCGAGAGAGCTATTTTTTCCGTGCACTCGATATTCGATATTTTTTTCATTGAAAGAATCATTAGAATCAACCACGTCTATATAGATAATCATTTCCTCTACATTCCTTGCAGGGCTTTGTGAAAACAATGACTCATAAACTGTTTGATATTTATTCTTGGACTTATACATATCAGAATAATATTCCATCATTACATTCCAAACTGCTTCAAAACTAACCTTATTTAAAATCTCTTTAAAAACAATCATAATAGTTAGACCCCTGTTCTTTTAAGAAGCATTTCTATGGTTTCGGATGACGTTCCTGTATTCACGACCCAACGTATGCTGGGTGTCTGGCCAATGCCAGACCAAGGACGAATGTCCGCAGCGTAGATTTTCAACATCTTCTATACTGCTTAACAATCATTACAATTTGTCTTTCTTTCTCCAATGTTCAGTAGCTATCCGACTGTATCTTTCAATATCAAAATTTAATTCTAATTCATTGGCATCCATTATGCTTTTAAGGTGCTCAAACTTTTGTATTAATTCTCTAGAAAATTCAAAAATCTGATCCCGTGAGAAGATAAACTTGTTTGAACTTTTGATAGTCTGATTATTGAAAGGAGATTGCTCAGTTAACCAAATTATTCTGTCGGCGTCATGGACTACTTCTACATAGTAACCGCCACAACCAAATATTCCGCAGGTACATGTAAATAAAGGATATATCCCAGGACTAAGTAAGGATTCAAAAAATTCTTCCACTACAAATACTTCATCTTCATCTAGTTTATTCTCATTGATATATATGAGGAGTCTCCAATCAACGATAGGAACCATTCGCCCCTTTACTCTTGTTATGTTCTTGTATGTTTTTCTCGTCTCTATTCTCATCTCTATAGACAATGTATCTGGTTTAAATTCCCTATCTTTCTTTGAGTGAAACCCCATACGTCACCTCTGTCTTTTACGATCATATAAGTCATGGCAATATTTCGCCTAACGTTCCTGTATTCACGACTCAGCGTGTGCTGAGTGTCAAGAAGTGCCAGCATAAGATGACATAATATCCACGCTACGGACATATATTTTTGGCCCGGCAGTCGCTCTAATTTTTTTCTTTCACAAGGTCTTCCCATTCTTCTATTGATAATTTATTGGATATATTCTTCAGGTTCTTAGGTACATTCACAAAACACATTAGTTCTAAACTATTACCATCTGGATCATTGAAGTAGACTGAAGCATTTCCTTGGTTAGGTCTAACAAATGGATCTATGGAATCTCTCTTCCCAAATGGAACTGGTTCTATTTCAATCGTTTGAAGCCATTTCACACTCTCTCGAAGATCTTCATAACTTACTCGAAAGGCGATATGCCTTAATGATGGATGATATGCTGTTTTATGCTCTTCGCCCTGCCATAGCCCCACCCAACTCTTTTCTTTTTCAATCCAGAAGAAAGCTGTATCTTCATCTCTCCAAGCCAGTTCTAATCCTAGCTTAGAGTAAAATTCAATAGATTGTTGTAAATTGCTCACCGGTAAATGTGCTTCATATAATCCAAGTATCATTTTTTTCTCCTTTCAATCTTGCCAGTTTCAGATAACGTTCCTGTATCTACGACGTCGCACCGACTTAAGGCTCCGCCAGGAGCCTTAAGTCGGTGCGGATGTGTCCGCTGAATCTGCTTCCCTGCCAGTTGCTTATTGCGTACCGAGAGACCACCGGGCCGAAGTGTGGATATGATATTATCTCCATGGTAACACTTCTCGAGTAACTTACACATATTTCTTCAAACTCTCTTTATAGATCTCATAGTTCTCGTCATCAAAGCAAACGAACTGAATATGCAATATCGATTCATTACTATTAATAAATTCTGCCACTGTGTTGATTGCTATTTCGGATGCTTCTCTCTTTGGATATTTGTATATTCCAGTGCTTATATTCGGAATTGAGATACTTTGAAGATGGTTATGTACCGCCAGTTTCAAAGTATTTATATAACAATTTTTTAGTTTCTCTGCTTCATTGTTGTTACCGCCATTCCATACAGGCCCTACCGTATGAATCACATATTTTGCTTTCAATTTACCCCCTGTTGTAATAACAGCAGAGGTCTTCGATGAACATAAGATTAGTCAATGGCCTTCCTATTATTGAAGTTTTATTCACTTATCAAAATCAATCTGTCTTGCTTCCCAACGTCTTATTGGATACAGGATGTGCAACTACCATCTTTGATATTGATTTAATCGAACCTAAAAGTCTAACTATTGATCCTATACAAGGTCGTGCAGTTTGAATGTATGAAATTGGAGGTCAAAGCGAACTTTCATTTCAACAGCCCGTTCACTCAGTAGACCTTAAACCACCATATATTAAATGAATTCATCATTCAGCTTGGACAAACAAAAGAACCTTATGGTTTTGATGGAATCTTAGGTGTGGTTTTTTTTATTGACTTTGCAATTGAATATCGATTTTAAAGATATGGTAGTTAGGAAATCCTAACTGCTTTTTTCTTTTCAAGAATTCTCGTGTAACGTTCCTGTACTCATGAACCCCAACGGGGTTGTCTGCCGTATTCCCTGCACAAAATGCATCCAGCAGACCGTGGCTCCGAAGGAGCCGCCGCTTGAATAATCATCCAAAATAAATCAGTTCATCTATGTCGTGTCCAAGTCTTGAAGGATGTCTAGGATGACCAGACTTAGCCTTCTTTAAGCAAAATAGTTTGATTCCTTTATTCCTCAATCATTCCATTACTTTTTTGTCTCTTTTGTTAAAGAAATGTTTTTCGCCCCATGCTACGACCACTCTATCGGCTCTTAATGCTGCTTCTATAATGTACTTGTCTGTTTCAAGCCCTACAGGGTCTATTAAGCCTTTTTGGATCAGTTGATATCAAACTATAGAGATTGACTACTTCAAGTGATCCATATTGAAATTTGTTTGCAAAGAATAGACATTGTCTTGAGGTCTGATCCTCTGAGCTTTCATTTGCTATACTGGGATTTAACATTATGTATAATAGCTTAGGTAGCGTACTATCCCATTCTCTAGTCAATAGGTATCTATTTTCTTTCTGAATCAAACATAGCGCCTTGCTTCATTTAACTCACCTTCTTTTGAGTTTTTGAAAATATGATTTACGTTCTGTTTTATAACGATCTTGTATTCACGACGTCCAAATCCCTTAAGCCAGAAGGACGACCGCGATGCGGTTAGGGAGTTGGATGTGTCCGGCTGAATCCGCTTCCCTGCAACTGCAATTGCCTCCCCGAATCGAATTCAACTTTCGCCAGACCAAGGACACATGCCCGCATCGTGAATCTCGTGTTGTAGGATGTTCCGGCCTTCCTGGGTTACTGGATACTCAATTAATCGAAAAGAAAATACATATGAATCTCTTCTATGACATCACTCTCATTAACAATAAATTCTGCGAAAAATCCAAGATCACCTTGAAAGTATTCATATATCTTTAAATTTGGTTTGTTGTCAATCGTCTTCAGTTTTTCATATTTAATATTTGAATATGCATTCTTCAATTTTTCTAAATGATCCCCAACTTTTATCCCTTCAGATGTTTCATATTCATTCTTATCTAAAATAATTTCTGAAAGCCATAGACTGCTTTTTTCCATTCCCAGAAACTTTAATGTTAATCCACTATAATAAAGATGCTTAGAATACATATCACTAAAGGTATCTGCACCATCACCGAGCTGCTTAACTTGAGAAGCTTCGTCAGGCTCCCCTAATATATGCACTACAGTCTTTTCATCATCTCTCAGTTGAACAAGGGATTGTTTATATTTTATTGAATAATATTTATCTTCTTTAATATTTCCTAATTCAGGAGTTGAAACTGGCGGATCAGTTGATACCACTTCTTCTGTAGAATCTGATTCTGAATTTGCAATTGTCGTTGGGGGTTCTATCGAAGGATTTTTATCAGTGATTGAGGAATTTTCTCTTTTGAAATCAGAACAACCAAAAATGAGAAGTAAAATTACACATATAATTATTGGACTTATAATTTTCATTGAACAACTCCTTTTTTGAACTTGCCATAATTTCCTATAACGTTGTTGTATTCACGAACCCAAACGGGGTTGTCTGCTGAAATGCTCCTCCGAAATCCATCCAGCAGGCCAAGACTCCAAAGGAGCCACATCGTGCATATTATATTATATTATATGATGGAAATTCTTCTTAGATATTGCTTATTATCTGCTCTTTTTCATTGCTCTTTTTAATTTGATTCATCTTTTCAGATGTGTTATCATATTCTTAAATAAAGACCAAGTACGGCGAACACTTGGTCAGTACAATTGGCTTGGATGGTTAATCCCTTCTTAAGTCAAGTTAGGACAAAAACCCACCTTCGGCTGTCAACCTTGGGGTGGGTTTTTATTTTCTCTTGTTGTTATTGATGTACGTTAAAAGTGCAAGAATGAATGTTCCGAATAACAGCATTAGAGTCATCGCATCTTTCACTTCCATGGTTTCACCTCCTTTCGAAGGGAAACCATACCCACCCAAGATTCAATTGTATCTATATTTTACCTGTTCTTACATCTCCGCACAAGCGTTCTTATCTGCTTTCTTTCATTTTCCCTTTTCTCTTTGTTGCCCCACCATTTCTATCATATAACGTTCCTGTATTCATGACCTAGCGCATGCTAGGTGTCCAGCGAATGCCGGATCAAGGACGAATGTCCACAGCGTGAATATTATGTTATAGGATGTCAGCAGCTTCTTCGAATCAGTTATACTTCTTATACCATTCCCTTTATATCAACTATATTTTTCTTTTAATATTTCTATATATTTGAATGGAATTTCTGTGATTTTCAAAATATCTGATACTTCCAATCCCAGTTTTAAGGCGCTTCTTGCAGTCTTCATATTATACTTTACTTTAATCATACGATCTTTAAGTAATACGTCTCCAAAATCCAGGTAATCATCAGCGATCTCACCGTTCAAAAAGAACTCTATATCATAAGTTCCTATTTGCTCTTCTATGTAAAAGATATTAATTGAGCAAAATAGCACGGCTTCTGTTGTATTAAAACTATATTTTAGGTATATAGCACGCTCTTCAAGACTTATAAATTCATCATATAACTTTCCCATAAAGGTATCATGATAATCGCTTTTATTCTCGTCACGCCACTTCCTATAGGTTTTCCAGTAATTTTCTTTCGTGCGTTTCATCGCACTATGCTTAATGTCCCATTCAAGTAGAATGTCTTTATTCACTCAATCACTTCTCCTCAAAAAATATGTTAAATATAACAAGTTCTCTTTGTGTGTTTGCTGATTTCCTATAACGTTTCTGTATTCATGAACCCCGAAGGGGTTGTCTGCTGAAATACCTCCCCGAATTCCTTCCCGCAGACCAAGGCTCCAACGGAGCCGCTGCTTGAATGTTAGGTGAAGTTCATTGATATTCTCTCATTTTAATTTAGAATTGGTATTCTCATAAGATACTTTTACAGTTTCAACTCGAAAATTATGAAATTCAGTTCTTATTTTCTTGAATTCTTCAAAAAAAGCCTTAACATCTGACAACTGATAGTCTTCTAATTCTTTGCCTTGTTTATAAAATTCTATATCTTGTTTCAAATCTGTTAATTTAACGTAGTATTCGTGTTCTTGAACAGATTTAGAAGCATGATTATATAAGCTTTCAATAGCAGTAACCCCTGTAAGAAGAGCAGACAAAATAAATCCTACAGTGCTTCCCCAAGATATATCTTTTATTCCTAATGTAATAGTTGTTATAATACCTAATGAAATAATGAAAATCTTCCATATTCTAGCTTTTCTACGTGTTCTCACAAATTTAGGTCTAATACTTTTTATCTTTTCCTTTAAATCCATTTCTATCTTTTCTATTTTTTTAACTGCTTCCATGTGACTGCCTCCAACTTAGTACTTTGAATTTCACATAACGTTCCTGTATTCACGACCCGACGTATGTCGGGTGTCCGGCGAATGCCGGACCAAGGACGTATGTCCGCAGCGTGAATATTATGTTAGGCGACGTCGTTTGAATCTACCCACAAATCTCTTAATTCTTCATCTGTCCAATTGTTAATTTCTAAAAGCTTTAAATAAGGATCTCCTTCAAGTCTTAATATTTTTGCAAAAGCTGGTTCTGTTTTCATTCCTGTCGATTTCAAGTGTATAATATGTTCTTTGAATTTCTTTCCATACAGTTTTAGCATTCGATCCTCTATTATCATGTGTAAATATCCATTTTGTTCTGACGTTGATTTGTTTTGCCCAAAGAGTTCTATAGGCCAGTTTTCGATCATAAAGTTAATTTTAATTCTTTCTATCTCTTCTACTACTCTTCTTGTAATTGAAAAGCCTTGTTTATCCCTAAAATGCTCTTTGCAAAGTCGTTCGAATTCTTCAAAATTCTTTACTTCACAAATAATATCCAGATCACTAGTTTCAATGTTAATACCTATTGGAATAGTTCCAACCAATATAGGGTTATAGTTTTGAAGGATTTTTAGAATCTTATGCTTAGATAAAATATGATAAGCTTCTGATTGTGTTTGATTACCAAATTGAAGATACTCTATATCTTTCCATTGATTTTTTATGGTGTTCCCTCCTTTGCTTCCGATGTCGCCTAACGTTCTTGCATTAGCGAATCCGAAAGGCTTAAATGAAGCGTACGCGGAACGGGTCGTAGACTTAGCCTTGCAGGGTTGTCACATGAATTATCTTCTCTGCCGAAAGCATCGCCAGTGACCGAGGAGCGTATGCAACAATGCGTTAATACATTGTTATAGGATGTAAGTACCTTCTTCGAATTAAATAAATCTAAAATCTTTGTTTATATCATTATTTAGCCAGACCTCTAGTTCTAAAACCATATCTTCATATTGTTTTAAAGCATTAATTGTTCCTTCTACTTGTAATGTTCCCATATGTTGTTCTTTTTCATCTGTGCATTCAATCCATAATGATCGTTTCAGACTATACTCCAGCCAGCCTAACTTGCTTAAATAACCGTGTTCTAAAATCTTTTTCCAGTCAGCTTGTAGAAACCCAAAACGTTTTTGATATCCATTTATACAAGCTAAAAATCTTTCTTTTTCAATACGTCCTGATTTATCCACAGACCAATAAATAGCTGTTTCAATCAAATCATGCATCGGGTTTATATACCCAGCTGACTCCCAATCTATTATTACTGGGTTGTCTTGAATCCACATAACGTTCTTAGGTTCAAGATCACCATGGCTAATGACCTGTTCAGCAGCTAACATTATGGATGACCTCTTTGCTTTATCACTCCAGACGAACAGCTTTTCAATGTTTTCATGTAACAGATTCACCCAAACAGAATTAATCTCTTCCCCTTTATGTAAGTAGAAATTCCAATTCGTCTCTTCTACATAAGTGAAATGATCATTCTTTTCTATCTGAGAAAAATTAATATCGTGAATTGCCGCAAGAATAGCTCCAATTTTTTCGCAGTGGATTATGTTGACTTCATGAGCCTTCAGACTACTACCATTGATCCAATCAAATACAAGGTAAAATTGATTGTCTATGTTATGAATAAACGTACCACCAATTGTGTTTGCCGGTTTAGCGGGCAAACTTTTGGCTGCGAAATTTGCTATTTTTTCTGATCTAATAAAATTATCTACGGCCATTGGTCTTGCCATAATTTGAGGGTTCAATGCTTTAATAGCATATTTTCCTTTTGTAGTTTCAATTGCAAACATCCTATGTAGCAGTCCGCCCGATATTGCCTCAGGAGTTTTACTTAATTCACCAAGTTTTAATGAATTGCATAATTTGTCAAACTGTAAATTGTATTGATGATTCATTTGGTTTATTCCTTTCATTGATGTTTTTATGTTTTGAGCTGATTTTTCCTATAACGTTCCTGTATTCATGACGCTTGGCGAATGCCAAGTGTGTCCGGCTTTAGCCGGACCAAGGGCGTATGCCCGCAGCGTGAATATTATGTTATCAGAAGGAGATGCCTCCTAGAAATTGCTCTCAAAACTATTCAAGTCTATACAATCGATTTGTAATAGCTTGTCTCTTTTTTAAAAAGTTCCATTTTGAATATCTCTTAATCCTATTTTTATTTCCAGTAACTAAATTGTTAATTACAGCTATATTATGATGCAATTTATAAAGAATTCTATGCAAATCACATGCCATTGCTTGAATATGGATTTCTGGAGAAAGTAAGTATCCTTCAATTGGTTTATTGGGATTAATTCTATGTGTTTTATACACTCTATGGTTCCCATCAATTGGGACAAACAAATTGATGGGATCATAGTGCATTACTATAATTGGTTCAGGATTAATATTTGGATCTCTTAATATTGCCTGATTTAGATCTCTTGGGTTTATATAATCTATAAACTTACCTACATTAAAGTTCACTGTTTGAAGTTTATTTGTTTGAATTAATTCTTTTGCGATATTAATATCCCACTCAATTTCGAAACCATACTTTGCATTATTATCAAAGTAGAAATCTCTATGATAATACTGTCTACCATCAATAATTCTATTAAATGTTTTTGGTAGAGAATTTATCTTTGATTCAAACCACTCTAGTTCTTCTTTATACTTATTAAATTCATGCTTAATCATCTCGCTTGGAATATGTTTGTACTCCAATAAAAAATCCCAAATATTATTAAAGTTATATAATTTGCAATTCTCTACTTTAATCATTTGGCTTAATAAAGTCATTCTGTTTCCCTCTTTTCTTATGTTTGCATCTCTTTCTGATAACATCATATCTACGAACTTCACATGCCTCTCATTTCAACCTCATATCCCAACTACATCTAATATAACCCAACTTGTTCCATCTGCGAAGTCACAAATGCATGAAAAGCAGTCCCCAAACTGCGGCGTTTGTTAGAACGAGCTAACAAGCGTAGCCACAGTTACATTAGGACTGCTTTCCTCATCTAAACGATCTGCCTTACACCTGAATCAAAACACTTAAAACCTTACTTCCCGCCCACGCTCCATACCACGCGCTCGCTCATCGCTTTATGCTGGGCGATCAGGCAGAGCTCTGCCGCTTTGAATGCGTGCTCCTGCGTCATTGCCGTCTCGGTTCGATCGAGACAGTCGCGGATGAGCTGACCGAAGAACGGGTAGCCGACTTTGCCTTTGACATTGTATCTGAATTCACCCTCATGGTTGACCAGGTACACCTGATCTCCTTCCGACTCGCGGGCAATGTCGATGTACTTCCGCAGCTCGATGTAACCGTCTGTGCCCAGAATTACGGTGCGTCCATCGCCCCATGTGCCGAGACCATCTGGGGTGAACCAGTCTACGCGGAAATAGCCGGATGCCCCGTTATCACCGATCAGGGAAGCTTCACCGAAATCCTCCAGCTCCGGGAACTGTGGATGATTGAAATTGTTAACCCGACTGAAGGCTACTTGTGCATCACTGCATGAAGCAAAGGTCAGGAACTGCTCAATCTGGTGACTGCCAATGTCACAGAGAATGCCACCATACTGCTCATGGTTGAAGAACCAGTCTGGTCGTCCTCCGGCATTCAAGCGGTGCGGCCCTGTGCCCATGACCTGAACTACTTTGCCGATCGCACCCTGTTCAATCAGCTGCCCCGCGTAAATAGCACTTTCCACATGCAACCGTTCACTGTAATACACCATGTATTTCTTGCCTGTGCGTTTCACCTCTTCACGTGCCAGATTTAATTGCTCCATCGTTGTGAACGGGGCTTTATCCGTAAAATAATCCTTACCCGCTGCCATCACTCTCATGCCAAGCGGCGCACGATCTGACGTAATGGCGGCGCTTGCTACCAGCAGCACCTCATCATCTGCGAGCACTTCCGCTTCTGATGCAGCAATCTGTGCTTGCGGGAACTGCTTGCGGAATGCCTCAACCTTGGCCGGGTCCGGGTCATATACCCATTTGAGCGTAGCCCCTGCGTCCAGCAAACCGCCAACCATGCCATAGATATGCCCGTGATCCAAAGCAACTGCCGCGATGGTGAACTCGCCCGGTCCGCATACAACCTCTTTGGTCACACTTTTTGGTGCGTAGAACATTCCGTCTTTCGCCATATCAACCCATCCTCTTTTCGAATTATATTTTAAATGTTCTCCTCGTTACCATGTCACCAGAGTGTTCCGTGTAAATCTCTAGTTCAACTTATACATGTCATTTAAACGTCTGACTCAGATCGGCAGGCTGACCGCCCGCATATGCTTTGTCTTTCTTCGTTGTTGAATTGGCAATACGCTCCTGCAGATGCTCGTAGAACAAGTCTTCATCGATCGGCAGATTCACCCAATTGTCCGTCCAGGTGGATAGCAGCATAGCGTTGGATAAAGTCAAACCGTGAATCCCGTCCTGCCCGGGAGCAATCAGCTGTGCGCCTGTACGAATCGCATCAATCCAGTTACGGATCAGACCCGGATGTCCCGTTTCGATGCCCGTAATCGGCACGTCACATTTCCAGCATTCCGGCTGCCCGAAGCCTCCCGTAAAGCGCTGGTTGAACTCCGGCTCTGATTCGCGCAGCCGCCAGAAGGTGAGCTGGCCGTCTTCAATGACGATTTTGCCGCGGTCGCCACCCACCTCAAAGCGGTTCGTTCCTGGCGCTTCACCCGTGGTGGTTACAAACACGCCGGTTGCTCCATTTTCATACTCCACATAAGCTGTCACATCATCTTCCACTTCAATGTTCCGATATTTGCCGAAGGAGCAGAAAGCACGCATACGCACAGGCATCATGCCTATGGTCCACTGCCACAGGTCCAGCTGATGCGGGTCCTGATTAATCAGCACGCCGCCTCCCTCGCCTGCCCATGTTGCACGCCAGCCGCCGGAATCATAGTAGCTCTGAGAGCGATACCAGTTCGTAATGATCCAGTTGGTACGTCGTACCTCGCCAAGCTCGCCAGATGCAATCAGGTCACGCAGCTTGATGTACAGCGGGTTCGTCCGCTGATTGTACATGATGGAGAACACTTTGCCGCTTGCCGCAGCCGCCTCGTTCATCTCTCGCACCTGTTTGGTATATACGCCCGCTGGCTTCTCAATCATGACATGCAGGCCATGCCGGAATGCCTGGATCGCTTGTTCAGGATGATCATAATGCGGTGTAGCAATAATAACGGCATCAATTGTGCCCGAAGCCATCATCTGCTCTGCATCCTGCCAGTACGTGACTGTAGACGGAAGATTACTTGTTACCCAGCTTTCCATCTCTTTTCTCACATCACATACTGCCGCCAGTTCAGCACCCGGAACTTCTCCAGCCGCCAGGGTTCTGGCATGTGACGCGCCCATATTTCCAATACCAATGATCGCTACTCGAACCATACTCATGCTTGCTCCTCCTCGTTTATACGACGCTCGATTGCAGCAAATACATCTGCAAAATGCTGTAACATCACTTTGGACTGCAAAACTCCGCTAAAATCTTCAATCCCGTAATAACCGTCATATCCCACTGCTCTCAGATCACGCACCATCTGCACCCAATCCACCATGCCTTCCGTTAGCGGAGCCCAATGACATTGCCAGGATGTGCTCAAAGGCAGTTCAGAACCAGAGCTTGGGCTTGATGCCGCGCGATCCGGAGTATTTCCGGCTTCTTTCACATACCATCCGGCATTTTTCACATGCACATGAGCGAGATAAGGTCCAAGCAGTTCAAGTCCCATACGGTGGTTCTCATACCCTTCATGCACCATATTGCCTGGATCGTAGAGCACCCCGACGTGCTCCGGGTCAAGAGATTGCACAAGTCGGTGAGCCAGAGAAGCTGTGGGTGCAATCGTCTGATGGTGTGTTTCTACAACTGCTTTAATGCTGTACTGTTTCGCCATATCCTGTACTTCGTTCAAATAACGAACGGCCTTCGTATACAGCTCGGGATAAGCCGTTGTCCGATCATAACCGGGAACACCTACACGCATCATTGAAGCACCAAGTTTGGATGCAGCCTGGAATGCTTGCTCTGCTGCCGGTAAGTCTCCACAGCTCAGATAAGGCACAAGTGCAATGGATTTTCTTCCATGCATCGCAGCCGCTTCTCGAAAAGCGGGCACCTGTTCCTGCCACCTGTCCGGGTCGATGGAACAGCGGTTGTTTCTCCAGAAGGAAGGCTGTTCGGAAAGAGCATCCTCCGGTATGCCGCGAAACCTCCACTCAATACCCTCGATGCCCGCCGCTGCGGCGGCGGAAGCCAGTTCCGCTGCATTCAGATCAGGAACTGCAACGGTGAATACGGACAGTTTCATATCCATGAACCCTCCAATGTAAACGCATTCATTTTATGTCATAAACGCATTGTATCACTCTCTCGCACACCACCATAGAGCATAAAGCAAACAGATGAATGTCAGATAACAATCCGCACATATTCCCCATCCAGAGATAACGTTTCACATTACATCCGATTACAAAATAATAAAAAGCAAGCTCTTCCGAGTCGTCAAATAAATAAAATAAACATCTCCAAGTCAAAGCAAAAAAGCACTTCTGATTCAGAAATTACTTCTGTTCAGAAATGCCTTAATACTAACAATGCTGGAACAGCTTGTCCATTAAAATACCAGTGCCGTTGCCAATGCCTGTACCCTTACTATTTCTATTTCAATACAATCGTTCTAATTCCGGTCAAAAAACACATGCTCTGCCTGCAGCTTTCCTTCTTCTACCGTCATGATGCCAAAAGAAAAACGCTTCTGGAACCGGCGGTCTGTCGGTGAGCCCGGATTAAATACAAGCACGTCATCCACCGTATGCATCACCGGAATATGAGAATGTCCATAGATCACCGCATCCAGCTGTTCACCTGCAAAGGTTTGGATCGCATTCTGTTCTGTGCCCTTTGATCCGCGGTGACCATGCACTAGCCCAAGCCGCAGCCCCTCCACTTCGACAATTCGGGAGAAGCCAAGCTTCTCTCCGATCTCGGACGGGTCGGTATTGCCAGCCACACCTTCAACGGGAGCATAACCGCTAAGCAGTTCATATACACTCCAGTCTGACCAGTCACCCGCATGCAGAATCAGATCTGCACCGGTCAAAGCGTCTGCAAGTGGTGCCGGTAAAGTTCGTGCCTTTTTGGGCAGATGTGTATCAGAGATGACTATGATTTTCATGTATCAACCGCCTTCCCTTCGTTAGGCTTTCTGCTCTGTCTCTAATTGTGTTGTCTCCATCTGCTGTGAGCAGGAACGTTCCATATCCTCAAGTGTAATCGATGCAAAAAACTGCTCTACCTTCGACTCGGCAATCCGATAGAGATTCGTCAGCAGACTATCCATCTGGATGCCTACCTCACAGTTCGGGTTGCAATTTCCATGGATCGGGAACAAGGGACCCTCGTCTTTGGCGGCCTGATAGATCATATCCAATGTGATCTCACTGGAAGGCTTCGCCAGATAAAAGCCTCTGGTGCCTGGTGAGGAATTGACCAATCCTGCCTTCTTGAGTCCCCCCAGAATCCGTCTGACTACGACAGGATTCGTATTCACGCTGCCCGCAATATCTGCGGACGTTATTCGTTCAGGCGCGCTGAGAGACAGTAACAACAAACAATGCACACTGACCGAAAAATGAGTACTCATGATTAACCACCTTTATTTAATATAATCCTGGATAATTCAGCTTTATTCCGTAAACAGATCCTGCTCAGGACGTGCTCTGGCCTTGAGCTGCCGCACCGTATATTCCAGTTGCTTGACGATATCATCCAGTTGCTTGCGATCAATCTTGTTCGGATCATTCACAGGTTTGACCGAGTTCTTCAGATCGCGAATCGTGAGCTGCTGTTCCTGCCATTTATCCATCAAATCGGCGATGTTGGCATAAAAGCGCTCATAATCTTTAATGACCAGATCGAGATATGCATCCACCTCATCCGGGTCATACCCACGAAGTTTATAATTAAACTGCTTCTCATGAATAGATAAAGCATCCAGCTGCACACCTAGTTGTTTGAACAATTGTCTTTGTTTGTCCAATCTTCGTTTCATATGTTCATCCATCTTGACAACCCTCCATTGTAGCCGAGCAGCGGTTCTCTGCACTGGGCACAGAACTCACGGCAATATCTCTCTCTATTTTTTATAACACATAATTCATCAGATATAAAACGAAACCATGTTTCCATTGCAAAATGATTGCTTCTCCCCCTTTTCGGGTAAGAAGTCTCTACAACCCCAAGCGGGAAAGGAGCATGTGCTTATGAGTACATTAACCAAGGATCAACGTCAGGAATTGGAACAGGCGCTGCTCGAGCAGCGTGAAGATTTGCAGCGACATTTCGAATCCAGCATGGAGGATGGTGCTCCTGCCGAATCGCTCAAGGATTCTACCGGTGAACTGTCCTCTTATGATAACCACCCTGCGGATGCAGGTACAGAAACCTTTGAACGCAGCCGTGATCTCGCCATTGATGATACCTTGACAGATGAGTTCAATCAGGTGAATGATGCCCTTGAGCGCATGGAAGAGGGAACCTATGGCACATGTGTCACATGTGGGAAAAACATTCCTTTTGAACGGCTGGAAGCCATCCCGTATACTGCTTATTGTATTGATCATACCCCAAACCGCGACGTAAGCAATGACCGCCCTGTTGAGGAGGAGGTTATTACAATGCCGCCGAGCGGAGCTGGAGAAGTGAGACAGCGCAATGCAGGTAAGTTCGACAACGCAGAGGCCTGGGAAGCGGTCGAGGAATATGGTACATCCAATTCACCTGCCATGGCTGCCAAACGGGATGTGCAGGATTACGACGAGAACATGTAAAGGGATATCAAATGCTAATTCAATCCTTGCCGTTACGTACTAATACTAAAAAGCCGCCAATGGCGGCTTTTCTGCTGTCATGTCCCTGTCTGTGCCTGCTTAAACTTAGCCTGCGCTGCGTGTGGTGTTCTGAGTACCCTTTCCCAGCAGCTTTACTTACACTACACTCTTGACTTAACTTCTTGACTTCATTTTGGCTTCGTATGCTCTTCTCCGCTCCACCTGTTCCTGTCGCTCTCCTTACTTTCTCTACTGCCGTTCAGTTTGTCCTGAGCCGTGCAGTCACCGGAGCATTCCATGGCTGGAACCTTTTGTTCATCTCATACAACAGGCTTAATCCTCAGACTGACCTTCAGGTGACTGCTGAGCCTTACGCTTAGCAGGACGTTTGGAAGTTTTAACGGTGGGCGAAGTATGCAGGGCTTCTGATGTAACGGATGCCGCAGAGGCAGACGAATTTTTCGGTTCTCCCGTCTTTTTCTTCCTGGCCTCAGTCTCACTGACCTGAGTTTCCAACGGAATTTCCTTGGACAGTGCCGTAAACAGCTGAAAAACATGCTGGTCAGCATTCTTTTCATTTTTGTTCTGATAAGGCTTGCACAGCTCCACAATATTCTGATATAACGTCTCTATTTCGTCTACCGTTGCGTACAGAGTCATATCCGAAATAAACCGCTTCTCCTGCTCCCCTTGCTCTGCCTGCTTCATGAAACGCAGACGGCTCTGCTCAAACATCTGGTTCAGCAGCTTTAACGTCTCTGAGCGAAATACCTGCTTCAGCGGTGAATTCTCATGCTCCTCGTCCTTGTGACGCAGATGAATTTCACCTGAAAAGGGCTCGTAATATTTGGCGATAATACCGTTAATCTCACGGGTGGATACCATGCTTAGAAGACCGATCTTCTCCAGCTTCTTCACATGATAGTGAACCTTGGCGGGCACCTCTCCCATCAGATCGGCGATTTCCTTCACCGTGGAGGGTCTCCCCTGCCTGTTAAACATATTCATAATCTGTATCCGGTACGGATCAGAGTATATTTTGATCTCTTCAATCGTTGAAAGCACTTTGTGCTGCTGCATACCTGGTTCCTCATTTCCGGGGTACGTGCCTGCCCTTCGTTCTCTCTATTATACCTTTCAGTCAGGACCCCGGTCAAAACCGGATACACTTACATCTCTTGGCGAAAGCTTTTGCTCGCCAGCAGTACAAGTGCAGACAACCCAAGCAGGACACCGAACACAATAAACAGCACATGCATTGAAAACCAGTCCGCAAGCACACCCGATAGCAGACTGCCCAGTGGGGACACACTTAACACCAGCATGCTTTGCAAAGCTGATACTCTTCCAAGCATATGGGAAGGAGTAACCTCCATCAGATATGAAGCCAGCGGAGTTGTAGCCAGCGGAATCCCCAAGCCCATCAGCAGACAGAAGAAACCTGCAACCGGGAGCTGAAACGCCGTCATATAAGCGGGAACTGCTGTCATTGCATAACCAAAACCAGACATTACAATGCCAGTGATGATCAGCACACTTTTACGATAACGGACTCCCCAATGGGACATCCAGAGACCACCAATGACAATTCCCCCGACTAACAGTCCGCTAAGCAGACTAAGCCCCCAGGCATCCGCGTGCAGCGTCTCCATCACGTACGGTGTACGAAGCACATTAAAGGGCATCAGGCAGAAGTTCACCAAGGCAAACAGAATAGAGCTGATCAGTAACAAGGCATGTTTACGTAGAAAATGAAAAGCATCCGCCATCTCGGCTATCAAACTTCGGGCGGCAGAAGATACACCACGAGCGGGCATGCCTTCGGGATAATGCACACCGCTCATAAGTAAAGCACTGAAGGCAAAAAGCGCGGCATCGATCCAGATCGTGCACGCAATGCCAACCGTTGCAATGCATGCACCTGCCGCAGCGAGACCCGCTAACTCAGCCAGCCTGGTGGCAGATGTGGTCATTGCGTTGCCTGACAACAGCAGAGACGGTGGAAGCAATCGGGGAACACTGGACACCTCGGCAGGTGATGTAAAACATTCCAGCAAGGAATTCAGGATGGTGAACAAAAATAAATGCCAGACCTCAAGCTGACCAAGAGCAAATAAGAGAGCTGTCAAACCAACAATAACACCACGTCCAGTATTGGTCATTACGATTACTTTTTTGGGGGACAAGCGATCCACCAGCGCACCAGCGAACAGGCCAAATACAATATTCGGCAAAAAATTAACAGCCAGCAGGGTGCCCATCAGCACCTTCGAGCCTGTCAACACGTACACCATCCAGCTGTATGCAATCGAATCTATGGAATCAGCAAAACGGGATACCATTTTGCTCATCATAAATTGCATATATGGCCTGATTCGAATGAGTTCCCCTAATCCTTGTTTGCCAACCGCTGTGCTGCCGTTCATCTGCCCCACTCCTCAACGTGAAAATATTTTTAATGTTAATATTATTTTAACGGAGTTTTCACAAAAATCAATACCAACGTTAAAATATTTTTAACGTCATATTTAAAGACTTTTTAAACGATGCGTTCTCACGATAGATTAAAATAATCATTTAACGGGTGGATTGTTGATTGAAGTGTCAAACAAAGCAGTTCCGTTCCAGATTTGTTTCCAAGTAAAAAAAGACTCTCATCCGCATGGATGGAGCCGCCTTCTATTCTTCTTTCATTTTTACAGCCTCGGTAAAAAAGTTATTAGACAGCCTCTGCACTGCATACCAGCACACCAGCACTTCTGCTTCAGGAGCTTACTCCACCGGACTCTGATCCACCAGCACGCGCTGACGCGTTCGGGCGGATTCCAGACAAGCGTCGATTACACGCATATTCAGAATGGTGTTGCTTGGACTAAACGGTAAAGGCTTGCCCTCCAGCGCCGCCTCGGCAAAAATCTCTACCTGCAGCACATAGGAATTCGAGACTGATACACGCTCCTCCCGGCTTACCGAATCCGTATGGATGATAATCTGCGGTGGAATATCACTATTCTCCCAGCCGAACACCTTAGGCAGCTCAATTCGGCCTTCCGTGCCGAGAATCTCCATCTCGGCCCTGCCGGACGCCCACATGCCGCAATCAAAGGTCAGCGCTACCGAATTCGGAAACTCGATCAGTCCTGAAGCCATCATATCAACGCCATCATGCTCTTCCGAGAACAAGGCATGTACGGTGACCGCTTCAGGCTCGTCTCCCAGATACATGCGGGCAGCAGAGATCGGATATACGCCGAGGTCAAAAATAGAACCGCCGCCCATCTCTCTTTTGAAGCGTACATTCTCCTTATCATCCGCGGTATTACACGTAAAGTTGCCATGTATCGCTCTAACCGTTCCAATCTCGCCACTCTCGATAATCTCCTGCACACGTCTGTGCTTCGGGTGATAACGATACATGATCGCCTCCGCAAACAACACACCATGACGTTCACATGCCTCGATCATCTCGGCTGATTGCTGTGCATTCAGCGCTGCGGGCTTTTCACACAGGACATGTTTTCCCGCCTCGGCAGCTTTGATCGTCCATTCTCTGTGTAGATGATTCGGCAAAGGAATATAGACAGCCTGGATATCCGGGTCATCCAGAAGCTCCTCGTAACTGCCATAGGCTCTGACAATGTCCATCTCTTCAGCTATAGCTTCCGCCTTTTCCTTCGAGCGGCTGGCAATCGCCAGCACTTCACCACGTTCGGACTGCTGAATCGCTGGAATAATTGCTTTTTTGGCAATCGTAGAAGTTCCGAGTACACCCCACTGCAGAGGTCTGTTCATGCTCATCGTCCTTTCGTACCGTAGTTATCCGCTTCCGCCTTGTGTAAAATGCCAAGACAACGATCCAGATCGGCTTTGACCTGTTTTTTGTATAACTCGGCTTTCGCCGCACCTTCATCCGTGAAGTGATAGAGCACGATCTCCTGAAAATCCACCTTGGGATCATTCCCCTTTAATTTTTTGGTTCGATAAAAGATACCCTGCTGCACCAGCTCATGTAAGGCCCGATATACCTCGCTCTGCGGCGGCACGTATCCGTAATCCTTGAATTCCTGCTTCATCGCTTCCAGCATCTCGTAGCCATATCCTCTGTGCTGCTCGACCATCGTAATAAGATAAACCTTGATAAATGCCCGCTGTGCAATCATAAAAGCCATGATCTTTCCCTCCTGTCAGAACCTGTCTATCTTTCATTATAGTACATATGTTCTGATCCTGCCATCTTGATCCTGACCTCACTCTTGTAACAAAGGTCTGAGTAGAGCAAGAAAGATCGGGGTTGGGAAAGCAATCGTGAGGTGAGAACCAGCGAAATTTATCTTTTATTATTGTGAATTTTTCATGTAATGATATATTCACTTCGATATCAATGAATTCGTTGTTTCTTGGGTTTGGGGTCGCTTGGTCGGCACCGTACCCACGATCCATTTTCCCCATTTCAGACGAGAGATCAGCCAGGTCAGCCCACAAGAAACTGCAAGTGCAGTGAGCCAGGTGATAATCATACGGATAATAGGATTCCATCCCCAGGCCACGTAGAACCATTCATCTGGAATGTAGCTATAACGAAGCACCAGCATATGCATCAGATAACCGCCATACGACATGCCGCCAATCCATGCCAGCCAGAGCAGCACCATTGGCTGCTGAAGCTTTACGGCCAACTGGTACAGAACCAGGATTGAAGCGAGCAGGAACAGGATCATACCCGGCCTGATCAGGCTGACGGTGTAGAAGCTGATCTGAAAGCCATCGGGCTTCTGAAACTCCAGCATTAATAGATAAATAAACCGCAGACCCAGTACAATAAACACCAGCCAGGATACCCAGCGCAGACGATGAACCCATTTTCTCCAGTTCTGGACAGACAATCCCGCTGCGGCCCCAAGCACGAAATAAAAGAAAAAATAAATAAAATTACGGTCGGCATAGGTTGTAAAAGCATCGGTCAGCACCGGAATCTGCAACGGCTCCATCCAGTGAGCAATGGTACTCAATTGATCAGCCAGGATCAGATAAACGATGCCTGAGATAAACAGAGCAATCATACGCCCCTTTGCTTGATAACGCTGATATATGTACCGTATGCTGCTTAGAAACAAAGGGAAAAACACATAGATCTGGATCAGCATGATGATGTACCAGAAATGTGAGGCCGTTTTGCCAGTCACCAACTTCAGTCCAAGGTCAGAAAGCTCCTGCCAGCCAAAGCCTGTCCAGCTTCGCGGGGTAAGTATAAAATAGATGAGCGTCCACACTACGTAGGGCAAAATCACGTCCATTACTCTTTTGCGCATAAACTGGCTGTAGTTCAGCTGCTCCCCTGTGTTGTAGAACAACACCATCCCGGTTATAAATATAAACAGCGGTACAGCAAACTTGGATAGCATCAGCAGCACTGCCATCACTACACCGTCCTGAAGTCCAGCTTGCGGAACGAGTGAATAATGAGCAATGGAATGCTGAAGTACAACAGCAGCAAAAGCCATTCCCCTTAAGGTTTCTATTTCGATAATCCGTTCTTTGCGAGGCAAAATCATCAGCCTTTCCTTATATTTTTGTTCTTGCTTGCGATGTAAACTAATCATTTCGGTTACCATTCTTGATTGGAGGT
The DNA here is from genome assembly GCF_014639235.1 of Paenibacillus silvae. Classification (GTDB taxonomy): domain Bacteria; phylum Bacillota; class Bacilli; order Paenibacillales; family Paenibacillaceae; genus Paenibacillus; species Paenibacillus silvae. The sequence continues at coordinate 574,207 of NZ_BMFU01000004.1, read as the reverse complement.
TCAGAATACCCATGTCAGACAGATCATCCAATGGTTCTGATTCCAAATATGTACAGCAGCATCTGGCAAATGAACGCACATTCCTCGCTTGGGTGCGCACAGGCATTGGCATTGCGGGCATCGGTTTTCTCGCGGCCGGCTTTGGCTTCCATTCGAACACCTATGATCAGCTGGTACACCTTGCTGCGGTTATCACCGGCATCACGTCTCTTCTTGGCGGCATCTCTATTATTCTGTTCTCGGCGGCAGCCTATCACCGGAAACGAACACAGATTAATGAGCAGTCCTTCCGGGCCACAACCAGACTTATCACCTTTCTTGGCATCATTCTGCTTGTGATTGGCATCGCGCTTGCAATCCTGCTCTATGTATTGTTATTCCCTGTTTGACCAGGAAAAACAAGGACCTGAAGTAAAACAGGGCCATCGACATGGAATACAGCTTGAGCTGCCAGCAGGATAGATACAGGAACAAGTTTAGTCTCTGTATAAGAAAGGGGCAAGGTTCTGTATAAGGGAGAAAACCGGCCTCCTCAGCGGAGACCGGCTGCTGTGCTTGTATAACCTGTATGCATGATTTTTTGCAATTTTTCACAAAACCAGTTTGAAATGAGCACGGACTCCCTACCTTTACAAGAAGGTATTGTTGCCATAACGCGCGGCTTTGGTCTGTGCTTCCATCCGGCGCTCTTCCATATACAGATCTGATCGGACGGCATTGACATCTTCACCGTGCACGGCATCTCTGCTCGCATGTCCCGGGCTGCCCAGGTTAAACACATCGTATACAGCGCTATCCCGATCGGACGAGTCTACCAGCAGCAGAATTTTACCGTTCTGCACATATTCTTCATATTGTTTAGCATCTTCTTCCGGAATCCCGAGTCCGACAAGTCCACCCACCAAGCCTCCGGCTCCTGCCCCTACAGCAGCGCCTGTGAAGGTTGCTGCAATAGGTCCTGCCGCCAGAATTGGACCAATGCCCGGGATGGCCAGTGCGCCGATACCTGCGAGCAGACCCGCCACACCGCCAAGCAACCCGCCGGTTGCTGCTCCCGCAGCCACACCCTCCGGTGCTTTGGTGCCCGTCTCCTCACGAATGGCTTTCAGCTCATCCCGATCCTGTGTAACGACGGATATTTCATCTGATGAAAATCCTTCCGCCTTCAAGCTTTCAATAGCCTCGGATGCTTCACGCTCTGTATTAAACACACCTACGATTTTCTTCTGCATAGTGAATACCTCCTCATTGGTTTGAGTGGTTCGCTATGTTATTACCCGTCATATCATCTTTCAAACGTTCGAAAGATGATGATCGTGATCGTATGAATATGAATCTATGAAAGCTGGACTACACATCTTTTACATGGAGCACTCTGATGACAGAATGTCTGAATTTACGCACTGGCCCGGCTTTTCAAAGAGCTTTATATCTTTTAAATTAACTTCAGGTTGTTCTCGGCTTTGCCCGATTCGTTGCTGTCGCCTCAAGAGGATCATCCGGCCAATAATGCTTCGGATATCGTCCCTTCAGGTCTTTTTTTACCTCAAAATAGGTTTCGCGCCAGAAATTCGCCAAATCTCGTGTCACCTGAACAGGTCGCTGTGCAGGAGATAACAGATGTAGTGTTATCGGCACGCGTCCACCTCCGATTCGCGGTGTCTCCTGCTGACCAAACATCTCCTGCAAACGCACTGCCAGCACCGGGTCATCCGAATTACTGTAATCCACCGGGATACGAGAGCCGCTTGGAACCAATATATGGGTTGGCGCCTCCTCATCCAGCTGCTGGCGCTGGGTCCAGCTGAGACCGCCCAGCAGTACATCATGCATCGAAAGCCGCTTGAGATCTGCTGCGGAGCGCATGCCCGTCAGATAGGGTGTCAGCTGTTCGGCCAGTTCATCCGTCAGATGGTCCTCAATCAGATCAGGCCATTCTGGCAGGTGTTTATGCAGAAAATGCATGCGGTCCGCAAGCTGGCGGGATGTTTTGCTCCAAGGCAGCATATCCAGCCCTTCCAGTCGTATTCCCGTTAACAGCGCCTCCAGCACCTGCTCTTCCGGCGGCTGTGCAGCTGGACTTTCCTTGATAATCAGCGCGCCAATACGCTGCCTTTTGTGTGCCCGCACGCTTCGCGTGGTGCGGTCCCATGCCACCTGCACCTCCTCGTGCAGCAGGTGCTGCGCGGCACGCAGCACCGTCTGCTCCTGCAACGGCGCAGCCAGCAGGATACGCGCATCTGCGCCCTGGTCGTCTGCCTCGGCTGCGACCAGATAAGCGGAACGGCTCAGCGATTCTATCACGCCGAGCTGAACCCCGCGGCCGCTGCTCAGCAGATAGCGGCCGTCCTCCCGGCGCTGCGCGATCCGGTCCGGGTACGCGAAGGACAGCAGCAGCCCGCAGCTGTCCTCATCCGGCTGCACCGGATCGGCCGCAGGGCCGCCGAGCGCCGAGCACAGCTGGCGGCTCTCCTGCAGCATGCGGCGCACGGCAGCGCCGTCTGCGCCAGCCGCAGGCGGCATAGCGCTGCTGCCTGCGGCCAGCAGCGCCTCCACGCGCGGGCGGAGGTCCACGCCCGCGCCGCCAGCACTTGCGCTGCCGCTGCGGAGGCCTGCCGGCTCCTGCAGCAGCGCCGCCAGCGTGCTGGCGTAGCTGGCCAGCCCAAGCTCCGCCGCGCGGAGCAGCATGCTGGCCAGCCGCGGATGAACACCAAGTGTGTTCATCCGCCGCCCAAGGGGCGTGATGCGGCCTGCGTCATCCAGGCCGCCCAGCTGGCGCAGCAGCGCCTGTGCCTGCGCGTAGGCCGCATCAGGCGGGATGTCCAGCCAGCTCAGCTCGGCTGGAGACTGGACACCCCAGGCGGCAAGCTCCAGCGCCAGCGGCGCAAGGTCCGCGGAGGCGATTTCCGGGCGCGCTGTATCAGGCAGCGCCCCATGAGCCTCCTCGCTCCACAGCCGGTAACACACCCCCGGGGCAATCCGCCCCGCACGTCCGCGCCGCTGGTCGGCGGACGCTTTACTCACCGGCAGTGTGACAAGCCGGCTCATACCTGTTCTGGCCGAGAACGATGATGCCCGGCTCAGTCCCGCATCCACGACCACTTTCACACCTGGAATCGTAAGGCTTGATTCCGCAATCGAAGTAGACAGAACCACCTTGCGCCAGCCTTCGGCAGCGGCACGTATCGCCTCATCCTGCTTCTCGGCAGCCATACTGCCATACAGCGTATGTACATTCACCTGAGCGGGGAGTGAAGCCTGCATCAGTTCCCGTTCCGTACGATGTATCTCTCTGGCTCCAGGCAGAAATACCAGAATATCTCCCTGCTCCTCCGTCAATGCCCGAATAACGGTGCGTGCAGTCCAGCTCTCCAGTTCAACCGCAGCCGGTTTGGGCACATATCTCGTTTCCACCGGAAATGTACGTCCGGCACAATGCACTATACGTGTGCCTTCCCCCAGCAGACTACTGACCGGAGCCGGGTCCAGCGTAGCCGACATCACAAGCAGCTTCAGATCCGGGCGTAGCATGGCCCGGGATTCCAGCGCAAGAGCAAGTCCCAGATCACCGTGCAGATGCCGCTCATGGAATTCGTCGAAAATAATCATGGCGGTATCCTCCAGTCCCTGATCCTGCTGCAGCATGCGCGTGAGCACACCTTCGGTCACTACTTCAATGCGAGTACCTGAACTAACCCGTGTATCCATCCGCACACGATATCCAACAGTCTGCCCTGTCTTTTCACCCAAGGCTGCTGCCATTCTTGACGCAGCTGAGCGGGCTGCGAGCCTGCGCGGCTCCAGCATCACGATTTTTTTGCCCTCAAGCCAAGGCTGTTCAAGCATAGCCAGCGGCACAACCGATGTCTTCCCTGCTCCGGGCTCGGCAATGAGAACAGCTGTATCCTGCTCACGGAAGCATTGCTGCAATTCCGGAATAATCGCTTGTATCGGTAAATCAGTGTACATGTCATCGCTCCTAAGGAATGTCTTACCACTTCGTTTTCTTCTATCACTTGCATATTCTTTTCACTTTTTGCATATTCGGCTTCATTATTTCGAGATCACTTTCACACCTTCAATAATCGTTTCCATCACTTCACTTTTGTTTGCCAAGTTCAATATTTATTTGTTTCCCTAAGTTACATCAACATTTATTTTCTTAATTTCAATATCTATTCTCGTTCCCCTAAGTTCAAAATTCGGTCGTTAGCATTATAACAAAAAAAGCCGTCCCGAAGGAACGACTATGCTATATGCATAACATGTAGATATGTGCAGCCATGACTCATCTTGTCATTGCACTTTATCCTGCTGACTGCGGTTTCCCGCCCCTGTCTTTCTATAGGGTCAACTGAGCAATGACTCTGCACCATCAATGACAATCTCTGCACCCGTAATATGCTTGGAGGCATTCGAAGCGAGAAAGCTCACCAGATCGGCCACATGCTCAGGTTGCCCTGGTCCGTCCGCGAGTGGCTGCTGCCCCTCAGGAAACTCAATGGGAATAATAATATCCTGCAGATCGTCCGTTTTAATGGTACTTTGATCAATATTAGTTGCAATGGCGCCAGGACAGATGACATTAACCCTGATCTTGAATTTCGCCAGCTCGAGAGCTGCCATTTTGGCAAAAGCGACCTGTCCTGCCTTTGATGTACTGTAGGCTGACATTCCGAAGCTGGAGAAACGCTTGTTTCCATTAATCGAGCTCGTAATAATAACGCTACCCCCGCCACGTTTTTTCAGATGAGGCAGTGCATATTTCACAGTGAAAAACGTACCGTCCAGGTTTGTTGTAATGATCTGCTGCCAATCCTGCACCTGAATTTCCTCGATTGGCGCGGATACTCCGTTAATACCTGCATTGGCAAATACGATATCCAAACCGCCAAACAGCTCTACCGTTTCAAGCACAGCCTTTTCCACCCGTGCCGGATCAGATATATCTACATCAAAGGCTCTCGCGGCCCCTTCATGCTGTGCATTAATTTCTGCTTCCGTCTGCGAGATCCGATCATTCACCATATCAAACAGTGCCACATGCGCTCCTTCGTTCGCCAGCTTGAGTGCTGTCGCTTTCCCAATACCGGAGCCCGCTCCAGTAATGATCGCTACCTTGCCTTGAAACTGGGGCCTGTTGCTGTGTTGTGTCATCACTTAGTCACTCCTTCGATTTGGAAGTTATGTAAGAAGATTCGATCCAACCTGAAGTTTAATCAATTCTTCACAAGATTACCCAAAACGAGCAGCTTTTAAATCAACACCCGCAACAATTTTCAAATAAAATTTACCATTCGATTTCGATGAAAGCGGCATCATCTTCCAGACCGCCCGTATGGGCGGCATCCAGCAGCACCTGAATATGCTCATCTGGAATGTACGTATCAATGGCATCCAGATCATTCAAGCCATCTGTATACAATTGAAGACGGCAAGAATCATTAGACGAGGCTTTCGTTTCAAAAACATGAGGTTTGCCACCTACAGGACCTTCGCGTGTAGACCATCGTTCATTGGTGCTGCAATGCTTCTGAAACTGCTTGGACTGCTCCTGGCCGTTACACCAGAGCCGGATTCTGGAGTCACCCTGCCAAGCGAGCCATACCTTGCTTTTACGTCCACCCGAGGTCAGCGCAATGCGCCCACATACATACATCGTCTGGCTTCCCTGGCTCCGCTTCTCCATTAATACCTCCCGCAGCAGAAGCGGCGAGCTGTCCAAAGGCTGTAACTGTTCAAGCTGCTTGGAAGCCGCATCTGTTACGTCTTGGAGGTAACGTTCAATGCCTTCAGCTGTAAGACTGGGGGTCTTTTCCATCCATTCCAGCAATGCGTTGCCCAGAAAACGGGCTGCAAAATCACCGAGATAACTCATACCAACTCCATCACATAATACAAAATGACAGACATTGTCCTGCATGCGAATTGCAACAAAGTCTTGACCTGCATCACCTTGATTCACTGTCTCCGCTGCCCGGCCGTAACCATATCTGCACTTCAGCCTGCCCTGATAACGTGTCAACGGCTGCTCTCCCGTCTGCACGCTTACATAGCGAAAATGTTCATGCCCCTGTTTGGCATGACCTGCCCGATCACTGGCAGACAATGTAGCCATACGCATCGCTCGCATGATTCCCCTCCTATCTTACAGGTGTCGCAGCAGACATCTGGAATCCAATGGAAACCAGCTCCGCACAAGTGCCAGGCAGCATCATGAGCGCTCCCGGTGCAAGCAAATAATCAGCCTCCACCAGCATTTCACGATAGCTTTCAGGCAGCACGGAGGACATGTTGCGTAATTTCTCACCATGCTCATCCTGAAGTATGGTTTCTGGAGAGATGCCCTTCCAGCGTCTCGGTTCTGTAATAGGGCTTTCCAGCAGATGATCACTAATAAATATGTTTTCCACCAGAACGTTGCCATCGGGTACACTCATGCCCATAATGCGTTTGGCAATCGGCTCCGGGTCCTCGCCTGTCGCAACGCCGTCCGTCATATGACATACGAGTGGAGCAGGGCAGTCCTGCATATTCGGTATTTCTGCCTGCAAAATTTTCTCCGCCTGCAGAAATGCTTTCGCTGAATCCGAGAAACGTCTTGGAGTCAAATCAGGCAGTGAGCCTGCTGCGGCAATCTCGTCTATTCCTTTAATGCCGTTTAACACATCATATACGTCATCACTGTATGCCAAAATAGCAATCCGATACCGCGGCGTCAGCCGATTTCCCTTGGTTGAACGAAACACCATCTGGCGAATCGCCAAGGATAAAGCATCATATACGATGTCAATTCGCCGCCGATTATCCAAAACCATATTCATCGAGGCGCTGATATCAATTAAATAGATAATAAGTGCAGGGGTGCGCTGTGATGCTTGAATTGTATAGTTCATCTAGAGTGTGTCACCTCTATTATTTAATATAAAGTTACAGGTCAGGCAGCGTATACTTGGAATTGCTCAAAAATTTGTTGATTGCACTCATTCGTACAGCCACTTTTCCTACCCCCTTGAAATACGATGCGTCCGTATTGTACAGGTTTTTAAAATCCCGGGCATAAGAAAGAGCATTATCCGTTTTTCTGCCTTTTTGTGCGTTATAAGCTTTGTTATAATGTGCGATCAGTGTTACCACGTTTTGTGCACGCTTTTTCTTGAGTGCTTCCTTCTGAGCAAGCTCTTGCTTTCGCTTCGCTTCAGCCTCTGCCTTTTGTTTGGCGATTTTAGCATCATTTTCTTTTTTCCACACCAGATACGCCTCATATTTGGCCTGCTGATCGTATTTTTCCTGCAATGCCTTTCTGGCAGCTTCTTTCTTCTGCTGTTCCTGCTTCGCCAGGTAAGCTTCATATTTTGCCTGTTTATCATATTTTTCTTGCAAAGCCTTACGTTCTGCTTCTTTTTTCTTCGCTTCCGCTTCCTTTTGTTTCGCTTCCGCAAGCTTATTCTTCTCCTCGGCTGCAAGCCTCGCAGCTTCAGCGGCCTTTTGCTTGTCAGCCTCTTCCTGCCTGAGCTTGGCAGCAGCAGCCTCCTCAGCGGCCTTTGCTTCAGCCAAACGCTCAGCTTCCTGCTGTTTTACCTCAGCCTGATCGGCAAGAATTTTAACTGTAGGCACTCCCCCGGCCAGCAGCACAATAAGCACCGCTGAAGAGATCATGAATTTTTTGGAACGGTAAAATGGAATCGGTGCCGGCTCTGTGCTTTCCTTGCTTCCATGAATCCGTTCCTCCAGCTCCTTGATCGCCGCCTCCACTTCCATCTGCATCGCACTGTTGCTCGGAATAAAGTGATACAGTGAGCGGTATACCTCCAGTGCAGCAGCCGGTTTGTCCTCATCCTCCAATGCTCTGGCTTGAAGGAACAAACGATTCACCACAGCTTCCTGTTCTGGAGCCTGTTTGGCACCTGACATACCAGCGGCAGTATTGCCCTTATGATCAGAATGTCCTGCATCGTGCTCAGTTTCCGTATCCCCAGGAACTTCTGGCAAATGCTGTGCATCATCTTGCACTTCGACAGGTGGAACCAGAAGCGCTTCCGCCTGTTCTGTATCTGCAGCGGCAAGAGCAACGTACCATTCACCAAAGGTTGGACAGCTGCTCAGGTCATGGCTTTCCCAAGCCCGGATAAAGAGATCTGATAATTTGGAGCCCCAGCGTTTCTCCAGAGAACTCCGCATAGCAAAATAACGCTCGCTGGCAGTCTGCATCTCATGCTGATCAAAATAGCTTTCTCCCCATGCTTTTTCGACAATGACCGGGTCTGACCAGCACAGCATCTCCGCAATAATGACAGCACCGGCAAACCTGTCGGCATAAGAGCTCCACAGACCACTATGCACCGTACGATGGGCTGCATAACCGGGCGAGCCCGCTAGCAGCGCATCTGGCCTATCCATCTTGGAACCATACATCTGCTCGACATCAACAAGTTCAACTGCAGAAGTCAGCTGCGAGTTCTGCACTTCGGAAAAAAACGGAATCATTACATTAGGCGCAGACAGATCACAATGTGCCAGTCCGCGCTGCTCCATCGCAGAACCTGTGCCCGCAAGTGCTCTTGCCAGCTTCAGGCTTTCTTCCGATGTCAGCTGTTTTTGGTCACTGATCACATCGAACCAGGTCAGTCCCTGTACCCATGGCATCAACACGGCGTACAGCAGATCAGGATGTTCTCCAATAAGCGCTCCGTTTCTTTCCGGAGTGAGCACTTCACGTCTGCATACCTGCAGCCCGGGCAGTTCACTGTATGGCTCCATATGCTCAGACTGATATACCATCGCCGGGATACGAAATTTCGGAAAAAATACTTTTAGTGCTTTTGCCCCATGAACGGATCCGCCGCGGGGAATTAACTGATAAACAATCCCTTGCCTCCCGGCTTGAGCATAAGCAAGCCCCGGCGCAGCCGGATGCTGCCCAATCGTATAGGCAATGTCGTTAATCACCACTTCATCCCCGGGATTCAGTTGAAAAGACATGCTTATCCCTCTCTCTGTCTTTGTGTCATAGTTGCAACAAAAACCGGGCGTGAATACACCCGGTTTCGCTGTAATTGTACAATTCCTTTTGTTGATAAATTGCACAATTTTGTTCTTGCTGCCCGCATATATTCAAGGCGGTTGTATTGCCCTCATCGCCCTGATCTATGTACAGCAGATTAACGAGCTTGGTCTGCAGTGCGGAATTTAGTCGCAATTGCTGACAATTCTGCGCTGATGCTGTTGAGTGTTTGAACAAAAGACTGCATTTGTTTGCTTGCTTCCTGGAACTCCTGGAAGAAGCGCTGCTTCGTCATACCTTCCCATTGACCTTCCATGCTAGTGATGGATTGAGTCAAAGTAGATACGATCTGCTGACTTTGCTCTCCACTTTGTTTGAATTGGTTAGACACCTGATCCAGTTGTTCCGGGGTAACTAAAATACGTCCTGCCATTGTTAAATTCCTCCTTGATGTGTGCAATTGTTTTGGTTTGTTCAAATTGTACTATACAAGGATCGATCGGACAAAAGCCGAAGGACCTAATCCTATTTACCCCATTTTCGGCCCATGAAACTTCAACTAACAGCCTATTTACAATTAAATTTATTTCCTGCTGTACTTTCGCTTCGCAGCATGCTCAGGAAACTACAGGTTCAGTTCCTCTCCTGTCCCGAAAGGAAGGGTCCCTGAATCTCCAGGCGACAGGCTCAGGCTGCATCGCCTGAACAAGAGTAGCCGGAGAACCATCGGGCGGGGCTGTATCCTGTATTCGATACACTGCCGCCATAGCGGAAAGGGGATCGGATACAACAGCTACATCAGCAGCACGGGCAGGCAGAATTTCGCTTGCACTGCTGCTTTGAAGAACATTCAGCATGTTGACTGCATTACCATAGGCAACGTTGACATGAGTCAGCACGGAACGATAATCCATATCTACTTGTTGGAACAACACTGCCTTGCGACCTAACAGCACACTTAAGTCCATCAATCGACGAAGAGCATCTTCCCCCAGACGTTTACTGCGATCCCATTCACTCATCACCGCAGCACGAGATTCGATATCCCAATCCAGCGAATGAATTGCCTGATCCAACACTGCCATTTTTTGCTGTATTTGCTCCGCTGCATACTGAATCTGCCTGCTCAGTGCCCGAAGCACATCCGGTTCCACACGAATGCGCATTTACCATCACCTTTCCTCTTCCCCTGCAGGCTGTTTAAGCCAGTCCAGCAGCATTTCGTGAAACTGTTCTTTTGTTGTGAGCGCTGCAACAAGCCAATCATCTGAAGCTGTTGTGCTCATGCGGAATAACCAGTTTGAAGCCGGACTAGCAGTGAATGCAGCCGACTGCGACCGCCATCCCTCCTGCCCCCATACGAGTAATCGCAGCTCTCCATCCGATTGCTTGCTCGTCAGGCAACGGGCCAGAGCAAGCGAGCCTTCAGGATCACTCGTTTCCTGTGAAAGCTCATCTGCGAGAGACTGCACCTCAAAGGCCTCAAGACCATTCATCACATCGTAAAACTTTTTCTTGGAACACATTAATGCCGGCTTCTCCGCTGGAGAATGACCACTCCATTTCATCCTCTCAATGAGGATATCAATGGCTTCACGTACATTGCCCAGATCACGGAGACGGAATGAATCAGAAGCATCCGAAGCGCGGGTGACTTCAACGACCCGTTCATCCGTACAATGAATATAACTTTCATGCGACTTGCCACAAACGGTATAGCGGAGCCAGCATGCCCTGTCCGACAACCCGGCTATAGCTACTCTCGAAAAAACGGTTGGAGTCATGATCAGCTCATTGGTATCTTGATCCTGAATCAAGTAGCCTTTATCCAGCAAGGAGGTTTTGACACGCTCCCACTCCATGGCAATCTCTTCTGCCATATAACCGCGAAACGGATCTTCCACCCCCAGCAGCCGATCGGAACCGAGTATGCCGGCAAGGAAAAACAGTTCCTTAATTTGCAGTGTGACTACCTTTTGCTTAGAATCATGAACCGTCAACATTATGAGCCACCTCCCCTCAAACTACAACATGCCATCGGTCACGAATTTCAGAAATCCAATTGTTCATCTTCCAGCTGTTATCGCATGGAACTGCACCTTTAACCCTGGAATATTTGCGTTTTATATAATAACCCTGACCTGGTGGCAGTACCTTCAGCCCACTTGTGCTGCCCCCGGATTCCGAATAAGGAATACGGAAGAACGACAGATCATTAGGGTCCAAAGTCCCGAACAGCAATCCACTCTGAGAAGCTTTTACATCACTTACCCAATCGGAGCCGAACGTTGGAAAGTCCGCAGGCACGCCAGATAGAATAACATGAATGCCCCTGTCTCTTCCTTGACGAACAATGACCCCGAGCTGATCTTTTACATTAAAGTCAGTCAGCTGTTTGGACAGCGTATCCGCATCGTCAACGACGAGCACGATGGCCGGTCCTCCCGCAATCTCCCCGCGTTTCAGAACTTCATCGTACAACTCCTGAATGACAGGCGCAAGCTGTTCTTCTCGCGATACATGTCCACGGACATGGGGCAAACTGCTGATCTCGCCCAGCCCTCCTGAGCCGTACCTCATATCAACCGTGTATATTTGCACATCCTTTGGGGATGCATGATAGGCAAGAGACAACATCCAGGTTTGCAAAAATGTCGTTTTGCCCCCCTCCATCGGACTGGTCACCATAAAGTGCGGGCCTTCACGCAGATTTAGTTCAAACGGCTCCAGATCGTCCGTAAGCAGCCCAACGGGTACATTAACAGTTGAAGTCTCCCAAGCCTTGCCAAACGAGCCTGTGCGCACAAGCAGGTCCTTCAGCTTGATTTCATCCGGAAGCGGTGCAATTTGCGGTGCTTCTTCACCCGTCCAGTTCTGGCGAATCGCTGCAATTGTGCGGCGAAGTGCAGAGGAGCGTTCCCCCTCATCCGCTCCGGTAGAAGGCAGCGCAGCCTGAAACATCAATGGAGGCACCTGTCCTTTCACCAGACCTCTGCCGGGAGGCAGCTGACTCGGAGCCTTGGACGGCCGTCCTACCGCATAATAATAATCACTCGGATCAGACAGCTCGAACGAAACGGCATTCGGAATGTTGCTTCTGAATTTTTCAAAAATATCCGTTACCCGATTCGCTGTGAGCACAAAGGTAATGCCCAGACTGCCGCCTTCACGCAAAAGGGTCTCTAACAATTCATTTTCGTCCGGGTAAGCATTACGGAACGACAGATATCCGTCAATGACCACTACAATCTGTGGCACAGCCGTATGGGCTGTTCGACGATATGCCGAAATTGTTTTAACGCCTGCCTCCGAGATGATATCCTTTCGCTGTGATGAAATTTTGACAATGTAACGGAATAAGCGCTTGATCCGGTCTTCCTCTTCGGCCATCATCACACCGCCGACCTGCGGCAGTACTGCAAAGTCCTTCATCATTCGGCCCATGTCAATAATGTATCCATTCCATGGCTCGGTTCGCTCCGCGCTGGCCAGAGACATCAGCAGCGTTTGAACAAACGTTGTTTTGCCAAGACCAGGCATTCCGTATACTACGAGGTGCCCTTGATCCATAGGCAATGCCAGCGGCAGCTGGCGCTGATTCGGCAGGTCATCCAGCATGCCTACGACAGGCTTGAGACCACTCGTGCCGGCGTCAAGCAGAGACTCACTCTTGCGCTCCTGCTTCCAATCATGCAAGCTCTCCAGCTCCAGTGTCTCCGGCAACGGTGGCAGCCATGGCCCCGGCAACCGATTAATGCCCGCATCTGCGGCCGCCTTGGCCACATAATCAATAAATACCTGGAGCTGCTTAGGAACATCCTCCCCTTTAAGCACGGCTCTTCGCTCACCAGTCAGGAGAGGCTCTCGCTTGCCATTCAGGCGCACCTCCATGACAGGCAGCACCGTCGAAGTATCCTCCTGCTGGTTATAAGGCGCTCCGCTCCAGGCGAACTGCATCTCTTCAAAAACTTCATCACTGCCGACCTGAAAATAACCTCGACCCGGTTTTGTAATCCAGGCCGCATTTGGAATTTTAATCATATCCCGGCTGTCTCCTTCACTCTGTACACGAAGACAGATACGGAAACGCGAGTTGCTCCATATTTTATCATCGACAACACCGGCAGGCTTCTGGGTTGCCAGAATAAGGTGAACGCCCAGCGTTCGGCCAATAGCTGCAATACTAATGAGCTCATCCATAAATTCCGGCTGATCCCGCTTTAATTGAGCAAACTCATCAATAATAATAACGAGATGCGGCAGCGGCTGCTCATGTCTGGATCGCAAAATTTTGTAATACTCATCGATGTGCTGCAGATTTCCAGCATCATTCAGAATTTTCTGTCTTCTGACCAGCTCTGCCCGAAGTGAAACATTCGCCCGCTCGATCAGATTGCCGTCCAGATTGGTGATTGTACCTACCACATGCGGCAGATCAACAAACGTATTGGACATGCCGCCACCCTTGTAATCGATCAGCATAAATGCAAGGTCATGAGGATGGAACTCTGCAGCCAGCGAAGCAACGATGGACTGGATGACCTCACTTTTACCTGAACCGGTCGTGCCAGCAATCAGGCCATGTGGACCATGGCCTTGCCGCTCGATTTTGTCATGCAGGTTAATCGCTATTTTCTTGCCTCCGGCTCTTACTCCCATCGGTACCGGAAGAGTATCGGGGTAGCGAGTCTGTTCCCAGCGGGATACGACATCCAGATCCTCCACACGCGAAGTGCTGAGCATATCAAATAATGGCAGCACCTGTGGAATCTCCGAAGCAGAGGAACGTTTCAGACGAATCGGTGACATATAACGAGACAATGCCTCAGCCATCTCCCTGGAGATGGCATCCGGCTTGTATAGCTGCTGAATGACATCCGCATCTTCCGTTTTTTTGATATACAGCCCTTTGCCCTTGCCAGCCTCCATAATTAACTGACAATGCATAGGAAGCGATTGTTTGCGGTTCGCCAGTACAATCGTGCACACATCAATCTCTTGCGCAGCCTCCAGCAGCAGCGGCAGTAAAGGTTCCTCTTCAATCAGCTGGGTATCTGACAGAATCACAACATAGCATGGTGTTTGCACCGCTTTTTTATATCGGTCCTCTTTATTGTTCCGGCGACGGTTTAATACGGAAAACAAGCTGTCCGCCAATTGATGCGCACTGCTGTGCCTGTCAGCCATGTACCGCTGCCCCTGATCCTCATCCCAAATATGCGGCAGCCAGCGGAGCCAATCCCATTCCTTCGTATCCTTTTCTTCATAGAAAGCAGCAAGCTTCAGCTCGTCAGGTGAATGCCTTACCGCAAGCTGGGATACAATGACCCGGAGCGAAGCCATAACTTCTTCCCGATCACCCACAAGCCCCATCACCTTGGACTCGAACAACGGCAGCGTGATGGATGCATCCGGAACCGTCTGGAATTCAGCAGCGAGCTCGTGTGCTGCTTCAATCAGCTCATCCTTTTCATATCCATCAATACGCGGAACCTGCAGTTTGATCCGAAACGGAATTTCTCCTGTACCAATTCGCACCTGCAGGAAGTCATCATCCTCCGGCGAACGCTCCCAAAGCGAACTGCTGCGATTCTTCACAATCTGCAAACATACGGACGGATCACCATGGATCTCATGCAGACTCTTTACCTGCTCTGCCTGCGCTTCCTTCAGCTCTTCACGGTGTTTGTCCAGTTGTGCAAGATACATTGCTTTACGTTCCTCGATCTTTTTGCGATAGGTCTTTTTGTTGCTAAGATAGACGAAAAAAGGAATCGTGTATGAAGTGAGCATCATCATAACAGTCATCATTTGAAACATCATATAACTGCTGTTGTTCATTTTGCCCGTCATATTGATATATACGTAAAAACCGATGCTGACCATTGTCATCATCACGGGAATAATAATTGAAATCATTGAAAATGTAGGTTTGTTCGGTTCGGAAGGCGGCCTGAGAATTTCGAGTCCCTCTTCCTTTAGAACCGGTGTCATTCTTGGAGAACGCTGATATAACACATTCACGAAGAAAAGACCTCCTTTTAATCGTTCATTTAATGAATGATACGCCTTAGAGCGCTATTCGTTGCTCTCTTGTTGAAATAAGGAGCGTCTTCCATAGATCGGCGCCTCTTCGGAAGTGGTTGAAAATGCGCGCTGCACACGCACACAGCTTCCCTGACGAAGCCCTGTTTCCATTAACTGCTGGGTATTCTGCGGGGTAAACCACAGTCCCTCAGGAAATTTGGCCTCAAGAATATATTGAATGCCATCTCCCGGAGCCTGCCCGAAAATGCGCACACCCAGCAGCGTCTTCAGATGTTCAATGGTACATTCATCAGGAACATCGATGTCAAACCATTCGCCTTCCTCCCGGCCGGAATACACGGTTAATATCATGTGAATCCCTCCCAAAAGTCTCATATGTAAAATGTCCTAATGTCAGATTAAATCAAAAAAATGCGGATGAAACGGTATTCCACCCTATTTTCTTATATAAAACCCTTGTTTGCAACGTACCAGCTGTAATTTTGTTACATATGACCCACGTATATATTAAAATATCGTCCATTCGACTCAGAACTTTCGTGTCATTGTTTGATTTAAGAAATGCAAAGATGCGAAAGCTTCGGACTTTCTTCCATTTATTTGCAGATTATAGTATACTAAATAGGACTTCTATTGCTTCGCCCACAATTGAATTGTGAACACTTTTCAAACTTTATGCACCTTTATGTTTTCATAAGCTGATTTTAAGGTAATTTTAAGCATTGGTATTTAATATTACCTGTATGAAATAACTCTCGTGAGGTGATTTCAAGTGAGAACTCTAATAACATTTCAAAACAAATCAATCCCTGTATACTTTAATCAAGAAAACAAACAACCTGTGCAAAAAACATTACGCTTGCTTAGCAGTGCTTTGGAACACAAGATCAGTAACGGTAAACGCGCTTTGCAAAAATGTCTGCACTCTTTGATTAGTATTGAAATCGTAGGTGGCGAAGCGATCCTTCACAGCCGTAGTGAAAATGACTCTCTTGCTCTATCTTTATATTGAAGGACACATTGAAGAAGACCCCGTTCTCCTTCGCTTATACGTTACCATGAAAAAGGAAGCCTCCCCTCAAGGGACAAGCTTCCTTTTTCGCATGAATTGCTGTTTAACTTTCGCACACATTCCTGCTTAGTTACATCTTCTCCAGAGCATAGGCCACCTCATGCTCCTCCGCGATCTCGGCTTTGCGAATACGAATGACAAATAGTCTGACCAGATTGGCTCGTGTATGTTCTTCCTGACAGGTATTTATTTTTCTTAAAATAAAGCGGTCAATGGACATGAGTTCCAAGCCCCTTTGCCATATATTTACGGAGCACTTCGTTCCGTGTATCCATAAATAACCAGATCAAGACGAGCCCAAACAGCTTTTTTTACGGAAACAGCGCCCTATCTGAACCGGTTGTAAAATGATGCAAAAGCCTGTCCCAACAGCGCTGAGACAGGCTTTACACAACTCTTGTCGCTTTATAGCGAACATACCTCTGTGACAGAGAGCACTACCCGTACTTTCCGTATATTCGACTCATTTCACACCCGGATAGTCGCGATGTTGATGCTGCAGACTAATCCAGCGTGTACGTGTAAATTTATCAATGGCCCATTCTCCGCCGAAGCGGCCGATCCCTGACGATTTTTCACCGCCAAACATCACATGAGCTTCATCATTTACCGATTGATCATTTACATGCACCATACCGGACTCGATCTGCTGAGCTGCGTGATAACCACGCTCCGGATTCGTTGTAAATATCGAGCCACTAAGCCCGTAAGGTGTATCGTTCGTCAGTTCAATGGCCTGCTGTTCATCCTTTGCTTTCATAATTAATGCGACCGGGCCAAAAAGCTCCTGCTGCACAATCCCTTGGCCCGGCTTCACATCTGCAAGCACTGTCGGTTGAAGTACGGCCTGTTCATGTGTGCCTCCCAGCAGCAGTTTCGCCCCTTCTTCCTCAGCCTGTTTCACCAGTTTCAGAAGACGCTCCACCTCTTTTTGGCGAATCAATGGTCCCACCAGCGTGCTCGGATCAGCAGGATCGCCCGCTTGAATGTTTTTCGCTTTGTCTACAAACGATTGCAGGAACCTGTCGTAGATATTCGCATGCACAATGATTCGATTAAGCGCCATACAGATCTGTCCCTGATGCAGGAACTTGCCAAACACCGCAGCCTGAGCCGCATGCTCAATATCGGCATCTTCCAAAACAATCATGGCGTTGTTGCCGCCAAGCTCCAGTGCAGTTTCCTTGAGCTGCTCACCTGCGAGCTTACCGATGCCTCGTCCGACTTCCGTAGAGCCTGTAAACGAGATTACCTTGGGAACCGGATGGGTTACGAAATAATCCCCGATTTCACTGCCGCTTCCGGCAACAACATTTAATACCCCTTCTGGCAGGCCAGCCTGTTCAAACAGATCGGCAATCAGCCAGCCCGCTGTAATCGGAGTATCCGATGCAGGTTTGATGACAACACCGTTACCGAGTGCAATTGCTGGCGCAACCGAACGCAGACACAGATGCAGCGGAAAGTTCCATGGCCCAATGACTCCAACTACACCTTTGGGTTCACGGAGTACACGATTTTCCTTGCCAGGCGTATTTGACGGGAGCAGCTCTCCTTTCATTCGAAAAGGAAATGAAGCCGACTCGTCTACAACACGTTTTGCCGCTGCAAATTCCGCTTCTGCCTTGATTCGTGTGCTGCCTGATTCCGTGATGAGAAGCCGAATGATCTCTTCCTTTCGTTCGTTCATCAAGGAAGACATCTTGCGAAGCACCCCTTCCTTAACGGATGGCAGAGCTGCCTTCCATTCCACTGCACTTTTTTTCGCAGACTGATACGCCCGGTCTATGTCCTCTTTACTGGACGAACGCCATACAGCGATCACTTCATCCGTGTACGGATTGATGTTCTCCAGCATTTTTTCACCTGTGCCGTCCACCCATTTGCCTGAAATATATTGCTTCGTCCAGGTTGCCGCTGTACGTTGATTATCCATTAAAGTCATTACGCACGCCTCCGATCCTTAGATTAGAATGTACATATGAAAAAACGATGTCTCATTCATTAACCTCGTTCGAAGTCAGGCAAACGGTCAAATCAGACCAGCCATAAGCAACCTCTGCCACATCCTCATCCCCGATACGAATCTGCTGTGTATGAACAGGGATTCCCCCCAACTTTTCATAAAACCGGCAAGCCGGATTACGCTCCAGCGCCCAGATCAGCATGGTGCGCATCTGACATTTCTGAAGATGTTGAACTATCCGCTGGACCAGCTGTCTGCCTATTCCTGAATGCTGATAAGACTGCAGCAGGTAGATAGCATAGAGCTCACCATCATAAGGAAGTTTCCCTTCCCGTTCCTTTCCACCGCAAGCAAAACCGACAATCTTCCCGTCCCGCTCCTCCGCTACAAGCAAAATCTGATCTTTTTCGCCGGAGCGTATTTGCTTCTCCCACTGCGGCAATCTCGATTCAGTTGTCAAATGATGCAAAACATGATCAGGCACAATTCCTCGATACGTTGTTTTCCAGCTCTCAGTATGTACATAAGCGATTGCCTGTGCATCCCCCTGACGCGCTTGTCTGATCCGTATCATGGTCTTACTCCCTTCTCCATTTTCTTACCATTCATGTGAGGTACAGGATTCTGATGGGATACAGCTTCTGGTGAGATACAGCGATCCGGCCTAGGGCCGGATCGTGACTCTCGTGCCTACTGGCACCTTGGAGGACAGGTCCAGCACGTCTGAATTATACATGCGAATACAGCCATGCGAGACGGACTTGCCAATGGATGAGGGCTGATTGGTGCCGTGAATGCCATAGTGCGGCTCGGACAATCCCATCCAGAGCACACCGAAGGGGCCCCCGGGATTTTCTTGTTTATTCACAATGGTAAACTCGCCGCTTGGCGTCTCTGTAAGCATCTTTCCCGTGGCTATAGGATATCCCTTCACAACTTGATCTCCGTCCAGCAGATATAACATATGGTCGGACAAATCTACGATAATTCTATAATTCGGCATGTTGTCATCCCTCCTGCCCTATCCTATGCAAGGCAGATGCGGATTTCCCCGGCTACTGTCAATACTGCTCCCAATCCTTGACCCGATGTGCGTGCTTGGCCTTACGTGTTTTGGCCGGTTTACTTGACGCTGTTCGTTTTCTTGAAGCCACCTCTTCCTTGCGACGCTGATACTGAAGCTCCTTCTGCATCTTGAGAAAGTTGCTCAGCCGCTTTGCCTCAAGCTCTCCGTTCTCGATCGCCTCTTTGACCGCACAGCCCTCTTCTTTTGTATGGCTGCAATCCATGAATTTGCATGCAGAGGCCAGCTCTTCAATCTCGCCAAATGCCTGAGACAGCCCATCTTCTCCTTCATCCCACAGATGAAGCTCTCGCATGCCCGGTGTATCGATCAGGACGCCTCCCTGCGGCAATACAAACATCTCCCGATGTGTCGTTGTATGTCTGCCTCGACTATCCCCTTCACGAACGGATTGTGTAATCTGCACCTCTCTGCCCATCATCCAGTTAACCAAAGTGGACTTGCCGCTTCCCGATGAGCCAGTAAGTGCCACCGTTGCCCCAGGCTTCAGATACATATCCAACTGCTCTTTCCCTTGTCCCTCGATTGCCGAGATTGCCAGCACCTCTACTCCCGGAGCAATGCCCTCCACCTGACTGATTCGTGTCTGCACATCGTCACAGAGATCACTTTTACTCAGGACAATAACGGGTCTTACGCCCCCATTCCAGGCCATTAACACATACCTTTCAAGTCTTCTGAGATTAAAATCATGATTAAGCGCAGCAACGACCAATAACGTATCTACATTGGCCGCAATGAGCTGCTCCTTCGTTATCGGCCCTGCCGCCTGTCTGGACACACGACTCTGGCGCGGAAGCAGGTGATGAATAATTGCTTCCTCACCCGGCTTGCACGCTACAGCTACCCAATCACCGACGGCGGGGGAAACGCCTGACTCCAGGCTCTCATGCCGAAGTCGTCCTGACATCTTGCCCCAACATTCTCCGTCTGCTGTAATCAGTCGCTGCATATGTCCATGATCCGCTATAATTCGGGCAGGCTGTCTGGATGCTTCTTCCTGCTGCTCCTCCGTCCACACCTTCTCCCATGCCGCAGACCATCCATATCTTTGAATACCGTTCTTTTCAATTTCGATAGTGCTTTCAATAACCTCTTTTATACTACTGCTTTCATTAGCCTCTCTTTTACTACTTTCAATAGTCTTTTTATTATCTTGATTTAAAATAAAAATTCCTCCCAGATCGTTTACATTTTACGATTTAATGTTTGCTCTTATGAGCATCTTCGTCTTGCAATTTGTCCTGCTTCTCCGGTTACAGATTCCAAACAAAAAAAACCACGAGCGTTTACACACCCGCGGCAACTTTAAGTTATCCGAAATAAAGAGAAGGCTGCACAGCATATGGAATAACGGTTGACCTGCATCTCCTCCATTATCCAAACCTGCCCATTCTTCCCTCATCGGCACAAAAAAAGCCACGGGTACGTCACCCGTGACTTTGTCTGAAGGTCATAACATTATGGCATCACATGAATAGGTCTATCCCTACCTGCTATGCCAAAATGAATGTGCCCTGATCCGTTCCGGAGACGCTGTTTTTATTCAAGTCCACGTATAATGCCGTTAGATTTGTCATTTAACATCGCCTCCCTTGTAGAATATGCCATCATGTTACACAGTCATGCATATAATTGTCAAGCCTATTTCGAATTGCATTGGAATTATATTTGAATTGAGAGCGCTCTTTACTCTAATTCACCTGATCCCAGCGGGTCCACATTTCACGTGGATTCAGCTCATACACTCCGTCTTCCCGGTACATGAACTGATGCATGATAAACTCCCGCCTCAGGGTGGCAAAATCCTCGTGATAATTCTGAATAAACGCATTGATCTCCTTCTCGCTGTACTTGCGTCCGAATTCAAGCTGCTCCACCAGATGCTCCAGCACAACCAGCTTTTTCTTGTATTGTGCCGGAATCTGTCGAAGCCGGCCATCCTTTGAGAAGAAATTTCTCATGATGGAGGCTTTAAGTGTCTCGTTAACATCGGTCATATCAGAATGCTCCTTTCTTTTGAAAATAAAATCAACCGAGGCCTGCGCATGCTCCCGGATAAACGAAGGGTTTAATGTGAAATACACCGTATTTTTCTCTCTCCGCTCCTGAATGAGCGCAGCTTCTCTCAGCTTGGCTGCATGATGTGTCACGGTTGGCTGCGACAGATTCAAACGCTCAGCAAGCGCTTGCCCATTCAGTTCTCCTTCGGACAGAAGCAGCAGCATTCGAAGCCGGGTAGGATCAGCCATGGCTTTGTGATAGGCCACTATTTTCTCCAGCTGCATCGTTATGCACCCCTCTATTAATTAGATGATCATCTAATTTGATATTAGTCTATTGTTTTAGGGAAGTCAATCTTATCGTTTTTTTGATTTTTCTATTCGTACTCCTGCGTGAAAACTGGCATTGAAGTGTTATTTACGGTAGGATTATATTGCTTGCAATGAAGGAGGATTATGAACATGGAAGATGTCATTATTATTGGCGGAGGCCCATGCGGTCTGTCCGCGGCAATTGAGTGTGAACGGGTAGGATTGTCAGCGGTTATCATTGAGAAACATAATATCGTACAGTCCATCTATCTCTATCCAACCCATATGCAGTTTTTCAGTACAGCCGAGCTGCTCGAGATCGGGAACGTGCCGTTCAGCAGTCCGAATGACAAGCCGTTTCGTTATGAAGCACTTGCCTATTATCGCAAAGTCGCCGAACATTTCGGCCTGCGCGTTCATAATTATGAGGAAGCCCGTGAGATTCAGCGCAAAGAAGATGGCACATTCGAGGTACATACAGTTAACCGGCGCGGCGAAGCTATTGTACATCAAGGTAGTCATGTCGTTGTAGCGACAGGCTACTTTGATCACCCGAATTATCTCGGTATTCCCGGGGAAGAGAAGGACAAAGTAACCCACTACTTCCGTGAAGCCCATCCGTATACTCGGACACGCGTAGCCATTATTGGTGGAAGTAATTCCGCCGTTGATGCTGCCATGGAGCTTGTCCGGGTCGGGGCACATATCGATATGGTCTACCGAGGCACGGGTCTGTCCGACCACATTAAACCTTGGGTTCGTCCATTATTCGAAAGTATGGTGCAGAAAAATCGCATTACACTTCATCTCGGCTCGAGAGTGAATGAAATTCTGGATAATTCAATCCGCATCGTACACGCCGACGGTTCAGAGAGCGAACTGGACAATGACTTTGTGCTCGCCATGACCGGATTCAGACCGGATCGCCAGCTGCTGACTTCCATCGGTGTAGAAATGTCCGAAGATATGGATAAACCGATGTACAATCCGCAAACGATGGAAAGCAGTGTACCAGGCATCTACGTCGGCGGTGTTATCGCATCCGGGCGTAATGCCAACGAAGTATTTATCGAGTCAGGTCGCTGGCATGGGCGATATATTGCAGAACATATCATTAGCAAGTCAGAGCATATGAACAGCACATCAGGCCCTCAATCCGTGGAGCAATGAAATCAATGGACATGACCTCCCTCCTGCTGCTTGGGTTTGCGGCACTTGGCATCATCAGCAGCAATACCCCGGTGACTGTTGCGATGGTATTTTTGCTGCTGCTTCGTGTGCTGAATGTCAATCAGGCCTTTCCTTGGCTTGAAAAGTACGGCCTCACTGTGGGTATTATCATCCTGACGATTGGTGTCATGGCACCACTTGCCAGCGGTAAGATCAGTCTGCAAACCGTCGGTGAATCGTTCCTGCACTGGAAATCACTGCTCGCTATTGGCGTAGGCATGCTCGTTGCCTTCCTCGGCGGACGAGGTGCTTCGCTGATGACTGCACAGCCCACTGTTGTAGCAGGCTTGCTGATTGGCACTGTTCTTGGTGTTGCCTTGTTCAAAGGGGTTCCGGTCGGCCCGCTGATTGCAGCAGGTATTCTGGCCATATTATTAGGCGGCAAATCCTGAACCGCAGCATAACCATGTACACTTTTGCGGATTGGATGTATTTCCCACAGTTGTATGCTATACTTCTATTCATGCAATTCAGGTACATGCATCTGATGCAAGGAAACATCATCTTTCTCCTTGTCAGATGAATTCATCAACGACAATTATCGTCCTCAGGAGGATTCAGGAACCATGTCACGTCCCTTTGTTACCGAAGCCGTGATGGTGGCCATCTACGGTCAATTACTTGCGCCGCCAGCGCCTGTTGAATATATTGTTCCTTACACCACCATCCTTGAATTATATGAATTTCAAAGCAGTGCTGATCCGATGATGGATAATCCGGCAGATGACCAGCACGTTAAAACTAAAATCGGTGAAATGATCTCGTACTTCGAGGAACCTCTAAACAAGAAAAAAATTGAACGAGCGCTATCTGTTCCTTGGGCCAAAAGCCCTGCAATCCTGTTCGGCGACCAGGTATCCCTTACGATTATTAACGCGATGGATACTGCACAGTTTGGAGAGTTCTTTGATCCCATCGAGACAGAGCTGCTGCTCACCTCCCAACGTCTGGGCATTCCTATTTTGACGGATCAGGTTGAATTGATCGCCCGAATTATCGAATCGGAATCTCCGGTACAGGTATTTGATATTGATGATTTTGATTTTGCTATGGACGATGAACCGCTCGATCAAGTGTGATTGCACTTTACAGAGGTCTGGACAGAAGGACGGAGCAGATGAACTGATCATACAGCTGAGTATGTTACGATAAACGCCAAAAGACCTCGGTATCCACTTTTACATCGGATATCGAGGTCTTTGATATATTCAGATTTCAGTAACTTAGAATCTCAGAATCTTAGATCTGACCAATTTCTCAAACCTGAATCTGAGCATAGATTTTTCAATCTGGCGCTTGTACTGCAAGATCTGAACGCTCCAGCAGGGTTTGACTGATTCCATTCATAGCCGGCAGTGAGGCCGGGTCGAAAAACTTCAATCCCGCATCGCTGTTCACTCTTGCCTCCACCAGATCATCCTGAATGATTCGGGCATGGAACAGGGCAATAACATCATATTCTTCATCCCCGTTGGCATGCACTTGTCGCAGCTCCGGGCCAGAATATAACGCACTAAAGGTCATGAAATCCGTTGTCCATCCTGTTTCTTCCCAAAGCTCACGATGTGCAGCCCCCTCAATCGTCTCACCAGGACGCATCTCTCCAACAGGCAGACGCCAATGCCCTTGTTCGGCATGCTGGATGAGCAGCAGCTCACCCTGTTCATTTGCAGCCATAATAGCCGCTTTGACTACAATATTTGCCCGCTTGGCAATATATTGGCCTATATCTCGCGCTGGCAGATTCACTCCTCATCCCTCCTTCCAGTAAAAGACGGTGGTCAACCATAATGAAATACAGTCCTGGTCCGGGCTAAAATGTATGATGGCTACGAGTTTCGGAACGGAAACAACTCTGTGTCGATTGAACCAAATCCATCAGCTATAAAGAATGCTGCTCAAGCTGCTTCGGCAAAATATAAAACGATCCCGGTTCGACAAGTCCTGTTCAAGTCCTGTTCGAACCCTGCCAGCCTCTATTCGATTGTGATCTCAACTCTGCTCCAATTCAGGTCCAACGTCAATCACTGAGGTGTTGTCGATCTTTCAAAGTAATTCACCGGCTAACGATCACCAGAAACCTTAATTGTACACTTTTTAGCCGTTTCCGATTCTAACGATTCCCAGGAACCTTATTCTCTCTGCCAATGGGCTAAAACGCATTAAAACAGTCCATTGGCAGGAAATAAGGCCTGTGCGGATCGTTAGAATTCAAAAGAGTTAAAAAACATGCAAATAGCGTTTCCTGAGATCGTTAGAATCATCTAGCTGATGCCAGAAGAGAGGTAGCCATGTATAAGCCTCGAATAGCCTTGGATTGTCTTGAATTGCTTTAGGTTACGTTGGGTTACGTTGGGTTACGTTGAATTTCTTTGGGTTACGGTGGGTTCCTTCGAGTTGCGTCGGGTTGCTTTGAATTTTTATAGATTACTTTGGATTGCCTTGGTTTCTTGCTCTGTGTTGTTTAGGGCGTGTCTTGAAACCTACTAAAGTGCATCTTTTACCCCTTTTCGCTCCCTGCTACGTCACTTTCCCTTGACATGCCCTTAACACCTGCGGGAAAATTTCTGGCTTGGAACGAAAATTCGGCCAAATCGGCTTTCTTCAGAGTGTTCAGACACGCCTAGTGTTTGAACTGTTATATGTTTCTACTGCACTTCTGTGTAACGGTATTCAATGTCATGACCTTCATCGACGACATCAACATGCAGCTGATGCCCCTTCAGGTACCAGTAATCGTGATCCTCCATAAAAAACTGAATGCCGGATACTTCCGTCTGTTCGGCAGGATGTTTTGGCTTTTCCACGGCAATTCCGAGCGAAAATCCCGGGTGAAGACCTCCGCCAGAGCTGTATCTTGCAAAGAAGCGGATGCTGTCTCCTTCATTCAGGTTCAATTCTTCTTTGTACCAACGAGCAGCTTGTTCGGATACATGTATGGTACTCATATGCTGTCAGCTCCTTCTGTATATATATGTTACATCATATCGCTAGAGCGTCCTGAACACAAACCCTGTAAATCATACACAGGCATATTATCTTGTGAAAAATGTTTGACAGATCGTAAAACGCGGTGGTAAGATGCAAACATACGAGGTCTACATTGCATTAATTTCCATTAACAAGAAAGGGTGATTACGGTGTTTAACAGACATAAGCTGGTTCATATTCACACACAATTAAATACCGGAGTATCCCCGAAATCATTATTTCGTTCATAAGACAGCACTTCAGGTGTCTTTTTCAAGACCCTTGTGAAGTTTGCTCATTATAATCTTATGTACGGCGGTGGCTCTGCTCTCGGAGTCATGCTGCCGTATGAAGAAATCAAGACATACCGCCTGCGTGCGGTGTGTCTTTTTTTGTGGGTTAAAAGTGAGATAAACGTGCATTGCAACAGATTTCAACTGTTATTTTGAACGAAGACTGCATTTCTTGGATAACGAAAGGAAGGGATAACACTTGTTCTCTGTACTTAAAAACCTGGCCTGGTTCTTCCGGCTGGAACGCAAAAGATACCTGATTGGTGTCATTTTGCTCATTTTGGTGGGCATTGCCGAACTACTGCCCCCGCGCCTGTTAGGGAACGCCATCGATGAAATCGTGCGCGGCTCCATTACAAGCGCTTCATTAACCCGTTACATTCTGCTGATTCTCGGGACGG
Source organism: Paenibacillus silvae (assembly GCF_014639235.1). Taxonomy (GTDB): domain Bacteria; phylum Bacillota; class Bacilli; order Paenibacillales; family Paenibacillaceae; genus Paenibacillus; species Paenibacillus silvae. The sequence goes on along the minus strand of NZ_BMFU01000004.1, from coordinate 547,824 downwards.
TTATCCTGATCTATCTGACAACGTACATATGGATGCACAAACTGTTTGGCGGAGCCAACCTGGTTGAGCGCCTGCTGCGCTCCCGCTTTATGGACCATTTGCTGCGGATGACACCTCCCTTTTTCGAAAAAAACAGAACCGGGGATCTGATGGCTCGCGCCACCAACGATCTTCGTTCCATTGCAACGACCGCAGGCTTCGGTATGCTTACCCTGACAGACTCGACAGCATTTCTGCTTACTGTGCTGTTCGCCATGGGTTTCCTGGTCAGCTGGAAACTGACTTTGGCCGCCATCCTCCCCTTGCCTTTTATCGCGATTGCCATGATGATCTACGGTAAAGCCGTGCATCAGCGTTATACACTGGCACAGGATGCTTTCGGCGACATGAACGATCAGGTGCTCGAATCGATTGCTGGCATCCGCGTTGTACGCGCGTACGTTCAGGAGCGACTGGACGAGAAACGCTTTGCGGATGTGACGGAAGATGTTTATCGCAAAAATCTGGCGGTTGCCCGTATGGATGCGCTGTTCGAGCCGACGATTCGGTTATTCGTAGGACTCAGTTATGTCATCGCACTTGCCTACGGCATTTATCTTGTCTTTCATAATGAAATTACCCTGGGGGATCTCGTATCGTTCAACATGTACCTGGGGATGATGATCTGGCCGATGTTTGCCATTGGCGAATTAATTAATCTGATGCAGCGCGGCAGCGCTTCCCTGGATCGGGTGAATGAAACCTTGTCGGTTGAACCCGCTGTGCAGGATCGCGAACAGCCTGTTCATATTACGAAGCCGAATGAAATTGTGATGAAAGATGTGACATTCCGCTATCCAAGCTCAACCGTGGATAATCTCAGCCATATCAACGTTGCGCTCCAGCGCGGGCAGACACTTGGCGTTGTAGGACGTACAGGAAGTGGTAAATCCACACTTCTGAAGCAGCTGCTGCATGAATATCCGACCGGTTCAGGCACACTCAGCATTTCGGGACACTCCATTGAGGATATTGCCAAAGATGATCTGCACAGCTGGATTGGATACGTACCGCAAGAGCAAATTCTGTTCTCCAAATCTGTTCGCCAGAACATTCAGTTTGGTAAACCGGACGCTTCGGATGACGTCATTATGGAGGCCATTCGTACCGCTGCCTTTGACGGTGATCTTGGCACACTGTCTGACGGCCTCGATACCCTTGTAGGCGAGAAAGGCATTGCCTTGTCAGGCGGACAGAAACAACGGGTATCTCTGGCACGAGCCTTTATTGCTGATCCGGACATTCTGATTCTAGACGATGCCCTGTCCGCGGTTGATGCACGAACAGAAGCCAAAATCATTGAAAATATTCGCAGCAAACGTGCGGGTAAAACAACGCTGATCTCGACTCACCGCCTGTCCGCCATAGAACATGCCGATCGGATCATCGTGCTGGAGCACGGGAAAATTACGGAAGAAGGCACTCACCAGGAACTGCTCGCCAAGAACGGCTGGTACCGTGAACAATATGAACGGCAACAGGTGGAGTCCAATCTGTCCACGTAGGAGGTCAACGCATTGAAGTCTAATACAGGTAAAAGGCTGCTTCAGTATGCCTTGAAAGCCAAAGGCACATTTATCGCTGCCTTGATCATGCTGACGATTGGTGTTGCGGCAGAACTTGCCGGCCCCTTTATCGCCAAATCCATGATTGATAATCATCTGCTCGCCATCGAGCAGCCATTCTATGAGACCGCTTCTTCCAAGGATGCTGCGGTCTATCAAGGAAAACTTTATAAACGTGAAGGTTTGTTTGCATCAGACGAAACCAAAGGAGCCGAGGTGCGGGTGCTGCAAGCCGGCAAAAGCTTTTATTTTGTAAACGAGCCTGTCAGCTCTCCTGACGGCGACCGCACCTATGCAGACGGAACGTTAACCGTGACTCGCTCAGGTGAAGTCGTTGGGAAATACGCGGCTGCTCCGCTGTCCGCTGGTGAACTGTTTAGTTTTTACAAACCCGAGATGCCGGGCATCTATCAATTGATTGTGTATTACCTGATCTTTCTTGTGATCTCCATTATTATGGAGTTTGGTAAAACCTTCTGGCTGCAATCCTCTGCCAACAAGGTCATCCAGCGGCTTCGCAATGATGTGTACGCACACATTCAGCGGCTGCCAGTGAACTTTTTTGACAATCTGCCGGCAGGTAAGGTCGTATCCCGGGTTACAAATGATACCGAGGCGGTCAAAGATCTTTTTGTCGCCGTGTTATCCAACTTTTTCTCAGGCATCATTACAATTACAGGGGTATATATCGCTCTGTTCCTGCTCGATGTTCGCCTCGGTCTAATATCGCTGTTTGTTGTGCCGATGCTTATTGCATGGATTGTGCTCTATCGCAAATTTGCTACTCGATATAACACGATCATTCGCTCACGACTGAGTGAGATCAATGCCATCATTAACGAATCCATTCAGGGCATGTCCATCATTCGTGTCTTCCGGCGCCAGAAGCAAACCCGCCAGGAATTCGAAGAGCTGAATGCAGATTATATGAAACATCAGAACAAAATGCTCAACCTGAACGCCTTTACCTCCCATAATCTCGTTAACGTGCTTCGGAATATTGCCTTTGCGGTTGTTCTGTGGTACTTCGGGACAGGTGCCATTACGGGCACAAGCATCATCTCACTTGGTGTACTCTATGCCTTTGTTGATGTTCTCGGTCGGTTGTTCCAGCCGATTATCGGCATGGTGAACCAGCTTGCGAATCTGGATTCCTCTCTGGTCTCTGCCGGACGTGTATTCGAGCTGATGGACGAAAAGGGAGAACCCGTGACGGATGGCTCGATGCCAAGATATAAAGGTGATGTCGTGTTTGACGATGTATCGTTTGCTTATAAAAAAGACTATGTGCTGAACAACATTTCGTTCAAGGCATCGCAAGGGCAGACAGTGGCTCTGGTCGGTCATACCGGTTCAGGCAAAAGCTCTATCATCAACCTGCTCTTCCGGTTCTATGATCCGCAAAAAGGCAAGATTACGATTGACGGACAAAATGTCAAGGAACTGCCGAAACAGTGGATTCGGGAGCATATGGGCATAGTGCTGCAGGACCCGTATCTATTCACAGGCACGATCGCTTCCAATGTCAGTCTAGGCGATGAAAAGATCTCTCGTGAACGCATTGAGCAGGCGCTGCGTGATGTGGGTGCTGAACGAATTCTGGCTCATCTGCCGCAGGGCTTTGACGAGCCGGTTGTCGAGAAAGGCGCAACGTTATCTGCCGGACAACGGCAGCTGATCTCGTTTGCCCGCGCACTGGCCTTTGATCCGGCGATTCTTATTCTGGATGAAGCCACCGCCAACATTGATACGGAGACAGAAGCATTGATTCAGAACGCATTGGAGGTCCTGAAAAAAGGACGTACCACCTTCATCATCGCTCACCGTCTATCAACCATTCGCTCCGCGGATCAAATTCTAGTCCTGCATCGCGGCAAAATTGTGGAGCAAGGTGCACATCATGAACTGATGGAGCTCAAAGGCCGATATTACCGGATGTATCAGTTGCAGCAAGGTGCTCAAGGGGAAGCCGTCATTGACGACTCGGCTCATTCCGTGAACGCCTTCGGTACAGCTTCGGCATCGCTCGCAGGTGGGAAGGCTTAACCTCCCCTGCCTGCACATATACATTTGAATAAATACAACAAACCCGCTCTGCGCAGCAGCCTTCAAGCATACTGTCAGAACGGGTTTTTGGTATACCCCGAAATATCTGCTTTTCATCCAAAGTGCACTGCCCGGCCTAAGATCATGACTTCGTTCCATTATGGCTCACCCAGACCCCGTTCCTTTTCCTGCTCCTGCTCCTCCAGACTCGCAGCATGCATGCGTTCGAGAGCAGCCCATGCAGCTGCCGATTCAGCATTCAGACCCAGTTCTGCAATCCAGGCACCTGTATACTGCTGGAGTGTGATCTCCAGTTCCTGAGCCCGTTCCTTGAAGTCATCCAGTTCCTTGATCATACGTGAGCGGCCCTCCGGACTGAAGGTTTCATGAATACGTTCCTTGAAATAATGATGCACGATCCGATTGCGCTGCTGCCACAATTCATTCAGCCTGTCCGTTTCCTCTTCCGAGAACGTAAAATGATGACGTGCCTCATGAATCAGCTGTCCCAAAGAGCTGCTCATCTTCCGTTCATACAGTTCTTCTAACTCTTCCTCCGTCACCACTTTGCCCTGAGACATTTTGGTTAGCAGAATGAGATTAACAAGCTGCTGTTCCAGCGCTTGTCCATAATATACAGCCAAGCCATAGTAGGCAAACAGTTCTCTGGAGTGTTCGCTGTCCAGCATGAGACCACTCTGGAAATCGGTGTTTTGCATTTGCGAGCGCTCCTTTCCATCCGTTCCTCTTGAATGTTTATTCTGCCTCTATCGTACCCAAACAGAACTCAACATTCAAGCTGAAGGAAACGGGCAGCGTTTAACCTCGCACTTCCCCTCGCTGCACATCACATCCGCTCGGGAGCCTGCACGCCAAGTAAAGACAAGTTGTACGCCAGACGTTCCGCCGTATATTTCGCCAGCTTCACCCGGAAGCTTTTCACATGAGGTGCTGCATCTGCAATCCGCTCCGCGTGATAGAAGCGGTTAAAGGCTTGAGCAACGTCAATCGTATATTTGGCAATAACGGAAGGCTCGCTGCGAAGTACTGCTTTTTCCAGATAAGCCGGATAATCGCATAGTAATTTCAGCAGTGACCATGAGGTATCGCCTGCTATAGCCCCACTGCTGTTCTCTGCACCTTCCTGTGTACCTGTCTCCGCAGCTTTAGCGAGCACACTTTGAATCCGCGCATGTGTATACTGCACATAAGGCCCGGTCTCCCCTTCAAAACTCACGGCATCCTCCAAGGAGAAGTCAACGTCGTTCAGCCGGTTGTTGCGCAGATCCCCAAAGACGATAGCCCCGACACCCACAGCCTCGGCCACCTGTTCAGGGTTCTCCAGATTCGGATTTTTCTCCTGAATAATCTGCAGGGCACGAGCAGCGGCTTCATCCAGCACTTCCTGTAAAAAGATCACCTTGCCCCGGCGTGTAGACATTTTGCGCCCTTCAAACCGCATCAGTCCAAACGGAATATGTTCACATTTCGCTGCCCATTCGTGACCCATTTTGGACAACACCGTAAACACCTGGTTGAAATGAAGCTTCTGCTCCCCGCCAACCACGTATACCAACCTATCCGCCTGCATCACATCATGACGATAAATCGCTGTCGCCAAATCACGGGTAGGATAGATCGTTGTTCCATCCTTCTTGATAATAAGACAAGGCGGCATGTTCTCTTCATCCAGCCTTACGACGAGCGCGCCATCACTTTCCTCCAGCAGCCCCTTGGCTTGAAGCTCCTCAACTACCGCACCCATCTTGTCATTGTAAAAGCTCTCGCCCAATGTATGGTCAAATGTCACATTCAAACGCTCATACATCCGGTTAAATTCCTGCATACTCACCTTCACAAAAAAGGACCATAAGCGCTGTGCTTCTTCATCACCCTGCTCCAGCTTGCGAAACCAGTCCCGTGCCTCAATCTCCAAGGTAGGGTCCTGCTCCGCCTCGTCATGAAAACGAACATACAGCTCTAGTGAATTACGGATCGGATCAGCCTGCAGTGCTTCCTCACTGCCCCACCGCTTATACGCTGCAATCTGCTTGCCAAACTGGGTTCCCCAGTCTCCCAGATGATTCACACTGACCGATGTATAGCCTGCCTCGTTATAGAGACGGTACAATGCTGCTCCAATAACGGTTGAGCGCAGATGCCCAATGCCGAAAGGTTTGGCAATGTTAGGCGAAGACATATCGATGACAACACGTTTTCCTTGACCCAGCTGCAATTTTCCAAAAGTCTCGCTGCCCAGTTCCTCAAGCATTTGAGCAGCATGTACATCCCGGTCAAAACGAATATTGACATAAGGCCCCGCAGCTTCAGTATCCAGACCTTCGGCTTGTAGTGCCGCAGCAATATCGCTTGCAATAACGGCAGGTGCTTTCTTGAGCGTTTTGGCCAGAATAAAACAGGGAAATGCCACATCTCCCATCGCCTCCTGCGGAGGCACCTCCATTAGTTTTAACACGTCTTCCTGTGCAAGCCCGGTTAACGGTGCAATCCGGGCTGCTGCCTGTTTCATCAACACATCAAACACTCCTTCTCCAGTTTTGTCATGCTCCCATCGCCAGACGCAAAAAAAGCTCTCGTCTCTTCAACAAGAGACGAGAGCTGTGTGAACAGTTCCCGCGGTACCACTCTAAGTGAACAGTCACCTGAATTGCATAAGGCTGCATGCCAAGTATAACTGATCCGCTCGGTGCAAATAACGGCTGCATGCCGGGATTACCCTCAGGTCCATAGATCTCTGCTCTCGGAGAACATATACGGCTTCGGATAACCATCTCACGGGTGCGGTTCACTCATTTCATCCCATACCGGCTTACACCTGCCCCGGCTCGCTGTCTGGTTGAATCTGGGCTACTCTCCCGATCACTGATATTGCTGTATTGCATTCATTTCACATCATTATACATATCCTGGTCTGCCTTGGCAACCTGTATGCTGCTCAATGGCAGGAACCCGTACGTTTTAAAATAAAGATTAGGCCACAGCAGCCATTAAACGGCAAGCTTCCGCACATTTACGGCACGCTTCCGCACAGGCTTGACAATGATCATGCTCATGTTTTCCACATACTGCTGCGCAGGCTTCACATGCCTTCACACACAACTCACAGATCTCACCGATAAACTCACTGCCGCGTGTCATCGCCTGTGCAGCAAATGCACATATATCTGCACATTCACGGTTCACGCGAATGCAATCACGCAGCATCGCCAGATCATATTCTTTCAAGCTGGATATGTAACATACGTTGCAAGCATTCATGCACTCCAGGCAAGCATCGATACATTGTTGGTATTGTTGTTGTGTCATTTAAAGTTACCTCCCAGGCAAAGTTTGCTATGCTTCCTAATACCCAATACGGAGGAGCTTTGAACCATAAGTTTTACTAGTCGGTTCTTTGAGAGCGTTTGTATCGCAGTTATTTTAGAGCTTTCTTAACACCATCAATTGAACATTTTTGTCGTGTTATTTGAGAACATTCGTGGTTTAGTTCTCTTAGCTTATTCGGTGATACTTACGGCCTCCAGTTCCAGCAGCTGCTCTCGAATACGTGTCTGATCAAAATGTTCACCGATAAACACTGCAACATTTGGTACATCACCCTGTGGTGTAATTTTCATGTAATCGGACTCTCGATAAGCATACTGAAACCAGAAACGACTGGCCGTATCGCTAAATGATAATATGCCCTTCGCCCGGTAGATGTCACGTGGCAAGGCCGCCACAAACTGTTCAAAGGCCTCGCTGTTCACGGGCTGCTTAAAATAATGCGTGTAAACCATCACATGCTCATGTGAAGCATGAGGCTTAGAGGACTGCTCATGGAGATGCCCTTCCGCATAGTCATGGTTATGGCTGCATCCATGCGTATGGCAAGCTTCTGTATGCACATGAGACTTGGCTGCTTTTTCTGATTCAGATGCACCACCCGCTTCGGCGGACTGCTGGATGTGAACGTCAGTACCGCTATGAAGCAAATGCTCCATATTCACTTCACATCTGATCGTAGGAATGACGGGGGCAAAGCCATTCCACTTGTTCAGCAGCTGCTCCAGCTCCTGAAGCTCCTGTGCCTGCACACGATCCGTTTTATTCAGCAGCAGCACGGATGCACAGCGAATCTGCTCCTGCATCAGCTTGAAGGTTTTGCCCTTCTGCTCCGAGTACAATCCTGACAGATGCGCCGCGTCTACCACGGTGATCAAACTTTTCAGTTCCAGACGCATGTACAGCGAAGTTTCGGTTACAGCATCCAGAATCTCCATCGGATTCGCAGCACCTGTCGCTTCAATGACAATAACATCCGGTGACTCCTCTTGAACGAGATCAGCCAGCTGAAGTCCCAGATCGCCACGCACCGTGCAGCAGATACAGCCACCCAGCATCTCTGTCATCGGTACAGCTTCATCCACGATCTGACCATCCAGATTTACCTCACCCAGCTCGTTCATTACGACAGCGGGCCGCAGGTTCTGCTGTTTCCAGTGTTCGATGAGTTTTACGAGCAACGTCGTTTTGCCGCTTCCCAAAAAGCCTGACAATATATATACAGGAATGCTTTGTTCTTTTTCTACAATCGTATTCATTCTTTACACACCCTTCTGCCAATCATGAAAATTCTGAATCTGAGCCTACTCTATCTAGGGAGTGTACACTATTCGTCAAATGTTCTGCAATATGCTCGTTCCAATCGCCCGTCAGCAATACTCCATTGCCTGATTCACATGAATGGTCTATGCTATGAGGACATGTGTATTCAAGGAGGTTATGATATGGCCAATTCAGTCGAACAGCACAGGCAGGAGGCTCCGCCAACGGTAGCCTGCATGATTGTTACTGTATCGGACACACGCACCAAAGAAACAGATACCAGCGGTCAGCTGATGAATCAGCTCTTGCAGAAATCCGGTTATCACGTAGTGGAGTATATCATTACACCGGATGAGACAGAGCAAATTCAAAGCATTTTGCAGGACGCTTCTGTACGAGAGGATATTGAAGCCGTGCTGCTGAGCGGAGGGACAGGCATAGCTTCCCGAGACACCACATACGAGGCTGTTTCATCGCTGCTGGACAAGGAGCTGCCGGGGTTTGGAGAGATTTTCCGATACCTCAGCTTTACGGAGGATATCGGTTCTGCCGCTATTCTGAGCCGGGCTGTTGCGGGAACGATTGGACGGACAGCTGTGTTTTCCATGCCAGGCTCCCGCGGGGCCGTCAAACTGGCGATGGAACGCATTATTTTGCCAGAGCTGCGCCATGTCATGCGTGAAATATACAAACCCGTCTGAAACATCAGACGGGTTTGTCGTTTTATTTATTTTGGCCTAATTGACCGAGCACCTGCCCAAAAACTTGCATCACATCCCGTTCATACACATCCTTCTCTCCGCCGGAAGCCGTATAAACAAAGGATACATGTCCTTGGCTGCGAATTGTGGTTTTGCCCATTGCATTTTCCAGAACCGCATGATCTCGGCGCTCGCCATACATTTCCTCCATGCGTTCAGCCCTGGTTTGAGCATCGCGATAGATATGCACTTTGATAATATGCCTTGCACTGCCGTTTAATAAATACATGTAGGTCATGCCACCATCGCCATCATCTTCGAACATGTTATTCATCAGTTTAATGTGTTTCGCATCGAAACCTGCAGTCAGTTCTCGTGCTAATGCACCGTTTAAACCATGACCCTGCTGTTTGGCTCGAAAATTGCCTTCCGTGGTTGCTTGACCATTATACAGCTTTCGCTCCTGTTCAATGGACGATGTTGTGCAGGCGGTCAAAGCGGCTGCGCAGATCACCACGACTCCACCAACGACCATGATCCGTGTTACATTAAACCACGCAAGACCCAGCCTGCCCATCTTCTCATTTCGGCCTTTTCCTGCTTTTCCCTGTTGACTGCCATTGCTATCCATATTCGAAAACATGCACATCTCCCTTTCCATAAGCCACAGCAGCGTGACTCTCTCAGGTAGAGTTAGCATGTCTAAGAGATAAACATTTTATTCCAAACAAACTATTCGGAGCCGATTCGCACAACGGTACGACCGACTGCCCCACCCTTTAATATGTTCTCCAAGGTATGCGGCAGCTGCTCCAGTGTAATCTCCTGAACACCCAGTGCAAGCGCCCGATCCGGTTTCCAATCTTCACCCAGCTTGGTCCAGATTCGTTCTCTCCTTGCCATTGGACAGTATACAGAATCAATCCCGATCAGCTGAATGCCCCGCAAAATAAACGGGAATACCGTTGACTCAAAACCACTGCCTCCGGTTAGGCCAGATACCGCAACCGCCCCTCCGTACTGCACCTGCTTTAATCGCTCTGCGAGTGCCGGACCTGCTGTCGGATCAACGACAGCTGCCCACTGCTGTTTACCCATTGCTCCCTTGATTGGTGCATCCGCTTCTTCACGTGAAATGACCTCAGCTGCTCCCAGACTGCGAAGAAGGGCCTCTTCCTGCTGCTTTTTCCCCGTGCTTGCAGTCACTGCATAACCAAGCTTGGCAAGAATGGCTATCGCCATACTGCCTACCCCGCCAGTTGCTCCCGTAACCAGAATTTTGCCCATCTCCGGCGTAATGCCCGCATGGATCAAGGCATCCACTGAGAGTGCTGCAGTAAAGCCAGCTGTTCCTATGGCCATCGCTTCCTGCTCACTCAAGCCTTGTGGCAAAGGCACCAGCCATTCACTCTGCAAACGGGCATATTCACTGTAGCCACCGTAATGAGATACACCGGGTTCAAAGCCGGTGCTAATCACCCGATCACCAGGTGCAAACCTTCCGCTCACCGATTCTTCAACCGTTCCGACCAGATCAATGCCGGGCACCATCGGATACTGACGAACGACCCCGCCTTTCTCCACTGTTGCGAGGCCATCTTTATAATTCACACTGGAATAGCGCACCTGCACGGTAACATCACCGTTCGGAAGATCCTCCTTTTTCAGCTGCTCTATGCTGGCGGTAACTCCCTTTTGGTCATGTTTGCGAATCACATAAGCTTGAAATTGCTCTTTCATCTGTATCCTCTCCTTATGGTTGTTCAAATTCTGCAAGTAAATATAACAATGGCCCTGCAAGCGGCAACAAACCCAACCAGGCCCAATAGCCTGTACGCCTGTTATCTCTGGCATCCCGAAGGATTGCAAGGGTGGACAACAGCGTTAGTACCCCAAAATCAATCGTCATAATATTTACAAACGAGGATTGATTGAACGCTTCTGCATAACGTTCTGGATTGCCCTGGCTTACAGCATAAAAAGCCATACCCAGCGTTAATAACAGCAGTACCAGATGGGTCAGTTTGCTTGCAGCCACTCGTGCAATGCCCGTCTTGCCGCGTTCAGCAGCAAGCGTGCGTTCACCAACATCTGCTTCATAAGCCGACCCTGTTCGCGAAGGCGAAGTCCACGCATAGTAGGGCAGCAATGCAAATGCACCCAGCCCGAAAGAAAACAGGACAAAAGGCCAGGCAGGAACAAGTTTTCCATTTACGGCGCCTCGGGTTTTCACTGATTTTCGCAGCAAAAGACAGGCATAAATGCAAGGGAATATACCCAACCACGAAAACACGGTTAGCAGCCAGGGCTCCCTGCTTTGCAATGTAAGCAGCTCCCTAAATATCGGATCATTCCCCGGGGAATTTCCCGGCGCCATGAACAGTGCATACACGATAAAAGCAAGCCAGAGCAGCCAAAGTATGTATCTCATACACATCCCTCCTCACCCTTTTCATCCCCTGCTGTCAGCAGATTGAAACAAGATCATCTCAAGGAGCTGTATATCGCCTTCCATCTTTTAAATACATATTTCAAGATAATCTGGCCGAATTCAAGCATATCGGCAACGTATTTCGGAATGTGGCGGGATTTGACGTTTCCTGCGCTTTCCCGAGAAATAATATACCTCATCCTGCCTCAAACCTCTATGAAGCTGCACACATGTCATTGTTGCAGAGGTGGTGTACTTATCGCCTAGCCTGGTTCATATCCTGTTCATATGAAAAAGGCATAAGCCAGTCTTCGTTTGCACTGGTTATGCCTTCTGGATGTATGCTGTAGATCCGTTCATTCATCTATTCTTCGTTAGATTTCACATGTTCAGCAATCAGCTTCTGCTTCATATTCCATGCCGCCGGGCTGATGTTCACACGGTAAATCTCCGGGTTCAGCTTCCGTTGGTACTCCGGCCAGAACAAATTCAGCTGCTCCTTATGGTATGCGCGAATCTCATCGAGCGTAGGCAGTTCATATACTTTGCGACCATTAACAAAGATCGGCTCCAGCATATTCACCGCTTCATAGCGGGTAACCGTCTTTTTGAGGTAAGGGTGCAGCGGATTGAACAGCTTGAGCGGTCCGCCTTGAAGCGGCTGCTCTTCGCCCGGATAGCAGATATAATCTGCAATCGCTTTACCATGCTTTGGATCTATGATCCGAAAAACCTCTTTTTTGCCTGGAGTGGATACCTTCTCGGGATTCGCAGATATTTTCAGCGTTGGTAGCATCTCGCCGTTCACTTCACGCTCTACCAGCTTGTATACACCGCCCAAAGATGGCTGGTCTGAGGCGGTAATCAATTGTGTACCGACACCCCATGTGTCGATTCGAGCACCTTGAGCTTTCAAGTTGAAAATGGTATTTTCATCGAGATCATTCGAGGCTACGATTTTCACATAATCCAGTCCCGCTTCATCCAGCATCTGCCGAGCCTGAATAGAAAGATAAGCCAGGTCACCGCTATCCAGACGAATGGCGTTCATCTTTTTGCCCTGGCTCTCCAGCCATTTCGCTGTTTTGATCGCATGTGGAACACCGCTGTTCAGTGTATCAAACGTATCCACCAGCAGCGTCACCTGATCCGGCAGCACTCTTGCATACGCATCAAACGCCTCCTGCTCGGTCATAAAGCTCTGCACCCAGGAATGTGCGTGTGTGCCCGCTGTCGGAATGCCAAACTGTTCACCTGCGAGCATATTGGATGTGGCATGGAATCCGGCTACATACGAAGCTCGTGCGCCCCAGATGGCAGCATCCGCTTCCTGTGCACGACGTGTTCCAAACTCAAGCAGCGTATCCTGCTGTGCGACCTGTTTAATGCGGGAAGCCTTTGTAGCGATGAGTGTCTGGTAATTCATAAAGTTCAGGATGGCCGTCTCGACCAGTTGTGTCTCCATAATGGTGCCTTCAACCCGAATAAGCGGCTCGTCAGGAAAAACAATTGCACCTTCCTTCATGGAATGAATCGTTCCCTGGAACGAGAACTGAAGCAATTCCTCCAGAAAGACCGGATCATAATTCTCTGGTTGTTTGGATAAAAATTTGATGTCCTCCATCGTGAAGCGAAGCTGGCTGATATAATTCACAATACGCTCCAGTCCGGCAAATACGGCATATCCGTTGCCAAAAGGAAGCTTGCGGAAATAGGCTTCAAATACCGCCTTCCGTTTATGTGTACCATTAACCCAGTGCGCATACATCATGTTGATCTGATATTTATCCGTATGTAAAGCCAGGCTTGTTGTCTGCATTTGTCTCATCCTCTCTGACTTCCGCTCGCTCTCCAGGTACATACCTGAAGACGGGCTTAAAGCTGATTACACCGCAATACTCGCTGACGAATCAGGCCAATATCGTTTCACTTGCCTTAACCACCTGTGCACCCATACTGGAACGGAAATGACCAAGCGCCCAGTCATGCCCTGCCGGGTTAAAGCTCGCTACGGCATCTTCATAAATCGTAATATGAAATCCTTTGTTATAGGCATCCACAGCAGTATGCAATACACATATGTCCGTACATACCCCGATCAGTGCGATATCCGTGATACCTCGTTCACGCAGCTTGAGTTCCAGGTCTGTGCCGCAGAACGCGCTGTATCTCGTTTTATCCATCCACCGAATCTCGCTTTTGCGTTTCTCCATCACCTCGGCCAAACGGCCATGCAGCGCTCTGCCTTCCGTACCGCGAATGTTATGAGGTGGAAAAAGCACTGTTTCCGGATGGTACGGATCATTGGCTTCATGCAGGTCTACAGCCATCACGACTTCGTCTTTGTTATTACAGTATGCCTCCGTAATCGCCGCAACCGTCTCCTGAATATCCACCGCAGGCTGACCTACAGGCAGCGCACCTGTAACAAAATCCCGGGTAAAATCAATAACAATTAATGCTTTCATCGTCCACACTCCCTTGGTTTTGAATATGGTTGAATGCATTTTCCGTGTTTTACGTGTAAATTGATAAACGTGGTACAAGCTCTGTAAACCTGTACAGCTGTGCCGGGCGCTGAGAGTATTGATTGGAGCTGACCAGATTGCCCTCCTCATCACGCACTTCCTCGACAATGCCTTTACGACTGCGTGTTGAAGTAATTTTACGAATAAAATTAGGCTCTTCGAAATCCGGCACCACACTCTGGATAACCTGATATAATTCACTTAACGTAAAATCACGTGGAAGAAACTGTCTCGCAATCGTGGTCTCCAGCATCTGCTGCTGTATCCGTCTGTACGCATCTTCAATGATCGTTCTGTGATCAAAAGCCAGCTCAAGCTCTTCCAGCGCTTCTTGAATGGTAAACAATCCGACATCCTGGGCATCATCCGCTGCCTGCCGGTGTTCAAGCATCCATTCCTCTACAAGAGCGAAGAACGCGTGTGAGATGATCCAGCCCCTTGGGTCACGTCCCGGTTGACTATACACGTTCAGATACTCCAGGTGTCCACCGTCAACGCCGGTTTCTTCCATCAATTCTCGCTTTGCTGCGCCGTATATGGACTCATTCTCTTGGCAAAAACCACCAGGCAATGCCCATCGCCCTGCAAAAGGCCAGCCCTTACGTTTAATTAACATAACCTTCAACTCCCGAATCGGGAGGGTTTTCGTTACCGTCTTGCGTTCCCTCTTCGTCAGCGTGAACATAACGATGTCCGCTGGAACCCCATCCGGGGTGCGATATTTCTTGGAGCTGTAGTTTCGTGCTTCCATTTCATCCTGATCTGGTTCCGTGTTAACATGTTTGTTATTTTCGCTCATGGGCACCACCGACTATTTTCATTTTGATAATCTCATTATGACATAATAATATTTTTTGTCAACCGATGATTCAAATTTCTGTCTTCAACCTCTCGGTTTTGCTACACGGAATGTGGCTGTAGCCATACATCCCAGCGTACCAGATTCATCCCGCACCTCGGATTGAGTTGTGATGCTGCGTCCTGCCTGATGCAGCACACTCGACGTTACGATTAATTCACCCTGCCTCATCGGCGCAAGAAAATGCACATTCAGGTTAGTTGTTACGCAACCATCAACCTCCATCGCTGCTGTGGCGACCATTCCCATCGCCTGATCCATCAATGAGGTCAGCACGCCACCATGAATAATGCCCATCGAATTGGTATGTTGCTCGCCCGCTGTGAGCGCAATCTGAACCTCTTGGTTACTTCCTTTAATATAACGACATCCAAGAAATCCCCAAAAACGTCCGTCTCCGTCTTTCACCATTTTGTCCAAAATGCTCATGTTTCATTTCTCCTTTTGCCGCTTGTTGTCTGACCAGCTCTAGTTGTCATTATATTTATTCGTTAATACGTGTACTGTCTTCACATGTATTGTATGCCTCTGCATGCGCCACACGTACCCAAAACCAAATAACCCCACAGCGTGGAGCATGACCCTTCAATCTTTCTGATGTGTGCAGATGATCACCGCTCCGTACCTGAACTCGATTAGTTTACCTGATGCGTGCCTCTCAGCCCGCCGATGTCAAAAAAGGCGCGGACTGCGTCCGCACCCTTCCGTTCTTTTAACCGCAGCTGGTTGGAGGTGAATCCGTTCCGGCTTCGACATTGACTTTTTCGGATACTGTATCCCGAATGACAGAAATGACAAGCTGAAGCAGATAATTGATATCACTTTGACTTTGCTGGAATTCCGTCACTAAAGGAATACTGTCCAGTTCGTTTTGCAATTCATCAATTTCCTGCTCAATTTTGCTAACCATCGCACTATTGTTGAAGCTTTCAAAAGCAACAATTTCCTTCTGCTTTTTCTTGATCGTTGCAATCAATTGCTGAATGCGCTCATGATCTCGAATTTTGGCCTCCGCCTGCTGGAACTGCTTCACTTCCTCGCTCGTTCCGAGCATGTCCGCCAGTTCTTTGGCCTTTCCCATAATGTCGTCGCGTATAACCAGATTGCGCGTATCGTAGGTAGGCATTCCATAATGGTTGTACTGCACTTCTTCCTGCGCCACTGAGATCGCTCCATTCGTATGAGATGATATATGATGAGAATGCGGTTAAAACCCTATGTTTGGACTTCGGCTTGAGTAGACGCTCCGGGTTCGGATCGTTCTTCCGATCGCTGTTATCCCCGGATTTTTCTGATCCCCTTCTCAAAGGGGAAAATCCGCGGATAAAGGCGAACACTTCGTTTCTTCAGAATCGCTTCCTTCCCCTTCGCTACAGCAAGCCGAAGTCCAAACCTGATATTTAACCTGAAACTCTCATCCTGTTATGTGAGTTTTGTATAGTCCGACTTGAGTAGACGCTTCGGGTTCGGATCGTTCTTCCGATCGCTGTTATCCCCGGATTTTTTTCTGATCCCCTTCTCAAAGGGGAAAATCCATGGATAAAGGCGAGCGCTTCGCTTCTTCAGAATCGATTCCTTCCCCTCCGCTACAGCAAGCCAAAGTCCAAACCATGATATTGAACCTGAAACTCTCATCCTGTTCGGTGAGTTTTGTATAGTCCGACTTGAGTAGACGCTTCGGGTTCGGATCGTTCTTCCGATCGCTGTTATCCCCGGATTTTTTTCTGATCCCCTTCTCAAAGGGGAAAATCCGCGGATAAAGGCGAACACTTCGTTTCTTCAGAATCGCTTCCTTCCCCTCCGCTACAGCAAGCCAAAATCCAAACCATGATATTGAACCTGAAACTCTCATCCTGTTCGGTGAGTTTTGTATAGTACGGCTTGGGTACTCGCCCCTATAGTCAGCTCTTTTCCTACTGATTAGCGGCTACGGGTTCGGTAAGCAAATTGCCGCGAATATAAAACGTCATCGGGTCGGTAATTTCCACCTGCACAAACGTACCGATCAATTCTTTAGGCCCTTCAAAATGCACCAGCTTGTTGCTGCGCGTACGTCCAGCCAGAACTGTCGAGTTTCGTTTGCTCTCGCCTTCTACAAGCACTTCAACAATTTTGCCGCGCTGCTGTTCATTGCTGCGGTGGCTGTACTCGTTGATCGTTTCGTTCAGGCGTTTCAGACGTTCCTTCTTCACTTCCATCGGAACATTATCCTCCATCACTGCTGCAGGTGTGCCTTCGCGTGGAGAATAGATGTACGTATATGCAAAATCATAACCAACCTCACGGACTAGTGAAAGAGTATCCTCAAACTGCTCATCCGTTTCACCAGGGAAGCCCACGATGAAATCGGTCGTCAAAACAACGTCGGGAATAGCCGCTTTGATCTTTGCTGCCAGATTCAGATAGTGTTCCCGGGTATACTTCCGGCTCATACGTTTAAGCACTTCTGTGCTTCCTGATTGTACTGGCAGGTGGATATGCTCCACCAAATTGCCACCCTTGGCAAGCACTTCAATCAGATGATCATCGAAATCACGCGGGTGGCTTGTTGTAAAGCGTACACGCGGTATATCTATTTTGCGAATATCGTCCATCAGGTCACCGAAGCTGTACTTCAGATCTGTGAAGTCCTTACCATACGCATTCACATTCTGACCCAGCAGTGTGATCTCCTTGAATCCTTGTCTGGCAAGCTCTCTCACTTCCGCAATAACGTCCTCTGGACGGCGGCTGCGCTCCTTACCCCGGGTAAACGGCACAATGCAGTATGTACAGAACTTGTCGCAGCCGTACATAATGTTCACCCAGCCGCGCATGCCCTCACGTTTTTTCGGCAGGTTCTCGATAATGTCGCCTTCCTTGGACCATACCTCAACAACCATCTCTTTGCTGAAGATCGCTTCCTGGATCAGGTATGGCAGACGGTGTACATTGTGTGTACCAAAGATCATATCAACAAAACCATGCTTCTGCATGATCCGGTTAACGACGCCTTCTTCCTGAGACATACATCCGCATACTCCGAGCAGCAGGCCCGGGTTTTCAAGCTTTAGCGTTTTCATATGACCCAGCTCGCCAAACACCTTGTCCTCTGCATTCTCACGAATCGCGCAAGTGTTAAGCAGAATAATATCCGCCTCTTTGCGATCCTCTGTCGCTTCATACCCCATCGTTTCGAGCAAGCCCTTAATCGTCTCTGAGTCATGCTCATTCATCTGACATCCATAGGTATATACGATATAACGCTTGCCCTTTCCGATGGACCTGAGTTCATCAGGAACGGCAGTGTCATACAGAACCTGAATATCTTCCTTGCCCCTTTGTTTCTCCTGACGATGGTTCGGTTCCGCCTTGATATTAATCTCACGGCCACGAATTCTAATTTTTTTGCTGAATTCATCTTGCGAAATTACTTTGGCATCGGAGAAATCAAAATATTGGGAGTAATCCTTTTTTGAGTCTTTAGCCATTTCCTTCGGTCACTCCTTACAGCCTCTATTCATAAAAAGCGTTCAATTCTTCATTGTTTTGCAAGCATTTCAATTCTCATGCATCAAAAGAGCATTACAGCAAATTATAACATGAATTGGGCTGCAGTTCCACCTGCAAACAGCGCTGCTGCCTTATCAGTTTTGCCGGCAGAATACTCTGCTTATCCCATTTTCCGCAACAAAATGCCCCTTCGTTTACACAACAAAAAACCAGAGCCATTCAATACCAAAAAACCTGAGCAGCCTGGAGAGCAGTTCAACAAAAGAACTGTCTGCACCAGAACACTCAGGTTTCTTTCAAACACTTTGGGATTCCCCCTCATACAGCCTGCACTGATGAAAGGTAGTCTAAGGTCAATTAGTCGATGATTTCAGCTGTGTCACCATTACGTGCGCCCGCAGCATTGGCTTCATCTGTATCAATATGCATATCCAGTGCAAAGGAGTCGGATACACGAGCCAGTACATTTTCGAGTACCAGACCGCGTTCTCCACCCAAACGTACTTTCAGCATTTGTTTGTCTTCAATGCCCCATTTAGCAGCATCGGACGTGTGGAAGTGAATGTGACGAGCCGCAACAATAACTCCTTTGTCGATTGTTACTTCGCCTGCTGGTCCTTTGATTGTAATGCCTGGTGTACCTTCGATGCTTCCGGATTCACGCACAGGTGCTTTAACACCAATGGCAAAAGAATCTGTCATGGAGATTTCCAGCTGTGTTTCAGGACGAACAGGGCCGAGAATACGCACTTTATCAAACTGCCCCTTGGAACCAATGACCGCTACTGTTTCGTTAGCAGCATATTGGCCTGGCTGGGACAGTGGTTTAAATTCAGTCAGTTCATAACCTTTGCCAAATAAAATATCAACGTGCTCTTGGGATACATGAATGTGTCGGGCAGATACGCCCACAGGTACTGTTTTACTCATCCTAAATTCACTCCTTGTTTATCTATGGCCCGTAGACAGGCTCTTAACAATCCAAGTGGTATTATACTCCTTTTTATCGTGAAATGAAAACGAACTGCTTGAAAATTCATGAAATACACTTATTTTATCAATAGGTTTTCCATTTTAAGTCTCTTATGGTCTTCTCTCTGGCAAGTGTTCCCCCAGATACCGCATCGCATTCCCCCATAACCATCCGTGCACAAGAGCTTCGTCATAGTGCTTCAGTAAAACTTCAGTCAGCTTAGGATAACATCCCGCATTTTCCAGCCCTTGAATTTTCACAGATATTCCGTCAAAATCTGAACCCATCATCAAGTGATGAGCCCCGCCAAGTGAACAGATGTGCTCAATGTGCGGCAGTAAATCCTCTATACGGACTTTCTCCTCCTCCCGGACAAACCAGGGTACAAAGGTCAGACCAATGCGTCCTTCTCTCGCGATGATAGCCTGGATCTGATCATCCTTCAGATTACGTACATGCGGGCATACATTGTAGCTGTTCGAATGAGAGGCTATGAAGGGGCGTTCGCTCAAATCGGCCAGTTCCCAGAACCCTTTTTCCGATAAATGAGATACGTCCAGCAGCATCCCCGTCCGGTTGCAAAGATGCACCAGTTCCCTGCCTTTAGCAGTCAGACCCGCTCCGCGCTTCTCCATAATGCCATCCGCAGCCCAGTTCGCGTGATTCCAAGTGAGCCCAACGATGCGCACGCCCATCTGAAAACACAGTTCGAGATAAAAAAGGTTGCCCTCAAGCCCATCCACACCCTCAAGCGTAATAAGGCCCCATGGTTTGCTTTCCGCATCCCGTTGAATCTGTACAACCTGTTCTCGCCAAAGCAGCGTTTGAACCCCACTGGAGAGCTCTGCGCTGTACTCCACCTTTTTACGATACAGCTCCAGTTGTCCCATCACATGTTCAAACTTGCCTCGGCCCAGCACCTCGGGTAAATAAATCGCAAACGCCTGCAGATTTACTCCACCTTCGTGCATTTGCTGCAAATTCACATCCAGCTCAGAAGCAGTCTCGAATGAAAGCTCAGGCTTCATCAGCAGTTTACTCAGTGCATCACAATGAAAATCAGCTATACGCCAGTTCTTTCTCGACATCTCTCATCCCCCTGTTAACTGTAAATTACCCCATTCATCTGCCGAATGTCTGAAAATAACGCAAAAAAACCTGTCTACTTCATTCGTAAACAGGCTCATGCATACGCTTGATACATGTATTATCTGGGCTCCACAATCAGCTTGATGGCCGTTCGGTCCTCACCGTCAATCACAATGTCTGTAAAAGCTGGAATACAAATCAGGTCAACTCCGCTTGGTGCTACAAATCCCCGGGCAATCGCTACCGCTTTAATGGCTTGGTTCAGTGCTCCCGCTCCAATTGCCTGCAGTTCAGCATTTCCACGTTCACGAAGAACTCCTGCAAGAGCGCCGGCTACAGAGTTAGGGTTGGACTTTGCTGAAACTTTTAATACATCCATGGTAAGTACCTCCCTGGGAATGTTGAAAGTTTGTTTCCACTTACTAGATGTTATTCGCGGGAGGCAAAAAAATTCCTTCTTTTTAGCAGAGTTGCCTGGCAAAATGGGACAATACCCCTATTCCATGCGCCACTCATCTTCCATCAAACGAATCTTCTCAATGCGCGTTGCCGCCCCGGTCGCTTCGTCAATATCAACAACAGCACCATGGAAGTGCCACTTCCCGTCATCGACGACAAACCGCACGGGAAGCTGGGTATAGAACTTGCGCAGCACCGCCTCACGTTCCATTCCAAGGATGCCATCACGTGGTCCTACCATGCCTGCATCTGTCAAATACGCTGTGCCTCCAGGCAGAATCCGTTCGTCATTACTTTGCACATGGGTATGTGTACCTACAACAAAGGAGGCGCGCCCATCCAGATGCCATCCCATGGCAATCTTCTCCGAAGTTGCTTCTGCGTGCATATCTACCAGAATACACTTATAGTTTTTGCGCAGCTCGTCTACAATCTCGTCCGCTGCACGAAATGGGCAATCAATCGCTGGCAGGAACGTTCTGCCCTGCAGGTTCACAATGGCAAGTTCCTTGCCTTCGCCCTTGACCACCGTATATCCGCGGCCCGGTGTACCTGGTGGGAAGTTTGCAGGTCTGATCATGCGAGGTTCATCATCTATAAAATCAAAAATGTCCTTATTGTCCCAAGTATGGTTGCCCAGCGTGATGCCATGCACACCCCAATTAAAAAATTCGTTTGCAATGGCACCTGTAATGCCGCGCCCTGCTGCTGCATTCTCCCCATTGACAATGATGACATGAGGTTTATATTTCGATTTCAGGTAAGGCAAATTTTCCTTGAGCGCTTTACGACCTACATTTCCTACAATATCTCCAATAAATAAAACTTTCACGAATACTGCCTCCTCAAGTTCCTGCATCGCTTATGAACAGGAAAAGTGGCACGCAGATGCGGCCACTTTTCAGTAATCCTTTATTTTGCGTATTCAACCGCACGGGTTTCCCGGATGACGGTAACTTTGATATGACCTGGATAATCGAGTTCATTCTCGATCATCTTCGTAATATCACGTGCGAGACGGAAGGCTTCAGCATCATCAATCTTCTCAGGCTGCACCATGACACGAACTTCGCGTCCAGCCTGAATAGCGTACGATTTCTCGACACCTTCGAAGGATTCTGAAATTTCTTCCAGTTTCTCCAGTCGTTTGATATACGTTTCCAGTGTTTCACGGCGTGCACCTGGTCTTGCTGCCGACAGCGCATCTGCTGCGCCAACCAGCATTGCAATAACCGAAGTTGCTTCGCAATCCCCGTGGTGGGAAGCGATACTGTTAATAACCACTGGATGTTCCTTGTATTTCTTCGCCAGCTCCACGCCAATTTCGACGTGTGATCCTTCCACTTCGTGATCCAGCGCTTTACCGATGTCATGCAGTAAACCTGCACGTCTTGCCAAAGTTACGTCTTCTCCGAGTTCACCCGCCATCAATCCTGCCAGATAAGCGACCTCCATCGAATGTTTCAAGACGTTCTGACCGTAACTTGTACGGAACTTCAGGCGACCCAGAATCTTGATCAGATCCGGATGCAGACCATGCACACCCACTTCAAAGGTAGCTTGCTCACCGTATTCACGTATACGCTCATCCACTTCTTTACGGGATTTCTCTACCATCTCTTCAATGCGCGCAGGGTGAATTCGTCCATCTGCAACCAGCTTCTCCAGTGCAGTGCGGGCAATTTCACGGCGAATCGGGTCAAAGCCCGACAAAATAACAGCTTCTGGCGTATCATCGATAATGAGGTCAATCCCGGTAAGGGTTTCAAGAGCACGGATGTTACGTCCTTCACGACCGATAATCCGGCCCTTCATTTCTTCATTAGGCAACGTTACAACGGATACCGTTGTCTCCGCCACGTGGTCAGCTGCACAGCGCTGGATGGCGAGTGTAATAATCTCGCGAGACTTTTTGTCCGCCTCTTCCTTCGCCTGCTGTTCAATGTCCTTGATCATTTGAGCCGTCTCATGACGAACTTCCTGTTCAACGTTGGACAGTATGATACTGCGTGCATCCTCCATAGTGAGGTTTGAGATCCGTTCAAGCTCTGTTACCTGGTTTTTGTAGATCATTTCGATCTGCTGCTGTGTTTCATCGATACGTTTCTCTTTGTTTGCCACTTGCTCTTCTTTACGTTCGAGTGATTCCAATTTTTTATCCAGCGACTCTTCTTTTTGCAACAATCGTCTCTCTTGTCGTTGAATTTCGTTCCGACGTTCACGAGTGTCTTTTTCAGCTTCGGCGCGAATACGATGGATCTCGTCCTTCGCTTCCAGCACCGTTTCTTTCTTCAGTGCCTCTGCCTCTTTTTTCGCGTTCTCCACGATTTGTACGGCAGCTTGTTCCGCACTAGAGATTTTAGCCTCTGCAAGAGATTTGCGAATAAAATATCCGACTCCGAACCCAATAACGAGCGCGGCCACAACGAGAATGATCGTGATAGCAATGTCCATACTGTTCACCTCCTCGTTGGTTCCTCCAAGGCACGCCTTGGGTCAACTTTTTCTGTTTTCATACCTTACATATGTTTGGGAATAAATAATACTCACGGCGATCCCCCGCCGATTTTCATTTCACATGTACATGACTACATGTACTATCCACTGTTTCCAGTGAACCCATAATCAGGAATGGTATAAACCTGCAGAAGCAGAAACCGCTTTTTTGGAAGGAAAAAGGGTTGTCCTTTTCTTACAGACTCATGTCCATTTTAGTATTTGACGAAAGAAATTGTCAAGAGAATGCAGGATTGTTAGTCTTCTCGTCTAGTCCCATAACAATGCTTCGTCATCTTCGAGGTCTTCCGCCCCATCCTCTTCTATTAAACGGTTCACGACCCGGCGCACCATATCAATGCTAAAACCGCGCCGCATCAAGTAAGCAAACGTTTTACGTTTCTTCTCCTGCACGTCTCCCCGCACCTGTTTCCATTTTTTACGGCCAGCTGTCAATGCAGTGTCCAGCTCTGCCTCAGCACTCACATCATCCAGCACCTCTGCAATGAGTTCATTCGCGATGCCTTTTTGACGTAGTTCCTGCCGTATCCACAGTTTTCCCTTCCGCTGGCCCTCCATACGCTGTCTTGTCCATTCCTTGGCAAAAAGGTCATCATCAATTAGCTTTTCTTGCTCCAACCGATCCAAAACCTCTTCTATGCTAGATGTCGCGAACTCTTTTTGCTTTAGCTTCTGTCTCAATTCGTGGCGTGTCCGTTGCTTAAATTCCAGAAAACGCAATGATTGCACATACGTCCGCTGACGCTCATCCGCAATCAGGATCGCCTCCAGATCCTTCTTCATAAAGGTACTTCCGCGAGTAAGCCTGTACTTGATCATCACATCTTCCAGAACGGTAATGGAATAAATGCCAAATGAAATCCGATAACGGGCTTCTCTGCTCTTGGTTCGTTCTACCCTTGTAATCACAAGCTCTTCATCGTCTGGAAGCTGGGAGATGCCGTCTGCCTCGGCCTGTTCATGCAGTTCTTCTTCATGTTCATCATTTTCATGCTGATTTTGGCGATGCCTCACTACGATCTTCACACTCCCCGCTATTCTCTGTTTAGGTTAAAATACACTTTCTCTGCTCATTCTTTCATTCGGATGGCATAGATGCTAACAGCCTCTGTCCGGAATGGACAGAGGCTGTTAGCACGCGAGAAACCAATCCTATTTAGCTACATAAGCATAATTGCCCGCTACTACAGGTTTCAACAGGTCGGAGTGCACGAGTTAGCACCCGACATATGATTACTCATTAATTTCAAATAATTCCTGTTCCTCAGCCGCTTCTTTTTCTTGTTCTTCGCTCGTTGGTGCAGGAACAGCTGTTGTCAAATTGCTGGCTTCACGAATTTTTTGCTCGATTACATCAGCAATTTCTTTATGTTCTTTCATGAACTGCTTTGCATTTTCACGACCTTGGCCTAAACGTTCGCCTTCGTAAGAATACCAGGCACCACTTTTATTAACGATATCCAGTTCTGTACCAATGTCGATGATACTTCCCTCTTTGGAAATACCTTCACCGTACATAATATCAACTTCCGCTTGTTTAAATGGAGGTGCTACTTTATTTTTCACCACTTTAATACGAGTACGGTTACCCGTAATGTCATTACCTGATTTGATGCTCTCAATACGGCGCACATCGAGACGAATCGTAGAATAGAACTTCAGTGCACGGCCGCCAGGTGTCGTTTCCGGGTTACCAAACATTACGCCAACCTTCTCACGAAGCTGGTTGATGAAGATTGCAATCGTTTTGGATTTACTGATCGCTCCGGACAATTTACGCAGTGCTTGTGACATCAAACGCGCCTGCAAGCCTACGTGGGAATCCCCCATCTCTCCTTCAATCTCTGCTTTTGGTACAAGAGCTGCTACCGAGTCAATAACGATGATGTCTACTGCACCACTGCGTACAAGTGCCTCAGCAATTTCCAAGCCCTGCTCTCCCGTATCCGGCTGGGACAAAAGCAACTCATCAATGTTAACGCCCAGTTTGCTTGCATAATTCGGATCAAGCGCATGCTCGGCATCGATGAATGCTGCTTGTCCACCCACGCGTTGAACCTCGGCAATCGCGTGCAGTGCTACAGTTGTTTTACCTGAAGATTCAGGTCCATATATTTCAACAATACGGCCTTTAGGCAAGCCGCCTGTTCCTAGTGCAATATCCAAAGCCAATGATCCACTGGGAATAATTTCCACATTCATGTGAGTTGACTCACCCAGTTTCATAATGGAACCTTTACCAAATTGCTTCTCTATTTGACGGAGCGCCATATCAAGCGCGGCACGACGGTCTGACAATAAACTCACACCCTTTACTGTTTATAATGTAATGATACCTTGTTTTTACTCGTTTGCCAAGCTTTTTTTCGAACATACATTCGTTTTTTTTGTTCAGGCCGAGGCGCCTCTTCCTCATCGAAATGTATTCAAGAAACAGAAAAAGAACCGTAAACAAGGCTGTGCAGCCACATTTTACGGTTCTTCCGTCTCAACACATTATACTTCCTTCATTACACAAAAGCAAACCATTCCATGCTTATCAGTCAATGGCAACTAGCTTTTGCCACAAACGATACAGGATCGCTTTTGCCGAACGGATACGGACCGTCTCACGGTTACCGTTAATTCGCAATTCATGAATTTCAGTATCCTTTCCACGCTCCGCCAAAGCGATAAACACAAGCCCAGGTGGTTTACGTTCCGAATATCCTGGACCAGCTACTCCTGTAATTGCCAGACCGAAATCAGCATCCCCGATCATACGAACCTGCTCTGCAAGCACTTTAGCCACCTCAGGACTAACCGCACCCGGAGCGTCCTCACCTTCCAGATAGCTGTGCGGCACGTTAAGCAGCTTTTCTTTAATTTCATTGGAATAACAGACGATGCCGCCTTTCAGCATCGAGGCACTTCCTGGCACAGAAGTGAGGCTTTGCATTACAAGCCCTCCTGTACAGCTCTCAGCGGCGCTCAGGGTCAGTCCCATATCAGACATCATCGTGACAATTGTGTACTCTATAGGCACATCCTCGGTCGCGTAGAGATGTTCGGCCAGACGCTCGCGAATCTGCACCTCCATCGCATCCAGCTTCAGCTTGGCCTCTCCTTCGCTTGCTGCTTTGGTAGATACACGTACAGTAACCTCTCCCTCGCTTGCATACGGAGCAATCGTAGGATCAGTCTGCGTATCAATAAGATCAAGCAGGCGATCCTCCAATGCGGATTCACCAATGCCTGCAAACTTGAGCATACGTGAATAAATCGGCATTTCTTCAGTAAGAACATGCTGCAGCAGCCACGGCTTGACCTCCTGCTCAAACATCGGAATGAGCTCTTTAGGCGGTCCAGGCATCACGACATAATATTTGTCATTGTCCGCAATGGCATTGCCTGCGGCAAGACCCGTTTCATTCGCCAAGGGTGTTCCACCTTCAATAACGATGGCTTGACGCCGATTGTTCTCTGTCATCTCTACATTGCGTTCACGGAAGAAACCTTCAATCTTGTCCATCGCCATACGATCAATGTGCAGCTTTCGTTGGAGCACAGCCGCAAGCGCATCTTTGGTCAGATCATCCTGGGTAGGACCGATGCCGCCTGAAAATAAAATAACATCAGCGCGTCCCTGCGCAATACGGATCGCTTCACTAAGCCGATTCAGATTATCACCAACCACGGTCTGAAAGTATACGTCAATTCCCATGGCTGCAAGTTCCCGGGAAAGATATCTGGCATTCGTATTAACGATTTGTCCTAGCAGCAGTTCGGTTCCGACTGCAATAATCTCTGCCTTCATTTCAGTATCCTCCTGTACACATGTTGAGCGTAATCAAAGGGCAATAGGATAAGCTCCTATTGCCCTTTGACCCGATGAGTCTTTCATCATTACCCGTTTCAGCGCAAAACATTACGCTTGGGATAAAGTAAAATATTACACCTTGGATAGATGAAGCAGATTTTTGTTTTTGATAAAGTAGTCGACCCCAGACCAGATCGTGATCAGCGCTGCCGCCCACACTGCAATAACATCCACATGGATGCCTGTGTACGAAAACGGGAAATTGTTCAGCAGCAGCAAAACAATCGCTACAATCTGCACCACCGTCTTCAGTTTGCCCCAAGCACTCGCAGCGACAACCGAACCGTCAAGCAAAGCAATCTGACGCAACCCGGTTACAGCAAATTCACGGCTGATAATGACAACAGCAATCCAGGAATCCAGCTTGCCCATCTGCACCAGCGAGATCAAAACAGCGGTAACCAGCAGTTTATCTGCAAGAGGGTCAAGCAGTTTGCCCAGATTGGTGACCATATTGTTTTTCCTTGCAAGATAGCCGTCTATTCCATCCGTGCTTGCAGCTACGATAAAAATGAAAGCAGCAATTAATTGATTATACGGAAGCGCAAGACTTCCAAGTTGTAACGGCTCGGGATAAAACGGAAAATCCACAAGCAAAAACACCATTAAAAAAGGGATTAAGCAAATTCGTGCAAGCGTAATCCGGTTGGGTAAATTCACAAGACGCCCTCCCTTTGTATCCTCCATTACTTCAAACATTCATCTTAATCCCGTATTCATCATCTGAAGCAAGGAATAAACGTTTCAAGCGTTCGACTTGTATTCACATGAAACCCTATGTAGAAACGCAAAAAATAAAGTCTACCGCTCAAACGCAAAACCGCTTTGAAACGCTTCGGTGACTTCCAGAAGTATACTGCTTTTCACAAAGTCAGCAAACGATGAGGACTGGACTTGATGCATGACTGCCAGCAATGCACATTCAGTATAATATACGTATCAATATAGTGTCAAAAAAGCACTGACACCTCAGCTTTTATTTGAAGTTGGTGTACTGCAGATCCAGCGGCAGGTTAGCCCCGTTAAGCATCTGCATCACGGCTTGCAGATCATTTTTACTTTTGCCTGTGACCCGAAGCTGATCGCCTTGAATCTGACTTTTAACCTTCAGCTTGGAGTCACGAATCAGAATATTGATTTTTTTGGCAACATCCTGATCAATGCCTTGTTTGAAATTCAAACGCTGACGAACCGTTCCTGAGGAAGCAGGCTCTACCTTGGCGTAATCAATATTTTTCAGCGGAAGACCGCGCTTTGCCATTTTGGATTGCAGTACATCAATAACAGCCTTCAATTTTGTCTCATCATCTGACACAATTGTCAGAGCATCCTTGTCAAGCTTCAGACTGCTCTTGCTGCCCTTGAAATCATAACGAGTGCCAATTTCCTTTTCCGTTTGTGTAACGGCGTTTGTCAGTTCCTGCAAGTCCATTTTGGACACGATATCAAATGAATTTTCTGAACTCAAATCGAGTCACCCTTTCAGTTAATCATATGTTCTGTAACATTATAGAGTAAACTTCACACAAAAGTCTAATGTTGAGCAGGGTGAAACCATAGAAAAAAGCATTTTTGGCACACCTCTCGGTCACCAAAAATGCTTGCTGGTTAAGCTGCCCTCTAATATCGGCTGCGGTCAGGCTGTCTGAACATATCAAGCACACCAAGAAGGATATGTGCAAGACCAAAGCCCAATATTCCGTAGCCCCAGGCATTTGGAGTCAGGTAATAACCCAGGAGGCTGACAATAATGCCTAAACCCGTTACGATCCAGCTGACTGTCATGGCCGTCCACCTCACTTCACCATAAGTTAACTGCAATTTGAGACAACGTTATTGTCCCCTGCAGTTCACCTGGTTATTCGCCACTTGAACTTGAACTTCCGCCCTCTGTAGAATCTCCGGAACTGTTTGCATCTGTGCCCTCAGTTCCCGCAGATGAAGCGGTACTATCCGTATCAAGTTTGAGACGAATACGGTTTGTCGCTTTGCCGTCCGTTACCACTTGACCGCCAACATCAATGGTGGTTGCTGCCGCATAACCAGACTTAATGTACATACCTGCGCTATCCAGTGTAAAAGTAAATGAATCCCCGTCTGCAGTGTTGCCATACTGCAGCTTTTCCCCGCTCGAATTCTCTCCTTTATACACTTCCAGCCAGCTGTTTCCCGTCGCTTTGATCGTCACCGTTACAGGCTGACCCGCACTTCCAGCAACCTTGAAGTTTGTAATGTTACCTGACTTGCCATCTTCCGAAACGGTGACTGAGCCAGGTGTATTTGGAGGATTCTGTTCGCCTTGGTTATCACCTGTCTGTCCATCCGTTTGCCCTTCAGTCTGCCCGCTGCCTTGTTCATCGGTCTGACCGTTACTTTCCGTACCGCCACCGTTGCCACCTGCTTCGCCTTTACCCGTATCTTCCGAACCCGAGTCCGTTGCAGGCGGATTCGCTGCTTGACCGTTGTCCGTTGATGGATCAGGCTTGTCGTTAGCCGGCTTCTGGCTGTCTGTAATTTTCGTATCATCCAGTCCTTGGGGATTGGTATCGTCTGCTTTGTTGTTAGCCATGTAAACATACAAAAGAACGATAATCAGAATAGGGAACGTCCACATCAGCGCAACAGACATCCATCGATTGCTCCGCTCCACCGGTCTGTTCGCCCGCTTCTGGATTACGGGCTCCATCGTTGCTTCTGCTGCCTCTGCAGGCACGTCCTTTTTATGTCCTTCCAGCAGCTCATCCGGATTCAGTCCCACGGTTTCCGCATAGGTTTTAATAAATGCACGCACATAGAAGCTGCCAGGCAATACTTTATAGTCCCCTGCCTCTATCGCCTCCAGGTACCTCTTGCGAATTTTAGTCATTTCCTGTACATCGTCGAGACTCATCCCTTTTTGCAGCCGGGCCTCTCTTAACTGCTGACCCAGTTCAGACATGCCATCTCCTCCTTATGTTTATCTCTTCAGTAGTTGCTTATCTATTCCATGATTCCGTACGGAGCTTTACAGTTCGTCGGTGTAGCTTGCCGTAAAGGTATCATAAATAATTTCTTCGTTAGGGTTGTTACGCAGCTCAATAATAATATCAAAATCATTATAGTCATATTCGGATTCCTGCACAAAAATATCCGGATGCTCAATCACTTTCGTGCTTGGCATCGTCATAATATCCTGAAGCAGATTATAATGTCTTTCGCTCGATCGAATTGTACTCACAATGCCGTCAATAATAAACACGTTGTTCGGATTCAGCTCATCCTCGGACATCTGACTCCGAATCGTTTGACGAAGAAGGGTGGAGGAAACAAAGGTCCACCGTTTCATGGCGCATACACTGCCTGCAATAATGGACTCTGTTTTGCCCACACGCGGCATTCCGCGCAAGCCAATGACCTGATTGCCTTCTCTTTTAAATACTTCACCCAAAAAATCCACAAGTAACCCAAGTTCGTCACGAGTGAAACGAAATGTTTTGCGGTCATCCGAATCACGGTCAATATACCGGCCATGACGAACAGCAAGAATATCCACCAGCTTGGGCTGACGCAAGGCCGATACCGTAATACTGTTGACTTTGCTGAGCATCTCTCCAAGCAGACGAATTTTCTCATCATCATCAGATTCAAGCAGCATGCCCCTTGTTTTGCCTTCCACACCGTTGATGGTCAATATATTGACTTCCAGCATACCCAGCATAGAGGCAATATCCCCTAGAAGACCAGGTCTGTTCTTATGTATTTTATATTCCATATACCATTGTTTAGTTTCCATTTATACACCCCGTAATGCATTATTCCACATTATTCGACAACATCTGAACGCGTCCACTGAACGAAATTCGGAGTCATCTTCTAAAAATGGGTCACGTTAATGATATATAAAATGAAAATGAATTACAAGAACAGCTCTGTAATCCGTTTGTAATCATTAGAGAAAAGCCCCCTTGCGGGAGCTCTCCATCTTTTTGCTTATGCGTTTTGTTTGGCCAATTTGACCATCAGGCACGCAATCGTACGACGCTCATCTGCATCGCCGACATCCCATAGTTCCTTCAATGCCCGGTTGGAATGGTTCGCCGGATCAACCTTCTCATCCAGAAAGTCACCGATCTCGTAAGCAAGTTTGTTGATGGTCTCTTCACTCATGCCCATCTTCTCGGCTTGCCGCACGCGATCACCCAGAAACTTCTTCCACGTGTCAAAGTTGGAAACTACTGTATTGTCTGTTGACATGATAAATCCTCCTTAGCTGACGCATGAGATTTAAAATCAACAGTTGTAATATGTGCTTCCTGAACATTTTATATACGAGCTTTTGAAATAAAACTCCAATGCATCTTCCTTGCACGAGCGCCCGCGCATCATGGGGTTCAATCCAGCCAGCGAATCCAGCTGGGCGAATTCAACCAGCTCAGCCAGTAATGACTCCAGCTAAGTCAGCCAGCCCCCATTAGGACTGATGATCTGACCATTAATATACCCTGACTCGGGCAGCGCGAGAAAATATACAAGTGACGAAATCTCATCCGGCTGCGCAAGCCGCCCTGCCGGGATTTCGTCCTCCAGCATCTGCAGTTCACTTTGGTCCAGATGTTCTAACATCGTGGTCTGAACTGCACCCGGAGCAACAGCGTTAACAGTAACGCCTGATGGAGCCAGTTCTTTCGCAAGCGCCTTGGTAAAGGCATTCACGCCACCCTTGGTAGTGGAATAAAGCACCTCACAGGATGCACCGGATAACCCCCAGATTGACGATACGTTAATGATGCGTCCATATCGCTGGGAGATCATATGCGGCATCATTTCTTGAGTACACAGAAAAGTGCCTTTCAGATTAATCGCCATCACTTCATCCCAGATGTCCTCTGTTACGTCAGACAGCAGACCATAGTGAGATATACCTGCGTTATTAACCAGAATATCCGGCAGCAGCTCATGAGAAGCCAGCTTGTCCCGCATGCGCTGAATCTGCTCTCGGCTGCGCAGATCGGCTGACACGGTCATAATGCGCCCGCTGCCCTTTTCCATACAACGTCTTGCGGCTTCATTGGCCGCCTCATGCGATTTCATATAGTGCAGCACTACATTCATGCCCACACTGGCAAACCGCTCTGCAATGGCTGCTCCAATGCCGCCGCTTGCCCCGGTAACAAGTACCGTCATTTCCCCGATCGCCTTCACTGTCGTTTCCCCCATTACACATTCCTCTCACTTTCTTGATAACGCTTTACTTTTCATTCATTAAGCTTTTCTCTTACTTCATTCATCAACTTTCCCTCTTACTTCTCTATCATCTTTTCCTCTTATTTCTTTCATCATCTTAAAAGTATCCCAAATCCCTCTCCACATCAAGGACTCACAACAAGTGACACAGCCATTTGATCCCAGCGAATATGCTGCTTCAATCTCTGATTCACATCCTCCAGCGTTATCGTCTCGTACAAGGAGAGCATACTGAAAAAGTCAACACCGCGGAACTGCTGACGTGTGAATTCACTCGCAATGTTCTCCGGTGAATTCAGCATACGTAAATATCCACCCATTTTCTTTTTGCGTGCACGCTCAAAATCGGAAGACTCGAATCCTTTTTGCACAATGACATCTACCTCTTCACGTATCCGTTTCAACAGCTGATCCGGATCTGGAGTATCCCCGCCCACAGCCGAAAATGCATATTGAGGTGAACTGATGTACTCATGACCGAAGCTGTCCGAGATCAGGTTCTCATCATACAGCTTCTGAAACAGACGTGTGCTGGAGCCAAACAAAAGGTCCATCATTAGCTGTGTCGTGGTGTCCCTGTGCAAAAGTTCTTTCCCCGTTAATCCAACATCCGTTTCTTTGAAGCCAAACAGACACTTTGGAAGGGAAACAGACAACTGCACTTCACGTCTCGACTCTCCTACCTGTGCGGGCTCAGGCTCAAAAAAACGCTGAATCTGTCCTTGCGGCTCGTACTTTTTCTGCGCCTGATTCTCTCGAACCATGCTGATCACCTGCTCAGGGTCCACACCGCCCACAACAAACAGTAGCATGTTGCTCGGATGGTAAAAGGCATTGTAACAAGTGTACAGCATTTCCTTGGTAATGGTGTGAATGGATTGAACGGTTCCGGCAATATCAATATGCACCGGATGTTTTTGATACATCGCTTCAATCAAGCCAAAATAAACCCGCCAATCCGGACTATCGGCATACATGTTGATCTCCTGTTCAATGATGCCCTTTTCCTTGTTCACATTTTGATCAGTGAAGTACGGATTTTGCACAAAATCAACTAATGTTTGTATATTTTCGTTTATATGCTCTGTGGCAGAGAACAAATAAACCGTCTGATCAAAGCTTGTAAAAGCGTTTGCAGAGGCACCCTGAGAGGCAAATGTGGCAAAAATATCCCCCGTAGGCTCCTCAAACATTTTGTGCTCCAGAAAATGAGCAATCCCGTCCGGCACCTTCACTTCAGCCTGTCCTTGCACCTGAAAATGATTATCTACAGAACCGTATTTGGTTGCAAATGTAGCATACGTTTTCTGAAAACCCGGTTTGGGCAGCACATAGACGTGCAGTCCGTTGTCCATCACTTCGTAATATAACGTCTCCTGCAGCTGTTCATAACGAATGCTCTCCACGACTATTCCTCCTTCTCGTCCCGCAAGAAATAAATCGTATCCAGACGGAACTGCTCTGCGGCTTCACGAACATCCTGCTTGGTGACCTGCTCGATTTGTGCGAGCAATTCTTCTGGTGTTCTCTCCTTGCCCGATAACTGGCGGTTAAAATCATAGGCAATGATCTCAAACGCAGCATCCTGCATCTCTTTCAGCAAATTACGAATCATCGCCTTGGTCTGGGACATCTCCAGATCGGTAATATTGCCACTGCGCATTTCTTCAAGCTGCTGCTTGATAATAGCGACTGCTTTCTCATAATGAGGAATTTCAATGCCGGATTGTATCGTAGCAATGCCTTTGTGCCCGTCATATCTGGAAGACGCATAGTAGGCGAGGCTTTCTTTTTCACGAACATTTACAAACAGCTTTGAATGCGGATACCCGCCAAGGATGCCGTTGTACAGCAATGCTGCTGCATAGTTGTCATCTCCATACGTAATCGAAGTACGAAGACCCATATTCAGTTTGCCTTGGCCGATATTTAACTTTTCAATAACCGTGTTCACATCCTGATTCCCGCGCACCGCCTTCTGAGCCTGATAATCCGAGGAAACTGTACGCTCCAGACTAAAATGTCGCTCTACCAGTTCTTCAACTTCTTCAAGTGTCGTATCACCCACCACATACAGATCCATGCTTGCTGTACCCAGCCAGTTCCGATAAGCCGTAGTTAGCTCCGCAGGCTCTATGGCTGGCAGCACCTTTCGTTCACCAAGCGGATGCAGTCTGTAAGGCTCATTTTTGCACATTTCTTCAATGCAGCGCTCAGCGGCATAACGCATTTTGTCGTTTACGATGGATTCCAGCTTTTTGCGGACTGTCTCGCGCTCGGCGTGAACATACGCTGCCTTGAAATGTCCATTTTCCTGCGCGGGCTTGGTCAGCACCTCGCCAAGAAAAGCAAACGAGCGATCCAGCAGCTGCTCTTCCCCTCCGACAAAAGAGTCGTTAATCGTATCCATTCGGAACTGCACAATCTGATAATCGCCCCGTTTGTAGACGTCAAAACCAAAACCGGCTCCGTACAAATGCTCCAGCTGCTCGCGAAACTGCGTTGTTTCCGGATACGATTCAGTCCCTCGTCTTAACACAAACGGAATCAGCGCGGTCTGAGTCACCGTGTCCTCACGTAAAGGAACCCCGGCGTACAGGGAAATCGCGAACGTTTTGAAGCGAGTCGTGGGAAGCACGTGAATGCGAAGCTGTTTCCGGCTGCCCCGTTCAAATTCTGCGGTATTCAAATGTCAAAACTCCTTTACGGCGTCATTTAGATAACTGGCCTTTGTCGAGCTTAAACGTAACACCATCATTTTATACTATACGATCCAAAAGCCAAGAAGCAACCGAAGTCATGCCTTCTGGTTGCTCCCCTGCCCGATTACATACAGAATATATGTTGCCCGATCGTTTTCACCTGAGGACGTGTCCAGATCCATTTGGATGTAGCCGTCTTGGGGTTAAAATAATACAGGCAGCCGCCCGAAGGATCCCAGCCGTTTAATGCCTGCTCTACAGCTTTTTTGGCCTGAGCATTGGGTTCCAGATAGATCTGTCCGTCTGCCACGGCTGTAAATGCCCCTGGCTGAAAAATCACACCGGAAGGCGTAGAAGGGAAACTCGGTGATTTGACCCGATTCAAAATAACAGCAGCTACGGCTACCTGACCTTCAAATGGTTCTCCGCGGGCTTCACCGTATACGGCATTCGCCATAATTTTCAGCTCATTCTCGGAGAGCCCCATCGCGTTGGCGGAGCCCATATTGTCCTGCTCATTGTTGCCAGCATTTGAAGTTCCACCCGCCTCCCCGCCAGTGCCTCCTTTATGCAAAGGAGGTTCGGTAGGTGACCATTGGGCAGTTGCATTGTAAAGCTTCAGCTTTGTTTTCGCACCAACCACTCCGTCAGCCTTCATGCCAAACTCGGATTGAAACCACTTAACCGATTTCAGTGTGCTGCTGCCAAAATTACTGTCGATTTTACCGTTGTAGAATCCAAGGTATTTCAAACGTCCCTGAAGCTCATATACATCTTGACCGTAACTGCCGTATTTCACGGTATTGCTGCTGAATGTAGGCAGTGCTTGTTCCTCTGCTTGTACATTATTCTCAGCAGTGCTTGGAGTGGCAGTATGCTCAGGAAGCAAATAACGGATTCCCAGCGCGGATATCAGCAAAATAGCAGTGAAAAGCCATAGGTTCATTTTTCGCATCGACTACGCTCTACCTTTCTCTTGTGGGATTTAACAGAATCGCTACCGTTATTATGACAAGCCTGCCTGTTTCCTATGCACCAAATCATCCGATCTCTGGAGCAAATGGCAGCCCCCGTTCTCCGCACATAGCAAAAAACCTCCAACCCTAGGGGTCGAAGGCTTCTTGGTCACATCCTTACGAGCTTATTTTGCTCTGTTGGTATTGTTCCAGCGAAACCAGAACTTCACGCGGCTTACTGCCCTCATACGGTCCAATGACACCTCGAGCTTCCATCGAATCAATTAAACGCGCTGCACGCGTATAACCTACCCGCATTCGCCGTTGCAAAAGGGATACCGAAGCCTGCTTCGCCTCCAGAATAATCTGCACAGCCTGCTCGTACAGCTCGTCCTGCACTTCTTCTGCTGCCTGACTGGAATCGTCCACTTCGGGAACGAGGGTTTCATCATACTGCGCTTCACCCTGCCCCCGAACGTAATTCACGATATTTTCAACCTCTTCATCACTCATAAACGCACCCTGAACACGAATCGGCTTGGAAGCGCCCATCGGCATGAACAGCATATCTCCGCGGCCCAAAAGCTTCTCTGCTCCACCCATATCCAGAATCGTACGGGAATCCACCTGTGAGGACACCCCGAAAGCAATCCGCGAAGGAATGTTCGCTTTGATTACCCCCGTAATGACATCGACAGAAGGACGCTGTGTAGCAATAATCAGATGGATACCCGCTGCGCGGGCCATCTGCGCCAGACGAGCAATGGCATCCTCTACATCTCCGGCCGCTACCATCATCAAATCGGCCAGCTCGTCCACGATGACCACGATATAAGGCAGTACCGCTGCCGGATTATCCTTCATCAGATTATTGTAACCCTCAACGTTACGTGTGCCGGATTTGGAGAACAATTCATATCGCTTCTCCATCTCAACCACGATTTTTTTGAGTGCAAGCGATGCCCTTTTCGGATCGGTTACAACCGGAGCCATCAGATGCGGGATACCATTGTATACATTCAATTCAACCATCTTGGGGTCTACCATCAAAAATTTAACCTCATCCGGCTTCGCTTTGTACAATATGCTGGTGATAATGCCGTTGATACATACCGACTTTCCTGATCCGGTTGCACCAGCTACAAGCAAATGGGGCATTCGCGCCAGGTTGCCGATAATTGTCTGACCCGATATGTCTCGACCAAACGCAATTGTTACCTTGGACTCTGCCTCCTGGAACGTAGCCGTCTCCATTACTTCCCGCATCGTTACTACCGAGACCTCACCATTAGGAACCTCGATGCCTATTGCGGATTTCCCAGGGATTGGAGCCTCCATTCGAATATCCTTGGCAGCCAGGGCCAGTGCAATATCATCGGTAAGACTGACAATGCGGCTGACCTTAACCCCGATATCAGGCTGAATCTCATACCTCGTCACTGCTGGCCCGCGAACCACTTCAAGTACCTTTGCACGCACACCGAAACTTTCAAGTGTTGCCTCCAGCTTGCGTGCAGTCTGCATATAATCCTTCTGGTCGCCACCTTTGC
The DNA here is from genome assembly GCF_014639235.1 of Paenibacillus silvae. Classification (GTDB taxonomy): domain Bacteria; phylum Bacillota; class Bacilli; order Paenibacillales; family Paenibacillaceae; genus Paenibacillus; species Paenibacillus silvae. The sequence goes on along the minus strand of NZ_BMFU01000004.1, from coordinate 510,227 downwards.
CGCCATTGTTAGGCTTCGCCAGAAGACGGAATGACGGCAGTTTGTATGGCTTTGGAGGTGGAGGGGGTGGCGCAGCTGGCGGCGTATGTTCCCCTTCTGCAGCGGGCTGTCCCGTTGCAGAGTCCACCGATTCGTCTGAGCTCGCTTCTGTATTCGTTAGCTCATGATCAAGATCACCTTGAAGCAGTGCTTCTTTACCATTTGCATCAGACCACTCGGCTTCGACTAGCTCATCTGTAAATTTGATATCGGGTCTGTCGACCCGATCAGCGCCGTCATCGTTACTGCCGAGATCATCTGGAAACGGATAAGCATCATCGAGATCATCATCCTTATCGGAGCCTTCCGTTCTGACATGCTCAAAAAAGTCACGAATGATTGGCGCAGAGTCCACCTTGGACGATACAACCTGAGCAGCACCAACAGCGGCAGCTCCTGTTCCATGCTCTGCTGGCTCAGATTCACCATACCATGCTTCGGCTGCCATATCCTGCCCGGCCCGGTACACCACCTGTTCGGATTCCAGTGCATCCCCCTCTTGCAGGCTGTTATCCTGCTTGGCAGCCTGCCGGTCTGCGCCCCATTTTCCGAACAATTGAAAAAATATCGGAGCCTTGCGTCTCGGCAGCTGCCCTTCATGAGCATCCTGTAACTCCTCATCATCATCGTAGTCGTCTTCCTGCACGGGTACAGGGGTTAATTTGCGTGTATTTCCTTTCTTGACCCCTGCAGCACTGGAAGCGGAGCCTCTGGCTGGTCGGGACTCCAGCTTTTTGTACATGGAAGTTCCGGCATCCCATATCTTCGTCCTGAATATACGAATCAGATCAACATAAGACAGATTGGTCACCAGCATAAAGCTGATCACAAACATCACAATCATAATCAATCTTGCTCCAAGACTTCCGAACAGCCACAAAAATAAGGCAAACTGCCCGGCACCAATATACCCGCCGCTAATATCCTTATTCAGCATGGAGTCACGTTCCCCCGGCGTGACAGGTGTTAGCAGCTCCGTTTGCATATCATTATGTACCTGGGTCAGCACAGCACCCGGTTCAAGCGCACCGACCGGAATCAGCTTCTGGTGCATCGCCGAGATTGTACTCATCAGCGTTAAAGCGAAGACCAGCAGCACCAGGCCAGTCTTGCGAGTGGTCCAGCCGCTCGGCCATTTGCGATGAATCATCACCATCAGACCATAATAAATACCCACCAGCGGGATTGCAAAATAGAACTTGCCGAGCAGCAGTCCAAACATTTTGGATAACGAGCGTCCGACGGTGGCTTCACCCGATAGTGCTATAACTGCCAGTGTAATCAGCACAATACCGTAAATTTCATATTTTAAGACACCGCTAAATCCGGCGCCCTTTTTTTTCCTCTTTTTTCTTCTGGCCAAGATCAGGTCACCCCCAGAAGAATATTATACCATACAAATATATTCCGTACATATGTTCTTTTTCTGCACCATTTGTCTGATTTCGTCGCGTTATGCCAGGCCGGCGTTACCGGAAAGAGGAACCGTGGAACCCGGCTGATTAGCCGGGTCCAGATACGCTTCGAGCGGACAGTCCAGAAGACGCACAATCACCGCTTCAGTGTCATTTACAGGCCTGACCTGCATTAACAAACCATTCATGCGAATCTCTTTCGTATCACCGGCCTCTGTCCACATTCCCGACCAAAGCTGCTCCGGGGGCATGACTGTATACATCGTTGTCATTGTGTGTACCCTCCTGCCTGAAGTGTCTGTTTCCTGTCGCCCATAAGCTGATTCAATTGTGCAATCGCTTGTCCGATACCGCCTACCGCATCCATAAGTCCATATTTCACCGCATCGGCACTCCCTACCGCTGTACCGATATCCCGATTCAGCTCTCCTGTCTTGAACATCAGTTCCTTGAACATTTCTTCGGAGATGTTGGAGTGTGACGTGACAAATCGAACAACTCGCTCCTGCATCTTCTCCATATATTCAAAGGTCTGCGGAACACCGATAACAAGTCCGTTCATACGAATCGGGTGAATGGTCATCGTTGCACTTCCAGCAATCAGCGAATACGTCGAAGCTACCGCAATCGGTACACCTATACTATGCCCTCCTCCAATAACAACCGTTACCGTTGGTTTGCTGAGGGAAGCAATCATCTCTGCAATCGCAAGTCCAGCCTCTACATCGCCACCTACCGTGTTGAGAATAATAAGGATGCCTTCAATCTTCGGATTTTGTTCTGCTGCAACGAGCTGCGGGATGATATGCTCATACTTTGTCGTTTTATTTTGCGGAGGTAAAATCAAATGTCCCTCGACTTGACCGATAATGGTCATACAGAAAATGTTGGATTCCGCAGCCGGTGACTGTGTCTGCCCAAACTGCTGAATGGACTCTGTCACTGGAGAAACCTGCTTCTCCTCCTGTGCCGGCATCTCTGGAGCTTCTGTCTCCGGCTGATTCGAACGTGGTATTTGCTTGTCATTCATCTGCTCATTCATGAAATGTAATCCCCTTCTCCTGAAAAATGTGATGCTTTCCTTTTCCTTAGTATGGGGAATTTACCAACAAGCTTATACTTTCATTGCTAATCAATTCTTAAATCACCACCGAAACATTACCCATCTGGACAAACACAAAAAAGCCCCTTCTCTACAAGGAACCGTCCAATATTACTTGTAGAGAAGGGGCGACTGTGTGCCAGAATATATGTTTGTGTACCCTTATGTTAAACTTCCATAATGATTGGCAAAATCATCGGTCTACGACGAGTTTGCTCATACAGGAAGCGTCCCAATGCATCTTTAACGTTCGTTTTGAGTGAAGCCCACTCGTTGACATTCTCGCTCATCAGCTTCTGCAGCGTGCTGCTAACGATTCGGTTAGCTTCATCCAGCAGTCCTTCTGATTCACGTACGTAAACGAATCCGCGAGAAATGATATCAGGCCCGGAGACAATTTTGCCATCCTGTTTGCTGAGTGTCACCACGACTACAAGGATACCATCCTGCGATAACAGTTTGCGGTCACGCAGTACGATGTTGCCTACGTCACCTACACCCAAACCATCAATTAATACGTTACCTGCAGTCACTTTCCCAGCTTTGCGTGCTGCTCCGCCTTGAATCTCTACAACTTCACCGATGTCTGTAATGAAGATGTTGTCTGGATCAATGCCCACAGATTCAGCAAGAACAGCGTGACGACGCTGCATACGGAATTCACCGTGAATTGGCAGGAAATATTTCGGTTTCATCAGGTTAAGCATGAGCTTCAGCTCTTCCTGGCTACCGTGACCAGATACGTGAACGCCACTGTTGGCACCGCTGTAATGCACATGTGCTCCGAGGCGGAACAGTTCATCAATGGTACGGCCGACATACTTCTCGTTACCAGGAACCGGAGTTGCTGCAATGATTACCGTATCACCAGGCAGGATATCCACTTTGCGATGTGTGGAGCGTGCCATGCGTGTCAATGCGGACATCGGCTCGCCCTGGCTTCCTGTGCACAGAATGACAACACGATCCGCTGCCATCTTGCCTACTTCTTCCGGTTCAATGATCATGCCGTCCGGAATATCCAGATATCCCAGGTCGGAAGCAATGCCAACCACGTTGACCATGCTGCGTCCGATGACAGCAACTTTACGTCCAGTAACCTCTGCTGCGTTAATGACTTGCTGAATCCGGTGTACGTTGGAGGCAAAGGTTGCTACAACGACACGCTGGCTTGCTTTGCGGAAGATATCTTCCAGCACGATGCCTACGTTTTTCTCGGATGGCGTAAAGCCAGGCTTCTCTGCATTCGTACTGTCAGACAGCAACGCAAGTACGCCGTTTGTTCCGATCTGTGCCATACGTTGAAGATCCGCGTACTGACCGTTAACTGGTGTATGATCGAACTTGAAGTCACCTGTGTGAACAACTGCACCTTCCGGCGTTTCTACACATACCCCGACGGAATCCGGAATACTATGGTTAGTAGCAAAGAAGGATGCTTTCAGCGTCGAACCCAGTTCAATTTCAGAATCTGCATTAATGAGAATGCGTTTCGTCTCACCCAGCAAATTCGCTTCTTTTAATTTGTTCTCTACAAGACCCAGTGTAAGCCTTGTTCCATATACTGGAACATTCAGGTGTTTGAGAACATATGGCAAACCGCCGATATGATCCTCGTGACCGTGAGTCAAAATGATACCTCTTACTTTGTCACGGTTCTCCGTCAAGTACGAAATGTCAGGAATGACAATATCAATACCAAGCATGTCTTCTTCCGGGAATTTGAGACCGGCATCTACGACAACAATGTCGTTAGCGTATTGGATTACATACATATTTTTACCAATCTCGCCTACGCCGCCCAATGCAAAAATCATCAGCTTTTCGTTATTATTATTTTTCTTAGACAAATGAATCTGAACCTCCTATGGTAGTTGGACGTCGTACCTTATTATTTATTGTAAGTTAAGAAAAGTAGTTCAAACATACATCCCCGTATATAGGGATGAATGCAAAAGAACACCTTTATTCACGATATTTGGAAGAAGTTCTTCGAAGTTATTCCCCATCACCAACACGTTGGATCTGAATTGCCCCTCTTAGCCGTTCCTTCCCTTTTCACCGCAAAGCCACACCACTGAAACGATGTCGCTTTCAATTTCAAAAAAATACCGCACCCAGTCACTTGACATCATTATACATGATTAAAAACAGAAAAAACAAGTCACTCTCTCGTTAACCTGTAGGTTTCCCCCTCACGTAAGAAAAGAAACCTTACAGCAGTCGTAAAAAAAAGAACCGCTGCCTCTGGTTAAGAGGTGCGGCTCTTCGCTAAACAAAGCTTTCATGCCAATAATTAATAAATGATGACAGAATCCCAACTTTTATTTACATATCAAGCAGATTTTTAATGTAGTCCTGCTCTTCTTCTGTTGGCGGAATAAGTGGCAGACGAACCGACCCAACATTCAGACCACGTAAAGTTAGTGCATATTTTACGGCCACCGGATTTGGCAGCGGCTGAGGACACTCAAAGAGTCCCTTGAACAGCGGAAAAAGCTTCTGGTGGATCTGCGTAGCCCGCAGAGGGTCTCCGCCATAGAAGGCTTCTATCATTTGTTTCATCTCTGCGCCTACAACATGACTCGCCACACTAACGATCCCGTAAGCTCCCACAGCAATAGCTGGCAGTCCCGCAGCATCATCTCCCGAATATACTCTGAAATGGTCAGGCGCACCAGCAGCAATCAATGTCACCTGCTCCATAGAAGCACATTCCTTTGTTGCCACGATATTCGGAATTTGTGCCAGTCGTAACGTTGTTGCTGCAGACAAATTAGCTACTGTACGCCCTGGCACATTGTAAAGCATTACCGGAAGTGATGTTGCCGCAGCAATGGCTTCAAAATGTCTGTACATGCCTTCCTGGCTTGGTTTATTGTAGTATGGGACAACTAACAAAACACCGTCTGCTCCTACTCTCTCAGCTTCCTTTGTGAGATGGATAGAATGAGCTGTATTGTTGCTTCCTGTTCCCGCAATAATTTTGCATCGTCCAGCCGCATGTTTCACGGCAAACTCGAATAATTGAACTTTCTCTGTATCACTAAGTGTTGGCGACTCCCCAGTCGTACCCGAAACCACGAGAGTCTCCGACTTCTGATCTTCGATCAGATAATCAATAAGACGTGCCGTTTCCTCCCAATGAATCTCGCCTGCTGCATTAAACGGGGTAACCATTGCTGTAATCAATCTTCCAAAGTCCAATTCGATTTCCTCCCTTAAAACAGGTCTGGCTCCGCTAACTCCGGTGATTTATAAGTGAAGTTCAAATGAGGCATGAAGAGCCCTCAGGGCCTGAACCATATCTTCTTTTTTGACAAGCACCCAGATCGTTGTATTGGAATCGGCCGATTGCAGAATCTGAATATCTGCCAGGGTCAAGGACTCTACGATGCGCGCCATAATGCCGGGTACACCATTGATTCCCCCGCCAATGACAGAGACCTTGGCACAGCCAGACAAGCTCTGTGGCTTGAGGCCAATCTCCTGCAGGACACGTATCGCCTTCTCGGAATCACTATCAAACACGGTATAGACAACTCCCGAAGGGGTAACATTAATAAAATCGACACTGATTGAGTTCTCGGCCATCGTTTTGAACACTTTTAATTGCAAGCGATCCGCCCCGCCAGGAACGTCCACCGTGATTTGAGTGACATTACTGACATAAGCAATACCTGTCACATAACGATCTATAATCCCTGTCTGTACGTCCTTGAATCCTTCCGGATGCGTTACAAGTGTTCCCTCTGTATCTGCAAAGGTTGATCTTACCCGTACCGGAATTTGAGACTGCATGGCAATCTCAACCGCCCGTGGGTGAATAACTTTGGCTCCATGGTGAGCCATGTTGCATATCTCTGCATAGCTGACTACGGTTAATGGACGTGCATCCTCAACAATCCGGGGATCAGCCGTCAAAATACCATTTACATCGGTATAGATATCCACCATTTCGGCACGCAGTGCAGCACCCAAAGCTGTTGCGGATGTATCACTGCCTCCACGGCCCAGCGTGGTGAAGTCACCTTTCTCTGTCTGTCCCTGGAATCCTGTTACAATAACAACACGACCCTCCTGCAACTGTTCCAGCACACGAACAGGACGGACATCCAATATCCGGGCGTTCCCGAAATTGTCGTCCGTCACAAACCCTGCTTGTGCACCAGTGAGCACTGATGTTGGAATGCCTTCATGTTCGAGCAGGCTGCTAAGCGTTGTTGCAGAGATAATTTCACCGCAGCACAGCAATAAATCCTTCTCCCGCGCGGATAGTGCGTTCCCATTCTGCGCTGCCCAGTCCAGAAGTGTATCTGTCGCATACGGCTCACCGCGGCGTCCCATAGCTGAAACTACAATAACCAGGTTGAATCCGGCCTCAAGCTCACGTTTAACATGCCGGAGCACATGCTCTCTCGCCTGAACGGTAGAGAGAGACGTGCCTCCGAATTTTTGTACCATAATGCGCATCTTTATTCCTCCATTTGTGTACGCAAGAAGACTGGACACGAGTCAGATCAACAAATGGATCACCCTAAGGAGCGTTCCGATGCGATAATGCAGGAATGCCCTAACAAACAGGAACGTGGTTAGAGGTAGCTGTTCACGCCAGCTATCGTGCACCATGATTTTCTTTGTCTCTCGAACCCTTCTTCAATTCTTCGAGCGCATAACCGTTATTGCCCTGACTACAGCTCTCTTCTATGCCTGTGAAGCACGCTCCACAATCATAGGCTGCAGCTGCTTGCCCTCCAGTGCACTCCAGCAAGCTTCGGGGATCAGCTCCATTTTGGCAACTAACGAATTCGGTTTTTTCACTGGATCATCCTGGCCAAACGGCACAAAATACAAATATTTGGCCACTAATAGTTTTGCAATATTCGCTGCATTCAATCCAAGCCCGTCATTCGTCGATATAGCCAGCACAAGCGGACGCTGATTACGCATCTGCGCTTTGGCAGCCATAAGCACCGGGCTATCGGTCATTGCATTAGCCAATTTGCTCGTTGTATTGCCCGTGCATGGCGCAATGACCAGCACATCTAGCAGCTTAGAGGGCCCTAAAGGCTCCGCCTCAACAATTGTAGAAATGATATCATTACCCGTTATATCTTTCAATTGTTTTTGCCAATTCTGCGCTGTGCCGAAGCGTGTATCCGTCGTCAGTACCGAGTTCGAAATAATTGGAATGACGTTGGCTCCCTCAGCAACAAAGCGGCTAATGACCGGCATAACCTCTTCAAACGTACAATGAGACCCCGTAATTGCGTAACCAACCGTTTTACCCTGCCAGTTCATGATTTAACCTCCCGTGCGTTCTGTTCTTCCAAAAGCAAACGGATTAACGCGTCGGCAATAATGCCGCCAGCCGTTTTGGGAGCAACAATACCGGGGAGGCCTGGTGCGAGCAGTGCCTTGATGCCGCGCTTGTCGGCATACCTGAAATCACAACCGCCGGGAGCGGATGCAAGGTCAATAATGACTGCTTTTTGAGGCATTCTGGACAGGATTTGTGCTGTGATTATCATAGTCGGTATCGTATTAAAAAGCAAGTCAACTTCCCCGGTTTGAGCGGCCAAATCCGTTGTCATGAAAGGCTTCCAGCCCATGATCGCTGCCCGGACTGCGTCTTCATTTCGCCTGATTCCCACCCGTACATTGGCTCCAAGCCCCTGCAGTGTTTTGGCCAGCGTGAAGCCTGTTCTACCGATGCCCAGCACAATACATTCAGAGCCGTGAATTGTAATGTCGGTTTCCTTGATTGCAATGGCGATGGCTCCCTCCGCTGTCGGAATAGAGTTGCAAAGTGCGATATCATCACGATCCAGCACCTCGATCAGCCGAAGACCGTTCTCCTGGCAAAGCTCACGCAAAAACGGCTTTGCCATCCCTGTAAACACGGTGCAGTGCTCCGGCAAAGCAGCCATATGTTCTTTTTTCAAAACAATTGCAGTATCACTAAACGAAGAACTTACTTTCCCTTGATCATCACAGCTCACCACAGGCAGTACCAGCACATCTGCGGAAGCAAACACATCATCCTCCAGTTCGCGGTGCTCAATGCCCGGAATAACCTGTTCCAGTTGGTCGAAGCCTACCACACTTACCGTTGCATCCAGTTCGGCGCACTTTCGAATGACTTCAAGCTGCCTTGCATCTCCGCCCAGAACGACAATCCGGACTCCGGTCAGCATCGGGACGTCACTCCTTTCACCACATGTATGCCTTATCGTATGCAGCGGCCCACAGGTGGGTGAAACAATAAATGAATCCGAATTGAATTCAAGAATGCCGGAACATAAAAAAAGTCGTCCCAAAGGGACGACATTTCATTTCTAGTATATTACTTGCCTGTATGACCGAAGCCGCCTTCTCCTCGCACCGTCTCCGAAAGTTCAGCAACCTCCGTCAGTTCAATCGCAGGCACTGTCTGGAACACAATCTGGGCGATCCGCTCCCCGCGTACAATCGTAAACGGATCCTGCCCCAGATTAATAAGCAGCACCTTCACCTCGCCACGATAATCCGCGTCAATTGTTCCCGGTGTATTCAGACAAGTAATACCGTGTTTGAAGGCCAGGCCGCTGCGCGGACGAATCTGAGCTTCCAGTCCAGCTGGCATCGCCATCGCAAGCCCTGTCGGGATCAGCGTACGCTGTCCCGGCTGCAGAACAACCTCTTCTTCCAAGGCAGCCACAACATCAAAGCCGGCAGCCAGCTCAGACATTTTTTGCGGCAGCCTGATATCCTCGTTACCCGGTAACTTCTTTATTTGAACGTAATGCAACCAAATCATCCCTTCTCAGTCCAGCAATCGTCTTGTCTGAAGCGCCTACCATCGCAAGTGCAAACGGCTCTGCGAACATCAGATCAAGTACAGCATCGATATCCTTCATCGTAACTTGCTCAATTTTGGCAATCATCTCATCCAGCGTAAGATGTCTGCCAAGCATCAATTCGTTTTTCCCCAGTCGGTTCATACGGCTGCCTGTGCTCTCCAGACTCAAAATCAGACTGCCTTTCAGCTGCTCCTTGCCCTTGCGCAGTTCATCCTCAGATAAACCATTAACAGCCAGGTCACTCAGCACCTCTTTGGTCAAGTCCAGCACTTCCTTCGTCTGCTTCGGAGCTGTACCCGCATAGATCGTGAACAGTCCACTGTCCGCATGAGAGCTGTGATACGAATATACGGAATAAGCGAGTCCGCGCTTCTCACGAATCTCCTGAAACAGTCTGGAGCTCATGCCTCCGCCAATGGCGTTATTCAATACTACCATGGCGTACTGCAGCGGATCACCAATTTTGCACCCAGGGAACGAGATACAAATGTGGTTCTGCTCCGTTTTCTTTTTGTGAAAAAGCTGTCCGCTTTGGAAAGCTGGAACTTTCACTTCCTCGGATACCCCTTGGACGTCAAATGCGCCAAAATGCTTCTCCATCAGATCAATCACACGGTCATCAATGTTGCCCGCAATGCTGATAACGGTGTTTTCGATCGTATAATGTTCCTTCATATAAGCACGCAAATGACTGGAATCCATCGCCTTGAGGCGTTCTTCTGTACCCAGAATCGGATATGCGAGCGGGTGCTCTCCATATGCGGCTAGAGCCATCAGATCATGAACCATGTCATCAGGCGTATCCTCGTACATTGAGATTTCTTCCAGAATGACATTTTTCTCTTTGGCCAATTCACCCTCGTCCATCTTGGAACGGAAGAACATATCAGATAATACATCAACTGCAATTGGCAGATGTTCATCGAGCACCTTCGCATAATAGCAGGTATACTCCTTGGACGTAAATGCATTCACATTACCGCCAATGGCGTCAAACTGCTCCGCAATCGCTTTGGCATCGAAACGCTCTGTTCCCTTAAACAGCATATGTTCAATAAAATGGGATACCCCGTTATTTTCGGTACGCTCATTCCGCGAACCTGTTTTGACCCATATTCCGAAAGACACGGAACGACAGGTCGGGATTTGCTCCATTACAACTCTGAGGCCATTGCCCAGCTGAATTTTTTTCACGGTTGGCCCTCCTACATCTCTATAATTGCCGTGATCTCAATCCTTGCAGATTGCAATCGACATTTGGTTCCAACTTTTTGATATTAACAAAAAAACAGTATTCACTCAACCGCGTTGCCTTTCACCCGTTCCGAAGACAACGTTTCACTGACTGTTCCAAGCACCAGTCCCTTGGCCCGAATCGAATCAATCATGCCTTTCATTGCTCCTGCCGAGGAAGCAGTAGGATGCATAAGGATTAATGAACCAGCTTCGGTTTTCTTTGCTATTTTAGCAATGATGGAATCCGGACTTGGTTTCCGCCAATCCACGGTATCTACCGTCCACAGTACCGTTTGCAAGCCCATTGAAGCTGCGATATCTACCGTCTTTTGATTAAAATCACCCGAAGGCGGTGCGAACCAGCGATTCTCCACACCAAGCGTTTGATGCAGCAGGTCCTGCGTTTTACTAATCTCCAGTTTTGCCCGCTCCGCACTCAATCGGCTCATATTCGGATGTGAATAAGCGTGGTTGGATATTTCATGCCCACGCTTTTGAATTTCCTTGGCCAGTTCCGCATTTTTACTCAGCCAGCTGCCATCCAGGAAAAAAGTAGCCTTCACCTTTTCGGCATCCAGCGTGTCCAGCATCGGGACGAGAAATTCATTGCCCCAGGCTACATTGATCATAAAAGAAACCATCGGTTTATTGGCATTGCCTCGATAGACCGGATGTGCACCCAGGTCTTTCAGCTGGATATCCGGCTCAATCTGACGATACACATATGGAATTTTGGTGTTCCACGTGCCGCTCAGCGCCTTGCGATAGGTCGCCTCCACATCAATCTCCAGACCGTTGTAACCGGGAATCGCTTTCCACACACGATCAACCCTGGCATTCACCGGAGCAATCCGGGTTTCAGCTGCCTTATCCTTGATCGCAGATAATAGTGATTCTTCCCCGGTCGCTTCCTTAAACATATCAAACGCATTCTGTGTCCCTGGTCCGTCGCGGATTTCCGTAATGTATGTACGTACACTGCCGACTTGTCCGATTAGCATGACCGCTGCCACACCCGCGAGAACAACCGCCAGTTTTTTGGATTGGTTTCTCACAGCTCCATCCTCCCGCCGTCTTTGTCCCCATCATATGAGGACAAGGGCAGGATTATGATTAAATCCCGCAATCCGTCTGCGCCTGCTGCATACGCTGCAATTTAAACGTTAAAAAAAGAGCCAGAAATTCGCATTCTGTCTCTTCATTCAATCGTTCAATGGTTATTCAAACGTCAGCAGCCTAGGATTGCGCAGGAGCTTCCGCTGTTAATACAGCCTTGCGGGACAGGTTAATTCGGCCCTGCGGGTCGATTTCGGTTACTTTTACTGTAATCGAATCACCGATTGCCACCACATCTTCCACTTTAGCCACACGCTCTGTAGAAAGCTGTGAAATGTGTACCAGACCTTCTTTGTTAGGAAGCACTTCAACGAATGCACCGAATTTTTCAACGCGTTTTACTTTGCCGACATAGATTTCGCCAACCAGCACTTCGCGTACAATGCCTTCGATAATTGCTTTGGCTTTATCATTCATCTCCTGATTGGAAGAAGCGATAAAGACACGGCCATCCTGCTCAATATCAATTTTAACACCGGTTTCCTCGATGATTTTATTGATAATTTTACCACCAGCACCGATAACATCACGGATTTTATCCGGATTGATGTGCATCGTTGTAATTTTAGGCGCATACTGAGACAGCTGCTCACGCGGCGTTTTCATCACTTCGGTCATTTTGCCCAAAATGTGCATACGTCCTTCTTTTGCCTGTGCCAGCGCTTCGGACAAAATTTGACGGTCAATACCATCGATTTTGATATCCATTTGAATAGCCGTTACTCCATCAGGTGTTCCCGCTACTTTGAAGTCCATGTCACCCAGGTGATCTTCCATACCTTGAATATCACTCAGAATGGATACATGCTCTCCATCTTTGATCAGACCCATCGCTACACCAGCTACCGGAGCTTTAATCGGTACGCCTGCATCCATCATCGCAAGTGTGCTTGCGCAAATACTTGCCTGGGACGTAGAACCGTTCGATTCCAATACCTCAGACACCAGACGGATCGTGTACGGGAAGTCCGTTTCCGAAGGAATGACCTTGGACAACGCACGCTCACCCAGCGCACCATGTCCGATTTCACGACGTCCTGGCGCACGAAGCGGACGAGCTTCACCTACGCTAAACGGCGGGAAGTTGTAATGATGCATGAAACGTTTGGTTTCTTCCAGACTGATGCCGTCCAGAATTTGAACGTCACCCAGCGCACCCAGAGTACAAACGCTCAGTGCTTGTGTTTGTCCACGTGTGAACAGACCTGAACCGTGTGTACGCGGCAACAGGGAAGTGTCACATTCGATTGGACGAATCTCGGCAAGGCCGCGTCCATCCGGACGTACTTTATCATGTGTGATCAGACGGCGCACTTCTTCTTTGACGATATCGTGCAGCACTTCTTTCACATCTTTCAGCAATTCCGGTGTTTCAAGGTATTTCTCCTCAAAATGAGCAACCGTTTCGTCATTCACAGCGTCAATCGCATCCTGACGAGCGTGTTTCTCCGCAATTTTAACAGCTTCCACCAGACGTGCGCTTGCAAACTCACGCACACTGCTGTTCACTTCTGCGTTTACAGCATGGAGCTTCACTTCCATTTTTTCTTTACCTGCAACCTGTACCAGCTGTTCAATCACCGTTACAATGTTTTTGATCTCGTCATGCCCGAACATGATTGCCTCAAGCATCACTTCTTCAGGTACTTCGTTTGCTTCGGCCTCAACCATCATAATTGCGTCTCTTGTTCCGGCTACAACCAGTTCAATATCGCTCACTTCCAGCTGAGCAATGGTAGGATTAATGATAAACTCACCATCAATACGACCAACCTTCACACCGCCAATCGGCCCGCTGAACGGAACATCGGAAATGCTCAGTGCTGCCGAAGTACCGATCATCGCAGCGATTTGTGGCTCGCAGTCCTGATCCACACTCATTACAATATTCAGAACCTGTACATCGTTACGGAAACCTTCCGGGAACAATGGACGAATCGGCCGGTCTGTCAGACGACTTGCCAGAATCGCTTTCTCGGATGGTCTTCCCTCACGCTTGATAAATCCACCCGGGATTTTACCTACAGCGTACAATCTTTCTTCATAGTTCACCGTCAGTGGGAAAAAGTCCAGATCTTTCGGCTCACTTGATGCTGTCACGGTACACAATACGACGGTATCTCCGTATGTCACCTTAACGGCAGCATTCGCCTGCTTGGCCAAACGCCCGGTCTCAAGCGTAAGCTTTCTTCCACCAAGCTGCATTTCAACACGCTGTTCCATGAAATCCCTCCTTTAATTCGTTCCTATCACAATGGATTCTGCATATTCACAGTATTTCCTGCTTGTCCGGCATTCATTAGCAATGGTTATGCTGAACAAAGGCATACCTGCAAAACAAAAGCTCCTTGCGGAGCCCTCAGCTACAAATATATGGCAACATGTTCATCTACAAAACAACCCGGCTGTGAGGTCCGCTTGTCCTTTTAGACAAAAGAAAAGGCGGATAACAGCCAGGTTGAGTTTGAAAACATGTACGATAATTAACGACGCAATCCGAGTTTTTCGATCAGTGCGCTGTAACGTTTAACATCTTTGTTTTTCACGTAAGCCAAAAGCTTACGACGTTGACCTACCATTTTCAAAAGTCCACGACGGGAGTGGTGGTCTTTCTTATGCGTGCGCAAGTGGTCTGTCAAACTTCTGATGTTTTCCGTAAGGATAGCAACTTGCACCTCAGGTGATCCAGTATCGGACTCATGAGTTTTGTGCTCGTCGATCAGTTGTTGTTTGCGTTCTTGAGTCAATGCCATCCTATTCACCTCCTTCATTATAATCGCCGTTAGCCTCGTCACCGCCGGTGAGAGCCTGCAACCAAGCTAAGGTTAATGTCGTCTCAATCGACAACGTAGTACATTATATCATAGTTGCCCGGACAAAGTAAATGTAAACATCAATTTAAATGAAAAATGTAAACATCCCTTGTTTTATTCCATTTTCAGGATAACAGACGAGCAGCAGTCAATGCATCTTGGCGAATCTGAGCAATCAAGGCATCAATCGAGCCAAACTTTTGCTCATTTCGAATGTAATGCACCAGTTCCACTTTCAGTTCCTGATCATAGATTTGACCATCAAAATCAAGCAGATGCACTTCATAGGTCGGTTTCATGCCATTCTCGTGAAAAGTCGGTTTGACACCCAGGTTCATTACACCCGCGAGCTCTTGAGTGCCGACCTTCACCCGCACAGCATAAACCCCTTTGGCTGGCGTAACATAATGATCGACAAGCTCAAGGTTAGCGGTGGGAAAACCAATGGTACGCCCGCGTTTTTCTCCATGAATAACGGTACCTCTAACGCTGTATGGACGGCCAAGCCACTGACTGGCCTCATCCATTTCGCCACGTTTCAGCAGCGCACGGATGAGTGAACTGCTCACCTTCTCCCCGCCAAGCAGAAACGGAGGAACTGTCTCTACCGTCATCTCGCTTCCACCCAAGGTACGCAGCAACTGTTCATCGCCCGCTCCTTTATGACCAAAACGAAAATCAAATCCGACAACGGCAGTTTGTGTCTGAAGAGGAAGTAACAATTCATGCACAAATTGCTCTGGAGATAACTTTGAAAAAGATTCATTAAATTCAACCACGTAGAGAATATCCACTCCCATACCGGCCAAAATCTCTTCTTTGTCTCTCAGCGGGGTAAGGTATCCCTCGTAATCCCCTTTGCGCATAACTTCCTTCGGGTGTGGATGAAAGGTCATGACAGCTGCCTTCTTACCCGATTCCCGCGCGATGCGAACAGCGGATAGAATGACGCTTGCATGACCGAGATGCAGCCCGTCGAATTGACCAATTGCCAGCACTTGGGGATGTGTACTCAGTTCCGCGGATTGTAATGTCTGCGGATAGGTTAACATTACGGTTTTCACAATCATTCACCTGCATTTCACTTGATGGGCCAAGCTTGAACCTCGTCATCACTCCAAGCCTGGTTCCTTTTTATTCCGGTAAGAAAACTTTAACAGCCCTCACGGTTGGTTTCAATTCATCCCGCTCAAATATCCCCAGAAACGTGCCATCCTGAGCATAGAGACGAAGCAGGCCAGGCTGCTCCACTGGCGGCTCCAGCAGACGAGCGGACAGCTTTTGCCCCTGAAGCGCTCCTTTCATCTGCTCTTCTCCGACCTTGTGGGCCGGAATAGAAGGAATCGCTTCATCTACCGGGATCAGCGCCTCAGCCAGCGTGCCTTCAGCCATGCGCTTTTCAACTTCTTCTATATGGAGACAATGCTCTGCAGATATTCCTGCAGATATGGTACGTTCCAGCTTCACCATTGTAGACGGGAACCCAAGCTTGCGGCCGATATCTACACATAATGTACGGATATACGTTCCTTTCGAGCATAAGGCACGAAAAGATATGTCGGTTGTGCCATCATTACTCTCTATTCCGGTCAGCTCCAGCTCGTAGATGGTAACTTCACGACTCTTGCGTTCTACCGTTTTGCCTTCACGTGCAAGTTCATATAATCGTTTCCCATCAACCTTTACGGCAGAATACATGGGTGGAACCTGTGATATGTTACCAAGAAACTGCTCCAGCACCTGCTGTACCTGAGCCTGTGTTACTTCTACAGCCGACGTTGAACGTTCAATGACTTCACCGGTCAGATCTTCTGTGTCTGTGGCAAGTCCCAGCCTGAGCGTTGCCAGATATTCCTTGGGAAGCTCCTGCATATACTCGACCACTCGTGTAGCCCGCCCCAGGCAGAGCGGGAGAACCCCGGTCACCTGAGGATCAAGCGTACCCGTATGACCAATACGTTTCATCTTTAGGATCCGACGCATTTTGGCTACGACATCATGAGAAGTAAAACCAGCTGGCTTATACACTGGCAACACACCTTCAAACGGCTTTACCATTGTAAGTTCACCTGCTTCAGCACTTTTTCCACGACTTCCTCCAGCTTGCCTTCCAACCGGCAGCCTGCTGCGAGCACATGTCCGCCGCCGCCAAAGGTCTGTGCTAACGCTGCAACATCTACTTTACCAGCTGAGCGCATGGATGCCTTCACTGCATTGTCATTGATGACTTTGAAAAAGATACCTACTTCCACACCACGAATGTTTCGAGCGAAGTTCACAATTCCTTCCAAATCTTCATTAACTGCTCCGCATGCCTGCATGTCATCTGGTGTAATAACAACCCAGGCCACTCTGCCATCTTCTGTCATCTGCAATGAAGAGAGCGCCTTGTTCAGAATGCGAACCTGAGGAAGCGTAACTTCCTCCAGCAGCATTTGCGCAAGATGAGGACCATCCACACCATGTTCCAGCAAACGCGAAGCCACGGCCATTACATTCGGACTTGTATTGGCATAACGGAACCCGCCCGTATCTGTCAACAGACCTGTGTATACTGCCGTTGCAATGTCCTTGTTCCACGTAATATTGAAAAGCTGCAGAAAATCAAACAAAATTTCGGCTGTTGCCGCTGCATCTGATTTGATTATATTTACTGCACCATAACCGTTGTTCGTTGGGTGATGATCAATATTCAAAATTATGGCGTCTTCTTCAAAATATTGACGGGAAAGACCCACTCTGGCAAAATCAGCACAATCAACACAGATGATCGCTTTATACTTACGCTCCGGGGGTTGTTCGGTCATGTTCACAATGGCATCGGCCTGCCATAAAAAACGCATGCGCTGTGGAATTTCACCTTCATTAATCATGGTGAATGTCTTCCCCAGACATGACAGCAGCCAGCCCACCGTTACCGTCGAGCTGACTGCGTCACCGTCCGGCTGTACATGCGACACGACCAGGTAATCGTCATGCTCCAGCAGGAATTGTTTGCCTGCCTGGAGCGCCTGTTCATAAGTGTGCATTGCCGTCTCCTCTATTCTGTTACTGGGATTCGTTTTTGTCGGAACCAATATCGCCCAGCAGCTTTTCAATCCGGCTGCCGTATGCAATCGATTCGTCGATCTTGAATATCAATTCGGGAACATGACGGAACCGGATGCGTTTGCCCAGCTCCGTGCGCAGGAAGCCGTTTGCTTTCGCAAGTGCTTTAAGCGAATTATCCTTCTGCTCCTGTTCACCGAAGACACTCAGATAAACTTTGGCTTGCGACAAGTCGCCAGTCACTTCAACACCCGTAACGGTAATAAAACCGATACGTGGATCTTTCAGTTCTGACTGGATAAGCAAACTCAATTCTTTCTTGATTTGCTCGCCCACTCTACCTGTACGAATCTTAGCCATTGTTGTTCACCTCATGCTTCCTTGCTTATCGTTGTACGGTCTCCATAATAAAGGCTTCGATAACGTCGCCTTCTTTGAGATCGTTGTATTTGTCCAATGTGATACCACACTCGTAACCTTGAGCTACTTCTTTGGCATCATCTTTAAACCGTTTCAGGGAATCCAGCTTGCCTTCGTAAAGGACGATGCCATCACGAATCAGGCGTGCTTCCGCAGAACGAGTGATTTTGCCCGAGGTAACCATACAACCTGCAATGGTACCCACTTTACTGATGGAGAAGGTATTCCGAACTTCAGCATGACCGATAACTTTTTCTTTGTAGATCGGATCGAGCATACCTTTCATCGCTTGTTCAATCTCTTCAATCACGCTGTAGATAACGCGGTGCAGACGAATGTCTACTTGTTCTTGATCCGCAGTAATTTTTGCCTGATTTTCAGGACGAACGTTGAAACCGATCACGATGGCATTAGAAGCTGCGGCCAAGATGATGTCGGATTCCGTGATCGCGCCAGCACCGCTATGAATGATCTTCACGCGTACGCCTTCAACTTCGATCTTCGCCAGGGAACCTTTCAACGCTTCAACCGAACCTTGCACGTCACCTTTGATGATCACATTCAAATCTTTAATCTCGCCATCTTTAATGTGTTGGAACAAATCATCCAGAGTTACACGAGTGTTCGTGCCCAGATCTGATTCACGTTGCGTGATGGCACGCTTTTCAGCAATAGAACGAGCTTTACGCTCATCTTCAAACACCATGAATGGATCTCCCGCACCTGGCACTTCCGTCAGACCTGTAATTTCTACTGGAGTAGACGGTCCAGCTTCTTTCAAACGACGGCCTTTATCATTGACCATTGCACGTACACGGCCAAAACAGTTACCCGCTACGAACGCATCTCCGACTTTCAATGTACCATGCTGTACAAGGATACGTGCAACTGGCCCACGTCCTTTATCGAGTTCGGCTTCAATCACCGTACCCCGAGCACGTTTATCTGGATTTGCTTTGTATTCATTTACTTCTGCAACGAGAAGAATCATTTCAAGCAAACCTTCCAGACCCATTCTTTGTTTCGCAGATACGTTTACAAAGATCGTATCTCCGCCCCACTCTTCCGGAACGAGTTCATAGTTGGTCAGTTCCTGCTTCACTTTATCAGGATCAGCACCCGGTTTGTCAATTTTGTTGACTGCAACGATAATCGGCAGACCAGCAGCTTTGGCATGGTTAATCGCCTCAACCGTCTGTGGCATAACACCATCATCTGCAGCTACAACAATAATTGTCATATCCGTAACCTGTGCACCACGCGCACGCATCGCTGTAAACGCTTCGTGACCCGGTGTATCCAGGAACGTAATTTTCTTATGGTTAATCTCAACTTGATATGCACCAATGTGCTGTGTGATACCGCCAGCTTCGCCGCCCGTTACATTCGTGGAGCGAATCGCATCGAGCAATGTTGTTTTACCATGGTCAACGTGACCCATGATCGTTACAACCGGAGGACGGGACTGCAGATCTGCAGGATCATCATTCTCCTCGACATTTTCGAAACGGTCATCTTCAAGCACAATTTTCACTTCAACTTCAACACCGAATTCACCTGCAAGCAGAAGAATCGTATCAATATCAAGCTCCTGGTTAATGGTTGCCATAACCCCCATACCAATCAGCTTTTTGATAACTTCGGAAGCATCTTTATGAAGCAGCTTCGCTGTTTCACCAACCGTCATATCACCACGTACGATGATTTTCTTCGGTGTGTTATCAATTTTTTCACGCTGTACATACTGTTGCTGATTTCGGTTGCGGTTGTTCTTGCCGCCACGGTTATTGCGGAAATTGCCTCCGCCACCGCGATTGTCGTCAAAGCGACGTCCACCGCCACTATTGTTGGAGCGATTTCCATTGTTGCTGCCTGAGTTACCTTGACCGCCTCTGCGTTGGCCACCTTGTCCCTGCCCTTGTCCCTGCCCTTGTCCTTGGCCACCGCTACGGTTGCCGCTGTTAGGTCCTGAAGTTCTGCCAGGACCGCCGCTATTGTTCGGACGTTGACCCGTGCCTTGCGGACGGGACCCCGTGTTTCCTTGACCACTCGAAGCCGGTCTTGGACGATTTCCTGATTGTCCTCCCTGGTTTGAGCCTTGGGAAGTTGTTGTTCTGTTACGGCTGTCTTGGCCGCTTGATCTTTGAGCGCCATTGTTATTGTTGGAATTTGGTCTATTGTTCATACCTACCTGCTTTTCCTGTTGTATTTTTGTTTGTACGGGACTACCGGTTGTACTGCCGCTCTTCGGCGTGTTCACTCCGCCGCCCGGCTTGTTGCTGTCCACTGGTTTGTCACTGCGCACGGACGAAGTGGCTACCGATTTGGCTTCGCCACCCTGTTTGGATGCGGCAGTGGATTTGATATCTTTAAAAAATTGTTCCACCTTGCTGACTGAACCATTCTCCATAACGCTCATATGATTGTTAACGGGAATATCCAGCTTTTTAAGAATGGTTATAATTTCCTTGCTGCTCATGTTAAGGGACTTCGCATATTCATAAACTCGCAATTTTTCCTTGTTTTCCTGTTTACTCAATATACTCCACCTCCGACATTATACCGACTTGCTTGGAGATCATTTTTGCAAACCCAAGGTCTGTTACTGCAAGAACCACCCGCGTATCTTTACCGATGCTTGACCCAATACGGTCGCGATCCCAACCGATAAGAAGCGGAACCTTGTAAGTACCACATTTGTCGCGAAATTTCTTCTGTGTATTCGCCGAAGCGTCGCCTGCAACAATAACCATCTTGGCGTCACCTGAACGGATCGCTTTCAGTACAATTTCTTCACCTGTAACAAGCTTGCCAGCACGCATAGAAAGCCCGAGGTAAGATAATACTTTTGCATCACTCATCCTCTTCACGCCCCTGTGCAGCAATAAATTCATCCTCTACTGCAATGAAGTCAGCAGCAAGCTGTTCATATATCTCGGGTGAAACTTTGCTTTTCAGCGCCCGGTCCAGCGCCCGATTTTTAAGTGCAAGCTTGAAACAGGACTCTTTGCCACACAAATATGCGCCGCGTCCAGACTTTTTGCCCGTCAAATCAATCAACACTTCATCCTCAGGCGTTTTAACGATGCGAATCAGCTGCTTTTTAGGCATCATTTCCTGACAAGCGACACATTTGCGCATCGGCACTTTTTTTGGTTTCATACGTCAGCGCCCCCCGTGCTTTCCTTTAGTCGACGGAGACGGAATCCTGGTGCATTTCTGAAGAAGAATCTTTTTCTCTACCGAATTCCTGCTCCGCCTGGCTCTCACTCTTAATGTCGATCTTCCAGCCTGTCAGTTTGGCTGCCAATCTGGCATTTTGGCCTTTGATGCCAATGGCAAGGGACAGTTGATAGTCAGGAACGATCACTCGAGCCATCTTTTCCTCCTCGAACACGTGAACCTCCAACACCTTGGAAGGACTCAGGGCATTAGCCACATATTCGTCCACTTGTTCGGAATAACGAACGATGTCGATTTTCTCACCGCGCAGCTCACCCACAATGGTCTGCACGCGCATTCCTTTTGGACCTACGCAGGAGCCCACCGGATCAACTTCCTCGTTGCGGGAGTGAACTGCAATCTTGGAACGGAATCCAGCTTCGCGAGCAACGGAGCGAATCTCCACTACGCCGTCAAAAATTTCAGGCACTTCCAGTTCAAAGAGACGTTTCAGCAGTCCCGGGTGAGTACGTGACAAGATGATTTGCGGCCCTTTGGTCGTATTTTCTACCTTGGTGATGTATGCCTTGATGCGATCACCATGAACAAACTTTTCGTTCGGCATGAGCTCGGTAAGAGGCAGTGCCGCTTCGATTTTGCCCAGATCGATGTAGATATTGCGCAAATCCTGACGCTGCACTACTCCCGTAACGATATCTTCTTCCTTATCTACGAAAGCATTGTAGATCAGGCCGCGTTCGGCTTCACGAATTCGCTGGGTAACAACCTGTTTGGCCGTCTGTGCGGCGATACGTCCAAAGTCGCGCGGCGTAACTTCAATCTCCGCAATATCTTCCAGCTGGAAGTGTGGGTTGATTTCCCGTGCAGCAGGCAACGAAATTTCCGTGCGCGAATCCAGAACTTCTTCTACGATCAGCTTGCGGGCATACACCCGAATTACCCCCGTATTGCGGTTCATGTCAACACGTACGTTCTGGGCCGTGTTAAAATTACGCTTGTAGCTGGAGATAAGTGCAGCTTCGATTGCTTCAAACAGCACATCCTTGCTAATCCCTTTTTCCCGTTCCAATTCATTCATTGCTTCAATAAAATCCATACTCATGAATGTTGATCCCCCTTTCAAACATGGCATCTCATACGTAAAACGGCGAAAGGCTCGAAACTTGTGAGCACCTTGCCGTTATCGTGAGATGTGTCTTTTTCATTAATCAAGTGAACAAGGCACTTAAAACAAAATAGCCAGGCGCGCACTGGCAACCTTTTCATAAGAAACGGTATGCTGCTTCTTGCCTGATTCAATGACAAGCTCCCCGTTATCAAAGGAAATCAGCTTGCCTTCGAACTCCTTCATTCCATTCACCGGCTCGTAGGTTGTGACAAACACATTTTTACCTACAGCTTTGGCAACATCCTCCG
Organism: Paenibacillus silvae; assembly: GCF_014639235.1. Taxonomy (GTDB): domain Bacteria; phylum Bacillota; class Bacilli; order Paenibacillales; family Paenibacillaceae; genus Paenibacillus; species Paenibacillus silvae. Next base: position 487,597 of record NZ_BMFU01000004.1, on the reverse strand, counting down.
CTTTCTTCAGTGGACGTTCCGCACCGGGAGAAGACACTTCAAGGAAATAGACAGATGGAATCGGATCGTTCTCATCCAGCTTGGCGCTCAGCTTTTCGCTGATCAAGACACAATCGTCGATGTCAATTCCACCTTCTTTGTCGACATACACCCGTAAAAACCAGTTGCTGCCTTCTTTGACGTATTCGATGTCAACCAGCTCGAAGCCTTGTTCGTTCAAGTAGGGTTGGATCATTTCTTCCACGGTAGATTTAATATTCGTTGTGCTCAAAACCTATAACCTCCAGCTTAGGTTACACCAGCAGTATCGCTGGCAAATGATTAAATACCCAAGATTCTTGTATACCAAAGACTAAAGAGTGGGTTTCCCCACTCTTCAGAAATTCGTACTATCTCGTTCACTTCAAAAATTATAACATAGTCTGGTAATAGTGACAAGTAAGCCATCCTTTGCGAGCCAGCCGCACTAATGAAGAAAAAATCAGATCCTTCTGTTTCTTCCATTGGAAAACAAGCTGATCAGGCCTGGCTTAGAACAACGAAAGTTGGTTGCTCTCAGGCAGCCCGCGGAAACATCCCATGTTGGTCAGCAGCTCCACGATCGTTTTGGTCGCTTTTGACTTCTGCTGGAAATCCTCGATCGACAGGAACTCACCGTGTTCGCGGGCCGCCGCAATGTTACGAGCCGCGTTATCCCCGATACCTGCCAGTGCAGAGAACGGAGGAATCAAGGATTTTCCGTCCACAATGAACTTTGTCGCTTCGGAACGATACAGATCAATCGGTTTAAGCGAGAAGCCGCGAGCCGTCATTTCCAGCGCCATTTCGAGAACAGGCAGCATGTTCTTTTCTTTTGGCGGAGCCTGGAAGCCGAGCTGTTCAATCTCTACTATTTTGCGATAGATGGCATCATAGCCCTGACACACCAGCTCGATATCCAGCTCGTCTGCACGAACGGTAAAATATGTCGCATAATATTCGATCGGATGATACAGCTTGAAGAAGGCTGTCCGTACCGCTGAAATAACGTAAGCGGCCGCGTGGGCCTTCGGAAACATGTACTGGATTTTGAGACAGGAGTCAATGTACCACTGCGGTACCTTGCAATTTTTCATCTCATCAATCCATTCCTGCGGCAATCCACGTCCTTTACGCACACTTTCAGTAATCTTAAATGCCAGGCTCGCATCCATTCCCGCCTTATAGATCAGGAACAGCATGATGTCATCCCGGCAGCCAATTACCGTCTTGATGTTACATGTGCCATTTTTGATCAGATCCTGAGCATTGCCGAGCCATACTCCCGTACCGTGAGATAACCCCGAAATCTGCAGCAAGTCGGCAAAAGACGACGGCTGGGATTCGACAAGCATCTGACGCACGAATTTGGTTCCCATCTCCGGTACGCCGAAGGTTGCAACAGGAGAGCGAATCTGCTCCGGCGTTACACCAAGCGCATCCGTAGAGTTGAACATGCTCATAACCTTGGGATCATTCATTGGAATGGTCGTTGGGTCCACGCCTGTCAGATCCTGCAGCATACGCATCATGGTTGGATCATCGTGCCCCAGAATATCAAGCTTCAGCAGATTTTCTTCAAAAGCGTGATAGTCAAAGTGGGTTGTTTTCCACTCGGCTGTAACATCATCTGCCGGGTACTGCACCGGAGTGACATCTTCCACTTCAATATAATCAGGAACAACGACAATACCGCCGGGGTGCTGTCCCGTGCTTCGTTTCACACCGGTACAGCCGGATGCCAGCCGATTAAGCTCTGCCCCGCGCCATTTTTTGTGATGTTCTTCTTCATATTTCTTGGCAAAACCAAATGCTGTCTTCTCGGCAACTGTACCAATGGTACCTGCACGGAATACACTCTTCTCACTAAACAGCACTTTTGTATAGTTGTGGGCATGCGGCTGATAATCACCTGAAAAGTTCAAGTCGATATCGGGAACCTTATCCCCTTTGAATCCAAGGAAGGTTTCAAACGGAATATCCTGCCCTTCCCCTTTCAGATTACCTCCGCAATTCGGACAAGGTTTCTCTGGAAGGTCGAATCCACTTGGTACACTTCCGTCCAGGAACCACTCACTATGTTTACATTCAGGATTCACACAGATGTAGTGAGCGGGAAGCGGATTAACCTCGGAAATCCCAAGGAACGTTGCCACAACGGATGACCCAACCGATCCCCGTGAGCCTACCAGATACCCGTCCTGATTTGACTTTTTCACCAGACGCTCCGAGATCAGATAGTTGGCTGAGAAACCGTATTTGATAATCGGCTGAAGCTCCTTCTCGAGCCGTGCCACGATGACCTCCGGCAAATCTTCTCCGTAAATGGATTTTGCAGTGTTATAGCAGGTATTCCGAATCTCTTCATCCGCACCTTCCAAAATCGGCGTGAACAGTTTATCCGGGAACAGCTTGATCTCTTCAAAACGGTCAGCAAGCTCTATGGTGTTGGTCACAACCACCTCATACGCCTTGTCCTGCCCAAGGAATTGGAACTCCTCCAGCATCTCGGCCGTGGTTCTGAAGTGAGCATCCGGCTTACGCTGATCTTTAAGCGGGCTGAAGCCGGTAATGCCATGAATCGTAATATCGCGGTAAATCTTGTCCCTTGGCTCCAGATAGTGCACGTTCCCTGTCGCAATGACAGGTTTGTTTAGTTTGGCTCCGATGTCCACCACTTTGCGAACCGCAAGTTTAAGCTCCTCTGGCGTCGCCACAAGCCCCTTGTCAACCAAATGCATATACATCGTAAGCGGCTGAATCTCCAGAATGTCGTAGAACTCCGCGATTTCCTCGGCTTCTTCCACGGATTTGTTAAGGACCGCCTCAAAAAACTCTCCCTTCTCACAGCCGGATATAACGACCAAGCCTTCCCGCAAGCTTACCAGCTTGGACTTCGGTATACATGCAACACGTTTGAAATATTCTGTATGAGACAGGGAAACCAGCTTGTACAGGTTCTTTTTGCCCACATCATTCAGAGCATAGATTCCACAGTGGAAAGGACGTGTGTTTGACAAATCTACCCCAACAAAATCGTTCAAGCGATCCAGCATCGTCAAACCTTTTAATTGGGCTGCATCATTGATAAGTCCATTCAGAATACCCGCGAGGGCAATCGTATCATCAATCGCCCGGTGATGGCTTTCCAGCGCAACTTTGTACTTGTCCGCCAGCGTATTCAGCCGGTGATTTTTCATTTTTGGATATAAAAGCCGAGCCAGCTCCAATGTGTCAAGCACCGGGTTTGGCATCTCGGGCATACCGAGGTTTTTGAGTGACGCCTGAATAAAGCCCATATCAAACCGCGCGTTGTGCGCCACCAGCACACCGTCACCTGCAAAAGCAACAAAGTCACGAATGACAGGCTCCAGTTCAGGAGCGTCTTTAACCATTTCATCCGTAATATTGGTCAGCTGCTGAATGTTATATGGAATTCGTTCATGCGGATTCACAAACGTTGCGAATCGATCGATCTCTTTCCCCTCTTGCACTTTGACCGCGGCAATCTCAATGATTTTGTTCTGCGTTACCGACAGTCCCGTGGTCTCGATATCAAAGACGATATACGTGGCCGTTTTCAGATCCATCGGTTGTGGATTCAGGACAACAGCTACAGAGTCATTCACCACATTGGCTTCCAGGCCGTAGATCATTTTAATTCCATTTTTCTTCGCTGCCTTGGCTGCCTCCGGGTAGACCTGTACGCCGCCATGATCCGTAACAGCGATGGCTTTATGCCCCCAGTCAGCAGCTGTCTTCACATATTTATCAATGGATGTAACGGCATCCATTGTGCTCATCGTAGTGTGCAGATGGAATTCTACCCGCTTCTCCTCGGCTGTATCCTTGCGTGATGGCGGTGCTTTAATTTCGGTCAGATCGGATGGAATCATCGCCAGCTCAGGAATTTGCATAAACCGGTCGTATTCTACGCGCCCGCGCACTTTTACCCATTTCCCATTGGCCAGCAGGCTGAGAATCTTGACATCCTCTTTCGTTTTGGCAAACATCTTCATCTGCATGGAGTCCGTAAAATCCGTCAGATAGAACGTAAACAGCGTATTGCCATTGCGCAGCTCTTTACGGTCCAGACCAAAGATTGTTCCTTGAAGAGTAATTTTTTTCTCCTCATCCTGAACCTCCTGCATAGGCACTGCCGGCTCTTTGATTTCATATCCCATTTGCAGACGAACGTCGCCCTGCTCTTCTTCCTCTGGCAATTCAGTCTCCACGACCTCGCTCATCATCTTCTCAATTACCTGCCGCTCTTCTACCTTCTTCTGCGCCTGGAACTGCTCCATCGCTTCCTTGTTGCTTCCCGCTTCACCAACCTGTATCTTGATGCGCAGCGGCAGGTGAAAATACTTTTCATAGAAAGTAGTGATGGCTTGATCAATCTGTTTCTTTCGTGCAAGTTCCATTGACGTAGAGTCGCTCATAGTCAGCTGTAGCAAATCAGCTTCACATTCCACGATTGCACGATTCATCCAGCCATTAACTGATGGAATCTCGCGGGTGACCCACTCGAGAAACAAATTCCAGTATTCATTCACAATATCACCGGACAGCACTTTATCCGTATATTTAAAGCCAAACGTAATCTTTGCGATATGATTCATTTTCTCCTGAATATGCAGACTGAACGTTCGATAGATCGGCGCAGGCACCAATGTGTCCTTCCCGATCTGAATGTGCCATTCGCGATTGGTACGATTGGTCTCAACCTGTTCAATCCATCCATCCAGGAAATAAGGATCAGTTAAACCTGCCGGAAGCTCTGCCTGTTTCATCAACAATTCAAACCGTTTTCTCTTCTCCTCAAATCCACTCATCGTGTTCCTCCTGTACCCCCTTAAAACATGAAGAGCCCCTGTATTCAAAAATGTTCCCGATCCGAACCCGCACCGATCCATTTTATCCGACAGAAGCTCTTCATTCATGACTAAACCGGTGAATAAGCTCTCTTGGTCAAACTGTTCTGATTAGTAAGCTCTTGCAAACACAACGGTATGCTGCGCCTTTTCACCACAAACGAGACATGTATGTTTATGTTCCGCAGGCTGGAATGGAATGTTCCGACTTGTCGCCCCGGTAACTTCTCTTACTTTATCCTCACAAGCTTCCGAAGCGCACCAGCCGGCAAGTGTGAATCCACGTTTATTCTCCATCAGCTCTTTCATTTCATCCAGTGTATCTACGGAATAGAAATTATCTGACATAAACTGACGGGCACGGTCAAGCATATCCGACTGTACTTGCGTTAACATCGCTTGAATTTCTTCCACCAGATTGGCCTGCTCCACAACCTTTTTCTCCCCCGTGATCCGGGATACAAGCACACATACGCCGTTTTCCATATCACGTGGGCCAATCTCCAGGCGAATCGGTACACCGCGCATCTCGTATTCATTAAACTTCCAGCCTGGACGAACGTCGCTTCGATCATCCATCTTCACACGAATACCAGCTTTTTTCAGCTCTGCGAACAGCTCATCGGCACGTCCCACAACCGCTTCACGTGTTTTAGGTGGTCCAATTGGGATCATGACCACTTGAGTTGGTGCCACTTTTGGCGGCAATACCAGGCCACGGTCATCCCCGTGAACCATAATCAATGCGCCGATCAAACGTGTGCTTGTTCCCCAGGAAGTTGTATGAGCAAGCTCCAATACATTTTCCCGGCTCAAATATTGGATTTCAAAAGCTTTGGCAAAGTTTGTGCCCATGTAGTGAGAAGTACCCGCTTGTACGGCGCGTCCATCCTTCATCATCGCTTCAATCGAGAACGTGTCCACCGCTCCGGCAAACTTCTCTGATTTGGTTTTCTGACCAGTAATAACCGGAATCGCAAGATACTCTTCTACAACCTCACGATAAATCTCAAGCATTTTCATCGTTTCTTCGCGCGCTTCCTCTTCAGTCTCATGGGCCGTGTGTCCCTCTTGCCACAGGAATTCGCTTGTACGCAGAAACGGCAGTGTTCTCTTCTCCCAACGAACCACGTTAGCCCATTGGTTAATCAATACTGGCAAATCGCGATAGGACTGAATCCACTTGGAATACATGTGTCCAATAATCGTTTCGGATGTCGGGCGAATCGCCAAACGCTCCTCCAGCTTTTCTCCCCCAGCTTCAGTGACCCAAGGCAGCTCCGGATTAAAACCTTCCACATGTTCCTTTTCCTTCTGGAAAAAGCTCTCGGGAATGAACATCGGGAAATACGCATTGCGATGGCCCGTTTCACGGAAGCGGCGATCCATCTCATCTTTGATATGTTCCCAGATTTCAAAACCGTCCGGTTTAAACACGATACAGCCACGAACCGGTGAATAGTCCATGAGGTCTGCCTTTTTGATCACATCAATATACCAGCGTGAGAAATCCTCACCCTGAGGTGTAATTTCAGTCACGAATTGTTTATCGTTTTCCTTTGACATAAGACTCCAGCGTCCTCCCATAAAGACCAGCACTGAATATTCAGAGCGTAGTCAAACCGTAATTATCCGTTAATTAAACGTAGTATATCATTATAAGTTACCGCCAGCATCAGCACAAAGAGCATTGCAAATCCAACAAAATGCACCATGCCCTCCCGGTTTGGATCAACCGGACGGCCGCGAAGCGCTTCAATACCCAAGAAAACGAGACGACTGCCGTCAAGTGCAGGAATCGGAAGCAAATTAAAGATACCGAGATAGAGGCTGAGAATAGCTGCCCATCTTGTTAATTGCTCAATTCCCTGCTTGGCAATCTGTCCTGTAACTTCAAACGTACGCACAGGACCACCGATGTCATCCATGCTGAATTGATTGATAAGATGTCTGAATCCCTCGAAAATGACTTTGGTTGTATCCACCATAGCCACTCCTGAAACTTTGAAGGTTTCGACGAATCCCACAGAGCGTGTAGGCAGTGTAGGCACAATACCAACCTTGCCGCCTTCCTGTCCTTCCACCGCTCGAGGTGTGATCGTAATATTAAACGTCTCATTACCTCGACGCAGCGTCCACTCCATAGGCTTGTCTTTCGATTCGGTAATCATCTCCACCATTTTTTTTGAATCTGTACCGATCACTGTACCGTTAATCGTTTCAATGATATCGCCCTTTTGCAAATTTGCCTGCTCTGCAGCTCCGCCCTTCAATACTTCAGCAATTTGCAAATTTTTCGGATTTTCCACCGGAACTCCTGCCATTTGGGCATAGACAGCAAACAATACAAAAGCGAGAATGAAATTCATCAAAGGCCCTGCAAAAATAGCCATCGCGCGTTGAGCTACCGTTTTGCTGCCAAACTGCCGATCCTTCGGAGCAATCTGCGTCTGTTTCCCACGGCTCACCAGCATCGCTTGCGGATGAATGCGATAGTGCTGCATTTCACCGTCTACATCCAGCTGAAGCTTCAGCGCATTCTCCATGTCAATGGAGATCACTTCTCCGCGAATAACATTTTTGCGATTGTCCAGCTGATCCAGATAGATCCATTTGACCTCATCTTCCACGGCTCGAACCGCAATTGTCTGTCCTTCCTGAATTTCAATCAGTTCCGGGTCTTCTCCCGCCATCCGAGCATATCCGCCAAAGGGCAACAAGCGCAGTGTAAACTGCGTCTCATTTCTTTTATATGAGAATAATTTGGGACCAAAACCGATCGCAAATTCCCGTACAAGAATGCCGGCGCGTTTGGCAAAATAATAATGCCCCCATTCGTGCACCGTCACGATGACAAAGAACATGAGCACCGTTAGAAATACCACTTGTATGGTTTCCAATCCCTATCCATCCTCCTTCACGGCACGTACCGCAGTCTGTCCCTCTAGATTATCATTATTCTCTAATGCCGCACAAGAGAATCACTTCTTCCTACTTCATATGGAAAAAAGAGATTACAACATGGACGCCAGCTTTCTGCTGTCCTGATCACAAGCAGCAATCTGCTCCAGTTCAGGCTGTTCCACATTGCGGTGTGCCTCCAGCACCGAAGCAATGATATCTTCTATTTTAAGGAATGAAATCTCCTTCCGCAAGAAACGGGCTACAGCAACCTCATTGGCTGCGTTATATGCCGTTGTTGCCGTCCCCCCCATTTTACCACACTCATATGCCATTCTTAAACACGGGTAACGCCCCATGTCCATCTCTTTGAAATGAAGCTTTCCAATCTGCGCAAGAGACAGTCGCTTCGCAGGAGAAGACATACGGTTAGGGTAGGTCAGTGCGTACTGAATCGGAACCCGCATATCCGGAGTGCCGAGTTGTGCAATGATGCTTGTGTCTTCGAATTCAACATAAGAATGAATAATGCTCTCAGGATGGAGAAGCACATCAATCTGGTCATAAGCCAGTCCAAACAACCAATGTGCTTCGATAACCTCAAGACCTTTGTTAACCATTGTAGCGGAGTCGATCGTGATTTTGGAGCCCATGGACCAGTTTGGATGTTTGAGTGCATCCTCTACGGTCACCTGCTGCAGCTGTTCACGTGTCAGATCCCGGAATGAGCCCCCGGACGCAGTCAATGTGATCCCCGCCACAGCGGAGCGATTCTCACCGTTCATACACTGAAAGATAGCTGAATGCTCACTGTCCACGGGCAGGATGGAAACACCCTTCGCCGCAGCTCGTGCTGTAACGATATGCCCTGCTGTAACCAGTGTTTCTTTGTTTGCTAGTCCAATCTGTTTACCTGCATCTATGGCGGCAAGCGTAGACTCAAGACCAACACTTCCGACAACAGCCGTAACTACAGTGTCTGCGTCTGTTCCTGCCGCAATCTCAATGAGACCCTCTGCACCATAATACACTTTGGTGCCCGCTGGCATATAAGGCATTACCTTTTCAGCTAATTCCTTAGAACCTACCGAGATTTTCTTCGGCTGGTAACGTTTCGCCTGTTCAATCAGCAAATCCGCATTGCCTCCGGCAGCCAGGGCTTCCACTTGAAAATGCTCTGGATGCATATCGACAACATCTAGTGTCTGCGTTCCAATTGAACCTGTCGAACCGAGTATCGCTATTTTTTTCATTGCTGCACCTCACCTCTAATGAATCCAACGCCTGCCGGCAGTCATTCCTGTCTGCTCAGACCGCTGCTTTCCAATCCATCTCCTCTTAATAAGGCAATAGCATCAGTATATGTACAAACGGAAACACCACAATCCAGCTGTCGCACCGATCCAAAATACCGCCATGCCCAGGAAGAAGATTGCCTGAATCCTTGATGTTGTATACACGTTTGTAGGCTGACTGGATCAAATCCCCCATCTGACCTACCACTGCACAGGCAATCCCGATCACAATAGCTCTAGGCCAGGAGATCAGCCCGTCAGATACGAGCGCAAACACCACCGATGTAACCACAGCGATAGCAATTCCACCCAGAGCCCCTTCTACGGTTTTATTTGGACTGATGGAAGGCCAGAGCTTGTTCTTTCCAATCCACTTTCCTACAAAATAAGCTCCCGCGTCACTCGCCCAGATCGAGCCGAGCAGCAGAAATGTCCAGAACAAGCCATGCTGTAAATGTCTGGATTCTGCAATGTAATAAAATCCGGTTCCAATATAAAACACGCCTATAAAGAGCATCGCAATCGTATGGATCGGAAGTCTGTTCTTGGTGACAACGGACACTGTCATAAGAAGCAACATGACAATCCATGTCACTTGAAACAAGGATAACGGCCTTACCTCCCACACCATTTCCCAAGGAAATACGATGGAGATGATTCCCGCATATCCGATCAGGGCTACACCTGAAAAAGGCTTCACCCCGGTCATTTTAACAAACTCGTAATAACCGATGAGAGCCATAAGCAGAACCAACCCGTGATACCAAGGTCCCCCTAACATGCAAAACCCCAAAAACAACACACCTGCTATAATTCCTGTCGTTATTCGCTGTTTCAACGGCTTCATCCTCCATCTATTTCAAACCGCCGTAACGCCTTGATCTGCGCTGATATTCGGCTACTGCTTCAAGCAGATGCTGTTTGCCAAATTCGGGCCAGTATATATCCGTAAACCATAATTCACTATATGCAAGCTGCCATAACATGAAATTGCTCAAGCGCAGTTCGCCGCTCGTTCGAATCAGTAAATCCGGATCGGGCATATCTGCGGTCAGCATATGTTTATCAATGAGTTCAGGTGTGATATCTTCAACCGCCAGTTCACCTGACTGTACTTGAAGAGCGATATCTTTAACACATTCCGTCATCTCTCGGCGGCTTCCATAGTTCATCGCAAAATTCAACACGAGACCGGTATTATGTTCCGTAAGACGAATGGCTTCGCGCAAAGCATTTACGGTATGCGAAGGCAAATGCTCTTCATGTCCCATCATGCGAATGCGCACATTTTTTTCTATCAATTCATCCAGCTCAATAGCCAAAAACTCTTGCGGAAGTCTCATCAGAAAATCCACTTCTTCTTTTGGACGCGTCCAGTTTTCTGTCGAAAAAGCGTACATCGTCAGATATTTGATGCCCAGTTCATCCGCCGCGATGGTTGCACGTTTAACTGCCTTCATGCCGTTCTGGTGTCCTGCGATGCGCGGAAGCCCCAAACGTTTGGCCCATCTTCCATTGCCGTCCATGATGATGGCGACGTGCTGCGGGATATTATCCTCGGATATAGTCAGCGTTTCCTGCTTGTCAGCCCCATTCCACCACGACCGAACCCGTTTGATCATTCCTGTTCCTCCAAAATCCCTGAAGTTTCTTTGTCTGAAGCTTGGAAAAAGAGACAAAACCCCACCGTAATGGAGGGGCTGCGCTTGTCTTACACTTCCATGATTTCTTTTTCTTTGGCAGCAAGTACCTTATCGACTTCAGCGATATATTTATCGGTCGACTTCTGGATGTCATCCTGATGTCTGCGGGATTCATCCTCAGAGATCTCGGACTTTTCCATTTTCTTAATATCATCATTCGCATCACGACGAATGTTACGGATAGCAACTTTGCCTTCTTCGCCAAACTTTTTAGTCAGCTTGACAAGCTCAGCTCTGCGTTCTTCCGTCAGCGGAGGAATTGACAAACGAATCATGCTGCCATCATTAGCCGGGGTGAGTCCCAGGTCAGATTTCATGATTGCACGTTCAATATCGTTCATCGCTGATTTGTCCCAAGGTTGAATCATCAGTGTACGGGAATCCGGTGTACTGATGTTAGCCAACTGGTTCAAAGGTGTCATTGCGCCATAATACTCAACTTGTACACGATCGAGAAGAGCAGGTGTTGCACGGCCTGCACGCAAAGTGGCCAGGTCACGGCGCAGCGCTTGAATTGCTTTTTCCATACGCTCTTCGGCATGTTGTTTCACTGCTTGTGGCATTAATCTACACTCCCTTTAACGATTGTCCCGATGCGCTCACCGAGAACAACGCGTTTGATGTTGCCCTGTTCTGTAATGTTGAATACAATCAACGGAATGTTGTTGTCCATGCAAAGTGAGGACGCCGTTGAATCCATTACGCCAAGGTTTTTGTTAAGTACATCCAGGTAAGTCAACTGTTCGAATTTCTCAGCTGTGCTGTCTTTAAATGGATCTGCCGAATAGACACCATCCACTTTATTTTTCGCCATCAAGATCACTTCTGCTTCAATCTCCGCTGCGCGCAGTGCTGCTGTTGTATCCGTGGAGAAGAACGGATTACCTGTACCTGCTGCAAAAATAACGACACGGCCTTTCTCCAGATGACGAATGGCTTTACGACGAATGTATGGCTCTGCAATTTGCTGCATAGCAATTGATGTCTGTACACGCGTAGGCACTTCAATCTGCTCTAGTGCATCTTGCAGCGCCAGAGAGTTCATTACCGTCGCGAGCATACCCATATAGTCAGCAGTGGCACGATCAATGCCGTTTTCACTACCAGCAATACCACGCCAGATGTTTCCGCCGCCACATACGATCGCAACCTGTACTCCAAGTGCAACTACATCCTTTACCTGCTGAGCAATGGATGAGATCGTTGCTGCATCAATGCCATAGCCGTTTTGACCGGAAAGAGACTCTCCGCTCACCTTTAAGACAACACGTTTAAATACTGGCTGTTCCAATTGTTCACCCTCCACTTTGAATTGAACACCTCCCAGTGTTCAACCAACAAAACTTCTCGCGCATGGACTCCTGCTTAAAAAGAAAGGAACACAGCAGTGTTCCGTTCTTTTTAGGAAAAACGTTCAACCGATCAGTCACTGTTTTCCTGAGATATAAGGGAGTTTGCGCTTCGAAGTTTTATCATTCTTATATCTTCGAAAATCATTCCTGCTTGTCGGTTTGATAACCGTCTTATTTGTTCACTTGGGACATAACTTCTTCTACGAAGTTATCCACTTTTTTCTCCAGACCTTCACCCAGTTCATAACGAACAAAGCGACGGATCGAGATGTTCTCACCGATTTGGCTGATTTTTTCATTCAGCAATTGAGAGATTGTTTTGTCTGGATCTTTAACGAAAGATTGCTCCATCAGGCAATATTCCTCGTAGTATTTACCGATACGGCCTTCAACCATTTTCTCAACGATTTTTTCCGGTTTACCTTCGTTCAGCGCTTGAGCTTTCAAAATTTCTTTTTCTTTCTCAAGCTCATCTGTAGGAACTTCTTCGCGTGTAACGTATTTAGGGTTAGCAGCTGCGATTTGCATTGCTACATCTTTAACAAAGTCTTTGAACTGGTCTGTTTTACCAACGAAGTCTGTCTCGCAGTTAACTTCAACCAGAACGCCGATACGGCCGCCAGCGTGGATATAGGATTCTACAACACCCTCAGTAGCTGCACGTCCTGCTTTGCTTGCTGCTGCGGAAAGACCTTTCTCACGCAACAATTCAGCTGCTTTCGTAATATCACCGTTTGCTTCTTCCAATGCTTTTTTGCAATCGAGCATACCTGCGCCCGTTTTTTCGCGAAGTTCTTTTACTGCACTCGCATTAACTGCCATTATAAATTCCCTCCAGATTAAGTATTGTACGTACACTCTAAAAAAAGGGCAGTGAGAGGTTATCCACCTACCAACCACCCTTTTCATTTAATTCATGAATGATATGTTCGAAAACTATTAAGCGGAAGTTTCTTCGCCTTGGTTAGCTTCGATAACAGCGTCAGCCATTTTACCTGTCAGCAATTTAACAGCGCGGATCGCGTCGTCATTACCTGGGATAACATAATCGATCTCGTCCGGATCGCAGTTTGTATCAACGATACCAACAATTGGGATACCCAATTTGCGAGCTTCCGCAACAGCGATACGCTCTTTGCGTGGATCGATGATGAACAGGGCGCTAGGCAGGCCTTTCATATTTTTAATACCGCCCAAGAATTTCTCGAGACGATCTTTTTCTTTGCGAAGCAAGATAACTTCTTTTTTAGGCAGAACTGCGAAAGTACCGTCTTCTTCCCAAGCTTCCAACTGTTTCAAACGATCAATACGTTTTTGAATAGTAGAGAAGTTAGTCAGGGTACCGCCGAGCCAGCGTTGGTTAATGTAGAATTGACCAGCGCGTTCAGCTTCTTCTTTAACGGAATCCTGTGCTTGCTTTTTAGTACCAACAAAAAGAATAGTACCGTTTTCGCCTGCGATTCCTTTAACGAAGTTGTAAGCCTCTTCGACTTTTTTCACCGTTTTTTGCAAATCGATGATGTAAATTCCGTTTCTTTCAGTGAAGATATAACGATCCATTTTTGGGTTCCAACGACGAGTCTGGTGACCGAAGTGTACCCCAGCTTCAAGAAGCTGCTTCATGGAGATTACTGCCATCTTCACACACCTCCTAGTATGGTTTTTTATTGTGTCCTCCGCCAGCATCATTTTTCGCTAAGACTCTCCATCAGGAAAGCACCCTCAACAAAATTAGCACAGCGTGTGTTTTAACACCGTTATTTAATATAGCATAAGTGAAAGCCTGTTGCAACATTATATAAACTAAATTTTCAAGCACACAGGAATCAAAAAGAACCGCCTGGTCCGAGCATGCTCAGTTTGACGGTTCTTTAGTGATTTTGGCGATAATGGACTTAAAGCTCTCGCCTTTTTCGAGAGAATACGTGCCGACTTGAATCTTGCGATTAATGCCTTCTGCTCTGCCAGCCTTAACAAAAGCTGCTGCATCGTTCACAATACCGGCTTGCTTCAGATTCTCGGCAACCATAGCCAGACTGTTCCCTGATCTCACCTTGAATGTTACACTTGCCCCTTTGGGCTGTGACGGTTCCTTCGGCTCGGTCGTACTCGGCTGTTTGATCTCTGATTGTCCCTTGACATTGTCTGACTTTGGTTCCTGTGGCTGATCAGGCTGAGCGGGTTGTACAGCAGAGCTTGCCTGATTAGGGGTTGAAGCTGTTTTACCCTGCATTTGACTGCTTTCCTGCTTTTTCTTCTGCACCCATTCTGCTTCCGTATACAGCTCGTCCTCAGCACCGACCAGCTTCATATCCATGCTCTTCGCTGCAGATTCGATTTGTTCTTTCGTCCAATTGGCAGACTGTGCCGGTTCCAGGTTTGTGTCCGACAATGCCTTTTGCCCAACTGTTGCAAGCTGAAGCAAAATGGCGCCAATCATCATGCCACTACCTATCCCGATCCATAAAGATCGCTTGTCCATGGCTTAGCTCTCCTCCCGCTCTGCCAGCTGAAGTATTAACTGTACCTCACCCAGCTGTATGCCTGTTTGTTTTGCGATAGCGTCCATAGACTTGCCTTCATCATGGAGTCTGAATAGCTCTGTGTAACGATCTTTAATAGATTCACGCCGTGGCTCTTGAGACTCTTGCTCAACCTGCAAGTCTGACGTTGCTGTTGCTTGTTGATCCGCCTCAGCTTTCACACTGTCCATAAGTCCCTGCGCCTGAAGCCCTTCAGCAGTCTGTCTGGCATTAACAATCATGGCAGGACTTTGATCAGGCTCAGGCATTCTTGCTTTTTCCCGTTCCAGTTGATCCAGGCGCTGCTGCAATTCCTGAAGCTGTGACATCATACGCTGGTCGGTTGCAGCCGCCTCGCCTTTAAGTTCGGCTACACGCTGGATCAAAGCATCGTTATCCTGCTCAATCTCCGTCATATAATGTTCAAGCGTTGACTCCATCTCCTGCACCAGTTGATGCGATGATTCCTGCGCCTTGTCTTTGCGTGGCATAATCAATGCGTAAGCGATAGCGCAAGCTCCCAGTATGACAATAATGATCCATGGTGCCAAATTGCTTCTCTCCTTTTAGTGCGACGACCGAGGATGCAGAGCATGCTGATTCTTGTTTACATACTGCTACATCGACAGGTCAATATGTTTGCCCTTGTAAGGATGCTCCGCAGGTTTGATATTTTCCTGATCTTCAGTTCCATCATGCCTGCCTGATCCGCTATGGTGGTCCCCTCCGCCTGCATGACCATCACGTACCGAAGTATGCGCCGTCTCAGCCATGGCCTCACTGCGCTGCCTAGCCTCATTCGCTTCTTTATTCATTTGTTCCGCAAGCAGATTCTGATCGGTCACGGGTCTCTGCTGGGCTTCACTTTGATAACGTCCTGCCTCGCTTGTACGTGGCACAGCAATCTGAAGCTCTACTGCTTTGAAACTCATACGCTCACCTCACGGTTTCGAATGGATTTCCTCACAAGCCTGCTGCTGCAATTTTATGTGTACGGTACCATCGTGATATCCCCGTCCTGATAATAAAATGACATTCGACTGACCGGATCTTTAATAAATTTCGTATATCTGCCGATAACTATTTTAGAGCCTCCGTAGATCATCTTCAGGACATCCACGCGAGCTCGGCTTGTATCTTCAAGTATCTTTTCAATTTCCAGGATACGTGCTTTCATTTCTTCACTCTGACGGAGAGCTGATTTTTGGGTTGCAATTAATTGGATTCTCATCGCCGTTTTATTCGGAGTCAATTGTCCGGCTGCGGCCAGTTGATCCAGCAAAGTTAACGCTTTTTTGGTTTTGTCCAAGGCATCCATCTGCTCCCGGAGTCCCTTGCGCAATTCATTCATTTCGTTTCGTAGTTTAGGCAACACGCCAACTTCTATAGAGGTTAACGTTGACATCGTATTGCCCACGACACGGGCAGAGACCTGTTCTCCAGCCTGCGTTGAACCGCCAACAATAAGACCTTTCGTTCCGGCACAAATCACAGCGCGACCCGCACGAACATTGGAATGCATAATACTCTGAGATACAAGCACATCTTCGCCTGCATCAACGTTGCCTTCTTGAATAAAAGAGCATTTGACATGATGTTCAGCATGTACCAGACCTTTGTTATACCCGATGATTCCTCCGGTAATTTCGATTGAGCCGCCTGCTTCCAGCTCCGCTCCTTCGACACCCCCGTTAACGCGAATATCACCTGCCGCTTTAACTTTAAAACCGGTAAGCACATTCCCGCGGATGACAACATTACCTACAAAATCAATATTTCCATGCTTGTAATCTACATCGCCATTGACTTCATATACGGGAAAAACATTGAGTTTATTGCCTTCTGTTCTGCTAACAAGTCCATCCAATGCGGCATACATTGCAGAGCCTTCGGGATTGACTACGACATTTTTACCAACTTTGAATCTCGCTTCCTTACCGGGACGAAAAGGGATTTCCTCACCTGTCACTGCTTTCCCCGGCATACCGTCAACAGGGGCAATCCGCTCTGCGATGATCTGGCCTGTGCGTACATTGTCTAATCGAATCAGCTCTTTGTAATCAACGCTTCCGTCTTCCGCTTCCAGAGGACGCTGCTCCTGATCCTCATCTTTACCGATGAGAACATGTATGTATCCATCCGTTCCATGAACGGGCGGAATGCCTTCAGCGATCTTGCATTTATCTTTGATGTAGGCAGATGGATTACTTACAAAGAGCAACAAGGCTTCCCGAGCCAGACCATATTTAATGCCCTTGCTCTCGACAAATTGCTCAAGCTCTTCTAGGGTGCAGGAGAATCCCTCTTCTTCGTTGTAATATTCAAGGTAAGCCGTGCATTTATCATCTGATAAAACGACGTTCAGACATTTTTCCATAACCGTCATTTGAGTCAACGCAGATCTTCCTCCTTATTAGCCTGTCCACTCCCTGTTTATATATGGTTAACTTCTGCTATCTAGTCTTTACGCATCAGCAAATCTTTTTGTTTATCCAATGTGCCGCGCAGACGCAAAATGGCTTTGGAATGTAATTGGGAGATACGAGACGGCGAAAGAGACATGACCTCTGCGATCTCACTCAGAGAAAGATCTTCATAATACAGAAGTGAAACTACCGTTCGTTCTTTAACTGTCAATTTCTCTAGCCCCTGCACCAGCGCTTCTTTCAGATAAAATTCATTCACCTTATAATCCGGATTTTTAGCCTTTTCATCGATCATTAATGACAGACGGGTTTCGGACTCTTCTTCACGAATTGGATCTTCCAACGAGCAGAGTGACATCACGGCCACCTCCTGGAGCATATGTTGGAAATCCTTGGTTGACACGTCCAGATACTGACTCATTTCTTCATCGCTGACAGAACGCAGATAGGTCTGCTCCAGTTGCTGATAAGCATCTTCAATCCGTTTTGCTTTCTCTCGCACCGATCTTGGAACCCAATCTCCCTGACGCAATCCATCAAGGATAGCTCCGCGCACCCTCCATGAAGCATAAGTCTCAAATTGCAGGCCTCGTTCATAATCGAATTTCTCCAGTGCATCAATAAGGCCCATTACTCCATTGCTCTCAAGGTCATCTTTCGGAACATTTTTGGGTAAACCAACGGCCAAGCGGCCTGATACATAATTAACAATATGAAGATATTTTTCGATCAACATCTTTTTTGCTTCAAGATCTCCGTGTTCTTTCCACTTTTCCCACAGATCAGAATGGTTCAAATGTGAAGCTTTTCGCTCGTTCAACTGCTTTCACCCTCCTTATTTTTCTGTCAGGTGACGAACGGCCTGCGCCAATTCCTCCGGGTCTTTGGTCCGGACGAGTTTAGGCGGATCCAAAGGGGCAAATCCCGTTGGAGCTTTCGTCTCAGATGGCGGTAGACCCTCTCCAGTGGAGTCGCTCTGTCCATTCTTGAGCAATTCATTCAGCTCTTGTCCATCGTCTTCGAGTTTGATGTCCACCTGTGAACCTCTTAGATCTTGAGCACTCGCTGAATCGTAGGTTGATCCATTTTCTATACGAGGGCTAAGCAGTAATCCCAATCCCCAACGCAGACCATATGCAAGGACATACCAGGCTGCGAATCCAATCAATCCGCGTATTAAACTGGTTGTCAGCACATTGCTGCTGAATGCTACAAAAAAAGTCAGAACGAATCCGACTATGCCTGCTCCAAGATTAATGCGGTAGTTTCCTATCATTTATTATAGTTCCTTTACACCCATTTGTACGCTACGAATAGTTAAAAGTCCCGTCTCACAATTCATTTCGATAGTGCGACCGTAATTTCCTCCTGTATCTTCCGCCAGTAGAGGAATTTTGAGTTGTTCCAACATTTCTCGGCATGAATCGGCATTGCGTGGTCCAATACGCATCGTATCGCCAGCACCCGAAAATGCAAACATCTGTGAACCCCCTGCCATCTTGGATACAATCCGAGATTGTGATGCGCCCATTTTCAACATCTTCTCAAGTAGTTCAGGCAGTGCTGTATCTGCATATTTAGCGGTATTCAGTTTGCCTTCGCGGGCAATATCAGAGCTGGGCAACATCACATGTGCCATGCCTGCCAGCTTTAATTGCGGGTCATACATCGTCAGTCCCACGCACGACCCCAAGCCAGTTGTACGGATTACGCCAGGAAGCTGAGCGATATTCAAATCCGCCATACCGACTTTAACGATGCTTTTGTCCTCAATCATAATCCAGTGGCACCCCTAGCGATTCAAAAATCTTTGCAAATGAGGACGGATCGGGAATCAAGAAGAACTGTCCTTCGACCTGATCTTCACCTTCAAAGAAAGAAGTATCAATTAATAATGCAGCATCGCCCATCTCGCCAAATTGCAGCAGCCCATAACTTAAAATTGCACCAGCCATGTCAATAGCCAGCCCGGGAACCGTTGGATACATCGATAGCTTTGTGAAATCAGCCAAGGAAGACAAATATGATCCCGCCAGAATATTTCCGATCTCAGACAGAGCTGAATGCTCCATCTCAGTAAAAGTCAAACCTTCTTTTAACTCAAAGCCCGCAAGACGGTTCAACAGCATCTTGGCAGCCTCTGGCGTCATCATAAAGAAAAGATTGCCAGGCGCTTCACCCTCTACGCGAAGAAATATGGTAACTACAATGCGCTCGTCGCCACCCACTTTTTCCGAAATCTCCTCAAACGGGAGCATCTGAACGGTAGGTACACCCATATCAATCGGTCTGTTAAGGAGTTGAGACAACGCCGTAGCGGCGTTGCCTGCTCCAATATTACCGACCTCTTTGAGCACATCCATCTGGAAACCCTCAAATCGGTTGAATATATCCACGGTGCTATCCCTCAACACTTTCCAGCTGTACAATCTCGCTTTTATTCAATACTTCGTTGAGGTTAAGCATGATCAACAAGCGGCCATCTTCGAGTTTGGCAACACCGCGCAGATATCTGGCCTTAACTCCCCCGACCACTTCTGGCGGAGTGTCGATAGAACTGCTTTTGATATCGATAACATCGTTGGCGGAATCTACAATAAAACCAACCTGCATATCATCTACACCTACGATTACAATCCGCGTTTGATCCGTATACTCGGTTTCAGGAAGGGCGAAACGACCGCGAAGATCAATGACCGGAATCACGACTCCGCGCAGGTTGATAACTCCTTTTACAAAAGAAAGGGTTTTGGGAACACGGGTAATCGGCATCATGCGCTCAATCGTTTCAACCTTGTCTACCTCAATACCGTATTCCTCGGTACCTAATCTAAAGACGATGACTTTCAACTCTTCTTCCATGTTAAAAACCTCCCTATTAAATGTAAGACGCAAACGCTTTGTTTATTTAATAAATGCGTTAGGATCAAGAATCAGAGCTACTTGTCCATCTCCAAGTATCGTTGCACCGGAGATTCCTTCAATAGCTGGGAGATAGGTTCCCATAGATTTGAGAACGATCTCGCTTTGGCCGATGAACTCTTCTACAGCAACAGCTGCCAGACGATCTCCTTTTCGAATGACAACAATCTCGGTTTCCTTCTCATCCGCATCGTTGAAATCCGGCACGCCAAATACCTCGCTTAATGACAAATACGGGATCAGGGAATCACGGAACGTAATCATTTTATTGCCATGAATGTTGCGAACTTGCTCACGCTGTACAATCGCTGTTTCTACAATGGAGGACAGTGGTACTGCATACTTCTCTGAACCCAGTCTCACAAGCATTGCCGCAATAATGGACAACGTCAGTGGAAGCTGTACGGAGAAGTTGGTGCCTTTGCCCGGCGTGGACGTAATCGTTACATTACCGCCAAGTGAAGTGATTTTGGATTTTACAACGTCTAAACCTACACCCCGGCCAGAGATATCAGAGATTTTGTCAGCCGTACTGAAGCCAGGAGCGAATAACAATTGATTGACTTCATCATCACTCATTTTCGCCCCCTGCTCCTCTGTTACAACGCCGCGTTTGATCGCTGTTTGCAGGAGCTTGTCACGATAAATCCCTTTACCATCATCTTCAATCTCAATAAATACATGATTGCCGCTGTGGAAGGCACGCAAATTAACGGTACCCATCTCCGGCTTGCCAGCAGCCACACGCTCAGAAATGGATTCTACACCATGATCCACCGCATTACGCAGCAAGTGCACCAGCGGGTCGCCAATTTCATCGATAACGGTTCGATCCAGCTCCGTTTCAGCACCAGTTATAACGAGATCGATCTTTTTATCCAGCGTTTTGGCCAGGTCGCGAATCATTCGCGGGAATCGGTTGAATACGGTGTCTACTGGAACCATCCGCAGCTTCAGTACGATATTTTGCAAGTCTGTGCTCACTCGGCTCAAGTGTGCTACAGTGTCAGACAGATCATTGTTCCCTGTCTCGCTAGCCAGCTGTTCAAGGCGGGAACGGTCAATCAGCAATTCGCTGAATAAGTTCATCAAGACATCCAGCCGTTCAATATCAACACGAATGGTACGTGAAGGTGCGGCTGCCTGTTTCGGCGCTGCTGCCTTAGCTGGAGCCGCTTTAACTTCTTCTTGAGGTGCAGAATTTGCAACAGGGGCCTCCAAGGCAGCCACAGAAACTGGCGCAGCCTCTACCTCAGCCGTAGCGGCTACCTGCTTCGTTACCTGATTTGCCATTTGCTGCAGCGTTTCTTGATCCAGCTGAATCAATTTGGCGCTCTCAATCTCGGAGATGCTCATGATGCCCTTTTCCAGTTCTTGCGCCTCTTTAGTCGTTATGTAATACAACGAGAAACTGCGCTCAAACTTTTCTTGCTCGATATCCTGAACAGAAGGATATGCCTTAACCACTTCACCCGAACGCTCAAGCATGTCAAACACCATGTACGCCCGAACACCTTTTAACTGGCTGTGCTCACTCACAAGGACGTCAACATAAAACACACGATGTCCTTCTGCGATAGACTGATCAAGGACTGAATATTGGTATTCGTCCAGTTCAACCGCATTGGAGAGCGAGGCATCCGTTTTTGTGTCCGCTTTGGCCGCAGGAGCACTTCCGCCTTTCCATTCACCGCTTTCGATAGCTTGGAGCGAAGCCACGATGGAGGAAACATCCGCTTTACCTTCCCCGCCACTCGTAATATCCTGGACCATAGTTTCCAAGGCATCAAGGCCTTTAAACATGGTATCAAAAATATAATCTTGCATTTTCAGCTTCTCGTTACGTACCATATCGAGCACATTTTCCATTTTATGAGTCAGTGAAGCCAGGTCTTCGAATCCCATAGTTGCCGCCATACCCTTCAGAGTATGAGCAGAACGGAAGATAACCTGCACGATGCCCAGATCCTCCGGATTCGCTTCAAGTTGTAGCATGTTTTCGTTAAGGGATTGCAGATGATCATTAGACTCATCAATAAACATGGATAAATATTGGTTCATGTCCATTGTGAGGCACCTCCTCCGTAAGTTACACTCCGTTATTTCACTGCTTGAACAAGTCTTGGCGCAATCTCCTGCAATGGCAGAAGATGACGCACGCATTGCAGCTCAACTGCTGAACGCGGCATACCATAGACAACACAAGTTTCTTCATTTTCGGCAAAAGTAGAAGTTACTCCCGTTTCGTATAACTTTTTCATCATACGTGCTCCGTCACTTCCCATACCTGTCAGAAGAACAAGATGTCGCTGTAAAGATGTAAACGGCAGAAGCGATTCAAACATGGTATCCACTGAAGGTCTGTGTCCATTTACCTGTTGATCTTCACTCAATTTCAGAATGAATCTTCCGTCCGCTGCCTTGTGAACTCTCATATGAAAGCCGCCTGGGGCAATGTATGCTGTTCCTCTTTTGAGCTGCATACCCTCTTCAGCCTCCACCACATGTAGCGGACTGAATGAATTCAACCGTTGAGCCAGCGAACGCGTAAAGTTAGGCGGCATATGCTGCACAATAATTACTGGTGCTGGCAGGTCTGCAGGCAATTGTTCCAACAAAGTTTTGAGCGCTCTTGGACCGCCAGTTGAAGATCCGATGGCTACAAGCTTGTTGAATGATCCCTCCATGCCTGGCTGGGCTTTATAAACCGTGTTTGGTTTCGTCAACTCCTTCGCAGGTACGGAAGACTTGCTAGTTACTGGCTGATCTGGCGTAAGACGTGACGTGTTAACCGTCTTCGCCTCCTTGCGAGCTTGCAGCGGACTGACAGGCGGCTGGTCTGCTGTCTGCTTGCGAACAGGTTGATCCGGCTTTACCAAGTTTTCTTTTTTACTGAACGTACGATCAGGCTTGGAAGGAGACAAAGGTGCGCTGGTTAGCTTTTTGGCCTGAATCCCACCTGTCCGCCCCTCTATTGAAGGCTGAACCTTCGGAACAGGAGGCAAAGCCGTTATACTGCTCGGTTCACTGATGTCTTTGGACGTTATCTCCTTCTTCAGCGTCTGGGCTGGAGGCATACCGGCATTGCGGGATGCATCCATCTTTTGTATTGCTTCTTTACGTTCAGCTTTTCGCTTGACTTCTTGCATGGCCGCTCGCATTCGTTCAACGAGTGCTTTACCAACCTGAGCAATATCCTGATCATGCACGACAGATGGTTTACGAATAAAATCAAATGCACCTGCTTCCAAAGCCATAATCGTTTCTTTCATTCCTTGTTCATTAATTCCGGAAAGCATTATTACAGGAATGAAGGAATGGTCCATAATGGTTTTTAGTGCATCCAGCCCGTTCATCTCGGGCATTTCAACATCCATCGTAATAATATCAGGCTTAAGCTCTAACGTTTTTTGGATGGCCTCTTTCCCGTTTGACGCTGTTGCCGTAACTTTGAACTCTGAGTCCGCTTCAATTAAATCCGTCACAATTTTGCGCATAAAAGCGGAATCATCGACAACCAATACTTGATAGACCGCCATATTGTGTCACCTCTGTTTCCTTTATTCAGAAATCATGTTGTTCGTCTTAGCCACTTTTTCATAAATCCCCTGATTCCTGACAAGGTTTCGGATTCGGGAGCCGCAGGTACAGCCAAATAACGAAGGGCAAGCTTCTGTATATCTTTGGAAGCTTTGCAGTTTGGATATGCCAGGCGATAGGGTATCTGTTTCTTCACCGCTGAAACCACCTGTGCATCCTCCGAAATGTATCCCAAGAGTGGAATATCGGTCTGCAAAAACCTGCTTGCTACTCCAGCTATTTTGTCTGCAACACGCTCCGCCTCCCTTTCGTCTTCGACCCGATTTACGATCATGCGAAAGGGAGTTGAGTGCTCCTGGCTGTGCATTACTTTGACTAAGGCATAAGCATCAGTTATTGAAGTCGGTTCAGGTGTAGTTACAATCAGGCATTCATCGGCAGCACCGATGAATCTCATATTCTCCTTGGACAGGCCCGCCCCAGTGTCGAAAATGACATAATCCATCTCCTGTGCGATGTCCTCCACTTGACTGGCGAAAAACTCCAAATCACGATCAGACAAAGAGAACAGCTCTTTCATCCCCGACCCCCCTGCAATGTAAGGAAGCCCGTCTGCACCAAGTTGTATGATTTCCCTTATAGTTTTATGTCGGTATAAAAGATGATACAGATTATAGGAAGATCTCGTTCCCATCAAAACATCGATATTAGCCATACCAATATCTGCATCAAAAACCAGCACTTTCTTCCCCAGGGAGTGAAGTGTAAGTGCAAAGTTCAACGTAAAGTTGGACTTGCCTACCCCGCCCTTGCCGCTTGCCACTGTAATGATTTTGGATGAACGAGGGTTTCCCCTGCCTTCACTGCCTCCCTGAGGTGCAGAGACCAAACTTCGAAGTGCCGCAGCCTGATCCTTCATTGTTTGCCTTCTCCCAGCAGCGCCTTGCACAGCCATTCTGCATCAGGCTTCAGCAGATCATCCGGGACGTTCTGACCGTTGGCCACATAAGCAAGCTTGAGCGGAAAACGATGAAGGAGGTTGAAGAGTGAGCCGCATGTTCCTGTTTCATCCATTTTTGTGAAAATCACTTTGTCTAATCCGTATTTGCTGAAGTGTTCTGTGATTTGTACCATATCTGCGCTTTTGGCGGTCATGCTCATCACCAGAAACGTTTCGCTGTTTTCCACTGGAGCGAGCAGACTTTGCAACTCCGACACAAGCAGCTCATTTCTATAATTTCTGCCCGCTGTATCCATAAAGATCAGATCACAGTGAGCTAAACGGGAAATGGCACGCTGGGTATCGCCCGGAGACTGCACCACTTCCAACGGCACATTCAAGATCGACGCATATGTTCTGAGCTGCTCCACTGCCGAGATTCGATACGTGTCTGATGTAATAAATCCAACCTTGCGTTGTTTTTTGAACATCTGTTCCGCAGCAAGCTTGGCAATCGTTGTTGTTTTACCAACCCCTGTCGGGCCTGCTACATACACAATACGTGTCGTTGGCAAGATGCCCTCCTGGATGCGCTCGTTTAGAAAACGGATGACTTGTGATTGCAAAGCCAGCTCTATATCCTGCTCTTGCATTTCACCCTCAGTTAAATTCTCCTGAATGGGTTCAAGCCAGGACTCCCACACTTCCGGCCAAATTTCCTGTTCTGTCAGGTGCTGACGCCAGCTCAACAATGCCTCAGGAAAAGTTTCAACCAATGTCCCCTGCCTGGAAAGTTTGGTCATCATCTGCTTCAAATCCTGGAGCTCACTGAGCAGCTTGTCCTGCTGTTGTTCCGAACCAGACTCTGACTTAGTAGATGTTGAACCCGAAAAATCCGCCCCTTGCGGTCGCGGTTTATGCTCGCTGCTCAAAGAAATAGAGGCATTATCCATCTTTGCATCCTCATGATTGGATCTGGACACAACTGGAGCCACAGCCGACTTCTCCTGTGGACTATGATCAACCGTGCTTGCCGCTGCTTCCTCATCGGAAGCAGTGACAAACGAACGCGCAGTTTGAGCATAAGCTTCAGGCACCAACGCACGAGGCACTGGTGTAAATGAATTTCGAACCGGTGCTGCAGAAGTTTTCTTTGCTTGTTTCGCCTCTTCGTTATCAACCGCTGCAACAACCTCGATGCGTTTTTTGCGAAACATTCCCAGCACTCCGCCCACCTTGATTTCCTTTGTGGACAGAATAACGGCGTCACTTCCCAGGTCTTTGCGAATCTGAAGCATAGCTTCGGGCATGGTCTCAACAACGTATTGTTTTACTCTCATAAGTTCACCACCCCGATACTTTGAATTTCAACATTCGGCTCCAGTTCGCTGTAGGAAAGCACCGGAATATCCTGCATCGTTCGTTCAATAACCTGACGCAGGTACATTCGAATCGTTGGAGAAGTTAATACGATAGGCTGTTGGCCCGATTGAATTAAACGGTTCACTTGCTCGCTCAGCTTTTGGTAAACGCTTTGAGTGGACACCGGGTCAAGTGCCAGATAGCTGCCTTGTTCCGATTGCTGCACACTTTCAGCAATCTTCTTCTCAAGGCCGGGGCCAACGGTAATGACTCGAAGCGTTTCGCCTTTTTGAGAATATTGTTGGGTAATCTGGCGAGACAACGACTGTCTGACATACTCGGTCAGCACATCCGGGTCCTTTGTGTAAGTCCCATAATCTGCAAGTGTTTCAAAAATCGTTACCATATCACGTATGGAGATTTTTTCACGCAGCAGCTTGGCAAGAACCTTTTGCACGTCACCAATTGAAAGGACAGAAGGAATCAACTCATCCACAAGCGCAGCATAATTCTCTCTGAGATTGTCCACAAGCGCCTTAGTCTCTTGTCTTCCAAGCAGCTCATGTGCATGCTTCTTGATCAGTTCTGTCAGATGTGTCGCCACTACAGACGGCGGATCAACAACAGTATATCCAGCAAGCTCTGCCCGATCCTTGGTTACTTCATCAATCCATAACGCCGGCAGTCCAAACGCAGGCTCTGTTGTCTCGATTCCCGTTACAGACTCTTCATCGTAACCGGGGCTCATCGCCAAGTAATGATTGAGAAGCAGTTCGCCTCCGCCAACCACGTTCCCCTTAATTTTGATCACATATTCGTTCGGTCTGAGCTGAATGTTATCCCGAATCCGGATAACAGGAACGACTAGCCCGAGCTCAAGAGCACATTGTCTCCGAATCATAATAATCCGATCAAGCAGGTCGCCTCCCTGCTGATTATCAGCAAGCGGGATCAAACCATATCCAAACTCGAATTCAATAGGGTCCACCTGAAGCAAATTAATTACACTTTCAGGACTTCTGACCTCTTCAATCTGCTGCTCTTCCTCCAGTTGCTCTTCCGCCTCCTGCTTCAGATTCAGATTGTTCTGCATCCTCCAGGCGGCAAAGGCGAGCATGCCGGCCAGCGGCAGCGTTGTAATTACATGAATTGGTGTAAAGAAACCAAGCATCGCGATAACAAAAGCTACAATATAGATCAATATCGGATATGTAAACAGCTGGCCCGTAATATCTTCTGCCAAGTTTCCTTCCGATGAAGCTCTGGTAACGATTAGCCCTGCCGCAGTTGAAATAAGAAGTGCAGGAATCTGGCTAACCAATCCGTCACCAATTGTCAGTACCGAATACGTAGAAAGTGATGTTGCAAAATCGAGACCATGCACGGTCATACCGATAATAAAGCCGCCAATCAGGTTAATTAAGAGAATGATAATACTTGCAATGGCATCCCCTTTGACGAATTTACTTGCACCATCCATCGCTCCGTAGAAATCGGCTTCGCGTTCAATTTTGGATCGACGCTCGCGAGCCTGCTGCTCATTGATCAGTCCGGCATTCAAGTCAGCATCGATACTCATTTGTTTCCCCGGCATGGCATCAAGGGTAAATCTTGCTGCTACTTCAGCAACACGCTCAGACCCTTTGGTAATAACGATAAATTGAACCACGACCAGAATCAAAAATACGATAAACCCTATCGCAATTTCTCCACCCGCAATCCAGCTTCCGAAGGTTGCTACAACCGCTCCAGCATCTCCCTTGCCCAATATCAGCTTGGTAGTCGAGATATTAAGTGCTAGGCGGAACAATGTCGTTATCAACAGTAACGCAGGGAAGATCGAAAACTGCAATGCCTCTTTGCTGTTCATCGCAACAAGCAAAATCATCAAAGCAATGGAAATGTTGACAACAAGCAGCATATCCAGTAACCAGGCCGGGATCGGAAGAATCATCATCAACACTATGCCGATAATACCCGCAAGGACAGCTAAATCTTTTGTTTTCAATGAATGTACGGCCTCCGATCCCTTTTATTTCACTCTGCCCTTTAATTTATATACGTAAGCCAGCACTTCAGCTACCGCTTGAAACAAATCGGCCGGTATGGCGTCGCCAATCTCGGCTCTCTGGAACAATGCCCGTGCCAGCGGTTTGTTTTCCATCGTAATCACACCGTGCTCTTTAGCAATTTCTTTGATACGCAGGGCAACGTAATCCTGACCCTTCGCAATAATTTGCGGAGCCTCCATCTCAGACCCTTCATACTTCAGCGCTACGGCAAAGTGAGTCGGGTTCGTGATGATTACGTCTGCATTTGGTACTTCCTGCATCATACGCTGCATAGCCATACGACGCTGACGCTCCCGGATTTTACCTTTGATCAGCGGATCGCCTTCCATTTTCTTGTACTCGTCCTTGATATCCTGCTTGGACATACGCAGTTTTTTCTCATGATCATACTTTTGGTAGATGTAGTCAAAGATAGCCAATACCATTAAAGCAACGGCAATTTTAACACCAAGGTTCAAGGTTATTGAAGCGGCAAAATTCAGAATAGCATCGAGGGAAAAATGAGAAAGTGCGGCTATATCTGACTTATATTGGATAATCGTACTGTAAACCAAGTAGCCGATAATCGTCATTTTTAACACCGATTTAGCAAATTCCACCAGCGAACGCATTGAAAATATGTTTTTAAATCCTTTGATCGGATCTAACTTCTCCAACTTTGGCTTCAATCCCTCACCTACAAGGAGAAAACCTACCTGCATATAATTGACTATCAAAGCGGCAATATAGGCTACAAGCAGCACAGGGGCCAGCAGCAACATAACTTCTATGCCGTATCTCATCATCAGAGCCATCACATTTTCACTGTTTACTTCCATCGTCAATCGGTTCATGAAAATATCCGTAAACAAGCGAACGATGCGATCCTTGTAAAAACCACTGAAGATCATTAGAGTCAGAAACGTAAATAGAAGAATGGAAGCACCTGAAATTTCTGCACTCTTAACAACTTGTCCCTTTTTACGAGCATCCTGCCTTTTCTTAGGGGTAGCTTTTTCCGTCTTCTCTCCGGAAAATAACTGGAGGTCAAGTTGAAGTTTCATGCTGTCTTCCCCTCCATTCCCCTCATCCCGGCCTTTGCCCGATGGTGCCAAGCAGTTTCTCCATGGATTTGAATATCGCTTCAAACAATTGACCAAACACAAAACCAAAGCTAGGAACTAACAGAAGCAAAATTGCAAGACCTACAAGAACTTTAAGTGGCATTCCCACAGCAAATACGTTGAATTGAGGAGCGGTTTTGGCTAGGAAACCCAGCCCCACATCTGTTAAAAATAACGCTACAACGATAGGAGCTGCCATTTGGAAAGCCAACATAAATGATTCTCCCACAGCTTTGACAAGAAATTCAGCTATACTTCCATCCGCCAGTCTAATATAGAAAGCATTAGACAGTGGAATCCAACGATAACTGTATACAATCCCATCAAGCAAGTAATGATGTCCATTCATGGTAAAAAACAGAAGAATGGCAAAAGCATATTTCAGGTTACCTGTGAGTGGCGCAGAAGCTCCTGTCATCGGATCGTATACATTTGCCATACCGAAACCAATCTGCAGATCAATGAACGTTCCCGCTGTCTGCACAGCCGTCATCAGAAGGTAAGCTGTAAATCCCAGAAGCAAACCTATAAGGACCTCTCTGATGATCAGCAAAATGTAGCTCAAATCCGTCGGAACTGTCTGATGTATGCCAAAGGTCATGTATACCGTCAACGTAACAAAGGCAGAAATACCTACCTTAAACGATGCAGGTACATTTCGAGCAGAAAAGACGGGTGCAGTTACAAAAAATGATGCTATTCGACAAAACATAAGCAGAGCGACAGGGAAACTTTGCAGCAATGTCTCCATCGGCTAAAGCCTACCCTATGTATCTGTATAAATTATCGAGTATGTTGTACGTGAAATCGACGAGTATATTCAGAATCCAGGGACCAAACAAAAGTACCGCCAGCAGTACAGCGATAATTTTTGGCACAAATGCCAGCGTTTGCTCCTGAATTTGAGTTGTAGCTTGGAAAATACTAATAATTAGTCCTACAACCAGAGCTAGTATAAGCATGGGCGCACTGGCCAGCAACGACGTGTATACTGCTTTTCCGGCCAGACCGATAATAAATTCCGAAGTCATGACCGTCCTCCTTTAACTCTCCGGTTCAAGTGTTAAAACTTAGCAACAGTGACTTGACTACCAGATACCATCCGTCTACCAGCACAAAGAGCAGTATTTTGAAAGGTAATGAAATCATGACCGGTGGAAGCATCATCATACCCATAGCCATGAGTGTACTCGCCACAACAATATCTATCACCAGAAACGGAATAAAAATCATAAATCCCATCTGGAAAGCTGTTTTGAGCTCACTGATTGCATACGCCGGCACCATCACCGTAATCGGAATATCCTGATAGGAATTGGGCTTCTCTGTCTGATTGTATTTCATAAACAGCAAGAGATCCTTTTCACGCGTGTGCGTAAACATAAATTTCTTTATCGGATCTGCTGCTTTTTCCAGCGCCTGGGTTTGTGTCAAATCCCCTTTAAGATAAGGCTGCAGTGCAACCTGATTTATAGAGGAAATCGTAGGCGACATGATGAAAAGTGTCAGAAAAAGTGCAAGACCAACCAATACCTGATTCGGAGGCATCTGTTGTGTTCCAAGTGAGGTCCGAACAAAGCCAAGCACGATAACAATTCGCGTAAAACTTGTCATCAGCACCAGCAGAGCAGGTGCAATACTAAGCACGGTGATTAATAAAATAATAGATAATGAGCTTGTACTTGGCGTACTGCCATCACCGTTCCCGATCTGGATACCAATGTTCGGAATCGGCTCCGCAAAAGCCACCGTAACGGATGCCAGACTGATAAGACCTATGAAACAACACGCTAACCAAATCTTTTTCTTCATGAATCCCTCGACCGATCTGTAGTATTGTCATGATCCAGGAGCTTCTCCATCTTCTCTTTACGGTTAGGCATCTGCCGAAGTTTGGATTCAAACATCTCATGAAAAGAAGCGGTGTCCTCAATTTCCATTTCCCTAGGCGGCTCTTCCTTACGAAGACGTTTCGCTAGTTTGGCAATGATAGGCGAGAGGCTACCTTGCTGTGCAGCAGCATCCTGTGCAAAGGAATCGATAATTCGCTGCGCTTCTTCCACATCCGAAACTTTATCCAGCAGCTGTATGTTTTCGCCAACACCAATCAGATAAACGTTTCCGCCAATCTCGATAATTTGCAGCGACTTGTTTTGTCCAAGACCGACCCCGCCCATAATACGAATCGTTCCGCTTCTGAACCATTGCTGATTCCGTTTGTTGAGGAATCGGATCAAATAAACAATCAGAACCAGGATGACGGCCAGGACAACAATCACCCATACAAGCTGTAGATAGTAATTGATTCCTGCGCCAGCTGGTTCTGGAGAATCACCCAGAGCCATCATCATGTTAATTAAGCGCCCAGTGTTTTGCTGATCGCTTCGATAACCCGGTCAGACTGGAACGGTTTAACGATGAAGTCTTTCGCACCAGCCTGAATTGCATCAATTACCATTGCTTGCTGTCCCATCGCAGAACACATAATGACTTTTGCATTTGCATCAATTTTTTTGATCTCTTTCAGTGCAGCAATGCCATCCATCTCTGGCATCGTAATATCCATCGTGATCAGGTCAGGACGAAGCTCTTTGAACTTCTCAACAGCTTGTGCGCCATCCGGTGCTTCTCCAACAACCTCATACCCATTTTTGGACAAAATGTCCCGGATCATCATTCTCATAAATGCAGCGTCGTCTACGACTAAAATTCGGTTTGCCATCTTGATTCAAGTCCTCCCTAAATTGTGCTTATTGTAATTTTTGAATTCGGTCCCATTGGCTTACGATATCTATAACACGAACACCAAAGTTCTCATCGATAACAACGACTTCTCCCTTGGCGATCAATTTGTTATTGACCAAAATATCGACAGGTTCTCCCGCTAACTTATCCAGTTCGACAATCGAACCTTGTGATAATTCCAAAATATCTTTAATTTGCTTCTGGGTCCTTCCTAATTCTACGGTGACTTTAAGGGGAATGTCCATCAATAAATTCAAATTGTTCTCGTCAACCTGACCATAAGACCCATTTTGAAAATTTGCAAATTGAACAGGCTGTACATTTACATTCCTATTTGGTACACCGCCATAATGTTGAGGGACACCATAAGGTTGCTGCGGAGGCATCCCATACGGCTGCTGTGGCGGCATGCCTTGAGGCATTCCCATCGGCGCTTGTTCATATCCACCGTAGTCCGGAACAGGCTGCTGCGGAGCCTGTGGAGGCGTCTGCTGCTGAACTGGCGGCTGTTCCATAACCGGCGGCGGTGTTGGAGCAGGTGGTGCAACTGGCGCAGGTGCAGGCTCAGGAATTGAGACTACAGGTGCACTGGCTGTAGATTCTTGAGCTCCTCCTATTAACATATCCACCATATTTTTAGCAAAAGGCACAGGGAGAAGCTGCATCAGATTGGAATCAATCAGATCCCCTACTAACAGACGAAACGAAACTTGAATGAGTGTTTCATCTGGCGGCAGATTGGTAACTCCCTCTCCACTTTCCAAGTTGAGAATATCAATCCCTGGAGGCGAAATATTAACAAACCGGTTAAAGATGGTCGACATCGATGTAGCCGAAGACCCCATCATCTGATTCATCGCTTCCTGAACCGCACTGATATGAATTTCATTGAGCTCTTCGTCGGCCGGATTCCCTTCACCGCCCAGCATTAGGTCGGCAATAATTTGCGCATCTCTCTTTTTAATAACCAAAGAGTTAATGCCCTCGAATCCATCAACGTAGTTCACATGAACAGCAACATGCGGTTTAGGAAAAGCTTCTTCAAACTGTGTCCGGCTAATAATCGACACTTTAGGTGTTGTAATATCTACCTTGAGGCCCAGCAGGGTGGATAACGCTGTGGCAGCACTGCCAAATGTGATGTTACCGATCTCCCCCAAGGCATCCTGTTCGAGCTCTGTCAGAAAATCATCTACCGTCTTCTGAGCAGGTTCGGAACTGGTCAAGGATTCAGACTGCCTAAGCAAAGCATCGATCTCTTCCTGGGATAAATAATCCTTACTCGTCAAATTCTTCAACTCCTTCGGTGACAATTTGATCTATTTGTACAGCCACACGATCCTTTATGGTTCCTGGACTTCCGAAATACTTCAGTCTGTCACCAACTTTGATAGAAAGCCCTTCTTCTACCGGTTTATTCAGTGTGATAACATCGCCAACCGATAATCCTAAAAATTCAGCAATCGAAATTCTGGATTCGCCAAGCTCGGCTACAATCGGTAATTTGGCTTTATTCACACGCGTTTTCAACGCCTCATATTCTTCCGGAGCTCTCGTTTTCTTCTCCGAAACAAACCACTGATGTGTTGATAACCGGGACATAATAGGCTCAAGAACGACATGTGGTATACACAAATTGATCATGCCCGTGGTGTCACCAATTTTGGTGCTAAGCGAGATTAAGGCAATCGTCTCATTGGGCGACACAATCTGCATAAACTGCGGATTGGTCTCCAGCGCTTCCAGTCTTGGCGAAATATCCAGTACCGTTTTCCACGCTTCCTGCAAACTCTCGAAGGCCCGGCTAAATATGCGCTCCATAATCGTCGTTTCAATCTCCGTCATGCTGGCAATTTTGGTTGGAGCATTACCTGTACCGCCCAGAAGACGATCCAGCATCGCATAACCCACGTTTGGATGGACCTCCATCACCATTCTCCCCTGCAATGGCTCTGCTTCGAAAATGTTCAAAATCGTCATTTTGGGAATAGAACGAATAAACTCATCATAAGGCAACTGTTCTACCTGAACGACATTGATCTGAACGAACGTCCGCAGCTGGGCCGAAAAATAAGTGGTGAGAAAGCGCGCAAAGTTCTCGTGTATACGAGTCAGGCTTCGAATGTGATCTTTGGAGAAACGCACTGCCCGCTTAAAATCATAAGATCTGATTTTCTTCTGAGTCTCTTCCTTTTTCAGTTCCTCTGCGTCCATTTCACCTGAAGAAAGGGCTGCTAAAAGGGCGTCAATCTCATTCTGTGATAATACATCCACCATGTCCTCACCCCCTTACATGTCTACAGCGTGTTCTGTTCATTACATTGGTGCAATAACAATGTCTGAAATGCTAGTGCTTTTCAAATTTGGCTCAGGTAATGCCTCATTAATTAGGCCTGTCAGCTTCTCATTAAATTGTTTCATACCCTTGGCCGTATTCAATTCCTCAGCCTTGGTGTCAGCAAGTGCCTGAATGATAATGGGCTTCACCGTAATGCTTTGAATTTTATCAAAATCTTCTTTGGCTGTTTTATCAGATAACCTGAACGAGAAACTTACCATAATAATACGATCAGGATCAGCCAGATTCGTTTTAATTTGTGGAAGCTCTGACGAGACTTCTACAATTTCATCCGCAGTCATCTTTTTTTCTACAGCGGCTGCTGCCGTATGTGTATTGTCGTTCTTGTCTTGGTCCCCTAATCGAATAAGTACAACAACTACGACCGCAATAAGTGTGATTGCAAGCAATGCAGTTACAATCCAGGGCATCATCTTTTTCATCAGGACTCCTCCGTTTGCTGCACTTTAATCGTGGCCGCCTGCACTCCAATTTCACGGTTGTATTCTTTGATCTTGGAAATCACTTCATCCGCTTTTTCAAGCACAATCAGTCGTTTTCCTGTTACCAGAGTAATATACGTGTCCGGCGTCTCTTCCACAATCTCGACCATCAGCGCATTTAACCACATGGGAGAACCATTTAACCGCGTAACTGAAATCATGCTAAGCCCCCTCAATCAGAGTGGAGGAGCATGCTCCTCCACCATTATCAAATTACTAATCGGTTATTAACGTTTCAGGTTAACAACTTCTTGAAGCACTTCATCAGACGTTGTAATAATCCGGGAGTTCGCCTGGAATCCACGCTGTGCCACGATCATTTCGGTAAACTCACTCGTCAAATCTACATTTGACATCTCAAGCTGACCCGCAATGATTGCTCCTGTTCCATTCTCCGTACTGTTTGCAGTCACTGGCTCAAGTTCACCATCAGGATTGGCATTCGCTGTCATACGGTACAGGTTTCCGCCGATTTTTTCCAATCCCGAAGGGTTAACCACTTTACCAATACCCAGTTGGACACCTGCTTCGGTTGTCCCATCAGCCATCGTCTGGTTAATTGTTCCGTCCTGTCCAATCGTAAACGAAACAACATCATCTCCAAGCGTTATGTTTCCTCCCCCACTATCCAATACAAATAATCCGTCAGAAGTGACCAGATTGCGGGCTGAATCCACATGGAAATCGCCGGCACGAGTCAAGTAAGGCACTTCTTGGTCTTCACTCAGACGAACCAGGAAAAATCCATCTCCGTTAATGCGCAGGTCGGTTGGATTATTTGTAGTCATTGGGCTGCCTGCCAAGTGTAATGTATCGATGGAACCTACAGAGACACCTAGACCGATTTGTTTTGCATTGACACCGCCATTTGTATCAGTCGGAGCAGTTACACCAGAAGTCGTTTGGCTCATAATGTCTTTGAACATCACTCGGCTTCCCTTAAATCCAACGGTATTTACGTTGGCGATATTATTACCAATGACATCGAGTTTTGTTTGAAAACCCCGCATCCCGGAAACGCCTGAGTACATCGATTTCAACATTTTATAAAATCCTCCCAGCCTTAATTTGGTTTGCCGCGTCAATCGGTCAGCGGCATTCCGGCTCCCGAGAAGGGCCAGCCGGTTAAGAAATAATTACGGCACTATCGATCTGAGTAAAAACGTTATCCCTCATGCTTTCACTGTCCATCGCTGTAACTACGGTTCGATTTTTGACATTAACGATAAAAGCCATATCCTGCATCAAAATCAAAGATTCTTTGGCTCCTTTGGCAGCAGCCTTGTCCAGCGCTGTTCCAATCTGTTTCATCTGTTCCGACTTCAATTCAATCCCACGCTGTTCCAATCGTTTAGCCGCGTGATTACTGAGTTTGAGCAGATTACTTTCCAGGACTTCTGCGAAAGGCTTAGCAGGAGCATTCTCCGTCTCTCCCATTCGTGGTTTACGAAGCACCCCTGGAGTAACCGGTCCTGTGTACATTTGTCCAACGGTTATGCGATCACTCATATCGTTTGCTCACGATCCGCAGCATTTTGAGTCTCGTTACCAGTTGTACCATTGGCATCATTTGAATTCCCGGCATCATTCTGTACATTCTGCACAGAGGTTTCATCCTCGTCAGCCTGCTTTGCGCGATTCACCTGAATGATCTCATCCAGCTTGATCTCATCCTTGCCTACCTTGGCATACTGTACACCGTCTCGCACAATAATCGAGTCCACAATTCCTTGACGAAGTGTACCGCTGTCAGCTTTATCCGCAGAAAGCCAGCTGATCTCCATGCCAATCATACCGGATACAGCTCCAAGTGACTGATTTAACGTTTTAAGCTGAGACGAGATATTCACCAGTTGTTCCACGGAACTGAACTGAGCCATTTGGGCTATGAACTCTTTGTCTTCCATCGGTTGCATCGGGTCCTGATTCTGCAGCTGGGTAATCAAAATTTTGAGAAACTGATCCTTACCAAGTTCTTTCGTTGCCGGATTCGTTGTCGCTTTGTTGGCAGCCGAATAATTGGGCCAAACATTATTTGTAGAAATAGATTCATTTGCCATATATTCACCTCATTCCTGTTTAAGCCTCTGCACTAAATGAATCACGTTTAATTTCGCTGTCTTCCACTTGCTCACTACGCCAGTTGCGCAGCTCCTCCTGAAGACTTGCTGCTGTTACAGCTTCATCGTTCTGCTCTCCACGTTCACGGGAACGCCGCTGCTGCTGAGACTGACTTCCTTGTTGACGCCCGCCATCCTGATACATCTCTGATCCAAGCGAGCTGTTCTGGGTAACCTCAAGTCGTTCTACCTGAATTCCTTGAGATTGTAACGAGGAACGCAGCTGCATCATCTGTTGTTCCAGCATATCTTTAGCCATCACATGCTCTGTCATAAAGCGCGCAACCAATTGTCCGTTTTGCAACGTAATCTGCACATCCAGTTTGCCCAAATGCTCAGGCCGAAGTGAGATCGTAGCCTCGGAAAATCCTTTTTGCTGCACAACATCCAGCTTGTTCACCACAAATTTTGTCATCTCTTTAGCAAAAAGGGATGCTTGCATAACAGGTTCAGCCGGTTTACCTGCAGCTGTACCTGAGCTGCGTAAGGACAGCTCTCCAGCGGTTACGACACCAGTATTATGAATCTGTGCGTCTGCATCAGAAGTTTGAACTGAATCCGCCTTTGCCGTATTTACCGTTTGAACAGACTGCTCCTTCACACTGAATGTATCCAAAATCGTTCTGAGTTCAGCCCAGCCTTTTTTACCATCGGTTTCAACACCCGCCTGTTTCAATTGAGCTTGCAGCTCTTGCAGCAGCTGTTTGAATTCAGGAGCAGATTGCAATAATGAACGATCTGGTTTCTGAAGCTCCTCTGCGAGCTGAGTCAATACATCCTGCAGGACAAAACGTACAGCTGCCGGATGCTGAGAGAGTTCCATCACTGATACAGACTTACCTGCGTTAGCCTGTTCCGCAGCGTTATCGTTCAAAGAACCTTGCTGTTTGCTGTTCGAGTTATTGTTTAACAGGGCGTACAGCTGCTGAATTAATGTTTGAAGACCTGCAAGCAAGGCTGGATCATTTTCCAAAGCTTCTTCCAAAGCATCCAGATCACCAAAAAGTTTCTTCAGCTTATCGCTCAAATCCATTTTGTCTGTATCGGCAAACAAGGAACCCAATGCCTCATTTAAAGAAGAGTTTTCTCCTTCATTTTCGGAAGCAAAAGTAAACACAAGCGGATTAGCCGTCTGACTTGCTGCTCCATTCGCAGCATCGGTGCCTTGACCACTCCCACCTGCTCCAGCCAACGATTGTGCCAGCGTCTGCAAAAACTCGCCGCCAGTTGTAACAGCATCTTTGGACTGTGCACCAGCCGCTTGGGTTGAACCAGAAGCTTTCCCGGCTGAAGCTGTAGAGTTCATTTGAAATACAAGTGACATTTTTTTCACCTCCCTCCTCTACCAATCAGATTTTACCGTTATTTATTGCCCATCAGCCGATTCAAAACTTTAGCGGTTTCAACCGAATCTTCCTTGGACATATTTTCAAGCAATTGTGACCGAGTTGCATCATTAACTGAATTCAGTATGGTAAGTGTTTTATCTGGACTTATTTTGTAGGTTTCCAGCAACAATTTGGCACCACTGGACGCAGACATGGAGGCAAAGGTCTGACTTAACTGGTTTTTGTCCAGATTTTTGCTGTTCGTCGCTGTTGTTGTAGATGTGGCGGCAGTTTCCTTTTTCAAGCGGGATTGCAATGCATCCAGTGCCAGGTCCCCTGAAGGTTTCGCATCCTTCATCATCATCGTCACATCTGCAGCGGTTTTCGGGTCCATTTTCTCCAGGACCTTCGTACGTGCCGTGGACTGCATCGCACTTAACATCAGCACCATTTCTTCATTCGTCATATTTTGCAAAATCGGCGCAGCTTTACTTGGGCTCATATCCGCATACATTTTGGCCAAACTTTTAATCTGCTTCTGATAATCACTTTCCGTTTCCGGCTGTGCCGTTGCCGCTGTTTCAGCAGCCTTTTGGGCTTCATCCAGTTTTTTTTGCAAATCAGCCGTTTTCTGTGTTTCGGCAGCTGTTGCTTCTTTAGCCGCTTTGATCTCAGCGTCTTTGGCCGTAACTTGAGACTTCAATTTCTCAATCGTTGCTTCGGCGCTTTCTACCTGTTTTTCCGAGCTTTTCAGCTTTTCCTTCTCCGGGTCCAGAACCGGATCAGGCACCCAGTTCTTCACAAAAGGAATTTTCTGGGCAAGTTCAAGTGCATTATTCCGAATATCTACATTAAATAGGGTAAGCAGTACACCCAACAGTACAACCGTAAATACAATCGGAATGGAAATCATGAGAAACTTTTCCCATCCATTCCCGGATTCTTTTTCCATATCAGTGTCTTTTACAGCCACCGTTATTCCTCCTTCACGAGACAACTTCGCGTCCGGCTCACCTATCAGTTCGCGCGCCCGGCTTTGGCAGCGAAGCGTACAGTAGCCATCTCGTCCAGATCGTTCTGTTCCCGGAGGAGCATCTCTTGCTGAAATCTGATTTTGGCCTTATCCCTCGCTCCAAGCCACACTTTTTCGTCTATTACTTTACCATTAAGGAAGGTCTGATTCCGCTGCACATTAACCTGAGCATGCTTGACATCGCTGCTCTTCCGTGAGATACACTCGTCCAGGTGAAATGCATAACGCTGCAACTCCTGTAAACTGGACGCTGATGCACAACTCTCTGCAGAAGATTGAATAATGTCCATCAGACTGTTCCGATCATTAATTAATTGCATCAGATGTTCTTCTTCCGTTTGCAATTTACCAATGGCTGAAGATAACATCCACTCTGCCTGTGTCTTCTCATTGCTCTTTAGGTCAACAACCTTCTGGAAATGATATCGAAATTTCATCGTTTACCTATTCATCTCCTTGCAAACTCCAGAATCAACCGCTCCTGTACCTCACTCAACGATGTCTTTTCATCGACCTTCTGCTTCGTAAACTCCCAAATATGATCAATCTGGTCCATCGCTTCATCTATAGCCGCATTTGATCCACGCTGGTAAGCACCGATGTTGATCAAATCCTCTGATTCCTTATACACGGCCATGAGACGTTTCATATTGTTTACCGCTTCAATCTGTTCTTCAGGAGCTATATCCTTCATGACACGGCTGATGCTGGCAAGCACATCTATTGCGGGGAAGTGCCCTTTATTGGCTATCGCACGGTTTAACACAATGTGACCATCCAGTATCCCACGCACCGCGTCAGCAATCGGCTCGTTCATGTCATCCCCGTCGACAAGTACAGTATAAAATGCTGTAATCGACCCCGTTGGTCCCGTGCCCGCACGTTCCAGCAGCTTGGGCAGACTTGCAAATACCGAAGGGGTATACCCTCTCATTGCAGGTGGTTCACCTACAGCCAGGCCCACTTCTCTTTGCGCCATCGCATAGCGGGTAACAGAATCCATCATCAACATGACATTCATTCCCCGATCCCGGAAATATTCCGCAATCGTCGTTGCAATAACGGCCCCTTTGATTCGGATCAAGGCAGGCTGATCAGATGTTGCAACAATGACTACAGAACGCTCCAGACCTTCTGGTCCCAAATCCCGCTCAATAAAGTCACGTACCTCCCGACCACGTTCTCCGACAAGTGCAATCACATTGACATCCGCTGCGGTATTCCGGGCAATCATGCCCATCAATGTACTTTTACCAACACCTGAACCGGCAAAAATACCAACCCGCTGCCCTTTGCCTACCGTTAACAAACCATCGATTGCCCGGACACCCACACTCATCGTTTCAAGTACACGTGGACGATCCATCGGATTTACAGGAGTATTGGAGGTAGAGTACATCGGCATTCTGGAAGGTAGCAGCGAACCATCAAGCGGCTGTCCAAGTCCATCCAGCACTTTACCGAGAAGCTCTGAGCCCACCTGCACTCCGAGAGGCTTCCCTGTACCTACGACGTCACAGCCGGGGCCAATAGATTGAAGCTCCCCGAGCGGCATAAGCAGCACTTTGTTATCCCGAAACCCCACGACCTCAGCCTGAAGCGGCTTGGCAGATTTTCCGGGGTAGATGTAACACACATCACCGATGCTGGCATCAGGGCCTTCGGACTCCACCATCAGCCCTATCACCTGAGTTACTTTGCCGTTAATCCGAACAGGATCAAATTGCCGCAGATGCTCCATATATCGCTGTGAACTAAGAACTTTCATGTTGATGTTTTCGCTCCTCATCCTCAAGTGCTATGCGGATCAGTTCTTTTTTTATCTCGGCAAGCTGTGTATCAATCCGTGCATCAACACTCCCGAACGCAGAACGGATTACACACCCTTTATCCTTAACCGTTGCATCCGGCAGAATCTGCAGCTCTGCTTGCGAATCAATAGAGAGAGCCAGTTCTTCCCGTGCCGCTTGTACAAAAGAAAACTGTTCAGGCGCCACACAAAGTGTAATCTGACCCTGTTCTCTTTTTCTTGATAAACTCTGACGTATCAGTTCGAGGGTTTGTTCAGGCTCCACCGTCAGCTGCTTGTCAATAACTTTCTCCGCAATGCCGCAAGCAAGTTCAACAAGGAAAGGCTCTGCCTCCTGAATAATCTGATCTTTGGCAACATAGGCTTCCTGAAGCACCTCTTGTGCTTCTCTCATCATCTCTTCGATCTTCACCTGGAGCTCTACTTCAGCTTGTGCTCTTCCTTCTTCAAACCCTTGCTGGAAACCTTGTGATCGCAGAGCCTCAGTCAGATGCTCATCCTGCTCTCGTTGTTCCTGCCACCAGCGATCAATCTGTTCCCGGGCTTCCTGAAGCATTCGTTCTGCTTCTTCCGAAGCATCACGCACCTGCTTTTCCGCAAACTCCTTGGCATCCTCCAGC
Organism: Paenibacillus silvae; assembly: GCF_014639235.1. Lineage (GTDB taxonomy): Bacteria > Bacillota > Bacilli > Paenibacillales > Paenibacillaceae > Paenibacillus > Paenibacillus silvae. Next base: position 446,070 of record NZ_BMFU01000004.1, on the reverse strand, counting down.
ATCTCGGCAGTAAGCCGTTCCGTCTCTTCGTCCACTCGTGCACGAAGTACTTCTGCTTCGGAAACTGCAGCTTCGTTCCCATCCAATCCGGACTCTTCTTCATTACCGTAGTAATGATGATTTTCGAGCCTTTTATGGTCTTCGACAGGAACGTACTGGAAAGATTTAATCAAATTAGACAATGATATCATCTCCTCCGCCACGTGCGATAATGATCTCACCGGCTTCTTCCAGTCTGCGGATTGTACCTACGATACGTGTCTGAGCTTCCTCCACATCACGCAACCGTACAGGTCCCATAAATTCCATCTCTTCCTTGAATGTTTCGGACATGCGTTTCGACATATTCCGGAACACGGCCTCCCGTACTTCCTCGCTTGCCACTTTGAGTGCAAGCTGCAGATCGGCATTGTCGATATCTCGGATAATACGTTGAATGGAACGATCGTCCACATTGACAATATCTTCGAAAACGAACATACGTTTTTTGATCTCTTCTGCCAGTTCCGGGTCTTGAATCTCCAGTGAATCCAGAATCGTACGCTCTGTTCCCCGATCGACACCGTTCAAGATCTGAACAATGGACTCGATACCACCGGCATTCGTGTAATCCTGCGTTACTGTAGATGACAGTTTCTGTTCCAGCACACGCTCAACCTGTGAAATAACTTCCGGTGACGTGCTGTCCATAACCGCTACTCTGCGAGCAACCTCAGCCTGCTTCTCCTGAGGAAGAGATGACAGAATCGCTGCGGCCTGTTCAAATTGCAAATATGACAAGACAAGAGCGATCGTTTGCGGACTTTCATTCTGAATAAAGTTCAAAATCTGGTTTGGATCTGCTTTACGTGCAAAATCAAATGGTCTGACTTGCAGTGTAGCGGTCAAACGATTAATAACTTCAAGCGCTTTGGTCGAGCCGAGCGCCTTTTCCAAAATCTCTTTGGCATAGTTAATACCGCCTTGAGAGATATACTCTTGCGCCAAACAGATCTGGTGAAACTCGGACATGATGAGATCCTTCTCCGAAGCATCCACCTTACGTACATTGGCGATTTCCAAAGTTAGCTGCTCAATCTCCTCGTCACGTAAATGCTTGAAGATTTGCGCTGATACTTCCGGACCTAATGTAATTAACAAGATTGCTGCTTTTTGTCTGCCAGTCAACGTTTGACTGCCTGCTTTTGCCAATGTGTTCACCTCTATTCGTCAGCCAGCCACGTACGCAGCAGATTGACGAATTCGTCCGGCTTTTTCTTGGCCAAACTCTCCAATTGTTTGCGCACTTGACTTTCGTTCGTCACACTGTCCAGTGTTATGGACGGGAACTCTGTTGCTACTGGAAGCGGAATGTCTTCTTCTTCCTCAAACTCATTTTGTTTACGACGACGACGCACTAACAGGATCACAACTGTAGCAATCAAAGCTGCAATAAGCGCCCCGCCACCCCACATCATTGCAGGTGTCAGCTGGAAGCCTGTTTTGGCATCTGCAGCCGTTGCGAACCCTTGTGACATGACTGAAACTTTTTTCGTCAAATCTGCGTCTGTTATTGTAGTACCTGAATCTGCCAGGGAGGCACGAACGATATTCACCAGAATATTTTCAATGGCATCCCGAACCGGCTGCTGCAATTCAGTTTGTCCTGCCGGCGGTTCAACCGCAACGTTAATGGTTAAATCTTTTACAGTATATGGGCTTGAAATGATATCTCTGGCAATTCGATTCACTTCATAGTTAATGGTGCTTGATGATTCCTCTGAATTCCCATTGCTGTTTGTATCTGAAGAAGGATAACCTGGGACGTCCTGTTGACCGGTCCCTGCGACACCACCGGATGGTGTAGCTCCTCCTGTATAGCTTTTTTGAATCTGCTGCACGCTGATCTCGATGCCCTTCATGTTTTCCTGATCCACAGGTGTAACCATATTTTCTTTGCTGGTCACCTTGTCAAAATTCAGTTTCGAGGCTACGAGCACGTTAACCTTGTCCTCACCCACAATTTGAGAAAGGAACTGTTTAACGTTGTTCCGCACATCACTTTCGAACTTTTTCTGCAAAGCCATATTTTCCTGAACTTCAGATGACAACCCACCGCTGCCACCGCGAGCTGTTGGAATGAGCTCAGCTTCATCCGTGTTCGTGATGGTGATATTTTCAATCGGCAGGTTCGGGACAGCCGTTTTAACCAAATTAAAGTATCCGTCTACAGCTGCCTGGTTCGGATGATAACCGGGTTTGAACTGAAGTGCTACGGAAGCCGAGGCTTTGTCCTGCTCTTCCAGACCTGCAAAGATGTTATCTTTCGGCATGTTAACCAGCACTTTGGCATCCTGAATTCCCTGCATTCTTTCAAGCAGCTTTTCTACCTCTCCGTTTAACGCATTGTTATACTTCACATCAAACTCTTTATCCGTCATACCAATCGGCGATGAAGAAGTTTCAAATGCTTTATAACCGAGCGAGCCATTTTGAATAATGCCTTGAGATCCGATATTAACTTTCGTCAGTGCTACATCTGTACTAGGCACAGAGATGCTCTTTCCATCCGCACTGAGCTTGTAAGGAATATTGGATGAGTTCAGATAATTGATTACACCAGCCGAATCGCTTGCATTTAAATCAGTGAACGCAACTTCATATTCCGTTTTGGATAACTGCATCGTCAGAACGACTGCTGCCAAAATCAGAAATAAGAAGGTTGAAATAAATAATGTTTTTTGCTTCTTGCTAAAGCTGTTCCAGTACTGTGATGCCTTGTCCCTGTACTGGGCAATTCTCTCATTCACTCTGTCACCCCATCCGAAACTTTGCTTAGTCTGTCCTTCCACGAGGCCTTAGCGTTCCATTAGCCTGTATGAGGAGCAGCATCGCAGCTGCTTGTCGTAATGATCAGCGCTATTGTCTGCGCAAGTATTTCTTATAACTGCGTGCGCATAATCTCCTGATATGCCTCAACCACTTTGTTTCGAACCTGAGAGGTCAGCTGCAAACTTAACAAGGCTTGTTCTGAAGCAATCATTACCTGATCTACATTCGCCTTGCCGATCAAAAACTGATTAGACATTTCATGCGCCTGGGACTCCTGTGCAGCGACAGACCCCAACGCATTTTGTAAATATGTACCGAAGCTCTGAATGCTCTCGGCTGGTGTAGAAGGTTTATTTTCAACAGTGCTTTTCATCTGTAACTGCTGGGCACCTTGAATGTTGAACATATTATTCTGAATCATGAATGTCCCTCCTCTTATCTCCTGGTTTCAATTGTTGTCGAAAAATGCAACAGATTAAGATCTACCGATCTCCAAGGCTTTGGAAATCATCGCTTTGGTTGAATTCAGTGCTGTAACGTTAGCCTCATAAGAACGTGAAGCCGAGATCATATCGACCATTTCCTTCGCAATATCCACATTCGGCATATATACATAACCTTCTGCGTTTGCGTCAGGATGAGTAGGATCATAGACTGGCTTGAGTGGCGACTGATCTTCTCGGATTTCGGTTACTCTGACACCGTCACCCGTTCCTCCACCTTGCATCTGATTTTGCAGCATTGTACTAAAGGACGTTTTATTCGGCTCAAGTACAACCATTTTCCTTTTATAAGGAACTGCAACCCCATTAACCATGCTTGCGCGCGTGGTTTCCGCATTTGCTATGTTGGATGAGATGACGTCCATTCGTAACCGTTGAGCCGTAAGGGCTGAAGCACTGATTCCAAAACTGTTACTAATATTCAACGATGTTATCTCCCTTCTACGCCGATTCGCATCATTTTAATCTGTTCGTTTACTTGCTGGATATAAGCGTTGTAACGCAATTGATTGTCCGCCAGAAGGCTCATTTCCCGATCAATATCCACGTTATTCTGGTTGTTATTCATGGAGGTGGACTGGTCCATATTAACTACTGGCGTTGGTATAGAAGAGGAAGGACCTATGACAAAATGCCTTGGAGCAGTTACTTTACCTTTGAGAACAGGCAGATCACCGTTCATCTGTTCCTGCAGCATTTCTTCAAAAGAAACGTCTGAGCGCTTGAAATACGGGGTATCGGCATTCGCGATGTTGTCAGCAATCGTTCGTTGTCTGATGTTCGACGCATCGAGTGCACCTTGCAATCTTTTAAAACTGATATCATTTAAAAGATTCACGATATCCCTCCTCTCTTTAGAATTTATGGAAAAAGATTGAATCTTTTTACGCGAAACTGCTTATGTTTTTTCGACAAAAACATTCGTCTTTATGCGTTTTTCTAGGACTTTGGTAGAATTAACTCTGATGTTGTCGTATAACATAAGTTTCTTCGAGATTGGGATATATTACAATAAGAAAAAAGCCCTATCTTTTCTGAAAGAGAGGGCTTTTTGTGTGTTTTCTGTAAATTATGAATTTTTTCGTAAATATTCAGTCCCAAATCAAAAATGTGTTAACAATCTTGAAATACATGCTTAAACATTTTTAAAATAATTGTGATTCTTTCTATCACTGTTTCGTATGAGGCAAGGGGTAATCACATTCATTTCGGAAGCTTGATCATGTGTTGGCTTTAGCATTTTTTACCGCTATATTAGGGTTTAGAGCTGCTAGAAACTGTATCTTAACTGAAGTTTCTTCTATATCGCTCAACCATTCATCATAGAAAAATTGTCTGAACTTCATTTCTTCCTCAACACTTTCTTAACAATTACGTTTACTGCTTCGAATTTATGTCCGGGGAAAATTTAGCGGCTGAACATTTTTCTACGAATCAACAACTTGCGCATTTACGCAAGTTTTTCCAATGCTTCGCACGAGTAATAAATACAAATTAAATAATTAAAATTCTTTTAATGGGAATGAATGGTTTTATTTTTGTGTGAATAAAATGCCATTTCTCTGCCCTTTGCCCTGATTAGTCTGCGGCACAAGTCCTACTTTTATATCTTATTCAATATGTTACATCTCTTATATCGGTGTATCCCCAATAAAGATTTAGCATTTATAAAAATAAAAAAAGTATGTACCAGACAACAGAAACTTCCACATGTTATCCGCAAGAGTTCACATATAGGATAGAAGCTGTCTGTTCCGATACATACTCATTAGCCAAGCATACGTTACAATTTATTGGCTAAGCTTGCCTCATTATACTTACGTTATCAGCAAACATAGGAGGATTCTACAAAATATACTGACTCAAATCACGATCAGTTGCGATATCATTTAATTTCTCACGCACATACTCAGGCGTAATCACCATATGCTCGAGCGTAAGCTCAGGAGCTTCAAAGGATAGATCCTCCAGAAGTTTCTCCAAAATGGTATGCAACCGGCGAGCACCAATATTTTCTGTGTTCTGGTTAACCGATTCTGCCAATTTGGCGATCTCGCGAATCGCTTCGTCGGAGAATTCGATTTCGATATTCTCTGTGCGCAGCAAATCCACATACTGCTTCGTTAATGCATTCTGAGGTTCTGTCAAAATAGACACAAACTCATCCAGTGAAAGGCTGTTAAGCTCTACCCGAATCGGGAAGCGTCCCTGAAGCTCAGGAATGAGATCTGAAGGTTTGGCAACATGGAACGCACCGGCAGCCATAAACAGAATATAATCCGTTTTGACCGGGCCATACTTGGTCATCACGGTCGACCCTTCTACGATTGGAAGAATATCACGCTGTACCCCCTCACGCGATACATCCGGGCCACTTCCGCGTCCTTGGCTCGCCACTTTATCAATCTCATCAATAAAAATAATGCCTGTCTGTTCTGCACGTCTTATAGATTCCTGAGTTACATCATCCATATCAATCAATTTACTTGCTTCTTCCTGAATCAGCACTTTGCGCGCTTCCTTGATCGCCAGTTTGCGCTTCTTCGTACGACGCGGCAGCAAGCTGCCGAACATCTCCTGCATGTTCATACCCATCTGATCATTGCCTTGACCAGCAAACATATCCATCATGTTTGGAGTATTATCCTCCACATCAATCTCGATGATGTCATCTTCCAGTTTGCCAGATAGCAAATCAAATCTGATTTTGCGTCGGCGCTCTGCCACTCCTGTATCAGGTTCCGGCTCGTCTTGCTCATTAGCAGCATTCCCCGCATTGTTGTTGCCAAATATCATTTCAAACGGATTACGCTGATTTTTGGACTTGGACTGGGAAGGGGCCAGGATATGTACAATGCGCTCGTTCGCCGCTTCCTCCGCTTTGTCCTTCACCTTTTCTGTACGCTCAAGCTTCACCATGCGCAGTGATGTTTCGATCAGGTCACGGACCATGGACTCCACATCACGGCCCACATATCCTACCTCTGTGAACTTGGTAGCTTCCACTTTGACAAAGGGTGCACCCACCAGCTTGGCAAGACGGCGGGCAATCTCTGTTTTACCAACGCCTGTAGGGCCAATCATCAGTATATTTTTAGGCACAATGTCGTCCTGTGTGTGTTCTGGCAAAAGACTGCGTCGATAGCGGTTACGAAGGGCTACTGCCACTGATTTTTTCGCCTGTTTCTGACCTACAATATATTTATCCAGTTCCGCAACAATCTGTCTTGGCGTTAAGGCTTGAGTATTCATATACTTCCCTCCTGCATGTATGTTAACGTTCAAGTACTACAAGAACAAAGAATCTCCTTAACGTAAGCCGGGGCAGATGAAACATCTTGCCCCTGTACGGGAGATTTCTTTGATTTTACAATTCTTCCACAATGATATTACTGTTTGTATATACACACAGCTCAGAAGCGACCTGAAGGGATTCACGCGCGATGTCCTTGGCTTCCATCTGTACGGCGTGACGTTTCAGCGCCCGCGCAGCAGACAGTGCAAAATTACCGCCTGAACCAATTGCGATGATATCATCATCCGGTTCTATAATCTCTCCCCCGCCAGAAATAAGCAGCATACCTGTTTTATCCATGACGATCAGCAGCGCTTCAAGCTTACGCAAAATACGGTCCTGCCGCCAATCCTTCGCAAGCTCCACGGCAGCCCGCTGCAGATTGCCGTGATGTTCTTCGAGTTTACCTTCGAATTTTTCAAACAACGTAATTGCATCCGCCACAGAACCTGCAAATCCGGCAACAACCTGTCCGCGATACAAACGTCTCACTTTTTTGGCTGTATTTTTCATGACAACGCTCTGGCCCATCGTTACCTGGCCATCACCTGCAATCGCCGCCTTGCCATTATGACGGACAGCACAGATCGTTGTCGCATGAAATGACATATCCATGATATCTGCCTCCCCACGAATAATTTATACGCGTTCTGGAACGGTTAGACCTTCGGAAGCAGCAAACCTGGCGATCCCATCCAGGGCACGCTGGGCAAGTGCTTCATTTTTTTCTTTTTTGTTGCGAATTTTAGTTTCCAGTTTCGGAAGCAAACCAAAGTTTGCGTTCATCGGCTGGAAATGCTTGAAATCGGCTGTTGTAATATATTGAGCCATACTTCCTAGCGTTGTTTCCACTGGAAGTACAACGAGCTCCTGACCAAGTGCAGCTTTGGCCGCATTCATGCCTGCAATCAGACCGGATGCCGCAGATTCAACATATCCTTCCACGCCTGTCATCTGACCGGCAAAGAACAGATTCGGGCGATCTTTGAACTGATACGTCGGACGCAGCAGCTTAGGTGAGTTAATAAATGTATTTCGGTGCATTACACCGTAACGTACAAACTCCGCATTCTCAAGACCTGGAATCAGAGAGAATACCCGTTTTTGTTCGCCCCATTTCAGGTGGGTCTGGAAGCCAACCAGATTGTAAAGGGTTCCCGCCGCATTATCTTGTCTGAGCTGTACTACGGCGTGCGGTAATTCACCTGTATGCGGGTTAACCAGACCTACCGGCTTCATAGGTCCAAACAAAGCCGTTTGTTTACCACGCTTCATCATAACTTCGATCGGCATGCAGCCTTCGAAATAAATTTCCTTTTCAAACTCTTTTAGCTGAGCAACCTCGGCGTTAATAAGCGCTTCATAGAAAATATCGAACTCTTCTTCTGTCATCGGACAGTTCAGATAAGCCGCTTCTCCTTTATCGTAACGGGAGGCGAGGTATACCTTGTTCATATCAATTGAATCTTTTTCAATAATCGGTGCTGCTGCATCATAAAAATAGAAATATTCCTCACCCATCAGTGCCTTGATCTGCTCGGACAACGCTGGCGAAGTGAGCGGCCCTGTAGCTACAACGACAATGCCATCCTCAGGCAGCGAGGTCAGCTCTTCATTCACCACTTCAATAAGCGGATGCTGATGCAGTGTGGATGTAATTTCCCCTGAGAAGCCATCGCGGTCAACCGCCAGAGCACCTCCCGCCGGGACAGCATGACGATCAGCAGCGCCCAGAACCAAAGAGTTCAGCATTCTCATTTCTTCTTTCAAGACACCTACTGCGTTAGCCAGCCCATTGGCACGCAGCGAGTTGCTGCAGACCAGTTCGGCAAATTTATCCGTATGATGAGCCGGTGTTTTGACGACCGGTCTCATCTCATATAGTTTAACGCGTACGCCTCGGCTGGCAATCTGCCAAGCTGCTTCTGATCCAGCCAGTCCGGCACCAATAACCGTTACTTGTTGTTCACTTGTCAAAATCATTTACCCCCATCATATGCTAATCCGCTGACTCATCTTCCGTTTCTTCCACCGGCTCCTGATGATCACATGAAGTACATTGCAATTTGGTCCCTTTTTTGTTTCGTTTCTCTATCATTAAAGATCCACAGCTAGGACAAGGCTTGGCTGAAGGTTTATCCCAGGAGACGAAATCACATTCAGGATACTTGTCACATCCGTAGAATATACGTCCTTTTTTACTGCGACGTTCCACCACATGCCCTTCTTTGCATTTCGGACATGTTACGCCGATATCCTTGATGATCGGTTTGGTATTACGGCATTCGGGAAAACCCGAGCACGCAAGAAACTTCCCGAAACGCCCCAGCTTGTAAACAAGCGGTTTGCCGCACTTTTCACATATCTCATCGGATACCTCGTCTTCAATCTCAATCTCTTTCATTTCTTCTTCGGCAAACTCCAGCCGCTTTTCGAAAGATTCATAGAATTCGGCGAGAACTTTAACCCAGTCTTCGGAGCCTTCCTCTACATGGTCAAGATCACCTTCCATGTTTGCCGTGAACTCAACATTCAGAATTTCCGGGAAAAACTCTTCCATCTGCTCGATCACAAGCTCTCCGAGCTCGGTCGGCATAAACTTCTTTTCTTCGATCGCAACATATCCGCGCTTCTGAATGGTCTCCAGTGTTGGCGCATATGTACTCGGTCTGCCTATGCCCAATTCTTCCAATGTTTTAACAAGCCTTGCCTCCGTATAACGCGGCGGTGGCTGCGTGAAGTGCTGTTTGGGCTCAATTTCCTGCTTTTCAAGCACATCTCCACTTTTGAGCGGAGGCAGCAACCGATCTTCATCGGTGGTACCATCGTCATTGCCCTCAACATACACTTTCATAAAGCCCTGGAAGCGAACCTTTGAACCCGCTGCCCGGAAAATGGTGTCTCCTGCAGCGATATCCACCGAAAGTGTATCGAGAATAGCCGAGGACATCTGGCTTGCTACAAAGCGTTCCCATATAAGCTTGTATAATCGGAACTGATCACGACTCATAAACGATTTAATCGAATCCGGATCACGCAATACGGAAGTTGGTCTGATCGCTTCGTGTGCATCCTGAGCATTGGAAGCCTTTTTGGAATAATTGCGCGGGCTTTCCGGTGCAAAGGTCTCTCCGTATTTGCCAATGATATATTCCTTGGCTTCTTCCTGTGCTGAAGCCGCAATACGGGTGGAGTCGGTACGCATATACGTGATCAGACCGACTGTGCCCTCTTTTCCAAGGTCTACGCCCTCATAGAGCTGCTGGGCAACCGACATCGTTTTGGAAGCCCGGAAATTAAGTTTACGAGCCGCTTCCTGCTGCAGGGAGCTCGTTGTAAATGGCGCAGAAGGATTACGTGTACGCTCTTTTTCTTTTACTTCCTTGATCGTAAAGTCAGCGCCCTCAATCTGTTTGAGAATGGCCTGTACTTCTGCTTCACTGCCCAGCTCGGTTTTGGTGCCGTTTAATTTATGGAACTTCGCTTCAAACGGATTACCATCTGCACTCAGTTTGGCCGTGATGCTCCAGTATTCTTCCGGCTCGAATTCATCAATTTCATTCTCACGATCCAAAATAATTTTGACCGCAACGGATTGAACCCGCCCTGCGGACAGGCCCTTTTTTACTTTCTTCCATAATAGTGGACTGATCTTATAACCCACAAGCCGGTCCAGAATACGTCTGGCTTGCTGTGCATTGACAAGGTCCATATTAATTTTACGTGGCGTTTTGAATGCGTCCTTCACTGCCTGCTTCGTAATTTCATTAAATACAACCCGGCAGTCCGCCGTGTCATCCAGTTCAAGCGCATGTGCCAGATGCCAGGCAATTGCTTCTCCTTCACGATCGGGGTCGGCTGCGAGATATACTTTTTTGACTTTCTTGCGCGCATCCTTGAGTTCTTTCAATACTGAACCTTTACCGCGGATCGTAATATATTTCGGATTAAAATCGTTCTCTACCTCAACGCCGATCTGACTCTTTGGCAAATCGCGGACATGTCCCATTGAAGCTTTCACGATGAACTTGCTGCCCAGGTATTTGCCAATCGTCTTCGCCTTTGAAGGCGACTCCACGATTACGAGTGCATCCGCCATAGGTTCATCCTCCTCTCAGTCATGAAACTTCTTGCCATATAAGTTGAACTTCGAAATTTACACGTGACACTCCGATGACAGAGTTTGAGTGTAAATAATTTTTCAACTTATATAGTTCATGTACTTTCATTTTCATATTTTATATATTCCACATACTGCACAGGTTGCAGCATCGTCATACCCTTGCATATTTGGTTCCAGGTAATTGGGTAATCTGCTTTTTTATGATTAAAGATAACAGAACTGAATGTAAATGTCCAAAATCCCAGCCTAACTGATCAATCAGTTGATCCAAGGATTGCTCTTCCTGCTCAACTAAAACGATAATCCGCTGTTCATCTGCAGACAGCTGCACTTTCGCAAACAGCCCTTCTTCTGCATGCCCCTGCATTTCTGCCGAACGTCCTCTATTGTAAGGAAGTTGTTTGGTATTTGGCAAGTCCAAACGATACTCTTCCAACAAATCGGCTGCACAAGTGACCAGTTTTGCCCCCTGACGAATCAAATTATGTGCCCCGCGGCTCTTCGGAGAAGTAATGGGTCCAGGAACAGCAAATACATCCCTTCCCGCTTCCAGTGCTGCATCCGCGGTAATTAATGAACCACTGCGCAGATCTGCTTCTACAACAAGTGTACCAAGTGTTAATCCGGCTATAATTCGGTTACGTTCGGGAAACAGCCCTTGGCGAGCTCTCGTTCCAAGTGGATATTCGGACAAAAGCAGACCTGTTTCGGCAATCTGTTCCGCTAAGCCTGTGTTTTCAGGAGGATAAACATAGTCCATTCCCGTACCAAAAACGGCAATGGTTTTTCCTCCTTCTCGTACAACAGCCTCATGACACACACGATCAATACCTCTGGCAAGACCACTGACAACGGTTAGTCCAGCCTGACTTAATTGTGATGCAAGCTTCTCACCTACCTTGCGTCCGTAGACGGTAGGCAGCCTAGTTCCAACCATTGCAATCGAAGGTGTATGCAGCAGCTCAATATCCCCCCGAGCATATATAATCCAGGGAGGCTGAACGGTTTCCTTCATTAATATAGGATAATTGGAATCCAAATAAGTAATAACCTTGAGGCCACGATTATAAACCTGCTCTCTTCTATATTCAATCCAGCTGGGATTAAAATCTCTGACTAACCGGGCAGCCTGATCTTTTCTCAGTCCAGCTGTAATCCAATCTGCCTCCTGGTAATCAAACAGCTCCGTCAGTGAATGTGCACCTGACATCAATTTGGAAATGCTTTTTCTACCGATGCCCTCCATTTCATGCAGCCCAAACAAAATCCAGCGTTCCTCCATCTTGTTTACCTCCCATGGAGGAGAGAAAAACTCCCCTCATATTGTGTGATAAGTTTCGATAAATTGCAAGCGTTTACACCTGTAGGGCTTTACAAAACGAATTTCTTATTCAAAATAAACGCAAAAAAGCAACCTTTTGTCCCTTGTAAGGACAAAAGGTTGCTTACCTTTACCGTTTCCTGAATTAACGGTTGCAGAAATAAACGATTTCCAAGCCGTTTCTTCTATTATAACGGAACAGGATTAATGTGTCGTGCACAGATTCAAAATGCCGCGTTCTTCAAGCACACTTACCAAAGTGGAGCCCATTTCGGCTGGTGTTGGAGCGACTTTGATACCGCAGGATTCGAGCTTCGCAATTTTCTCTTTGGCTGTACCTTTACCGCCGGAGATAATTGCGCCCGCATGACCCATACGTTTACCTGGAGGCGCTGTAACACCACCGATGAATCCAACCACCGGTTTCGTCATGTTAGCTGCCACCCACTCGGCCGCATCCTCTTCCGCAGTACCACCGATCTCACCAATCATGATTACAGCATGCGTTTGAGGGTCTTCATTGAAACGTTTCAGGATATCGATGAACTCGGAACCCTTAACCGGGTCTCCACCAATCCCTACCGCAGAAGACTGACCAATGCCACGAGTTGTAAGCTGATGAACAGCCTCGTACGTCAGTGTTCCGGAACGGGAAACAACACCAACGTGTCCTGGCATATGGATATATCCTGGCATGATACCGATCTTGCACTCGCCCGGTGTAATCACACCTGGACAGTTAGGACCGATCAATACCGTATTTTTTCCTTCCATGAAACGATCCACTTTGACCATATCAAGAACAGGAATACCTTCGGTAATACAGATGACAAGATCCAGTTCTGCGTCAACCGCTTCCATGATGGAATCCGCCGCAAATGCAGGAGGAACGTAAATGACGCTCGCTGTTGCGCCAGTAGCTTCCTTCGCTTCCTGCACCGTGTTGAATACCGGCAGGCTGACTACTGAACCGTCTTCCAGCGTGATGTCAACATTGGTTCCGCCTTTACCTGGCGTAACACCGCCTACCATCTGGGTTCCGTAGTCCAATGCGCCCTTCGTGTGGAACATTCCCGTTGAACCCGTAATGCCTTGCGTAATGACTTTTGTATTTTTATCGATCAAAATACTCACGTTGCTTCACATCCTTACGGTTATTTTTCAATTCCCGGACAGCTCCGGTACGAAGGAATGAACTTATTTTACGAGGGCCACAATTTTCTGTGCACCATCGGCCATGGAATCAGCTGGAACGATATTCAGGCCGGATTCACCCAGAATGCGTTTACCGAGTTCCACGTTAGTTCCTTCAAGACGAACAACCAGCGGTTTGGTCAGTCCAAGCTGCTTCGCGGCTTCAACTACACCGTTGGCAATGACATCACAACGCATGATACCACCGAAGATGTTAACAAAGATACCGGCTACTTTGGCATCAGACAAAATAATCTTGAATGCTTCAGTAACTTTCTCTGTGGTCGCACCGCCCCCAACATCAAGGAAGTTGGCAGGATCGCCGCCATAATATTTGATGATATCCATCGTCGCCATTGCAAGTCCTGCACCATTAACCATACAGCCGATGTTGCCGTCAAGCGCTATGTAGCTGAGGTCATATTTGGAAGCTTCGATTTCTTTTTCATCTTCCTCATCCAGGTCACGAAGCTCTTGAATATCCTTGTGACGGAAGAGAGCATTGGAGTCAAAATTCAGCTTTGCATCCAGTGCGATAACGTTTCCATCTCCGGTAACAACCAGCGGGTTGATCTCGGCGATCGAGCAATCTTTTTCAACAAATGCCGTGTACAGCGCCAGCATGAACTTCACAGCTTTATTCACGAGCTCATTCGGAATTTTGATGCTGTAAGCCAGCTTGCGTGCCTGGAACACTTGCAACCCGATTGCAGGGTCAATAACTTCTTTGAAAATTTTCTCAGGTGTAGCTTCAGCTACTTCTTCAATCTCCGTACCGCCTTCTTCAGAAGCCATCATAACTACACGACCTGTAGCACGATCGACCACAACACCCACATAATACTCTTTGCGGATATCGCAGCCCTCTTCAATGAGAAGACGTTTCACTTCTTTACCTTCTGGTCCTGTCTGATGGGTTACTAATACTTTGCCCAAAATTTCGGAAGCATAGGCACGCACTTCGTCGATGCTTTTTGCCACTTTCACACCGCCAGCTTTACCCCGGCCTCCTGCGTGAATTTGCGCTTTAACTACAGTCACCGGACTGCCCAGTGCCTCTGCGGCCGCAACCGCTTCATCGACTGTATAAGCAACCTTTCCATTTGGAACGGTAACTCCATACTGTTTCAGTACTTCTTTTCCTTGATATTCATGGATATTCATTCTCGAATCCTCCTATCAACATGACTGCAACAAGGCGGGTTGGTAGACGAACAAAAGACAAATGTTGACTATTTTCACTTAAACCCAATTCATTGTAACATGTTTTTAAAACGCTTTCCTTAAAAAAGTAATGGTTAATAGACAGCTTTTTGATATGGATATGATCCCTTTTTGTGAATGCTTGGATATTAATGGAAAAAAACCTCAGCTGAATCAGCTAAGGTTCGGTGGAAATGACAGCTCCAATTATTTTTTGGCTGCATTCATATTGGTTGTGTGTACTTTATCCAGCAAGCCTTTGAACTGTCCAAGCAGTGCTTCAAACTCATTGCTGTTAAGACAAGCATCTCCCTGAATGGCATCCGGGATGCTAAGCGCTTTATTTTTAAGTTCACGTCCTGTATCGGTCAACGTAATTAATACTTTACGCTCGTCCTGAGCAGAACGCTCCCGATAGATGAGTCCGGCTGCCTGCAAACGTTTCAGAAGAGGTGTCAACGTACCTGAATCAAGGTATAACGCCTCACCGATCTCCTTAACCGTACACTCCTGCCGCTCCCACAATACCATCAAAACCAGATACTGAGAATACGTTACACCCAGTACCTCGAGATAAGGCTGGTACAGCTTGGTAATTTCACGTGAACAAGCGTATATGGCAAAGCATAATTGATTGTCAAGCTTCAAACGATCTGTCTGCATGTTGTCTGTCTCACCTGCCTAATGTACATTAAATTGCATTATTGGATCTAAGGCCATCCTAACTGCTTCACCTAAGTTTACAGTGATTCAGATGCCTTGGCTCTATCTTATCACAAAATAGATAAAAAGAAGAATAATTGAGCACAAATTATTTTACAAACCTAATAAATCATTATAAATTAAGTTGTATAAAATATAATCAAGCAACCTCTTGATGCTGACGGGTTGACGCTCTGATCGCTTTTCTATAAAATGCAAGTAGAAGCTGAGGAAGCACCTTAATTCGAAGAACGGCCCGACCTGTGCGGAGCCGATTACCCGAGTGAGGTGTTTCTTTGTTATGTACGGAAAGTTATACAGCTCATGCCTCTATGGTATTGACGGCGTATTAATTGAGGTAGAAACGGATCTGTCGAATGGTTTACCATTGACTTCAATTATCGGACTTCCTGATTCGGCGATCCGTGAAGCCGTTGAACGAGTTCGTGCTGCGATTAAAAACTGCGGATACCAGTATCCTTTGCAGCGCATTACGATTAATCTTGCTCCCGCTGACCTGCGTAAGGAAGGGTCTTCCTTTGACCTCGCCATTGCTATTGCTCTGCTTACAACCAGCGGTCAGCTTGTGCTTCCTCCAGGTGAACGCACTCTGGTGCTGGGGGAGCTCGCACTGGATGGCTCCATTCGCTCTGTGCCCGGTATGTTATCCATGGTTGATCTGGCTAAGAGACAGAGCTTCACGTCGGTTCTATTACCTTCCGACAATGTACAGGAGGCTCGTCTGATTCGTGGAATCGAGATTTACGGACTGCGTCACCTGAAGGACCTGGCACCTGACCTCACAGACAGTCCAGGTCCTCCGGAAAACGATATGGGCAATATGATGGGGGAAATGGCCAGTACAGGGCCAATTACCTTGAAAAATTATAATCATCTGCGAAGCTGTGTGCCGTCCAGTTCACCATGGAATCAAGGCAAGACAACGTCCTCTTTGTCCTCTGAAGACTACAGCGATGTACTGGGACAGCATCATGTCAAACGTGCTCTAATGATTGCCGCTGCCGGAATGCACAATATTATGCTGGTTGGTCCACCTGGTACCGGTAAAACGATGTTAATTAAGCGACTGCCAACGATTTTGCCACCTTTGTCGGAAGAGGAAGCGCTCGAGGTGACCAAAGTGTTAAGCGCAGCCGGACAACTGAAAGAAGCACCACAAGGACTGATTACCGACAGGCCGTTCCGCTCGCCCCATCACACGATATCGGCATCCGGCCTGATTGGAGGCGGCGGCATTCCAAAGCCGGGAGAAGTCAGTCTTGCCCATCGCGGAATATTATTTCTGGATGAGCTGCCCGAGTTTCAGCGTCAAGTTCTGGAGGTGCTCAGACAACCACTTGAGGATCACTCCGTAACAATCAGTCGTGCAAGAGCTGCATTCACGTTTCCTGCACAGTTCATGCTCGCCTGCTCGATGAATCCATGTCCCTGTGGATATTTATCAGCCCAGAGTGAGAATCAGCGCTGCATCTGCACTCCTGCTCGCGTAGCAGCATACCGTGCCAGAATTTCGGGTCCACTGCTTGATCGTATCGACCTGCAGATCGAGGTACCTCCACCGGGGGATTGGCGAAAGTCGGGTGTCTCTCCTTCCTCCGCTGACATGCAAAGCAAAGTAATTGCAGCCCATGCCATTCAGGCCAAACGTTACGCGAACCATCCGGTTCGCTGGAACAGTCAGCTCTCGGGTACCTTTTTACGGAAAAAGATTCACCTGCCGCCTACGGCGGAGCAGCTGTTAGACGAAACGTTGACTACGCTTCAGCTTAGCATGCGTGCCCGTGATCGAATTGTGAAGATGGCCCAGACGATCGCAGATCTGGATGATGAAGGAATGATTCAAACCGCTCATGTGGCGGAAGCAATACAGTATCGTCAGTTAGACCTGAATTTATTTTAATACTGCGGGATGCGGCTTGACCAACATAAAGAGCCGTATGAGAGCTCTCCATAAATGTTAATGAAGAGTCTGATACGGCCCTGAAAAAGGCTTTTATCCCATGCCAGCAAACAAGACTTGGATACCATTCATAGAACGTCTCGTTGAAACAGGTTGTTACTCAAACAAAGTCAGCTTGTCCTTGGCTGGTGTGCGCTCTTTCGGTGATGGAACAACCTCCGGGTATCCCATATAGATCATGCCTATAATCTTCTCTCCGGCCTTGATACCAAGCTCCTTACGGAATTTGGGTGCATAGAGAAATGGTTTGGTTACCCAGAACGTGCCAATCTCTTCACTCCAGGCCGCGAGCATAAAGTTCTGAACCAGCGCACTGACTGCAGCAAAATCCTCATCCCAAATCGCTTGTCTCGGGTCTTCCTCCATTACAACAAGCATAATGGAAGGCACCTGCAGCACATTGGCCGAAAACTTGTTGTCTTCGCCCATCTCGGCTTCAATGGCCTCTGCCAGCTTTTTACGTCCTTTGCCGCTAAACAGTACAAATCTCCATGGCTCACGCAATTTATGGTTGGGCGCCCAAACCGCTGTATCGAGCAAATCTATAATCTGCTCCGTCGGAACAGCCTCATTTTTAAACTTTTTGACGGTTCGCCGGCTCTGGATCGCATGCCGGACTGCGTTACCTGTGTTCGTCGCTTTACTCATGGCTCATGCCTCCCTCTCCACATCATACGTGCAGGTTACAGCTTCCATTATACACGCTTCTACTGCCGAGATTCAAAACCGACTCAAAGTACAGACCTTGATGATCCTCTTATCCCCTATAATCCCACCCATCCAACAAAAAAAGATGAGCCTTAGATATCTCCTTCGATATCTGAAGTCCCATCTTTTCTGTCATTTGTTAATTATACAAGCTTAAAATGCGTTCTCTACATGATTAACGGATATAATCTCACCCTTGGAGCTCATCATCACAGCAATGACATCAAAGCGAATCTGACAAGCATGCTCTCCGGTCATTTGTATGTAAACGGCGGCGGTGGATCGCACCTGCTGCATTTTGCGCTGATCGACAGACTCCTGCGGAGTCCCGAATGCAGCATGTGAACTGCGGCTTCGAACTTCGACAAAAATTAACAAATCGCCATGAGATGCGATGATATCCACTTCTCCGCTGCGGCAGCGCCAGTTTCGTTGAAGGATACGATACTGGTGCTGCTCTAACCAGCGGCAAGCCTGTTCTTCTCCAATTCGACCCTTCTGCTGACGAGTCAGCTTGCCATTCAACTTCTCACCTGACCCTGAGTCTACCATGTCTCCTCCTCATCACGACCAGAGGCAAGCCGGTCTGCTCGGTACACATAGGTCAGCACCTCAGCCACCAGCTGGTACAGCTCTGCTGGAATCTGTTCATCCAGATCCAGCTTGGAGAGCACTTCCACGAGTGCTGCATCCTCCTGCACGGGAACCCCGTTTTCCTTGGCTTTATCCAGAATAGCTTCGGCCACTTTACCACGGCCTTTGGCTACAACAACCGGCGCTTCGGTTTCTCCGGGAACATATTTTAACGCCACTGCTTTTTTGGATAACAAATCCGGCTGCGGTGATTCCTCTTTCATACTTTGAAATCAACCCCTTTATATCGCTCAGGGCTGTAGTCTGCTGCGGTCACGGTTCGCTCTGCCCCAGCCTCCTGCCCTGCAGGCCAAGACTCTGCCCTGAAGGTCAGCAACTGATATCCCAGCTTGTCGAGTGATTGCTGTATCCTCTCACGGCCGCTCTCCAGCAAAGCTCCCATCCCCTCATTGTCATTAAGCACACGCAGACTGACAATGTTATTCACCACATGCACATCCACCAGCGTATGTCCCAGGCTCTTCATGTCCAGATCAAACAGCAAGCGGCAGTTGGACGCATCCAGCTCACCGCGCTGACCACGGCGCGACTGAATCTGTACCGAAGCGGTCTGTTCTCCATCCGGGCCGGTGATGGGGATAAACCAGTGCATCTGTGCAAACGTTGCACTGCGGTCGGTGGTAAGCAGCAGCTGCTGACCTGTCAGATACTGCACCGCTTGGGCGGCGGCATCTTTCAGTGCCGCCGGAGCACTGTCGCTGCTGGCAAGCTGCAGCAGCAAGCCCTTGAGCGTGTCCGCGTTCGCCGGACTCGCTGCTTCCCCCACGCGCGGCTGCATCGCCGCGCCGTGAACGGCCTGCTGCTCGTGCTCCGCACCGAGCAGCTTCAACACGCGCCCCACCCACGGGTCTCCCCCGTGGGTGACTGGCGCGTGCGCTGCCGCCGCGCCCGCAGGTGCGGCGGCAGGCAAGGGCTGCGGCGAGCCTTCGGCAGCCGCAGCCGCCTGGCCGCCCTGCTGCGCAGCAGGGGCGGCAGTGGACGCGCTGCGCAGCGCGTCCAGCAGCGCCAGCAGCTTGGGCGCCAGCTGCGCTGGCGTAGGCGCCGCTGGCGCGGCCTGGCCTGCTGCGGACTGCGTTGCCGCAGCAGCAGGCGTGTCAGGGCGGCCGTCTGTGCGCACGGCCGCCCCTTCAGGCTGGCCGGCGTTTCCGCGGCCAGCCACAGCTTCCGCCGCCCCCGGAGTTCCCGGGCGGCTGCCATTCATGCCCGCGTCCGCAGCTCGCGGGCTCTCCCCGGGTATTCCGCTACCCGCCGGAATACCTGCACTGCCTCTGCCAGCCGCTTCAGCCTGGCTGGCAGCCCCTTTCGCGCCAGCCTCAGGACTGGCCTGCGTCTGGCTCGTCTGTTGCGGCATGCTTCCTTTCGACGTCTGACTCACATCGCCAGCGGCAGCTTCCCCACCACTCGCTGCTGAGGCAGCATTAGCAGCTTGCGTAGTCTGAGCCTGCTGCTGCGAGGACAAGGCAGCTGCCCCTGGCATTCCCGCCGCCGGGCGATTCACAAGAGCTGCCGCTGTGGCTGCCTCGCCTTCTGGCTGGACAGCCGCAGCAGCAAGCGGTGCAGAAGTTCCGGGCTGTCCCGTTACAATTCCAACTTTGGCATTGGTCGCTGCCTCTCCTCCCGGAACCGGTTTACCTGTCTGAGAGAGCAGAGACTCCAGCTGCTCCGCTAATCCGCTCAACAGCTGATGCAGCGGAGGTCCAAATACAGTCTGATGTAATCCTTTTACTGTCTCTGCCGTCACAGGAAGTCCGCGCTGAAAAGCAATCCCCGCTGCCTGTACCCATTCTTCCACAGGCACTTGGGCAGGCTTGGCTGCCATCATCGTTTGTACCATCGCTACATTATCCTTGGTCAAAGGCAGACCGCTGCGCTGCATCGCTATCAGCAATTCCCGGTTGTCCTTGGTGTCAGGCAGACCAACCTCCTGCATGAGATTGTTCAGTGAAGCCTGCGGCAGTTCTGTCAGAGAACCCGCAACTGGCTTCATCACGGTCATGCCATTTTCACCTGGAGGCTGAACCTGAAGCAGTGTCGTTTCGCCCGGACGGAGTGGAGTCTCCAGTTTGGCACGTACCTGCACGCCTTGAATCTGCAGCACGGCCTCGCCCCCATCATCCGATACGCTTACCACAGAGCCACGAACAACCTGACCCTCCTTTAATTCGAGCGGCTTGGCATTCCCTGGTTTGCCGTCTCCAATCAAACCACGAATCATAGAGCTGATATTCAACTCTCTCCCCCTCCTTCCGAGAAGTTCCAATTCAAAACAGCGTTTGCTGCTCTCCTAACAAATTACCGAGAAAACTGCGCCGATGCATCGGCGTAGCCCCGAGTGCCATAATCTGTTCGCGATGAAATTGCGTAGCGTAACCTTTATGTACCGATAAACCATATTCCGGGTATAACGCATCCCATTCTCCTTTGCACAGACGATCTCTCGTTACCTTCGCCACAATGGACGCGGCAGCAATAGATTGACTATTCGCATCCCCTTTAATAATAGACAGCTGCGGAATATTCACATCTACCTTTTCAGCATCGACCAGCAGATAGTGTGGGGTTTCACTGAGTGCCTCTACAGCATGTTTCATCGCCATTCTAGCCGCCTGTTTAATGTTCATTCGATCAATCGTTTCGGCATCTGCATATCCTACGCCAACAGCCAGTGCGTTCTCCATAATTATGTCATACAACGCTTCGCGCTTTTTCTCGGACAGCTTTTTGGAATCATTCACCCCTTCCAAAATAAGCCCTGGAGGCAAAATAACCGCAGCCGCAACGACATCCCCAAACAAACAACCGCGCCCTACCTCGTCTATCCCGGCAATATATTCAAAGCCGCTCCCCCAATATTCCCGCTCATACAACAACAGGTCCTGCGGTTCGCTCGCTTCCTTTTTCTTTTTCTTCCGTTTGCCCGGCTGATCGGGCAGCTGCAGCTCAAGCATTTCATCGTTGACAGCCATGTTTTTCATCTCCTTTACACCTGATTCATACAGCCGTGTGGTTCCTTACCATCTATTAAACGTTAGACGTTGACACTCGTATCTTTGTTTCGATTGAATCAAATCACTGCACAACGTTTCGTTTTAAAAAGGAATACTACAACATCGTGATGTCTTCATTTATCGGTTGTTTTCAGGTGAAATTGAATACATGCAAACAGATGTTTCTACAAATTTGCACTACCAATTATCATAACATGATTACTAGACCACTCATATACAGAAGAATCAATTCCACCAAGCACACTTTACTTCAATTCTCTTCCAAAAAAATCGAATTTCATCTAGCATTGACCCTTGCTATGAACACAAAAACGACCGTTCCCGGTAATCCGGTAACGGCCGCTTCCTTCGGCTCTTGTAATGCTGTCTCTACTTAATAAGGAGCTTCCATTGAGAAACGTCCCATCTTACCTGCGCGTAACTCCCGCAAAAACGCCCGCGATGCCTTTTCCAGATCGATACGTCCACCGCTAATGACACAACCGCGGATTCGGCCAACCTGTTCCATGATAGCAATTACGCTGTCGGAATCATCTGCATCCCGGGAGAACTCCTGAAGACCGTACCGCTCTTCAAGCGCATCCCAATAATAACGCATCAGATAACTGATTCCAAAGAACGCAATGTCTTCTGCATTCAAAATTTCCTCTTTGATTGCACCCGTCACAGCTAGACGGTACCCGACATTTTGATCTTCAAACTTCGGCCACAGAATGCCGGGTGTATCCAGCAGTTCCATCTCCTTGCCTACTTTAATCCACTGCTGGCCCTTCGTTACACCCGGACGATCTCCTGTCGCAGCAATGCTGCGTCCAGCCAGCCGATTGATTAATGTCGATTTGCCTACGTTTGGAATACCGACAATCAACCCTCGAACAGCACGGGGATTAATGCCTTTTGCCAATTGACGGTCGATCTTCTCCTTGAGAAGAAGTCTTGCCTGAGCAGGAATATCCTTTACGTTTGTGCCTGTGGAAGCATCCACAGGAAACGCTGTAATGCCTTCTTTTTTAAAATATTCAATCCACTCTTGCGTCACCTTGGCATCGGCCAAATCCGACTTGTTCAGCAAAATCATACGTGGTTTATCCATCAAAATCTCGTCGATCATCGGATTACGGCTGGAGACAGGCAGACGGGCATCCAACAGTTCGATGACCACGTCAATGAGCTTCAACTTGTCCTGAATCTGGCGTCTGGCTCGGGTCATATGACCTGGAAACCATTGTATCGTCACCTTGTCTTCACCTCATTTAATACATACTTTGAATGTTAGTGGTTGATCCACTTAATCTCTCCAATTGGCCAGAAAATAACATCCGCACGGCCAATAATATCTTTCAATGAGACATAACCGATCATCCGGCTGTCTGTACTGTTCGGACGGTTGTCTCCCATAACAAACACATGCCCTGCCGGCACCTTGCCATCCGGGAATTGTTCATTCGGGAAATCCTTCACGTTATACGTACCGCCATTCGCCTCGGCTGCATCGATAGCACCCTGGATATAGGTTTCGTTAACCTTCTGTCCGTTAACCGTTACCGTATCTCCCTGAACCTGCACCGTATCCCCAGCTACCGCAATGACACGTTTAATGAAATCCCGTCCTTCGGAAGGTACATGGAAGACGATAACTTCACCACGCTTGGGCTCACGGATATCGTACAGAATTTCATTGACAATGACACGTTCTCCTGTCGAGAAGTTCGGCTGCATGGACGGCCCGTCCACTACAAATGGTTTGAAGAGCAGCCAGCGAATCAGAATGACCAGCACCAATGCAATCACAATGGCCTTCAGCCACTCCACAATTTCATTTTTCGCTTTTTTGGATCGATTATTTTTTTCTTCGGCAGGTATGCCCTGGTCCTGTTGAACTTCTTGTTCCATATTAAGATCTTCCTCTCTTCACAGTACATGTTTATAGCAGAATACATCCAGTCTTTTGCCGCATCCCAGCATCAAGCATAGAAAGCAAAAAACTCCACTCAGTTATGTAATTCTTGCAGCCAAGCATTACAGTACATTCACCCACAATTTTAAATGCCTTTGATAACTGATGTCCAATCCTCCCGGACTTTACGCCGCATATCCGCCATACCATTTTACTCGGAAGTGTACCTCCGGTTCAACTTTTCCCGGACAAAAACGAAAAGGGCTTGTCTCCAAGCCCTTCCCGGTATCCGTTATATTAACGAATTTCTTTAATTCTCGCTGCTTTACCGCGCAGTTCACGAAGATAATAAAGCTTCGCACGACGCACTTTACCACGGCGAGCCACTTCGATTTTCTCGATTTTAGGGGAATGAAGCGGGAAAGCTCTTTCCACACCTACACCGTAAGAAATTTTACGAACTGTAAAAGTCTCACTGATTCCACCACCGCGACGTTTAATCACAACACCTTCGAACAATTGGATACGCTCACGAGTTCCCTCGATTACCTTAACGTGCACTTTCAAAGTGTCACCAGGACGAAAACTCGGAATATCTTTGCGAAGTTGTTCTTGAGTAATCGCTTGAACGATATTCATCTATGACTCCCTCCTTCCGTACAGGCGTTCATACTTCTTCCAGAGATCACCTTGTCTCCTTCATTATCCATAGAGGACCGCCGTATTCCACACAACAGACTTATTGTATCATGTGGCATATCAAAACACAAGAAAAAATAAACAGCAATGAGCAGCAATACAGTAGACTACGCGACAAGCACTTCTCTTTCTTATATATATGAATATGCATAACATGCCTGACTTCCTATAATAACTGAAGAACTAATTTCCAGTAAGATGAAAAAGTCAACCTTTAAGCAGGATAAAATAATGTAACTTTCCGACATAGAAGATCGTCTATCATGTAGTAATACGCTCGTTCCGCGAGCTACTTATACAAACTAAAGACATAGATGAACGTTAAAGGAGAAACAGAGAAACATGAAGTACACAAAAAAAATTCTGCTTGTCGCCGCTGCCTTGCTCACATGCACCATTACTTTATACGCATATGCTGTCAATCATCCAACAAACGCATTATCCCACAAAGCCTGCTCGTCCTGGAATGTCGTACAGCGCAAGATGTTTACATTCTCACATCCTGACTTTTCCATGCGATCCAAGCTCGATCGCTCAAGCTTTGTTGTCAAACCAGGCACGGCTACAGAAGTCCCGGTACTCATGTATCATTATGTTACCCCTCGCTTGGACAATCGCGAGCCTCACAATAAATCAGTTATTGATCTGGACTCATTTGAAGAGAATATGAAATATTTGTACGATAACGGATATAAGACAATCACCCTCGACCAGCTTGAAAAGTATGTTAACGGCGAGATTTCTTTGCCAAAAAAATCAATCGTCATCACCTTTGACGATGGATACCAGAACAATTATACGTTAGCTTATCCGGTGCTCAAAAAATATCATTTCCATGCTTCTCTTTTTGTGATTGGAAGTCGAATTCAGCCCAAACCGGTGGATTTTAACCCTAGCAAAAAAAGCGATATTTCCTGGCCTGAGATGAAAGCCGGAAGTGATGTATTTGAATACAACAGTCACACCTACGATCTGCATCACAAGGGATATATGGTGTGCGGAGACGATCTGCCCGTTACACTCGATACCAGCCTGCTGGACCACGATATTGAACAAATCAAGCACATCGGTATCAATACACCTTATATCGCCTATCCGTATGGTTACTTTAGCGAACAGATGATATATAAGCTGCATCAGCATGGATATCGCATGGGGTTCACGGTTAGACCCGGATTCGTTCATCCTGGCGACTCACCTATGGTGTTACCCCGCTTGACCGTCACCAGTGATACCGATATGGCCACCTTGCTGCGAACAGGCTCCAACATCCTCAGTGAGAAGCCCTAGATCAGCACCCAGGGTTGCAGCCTGATTTTCAAAACTCTCATCTCCACATAATGCAAAAAGCCGATAAGCACAGCATTAGCTGTCTTCTCGGCTTTTTTCGATGTGTAGCTTGGCTATTTTTCTTTTACACTACTTCTTCTCACGTTCAGCCTTGTACTGTTCAAGCCATTTGCGTTCCTTATCGGTCAGCTCCGCCGTCTCCAGCAGTTCAGGTCTGCGCTCCAGCGTACGAATCAGAGACTGTTCTCTACGCCAGGCCTCAATATTCAGATGGTGGCCCGATAGAAGCATATCAGGTACCTTCATACCTCTAAAATCAGGCGGACGCGTATAATGGGGATATTCGAGCAGCCCTGTACTGAATGAATCCGTTACTGCACTTGTCTCGTTCCCCAACACACCTGGAATCAGCCGCACAATGCTATCAATGGCCACCATGGCCGGAAGCTCACCGCCAGTAAGCACATAATCGCCAATGGACAGTTCATCCGTCACCAGAAATTCACGAATACGTTCATCGTAGCCCTCGTAATGACCACAAATAAAGATCAGATGCTGCTCCTGAACGAGTTCCTCTGCCTTCTTCTGCGTGAACGTTTCACCCTGCGGACACATCAGAATGATTCGCGGGGCTTTCATCGCCGCTGTGGCTTCTCCGCGCTGCTCCAGTATATCTTCTACCGCAGCAAAGATCGGGTCAGGCTTGAGCACCATGCCCCCACCTCCGCCATAAGGCGCATCATCCACAGTATTATGTTTATTGGTTGCGTAATTACGGAAATTGGTCGCCCCGAGCGAAACCAGCCCTTTGTCCTGTGCCTTTCCTAAAATGCTCGTACTGAATACCCCGTCGAACATTTCAGGAAATAATGTTAAAACATCCACCTTCATGCTACAGCAGTCCTTCCATCAGGTGAATCTTGACCTGCTTTTGTTCCACATCCACATCCAGTACAACATCATCAATCACCGGAATCAGCACCTCTTTACCTCCCGGTGTTTTGACAACCCAGACGTCATTGGCACCAGGTGTTAGAATTTCCGTAATGGTACCAAGGGTTTCTCCTTCTTCGGTAATTACAGAACATCCCACGATCTGATGGAAATAATATTCTCCTTCTTCCAGATCGGCCAGATTTTCCTTCGATACCTTTGCCATTCCGCCTTTGAACTTCTCTACTTCGTTAATATTGCCGTATTCTTTCAGACGAACAATATACATATTTTTATGCAAACGTGCAGACTCCACTGTAACCGGCACCGGCCGATCATCCGAAGTAAACAGGAACATCTCGGCATTTTTAGCGAAACGAACCTCAGGAAAGTCAGTCAAAGGCATGATTTTCAATTCGCCGCGAATCCCGTGTGTATTTACAATTTTACCTACATTCATAAACTCTGCCATACAATCCTCCTACGGTATTCAATCAAAATAAACAGGTACTTCGACTCTCGTACGGCCGTTCCGGCGACGGTTCGTTCTTCCGATCGCTGTTACCCCCTCATTTTTTGAACTATTATAAAAGGTGAAAATGAGGTGATAAAGGCGAACGCTAACGCTTCTCCAGAATCGATTCCGTCCCCTGCACTACTCCGAAGTAACTCATACCACAAAATATTTTAATTCAATAACTAATCCAACATATTAAGTTCAGCATGCACGAAAAGGGGCTAGGACATGCATCCTAACCCCCTTTCGTATATCTTTAAGATATGATATCAACGGTAACCCGTTTATCCATCTTAACTGCTGCTGATGTGACGACCGTACGAAGAGATTTTGCGATTCGTCCCTGTTTTCCGATCACCTTTCCGACATCGTCGGGATGCACCGTTAACTCGTAAACGACAAGCCGGTCTTTCTCAACCGTCCGAACCGCCACATCTTCCGGATGATCGACCAAAGCCTTAGCAATTATGCTTACTAATTCTTCCATAGATGACCCTCCGAATCAGCACCTTATTTAGATAATTTAGACTCGTGGAATTTCTTCATCACGCCCGCTTTGCTCAGCAAGTTGCGGACAGTGTCGGATGCTTGCGCACCGTTTTGAAGCCATTGCAACGCTTTATCTTCATCGATCTTAACAACAGCCGGTTGTTCAACCGGGTTGTAGTAACCGATCTCCTCGATAAAACGACCGTCACGTGGGGAACGGGAATCCGATACCACTACACGGTAGAAAGGAGCTTTGTGAGCACCCATACGTTTCAGACGAATACGAACTGCCATTTGAAAATTCACCTCCTTCAATGAAATCTGGTTCTCATGTAAACTGCTATTCAATCAACGGAAAGGAAACTTCATTCCTTTACCAAGACCTTTGAGCTGTTTCATCGCTTTGTTTTTGCCACCTTTAGGGCCCATCATATCCGAGAACTGCTTCATCATACGGCGCATCTCATCGAACTGCTTGATCAGACGATTCACCTCTGCCAGCGATGTTCCACTTCCGGTAGCAATCCGCTTCCGGCGGCTGTGATTGATCATGTCCGGGTTACGTTTCTCTTCGGTTGTCATGGAATACACAATCGCTTCGATTCGGCCCATCTGTTTGTCATCCACCTTCAGGTCTTTCGCTTGTTTCATCTTGCCCATACCCGGAATCATATCCATGATCTGGTCAATCGGTCCAAGCTTTTTCACCTGATCCATCTGCTCCAGGAAATCTTCGAACGTAAACTCGGCATTACGCATCTTACGTTCCATTTCCTTCGCTTTCTCGGTATCAATGTTGGACTGTGCCTTCTCAATCAAAGACAGCATATCCCCCATACCGAGAATCCGTGAAGCCATACGTTCCGGATGGAATGGCTCCAGTGCATCCAGCTTTTCTCCAAGAGAAGCAAACTTGATCGGACAGCCTGTAACTGCTTTGACAGACAATGCCGCACCGCCGCGTGTATCACCGTCCAGCTTCGTCAGCACAACACCAGTCAGATCAAGCTGCTGATTAAAGTGTTCTGCCACATTAACCGCGTCCTGCCCCGTCATACTATCGACAACAAGCAGTACTTCATCCGGATTCACAACGCTGTGGATCTGGCGCAGCTCCTCCATCAGTTCTTCATCGACGTGCAGACGTCCTGCTGTATCGACGATTACATAATCATTGCCGTTATCCTTGGCATGCTGCAGACCCTGGCGAGCAATCTCCACCGGGCTTGTCTGGTCACCAAGGGTGAATACCGGTGCTTTAAGCTGTTCTCCAAGCACCTGAAGCTGCTTGATCGCAGCCGGACGGTAGATGTCACCCGCAACCAGCAAAGGTCTGCTGTTTTGCTTCTGCAGCATTTTCGCCAGTTTACCGGACGTTGTTGTTTTACCCGCACCTTGTAAACCAACCATCATGATCACTGTAGGCGGTTTGTTTGACTTCGCCAGCTTGGCCTGACTTCCACCCATGAGCTCCGTCAGCTCTTTGTTAACAATGTCAATGATGACCATTCCGGGTGTGAAGCTCTCCATTACTTCTTTGCCGACAGCCTTCTCTTTCACTTTGGCGATGAATTCCTTGACCACTTTGAAGTTTACATCCGCTTCAAGCAATGCCAGACGTACCTCGCGCATCGCTTCGGCTACGTCCTCGTCAGACACCTTGCCTTTGCCGCGCAGCTTGCTGAACACATTCTGCAGTCGGGTCGTTAATCCTTCAAATGCCATGATCCCACCTCCTTTAAGCTTACTTACGTTTGTCAGAACGTCTCGTCACAATTCATTGTGCTTTGGTTACTCGCCCAGTTGTGCAACGAGATCGTGTATTGGTTTGTTGTTATCCATCGTAACGCCAGCGCGTTCCAATGCTTGCTGTAACTCTTCAAGGCAGCGGCTGCGTCTCTCATACTTCCCCAGCAAGCCCAGCTTGCTTTCGTAGTTTTCCAGCACTTGCTCAGCACGCTTGATATGCTCGTATACCGCCTGGCGGCTGATCTCAAACTCGGCTGCGATCTCGCCAAGTGAAAAATCATCATGAAAGTAATACTTCAAAAAGGTTTGCTGCTTCTCTGTAAGCAGCGATTCATAAAAAGCAAAAAGCAAGTTAATCCGGTTTGTCTTCTCAAGCCGGTTTTCTTGACTCATATCGGGGCACTCCCTTCGTCAAGGAAAAACACTTTACACTCTTGCAACGTTCCTAATAATACCTAAAACTAATCAGTATGTCAAGCAAAAATACTTGTCACAATAAAAAGAGCAGCAATTCCGAAGTTCTATCAAGCAGAAACGCTGTTACGAGGCCATTTCTGAGTCTTTTTTGCCTGCTTGCGATACCAATTATTCTCCTGATGCATCCCGCCTGAAAAACAAAAAACGAAACGTCTCGATACAACGAGGCGATTCGTTAGACGTTTAGCGAAGTGGAGTTAAATAGATCAGCACGGCAAAGAAATGCAGAATGCTGCCGGCCAGTACAAACAAGTGCCAGATGGCATGGTGAAACGGAAATGCTCTCCATACATAGAACAGTGTGCCCAATGTATACATCAGTCCTCCACCAACCAGCAGCACGATGCCTCCCGTTGGAATGGCCGCTATAAGCGGATTCCAGGCTACAACGATCAGCCAGCCCATCGCAATGTAAAAAATCGTGGACATAAACAGAAACTTCTTCGTAAAGAAGGCTTTAAAGATCACCCCGGCGAGGGCAATGCCCCAAATGATGCCAAACAAGGTCCAGCCCAGCGTTCCGCGGACAGCGATAAACAAAAAAGGTGTGTATGTGCCTGCGATAAACAGATAAATGGAGGAGTGGTCAAAAAACTCAAACAAATCTTTCGCTTTTCCCTCTTTGAGCGCGTGAACCAGTGTTGAATTCGTATACAGCAGCAGCATCGTAATGCCATAGATCGTAAAGCTGACCACGTGCCAGGCGGTGCCTTTCATACTGGAAAATACAATTAACAGCACTAACGCAGCTACACTGAGTGCTGCACCAATGCCATGTGTCACTGCATTAGCAACCTCTTCACGTCGGGAGTAAGTATAGGTATTGGCCATATCAACCTTCCTTTCTGACCCACTACTATCTCAGTTATTCTCATTATACACGTATTGCCGATGACATTACACGTGAGCTCTCACATGTTGCAGCGGCAATACGATGAATACTTCTATTTTGATTTACACCTTGTTGATCAGGTTTAATTATTCTCGCCTTCAGCTTCCTCTGTCTGCTGTTCCTGGATTAATCCGGCGAACAGGGCATGTACAAACTGCTCGGAATCAAACTCCTGCAGATCATCAATTTTCTCACCCAGTCCAACCAGCTTCACAGGTAAATCCAGCTCTTGACGAATGGCGACAACAATTCCGCCTTTTGCGGTCCCATCCAGCTTGGTGAGCACCAGACCTGTTACACCGCTTTTCTCACCGAAAAGCTTGGCCTGATTTAATGCATTTTGACCTGTCGTTGCATCCAGCACCATTAACACCTCATGCGGAGCGCTCGGAATTTCACGTTGAATGACACGATAGATTTTGTTCAGCTCATCCATCAGATTTGTTTTATTTTGCAAACGACCCGCCGTATCACACAGGAGCACATCTGCTCCGCGCTGCTTGGCAGCCTGCACCGCATCATACATAACAGCCGCAGGATCAGAACCGGATTGCTGCTTGATCACATCAACACCTGCGCGTTGTCCCCATACTTCAAGCTGCTCAATTGCTCCGGCACGGAACGTATCCCCCGCAGCCATAATTACTTTTTTGCCTTGCTGCTTGAAGCGATGAGCGAGCTTGCCAATCGTTGTTGTTTTACCAACACCGTTCACACCAACAAACAAAATAACGGTAATGCCATCCGGATTCATTTTCAGTTCGTTATTTTGCTCGCCACGAAGCAAATCCGTCAGCTTCTCTGATAATACAGGCTGCAGCTCAGCCGCATCCTCAATCTTGCGTTTTTTCACCTCTGCGCGCAAATCTTCAATCAGATTCATGACGGTATTGACGCCTACATCCGCTCCGATCAGAATTTCTTCGAGCTCCTCATAAAATTCCTCATCTATTTTTTTACGGCGAATGACCAGATCGGTTACTTTTTCCACAAGCCCTTTACGGGTTTTCTCAAGTCCGTCCTTGAACTGTTTGGTTACCGATTCCGTTTTACTTGCAATGCTGTCTCTCAGCTTTTTAAAGAAACTCATAAAGCCCCTCCATCGTGTGCATAATTAAATCGTAATGGTGTGTAAAAATAATTAATAGCTGTACTCCAAGTTTCACCAGCCGAATCAGGCGATTTCAGCTTCCTCATCCTCCAGTTTAACCGAAACCAGCTTGGAGACTCCGCCTTCCTCCATTGTAACTCCATAGAGGACATCTGCTTCTTCCATCGTACCCTTGCGGTGGGTTACAACGATGAACTGTGTTTGTTCGGAGAATTCACGCAAGTATTGAGCAAAACGGACAACGTTCGCTTCATCCAGCGCAGCCTCGACTTCATCCAGTACACAAAAAGGTACGGGCTTCACATGCAAAATGGCAAACAGCAGTGCCATAGCCGTTAAGGCCCGCTCTCCACCGGACAACAGCTGCAGATTTTGCAGCTTCTTGCCTGGCGGCTGGGCTACGATATCTATTCCCGTTTCCAGCAGCCGTTCCGGGTCCATCAGCACAAGGTCAGCACGCCCTCCGCCAAACAGCTTCGTAAATACGGTGCCGAACTCACGGCGAATCGCATCAAACGTAAACTTGAAGCGCTTGGCCATCTCGTCTTCCATTTCACGAATAACCTGATACAACGTCGTTTTGGCTTCGACCAGATCATTTTTTTGCTCATTCAGAAATTCATAGCGCTCATTGACCCGCTCGAACTCTTCAATGGCCCCCAGATTCACCTCGCCAAGAGCGGATATGGCACGTTTCAGCTTCTGTACCTCGGCCTGCGTGCTTTCCACATCCTCGGGAACCGGATAACGCTCTTTGGCAAGCTCGTAACCGAGCTCGTATTCATCGGTCAGCTTGCGCAGAATGTTT
The DNA here is from genome assembly GCF_014639235.1 of Paenibacillus silvae. Classification (GTDB taxonomy): domain Bacteria; phylum Bacillota; class Bacilli; order Paenibacillales; family Paenibacillaceae; genus Paenibacillus; species Paenibacillus silvae. The sequence continues at coordinate 413,705 of NZ_BMFU01000004.1, read as the reverse complement.
TCAAGCTCTACGTCGAGGCGGTTCACCGAAATTTCGGTCTGGCGCATCTGTTCTTCCACGGCTTTGAGCTGTGTGCGCTGCTCCTTTGTCTCACTCTCCGCCAGCTCAAGCTTCTTCGACAATTCACTCCGTGCTGCTCGTTTGAAATCCAGCTCCTGAGAGGCATTTGCCTTTTTCAGCTTGTATTCGTTCAGATCTTCAATCTGCTTCACACTTTCGCTCTGCGTTTTCTTGAAGTCCGCTTCCATCGAAGCCAGAAGTGTACGATTCTGCCGCAGATCCTTGACGAGTGATTCCACCTCACGCTCCAGTCTGCGCAGCTGTTCCTCATTGGAGAAGCGCTCCTGATCGAGCTTGCCTTCACGAACCTTCAGTTCAGTTAACTGGCTCTGCAGCTCTTCTTTGGCTGATTCATTCGCTTTCCGGGCAAACTCTGCCGCATGAATCGCACGATGCGTAGCCTTTTCCTCTTCCTCCAGCTGCTCCAGCTTTTTCTCCGCTTCAATTCTGGACTGATCGAGCTCCTTGATCTCTTCCGTAAACCCGCTCTTCTCCTGCCCTGCTGCAGCAACCTGCTCCAGTACATGACGCAGTTCATGCTCAATCTGCTTCATCTCCATGGAGGCCTGCTGTTCTGCATTCCGGGTATCATCACCAGACTGACGGAGCTGATCCAGCTGGTCCTGACACTGCTCTAACTGTGCTTTGACATCGTCTACACTCCGGTGCAGCTTCACAATCTGCTGCTCGGTGTCCAGAATATCCTGATCCAGCTGGTCCAGCTGCCGCTTGCGGCTGAGCAAGCTTCCGTTTTTCTTATGCTGACTGCCTCCAGTCATGGAACCACCAGCATTAACGACATCGCCCTCCAGCGTCACCACACGGAAACGATATTGGCAGCGCGCTGCGATTTTATTCGCAAACTCCAGCGTTTCTGCAATAATAACATTGCCAAGCACGCTGCCAATAATCGAAGCATATCGGTCCTCATATTGCACAAGCTCGGCACCGATGCCAACAAATCCATCCATTCCCTCAACCATGGAGCGTTCACCTGCACCGATGGCACGAGGACGAATTACGTCCAGAGGCAGAAAGGTCGCACGTCCCAACTGACGCTGCTTCAGAAAGGCGATGGCCTGTCTGGATACCGCTTCATTTTCCATAACGATATGCTGCAGGGCAGCCCCCATGGCCGTCTCTACGGCAAGCTCAACCTTCTCGGGCACTTTGACAAGCTCAGCCACCGCGCCATGTACACCATTCAGTACACCTTTACGTGAAGCCTTGAGCACTTCCTTGACCCCAAGCATAAATCCGTCAAAATCATCCTGCATCTCTTTCATCGTATCCCGGCGGGACACCTGGGCCTCACGCTTTTGCTCCCATTTACGCACCGTGCTGCGGCTTTCCTCAAGCAGCTTCTGCAGCGACTGCAGCCGCTCGCTTTCCGAAATGTAATTCCCGCGCAGCTCGCTGATTTCCTTGCCTAACTGAACTACTTTCTTCTGGACCTCAGCTTTACGGCCTTCCAGTGATTCCTTCTGTTCTTCCCATTTGCCGGATTCCTCTGATGCACGGTTCATTCTGCGCTCCAGCGTTTCTTTCTGCTGGTCCACGTAACGGATTTCATTGCGCGCCTGTGCCATCTGATTCATAAGCTCCAGCAGGTTTCCTTTCAGACTCTCCTCCTGCTGCTGACTGATGCCACCCGTTACGCCCACCAATTTGGCTTCTTCTTCGGATAACCGGTTTTTCACATCAGCCAGTTCAAGCTCAAGCTTGCCAAATTTCTCACGCAATGCAAGCAGCTCGGCTTCCCGTTCACGATGTTTCTCTTCACTTACCGTCAACGTTTCCTTCAACTGCTCCTGATTCGCCTGTAGATGACGTGCACGTTCCCGAAGCACCTCTCCCAGTCCTTCGCTCTTCTCTGTTGCCTCGCTGAACTGCAGCAGGGCCGCTTGAAGCTCCTCGGTCTCGGTTTCCAGCTTGCGGAGTGCATTGCGATCATTTTCAAGCTTCGCATCATGGGTAGACACAATGGCAGCCAAGCCAACTTCCTCCTGTTTAAGGGACGCGAGTCGTTCACTTGCTTTGCTCCATGAAGCATGAATCTGTTCAATCTGGTACACGTACATCGAAATTTCTTTCGATTTCAGCTCTGCACGCAGCTGTTTATAATGCACTGCCTTTTCGCACTGCTCCTTCAGCGGCCCAATCTGGTCCTCCAGCTCGGTTACGAGATCGTGGATACGGAGCAGATTTTGTTCCGTCTCATCCAGTTTGCGCGTAGCATCCCGTTTGCGTGATTTATATTTAACGATTCCAGAAGCCTCTTCAAAAATCCCCCGGCGATCCTCAGAGCGAGTGCTCAAAATCTCCTCAATTCGTCCTTGTCCAATGATGGAATAAGCCTCTTTACCGATACCGGTATCCATAAAGAGTTCGGTAATATCTTTCAGGCGGCAGGATTGTTTGTTAATAAAATATTCACTATCCCCGCTGCGATGCACACGCCGGGTCACGGTCACTTCTCCAAAATCAAGAGCTAACGCATGATCCTCATTGTCCAGTGTAAGCGAAACCTCACCATAATTTACGGCCTTTCGTGCATCACTGCCTGCAAAAATAACATCTTCCATTTTGCCCCCACGCAGTGACTTGGCACTTTGCTCACCAAGCACCCAGCGGATGCCATCGGAGATATTACTTTTTCCGCTTCCGTTCGGGCCTACAACAGCTGTAATGCCACGAACGAACTCCATTTCCGTTTTGTCGGCAAATGACTTGAATCCACCCAACTCTATTCGTTTCAGAAACATAGGGCTTCTCGTCACCTCCTCTTGCAAATTTCAAAATCATGCATTCAGCGCGATTAAAGATCCGAAAATACTTCCCGAGCCTCTTTACAAAAAAAAGAGCAAAAAGCAGTCCGGCCAATTACTTCCGCCGGGGCGGACCCGCGGGCTGCTCTTTGCTCTTCGTTTGTCTATGCGCCGCCTGGTACCTTTCAGGCCTCGGGAAGCTTCAAGCGTTCAAGCGCCGCGGATGCTGCTTGTTGTTCCGCTTCTTTCTTGGAACGTCCCGTACCTCGGCCAAGCCGTTCCTGACCCATATGGACCTCCGAGACAAACTCACGTTCATGGGCTGGTCCCCGCTCCTCTACGATCCGGTATTCCAGAGCCCCCATATTGTGATGCTGTGTAAGCTCCTGCAGCTCTGTTTTATAATCGCTCATTTGCAGCTTGCTGCCAACCACGATTAACGGAAACACATGCTGATCCAGAAAAGCCCGCACAGGCTCAAGACCCTGATCAAGATATAATGCACCTATAAATGACTCGAACACATCGGCGAGAAGAGCCGGACGTGTACGTCCCCCGGTTAATTCCTCACCTTTACCAAGAAGTACATATTGTCCAAAACCGAGTGCTTCAGCAAATTTGACGAGGGAAGGTTCACAGACAATGGAAGCCCGCATCTTTGTCAGCTCCCCCTCCGGACGGTTAGGATACAGATGATACAAGTACTCCGATACAGTCAGCTCCAATACAGCATCGCCCAGAAACTCCAGACGTTCATTATCCTGATGTTGACTGAACCGATGTTCGTTTACATAAGAAGCATGGGTAAACGCTTGTTTTAGAAGCTGTCTGTTGTCAAATTTGATTTGAAGTTTTTGTTGTAACTGCTTCAGATCTTCACTCAAACGAACTAGCCCCTTATGCTTCAAATTTTTTGAGAATAATGGTAGCATTGTGACCGCCAAATCCAAATGAATTAGACATCGCCACATTTACTTTAGTTTGACGTGGAACGTTAGGTACATAATCCAGATCGCATTCAGGGTCCTGATCCTCCAGGTTAATCGTTGGAGCCAGTGTCTGATGTGTCAGAGACAATCCGCAGATTACCGCTTCTACACCACCCGCAGCACCAAGCATATGACCTGTCATGGATTTGGTAGAGCTTACAGCAAGCTTGTACGCATGATCGCCAAACGCTTTTTTGATTGCGAGCGTTTCCGAACGATCTCCAACCGGCGTTGACGTTCCGTGTGCATTGATGTAATCCACTTCTTCCGGCTTGATGCCTGCATTGCGAAGTGCCATCGTCATACAACGTGCCGCTCCATCCGGGTCTGGTTCTGTCATGTGATGAGCATCGCCCGTCAGACCATAACCGATAACCTCTCCATAGATACGCGCTCCACGTGCCTGAGCATGCTCCAGTGATTCCAGAATCAGAATACCTGCACCCTCACCCATAACAAATCCATCGCGACCTGTATCAAAAGGACGGCTCGCTTTTGCAGGATCATCATTACGTGTAGACATCGCACGCATAGCACAGAAACCTGCCAATCCCGTAGGTCTGATGGTCGCTTCCGCACCGCCGCAGATCATCGCATCTGCATCCCCGTTGGCAATCAGCTTGAATGAATCGCCGATGGAGTGTGTTCCTGTAGCGCAAGCAGTAACCACGTTAATGTTCGGACCTTTAGCACCTAATGAAATCGACATCTGGCCAGAAGCCATGTTTGAGATCATCATCGGAATAAAGAACGGGCTAACACGTTTAGGACCCTTTTGCAGAAGTGCATTGTGCTGGTCTTCCCATGTTCCCAAGCCGCCAATCCCTGAACCGATGGATACGCCAAAACGCTCTGCATCAATGTTCTCGTTAATTTTCAGACCACTGTCCTCCACCGCCTTGAAGCCGGCAGCTACAGCGAACTGAACGAAACGGTCCATTTTGCGCGCGTCCTTACGATCCATATACTCTTCCGGGTTGAAATCCTTGATCTCGGCTGCAATCTGTGTCGTGTATTCACTAACATCAAATGCCTCAATCTGAGAGATTCCGGACTTGCCTGCCATTAAACTGCCCCAGAACGTTTCCAAATCTTTTCCGAGCGATGTCATTACGCCCATTCCGGTAATTACGACTCTTTGTTTCAACCGACTCACCTCTATATCGACTGCATTACGCAAGTATTTTGTGGGAATAGCCGCAGACGGCTATGCTTGCATCTTTCCTAAGATCAACGAAGCAAAATCGTCTGCGGGATGTGAAAAACCAATGAATGATGAGAAGTCCCGCCTGTTGAACAACAGGAGCGGGACTGAATTGACTTTAGGTATGAGATTGTATGTAGTTTACAACTTCACCTACGGTCGTAATTTTTTCTGCATCTTCATCAGAGATTTCCAAATCGAATTCATCTTCCAATTCCATGACCAATTCCACTACATCCAAAGAATCAGCACCCAAATCTTCTTTGAAAGATGCTTCAAGTGTAACTTCAGCTTCGTCTGCGCCCAAGCGGTCGACGACGATGCGTTTTACACGCTCCAATACATCGGACATCCGGTTCACCTCCTCCTAGGTATTATACGAGAATCGCAGGCAAAATGCCATAGAAGACATATGCGGCTCCCGGCCGGGGAACCCGGCCTTTTTCCGGCATTTCGGATCGTCCAGCGCCTGTTCCCCGACTTTGATTCAAGTCCAGGAATGTTTACATGTACATGCCGCCATCGACATGCAGTGTCTGACCTGTCATATAAGACGAAGCCTCTGACGCAAGGAATGTAACAACACCGGCAATTTCATCCGGCTGTCCCAGACGTGACAACGGAATGCCGCTAAGCATACCATCAACCAGTTCCTGAGACAACTCCTTTGTCATATCGGTTTCGATGAATCCTGGTGCAACGCAGTTTACAGTAATTCCGCGGGAAGCCAGTTCACGTGCAGAGGCTTTGGTTAAACCAATAACACCAGCCTTGGCTGCAACATAGTTTGCTTGTCCGGGATTACCGAGCACGCCCACTACAGAGGAAATGTTAATAATTCTCCCCGAGCGCTGTTTCATCATTGGACGAGTGACTGCCTTCAGGCAGTTAAACACCCCTTTCAGATTCGTTTCGATGACTTGATCGAACTCCTCTTCTTTCATACGCATGATCAGGTTGTCCCGAGTAATTCCAGCGTTATTCACTAGAATATCAACGTTCCCCCACGCATCAAGCGTCGTTTTGACCATCTGTTCCGCCTCATCCATCAGACCTACATTAGCCTGAATGGTAATGGCCTGAACACCTTTGGCCCGAATCTCTTCGGCTACTACTTCAGCGGCAGCCTGACTGCCAGCATAGTTGACAGCTACATTTGCGCCAGCTTCAGCCAGAGCAAGTGCGATGCTGCGACCAATACCACGCGATGCTCCAGTTACCAATGCATTTTTACCTTCTAACGGTTTAGACATAACCATTCCTCCTCTCCCTGAATCTACACAAGTTGACTCTTATTTCAGAGCTGCTGCCGTTGCTTCCAACGTTTCAAGACTGTTTACATTGTATAGTTTTACGGTTTTATCTGTTTTTTTAATCAAACCGGTCAAAACATTGCCTGAACCAATCTCGATAAACGTATCCACACCTTGCTCAATCAGCCATGTCACACTGTCTTCCCATAAAACCGGAGAATAGACCTGTGTCGTCAGCAATTGTTGAAATTGGCCCTCTTCCGCAGGACGAGCCGTAACATTGGCCACCACAGGAACCTGTGCAGGCGAGAACGTAACCGTGCTCAGCTTGTCTGCCAGCTTTTCAGCTGCGCCTTTCATTAATGAAGAGTGGAACGGACCGCTCACTTCAAGTGCGATAGCACGTTTGCCGCCCGCTTCTTTCACCCGTTCCGAAACGGCAGCAACGCCTTCTTTTACACCAGAGATGACAATCTGCCCCGGACAATTGATGTTGGCAAGTTCAACCGCGTGACCACTCCCGGACACATCACGGCAAAGCACCCCCAGCGCTTCCCGATCTGCACCCAGAACAGCAGCCATGGCTCCTTGTCCTCCTGGAACAGCCTCTTCCATATATTGACCACGCGCACGAACAATCTGAACTGCATCCTGGAAGGAAAGAACACCCGCAGCTACGAGTGCGCTGTACTCACCCAGACTGTGTCCTGCTGTATAATCCGGCTCGATTCCTTTCTCTCTGAACGCCTCTAGCAAGGCAATACTTGCTGTGAGCAGAGCAGGCTGTGTATTGGATGTCTGTTTCAGCTCAGTCTCTGGCCCTTCAAAGATCAGGCTGCTCAGCGAGAAGCCTAATGCTTCATCCGCCGTGCGAAAAATCTCTGTGGCAGCAGGCACGGACTCATACGCATCCTTTGCCATTCCTACCGTCTGTGATCCCTGTCCAGGGAATACGAAAGCGATTTTACCCATTTCATTCATCCTCCAGCTGTCTAGTTTACCATACGAGTACGGATGCGCCCCATGTCAAACCGCCGCCGAAACCAACCATCAGAACGGTATCTCCAGCTTTCATGCGTCCTTCTTCAGCAGCTTCAACCAGCGCCAGCGGAATGGATGCGGCCGAAGTATTCGCATATTTGTCCACATTCACAACCACTTTCTCTTCAGGAAGCTCAAGCCGCTGCATTGCGGATTGAATAATGCGGACATTCGCCTGATGCGGTACGAACAAATCAACGTCTGTACGATCCATACCGGCTTTGCGAAGCACCTCGACGGTTGCTGTACCCATTACACGAACCGCAAATTTAAACACTTCACGACCGTTCATGTAGATATAATGCTTTTTATTTTCCACCGTCTCTGCACTTGCTGGCAGACGCGAACCGCCACCTTCGATCTGAAGCAGACTGCCGCCTGCACCTTCGGCACCGAGATCAAATGCTTTGAAACCGCGGCCTTCCGGTACTTCACCGACAACGACAGCGCCAGCTCCATCCCCGAAGAGTACACAAGTGTTGCGGTCTGTATAATCTGTTATACGTGACAAGCAGTCTGCTCCAATGACGAGCGCATTGTTGTACATACCGCTCTGGATAAAGCTTGTCGCTGTTGCGAGGCCATAAACAAAACCGGAGCATGCAGCGGACAGGTCAAATGCAGCCGCTCCTTTTGCCCCAAGTTTATCTTGCAGAATGCAGGCTGTCGAAGGGAAAGAAGAGTCCGGTGTAATTGTTGCAACAATAATCAGATCGAGGTCACTGCCTGTCATGCCTGCGGATTCAAGCGCCTTTAACGCCGCCTCATACGCCAGATCGGATGTCGCTTGATCCGGTGCAGCGATATGACGTTCCTTAATGCCTGTACGGCTGACAATCCATTCGTCATTCGTATCTACCATTTTTTCCAGATCACTATTGGTTAAAATTTTCTCAGGCACATATTTACCTGTACCGATAATCCCTACCGGGCGCAAATTATTCATATCGTCACTCACTTCCCGCTAATTTCCTTAGATATGCTGTCCACCAGCTGATTTTGTACTGCAATCCGTGCCTGACGCACCGCGTTTTTGATGGCATTGCCATCAGCCGAGCCATGGCTTTTTACGACCAGCCCGCTCAAACCAAGCAGCGGGGCACCGCCGTGCTCCGTGTAATCCAGCTTGCTTTTCAAGCCGCGCAGCTCTGGCATCAGCACAGCGGCAGCCAATTTATTTTTAAAGGATGAAGTAAATTTTTCTTTGAGCAATCCGAAGATCGCTCCTGCTGCACCTTCCAGCGACTTCAGCAGAATGTTACCCGCGAATCCATCGCATACCAGCACATCACAAGCTCCCGTAAGCACATCTCGCGCCTCAACATTGCCAACAAAACGAATGGGCAGCTGCTCCAGCAGCGGATACGCGTGCTTGGTCAGCTCGTTGCCCTTGCCCGCCTCTGTTCCAACATTAAGCAAACCCACACGAGGCGACGCAATCCCTTGTACCTTTTGCCGATACAAACTGCCCATCAGCGCATATTGCGCCAAATGTTCCGGTTTGGCATCCATATTCGCGCCTAGGTCAAGTGCAAGCACGCCCACATCATCCATCGTTGGAATCATAGGGGCAAGTGCCGGTCGCTCAATGCCTTCCATACGACCTACAACGAGCAATCCCGCAGTCATTAACGCTCCGGTATTGCCCGCAGAGATCATGGCATCCGCTTCACGTTCTTTGACCATTCGCCCCGCGACGACCATCGAGGAATCCTTCTTGCGTCTCACCGCTCTTACCGGCTCATCCTCTGCTCCGATGACTTCGGAAGCATGCCGAACACTCAAGTTGGCCGGTCTTGCTCCTGACTGACTTAAAAGAGGTTCGAGCTGAGCTTCATCGCCAACCAGGACGATCTGTGTATCCGTCCATTCCGTAGCGGCAGCAACAGCGCCTTCTACGGTTGACGCAGGGGCGTTGTCTCCCCCCATCGCATCAATGACGATCCTCATTCCAAATGCCCTCCTTCTTTGCTGTCTTCTCCATCTGAATGATAAATAACAAAATTGCCCTGGAACACCATTTCTTCTCCAACATAAGTGAACACTTCAACCTTTGCTTTGCCCTTTTGTCCCGGGATTGATTTCACATAGGCTTTGGCAATGCATTTCTCGCCTAAACGAACCGAGCGCACGAAACGTATATCAGCCGAAGCGGTTAGTGCGATCTCGTCATTAATGACGGCTACAGCCAGTGAGTTGGCTTGTGCGAAAACGTAGTGCCCACGTGCAATGCCTGTTCTGGAGAAAACATGCTCTTCCTTGATCTCGAATAGCGAAATGCCGCTCTTATCCAGCTGCAGATCGACGATATCACCAATAATTTCGTGCAGGGGCAAAGAGCGCACCTGATCATACGACCGCTCCGCCATGAGCTTCATACGCTCCCGCAGCTCAGGTATTCCGAGTTCCAGTCTGTCAAGACGGATCGTCTGAATACTTACCTTCAATTGACGTGTAAGCTCCTGATCGGTCACAAACGGATTCTCATCTATCATTTTCGTTAATTGCTGCTGCCTCTGTCTCTTCGGTAATCGCTCGATGCCTGACACCCCCTGCTGTATCATTTCCAGGACCACGCTTTGATCCGTTCAATCTGTAAATCCCGCATCTCTATCTCTATACAATACAATCTCCGATCAACCAGAGCTGTTTCTGACGAAAGTATATGTTTATCTGTATGTAACGTCAAATCTTAGAACCTGGTACTAAACTATAGTATATCTCATCCTGTGTCAAAAAGAAAGGCTGGTCTAACAAAATCCACACCTCTACAGCAAAGTGTTCTTCAGCAATTTCATGTAACATCGAATGGCATGCCGCAATGGGATTTCTGTTCGATTCAAACGATTCCAACAACTCTCCTACCTAATGCACTCCAAGCATGCAAGCATAAAAAAGCAGCACCTCATCAAAATGAAGTGCTGCTCCATGTCCAGCTATTATTGAGAGATGATCTCTCTTGCTTTGTACGTTCCGCACACTTTGCACACGTGGTGAGCAAGCTTCAATTCGCCGCATTGTTCACATTTTACCATGCCCGGTACAGCCAATTTAAAGTGAGTGCGACGTTTGTCGCGACGCGTCTTGGACGTTCTCCGTTGAGGTACTGCCATTATTCCCACCTCCTTATCAAAATCAACCTTTGCAGGTAGTTGTTACGTTCGATTTTCAATCATGCTCATTTAAAAAAATCCTTGAGTCCTGCAAGCCGCGGATCGATAACCTGGTTATCACAACCGCAGTCACCTTCGTTCAGCTCATGGCCACACTTGGGACAAAGCCCCTTGCATGTATCGCTGCAGAGCGGTACAAACGGAAGATCCAGCAGAAAAGCTTCCTCTGCATAACCTTTCAGATCAACGCTATCCTCATCCACATAGAGGGTATCATCATCTTCCGGCAATTGCTCGGGTTGTTTTCCCTGCTTGAATTGCTCATGAAAATCAATATGAAAATGTTCACTAAGCGGCTTCAGACAACGAGAGCACAACATGTCCGCTCCTGCCGTCAATTTGCCGTGAACATCCACAACGTTACCCTCTCTGCTCTCTGCGAACAAATCCGCTGTCAGCGGGGTAACGGCTGTGATATCTTGTCGGTTAGAAACCAGATGTTTGATATCCCACTGTTCGTTAAAATGCAGGGGGCGATCACTGGTTGCCACTTTGCGAAATGGCATTAACATGTTTCATCACTCCAAACGAAACCAATTTCATAAATAGTTGTCCAGACGAATGGCGGCAATATACAGTTCAAGATGATCCTAATATGTGCGTTCATTCCTGACTGTATGTAATCCGGCTTTCACCCGCAGATAGATTATGAAATTGACTTAACAAACAAAAATCATTATACCGATTTCTGAAGAGGTTTGTCAACACTTTTAACTTTACACCCTATTCGAAACCGATATTCCTGACGAACTCGTCACATCTAAACTATTATAGACTTACTGCACCATAACTACAAGTCATGTTTATCACCAGCATCTCCATGGTGGAACTCTCCGCTCCAGCGGCTCATTTCATATTGAATCTGGAAGATCTGTACCTCTTTATGTTTTTGTCTTCTTGTATGATTTGCTCTAAAGCAAGCTCTATTCTATGATGAAAGGGGCAAAGACCCTTGATCGACGGCAGGCTGGTTGTCAGACGGGTCGTATTGTATTCAAACATGTGTGAAAGATTAAGATACGATGATAGGCACATCTAAATATAAATTCAGGATCACCGCGCTATTCAATTAGGTTCCTAAATCCAGAAAAATTGATTTATACACACAATGCATAGAAAGGAGCATCACTGAATGAAAGCTGTAGGCGTTATTGTGGAATATAACCCGCTGCACAACGGACATGTGCACCATCTAAATGAATCACGGCGGCTTAGCGGAGCAGACGCCGTTGTTGCCGTGATGAGCGGCCCTTTTCTCCAGCGCGGCGAACCCGCCATCGTTGGTAAAAGGGCACGCGCAGAGATGGCGCTGCATGCGGGCGCCGATCTGGTGCTTGAGCTGCCGGTTGCCTACGCAGTTCAACCGGCCGAATGGTTTGCCTTTGGTGCGGTGTCGCTGCTGCACCGCACCGGTGTTGTGGACTCGCTCTGCTTTGGCAGCGAGTCCGGCGACATCGACAGCCTGCAGCGCATTGCGCACGTGCTGGCTGTGGAGCCCGCAGGGCTGCGCGAGGATATCGCGCGCCGCCTGCGGGAAGGCGCCAGCTACCCCGCCGCGTACGCAGGCGCCGCGGCAGCGCTGGCGCCCGGCGGCGTCGATGCTGACGACGCCGCGGCACTGCTGGAGCAGCCCAACAATTCGCTTGGGCTGCACTACCTCATCGCGCTGCAGCGGCTTGACAGCGCGATCCAGCCCTTGACGGCGGCACGTACCGGTGCCGCCTATCACCAGGCGACGCCCGGCCCGGGGGCGATCGCCAGTGCAACAGCCGTCCGCCGCCTGCTGCTGGCGGACGGGCCCAACGCCGCCGCGCCGTACGTGCCGGCGGCAAGCCTTGCCATTCTGCAGCGCGAATGGCAGGAGGGGCGCGCTCCCATACACTGGGAGCGCTTTGCGCAGCCGCTGCTGCACATCGCGGCTACCCGCCGTGCCTGCGAGCTGGAACGCATCGCCGAAGTCACGGAGGGGCTGGAGCACCGGCTCCTGCGTGCACTCGCCCAGCTCAAGGAGCCTTCCGTCGAAGCTCTCCTGAATGCGCTCAAAACAAAGCGGTACACACGCACCAAACTGCAGCGCATGCTCACCCACCTGCTCCTGAATCACACCAAGCACGAGTGTTCCCCGGAGCAGTTAGCTGCAGGGCCCGGATACTTGCGTGTCCTTGGCTTCACCTCGACTGGACAGCACCTGCTTAAACAAATGAAAAAAACAGCCTCGCTGCCTGTCGTCGTGAAGCCGTCAACGTTCACACATCATCAGCTCGAGCTGGACATTCAGGCACAGGCCGCTTATGCACTAGCATATGGACAAGCTGATTCACACGGCATATCACGCGCCATGTACAGCGATTACTACGAGTCACCAGTACGAATTTAGAAAACAACAGGAATCAGCATTCATTTTTTCAGACCATGGTCTTTGAGCACATGTTCAGCTATCCAACGTGTAGAATGTACAATATACATTATCAACACGTCTGAAACACCTCAAAAAATCCCTTGCTGTCCACAGCCCGTTCAGGCTGCCACAACAAGGGATTTTTCATTCCATCGTCCTCCATCTGAACCTGATCCCTGTTCTTCCTCCAGGCTCTCTGACAAATTACGAGGTCACAGACAGGGTATTCAGATAATTCAATGCATCATCAAGTGTGCTGACAGGCACAAGTTTCATGCTGGTGTGAATTTGTTTGGCCTTGGCTTCGGCTTCCTTGTAATTATCTTTGGGAACAAAGAATATTTCAGCCTTTTTACGGTCAGCGGCTACAATTTTATGCTGCACACCACCAATCGCTCCTACCACACCATCCTTCGTAATCGTGCCGGTGCCTGCAATTCGATGCCCTTTTGTCAGATCACCCGGAGTCAGCTGATTATAGATTTCCAGTGTAAACATCAGCCCGGCAGAAGGGCCGCCCACTTGGGTGCTTGTAAATGTAATCTGTTTATTCGGATCTTCAGGTTTGACCTTCTGCACAGCCCCGATCATCACACCGAGCCCTGGCCGTGTTTTTCCTGTCTGACTGTCCTTGACCTGAACCAGCGTCACATCCTTGCTGATCGTCTCACCGCCGCGTTCCAGCTGCATCTCCACCGTATCTCCGGCCTTTTTCCCCTTGAGCTGTTCAGCCAAAGCCGTATTATCCGGCGTCGCTGTGCCGTCTACACCCAGAATAATATCTCCAGGCTCAATATCCCCATCCGGTTTCGGATTTTCCGAAAGCCCGAATACAAAGATGTGCTCCGGCACGATAGAATAGGCGATCCCCGCCTTCTCATATGCGGCTTCCATGGCAGAGGATTGTGAATCACTCATGAACCACACCTGTTCAGCCGAGTATTCGGCCTCGCTTTTACCGCGAAGACGATCCTCCTTTTTATCCACTTGTGCATTTTTATCAAACAACGAGGTCCCTAGCAAAAATAAATTTGCATAAGTCGCCGATACGGTTGTCATCATGAAAACGCCGCGTTCATCCTTGTCACCGTTCTTCACGGTAACCATCGGTTTAACTTCATCCGCGCTGCCAGGTGTATATATGATATACGGCGTTGGCATATACACGGTAAGATAGACGATCAGAGCCACCGCGATCACATAGATCGAAGCTCTGAAACCGCCCGTTTTGCGGATTCGATTCATCCTATGAGCCTCCGTTCCATCTCCCCAAGATATGCTTGCGTGTCACTGTTTAGCCCATCTTATTTTCTGATTTAATGTGGTTATCATTCTAACACCTTGGCGTTCCTGCATACAATGGTACAGGCTGGATCGGCCGCTGCTTCATAGCTGTCTGTCTGGTCAAGGCCGAGCCGTTTACGGACGTGCTTCGGCCGTCCACAATAATGTCAATGCCGCTAAAGGCCTATTCAATAAAGAGGTGAGACCATGGCCGTATCCAGTGAGGTTCGCAGCTCAGGTGTATTACGTACCCTGATTCTGAGCAGCAGTGCATTCATGCTCGTTATTGCAGTAGTCGCCTCTCCCAAAGAAGCATTTGACGCCTCCATTCAAGGACTCGACATCTGGTGGAAAATCGTTTTTCCAGCCATGCTGCCGTTCCTGATGCTGTCGCAAATGCTGACTGCCTTTGGCTTCACCCATGCCATCGGGGTGATGCTTGAACCCTTAATGCAGCGTGTGTTCAAGCTCCCTGGCCATGCAGGTTTCGCTCTTGCAGTAGGTATGTGCGGGGGCTTCCCGGCAGCAGCAGATGCCGTTTCCCGTCTGGTTCAGGATAAACAAATGACCGCCAGACAGGCGGTTATCGTAGTTGCTGCAGCTCATTTTGCTAATCCGATGATGATTCTGCTCGTCATAGGGGGAGCTTTTCTCCATCTGCCTGCCGCCGGGTATTTCCTGCTAATGATACACTGGATTAGCGGCTGGATTGCGGCCGCAGCAGCGGTGCGATTCCATCCAGCCGCTCGCAATGGCAGCCTCGCGTCAGACTCAACGACCACTTCGATATCAGTCCTTGGATCAACCCGTGAACAATCTCAGTCACCCCGCAGGCCAAGTTTAATCTCCCGCATGCTGCAGGCAGCTCGAGAAGCGCACAGCCGCGATGCACGGGGGTTCGGCAAATTGCTTGGTGACACCGTATCCCAGGCGGTACAGACGTTGATGTTAACCGGAGGATACATTATCGTTTTTGCCGTATTCATCCGACTGCTTTCTCTTTATCTGACCCCTGGCATTTCAGCGGCGCTGTGGTCATCTGTTCTTGAACTTCACCTGGGTACATATCAGATTAGCAAAACAGACCTGGACTCCGCCATGCTGATGGCCCTTCTGGCTGCCGCACTCGGCTGGGGTGGCGTCTGCTCGCATTTACAAGTGACCTCCATCCTGAGAACAGCCATTCCCGGGCGCCAATCCATACTGTATTTTATACTCGTTCGGCTGGCACATGCCATGATCGCATTTGGCCTTGCACTCTCGTTATGGAAACCATTCAGCCAATATTCCACAGAAGCCTGGGCTGCTTGGCAGACCACTGCAGCTCGTGAGTCACACCCTTTGCTGTTACAGTCGTTCATACCTGCTTATGACACCACCAGTACAATCCAGATCATCTGGAGCACCTTCCCTGCCGCAGCCGCAAGCCTCGGCTTGCTTCTTGCCATTATGATTAGCCTGTCAGGTATGCTCCTGTGGTTTACCCGCCGCTCTTCTCGCTGATTTTCTGACGAAGTGCTGCCTCCACCTCAGGTGATACCAGATCGGTAACGTCCCCGTTATAGTGAGCAATTTCTTTCACAATGCTGGAGCTGAGATATGAATATTTCGGATTGGTCATCATAAAAATCGTTTCCGCATCCGGGTTCAGCTTGCTGTTGGTGGAAGCAAGCATCAGCTCATACTCAAAATCCGTCACAGAGCGAATACCGCGAACGATGACCTGAGCTTCCTTTTGCCGCACATAATTAGCCGTCAGATCACGGAAGCTGTCCACCTCCACGTTTGGCAGGTCGCTGGTTACCGTTCGAATCAGTTCCTTGCGCTCCTCTACGGTGAAGAGTGGATTTTTACTCATATTGTTCAATACAGCCACGATCACACGGTCAAACTGCTTCGATGCTCTCGCAATAATATCCAGATGCCCCATCGTTACGGGATCAAAGCTGCCTGGATATACGGCAATACGTTCCTTGCGCTGGATCATTTCATTCATGAGGAGCCTCCTCTTCTATGCTGCTGTTTGCGTTACCCTCTGAAGCATTCGGTACATATAAGTAGATGGATACAGCCGTCTCCCCATACACCGCTTTACGTGTTTGCTCAAACGGCCCAAATTGCTCAGGGTACTCATGTTTGGACTCGTATTCGAGCACGATGGTTGCATCCGGTGCAAGCAGCTCCAGCTCATGCATCGTTAACATCAGTTCATGTCCATTTTTCATACGATACGGTGGATCGAGAAACACCAGCTCAAAAGCGGTGTTCCGCTTTGCCAGCGCCTTGAGCGCCCGACCTGCATCGTTACGATATACAGCCGCCTGATCCTCCAGCTTCGTGGCCTTTAGATTCGCGCGGATCACCTCAATACTTTTCGGTTCAAGATCAACAAAAACAGCCTTGTCCATGCCCCGGCTCAGCGCCTCGATCCCGAGACCTCCACTGCCTGCAAACAGATCCAATGCTGTTCCACCCTCGAAATAAGGGCCGATCATGCTAAACAACGCTTCCTTCACCTTATCAGTGGTCGGTCGCGTACCTGTGCCGGGAACAGCCTTCAGCGGCCTGCCCTTCGCACTTCCAGATACCACTCTCACGAATGAGTCACCTTTTCTCTCTATGTAAGTTTATTGATAAAGCTATCGTACCACAATCAGGTTCGGTTTGAAAAATACTGTTGACCAATATGTATAAAAAGGAAAGCCTTGGGCCATTCTATAATTATCGACATCACAAGTGTCGTAGACAACCGCGGAGAAGACTTACGTTTCCCCATAAGCTCTTCATCCGGTTTCTCCTCTCCCATGAAAAAGAAGCTCTCGAAAGAGGGCTTCTTTTTGTTGTAGGAATGTTGAAAAAAAGTATCTTCCATTCGATTATTTGATCTAAAACAAAGGCGAATTTCGTTATTGAGGTGCAAATTGGTCTTATCAAGCATTCTGTTAGAGGTTCCAATCAAATAAACCATCCTTTTATGATATCAAGCAAATTATATCCATACTCTTCAAGCATTAAACTTACCACGTGTAATCCCAGAAATAAAAAGAGTAAACCGCAAAAAAGGCAAACGAGAATAGAATCAAATGCACTAGAAGTACCATAATGCTGCCCGCAGTGAGGACATACATAAGCACTTGTTGAAATCGTTTTTCCGCATGATTCACAACTCATTAATTTACTAGTCGGTTTAAACTTATCAACAATATTCATAACCGCCATATAAAGGAACATAAAAGCTAAAAAAAACATTGCCAAGAGACATAATATACCGATTCCAGCCCCAAATACATCACTCAAGCTATCCATATTCCCCCCTAAACTCTTTATGTAATTGTATAAAAACTATTTTATTGTTTATCAAAGAAAATAGTAGATTTATGCATTTAAACTCAATGAGCGCTGTTGAAGTAGCAAGAATGAGACTTATCAATAACCCTAGAATAAGTCCGGCTTCACAATGAAAAAAGTCTTTTGATTATAGAAATATCTTTTGATCTATTCTAAAAAGAAGCTCTCAAAAGAGAGCTCTTTTCGTGTTGTATTTCATTTCACATCCGTATACTTCTCTTCAAATCCTCCCAGCTCTGCTTGCTCTTCCGTCTGCAGCCACCCAATCTCTTTAAGCCACATCCCCATATCAGCAATAAATCCATCGGTATCCAGACCATCAATCTTGTACTTCTTCATCTTTTCACCCAAAAATGTATAAAACGCATGGCTCAAGGCATGTCGCTGTTTGCTTACGCTCCAGGTCTTATAACGGTCTTCACTGACCGTCAGATCGAAGTAGATCACCCTTTCAGCCTTTACGTGCCTGACGCTGGATTTACGTCCATATTCATCAGGCAGGCAGCGGAATACGAAGTACAATTCAATATCACACAGAGCATACTTCTCGGCCGCTCTTTCAAAAACGGGCTGTAATTCATCCGATAGCTCCGCAACCTTGGTCAGCCCTGACGTATCTGTTGTTTTGCCCAGAATCACAGCGTGCCCTCCTTATTCACTGCAATGCAGCTGATTCCCGTTTAATGCGCTCTCTGTGCTTTCTATTCGAAATCCGCAAATTCCTTAATGGTATGATAAGCAAGACAGCCGGTAAGATTGTAGAAGTCGACCACGACTTAATGTTATAAAAAACAATAACGATCAAAGCAAGCCAAGTCATTATTTCTATAATTTCGTATTTCGTCAACGTCACTTTAAACCCTTTTTTGGATATCAAACGGATTAAAAAATAAGCAAGCAAACTATAAAAAGCTAACATGCCGAGCAAAGCAAGAGCAACCAAGAAAATCATCATTCTGTATCACTCAATTCTCATTATTTTCCTTAATTTTACTACAGAAGCAGAGATATGTCTCTTCAAGCTGGTTGGCCTTGCTCTGGACCGCGCGAACACTCGTCACTTTGCATCTATGTTTCAATTCTATTCAGTGCTTTACTTTTCTTCCGTTACCACGGTTGCATTATAGATCACAATACGTTTGCCGTTCAGATCAAACAGCACCTTGTTTCCATACTCGGTATCCTGCACATCGATCTTGCCTTCATAGGTCTGGATCAGCTCACCTGAGCTGCTGTACACCTTCACTACACGCTCCAGTCCTCCGGCATTATTGGATCTCATCGTTTTGAGTGCGCGCTCACCAGAAGCGGTGTTGAAATACCAGATAAATGATCCAACAATAATGCCCAGAACGGCCAGCACCGTCAGCCACATCCCCGTTTTTGCTTTTCTGCTCATCCTGTCCCCTCCTCCATCTCTTTGTTTATGTACATTACGAGAACCGAACGAGAACGGTTTCAATCATACCTATGCTCCGTTGCCTGCCTCAATCTTCTACCCTCTCCTTTATTCAAAATAAAACAAAACAGAGGCCCTCATCATTGAGGAGCCTCTGCTTTGGCTTTTGCTGTAAACTATGGCTTACAGATTTGAAATATAAGTCTGCGCACCAAGTTTAAATTAACCTTCTCTTACAATGAACGGATGACAAATTGGAAGCTCAGCTCACCATTGGAAGGGATTTGGTATTCCGGATGCACCGGAGCGCCCCAGCTGTCATCACCGCCAACACCCATTTGTTTACCGGCTACCGTAACAACTGTGTAATGCACTGGTGGCAACTCATACACATGCTGCGCATTTTCCAGCTCAAACGCTGTATAAGGTGACACATTCAGTTCAACCGGCGAGCCGGAAGCTTCGATCTTGAACCCGCGTCCGGCATTGTCCGTCAGCTTGGCCCAACGTACGCCTGTACGGTTACCCGACTCTTGTGGTACAAGATAAGGAGCCATAGTATCCGCTACTTTGCTGCCATGGATGCCCAGACGTGCACCGAATGCACGATCGGAGTAGTTCTCCTCGGGCCCCATCGCCAGCCATTCCACATTTTCATAGTCCGGAGACGTTCTGAACGAAAGCGCGTGGATTGGCAGGTTTGGTAAGCCCTCAGTGCCTTTGTACGTGTTATGCACATGCACACTGCCATCGGCAAGCACGGTATAAATCACTTTCACCTCTACATCTGCGGAGATGTTGAGCTTGTAGGTGAATTCAATGCGGTATTGATCCGGTTTCTGTTCATGCTTCCATTCTACACAGCGCGGCAGCAGGCTGGCAGCAAACCATGCACCAAGCTCAAAGCCCATCGCTGTACCTTTGTCATTGTCTGTCGTTGCACGCCAGAACAGTGGTGCCGGCGGGATCGCAATCGTTTCGCGTCCAGAGAATTTCAGGGATACCAGTGTACCAAATTGCTTGGAGAACAAAGCATGGGTTTGACCAACGCGAACGCCGATGTTTACGTCACCTTCAACCACGTGGATATCGCTCACCAGATTTTCATCTACAGCCGCAGCTGCTTGGCTGCCTTCTTGTGTAAAAATAAACTGGCCAAATGCCACTTCATCACCTTTGTCCGCCCACAGCGTTGCTTCTTTAAGCACAAACGCTACGTTGACAGCATATTCGCCGCCTTCAAGAGCTTTTGCATTCAAAGGAAGCTCTACTACGCTTTCACTTTCCGCAGCAACATTTACATCCAGTGTGCCGCGCAATACTTCGTGCCCTTCACGCTCCAGGCTGTACACCAGTTCAAGCGCAGATGTATCTGCGAACAGGTTCTGATTTACAATTTTAACACTGTCATGACTTGGGAAGAGCTTGATATTCTGATACAGGAATTTAACCTCCTGCATTTTAGCCGTCACTTTACGATCTGCATGAACAATGCCGTTGCCGCAGAAGGAATAATCCGATGGACGATCTCCAAAGTCTCCGCCATATGCCAAATATTCTTTGCCATAACGATCCTTTTTGTAGATGGACTGGTCGATGTAGTCCCAGATAAAGCCACCCTGATACATCGGGTACTTGTCTTCGAGTTCCGTGTATTTATGCATACCGCCAATAGAGTTACCCATCGCGTGCATGTATTCACAGCTGATATATGGCTTGGTCGGGTTATCGTTCAGGAATTCCTCGATGTCAGCCGGCTTCGCATACATCCGGGATTCCATGTCACTTGTGTCATTGAAACGACGGTCGTGGAATACACCTTCGTAATGAACCATCCGTGTCGGATCAGCCTCTTTGAAGTATTGGGATACTTTGTAGATCACTTCACCGCCGTGAGATTCGTTACCGCAGGACCAGATCAGAATCGACGGATGGTTTTTGTCACGCTCTACCATCGAGATTGCACGATCCATAACAATGTCGTGCCACTCCGGCTTGTCGCCAGGGATTACCCAAGAGGGCTCAACAGCACCAAGCTTCTGCCAGGAGCCGTGTGTTTCCAGGTTCATCTCGTCAATAACATACAAACCGTACTCGTCACACAGCTCATACCACAAGCTTTGGTTAGGATAGTGTGATGTACGTACCGCATTCATGTTGTTCTGCTTGATCGTACGAACATCCCACAGCATGTCTTCCTTCGTAATTGCACGACCACGACGAGGGTTGAATTCGTGACGGTTAACCCCTTTGAACACAATGCGTTTGCCGTTGATATGCATAACCTTGTCGATCATTTCGAATTTACGGAAACCAACCGCTTGCGGAACAACCTCTACAAGGTTGCCTGCTGCATCATATACACGGATGTATAGGCGGTACAGATACGGAATCTCGGCACTCCAAAGGTTAACTTGGCCAATTTCTTCACGAAGCTGTACCAGCCCATTGCCCACTTCATTAGCCCCAAAAGTTTTAACCGTATTGCCGTGCTTGTCCCGAAGCTCGGCTTCGACACGTGCACCCGCAGCTGCTTTGCCTTCAAGTTTCAGATCCAGCTCCAAGGTACCGTTTGTGTAAGACTTGTCCAGATCCGTCCGAACATGCACATCACGAATATGTGCTGCTGGCACGGTATACAGATATACGTCTCTGAAAATACCGGAGAAACGCCAGAAGTCCTGATCCTCCAGCCAGCTGCCTGTGCTGCGTTGATATACCTCAACCGCAAGTTTGTTCTCTCCATCCTGAAGGAACGGGGTCAGGTCAAAGTCAGACGGTGTGAAGCTGTCTTCGCCGTAACCGACAAACTGCCCGTTCAGCCATACATAAAATGCGGATTCCACACCTTGGAATGAAATATATACCGGATTCGCTTCCCAACCCGTTGGCAGATGGAAGGTGCGAATATAGCTGCCCACCGCATTTTTGTCTTGCGGCAGTGCAGGTGGACGAAGTTCATTCAGGCCATCCCACGGATACTGTGTATTTACATATTGAATCTGTCCGTAGCCCTGCAGCTGAATATGTCCTGGCACTTCAATATCATCCCAGCCTTCGCTGGAGTATTCCGAAGTGTAGAAAAGCTCAGGACGGCAATCCGGGCGAATGGAATAGTTGAATTTCCATGTTCCGTTCAGATCATATCGCATCGACATGGAAGCATTAGCAGCAGCCTCTTCCATCGTGTGGTAATAGCGGTGATCGGAGTATGCGTGCAGACGGTTCACCTCAAATACACTTACATCTCCCAACCAGTTGATATCTGCCTTTGTTGCTTTCATCGGCTCTCTCTCCCTCTTTAGAACGAATATCGTTTTGAGTTATTTCAAGCTTACAACAGAATGTACCTAATATTTGCTTTATACAAAAAAGACAGAGGTACGCCTGTACAGGCGTCCTCCCTTCTTTCCTGCATTCGTCCGTATGGACGTCATATGCGTTAACTTTATTTTACCGAACCAACCATACCTGCAACAAAGTGTTTCTGCATAATGAAGAACACGAGTGCTGTTGGAAGGGTTGCAATAACAACGGCTGTCATGATAACCCCATAGTCAGGAGCATAACCTGCGCCAAGGTTGGAAATCAACAACGGAATGGTTTGCTGATCAGGCGTTTGCAATACGATCAGCGGCCACAGGTAGTTGTTCCAGCTGCTCATGAACGTAATGATAGCGGCTGCTGCATAGGTTGTTTTCATCGTCGGCATATAGATTTTCAAGAAAATACCCAGTTCGCTCAGACCGTCAATACGTCCAGCCTCCAGCAAATCTTTCGGGAACATTTTGGTGTTCTGACGGAAGAAGAAGATCAGGAACGCTGTTGTGATGGTCGGCAGAATAACGGATCCCATCGTGTTGATACCGATTGCAGGTACCGTACTCGAAATGGTTGCAAACATGCGATAGAGCGGAATCATAATCGCTGCAAACGGGATCATCATCGACATGAGCAGGATGGTAAACACGATATCACGGGATTTCGTGCGATATACCTCAAAGCCGTAACCAGCCATGGAACCAATCAGCAAAGCCAGAACAGTGGAAATGATCGAGATAATCGCTGAATTGCCCAGTGCCTGAATCAGATTCGTGGAATCAAGCAGTTTGTTAATATTCTCAATCAAAGCAGAACCCGGCAGCAACGTGCCTTTCGTCACGTCTACCGATTTGTTTGTAGCGCTGACGATCATCCAGAAAAATGGGAAGATGGAAATAAAAGCGACGAGGGACAGGAAAACATATGTGAAAATGCGTTTTGCTCTTGATTTAGCCATTTTTATTATCACCTGCCACTTTAAACTGGATGATGGACAAAATAATGATCAGAATTACGATTGAATACGAAACGGTTGCTGCATAACCGAAGTCCGGTGAATATTTGAACGAAAGGTTGTAGATATATTGCGAGATCGACATGGTCGCATTACCCGGACCGCCTTTGGTAATATTCATAATTTCATCGAAGATTTGCAATGTACCAATCGTTGATGTAATGGACGTGAAGAGAATGATCGGTTTAAGCAATGGTACAGTAATTTTGAAAAATTGAGTGAATGCATTCGCTCCGTCAATCTTTGCTGCTTCGTAGATCGATTGGTCGATATTTTGCAGGGATGACAGATAGAAAATCATGTTATATCCGGTCCAACGCCAAGTAACGGCGATTATGATCGTAATTTTAGCCCAGAACGGGTCAGTAATCCATTGAATTGGTGTGCCGATAATGTGTAAACCCATCAAAGCCTGGTTCACCATACCATCCGGTGCAAACAAATATTTGAATACAACCGAGTATGCAACAAGTGAAGTTACACAAGGCAGAAAGATTGCAGTACGGAAAAAGCCCCGGAAACGCAGTGTGCTGTCATTCAGCAATACGGAAATGAACATACCGAGAATGATCATTAAAGGTACTTGAATGATCAAGTAAATAAACGTGTTCGATAACGCTGTACGGAACGTTGTATCCACGAGCAATCTTTTGTAGTTTGCAAGGCCCGAAAACTCAAGGTTGGCACCTTTGCCTGACTTGAATGATAAGAGCAGCGCTTGAATCATCGGATAGAAGTAGAAGGCTACAATTCCGACAACAGCCAGCAAAACAAAAGCCCATCCAGTCAAATTATTTTTCTTTTGGAGACTGTCTCCTGTATTTATGGCTTTCACAGTATGGCTCCTCTCTCTCCATGCAACATGGGTAGAACCTACAGAGCCTCTCGCCTTGTCCAGCTCGACTTGCGCCAGACAAGGGAGACGGCTCCGTTGTTTCCTTGGTTCTATAAGTTACCTTGGTTTTTTAGTTTAATTGTGCTTCTGCTTGTTTCTGTGCATCATTCAGAACGTCATCAAGTGATTTACCGTTCAGATATGCTTGCATCTCTACAACCAGAATATCTTCGATTGCATATGTGTTGCTGCCGTAGTTAACTTTTGGAATTTCTTTTGTCCAGTTAGCGAAATCAGCGAAGATTTTTTGACCGCTGAAGAACTCATCTGGTTTGTTGTATGCTTCACCATCAACAGCCGGCGTGTACGTACCGATTGCACCGATTTTAGTCAACAGATCTTGATACAGTTGTTTGTCGGAACCAAACGTTTTAGCCATGAAGTCAGCCGCTTGATCTGCACCAGGAACATTGTTCATGATATACCATGAGCTACCACCCAAGTTGGATGCGTGTACAGAGTTTGCTTGACCAGCCATTTTCGGCATTGGAGCTACAGCCCATTTACCGGCTTGGGAAGCTTCTTGACGAACGGATGGTGAGAACCAGTTACCTGTAGGAATTGTTGCTACGTCACCGTTGTTGGCGTTGGCAACGAATTGGCTCCAGTCGGAGTGCAATTTGACAATGTTAGCATCCATCATTTTTTTGTACGTTTCGAATGCTTCTTTCAATGCAGGATTGTTGTTCAGATCAGGTGTTTTACCGTCTTCAGCTGTGTACCATTTACCTGCAGTCTGGATCATCATACGGATGATACCCAGATCGTTCGGGTCAAGGGACAGAAGCTCTTTACCCGTTTTTGCTTTTACAGCTTCACCGATTTTGATGTAATCATCCCACGTGATATCTTGCAGGTCAGCAGCTTTGTAGCCTGCTTGTTCAAGCAAGTCTGTTCTGTAGTACAAACCAGCTACGCCGGAGTCAAACGGAATACCGTACTGTTTGCCTTCATAAGAAGTTGGTCCGATTTTGTAATCTGCGAAGTCAGATGCTTTGATTGTTGAAGACAAATCCTTGAACGCATCTGGATAAGCGCTCAGGAAGCTTTGTGCACGATAGTCTTCAATCAGAACTACGTTTGGCAGACCGCTGCTTGTTCCGGAGTTCAAGCCAGTGTTCAGCTTCTGAATGATCGCATCTTGAGCATTTTCAATGATGTTGATTTTCAGATCAGGGTTTTCTTTTTGATAAATAGCTTTCGCTTGCTCCAGAGCAGCGACGTTAAATGCTTTATCCCAAGCCCAGATCGTAATTTCATTTGTTTTCTCGCTGCCGCCACCGCTTGCAGCTTCTTTACCTCCACCGCCGGATGAACATGCGGACAACAGTAATACCGTTACGAGCATTAAAACCCACATTTTTTTCAAAACATTCAACTCCCCTTCGACCTCTTTGTTTGTAAATTTGTTTGCGTTTTCTGAAAGCGGTTGCTTTCGATGTATTCATCTTATCATTCCCATTTCTCCATTCGTTAGTAAAAATTTTGTGCAGATTTGTCTTCTTATTGCCACAATGAAAACCTTTACAGAAAACGGTTGCACTTAATTTAGCTTTTTGTACTTTCTTTTGATTTTGTATTATTTTGAGCTGAATATTTTACAACTATGCAGTCGTTCATACATTTGCATATGAAAAACCCCTCATCTGCAAACGGATCAAATGAGGGGTTTGTGTTATTTAAGATGAAGGGTTGTATAGTTTTTAACCTGTAATCAAAGGCAGCGTTACCGTTACTCGGGTCCCTTCGCCTACAGTGCTCATAATCGTTACCCCATATGGAGAACCATACAGGAGTTCTATGCGATCATGTACGTTCCGGATACCAATCCCGCTAAACAGCTGACGATTGTTCTGGGGATTAGGCAGTGCTCCTTCCATATTCAAGCCCTCAATGCCATCACCATTATCCATAATCTCACAGATAAGCGATTCTCCTGCACGGGACACCATGACATGAATGGTGCCCATTTCTTTTTTGATGAACCCGTGGAAAAAGGCATTTTCAATAAAAGGCTGAATCACCAGCTTGGGTACATGATAATGCGTACAATCCGGCGCTACATAGAAGGCCGCCTTGATGCGACCGCCGTAACGCACATGATTAATGAAGACATAGTTTTTCAAATTTTCAATTTCCTTCTCAACCGTAACGGTCTCGCTCACATCACTGATCGTATTCTGTAACAAGCCAATCAGCGCATTGATCGTCTCCGCAGCCCGGTCCTTATTGCCTTGCTGCACAAGAACTTTGATGGAAGCCAGCGTGTTATAGAGAAAATGCGGATTAATCTGACTCTGCAGTGCAGCAAGCTCAGCATTACGCTGCTCACGCTGTGTTTGCACAAGCTGATCCACGTAGTCATGAAGCTCATCTAACATATAATTGTACGCATGACCAAGCTGTCTGCTCTCGTAACTGCCGCTAACTGGAATATAGTTGTCCAGATCACTCTTCGTAATATTGGACATCTGTTTCACGAGTCTGCGCAGTGATTTCGTCATCTGGTTTGTAATCAGGAACACCAGCAGCAGAGCCCCGACAACAATCGCAGCACAGATCAGGGCTACCGTCTTCATATCGATGAGCTGCCCCATTGCAGACTCTTTATCAACAATATTCACCAGATAAAAACGGTAGAATGGCAAGTATTCAGATATGATAATGCTTTCCTGTCCCATTACACGTGCCGTAATGTTTTTAGGAGCATTTTCTTTTATCGTCTCGGCATATGATAACAATTCTGGCTGATTCGTGCCGATCCAGTCTTCCCGGTTTGAAGATACGATCTCTCCCTTTTCGTTCATAATGACTACATCATTGCCGCGACTCGTGAAATTAGCATAAAACTGACGGAATGCCTCTTCTCTCATCGTAATATACACCGTTCCGTACATACGGCTTCGTGTTCGGTCGGTCAATGCCTTCGTAGCGGAGATCATCTGCAGCTCGCCTTCATTGGTTTTACTCTGATAGTCGTCAAAAATCAATCTGCTCGGCGACTGAGCTGCCTCCTTCGTAATCTGCTCCTGCTTTAGCTCTTCTGCTGTTTTCTGAATATAGGAGGGATTGGTTGAGTAAGAGCGTCCATTCACACCCGCAATCGTAATGCCTACCTCATAAAAGTCAATGATCGATTGAACCCGCTTCATCGTTTCCCGCATATTATAATATGACTTGGACAAGGTGACTGAATCTCCGTCCCCTTCGGATAGAAACCCGCGTATCGCACCGCTCTGAGCTACGTTATTGGTCACCGCAGCAATCGAGTCGTTAAAAGCATCAAAGTTCGTCTTGATCTGGCTGAGCACCTTGGAATTTGTGATGCTGAACGTCTCCGTAAAGAGGTTGGTGGACATATGAATTGTTGTCCATAGGATAAGAACAGAGACAAGTACAATACTGACGAGCATAACCAAAATCAGCTTGGGAAATAGTCCAAGACGAGCCAAGCCGCTGTACAACCATTTTTTCATGAATACATCTCATCCGTTTCCTTAGCCTTCATTTCTTTAAACTCGGGAGTTAAGCCCAGAATTTACGCCGGTATCGGCTGGGTGATAGTCCAGTGAATTTTTTGAACACTTTACAGAAGTAGCTGTGATCCGAGTATCCGACCATGCTGCTGATTTCGGATATTGTCACATCGTCTGAACGAAGCAGCTCCTCAGCCTTTTCAATGCGAATTTTATTCAAATATTCATTAAAGCCCTCTTTTTTGTGTGACGAGAAATAACTGGACAGATACGATGGGTTAAAATGGAAATGCTTCGCCACCTCGGACAGCCCCAGTGGTTGATCGTAATGCTCATGCATATAATCCAGCAGCATTTTCATATTAGGATCACTCCGTTTGCCACCTGAACCGGATACACATTCCTCAACCTCGTTCATGAACTGATCCAGCACCTGCATCACTTCGTTCAGACTTGACGCTCCATCGACGTTTTTGAAATACGTGTACTTGCTCTCTTCCAGTCCGGAGGATTGCACATCCATATCTGCCAGCGTAATCGTGACATTAAAGATCAGGTTGCCGAGAAAGGATTTGATCTCAAATACATCGGCTATATAATCCCGTCCAAGCGAAGCGGCATGATCACGTAAATATTCTCTGGCCGACTCCACCCGATTGCGTTTCACATGCTGCAAGAACATATTGACATTGAACTGATATCCTGCGGGATGCATCGGTGGAAGCTCGCCATCTACCAGAATCGCACGATCTGTATAATAGAAGCAGAACTCCATTAATTTAACCAGTCGCTCACGATAGATGTCACCCATCTTCTCAAATGAGCCAAACCTCTCGCTGAGTACCCACACTGCAGCGTGCTCACCAGTTCCCGTTTCTGACTCCTTAGCCCACTCCCGAATTTGTTCAACCATCTCTTCATCCTGTTCCGGTTTTACATTCAGCAGCAGGACAGGCAGACGGCTCTCCGCGGGCAAAACCGCGCAGCCAATCCCAGGCAGACGGCTCCGTAATTGGGCTTCAATCCGCTCATGTTCCTGATTCTTCAGTCCACTCTCAGGCTGGAAAGCGAACAGACGAAAGGAGCCTAACGGGAATGCTTCCCGCAGCTTCGGCATTTCATTGTCTTCATCCAGCGTAAAGCCGGATAGCATTTTCTCCATCAGTTGAACGATCCGATAGCCCTCATGTGAAGGCTCATAGTGAAGCTCGGGAATTTTGCCAGCCGTGCGTCTAAGTACTTCAAGCAGTTCGTTTGTGTCCAGCTTTGGCTTCAAAATATAGTCCGCTGCTCCATGCTGCAATGTTGATCGAACATACTCAAATTCACTGAAACTGCTCAGCACAATAACCTCTATCTGCGGATATGCCGCCTTGAGTGTGCGGACAAATGTTTCACCGTTCATAACAGGCATCACGATGTCGGTTATGACAATATCCGGTTTCAACAACTCCACCTGCTGCAAGCCCTCTTCGCCATTGGAAGCCTCTCCAACGATATTAAAGCCTTCGGCTTCCCAGTTCATATGGTGCTTTATACCTTGTCTAACCAGAAATTCATCGTCAACAATCAGCACCTTGCACAACCGGTTCATGATCGCGACCCCCCTGTCTTGTCTCTCACTCTATCTCTATACAGTTCAACCTTTGTTGTAGTCACAGCTTTCCCTTGTTAGCGGTTACATGAACATTATAATAATCGTACATCTTGTTATATCTCAAATCCTATGTTTAAGCAATAGTAACTACCTCTAGTGTACACTATATTTCGACAAAAAAAGAAGCCCCAAAGCGCCAGTACCTATTCAGGCGTTAAGGAACTTCTACCCTTATTCTGCTCTTTCCGGGTGCTGTAACCCGGTATTAAGGCTCTACTCCCCATTGCAGCTGATCAGCAACATAACCGGTTACTTTCGACCACTCTGTATATGAGGAAAGTGCATCTGCGAATGAATAATCATCCGTTTGATTATAGTTGGTCCAGTTGTCTTTGGAGAAACGGGTCTGAATCTCTGTACTCTGCCCCGCATTCAACGTTCCAGCCGAGGCTTTGAAGCCAATCTCCAGCACATGGTCCGCTCCAGGCAGCCCCGGTGTTAATGAGCTGAACGTACCCGTAACGTTGTTGTTCCCCACAGCAGCCCAGTCACAGAAGAAATTTTGCGGCTGAACGCCATTAATTGTGTAGTAGTATCTGATTTTCACATCCGACAGATTGAGTGGAGCGGTGCCAGTATTGGTCAGTCTGAATTTAGGATTGATGGAGCTGCTGGATGCGGCGGTTGTGCCGTTATACATCTCGATCCGAATTGTGCCACTTGGAATCACCACTGTTGTATCCTTGACGGTCAGATTCAGCGTTGCAGGATTGCCCGCACTGAACTGAAAAGTTAATGCGGCTGCCCCTTTTGGCAAAGTAGCCAGATACGCTTTATGAAGCACAACCTGATTGCCAGTTACACTATAGTCGGTTCCCGCTGCCAATATCGTATTTCCGTTGCGGATAGAGGTCAATGTATTGCCGTTGAGTGTCAACGCCACAGGAATATCAGCCTGATGATCGATGTTCAGATCAAACTGAGCCGTTACAGGGGTGATCGTCGAATTCGGTACTGGCGTAGTGCCGCCATTTCCGTTAACCGGGTCTGCATAGAGAATTCCCCGTCCATTTGTTCCAAGGTATACTCTGCCATATATACGCGGGTCGCCTGTAATAGTCGTTACACGCGCATATTGATGCTGATCATCGTTAATCCGTACCCAGCTTGCTCCGCCGTCGTCCGAACGGAAAAATCCTCGTGTCCCGTCAATCTGTGCCACGGTATATAAGGCAACAACATTTTGCCCCGGAGCTGCTTTACCAAAACCAATGCTGTCCGCTTCCTCCACATTTGCCAGCTTGGTAAAGGTTGCTCCCGAATCTGTGGAGTGCCACAAACCATATGGCCCATCTTCCTCATTACCACCTGCGAACCACAGCTCACCTTCTACACCCGGTACAGCATGAAGGTCTGCGTTGCCTTCCACTGGAAGACCTGCAGCTGGCGATACAGCGAATGAAGCTCCACCATTGGTACTCACATACACTTTACCGGCTGCGAAGCCATAGAATTTGTTCGGATTCACCCGATCGGAGATCACCTTGGCCTGTGCAGGAATTCCTGTGCTCGCCGTCCATGAATCACCGCTGGCAGAGTAAAATACTCCCCGGTCCGACGTGCTCCACACGATACGGTTGCCACTTGCCGAGATCGCAACAGTCCCGCCCCCTGTCGTGCCTGAAGGCTCAGCGCTTGCTTTGTACCATGTGCTGCCTCCGTCGCTGGATAGCCCTATGGATCTCGCATTTGGATCAACCGTGTAATCGGCTTTACCTACACGCACCATTGTATTCGGACTTAATTCAGCGAAATCAATGCTTTCCGTTGAAGGATAGTTCGGGTTCGTAAACATTGCAGCTGGAGCTTGGGTCAGATCATCATGGCGGAACCCGGCAATGTCGCCCAAAGCGCTGACCAGATTTGCTCCACTTGGAGGACTGATCAGATCAAGCACATTGGTTTCTTCAATGCCTTTGGCCATCACGGAGATATGAATCTTCTCATCCTGATCCCAATCGGTAAGGTTGTTCGTGCCGTAGATCGTCGCACCTGTTCCATACATCAGCCGATCTGAATCAAACGGATCAATCTCCAGCGCACTAATCATCCAGCCAAGTTTGGGTGTAATCTCAGGGGGTGCAGGATTAACGCCAAAGGTTAACCAAGGTGCTGCCGAAATATCCTGCGTATATCTGAATTTGCGGTCAGGATATCCTTCAAAATCCCAGATGCGTGTCCAGGTATCTCCACCATCCTTGCTTCGAAACAGGATGGCATCCGGCCACCAGGAATTCATCGTGGCTACCATAAGTGTACCGGGTTCCTGTGCATCAATAGCCAGGCCGCCATAACCGTAATAGTTATCCGAGCTGCTGCTCGGCACAGGGCTAATATTTTTCCATACCCCCGTCGCAGCGTTCAGCTTCCAGACCTCTCCCTTTGTACCGTCATAAGGTCCTGCACCATTGCTGTAGGTAATGTAAATATTTCCATCGACATCCAGCTTCCCATGGTGAGGCAGGTAACCTGTTGGCTGCCCGGGAACAGCTGTCCAGGTCAAACCTCCGTTTGTACTGCGATATATGCTTTCACTTTTATCCGCTACTCCAACATATATCGTCTGTGTCGCCTGTCCTGCCGAGCCGGTTGTTTTATCAAAAGTAATCCAGGCCAAACCAATAATATCACTGGTATATTCATTCCCCGGATTCTCTACATAGTTGCCCGGATTCGGGAAGCTGGTTACTTTGCTCCAGGTTACTCCATAATCAGTGCTTTTCCATAACCCATTGCCGCTGCGTGCCCCAAAATATAAAATCCGATGATCATTCGGGTCGATCGCCAAGCGTTCTCCCAATGAGCGACCAGGCATGTTTCCACCCACCTTGAAGGGCAATTCGGTCTGCTGCCATGTATCTCCCCGGTCTGTGGATCGAAAAATATACCCGTTATCCTGTACCCACGAGTTCGTATACGTGCCTACAGCCATGTACACACGATCCGGGTCCACCGGGTCCGTAGCGAGAGCATCTACCCCATTGTTGTTCCAGTCATCCCACCCGACAAAGTCGGTAAGCGGTTTCCAGCTGCTATCAGCCGGATTCCAGCGATACGCTCCACCAATGTCTGTCCGGGCATAGATCAGATCCTTCTCCGATTCGTTAAAAATGATTCCCGGTATATATCCCCCGCCTCCACCAGTAACAACATTTTTCCATTCGTAAGCTTCGCTTGGAGCCGCCGCCACAGTTCCAGACATGCCTATTCCACTCAATGAAGCCGTTACGATAGCCATACTTAAACCAATCATCCGCAGCTTCCTCATCCACGTTTTCATCTCAACATATCCTCCTTTTCATGGTTGAACATGTGCTGTAATCCGCTCTCTCCCCGCTGTCTCATCCTGATGATGCCGTTCCAGACGAATCCATAGAAGTTGCTTATTAAGGAAACATCACCTCCCTTCACATTTCGGTTAAGCGCTTACAAAACCTCTGCAAACAAAACCACAAAACAGTTTATTGTACAATAATTAACATTCGATGGAAAACGTTTTATCCCTTTCTTTTAAACTGCCTTTCAAAAATTTTTTTTGCTTCATATCCTTGTTTTCAGGCGCAAAAAAGGTGCTGCAGAAGCAGCACCTGAAATCTTCTTATGTTCAGCGTATTGCTTAACCTTTTCGCCCGTAAGCATGAGTTTCCTGCCCTTTCACACCAGGCTTCACCACGAATAGTGAACCTGCTTGCGGCGTTTCTTGCAATCTCTCTTCCTTGATCCCGATTCGTGCGGTAGTAATATAGAGCTCCTCCAAGTCGGGTCCGCCAAAACAACAGGAGGTCACCTGATCCGCAGGTACTTCAATCTGCTGTAACAGCTCCGAGGTTTCCGGGTTCCAGCGGGTAACTCTCCCTCCGCCCCAATGAGCAACCCATAACATTCCTTCAGCATCCACAGTCATGCCATCCGGGAACCCCATTTCTTCAGGAACGGAAATAATGCTGGTCCGATTCGAGATTGTGCCGGAAGCCAGATCAAAAGCAAAACGATCCACCGAACGTGTTGGCGTATCAATGTAATACATGAACTGACGATCCGGGCTCCAGCCGAGACCATTGGAAGTAGATACATGCTGCACCATCGTACGCACAGGCTGTCCTTCCTCCAGGCAATATAATGATCCGGCCTTTTGCTCGTTATTCAGGCTCATGGTGCCAGCCCAGAATCGTCCATTGGCGTCACATTTCCCATCATTGAATCGATTGGTCGTTTTATCCTGTTCCGGGTCGGCAATGGCCTGAAGTTCGCCTGTAATCAGATCATATGTATAAAATCCCGTACGAAGCGCAACGAGCACTTCGCTGCCGCGATACGGAACAACAGCCCCGACGTGCTCACCCACGTCATAGACCTGATCCTGACCCGTCGCTGGATCGAATGCATGCACCTTGAATCCTTCGATATCTACCCATAACAAACGGTTATTTTCTGCATCCCAGCTGGGGCCTTCTCCCAATAGTGCAGGGGTATCCACGACTACAGTTACTTTACTCATATCAACTCTCCTTGTTTTCAGGATTTCTTATTACCCGACCATTCAAATCCAATCACATCCAGAAACGCTTTGCTCAATATCATATGACCTGTAGCGTCCGGGTGCACTCTGTCATGTGTCAGCACCGATGTATAATAGTGATCCCAGAATGGTGCAAATGCGGCCTGTGTGTCCACAAACAGAGTCTCATATTCCGATGCTACCCTGCGAACTGCTGCTCCATATATGTCCATGGTAGCCCGCATCGGATCTTCCGGATTGGCTTCAAGATAATACGGTGTCATGAGCACAAGTCCCTTCACCTTCGGACGAACAGATGCCACCAGTTCACCCAGGGTGGCTTCATATTCATCGAGAAACACATGTGAATCTGAAAGCGGATGATCAAACTGGCGCCACACATCATTGATACCAATCATGATGGTCAACCAGTCCGGCTTCAGCTCCAGCACATCGCGCTCCCAGCGCTGCTTCAGATCACGGACTGTATTCCCGCTATTACCCACATTTTGTACCCGAAGCATCAATTCGGGATAAATAGACCGTAACAAGGCGTACACCTGTGCAACATATCCATGGCCCAGCCCCGAGCTTCCCTCCCCTACAGGATGTGAACGTCCGCAATCGGTAATGGAATCACCGATGAATAGAATCTTGTCGTTTTTATGCAATTTCATGAGTCTGAATCTCCTTCGCTTGATATGAGATCGATGAGTACGTACTCGGAGCGGGATCCGTTATTACCTTTCTTTCTTCTTGGGCAGCCAGCCTATCGTTACCAGCCTTGATTTTTAAGCCAGGTCAGGCACAGATCAGACCATACCCGAACTGTATCATCATTCTCAGCCAGGCCTAAGCCATGCGGCCCTTTCTCGAATACGTGCAGATCATAAGGGATACCGTGTTTACCCAAAGCAAGTGCGTAGCGCAAGCTATTTTCAACCGGAACAGCCTGATCGTTACTCGTATGCCAGATAAACGCTTCAGGAGCGTCTGCCTTGACCTGCTGCTCTGCACTAAAGGCCTGAATCTGTTTCTGTGTTGCATCTTCGCCCAGCAGATTTATTCTTGAACCCGAATGTCCATATGACTCCATCGTAATAACCGGATAACAGAGAATTACACGGTCTGGACGAGAGCTCTGCCGCTCGACAAAGTCCTCGTGGTCCGGTTGTCCTGCATCATATTGGGTACCCAGTGTAGCTGTTAAATGGCCCCCTGCCGAGAAACCTAACACCGCGATTTTGGACGGATTAATTCCGTATTGTGCTGCATTTGCTCTCACATAACGGATTGCACGCTGCCCGTCGGCCTTGGGAGCAGGATGTTGATGAGGAGCTACGCGATATTTAAGCACAAATGCACTGATACCTGCACGATTCAACAGTTCAGCAACAGAGGCACCCTCATGGTCTGCGAGAAAACCGTAACCGCCTCCAGGACACACAATGACAGCGCTCTCGGAACCGGGTTGAATAAAAGGAATCAGATGTGGCATTTCGTCTTCATGACCTGCAGCCGCATAAGGCGCTGCCTGATCCCACAATGGGATAATAGAACTCATGATATGGCTCATCCTCTCTCGTTAGCATGGAAATATATCCGTTTAATCGTTTTCGTTACTTGGATTCGATACCATCATAACGGGAACGGCATCATGCATCAATACCTTGCAGCATATCTTTTTGTTCAACCCGGCTCTAAATTAGTACAAGTTCCGAAACTGTTCCGGTGTTACCCCTTCAATCCGGCGAAAGGTGGCGACAAAATGACTGGCATCCCGAAATCCTGCCCGTATGGCGGTCTCTTTGATTGTCAGCTCTCTGCTGCCTGTCAGCAGCTCTTTGGATTTGCGTATTCGCAGCAAAATAAAATAACTGTACGCCGTCATGCCAAAGGACTGTTTGAACAGCGTGTTCAAATGTCTCGATGAAATTCCGGTAATGCATGCCATCTGCTCCAGTCCAATGTCGGGATCTTGATAATGCTGCTCCATAAAGGCGAGGAGCGGGGCAAGTCTGGCTACGGCTTGCGAGATCGAGGAGCGATTACCAATCATGCCATGTTTTTTGAGCAAAATCAGAAAACGGTACATGTCTGCTGACGCTTCAAGCCCGGATAAATCCTGATCACTGCCGATGGAATCCAGCACATGCCTGGCAAAATGATCGAGTGGACTGTCCATATCCCACTGCTGGAAAGCAGGTTCACCCAGACCAAGCGAATCGACAATTGCTGCACATTGCGATCCGTCAAAAGTAATGTAGATCGTCTCCCACTCCTTCTGAACACGGACGTACTCATGCGGCAGGTTGGGCGGGAGCAGAATACCTGCATTTTCACCGATTGTTGCCGAAGCCCCGGACAGTTTGAGTTCACCCGCTCCCTTCACCGTTTGCAGCCAGTGATAATACGGATAACCTGCAGGTCTGTATACTTTTTCCTGATTTCCGTTATACCCGATGCTCTCGATGTACAGCGGCAGCGACTGGTCCCGCGGGGTCATAAAATAACGTTGATGGCGGGGCGAAATGAGCATAAAAGCCTCCTTGAACAGAACTGCAATTAAAGCTTTATCCTCCATAATTGAGTTCCATATTCTTATATACGTTATCACTTTTGTTATATTTTAAAAGTCATATGTATCATATAGTATAGAATTATTCTTATACAAGAGGTGAGCGCGTTGATTAGCAGCAAACTGCCCAAAATGTTCTATGGAGGGGATTACAACCCTGAACAATGGGATCATGAGACCCACCTGGAGGACCTGCGTATGTTTAAACTGGCAGGTATTGATATCGCTACCATTAACGTTTTCTCCTGGGCGCTGATTCAGCCTGATGAAGTAACCTACAACTTTGAGTATCTGGACCAGCTCATTGATCGTCTTCATCAGAATGGAGTATACGTCTGCCTTGCGACAAGCACGGCTGCTCATCCGGCCTGGATGGCTAAAAAATACCCGGATGTGCTTCGTGTAGACACAGACGGGCGCAAACGCAA
Source organism: Paenibacillus silvae (assembly GCF_014639235.1). GTDB lineage: Bacteria > Bacillota > Bacilli > Paenibacillales > Paenibacillaceae > Paenibacillus > Paenibacillus silvae. The sequence continues at coordinate 376,920 of NZ_BMFU01000004.1, read as the reverse complement.
ATTCGGCGGGCGGCATAACTCCTGCCCGAACAGTCCAACCTATCGCAAATACTCCGAGATCATCGCTGACAAGCTGGCAGCCCGTTACAAAGATCATCCCGCTGTGCTCGTGTGGCATATCTCCAACGAATACGGCGGCGAGTGTTACTGTGATAATTGTGAGAAGGCATTTCGTGTGTATCTCAAGAAACGTTATACGTCCATTGAACGGCTCAACAAAGCCTGGAACACCAACTTCTGGGGGCACACGTTTTACGATTGGGACGAGATTGTGCTTCCAAGCAATCTGAGCGAGCATTGGGGCCATAACAGCTCCTCGTTTCAGGGCATCTCTCTGGATTACTCCCGGTTTAACTCGGACAGTATGCTGGAATGTTATCTGCTGGAATACCATGCCATCAAAAAGCATATCCCCGACTCCGTCGTTACAACCAACCTGATGGGCTTTTTCAAACAGCTTGACTACTTCAAATGGGCCAAATATCTGGATATCGTCTCCTGGGACAGTTATCCGGGGCTTGCTACACCGGTAAGCTACACCGCGATGGCACATGATCTCATGCGTGGACTCAAGGATGGTCAGCCGTTTATGCTGATGGAACAGACACCAAGCCAGCAGAACTGGCAGCCTTACAATTCGTTGAAGCGTCCAGGTGTGATGCGGCTGTGGAGCTATCAATCCATCGCACATGGCGCGGATACGGTTATGTTCTTTCAGTTGCGTCGTTCAATCGGAGCCTGCGAGAAATATCACGGCGCTGTTATCGAACATGCCGGACATGAGAATACACGGGTGTTCCGCGAAGTAGCACAGCTAGGCAAGGAATTGCAGCTCCTGGGAGATACGACGCTTGATGCGGCAGTACAGTCCAAGGTAGCTATCGTATTTGACTGGGACAACTGGTGGGCTATCGAAAAATCAAGCGGACCGACCATTGCGTTGAAATATGTCGATCAGATTCACAAATATTATGCAGCCTTCTTCCGCCGTAACATTCAAGTGGATATCGTAAGTGTGGACACGGATATCAGCAGTTATGATCTTGTGCTTGCGCCTGTGTTATATATGGTCAAACCAGGCTTTGCTGCCAAGCTGGAGCAGTTTGTTGCCTCTGGCGGCACATTCCTGACCACTTTCTTCAGCGGCATCGTTAACGAGCATGATCTGGTGACCACAGGCGGTTATCCGGGCGAGCTGCGCAGCCTGCTTGGCATCTGGGTTGAAGAGATTGATGCGCTATTACCCGAGCAAAAGAACACGATCGTGCTGCAGGAAACATTCGGTTCACTTGAAGGCGTTTACGAATGTGGCATGTTATGTGATCTGCTGCACAGTGAAGGAGCAGATGTGATTGCCGAATACGGTGAAGACTTCTACAAAGGCATGCCTGCGCTTACCCGCAACAAATTCGGTCAAGGGGAAGCCTGGTATGTTGCCACAGACCCTGATGATCTGTTCCTTGACGGGTTGCTTGGTGAGCTTGCAGCAGCCAAACATATCAAACCTTTGCTGGAAACGCCGCAAGGTGTGGAGGTAAGCGCACGCACCAAGGATGGCAGCTCCTATCTGTTTGTCATGAATCATCATGCGTCTGCACAATCCTATGACCTGGGTGAAATCGCTGCTCGCGACCTGTTAACAGGTCAACATTATACAGGTGCTACCGAGATCGAAGCGCGCGGCGTGCACATATTGGAATGGACCACTTAACAAATGTTGTAGGAAATATAAGGTGCTTGTACTTTGCACCACCAAGGCTCTCCTCCTGAACAAACCAACAACCGGATGTCTGCAGGCAAGCAGACAGTCCGGTTGTTGGTTTGTTGTCATCATTGCTAGTTACAGAATAACTCCGTCCTTGAAAATGGCAATCTCGCGGAAACCATGCTGCTCACTGAGTGTGTTCGCACGCCCTGAAGCAATGTCAATGATCTGGCTGAATAATTGCACCTTGACCTCGTCCATCGATTGGCCTTCAAGCAGTTGACCTGCGTTAAAGTCAATCCAGTGTTTTTTGCGTTTCGCCAGATCGGATTGTGTCGCAATTTTCAGTGTAGGCACTGGACCGCCAAAAGGTGTGCCTCGGCCTGTCGTAAACAGCACAATATGAGCTCCCGCTGCAGATAATGCCGTCACCGAAACCAGATCATTCCCTGGTGCCTCTACAATGTTCAGACCGGTTTTGGTCACTCGTTTACCGTATCTCAACACATCGACAACCGAGGAGCGTCCTCCCTTTTGCGTACAGCCGAGTGATTTCTCCTCCAGTGTTGTAATGCCGCCTGCCTTGTTGCCCGGTGAAGGATTTTCATAGATGTTCTGACCATGATTCACAAAGTACTGCTTGAAGCCGTTCACCAGGTCTACCAGATCATTAAATACGTGCTCATCGGCAGCACGGTTCATCAGAATCGTCTCCGCTCCGAACATTTCGGGTACCTCTGTCAAAATTGCCGTTCCTCCAGCGGCAACCAGCAGATCGGCAACAGCACCTACCAGCGGATTCGCAGTAATGCCGGATAACCCGTCCGATCCCCCGCATTTCAGACCAATTTTCAATTTGCTCAGTGGCAACGGCTGACGCTGCTCTTGCTCTGCAATCTCCACCAGTTCTTCCATTAAACGCAGTCCCTCTTCCAGCTCGTCCTCGGTCTCCTGCGCTTTAAGAAAACGTACCTTCTCCCGATATTCAGGCGCAATACATTCCCGGAACTCATCCACCTGGTTATTTTCACATCCCAAACCGATGACAAGCACACCCCCGGCATTCGGATGCTCCACCAGCGAAGCTAACAGCTGCTGCGTATATTTCAAGTCATCCCCAAGCTGTGAACATCCGAATGGATGCGGAAAATGGTACACCCCGTCAATACGGCTGCCAAACTGGGCCTGCCCCATACGGGCAAGGGCTTCACATACCTTGTTGATACATCCCACGGTATTCACAATCCAGATTTCATTGCGAATCCCCGCTTCGCCATTCGGGCGCAAATAACCATCGAAGGAGCGCAGATGCTCAGGCGGCATGTCCATAGGGACTGCTTTTCCAGGCTGATATTCGTACTCAAGCAGTCCGTGCAGGCCTGTCTTCAGATTGTGGCTGTGTATCCAGCTCCCCTGTGCAATCGGCTCTTGGGCGATCCCGATGGAGAAGCCGTATTTCATCACATCTGCACCTTGCGCGAGGTCATGTACTGCAATTTTATGTCCTTTGGGCACATCATGCAGCAGAGCGAATGATACCCCATCCGGCAGAGTAATTTGTTCTCCTTTGACATAATCCCGAAGTGCAATGATGACATCATCCTGCGGCTGGATCGCAATCCAGTCATTGATTGTGCTGGTTGTACTCATTTCGCTTCACCTTCCAGTTTACCGATTTCATGCACAAGTGCTGCACGCAGCCCTTCTTTTTCATTCAAATTCTCTCCCCAGATACCTGCATCGGACAATACGTCTGCCATCCTGTTCTCCAGTTCAGCTGCCGCTGTATTGCTCAGACTGTCATACCCGTCCCAATGAGCAGCCAGCGCTTTCAGTACATCCGGGTCATCCCGCAAGGAAATCAATTCACCATTCAGCAATTGGGCCTTGTATCCATCCTCTGTTGGAATTGGACGATACAAGTACAGAAAACCTGCCAGACCCTGCACCAACCGCTCGGGCCAGCTTCCCTGATTTTGTTGATAAGCCAGAAGAGTTGGCAACACACGCACCTTGATTTTGCCAACGGTATTTAATGCAATGTCCTGCAGCTTGTGATCGATGTAAGGATTCAGGAAGCGCTCAAACACTTCTTCTGCATACTGCTCCAGTCCAAGCTCAGGCATATCCATAGCAGGCACTATCTCTTCAAGCACCGCTTCCCTGATCCATGAGCTGAACTGCGGGTCTTCCATCGTTTCTCTGACATGCTGTTTGCCCCGAAGCAAGCCGAGGGAGGACATGAGTGTATGCGAGCCGTTCAGGATGCGAACCTTACGCAACTGATAAGGCTTCAGATCTTTGACCCAGTGCACGTTCAGACCGGCCTGCTTGAGCGGAAGCCTTTTGTCCAGTGACTCCTCCCCCTGAATCGCCCAGAAATGATAGGGCTCTGCCGTATTAATCAGCTGATCCTCGTACCCCCAGCGATCTGCAAGCTCCTCTGCTTCTTCGCTTGTCGGTGCACCCGTCACAATGCGATCCACCAGATTGTTCAGGAACAAATTATGATGCTCGATCCACGAACGGAAACTGTCGGAAAATCCGAAATCCTCGCTGTGACGGAGCACACAGCTCCGCAACACATCTCCATTGCCCTCCAGCAGCTCACACGGAAGATGAATTAGACCTCTTGACGGATCTCCACCAAATCGTACATATCGCTGATGCAGGAAAACCGTTAATTTACCAGGAAAGGACTGTACCGGCTCACCTGGAACATACTCGGAAGGGATATATTTCAACCCGGATTCGGTTGTATTCGAGATGACAAACTCAAGCGACGGAAGCTCTGCCAGCTCAAGAAACGTCTGCCACTCCTCGTACGGATTAATGTATTGTGAAAAAATGGACACCATCTCTGTACGCTCTATACGCTTCCCATCAGACAACCCACGCGTAATCATCGTGTATAATCCATCCTGATCACGAATCTGCTCCAGCTTGGCCTTGCCGCCGGGCCGCGGCTGTGTCACAGCTACACTACCGTGAAACTTGCCCTGTCTTGCACTTTCATGCAGCATCCAGTCTGCGAATCCCCGTAAAAAGTTCCCTTCCCCGATCTGCAAAACCTTGACGGGACGTTCTATCATTTCTTTACATTTGCGCTGACTATCATTACTGAGCAAATGCAGCTTTAACCTTGGCCGCTTCGTGCTTGCAGACATGGACATTCACCTCACCGATTATTTGTAAACCCAAAATGCACATCAAATGCTGTCATCCTTTTATTGTAAACGCTTTAAATTCATTGTATCATCAATAAAAGGAAATTAAATTGCTTATTTTGCGTTAAATATACTCTTTCATGACTAGAAATAACATCTCACCAGAGACATCCGTCTCTAAAAGGAGTATTTTTATGGAACACTCACCTGTACACACAACGATCCAGACCGAATCCGGCATACCGCTGCGGCTCGTATACAGTGATACCAAGTCCCCGCAGAACGAGCTGCCCGATCACTTGCATGACTGGCATGAGATTATTTATGTCTACCGGGGACAAGGCAGTATTTTTATTGATACGGGGCTTGAAGAGATGCAGGAGGGTGATCTGTTCCTTATTCCAGGCAGCACAGTGCACCGTGCTTTGCCCGATGCCGGCAATCCTGTGACTTCGTCGGCATTGTTCTTTAGCCCGGGACTGCTAGCTTCATCTGCCGGTGGCATGTCCTCTGCGCTGCTGCATCCATTCGAGCGCTGCCGTAAACGCCGGGTATACAAAAGGCATCTGAACAAAGAGCAGCGGGCACAAGTATCCGCATTAATTGATGACATTCATGCAGAGTTCCAGCTTGACCATCATCTGAGTGCTCACGCAGCACAGCTGCGTCTGCAGCTGCTGCTCATCTTTCTGGAACGACTGGAGGCAGAGACCGCTGCGGGACCCGCTCATGTTACAGCGTCACTCCCGGCCCCATCCTGGCTCTCGTCTACACTATCCAGCATGGATCACAAGCTGAGAAGCGGCCTCTCCTTACCTGAACTTGCACAGCAAGCCGCCGTGTCTCCTGCCCACTTTAGCCGTGCCTTCAAACGTTATACCGGGATGACCTTAACGGACTACGTTTTGGCTCGCAGAGTGATTATGGCGAAGGAGCATCTTGTGCAAGGGGATGCCACGATGGCGGCAGTCGCAGACGCCTGCGGCTTTGAGAGCCTGCCTCATTTTTACAGACAATTTAAAAAGCTTACAGGTACAACCCCCGCCGCTTACCGCAGAGCGATGGTACGTCATCGTTGATATGCACTCACAGTTTCTTTGCAGGAAAGATATGGTATGATATTCAAGGCTTGCTAAGCCCGATCAAATTGTTACTGGAGTTGAACCTGTGATTATCAAATTTCTTATTTTTGGTCTGCTTTGGCAGATCGTCGGCAATCCATTCCTTGCCGTTCTCATTCTGCTGGTCATTCTATACATTCTGGACCGGCGTTTTGTAGGTGTATTCCCGAGCCTTACCAAGCCGCTGAAACGGATGCGCAACATTTCGCGGCTGAAGCAGCAGCTTGCTTTGAATACCAACGAAGTATCCTCCAAGCTGGAGCTGGCAAGGCTGCTGATTGAACGCAAACGTTATAATGAAGCCCATGCTTATTTGCTTGAACTGGAGCGCCCTTATGAGCAGTCGGCAGAATACTGGGAAGCGTTGGGCACAACTGAATTGCATCTGGGGCACACTGTAGAAGGCGAACATCATATTTTACATGCGCTTGAGATCAATCCGAGAGTAAAATACGGGCAGCCTTATCTCACGCTTGCTACTACCTTCAAAGATACGGATCGCGACAAGGCACTTCATTATGTGCAGCAATTTCAGGAGATTCACTCCTCGTCCAGTGAGGCCTTCTATCTGCTCGGCTCCGTCTATCGTTCAATAGGGCGTAACGATGATGCCAAGCAGGCGTATCATCAATCCCTGAATGTATATCGTTCCTTGCCCAAGTATAAGAAACGTCAGGAACGCCGCTGGGCTGTTCGCAGCTGGTTTCGCAAGATGACGATATAATCTCCTGATATCCGATATTCAAAAACTTCAACACATACAAAGTGCACTGGCCCCTGCCCATTAATCCGAGCAGAACCAGTGCACTTTCATTCATGACGAGTTATTCCGTTAACAATCTACGTAATTGCTGCTCATTCAGCCGCATCCAATCCATTCGCTGCTTCAGCTTTACAATCTGCTCCACAGCAATTTGCGGCTCATCTGTTCCTTCCAGCATTCGGCTGATGAAATGCATCACCACGTCCAGACTTCGCAGCAGAATTAACGGAGGAATCGCTCTCAGCTCCTGAGCCGTCAATTCCACTTTTTCCCGAAAGCCCTGAACCAGTCTGGCCTGCGCCTTCCACATCCAGGCTTCACTCTTGTCCATCGTCAGCATGTCAGACATTGGAACGGCCAGTTCCATCACTCGCAAATCCCATGTAGCAAATTCGAAATCCAGAATCGCACAGATGCTTCCTTCGGAATCAGCCAGCACGTTCGAGGCATTCACATCTCCGTGTACAAGCTGATGTGGGAGCTGATCCATACCGCGCAGCGCTTCAAACAGACCCGGAAGTTCATCCCGCAGCTGTCGAAGCTGTACAGCACAAGCAGTCAGTGCCTCGGGTGGCGAAGCACACATCTCCAATAGTCTGGACGGCGAACAGAGCGGATAAGCCTTATCAATCCGGTAATATGGTGGATAGACAGGCTCCGACTGCACATCCAGTCTGGCGAGTGATGCGGATAAATGACCGGCTGCACGTCCTAATTGCAGCAGCTGATCCGCATGCTCCCATACTGGATTGACACCTTCCAGATAATGAAACAACGTCACAATTTTCGTTCTGCCTGTAACCTCATCCTGAACGACCTGATACATCCTCTGATTCTTAACAGATACAACAGGTCTAGGCGAATCCAGTTTGAAATCGGTATGCTGCAGGGCAGTCAACACGCCATGTTCAAAAGCTATTTTCGCTTGATCATTATGTGTTTCATATTGTCTCATAATATAAGTTTCTTCGCCCGTATGCAGCACGAAGGTCAAATTATTCATGCCTCCTTCGCTGCGTTTGCCCTGCCACTCCGATGTGATGCCGTACAAGGTCAACACGTCAGAGATGAATTGCTGCTCCGCCCGAGAAAGACAATTGTTCTGGAAGTTAGACACTTTTTTAACCCCTCTGTTCCGATGATTTGAAGTATACCTCTCATCATATCGGAACTCATGTAACAGGTCTAGCTTTCTTTAGCTCTTACACTTCACTCACACAAAAGGACTATATCCCGTCCGGTTCAGTTGCTCAGCAATGACCCGATATCCTCGGGCATTGGGATGAACCCTGTCCCAAAACAACAACTCGCGCTCACGCCCCTCGAACTTGTCATACACCTGGGCACACGCATAGTTGCCCGACCCTGCGCCATTCAGATAAGCGTTATATTGCCGAACCCAGTATGCTGCCTCTGTCGATTGCGGATACGGGTTGTACAATCCAATTGAACGAATAAAATACTTGTCATTGCCTTTGAGCTGTCGAATTTGTTTCATCGTCAGCGATACGTGATTGCGCGTTTCACCCAGAATCTGTGTCATTTTCCCCGCGCTTGGCACACCACCGCTCGCTTTAAAGGTTCGGATCAGATCATTGCCTCCAATGGATATCGTAACAATATCCGCTTCGCGCACCGCCTGACGAACTCGAGGGTGGTTATGGATCATCTGCAGCAATTCCCCGGAGGTCAGCCCGTTCACCCCCAAATTTTCCATCGATACAAACGTACGAAGATTCATCTCAGCCATTCGCCGGTAGATGGGCACAAACCCGGTTCCGAGCAGCGCTCCCGTACCTACAGTCAAAGAGTCTCCTATAGCTACATAACGATATACCATCCCGCCGCCCCTCTCTCTGTTGATCTGCCTGTTCAAAATAGAACTGCCATATATCATATGAGTGCCCGCACGCCAAAGCGCGGGATAATGTCCTTAGGCAGACACCCCTCTTTGCCAGGATAGCAATGAGGAAGAAAAAAAGCCCCGCCGCATGATGCGACAGAGCCTCCCTCAACTACATTAATATCAGGTTTATTTACTCTATATATTACATACCTACAGAATGATCGGAATCCGCAGAGTCGGCTTGCTCCTTGTTCGGGAACGGCCACCAGTTCGCCCGCCCGAACATCTTCACCATGACAGGTACGAAGAATGGCAGGAACAATAGCGAGTAAAGAACCAGCCCGCTCAGCACAACGGTAGCAATCTGCATCATCGAAAGCACTCCTGATGGATACATCGCGGCGAATGTTCCGCTTAGAATTACCGCTGCAGAGAGAATAACGGTTCCCATGTTTTTCATGGCGTGTAATATCGCATCCTGTGCCCTCATACCTTTGTTTTCATTAAAACGATCCATGAGGAAGATGCTGTAATCCACACCAAGTGCGATCAGCATGACGAATCCGAAGAACGGAGTCACCCAGCTGATTCCAGCGTAGCCCATAATATTCACGAAGACAACTTCTGTGAGTGCCATCGATGTGAAATACGCAAGAAGCAAAGAAATAATGAGATAAATCGGCATAATGACGGAGCGAAGCAATATAACCAGAATAATAAAGGTTCCTGCCAGCATCAGCATCACTGTGCGAATATAATCCTTGTTCGAGATGGATTGCAAGTCGGCAAACGTACTGGTTACTCCACCAATAGCTACGTCAGCCTTTTCAAGCGCACTGCCTTGAACCGCACGCTGCACTGCTGCTTCAATATCCGGCACACGATCAATCGCTTCCGTACCATACGGATTTTCTGCAAAAATAACATCCAGTGTCATGGTCTTGCGATCCTTGGACAGATACGTATCAAAGACCTTCTGGAAGTCCTTGTTATCCAGTGCTTCTGCCGGAACATACCAGCCTGCAAGATCAGAATCCGGCGAATTCTGCAATTCCGTCAGATAATCCTGTGCAGAATCCAGACCTCCTGACACTTTTTTAATACCGTCTACGCTTTGGTTGAGGCCATCTGTAAGCTGTGTCAATTGACCGCTCATATCGGAGAATCCCTGCTGGAGCTTCTCCTGTCCTCCCTGCAGCTGACCCAGACCGTTTTGAATCGAAGGAATCTCCTTGATCACTTTACCTTGACCGTCCGCAGCCTGCTTCAGTCCTGACTCCAATTGTCCAATGCCAGCAACGATCTGACCCAGACCATCAGCCAGCGCCTTTTGTCCAGCTGCGGCAGAAGCAAGACCTTCATTCGCTTGATTAATTCCGGCTGCGGCAGCACTTAGATTGGTTTGAATCTGGGACAGTCCCTGCGCAAGCTGCGCTGTACCTGTACCCGTCTGACCAATCGTACCTTTAATTCGCTGGTAGTCAGCATCCTGCTGAAGCTCAGGGTAACGCTCCTCAAGCGCAGCAAAAGATTGTGTCAGATTTGTCAGAGCTGTTGACACTCCCGTCAGCTGCTGCTCCAGTTCCTTCGCGCCGTCGCCTAGCGCAGCTACACCTGCTCCCGCTTGACGATAGGCTTGCAGCAGCTGATCATTCGCTTTCGCAAGCTGCTCTGCACTGGATTTGGCTTGCTGAAGACCCGCCTTCAGATCGCCAGCACCAGATGAACCGTCGCGGATACCTTTTTCAATCCGCTTCAGCCCATCGCTAAGCTGTGTAATCCCGGATTGCAGCTGGCTTGTGCCCTTGGTCAGCTCTCCGGCTCCGTTAGCCGCTTCTTTGAGCTGAGGTTCATTTTTGCTCAACTCATTGCTTGCTTTGCTAAGACCATCACTGATTTTGTCCAGCCCCGTCTTGCCTTCGCCCAGACCATCAGAGAGTGTACCCACCTGCTTGGTAACTTCAAAGTCCTTGATCTCATCCCCGGTCGGACGTGTTACACTGCGTACACCTGCAACACCAGGAACCTTTTCGACTTCACGACTAATTTTCTCAGCTACAGCCATATACTTCACATTATCCATCGGCTCGTCATTCTGAATGACAATTTGACCCGGCAAGGATTCACCTGGACCAAAGCTGTCTGAAATTATGTTAAAGGCTTTAACCGAATCATATTTGTCACCAATCTCATCGAGACTGTTAAATGACAATTTTCCATTATAAGTTATCAAAAGCGGCACAGTAACCGCCGCAACAATCAGCAGGGCTGCCCACGGACGTTTAAGCGAGAATTTCCCGGCTGCACCATAGATTCCGCTCTCCGGATGCTCCAGTGAGCCTTTGGAAGGCCAGAATAGTTTTCTTCCAAGCACGGCCATAAAAAATGGAACAATAGTGACCAGTGCAAGCATCATCACGGCTATACCGACCGCTACCGCCACCGCAGATCGATACAGCATAAACTGTGCAAAGCCGATGGCCACAAATCCAACCAATACTGCGAGTGCCGAGAAAAATACGGTTTTACCCGCTGTGCGATAAGTAGCAATAATGGCATCCCATGTGTTCTCATGATGCGCCAGTTCTTCCTTGAATCGGCTGATCAACAGAATGCAATAGTCCGTACCTATCCCGAACATAACCGCAACCATGAAGATCTGTGTGAAAGTGGAGATCGGAAAGTCAACTCCGTCAACCAGGAACGCTACAATCTGCTGGGATACGATGTAACTGATGCCCACCGTCAGAAGCGGTACAAATGGAGCGACAAACGAGCGGAATACAATGAAAAGAATTAGTAAAATGAAGACAACCGTGATGTATTCCGATTTCTTGAGTCCCTCTTGGGAGCTCTCGATCGTATCTTCGTCAATCAAATTTTTACCTGTGAGATAATGTTCAACATTGACTGATTTCAGTGCGTCATTCAGATCCTGCCGCATTTCCTTGACAGTACGGTCACCCATCTCGATGGAGATGGATGTCAGAATGGTTTTGCCATCCTTCGAGATCATCTTGTCTGCCAGCTCTGGCTGAGAAAATGGCTCTACAATGGACACGATACCCAGCTTCTGCTTATCAGCCTCAAGCTGCTTGATCGCCTTCTCTGCCTCCTGCTTGCCTGCTGCTCCGAGTCCATCCGGATTATGGAAAACTAACGCAATAGCCGTGCCCTTCTGTTCTCCTTTTTGAGCCGCAGCTTCTTCCAGAATCGCCGCAGCATTGGTGGAAGAATATCCTTCCGGGACGGAAAACTGCCCCTTCTCACGAATTAACTCACTCATATTAGGTGCGGTGAACATTAACACAGCAGCTGCGGCAATCCACAGCCCCATGATCCACCAGCGTCCTTTCAAAATCGCTCTCATTGTTTCTCCAGCCCTTCTTCTTGTGTTAACAACGCTGCCAGCTTCTCAAATGATTCAATAAAATTCTGGACTGCTTCTGGTGTAAAATGCTTCAAGTAAGGCTCCAGGACGTTCTGAATCTCCAGCTCTGTTTCCCTGTAAATCTGTAAACCCATATCGGTCAAGGTGAGATAGATGACGCGACGGTCACGCTCGTCACCTGTGCGATGCACCAGATTCCGGTCAGCCAGCTTATTCACTAGAGCCGTAATGCTGCTCTTGCCTACACATAGAAGCTCAGCCAGATCTGAGGGGGTACAGGCAGGCTTCTCATGAATGAGGCGCAGTGCACAAAACTGATCCGTCGTGATCGTCTGACCTACCTTTTCCCTTATCTGAGTGTCAAATCGCTTTGTCACTAAAAACCAGGCGTCCAAATAACGATTGACCAAACTTTTTGCATCCGTGGCGCTCATGGATATCCTCCTTCCCAAACTAGTTCACATAACGAACTATTCATCAACAAAACTATTCTATAATGAAACTATGTTATAAAGCAATACTTATATCCTATTTAGAAAATAAAAAAACAGGACATCTGACTCAGCACATTTGCCAAGTCCGACATCCTGTCGGTTGTATCAAGTATAGGAGTATGTGAGTGCAGCTTCTCATGACTTTATAATGATCACTTCTATGCACGCACTACTCGTCCTGCTCATCTTCTTTCTCTAATACACAGCGAAATCTCTCCACACCAGGATATAACTCACCAAGGCTGTATACGATAAATCCGCTGTTACGGTAAAACTCAACCGCTTCATGGTCCGTTTCTGCGATCAACGTATCGGGATTATGGGCGGCAAGCAGCTGTGAGATCATTCCGCGACCATAATTTTTGAACCGATTCTCCGGCAGCACGGCAATATGGCGAATTGTAATTTCGCTTGGCCCGGTGTGCTCATATCCAATAAGACCGACCAGTTGTTCCTCGTCTTCATAACCAGACAGAAACAATGTCTCCTGTGTCTCATACTCCTGTATTGCTTGGTTCACCTGATCCGGGTCTGGAAAGACAGAGTAGGATAACAACTCCTGAACTTCCAGCTCCTTCAAACGAGGCTTCAAATTTTTCAACAAAACAATTCCTCCAAAAGACTTATTCAGCTCTGCAATCGTTAAGACATGCTCAAACCCGTTATCGTATTGTAGACTTTATTTTTGCAAAGTTCAAGACAAGTCGATTAATCCTTCTGCACAGCAAACCGAAGCAGCTCACAGCGAAACTCCGTGGGTTCATCATACTTTTCTTCTTGAATCGTCTGGGTCACATGCTCTTGAAAAAGGATGTTCCACCCTTCGTAAGCCTGTTCCAGCAATGTGATGGCTTCGGATGTGGACAGATTTAATTCAATCAACGGCTCGATCTGACGGCCTGTTTGAATTTCCTTTTCCTCTACGCTAGTGCTCATCGTTATACAATGAATGCCTCCGAGCCGAGTTCCCGCTTTTAATCGCTCCACCGTTTCAAGCAAAGCTTCTTTGCTGGAGGTATGCTCCAGACATGAACAGGCTGCAATAAAATCAAAAGCATTCGGCTGAACCTGATAATGCTCAACATCTGCTTTTTCTGCCCGAACGATATGATTCACCTCATACCGCTTCGCATACTTGTTAAGTCCGTCCACCGCTTCATCCAGCAGATCTACACCAATAACTTCGCTGTTGGTGTCTGTCAGACGCTGTGCGATCGGTATGGTATGTCTGCCGACACCGCATCCCAAATCAAGTACACGCAGTTCTTTTTTGTGAACAAGCAGCCGTTCCAGCATTTCCATAACCAAGGGCATCGGTCTGGACATCCAAGTTCCGTCTTCAAACAATTCATTGTTTTTATAAAAATTGGAATGATACCCCGCTTCAGCTTGACGAGCAGCCTCAAATTGTTGTTTTCCCATTCCGGCACCTCCTGCAAATCAATTTAGATGTTCACAGTAACGTTCACCAGAAAGCGAAATAAAGAATCACGTGTACAATCATCATGATCAAACCAGCGGTCACCAGAATTTTCCCTGCATCCCGCTTGCTTGCATAATCATTAAATAACAGCACGCCTCCGATCGTTACCGCGATGGGTGAGAGAAAGAGTGTAATCAGCACCAGCAGCATCATAGAGTAACGATCCAGTATAGATTCTTCATACTCCAGCATATACGGTTGTTTCGGCTTGGCTGTTTTGGTTGTGACCATATTACCGCATGATTTACATTTGAATTCATCCGCTGCCATAGATTCATGGCAATAAGAGCATTCTCTTGAAAAACGTGGCATATCGATCTCCTTTCAAACACTACTGCTTCTTCTTTATAGATACCTGCCATCCATACGTGAGTAAATACATGATCTGATGCTACGAAATATGTTCCTGTAAAAAAGCTTCCAGCACAGATTTATATCGGTCTTGATCCATCCTAAACGCCGTGCCGTGACCTGCGCGTGGTATCGTCAGCAGCTCCTTATCTGTGGCACAAGCTTCGTACAACCGATATACCATTGATGTCGGCACAAAAGTATCTGCCTCACCATGAATGAACAGCACCGGAACGTGAACTTGGGCGAGCTGCTTCAGTGCCGAAGCCTCTTTGAACGAATACCCGGCCTTCCATTTGGTAATCAAGCTGGTGATCGGAATAAAAGGGAAGGCAGGAAGCTTGTAAAGCTGCTTCAATTGGAATGTTAGCTCTTCTTCGACTGAAGTGTAAGCACAATCCGACACAATGGCTTTGACTTGATCCGGCAGCTCTTCGCCCCCTGTCATCAGCACCGTCGCTCCGCCCATGGAAATACCGTGCAGCACAATATCTGAATGTTTTCCTGTGCGTTCCAGTACCCATCCGATCCATTGAACATAATCTTTCCTGTCCAGCCAGCCAAAGCCAATGATATCCCCTTCGCTTTCACCATGTCCACGGTCATCCGGCATTAATACGTTGTAACCGAGCGTTTCAGCATAAAATCTGGCAAAACCCGCCATTTCTCTGCCTCTTCCAGAATAGCCATGGGCCAGAATCACGGTTGGGGCAGAAGGCTGCTTCGCAGACAGCCAGGTTCCATATAGCTTCAAGCCATCGTGAGATCGAATCATCACCCTCTCGCTCTGCTGTGCATCAAACCAGTGCAGATCGGCAGCGTTGCTGATCAATTCCTCCTCCGCCTCGGTTTTCAGATTAGGATTGTCCACCAAAAATGTTTTCGGAGTACGACGAATCGCCGTTTTGAAAAAGTAAAGCCCACCGGCCCATAATATAGCCAATATTCCTACGATCAAAGCCGCAAGCCCATAGATGATCACAAATCCAATCCCCCTCAGTTAACGCTCGGGTAAGCGACCCTGTTTAACATATAATAACGTGTGAAAACTTTAATCGGTGTTAGCCTGCCTTAGTGCTTCACATGCCGCCTGATACGCCGGAAGAAGCTTGTCCAGCAGCGGCTCTGCCAGATGTGTCTGCTCTTTTTTGGCATGTTCTTCTATCTGACTAAACAAGTTTGAAAGATAGCTGATGCCCAGACTCAGACTTCCTGATTTCAAGTCATGTGCTGTCTCTACTGCCGCTGTATGATCCGCAGAAACCACATGTCTGCGCAGGTCTTCAATCTTGCCGGGCGTCTCCGCACGGTACATCTCCAGCAGCATGCTAAGCAGCGTTTCGTTCCCGTCCGTATTCAAGGCAGCAATTTCACGAACAACGTTCATATTCAATATCTCAACAGGCTTGGACGCCGAATGCCATTTTCGGATCGCAACTCCAAGCACATCCAGGGTACATGGTTTACCTATAAAATCATTCATCCCGGCCTCGTAACATCGTTCCTTCTCACTTTTCATCACGTTACCTGTCATTGCAATAATCGGTGTCGGTTCACGCATTTCATTCTGCTCTATGATGCGAATCTGTCGAGCAGCTTCGATTCCGTCCATAACAGGCATCATGCTGTCCATCAGAATCAGGCTGTATGTTTTATGACGAAACGCATCTAGCGCTTCCTGCCCGTTGGATACACATTCCACTTGGGTATAGCCCAGCTTCTTTAATTGTAACTGCACAAGCTGGCGGTTAATTGCATTATCATCAGCGAGCAGCATAGGCAGGGCAAGTGAAGCCTTCTTGGTTGCTTCATGAGAATCCGCTTTAGGAGCACAGCTATCATCATAACCCGGGTCATCCGAATGAACCGGTAGGTCCTCTCCCGCAGCTCGCTGCACGGATTCATCGCCTTGATCCGCACGTACACCCAGCTCTATTTCAAACCAGAAGGTGGAGCCTTGCCCTTCCTTACTCTTGATGCCAATCTGCCCATTCATCAGGGTAACCAGTGATTTACATATAGACAAGCCAAGCCCTGTACCCTCATATTTTTTCGCACGCCCCTGCTCGGTCTGCACATAAGGCTCAAAGAGACGGGCCTGATCTGCTTCTGGAATGCCTATCCCGGTGTCTTGCACCTCAAATCGTATAAGCTGAGCATGATGGACTTGATGCTTCAATCGTTTCACACGCACTTCTACCAAGCCATCCGTCGTAAATTTGTTGGCATTCTGGATCAAATTGATCAGCACCTGGGTTATTCTTGTCGAATCCCCTTGCAGTACAGACGCAACTTCAGCATCAAAATCAATCAACAACCGATTTCCTGTCTTCTCGATTTGCGGCCGAAGCAGCTGCGCAATCTGGTCCAATATCGCCTGAAGGTTGACTTCGCCCTGTTCAAGTCGCATCTGCCCCGCCTCAAGCTTCGATAGATCCAGAAGATCCTCAATTAATTTGAGCAGAAGCTTCGCCGCTTCCTGGATAACCGTGACTGAATTTTTCTGCTCCTCGGACAAGGGAGACCGGGCTAACAATTCCGCCATTCCCAATATGCCATTCAGCGGTGTGCGAAAATCATGACTGACAACCGCCATAAAAGCACTTTTTGACTCGTCCGATTCTACTGCCTGCTGCCGCGCGGACTCCAGATTCGCATTGTTCTTGGCAAGTCTCCGCTGGAGCGTGACCAGTTCGTTATTCATTGCCGAAAACGCAGAGAGCGTGCGCTCCTCCTGCTCTTTGCTGCGAATCATCCGGTCTGACAACTGCTCAACCGTTCGACGCAGTCTCTGTATCTCCTCATTGTCATTAGACATCACTTCATCCCTTTCCTGATTCACTTGCCGCACTTACATTGTCAAGCGATACCGGATGAATAAGTAAACGCTCCGCAACAGCGACAGCCTCCTCCGCTCCCGGTGCATAACCATCCGCGCCGACTGCCCTCCATAACTCCTTGTCTATATTAAACGGGTAACCGCCTACCATTATTTTGACATGTGCCGTTTCTGCATGGCTTCGAATGCGCTGAATCAAATCTTTAGCCAGATGAAGATGATAAGTCATCGTAACAGAGATTGCCACTACATCAGTTTCATGCCGACCAATGGCCTCTACAATACTTGTATTCGGAACATTCGCACCGAGATAATACGTATCCCAGCCTTCCATTTCAAATACATCTGTAAGCATGCGTAATCCAATCTCGTGCTGCTCACTTCCGACACAGGCAGCGACCAGCCTTTTCCCCTGATTAGGCTGAAGCAGCCATCTGGAATACAATCTTGAAATAAACGATTGTGTTGCTGCTGTGCAAAAATGCTCCTGGCCCACACTAATCTCTCTCTTCTGCCACAATCGACCGATCTCGTACTGCGCTGGCTGAAAAATGTAACAATACATGTCACGAATCGATGCGCCCGCATCCAGCTCTGATTCGATCAGTTCAAAAGCTTCCTTTCGTCGATTATGAAGCAGATGCTGTACATAAGCCTGAGCCTCCAGTCCATAGGGCAAGGAGGCATGAATAAAGCTACTCTGCGATTCCGACTGACGGGTTGCTTCAATGCCCATTTCAAGGTACTCCAGAAGAAATTCAAGGTAAGGATGTTCGAACTCTTCTTCTAACGACTCTTTAATCAGCTGCAGGTTCACTTCCAGATCTTCGGCAGATACCCGATAACCTGCAAGCAGTACCTTTAACCAGGATATATAGTGAGTGAATAAACTTGGACTCTTCACAAGCACACTTTCTGCCAAATAACTCAGGCTGTACCGTGAGTCTTCCTTCGTTCGTATTTTTCCGATTGGACCGAAACGTTCCATTAAATCAGGCTGCAACCGATATTGCTTTTCGGTTATTTTCTCAGCCAAGGTTCCTGCATTTTGAAGTAAACGCTCTCCAGCTTCCCGATGACTCATAGACACATTCCTCCCCTGTCTGCATCCTGCAGCTGTATGAACTCTACTTCCTCTATTATTAAGTAATAATAAAATCGAACTAAATCACGCAATTTCACTGTTCTATTATACACGAACAAGAGTTCATATTCTTTCGAATTTCAATCTTCCTATATTATGTAGCTGTATGCAAGTCACATAGCCAGGATCAGAGTCCATTTATGGACACAAAAAAAAAACGGATCTACGTTATAAACGCAGGTCCGTTTTACCTTCAGCAGCAAGTCCGAGTTTTTTCAGCAGACGTATCGCTTCCACCTTCTCGGAAGCTTCAAGTCCATCCAGGATATCAATAATCACTTGATGATGCTGTGGAAAGATTTGTGTAAACAACTGTTTGCCTTCTTCCGTCAGTTCAGCGTATATCACTCGCCGGTCTTCCTTGGAAGGTCTGCGAAACAGCAGATTTTTATTTTGCAGCTTATCGACAACATACGTTATATTTCCACTGGACATCAGCACCTTCTCACCAATCTTCTGCAAAGCCTGTGGTCCTTTATGATACAACAGATCAAGTACACCAAACTCTGTTGAATTCAGTCCATGGCTCTGGATGTCCCGATTGGAGCGTGATGTCACTGAATTATAGGCCCGAATAAGTACAACGAATAATTGCAATGACAGGTCCCGGTTATCCTCCGTGTTCAGCATTTCTATAATCCTCCATCAGTTGTTTACATTTCTGTCCGCCCTTATGGCACACATCTGGTCCCATTCCTCACGAAGCATTCCCATACGAATAGAATCATAGTACTCTCCAAGTACAATCCGGCACTTTCGCAGACGTGCCTCAATCTGAAATCCAACCTTGGCAGCAGCCCGCATCATTCGCTCGTTGCCCGACCAGGTCGTTAGTCCAACCCGGACTATTGGCATTTGCTCGAATAAATAACCTGACCACATTTGAAGAGCTCTCGTACCAATGCCGCGGGCCCATCTTGAGGGTTTGTAGATCACGATTCCGATCTCAAGCCACAACCCGAATAGATGCGGGGCGTGCTTCCTCTTCATCCGCTCTCAATCGTTTGAACGTATTCTGCTCAAAATGCTCGTAACTCACACGCTCCAGCGGATAATAAGGCGCGTCCCATCGTTTCCATTCAGGCTCGTCCTCACCGTAGATCAGTTCATAGAGTTCAGCCAGGTCACGTGGCTCAACGCATCGAAGGACAAGCTCATCTTGTATAATTACCGATTCTGTCCTCGTGATTATACTCACCCTCTTCCCATTCTATGTTCACAGGCCTTTTCCCATTTCAGTGTTCACAGACCCTTTTTCTTTAATGATCACGGACGGTGAAGCTCATCGATCGTGCCATCCTCTTTCGCGATAATAACAAGGTTTGCCATGTCCACGAATAGTCCGTTGTCTACAACACCCGGCAGCATATTAAGCTGCACATTCAATTCTGCTGCATGCTCAATTGTGCCCAGATGACAGTCTGCTATCAGATTGCCGTTATCGGTAAGGTACCGTTCTTGCCGATCCATTCTCCACCGTGGCTGACATCCCATTTTTTCAAGCGTCTGAAAAGTCCATTCCGAGGCAAAAGGTACGACTTCAACAGGCAGCGGAAATTTACCCAGCTTCTGTACAGCCTTGCTGCCGTCAGCAACAATAATCAGCCTATCGCTGTTTGCTGCCACTATTTTCTCACGCAACAGAGCACCGCCGCCGCCTTTGATCAGATTGAACTCCGGGTCAACCTCGTCCGCTCCGTCAATCGTCAGGTCCAGACGCCCGATTTGATCAAAAGGAATAATCGGAATGCCCCACTCCCGTGCAAGCTTGTCTGAAGCCTCCGAAGTAGCTACCGCCTGAATGTTCAGCCCTTCCCGAACGCGTTCCCCGATTCGACATATCGCATAATATGCAGTTGAGCCTGTGCCCAAACCAACCTTCATTCCATCTTCAACGAATGATGCCGCATGCTCTGCCGCAATTTGTTTCAGATTCATCATTTAACCCCCGCCTGCTCTCAATTTGTAAAAAACCATATGTATTTATTATAGATAAAACCTTATGTAATGTATATCTATGCTTCTGATGCAGCAAGGTGTTCATTTCTGGATGTTTGATAGTGTAATTTTACTCACTATGTTATAGAATACAGAATGAAACTAAAAAATGGCAAATCATAACAATAAACAGTTCTAAATACCTATTTTTTGATAACTATGTCCACATTTACGTAGAAAATTAAAAAAGTTTTAACAATACTCTTCAATTTAACGACATTTTGCACGACATAATAGAGAGAGATGTGTTTTAATAATTAGACACCTATGGTTTCAAGAGGTACATAAGTCTCTATACGCAAACTGGAAACCAAGACCATTGTCGCATATTTTCAGAAGGAGATGACGAGATGAGATAGCTTGCTCGATTCGAAGTATAGCTTACAAACATTTAACTTTAAAAGAGATCAGGAGTGGAATTTAGTGAAATCATTGAGCTGGAAAAACATGTCGTTTTTCTCCAAAAACCTATTGCTTTCATTTACCAACATTATCATCATTGGTGTAGCTTTGATTGCAAGCAGTTATTACTTCCAAAAAACGATTCTGGTCGATCAGTTACATGGACAAGTAGCACAGATTACGAAAAAGTGGGCAGAAGATATTAATCCCGTCGATGTACAGACCGCGATTACCGAAAAAAGCTATGATGGTACAGCACAAACAAAATTAAGAGCCTATTTCGATGAAATGCAAAAATATTATCCTAACATTGCACAAGCCTATATCTTTGGTGTTGAGCTTGGCGGCGATAACAAACGATTAACCTCGCTTGTCGCGATGCCAACAAACCTGAGAGAGGCTTTTCAGAGTGATAACGTAAATATTGGTGACATGTACGAACAGCCTGTTGTCGTTGCCAATGCGCTCAAAGAAATGCTGAATACAGACCGTCCAACATTCACCACGTTTTATTCAGATGATTTTGGCACATGGACAACGATCGCTTACCCGATCAAGGATAGCAATGGCAAAATCTTTGCATACTTCGCTGTCGATGCCGATGCAAGTGCGGTGCCGGCTGGTCTGAATTCCTTGCTGTTGAACGGAACGATTATTCTCGTTGCTTTCTTGCTTTTGTTCCTGATCATTCAATACCTGGTTGTTAAAAATACCCTTTCTCCGATTCGTCACCTGATTAAAGGTATTGACGAGGTCAGCAAAGGCAACCTTGATGTCAACATTCCGACAGGCAAAGATGATCTAGGACTCGTTAACGAGAAATTCAACGTCATGGTTCGCAAAATTAATGACACTATCGTAAAAGTGCAAGTGACTTCTCAGGAAGTCAATCAGTCCGCCAAAGAACTCTATGAAGTATCTGAACGCAACAGTGACAACGCAGATTCTATTAATCATAACGTAACCCAGATTGCGTCCAATATCCGCTCTCAGGAGCAGGCGACACGCGACAGTGCTCGTGCCATGTCCGAGATGGCTACCGTTATTCAGACCATTGCAAGCAGCTCCGCCAGTGTAGCCGATGAAGCTTATGAGATGGAACGCCGCTCACAACAGGGTAACAGCGTAGTTCGACAAGTCTCCGAGCAAATGAATCTGATTACCGAGTCTGTAAAAAACACAGCATCCGCCATTGAAGTATTGGAAAGCCGTTCTCAGGAAATCGGCGATATCCTGAACATTATCTCGGGCATATCCAGCCAAACCAACCTGCTTGCTCTCAATGCCTCCATTGAAGCTGCTCGTGTCGGTGAAGAGGGTCGAGGTTTTGCAGTAGTTGCTGGAGAGGTACGCAAGCTCGCTGAACAATCGGAACAGGCAACCAGCCAGGTTGGTGTTTTGATTCAAGAGATTCAAGCCGGTATTAGACAAGCCGTTCGTGCGATGGAGCAAGGCACCTCGGAAGTGGATACAGGGCTCACAGTAGCAGATCAGACAGGTCAATTATTCGACGAAATTCTCGAAGCAGCGAAAAAGGTTTCACAGCAAATTCAGGAAGTATCGAGTGCAACAGAAGAAATTTCAGCAGGTACAGAAGAGATGACAGCAACGGCAGAAGATTTGTCCGCAAGTGTAAGTAAAACAGCAGTAAGCAGTGAACAGATTTCAATATCTGTTGATGAACAGAAGGCTTCCTTGATTACACTGGTAGATTCCTCTACTCGATTGAACGATATGTCCGAAGAACTGCAAGAGCTGATCTCTCATTTCCATGTAAGCAAGCAACAATAAAAATAAACCAACACTCGGTTTCAACCAAGGAGGATACCTGAAGTGATTGAAAACCAATCATCAGCCCGCATCGTGGAATCTGGCTTGCCTGTTCTTCAGATTCCACTGGATTATGGGCGCCGCCAGCAAACTTTCTCTTATGAGTCTACTCATATTACATTGCAAGCGTCATTGAGTCGTAAACTTCAAAAGAGGTTTGGGGAACAGTTGGTGTATCCTGCATTCCTTTCTGCCTATGCGGCCTTGTTATTCCGATTGTCTTCAGAACAGGAACTTGCCATTGGTGTACTTGCGCCAGATCAGGCAGCTTCCTATCTTTCATTACAGCTTCAGGGCAAAACCACGTTTAATGAATTGTTTGAACAAATTACAGAACAGTTGCAAATTCATTATACACTGCAAACCGGAGGGTATCCTGAGACACTATTTATGCTGAATAGTGTTCAGCTGCCTCAGGCCCCTCAGGTGATGAACTGGAATATTCGTTATGATCAAAATGAGATGATTCTCGACCTGTTCTACGACTGCTCCTTGTTAAAGAAATCTACTGTGCTGCGATATGCAGAGTATTTCCAGACTTTGCTTCTCGCACTGCTGCGTGACGACAATAAAGCCATTGGAGCTGTAGATATCCTTTCTCCTTCCGATCGTTTGATCTACCGCGAGATGAATGATACGACAATGCTTGAGCCCGTCCATCCGACAATTCATGGGTGGTTCGAAGCAACTGCGGCTGCATACCCGGATTCCCCGGCAATATCTTCTCCTTCAATGAGTTATACTTACAGGGAACTGAACGAACGGGCGAATCAGGTTGCTCGTGTGTTAATGTCCAATGGACTGCAGCAAGGTGAATTTGTAAGCATCTTTATGGATCGAAGCCTGGAAACGATCATTTCATTGCTCGGTATATTAAAGGCAGGCGGTGTTTATGTACCCATTGATCCTGAACATCCAGAGGAACGTAACAGCTACATTGTCGAGGATACGGCCTCATCTTTTGTACTGACAACAGAAGCCTCTTATGAGCAGGCTGCGGCTTTGTTCTCTGGTATTTCGACGGTACGCCAGATTCTCTCGGTGGACGGTCGCCTTGCAGGTTTTGCGGCAAGCAATCCGAATCTGGATATCAAGCCGGACGATCTGGCTTATATCATTTATACTTCTGGTTCAACCGGCAAACCTAAAGGTGCGCTGATTGCCCACCGGGGAGTCACCAATCTGGGCAGCGTTGTACAGCGCGACTGCGACATTCAGCCTGGAGACGTTCTGACCCAGTTTGCCACATATAGCTTCGATGCATCCGTGTGGGACACGATCGGCGCCCTCTTCTATGGTGCGGAGCTCTACCTGCTGTCTGCGGAAGAACGTGTGTCCATCGAAGAGTTTGCAAGTGCAGTTGAACGCACTGGAACAACCATCATTACCATTTTGCCAACGATTTTCTTTAACCAGCTGGCTTCCTATCTGTCTGACGAAGGCTTTCACAAGCTGGCAAAGGTACGCATTATTACCGTAGCCGGAGAAGCGCTCTACGGCGAGCAGGTTCGGGCATTCCAGCGTAAATTTGGCAATCAGATCGATATCGTTAATGTTTACGGGCCTACAGAATGTACAGTGGCCACCACGACTCACCGGATTAGTGAGCAGGTTCCCGTTGATGTCGTTAACATTCCCATCGGCAAACCGATTCATAATTACAAAGTATATATCGTCAATGAAGAGCAGCAGCTCTGTCCGATAGGCGTTCCTGGCGAAGTATACATCGCAACGCCTGCACTTGCCAAAGGTTATTTGAACCAGCCCGAGCGCACCGAGCAATCATTTATTGATAACCCCTTTGCTATCGGAGAAAAGATTTACAAATCCGGTGACATTGCCAAGGTACTGGATACAGGATTGCTGGAGTATGTCGGACGTAGTGATTCCCAGCTTAAAATTCGTGGTCACCGGATTGAGATCGGTGAGATTGAAGATCATCTGGCTCGACTGGAGCAGATTCAGGATGTGGCTGTTATTCCGAAAAAGGAAGCAGATGGTCAGAATATGCTGGTCGCTTATTTCACCTCCAAAGATGGAAGCACCGTTTCGCCAGCAGAGATCAAAGCAGCGCTTGCAGAGAAGCTGCCATCGTATTTCATACCGAAATGGATCTGTCAGCTGGATATGATGCCGATCGCACCGACAGGCAAAATCAACCGCAAAGCAATGGTAACCATGCCGCATGCGGAACGTCATATTGACCAGCCTGACCGGGTGATGCCCGAAACAGAAACGGAAATCATTCTGTACAATGCGTGGAAAGAAATTCTGCAGCATGACGAGTTCGGTATCGAGGACAGCTTCTTCAGCATTGGCGGCGACTCCCTGCGGGTCATTCATGTATTGGTTATCCTGAAGCCGCATTATCCACAGCTTAAAATTGCCGATTTCTTTGCTGAAAAAACGATTCGTGCACTTGCTCGTCGAGTAGAAATGTTATCCCATCAGCGTACGGATACACAGGCTTCTGTCCGCAGCGGAGTGCTGACTCAGCTTTCCGAACATCCGGTCGAGCTCTCATCCCAACTGGGGTACCCGGATATTGTTAAACCCGAGCATGTGCTGGTGACTGGCGCAACGGGTTATCTCGGCTCTCACGTGCTGCAGCAGCTGATTGTCAAATCTTCGGCACGGATCTACGCCCTCGTTCGCCGTGCAAGTGACGGAACAACAGCCATGCAGCGTTTAACCAAAGTCATGCAAGATTATTTCGGAAAACAACTGGCTGATCAGCTTGCAGAACGTGTGGAGATCGTTGAAGGCAATCTGGAGGAAAACAATCTTGGGCTGTCCGGTGAACAGCAAGCTTACATTCAATCACGCATTGACCGCATCATTCACTGTGCAGCTGACGTACGACATTTCGGAGAAGCATCACAGTTTGCCAAAACGAATGTCGAAGGTACCGTTGCCTTGCTGAATCTGATCCGCAACAAAAAGGGAGCCTCCTTCCATCACGTATCCACCATGGGCATACCGGAGGATCTTGCCCTTAGCGGACAATGGGAATCCACGCTGCAGTACGACCGTTACCCGGCTGAGCTGCATGTAGACAACCTGTACTCGGACAGCAAGCTGGAAGCCGAGAAGGTGCTTATGACCGCTGCTGAGGAAGGCGTGCCTGTCAGCATCTATCGTGCGGGCAATCTCACATGTCATTCACTTACGGGTCGTTTCCAGACCAACATCGACAGCAATGCGATTTACCGGATGATCAAAGCAATGCTGATGCTGGGTAAGGCACCTGCAGCAGATTGGATGATGGACTTTACGCCGATTGATTATGCAAGTGAAGCAATCGTACATCTGGCCTTACGTCAGGATACAGCCGGACGTGTATTCCACATCTGTAATCCGGAGCCGATTCGTTATGACGACCTGATCGAAGCGATCAAACATGCTGGTTATCATGTTGAGACGATGCCGTTTGAGGATTATACCCGCTGGCTGTTCGATGCCACGATCTCTAAAGAGCCAGAAGCTCTACAGCTTGCCATCGCGCAGCTTGAAGGTGATGGAGCGAAGGATTCAGCATATGCCTATGCATCACCGGTAACAACTGCATATGTTGAACCGGCCGGAATTTCGTGTGCCAGAACAGACCGTCGTTTCATTAACCTTATGCTGGACTATGCCGTTCAGATCGGATATTTCCCGGAGCCGATTCGTCCGAATTACGGAACAACGACGGTTGCGGATTAAATCGAGGTCCGGCAAGTGTTCTCTGTAAAAAACATCAATTAATAAACATCAATGTACTCCTTTATTTCAAAAGCCACTTTCTCGCTGCCCACAGCGAAGAAAGTGGCTTTTTCTTGCCAAACGATAATCGAAATACAATCAGGCCAACCAGCGAATCACAGCAATAATCGCAAGATGAGCCGGATAGAAATAACGCCAGATCCAGCGTGGTCCCTTCAAGCGAAACGACGCCTGATAATACTGAGCAATCGCAATACCGATTGTTGCCAGCACACTGTACATCTGTAATGAACTGTGATAGAGCAGCAGATAAAGTCCATTCAGAATCACATGAACCATAACCAGCACAGGCCCATTGAAGTAGCGGAACAGCAGTACCAGCAGCAGCCCATACATCCCGTAGTCCATATGTGTGTATTCCATGATGATCCCTGCTCCGATAGCAATCAGGATACTCAGGGGTCTGGAAGGCAGCTTATCCAAAGCCAGCAAAACAAGCAGCGCCGACCACAAGGTCCAGACCACATTCAGCGAGAAATGATTAAACGCTGCCATAAACGGCAATTGAGAAATAACCGCGATCCAGAACAAACGCCATATGTATTTCTGCACATTACGTGTATGCTTGTAACCAATATACACCGTAAAAGCATAGATCGGGAACGCGATGCGTCCGATAATTCTCAGTTCCACAATATGCGGAAAAAATACAGCACCTATATGATCGATCAGCATCGTAATCATGGCAATCCATTGCATCATATCAGCTGCTCCCCCCCTTTTAACCTACCCTTAACATCGAGTGCCTCTCTTACGCTTCATCTCCAGAATGCACACTACGTTCATAATACATGAAGCTCTGATCCTGTGTATATGCTTCAGACTCATATAATGCTTGAGCTTGCAGATTACTCACAGCAGTGCTTAGCGTAATACGAATGATCTGTCGTTCCTTCGCCTCTCCGGCAACGGCCTGCAGCAGTTTTCTTGCAATCCCCTGCTTTCGGTAATCCGAATCGACATAAAGATCATTCAGTACCCAGATCGGTCCCATAGAAACGGAACTAAAGCTGGGATAAATCTGCACAAAACCAGCCGCCCGCATCTGTGATTCACCACAATACCGAGATATGGAACCTGCTTCAGCTGACGTGCCCTCACCTGCATCACCTAATTCAGCAATAAAAATGATAGATTCCTCTTTACGGAATCGTTCCTGGATAAAACAGCGGGCTCCCTCCAGATCTGAATGCTGACCATAAAATATACGGTAATTGTTAAAAAGCCTTGATACTTCAGGCACGTCGTTTTCTCCGTTCGCTTGTCTGATTCGAACTTGCACGTCCTGCGTTTGCTGCATTTCTATTTCCTCCATAGCTCCCATATCCTCCCTTTGCTTCATATCTTCATGAACCTCATCTCTTCTTGATTTAATTGTAAAAGAAATTTTCGTTGTGCCCCATTTATCAACTGAAGCAAAGTTTGCAGTAAATGATGCGTTAAGCCAGAAATGCAGCAGCTTACGAATTGACGATCGCTCTTACGCGATACCAGCCGTTTCTGTTCTGGTTGAGTCGATTCCTATGTATATATTGTCGTCTACTGGCTGCGTTCGGGTAAACACAAAAAGGCAACGAAAGCCTCGCCAGCTCCGTCGCCATAACATGGATGGTCTATTTGAATTCCAGATTCAGCTGCCCTTGGGCATGGCCTGGTTCAGGAAAGATAACACCCTTTTTCAAAATCAGATTTGCATATTGCGCCCGTTCCCCTGTGGCAACAATGACGTAAGCTTTGGCGGCCCGTTCATAAAAATCAAAGCGTTCCTCATACTCCAATGCATCAGTCATGCCCTCGTGCTCTTCAATGATTCGCCGGTAATCCTCCCAGATGATCGGTATAACGGGATCTCCCTTAACCACCTGCATTACAGCGGCGGGCTTCTCTACATACGTATCCAACGGAAACAATTGTAATATGGCCTGCAGCAGCTGCACAGCGTTTACGCCATCACAGCGTATCAGTCGCTGCGCATGACTGGCTGCCGGAAAGTTGGCATCGGAGATCACAAGTTCATCGCCATGCCCCATCTCGGACATGAATTTAAGCAGCTCGGGCGAAAGTATGGCAGGGATATTTTTCAGCATCATTAAACGCTCCTTACACACGAATTTGATTACCTTGAAAGCCGTTTCATTCCTATTCTAACAGGATTCTGTGCACTTTGCACCGAGATGCAATCACCATGAAAGCCTACATTGGCTTTGACAAAATTACTTGTTTCACATATAGTTGTTATAACAATTAAATGAATTTAAACGATGTTATTACGGAAAGAGAGGCTCATTGATACATGGATTATTCTCTGGAGCAATCCGTTGGATTCATGCTCGGACTCACCCATCGCAAATCAGCCGCACTGCTGGCATCACAATTCAAGCCATACGATATCACGACAGAGCAGTTCTCTGTCCTTTTTAATGTGAATCGTTCAGAAGGTGTGAACCAGAAGGAGATCGCCGGGCTTGTTTTCAAGGATCAGCCAACCACAGCACGAATTATTGATTTGCTTGAGAAGAAAGGCTGGGTAGAACGTCGGACAAGCGAACATGACCGCCGGGCATATCTGCTGTATATAACCAAGGAAGGCAAAGCTTTAATTGATATTCTTGTACCGATCGAAAGAGCAATGAATAAAAAACTTGCAGAAGGTATACCCGCAGACCAGATGGAAGCCTTTAAACATACTCTTTCCCTCATCAATCACAATCTGTAACTATCACAACTCAGGAGGGAATGTCTCGCCATGAAAGAACAATCTGCACCTGTCCGATTATGGACAACTGATTTTATTTTACTGATGTTATGTAATTTTCTGCTGTTTCTTCAACTGCACATGATCGTTTCACCCCTTCCCTCGTATGTACAGGATCGTTTCCACGCCAATGCCTTTCAAGTCAGTCTCTTCACTTGTCTGTTTGCATTGAGTGCCATTGCAGCAAGATTATACTCCGCCAAGGCCCTGGAGAAGGGTTTGCGTAATGCGATGATCTATATCGGTTTGTCCGTAGCCCTGCTCGCCACGCTCGGCTATTATTTTGCCGCCGGTATTGCAGTGCTGTTACTGCTGCGCATGTTGTTTGGTGTTGGATTCGGCATGAGCAGCACCGCCTTCCCAACGATGGCCTCAGACATTGTGCCCGTGAAGCGGATGGGTGAAGGCATGGGATACTTTGGTCTGTCAACAAGCCTTGCGATGTCCATGGGCCCTATTATCGGTGTTACGTTGCTGCAAGGGGCCGGATTTGTGACGCTTATGGTGTGTACTGCGGCTGTTATTGTTGTAATCTATCCACTCAGTTACAGCCTGACCCGCAAAAAAGCGGCTCGAACGCAGCAGGCTGCCGAACCCGCTGCGGTAACTGTATCGGTTGCCCCATCTGCTGCATCGGCTGCTGCCGGGAAAATGACCTTTAACCGCAAATTGATTCTTCCTAGTGTACTGAACGGCCTGTTATCCATTACTTACGGGGGACTGGTTGGATTTATCGTCCTGTTTGGCAAGGAAGCCCATCTTGCGAATCCGGCTTTGTTTTTCCTATTTAACGCTATGGCTGTATTGGTGGTCAGACCTTTTGCCGGTCGTATCTACGACAGCAAGGGACCTAAAGCTTTATTAATTCCAGGTGCCGTATGTATCGCACTTGGACTTGTTATTCTCTCCACAGCATCCACGATGCCTGTACTGTTTGCAGCAGCCTTTATGTACGGGATTGGTTATGGCTCCATGCAATCATCACTGCAAACCTGGATGATTCAAGTAGTCTCCCCTGCTCAGCGGGGAATGGCTAATGGCATGTTTTTAAATACGCTTGATCTCGGGATTGCTACTGGAGCCCTTTTGCTTGGTTCCATCGCTTCCCTGACCAGCTATACCGAAATGTACCGCTATTCTATATTGTTCATGGTGCTCTTTCTGCTGATCTATCTGATCCAGGGAAAACGGAGCGGCAGTTTTCAGGTTCAGACGCATCCGCTGCTGTCACACACACATATCACTGCATCCGATGCTTCTGAAACGAATGTTTCCGGTTCTGAGAATAGAAAATAGACCTAAGCGCATTGCGCAACAAAAACGCGTTTACACCAGGCAGCGGTTCAGCTGTTCTCGGAGTAGACGCGTTTTTCATTTTACCCTTTTCAGACATAAAATTATTCAGATACGCCATGTCAAAATGGACTCTTTTTACGACGCAAAGGGACTCTGTATGCTGGGTTTGTTTCATTTTCCTGCTCGTGCTTATGCTTTTGCTTCGAATCTCCTTCGGAGGACGACTGTCCTCCCTTATCCGGCTTCACCGCTAACAAGGTAAGTAAAGCCCCGACTGCACCCGATGCGGCCAGAATGCCAAACAGCAGGAAGTGATTGGCTCCAATGAGCAAGGACACGACAGGCGGGCCCAGAGATACACCGATAAAACGCATACTGCTGAACAAAGCCGTAATTGTACCCCGCTGCTTTTTGTGCACCCCTTCGGTTATTAACGTATCGAGACACGGCAGTGCAGCCCCGATTCCGACGCTTCCTAGCGTAAATAACCCCACGACAACATAGATATTGTCGAACATGCCGATGATCCCCAACGATACGGTAACCAAGGCAAGCCCCGTGAAGCCCAGCCATTTCATTTTGGATTTGTTTTTCCCAATCCATTTGCCTGCAAAAAAAGAAGCAAGACATAACGCGGCCAGCGGGATCGCCAGTACAAGGCCTTTCACAACACCCTTTAACGCAAATTCACTCTCCAGCGTCTCCGAAAGGTAATACAGCACGCCAAAAAGAAGGAACATGCAGATGCCGCCAATGGCAAACAACGCATATAACCAACGCCCTTTTTGTTTTAATACGTTACGGATGGACGCAACAAATTCAGAGAAGGTCGGGGGTTTCTCGCTCCTCCTCGGTGTTTTGACCAGAAATATAACGAGCAGTAGCGAAATCAGACAAAGCACCGGAATGGCCAGAAACGGGGAATACCAGAGCCAGACCGCCAGCGCTGCTCCCAGAATCGGGCTGAGCACTTTGCCAAACGTATTGGAGGTTTCAATAATACCCAGGCTTTTACTGACCTGATCTTCATCCTTAAACATATCCCCCACCAGTGGAATGACAATGGGAAAAGCACCTGCCGCACCGATCCCCTGTAAAAACCTTCCCGCAAGAATCGTCCAGTAAGCGATATCACCTTCCATCATCCATGCTGCAGCACCAGCAACACCCCCACCAACTGCCGCAATAACAAGACTGGGGATAATGACCACTTTCCTGCCGAATCGATCCGATAAATATCCTGCCAGTGGAATCAGCAGAATCGCAACTACAGCATATACCGTAATCAGCATACTGACCTTGAATGAAGAAACCTTCAATTCCCGTTCAATCTGTGGCAAAATCGGTATAAGCATGGAGTTCCCCAAGGTCATAATCACAGGGATGGAAGCAAGTGCGACAAGGTCCCACTTTTTATCAGACATACCCTAACCACCTTCGCAGATTGTACACACAACAGCGTTATTGTCGGTCTAACCAAGGTTGTTTATTCAGGATATGTCAAATAAACAAACAGACGGTGCCCCAAGCACCGTCTGTTCCAATCCTTATTGTAACATGTTACAGCTCTATAGTAAGCTCGCTTGTCCCTGATGGTGCAGCTACGATTACCCCATGTGAGCCAGCTTGCTGCGTGCCACCATCTACACTCGATACCGAATCAATGCCACGAAGCACGATACTCCACGGCTTGACTGCACCTTCGGTGCGAACCGCCAGCTTCGACCCGCTGCGTGATACTGCGACCTGCAATTCCTGCTCTGCGGCTTGATTAACAACTACGGCCTGTGCGGTCTCTCCATCAGCAAGTTCAAATAAGTGCAGAGATACATTGTCCGCAAAATCATAATCCGGTTTGCTGTCCACTGCACCTACCGCGATCAGACTGTTAGGCTTGATCATCATTGGCAGTGTTTTGAAATCATGATTTTCATTGATCCATCGTCCACCCTCAACCTGGGCTCCTGTCAAATAATTTGTCCACGTGCCTTCAGGCAGGTAATAACGAACATCACCTTGCTTGTTGAAGATCGGAGCAACCAGGATCGAGTCACCAAACATGTACTGCAGATCAAGCGTCGCACACGTTGGATCGTCTGGATACTCCAGCACCATCGCCCGCATCATAGGCAGACCTTGTACAGAGGATTCAACCGCAGAGTTAAACAGGTAAGGCATCAGGCTCAGCTTCAGTTTTGTAAAGTCACGCACAACATCGACAGCCTCTTCATCGAATAACCAAGGTACACGGTACGATTCATTACCATGCAGGCGGCTGTGTGAAGAGAGCAGGCCAAATTGTACCCAGCGTTTGTATACATCCGGCTCGGCTGTTGCTTCGAAACCGCTGATATCATGGCTCCAGAAGCCGAACCCGGAGAGGCCCAGAGACAATCCGCCGCGCAGTGATTCTGCCATGGAGGAATAGTTGGAAGAGCAGTCTCCTCCCCAGTGTACTGGGAATTGTTGACCGCCTACGGTAGCGGAGCGTGCAAACAAGGCCGCTTCATTTTTACCAAGGTTCTCCTCCAGCACTTCAAATACAGCCTTGTTGTACAGGAAAGTATAGTAGTTGTGCATTTTAACCGGATCAGAACCGTCATGGTATACAACATCGGTCGGAATTCTTTCGCCAAAGTCGGTCTTGAAGCAATCCACGCCCTGGTCAATCAAACCTTTGAGCTTCTCTTTGTACCATGCAGTTGCCTCTGGATTCGTAAAGTCCACAAGCCCCATGCCCGCCTGCCATTTATCCCACTGCCATACACTGCCATCGGCTGTCTTGACGAGATAACCTTTTTCCATGCCTTCATCAAACAGAATGGATTTCTCGGCAATATACGGGTTGATCCATGCACAGATTTTGAGTCCCTTGTCCTTCAAACGCTTCAGCATACCCTCTGGATCAGGGAACATGTCCTTGTCCCATTCAAAGTCACACCACTGGTACTCCTTCATCCAGAAGCAGTCGAAGTGGAAAACAGAAAGCGGCAGATCACGCTCAGCCATGCCATCAACAAAGTGATTCACCGTCGCTTCATCGTAATCCGTTGTGAATGATGTTGTCAGCCACAGTCCAAACGTCCATGCTGGCGGCAAAGCCGGTTTGCCAGTCAGCTTGGTGTAGTTGTCCAGCACCTCTTTGGGATTGGCCCCACCGATAATAAAATACTCCAGCGTTTCACCCTCTACACTGAACTGCACCTTCGATACATTTTCAGAAGCAATCTCGTAGGATACCTTTTCAGGATGATTGACAAATACACCATATCCTTTGTTCGACAGATAAAACGGAATGTTCTTGTAGGCCTGCTCGCTGCTTGTGCCGCCATCCTCATTCCAGATATCCACAACCTGACCATTTTTCACAAACGGAGTGAATCGTTCACCAAGGCCATAGACATACTCGCCCACACCCAGCTCCAGCTGCTCCCGGAAAAATACCCCTTCTGTCGCTGACTCGATATATGCCGGGCCTCTCCAGCCGCTGCCTGTCAGACGTTTATCGTTATAATGGAAGCCGATATCCCA
This sequence comes from Paenibacillus silvae, assembly GCF_014639235.1. Taxonomy (GTDB): domain Bacteria; phylum Bacillota; class Bacilli; order Paenibacillales; family Paenibacillaceae; genus Paenibacillus; species Paenibacillus silvae. The sequence goes on along the minus strand of NZ_BMFU01000004.1, from coordinate 343,039 downwards.
GCCCTTTGATTTGTTTACGTTTACACGAAGATTTCCGCTTTTCAGCTCTGCGCCATGCTCATCTTGTGTAATTTGCACATCGGTATTCAACGTGTTCAGAGCAAACTCAGGACCCGGATTGACTTTGCCCTTGTGGTGATTTAACTGTACACGAATGACGTCAGGCATTGGAGAGCTGTAGGTTGCTTTGAGCAGTGTTCCGTTCAGGGTGTCCCCTTTGCGCTCAATACGTTTTGTTGCTGCATATACGGTAAAGGAATCGCCCCTTTGTACAATATCTCGAACGTCCGCAGGATTTTGAACATGATATCCATCACGGATCTGCCAATAGCCATCTGTAAATTTCATCTTGGATTACCTCCTTCGGTTATACTATAATGATATTGATATAAATAACGAATTTCTTCTTCTATTTTGATTAAATATATCAGGATTTTGATATTTCAAAGATTATTCAGCTAATTGTTGATGTCTATTGCAAACGATTACATCTTTTCATAGATACAAGGAGGGCATTATGGAACGTGAACGTTTACGGGAGGATCGCATTCATGGCAATGCCATGTACCCGGTGAGTGTGTATCCTGACATACAGCAGCTGAATGGTGACAGCATTCTTGATTGCCACTGGCATGACGAGATGGAGTTTACGATGGTAACGCAGGGCTCGGCTGTGTTCCAGATTGACATGAACCGAATTGAGGTCAAGGCAGGAGAAGCTATTTTTGTTCATCGGGGCGAGATTCATGCGGGCAATCTGAGAGGCACGGAGCCTTGTATATTTTCCTCTATCGTGTTTCACTCCGATCTGCTTGGCAGTCATAGCTTTGACGCAGTACAGGAGAAATTTATCGCTCCCATCATACGAAAAAATGTGCGACTCCCCTCTCATATCACGCCGGATGAAGCCTGGGGAGCAGAAGTGCTGGAATATCTGGAGCGTATCTTCGCAGATCACGCAGCCGGAGCCGTCACCTGTGAAATGACCACCAAAGCCTATCTCTATCTGATGTTTGCTCGTATGTTTGAGCATCGTATGCAGCTGCCGTTCAAAGGCTCTGTCCATGGAGGAAGCCCTGACAAGGTGGAGCGTCTGAAATCAGTGCTCGGTTATATTCACAAGCGTTATCCTGAACCGCTGAAGCTGAAAGAACTGGCAGAAGAAGCGAATATGAGCGAAGGGCATTTCTGTCGTTTTTTCAAACAGATGGTACAGAAAAGTCCGGTGGACTACATCAATTATTATCGTGTACAGCAGGCCTGTCTGCAGCTTGAGAATACGGATCATAAAATTGTCGACATTGCGATGGACGTCGGTTTTGAGCATCTGAGCTACTTTATTACCACCTTCAAAAAGCACAAACATACCACCCCGTCTCATTATCGCAAAATGTTTACGCACAATCTGACTCTGGAGCCTGAATCCCTTAGCCAGCTTACGTAAAATAAACAAAAAAAGGTGCTGCAGCGATCACTTCTGCAAGCACCTTTTAACGTTAAAACAGGAAAAGCTGTTGTTCAGATAAGCCTTCAAGCTCTTTTTGGTGATGGAACGGTTGATCCTTTGCTCTCATATACACCTTATTTCATTAATGTTTGCCAGGACGTGTACTCATGAATGGAGAACCCATTGAAGGATGGATGCACACTGGCCATTTTCTCTACCAGCTTCAGCTGCTCTTCCATGTAAGCTTCTCCCTCTTCGTAAAACGTAATAAAATCCCCTTCCTTGCTTTGCTTCGTTTCTACAGCAATCGAGATGGTTTTGCCTGCAGAGGCTGCATCGATCAATTCATCCTTCGCAACGTTATAGATCGCAGCCGCTGTGTCCCGATAAGCCATAATGGTGATGGAATCGAACTTGCGAATCATCCAGCTGCTTACCGCCATCGTGGAACCCGGAATTTTGTAATTGTCCAGCCAGAACGGCAGATCAGCTCCGACCGGCATGTTCATACCCGCAGCCCGTTCTACAATATAATTCACATTGCCCTGCCACTGTGTGATGACGCTCGCCTGATTTGTTTTCCACTGCGGATGTACATGTGGCTCAATATCCAGATGAATGCCGGCAAACTTCTCCTGGGACAGTGCCTGTGCCTGATATGCCTCAATCCAGTCCATAAAAGAAACGATCTGATCCCGGCTCTCCGTCAGTCCCCATGCAGAACGTCCATCCATAATATCAACAGCGATTTTCTGTGCTCGTGCAAGACGAATAAAGCTTTTATATTCAGGTACTTTAATGTCCCGGTTTATTTGCAGATAGATGGTATTCACATTGTTCTGCGCAGCAAATTGCAGCACATCCTGTGCATTGCTTCTGATCTGGGTTGTATCCCATACCCAGGTTGCTCTCACGGGATGATCCAGATTGCCATGGATTTCTGCGTAGCTTTCCACGGGTTCATCGGAACCGATAGCAGACACCTTGGAAGAACAGGCCGTGCTCAAACACAAGATCAGACAACTCATCAGCAGCAGGAAACGAATCTCTCTTTTAGTTTTCATATTTATACACTCCCTTGAAGTTATGCAGCCTCTTACGTATAAATCCGGATGAATTGTTGTCGTTTATTATTCACTTTTGCACTTTAATGGAAGCACGATGTATGAAAAATTCTTCTATACGCAATATCACCACTAAGACTCATGACGAAAGAATCATATAACTTTATTTCGGGAATTCACAGTTCTGAATACATAGGCCAAAAGTCACAAATATTAATGTTTTATGTAAAATATAAATTTTAACCACGACTTCAGTCATCATCCTTGTTTTGAGAGAGACAATTCTACAGACCTAGGGAGCGCTTTCTTTTTCTCAGACAAAAAAACCGCCCGAAGGCGGCCTGTAATTGAGCAATATTTAATATGATCTTTGGTTCTGATTACACGGACATATTACACGTCTCTGAGGTCAGCTTAATCGGCAGCAGGCTCATCATCAAAGAGCGAAACCCGCTCAATGCCTTCTGCTGAGATTCGCACCAATCCAATGTCAGACAAACGCAGCTCAGGAATAACGACTAACGCAAGCAGGGACAGCGTCATAAATGCATTATTCAGCGTACAGCCAGCCGATTGCAGCGCTTCGCTGACTGCTGCCGATTGCTCGGCTACAACTTCGAATGGCTCCACCGACATGAGTCCTGCAATACGAAGCGGGAACTCTGTCACACCTGCATCCGTTACAACCGCTACGCCGCCTTGCATAGAGATGACCCGATTACCCGCCTCCGCCATGAGCGCATCATCGTTACCGATAATCAGCAGGTTATGACTGTCGTGGGCTACCGTCATTGCAATGGCAGCCGGGGATGTGAAACCGATCCCGCCAACCAGAGCTACGGCGCGATTGCCGGTTTGTTTATGACGCTCCAGTACCGCAATTTTGCATACCTCACCCGTCACCGGGAGAACCACCTTCCCGTCCTCCACACTCACCTGCACACGCTTCTCCTTCGTCTCCACATGATTCTCTGTCACGTGAATCACTCGTGCACCAATGGTACCTTCCGACATCGGAGCAGACAGTTCCAGGTCCCTAGGCTGAATATTTGCTTCCAGCTTCACCGTATTCAAAGCCTCTTCAGGATACGTGAAGGCATCCCATACTGCCGTCATTTTGCCATTCTCGGCCACGACTTGCCCGGCAGCAATCGTCATGCCTACACTTACATCGGCCAATCGTCCGTCCAGCAGAATAATGTCAGCGATGTTGCCTGGAATAACCGCCCCGATATCACGCGCTACACCGAAGCGTTCGGCTGTATTAATCGTTGCCATCTGGAATGCGGTTACGGGCTTCACTCCTTGAGAGATCGCCAGTCGAACCACAAAATCCATGTGCCCTTCCTTGAGCAGGGATTCCGAGCTGCGATCATCTGTCACCAGCATCATCCGGCGGGTATCCAGTCCAAGCTCGGTACAAGCTTTAATGGTCTCAGCAACGTCATGCCACGCAGACCCCTGACGCATCTTCGCATACATGCCAAGCCGCAGCCGTTCCACGACATCCTCTTTGGTTACACACTCATGATCCCCTGTAACACCACTAGCCGCATACGCGGGGAGGCGCCAATCATCCGATGCCCACGTAAAATGACCATCGGCCACCTTGCCTGCGCGCAGTGTCGCCTGAATCTCCCCGATCATCGTTTCATCTCCATACACGACCCCAGGGAAGTTCATGACTTCACCCAAACCAATCATATCAGGCCCCCAGGAAAGAGCTTCCGCTACTTCTTCCGGGCCAATATATGCGCCCGTCGTTTCCAGTCCCGGATGAGTGGAGGGAACACAGGAGGCTACTTGCAAATAGGCAGCCATCGGTGTAGTCCGTGCTTCATCCAGCATCAGCCGTAGTCCCTTTAGACCAAGCACGTTTGATATTTCATGTGGATCGAAAAAACCACCGGTCGTTCCCGAAGGCAATACTGCTCTTGCGAACTCGGACACTTTCATCTGTGTGCTCTCGATATGACAATGACCATCCAATAAACCAGGAGCAATATACTTTCCCTTTGCTTCAATAATTCGGGTATGTTCTCCAATCGTATGGCTTACATCCCTGCCGACATAGGCAATTCTCGCCCCTTGTACAGCGACCGACATGTCTGGCAAAATCTCTCCCGATATGACGTTCACCAATGTACCGCCCCGAATCACCAATGTTGCCTTCATATCTCCCCGTGCTGTAGCAACCAGATCGGGTACACAATCGGCCATTAGCGGCCGTTCAAAAGCTGATTTATTCAAGCTACCTGCCTCCTTCATTCAACGCTCCAAAAAAAATAGATTGTTACGATTATATGAGTCTTGGCTTCATGTGTAAAGAAAAATTACATCAATTGTGTATACACACAATGAAATCCACCTGAATTATCAATATGCACTAAAAAGTGTCTGCTTACTTCACCAAACAAATCAGGTCTCTTCTCAAGATAAGCATGCACATAAATCTGGATGCAGCATACACAAAAGTCTGGATACTACGTATACAAAAGTCTCGATACTATGTATACAAAAATCTCGATACGGCATGCAACAAAAGGCTGGTCAGAAGTTTGGATTCTGACCAGCCTGTCTTCATACAGCTCCGTTAGCGATTAACGATTAGCGTACAACGAGCAGCGAAAACCGACTACTCTACACGAGTCGCAGTCATATTACTCACCTCATACCATTCCTCTGACTGTGAGCTAATAAAAGGGCTCGGTTTGCCCAGACAATATACATGTAACAGATGCATCGCTCGCGTACAGGCTGTATAGAACAGCTTGCGTTCCTGTTCATGGGAATAGGCTGCAGCAGATCCGTCATAGATCAATACCGCATCAAACTCCACACCTTTCGCCAAGTAAGCAGGCACGACATGAACACCCTGCTCGAAAGCAAGTGTCGTTTTTTTGATCAGCTTGGGCGCAGTGTCCAGCTTCTGACTGAGAAGCGCGTGAACTTCACTGCTCTCCTCTGCTGTTTTGCAGATGACTGCGACCGATTCATATCCCTGCTCAATCAGATGATGAAGATCAGCCGTAATATGATGCATATGCTGCTCGAGATCAGCCGTTACGATCACTTTGGGCTTCTCACCGCTTCGATTAAACGGAATGATATGCTCTCCCCCCGGAACCATGCCCCGTGTAAACTCAACAATCTCCATGGTGGATCGATAACTGCGCGTCAATTCGATAACCTCTGTATTCTCCGGTCCATATAGATCACTCAAAGGTCCCGTTCCGCTTAGCACAGACGAATGAGCGTAGATCGCCTGATTGAAGTCACCCAAAGCCGTAATTTTGGCATGCGGGAACAGCCTTTTCATAAAGGCCAGCTGAAACGCAGAATAATCCTGCGCTTCATCGATAATCACATGACGGATGCCAGAGTTAATATGGAAACCAAGCAGCAGCTCTCGCAAATACAGATACGGCGTGATATCCTCATAGGCCAATTCCTGCAGCTTCAGCCTGCGCAGCGTCATCGTGGAGATGGCCTCCCAATGCGCGGGCAGCGGCTCGTTTTCCAGCAAACGCACCATCTGTGCCTGATCCTGAAACAGGTTTGCGTACAGCTGACGGATATCGACAAAACGCAAGGATTTGATCCATTTACGCAGAGGTTTGAGCCGGTCGCTGACAACCATTCTGGCCAGAATCTCTCTTTCCTGCTGGAAGTCATCAAACGTATGCGATTTCCCCTTCTGTTTGCGTTTTAACCGTTGATAAGCTCTCTGCAGGTCCTCAGGTTCCATCACGTCCAGCTGCTGATCCACCCAGGGCGCATTTAATTCACTCTTGCCAAATGCAGACAGCTCCTTCAGCAGCCAGTCCCGCAGCAGCTCCAGTCGACTCACCAGCTTGACAGATGAGCCAAAGCTATAAAATTTCTCAGCCATCGCTTCCGCATCCACAATCACTTTGCCCTGAAAACGCACTGGCTTGAATTTCATGCCGCCGGAAAGCATGCTCTCTTTATAACGTGTGATGACCTTCTGGAAGGATGCAGAGGACTTGAAGCGAATACTCGACATCCGTGCATCGTATTCCGGCTCCTGCATTGCCGTAAGCACATATTCAAGCTGAATAAACGGGTCCTCCAGCTGGTATTCCCGGCCCAAGCGGCGCTCCAGATACTCCTGAAATGTCGTCTGCAGCATGTTCTCTTCTCCGAGCTCCGGCAATACCGTTGATACATAGCTGTTAAACATCGGATTTGGTGAAAAAAGAACCATCTGATCCGCTTGCAGATGCTCGCGGTATTTATAGAGAAGATAAGCTACCCGCTGGAGCGCAGCAGAGGTTTTACCACTGCCTGCCGCTCCCTGCACGATCAGCATTCGAGTCCGGTCATTGCGGATAATCCGGTTCTGCTCCTTCTGGATCGTTGCTACAATGCTTTTCATCTGGGCATCCGACGTTCGGCTGAGCACGGCCTGCAGCAGCTGATCACCGATGGTCACGCCCGTATCAAACATAAACCGGATTCGTCTGTCCCGAATAACAAACTGTCGCTTCATCTCGATCTCTCCGCTGATTTCACCGCTTGGTGTACGATAGGAGATCGGCCCCGGTGCACCGTCGTAATACAGGTTGGAGATCGGTGCACGCCAGTCGTAGATCAGAAAAGACTCCTCCTGCTCATCCAGCAGTGATGCAATGCCCAGATAGATTCGCTCTGCATCCGCATATCCAGCTTCTTTGAAATCGATGCGCCCGAAATAAGGAGAATGATGCAGTCGTTTCATTTTATCCAGAGCCGCAGCTGTATTCAGATGACTTCGTTCGCGATCAGACAACACCTGTGACTGCTGCCGCATACTCGTTGACGTCTCCCCGACATCATCTGCTTCACTGAAGTTCATGGTGACCTCGTCCCAGAATTCTTTTCTCATCTCGACCACTTCACCACGGAATGAACCTGCTACTTCTTCCAGTGCAGTAATTCGATGCTCAATCAGGTCAGTGACTGAATTCACTCGTTGTTGTTCCTCATTCCATTGCTGTTCTGTACTCATTTGTTGATGCGCCTCTCTTTCCCCGGATTGTGTCTTCTAAATAGCCATTGGACAAGCCCGAAAAGGCAATGGTATAAGTTCTGGTTTTTCCAATCATTACTCGTCTACTTCTTCAAGTCCTTATTAATCCGCTTATTTTTTCAGATCCTCAATTGTAGCGGCCCAGCGCGCCAACGCACCGGCTTGATCTTTTAATTGAAAGGTAATGCCTGACGTTATTTCAGCATAGGGTGCCTCATCTATACGAATATGCCGGATGTTACAATCATATCTGTCGCGCGGATGCACAGCCTCTGCCAAGGCTGGCAAAGGGCGGACCCCCAGCTGGATGTGCAGCAAACGCTGTCCATGAATTGCAATTAAAGTAGCCTTACCTGTTTCCATCATATTCATACTCGTTTGAGTTCCTTGCCAAAGTGCCAGCCTGAGGCAGGTTGGGCTTATTGCCACCACTTCTCCCATGCTAATCATGGCCGTATGTGCCCACTGCCCGTCTGTTACCGTCAGCAGCTGCATAGCCTCATGCTGCTTGGTGTCAAGCCTGCCTCCATCTAACCATTCCATCAGTTCTGTATCCAGCTGCTCTATATGCATATCCTTATCCCTCAATTCCCTGACCCAATAGACCAAACAGCCCGGACGCTGCTGTCCGGGCTTGGTTGTTATTCTATTGTATATGATTTTCCAGGCTAAGGCCATTTCAGCCAGTTCAGCATCGTATCCTGTGACTCTTTATCCTCGCTGACGCTGTGCACATGATCCGCCAGCCGATTCAAGCGTTCCAGCTGATAGCCATAATCATAGATGGCTGCGGCTACGATGGATAATCGTAACATACCTTCCTTATCGATATCAAACTGCGTAATCGCCTGCTCCATAAAATGATCATTATCCGTCACAAACTGCGCTGCTTCCTCCCCATTCGGTTTTAACTTGTCTTCGAATTTAAGTAAGGCATGCTCATGGAACTTGATCACCCGCTCCAGATGTGTATCAAAGAACAGGTCCATCTCCGGGGTACGCTGTGCCTGGAAGTAATGACGTTCAACGGAATCCAGTACATCATACCCTTTTTGCAAACTTAGCAGCATCTGCTTGTATACGACCATCTGACGGGTTTCGCTGAACTTGGCCCGTTTCATCTTCTTCTGCTCTTCCTCAAACAGGTGATACTTGTCAGATAAAGACTTAATCGAGCCGCCCAGCGTATTTTTCTCCTCCCGGAAAACAACCTCTTTAATCTCATCGGAGATCGAGGTGCGAAGCAGTAAGGACATGCCGCTAAATACACTTTGAATCTGCTTTACAAACTGTACCTTGGGTTTCGGCGGAAACACCGAGATGTTAATCAGAAATGCAGACACGATGCCTACAAGAGTCAGCAGGAAACGATTCAGCGCAAAGTGCCAGTCACCCGAAGCTTCCATAATAGAGACTACCGTGACAAGTGTCAGTCCTACCGTTTCACCCATATTTAATTTAAGACAGATCATAATGACAAGCACAATAATTAAACCGACTGCGATGGGTTCGTTAGACAGCACCATTCCTCCGAGCAAGGCTACAATAGCTCCCAGCGTCGTTGTCTGCAGCTGATCCAGGAAATATTTCCACGAACGATAGATGGAGGGCTGCATCGCAAAGATCGCTGCAATCGCAGCAGGCACAGGAGATTGCGGGTTCAGAAACAGACTGCTCAGATATAAAGCAAGCGTGACCGCTATACCTGTCTTAAGTACACGTGCTCCAAATGACATGGCATCCCCCTCCTCTTACCCAGCCTGTTCGTTCACTTTTGATGATCATCATGTTCATTATTACCCCATATTTCGTTATTTGCCTGAATGAGTTCAGGAGAACGATTTATTGTACCATGAGAGGTTAGGCCTTTGCTATTCCCAGTTCCATGAACGTATCCGAAACCACAAAAAAACTTCATCCTTGCGCAGGTGTTCTGAGCATAATTTAACCCAAAACATGCAAAAGGATGAAGCGGATTCACATTAGTGCTTCCCATTCGTTCTTGAACTGCTCCACGAACTGCACCATATAATCATGACGCTGCTGAGCCAGCTGCCTGCCGCGGGAGGTGTTCATCAAATCTTTGAGCTTGAACAATTTTTCGTAAAAATGATTAATCGTTGTGCTGCGCTCATTGCGATACTGCTCACGGGTCATCTGCTCCCGCGGCGGAAGTGAAGGATCGTACATTTCTCGTCCGCGCGCGCCGGCAAATGCAAAGGTACGGGCAATGCCGATTGCACCCAGTGCATCCAGACGATCTGCATCCTGCACGACTTGGGCTTCAAGAGAGCTGAGCGCAGCTCCCTGACCGCCCGCATACGAAATCGTACTGATAATGTTCAGCACCGCTTCCCGTGCTGCTGGAGCAAGCGGCTGCGAATCCAGCCACGCGTGCAGCTTTATCATACCTGCCTCCAGACTATCATTCAGCTTTTCGTCTGGTACATCATGCAGCAACGCAGCCAGTTCACAGATGAACGGGTCAGCACCTTCGTCATGAGCCAATCTAGCTGCAAGTCTGGTGACGCGCTCAATATGAGTCCAGTCGTGTCCATCGGCATGCCTGGAAGCATCCTCCTGCACAAAAGCACGAGCCGCGCGCAAAATGGATTCATTCACCGGATGATGCGATCGCTCAGACGCATTAGGTACATCCGAAGTCATCAGGATTCTCCACCTTCACGCGGCTGCTCACGGGGCACACGTCTTGCGACTCCCGTCTTGATTGCCGCTTCGATGACACGACTGCGCATCGATTTAACCACTTTATCGTTAAATACACTCGGGATAATATAATAACGTGTACGCTCTTCGTCCGAGATGGATGAGGCAATCGCCTGAGCAGCCGCCAGCTTCATTTCTTCATTGATTTCTGTTGCCCGGCAATCCAGTACCGCTCGGAACATCCCCGGGAAACAAAGCACGTTATTAATCTGGTTCGGATAATCCGAACGGCCTGTCGCCATAACGGCTACAATATCCTCGACCAGAGCAGGCATAATCTCAGGCACCGGATTTGCCATTGCAAATACGATCGGATTGTCCGCCATGGTCTGCACATCCTCGCGTGTAAGCAGATTGCCGCGGGACAAGCCGATAAATACATCGGCATCGCGAATAACCTCCCGCAAGGAACCCGTCTCCAGATCAGGGTTAGTACGTGCCGCATACTCATTCCAAACCTCGTTTTCATACGTGTTTGTACGTATGATCGCACCCTCGCGATCCACTCCGATCAGCCGCTTCGCACCGGCAGATAACAAAATATTGCTGCAGGCCACACCAGCCGCTCCAATACCGCACACCACAATTTTTACATCTTCGATGGATTTGTCAACCAGCTTCAGCGCATTAATCAGACCTGCATACAGCACAACCGCTGTACCATGCTGGTCATCGTGGAAAACCGGAATGTCCAGTTCTTCATTCAGGCGGCGTTCAATCTCGAAACAGCGCGGAGATGAAATATCCTCCAGATTAATGCCGCCAAACGCCGGTGATATCGCTTTCACAGTTCGAATGATTTCTTCAGTATCCTGAGTATCCAGGCAGATCGGGAACGCATCGACACCTGCAAACTGCTTGAACAGCATTGCCTTGCCTTCCATAACCGGCATCGCTGCACGAGGCCCGATATTGCCAAGCCCCAGCACCGCACTGCCATCGGATACAACGGCGACTGTATTTCGTTTAATCGTTAATGAAAAGGCTTTACCTGGTTCTTCAGATATTGCTGAGCATACCCGGGCCACATCCGGCGTGTAGACACGCGACAGGTCTTCCCGGTTGTGAATCGGGGTCTTTGGTGTCACTTCAATTTTGCCGCCCAGATGCAGCAGGAATGTCCGGTCTGACACGTTAACGATGGACACGCCTTTAAGCTGGCGTACAGCTTCTATAATTTTACTGTTATCCTGTGAGTCGGTGACTGCAACGGTCAAGTCCCGCACACTGACATCCTGATTGGTCGAAATGACGTCAATGGCAATGATGTCTCCTCCAGCTTCCGAGATGGCCGAGGCCACTTCGCCAAACTTGATATCTTTCGTTGTCATTTCCAGCCGTATAATAATGCTGTTGCCGTCCAGATTTCTCTGATTCATTTCAATTCCTCCCAGACAATGAAAGTCTAAAGTTGACAAGTTACGTATTTGTCTTCGCTACGTGGACACGATTATCCTTTATCTTGTCCAGAAAAAGTACAGAAGCCCCATTTCAGCATGAAAAAAAGATTACCCAAGCACCTGTTTCGCGGCACCCGGGTAATCCAGTTATTTGTTATTTCATCTTATTTTACACAAGCGATGTTTCACTTCACCAACAATGGCATTACTTGCGATTCGCCGTTCTGCGCAGCACACGAATGTCGTACGGCTGCAAGTCCAGGCTCGCTTCAACCGCTTCACCACTCAGTACATCTGTGTAAGCCTGACTGTCGAGTTGAACCTGTTTCTCATGCTCGGTGTAGTTTTGAATGAATACATAATCGGAATTCCCGTCTGTACGCACATGAGCCGTTGTGCCCGCGGCAAGCTCGGACTTGAGTCCGCGCTCCAGGTCAAGCTCTGCAATCAGCTTGCCGTAGAAATCATCGTAAAACGGTGCTTTCATACGTGCAGCCATGTAGTAAGCTTTACCCGAGCCAAGCTCGTTCACGGTCAATGCCGGACGTCCTGCATAGAAGTCGGAACGATAGGAAGCAAGGGACTTCGCGCCTTCCAGATGAATAAGATCACAGAGCTCAATTGCATCATACTCCGCTGTAAGTCCAAGCGCATTGCCCTGCTCTGGAATAATGCCATTGAGTTCCCGATCATGCAGTCCGTCGATCTCTTCGGACCAGATGCCCAGCGTTTTGCGAAGTGGTCCAGGGAATCCACCCAGGAAGCACAGATCGTTCTCGTTAACGATGCCCGACCAGTATGTTGCTACAAATGTACCGCCCTGCTCCACAAATTTCTCGATCCGTTCGCCTACACCCTCACGAACGAGGTAGAGCATGGGTGCAACGAGCACTTTGTACTTGGACAGATCGGCATCCATATCAATCACGTCCACCGCTACACCTTTTTTCCAGAAGGCTTCATAGTGAGCTTCTACCGTCTGCTCGTATTTTACGCCGATATTGCGCGGGCCCTGTGAATCATTCACAGCCCAGCGGTTTTCCCAATCGAAGATGATTGCGACTTCCGCCGGAACCGATGCACCTACGATATCCTGCATGCTCTGCAGCGCAGTACCTACGTCTGTAACATCCTTGAACACACGTGTATGCTCTGTGCCTACATGGTCAACCACGGCGCCATGCAGCTTTTCGCTGGACCCGCGGCTTTTTCTCCACTGGAAGTACTGCACGCTGTCTGATCCGTGAGCTACAGCCTGCAAGGAGGATAACAGATGCATACCCGGACGCTTCAGCTTGCTTACATCCTGCCAGTTCGTTGAGCTTGGCGTGCTCTCCATCAGCAGGAACGGCTGTCCACCTTTAATGGACCGTACAATATCATGCATCATCGCAATACGGGACGCCTGCTTCGCATCATCCTCTGCATCATGCCATGTCGGATAGCTGTCCCAGGAAAGAAAATCGAGAATATCTGCGAACTTCCAATAGTTGAGACCACCATAGAATTCCATCAGGTTGGTTGTCACAGGCAGATTCGGATTTTTCGCCTTGAGTGGCTTCGTCTCGTGTACGATGAAATCTGCTGTCTGATCCGTTACGAAACGGCGCCAGTCCAGATTCATTGCATGAACCTGAGTCTCACCATGCGGTGCTGGAGATTCAACCTGACTCCAGTCTGTCACCGTATGGCTCCAGAATGTTGTCCACCACGCATGATTCAGCTCATCCAGCGTTTTGTATTTGTTTTTCACCCAGCCGCGGAATGCTTCCTGACAGTAATCACAGTGGCAATCCCCACCGTATTCATTCGAGATATGCCAACCAATGACGGCCGGATGATCTGAATACCGCTCGGCCAGTCTCGTGTTCATCTCCGTTACTTTTTCACGATACACCGGGGACGTATAACAATGATTATGACGGAAGCCATGAAGGTTACGAACCCGTTTCTCGGATACACGCAGCACTTCAGGATACTTTGCCGACATCCACGCTGGACGGGCACCGCTTGGTGTAGCCAGGAAAGCATAGATGCCACTCGCTGCGAAACGATCCAGTACCTGATCGAGCCATTCAAACGTATACACGCCTTCTTCCGGTTCAAGTGAGACCCAGGAGAAAATACCGATGGACATCACATTGCATTTAGCTAATTTCATCAAGCGAATGTCTTCTTCCAGCACCTCTGGATAACGAAGCCACTGCTCCGGGTTATAGTCAGCACCATGCAGCATATACGGTGCTTTGGAACTTACAGGTGGAAATTGGTATGTCATTTATGAAAACTCCCTTGCTGTTGAATTACGAACATTTCGCTTTTGCAAACCTTATTAAACGGAGGTAGTGACATTCAGTTCTTGCGCAGCAGCTAACGCCTTGAATGAATCGAGCTTGCGACCTTTGAAATCAAACATGGTCAGATTGCCCCAGTTGTTCGGGTGTCCTACAGACCATTCTTCCTTGCTTGGAATCCATGCTGGCTCCCAATAATAGAAGCCATGGCCCAGACCACCGGGAACCTCGCGAATAATCTGCAGCATATCCTGCAAATATCGGGTTTGTCCTTCTACCGTTGCAGGATATCCTGGCAGCAGCATGTCTTCCTGATTCATAATCCATTCAATACCTTCCGGCTGCTCAAGCGTCCATGGGTAAGCGGTCTCCACAACGTTGATTGGCTTGCCGTAGCGTTTGGCCAGATCATTCAGGTTGTCACGCAGCGCATCCAGCGTTCCATGCCACCAAGGATAATAGGACAAGCCGATGACGTCAAACTCAACACCCAGCGCTTCAAAACGATCATAGAATTTGCGACTCTCGGCGTTATCACCGCCGCGGTCAATATGAATCATAATCTGGATCGAAGGATCAACCGATTTCACAGCTGCAATGCCATATTTCACAAGCCCGGCAAAACGCTGCCACTGCTCGTCCGTATCATGCTCTTCGCCGCCGACACGCCCATCATCCCACAACATGCCTGGTGTAATTTCATTGCCAACCTGGACCATATCCGGCAGGGCATCGTGTTCCTTTAATGCGCGAAGCACATCTGCTGTATATGTGCATACCGCCAGTTTAAGCTGTTCATAGGACAGGTTCTCCCACGCTTTCGGTTTCCACTGGTTGGCCGGATCAGCCCACCGGTCCGAGTAATGGAAGTCGAGCAAAAATTGCAAGCCCTGTGCCTTGATTCGTTTTGCTACTTCAATTGTGCGCTCCAGATTGCAGAATCCGCCGACCGGATCATTCCAGATACGCAGCCGGATCGCGTTGGCATCATTCAGCTTGAGAATGGTGAGCAAATCTGCTTCTTTGCCATCCGCATCACGATATGTCCCCCCATGCTGTTCAATCTCGTCCATAAATGAAACATCCATGCCGAGAATAAATGGTTGTTTGGTAGATTGATTCAAAATATCAGCCTCCATAAATTAGGGATTCAGGCTCAGCCTTTCACTGAGCCCAGTGTCATACCTTTTACAAAATAACGCTGTAAGAATGGATATACAATCAGGATTGGCGCACTTCCGATAAAAATCTGAGCTGCACGTACTGTTGTCTGAGAGATCGTTTCCATCTCCTTCGGATTCATCGCCATCGTACTCATATCCCGTTTGATAATGACAGTCTGCATAAATGTTGCAAGTGGATAGTCTTTGGCATTGTTCATATACAAGAGACCATCAAACCAGGAGTTCCAGTGAAACACCATGCTGAACAGTGCAATGGTTGCAATGGAAGGCATGGAGATTGGCAGGAAAATGCTGAACAGTGTTCTGAAATGGTTGGCACCGTCCATCAGGGCTGCTTCTTCAAGCTCTTTCGGAATGCCGCGGAAGAAATTCAGCATCAGGATGACCAGGAAGGTGTTCACTGCACCTGGCAGCACCAGTACCCAGAAGGAATCCATCAGACCAATCTTTTGAATAACCATGTAGAATGGAACCAGACCGCCGTTGAAAATCATGCTGAATACGAAAATCCAGGAGTATACGGTTCTGCCTTTAAACTCACTGTTTTCCTTGGACAGCGGATATGCCGCCAGGAAAGTAATTAACAGCGTAATACCTGTACCAATAACGGTACGCAGCAGTGAAATCCAGAGTGAGTTCAGAAAGATCGGATTGTTCATTGTTTTTTTGTAAGCTTCAAGAGAAAAACCGACTGGCCAGAGACTGACCAGGTTGGCATCTGCCGCAGCTTTGTTACTGAAGGATACAGCCAAAACGTGAATCATCGGCACAATACACATGATGGCGACCAGAATGAGAAAACTGATATTGATAACGTTAAATACACGATATGACTTTGATTTATGATACATCGTAGTCCCTTCCTTCTCTGTTCATTCGATTAGAATATGCGGTATCCGGCGTATTTCTTGGCGAGGCTGTACGATACGAGAATCAGCACCATACTGATCACGGATTTGAACAAGCCAATGGCTGTGGCGAAGCCCATCTCACCGTTTTCCAGCGCCGAGCGATATACGAATGTATCAATGATGTCTCCCGATTGATATACAAGCGGGTTGTACAGGTTGAAGATCTGGTCGAATCCGGCATTCAATACGTTACCAAGCGCGAGCGTTCCTACAACCATTAGCATTGGCACGAGAGACGGAATCGTAATGTGAAGTGTCTGCTTCCAACGATTCGCTCCGTCGATCTCGGCAGCTTCATACAGTGCCGGGTTAATACCTGCCAGTGCAGCCAGAAAGACAATCATGTTATATCCGAATTCCTTCCACACATCCGTAACAATAATCGTTGGTCGGAACAAGCTGTTATCTCCGAGGAAGAAGTACGGTCCAAGACCGAAGGTGCCGAGTACCCGGTTCACCAGACCACCTGTTGACAACAGATCGAGCAGGATGCCGCCCAGGATGACCCAGGACAAGAAGTGAGGCAAGTATACAAGTGTTTGGATCGTCCGCTGAATGGCCATCTTGCGAACCTCATTGAGCAGGATGGCAAATACAAACGGTACAAACAAGTTGAAAATCAATTTGAGTACAGCGATGATCAACGTATTCCAGATGACCTGCAAGCTGTCCTCCCGTTCGAATAAATATCTAAAGTTATCAAGCCCGACCCAGTCCGAGCCGCTAATGCCAAGCCATGGTTTGTAGTTCTGGAATGCCATAACAATTCCGCCCATAGGCACATAACTGAAAATAATCAGAAAGATGATAGCTGGCAGCAGCATTACGTGGAATGGCCAAGTTCGTTTTAAAGTTCTCATGATTGCTCCCCCTGTAATTCTTCCTACTCAAGTACTCCCTGAGTGGCTTATAGGCAAATTATATCAACCTTCCAGCACCCTCAAACAGCGCATAAAAGCAATATAAATGGCACAAAAGCAACTACTTTTGGCTTAGGCCCTGCTGCTCAGCCCGGAAAGCCATAAAACCGCTGTTCCACTCGATTTTCTATATGTTTTTATGACCTTTAAAAACACAAAAAACGCACAGACTTATATCGTCTGTGCGTCACTACTGCTATACATTTTCATAGAGAAATTCTGCTTATTTTTTCACACCGTCATACCACTCGTTAACTTCCTGAGTGATCTGATCGCCGCCGCCGGATTTCCATGTTTGAACAAAGGTATCAAATGAATCGATCGGGCTCTTGCCATAGATGATTTCATTAAATGCCTGATTCTCAATTTTGTTGAGGTAGTCCAGCTTGGCTTTCATCGTTTTGGTTGTAGGACCTGTGAACATATTTTTGAACGAAATATCTTTCTGCTCAAGCAGCACTTTTGCAGCCGCAGGAGTCTCCGGTCCATAGTTCACCGCTACGTCTTTTTCCAGCTTCGTTTGCGGCTCTTTGCCATCTGCCAGATTCATCAAAGCTTTCATTTGTGCATCTGGAATACGCGCGCCGTCACGAACAAGCAGGTAACGTACAACGTTGACATATCCACCGTCAATTTCATCCGGTTTTTTCTGTTTGCCGTTGGCATCCAGCTGGTAGTCATACCCTTCAAACAGACCGTTGTCATACGGGCTGCCTGGAGCCGGGTCAGCATAGTTGTCAAACAGGTAGTTCTGGTAAGTGAAGAACGCTTCAGGGTGAGCCATGTCTTTTTTGATCAGGGTCACACCGTTAACAAACTGTGTTCCGTGACGCATTGCTTTGCCATCAGGGCCTGTCGGAATAGAAATTGGCTTCCATACTGCACTAGGTACGTTTTTCACGGTATCAATCAGCGGCCATCCGCTCATCCAGTAAGGGCCCGGGATAATTCCAGCTGTGCCCGCTACAGCAGGTTCTGCCGTTTTGTTTTCATCCCAAAGTGCTGCTTCTTGCGGAATATATCCTTTTTTCAGCCAGTCGCTTAATTTAGCCAAGCCTTCTTTCATGCCCGGGTTAATGGAACCATACTCCAGCTTGCCGTCCGCACCTACGTTCCATTGGAACGGCAGTGTGCCATAAGCGCCGAAGATCCAGGATGGATCACCCATCCAGGTATTCATGGATGTTTTGAAACCGATGCTGAGCGGAGTTACTTTATCTGGTGCCAGACCGTCCGGATTTTTGTTTTTGAAAGCTTCCATAACCGCTTCGAGCTCATCAATGGTTTTAGGTGCTTTCATATTCAGCTTGTCCAGCCAATCCTGACGAATCCAGAGCAGGTAGTCATTGTTGTATGCGTAATCGAGTACCGGAATACCCATTCTTTTGCCATCACGGCTGTACGCATTCCATACATTCGGATCTTGCTCCATTGCTTTTTTCCAAGTATCCGAAGCATACTTGTCAAACAGCGGACCCACTTCCTGATACATGCCGGAATCAATCAGGTCCTGAGCCAGCAGGTTATCACCTACGGTTACGATATCAGGCATTTCCTGACCCGAGGACATAGCCAAACGAAGTTTGGTTGCAAACGCGTTGTTTGTATCCGTTACGGACCACAGCGACTTAATCTCAATACCGAATTTGTCCTTGGCCCATTTCGTAGCCACGTTATTTTCCATGGATTCGCCATTTTTGAATTTCAGCTCAGGGTCGATGCCCCATGCTGTAGTAATGGTTACTGCGGGATCATACTTTTCCTTGTATTCATTTTGGGACCCGGATGCGCTTGGCTCAGCACTCTCCTTGTTCCCATTTCCTCCTGAACATCCTGCAAGAACGACGGTCAGACAGAGCGTCGTAGCGAGAAGCGACAAGAATCTCTTTTTCGTTGATTGCGCTCTCATGTTGTTCCCCCTTAAATCGTTTTGGTTACCCTTTCATTATAGGACGGTCAGGCACATCAGCCTATGATACGAAATCAAGATTTCTGCACCTTTACCAACCTATATGCTCGATTTATGTTGTATTTATGTCTGATCCCGGAATTCATTCGGTGTCATGCCGTAATGTTTTTTGAACATTTTGCTAAAATATTGCGGATTTTGATAACCCAGCTCACTCGTAATCTCGTATATTTTTTTATTCGTATTTTTGAGCAAATACAGCGCTCGTTCCATACGCATACGGATCATATAGTCTCCGAGACCTTCCCCCGTCTCTGCCTTGTATATTTTAGAGAGGTATACCGGGTGTAAATACACTTTATCCGCAATCATTTTCACCGACAGATCCTGTCCTGTATCCCGGGTTACCAGCTCCTGCACTTGTTTAATGACATGCCGGCGGCTTTGTACCCCTTCCTGATCCGATAGCTCCTCCTGCAGCTTCTCGAGCATATTCATTGCCCAGCGCCGCAGCTTCTCCGGGGATTGAATCAACTGGTGCGCAAGCACCAGATCGAAACCCGCATGATCTATCTCATGTACCAGATGTCCTTGTTTATGAGCGATATACATAAAAGCATTTGTCACAGACAAATACATCTCATACGCATGCTCTCTGGACAAATACACCTTCTCCACAGCATCAAAAACAGCGTTCAGCTTGTCCCCCGCAGCTTCCCATTGTTTGGTCTCCAGCAGCTGAGGCAGCACCGGTGGCTTATACAGCTCTTCAAGCGCTTGCGCCGCATCGTTTTCGGCACGTTTGTTTAACGCTTTTTCCATGTCGATATAGATGATTCTGTGCTCTTCGGGTCCGGAAAGAATTAAAGATCCCAAACTTTTGCGATACACATTTGTAAGCTCGTTAAATGGAAAGGGCGGCGTAACCACCATGGACAGATCTCCCTGCAGGTAACGAACCACATGCTCCCGGAATGTTCCAGCAGCAGCTTGCAGATTGCTTCCCTCCATTCGTGATAGCTCATCCGGCTCGCGGTTCTGCAGGAACATGACCAGACACTCATGCGGCCCGCGACCAAACCAGACGTTGTACGCTTCACCCAGCACTTCCTCGGCAATATTCCCGACAGCAAAATCCATCAGGTCCAGCGACTGCTGATCCATAGCCGCAAATCGTCCGGCAAGACGAATCAGCATCATGACAGCAGGCTGCTCGGGGTCCATATGAAGCTCGTACTGCTCAAACTGCTCCCGCAATGCTTTCGTAGTAAGCACCCGGCCCAAGAGCAGATCATGCATCAGATTTTCGCGTAAAATTTTGTAATCCGATTTGCGGCTGTACAGCAGGCGATGATATTTGTCAAATTCATCCCATTCGTCACGCAGGGAGGTAATCGCTGCTGATACCGAATTCATAAATTCATCATCGTTAACCGGCTTCAAAATATAATCTGCCGCCTGCAGCTGAATCGCCTTTTTGGCATAATCAAAATCACTGTGTCCTGTCAGCAAAATACAGCGCACATGCGGCCAGCGCTGGCTTACCTCGCTAATCAGCTCAAGCCCGGTCATACCTGGCATCCGAATGTCAGTTACGACGATATCTACCGCATTCTCCTCCATAATCTTCAACGCTTCATTGCCGGATGCCGCACGCAGCACGGTTGTAACTCCGATCTCTCCCCAAGGAATGGTGAGTTCCAGACTCTCGGTTACATACGTTTCATCATCCACAAGCAGTATATCGATCAATTCAATCACTCTCCCGGTTCATTTATGTTCACTCTTCGTATTCTTCAAGCGCAGGTTTGGATTCTACCGGCCATGACAACACAACTCGCACGCCGCCCAGGTCTGATTCGGTGATATGAAGTCCACCCTTCTCACCATACTTCAGCTGCAGCCTTTGATTCACATTCCACAATCCGCAGCCCATCTCCTGATCCATCGTACCCGCAAGCTTGATGAGAAGCGCTTCACGCTCCTCCTGTGTCATGCCTTGACCATCATCTTCAACAATGAGCAGCATCCGGCCATCCTTTTGCTCACCGGATACTCTGATCTCCCCTGCTTCTGCGTCTGCTTCAATCCCATGAATAACCGCATTTTCAACCAGAGGCTGCACAATTAGTGGCGAAACTTCGATACGCAGCATATCTTCTGGCAAATCAAGCGTATAATGAATGCGCTCCATACGCATACGTTGAATTTCCAAATAGTTGGTCACAAATTCGATTTCTTCGGATAGCGGGACCAAATCTCTTTCCTGCCTTGTTGTATACCTGTAATATCTGGACAGATTGTGAGACATGGCTACAACGGCATCCACCCGTTTCAGCTTCGCCATGCTTGTAATGAAGGAGAAACAGTTATAGAAAAAATGCGGATTAATCTGTGACTGCAGTTGCTTCAGTCTC
This sequence comes from Paenibacillus silvae, assembly GCF_014639235.1. Classification (GTDB taxonomy): domain Bacteria; phylum Bacillota; class Bacilli; order Paenibacillales; family Paenibacillaceae; genus Paenibacillus; species Paenibacillus silvae. The sequence goes on along the minus strand of NZ_BMFU01000004.1, from coordinate 321,734 downwards.
GCTTCCCGTACATGAATCTGCTCCAGATATACGTGCTCGAACAGCTGTTGTATCTTTTCCACCATGGAATTAAAGCGCTCGGACAGGAAACTGAACTCATTGCGACCTTTCGGCTCGATTCGAACGGAGTAATCCTCCTGCTTCAGCCGCTGGAATCCGCGTATCAATTGTTTCACCGGCACCTGAACCTGAACATATAACAAATACGCAGCGGTAAAGCTCATCAGTAGCAAGCATATCATGGACGAGTAGAACAGAATGTTGGACTGATGAATCGGCTTCAAAATATCGGACAGCGGCATATAGTCCACCAGATACCAGCCCGTGGTGCTCGATTTCACAGAATTGACCATGTAGGGCTCATTGCCAATCACTACCGTACGGTTCTCTACGTCTTTCAAGGGCTGGCTGGACAATTCCTTGATCAATTGATCTGTCAATGTCCGATCCGATGTCCGGTTATAGATTACGCCCGTTTCCTCACGGAAATAAAAGGGATCATGTCTTCCATCCCCTTTGAATTTATCAAGCATGTCCCGAATGTTGTCACTGTCGAATTCCAGCTTGATGATGGTCTCTGCATTTTCGGCAGGGTCTTTGATTCCGTACGGGGATACGGTGATCCAGCTGAACATGAACCGGTCATTCTGCCCATCCTCAATTTTGTGAACATCCCAGCCTGAAACGATACTTTCTTTTAACGCATGCTTGTCATACGTACGGGCATCCCGTTCCGAGATCACTCTGCCGAGCGACGGGGAATACAGATATAATTTGGTGGCCCAGTTCGATGAGCTTTCCTGAATACTCAGCTTGTTCTGAATACGCTTGACCAGATTGATCGCATCCAGATCGAAATAACGGCTCTCCGCAAATATACGCCGAAAACTGGCGATATCCGGGTCGTGGATCAGCAGATTAGGCCAAGAGGATAACAATTCAATGTTAGAGTTCACCTGATTTTGAAAAAACTCCAGCTGATTGCTGTTTGATTGGTTAAGCTCATCTCGCAGCACAGCCGTTGTTTTATGATTGGAATACCAGTACAGGAGTACAACAGGAACAAGCATGATCAGAATCAAAATGACCATCTTTGAAAACAGATTTGTCCGGTATGACATGGAAATGTTCATCTCGCTTTATTTAAATTTTAATTAATCATCCTGACACAAGTCGTGACATTAATTGTAGTCATGGTAGCTTTAAATACAATCTATTTCTTGTACAAGCTTCATAATGCACCGTTAGATGCTCTCATAAACAGACTGTCCCATATTATATGGTAAGCCTCACCCACCCTCTGGAAAAGGACATTAATGCAAGGTTTCAGCACTTAATTCAACTTGCACAAACGGAAAAAAGTCGGCGCTCAGCCGACTTCACTCCTGATAAATGATGTATTTTTTATGTTATTCTGCCTATCGGTCATTCAGTATATATTGGTTATGTACTTGGATCTACAGTCTGCCTACACATGCTAAGGGATATCATAGTCAAAAACCGTATTGGTCCCATCAACTGCAACATCTAGTACGATATCATCCAGCTTGCCACTCACCTGCAAGGGCCGTTGCGCCAATCCGGAGAATTCAAGCTTTCCTGTAAACGTCATGCGGGGTTCAAGTTTGACCGGTATGGCGTTAAGCTCTACAGACTGTAAAGATTCAGATAACGGATCATCCTGATAGCGGTAGCTGCCTGCCAGATCGGGCTTTACCATCGCGGCGACAGCTGAGCTGCTATAATTTTTCAGTAACAATTCACAAGTCGCATGAGCTTGACCGTCAGCATAAACCTGATACGTGCATGTGCTGTCGTTCTGTGAATACGATATGCTGCTTAAACCCGTGGCCCCCCATTTTACCACATACATCAGCTTATCCGTCATAAAAGAATAATTGGAGATTAAGATCACAACCGCGATCCACAACGTCTTCGCCACGAGCGGATACTTGGTCATGATTTCCTTCCGCGCAAGATAATACCCGCAAGCCAGCATGCCAAGTCCGAAGAAAACCGTAATATGTACACCGCTGACATATGCTTTGGTATATGGGGATATACCGATGGATAACAACAACGAATCACCTACTGAGAAACCAAGATGATGGTTACAGGTAAAAATAATTGCAAAGAGCAACAAACCTCCTGAGAACACAAGTCTGGTTCCCGACACGCAAACACCTCCTAATCAACCACCTGATTATATCATATTTTTCCTATTTTTGATTAACGATCCAAAACAAAAAAAAGACATTATCGGTAATAACCGATAACGTCTTTGTCTGAAGCTTTATTTTCCAGCCAGGAATGCATCCAGCTGCTCCTGTTTAGCCGCAATAATTTTATCGATACCTGCTGCTTTCAATTTTTCCAGATATTTCGGAATCATCTCGTTCGGATCAACCGCACCCGAGGTCATGCCTGGTTTGAACTGTTTGTTGACGTTGTTAACAGCCGCAATTTCGTTTTTCACGGACTGGCTGTTAAACGTGAAACCAAGGGCAGGAGATTTTACACCTTTGGCGTTAAACTCCTTGAACTTCTCCCATTTCTGCGGGTCTTCATTATCCCACAGGTAATTCAGGAACTGGTTACCCAATTGCCATTGTGCACCTGGATTATAGGTACGGCTGTTGGCATCCACGCCGTCAGGCAGCTTGATGATGTTATCCTGACCATCTACTTTGACATAATGCTTACCTTCAATACCGAAGTTGAGCAGGTTGTTAATTTCTTTGTCAGAGTGAAGCAGGTTAATAACTTGCATGGCTTTCTCCGGTTTTTCAGAAGAACGGGAGATTGCAAGCATCGCACCGGATGCATCTCCTGTCGTAATGGTCGGACTTGTCATTTCAATCTGTGTCAGCGGGTAACCAACATAACCTTCCTCTTCCTTATCTTTACCCGGCTTCATACCATCCGTCCACATGAACGCTTTGCCGGCTTTGGCCTGGTCTTTCGGGAATACGTTGGACGTTGCTGCGTCGCTGTTAATGTAACCCGCCTGATACCATTTACGTGCAAGCTCGGCCGCTTGTTTGAACTCCGGCGTCTCCACTTCATTCAGCACTTTTGTTTCGCCTGCTGTTTTGGAGATCACACCCGGTACGGAAGCATCACCGAGATAATCCCAGTCGAGGTTTTCGAGCAAACCGTTACCATTCGTATTGGACATATAGAACGGAGTGATGGAAGGTTCATTTTCCTTAATGGTTTTGAGCAGTGGCTCCAGATCAGCCCATGTTTTAACTGCTGTCAGGTCCAGCTTGTATTTGTCAGCCAGGTCCTTGCGGACCAGTACACCGCGGGTGGCTGCAAGCTCCTTGTTAGTTGGCACACCATAGTTGACACCATCCACCTGAGAACCTTCCAGGAAGGCAGGGTCCAGATTTTTCTTGATGTCCTGCCCGTATTCATCCAGCAGGTCATTCAGTGGCAAGAACGCACCTTTGGCTACGTTAACGGTGTAGTTCTGCCAAGCTGCGGTGAAAATAATGTCGGCCTTCTCCCCTGAGGAGATCATCAGGTTCAGCTTATTATCCCATTGCCCCCAGTCCACAGCATTGATTTTGATCGTAGCTCCAATCTTGGGCTCCATCTTTTTGTTGATCTCTGCTTCTACCAATGCAACATCCTTCTGAGGTGTGCCCGGGTAGAACAGCGAAACCTCGTAAGGTTTTTCAGTATTGCTTGCGTTCGGAGTGCTTCCTTCTGCTCCCGGTGTTGCAGTCCCCCCCTTGCCAGGCGAGCAGCCAGCAAGCACCAGAGCCAGTGTCATGGCAGCCGCTGTCATACGTGACCACACTTTAAACGATTGAACCAATTGAACCCCTCCTGTTCATATAATGGACCGTTAACCTTTGACACCTTACCTTTTTACCGTTCTTCCCCAATTCCAAACAAACGGTAAAAACCTTTCTGTATATGCCCTTTCGTCTATCTTACAATAACCTTGACCACTCCCTAACCGGCTGGAGTTATCCCTTCACAGCACCTACCGTCAAACCTTTGATGAAATAACGCTGGAAGAACGGGTACGCCAGTACAATTGGACCTATACCGACAACAGCCATTGCCATTTGCAGCGTTTTGTTTGGCAGATCAGGCATTGCGCCCTGTGATGAAATCTGTGAAGAAACGTTGGAGTTGGTAGTTAAATATTGAATATCGAGCAGCGTACGGTACATAAGGTACTGAAGGCTGATCGTCCGGTTATCCGAGATAAAAATCATACTGAGGTACCAGTCATTCCAGTAGTTCAGCGTACTGAACAGTGCGACGGTTGCCATAACGGGCAGCGAGAGCGGCAGGACAATCCGCAAAAACGTTTTCAATTCCCCCGCTCCGTCAATGCGCGCCGATTCCAGAATAGATACCGGAATGGAGTTGGCGAAGAACGTTCGCATGACGAGTACAAAAAACGGTGATAACAACAGCGGCAGGATCAACGCCAGAATAGAGTTTTTCAGATCCAGCACGTTGACGTATACGAGATACCAGGGAACAAGTCCCCCGTTAAACAGCATGGTGAAAAAGATGAAAAAGGCGAACCAGCCGCGATACGGCAAATCCCTGCGTGAGAGTGGATACGCATAAAGTGCTGTCAGTGCAACACTTGTAATCGTACCGACAACGGTAACGATAATCGATATGCCGTAAGAGTGGATGATCTGATCCATATCCTTGAACAGAAACTCGTAGGCTGTCAGGCTGAACTGCTCCGGAATGAGCTTGTAGCCATTGGCGATAACCGTTGTTTCATCCGAAAAAGAGATGGCGAAGACCAGTATGATCGGCACGATACAGGCAATGGCATAGAATAGAAACATGAAATGAATGACGGCTGCGGAACGCTTGGATACCGCTAATGGATCACGTGTTTTCACAACTGACTTGCCTCCTCTCAAAATAGTGCATTATCTTTGTCGATCCGTCTGACGATGGTATTGGATACCAGCACCAGCACAAAACCGACAATCGCTTGGTACAAACCTGCCGCAGATGACATCCCGATGTCTCCGCCAATAAGGAATGTACGATATACATACGTATCAAGAACGTTGGTTACAGGGAACAGTGCGCCTGATTCCAGCGGAACCTGATAGAACAAGCTGAAGTCTGCATAAAAGATACGTCCGATCTGAAGCAAGGTCATAATGACAATCAACGGAATCAGAAACGGAATGGTGATGAAACGAATCTGATGCCACTTCGATGCACCATCCAGCACAGCCGCTTCATAATATTCTTCGTCAATGCCCACTACAGCGGCCAGATAAATGACGGCATAATAACCGATATTCTTCCATGTATTCACAAGCGGCAGAATGTATGGCCAGTATTTCGGTTCAGAATACCAGTCGATCGGCTGTCCTCCAAACATTTGCAGAATGGTCGAGTTCATAAATCCCGAGTCCTTGCCGAGAAAAGCAAGTACGAGATAGCTGACCACGATCATGGATAAAAAATAAGGCAGCAGCATAAGAGATTGGTATAACTTGGACATTGCTTTATTTTTCACTTCGTTTAGCATAATTGCCAGTCCTACACCAACAAACAGATTAAGTGCGATAAATACGGTGTTGTATGCGAGCGTGTTTCGCGTGATCTCCCACGCATCGCTGGTTGAGAACAGGTATTTAAAATTATCCCATCCGCTCCACGGGCTCCCCCATATTCCATCGGCATAGTTGACATTTTTGAATGCGATCAGAACGCCGAACATCGGCATGTAGTTGTTTACCAGCAGAAACAAAATGCCTGGCAGAAACATCAGGTAGAGCACCTTGTATTTGCCAAGATTGTATAACACGGACTTGCGCTTTCGAACCGTGCCTTCCGGTATCTCCGATATTCGTACGCCCTTACCCGCCTGGGGTTGTGTCTTCATACGTGTTCTCCCTCACTCCTCTTGAATTCTTCCTCAGGATAAAGCTCCGTGCGCCTCCTGTGGTTCAAGTATACGGCGGGGTGATCAAGTCCTCTATCTGCTGTGGTGACCTGTTCAATAATCAAATTATGACTTTCATTACATAAATAACAAACAAAAAGCGCAGCATGCTGCGCCTGATTACACGGTTCTGGACTGTTTGCGAAACTCCTGCGGCGTAATGCCGGTGCATTTTTTGAACATTTTCGTAAAATGAGAGTAATTATAGTATCCTACCTTGCCTGCGATATCGGTCACCTTGACGGTGGACTGGGAGAGTAAGGTTTTCGCCATCGCTACCCTGCGCTGCAGAATGAATTCGGACAGAGACATTCCTTTTTCCTTGCGGAACAAACGGGACAGATAAGCCGGGTTAAATCCGGCAAACGCTGCAAGCTCCTCCCGCATCAGCTCCTCGCCGATATGATTCTCAATGTAAATGCACAGCTGATCCACAATCGACATCGGATTCTGATCGTCCGGGTACAGGACGGGGATGACACGGTCAATCAGATCAAGCGTCCACTGCTTCAGCTGCGACAGCGATCTTGTCACTACCGCTTCCTCCGGCTCTCGCTCTCCTGGATAAAGACTGCGAATGGAAACATTGTTCTGATGCAGCAGGGGATAGACGACATGCAGCAGCGCATGATAGTAAAGACGCAGCATTTCCGGGGATAAGCCTTCCTGCGCGGCAAGCAGCTCAAAAATTTCATGCACACGTTCACGCAAATCATCTACTTTGCCTGTTTCAAACAATATGGACAGCTCAGAAAACCATGGAATCGGTAAAAAACGATCTTCCTGAGCCCGGTGGCGCTCGTCATAGACAAAAACCTCTTCCAGTTCCTTGATATTACGGCGCTCCATGTCCATAAGGTCATTCAGCATGCCTTGCAGTTCAGTTACAGCCACAGGCGCTCCTACATAACAGGACAAACGGCAATAGAAATAAGTCCCACACTCCTGAATGTAACGCTGGCAGCGCTGCTGGGCTTCTTCCGCAGAAAGAACCGTTCCATCCTGTTCATACGCCAGAACGATGTTAAGCCCGCTGTGATCCTGAAACACTTCACCTGGTTTATCACCCAAAACCACTTCTCTGGCCGCATTACGCAAGGCATATTCCAATACCTCTTCATCGCGCAGATTGAACTCGCGTACCCACTCCTCCACCGATATAACAATCGGCAGCACACGCACTTCGGGATCAATCTCTGCGCCGTACAGCTCGGCGAGCTCCTGCAGCTTCTGCGGGGTTAGTGCACTCCGCTGGGATATTGCGTCTTTCCAGAAACGCTCGGTCAGTAGAGGTTTATGAGTTTTCCACCGCTTGTATACGGTTTCGTAAACCTCGTTCGTTCGGGTACGCTGTTCTCCGTCCCTGATTTTGTCCATGGCTTGTGTAACCACTTTGATAAGCTGATCCGCCGGAGCAGGCTTCAGCAGATAATCGAAGCTGTTCAGCTTGATTGCTGTCTGGGCATAATCAAACAGTGCATGGCCCGTCAAAAAAATAGTCAGTATGCCTGGATCATGCTTGAGCACCCAGCTTTGCAAATCCAGACCGGTCTCCCCGGGCATCTCGATGTCACAGATCAAAATATCAATGGCCTCCGTCCGAATGACCTGTCTGGCCTCTTCCACATCACATGCCCCGAACACCTGATCAATTCCGGCAGCCTTCCAGTCCACACCCTCCAGCATCGCTTGCAGAGCGTATACCTCATCATCCACGATCAACAGGTTCCGCATGAGTTCCTCCTTCTTGCTCTTCCGTCTGAGCAGGCAGATAAATCCGTACTACAGCGCCTCCATCTATCCTGTTTTCAAAAGTCAAACCTGCCTCGCTGCCATACTTAACCAGCAGCCGGTGAGCCACATTCCATATTCCAATATGCTGTCCTCCGGGGTCCCTGGCATATTGTGCCTGCTGCAGCTGCTCCAGCAGCTCCGGTGCAAAGCCGACTCCGCTATCCTTAATCTGAAGCTCCAGCATGCCATCCTTGGCATCACCGTCTCCCGCTTCCTTCACACGTGCCGAAATACGAATGACAAAGGGCTGCATCCTCCGCTGAAAGCCATGAATGATCGCATTTTCGACAAAAGGCTGTATCGTCAGCGGCGGAAGAACATACTGACCGGCCTTCGCATCAATGTCCAGTTCGAATTCCAGCTTGCTCGGAAAGCGCAGCTTCTGTATCTCAAGATAGTGACGAATATGCTCAATCTCGTCGTTAAGACTGATTACACGTTTGCCGGCACGTAAACTGAATCTGAAATAATCGGCCAGGTGACCTGCCATCTGTTGTACCAGCTCATGTTTTTGCAGGGAGGCAAGGCTGTGAATAATATTCAGGGAATTCAGATAAAAATGCGGATTGATCTGCATCTGCAGCTGCTTGAATTCAGCTTCCCGCGTCCGCAGCTGTTCCTCATATACATCGATCTTCAGATGCTGGATCTCCTGAATCATCTGATTGAAGCTGCGTGTCACAAACTCCAGCTCGGAGGAGGATGGTGCTTCCAATGTCACATTCAGTTCTCCGCGACTAACCCTTCTCATGCCGCGAATCAGAGCGTTCATCGGACGGAACAGAAGCTGCCGCAGGAAGAACAACGCCGTAATGAGAATGACAGCAGCCCCTATAGGCAGCAATCGGATAATCTGTTGGAAAAAAGGCAGGTTGCGCATCATGTCTTCCTCTGGCAGCAATACAACATAATTCATCTCCGACATCGCGGAGGCAATGCCAACCATCAGATACTGCCGGGCCTGCCCGCTCGTTTCAGTGATGACCTGATACGGACTTTCCAAACCGGCCAAATGATCAGCCGCCAGTTTAATTTGTCCCGCATCCAGCGTTGAATCAGACAAGGCTCTGCCATCGGGAGTCACGATAACAGCTCCGCCTCTGTCTCCCGATTCAGTAAACTGCTGTGAATCATTCAGTGCATTCATGTCTACCAAAGCCCCGGCATAGAATTGCTGATTGATCCGCACCGTTTTCACTAACGCATTAAACGAGCCTCCGCGTACAATACTCCATTCCGGCTTCTGAATATCGCCCTCCAGCTGGCGCAGCTGTGCTGGCATACTTCGCTGCACAACGGACTTTTTGATATCATAGTTGCCCGCGGTGGCCAGCAGCAGATCATCGTTCACCGCATCGTATAAATAGAATGAATCAATAAGATTATAAAATCCGATATCGGTCATAAATTTGTTCATAATACGCTGCTTGGCAATAATATAGTCTCCACTTCCGTATTGTAGAAAGAACAGGGAGATAATATCAGGGTCACGCTCGCCCAAACTGTATAAATATCGATTCGTTTCCTGCAGTACACGTTCATTTTGCTCCACATTTTTGGCCAGATGATTCATATAAGTGAGGGATACCTTATCACGTACCACCTTCATCGCATACACATTGTTGTAATAAAGCAGCAGGAACAGTGGCAGCATGATCAGCGTAAGTCCCACAATAAATTTAAAGCGCAATGAACGGATCAAGTTCATGGATTACCGTCCTTTTGATTCAGGATAATCTGATTTATTCTGATTTGATCTGTAGTTTCTAATTTCTCCCTCAAGATAGCATGTATATTGTAATCACCTGTGTTCGACGTTGTCTATCAGGTTCGGTGACCCCCGGATATGTGTTCTCGTGACTTGTATTCTCCGGTGCATCCCATGTGTACGCTTCGTTTCACTCCTACATAATTCTCTGAATGTAAAAAAAATCCTGCTTGAACACCCAGGCCTGACATGCATAGGATATATCACTCTCCCGGGATAAGTGACCAGGGAGTAGGGATATGCAGGGAGGTTGTCATCATGATGAATATTCAACTTGTTCCGCTGCACTATGTTTATTTGGCATTTATTGTCCTCATTATCGCCGTTATGGTTCGGCGCAAAGATACAACCATCATCTGTGTCGCCGGCATTATGACGATCGGACTGCTGGCAGCAGAAACGTTAAGCGGCTCGGTCGCCGGCATTTTTAACAGTTTCATCTACGCTGCCAAGGAATTGTTAAGCACCATCTTTATCATTTCAATTATCGTTGCAATGAGTCGTGTGCTGATTAGAACAGGCATCAATGAAGTCATGGTGAGACCCCTTACCCGTTTTATTCGAACTCCTCAGGCAGCCTATTGGAGTATCGGGCTGATTATGATGGTCGTATCTTTATTTTTCTGGCCCTCTCCAGCTGTTGCACTGGTCGGTGCAGTGCTCCTGCCAGCAGCCGTACGGGTTGGACTGCCTCCCATTGGAGCTGCTATCGCTATGAACCTGTTTGGTCATGGCATTGCTCTGTCAGGCGATTACATCATTCAAGGTGCTCCAAAGCTTACAGCAGATGCAGCCGGTCTTCCCGTAGCGTCCGTGATGGCTGCCAGCGTGCCTCTTGTGCTTGTCATGGGCACAGTATCTACACTGACTGCCTTCTGGATGCTTCGCAAAGAGATGAAATCCAGCAACGCTCAACAGCAAACGGTCAAGTTAGAGCAACCGTCAACAGAGCTTCCTGTAGCACCAGAAAGTCATTCATCTATCGAAGTGCATACGATGCCCCTTCATCTTAGAAAAGCATTTGCACTTATTGTACCGTTGTTATTCGCACTTGATGTTGTATTGATGTTTGTGTTAAGCCTGCAGGGAGGAGATGCAACCGCCTTAATTGGTGGAACCGCCGTGGTCATTCTGATCGCCGTTTCGATGGCAGCGCATCGTTATAACGGATCAGAGGAAACGACCCATTATCTCATTGAAGGCTTCCAGTTTGGCTTCAAAGTATTCGGTCCGGTCATTCCGATTGCTGCATTTTTTTATCTTGGAGACGCAGCAATTACCGAATTATTTGCTAATCCTCTTCCTGAAGGCTCACACGGGATCGTTAATGATCTTGGCGTTGCGCTTGCGGGTATTGTGCCAATGAACGGCACTGTGGGGGCGATTACGATGACCGTTACCGGCGCTGTAACCGGTATGGACGGTTCAGGATTTTCGGGAATTTCGCTTGTTGGCTCGATTGCTACCATGTTTGCCGGCTCAGCAGATTCAGCACCGATGCTTACCGCCTTGGGTCAGATCGCAGCCATCTGGGTTGGCGGTGGCACGTTAATACCATGGGCATTAATTCCAGCTGCCGCGATCTGCGGGGTAAGCCCGTTTGAGCTGGCACGGCGTAATCTGAAGCCGGTCATAATCGGACTAACCGTAACAACAATTGTCGGGATTTTTCTTATCTAAAACGTAATGTATGATTGAGCGAGATCACCTCTGATATAGTGTGTAACCTGCCTTGTTTATTCATTGGCATCGTTCGTTGAAATTACTTGTTTCACGCGCCCAACTTGTCCGCTCGTTAATCTCACTTTAATGCCGTGCGGATGTGAAGGAGATTTGGTTAACAGATCTTTGACAATACCTCTCGTTAGTTTACCGGAGGCCTGATCCTGCTTGAGTACGATATCAACCTCCAGACCCGGTTTGATGTCTGCTCTTTTTTGTCCATTCATATATTCACCTTCTTTATTGAAGTATCAGCAGCGGTTCAGCTCTATCTATTGTAGACGTTTGGACTGCAAAACAAAAGACCGCAGGCCCCATGATACGATCAGGGACTGCGGCTTGAACAGATATAACAGCATTCCATATGCGCACGTGCTTCAGTTTCTGTCCGAAGCAGGATGGATCGATTGGTTAGCAGAGATTATGGATGCTTTCGCGGTGATGAGGATGAAACTCCCTCCTTGGCGGCTTCGCGAGCCTTGACAGCAAGAAGCTCGGACACCGTTACGAATTCATATCCTCGTTCCTTCAATATGGGCAAAATCTTCCGCAAGGATTCGATGGTCTGCGACCTGCCATCAACCTTATCATGGAATAACACGATATCCCCATTCCGTGCGTTGTTCAGCACTTTTTTCGTAATCGCTGATACGCCAGGCAAAGCCCAGTCTCGTGTATCCTGGTGCCAGGACCACAAAATAATGGTATATCCCTTTTGCTTGGCCGCCTGAATCACCATATCATTGTAGTAACCGCCGGGGGGCCTGAACAATAACGGACGCTGCGCTCCTGCATTAACGATGGAGGCCTCCGCCGCCCCCATGTCTTTCAAATATTTACCTATTGCTGTTGAGCGCACGGCATACGTATGAGCATACGTATGATTCGCGATCTCATGCCCTTGAAGCTGCTCCTGCCGAACGATGTCAGGGTACTTCTCTGCCCATTTGCCAAGCACAAAAAAGGTCGCCTTCGCATCATACTGCTTCAGTAAAGCTAAAATCTGGGGTGTCTGGACGGGGTCTGGTCCGTCATCAAATGTCAGGGCGATCAGTTTGTCATGTGTAGGAACTTCCCACACGATCTCTCCCCGCTCTTCATAATACTGGCGATTCTTCTGCACCGGCTTGGCATACGCTGAACTGGTCAGCAACACCATAGCCAGCATGAACAATGCGACAAATCGAGCTGCTTTCAGGTTCATGTCGTATCCTCACTTTGATGTTCATACTTCATTCGTCATACTTTAAACTGCAAACTTAACTCCATACTTTAAACTGCAATCCTCTGTTAGCATTACCCGATTGTAGGAAACTCATGAATCATCTTCATTAATCATTTTTCAGCACAGTCGCCTCCACGTCATTGATGTAACGACGCAGTTTGGCTGCTACATCCCGGGTAATCTCTCCGTTCTCATATAATTGCTGAACGGTATTCCGCTGTTCCTGAATGGCTACCATCTGAAGCTCAAGCTTTTCCTGATTGAATGGATCTTCAGCCTTATCCTGGTTCCAGGCTCGCAGCCTGGCCATGACCCGTTCATATTTGGCAATGACAGAGAGCGCAGCCGTACGATTCGTGTCATTCATCTGTGCCCGTACAGCTTTAATGGCAGCCTGGGACGTGCGCAGCTTCACCTTGCGAAACAGCTCTGCATTTTCCAGCATAAAGGGCTGAGCCTGCTTATGATTACGACTGGCGAACAGTTGACCCAGCATACGCCCGACCTCGTGCAGTGAAGCCAGAAGTTGCGTGTTGGCCCGATTGGAAAGCATCATCTCCTTGCGATCCAACCAGGTATCACATTTGAAGGCGGCTTCGGGTCCCAGAGCATTCTCGTCCATCATCGCTTCAATCTCCTTGCGCTCCGCTCGTGTGGCGACCAGATTCATTACTGTTTCCTGTTTCTGCATCGCTTTGCGTGAATCTGCAGTATACTGTCCGGCCGCCTGTTTAATGTATTTGGACAAGTCCGATACGACGGTCAGGGCAGCGGCTTTATTTTCATCATTCATCTCGGATTTGACCGCTCGAATGGCTGCATTCAGCATAATGTCTTGTGCTTTGCGTTCAGACTTCTGCGGTGTATGCTCATCCGAAGTCTTTCCTTCCTCCCTTGCTAACACAGGCAGCAGCACACTGGCCGCGATCAGAGATACCAGGATGACACCGGCCGCCAGGAAAATAATCAAATCCCGCTCGGGAAACGGTGACCCGTCCTGTAGAACATAAGGAATTGAAAATGCACCTGCAAGTGTTACCGCTCCTCTTACACCAGAAAGGGAGAGAATTATAATCTCTTTAAAGCGTGGTTTGCCGATAGGTGACTTCCTGGTGCTCCGCAGCCATTCATTTCCCTGCCAGAACAGATAAATCCACAGGAAACGCAGCAGAACAAGAAGCAGGAAAATGAGCACCACGTAACCTAACACTTCGAAATTGTTAAATGACACGTTGACAAAGATCGTATTTAACACATCCGGGATCTGTACACCCAGAATCATAAATACAAGACCATTCAAAATAAATAAAATAACCGACCATGTGCTTGCCGACACGACCTGCATCTTGAGCTGCACCGATTCTGCCCGATCCCGTTCAATGGCATGAATGATGCCCCCTGCAACGACCGCCAAAATGCCGGAAACCCCGATCTCCTCACTTACCAGGTAAATGACAAACGGAGTCAAAATTTGCAGCAGCATATGAATGGTTACATCCTCCATGCCCAATCTGCGAATCCATACCCCGAGCCGGATCAACAGAAAGGACATCAGAGCACCCGCAAGCAGACCTCCAGCTGCAATCAGGATAAAACTGACTGTTGCTTGAGCGAGTGAAAAAACACCGGTAACCGTTGCAGCGATCGCAAATTTAAACGCAACCAGACCGGACGCATCATTCATCAGCGCTTCGCCCTCAAGAAGTCTATGTATGCTTTTTGGCAAATGTACACGTCCCGCCATAGCTCCCACAGCTACAGCATCGGTCGGAGACAAAATGGCTGCAAGGGCAAATGCCGCTGGAAGCGGGATGGACGGAATTAGCCAGTGAATTATATACCCGGCTACAGCAACTGTGACGAACACCAGCCCAAGAGCAAGCAGCAGAATCGGTGCGCGCAGGTTCCACAGTTCGTTTCGTGGTGTTCTTTTCCCATCGTTATATAACAATGGCGCAATAAAAAGTACAAAAAACAATTCGGGATTAAGCGGTAAATGAACACCTGCAGGCAGCAGCGCTGCAGCTACACCAAGTGCAATCTGAATGAGCGGAACGGGAATAAAAGGCACAAACCGGTTTAATACATTCGACAAACCGATCAGTACCAGCAGGACAAGCACAGCAATAAATAGTTCCATGATGACAACCCTTTCCACTGCTAAAGTTAGCAAACATCATAATGTCCTCATTTTAACAAAATCAAAGACGCTTATAACAAAGTTTTCATATTCCTTTACCCATTCCAATCGCTTTCCTACTCGTTCATGCAATCCATTTTGATTATAGATATCTATAAGATGTACAATATGTATAGGACCATACCCCGCTGGAAAGGATCGTTCAACGATGGCTTTTGGAATTAAACGACAAGAACTGGCCGCATGGAAAGAGCAGGTCGCTCGCGGCGAAATCGCTTATCTGACTCATTACTGGCTTGATTCACGATTTCCCGGAATTACAAGTGTTACCAAGGTCGGCTGTGCAGATTTGGACCGTCTGGAGCAGTGGTGCCGGGAACACAGTCTGGACCCGCACTACATTCATCGAAGACAGCCCTTCCCTCATTTTGATCTGATGGGAAGAAGGCAGAAGGAAATTTTGAAGCAGGAAGGTTTGAATGAGCATATATTCCGTTTTCATCTTTAGTCCCTCCGCTCCAATTCAAAAGAAATACGTCAAGCTTGAGAAGAAATGCGCAAAACGCCAGTCTTCACGATTCATACCCGTATTTCGGGACGAACGCATGAGGACTGACGTCTTCAAGTTCATATTTTATTATTAACGATAGGTCTGTTCTAACAACTTCATTTTCTCCAGCAGCTTCATCTCGATCTTTTTGAGCATACCGAGCATTAATTGCTGTTCTTCCTCCGTAAGCGCTTGTAACAATTCCCATGTCATACGACCTCGGTTGGCATTCAGCGTTCTGGCTAACTGCTCTCCTTCTTCCGTCAAGGAAAGCCAGACAATTCTACGATCTTCCTCGCTCCGAACGCGTTGAATCAGGTTATCACTTTCGAGCTGGTTCAAAACGATCGTTGTCGCCCCGGAGGACAGACTGAGCTGACGTGCAACATCAACTGCCATACAGCGCTGTTCACGTAAAATCATGCCTAATATATGACTCTTCGTTGGATTCATCTTACAGTTGGTTTCCGACTTTTGCTGTTGATCCAATACTTTGTTTTTATATCTGAAGAAGGCCTCCAACAATTGATCCACGTTTGCCAATTGCGAGTTTCGCTCCGTATTCGGGCTCATATCCGTTCCTCCTGCCTTTCATCATAACCTACCGTTTATTGTAACATATTTACACACATTTGGTTGCGAAAAAAACAGAAGGGGCTGAAGCAGCCTGTGTCCCTGGGTACATATGAATAAAAATATGAGGCAGCCTATTGTATATGATGAGTAGTTTGTATATAATAACGTATATCTTTTTAGTTACTTTTAGTTACTTAATAATTTAAGTAAATTTGTTATCATAAAGTAAATGAGATTCATCAATATAACGTAAGGGAATAATGGATATGAATTCAATGAAAATGACCGAAATAGATAACCTCAGTCATACAGATGTCTGCATCGTGGGCGCAGGCCCTGGCGGCATGTTATTGTCCTATTTACTTAATCAGCAGGGCATCTCTACATTACTTATTGAGCGTCAGCCGCATCTGCATAAGTCTTTTCGCGGCGAACTGCTGAACACAGATGGTGAAGCCATTCTGAATAAACATGGGCTGTATACGCACATTCAAGAGCTTGGTGCACTGCCGCTGGAGCAAATCCAGTATTGGGAAGAGGGGAACATTCTGCACACGATTGATCCTGATCTGAGTAAAGGGGAACGTCATGTTGGCATTCATGTACCTCAGGATCATCTGCTTGAAGCAATCATGGCTCAAACGCAAGGGCTGAACCCGCTGCATCAAATTCGATTTAATACCGTGATGACAGGACTGCTTCGGGACAAAAATGGCAGCATTGCAGGCATTAATGTGCGCCAGAATGGTGTCCCGGCAAGCATCAGAGCATCCGTCATTGTTGGAGCAGACGGCCGATATTCGGCGGTACGCAAACATGCCGGCCTTGCGCCGGAAATTCGCAAGCATGGCTACGATCTGTTATGGGCCCGAATTCCCGCTCCCGCTGGTTGGGAACCCGCAGTTCGTATGGCCAGCATGGATGGACAACAGCTTGCTTTGTTCTCGCAGTACGGCGGTTATGTTCAGATCGGATGGAATATTCCAGAGGCAGGTTATGCCAAGCTGCGCGAGCAGCCCTTCGCCCCCTTCGTGGGTAAGCTCGTTGCGGCCTTCCCGTGTCTTGCAGATTCCGTCGCAGCGCATATCCGGAACTGGAGTGATTTTGTACTGCTCTCCGTAGAAAGCAGCTATAGCCCTAAGTGGGCAGCGGATCATGTGGTGCTCCTTGGAGATGCCGCCCATACGATGACCCCTACAGGTGCCTTCGGCTTAAACGCGGCGCTTGAGGATGCAGATGTGCTCTCCGAGTTGCTCATTCACATGGCAAAGGAAGATTTCAGATCACTTGAAGCGCTGCAGCAGCTGCAGGCTATTCGTGGCACCAAAGTGCAACAGCAGCTGGCGCGTCAGGTCGAGATGGAGTCTTCTTTCCAGCAACGCTATGAATCTTTTCGTTAATCGGCGCCTGTATAAGCCAAGGCGAAGCTTATGCTTCCGATGTGGCTATCTTACAAAAAGCTTTTAGCTCCGCTTTTTCAGGTTTTTTCTGTCCTCTCCGTTCACGTGTAAATAGTTCAGCTCATACCACAGGGTAGCTCAAAAAATCCTTCCCAGGACATGGCTTTTTTGAGCTATATTTTTCAGACTCTAGCCTGAGATAAATCACAGCTTGTCTGATTTTCTGGCCTGCTCATATACGTTCTTCTCATGAACCAGGCCCACAGGCAGCTATAACTTCTAGATGCCCGAAGATTTGTATAAAAGTACATGCTCCCGGTATTCACTGGGAGTTTTGCCTGTATGCTTTTTGAACAGCCTGCTAAAATACTTCACATCCTCGTAACCGCTAACCGCGGCCACTTCACTCACTTTTGCCGGAGACACCGCGAGCATGTCCATCGCCCGTCTGATTCGCATATCGGTGACAAAATCGCCAAACGTTACGCCCATCTCTTTTTTGAACAGCTCGCTAAGATGCCCCGGATGCAAATGAACACGTCCTGCCACCTGCTGCAAGCTAACATCCTGAGTCAGTGAGGATTCAATATAACCAATCGCTTTCTGCACATGCGCCGCCTGCCCTTGCCCCATACGGCTGTGATACACATGCATCAGTTCATACAGATGGTGAAAGAGCTCATCTCCCAGCGCTGCAGCATCTTTATCCGGTTCAGGCGTCCACGGCTCAATCCGGGCTGTATGCTCCCGCCCGATCGCCTGCAGCGTTCGCGCCAGCCAGCGGTGACCTGCAATGACAACCGAATGTAAACAGGCTGCATATGATCCTGGCGTCACGTTTGGCTCATGCATCAGTCCTGTCATCAGCTCACGAATCCATGCTGTCAGTTTGACCGGATTATGATCCAGCAGTAGTGTACCAAGAGAAGTCTCCTCCTCATGTGTCAAAACACTTTTACCGCCTTGCCGTGTACGAATGTCTTCATACCGCCACACTTTGGCATCCAGTAACCCGCGATAGCGAAAAGCAGTCAGAGCAGTGTGGTAGCTGTGGTGCAGCTCATCGGAACGATGAACTGGCTTGCCAACCGCTGCCCGGAGTGAACATTTCAGCCACTGCTCGATCTGGCTTAACCCGGCTTCCAGCCTGTATACGCTTACTTCATCTTCAGAAACAGCAGGCACAATGCAAACAATATGCTGCTTATGCACTTGAGCCACCGACCCGGGCAGCACATCCTGCAGCATGTTTTGTACAGCAAACCGCAGCAGCGCATCCGAGGTGCCGCTCCAGCCTTTCGTCTGAATCAGAGCAACCTGCCTGTTGCGATATCCATTCGCGCTGTGATCCTCCCGTTCGGCGGGTGTTGACTGCCCGGATGCTGCTCCAAATTCCAGAAAAGCAGGACAAACACCTGAGTGGTTGCCTTCAATGACCCAGTCTGCAAACAGCCGCTCGCGATTTTCACGCAAAAGCTGTTCCTCGCGGGATTTTTCGGCCCAGCGGTCTGTAATTCTTCCCTTGGCCTGCAATACAGTTCTTATAATTTCTTCCGGCTTGCTCGTTTTGAGCAAATAATCGGTGACCCCGTTACGAATAGCCTGCTGCGCATAAGAAAAATCATCATAACCGGATAAAATAATGACCTCAAGTTCAGGGATCAGCAGCATGGCTTCTTCAGCCAGCTCCAAACCTGATTTGCCATTCATCCGAATATCCGTCATCAAAATGTGCGGACGTTCCTCTGCCATCCTTGTCAAAGCTTCCTCCGCTGAGGCAGCGGGCTGAAGAAGCTCGATTCCGAGCTCATGCCAGGCAATGACACTTGCAAGTCCTGTTCGAATAATGACCTCATCATCAACAATTAATAATCTCACGGCATGTCCTCCAGGATTGGAATTGAAAATGAAATCCGGGTGCCCTCGCCCTCTCTGCTGTGCACCTCAAGCGGTGAATCGGCTCCGTAATGCAGCAGCAGTCTTTCATTGACATTGCGCAGGCCATATCCGCCATCAGATAATGAGCTGCCGAGTGTTTTCTCCTGCAGCTGACTGCCTGATGACAGCACATTGCTTCCTTCTGCTACGGCTGCAAGGTTTGCTCGTAATTGCTCCAGCTTGTCCGCAGCCATCCCTGCACCATCGTCCAGCACAAGAATATTCATACGTTCATCTCCTGTGTCCTTCTGAATCATAATCGTGATCGTGCCCCTTCGCCCTGTTGGCTGAATACCGTGAAGCATCGCATTCTCCACAAGCGGCTGCAGCAGCAGCTTCAACATCATTTGCCGCTCCAGAGCAGGATCAACAATATAATGAAGCACAAACTGATCCGGGAAACGAATAGACTGCACCCGCACATAATGACGGATATGTGCAATCTCCTGAGCCACCGGGCAGTAATCCTGACCATTGTTCAAGCTGATACGCAGAAAATCACTTAACCCCTCCACCATATCTGCGATTCGACTTTCTTTGGACATCAGCGCAATCCAATGAATGGAAGAAAGCGTGTTATACAGAAAATGGGGATTGATCTGTGCCTGAAGCACACGCAGGTCTGCCTCTTTTTTGCGAGCCTCCCCGCGGATAACCTCTTCCTTCAGCATCTGGATATGCTCACCGAGCAGGTTATAACTCTCGCCCAGCCTGCCAATCTCATCATTGCTCACGGATTGAAACAAGGGGAGTGGACGTTTCGGATCGATTCTCGACAGATGCCGCGTCAACAGGAGCAGCGGTCTCGTAATCCGGCGAATGGTGAACCAGATCAGCCCACCACTGATCAGCGCTGAGATAGCCACTGCTATCGCAGTCAGAATCAAAATGTAACTATTCTCGGAACGATACTGCTCGTAAGGAACCGTTCCAACCAAAGTCCAGCCTGTTAATTCCTCCGGATAATACAGTACGGTACGTTTGTGTTCCTTCTCACCGTAAATCGCCGTTCCGCTGCGTCCCTTCTGAATACGCAGCATAAGGCCGGGCTCCAGATCAGACACATGCTGCCCAAGCCTGGACTTGTCCATCGAGGATAAAATCTCGCCGGAACCGCCAACCAGTTCCAGCTCGCCTTCCCCTCTGCCAAGTCCCAATTCAGGCCATCCTTTAGATATTACTTTCTCATCCAGACTGATCGAGAGCCAGCCAATCGGCCGATAATCATGAATGCTGCGGATCGGGCGTATTAAAGTAATGACATTCTGAACCCCCGCATAGTTTCGGACAGGATAGACGCCCGTCCATCGTTTGTCTGCCTCTCCGCTTGGCACCGGCGGATAATAGATGCTTGAGCCGTCTGCCTCGTACCAGGTAGCTGTCGATAAGGCAGCATCAAAACGCCCGGGATATATCGCGATGTTCGCTATATATTTTTTGGAGGCAGCCAGGTTGGTCATTCTGCCCAAAATGTCGATGCGATCCAGTTCATGATCCTCATTACGGCTTAAATACTGCTGGATATCACGTTCCCCAATCAGGAAAATAGATAAATTCTCGGCATCCTGAAGCATATATCGGAGGTTGGACTCAACCTGTTTCAGCGTATCCATACCCGACAGCTTCGTTTTTTCCTCTGTAATGCGCGAGGAGAACAGAAAAGCAAACAGCCCCAGCGCCAGAAGCGGCACAATCATCGAGGCTGTAACAACCACGGATAACTTCCGCTGCAGTGAAGATGCAAGCCAGCGAACCAACTCTGTTCCTCCTTTGGATGCGCTCTCGCTTATCCTTTGACTGCACCCGCTGTCATACCCTTCATCACCTGTTCCTGAAAGATCAGATAGACAATAATCGTAGGAATAACAGACAGGGTCATCGCAGCAAGTGTCAAACCATAATCCGTCTGATATCCGTCAGCAAAATTTGCAATGGCAAGCGGTAACGTTTTCAATCCGGTTTTATTAATAAATACAAGGGCAAAAGAAAAGTCATTCCACGCATGCAGAAAGCTCAAAATCGTCACGGTTGAAAGCGCAGGCAGAGACATTGGAAGCATAATTCGCGTAAAGAGCCCCCACAGTCCCGTGCCATCCATGAACGCCGCCTCTTCAATATCTCGCGGAATGCTGACCAGATATGCAGTAAGCACAAAGATCGCCGTAGGCAGGGCAAAAGCAGTATATGGCAGCATCAATGCCCAGTACGTGTTCAGAAGCGACATCTGTTTCATCAAAATAAATAATGGCACAAGGGTGCTGTGAATCGGAATAAGCATGCCTACTACAAAAAACGTCATAATAAGGCCTTTCCAGCGAAACTGGAATCGGGCCAGAATAAAGGAGGCCAGTGCCGCGATAAACAGCGTCAGCACCAAGGATCCAATGGATACAATTAATGAATTGGCAAAAGCAGTTCCCAGCTTCGAGCTCTGCCAGGCGTTTGTAAAATTGGCCGCATTCCAGTGAGCTGGCAGACCAAAAGGCCTGCTGTAGAAATCCTCGTTTGTTTTGAACGCACTAAGCACAAGCCAATAAAACGGATACAATGTTAAAATACCATATACCGTAAGCAGCGTCCAAACGATTCCGCTGCGCATCCGGCGAATCGAATGTCCTGCTGGACCCCTCGATGTTTGGTTGGGCACAGGTGCTACTTGCATGAATGTTCCTCCTCTCTATCCCTTTTCTTTGCGTCCACGGCTGGTTACCCACTGACTTGTTCCAATAAGCAGTAAGGAAATCAGCACGATGGCCGTTGAGATTGCACTGCCGAAACCGTATCGATACGTCGTAAACGTCGAGTTATACATATACGTAGCAAGCAGCTCCGTTGCGTGAGCCGGACCGCCTTTTGTCATAATGTAGACCAGATCAAAAGACTTCAGACTGCCCGAAATACACAAAATAATAGCCACCTGAACCGTACCCCAGATCATCGGCAACGAGATGGATACAAGCTTGCGTAACCCGGATGCGCCGTCTATTTTGGCCGCGTCATGAATTTCCCCCGGAATGTTCTGCAGCGCTGAGATGAAAATAATCAGGTACAATCCGACAAAACTCCAGAGCAGCGGCGGCACAAGTGAGAAGATGGCAATCTTTGCATCAGATAACCACTGCAGCTTCCAGCTCTCCAGCCCGAGCGCATCCAGCAGGAAGTTCAGAATACCGATCTGCGGATGATAAATGTACTGCCAGATCATGCCGATGACCACCGTGGACAAAACCATCGGCAGAAATACAGCAGATCGTAAAAATCGCTGCAGCGGATTGCTCTTGTGCAGCATCACTGCCAGCATCAAAGCTAACGGAATCTGGCCGAACACCGAAGCCAGTACAAAAATGACGTTATTTTTCAAGGCTCGCCAGAAGATCGCGTCATTCCATATTTCTACATAGTTACTCAGGCCAATATACGAAGCAGCTCCGATGCCCGACCAGTTGAAAAATCCGTAATATGCCGACCACACAACCGGAACAAACACAAACAATGCATAGATGATCACTGCCGGGGCCAGGCCCAGCATAATGAAACGTCGGCTTCGCAGTGCGTTCAATCTGTTCACTTCCCCTCGCTAATCTAAAAACCCCTCCCCTGCCGGGAAGGGGAATTACCTTGTGATTACCTTGATTACCTTGTGCTCACCTTACCCTCAGCTGCAGTCAGTACGTACGATCAGCCCTTATTGACTCACCGCATTCGCTTGAGCTGCCTGGATTCGGCCCGCAATGTCCTCTGCTTTGCCGCCCATCAGCAGCTCCTGCAGGCCGTTATTAATGACCTCAACCGTAGCCGAGCCCAGCTTGGAATCGTATACCGGCGTAATTTTCACTTCCTGCATCAGATCGTACAGCTCGACAAACAGTGGATGCGCCTTCGTTTTATCGAGATCAATCTTGTAGCTGACGAGTGTGCTGCTGTCCAGCGTAGCTTTCTGACCGTCCGGGCCAGCGAGTGCATAGAACAGCTGCATGGCAGCTTCTTTTTGAGCACCATTTAATTTTTTGCTGACACCAAGACCCGTACCGACCACTCCTGACGTCGTTCTTGGTTCACCTTGACCGCCCTCCACCGGAGGCAGAATCGTAATATGTGTGTTGTTCAATACGTTTTCGGGAGCATTGTTGACCAGGTTAGCCAGCGCCCATCCGCCGTTCATGACCATCGCTGTTTTTCCTTGAAAATAAAGCTGCATCATCTGTGTTTCATCAATACTGTTAAATCCGTCCTGAAAAGCCTTCATGTTG
This sequence comes from Paenibacillus silvae, assembly GCF_014639235.1. Classification (GTDB taxonomy): domain Bacteria; phylum Bacillota; class Bacilli; order Paenibacillales; family Paenibacillaceae; genus Paenibacillus; species Paenibacillus silvae. The sequence continues at coordinate 298,418 of NZ_BMFU01000004.1, read as the reverse complement.
CCAAGCTCCTGCATTTTGTTCAGCGCATCCAGAAACACGGGGTCTGTAAAGCTTGCCCCATCCTGGGCTACCGCCTTCAGAAACCAATCCGTACCCGTCACCCGGTCTGCCAGTGTACTGAAAATCGTAGATTGCGCCACCCAATTGGTCTTGTTACCCAGCGCCATCGGAATAATGCCCTTTTCATGAAAGACACTGATCGCTTGCTCCAGTTCAGCCCACGTTTCAGGCACTTTGACATTATGCTCCTTAAATAGTGCCTCATTGTAATAAATAAAAGAGCTTGGCGCCAGATTCATCGGTACCGAATAAATATTGCCGTCCACCGTGTATCCATCCAGCGCACCCGGAATAAAGTTGTTTTTCCATTCCGGCTTCGCATCAAGCTCTGCATTGATCGGCTGCAGCAGATCTCCCTTCACAAACTCCTTGGTCATCGCATCCGGCCACATCACGAACAGATCGGGCATCTCATTCGCTGCCGCAACTGTGCGCAGCCTTGTCTTCAGTCCATCCGTTGGCAGTCCCTCATCCACCACTTCAATGTCCGGATGTGCCGCGCGGAAATCCTCAATGATCTGACGCATGGCTACCGCCTTCGCATCCTGTCCAGTCCAGTTGTGCCAGATCGTCACAGCGACCTTGTCTCCCCCGCCGCCTGTTTCGGATGAATCACTACTTGTGCACCCTGCAAGAACGATTGTGAACAAGGTCAATGCCAGCAGGCCTGAAAGCCATCTTTTCAACATCTTTATACTCCCCCTTGAGCATTTGATATCTGTCATTGTAAATGGTAACGCTATCATACCGTAAGGTGACAATCCGCGGATGCAGGGGTGAATTATATCGGATTCCCATTTTCAAGAAAAAAAGCCCCCGCAAGCAACATCATCATTGTACCGTTAATGATATCCCTCGCGGAGAGCTCTTTTATGAATGGTGGATGGACATGAATCACGTCCGTATAAGGTAAGACAACTATAAGTTCGAAATCCATCGAGATACGCGGTAACTAGTTATAAAAAATGTCGATTATTGAATACTGCTCTTCACCAGTGCCGCAAAAGCTTCAGAACCCGTGGCGGTCAGATGCACACCGTCTTTCTCAAAATATTCATCATGGCCTTCACTTGCCTCATACCAGTCAATAAGCGAAACGTTGCTATAGTTTGAGGCGGCTTCCTCCAGAGCCTTATTCACCGTCCGCTCCCATGGACGCGGAACACGCACGGTTACAAGGTAGACATGGCTTTCATCCTTCAAGCCGTCCAGCACGGTTTTCAAACTTCTGGAATTAAATGAACCGTTCGTGCCAAGCTCAAGCACCACCTGACTGCCCAACTGTTTGTTTCGCTTCAGACCCTGAAGCACATCTCCAGCCTGCCACATCTGGCGGCCGATATGACCATCTACATATACACCGCCGAAACCGCCGACACTCTGCTCCAGATACGGTTTTGCATCCAGAATAACCGAGTCTCCGATAATGGTATAATTGATTTTCCCATCCTGCACAACGGGTGTGGACGGTTCATCCTTTTTACCTGAATCCGCTGTGTCCTTTTTCCCGTCCACAGCCTCGGGCCCGGATTGATCTGCTTCCCCGTTCCCTGCACCAGCAGAGCTCTTGTCAGGTTCGTTGTCTGACGTTTCATTCTTCTGATCCTCATTTCCGCTGGCGGAATCGTTTGTCTTGGCGGATCTGGAACCTGCTGCATCCCCGGCTTCCGGCTTGTTATTCTCTTCCGGTTTGCCTTTGCCGCCTGATTCCGAACCTGCTTGAGCATCCTGATTCGTTTTAACAGAACCTGCCGGTTTCGTTCCAGCCGGCAGAACGTTCTGCCCCTGTTCTTCTGCAGACTTCTCTCCATTTAACACAGTAGACATAGACATAGTATGAGAATCGGAGTTGGCTGCAACAGGCAGCACCATCTGAGACACACTGTAACATAACAGCAATAATGTCATTAACAGCCCTGTGCGTTTCCACCATACATGACGAGGAACGAGAGACGTCCTGCCTCTTCCCCACAGTCTGGATAAGGAGTCACGGAAGCCATTATACCGAATCGGGTTTTCAATATATTTTAATGACAGGGACGCAAGTATAACCGTTGCTATCACCTGAAGAATCATACGTACAGGATGTGAACCCCCCGTATCTACAACAGGACTCGTTAATACGATAACCGGATAATGCCACAGATACATTCCGTAAGAACGTTCACCGATCCAGCGAAGTGGCTTGGCACCAATGATACGTGCCAGAAAGGATGAAGGATGAGCAAGCACCGCTACCAGCACAGTCGCGGCAACGGCTTGCAGCACCATGCCCCCTTGATACAGAAATGAATCGTACTCGCTGGTGTTCAGCATCATATAGATCAACACGGCAAGAGCACCCAGCCCTGCGGCATCCAAAGCCAGGCGGTTCATTGCTGGCAACGCATTGGACAGCTTGCGACTCGGCCAGACTACAGCTAATGCGGCTCCGGCCAGCAGAGCAAAAGCACGGGTATCTGTCCCATAATATACACGGCTGGGGTCCAGATCCGGGTTATACATAATCGCCATGGCACCTGCAGACAATTCAGCGGCAACCACGATGAAAACGACCAGCCATCCTTTTCTTTTGAACAACATAATTGCGGCAATCAACAGGAGTGGCCAGACCAGATAAAACTGCTCCTCTACTGCGAGTGACCAGAAGTGTCCAAAAGGCGATGGCGGACCGAAGCTTTCGAAATAGGAAACATGGTGGAAAATATACCACCAATTACTTATGTACATGATACCGGATACGATATCCCCTCGCAGTGAGGCGAGCCGGGACGGGTCCGTGCATGCCAGCCAGAGCATCACTACAGCTGTCATCGTCAGCATCCCGGGCAGCAGGCGCCTGAATCGCCTTAACCAGAAATCTCCCAGTGAGATACGTCCATGCTCCCGCCATTGAGATAGAAGAATATCCGTGATCAGGTAGCCGGACAGAACAAAAAATATACCGACACCGAGCAGCCCTCCCGGAATAAAATCCAAATTAAGATGATACGCGATCACGCCAATTACCGCGATAGCCCGCAGGCCATCCAGTCCGTTCATATGCCTCTTTCTTTTTACTGCTTGTGACATGCGCGCCCCTCCTTGTTATTGCCAGTCCACATCCATGGTGATCGGGGCATTCTGGAACCTTCGGCCGTTCTGGTTGCTATTAACATACGTATTGCACCTTCCATCTTTCATTTACAACATAAAGAAGACGTTTTGCCTATAAGTTTAGTTGTATAAATGGTAAAACTGATATCTATATAAGTTGAACCTAATCATTTACACGTGAACTCACGATTACGATTTATATTATACGCCTGAGATCAGCCTGAACTCTTTACAGGAACAGTTACAATCCAGTTGAATTCATGTAACCTTTCCTGCCAGCCAACCAGCTGTAAAATCATACTGCAAATTGAACGTTTAATATAGCCCTTTTTACCGTCTGGGCAAAATTACCACGACCTCTGCAAATAGAAAAAAGCTGCCGACTTGCTCAGCAGCCACTATCCATTATAAACCGATCTGTGACACGATTGAAAGTTTTGCTTCGAATTGCATCTTCCTGCCTAGGACTCTAGAGGTGGAATCAATGCATTGAATCCAGCTTCCGCCTGTGAATTATGACAAGAAATAATCCTGTTATAACAGCCCCATAAACCAGTGGTGCAATGACGGCAAGTAGTTTATGAAGTGGGGTTTGAGAATCATAGTGAACCAAGACATGTACAACACTATTTAGTGGAGGCAGCAGTACAATCATGTTTTTAAATCCATCTGGCAAAAGCTGTTCCATTCCCTGTACAGAGAGCGTAATCACTACAAGAACGCTTAACATCAGAAAAGACATTACGCGGGAACGGATAAACTTGGAGCTAAACCAACAAGCCAAAGCGATTCCCAGCCAGGATGCAGCAAGATGATAGATCAGGGACATCCCTAATTCTTCTACACTGGGATTTCGATCGAACTTTTGAAATATCGCTGGAAAAACAACGGCATAAAGAGTTAAAGGCGTCGTAAAAAGCCAGCAATATAACAATTTCGAAACATAAAGTTTTACTAGACTGCCGCTGTGTAGTACAGTTACCGATTCCTGATTTCCCGTTTCAATATCAATCAACGCATAACAAAGGACAGCAGCAATGATAAATATAAATGTTGTGGAAAAGGCGTAACTAGCCATAACCGGGTTGGGAACGACACTATACACGAAAATAATCCCCATAAAAAACACAAAAGCCGCTGGACCGTAGCGGTAAGATCGCATAAAACAAGTATGTAAATAGGATATGATTGCGATCATGAACCTAGCTCCTTTCGAATTAAGCTAATAATCTCTCCGCCTTTATTGATATACTCGGGTAAAAATCCATTATAATCTTTATACATAAAGGTTATGATCATATGACCGCTTTCACTGCTTTTATATGTAACATTCGGGAATAATTCAACCAGATGATCGATAAGGTCACGCTTTATCATACCTACTAGTTCAAAATATACTATCTGATGCTCTGAAAAAGGAACGATATTCTCCCTGCTTAATCTCCCATGACGAATCCAATAAGTGTTACTTTCCAGTTGACTTGCTAACAAGGGATCATGAACGGCTGCCAGAATCGCTGTCCCTTCATCTTTAATTACCTTCAGTGAATGAAGCAAATGTCCTGTTGATTCATTATCCAATCCTGAGAACGGCTCATCTAATACAAGGATATGTGGTGTCTTGATCATAGCCTGCATTATATTTGTTTTTTGCAGCATTCCTTTGGAGAAATGAGTCAGCTTCACATGATCACTTTGTTCAAGATTAAAAAAATGATGCAGCTGCTTAATGCGTTCTTTCAGCTCTCTTCCAGCTATTCCAGCTATTCGCCCCATATGTGTCAAATACTCCGTTGAAGTCATCCTTAGTTTGGATAAGCGGTCAGGTGTATATCCGATCACGATATCCGAATGCTCAAGTAACCTCTGACCCGACGTTAATGGGATTAACCCGCTTACCATTCGGAGCATCGTGCTTTTCCCGGACCCATTGCTGCCCCTTAAAATTGTACACTCTCCTTGACTAATCGTAAGCGAAATATCGGTTAAAACCTCTCGACTACCATATTTCTTTGATGCTTCTTTTAATGTTAACAGCGCCTTTGATGTCAATTGTTCACCGCCTTAATCAAGATATGAAAGAAATATAAACATAGATTACCATGATTAATGCAAAATAAGGTATATAATGTATTTTAAATATCATTATTTTTAAAATGTCAGCTTCATATAGGAGGTTCAAGGTGAAAAAAATAATCTTGTTCATGTTCCTCAGTCTGAGCATACTTTCCGCCTGTTCTCCCGAAACAGAGACGAATCCCGTGTACGAGGGCACTGTCGTTTACAAAACAGAGGAGAACGGCAAATACAAATTCCTGGTGCTTGAGCAGATTGGTCAGGAAGCTCTGCATAATGGACAGCTTGAAGATTTTATTGAGCTGGCACAGAAACAGCCTGAAGCCTCGTACTATTATGTAAATAAGAAGGCCTATGAAACTCTCGATGTAGGTCTCAAAGTAAAAATTACTGCTGAAGTGCATCAGTTGGAATCCCTGCCACCTATAAGAACAGTTGTCAGCATCCAACGGCTTGAACAGTGACTGGTCATAAACACGCCTTGAAAAATATACAAAGAAATGCGGCAACATGATAATCATGCTGCCGCTGCCCTGAGATTCCTTGTATTTTTGAAAAATTAATTACACTTGCTATATCCGCAGTTGCTGCATGTTTTGCAGCCCTCAATATTGATCAGAGACGCCGAGCCGCATGAAGGACATAAATCGATGGATTGGATCATAGCCTTCTGTCCATCCACCTCAACTCCCGTATCTTCCGGGTTTGTCGAATGCAAATGCTGCACCTGGGTCTGGATAAGGGGTACTTTCCCTTTACCCTGTACTTCCTGTACACCTTCGACCACACCAGTATTGTTCTCATCCTCATTTATCTGCACATGACTTTCCAACGCTTTGGCAACGGCATCTGCAATTGACTCCACCCGGTTGGCTCCGAAGCCGATCGCCCCTGAACCGCCTATGCCTTTCAGATGTTTGATCAGCAGCTCCACCTTGTGACCGTGGTCGCCATACCGCAGGAACAGTGAGCATACACGGCCCAACGCTTCTGCCATGGCAAACACGTCCGAGCCTGCCTTTCCTACGTTGAGAAAGATTTCTCCGGGCGTTCCGTCCAGATCATTAATCGTAATGTATGCCATTCCAAATGGTGTATTAATCTTGTACGTTGCACCGTGCAGCACCTGCGGACGGCGTTTGTATTGTTTATCCAGGACATTCGCAGCCTCGTCACGGTGCGTAACCTGTTTTTTCTCCATGTCCTCTGTATGCTGATCGGAAGCCGGGCTTTCATTTTCCTGCTCATTTTCATTGTCTTCTTTCTTCGACGTGGAGAGCACCTGCACATCTCTGCTGCCATCCCGGTAGATCGTTACCCCTTTACAGCCGAGTTCAAAGGCAAGCTCATACAGCTCTGCCGTATCCTGCAACGTAAAATCAGCCGGGCAATTCGCCGTTTTCGATATCGAACTGTCCACCCATTTCTGAATGGCGGCCTGTACGCGAATATGATTTTCAGCCGAGAGATCCATCGCCGTTACGTAATAATCAGGCAGCGGTTCACCGGGGTGCTGCTCCAGCCAGTTCTGGGCAATCGGCACAAACTGCTCATCATACCCGAGACGGCTCTGACGAAAATATTTAAAGGCAAAATACGGCTCAATGCCTGTCGATGTGCCCACCATCGTTCCCGTGCTGCCCGTAGGTGCCTGAGTAATCAGCGTCACGTTACGAATCCCTTTTTCACGGATCGCCTCTTCGACCTCCGGGTACACCTCCGTCATCTGTTTCATAAATCCGCTCTGCAAGTAAGGTTCTACCTCAAACGCCGGAAATGCACCTTTCTCCGCAGCAATGTCCGCCGAAGCCAGATAGGCCTCCTTTGCCATGAAGCCATACAATTGATTCAGAAATTCAAGTGACTCCGGGCTGCCATAACGGATACGCAGCTTGATCATCAGCTCCGCCAGCCCCATTGTGCCCAGCCCCACCCGGCGTTCGCGCTGCTGATTAAGTCGATTCTCTTCAAAATGATACGGCGTCGCATCAATCACATTGTCCAAAAATCTGGCCGAGATGCGAGTCGTTTCCGCCAATTCCTCCCACGCCACATCATGATTCGTTTCATCATAGAATTTGGAGAGGTTAATCGCTGACAGATTACACACTCCCCAGCCTGGAAGGCCCTGTTCTCCGCAAGGATTTGTACAAATAATCGGATTGAAATACCAGCTGTTGGACATCTGGTTGTAATACTCCATAAATACAACGCCAGGCTCCGCCGATTTCCAGGCAGATTCAATAATAGTATGCCATATTTCACGTGCTTTTACCGTCCGATAGGAGATGACCTTGTGACCTGCTTCATTCCATTTGCTCAGATCGCCATCCCATGCCGTATCGTAGTCCGGGTCATGGGTATCGGGAAAAACAAGCTCCCAATTGCCGTCCTGCTTGACGGCTTCCATGAATGCATTGCTCACGCAAACCGACAGATTCGCATTGGTTACCTGACCCATCGTTTGTTTGACCGTAATAAAATCCAGCACGTCCGGGTGCCAGTCGTTCATCATCAGCATCAGCGCACCGCGACGACTGCCGCCCTGTTCGATGAGCCCAGTCGTATAGCTGAACAGGCCCCCCCAGGATACAGAGCCGCTTGACGAACCATTCACCCCTTTTACGACAGCCCGCCGCGGACGCAGCGAAGACAGGTTGATGCCCACGCCACCCCCGCGAGCCATAATCTCGGTCATTTCCGTCAGCGTCTTCATGATGCCGCCCCGGCTGTCCTGCGGAGAAGGAATGACATAACAGTTAAACAGCGTCAGCTCTTCGCTCGCCCCTGCCCCGGCCGCGATACGTCCACCCGGAACCAGCTTCCAGTCCTCCAGCACCGAGCGGAATCGGCTTTCCCAGATAGCGCGCTGCTCCGGTGTTGTTTCAACAGAGGCAACGGCTTTGGCCAGTCGGTCCCACATCTCTTCGGGTGTTTTCTCGATGGTCAATGTCAGCTTCTCCACATCCGTCTCAATAACTGCATCGCTTCGCGTTCGCACCTTGACCTGCTGTCCCTGCCGCTCTACGATCTCTCCTACTTCCTTCATTGGGAACTTGGGATCGTCCTTGGTCAGAACAAGCACGGTATCTCCGACCTTTGCATGTGAGGAATCTGCGTCCTTCCATGCATAGCGATCGAGAAATATTTTCTCGCTGAGCCCTTCCAGCCTGTGCTTGTGTTTATTCGGACTATATTCTTGTTGATTCGTTTGTGTATTGTTGGACGTCATCGTTCCAATCACCCTCCCGAATAGATTATTCTTCTGATTCACTTCGCACCTGCGAATAAAATATGCAAAAACACTACATATAGTGATATAAACCCAGTATATTACACAATATATTGATTTTCCATGTGATTTTTGTCATAGATTTATGATTAGAGGAACATGTACTCGTCCAAGCTCTCTCCTATTCTCTTATACGCTCTCTTGCGCAGGTTGTGAATTTTTTGAGAATGTCCATCGGCAGCATGACGGAATTGCACTACAGGTTATGAACTGGCGTTCGTTCGTCCATACTATTACCTACGAAATAAAACGTCATCTATATAGCATGACAGGGGAGGACGCAGCATGAATCGGAAACATCCGCATCACCTCAAACAGCCTGCAGCTGAAATACCCGTGCCGCTTGAGTTTGATCGAAGCTGGCTGGACCAGCTCGAATCCCGTCTGGATAAAGGCGGCCCATGGGGAGACTATCGCCTCCTTCAACTTGGCATTCAGGCTGAAGAAACAAATCTGATCCCTAATTTTGACGAAATTCAATGTCTGAAGCATCTGCAAGATTTAACCCCGCTGCCTCACCAGATGGATACGGCACGCAAAGTATTATTTGAAATGTCAGGCCGTGCCATTCTTGCCGATGAGGTGGGTCTGGGCAAAACAATCGAAGCTGGCCTTATTCTGAAAGAATATATGGTGCGTGGTCTGGTATCGAAGGTGTTAATTCTTGTGCCTGCATCCCTTGTGCTTCAATGGGTGCGTGAGCTCAATTCGAAATTCGGCATTCCTGCCGTAGCGCAGAAAAAAGCGTACTCCTGGCAAAATGATGTGGTCGTAGCCTCGATGGATACGGCCAAACGGGACCCGCACAAAGATATGCTGTTAAGTATGGACTATGACATGATCATCATTGATGAAGCACATAAACTTAAAAACAAAAAAACGACCAACTATCAATTCATGCTGCAGTTACGCAAAAAATATTGCCTGCTGCTCACCGCTACACCTGTGCAGAATGATATGAGCGAGCTGTTTAATCTGATCAATCTGCTGAAGCCAGGTCAGCTGGGTCGTCAGGGGGATTTTGCCGCCAACTTTGTAGTGGATAAACGGGTGCCCAAAAATCAGGAGCAGCTCAAGGATGAGCTGTCCAAGGTCATGATCCGTAACAGACGCGGCGAAGGCCCGGTACAGTTCACCAAACGTAATGTTTCTAACGTCGGTCTTCGTCTCTCCCCTGAGGAGCAGGCGCTTTACGATGGAGTCACCTCCTTTGTAAAAGACCAGTATCAGGAGGCCGGCGGCAATCTCAGCAGCATGCTCTCCCTCGTCACTTTGCAGCGGGAAGTATGCAGTAGCCGGGATGCCGTGTTTGTAACTCTTGTCAATCTGTCGAAGAAGCTGCCGCTCGATTCTCCGCTGCGAGATAAAATCTGGGAGCTCGTCGCACACATCAAGGCGATCAAGGAGAATACAAAAGCCGAAAAAACGATGGAACTGATTCGCGATATGAATGAAAAGGTCATTATCTTCACGGAATACCGGGCGACGCAGGAGTATTTGCTGAACTATTTTCGGAATAACGGGCTTACAGCTGTGCCTTATCGGGGCGGCATGAACCGGGGAAAAAAAGACTGGATGATGGATCTTTTCCGCGGACGTGTACAGGCGATGATTGCAACCGAAGCGGGTGGTGAGGGCATCAACCTGCAATTCTGTCATCACATGATCAACTTTGATCTGCCCTGGAACCCGATGCGGGTAGAGCAGCGAATTGGCCGGGTTCACCGGCTAGGTCAGCAGAACGACGTTAATATTTTCAACCTGTCCACCAAAGGCACGATTGAAGAGCACATTCTGAATCTTCTGCATGAGAAGATCAACATGTTCGAGATGGTCATTGGCGGTCTGGACGTCATTCTGGAGCGGCTGGAGAAAAATGAATCTATTGAGAAAAGTCTGTACAAAATTATGCTGGAATCCGAGAACGAGGACGATATTCGCCGCAAAATGGATTCGCTCGGGCAGTCGCTGCATTCCATTCAACGCGACGTTGCCAGTGAAGTTCCTCTGATCACCAAACTTGATCTTCACAAAGGAGGACGCTGATATCCATGACGATGTCATCACATGAAATACAGGCTTATGTCCTGACTTATCTTGAAGCTCTCGATTGTCAAATCCTTGAAAGATCACCCGCCCATGTGACGGTCAAGCTGTCGCCTGAGGCAGATAAAGCGTTAACCAACCGCCCCTATTACTGGGGGTTTGTAGAACGAGTCGGTGTGGAGCCGGAGACGATGTCTTTTACCTTTGTTTTTGACCCGGAGGCCTATCAGCAGATGATGGAAGCAGCGGAAGCAAAAGCGAAGGCAGCACAGCCTGCTCCAGCAGTACCTGAAACGGACTCCAGCGCACCCAAAGATACTATTCTCGGGCGATATTTTGGCATTACACCATCCATGCCGCAGCTCGGTCCTGGTCGTATTTTGCGTGAAGACGTTGTGTATGGCAGCCGCAGATTACAGCAGATTTTTGCAGCGGCCCGTGAAGGCGGAGCTTTTGTCAATCTGTTTGAGCAGGCTGCCAAACGACAGATTCGTGCGACAGCTCCTGCTGTGTATGAGCCTTGGCTCGGCGTTTGCTTCAAAATCGAGTTTGCCTGTGACCTGAAACGGGAGGAACTTCACTTTCTCGGCATTTCCTTGCGTTCAGGCGAGATTGTTGAGAACTTTGGCAGCAAGCTGAGCCGGCGTGACCTTAGCCCAAGATTGGCCGAGAATATGCATGCCCAGGCACCCAAAATATCTTTGGCGGACGCAGGAGCAGCACTCGAATCACATCTGACCCGTCAGTTAAGCAAGCTGGATTACAGCTGGGCGGAAAAAGCTCAGGAACGGCTGCAAATGGAGCTGGATGTAGTCGATGCGTATTATGAGGCGGTGCTGAGGGAAGATATGCCTGAGGTTGAGAAGTCCGAAGAAACAGAAGAAGCCCGGGCCATTGCCAATCGATTAACTGTGCGTGAAGCTTCCAATAATCAGACTGTCCCTTCCCCACCTGAAGCCTCTCCTGTGCAGGCTGTCAACAATCGGGTTCGGGGCATGCTCGAGCCAGTTGCGAGTGATGCAGAGCTTGCTGCTGAACCTGCCCTGACTCCTGCCGAGGAGCAGGCTGACACGGAGCAGGAAAAAGCAAAACAGGCGGTTATGGATCGCGAGGCGATGAAACGGCAGTATGAGACACGGCGTACCGAGATGATCTGGCAATATGAGCCAAAGGTGAAGGTCACTGCAATCAGCAGCGGCATGTTTCATCTAAGATAGACGAGCACACTACTTTTCCTGCAAATGCTGGCAAAAGTAGTGTTTATTTATGATTGCCTGACCGACATGTTGCAGCATCCTTTGCAATAAGGAGCCTCTACAATTAAATCAGGAAGAAGGTGTTGATGTGAAGAGTACTATCGCACAAAAACAAAGCCGTATTCAAAGACGCATATACGTGCTCCTGAGTGTGATGATCAGCTTTGCTGTATGCTCGTTCTGGCCCACAGCCTATGCGACTGCACCAACAAGCCATCTGGCCCCTGCTGCCGTAGAGCAATATGCAGAGCAGCAGGCACATGCACTCGGCACGTCCAATTCGGACTGGCTTGCTGCCAGGCTGGACTATTATCCATTGGGACCCGGAACGCATGGCTGGTTTGTTCAGGCCAGCATTTCTGATAAACGTGTCGGATATATGATTATTTCAGTTACAAGTCTGGGAGAACTTACACTCAGCGAGTATGGTCAGGGGGAACAAGCTCTGTATGATAACGAGCTGCTGGGACAAGCACTGGAGCGGCTTCATCTGGAGCAGGCGATAGTTCAGGCTGCTGGCGGGAAGATTACAGCACATTACGCTCCTCCCCTGCTTGCGTACTGGAAGCTGGAATACCCAAATCAGGACGCCTTGTACGTGGATGCGTCCAATGGTGATTTGTTACCGGGTCATACGTTACTTCAATTGGAGAACAATGCTCCACCCTCATCATGGGGCGCTGGTAAACTGCTTGAACCGCAGCATAACTCCGCTGGGACAGTCGTGAGAACAAATCAGGTATACACGCATCCGGCGTTTGATCCTTCCCTGCAGCTGGCTTGGCTGACATCGGAACCGCTCCAGCCTGCTCATATCGAGAAATCGCTGCAGTACAAGCAGAATGAGGCCCTTGTCTTTTCAGCAGGAGAACGTAATCTGTTCTATGGCGGTCCATTGCCGGTAAGCGCGCATCAGTGGTGGCACCAAGATTCTGATTCTATTCTTTACGTGGCGTTAGGTGGCACGCATTCGGTTCAGCGGTTTGTTCCATTTAATACACTGCGGAATGATGGACATTTTTATATGATTAACCCGTAACAACCAACACAAAGAAGACGCCCCTTTTCGGATGGCGTCTTCTTAGGTGTGTCGACAGATAAAAAGGGCTTCACTGTAACCGTATTTCATGTGTGTTCTCGTTTGTTGGACGAGCGGTGTTTACGGTGCTTCGATTTCATGCTGCTTTCTTTTTGACCAACCCAGAGCGAAACCGCAAACGGAATCATGCCAAACCACTTCATTGACCACGGCTCTTTCCTTTTGCTCTGCGCTCTTCGTTCCTTTCGCTCATCCTTCGGTGTGTCCATATAATGCACGACGCGCTGTGTAATGTATTTGACAAGCTCATCACCTTTAGCCATATAGCCGCCCTCCTTTATCGTACACTTCTATTGTGCGCTGGACAGGATCAACCTAAACATTTTTTAAACAGCCGCGTATGAAATACATCAGATTGCACAGTCTAATGCCAAAGGTATCCACAACGCCCCGAATCTGCTACAGATCCCTAATTATGAAGGAGAGTGTGTGTCCATGTATAAACTGCTGGCCGCAACTGCGGCCTTGCTGATCGGTTTTTGTTCTTTTTCCAATACAGATATTTGCTTTGCTTCAGTGCCGATACAAGCCAAGCCATCTCCGGTTCACCAGCCTTCAATGATGCCGATCACGGATGGAGATGCTTATCGCTCAAGCCATCATGCTTTTGCAGCACCAGTGATCCTGCTGGATGTTGGACATGGCGGTATTGATGGCGGTACAACCGAGGCCGGTGTGCTGGAGAAAGATATTAATCTGGCGATTAGTCAAAAAATTTACCTGCTGCTCCGCAGCAAAGGGTATGCAGTTATCATTAATCGTCTCGGCGATTATGCGCTTAGTGATGAGAACCGCTGGCTGAACAGCCGTTCACGGCATATCAGAGATCTGGCACAGCGTAAGAGCCTCAGCGAAGAAGTGAGCACCGATATTGTCGTCAGCATTCATGCGAACTGGAGCCCGCGTGCGGCTACACACGGACCTGTCGTTCTGCACCAGAAAGAAGGTCGCAGCTACTTGCTAGCGCAGTCGATTCAGGATGCAATGAATCGTTCATGCGGCACACATCGTGAAGTGGTATGGGGCAAACCATTTTACTTGCTGAATTATGTGAAGCAGCCTGCGGTCATTGTGGAGACCGGATTTCTAAGCAATGCTGCTGATCGAGCCAGAATCAGTGATCCAAAAGAACAGAAACGAATCGCGCAATCTATTGCAGACGGCATTATTTATTATCTGTCGGTAGTGTAGGCGCTGCCTGCCAGTGCCACACATCCCGCACCAGATCGCTGATGCCTACGAACTGAACCTTATTTTGCAAACCTGATATAGACTCTCGAATCACGGCAGAGGTGTTCATGCCTGTGTGTCCCACATGACCGATGACAACACAGCTTTTTTTGTCAACCGCACGCTGGGCTGCCAGATGAAGCTGTTTACGAATATGTGCCTTGGAGTTCTGATCATCCAGGAAAATATCGTTGCCAACAGGAGGCATGTTTTTGGAAGCGGCCAGTTCACCTACAACAGAACGAAAATTGGTCCGGCTATCTACAAAAAACAGACCGCGCTCCCGGCAGACATCCAGCACGATGGACATAATGCGCTTATCAGATGTAATCTTTGACCCCATATGATTATTCATGCCGATGGCATAAGGGACATCATCAATGGCTTTTTCCACACGCTCCCGCACCTGCTCATCTGTCAGATTGGAAGTGATTGCCCCCGGACCAAGCCATTCCGGTCTTCCCTTCTTCGGTTCCATCGGCATATGAACAATGACATCCATTCCTTTTTCATGCGCCGCCGCTGCATCTTTCTTGGTTGTTTGCAAAAAAGGCATAATCGCCACAGTCAGCTTGACCGGCATATTTAGAATTTCGGCAGTTCCCTTCATGTCATTGCCCATATCATCAATAATAATCGCCATTCGATTAGGCTGAGCGGATGATACGCCATCCGGACTGGCGGATACTCCGGAACCGCTTGTTACGCTGATTAAACCTGCCACACAAAGCAGAATTGCCCACCGAAATCCCCAGGTAGCAGAATACCTGTCCCCGCTATTTTTTCGCTTAATATCATTTTCCTTCATCCCCTGCTGCCTCCTTTTGAACTTCGTCTTCTCATTGTTTGATTCCATCACCACTTCTATGTAAGTTCGCGTTCCCAATTCATTCTAAGTCGATGCCTCCAACGCCAAAAAGCCTGCATCCGCAGGCTTTACGATGAACTTCAAATTCTATACAGTTTGAATTGCAGCTTATCACAGGTACAGAAAAGGCTCTTTGGCATCCAGAAAATGCACTGGAATCTCACCAACAAGGGGCTGCAGCCAATCGGCCATATGTTTCATGCCCCACTCTTCGCTGCGTTCATGTCCGATGATCAGCATTGCCTTGTTTAATCCAAGCATGGCTGCATCGTTGACATATGCGCACAGCGTCCATTCCGTAATCTCGCCACAGATCATGACATCCAGGTTTTGTTCTCGCATAAGCTCCATTGGCATCGACTCCTTGCCTAACCCCAGGCTTCCTCCACCAACAAGAATGCCAATACGAGAACATGTCATATCAGGGTTTCCTACAATTTGTATAACATCCATATGCAGCTTTTGCTTCAATTCCTCAGCCAGATCACGCAGTTTCAACGAATCCATCTCATAAATCCATGGATACGGATAATCGACCTGTCTGGATTCCCATCCCAGCTCCTTGATCAATCCCGTGTATATTCGATCCGGCTGTGCCATATGCATGTAATCATGGTATCGCCAGATCGCCATACCGCATTCCTCGATAAGCTTTCGCTTGGCTTCGTATACAGGATCTTGCTGTACCCAGTCCAGCTGATCTGCTCCCGTATAAAAGCTCGGCTCATGTGTAATAATCAGATTAGCTCCTATGGCATGAGCCTGCCGAATTACATCGGCCGTTGCCATATATGTGGTCACAATGCCTGTTACCTTCATGCCTGCTTCTCCAGCGACAAGCACATCTCCCGTGCTAGGCAGACGCTGATCTCCGCAGGAATCCTGAATCACCGTTTCCATCACTTGCTGTACATTCATTTATGATCCTCCTTGGACTTCAGCCTTTCAGCTGGTGATCAACCTTTAACTGCACCAACAATAATGCCCTTGGTCAGATACTTTTGAAGGAAAGGAAATACGACCAGGATCGGCAAGATCCCGATGATTGCCATAGCCATCCGTACCGCTGTACTCGGCAGCTCAGCTGCATTGGCACCCAGCATGCTGCTGGCCTGGCCTGATTTCAGAAACTGAATGTTATTCATCAAACGAATCAGCATATTCTGAATTCCGTAGTACTGGGGTTTGGTTATAAAATATAAAGCATTAATCCAGTCATTCCAATAAGCCAGTCCCATAAATAATCCAACGGTCGCCAGAACCGGTACAGAAAGAGGCAGCATCATGCGATAGAAAATGCGAAGCTCCGAGGCTCCATCGATCTGAGCTGACTCAATCAGCTCAACAGGGATATTATTTTTATAAAAATTTCGGATTAACAGCACGTAGAATCCATTGGTTAGCAGGTTCGGGATAATAAGCGCTGCCAGCGTATCTTTAATCTGAAAATACTTGGTCCACAAAATATAGGAAGGCACAATGCCCCCGCTGAACAGCATGGTGAAAAACACGATAAAGGCCAGCACATTGCGGTATTTAAAGTCCTGACGCGACATCGGATAAGCGAGCATGCTGGTAATTAACAACCCAAGCGCCGTTCCCAACACAGTGACTAGAAAGGATACCCCATAAGCACGGACAAATGTAGATGCTGAGGACCACATGTATACATAAGCATCCATGCTCATTTTTTCTGGAAAGAAGCTGTAGCCGTTTCGAACTAACGACGCTTCATCCGTGAAGGATGCCATGATGATCAGAATAAAAGGCAGAAAAGCAAGCAGCGTAAACACAGCCATAGCAGCGATGGAAAACACATGAAAAGCGCGTTCACCCTTGGTTTGTATCATGGTGTTTCCCCCTAAAATAATGCATTCTCAGGATTAACTTTTTTGACAATGGCATTCGCAACCATCACCAAAACAAATCCCACAATGGATTGATATAAGCCCGCAGCTGCTGACATCCCGATATCATTGACCTGCATCAACGCCCGGTACACATACGTATCAATCGTCTGTGTGGTGCTGTATAATGCCCCGGCATTCATCGGCACCTGATAGAACAAGCCAAAATCAGAATTGAAAATACGTCCAATGGACATCAGAGTCAGTATGATAATGGTTGGCTTGAGCAAAGGCAGTGTAATCATGCGAATCTGCTTGAGCTTGCCTGCACCATCAATTTTGGCCGCTTCATAGATGCTTTTATCAATGCCGGAGATAAAAGCGATATACACGATAGAGCCGTATCCTGCCGTCTTCCACAGCTGAATAAACACCAGTAGATAGGGCCAATACTTTGCTTCTGAATACCAGTTAATCTCGGGAATGCCAAGCGGCTTCAGGATCGAATTATTGATAAAACCGCTGTCTGCATTCAGGAAAGCAAATACGATATAAGACAGTACAACCATCGAGATCAGATTGGGTAAAACAAGGCCGGACTGAAACATTCTGGACCATACGCTTTTTAACAACTCCGACATCAGAATGGCAATGGCAATCGACAGCATCGTACCAAGCACAATAAAGGCCAGATTGTACAACAGTGTGTTGCGTGTCATAATCCAGGCGTCACTTGTCTGAAACAAAAATTTGAAATTGTCAAAGCCCACCCAGTCACTTCCAAAGATACCTTTGGCGTAGTTCACATCCTTGAAAGCGATAAAGATGCCGGCCATCGGCAAATAATTGTTGATCAGAAAATACAGCAGACCAGGTGCAGCGAGCAGCAGTAAAGGCAGTGTTTTTCTTATCCCTCCGGATTTGGTTTTCACAGTCATTGCTCCATTCTCCTCCTTAATGAAGAGCGGGGCGCGTTCCAAGGCCATACACCGCCGCTCCACATTAAACGTTCATCCACATTTTATTTCTGATGTTCTGCAATCCATTGATCCAGTTGCTTTTGTTTGCTCGCGATAATATCCTGGGCCCCCGCATCGTTCAAAGCTTTTACGAATTGTGGAATGGTTTTATCCGGATCAAGCACTCCGGTTACGAGCGCAGGCAGATATTGATTGACCACGTTAGTTACGGCGCTCATCTGTGTTTTGACTTCACTTGGATCAAAGATAAAGCCGAAATACGGCGAACGCTCTGTTTCCTTGTTCTCCTTCAGCTTCAGCTCCACATCAGACCAGTTCACACCTTCCAGCTGGTATTGCAGCGATTCCGAACCGACGATGCCCGTGCTCAGCATAGCTGTATAGGGAACGGTCGACGCATCCATGCCATCCGGGAACTTCACGTGGTGCTCATCCACCTTGACATAGTCCTCTCCTTCAATGCCGTAGAGGATCGTATTAATCAACTGCTGATCGGTGTACAGCATATTGAGAAATTTAACCGAGCCCTCAGGAGCTTTCGTCGTGCTGGACACCATCCAGCTCACCAGATTGACCGCACTGGTATCAAAGTAATACGGTACCAAACGTTTCATTTCCAGGTTTTTGCCCGTTTGTGCACTAAGCGCTTTGGCGGCCTCCATGCCGCTGTATCCCCCCAGGAAAGAGAAGCCGCGACCAGAAGCGATCGTATCCGAGAAGGAAATAGACGTTGTAGCCGCATCCTTCTCCAGATAACCTTTTTCAAACCAGTCACGTATCATTTGAGCACCCTGTTTGAACGCCTCTGTATCATAGAAGTTTTGAACCTTCCCGTCGTTGCCTACGACAACACCGATTCCCGTAGTATCTGACAGAAAATCAATCTTGTGCATGCCCTTCAGCGCCAACACCAGATTCGTGTCACTCGGGTTCACATTAACTGGTCCAAAAGGAATGACATCCGGGTGTTTTTGCTTGACCGCTTCGAATACCGCAGGCAGATCATCCAGTGACGAGATTTGATCGGAAGTCATGCCAGCTTCCTTCAGCATGTCGGCATTGTACACAATGTTCGTTGGCAAGGACATGCCTTTATTCACTGGGATGCCGTAGATATGTCCATCCATGGTCGTTGCATCCAGCAGATTTGGGCCAAAATCCTTTTCCAGAATCTGAGTCAGCTCCTTGCCATATTGCGGCAGCAATTCGTCAAGCGGATACAGCTGGTTTTTGGATACATAGTTTGTGAATTGCCCCAGCGTTGTGAAAACATCCATCTGCTCGCCGCTTTGCAATGCAAGATTCACTTTCTGCGCATAATCCGCCGGACCATATAATCTGAAATCAACCTCAACACCAATTTTCGGAACGGTGATTGCATTGATGGCGGCTGTAATTTTACTGATATCATCAGGAATGCGATTGAATGAAGGCATCGCGAATACGACCTTTTCCACCTTCTGCGAGCCGTCCCCCTCTTGTGCAGTTGAAGATGAAGATTCTGCCCCGCATCCTGCCAGCAAGGAACCGCAAAGCACCAATGATAACAGGGAACCCCATAATCTCTTTGTTTTCATCTTGTTTCATGACCTCCTTGTGTCGTGCTTGTATTCGTTTTCATTTTATAAAATTGAGCCCTCAGCGGCTTTAACAAAAACGTTCTGTTTTTTCATAAAAACGGGATGCAGCCGCCTGATGTCTGGAAATAACAAAAACCCTGCTCCGTATGAAGCAGAGTTTATCCTGTATCTGTATACGCTAATTGACCATCTAACACGTTAAACGTCATTATTCCACTGCATATCACGATGTCTGGCTCTGAATGCGTTCGGTGTTTCTCCTGCAAGCTTTTTGAATACGGTAGAAAAATAAGAAATCGTATCATATCCCGTTTCCATTGCAATCTGCCCCACGCTTAATTGACTTTCAATTAACATACGCTTGGCCGATTTAATTCGAACTTCATTCAAATATTCCTTCATCGTCAGCCCTGTCGCTTGTTTGAACATTTTGGCAAGATAGTCCGGGGTTAGAAATACGCTGGCTGCCACCTCTTCACGATTCAGATCTCTGGTGTAATGCTCATCAATATAACGCTTTGCCTTGTCTACAATTCCTTCCGAGCGCTGATTCTGCTTAATCGTTTCGATGGTACGTTCGGTGACAAGATGAGCCCATTTCATAAAATCAAAAATGCTATGCTCGGATTTCACATATAACTGCTGGGCAAGCCGATCGGTAAAAAGCTGGTGAGCCTGTACATGGTTCTGAGCCAAAATGGCATACACCACTTGCATGAAATCCTCGCGTATGACATACAGCATCTCCGCATCCAACCGCTGCTGCGCAGCAAGTTGCTCCAAATCTTTTTTGAGACGGTTCACAATCTGCGCCTTCTCCCGCTCAACAAAGAGGCTTGTGTAATAAACTGTATCCAGATCAAATCGTTGCTGACACTCCCGCTGAAATACCTCTTGCTGCAGGTGGACCTTGCCTCGAAACATGACATTCGAATGGTCCATGCGTTCAAGTTCTGCCTTTGCCCCGCACAATTCGTCAATCGACTGGAGCTCGCTAATATAACAGGTTGCCATACATTTCAAATATTCATTCATTAATTGAATGAGCAGCCGGGCGCGTTCCTCCAGCTGTGTTCGGCTAACGTAGTCCTCATCCATTACCACGGCAACATACAGCATGCTGTTTTTCTGATAGGAAACGATCCGGTCATAATGAAGCCGCAGCAGCATAATCTCCGAGCTGAGATTGGCAAAAGCATAACGGAACGTACTTTCATTCCATCTTTCATCAATTTCGGATAGAAATACACTAATCAGCACCAGCACATAGGATTGCTCTGTTCGAATCGTCAGTTCCCGTTTGAGAATCTCCCCCTGAATCAGGTCCAGCCGCGGGGCAATCGTCGCCATTAATATATCCGTCCAGAAGCCAGCCTCCACCAAACCTTTATTTTTCAGCCATGCCTTGCCAAACTTCTGATACTCCCCCATCTGTCTTCTCCACCTCAAGCCGCCAACAGCCTTCATGACAGCTGCTTCAAGCTTTTCCTGATTCAGAGGTTTGAGCAGATAAGAATCCGCATCGAAGGAGATCGCCGTGGACGCGAAATCAAAGCTTTCGTGACATGTAAAAAAAATAAAAGCACAGTCATACCCCCGCTCCCTGATCCATTGAATCATCTCAATGCCTGAACCTCTGGGCATCTCGATATCACAAATAACGAGATCAGGAACACCCGCGGCAAAGAGCATTTGTGCATCCTGAACACAGTGCGCCTGTGACACGTCCGTAAAACCATAAGAAGGCCAGGGAATAATCTCTCGCAATACCTGAACGGTAGGAATATCATCATCAATCAGCATACATTGCATCTATACTTCCCCCACTTTCATACCTGATGCAGCACTAGAGTTATCCGGGACGGGTATCCATATGTCAATTTTGGCTCCCGCTGCTTCTTCGCCGTTCGACAGCAGCAGCAGATCATCCTGTTTGTACAATAATTGCAGCGTTCTGCGGATGGTTGCAATACCGACATGCTCACCCTCGTGCTTAGTCATCTCCGAAGAAGAGGTTTGCTGAAGCCAGGCTTCCGGGAATCCTTCACCATTGTCCTCGATGACGATGTGAACGTACATCTCCCCGTCTGTCTTCCTCTCCACATGCACCCGGATAAATATAGATAACAGCTCTCCATAAGTTAGAGCATGCTTGAAGCAATTTTCCACAAAGGTCTGAAGCAAAAGCTGCGGAATACGAACTTGACCTGCTTCCGGCTCCAGATCAGTCATATAAAAAATCTGATCCGGGTAGCGTATTTCCTGCATGCGAATATAGTTTTCAACATGATTCATCTCTTCATTAATGCTGACAAGCATCTGCTCAGCCCGGAACATATAACGAAGATGACGGGACAGCATCTGAATCATACGCCTGATCTCTTCATTCCGATGTTGATAAGTCAGACTGGAGATGGTGGAGATTGCATTGAGATAAAAATGAGGTCTGATCTGCATCTGTAACACCTTCAGCTCTGCACGGCTCTTCTCGATCTTCTCTTCATAACTTTGAATCTTCAGACGTGTAATCTCATGTACCATGGATTGAAAGGCATGAAACAGCTTCATGAATTCAACAGAGTACGCTCTGGAGGGCGGCGGGAAGGCTGGCTGGCCTTTTTCTACCTCTTTTGCAGCCTTCACCAATTCCAGAATCGGACGCAGCATCTCTTTTGCGATAAATCGCATGACCAAGGGTACGACAATAATCGAAACAGCCCCAAGACCGATGATCAGCCACTGAATAAGCTTCAGTCCGGAAAACATACTTTGTTTCATCACAATATTGGTGATTTGCCCGAATTCGGCAATGGGCCTGCTCACAAAAAGATAACGATTGCCCAGCTCCTGCTTGGTCATGTCGAGATTCTTTTTTGCCAAGCTTGCCTGACTGGACATCGGTGTGAGAATGCGTCCATCCTGATCGCTGAGTACAAACTGACTGGCAGGTTCTGCTTCACGACTGGTTAAAGAGATCAAGTGATCTGCCTGGACAAACGTGCCGAAGCTCACCTCACCGTATGAAATCCATTTGAACAGATAATAAACGTGATTCACCTCTACCACGCTCCACTGCCCCTCCTGATTCCCCTGTACCTGCATTTCTGTCCAGTTTTGATGCTTCAATTCATCCGCCAGAGCCAGCTTGTTCGAAGAGTTGATCCGATTGCCGAATAAGGTGAGCACTCTCTCGTCCCGGGCAATCTGAATGAACATGCCGTCACTGGCATAATTATTCGACATCTTGGACTTCAGCGCATTGATCAGTCTTAATTCTTTGAAATAATCTCCCGTATGACCGGAAGAAGCGTATTGTTCCCCGTAATCTCTGGCAAAATCAGCTTGATTTTCAAATACCTCCATCAGATCCTTGGCATAGATATCCAGATTGTTATGAATCGATTCCGTATAAATGGCCAGCGTATGCTCTGAATTGCTGACGATATTTTTCTGTACCACCTGAAGGGAATAGATGTTGCTCAGAAGAAGCGCAGCAAAGAGAATAACCAAAATAACCGTGATCTGGGTGTACAATCTGAATACAATGCTTCGGCTACGGAATGAATGTTTTCTCTGCATGCGTTCCCTCTTCTCTTATCTCTTATCTCTTATCTCTCACTCTTAACGCCTAACTCTCACCTGCATTATTCACTTTGCAATAATCAGACAGCCCCTGAACAGTCGATGCATAACGCACGACCCTCAGAGGCTTGTCATAATGTATAGTTTCAGCTACCTTTTATTGTTCTGATGGTTCGTTTGATGCCAACCAGTCCAGCGCAAGTGTAATGTAGTCGTTCCAGAAATCCCAATTGTGCACGCCTGCACTCTCTGTATAGGTCACAGGAACATGCTCACGCAGCAGGAAATCCCGAAACCGCTGATTGACATCCAGCAAAAAGTCCTCCGTGCCGCAGGCCATATAAATATTGGGGATCAGCGCTCCGCTTTCCTTTAACTGCATCACCAATGCTTCCGGGTCTTTATCACTGCCTTCCAGCTTGCTCAGATCACCGAAAACCCGGGTAAAATATTTATAATCTGCTATGCCGTCAGAATAACCAGGCTCTGCATTTGCAATTTTGTAAGGCAGGATGGCTGAGGATAAAGCGATGATTCCGCCGAAATGCTCCGCATACTTCAGACCGTTTCGAATCGCACCGTATCCCCCCATTGACAAACCTCCAATAAAGGTATGCTCACGCCGGGTGGAGAGAGGAAATAGTTCACGTGTGAATGCCACTAATTCCTGGCCTACATACTGTCCGTACAGCTCACCCTTATCTTCATCGTCGACATAAAAATGATTTTCACCAGCCGGCATAAATACCGCGATCCGGTATCGGTCTGCTAGCTCACGAATGCGTGTGAAGGTGATCCAGTCCCACTGATTGCCAGAGTATCCGTTCAACAGATATAACGACTTCAAAGGCTGTTGCTGTATTGCCGTCTCCGACTGGCCCGGAATGACGGGCAGGTCTACGGGCAAGAGAGCGTTAAACGACACCTCTCTACGCATGCTTTTTGAGAAAAAGTTTACCTGGACAGTAGCCATATTCGCAACCCCCTGATTATGGATAATAATCGAACTAAAGACGGTTTACACGGACACTACGATGATAGAACAACCCGATTTCAACCTACATGATTAGACAATATATTCGACAAGCTGACCTGAATCATCTGTATAGTGCACGATCGATTGATAAGTTCCGAGATCAACGGTCAACCGGCACTGCGCATCTTCCTGCTTCCAGCCTAGACAGACCTGGTCATCCGAAGATTCCAGTACACTGAATTCTCCTTGAAACGCCTGATGTGTGTTGCGGAAGCGGATCAGCTTCATCAGACGCTGCACAACCTCTTTATCCAGCTGCGACCTGATGTCCTCCAGCGTATAATTCTGACGATTAATCTCGCGGCCTTCCCCCGTCTCAGCTACACGCGCCAGATCATTCTCCCCGGCGAACAACCCGACATAATAGACCTGAGGAATACCCGGCACAAAAAATTGAATCGCTCGTGCAGCCAGATATGCATCATCATCGTCGTTCAAGGCACTGTAATACGTGCACCGAATCTGGTGAACATTGAAGCCATCCTCTGATTTGTGTTGATCCGACAAAATGAGGCTGAGGTTGGCTCCCCGCTCCAGACAGACATCTACCAGCCTCTGTGCCTCCTCTGTACGGATAAGTCCGTCCAGATCAGGTTTGACCGGGATGCCATCATGACAATCCAGCATGGTGAATTGATTGGCGGGTCTGTTCTGGAGATATTGACACAGCTCCCGGCCGGAACGATTGATTAACGTCTCCAGCACCCGGTATGGCAGAATAAAATCATAAATCCAGCAGCCATATGCTGCGAGCTTGTACTGAATGCTGTAATGGGCATGTACTTCCGGCAGCAATTCAATCTCCAGTTCATCGGCGAGCGCCTTCACCCAGTCAAGGAACAGATAAATATCCGGTTCTACGAAGAAACAGCTCGTGCCTAATTTTTTTATAACATAACCGACAGCATCCAGTCTGACAATTTTGACATTGTTTTTTTTGAAATTTTCAAAAAAGGATCGCAGCAGCTGCTGTGTAATGGCTGCCCGTATATCCAGATCAATCTGCTCCGAGGGCGTCGTTTTGCCAAAGGTCGTCCAGACCTTCTCTTCCTGGCCCGTTTCTTTGATCTCAAAGATGGAATAAGGCACTTCCCGGCGTAAAAACATCTGATCGATATCTGCCTGAACCGGATTTCCGTCTTTCCATACCTTGTCCAGTGTCAGGAACAGATCGGCATACTCGGACGCCCTGCCTTTCAGAAGGAAATCCTGAAAATAAGGAGACTGCTGTGAAATATGATTCACCATCAGATCAACCAATACATCCGTATGCTCACCAATAGAGCGAATGTCTTCCCACGTTCCAAAGGCCGGATCAATCTCCAGATAGGTTAGCGGGGCAAAGCCACGGTCTCCTGATGAAGGGAAGGGTGGCAGAATGTGCACTCCCCCGGTAAACAGACCCGAAAGTTCAGTCTGGAGCAGCTGGTTCAGTGTACTTAAATTGCCGCCAAGCGAATCCGGATAGGTAATTAATTGAACCTGGTTTTTAAGCAATGTGTCCACCCTTTCCCATGCCGTACTGTTCTCGAATATACTCCAGAGCTGGCAGCTCTACGATTGCACCCGGATATTTCAATTTGTACGCACTCACGGCAAAACCTGATTTTAACGCTTCACGAAGAGAATATCCCTTGACGAGCGCGGTATAAAAACCGGACCAGAACGCATCCCCTGCCCCGGTAGTATCCACAACCTCTGTTGCACACGTCTCAAATTTTACCGTCTCTGCACCATTGGAAACCAGGGCACCTTCTTCTCCCAACGTCAAAATAACCAGCCGTGCTCCCAGATCCAAAAAGCGCTGTAAATGCTGCTCAGTAGATGCCTCACCAAACAATCGATCCGCATCATCCTTGGACGGTTTGATGACATCCACCTGCGGGATGATCGACTGTACATATGCAGCACCATCTTCCCCGGGTTGCCAGATCATCTTGTGGAAATTAGGATCAAAACCAATCAGTACATGATGTTTCCTTGCCTCGGCAATAATCTGTTCAATGGTTGCTCTGGCGGGCTGCCTGGATAGAGGCCAGCACGAAAAGTGAACGATGGAGGAATCACGCAGCCATTTTGTAAGTGCCTCATCCACGGTCAGTTGAAAATCGGCCGCCCGATAGAAAATGGGGATCGGTGTAGATTTGCTTTTGCTAACGACAACCATGCTTGTTGCTTCACCCACTCGTTTAATGCCATCCGTATCCATACCCGCTTGCTGCAAACGGCTCAGTAGAAAGGTGCCAAATCCATCCTCTCCAACTGCTGAAGCGATACGTGAACGAATCCCGAGCCGCTTGACATTAATAGCAATGTTGGAAGGCGCTCCTCCAAAAAAGCGGGTGTACCCGTCTGATCCAGCGTGATCACCATATTCATTGGATATCATATCAACCAACAGTTCTCCGATGGCCAAGAGATCGTTGGATCGTCTCTCCAGCTTTATGCTTTCATCCAGCCCAAACATCCTGTTTCCTCCCCGAATCCTTCACGGTATTCATTCAAAGGTTATCATTTGACAATGACAACTTTATTGTAGGGCTATGTCCTGTCCGATACTTTCAGTAAAACGTTTTGTTTTTTCAAAAATCAGCGGTTGTCTATATTTTGAATTGGAGACTTCAAAGCTTGAGCCAGACGTCCAATATATTCGTTTCGTATGCGCTTACTGCTGTCCGCTTCGGGAGCAACATGTTCTGACGCATGATAACAGCCGGGATAGAGATGAAACTCCACCTGAACACCTGCTCTGGCCAGACGGGCAACGTAATCCAGAATCTCGTCCCGAAAAAGGTCCAGCTCACCAACGCAAATGTAAGCAGGAGGAAGACCTGTGAGATCCGCAGCAAGGCTTGGAGAAGCATACACAGGAATATCCGCTTTCATGTCCTGACCGAGATACATCTCCCATGCCGCCAGATTATGAGCCCGGTTCCATACCGAAGGATGTGTGATTTCATAGCTCGACGAAGTGACGTTCCGATGATCCAGCATCGGATAGAGAGGCATCTGGAAGCATAATTCCGGTCCTCGGCGATCCCGCGTCAAAAGGGCAAGCGCCGCGGCCAGTCCTCCCCCTGCACTGGCTCCTCCGACAGCAATTCGGCTCCGGTCGATTCCTCTTGCTTCGGCCTCGGTGGATATCCACTCCAGCGTCGCATAACAGTCCTCAAGTCCCGCAGGATAAGGATGCTCGGGCGCTAGCCGATAATTCGGCGAGATGACGATGCAATCTGCACGGGTCGCAAAATCAGCGCAGAGCTGATCATCCCCCTCGGGGCTGCCGAGTATCATTCCACCGCCATGAATCCAAAGCAGCGCCGGTCTTTCTGTAATTTTTATTGTGGGCTCTGTATATACCGGGGTATATATGCGGAGCTGAAGCTCATCTCCGTGCCCTCCTCGGATATATACGTCCTCAATCTCTACAGCATCAGATACCTGAACAGCAGGTGCCGCATCGAGCCGCGCTTTCATCAGATCCTCCGGTAGCTGAATAACCGTAAGCCCAAGCAGACCCGCCCGCAGTTCTGGAACAACTCTATTGATAAAATCCATTTCTGTATCCTCCTGACGTATAATTATATGTCAACCGGTTGACATATACACTGCACAGAAGGTGTGCTTTCTGCAAAGCACCCCTCTTATGTTGTCTCACGTTCTACCAGCTGCACCGGAAACAGGTTTGTACCCGAAATTTCTTCTCCTTTAATTTGTTTGACCACAAGCTCGATAATTCGTTCAGCCATCGCCTGAATCGGCTGACTTACACTGCTCAAGCGTGGGCTAAGCAGCGATGCTATCTTGACATCATCATAGCCGATAATTCGCATATCCTCAGGTACACGCTTCCCTGCCTGTCGGGAGGCCTGCAAAGCTTCCGCAGCAATAACATCACTGCTTGCAAAAATGCCATCCACGGCTGGATGCTCCTCCAGAAAACGCATGATTTCTTCCTGAATCTCCTGCTCCTCCTTGGCGGCAGCATCGAGCTGCAGATGAATAGGTTCAATTCCCGCGCTGCGCATCACTTCTTCATAGCCCTGAGCCCTCCCGTTAGCGAGTAAAGCTACATGGTGCGGGCCACCAATGCCTCGATAGAGAAAAGCCGGCTGTTTACAATTCTTCTCTAGCAGCAGCTGCGTAGCCAGCCTGCCCCCCATCTCGTTATCCGAGGAAACGACAGGAATATCGTCTGCCACTTCACGATCCAGTGAAACGATAGGCAAATTCAGATTGAGATAATGCTCCACTTCAAGTAAAGAGCTGCCTGTAATAATGGCGTCGACCTTGTTTTTCTTCAGCATATCCATATATTTGCTCTCTTTGCGAACATCCCGATTGGAATTGCATAAGAGCAGCTTATATCCCGCTTTATCCGCATAATACTCCAAATGATAGGTCATTTCACTGAAAAAAGGATGAGACACATCGGGAATAATCAAACCGATCATATTGGATTTTCTGCGAAATAACGCCCGGGCCATCTCGTTAGGCTGATAATCAAGTTCCTTCATCACACGGTAAACCTTTTCGCGAGTTTCTTCGCTAATATAACCTCGGTTGTTCAATACACGGGACACGGTTGTGACCGACACTCCCGCTTGCCTGGCAACATCATCAATCTTGGGCATAACGATTAACCACCTTGCTTTTTTTAATCCATTATAAGCTTAAATCTCATGTATTTCACTCCAGGCCACCCCGACCCTACTTCAGAGCTCCCTCTGTGATCCCCTTGATAATCTGCTTTTGCAAAAGCAAATACATGATTAATACCGGGATAATGGTCATAATTAGTCCAGCCATAAGCGGTGCATAATCCACCGAGTAGGACGAGAAGAAGTTGTAGGTCGAGAGCGGCAGCGTTTTGTGTTCCGGGGATAACAGCACCAGACTTGGCAGCAGGTAGTCATTCCAGATCCACAGGACGTCAAGCACAATCAAGGTAACAAAAACAGGTCTTAGCAGAGGCAACACAATCTGAAAGAATGTACGCATCCGGGAGCTACCCTCGATAAATGCCGATTCCTCAAGCTCAAACGGGATGCCCTTGATGAAGCCATGGAATGTAAATACACCGAACGGAACACCAAAGCCAAGGTACATAAAAAGCAATGTCAGCTTGGAATCAAGCAAGCTCATGTTGCCATACAGCATCACTAGCGGAATCATTAATACCTGAAACGGCAGTGCCAGCGAAGCCAGCATCGCATAGAAAAAAATGCTGTTGATGCGCCATTTGAAGCGTACAAACAAATATCCAGTCATCGAGGAAAAAAACAGTATTAACACCACTGAACCAACAGTAATCAGCAGCGAGTTCAGGAACCCGTCCAGAAAATTCATATTGTCGAATGCACTAACATAGTTGTTCAATTGAAAGCCCGTTGGCAAGGATAACGGATTCTCTACAAATTGCTGGGTGGACTTGAACGAGTTCATAATGATCAGCAAAAACGGTGTTAAAAATACAAATAACAATACATACAACAATATTTTCTTCAGTGACGGAAGGAATGCACGATTGGTCATCAGGATTCAACCTCCAGTCTCTTCAGCAGATACGATTGTGTCAGCGCAATAATTGCCACTACCGCAAACAGCACCACAGCCTCTGCCTGACCAACCCCGTATTGGTTGGACAAAAACGCCTTCTGCACGATATGATACGTCGCCAGCTCCGTGGAGTTAAAGGGGCCGCCTTTGGTAAGCGCAAGGTTGATATCATAGGTAAGAAAGGAACGTGAAATCGAAATAAACACACAAATGACGATCGCCGGAATGGTCAGCGGCAGCATAATGCGGCGGATTGTTGCCATACGGCTCGCCCCGTCAATGCTGGCGGCTTCCAGTACATCATTCGGGACCCCGGCAAAGCCCGCAATATAAATAATCATCAAATAACCAATAAGCTGCCATGAAGTTGTGATAACCAGTGCCCAGAAGGCTGTATCCGTGTTCGTTAGCCAGGAGGTTTCGAACCAGGACCAGCCGTACTTTTCACCCAGATAAGGCAGTACCTGCGAGAATAATGTTTGCCACAAATACCCGAGAATAATACCGCCAATCAGATTCGGTGTGAAAAAACCTGTACGCAGCCATTGCTCTCCTCTTCCGCCGCCTGTCAGCGCCAGCGCGATAAAAAAAGCGACCGCATTGGCAATAATGACGGTGAAAAACACATACTTGAGCGTGAACCATAACTGAGTCCAGAACACGGTATCCTGCCAAACCGCAATATAATTCGATAAGCCGATAAAGCTGTTATCTCCTGTACGAACATCCCAATTCGTAAACGTAAGATATAGTCCGACGATAAACGGGATCACAACCACTGCGAGAAAAGCGATAACGGAAGGACCTCCAAACAGCAGGAAGGTTCCCGCATTTCGCAATCGTATTTTTCTATCCATGTTGACCTCCTGTGCATCCCTTGGCTATGTCTTGATGAAGGAAGGATGTGCCCCTCGAACCGGGTGCACATCCTCTTTCCAGCGGGTTAATGGTTTATTTTCCTGCCTGGCTGGCCCAATACGCCTGCACTTCATCTGTCAATCCTTTACGATCAATTACACCGGCAAGATATTTCTGCATGGACGCACCTGTTTTCGCCCAATAATCCTGCGGAAGATAGTTAATCACACTGATATTCACCACTTTACCTTGATCTACAAAACTGCCCACTGCTTCGGATAAAATGTTGCTGCTTTTCACTTTGACATCTTTGTAAGGTAAAGCCAGGCCCATCTGCGCTACAATCGCATCCTGCCCTTCATCACTAGTGACCATCCACTGAATGAACTCTTTGGCTGCAGCCTGCTGCGCCTCGGTGGAACCAGAGTTATCAATCGCAAACAGCTTTGGTTCGCTGTAGGCCACTTGTGTATTGCCGTAATCCTCCGGGTTGTTGCTAATTGGCACCGGCACAATACCGAATTCCTTGTCGCGTCCTTCCAGATTGCCAATAACAGCCCAAGTCCAGTCACCCATGAAATAAAAAGCGGCCTCGCCTTTGGCAAAATCGGTGCTGTCTTTAGTGTAATCTGCCACCAGCGGGTCTTTGCTGCGTGCATTATATTTTTTCATCAGATCAAAGGTATCCATCAATCCGTTATAAGCAGCATTGTCTGCAAGCTTCGCTGTTCCATTCTCAAGGTCCTTTACGAATTTGCGATTGTCTTCCACATTGCTGGATTGCAGGGAATACGTCAGTCCCAGATAATGAGCTCCGAGTGACCAGTCTGCACCATGAAGCATAACCGGTGCTTTACCTGCGGCCACTACCTTTTTGAATACAGCCTCCAGATCGTCACGGGTTTTGATACTGGCTGGATCAAAGGAACCACCCAATGCCTCTTCCACTACACGTTTGTTATACAAAAGTCCGTACCCCTGTGCTGTCCACGGGATGCCGAGAAATTGACCGTCCAGCAGTGCTCCATCCACCGCTCCTGGTTTGGTCAACCCTTCATATGTTGCCTTTTCGGAATCCAGATTGAGGAATTTATCTTTATATTGCAAAATAGTGCCTGCATCCAGATTCGCAATCGTTGCCGGATTGCCTGATGCAAGCAAGGATTGGAACTTCTCCAGCTGCGCTCCACCAATCGGGGTTGGAATCAGCTCAATGGTCACATTCGGATGCTGCTCATGATACGTTTTAAACAGCTTCTCAAACACACCGTTGACTTCAGCAGAGGTGTTAAAAAAGGTCAGTTTGACCTCCTTGGAAGACTCATCTGCCTCCTTGCCTGAACCCTGAGATGAAGATTCTGTTGTCTTGCCTTGTGAACAGGCTGTGATAATCAACATCATTAACAATACGCCAACAAACGGTACCCATTTCTTTTTCATGTCTCAACTTCCCCCCTGGTGTTTGTTATGAATGCGCATACATTTCGAATGCAGCTTTATCATAAGCGGTCTTAATATGATATGTCAACCGGTTGACATATGTCTGATCATATTTATTTTGTCGATTTTACACTTCTACGTCTCTTCTACTACAAAAAAAGTGAAAATTTTACATAGAACTGCAATTTGCAGGGTATTTTTCATCGTCATTATATGGTAAAATTTTCAAATCAACACCAACATTACGAGTTACACTATGGAGAGGAAGTGATTGTGAAGACTTATATTGCTGCCAAGCAAGCATTCGGATGTTTTTCTTGATCAGCTTTTGAAGTAACAATCAATTTGAGGAGGGTAAAGAATGAAAATGAGATTGAAATTAAAAAAATCTGCCAATCTTTTATTGGCCTGCTTGACCGCACTGCCGCTTATGTTAACACCTACCAACGTGTCAGCAGCAAGTGATGCCAACATCAATCTGGCCTCTGAAAAGCAGCTCATTAAAGGTTTTGGCGGTATCAACCATCCAGCATGGATTGGTGACCTTACTGCGGCACAACGTGAAACCGCTTTCGGGAATGATCAGAACCAGTTAGGCTTCTCGGTACTCCGAATCTACGTCGATCCCGATAGAAATAACTGGTCTCGGGAAGTCGCCACGGCGAAACGTGCCATTGAAAAAGGGGCTATTGTATTCGCCTCCCCATGGAACCCTCCGAGTGACATGGTTGAAACCTTTAACCGCAACGGAGATACTAATGCCAAGCGCCTGAAATACGACAAATATGCCGCATATGCCCAGCATTTGAACGACTTTGTAACTTATATGAAAAATAATGGTGTAAATCTATATGCCATCTCGGTACAAAATGAGCCAGATTACGCTCATGACTGGACTTGGTGGACACCACAAGAAATGCTGCGCTTCATGAAGGAAAACGCGGGGTCCATTAATAATACCAAGGTTATGGCTCCAGAGTCCTTCCAGTATCTCAAAAATATGTCTGATCCGATCTTGAATGATCCGCAGGCTCTTGCCAATATGGACATTCTCGGAGCACATACCTACGGAACCCAGATCAAGGATTTTGCATACCCGCTCTTCAAACAAAAAGGGGCCGGCAAGGAGCTTTGGATGACAGAAGTGTATTACCCTAACAGTGACAACAATTCCGCAGACCGCTGGCCAGAGGCTCTGGACGTATCGTACCACATGCATAGCGCTATGGTGGAAGGCGATTTCCAAGCTTATGTATGGTGGTATATCCGCAGACAATACGGACCGATGAAGGAAGATGGCACGATCAGTAAACGTGGTTACAATATGGCCCATTTCTCCAAATTTGTTCGTCCAGGCTATGTTCGTGTAGATGCAACCAAAAACCCGGATACCAACACTTACGTTTCGGCTTATAAGGGAGATAACAAAGTAGTTATCGTAGCAATTAACCGTGGTACTTCGGCAACCAGCCAGCGGTTTGTGCTGCAAAATGGCAATGCCTCCACTGTATCCTCGTATGTGACGGACAGCAGCCGTAATCTGGCAAGTCTTGCACCTATTAATGTTTCCAATGGCGCGTTCACAGCTCAGCTTCCTGCACAGAGTGTAACTACATTTGTTGCTAATCTCTCTGGTGGCAATGGAGGCGGGAATGTGGGCACTGGCACCACATATGAAGCCGAGACGGGAACAACGTTGACAGATGCAGTCATCGAAACACTTTACCCGGGATTTACGGGATCAGGATATGTGAACTTTAACGCGTATACAGGCTCGGCCATTCAATGGAATAACATCAACAATACGGTAACAGGTACCAAAAACGTAAAGTTCCGTTACGCCCAGGAGAGTGGCACTCGTAATCTGGACATCTACGTAAATGGCACCAAAGTGCTTAGCAATGAACCCTTCACTGCAACAGGAAGCTGG
Source organism: Paenibacillus silvae (assembly GCF_014639235.1). GTDB lineage: Bacteria > Bacillota > Bacilli > Paenibacillales > Paenibacillaceae > Paenibacillus > Paenibacillus silvae. Next base: position 264,583 of record NZ_BMFU01000004.1, on the reverse strand, counting down.
TCCACCTGGAGTGAGAAAACCATTCAGGTTCCTATGAATGCGGGTGTAAATACCCTTCGAATCGTTACCACAGGTACTGAAGGACCGAATATTGATAATATTACAGTAACGGCTGCCTCCTAAATACAGCAATCATTCTTTATTTTACTGTGTTGTTTAGGACAAGTCTGATAACCCGCATTGGATTCTCCCTTTTTAATCAAGGCAATAATTAGCCAAGCCCCGTGTTCAGCAGGTACTACATACCAATTAGCTGATGCACGGGGTTATTTATCACATACCAACTTTTTTTAAGGAGGATAAAACTTAATGTACAGATTATGTGGAATCACGCTTCTTGTCATTGCATTAATTCTAAGTTGTGTGCCCATAAATCAGGCCTCTGCTGCAAGCTCCGCCATCGCCAAACAGATCGGAAATGCAAATCCGCTAATCGATCATCATCTCGGAGCCGATCCTTTTGCCTTAACCTATAACGGACGTGTCTATCTCTACATGTCCAGTGACAATTATGAGTACAACAGCGATGGCTCCATCAAGGATAACACTTTTGCCAATTTGAAAAGCGTATTTGTTATCTCGTCTGCCGACATGGTGAACTGGACAGATCACGGAGCTATTCCCGTTGCCGGTGCGAACGGAGCAAACGGTGGACAAGGGATAGCCAAATGGGCAGGCGCATCCTGGGCCCCCGCAGCTGCAGTCAAAAATATCAATGGCAAAGACAAGTTTTTCCTTTACTTTGCTAACGGTACTGGCGGTATCGGTGTTCTAACGGCAGATAGTCCTGTTGGGCCGTGGACAGATCCAATTGGCAAAGCCCTTTTAACAACGAATACCCCGGGCATGGCAGGCGTGGTTTGGCTTTTCGACCCTGCTGTTTTTGTGGACGACGATGGGACAGGATATTTGTATGCAGGCGGTGGAATTCCCGGCGGCTCGAACCCCACTCAGGAGCAGCGAGCCAATCCCAAAACAGCCCGGGTTATCAAACTCGGTGCCGATATGACCAGTGTAGTTGGCAGCGCATCAACAATTGATGCTCCCTTTATTCTGGAGGACTCGGGCATTCATAAATACAATGGTAAGTATTATTACTCCTATTGTATTAACTTTGGCGGCGTACACCCATCCAACATTCCCCCAGGCGAAATTGGATATATGGTAAGCTCCAGCCCCATGGGCCCCTTTACATACGAAGGCCATTTTCTGAAAAACCCGGGGGTATTCTTTGGTGCAGGCGGCAACCACCACCATTCGGTGTTTCAATTCAATAATGAATGGTACGTCGTGTATCACGCTCAAACCGTTAGTCTGGCTCTATATGGTTCAGAAAAGGGTTATCGCTCACCGCATATTAACAAATTGCAGCACAATACCAACGGTACAATCCAGGAAGTAACTGCGAATTATGCTGGAGTTCCCCAGGTATCCAATCTGAATCCATATAACCGTGTCGAAGCAGAGACCTTTGCCTGGAATGGCGGGATTCAGACGGAAAATTCGAATGCACCTGGCGGTCCAATAAACAATCAGCAGGTAACCCAGATACACAATGGAGATTGGGTCGCGGTAAGTAAAGCAGATTTTGGTTCCGGCGGAGCTCAGACTTTTAAAGCCCATGTTGCTTCTGCATCCGGCGGAGGAAAAATCGAGATTCGTCTGGATAGTGTCTCCGGTCCTCTCGCTGGCACTCTGAATGTCCCTACTACTGGCGGTTCACAGAACTGGCTGGAAGTCGAAACCGCCGTTACCGGGGCAACAGGGGTCCGAAATGTCTTTCTAGTCTTTACTGGCAGCGGATCAGGTCAACTTTTCAACTTCGATTACTGGCAGTTTTCTAACACTTCTTCGTCTCCGGGCACAGGCACAACCTATGAAGCCGAGAGCAGCACTCAGTTGACAAATGCAGTTATCGAAACCATCTACCCCGGTTATACAGGTACCGGATATGTAAATTTTAACGCTTTAACAGGCTCATCCATTGAATGGAATAACATCAATAACATGACGACTGGCACCAAAAACGTAAAGTTTCGTTACGCATTGGAAAGCGGCACACGCACTCTCGACATTTATGTAAACGGTACCAAAATACTCAGCAATGAACCCTTCAGTGCAACAGGCAGCTGGTCGACATGGGGTGAGAAAATCGTTCAAGTCCCTATGAACTCAGGGATGAACACCCTTCGAATTGTCACAACAGGGACAGAGGGACCGAATATGGATAACATTACAGTGACGGCCTCCTTTTAAATGCCACCGTTTGCTACATTTTTGACAGTACAACGACGCCCAAATGGAAGCCAGGAACATAGAATCATCACGATTCCTTGATCCAAAAAAATAAAAAAAGCTCTTTCAGATGATCCTGAAAGAGCTTTTTTTTGTAATGCGGTCGAGAGGACTCGAACCTCCACGGGGGGTTAGCCCACACGGACCTGAACCGTGCGCGTCTGCCAATTCCGCCACGACCGCATATTTTGTGTCTCACCAATTAATATCGGCGACAAGAAATAATATATCATGCACCTTTTCTCTTGTCAACACTAAAATAAAACCAACAAGCGCAAACCGGATTCATATCCGGTTCGCACTTGTATAATCTGGCTAGATTTATACTGGAGCTGCAATAGCTGAGCGCTGCATGATTACAGCTTGGACGGCCAGCTGCCATACCATGCATACCCGCCTCTTCTTTCCTTTTCAATATCACTAAGCTTGTATTTCACAATCCCATCCCGACCAACAAAGATTGGTTTGTCTGTGCCAAGTTCATAAAAACGCGCCCAGATTGGTGCTGCATTTGAATCCGCAATAATCCGGCTGTCTCCATTGGCTCTTTCATAGCGATAACCTGTAATTTTCACTTTGTTAAACCAAGCTTCTGCACCTTTGATGGAGGCTGTAATTCTGGAATTGGCCGGTCTGGTTTTCAGAAACTTCACAATGTTTACACTTTCAGCTGCCGTTAATGAAGGCACCTCATAGATTCTGGCTCCCGCTGGTTTAAGTGAACTCGAATCATGCTGCTGGCCCCAGGCCGTAAGCTTGCCACCGGATACAACCTGTGTATTCAGGATAGCATCCACACCTTTGGATACCGCATTTTTACTGCGATTTGCGAGTGAACTGTCGATAAAGGAGAAGTCTCCTTTGCGCCCCGCAACCTCATCAAGCATGTACATCACATTAATCATAGCGTCGTCATTATACGTAATATGTTTATGATAACCAGAGCTCTGGTAAACCTGCGGCCATCCGCCATTCGAATACTGCATATTCAGCAAAAAGTTAATGCCCTTGATTGCTGCAGCCGAGTATCGCGGATCATTTGTTTTTTTGAATTCACTTGCGAGTCTTCTAATCTCTGAGTATGTAGCTTTGTTATCAATTGTTGATTTGGCCCACTCCCCCGATGTCTGGCTGTAATCCTTTCTCCACCCCCCATCGGCACGCTGGTTTTTCAGAATATCAGACATACTTGCTGTTGTACCTGAGGCATCAGCAGCAGATACGGTTGCTGTGGGTAAAATTGACATTCCCACCCCGGAAAAAACCATCGAACACGCCAGTACAAACGTAACCAATTTTTTTGCTTTCAAAAGACAACACGCTCCCCAATTCACAAATATAATCGCTCTTTCACATGTCTATCTACTGATTAATATTTCATGGTATGCTTCGATGCACCCCAAAAATAAACCAATAAATTCTATTTAAATACATAATTTTCATTATTAAATTCATGATATGCAATAAAATAATTTTTGTCAATATATGCAACAAAACTCAATTTTTCACTTAATACCAATATTCACTCATCCAACTTTTAACTCTTGACAAATTGGGTTAATAACCATTTCCGTATTCGGTTAAACATTAATGACTTTTTTGTAATCTTTACTGTCGAAATTTCAACCTAATTATGACGAAAATCAATAATTCCGCTAACATTGAATCGAAAAGAAGCTTTACAAACGGGTTTGACATTTACGCATTTATGCAATATAGTTTCAAATAGTTACAAAAACTTAATTATTCATTTGCCGAGTTTCAGGATTGAAAACGGGGGAACCATTTTGGGTGAATTATTCTTATACATAGGAAATATAGGGAACCTTCTACCGAACCCTTAGCTAACTCCGTAGGCATCGAAGGGAGAACATTGATTTTGAAAAAACTGATTATTTCCATTTTTGGAGCTGCTGTACTATTTACATCCGGGGCAACAAGCACAGAGGCAAGCACTATTAATACAATGGTTAACAATATGACAGGCATCCCGTACAAATGGGGCGGCACAACCATGGCTGGCTTCGATTGTTCCGGGTTCATGAGATATCTTTTTAACAAATACAGCATTGAACTGCCGCGCACTTCACAGCAGCAGGCCAAAGCGGGCACACCGGTAGCCAAAACCAATATTCGTACAGGCGACCTGGTATTTTTCAACACAACAGGCAAAGGCATCTCACATGCAGGTGTATACATCGGTGGAGGTCAATTTGCACACGCGTCCAGCAGCAAAGGAGTCAGCATTACCAAGCTCTCCAACCCTTACTTTAACGATCGTTATGTGACAGCCAGACGGGTTACAGGTCAATTTATGTACAATAAAATGATTGGAAAAATCTAAAACTTTATACAAAAGAGAGGCTCTGGTATATGCCAGAGCCTCCTTTCTTTTTTCGGAACATGTACATGTCTATAATGGACTAATGCAGCGCCTTCTGCACACGCATAGCCCCTTGCGATAAGGCATGTCCGCCTCCAACAGCCCCAGCGACAGCTACCGTCTCCATAATCTCCTGATCGGTCGCTCCCTTGGAGCGGGCCTCCTGTACATGATAGAACGTACATACTTCATTGTTGGCAAACAGGCCGATGCCCAGCGCAATCAGCTGCTTTGTTTTGGCATCAAGCACACCTGGCTGGAAGCACTCCCCTGTAAACTCGTGATACGACCGCACCACATCCGGCAGTACATCGCTTAATGCGCCAATCTGGTCCTTGTACGCATGAACTTTATCATTCATCAATGTCATTGCTTACACCACACCCTTTCGGCTGTCAATACAGCGAATTATTCCACTGTACCTATCTTCTCTCGGCCGGGCGGCAATTATGCCAAGTTATGATGGTAATTCCAAGCATTTCGTCCTAATAAACTTCTTTATTCCTCAAGAACACTTTGACGAGGCTCGCTGAACAGCTGATACCGATAACGGCGGTCCAGCTTCACCACACGACGATTTTGACGGCGAATCAACACCTGCTCATCATCCCAGGCCACCACAATGCCGGTCACATCGTTAGACTCCAGCTCGTCCCGTACAACTCTTACCTTTTCCCCTGACAATCGCAGGGCATCCAACTCTGAATCACTAATCATGTTTTGAACTCCTATATTCAAATTCGTTTACAAAAAGAGACCTAAATGAAAATTCATTTAGGTCTCACGTGACTGTATTGGACTGTCATGTCATTCGAAGAAAATATCCCGACTGAGAGTTACCGCTGCGCGTGCTCTTTGCTGTCGTTCTTCTCGAACCAAAAATCAAGCACTTTGGCGGACATCACACGTTCTTCAAGGTACTCTACTTGGTGCGGTGTAAATTGTTCTTTCCAAGAGAAGGACAACTCTTCACACAAGCCTACAATCGTCAGCAGTTCTGACCAGGCAACATAGCGTTTGTACCAGAAAAATTGAGGATGTTCAATCATATAGGGATAAAGGTCATCGAATTCCGTATGTTTACAATCCAGGGCACGTTCAAAATGAACTTTCGATTCCGCCAGCTTATCAATAAAAAATTGGTCTGTTGCCGGTTGGTTCCCCATGGTGTTGCCTCCTCTCCCTAACATACCCTCATTATAAAGGAAATCCGCAGCCATGCAAAGGCAAAGTTCGAAAATTAGGCCCTATTTCCTTCAAAATGTCACATTTCGTTATCGTCAAATTGCACGGTGCCGTTATTTAGTGAACGGATGCGTACAAGGGCTTCCACCGGAATCCCCTGCTCTCGAATCGTACGCGCCCCAGCCTGGAAGCACTTCTCCACAACTACACCGAAGCCAACCAGCTCCGCGCCGGAACGTTCGATAATTTTGATGACACCGCGAGCGGCGTCTCCATTCGCAATAATATCATCGATGAACAGAATTCGGTCATTTTCATGAATAAATTCGCGAGACACCATAATGTCGGTTACGATCCCTTTTGTAAAGGATGGTACACGTTCGCAGTAGGCATCAGGATCGGCTAAGAGCGTTTTTTTGCGACGGGCAAATACCAGGGGTACCCCCAGCTCATGCGCTGCGGCAAAAGCAACTGGAATGCCTGAGGATTCCACTGTAATCACTCGTGTCACACCACTCTCGCGAAAACGCGCAGCAAACCGCCGTCCCATCTCCATCGTTAATGCAGGATCAATCTGATGATTCAGCAGCCCATCCAGCTTCAAGACCTGATCCGAGATGACGACTCCTTCTTCTAAAATTCGTTGTTTTAATATATCCATGATTTGACCTCCCAAGCCTATCCTATGAGGTTTAAAGTATCATATTTCCCGTTGCAAGTTCAAGCGAAATCCGGCACACCTCAATATAACAGTATTAATTTTCACCCTGACTCATCCTGCTGTCATGACTTTTATGGGTCAAGCATACCTTGTACTATGGTACCCGCATGTCCAAATAAATCCCGGGACCTGAAAGGGGAAACACATGAAACAGGCATTCCGGGTGCTGCAGATTGCATTCACTTATATCGGAACCGTTGTAGGCGCCGGCTTTGCTACCGGACAGGAAATACTGCAATTTTTCACACAGTATGGCAAGTGGGCCACGATCACGATCGGATTGTCCACCATGCTCTTTGTCTGGCTTGGCACCAAGATGATGCTGATCGCTCATGATACAGGTTCCCGTTCATATGAAGACCTGAATAAACATTTGTTTGGTCCAAAGGCTGGCGGATGGATTACCTGGGTCACCCTTATCGTACTGATCGGTGTAAACAGCGTGATGCTTGCGGGAGCAGGCTCTGTTTTTATGGAACATCTGGGTCTTCACTATCAAACGGGTCTAATCATTACTCTCATTGGCACGTATTTGCTTCTGGGACGCGGGATGCAGGCTATTTTGCAAATGAACAGCATTGTCGTTCCAATGATGCTCCTGTTATCACTGCTGATGATTTTCAGCACAGTCCATCACCCTGGTGCGCTACGTTTTATCACCCTTACAACAGATAACAATCCCATCCAGGTCTGGGTATCACCACTGCTATATACTGCTTTCAACCTCGCTCTTGCTCAAGCAGTGCTTGTGCCTGTCGGCAATCAGATTCACAATCGGACTACGCTGAAATGGGGTGGAGTCGCAGGCGGGATCGGCGTAGGCTTTATGCTTATGGCAGCTCACTTTGCTATGTCGGCATATATGCCTGGCATCACCCAGTTCGAAATCCCGATGGGCAGCATTGCTTTTCAATTAGGCTGGGTTGTGCAATCGATCTATGTTTCACTGATTTTCATGGAAATTTTCACAACATTTGTTGCGGACATCTACGGTATGACACTACAGCTCAGACAGCATACCACCGTACATCCCCGATTAATTACATTAACCATCATGCTGCTGTGTTACTCACTCAGCCAATTCGGCTTCAGCTCCCTGCTGTCTATCCTGTATCCGATCTTCGGCTGTATGGCACTTTTCTGGGCCGGAAAGTTACTTTTGAATCGGTGGGGCACGTTTCGCGGCCGAAATAATATATGAGGCAACATGCTTGGTGTAAAATCGTTCTATGCGGCCATCGTTATGTTACAATAAAAATGATTTCAAAAATGAATTAAAGGATTGGTTCTTTATGAAAAAAACAGACAAGCTCGCCTCCTGAATTCGCGCTAACATCAATTTAGGAGGCACATCCAATGAAATTTAATCGCATCGATTTTGACGTTTGGAACAGAACAGAGGTATTTAACCATTATATGAACCAAAATACGTCTTTCAGTTTAACTCAGGAAATAGATGTCAGTGTCCTGTATCGGTTCATAAAACAACACAAATATCGGTTTACTCCGGCATTGATCTTCTTGATCACCACTGTAGTGAATTCACATCCGGCTTTTAGAACGAGCTACAATTGTGAAGGGGAGCTGGGTTACTGGGACAGGCTAGATCCGCTGTACACCATCTTTGATCGCCGTTCTGAATCCTTCTCTGCTGTTTGGACTAGCGTCACTAACGATTTTGAGACGTTCCATACGGCTTATACTGCCGATGTAGAAAAATATAATGGTTCAGGCAGTTTGTTTCCCAAAACACCTGTACCCGAAAATACGTTTTCTTTTTCGGTTATTCCATGGACCTCGTTTACCAGCTTCAACTTGAATATCAATAACAACAGTCGTTACCTTCTGCCCATCATTACTGCAGGACGATTGATTCATAAAGGAAACTTAATCTATTTGCCAATTTCATTACAGCTCCATCATGCAGTCTGTGACGGTTACCACGCAGGCTTATTTATGAACTCCGTTCAGGAACTGGCACACCATCCGAATAGTTGTATTTTTTAAAATGCTCATCGTTATATTGACCAACCAAAAAGCCGCTGTATCACCTACAGCGGCATCTTTCATCGTTCTGACCATTCTCAGGCTTGCGCCTGGAATTGCAGATACATCTTTTTCAATTCATTCACCGATCTTCCCAGCGAATAGTGTGTTTTGGCCTTTTCACAGGCGGAACGAGCCAGTTCATAGCGGTAAGCAGGATCAAGCATCACCTTTTCTAAAGCGTCCGCCAAGGCAGATGGGTCCTCAGGCGGTACTAGCAGACCGTTAATGCCGTCCTCAATCTGTTCGGGTATGCCTCCCACCTCTGTGCCTACAAGAGCCAGACAGCTCAAAGCCGCTTCAGCAAACACCGAACCGAAGGCTTCTGCACGCGATGGCAGCACAAACACATCAAAAAAAGGCATAAACTCTTCAGGATGCAGGGTATATCCATAGAAAATAGTCTCATTATAAATTCCAAGACGCTGGGCCAGCTCCTCCAGATCAGGACGAATCGGTCCATCTCCTATAATGTGCAGCACATAGTCATGCCCTTTGTCCTTGAGCTCTGCACAAGCCTTGAATAAAATGTCCAAACCTTTGGCGGGAACGAGACGGCAGACCGTTACCAGCTGCGGCACAGCATTGTCATGGGGAATCGGCTTGAAGCGCTTCTCATCAAAGCCGTTGGGAATAATTCCGATCCGGTCTGGATGTTTAACATACGGGTCCAAGTAGCGGCGGAAGGAATCCGATACCGTTAACAGACGCTCAGCTCGATGCTCAAGCTCACCATAGATCGATAACAGGAACTGATGCTCCAGCCCGTTCGGCTCAATACGTCCGTTGAGAATCAGCTCACGTTCGTAACTGGAGTGAATTGTCTGAATAAGCGGAACATCGGGAAAGACTGACTTCATGGCAAGCCCTGCAATCGGGTGATGTGCATGAATCAGATCATAGGGCTTCTGAATACGAAGCCGCGTCCACCATAAATAATCGCGATACGTCTGAATATATTTTTGCACAACAGGACTATCTCCATAGACGGTCCAATCAAACGTTTCAAACTGCACTTCCTCCTGACCTTTATTCCGGATGCGCTTCGGCAGGGAAAACAAATCCATCTCCCACCTCGGGCTTGTAAATCGCTCCTGAAGGTAAGGAATCATAGAGGATACCCCTCCGGGCTGCTCCGGAGGAAAGAATAGCGCCTGTAGCAACTTCAACGTGATTATCCCCCTTTCCAGCTTCATTTCTATTTTTCCACATGTATTTATGATATATCAGAACATATGTTCAGTAAAGCAGAATCAGAGCACCTTTAGCCCAATTCTTAACATGAATAATGTATTTTCATGCATTTTATTGCATATCATTATTGTCCATTATGACATATAAAAGCTTGAACATCTACTGTTTCTGTACAACAATTATGAAGTCGTATATACATGATATTCATACAGTTCAACATAAAGACGCCCTTGCATCCATTTTCAGCCTCAAATTTCTACTACTGCATTCCTTAAAGCTCGACCGCTCGCTCATAAATGCTGAATCCATCTGTTTCTCCGACATGACTGAATCCATTTCTTGCATAAAAGGCATTTAATGTACGATTGCCTGCTCCGCAATCTAACCGCACGAGAGATTTATGTTCGAATTTAATGCCGTTAATGGACCACAGCAGAATTGATTTTCCCAGACCAGTTTGCGCATATTTTCTACGAATAGCGAGCCGGTGCAGGTAAAGCGCCCCATCCTGCGCGTGAGCCTTGTCGCCCCATAACTGACAATCCCACGGACTGGGCTTCTGCATCAGAATGACCATTCCGGCGATTTCGGCTTCTTTTTTAAAAACAAAAACGTCTCCCCGCTGAATAGCCGCAGGTGTATTATGAGAATCCTCCCCGTGCAGAAGTGCGCTCCATTGGGGCGAGCCCTGACTTTGCAGCCATAATGCTGTCTCTACAAGCAGGGCGAGCACCTCTTCCGTATCCTCCGGTCCAGCCTGCACCACTTGAAAATTGTCATTAATCGATTTACTGTAAATGTTGAATGCGTGTGTCATCATACCCCTCCACTTCCCGGCAGCTTTTCATGTAAAATTAAACTAATCGTACTATACCGGGAAATCCATAGTCCATCAAAATCAATAAAAAAAGGATAAAAGGCCTGCGCCCCTTATCCTTCCATTCTGGCTTCATCTATAATCTGATTACGATATAACATGGTGAGATGTAACGTGTCGAATTCGATCTCCTTGTTCAGCTCCCGCATCAGCACATCCACCAGCGATTGCCGCTGTACACTTGTTCCAGGCACATCATAGTCCATGAAACCGGTGAGATCCGCTTGAGACATATCAATTGTTGCTGTGCCTACCGGAAGCCCCCCACGCTCCTGCACGAACAGATCGTAAACTCTGAACTCCCGGTCTCGGCTTCTGAGCATGACATAACATGCTTCCTCCGCTTCATCCATCCCGGATGCACTCAACGATTGTTCGAAATTTCTTTCGCCATACTCATCTTCATCTTCAAAATCTTTTTCATCATCGTCATCTTCATCATATTCGTCTTCAAAATTATCATTATCATATTCTTCTTCAAAATCACGGTGAACCCACTCAAGGCTCTCCAGTTCATTTCCCTGATACCACATGCGAATCGTAATCGTATCAATAATCTCCTCGTCCAGCTCCCTGACAAGCAACTCTGCCGCAGCTTCCTGCAGCGCTTCATTTGGCTCCTCGTACCAGTGGATTTCTCCCTGTGCATCCGCTCCATACTGCTTCAGCGCCGCTTCTGCCATTTCTTCGCCTTCAGCGTCATTGAACACATAGGTGGATACACTGCGTCCCGCACTGACCATCTCCATCTCCAGAAGATGATTCGGATCTTCATATGTAAAAGATTCATCCGGATAGGCAGGAATTTGGTTCGCCTCGTCAAACATTCCATCTTCATGAGCATTCTCATCAAGCGCCAGAGCGTTACCAGCCGCTGCGCTGGTGCTCATATCTTGCTGCTGCAGAACGGTATGCAGTATACCGGAGCTCACTAACACTTCATAATGAGAAGCCCCCACTGCATCCGCAAGCATACGAATATAATCTTCTACTTTATCCGTAATAAACGACCCAGCCTGATCATCTATCACTTCCTGATCCAGCTGCAGGCTGCCCGACAGACGCTCTCCCTCCCTGTATAAGAGGACAAGTGTACCTGCATAATGGCCATCTACCATAATGTCCTGCACTTCACCCGATGCTGTACGAAAATCCGTCGTCAGTTCTACCTGCTTCATTGCCAGTCCTCCTCATTCATACCGTATCCTCCTAGGATGTCCTGAGAAGCAGTAGTTTATGAGGCAACAGAATTATACGGACAATATATACTTGTGGATGGCGTGCGCAACCCCTTCATCGTTGTTGGACAATGTCACTTCGTTGGAGGCGGCTTTGACCTCTTCAGGAGAGTTATCCATCGCTATGCCCTTACCTGCAAAAGTCAGCATCGTTATATCGTTATAATAATTGCCTATTGCCATAATCTCGGAGGAAGCGATGCCTTTCGAATCAGCCAATCTCTTGAGCGCCGCTCCCTTGGAAGCTTCCGGATGCATCAGATCAATGAAGAAATCTCCGCTGCGTGTCATGTAATAGGGAAGGTTCCAGGCCGTCCATTCATGTTGAACCTCGTCCATCTGCTCTATAGGGCCAAATGCCGTAAACTTGGCGAGTGGTTCGTGCATATCAGCCCAGCGAGGCAGCTTGAGCGGCTCTGCGAGGAAATTATAATACATCTGTCTGACCTGAAGCTCCAGACCTTCTGGCTGATCCACATACAATCCAAACGCCGTATTGATGTCAAAATGCACCCCATTCTCACGACAGTATGTCATAATAGGCTCCAGCCCTTGAGTGTCCAGTGAAAATTGATGAATAACCTCTCGTGTTTCGACCTGCGCTGTTACCGCACCATTATGTGTAATGACATAACCATCCAGCCCCATCTGTTTCATAAAAGGAATCGTGTTGCCCGGTCCACGCCCGGAGCAAAGCACAATCTCTGCCCCTTGGCGGGAGGCTTGAATCAACGTTTCCTGCGTCCGTTCGGTCAGCTCATGGTCATCATTCAGCAACGTTCCGTCTACATCCAGCGCAATCAGTTTGTAAGTCATATGATTTCATCCCCATCTGTTCTTTTTAGTTAGCCGCATTATCATTCCGCAAAAGATTTAATTCCTCTTCCGTTAATTCACGGTAACTCCCGATCGCCAGATCAGAAGCCAGCTTCAATTCCCCCATAGCTACACGCTTCAGGTACAGCACCCGTTTACCGACAGCCTGGAACATACGCTTGACCTGATGAAACTTGCCTTCATGGATAATGAGAGAGATCAGCGATACCGTGCCTTCGTCCGTTTCCTCATGTCCAAGCAGGGCAAGCTCTGCCGGCATTGTTTCATAGCCGTCATCCAGCCGCAGCCCAGCTGCAAATTGCTTTACGTCCTCTGCGTCCACTTTACCGAGCACCCGTGCTTCATACGTTTTGGGCACGTGTTTGCGGGGAGATAACAATTCATGGGCGAGAGGACCATCATTCGTCAAAATAAGAAGTCCCTCTGTATCCTTATCCAGTCGCCCTACCGGAAAAGGTTGAAAGATTCGGTCCTCCTTACGCAGTAAATCCAGCACCGTCTTGTCCCGTGCATCTTCTGTAGCAGATACCACACCCGGCGGTTTGTGCAGCATCAGATAGATCATTTCACGGTACTTGATTCGCTCGCCATCTACTTCAATGACATTAATCTCCGGATTAACCTGGATACCGCTATCCTTGACCACCTTGCCATCCACATAAATGCGTCCCTGTTTCACCATTTTTTTGAGTTCGCTGCGTGTACCGACACCCATATGACTCAAAATTTTGTCCAAACGCTGCGTTTGTTTGCCTTTCCCACTCATCTCGATGTCCACCTCCATCCCGCAGGATATTCATTTTTCAGCACACCGTCCAGCCATTTCCCCCAACCTGCGGCATATCCATCAATACATACGAGCACATACCCTTTCGACAGGGTCTCTCCATGAAGCATAATGCGCTCCTGTTCAATGTTCAACGTTTCCCCCTTCAAGTACCTTACCGCTTCACCATCTGCAGAGGACAGATTCACACTGCGGCGTGCCTCCGATGTACGCAAGGCACAAGCCAGTGGATGAGAAGGAACAAAGCGTCCATTTTTGATCGCACCGACAAACCATCCAGGGCGAACCACCTTCAGTCCCTCCAGACGGGAAGCGCCCACCGCCGACTGGTATACCCGATCTCCGTAACACACCGTTTCGCCTTGCAGCGGCATATCCAGATTCTCTTTTACAAACTGGCTGTAAACGGCCAACGGATCAACATTCCCCGAGTCAGTTGCCCGTGTATGGCCTCGCTCCGATTTGCGTCCACCGGCCTCTTTAGCTTTTCTGCCCGCTTTGCCTGAGGGTTTGCCAGAGCGTGTACCCCTGTCACTACCCTCTCTTGATTCAACTCGTAACAAACGTTCCTTTTTACGATCGGCTTTGGTCAATGGATACGAAGCCGATCGTAAAAAGGAACGATCCTCACTCGATTCATTCAGCAGCGCAGACTCATCAATTACATTTTCAGACAATTTTGAATCACTGTCACTTTGAGCTACTTCGATATGTTGTAACACAGCGACGTAATGCCCTTCTCCCTCCAGAAGATGGGGCCACAATCGCGCCGTGCCTCGCGTCTGCTCCAGCACCTCTTCTGTCTCTTCTGCCTGAGCCGGCAGCATCTCACGCACCCAGTCCGGACGTCCCGGGGCAAACCCTGCGGTATCTGCAATAGTTGTAACGGTAAAGTCACGATTCTGCTTCAAAAACGCTGCAATCATCGCTTCATTCTCCTCCGGGGCAAAGGTGCAGGTTGAATACACGATCGTGCCTCCCGGGGCCAACAGCCGTGCTGCTGTTTCCAGAATGTCGCGCTGCATCAGCACACATTTCTCCACGGAATGATGCTCCCAAGACTTCACCATGTCCTCATCCTTGCGGAACATGCCTTCCCCTGAACAAGGCGCATCAATTAATACTTTATTAAAATAATGAGGGAATGCTTCGGCAATCCGTTCAGGCGACTCATTTAATACCACTGCATTTCTTACACCATAAAGTTCAATATTTTTGGCAAGTGCCTTGGTTCGCTCGGCATGAATATCATTGGTGACAAGCACACCTTTACCCTGCAGCTTGGCAGCGATCTGGGTCGATTTCCCCCCGGGAGCAGCACACAGGTCCAGTACACGGTCTCCCGGCTGTACCTGCAGCTGCTCGACGGGAGCCATTGCACTCGGTTCCTGAATATAATACAGGCCTGCATGGTAATAAGGATGCAGTCCGGGCTTTACCCCATGCGGCACATAAAAACCGGTTTCACACCACGGTATGGGTCTCAAGTCAAACGGAGCTATTTCTTTGAATTGTTCCATTGATATTTTCAGTGTATTTACGCGAAGCCCGGCATGCGGGGATTGTTCATACGATTGCATAAAAGATTCAAATTGGTCACCGAGCAGATGATTCATCCGTTCAGTAAACATGTAAGGCAGCTGTACAGCCATATTTCCACTCATCCCATCCTGTTAAAATGATATATTGCTCTATGTTATCATATCCTGTTTTTACTTGCCTATCCTATCATGTGTATTCCACTACAGCGTGTAATGTAGTATAATGCTAATAGATTGTTTGACAAGCAAAAATTCGGTTGTTTATGCATATTATCCCAACCTCTATTTTTGCTGTAATTATATCTTGAATATCAATATTGGGGGATGAACAATGAATTCCAAGAAGAAAAAGAAAAGCGCCACAATCCTTATATTTCTCGGTATTTTAGTTGTTATGCTTGCTGCTCTGGTGTTTGTGAACCAACAGTCCAAGAAACAGAGCGATTCTGTGCCCAACGCTTATGGCATCGCGGCTTCCAAGCTTAATCCGGCTACACGTGAACTTCTGAGTGATCCTAACTATCAGCAGATTATTCTGCCAGCCGATCTGAAAGCCAGAATTGATAAGAAGGATAGCTTCTTTGTATACTTCTTCGCTTCTGACTGTTCCCACTGCCGTGCAACGACACCGCAATTGATGCCACTAGTCGATAGTGAAGGCATCAAGCTTCCGCAGTTTAATCTGCGTGAATTTGAATCAGGCTGGACGGATTACAACATTGAGTTCACGCCTACACTCGTCTTTTACCAGGACGGCGTAGAGAAGGATCGCATGGTTGGCGGTCTGAAAGAAAATGGAAGCGACAACGGTTATACACTGGACGATTACAAACAATTTTTCGACAAATATAAAGGTAATATTACACCTGAGAAAAGCTAGGCTGCATGCCTGCCAAAAACACCCCGACTATTCCGTGAACGGAATGGTCGGGGTGTTTTGTATACAAGACATAGGACAGTTCATCCTAGTTATTTGCATGATTGTTAAGCTTAACATTGTTACGTTGCTCTATCGCTTGAGCTTGTCGCTGTTGCTCTCTCATTTTCTCTTCATAGATTCGTCCCCGGGTTGGACTTCGCCGCTGTGGAACGTTTGGTTTCAGCTCGGCTGACCGGATTTCTATTTGCTGTATCAGTGATTCATCCTCAATCTGGATAGACAAATCTCGATATGACGACGCTTCTGGTTCACTTTCCTGTAATTGCTTCACAAGTCCACGTACCTGCTCCTTCAACTCGCCAAGCCTGATGCCAAGCATCACGTCTTGATAAGGCTCCATTAATTCAAGTGAGCTTTGCAGCATCTTAAACCCTCCGCGAAGATTGCCATTCCTGTAATGGTACAATCCAACCGCTACCTGCAGCAGCCCCTTATAGAGCGGATCACGCTCCCGTTCCAGCCACAGCTCTTCAAGCACCTCATGGCACTCGAAATAGTCCTGATCCCGATTGAAATAGATCAGATAGTCAATGTAGAGCGGCTCATAGCTGTTCATCCGGATTCTCGCCCTTTCTGGCGTTGCCCAAAAGCTGCTTCACATCATCCAGCAGCACTTTGAGTCCTTCCATATCATGACGTTCCCAGCAATCGTTAAATCGTTTCTGTGCTTCAATCGCCTCATGGACCAGATGATAGAAATATAGCTGATGAATGATGCTAAGTGTCCTTGACACAATATTGGAATCGTCCTCAAACGCCTTCTGTGCTTCGAGAATCTGCAGACGAATCGCTGACATCTCGTTATCCAGCACGAAAGCGGCCTCTGCTGTTTTCTTCAACCTTGCCCGCATGTCATCCGGCAGGCTTTCCCGATATTTATAACTCAAGGAATGCTCAATCGTTGCCCAGAAATTCATCGCCAGCGTTCGAATCTGAATCTCGGCAAGCACCTTTTTCTGTCCCAGCGCCGTTTGAACCGGATATTCAATAATCATATGGAAGCTGCGATAACCGCTTTCCTTGAAGTTGGTAATATAATCCTTCTCAATCAGCACCGTCAGATCCTTACGTGCTCTGATGTACTCTGCCACACGGCGAATATCATCCACGAACTGGCACATGATACGGATACCGGCAATATCTTCTATACCTGTCTCCACATCATCGAGTGCCACGTTCAAACGTCTTGATTTTTCCAGAATGCTGGAGATTTTTTTGACACGGCCAGTAACGAATTCAATCGGGGCATATTCTTCCCGTTTTTTCAATTCGGCCCTCATCGTTTTGAACTTGACCTTCAATTCCTCTACCGCTTGTTCATAAGGAAGTAAAAATGTACCCCAGTCTCTACCGTCCATGGTTAAAGCCTCCTGTCTCTATAGCATCCCCTGTTCTTATCCATTATACATGATGTTTGCCGGGGGGAAGAGTCCCGTTCCATTATACACTCTTCCATGCTTCTATATTAGCACTCTGGGGAATCATCCTGCTTCTTTAGCGGTGCTCTGCACCAACCGCCTCTGAAATATGATGATAACCGTCCTTGCGCAGAAGTTCACGCAGTCCTGCATGAATACGCCGGTTAACCTCTGGTCCTTCATAGATCAGGGCCGTATAGATTTCCACCAGACTTGCCCCGGCTTTAATTTTCTCATAAGCATCCTCACTTGTAAAAATACCGCCCGATCCGATAATAGGAAGTTTACCCTCGGTCTGTCTATAGACCTGACGAATGATCTCGGTTGAACGTTCGCGCAGCGGCTTCCCGCTTAGTCCTCCCGTTTCCTTCGCATGCTGATGGGAGAGACCTTCACGGCTGATCGTTGTATTAGTCGCAATGATGCCCGACACCCCGCTCGCCGCAATCGTACTGACCATATATTCAAGCTCCTGATCATTCACATCAGGCGCAATTTTGACAAGCACGGACTTGGACGCCCCTCCATGCTGAGTCTGCTGACGATTCATCTCACTCATAACCGCTGCCAGCAATTCCTTCAATTCATTCCCATGCTGCAGATTACGCAAATCCGGTGTATTTGGTGAACTGATATTCACGACAAACAGGTCAGCATAATTATACAACGCCTGAATGCATTTCTCATAATCCAGATGAGCTTCCTCATTGGGTGTTGTTTTATTTTTACCGATATTCAAGGCCACGGGGATACGCCGCTCCTGAAGACGGGCAAGCTCGCCTGCCATCGCTTCTGCACCCAGATTGTTAAAGCCCATCCGGTTCACCAGCGCTTCATCTGGCGGCAAGCGGAACAGACGCGGCTGCTCGTTGCCCGACTGTGCCAGCGGAGTCACCGTGCCCACTTCCATAAATCCAAATCCGATGGAGGAAAAGCCGGTTACAGCCTGACCATTTTTGTCCAGGCCTGCCGCAAGACCAACAGGGGTAGGAAAATGGCAACCAAACATGTCCACCGCCAGGTCAGGGGTTTCACGCACTCCATACATGACACGCAGCCCGGATGGAACCGGTCGCACCTTGCCCACGCCGCTAAGGCCGCCAATAATCAGATGATGGGCCTGCTCTGGGTCCATTTTGAACAATAAAGGTTTAGCAAGACTTTTGTATAACAAATCACTCACTCCGTTCTGGTCCGGCATGCGATATGGCCGCTCTCCGTCTCAATATGTAAAAAACTCTACACACAAGTCTAGCGGTTTCTCCTGCAAAAAGAAAGTCATTTGCGCATAGACAAGTAAATTTCAAATCAAGCTGAATATGCACAAGAAATCAACCCGCCTACTGGAAAAGACGAGTTGAATTCTTTACAATGAAAGCATGGTTACATAAACCAGTTCTTGACCAGTCATATACCTGATAAGGAGGAAGTAATTATGGCCCAGAAACGTAAACCACCCGCATTGCAGCAAAAAAAGGAAGAGGTTAACCGCAAAGCCATCGCATGGACAGCAGCCAGCGTAGGCGGCCTGATTATTATTATTGGCGCTTTAATTATTATTGCCAACATGTAGAGGTGAGGATTCCGGCCAGCCTCCACTGACCGAATATTAATCAGACTTCCAATGAAGATCGGATTAATTCAACCAGTGATATGTTTTGCCTGGATTGCTCTGCTTCGGGACAAGCTTGTGTGTATACCGCTCCTTTCCTTCTGGTACAGACATTAACGCAGGCAGAAGATTTTTCCCGATTCGCACTGGTGTGCCTTGCGGAGCAAGAGCGAACAGCTCCTCCACATCATCTTTACGCATTCTCACACATCCAAGGGACTCATCCTGTCCGATGCTACTCGGCTCATTGGTCCCGTGGATGGCATAATTGGTGTCCGAAAGCTGCATTCCCCTGCTTCCAAACTCTCCATTGGAGCGACCATTCGGATTCACCACCTTGTCGGTAATGACATATGAACCCTCAGGCGTGCGCTCACCGCCAAGACCTACCTCATACATACGAAGGATTGTACTGCCGCTAATGAGCGCCAGCCTGTGGTTATTCTTGTCTATGACAATCTCAAGCGGCTTCGAAAAGAAGGGCTGTCCACCCACGGTATCGGCAAACGATGCCTTTTTGGTGTCAGGTGTCTTTGAAGCCTGCGACTCTCCCTTTCCGATATCTCCCGTAGTTATAGCTTGTGCCTTGCTCTGATGCATTGCCAGCAGCTGTGGAAACATCTCGCTCATTTCAGCCGAAGTTTCTCCCAGAATATTGTCAGGGAACGGCTGAGCGAGTGCTGTAACACTTTTCGGCCAAGTTTTATGTTGTTTATGATACGAGACAATGGCACTGGACAATGCCGCTGCCGTCTCCTGCCTGGCCGTCCAGGCAAGCGCCATGCGCTTAATTTTGGCGGACACTTCAGGAGGTTCACAGTTACACTGCTTGGCGTCGTAACTCTGGGCGGTGAGTTTTCCTTTTGAATTCGTCTGCATTATGTATTTAACCGGCATATCCCGTTGCCAGATGGCCCAGGCCTCGGAAGTCTGCATTCCCAGCACAGCCGTCGTTTGAACACCATTACCAGCACCTGCCCAAGCTGCTGCAAGTGCTCCTCCCCCATCATTTTCACCACCGAATGCCGCTGCTGTGAACACATTGCCCTGCTTCACTGACGATGCATCTGCCCCTTTCTTCTCATTTGCTTCCGGCTTTACCTCCTGCAGATCATCCACGGAATCCAGAGCTGAAGCCAGGGCATCGTTTACCCCCTGATTGGCACCAGGCGCATCAGCGGGTGGAAGTCCTGCCAACACCAGTAACATAAGCAGCGTCAGCCACATTTTACGTCTGCGCTTCTTTTTCTCCTTATACGCAGACATCTCTACCAGCTTATCCTGATAATCCATCCATATGTCGGCAGGAGCTTTACTGCGTTCAAACGCCTCATATATTTCGCCCGCTTGTTGAAAACAATAATTGGCCTTCGCTTCCTGTCCCTCCGCCAGATATTCTTTGCCAAGCAGATACCAGGCCATTTTATTATCTGGATGTTTCTTCACATATGATCTTAGATCGGTGTTCTGCATCTGATCCTCCACTATTCCGCCTTGAGCTTTATAGATTATTATATCGGCAGGCAACAGTTAAAATTGCATAGGACTACAGCACCTGGTACTAATCAATCCTCTGTAAAAAAAGAAGCTCTCACTCAACAAAGTCATCAATAAATTCTCGCGTTGCTGACACAAAAAAGCACACCTCTTGTCGTTAAGACAAAACGTGCGCTTCGATTTCATGTATGAAAAAAGATTAACCCTCTTTATTGAAAGGCTCGTCCGCTACTTTAATGGAGTCGGTCGGGCAGCCATCGCATGCATCCTGCATATCGTCAAACAGATCTTCAGGAATAGCTTTGATGCCTTGGTTAGCGTCGCCGTCAAAGATTACTTCTGCCAAGCCCTCATCGTCATAATCATAGATGTCTGGCGCTGTTGCTCCGCATGCGCCGCATGCAATACATGTATCTTTTTCTACCCAAGTATATTTGCTCATTTTACAATCTCTCCTCCTAGGATTCACCACGTACAGTGTTTTTATCTAGAAACATATTAATACAAAGCAAGAATAATTACAAATAAAATTGCACCCGCAAGTCTTTATTATCCCCTATTCAGTCCAGACTTTGCAAGTTATCTTTTTGCAGTGAAGTTCCTCGCACCTTATGGTTGCGGAGTAATGTGGAAGGATCATCGCCAAGCATGCCTGCGGTCACAACTGCATTCTCACCAAACTTATCACGCAGTTCATCCATGATCCGAATCAGACTTTCCTTTTTCGGCTTTTGCTCGTATTCAAACAAGTCCATCTGCACAGCTGATTCCTCCCGCGGAATCAGACTCTGCAGCGTGATGCCAAGCATGCGTACCGGCTTGCCGTTCCCCCAGTGTTTCGCAAAGAGCTGGCAGGCCTCCCGGTAGATGACTGCGGCATCCTCGGTTGGTATGCCCATCATGCGTGATCTGGTGATTGTTTTCATATCAGGTGTACGAATCGTAATCTGAATGCCTTGACTTAACATTTCGTGCTTGCGTAATCTTCGGGCCACCTGATCGCTAATGTTCAGAAACACTCGGTGAATATCATGTATTTCCGAAACATCGGCAGGCAATGTGGTCGTATGACCAATGGATTTATTCGCTTCCCGTTCAGCAACGACAGGGGAGTGATGAATGCCATTTGCCGAGTTTTTAAGCCACGTTCCGTTAATACCGAACAGATCTGTCAGCATTTTTTCATCCGATTTAGCCAGCTGACCAATCGTATCAATACCGATTTTTTTTAGCTTCTCGGCCGTTTTCCTTCCAATTCCAAACATCTCATTACAAGGTCTATCCCATAAGATGCGGGGAACGTCCCTCATCCGCAGGATCGATATGCCGTTTGGCTTTTTGAGGTCCGATGCCATTTTGGCCAGCAGTTTATTTGGTGCGATCCCAATAGAACAAGGCAGGCCGAGTTCGTCCCTGATTCTCCGCTGAATCTCTTCAGCGATCTCCACTGGTGTACCGAATTGCTTCGATCCTGTGATATCCAGATAACACTCATCAATCGAAGTCGCCTCGAGTTGAGGGGTGTAGCTGTATGCAATCTGCATAAAAGCTCTGGAGTATTGGCGATATAAGTGAAAATCCGGACGTATAACAATCAGATCCGGGCATTTCTTCATGGCCTGATGCACGACCATTCCTGTTGATATGCCCCTGCTTCGCGCTGTATACGAACAGGTTACAATTACTCCTTTGCGAAGCTCGCTGCTGCCTGCAACAGCCGTTGCTCTTCCTTTATATAACTCGGGCTCCTCGGCCTCATGTACAGAACAATAAAAGGCATTCATGTCCACATGCAAAATAACTCTGCCCGCTGCCGGATAATACTCGCTTACATCCACTGGAGGATTGCTGTCTGAAGACTTCACGCCCCCCACCCTTTCTATCCTCACGATTCATTGATCTGGGTCAACCTGTTTATATAGTATATCAAAAGTAGAATATAAATTCAGGCTTCGTCGCTGAGTATATTTATTTTCAACCTGCAATCTGCAATTGTTCCGCCAACCTGTGAATTCTATGTAGCATTTGGCTATAATGATGCTATAATAATTAATTATACAAATTCACGAGTTTGGGACAAATCCATTCAACGAATTTAACACAGTGTAGCGTTGCTGAATCGAAGGATTTATCCATTAACTTCTTCACCTGCTTTTTAACCCTTCCATCAAACTTATAAAAAAGCGCTTTACCTTAAAGGAGGATCTTCATGTCAAAGGCCATTTCCATCTTCGATACGACTTTACGTGACGGCACGCAAGGAGAGGGCGTCAGCTTGTCCGCAGACGACAAACTCAAAATTGCCAAAAAGCTGGATGACCTGGGTGCTCATTATATTGAAGGCGGAATTCCCGGCAGCAACACCAAGGACATTGAGTTTTTTAAAAGAGTCAAGGAACTGAAGCTCAACGCCAAGGTTGTTGCATTCGGAAGCACTCGCCGCAAAGGCAGCATTGCCAGCGAGGATGCCAATCTCAAGCGTATTCTTGAATCCGGGGCACAGGCAGCCACACTCGTCGGAAAGTCATGGGACTTCCATGTGCACACTGCCCTACAGACAACGCTTGAGGAAAATCTGTCGATGATCTATGATTCCATCGCCTATCTGAAACAAAGCGGCATGGAGGTCATCTTTGATGCAGAGCATTTCTTCGACGGCTTCAAGCATAATCCCGAGTATGCGCAGGCTGTCATGAGCAAAGCCCACGAAGCCGGGGCTGACTGGCTTGTGATGTGTGACACCAACGGCGGGACAATGCCTCATGAAGTGCACGAGATCGTATCCAGTCTGCATCTCCTGCTGCCGCAGGCACACCTCGGCATTCATACGCACAATGACTGCGAACTTGCTGTTGCCAACACCCTCAGCGCTGTACAAGCCGGGGC
Organism: Paenibacillus silvae; assembly: GCF_014639235.1. Lineage (GTDB taxonomy): Bacteria > Bacillota > Bacilli > Paenibacillales > Paenibacillaceae > Paenibacillus > Paenibacillus silvae. Next base: position 241,126 of record NZ_BMFU01000004.1, on the reverse strand, counting down.
ACGACAGGTGCAGGGCACTATGAACGGTTATGGCGAGCGCTGCGGTAATGCCAATCTTGCTTCCATTATTCCGAACCTGCAGCTGAAGCTGGGATACGAGTGTGTAGCTGAGGATTCCATGAAGCAGCTTACCAATGTTGCTCGCTATATCAGCGAGATCGCCAATGTTAATATGCCAATCAATCAACCGTATGTCGGGAATGCAGCCTTTGCCCACAAAGGCGGTATCCACGTATCTGCCATTTTGCGGGATTCACGCACCTATGAGCACATTGTGCCTGAGCTTGTCGGCAACAAGCAGCGGGTACTGGTCTCCGAGCTGGCAGGACAGAGCAATATTGTCTCCAAAGCTCAGGAGATGGGACTGGAATTCGACCCGAACAGTGCCAACTCACGCCAGATTATCGAGAAAATCAAGGATCTGGAGCATCAAGGTTATCAGTTCGAAGGCGCAGATGCTTCACTTGAATTGTTGATCCGCGAAGCAAATGGAGACATGAAGGAACTGTTTACGTTCGAATCCTTCAAAATGCTTGTAGAGAAAACAGCAGGCAAATCGGTTGTTTCCGAGGCTTTTGTGAAGCTGAATGTGGCCGGAACTAGTGTATACACCGCAGCTGAGGGCAATGGTCCGGTTAACGCGCTGGATAATGCACTTCGTAAAGCATTGGTCCAGTACTTCCCTTCACTCGCTCACATGCATTTGTCTGACTATAAGGTACGTGTACTCGATGAGAAGGATGCTACCGCAGCCAAGGTTCGTGTATTGATTGAGTCCAAAAATACAGAAAACACCTGGAACACAGTTGGTGTATCCGAGAACGTCATTGAAGCCAGCTGGGAAGCACTTGTTCACAGTTTCCGATACGCCCTGCTTCAGGAGCGTATTCTGGACGAGCCAGATGCACGTTCGCTCCCCACTCACGGTTTAGTTAACCATTAATAGCTCAACTCTTTTCCTTATTTCCCGGAAAATAAAAAAAGCTTCTGCAGCCATTTCTCATGGTGCAGAAGCTTTTTTTGTGAATGTTCAGCGAATGCAAGCAATCTTGTTTTCAACAGTACAGCCGATATTTTAATTTGCAATTAACTTTTTAATCTTTTTCTCAAGCTCTTTTTCCGGCATGATGCCCAAAACGATCTCTTGAATGACTCCTCTGGAATCGATCAACACATTTGTTGGAAATGCCATGCCATTATACAGCGCATACACAGTCCCCTTTTCATCGAGCGGAATCGGGAAGGTCAGCTTGTACTCGTCAACAAAAGCTTTGGCATCCTTCAATTTATCGTATGAAGTCACGTTCACACCATAGAGATCCATCTTATCTTTATATTTCTCCGCTAACTTGTTCAGCTCGGGTGCTTCCTGCTTGCAAGGATCACACCACGAGGCCCAGAAGCTGACAAATGTCGCCTTCTCTTTTGTACCACCCACGCTGTACGTTTTACCATCAAGCCCTGTCAGACTGAACGGAGGGGCCAGTAGACCAGCCTTTGCACCAGTCTCTGTTGGCATCGGCTCCTCCTGCTTGAAAACAGCAGTAATGCCTCCCTCTGTATTTCGGGCCATAGTCAATGTAACAAGCAGGACAACCCCAAGCATTATGTATTTGTTACGTTTCATCACTCGCCACCCTCTTTTGAATTGAACATTCAAAATGTCTCCGAATTAAGCTGCAAACATGCCTCCATCATATTGTACCCTTTTCCTTAAAAATTTTACAATCTGCCTAAAGCAAAATAAAATGAAAAAGGACTCCTGCCTGAACAGGAGCCAAAAGAGAGAGGGGTGAATACAAATGGCAGCACTTCACGGGCAGCAAAAACCCTTAACCATCCCCCGCTCGGTGGAACAGGAAATGTCGAGGCACATGCATCTTTCGCTGCCGCAGGAAGCCTGCGGGGTTGTGCTGGGTGAATCCGCAGCGGGCGGCATACGAATCAGTCGGTTTCAGCCCATTCGTAACGTAGCGCCTGACCCGCTGCATCATTTCGCACTGGATCAAAGAGAATGGATTCGATGTATTTTTTCCGGCTCCATCATTGTTGGTATCTTTCACACACATCCACATACCCTACCCATTCCTTCATACGAGGACCTGCAAGCCCTGCCTGATTTTGCCGGAATGGTCCAGGTGTATCTCATCGGATCACCGAATCTGGAGATCAGCTCTGTAGACTCAAGGATTAATGCGGAATCTTCGGATTTTACGCTTGGTATGAATTCTTCGGACACAAACAACTCGATATCCCGTATGCTTCTGAATGCCTATCAGATTGCAAAGACCGATGAGCAGCAGCCACACAGCGCATCGCTCGAACACCCTTCATATTATCTGATACCTATGCAGCTACGCGTGACTTAGCCGTGTATACAGGTCGCCCAACGTTTCAATATTTTTATATTTCATATCTTCCAGATAACAGGACCATAATTGTGCTGTCATCTTGGCATCTTCGAGCGCATGATGCCGGCCATAGATCGGAATGCCCCTTGATTCAAGCAATTCATCCAGACCATATCCGGGTCTGGTTGGCTCAAGCCAACGCGCAAGCATCATCGTATCAATCAACCGATGCGTCAGCCTGACCTTGGAGGTTCGCCACAAGGCCGCATTAAGGAACGCACGATCATGCGCACTCGCATGTGCAACCAGTACATTGCCGCCGACAAAAGACATGAAATCATGCAGTCCCTCAAGCAGCGTCGGAGCCTCCTCCGTCATCTGCTGTGTAATTCCGGTAAGCTCTGTAATATGCTTGGGTACTGCCGTTTTGGACTGCACTACCGTGTAGAACTGCTCCTCTTCCAGCACGACGCCCCCTCGAATGCGCACCGCACCAAAGGACAAAATCTCATCCCCATACTGGGGTGAAAACCCCGTCGTTTCCAGATCAAACACAACTGCATTGAGCTCATTCAAAGGGGTATGCAGCACTTCAGGTCTGCGCTGCTCCCTCATCATCGAACGGATAAACGCCATATGTTGCGCCGTAGGGGCTCCCATAATGGAAGCGATGGCGGAAGGAACCCCTCCCTGACGCAGCGAATTCCAAAATCCTGTATTGCCCCTTGCCGGCTCTCTCATGGACGTCTCCTTTCTGCGAAACGCAACTGTCTTTGCAAAGCGCGATGAACCCGCTTGACCAAGCCTAATGTCTCCCTCAGATCATAATGAATCTGCTTTTGCTTCATCTGTTTCTCATCCAGGAAACCACTACTCTGCTGCAGCTCCTGCTGCATTACGATCGGTGTACTACGGCGCAGCTTCAAAGCAGCTGTAAATGCGCGCTGACATGCATCCATTAACGGAAAAGGTACCGCCTCAAGCGAAGTGAGTCTTTCCATCCGTTTTACCGTTGACGATTCCTGAATTCCATGATGCAAGGCCAGAAATCTGGCACTGTTTACAAGCGGGATGTAGACCCCGTATTTGACATCAAAACCGCCCGCGTGCTCACCAAATCGTTCCGTAACGACACGGCCGAGTATGTTCAACGTAGCCTTATGCTTCACCGTATTACGTAACACTGCATCTGAAAGCTCAGGCACTCGGCGGAATTGCTCATAAAAGCTTGCTAGCCACTCATCGGCAAGACTTCTCTCGCCTGCAATAAAGCGCATATCCGACGCAATGATCAGATTACGGATCGGCTCCCAGCTCAGGTCTGAACTCCACTCCAGGAGCTGCTCCTTCCAGGCTGTGAGCGTTTTGCACCACAACGGCTCTGAACACATCACCTTTCCTTCACATTTCGCATAACCAAGCTGCTCTAACAAATCTGCCATCCGTCCGCCAAACTCGTCAAAGTAGGCTTCTTTCCCCTCATGCGCAGCATCGCTGATGATCATGCCATTATCCTGATCACTCCATAATGTTGCCTCTTCCCTGCCAGAGCTTCCGAATACGATAAAGGCATAGGGGACGGGAGGCTGACCGAAGCCATCCTCTACCATCCCCTCAATGCATAACTCTACTGCTTTTCGAGCAATGCGGTCATGCAGTTCATTTACCGTTTCGTACCATTCCATTGGCGACAAGGAAGCAAACATCGATTGCTGGAGCTCTCTCTGTAAAGCGACTCGTACCTGGCGCAGCTCATACACAGAGGCCGCGCCATCGATGCCATGATAAGACCAGAAAGGATTTGTTGTTGAGATAGGTTCCATCATATCCAGCCTCCTTGAAGCAATTTCAATCATGATTCACCTCAGGAGCTGAACGTACCGCCCGATTTGGATTCTGCATGCTTCATTTGCTCAGGATAACCATACGTACCATGTTCACTGAGATCCAGACCCATGGTTTCTTCTTCTTCAGTAACGCGGATACCCATGATTGCTTTCATACCGCCCAGAATAATGAAGGACATGACGAGTACGAAGGCAAATGCGCCTACAAGACCTAACAGTTGTACACCCAGTTGGTGGAATCCACCACCATAGAACAGACCCGCTTGACCTACGCCTACTTTTTCAGCCAGTTCAGGTGTAGCGAACAAACCAGTGGAGATTGCGCCCCACATACCAGCAATACCGTGTACGGAGAATGCATAGATCGGATCATCAATGCCTTTGCGATCAAAATATTGTGCGGTGAAGAATGTAATGATACCTGCCAGTGCACCGATCACCAGAGCGGCCCAAGGTTCTACGAAAGCACATGCACCAGTAATCGCCACGAGTGCTGCAAGCACACCGTTCAGCATACTAGGAATATCCGATTTTCCAAGAACTGCCCAGGAGATCAACAGCGCAGCAACACCACCTGCAGCAGCAGCTACGTTTGTAGTTAATGCCACATATCCGAAGAAGCCCTCACCCATTGCAGACAACGTACTACCTGGGTTGAAACCGAACCAGCCGATCCAGAGGATGATTACACCGAGTACAGAATACACTTGGTTATGACCCGGAATGATGTTAGGTTTGCCGTCCTTGTTGTATTTACCGATACGAGGTTTAAGCAAAATGGTAGCTACGAGCGCTGCAGTCGCACCAGTCAAGTGAACAACTGTTGAACCTGCAAAGTCTTGCATGCCCAGCTCAGCGAGCCAGCCGCCGCCCCATACCCAGTGCGCAACAACCGGATACATAATAATGGTGTACAAAGTACCGAATACGATATATACGCTCATTTTTGCACGTTCTGCCATACCGCCGCAGGCAATCGCCAGAGACACAGCAGCAAATGCAAGATGGAATACAAATTTAATGGTCAGTGGAACATCGGAGAAAGCCAATGATTCGAAGGAAGCTGCCATGTTATCTCCACTCATGAAGAAACCTGTTGTTCCAAAGAATCCGTTACCATTACCAAACCCTAGGCCAAATCCAAGTGCCCAGAATGCGATAACTGAAATGCCCAAGGTCAGGACTGTTTTACCCGCAATATGTCCAGCATTTTTCATTCGCGTAGAACCTGCCTCCAGAAGCGCAAATCCCCCTTGCATAAAGAACACCAGTACTACGGCCAGGAACGTAAAAGCTGAATTCAGACCGCTTTGAAGCTCAACCGTACTTGGACCCTCAGCAGCAGCGAATGCACTCATCGGAAAAGCTAGTAAAGTAAGCATTGCTAACATTGAAACCAACCATTTCTTTCTCATATACCCCACTCCCTCTTATGTTATATTTCTTCACATATCGTGAAACTCTTAATGTCATTATAAGCAGAAGACAGGAAAGTTGACAAGAGTATTTTCATCATTTTTCAAAATAATTTATGGGAATAAAGTCTTACGTCTTTTTCTTGCACTTAAGTACATATTCTTATCGTGTGAGCACATAGATATAGAAATGAAGGCAAGCTATGCCAAAGCATAACGTTTGACTGTACGGTTCATGATCATGTATCATACTTATTAGTAATAATAACTGGGCGCATTTAATGAAGCGCTTGTGGAAACTACATTTCCCTACATTTGAACTTGCAAGCGAGGTGAATATCATTGGGGATATGAAACTTTTTCGGATTGGTGAACTTGCCAAGAACGCTGGTGTAAGCGAACGGACAATTGACTATTACACAAAACTTGGGCTCATTGCTCCTGAAGAAAGAACTCAAAAGAATTATCGTCTCTATAGTCATGAAACCTTAACCAGACTTGAACGTATTGTACAGATGAAACAGGAGAAGTATAGTCTCGAAGAGATCAAACAATCTCTTGAGAAATGGCGTCTGGTCAGCACAGAGGAACAGGTAGCAAGCAAACTGACAACACTTGAACTACATGTACAGCAGCTTGAACGAGAGGTGAATGAACTCAAACCACTTCTTGGAGAGATGAAACCTGTACAAGCTCGCAAGATGATGGCAGGACTACTCACCAAAAGTGCAGGCACGATGGAGGCATTAAAAATCCTGCTTGAAAACACCATGATGTAGCTTATTATGAAAGCGGAGGAATGAATATGAGTTTTAATAATGGTATGTTCGTACTGATCATTATCGCCTTTTTGCTCTCTTTATGGGCGCAATTTCGAGTCAAAGGCACCTTTAGACGCTGGTCGGAAGTTCCTAACCTGAGCGGAATGACCGGTTATGATGCAGCTCGCCACATGCTGGACGCGAACGGCTTGCATGATGTACCGATTGAACCGGTTCGCGGTTCACTCTCTGACCACTACGATCCCATTAATCGCGTTGTTCGCTTGTCTGAGCCTGTATACTACGAAAGATCCATCTCGGCCTTGTCCGTTGCATGTCACGAGGTTGGCCATGCGATCCAACATAAAGAAAGTTACCCGATGCTGGCACTGCGTCACCGGATTTTCCCGATTGTAAACTTTGCATCCGGAATTGCCCCGCTCTTGTTGATTGCAGGTTTTATTTTTAACGCGATGAACCTGGTGGGCGTTGGCATTATTTTCTTCTCAGTGACGGTTGCCTTTCAATTGATCACCTTGCCGGTTGAGTTCAATGCCAGCAATCGCGCTCGTGAGATTATGGTATCCGAAGGTTATATCCGCAACGAAGAGGAAAAAGGCGTAGCTAAAGTGTTGAATGCTGCAGCATTAACTTATGTTGCCGCTGCATTGATCTCGCTGCTTGAGTTGATTCGTTATATCGGTATCTTCAACAGTCGTGATTAATTCATCCACCTGCACAGTATTATAATAAAAAAACAATACCCCACCGTTTATTCGGATGGGGTATTGTTTTGCTGTAAACCAAAGTAATGAAGCAAAAACGAGCGGAAGGACTGGGCAACCAGCGGAAGCTTATCATCTGCACGATGAATCAATCCAATCGTCCTGGTTACTTTCGGATGAGAAATCTCCACATGTGCTGGCTGTAATGGATTGGTCTGAAATAACGCCATTTCCGGCAGTAGACTGACACCCATACCCGCGGCCACCAGACCCCGGATCGTATCTGTCTCTTCGCCCTCAAATGCAATCTTAGGTGTAAATCCCGCCTCCAGACAGGCATGCCATACAATTGGACGAAGTGAGTACCCTTTGCTAAAGAGCACAAACTTGTCATCCTTCAATTGCTCCAGCGCAATCTTTTCTTCACCAGCGAGCGGATGATTGGGCGGCAAAATGGCATGCAGCTCCTCGGTCAGAACGATGTCTCCCGCTACCTGATCATGCTTTTCGGGAAACGGTGAGATAAACGCCAGATCCACTTCAGCAGATAACACATCGCGGATCAATGTAGGATACATCCCCTGCTTGAACCTGAATTTCACATTCGGATAACGCTGACGAAAAGCAGCCACCACCGAAGGAATCAGATGAATTCCCAGACTGTGGGGAAAACCGATACGAATTTCCCCGTGTTCCGGGTCAAGAAACTCATGCACCTCTCCAACAGCTTTGTCGAGGTCTTTCAGTATGCCTTCAACCCGTTTGCAAAAAAGCTGACCGACCGCAGTTAACTGCAGATTTCTTCCTTTTTGCATAAATAGATCCACACCCAGCTCTTCTTCAAGCTGATGAATCTGCCTGCTGACCGCAGACTGCGCCACATGAAGCTCTTCAGCCGCTTGTGTAACGTGTTCCTTCTGCGCCACCTTTAAAAAATAATGCAACTGTCTTAATTCCACTTGCCTGATCGCTCCAATCTGTTATACCCTTCTCTATCCTCAAACGCATTCCATCTTGAGAACGTCCCGACTATTTCCTGAACATACGCGGCTTCCACAAACGAATGATTAAACCGTAAATAAAGAAACCACCCAGCAAACCGCCTAAATGAGCCATCCAGTTGATGCCTGACATCGCAAAGGAGAAAATGATCCCGAACAACAGCAGCGTATACAACGTCTTGCGTGATGTCTCATCCATCAGGCCGCGCTGGAACAATGCCACATAGAGAAACGCCCCATATACGGCATAGATCGCCCCGGATGCTCCAACCGAAATGGTAATCTTGTCAATTGAATTGTAATACGCAATCGCAAGAATATTGCCGACCACGCCTCCGCCCAGATACAACACTCCGTATCTTAACGAGCCAAGCAGCCTCTCCATCGGCGGAGCAAACACAATCAAAGCAAAACTGTTAAACAGAAGATGACTGAATCCCGCGTGCAAAAAGATGGACGTCACATAACGCCACCATTCATGGGCTAACAATTCATAATTTGTCAGTGCTCCATACTGCAGCAGCACCAGACTGTTCGTCGAACCCCCATTAAATGTTAACACAAGAAACATAATTACATTCGCAATTAATAGCAGTGATGTCAAAGGAAAGAACTTCAAATAGCTTTTCCAATTTTCATAACGGATAAATATCATAGACTTTTTGCTTTCACTCCACCCTGTCAAGATCAGACACACTTTCTCAGATCCATCGTAATGCGCACGCCCGGATTGGACAATGCCTTTCATAAAAGATTATAATGGATTTTGGCACGGATCACCAATTTATAAGGAGGAACATTATTTATGACACAAGAACGTACAGGCGCAGCCACATTTAAAGGCAACCCTATTACCTTGATCGGACCTGAATTGAAAGTAGGAGATCAAGCTCCAGACTTCACTGTAAGCAAAAACCTGCTTGAAGACGCATCTCTGAAAGACTTCGCAGGCAAAATCAAATTAATCAGCGTTGTTCCTTCTCTGGACACTGGCGTATGTGATGCACAGACTCGCCGCTTCAATGTGGAAGCAGCAGATCTCGGAGAGAACGTTGTTGTTCTGACTGTCAGCGTTGACCTTCCATTCGCACAGGAACGTTGGTGCGGTGCAGCGGGCATTGACCGCGTAGTAACCCTCTCTGACTATAAAACGCGTTCTTTCGGCGAGAACTATGGCGTTCTGATCAAGGAATTCCAGCTCGACATGCGCTCTATTTTTGTAGTGGATGCCGAAGACAAAATTACATATGTGGAGTACCTGCCTGAGATGACAGACTCCCCTAACTTCGAGCAAGCCATTGCTGCTGTAAAAGCTTTGCTGTAAAACAGGTTTCATAGGTGCAGAATAAAAGCGAGGAAGGTCCGCCTTCTCTCGCTTTTTGTATGCCATCCTTTATGTTTACTCGTTCACCTTATATTTGCTCAGCTTTTTATCCAATACAGAGAACAAGTTCATAATTGTACGATAATTTGAGCCCAAGTCCCCCATTGAACCACGGGAAGCCGAGTACATATCCACTGCGCTGCGCACAGGACTTACCGAAATAATGGAAACTGTAATATCCATCGTGCGCCCGAAAGTTGTACGCTTCTCCAGTATGATCTCACCTACCGAGTGCACTTCATGCAGCACTTTGTAACCCGGAATTTTTTTGAGTGTTGAAGAAATCTCTTCCCAGGCCTTATCCTTAGATAGATTGTAATAACGCGTTTTTAATTTGGGATCCTTGGCTCGATCGCTGGTTCCCTCCATGCTGCGGATGATACCGACGAGCGTTCTCTTTAAGGTCAAGACCCTTCCTCCTTTAAGTGTAACCGTTCCATTTATGTATTCTAGTGTAACATTGTTCTTGTAGTAACAAAAGGGTAAGCATCATATTTAACAAAAATATAACCCAGACTGCCTGCCAGGCTTAATTATTCATCATATAAGCCAGTAAAACAACATAAAAACACCCCGGCTTCCTTCGATGAAGGAGAAGTCAGGGTGCTGTACATTGTAACATTAGGAACCCGCCTATGCCGTCCGGCTACATTGTCTTATGAACCTGCTTGGCAGGTGGGTGACTGCAAAAATGCGTTTGAAGTCCCCTTGTCGTATAGACAGGGCTTTTCAGCAACATTTTGTGTTAATCTCCCAAAGACATCATCATTGGTTCAAAACAACGAATAACCGAAACGTACATCGCAGGATGTACAATTATTATATCCCTAACTGTGTAAAAAGTAAATGCCACAGCACCACGTTTTATTTAGACTGTGTAAAATCCTTTTGGTCAGCCGCTTCAGCACCCTTAACCTCTTCATTAGCATCATCTGACTTCTCAGCCAGCGCAGCAGCCTCCTCTTCTTCCTTTTGCAATTGAAGCTTCTGCATCTGCTCCTGCATTTTGTTGTAGGTCGCATAGAAATTAAAGAACGCAAACCAGGCTATAATGCTCATAATGAAAAAGATAAACAGTACCGGATAACGCAGTCCGATATAGAACAGCAATCCGCTGCCCAACAATGTGGAGAATACGCGGAAAGGCCGAATCAGCGTCAGAAGCACGGCATTTTTGATAATAAGCCCAATGGACATATGATAGTGTACAACCATTGAGAAGAAGTTAAACAAGGACACAAACAGCAACAGGAGCAGCACAAGCATAATGATACCAACAAGCTGCATGTTGCGGAACTGCGTCATATACACTGTATAATCCAGGTACATAATAGCAAACAGCAGTGTGTAGAAAATACCCCCGATTAAACTCTGCTTGTAGTTTTCCTTGTAACCTGCGAAGAATGTACGGAAGATCGGCACATCGGTGTCTCCCATATTCCATTTACGAACGACCGTGAACAACGCCGCTGTAGCCGGAAAAAGTGTAAGCGGTGCCACAATGGCTATAGCCCAGTTCATTTGTAATGATTCATTGGCGAGATTCTGCTGCATCACTAGCAGTTTCATGATCATGAAAAACAGGAATGGTGACGAACAGATCGCCCACAATAGATTGGTTGCAGCCAGTCTCGTAATCCACTCTGTCAGCCGGTATATCCCGCCCATAGCTCCTTTAAACTCCAAACAATTCTCCCCCTCCGTACCTTGCCTATAACCTCAAGTCTAATATTAATATACCTTATTATATATAGGAAAAGCCAGCACTTCCCGAAAGAAGATCACTTTCGATAATATGTAACTCGTTAATAAATGGAAAGTTTATGAACATTTACAAAAGCAAAAAAGGATGGAGCAGCTTCCTGCTCCATCCTCATTAACTCGTATGCTTATTCGAAAGAGCTGTCTCTTGCTGGACGACGTCCTTCATTGTTGCTTGGGCGCGGTTTGCGATCACGGTTGTAGCCGCCTTCTCTGCTTCCACTTCCGCCGCTGTTACGGTCACGGTTGTAACCGCCACGTCCACCACCATTGCTGTTGCGATCGCGGTTGTAACCACCGCCGCCACCGCTACGATTACCGCTGTAACCTGATGGCTTACGTCCGCCGGAGCGAACATCCGGTCTGCGACGTTTTGCACGGATTGGATCTTCAGGAGTCAGATCAACCTGAGCATCTTTTTTGTCGCCTGTCAGAAGTTTCAAAGCTGCGGACAGCAATTGAACGGAGTCATACTGCTCAAGCATTTGAATTGCGATGCCTTTGTACTCGTTCAGTTCACCGGATTGAACAATCTCCAGGAGACGTTCAGCAGTTACACGTTGTTTTCCTTCAACCGCTTCAGCCATCGTTGGCAGTGGTTTACGCGGAATACGGTGACGAGTTACACGCTCGATGAAGTGCAGGTGATCAATCTCACGCGGTGTAACGAAAGACCATGCAGCACCCTCTTTACCCGCACGGCCAGTACGACCAATACGGTGAACATAACTCTCAGGGTCTTGCGGAAGGTCGAAGTTCACTACGTGTGTTACGCCGGATACATCGAGGCCACGAGCGGCTACGTCTGTTGCAACGAGTACATCAATGCTGCCGTCACGGAACTTACGCATTACGGTATCACGTTGGTTTTGGGACAAGTCGCCATGCAAGCCGTCAGCAGAATATCCGCGTTTTTGCAAAGCTTCCGCCAACTCGTCTACACGACGCTTCGTACGTCCGAATACAATCGCCAGTTCAGGAGATTCCATATCCAGCAAACGGCTAAGTGCTTCGAATTTTTGACGCTCAGGTACTTCAATATACGCCTGGTCAATCAACGGAGCGCTGACTTGTTTAGGAATAACAGAAACGTGTTCTGGATTAGTCAAAAATTGTTGAGCCAGTTTTTGAATGTTAGGAGGCATTGTTGCAGAGAACAGCATCGTTTGACGATCGTCTGGAACCTGTTTCAGGATGGATTGAATATCCTCCATGAAGCCCATGTCGAGCATTTCATCTGCTTCGTCCAGTACAACAGTTTGTACATCATCAAGTTTGATGGTTTTGCGGTTGATGTGGTCAAGGAGACGTCCTGGTGTACCGATGATAATCTGTGGTTTTCTTTTCAGTGCACGAATCTGGCGTACGATATCTTGTCCGCCGTAGATTGGCAGGGAGCGCAGACCTTTGAAGCGAGTAAGTTTTTCGATTTCTTCAGCGACTTGGATCGCAAGTTCACGTGTAGGTGCCATAATGAGGGCGCGGATTTTATCATCCGTTTTGGAGATTTTACTAATCAACGGAATACCGAATGCTGCAGTTTTACCTGTACCCGTTTGAGCTTGACCAATCAAGTCTTTGCCTTCAAGAGCGATCGGAATCGACTTGGATTGGATCGGTGTTGCTTCTTCAAACCCGAGCTCAGTGATGGCTTGCAGCACCAGTGGTTCAAGATTGAAATCTGAGAAATTTAAATTTGTCAAAATTATTCATACTCCTTTTATATGGTGGACATGGTGGACAATCCACTTTGTTGTCTGTATTCTTAAGTAGCGTTAATATTTATAGGGTATCCCAACGGGACGAATTATTTTCACGAACGAACATAATTCCATGAATGGGTCCCCAACATAAGACTAAAACTACAATCATGCGTTTGAAACATTTCAAATTTTAGCTTTCGATTTGGGAAAAGTTTCCTACTCAAGAATATCCACAAATCATTATATCATAAAACTATTCAAGATTACCAGCAATCTGGTTTTAAATAAAAATGAGGTGATTAAATTGCCCAAAATAATTTGGCACTCTTTAGTGATCATTTTGGGTGCTGCAGCAATTGCTTGCGGCTTTAACTGGTTTTTGGTCCCCCATCAGCTGCTAAGCGGCGGGGTATCCGGTATTTCCATGCTTCTGGGTTATTTTACAAATCTGAACCTTAGTGTAATGTATTTCGTTCTTAACATTCCCCTGCTTGTTGCAGGTTGGTTTATTCTCGGACGTCGTTTCATTATATTGAGCATTGTTTCGGTAGCAGCCACCTCCTGGTTCATCGCCCTGCTGCCTGTTTCTGCTGTCGCCACTGATCCGCTGTTAAGCTGTGTGTTTGGCGGTGTGCTCGTTGGAATCGGTACTGGTTTTTCATTCAGAGTTGGCGGTTCCACGGGAGGATTGGATATTATAGGTTCGATTTTCACCCGAAATCGCGATTTTCCGATCGGTACCGTAATGGCAGGCATGAACGGGGCAATTATTCTGCTAGCAGGTTATCTGAACAATAACTGGAACATCGCTCTTGCCTCCATGGTTTCCATCTATGTTACAGGTAAAGTGCTGGATCTCATTCATATCAGTCACGTCAAGGTCACGCTGTACATTATTACGAATGAAACCGAAGCGATGCTGAAAAAGCTGCTGGTTCGTCCGCGCGGGGTTACAAAAATTAAAACGCAAGGGGCATATACCGACATTGATAAGGATATGTTAATGACTGTGACAACACGTTATGAACTGGTCGAGATTAAACGCATCATCAAGGAAACCGACCCTAAGGCATTTGTTAACATTGTAGAAACGGTCGGCGTTATGGGCTCCTTCCGTCGCAGTTAGGCATATGCCCGTTAACAATTCACAAGTTTGTGGTATAATAATGGTGCACCGCTCTTAAATATGTTGTAAGCAGGTTCTGACCTTTACTTTTCACAAGCCATATGCTTTCCCGATTCGCGCCGAATGACTTACCATTTTGGAATTCGAGTAGGAAAGGGTGATTATTGTGGATATGGAAACGGTAAAACTGTTTGAAATTGTCAACAAATGGTGCCCGGAAATGCTCCCTTTCTTGAAACCGAATGAACTCGACTCGCTGATTGTGCTCCGGGATGGGCTGGGCATCCTGGAACAGGGAGATGCAATGGAAATCATTCAGTACAGTATTTGCGAGCATCAGAACGATGTGTATATTCAATAAAATCTTTTTGCAGATGGATCACGCCGCTTCTTGACGAGGAGAACCTACGTCAGGAAGCGGTTTTTTACTATATACTGTTCAAACCAACCAAAATCCTCTACAATAAATAGCTGTCTGATATGACATCATCATGATAACTTTACAGATCGCGAGGCAACTTCAGGTGAATATGAACACAACGAGCTTTTCACAAAAAATTAAACAGTTTTTGATTATATTTCTGCCGATCTTCACGACACAGATCGCTCTCTCAGCCATGTCCTTCTTTGATACCAACATGTCTGGAAAGTTCTCCCCCGCTGACCTTGCAGGTGTTGCCATCGGCACAAGCCTGTGGATGCCGGTGCAAACCGGTCTTAGCGGCATTCTGATGGGCATCACCCCTGTCGTTTCTCATCTGCTCGGCTCTCGTCGCCATGATCAGATTGGCCACAGCGTCATTCAAGCCTTATATCTCGGCATAGCCGTAGGCCTTGTGGTGCTGGGTGCAGGCGCACTGCTGCTAAGCCCTGTCTTGAACGGAATGCCGCTGGAGCCGCATGTCGCCAATGTTGCTTTTTATTTTCTATGTGCACTTGCGTTCGGTATCATGCCGCTGTTCGGGTACACCGTGCTGCGCAGCTTCATGGACGCTCTTGGACAGACAAGAATCACAATGCTGATTACCCTGGTCTCCCTGCCAGTAAATATTTTACTTAACTATGTGCTGATCTTCGGACGCTGGGGATTTCCGCAATTGGGCGGGGTTGGCGCTGGCGTAGCCACAGCTTGTACATACTGGCTTATTTTCCTGATCAGTTTGTTTTTTGTTCATCGCATTGAACCTTTCGCCCAATACGGCATTTTCCGCCAGTGGTCATCTGTGTCCTTCCGCAAATGGAAAGAGCTGCTGCTCATCGGTGTGCCGATTGGATTTGCAACCTTTTTTGAAACGTCTATTTTTGCTGCCGTTACGCTGCTGATGAGCCGATTTGATACCGTCACCATTGCAGCCCATCAGGCAGCGCTGAATTTTGCTTCCACACTTTATATGCTGCCTGTGAGCATCTGTATGGCCCTCACAATTCTGGTCGGGTTCGAGAACGGAGCCGGACGATTGAAAGATGCCAAGCAGTACAGTGTGCTCGGCATCGGAGGTGCTGTTGCTCTTTCCTTGATTACAGCCGTTATCCTGCTGTTGTTCGGGGAACAGATCGCTGGTGTTTACTCCAATGAACGTGAAGTTATTACTTTGACTCAGCATTTCCTGATCTATGCGATTTTCTTCCAGATTTCAGACGCGATAGCTACCCCGACTCAAGGGGCGCTGCGCGGATATAAAGATGTGAACCCGGCCTTGATCATTACTTTTGTTGCTTACTGGATTATCGGTCTACCTACAGGATATATCACAGCTACCTATACTTCACTAGGCGCGTTTGGATATTGGATCGGTCTTATTGCCGGATTGGCCGTAGGCGCAGCTACACTTCTATGGAGACTTTTCCGAGTGCAGCAGCAGGCTGCCCTTCGACCTTCATCAGATTGAGCTATTCAATGTAAATTACATTAGAACACTAAAAAAAGAGCACAGTCCGTATCAACGGAACTGTGCTCTTTCTTGATTAAACATCTATTATTGGGACAAACGTTGCGCCAACTCATATGTTTCCATATCAAATGCTTTTTTTGTATTTACCACTTTGTCGATGTCCGTAAGAACCAGCTCACCTTTGATAATTCCGCAGCCTTTATCCGTTTCGCCTGCAATCAGACTACGCACTGCGAAGTCACCGAGGCGGCTTGCCAGGTTGCGGTCAAACGGTGTCGGCGTACCGCCACGCTGAATGTGTCCAAGAACGGTAACACGCGGCTCATATGTCGGGCAACGTTCCATCAGTTCTTTGGCTACATCTTCACCTTTACCTACGCCTTCAGCGACGATGATGATACTGTGGCGTTTGCCATGTGCAAAGTTGGCTTTCATCCGTTCAGCCACTTCATCCATGTCAAACGGAACTTCCGGCACCAGGATCGTTTCTGCTCCCGAAGCAAGTCCGGCATGCAGCGCGATATCACCGCAGTGACGGCCCATAACCTCAACGATGGAAGAACGCTCATGGGAAGACATCGTGTCACGCAGCTTGTTTACCGCATCCACCACAACGCTTACCGAGGTATCAAATCCAATGGTGTAATCCGTAAACGAAATATCATTATCAATCGTGCCTGGCAGCCCCATCGTGTTAATGCCGAGCTTGCTCAGTTTGTTCGCACCATTATATGAACCGTCTCCCCCGATCACAATGAGACCGTCAATACCGCGTGCGCGCAAAATATCTGCGCCTCTTTGTTGGCCTTCGGCGGTATAAAATTCTTTACAACGTGCAGATTGCAGAACGGTGCCCCCGCGCTGGATAATATCTCCGACACTCCGCAGATCCATTGGGAAAATGTCATTGTTCAAAAGCCCTTGGTATCCGCGTTGAATACCGAAAACTTCCAATCCGTGATATAGTCCGCTGCGAACAACCGCACGAACAGCCGCGTTCATCCCCTGTGAATCACCACCGCTCGTTAACACTGCAATTTTCTTTACTGCTGTCATGATGTTTCTTCCTCCTCTGGTTTCACTTCAGGCTCCCGCAACAACACACCTGACTTACATATGCTTGCGTATCCAGCGGCTGAATATGAAGAAAAACACACGTGTAATCGGGCTTTTCTTCATCAGTCGTTTGGACACATCGCGAACCTCCTGCTGTTCGCTGACTTTGGGATCAGACAGGTAAATGGCTATTAGTCCTTCAATAATCATCCGGTGAAACGCAGTTCCCGGAATCTTCTGCACATCACTACGAGCCATCTCCACAATAAACGCAATTCGGCCCAGCATCGTCTCTACATTTTCGTAGTAGTTGCAGAAGTTGAGATCCCCTTCGACACGATCCTCACCCTGATCAATCAAATAATCGAGCATGATGTGTAATGCGCATACGTGCGGGAAATAGGCCTTATGAATTGAAGCCGCCTGCTCTTCGGTCAACTGTTCGTCACTTGCAGCAAGGAACAGCATAAATACACCCAGAGTAGAGCCAGTAGCCGCGGCAAATTCATTCCAGCGGAACTGAGGTGTGCGGTGGCGATGCTCCGACCACCATTCGAGCAAGGCCGTTTCTCTCAGTTCCGGTTTGATGTGCTTATATACCTGCAGGTCCGTGTATAGGCCTGCCAGATCCTGTATTTGGCGCTTGGCTGACGCATATCCCGGCAGCTGACGGGTCAGCTCCTGACAAGTTGTCACCAGATTCCGAAGATATCCGCCATCATCCTGCTCCTCGCGAAGAGCATAATAGTTGACAGGAACAGCCTCCGGATCTACCGCATCAAGCATGGATTGATGGAGCAGACGGAAATCATCCGGGTCCATCGAAGTGCTGCGGTCACACAGATTGTCCAAATAATCACTTATGGTTTGATAAGAAACAATTAACGGAATCAGAATATGGCGGTTTGGCAGGTCAGCCAAAGCGTAAACAGTTCCACCTTCACAATGAAATTGCTTATCTCTTATGCTGTCAAGTGCCTGTGTTCGCAATTCTTCATCAGGAATCGCTTCGGCCTGAGCACGCCATCCATTCAATGCATTGCGCGTTTCCGGAATGGTGTATTTATACACCCCTCTCATCAATGCCAGCGGTCCACGCGGGTACTGATGACGTTTTCGATTTGATTGGCTCAAAATAAATGTGCCTCCACTTGGTTGAATACGTAATAGAGCTGTTTTTAACCATTCCTATTATAATATGATCCCCTTAATTGTACAAATGATCTGCCGCACAAACCGCATAAAATATCGCATCTCCCGCTGATGGTTTATGTTATACTATGCATATTTCTATCCATCAAAGGAGTCGTTGACATGTCGTCAGGTGAACCACTTTCGTGGAGCCGGTTATTTTCTTTTTTTGTGCCGCTGGGCATTTCCGCCTCTCTCGTCACGATATCACACGTAATTATCAACAGTACACTTGCCCGCTCTGCCCACCCTGAGACGGTGATTGCAAGCTATGCTATTGCGGGAAGCCTGCTTACCCTCACGGAGCGTCCTTCTACGCTGCTTCGCCAAACCTGCTCTGCACTGGTACGTGACCGGCTCTCTTTTCAGGCATTGACGTTTGTTACCAAAATATTTCTGGCCTGTGTGCTGCTGATTGGATTCCTCATCGTATATTCTCCCGTCGGCACCGGAGTGTTCAAATATCTATTTGGAGTAAGCCCGGATTTGTTAAGCAAAGTGATCGACGTTTACGAGATCCTGATGTACGTCAGTATTTTTTCGGTCATTCGAAACATATATCAGGGCATTATTATTACAAACAACCGAACCAAATGGCTTACCATCGGCATGATTTTCAGGCTGGCAGGTATGTATGGCCTATCTCTATATTTCATCTATACCGACTCCATTAACAGTGGTCGTGTAGGCGCTATCATATTTGCAGCGGGAATGATGATCGAAGCTCTTGTCAGCTACTTGGAAGGCAGAAGTATTATGCGAAAGATGCCAGCCAAGCTTGAGGAGCATCCTGTAGAAAGCAAGGGGGATGTGTTTCGTTTTTACAAGCCACTGCTTTTATCCAGCTTTGTGGCGCTTTTCATAGGTCCTGTAATCAACATTGTGCTCGGCAAAACAACCGGGATTGCTCTCGCCATCTCTTCGTTTGCTGTAGCAAGCAGTCTGATGCAGCTCATGTTAAGCTTTTTCACCTATATTCATCAGATTGTGCTCAACTTCTATCTGATTGATGCCAAGCTCGTCAAGAAATTCGCTCTGGTTACCGGCTTCATTCCATTTGCCATGACGGTATCTATCGCATATACCCCTCTCGGTCCCTGGGTATTTGAGAACGTGATGAGTGTTCAAGGCCAGCTGCTGGAGCAAAGCCTCTGGACTCTTCGTGCCTTCGTGCTGTTTCCGCTAATCTCTCCGTTTCTCGATTTCAGTAACGGTCTCATTCTGCTTCGCGGACAGACCAAGACGATGTTTCGCTCGCAAAGCGCGAACGCCATCTGCACCGTTATCGTTCTGCTGATTCTGGTCAGCATATTCCCGGCTTGGAATGGCATGATTGGAGCAGCCGCACAGTCTCTGGGATTGCTTGCAGAACTTATTATTGTCTGGATGGTCATCCGGCGCACGCAAAAAGAACCAACGATGACTGTTCCCCCAACCCGCGGGTCGGCGTCTCTATAAAAATGAAATTGATTCAAGAATGGAGTATCACATCATGAAATTAAGTCTTACCGCCCGTCCAGATCAGAACTGGCTTCGGGCACTTATGTTCACCATCTTTGGTTCGACCGCCCTGGTCGTATCCTACTTCCAGCTTTATTTCAGTCACCTCGGCTTCAGTGCAGCCGAAATTGGTTATCTGTACGGCATCGGTCCACTCATCTCTGTATTCTCCAATATGTTCTGGAGTATGGCGAGCGACAAATACAAAACGGTGCGAAAAATAATGATCATACTTCTGGGCGGCCAGCTGATTACAGGGGTGCTGCTGGCTAATGCAACCACCTTTGGAGAAGTATTTGTTCTTGTGACCTTATTTTACTTTTTCTATTATCCGGTCTATCCGCTTTCGGATACGATGGCTATTACAACCGCAAGTAAATATGGCCGTAACTTCACGTCGATTCGGGTCTTCGGCTCGATCGGATATGCATTCTTTGCGCTCAGCATCGGATATGTGCTTGGTTCGTTTGGTCCCGGATGGACGATGGGCATTTGCATCAGTCTTGCTGCTGTAACTTTGCTCATCAGCTTTCAGCTGAAAGATCAGCCTTCCGGCGGTGGAGGAAAGATGCAATTATCCGGGGTGTGGGATATTCTCAAACGCCGAGAGGTGTTCACCTTCTTCGGATGTGTATTTCTGCTTGCTATGGGGCATCGGATGAATGAAGCGTTTTTGACCATCACACTGAAGGACTTGGGGGCAAGCGAAGGTTTGATTGGCTGGTCCCTGCTGATCTCTTCTGTGAGTGAAATCCCGATATTTTTACTGCTCAGCAAGTATGGAAATCGATACAAGGAGCTGCCGCTTCTCACCCTGGCGGCCTTGATGTATACCATTCGTCTTCTGTTCATGTCGTTCTCTGATACACCTGCTGCAGTTGTAGTTATTCAAACGATGCACAGCGTCACCTTTGGCATCTTCTATGTCACTGCTGTTCGATATATAACAAGATTGGTACCTGATAGTTATCGGGCAACAGGCATGGCTCTGTTCACCATTGTATGGTCCAGCGCTTCCGGGCTGCTGAGCGGAACTTTAGGCGGACTGCTGCTTGAGCATACTGGACGTCAGTCGTTTTATCTTACAGCGATGGCCTTTGCTTTGGCGGGTCTAATCGGATTTGGCATCAAGCTGCTTGGCAGCCTTGCCAGCCGTTCATCCTGAGCAGCAATCTGCATTCTGCCTGACTCCTATACAGAACCAAAAAAAGCACAGTCTCCGCAAGGGGACTGTGCTTGTGTTGTTTGTATTCAGCTATAAACAATCATTTATAAGAAGTCCGTACAGAACGGAAAAATCTTACAATTTAATTACGTTAGCTGCTTGAGGACCACGGTTTCCGTCAGTGATTTCGAATTCTACCGCTTGACCTTCTTCCAATGTTTTGAAGCCGTCGCCTTGGATCGCGGAGAAATGTACGAATACGTCCTCGCCGCCTTCAACTGAAATAAAGCCATAGCCTTTTTCTGCGTTAAACCATTTAACTGTACCTTTCAAATGAACAACCTCCTAAAAATATCGCCATCTATGGCGAATACCCTTATTATACTGTATGGGCTTCCAATTTGCAATTTATCTTTTCCATTAATATAGAAAAAATTTGCTTTGCAACGTAGGGTACGGTATCATTTTACCAAAACCGTTAGTTTGGAGACTACCTATGATAAAAAAACACGAAATATACAAAACAGACAAGTGGAATATGATGACTGTAGAAGTACAAGGAAAATACCTCGTCCTGCGGGAAATTTCTGAAGAGTGGGGCGAAGAATGCCACACCTTCCTAAGCCGCCCTGCTTTGATGCATTGGGCCGAGCGTCGTTTTCCGAAGGAGGATTTCGAGAATCGCGAAGAGGAATGGCGTGCATTGATGGCAGCCTTCAAGGGAGTATAGAACGATGCAGCTGGATTCAGGCAATGTCGTTATTTTTATCATCCTGGCCTTCTCACTCGGGATCGTTTTGATTTTGGGACGCAACTCCATCCCGGACCGACTGAGACGAGGAATGGCCCTGATCGCTACCCTGATGATCTGTTTCGCCTTTTTTTTAATCGTCTATTACCTCTTTAATATGGGAGCCTGAAGCAGACAACTGTGCTTGCTTGCGCATTCACATGAATCATGGCTCTCAAATATTTCAACTGTGCTCAGGCCATACTATATGAAGTGATTCGTATAGCAAGGAGGAAGGCTGTTGAAATATCGGAAGACCTTATCCATTCTACTGGCTCTTAGCCTGCTCCCTTCGTCTCCTGCCGCTCATGCACAGGAGACGAAGACGGCTATGCCCATTTTTTCAGCACACAATCAAAGGAGGATTCCCATGAGTAAACTATTGAAACGTTCCGAAGTGCCAACCGAGCATACATGGAAACTGGAAGATTTATTTGCCGATCAGAAGGCCTGGGATCAGGAATATGAAGAAGTATCTTCTATGATGAAAAAAGCCTCCGAATTCCAAGGTAAACTGAATCAGCCTGACACACTTAAAGCCTGCTTCGAATTTGAAGACGAAATCGGTCTCAAGCTTGAACGACTTTTCGTATATGCTCGTATGCATCAGGATGAAGACACAGCTAATCCTACATATCAAAGCCTTTCCCAAAAAGCACAAAAGCTGGGTGTAAACGTAGGTGAAGCACTCTCTTATGTTACACCTGAAATTCTGTCTTTGCCAGATGCGGAACTGGATGCTTTTATTAAAAACGAAAAACTCGCCGCTTATACCTTCACACTGGAAGAGATGAAACGCGAGAAGGCCCATGTGTTAAGCCAAGCCGAGGAAGCACTGCTCGCACAGGTGGGCAATCTGTCCCAGGCTCCCCAAACAATTTTTGGCATGCTGAACAATGCCGATCTCAAGTTTCCACGAATCAAGGATGAGAATGGCAACGAGATTGAACTGACCCATGGCAGCTACATTCAATTTCTGGAAAATCCTAATCGCGAGGTTCGCGAGCGTGCCTTCAAAGCTGTTTACGAGACGTACGCCAAACAAAAAAATACGATTGCAGCAGCGCTGAATGCGAATGTAACGAAAAATATGTTCTATGCAAATGTCCGGAAATATCCCTCTGTCATGGAAATGAACCTGTATGGCGACAACATTCCGACTGATGTGTATAACAATCTGGTGGATACGATTCATGAAAGCCTTCCTTTGCTGCACCGCTACATGGATCTTCGAAAAAAATTGCTTGGCGTAGATCAACTGCATATGTATGACCTGTTCGCTCCACTTGTGGATGAATACAAAATGGACATCACGTACGAAGAAGCCAAGCAGACGGTAAAAGAAGGATTGGAACCACTTGGCAAAGATTATGCAGAAGCACTTCAGTCTGGTTATGACAACCGCTGGATCGACGTATATGAAAATGAAAATAAACGCTCTGGCGCATATGCCTGGGGCGCTTACGGCACTCACCCGTATGTTTTGCTTAACCATAAGGATAATCTGAACAGCATGTTCACACTCGCCCATGAGATGGGTCATGCGTTGCATTCACATTATTCGGATACAGCACTTTCATATCGGGATGCACAGTATACTATTTTCCTGGCCGAGGTTGCTTCGACTACTAATGAAGCCTTGCTTATGGACTATATGCTGAACAAGTCTACGGATCCGAAGGAAAAGCTGTACCTGCTTACGTATTATGCGGATCAGTTCCGCACCACCGTATTCCGTCAAACGATGTTTGCCGAGTTCGAGAAAATTATTCATGAGCGTGCCGAACAGGGCGAAGCCCTTACGCCACAACTGCTATCTGAAATTTATTATGACCTGAATGTGCAGTATCATGGCAAAAACATGGTCGTTGACAAAGATATCGAGATGGAATGGGCGCGTATTCCCCACTTCTATAACAGCTTCTATGTATATAAATACGCTACAGGCTTCTCGGCAGCAACCAGCTTCTCCAAGCAAATTCTGGAGGAAGGTCAGCCAGCCGTGGATCGCTATATTGGCTTCCTGAAAAGCGGTGGAAGTGATTACTCCATCAATATTTTGAAAAAAGCCGGAGTCGATATGTCTACACCTCAGCCGATTCGTGAAGCTATGAGTGTATTTAAGGATTTGATCGAACAGATG
The DNA here is from genome assembly GCF_014639235.1 of Paenibacillus silvae. Taxonomy (GTDB): domain Bacteria; phylum Bacillota; class Bacilli; order Paenibacillales; family Paenibacillaceae; genus Paenibacillus; species Paenibacillus silvae. The sequence goes on along the minus strand of NZ_BMFU01000004.1, from coordinate 217,315 downwards.
GAGCAATTAACCAAATAAGGATATGTTTCCCTGTGATCTATATCCCTTGTCCAGGCGGGCAAGGGATTTTATAATCAAGCAAGATGCAGTTCGCTTCAAAAAGGGTAATGCATTTCTAGTTCGCATACGTTCAACAAGGAGGCAGCATCATGAAAATGCAATGGGCACTTATAGCGGGTCTTGTTTTTGCACTGCTTACAGGCATCTTCGCAGTCATTAATGTCGATTCCGTACAAGTTAACCTGCTGTTTAATACCGTTCGTGTGCCGTTGATTCTACTCATTCTAGGCTGTACGCTGATTGGTGGAATAATCGTCGGCTCTTACGGAATCTATCGTCAATACCGATTGCAGCGCGAAAACAAACGTCTGAAATTGCGCATTACTGAACTGGAAGCTTCTGCAGCCAGCACTGCTGTACCTGTTTCGTACGACAGTATCGATTCTCTTCATTCTAATGAACCTGAGCCTGATGACCAGCTGCACAATGATTCCATTGGCAGTCAGCATAAAGGAAATTCTCCAGGGACATTGTAAAACCAGAAACAGCCTGCTGGCGATTAAGGAATGGACACGCATTCCTTTCCAGTCAGGCTGTATTCTTTTACTGAAGCCATTATATTATTGAAGCCATGCCGGCAAGCAGCATAATTAAGGAGGAAGATCACATGAGCTTTACTATTAATGAATCCTACGTTCTGTCTTTTCTCAAAAAATTACTGGATACCCCGAGCCCGAGCGGGTACACCCGCCAGATCATGGAGATGATCTGCCAGGAAGCAGAATCCCTGAACGTCTCCTGGGAGCTGAACAACAAAGGCGGTGCTGTGCTCACTTGGCCCGGCCAGGACTCCTCCAAAACAATCGCCCTTAGTGCACATGTAGACACACTTGGTGCGATGGTACGTTCAATTACACCCTATGGTACGCTGAAACTGACCTCTGTCGGCGGTTTTACGATGCACAGCATTGAGAACGAATACTGCTCCATTCATACACGAGATGGCAAGGTCTACACAGGAACCATTCTGTCCCTGCATCCTTCTGTGCATGTCTATCCTGATGCCCGCACGTTTGAACGATCAGAAAACCATATGGAGGTTCGCATTGATGAGCTTGTTTCTTCCAAAGAGGATGTTTTGAAGCTCGGAATCAGTGTCGGGGACTTTATCTCGTTTGATGCACGTGCTGTCATTACACCTAGCGGTTATATCAAATCACGTCATCTCGATGATAAAGCCAGCGTAGCCGCCCTGTTTGGCATTCTCGAATCTGCACATCGGGAAGGCTGGAAACCGGTACATAACGTCACCCTGCTCATCTCAAACTACGAAGAGGTTGGACACGGAGCAGCTTACATCCCGGCCGATATCAGTGAACTGATTGCTGTAGATATGGGAGCTATGGGAGATGATCTCAGCTGCAAAGAAACCGATGTATCCATATGTGCCAAAGACTCTTCTGGTCCTTACGACTACGATATGACAAGCCGCCTCATTGAGCTGGCTAAACAAGATGGCATGGATTATGTCGTGGACATTTACCCGCAGTATGGCTCGGACGGCAGTGCAGCCTTACGCGGGGGCAACAACATTCGTGCGGCTTTAATCGGCCCTGGTGTACACGCTTCTCACTCCATGGAACGCACTCACACCAAAGCGGTAATCAATACAGCACGTCTGCTTGCTGCATACATTACAACACAGGAATAAGTCACTACCTCTACATCTAAATCTGCAAGTCTATTAGCTATGTACTGATCTCTGCTCATTGCAGGACAAAAGGACACATCTATCCAGCACATGATCTGTGCTTGAAGATGTGTCCTTTGTTATTCAGGCTCCTCAGCGAAGCCATATAATTGTGTCATTCAGGATTTATTTTGTTCAATCTGCTCAGCGAGCTCATTCAGTACAGTCCAGCGCTCCATCAATTCATCCAGATGACGCTCGGCCTCTGCCTGTTCGGCCATTAACTCCTGCAAACGAGCAGAATCACTGAAGGCGGCTTCCATCTCTTGGTTAATCCGGGCAAGATTCGCTTCGGCCTTCTCAATGTTCTCATCAATCTGATCAAATTCACGCTGCTCCTTAAAACTGAATTTCAGTTTAGGCTTCGCCGAGACAGCGGAGGCAGGGACAGCGGCCTCGGACGTTTTTTCACTCGCCTGTTTTTTGGCGGCAGTTCCAGCACCACTCTGCTGATTGACAGGCGCATTTTTCAGCATCCATTCCGCATATTCGCTGTAATCACCTACGTGCACACGGATAGCCCCATCGCCTTCGAACGCAAGTACCTTATCTACCGTACGATCCAGGAAATAGCGATCATGCGATACGACAAACACAACCCCCGGGAAATCATCCAGATAGTCTTCCAACACTGCAAGCGTCTGAATGTCCAGATCATTCGTTGGCTCATCCAGCAGCAGTACATTGGGAGCCGCCATCAGAATTCGAAGCAGGTAGAGCCGCCGTTTCTCTCCCCCGGACAAGCGGGCTATTGGCGTCCATTGTGCGGTTGGATTGAATAAAAAGCGCTCAAGCATCTGTGAAGCTGTAATAAGCGATCCGTCAGACGTTTTAATATTTTCGGCTACTTCCTTGATATATTCAATGACACGCATCGTCTCGTCCATTTCCTGATGCTCCTGCGTGAAGTAACCCAGATTGACGGTTGGTCCAAGCACAACCTCTCCGGCATCCGGCTGCAATCTGCCCGAAATCATCTGCAGCAGGGTGGATTTACCACTGCCATTCGGACCAACAATGCCTACACGATCACCCGGAACGGCGATGTAGCTCAGATCTTCAATCAGCTTGCGGTCACCAGCAGACTTGGAGAGATGCTCGATTTCCAGTATTTTTTTGCCCAGACGTGTGGAACCGACAGACACCTCAAGCGAACTGGAACGCTGTACTCCCTGCTGGTCTTTCAACTGTTCAAAACGATCAATCCGCGCCTTCTGCTTCGTTGTACGCGCCTTCGCACCACGGCGAATCCAGGCAAGCTCGGTACGCAGCAGATTTTGACGTTTCTGTTCTGAAGCAGCCTCTCGTTCCTCCCGTTCCGCCTTCAGCTCCAGAAAACGTGTATAATTCGCCTCATATCGGAACAAGCGTCCATGATCAAGCTCCAGCATGACATTGGCTACCCGATCGAGGAAATAGCGATCATGCGTAATCATAAGCAATGCGCCGCGCCGCTTCTGCAGATACTGCTCTAACCATACAACCGAATCATTATCAATATGGTTCGTCGGCTCGTCCAGAATGAGCAGCTCGCAAGGATGAATTAACGCTGCCGCCAGAGCAACCCGTTTCCGCTGTCCACCTGACAAAGTGCCCATTAGTGCATCGAATTGCTGTATACCCAGCTTGGACAAAATGCTTTTGGCTTCACTCTCCATCTGCCAGAGCTGAAGCTGCTCCATCTGTTGATTCAGACGCAACAGTCGCTCAGTCAGCTCGGTATCTGATGGATTCAACTCCAGCAGCTCCATCGTTTCTGTATACTCCCGTACCGTTCTCATCTCGGAGCCTTCACCTTCAAACACCTGCTGCAACACCGTTTTATTCGGATTAAACTCCGGATTCTGGGCCAGAAACTGCACACGTACATCATTCCCGATGGCGATCTGACCCTCATCTGCCGGCTCCAAACCTGCAATCACTCGCAAAAACGTAGATTTCCCGGTGCCGTTCACACCGACGACGCCGATTTTATCCTGATCCTCCATCCCGAAGGAAGCATCCTTGAACAAAATTTTCTCGCCATAACTTTTTGCAATTTGTTCTACTGTCATTATGTTCATGCCCGTTACCCACACTTCTCTATAGTTTGAAATGCTCTACCCTCTATTATTACGTGTTTTATGCGCGCTCCCATAGCTGCCTATACTTGCAAAAAGGAGCGACATCCGTCCAGAAACAACGCCGCTGCAAATGAAATTCGTTTATTCAGATCGGTCTCATTAAATGACGGATTCAGCATTATATCCATTTTGAGACGGTCCAGAATACCGATATATGCTTCGGCCAGCAGCACTGGCTCAGGCACTCCGGCACTCTCAAGAACACTGCGCACGATGCTCATGTATTCATTCATAAAGGCTTTCATAAATTTCATCAGGTCCGGGTCATTATTCGGTGCCATAAAAAATAACTTGGTATGATTGCGGCGCTCATAATAATACGTCAAATGTGTCTTTGCAATAGCTGCAAGCTTGTCACCGGTATTGTCGTTTGCCTGCAATGCGTATTCCAATCGACTTATAAAGCTGTTACAATCCCGCATGGACACAGCAACAAATAGCTGCTCCTTGCTCTTGAAATATAAATAAATGGTGCCTTTTGCAATGCCAGCTTCGTCAGCAATATCGGACATTTTGGTTTCATAGAACCCTTTTGATCCAAAAATGCCATAAGCCGCATCCAAAATAGCCTCCGACTTGTCTCCCTGCACAGTGCTCATCTGCACTCCCTCCCTACAACGCCAAAATTTTCCCCAAACCGATCGCCACACAGCCTCCAATCACCGAGCTCAGCACATTGACCAGATCGTTGCTCATCCACGTCCAACCTCGTGCACGAACAGTCTTGTGTCCACAATGTTCACTGACCTCTACTTCACGACCGCATTCGGTGCAGCGATACATCAACTGGACGGTTGCTCCCAGATAGGAATCGGCAAATGCTCCAGCCACTCCACCTGCAAGACCAACACACATCCAATTCAAAAATCCCAGCGTCTCAAAGTCTGCGACCCAAGAAAAAATAAATGCCCCCGCTCCAATCAAAGCTCCACCTATTGCCGCGGCTGTTGTTCCAAGTAACGACACACCACCGGAAGCGCCCGGAGTCAGCACCTTCCAATTCACCACAGAACGCGGCGGCTTACGGCTCAGGCTGCCAAGTTCGGTAGCCCAGGTATCGGATGTTACCGTTGCCATGACACCGATGAAAGCATAGATCCAGACCTGATGTGGAAATATCCAGTATCCCAAACATAGAAGCATGCCCATCCCGCCGTTGGCAAACACTTGCCCAGCATCCCGATTGCCTGTTTTGGCATACGATTTCTCCAGCTCCTGCTTTCGTTCCTTACGATACTTGGACAACAGGGTTGAAGTTATGAAAAACAACAACAGTGTGCCAAACCAAAACAGATTGCCTGCCCCGTAATAGATCGTTCCCATCAACACAGCTGCCAAACAACCGGACAGGGTCAGCGACTTCTTCGCGTAGGCTGCACCCGCCACAATAAAAGCGCATACCGCGCCGATAATCCAGTCCATAATCTCTCCTGCATGTGGCAGCATCTATGGTCCACATGACGTTTATGTTATTTTTGAAATTCAATTATACCACGGTTTGAGCCCAATGCCGAAACTCCCGTGGCAGGCATGACAAAAACCTGATCCGGCAGCTTAGAAAGCTGCGAACCAGGTCTGCTGGATGAAATATATGGACTAAACTGCCCTTTTACAACTAAACATCGCGTCATTCGCTCCGTTCAATGTCAGCCTCGCTTGATTCCGCCGATGACGCCATAACGATACAACACACGACGACCAAACCAATTGAACAAACGATCCGTGAGAAAACCCATAAATCCCAAGGAGATTAGTCCAACAAAAATCCAGTCCGTTCGGAAAAACAGCCGTGAATTCCAGATCAGATAACCCACGCCTTCATTCGAGGCAATCATCTCTGCGCCGATAATAGCCATATAGGAAGTTCCCATCGCCAATCGAACACCTGTGAAAATGTACGGGGTCGTAGCAGGGACAACCACATGCAATAAAATCTGCCACTCATTCGCACCCATACTGCGGGCTGAACGAATTTTATCCTCTTCAATGGACAAGACCCCCGTCAGTGTATTCAGTACAACGATGAAAAATGTCGCATACATGATCAGTGCAATCTTGGACTGTTCCCCGATGCCGAACCAGACCAGGAATAATGTTATGAAAGCAATCGGCGGTATAAATCGAATAAAATGAAGAAAGGGTTCGGCAAACAGACGAATGATGTGAACCTTGCCGATGAGAAGTCCTACCGGAATGGCAATGACACTTCCCAGTACCCATCCGGCCAGTACACGCGAGAAGCTGATCCCGATATAATGCATGAGCGTGCCATCAGCAATTAATTCGCGAGCCCCCTGCACAGTATCCCATGGACCAGGAATCACGTCCGGCCCGTAGAGCAATGCACCAAGCTGCCATATCAGAATGACTGTAACCCATAGCAGTGGTACAGACACCCATTTTTTCTCCAACCATTTCATGATCCGGATCACCTCGGTTATTCTTCAAAATGACTTTGAATCTGATCGTATAGGGAATTAAATTCAGCCGAAGCAATATTTCTCGGATAAGACTGAATGTTATGATAAATATCCGTTATATTCGACGAAGGCCCCACCGACATGATTCCGATCCGTTCACCAAGCAATAACGCCTCCTGAATGTCATGGGTAACAAATATAACCGTCTTATTCGTTTCCCTCCAGATATTCACCAGTTCCTTCTGCATGACTCTTCGAGTCATGGCATCCAGCGCACCGAAAGGTTCATCCATGAGAAGAATCGCCGAATCATTAGCCAGCACTCGTGCCAGTTGGACCCGCTGCTTCATGCCTCCAGACAGTTCCTTCGGATACTTCCCTTCATGTCCTCCCAAACCCACGAGCTGAATGTAACGGTCCGAAATCGTACGGCGTTCAGATTTGGGCACCTTGGACATTCGAAGCCCGAATTCAACGTTTTCCCTTACGGTAAGCCATGGAAAAAGCGAGGAATCCGCCTGTTGGAACACCATTGCACGATCCCTTCCAGGTCTGTCGATCTCTTTGTTATTCACTTTAAGCTGCCCGCCCGACTTGGAGATAAAACCCGCGATCATGTTAAGTAACGTTGATTTTCCGCAGCCGCTGGGACCGAGCAGAACAAAAAATTCGCCACCCCTGATTACCAGATCAACATCCTTGATAATGTAATGCACTTCTCCATTTGCGGGAACGTTGTAGGTTTTTCGAAGCTGTTCAATATGAATCGTGTGACGATCTGCGGGTAAGGACATAGAGACACCTCCAGTACGTTTTGGGTTATTCGGTATATGTTACTTTTTCCGGCAATGCCTCTTTCAGAGGTTTGAGGTTTAACTTGCCTTTGAGATCAAAATCCTGCTCAATGATTCCGTTATCCACCATGTATTGCTTCTGTCCCGCCAAACTTTCATACGCTTCCCGGGTAAATCCAACGACCCACGGATTGATGGGAAGATCCTTCAAGGTTGCTTCCTTAGGTTGTTTTGTCTCCTTATACATCAGATCCGCTACCTCATCAGGATGAGCCTGGGCATATGTTGAAGCTTCATCGAGGGCTACAAGAAAACCCTTTATCGTGTCCGGATTAGCCTCGATGAACTCATTACTTGCGACCAGCCCCATGCCAAGCCTCACTGGAGTCTGGGACATATCTGTCAGCTGATGCACGCCTCCAAGCTTATCGAACTTGTCGGTTAATGCAGAGCCGATAACCCAGGCGGCATCCAGTTCTCCTTGCTTCAATGCAATATAGGACTCATCGAAGGCCCCTTGCCCAATCTGCTTCACATCCCCAAGCGTAAGCCCCTGAGCCTTCAAATATTCATCCCACAGATACGGAATAAATGTGCCTCGAATAAAGCTCACGCTCTTGCCCTTCAAGTCTGCACCCGTCCGGATCTCCTCCCTGGCATACAGCTTCCATGCAGCTGCTGCTTCATCCGTTGTCTGACCCGCAGAAGCGATGATCGAATAATCTCCTTTGGCCAAAGCGTTCAACACCGGGAAGTCAGCACCGTAGGCAATATCCACCTGCTTGATAAACAGTGCATTCACGCCTTCTGCCGGAGAACCAAACGTGACAATCTCTGCATCAATGCCTTGGCTTTCAAAGAACCCTTTGGCAACGGCTACCCTGAACGTCGGGTTTGTGCTCGTATCCGCTATGCGGATCTTTACCTTGGTGGCACCACTTGCGGAGCTGCCTTTCACTTCGGACTTTGCTCCGTTTGAAGAACATCCGGAGATTATAATCGTTAAGGAGAGGAGCAGCATGAATGCTCCCTTTAAAATGGTTGTTTTTTTCACAACATACACCCCGTTCAATCCATGTATTATCGGCTACCGTTAACTGCCTTGTTTTCCCTCATCCGATGTTGCTACGCAAGCTGCTCCCTCAACAAACGGCAGTGTTGTCTCTACATTAACTACCGAATCAGAGCCTTTGGCTGCTGCTCCCGGCACTCTGTAGACCGATACATCAATGGCTTCGATCGCCACCTCTTCTGGCTTCTCCAGTTGAGGAACCCATTGATATGGAACCCGATACGAACGGTAAACCATATTGGTATTACGCCCGTCTTTGTATGGAGAAATATACTCCCACACCAGCTCGTGCTCTGCTGTAACTTCAAACAATCGGCCATTGGAGCCTTCGGTGATCAACGTATTACCGTTAGGCAAGCGCTGGGCCGAGCTAATATACGGGCTGTAAAATTTATACGAATCGGTTGGAACGGAAAAGCCTGCTTCGGCAGAGGTATACTGCCACACAATCTCCAGTGTCAACGGGTCAATCTCAAGTACGCGCGAATGATCACGGACCGCATGTTTCAAGCCATATGGAGAAGCCGGATTCGGAAGACCATAACCTGCCCATCCTCCATTATCAAACACGAGAAGATTGCCCTCGCCCGGCAGTCCTTGAGGAATGATATGTGCATGATGCTGTCCGATAATGGTGCCGATATGCTTCGCTTCAGGAGAGGAATAATCCGGCCCGAGTTTCCAAACAATTTTGCCGCTCTGTCTGTCCGTAATGGCAATAATATTGGCTTCTCTGGCATCCCATATGATGTTATCCGGGTTAAAGCGCTCGTCTCCCGCTTCATAGAAGCGGTTGGGGCCAACATAGGAAGCTGAGTTAATATGCAGCCAATCACCTACACCCCCACCAAGGTGACCAAATGAACGCGTATTCGGGTCACGGTACAATACATTGCGTGCTGCCTCGTCAAAGCCCAGTTCTTCAAAATGCTCGTTCGGAAGCCATTCCCACAACACATTGCCTTCCCAATCCACTTCAATAATGGCATCATCAAGCAAAGGTTTATCCGAGATTTGCGGATTGCTTACGTTTTTGTGCGCCAGAATCAAAGTCTTGCCACCCTGTGTTTTCGGAGCCAGACCAGGAGCATAATACCCTACCGGGTTGCCCTCACGCTGATAATCATGGTGCTGGCGGGCGTACCACAATGATTCGTATCCCGGATCTTCAATATGTTCGTAGCTATTGTATTTCCACACGATGTTGCCATCCCAGTCCACCTGAACCAGGTCCACATTATCCTGAATACCGAATTTCGGGTCTCTTCTGCCCGTGCTTCCCAGCACATAACCTCCGGGGAAAATCTTGGCAGGAAATCCGAGCAGTCCTTTCCAGAGGTGAACTTCCTTACCGTTCATATCAATTAATACAACGCCTTCTTCTCCTGCCTGATACACGGTGTAGCCACCCCAGGCTTTTTCCGGATTATACAGCGTTGCTCCCGTTGGATAAATTGTTGAGTGTCCCATCGTTCTCATCTCTCCCTTGGATTGTCAAATTCATTCACGATCGTTCAAGCATTAATAACTGCGATACAAGCATTTAATAACTGAGATAATTGTTCTTTCCGGAATTCCCCTTTCGCTTCTGTTCAAGGTCGTTGTCCACGGACGGCTCTCTCTTATCTCTCATATTGCTCTCGGCAAGCTCCAGCAGTGTATTTGAGAACCCCTCCAGATTCACGATCACCCGCTCATAAAATTGGCTTTGCTGCTCCAGTTCCGCAGTGGTAAATCCCTCAAACAGAAGCGTGATACATCGGGCACCGATATTGCTATTGCGGGCATACATCTCCCTACCTTTGGCGGTTATATCAAGCAGGACGGTACGGCGATCGTCTTCCTTGCGTCTGCGGATCGTTAATCCCTTTTTCTCAAGCTTGTCAGTAAGTGCAGTAATGGCGCCGGAAGTGAAGTCCAATTGATCGGCCAGGTCCCCGAGTCGTTGTTCTCCTTCACGAATGATTTTATGCAAGATTAGCATTCCCGGCAGACTAATGCCTTCCACCGTTATCCGATCCCGCTCCTTGACGAATCGTCTGACCATTTTGCGAAAGAGCCAATCCGTTTTCTCCAATGCTTCCCAATCTCTCTCGTTCATTTCATTCCCTCCTATTCAACCGAAACGTTAGCAAGTACGCAAAAAAGCTCCCGAGGACATTCCATATGGAGTAGTCCCGGGAGCCTTTGGTGGTCCAATCAGCCCGCATTCATATTCGAATTTATTTCACTGTTCATTTAATTATCGTTAAAATAATTTAGTCTATCATATAACCAACTAACCCAACCTGTCAAGTAAGAATTAAAAGTTATTTATTCTTTTTTTGCCTGTCAGGAATTATTTATGCCATTTTAAGTTTCACTTCAGCTTCGCCGGTTAAACTAATCTCAGATCAAACAACAAGATTAAGCTACGATTCCCTTCGTACTTAAAGACAGAAGGAGGATTACAAGAATGAATATAAAACGTGTAATGTTTGTGGGTACGATGATTGTAACCATGTCTTTTGCAGGAACCGCCTGGAGCAAATCGGCCATTTCACCGATTCCCTTAACGGAGTGGTCCATCGTAAGTTTAAATTCCAAAGATGATAACAAGGATGAGCTGCTGAGTGCACTTAACCTCTCCTCCGAGGAAGATCTGTATCAGGATCTGTACGCAGGCAAATCACTTAAAACCATTACGGACGAGAATAACGGAGATTTCAGTGAGGTCGTGGCTCTGCAGGTCAATCAACTGAGGCAGCAGCTGAATGATCGTCTGGCAAAGGGAAGCATCACTCAAGAGCAATATGAGGCACAACATGCGGAACTCGAACAAATTGTTCTTGAAAGCGCCCGTACCTCTTATGAATGGGCTTAAACTTAAATGTTTAGAGTTGCGTGTTCACTTATTTTCTATGATCACGTCAAAAAGGAGCGATTTCCCGCCCCTGAATGCATGACTGTACCATTATAATTCATACGGAATTTACAGGATTATTTCGCTGCTGCAATAGTACATTTCCCGACGGATTGACCATCCCAGGCGAGCTCAAGCACATCTCCCTCTGCGGCTGGTCCCACACCCTCCGGTGTTCCGGTGAAGATAATATCTCCTGCGCCAAGACCATAATGATATCCTACATAATCAACAACGTGTTGAAGGTCAAAAATCATGTTGCGAATGTTGCCTCGTTGCACTTCAACGCCATTTTTGGTCAGCGTAAAGTCCTTTTCTAGCAATGCTTCCTTGCCTGAAAAGGACTGAAAATCACTTACAGGCGCGGAATTTTTGAATCCTTTAGCCGCAGTCCATGGATGTCCCTTTTTCTTGATTACGGTCTGCACATCACGCAGTGTAAAATCAATCCCGAAGGCATAGGCATTCACCAGCTCATCTACGCGCACTCCCGGCTCATAATTCCGACCAATTCGGATAACCAACTCAGCCTCATAATGAACCTCTCCCTTGGAAGCTGGTAGCTCTAGCGCTTCCACATTCAGAGGCACAACAGCATGGGAAGGTTTCATAAAAATCATCGGTTCATCCGGAATCGCATTGCCAAGCTCCTCGGCATGAAGTTTATAATTGCGTCCTACACAGTATACATTACAGATATTCGTTAACATGAGTTGTAACCACCTTTGCTGGATTCATTGCTCCGATTATCATCTTGGTATATAGATCTTTATGGTCTGAAGAAACGGCTGCTTGTTTCCTCAAAGGCCTCTTCCCACACATCCGGCCGATTGGTACAGATCATCACATCAGAATCAATGGCAGCAAGCTTTTTCATCGAAGCCTTGTCATCCACCGTCCATGCCATCACTTGAATGCCCGCCCCATGCATTTGTCTCATTAATGCTTTATCTACATTGGTGTAGCCGATCGATAGAAAAGTACAATGCATCTGCTGCAACGCAGCAAGCAAATCCCCCGGTTTGGCATCAATAATCAGACCCGTTTGCAATTCCGGAGCAAGTTTCTTCACTTCAACCAGCGCAGCCGGTTCAAAGGAAGTAATAACCACATCATGCTGCATATGTCTTTTTCTAATTTCGTAAATGACCGCTGCGGGCAAGCCCGGATACATATCCCCTTGTGTCTTCAACTCGATGTTTAATCGAACCTTGCCGCAACAACGATCCAAAACCTCACGAAGTGAAGGAATACGCTCGCCTGTGTAATTGTTGCCCTTCCATGATCCTGCATCCAGCAGTTTAAGGGCAGCCCAATCCGTGTCCTTGACTCGCCCCTTGCCGTTGGTGGTTCGCTCCAGCGTGAAGTCATGAATGACTACTGGCACACCATCTCGCGACAGCTGCACATCCAGCTCCATCCATTGAACTTCCGGTCTTTCCATTGCCATATTAAAGGCTGCCATCGTGTTCTCGGGTGCAAGTGATGAGAATCCACGATGGGCTACACACAGATTATTCATAGTTTATCTCTCCTCAGCAGCAGGCTGGTTTAGTTAAGCGTAGCAACTCCACTCGTGTTAATGCGGATACCTGGCGACATTTTTGCCATCTGCTCCAGCAGGAGCCGGTTTGCATCATCAAGCATTGGTACAGCCTGCCCCAGAGCTGCTTCATACGGGATCACTTTCATACTGCATTTCGCATCCCTGCTGCAGCTAGCCTGAAACACAGCTGTCTTCCAGGTTTCTTCCGTAGTAGATCTTGTGAAAATAAAATTGCCCGTACTGTATGCAATCCATTTCCCCTTATAGTTTTCGAGACCTTGTAAAACATGAGGATGACCACCAACAATCAGATCGGCTCCGGCATCCACAAACTCATGTGCCAGTCGTGTTTGATCTGCGTTCGGGGTACTGACACGCTCTTCTCCCCAATGGGCTACAACGATGACCAGATCAGCCTTCTTCCGGGCCGTCTTAATCGCTTCAACCGCTCTTGTGGAATCATAAGCTTCCGCCACCCCCGCCCGATTTCCATCTGCCTTCCAGCTCGCTACAGGAACAACCCGGCTGAAACCAAGCAAGGCAATCTTCATGCCTTTACGTTCGAAATATGCCGGCTCGTATGCCTCCGTGCCATTCATGCCTGCACCGGCATGAGCAATGCCATATTGCTCAAGATACGTCAGCGTATCCACCAAACCTTCCACACCCTGGTCCAGGATATGATTGTTTGCCAGATTAACCGCATCAAATCCGGCTGCTGCCATAGCTTGCAGAGCCTTTGGCGAAGATTTGTATACAAACGACTTGTCTTCTGCACTGGTACCTCCGTGAGTTACCGGTGTCTCCAGATTACCAATGGTTAAATCGTCATCCTTGAACATGCTGCCAAGCTTGGCGAAAGGATAGTTATAACCGTTCTTCTCCAAGAGCTCCGCAACTTTACCGGAAAATTGAATATCGCCCACAAAATGAATGATAACGTCATTTGCCGGGTCAGGAGCCTTGGTGCTCCCACTGTTTTCGACTTTGCCTGAATTGCCTTGATCCGAATCCGAAGTCTTTGTGCCTGTGTCTTTTTTTCCACCGCTATTCTCTGTCGGATCACTTGCCCCAGCTCCAGATGATGCAGAATCATCTGTACTGTCAATCTCTGCATCCGGTTTCCCATCTACAGGAGCAGCATCCTCATTCGGTGTTTCGGCCGGATCAGCATCAGGCTCATTGACTGCACCGCCGCTCTGATTGTCCGTTGCTGGAGACGGGTCCTGCTGTGCTGCCTCTTGAGGAACCGGCTGCCCTGACTGCTGTTCACGTGTATTGAGGATATAATACACACCGATCAGACCAATCGCTGCAATAAGCATAAGATTGACAATTCTGATCTTGACATTACGTGTACGTCTTGCTTTTTTCTTTACTGAGCTTCGCTGCGATCTTGGGGGATACATAAGCCACTCCTCTTCTTTACAAACAATCCATATGCATACCATTATAACAAGCATATTCTGGATATGCATCCTTCCTTTTTAATGTTTCTCTACACATCTAAAACGGTTTCACTTTAAGAACATTTATACAAAAAAGCCGTCTCTACTGTAGATTCTGCTACAGTAGAGACGGCAAGATGTATACGGGTATTAAAGTAAAATGGACTGCCTTTAATTCGCAGCAAGCTGTGTCGCTGCCTGCATAGACATCTCTTTGGCTTGACGGATACAGTCTGGCAGACCTACCCCTTCATAACCAGCGCCAGCAATATATACGCCCGGAACTTTAGCTCCAAGCTCTTTGCGAAGATCGGCAAGATGCTGGAGATGACCGACAGGATACTGCGGCATCGCTCTGTGCATTCTTGTTATCTCGGAGAAGATGGGACTCGCTTCAATGCCCATCGTTTCCCTTAAATCCTTCATGACAAGTTCCGTAAGCGCCTCATCAGGAAGATCTACATTCTGCTCATCTCCGGAACGGCCAACATAACAGCGAAGCAGCACTTTGTCCTCCGGACTGGTGTGAAGCCATTTGGTGGATGTCCATGTGCAGGCCGTAATATTGCGCCCCTCCTTGCGGGGCACAAGAAATCCGGAACCGTCAAACACATGTTGAATCTCTTTTTTCTCAAAAGCGAGAACAACATTCGCCACCGAAACATAATTGATGGCATCCAGCGCCGAGGTATCTACATGAGGTTTTAGCAGAGATGATGCAACATAAGTTGGAACGGTAATGACAACGTCATCCGCATCCAGCCATTCGCCATTATGCAGCTCAACACGATATCTTGCGTCCTGCTGTTCCGATCTCTGTAAGGATATCGCGGCAGTATTCAAACGCTGGTCCACATCATCCAGTTCATGCACCAGAGCATGCACCAGACTTTGCAGCCCCTGACGGAAGTTCAGAAAAGCACTTCGCTTCGTGCCAGTATGTGTCTCGGTCGGTTTACGCCCCGTCATCATACCTCGAATCAGGCTGCCATAATCCCGCTCTACCTCTCCAAACTGCGGAAAGGTAGCTTGCAGGCTCAGCTTACGCATATCTCCTGCGTAAATCCCTGCCAGAAGCGGCTCCGTCAGGTTCTCCAGCACTTCCGATCCCAGTCTTCGCTCAATCATATAACCAAGTGATTCATCCTCTGTCGTACGCTTGGGCGGAATAATAAAGTCCATCAGCGCCCGCAGTTTGCCCGCGGGAGAGACAAGTCCACTTCTCAGGAAAGGTCTCAGCTCTGTCGGAATCCCGAGAACCAGTCCTGCCGGCATCGGATGAAGCTTGCCACGCTGCATGATGTACGTTTTTTTCGACTCCGGATTTTGACTGACCAGTTCATGATCCATCTCCAGTTCCTTCGCCAGATCAATCATGGCTGTTTTACGAGCCAGGAAGGAGTCAGGACCCTTCTCAATCACGAATCCGTCCCGATGCAGCGTTTCAATGATGCCGCCCATGGATGAGCTTTTCTCCAGCAGGGTAATCGCTGGCTCAACACCTGCCGCCCGGTAATGCTTGCGAATATAAAATGCCGAGCTGAGACCCGTAAGGCCTCCGCCGACAATAACGACGCGTCGTTTCTTGTCTTCCATCAGTTATCAGACCCTTGCTGCCATTGGCTTATAATAGAGTCGCTTAATGTTTCCATGTACAGAGGATCACTATTAAGCGAGTCGATGCGCATCAGGCGCATATCCATTTCCTTCGCAATCGCTTTGGCTTCGATGTCCAGATCGTACAGCACTTCCAGGTGATCGGATACGAAGCCAATCGGCGCCACAAGCACATCCTCCACCTGCTCACGGGAAAGCTCCTGCAGTGTGTCCAGGATGTCAGGACCCAGCCATGGCTCGGCGGTGCGTCCTGCACTTTGCCAAGTAAACTGCCAGTTGGAAATGCCCACGCGGGAAGCAATCGCTTCGGAGGTTTCCAGCAGTTGATCCGGATATGGATCACCCATGTCTACAATTCGCGCAGGCAGACTGTGTGCGCTGAACAGCACCTTCACGTCCCCGCGCTTGGCTCCTGCTTCCTCAAAAGCATCCAGCTTTGCGCTTACACGTGCAGCAAGTGCCTGAATAAGCTTCGGGTGCAAATGATAGCTTTCAATAAAGGACATACGAATGCCATGCTCTTCCGCTTTTTCCCGTGCACGCTTGATATAGCTGCCTACGCTCATCGTCGAGAAGTGCGGAGCCAGCACGATGCCGATCGCAGTCTGAATGCCGTCCTTTGCCATCTGCTCCACGCCGTCCTCAATAAACGGGTACGCATGCTTGAGTCCCTGATAACAGCGAAACTCGGTGCCGTTCCGGCGCTCGTCCTGCTGTAACGTCTCCTGCAGTGTTCTCACCTGATTGTCCGTGTTCTCACGGAGCGGAAATACACCGCCAACAATCGCTTCGTAGCGATCTGTCAATTCCTTCAATTGTTCCGGCTCAGGCGGCCGCCCTCTGCGGATATGCGTGTAATACGCTTCAATACTTTCCATATTTTCAGGCGTGCCATACGACATCACCAGTACACCTACGGTCTTAGTCATTGTTTGCCGTCACTCCCATCTTCAAAGCTTCTGCTGAATATTCGTGTATATAATCGGTTAGTTCTTTTAATTTATCTAGGGAAGCTTCAGGGAACAGCCCATGTCCAAGATTGAAAATGTATCCCGGCTCCTTGACTCCTTCATCAATAATGGCTTTGGCCTGTTCCTTGATTACCTCCATTGGCGCCGTAAGGATATACGGATCAAGATTGCCCTGTACTGCAAATTTGCCCCCCAGTCGTCTGCGACCTTCCGAGACGGAAACTCTCCAGTCCAGCCCGATCACATTAGCCTGCAGTTCCTGCAGGGTTGGCAGCAGTTCGCCAGAGGCTACACCAGGAAAATAAATTTTCGGTACATTCAAATCGGATAATTCGGTAAAAATACGGGTAATCGTAGGCAGTACATACGTTTTGAAATCTTTGGGAGAGAGTGCTCCTACCCAGCTGTCAAACAACTGAAATGCCTTACCGCCATTCGCGATATGGGCACGGATATATGTAATGACCATATCACCAAGCTTCTGCATCAGTTTATGCCACACTTCCGGCTCGCTGTACATCATCGTTTTGGTTCGGATATACCCTTTGGAAGGCTGGCCTTCAATCAGATAACTTGCAATCGTAAAAGGAGCCCCCGCAAACGTGATCAGCGGAACGTCGAGCTGCTTGTCCAGAATACGAATCGTTTCCAGAATGTGTGACAGATCCCCCTCGACATCAATAGGACGCAGGCGGTCTACGTCTGCTGCGGAACGAATGGGATTATCAATCACCGGTCCAATATTTTTGACAATATCAAAATCTATACCGAGTGAAGCAACCGGATTCATAATATCGGAATACAAAATAGCCGCATCCACGCCCAGCTTCCGTACGGGCATGAGTGTAACTTCAGCCGCGAGCTCAGGCTGCCGGCATATTTCAAGCAAGGAGTACTTTTCTTTGATTTTGCGATATTCAGGATCGTAACGCCCAGCCTGACGCATGTACCAAACCGGCACACGATCTACCTGCTGTTTGAAACTTGCCCGAATCAAACGATCATTATAGCTCATATTAAGAAGCCTCCAATAGTTTTTGGACTCATAACTACCATTATGCCCTTTTTAAACAGCCGTAACAACCATTTGGGGATGTGTTCCAAGTGACAATACTATGACATTCGTTACACCCTATTTCATACTTTGGTTTAGCCAGCTTTCGATGCATTCAATAACCCATCTTTAATATGCCAATTGTGATATAATAAAAGAATGGCTTTTTTGAGAGTTACAGAAAACACTTGCAAAAATCCTCGTATCAAGTGTTTTGAAAAAATCTTTGCAGCGAGAGTTGCAGAAAATTTGAAAGGAAGTGAAAGCACATTGAAAACATGGAAAGTCAACCTCATTGTGCTTTGGTTCGGACAGTTTCTGGTTAATGCAGGCATGACCATGATTACACCGTTTCTTTCGCTATTTCTCGCCAGAGATCTAGGCGTCGTAGGAGAGCATGAAATTGGCATCTGGGCCGGATTTATATTTGCAGCCAATTTCCTTACCTCTTTTATATTTCAACCTCTCTGGGGCAAGCTGTCTGATAAATACGGACGCAAAATTATGCTGCTTCGTTCCGGATTCGGCATGGCCATCGTTATTGCACTAATGGGCTTTGTGCAGAATCCGTGGCAGCTCCTCCTGTTGCGGCTGCTGAACGGCACCATCTCCGGTTTCAATCCGGCAGCGGTAGCTCTGATCTCGGGTACAACGCCGAAAGATCGCATGGGCTTCGCCATGGGCATCAGTCAGTCCGGGCAGGTGGCAGGCACCATTCTGGGACCTCTGATTGGCGGACTGCTGGCGGATGCAGTCGGATTTCGTCCTATTTTTTATATTACAGGTGGACTTATCTTCACGGCTTCCTTGCTGGCCATGTTCCTGGTGCGGGAGAAATTCGACCGTCAAAAAGCAGCAAAGCTCCCGGATCAATCCGTTTTATCCGGTCTGAAGGAGCTTAGCAAATCACCCCAGCTGCCAGCACTGTTCGCTGTAACGTTCCTGCTGCAGTTTGCAATGATCAGTCCGATGTCACTATTGCCTTTATATGTGCAAAAACTGCACGGGACCGCAGTAGACGTAGCCTTCTGGGCCGGAATGGTTGGTGCAGTCACAGGGTTGTCCAATATGGCAATGTCGCCTGTACTCGGAAAGCTGAGTGACCGAATAGGCCCTCATAAGGTGCTTACCTTCTCCTTGATCGGTACCGGCCTTATGCTGATCCCGCAGGCTTTTGTTCAAACCGTGTGGCAGCTCATTCTGGTGCGTTTCGTCATGGGTGTATTTATGGGCGGCTTGCTTCCAAGTGTAAACGCGTTGATTCGGGGATATACACCTGACAGCATGATCAGCCGGGCATTCAGCTTTAATACCAGTACTCTGGCGCTTGGCAACATGCTGGGAGCTATCATCGGCGGATTTCTGGCCGGGTTTATCGGCATTGAGGGACTGTTTATCGTTTCCGGGTCACTGCTGCTGCTTAATATGGTTTGGGTCCGGCTCAAGCTGTACAAAAGACCTGTGCGCGTTGAACCGTGAAGATAACAGGGGTTAGGCTGAAATAGGTCGAAACGCTGACATCACTCACCTTCAGGGATAACATACGGTTATAACATGAACAAAAAGCCGCTTCAGCCCTGTAGGGTCTGAGAGCGGCTTTCTTTCTGTAAGCAGAGCTGATACTCGGCGCTAATCTGCTTGTCGTTCGTTGAATTGAATGGGGTATTCCTTCACACCAAAGACAAAGGCACTCTGGATCGGTTCCAGCTCCGCTTCAGGAGCCAGCTTTATGTGCTCCATACGTTGAAGAAGCGTGTGCAATACAACTCTCGCCTCCAAGCGAGCCAGAGGTGCACCAAGGCAGAAGTGAATGCCAAACCCGAATCCCATATGCCTGTTCGGCTTCCGATCCGATATGAATTCATCTGCACGTTCAAACTGAGCATGGTCCCTATTGGCAGCCCCCACCCAGGAAATCACCTGATCTCCCGCCTGAATGGTTTGTCCGCTTAATTCCACTGTTTCTCTTGCTACACGCCCTATCGCTACAATGGCGGATAATACCGCAACGTTTCTTCCACAGCACTCGCCACAAGATCCGGATGCTCACGTAACTCGTTCTGCAATTCAGGTTGTTCAGAGAGGATACGCACCGCGTTGGCAATCAGATTGGTTGTGGTTTCATTCCCTGCGACCAGCAGGAGAATACAGAAATTAACAACCTCCTCCACCGTCAGCTTCTGCCCTTCAATCTCTGCAGCAAGCAGCAAGGAGACGAGGTCATCCTTCGGTTCTAAACGGCGCTGTTCTAAAATTTCAGTGAAATAGATATATAACTCCTGGATATTCTGCTGCTTCTCTTGGGCCAGCTCCTGAAAGGCCTCTTCACTGTCATCGCGCGCACCCTTCACGAGTACATCGGACCAAAGCTTGAATTCCCGGCGATCCGAAGCCGGAACACCGATCAGTTCAGCAATAACAATGACGGGCAGCGGCGCTGCCAGGTCATCAATCAGATTCATTTTCTCACCCGAAAGATGCGGGGCCAGCAACTCATCCGTAATCTCCTGAATTCGCGGCGCCAGCGCTTCAATGGCCTTGGGCGTAAACGCCTGATTAACCAGATCACGAAGCTGCTTGTGCTTGGGCGGGTCTGTGGTCAGCAAACTGGAACCCGCACGGTTACGTTCGGAAGAAAACAGCTTTGGATTTTTCAGTACATAATGCACATCTTCATAACGAAACACATCCCAGCATTCTCGATGCTCATCATAACGGACTGGAGTGTTCTCACGAAGCTCTGCATACACCTGGAAGGGGGATAACTGCCGCTCCTTGCTGTGCAATTCCCGAATCGGGATATAGTTGGCATATTTTCGGGGCGCTTGTTTCATCGTGTTTCCTCCAATCAATATTATATATTTATTTACATATATGCTCTATACCATTATATACACAACTGGATTCTAATTCCAGTAAAGTGGCGTAAATAAGCCTCCTGGCCCACCTTCTGCTCCAAACTACCCTCATACTGTTACAATACGACAAATGTCATATTTAATTACATATAAAATTCAAATTCTAGTGTTTTTGAAGCTTATACTCTTTTGAAAAAGATTTACACAAAATTAAAACCATCCGTTTTCCTTTAAAAATAACATATATACTCCTTAAATCTTTGAATGTAATCGTTATCTCTATTAAATTTTAAAGTTGTCATATTACTTAACATAAACTATGATCATCTCAATCTATTTACATAAAAAAAGAGAATACCTCACACACATTTCACTTGAAGGAGCGTGTCAGCATGAAAAAATCATCTTACCTTCGTCCTTGGGCCGTTTGGAGCACCGCCGCACTAACAGCCCTCACCCTGTCCCTCTCCCCTGTAGGAACGCATGCCGCCCAGGCTGCTACCGTAGAAGTGAAGGGCACGACAGGCGCTGTTCAGCCTGTATCAACTACACCGGCAAGAAACACAACCATCCCGGCTGTGCCGGAATCCTCCAAGCAGTCTTCTCTCCCTAATGTGCTTGTTATCGGTACAGGTGGTACGATTGCAGGGCAATCCGAAGACGCCACCAGCTTCCAAAATTACAAGGCAGGCACACTGCTCATTGCGGACATGGTCAAAGATTTGCCGGACAAGCAAAAAATCGCTGACGTCAGCACGTTGCAATTCGGCAACTCCGGTTCAGGCTCCTACTCGATGGCCGACCTCTACGACTTGTCTCAAACAGTAGATAAGGCACTGTCCCAATATGACAGCGTTGTTGTAACGACAGGTACAGATACGATGGAGGAGATTGCCTACTTCCTGGATATGACGGTTCAAAGTGACAAGCCTGTTGTCATTACAGGCTCCATGCGCCCATGGACGGTTATCGGCTCGGATGCCCAAGCCAACCTGTACAATGCCATCAAACTTGCAGGCAGCGGCCGGACCACATCCTTTGGCACCGTGCTGATGCTCAATGATACGATTCAGCTTGCGCGCGGCGTAACCAAGACAAATGACTACCGCACAGATACCTTTGAAACACCAATGCTAGGCGCTGTCGGTTACATTGATGAAGAAAACATTCGAATCTATCGCGCTCCTGCACGTGCCATGAAACCGGAGGGCACAGCGAAGCCTGTATTCGATCTTAGCAAAATTAACAAAGCTGATCTTGCCAAGGTGGAGATTGCAATCTCTTATCAGGAAGCAGGCGGGGGAGCCATTGAAGGCTTTGTCAATAGCGGAGCGAAGGGCATTGTTACCTCCGGCACAGGCGCAGGCGGCATCTCCAGAGCCATGGGACAAGCCCGGACCAAAGCGATTGAAGAAGGGGTTATTTTCGTAACGACAACCCGGACAGGCTCAGGCAGCGTCTATGGCGGCGGTAAAGGCATCATTGCCGGGGATAACCTCAGCCCTCAGCAAGCACGCATCCTGTTGATGCTCGGACTCTCCTTCAGTGATGATTTTGATACGATTAAAAAATGGTTTGAGACCTACGGCACACCACAGGTGTAAGCCAGCTAAACCATCGTTAGGAATACGCAAAAAAGCCGAGACAGATATTCATCCCGTCTCGGCTTTTTGTTTTTTTGCTTTTTTTTACTTTTTACGCATGTTACCTGGTCACGTTCCCTATTGGGGTGAGACAGCTTTTATCCTGCACACTCAACCTTTATTGAACCTTTAACTAAGTTCAATCGTTCTACTTCACCCAAGCGAGTGCCAAGCCATCATAGTCAGGCAGCATAGTCGTGATAAGACGTGAATCACTCGCCATCTGCTCGTTGAATCGGCGAACAGCAAGCACGGCCGGACCCTGCTTGTCCGGGTTGAGCGTGCGACCACGCAGGAAGCAGTTGTCCCCTACAATGACTGCACCTGGACGTGCAAGCCGAATCGCGTAATCCAGATACACCGGATAATTTTCTTTATCTGCATCAATAAAGAAGAAATCGAAGGTGCGTCCCTCCTGTGCCAATTGCTCCAGACTGTCTGCTGCAGGCCCGATCCGGTACTCCACCTTGTCACCGAAGCCTCCCTCCTCCAGATGTCCGTGAGCCATCGCTGCGTACTCTTCTTTCAGTTCGAGAGAGGTCAGGGTTCCTCCATCACTTAATCCGCGAGCCAGGCAGATGCCGCTGTACCCGCCCAGCACACCAATTTCGAGCACGGCTTCAGCCTTCGAGGTTTTGGCCAGGAAGGTTAACAGACGACCGTAAGCCGCCGCAACGGAAACCTCCGGCATGCCATTCGCCCGAATGGCTTCTTTTACTTTTAATAAAAGCTCATCCTCTTGAAATAATTGATTTACATATTCGTCAGGGGTCAGATTCACCACGAAGTTCCTCCTTGGATACTTGGACAGCTTTCCATATCAATACGCCGGTACTGTTGTTTATATAAATACCTTGGTACTGCTTTTCATATGGTTGCCAATGTTTTATAATGTATGTTTGTTATCCAACACAGAATAATGAACACTGCATCACCTGCATTGAAATGGATGCGGCACAGACCGCATTACTCATTGTAAGTTTTTTCACGGAAAGCGGCAAGGCCGCACCGTTACTATATCGCTGCCAGAGGGTAAGCCCGCTGCGGCGCGAAATGGAGTTGAATAATTACATGG
This sequence comes from Paenibacillus silvae, assembly GCF_014639235.1. Classification (GTDB taxonomy): domain Bacteria; phylum Bacillota; class Bacilli; order Paenibacillales; family Paenibacillaceae; genus Paenibacillus; species Paenibacillus silvae. The sequence continues at coordinate 194,042 of NZ_BMFU01000004.1, read as the reverse complement.
CTCGATTGCAATTGATTGCAACCTCTGCGATGGGACTTGAGGCCGTTGTTGCCCGAGAATTGAAGCAGCTGGGGTATGACGATGTCAAGGTTGATAACGGCCGGGTATTTTTCACAGGGGACTACATTGATATTTGCCGCTGTAACCTGTGGCTGAGAAGCTCGGACCGCGTATTAGTCAATATGGGTGAATTCCCTGCAACCACCTTCGATGAATTGTTTGAGGGTACCAAAGCACTGCCTTGGGAAGAATGGATTCCCGCGAACGGTGAATTCCCGGTGGAAGGACGCTCACAGAAGTCCCAGCTGAGCAGTGTACCTGCATCTCAAGGTATCGTCAAAAAAGCGATTGTCGAGAAGCTCAAGCTGACACATCACACGGAATGGTTTCCTGAAAATGGTGCACGTTATGTCGTCGAGGTCATTCTGCTGAATGATCGCGCGCTCATCACGCTGGACACGACAGGGCCGGGACTTCACAAACGCGGATACCGCAAACTCGTTACAGAAGCTCCGCTGAAAGAAACGCTCGCAGCAGCATTAATTCAGCTCAGCCGCTGGAATGTGTCCCGCCCGTTCTACGATCCATGCTGCGGTTCAGGTACTATGTTGATTGAAGCAGCTATGATTGGGTGGAACATCGCACCAGGTCTTCGCCGCACCTTCAATTCGGAGAACTGGGACATCATTCCTGCGGAGCTGTGGGAACAAGCACGGGAAGAAGCATTTGATGCCGTTCGTGACGACGTTCCACTTCAGATCGCTGGCAGTGACATTGATCCTGAAGCTATTGAGATTGCGCAGGCCGCAATCAAAAGTGCAGGCTTTGCCAAAGATATTGAAGTCAGCGTACTGCCTGCACACCGGGCCAGACCTCAGGGAGAGTATGGCGTTATTATTACCAACCCGCCTTATGGCGAACGTTTGAGTGAAGAAAAGGAAGTACAGAAGCTGCTCCGTTCCCTCGGACGTACTTATCTGGAAATGCCGACATGGTCATTTTTTGCAATCACTTCCACCAAAGCATTTGAAGAATACTTCGGACACAAAGCGGACAAGCGCCGCAAGCTGTTTAACGGACGGATCGAAACCCAATATTATCAATACCTGGGTCCATTGCCTCCGCGCAACAAAACAACCCAAGCCTAGAACAAACTATATGTCGAAACGCTCAGGCCTTTGTCGGCCCGGGCGTTTTTTGCTTTGTTCGTGAAAAGGCGGCGGTTATGACAAGCCTAGTTGAAATGCCAGGCGGTCACGCTATAATATATGAAGTCCTGTTTTACACTGCGTTAACAAAACAAGCGAGCAAGTTTTCCTTTTTCTTTTTTCATTTTCACCCGGCATCATCCTATCAACTTACTCAATCCACTTATCCTATCTACTCAAGGGGGAAATAACATGGTTGTTACTCGGCCGATGCGCAGCTCCGGAACGCGCGGGCTTCTGCGTCATCCATTGACGTTATATGTCATCTTCACCATACTCATTCTGCTTAAACTGATGCTGCTGCATCATAATCTGCACGCCTACAACATTACGATGGGGCTGCTTGATAAAGTCATTGCGATCGGATCCATTCTGCTCCTGTCATTCTGGGTCTGGTGGCTGCCGCGTAGAGGCATGATTGCAGCCCTTGCTATCCTTCACCTGCTTCTCACCGCTCTAATCTATGCCGATATGGTCTATTATCGCTACTTTCAGGATTTCCTTACTGTCCCGGTGTTGTTACAGGCACGGCAGGTGGACTCCCTTGGCGATAGTATCGCAACATTGATCTATGCGCGTGATGTTTGGTTTTTTGCCGACCTTCTGCTCGTTATTCCATTTGCAGTCATCATGCTGTTCAGCAAACGCGGTCGTTCCAGTCAAAACTCAGGAATGTACACGAGCAGCTATAACGGAGGATATAGAGACAACTCTTCTGCAACATATGCATCCTCTGCTTCTCGCAAGAAACGTCTTCACCGCCGCCTGCTCGCAGGCAGCATAACACTTGTATTGGGACTGAGCCTTGGCGCAGGACCCATCTATTACTCCGGGAAAACCTGGGCCAAAGGCCTGTTTGATAACCAATGGTGGAATGTATCCATGTACAATGTAACCGGACTGCTCGCATTTCATGGCTATGATATATATTCTTATGTCAAGAACAATCTCGGTTCCGGCTCTGAGGCTGATCCAGCCGATGTCGAACAGGTGCAGGCTTTTTTTGCAGATCGACAGAAGTCAAATGAATCACAGCACAGTCAGGCCTTGTTTGGAAAATATAAAGAAAGCAATGTCATTATTGTGCAGGGCGAAGCCTTTATGAATTTCATGATCGGCCAAAGCATTGGCGGTCAGGAGATTACCCCGCATTTTAATGAATTGATGAAAGAAAGCCAATATTACAGTCACTTCTATCATCAGACCGGACAGGGCAGAACATCGGATGCTGACTTTGGTGCCAACATCTCGCTGTATCCTCTTTCGGCGGGATCTGCGTTTGTCCGTTATGCGGATCATACGTATGACTCGCTACCTTCTATTTTGAAGGATCAGGGGTACAGCACTAACGCATTTCACGCCTATGAGAGCAGCTTCTGGAACCGATATACAATGTATCAGAATATGAAGTACGACAAGTTTTACAGTAAAAATGATTTTGTTGAAGACGACCCGCTTGGCTGGTCTTTATCGGATGTATCCTTTTTTCGTCAATCCGTAGAGAAAATGAGCAGCGAGGTCCAGGAGCCCTTTTACTCGTTCCTCATCACGCTAAGCAGTCATCATCCTTACTCTCTTCCCAAGGATAAACAGCAGCTTGATGTGGGTGAATTCCAAGGTACCATGTTTGGGAATTATCTGCAGTCCGTTCATTACGTAGATGCGGCGCTCGGCGGTATGGTAGAGGACTTGAAGAATCGCGGATTATGGGAGAAAACCATCTTCATGTTCTACGGTGACCACGACAACTCCATCAATGACAAGCCTTTATACGAAAAATTTTTCGGACGCCAGCTGAATGATCTGGATATGGCCCAGATTATGAATGAAGTGCCTCTGCTGGTTCATTTACCGGACGGAGCGGAAGCAGGCACGTTCGAACAGCCCGCCGGACAGCTGGATATTACACCGTCAGTGCTGCATTTGCTTGGAATATCAGATGAATCCTATTACCATATGGGGAACAACATATACGATGGCTCGGAACGCATGGTCGTTCTGCGTAACGGCTCGTTCACGGATGGCAAGGTATTCTACATTCCCTCAGATGATTACATCTACACAAGCGGGACCTGTTATGATCTGTCTACACACGAAGCTACGGATATCAATGCCTGCAAAGCCGGTTTTGATCAAGCCACGAAACGTCTGCATGTTTCCGACACCCTGATTACCTATGACCTGATTCGACAGTTCCGCGAGGAAAGCCATTAATACGCACCAAAAAGGAGAATATCACTACATGACATCCAATATCCAATCACATGAAATAGAACAGAAACTGTTTGATGCCGCCGCCGAATTTGTTCAGCAGCGCTATCCCCAGGGATGGGGCGGAGCGGGTGCTGTATACACGGATGCCGGTTCATTGCTGATCAGCGTGGCACCGGAAGTCATTAATGATGCTGTACATCTATGTATGGAAACCGGAGCATACCTGGAGGCTCACAAATTAAATGAGCGTGTTACTCACTCCCTCTGCATTGCACGTGATGATGAACACTCCGCATTCAAGGTACTAACACCTTGCGGTATCTGTCAGGAGCGCCTCTTTTTCTGGGGTGAGGAAGTAAAAGCAGCCGTATACGATCCCGCCGGACAGCTTATTTTCAAAACACTAAATGAACTCCAGCCTGATCATTGGTCCAAGGCTTATCGCAATAAACACGATTAACTTGCGAAATGTTGAAAGCCGCTTTATAATTGTAACTATAATTGTTTCATTTTCGAACATAATGGAGGTTATAAATATAATGAATATTGAAGTATGGTCCGATTTTATGTGCCCTTTCTGTTATATTGGCAAACGCCGTCTGGAAAATGTGCTGCAGCAATTCCCTCACCGGGATAAAGTGAAGCTGCAGTTCAAAAGCTTTGAGCTTGATCCCAACGCGGAAGTGAACAGCGGCAAAACGAACACAGAGTACCTTTCCTCCAAGTACAACATCAGCGAGGAGCAGGCTCGGGGAATGAACGCACAGATGAATGCCAACGCCCGCACTGCTGGTCTTGAATACAACATTGATGCCATGATCCCTACGAACTCCTTTGCGGCTCACCGCTTGACTCATTGGGCGGACACGCAGGGCAAAGCACTTGAACTGAGTGAACGCTTGTTCCAGGCCATATTTATTGAAGGAAAACACGCAGGTGACCATGAGGTATTAGCTGATCTGGCTCAGGAGGTGGGACTGGATCGGGATGCCGCAGCTGCCGTCTTGTCCAGTGACGAGTTCACTGAAAACGTTCGTGCTGATCAAGCAGAAGGTGCACAGCTCGGGATTCAGGGTGTCCCGTTTTTCGTACTGGATCGCAAATTTGCCGTTTCCGGCGCACAGCCTGATGAAGTGTTCCTGAATGCGCTGCAGAAAGCATGGGATGAGCACTCCCCATTCACGATCGTTGAATCTGCAGATACCACAGCAGATGGCGGTGTATGCACAGACGAGGGCTGTGAAATCCCGCCAAACAAACCGTCTAACTAACAAAAAAAGCAGCAGGTCCGGGAAACAAACCCTAGAGCCTGCTGCTTTTTTTTGTTACCGCCCCTGACCTGTCGAAGTTTAATCTTTACGGGCCTCTCCGATGAAGCGTTGCTGCGGAGGGAACGAAATCGATTCTGTAGAAGCAGAGCGATCGAAAGAACGATTCGTGCCCGGAACCTCCACCAATGTCCATCCATATTGGATAATTAACTTCGCTCCTTAATCCCAAAATAACTGATCCGGGTGTGGTCCTGTACGCTTGTCTGCATCCAGCGCATCAATCTGTCTCAGCTCATCCGGCGTCAGCTCAAAATCAAAAATATCTGCATTCTCCCGTATCCGTTCAGGCGTTACCGATTTGGGAATGGTCACAATCTGATTCTGAATGTCCCAGCGCAAAATGATTTGAGCTGGTGTTTTGCCATACTTCTGGGCCAGACCCTTGAGTGTCGAATCCTGATTCAGCTTGCCTTTCATAATCGGGCTCCAGGCCTCCAGCTGAATCCCCTGTTCTCCGCAGAAATCCTGTAATTCCTGCTGAATCAGACCCGGATGCAATTCCACCTGATTCACTGCAGGCACCGTACCGCCCTCATCTATCAGATCGCGCAGATGGTGCACCTGAAAATTACTTACACCAATAGCACGCACACTTCCTTCACTATATAAACGTTCAAATGCTCTCCACGTCTCCTTGTACTGATCCCGCCCAGGCCAGTGAATCAGATACAAATCAATGACATTCAGGCCAAGCGCCTTCTGGCTGGCTTCAAAAGCTCGAAGCGTAGAATCGAAGCCCTGGTCATCATTCCATAGCTTTGTTGTTACAAAGAGCTCGTTACGGGCAACGCCACTGCTGGCAATAGCTTGTCCCACTTCCTCCTCATTCCCATAGACCGACGCAGTATCAATACTCCGATAGCCAACCTCCAACGCAGTTTCTACCGCCTGCTGAACTTCCTTGCCCTTTGCCTTATAGGTCCCGATTCCAAGCCATGGCATCGTCACTCCGTTGTTCAGAATTGTACAATCCGTAATATGTTTTGTCATCCTGTACCTCCCGTATTGATTTTTGCCTGCTCTCTGCTCTATTAACCTTCTGACAAAATTTTAAGCGTGTGTCCCCAATAAAATAAAACCTGCAGGCCAATAGCCTGCAGGTTCCTTGTAACAGAAACAGTTTATTTTTTCCCTTGCCCGTGCTGATTCTGGATAGAATTCAATCTCTTCTTCTCCTCAATGAACATTTCCTGTGCCAACTCAAAACCCTGCCCTCCCAGAGAGAGCTCTGCCTGACGCATCGCCTGCTCGGTATGCGCGAGGCGCTGCTCCGCCTGTACAATGGTCTGCAGTGTCGGATGTGACATGGCCTGAGAAACCGCATAGTGAAGCTTGTTCACCGCATTTTGCGCCTGAGATACGGTCGTACCCGCCTGCAAACTGGAATCATAACGCTTTGGCATGAGTTATTCCTCCTCGGAATCATTGTTCCTGTTACCCCATTAGCATGGGTAGTACATGCCAGCCATATTCCTTATTTAGAACTTACTTCACAAATTTAGCGACCTTCGCCAGTACCTCTTCTTCCGAAGGAGCACTGATGTAGCGGCCATTAATGAATACAAAGGCACGCTTCGCACACGGACCGCAATAAGATTTACAACCGATCTTGATCTCTGTGCCTGGCGCCATTTTCTCCAGCTTGGGCACGATCGACTTCAATCGAATATGATTACATTTTTCGCATACGCGGATATCGTTAGCCATGATTTCCCCTTCTTTGCTCCCTTAGTGGTCGCCGTGGTTACCTTTGGATGGATTTGTGATCACAAACCCTTCCTGAGGCAAGTAGAGGTAATCAATTTTGACGCCATCCAGCATAGGCTGACCATTTTCCAAAATAACGTCAATGCCTTTATCTGTAGATACCACGGTATCGTTATCTCCAGGCGTATCCAGATCAAGTCCGTAGTGTGCGTGATCTCCGTGTGCATGTGTAATTACAACACGCAATAATTTACCTTCGTTCTCCGGCTTGTCCAGTTCGAGCTTCAACACTTTCGCTGCGTTACGAGTAATTTTGCAGTTCATTCGATTCATCTCCTATATTGTCATTGCTGGTTTCAACAATTTCAGCATTCATTTAGACTCCAGCATCTATTGTAAAGAAAGTTGCAGCTAATCGCAATAACATTGATGTGAATAGCTGTGAATAAACTACAGAATTCCATTCATTATAAAAAACAAACAACGAACACCGTTCACGGCGTCCGTTGCTGTCCGAGGCAGTACATCTCTTTCTCCGCTCATCTCCTATCAGAGCTCCCTTCTTCACGTGACCCATGGGATAACAGGGCTGTCAGCAGCCTGCCTACTTCCACACAAATGTCATCGAACTGCTCCACAGGCAGCGGATTCACACCGAGACCTACTTCTACCGTAAAACCTGGCTTTCCAAACGCCTGAATAAACCAGTCCTTATACCCGGCATCACTGCCGCCAAGCTTCACAGCTTTATAACCTGAGGCTTTGGCAAGCTTGCGTGACAGGGGCGCACTCTCTCTCGGCTCCAGATCCCGGTAATTCCAGTAGATCTCCTGCCCCTGACTATGCAGGGAAACCACAGCTGCAAAATCATGCTGCTGTGTCCACTGCACAAGCGCCTGTGCCTCCGGTTCCGTTAGCGGTGCAGTACCCGCATAATCCCGAGGTCCAGGCGAGGCAACCCCTCTGCGCGCAACCTCCTCTTCCCAATAAGCCGGAAACTGATCATTAAGATCCACTCCGCGGATATTGGCCTTCCAATGTGTGAAGTGCGCACGGCCGCCGTTCCATTCGAGTAATCGGGACGCATACATATGATGATTCACCACACCCTCCTGAACCAGCTCCACCCCATCCGGATTGACCATAGGCACGGCCCACAACGTCGTTTCCTGCATCCAGCGCTTCGGATCCGATGAATGCCACATTTCATCTGAATGATAAGCAGCAGCATATTCTTCTACACATCTCATCAGCACCGGTGAAGTCAACCATTCATTGGCATGCACGGAGGCATTCACATGAACGTGACGCGGGCCATTACCGATTCGCAGATAAGGCAGCTCTTTTCCCATCACACTAGTACCAATTGAGCCTGATTGAATACAGGAATAACGTGCCTCCAATCGCTGTATGTCTTTCATCAGTTCGCGATATCCATATTCGCCCTTGATATTCACAATTCTGTCTCCCCCGGCTTCAGGAATATGGATGCAGCAGCCGCTCCAATCCTGTATACCAGCAAGTTCGGGGTTCTGCTCACGCAGCTGATACTCCGTTAACCCGAAACGCTGCGCCGTTTGGTGCACAGACTCTCCTGGCGGCACAGCATATCTGCGCCCCGTCCCTGGCATCACACGCAGCATCTGACCAGCAAGCAGATAGGGCTGAGCAGAAGCTTCAGGATTCAGCGCACATAACAATTCCTCGGTCATCCGATATGCGGAAGCAATCCGCGGCAGTGTATCTCCTGTTTTCACGATAATCCATTGCAGTTCCATATCGTTCCCCTTCCCACGGACCTGATTCTCCCTGCTAGGTTCTTGCCCGACCGTTTCTGTATTATACGTATGCGCGCCCGGTTGTCCGTCATGTGACATCGTTCGCAGACTTCTTTAGGGACATTACGAACTTAGAAAACACGAGCACCACTTGAAAACAAAAAAAAACGGACCTGCTAGACAGGTCCGAAAATAGCTGAAGCATGTATCAAATATATATTATGACAGTTGCGTAACCTGCCAGACGACAGGTGTCTTGGAAATCTGTTCCCCGAGCCATTGCTTCGTAATGTTCTGGAACATCCGTGGATCACCTGTACAGAAAAATTGATGCACAGGCGTTTCATCCCCGCTGGCCAGTTTGCGTTTATCATACAATATCGTACTGATTTCCCTCGCAGTTTCATCCGCTGAGCTAATAAGCTTCACTTCCTGCCCCATCACATCCTGAATGGTATCCATCAAAAACGGATAATGTGTACAGCCAAGAATCAGACAGTCGATAGGCTGCCTTTTAATATCTCCGAGTGCCTGATCCACCGTAAGGGTTGTATGTTCGGAACGAAATTCACCTTGCTCCACCAGCGGCACCAGCGCCGGACAAGCCTGACTGACCACATCCACATATGGGGACAGCTGCTTGAGTGCCGATGTATATGCTCCGCTTCCGATGGTACCTACCGTTCCAATTACACCAATTCGCCCGGTTCGGGTTGCCATAATGGCTGCTCTTGCCCCAGGATGGATCACACCAATTACAGGCACATTCACCTTGGCCCGAATATATTCCAGTGCGGCGGCTGTCGCGGTATTGCAGGCGATAACGATCACTTTCGGATCGAACTGGATCAAAAAATCAACGATTTGCTCCGTAAATTGTTTCACTTGTTCGGACGAACGGGGTCCGTACGGTGTCCGGGCAGTATCCCCAAAATAAATGATCTTTTCCCGCGGGAGCTGACGCATCACTTCCTTTGCAACCGTCAATCCCCCTACACCGGAGTCTAATATAGCAATAGCTTGCTGCACGAACACACCGCTTCCTTCTTCATTAAATTCAACACATGCCAAAAATCCTTCTATTACACATACCAAAAAGCCTACAAACTAGTCTATGAAATTATCGGCAAAAAGGTACCTACATCTTACCCGATTTCATCGCCGTGTTCAAATTTCAATCCGCACAGCCCGCTGTCATGCGGGGCAGCCAGCACATAACAAAGCAGGCTTTCCTCCGCAGTGGGGAAAGCCTGTTCATATCCAATCAAGCTTCTTATTTCTCGGTTTTGGACTCATCAGCTGCAGGAAGCTGAACAACATTACCTGTTTCCCGCTCTTCCGATACAGCTTCAGGAGCCAGACTTTGTGCTTGTTCCTGAGCTTGACTCTCCTCAGACTGAGGTTGAGCCAACTCATCTACTTTGTCCGTATCCGTGATTGTGGCTGAGATTCGGATTTCCTTGCCATCCGAAGAGCAGCGCCAGGATTGAATATCCTTGATAACCACATCTGCCGTTTCCTTCACTTTGGATACGAGGTGCGAGCTTTGCTCCCCAACTTTGTAAGCCAGCTCCTGCCCTTTATCCGATACCTGACGAGCGCCGTCCGTAATGTCCTTGCGAAGCTCACGTCCTGTTTTCGGTGCAAGCAGCAGTGCAGTAACTGAACCGACAACCGAGCCAATCAAAGCACCCCATAACAAGCTTTTGTTCGAATCCTTCATGATTCATCTCTCCTTAAAGTTTGATTTAGGCATCGGTCTGCACAGCAGCACGATGTACCGCTTCTCTGGGCTAATGCCTACCCTGTTGATGCATTATAAGCATGAAGGGCTTGATCTGACACTCCGAATAGGAAAAAAAGTGAACTTATCCTGCTTTGGCTTAGACTGCCCATTGCTATTTCATTTTATCGGGCTGACTGCTGTACAGGCACAGCATGCTCTTCTCCCGGATTCAGATCAATGACATATCTTCCCGGTGCGATTAAAGCACTCTGATGCTCACAGCGCCAGCGACGCCCACCGGATGAGCCTAATGTCTGGCCATCCTGAAGCACATCTCCCTGATCAAATATGTAATACGCAGCGCCAAGAAGCGTCTGAGCAACTGTATCCGGCTCAAGGCCCGTGAAGTGGCACTGTACATCCGGCACACCGAGAGCCGATAAACCTACCGTGTCCATCACTAGTTCGCGCTGCTCCCCCGTGCCCCCGGCCTGATACATCCGCACATTCATCGCTGCATAGAGGTGCTCCTCACGGTCCTGCGACTCGACATAACTTTCAGGCTCGACGAGCTTGTCGCTGCCATACCAGTAAAGCGCATCACAATCTAACGTATCCAATACAGCCAGTACCGCCTTCTGGAACAGATCCAAACGTTTCTTGTGCGGCATGGCAGCCGTAAACAGATCGTGGATACGAATGGCATATCTTGCAGAAGCTACAGCTTGTCCCGCCTCAGGCCAATGCCAGGCTTGCTGCAGTGCCCCGGCAAAACGCTTGCGCTCTTTAATCTCATGCGCCGGAAGAATACAGGTCTGAGCCGGAATGCTGCCTTCCTGAAAAGCAACCTTATGGTCCAGATGATAGAAGAGGAGCATCTCTTGCAAATCCTGCTCGTTCTCCCCCTGCTTGACATCCAGTCGTCCTTGTCCCGTGCGTTTAATCAATGCCTCCTGAAGCACATCCCGATTTATTTCCGGCTGCTCTCTGAACAGCAATTCTACCATGTATACGGGGTGAAAACCTGAAGACAGCTCATCCCCTTCACGATTGCCCGAAATGGTTTCTTTAGTTTCTTTGGATTCTTTGAATTCTTCATTTCCCATAGCGCTTCCCTCATTCCTTACTCTGGCCCTTGGCCTTCATTCCCCTGAAAAGGGCCAAGTTCTTTTTCCACATAAACGCTGACCTGATCAGAAAATTGTTCCAAAATTTCTGGCAAAACTGCGCTTAGCGGATGCAGCACTTCACGCTGCCAGCTAAAGTAATCTTGTACGAGCGGTTTACGCAATAACACAAGCTCGCGCAAAACCTCATACGCAGATTCATCAAACACCTTTTCTTCGTAGTTAATTTGAATGATATCATCATAACTGCTCGCATCTCTCATAATGAAGCCGTCAATGAGATAACTGCCCACATCGGTCACAATTTCGATAGCCAGATGCAGACAGCGCTCCTGTACCATTCCTAACACCAGACCACCGTCCCAAGCTTGTACAGCATGCCTGAGGCCTTCAGCCACCTCCGGTACTGCCTGAAGCCGGCGAGCGATCTGTTCCCTGTTCACATAATACATTCATTCACTTCCCGTTCAGTGAGTTATCGATTTCGTTTGCCTCTGCGCTTGAGCCAGAAGATCATAACAGGGCAAGCGATCAGAAAAACGATAAAAATATATAGAAATTCCATAACGTCTCTTAAATCGCTCATGCAGATTCCCCTTTAAACCCGTAGTAAAATGTCTAACTGATCAGAACTCATAATCAACAGCAATGGATTGCTCTCTAACCTCGTTCATATACTTGATTACATCCTGATGAAGCGGGTGAACCTGGTACGCCTGAAGATCTTCCAGCGAAGCAAACTCCGCAGTTAAGGAAATGTCGAATGATCTGTCTGAGCGCAGGACGTCAATCCCTACATCAAGTGAGATCAGAACATCGATCTTGCCTTCCAGATTACGAAGAACCTGAGCAGCAGCTTCAATACTTTCCGCAGAGCGATCTTTCATTTTGAAAAGGACAATATGTTTAATCATCTGGCCAAACACCTCGTTTGATTTGATATAGTTGGATGTTATTGCAATGTTTCGTGTATCCAAAATATATCATATCACTCTCTAATACGAAAGGATGCCTCTGTTTTCTCACCTTCATCAGGGGGTGTTTCAATAACCTGTCCTGTACCCGTTTCTGCATGTGAAGACGTATTTGTGGAAGACGGTCCCGGCTTGGCCCATTCTCGGTCAGGCAAACGCCCCTCTTCCTCCTGTTTTTTTAGCACAGCTATGGCCTGTCTAAGCTTGTTCGGCAGGGGCAATCCTATTTTGGCGTAATTCTCAGTTATCGAGATCAATTCATTCACCAGATAAAAGTAAATAGCCCCTCCTTTGATAATGTCGGTTCCCATAATCAGATCAATTCGGTGAGCCAGCAGAACAACCGTCAACATCAATCCCTTACGCGCGATCCCCCAGAAGCCAATATTGCTATTGAGTCCCGTTCCCGTCCTCACAGCCGCCGCCAGACCTGTAACATAATCAACAGCCATAGCGATTGCAAGCAAACTAAGCAGCTGATCCCAGCCTCCAAAAGCAAATGTTACAAACGCACCTGAAATGGCAGTAAACGTACTCACCGCTGGACTCACGTTCCTCACCTCTCCCTTGTTTTTTTCTTCGAGTACCCTTCAGCTTCACTTGGAGTACCCTACAATATATGAGAGAATGAGAGAATGTGACAGTTCAACTGCCTTGCTGAGAATGCGGATTTATCATTTCAGATTTGCGCATATCAGACTCATTTCAAATGAATAAAAAATGATCTACAAAGGAGAGTTCAGAGACATAAATAGCGTGATGTCAGCAAAAAACACATAAAAGTCCCAAAGACCCATGAATAGTTCTTTAGAATCATTTATTCTTGAATACTGCACAAATCATTCCATCATTTTTAGTGAATCATTGTAATCTAGGAATATACTAGGATGCGTTTAGCGTGAAGTCTAGTTCATAGTTCCCTCTTTCATCCGACATCACGCACTTTCGGTTTTAAATCAGGTAACGGGGACACTTGAAGTGCCTCTTTTTTTATTGTAGTATTTGGTTAAAAAAAAATCGGAGGAAATATGCCTAATCAACCAGAACAACATTCCATCCAGGCGTGGTCTCTGATCAACCGTAAATATTTGGGAAAAGGTGTCCGTGTCAAGCGGTTCCGTAAACCGACACGCTGTCAAATCCGCAATCGTGTTCTTCTTGCCGTGCTGATGGCCAACGATATTAAATTGTCTCAGCTCGCCGAAGATCTTTCGATCTCCTCACGCAGTGTAAGCGCGTGGGTGTATGAAGGGCGAATACCCGGCAGCACCAATCTGGACAAAACCTGTCAGTTGCTTGGCTATCCGCGCCATATTCTCTTCAATGAAGAAGTTGTGCGTAACAGTCCTGTTATCTGTCAACCCGAGCCATCTCGCTTTATGAAGCGAACGGTCACCCGCTCCCCGGTGAGTAACCGTATTCTGACTGGCTTGTGTATGGTCCATGATTTGTCGGTGACAGATGTCAGCCACTGGATCGGGGTTCATCCCGGCACTTTCCGCAAATGGCTGCATCAGGGAACGCTGCCTTCTGCCGCGTTTCAGGAACAAGCGGAGCAATTTTTCCGCATCCCGAAAACTATCTTGTTCGCAGATGTCATTTTGAAAGATCACCGGAACCAATAATTTACTAAAACAGCCGAACAGCCAAAAGGCTTTGTCTCCCCCAGGGAAGACAAAGCCTTTTTAGATATAAACAATCCAATAGCCACAGATTAACCTGCCTGATCTCAAAGATTTTACATATAGCGATGCATAGTTTCCCACCAACTACCACAAAATGATATCATACAGCGACTTTCTGCTTACATTTTCTTCATATCTCCACATATAAGTCAGAAGATTGTACAGCTGCTGTATACTCTCATTCAAAGAAACAGGTGAAACCATTGAAGTCACTCAAACCGATCAGCCTCTCACTCGGCTTTCTTGCAGGTACCACATTCGGAAGCGGTATTGCGTTTCTGTTTCGCTTCGCTCCGTTGCCTCTGATGTACTGTGTTTCCTTATGCGGCGTGGTCGGAATGTTATTCGGCTTGCTCACCGCCATAATTCGGCAGAGTCGTATCCAGGAGCATAAGTCATGAAAACAAAAAAAGGTTTGTACACCACCACATAGGGTATTGTACAAACCTTTTTTATCTGATGCGGTCGAGAGGACTCGAACCTCCACGGGGGGTTAGCCCACACGGACCTGAACCGTGCGCGTCTGCCAATTCCGCCACGACCGCATATATTGCAGCTTCTCATCAACGATGAAAATTTGCACCCGGTGAAGCAATTCCTTGTTTTACCGTAATTCAGAGTATACATGTTCCAGAAATAGATTGCAACAACTTTTTTATACTCCTTTCTTATTGGGACATTTGCCCTTTTTTGTTCTTTGCAAACCGCCTATGTTTAGGAACGTACAACTGGATTTACTTACAGTTATTCTAAAAGCCGATAGGAGGCCTGCATGAGATGAAATCACAACTTTGCTTTGCCGGAGCCGGCTTTCACGCCACCACAAATATATACCCTGTCGCAGTTGAAGCAGGCGCATACATCCAGGCTGTAGCTACACGCCTACGATGATGCAGGGCTCATGCTGGAACGAGAAACATGTGAAGGTGTCGACAAAGTCCGCTCCTCTCTCCAGTGCCCGGGATAATGTGCGTACCATGGCTTTATGTGATCGAATTCTCTCCTCTTTCATCTGAAGCTCTTGCCCACTCTTGTCAGGAAGGTTTACAAATAGAAGCAGACCCTGCTTTAAGGGCCTGCTTCTATTTCTGTTTCCTGCTTATCCGTGATCTATTTTTCTACCGACTGAATCACAACCGTACGATTACGTCCCTCTTCCTTCGCTATATACAACGCATTATCCGCCAAGTGGAACAATTCGGCTTCAGACTGGGCATGCAGCGGAAATTCAGCAATACCTGCCGATATAGTTACGGTGCGATCAACTGCCAATACACTTTCTTCAACAGAAATCCGGATGCGTTCAGCTGTCTCATAGGCCATCTTCGAATCATAATTCCGCAGCAGCACTACAAATTCTTCCCCGCCAAAGCGGGAACAAACATCCTCAGGTCGAACAGACAGCTGGATCAGTCTGGCGATCTGTTTCAGAACCTCATCTCCGGTTGAATGACCAAAGGTATCATTAATTAACTTAAAACGATCAATATCCAGCACAACGATGGCAAATGAAATGTGCTCATGAATCCAGTTTTGTATAACCTCTTCGAAGGTTCTCCGATTATTCAAACCGGTTAACATGTTCGTTCTCGCGTCATACACGAGCTGATCAGTCTTATTTCTGAAGTTAGCTATAGCTCCGAGCATGGCACGGGTAATCAAATCAGCCTCGCGGTTCCAGTGCGGCTTTACAACAGGCAATTCTGTCTGTCCCTTGTCTACCTGATGCACCAGATCAGCCAGAAACACAAAAGGCTGTACAAGCTTGCGGCCAACCCTCAGCACAAGGAGAGCCAGAAATACAAACGGTATAGCGGTGTAGAGCAGCATCAGTCCGATCTGACGATTCAACTGATCATATACCATTTGAGTTGGCGATACGATAACTACTCCCCAATCGGTCGCAGGAACTTTGTAGTACCCGGCCAGAGAACTAACCCCCTCCAGATTTATATACTGCTCCTTACCGGTCTGACCTTGCAGGAGTTTACGGACCACTGTGTTTTCACTAACATTTTTTCCGATCCGGCTAATATTTGGATGAAACAACGTGTTTCCCCTATGATCAACAATAAAGAAATATGATCCGTTGTTGGTTTTCAGTTGACTTCCAAACAATAAATCAAGTATATTATTCTCCTGCAAATATATGCTTCCACTAAGCACGCCATGGTATTTCCCTGTCTTTTCAAAGACTGGTTCGCTGAGAAAGACGATTCTCCGCTTCGTACGTGGTGTCAGATAAGCATCTGATATGTATGAGGCTTCTGCTTTAACGGCCGCTTTAGCAGCTTCAGAGCTAACATATTTACCCACACTAACCTGAGAGTACGGTGACATGGATAACATCAGCCCAGTCTCATCTATTAGTGAAACAGCGTTGAAATAATCACTGCTTTTGCGGATTAAATCCAATGTGTTGTTTAATTGCTCCTTATCCGTATAATCAACATTTTTAAGATAGTCTGCCCCCTGCTTCAAGCTCTTTTGCATAGATTCAAACAAGGAGTTTAACGTTTGACTCATCTGCACTGCACTTGCATAATTCAGCGAAAGAGTACTGTCAATCAGCGCCTGTTTCTGAGTGGTATATGACGTAATCACCATGATGGTCAACGTCATCAACACCGAAATCGTGACGAGCCCGCTCATCAAAACGGTAAGACTGATTTTTTTAACTTTTTTGAATCTTTTGACTTTTCTGCTTAATCTGGATATTGTTTTGTTCACAATCATGTTTGCTTCCCCCGGATTTTCATAAAAAGGCATATCCATTCTATCTTATATTAAAGTTGTTAAGAATCAATAAAGAACATATGATATCTTCACATATTATTTATACGATTGACAATTTCATGACAAAAGACAATCCGGGCGTCTCACCAATGACCAAGACTCGCTCACCCCTGACTAGAGTATCACTCACCCCTCAATGATATAACCTTCCTCAAGACATTGTTCTACAAAACCGGCCATTTGCTTTATATGAGCATCAATCGGACGATGGCTGCCGATCAGAATGCGATTCTGTACGTCATTCGGCTCCGCCGGAAGTGCAAAGGCACGAGTATAGGTAAACTGTGTGCCTAGCGTTGTGTAGATCGCATTGACCAGCTTGTCATTTCCGGAACGGCCAAACACATTCAGCAGCACAGCACCATCTGCATCAAGCTTGTCCTTCACCAATGCAAAAAAGGATTGATTTGTAAACTGCTCTGGTGTGCCAGCTGCAGAAAAAGCATCAATGACAATATAATCATATGTTCCGGACTCCTCCTGCTCCAGCAGCTCGCGACCATCCCCGATTCGCACATCCGGACCTGTATAGCCAAAAAAGTGTCGGCTCAGCCGGACAACCTCGGCATCAAGCTCAGCCACCTTGACCTGTCGATCGGATAGATAAGCAGGGATGGTGCCAATTCCGTGCCCCACCACAAAAACACGATGATATTGCGGATCATTACGTTCCATCAGATGCAGCATCGCCCGCGGATACTCCAGCACAATTCTTGAAGGCCGCTCCAGATCAAGCGCTCCCTGAACCGCGTCGTCCGAGAACTGCAGTACACGGAACTTCCCCTGCTCCCCGTAGAGTCTCCTTGTATCATATACCGTCAGCTCATGCTGTTCACTTTTATCCCGATATAATACTTTCAACCTCTAACTCCCCTTCTATCCAAACCATTTGACGTAACTTGCGAATCATATCTGTAACCGGGTAGCCTCATGTAATGCCTGCACATAAGCAACACCAAGATTGGAAAGTGAAGTGCTCTTATGACTGATCCAGCCGACATTAATAGACTCCTCACATTCAAGCGGAACCGGGATAATCTCGTTACCGTTCAGATCTGCACTGAGCACGCCTGTGGAGATGGTATATCCATTGAGACCAATTAACAGATTGAACAATGTTGCCCGATCATTCACCTGAATGCTCTTTGGATGTGATAACGTGCTTAGAATTTCCTCTGAAAAATGAAAAGAATTATACTCCCCCTGATCGAAGGACAGGTAAGGATAATCCTGAAGCTGTTCTATAGCGACAGATGCCTGTCTGGCAAGCGGATTGTTGACACTGATGAAGATATGCGGCTTGGCTGTAAACAGGCTCGTAAAAACAAGACCTGCGTCCTTCAGCAATTTGTTAATGACCTTGGCATTGAACTCATTGAGATACAGAATGCCAATCTCGCTGCGAAGGCTTTTCACATCCTGAATAATCTCATACGTTTTTGTCTCGCGCAGGGCAAGCTCATATTCATCATGACCGTATTGTTGAACAAGCTGTACAAATGCATTCACTGCAAAAGCATAATGCTGTGTAGATACCGAGAAATGCTGAGGTGAAGGCTTGGCATTCAAATATCTATTTTCCAGCAGCTCTGCCTGCTCTACAACCTGTCGTGCATAACTCAGAAATTCTACCCCCTCCTTGGAAAGGGTAATGCCTTTATTCGTGCGCTCAAAAATCGTTATACGCATCTCCTGCTCCAGATCGCGAATCGCATTGGATAAACTGGGCTGAGAGATGAAGAGCCGTTTGGCTGCTTCATTCATGGAACCGTGTGTAGCAACTTCAATTACATACTTCAGTTGTTGTAATGTCATGGCCTGCCCCCTTTTTCAGTTAAGAAAATGTGTTCTTTTTCTCCAATCCCGTTAGCAGATGCTCATCATTAATCTCGCATTTTTCAGGGAACATACTGCGCTGAGCGAGCTTATCGTCAATAAAATCAATCACTTGCTGCAGCGATGTGATCTGTGCCTTTACTTTTTGCTGATAATTGATCAGCATCTCCCGCTCATCCGGAAAATCATCAAGATTCGACTCCAGCGACATATGCAAAAATGGCTTCATCTCTTCCAGTGACATGCCTGTTTTCTTCAGACAAGTAATCAGACTCATCGTCTGGATATCCTGCTCGGAATAGACGCGGTGACGGCTGGCCTTCCGCTCGGCACGGGGAAGAAGCCCGATCTTCTCATAATAACGAATGGTATCCTTGGATAAACCCGATCGTTCTGACGTCTCATGAATGGAAAACATCATATGACCACTCATTATCAGCCCTCCTGTAAACATAGTTCTCTCTATCATACAATTTGGAGCCAGCTCCAAGTCAAGTCGAAAATTGTCTCTTGACTTGGAGTCGACTCCAAATTATAGAGTGTATTTCGAAATAACAATACATTCTTCATGGAGGTTATTATGAACAATACTCACTTGTTACGCACAGCCCTTGTTACAGGCTCCACATCAGGAATCGGCCTGGAGCTCACACGAAAGCTTCTAACAGATCAGTGGCAGGTTATCGGTCTGAACCGCTCTGCCTTTCCTGAACACCCCGACATTCAAGCCGCATTGGCCTCAGGCCAGCTGTACGCCGTACAATCCGATCTGACGAACTACAGCAGCCTTCACGCTGCACTTGAGCATATTCGTTTCAAGACCAAAGCCATCGATGTCCTGTTTAACAATGCCGGGGGAAGCACGCCCAGACTTCTGTACTCAGCCCAAGGTCATGAACTTCATTTTGAGCTTCAAACCGTCGTTCCTTACATCATTTATCGAGAGCTTTACCCTCTGCTGCGTGAAGGTCGGTTGAAAACCGTAGTGAACACCTCCACAACTGCTTTTCGCATGCTGAAATCATTCAATCTTCAAACGCTGGAACAGCCTGCATCCTTTAAAAAGCTGTTTGGTCCCTATGCTGCATCCAAGCTTGCACTTTCGCTTTGGACTCAAGAAGCTGCAGCTGCTGCCAAGGCAGACGGCATACATCTTCTAAGTGTGGACCCTGGCGGGAACAATACATTAAGAGCTAATAAATTATCGGGCATACCCTTCTATATCAAACCTGTCATGAAATTGTTTTTCCCTCCTCCAACGCGAGGTGCATCCCTGCTATATGCCGCCGGGCTCGGAAACACTACGTATGAGTCGGGCAGTTATCTTGTCAACAATAAGCCGGCCCGCCTGCGTTTTACGGAGCAGAGTGCTGCTGTGCTGCACCGTGTAGAGCACATCTATAAGCATAAGTTCCAAAGTCCATCATAATTGCCAAGCCCCTGCTCATAGGTGTAATCATAGTGAAAACGCCGTGTCTCAATGGATTGCGGCCAACAGCGGAAGGAGTTATGTCATGAGCAAAGGAAAACAGCCCAGCGGCCAGCCTTTCATCATACCTCAGCCCATTCGCAGTGATGGTGCAGGAGGGCCCGATTACGGTCCAAGGGATGTGCTGCGAGACATTCAGAATCCCGATATGCTTGTGCCCCCCAAGACAGATCATGGCTTGTTGCCTAATATGAGAATGTCCTTCTCCGACACCCACATGCAGTTGAATCATGGCGGCTGGTCACGTGAGATTACCGTGCGTGATCTGCCCATTGCCACCACCCTCGCAGGTGTGAATATGAGTCTCACTCCAGGCGGGGTGCGCGAACTACACTGGCATCAGCAATCCGAATGGGCCTATATGATTTGGGGAACAGCCCGGATTACTTCTGTGGATCAGAACGGGCGCAATTTTATTGCCGATGTCGGTCCGGGCGACCTTTGGTTTTTTCCTAAAGGATTGCCTCATTCCATTCAGGGGCTGGAGAACGGATGTGAATTTTTATTAGTGTTTGATGACGGCAGCTTCTCGGACCTGAATACACTCTCGATCTCTGACTGGTTTGCTCACACTCCGCCAGAGGTATTATCGTTAAATTTTGGAGTGGCTGAATCGGCCTTTCAGTCCATGCCCAAGGAACAGGTTTACATTTTCCAGGATACTGTACCCGGTTCACTCGAAAGTCAGGAGGTTGAATCTCCCTACGGCACGGTTCCCCTTTCATTCACCTATCGTTTGCTTGCACAGGAGCCTCTGATTACACCCGGAGGAAGCGTACGTATTGTCGACTCCACCAACTTTCCTGCCTCAACCACGGTCGCTGCTGCCCTTGTCGAGATCAAACCTGGAGCGATGCGTGAATTGCACTGGCATCCCAATGCGGATGAATGGCAGTACTATCTGACAGGTGAAGGCAGAATGACGGTTTTTGGCGGGGAAGGCAATGCACGTACGTTTGATTATCGGGCCGGAGACGTCGGCTATGTTCCCTTAGCGATGGGACACTATATTCAGAATACCGGCAAAGACACATTATGGTTTCTGGAAATCTTCCGCAGCGACCGTTTTGAGGATGTATCTCTCAACCAGTGGATGGCTCTAACACCGCGTGATCTGGTACGTGACAATCTGAACGCCCCCGCCGAGCTGCTGGATGCATTGCGTAAAGTGAAGTGGCCTGTGGTATGAGCATATAAAGAAAGCATCTCTCCATCGAAGTTTCAAGTGGAGAGATGCCAGCGAGCTATCATTTATTTGTTGATGAGATCATCTAATTCTTATTTAACAAGTGTTGGTGCCTTTTTCCACAATCCCAGAATGAGACCGGAAATAACGGAACCAATAGCCACCGCGAGCAGGAAGAGCAAGGCATGGTTAGCCAGTGCTGCTACGAAAATACCGCCGTGAGGAGCCGGTACGTTAATGCTCCACAGCTGTGTAAGTCCCCCTGCTACTGCAGAACCGATAATACAGGATGTCAGGACACGAAGCGGGTCAGCCGCTGCAAATGGAATGGCACCTTCGGTAATGAAGGACAAGCCGAGTACATAGTTCGTCAAACCGGATTTACGTTCTTGCTCCGTGAATTTGGATTTGAAAAATGTTGTAGCCAGTGCAATCGCCAGCGGAGGAGCCATACCGCCTGCCATAACCGCTGCCATCCATGCGCCATCTGTATTGCCGCTGGAGGTAAATACACCAATGGCAAAGGTATAAGCCGCTTTGTTAAAAGGACCACCCATATCGATCGCCATCATACCGCCGAGCAGCAGACCAAGCAATACTTTGTTACCTGTCCCCAGATTACCAAGTACATCTACCAGCCATGTGTTCAGGGAACCGAAAATCGGATCAAAAATGTAATATGCAATTGCACCAACGATCAGCAAACCAAGCACAGGATAGATCAGAATGGGCTTCAAGCCATCAATCGCTTTAGGCAGACCTTTCAGCGCTTTACGCAGACCAAGGATCACATAACCTGCAAGGAAACCGGCAGCCAGGCCGCCAAGGAAACCGGCATTGGAATTGACAGCCATCAAGCCGCCGACCATACCCGGCATCAGGGCCGGACGATCACCGATACTCATTGCAATAAATCCGGCAAGCACAGGGATCAGGAAGTGGAACGCTCCGTCTCCGCCACCAATCGTTTGCAGCAGCTTCACAATGGGATTGTCAGGACTTGCAATCTGCTCAAATAGGAACGAGATCGCCAGCAGGATACCGCCGCCAACAACAAATGGCAACATGTGTGAAATACCGTTCATCAAATCTTTGTAAATTTTGCTGCCTACGCTCATTTTTCCAGCACTTGCAGCTTCACCCCTGGAGCCTCCGCCTTGACTGCGATAGATCGGTGCATCTCCGTTGACTGCTTTGCGAATCAGCTCTTCGGATTTTCGGATACCATCACTTACCGGTCTTTGCAGCACAGGCTTGCCATCAAAACGATCCATCTCAACATTTTTGTCAGCTGCGACGATAACCCCTTTGGCACGAGCAATCTCATCGGCAGTCAGTACATTCTGTGCTCCTTCAGAGCCGTTGGTCTCCACACGAATGTTGATTCCCATTTCCTGAGCTTTTTTCTTCAATGCATCCTCAGCCATAAACGTATGAGCGATACCGGTAGGGCAGGCTGTAACGGCAACAACAAAATCCTCAGAGTTTGCATTGCCAACAATGACTCCAGCGTTGCTTTTTACGTTGTTAGCACGACTGGATACCCCTGCACTCTGTGCTTCTTTCTCCGCTTTGGCTTTCTCTTTCTCAGCTTCCTTCGCAGCAGCCTCTGCCTGCTTAGCATCAAACAAAGCGCTAACTTCTTGAGGTGTATTCGTATTCATCAGCTCCGAGATGAAATCGCTATCAACTAGCAGCCTTGAAAGAGCCGCGAGTGTGCGGAGATGGGTGTTACCGGCGCCTTCGGGAGCTGCAATCATAAAAAAGATGTGGGCAGGCTGATCATCCAGCGCTTCAAAATCAAGACCCTTGCTGCTTTTCGCAAAAACGACCGTTGGTTCATTTACCGCTTTTGTTTTGGCGTGCGGCATAGCGATACCGTCACCGATGCCTGTGCTGGATTCCGCTTCTCTTTTGTAGATCATTTCCTTAAACAGCACTGGATCATTAATTCTTCCATTCCGGTTCAGACTCGCAATCAGCTCATCGATGGCTTCATCTTTGGTGGTTGCTTGCAGATCCATGATCATCGCTTCTTGAATCATTAAATCAGTGATTTTCATCTTAGAACACTCCCTTGAGTTCGGTTGGCCTGCAGCAGCAGGCCATGCCCGTAACTGTTCTTGATCGTTATTCATGTGTTAATCGTTCATGCTCTGATATAACCTCGCTGCCTACAGCTTGGTAATCGTTACCTGCTCGCGCAATTCTTCAATCAATTCACGCGCTGCAAGGTCATCCGAGAAAGCCGTCGCACTGCCGGATGCAACCCCTGTGCGGAAGGCTTCATACAAGTTTGCTTGCAATACATACGTACCTACAAATCCGCCAATCATGGAATCTCCCGCGCCAACTGAATTTCTGACCTTTCCTTTCGGCACGGTTGCATGATATACATCTGTCCCGGTGATGAACAATGCCCCTTCTCCAGCCATGGAGATCAGAACTTGCTTGGCACCTGCTTCGAGCAATTTTCTACCGTAAGAAACCAGTTCCTCACGAGTCTCGATGGTTACGCCAAACAATTCGGCTAATTCATGATGGTTTGGTTTGACCAGCAATGGTTGATGAACGAGTGCTTCCATCAGTGCAGGTCCTGTAGTATCAATGACGAACTCGGCTCCCGTCTGCTTGCAGACATGAATGAGACGATCATAGAAATCCGAACCGAGTGATGGCGGAACACTGCCAGACAGAATGACGATATCTTCTTTTTGCAAGGAAGATAACTTATGCAGCAGCTGATCAGCCTCCTCTGCAGAAATGGCTGGTCCAAGACCATTAATCTCGGTTTCGTCTCCATGCTTCAGCTTGATGTTAATGCGAGTATCATCAGCAATGGTGACAAAGTCCGTTTGAATAGCTTCCTCCTGCAGCTTGTCGTTAATGAAACGACCTGTAAAACCACCCAAAAATCCGATGGCCGTATTGGCTGCCCCAAGCTGATTCAGAATGCGGGAAACGTTGATGCCTTTGCCGCCAGGGAGTTTCAAGTCCCGATTCATGCGGTTAAGTCCGCCTAGCTTCAGATCGTCCACTTCTACGATGTAATCAATGGACGGGTTGAGTGTTATCGTATATATCATCGCTATCCCTCAATTATTTTAGTTTTCTGGGTGATTACCGTCCGCCAATGTTCAGGCATTCGTTCTGTAATCAGATCCGCCTCCTCCAAATCAAACAATTTGGCAAAAGTAATATCCCCAATTTTGCTGGAATCAGCCAGCACATAGGATTTTCCTGACAATTGATGTGCACGCCTCTTAATCAAGGCTTCCTCCGGATCAGGCGTTGTATACCCCATCTCAGGATCTACACCGTTACTTCCCAGAAAACATTTGTCAAACCGGAAATTATCCATGTTCTGCAGCGCAATGCTGCCGATGACCGCCTTCGTATGAATTTTCATCATACCGCCAAGCAGATAACTGCGAATTCGCTTGCTCACCAGTGCCTCTACATGGGAAAGTCCGTTGGTTACAACGGTAACATCTCTGGCTTCGATAAAAGGAATCATAGCCAGCGTTGTCGTGCCAGCATCCAGGTAAATACATTCACCATTCTGAATCTCCTGCGCTGCCAAACGGGCAATGACTGTTTTTTGCTGAATGTTTTTGAACGTTTTCTCCTCCATGCCTGGTTCTAATGATTTCTCATTCACCAGTGAAGCACCACCATGAATACGTTTGAGCATCTGACGGCTTTCCAGATCAATCAAATCTCTTCTAATTGTGGATTCAGAAACGCCTAGCACATCGACCAGCTCTTGCAATTTCACAATTCCCTGTAAATGTAAGCGCTCTACAATTGCAGCATATCGTTCTTCAGTCAGCATATCCATTCCTCCAACTGCTTCTATAGTATCATAAATCCCGTAAAAAACAATCATTTTCATTCAAAATAATTTAAAAGCCTTCAAAAACTTTCATCCATTCAACTTGTTTTCTTGAGCAGCTGTACCTTTCACGTGCCAACAGAGATGCATTAGATATTACAACCCGCAATCGCACTTGGCATGAGAAGCCTCAACTGCACTAAACCTTGGGAGTGATTAATGAAAGGTGATGCATGAGATGACCGATCGTATCCGTAAACGGCGACAACCTTGTAAACCCAAACAGCCCCAAACAAGCATATTGCTTCAACCGGGGTGGATCTCCTCCAACTGGAGCGGTTATGCAAAGATTGGATTACCCCGCAGCTATAAGCGAATTTCTGCAGAATGGATAGTCCCTTATGTGCTTCCCTCCCGGATGAACGCTTACTCCTCTGCCTGGATTGGTATTGATGGCTACAATAATACAGATCTGATCCAGACCGGAACCAGTCATGACTGGGTTAACGGCAAGCCGGTATATTATGCCTGGTGGGAAATACTTCCCGCCGCGGAGACAATGATTTCTTCACCTGTATCACCCGGTGATACAATGCAGGCGACGATTACGAAGATCACACGTAAAACCTGGTGCATCACGTTGAAAAACGTAAGCAAGGGCTGGACATTCCGCACGGTACAACGTTATTCCGGTCCACAATCCTCTGCAGAATGGATTGTGGAGGCACCAACTGTTGCTGGTTCTACTGCTGCTTTATCCAGATTTACCCCCATCCAGTTCCGTCATTGCCGGTTGAATGGGCGTTCTCCTCAATTACGCTCCAATCTCAAAGGCATCATGACGCAGGGCAAACGAGTGCTTGCTGTTCCCGGTCCTGCCAATCGCTGCAAGGATGGTTTTGTCGTTCGGCGCGTGTTCTGCAGTTAGCTGCCAGAAACGGGTTATCTGCTCGAAAAAATCCTGCAGCAACCGTCGCTTCTGACGGCAGTGCTGCAGGATTTTGATGGTTATACCTATGATGCCCTCCTTTTTAATCTACCGCATACTCCAATGGACTAAAAAAGGGATACTGCAATGTATTTCATCAAGAATAACCCTATAGCGACAGATACTTAATAATATACGGATTCCATACTTCCCACTTCCGGCTTGGGTTTGAGCCATTTACCCTCTTCATTAATGAAGGCGCCTTTGAAACGTCCCATCTCAAGCTGCTCAATCAGCTTATCCTCGTCGGTTGCCAAAATCTCGACCAGTTGTTCCAGGGTATAATACCTGGACGGATCATAATCCAGCAGTACCGGAACAGCCGTATCATATAACTCCCGGATCAGATTCTCAAGAGAATGCCGTCCAAGATTGGTCATCTGCTGGTAAAACTGAAGCGATTGAGACACCACCGTACGAAACGATTTGTCCTTCAGATTCATCCATAACGTATTACAAGCCTGAACACTCATATAATTCTGTTCTACATCAAAAAACTGCATTTCTTCAATCTTCATATACTTCTCTTGAAAAGCTACAATTTTGATCAAAGGCACATTGCGTAAACGCGATGCTCTTTTCACATGTGCTCTGAATTGATCATAACTCATCTGTTTGGTCTGTTTCATTAGTTCCATTCCTGATCCCTGCCTTTAACATGTTCCAAACGACATTTTACAATAAATTAAAGCCCCCTGCAAAACGGTGTTTACAAAAACAAAAAACCGCACAGCGCGAACACTGTACGGTAAGCTTATTAAACATATCGTCTTTACTCAGCAAGAACGTTATTCGGATTCCAGACTGCGGTGAATTCTTGCTCTGCATAGGTATAAAACTGCTGTAAGATGGCTTCCCGATCGTCCAGAAACAGTTGATCTGCAATAGCCGTAACCAGCTTGGGAATGGCAGCCCTGGTGCCTGAAATGGCAGAAGCCGACAAGCCGCAGCTCGCGAGTGCCGAATAATTGAAAACAAACAGTCCATGCAGCACCTGCTTGCCTTGCTCTGTTCGGCTTGTCATAGCAAAGCCAGGACTTAAAAATGGATGAGCATCCAGCAAGGCACTGCGATATTCCTCTGGAGCATCAAAACAATCCTTCCAGCGTGCGATATGTTTTTCGACCAGTCCAAGCTCTGGCCTTAACGCAGGATCACTAAGCAGTCCGGTGCTGATGATAAGATAATCATACATAAACTGTCCATGGGGCGTCTGCACCTGAACTCCTTGCTCCTTCGCTTCCACGTTCAGCCATGGAGAGTGAAGGCGCAGAACAAACCCGGGCCAGGCGGCTGCGCGATTAAACGTATCATTGGTCGGGGGCTGATTGTATTTGAAGAAATGGGAGATCACCTGATATTTATCAGCGACAGGCAGTGCGTGAAAACGTTCAATCATGCCAGATTGCTCCATCTGGCGTATCGGATTAACGCTAGGCAGCTGCTCCCGCCGTACAAATACATGTGCCTCCTGTACTCCTGAGGCTAATGCATAACTTGCATTATCGAAGGCGGAGGCCCCGCCGCCAAGGACAGCAATCCTTTTACCTTTTAAACGTTCAAAATCAATCACTTCCGAAGTATGGGCGTACATCTCCTTGGGTAATCGGTCAGCGATCATGGAAGGCACATGCCATTCGCCCCCTCCCTGGATGCCGGTTGCAAGCACCACTTTTCGAGCAAGGATAACGTTATTTTTTGTGCCCGGTCCTTCGTTATTCATTGTGCCAGATTCCTCAATATGAAGACGATGAATCCCGATATTTTTTCCCTCAACACCGTTTTCGAAGTGAGCATGAACAGCGGGTTCGATCAGCTTCAGCCTGACCTCGTTGCGCACAGGAAGCTCCAGCACCTCCCGATACCAGCGTAAATAGTTCATCCATTCTCCGCGCGGTATTTTGTCAAGCTTTTCCCATGCCTCACGTCCGTTCTGAGCCTCCCACCACGATCTGAATGTCAAGGATGGAATGCCCAGATCAATGGAGGTCAGATGTTTAGGAGTCCGCAAGGTTACCATTCGGGCATAGGTTTCCCAAGGCCCCTCTTGTCCAGCCGGATTCTCGTCAATGATCAGGATGTTCGATATCCGTTCACGCAGAAGACCAAATGCAGCGCCAAGGCCACTCTGACCACCGCCCACAATAACGACATCATACACATGGCCCTCTGCCTGCTCTTTGGCTCGCACCCAACTGGCCCCGCCATAAGACAGAAACGTCAAGTCATTTCTCACACGTTCATTCAATGCTTCCAGACTCATGAAGACCAATCCTTTCGTGACGATGAATCACCATATGCATTTTATTTCAAGAGAACTATTAGCGATATTATATGAGCTCAGCCTGTTCAATTGAAGCTTATGACTGTTTAATTGTTAGGAAAGCTAAAAAAAGGTGACATGCTTGTTTGCCGGTACGAAGTCAGATTTGGATAAAACAAAAGCAGATACGGATTAATCCATATCTGCTTTTTAAGTCATGTTACGTTAAGTCCCCTTGTTGATCCATTGCCGAAGTCTTGACTCCGAGTCAAGCTTCGGACAGCTGTTACAATAACTATGTGCATGATGACCGTTCCCGGTCTGATAAGCCAAACAGCAATATCGACGAATCAGAAGCGGTGCATCATTCCCATTGAAGTGTTCAAAGCACTGAAACGTGCTGCCAAAAATGTTTTCTTTTTGCTGCTCTAACCAGATATTCATATCATGCTTCACCAAAACAAGCCGTTGCTCGTTTCGATATATGCTCGGATCGTGGAGGATATGTGCAGCGAGCTGCTGCACATTGTGCGCCACCAGGGAATTCATCACTTTAACGCTCGCGCCGGTAGCATCAGCCACGGATTGGAATACACGGTGCAGATGCAAATGCAATCGCTCCCTGAGCAAGCGAGCTTCCTTTTCCCGATGGACAAAATCTTCAGCCTTATCCGCCCCTGTATCAGCCCCCACATATCTCTCCAGCCAGGTTTCATACCACATGCCGCCTGCTCCGTTTAGTTCTATGCGTACCCCACCTTCTTCAATATGAAGTAAAGCATCATACATAGTGAATGCAGAGATTACAGCCATTATCATAACCGAGTAGCGCTTGGCAAAAAGTGTCCCTACCGCTGTGCTCCCTGCTCCTCCGAGTTCCAGCCCCTGCTGAATGGCCTGCTCATGTAATATAGCCTCTCTTGTTCCTTCATGAAGCAGATCCTTGGAGCAAAAAGAATAACCGGGCAGCTCGTTCATCCTTCTTACTCTCGTCACAAAAGCCTGCTCCAATGCATCCGACATTGCTTCATGATCAAATTCAGCATAACGTGTCATCTATTGAATCATGCCCTCAATCTCTTTGAGAATCTCAGTTCTGCCAATAACGCCCCAGCCTTTAAACAGCCAGAAGGAATCCGTGTCATACACCTGTTTAGTCACCACAGCCGGGACCTTTTTCCACAGGGAACTGGCATGCATATTGTTTAGATAATCGTGCCCGTTTGGATCAACTTCCAGAACGATGTAATCAGCGTCAATATCACCAATCTTCTCCATGGACAGGTCTGCACGCTTCTCAGAAGGTGTTACCGAAGAGGGGATAAAGCCAAGATCATGATAGAGCAGTGTATTGGTCGGGTGGCCTTTCTCCGCATAAATCTGCACGTTTTTCTCTCTCACCCGCAGATATGCCAGCTTCCGATTCTCCTGCTGCTCCACCTTCGCTTTGAGCTGTTCTGTCTGCTTCTCCAGTTCTGCTATTTTTTCTTTGGCAAGATCGACCTTGTCATACATTCCCGCAATCGTCAACAAATCCTGGGTCCAGTACATCGTATCATCACCATAATCCAGCCATTCTTCATTACCGAGTACAATTGTTGGAGCAATCTTCTCCAACTGCTCGTATGTATTTTCGGCTGTTCGGTTCTCGATAATAATGGCATCGGGATCAATCTGCAAAATCGCTTCGAGGTTGGGATTATCCGCTGACCCTACCGTTGGCACACCTGCCAGCTGATCTGCCAGATATGGCAAGTATTCTCCGCCATAACGCACTTCCACATTAACACCGGCTGGTTTCTCGCCGATCGTGAGCATGTGATCAATATAAGCAGCAGACATGACAACCATACGTTCAATCTTTTTCGGTATTACTGCCGTTCCCATCACATGTTCAATTGTCTGCGTAGTGCTCTCCTCCGCGGCTTTAACGGGTTCTGCTGCTGATTTCGTTCCTTCCTCTGTCTTGCCACATGCCGATAAAACCAGCATGAGAAGTGTTAACATGATGATGAGTGCGTTTCTATGTCGTACCATTGAAAGCAAATCCCCTCTTCTAATTAATAATAATTATCATTATCATTATAGTAGGGAAAAGCATGCCCTCTTACCATGGATTTTTCCACTCTCTTCACATGCACAATATCACCTGGCCTTCACTCCAAGCAACCCGGCTACATAGTGCATTGACCACAATCGCCCTGCTGGCCCTAGCGTTCTGAAAAAAATATCGCCTGCATCATAAACGTGGCCCATTCGAACAGCTGTCAAGTGTGTCCATTCGCCGGACTGCTGCAGTTGCCTCCATCGATCGTATGCCTCCGCTACAGGGTCTACCATGACAAACAGATGATCCGCATCATATAGCTTCCAATGGCTCTCATACATTTCAACAGCCCACTCTCCTTCCGGGAAATGTGCGGGCAGAAGAAAGCCGAGATCTTCGTATAAAAGGGTTCCCACTTGGTTATGCTTTCCGTAGATACGCGTGAAGTGAGCCGTAATTCGGATAAACATCCCCCGCTGCTTTCCCCATCTGGATCGCAGACCAGCTTGCAGGACATCTCTTAATTTTGCGTGCTGCTCAATCCAGCGAACAGCCTGTTCATTACGACCCATAACGCCCGCCATATATAGAAGGTTCTCGGCGATATCATCGGTGTGCCTCAGAACCGCCGTTGGAGCAATACGGTGCAGAGAAGAATTCAGCTGCATACGATCACTTGTAATAATCAGGTCTGGCTGTATACCTCTCAGCCTGTCGAAATTCGGATCGAAGCTATCCAGCATAAGTGGCGAGTGGCCAAGAGGCTCGCTTTGCAGATTGGAAGCGTGGCGGCTTACCCGCTGACCATAAGATAATGCAGATACCGGCTCCAGCCCAAGCGTAGTGACAGCATCATCCAGACCATAATATAATGCGGCAATTCGGTTTACTTTATTTTTCATAAACAATGTCGGGGCGATGCCTTCGCGCTTTTTGAAAACTCTGCTGAAATAATGTTCGTCTTTGTAACCAACCCGCTCAGCAATGACTCTGATTTTCTCGGTCGAAAATAACAGCTGCTTGGCTTTTGAGATCCGCTGCTGCATCAAATATTCAACTGGAGTCATATGGAACTCGCGTTTGAATGTCCTTGTAAAATGGTTTACACTCAGTCCAGCCATTGCGGCTAACTGTTCTATCCGAATCTCCTTCATGTAATGATGAGTCATATAATTGAGTACTTGATCCATACCTGCCTGCGGCGCTGCATTCGACTTGACGTTCCGTATTAACCGGATCAGCAGCCTGTGCAGCTGTTGTTTGGTTTCTATATTTTCCAGCTCACGGAAGCGGGGAGTGGAATGCACCAGTTGATCCAACATCTGTTGAACCTCCCGGGTACTCTCCGACAGCTGAAGCTTGCCTGTTACAGGGAAATCAAACATTCCCGTTCGCCAAGCAGCCTGCTGCCGGACAAGACCTACATAGGAGAATAAGATGATCTGGTACCGGAGGGGAGCTTCCCCGTTCGTTTCTATCTCCATATACATGCCCGGTTCGAATATAATCCAATCGTTCTCGGATACCAGATGAACAGCGTGATCCAGCTTCAATACACCTTTGCCGCTACTGATCCGGCATAAAGCATACCTTCTCCACGTCCTGCGCTGAACCCGTGCTGTAACGATCGCGCCCTGATATACGTGAACAGAGGAGATATGTATGTTTTCCAGTCGTTTTATGTAATTCTTTTTTTCCATTAACAATCCTTCCTGTCATTGAACGTCAGGCACGTTGCTTTTACACACGAATTCCTTCAGCCATTATTATATTGACATTATAGTTTAGATGATAATAGTTCTCAATAAAATAACAACCAACATACCCTGATCAAGGCAGCAAAAATTTCTATTCAGTCCACTGTTGCATTCTCATCAATGACATGATATATTAATTGAGCCATCAATGATTGACGTATCAAATATTGATCCATCAACGATTGAGCGTAGCTACAGAATCATGAGGCAATGGCATTGTATACTGGCAATTTAATTATTTGTTAACATACGCCGTTGTTGATTGGATTCACCCGGGAGGTCTAGTCATGACACGTATGGTTTCCAAAGAAGAGCAGATCATTAATCTGCTGAATGTGCTGGGGAACAAAATCAGTCCCAAGTTTGAACGCTGCACCGGGATCAGTTCCTCTCGCTTTGAAATTCTGCATGAGCTGGATCAGGTTGACGAGATTAACCAGTCTATGCTTCAGAAGATCATTAACATCGACAGTGCTGCTATTACTCGCCACCTGAAACAACTCGAAGCCGATCAGATGGTTACAAGACGCAAAAATCCTGAGGATAATCGGGTAACTTTTGTTCGTCTGACCGATCATGGGCGCAAACAGATTGAAGGATATAAAGCAGAGAAAACCAATTATATTCATCAGATTCTGGACGGTTTCAGTGAAGATGAGATTCATGCGCTCGCCGATTTCTTGGAACGTATGCAAAACAATTTTTAAACCATATATAGAGGAGAGATTTCCATGTCTACAACACAAAGCAAATTCCAAAAAACAAATGATTTTAATGAAATTACCTACGGCCGTCGTTCCGTCAAATTGTATGATCCAGAAGTGAAAATCAGCCGTGAAGAAATGACTGAAATTTTGGCAGAGGCTTCCCGTGCCCCATCTTCCGTGAACATGCAGCCTTGGCGTTTTCTTGTAGTAGATTCACCTGAAGGTAAAGAGAAGCTTGCCCCGCTTGCACGCTTTAACCAAAATCAAGTGTTGACTTCTGCTGCAGTGATCGGTGTATTCATCGACATGAACAATGGCGAGTATCTGGAAGAGATTTTTGGTAAAGCCGTAGAGCACGGATTTATGCCAAAAGAAGTTGCAGAACAGCAAGTAAAAGTGGTTAAACCTTATTATGACAACATGCCTGCTTCCGATCTGCGTGACGTGAACCTGATTGATGCTGGTCTGGTTTCCATGCAATTGATGCTCGCTGCACGTGCTCACGGTTATGACACCAACCCGATTGGCGGTTATGAAAAAGCTCAAATCGCTGAAACGTTTGGCATGGACAAAGAACGCTATCAGCCGGTAATGCTGATCTCGATTGGTAAATCTGCCAAAGAAGGTCACCCTTCTTACCGTCTGCCAGTAGACACAATTACAACCTGGGCATAAGTGTAGAAGTATACTTTTTCTATACAGACCGGATTTAAAGCACACTGATTATGTTCAAATTCAGATCTACTCTTATTACAATAATCAGCTTTACTTAATACAATTCAATGGAGGTTTTCCACGATGATTATCATTCACGCACATCTGCAAGTACAAGCCGCTCAAGAGCAAGCTTTTCTGAACGCTGCCAAAGAACTGATTGCTGCAACACGCCAAGAAGAAGGCAACATCAGCTATGATCTGGTGAAAAGCACAGAACGTGAACAAAGCTACACGATGATCGAGCTGTGGAAAGATGAAGCTGCAACAGCGGCTCATAACTCAAGTGCTCACTTCCAGGCTTTTGTTCAACAAGCTGCAGCATTTATGGCTGCTCCAATGAACGTAGAAGTATTTGCAGGCGAAGCAGTCAAACAGTAATTATCTAAAAAAAGCCTGCGTCATACAACGAAATACAAAGCCCCACATCTTGCAGAATCGCTTGGAATTCACCATAGGGTGAGCTTCAGGCGATTTTTGCGTTATATAAAGCTGGAAAAGGTGTTCGCATTTCCCATGTTCCTCCTGAAATGATACAATGTTAGCATCTACATACAATTAACCATCTGGAGGTACATGCTGATGAATATGAAAAAAAGCTTGCTGTCAGGTTTCCTCGCTCTGGCTCTAATTTCCTCTCTTCTCGTCTCCACTAATGTAAGCGCAAACAATAATGCTGTATCAAGCTCTCCACTCTCCTACTCTCTCGTAACCAAAGGATATGATTGGGGGCCTGGAGTGTACAAGATCATTCTGGATACAGGTACCTCCATTCAAGAAAATTCACTGACCAAAGATACGTTTAAGGTACTCGCAGAACGAAGTTATCCGATGATTAATTTTCAAACACTGCAAACGTATGATGGATCGGATAGCAGCAGCCGAGCGATAGAGAAAGCCTACCTTTCCGATAAAAATGGCAATCCAATCTCCATGTCCAGCGGCCAATATATTACCATTGAGATGAAAGTGCATCCCGATCTGATGACTGCCAGCCCGTTTATGTTTGATCTTCAGTCCTTTACCAATCGATATGTTGACCTGCAATATACGATCATTCAGCAAAAATCCCTTCAGGATCAGGCCGGAAATGTAATCGATTATCTGACAACAAGACCGGATACACCTCACACGATGATCGAACAAGGTGTTGAGCCGTTTGACTTGACTGGCAAGTTCAAACACAAGGACTCCACATACGGTGAGATTCAGCTGACTTATGCCTCATATATGCCTGAGACCAGCAAGAAAAAACCGTTGATCATCTGGCTTCACGGTGCAGGTGAAGGTGGAACCGACCCGAGAATTGCTCTGCTTGGCAATAAAGTAACCGCATTAGCTGATGAATCGATCCAGAAATATTTTGGTGATGCCGCTGTGCTGGTTCCTCAAACTCCGACCTTCTGGATGAATGACGGCACAGGGCAGTACACCAAGAATGGAAAGAGTATGTATACCAAGTCACTAACTGCTTTGATCAAACAATATGTTAAACAGCATGCTGCAGATATTGATACGGATCGCATTTACATTGGCGGGTGCTCCAACGGCGGATTTATGACCCTGAACATGCTGCTGGCCAACCCCGATTACTTCGCGGCTGCTTATCCTTCCGCTGAAGCATACGACGATTCCTTGTTAACCAAACAGGATATAGCCAAGCTGAAAAATATTCCGATCTGGTTCACAGCTGCAGGAGCAGATCAGACAGTGGATACATCCAAAACGTCAACAGCTACCTACAAACGCTTGATCGCTGCGGGAGCCAAAAATGTTCATTACTCCTATTTTGATAAGGTGTTGGATATGAGTGGGGTGTACTCCAAAGGCAACGGCGACAACGCTCCGTATGAGTACAACGGGCACTGGTCCTGGATTCCTGTGTTGAACAACAACATCTCCAAGGACTTCAATGGCAAACCTGTCAAAATAAAAGGTAAAGCCGTAACGCTGATGGAGTGGCTGGCTAATCAGAAGAAATAACGCCATATATAAACGGTGGTACGATGTTCAGGGAGCTGTTCAGGGAGCCGCATAAGCGGTTCCTTTTTCATTCAAGCCAAAAAGGAACCTCTCCTTCACAGCTTTTCCATCGCTGGAGGAAAGATTCCTTTGTACGAAAATGACTTGTCGAAACCATCGGCCTATTCGTTGTCCGGCTCAATCTTAATGAGCTTGCGCGGCTCCTGTTCTTTTTCACCGTACCAGAGCAGCACATCTGCTAACAGATCCATGATGCGAATAAAGCTTTTTTTATCAGCCTCCGTAATCCGATCTGCCAGCTTGAAAATATCATCGAAACAAAGCTCACGCACAAATGCGGTATACTTCATGTAGACCTCGCGGCCCTTGTCTGAAGGTTTGACGTAAATATCTTTGCGGTTGCCGCTTAAATGATATTTTTCGAGCAGTCCTTTTTCCGTCAGGTTTTTCACATTTTTGGAAAAGGTGCTGCGGCTAACGCCCAAACGTGCGGCCATCTCAGACATCTTCTCTTCCTGATCCTCTGCCTCTAAAATATATTCGAGTGTCTGAATCTGAGCAGCAGAGAACGTCATATCTGTTCCGTAGCTTCGCTGAAGCTTATAGGTGTTGGAGTAAGCATTGCCGTACCTGATAATCTTCTCGACAAGTTCGCGATGTTCACCCATCCAATCTAATTTCATGCGTAATCCCTTTCGTCCTCAAATTCTCTCTCTTTTACTCTACTGAAATCAGAGGCGTTTTTCAATCCATGCAATAGCTTCTTCAATGACTTCATCCCGTGCCGTTTCATTGAAAATTTCATGCATGAGATGGGCATAGATTTTCAGTGTTTTATCCGTTGAAGCGATATCTCCGTAAAAGTCCCGAGAATCCTTTTCGCTTACGAGTCCGTCATTCGCTCCATGCATCACCAGCACTGGATCAACAAATTGTTTGGCGTTCTCTTTAAGCCATTCCACGCCATAACCCAGGCTGTTAAACAAATCAACTGAAATCTGCTTCTCTACGAGCGGGTCATTGGCGTAAGCGGATACCACTTCCGGGTCACTACATACCCCGTTGCCGAGTTCGTTCGGGAAATATGTGCCTGCTGGCAGCTCCATCGGAAGTTCTCCAGCCACCTTTGTATTGTAACGGGTAAGTGCTCCCGACAACACGATGCCTTTCACTTTTCCCGGATATTTCGTTCCAAACGATGAAGAAGCAAAGCCGCCCATGCTATGTCCGATAATATACAGCGGAGTATCCCCGATCTCTTGCAGCACTGCCTCCACTACAGCATTCACATCATCAATCAGATGATGGAAGTCACTATAAAATGTGCGTGCCCCTTCCGATCTGGCATGACCGCGATGGTCGAAACGATATACATTAAATCCTCGTGCATTCAGCTTCTCTGTCACATAATCATACCGGCTGGCATGCTCAGCCAATCCATGTACGATGACTACCGCAGCCTTTGCATTCTCCACAGTATCCTTGCTGAAATAAAGCTGTGTACCGTCAAATGATTGAAGCGTTGTTTCAATTCTAGTCATCGCATATCCCGTCCTTTTTTGTATTTTAATATTCATTAAATATAATATTGTTTCTTACAGAAACAATATACCATTCCATCAATTCATTTGTCCAGCATTTTTTGAAGCGTTTACATTTTGGAGCTTTGAAGCTTTTCCATTCGCTCATACGCATCGCAGAGAACTGCAAAAAAACCACTTCAATATTGAAGTGGTTTAAAAGTCGAATATGATGTTCTCTGTACATTTCTTTTTTTACTACTTATTTGTTCATCTCATCAACAGCCGTTTGACCAGCAATCCGTCCAAACGTAAAGATATCCGTCAAGGCATTACCACCTAAACGATTGCCAGCGTGTATACCGCCTGCAACTTCTCCGGCAGCGTACAGATGTGCAATAGGTTGGCCGTTTTCATTCAATACGCGAGTTTGGGTGTCGATTTTGATACCGCCCATCGTATGGTGGACCGCCGGTTTTCTAGGCGTAGCATAAAATGGAGCCTTCTCGACTTTTAAGCTAAACGTATCCTTGTGAAATTCTGGATCAAAGCCCGCATCTACGTAAGAGTTATACTTATCAACGGTCGATCTGAGAACCTGAGGGTCCATACCCACTTTCACTGCCAGCTCTTCAATCGTATCCGCTTTAAACAAAGTGCCCGCTTCGACCTGCCGATCTATTTTTTCCTGGCTGGTATTGGCAGCGGTTTTCTTGATCTCATCGTCAGCGATTAGATAAAATAAACTTCCCTGCTCGATCGCCGCTTTGGTTAAGACATCTCGTCCAGAGAATTCGTTGACAAACCGTTCTCCCTTTTTGTTAACAATGACGAAATTTTCAGGCGGTACTTGCAGCCCACTGAAGAGCTCGCCCGTTTCCGGGTCAGCTACCGGCATCATTTGCGTGAAGCCCATGCCTGTCAGTGCGGCTCCTGCACTCTTGCCAAGCGAAATTCCGTCACCGGTCATCGCGTAGGAATTCGTTGTTTTGATATCATCGTCAATATGGCTCCAATACGTGTTATATTCCTTCAGCATCTGCGTGTTTGCACCAAAACCACCACTGGCAAGCACAACCGCTTTTGCATGAACCGTAATTTTCTGACCATTTACACCCGTTGCAATGACACCTGCAATTTTTCCATCTTCAATAATCAATTGTTTTACCGGGGTATCTGTAATAATTTGTCCGCCATTGTCTTCTACATACTTGCTAAGCGCAATGATAAATGCAGAACCATAGCTTTTGACAGGTTTATGACCACGGCGCCACAGGGCACCTACTGGAGCAAATACGATGCTTTTATCATATTCAACACCGATATCCTCAAGCCATTGCACACTTTCCAGGGCACGATCGGTAAGCACCTTAACCAGATCATACTGCCCATAGATCGTGGTGCCATTCAAGTCGGTTCGTTTGCCTCCGAAATACGTTTGCATTCTGTGCAGCAGCGGGGAATCGAATAAATAAGCCTTTTCTGTGCCAAACTTCTCCTGATATGCTGCAAATTCTGCTTTCAACGCATGGAAATCATCGATATATTCCGGATGAATCAGGCTCTCATCGGTACTTAACAAGTTCTCAATCGTTTGTCGTTCCCCCGGATTCTCACTAAACTGCTGCTGCCATACAGGGTCTGCCGCGTTAACAGGACCACCTGAACGGATTGTATTCCCCCCAACAGCTGGATATTTTTCAAGCACAATCGCACTCGCACCTTGCTGTAGAGCTGTAGCAGCCGCACTGAGTCCGGCGCCGCCTCCCCCTACAACAACCACATCACAAGTATATTCCTCATCATCCTTCATCTGGCTGCTGGCAGGTTTTGGACGTCTTTTCAGAATGTCCGGGTTCACTCCGGCCAGCTTGACTGCTTTGGCGACACCGTTGATGACAGCGTTACTTGTCTCGGAAGCACCGGATAGCGCATCCACATTCAGTGTCTGCCCTTCAATGATTTTATTCGGAATCCTTACAAAAACGACATCGGCGATGCCTTCGGTTTCCCCCTGGGAATCAATATCAATACGTTCGATCCGATTTTCACTAAAGGATACCTTCATCGGCAGATTGCCGCTGTGACCAATCGCATTGACCTCATACACACCCGGTGTATAGGTAAACTCCTCTTCCTCATTGAGCTGATTGGAGATTTTGGCAAAACGAAGGAACCGCAGGAAGCACACTTCCAGAAAATCAATGGTTCCTTCACTGTTCAGGTTTCCTGCTTCATCAAATGCTTTATGTGCACTGCCAAGCAAAAACTCATATCCTGGCATCACATTCGCTTCAACACCCGGTGCATCCAGAATTTGACGTAGATGCAGCTGTGCACGCGAGGAACCCTGCGTTCCCTGCGAAGCACCAATAATCATGACCGGCTTGCCAGCAAGCGGATGGATTTCAAAGCTCAGCCATTCCAGCAGACTTTTCAGGGATGAAGGAATGGAATGGTTATATTCCGGAGTTGCAATAATCACGCCATCACTTGCTATAATTTTTTCGTTAAACGATTGTATAATTGCACTGTTCGTTTGGTTATCGGATTGATTAAACATCGGAACATCTGTAATATCAAGGATTTCAATGTCTGCTCTGGATTCAAAGTGCTTTTGCATGAACTGAAGCAGCTTGCGATTATATGATTTCTTTGCATTTGTGCCAACGATCGCTATGATTTTCATTGTAGTTCGCCCCCTACTCTTGCCAGGAAAATTTTTTCGTTTTTTTCTTCAACGTCCGTTTAGACAGCAGTTCTGTTGTGATCTCCGTAAACAAAACAAACTCTCTGAAAATTTCCTCAAGCTCTGCAACTTTCTCAGCACTGATCAGGCTGCCGCTGTTATCAAATGCACTCTGTGATTTTCCTAGAAGAAACTCGCTGCTAGGCATCATTCTCGCACCAAGTTCAGGCGAATCCAGAATTTGTCTGAGATGTGCCTGTGCTCTGGAGGAGCCGAGCGAGCCGTGGGAAGCACCCACGATCAGAACAGGCTTGTCTTTTAAGGTTTGAGTGGTATAGCTAATCCATTCCAGCGCACTTTTCAATACAGCAGGAATCGCGTGATCATATTCAGGAGTAGCAATAATGATGCCTTCTGCTTTGGAGATTTGATCCAGCAAGTCTTGTACCTTTACAGGAATATCAACTTCAGCTTCCTCCAAATCATCCTTTTCGATAAAGGCAGGCAAATCCTTGATTTCAAACAAGTCAATCTGGACCTCGCTGGCAAAATGCTTTTGCATAAACTGAAGCAGTGTACGGTTCGTTGAGACATCCGAATTCGTGCCCACAATAGCTAAATAATTCATCGTAATCCCCCTTCTGTCATTCGAGAAGATGTTTGCAACTGTTCACTCGATCTTTCGGCATAACTCTAACATATCAAAGCTCGAATGATCTAATAGTTATTCATTGCAGTTTGATAACCAATTTGTTATAATCAGCTCAAATCCTAAGTTTGTTACTTTTTTCACAAAGGGTGAGCGACATGTCTAAATTAGAATCGCAGGATATCTTATGTTACATCGACAGCCTTCTGAAATACAGCAATTATAGCAAAGCTGCCCAATCCCTTTACATCTCTCAGCCCTACCTTACCAAGGTGATCAAAAAGATCGAAGGCCAGCTGAACTGTGAGCTGATCACACGCAACAAACTTCCATACCGATTAACCGAACAGGGGAAAATATATTATCAATACCTGACTTCACTCGAACATAGCTACGCCAAGCTTGTCCGGGAAATCTCCTATGTATCGGATATCGACAACAAAGTGTTGCGGATCGGTATTCTTCCAAGCCTCGGCGCGTACTTAACGCCCCTTTTTTTACCGAATTTTCTGGAGCTTCATCCAACGTATAAAATTAATCTTGTCGAGGATTTGCCTGAAAAAAATGAGAAACGCCTCCAGAGTAACGAGCTCGACTTCTGGATTGGACAAAATTCCAGCAGCATCTCCCCGAACCTGAACTCCTATAGCTGGGGTAAACACAGTTACCGGGCCATTATTCCGCGCTGCTGCGAATTATATCAAGAGAATGTTGCGGTCATCCCGGAGGGCACGATTGAGATCAGCACCATTTTGAGTCAACGGCTTATCCTAACGTCCAAGGGCTCGGCCATTCGTAAACAGATTGATCAATTGCTTAGTGTATACAAGGTACAGCCCGACATCATGATGGAAAGCAAAGATATCTACACTGTGCTCAAGCTCGCCAAGTGTAATTTAGGCCTCACGATTGTGCCCGAGAGTGTTCGAATCGACGAGTGCCCTGCAGAATACAATATCTATCCCATTCCTTTGGATAAGATAAGTCTGGATTATTTCATAGCCCATCATGGAGATAAAAAGCTGACCAGCGTGGATCATGACCTCATCCATACTTTTCTCAATCACGGACAACAATGTGCGATATAGGAGGCTATCATGAAACCTTTTACGAGAACGATACCACTCATGGGAACTAACATCTCTCTATATATTGATGGCAAAAATGCTGAAGAGCTTGCCGAGGAAGCAGCGAAAATGCTAAGGCATTATGAACAAGTGTTTAGTGCCAACAGCGAGCACTCGCAGCTTGCCATGTTAAAAAGAGCAGCCGCATCTCATCCGATACAGGTGGACAAAGAGCTGTATGATCTTATCCGGATCGGCAAAGCACACAGCTTGCATGAAGATTCATTTTTAAATATTGCGATCGGTCCATTGATCAAATTGTGGAGAATTGGTTTCCGCGAGGCACATGTGCCCCAGGATTTAGATATTAAAGCGGTGCTGGAGCTGTTGAATCCGGAGCATATACAGCTTGACGATGAGCAGCAAACAGTTCATTTATGCAAAAAAGGCATGGAGATCGACCTTGGCGCGATTGCTAAAGGTTATTTTGCCGATCAGGTTATGGCCTTTTTCAAAAAAAACGGGGTCGTCTCTGCAATGGTCGATATGGGTGGAAATGTGCTTGTTCATGGGGATTCCCCCTCAGGGCTCAGTCACTGGAAGGTTGGAATACAGAATCCCTTTCTCCCCCGGGGAAATGCAGCAGCATATGTTAGCATCCGGGAGCAGTCCGTCGTTACATCCGGTATATACGAGCGAGTTCTAAAACAAGAAGGCCAGCAGTACCACCATATATTCAGCAGTACAACGGGCTATCCGATGGAAAGCAATATCGCTTCATTAACTATAATTGCAGACAAATCGCTGGACTGTGACATCTATACGACCGAATTGTTCGGGTTAGATGCCGCCTCCATCATTCACAAAGTCAATCCCATGAAACATATCGAAGCTGCTGTCATTACAAAGGACGGAAATCTGGCCTACACCGACAATCTCAGGGGCAAAATCCATTCGATCTCATGACTGTACAAAGCTTATTCCAACTAAAATGTTTCGACCAATTTCTGAACCCTGGAGTGGGATATTAAATATACAGGACCTAAAATGTCTATTTTTCCGTCCTTGACACGCATAGCACTCTCCTGTTCTGCCGCATAAACATCTATCTCTTTGGATAAGGGGAACAGGTAGCCTTCAGCAAACGTAGCGTAGTCACGTTGAGCATGCGATTCATAAGCAAAAGCGTTACAACTTAAACCCTCATAAATAATACTTGTTTCAAGTTTAGGCTTAGCATCAGCCGAAGAGAACCATTTTGAAGCCATGTTTAATGAACCAGCACTTGCACCGATGATTACGGCGTTGCTGTTCTTGATTACATTGGATAATTCATATTTGGCCAGAAAATCGTGCTGCTGAACAGGATCTCCACCGCATAAAAAAATGACTGAAGCATTCCGAATAATTCGCTGAGCCTCTTCGTGCTGCACACGGTAATCTATAAAATGAGTTTCATCGAAAAGAAGGTTTGCCTGAGTTAACCATGTCCATTCCGTGAAATCATCAAAGTTAACCTGCTCACCTTCATAATCAGAAGGATCACCGCTAATCATAACAAGTGATTTTCTGTCTTGGATATCCTCGTGCAACAATTTAACCAGCTTCTCTGGGAAAAAATGATTAAACCAACTGAAGTAGTAATATGTCCTCAAACTTAATGACCTCCATATGTATAATTTCATGCTGCTATTCTATGCTTATTTATCAGCGGAGTTTGAGGGCGAATTGATATATTTTCCAATTCACCTGTTATCTCAACGTTTTAATAAACGTAACTCTATGGTAATCCATTGTAAAAAAATCCTTTTCATAAGCTACCTCATCAAACCCGATATGATTATAAAATTTTATAGTATCTTCATTTCCGACATGACCTAGTGTGTAAAGAATAATTTCTTTTTCATTCATTTTTTTAACTTTATTGCAAATTGTGCTAATTAGGGCGAGTCCAATACCTTTCCGTTGAATTCCCTTTTTTACTACCACTCCTACGATCTCGTAAAGACCTAACCCTTCATTGAATAAATAGCCTGCATGACCAAGGATATCATTATTACTGTCTATAGCAACGTAATAGGCATCTTCTTTGGTTGCATTCGCTGTATCTAAAAACTCTGACCAACGTGCAGGGTATTTTTCAATAATAAACTTAGGAAACTGTAAGGGATATTCACTCATTATGGTTTCTATTTTATTTCGGTCCTTGTGTTCTAACAAACGGATACGCACGCAAATCCCCTCCAAATTCAAGCCTTCTTCCAATCATATTCCATAATATTTGCCGTTTGTATTGCTCGTTCTTCGCCCAGTAGTCGTTCTACAACGTATAACGCAGCATCCATGCCAGCAGATATTCCAG
Source organism: Paenibacillus silvae (assembly GCF_014639235.1). GTDB lineage: Bacteria > Bacillota > Bacilli > Paenibacillales > Paenibacillaceae > Paenibacillus > Paenibacillus silvae. The sequence goes on along the minus strand of NZ_BMFU01000004.1, from coordinate 150,404 downwards.
CGGACAATACAATCTTCCCATTATCCACATAACGAATATCTTCAATGATTTCAGTAGAAGCAGGGATAATTTCCCGTAATTCTTTCATCGCCAAACGATTGGTTGTAACCTTCAAACCGTCTAATACATAGGCTTTTGCCAAAATCAAGGCCCCAGTACAGACAGACAGTAAAATTTCTACATCATTGGACACGTCCCGAACCCAGCTCGTTATCGTTTCATTATTCATTTCTTTTCTTGAACCCCAACCTCCAGGGATCACTAATATATCGGGATCAGGACAGTTATGAATCGTATAAGCTGGATTAATGCTAAGCCCTCCCAATGCCTGGATCGGACCTTCCATTTCCGCCACAGTGTACACATTGAAGTCCTGCCCTCTGTTACTTCCTGAAATAAAAACTTCAAATGGTCCTGCAAAATCCAAAGGTTCTACTTGTTCAAAAATGAATAATGCCACATTTCTTGCCTGCCGTACCTGTTCCATCCTATTCATCTCCCCTAGAATAAGTAAAAGCATACGGTGTATGACCAAATACGTTGCTCAGGCGTACGGCTTATGACATATGTGCCTGCTCGTGGTTCTCCACGTTTACGCAAGTGGCACATACCAAATATTTACTTCATTATAATCTGGAAATTTAGATGACTGCAATTGTTTTGGGCATTCTCCTGTATCCTTTGACCTATTCAGGCCCCGCTGATCTTATAGGATAATGTAGAGTATATTTCAATCTTGAATAAGGGATGGGATGATAATGAGTACGCTTCAATCGGTTATCCATGTACTTCAGCATTCTTCTGATGAGAATGTGATGGAGCAATTTTTCGAGCACGAGTCGTTAATCTGGATTGATTGGAGAGAAGACGAAGGCGACATCATCCAATACTTTAACGATCAACTGCCGGAATCGGATCAGATCACGTGTGAGATCATCGACATCAACAAACCGAGAGGCGTTGATATTGTGTTAAGTTCGCATGATCGCAAGCTGACCATTCCGTTCGCTGATGATCGGACTGATCGAGACAGCGCCATTCGAGCTATGCAGGATATGATTGCTCCCCGGTATCAGATTCGATGGTTTATGGAGTCCTTAGGCAACGACACGTTAGCGTATCTCTTATTATCTACGGAACAGTGGGCGGAGCTTGAGAAGCAATTCGGAAAAGAAAAGCTGGAATTCCACTTCCAGCCGATAACAAGCGAAAGCGTCATGTTTTCCCTCGACATGGATGAGGTGTTCGCGCTAATAGAAACAAGGCAACAAGCGCGTACCTCTGAATAGGCAACAAAAACTCGTTAGTATTTGTACACTTAGTTCGCCGGTTTTCCAACTAAAAAACGCCATCACGTAATGTGATGGCGTTCCTTTTTTGAATCAAGCCCCGGAGGATTAATCACTTCGTCATCGCTCCATGTAGGCCCCCTATACTTAACCTGTCTACATCAAACTCCATAAATTATAGATCATCACTGCTGCTTCTGCACGGTTAGCATTTTTTTTCGGCGCAAACTCATCGTTACCTACACCGTTTATAATGCCTGCTCCCTGTATTGCCTCTACCGCTTGCTTCGCATAGTCTGCGACGCTTGCTTCATCCTTGAAGGCAGCAGCTTCACTACTTGATAATTCCAGTTGCTTCACTTGTATCGCTTTGTATACCATAACGGCCATATCTTCTCGCGTAATGCTCTCATGAACTCCGAAGCTTCCATCTGGTTTCCCGTTCACAATCCCCAGCTTCTGCGCGGTTGCGATATTTCCATGGTACCATTCTCCTTGCTCCACATCACTAAAACTTGTCGTTGCGCTTTCATCCGATAACTCCAACATATTCATCAGCATAGTAATGAATTCTGCTCTTGTCACCTGACCTTTCGGATTAAACTCGCCATTGCCTACACCTTTTACGATGCCTCTTGCTCCTAATGCAGAGACCGCATCCTTCGCCCAGCCTTGGGTCACATCCTTAAAGCTCGTTGCAACATACACTACCGTATACTTATTTAGTTCCGTTGGCTTGAACTCTACTTTTCCTGTCGCTGCATTGTATTTACCATTCGTCACAACTCTTAACTCTCCATTGTCCTTCACATCGTATACGATGACGTTGTTTGGATTCTCGGTAGCCTTTAATGTGTATGGCAGTGCAATGACAAGATCATCTCTACCATCAAACGCTGTAAGCTTCTTACCATCCAGCGTTAACTTGATATCGTATACAACCTCACCGTTCAGCGCAGCTTGTGTGCCAGCTGGAAGTTGATCCGCTGCCATTTTCTTGATGGACAATCCTAACGTCTTCCCTGCGCTTGCTCCTGTTCCAAGCCGTTCGCTAGCCAACGTTACGACTGCTGAGCCTGTGTTGATCTCGATGCTACTTACCTTGGCAGTTCCGCTTGTTAAGCGCGGATCAACTGATAGATCAATGGTTAGTTCGTTCAAGCCTTGATTACCTTCAACTTGTACCCGCAGCTTACTGCCTGTCGTTTGATCAAGCGCACGCTTCACCGTATCTGCACTTAACTTGACTTCAGAAGTGCCGCTCTCATTCACGACTGGTTTGATTTTTATTTGCCCGTTATCCGATACCACAGGTTCAGTTCCACCTGTAGAAGTTGGTGGTGCTACAGGTGCAGGAGTATTACTGCTACTACCGCCACCATCTCCATTACCACTGCCTAGTGCAGTCGGTTCAACCAGTGGTGTCACCGTTACCGTAGCGCTGGATGATAAACCGCCATCTACCGTAGTTACTGTAATGGTTACTGTTCCTGGTGCCACCGCCGTTACGCGACCTGTTGCACTTACAGTAGCTACAGATGGATTGCTTGAGCGCCATCTTACTTCTTTTTTCGTTGCGTTTGCTGGTGTGATCGTAGCTGTCAATTGCACTGATTGACCTGCTGCGATGGACAATGTCGTTTTGTCCAAGCTAACTCCGCTAACGGATACATTTTTCCCATGGAGTGCATCGTATTCGCTTTGTTTAATCGGAATAACCGTACCGTGACGCGGATTAGCTGGTAAGTTGTAGTTGGAAGATAATGTCCAGATACCTGATGCCAGATTGGTTGTTTCGAATGGAATGTAACCTCTTCCACCAAACTCATCTACGAATAAATACCACTTTTCATCTGTATTCGATTTGAAAATCGTTGGACCCTCGACCCATTTCATGTTACCTACGCCTTGATTAATCATCTTGAAGGCTGGGTCCAGGACTGAGTCACCAACCTCCTGAAAGATCATCTTGCCAAATGGAGCAGCAGCTCCGTTGTCCTGTTCATCCTTCGTAAAACGATATACTTTTCCATCATGCTCAATCATCGTGGTGTCTATGATGGAATATCCATAATCCAAATATACTTTAGGTTCAGTAAACGTATAGAAATCTCTTGTCTTGCTATACATCATTTTTTGGTAGGCGCTGCCTGTATGGGATGCATCATCAAACATTCTCGATGCCCAAAATACAATGTATTCACCTGTTGTTTTATCATACATGATTTCCGGTGCCCAAGTATTACCCGCTTCTTCCGGTGCAACCTCTACCATGCGTTGATCTGTCCAGTTGACCAGATCATTCGATTCCCAAACCATAATGGAACGACTTCCCCATGTTTGCGCTCTGCCCCAGTTGCCATTGCCGTTAATTTTCAGATCGGTAGCGATCATATAGAACTTGTCACCTTCAGGCGAACGAATAATGAACGGATCACGAACCCCCTTTTCCCCCAAGGCAGAGGTCAATACAGGTTTACCATCATTCAATTCTCGCCAGTTCAACGGATCATTGCCGTCACTTGCTGCAAAGTAAATTTGCTCTCCTGTAGAAGTACCTTCTCCTGTGAAATATGTGAAGAAGTATCCCGCATAATTTTCTTCAGCAGGCAGTTCCCTCACCTTCGCAATAAATTCCTTCGTAGTGGATGCGGAATTTAATGTAATCGTCGCTGTAAGCTTCACGTCTGCATCTCCACTACCGTGCGCCGGGCGTTTTACTTCACCCGTACCTGAAACGACGTTTGGCTGAACGGAAGTCCACGTGATCGTTGTTCCATAGAGTCCAGATGCCGGTAATGTGAGATGCCCCCTTACATCATGAATGTTATGAACGACTAGTGCTGCTTTGGCTTCATCTACAGCAGCGGCATCGTTCGGCAATGCTTTAACCTTCAACGTAAAGGTTTTGGTAGCAGTCTCAGTGCCATCTGAAAATACCGCTGTTAACGTTACAACTTGATCGCCAGTTGCGTTAGCTGGTCTTGTTACGGCACCTGTAGTTGAGATCACATGGCCTTTATCTGTTGTCCAGCTTATTGTCGTGCCATAAGCGTCTGATGTTGGCAAGGTTACATTGCTTGTAATCGCATCTTTGGATGTATTCGAAGCAAGAAGATCATGAATCGTTAATTTCTCTGTCGCAGCTGATACAAACATGCCCTTCATCGAAGCAATCTTTTGATCTGCACGAGCCTTCAGTGCTGCAATATCTGACGCACTCATAGCACCATCATAGATTTGGAAGTCTGCAATCAACCCGCCGAAGTAAGGATCAGCTGTATAGAATGACTTCCCGATATATCCACTACTGCCCGAGATATTTTTTATTTGTTCCAGCGTCATTCCATTGGTTGAGCCTGTTGCAACAGCAACACCATCAATATAAAGCGTCAGTGTACCATCCGTGCCTGAAACAACAGTTGTAACTACTTTCCATTCATTATTTTTCAAGCCCGTGGTCGAAGCGGCGGACTCATTATTCCAGGCATTTGTTGCGATCCCTAAACGGGCCTGACCGTTAGCGTTATAACGTGGTGTAAAATACGTATAGTGCGTATTATTGTTGGGTTTTCCTAATGCGTATAACCACTCCGCAGCGTTTTTGCCGCTCCAGTTCACTATGGATGAAACCGTAATATCCGTTAATCCATCGAGCACTCCTTGTGGAAGCTCTACATAGGAATTAGTTGTGCCCCCATTAAAACTTAGCACACCAGCATCTTGTGTATGGACCCATTCTGCTTTAGACGGATTCATCCATTTCCCGTTGAATTTTCCGGTTTGGTCAATAACCGTCTCTCCATCGATATCATTCATATCGTAATGGAGAATAAGCTCAGCCTCAGACGGCTGCTCTATTGGAGGAGTAATGTCTTCATCCGCTAATGCTGCAATCTCTTCAGCGGATAACGCACGATTATAGATACGGAAATCATCCAGTTTACCAGCAAACAGACGATCGGTACTATTTCTCGATTTACCAATATAGTTCATCGTTGTTTCCAGTAACATTCTCGGCTCAACATTAAATGTCGAGCTGCGCTTAACCTCTTGACCATTCACATACAATACTGCATCAAATTCATCCATCGTAATGGCAACATGCTGCCAAGTCTTCGTTGGTAATAGTGCAGCATTTCGCAATGCATATTTATAATCTGATCCGAGTCTCGTGCTGTCATTGATGAATTTCTCCGTAAAAGGTGTTACGACAGCGAACTCTAAACTACCTGTATCTCCTTGTGTACTCAAGTACATGGTGTTGCGGTTAACCTGTCTGCCTGTTTCGGAAGCAAAATCAAATATGCGTTGATTTGCCTGATTTTTGTCTACTTGAACCCATGTAGAGAACGTAGCCTTCTCCAGATTCAAGGATTGAATCAAGTTATCTGGCAGTTTCACATATCCCGTTGACCCATTAAGCTCTAACGAAGCACCCTTTTTACCAACATGATCCTCTTCATTAATCGTTGCTCCACCTACCAGTGTTGCGTGATGGTCATTGCCAGAAATGTCATTCAACGTCGTACCCTTCACTGTATTTGTATCAAATGAGTAATGTACAACCGGGTCTGTTGATGGTTCTGGACCCTTCCATGCATACTTCTCTTGCAAAGCATTATACTCTGCACGTGAGATGGGAATTACGGTTCCATGCCTTGGTCCTGGCGGAAGTGCATATTGATCACTGCTTAATACATTGTTCATATATTGCGTGCTGCTATCCAGATCTGTTGTATATCGTACATGATATGGCCATGAATCCAGGAACAGATACCATTTGTCTTTATGAATGTCCTTGAAAATCGTTTGTCCTTCGTTGTTCCCATTTTTTCCAATCAAGCCGAGTTTGTTATCACGTGTACCCGGAACAGCGTCGTATTGAAGGCCATTTGCTGCAATACCATCCTTGTCATAGTAAAACGTTGGCGCTTTCTCCACGTACACTTTCGTATTCACTTCTGACTTGGTGAATCTATATAACATATCATTATGCTCAATAAACGTCGTATCAATGGTTGGAAGTGACTCATCAATCATGACCTTTGGCTCAGAAAAGCTGTAGAAATCCCGCGTTGTTGCATAGTACATCACATTGTACTGACCTGCCGGTCTCCCGTTATAATCACCGTATGTCTCTGTGTTTTTCATCGAGGATGCCCAAAATACGATATACTCTCCGGTTTCCCGATCATAGATCGCTTCTGGTGCCCACGTATTTCCTGCCGTCTTGGGAGCAACCTTGACCATTCGCTGCTCGCTCCAGTTAACGAGATCCTCCGACTCCCAAACCATCATGTAATGACTACCTGTAATTTGAGCTTGGTCAAAATCTGTACTTTCACCCATTTTCAAATCGGTTGCCAGCATATAGAATTTATCCCCTTCTGCTGAACGAATAACGAATGGATCACGAAGTCCTTTTTCCCCCATATTCGATTGAAGGATCGACTTTCCATTATTCAGTGCTTTCCAGAACAAGGGATCTTCAGCTGTAGCGAAGGATATCTCTTCCCCACCTTCATGCTCACCTGTAAAATACGCAAAGAAGTACGCATCAGGCTTTACTGGCGCAGGTGCTTGTTTAATTTTAAGGTTAAACGTACGCTCTTTGGAAGCTGTGCCATTCGTAATTGTAGCAATTAGCGTAACGGGGATATCCGTAGCTTGCCGGCTTACCCAGCCTAGCTTTGCGGCGTTGCCAGCCGCTTCGGCTGTCCCTTTAACAACTGTCGGTCTGCTAGATGTCCATGTAATGGCAGAGCCTTGTTCACCTGTAGTGACAAGACGTAAGTTGCCTTTAACGTTGTCGGCATTGTAGATCTTTAATTGTTCAGCATCCAGTTCAGCCTTCTGCTGATCATCGAACTGCTTCAGGATTGTAACAGGGAATACAGCTGTTGTTGATACCCCTTGATACGTTAAAGTAGCCGCAAGCTCTGCTTGAACATCACTTGCTTGCGCATTTGGACGTTGCACGATACCACTGTTAGAAATGACAGCAGGATGGCTGGAACTCCAAGTGATGCTTACACCGTTTTTACCGCTCGTTGGTAAGGCAAGGTTTCTCGTGATCTGTTCCGCACTCTGATCTGCCTCATCTAGGTAACGATCGATGTTAAGTTGATTCGCTGCATCATCCACAGTAAGCTTTCGTATTTTGGAAATGAGATCTGCTGCTTCTTGTTGATATAACTCGCCCATTTCTTGCTCCGTCAATGCACGATCATATACACGAAAATCAGCCACGCTGCCTTGAAGATATGGATCGTTCGAGAAGATGGACTTGCCGATAAAACCAGAGAACGTGGAATCCGGATTAACAATTTCTGTCAGCTTTAGTCCTTTCGCATTACCTGAAGCAACCTTAACTCCATCCACAAATAATGTGATTCTGTTGCTGGCTTCAGAGAAGGAAACCGTTACATGCTTCCATTGTCCACCGATCAGATTGGAGTTTGCGCTGCCTGTAACTAACGCTTCGTTCGGCCAGCCATTTTTAGAGATACCTGAGGCCACCATATTGCCTGATCCGCTGCCGTGACGTGGGGTTACGAAAAAATATTTGTTCGTTTCCGGTGTTAACATCGTACCCAAACCGAAAATCCAGCGATTCGTACCATCATTCGTCCAGTTCACGATGGAAGATACGGTAATCTCATTCAGACCTTGTAATAGATCCAGGCCATTTGTGCCCTTAGGAATCTCGACATATCCACTATTCGATGTAGAACTTCCACCATTGAAGGAGATAAAACCAACTTCACTGTTTGAAATGAGTTGCCCATGGTTTGCATTTTTAAATATCCCATCAAATGTAACTTTCTTGTTGGCGACATCCTTCAGTACGAGTTGACCATCTACTTCGGCAGTCGTTTTCATGTCGTAATGAAGAAGCAGATCATCATTTAACGACTTTTCTTGAACGGTAGTCTGCTCTACAGAAGCATCTTTAGGTAGTAAGGTAACCACGAACTCTTTTGTCGCTTGGCTTTCACCTATAGAAATGGTTGCCGTTAACGTTACTTGTTGTTCCGTTTCTCGTAAAAACACTTCCCCCGTTGGACTAATCGTATTCTCATCACTGGAAGTCCACGATATCGATGCGCCATACGTATTGGCAGAAGGAAGTTCAAGAGATTCGGTAACGGCAGATATATCACCTAACGTTAGCTCTTTTTTGCTTTGTTCTACTTGCTTTTCATTGAGCGATTGTTGGTATACTCCAGCGATATCATCACTACTTAGTGCCTCTCCGTAAATTCTTAAATCTTGAAAGCTGCCCGCAAAAGTAGCATCCCCTACATAATTGGAGCGACCGATGTAAGCTTGCAAATCCGTACCAAAGCTGGCTGTTGTTTTCTCTTTGGCGGCTGTGCCTATACTTACACCGTTAATGTAACCTGTAATAGATTGTTCTGTGATGACCGTTGTATAGTGAACCCATTGACCTTCGTACTGCGACGTGGAAGTGCCTGATACGCCTACCTCAGTTGTCCAAGGCTGCTCCACATTATTGCGATCTGTAAACACAGACTTGAAATCACCACTTGGATTGGATGGATTAAACAGCCAATAGTTCGTTGGCAATTTATTCTCAGCTGCTGACGTACCGTAGAACAACGCGGAGTAATTCCCGCGTCCAGTGTTACTCTTGATCCATACAGAGATCGTTGTATTTTCTTGATGATCAAACAAGCCGGTAGGAAGCTGCACGTAGTTCGTATTACTATCGCTCCCTCCAGGTAGAGTAAGGCCATCGGCATACGTAATGTTTCCTACAGCCGTCCCATGCTTGCCATTACCCGATGTATCCAATACATCCTGAATCAACGGGTAATGCGCCAACATTGTTGGTGTTATCATGTCTGCGGAAGCTTGGTTGCTAAATGGCATACCAAAACTAAAACAGCTGCTAAAGGTCAAAAGTAAAACTAAAGTTATGTTTGTCATTCGCTTTCGCATAACATTCTTCCCCTCATTTAATATTCAGAAGCATACAAAGCCATAACTCACCTTTAAAACAAGACCACCTCACTCAAGGAGCTATATAAGTTGAACTAAAGATTTTACACAATCCACTCCGATGACAGAATAACCTTCGTGTAAATAAATCGTTCAACTTATATCGAATAACTCTTTAAAATGAATGCGCTTACATTTCTTCTCATATTACGTGTTCAGATATTCTAATTCAATGTACTATCATCTTAATAACGTGGATTTTTTTATTTCAATTTGAAATTTGACATGGACTGCAACACTATCACTATCCTTCGAAGTAATCGTTTCGATTCTAAATATACTCTATGTTTAAATTAAAGGATTGAACCCCTGATAAGCATAATATATATAGTTGGGCGCTTGTCAAATGCATAACGTGTCCTGTTAGGATGCGGGTAAGCCTTAGCGCACCAGATCGAAAAATAAGGAGGATTTCATTTATGCCCAAACGTTTTAGCAGAATGCTTGCATTCCTCTGTTGCTTGGTCATGGCAGCCTCGTTAATGTCTGCGAGCTATGCAGCTGCCGACAAAGACAACATTGAAAACGCAGCAGTAACAAATGAAACACCGACCGCCATTTTTGGGACTCCCGAACTCGGGTCAAACGACCCCCTCTGGAGCCAAACTATGGAGCATCACATCAACAAAAGCACTGTGCCCACCGACCCAAGACCCCATGCCACGGGCACGGCCAGAATCCTTTGGGATCATGACTTCCTGTATGTCCGCGTTGTTGTTAATGATAGTAATCTATATCAGGGAGCTGGCGGAGATCACCGGTACGACAGCCTGGAGTTTTATGTGGGTACCGGAAGCAGCGGCTCTAACCAATGGCGTGTCAGCGCGACGGGTGTGTTTTCAGGGCAGGCCGCTCCAGGCAGAGCTGCATGGACCCAGATCACGGAAACAGGATACATCGTGGAAATGAGAATACCCAAACGAAATTTGACCTTACAGGAGGGAAATCTTACCTTTGAGGTCTATATCAATAACTCAACGGAAAACGGCGCTGACCGCTATGAAGTCGTTTCCTGTTTTGGAGTTCCGGATGCGGCTTATACCAGCTCTGATTCATTTACAGACAGCCTGCAGCTCATCTCAGCCGATGAAGTGGACACCAGATTATCAATCACTGCAACGGCAGGTCCGGGCGGTCGAATAACGTCGAGCCCACCCGGCGATGTTCTGAGAGTAGACCCGGGCTCTAACAAAGAAATTTCGTTTGCTCCCGACTCCGGTAAAGTTGTGGATACCGTAACGGTAGACGGCGAGATCGTGCCTTTTTCTGCTGGCACTTATACCTTTACGAATATTGAAGCCGACCATACCATCCATGTGACATTCAAAAACGATCCGGACGCGAGCATACTCCCTTTTATCGTATGGAATGACAACTTCGCCAGTGGCGAGTACACAACGGCTGTTATCATCGACTTAGGCGAGGGAAAAGCGGCGTTAGGCTCCGAGCTTCATCCCGGCTTGTTTGCCTTGTCGGCCAGGAACACAACCCTGAACGGTGAAGCGGTTACCTTTGAAGGACCACGCAAGATCACCAGGGTATACGCCAATGACGAGCCGAAGGTACGGGGCTATGTGGGGCCGGTAAGCAATTCACCAGATTATCAGGACGGACTGGCGAGCGGCCGATATATCGTCGTTGAGTCTGAGTTTTATTCAGAGAGCGGCGGCAAAACAACGCTGGATGGCAGCAACTCGACAAAGCAGGTTTACACCCTTATCCAAAAAGGCGAAATCGTATTGACAGAAGGAAATCCGCTTCACAACGTCGTTTTTGAACAAGAAAAAGTTGTGAATCCAATCCTCGATCAATTTGCAACATTCACGGACAATTCAGTCAATCGTTCGCTCTACCTTCACAAGGATGAAGACGGTAACGTGATGAAAGGATTGCCGCTGTATGTTTATACCCATGGCATGTCACGCGGCGGTACAAACGCTGCAACAGACCAAAAGGCGGCCATGAAATCAGCCAACGGCTCGGTCGCTCTAATGAAAAAGATGGAGCAAAATCCCGAGAAGTACGCCAGCCATGTACTGAATATCTCCTATAATGGCATATCTGTTCCCTCCACAGAGAATGTTAAAAAGGTCATAGACGCCCTGATTGCCAGCGGCGAAGTAGACCCTAACCGTGTTTACGCAGCAGGCTTCTCATGGGGCGGCCAGTATACAAACAACCTGGTTAACAGCTACCCTGGCTTCTTCGCCGCCGCTGCACCTATGGCCCCGGTAAGCGGTTCACCGAATGCTAAGGACAATGACGCTCACAACAATCTGGCCTATTGGATGTTTTTAAATGCTCATAATGTTGGAGGCTACCAGACTAACCTCAATAACTTCATCAATAACAATATGCCGAAAATGGTCAACGCGAGGGCTTCACGCTTTGAAAGTAATGAGGCGCTTACGTGGCCGTACAATCAATTTGATCAGCCGAATCTGAGGCCTAATCCTGCCAACACACCTGTTCTGCCTGATTATATAGCGCATGAAGTTGAAGCGGCGGTTCTTTACAACCAAATAACGATGGGAAGTTGGAGTATGGCTCCCACGGCGCAGTCCTCTAACTTGCCGGCTTGGAACAATGACTACACAGATGTCTTTGATTGGATGTTTGCGCAGAGAAAAGCGGTTGTGCCCGGTGCGTCAAGCGGCTTCAAGGCAACTGCAGGTGACGGACGGGTCACATTGAGCTGGACTGCTCCTGCTAACGACGGGGGAAGCCCGATATTGGGCTACAAGGTGTGGTATGGCAACGCAGCAGCAGTCACTTTGAGTGCGGCGGATACCAGCTATACCTTCAAAAATCTGACAAACGGCCAAAGCTACAGCTTCAAAATCATCGCGGTGAACGCAAAGGGTGACGGCGCAGAGATCAGTGTGACGGCCATGCCGACAGCCGCGACAACGCCTACCGTGCCTGATTCTGGTGGAACTACGGGCAATACGGGCAACACCGGTAATACAAACAACAGTGGTAACACAAGCAACACCGACAATACGGGCACCGGGACAGACGCTGGAATGTCGAAGTCGACCTACACCGTGAATACACCGAAGGATAAGCCGGCAGTCACGGATAAAAACGGCAATACCACCCTGCCCGGCGGCGGCATTATTGCGACCAAAGGCGGGACGGAGATCAAAGTACCTGAAGGCACATCGATAGACTCAAACGGTATGGTGACCATTCCGACGGACAAGAGCGCCCAGGTGACACTACCCGGCAGCAACAGCACAGTGACCATTCCGGGCGGCTCGACGATCGCGAGCGATGGTACGGTCACAGTAGGCGGCAAAGAAGCGCACGTGAACCTGCCAAACGGCAATCAAGTGCATATCCTTAACGGATCGAAGATACGGAGTGACGGTACGCTTGTAGTCGGACCGGACGGAGCAAGTGTTGGCTTAAAAAACGACATGTCGTTAAACATCCGTAAGGCTGCAGAGCTTGTATTCGATGACAGCTCCCCACTCGGCTTGCTCGTGGTTTCCGGCAATCCATTCAGGGATACCACTATGGACGACTGGTTCTACAGCGATGTAAATTCCGCCTACACATACGACCTTTTCAACGGCACGACGTCTACGACGTTCTCACCGGGTACCCCAATGACACGCGTAATGTTCGTGCAGGTACTGGCCAATCTGGAGAACGTAAAACACGCCGAGTACACAAGTTCCCGCTTTGAAGACGTGACGGACGGACAGTGGTACACGGCAGCAGTTGAGTGGGCGGCCGAAAAAGGCATAGTCAATGGTTTAAGCACAGAGCAGTTTGACCCACATTCATCAATGACGCGCGAGCAGATGTTAGTGATCCTTAACAACTACATGAAGTACAAAGGCTATGAGATACCTGAAAGCCAATCTAAGTCCTTCGCAGACGAGAGCGAAATCAGCTCATGGGCATTGGAAGCCGTTCAAGCGCTGCGGGGCATTGGCATTGTAGTAGGCAATCCAGATAATCTTTTTGCTCCTACAGCTCCTGCTACCCGCGCCGAAGTCGCTGCTATCTTTGTAAGGTTTGTCGAACACCTCGCTAAGTGAAAGCGTATACAGGATAAAACAAATCCTTGTTAGGGACTTACAGAAAAAACGCCATCACGTGACGTGATGGCGTTCTTATAGTATGGAGCCTAGGGGATCGAACCCCTGACCTCATCACTGACAGCAATGGAAACTTATTATGGTACAATAGGTCCGTTTGTGAAAAAGCCTGATTCTATAAGGTTTTTCTAAGGTACATATACGATCGTTTAGGCTCTTTTAAGCTTTTAAGGGGTAATATGATGGTTTCGTCCCCAAGAGAGCAGCTCACATTCATTCTTTCGAAACATCCAAAATATTTACGAATAGACAGTAATGCAATCCCTTACGACCTTTTATAAGTACTAATCTGAACAAGGATAAAATTCACCATCCATCTCAATAACACCATCAATCTGCTCAACAATGCCCTCATTATCATCACCAGTTATACTTAACAAAAATGCCGAATGTATTAAACTGTCTGTAAGAATATCTTCAAATAATTTACCGCGCTTATAGGTATCCTTCATTACTAAGAGTGCACTTAATTTATCTTTAAATCTCTCTTTAGCCTGTCCTAATTTCCGCATCTCAGTAGCTTTTCTTAAACATTCTTTTCTTATTTCTTGTTCAGCATCCTTGTCAATGAATCTTTGATATTGACTAATTGCTGTATTCCATGTACAAACCCTTCGAATTCCACCACTCGCTTCAGGATTCAATACCCAACGATCAATCTCATACTTATTATGGATGGTCTATCAACCGTTACAATACTTTCAAAATCATTTAAAAGTGCAGTACTAACTCCTGCTCTTAAATTAACTTACTTAGTTTTTACATAATCGTAGTAATCATTTTTTAGATAATCGTAAAGTCCTTGTTTCCAATTGCCCATTCTATTTAAATTTCGAAGCATCAATTTTTTATTTATCAGTTTTTCAGAAGAGGGTCTTTGAGCAAAATATTCATTTTTAAAATAATTAGAATCTACTTTTGTTAATTTTATTTCGTTCGTTAGATTTAATACTTCTAGGATTTCTTTAGCAACATCGAATCTGGAGCCGTCTCCTTCACAAACCATATTATATACACCAAAATAGTTCGTTTTTATCAACTCATAGATATTATTTGCGAAATCTTTCGTGTAAGTAGGTGTTCCCAGTTTGTCATCCACAACATATAACTCTTTTTTTCCATTATTAATTTGTTCTATGATTTTCTTGACAAACTTTTTATCTTTACTTTCCCCCCCTCCCATCATCCACCCTGCTCTACACACATAGTATTTATCATAATTATCCACAACATATTTTTCACCTAAATACTTGGATCGTCCATAAACATTTAACGGATTGGGAGTGTCCCAATCATCATATTCTTCTTTTTCCCCATCAAAAATTCCTGCAGTTGATATATATACTAATTTTGCCTGTAATTCCTTCGCTACTATAACGGAATTCTCAGCGCCAATCACATTAGTTAAATATGCATTTTCTTGGTTTTCTTCGCAGTACTCCAAATCTGTTAGAGCAGCTAGATGGATGATGACATTTGGTTTAAATTTATCAGCTTCAATCATATATTCTTCCAAATCCCTTACATCCAAATATGATAACCAATGTTCATTTATATTAATGTCAGTTGCTTTAACGGTTGAATCCTTTGAAAATTTATTATAAAAGGCTTTCCCCGACATTCCACCGCATCCGGTTATCAATACTCTATCCATATTTTTTCCTCCCACTAAAAAGTAATGTTTTGGGCCTGTTTTCTCATTCATTCTTAGATTTACAACTTTGACAGGTTAGAGGTAATGGAGAAAGGTTGGTCTAGTACCATTTTTTTCATTGAAGCCGGTGACGGGAACATGGCTTGGACTCAATTTTTTTCAAACTGTGGATAATGCTTGTGATCGCACAGTGGATCTCCACATCTTCCCTTGGGGTTTACCCTCCCATGTGATGCTGGGTCCTATCCCCTTCCACTCCTTCGTTCTATTTGCCAAGGGGTAAAGCCGGTTATTATTCCTATACGGGGGCGTCCCTTATGGAATTTTATTCTTCGGCTACTCCGGTGCTTCAAATGTCAAATTGTACTTCTGGGAATGACTTGAGATTCAGGTTAATGTTTGCTTGAATTTATGCTCCACACTGTTGCAATTGGGCTTGTCGTAACGGTCCTAAAACATCTACTGCGTTGTACTCTTTCTACTTAGTCCCCAATGTATGACGCGTATTAGTTTTCCACAGAGCGCGATAAGCGACTGTTTTTAGAAACGCATTAACCTTCTCATTCTTTGCTACCATTGGCATTATGCAACGAAACAGCAAAGTCCTAAGCCTGGAGCGCCCACATTTGGTAATGCCGGTCTTTCCCTTGCGTTTACCAAAGCTTTTTTCTTTCAGATTCAAGCCCGACAGCCGGATGATTTGTTATCCGTGCTCATATTGACTCAAATCGCCAACCTCGGCAAGAAATCCTGCAACGACGAAATTTGTAACAATAATTATATAAAACGCTACCTATTTCATATTTTTTTTCGAGCCAAATTTAGGATTTCTACCAAATTACCAGTTATATAATAACTAAATAGAATTGCACCCATTCCAAACTTTGTTATTTCATATTTTTTTTTATTAGAATGAAAGTTCCTTTTGAATTCTTTTATAAAACCATTAAAGAATGACTTCCGGCGGATTTCACACCTTCCTTGCCAAAATGTTCTTCGAGAAAGATATCTGAATGTGTATCTTTTCGGGTTAATATGATGTTCAATAGCCAGCTCTTGGCGAAAAAGTCCTTCAGTATGATTTTTTGCACAATACTCTTTTATAAATGTAGTATCATCGCCAGCTTGTAATTGACCATCCTTCCTACCAAGATTAATTTGAAATAAAATATTTTTGATTTTTGCTTTTTTTAAGTTATAGCCAAAATTTCCTCCCCAAATTTTCTCTTGATTTATGTGAATTCCAAATAAAGCGGATTGCCCTTCAGGTAACCAATTTGGAAGCTTTGGATAATTACGAGGAAGCAGTAAAGGACCACCCAACAAATCATAACCTTTTTCAAACCAAATTTTATAACTCTCTATCACATTATCAATTAGTACTGTATCATCATCAAAAAAAATGATGTACTCATTCTCTGCCTTCTCCATCGCTACATTTCTGGAGTACGACAACCCCATATTTTTTTCATTTGTAATTAATAGAATTCCATTTTCATATGCAAATCTACTAAGATCTTCATTCGTATATTCTTTACCATCCAGAATAACGATTATTTGATCATCAACTATATAAGGTAGTATGGAATGCAAGAATGTTAATGTAAGCTGAGGACTTATAGTACAAGTTGCAATTGACAATTTTTTAAGCACGTTGCTTATTCACCTACTTTGTCTATATTCTTTTACCACGAGCAACAGAAAGTTCCTTTTCAATTATTGAGAGTATCTCGTCTGCCATTTGTTTGTATACAAATCTTTTATAATGATTAATATGATTGGAGTGATCCTCTTTACTGCTGATATATTTATTCACATCGAGTAGAAAGGTGTTTGGAAGATTTTTAATAGTTTCCTGAAGTGCTTTATTCATACTTTTGTACCTATTGTGCCGGTCCTTTTCTAATGGATTAGGATAATCTACTTCACTACCATTTATAATAATTAATATAGTTTGTTGAGGCAGATGGTTTCGAATCCAACAGATGTTCTCGGAGAAATCTTTCTCGCTTATTGGACCGAGACGACGAAAGTAATGGAGGAACCATTCAAAAAAATGATCATTGATTTCATATCCCGACCATGATAGAGCACGCTCTTTAAGCGCTTCCCTATCTTTAGGCTCTGTATATGACAGTAAAAAATCTTCATAAGCAATCTTTATCAGATTGTTTTGCTTTAATGAGTAGACACCAGCGAAATAATCCATTAATACACTAAATATAACAACGTTATTATCAGTATTAAAAAAATCCGTTTGAAACATTTGATTTTCACAGAAGGGGATTTTTTCAATAATAGGTGAATATTCACTTTCTGTAACGTGATAGGGTAACTTTAGAATCTCGGTATGTTCTCTTCTAATCGGAGCCTTGGAATCACTAGAATGATAGTTGAATTCTTTGATTAATTCTATATTTTCATATTTCAAATAATGATAAATTTGTTCAAGATCACACCCCCCTTTTAGTAAACACTTGATTCTATATGAAGCTGTTTCTGATGTATTATTGCCTTTGATGCTTGTGTTATCGATGGATTCTAGTTTAATCCACGAAGGTGTATAATCATTTTCTAATTCAATGGCTGTTTCACCACATTTTATAATTTCAGGAAATTTTAAATATGAGTATATCCATTGTTCTATCCCCATATTTAAGACACGGCAGGAAAACAAGAAATGAATAAGTTTTCCCTGTTTAATAGAAAAGAATCCGACTATTCCGTAATCACCGTACCTATCAACAACTCTTATTGTTGCATTTTGAACTGAACTATCCCTCAATAAATGATTCAATTCATTAAGTGATATACGATTTTTTGTGAAATTCAATTGATTTGTTCTATTTATTAATTCATCAATTCTATCGATATGCTTGGTGCAATCAAAATCAATAAAAATCCTTATTTCGCTTTGTCTTAAGAACTCCTCGTTCGAACTCAAGTACTCGATTTCTTCTTTTTTCTTTTCGAGTATCTTATAGTATTGAAGTCGTTCGTCACTACTACCAGTGCTCTGAAACACAGGATAGGAGGGGATTTGGTGAATGCTTTCGGGATATATAGTCCAAATACCAGGATTCAGACTCTTGACTTCATCAAGATTTGCTGCAAGATCATCAATAAACAATACATTATTAGCACGGAGCTTTGCGCTATTTATTATATTTTTCACCATTTGGCCCTTTGGTTTCCAACTAATTTCTGGAAACACAAAATACTCCCACAGTCCGTTTTCAGTAAGGTAAGATTTCACCACTGAATATTCATTTTTAGAACAAATTGAATTCACTATGCCACGCTCAGTTAATAATTTAACAATACGTATGTTTTCAGAAATAAAATCGACTTCTCCTTCTTCAAGAGTACCCTGCCAGAATGTATCGTCCAGATCCCATATTACTAATTTAATGGGATCGGTTATACTATGAAGTTTGTGCTTCAACCCTTTCACTTCCTTAGTTAAGTTTCTATATACTTCGTCCTAATCTTTTATAAATCGACTTAAAGGAGTATGGAACAAACGGAAAGTTTGTCATTTAGAATTCACCTTTATTTGAAGTCGTTTTTGCTGCATGTGACTACACAACTTCGAGCGAGTGGTGTTTACAAAAGCCAGAATCCTGTGTTATCATTTTGAAACAATCTTTGAGACACTAGACTAACTTTGTTTGAAAAATCAGATAATATTTTTCTCCTTCTTTAATAGGTTGCTTCTTTAATCATCCCTAATAGCATAAAATATCTTTTCAAAAGGATCCTTATTTCATGGTAAAACTACTCGCGCTCAAAGTCCCCTCCGTTATCAGCCAAAACAATTACAGCCTTTTACTGAGTAGCCTTACGAATGAAGAGAGACTGCTCATCAATACATTTAATTCCACTCAGGATGCCTACAGATCTTTATTGGCGAAAGTAATGGTCCGATGTGAATTATCGAATAGATTTGATCTTGCAGTTAATGAAATCAGAATCTCGTCAAATAAATACGGTAAACCTCTTCTAGAAGGGCTAACCTTTTTCTTTAACGTTTCCCATTCTGAGGAATGGGTTGTAGCCGCATTCGACGACGAACCAATAGGCATTGATATAGAGAAAATTCAGCCTATCGACTACTTGAAGATTGCCAATCGTTTCTTCTCCCGCGAAGAATATACAGATTTAATTGCAACTACACCAGATCAGCAGCTTCAATACTTTTATGACCTTTGGACATTAAAAGAAAGTTATGTTAAACAAATCGGCTTAGGTCTTAAGATGCCTCTGAACACATTTTCTATTCGGAAGGCAAACACTTGTTGCTTTGAATTTGCGGGTAAAATGCCAAACTATTTCTCAGGCCCCTGCTTCCACCAGTATAATGTTATTCCGCAATATTGTATTTCGGTATGCGCATCAAAGCAGGCTTTTCCGAAAACTATTGATTTTATCGGGATTGAAATGTTGACGAATGTACTCAACCGGCATTACTGATTTACTGAACGGCAAACCGCGTATAATACCGTTTCATAAGGATCATCCTGATGATGGTGGCCTATGTAGAATTTATAATCGAACTCCTTGAATTCTTTGGAAATATACAGGGGATTTCGTAAATGTCTTGCATGATGGTACAAACAAATTTGCAATTTAGGTTTCCATTTTTTTATCGTATTTTTTGTCCCCCCTTATTGCTTCGAGTTCAGCACCCTCGATGTCGAGCTTAATTAAGTCGATCCTTTTTAGCTGAATGCTCTTACTATAAAAGCGCTTGACGGTTCGAAGGAATGGATCGAACGTTTGTTCAGCAAAAACGAAGCAAAAATTTCTGCCGTATCGCCAATGTAGGCACCTCCATCGATAATGACATCATCCTGGGAAGGCATGACAACCAGGTGGAAGTATTGGTCGTATGTTGTTGCGTGCAAATACTTCGTATCCCGTGTTAGCTGGTATAGCGTAATGCTGTCCAATATTTCTCTCGATTCGGAATCCTCGAGCATTTTGTAAACCTCATGAATTCTGACCAAGGCTTGAACCATCTCTTCCCCAGCGTATACGGTGATTGTTTGGCCAGCCTTTGGATAATTTATTCACAGCCACATGATGAATTATGGGATTAATCAAGATTTTTATAATGCTTTTAATTAGTCGATTCAAGTCACCTAAGTCAAATAGCCTTTCGTTGTCATATCGTTCATCTGTGCTGGTTACGTCTTCTCCACAGTAGCCCAGGAAAGGTATGGCAGCATTTTCGAGCAATTTTTTCAAGTTTTTTTGCCGTGGTCCCAACCCAAAAATGACAACCTCTTTCTCTTCCGTCATCTTTGCAAGAATACTATAGAGCCAATTCAAATAATCTTGTCTCATTGAATCACTCCCCATAGTCTTTCAAACTCATCAGTTCGTAACCGGCAGACTTCCTTCACTAAATCCATATTTCCTCCCCATTGAGACAAATGAGAGGGAAACAAAATGGAATCTTGAATTCACCTTAACAACTGATACAAACAGAATTGACACAATCTCAGCGATCTAGCAGATACTCCTGACAGATTAGTTCATTTATCAACATGGCTGAGTCTACTCTGTTAGTTCCAAAGCATGAACTGATCTCATTCAGCCCGATAGCCTCCTTATTTTTGAGCTCCTCCGGCAAATGAAATATTCGTATTTGTGCGCCTTTATAGATGCTAAAATCATCCTGATATCCACCAATGTATTCAAACGGTTGTATTAATCCCCTTGAGTCAAGACCCAACCAACTGTTATTGCATTTGAACACCTTGTCCTCTATTTCTGATGCACGATACGGCCTGAAAAAGATAGCCCCAAAGAATGCATGCTTGTTACCGCAGTTATCCATCGTAAGGATCAAATCATCCCTTTGTTTAAACCATTCTTGATTTAATCTGTCATGCCGTGGTATTAGATCGTATTGATAAGGACGGAAGAGCATGAAGCCAGACTTATCAAAAAATTCCGTGTAATCATGCCCCACTCCCCCACTTACTTTATACTTTTCGATTAGCACAAGTTTTCCGCCGGGTCGAAGAAGTTGAAACATATGCATTGCATTATCCGTGAATTCTCTCGGACTCAATCTATAAAGGGAATGGAATGCGTATATCGTATCGAATTCTCCTTCGGTTCGCACATCAGGATTTGACGCAGTATGGATAGTTGATTGCGGCGATTCATTACGAAGATAATCAGGAAAGACATCCGAGTTGATGCATAAAACGCGTTGGCTGGTTCGAGAGCGTGCATGGTTGAAGGCCCATGCGTACCCCCACATTTCCCCTTGATGATCACCAACACTGTGATGGTAACCATTCCGATGAAAGAAGGAAGCAAATACATCTGAATTGAACTCTGTTAGCCTTGCCCATCTGAACATGATGTCACGCTCCTATTCCCATTGCTTCGAATCGTCTAGTTAGTTCAATCGTATCGAAAGACTTGTTTACAAAATGCGCGACATGGCAGTCGTACTGGAATCTGCGTAGATCATTAGCACTATGAAGATGACGAACAAACTTACACTCTGAATTTCGAATCGGAACACTATCATTCAGTACATCCAAGATGTATACGGCATAGAGGGTCCATTCGCCAAACGCTGTTTTTTCAGAGTAGGTATCACAAGAATCCGGAACGACAGATGCTAAGGCATTATTCCCATATAATTGATTAAGATAATTCATTAAACTTCTCAAATATTGGCAATCAAAAATCATTAACTCCATGATGAAATCCCCTAGAAGAAATGCTCGTTTAGGTGTCGTTTGCAAAATTTCCGAAATATTTTCAACCCGTTTCCTTTCGTAGTGCAAGTGTATACCAGGAGTTGAATATCGATTAAAATACAACACGGCCTTATCATTCTCAAATAACTCATCATAGGTAACCGGCTTCAACATGACAGTATCTGCCCCGAAGCAACAAACATACCTCGTACTACAGATTTGCTCGACTTGGAGTTTTATTATTTGTTGCTTGAGCCAGCCGGGCAAATTCATCATTTCCGCTGTTAATACTTCGGAATCGTTCAAAAGAACAATCTGTTCCTTATCTATTTGCCATTCTTCTAGTTTTCGATCAATTTCATCGGGATCCGGCGTAACGATATAAATTCGCTTTAAGGGCTTGAAATTTTGAATGCACGACTTGATTGCATATTCCAATATGAAGTTAATATCATTTCGCGCGGCACATATCAGAACATCTATTTTTTCTAATTTATCCATCTACAAGGCACCTTTCCACAAATCAATTATTTTTTTCATATTCTTGTCGACATCATAATTGTCTAATAAAAACTGCCGTGACTTCTTAGCTTTTTTTTGCAGTGGATAAGGGTTATTAGTGAACGATTTGATTGTTTCGGATAACGCGAGCACGTTCTCTGGCTCTACCAGTTCCCCTAACTCACCGCCATCGAGTGCCTCTTTGATACCAGATACAGAGGATCCGATTAATGGTAGCCCTTTGGCAAGCGCGACCAGTATCGTAAAGGGTAGCCCACCCTCGTGACGGCTTGGCGCAATAAATACATCAAACGATTCCAATGCTTCAGATAGATCTTGTTGCCAATTAATGAATGAAACCATTCCTTCGAGACCGTAATTATTTACCATGTTTTTCAACAACTGTTCATCCTCACCGGCACCTATGATTGTAAAATTGATCTTGCTTCTGGACTGTTCATCTAACAAGTTTATAGCCTTGATCAGGATATCAATTCCCTTCTGCTTAACGAACCGCCCCGCCGTTACCGCCTTGATAACCTTGCCGCTAGCTATGGTATTATTGTCAATCTCTAGAGAAGTAGGATCTACTTTAATGGATGACGGAACATAAATGATTTTCTCGGCAGGAAAACCGTAAACCCTAGATAATAATCGAATATTATCTCTGCATACCGTTGTAACGGCAGTAGCTTGTTCATACAATTCATGTACCCTTTCATGAATCCCTGGTGCAAAATGTGGCTGCTCCGGCACGAAAGCTTCGGTGAAAAATAAAGGGATACCTTTTTCGATCGCGATTTCCCTAGGCGTAATTGCGCTGCGAGGAGAACCACAGAACACGTGGATAATATTCGGTTTGAAGAAATTGATCGCATCCAACGTCGCCTTTCTGCGCTGATACTTATCATAGTACCCATGGTATAACGGTGCACGAACGACTGGGACGCCACTTTTCGTCAATGTTCTGCCAAGTTGGTCCGAACCACTCGTATCATTAATCAATGCACTGATGTTCCAGCCCTCATTTCTACCAGCAAGAGCTACATCAATCAAAAATGTATCAGTGCCACCTTCCCCTGTAACGTCTGTAATCAATAGTACATTATTATCCCTATGTAGCTTCATTTTCCTATCCCCGACCCTTCTTAGAATAAAGTGGTATTATGTTATCATTTTATTGTCATCGTAATCGGCTCCCGCTGCATAAGCGTCTCCGTGTTGAAACCTCCGAACATGTATTCGAATCGCTGCAGAGTAATTTCGCCAAACATAAAATCTTTAAGCAATCTGCATGGAACGGTTGGGTGCTTCCTCTCCACAATGTCCATGCTCTGTTCGATCATTGTTCGGTAGAAACTTTGTTCCCGAGGGTGCGGAATATGAAAATTTATTGCATCCGAGCAGCTATAAAAGAAAACCCCTTTGTCTTGAAGTCGCAATGCAAATTCGAAATGTTCGAAGCCCCATGCTTTGAAATCCGGATCAAATCCATTGACCAGTTCAAAATCACGGCGAGTAACGCAAGAGTTTCCGACGAGGAACGATGACCATCTTATTGGCGAATCCGTAAATCCACGATGATCATACAATTGAGTGATTTTGTGGTAGTATACGGAATCCCTAGAGTACTTTTTTATTTTATTCCAATCTAGTTCCACACTGAGATCGAGCCATTTCTTAGATCCAAAGAACTCTAGCGGTCTCCCAATGATCGCACAATCGCCGTAATGATTCCTAACGTTAGCAATGCTAGTAATATAATCCGGGTCTGGAAACCGATCGGCATCACAAAATATCAGGTTATTTGATCGCGCATTCTCGACTCCGATGTTCCGTGCACATGCCCGGCCTTTGTTGGTCTGATGAATGAACTTAAAGTTTCTAGGCCATTCCTTATGGGTAATATCTACTTCCAATTCGTCCGTGGATCCATCATTAACGATTATCAATTCAAATTTATCACTTGGGTAATTTTGTTTCTCGAACAAAGATAAGGTAATAAGTAACGATTCTTTCTGGTTATACACCGGAATAATAATGGAATATTCACATGAATGAATCATATAGTTTCAACACTCTCCAAGTATTTTCGATTGTTCATAGCGTTCTGAAAAACTCTTTTATCTCGTAAATAATTCTTACTTGCTCATCATTGGTGAGATTAGGATTTAAGCATCGCTTCGACGAATCCACATAAGTGAAATCTCGAACTTGATTTCCAGCCCAAAAACCCTTGTTTTGCATTTTTAATCAGTTGCCTAGGTCCGTAGGTATTTGTAAGGCGCAATATAACTGTCCTAATCCCATAATTTCGATAATATTGAAGGTGATAATATTCGGACGACAATTTGTTGATTGCGTTAACATCAGGCGGGTCTAGTGGATGCCTCTCATCAACTGGGAAGTATTGCGGTTTCCCGTACAACTGACGAGTGCTGCTTAGCACGATCAAGGCATCACAATTTTTCCTGCGACAAGCCTCTAATAGAGAAATATGAGATAGGATATTTAATTCCATATCCATCATGGGATCATCCATGCTATCCACATGGCTTAGCTGATCCGCCAAATAAAAAATATTTTTTTACCTTTTATAATGCCTTCTATTTCTACAAACTCTCTTAATTCCAATTTATGTGTCATGACACTATCGGCAATGAGCTCGATATTGTAGGGATTCCAACGTATCCGGGTATCAACCAATCTACAATTTTCACATTAGCTCCTTTTTCGCACAGCTTAATTGCGAGATTACTGCCAACGAATCGAAGTCCCCCCCCCCCGTAATAAGCACTTCTTTACCGTTAAAATCCACCTACTCCCCTCCTCTATATACATGAATGTAAACACTCGGATTAATTATTATTGAGATGGAATTAGTTACTTGTGGTCAAAAATGTTACATATTGCTCTGCTGCTAATTTTCTAGAAACTTTTCCGTTTGAAGTTTTGGGTATTGCATCTTTCAGCAAGATCTCTTGAGGACATTCATAAGGAGCCAGCAATTTAGCGCAGTAGTCGAATACCTTTGAAATATCTAAGCCACAGTCCTCTTCAGGCACAATATAACATACAATTTTATTGCTATTCACTTTGTCCACTACGCCGAAAACTAAACACTCCTTAATGCCTTTATAAGATCTGAGTACGTCTTCAACATAGTTCGGGTCGATATTATGCGAACCCCTTATAATCATGTCATCTTTTCTTCCAACTACGAACAGCTCGGAATCCTCGTCCAGGTACCCAATATCTCCAGTATTTATCCAGCCTGCCTGAATTTTTTGTTCTGTAGCTTCGTTATCCTTCCAATAACCGTTCATCATGCTATCCGATTTTACGAATATACATCCAATCTCGTTTACCTGGCATGTAAAGCCATCTTTCACTACTCTAATTTTGACGTTGGGAACAGGATGGCCAACTGACCCCTTCTTGCTAGGTTGATTGAGCTTCTGCATCGTAACACGAGGACCCGCTTCAGTTAATCCATATGCGTTAATAATCTTTGCGTTCGGCCATTTGCGTTCGCTCTCGTTCAAAAGGTCGGGGGCAGCTACAGCACCGCTAGACACAATTAGTTTTACTGAAGAAGACCGAGAATCTTTTATGGATCGGTTCAAGAGCCAGAGCAATGTCGGATTCAAGCCAATTATAGTTGGTTTGAGCTCTAGGATACGCTTCACGGTAACAGATATGGGTACCACAGGATTCAACATGAATACCGTTGCGTCCGCTCTTAATGCAACCAAAACTTCACACAATAAGGTAGAGGAATGGACCAAAGTCTTCGTGATCAAGAACCGATCTTGGCACGAAGGCAGGATCCAGTCCATGATAGATTGGACATTCTTGCACACTGCTTCATGAGACAGAGTGACGCCCTTGGGATGGCCAGACGTGCCCGATGTAAACAAGATAAAGGCAGGAACAGTCGGATCCTTTGGAGTATCAGTAAAATATTGACCAAACCGGTCAGCGTCCCAGTGACCGGAGGATTCGTCTAGAATTGTTATTCCATTCGTTTCAATCCTTAATGCTTCATCCATTATAATCCTCTCGGGTCTTGTCCCTGAGGTACATAAAATTTTCGCATCAACATTCTTAACCAATTTGATCAATTCGTTGAGAGGAAGTTGTGGATCTAACGGAATGACTGTCGCATTCAATATTAATCCGCTCATGATGCCTACAAAGAAGGACACACTATTCTCGCAAAGTACAGCTACGCGATCCCCTTCTACTACGCCGTTGGTTGTCAATGCACCAGCGAGTTTACCGATTCTAGTTCTGATCTGCTGATACGACCATTCTCCAGCATCGTCTACAATTCTAAACGTCCGATTCTCATCGCTCCACAATAACTCCTCGACTCTCAATATTCTCTCCACCTACGCCATTTATTTTCTTAACCTCTGAGTTATACGAATAACTTTCCGCCTGTTTCTTAAACATTTTTGCATATTCTCCATTAATCCCTATTAACTGTTCATGGGAACCTACTTCTTTGATCTCTCCTTTCTCGAATAAGTAGATTTTATCAGCCATTCGTGTGGTAGATAAGCGATGTGATATGAAAACGACAGTACGGTCTTTTGCGGCATCGAGCATAAGTTGGTTCAAATTGTATTCGGCAATGGGGTCTAGCGCGCTTGACGGTTCGTCAAGGATCACCACGAAAGATTCCTTAGCGAATACTCTTGCTATTGCTACCTTCTGACCTTCGCCGCCGGAAAGCAAGGTGCCTTCATCATCGAACTCACGCGTTAAGATCGTATCTCCCCCATGCTGTAACGTGCCTAATTTATTGTTTAACTCCACTAAACTTAAGGCTTTGTCGGCTCGTTGTTTCTCACTCTCCGCCATTTTGCGCATCATGACATTTTCATAAATGGACGCTGCATATAATTGCGAATCCTGGAACACCGCTCCGAATTGTTCTCTGTATTCTTTAATAGTGTAATCTTGAATGTTGACACCATTCAGCTCTATTCTACCGTCGGTGGGGTCGTACAATCTCAGCAATAACTTGATAAGCGTTGATTTACCCGCACCGTTATGACCGACAATCGCGATTTTTTCGTATGGATTAATTGTCATGTTAACATTTCGCAGCACGTAATCATCGCTATTTTGATATTTAAAAGAGACATTTATCAACTTTATTTCCGGAGAAGTCGTCAGTTTTAACGGGAGGCCTTCGGGCTTCTCAATATTAATATCCTTTTCCATAAATTTCCTGAAATGCTCTGTATACAGCCCAATACTGTGAGCAACAGAGAACGCGTCCTTGAATTGGTTTAGATTATCGAATATCGTTCTCGTTGCATTATTCATAGAAGCAAAATCCCCAATCGTGATCCGTCTTGTTACGATTGCATGGTAGCTTAGATAAGCAGGGGGGAGGAAAAAGATACATATACACCATACGAATACTTCATTGATGAACGATACGATAGCATCTTTTAGACCGTACTTGCGGGCAAGCGTCCTATGGTCGTCAATTGCTTGATTAAATTGCTTAATTAGCGGTTTTTTTATTTTTGTCATTCTCATTTCTTTGGCGTATTCAGATTGATAAAAAACTCTGCGAGAGTAGTTTTTCATACGCTCGATCGGATCTAGTTCAAGCCGATATTTATACTGAATCGAGTTTTTGAAATACTCTGCGGCAATACCCGCAATGAACGCGACCAAAGGAAAGACCGCCAGGACCGGATCAATCGTAACGATAACAGCAGTAATCGTAATGATACTTAACATTTTGGAGAGAATAGAAACCACATTCCCAATGCAGCGCTTTATATTATCCTCCGCATGTCCGCTAGCACGTATGAACTCGTCATAGAATGACGAATCGTCATAATAAATGAGGTCCATTTGTGATACCTTTGTCATGATCACTCGCTGAATGTGTCCCGTTATATCCTTTGATTTCATTTCATCTAAAAATGCTAAAACTTTTGATACGATCAAGGTTGTCGCTGTAATAGCGCAACAGAGTAAGATTAACCTGAGAATCTCTTCGTAGGTTTTCCCTTCTTTAACTGCGTCGATAATAAACTTGATTAACATTACATACATCACGTTGTTCACGACTTCTGTCAGTACGCTGATGGCAATATAAATAGAGTAGTATACCGGCGAGATCTGAAAGGAATATTTGAGAATAAACAAGTTGTTTCTAATAAACTGTCGAAACGTTCGGCTTGTCCCTTGACTGGTAGTTGACGCCATTTAGATAACATCCTTTGCTGATTCATAATTGATATATTTCTCAGCTTGCTTGGTAAACATCTCTGAATACTTATAATGATTACCCATCAGCTCTTCGTGGGTTCCTTCTTCTATAATCTCCCCGTCTTCCAGCATATAAATCCGATCTGCTAGTTTAGCAGTGGATAAACGATGCGAGATAAAAATCACCGTCTTATTGTTTGCAATTTCCATCAACTTCTGAAAAAGCTGATATTCCGCTATGGGATCTAAGGCACTTGAGGGTTCATCCATAACGATAATTTCCGAAGATTTGGCGAATGCCCGTGCAACTGCGATTTTCTGTCCTTCCCCTCCAGATAAGACTACGCCATCATTATCAAATTCTTTCGTCAGAACTGAATCGATGCCTTTATCTAACTTACTTAATCGCTCCTCGAAACCTGCTTTTTCTAAGGCTTCGAGCACTTTTATCCTATCCTTATCCAATTTAGCTTCGTCCATCAAAATATTTTCCTGTAAGGAGAGGGCGTATAGTTGAAAATCCTGAAACACTGCGGAAAAGCGGGAATAATAATCATCTTTATCAAACTGCCTGATGTCCACACCGTTATAAAAGATGCTGCCTTGCTGGGCATCGTAAAGCTGCATTAACAGCTTAATCAATGTTGTTTTTCCCGCACCGTTGTACCCAACCAAAGCAATCTTCTCACCCTTACTGATCTTTAAATCTATGTTTTTTAATACGGCCTTGTTCGAACCTTCATACTGGAAAGATACATTAATCATTTCCAGGCTCTCAAACGGAGGAGTTAAACCAGAATTGACGGTCGTCGTTACAGGCATCTCGTAGTTGATGAACTTTTTGATATTCTCGATATATCTACCATGCTGGGCGAAATAAGCAATCTCATATATAAGCCCATTAAAGCTCCAACTGACACTGTTTACTGCTGTCATGATCGAGACATACACCGCAATCGAGAGATTGTGGTTCACTACGATTTGGTAAGTAGAGTAGAGAGCCACCGCAAGGAACAGCAACGTATCCATGACGAGCACGTTCCAAATATCTAGTATTGTCAATTTAATTCCGTGTTTTTTCAGGTTTTGCCTCATTGCGCGATAACTATCTAATTGCTTCTTTAGGAAGATGTCTTTTATTCCAAACAACCGAACTTCTTGGGCATACTTTTTCTCATAGAATATTCTTTTGGAATAAGCAGCTATCCGTTCATCTTTCAAGAGAGACATGTCCTTTTCGTACTGAACCTTGTTCCTCATCAATCCTACCAAATAACTATTAATGATTGGCACAATTGTGAAAAATATAAGAGTCGGATCCCATGAGACAATTAGAATGACAGTGGCGGCAATTCCGATGAACTGACTGATAATGTAGGACATGCTTTCGGTCACTTCCTCAGCACGCCAACTCGATTGGTCCAGCGCTAAGGTATAATCGTTGTAAAAGTCAGGTTGCTCGAATTTATATAACTCGATTTCAGTTGACTTATTCATAATGCGACCGAATATATACCTGAATACGATTGGGTTGTTCCGAGAAATATAATAGTTGTAGCCTATATTCATCAAACCGATCAATGCTCTTACGACAATAATCATCGAGAGAATCCAGAACAAGTGGTAGAATGTTGTCCCGTTCTCAATGCATTCGAAAATATACTGCAACAAGTAAATGAAGAAAAATACGTTAAAAACCCTCTCTATAACGGACTTCGTTATAGATATGATAATTCTAGGAGGACTTGCTCGATAGACCAAGGCAATGACGAATAAGAGGTTTTTTAAGTTGTTGAATTTTTCCCCACCCAATAACTTATGCATGAGTTTGGTTCCTTCTTTCCGGTAGCATTCTTCATCGCTTTTGCTATGGCCCGCTATGCATTACGCCAAGTTAGTTCTGTCGTAAACATAGGTTACTATGGAATCGAACGAGTTGAACATCCGGTTATCTAGGTACTCGTCTTCAAATACAAAATCGAATTCTAATTCCAAATCCACCACAATTCCAATGAATTTTAATGAAGTAATTGCGGAAATGTCTAATCCGTCTTGCTGATTTGTTTCATCAATATTTAGTTCAATGTGTTTCTGAATTATTTTAGATACTTGATCTTTTACATTTTCTCTTGTATTAAGCATTAATATTTCCTCCCATTTATAGGAATTTATTACCATTAATCCAATGTCACAGTCCGTCCACTAAAAAGTTTCTTTACATTTTCGCATGGTTTTCCTTTAGAAAACGGCTTCTAACCGAGTGAATTAGGAATCCGCATAATTGAGTTTCTTTATGCCCTTGGATGTCATGTAAGCCAATGTGACAGCTCGTTGAACAGCTCTTGCCCCTCGGCTAGATGTTATATCAATTGATTTTAGTTGCGGGTGATTCATGTACATCGAAAGTTTGTTTCTGACGATTCCGTATGGGTTTACCTCAGCTAGAATGTCGACATCGGTCGTAACGTCTCTAGAGAAGAACTCAAGCCAATTCAAATTATCCAATGGTTTGATTTCCTTATAATGTTCATGATTTTGTAATTCGACTCGCTTACCGTTCAAGTAGATAACTTTGATATTTTTTCGCAACGCAAAATTAATTGCTTCCTCTGCCCTGTTGATAATAGGCTCGCTGTTGTCATTTAACGAGGTATTGCACACGATCGGTACGCCCGTCTTCTCGTAAAATGCCTGTAAAACGCTGGTCAGCAGAGGGTTAGCACTCTCCACCATCGTTTGAATCCGTGCGGATTGATCGAGATGGCATACTGCTGGCACCTGCTCCGCCTTGTCTTCCTTGATCTTGAACGTATGCAGCATAAATGGGGAAGGATAACAATCCTCGAACCATTCGTCCATATGCTCTTCCAGTACAATTGGCGCTACCGGTCTCCACCATTGCCGCTGTTTGATGATGTTCAGCTTGTCTTTTGCCATCCCGCTTCTCGGATCGACGATAATGCTCCGGTTCCCTAATGCACGGGGACCGATTTCGCTTCTCCCGTTCAGCCATACGATAGGGCTCTCGATGATGTCCTCTGCCGCTTGACTTGGGTCAAATTCACGAACGCTCTTGATAAACTTCGAGTACAGACCGCCTTCTGTCACTTGAGCAATATCAAACTCCTCATCGCCATGATAGGCATGTTCAAGCGTGAAATCAAACTTACCCATCTTCTTATAGAACGCGTACAGCGCGATCCCGAGCGACATGCCCGAATCGTTGACGCAAGGCGGCGCTATGAAGTCCTTGAATCTGTATTTGTTCATCAAAAAGCTGTTCGTTGGACAATTCAACGCATAGCCACCACTCATCGACAAATGATAATTTGATGGGTCTAGGCCGTATTGATTGACGATCATCTGGACGTTCCGGTCCATCATTTCGATCGATCTCTTCTGTATTACCTTCATGACCATGCTGATCTTGTTCTCTTCGATTGTAAATGACGGATCGAAATAATTGAAAAGTACGCCCTCATCTTTCAGCTCCAGTGCATTTACTGCAGCGATTAATTCTTCGACATAGTTGTTGACTCTGTCAAGAACATTCGCTTCGGAAATATCGATTTCGAATGGATAATCGATCAGCATTTCGCTTTTGCTGGCATTAGCTAATGCCATCAATGTCCCTTCTCTTAACTTTAATGAAAAAGTAGCCATCTGCCAGAGAGCACCTGGACCCATCACTGGAAATATGTTAATTTGTCCTCGATTAACAATGCAGCCACAATAAGTGTACTCAAACCATTCGTTATCCGGTTCAACTACTACGTCTGGACTACCGTCAACGGCAAATCCAATAATGTTTTCTTCATAGAATTTCTTTGAATCCGTAAGAATGCCAGAGAACAAATGACTAACGCTGTGATAGGCAATAGAAGGGTACTCAGTATACGAATGATAGTCGCTGCAGGTAGCTAGTTCTGGAGTCCCCCAAACCTCGACCATATCGTCTATCGACAAATCGTATTGGTTGAGTAATGTATTAATAAATTTTTTTGCGCTGACCACGTCTTTAAATGCACGGTAATGACCTTTATTCCTTGTTAATCTCTCTAACTCCCAATAATGGACTAGCTCTATTTTTTCACCTGTTTTTTTCCATAGCGAGAGGTTGTGATCGTGCCTTACACTAATGTCCATAGCGTAGGCTAATTTGTTCACAACGAGATATGCCGCTAAGTAATAACCATCTCTCATCTCAACCCCCCCTAATTCTCTTTATTTATTTAAAATATTGCCAAACTTATAGATCGCACGTGACTGCAGGACGGATCTTTTTCTTTTCCATCATCTTGTAAGCAATTGAACAATACCTTATCAATTCTCTAGCACCCTTTTTCGTTGTGATGTCTATGGTTTGTCGCATGTTCGGTGTCGTAAGATACATGACGATCATGATACGGGAAATATGGAACGGATTCACTTCAGCCAGGAGAGCTTCATCGGTCGTAACTTCTCTAGAGAAGAATTCGCTCCAGTGTTGATCACCCAAGGGTTTGGTTTCCGTATACCTCTCATGATTCTGCAACTCGACTCGCTTACCGTTCAAGTAGATAACTTTGATATTTTTTCGCAACGCAAAATTAATTGCTTCCTCTGCCCTGTTGATGATAGGCTCGCTA
>NZ_BMFU01000004.1:0-117076 GCF_014639235.1 Paenibacillus silvae | reverse complement strand
CGTAAAATGCCTGTAAAACGCTGGTCAGCAGAGGGTTAGCACTCTCCACCATCGTTTGAATCCGTGCGGATTGATCGAGATGGCATACTGCTGGCACCTGCTCCACCTTGTCTTCCTTGATCTTGAACGTATGCAGCATAAATGGGGAAGGATAACAATCCTCGAACCATTCGTCTACATGCTCCTCTAATACAATTGGCGCTACCGGTCTCCACCATTGCCGCTGTTTGATGATGTTCAGCTTGTCTTTTGCCATCCCGCTTCTCGGATCGACGATAATGCTTCGGTTCCCTAATGCACGGGGACCGATTTCGCTTCTCCCGTTCAGCCATACGATAGGGCTCTCGATGATGTCCTCTGCCGCTTGACTTGGGTCAAATTTACGAACGCTCTTGATAAACTTCGAGTACAGACCGCCTTCTGTCACTTGAGCAATATCAAACTCCTCATCGCCATGATAGGCATGTTCAAGCGTGAAATCAAACTTACCCATCTTTTTATAGAACGCGTACAGCGCGATCCCGAGCGACATGCCCGAATCGTTGA
The DNA here is from genome assembly GCF_014639235.1 of Paenibacillus silvae. Classification (GTDB taxonomy): domain Bacteria; phylum Bacillota; class Bacilli; order Paenibacillales; family Paenibacillaceae; genus Paenibacillus; species Paenibacillus silvae. The sequence goes on along the minus strand of NZ_BMFU01000004.1, from coordinate 116,530 downwards.
CACAAGGCGGCGCTATGAAGTCCTTGAATCTGTATTTGTTCATCAAAAAGCTGTTTGTCGGACAATTTAATGCATAGCCTCCGGTGATTGATAAATGATATTCCGATGGATCCAAGCCGTATTTATCGACGATCGTCTGGACGTTCCGGTCCATCATTTCGATCGATCTCTTCTGAATCATCTTCATGATCATGCTGATCTTGTTCTCTTCGATAGTGAATGAAGGATCGAAATAATTGAACAGCACGCCCTCGTCCTTTCGATCCAGTACATTCACTGTATTGATCAATTGGTCAACATAATTCGTTATCATCTCCATATCATCGTAGTTATTCCACTCAGATGAAAAAGGGATATCAAGCTTCATCTCGCTTTTACTCGCATTGGCTAGAGCCATTAATGTGCCTTCACGCAGTTCAAAAACCTGTGCTGCATGCATCCACATTCTCCCAGGGCCCATTACCGGGAAAATTTCCACGCGTCCTTTCCGTACGACACATGCGCAGAAGGTATAACTAGGCCAATTCCCCTCAGGTTCTATGACATAATCCGGACCTCCGTCAACGGCAAATCCGATAATGTTCTCTTCATAGAAACTCTTGGAGTTTGCAAGGATCCCTGAGAATAAATGACTGATGCTATGATAAGCTATCTCAGGATATTCCTTATAAGAATGATAATCGTTGCAAGTAGCGATCTCTGGTGTGCCCCACACCTCGACCATATTGTCTATCGTTAAATCGAATGGCTTGAGAAGTCTATTAATAAAACCCTTCGCTTTAGCCGCGTCTTTAAAAGCGCGATAATGTCCCTTTTCCCTCGTTAATCTCTCTAACTCCCAATAATGGATAAGTTCGATTGTGTCTCCTTCTTTTCTCCAAAGTGAGCAATTGTGGTCGTGCCTCATACCTACATCCATTGCACACGCTAGTTTATTGATATTTAAATAGGTAGATAGGTAATATCCATTTCTCATACACTATTCCTCATTTCATTAGACGCTCAATGAGAGCATTCTTTTTTTTTAACAGTTCTGTTCTGCTTCATCTTGTAGGCTACCGTAGTATAACGATCTAGTGTCCTTGCACCGCTTCTAAGTATAATATCCAGCGTGCTCCTAAGATCCGGCCGGTTCAAATAGATAAACACTTTGGTCTTTTTGTAGGTCTAATTGGATTAACCTCTGAACTATACTAAAAAAGAATTCGTGCCAACACTGGTCATCCAAGAGTTTGATTTCTGTAAACTGTTCATGATTCTGCAACTTGACCTATTTACCGTTTAAATAGATGACTTTGATTTTTTTTGCAACGCAGAGTTGATCGCTTCATCTGCCCTGTTGATGATAGGCTCGCTGTTGTCACTTTAACGAGGTATTGCACACGATCGGTACGCCTTTCTTCTCGTAAAATGCCTGTACTACGCTGGTCAGGAACCAATTGGCTCTCTCTGCCATCGTTTGGATCCACGCCAAATGATCGAGATGGCTACCTCCGGCACCTGCTCCTCCTTGTCTTCCTTGATCTAGATCATATGTAGCATAAATGAAGAAGGAAAACCATTCATCCATACGCTCTTTCAGCACGATCGGCGCTACCGATCTATCCATCGCATGCCCCAACCTATTGACGCTTAAATAAGTAGACAAATAGTAACCGTCTCTCATATACTTTCCTCAATTCTTTTTACCAATTAGATAGGTACATCTCTTTTTTAATTTGACCCTTGTCCTGGTTTCTCTTGTACATGATCCTTGGCACGCATCTTAGCAAAGAACCAAGCACGCTAAATAATTGACCGATTCCGCTAATATCTTCTTTTTCCCCGAGAGCGTCCTTAATATCGTGATATAACAGTCGAGTCGTAATTCTGGCCATTCTTTTTACAGAAAAAGTAATATCAGTAAAAACGTAAATGTACTTGTTGCGCGAGTAATAAAAATTACGTTTTAGACGGTTTTTTTTGCTAGAGGACGTGTGGCCAGCTCCTACATGCTTTACCCTGCTATCAGGAATCAATGCCGTCTTGATGTTCAGCCATCGTGCTCTTCTGCAGAAATCAACTTCATCATAGAACATAAAATAAATTTCATCGAACATACCGATTCGTTGGAAAACGTCCCCTCTAACCATCATCGCTGCACCTTGCACAAAATAACAGTCAAGATGTTTAGAGTTTTTCAAGTCGCTAATGGTATAAGCATTTTCGATTGGTTTTCCGTAATCGGTATCATCCATGAACATGGCCTCCCTATTGCCGCTCCAAAGAATATACTCAGTCCAGCTATTCAACTTCGTCCAACCAACAGAATCATATTCATACTGCGTGCACCCGATGATTCCGTATTCCCGATTAGCGGAGGCAAACTCTACTAATGCATCTAACCACAACGGATCTTCCGTCTTAAGGTCAGAATTCAATAGCACCACATATTCAGCACCTTCGTTAAGTGCCTCCTGGATCGCGATATTATTCCCTTGGCACCATCCGAGATTGCTTGAATTTCGAATAACTCGGATTGATGGAAATAACAGTTGAGCCTCCTCGATGCTTCCGTCAGACGAGTAATTATCGACCAAAAGAATCCTGTAGTTGCAGTAAGATGTTTGAACAAGCGAATTCAAACACGCGTGTAACCATTTTTTGCTGTTGTGACACAGGACGATCAGATATATCAATGGACTGTCGTTCGAATGTCGTTCCTCTTCCATTTGATTTGGTCCCCTTTCCGACAGATCAGTGACTTTTCCAGCAACTGCACATTCAATTACAGATTTGCACGTCTCGTATCTAATCCCAATTGTAAACGCTGTAAAGAATGACTCGCTCAAGCATCTTCGCCGTTTTTTTGGCACGCCCTTTGATGGCCGAACTCCTTTTCACTTCGCTTTGCCTTGCCAATACATTTTGAAATACAGTATCATCTCTAAATACTATCAAGGCGATGAACTCCATCTTCACTGCAAGCTTTTGAATAGGTCTTGCAAGGAATCGGCTTCGTAATCCGCTTTAAGCTCGTCAGCAGGTCTTGTATGCTCAGCATAATTGTAGTTTCCGATTTCGCAATATCCCGAAAAAAACATCTCTGCCCATTCCGGATCGATACCTTCTACTATTTTCCTTTGTGGCTTAAACCGGACCCATGCTGTTTTGATGCCTAGTTCTGCCGCAGGTTCAATATCATTCTCGTACCTGTCGCCTATCATAAGGAGCTGGTCTGGTCTAACATTCAACCTATTAATGATATTTTTATAGAACTCCGGTTCCGGCTTTGTGTAGCCAATCATGGAATCGAGCACAATATCCTTGCAATATCGGGTCAGTCCGAACGATTTAATAGTTTCCATGGCTTCAATGGGTTGATTAGCTGCAATGACAATCGGTTTTACGCAGCTGATTCGCTGTATGGTCTCGATTGCGCCATCAATTGGAACGGTAAGCTCCTTCAATCGGCGCAATGTTTCGCTCCAATGCCGATCCCGTACATTGATCCAATCAGTACCGCATACCTGATGGCCGATCTCTTCATGCCAGAACATATTCCCACTTAATATCATTTTCTTCCTTATGCTCAAAAACTCGCTCATCGAAATTTCCTTGTATGGCTGAAGTTGATCGTACACCAATCTGCTAAATGCCAAATCAACAGGATAATCGTGGAATATTACATTGCCGATATCGACCAGAATATACTCCATTTTTTTTATTTTCTCGTATGGTATCACCATGCCCCTCCAGTCTCTCATTTTCAATAGATATCGATATACTCATGTCTGATCTTTGCCCGTCCTGGACCCAAATGCAGTAGCATTTGAAATACAGAAATATCTTTGGAAATCATGTAATATTTGATTGCGTAGAACAACGATCTGCTTTTATGATGAGTTGAATTTAAAAATGATAGTGTGTAGTAATAGATCATTAAAGTATGTCGGATCCAACCATAGAGTTCTTCTTTATTATTTAATTTTCCAGAGTTCCTAATTAGGCGTTTGAGCGTTTTATACCGATTAATGTTGTTAAGGGTTGTTGTGTGAAATCTTTGTACCAGCTCTTTGTTTTGAACTAACTCATCTAGCTGAAGGTGACTTCGATCATAAAAATTGTAAAGATTGTTGCTCCCAACATCGCGATGGTAAATGTAGTTATACTCCCATAAAAGGCATATTCTGTATCTTTCAAAAATTCTGAACGAATAATCGGTGTCTTCGGATGCAGTCAAACGTTCATTAAACAAACCGATCGCCTCAAAAACTTCCTTGTCCATAACCAATGTATTAATGTGGAAGCAATAAAACCCCGTACTTATCACGTAATTCAGAAAGTTCTCATCCCAAAATAACTGCTTTTTATTGGCTACGACTGGCTTCAATATCCTCACGGCTTCTTCAAAATTCTGCTTATTACCCGGAAGCCGATCAACTTTAGTCAATTTTCCCTCTTTCTTTTCAAGCCATAGCGAATAACAGACTTTGTAAGAGGTATTTGTAAGCACTTCCAAACTATTCTTCAGGTGATCCCGCAACCATAAATCATCCGAATCCAAAAAAGCGATGTAACTACCAGATGCCCGCAGTAATCCCGTATTTCTGGCGCCGGAAACCCCTTTTTTTCGAAGATTCTCATAATATTTGATTCTAGTGTCCTTTGAGCATATTTCTCTCATGATTGCTTTCGTATCGTCGGTACTTCGATCGTCTACAACCAACAACTCCCAATTTCGATATGATTGTCTCAAAACAGAATTAATAGCTTTTATCAAATCATTTGCCCTATTGTATGTCGGGATAATAATGGATACTAACGGCTGAGCCATAGAATTAGACCTCTCATCTTTCAGGATCATTGTTCGGTCATCGCATGCAGAAATACCCTTGTTTCCTCAGTAATGCGCAATAAAGGAAGTTTTTGCGTATACGAGTATTTGGAGTGAGTTAGGAGCTGTACATCATCCGGTCCCTCGGGATTAATCTCCTGCCTTTGTCCCAACAAATGTTCTAAATCTAAATCTGAATAAAGCCAATACTTGAAATGCAAAATCGTGGTCTGCGGATCATTCACTAGGCATGCAAACTTCGCATGATCCGACTTCAAATGTTCATGCAGTGAATTGACATACTTTGGATTAATTGATTTCTTCATGAGTCTTGCCTGCGGATCGGGCCAGAGGGCCAAATGGCCTTTTCTGCAGATTAAAGGAGATATCTGATCTCTGATCAACCAAAACCTGGAGAACCAAAAAATCTCAATCTCCTTGATGTCGGCCCATGCCATTAGTTTCCGTATGTTAACATCACCGTTCTCGGGAAAAGCCTCGTCGCTATCTATCATCATAATCCAGTCAGTATTTGCCTTTTCAATAGCTAGGTTTCTCTTTTCATCGAAACCAATATGGTTCGGAACGGTGAATATATTATTAGTATATTGCTTTACTATCTTTCTCGTTTTATCTTGGCTTTCGGAATCAATAATAATAATTTGATCCGCATACCTTCGCGCGTTAATCAGGCAATGTTCAATGCTCGATTCGCAATTATAGGTCAGGATACAGGCAGTTAAGGAGCTTTTGGAAGGCGAAATATCGGGAATCTCGTTCAGGATGTAAGAGAAATTCGCCCATTCAAAGAAACCTCCTAAACGATCGAAATCCTCTATCCCCCAGTTTTCGACTCTTACATTGCTACCCTGCTTGATTAACTTATGTGCATTTTGCAGAAACACTTCATCCGATGGATTTTGTGGTGGCGTTATGTTAACGAAGTCCATGTTAGCCTATTCCTTTCGCGTGTTTTCTAAGAGTGCATCCAATAATTCCATCTCCAGCTTAATCACGTGACTAAGTTTGGCGATCGCCTTCTCCAGCATCGCTTCTGTGCTCACCTGTGTCCCTTTGAACAAAAACCTGAACGCTAGCTTCCAGCATGTATTTATTTCACTTGCAAGTTTTTCAATACGGATGCAATTATGTATCCTCTTACTGAAGAAAGGCAATGTAAGATATTGGAGTAAAAATGCTGATTTTCGATCGATCTCCCAACCCCAAGCACCACTGCACAGATCGACCAAGGCATTCTTACGCACTGGTGTGTTTTCGAGATTTAAAATTGATTCGCAAATGCATATCATGTCAATCGTGTACATAAACCGACCTTTGTTAGCACAACCCTTGTTTCGGTAGCTGTAATGCCCTTTTATCTCCAATAATTGATTCCTAAATTCTCCCCAATGCTTTGCTTCATCCACTTGCACAGTGTCCTCTTGCAAGTGCAATACCTCATACCATGCATCCTCACCCCAGTAAGTAACGCCTTCAAGAAATTCTTCAACCGGAAAAGTACCTTTATAGGTAGGAATTACATCTACGCAAGCAATTTTGCTCAACTCGCCGTCTACGTTCAAAACCATTAAAGTATGATAACCATGCTCTTTTTTGTATATATAATGGTGATGATAGTGAACGTGATATTGATCAATTCCAACTATGACTGGAAGGTTTTTCTCATTGAAATGTAGTAAGGTATTTAAAACCTCCCCTTTCTTGAAATTACCAGTCTCTATTTGAATACCATACATTAAAAAAAGCTTGTCTTTCGTAATGCAATTAGAATTCTTAATCTTGATCCACGGCTGCCTATCATTTTCTTGTTCGTAGTTGTGTTCTTCTTCGAATTGCCAAGGCCAAATTGCGCCTAAAAGTCTGTTGTCCAATTCGCAGAATTTAATATATGAAAGCAATAGATTTTGGTAGCAATCCAGTAACAAATCGTTATATGGCGATATTTCACTTATTTTTCTCAAAACAACCCCCCGTAAATTCGAGCAGTATAAGATCTGTAAGTCATTATTATCAATTTCTTAGGATATTCTCAACATACTCTACGATATCTTGGATTCGACTAAGATTGCTACTTAACAAAAAGTCTTCCCCAAACTGGATATTAAATTTTTCTTCAATGTGAATAAATAATGTCATCAACCCAATTGAATCCAAGCCGATCTCATAAAACTTTGACTCCGATGAGATCACCACTCCAACTCCGACTTCCATCTCTTCTTTAATAATTCTAATGATTTCAGTCTCCACGTTTCTATTCACCATTATCCCCCTAAGTATAGGCTTGATATCGTATTTTAGGTTCCCTTTCCGCCTATAATTTATCACGTAAAACGATTTTGACACAATGCTATCTGTGTTTTGTAAATACATTTAAAATTTAAAGAAATCACGATCCCACCAGCAAAAAAAAAAAGCAGTTCCAAAAACTGATCGTAAGATAAGTTTTTGAAACTGCTCCTGATGTGAGCTTAATATGTCTTATAACTTGGTTAGCACAAAAACGGAAGGATGCAATCCATGCAAACTAATCGTCATGAGTTGGGTACACTCGAATTCGTTGCTCTCTGCTGCCTTGATTAAGCTATTAGACTGATCTGTCAGAGCGATAATCTTTCCATTATTACGGAGTATTCGTTTTGCCTCCAATAGAAATTTCATATATAAAGCTGTAATATCCTCGACGACAATCTGTTTCCCCCAAGGAAGGTTCGAGACAATCGTTGTAATCGAGCTGCTGTCCAGGGGAGTCTGACACGCATCCCAACAGTATATTTCAGTTCTATCTGAAACATTTAGACTAGCAAGAGCTACAACTTCGGGATTAATATCACTCGTAACAATTCTGGCTGAGTCATAGTACGCACGTTCCGCGGCAATCGTCCCTGAACCGCAAAACGGGTCAAAAAAGCTGTCAAACTTTTGAGGATTCGAGAGGCGAACCAGCACATGTGCGATAGTAGGTCTTATTGCCCCACTGCTGAACTGTTTGGTCGACGTTCGGTAACGAAACTCTGCCGGTGTTAACTTCAAAGAGAGAATCGCAACCTCATCCACAATATCCACACGAAAGGAAAGATCATGATCTTCCGACGAACCTACTCCAAAAGAATATCTCTTGACCAATTCTGTTAGAAAAGCATCAGAAGCGTCAAAACGGCTATACGTGTGCTTACCGACTCGGCTTACTCTGACAATGACCTTTAATTTGGGCCTATAACCAATATAATAATTAATAGCGTCGATAAGCTTGATTTTTCGCAAGACATTCGGTATTTGTTTCAGATCAACTTTATGTGGTCCGATCCGAAAATGTGCAATCTGATAATAAATATTATCAGCACACTTCAGCTCCAGCAACTGATCTAAATTGCAACTAGCACGAAACGAAACCTTTCCTCTGGATATTTCGAAAGAGCCGGATCCGAGAATCTTCTCTTCAATCTCTTCTCTAACAATTTCTTCAAAACCAGGTACCATTGTAACTAGAAACCTATGGGGAACCGCCCCCGAAGAAGCAACTGAATTTTTCACGATTCCAAATCATCCTTAATAGACTTTTTTATGATCAAGAATTCTAATTTTGAAACTTGATCTTGTCCATTATAACATATCCATGTGGTGAGAGATCATACACATTTGAGAGAATTATTCAACCCTTTTACGACGAACTGAACAATATTGTCTATAGTTGTGAATTTACTGTTATCTAAATATTCATCTTCAAACTCACAGTCGAATTTATGCTCGAGTTCCACAACAATATTAATGAACTTCAATAAGGTTATAGCTGAGAACCAGTCAAAAAGCTTTATTGGAATTTTTAATGATGAAGGTACTCGATCGAAAAACGAAGGCATGACTGATCGACGGTTTATTTTACAGGTTACTTTTTTAACAGGAGATACACAAAATAAGGCACGCCGATCAGGGATACCATAATACCTGCGGGTATGCCGTCAGGGTCTACGAGGTTACGGCCAACCGTATCCGCAATTAACAGCAACCAGCCACCCAGCATAACGGCTACGGGAATAAATAGTCGATTGCGAGGACCAACCAGTGCCTTGGAAATATGTGGTGCCATCAAACCTACGAACGCAATGCCGCCTGTAACGGATACTGCAGAGGCAGCCGCGGCAACTGCAACAACAATAAGAACAAGCCTTTCCTTCTCTATACGCAATCCCACGCCAATGGCGGTTTCTTCATTTAATCCAAGCAGATCCAGCATTGCAGCCTTGAACAGGGTCAGCGGGATCAACAGAATTACCCAGGGCAGCAATGCCCAGATGAACGGCCAGTCCGCACCCCAAATGTTTCCCGATATCCACTTTGCAATAAAATCCACCTTGGAGCGCTCAGCCGCTGAGATGATCACAATCATGATGCCCGACAATGCCATAGAGAAGCCGACACCCACCAACACCATTCGGATTGGATCAAGTCCATTGGTTCTGCTGTAAGAAAACAGATAGATGAGTCCGGCGGTCGCCAAAGCCCCGATGAATGCAGCCAGTGGCAGCATATAGACAAACGAGCCAACATCGATCGGGAAATACAGGAAAAATACCGCAACAGCGACACCCGCACCAGAGTTAATGCCGATGATACCTGGATCAGCCAAGTCATTGCGGGTAACACTTTGCAGAATGGAACCCGATAGCGCAAGTGCCATCCCTGACAGCAAAGTGATGATAATACGTGGCAAACGGACTGAAAACAGCACGAAGTCCTCTTTGAAAGTACCTTGTCCGAACAGGACGGGAATTAATCGGTCAAAGGACAGGGAGGAATATCCCCAGCTCATGCCAACTGTAGCCGTGATGATGATCAGTAGCAAACATATGAGCAAAATCAGTCGTTGCTTGCGAATTCGTGCAGACAGGGTCATGAGAATGCCTTGCCTCCTTTACGCCGCACCACGAAGAGGAAAAACGGCAAGCCCAGCATGGCTGCAATGGCAACTACCGGCGTTTCGTAAGGTGCATTAATGGTACGGCCCAATGTTTCAACAAGCAGCATAAACGATGCTCCGGCCACGATAGACATGGGCAAAATCTGCCTATAATCGGTTCCAACCAATCTGCGAACCACATGAGGGATCATCAATCCGACAAACGCCATATTTCCGATCAACGCAACTGAAGCGCCTGTGAGAAGAATGACCAGCAGAAACAGCATTGTTTTGATCAGCACCAGCTTCTGCCCCAAGCCCGTTGCAACCTCATCACTGAGACTAAGAATGTTCAACTGGTTGGACAGGAACGGCATAACTGCAAGTCCGAGCAGAATGACCGGTCCGATCGCCTGCAGCTGACCCCAGGTCGTTCCGATCAGTCCACCCGCGGTCCACATGGATACATCCTTGGAGACTTTAAAATAAATAGTGATACCATCCGAGATGGCATACATAAAAGCCGATACGGCGGCTCCCGCCAACACAACACGCAGAGGAGACAGGCTCCCCCGGCGCATTGAGCCAAGAATGACAACGAGCGCAGCCCCGAGTGCAGCTCCGATAAAACAAGCTATCATGATGCCGAAATAACCAAGGGACGGCAAAAAAACAAAAGCGATGGCAAGTGCCATATTGGCACCGGAAGTCAAGCCAAGCAATCCGGGATCAGCCAGTGGATTGCGGGTAATCCCCTGCATGATCGCTCCCGAGACGGCGAGAGCTGCTCCAATTAACATCGCTGCGATCTCCCGTGGAAGCCTGAGCTCACGCAAAATGAGGATATTGTCATTTTTGGTGGCCGAGGTTAGTGCTAACCACACATTGCGGAGCGTTGTCTCTTCCGCGCCATACCGCATAGCCATCATGAAGCACAGCACAAGCACAAGTACACTGCACGCAAGCTTCAATGAAAATGAAATCGCAGATCGTTTATTTTCCATAGCGGCATTCAGTTACTTACCCAGGAAGTGCTGGATAAAGAATTCAAGCTGATACTCCATGCTGAGTGGATCATTGAAGTAAAATGCCTTGGCATCCGCTTCAAATACCCGATTGTTTTTCACCGCAGGAATGTTTTTGTACGTTTCGGTATTCTGGAACGAATTGTCCTCGTCTGCATTTTTGCTGAAAATGACATAGTCACCCATGTAGTCCTTCAATACTTCATTGGATACCGCGAAAAAGCCGTCTTTTTTCGTTGCTTCCTTCACCTTCTCAGGCATGGCAAGACCGAATTGATCATACAGGATTTCCGTCCCACGTCCGAATTTTTCACCATAAACATAGAGCTGTTTATTAAAGGTTTCGATGACCGAAACGGTTGCGTTGGCACCGATTTTCGCCTTGATCTCTTCCCCGACTTTTTTGCTTCGAGCGTCAAAATCATCAACCCAGGCCTGTGCTTCTTTTTCTTTGTTTACAAGCTTGCCAATCTCCAGCTGTTGCTTGAGGAAGTCAACTTTGCCATAGGTATAGGTGACCGTAGGAGCAATTTGCTTGAGCTTGTCAATATTTTTGATGTCAGACATACCGATAATCAAGTCCGGGTTCAGCTCGATGATTTTCTCCAAGCTCTCGTCAGTTACCGCTTCTACATTTTCCAGTTTCCCCTTGAAATTCGGGTTCTCCTTGGACATTTCATCCACACCAACCAACGGTACATCCAGTGCCATCACATTTCCGGTGAGGAATCGGGTCAGGACTACGACACGCTGAGGATGGCTCGGAACCTCCACAGGTCCGCTTTCCGACTCGTAGGTAAAGGTGCCTGGATCGGCATCAGCCAAGTCCGAGCCCGTCTTTGACGTGGATACGCCCGCTGCAGCGTTTGTATCATTTGTATCTTTGGCTGCATTGCCTCCACAGGCACTAAGCAAAACAACCAGAACGAGTATAATGGGTGCAAAAAGCTTTTTCATAAAATGACTCTCTCCCTTTTTCTTTGAATATGAAAATCATTCTCATTACCATAGCTAATTATAGGCATGCAGGATAAACCTAACCATGCCTTTTTGTTTGAAAAAATGCTTGGACTATTGCACGCCTGTCCATAATTGGAGCGCACGCTCCAACTGCAGACGAATTGAAATCGGATTGTACGGAACCCACTCGTCCTGATTAAGATGAATGATTCGATTATGCTGCACTGCGGCAAGTCCTTTCCAGTGATCAGACTCCAATATGCTTTCCAAGTGAGCTGAAGAACCCTTTTCATCGGGGAAAATGATAACGATCATCCAGTCACTTTCATAATGAACAAGCTCGGACAACTGAATCGTTACGGAATGGAACTGATCCCCAAGCCGCTGTATTTCCTGGGCAATCCTCTCCGATGGGCGCAACCCGAGGGATTGATACATCACATACCCGACGTTTCTTGCTCCGTAAATTTGCAGCATATCCGGTTTAATGACCAGAATCGTCAACGTCTCATTTTCAAGCCCGCTCTTCTGAATCACTGCACGTGCATGCTGTTCCTCTCTCTCGAATTCCGCCAGCCATCGCTCTGCCTTCTCACTCCGCTGAACCGCCTGCGCAATGAGACGCAGATGTTCTTTCCAACCAAGCTCCATCCACGGAATTTCAGCAATGGGTGCGACAAATCGCAGACTTTCAGAACCTAATCCATTTAGAGCCAGATGCTGATTTGCAGCAATAACTAGCTCAATATCGGCATCGAGCAAAGCGAATTTCACTTGTTCAGGTGAACTGTCGGAATGAATAAACCGCATCGATTGAGTGGCATGCATACCCTCTGTGCTCGCATATTCGCTGCTTTCCGAGATGATAAGCGATGGCACCAAGCCAAGCAACATCACATGACTCGCATAAGGTGTATGCCATACTGCCACATGTTGAAATGGTCTGCGGCGTGTATATCCGGAAGGACTTTCGCCTGTCTGTTGTTTGAAGCGGCGGCTGAGATAAAATTCATCCTTATATCCAACCTTCAATGCAATCTCTCGGAGCGAATCCGCCCCCTTGATTAACAATTCTTTGGCCCGGTGAACACGCAGCCGTGATAGATATTCGTTGGGAGAAAATCCGGTAAGCTGCTTAAACAGAATAGAATAGTGTGAACGGCTGACTCCCGCCATTTCAGAGAGCCCTTCAGTTGTTATTTTCTTATTAAAGTTTTTTTCCATATATGTAATGCTGCGTTCCATGGATGGCTGATCACTCGCACCATATCCGGCTTCCATATGCTCCAGCATATTCAGCAGAACCTGATGAAAAAGAATTTGATTCCTCAAATGCCTGCTTTCGTTGCCAGGCAAGCGATGAATATACAACTCTTCCAGCTGTGCTACGATTACAGGTTCATACGGAAACAGCTGCATAGATGACTCCGAGGTTAAGACACTTGTCCGTCCCATCGTTCCTGTTGTCGATAACCTTGTTTGTTCCTGTGTGCTGATAGAGAGCGTATATATATGGAGAGGATGCATCAGATCAGTCTGTATAAACGCATTGCTTTTGACTGGAATAAGGATTGCCATGCCTTCGGCAAGTTCGTACAGTCCATCGTTCAGATGAAGTGTACCTTTTCCACTGGAAACAGCCATCAGAACGGTGAAATTCACATCCAAACGATGGATCGGCATCGTTGATGTACAATATAATGATCGAATGCGGTCTGCTGTATATATTGGAAAAGTGGACTCTGCCCATTCCGTTTTGTTCATTTTCTGATCCTCCGTAACTGGTATGCCTGCAATCCTGAACTACATTGAACGTTTCTTCATTCCTCTTTCAAAATTTGAACGTCTTTATTCGCAAATATAACATTGCTACGAAAGATAAAACAAACATTGACTGCTTAATATTTAAGTGATATATTAATTTTTGTATTCGTCTTGGGGCGTTAGTTCAGTGGGAGAACGCTTCGCTGGCAGCGAAGAGGTCAGGGGTTCGACCCCCCTACGCTCCATAATTTAAAGACCCTATTTCTATAGGGTCTTTTGTTTGTTTATTTAAAATATGTAATATTTTTCATTCCCCATATTGACGCCATTCTATTGTCTAATTCGTTTACGTCTACTTAAATAATCCGCTATCTATTATTTCCGATAACTATTTTCACCAAAAACTTTTTCCAGGTATGGATAGACCGATAATCCCGTTTTTCATTAAGAGGTTTTCAATCACCGAAATCATATGGAGAAGAACATTCATGATGCGGGCACATATCAAAATATAACCCCGGATTGCTCTTCTCCTTTTCCCCACGATACTAGTCCTCCAGCTCTTCTTTGGACAGCAGCGATTTCAGCTCTTTCATAAACATGTTGATGTCTTTGAACTGGCGGTACACGGACGCAAAGCGTACATAAGCCACTTCATCCACAGGAAACAGCTGCTCCATTAACAGCTCGCCAATCTGGCGGCTCTCAACTTCAGCTTCGGCTGTATTGCGCAGTGACTTTTCCACTTCAGATACCATCATCTCCAGTGTCTCTACCGAAACAGGACGTTTCTCACAAGCACGAATCAGGCCACGCAAAATTTTGTCACGGCTGAACTCTTCCCTGCTGCCATCCTTTTTAATAACAATCAACGGTGTTTCCTCGATCATTTCGAAGGTAGTGAACCTTCTGGCACACTGCTCGCATTCGCGGCGGCGGCGGATGGATTTCGATTCATTGGCTGGTCTGGAATCCAGCACTTTCGTGCCCAGATAACCACAATAAGGACATTTCAAATTAGATCACTTCCCACGTTTTACTTTTTACCACATATTCCCTGATCCTGTTTTGTTATGAAAATCGTATTGGCGACACATAATACTTTTACCAACCGCGAGGAGGTGAACAGCAATGGCACAAAGCAACGGTAACTCCAACAACTTGGTAGTAACTAAAGCTTCCGCAGCTCTGGAGCAAATGAAATACGAAGTAGCTCAAGAACTCGGAATCAGCATCCCACAAGATGGATACCAAGGTAACATGACTTCTTACGAGAACGGTTCGATCGGTGGATACATCACGAAGCGTCTGGTAACAATTGCAGAACAGCAATTGGCAGGTCAATACCAATAATATCTGCATCGTAATACGTTACACAGAGGAGCATGGGGCGGCCGGTATATTACCGGTCTGCTCCGTGCTTCTGCTTATCCTATTTTCAGCAATCCCATCAGAACGTATCGTAGATCTTCACATACTGATTATAATAGTAAATAACCCGTTGTACATAGTGGCGTGTTTCGCCAAAAGGAATATCCTTTACCGTTTCAAGTTTGCCATCCCATACGCCATTTTTCAACCAGCTGCTGACTTTGCCAGGTCCGGCATTATATGCAGCAATCATCACGATTTCGTTGCCATGGAACTGATCCGACAGATTACGCAAGTACCATGTGCCAAGTTGGATATTACGTTCAGGCTCATGTTTAAGCTCCTCCAGCGATGTATTCGGAATTTTGGCTTGTTCCAGAATCCAGTTAGCCGTGTCCGGCATAAGCTGCATCAGCCCGATGGCACCGCGTTTGGATTCTTTACTTGTTTTAAAATTGGTCTCGACCTTAATAATCGAAGCGATCAGGAACGGGTCCACCTCATAACTCTGGGATTGTGCCCGAATCTCTTCCTTATACTGGATCGGGTAGAACCACGCCATCCAATTGGTGTTCAGAAATAATACAAGTACAAAGGAAATGAACATGATCAGCAGTACACGTTTTTTGCGTAATATCTTCATAGCAGACCCTTACGTGTCAAAAATGCTTGAAGCTGCTTCTCCGTCTGAGCCCAAGAACCGCTGTTATCAATAACGATGTTCGCTCGCTCTTTTTTACGTTCAATATCCATCTGTGCCGCAATACGTGCTTCAGCGTCAGCTAGAGTCATCTGGTCACGGCTCATTAAACGTTCCAGCTGCACCTCTCTAGGCACATACACCACCATGATTTCCTCAAAGCCGTCCTCGAGGCCCGACTCGTACAGCAGTGGAATATCCGACACCACCAGCTTGTCTGGATACTGCATTTCGTATGCAGCGGCCCTCTCACGCATCTCCTTCCGTATGGCTGGATGTGTGATCGCCTCGAGTGCTTTACGTTCCTCAGGATGCTGAAACACAATACTTCCCAGCTTTTTCCGATCCAGTGTTCCGTCCGCATTCAGTATGGCTTGTCCAAACCGCTGAACAGCGGCAGCCAAAACGGGATGCCCGGGCATCATGACTTCCCGGGCGATAACGTCTGCATCGATGAGCAGCGCTCCCTTACTGGCGAGATAGGCGGAAACACTGCTTTTGCCTGTTGCGATTCCGCCAGTTAAGCCTATATTCATCGTTTCACCTCATAACAGCTTCATTATCATGCTTTACAACAGCTGCTATCAACCTTATAACAGCTTGATCACGCCCATAATCATTAACAGCAGAGCTGGCAGAATTGCAAGCTTCTGCATCCAGCGCTGTGCTGCAAATCGCAAACCTACCTTCATGCCGAGCGACAGCAAAGCTCCGCTGAACACTGCGATGACCAGCGCAGTCCACAGCGTAGGAAACCCGAGTAACGCCGCGCCAAGACCAGCTCCGAACGCATCCAGTGACAAGGCAATCCCCAGCCACATCGCCTCCTGTGTCGAGATACTGCCCGAATTATCGATATCCGCCTTGGACGGGCTGCGCAAAATCTGAATGACCACGCCAAGCTTGCGCAGCTCCAGCGTGAATACCATCCGTTCTGCCAATCCATCGGTTGGCGAAGGCTGTATTTCCAGTGCCATCAACTGATTTCTGCCTCTGGATGACGATGGCGGGTCTACATCGGCTGCATCGGTTCCTTGTACATACGGTTCCTGACGCACTCCTGCTTGCGCTGATGTTGGACTTTGAGCCCGTGCTGACTGAATCAAGGCTACATTGGCTGATTCCTCTCGCTCCTTGCCACGACGGCGAATCAGCTGCAAAAGCGACCAGGCTCCAATCACAATGAGAATAAATGCTCCCACAACGGACGCCACACCTGGTGACACGACATGAGATAATAACACCCCAACCTGCATAGACAACGCGATAACCAATCCCGAACAAAGTGAAATAATAGCAATGGACAAGAGCGGAATCTTGGTCCTCCGAAGTCCATATGTAATTCCAACTCCAAAACCATCTAAACTAACCGCAAAAGCAAGCGCCAGTAATGAAATAAAATGATGCAGCACCCCTGATTCCTCCCCTGTGCGGTACGTGCCAACTGAAGATGCCAGTATGGGTATATGCCCGCTTATTTCTGCCATATCAGTATATGGAGGGAGGAATCCAAGGGTGCTATGATTTCATCATTTCGTTCATTCAGTTCAGGCCAGCGATGGATCTGAGAGCGGTAACGGCTGACAATTCGGGCAAAAATGCGTTCCCCGACCGCCAACCACGCTTTTTTCAATCAACGTACCGCAGGTCACACAAGGCTCTGCTTTGCGCCCGTAAATTTTCAGCTGATGCTGGAACATGCCCATCTCGCCTTGTCCGTTTACATAGGATTTAATGGATGAGCCTCCAGCATTCACGGCATCTTGCAACGTAGCCACAATGGCTTCATGCAGCACCTTTAGCTGAGCTTCGCTTAACGTCCTGGCAATCGTCTCGGGATGAATACCTGCGCGGAAGAGAGCCTCGTCCACATAAATATTCCCGATGCCTACAACATATGCCTGATTGAGCAGAACTGCTTTGATTTTGGTTGTACGTTTCCCTACTGCATCACGGAACGCTTCAACGGTAAAAGCTTCATCAAGCGGCTCCAGGCCCAGCTTCATCAGTGGTTTGGATACCAGTTCTTCACCTGTATTAAACAGATGCATCGTTCCAAACTGACGCACATCCTTGTAACGTAATTCCGTACCATCGTTGAAGTGAAAGATCACATGAGTATGCTTCTCCACCTCTTCGTGCTGATTGTACACACCATACCGTCCCTCCATCCGCAGATGGGAGACCAGCACAAGCCCGTCCAGCAAAATACGCAAAAATTTGCCCCGACGCTCGACGCCAAGCACAGTGTGGCCCGCCAGTTCCAGTGCAAATGCATCTATATCGTCCGGCCGCTGAATAATCCGCGGCAAGCTAACGGTAACGTGATCAATGGTTTTGCCCACAATGAGCTGATTCAAAGTTCTTCTGACTGTTTCGACTTCCGGCAATTCCGGCATGATGTTCTCACCTCCCTTATATTATAACGGAAGATGAGGCTCAGCGGGACCCCTTCTTGTCTATTTCGCCTCGTACCAGTTCTGTCCAAAGCTAACCTCTGCTTTTAGTGGCACCGACAGCTCCAATGCTTTCTCCATCACCGAAGGCACAAGCTCCTTCATCAGCTCCAGCTCCTCTGGCGGTACTTCGAATACCAGCTCATCGTGTACCTGAAGCAGCATGCGGCTCTGAAGCTTGCGTTCACGCAGCGCCTCATCCATCTGCACCATCGCCAGCTTGATGATGTCGGCAGCAGTGCCCTGAATCGGTGTATTCATCGCCGTACGCTCTGCGAAGGAGCGCAGATTGAAATTGCTTGCATTGATCTCCGGCAGGTAACGACGACGTTCCAGCATCGTTTTGACATATCCGTCCCGGCGTGCATCCTTCACAATGTCATCCATATATCGGCGCACACCCTGGAAAATTTCAAAATATTGATCAATAAACTGCGCCGCTTCCTTACGCGTAATGTGCAGATTCTGGGAAAGGCCGTAATCGCTGATGCCATATACGATACCGAAGTTAACCGCTTTGGCGGAACGACGCATATCGCTGTCCACATCCTCCGGCTTGACGCCGAATACATCGGAAGCTGTCTTGGTATGGATATCCATATCGTGTACAAAAGCTTCCTTGAGCCGCTCATCATCGGAAATGTGAGCCAGTACACGCAGCTCAATCTGGGAATAGTCTGCGGCGAGAATAGACCAGCCCGGCTCGGACGGTACAAATACCTTCCGAATTTTGCGTCCTTCCTCCATGCGAATCGGAATGTTCTGCAGGTTCGGGAACTGACTGCTGAGCCGTCCTGTCGCTGCAATCGTCTGCCGATAGAACGTATGCACCTTGCCATCCCGGTCCGATATCTCTTTCAGCAAACCTTCAACATACGTAGACTGCAGCTTGGCAAGCTGACGATATTGCAAAATATGCTGCACCACATCATTATACGGGGCCAGCTTCTCCAGCACCTCGGCATCTGTCGAGTAGCCGGTTTTTGTTTTTTTCACAACAGGCAGCCCCAGCTTGTCAAACAAAATCTCACCCAGCTGTCTCGGTGAATTCAGATTAAATTCCGTACCGGACAGTTTGTAAATCTCAGACATCAGTTTACCGATCTGTTCTTCGAATTCACTGCCGAGAGCCTGCAGATCTGCTGTATTGGCCTTGATTCCCTGCTTCTCCATATCCGCAAGAATGCGGGATAACGGCATTTCGAGCTCATGGAACAGCGACTTCATCTCATCGCTCTCCAGTGCCTGCTCCTGAAGCGGGATAATTGCAGCCAGCGCAGCCGCTTTCCGGCACAGGAAGTCGCTGAGCACATCCGCCTCCGGCACTTTGTACTTGGCGCCTTTGCCCATGACGACGTCGTCTTCAACGAGTGATGGCAGTCCGTACTTGGACGTCAGGCCGCTAATCGTCTGATTCGACTCCGTTGGGTCAAGCAAATAAGCTGCAAGCTGCACATCAAAGGCCGCACCGGCGAATTCAATGCCATGCGCATGCAAAGCCAGATCCACCCGATGCAGATCATACCCGCGCTTCGGCTGATCGCTATTTGCGAGCCATTCCCTTACAGGTGCTGCCACATCGGACTGAAGCAGCTCAGGAGAAAGGTAAATATACTTCTCCCCTGAGCCCACAGCAAGGCCGACCAGCTTTGCCTGGTGGGGGTTATCGCCATGTGTTTCCACATGGAGCACATCGATCGAACCCAGCACATCAATCAGTTCAGCCAGGTTATCTTCTGTTGCGATTGTGGATTCAACTTCAGCAGCGGGAACCGCTTCTTGCTCAGAGCTGATACTGCCGCTGAAGGACAAACGCTCCAGCAACGATTTGAACTCCAGCTTGGCCAAGGCAGGTCCTGCACTGGCCTCCTTGAGTCCATCAAACTGCATATCCTCCCACGTCTGCTCCAGCGGCACCTCACGGTGAATGGTCGCGAGCTGTTTGCTCATGCGAGCGTCCTCGGCGTGAGCTTCGATCTTTTCCTTCATCTTGCCCTTCAGCTCACCTGTACCGCTTAGCACCTCTTCCACCGATCCAAACTGATGCAGCAGCTTGAGCGCTGTTTTCTCCCCTACCCCTGGAATGCCCGGAATGTTATCAGAGGCGTCTCCCATTAAACCTTTCAGATCAATAATTTGTAACGGCGTTAATCCGTAACGTTCCTTAATCTGAGCGGGATCATACAGCTCAATCTCGGTAACCCCTTTACGCGTCAGCCCGATATGTACATGGTCTGAAGCAAGCTGCAGCATATCCTTGTCACCCGATACCACGAGCACCTGTCTGCCTGCATCATCCGCGCGTTTGGTCAGTGTTCCGATAATATCATCCGCCTCGTAACCAGCCAGCTCAAACTGTGCAATTCCGAGTCCTTGCAAGAGTTCTTTGAGCAAAGGGAACTGCTCGGACAGCTCCGGCGGTGTTTTTTCCCGTCCTCCCTTGTACTCCTGATAACCCTCATGACGGAACGTCACTTTGCCCGCATCAAACGCCACCATCACATGTGTCGGTTTATGCTCCTCAAGCAGCCTTAACAGCATCGTTGTGAAGCCATAGACCGCATTGGTATGCAGACCTTTCGAATTCGTCAGAGGAGGCATTGCAAAAAATGCCCGATAAATAATGCTATTGCCATCTATAAGAATCAACTTGTCCATTCCAGCACCTCACGTATCGTATGGTCGAACCTTTTTACCCAACCTTCTTTCATGATACCATACCTGCCACACACATCAAAAAAAGTTACACCCTTTCTCACCACATTTTTTTGCGCAAAAAAGAACCTCCTTCCCTGTCAGCCTGTGCACAGGCCAGCCGGAAGAAAGTTCTTTACTTTTCGATCATGTTTTCGATCTATAGTGTTCATTATCGGTGGTGCAGCAGAACGCTGTCCCACTCGGATTTACTGATTCAAATCCGGGCGTTGACCTGTAACCAGATAGACGGTGCTCTCACCAATATTGGTCGCATGGTCGCCAATCCGTTCAATGTATCGTCCAACCATGAGCAGCAGCATCGCCTGAGATGCCTGAGTCGGATGATCGGTCATTAACGTGTATAGATCTCGAATCATGTTGCTGTACAGCTGATCAACCTGATCATCGGTTTGAGCCATTTTATAGGCCAGATCCGTATTCTCCTTCAGATAAGACTCAATTGACTCGTCCACCATCGACTTTACGACTTCAGCCATACGCGGAATATCCACCAGCGGTTTGATCAATTCCTGACCCTCCATGCGAAGAGTTACCTTCGCCACGTCCAGGGCCAGATCCCCCATCCGTTCCAGGTCGCTGGAGATTTTGAATGCCACGATAATGCGTCTCAGATCTTTGGCTACCGGCTGCTGTGTAATGATCAGCTTGGAGCCCAGCTCCATAATTTTGTCCTCAAGGGCATTCAGATTCGCGTCATTTTTGATGATGACCTGGGCCTTCTCCGCATCCATCGTTTGTAAACTTTCAATTGCACCATCCAGTGCCTTTGCTACATGGTCACCCATTTGTTGAAGCAGAGTGCGCAGCTCTTCCAGCTCCTGATCAAATTCTTTTCTGCGAATCATAGGTTTCATGTCCTCCTTCTCGATCATCTCCGGGCAGGCCGGGGTCATTCCTAATCAGCTCGCCTTAACCGAACCGGCCAGATATATAATCCTCGGTACGGGAATCTTGCGGTGTGGAGAATAACGTCTCCGTATCAGCTGCCTCCACCACTTCACCATTCAGGAAAAACACCGTTTTACCCGACACTCTAGCTGCCTGATGCATGTTATGTGTAACCATAACGATCGTATATTTATGATGCAGCTCTTTCACCAATTCCTCAATTTTCAATGTGGATATCGGGTCCAGTGCCGATGTTGCCTCATCCATCAGCAGCACATCCGGCTGCACAGCCAGTGCGCGCGCAATACATAGACGCTGCTGCTGTCCACCAGACAAGCTCATCGCTGATTTTTTGAGCACATCCTTTACTTCTTCCCACAATGCTGCATGCACCAGACTTTGCTCGACAAGCTCATCCAGCTCCTTCTTTTGAGTTACACCGTGCAGACGTGGTCCGTAGGCTACGTTATCATAGATTGATTTGGGAAAAGGATTCGGCTGCTGAAATACCATCCCCACCCGCTTGCGCAGCGTCTCTACTTCGATCTCGTTGCTGTAAATATCCGAACCGTTCAGCATAACTTGTCCTTCCACACGAACACCCGGAATCATATCATTCATCCGGTTTAATGTGCGGAGCAAGGTGGATTTACCGCAGCCAGATGGCCCGATAAACGCCGTTACCGTTTTCTCCGGCAGGTCCATCGATATATTTTTAAGCGCATGATGCGTGTCATAATATAAATTAAGTCCATCAATGTGAATGAGGTCTTTCATGTATGTGTTCACTTCTCCTTCGCTCCAGGGATGGTCGTCAGCCCTTTACGTTGAGACCGGCGTTCATGTTCTTTATGAACCGGGTCGGTCATCTTTAATATCCTAACTTAATATTGTAAAAACAGTACCACCTTCATGTTAACGCAATGTAAAAACACCCGAAAAAGACCCAGGTTGCTGCTTGCCACCCAGGCCCCTTATTCAGCAGAAAAGCTCATTCACAGCTCTGCTTGCTCTGCAATCATGCTCTTCAGCTTCGTTTGAATATGCTCTGCTACTTGTCCCGCCTGGCCACCCTCATGAGCAATATTCTCTACGATACTGGATAGCGCATGCACTGCACCATTTAACTTGCCAAATACAGCGGCTCCTTCCTGCACAACCACCGCACTGCCATCAATCTCTGCTCCATTGGTTTGTATAAGTGATACGGTCTGTTGAGTCAAGCTCTCGATGCCCAGAAGCAAGGAGGACAGCTTCTCAGCGAATTCCCGCGTCTGCTTGGCAAGAGCTCTGACCTCTCCTGCAACGATCTGAAATCCGCGTCCGTATTCCCCGGCATGAGCCGCTTCGATGGACGCATTCAAAGCCAGCAGCCCGCTCTGATCAGCCAACGTACGAATGGAACGCGCCATATCCGAGCCAGCCTTGATCGATTCAAGCATCTGGCTGGCATGTTTCCCCTGGATGCCCATATGTTCATGGACCTGGCTGTAAGATGTTTCGACCTGCCGCAGGCGGCCTTCTCCCTCGTAGGACAAGGCAATCATCTGTCCTGCTTCCTGCACAGTCTGATTCGCTGCTTGCACCAGCCTCGTTACCGCCTCGTGAATCCGGGCAATCTCCCGTCCGCTCTCCGTCACCGTGCGTATGCGGTCTGCCGATGCTGCCTGCTGCAGCTTGCGGGAGAGCATCATCACATCACGCATTGTAAGCACACCAACCAGACGGCCCTGCTCCGTTACAAGCAGACAATCGTAAAAGTGCTCCTCATCTCGCCGCAATGCAGCATCAATGATGGCTGAAGGCTCCATATGTATATCTACAATAACCGGAGATGTATTTGCCGTATTAATGATCGGTTTGCGATAGAATAAATCTGCAGCAAATCGGCCATTCAGTAAACGATACAAGTTTTCCCGCATCATCAAACCTGTCGGCTTCAGCTGCTTATCACATAACACAATGCACGGATGTTCACGGCCATCATTCAGCATCGCCGCCGCTTCTCCGCATGTCGTGCTCTCCTGAGCTGTAGGTACCTGACGACAATATTCATATATGGATACGTTGTTGTCTTCTATAGCTCCATTACTCTCTTCTATACTAACGTTATTCTCTTCCTGAAGAAGAGGTGTAATCCGTTGTTCGGATTTCATCTCAGACCGGAGAGGCTCCTGCTCCACATGTTGCGACACCTCTCCAGGTGTTACACGCTTTTGTTGTTTATACTTCTGCTGGTCATCGTTCTGTTGATTATATTTCTGTTGCTCATCTTGCTGTTGCTGTTCGTTATGCTTCAGATTATTAAGCTCCAGATCGTTTTGCTGCTGCTCATTAACTTTTTTTTGGCTTTCAGGTTGTTGGTTTTCATGCTGCTGGTTATCCTTTTGTTCGTTCATACTCTGTTCCTGATCTTGAGGTGCACCCTTCAGAACTTCGGGTCTTTCTTCTAAAAGCGTAGGCATAATTGCGCAGCTCCTTTACGTGTTAACTCTGTCCCAACCTATAATAATAGGTACAAAGTATCACTTGGATGACTTCATCCTACTCCCTATTAATAAAGGAAATTCTTCCTTTATGTAAACGAAACGTAAAATAAAACTCCCCGATCATCTAGCTAGAATGATGGGGAGTTTTTCTTTTGACAACCAATTTATAACCTACACCACGAATCGAATCGATATGAACCGATTCGGGATCAAGCTCCAGCTTTTTGCGTAACGAGCTGACATGTACATCGACGGTTCGCTGGCCTCCGATATAATCAAACCCCCACACCGCATTCATCAGATCATCACGGGTGAGAACAACTCCAGGTTTCTTTGCCAGATATAACAGCACTTCAAATTCCTTTGGACGAAGGCTGATGGATTGTCCCCCTAAAGTGACTTCGTACTTTAACGGATAAATCTCAAGTTCACCCAGAATGATGCGTGAGCCGTCCTTGTCCTCGGGCTGTGGCAATTCATCGCCATTGGAATAACGTCTGAGCACTGCGTCTACCCTTGCGAGCAGTTCGGATACCCCAAAGGGTTTAGTAATGTAATCGTCAGCACCCGACTTCAGCCCTTGTACAACCTCGGCTTCACCGTTCTTGGCCGTAAGAATGATGACAGGTGTGCTCACTCCCTGAACCCGCAGCTTGTTCAGAATATCCAGACCGTTCATGCCCGGAAGCATCAAATCCAGTAGAATCAGATCAAAATCCTGCGACAAGGCCCGGTCATAACCTGCTGACCCATGGTCTTCTGCCGTTACGTCATAACCCTCCTGTGTCAGGTTATACGTAAGTAATCTCGATAATGTCGGTTCATCTTCAATAACCAGCAAACGTTGCGCCATGATACCCCTTCTCTCTTCATAGGTTGTCTGTTGCCACAACACTTTTTTTATCATAGCACTTATTTGTTAACGCTGTGTAAAGATAAATATTCATTTTACATTTTGCTCCCTGATACCTATAACTTTTGGCTTGAAGTAAACTAGTTTTCTTCTTCCTGAATTAATGGCAAAGTGACACGGAAGGTGCTGCCCATGCCCAGTTCACTGTCCACCGAAAGCTTGCCGTGATGCAGCTCTACCAGATGTTTTACGATGGACAGTCCAAGTCCTGTGCCGCCCGAATTACGCGATCTGCCCTTGTCCACTCTGTAGAAGCGTTCAAAGATTCGCGGCAAATCTTTTTTCGGTATGCCGATTCCGGTGTCTGACACTGCAAAAACAACCTGTTCTTGCTCACTCGT
The DNA here is from genome assembly GCF_014639235.1 of Paenibacillus silvae. Classification (GTDB taxonomy): domain Bacteria; phylum Bacillota; class Bacilli; order Paenibacillales; family Paenibacillaceae; genus Paenibacillus; species Paenibacillus silvae. The sequence continues at coordinate 91,174 of NZ_BMFU01000004.1, read as the reverse complement.
CTGATCCATCTTCACCTGAAGTTTAACTCTGCCCCCCTCGGGCGTATAGTTGATCCCGTTCGATAACAGATTAATGAAAATTTGCTTCATTTTATCCTCATCTGCTTCGATATACAGCTCTTCCGGCACATTCATCTCCAGACGAATCTGCTTTTTCTCCGCCACCTTGGACAGCGTTCCCAGCACCATTTCGAAAAAGGAGTGCACATGCACCGGCGAACATTCCAAAGGTGCACGTTTGGATTCAATCTTCGATAATTCCAGAATATCTCCGATTAACCGATTGAGTCTGTCACCTTCGTCATAGATAATCTTCAGGAAGGAACGCTCCGTTTCCTTATCCTGCACACCACCGCTTAGCAAGGTTTCAGCGAAACCCTTAACAGCTGCGACAGGCGTTTTGAGCTCATGAGATACGTTGGCAACAAACTCGCTGCGCATCGACTCCAAGCGGCGAATCGCAGTTACGTCCTGCAAAAGAAATAACATGCCGCGATAACCGCCATGATCCTCATACATCGGCACTCCATCCATACGTATCAAGCGTTCCTCCGGGCTAAATACACTCACTTCCTCGTGCATACGTTCCTGAAGAGCAACGCTCTCTTCAATGGTGCGTGTCAGCTCGTAATGGCGTTTGAGTTCCGTATAGGGCTTGCCTGTCACTTTTGATGCCTGAATCGAGAGCATCCGCTCTGCTTCGCGATTGACCAGTGCAATGGATTGCCCCGCATCAATCAGCACGATCCCGCCTGTCATATTCGCGAGTACACTTTGAAGCAAGGCTTCATTATCTCGAATCGTCTTGAGCTGCGATTGCAAGCTATCTGCCATTCCATTAATGGCAAGCCCAAGCTGACCGATCTCGTCTCTGCGCGTAACCTTAACACGAGCATCGTATTCCAGCTTGGTGATTCGATGAGCCACTTTAGTGATATGCTCGATCGGGGACGTTAGACCACGGGCCACCCTGTAGCTGACGATTGCCACAATCAGGAACAGCAGTCCAAGTGCGCCAAACATAATCATCCATCCACGTTGAAGCCCCTGATCTACCGCCTGAAGACTCATGGACAAACGAATGTAACCATCGAATTTACCGCTTGGTATCTCAATCATGTCACTTTGATCGGAATTTACAGGCAGCGCAACATACAGCATATCCTGTCTCAGCGTCTCACTGTAACGAATGGACTGTCCATAACTGCCATCAACAGCCGTCCGAATCTCATCACGATTCAGGTGATTATCCATCGTGGCGGGATCACTCTCCGAGTCTCCAATCACGATGCCATCTTTATTGATAAAGGTTACCCGCGAATCGGTGAGACGATCCAGTTCCAGCGCTCGGTCCGAGTAGTATTTGCGCGTTGCTGCTGATGTCGGATCAGAAGCATCATGAAACGGAAATGTTGCCTTGAGCAAATTAATCTCACGCACCATCGTCTGCTCCAGTGCATTGATATGGGTTGTTTTGAAAACTCTGCCCATCGTATATCCGGCTACAATGACGGATAAGCCAATCAGTATCATCATAATCAGGGCCAGGCGAATGCGAAACGGTCTCATTAATCTCTTCCTTCTGCTGTTTTTTAATCCGTTGAACAAGACAATTTACATTGCCACTCCGATGACAGAATAACCTTCCAATCACTGTTATCCCCAGATTTTTTTTGATTCCCTATTCCAAGGAAAAAATCTGGGGATAAAGGTGAAGCTTATGCTTCCGATGCAGCTTTCTTGCAGAAAGCTTGTAGCTTCGCTTTTTCAGGTTTTTTCTGTCCTCTCCGTTCATAGTGTAAATAAGTAAACTCCAATGATGAAAATACGCTATTTTTTTATCAGCTAAGTTCGGTGCGGTCACCACGTGTCGTGGGATGTGAAATGACCAGAAATTCAACGTCCGCATCGCTTTGATTTTGCATCTGATGCGGCGCTCCCGGTGGAATTTCAATGCCTTCATGCGGCTCCAATACGTACGTTACTCCGTCAAGCTCCATGCAAGCCTCGCCACTAAGGATAAAAAAGAACTGGCGGCTCTTGCTATGCACATGTCTTGTTTCTGTAGTTCCAGCTGGCATTCGTTCATGAATTACGCTCAGCGTTTCACCTTGAACTAGGTGCCAGCCATCACATTTCGCTCCCCATATATAGTGTGTTGCCTTTTGTTTGCTAATCTTCATATGAGCGCCCTCCTTGTAACTTGTCCGGTCTATCATATCACATTAAAATATCATAGAAATGTCAACGCAGAACCGGATTTGTGTAAAGTCATTCCCACCTTCCAGAACAAAAAGACGGAACGCTGTAAATCCTTCAGCGATCCGTCTATATCTCTGTCAACTCAACACTTGCTCTTTTCTCTCCGGCTTATCATATAAGCCTGTACTTTAACCGTTGACGACTTCGCCACCATTCACATGAATTACCTGTCCGCTAACATAAGAAGAGTCATCAGATGCAAGATACACATAGGCTGGCGCCAATTCATCCGGCTGGCCCGGCCGTTTCATCGGCTGACTTGCTCCGAATTCACTCACTTTTTTCTCGTCAAAGGTGGATGGAATGAGCGGTGTCCAGATCGGGCCCGGGGCCACGGCGTTAACGCGAATGCCCTTTTCAATCAGATTCATCGACAAGGAACGGGTAAACGACGTAATCGCTCCTTTGGTGGAGGAGTAATCCAGCAGCATTGGATTTCCCCGATAAGCGGTAATGGATGTTGTATTAATGACGGTACTGCCTTGTTTCAGATGTGGCAGAGTTGCCTGTGTAATATAAAACATACCGAAAATGTTGGTGCGGAATGTTTTCTCCAGCTGCTCTGGCGTAATATCCTCCAGATTCTGCTGTGGATGCTGCTCGGCGGCATTGTTAACGACTATGTCCAGTTTGCCGAGCTCATCTATAGTCTGCTGCACACTTTTCTTGGCGAAGCTCACATCACCAATATCACCCGCAATCAGAATACATCTGCGTCCTTCCTGTTCGACTTGACGTTTGGTTTCCTCTGCATCCGCATGCTCACTTAGATATACTATCGCCACATCGGCGCCTTCCTTTGCATACGTAACCGCGACTGCCCGTCCTATTCCACTGTCACCACCTGTAATCAAAGCTACTTTGTCTAACAGCTTTCCAGCAGCTTTATACTGCGGTTTCTCAAATTCCGGCTTGGGCTTCATTTCAGCTTCAATTCCCGGACGCTGGTCCTGATGCTGTGCAGGCATGGTTTTCTGATTCTGTGTAGTCGTGCTCGGCATTGAACTCTCTCCTCTCAGTACAATCAAGTTTCACTTCGTAGGATGGCATGAACCGACCAGATTATTCTTCTGTCGATCAACAGCAGCAGCATTTCTGTATGCCGCTTCTATCGTTATTTACCACTTTTATGTAAAATCAAACAACCACAACTCGAGAATAGAGTGATTCTAAACATTTTAAAAATTTTCAATTCCACCTTTTTACTGATTCAAAGTGTATTCCTATGCAGGTGGGGCTGATGTACAATGTAAAATATACGGATTGTTCCTAGAAATCATTCAGTCATAACGGTTTACGGCTCAAGTATTTGATCCCTCATCTCATCGATGAGACTAATTTATTGGACATGGAGATCTGAACATGGAATCGCATATCAATTCATACATTACACTTGTAACCACGTCAGCGGTGCTGAATCTGTTTCTGTGTATGTATACTTTTTTCAGAAGAGCTCATTTTCCAAGTGCCCACCTTTTTATTCTGTACACCGCTTCCCTGTCCGTTTATACCTTCGGATATGCGATCGGTCTGGCCAGCAATACTTTGGAGCAGATGAAGTTTTGGAATATTATCCAGTATATTGGCATGCCTGTCTCCGCTCCGCTAGGACTGCTTTTGATGATCAGGTACACGGATAAAAAATTATCCAAACTCCAGACATCAGCTCTGTTTATCATTCCCGCCATTACCGTATTTATGGTTACTACGAATGATTGGCATCACCTTTATTACAAAAGAGTATGGCTGCTTGAAGACAGCAAGGTCCCGATTATGGCCATAGATATTGGTCAGTGGTATGTCGTACATGGTGCATTTACCTTCTCTTGTCTTTTGTGTGCCGGTCTTATATTGATTGGTCAATGGCGGCATACGAAAAAAATGTATCGCCGACAGCTGCTTACATTGATTACTTCACAAATTATCCCTATGGTTGCCGCATTTGTGTACTTGCTCGGCTTGACTCCATTTGGTCTGGACCCTGTTCCTATCCTGATGTGTGTCACATCAACCATGTACATTTGGGCCATTTTGTCCTCTCGCCTGCTGACGATTGTGCCGATTGCAAAAGAAAGTATTTTTGAGAGCATGCGTGAAGGTGTTATCGTGCTGGACAGTTCCTATCGTCTCGTCGATTTCAATCGATCGCTGCGGCTTCTGCTGCCTGAAATTCAAACAACAATGGTTGGACGACCTCTAAATGACATCTGGCTTGAAATTTCAGGAGAAACCTTCCCTGTTGAGTATGGCAGAGAAGGACTGCAAACGGACCTGTACTGGCAATTCAATGGGGAAACCGTCTGTTATCAGGTGAGAACATCGTATGTTTTTAATAAAAGCTCTGAGGCTGTAGGCATTCTCATTATGCTGATTGACATTACGGAGCAGCGCTTCCTTGAGGAGCAGCTGAAGCAGCTCGCTTATTTTGACGGGTTAACCAAAATATATAATCGTACTCAATTTCTATACAAAGGCAGAGAATTGCTGAGCGAGGCTCGGCTTAATCTGCAACCGATCTCCTTCATTTTGTTTGATATTGACCATTTCAAACGCATTAATGATACGTATGGACATGATGTCGGAGATCAGGCCATTATTCATGTCGTATCCATATGTAATCGCTACTTGAGCTCCGAAATGTTATTTGCCCGTTACGGGGGGGAGGAATTTGTGATTGCCCTGCCCAATATGACACTTCAGGACGCGCATGATCAAGCAGAGCAGCTGCGGACTGCATTGTTAAGTGCACCTCTCGAGGTAGAAGGCAAGACCGTGTCGCTGACATCCAGCTTTGGTGTGGCCCAGTGTGACAGTGACTCAGACACTCTTGAATCCCTGCTGCGCGACGCAGATCATGCCTTGTATGAATCAAAACGACACGGCCGCAATACGGTAAGCGTTCACACTGTAAATGCCGTGTAGCCAAGTTCCCGAATGCAAAACAGACAGCCCCTGTGGCTGTCTGTTTTGTTAATAATGTCCTACACAAAGCGGGCTGTACATGCTGATCACTCAACCCTGCTGCCTGTAGAATTTAAAATCATCATGTTCACGGTTTGCAATTATACATTACGTATTTCCTTGTTCTGCTTGTCCCCAATCATTGCAAACGCTTCACCATCACTTCAAAGCCAGATTAAAACATGGTTCTTTCTACCATCAGATACACCATGATCAAAAGGAACACAGCGAGTAAAGTGCTGAACATACGAATTTTGCTTTGTTGTGGCGTTACATCCTGATTATTTTTGGCACCCTCTGCTGCCAGACGCAGCGGTTTACCCATAATTCCGCCAATGGCCGCTATAGCGAGAAGCAGTACAACGACTACAGCCATCCACATATGAGAGTAGTTCCCCTTGGTCATCAGATAACCACCTGTCAGAAGCTGAATAACAAGTGCATATTGAGCAATTTTGTTCAACGTACGAAGTGACGCAAATGCTCCCTCCTGCGCTGCTGCACTTAATGTGCGAATTTTGCCAACCGCAAATGGCAGGATCAGATAGAATCCCATAGCCAGCGCTCCGACGATATGGAGCAGATACATAATCATTGTCAAAATTTTCATCCTCCTCAACATTTTCGGTGTGCTGTACATCACATCTTATTATACTGGGGAACTTATCCAAAGAAAAGAAAACCTCCGCGTTTACGGAGGTTTTCTCACTTTCTCTGTTCAAAAAGTCTTCAAAGTTAGATATTAACAATTGAAATGACATTACGTACCGAATTGGCAGACGTATCCAGCGCTGCTTTTTCTTCCGCAGTCAGCTCCAGTTCGAAGATTTTTTCGATCCCGTTACCACCCAGAATGGTTGGCACACCGAGGAACAGATCATTATATCCATACTCACCTTCAAGATAAGCAATGACTGGAATAATGCGTTTTTTGTCTTTCAAAATAGCCTCGGTCATCTGAACCAGTGAAGCCGCCGGAGCATAATAAGCACTGCCGTTACCCAACAGGTTTACAATCTCTCCGCCGCCTACACGGGTACGCTGCACGATCGCCTCAATACGATCTGCCGGGATCAGGGTATCAATCGGAATACCGCCTACACTCGAATAACGAACGAGCGGCACCATATCGTCACCATGACCGCCAAGCACGAAGCCGCGAACGTCCTCTACGGATACATTCAGCTCCTGCGCAATGAACGTACAATAACGGGCGGTGTCCAGAACACCGGACTGTCCAATCACGCGGTTTTTCGGAAAACCGAGTGTCTGGTACGCCGCATACGTCATTGCATCTACCGGGTTGCTCAGAATAATGACGATGGAATCAGGGCAATATTTTTTCACATTTTCACACACGGACTTCACAATGCCTGCGTTCGTATTCACCAGATCATCACGGCTCATGCCCGGCTTGCGAGCAATTCCGGCGGTGATAATGACAATCTCCGAACCAGCTGTATCTTCATAGTTGGAAGTTCCCACGATATGGCTGTCGAAACCTTGCACAGGGCTGGCTTCCATCATATCGAGCGCTTTGCCTTTGGTCGGGTTCTCCAGCTGAGGAATATCAACCAGTACAACGTCCCCGAGTTCCTTCTGGGCAAGCATGAGTGCAGTCGTAGCACCAGTAAAACCGGCACCGACAACTGTGATTTTTTTGCGCTGAATAGTCACGATTCACATCTCCCCTTACAGGTTTTTGTTACAGGTTGCTAATGATTTGATCAGCGAATTCGGAACATTTCACTTCAGTTGCGCCGTCCATCAGACGTGCAAAGTCATAAGTTACTGTTTTATTGTTAATGGATGTTTCCATACCTTTGTAGATCAGGTTAGCCGCTTCTTGCCAGCCCAGGTGCTCAAGCAACATTACACCGGACAGAATTACGGAACCAGGGTTCACGACATCTTTATCCGCGTATTTCGGTGCAGTACCGTGTGTTGCTTCGAAGATGGCATGTCCAGTTACGTAGTTGATGTTTGCCCCTGGAGCGATACCAATTCCGCCAACTTGTGCTGCAAGCGCGTCAGACAGATAGTCACCGTTCAGGTTCAGCGTTGCAATGACATCGAACTCACCCGGGCGAGTCAATACTTGCTGCAAAGCGATATCGGCAATAGCATCTTTTACGATGATTTTACCAGCATCTTCTGCTGCTTTTTGTGCTGCATTTGCTGCATCTGTGCCCTCTTTTTCTTTGATCACATCGTATTGTGCCCATGTGAATACTTTGTCGCCAAATTCAGCTTCAGCCACTTCGTAACCCCAGTTTTTGAAAGCACCTTCAGTGAATTTCATGATGTTACCTTTGTGTACAAGTGTAACGCTCTTGCGGTTGTGGTCAACAGCATATTGTACCGCTGCACGAACCAAACGTTTTGAACCTTCCTCAGATACAGGTTTGATACCAATACCTGAAGTTTCAGGGAAGCGGATTTTGTTAACACCCATCTCCTGCTGCAGGAACTGAATTACTTTTTTCACTTCTGCAGAACCTTCTGCGTACTCGATCCCTGCATAGATGTCCTCTGTGTTCTCACGGAAGATCACCATGTCTACCAGCTCAGGACGTTTAACCGGGGAAGGTACACCGTTGAAATAACGTACCGGACGCAGGCAAGTGTACAGGTCAAGCTCTTGACGCAGTGCTACGTTCAGGGAACGAATTCCGCCGCCGATTGGTGTAGTCAGAGGTCCTTTGATCGCTACGATGTACTCACGAATTGCCTCAAGTGTATCATTCGGCAACCACTCACCGTATGTATTGAATGCTTTCTCACCAGCAAACACTTCATACCAAGCGATTTTTTTAGTGCCGTTGTATGCTTTCTCTACCGCTGCATCCAGAACGCGAACGGAAGCTTTCCAGATGTCACGGCCTGTACCGTCACCTTCGATGAATGGAATGATTGGATTATTAGGTACTTGAAGCGTACCGTTATCAATTTGAATTTTTTCGCCTTCAGTTGGGAGTGCAAATTTTTCCAATTTCATAATTACAATTCCTCCTAAGTTTTGGTTTCACAGTATGAAGCATACCACATTATTGCAGGAAGGAAGGGCTGTTGTTACAAGGCAGCACTGCCCTGTACCCGCAAGCCCTTCACCTCATCTATATGATTATACTGTTTTTGCTGCCGTTTAGCGAAGATCAATAGCAACGTACTTTTGATCTGTCGGACCTGTGTACTCGGCGCGTGGACGAATGATACGGTTATCCGCAAGCTGTTCAAGAATGTGTGCTGTCCAACCGGACACACGGCTAATGGCAAAGATTGGTGTGAACAGCTCCTGATCAATCTTCAGCTGCGTATAAACCGAAGCGGAATAGAAGTCGACATTCGGCTTCAGTCCCTTTTGACCTGTCACGATCTCTTCAATCTTCACAGACATCTCATACAGGCGTGTATCATTGTTCATCTCGCCCAGCTCTTTGGACATCTTCTGCAAATGCTTCGCACGTGGATCACCGTTTTTGTAAACGCGGTGTCCAAAGCCCATGATCTTCTCACGGTTGTTCAGTTTCTCCTGAATAGCCGCTTCCAGACGATCCGGTGTACCGATTTCGTCCAGCATTTTCATCACCGCTTCGTTCGCACCACCATGCAATGGGCCTTTAAGTGCACCAATCGCTGAAGTAACCCCGGAATAGATATCAGACAAAGTTGCCACAGTAACGCGGGCTGCAAAGGTCGAAGCGTTCAGCTCGTGATCCGCGTGCAGAACAAGCGCCTGATCCAGTGCCTTCACCGCAGTTTCTGACGGCTCTTCCCCTGTCATCATGTATAAGAAATTTTCAGCAATGGAAGCGCCTTCTTTCGGAGGCACAGGCTCTTGTCCCTTACGAATTCGTGAGATTGCCGCTACAATGGTGGGCAGCTGCGCTTGCAGCTTGACCGCTTTGTTTTCGTTCGCTTCCGCTGTCATCTCATCCGCTTGCTCATCATAAAGTGCAAGGGCAGATACTGCAGAACGAAGAGCTGCCATCGTGCTGATGTTTTTCGGATACAATTTAATTTGTGCAATTAACTCGCTCGGAATTGGCGCGTAATCGCTCAGGCTTTTACGAAGTGCCTTCAATTCATCAGCTGTTGGCAATTTGCCAAACCAGAGCAGATAAGCAACTTCTTCAAAACTCGCATGTTCAGCCAAATCATCAATGTTGTATCCACGGTATGTAAGCACACCGTCTACAATAGAGCTGATCGAAGAGGTTGTTGCAACGATGCCTTCCAGACCTTTGGTAGCTGTCATATTACATCTCTCCTTTAATAAGCGAAATCAGGAATCATCAGAGTCATATCAGTGCCTAAGTGCACCTAACCTATTTTGTAAACCGTTTCATTTTAAAAATGACGCAAGTTTCCAAAATACGGTTTTATTATCTGTCAATCGGTATTTACTTATATCATCATACTGGATTTTGTCGTTTATGTGAACATGATGAGAGTTCATTCGCACATCAAACATATTTATCGCACCGATAAAGCATTTTTGAAAACCTTTACACAAGCAAGGTTGACATTTAATGTGTAATAAACAATTATACGAGCGAAAAAAAGTATTGCTATATTTTGTAAACCTCAGGCATACTCTAGGCAGATAATATGTAAGCGAAAATTCAACTCTCGGGCTAAACACATGTTTTTGGCGTTTCAAAAGCACGGGATTGCTCTATATTAATTAAGATAAACGCATGATTTGCATAAAGGAGAGTTGATCGTTGGACCGAATCCTTGTCAAACGTCTGCTTCGCGGTCTGTGGGTCCTGATTGCCACCCTGCTGATTGCCGTTGCAATATATTTGCTGCTCCCGCTGTTATATCCTTTTGTCATTGCATGGATTTTTGCTTATGCCATGAACCCGCTGGTCAAGCTGCTTCAGAACAGGCTTCGGTTCCCGCGCTGGCTAGCGGTCACACTGTCACTGATTCTGTATTTCGGTGCGATTGCTGTCATCCTGTCTGCGGCGATCACCCGAATGGTCAAAGAGGTTATTTCACTCACCAACAGCTTTGATCTTCATGTGGACGAGATCAAGGCCACGTTTGTCCGCTGGACACAGAACGATACGATTCAAAGTCTGATCGCACAAATTAATGATTTTTACAAGGAAAATCCCAACTATCAGGAAACCATCAATAGCAACATCAGCAAAACAACAGAAACTGTAGGCACAGCAGTGTCTGACCTCGTAACCGGCTTTTTTAACATGATTCTGAATCTGCTGACGTCTTTACCTAATATGGGGGCTGTATTGATTGTTGTTCTCCTGTCCACCTTCTTTATCAGCAACAGCTGGACACGCCACAGCATTACGGTATCCGGCTGGTTCCCTTCTTCTGTTCGCAAGCCAGTCTCCGACATATGGAATGATCTGAAGAAAGCACTCTTCGGTTATGTACGTGCACAGCTTATTATGATCTCGATTACAGCTCTGTTTGTCATGATCGGACTGCTGATCCTTCAAGTCAAATCCGCCTTCACCATCGCACTGCTGATTGGTCTGGTTGACCTGCTCCCTTATCTTGGTGTGGGACTGGTTATGGTACCTTGGGCAGCATATCTGTTCATGAACGGGGACCTCTATCTCGGTATAGGCATTAGTGTCATTTATCTCATCCTGCTTGTTGCCCGCCAGATCATCGAGCCGAAGGTACTTGCAAGCAGTGTAGGTCTGGACCCGCTGGCGACCCTTGTAGGCATGTTTGTTGGTTTGAAGCTGTTTGGCGTGCTCGGTCTCATTATCGGCCCGGTCAGTCTCGTTATCCTCGATGCCTTTAATCGCGCGAATGTATTGCGGGACCTAAGGACCTATATCATTAATGGCCGGGTCCGATGAATCGGATACGATCAGAAAAAAAAAAATGCTCCGTCCCAGACCGTTAAGTCTGCGGAACGGAGCATTTCACGCGCAAGCATCTACACCGCTTTATTTGGGACGGCGATAGAAGGTGATGCTGCCGTTTCTCAGCTTTTTCTCCAGCCAGCCCAAGAAGAATAACCGGTAGATTGGACGAGTTAACGGAAATACCAGCGTAAAGCCGATAATGTCCGTTACAAATCCAGGGATTAACAGCAGGAAGCCACCGACAAAAATAAACAATCCATCGACCATCTTGCGGCCGGGCACCTGCCCTCGCTCCATCTCGGCTCTGGCGTCAAACAGCACCTTTCGCCCCTCAAACTGCAGCATGGCTATACCAATCAAGGACGTGAGAATCATAAGAAGCAGCGTTTTTCCGGCCCCGATCCAGTCACTCATCAGAATAAAACCAAACAGCTCAATCACCGGAATGATTAAAAGCAGTACCCACATCCATTTTCGCATGAATATATTACTCCTTTCCTGAAAGCCATACCTTCTCAAGCGCACTGTACAGCTCAGCAGCTGCCTTATCCAGACGAACCGGCTTCCAGTCCCCATTAACCCATACATGCTGGGTGGAGCCTGTAACCAATCTTTCGCCAGGAAGCGATTCGCTTGAGGACCACACACGCTCTGCGGTAACTTGTGAATGCTCAAATGCTTCAGATATGCGTCTAACATCGTATTCATATGTCAAACGCAGACCGCTAAAGGCAGTGATCCGAGTAAAGATGATAATCTCATCATCGTAGCGTGCCGGCTTGTGATATTTCACATCCAGCCCGGTTACAGGAAGCAACAGCCCCTGCTCTTCCATTTTACGATATGTATACCCCATTTGGCGAATCATCTCGGTTCGCCCGATCTCAAACCAATTTAAATAGTTCGCGTGATATACGACGCCCATCTGGTCGCTTTCCTGATAACGCACACGGAGCTGTGCGGCATACCAGCTGCCATTACTCTCTTTTAGCACGGTTCCAGCCTCCTTGGCTCTACCATTCATACGCACTCCAACGCAGAATCGTGTCATTAATATTGAAAAAAGCAACGGGGCACAAACGCCCCATTGCTTCTTTCCTTGCTCCTATTCCAAGCCGCGCTGATTTAAGCGTTGTTTGAAATTTGGCTTACTTTGATCAGGTTCGTAGAACCTGATCGGCCCAGAGGTACTCCTGCTGTGATAACAACGAGGTCTCCTTCTTTAACCAGGCCGGATTTCACGCCGCCTTCAATTGCATTTTCGAACAAAGCATCTGTAGAATCCACCAGTCTGCCTTTAACCGGAGTTACACCCCAAGCCAGTGCCAGACGACGGGAAGTTCTGTCTTCTGTAGTTACCGCAATGATCGGTGCTTCTGGACGGTATTTGGAGATCATACGTGCTGTATGACCAGATTCAGTCGAAGTGATGATCGCTTTTGCATTCAAATCCTGAGCGGACAGCGCAACGGATTGGCTGATTGCTTCAGTAACTGTTGTTTGTTGAGCAACACGTTGTTTCAGATACAGCTCTTGGTAAGGCAGAGCGGATTCTGCTTTTTCAGCAATGCGTGACATCGTCAGAACGGATTCTACCGGATATTTACCAGCAGCCGTCTCACCAGACAACATGATCGCGTCCGTACCGTCAAAGATGGCATTCGCTACGTCACTCGCCTCTGCACGAGTTGGACGCGGGTTGCGCTGCATGGAATCCAGCATTTGTGTAGCTGTAATTACCGGTTTACCAGCAACGTTACATTTTTCGATCATACGTTTTTGTACCAATGGTACTTCTTCAGCAGGAATCTCTACACCAAGGTCTCCACGAGCAACCATCAGGCCGTCAGACACTTCAAGGATTTCATCCAGGTTGTCCACACCTTGCTGGTTTTCGATTTTGGAGATAATTTGAATATGACCTGCGTTATGTTTTTCAAGCAATTCACGAATTTCAAGCACGTCACTTGCTTTACGTACAAAAGAAGCCGCGATGAAATCGATACCTTGCTCAATACCAAACACGATATCGTTAGCGTCTTTTTCAGTGATACCTGGCAGGGAGATGGCTACGCCTGGTACGTTAACACCTTTTTTGCTTTTGATTGTACCGCCGTTTACGATACGGCATTTGATCTCTGTGCCTTGTACTTCCACCACAGTCAGTCCGATCAGACCGTCGTCGATCAGAATCGTAGATCCTGCTTCAACATCATTAGGAAGATCTGCATACGTAATGGAAAGACGGTCTTTGGTTCCCAGAATTTCTTCTGTTGTCAAAGTGATGTACTCGTCCTGAACCAGTTCAATCGGCTCAACTTCGAGTTTACCTGTGCGAATTTCCGGTCCTTTGGTATCCAGCAGGATTGCTACAGTTTTGTTCAGTTCTTCACATGCTTGGCGAATCGCTTTGATCCGTCCGCCGTGCTCATCGAAATCACCGTGGGAGAAGTTCAGACGGGCTACGTTCATGCCAGCCATAATCAGTTTCTTGGTATTCTCCAGGGATTCACTGGATGGACCAATCGTACATACAATTTTCGTTTTGCGCATTTTGGGTTTCCTCCGATTTTAAAGGTCTTTCTTTATATCTCTATTTTTCTTTTTCCAACTATTAAATTTACTATACTTTTTCCTATTTGTATAGGAAATTCGTCATATTATTCTGCATTTCCCGACAAATTTCTCACAGGCTCAGCCTGCAGCGGCTGTTCCGATGCTTGAACCTCAATAGATTCTGACCCGGATTGCGGTACGGCTTCTTCGCCTAAAGACTCGCTTTCTACAGCCGATTCTGCCTCGGGTGCTGGCGTTTCAAAGGTTACTGAGCCGATTTTGCGGAATTTCTCATAACGGTCCTGCTTCAGCTGCTCCGCACTCCATCCCTTCATCTCTTGCAGATGGCGAACAAGCGCTTCCGAGATGGCTGCTGCCGCTTCTTCATAATCCCGATGCGCACCGCCGCGCGGTTCAGGAATGATCTCTTCAATGACTTCCATCTCCAACAGGTCTTTAGCCGTAATTTTCATCGCTTCCGCTGCCTGATCCGCTTTGGATGCATCCTTCCACAGAATCGAAGCTGCCCCGTTTGGAGAAATGGCAGAATAAATGGCATGCTCAAGCATCAGCACACGATTGCCTACAGCCATAGCCAGCGCACCGCCGCTTCCACCTTCACCAATAACCACAACAATGACAGGAACGGAAAGCTTGGCCATTTCCATCAGGTTGCGGGCAATCGCTTCGGATTGACCTCTCTCTTCAGCAGTATTACCCGGATACGCTCCTTTAGTATCAACAAAGGTAATAATAGGGCGTCCAAATTTGTTAGCCTGCTTCATCAAACGCAGTCCTTTGCGGAAGCCCTCAGGATGAGCACTCCCGAAAAAACGAGCAATATTATCCTTTGTATCCTTACCACGCTGTTGTCCGATAACGGTTACTGTCTGTCCGTTCAGCTTGGCCAGTCCGCCAACAACAGCCAGATCGTCGCCAAACATACGGTCACCGTGCAGCTCCATAAAGTCGGTAAAAATAAGCTGAATCAGGTCCAGCGCTGTCGGGCGCTGCTGATGACGGGCCAGATGCATTTTCTGAGCTGCCGTAATGCCCGTGTAGATCTCTTCTTCCAGTCTATGATAACGTTCTTCCAGGCGAGCAATCTCTTCAGTGAAATCAATCCCTTTTTCCTGTCCGAACTGAACGAGTTCTTCAATCTTTTTGCGCATCTCAATCAGAGGCGCTTCATATGGCAAACCACCCGCCATTTAGACCCCTCCCTTTTCACTGTGCATATCGAGAAGCTTGCTGAGGGTTGCCCGAAGTTCTTTCCGATGAACAACCATATCCAGCTGACCATGCTGGAGATTAAACTCTGCCGTTTGGAAATCATCAGGCAACTTCTGACGTATGGTCTGCTCAATTACAATTCTGCCCGCAAAACCGAATACAGCCCCCGGCTCAGCGATATTAATATCGCCCAGGCTCGCAAAACTAGCCGATACTCCGCCCGTTGTCGGGTCGGTAATCACGGAAATATACAAACCGCCCTGCTCATCCAAACGAGCCAAAGCCGCACTTGTTTTAGCCATTTGCATCAAACTCAGAATACTCTCCTGCATCCGCGCTCCGCCCGAAGTGGAGAAAATGATTAACGGAAGCTTTTTCTCAATCGCCTGCTCAACGGCGCGAGTAATCTTCTCACCCACAACGGAGCCCATGCTGCCTGTGAAGAAATCAAAGCTCATCACAGCAACGACAACAGGCAAGCCTTCAATCGTACCTTGTCCCGTAATAACAGCTTCCTTCAGGCCGGATTTCAGACGCTGCTGCTCCAGCTTGTTGCTGTATCCTGGAAACCCGAGTGGATCAACCGACACCATATCAGCATCATACTCCACAAAGCCTTCTTCATCCAGGACCATTGCAATACGCTCCATGGCGTTAAGACGCATATGGTAGCCGCAGGAAGGACAGACCTTCAGGTTTTTCTCCAGTTCCTTGCTATATTGAATCGTGCCGCACTTGCTGCACTTGTTCATGAGCCCTTCAGGTATTTCACGTTTCGGGCGCTCGATGGCTTCCTGACGTTCGCCTGGAACTGCACGCTCGGAAGGTATGGTAGCGTACTTCCGTTTCTTTTGGAATATATCTTTGAACACAACTACACCTCTCCAGCCATTGATTTGATGGCCGCAGTCTGCAGCTCGCTGCAAAACCAGCTTGATCTGCATGCTGCGGTGAACCGCTTACGCTTATCATTCAATATGATGTCTTAGACCTTGTCCAGCATCCACAACAAAAAAATCCGCCGGTACAAGGCAAAAATCAGCGGTTTCTCTCCGCACAATTGATGTTACCTGCAATAACCGAAAGACTGTTTCGTCTTTGTTTGAATCCGCTTGGCAGAGCCTTTGGGAGCATCACATCAGGTCTATATCTTAACAAAAAAAGAAGGAAGGACAGCAGTACACACATGCAAGTCGATTCCTCTCTCCGCTTTCGCGGTCAGCCCCTTATGTACCCATGGTACTTTGTCATCTGCCAAGGCACTTCAATATCGAGTGAATCAGGAATGCAGAATGGAATTCAACACTTCCTGAACCTCTTCCAATTCCCCAGAAGGGACGCGAATCTCATATTGTTGCTTGGATAAACTGATAGGACGGGTCTGTACCAGAAAACCTTCTTCCGAAAGCTTGGTTTTGATCTTGTCCGCAACCTTTGCTGTCGGTGCAATGTAAATCACCGTCCACATGCCTTGTCCGCCCCCTAAGCTAATGTTCAGAGCCCGTATATTGGACTAATGATACCATACCTCCGTTTTTTTCTGCAAGGAAGGGTTCGGGACCTTTGACGAGAAAATCGGATTATTCGGGACGTTGGCCCCACCTTGGAGAACAGGAAGGTCATAGTGCTGTGATTTATTTCGCAGCTTTTTCAAAACGGGAAAAAGCCTTGCAGGGCAGCTATAGCCGCCCTTGTTCCTCCCGCGCAGCTCAACGGAATGTCCACAGTATGACAAATGGCAATTCAGGGGGTTACAGGTCTGAGGGGTACTTTTTGGCTTTAATATTTTTGTGTGCAATTCGGGCAGAGGCGGCTGCCGCTAGGCCTGCAACCAGATCATCCAGAAACACATGTACGGCCGAGCGCTGCTCGTTCAGATCATGAATGACGCCAATTTTCTCTTTATCCAGATAACCGAAGCTGGTCAAACCAATCATGCCATACACATGTGTTATCCCTAAGGCCAGAGTCTCGTCCACTCCATACAGGGACTCATCTGCTTCCATAATGGCTTGTAACGGCTGGGGCAGAAGCTTCTTTTCAGCCAGCTCATCCAGCGCAATGCCAGTGTACAGCGTATACTGCACCTCTCTTTTCTGCAAAACGGATTTTACGCTGGTTACACAGTCGTCCATGGTCAATTCCGGGTGGTACCCTTTTTGCAAACGATATACAATTTCTGCGATCGCATCAATCTGTACACCCCGCCGGGCCAGCATGGCTTCCACGATTTCATATGACATATCTCGACCTCCCGCATCAATCCCCCGAGGTCCTCAAGGTCCTTCGGTGTTCTCAAGTGTATGCAGCAATCTCGCAAAATGTTCATAAAATATGCGAATGTGCCAGGCAAGCAAGGCCACTGTAATAAATGAAATTCGTAGTAATCGGCAGTAGATGCAGAGCACACAGTTTGTATAGATATATAAGTTGGACTATTTATTCACACGTGAACGGAGAGGACAAAAAAACTGAAAAGCGGAGCGGTCGCCTGAAAGCTTTCTGAAGGAAAGCTGCATCGGAAGCATAAGCTGTTCACCGGATTTTCCCCTCTGGAAAAGGGAATCAAAAAAAACTGGGGATAACCGCTACTCTCCAGGTTGGTCTGTCATCGGTATTGTTTAAAATCTTTAGTTCAACTTATATGGACTACTAAAAGCTTGTATACATGGCGATCATGTGTGAGTTGCATGAGTAACGTTGACGAAGAAGCCTACGGGGGAGCTGTTTGACTAAAATTGAGGGCGGGAGCCCTGGAATGAGTGACTGAACTTACGGGGATGCAGGAGCACACAAATGGGTTACTGACTAACGTTGATGCGGGAGCTCGATTGGGTGACTGGACTTACGAGGATGGCGGTGTGATCGAATGAGTGACTTGATTAACAGAGATGGAGGAGCACACGAGTGGGTTACTGACTAACGGTGATGCGGGAGCTCGGATAGGTGACTGGACTTACGGGGATGGCGGTGTGATCGAATGAGTGACTTGATTAACAGAGATGGAGAAGCACACGAGTGGGTTACTGACTAACTGTGATGCGGCAGCTCGGATAGGTGACTGGACTTACCGGGATGCCGGAGCACACGAATGAGTTACTAACTAACGCTGGTGCGGAAGCTCGATTGGGTGACTGGACTTACGGGGATGCCGGTGCGCTCGTATGAGTGACTGACTAACGGTGAGGATGGGAATGCTCTGATAGATATTGCACACTAACGGGGATGTAAAAGGTTATGTGATGCAGGAAAGCGGAGACGACTCACAGACTCGCTAACGATCCCAGATGACGCTATTTACCTCCAAATCGACGTTTAAAAAACGTAACGATTCACAGGGACGTTATTTCATCAAAAGGTAGTACTTTTCGGCGTTTTTCTCTATTTTTCAACAGAATAACGTTTCTGGTGATCGTTAGAATTATAACACCCTCTATTTTCGCAAAATAAGGTTTGTGGGAATCGTTAGAGCTTGGAGCTTAGTGCAGAGCGAAGCGAAAAACCTTCTCGTTGAACGTCTATGGGATAATACATCTAAAAGTGATATACGATGTGATTTATTATGTTTATTATGCTCCTGTAGAGAGCTTTAGCTGAAAAAAATGTCCGCCGTTCAGCTAATGCACGGCGGACACTCTGGCTGAAGCGGATGCTTACGTGCTTCAGCTTTATTTGATTTTGACTGTGCCTTCACCAAGCATTTTCTCCATTTCGGAGAACAGGGCCGGTGAAGGTTTGATCCGGTAGGCGTCGCTCAGGGCGAGCAGCTTCTGATGCTGCTCGTAGAAGAGCACGGTCGCCACTGGGCCTGGGTGCTGCTGCAGCAGCTCTTTGAGGCGCACCAGCAGCTCGGGTTGCTCGGCCTGCGGGGTGAGCTTCACGAACACCCGCTGCTCGGCCCCCCGCGGGGCACGGCTCGGCCCCGCGTTGCCCGCAGGCGCCGCACTGCCCGCGCGCGCGCCGGCTGCGGCGCCTGTGCCTGCCTCGCTGCGCGCCGAGGCAGGGCCACGGCTTCCGCTGCCACGCGCAGCGGAAGCGTTACCGCCTGCGCTGCTGCGCTGCGCTGCGGCTCCCGCGCCCGCCGGACGCTGCGGCGAAGCCGCCTGCGCCGGGCGCGAAGCGCTGCCGCTGCCGGGCTTGCCGCGGCGCTCGCGGCTGCGCAGCTGCTGCTCCAGTGCCGCCGTTGTCAGCGGCGACACTTCCTCGGCCAGCAGCTTGAACCCTTCGTCCTGCTGCTGCACTCTGGCACGCACGACGAGCAGTTCACCTTTCCCGACATGCTGCTGGCTGCGCCGCCATACCTCGGGAAAGAGAACCACTTCACAGCGTTCGACCTGGTCTTCCAGCTCCATGAACGCCATAGCCTTGCCCTGTTTCGTCGTAATCGACTTCACAGACACCACCATACCTGCGGCGACAGCCATCGTATCGTCAGCCGCCTCTGTTAACTCCATGATGCGGTCAGCCCCGCTGGATGCCAGCACAGCCTCGTAATCATCCAAGGGATGACCCGACAGATACAAGCCGAGCAATTCACGCTCCAGCTCCAGCTGCTGACTGGCAGAGAACGGTGGAATTTCAGGGTATTCAATCTCCCAGTTCGGCGTCTCTACAAAGTCAAACAGCTGAATCTGCAAGTCCTCGCGTTCTTTACGCCACTTGAGTGCCGCCTCCACCGTCTCGTCCAGCATCGCCAGTAGCTGAGCACGATGTCCAGGCAGGCTGTCAAACGCCCCGGCCTGAATGAGCGATTCAATAACACGTTTATTGCATACCCGCAGATCGACACGACGGCAAAAATCAAGCAGGCTGTCAAACGGCTTTTCCTGTCTTACAGCCATAATGCTTTCCATCGCCTGTGTCCCTACATTTTTCACTGCGGCCAGGCCAAAACGTATCGCTCCTGACGCGGAAGAAATCGTCTTTCCAGTTTCTTCATCACGTGCCAGCTCTGCTCTCATCTCAATAGACGAACCCTGCTGTACAGATGCATATGCAGCCCGCTTATCATCGTTCTGTGCAGTCATCTGGTCTTGTTTTTGACCATGTTGCTGATCATGCTCCCGAGCCTGCAGCTGCACCGCTTGTGATGTCGATATGTTGACCAAGCCCGGGTCAGTCCGTCCTGCGGACGTATCATCAACAGGCATAACGGATACAGCCTGCCAGCCGCCGCTCCCATCCTCTTCAGGCATCGGGCCCGGATCATCGGGTAACGGTGCATCTCCATAGTCCTCCTGTTCGCCGTAGTGAGCATGCGAACGATCATCATGAATTACATGGGCTTCGCCAGTTACGTAAGCCTCATGAGCTTCATTGGCTTCACGAGCTTCATCGGGCTGAGGCTCTTTTGAATATCCATTATTGGCATTTTTCAATTTAACCTCAATAGCAGCATTTTTCAATTCACCCTCAGAAGCGGCATTTTCCTGTTTACCTTCAGAAATTGTCTCTTTCACATTCGTTGACAGGGCATTGCTCCTGTCACCCGCAGCTGCAAACACCGGTGTAAATAAAACACCGCTCTCATTAACGTCTGGCGGAAGCACGTCAATCTGCATGTGCCTGCATTCGACAACATATTCTGCAACCTTCCGGTGACTGCCCATCACAGCCGTCAGCATGGAGGCCATGAAATGCACGGGATAGTGCGCCTTCAGATAAGCGGTTTGAAAAGCCAGCACACCGTACGCAGCGGCGTGCGCACGTGGAAAGCCATAGTTTGCAAACTTGACGATCATATCGTAAACAAGATCGGCTTCGGCCTCACTGTAACCTTGCTTCAGACTGCCCTGAACAAAGTGTCCGCGTTCCTCATCCAGCACTTCCCGCTTTTTCTTGGACACCGCTCTGCGAAGCAAGTCGGCTTCCCCCAGTGAGAAACCCGCCATCCGCGAAGCAATCTGCATAATCTGCTCCTGATACACAATAATGCCATACGTATCTTTCAGAATCGGCTCCAGGTCTCTATGTGGATAATCAACTTCAATCTGCCCGTGCTTTCCTTGAATATATTTGGAGATAAACTCCATCGGACCTGGACGATACAGGGCCAGCACGGAAATGATATCCTCGAATACACTCGGCTTCATTTCCTTCAACACACGGCGCACTCCGGCAGATTCCAGCTGGAATATGCCCATCGTATCCCCGCGTCCCAGCATCTCATATGTGAGCGGATCATCATCCGAGATGCGCGTGAAATCCGGAATCTCTGCATGTTCCCCGATCCAGCGCAGACACCGTTCTATAATAGATAGCGTCCGCAATCCGAGAAAGTCCATTTTGAGCAGTCCGATCGATTCCAGACTCTCCATGGAATATTGGGTTAATGCTGTTCCTTCACTGCCCTCCTGAAGCGGCACCGCATCAGTCAACGGGTCACGGGAGATCACCACACCCGCGGCGTGAGTAGAGGCATGACGCGGCATGCCCTCAACCTTCATCGCCATATCCAGCAGCCCGCGTGTTTTCGGTTTTGTTTCATAGAGCATTTTCAGCTCAGGTGCAGCTTCCATCGCTCGTTCAATATTAATGCCAAGCTGTGCAGGAATCAGCTTCGCAGCCTTGTCCACTTCGCCATATGGCACATTCAGCGCCCGCCCGACATCACGAACAGCAGCCCGGGCCGCCATCGTTCCAAACGTAATAATCTGGGCAACGTGGGCTTTGCCGTATTTCTGTGCTACATAATCAATGACCTCGTCACGGCGTTCATCACTGAAATCGATATCGATATCGGGCATGGATATCCGTTCAGGGTTCAGAAACCGCTCGAAGAGCAGATTGTATTTCATCGGATCCACATCCGTAATACGCAGCGTATATGCCACCAGACTTCCCGCAGATGAACCCCGCCCAGGCCCGGTAACGATGCCCTGCTGGTGTGCATACGCGATAAAGTCCCATACAATCAGGAAATAATCGGAGAATCCCATGCTGTCAATGACACGCAGCTCATAATCCAGTCGTTGTTCAAGCTCCGCCCTGAGCTCCGCATCGTTCCATCGCTCGGAATCGACATATCGGGATTGCATGCCTTCCTCACACAGCTGACGCAAATATGCCGATGGGCTCAGCCCCTCAGGCAACGGACGGTATTCCGGCAAAATAGATTTGCCGAATTCCAGTTCCAGCTCACAAGCATCAGCAATGCGCACCGTATTCGCAATAGCCTCCGGCACATGAGGAAACAGACGGGACATCTGCTCTGCACTTTTCAGAAACAACTGATTCGAGCCGATCCGTAAACGAGTCTCATCCTCTACCGTTTTGCCTGTACCGATACAGATCAGCACATCCTGCAGCTCTGCATCCTCCTCCGACAGATAGTGGGCATCATTTGTTGCCACAAGCGGAATATCCAATTCAGCCGCCAGCTTGATCAGCTGCGGATTAACTCTCTTTTGCTCAGACAGCCCGTGATCCTGCAGCTCCAGATAATAGTCCGGCCCGAAAATATTTTTGTAACGCATCGCTGCCCGGCGCGCCTCTTCTTCACGTCCATGCAGCAGATGCTGTGGCACTTCGCCGCCAAGACAGGCGCTTAGACAGATAATCCCTTCATGATGCGCAGCAAGACTCTCCATATCAATACGCGGCTTATAATGGAAACCTTCCAAATGTCCAATGGAACACAGCTTCATCAGGTTCCGGTATCCCGTCATATTTTTCGCCAGCAAAATCAAATGGTAGATCGGCTGATCCTTGCGACTGCCACGCTCCTTGCGAGAACCTGCAGTCATATAAGCCTCACAGCCAATAATGGGCTTGATGCCCCGTTCCAGACAAGCTTTATAAAATGGTATCGCACCATACATTACGCCATGATCGGTCAGCGCCAGGGTTGTCATTCCCAGATCTGCGGCTTTATCCACGAGATCCGGAATACGCGCAGCGCCATCCAGCAAACTGTATTCGCTGTGAACATGCAAATGCACAAAAGAACTCATGTTTTTTACTTCCTTTCACCGCTAACAGTGACAGCACTCAGCGCAGGCTGCGTGCTGCCCTAATGTATCTCTCATGCGTATTATTTGAATCCTGTGGATTCATGAAGACACGCGTTAAATGAATGATTTTATAACGATAAGAATGCTCCTTATATATAAAAGAGTTTATTATTCTATTTTATCATAACGACAGGGGGCTCGCCCATACAATAGAAGTACAAGCCGCTCCCCCTGTTGCAGACTCGAGACAGGAGGTGTGCTGCTGGGTCTGAAAGGGGTGTTGCCAGTGAGCACTTTTTTATCCAAAGCCATTCTTGATTTTTTTATTGCATTTGGAATCGTGCTGGGCGGCGCGATGATTGGAGGCATTGGTGCAGTCATCTCTCTCCAGCCTCCTACACAGACGATGCTCGATATTTCCGGCAAAATCAAAATATGGGCGCTCGCTGCCGCTGTAGGCGGTACGATCGATCCAATGCGTGTAATCGAGAGCAATGTTCTGGATGGCAACCTGTCACCGGCGGTCAAACAAATTTTATATCTGATCTCTGCGTTTATGGGTGCGCATATGGGAACCGAGCTCGTCAAGTGGGTATGCGGTGGAGGCCGGGGTTAAGTTGACCCGGGATAACAAGCCATGAGACTTCCTCCCTTCTCCCGTTACCGCCCGCTGATGCGTATGACTGCTGTTTTTGTGCTGGGAATGATCGCTGGATGTGTCGTGTATAACGGAGTGTTTCATGTGAGCTACAACCAGTTGTGGCTAAACAACCAGGAGCTGCAGCTGCAGCTGCATCAGAACGAGGAGGATATCAAAACGCTGAAAAAATACAGTAAACGCCAAACGGTAATCAAGGAGATCAAAATCCGCGCAGAGGAATCCGATAAAGGGCCGGATGAGGCTTCACTGAAATTGATGCTTCAGAAGCTGGGGGACGATCTGGAGGTACTGCGTGGAAGAGATGTATTTAACATTGATGAGTACAGCAAAATGACCCGGATCATGCTCAACCAGAAAATCTATATGGTCAGAGAAAAGGAATATGTCGTTCAGGTCAAAACAATGCTTGTCATGGAAGGTGTGCTTCAGGTGTGGGTACAGATTCGGATGCACGTACCAGCTTAATCTCAGGAAAAACTTCAAAAAACTGCCCTTGTCTGCACGATCACATGATACAATGAGGGCAGTATATGTTTTTCAGAAAAGGAGCTGCTTCTGCGTGTTGATCGAAGTATTCAAATATGTGCTCATTGCTCTGTTCGCCATCGTTATGATCTGTTCCGCACTGAACAGCATTCGTTCGCGCCGGACTCCAGACCCGCATCTTGCAGGCTTGTATCGTTCCTGGACGAATATCTGGATGGGCTGTATGCTCATGCTTCTTGCGTTGATCCTGATGTTTGTCTACACCGGATCTACACTGTCTGTTATAGTGGAAGCGCTTTTCCTGGTAATCGGTGCCTATAACGTATTCGCCGGATTACGTAACCGCAGTTATTACGCCAGGCTTCAACAGCGTTCCGGTGACGCATCGGCTTAACGATCAAACAATTAGTGTTTGCCCAGCGCAACCAACCGCACCAAAAAAGAGAGCATGCCCGCTGAACCGGGATGCTCTCTTTTGGGTTATTTGCTCACATATAACCTGTCTTTATTATTAAATCCAATTCGATTTACGTAACTATTTACAAAATGCTCACCCTATGCATGATCTATGGATTGCAGGGTCATTACAGCTTTACACACCACACTGCCCTCTCGGGTGATGACGATGTCCATTTTGCATGTACGACGGCTGGTCTCCAGAATCATCGGACGTACAATAATCTGATCCTCAATCTGCACCGGACGCACAAAATACGTCGTAACATTATCTACCACATGGTCGTTTCCTGTTACATCCCAGGCAGCTCTTCGTCCAGCCTGTGTCATAATATTCAGCAGTACCCCTTCCGAGATCGTGCCGAGATCCGTAGCCATCTGGGGAATAATAAATCCGTGAAACAGCAGTTCATTATGCTCCCCGCGTTCCTCTGCGAATCCATTCCAGATCAGATGATCAAATGTTTCGCCAAGCTGCGGCTGCTTCTGGGCATCCCGCATAGCCTGAAGCACTTCCTTGCGTGTAACGGAGGCGATCAGTTTACGGTTGCGGTCTACAATTGGCAGGAAATCAATGCCTTCCCAGGTCATGATCTGCGCGGCCGAGGCCAGAGATGTTTGCAAGGATGCTGTAACCGGGCGGCGAACCACACACTTTTCAATACTTTGGTCTGACTGTAGCTCACTGACATCCTTCAGACTAACAATGCCGATAACGCGATTCCACTCATCTACAACGGGAAAACGATGCTCTCCGGTCTCGGAAACCAGCATATGGAAATCTGCGGCAGAACTGTTCACTTTAAGCACCTGCAGCCGTGGTTTCTGGCCGATAATGTCCTCGACCAGCATAATTTTTTTCTTGATCAGCCGGTCAAAAATCGCACGGTTAATCATGGAAGCCACCGTAAATGTATCATGCCTGGAGGAAATGATGGGCAGCCCCAGCTCATCTGCCATCACTCTCACATCCCTGCTTGTGCCAAATCCGCCAGTAATCAGTACGCCCGCCCCCTGCTCCAGTGCAAGGGAGTGCGCATCCTCTCTGTTACCCACAATCAGCAGGCTTCCAGCATCAATGTAACGTGCCATGGCCTGCTCTTTCATCGCTCCGATTACATACTTGTGCAGCGGTTTCGTCAAACCTTCATTGCCACCCAGCACATGACCTTCAACAATCGTAACCACATCGGCAAAGGTCAGCTGCTCCGACATTCCCCGTGGTCTTTTCTCAATCCGAACGGTTCCAATTCTCTCTTTGGTTACGACCAATCCGAAGTTTTCTGCCTCTTTTACCGCACGATATGCCGTTCCTTCACTCACGCCCAGTTCACGCGCCAGTCCTCGCACAGAAATTTTGCTTCCGACCTTCAACTGCTCAATATGCTGAAGAAGCTGCTCATGCTTCGTGACGTTTTCCTCTTGTCCGTCCATCTGTACCACCCCCGAAGTTGCATCTGTACCATACTGTATCTATTATAACATGATTGAAGGAAAATAACCCCATACGGGCTGTAGACCTTAGAGAATAATATACAGTGCTTTACTGTGCATTCTATTCCAAAGTGCCTTCACCACGTCTGCATACAAATAAAGACCGAAACCCTATAACAATCAAGGATTCCGGTCTTATTCAGGTACACGGGCAGGACCCGTGCAATCTTTATACAGACTTTCTTTGTTCCTGCTTGTCCAGCAGCTTCATCTCCCACTGCCGCAGCTTCGCCCGTCGTACTGCCTCCAGCGCACGTTTCTTCTCCTCATCGACACCAAGAATGAAATGCAGGTGAGCTCCTACAATCAACAGGGAAAACAGCACCCATACGATGCCAAAAATATTAACCCAGTCCAACCCACCGGCAAAGGAAATTCGCGGAAGTGCAATGACCAGCATCGACAATGCAACCAGCAGATAGATAACATGCTTTGTTTTATTCAACCTCTTCACCATTCACAGCTCCTTCGTTCGTTGATCTGTGATAAGTCGAACCAAAGTTATTTATACGTTTCACTCCAATGACAGAATAACCTTCCAATCGCTGTTATCCCCAGATTTTTTCGATTCCTTTTTCAAAAGGGAAAATCTGGTGATAAAGGCGAGGCTTATGCTTCCGATGCAGCTTTCTTTTAGAAAGCTTTTAGCTTCGCTTTTTTAGGTCTTTTCTGTCCTCTCCGTTTCAGTATAAATGATGAGTTCAACTTATATAGGTCAACTCTATATTGCTAGTCTATGAACGATTCAGAAGTAATATGAGAGGTTTAGAGAAAAAACGGACAAGTTCGTGTCTGTCTTAGGCTTCCGCTCCGCCGTACAGATGAGCGAGGCTGTCTGCAATAATTTTGTTAACATCTTCGATAATTACGCTAAGACGACGCTCTGCATCAAACAGACGGCGGATGTTCAGGTTCAGGCTCAATACCTCGAACAGCTTCTCCATTTTCTCCATCTCATCCGGTGCAGGCATGTCCCCGCTCATCATCCGCTGCTGCAGTTCCATCTGCTGATTGCGGAAGTTATCCAGCATCGCTTTCGCTTCCGGATCGGATTCAATCAGTTTCATCGCAGAAGTAATCTCCTCTACCTCCGTGCTTTCTCTCAACGCTTTTGCCAGATCATTGGCCTTGTCATAAATATTCATTATGATTCCTCCTCGAATTGGTTGTTTCATCCATGTGAATTCGTATTGCTATGCTCTCAAACCAAAGCTCTGGATCAAGCCGCCCGAAAAGTCCCAAATCAAACACATTTAATTCCGGGTGGGTCAATCACCAAGGGGTATATGTCCTCATATGATGAAGCACATGCCATGTTCAGATGCCGTTCAACTTCAAGATCAGACATCAAGCTGCCGCCCGGAAGGAGATCCGTGATGTCCACTAAAAAAGTAACGATACAGGTTACCGGCTCGGGCATCCTGCAGGACGACGTCATCATGCTGGGCGAAGGGGTCCTCAAGGCACTCAAGATTCCTTCAGGAAGGCCTCTTCAGCTGCAATTCGGCTCTTACCGCCGTGAAGTTACCGTCATTCCGGTTCCCCGGTATGACGGGCTGAGACTGAATCAGACGGTAGCCAGCAAAACCGGCCTTGTGCCCCGTTCGGTCCTGAGGGTATCTTACCGTGCTTCCAGCCATACGCTTCGCCTGGGACCTTACATCAGCGTTATGGTCAGCCAGGATTACCCCGATCAGCCTGATCGGCCCTTTGGCTCTATTACGATGTTCTGCCAGGAATTAGTGCATGCCTGCCGAAAGCAGGGCGCCTATGTATCCTTTTTCACACCAGAGGACATCGGAGCAGTAACCGGCTATATGAAAGGCTGGGTGTATGATGAGGGCTGGAAAAAGACCGTTCTGCCGATAGCAGATGTAGTCAATAACCGGCTGACGTCCCGCAAACTCGAGAACAAACCTAGCGTACAGCATTTTATGAAAGAAGTAAAATCGCTGTACGGCACACACACCTTCAATGAAAAGTTTCTGGACAAAAATGAAGTGTTTGACGCACTCAAGTCCATCCCGACACTTAAGCGGGTTCTGCCTGAGTCCCATTTACTCAAAGCATCCAGCATGCTCAAGACGATGTGTCAGCGTTATCCGGTCATCTTTCTGAAGCCGGTACGCGGCTCACTGGGCAAAGGCATCATCCGGGTATCCCGCCAGCCGGACGGAAGTTTTATGACTCTGGCGACAAGTGTCGGAGGTACCCGCAAGCAAACTTATGCTTCACTGGATAAACTGTATGCCAGTATGTCCGGAAAAATGAAAACAACGCGTTATCAGATCCAGCAAGGGCTGACCCTGATTGATAACAGCGGCAGACCTGTTGATTTCCGCGCGCTTGTGCAGAAGAACAAAACGGGCAAATGGAGCGTAACCTCCATCGTTGCCCGCATTGCAGGCGGCAGTCATTATGTGTCCAATCTGGCACGGGGCGGAAGTCTAAGCACGGTGAAGGAGGCTGTGTCCAAAACACAGCTGTCCAGTAGTGCGAAAGCTTCGGCGTATGCAGGACTACATTCAGCCGCCCTGGATATTGCCAAAGGCATCGAGAGTGCTATTCCTGCCCATTTTGGCGAACTTGGCATTGATCTGGCTCTGGATACGAGCGGACGTGTCTGGCTGCTTGAGGTCAATTCCAAACCATCCAAAAATGATAATACACCGCTGAGCGAAAGCAAAATTCGCCCTTCGGTCAAGGCCATGCTTGAATACTCCACATATCTGGCCGGATTTTGAAGTTCATCCTATGAAGGAGGTGCAGCATTATGCTTACATCTATGCAGCGCTATACGATGGCTGTCCTCGTCCGCGAAACAACAGGGGCACCTCCTTTCGCAGATGAATACTTCTGCCGCCGGCTCAGTATGGGAAGCTCCAGATACGGGATGCGAATTGTTGTCATTCCCATTCCATCCAGCTTGAGTGAGAGTTACATTCGCAGAGGTTACATCTACGACTGGAAAAATCAGAAGCAGTGGCTGGCCGTTCACATTCCAACCATTGATCTGGTTATGAACCGCTGCCTGCGGCCTCTCTCTCGAAGGGCAAGGCAGCAGATTGAAGCCTTTCTGCCCCCTGCATGCAGCCTGCGGGAGCGCTCATGGTCAGCCAGTCTGCCTGGCAAATGGGACATTTATCAAGCTCTGTCGGGGCCTGGTCCGCTTCGCAAAGTGCTCATACCTACTTCACGGGTGGGATCGTCTATTCCCTGGGAAAGTTGGCTTGCGCGCTGGCCCAAAGGTTTATTTTTCAAACCCGCATCAGGAACTCATGGCAAAAACACCTTTCGTCTGTCTACCCTAAAGACGCCATCTGCCTGGATTGTTGAGGGCCGAAACGCAGACAACGAATACTTTCATCAGACATTTCAGCAAGCATCGGACGTATCTTCCTGGCTGGAATCACATCAGGCTGTACAAAAGATGATTGTGCAGCCTTATCTGGAGCTTAGCCATTTCGGAAGAGTATTTGATATCCGGGCGCTGCTGCAAAAAAACGGGCATGGCCGCTGGACGCTCACAGGCTGCATGGTACGCGAAGGCCCCGAAGGCTCTCTCACCTCGAATCTTCACGGCGGGGGCACCGCGTATCCAACTGATGAATACCTTACCGAACGATACGGTACAGACCAGGCTGCACTGTTGCTGCAGCAAATCAGGCATGCTGCTGCTCTCATCCCTCCGCTGCTGGAGAGCCGTTTCGGCAGGCTTGCAGAACTGGGTCTGGATTTTGGAGCGGATGCGGATGGCAGATTGTGGCTGATCGAAGTGAACTCCAAGCCAGGCCGCACTTCATTTGCGGAAGCCAAGGATGAACACATGCACGCCCTGACGTATACACGGCCGCTTGCTTATGCCCGTTATCTGCTGCAGCAAATTGTTCTCGCGGACGTCTCGCGTCCAATGAAAATGCCGAATTCATCCAGCAAAGCTGGCCTGAAACGCATCCTGATTCCAGGCGGCCAGGGCCTGTAATGCCTGCTTGCCATGGAGCACAAGGATCTTTTTCAGGATAGGAGGATAAATCATGAGTTTGACCTTTTGTAATCTGCATTTCACTCAAAAACCCGAAAAAGTAGTCTATGTATCCAATGCTTTAATGAAAAGCCTCAACCTGTCCGGCAAAAAAACAATTCACCTTCGCTTTGGCCGTGATCGCGTGCCTGCTACCATCAAACCGATTCGCAAGGCCGGGAAACATCTGTATCTGGCATCCGGCATTCGTAATCTAATGAACGTACCCAAACGCGGCAGCATTTATCTTCGCAACCTTCAGAATGATGAGGTTCAGTTAGGCCCGCTCATCGGCGTGTTATCCGACGGCTCATCCTCAAGCTCGAATCCGTTTGGTTCACGTACAGGATTCATCAAGCAGCTTCTTCGTGAAGGAAGCCGTAAATCTTATATTTATGCCTTCACCCCGCGGGATATCAACTGGCAGAACGAGACGGTTTCCGGTTACTTTCTGAACGAGAGCGGCAGCTTTATCCGCAGAACTGTGCCGCTGCCGGATGTGGTTTACAATCGTTTGCCGAGCCGCCGTTCTGACTTCTCACCAGCCATCAATCAGCTGCGGGAGCGATTTATTCGCCGCAAAATTCCTTTTTTCAACTGGAGCTTCTTCAACAAATCAGATATATACAACCTGCTGGAGAACGAGCCGACCGCAGGACGTTATATCCCCGAGTCCATCACTAATCCTACGGTGGAACAAATGAAGGAAATGCTGGAGCGGCACCAGTTCGTATATTATAAGCCAACCGCAGGCAGCCTCGGCAACGGAATCTATCGCTTGACCTATTCGCCCAAACGCGGATATTTTGCACGGTATCGTAAAAAGGGCGGCAATGCCCTGCTTCGCTTTGGCTCCTTTAACAGCCTGATGCGCATGCTCCAGGGCAGACATGGCAAGCACCTGCGTGGTTACGTTGTTCAACAGGGAATACGCCTGATCGAGATTGATAATTGCCCGATTGATTTTCGTTTTCACATGCACAAAAACGGAAACAACCAGTGGGTCGTTGTTGGCATCGGGGCCAAAAAGGCAGGACGCGGAAGTGTAACCACTCACATCAAAAATGGCGGTTCTCTGATGACGCCTGAACAGGCACTCAGCCGCAATTTTGGAGAACGGGCGGGCGAGGTTCTGCAGCAGGCGAAAGCCGTCGCTATCACACTGGCCCAGGCGATTGAATCCCAGCACCAGCATCTGATTGGTGAGATTGGCTTTGACCTGGGCATTGATCAGGAGGAACATGTATGGATGTTCGAAGCGAACGCCAAACCCGGGCGCTCCATCTTCCGTCACCCTTCACTCCGGCTGGAGGGAAAATCATCGGTGGAACACATTTTGGAGCACTGCCTGTATCTGAGCAAATTTCGGAAGAGGGAAGGTATTTGATGAGCCTTCACGATGATTTCAAACCCGTCATCGCCGTGCTCACCATGCATGATCAACAGCGAATGTTCAGAGGGAATCATCAAAATTTTCAGGATATTTTGCAGACGGGCGAGAGCATGGGATATGTCGTTTATATTGTGACGGTCCGCGACCTTGATGTGACTGGACCTACAGTGAAGGGATATACGTACAACAAAGGGAGCGGCAAATGGATTTCACAGCCGTTCCCGCTCCCTCATGTTTTGTATAACCGGATTCCGAATCGGGAAGACGAGCGCAAACCTTCCGTTCAGCGCAAAATTGACGAATGTCTTCAATCCGGCATCGAGCTGTATAACCCGTTCTTTTTCAACAAATGGAATCTGTTTGAATGGCTCAAAAAATCCAAGTCCACCCAGAGGCTGATTCCACATACCCGGCGAATGCGGAGTGCGTCTTCACTTGGCACGGTGCTGCGAACCTATCCTTATCTGTATCTCAAGCCGGAGAGCGGCAAAGCGGGCAAAGGTATTATGATGCTCAAATTTCAGGAAAAAGAAAAACTGCCGTATCGGCTTAAAATACAAAATACTCGAAAAAGCATGACCTACAAAGCAGCAACATTATCCAAGCTCTGGGCAAGGATTCGCAAGGAAACCGGGCACACGCCTTACATCATGCAGCAGGGCATCGAGCTGGCCTCCTCTCATAAACGTCCTTTTGACCTCCGTGTGCTTGTACAGAAAAACGGCAAGGGGCAGTGGAGTGTGACCGGGATCGGGGCACGGCTGGCAGGCTCCCGCAGCATCACAACCCATGTGCCTCGAGGTGGTACAGTCGAAGATCCCGAGAAACTGCTCACCGATCTGTTCGGGGAAGAGATGACAACAGCCCTGATGAAGCGGGTAAAGTCCACTTCCCTGATGATTGCGAGACAGGTTGAACGAGGTTCAGGTTATAAGCTGGGAGAAATGTCGATGGACCTGGGTGTAGATGATCTGGGGGAAATCTGGTTCTTTGAAGCCAATGCCAAGCCGATGAAGTTCGACGAGCCACAGATCAGACGGCGTTCACTGGAGCGCATTTTCCAGTACAGCGCTTATCTCGCCCGCCAGTCTGCTCGATGACGGACAGAAATCTGTATACAAAGAAGGTGATTGTTTGTGTCCTCACCTGTTCTGGGTATTATGACGTTGTATTTGAACGAACACCGCGCTCTTGAAGAACGAAGCATCTATCGCCGGATGATTCTTGAAGGGCGCAAACGGGGACTCGATATTTACGTTTTCACTCCTGCAGATGTGCATTCCGGCGGCAGGCAGATCGAAGCGATGGTGTATGATCAAAAAAAAGGATGGTCCAGGGAATGGCGTACATTCCCTGATCTGATTTTCGACCGGTGCCGCATTCAACGCAACCATCGTTTCCAGCAGCTGCTTGCCTTTCGTCAAAAGTATGGGCATCTGCTCTTCCTCAATCGTCCGCTCCGTAACAAGTGGACGATTCATCAGACACTTTCCGAGAAACCGTCCTTCCGGCAGCATTTGCCCGAGACAGTGCTGTTTCAGGATATGTCCGATGTCAACCGTATGCTGAAGGCTTCCTCGCTGATCTACCTGAAGCCGATCAACGGCACGGGCGGGCGTGGTATTCTGCGCGTGGAGCGCATCAGCAAGGAGCCTAATACGGTGCTGGTTCAGGGCCGGGATCAGAAGCGGCGTATCATCTCACCACGCAGGGTGCATCTATCCAGACTCGGCCCGCTTCTCCAGCACTGGAACATGAAAGATAAATATCTCGTGCAAAAAGGAATTCAGCTTCAGCTCCCCAATGGGAGAGTGCATGACTACCGTATGCTGGTCCAGAAAAATGGAGAAGGCAAGTGGGAGCTTACGGGCTGCGCAGGACGGATGGGCGCAGAGAAAAGTGTCACCTCCAACCTGCATGGCGGTGGTCAGGCCGTTGCCATGGAACGATTATTAAAGCAGTGGATTCCCGAAGAGGAACTTCGGTCAGAAGTAACGGCAACTGCCGGGAAATTCGGGATTGATGTGGCTACATTTCTGGAGGATACGTATGGGGCCCTTTGCGAGCTTGCGCTGGATTTGGCGATAGACAAAAACGGACACATCTATCTGCTGGAGGTTAACCCCAAGCCTGCTCGCGAAGTCTTTGCCCGCATTGGTGAGCGCAGCATCTATTCCAAAGCGATTACACAGCCTCTGGAATACGCTTTGTGGGTATACCGCAATCGGTCAGAAGGGTCAGAAGGCATAGTCAGCAAACCTTCTCCCAGACCGGTTACAAAAGCTGCAAGGATGAAACGAGGCCGCAAGGTGAGATGAAAAACGTATTTAGGAAATAAAACAGGATTGAAGGTTCATCAGCTTGAACCTCAATCCTGTTTTATTCCGCTTTATTAACTATCTTTTGCAGACTATCTCCCTGCATCTAGGCCCAGCTTACCTTGTGCTCATCAATCATAATCCGACCTTCCTGGCCCTGATACGTATAAGACAGCGTCATCCTCATGCGCTCTGGTTCCAGTGTGTAGTCCATCACTTGAATGGCATCTTCTACCTCATTCGATGGCAGGCAGATCGCGGCAACGCCCACCTTGCCTGAAAACTGCGCTTTGCCCTGAAGCACAGCCGTTTCGGACTTCGAGCCATACATTTCGGAAATCCATCCCTCTTGTTTGGTGATGTCAAACGTTTCCCTGCCCTTTCCTTCCATCACAAATTTGATGCACACCTTGTCAGGAGCATGGTCAAATCGAATGCCCGCCCGCTGCTTGGCAAGGTCGTCCTTGACCAGCACAAGTCGCGCTTCAGGATGCAGATGGAACCGCTGCTCCAGCGTATGGGTGTTCTCTGCAGCAAGCCAGTCCACAATCAGCAGCAGAGGTACACTTTTACCCGCAAGCACCCAGCGGCGATGCGTTACCGGATCTGGCAAATGTGTGTATCCATCCTGGGAAGCATCAATAAAGTGATAGCATGTATGACTTTCATAGCGATGAGTTATCGCTTTTGCCTCAGGCTGACCCCACTGCTGTGTAGATACATAAGGGGTTTGGTCAGCCCCGTCGATCGTAACCGTGTTATGTGCCCGTGTACTTTTGAAATAATGTCTCCATTGTCCTTCCTCGTACGTATAACGTCCGGTATCGGTGAAGAACAAGCGCTTGTTCCACATCCACTCGATATTCAGCGCATCGGCATGACCGTGCGCTCCGCCCATCGGGGCTGCATCAAAGAACAAATAGTGACACTCATCTCTCATGATATAGTACCCTGTCTGCGCGAAGGAGCGACTTGGCAGAACACGTCCGGCCTCCGACTGCAGCCTGACACATTGCTCATATTTGGCTGCGCCGACTAACCAGAGACACTCCGAGCTGTCCGTCCCCCTTGCGATCAAATCCTCATCGTTCAAAATCGCACCCAGCAGCGTCAGCCGCTGACGACCATCGCTCCGCCAGTCCGAATCCCCGATGCCTGTCGATTGATGATCCGGTCTGATCATGGCCTCGGTAAACGCAGCCATGTTCCGCAGGCACTCTCCATACCATGCCGAGAACGGGTGTCCCGTAATGCCTGCGAGCAGATAAGGTGTGCCGAACATTTCAATACTCGCGTTGTGATAATGGGTGTTCAGCTCCACCTGAATGCCTTCCTCATTTAACTGATGCAGCAGACACAGCTCCAGTCGCTCTGCAGCAACCTGACGCCAGAAAGGACTGCGCGGGTGCTCCTTGTAGAATGCCGCAATCATGAACAAACCCTGCATATGCATAATGGCATGATTGATCTCCGTACTGCCCAGATAATGTGTCAGGAACTCCGCGTGCTCCTCCAGCCCCTGCAGAAATTCACTGCGAAAAGCCTCGTCCAGCTGTGGACTTTCTTCCATATATTTGTGCGCTGCAATCCACGATTGCACACGCAGACCTGTTTCAAGCAAACGCCATGGGCCCGGCTTCTGAAAATATACAGCCTCGTCATAGGGCAAATCAACGGGTACCGGATTTTGCTCTCTCCAGGTACGAAAATGATCTATAAAAGTTGTCACATACAGCGGATTGCCTTTCATCAGATAGGCTTTACCCAGATCAAGCATATGCCAGTGTCTGTTGATACCCCAGGTAAATTCCAGGTCGTTCGTTGGATTATGAAGCCAATCCACCGGTGTTCCGAGGGGAATCCAGTTCGTCAGATCATTGGTATACGGTACGATGAATTCATTCAACACGGCACGATTGGCGATCATCACTGAATTACGTGCTTCCTCCGGGAAATGCTGCTGGTAATAAAGTGCCGCCTGCTGCAGTTCGTCAGCTGAAAGGTAAAAGTCATTCATTGGTCTGCCTCAAGGAAATCCTGACGAAACGGTGTAAACACATCCAGTATGACCGCATCCTCCAGCGCCTTTACACCATGAGGCACATTCAAGCCGGCATAGAAGCTGTCTCCGGCTTTGAGAATACGTGTTTCATCTCCCACCTGAACCTCAAAGCTTCCCTTGACAATGTAGCTGACCTGCTCATGCGCATCGTGGGAGTGAACTTCACCGACTCCACCTTTGCTGAACGTAACCTCCACCATCATCAGTGTACCGCCCATACCTAAAATTTTACGCGAACTTGTCTCATTAATGATGTGTGGCTCAACGGATTGCTGATTAATGATCATTTGTTCTACCCCTCTCTTCATAAAATAAAGATGATTTTCTATTAAATAGAAGCGGCCGAAGTGTGTAGACGACGGCCGCCCTATGCAGTGCTTACTCTTCAGTAGACAGTTTACCTTGAAGCTTTGAAGAATCAAAGGATGGATCAGCCGTTACCTTGGTCAGGCCAGCCGCTTTGCTTTTCTCAAGTGCTGCATTATAACGAGTATCCAGATCTTTGATCACAGCATCCAGATCACCGCCAGTGAATACATAAGCGGAGAAGGCTTCTGCCCATTTCATACCTTCCAGGGAGCTTTCCGTAATGATACCCGGATTTGCCGGGAAGATGGCGTCAAATTTTTTCGGCAGGAAACCTTCAATGCCAGGAATGCTTGGTTTTTTACCGGAGCTGAGCACGGCAGGAATCAGTGAAATACCATAACCTTTCTCATAGTATTCGCTTTGAAGATCTGTGCTGTAGACATACTCCATGAACTTCCATGCCGCCTCTTTATTTTTGGAATCCGCGTTGATGCCGATGTAAGAACCACCAATAACCTGAGAAGCTCCTTTAATCGTGCCATCATCGGTTGGTACAGGCGCAGCGCCCCAGTTTTCTTTGGTCGGGAACTGATCCTTATACACGCCCGGCTCACCGGAGTGATTGATGTACATACCGATTTTGCCTTGTGCGAATTGCGCTCTCAGCGGATCGATATCCAGACTTTCCACCCCTGGCAGCATGCTGCCGTCCTGGTTCATTTGGCGAAGTGCCTCGGCAATCGATTTGTACATACTGAAGTCAAACTGACCTGTTTTGTAGTTAAACCCGTCGATACCCACGTTGGTGCTTGCACCAGCGATGGTGTTTGCCGCTCTCCAGAAACCGCTGCCACTCTTGAACGGGCTGGCAAAGCCATAGATGCCTTCACTTTTGCCGACCTCGGTAATTTTCTTTGCATCCGCTACCATCTCTGCAATTGTTTTAGGCGGAGCAGCAATGCCTGCTTTTTGGAAAATATCTTTATTGTACACCAGTCTCCAGATCTGGCCTGTGTTTGGAAGGGAATAGATTTTACCGTCGATAGTGTTTTTATTTTCAATCAGACTGTTCTTGAACGTCGTTTTCATCTCTTCGCTCATGTAGCCGTCGATTGGGGCAAGATACCCCTTCTGATAATAGGTCTGAAAATCATTGACTTGGAAAACGTCGGGAGCCTGTTTGCTCGCAAAAGCAATATCTACGGCCTGTGGATAATTATCTCCCATGACGGTCATTTCCACTTCAATGTTGTCTTTGTTGTTCTGGTTGAACTGATCAATCTTGGATTTCATGAAATCAGCGTCATGACGGTCCGGAGTCCAATAGACCACTTTCGTTTTGCCACTGTTCTGTTCTCCGCCACCCGCCGCTGTTCCCCCGTCTGTTTTCGTTCCACTATCCGTAGAACAACCAGCCATCGTTAATGCAAGCACAGCACTTAGTGTAGTCATCATCCACTTTTTAACCATTGAAATGCCCCCTTATGCTTGTATGGACAACCCTTGTTTGGCTACCCGTTAACGTAATGATAAACGCTCTCTTGATGTCGAAGTGAGGGACATTCTGACTATGCATGGTGGGAAAAATAACGATCTATGTCCTTATCCGTTCTCATACATCTGCCTGAAGTGAGTAGGTGTCATGCCGCAATACTTCTTGAACAGACCGCTGAAATAAGGCCTGTCCTCATATCCCAGCATCTGGCATATTTCCTGCACCTGCACACCTGCAACGAGCAGTTCCTTCGCCTTTTCCATTCTCAGCTTCGTAATATACTGGATCAGGGTCATGCCTGTCTCCTTTTTGAACGCATTGGCAAAGTAGCTTGGACTTAAATGAACTGACTGGGCACAAGTCTGCAATGTCAGGTTTTCGGACAAATTCATGCTGATAAATTCCTGGGATTTGCTGATGGCTTGTTTCACATCCGTGAGTCTTTTTTTGTCCATAATCTCACAGCCCATACTGCTGAAATGTTTGATGTAAGCTCCCCAGCCATCGAAGGTTAACGAGCGCATCGCTTCAAGCACAGTCAGATCAGCCTCCAGACGAAGACGCTCCTCCTCTGTAATCTCATCACAGAACGCGCGGTAGATGGCAAAGGCCAAGCCGGACAAAAGGCGTATCATCGTTAGCGGCTCAGGAAAGCCCTTGGCATTTTGCCATGACTCCAGAATCTCATCAATGATCCGATGACAACTGCACTCATTGCCACATTTCAGCGCATAGAAGAGCTCCTTTTCCTTTTCCAAGGGATACACCGGGGCGACCACCTCCTGATTCTCCAGCTCTGCATACTGAAAAATGCAATTCCCCTCGCTGTAAAAGCGATAAGATATGGCTTTATCAGCGTTAGCGTAGGACATCCAGATCTCCTGAGGTCTGCGGGCCATCGTGCCCAGTCCGATCGAAATGGTCTTTTTGCTGTACTGCTCTACATTGTGACGACATTGCTCCATGAGCTCGGATACTTCAATCTGCTCGGAGGTGTTGAATATCGCGGCCAGCCGATATCGGCTTTCACGCAGCACAACGCTACGGGTATATCGATTCAGCGTTTCGCTCACAATGTTTTGCACGGCAAAGGGAACAATTTCTGCATCCAGATGCATCGTGGAACCGCAGCGTGTATACCCGTCCACCTCAATGACCATCACATTCAGATTTGAGGAATCCAGCTCAATGTGCAGCTCATCCCATCGGCTTTCATTCAGAAACCCGCCAATCTCGTGCCGCAGCAAGCCGAGAAGATAGCTTTGACGTTCATATTCACTGCTGCTGACCGCTTTCTGCTTGAGCTTCTGCAGTTGCTTTGACTTTGCTTGTTCATTCTCAATCACCTGTCTTACCTTGAGCACTGCGCCCAAAATATCTTCCGGGGTAAACGGTTTAAGCAGATAATCAAAGGCGCCTAGCTTGATCGCTTCCTGGGCATATTGAAAATCGGAATACCCGCTGATAAAAATAAATTTGGACGGCAGTCCGGCATCCATTGCTTGCTTCATGAGTTCGAGTCCGCTGAGCCGAGGCATCTTGATATCTGTAATCACGATATCCGGCTGCTGTTCCACCAGAAGGGACCAGCCTTGCTCTCCATTGTTCGCTGTGCCAACAATCCGGACATCATGCTCCTGCCACGGAATAGTGGACGTTATGCCTTTGACTACAGCCTGAATATCATCCATGACACACATCGTCAATTGCTCCATACGTACCGCTCCCTCCTAGCTGATGGGAATGGTGATAACCACCGTGGTTCCCACATTGATTTCACTCTGAAAACCAAGCGAAGCCTGTTCGCCGTATTGCAGGTTTAATCGGTCAACGAGATTCGATATGGCGTACCCTTTTCGTTCTCCTGCTGGCAGCTCTTCAGCATGAATTTTGGCCATGTCCATGCCGCATCCATTGTCAGCGACCTCCAGGCGCAGGGTGTGCTCATGACATTCTATTCGGATCAGAATAAATCCCACATCTTCTTTGTCATTAAAGCCATGCAGTATCGCATTTTCTACGAGAGGCTGGAGCAAAATTTTCAAAATTTCAATGCTTCTGCAGGACTCGTGCACCTCGATTCGGTATTCAAACAAGTCCTCGTAGCATTTCTGCTGCAGTTGCATGTACTGCTCGACATGTTTGATCTCCTGCTCAACGGTGGTAATATCCTTTCCGTCATTCAGGCCAAGTCTGAAGAGCAGGGAGAGTGACACGATCATAGCGCTCACATCTTGTTTCTCTCCGCTCTCGCTTTTCCAGAACATCGTATTCAAGGTATTGTACAGGAAATGGGGGTCAACCTGAGCCTGCAGCGCCTTCACTTCCAGTCGCCGCTTGTCCTGCTCCGTGGCCCGCACCTCTTCAAACAAAATCTGGATCTGGTCCAGCATCCGGTTAAACCGGTGTCCCACTGCACTGACCTCATCATCATATTTGCTGCGGAATCTTACATCCAGATCATTGTATTCCACTTCGACCATGAGCCGGCGCAGTTTGTTGAGCGGTTTCAAGAGTGCGGAGGATAACAGGTCGGATAACCCGAGTGCAAGCAGTATGCAGAACAGCATAATAAGGATAACGAGCCACCGGATTTTCTTGAGCGGTGACAACAAATCGGCCTTGGACTGAACGCTCACCATCACCCATTCCTCATTCATGGAAAGAGATGAATAATTCACCAGCATGTCTTCTCCCTGTACGTTCGTATAGGTAAAGTCGCCCGAGCCGGAATTCAAGAGCTGTGCGAAACCTGGCTCCGTTACCAGATCAAATGTGCCCGAGCCGGGACGAATGATCTCATCTCCATTTCGATGCAGCAAAAACAGTTGTACCTGATTGTTCATCAAATCCTGATTCAGAATATCCCGCATAGCGGCTTCTCTCATGTTCACAACCATGTATACTTCCGAAAATGTATGATTATCCACCACAATCGGCTTGAGCAGCAAGGACAGCACATTCCCTCTGGATTGGAACAGCTGACTCGGATGTGAGCCGAACCACATCGTATTCCAGCCTGGCTGCTTCACATATTCTCCGTATTCCTGCTCAAAAGCAGTGCTCTGGTTCGGAAAATCCTTTGTTGGAAAAAAATTTCCGATCGGTGTCTTGAGATACGCCGTATCAATCAGCGGCTCTACCAGCTTCAGCTGCGCAAAGGTCGTCTGAAGCAGGGAGAGATTCTGATAATAACGGGTTTCATTATGATTGCGAACATCCTGCATCACCTGAGAGAACGTATCACTCAGCATAAACGAATAAGAAGAAACGACGATGTGGCGCAGATGCTCGTCCATGACCTGCACAGACTTGTTCAGAATGCTTTGTTTCAGCTGCAAGGCATTCCGCTCTATGCTCCGGGCAGCAAAGAGATAAGAGCATATGCCCGTTACACTGATACATAAAACAACGAGAAAAATATATATAAGCTGTATCCGTTTTTTCAAGGACATCTGGTAGAAGTAAGACATGATAGGCGGTCACTCCTTGAACGAGGGCTGGCCTTGTCCGCTGTAATTTTAACAAGAGTATAGCACAGCGGAATCTGCTCGGAATACCATCCCCTGAATCTCGATTGTTCCGTTTGGCCGCCTAGCCTTTGACAGCCCCAAGCGTAACTTGCATAAACGATTTATTGGCAAAAATATACACGATTAACAATGGCAAAATCGACAGGCAGGCCCCAGCCATCATCAACTGCACCTCTGCCGCTGCTCCGATTCCGTAGCGCAGATTCGCGAGACCAACAGGCAATGTTTGCAGCTTGGGATTGCTCATCGTAAATACAAAAGGAAGGATATACTCGTTCCATGAGTTCTGGAACACACCCAAACCGGCAACCGCCAGACCCGGACGCAGCAGCGGCAAAATAATGCGCCAGTACGTAGTGAAGAAATTACAGCCGTCGATCATGGCCGCCTCATCCAGCTCACGGGGGATGCTTTTGAAGAAACCGACCAGAATAAAATAGGTTGCGGCATGAGCACTGATTAGTATAATGATGACGCCCCATAATGAATTGTTTAATCCGAGTTTGACCATCAGATCAAATTGCGGACGGAGCACCACCGCTCCAATGGAGATGAACAAGGTGGACGCCATGAGCAAGGTATAGGCTT
Organism: Paenibacillus silvae; assembly: GCF_014639235.1. GTDB lineage: Bacteria > Bacillota > Bacilli > Paenibacillales > Paenibacillaceae > Paenibacillus > Paenibacillus silvae. The sequence goes on along the minus strand of NZ_BMFU01000004.1, from coordinate 49,539 downwards.
TTTTCCCTTTGAAGTTAACCCGGTCTACTGCATAAGCTGCCATGGAAGATACCAGTAATGTGCCCACGGTTGTCGCAATGCTTACAAAAACGCTGTTGATGGTAAAACCGGAAAAATTCGCAGTTTTCCATGCCTGGGCATAATTCGTGAACTGCCATATTTTCGGCCAGATGGTTGCTCCGCCTGTCAGCTCCTGATTGGATTTGAATGAACCTAACAGTACAAGAACAATCGGGAACAACGATAATAGCGCAATGATAATCAGAAATATAAAGAGCACTGTTCGTTTGGTCCAGCGCGCCCACCTGAATGAGCCTGTAGCATTTGAACTTGAAGGTGCAAGCACGGTTTGAGTCATCATCGTTTCCTCCTGTTCATTCATTTAGTAAACATCATTAAGCTTTTTGGAAATCTGGAAGTAAATAAGCGTAACCGCACCTACCATGAGAGCCGTTGTGAAGCCGACTGCACTTCCGTATCCCAGCTGTTGAAGGGATTGCGTATCTGCCGATACCGGGAACAGCAATTTGAACAGGTACAGGTACATAACCTCTGTTTTCCCATACGGGCCTCCTTCGGTTAATACCATAATGCTCTCGTAACCTTTAAGCGCGGTTGTGATGGCAAGCATAATGATCATCTGCAGAACTGGCCCCAGCAGCGGAATGGTTACGTTGCGGAGCTTCTGAAACTCACTCGCCCCGTCCAATGAAGCCGCCTCATATAGTTCCTCTGGAATGCTCTGTAAGCCTGCGATGAACAACAACATGTAGTTGCCGACAGCGCCCCAGATGGCAATGATGATGGTCGTCAGCATCGCATGATCCGCCCCCAGCCAGCTGATCGGCTCGCCAATGATGTGATATTTGAGCAGCAGCTGATTCAGAATACCGTTATATGAATTGAAAATTATAAAAAACACGATAGCCATAACCGAAGCACTGAAGATGGTCGGAAGATAAAATACCGCTCTGAATAACGAACGGCCACGCCACTTGCGATTCAGAATAATAGCGAGAATGAGTGAAAGCGGGATCGTAACGACCAGTTTCCCGAGCGCGTAAACCCCTGTATTTTTGACAGACTCCCAGAACTGTCCGTCCCGTATAATCCGCCCGAAGTTATCCAGTCCGATAAACACGGGTTTGCCGATGCCCTGATAGTCATAGAACATATAACGCAGAGCCCATAACAACGGATAGATTCCGAATACCAGTGTGAGGAAAAGGCTTGGCAGTATGAAGATGTAGGCGTTCAGTTTGGATGGTTTCATCAGTTTCAGGCCCCCTATAGCTTTTGAATGAAAGTATAGAGGGATTTACTACCGATGCGGGATAGGGAAATCAACTTTCTACAGGGGAGGATGTGACTGCGTGATCAGAACAAAAAAACCTGCACAGACGTCAATCACGCCTGTAATGCAGGTTTGTGGAATCGTATTCTATAATCGTGCAGCAGCTTACTCCGCTTCTTCGTAAAGTCGCAGCAGCTCTGCAAATTCGGAGATCAGCGCATCTGATCCAGCCAGTTCTTCGTCTCTTCCGAATCCGGCATATGCACAGCCAATGACGGTTTGATGATTCATTTTACCCGCTTCGACGTCCGAGGAACGATCCCCCACCATCCATGCATCCTGAATCCGGTGTTTCTGCAGCAAAATCTGAACGAGATTGATTTTGGAAGGTGTTTTATACTGTCCCGCACTGTATACCCCTTCAAACAAGGGCATAATCTCGTGGGCGAACGCCACCCCCTTGACATAATCCTCCAGACCGTTGCTGGCAACAAACAGACGAACGCCTTGTGCCTTCAGCGCTTCAAGTGTTTCTTTCACGCCGGGATACAGCCTGGAGCTGCCACCGTCCAGTCCTTCAATCTCCAGCTGCAGCAGCAACTCATCTGCCCGGCGATGAGCCGCTTCCGATGCCTCAGGCATAACCACCTTCCAGATATCCTCCAGCAGCATGCCCAGACTGCCCAGCATCCGCTCTTCCGGCGGCGTTTCACCTTCAAAATGTCCTTCTGCACGCAGCGTATCAAATAACTGATGGTAGGCAGGCAAAAGCAAGGTCTCTGTCTGAAACAACGTGCCATCCATATCAAAAATCATCGCTTCCGGTTTGCGCAGTACCGTTTTTTTCGTCATATCCATCATTCCTTTCGATTAATTCTTCCGCAATGCCTCCAGCACCTTTTGTGCCTCATATCCATCCTGGAATGTGTATATTTTTCCGGGTTTACCCTGTATACGATTGATCACATGTTTCAGAACAGGCAGCTCGCTTGAGGATTCCAGCACTTCCACCGCAGACAGCGGCTGTCCGATAGGTCCGCTCATCAGCTCATCCCAGTTTTCCAGCGCGATCGTGCCTTCCGTTCCGTATACAACCATAGATACCCGTTCCTCGCCAGCAAAGTGAGAAATGCCCTGTACATGAATGCGCGTTCCATCAGACAGTGCAAGCACGGCCTGGACTTCTTGCTCACACGCATCCGGCTGATCTGCAGGATAAGTCACTCGGGCTTCCAGCACATGAAGCTGCCCAAACACCTGCTGCATCATATGAATCCAGTGAATGCCCACCTCCAGGATGAAGCCTCCCTGCTCACGGCTTGTAATCCAGTCATTCTGCTGCCAGGAGCGCGGCCACTGCGGGAATTGCAGGATTAGATCTATTTTGCGAATGCTGCCTACAGCATGCTGTCTAATCATGTCCTGCAGCTTGAGCACCGCAGGTTCATGCGGCATAGAGAAATGAATGGCGTTAACTACTCCAGCCCGCTCTGCGGCTTGCTCGGCTGCTTCCAGCATCTGGCCTGCTTCTTCCAGACTGTTCGCCAGCGGTTTCTCACAGAACACATGAATATTGCGCTTCAGCGCTTCCATAACGACCGGATAATGATATCTCGGCGGCACAGCAATGTATACCAGATCAATCTGCTGCTCGTCCAGCAGCTGCTGGTAGTCAAGATATGTTTTCACAGATGGATGGGCTGCAGCAAAAGCTTTCAGACCTTCGTCATTGGCATCACATACCGCAGCAATTTCCACGGGCCGTTCCATCTGTGTATTCTTCGCTTGATCAATCATATGTAAGCCCATTTTCCCCAGGCCGATCACAGCCATTTTCAATGCATTCATCATAATTACCTCCAGTTCACTTTCAGTATAGCAGAAATCCTGTGTCAGATACGCTGTTCGATCATTACATTATCGCACCATTGCGTCATTACGTTAATTCATATAGGTAATTAGTTGTAGAACATACATCACATTTATGTAATCGAATTCATTAAAATTGAAGCGTTCACAACTTTAGAATCAGGAAATTAGATTCACGAAAGTGTTGACAAGAAAACACAAAAAAAGATACGATTTCTAATATCAAGGAATTATTCCTTTTACAACCTTAGAGAAATACCAACATGTGCAATCGGATAAGCCGCCTGGTTCTAAAAACCTACTACTTGAAACGAGGTGTTCACGCGTGAGAACTGTTGCGGATTACTTGGCAGAAGCACTGCGCAATCTGGGCGTCACTCATGTATTTGGTATTATCGGAAAATCAATCTGTCCCGCTCTTCTGAAAATGGTCGATCACGGTCTGGAATTCATCCCCGGTCGCCACGAGGCCAGTTCAGGCTTTGCCGCCTCGGGGTACGCGCTGCAGACAGGTCGTCTCGGTGTAGCCTTCGCTACATCAGGACCCGGAGGAACCAACCTGCTTACGGCAGCGGCCCATGCCAAAGCCAACAATCTGCCTGTTCTGTTCCTTACGGGTCATCAATCCATTCAGGAGCTGGGTATTCCTCAATGTCAGGACTCCTCTTCATATCTGGCCGATCTGGCCGAAATGTTCAGACCCGCTACACTGTTCAGCAAACTCATCGAGCGTGGAGATCACTTTGGCACCATTCTGAGCCATGCCATTTCTATTGCACTTGGTCCAAGCAAAGGCCCTGTGCATCTCTGTCTTCCTTTTGACGTACAAACCGAGCAGCTTCCCGCCTGCCATATTGCTATTCCCGAACCTGAGCCATTACTTAGCATCTCGAATCTGAATCGAATCCTGCCGCTAATCGAGCAAGCACAGCATCCTTTAATTATTGCAGGCAAAGGGGTAACTCGCGCCGGGGCTCATGAGGAACTGCGGCAGCTCGCTGAAACGTTAAACCTTCCTGTGATTACAACGCCCGGCGGCAAAGGAGCCATCGCATGGGATCATGCCTTGTATCACGGCCCCTGCGGCGTAGGCGGCTTCCCGCATGGGGACGAGTTGTTGAATCAAAGTGATCTGTACCTTGTGCTTGGCTCCAGGCTAAGTGATATGACGCTCTGTAATCTCAAGCCGCACAATCATCCGGCACAGCTAATCCAGATAGATACCGACCCAACCTTCGTAGGCAAAATCCTTCAATCCAAAACCTTACATATTACCGGCGACATCAAAGACAATCTGCAATATCTGCTGAGCATCCTGCCTCCGAAGCCTGCTGCTGTCTCCGAAGGTTTCAGCCAGCCTGTACCGTATCAGTCCCGATTACCCGAGCTGCCACATCTGTCTCTCGCAGCTGTGCTGGATCGAATGAGTGACATGCTTCCGTATGATCACAAGTTGTTCGTAGATGATGGAAGTCATGGCTTCCATGCCGTACAGCGATATAAAGTGAAGAAACCGGGCAGTTTCATATTTGATGCCTACTTCGCCTGCATGGGCAATGCCATTGGCATGGCAATCGGTGCCAAGGCCGCTGCACCTGAGGAGACGGTGGTGTGTATTACCGGAGACGGCTGTTTCATGATGCTGGGCACGGAAATCAATACTGCTGTCTGCAAAAACCTGCCTGTCATTTTTATCGTGGTCAACAACAAACAGCTGGATATGGCACTGAAGGGTATGGAAAAAACGACGGGCCGCATTGATGGCACATTGTATGAAGTCCCGATGGATGCTGTTCAATTTGCGGAAGCTTTGGGAGCCACAGCCTACCGCGCAGAAACGCTGCCGCAGTTCTCTACTGCTCTGGAGGCCGCGTTGAAGCTCAAACAAGTCGCTGTCATCGAGCTGCTGACCGATCGGGATGAAATTCCACCAACAGCTCACCGGGTAGTCCATTTGAATTAGGAGGTATGAGACATGAGTGATCAGGTAACACAGGGGCTAGACCGCTTTGCTAAACTTTCCGGTCAGTATGGTGCGAAGGCACTTGCACCAATCAAAGAACATTTTCCAGAGCTGTCCGAGTTTATTATGGGAACGGCATATGGTGATATTTTTCAGCGTACAACCATTACAGAGCAGTGGAAGGAAGTTGCCATTATCTCCTCTTTAATTACACAGGGGCAGTATGAGCAGCTCGGGGTTCATTATGCCATGGCACTAAGTGTGGGCATCACCGTGGAGGAACTGAAGGGCATCCTGCTTCATCTCGCGCCTTGTGTAGGTGCTCCGCGAATTATCAGTGCATTTAATGTGCTGCTTGCCACTATTGAGGAAATTCAGTAAATTTCGTTAAGGAAAATTCAGTAAATTTATCGTTTAGGGAAATCCAATAATTCATCGTTCTACATATATATACAACATTCGACCTTTTTATTGATCTTTTTACAATAATACCTTTATAATATGGGTAAATTATCCTTCCGACCTGTACCATTTGTCTTAGGGTCTATTGGACTGCTTCATTCCATAAGGGATAGCTTTCATTCATATGACGAAGGAGAGATTATGCGCAATGGGAAATTTCAATCTAAAGACAGATGCTTCAAAGAAAGTGCTGCACATTGAGTTGGAAGGTTCCTTCTCCCAAGAGGATGGCCTTCGTTCCATCTCGGCGTATCAGGATACCATCGCTTCCATCAACACCAAAGAGTACAGTTTGGATATCGACTGCAAAAAGCTTAACGTTACTGCACCTGAGATTGTGCCTCTTCTTGAGGGATGCCTGACCATGTTCAAAAAGGATGAATTTCAAAAAGTCGTGTTAACTCTGGAGAACAATGCCATTCTGAAAATGCAGCTTGCCCGACTGGGCCGGTCCGTAGGGCTCGACAATCTGGAGATTATTTCAGCGTAACGATCTGCATCACCTGGCGTTTGTTACAACTCTGTCTTGCCACTTACGAGGAGGATGACGATGGCTGGAATTCGTATTGTAGATATCGACATATATCACCCTGAAACCAAGGTGTACAATGACTTTTACATTGAACATTTTGATGCAAGAGGGGTAGATATACGCGGTTTGTTAAAAGCACTCGGACGTGATTCGCGTTACAAGATTGATCGTGATGACGAAAATTCATTGACTATGGCCCTTGAGGCAGCGCGACAACTTCTCGCCAAAACCGGCTTCACCGGCCAGGATATAGACTTGATTGCGTACGCAAGCCAAACACCGGAGTATATTTTCCCTACGAATTCCTTAATGATTCATCATCTGATCAGCGGAGCAGCCCACACCATCTGTATCGACAGCAATGCCAACTGTGCAGGCATGACGGCAGCCTTTGAACAGGTCAGTCGTCAAATGCTCGGCAATCCGCGAATCAAACGTGCCTTGATTATCGGCTCGGATTATATTGCTCCTCACGCCAGTCCGGATGACCCGGTATACTTCGCTAATTTTGGAGATGCAGCCGCAGCCGTCATTGTTGAACGGGATGAGCACGCTGTTGGTTTTATCGATTCGATCTATCAGACGGACACCTGTGTGTATCAAAATTCGTTATTCCCCGCCGAAGGACTCGCCAAGCTGGGCAGCACCGGAGTAGATGCAGGAGCCTTTCATGTCCAATTCACACCGTTTGACGATTCCATCTGTGTTGACGCCGCCTCCGAATCAATTCGGACCTTGCTGCAGCGAAACGAGATCAGGCCGGACGAGATCAAAGCCGCTTGTTTCTCCCAGCTGTCCATAGCGAATATCCGTGCGGTATCCGATAATATCGGCATCGCAGATGATATCGCCGTATACGTTGGAGACGAGTTCGGTTATACCTCCACCAGCAGTCCGTTTATAGCACTGCATCGAGCCATTACCTCGGGTAAGGTACAGCGCGGTGACAAGGTGTTGTTCTGGACCGTTGGCGCCGGGTGGCAAAATGTTGCCATGGTTGTTGAATATTAATGCATTTATGCATCATCATTTTATACCTGCAGGGCGAATTTAAGGGACACATCCCTCTGATTCGTCCTTTTTCATTTCTCCTCACAAAAAAAGACAGCCCTCACGGACTGCCGATAATCTCTGCTGCCTTCAGCGTTTTCAGACACGCCCTAGAAAATTTTCTTCGTCTCCCGGTCATCCTTGAGAATTTCAACGGCTTCCCGGAAGCGCAGCGAGTGCACAATCTCCCGTTCCCGCAAAAATTTCAGACTGTCCTGCAAATCCACGTCATCCGTTAGATCAATCAACCATTGATATGTAGCCCGGGCCTTCTCTTCGGCTGCGATATCCTCGTACAGGTCCGCGATCGGATCGCCCTTGGCCTGAATATAAGTGGCCGTGAAGGGAACACCAGCAGCATTGTTGTAAAAGAGTGCTCTGTCATGTGCTGCATAATGGGCATCCAGCCCGGCCTGCTCCAGCTGTTCTATGGTGGCATCCTTGGTGAGTTTGTAGATCATCGTTGCAATCATCTCAAGGTGCGCAAATTCTTCTGTACCGATGTCGTTCAGCACACCGATCACTTTGTCAGGAATGGTATAACGTTGATTCAGGTATCTCAGAGCTGCCGCGAGTTCTCCATCCGCACCGCCATATTGCTCCATCAGCAGCTTTGCCATATGAGGATCACATTTGCTTACCCGCACCGGATATTGCAATTTTTTTTCATAAACCCACATTGTACAGGACGCCTCCTTCGATTTTTAGACTTGCCAAGGCCAAGGTGTCTGTGACCACTCCCACGGATATTTGGAAAATGCATGACCAAAATTGGTCAACGGACCATATAGCTGTTGAAACTCATGTGCCACGCGCATGCGCTCCTGACTGAATTTGTTATACTGCTCAATGCTTTGAAAATCTCCCGGATGTGTGTTCAGATACAGATTCAGCTCGACCAGCACAAAATCCAGCGCCTGCAGCTCCTCCAGCAGTTCATAATATCTGGCGTCACAAGCCTTCGGCTGCTGCTCCTTCTCCATCGCTCTCCACCGCCCTTTCCTTTGTTTTCTTCGATGTATACGGACTAAATAATGCGGGCCACAACGTGCCTACTCTCAACGCCTCAGCCGGACTGTATTGCGGCCAGCCCATCGGCTGAAAGGGGATAAACAACTGCGGTGGAACCAGATACGTACGAATGCCTATGGGCTTACACGGATCAAATGGACCTCTAAAAGGCACATAAGCCCGAACCTGCGGATCCTTCATTCCAACAGCCTCCTTTTGAACTCCACTGACTTGCATTCCACTGACTTGCCTTCCAGCAAAATACAAAATACTTGCTTTAAACAACTATGCTTACAGCCCCAACCTTCCCCGTCCTTATAACCATATGTCGAGCTAACACAGGATAATCCCCTTTTTATGAAATGAGCACAAAAAAAAAGACCTTTGAAAGACGTGTCTGCACACTACTTTCAAAGGCCTTGCTTTACTTGTTGTTATGGTCTTCCTCTTGAACTGGCAATGGATCACCGTTTTTCGCTTCTGCGCTTGTATCCGGGTCTTTCATCTGCTTGTACACCTTCACCCGATTGATGCGCAGCCGCGTGGATTCTTCCACCTCGAAAACATATCCGTTCTGTTCCCTGGTTTTGCCTTTAGCCGGACTGCCCTCCAGCTCTTTGAACAACCAGCCGCCAATCGTATCAACGTCTTCGTCCTCGATCACTGCTCCAGTCCATTTATGAACATCCTCAATCAGCGAACGTCCGTCTATTGAAAAAGCTTCACCGATTCGTTCCATATGCGGTCGCTCATCTTCAAACTCATCATACAGATCACCAACGATTTCTTCCAGAATCTCTTCCGCTGTCAGCAGCCCGGCAGTCCCTCCGTATTCGTCTACGACAAGGGTCATCTGAGAGTGCTTCTTCTGCATCAGGCGCAGCACATGACTAATCTCCATCGACTCGGGTACGTTCAGAATCGGACGCACCAGTGCAGCGAGATCCTGCTGCTGCTCCGGTTCAGCCAGCAGAAGATCGGTAATATGGATGAAACCGATAATCTCATCCTTATCCTCGACAGCCACCGGGTAACGAGAATGCTTGGTGGTATTGATGATCTTCAGATTTTCCTCAAGCGAGAGATGGGTATATAAACAGTCCATGTCTGTACGGGGCAGCATAACCTCCCGAGCCAGCATGTCGGAGAAATCAAATATATTGTCCATCAGCTTGATCTCATCCTTGTCAATGACACCGCTCTTGGCACTCTGTTTCATCAGGATACGCAGCTCATCCTCGGAATGGGCTTCACTTTCACTAGCCGGTTCGATACCAGCCAGACGTAATAAAGCATTCGCTGAGGCATTAAGCACCCAGATGAACGGAAAGAAGATTTTATAAAATAACAGCAGTGGCGCTGACAAGAGCAGCGCAATCCCGTCTGTTTTCTGAATCGCCAGAGATTTGGGTGCCAGCTCACCAAGCACAATATGCAGAAACGTAATGATACAGAATCCGATGATGACCGATACTGTTGCAATCAGCCCCGTATCCGTAACACCCAGCTTGAACATAAGCGGCTCCACAAGCAGTTTGGAGATGGCCGGCTCCCCCAGCCACCCTAGCCCGAGAGACGTCAGTGTAATCCCGAACTGCGTTGCTGATAAATAAGCGTCGAGTCTACTATTCACCTTCAATGCATACCCGGCCAGACGATTCCCCTCACTCTGTAATTGCGTCAGGCGTGTCTGTCTTACTTTGACCAGAGAGAACTCCGCAGCGACAAATACACCATTCAAAAAGACGAGCAAAAAGACACAGATCAAATTAAATGCCAGCTGTCCAAAATAAAACTCGGTATGCACTTCCAAGTTGAAACTCCCCTTTTCTATCTATTTCAGGAATGCACCTGGAATATCAACGTGTAATTGCTTTTCTTGATTTAAAATCAACACCTTTGTAATACATGTCAGCGACCAGCAAATTCGGACCACAGCAGGAAGCTGCATCACAATGACAGTTCACCGTCTGGTTCAGCGGATGCTCCGCAGACCATTCATGGAACACATCATCCAGTTTACGGTCATGAATGTTGCCGAAAGCCGGAATATCGGCAAAATCCGTAACGTACACGTTACCGGTAAACATGTTGACATTAACCCGGTTACGTCCGTCGGGATCATTGCGAACCGTCACATTAGGCTCGCTGTACAACCGCTGAATCAGTTCACGATCCTGTTCAGCCGCACTGCATGCAAAGAATGGCAGTGTTCCGAACAGCATCCACATGTCTTTATCACGTACATCCAGCAAACGATGAATGGCTGCTCTCATATGATCCAGTGACAACACAGGCAGCGACGAGGCAAAGTTGGAATTGTACATTGGATGAACCTCATGCCGTACACAGCCCATCTCCCGAATCAGCTGGTGAATGCCTTCGAGCTTGTCATGTGTACGATAGTTGATCATGGACTCGGCAGAAATAAACATGCCGGCTTCGCTCAGCTTACGTGAGTTCTCGATCATCTTTTCATACATCTTCACCGCCACTTCACGCTTCACTGGTCTGCCGCTGTTCGCAAACCCGACCTGATGAAAATCATCGGCATTCAAATAGTTGAAAGAGATATGCATGACGTCGAGATATGGAAGCAGTTTTTCATATCGACTGATATCAAGTGTCAGATTCGAATTGATCTGGGAACGGATTCCGCGTTCCTTGGCATATTTAAGCAGTGGAATAATCATCTCATCCACCGTTTTCTGGCTGAAGCTGGGCTCGCCCCCTGTCAAACTGATGGTCTGCAGGTGCTCCACCTCATCTAGGCGTTTCAGCATCAATGGAAGCGGGAGAGCCGGTGCCTCCTGCATCGTAAGCATATCCCCTACGGCACAGTGTTCACACCGCATATTGCATAGATGTGTCACCGTCATTTCTACACTGGTCAGCACATGCCGTCCATATTTGCGCAGAGAGCCGATCGGATCCCACGGATCATTCGCGGGTGATAAAGGCATCGGTTGTACCGATCCTGAGTTTAGCATGGTCATAGTTCTTCACCTTATTCCTTTTATTAACCTAAAATGTTCATTTTACATCATATCCGAGATTACTCTTTTAGGAGTTATCTTTTATCATAGCACAATTATCAATTATACTGCACAGTCACCCCCTGTCCATTAGATAACAAAAAACGCTCGTGCAGCTTCGGGAAATTAACGTTAAGCTCCCGGTATACACTTGAGCGTTTGTCCATATCCTGCTTAATCAGTTATTCAGCGGTTCGCCCATTGGAATTGCAGCAGTAGAGTCCACGCCTTCCACCCCTGTGATCATCACCGAAAGCTCTGTAGCAAGATTGATTTCGTACGGTGAAGCGAGCATTTCACCTCTTGCATCTTTAAGCACACGAACAAGCGGTCGCTGAGGCACACGCGGTTGAATGGCCGCCACCACGCCAACTTCTCCCGTACTCAGCGTTACAGACAGACCTACAGGGTAAATCGCGACACAGTCTCTGAATTTTTCAAGCATCCGCTGCTCGTAAAGCGTACCTGAGCCGGTGTATAACACTTCCACAGCTTGGTGAGGAAGCAAAGCTTTACGATACACCCGATTGGTCGTCATCGCATCGTAAGAATCGGCAAGAGCAATCCACTTGGCGTATTCATGGATTTCATTGCCTTTCAAACCGGAAGGATAGCCGCTGCCATCAATGCGTTCATGGTGCTGCAAAGCACAGTGCGCAGCCAGCAGCGGAATTCCGGGTTCATCTTTAAGGATGCGATGTCCGTATGTCGTGTGCTGCTGAATAATTTTAAATTCCTCGTCACTGAGACGTGAGGGTTTATGTAAAATTTCAGAGGCAATCTGTGTTTTTCCGATATCATGCAGCAGAGCACCCAGGCCAATCTCCATGAGCTGCTGGCGCGAGTAGCCTGAAGCTACACCCAGAACAAGGGTATAAACACATACATTCAGCGAGTGGTTATACAGGTCGAAGTCACTGGAGTTCATGTCCATTAACATGATCATCGCTTCTTTTTGACTTCCAATGTCCTCCAATATACTATTCATTACACCACTAAGCGCTTTGCCAAAATGAGTAATCTGATTTTTGCTTCTGGAGCCGGACATATGTTGAAACTGCTGCTTGATCTCTACAAGCGCTCTTCGCTTCGTTTCTTCCTGAAGCATGTCGGGTACAACAATATCCTCTGTTGCTGCATCCTGAATATACACATATCCAATCCCGAGATCCTTCAATCGCCCGATCAACCGACTCGTCAGTTCTACATCCTCACTGAGCAAGACCAGACCTTCCTCACTAAAAATTCGTTTTCCCAGCTTCATGCCAGGCTGCAATAAGTTTATATGTACTAAACGCACAGCCTATCCTCTCCCGCTCCGTAGATGTAATGAACACTAGCCGCTCTTCAGCAGAAGGCAGTCTTGTCGTTCTAGCTTTGAAACCAGCGAGACCGCAGGCTCTCCTCCAGCGCCCCGGGTCGCTTTAATTCCTTTTCCACCAAATCTCGTATAAACTCCGGAAGATGGTACTTGATATTGCTTCCTTGAGCAAGGGACGAATATCCCACATTAAACGTAAACATGTCAAGCGTTCCAACGACATATTCACGCTGGTCTTCCATAGGTGCTCCGTTCACCATAATCGATTGAATCCGGTGAGATGCAGGCGCATTCGGTTCATATCTTACTTCCATTCCGTCCATGCACAACGTACCCAGAATCTTGCCACGGAAGCCAAACCCTACGATAGGTTTGTGAGCAAATTCCTGTAGCAGCGACTGCTCGAGTGCTTCACGAATCTGACTTCCTTTCAAGCATATTGTACAAGCATTTATTGGAGATGGACATAAAGAATGTAACAATCCCTTGGTGATATCCCCTTGCGGAAGATTTCCAAGCAGCTGACCCGCATTCACAAGTGACAGTTCAGCTCCTGTAAATTGCTTTACGGCTTGCGCAAGCAAGTTGGCAAAAGCGGATTCACGCTCATAATCGATCGGCAGCTCCCGGTCCGTAATAACGGCCGTCTGGTCCAGTACACGCTCGGCTTCTTTTCTGTTCGCCCCAATCGCCAGCGATACGTTCTCTTCAAGTAGTTCTTCCTGTATAGGGACACAGCCACTGTTCACCAGGCGCAGCGTTCCTTCTTCAGTGCTTCGTTCCAGCACAACCTTCCCGAGCCATTGTCCAAATTTGCCTGCAGCACCAAGCACCGTCTGTCCTATAACCAGCGCTTCTTCCAGGATATGATGGGTATGTCCACCAAGAATCACATCAATACCTTCCGTTTGCTCTGCGAGCCTTTTGTCCGTCGATAGACCAAGGTGTGAAAGCACGATAATGACATCAACTTGTCCGCGCAGCTTGTTAACCTGCTCCTTTATCGTCTCTACCGGGTCCAGCACTCGCCATCCGAGCAGCTCGTAAAATGTATTAAAGGGAGCTGTTGCGCCTAGCAGGCCGATTCGGAATGCCCCCTTGTCAATAATCGCAGATGTCTGCATCCATGCTGGAGGTTGTCCCGTAGCGTGCTCCACTACATTACCACATACAATCGGACACAGAAGTGCATTATAGGCTTGCGCAAGCTGTTCCGTCGTAAAGGTCAGGCCTTCGTTATTTCCGATCGTTATCGCATCATAACCCGTCAGATTCATTACATCCACATTCGCCATGCCAAGTGTGCCTTCCGTTTCGACAGCCATTCGATCCATGTGATCACCAATATCAAGCACAAGCAGGTGCCCGCCCCGTGCACGTTCCTGACTAATCATAGCAGCAATCGCACTCATAGAGCCGAAGTGACTGTGAAGATCATTGGTGTGTAAAATAGTTAATGTCTGCTTCTCGCTGCTGTGCATTAAAGTGCCTCCCCTGCCGTTCATTAAAACGTACATTCTTCTAATAGATAAGAATAACATTTTCTACGTCGTTATGATATATTTATAAGGTTTAGAGATCAAAAAGAGGTGATTCAATCTATGAAATTGACCATTCAGCTATTTGCAGGCATTGCAGAACGTTTAAATACATCACAGCTATTTTTTGAATTCGATGGTGATACACCTACAGCCTCCATACTCAAGGAACAATTAAGCGCTGCTTATCCTGAAGCGGCCTCCCAGATTCGTTCATCCTTTCTAGCGGTAAATCAAATGTATGCTCCGGCCGATACTATACTTAGAGCGGAAGACGAACTTGCTTTGATTCCTCCTGTATCCGGAGGGGATGGTTCTTCAAGTCCCGAGTATAACAAGCAGGATTCCCCTCAAACACAAGAGCATCGCACTGAAGACGGCCTGTTCCTCATTACCGATGCTGCCTTGTCTGTTGAAGCCACCACCAAGCTGGTGATCACCGCCAATCATGGGGCTACTCTGACTTTTGTAGGCACAACTCGGGAAATGACAGGCGATCAGCGCACTATTTTTCTGGAATATGAAGCGTATGTACCGATGGCTCTCTCCCAAATGTCCGCCATCGGAGCGGAGATTTCGGAACGCTGGCCCGGTGTGCAAACTGCAATCAGTCATCGGATCGGTAAAGTAGATGTGGAGGAGATCAGTGTTATCATTGCTGTGTCTTCCCCTCATCGTAGTGACTGTTATGATGCAAGTCGTTATGCCATTGAGAAACTGAAACAAACGGTCCCCATCTGGAAAAAAGAAGTCTGGGAAGATGGCTCTGAATGGAAGGGCCATCAATTGGGCCCTTGGAACCCTATGAACTAGAAAAAAATGAGACTACACGCGGTTTACATAAACCTATGAATAGTAAACAAGTCGTTGTCAGCCCATTTTTTTCTTGTTATTATATTGATATGTGTCGATATTAGTCGAGGAAAAAGGTGGTTTATACGTGAGAGTGCATGTTACAGATCTTAAACCCGGAGACCTGCTAAAAAACGATATCTACAATGCTTCAGGTCTCCACATGCTGATGAAAGGTTCCGTTCTCAGTGAAGATGATATATCCAAACTGCTGCAGCATGGAATTGATTTCGCAGATGTAGACCCTACATCCAACCTTCACTCTGATGAACAACCCTTGCCTTCGGATCAAACGCGTCTGTTAACCAATCTGTTTAACGACACGATCAAAGGTACGCATTCCCTGTTTGAGCAAGCTATTGAACAAGGCTTTGTTGATGAATCACAGGTTGATGAAATCGTAGGCACCTTGACGGGGCAACTCGAAAAGCAAAAGGACGTCGTCTCCCTGTTGCTTATGCTGGATGGAGATAGTGAATACACCTACAACCATTCCTTGCAGGTCGGTATGCTTGCTTTTTATATTGCAGGCTGGATGGGATATAACCCGGAAGAATGTCTAACTGTAGCCAAAGCTGGATATCTTCATGATATCGGCAAATCGAAGATTCCTGCTGAAATCTTACATAAACCAGGCAAACTAACAAGCGAAGAATTCACAGAAATGAAAAAACACACCTTTTACGGTTACGATATTATTAAAGCCTCCACAGAGGACGAGATCATTGCACTCGTTGCCCTGCAGCATCATGAACGCGAGGATGGGAGTGGATATCCATATGGATTACGCGGCGATGAAATCCACCCTTATGCACGTATAACGGCTGTAGCCGACGTTTACAGCGCGATGACAACAAACAGGGTCTATCAGACCAAGCAAGAACTTATCTCCGTGCTATGCGAATTGTATAGCCTTAGTTTCGGCCAATTGAATGCCGAAGCGACACAAGAATTGATCAAACATATGCTGCCAAATTTTATTGGCAAAAAAGTGTTACTCACCACTGGACACACGGGTGTCATCGTCATGAATAACCCGGCTGATTATTTCCGACCGCTCGTTCAGACCTCTGAAGCCTTTATTGATTTAGCGAAAGAAAGAGATATAGCCATTGTTGAGATTTATGTTCAGTAATAATTAAGAACGAAAAGGGAAGCCCGATTGGCTTCCCTTTGTTAATTCCGGGTTGTTTGGAACAATTACACGCAGAATGCTTTAGTGATAATTACCAACAAGATGAACAGTACCAGGATTGCACCTGTTGATGTGAACGGATTGTACATTCCTACGCCGGCAACGTTATTGCCCCCACAGCCATAACCTACTTCGCTCATGTGATTGCCTCCTCTTTATAAGGTATACCCTAACATATGACACTTGAGCTCCGGATGAACCGGGCGAAACGGCAATCTTCCGCTTTTGGTTTTTAGCCCTGAAGCTGATGTGATTGAATAGACATTTAACCTTGCTTCATGTTGATGGCTCCATTTTCCTTCTTCTTCCGGCAAGGTTTAATATGCTTCAACATTAGTCTGTTTCCTCCACCTGTTTCCCTGTTTCCTTGCGGTACATGATCACAAGCATTCGCCAGAAGTCGTAGCTGCCTGTATCGTCCTTGATATAAGGCCGATAATAAGTCAGCGCCTCCTGTGCCCAATCAGGACAACTCATATTGGACAGACGCTTCTGCTCTTGAATCCAGCCTCCTTGAAGCTCCAATTGCTTCTGCATCAGTGTAAACATCCGCTTTTCCTCACTTGTCATCGGTTGACCCTCCTGCTCCTGAGCCATTATGCCATACTCTTTTAACAAATAAGCGCCCGGCTCAACCACTCCTTTTTCACTGGACGTATATCCATAGGAAGGCGAACTGGTTTTACGAACCTCATAGTGCACATGGGGACCCGTGCTCTGCCCCGTACTGCCTTGATAACCGATCAGCTGTCCTTTTCTCACTCGCTGACCAACCTTAACGGCAATTTGAGAAAGATGACCATAACAATGCAAGTATCCCCGATGATCCTCCAAAGCCACGGTAAGTCCATATCCGCCGAAGCCGGAGCCTGTTTGCCCTTCAGACGCAAAACGTACGCTTCCGTCCAGAAAAGCGTACACTGGACCATTCCAAGGCTCGGTAACCAGATCTACACCTCGATGAAACGTCTGTCCTCCATGTATAGGATGAATTCGATAACCGAAGGAACTAGTAATCCGATACCCTTCGAAAGGGTTTGCATTCATAGCTTCACATCCTTTTTCTATCATTACATGCGCTGTGTGATGCAATGGCTTGTGCTTGTATCCTGCTGCGGAGTAGGATTAATTCAACCAAAAACGCTGCCCAGATCATATATCTCCGGTGCAGCGCTTGTGAGGTCATTATAATATTATTTTGATGCAAATCCGTTCACCTTACTCAGGCATGTCTAAAGCTTCCCGTTCATATGCTTGAAATGCATTCTCTAATCCCATGATGACATCTTTGATTTTCATATATCCCTTTGTATACGGTTCTGAATCACGAATTTCCTCCCATAAATAATGATAGGCTTTGAGATCCTCTGTCTCACATACGACAAAATCGGTGTAGTCCTTACCTGGCAATGCCTCTGCATCAAAAAATCTGACGCTTACCTGACTGCTGTACTTTTCGATCGTAGCCTGTAAAGCAGCAGCATGCATTCTACGCTGTTCCCGTGGCAAAGCCAGCCAGGAAGGATAAAATTCAAGTAATACAATCATCATATGTCTCATGACTTATCTCTCCTTATGCATCTGATCCGGGAGTGGATATCCATCCCTTATAAACTAGTCATAGTGTAACGCACACTGTAGCCGTCAAGCATTAACATAGGTTAATAACATGAGGGGCACGTTCGTTCACCTGAGTAAGCGGCTAAGGGAAACAGGAGAGATGCCGATATACGCAGCAATATGATATTGAGGAATTCTGTTTTCGAGTCCAGGATATTTGTGCAGAAATGCTTCATAACGCTCCAGTGCTGATAAACATAACAGTTCCCGCTCTCGTTCCTCCTTGCGTATATACAGTCGCTCAACCGCCTTACGCACAAAGCGCTCCCAATGATGACTGGCTTCCATGAAGTGCAGCAGCGCATCGTAAGGAATTACAATGACAGCAGAGTCCTCCAGCGCTTCAATGGTATACGGTGATTCAGCACCTGAAACCATTGCGGCATAGGATGTGGCATAATCCTGTTCCAGCGTAAAGGCTACATTAAAATCTTTGCCATCAGGCAGCGTGTAATACAATCGAAAACATCCTTGAATGCAAAAATATGCGTGCTGCACTCTCTCACCTGCACGAATCAATGTCGTTCCCCTGGGAATTTCTTTTACCGAGGTTCCCTGCACAAACCATTCCCATTCTTCTGCCGAGATTCCGACCTCCAAGGCTGCCATATAAAGAGCTTCGTAATGATACTGCATACACACCTCCTGCATTAGACTCAAATTAAACCTCATCTTACATTCACATATGATATGTACTGTATTGTACTAGAAAGGCAAACAAAGAAAAAGACGAACCAGAACGGTTCGTCTTCTCTTGTGAACATTTTACCTATAAACTTAACCGATGCTGCCTTCCATCTCGAATTTGATGAGACGGTTCATCTCAACGGCATATTCCATTGGCAGTTCTTTCGTAAATGGCTCAATGAAGCCCATGATGATCATCTGTGTCGCTTCCGCTTCAGTCAGACCACGGCTCATCAGGTAGAAGAGCTGATCTTCGGAAACCTTCGATACCGTCGCTTCGTGCTCCAGCATGATATTGTCATTCATGATCTCGTTGTAAGGAATCGTATCCGATGTGGACTCATTGTCGAGAATGAGTGTGTCACATTTGATGTTGGATTTCGCGCCCTCTGCCTGGCGTCCGAAGGAAGCCAAACCACGGTACGTTACTTTACCGCCATGCTTACTGATCGATTTGGATACGATTGTCGATGTTGTATCTGGAGCAAGGTGAATCATTTTAGCGCCTGCATCCTGATGCTGGTTTTTACCTGCAACAGCGATGGACAGAACGGAACCTTTTGCTCCACGGCCTTTCAGTACAACCGCTGGATATTTCATCGTCAGTTTGGAACCGATGTTGCCATCGACCCATTCCATCGTTGCATTCTCTTCTGCAACTGCACGTTTGGTTACGAGGTTGTAGATGTTAGGTGCCCAGTTTTGGATCGTTGTGTAACGAACGCGGGCATTTTTCTTACAGATGATCTCAACCACTGCACTATGCAGGGAGTTCGTGCTGTAGATCGGAGCTGTACAGCCCTCTACATAGTGAACAAAGCTGTCTTCATCTGCAATGATCAATGTACGCTCGAATTGACCCATGTTTTCGGAGTTAATCCGGAAGTATGCTTGCAGAGGCACTTCACATTTTACGCCTTTTGGCACGTAGATGAAGCTTCCTCCAGACCATACCGCGCTGTTCAGGGCAGCAAATTTGTTATCCGCTGGCGGAATAACCGTAGCGAAGTATTCACGCAGAATTTCCGGGTGCTCTCTGAGCGCCGTGTCTGTATCCATGAAAATGACGCCTTGGTCTTCCAGTTCCTTTTGCATATTGTGGTATACAACCTCGGATTCATACTGAGCCGATACCCCTGCCAGGAACTTTTGCTCTGCTTCTGGGATACCCAGTTTGTCAAACGTTTCTTTGATTTCGGAAGGAACCTCTTCCCATGTTTTTCCTTGCTTTTCCGAAGGACGAACATAGTATTGAATGTCGTTGAAATCCAGCTCATCAAGATTGCCGCCCCAATTAGGCATTGCCATCTTTTCAAATTGTTTCAAGGATTTCAAACGGAACTCCAGCATCCATTCCGGTTCGTTCTTGATCCGGGAAATTTCAGTTACGACTTCCGCCGTCAGGCCTTTACCGGTTTGAAAGATGGATTGATGCTCATCGCGAAAACCATATTTATACTCTTCCATTTCTGGTGCTTTTTTAGCCATCTTGCTCGACCTCCCTATCGTTATTGTACATTGTCCTCTTCGTCAATTCCTTTGCGTAATGCATTCCAGGCCAGAGTGGCACATTTGATGCGTGCAGGGAACTTGTTCACACCGGATAGGGCTTCGAGATCTTCATAATCGTCGAAATCGACTTCTTCCCCTTTCATCAATGAGGAGAAACGGTTAGCCAGCTCGAGTGCCTGTTCAATCGTTTTGCCTTTCACAGCTTCGGTCATCATCGATGCCGAAGACATGCTGATCGAACAGCCTTCCCCCGTATACTTGGCCTCCTGAACGATTCCGTCATTCAGCATCAGCTGCAGTGAAATCCGGTCGCCGCACGTTGGATTGTTTAAATTCACCGTAACGACGTCATTGTCAAACGTTCCGCGGTTACGCGGGTTTTTGTAATGGTCCATTATAACACGCCGGTACAGATCATCAAGTTGCATCGCCAAAATACTCCTTTGTCTGAATTAAGGCGCTGACAAGCCGATCTACATCTTGTTCGTTGTTGTATAGATAAAAGCTCGCACGAGCCGTTGAACTTACTTCAAGCCAGCGCATAAGCGGCTGGCAGCAGTGATGTCCCGCACGAATCGCTATCCCGCTCGCATCCAGCACCGTAGCCACATCATGGGGATGAACATCTCCCAGATTAAAAGTAACTACGCCGACATGCCGTTTCGCCGGACCATAAATGCGGAGTCCATCAATCTCTGACAGACGTTCTGTTGCATAAGCGGCAAGCACACCTTCATGGTGAGCAATCTCATCCATGCCGATCTGCTCCAGGAAATCAATAGCGGCACCCAAGCCTACTGCTCCGGCAATAATGGGAGTCCCGCCTTCGAATTTCCAAGGAAGCTCTTTCCAGTTGGAATCATACAGTCCAACATCATTGATCATCTCACCGCCGAACTCGATCGGTTCCATCGACTCCAGCAGCGCCTTTTTGCCGTAGAGTGCACCGATTCCAGTAGGGCCGCACATTTTATGACCGGACAGCGCATAGAAATCACAATCCAGATCCTGCACATCGACCTTCATATGCGGTGTGCTTTGTGCACCATCGACAACGATAATCGCACCGTTCCGGTGGGCAATCTCAGCGATTTGTTTAACGGGATGAACCAGCCCCATCACATTGGATACATAAGCAATCGCCACAATTTTTGTTCTGCTTGTAATTGTCTGCTCCACATCGGACAGTTCAATATGACCGTCTGGCTGAAGCGGAATGTATTTCAATGTAGCGCCTGTCTCCTTGGCTACTTGCTGCCAAGGAATCAGATTGCTATGGTGCTCCATCTGCGTAATAACAATTTCATCGCCTTCTTTGCAGTTGGCACGCGCATAGGAAGAAGCCACCAGGTTCAGTGCTGTCGTTGTACCACGAGTAAAAATAATCTCCTGCGTGCGGCGTGCGTTAATAAACTTCGCCACTTTCTCGCGAGCACCCTCGTAAGCATCCGTTGCCCGGCTTCCAAGGGTATGCACGCCACGATGCACGTTAGAGTTCTCATATTCATAATAATGCTTCACCGCATCAATTACAGCACGAGGCTTCTGTGAAGTTGCGGCGCTGTCTAGATATACGAGCGGATGTCCGTTGATTTCCTGGTGGAGGATCGGAAACTGCTCGCGAATGGATGGGTTCATTGTCCCAGCTTCTTCTCAATCAGAGACTGCAATTGGGTACGCAGTGCTTCCAAAGGAATATCCGCCACCACCGGTGCGAGGAAGCCATAAATAATGAGGCGTTCCGCATCCGTACGGTTAATCCCGCGAGACATCAAGTAATGGATCTGCTCCGCATTCACTTGACCTACGGAAGCTGCGTGACCTGCTGTTACATCATCCTCATCAATCAGAAGGATCGGGTTGGCATCTCCACGCGCTTTAGGGCTCAGCATCAGCACTTTCTCTGTTTGCTGTCCATCGGCTCTTGTAGCACCTTTCTCGATCTTCGTAATGCCATTGATAATTGCCGATGCCTCTTCACGCATAACTGCACGTGTGATCATCTGGCTCGGTGTATTTTTACCGAAGTGACGAGCTTCAGTTGTATAGTTAATCTTCTGTGAACCGGAACCGACAGCAATGACTTTGGAGTCGGAACTCGATCCGTTGCCTTTCAGGACACTCATTGTATTGCTTGCTGTATCTCCGTTGTTCATTTCGCCAACAATCCATTCAATGGAGCCGTCGTTTTCCAGAACTGCACGACGGAAGGATACATCTGTAACGTTCACATTCAATTGGTGAACCGTTGCAAAGCGTACTTTCGCGCCCGCTTTAACGAACACTTCCACAACACCGTTATGGAACACCGGTGCGGAAAGCTCGCCAGATACATAGTTGTCCACGTATGTCACCGAACTGTTCGCTTCGGCAACCACCAGCACGTGAGGCGCAAAGGTTGCAGTAGCATCGTCTGTAAGCAATACCGCTTGCAACGGAACTTCAATGTTTACATTTTTCGGAACGTACAGGAACACTCCGCCATTCCACAATGCAGCATGCAGCGCAGCGATGGAATGCTCATCGGCTTTTACTGCCGTGTTGAGATATGGTTTAACCAGATCGCTATGCTCACGAACAGCTGTTGCCAGATCCGTAAAGATCACACCTTGGGCTGCCAGATCAGCAGACAATTTGGAGTATACCGCACCAGAGTTGCGCTGGATGACGAGACTGCCTTCAGCTTGATCCTGAACCAGTTCCTTGATGGATGCAGGTACTTCTTCCAGTGAAGAAATAGCAGAGCCTGCTTTGTATGTGCCGTACTCGCTGACATTCCAGCGTTCAATTTTTTGCTTTTCCAGTTTAGGAAGCGCCAGCTCGCTCGCAAGCTTCAAGGCTTCGAGCCGCTGCTCAGTCAACCAGCCGGGTTCATTATTGCTTTCCGACAAGGCGCGAAGCGCTTCAGATTCAACCGGAAGAATTGTTTGTGTAGTCATTTATTATCCTCCTCCGTTTTGTCTTTACGCTTCTTGACCTACAGTTTCGTCTGTAATTCCCAGTTCTTCTTTAACCCAGTCATAACCTTCAGCTTCCAGACGGTGAGCCAGTTCAGGACCGCCGGATTTCACGATACGACCTTGCATCATGACGTGTACATAATCCGGAGTAATGTAGTTAAGCAAGCGCTGATAGTGCGTGATGATCAAGAAACCGCGATCTTCGCTCTTCATTGCATTTACGCCGTTTGCTACGATTTTAAGAGCATCGATGTCCAGACCGGAGTCAATCTCATCCAGAATGACGATTTTCGGATCAAGCAGCATCATTTGCAGAATTTCGTTCCGTTTTTTCTCACCGCCGGAGAAGCCTTCGTTCAGGTAACGATGGGCAAACTCAGGATTCATGTCGAGTTCTTTCATTTTAGCTTCCATCTGACGAATGAACTTGATCAGGGAGATCTCGTTGCCTTCGCCGCGACGAGCATTGATTGCACTGCGCAGGAAGTCAGAGTTAGTTACACCCGCAATTTCACTTGGGTACTGCATCGCCAGGAACAGACCTGCGCGTGCGCGCTCATCTACTGCCATATCGAGCACGTCTTCACCATCAAGTGTTACTGAACCGTCTGTTACTTCATATTTAGGGTGTCCCATCAGAGCAGAAGCCAAAGTGGATTTACCTGTTCCGTTCGGTCCCATGATCGCGTGGATTTCTCCACCTTTCATCTCCAGGTTAATGCCTTTCAGGATTTCTTTACCTTCAATGGTCGCTTTCAGACCTTCAATGACGAAATTCGTAGTCATGTGTAATGTTTCCCTCCATTTAAAATTGATGTTTGCTTCGAAAACGAAAAAGCGCCTATTATATCTGAACAGGGCTTCCCCTGACTTTCTCTGTTTCTGTATGCGTTGGGTGAAGCCATTTTCACATGCGCTCCAAAGCATTTCTTCACGCACGCTATAAAGCAACAATCACTTTAGAATAATTCTAAACTGATTCTCAATGATTATCAAGTCATTTCCTATCAGTTGTTGTCCTTTTCAGGAAACTTCATTCCTACTGATTCTATAATAAATGCCTGTTTGAATCAAATGAGAAAACAAATTCTGCTCAGCCAGACAGTGATATTTATCACAAAATTCACAGTTTGTTCAGCTCGTACGCTGTTTATGAAAAAAGACTTATCCATCTCTGGATAAGTCTCTCTTACCTGATCATCTAAACTTTCTCTTGTTTAATCATCTTAACTCTCACCTGTTCATCATCTCAGGTTCGATGAGCCAAGCCATTACATTTTGAGCGTTTCGTTTATCTTCCGTACCTGTTCGTCAAAATCCGCAACGTCCAGCACTGGCGTCATTGCGCGCGGCACCGGACCATTCGGAATGGAAATCCATGAACGGCAGCCATTATATTCAGGCAGTACAGCAATTTCCATCGGCTCCTGCAAACGGTACACACGTAAAATCAATACATGGAGCGGATCTTTCTTTTTCCACTTCAAACGGGCCTCGGCAAAATCCGATGTCCACATATGATATTCCAGAAGTCGATCCAGCATCTCCTGATCCCGAATCTCCAAATCCTGCGTTACTTCAGCAAAAGCGGTAACGCGGATCGTTGAAGCTTCAGGCTCCCATTCGGCAAGAGACTCTTCAACATAGGATTGATCCGGGGACTTGATCAGTTCTTTACGCTGATGCTCATAAGTCGGATACAGGTAAAATGCTGGACTTTTCAACTCAAAATGCTTCGTTTCCTCGACAATACCGCCTTTGCGCATCACCATGATCTGGCGACCATGCTCCAGCGCTTTGATCGCTGAGGCCCATTCCTTCAATGCCGGTATCGCTGCTCCGTCTACCATCCAACTCGTCCTCCCCTGTCACTCTTGACAGCAGTATAGACGGTTAACGCGCTTCTGACAACTTGTTAGCCAAGGTAAGCGCGAAGCATCCACATATGTTTCTCCAGATCGGCCTTAAAGCCTGTCAGCATATCGGCAGTTGGCTGATCTTCAGCCGCGTCGGCCAAATCAATACCTTCCTGATATTCGCTGGAAAGTGTTGCGAAGTCTTCAATCAGGTTCTGTACCATTGCATTCGCATCTTCCTTGCCAGAAGCCTCCTGAATCGAAGCCATTTCCAGATACTCTTTCATGGTGGCAGCCGGGCTGCCTTTCAGAGTGAGCAGGCGCTCAGCAATTTCGTCCATCTGTACGGTAATCTCGTTGTAAAATTCTTCAAATTTCACATGCAAAGTGAAAAAGTTCGGGCCTTTAACATACCAGTGATAGTTATGGATTTTGACATACAGCACGTTCAGGTTCGCCACCTGACGATTAAGTACTTGTTCTACGGATTTCGCTTGATCTGTTTTGTTTTTTGTAGCCATATTCAATCCCATCCTTTAATTTAAAATTTTAGTCTGTCCGCTAACATGTCAGTGTTGCTGCAAGCAAGACAGAGAGTTAATGATCATGATTCGCCTGATTGACGAAAGTGCGTTCTGGCGCGGTTTTTCTGAACTGCCCGGCCTATTTGTTTTTACCCGTAGACCTGATCTTCGAATCACAGCATACCTGAGTTGTCTCAAAAAAAAGTTCAAAAACGAGACCATATCCGATATACTGTCATAAACCAAGCAAAGAAGTGGGTTTTCCTGTTGCTTGAAGCAGCGTTTTCTGTTTCTTGAGCAGAGCTTCCTCTTTCTTCATATATACGGAGGTGTCACCTGTGACTCAATATCATCCTTTAACTCCCCATGAAGCGATCGAACTGGCCAAAACATTACCGGGCCCGTTTACGGCAGATGCGAATCTGGAATGTCGTGAGATTGGTGACGGCAATCTGAATCTCGTTTTCCACATTACGGACCAGAACTCCGATAAAAGTATCATTATCAAACAGGCGCTTCCTTATGCGAAAGTGGTCGGAGAATCATGGCCGCTATCTCTTGTACGTGCCCGGATTGAACGTGAAATTTTACAAGAGGAATACCGCCTGTGCCCGGGCATGGTACCTGAAGTGTACCATTACGATGACGATCTCGCCCTGACGGTTATGGAGGATCTGAGTGATCACGTTATTATGCGTAAAGGCCTGATTGACGGAGCCTCCTATCCACTTTTTGCGGGGCATATCGGAGAGTTTATGGCAAGAACACTGTTTTTCACTTCAGACCTTGGTATGAATCAGCAGCAGAAGAAGGAACAACAGGGACGATTCGTTAACCCGGACCAATGTAAAATTACAGAAGACCTGATCTTTGATGAGCCGTATCGGATTGCACAAAATAATAACTATGACGCTACTATTGAAGATGAAGCCGAAGCGCTGCGTACAGACGAAGAGCTGCATCTGGAAATCGCCCTGCTGCGTGAGAAGTTTCTAACCCATGGACAAGCACTGCTGCACGGCGACTTGCATACAGGCAGTATCTTTGTCACACCCAAGTCAACCAAAGTAATTGATCCCGAGTTTGCTTTCTATGGCCCGATGGGCTTTGACGTAGGTGCCGTGCTGGCGAACCTGCTACTTCATTATGTTTCACTGTCAGGTCGCATTCAGGAACCATCAGCAAGAGACCAGCGTGAGACAGAGATTTTAAACATGGTGCATGACGTCTGGACTGAGTTCGAGGCTCGTTTCCGCGCGTTGTGGGCTTCCGATCTCGTTGACCCGATGGCTAAAACGCCAGGTTATCAACATCTGTATGTACAGCAACTGTTCCGGGATTCGATTGGATTCACGGGAGCCAAAATGGTGCGTCGCATCGTAGGACTCGCACATGTGGCTGACATTGACACGATTGCAGACGCTGCGGAACGTGAGCTTGCACAGCGCAAAGCATTGGCGGTCGGAAAAGCGCTGCTCAAGAAGCACCGCCAAGTGAACACCATTGGTGAAGTGTTGGACCTGGTTTCTTCTGCCCTCACTGCAGTTAAAGCCTAATATTATGAACGGAGGAACATCTATGACAACCCCTGAACATCAGCCTCTGTCTTCGCTCAATTGGAAAAAGGACAAGCTCGAAATGCTCGATCAGCGTCTGCTGCCCGAAACGATTCTAATGCTGAAACTGTACACTCCTGAGGAAGTATGGGAATCCATTCATTCCATGAAAGTGCGCGGCGCACCTGCTATTGGCATTGCGGCAGCATTTGGCGTCGTGCTCGGAGCCAAAGCTTATGATGGCATCGCCATTGAAGGTTGGCTCGATCATGTCAAGTCCGTCTGCGCACACCTCGCGACATCCCGTCCAACAGCGGTTAATTTGTTCTGGGCGCTGGATCGCATGATGCAAAAGGCGAATCAAGCGGCAGAAGCAGGCCTGAGTCTGGCAGAAAGCACAGATGCGCTTGAAGTGGAGGCATTGCTCATTCAGAAGGAAGACGAGGAAGTGTGCCGCATGATCGGAGAGCATGCCCTGCCCCTGTTTGCAGACGGGATGGGTGTACTGACTCATTGCAACGCAGGCGGATTGGCAACGGCCAAATACGGGACAGCGACCGCCCCGATGTATCTCGCTCAGGAGCGAGGCATTCATCTCAAGGTGTTTGCTGACGAGACGCGCCCTGTACTGCAAGGTGCTCGCCTGACAGCATTTGAGCTGCAGCAAGCCGGCATTGATGTTACTTTGCTTTGTGACAACATGGCAGGTATGGTCATGTCCAAAGGCTGGGTGCAAGCTGTCATCGTGGGTACGGACCGTGTAGCAGCCAACGGAGATGTAGCCAACAAAATTGGTACGTACAGTCTGGCTGTGCTTGCCAAAGCACATAACATTCCGTTCTATGTCGCAAGTCCGCTGTCCACCATTGACTTGTCCACTGCATCTGGTGATCTGATTCCCATTGAGGAGCGTGCCGCTGAAGAAGTCACCGAAGGATTCGGAAAGCGTACTGCCCCGAAGGGTGTTAAAGTTTACAATCCGGCCTTTGATGTTACTCCGAATGAGTATGTTACCGCCATTATTACGGAAAAAGGCATCGTTCGTGCACCTTTTCAGGAGAACCTTGCTGCCTTGTTTGCAGAGAATAAGTAGTCCGTTTCGCACGGTGTGCATCTCCTGGCGCGTGGTGTAATGAGCTTGGGCGCATCAAGATGCTCTGCCGTTCGGCCAGACTTGGATGCCTGCAACAACGATTGGACGTTTGTCATTATAGAATGGGTAAAGGAGGAATTCATCCGACTTTGGCCAAGCTGCCGGGAATATCTCGGCAGCTATTTTTTTTACAGTGACGGTAGTTATAGTGGCGGGCAGGTGAAGCAATGTGATGTGGGCTGATATAGTGCAGCGTGTGATGTGAGGTGTATGTATTGTGGGGGGGGGTGCCGTGTGTCGTGTGTCGTGTGTCGTGTGCGGTGTATGCCAGGTGCGGTGCGTCGTGTGTCGGGTGCCGTGTGTGCCAGGTGCGGTGTGCGTCGTGTGTAGTTTGCGCGGTGTGTAGTTTAGTGGAGTGGTGTGCAGTCTTCAATGTGTGGTGTGGGGGGTGCCGTGTGAAATGTTTGGTCAGGTGAAATAATGATTAGTCGTATGTTAAAGGTGATGCATTGAGATGAGGCATTGAGGTGAGATATGAGAGGATACGTTTGAGAATTTGTTGGGTTTTCGGTGTTGGACAACATGGTGCTGAACGCTAACGAATCGAGATGACGCTATTTGATGTATTTCTGCCCTTATGAAAACGTAACGATTCCGAGAAACGCTATTTTAGTCTTTCTGTTGTAAAACCCTTGAAAATACCCCATTCCGAAGGATATAGCGTCGCTGGGAATCGTTACGTTTATTAAACCTGTAATTTCACCGAAATAAGGTTTGTGAGAATCGTTAAAATTCAGGTCAACACTCCGCCATTGGTTTGCTGATGCCGAAATGCGATGCGTTGAAGTATCTTCTTCTTCGTTTCATTTTTCTATATTTTCCAATAACTACCTTGAAACGTGCAATAAGATCTTGAACCACACGCGCATCAGCAGCAGCATGCGTTAAAAAACTATATCAGAAACAGCCTCATAAAGGCTGCTCCTGATCAGACTATTTACATCACATCATTTTCAACAATGCTTCTACACCTGTCATGCCTACTGTAATCCCCATGGCCTCCGCCTCAGTCGTCACTGATTCCATCGGTGCATGCAGCAGCTGCTCTAACGTTCTAACACCCACAGCCCTCGCGGCCACGATCTTGCGATCCCCCAGCTTCTCATTCAACAACCCCACATCAAGCGCTCCGCACATAATGTATCCTTTGGATGTATTAATTGTTAGCAGTGTCGTTTTGGGAAGTTTGACTTCTACCCCCACGAGCACATGGTCTCCCACTACGATCGGTTCCATTGTCACCATAATCTCCCGATCCACCTCCTCTTCCACAGATCACGATAAGTGTATGCCCTTTGGCGAATTGCCGTGTGGACACCAGCCGTGAAAGAAGAAAAAGTGTATCCTCTCCAAATAGGTATTAACGATATCAAAACACTTACAATTGTAATTCCCTCTAAATCTAGCGAATGAAAAAAAGAAGACTATTCGCGCAGCACAGAAGAGTTTCATACCTGCTTTATAAGTCTCTAGTACTATGATTTCCAGCATATTAATGCTATAGTATATTGGAGCACGTTTGTGCTGACACACTATTTAACGGGGCTGGGATGAATGAAACAAACCGTATCCAATCAAGATGACGTCGGCTATTTATTTAATGTCGATATACTTATTAAAAGCCGATCAAATGCACTGGCACTGCAGTCCCTGATGGAGTTCATCAACAAACAGGAACAAATTGCGGACTTTCGGATTCATTCCGGAATAGAACTCGGTAACATTATTGAAGCGATGCTTCAGCAGACCAAAACAAATGCCTCTGAGCCCATTCAGATGGATTTGCAACAACAACAAGAACAACAACCACAAGTACCCGATGGACAGCAAACCTCAAACAAGTCGGATAAGACTAATTCTGTTCCTTCTTCCGACTCATCTCATGTGGCTGACACCAATTCGTTCGAAGCCTGGATTCAATCCTTGATTAAAGAAAATCGCCTCACTCGAATTGTAGTGAACAACAAAAATGGTAAACATCAGAGCATTCCTTGTCGCATTCTTAATTTTGATCGGGATAATCATGTGGTAAGCATCTACCATGTGGATGAAAAACAGGTCTATACATTCCGTACAAACGAAATTGATGAGTTTTTGCTGTAACTTTGAATGAAATCACGCTAATTGAAAAAACACAAAAAGCAACCTGAGCCGGAATGCAAAACATTCGATCACAGGTTGCTTTTATTATAATCTCATTTTTGTAACACAATATTGGATCAACAGCATGACTTTAGTTCACTGACCTGCTCTGCCCGCGCTGCCAAACATCTATTGCGAAAAGCAGCCAACCAATGATAAAAGCTACCCCACCAATGGGTGTGATTGCCCCCAGAATTTTAATACCCGAGATGCTCAGCACATACAGACTGCCCGAAAAAATGATAATACCGGCAAACAGCAAACGTGCCGCCCATTTCAGCTTCAGGGATTCTCCAATTTGTCCTGCGGTCAATCCAATAATAAGCAGACCCAGAGCATGAATCATATGGTACTGCACTCCGGTTTCATATGTAGCGATTGCACTTGCCCCAATTTTGTCTTTGAGCATATGTGCACCAAATGCACCAATACCTACAGACAGCATCGTTAAAATCGCTCCAAACATCATCCATTTTCGCTGCATATTCATTCTCTCCCTAGATTCATTTCTGACTTCATATTATTGTAGCTAATTCATGATCTCATTACCAGCCAGCTTGAATTGGCGCATCTCATGATTTCAAAACTTTACGCATGAATATTCCCAACGAAATTATTACAAACCTCATGCATGAAACCTTGCTTTTTCTCGATAATTGTGGAAAAGTAGAAAGGAATGCCATATTCAGAGCAGATGCAAATCATTCCACTGCAAACAGGGTAATAAGTATTCATTATGCTGTTTAAATTATAAGTTAAGTAAAGCTTTTTAGACTATATGATCTGTACAAAGGAGTCCTTACTCATGGATGACCATAACTCTCAAAATTCAGGCTGGAATAATAATGCCTCCTCCCAAGCAGGCTATTCAAATCCCTATAGTAACACCGATTACATGCGTTCATCTGATCCAGGAGCACATCCACCGGCACGGCTCAAGCATTCAGGTCCGGGCATAGCCAGTTTCATTGTGGGCCTGGTTGGACTCATCGGGCATATCATTACCTTTGTGCTGGCTTCTCTTGCATTGTACGGCTCGGTGGAACTTCTGGATTCATCCATAAGTCGGGAAGAGCTTGCCTTTCATCCGGCCATCGTTCTGGCGTCATTAGCCTTCCTGATCTGTCTGATTCTTAACCTGGCCGGCATCATTCTGGGCGTTATCGGATTGGTGCTCAAAAATCGCAGAAAAGTATTTGCTATCATCGGCACCATTTTGAATAGCCTGCTTATTCTGTTAATCGCTGGACTGCTTCTCGCAAGTATATACATGATGTAATGCTTTGCATGAAAGAGCAGCTTATTTATAATAAATTTAGCGGCCGTGCAGGATCTGCAATGGTCCCCACCTACAATTATGATCATTTATAACTCGCAGAAAAATATGGATTGATAAAGGAGATTGACATGGCACGAATTAAAATTTTCGCGGACAGCACCAGCGATCTGACACCCCAGTGGGTGCAGCAATATGACATCGGGATCATTCCTCTGTATGTCGTATTTGGTGAGCAATCACTGAAGGATGGAGCCGAGATCAAACCAGAGCAATTATATGCACGTGTAAGCCGTGATGGCGCTCTGCCTAAAACTGCTGCTCCCTCACCTGCAGATTTTATGGCAGCATTTCAACCCTACATAGAACAAGGCGATGATATTCTCTATATTTCCTTATCTTCCGAACTTTCATCCACATATCAAAATGCCCTGATCGCCAGTTCCGAATTTCCGGAGACACGTATCTCTGTCATCGATTCGCTAAACCTCTCCTCAGGCATCGGCCTGATGGTGATGAAAGCTGCTCATGCGGCGGAGCAAGGACAGAATCTGGCACAGATTACTGAACTGATCGAAGCGATGAAGCCAACTGTGCGCACCGAATTTGTAATCGATACACTCGAGTATTTATACAAAGGCGGACGCTGCTCCGGTATGCAAAACCTGATTGGAAGCCTGCTTAAAATTCGCCCTGTCATTCGCGTCACCGATGGTAAAATGACGCCGGCCTACAAAGTGCGTGGCAAACGGGAAAAAGCGCTTGAGCAAATGTTACAAAATACACTCAGTGACAAGGAGCGGATCGATCAAGATTTATTAATTGTTGTTCACACTATGGCGGAGGAAGATGCCATCGCATTGCAACAAACGCTTCAGGAACAAACGGGGGCACGCGTAGAGTTAACAACGGCAGGCTGCGTTATTTGCAGTCACTGTGGTCCCAAGACGATCGGTATCATTTATAACACAGCATTTTAGAACAACTTCATATTCGAATTTATTCAATTGATAGGGATGCCTGTTGGGGCACTTGGATAAGCATAACCTAAAAGGGCATGCTCAGCGTAATCGCTGGCATGCCCTTTTTATTTATTCTAGTCCAATAACCTGGAAAACATTAATACGTTTTTGTTTTCAAATCATTCAAACTTTTGAACGCATATCCCTGCTTTCGTGCCTCATCTATAATGGAACCAAGTGCCTCGGTATTGTCCTTGGACACCGAATGCAGCAAAATCACTGCCCCTGGATGAAGCTGCTTCAGTACTTGCTGATGAGCGTACTGTGCTCCCCTCTGAACATTGGTATCCCAGTCTTTATAAGCTACAGACCAGAACACATTAATATATCCTTGCGCATAACTCTCGGCAAGCGTACGGTTGTTAAAGATACCACGAGGTGGACGTAAAAACGTGTCCTTCTGGCCTGTGAGCCGCTGTATCTCGGATTTTACTTTCTCCAGTTCCTCTTTAATCTGACCATTGGAGATTCGAGTCATATCAGGATGACTCCAGGAATGGTTGCCCACGATATGGCCTTCAGCTGCCATTCGCTTCACTAACTCGGGCTGATCCTTGAGATAATGACCTGTGACAAAAAAAGCCGCCGGTACCTTCTTGGCTCGCAGCACATCCAATATGGCAGGGGTGAAGCCATTTTCATAACCGTTATCAAACGTCAGATATAGTTCTTTTTGTTTGGTATCCCCTAGAAAAATGGCATGATTATGTTCCAGTATGGATTTGAACCCTTCCTGATCAATTGAAGGCAGCTGACCGTTCTGACTTTTCTTAAAACCAAAATGATACGCTCCGTTAATGGGTGATGCTTCTGCATATGATGCCAGCATGCTAACAGTTAACAAGCCGAGCAGCAGATAGCGAACGATTCGCTTCATGTTATCCGCTCCTGTTCCTGAATATTCGGTTTGATATATAGCTCTACAAACACCTTCAGGTAATATGCCGCAGGAGCATCAATATTATGTAACATTAACGCTATAACCGTTTATTTTCACGTTTAGTGGAAGTCGGTTGATGAAAAAGTTCAAGCAAAGTCTGCGGCTTGCCGCTGGCAGCCAGCCACTCCTTTACCGTTTGAATAGCGCGGGTCTGACCGTCACCCTGATCGCGCCAGGTAAGCAATTCAATGACTTTGATAATAAGTGCTGACATGTTATGGTTGTCCCTTTCCGAACGCTCTGCACGCAGCTTGTGATACAACGCCTCCTGCTCCCAATCCAGCAAAATCTCATCTCCAATCGTTGGCTTCATGAGTGTATATGCTCGATTGCAGCCCCCGCAGCGAACGCTGCTTACTTGTTCCTGCATAAAATGCGTGCTCACCTCTTGCCCGCAATCAGGGCATTTGAAACCTACTTGTATATTTTGAATGTGTTCACGCATAAATATTGGCCTCCTGCTCTATGTGTATAACATCTATACCCGATATACAGACCCTTCACGCTTATTTTGCAGAAAACATTCATAGTCTATAATCTAGTAAATATGTTAAAATATTATACAAATCACAGATGTAAAGGGCGGATAACATGTCAAACGAAGATCGCAACATTACCTGGCAAGCATCAAGTCTGAGCCGGCAGGATCGCGAGAATAATAACGGGCATCACAGCCGTACCTTGTGGTTTACAGGTTTATCCGGTTCGGGCAAGTCCTCCATTGCTTTTGCCCTGGAGAGGTACCTACACGAGCAGGGAGTCCGCAGTTATGTACTGGACGGAGATAATGTCAGGCATGGACTGAACAAGGACCTTGGCTTTACTGCAGCAGATCGGCAGGAAAACCTTAGGCGTATCGGAGAAGTGTGCAAGCTGATGGTTGATGCAGGGGTGCTTGTGCTCTCCGCTTTTATCTCCCCACATGATTCGGATCGGGCCATGGTTCGCAGCATGTTTGAACCAGAGGATTTCATTGAAATCTAT
Organism: Paenibacillus silvae; assembly: GCF_014639235.1. GTDB lineage: Bacteria > Bacillota > Bacilli > Paenibacillales > Paenibacillaceae > Paenibacillus > Paenibacillus silvae. The sequence goes on along the minus strand of NZ_BMFU01000004.1, from coordinate 15,185 downwards.
GTTCGTTGTTCCATAGAAGAATGTGAGCGACGTGACCCCAAAGGGCTTTACAAAAAAGCACGCAGAGGTGAAATTCCTCATTTTACAGGCATCTCTGCCCCTTATGATGTTCCACAATCTCCTTCCTTCATCATAGATACAGAACAATGCACCATTGAAGAAGCGGTCCAGGACATCATTCAGCATCTGCAACAGATCGGGGCTTTACATCTGCCTTTGAAGTCCGGCTCGGTCCTGACCAGCTAAATTTCAATCCAAACTACAATGCCAAGCAAAACTTGACGTACCAAAGGCGTACCTTGAACGGTACGCCTTTACTCATCCACTCTAGTTGACTCATTAGAGAACAAGCTCATTGATTTCCCCTCATACACAATCTATCTCTGCTACTGCCCGGCAGCACCAGCCTGCATATTCAGCAATCTGCTGAACGTGCCCACCGGATCTGCGGATAATTGCTGATAACCGCCCTCCTGAATCACACGTCCTTCCTCCAGAACGATCACGCGGTCTGCCGTACGAATGGTGGATAAGCGATGGGCAATAACAATAATGGTAACATGCCCTTTTAATTGCTCAAGCGCTTCATGGATATACTGTTCATTTTCACTGTCCAGCGCACTTGTGGCTTCATCCAAAACCAACACGGATGGATTACGGAGCATCGTGCGGGCAAGCACCAGACGCTGACGCTCACCGCCTGACAGTCGGATTCCGCGATCCCCTATGATGGTATCCAGCCCCTGGGGGAGCTTGCGAACAAACGAGGCAGAGGCAGAAAACTGAAGGGCCCGCCACATCTGCTCTTCACTCGCGTCAGGGTCGACCAGACGTAAATTTTCACGAATGCTCGTATGAAACAAAAAAGGGTCCTGGGATACATAACCAATCGAACTGCGCCAACTAAGCAATCCTTCCTCGGTCAAAGATTTCCCGTCGATCAGGATATTCCCGCTCTCAGGCCGCATAAGCCCCATAATCAGGTCGATTAATGTGCTTTTGCCTGCCCCCGACTTACCAACAATCGCCGTCATGCCTTTGGCCGGAATGGCTGCGTACACATTCGACAACGAATAGTTATCATTTCCTTCGTAACGGTAATATACATCCTGACAGATAATGGAGTCCTTGAGATCCACGGGAACGATAGAATGAGCCGGTGCAGCAGTAGATTGTGGCGCTGCAACTATACTTTCACTGATTTCACGGCTTTTCCCGGTTTGTACCTGCAGTTCTCTCACGATTCGAAATGCAGGCAGCATGGAACTTATGTACTCCAGATTGGACTGAATAGCTGTAAATCTCGGCCATAATCGTGAAAAAATCAAAATAATCAATAACAAACTGGCTGGAGGCACTGACATCACACGTAGTGATAAATAGATAAACGCTGCGATAATTAACGCCGCAGACACACGATGAATCAGTTGTGTACCCGTATTGAGCTGACTGAACTGCACAACATTGCGCTCAATACGTCTACACATACGATCAAACCAATGGATATGTGAATGCTCAAGCATATTACTCTTGATGTCTTTGATTCCATTAAAATGCTCGGTGATCCCGTTATAATACATTTGTGACAATTCCGTCGTTTGATCTCCGATTTGTTTCGCACGTCTCACAAATGTTCTGAGCAGGAAAAACAATACTAGACCGCAAACAAGCACAAGCGCCGTTAACCTGGCAGATAACCAGAAAGCCAGGCCAATCTGAATCGCAGTAAAAACAAGCGAAGCCGCCATCTGCAGCAAAATGCTCGTTCCCTGGCTGACACGTGCAAGCTCGGTCGTTAATATATGGTTAAAATCGGATTTTCGTTTTGGGAGAAAAAAGGACCACTTTGCCATAAGGATGGCGCTGTAGGTTTCCATACGCAGCGTTCGTATAAATTGCTGCTGAATGCGGGCATTACGAATCGTCTGAAGGCGCTGCATCCACGCCTGTCCTGACACGATCAGTACAAAGGTAAGCAATACCAGGATTAATTGATAATGCTGCGAGAATTGATGGAGAAAGTCAGTTAACCAAGGAATGTGTATTCCGGAAGAGCCCATATCAAAAATGCCGATCAGAGTCAGCATTGGAACCAGCATATATATGCCGATGCCCTCCATTAAGCCAATGCAGATCATACCTAGCAGATTCCAATATAATACAGGCCCCGTAACGTGGTGAAGTTTTCGCATAAAATAACGCAATTCAGAATTCATACTTTACTCCTCTCTGTTACTGTGCTTCTTTTCAAGCGTCGCCAGAACCAGAGAAACGGGCGTAACGGGAAATATAAAAAGTACAGTGATCGTGGAAGCGGCAGCTGATGCACATCCCATGTGCTTGGATATAAACGTTCAATGAAGAAAAACCATTTCTGCCTGGTGCTGCGCAGGGCAAATAAATAAGAGTTATACTGATTTAAATCTGCTGGGCTGTCCAGCATATCCTTCATAAACAGCACGCTTTCTTTAGCCAATCGTTTTCCAGCACGCACATTCATCGACATGATGGATCTATATGCCTCATTAAGTGGGGTATGCAGCAGATTGGAAACGAGATGTAGTGTCTGCGAGCCGATGGACAAACGTGCTTCTTCTTTCAGGCGACGCTCGATCTTATTCACATCCAGTGGCATCGTACGAATCATCTGGTCGATATCGAGCAGCCAGCGCAGCCTGAACCAGCCATGCCTTGCACCATGAGTCACCAGATAAACCCATAAATCCTCTGCTTCCAGCATACGTACAGGTGTCTGGGTATACGTACTGAACCGGCTTCGCTGCCACAACAATTCAAAGTCGCTTTCCCGGCCGGAGTCCGGATTGAGCCGCCAGTGAATCTCGATCTGTGTTCGCTTGAGCGGATGAATATAACAGATATGATGCTCCCGCCATTTCCAACTGCGGACCGTCAGAGCTCGTTCCCCCTCCTTGCACTGGTAACCAAGTCCCTGAAGAGTTCTCGCAGCAGCTTCTACATCCTGAACAGGAATTAAAATATCCAGATCTTTGGAGGTTCGCATAGATACGTCTCCATACAGATCATGAGCCAATGCGGGACCTTTCAGCGTAATGTTTCGAATGCCATGCTCACGAAAAGCTCCGCACACTTGTTCCATCTCGGCCGTTAACTGCAGCATACGGAACGTATTCATCGTATACTGCTGCTTCAAGCTTTCCATCACCGCCTGAGGAACGGGCAGCGCTGTCTCCTTTTTCAAATAAAGGTACATTACAGAATACAGTCGATGATGATAGACAAGACGTAAAAAAAGCGACCAATCCACACCGTGCAGCTGGCCCTCAATCTCCTGGGAAGTCAGAGCTGTCATATCCCCTCTAAGCATGCTCAAGATCAGTCTGAGCTCCTTTGGTAACTCTGCTGCATACTGCTCATTTTCATGTGTTATAGACAATCTCCCCGGCTCCCTTCTCAGGACATCGTTTGCCAAATACGCCAACTACCGTGTATTGGTCCATCGTGTCTGCTCCAGTCACGATCAGTTTTCCGCTTCGCAGCCAGGCGTGAGCCATCAGCTGCCCCTGCTCATTCTTAGCTGTCCCCATATACAGTGTGCTTTCAATATGACGTCGTTCCAGCATTTTCATTGCAGCTACAGCCATGACAAGGCAACTGCTTTCCCATAACGTGTATTTGGCAGCAATCATTACTGCCTTGGATATGCTCCTTATCATAGCGATCTGGTCGCGGTTCAACCCGGTCAGCGGCGTTTCGAACATCGGAGCGCCAAGCCCTGGAGCAATTTTAGCGAACGGCTTCGCCTTCTGTATGCGTGCCCACGCAAGCAGAACATAAGCTTCCCACACCAAACGTCGCATCGAACCAGAGAGCTTGAAAAAAGCTTTTATTTTACGAAACATCTCATCATACTCCGCTGGATACGGTAACGTCGATTAAATCTTCACGCAGCAGATGCTGCAAAAAAGAGACAACCTGCTCCCCGCATCGTTCAGGCTCAATATCATACTCTGCCGCGAGTGCCTGAATCAATTGATCCAGTGTTTGCTCTTCGGCAATCAGTTCCCAGATCCGTCCGCCTGTGCTTCCCAGATTGTAATATTTACCGGAAGCGATGCTCATCATGACCTTCTCCCCGCCCATATCACTGACCAGATTGCCTTCCTTGCGAGTGACCCGGTCATTTGCGTTGATTTTTGTGCTGGCTGTCATAATTCTGTATGCACCCCTTTGCGTATATGAGTAATGATTCGTTCTACCATCTCAAATGCTGTAAAATGTGAACCTGTCCTGCTTAATCTGTTAACCTCGACACTGGCCGAAAGTCTTGAAGCTGTTTCAAACAGCCATTGAGCCAGACCCTGACGTGCGATCAGTCCCCCGCGAAACGTATGCGAGCATAACAAATGAAGGCGCTCCAGACCAATAACCTGCTCCAGCTGTACGGGCCCCGGTTCATGATCCGGCTGTGGTACAAGCTCAAATATTGCTGCAAGCGGCACGGATCTTTCATAAAAATAATGCTGAACCGGTATAGCATACTTCGTGATTTCGGCATGCACGGTTGCATAGTTTTGCTTATTCATGCCGAAGCCATCCAGACTGGGCTGCCATAACTTCTGCTGCGGATATCCCGGCGACACGATCGCCCTTCCACCAGCATCCCAGGTCAGTGCAACGACATCATCCGTGAGAAGCGGGTAACCGCGTGAAGCAAGCGCAGCGGATAATGTCGATTTTCCTGCTCCTGAATGTCCGACAAAGGCATATGCCCATCCATCCACAACAACGGCGCTTCCATGGAGTGGAAGAATGCCGCGCTGCATCATAATAACGGCCATACATGTCCCAAGGAGGAACAACCGCACTTTTTTCTCATCCGCACCCGGTACCGGAGATACCATAATCCTTTTGCCTTGCTCCATATAAAACAAACCCGTTTCTTCGATTTTGAAAAAAAGACAACCGTCCCGCGCCACAAAGTTGTCGCTCCCCACATCCCATTGCGTCCATAATCCCGTCAGATCTCGGGACTCGATATGCACATCAACTTGCCTTTTCCTCCCTGCTTCAGGTGCCACTAGCTGCAATTCGGGCATAACGATCTGACTCGACCAGATTAACCCGTAAGCTTCATAATGCACAGGCAACAATAAGGATGCCTCCTTCATTTATTCATATAAGAAAAAGCCCTGATATTCATCTGCTCAATATTAGGGCGGAGGCGAAAAAGCTAGACTGGATGCAATTCCGCCCTATTAGTTTGGTTTACTATGGGAAAACAAGATTAAGACGTTGTTGGATCGTACAAATCAGCATCATGATCCGTAACCCAGTCAATTTGTCTATAGCCAGTACCAGCCATAGTTTTATTAACGTCCAATACTTCAAGTGCCGGAGCTTGCCATTCCTTTTTTTCGTTTTGCATCGTATTCACCTCCTTTCATGAGCATTGGCCGCGCTCTTTACTATGAATCAGAACCTCTGAATAAACCGGTATACAATGAGACTATGCATCATTAATCGCAAGTCCGGATGAGATGCCAGCTCAGGTCTCGGACTCGGTAGATTAGACAAAGCTGTACTAATCCGATCCGTGTTTAATATGCCTGCAACCTGACTGTCAGAACATAATGTCCTAAGTTCGGAAGTAAAAGCTTCCCAATCAGGCAGGATGCGATGCAGCCAATCGGCAGGTTGTACTCCCCTTACACGCTGATTAAGTCTCACCTTATCCGGCAATTCCGGTGATGCAGCGCGACGGATCAAGGAGCGATCGGTCCCTTGACGTACATACTGTTCAATAGGTACAGCGAGACAGAATTGAATGACTCTCGGATCACTCGTCGGGTCTCGCTCCCAAGCTCTGTACCTAAGAGAGCATTTGGTAGCGACAGTACCATTTTTATTTGCAATCGCCAGATTATTGAATTTGTCGGCCCTTACTTTAAGCGCATTCGCCTGTGCACCACCCTGTTGTACGATGATGGAGCCGAGTCGGTCCAGCACACCCGTTTTTGCGGCAAAGTCCGGATGTATCAATGGAGCTCCCAACGCTGGAGCTGCACCCTTATTTTTCGTTTGGAACCATTGTGGAAAAGCCTTCCGGCCTGTAATTCTGGCGATGCGTGATAACGCCATACCCGTCCGTCCGCTGTACTGCTGCATCTCGCGGAACCAGCGGAAGTAACGGCCGCTTTTCAGCAAGCTGGCATAATAGTCCAGTGCAGGCCCCCATGAGATGGTGAAATTACCGCGTGCTCCTGTTAATAGAACACCTGCGTCCTGTTCACTCGCTTTTTCATAGAATCCGCGTATCCAAAATGAATTTTCAAAGTATTTATAAGGCATCTCCAGCATATTCAGCCACGTATCCACTTCGCTGAGCGGACTCCGACCTTCGAAATCCAGATAGTTTTCCGAGATATTGCCTACATGGCTAACCGTAGACTGAATGAAAGGTCGCTCATCTGCCAGTAAGGTTTTCGACGTATAATCAGTGAAATCCGGAACAGGCACATAGCTGTAAGCATGCAGCTGCTTTCCTTGGCTTCGAAGGGTGCCAGATGCAAACCCAACGACGGAACCCGAATCCAATCCACCGCTTAAAGCGGCAGCGACCTGTCTATGTGTTCGCAAGCGTGCTCCAACAGCCTGGCTAAATACATCACGAAAAGCCTCTATATATTCATCATCTGATCTGAGCCTGAGCGGCTCCACGTTATCCCAGCGATGATACTGCTTCATTTCGACCTTGCCGCTTCGAAACGTGAGTGTATGCGCTGAGGGCAGTTGATTTATTCCGCGATACACCGTTGCGTGAATATTTGCCGTATCAAGCATGTCTGGTATAGCCAGAAAATCAGATAACCAGGTTTCATCAAGTGACTTCTGAACCCCTTCAAGTTCAAGCAAGGGTTTCATCAACGTACAGAATGCAAATCGCGGACCATCAAGACGGTAGTATAAAGTTCTCATGCCTGTAATATCTCTTGCCGCAAACAGTGTGCGGCGGCGTTCATCCCAAATTGCAAACACAAAGTCGCCCAGCAAATGAGTGGCCACCTCTTCTCCCCAGCGCTGATATGCCAGCAGTATCAACTCACTGTCGGCCATGGCGATGAGTGCCGATCTTGAAATCCGCAGCTGCTCTGCCAGCTGTTCACGGTTATCCAGAATGGCATCAGCGGTAATCGTCAATTTGCTCTCTTCGTCATACAGAGGTAATCTCTCGTAGACGGACTCTGGTGTGATCCACTGGGCATGACAGCTGAGAAAGGCTTCATCCCCCTTCCATACCCCCGTCGTATCTGCAGGGATATGTCCAAGGCTGGCATATAACCGCCAGCTATCCTCCCATAGCGCCTGTTGACCATTCATATGTACTATTCCCGCTATGGCACTCATGACTTTCCTCCCCGAACCATCTTACGCTGGGATGCCCATGCGCTGATCTGATGACCAAATGGTATCCATGATTTAATTCGCTGCAATTTATGGTGAGCAGAGGCAAGCTGTTTCCTCAAACGCTGCTGTTCGGTATAGCCATGTTCCAGGCGTTGGTCCGCTGCCCTAAGTGCCGCCTGAAGCTGTCTAATCGTAACCATCGCCTCAAGTGTCGGGTCCGACTTCACAGAAGGCCCAGTCCCTTCGTCGCTTTGAGACGAGGCCGCTTTCACGATGTCGCCATAGCCCGGTGCCTTCATGCGGTAGTCCGGCTCCCAGCTACATCCCGTTGCTGCGGCCAGCTGCTGGTGAAGCCGCTCCATAAGTTCATGATCAGGCTCAGCTGCCACCCGGACTCCTGTCCATTGTTCCGCTTCCATCAGCTGCTCACTATATCCCATTCGGTGAAACAGATTCGCACCCAGTACACGGCAGTACAATTCGATTTCTTGCCGATCCAGTATGTTTTTCCAGTTGTTAACAGAATCTTGATGTGCTTCCTCATGGGTTGAAAGATATGGATCCCCCACCCCCATACTATAAAACATGTCCGCTTTGGTACTGTTCACATACTGCCCGTACCGTTCCATGCCCTGTTCATAAGAAATACCAAGAAAAGCACATAATTTCTCAAGCTCTTCCTGCGGTCTCATCACCAACTGCTCATACTTCAATGCATAGGCTAACCGATGTGGCTCGCTGAAGTACGCATCTAAACGAGCTAATCCAAGTGTAAGATCAATAGCCTTCATATTAAGCTTTGAGCTGTGAAGACTTTCCATCAGATTAAAGCCTTCGCCGATATTGCGATTTACTTTTTTGAAGGATGCCGCTATAGAAAGGGGATTGCGCTGCAGGTGAATACGTCTGGACTGAGGGAACAAACGATCCAGCCATTCCAGCATATAATAATACCGCGGAGATTTATCAACGATGAAGTCTGCTCCGCTCCCTTCCAGGAACCCATTATATATTTCAAGAGCAAAGCTTCTACATGCCTTTTCGTAATGTTCTTCGGACACCATCGCTTGATAAAATTGACGAATAATGGAACTACCACCGTATGCGCGAGCATCAGCCCTGGATAAATCAACAAGATTCATCAGGAACCACATCTCCTGTGTGGCAAATATACGGCTGTGATTTTGCAGCATTACTGTGGATAACGAACTGCCACTTCGAGGAATGCATAACAAAAGGACAAGTCCGTTTCCTTGCGTATCTATCAATGGCAGCCTCTCCTCTGTATATTAATAAATATGCGGTGTGGGATCGGATTTACCGGGTAATCATGTTTTGTCATTGACAGGCCGTTTCGACACTCTCAGATACAATATGTATTTATACCATTACTCTATGATACAATATGTATCATGTCAATCTTTTATTTTCACCTTTTCATAATTTCTTCACGTTCACTGTTTCTTCATTTAATGATGCTTATGTGCGCATGCCAAAAGCCCCGGACCTCTGTTCTGTCAGGAACAATGTCTGGAGCCTGGATAAAACTTCAGCGAACAATCCGGACTGCGTTTAATGAGTAAATGGCACACCTGTCGCATTCCCCGCTATATTCATGCCTCGGATGCGTTCCTGTTCCTCCTGATCAGCTAACCCGGCGTCCTGTATCCCTCTCTGCACATTCACCATCAACAGCATGACAATGCCTGCTGCAAAAAAGAAAATCAGTGACAGAATCCCCCAGCGCGTGGAGCCCGTAATCTGTCCAACATAACCGAATACGAACGGACCAAAGATCGAAGCGAATTTGCCTGTTATATTAACGAATCCAAAATACTCTCCCGTGCGACCAGCCGGCATCAGGTTGCTAAACAGAGAACGAGCGGTCGATTGACTTATCCCCTGCACCACCCCTACGAGGCCGGCGAGAATATAGAAATGCAGCGCTTGGGTCATAAAATATCCCAGAACGACAATACAGATATATACGCTTAAACTTACAATCAACACCCGCTTCGCTCCCCACCGCTGAGCCCATGCACCAAGCAGCAGTGTACACGGAAAACCGATGAACTGTGTAAGCAGCAGCGCCAGCATCAGGTCACTTGTACCTATTCCAATGCTTGTGCCGTAGATGGTTGCCATGAGAATAATGGTGTTAATGCCATCATTGAAAAACCAGAATGCCACCAGCATGCGAAGCAGCTGCGGAAAACGCCGAATCTGACCAAAGGTTTGACGCAAGCGCCGTACGCCCACCTTGGCATATCCCGTCCACGATGCAGGCAGCTCAGGAGATGCAGATCGTCTCGGTGCATGGCGGAAAATGGGGATGGAAAACAGCAGCCACCATAACGCAACCGAAACAAATGCAAGTCTCGTGCCAGCCAGTGTATCCGGCAACCCGAACCAGCCTGGCTGCTGAATCATCAGCAGATTGATGGCGAGCAGCAGCCCACCGCCAATATAACCATAGGCATACCCTTTAGACGACACCATATCCCTTCGTTCTGCGGGGACAAGATCGGGCAGCATGGCATCATAGAACGTATTGCCACCAGCAAAGCCAATCGTGGATAACACCAGCAGTGCAGAGGCAAGCAGCCAATCCCCTTCTCCGATTATACTGAAACCTAATGTGGCGACAACTCCGGTGATCGTAAAGACACGCAGAAAGTTGCCTTTTCGTCCAGACAGATCAGCCAGCGTTCCCAATAAAGGCGTTAACAGGGCCACACACAGCATTCCGATCGAATGTGTGTAGGCAAGGTAGGAAGCTGCAGTATCCTTATCGACTGTCGCCGCTGCGACAGAAGCATAAAATACGGGCAGCACTGCTGCCAGTACCGTTGTTGCATAAGCCGAATTGGCCCAGTCATACATAATCCAGGCTTTTACCGCACGTTTATCCACACATAATCCTTCCTTTACACGCATCAGCATTCGATGCTCAGAATCAGTCTCTTTCCTCTATTGTAAAGGAAAGAAATCACATTGGATCATGATTTTTGTAAAATTTCCGGCATGTATCGTTTATCAGTGCGTCGTGAAGGCAATTTCGCCATATTTCATTCATTTTAGTTGAGTCCGCATCACATATCGTCCCCAACCGTGAATATACTTAATTACCGACAGGCCAAACTGTGCCGCGTAATCAATGGGGGGTGCCTACATGTCAAATTCACACCAGCCTTACTCGTTCGTCGTATCCCGGGAAGATTGGTCGCTTCACCGCAAAGGGTACCAGGACCAGCAGCGCCATCAGCAAAAGGTGAAAGATGTCATTAAGCAGAATCTGCCTGATCTGATTACTGAAGAAAATATTATCATGTCCGATGGACAACAAATCATCAAGGTACCAATCCGCAGTCTGGATGAGTACCGTTTTGTGTATAACTACCAGAAGCAAAAACATGTCGGTCAAGGCGACGGGGACAGCCAGGTTGGCGATGTCATTGGTCGTGACCCTGCGTCTCAAAAGCCCGGCAAGGGCGAAAAAGCTGGCGATCAGCCTGGCCATGACATTGTAGAAGCCGAGGTCAGCATCGAGGAACTGGAAGACATTCTGTTTGCTGAGCTGGAGCTGCCGGACCTGAAACAGAAAGATAAAGATCTGATCGAGACACATACCGTCGTTTTCAACGATATTCGTAAGAAGGGCATGCAGTCCAACATCGACAAGAAACGTACGATACTGGAGAACCTGCGCCGCAACGCAACCACGGGCAATCCGGGCATTCACCATATCAGTCCGGACGATCTTCGTTACAAAACATGGGAAGACAAAATTATCCCTCAGTCCAATGCGGTCATTATTGCCATGATGGATACATCAGGGTCGATGGGGTCATTTGAAAAATATTGTGCCCGCAGCTTTTTCTTCTGGATGACCCGTTTCCTGCGCCGTCAGTACGAGAAAGTTGAGATCGTGTTTCTGGCCCACCATACCGAAGCCAAGGAAGTGACCGAAGAGGAATTTTTCACTCGCGGTGAAAGCGGCGGCACGATCTGCTCCTCTGTATATATGAAGGCACTGGATATTATCGATAAGCGCTACCCGCCTTCCAGCTATAACATTTACCCGTTCCATTTCTCGGATGGTGATAACCTGACCTCGGATAATGAACGGTGCGTGAAGTTGATCGGAGAGCTGATGAAGCGCAGCAACATGTTCGGGTACGGTGAGGTGAACCAGTACAACCGCAGCAGCACACTGATGTCCGCTTATCGCCATATCAAGATCGATCAGTTTATGTATTACGTCATCAAGGAAAAAGGTGAAGTGTACAAAGCGTTGCGCAGCTTTTTTCAAAAAAGAGAAGGAGGCAGCCTGGGATGACCGATGAAATCCGCGAACTGGAATACGCCATTGCCGAAATTATGGAGATTGCCGATGGATTCGGCCTCGACTATTACCCGATGCGCTACGAGATCTGCCCGTCGGATATCATCTATACCTTTGGTGCGTACGGCATGCCAACGAGGTTCAGCCATTGGAGCTTTGGCAAAACCTTTCACAAGATGAAGATGCAGTACGATTTTGGTCTTAGCAAAATTTATGAGCTCGTGATCAACTCCAACCCTTGTTACGCCTTTCTGCTCGATGGCAACTCCTTGATCCAGAACAAGCTGATTGTAGCCCACGTGCTGGCTCACTGCGACTTTTTCAAAAACAATGCCCGCTTCTCCAAGTCCAACCGCAATATGGTGGAAAGCATGGCCGCCACGGCAGACCGCATCAGCAACTATGAGATGGAATATGGTACAGAGGCTGTGGAATCCTTCATCGACGCCGTTCTCGCCATTCAGGAGCATGTAGACCCGCAGCTCATCAAACCGCGACACCTGGATAAACAGCGCTACATGGAGATGAAAATCCGTGAGCAGCGTGGGGAGAAAACACCCAAACCGGAAGGTCAATATGACGATCTGTGGTCACTCGACCAGCTGCAGGTTGAAGAAAAACCGGCTGACAGCGTGCAGGTGCATCATTTCCCGCCGGAGCCGGAGAAGGATATTATGTGGTTTATTCAGGAGTTCTCCGAGGTGCTCACCGATTGGCAGCGGGACATTATGAGTATGATGCGCGAAGAAATGCTCTACTTCTGGCCGCAGATGGAAACCAAAATCATGAACGAGGGCTGGGCTTCGTACTGGCATCAGCGTATTATACGCGAGCTCGACCTGAGCAGTGAGGATACGATCGAATTTGCCAAGCTGAATTCTTCTGTCGTGCAGCCATCCAAGCAGAGCCTGAATCCATATTATCTGGGACTGAAAATCTTCGAGGACATTGAGCACCGCTGGGATCACCCTACGCGTGAGGAGCAAGAACGCTGGGGCCGACAACCAGGTCAAGGCCGGGCCAAAATGTTCGAGGTACGCGAGTTCGACTCGGACACCTCCTTTATCCGCAACTACATGACCAAGAAGTTAACGGAAGACCTGGATCTCTACGTGTTCGAGAAAAAAGGCCCGGACTGGAAGATCACCGACAAATCCTGGGAGAACATCCGCGACCAGCTCGTATTCTCCCGTATTAACGGCGGTTCGCCGTATCTGGTCGTACAGGACGCAGACTACCTGCGCACTGGCGAGCTGGTGCTGAAACACCAGTATGAGGGCATTGAGCTGGACCTGAAATACATGGAGCGTACTCTTCCGTATCTGTACCGCCTCTGGGGGCGCACGGTGCATGTCGAGACCCGTGTGGAGGAAAAGCCGATCTGGTTCACCTACGACGGCAAAAAGCACCATCGCAAGTTCTTGTGAGCATTGAAGTTAAGCTTACATGAGCATTAGAGTTAATATTACGGTAACACAAAAGCGGCAAGTTCCTGATACAGATCGTGAACTTGCCGCTTTCTATGTTATAGCAAGAATTTCATAAATTAAAAGGAACACGTCAACGCTTAACAGAATCGAATACACAACTCATTGTTTCTTATATACCGTCTTCGGCATCCTTCATTTTGTAATCGCCGATTGCGCCCAATGTCGTTGATTTTGTCTTGAACTCGAATCCAACCTTCGAACCTTCCCTCGGCGCGACCATTTCTTGACCGGTTTCGAAACGATCTCTTCTGCTTGGCGACTATATGAACGTTCGACCCGCGTTATTTTCTTCTTCTTCCCAATTTTAGTTTTCACGTCCCTTCCCTTCTTAGGGATAAGGTATTTCTTTTCAATTATTTCTCCTTTCAATCAATTTTTTTAAAGTAGTCAACATAAATTGTTAAAGATAGTGTTAAAAATCAAAAAATAGTAACAGAAATTATTTATTCATATTTCATAAACAATCCAGTTATATTCGAAAGAGACTCCAGAGGGAATTGTAGGATAAAAGTAAGTTTATTGGAATTCAATAAAATCAAGTATGTTGCAGCTACATTAATAGTATTCACCATAATAAATATCAGTTTATTATTATGAATATACTGATCGCTAAGAGGAGAGCCTAACCCCCGTCAAGGAGTTAGGCTCTTGTCATGCAGTCTGTAAGTTCTGAGTCACATTCTTCTTTTGCCAATGTTATTAAATGCCCAAGTTGCCAATATAAAATAGAATCAGATCGGATGCACGCCGTCATCGATGCTCTGCTGAATGATCTGAAATCGCAAAATCTGGAGAATGTTAGTTCTTCGGTATATGATCTAGAAACCAGGGATGACAGCACCAAGCTGGTACATGTCCTTACGGACATTTGACGAGCCGGATTGAAACACTCGGTGGTAAGGTTAAACAATTTTCAAGCCATCTTCAGTACCTCGATCTAGGACGTGTCTTGAAACCTACTGAAGTGCATCTTTTACCGCCTTCAGAGTTTTCAAACACGCCCTAATTGAAAGCAAACTCCGCAGAAATCACACGCAACATCAAGTCCATAAACGTTATGAGCAGCCAGAATAATGCTCACGATATTCTCAAGATGGTGACTTAACTGGTTCAGCAAGCTATTTTCACTCCAACAACTAGGGAAGTAAAAATGTTATTACTAAAGGGGAAATCGCAATTCAAACCAGAAACAGCCTCGTCAGAACGATTATCACTTAACCCCCTAGACGGGAAGGTTGTTTTTTTAGTGAGCCTGGTTAATGAACCTACGTGGACAAGTTCTCGGTTTTTGGGTCATGCTTGTCCATCGCAAGTGCTCAAATCTCGATAATGAGATAGGCACGCGACAATAAAAAATTTAAGGTTTAAGGAGAAGATATAACATCAATAGTAATTGTCAGATCTTTTCCACTTTGCAAAGCGGATCCTTTTATCGTAATAGTACCTTTACCACTATTATTCGTTATGGTTCCATGAACACCATCAAGTATTGCAGTAATTTCATTTTCAGGCCATCTAGTACCGTTCAGAGATAGTCCAGCAAAGTCACCATCGAATATTATCATTGATCTTTCTAAAGGTTGACCAATAAATTCATCTCCTGTTAACTTAACATACAAATTTATCCATATTTGACCATCTGATAAACTAGTTATTGGTTGACCATTATCATTGAGGGATACTTCTGCCGTTGCCAGGTTCTCAGCCGCTAGATCAGCATCTGATTTAATCACATCAATTGCAGATTTCGCTGCCGCTAATGCTGAGGCTACGCCTGCTTCATCTGTTGCTGCGTCAATATTAGCTTTACCCGTGGTGATTGCAGCTGTTAATGCAGTTCCATTTATGGTGTAATCTGCCGGATCTACATAGCTGTCTAATTGACCTCCAGCTGTTGTTTTTGCCGTTGCCAGGTCGTCAGCTGCTAGATCAGCATCTGATTTAATCGCATCAATTGCAGATTT
>NZ_BMFU01000003.1 GCF_014639235.1 Paenibacillus silvae | reverse complement strand
TTGCATGCTCATGAATGACGAACATCGGAAAGCCGTATGAGGGAAAACCTCACGTACGGTTTGATGAGGAGGGGCTGGGTTTTGCCCAGCCTTTTACTCTAGAAATGAATAGCCTGGATTGAAATCCTTCATAATTAGTAACGGTGGACTTGCGATTGAACCGATCGTGCCAATAGTGCCAATAGTGCCCGTGGCACTTCGTATAGAATGCGGGAATTGAGACGGGGAGGCACCCGCTTTAAATTCCACGCTCACAGGGGCGCTCCATGAAACACATATATGCTACCTTTTAGTGATTCTGGTCTGCGTAATGCCGGGCTGTGGCTTCTCTGCGTAAAATTGAAAGACATACCAAGCTGTGTATGAACTAACCTATCGCACTCGACTGCACCTAACAAGCTAACGATCTCACGGAGCCTTATTTGGCTCCCTAAGCAGTGTTTGTAGATCTAACGATTCCCAGGAGCGCTATTTAGACTGAAATGACCAAAAAGCAGCTGAAATTGCAGCATTTTGAGTAAATAAGGTTTGTGGGAATCGTTAGGATTTTAAATCGGCTAAAAAGAGCAAAATAGCGTCTGTAGGAATCGTTACAACTTTCAGTACTCATATGAGCTGCTTAAACTGACTAGCTATGACGAAATTTATGGATCAATTAGTAGCGTAGCGTCTAATTTTGTGACATGATTCAACTTCTGTGTATGGCGTCCAGTTTTTTGCCAAAAGTTCAGTTTGTGTTGCACCTGGGCAGCTAGCTGAGGAGAGCGGTTCATTTTACGGCACTCATGGATGAAGTTCAGCAATGTCAACAGTGGAAGTAAGCACTTTTAGGGTGTGTTTGGGGATGCTGAATGAAGCCAATTTAGGCGAAGTCTTTGCTATATATGGCATGCCTTCCGTTCCAAGCCAGGAAGTTCCCCGAAGTTATGTCGGAGCACGTTAATGGAAAGAGACGCAGCAGCGTGAGAAAAGACGTTTCGAAATGCGCTTCAGTGGTATTCAAGACACGCCCTGGTTATAGCAGCATTCGATGCATCATATTTTTTTTGATAAAAACCATTAAATGGAAAGGTATATTCCCGCTTATCGTTTATAATGTGAGAATACAATAATATAGGGAGGATTTACCTTGAATCAACAAAATTACAAAAGTGCTGATCGTTACTACGATGACAGCTTTGCGCCAACACCTTATGCACCACCGCCAAAAACAAACTCGAAGTCGATTGTGTCGCTGGTTTTGGGCATCTTGTCAATTACGATTCCATACATTGGATTTCTAATCGGGATTGTGGCTATTATTTTTGCATCCATATCCTTCAAGGAAATTCGCATGCGCATGGAGCAGGGGAAAGGATTAGCCGTTGCAGGACTTGTATGTGGTATTATCGGTACAGCGTTCTATGCGATTATTATTGTGATTTTATTGGCCGTGTTCCTTTTTGCGAGCTATTCTACATACTAGGTATTCAGGTATTGAGAGCATGACGACGGGTTAGCACAATCTAATTAGAAAGCAAGTCCAGTAGAGGGCGGATTAGCCTAAAAGCTTCTAGAAAGAAAGCTGTATCCGAAGCAAAGGATTGTTACTAGAGCTAGCGTTAGAGATCCCAAAGCCGATCATCAGTAAAAGGCATATCCTTCACGTCACACTTGCTATACACAGCAGGTCAGGACGAGGGATATGCCTTTTTATTACGTTCCGATGACAGAATAACCTTCCAATCGCTATTATCCGCCTTATGTGGAGACTGGCATTCTTGCATATATCAAAAAATGAATCTAAGCCTGCAGTACGGCTTCACTGCTAACACTGTTGTCCTCGGCAGTCCGATGCTTCAGGAAATACGATAACGTACCGGCCAGACCGAGGATGGCAAAGAGGCACAAGATTCCAATCTGATCCCAGGCGACGCCAAACTCTCCACTTGAAATAACAGCTTTATATCCGGTTACCGAGTAAGTCATTGGCAGCCATGGATTAAATACTTTCAGCCAGTTCGGAATCAGCTCCAGCGGGAACGTGCCCGCACTTGTAGTGAGCTGAAAGATCAGCATGAGAATCGCGATGAAACGCCCCGGATTTTCCAGCCAGGTAACGAGTGCCTGAATGATGTACATGAAGGTCAGACTTGTTACAAAGCTGAATAAAAGGAATAACGGTATACTCTGTACCTTCAGACCCAGCCCATATAATACGAGACCAGAAGCCAGAAGTGATTGAACACCGCTCATGATCGTGAAGGCAAGCGTTTTGCTCACAAATCGATTCCAGCCTGTAGCGTCGCTCACACTACTTCCCCGTGTCGGTACAACGAGTGTAGCAATCAGCGCACCAACAAACAGACCAAGAGACAGGAAATAAGGCGAGAAGCCTGTGCCGTAATTCGGAACCTGATTCAGTTTGTGTTCATCGACTTTCACAGGTTCAGCATACATCTGGACGAGTTCATCTGTTTTATGCAAACTGCTGGTTTGCTCGGCTGCATCGTTTAATTTGGTGGCGAGCTCCCCGGAGCCGTCGGTTAGTTTGACCGTGCCCTCTTTCAATTCACCCGCACCGTCTGCAAGCTTCTGAGAACCGTCCGTCAGAGTGGAGACTCCAGCTTCCAGTGTGCCGACACCTTGCAAAAGCTTACCCGCACCAGCATTCAGCTGCTCTGAACCTGCTGCCAGCTTGGCACCACCCGCCGCCGCTTCATTTAATTTGGCGTTGAATTGCTCCAGTCCAGCGGCCAGCTGTTCTTGCCCGCCAGACAACTGAGCAGCGCCCTGCACCAGCTGCTGCTCACCTTGCACTAGCTGACTGCTGCCTTGGTGCAGCTGCTGCTGTGCAGCTTGAAGCTGCTGGCTTCCGGCAACGAGCTGCTGTCCGCCTTGATAGACCTGCTCACTACCAGCAGCTACAGCCTGACTGGCTGCGAGCAGCTGCTGAACAGCCGGGCTGGCCGCGAGCTCAGGGCTGGATTTGGCTAACTGTGCCAAACCTTGAGCGACCGCTTTGGCGCCTTCGCTGACTTTGGCGCTGCCCTCAACAGAGGTTTGCAGCCCGGCAGTCAGCTTCGCGCTGCCTTGCTCGGTAGCGGCGATTCCGGCGTCCAGCTTGGACGCGCCCTCCTGCGCCGCTTGCACGCCGGCATGCAGCTGCTTGCCGCCGGCTGCTGCCTGAGCTGCACCGTCACCGAGCTTGGTGCCGGCAGCAGCTAATTGAGCGAGTCCACTGGATAGTGTGCTCGCGCCCGTGTGAAGATCACCTGTGCCTTTGGCAAGGGAGGCTGTGCCTTCTTTTAACGAAACTGTGCCGTTTTGCAGCTTGCCTGCACCGTCCGCCAGTTTCGCGAGGTTTTCTTTTAACGTAGCCGCCCCTTCATTCAGTTTGCTTGCTCCATCGTGGATTTTATCCGCTCCCTCTCCGGCAGTAGCTAAACCGTCCGACACATCTCCGACCTTATCCAGCAGGGACTCGGTATACGATTCAGTGACTTTGGCAGAGACTTTGGTGCGAATCTGCTTGACCGCCGTACCGCCGATCTGACCTGCAAGGAAGTTGTAGCCTTCGTTGGGCTCGTAGATCAGCTCTGCGGGCTCTGGATGCTCATCCATCAGCGTGGTTGCTTTCTCGGAAAAGTCCTCCGGAATGACAATGGTCATGTAATACTTGTTGTCTTTCATGCCTTGTTCTGCCTGTTCGCGAGTGACGAACTGCCAGTTGAAATCATCACTTTTTTTCAGCTCATCGACCAGATTCTGACCGACCTCAAGCGATTTATCATTGTAAACTGCACCCTGGTCCGTGTTCACCACGGCTACAGGTAATTCATTCATTTTGCCATACGGGTCCCAGAAGGCGTTCAGGAACAGCCCGCTATATAACACTGGAATGAACAGTACAACGAGAATTGGAATAAACACTTTTGGTTTCTTGAAGGCGGACTTCAAATCCTGCCCAAATACACGCAATGATTTCATGATGTTCTCTCCCTATCTAACGCTAATCCCTTGTTTCTATCTCTAGTATGGTATGTGTGCGTTTGTGGGCGTTTCTCTAAGTGGGGACAATCCATTTTTGAGAAAGAGGCCTACAAATGCTTTGATCTGATCCTTGTGCAGCGTAGGATGCGCTTTGTTCCAATCGGATGTCAGGCTGACGTACAGCTTCATTAGCACAAACGAAACCAGCTTGGGATCATCCGTGCGAATCTGCTGTAATTCCATGGCACGACTGACCTGACGCTCGAGGTATTCGAGGATGGCTTTCTCTACCTTTTGCAGACCCTCCTTCGCTTGCGGCGTTCCGAACTCATTGACCTCCTGGAACAGCTTGATCAGCAGCTCATGCTCCTCCCGATATTCCAGCAAAGAGTCCATACTCTGATGTACGTTATCCAAAAAAGAGTTTTCCTCATTCACCGTCTGTTCCGTGATCTGTTTCATATCGGCAATAATCGAGCGCAGGATCTCATCGAACAATTCTTCTTTATTCTCGAAAAAGGTATAGATCGTTCCTTTGCCCACATTGGCCAGTCTCGCAACTTGCTCCATCGTTGTGGCCTTGTAGCCAAACAGGGCAAAGGATTTCTCGGCAGAGTCCATTACCTGTTGCCTTCGATCTATCGTTTTCACGGCATATGCACCTCCTTGATGTGAGATATGTTTAATGGGTGAGGCGGGTGAAACACGTGCGAAGCACTGTGAAGCAGGTGAAAAATTTTGAAAAGTTGAAGCCAGTTGAAGCAATAGTGACAGGTTTTGATAAAAGATAAACCTAACTTTGTGATTGACCATTTTACTATTTTGGTCATTCGGTCGTTATTTAATGTAGCACTTGTGTATGAGGTTGGATGTGATCTATGTCATAGTTTGGAGAGTGAACGTTGTGATGGTGTGGGTAGATGGGAGAGTAGAGAAAGGGGGAGACTTAAAAGGATAGTAGAAGAGAGAAGGATATTGAAACGTAGGAAGATTAAGCAGAGGGCAGAAAGTGATTTATAGGGTGCGAATGTGAAGCTCACATGAAACCCCCCGGGAGATTCGCACCTTGAAAGTAGTGAAAATAGAGTGTTCTGATGCCTTTTGGCAACATTGGGCTGGAAAAAGATTGAATTGGTTGGCGGGAACACATAGAATAGTAGTGAAATAACGTAGTTTTGTGACGTGTACGAACGCACTATATGCGTTTTTTTCGCTGTCGCACTCCGTATGGAGTGTGTGAATTGAAATCATAGAGGCTAGTCGGTATCAAAATGAGTAATCGAGAGATCAATATGAGCAATCGGCTACTCACTCTGAGATTAGAAGTTTTGAAGATGTTATCCATATATCTACCGATGAGGAGTGTCAGGACATGTCCATACATCACATAGGTCAAAAGGTTACTTTTGCCGATATCAAAACGAGGTTGCCTCACGAAAGCTGGATGTATACACAGAATGAAGCACATGATGGTGAATTTGATGCCGAGGAAGTATGGCTACATTCAGGTGATCTTCATATCAGTGAGCTGTTGCTGGATGAGGGGCCTTTTTTAATTATGGTGGAGGGACATCTGATCGTTGATCGTTATATTGGAAACACAGGATCCGACGCGGCCGCTTCTAATCTGGTTGTGCTTGGTGATCTTACAACGCCTTATATGCTCGTGGGAGGGCAGGAGATATATATTACAGGTAATCTTTATGTGGAGGATATGTTCTGGGGAGATTACAACCATGGAGAATTGACGGTGAGAGGCAACGTAGAAGGTGGGCTGCTAGTAAGTACAGGGCAATATGGAATTCAGGTTCAAGGACAGCGGAAAGTGAAGCGTCAGCTTGAAGAGTGGGAGGATCTCGGACCATGGCAAGGCTTTGACATGCTGGAGTTATTTGTTCCTGAGTGTGTAATTGACGAAGATACAGAAGAGCCGTTTCCATGGCGAGAAGAGATGATAAAGAGACTGCAGCAGGGACAGCCTATCATTAAACGAGAGTATATTTATGCCGCAGAACTAGCGCCAGATGTACCGGATTGGTTCGAAGATCATCAGTTCACAGCTGCGAACATTGAGCTTCTTACTCACCCTTCATTATTACCTGTAAGAGAGGAGGGTGAGTTGCTGAACAGCTATGAGTTTTGGGTGGATGGACAGTTTTGCCGAGGTTCTGTCTACGGGGATGAGCATACGGAGGGATATTTCCGGAGTCTGTATTTCCAAGACGACCATGATTGTGCATTGTTGCTCAAAATAGAGCCAGCAGACCAAGCTTCAGGCTTTCCTAATGAACTTGCCGAGCAAGGGGGCACTCCTGTCTGGATGATCTCAGGCGCATATCGTTATGTGAACAGTGAGAACTCCGAATGGAGCGTATTTACGGAAGACTCACCTTCGGATATTCAGCAATTAAGCAACCGTGGATGGGATACCTTGCTGCAGTCCGTATCGAATTACCAGTATGCCCGCACCTTAATTTCGCCGCAACGTATTCGTGATTTATTAGCGTTGCCTATCGTGGAGCCTTATGACGATTATTATGATGATGACCGGCATGGGTTGTGGATTGAAGACTTCTACTTTGCATTTCGACAAGCAGGTCAAATGTTTAATGATGTTCCTCAGCCAGCTATGCTGCGTATTGGTAGAGAGTATACGGGTACACAAGGGGAGACGAAGGTCGAGAAATACTTCTATACGCTACACCAGCATGCGGACGGCACGGAAATTGTGTTAATTGAATACTCGGCTCAGGAGAAAGAGGATGAGGAAGAGCCATTGTTGCTTGAACTTCATTATGTAGGCGGTCCCCAATTACTATTTGCCGTTCAATTGCTGGAACGCGGAAGCAAAGAGCTGATGCAAGCGAATCAGGATTTGCTGAATGGGGAAATACCCTATGCTGTTGAGTCCTTTGCGAAGCGATATTGGAAATCCAAAGGATACTTGAAATAAAAGACTACACTATAAAATAAGACGCCCAGACAGGATATTGCACCTGACCGAGCGTCTTTATCTGTTCATCTCTGTAGAAGAGTGGAACAAGCTAATGAGGAGCAAAGATAGATAAAGATAGACAGACTCAGAAAGGGGCTGACGAACAAACGATGAATACCGAGCAAACCAAGTCACTTATTGACGCGATCTCTATGGAAGAGTATGTGCAAAAGGGGAAGTTATCGCAATGTTTACCAGCAGATGCTCAGATCACACTGGAGCAGGCCAAAGCGCAGGCGGATGAAGTGTGGATTGTGGAAAAGGAGAAACTGGAAGTGGTCAGCTTTGATTACGATGGATACACGGTAAATCTAACATTTCAGACAGACGGGAGTTACTTGTTCGATAGTATGGATGTTTGGACCGAAGTGGGAAACAGCGTAGAATTAGCAACAGAAATGGATTTAGAGTCAGAGCCAGATTCAGGTTCAGGTACTTCTAAGTTAGCTGCATTGGAGACAGTAGAACGTATTCAACGTTTTGCGGCAAATGTGGGAATGGAGCTGGAGTGGTTCGAAATGGGTGATGAACGAGTGTGCCTGTTGCCCAGCGCGGTGACTTTACACTATTTAAAGCAGCAAAATAGATGGAAGCTGGTTAAGATCGCTGGAGCTCATAGAAGTGTGGAAGAAGTTAGGAGCAGCTTGAGCAGTATAGCTGATGCAATGAACTAGTCTCGAATGAACGCTAACGATCACAGGCGGGCTTATTGGGTCAGTTTATGACCTTTTCCATTCTAACGATCACCATGGACCTATGTCAAGAAAGTAGACACTTACGGCTGCTTGCTTGTTCGATTCATCCGCCACTTGTAATATCCGCTCCGTGACACGTGTAACAGAGCCCACATCTTCTCCAAAGAAAACAGGGAGCGATGGTTTTCCACAAACTGAAACCTTAGCTCTTTGGTTTGCTGAAGATGTGCACTGCTTTTTTTACAATAGCCAGTTCCTCTTGTGTATCTGCAAGGGTATGTTCTTTCTCTTGAAGCAACCGGCGCATTTCTTTAAGCTCTGCTTCCAGTTCTTTCACTCGATCCACACTAGCTACGGGCTCATGTTTTAGTTCACGATACTTGCCCATCCATTGGTGTAACGTACTTTTTGGAATGTTGAGTTCTTCAGCTAGATCTCCAAGCGTCTTCGTCTGCTCTTGGATAAATTTGACCGTTTGTTTCTTAAATTCTTCATTATACCGTTGCCGTTGTTCTCCCATGTGGACACACCTCCGTTCCTCTTATTATCCTTCCGTCCGTTAATGGGTGTCCACTTTTTATTCTAGCAACATGGTGATCGTTAGAATCTGAGAATGCCCAAAATGGGAAAAATAGCGTCGCTGTTAATCGTTAGGTTCCTGAAGCACAAGCTTGCTCGTGGTGCGAACCCCAAGCTCACATGATTTTCCCGGGGGATTCGCACCCAAAATTGCTCTTTTCGTTCCCTTTTGGCAACAAATTTGTTGAATTATTTGATTGCTTTGTATAAAATTAGGGGGGATCATGGTAAGGAGTTGCGGAATTACGAGACATTTTCGTTGGAGAAAATGTTTATACGTTATTTTTCGCTGTCGCACTCCGTATGGAGTGCGTGGATTGAAATAAAAATAAGTTTGAGGAGGGAGAACATGGACAACAGTCGCACTCCGTATGGAGTGCGTGGATTGAAATGCCACAAGTGTATTTTGGCATCTTGTATATCTTCCGTCGCACTCCGTATGGAGTGCGTGGATTGAAATTACACCCACAATTTGTGCACCCAATGCTTCATTTTGTCGCACTCCGTATGGAGTGCGTGGATTGAAATTCAGAGATTATCACTTTTAACACTGTCGCGCTTAGTCGCACTCCGTATGGAGTGCGTGGATTGAAATCCATCACGTCCAAGTAGATTTATCAGCGTCCGGCCGTCGCACTCCGTATGGAGTGCGTGGATTGAAATCTCTTTGGTTCAACCAATCGCTGAAATTGGCTGGTGTCGCACTCCGTATGGAGTGCGTGGATTGAAATATTTCGCGTCGTTATAATACTGATAGAAGTGAGGTGGTCGCACTCCGTATGGAGTGCGTGGATTGAAATGAAGTGTACGCGCCAATCTCCGAACCGGCCACGCAGTCGCACTCCGTATGGAGTGCGTGGATTGAAATGCGAATGAACGCCCAACCTCCGCCTACAAACGTGAGTCGCACTCCGTATGGAGTGCGTGGATTGAAATCGCGAGAACAGCGTTGTAAAAGTGGGCGAGGAGTTGTCGCACTCCGTATGGAGTGCGTGGATTGAAATCGCATGATTGCGGCAGGTCCTTCGGAGACATCCGCGTCGCACTCCGTATGGAGTGCGTGGATTGAAATATCAGCTGCCTTAACTGTCCAACTATCTATAGGCTTGTCGCACTCCGTATGGAGTGCGTGGATTGAAATACTCGAACTAAATGTTCTTCTAGTCTTTTACGTCCGTCGCACTCCGTATGGAGTGCGTGGATTGAAATTGGTCGGTCTCCCCAAATAGGAGGATATACAAGATGTCGCATTCTGTATGGAGTGCTTGGATTGAAATGGTGCAATGGGGTGCTTGGGTTGTTGCCCTGGTCGCACTCCATATGAACTGATCGAAATATTTGTGTGATTGCTTACTTGGAAGAAAAGTAAGGTAAGTAGTTTATAAAATAAAAAAAGATGCTCGTCTGAGCATCTATACACTGGTATAATTTATAATGTACAGCCAATTTGTGGTGGGGAATGGTCATCTCCTGAAAGGAGGTGATCACATGAACTTTACTTTCGAACAAGTGATGCTTATAGCAATGTTTGTAATCGCGTTGCTGACATACATTGATCGTAAGAAGAAGTGACCCGCCACAGGTTGACCGCCAGAGGTAGGGTCACTTCACTTTGAATGAGCACCACTCAGAGGTGATCGCACCACATAAGCTGTGCAGGGGTAGCCATTGGCGTGGCTACTCTTATTTTTTCTTACTTTCATTTTATTAAACATCTTTACCGCATACAACCCCTACATACATATATTTATTCTGATGAAGTGAAAAGGCTCCTTGGAAAAGTTAAATACATTTCTTCGAGAATATGTACAAGAGCTCCCGAGTGAATGGAAATATGTAAAGAGACCGTGATTAGTTGCTTTTTGAATTAGCAGGGATATATTCCAATAGTTCCCCCGGTGAAACATTCAGCCCTCTACAAAGTGCACCAAGAGTATCATAATCAATACGTTTGGTAGCATTACCTGCCAGTGAAGTAATCGTATTGCGACTCACACCTGTTAATTCGACCACGTCTTTATTTTGTAAGCCACGTTCCTTCATGATATCACCGAGACGACAGCGGATAAGTAATTCATTCATGAAATTTCCTCCAGTAAAAATGTTTTGCACAATATGTTGACATATGTTCAGGGAAGCAATATGATGGGAATATAAGTCATGTCAATATGTTGACATAGTGACGTTTCTATTTGTTTTTACTTTAATCCTAACAAAAGGAATTATCTATAGCAATATCAACATGTCCACGTAGTCATTACATTTTCTACTTTTGGTGTGTATAGAACTTGTGAAGGAGATACGCAATGAAGACATCAGGAAAGTTGAAACTTGCTTCATTAATACTTGGTCCATTAGACTACGCTAATGATTTTTGTCTTTACCAAGGTTATGTTGTAAATGAATGTTATTTCATTTTTCTTGAAGAGAGTTCTGGAGTGCTATGGCTTCGTCATGTGTGTAAGGTGGAACATATAGATAATTTATACATAAGCGGAGATGGAGGAGGGATTATGCTGATTGAGCAAACACAAGGAGATATCACAGAGATAGTCCAAAGGATCGTTGATCGTTTATCTGGAATGGATGCTCTTACATTTCTAACAGATGTATTGTTGTGGACTCCAGAACGGGTAGATATGAGCTTGAAACTGGATCGTTTTCAATAGGAATCTAGTATATTTTTCTAAATAAGTTCAAATACGAAGAGTGCGAATGTTAAGCTCACATGATTTTCCTGGGGGATTCGCACCAAAAAACGCTCTTCTCATTCCCTTTTGGCAACATATTTGTTGAATTAATTGATTGCTTTGTATAAAATTAGTATGAAATCTTCTTTAGAAAGTGCGGAATTACGGAACATTTTCGTTCGGGAAAATGTTTATACGTTATTTTTCGCTGTCGCACTCTACACGAGTGCGTGGATTGAAATAGCTCCGGACTATTGCACAAAACTCATGTCTTTTGTCGCACTCTACACGAGTGCGTGGATTGAAATAGGCTGCATAATCTGATCTTGCACGCGCGGAGGCCGTCGCACTCTACACGAGTGCGTGGATTGAAATCTACCCAAGTAACCGTTCCACCGTCAGCTTTTTGGAGTCGCACTCTACACGAGTGCGTGGATTGAAATCACCTTGAGCATATCGATTGTCTTGGACAAGTCCACGTCGCACTCTACACGAGTGCGTGGATTGAAATATATGGAGGCTTACGCATGTCTACGAATTTCGGAGTCGCACTCTACACGAGTGCGTGGATTGAAATGAAAAACAGGAAGACTTGCAATCATCCGCTGATGAGTCGCACTCTACACGAGTGCGTGGATTGAAATCACGTCAACGTCCGCACGATTGGCAAAAGTATTGTCGCACTCTACACGAGTGCGTGGATTGAAATCAGGCGGCGCGCCAAGTAGTTAACGGAAACAACAACGTCGCACTCTACACGAGTGCGTGGATTGAAATTGGTCTTACTAGTGGGCATCAGGTAACCATTATGAGTCGCACTCTACACGAGTGCGTGGATTGAAATCAAAGCGTATATTGATGCCAGAGCATCCACAGGCAAGTCGCACTCTACACGAGTGCGTGGATTGAAATTCAGACTGAATGTCAATTTCCTTCTGTAATCTCTCAGTCGCACTCTACACGAGTGCGTGGATTGAAATAGCCTCGGTTAACTGGCTGTGGGGATTATTTGTGTGGTCGCACTCTACACGAGTGCGTGGCTTGAAATCGGAAGAGCGATCGGGGCAGCGGAGTGCGGCCGGCAGTCGTACTCTACAAGAGTGCGTGAAATGAACTGCAATCCCCAAAAGACATATCTCATTAAACGAGATATGTCTTTTTGCATCCAAGAGATAAGTAAGACTACTAAAAATCGACTGAACTTTACATCGAATTACATAAAATTCTATAAAAATACGTTTTTTAGAAGGGAAATATATTTCGATGTCGAAAATTACAATACAAGTCTTTTTGCCTATACAATTGGTATTAAGGTCTTGATAAAACATGGTGGTGAGCTGGCATGACTTACATTGCGCATATCCGTCAAAAAGACAACGAGATTCAAACGGTGCAGGCGCACTTAATCGAGGTGCAACAGGGGGCAGAACAGGCTGGAGAGAAGATTGGCATCAAAAATTTGGCTGGCATTACAGGTTTGTTGCATGATATGGGCAAGTACACTGAACAATTTCGCGATTACATTCAAGAAGCCGTGGCGAATCCTGACAAACCTCCACGAAGAGGGTCGGTAGATCATTCTACGGCCGGCGGCAAGCTGATCCATGAGCGTTACCATACCATCCATGCCACACCGCAAGCTAAAGTCACAGCAGAATGGATTGCCAACTGCATCATCTCACATCATCAAGGCTTGAGAGACTATATATCTCCTGATCAAACTTCTCCTTATATAGAACGTGTCGTCACTAAAGAATTGAAGCAATACCAACAAGCTAAAGAAGAGTTTTTTAAAAACAACCCTCCCGAGCAGTTGGATTCATTATTTGAACTCGCTACCTCAGAATTACAACACTACATAAAGATCATTAAGGATCATAAGCTTCCACCCATTACGGGATCATTACTTATGAAATACATGTTTAGCTGCCTGATTGAAGCAGACCGAACCAACACAAGACGTTTCGAGGAAAATGAACATTCAGCAGAATCTATTGATCATCGATCATTTTTTCAAAAGAGCTACACCTTATTGTCTCAGCACTTGGCTGGGCTTGAACAAGGAGACTCTGCCAACTCACCCATAAATCAATTGCGGAGGGAGATGTCTCGCCAATGTGATGAATTTGCGCTTCGTCCGTCTGGTGTATACACCCTTTCCATACCCACAGGTGGTGGCAAAACCCTTGCCAGTATGCGTTATGCACTGAAACATGCTATAGAGCATAACAAAGAACGCATTATCTACATCGTTCCGTACACAACAATCATAGAACAGAACGCCGCGGAGATACGCAATATTTTGCAAAATGATGACATGATTCTGGAGCATCATTCCAACGTTACAGATGATAAGTTTGATGATCGCCAAGAGGATGATAATGGCGAAACCTACGAGGTTCGTACCAAAAATCTCAAGCTGGCTCGTGATCATTGGGATCGCCCGATTATTTTCACAACGATGGTTCAATTTCTGAATACGTTCTATGCCAGTGGGACTCGGAATGTAAGGAGACTACATCAGCTATCTAATGCAGTCATTGTGTTTGATGAAGTGCAGTCTGTTCCTGTGAATTGTATCTCGCTTTTCAATGCGGCGCTGAACTTTCTGCATGTGATCGGGCGCTCCAGCTTGCTGCTCTGTACAGCGACTCAGCCGGGACTTGATTTTGTCAAACACAAGCTTCATTTCTCGGAAGAACCTGAGATTATTCAAGATTTGGACCACGTGGGACGCAGTTTCAAACGCGTTGAATTACATGATCTCACACAACAGTCGCCATCTGGTTGGGGTGCCGAGGAACTTTCCTCTTTTGTACAAGATCAGATGCGGGAAGTGAACAGTGTACTCGTCATTTTGAATACCAAAATGGCCGTTCGAAAGCTGTTTGAAACATTAAGTGAAGCAGAGTGGCTGCAAGATGAGGGAGTTCAAATTGTACACTTGAGCACAAATATGTGTCCGGCACATCGGAAAGATGTTTTTTCGGGCAATGACGAGCAGGAGGGTCTGATTCAACGGTTGGGAAAAGGAGAGCGAATCATCTGTGTAAGTACACAGTTGATTGAGGCGGGCGTTAATATAAGCTTTGAATGTGTTGTACGTTCATTTGCTGGATTGAATTCGATTGCCCAAGCGGCTGGACGATGCAACCGTCATGGCAAGGATGAGCGTCGCAACGTGTATATTGTTCGAGCTTCGGATGAAGTGTTAACCCATTTGCCAGATATAAAAATCGGTGCAGACAAAACAGAGCGAGTCCTTCAGGAGTTCAGAGATGATCCCGCTTCACTCGGGAATGATCTGTTGTCTTCCGCTGCGATTGCTCGTTATTTTAAATATTATTTTCATGATATTGAAGACAAGATGCATTACCCGATTAAGAAGCTTGAACAGAAAAACCTGTTTGATCTCATGGATCGTAACCGTTATTACGTCGATGCATATAAACACAAACACGCCAAGCCGCCAGAGGTGCTGAACCATTATGCCATTGCTACAGCGGAGAAGTATTTTGAGGCCATATCCAATAACGCTACGGCGGTAATTGTGCCTTATGGTGATAAAGGAAAGAGGCTGATTCTGGATTTAAATGGTGAATTGGAGCCTAACGAGTTGGGAGATCTGTTACGCGAAGCTCAACAGTATACAGTGAACATCTATGATCAGGAACTGCGGCAGTTAGAGAAAAATGGGGATGTTATACACTTGCTGCACGGTCATGTCCTTGCTCTGCGCGAACCGGCATATTCCGAACATTTCGGTGTGGAGCCTAAAGGCGAGGGCACTTGGGATATGGCTATGGTTTGAAAAGGTAAACTTGAAATGCAGCAGGGAGATTCATGTCACATGATCTCCCTGCTACATGATACAGAAAGGAGTGAGCAGAGCTGGTGAGAAATCAGATTGAATTTGAAGTTTCCGGGAATTATGCGTTATTCACTGACCCGCTCACGAAGCTTGGGGGAGAGAAATTTTCCTATCAAATTCCGACATACCAGGCACTCAAAGGCATCGTAGAGTCTGTATATTGGAAACCAACGCTGATCTGGATTGTAGACGAGGTTCGCATCATGAATCCGATTCAAACGGAATCCAAAGGCATGCGTCCAATCGAATATAGCGGGGGCAATACGCTGGCCTATTATACGTATCTAAGAGATGTTCGCTATCAGGTGAGAGCTCATTTTGAATTTAATAAACATCGTGAAGACTTGCTGCATGATCAGAACGAACACAAGCACCACAACATCGCCAAACGAGCCGTTCAGGTCGGAGGAAGAAGAGATGTTTTTCTTGGCACGCGTGAATGTCAGGGGTATGTTGAGCCTCGTACGTTTGGTGAAGGTGAAGGCTTTTATGATGGTATCGGGGAGCTTGATTTTGGCACGATGCTGCACGGGATCAGCTACCCTGACGAGACGGGACGTAATGAGCGTGAAGTGCGGCTGTGGAAAGCAAAAATGAAAAATGGCATTATCCGATTTGATCGTCCAGATCAATGCATATTGGTGCGCAAAGTTGGGGAAGGTTCAGCGAAAGTGTTCGATAACTCTAATATGCAGTCGGTCGATGAGTTACATTCCGAATGGTTTGGAACTGAGGTGAGTGAATGAACTGGCTTGCGAATTTAAGCAAAACCTATGATGACCATGCCAAGGTTGTGGGACAGTTTGAAACGAAGAAGAATGGTAAAGAGTACGCCTTGATTCCGATCTCCCACACTACGCAGACAGCGCATATTGAGGTGCATTTGGATGGAAAAGGAAATATCGTTAGAGCAGAAGTCGTAGATAAAAACGATGGCAGCACTATCATTCCTTGTACCGAGGCCGCTGCGAGTCGAACGAGTGCGCCAGTGCCCTATCCGCTTTTTGACAAATTAATGTACGTTGCCGGGGATTACACTTCCTACTGCGGTGAGGTGAAAGGCACTCCTCATCAGGATTATGTAGCTCAGCTTAAAGCTTGGTGCGAGTCACCTTTTAGTCATGCCAAGGTAAAGAGTGTGTTGGATTATGTGAGCAAAGGTACGTTGATTGCTGATTTAGTAGATCGGGGTGTGCTGCACACGGATAACCGTGGAAAGTTGCTAGATAAGTGGGTGGCGGGTGCAGAAGATCAGGAGAGTGAAAAACCTAAGATTTTCAATGTTATTGCTTCGGATCAAAGTGGGGCATTTGTCCGATTCCTTGTGAATATACCAGGGCAACCTGAATCAAGATTGTGGCGGGATGCATCCGTGCAGCAGTCGTTTATCCGGTTTTATGAGATGAGCTTGCAAGATAAGGATGTTTGCTTCGTTACCGGGGAGTATCTGCCAGTGGCGGATAAACATGCATCACGCATACGTCATTCCGGGGATAAGTCCAAGCTGATATCAGCGAATGATTCCAGCGGATTTACATTTCGGGGACGGTTTCGCACCAGTCGTGAAGCAGCCGCAGTCAGCTATGAGGTCTCCCAGAAAGGGCATAACGCGCTCAAATGGCTGATAGATAAACAAGGCACAACAATAGATGGCAAAGTTTTTCTGGTGTGGGGCAGTACGAATCTTAATATGCCAGAACCGCAAAAAGACAACTTTAATCTATGGGATGATGAGCAGGATGAAGTGTTTATAGATGGTGACACAACCTATAAAGAATATGCCCTACAGGTAAGAAAGGCACTAAATGGCTTTCGTTACGATGGGGAGTACCAGTCTAAGCATAAAGTAACTATTATGATTCTTGATGCTGCTACACCTGGAAGAATGTCGATTATGTATTATCAGAGAGTGGATCAGAATAAGTATCTGGATCGAATTGCAGCTTGGCACGAAAGTTGTTATTGGTTATATCGATATCGGAAAAATAAAAACGGGAAACAGGTTCGGTCTATTAGTACACCTACTCCTGAGGAGATTGCTTTTGCTGCTTATGGTCGACGTGCGAGTGACAAGATCGTGAAAGGATTAATGGAGCGAATGCTTCCATGCATTATTGATCAAAGACCTATTCCACTGGATATCATTCGTAGTGCTGTCCATCGTGCATCTAATCCTGTAGGTATAGAAGATGGAGGATGGGAAGAAACGTTAGGTATTTCATGTGCATTGGTAAGAAAACATCACGAGAGTGAGGGATTTGAAATGACGCTAAATACTGAGACGGCAGATCGTAACTATTTATTTGGAAGATTACTTGCCGTGGCTGATGTTCTCGAAGAACGTGAATTGGATCGAGAAAAAGTTCGATCGGAAGGGGCTAACAGGAGAGCGACTAATGCTATCCGATATATGAATGTCTTTTCACAGCGTCCGGAGAGAACGTGGAAAATTATTTATGAAAGTCTTCATCCACATCTGAATCGAATGGGCGGGAAGGCCTCTAATTACAACAGGCTTATACAGGAAATTAGTGATAAATTCAAGATTGAAGATTTTAATGACAGGCCTTTGTCTGGTCTGTATCTACTTGGATATTCCAGCCAGCGTAACGATTTGTACACAAGCAAAAAGGATAAAGAGATTGCTACAGCTACACCCGAAGATCACGAAGAAAACCAATCTATGGAACAAGGGGATAACTAAATGAGTACACTTGATCGCAAAATTGATTTTGCCGTTGTATTGTCTGTCCGCAATGCGAACCCGAATGGTGATCCGCTGAACGGAAATCGTCCTCGTCAGAACTACGATGGTTTGGGTGAAATTTCAGACGTGTGCATTAAGCGTAAAATCCGTAACCGTCTGTTGGATATGGGAGAATCTATCTTGGTGCAATCAGACGAGAAACGAACGGATGCCCACCGCTCTATTAAGGATCGCGTCGATGCCAATGAGCTTGTGCAGGAGCATGCCAAAGGGAAAAAAGCGAACAAAGAACTGTATGCAGATGCTGCATGCCAGTCCTGGATGGATGTACGCAGCTTCGGGCAGGTTTTTGCTTTTAGTGGAACGGACGTATCAGTTGGTATTCGTGGGCCCGTCTCCATTCATACAGCTGTAAGCTTAAATCGAATTGATATTACGAGCATGCAGATTACGAAGAGTGTGAACTCGGTGACAACGGCGAAAGACCCGGACAAAAAAGGCTCGGATACGATGGGCATGAAGCACCGTGTAGATTTTGGATTGTATGTATTTTACGGCAGTATCAACACACAACTTGCTGAGAAAACAGGTTTTACATATGAAGACGCAGAGAAAATCCGTGAGTCGCTAAGAACGTTATTTGAAAATGATACATCGTCCGCTCGCCCAGATGGAAGTATGGAGGTGCATCAGTTGTATTGGTGGGAGCATAACTCCAAATTGGGACAGTATTCATCCGCCAAAGTGCACCGTTCACTGCAAATTGCATTGAAGCCGGATGTGTTGGAACCGAAGTCATACGAAGATTACGAGTATACTGTAGTGCCGTTAGAAGGCTTGGCAGTTCAGCAGTATGAAGGACTATAACGAAGAGGATTACCTATTGTTATCCGGCATTCAGCATTTTAATTTTTGTCGGAGACAATGGGCCTTGATCCATATCGAACAGCAGTGGGAAGATAATGTGCGCACGATTGAAGGAGATCATTTGCATCGTAAAGCGGACGAGCCTTTAATTCGTGAAAAACGGGGGGATAAGCTGATTGTCCGGGCATTGCCTGTGCAATCCAGATCACTTGGAATTACAGGAATCTGTGACGTAGTCGAATTTATCCGTGATCCACAAGGTGTTCCGCTGAGAGGGGAGGAAGGTTTATATCTTCCTTTTCCCGTTGAATATAAGCGAGGTAAGCCCAAACGGAATGATTCGGATCATTCCCAGTTAGTCGCACAAGTGATGTGTCTTGAAGAGATGCTTGTATGTGAGATACATCGAGCTTACTTTTATTATGATGAGATTAAACATCGAGTGGAAGTTGTCATTACCGAAGCGGATCGGGAACGAGTGCGTTCGAGCATTCAGGAGATGAGACATTATTTTGAACGAAATCATACGCCAAAAGCCAAAGCCGGGCCACACTGTCAAAGTTGCTCATTGATCAACATATGTGTGCCGGAAAGCTTCTAAATACTCTATTTGTGACGTTGCCTGACACCTACCTTGCGTTAGATGGAGAGAATGTACTTGTGAAGCAGGAAGACAAGATATTGGCTCGATATCCGCTGCACAACCTGGAGGCGATATGTGCATTTGGGTACGCGGGGGTGAGTCCTGCTTTGATGGGTGCATGCGCAACTCGTAACGTAAGCCTGACCTTTATGACACGAACAGGGCGTTTTCTGGCCCGGGTGATTGGAGAGGATCGGGGGAACGTGGTGCTTCGCAAGGAGCAGTATCGTATCTCGGATGATGAGACGCGCAGCGCACGGGTTGCGCGAAACATGATTACAGGCAAGCTGTATAACAATAAATGGATTTTGGAGCGTGCTACGCGGGACTATGCCTTACGTATCGACACAGAGCGGATGAAGAAGGTAGCAGGTTCTCTTGGGGAAACGATGAAACTGCTGCGAGAAGTGGAACAACTGGATGTACTGCGAGGCCTGGAGGGTTCAGCGGCTGTGCAGTATAACTCTGTATTTGACGATTTGATTCTTCAGCAAAAGGAGTCCTTTTATTTTTATGGGCGAAGCAGACGTCCCCCTTTGGATAAAGTGAATGCATTGCTTTCTTTTGCGTATACGTTGCTTGCAAAGGATATGATCTCTGCACTGGAATCGGTGGGACTTGATGCATATGTTGGTTTCTTGCACCGGGATCGACCAGGACGGGCTTCGTTGGCATTAGATATGATGGAGGAGCTTCGGGGTGTTTATGCGGATCGTTTTGTGCTGTCGCTCATTAATAAAAAGGTTGTAAATGATAAGGGGTTTTATATCAAAGAAAACATGGCAGTGATCATGGACGATGATACTCGCAAGAAAGTATTAAAAGCTTGGCAGGAACGTAAACAGGATAAGATTACTCACCCGTATTTGAATGAAAAAATATCTTGGGGGCTTGTACCTTACACTCAAGCATTACTGCTTGCTAGACATATTCGTGGTGATCTGGATGAATACCCTCCATTTTTGTGGAAGTAGGTGTGAAATTTGCTTGTTCTGATTACCTATGATGTGAGCACGATGGATCGTGAAGGTCGAAGAAGATTGTCCCGAGTTGCAAAAAAATGTGTGGATCACGGTCAACGTGTGCAGAACTCTGTTTTTGAGTGTATTTTAGACGCTGCACAATTCAGACGTTTACGATATGAACTAGAGGAACTGATTGATAAGGATACAGATAGCTTGCGATTTTATAATCTCGGCGACAATTACAAAAGCAAAGTAGATCACGTGGGGGCTAAGGAAACCTATGATATGAGTGATCCGTTGATCTTGTAGCTGGTGCGAATGCCAAGCTCACATGATTTTCCCGGGGGATTCGCACCTCGAAAAGCGCTTTTTCGTGACCTTTTGGCAACAGATTGGAGTTATAATCGATATTTAGAAGGTTAGTAAAAAGAAATAAAAGCGAAGATACGTTTGTTATTTATCATTTGATATGGTATCTACGTTATTTTTCGCTGTCGCACTCCGTATGGAGTGCGTGGATTGAAATTTGCCGCCAGGCATCCAGTCGCTCACGAAGAAAGAGTCGCACTCCGTATGGAGTGCGTGGATTGAAATATCAAGAAAAGTACGCCAACGGGTGGTGTCGGCCGTCGCACTCCGTATGGAGTGCGTGGATTGAAATAGCTCCGTAATCTCGTTGGTCAGGTCAGTTACTTGGTCGCACTCCGTATGGAGTGCGTGGATTGAAATAGCTCCGTAATCTCGTTGGTCAGGTCAGTTACTTGGTCGCACTCCGTATGGAGTGCGTGGATTGAAATGAACTGCCTGTCAAACTGAACTGTACCGAGCTGCCAGTCGCACTCCGTATGGAGTGCGTGGATTGAAATATTGAGGATATTGGACGGATATGGGAGGATTTTTGGTCGCACTCCGTATGGAGTGCGTGGATTGAAATTGCACGTCAAGGATTGATTGAGGACCGTAAACTGGTCGCACTCCGTATGGAGTGCGTGGATTGAAATTTAATCAAGCATGTGCAGGATAATCCTGGTGCTGGTCGCACTCCGTATGGAGTGCGTGGATTGAAATTGTAGGTGTAATGGCTCCATTGGTATTCGAAAATATGTCGCACTCGTATGGAGTGCGTGGATTGAAATCAGGAGGCTGATGTCATAAGTGGAAGACCGGACGTCGCACTCCGTATGGAGTGCGTGGATTGAAATCAATGCACCGGCTAACAACGTGTATGGAGTTGCTAGTCGCACTCCGTATGGAGTGCGTGGATTGGAATCAAGTGTAGGCCGCCCGTTAGCTGCCTGAGGATAGGTCGCACTCTGTATGGAGTGTGTGGATTGAAATTATGTGGCGGAAGGGAAACTGTCATGCATGCTAACAGTCACACTCCATACAGAGTACGTTGTTCAACCCGGTATATTTATTCTGATCTAGGCTAGGAAGTTAGCGACATATTATCGAATATACTGAACATCGCCATAAGAACGCTGATCTGTGAACTTTACTCTGGCGAAATCCCTGTCAAGAGACTCGGAAAGGTGCTGAATAACGACATATGAATAACGATATAAAGCAACTCCTTGCTGCAATCGCTCTGGAACAGTATGTGGCAGAAGGGACGTTCCAACAATGTTTACCCACCGATGGGAAGATCACACTGGAGCAGGCTAAAGCGCAGGCGGATGAAATATGGAGCGTAGCAAAGGAACAGTTAGAAGTCATTAGCTTTGATTACGAGGGGTACACAGTGAATCTGACCTTCCAGAGGGATGGGCTGTATTTGTTCGATAGTGTGGATATTTGGGCCGAAGAGGGAGATGGAACGAAGAAAGGTTCATCTCAGCTAGGTACACTAGCAACAATAGAGGGATGGCAGCATTTTGCGGATAACGAGGGAATGCAGATGGAGTGCTTTGATATCGGGGATGAACGGGTATATCTGCTACCGAGTGCGGTTACGTTACACTATTTGAATCGGGAAAGTAAATGGAAGCTGGTCAAGATCGCGGGAGCTTATCGAAGTGTGGAGCAAGTTAGAGACAGTTTACAAAATATAGCTAATGCGAGCATATAGATTCACATGGATCACATGGATCAGCTAGATCAGCTGAGCGCTAACGATCTCAGGAAAGCTTATTTAGTTGATTTGCGCCCTTTTCTAATTTTAACGATTCCTAGAGACGCTATTCGGAAGAAAGTCGGGTGAAAACCGCGAAACGTGGGGGGAAGGGGGGGAATAAGGCTTGTGAGATTCGTTAGATTTCCAAAGAGCCGAAATGGAGGTAAATAGGCTCTCCTGAAATCGTTAGAATGTAATGGCTGTAATGTAACGGCACTACGTGCAGCTCCCAGCACATAGCTCCCAGCACGCAGTGCCCTGCTTCATGACAACAAGGCGGCGGCCTTGAAGCACAGTCGCACACGCTAAATAACATAAAAAAACGAAGGCTTGGGTGTCTGTCACTCAAGCCTTCGTTTATGTTGCCGGTTTTCGCACTATTTCGGCAGATTTATGCTTGGACTACGAGGGAATTCGCCGTGCAATTCATGATTTTTTCCCGGGCCGACGTCTTTTGCACGTTACATGTTTCAGCCACTGCCTGCCTCGTGCCCAAGGTGTTTGCGCTTTTTCGCATTTCTCATATATGTCCGGATGTCCCTGATAACATGTGTGCCCATAGTGTCCATAATGCATGTTGGCACATTGGCGTTCAGGTGTATCACACTTTCCGCAGGTTTCCACGTACGCTGGGCTGCTGCACGTTTTGCATCCTTGGCACACATCCGAACTAAGGCCACCTGTACACTTATAGCATGCAAGCTGCGGCAACATCCTCTTGTGCCCTTGGCACACGCCTAACTCAGATGAACTTTAGCTTCCAAGCCAAAGAACATTCTCTCGTAGCCTTGGCTCGTACCTCACACTGCATGTGCCTACACACATCACGTACCTACATACTGCATGTGCCTACACACATCACGTATCTACATACTGCATGTACCGGGTCTTATCTGTCCCTCATTAAGCTTCCTTTACTTTAAAGAAGGAGATAAGCTCCTGCAGCTGCTCGGATACCTCGGCCAGTTCATCTGAGGCGCTGACGATGGCAGCCATGGATGTCTCCTGCTCGGCGATCGAGTTCTCGATGTGCTTCGTGCTGCTCGCAGCCTTGCTGACATTAGCGGACAGCTCATCTGCTGTAGCCGACATTTCTTGTGTGCTCGCCGAGATTTCCTCGGTGGAGCTGGAGATGTCTTGAATCTGGTTCGCCACTTTGTTGGTGGCGTTCAGGATGTCCTCGAAGAATGCACCGGTTTTCCGTGTAACGCCGAGTCCTTTTTCCACCTCTTCCGAACCACGCTCCATGGATTGGGCAGATTGCTCAATGTCTCGCTGAATCTCGTCAATGAGTGCGCGAATCTGGGTTGCCGATTCCTGAGATTGCTCTGCCAGCTTGCGTACTTCTCCGGCAACAACCGCGAAGCCTCGACCTTCTTCCCCGACCCGTGCAGCTTCAATAGAAGCATTCAGTGCGAGCAGGTTGGTCTGACCAGCGATATCCGTGATAATTCCGACAATGCTGCTGATCTCATTGGAACGATTCTCCAAGGATTGAATGGAAGCGTAAGTGTTCTGAACCGCACCCGAGATCAGGCCCATCTGATCAATGACCTGCTGCATAATTTCATGCCCGCTGTTGGAGCGCTGCTCCATGCTGAGTGCTTCATCGGCAACTTCGGCAGAGCTTCCAGCGATGTTTTGCACTACGGTGGACATTTCGGTCATAGCACGTGCACTTTCCACAGTTGCTTTATCCTGGGATACCAGACCTGTTGAGATTTCCCGAATGTTGTTGCTGATGGACTGAATGTTATCATTGTTTCTCGCAGAGATTTCCAGCAGTTCTCTGGATGAATTCGAGAGATGGCTGGACGTGTTTTTTACTTTGAAAAGAGTGGTGTTGAAACGTTCGATCATCGCATTGAACTTTTCATTAATCACACCGAGATCATCGCGTCCCGTTCGAATCGTAACGTTCAGGTTACCCGTGCTCACTTCCTCAATACCTTTCATGAGGTCGTGAATCGGACGCAGTGTTCTTTTCAACAAAATAAATTGCAGCACCATAAACAGGATCAGGAATCCAACCAGGTACATTAATCCGTAAGTGATTAGCTTATTGAGGCCTTTAGGCACAGCACTTGCGTCTACATCAAAGTACAGAGCGGCGTAGATGGAGCCGTCGGATTTTTTGATGGGATACATCAATGTAGTCCACGTACCGAAATCATCCGTATAAAAATCACTAAACGCCGGCCCGCCGGTTGCATTCATATCAGCCAGACCCCTTGCAATCTGGTTGGACAGCGGATATTTGATGCCTGGCAGTAAATTTTCTTTCTCAAATGCTTCAACCAGGCTGGTCGGGATGGCATAAATCGGAGCCCCGTTATTTTCGTCCAGCTGTGAGCTGAAAATGTAAGCTTGTGCAATATTCGGATTAAAGGTGTGGATGGAATCCAGATAGTCACGCAGCTTGCTTTGATATGTATCGGAATAACTCTTCTCGGATACGGCCTGTTCCACCTGGCTGGCATCCAGGTCTTGGGACCATTTTAACGTTGTAATTTTGGCTTGCTCGTGCAGTTGGTTGATTAATATCCCTTTTTGCAGCTGATATGCTGCAGTGATCAGGATAATTCCAATGAGAGCGATGCTCCCGAAGGATATCACCAGGTTTTTGGCGAAAAATGGCATGGTACTCCAGCGAAGCTTCTTAAACAAGGTAGTTCACTCCTCCTGTAAAATTAAAAAAGGACTTCACCTGGACGTCGTATACGCTGCGTATGTTGTCACCATTACAATGAATGGATTTTCAAAAAGGCTTTGAAATTGTTTCAAGGTACTACGAAAAAGCAAATACAAATACTAAACAATACTAATTATAGTATTCACGTATATGAAATCCAGGTAAGTTCTATTCCTCATTTATATCGTTATTTCGACATATTAATGTTAGGTTTCTCTACCAAAATAGGACTTATGAACCGGAACCTTTGGATTACATCTTAATTTTTGCGTAAAAAATTCATATAAATGGATGTTCGCTGAAAAAGTGGAGAACCAGTATCTACGCAGAACATTTGATGTGAGATTAGATGATTTAAGTTTCATTAAAGGTTTATCTCCTATCATGGTTTTACAAGCCTAAGTTGCTTACTAGTAATCCAAAAGGAGGATTCATCTTTTGAACCATGTATTACGAAAGGTTGCAGTCACGGCACTGTCCGTAACGTTGGTAGGCTCTTCTTATGGGCTAGTTGTAAGCCCGAATGCGGCATGGGCCGCAGAGGCATCACCTACAGCGAAAAGCACAGGTGTCACACAGGCTTATGAGTCGCTCTTTCAGACAGATAACGTGATAGACGTGAAGATTACGATTGACGATGCAGATTGGAAAAGCATGCTTGAAAGCCCGATGGATAAGGATTATAAAAATGTGAGTGTTGAAGTGGACGGCAATAAGCTCGACAATGTTGGTTTCTCCACCAAGGGGAACATGACGCTCCGATCGGTTGCTTCTATGGAGGATTCAGACCGCTACAGCTTCAGGCTGAAATTCGACAAGTATGATAAAACGCAAACCCTGCTTGGTCTGGACAAGATGGTACTGAACAACAATTACACCGATCCATCTTATATGCGCGAGGTGCTCCATTACGAAGCGCTGCGCAGCATTGGCATGGATGTGCCTATGACGAATTACGTCAATCTGTATGTCAACGGGGAACTGGTCGGTTTCTACACCGGTGTGGAAGCAGTAGACGACAGTTATCTGGAGCGCAATTACGGGGAGAGCTATGAAGATGGCGTTCTCTATGACACAGATGAGAAGAGTTATCTTCAATACGAAGAGGGCAGCGATTACAGCACAATTACAAAGGATTTGGGTACGGACGAGGATAAGGCCAAGCTCAAAAACTTTATCAAAACCTTAAACGACATGCCGGCAGGTGAAAAAGGAGACATCGAAAGCGTGCTGGATGTTGATTCCGCTCTTCAATATATTGCTGGTAACGTTGTACTGGGCAATTACGACAGTTACAACGGAGATAAAGGCCACAACTACATGTTATATAGCGACGCCAATGGCAAATTTACCGTTGTGCCTTGGGATTTCAACATGTCCTTTAACGGTTATTCCGGTGGTGGTGGCAGGGGCCGTAATCAGGCCGCAGCTTCTACGACCACAGGGTCTGCCGCAACCAGCACAACAACTACAGCAGCGAATACCAATGCAACCAATGTCTCGGTAGACGAGCCTGTACTGGGCATCAGCATGGATCAGGTGCCGATGATTAACAATTTGCTTGCCGTGCCGGAATACAAAGCGAAGTATCTTGCTTACGTCAACGAGCTGACCGACTATCTGGAAGGTATTCAGGATCGCATTACAAGTCTGGCAGATGAGATTCGTCCATATATCGAAGCAGACCCGACCAAGTTTTACACAACGGAGCAATTCGAATCCAACATTGCTTATTCCGCAACTACAGATGCAGCAGGCGGTATGGGAACACCACCAGAAGGATTCGGGGGTATGACTCCACCGGAAGGTATGGAAGGCATGACGCCGCCAGAGGGCTTCGAAGGCACCACTCCACCGGATGGGATGACTCCTCCAGCTCAATCGGGGACAACTACGGGAGACAATACGTCTGGTGAAGCGTCCAGCAGCGATAATATGCCAACTCGTCCGGGAGGTAACTTCGGCGGCGGGGGAATGAATATGGGTTCCATGGCATCGGGGTCATTAACAACCTTTGCCCTTAACCGCCTTGCCAATCTGCAGGAGCAGCTGGGCCGTGAAGTGACACCTTTGCCTGACACATCTGACGATGAGACAAGCTCAAACAGTTCTGCCGGAACTGCAAATCAAACCATTACTGTCTCACTGAACGGCAAG
Source organism: Paenibacillus silvae (assembly GCF_014639235.1). GTDB lineage: Bacteria > Bacillota > Bacilli > Paenibacillales > Paenibacillaceae > Paenibacillus > Paenibacillus silvae. The sequence continues at coordinate 750,444 of NZ_BMFU01000003.1, read as the reverse complement.
AACATTGCATTCCCGGATCAGAACCCCCTGGTCCAGGATGACCGCGTGATGGTTCCTGTGAACGCGATTCTGGAGGCGCTGGGCGCTGACGTGAAGTGGGATAAAACAGCGAAAACAGTGACAGCTGTACTGAACGGGCAGACCTTTGTACTCCAGATCGGCAGCAGTACAGCAACCGTAAATGGTGAAAAACTGCAAATGGATACAGCGAGTGTTATTCAGAACAGCCGTACGCTGGTGCCTGTTCGATTCATCTCGGAGGGTCTGGGATTAACGTTGGACTGGAACCAGAATAACGGAACCGTAAGCCTGATATCCAAATAACGAAACAAAATGGCTAAGTTGCGAACACCGGTTATAATTTAATGCAGCAGCTCTAAAAGTCGTATGGTTCACCGTTAACCCGGGAGAGCATACGGCTTTTGGAGCTGTTCTTATTCCCTGCGATATAAGTCCATCTATAGAGGGAAAAGAATATCAACCAAGTCCACCCACAGATGGACTTTCTTTCGTATCTCTCTGGTTATACTGTTCGTATGAAGAACATTGAACAGAGAGTGAGGAATATTTTATGATGAATATTGTCATTACAGCTTTGATTATTCTATTGTTGTCGATGAGGGAGAAGGAGGTTAAGCTCGAGCGGATGTGGCTGATGCCTGTGATTGTGGCTATTGCCATTTTTTCGAATATCTCTCAGGGGCCAGTTACAGGATTAACGCTGCTTCTGTATACGTTGTTTTTAGTTATCGGATGTGCGATAGGTATTTGGCGTGCCTGGATGGAACGGCTGCGGGTTGATCCGGCAACGGGGAAAGTTATGTCCAAAGGGTCAATGGGCACGGCTCTTGTGCTGATCATCATCATGCTGCTGAAACATTACTTCAGCACACTGGATGTACATCATAATGTGGTTTCTCTAAGCAATGCTTTACTGTTCATACCACTCGGGAGTATTGCTGCCCGGCGTGTACTGGTCTATATGCGGATTCGTCAAATGCAAGGGCGCAATGTATAGTTAATCATACGTTTGAGAATGTAAGGCCATCCAACCATTCAAGGTTATGCTATGCGAGAGGGAGATATATGCAAAATCCATATGTCATGCGAGATAAAATACGCAATTTTCTTGCTAATCACACAGGAGATTTAATTCTAAGTCTGCTATTGCTCTACAATCTGTTCAATCCGATGGATACGTTCACGTTGCTTGGGTTGTGTGCAGGTCTGGCTATCCGTTTGCCTTACTTTGTGCTCGTCTGGACACCTGATTGGTTAAAAAGGGATCGAATGCGCACGATCATGATTGTGCTGACTTGGATAGCAACGCTGCTGTATGCCCAGCTGTTTCAAGCGGAGTACCGTATTTTTGAGCTTACCTTTTATCTGATTGGTTATGCTGCGTTGAATCTTCCCGTAGCCCGATCATGGTGGCTTGGCTTGATGATTCTCGCAGGCAATGCCATGCTGTTATATACGGCGGGTGTCGAGCCGCAGTCCATTCTCATATACACGATGGCCTACATTGTTACGTATTTCTTCTGCTGGGGCGCACGCATTAAACGGGAAAGCAGAAGGGAAAGCGAGCGTCATTATACCGAGCTTCAGAGAGTGCATGCTGAATTAAGTCAGGCGCATGAAGAGCTCCGGCATACACATGAGGAATTGGAGCGTGCAACGGTACGCCTCATGCATTACGCTGTGCTTGAAGAGCGGGGCCGAATTTCGATGGATTTGCATGATAGTATCGGAAATCGCCTGACATCGGCGATTGTACAGCTTCAGGCATTGCCTTATATGATGAAGCTGGATGCAGCCGAGGCGGATAAAGCCTTGGGCTCCGTGCTGGATGTTGTAAGGCAGAGCCTGCAGGAGGTGCGGACGGTGGCTCATCAGATGGGCAGCAGCGAATCCGGGCTTGGCCTGGTCGCATTGAACAGTCTGGTGAATGAAGTGAAGGCATTAACAGGGTACTCCATTGATCTGCACTATGCCGGCAAACAAGCAGAATGGTCAGCAGAGACCTCCGAATTGTTGTACCGGATTTTACAAGAGGCATTGTCCAACATTCTTCGGCATGCCAAGGCCACTCGTGTAAGTGTGCATATCACGGAAGAGGAAGAGAATCTATACATGCGAGTGGAGGATGACGGTGTATTTGGTCAGAACCGGACGATTATACCAGGCTCAGGCTTGTCCAGTATTGTGCCGGGTTTTGGAATATCGAGTATGAAGGCACGGTGTGAAAGGGTGGGTGGAACGATGAACATTGAAGCGATCCATCCGCATGGCATGAGGCTGGAGGTATGTATTCCGCAATCAGACATGGCGGCTGCAGGAGGTGAGGAGCAATGACAGAGTCAACAATGATACGGGTACTTCTGGTGGACGACCAGCATCTGGTCAGGCACGGGCTGCGCTTTATTATTAATGCACAGCAGGATATGAAGGTTGTGGGCGAAGCAGGAAGTGGCCCGGAAGCTGTCAGGCTTGCCGCCGAGCTTGCTCCCCATGTTGTATTCATGGATGTGCAGATGGAGGGTGGCAATGGACTGGAGGCCACACAGGCGTTACTGGAGGTGCTGCCGGAATGTAAGGTGGTCATACTGACTACTTTCGACCAAGAGGATTATGTGTATCAAGGAATACGTGCGGGAGCCGTAGGATATTTGCTCAAGGATGCAGCTCCGGAAGAACTGATTGATACTGTGAGAGCGGCCTATCGTGGAGAAGCCATCTACCGTACAGCTGTCGCAGCCAAAGTCATTGCTTTAGCTGTACGCTCAGCGGCATCATCGCCTCAGACGGAAGAATCCGTCCCGACTCCGCATTCCGGTCAGAATACAGACGAGCAACCCGAGCCTCTGACAGATGCCTTCACTGGACGTGAGCTTGAAGTGCTGCAGCAGATGGCTTACGGTCTGCGGAATGAAGAGATTGCCCGGAAGCTGTACATCGGGGAAAGCACGGTAAAGACCCATGTACATCGCATACTGCAGAAGCTTCAGGTGGAGGATCGCACGCAGGCGGTAGTTTTTGCGATTCGGAACGGTTATGTAAAGTAAATATACAGATGTAAGGTTATTGAAATTAGGACACAAATCAGGCCCTGTACCGTGCAAGCGGTTCAGGGCCTTTTGCTTTTTTCGGATAGGCAGCTATCTTTTCTTGTGGTTAACGTTCTGAAGTATGATCGGATGGTGCTAATGAATCTGCTGAATGCGCAGGACGCTGGTGAGCTTCGATGTTATCGGTGCTTGTTTGCTGAGGCGAGTAGAAGTTAATGATATCGTCAACCGTGGAAAATACAACATGTTCTTCGGATTTATATTGTTCTGTTGGAATAAAAACCTCATTTCTGTGATGGATATAAGTTAAGCCAAGTTAGACTATATAAGTTGAACTAAAGATTTTACACAGTAAGGCGAACGCTCCGCTTTTTCAGGTTTTTTCTGTACAGAATAACCTTCAAATGTGGGCATAAATAAAGAGCTGCCAGAGGCAGCCCCCGTATCAATTACAGTTTAGTAACGTTCTCCGCTTGCGGTCCACGGTTACCTTGAGTTACTTCAAACTCGACACGTTGACCTTCGTCCAACGTTTTGTAACCTTCACCTTGAATGGCGCTGAAGTGAACGAATACGTCTGTTCCTTCTTCAGTTTCGATAAAGCCAAATCCTTTGTCTGCGTTGAACCATTTTACTGTACCTGTTTGCATGTGATTCCTCCAAAAATAATAAGTTTTGTACGATCATTGGCATGAGCTGCATTCAATTCTGATTAATGCTCATCCGGTGGTTAAACCGCAAACGTAATGTCCGCTAATGTATCGACCTATATGATCATAACACGTGTACCAATATAAGTCAATTTTTGAATCATTTTTCTAGCAACAGCCTACAGAGAGGGCAGTTCCCCTTGTGGGGTGGCATGCAAAGAGTCAATAGAAGCATAGATGAACACTCGAAAAAAGAAAGCGATTACATAAAAAGTTTTTTATTGTATATTATGTTGGAAACCTTGCTTGAAGGGAAGTCAGTACATTTTCTTCGCTGAGAGATATTGTTCATTTTTTAAGGGTGTGAATCAATGAAGGAGAAGACACCAGCGAATCATCCGCAGGGTGTTGGTATAGTATTTCATGGACAGCGGTGGCTGGATAAAAGGAGGAAACAAGCATGTACCGGGTGCTTCTCGTAGACGATGAGCAGGATGTGCGTGAAGGATTGGTTGTGGAAGTGGACTGGGAGGCTATGGATCTGCGCATCGTTGGCCTAGCAGAGAATGGTCGTGAGGCGCTGGAGATGGCTGAACGGGTGGAGCCGGATATCGTGATTACGGATATCAGCATGCCTTTTATGGATGGTCTGGAACTGGCACGAAGATTGAGGGAACGGAATCCGCTGATGAAGGTCGTTATTTTGACGGGATATGATGAATTTGATTATGCCCGCCAGGCCGTCTCGCTTAGCGTGGATGAATATCTGCTGAAACCCTTCTCGGCGAAACACCTTACGGAGCTGCTCACCCGATTGTGTGCCCAGATGGCAGCTGAGATTGCAGAACGTGAAAATGTACAGCAACTGCGCGAGCACTATCGTACAAGCTTGCCCTTATTACAAGCCGAGCTGATCGCGACTCTGCTGCATCGTCAGAAATCCGCACAGTACATTTTAAACCGTGCAAGTCAGTGCGGGCTTGAGCTGGAGGGTGAGCGATACGGTGTGTCCATCCTGACCCTGCATCCGTCCGAAGATGCAGAGCTGAAGCTGTTTGCCGCCCTGAACATTGCCGCTGAAATCTGGGATGATCATCAGGCAGGATATGCCTTCTTGCATCAGGAGACGGTGGTGCTGCTCTACATAGACCGCCTCGGCGGGGCCGAGGGAGAGAAGCTGCAGCAGCAGGCACTGGAGAAGGTTGTGCGCAGCATTCATCACTATTTGCGTGTACCCGCAACGATCGGGTCCAGTCGTCTTGCAGACACGTTGCCCGCAGTGAAGCATGCCTATGAAGATGCCCTGCTGGCGCTGGATTATCGGCTCGTACCTGGAACAGACTCGTTGATCTATATTGCGGATGTGGAACGTCAGACGGAGGGTAAGCTGCGCTTTGATGAACTGAAGCAGCAGACGTTAACCCGCTGTCTGAAGGCAGGTACGCAGGCAGAGCTGGAGCAGGGACTGCAGATCATTTTCCGGGAAATTACGGTAGAGCATGGGCGCAGTGATATTCAGCTGTATCTAATTGAAGTATTAACGACCGTCTGGAAAGCGGCACAGGCTTCAGGTGAAGAGATGGAGGACATATTCGGTGCCGGATTTCAGCTGTATACGGAGCTGTTCCGACTGCCGGGACTGTCTGAAGCACAGCAGAAGGTGCGGGAGGTCTGTCTGCTTGTTCAAGAGCGCATTTCCAGCGGTCGTCAGCATGTCTATAAGGATATTGTGGAGCAGGCGCTTGCATTTACGAAGCAGCATTATGCCGATCCTGAGCTGTCCATTCAGAAGGTATGTGCACATTTGCATATCAGCTCCGGGTATTTTTGCAGCATTTTCAAAAAAGAAGTGCAGCTCACCTTCCTCCAGTTTTTGATGCAGATTCGCATGGATGAGGCGAGGGAGCTACTGCGCTCCACGGAGCTGAAGTCGTTTCAGATTGCCGAGCGGGTGGGCTTTGCCGAGCCGAACTATTTCAGCTTTTGTTTTAAAAAGCATGTCGGGGTCTCGCCCAAAGAATATCGCAGACAGGCGGAGGCAGCAGCACCGGAAGGCACCCTTCGATGAACTGGAGAGCGTTCACGGGCCCAAGCAAATCTATCGCACACAAGCTTCGGAAATATTTGCGGTCATCCAGGGTCAGCAGCATTCGTTCCATTATTACGTGGTCCTTCTCTGTTTTCATCGTACTGGTGCTCACCATTATGGCGGTGCTGCTGCATGACAAATTCACACAGGCCGCGGAACGCAGTGCAGAGCTCTCCACCAGGCAGATTGTCGATCAGGTCAGTTATAACCTGGAGGATTACGTGCGGAGTATGTCCCATCTCTATCGTGCCATCGAGGAGCATATGCTTCGGGACGGGACATGGGAAGGGGATCAGGTGGATAAACAGCTCGATACGCTGCTCAGCAGCCGGGAGGATATCATTTCGATTACGCTGCTCGACGCGAACGGAGAACTGCTCAAGAACAGACCTGCTGCCGCATTGAAGCGGAGCGCACATGTGACCCAGCAGGGCTGGTTTCAGTCAGCGCTTCGTGTGCCCAATCACCTGAGCTTCTCGTTGCCGCACATTCAGAATATGTATGCAGGACCTTATCAATGGGTCGTCTCGATGAGCAAGGGCATGACGGTTAAGCAGAATGGCCAGGAGCGGCAGGTGATCCTGCTGGTGGATATTAATTTTAAACAAATGGATGAAATCAGCAGCCGGGTCAGTCTGGGACAGCGGGGATACGTCTACATTATCGACGAGAGTGCAGGCAATATCGTGTACCATCCGCAGCAGCAGCTCATGTATATGGGGCTGAAAAAGGAAAATATCGAGCAAGCTCTGGTCGCAGCAGGCAGCTACGAGGATGAGGCTGAAGGACAGAAGAGACTGAACACCGTGAAGTCGGTAGCCAATATTGGCTGGAAGATCGTTGGCGTAGCTTATCTCGATGAGATCATGACGACTCGTCAGGAAGTGAACGGATATCTGATTCGTGTACTGGTGGTGGTGCTGGTGCTGGTCATTGTGGTGTCCATGCTGCTCTCGTCCAGTCTGACCCGTCCGATTCGGCGTATGGAACGCAAGATGAAGGCGGTGGAGCGTGGAGATTTCAACGTGGTGTTGCCAACTACGGGACCGCTTGAAGTCGAGCGCTTGTCGCGCAGGTTCAATCTGATGGTGAACAAAATTCGCACGCTTATGGATGAGATCATCCATGAACAGGAGCAAAAACGCCGTCTGGAGCTGGAGGCGCTTCAGGCTCAGATTAATCCGCATTTTCTCTACAACACCCTGAATTCTGTGGTCCGTATGGTTGGCATGAGCCGCAATGACGAAGTCATCACGATGATTACCTCCCTGTCCCGGTTGTTCCGCATCAGTCTCAGTCAGGGCAAAACCATTATTTCCGTCAGGGAGGAGCTGGAGCATGCGCGCCACTATCTGACGATTCAGCAGATGCGATTCAAACACAAGTTCACCTTCACGATTCATGCGGATGAGCAGGTGCTTGACGGCCTTACACTGAAGCTGATTCTGCAGCCATTGATCGAAAATGCGATTGTACATGGCATTGAGTACCACATGGACGAGGGGAGCATTGAGATTGATGTGCAGCGTGATGAGCAGGATGTGGTGTTCTGCATTACGGATAACGGGGTAGGCATGTCGGAGGAACAGATGGCGGCGCTCCTCAGTGGTCGTGCAGTAGTAAAAAGCGGGGCAGGCTCAGGTGTAGCAGTACGCAATGTACATGATCGCATCCGGCTTTATTATGGGGATGGGTATGGTCTGAACTATGCCAGCGAGCTGGAGGAAGGCACGAGCGTGTGGATTCGGATTCCGTTTCAACAAGCGCAGAAGGAGGACGGGGCGAATGAAGGGCAGCAGTAAATACCGTGATAAATGCAACAGTAAATACGGCAGACCAAGCAGGAGAGCACTTCGTGATATGGCAAAAAAAAGCCAGGCAACTCTGCCGGTATCCCCGGAAATCAGGCCATTAAGAGCGTTGCTTCAGGCAGCCGCAGCTTGCTGCCTGTTCATATGTGCTGCCTGCGGCATGGCGGAAGCCGATGAACCCGCTTTACCGCCGCGGATCGCATTGATCACTCCTGCAGGCGCAGGAGAACTTGCGGAGGCGATCCGCCTGGGAGCTGAAGCAGCCGCCAAAGAGCGCAGCGCACAGCTGATCACCGTTGAAGCGTATCCGGTGGATAACCCTTCACACACCTCCTCGAACGCAGACTTCACTATTGGTCCACCGTTCGCTAACACTGCAGCTGCGGCTGGGCGGGACCTGACCCGCAGTGAGCGTGAACAGGCTCAGGTTCAGGCCGCTGCCCTGGCGTTGGAACAGGGGGCTGCGGCCATACTGGTCGATCCGCTGAGCGAACAGGCTCTTGGCGATATTGTTCGGGAGGCAGAGCTGTCTGGCACGGATGGAGGGATCGTGCCGGTCATTGTGTTAAACGATGAATTTCCTGTCAAAGGCATCACCAGTGTGATCTCAATGGATAATCTTGAAGCAGGACGTCAGGCGGGGCAAGCCATGGCCGAATTGCTGCAAGGGCGAGGGCAGATTGCTTTGGTTGGTCCGGACCCGACAAGCGCCGGACTGGTCAACCGGGAGCAGGGCATTCGGGAAGCGTTAACGTCTTATCCAGCGATTGAGATTAAACCGAAATCGGTCTGTAACAATAGAGAGGACTGCTGGCAAGCAGTCAAACAGCAACTGGATCAGCCCGAGGTAACGGGAGTGGTCGCTCTTCAGGAGCAGGCTTCGCTCGGTGCCGCCGATGAACTGAATCGGCGCAGGGCTGAAGGGCGAAAGGTCAGCATCGTCGGATTTGGCAGTGAGCAGCAGCAGCTGGAGCAGCTGCAGGAGGGGGTATTTCAACGATTGATTGTACAGAACGGCTACAGCGCAGGATATCTGGGAATCAATCAGGCGCTTGCCAAGCTGGAGCATAGGCCGGTTCAGAGGCGAGTGGTGCTTGAAACCAAGGTGGTAAGTACAGACAATATGTTCTGGATGGATAACCAGAAGCTGTTATTTCCTTTTGTACAATAGAACTCATACATTCTGTCGTCGGAGTGGCTTGTGTAAAATTTTTCGTTCAATTTAGATATGTATATAGAACAGATAAATTGAGGAGGATTTCGATAAAACAGATGAAGATATTGTATTCGAATTTAATGTAAACCCTTTCATAATAGAGACATCGGTAAAGCCGAATGAACTTGGGGGAGGTCATCAGAATGATGAAAAAAACGTGGATGACGCTGCTGCTGACGGTATGCATGGCAGTGGCAGCAGGATGTGGCAACGGGGGAAGCGGTGCTGGTGGAAACGGAAACGCAGGAACAGACAACGGAAGCCAGACAGAAGCCGGGGCCCAGACTGAAAATCCGAAGATCGGGGTTGCCATCTACAAATTCGATGATACGTTCATGACGGGCGTACGGAACGCGATGACTGCGGCGGCGGAGGGCGTGGCTACTCTTGATATTGTAGACAGCCAGAATGCACAGCCGACCCAGAATGAGAAAGTGGATCTGTTCGTGTCCAAGAAATACAATGCCATGGCGGTGAACCCGGTAGACCGGACCGCAGCGGGTGTCATTATAGACAAGGCCAAAGCGGCCAATATTCCAGTTGTTTTCCTCAACCGTGAACCTGTGGCGGAAGATATGAACAAGTGGGATAAAGTGTATTATGTCGGTGCCAAAGCCGAAGAGTCCGGCACGATCTCCGGTCAGCTGATTGTGGATTATTGGAAAGCTCATCCCGAGGCTGACAAGAACGGGGATGGCAAGCTGCAGTACGTAATGCTGAAGGGTGAGCCGGGTCACCAGGATGCCGAGCTGCGCACCAAATATTCCGTTCAGGCGATTCAGGATGCAGGCATCGAAGTGGAGGCCCTTGCCGAGGATACAGCCATGTGGGATCGGGTAAAAGGGCAGGAGAAGATGCAGGCATTCCTCGCCTCCCATGGGGACAAAATCGAAGCCGTGCTGGCTAACAATGATGATATGGCACTCGGTGCGATTGAAGCGTTGAAAGCAGCCGGATACTTCAAGGATGGCAAAACGATGCCGGTCGTAGGTGTAGATGCTACAGCTCCGGCAATTCAGGCACTGCAGGATGGCACGATGCTGGGCACTGTGCTGAATGATGCGAAAAACCAGGGGGCGGCAACGGTAGCTCTGGCAGCTGTTCTGGCTAAGGGTGAGACACCAACCAAGGAAAATACGAAATTTGATATTACGGACGGAAAATATGTCTGGATTGCTTACAAAAAAATTACGAAAGACAACATTGCCGACGCCCAATAATAGCAGCTGAGAGGGACGTATGTCATTTGGGCAGCGTCCTTTTTTGACCGGTCAGATGAAAGGGGAGGATATGAAATGCAGTCACCTTATCTGCTGGAGATGAACGGAATTTCGAAAGCTTTTCCCGGTGTGCAGGCACTCAGCGAAGTGACACTGAAGGTGAAGCCGGGAACCGTTCATGCGCTGATGGGCGAGAATGGAGCGGGTAAATCAACCTTGATGAAATGTTTGTTCGGGATGTACCGTCCCGATGCAGGCACGATCCATATTGAAGGAACGCCTGTAGACATTCCAAATTCCAGGGTTGCTTTGGAGAAAGGCATCTCCATGATTCATCAGGAGCTGAATCCGGTTCCGTACCGTCCGGTGATGGAGAACATATGGCTGGGACGTTTCCCGATGAAGGGTCTGCTGATTGATGAGAAGCGCATGTATGCCGATACAAAGGCGCTGTTTCAGGACTTGAATCTGGATATTGAGCCCAGGGCATTAGCCGGAACGTTGTCTGTATCCAAAATTCAATCTATGGAAATCGCCAAAGCCGTATCGTTTCATTCCAAAGTCATTGTCATGGATGAACCCACTTCTTCCCTGACAGGCAAGGAAGTGGAGCAGCTGTTTACCATTATTAATGAACTGCGCAGCCGTGGTGTGTCGATCATCTATATTTCACACAAGATGGAGGAAATTTTAACGATATCGGATGAAGTAACGATCATGCGGGATGGATGTGTCGTAGGAACCTGGGATGCCGCTGATCTGACCACCGACCTGATCATTACCCGAATGGTGGGGCGGGATCTGAGTGAACGCTTCCCGGAACGGCTTAATGTACCCGGTGAAGTCATTCTCCAGGCAGAAGGATTGACATCGAATCAGCCCAATTCATTTCGGGATGTGTCGTTTAATTTGCGTAAAGGCGAAGTGTTAGGCATTAGCGGTCTGGTGGGAGCGCAGCGTACGGAACTGATGGAATCGTTATTTGGCCTGCGCGGACTTGCTTCCGGTACGATATCCATTCACGGACGAAAGGTGAAAATTAATTCGCCCGCCGCAGCGAAACGGCACAACATTGCGCTCCTGACTGAAGAGCGGCGGGTAACCGGTATTTTCCCGGTGTTATCCGTCTATGAAAATACGATTATTGCCAGCCTTGGTCGCTATCAGAATCGTTTGGGATTGCTGGATGAGAAGAAAGGACGTGAAGAGGCGAAGCAGCAGACGCAGAAGTTCAGGACCAAAACGCCTTCGGTTAACACTTTGATTCGAAACCTTTCAGGTGGAAATCAGCAGAAGGTGCTGCTGGCTCGCTGGCTGTTAACGGACCCGGAAATTTTGCTGCTGGATGAGCCGACACGCGGAATTGACGTTGGAGCCAAATTCGAAATCTATACGATCATTACCGAGCTGGCTCGTCAAGGTAAAAGCATTATCATGATCAGCTCGGAGATGCCTGAATTGCTGGGCATGTCAGACCGCATCATGGTGATGAGCGAAGGACGTCTTACCGGTATTGTGGACGGAGCCGAGGCCACGGAGCAGCATATTATGAGGCTGGCCGCCCAACAGCGGATGGCTGGTCAGGAGGATCACGGATGAATACAACTCTAGTTAATCAAGTGAAGCAATATGTAGCCCAGCGTGCGATTTTTATCGTGCTGATCCTGCTTGTGATCGGAATCGCGTTTGCCGATCCGAACTTTCTCGCCTTTTCCACCCTGCGGGACATTTTACAGCAGTCCTCAACCCGGGCCATTATTGCGCTGGGTGCAGCCTTCATTCTCGTGACGGGAGGCGTCGATCTGTCAGCCGGGCGTGTTGTTGGTTTGACGGCGGTTGTATCGGCATCCATGCTGCAGATCGATACCTATGCCAACCGATTTTTCCCTGATCTGCCGCAGCTGTGGGTGGGGTTGCCCATCATCATTGGCATTGTGGCAGGTCTGCTTGTCGGGTTGGTCAATGGCATTATCGTAGCCAAACTGCATGTCCCGCCTTTCATTGCCACACTGGGTACGATGGTTGCGGTGTACGGGTTAAACTCGATCTATTTCGATACCGAGCCTAATCAGTCACAGCCGATTGGAGGGCTTAGACCGGATTTTACAACGATAGGCTCTGGATTTATTGATCTGGGCGGAGGGTATTCGATCCCTTATATCGTGCTGATTGCAATCGGCGTTGCACTTATCTGCTGGGTTGTTTTCAACAAAATTCGTCTGGGTAAAAATATGTATGCAATCGGTGGAAATATTCAGGCAGCCCACGTATCCGGTATTCATGTCGCTCGCAATCTGATTGCACTGTATGCGATTGCGGGTGCACTTTATGGACTGGGCGGTGTGCTGGAAGCAGCTCGTACCGGTGGAGCTACGAATAACTATGGTAACATGTACGAATTGGATGCCATTGCTGCGTGTGTGGTTGGCGGGGTCTCGACAGCCGGAGGAATCGGAACCGTACCGGGTGTTATGGCCGGCGTGCTGATCTTTGGTGTCATTAACTACGGCCTCACCTTTATTGGTGTCAGCCCATACTGGCAGTTGATCATCAAAGGTCTGATCATTGTAGCTGCCGTTGCATTCGACATTCGCAAGTATATGGCCAAGAAATAAAAGCATGTTCTCATCTGATCATCAGCATAATCTATAGTGAAAAGCAGCAAAGAAGCCAGCCCTCAGACTCAGAGAGCTGGCTTTGATCATTTGGTTATGCATTTCATGGTTATGTATATATACTGATTTTGAGATGCGTAATCATACACTTTTTTATATTACAATTACTTCATATGCCCTATTGTTTTGAGAAATTATACATCCTTGCGAATTTTGTTAGCTTCCAATAATCGACAACATCAGCTAATCATAATCGATATAATATTTGTGGATATGTTGTTGTTAGTGTGACTTTTGTCTAAGGGGGCGAGGCTATTTGCTAAGTTACACAATGAAGATGGTAATATTCCCATTAGGTTGTCTGCTTGTCATTATATCCTCATATATATTGGGACAAACATCTCATCCGATCCTGATGCTGGTTACAGGTATATTGCTAGTGGCGAGCATATGGGGAGAGCGGCGTTATCCGGTATTACGAGTGATACAATGGCTAATCCTTGGTGCATTTCATTATTTCAGTCAATTGAACTGGTGTAACCTGCTCTATTATATGCTTATCCTCTCCATGATTCAGAACAAACAGAAGCTCAACCAAACACTGCCGATCTCTGTGCTCCTTATGCTGCAGTACACCGTGATCCGACTTTCTTACGTTTCGGTGATGGATGCGTACAGTTTACTGGTATCTATATTTGATCTGCTGACCTCCGTTGTCATTGTTGTTATATATCATACGTTGATGAATAGTGAAGCGGAAAAACGCAAGCTTCGGGAAAAGAATCAGTTTCTTACTCTCCATGATCCTCTCACGGGATTGTTGAACTATGAAGGTTATATGGAGGTACTTCATAAGACGATGGAGGAAAAGGGATCTTTCCTGTTAGTGCTTTTGAATGTACATAATTTCAGCGGATACAAAAAAGCCTCGGAAGACCCGTGGTGCTCGGTCATCACGGGTACAGGCAATATGATTACAAGCCAGTTTCCGGAAGCCTACGGCATCTCGCGGTATGCAGGTGACCGATTTGCCATCGTGCTGCCGCAAATACAGCATATTGAGGAAAGGATATCCTGTTTGTTGGCCAATGAGCTTCAGGGACTGCAAGTAGGTTATAGCATCTCGCGTTATCCGAGTTTGTCACAGACATTACAGCAATTCATGACCACTGCCGAGGACCAGCTGTTACAGCAGCAGCGCAGCCAGTGGATCAAAAATGAAGAGGAGATATTTCGCTCCGAAAGACTGCGGGCGGTAGGTGAATTGGCTGCTGGCATGGCTCATGAGATTCGTAATCCACTTACTGCGATCAGAGGGTTTCTGCAGTTGTCCCGTGGACAAGCCTTTAATATTGCACCGTGGTATGAAGTGATTATGAGTGAGGTGACGAGAGTTACCGATTTGACGGGCGAATTTTTACAATTTTCCAAGCCGCAAGTCAATCATATGAAGCCGGAGAAGCTGGCACAGTGTCTGGAACGTGTGATGTCGCTGACTGAATCGGACGCAGCCTCGAGAGGGCATCGAATTATCCTTGATATGAAGGATGAATCGGTGTACGTGAACATGGACCGGGATAAAATTGTGCAGGTTCTGATTAATCTGATTCGTAATGCGTTTGAAGCAATGTCGGACCCTGGAGAGGTACATATGGATATGCTGAAGGAAGGGGATAAGGTACTTATCACTGTATCTGATACAGGCAGCGGAATTCCTGAAAGTTCGCTTTCTTCTATTTTTAATCCGTTTTTTACAACCAAAGAGGAGGGCACGGGTCTGGGGCTTGCGCTTTGTCAAAAAATAGTTCAGGATCATAACGGTAAAATTACCGTACAGAGTGAGCTTGGTACAGGATCAACATTTACATTGTGCTTGCCTGTTGAATCGAATGAATAGCGGGAGAGAGGAAACAGACTTGTGCCTCGAACTGTACCAACAGACAGAAACAGCAAACCGTTTATAGTAAATAGTAAGACCAGCGCACAAAGGAGGGAGTATAGCTTGCTGGGTTCGTTATTCAATTTCAATCAAGAAGGGCTGTCTCACATCCATCGGTCGTTGATCAAGATCAATCATTATGGTGTGGGACAGCCTTTTTTGGCATGAAGGTTATTTATATTGAGGTTTCCTGTGACTTGCTTCCGGGTGCGGGCGAGATGGACAGCTTGCGCCATAGCCATTCTACCGGACCTAGCTTATATTTTCGCAGCCAGAAGTGCGAGAAGAGCATTAACATCAGACAGATGCCAAGCCACATCAACAAAATGAAGAGAGAGGACGGCCGTCCGCCAAGTCCGAAGCCCCATCCATAGAAGAGTACAGAGGCAATGATGTTCTGTAAAATGTAACAGCTCAGCGCCATTCTGCCAATCTCCCCGAATCGACGCAGCATTCCAGGGATTTTTTCCTTTTCCATGATCATAGCTATGATTCCGACATAACCGAGCGTGAGCACGGGGGCACTGATGTAACGTACCCAGATGTCCATCATGCCGCCTGGCACAAGCAGCAGCAGATTCAGAGGAATACCCGCTTCAAGTCCGATGATCATCAGTTTACGGCGTTTGAGACGCCCGGGCTCATCGCTGGAGAATACACCTGTCCGCATAAGCAGTGATCCGAGCAGGAATAGAAAGACATTCAAAGGAATAATCGCGATGGACTCGGCCCGGAAAAATCCGAAATTGCTCAGCCGGAACATCACTTGTTCCTGCCACGTACCAGAGGCATATAACCGGGTAATCATATCCATTCCGTTAAAGGTAGAACCGGGCTCAAGTGCCAGCAGGGCTGTAATTCCTGTAACACCAATCACGTGGATGCTACCCGCGATTCCCATCATTATCAGCATAAAACGGCGGGAACGATGAATGATCAGAGAAACAATCATACCTGTGACAGCGTAGCTCATCAGCACATCATACTCCATCACGAACAGGTAATGAAGCAGACCATCCAGCAGCAGCAGTGCGCATGACCAGATATAAACGCCAGGCCAGGTATACCCGTCGCGAGCCGCTTTTTGACGTTTCAATTCCATGCCAGCACCAAATAACAGCGTAAGCATGCCTAGAAATTTTCCGTTCACCAGTATAAGCATGATGGTCTGCAGCAAGCGATCCCCTGAACTCCACCACGGCTCAAGTGCATTGCCAAATACCAGATTCAGATCACCCAGATAAGCAAAAATCCAGATGTTTGTTCCTAATGTTCCAACAATGGCGAAACCTCGAAGAATATCCAGTAAGACAATACGTTTCATGAAGCCCTCCTTAATTAATACAAACGAATTAAAAACAATATAGCACAGTCGTATTAAAAAATACAGTGTAAACGATTTTAGAGTTCGGTGTTTATAAATATGGAAAATATGGTATTATCTATTAGGTGTAGTTTGAATACAGAGGCCGCCGATCAGAGCGTATATGTTCAAAAAACATAGGTAAAAAGGAGGCAATGGTATGTCTAATCATCAATCTCGCCGCTTTATGGCCATGCAATGGAAAACACTAATATCTTCTTTTCTTGCATTCATCCTGTTGCTGGTGTCTGTTGCGCCGGCTTTTGCCGCTTCTCCAGGAAAAACGGTCAATGCTTCGGCCAAGCTGGCGTACAATCTTAAAGGGCTCAAGTATGATAAAGCTGTTCAAAAGGCATATATCGCCAGTAAATATGTATACGTTACGCAGCGTGTAAATGGGACATGTCATCTCTCCAGACTGCTGATCAAAGGCAGCAATGCAGAATATGTGGATCATATGACGATTACAAACAGTGGTCATTGCCAGACACTGGATATGTATACGTACAATGGAGCGAACTATTTCTATTTTAGCTCCAAAGCAGATCCAACAACGAATAAGTACTGGTCGCTTCAGGTAGCAAGACTTCAATATCAGGCAGGTAAGACGGTGAATTATACCGATCTGGATCGCTTCACTTATATGAACTACGCGAACAAAAAGGGTTCAAAGCAGGGTACGACATATCGAGTGGATGGCGGTGGCAACAGCAATTATACCGTATTCCGGATTCAAACGAGGGAGGGCGGAAAATCCAGCACAGATAAGGTGGTGTGGTCCGTATATGATACGGCTGCACTCAACAGGCTGCTTGACCAGAACAAGCAGGTTCGGATGGACAGCTCTGCTGCCATTAAAGCCGCAGTTTCCAGTTTCACGCAGTCGGGCAGTGGCATTATTAGACCGAATGGTTCTTTTCAGGGCGCGGACTTGCTAGGTAAAACACAAATATTTACTTCCGGCGGAGCTGAAGGAGATACACCTCAGATTGCTAAAATTTCGAGCTCAGGCACGTATAAGACTCTTGTAAAAATAACGAATGTCGGAAAGCATGAAATTGAGGGTGTGCAGAACAAGAATGGCAATGTTTACTTTACAATTGTCACAGACCCTGGAAACAAAAAGAACGGGCAGAAAATATACTATGTCCCGGACAGCATATTTTAAGTTGAGTCAACCTCTGGCTGGACTCTGAACACTACACTATGAAGTTCTACGAACTCACTGGAAAGAAAAAAATGCCGTCGTGCTTGCTCTGTATGTTATAGGGCCAGGAGACGGCTTTTTGATATTTGCGTGGTGCAGGGGTTCTGATGGTCATGACCTTGGTTATTAGGCAGGGAGCCGCGTGTCCGAGCTGCGTTTGGAGGTACGCTGTAAAACGAGCTGCACATGATTTGACCTGCATATAGCGAATATGCTACATTGATAATAACTTGTTGTTAATAACAAAATGTTAATAACAGATCGGGGGAATAATCATGTCTCGTGGAGATAGAGAGAATAGAGCTGCAGGTGATACAGGGGCTCAGGCTGAACTACATGCAGAACAGCTTGATCGGAGCAAACCTGTGTTGAGCTCTTTGCAGCAGGAGCTGACGGCTATAAGCGAAGAGGAATTTCTCAGAACATATGATGCAGGAGATTATGAACGTCCTTCAGTCACTGTCGATATGCTGGTATTTACGATTCGCAGTGAAGAACAAGAGAACTATCGCAAGCTTGCGGAACCTGAGCTGGGGTTACTGCTGATTCGCCGGGGAGGTCACCCTTATCTGGGCCAGTGGGCATTGCCCGGGGGATTCGTATCCATGCAGGAATCACTGGAGGATGCGGCGCGGCGAGAATTACAGACGGAGACGGGGCTCGATGACATCTATCTGGAGCAGCTCTACACATGGGGGGATGTGGGCCGTGACCCGCGTACACGCGTAATCAGCTGCTCTTACATGGCGTTGGTGGACAGCAGTGAGCTGGAGCTTGAAGCCGGCGATGATGCCAGTGAAGCAAGCTGGTTTCGAGTGGAGCAGAGGCTGATCGAGGAGAAGCGGCATATCCATGAGCTCGGGCGTGTGACAGAGTGCAGACTTCAGCTCATGTTGAGCAACGGAACCGAGCAGCTGTCGGCCATAGTAGAGACGAAGGAGCAGGTGCAGGGGCGTGTACGCAGCAGCAGTCTGAGTCTGCTGCAGGCTCAAGGAATTGCTTTTGACCATGCCAAAATCATTCATTATGCGCTGGAGCGGCTGCGCGCCAAAATTGAATATACCGATATTGCGTTTAATCTGATGCCTGAGAAATTCACACTGACCGCGCTGCAGAAGGTGTATGAGATCATTAGCGGCAAGAAACTGCTGGCAGCTGCCTTTCGGCGCAAAATGGCAGATTGGGTGATCGAGACGGGGGAATATGCAAGCAGTGCGGGACATCGGCCATCCCGTTTGTATCGGTTGAATCCCGAAAGGGAGGTGATATGAGGATGGAAAAGTTTACGTTTTTCTGGCACACAGCATCTCCATTCTCCCAGTGGCACCCGGCCGATTTTATCGTGAACGGGCTTCAATACACCAGTGCGGAGCAATATATGATGCATCAGAAAGCGCTGCTCTTCGGCGATCTGAAGATCGCAGAGCAAATCATGAGCACGAATTCGGCATCGGTGCAAAAAAAGCTGGGCCGACAGGTCAAGGGTTTTGACCAGACCGTATGGGAAGCCGAATGCCAGCGCATTGTTTATGAAGGCAATCAGGCAAAATTTACACAGAACGAGGAGCTGCTGGCGGCTTTGCTGGCTACTCGTGGTACAACACTTGTGGAAGCAAGCCCGGATGACCGGATATGGGGTGTGGGACTTGCCGAAGATAATCCGCGTATTCGCAATCGCTCAACTTGGCGAGGAACGAACTGGCTCGGAGAGATTCTGACACGTCTGAGAGAAGAGATAGGAGATGCTTGAAATGAGTTATTACGAAAAAAACAATAAACATAACCAATACAATAGTAAGGCTAATGGAGCTAATAGATCTAATGCATCAGCAGACCGTACAGGCGTCAACTCGCGTTCCGGACGCTCGCGTATTGCCCATCAGACGTTGGAGATTCTGGAAGAAGGTACGTACGTGAATGGATATGACCGTGCCGTTCATATCAAGCAAGATATGCAGCAGGCCATTCAGGGCTCCGTGCTTTATCGCCCTTCGGGGCTATCTCTTTTGAAGGAAGAGCTGCACAAAGGAGAGCAAGCTGACTCATCAGGGAACCAGCAGGAGTCCAAGTCTTTCTCTCAAGAAAAGATGGCACGGATTGAAGTAACAGGAGAAACGACACTGGCGGCAGCCGCCCGTCTGACGCTGGAGGAAGGAAGAACGGATGTTGTGTGTCTGAATTTTGCATCGGCCAAAAATCCGGGCGGCGGATTCCTCGGCGGAAGTCAGGCTCAGGAGGAAAGCCTGGCACGTGCAACCGGGCTGTATCCGTGTATTGCCCAGATGCACGAGATGTATGAGTATAATCGCAAGCAGCGCTCTTGTCTCTATTCCGATTATATGATCTATTCACCACATGTGCCTGTGATTCGGGATGACGATGATCGATTGCTCGATCAGTACTATACCAGTTCATTCATTACCGCACCAGCGGTGAATGCAGGTGTGGTCAAGGAGCGGAACGAAGCAACGGATGAGCAGATTCAGGCGGTGATGAAGCAGCGTATTCGATATATTCTGGAGGTTGCGGCTGCCCAAGGTCATCGAACGATTGTGCTGGGGGCTTTCGGCTGTGGTGTGTTTCGGAACGAGCCTGCGCAGGTGGCAGCTTATTTTGCCGATGTACTGGTTGAGGAGCGATATAGTGATTATTTTGATCGTATCGTCTTTGCCGTATTTGACCGGAGCGCAGGACAACGAACGCTGGAGACGTTCCGCCGAATGCTATATAAGTTGAACTAAATTTTTTACACACACCACTCCGATGATAGAATAACCTTCCAATCGCTGTTATCCCCAGATTTTTTCGATACCCTTTTCCAAAGGGGAAAATCCGGTGATAAAGGCGACCGATCCGCTTTTTCAGGTTTTTTCTGTCCCCTCCGTTACCGTGTAAATGAATAGTTCAACTTATATAGCAAAGTAATGGTAATTTGAACTTCCATGTGTCAGACAGTACATGCATTAAAGGATGTGCAGCAAAAAGTATATGATTACAGTGTCATACATGAAGTGTAGCTCGCTTGGTTGCAGGACGACCAAAAGTTCTAGTAAACGGAGTGGTGGAGTATAATCCACATCGCAGGAAAGGATTGATATTACATGCAGTTTGATGAACGGCAGCAGGATTTGTTTGAACTGGAGGAGGACTATTCCCTGGCACACTGCATATCGGCTGACGCACGGATGGGCAAAGGAATCGCTGTGCAGTTTCGGGAGAAGTTTGATCTGCAATCCCTTCAGGAGCAGGCCGGGCAGGAGCCGCTGGAGATCGGCAGATGTTATCCGGTTGGACGGACGCTGAATCTGGTTACCAAAGCTAAATTCTCCAACAAACCGACGTATTTGTCATTAACCCAGGCAGTGGAGTCCATGCGGACAGTCTGTGAAGAGCAGGGGATTACCCGGCTGGCTATGCCCCGTATCGGCTGCGGGCTGGACCGCTTGAAGTGGGAGAAGGTTAGCATCATTATTCAGAATACGTTTGCAGATATGGATATTGAGATCGTTGTATGTGCGGTGTAATGATTAGGATAAAAAATAAAAAAACCTCAGTCTGATAAGGGAAACGCAGGACATAGAGAGCTGTAACACTCGTTAGTGTTGCATCCCTATGCCTATTGAACAGGAGCATGAGCATCATGCTCACTGTCTTGTTAACGCGGTTTCCTTGCCAAAGCGAGGTTTTTTTGTTGTTTGCGGTGTCAGGCAAAGCTTGATTTACTTTTTAGAAAACATTTCTTTCGCTTCGTCCATTGCCATCTTGTTGCCAATCGAGGAATAATCAAGCCAAGGCTGCGCCCCGATCGGATATACATGCCCGGCTTTGACAGCCTTCAGGCCTTGCCAGATCGGATTGTTTTGCAGCTCCTTGAACATCGTTTGTGCTTCATCATCCGAGTTTACCACAACAAAGATGGCATCAGCATCATAGTCTGGCAGCACTTCACGTGATACGACTTGATACGGCTTGGCGGTATCCATCTCTTTGATGCCTTTGGCTGGAGTCAACCCGAGGTCGTCGTACAAAATAGGACCCATCGGACGGCGTGTGCTGAATACACGCAGCTCCTTGGCCGTGACACGAATCGCCATCACGGTACCATCCCCGATCTGATTATGAATCAGAGATTTCACTTCCTTCGTTTCCGCTTCATAATCCTGAATGTACTTCTCGGCCTGCTGCTCGCGGTTCACCAGCTTGCCAATCTCCTTCAGATGATCACGCCAAGTGCCATTGTCGAGGTTGAATACATGCACAGGTGCAATTTTCTCGAATTTGGCGATATCGTCACCGGAAAATTCCTCATCCAGATAGATCACATCAGGTTTAAGGGCAAGCAGTGCCTCCATGTCCGGGTCTTTTACAGGTCCGAGCGGCGTTGTATCTTTCAGGAGGTCAGCGACATGGGACAGGAACCCCTTTGCTTCGCCGCCAATAACGGAGCCGACCGGGGTGATGCCCAGGGAAAGCAAATCATTGGTCAGGTGAATCGACATGGATGCAATTCGCGGTTCACCTGAAGCCGTAGTCTTGTCGGCATTGTCAGCCGAGCTGCTCGTATTTGTGTTTTGGTTTGCTGCATCAGAGCCAGATGTGGACGTTTTGGCTGCCCCGCAGGCTGCAAGTACAAGCACCAGGCTGATGGTTAGCAAAAGCATTAGATTTTTCTTCAACATATTTGTCATTCTCCTTGAACTTCTATTGGATTCATCTTGTGTAATGTAATTGAATTTGAATAAAGTGTATCGAATGGTTCATCTTCATCTATCATTTGGTTCGTACCAGCAGGTATAAAAAATAGGGTGCACCGATCGCGGCTACAACAACACCTGCCGGAATGACATTTGGTGCAAAGATTGTTCGGCCAACCGTATCTGCAGTCACCAGAATAACCATCCCGATCAGTCCGGCAGCGGGAATCAAATGCCGATGTATCGGCCCGACCAGTCTGCGGGCCAGATGAGGGGCAGCAAGCCCGATAAAACCGATCCCTCCAGCCATGGATACACTCACTGCGGACAAGGCTACAGCACAGAGAAGCAGCAGAATACGCCTTGAGCGGACAGGTGTTCCAATGCTGGTTGCAGCCGCATCACCCAGATGGAAAGCGTCCAGCGTTTTGGAGCGACTCCAGATATAGGCGATACATAGCACTACCCAGGGAAGCAAAGCCAGGACATGAATCCAGTCGCGGCCCCACACACTGCCTGCAAGCCAGCGTGCTGCAAAGGAATACGTGTCCTCATCCAGACGCAGCGACAGATACAAGGTGAGCGCATGGAATCCGGCGGCCACAGCAATACCGACCAGAATAAGCTTGATCGGAGACACTCCGCTATGTCTGTCGTAGGACAGCAGCATGATGATCAGGGCGGCAGCGACACTTCCGGCAAAAGCAAAGATCGGAATCAACAGAGCCACAGAGGTATCCATGCTGAACGAAAGGCTGACAAACACGATAAGCCCGAATGCAGCTCCAGCATGCAAACCCAGAATACCCGGATCAGCAAGGGCGTTGCGTGTAATACCTTGCAGAGCAGCACCTGCGATGCCCAATCCAGCCCCCGCAAGCACCGTCACGAGTATTCGCGGCAGGCGGTAATCAAAGAGAATGATCTGATCCTGTTCACTTCCCTGTCCCAGAAAAGTCTGCAGAACAGCTACGGGTGACATTCGCACGGTACCTGTATTCAGGCTAATGGTGATGACCAGTATTGCAAGAAAGAGCAGCACAGCACTGATGATCACTGCTCTTTTGCCCCGGGAGACTTGATCGAAGGCTTGATTGATCCTGCCGAAAATGCTCGCTGCGGATGCAAATTTTCGTTTTACCACTACAAAGCCCTCCTTTCTTTCCGGGCCAAATAGAGGAAGAACGGTACGCCGACAAAAGCAACCATGATCCCTACTGCCAGCTCTTGAGGCGGATTCACAATACGTGCCCCGAGATCAGCCAGCACCAGCAGGATTGCGCCCAGAAGGGAGGACATCGGTATAATCAGCCGGTAATCTACACCCACCAGTTTGCGGGACATGTGTGGAATAACCAGACCTACAAAGCCAATGGAGCCTACTGCTGATACAGATACTCCTGCGAGCACAACGACAGCAGCGAGGGCAAGCAAGCGGGTCCAGCGCAGATTAAGTCCCAGATTCAGAGCAACCTCTTCACCAAGTGACATCAGCGACACACGCCTTGCGAGAGGCATGGTGAGTAGCAGTGTAACCAGCAGCACGGGAAGAATGAGCCTCAGATGGCGCCATTCGATACCTCCAAACCCCCCTGCGTACCAGAAGGCCAGATCCTGGCTCAGGTCAAAATAAATGGCAACGCCTGTGCTTAATGAGCCGAGCATAGCGGCAATAACGGCTCCGGCAACGGTCAGCCTGATGGAGCTGAGCCCTCCGGGTGCAGCCATGCCGAGCAGGAAGATGAGCAGGGTGCCAAGCACAGCCCCAATGAAGGACAGCAGCATAATCCAGCCATAGGGTAATCCCGGCCAGAAGGCAAAGCTTAGCGCTACGACAAAGGTTGCTCCTGCATTAATCCCGAGTATGCCAGTATCGGCAAGAGGATTGCGAGTGATCCCCTGCATTAGCGCTCCCGCGACAGCAAAGGCTGCTCCGATTACAGCGGCAGCCAGGACACGCGGCAGTCGAAGCTCATGAATGATCTGATGAGATGTCATGGAAGGGTTGTAGTTGAATACGGCGGTCCATACCGTTTCAAGCGTTAACCCTTTGGCTCCCAACGAGATAGCAACAAACATACTGATCAGCAGCACGGCGGCAGCGGACAAAAACATCAGGCCAATGGTGAATGCCGATCGTTTAACAGCAGTTGGACGCTGGGGCAGTCCCGGATGTTGGATACGGGTCACTCCTTTATAAAAAATAACATCTTTCGTTGTTATTGATTATCATTATCAATTAGTGAATATTATAAAATCTTAATCCAGGCCCGTACATGGCATAAATTAAGATTTGGGAAATGGACATTTTTTAGATTACAAAAGTACAGGCCTGCTCGTCAACATCGAGAGCGCTTCCTCGAGCTGGATGTTAATGGAATATGGCGCGTAGACAACCCAGGCGCTCCAATCGACAAGATGCACCCGCCCGTTGCGTACGGCAGGATGGCTGCTCCATAACGGATCATTCTTTAATTTTTGCAGCAATGCTGCTCGATTATGCATGTTGTCTATCGCAAGCACCAGCACATCGGCTTCGAGACCATGCCACTCCCCGGGTGTAAACGGCATCCAGTTATAGCCGACTCCAGGAGCTTTTCCGTGCAGTTCAGCCTGGATACGCGAGGGAGCAGCGAGCTGCAGCGTACGATAGAACACATGACCGAAGTTGCGATGACTGTACATCCGTGGACCTTTGGCGGTCAATGTGCCTACAGCAACCGTAAGGCTGCCTGCAAGCTCCTTGATTTTTTTGCGTGTACGATCGGCTTTGCGCTCATGCCCGTCCAGCCAGTCTCTAGCCGCTCGCGTACGATCCACAATGGCAGCAATGCGTTCCAGATGGCCGAAGACGTCCGTTTCGTTCCATGGAATCGTAATGATGGGAGCGACATCGCCAATATGCTCCATCGCTTTGGCTGCGGCATTATCCTTGGTCAGAATCAATTCGGGATGCACATCCAGAAAAGCCTGACGCCCCTGCTCCCAAGGCTCATAGGCATGAAAAGGCAGTTTGAGCGAAGAAGGCATGTGCGGCAAATGGCCTTGAATCTGAGCTGCACATGGCGTAATGCCAAGGGTCATCAAGTGGTCCGTATACGGGTAGGAGAGGGACACAATGTTGCGATGAACCTGTTTGGTATATGCAGTCGGCGCATATCCGGCATAGTTGCGGAAGCGTCTGCTGAAATAAAACTCGTCCCGGTAACCGACCTCGCGCGCGATATCGCGAATGAGAAGATCGGAGGTGAGCAGCATCTCTTTGGCCCGGTTCATTCGCAGATGTGTGATGTACTCGATCGGATTTTTCTGCATTCGGCTTTTGAACAGCTGCGAATAGTAGGACGGATGCATTCCGGCCAGTTCAGCAAGTGTATCCAGCTTGATCTCATGCATGTAATGCTGCTGCATGTATTGAAGGGTTGTTTTTAGCCACGCCTCGGGATTGTTTCGATTCTCTTCAGCGGCAGCGGACTTGTTATCTTCAGGCCAGAGCATATAGAGCAGGTCGGTTAGCAGCAGTTGTGCTTTGATATCACGAGATGCGGCTTCATGATCGGATTGTGCGAGTTCAGTTATCTGTGCTGTAATACGCTGAATGCCGTAAAAAGGTCCTTGAATCAGTCCGGTAACAGGAGAATGCAGCTCACGTTCATAGACACGTCTGGCTTCTGTCTTCTCAATTGCCCGGAACAGATCATATTCAATAATGTACAGCTCAGCCTCGTGATCGGCATCAGCTACAAGTTCAAGGCATGTCCCAGGTGTGAACAGACAGGCCGATTTACGCATGATTCGGGACGGCTCGCCGTTAACATTCAAGGTGCCAGTGAAGCGGTGCATATATATAAAAGTGTGATGTGTGAGTGCAGCTTTATGCCACTGAAATGGCCGGTGTGTGTTAATATGCTTCGCTTGATGCAGCTCAAGCAAGCCATGCTTCAGAAAATGCTCAAGCTCTTTATTTAAGTCCAAGCTCGAAGAGGCAGACTTGCCCTGTTCTGTGAAAGCTATTGTCTTCGTATCTTTAGTTGACAAAGGTGTGGTCTTAGGAGTGTTAGTGCGGACAGTTTTAGAAGAGTTTGAAGTGCTGATAGAGCTGATATTGCTTGCATATTCAGTAGTGCCACTATCTAGCATTAGAGCAGATTTGGCATCAGGGGTGGAGCGTTTATTATTATCGCCGCATGGGCGTTCAGTCAGCTCGTTGTCTGAAGGTATGCGGTTATGGTCGATATTCCTTTTGCTGATCATGGCGTACCTTCCTTTCAGAGAATGAATCCTTTTTGTATTTTCGCGTTCCTATATTTATTCTCAGCTTGTTTCTAACCCATCTTAGCAAATCTGCTGCGCAAAATGAAATGTAACTCGCGCGAGCATCATTTTCTGACGGGAGTGCTTCTTTTTGGTAAAATAAGAGAGATACGATGTTGGACTGGATGAAATGTTCTGAAGTGATAGATCGGCAGCAGCAAATTTCTTTGAGGAGGGTGTATTTATGGAGAAACGGGACAAGGTGCGGTGGGGCATTATGGGGACGGGGTGGATTGCATCCCAGTTTGCCAAAGATCTGGAGCATGCCGGAAATGCGATAAAGGCAGCAGTCGGTTCACGGACGGAAGGTAGCGCGGAGAAGTTTGCAGCCGAGTATGGTTTTGAACACGCTTACGCTTCATATGATGAATTGCTGCGAGATCCTGAGATCGATATCATTTACGTGGCAACCCCGCACCCGGTACATAAGGAAAATGTGATGGCTTGTCTGGAAGCAGGCAAAGCAGTGCTCTGTGAGAAACCGTTTACGATGAATTCTCGTCAGCTGGAACAGCTGGTGGAAACGGCAAGGGAGCGAAAGCTTTTTCTGATGGAGGGGATGTGGACCCGCTTCCTGCCCTCGATTGCTCAAGCACGTGCATGGATTGCAGAAGGACGAATCGGACAAGTGCGGATGGTACAGGCAGACTTTGGCTTTCGTATCGGCTGGGAGCCGGAAGGACGTCTGCTTAACCCTGATCTAGGCGGCGGCGCGCTGCTGGATGCGGGGGTGTACCCGATTTCCTTTGCATCGATGATCTTTGGCGAGCAGCCGCAGCATGTATGGAGCACTGCGCATATCGGGGAGTCCGGTGTAGATGAACAGTTCTCTGTATTATTGTCCTACTCCGAAGGGCGTTCCGCCTCGTTGAACGGTGCCATTCGCTTGAATCTGAACAATGAGGCTGTTATTTATGGAACGGAAGGCCGCATTCGTCTACCATTTTTCTTGGCGGGAAAGGAAGCATACCTACATCTGAACGGCCAGGAAGAGCCTGAGAAGTACGTGGATGAACGGACTTGCATCGGCTATGCATTTGAGGCAGAAGAGGCTGGACGCTGCATTCTGCAAGGCCGCACGGAGAGCAATACCATGAAGCTTGATGAATCACTCGAAATTATGAAGCTGATGGACACCGTCCGTCGCCAATGGGGACTACGTTACAAATCAGAGTAAGGAGCGAATAATCCCCAGCGTTCAGGGCGTGTCTTGAAACCCGCTGAAGTTCATCTATAGCTGAAACCCGCTGAAGTGTAATCTATGGCCGTTTTTTGCTCCTTGCTGTGTGCTTTCCCTGCTGCGTGCTTTCCTTTGGCGTGTCCTCGGTACGCCTGTGAGAAACTTCATGCTTGGAACGAAGATTCGGTAAAATTGGATTCCTTCAGCGTTTTCAGACAACACTGGATGAATTTCAGGAATGATGGCGAGGAATTGCAGATCCCAGCACACGGCGCCCTGCCTTATGACAAGGTGGTGGTATAAGGGGCGCTGGGCATTGAGTTTTGTTGTTGTTATTTTACATCAGGAGGGAGTAGGGTGAATGTTAAAGTTTCTGATCTCCGGGTTTGAGCCGTTTGGCGGGGATACTGTGAATCCAACGGCAGCATTGATGCAGGCTTTGGAACACGAAGCAGTGGAGAGGACTGTAATCAAAACCTTGCTGCTGCCTGTGCATTTTGATGAATGTGCAGATTTGCTGATTGCGGAGATGAAGGCTTTTCAGCCGGATGTCGTTATTGCATGTGGACTGGCGAAAGGCAGAACAGCGATAACACCAGAACGCATTGCAATTAATGTAAAAGATATTCCGTCTGGCTCTTATGCGGATAATCAGGGTCGGCGTCCTGTGGATGAGCCGATTACGGCGGGAAGTCCGGATGGATTATTTTCCACTCTGCCGATTCGGGCAATGGTCAATGATATGGTGGCTGCAGGCATCCCCGCTGCTGTTTCTAATACGGCAGGTACGTATATATGCAATAACACGATGTATCGGGTGCTGGACTACATTCGCATAGAGCAGCTGCCTGTGCAGGCAGGCTTTGTGCACTTCCCGGCTTCAACAGAAATGGCTGCTATGGCGCCGTCTGTCCCGTCATTGCCGCTTTCCATGATGCTTGACGCACTACACTCCATGATTCAAACCGTAATATCTGAATCGAAGAAAATTGAAGGATGAGTAAAGTAAAGTGAAGTGAAGTGAAGTAAAGTAAAGTAAAGTAAAGTGAAGTAAAGTGAAGTAAAGTAAAGGAATGGAGGAGAATAGAATGTAAGTTAATTGAATGGAAGAGGAGAGACGAGAAGGGTATAGAAAAGAAGAGAAGATACCGGAAAAGAGATAAGTGAGTGTAAAGTAATACAAAGATTACTGCAAAGATACTACAAAGAGCAGTACAAAGAGCAATACAAGGAGCGGTACAAAAAGCGGTACAAAGAGCAATACAAAGAACAGTACAAGGAGCAGAACAAGAGTAATACAACGAGTAAGAGGGAGAGTAAGGAGAATGCGGCAGAAGAGCATGAGCAAAGAATAGCTTACTCGTAGATGTATTGACCTCATAACCATAAACAAAGTGGCAGTCCTGTTGACGTAAAGCCGACGAAAGGGACTGCCCTTTGATATGCAACGGATAAATACATAGTGATGCACAATAAGCGTTGGTATACGTACTCATTGGTGACAATATACAGCACACAGTGGGGCAATATGCAGTACCAATCAATATAGAGCACAGAATGATGCAATGCGCAGTGCCAATCATTATAGAGCACAGAATGAGGCAATACACAGTGCCAATCAATATAGAGTGCACAGTGGTGCAATGCGTAGGTCAAACAATATAGAGTACACAGTAGTGCATTATGCAGGTCGATCAATATAGAGCACACAATGGTGCAAGATGCAGCATATACAGTAAGCTAACCAAGCGCTGAATAGCTGAATAGCGTCTCGAGTTCAGGCTGAGAAATTCTAACGATCTCCAGCGACGCTATTTAGCCTAATTTAGCGGTTTTAAAATTCTAACGATTCGTAGGAACGCTATTTCAGTAATTTAGACCAAATCGAGGTCGAATAGAGTGATTTTCGGGCAAATAAGGTTTCTGGGGATCGTTAGATTTGGCAGACCACAAAAAATGGACAAATAAGCTCTCTCAGAATCGCTAGCGGTAGACACAACAGAATGGGATTGACCCAGGCACAGAACCCCGAAAACTCCATGAAATATGTTTAAATGATTGAACACATTGGCTCTGCGAAGGATGCAGCTCTTTACTCTTTACCAGCACTTTACATAGTGACTCTCTTTCCCCGCTCAGCTCAGCAATTATATGCGTAGCAGGTTCAGGTCGAACTCGGGAACCAGCTTTTCTTTCATGGCTCGTCCGAGCAGAGCGGTGATTGCAGCGTATCCATCCTCGCCCAGATTGGCGCTGAATTCGTTGACATACAAGTCGATATGCTGAGCAGCTACAGACGGGTCCATTTCTTGTGCATGTTCCATGACATAGGGTCTTGATTCTTCAGGATGTGCCCAGGCGTACTCGACCGATGCACGTGCCCAGCCAGCCAGAGCTTGAGCATCCAGATCACGGCGAGCAATAATGGCACCAAGTGGTATTGGCAGACCCGTATCGCTTTCCCACCAGTTGCCGAGGTCGGTCATTAGTTTGAGATCGTAATTTTGATACGTAAAACGTGCTTCGTGGATAACCAGTCCAGCATCAATCTGACCGTCGCGGACGGCAGGCATGATTTTATCAAAAGGCATGACCACAATTTCACCTACACCGCCGGGTACATTTTGTGCGGCCCATAGACGGAATAAGAGATAGGCTGTAGAACGCTCGCTTGGTACAGCAACCCGGCGTCCAGACAGATATGCAGGATCGGTAGTGCCATTAGCTGTTAGAACGAGAGGGCCACACCCTCTGCCGAGTGCACCCCCAGCGGGTAATAAAGCGTAATTTTCCAGAACATAGGGGAGTGCCGCATAGGAAATTTTCATGACTTCCGGAATATCCGGTCCGAGTGGGCTGGCTGCAAGGCCATTTGTTATATCGATATCGGCATAGCGTACCTCAAGCTCAGGTGCACCTGGAATCAACCCATGCACCCAGGCGTGGAAGATAAAAGTATCGTTAGGACAAGGGGAAAAAGCAATATTCATGATGTTATAACCTCCCGTAAAATAGAACTTGCTGCCTGGAGCGCATCCAGGGCATCCTTGATGCGCCAAGCGTCGCGGTTGCGTGGACCGACCGCGTTAGATATGCCGCGCAGTTCGAGCACCGGCAGGCCGAACTGCTGCGCGGCTGTTGCTACGCCGAAGCCCTCCATGCCTTCGGCGGCAGCATCCGGCACGCGGCGCAGCAGCTCCGCGGCCGTCTCCGCAGTTCCGGTCGCCGTGGACACGGTGACCGCAGTGCCTCCGCTGACAGCGAGCCCTGCCCGCTGCAGCTCATGGCGAAGGCGTGCGGCAAGCTCCGCGTCCGCCGCCACACGGGACGAGCCGAATCCGAGCTCGTCCACAGAGAGGAAGCCGTCTGGCGTTTGCGAGCCCAGATCGGCTGCAAGCATAGCGTCGGCTACCACAAGGGAGCCGACGGGCGCACGGCCGGGGAACCCGCCGCCGATGCCGGCACTGATCACCAGCCTGTAGGCTGGTGACCCGTCGCCGGTCCCGCGTGCGGGCCCCGGCCAGGATGCGGCAGAGGCCTGTGCCGCATCCGATTCCTCTGGCGCAGCGGAGCCCTGCGCCAGTTTAGGTGCACTTGCCGCTGCTGAAGCAAAAGCCAGGGCAGCGGCAGTTCCGGCAGCGGCCGAGGCAGGGCCAACGCCCGCCGCAATCACATCAAAGTGATCCGCAGCATGGTCGCCCAGCCCCCGAAGAATTGCATCCTTTTCCGCATCAACTGCAGTCACAATCAGTATACGTGAAGATCTGCCTGATGCGTTCGCAGAAGCTCCCTTGCTTGCTTCCGCCCCTACGTATGTGTCCAAGCTGATATTTGTACCAGCTTCGGCATTTGTACCTGCAATCGAATCTGTGATTATCACCATTTCAGCATGTGTATCTTTAGTCGTACCTGTGTCTGTATCTATGCCTGTATCAATGTCAGTATCAGTATCAGTAGTAGCAATTGTGCCCTTAACAATATTTGTTGAGACATCCATGTTAACGTTACTCTCTGGGGATTTGCCGCCCTCAACCGAGGGAGTAACGCTGTTGTTATTACGTTCACCAGGCTGCTGTTCAGTCATATTAGGAATGCTCCTTACCAAGACGTTATTATTTATCAGCTGTAAGCTGTATGATTCGTACATTCTGAGGATTACAAGAGGCTGTGTCCATTGGAAAAGAACAAATTTAGTCTTTTTGTCTTTCAAAGAGTGGACAATGTTTTCAAAAAGCTACTATACCCCTGCAGGTCATACGAATTCTATATATAGATATAAAATAAATATTATAAGAAAATTGATCTATATGTAGATTAGAGATTGTGGTGTGTTAATTATAAAATAGTGTCCACCTTTTGCTAAACAAAATACAAAAATGTGCGCGGGTGGTGGACGGGTTCGAAACGTTGTGAGGTGCGGTTCAAATCTACTTTGAAATCCACGCTCAGATCAACTCTTAGGCAGGACATTACAATAAACACTCGAAATTAATTTTGGATCAAACTTAGCGAAGCGTAACCCAACCCAGCCCAACCCAGCCCAACTCAGCGTAACCCTAACTCAACCCATCCCAACTTAACCAAGCTAGTTCCTTTTATCATAACGAAGGGGTACGAGAAGGACAAGTGAGAGACCACTCATAACAGAAGATTACGTTAGTCGCCAAACCATACCTTTGCTGGAAAAGCTGATCTCATCCACATGAACCAGCCTAAAAGTATTGCAACTTTTTTTTGTTCATACTTCCACATGGTCTAAGCCAATCATGCCTTGCTTCTACGATTCTCTCTCTTACATCAATTACTTACATCAGCTCTTCCATCGGTTACTGTTACAACGTATAGCATACTACATATAAAGCCTATCCCACATTACAGAGTACACTCGTCAAGCACCAGGCGTTTGCACGTAACTTTATGTCAATTATATCATATTGAATACCTGTACATATTGTTCCTCAACCTGAAAATAGATCCATCTAACATATTGACAATCTACATTAACTGTATTATTAATAATAGTACGGTTAGTACGGTGGTGGAATGCAGACCAAAGAACGTAATAAGATGGGCCCCCCGAAGGTGATATAAGTGGTGGATAGCACCGAGGTAGCGGATGAACCTCACCGAAGGTGGTATTCGTGATGGATAGCACACAGGCAGCAGGTGAACCTCACCGAAGGGGGTATTCGTGATGGATAACACGCAGGTAGCAGGCGAACTTCACTCAAGGTGATTTTCCTGATAACAGCACCTCAGCACCTAAGTAAATCATGAATTTCACCAACGATCCCACCGACCGTAATGGCTCAGTGCAGCAGCAGTAATACAGCAATGCAATATTCAACATTTTATGAGAGGAGGTGCCGGATGTTCGAATTGGATGTACGCAGCCGTAAGGCGATCTATGAGCAGCTGGTGGACAAAGTCAAGGAAATGATCGTATACGGTATCCTGAAACCCGACGAGCAGCTTCCATCCGTCCGAGCCTTGTCAACGCAGCTCACCGTGAATCCGAATACGATTCAGAAGGCATACCGTGAATTGGAACGTGAGGGTTATATTTATTCCATACCGGGTAAAGGGAGCTTCGTATCATCATCTGTGGAACATCCGAATGAAGCGATGAAAGATGAGATCAGAGAGTCGATGGTGAAACTTATCGCTGAAGCTTCGTATTCCGGCTTAACCAAAGCGGAACTGACTCTTTTATTCGAAGAAGCGATGGCCCGTATAGAGAGGGAGGTGTCACATGATTGAGCTCAATCAAGTCATCAAGGCTTTTGAACAGGAGAAGGCTGTCGATGGTGTAAGTATGCACATACATAAAGGTTCGATCTACGGCTTGCTTGGTTCCAACGGGGCGGGCAAAACATCACTGCTCAAAATCATCGCCGGTATATACCGTCAGGACCGCGGCACGGTACGCATTGACGGGGCTGAAATTTATGAAAATCTGGACCTGAAGGGTCGCACGATTTTCATGGCCGATGCACCTACCTTTTTCCCGCAATCGACGATTACCCATATGGCTGCATTTTACCGTTCTGTCTATCCGCGCTGGAGCGATGAGCGTTTCGAGCAGCTGGCTTCTGTCTTCAAACTGGATGTAAAACGCAAGCTTCATCGCATGTCGAAGGGCATGCGCCGTCAGGCTGCGGTATGGCTGGGACTCAGCTGTATGCCTGAGGTACTGCTCATGGATGAACCGATTGATGGTCTCGACCCTGTCATGCGCCAGCAGATCAAAAACCTGCTCTTTCAGGAAGCGGCCGAGCGCCAGGTTACAATCATTATCTCCTCCCACAATTTGCGGGAGATTGAAGACCTCTGCGATCATGTTGCGATCATGCACAAGGGCAAGATTATCGTTCAGAAAGATCTTGATGACCTCAAGGCCGATACACATAAAATTCAGGTTGCTTTTCGCCACCCGGATCATGCCCGGTTGCTGAAAGAACAAGTTCACATTTTGCATGAAGAAAAAAGAGGAAGTGTTTCCTTGTATATTGTTAAAGGTCATCGTGAAGATGTCACCGCTCAATTCCGATTGCATGATCCGTATCTGCTGGATGTGCTGCCGCTGACGCTGGAGGAAATTTTTATCTATGAAATGGAGGGTGCAGGGTATGATATTCAACCGATTGTACTTTAACCGCGGCATCCTGTACCAAAATTTCAGGCAGCACGGGTGGCTTGGTCTTATTTATCTGCTTCTCTTATTATTATCTCTTCCGCTGAATATCGGAACAGCATATCGGGAAAATGCAGAGAAAATCAACAGTCTGTTCATGGTAAGAGGGGAATTACTTTGGTTCTTTGCGATAAGTATACCGGTAGTGATCGGGTTGTTTCTGTTCCGTTATATCCAGGCTGGTGGACCTGCTGATCTGTATCACAGTCTGCCGCTGAAGCGTAAACATCTGCTGACGATGAACCTGTTGACTGGATTTGTGATGATTCTTGTACCTATCTGGATTACGGCTGGAGTTACTGGCTGGGTATCTGCTGTCGTGAAGGAGCCTGCCTATATTTTTGATGGCACAGCGGTCTGGATGTGGGGCGTGACCATGAGTATGGTCTCCTTGTTCATGTTTACGTTGACGGTTGCTGTAGGCATGTGTATCGGACAGTCCATTTTGCAGGGACTTACCGTGTACGGGATCTGCCTGATTCCTATTGTGTTCTGGGGAGTCTTTGAACTGCATTTGATGCGGTATCTATTAGGTTTTCCGGATGATGCATTTCAATATGGCAGAACAGAGATATCTCCCATTGTCCGCATCAGCAATCTAAATTATGCTCCAGAATGGGGAGAGCTTGGAATCTATGCTGCACTGACTGTGATTCTGGTTGTTCTGACGTACATATTCTATCGTAAACGTCATGTGGAATCGGCAACACAGGCGATAACATTCCGCATCGTAAAGCCCATTTTCCGTTTTGGATTCATGTTTACGGTGGTGTTGGTCAGCGGAGCCTATTTTACGATGATTGAACCCCGCGGTTCCGAGTTCTGGGGTGTCACCGGATACATCATCGGGGGTATTGCAGGATACCTGGGAGCCGAGATGATTATTCGCAAAAGCTGGCTCATCTGGAGCCGGAGCTTGCTGCCAAGATTTGCTGTATACGCGGGAGCTGTAGCAATCATTTTGTATGTGCCGGTCGCAGACTGGAACGGTTATGCATCGAACGTTCCGACGAGTGATCGTGTGGAGAAGGTACGAATTGGCGGAGACCATTTCACTTATGTGGATAACAATTATATAAAGATGGACGACGACCAATTTTATTCCGCAAATACGGGATATATTGACGCTGTAGTTACACTTCATCAGAAAATCGTAGATTCGGACCTGCCTTTGCGCCCATTGGGGGTGAACCGGGATGCGCGTGACGAAGAAGAAGTCAGGATCGATTATCAGTTGAAAAATGGTAAAACATTATCGAGGCAATATTACATTCCAACCTCCAATTTTCAACAAGAACTGATGGACGTGAAAAACCGGGACGATTACAAAACGACCAGGTACGAGACATATATCCTGGACGGTGAAGTCCGGAACATCGGCATCCGGTCAGGTTACAACCGAGATCGGACAGCGTTTATCACAAATCCGGAGCTGATTCGTGAATTCAAGGCGTTGTTGAAAGAAGAAATTCTGGATCAATCGTACGAAGATCAGCGGTCACCTTGGGAGACATTTGCTTCCGTTGAAGTTTATATGAATATCCCGGAATCTTCGTCCAAACTGATGTTGGATGGTGTCAATCGCAGCGCAACGTACGAGATTAAACCGAGTTATAGTCGATTGATTGAATGGCTGAAAGAAAACAAGCTTTACGATCAGCTGCGGGTATCTGAAGACGAGGTTGCCTCTGCCCAATTCATCAAACAGGAGATCAACAGTCCGGGCAACGTCAAAATGGTCTATGCTGATCCACAGTTTATTGATGGCAATCCCCAGGGCAATCAAATGATCGTGACCAAAAACAAAAAAATTATTAGCGAGCTGCTCCAGCGCCAAAGAGCCGGTTTTTACACAGATAACGACACGATCTATCAGATCAAACTCAACTTTATCAGAGGTCAGAATGTGTATATGATATTGAAAGAGGACGACCTGACCGAAGAGATGAGAGCCATTTTGCTGGACAATTAATGGTTTATCAGTGATATGAGAATTTAGCTTGACCAGATGTTCTGTATGGAATATATTAGAAAAAGTAAAAAATTCAAGCGATTCGTTATTTCACTGAATCTCATATGACACGTTTTGATGGGGAAGCACCCGTAAGAGCAGGCACAAGCCTGACTTACGGGTGCTTTTTGTCGTGACCAGAGTAGTTCAGGGAGCATAGCGGCGTTGTTGCATTCGCTATTTCGATGTGATGGAGGGGGAACAAAGATGGATAAACAAGCACGTGTATCCGAAACAGACAAACGATTACATGCATTGGGAACACCGAATCAACAGGGAATGTTTAAGTGGGTTATCTTATTCATGTTTATGTTCGCGGCGGGAATGACCTGGGATGCAGCAAATGCGTATGGGGAGGGGCTGGAACTGAGTGTAAATGCACAGAAAGCCTGGGATACCGTATTAAACAAGGCTGATGCATCGACCAAGCGCTCCCTGCTGCGAGCTTATGAAAGCACAGGAGAATGGAAGACGCAGGAAGGGCTGTGGCAGCAAAAAATCAAGCAGCTTCACAAAGCTAATGCGGATGAACTTGTGAAGCTTCGAAAGGCA
Organism: Paenibacillus silvae; assembly: GCF_014639235.1. Lineage (GTDB taxonomy): Bacteria > Bacillota > Bacilli > Paenibacillales > Paenibacillaceae > Paenibacillus > Paenibacillus silvae. Next base: position 713,821 of record NZ_BMFU01000003.1, on the reverse strand, counting down.
ATACGCGAGACGGATGCAGCCAAGCTGACGGCTCTCCAAAAGTCGCTTGAGGACACACAAGCACGTTATGAGCCTTTATTTAACCTCTATCGTTCCCTGAACCAACAATGGTCTGCCGCCAAGGGTGTTCAGAATAAGGAATGGAGAGCTGCTCTTCACGCTCAGACCGAGACGCTGAAGCCGTTGGTGAAGCTGGCAAGGGAGGATATTCGGACGTGGAAGGCAAAGCTTGCTGAAGCTCGGAAGCAGAAGAATGCTGAAATCAAGCGGCTGAGAACCCTGTTAAACGCAGCAACTGCTGTAAAAAAGCAGATACCAACAGCCCAAAAGAGAGTCAGCTTGGCCAGAGAACGATATTCTAACGCATTGCGCAGCTTCAAGCAAACATTAAAAAAGGGTGATCCTGCACGTACATTGACTGCTCTGCATTCACTCGAAGCTGCGGTTGAGAAATGCGTGAGTGCGAGACAAATCATCTATTCATTAGAGCAGAAGATATCCGAAATCTACGTTAAGGTAGGTCAGGAGGTTAGCAATCGTCCCAAGTAACCAATACAAAAAAAGGTGCCCTGTAGTCCGCCATGATTCAGTATGGCGAGACTCCTGGAGCACCCTTAAACTCACTTGTTAAACAGTATAGATAATCTGCGCATTGCTTCTTCAACCGTAGCACGTGAACAAGCAACGTTAATGCGCATAAAGCCGGCACTTTCTGCTCCGAATACAGCGCCATCATTGAAGGCGAGCTTGGCCTCATGCAGAAGTTTGCGAGTTAGTTCGGCATGAGTCATGCCCAATCCGCGGAAATCCACCCATAACAAGTAGGTTGCTTCTGGCAGAAGCACGTTGATGCCATGTATATGCTCTGTAATATACTGCTGCACATACTCCATATTACCGCGAATGTAAGTGAGACACTGGTCAAGCCATTCCTCGCCTCCATCGTATGCAGCCTCGGTAGCAGCAGCCCCGAATGTGCTGATGCTGGACAGACCCATCGTCCGTACACCCAGAGCGAAGCGTTCTCGCAAATCAGTGTTTGCAATAATAATGTTGGATGTACATAAGCCGGGAATGTTAAACGTTTTGCTTGGTGCTGTGCAGATGATGCTGTAGTTTGCAATCTCCTCCGAGATCAGACTAAGCGGTGTATGAGCACCGCGCTCATATATAAGATCGGCATGAATCTCATCTGATACGATGAGTACATTGTATTTCAGACACAGCGAAGCGAGTTCTTCCAGCTCCTCCCGGGTCCACACCCGCCCAACAGGGTTGTGAGGGCTGCAAAGAATCAGCATTTTGATCTTGCCGGTCTGGAAGCTTGCTTCCAGATGTTCCAGATCCATCGTATACTGCCCTTGCTTTTCAAGCAATGGATTGGTGACCAGCTCCCGGCCCTGACCTCTAACTACGTCATAAAAAGGAGGATACACCGGAGTTTGAATAACTACGGCATCACCAGGTGAAGTGAATTGCTGAACGGCTATGCTGAGTGCGGGCACGATGCCTGGTGTAAACACCATCCAGTCTGATTGTATTTTCCAGTTGTGGCGGCGCTCCATCCAGCTGATAACGGCCGCTTGATAAGCATCTGACTGCAGAGTGTAACCAAAAACTCCGTGTCCCACCCGTGTCTGCAGAGCTTCGATAACAGAAGGGGGAGCGGCAAAATCCATATCGGCAACCCACATCGGGAGCGCATCTGTCACACCGAAGAAGTGCTCCAGCCCGTCCCACTTTTCGGAAGCGGTGGATAAGCGGGTAATAGGTGTATTGAATGTGCTCTGATTTATCATAACTAGATGTCCTCCTTGAGTTGGGGTGCATTGTGTATTTTCGCAAAATATCTAAAACATCATCCTATATATCATCGGATACTTCTTCTATTTTCGCAAATTCCAAACCATTTTTATGTGCCCCAGGTCCTGATTTGGCGAGATAACGTTTACACTGTTTAATCCAGTGCTTATGATAGGGCTAATGTGAAATGCAAGCTAGTTATGCATTCAGCATTTATGGATGAAGTACACTGTTAAATGAATTATTCGAATGCTAAATATGGATTCATGCAATCACAGGGATAAATAGTATCCTTGAATTAAGACTTGGAGGCGATCTGAATATGAAGAACAAAAAGTGGTTGATTGGAGCCAGTGTATTTGGCATGGTGCTGACAGGATCAGCGGGTGTGTACGCAGGAAGCAAGCTGGAAACAATCAAGGCTTACCTGAACCATGGGCTTGCAATTGAAGTCAACGGACAAGCCTTCACTCCGACAGGTGATCAGGGCAAGAAGCTTGCGCCGATTACATATCAAGGCAGTACTTATCTTCCGGTTCGTTCTATTGCCGAGGCATTGAAGACAGAAGTGAAGTATGATGCCAAAGGGAATAAGGTAAGCATCGGTGGTTCCAGTTCTTCAGGCGGCTCGTCATCAACGGGTGGTGGTGAATCATCTTCACCTTCGACAGGCACAAACACACAAGCGTCAGGAGTGAAGTCCAAATATCTGCCAGCGGATTTCCCGCTGCCAAAGGATGCCAATGCGACCAGTCTGATTGAGAGTACCGTGGACGGGAACAAAAAGGTGTCGCTTACCTACACAACTAAGGAGAGTCTGACAACAATCGGTACAGACTACAAAAACTATTATCAGACCAAAAATCTCACCCAGAAGAGTGAGGATATCCAGGCTGACGAATTCAGTTTTATCGGCCGTGAGGAAGGTAAATATGCTATTTCCATTACAGGAAATGTGTCTTCGGAAAATAAGGATTTGAATGAAATTACGGTGATCTGGGGAGAGGAATAGCCTCGATACGGACGTGCCTTAACCAGTAACCAGTTGATGAAATAGAGAAAGCCGTTTGCCTGTGAGCATAAGCGATTACAGGTAAACGGCTTTTCGTATTATCAGGTTAACCGCCATTAATGGCTAACCCTACAGGTATTCATTAAACCAGCCAACGATATGCTCTAACCGGCGAACTCTCAGATACGGATGGCCGCCGCGAGATAGCTCATGGTTAGCTCCCGGGAAACGAACGAGCCGTGTCGTCTGCTTGCGTCGTTTCAAGGCAACATATAACTGCTCGGCCTGCTCAATCGGGCAGCGAAGATCCTGTTCTCCATGGAGAATGAGCAGTGGTGTCTGCACGTTGCCGACATATGCGAGCGGCGAATGTTTCCACAGCTTTTCGGTATCATCCCACGCATTACCGCCAATCTGATCCTCCGTGAAGAAATACCCGATATCACTGACACCGTAGAACGATAGCCAGTTGCAGATGGAACGCTGAGTGACAGCCGCTTTGAAACGATGGGTGTGTCCCACGATCCAGTTGGTCATAAAGCCGCCGTAGCTGCCGCCTGTTACACCAAGTCTGGTTGGATCAATAAACGAGTAACGGGATACAACGTAATCCACACTTTCCATCAGATCGCGGTAATCGCCGCCGCCATAATCTCCGCGACATGCATTCACAAATTGCTGTCCGTACCCCAACCCTCCGCGTGGATTGATATATACAACAGCATAACCTTGTGCGACCAGCAGCTGGAATTCATGCATAAATGTGAAGCCGTACATCATATGTGGTCCGCCATGAATCTCAAGAATGGTCGGGACCTTGACCCCGTCCACCACACCATGAGGTTTCATAATCCATCCTTGCACACGCTGCCCATCCGTGGTATCGAACCAGAAGGTTTCCGGTGTGCACAGCCAGATGTCCTGCCCAAGCTGCGGATTACTCAAGGTAAGACGGACCGCCTTGCTTTCAGGATCATTCGGGCTTTCATACAAATACAGATCGCCAGGATGCTGCGTGTCGGCCGCAGCGGCTACAATCTGCCCCTGCTCCAGTTCGGCAAACTGGTAGACCTCACACTTATCAGGCGACAGATACTCGGCATGGCCTCCATCTAATGGAAACCTTGCAATGCGTACACTGCCATGGATACTGGCCAGACAGAGAATAGATGAGCCGTCTCGTGAATACAACGGGCCGGTAGGCACGAGATGAGAGCGCATGTCACCTACCAGGCTGTGGTTCAACTGCACGTCCCAATGTGAACTTAAACAAGAAGGCTCTCCACCTGAGATAGGCAGTGTGTACAGCTTCGCAAGGGTAGCGTTTCCATAAGTGCGATCGCTGGCAAGAAGGGCCAGTGATTGTGCATCAGGTGCAAAGCATAGCCGATAGAATGCATACCCTTCAGGGGTTAATTGTTGTATGTTTGATCCGTCGGGTCTGGAGGTATACACATGGTTGGTCAAAACAAAATCACTGTGCTGTTCGTCCTCCGCGGGAATATGAGTAATCCATGCAACGCGTGTACCATCCGGTGACCAGGCATAATCTCCAATATCATAGTGACCTGATGTTACAGGAATAGCTTCTGCCCTTACGGGGGCGATCACAAAAAGATGAGCCCGTCTGCCATTCCATAATCCGCTCTCATCCGATTTCATGCGAATGCGATCAACGATCAGTTCTTGAGGAAGCAGCTTCTCCGCACTGTCGTGCTCTCGGGCAGCTGTTGGGCTAATCTGCTGCTTAGGGGAGGTATCCACAGTAGACTTTACAAGCAAACAATTGCCATCAGGAGACCATAAAAAAGAACTTACCCCATGCTGCAGCTCACTGATCTGTTGAGCTTCTCCGCCATCCGCAGCCATTAGCCATACCTGAGATTGCCCTTCGGACTTACGTATAAAAGCAAGCTGTGATCCATCCGGTGACCAGGCCGGGGAATGATCATATTCTCCGAATGTGAAGGGCTTGTCTTTCCGACTGCTGAGTTCAAGCATCCGCAAGTGAGAACGATAACCGTCGTGTTTGTCATTGGTTTGCCGGCTAACATAGACCAGCTTCCCACCCTGTGGAGACGGAACCGGATCGTTGACCCATGTAATCTGATACAGATCTTCGGATGTTATGGCGCGTTTTCCGTTCATCATATGTCCTCCTGCTCTTCTTGAGAGATTGGATAATTTCCTAAGCTTTCCATTTATATTAACGGAAAGAAAGGTAGAGGACAACAACGATGCCCGGCTAAACGGAGGAAGGATAATATTTTTCTTCACGCACAAAAAAGGAAAGGAAATGTTTAAGAGCAGCTCGAATGGTTTAATGTACAATGCAATTCCTGTTTTAATCTGCGTATTTATTCAGTTGCCAGAGGGAGGATGTTACGCTTGAATACACCTTATGAACAGCATGTGGAATATCCGAGCAGGAAACGGATGGCTTGGCTTACAGCAGGGGCAGCGCTTTTTGTGTGTGCAGGTTTTTTTCTGATATTTGACCAATCTTTCAAGCCGGGTTCTTCAATCATTTCTAGTGTGATTGGCCTCACATCCATTCTCTTTTTTGGAATATGCTTCTGTTACAGTCTGATCAAGATGATCCGGAAGGAACCCTCCTTTGTCATTCATGAGCAGGGGTTTATTGATTCGTCCTCCTATACTTCGGGCGGAGAAGTCGCCTGGAAGGATATTGAACATATTTTTATGTACGAGTTGATGGGGCAAAAAATGATCGGTGTGAAGCTGCGAGACGAAAATGCATTTCTGGAGCGGCAGAACGGAATGAAGCGCAAGCTGATGACGGCTAACAGCAATATGGTTGATGCAACAATCAGCATAGCTCAGAGCAGTATCAGTCTTCCGCTGGATCAGCTTTATCTTATGATGATGAGTCATTGGCGGCATGCCAGGGACAGCAGGGGATAATTTTAAAAGATCGAAACGAAGCAGGTCTTGTGGATCTGCTTTTTTTGCGTTGTATTGGAATCATACGGAAATGGGCTTTACAGTATTGTATAACTAGTGTACTATTTAACTAACACACCTATACAGAAAGGAGAGAGAACATCATGCCTATCGAATTTGATAACAATTTACCGATCTATCTGCAGATCATGCAGTACATTAAACGTCAGATTGTAACGGGTACGCTCAAGGCGGGAGATAAAATTCCTTCGGTACGTGAGCTGGCTGCCGAATTGCAGATTAATCCGAATACCATACAACGTACATTTCAGGAGCTTGAGCGGGAAGAAGTGGTAGAAACGAAGCGTGGTTTGGGCAGATATGTAACAAGTGAGGAGTGGAAGATCATGCAGATCAAGAAAGAAATGGCTGGCGAGCTGCTGGAACGTTTCCTGACCGGAATGCAGGAGCTCGGAATCAAAGAGCAGGATATTGTGTCGATTGTGACAGACGCTTTGGCAGAAGGAAGTCAGGGGAAGGGGGAGCATACACATGAGTAACATACTTGAACTTGATCAGGTGAGCAAAACATACGGACGAAAGCAGGCGTTGCACAACGTTTCGCTGACAGTTGCTCCGGGGCGAATTGTAGGTCTGCTTGGCAGCAATGGCAGCGGCAAAAGCACATTGATGAAGTTGGTTGCAGGTTTGCTGCATCCTGCGAGCGGAAGCATTCAGGTTACAGGCAAGCCAATCGGTCTGGCGACAAAGTCACTTGTTTCCTTTATGCCGGATCGTCCTTTAACCGAGAAATGGATGAAGGTACGGGATGCGATTGCGTACTATCGTGATTTCTATGATGATTTTGATGAGAGTAAGGCGCAGGAGATGCTGGCTTTTATGAGTCTGGCAGAGAATGATCGTGTGAGTCATCTATCAAAAGGCATGAACGAACGGCTGCAGTTAACACTGGCTATGTCTCGCAAGGCGAAGCTGTATCTGCTGGATGAACCGATCGGTGGAGTAGACCCGATAGCCAGAGGCAAAATTCTGGATGCCATCGTGAAATTTTACGATGAAGATAGCAGCTTGATCATATCCACACATCTGGTCAATGATATTGAACGTATTTTTGATGAAGTGATTTTTATTCGCGAGGGCAAGCTGGTCATGCACGAAGAAGTGGAGACGATCCGGCTGCAGCATGGAAAAAGCGTAGATGAGATGTTTAAGGAGGTTTATGCAGAATGATGACAATGTTGAAGTATGATTTTCGGAGAAGCTGGAATACATTGCTGGCAGGGCTTGTTATTCTGATTCTTGTTCAGGTGGGGCAAACTTTATTTTTGTCTAATGTTACCGGCAATGTACTGGGCATCATGGCATATGTTGGCGCAGGGGTAGCCATTTATGTGAGAATGATTAAAAGCTATACCGCTAACATTCGCTCGTACAATCGCCGTCTTATTCCTGTGACAGGGCTGTCGCATGTGTTGTCACCTTTAATTTTCGGGGCGTTAAACTTCCTGGGTTTGCTGCTGATTGGATTCATACACTTCTACCTGTATACCACGCTGAAGCTCGGACTGAGTTTATCGGATATTAATATGACGTATATGAGTGTCACGGAGGTCATAAGTACATTGTTGTTTGCAGGCTGGATTGTGTTGTTTATGACTGTTATCATCTTTTTCTCCATCAGTGTAGCAGGTAGTTTTCGCTGGAAAACAGGCCCATGGATCGGGATTGTTACGTTCCTGGTTATGGTTAACTTGCTTAGCTGGCTGGAAAATGTGATCTTTTCAGGGAAGTTCAGTCCGAATGATCTGTTTCAGTTCACCGAAGAAAGCACAGGAATTTCCTTTACCGCGAATGGAGTGATCTGGGCAGAAGGTCGTTGGGGAAGCACGGTGTTTGAAATCGGGCTCGCTGCGCTGCTGGTGTGGGGAATCATCTATATGAATAATAAAAAGGTGGAAGTCTGATCACTACGCCAGTAAGAGAATACGGGACTCATGTAACGGGCAGTCAGGCTGCTCGTTCATCTTTTTTTGGAAGGGGAAGGAACGATGCAATTGTACTTCAGAGATAACTTTTTTAATGCCGGATATACCGAAATTATGAATGCGGATCAGGAGCGTGCAGGGTACCTGGATTTGAAAAGTGTATTTGGTTCATCACTCGATGTCTCGGATGAAGCCGGGCTGGTCTGCAGCGGTAAATTCCGCATGTTAACCAATCGGTGGGATGTAACTGCAGCGGATGGAACACATCGGGGTGTACTGAGAGCGAGATTCAGCTTTTTCAGCAAAAAATATGAATACGATGCAGGCCCGCGCGGCATGTATGATGTATCTGCTCCCGCCTTCTCTCAGGAATATGATGTGACGGACGGAGCCGGACGTATTGTGGCAAGCTTTCGCCGTACAAGCGGCTGGTTCAGCTCCGGGGCATTTGTGCTGGATAACCAGTCGGAATATCTGGATACCTATGAATTGGTTGCTGTGGTCATGGGAGTACATGCGATTAACAAAAGACGGAATGCCGCGAGCAGCAGTTCTACATAATCGCTGGCATCGTCAGCATTCCGTCTTTTTTGGCTTATATCGGTTTGGAGTGGTTATCCGCTTGTGCAGCCGCAGCTTCCTCCACATAGGTCGACTCGGAGCGTGCGTATCGAGCCAGCACTTTGGCGGCTGTTTCGGACATTCGTTCCCGCAGGGCAGCGCTGTCCGTGATGCGAACCCGTTTGCCGAGAAAGCGCATTTTGGACAGCACATAATCCACCTCGCTCCGCGTCACCGTCAGCACAATTCGATATACATGATTTTCCTCGTTATATTCGACCTGTCTCTCAAAGCAGGAGAAGGCATACAGAATACGGGATAACTCCGCATTAAACGCTGGCAGCACCTCAACAGTGATGGTTGTCTTTCGTTTCTCGGTTAACAGGGCAATGCTTGCTTTATATCGAGCTGCTGCTTCGGGTTTGACGGACCTGGGCTCCAGCTTTGTAATGCTGTGCAGCTTGGTGGACATTAATCTGGCAAAGTGCGGGGCATACCAGAGCACGTACCACTCCTTTTTGACCATGGAATATTCAAGCTTATACGGAAAACCGAATTGCTCCTGGCTGGTACGCCCATGGCGAATGCGGCCTGTCATCTGAAACCCTTGACCTTGCAGTATCATCTGCCGTAACGGTCTAAGCAGCGGGTGAGACACACTGCGTTCCTCACTTTTGGCCTTCTCGGTCAGATCCTCCTGCACGTCCAAGTGCTGCTCGTCTTGCAGCATGTTGTTCAGCTTTGCCCACGTATCCGGATGCAGCGCTTCCCGTGCAGCCTCATGTTTCATCATCATACGCAGCCAGGCCCGTTCCTGTGAAGTCCAGGTGAACAGCCCGGTTTCATTCAGCCTCGTCATCATCTGATAATTGAACATCTTCTCGAACAGGTTCATAATATGCCGCAATCTCCTTCCATTCCTCAATCATCTCATCACGCAGCTTGAGCGGAGCCAGAATCTCACAGCTGGAGCCGAAGCTGCGCAGCCAAGGCTTGATTTCCGTAATGCCGTTCACCCGGATTTCATAGAGAAAGGTATAATCCGTCTCCGGCGTAATTGTTCCCCACTGCCCTTGCAGCCGGACTCGATCCAGAATAAAGTTGCGCTCACCCTCCTGCGGGTGGAAAAAACGTGCTCGCACCGTGACCGGGCGGCCTGTATCGACAAGCCAGCTGTAGCGGCTGATCTCGGCCCATTCCTTTTTCAACGCTTGCATATGCTCCTCTTCGATTGGGTGAAGCTCCTCCAGCTGGGTGATGCCCTCCATTCTGAACTTTACAAATCTCCGGCGGTTCTGATAGCCAATCACATACCAGCGTCCATATTGGTGATCATACACCACCTCAATCGGGATGATCCGGTTGGAGCTTCCGCCCGCTTCGCGTTCAAACTTTGGATTCGTATTTTGCGAGCTGTAGCTGGACGGTTTCTTCGGTGAGAAATATTGAAACTGCACACGTTTGCGCTGACGAATGGCCCCTAGCAGCGGATAGAGATGGGCTTCGTCCAGAATGCGCGAATAATAATGGTATTTATAAATATATGGCTCAGTTGCTTCTTCTTGCGGGAAATGAGGCGTAATGATTTTTTTCAGACTATCCCGCAGTAAATATCCCTGTACCGATGGAACCTGTGTGTTCGCCATGATATCAACAAAATCGTACAGCTCCAGCTGCTCCTCCGGAGTTAGCTGTGTCAGCACATCCTGCTGCAAGGCATAGCGATAGGGGCGCCCGCCCGGCTCTTTGCGGATGACACCGACATCCTCCAGATATTTCAGATCGGCGCGTATGGTCTTCTCATCCGGCAGGGCCAATTCCTCAGGCAGGTCTGCACAGCAGGCATCGAGCAATTCCATGGCGGTCAGCGCAGCGTTCTGAAGGGTATGTAAAATAACGGACAAGCGTTCGATCTCGGTTTCCTTCATGGATTTGGCGCGAAAAAGAAAGAGCAGCAGCGGCTCGGCAGACTCGCCATACTGAAAGCGTACAAGGTCGGACAGTTCCGACCCGACATTCGGGGCTGCTGGCTGATCCGTCAGGCTCTGATGAATATCTCTGAGCTTGCGCTGGGTTTTATCAAAGGTATGTACGGATATGCCAAGCCGCTTGGCATACTGCTTGCGATTATATGCGCCGCTGGTCAGAGACAGCATGCGCAGGAACTGAATTTCTTTATCAAAGCTTTCTTTAGCCATGGATTTCACTCCCGGTTGGACTGTGATTCTTTAATTGTATCAGGATAAACGCAAGCTTTCATAGCAAAGTTGCACGAATGCATCGCAAGTCGCCATACTTTCACCATGTTCGTGTATGACGGTGTGAAGCATAATAAGGATGTGAAGCGGGGCGATCAAGAAGCTCGGCTGATCCGAATTTCGAGGCGCCCGGGAGGGTTACTTCGACTGTTAATCGGCCAGGTCATTGGTTCGAATCCAATCGCCGCCGTTCATGGCGGTGTAGCTCAGCGGTAGAGCAGGTATAACCTTCCCCCCTTTTTCCTCGGAATCTTTGCATTAAATCTAACGCATTGACGATAGCGTTTGAAGCATATCGAACTTAAATATTGCAAGAGATAAAGCTGGAGAGAAGTTTCATACAGGGAGGTGTTGTGTGGTGAGCAGAGCAAAATCATTATTTGATTCTAATAAGCGAGCCGTATCCAATCATGACGGATATGACGCTTATGTGCGGCTGGTAGAGGAACAATACATTCAGATGCTGATGACAAACACGATGAATAATACGTTTTATGCCGATGAACAGCTGCTGATGCAGGAAGCGGCAAGCAGTCACCAGGAGATGGCAGAGCTGGATGCAGATTTTATGGCGAGGGCGCTGGTGTATGCCCGGAACGAAGGATTCATGCGTTTACAGCCGCTGTATGGCTTGGCGGTATTGTCCAGGATCGCTGCGGAGCCGTTCGCGCAGGTGTTCTCGCATGTGGTGAAGACACCTGCCGATCTGGCGGACTTTCTGACCATTCTGAGAGGAAGCGGGCGCGGACAGGGAGGGCGTGCAGTGAAGCGGCAGGTCAGTCATTTTCTGAATGAAATCAGTGAATACTGGGTGATCAAGTATAATGGACGCGGGCGCGGGTACAGTCTGGGTGATATGGTCGCCACCACACATCCCAAACCAAAGGATGAAAAGCGACAAGCCTTGTTCCGTTATCTGCGTGGACATGAGACGGATCTGACAAAACTGCCTCAACTACAGGCGCTGCACAAGCTGAAAAAGACTCGTAACCCGGCCAGTCAGCTGCATCAGATTGAGAAAGGCAAGCTGCCGTATTCCGTTGTGACTTCTATCCTTCAGCCGACACGTTCTGTATGGGAAGCGTTGATGCTCCAGATGCCAATGTTTGCGCTGCTGCGCCATCTGAATGCAATGGATCGTGCGGGTGTTTTTGAAAAAAAGAAAAATGTCGATTACGTCACACGCCGTTTAAACGATATTGAAGCACTGCGTCAATCGCGTATCTTGCCTTTTCGCTTTGTCAAAGCGTATGAGACTGTACAGCATGCGGGACTGCGGGAAGCCTTGCAGCAGACCGTAGAGATGTCGATTCACAATCTGCCGCCGCTTCCGGGCAGAACAGCCATTTTCCTCGATCGCTCGGGCTCCATGCAGGGAGACTATTTACGCATCGGTTCGGTGCTCGCGCTGGCGCTTTACAAACAAACCAAGGGCAATTCGCTGTTCTGGTTATTTGATCATCAGGTTGAGGATGCCCATCCCAAGCTGGATGAGGGCATCCTGGCTCAGGCGTACCGGATTCAGGTGAAAGGCGGAACCGACACCGGACGACCTGTACGAGAGCTGCGTGAGGCTGAGGAAAGGGTAGACCGTATCATTATGATTACAGATGAGCAGCAGAATGAAGGCATTCCATTTTACGCAGAGCTTGAACGTTATCGACGCCTGATGAATCCGGAGCTCCAGGCATTTATTGTAGATATTAGCCCTTACCGGCAAGCCATGGTTCCGCCGCGGGATGGTCAGACCTTTTATATCTATGGCTGGAGTGAAACCGTGTTGACCTATATTGCCGAGACCGTAACTGGATATGAGACCATTGCACAGCGAGTTCGGGAAATGCCGTTATAAAATAGAGAGTTTGGGATATGGGAAAGAGAAGGAGGAGAGCAGGCATGACGGGTGTTGATCAAAGGATGAGAGAAATCATTGCGAAACAGCTCGCACAGATTGAACAGGAGGAGCAGGTTCGCATTGTATACGCTTGTGAGTCAGGCAGCCGGGCGTGGGGATTTCCTTCACAGGATAGTGATTACGATGTGCGTTTTATCTATGTCAGGCCCCTTGAATGGTATCTGTCGATTGAAGATCAGCGGGATGTCATTGAACGACCAATCAGCGACCAGCTGGATATCAACGGATGGGATATACGCAAGGCGCTGAAGCTGTTCCGCAAGTCCAACCCGCCGCTGCTGGAGTGGCTGCAGTCTCCGATTCAGTATGATGAGCGATATAACGTGGCAGAACAGATTCGGGCGTTGTCTCCGCTGACGTTCTCACCGAAATCGTGTATGTATCATTATCTGAACATGGCCAAGGGTAACTTTCGGGATTACTTGCAGGGCGAACAGGTGAAGATCAAGAAATACTTCTATGTGCTCCGGCCATTGCTGGCTTGCGTCTGGATCGAACGGTATGAGAGCATGCCGCCAATGGAGTTTGAGGAGCTGGTAGAGGCTCTGATCCCTGTGGACACACCACTGTATGCTGAGATTCATGAGCTGTTAAGAAGGAAAAAGGCCGGAGATGAGATGGACCTGGAGCCGCAGCTTCCAGCCATCCAAGCATATCTGACAGCTCAGATTGCACATGTAGAGCAGCTTGCTGTTGAAATGTCAGGTCAGGATTCGGTAGAAGTTGAAGCATTGAATTTCATTTTCCGCACGGCTGTACAGGAGGTTTGGTAAACATGCATCTGATCATAAAAGCGAGCGGGGAGGGGGCAGGCTATGTATCCCATCTGCTCGCCAAAAATCCGAATAATTTGTATGACCGAACAGACAAGGGCGTACGTGTACGCATGGTATACACCAAGGTTGGTGAGCAAGAGACAGAGGTATTGATTCACGCCGAGCCCGACCCGGTTGATCTGGTCAGAGGTACGCCGGATGGATACGACATTACGCAGTATATTAATGACCGGGAATTTGTGACCAGCAGCCTGTTTTGCTCCTACATACGTTCGGCTCTGGGAACCGCTTTGAATGGCAAGCCGAAGGAAGACTATACGCAGTGGGTGGATCATGTGTTTGAACTGGAGCTGACATTTGGCCCGGTAGCTTCTGATCTGCCCGACCGTGTGGTGGAGGAGCTGTTCTCGGTTCTGGGGTATGACGTTGCGATGGAGCGTGGAGAGTCGGCGTATTCTTTTGACCTGAAAAACAGAAGCACGGTTCGTCACATCACACTGCGTGGCAAACAAACGATACAACAGGCTTTGCGTCAGCTGTTCCTGCTGATTCCGGTATTGGATAACTACAAGCATTACTTCATTAGTGAGGATGAGATTGATAAAATTAAACGTTATGGCGAAGGTTGGTTAGACACGCATCCGCTCAAAGAGCTTATCGTTAGACGTACACTTCATTTTGCCGAATTGATCCGCACATATGAGCGTAAGCATGGAGCGCTGACTGTTGAAGACGCTGGAACTGCACAGGCGGGAGTGGCGGATGGCAACCGGGAGAGACGATTAAATTCGGAATCTGAAACGCTTGGGCATGACGGTGCAGGTGAAGACAGGGTGACAGAGACAAAAACAGAAACAGAAACAGATACAGATACAGATACAGATACAGATACAGATACAGATACAGGAGCACTTTCGCCTGACACAGCACCTGTACGGTTAAATGAGCTCCGTTACCGAGCCATCACAGATATTGTAGCCTCCCTGTCGAACAAACGCCGCATTGTTGATATGGGGGCTGGGGAAGGCAAGCTTTCTGCACGACTTGCTTACATTCCGGGCGTAGAAATGATTGCCGCGGTTGAGCCTTCAGGCCAGTCACGTCTGCGGGCCAAGGAACGGTTTGCCAGGCTGCAGGATCGGGCCGGAGTCAAGGCTGTGCCAGAGGTGATGCTCGGTTCCCTGTTTTATTTTGACGAGCAGATGCAGCATATGGATGTCATGATTCTGTGTGAAGTGATTGAGCACGTTGAGGAATATCGTCTGGACCGCATTATGGATACAATCCTGAATGAATATCGACCTGAGGTGCTGCTGGTTACTACGCCAAACAAGGAATACAACGAAGTATATGAGATGGAGCAGGAGCAGCTGCGCCACCAGGATCACCGCTTTGAATGGACACGTGAGCAATTCAGCATGCGCTGCGCACAGTGGGCGGAGAAGGGTGATTATGCTTATGAGATCAGTGGAATCGGTGAGCATAAGGAAGGCTTCGGTCAACCGACACAGCTCGTAAAATTCTCACGAAGAAAGGAGGACCAAGCATGAAACGAGACGAACAAACGGGTGCGAACAATGACATGCATTCAAACGCCACATCAGAACAAAGGAATCGGCATTCAGAAAGCAGGACAGCGGAAAGGCAGCAGAACAGAGACCAGGGCAGACATCGGGAGATTCATCTGCCTTATGCAGGCATTGTTGTGCTGGTTGGTCCGTCCAACAGCGGCAAAAGCACTATGCTGGAAAGGCTCGCAGCTGAAGAAGTCATTCGTTCAACAGAGATCGTCTCATCCGATCAGTTTCGCATGCTGATAGGAGACGACGAATATATAGAATGGAAGCATCGTGCCCGCAGTGAAGCGGATGTGATATTTGCGGAATATCAGCAGGTATCAGCGAAAGCATTTGAAGCTATGGAAGCCATAATTGCAACTCGCTGTCGTCTGAACAAGCTCACCTGGGTGGATGCAACACATCTGTATCCAGAGGATCGGGAACGGTTGATTCAACTTGCTCGCAAAGCACATGTGCCAGTCATTGCGGTTGTATTGGATGTGCCGGAGCAGGTGCTACTTGAGCGAGATGATCAGCGCAAGCATCCGAGAGGACGTCAGCGGGTAAAACAGCAGGTGCAGCAGTTCAGACGTACGCTTCGTTCCATTCGTGATGAAGGCTTTGATGCAAGCTACATTCTGAAGCATCCCTACCCGGTATCCTTTGTCCGTACAGCAAATCCGTTAATGATCGATATAGGCACAGGCATTGATATTATTGGTGATATCCACGGCTGTTATGAAGAGATGATGGAAGTCATCCATCGTCTGGGGTATGTGGATGAGCAAGGGGACGGCATGTTTCGCCATCCCGAGGGGCGAAGGCTCGTTTCTGTCGGGGATGTAAGCAGTCGCGGACCGGAATCCTTGAAATGTTTGCTTTTCTGGCAGCAGCATTGTGCCGCTCGTCTTGCTTATATGGTTGACAGTAATCACGGCTGGAAGATTGCGCGTTATCTGGACGGTCGTGGCGTCACATTAAGTCATGGCGATGAACGAGTCGAGGCTGAATTGCTTCAGCTTGAACAAGTACAAGGCAGCGCTGCAGCCAAGCAAGTAAGGGAGTCATTAAAGCATTTTCTGCTGGAAGCGCCGTCGCATCTGGTGTTTACACGGAATGGCGTAAGACAGGTCGTCGTCGCTCATGCCGGGATTCGGGATCATTTTATTGGCAAGCAGTCCAGGCGTATTCAGGATTATTGTCGGTATGGGGATGTAGAAGGTACGGATGAGAAGGGGCGGCCGGTGCGCAAGGATTGGTACGTAGATCACAACTCTGGTGAATGCATCGTCTGGGGCCATGATCCGAGGCCATATCCTATGATCGTGAATGATACGGTCAATATTGATCAGGGTGTTGTATTTGGCGGTATGCTGACGGCTTGGAGAATGCCGGAACGTGAATCGGTTAGCGTAAAGGCGAAGCAGGATTATGCCGGGGATGCAGAAAGTCCATTGAAACGCTGGGAGCAGCAGCGCTTTGCACCGCCAAATATTCGCAAGTTCAAGGATGGATTTACCGTTCAGACGGAATCACGGCTGAACGTAACTGTACAGGGAGAGCTCGCGCAGACGGCGCTGGATACATTTTCACATTATACGGTTCCCTTGGAGGAACTGGTCTATATTCCGCCAACGATGAGCCCGCCGCCAGGTGAATGTTCTGTAGAAGGGTACATGGAGCATCCACAGGATGCATTCCGTTACTATCGTTCACAGGGCGTGACCCGGATGGTTGCGGAGAAAAAACATATGGGCAGCCGTGCCGTGCTCCTCCTGTTTCGCGACGAGCAGGCTGCGATCCAGCGAGTGGGCCGCCCGCTGCTGGGCAGCATCGTGACTCGTACAGGCAGAGCCTTTTTTGACCCCACGACCGAACAAGAGGTGCTCGCCAGATTACACGCGGACTTGATCGCAGGCAGTTATTTTGACCGACATCAGACGGAGTTTGTTCTGCTGGATGCCGAGATTGTACCCTGGAACCTGAAAGCAAGGGAGCTTATTGCCTCTCAATATGCCCATGTCGCTGAAGCTGCACTAATGGATCGCAGCGTTGTGAAGGACAAAATACGTGAGGCAGCGAACGCAGGCCGTAATGTTGCAGACTGGTTGCTGGAAACGGAGGTTAAGCTGGAGAATGCCCGGACATTCCGGGATGTGTTTCAATATTATTGCTGGGATGTGAACGATATTGGTGACATTAGCATTGCTCCCTTCCACACACTGGCACATAGCACAGGAACGTTCTGGGAGAAGACACATGAGTGGCATATGGAACAGAACCGTGAGCTGGCTCAAATGTGTGCGCTCATCATAGAAACAGAATACCGTGTCATTGCGGATGAAGCAGATGATGAAGAGATTATTCGCTGGTGGGAGGAGATTACAGCTGAGGGGCATGAGGGCATTGTGATCAAACCTGAGACGTTCCGCAGCTGGAACGGTGGCAGAATGATACAGCCTGCTCTGAAAGTTAGAGGACGTGCTTATTTGCATATCATCTATGGCATGGATTATTTGGCTCCTGAGCATGTATCTCGGCTTCGCAAACGCAAAACGTCCAAAAAGGAGAGACATGCACTGCTAGAGAGTGCTCTTGGCATGGAAGGCATCGAACGTTTTGTACGTGGCGAATCCATCGAGCGGATTCATGAATGTGTACTCGCTGCGCTTTCCCTTGAATCGGAACGAGTCGATCCTCGGTTGTAAGCCATGTTATGGAGTGCAGGATGACCGGGAAAATGAATGTAGAAATACGATTGGAAGGTTATTCTGTCATCGGAGGGGCTTGTGTAAATTCTTTGGTTCAAATTATCTAGAGGCCTGAACGGGGATATCTTATGGATGATGATTCATTCATAAGATATCCCTTTTTTTGCTGTTTGCATTTAAACAAACAAACGCTTTTGCTGTCGCTTTTTTTCCTTGTTTATTGCAGTTAAAGTCGGTATTTTCTTCTAAATCTCAGCTTTTGTATGCACCCATACATTAGCGGGATTTCAATCTAACCGACTTGGAAAGGAAGCGAAGCGAATGTTTAAAAGTGTGGAAAATGAATTGGAGTATGCGATGTTTAATGGAATCTGGACAACGGTGTGGACAGAAAAGGGATTTGAAATTGAGTTTTCAGAGAAGTTTCTGGAAAGATACGTGGTGATTACAGAGGAAGGCCATTATGTCGGCTCGATTGAGATCAAACCGTATACCCCTGAAAGTCTCATTAACGAAATGGGTCCGTTTTGGGAGCATCCCTCGATTAAGGACGAAGTGGGCTGCGTTGCAGAGATTGATAAATTGGCTATTTTGTCTACCTATCGGGGGCGATATGTTGCAGATTTATTGTCGGCAATCGTGCACTACGCGGAGATGAAGCAGATCAGTTATTACGTCATGCTGCTGGAGCCTGTACTGATGCGGGCCTTGCGTATTTCCTATCATGTACCTATTGAGAAGGTAGCGGGCAGAGTATTTTATAAGGGCGAGGATGTGATTCCTTCCATTGTGAACGCCAGAGAAGTATATACGCATAAGGAACGGTTTCCTTGGCTTGTGAATATGGAAAATAATTCAACAAAATCATGTGATTAACTTCTTATATCAACGAATTAATAACAATTTTAAATATCTGTCGGCTGCTGTTGTTGAACGGAACAGCGGGTGGGATTACAGCCGCTATGATGAAAATGGGGCCTAAAGGGCCCCATTCCTTCATGAGAAAGTTGGGATGTTTGGATTAGGCTAATGAACCAAAGGCCTATATCCAATCCTGGTATTGTGGGTAATAATTATAAAGGGAAGCATTGGAATCTCACAAAGTAACGATAGGGGGTAACCTGTATGGCGTCAATGATTTTTCTGGTAAAACAGGCGGAAGACGAGGAAAAGGTTATTTATCGATTCGGACCGGATGAGCGGAAGATGGGCCTTATTGAGATGAACAAAATAAAGGAAAGTGTAAAGGAATTGGAGCCTGTTCAGGTGGACGGTGTTAGTCCAAGTTTCTTTTTTAATCGTGCGGCTCAGTGGCTGGTGCGATGTTTATTCAGAGAAGGCGGCAAGTTTCCGGAACGAACCACAGTGGAGACGTAGCTGATAGCTGATTGCAGGTCCTATAGCAGGAAGGCTGTCAGACCATTGAGATAACATCAGACCAGGTGTAACATAGAAGAAGTCCAAGCGCAGCGTTGAATCGTTGCACTTGGACTTCTTTGTGTTAGATATATGTTTAAGGATTAGAGACAGGGGTTGCGAAGCGATGTTGGACATAGGCTCTACAATTCAACTTTAATGAAATAACATATGATTGTTTTCAATACGGTCTCATATACTCGAATTAATATTACTTTTCCATCTTACGATGTTTATTTTGAGACCAGGCTGTACGTAATTTTTTCGCACCGTCTGTAAATTGTTGATTAGTTAGAAGGTGGTAAGTAGACATATCAACATGCGATCGATCCAAAAGAGTGAAACGATATAACCTAGGTACGGGTTGCCCGATATTATTGATAGTAACTCCAACCAACTCACTTTTCATGAAGAATATATATGTTATGTAGAATAATTCTGTCATTGAAGTGGCGAGTATAAACAACCTTCCATGAATGATTACCCAATTATTTTAAGATGCGAAACGTATTTTCGCAATGGATAATAGGGGTTTGACGCGCGAAACAGTTCTATGGTCGGGTTATATAAGAGCTTGCCGTAAGACTTTATTCCTGTACCCGAGAAGCATGAAGCCGAATGAGAAAAGCCCACAAATCCGAATTAGGAATGTGGGCTTATACTTTCAGAACGTTTTGGCATACGAGATCAGAGCTGTAATTGTAATAATGTTAAGCAAAGTCGAGATCAGTACAGTCTGTGCAGCAAAATCAGGCTCGTTATCATATTCCTCTGCAAGAATTGAGGAGTTGACCCCTGTAGGCATGCCTGAGGCGATAATGAGCGCCTGAGCCGCTACACCTTGTAGTCCAAGCAGCAGCACGATGCTGATTCCGATTGCCGGACCAACCAGCAGACGCAGTAATGTGCTAATATACACATCAAGACGGTATAAGCGGATGGGATATTTCACAATTTGCGCTCCAAGTGTCAGCAGAGCGACGGCAACCATACTTTGCTGTGCATAGGTAAGCGGCATGGATAGAAACGTAGGCAAGGGCAGCTTCCAGGCTTGAAACAAAATACCGAGCAGCAACGCGTACGGTACAGGCATTTTCAGAAAACCGATAATTACCGCGCGATAGTTTCCTTTGAGCTTCGCCCCTTGGATAGACAGCACCCCGTAGGTGAAGGTGAGTAAAGACTGCAGGGACATGACCAATGCCTGAATGGAGGAGGCCAGCGGGTCACCACGAAATACCAGTGCATTGATCGGCAGGCCATAGTTTCCTGCGTTATCCAGCATAATGCTATTATTAAAAGCGGCTTTCATGCCTTTGTTCATACGGAATGAGCGGGTAACAACAGAGCCTATAATATAGAGAATGAGTACATAGATCGCATAGAATAGAGTAACTGTACCTAACAGCTCGCCTGACATATTGGAGTGATACATGCTCATAAAGACGGCTGCGGGGGTAATACAATAGAAATTGATTTTGGCGAGAGTGTACAAGTCCAGCTTGAACACCTTTTGCATCCAGGACCCGACAGCGATCAGGAGAAAGACGGGCAGGACGACTTCTAACATGATGTCTGCAATCATCGGTTCAACTTCCTTTTTCATGAAAATTTCAGATCTTTGCGAAAAACACTTCACCCATTATATCATTTTATACACAACAGCAAGAGAATTTGGTCAAAAAAGTTCAGGAGGTGTTGCACCATGATCCCGGATCATCTGGATAAAGGTTTATCTATTCTGTTTATTGGCTTTAATCCAAGCATTACCTCAGGAGAGACAGGCCACCATTATGCGTATAAAGGCAATCGCTTCTGGCGTATTCTGGAGCGTTCGGGGCTAACGCCACGTCTATATGATGCAACGGAGGATGGAGAATTACTAAAGCTGGGGTACGGTTTTACCAACATTGTGGCTCGTCCAACCAAAGGGATTGAGGATATTACGAAGGAAGAGTATGCAGAAGGACGCGAGATTTTGCGGAAAAAGCTGGAGACGTATCGACCGGATATCGCTTGTTTTGTAGGTAAGGGTGTGTACACTCAGTACAGCAAACGAACTAAAGTGCAATGGGGCTTCCAGGATGACCCGATCGTGAAGGAAATTCAGGAGTTTGTTGCTCCTTCCTCCAGCGGACTTGTACGTATGTCAATGGAGGAGATTGTGGATATTTATGTCAAGCTTGCGGATTTTGTGGCGGAGAAGAACGGCGGACAATGAGAAGGTTCTCTGCAATGACTGGAAATAGCTTCGTATAATGAGTTCAACCGTTCTGCGATTATGTGAGTTCACCCGTTCAGCGATGGCTGGAAAGGGTGGATTCTTTTTTTTCAGATCAAGTGAGAAGATTCGGAGACGGCTTCCGTCTATATAGTACAGAACCATGCATGGACGCTGTAGAGAAGGAGGATTACATGACACATCTGGTACCCGAGGAGGAACTGATTCAGCGCATTATAGATGGGGACAAACAGCTATTCAGTGTGCTCGTGGATCGATATAAAAATAAAGTCTACGGCATTATGCGCGGAATGGGCGCAAGTCACCCGGATGCCCAGGATCTCGCGCAAGATACATTTATTCGAATCTATCGCTATCTGCCGACCAGGAGAGAGGGAAGCAGCTTCGCGGCCTGGGTGTATACCATTGCGGTGAACGTGATGAGGGATCACGTGCGGAGTTTTAAATCAACAATTACGAATACGACTGAAGAGCCTTATTCACAAGGGGTAGAAGAGCTGACGCCCGAGAAGCAGGTATTGCAGAAAGAAATGAAACGTGAAATCTATCGCCACTTAGAGCAATTGCCGGAGTCCTATAGATTGGTGCTGCTTCTCAAATATACAAATGAACTGAGTTATGAAGAGATTGGCGAGGTTACGGGCATGAGTGCTGCCCAAATTCGAAACGCATTGTATCGAGGCAAAAAGAGCCTTCAAAAGCAGCTGAAGCGGACAGGAGGGGAGTGGTCTTATGAAGTCTAAACCGACGGAACAGGAAGTGCAGTGGGAGAAAAAGCTGTTTCAGGAAACGCCGGATTTTAATTTTACAGAAAACGTAATGAAGGAGATTGAACATGTGGAAATGGAGCATGGAGAACAAGAGCCTGTTATCACTGATCATGGAAAAAGAATGAGGCAGCGGAAAAGACGCCGAATCATATCGGCAGCTGCGGCTTGTATTTTACTGGCAGGTTCCGTGACGGTCTGGACTCAGCCTAAGCTTAAACATCAGGTGCTGAGTATGTTCTCGCCTTTCTGGCAGCAGGAAGATGAGATTTTTAAGAACGAGAAGGAAATGTCTGAGTGGACATGGTATGGTGACTATTTGCGTTCCAAGCCGCTCGGTTTGATCCAATACCCGAAGATCAAGGTCGAAGACAAAGGCTACAGTTTTGAAGTGAAGCAAGTACAATTTGACGGTTCACGGATGATCATTACTGTCGTTGAAAAGGGACCTGATGGAAAGCTTCTGCAAGCTCCACTAGAGGCGCCATTAGATGAGGGGGGAATCACGGTTACGGATTTGCTGGGTAACAAGGTTGCCAAGGAGGCCAGAAGTGGGGGGGACCCGTCCAACTTGGCACATTATGTGTTTCTTTTTGAAGATGACATACCGGATACAGTTGTCGTGAAAAATGAAGCTGATCATATCACCATCAGTACGGAAGACAAGGAAACCGGAAAGTCTGGACGAGAAAAAGTTGATCTGGATTGGAAATTTCAATTCAAAGTGGACACACGTAAAGGCAAGGAGATGGCAGTCAATCAAACCATCAAGGATGCAGCGTATACAACAAAGGATGGACTCGAATTCGAGCTGGGCAGGCTCATTCGTACCGTAAACGGCATTCGGCTGGATATGAATATTACACCAAACGCGGAGATGATCTCAAAACTGGGGCCAGAATGGTGGCGGGATATTAGGATGTGGTATCACTTCGAGACGGATGATGCGGATGACTCACTCAGCTATATCGGGGATCGTATTAATTACAGTCGGGCCAAGGTTGAAGGGAGGCTGTTTAATCCCAAGCAGCACTCGTTATGGTGGTCGGATACACCTGACAATGTAAACCTTCCACCTGATACCAAAAAGTTGAGGTTTGTTCTGGATGGTTACAGTCTCCCTGTACAGGAAGAAGCAGAAGTAACAATTCAGCTTGAACAGGGCGGAGAAACAAATAAAGCCATGTTAAAGGATAACGGAGATCAAATCAGCTTTACCAAGTATACGTACCAAAAAGATGAGGAAACTAAAGAGAACGAGTTGAGGATGGATATGGAAGGAATATTGAAAAATGACCTTGGTTCTCCTGATGATTGGACAGCTCTGGATGGTACGGGGAAAGAATATAAAGTCGAGTTTAGAGGAGGTGTTGGAACTTATAAAGACGACCTCCAAAAAACAATGGATATGGAGGTGCTCATAATGGGCTTCCCGGCAGATGCCAAACAGATTACTATGAAGCGAAAAACGATAAACAAAATGATTACGGATGTAGACTGGTCTGTAGACCTGCCTTCCTATACAACCCTTCCATGGGAAAAGGCTGGACAACAATAATGAATGATAGAAGACTTGAACCATTCATGCTAATGGATGTGTGCTCAAGTCTTCTTTTTGTTATGAATTACATTTTTCTTTCCTTACGCCGATTCCCGCGGAATCAACGTGGTTGATAACATGACGGTTTCCTTCGGAGTGCCAGGCCGCTCGATGCGGCGCTGCAAGGCTTCGACGGCACGTTGTCCAAGCTCCTCTTTGCACAGATGTACTGTTGTCAGAGAGGGAGAGGAGGTGGCTGCTGTGTACACATTATCAATCCCGATCACGAGACAATGCCCAGGTACGGAGATGCCCATCTGTTGCAGTCTGTGCATCCATTGCAGGGCAATGTCGTCATTGGCGCCAATCCACGCATCAGGGCGCTCTTCAACGGGGAGTCGCTCGATAACAGCGGCAAGCTTGTCTACCCATCTCCCGTTTTCATAGGCAACATTCCAGGTTTTAAAGCTAACGGCTTCACTCGCTTCGGTATGAAAATGATTCAAAGCCAGCTCAATCCCGATCTTGCGCTGCGCAAAACTGGCGGCACGTCCATCATCGGTAATCAAGCCGATGCGTCTGCACTGCTTCGACATGAGATATCTGGCTGCCGTAATGCCTGCTTCCAGATTATCATGGCTGATCGTATCACAGTTCAGCAGGGGCTCCTGATGATCGACCAAAATCATGGGACGACCGGTCTGTGCCAGCGTTTGCAGCACGGTATGCGGGAAAGCGCCCATAACGATAATTCCGGCACAGCGTGTCCAGTCGAGATGAGGTGCGATCGCTTTTTCAGGTGTGATGTCTTTGCCGGGCATGTCCAGCGAAGGGGACACAATAACGTGATGCCAGCCTTGCTCGTTACACCCTGAGATGATGCCTGACAGGACACGCTGCCAATAGTGCGGCTCGCCCCGGTTAAGCTGATTCATACAGATCAGGACGAAAGGGGGCTCGGCAGCATTAACCGGATTCGGGCCTGGGGAATAGCTTGCCGAGCCTGGTGTATTTTGACGATAGCCTAGCGCGCGGGCAAGCTCGAGCACACGTGCACGTGTCGATTCACTGACACCCGTTTTGCCGCTGAGTGCGCGGGATACGGCGTATTTGGACAATCCGAGCTGGTCAGCCATCGTCTGGATGGATACTTTTCGAGACATATCGTTACTCCTTTTAATAGGACATATAAATGACTTGTTTTTACGAACAGCTGAAAGAAATGTGAATTGACGTACATACATAGAACAAGTACACTTACAGGTGATAACGTTATTATAAATTATAATAACAAAAATAACAATATTATTTTAAAATCTAAACAGGTTGATTAACCGGTTTACACAGAAACGGAGAGGACTCCCATCGAACAATTCAGATTACCTAAAATCCCGATGCCTGACCTTGAATTGCCTCAAGCTGTCCTGGATGTGTTAGCTGAAGCGGATGAGCAATTACAGCACAGGCCAAGAC
The DNA here is from genome assembly GCF_014639235.1 of Paenibacillus silvae. Lineage (GTDB taxonomy): Bacteria > Bacillota > Bacilli > Paenibacillales > Paenibacillaceae > Paenibacillus > Paenibacillus silvae. Next base: position 688,878 of record NZ_BMFU01000003.1, on the reverse strand, counting down.
TGCTGGCACAGTTTCGCCATTGTTTTCCGAACACACTGGAGACGACGACCAAGCTGTTGGATGACGGTACCACCTTTGTTATTACGGGGGATATTCCCGCCATGTGGCTGCGCGATTCGGTCGAGCAGGTCATGCATTATGTGCCGCTTGCGAAGCAAGACACGCAGCTGCAGCGAATTATCGGAGGCTTGATTAAACGACATGCTTTTTATGCAGACATGGATGTGTATGCGAACGCATTCAATGAAACAGCTAATGGCTGGCACTGGGATGCCAATGATGAGACAGATATGTCGCCTTGGGTGTGGGAGCGGAAGTTCGAGCTGGATTCCCTGTGTTTCTCGATGAAGCTCGCATATACATATTGGTGTGAGACGGAGCTTACGGATATTTTTGATGAACGTTTTAAAAGGGTCATGGAACAGATATTGCAGTTGTGGGAAACGGAGCAGCGGCATACAGAGCAATCTCCGTATCGGTTCATGCGGCGTAACTGTCCGGCTCACGATACACTGCGCAATGAAGGGCTTGGGATGCCGGTAAACTATACGGGCATGATCTGGTCCGGCTTTCGCCCAAGTGATGATGCCTGTGATTTTCATTATAATATCCCGGCAAATATGTTCGCCGCGGTTACACTCAGCCAGATGGGGGAGATGGCGAGATGGGTGTTCCGGGATGAACAGCTGGTGAGCCGTATGGCGAAGCTGGAGCAAGAAATCCGGCACGGCATCGCTTTATACGGTACATATCGTCATCCGGTGTATGGACTCATCTATGCCTATGAAACGGACGGTTATGGCAATGTCTGTCTTATGGATGATGCGGGCACACCGGGCCTGATGTCGATCCCGTATATTGGATATGTTTCTGTGCAGGATGAGGTGTACCAGAACACACGGCGGTTTATTTTGAGTAAAGAAAATCCGTATTACTATGAAGGTACAGCTGCCAAAGGCATCGGTAGTCCACACACACCTCCGGGGTACATCTGGCACATGGCGCTGTCCATGCAAGGGCTAACGGCAGACAATGATGCGGAGATGCTGGCGATGATTGAGCTGCTGGAGAAGACGGATGCGGGCACAGGCTACATGCATGAAGGCTTCCACGCTGATGATCCTGACACGTTTACACGACCTTGGTTTGCGTGGTCGAACAGCTTGTTTGCACAGCTGGTGTATAAGGCGATAAAGAAAGGAATTTTGGCGGCAAATGAGTAAAACTTAAAAGCCCGGACTGTCCACAAATATGGCAGTCCGGGCTTTCGTGATATCTCATTTCTTCTAGAATACAACAATTGAGCAGTGTCTATATCGTTCGCAACAGATCAGCGATCAGCACCTTTTGTCCGGTACGTGCGCTTTCGAGGGACGCGAGAACCATAGCCATGCTGTATTGGTTGTCACTGCAATCCGTCTCAGGCAGACGTCCTTCTTCGAGCGCAGTAAACATTTCCTCCAGACAGCCGTGGTGTCCGGTTTGGTCCATCACCGGCAGCTCAGCTTCAATTCGTTCACTACGCTGGAGGAAGGATAACTTGCCATCGTTCTCCAGCGTAGGTGTGTTTACCACTTCAGCATAGATGTTGTCGTGTCCATCCCAGATGGCGGTTCCTTTTTCACCCGTTACACGCCAGTTTGCTTCCCAGGATGTAGGAACACCCTCTGCACACCAGGACCCGCGATAATCGAAGACAGACCCGTCAGACATCTCGAAAATGCACAGCGCCATCGCATTTCCTTTATACCACGATCCCGGGGGATTGAATTCATGGCAGTAGACCGAAACCGGGTTTGCGCCAAGAATATAGCGTGCCTGGTCAAAGGTATGTATCGCCATATCCAGCAGGAGCGGACTGTCCATCAGGTCACGGAAGCCGCCAAAGTGCGGTCCGAGGAAGAAATCGGCCCCTGCATATCCGGGCTGACCAATCGCTCCACTGGAGATCAGCTGACGATAGGCGCGAATACGCGGATCAAATCTGCGGTTCTGCATCACGGCCTGAATGCGTCCCGTACTGCGGGCGGTTTGCACAATGTCTGCGCAGTCCGGGAACGATTCTGCCAGCGGTTTTTCGCCAAAGACGTGACAGCCCGCTTGAAGTGCGGTCATGGCCACATCATGATGGCTGGAAGGAATGGTTACATCGAAGACGATGTTGGCATCTGTTGCTTGAAGCGCATCACGTATATTGGTGAACGTAGGACATTCCAGACCATGCCGCTGGGCAAACGTCACTGCGGTTTGTTCATAGAGGTCAACGAGCCCTACGATGGCGGTATCTGGGCGTGCTTTGGCGTAGTCGGCCCAGGTGTTTGCCATGGCTCCGCAGCCTGCGATGATAACCCGATAAGTGTTGGTCATGTGTTCAACTCCTTGCGTAGATGTTCATGTTCATGTGGTGGATAGTTTATGTCTCTACACCGGGTTTGGGACAAAGCTGCCGCCGCGGCAGTGCTTCAAATAGTTGAGTGCATGCACCTGCCCGGTCATCTCAAGCTCGTCGCGGTATACCGGATCATGCCAGCCTTCAATATCAATGGTGCCCCGATATCCGTTCTGGCGCAAAATGGTGATAATATCAGCCCAGTTGCTGTCTCCGAAGCCAGGCGTGCGATGCCAAACAAATTCATGCGGACCATGCACACCGTGCTGCTTCACAATATCCCAGGCGATGGTTGCATCCTTGCCGTGTACGTGAAAAACTTTTGGAGCCCATTTGCGGAGCTGCGGAATCGGGTCGATCAAGCTGACCATCTGGTGGCAAGGCTCCCACTCCAGCCCGACATTTTCATCAGGCACAGCATTAAACATCATCTCCCAGGCGGTCGGATTATGCGCAATATTCCAGTCACCCGTCTGCCACGTTCCACCCATATCACAATTTTCAAAAGCAATCCGTACACCCCGGTCTGCCGCCCGTCGTGCCAGTTCACCAAATACTTCCTTGAAACGAGGGATGGATTCGTCAATCGGCTGGTTGGTCAAACGTCCCGTGAAGCCGGAGACGATATCTGCACCGAAGAGCTGTGCGTGGTCAATGACCCGCTCCCAGCTTGCCAGGGTATCGGCATTATCCCCCGTCCCGGTGAGCGGATTACCGAACACACTGACAGCGGAAATGACGATGCCTTGTTCGTCAACGATGTCGCGCACACGTTTGGCCGTCTCGGCGAGATCAAGGTCGCCTGTCGTTTGCCAGAACGTCAGGTTAAAGGATTCAAAACCGTGCTGCATAATTTGCGGAATCACTCGAACGGCATCCTGGCCGCCGACAAGGGTTCCAACACGTATCAATGAATTCATAGTTGTATTTCACTCCAATATTGGCTTATAGTCTTCGTGACACACTCATTATAGCCGTGCAGCTACGGGATGGCTCTAAACAATTTTGTGCTTTATTAGTCGGATTTTGTGTTGAGGGGGAAGAACGTCGTGCTGGACTTGAAAGCGCTTCATGAAGATACGCGAATTGATCATAAATCACATCCGTTTCAGCTCTTCCAGAATCGTTGTTCCGGGAAAAAAATCGAGGAATGCATTCTGTACCTGCATTGGCATGAGCATTTTGAATGGATCATCATGCGTAAAGGAAGAGCAGTGTTCCATATTGACAGTCGGCCTTATGAGGCCGAGGCAGGAGAAGTCATTATCATTCCGGGGGGAGCTCTCCATGTCGGTTATGCATTGAATGAAGGAGACGTGCATTACGACTCCATTGTGGTGAATCGTGCGCTGTTCCAGGATTTTGCCAATGACCCTGTGCATGAGCAGTATGTTGCGCCGTATCTGGAGGGCAGTGTGAGGTTTCCGGTGAAGCCAGCCGCAGAGAATGCGGCCTGTGCGGCCTATTATTCTTTATTAGATGAAGCAGTAGATGAGATGGCAACGCAGCCTCCGGCATATCAACTTGTGGTGAAATCCAAGCTGCATGCGCTGTTTACCTTGATGGCCCGGACGTTTATGCCGCATCAGCTGCGGGACAGGTCGGGCGGAGCATATTTTCCCAACCGCGATCGGTTCAAGCAGTTAATTGCCCGGATCGAGGCTGATCCCCAGGAGAAATTGACGGTTAGTGAGGCAGCAAGTCAAGTGGGGCTGAATGTGTATCATTTCTGCAAAATGTTCAAAAAGCTGACCGGACGCACCCTCGTGGAATACGTGAACGGATGCAGAATGAGTGAAGCCGAGCGTCTGCTGCAGGGTAGCAGCCTTACCGTTACTGAAATTGCTGCCCAAGTCGGGTGCGATAATGCAAACTATTTTACCAAGCTGTTCAAGCAGTACAAGGGCATGACCCCGTCACAGGCACGGGGGATGAAACAAGCGTAAGCCGTGGGACAGACTAAAGGCGAGCAAGGAAAAACCCGAGTCTAGCCCTTAGTAGGGGGCGAAACCCGGGTTGGTTGGCATGATGTATAGCAGTTTGCGATTATAGCATATGTGGTCCTCAGCGATCCGCCAGCTTATTTCAAAAATCGGGAGAGCAGTCGGTTTGCCTTTTTTGAAAGGTCCTCCATTTTGAGATTGGCTTGATCCAGCTGGTTATACGCCCATTTGATTGTTTGCAGCATCCGGGGGGATATAGGTGTGCCTTTGATGCGCGGATAAATGTTGTGATAGGCCCACACCAGATGCTCCCAGCGGTGATCATTGCCCTCCTGAATATACTCCGATACGTCAAGCACTTTGCCGCGTCCATGCTGGAGCAGGACATTTTTAAGGTGAATGTCCCGTGGATTCAAGCCACGCTGACGCACGGCTTCTCGTGCTGCGTCCACATCAAGCATAACCTGCTCGGGGACGGGGATTCCTTTTTCCAAACATTCCAGCAGGGTGTCTCCAGGTTCGTAACTGATGACTAGCATGTTCCGGCCACTGCCGTAATACGTCGGGAAATAGGGCAGTCCCTGGAGCTGCGTGTAAACGTGTTTTTCGTTATTTAATTTATCTAAAGCATGATCCGAGTATACTTTGAAGGCATACTGAGGCAAGCGATCATACGTAAAAACAGCCGCATCCGTACCTACACCAATGCATTGAATTCCTGCTGCCTCGCCGATGATATGTACCAGCTCATTGCGATCGCTTCCGATGACTTGAATCTGTTGTAATGCTGCTTCCGCCTGGAACCAATCCGGCTGCTTCATGGGTGGCGCCTCCTTTGGGATATGCCTGTACATTATTTTAATGGAATACTGCTGTGTGAAAATGTCGTGATTAGCACCATGTAGGTGAGCAAGCCGAGTGACTGGGTGTATGAGCCCCAAGTAGGTGAGCAAGCCGAGTGACTGGGTGTATGAGCACCATGTTGATGAGCAAGCCGAGTAACTGGGTGTATAAGCACCATGCAGGTGAGCAAGCCGAGTAACTGGGTAGATGAGCACCAAGTAGGGTGAGCAAGCCCGAGTGACTGGGTGTATGAGCCCCAAGTAGGTGAGCAAGCCGAGTAACTGGGCGTGTGAGCACCATGTAGGTGAGCAAGCCCGAGTAACTTAGACGGTCGCACCACGCTAACGAATCTGAGACGCCTTATTTGGCTTCAAACTGGCACATAAAAATTGTAACGAATCGTAGTGACGCTATTTCAGGAAAAGTGCCCGTTTTAACCCTCGAATAGGCCAAATTCAGTAGAATAGCGTCTCCTGGAATCGTTAGATTTCGAAACCCCGCCAAAAAGGGCAAATAAGCTTTGTAGGAATCGTTAGCGCTGCGGCAAAGGTCGATAGGGAGCTGCTTCTCCAAGTATCTTCAAGCATCTCAACCATCTCCAACCACCTCAAGCATCTCAAGCATCTCAAGCATCTCAAGCATCCTCACACGCTCTAACCTTTCTTTATCCTGATGTAACTATATAAACGATACGGATTGCAACCTAAACGGTTGCGAGCAGATGAAAATAACGGAAGCCGGGTTGCGGCATGCGTGCCGGGGCTTTATACTGTGAGCAATAAAAGCATCTTCCAGCCCGATGTTATGCAGAGCAGGGGGAGGTAGCAATGAAGCATGGATGTGCTAGCTACAGTCCGAGCCTCCGGTACGATATGGATAACTGGCATGGAGAGAGCCGATATACAGAAAGGCAGAATTCATATGGCACAATACCCGCAGTGGTCTTATTCGCAGTCGCGGGCCAATATGTTCGATGAGTGCCTGCGCAAATATTATTATCATTATTATGGTGCCCACAATGGCTGGAAAACAGAATCCGCTGACGAGATGCAGGTGCGTTTGTACCGTTTGAAGCAGCTGAGCAATTTGTATCTGGTCTTTGGTGATCTCGCACACCGGATGTGTGAGTCGGCAGTGCGGAGCAGGGGGGATGGCAAGCCAAAGCCGCGTGAAGCTTTTTTGGAGCAAACGATGCGTGATCTGCTGAACCAGGCGTATAAGGAGTCGATGGACCCCGAGCAGTGGCGCCTCAACCCGAAGAATCGTACGATGCTGTCCGAAATTTATTATGGGGATGATACGTTAAGCGACCGGGTCGCAACGATCAAGGAACGTGCCGGGGCGTGCACCCGCAATCTGTACCAGACGCTGACGTGGGAAGACCTGTCCCGTGCAAGCACCTCCATTCTTGAGATTGAAAAATGGGATACGATGCTGCTGCATGACACTCGCGTGTATGTGAAAATGGACTTGTTGTACAGACGCAGAAACGGGAACATTGTCATAGTAGACTGGAAGACGGGCAAGGAGGATGATTTCTCCGATCAGTTAATGCTGTACGCTGCCTATGTGAGAGAGCATTACCGGGTTCCGCTGGAGCAGATCGAGATTCGGGTGGAGTACCTGCTGACCGGCAAACATAAGGAGTTTATAGCAACGGAAGAGGATATACGCAAGGTGGAGGAGAACGTGGGGCGCTATATTGAGGAGATGCGCTCCTGTGTAGCCGATGAATATTACAACCGCCCGAAGGACATGTCCTATTTCACTCCGATGCCCTCACACCGGGCGTGTCGGGATTGCAATTTTCGTGAGGTATGCAGTGAACGGATTGTCTAATGCGTGAGCTGCATCCTATCCCTTTCTTTTCCTTGCCTTTATGCAAAAAAAAGAAGCGCACCGCCCGGAGATATTCTCCTTCAGGCGCTGCGCTTCTATGCGTTCCACAGTCTGGACACGGTTGTATCCAGGTGGAACGGCCAGAAGAGCCTACTGGACGGCGGCGGCATTCTCCAGCGCCTGTCCCGCAGGAACATAGGCGTGCCCGAGATCACGGGCTACCGCCTCATACGTGATATGTCCATTCAGCGCATTCACTGCGCTGCGAATGGACGAATTGCCGCGAATCGCGGCGGCTGCACCGTGGTTCGCCAGCTGCAGCGCATAAGGCAGGGTGGCGTTGGTCAGCGCCACCGTGGACGTGCGCGGCACGGCGCCAGGCATGTTCGCCACCGCGTAATGCACGACACCATGTTTCACATAGGTGGGTTCATCGTGGGTGGTGATATGATCAATGGTCTCGACGATCCCGCCCTGATCAATCGCCACATCCACGATAACCGACCCTGGTGCCATGGTCTTCACCACTTGCTCGCTGACAAGCTTCGGCGCTTTGGCGCCCGGAATCAGCACCGCACAGATCAGCAGGTCCGCCCCGGCGACAGCGGACGCAATATTGGAAGGGCTGGATACAAGCGTATGGATCTGGTTGCCAAAAATATCGTCCAGCTGGCGCAGACGCTGCAGATTCAGATCCAGAATCGTCACATCTGCCCCGAGGCCAATCGCAATTTTGGCAGCATTGGTACCTACCGTACCGCCGCCAATAATAACGACCCTGCCGCGGCTGACGCCAGGCACACCGGATAACAGAATGCCTTTGCCGCCTTCTGTTTTCTCCAGCAGCTGCGCACCGATCTGCGCAGCCATGCGTCCCGCTACCTCGCTCATTGGTGTAAGCAGCGGGAGAGAGCCGCCGACTTCAAGCGTTTCGTAGGCAATAGCGGTGACACGGTGATCGACCAGAGCCTGGGCAAGCGCAGGCTCTGCGGCCAGGTGCAGATAGGTGAACAGGATCAGACCTGGCCGGAAATAGCCGTATTCACTGGCAAGAGGCTCTTTGACTTTGAGAATCATATCGGCATCATGCCAGACTTGAGCGGCCTGTTCGACGATTAACGCACCAGCCTTTTCGTATTCCTGATCCATAAATCCACTGCCCAGCCCTGCACCTTGCTCCACAAGGACCTGATGCCCGGCTCGTACAAAATCAGCCGCCCCGGCAGGAGTCATCGCTACACGATTTTCATTGTTTTTGATTTCTTTGGGTAACCCGATTCTCATCGCCATGCACCTCGTCCATTTAATGGTTGTTAGCTTATACTACAAGTTTATGACTCCATGTCTCGTTTTGCACCTTACATAATGTCTAGCTTTTGAAATAACGACTCAACATATTGTCGAAAAAACCTGTTCAGGACATCTGTCCATGGATTATAATGTAAGAAAAAATGACACTAAGAGGGATCGACTTTGCGAAATGACCGTGTATTTACCGTCAGAGATATTCTGGAACGTCCGGTGTTCGGAAGAGCACGGCTTGCAGCAGGGCAAGAAGGCCTGGATCGTCAGGTGGGTTGGGTTCACGTTCTGGAAATTACCAATGTGTCTCCTTTTGTAAGCCCTCATGATCTTATTTTATCCACAGGGTTATGGCTTCAGTCGGAGGATGGACGCGAAGCCTATCTGATGCAGCTGATTCATCGTGAAGCGGCGGGCTTATGTGTGGAATTTGGAACGAGCATTGATGGCATCCCGGAAGCCTTGATCGAACTTGCCAATGAGCATCAGTTTCCACTGATCGTATTTGAGCAGCCGGTAAGGTTTGTGGAGATTACTCAGGATATTCACTCTTTACTTATTAACCACCAGCATCAGTTGTTGAAGAGCCTGGAGACCTATTCCCGGGAACTGCAGCAGCGCACCTTGCAAAGCACAGATATGTCAGCGGTGCTTGAACTGCTGCATATGTATGCATCCAAGCCAATTGTGTACATTTCGTCCATGGAGGCGGGCAGCTTTGTGCCCGGACTTGCCCCGGAGATGGAGCAGGCCATCTACAGCTGGTACAGCCAGGAGGTGGAGCAGCTTAATCTGAACGATTCGGCTACAGAGCTCTGGTTTCACATGGATGAGGAGCATGCACTGCTTTGTTATCCGGTTGTCTGTTTTGGTCAGGTATTCTCGGCGATCGGCATGGTAGTGCATCCTGCGACTGCTGTGGAATATCTGAAGCTGCTGCTGGATTATACAGCCAAAGCTGCGGCGGCACTGACGCTTCGTACTCAATTCCTTGAAGAGAAGATGGTACGCAGCCAGAATGAACTGATACAGGATCTGATGAATGGTCATATTCAGCAGGAGGAGCAGGCACGAACACGAATGGGGCTCCGGTTGCTGGTGAAGGGACAGTACTGGTTCGCGGGAGGTGTGCTGGAGATCGAACATCGGCTGAAGGGAACGGGACGGGAGCGAATGGAAGCGAATCATCAGGATATTCTGGTTCTGCTGCGTTCATTGCTGAAGAAAAATCATCTGACGAGCCTGCTCATGCTGAAAAATAACCAGATCTATCTCTGCTGCGCCAAGGAAGAGTCCCGAACCTCCTCGCGTCAGCAGCTAATGCAGGTGCTGGAAGGCATTACGCAGCATATCAAACGTTTTGCCGGGACCAACTTGAAGCAAGTTGAAATTCATGCCGGCTTTGGCAGGCTGCGTAATCAATTGACTCCTCTGAAGCACAGCCTTCAGGAGGCGTATCAGGTTATTGAAGTGGCGAGGTCGGTCAAACCGATGAAACATGTTCATTTCTATGATCGTATGGGTATATATCAAATGTTAAAAGCAATGCCGCCTTCCTTACTGCAATCCTTTGCAATGGACCACCTGGGAGTGCTTATGGAGCATGATCGGAACCATCAGTTGAGATTGGTCGAAACACTCCATGCTTATCTCTCGAATTTTGGAAGTAAACGAGCTGCTGCTGCACAGCTGTTCGTTCATCGGCAGACCTTGTACAACCGGCTGGAAAAGCTGGAAGAACTGCTGGGGCCCGACTACATGCAGCAGGACAAACGATTGTGTCTGGAGATGGCATTGCTTGCTAATGACATGATTGAGGGCGGGGAGGGCCAGTCCTCTTAATTCGAGAAGCGTCCTCGGTAACGAATGGATTGGTTCGCAGAGGGAGCCAGAGATAAAGAAGCAGGTGCTGCGAGACGATACGGAGACGTCATACGACCGGAGCGCCGCTGGGGTTCCAACTCTTGAACCGGAGTGGTGAGTACGTGTTGATCGAGCCACGCCTCAAGCCGTTTGGGATCAATGTCAAGTTGTCTGCTCAAATAACAGATATCGAGATTTTTTTTCACACAAATCCGCCTTTCCTGAATGATCGGGCTGAGAGTAGAGTACGAAAAGGAAGCACGAAAGGGAAGCATGAAACCAATCGGTTAACGTTGCTGTAGAGGTTTGCTCAGGGTGATCGGCGGTGTGTTCGATATGTGAAGAAGCGGCCAGGGTGTATTGGATGCGGTGTCTTAAATCTGATGTGAGCGCTTCTGTATCCTTTTTCTATAAATTGGCTTTTATCAAGATTCTAACATTTCATATGCTTATGCGCGTCTCAATCTAGTCTCAAATATGAGAGATTAAAGATACTCGAAGTGCCAGAATCCAGTATGGAGGAAATGTATGGGGAATGGTAGTGAAGCTCAAAAAGAAACATATGTCAGGGACGGCAAACGTTTCGTCGCGCGAACGAGAGAACTGATGCTGCTGAAGCAGTGGTTTGAGCATGCCGAAGCGCCTATGACGATATTTTTAGTTACCGGAATGGGTGGGATTGGTAAATCGTCTCTGCTTTCAGAAATGCTGTCCGTGTCAAGGGACCGCGGAGCTACAGCGATCTGGATGGATGGACGTTCCTGCGGCACAACACCTTCGGTGTTTATGGATTATTTCTTGTCCACGCTGGGGCTTGAACTGGAACTGTTGGGCAGAGAAGCTGCACATCCGCTTTCTTTGTTGAAAGAAACGTCGAAGAAGAGGCGGCTGGTAATCGCTGTTGATAATTACGAGGAGCTTGCTCTGCTCGAAAGCTGGTTTATGGAAGTGTTCATTGGGAAACTTCATCTAAGCGGGGTGCTCATTATACTGGCGTCCCGTCCTGAACTGGCGGCGACTTGGCGGACCCACCCGCGGCTGTATCAGCGGCTCGTGCATATGCCGCTGCAGCACTTTACTGCGGATGAAATTACAGAGTATATTGCGATAGCTGGACGACTGAAGCCAAATGTGGCGGGAACGATTACGAGAATGACGGATGGACATCCGCTTGGACTGGCTCTTGCGGTCGAGGCAGCGGATCGCGGCAGGAATTTGCCTTATGCAGAGTGGGCCGAGCTGTCCCATATGATCAGTGCCCGGCTGCTGCTGGAGCTGACCATCCCCCGGCTGCATCCGATGGTAGAGGTGTTAACCCTGCTGGAGTCGGCCAATCAGGAGCTGTTATCCGCCGTATTGGATATGGATGTGCAGCAGGAAGAATATCATATGCTGAGGAGAATGTCCTTCATTCGTTCTGCACCGGATGGCCTGGCTCTACACGATATGGCGAGAGTGCATCTGATGCGTGATTTTCGGCAGCGTGAGCCTCATCGCATGCAAGCTATGCGAATTCGAATCGCTGAGCTGCTGAAGCCGCTCCATGAACAAGCGGGCCCCCATGAGCGGCGGCAAATTGCGCGAAAGATGCTGATGCTCTGTCAGGAGTCAATGCTTCAGTTCCGCAAGTATGCCGATGTATCGAACGATTCGTTGTTTTCACCGCTTGAGCCGATGGATCGAGCTGACCTGCCTTCGCTGCACAAGCTGATGGAACAATGGAGTGAATACAGCGTTGAACCTTGGCAAGCTGTGAACTATGGTCCCTTTCTGGATGAATTGGCGCAGCGTTATCCGGACGGCATTGTACTGAAGCGGGATAAGCGAGGCGAGGTCATTGCGATGTTTATTACCGTGCTCGTGCACCGGGAGACCAGCGAATTGCTTTTAACCTATTTTCCGAACGAAATGAATGAATGCTTTGACCCGGAAGAGCTGGGCCAGGACCCGGATGAGAGCGATACCCATTTTGCGGTGCTAGCTGCCGCGAGAAATGATGTCCCGGGGTATACCCGTGAGGAACTGGTCGGATATATGATACTGGACCGTTTGTCGCTGCTGGGAGATGGGGCAAGAGCGATATTGGTTGCGACCAATCCGCATCTGAAGCTGTTTCTCAGAAGTATAGGCTTTCAGATGAGGGAAACTACTACGCGTGCATGTGATCATTATGAGAATCGGGCAGATGTGCTTGAGTTGGATCTTCGCAGCGGGCAGTTCGGTGCCTGGGTGATGTCACTCCTGCATCCGGGTTTGCCGGTTAATCCATCACAGGCAGGGAAGCAAGCATCAGGTCATCATATGAATATTTGGACTGAACAGGAGGTTCGCAAAATGCTTGGTCAGCTGCACTCTCCGGGCGAGCTGCAGAAGTATGCTGACAAGCTTGCTGGTGTAAAGGGTGGCATTCAGGTGCAGCTATATGTGCTGGACTTGCTGGAAGGCAGAATACATGGCGTAGCCCCGCAGGATCAGAAGCTGCTGCATGCCGCATATTGGACTCACGCTGGCAATCCAACTGCCGCAGCACAGGCTTGTTCCATGAGCCGTGCCACCTTCTATCGTCATCTCGGAAAGGCTCTGAGTCGCTTGGCGAGAATATTGTAAAGGAACATGTGCGTATAACAGAGGCGGAGCTGCTCAGTCAGCAACCTAGCTGAAACCGCGAAAGTTTCGAAAGACAACATTCTTAAACAAGGAAATCCAAAGCATAACAATCCGAAACGTAGCTATCCGAAACGCAAAAATCCGCAGGTTGACGGCAGACGCCCGTTCCTGCGGATTTTTGTTTTCGTTTGTCATACATTCTGTAATCCAAGCCGCTTCAGTCGGTTATACAGTGTGGCCCTGGAGATGCCCAGCTGTTTGGCGAGGGTGCGCTTGTTTCCGCCAACGGATTCCAGATATTGGAGAAGGAGCTGTGCCTCATATGCATCTAACTGCTGCTGATAAGAAGCAGTGGAGTACTGACCAGAGACTGCTTCACTCCGGGTTTCATTTTCCTCCTTCATCGAAATGTGGATGGGCATGCTCTCATGATGCGACATGTCCACGGCAGAAGTAAGTGAATCTGGCAAGTATTCGGGTTTTACCTCTCCATCCATCGTTAGAATCGTTAAACGTTCGATGACGTTGCGCAGCTCGCGCACGTTGCCGGGCCAGTCGTACTGGAACAGCAGCTTGAACACTTCGGGCGGAATCACTTCAATATGCCGATTATAGAGCAGTGAGAACTCTTGCAAAAAGGTTTGGGTTAACTCATAGATGTCCTCTTTGCGCAATCGGAGCGGCGGGATGATGAGATTGATGACATTCAGCCGATAATACAGATCCTCCCGGAATTGATTGCGGGCAATCATGGCGGGAAGATCCTGATTGGTCGCAGCGATAATTCGGCAGTTGGCCTGTTTGGTACGGGTTCCTCCAACCGGGAAATAGCTCCGCTCCTGTAAAACACGAAGCAGCTTTACCTGAAGCTCGGAAGGCATCTCCCCAATCTCGTCGAGGAACAGGGTTCCGCCATCTGCCAGCTCGATCTTGCCCTTTTTTCCCTTGGGATCAGCACCAGAGAAGGCTCCTTTCTCGTAACCAAACAGCTCGCTTTCAAACAAGGAGGCAGGAATAGCCCCGCAATTAATAGCGACAAAAGGAGCGGTCTGCGGCTCGCGCAGATCATGTATCGCTTTGGCGAACAGCTCCTTGCCTGTACCGCTTTCCCCAAGAATGAGCACGGTGGCAGGAGTAGTGCTGATTTTGCGAATCGTTTCCTGACATTGACGGATAATCGGACTGCTACCCTTGATCCGGGCAAACGGGTCAGTCTCGGGACGAAACCGTGCCACGGCTTTTTCCAGATGCTGAACCTTGGAGGTCATGTGCAGCAATTCCTGATGCAGACGAATTTCAGTAGTAATGTCAACCTCTGCCGCTACGGCGCCGACGATGCGACCGTCCAGTCTGACCGGGCGTGCGTTAATGAGAGCGAACAGATCGGGTCTGGGCTGGTGCTGCTTGCGGTAGACTGTTTCGCCAGTATATAACGTTTTGAGGGATTGAAGTCGTTCTGGCGGGAAAAAGTTGGCGGCAGGCTGACCAATAATATCGGCTTTGCTGATTGAGAAAATATGTTCAGCGCCGGATGTCCAATAGGCCACCTTGGCTTCTTCATTAATCAAAGACAGCGCAGAGCCTGCGGTTTCCAGCGTAGTTTCGAGATAAGCTTCCATCAGGCGATGCGCGTGATGCATGGATTTCATGATATCGGATGCGGAGAGATAACCGCTCCATTCGTCACGATCATTTTTGACGATCAGAAAAGGACTCTGGATAAACATCGGAATGACTTGTGCAAGCTCCAGAGTTGGCGGGATCACAGGCACGGATAACATGAAGTGATGCGGCAAGCTGCGGGACGGTAGGACCGGTGTATTGCATGACATGGCAGGTGAGCCATCCTCGAGTAGAGGGTCCGGCTGGTCAAAGGATGCAGGATAAAGATAAGCCTTACCCGCCGCAGAGCGAATAAATACAGGACGATCCGACGTTGTGTCGGGATCAGGATGTACGGGCAGATGAGGGAGTGCGCTAACGGGAAAATCATCGCAGATCAGCATGTCTGTTCGCGTCAGCTCTTTCAGTGTAGGAAGTAAATGTCTCATCAGGATCACCTCGATTACAACATTCAATTTGAAAAATATAGATTAGAAAAAGAAGTTATCATTATTATATCGTTGAAATAGAGGTGTGTATATATTTTTTGACATCGCTTGTTCGGATGAAGTGGGTGGAATGATGGATTGTAAAAAAACATTTTTTGTATGCGTTATCAAAATAGAGACAATCATAAAAGTGTTGATATTCCTGCAAAAATTAACTTTATATAGAAGTTTGAATGTTTGCGTATGTTAAATTTTATTACATAAAATAAGTGCGAAAATGGGGTTGAAAGGAACGATGGGGAACAGGTGAGAACATCCAGCGAGGGTGGGAATGTAACGAGAAGTTTAAATATTGTCTAATTTTGTGAACATAAAATTCGATGAATCTTGATTTTTAGACATCGAGTAAGATGAAAAAACCATGCGATCCGGTATGGAAGAAGGAAGGCATGGTATAGGTACAGATCGGATCGTTACACGGTTAACGAAACATGTTTTTGAGCACCATCCAGAGGTTGGCCGGCTTCTCAGCCAGACGGCGGGTGTAATATGGATACCACATCGTTCCGTACGGCACATAACAGCGGATGCGATAACCCTCCTGTGCCAGGCGCTCCTGTTCGCTCATTCGCAGGCCGTATAACATCTGGAATTCGAAAGCATCGGGGGAGATGTCCCGATCCTTGGCGTATTGTTTCGTCCAGTTGATGATGTGATCATCATGTGAAGCAACAGCGGTGTACACGCCTTGATCAAGATGATGACGAATCATCGTTTTGAACTGATGCATCACTTCGGCTGTACTCTGATACGCAACGGTGGCAGGCTCTTTGTAAGCGCCTTTGACAAGACGCAGTCGAATGCCCTCTCGAATCATGTCACGTGTATCTTCTTCCGTTCGATGCAAATAAGCCTGTAAGACAGTACCTGTATTATCCAGTCCTTCTGCATGAAGTCTTCGTACCAGGTCGAGTGTGGCTTGTGTGAATGGACTATCCTCCATATCAATGCGTACGAACAGATCATGCCGCTTCGCCTTGGAGGCAACGGTTCGAATGTTCTGATAACCTGCTTCGGGGTCAAGTGCGAGCCCCATCTGGGTCGGCTTCAGTGAAACGTTGGAGTCGGCTCCGCTGTGCGCTATACCCTCAACCAGCCTTACATACTCATCTCTGTAAAGGGCCGCCTCGTTTAGATGAGTGATACCCTCTCCCAGATGATCGAGTGTCGCCATAATACCTTTGCTGTTTAATGTGCGAATTTCCTCAAGCGCCTCTTCCAGCGTACTGCCTGCAATAAATTTGCCTGCGAGCTTTTTACCGTATTTAAGGGACAGGCTTTCTACGGCTTTATTGCCAGCCACGGTTAACAACGTTTTGCGGTATAGCTCCGTTCCGACACTCATGGTGCTTCCTCCTTAATAATTCATAATTGTGTATTTCACATATCTAGCAAAAAACGTGCCAAAAGCTGCTGTATGCAATTGCTGAGGCCCTAATTTTTTTAATGAATATTTTTATCTCCGCGAAATCCAAAAAAATATTTCATTCTCAAGCGGAGTTGGCACGCTTCTTGCTTCATATATTTGAATGAGACGTAAGTGCTGCATGAGTCCGAGCTGCGATTTTACACAAGGAACGGAGAGGACAGAAAAAACCTGGAAAAGCGAAGCGGTCGCCTTTATCACCGGATTTTTCCATTTGGAAGAGGGAATCAAAAAAAATCTGGGGATAACAGCGATTGGAAGGTTATTCTGTCATCGGAGTGCTCGTGTAAATTATCTTTGTTCGAATTATTTAGTGAGTAGAGCCCACATCCTGAAGGAGGAATCATTCATGAACATTCCATTTGTTAACGAACCTTTTACAGCTTTTGCGGTGCAGGAGAACCGGGAAGCCTTTGAGGACGCACTCCGCAAGGTGCAATCCGAGCTTGGACGGGAATATCCGATCATTATTGGCGGTCAAAAAATAACCGGCAGCCGCACGTTACATTCCGTGAACCCGGCTGCGAAGGAGCAGGTGATTGGAACAGTTCACCAAGCCAGTCGGGAGCTGGCCGAGAAGGCCATCCAGACAGCGGCAGAAACGTTCAACACCTGGAAGCACACGGACCCGAACGAGCGGGCCCGTTATCTGTACAAAGCGGCAGCTCTTATGCGCCGCCGCAAGCATGAATTCTCCGCCTGGATGGTCTATGAGGCGGGTAAGACCTGGCCTGAGGCAGACGCAGATACCGCTGAAGCGATCGATTTTATGGAATTTTATGCTCGGGAAATGCAGCGTCTAAGTGAACCTCAACCGCTCGTACGGATCGCGGGGGAGGATAATGAGCTGACATATATTCCGCTCGGTGTAGGTATCGTCATTCCGCCGTGGAATTTCCCGCTGGCGATTATGGCAGGCATGACCTCGGCTGCATTGGTGTCAGGCAACACGGTAGTTTTAAAGCCGGCGAGTACAACACCGGTCATTGCGGCCAAATTCATGGAACTGCTTGCAGAAGTGGGGCTGCCGGACGGCGTGGTGAATTTTTTGCCGGGACCAGGAAGTGATGTTGGGGATTATCTTGTAGATCATGCTCTGACACGTTTTATCAGCTTCACGGGTTCACGGGATATTGGTCTGCGAATCAATGAACGCGCTGCAAAAACAGCTCCGGGGCAAAAATGGATCAAACGTGTAATCGCCGAGATGGGTGGCAAGGATTCCATCGTTGTGGACAGTGACAGTGATCTGGAGCTGGCGGCTGAATCCATTACGGCATCAGCCTTCGGTTTCTCGGGACAAAAATGTTCTGCGTGTTCCCGTGCCATAATTCATAAGGATGTATATGATGAAGTATTACAAAAGGTGATTGAGCGTACGCAGAAGCTGACGGTAGGCAGCCCGCTTGAAATGCACAGTTACATGGGACCTGTCATTGACGATAAAGCTTATGCGAAGATCACTGAATATATTGAAATCGGCAAGCAGGAAGGTCGTCTGGTTCATGGTGGAGGCACAGGCGATCCTCAAGGTTATTTCGTCGAGCCTACGATTATTGCGGATGTGGACCCGCAGGCCCGGATCGCCCAGGAGGAGATTTTTGGCCCGGTGCTGGCTTTTATCAAGGCCGATTCGTTCCAGAAGGCGCTGGAGATTGCCAACAATACGGATTATGGCTTGACCGGGGCGGTTATCTCGCGTAATCGGGCACATCTGGAGCAGGCGAGACGTGAATATTTCGCAGGCAATCTGTACTTCAACCGCAAGTGTACAGGGGCTTTGGTAGGCACACATCCGTTCGGCGGGTTTAACATGTCGGGCACGGATTCCAAAGCAGGCGGCAGAGACTACCTGCTATTATTTACACAGGCGAAGCTGGTGTCGGAAAAATATTGACCAGGACTGATGGGGAAGGTTAATCTGTCCTCAGAGAGTTCTCTGTAAACATTAATTATTTCGCGTTCCAGTCAATCTTATCCAGCGCGACGGAAGGAGGACAACGGATGTTAGGTGTTCAGTTGGTACAGGAGCAGCGGCTCCGGCTGTCCATCACGCCGGAGATCAAGCAGTCCTTGCATGTGCTGACCTTGTCGGGTCAGGAGCTGATTCGTTATTTGCAGGATGCCGCGGCGGAAAATCCACTGCTCGAGCTGGAGGAAATACCATTTTCTCCGTACAGGTCAGCCAGAGGAACTGAGCGGTTATGGCATGGTGTGTATGATCCTTTGCTTCAGGCGAGACGTGCAGAGCCTACACTTGAGGAGGTGCTGGCTTCCCAGATTCGCATCGCGATCGCCCCGGAAGAACAGAAAAGAGCTGCCGTCTATTTAGCCGGATGCCTGAATGGAAACGGATACCTGAAGATCGAGCTGACCGAGGTGCAATCTGACCTGGGGATGTCCATAAATGAGGTCACTGCCGGCTTGAAGCTGCTGCAATCCCTTGAGCCTGCTGGAGTGGGTGCACGGAATCTGCAAGAGTGCTTGCTGCTGCAGATTCATCGTGATGCTTCGGCTGTGCCGCATGCGGCGCAGATGGTGCAGGCGGGGCTGGAAGCGCTCGTCCCTTTTCACCCTGCACGAATAGCAGCCAGGCTTGGCATAACCGCGCAAGCAGCACAGCGGGCATATGATTATATCACTCAATTAGACCCAAAGCCATGCCGCTCGATCGGCAGCGATGAATCTCCGCATTATGTTATTCCTGATGCGGCTGTGGAGCTGGTAAACAGCGAGATGGTGCTCAGCTTGTATACAGCGGGTAACCTGCGTGTATCCATGAATGAAGCCTGCAGCAGCTGGATCAGGAAGGCATCTCCCGGTGAACGCTGGGTGCATCGGGCAGCTGAGGCACGGGCGATCCTGAGGAGTATGCAGCTACGACGAAGAACGCTGCTTCGTGTAATTACAGCAGTGCTGGATGAACAGAAGCGTTTTCTGAGCGAGGGGCCTGATGCAATCGTGCCGCTGAATCTGGCGGTCATTGCAGAGAGAATTGACATGCATGAATCAACAGTGAGTCGTGCTGTGAATGGCAAAACCATACGAACCCCGTACGGGATGTATACCTTGAAAGCTTTTTTCGATACGGGTGTGAAAACCTTGTCCGGTACTGAGACCTCCTCATCGGCTGTGAAACGGCGGCTCAAGGAAATTATCCGTTCCGAATCGGTGAACAGGCCTTACTCTGACAGCCAACTCGCTGCTGTTTTGGCTGAAGAAGGCATTGTGATTTCCCGAAGAACAGTTGCGAAATACAGGGACGAACTGCGCATTCTGCCGTCTCTGGAGCGGAAACGCTGGGTCTGACCAAGGAAGTTAATGAGTAGCAGGTGTGCACATGTCTCAGAAATAATAATGCATACACCTGAAAAAATCCCTGTTATCCGAACGAACGGACAACAGGGATTTTTGGTGTTTTTGTCGGCAGCAGATTAATCTTACAACCGCTCCATATTGCGCAGGAAATGCTCTCCGGCAATACCGGGTGTTGTCATCTGCTCGGGATGTAAAATTTCTTCCAATTCTTCCGGTGTCAGCAAACCGCGCTCAAGAATGATCTCCTGCAAGGTCATGCCGGTCTTCAGTGCTTCCTTGACAATGGAGGCGGCTACATTATAACCGAGGTGCGGATTCAAGGCGGTTACAACACTGAAGCTCTGCTTCATAATTAACTCGCAGCGCTCCCGATTGGCTTCCATTTCTTCCACCGCATATCTAGTAAATACGTCAATGCCGTTATTCATAATTTTCAGAGATTGAAGCAGGTTAAAGGCAATTACTGGCCCCATAACGTTCAGCTCGAATTGTCCAGCTTCACAAGCCATACAGATGGTGTGATCATTACCCATTACCTGGAAGGATACCTGATTGATCACTTCGGCCATAACCGGATTTACTTTGCCTGGCATAATGGAAGAGCCCGGCTGACGAGGTGGCAAACGCAGCTCGTTAAGTCCGGCACGAGGTCCTGAAGCCATCAATCGAATGTCATTACAGATTTTGGACAAGCTGACTGCACATACTTTCAGAGCAGCCGACAATTCCAGATAAGCATCGGTGTTCTGTGTAGCGTCTACCAGATCATCTGCGGTCTTGAGCGGGAGACTGGTCACTTCGGACAAATACTCGGTAACCTTTACGATATACTCCGGCTTTGCATTGAGCCCTGTACCCACAGCCGTTGCACCCATATTGATGGAGAGCATACGTTTGTTAGCATATTCAAGACGTTCAATATCCCGTCCGATTACGCGGGCATAAGCCCCGAATTCTTGACCAAGACGGATCGGCACGGCATCCTGAAGATGGGTGCGTCCCACTTTGACAACATCGTTGAACTCGATTTCCTTTTGGTGGAAGGCGTCCTGCAGTCTTTTCATCGTACCCAGAAGTGTCTCCGAGAGACGATAGGCTGCAATGCGCAGTGCTGTCGGCACAACATCATTCGTAGACTGAGACATGTTCACGTGATTGTTTGGATTGCAGTGGAAGTAATCACCCTTGTTTTTGGTTAATAGTTCAAGTCCGCGGTTGGCCAAAATTTCGTTCATATTCATATTCATGGAGGTGCCAGCACCACCCTGAATGGAGTCTACAATAAAATGATCCAGATGATGGCCCTTCATCATTTCATCCGCTGCCATAATAATGACTTCACCGATTTTGTTAGGCAGCATTTTCAGCTCCATGTTCGCCATAGCCGCCGCCTTTTTGACAGCAGCCAACGCCGTAATCAGTTCGCGGTGAACCGGAACGCCGGTAATCGGGAAGTTCTCTACAGCCCGCACCGTCTGAATTCCATAGTACGCGTAAGCTGGGATTTCTTTTTCACCGATAAAATCTTTCTCCGTCCGTGTGGACATAGTAGACATCTCGTTCGCCTCCAGTGGCATCATAGAAATAGTTCGTCTCCAGCACTGCTGAAGCGCACTCAGTATATCATTTAAGCAAAATAGATGCCAAGCTAAATGATTCTTTAGGTTTAACCGATAATAATTAAAATTGGGGAATTTAAAATTCATATCAAGAATAATGAGCAGCAGGGGAGGGCCAACCAAGCTTGTCTTATCATTATGAGCTATATGGTATGAAAGTCATGCATGAAAAGGGAAAAAGGGCAAAATAGAGCGTTTTCAGTGATATATGTCACAAGAAAATTAGTGTATGATTGGTAAAATAGGAAAAAAGGACTACGGGGTGTGGGAATGAAGTGGAATTTGGGAGCGAAGACTGTTGCAGGTTTAATACTTATTTCTATTATTACATATGGGACAAGCGGCTTTTTTATTTTTTTTGTTAAGGATTGGATTTCATTAGATATCCCAAGCTGGTTGTATATCACCATTATTTTAGTGATGGGTGTATGCTGGAACGGCATCCTTGGATGGATAGCCTCGCGTTATCTGACTCGTCCTATTGTGAAGCTGTCTAAAGTGGCACAGCAGGTATCTTCTGGTGACCTGACGGCTGAAGTTCCTGCAAGGCATTCACAGGATGAGCTTACCGTATTATATGATGCTTTTCGCATAATGGTTTCTAACCTTCGTGGAATTGTGAACGATATCACCGATAGCACAAGAACGACATCGCAGAATGCCCAGTCTCTCAGTGAGGCGATTACACAGGCTGCCGAGCAGATCGAGATGATGTCGGATGCCGTTGAACACATCGCTACAGGGGTTGAGGAACAGAAGCATACGTCGCAGCAATCCCTCATGACCGCAGATGAAATGCTGCATGATTTCCAGCAGATGCAGAAGCAATCTTTGGGCATGACGGACCTGTCCGGTCAGATGGAGCAGTCGGTTGAGCAGACCAAAGAGACTTTTTCTTCACTGATGAAGGGAATGGACGAGCTTGCTGTATCTCACAATCGCTCCCGCGATATCATGCTGCTGTTGGAGAAGGAAGCGTCTGATATTGAAGTGATTACACAGTCCGTTAAAAATATTGCGGAAGAGACAGGACTTCTTGCCTTGAACGCTTCTATAGAAGCAGCACGGGCAGGAGAAGAGGGAGCGGGCTTTGCCGTTGTGGCCCAGCAGATTCGCAAGCTTGCTGACGAAAGTAAAGATTCTGTACATCGCATTAATGAGCTGATCAGCCGTGTGCAGCAGCGAATTCGGGAGACGGCACAGCTGAGTCATGAACAGCATGGTCTGGTGGTCAACGAATCAGAGCGCACGGTAACGGTGGATCAAACACTGCATGTGCTGACAGGTGCAGTTGAAGTCTTTATGCAAGGTGCGCATGATATTGGATCCAAAATAGCAGAGCAGACGGGCCGTGTTGAGCTGACTCATAGTCATGTGAAACAAATTCAGGGGAAAGCCGGTTCCTTCTCGGATGAGGCCAGACGAATTATGGATGCGGCTCATGAAGAGACAGCGATCATGCAAGAGATTTCTTCCTCGGCAGAGGAGTTAAGGCAGTTGACGGATCGACTGCTTGAAAAAACAAAAGCATTTCGGATGCAGCCTTGAGCTGTTTCCGAAATGCTTTTTCTTTTTTTATAGAATAGGATTTAAGTTAAACTATTCATTTACACGTGAACGGAGAGGACAGAAAAAAACTGAAAAAGCGGAGCGGTCGCCTTTATCACTGGATTTTCCCTTATGGAAAAGGGAATCGAAAAAATCCGGGGATAACCGCTACTCTCCAGGTTATTCTGTCATCGGAGTGGATTGTGTAAATTCTTTAGTTCAACTTATATTGAGATGAAAATTAGCTTATTATGGTTAAAGCCGAACGTTTTTTCGTGGAATTAAGGATTTGTAAAGTTTTTTTAAGAAAGATTAACAAAATTGCAACGCGCGGGCGATAAATGAAGATATAATAGGATTATCACGACAAAGAAGGAGCCCAGTATATTGAAAACTTGGACAGGTATCCTGCTGATGATTATTTTGGCGGTAGCTACACTTTCAGTAACCTCAACTGCCAAAACGACCAATGAGTCGCAACAACAGCTTACTATAGATGATTCCTCAAGCCAGGCCGTAACGGTCGAAGCTTCTTATATAGATGGAATGAAAGATAATACAAACAACAATCAAGAATCGATGCCGATTAAGGCAGATGATGTATCTGTCGCACCAGAGAATGAGCATGTGCTCGTGTACCCTATGAATGTGGAGGGCTCGGGTTATATATATAACGGTCTTGTAGTAGAAGCCAATGGAATGAAACGTGAGTTCAGTGACTGGCGATCAGAAGGAGGAACTTACAAACCTGAAGTACATGAGCTGGATTTGAATGGAGATGGCAAAAAAGAGATTGTTGTGCTGTACTCGGAAGGACATGGCACAGGCATTTATTTGGGGCGGGTGCATATTCTTGACCCTAATTCGCTGGAAGAGATGAAGCTTCAATCCCTCGAAGACATTGTGAAAAAGCATGTCGATTCCAAAGTTGAACCAGCTTCGGACAAAATCAGGATTGAAGTCGCTGTGGACGGCGTTCCTGCCGATACCTCAACTCTCGATAAAGCGCCTGGTGACGCCCCCTATCATGATCAGTTGCAGTTCGGGCGTGTTACTTATTACAGTGTGGAGAATGGCAAACTTGTTGCGTCTGCTTCTGGTGCGTATGGCGAAGGTTTGTATGCTGGTGATTTGACGTTTGCATACACGTATCAGGATGGGGAATGGAAGGCAACTGATCTGAAATATAGCATGGAAGTATACGAAGAGGAGTTTTACGAGTCTTTTGATTAGATGATAAGTGAGTCCTTTGCTGCAGCATAGGGTCATAGATATGATTACCCAATAACATACGCGTTTGTCTGGTGGACATACGACTATTGAATGAGGCTGAAAAAAAAGCAGGAACTGCAGCCTCATTTTGTGCTGCCCTGCAAAAAAAATGTTCTAATAAATTTTGGAAAACACATTGACATTAGCGCTTTAGTTGTTTAAATGTATAAAGGACAACTCATTTTAAACGTCTGGGAGGGATTTTGATGAAGAAAAAGGTCGTACTTGGTTTGATGGTGGGCACGTTGACGCTTGGAATCGGTACAGGTGCACTGGCAGCTACGGGGCTGGAGCAGATCAAAGCGTATTTGAATAGCAAAATTACGTTGAAGCTGAATGGTGAGACCGTGACAGCGAAGGATGCTAATGGCAAGACTGTATTGCCAATCACGTACAACGGAACGACGTATTTGCCGGTTCGTGCGGTTGGTACACTGCTTGGAACTGAAATTTCATATGATGGTGCTACTTCATCCGTTCTGATCGGTGGAACGAATGGGTCAACTCCGGTAACGAACAATAAATCAACATTAAGCTCGCTCGGAACATCAGTGCTCGGATCTACCGCTTGGCATACCAAAGATCCTGCGGAAACATCATACAAAGGCAAGGATTACAAAGATGTGTATCTGCATAATGATCCTTCGAAACAAGGAAAGGATATTCAGATCAACACGGGCAAAAAGTATTCATCCCTGCATCTGGAGCTGGCAGTTCTGAAAGGAAATCAGGAGATTCAAATCTATGATCAGGATCTCGCAGTTCTTAAAAAGCTGAGCATTACGCCAGAAGATGGTATGGTAAGTCTGGATGTGGATGTAAAAGGCACGGAGGCAGTCTATGTCGAGATCGTATCCGAAGATCCGGGTTCAGCTCTGTTTGTACCGCTCACAACATCTTATCTGACGAAGTAAAATAGGTCATTTATATGGTTGCGCCAACGAAGGTGACTTAATAAAAAACGATTATTCACGATGCATCTCCGCTTTCTATTCAGAGATGCATCAACGTGATAATCGTTTTTATTTTTGCTTCAAAGCAGAAAGATGTAAGTGCTGATTGTCACTCTTAACGAAGCATCGTATCCAGCGGTTTCAGATTGGCTTCGATCTCTGCGCGGCGTCCTTCAAGGAAAGGAGGCAGGGCCAGTGATTCTCCGAGCGTGGCAAAGTCCTCATCGGTATCAAATCCCGGGCCATCTGTAGCAAGCTCGAACAAGATGCCGTTCGCTTCCCGGAAATACAAGGAACGGAAGTAGAAGCGATCTACAAAACCGGAGCTTGGGAATTGGAACTGATGCACCCGGTCTACCCATTGTCTCAATTCCTCTTCATTATCTACACGAAACGCCACATGGTGCACACTGCCGCGTCCAGGGCGTTCCTGCTCCAGATCGTTGCGTTCTTCCAGGTGAACCTCGGAACCGCTGCCGCCTTCGCCGGATTCAAATACAAGCACATCGGGTTGACCAGGTGTAAAGGCCGGATAGCTTCCTTTCGCTCTGAAGCCAAGCAGGTCCGTGAGAACAGGTGCAGTGAGTGAAGCGTCTTGTACCGTCAGATGGATGGGACCTAATCCGACAATACCGTATTCCGCTGGAACAGGGCTTTGATCCCATGGTTTGCCGCCAGCAACGCCCGAATTATGCTCATCGGAAACGAGAATCAGCCGCATGCCTTCGAAGTCTGTGAAAGCCAGTGTTGCACGTCCTCCGCGTTCTACAATCTCGCCATGAGGTACTTCGTATTCGTCAAAGCGCTGCACCCAATACTGGAGGGCGGCATCGTTTGGCACACGAAGGGAAGTTGCCGAGATGCTGTTCACGCCTTCGCGTGTGCGGCCAGCCATCGGAATTTCGAAGAAGGTCAGCTCCGTACCTGGATTGCCTTTCTCGTCGCCATAGAACAGGTGATATACGGACACGTCATCCTGATTCACCGTTTTTTTGATCAGGCGCAAGCCCATAACATCCGTATAGAAGCGGTAGTTCTGGTCGGCATGTGCAGTAAGTGCGGATACGTGGTGAAGTCCTTTGATTAACATAATAGATTCCTCCTGAGAATTATAATTTAGGGTAAAGCTGCAGCACGGCTTGATATTAAATAACGTCATTGTTTAAGATTCAGATCATTTTGCTCTCACGATGACCATAAAATAATTATACTTATTAAAGTTACTAACTTTTAGTACGTTTTGTTCTTGTTTTTATCTTAACATAAAGATATTTAAAATGCAATGCTAAATGCAAGTGAAACTGGACAGCTGTATCGTTCGGTGGCAAAATGAGGAAAGTTACCATCTTAGTGGTGAGATGACACATTTCTGTGAACCTGGTCCAAAGGGGAGAAGTAAGGCATGGCTTATGCACCTTGGCTTGATCCGTATGATGCACCGCCCTTTATAGCATTCTCGACTTCACATATGATATCTATGACCATTATCGTTCTACTTGTGCTGCTGTTATTCCTGTTTCGTCATTCGCTTCGCAGACTGTCAGAACGTTCGAGCCGACTGCTGCGTATAGGACTCGCAAGTGTAATGATTGGCTCTGAGATCGTGCTGCAGCTCTGGTATGTGTATGGAGGCATATGGAGCCTTCAGACCTCACTGCCATTAGAGCTGTGCAGCCTGACATTGCTGTTATCAGCCTTATTATTATTAACACGTACACGGTGGCTGTATTCTGCTGTGCTTTTTGCAGGCATTGCAGGGGCATTGATGGCCATTGTCACCCCGAATCTGGGATATGCTTATGCCCATTTCCGCTTCATTCAATTTTTTACCGCACATGCGATGATTATTCTTGCTTTGCTGTATATGACGTGGGTGGAGCAGTTTCGGCCAGGATGGCGATCCGTGGCAGGATCTATGATTTTTGTGAACATAGCCGCCTTGGTGGTGTATGCTGTCGATGTGCTGCTAGGCGCGAATTATATGTTTCTACGCCATAAACCGAACACTCCATCGGTGCTCGATATGCTTGGACCTTACCCGGTCTACATTCTTGGAGAAGAGGTATTGGCCCTTGTGTTATTCACATTGTTATATATCGTGCTCTTTGCCATTCCTGATCGTGTGAGCCAACATCACAACAGAAAAAAGACGAAGACTCATCAGATTCAATCCAAACTGTAATGTTGGTGTATGAGCTTTGAAATAGATTAACCCGCAGACGTTCTGGTTAGCCAGAGCTTTTGCGGGTTATTTTTTACGTTAAAAGACGGGAATCTATTGAATGACCTACCCGCGCAGAAGAGATTCTGCACCATCCACGTAGATCCGTGTGCCTGTCACATGAGATGCTTCATCTGAAGCAAGGAACAATACCAGATTCGCCACTTGCTCCGATGTACCTGGCTCACCCTTGAGCGGGTGCTCATGACCTTCTGGAAACTCCACTGGAATCTGCACATCCTTCAGATCATCCGATGGATACGTATTATCATCAATATTGGTATCAATCGCGCCAGGACAGACTGCGTTGACACGAATTTTGTAACGGGCCAGCTCCAATGCCGCCATTTTGGTAAAAGCGGTTTGGCCAGCCTTGCTGGAAGCGTATGCAGAGAAACCGATCCCGGAGAATACCCGATTGCCGTTGATCGAGCTGGTGATAATGATGCTTCCACCGCGCTCCTTCAGATGAGGGATGGCATACTTCACTGTGGCAAACGTACCGCGCATGTTGATCTCCATCGTCTGGTCCCAATCTTCGATACTCATCGTTTCGATGGGGGCCATTGCACCATTGATCCCTGCATTGGCAAACACAATATCAAGCTTGCCCGCTTCGGCTGCTGCATGTTGAATTGCCTTCTGTACGTCTTCCGGCTTGGATATATCACATTCTATGACGTAAGCTGTGCCACCGTTGTTCTCAATTCTATGTTTTGTTTTCTCGGCGTTCTCTGGAGTGCGATCCAGCATATAGACCTTGGCTCCATGCTCGGCGAATCGAATTGCGGAAGCCTGACCAATCCCGGAGCCACCTCCGGTAACAATGGCGACCTTACCTTGCAAACGCTGTTCAGCCATTACTCATCCCTCCATGATCTAAAGTTTCCTTAGACGCTTTACTTTCTAAATACCCGGCACGGGAGAGGTGAATCATATGTATGCATATTAAAAAAGGAGCCGCATCCGGCCCCTTGGTTTACAAAATCACCCAATATTTTGTGATTGGTTTCAATCTTTCATTTACTTGTGCTTCTTCCAGTCCATTGAGCTGTTATTCAGCAAGTATTCAAAATCATTATCCCGCCGCTTCTGCTCAGCCTTGCGGGCTTCTTCTGCTTGTAAACGCTCTTGCTCCTTACGCGCGGCTTCGGCTGCTTTGGCTTCATCGGCCTGGGCTTTCAACTTCTCCAGCACATCACTGCTGAGCAGATCCTTCAACGTTGTAGGCTGATCTTGTGCCTGAGCCCGGGCTTTGGGAGCAGGTGCGCGTCTTTTGGATTTTGCCATAGGGAACATCTCCTTTCGCAACATGAATCAGATTACACATCATAACACGCCTTAGTATATCAGGTTCACGCTTTTCATTCCATGAAGTCGGCGCCGGAAGGCAGGAAAAAGGGCATGGCATGGCGAATGAACACAGGTATAAAATCATATAATGATACCGATACTTCGACTATTCCCTGGAGAAAGGAGTCGTTGTTCGTGCATGTGAATCGTAGTTTATTGAAAGGGCTTGCATGGGGAATGGCCCTCAGCGTCCCGCTATGGCTTGCCATTATAGGCTGGCTGCGTCTACTCTGGTGGATGCATTGAGGATGCTGCATTGGCGCTATGAAATGGATCTATATATAGGTATTAATATAAACGTTATCATTAAATAAGCTCTGTTCCGCGCCGAGTGCACAGAACAGAGCTTTTGTTTGTTCCAGAGTAACCGTGTTTACTTGGTGTCCGTTGTAATCTTCACTGGTTCCGGATATTCAATGCCGTGGGTATCCACCGTTACTTTTTTCATAATCTGATCTGTAACAGGCTTGTCTCCTTCACCAATCTGTTGTGACGCGATGCCGTCAACAACGTCCATTCCTTCGGTTACCTTGCCGAAAGTAGCATAGGAGTTATCCAGATGATCAGCGTCAGCCAGCATGATAAAAAATTGAGAACCGGCAGAATCCAGATTTTCGGATTTGCGTGCCATGGAGATAACTCCACGCGTATGCTTTAAATGATTTTTATGACCATTCGAGGTAAACTCACCCTTAATCGCATATCCTGGCCCGCCTGAGCCATTCCCGTTCGGATCACCGCCCTGAATCATAAAGCCTGGAATGACCCGGTGAAAGATCAGACCATCGTAGAAGCCCTTGTTCGCAAGGGAGATGAAGTTATACACCGTATTGGGCGCAATTTTGGGATATAGCTCAATTACAATCTTCTGCCCATCCTGCATCTCAATCGTTGCCACCGGGTCTGGTCCTTCTGGCACCGCCGGAACCGGCGTTTGATAAGCATTGTTTGCAGGGCGTCCGCACCCGCTCATAACGATCAGCAGCATCGCCAGTACGAGCGAAACTGCGGTTGCTTTTTTCCACCGTAAAGACATGAATATGATCCTCCTTGATTCGATCTTCAACTATCATACCGTTTTCAGATGCAGAATGGCAATGTAAGGCATGTTAATCTGGTGAACGGGGATGGTCTTCATAGAAGCATAGGTGTAAAATAAGGAAAATGCTTCCGCATCAGGGGGACGTACGGGTCTGTTCCGATCGCTCCATACACGGCAGTCCCGGCGTCGGCTTCGGAAAGGACGTGCGGATATATGAACTTCTCGTGGAAGCGTAATCTGGTCATATTATGGATCGGTGTCTTTTTTTGCAGTACGGCATATTCCATCTCTATTCCGTTTTTGCCTTTATTTCTGAGCAGTGATCTGGGGGTTCGTGACCATCTGGAATTCTGGTCCGGGCTGGCCTTCGGCATTACGTTTCTTGCCAGTGCCCTTGTATCCCCCTTCTGGGGGTCGCTGGCAGATAAATATGGGCGCAAGCCGATGTTAATTCGTTCAGGGTATAGCCTGGCTGTCCTGTATCTGATTAATTTTTTTGTACAGGACCCGTATTCACTCATTGTAGTTCGTCTTTTTCAAGGGCTGCTCGCCGGATTTGTGCCTGCGGCGATTGCACTGGTTGGCACGAATACACCTGAAGAGAAGACTGGGTATGCCTTGGGCATTATGTCAACGGCGGGAGCAACAGGTGGCATTATCGGTCCGCTGCTTGGCGGACTTGTCAGTCATTATTATGGCAATCGGAGCGCATTTCTATTTTCGGCAATTGTTGTGCTGGTGTCGGCGGTCATTGCCACCTTTTGGGTCAAGGAAGAAAATTTCAACCGCAATAAGGCTCGCTCCCATGTCATGGATGATATCCGTGAAGCCAGAGCAAACCGTGTGTTCATTACTGTGCTCGTCATGATGGGCATCTGTACCTTTTCGGTTATGATTCTGGAACCGCTTTTAACCGTGTATGTGATGGAGATGGGGATACAGCCCGATCGTGCTTCGTTAAGCTCAGGCATTATTTTCTCGGCAGTCGGAGTAGCCACAGTTATTATGGCTCCACGCTGGGGAAAGCTGGGAGCAAGGATCGGCTTTGGTAAAGTGATGGTGATTGGACTTGTTGGCGGAGCAGTAGGCAATCTACTGCAGTTTTTCACAACAGGTTATGTAGCGTTTGGTATCCTGAGATTTGTCTATGGACTTTTCTTCGCGGCGGTGTTTCCGGCAATTAATGCGATGATTGTACAGGTTACGGAGCCGTCATTTCGAGGTCGAGCCTTCAGTCTGAACCAGTCCGCAGCCCAGATGGGCACGATGGCCGGACCCATTATCGGGGGCATACTTGGTGGCTGGCTGCCGATACGCTGGATATTCATTATTAACGGTGCTGCACTTCTGGCTACTGCAATTGCGGTAAAATGGACCAGATTGGAGCATAAACTCCCTGGAGCAGGTTCAACTGTGGAGAAACAGTCCCGGCTTTAGATGATACATTCAATTTATTGTGAATCTATAAGTATAGCTCAGCATTGTTAAGCAGGATAAGACAACAAGCAAAAATCAAGATGACACTGCGCAGGTAGTGGTCATCTTTTTTGCTGTATGAATGGGGACAAGGCTTGTAATCAAACCAAAGAAACCCCGTTCAGTGGGGTCTCTCTGGTCAGACTTTAACTTCAAGCGTAGCTTGATGCAGTGGAGTAACATTCTTTTTTTCTCGTTTGACAATCGATTGTTATAAGTTAACCCTGATCTGGGGCGGGCTTGTCAGAAGGCTGTTCCTTGGGAATAGCATGTTCAATGGCTTGCCGCTGATCTTCATCCTCCAGTGCGCCCGGAAAGGAATCTTCGGTGAACAGTCCAAAATCGGGATCAATATCTCGCTCAGTAACCAGGTTATCCGGTTTTTGGACTTGTCGTTCCTCAGCATTATTGCTCATGAAGACACCTCCCTGATTCAGATATTTTGCACCATCCACTTCGATGACAGAACAACCTGGAGAGTAGCGGTTATCCCCAGATTCTTTTGATTCCCTTTTCCAAAGGGGAAAATCCGGTGATAAAGGCGAAGCTTATACTTCCGATGTAGCTTTCTTTCAGAAAGCTTTTAGCTCCGCTTCTTCAGTTTTTTTCTGTCCTCTTCGTTCACGTGCAAATGATAGTTCAGCTTATTTAGCGCGGCGGCAAAATGTTTCGTTCAGGCTTGGCATCAGCCCCGGCGCCATTTAACAGATCTGTCCCGTGCAGGGCGTCCGGATCGGGTGCGGCCGGGTCTACCGGGCTGCCGGGCTGCAACAGGTCGGCATCAGGTACAGATTCCAGCGGAGGCTCAGCCAGGCGGGATTCCAGAAATTGTTCATCCATACGATCACGTTCTGCGTTACTGATGGGTTTATCAGACATGAAAAACACTTCCTTTCATTAGAATGAATGGGTTAAACGATATGTTTTCAGTAGTAGTATCAAGCATGATATTATTCCCGAGAAGAGTATGGCTTATGTCAGTGTTCGTTAAAATTTAGGAAACACGTATTTCACCAGAAAGTAGAGAAATCCAAAAAAGATAATGATATAGGCAGCATATTTAATAAACGTGGAAGCGACCTTACTTGAATCTGATTTGTACTGCACATCCTTGTGTTCAACTTCTACCGTGCGATGTGGCTCGTTCATCATAATCATCTCCTTGTTTGGTGAGAGTTTGCTTTGAGAAACCATTACACACGATGCAGTGGATTGAATCGCCTGTTGCTGTTTTTAGAGCCATTCGTGTTTGGGCTATGGTATGATGAAGCTTGAATATGCAAGGAGGGGGATCTTGTGGATTGGTTCACACTAGGCAATATGATTACCCGTATTCGAATCGGACAAAAGGCCTCGACTCCCGGGTTCTCCCGCACGGTTATACGGCGGCCGGACGGGCTATTCTGGGTTGGTGGAATTTGGGCTGGACAAGTAGTCCAGCTGCGTGATTTTCTGTTCTCTGACATTTGGACCATCTACGATGATGATGAGACGGAGCAGTGGCTTGAGTTTCGAATGAAAGTAGAGCAGAAGGAACGTGAAATGATTGTAAATCAATTCGAGGACCTGCGTGAGTAGTTCTATTTTCATAACAATAAAATGGAAAAAAAACTATTAATCTACTTTAATGTGAATTGTGTAATTTAATAAGAAGGTGACAAGATCAACCGTGGCGAATCCTATAAAAGGATACATGTGAAGAGAAAATAAATACTTTGAGGTGCTGTGAATGAGAAATGTACCCAAAGCTATCATCATCCTGTGGATGACGATATGGATCATTCTGTTGCCGAATGGGTTAGTGTTTGCTGCAGCGGAAGAGGTCCGGCAGCCTGAAGCGATCACAGG
This sequence comes from Paenibacillus silvae, assembly GCF_014639235.1. Classification (GTDB taxonomy): domain Bacteria; phylum Bacillota; class Bacilli; order Paenibacillales; family Paenibacillaceae; genus Paenibacillus; species Paenibacillus silvae. The sequence goes on along the minus strand of NZ_BMFU01000003.1, from coordinate 655,905 downwards.
ATGGGAAGTGAAATGGGGAGACGCGAACGATCAAGGCTTCATTAGCGAAGTAATGGGCGAGGACGAGATTTGGGAGAAGCAGGGCGCTGGCAGAAGTATGGTAACAAGCCAGAACAGAATGATGCAGCATACCGATTCCTTGTGGACCCGTCTGGAGATTCCCCCATTGCATGATGAAAGCTCAGCGATTCGCTTTGAGAATATAAAAGGGACGCATATCGTAATCTATCTTGAAGATCGGAAAGTATATGAAAACTATCATTACAATTACGATAATAATGCTGTATTTTTACCCTTATCTGTTGAAAACTCGGGGAATACACTCTACATATGGTCACAAAATGAGAATGGCTGGCTGGGCATAAAAGGTGATGTTCAGATTGGGCCTTATGCCATGTTGCAGGAAAAATACATTCATAACGGTTTAATTGATGTTATTTTGGGTTCGACGTTTATATTTACCTCACTTGTTATGCTCAGCTGTACATTTTTCCTGGGTCAGTTCCATAAAGGTCTGTGGATGTCATTATGTGTTGTGATGGGTTCCATTGGGGTCATGGTTATAACGTACTCGCAGTTTCTGTATACGTTCTATCAAGTTTATGGTGATTTGTATTCTCTTCTCTTTGATCTGGCCATGCTGCTGGGTATGCCTGCTCTCTGTTATTTTTTTGAACAAATTATTGGTCCAGGAGTCTATGGCATATTCACCAAACTACGCAAAATTCAATGGGCCTATTCCGTTGTAGCCGTGCTCTCATTGTTTATATACGTCATAACAGGCGGACAATGGGATTGGTTATACAATCTGTTTGTGCAGAATGTGGTGGGCTTCGTGCTCGTTATTTTGCTGACCATTCTGTTCGTTGGTACAATTGCCAAGGCATTACAACGCAATCGTGAAGCCATTCTGTTAGCCACCGGTTTTGGCGTATTTTCTTTGATCAGTGTACTTGAGCTGTTGTGGTACTATCAGCGCAATGGCACGTATCATCTGCTCTGGTGGAAGTGGTCTATGGTTGCGTTTGTGATTTCGTTGATTGCGATTCTGGGAAGCCGTTTTGCGGAAAAGCACAATAAAGTGCTGCAGTATTCCAAAGAATTGGAACTGTTTAATAATGAGCTGCAGCGGTCTGAGAAAATGGAAATCATTAGCGAACTGGCTGCTTCAGTTGCTCATGAGGTGCGTAATCCACTTCAGGTGACGCGAGGATTCCTTCAGCTCATGACCGAGCAGGAGGATAACAAAAACAAAGGATATGTGCGAATTGCACTGGAGGAACTTGATCGGGCTTCGGGGATTATTACTGATTTCCTGACCTTCGCTAAGCCGGAATTCGATCATATTATATCGTTGAACATTTCGGATGAATTTGATCATATCGAAGGCATACTTGTACCGATGGCTAATCTGGAAGGCGGGAAAATAACAACAGATATTCCGCCGAACCTTCATATTCGAGGCAATTCCTCGAAATTCAAGCAGGCTTTTATCAATATTATCAAGAACAGTATTGAAGCGCTCCAGGGGGGACAAGGTCAGATTGATATCTGGGCATACTCGCAGGAAGGCAAAGTCAAAGTACATGTCCGGGATAACGGAGAAGGCATGAGTGAGGAGGCTTTATCCCGTCTGGGGGAACCTTACTTCTCTAATAAAATCAAAGGTACCGGATTAGGCATGATGGTTACCTTCCGTATCGTTGAAGCAATGAATGGGCAGATCAGCTTTACAAGCACCAAAGGGGTAGGAACAGAAGCTGTGGTATCTTTTCCCGAGTTTGTTGAATGATGAACTCGTCTAAGATACCCGGCTTGATGTTCTACCCTTTTTTTATTTCTATTCAAGTTAATGTTCGCAGAGCCTCGAATCAGGTACGCTTAATTTCTCCACGGACCACAATTGACATCATAGTTTACTTTGGAAGGGTTAGGTGGGATCACAAGCACATAATCATTTTGCTGCTCCTCGAACGTACGAACCCTGATATGATCTGGAATCGTAATACCGAATGCCTCGCGAAGCGCTTGCTTTGGATTGGAGTGCAGTTGTTGTCTGAATTTCTCGTCTGCCCAAGCCTTCTCAATAATGTCCTCGTGCAATGTTTTCTCTGATACCATCATAACCAACATTCCCTTCATATTTAAATTAAACCGAATCAGCGTTCCCTTTCTCAGGTAACATAGATGAAGATTCGCTGATCCAGTAGTGAAACCCGCCTTGATAAAGTCTTTTTTTGCGCTGTTTTATATCCAGAACGGCTTGTACCAATGCATTGTACAGATAGGAATTCAATACAATGTATTGTGGCAATACCAAGTTATAAGATGTTAATGCGTTTTGGAACTGAGATGCAATCTCGGCGTAGCTGTCCATGAAGTATGAGTTGTATATATGATTGAGTATGGAATCGTTCACTGTATGAATTGCATAATCATGATGGAGAGCAGCGGATATATGTGAGAGGTAGCTGTTGTAATTGCCATGCACAGCATCTTGTTTCATATCTGTGAAGTCATCTGTCATCTGCAGGGTCATCAGCACAATGTTCAGTGCATCACAGATCGAAGGGATGCGTGCCGGTTGTTCTAATAGAAGTAGTGAGCCGATAGCACCAAGCTGTGAGGGTGAAGCTTTCTGGGCAATGAGAAGTGGGTTTAGCTGAAAATAATCGATGTGTCGTTCACCATTTACACTTACGGCCCAATCTTGGATAACTCGTCTGAAATGCACCCAGAATACGGTTGAAGGTTCAAACAATAAGCTGTAGAGCTGAAGAGCATCAACATAATATAGATTGCCTAAGGTCAGCTTCGCTACAGCATCCTCTTCAGGCTCATCCATAACATCGTCCATATTCAGAAAATATAACATATGCAGCAGACAGGCTGTGCCAAGTAAAAGTGCTTTGTCCAATGGAAGTCCATCGGTGTGGTGCATCCATAACGGAGAGATATAACCGATGCAGCTCAGTCCAGAATCAGTTCTGACAGGATGAAGCTGATGGAGCTGTTCAAGTGCATGCCTGGCCAGTGGCTCAGGGTATTGTCGAAGCTTGTCTTCTGCCGCAGCGAATAAGGCTTCTACATCAGGGGTATACGGATCTAACCATTCTCGCCGCATCATCGAGCAACGTCCTTCCTGCCACGAAATAGAAATCCTATGTTTAGCTACAGAAGTTACATCCAGTATATCTCAAAATTTTTGAAAAATATAGGATTTTTTGTGATCATTTGTGAAAAATTTGATGACATTTCGTATGATTTAGCATAAAAAGCAGTAATTTAGGATCAGACTAGGGAGGCAGAGAATATTTTACATAGGAAAGGCGGAAAAAGATGAAAACGAATTGGAAGACAAGAGTGGCAGTTGCAGTGGCTGCTGTAATCATATCTGCAGTACCTGGACCTCGTGTATTGGCCAGTTCTACTATGCCTGTGGAGCAGGGGAAGGCAGTATCTGCTGAATCAGCAACACAGCATAAGAAGCCCTGTATTCATGCAGGTCATGGCCTGTTTATGATCGGTGAAACTGCAGAACTGCTTGGCATTGGGCTTCGTGATCTGAAGCAGCAGATGGAGCTTGGACATACGCTTGCCCAGATCGCCAAGGAACGCAAGGGCCTCAGTGAACAGCAATTGCTGCAAAAACTAAAGCCTGCGCTATCGGAGCGTCTGGATCAAGCGGTAACAGAAGGCTGTCTGACGAAAGAACAAGCTGCAGCAGCCAAAGCCGATATGGATGTGAAGCTGAAAAAGGTGGTAAACACGCCGCTTCGTGAATTGCGACGGGAATTTGCACATCATGGTAAACATTCAATGATCAACAAAGGAGCTATCGCAAGGTATATCGGAATAACTCCTGAACAGTTACAAGAGCAGCTGCATGCCGGCAAATCGCTGGCTGAAATAGCTCAGACAAAGGGCATCAGTGAAACACAGCTCGTGAATCAGCTGAAGGAACAGCTGACAGGTGATCTGCAAAGGTTTGTTCGTCAAAAGCATCTGGAGCATCCGGTTCCGGTTCGGCCAGGGCATGTACCTGGAAGAGCAGCTTCGACGGATGAAAAATAGGAGCAGTTTATCAATTAAGCTGAATGAAAGCTACGCTGTAAACTGAAAGAGCACTCTCCTGAAAAATTAGGGGAGTGCTCTTCGGGTTTCGGGTTAGCCTGAATGTGAAGGTTGTCTTTTTACACGTGTTTGAGTGCTGCTAAGCGTATTGGATTCCTTGGCTTTGTATCGTTGGCGTGATAGTCCAACTGTGAAACGCGACCCGGGCAGCCTGGACAGCCCCCAGCTGATGCCCAGCGCGGTAACAACGGTAATCGCAAATGACAGTACCGTGGCGAGTAGATGCCACCCGCTGAGGTGCAAAGGTCTCGTAAAATATGCAATGGAATAGATTACCAGAGCATGCACCAGATAGCCGCCGAAGGAATAACGTCCAATCCAGTCAAGCAGGCGCCTGAACCCCAGGTCTTTATCGCGTAATAGTGCCAGCAGACCGTAGAACATAAGCATTTGAGCCATGATAATGATGAAAGTACTCGGCTTCAGATAGGTGGAGATGTTAAGATTCATTGTATCTTCCGAACCACGCAGCACATCATATCCCAGCCAGATATACATCATAATAAAAACGATAATTGTCCACGGGAGGACTTTGGTCGTCCAGCCTCTCCAGTTTTCAACCGCCCAGGCGCATACAGCTCCAAGCAAAAAGTAAAACCAGTACATGATCCATGAATACGACCGATATTCCAGCAGACTCGACCAAGGCTCAGACAGAAGATTAGTCCAGCCGGACATATCATAATACGACCATTTCAAAAGACACACGTACATTGCAGCTGCGGCAATTATTATGGCTAGAGTCCGCTGCCCAGAAGTAAGGCGGCTGTGGGGGTTGCTTTCCAGCCGTTTACGAACAGCATGGGCCCCTGTTAAAAACAACGGGAACAGAATATAAAACTGGAGAATCATCAGGACAAACCAAAGATGATATCCCGTCTGCGGTAAAAACAGTTCCCGTACGAAGCTGCCCAGGTCCGGCATGCCGGAGGACCAGAACGATGGGGTAAACACACGCACAGCTAACCAGTAGATCAGTGTCCAGATCATAAAGGGCATATAAATATCCCCTAATCGTTTTTTAATGAAGCGTGCATAATTCTGCTTGGCATGGCGATGATGGTAGAATAACAGCGCACCCGACAGAAACACAAAGGTGGGTGTACCAAATCTCGTTAGATGATAAATCATCGTTAACATCACGGAATCGGGCTGTTCAATATCCGTCCGATAAATATACTCAGCAATGTTATGCTGCATAACAATTGCCAGGAAAGCTAACCCGCGGAGTTCGGTCCATTCGGCTATTTTCGGTTTTTTCATAATGCATTCCTCCCTTATGAAGCCAGGGTCATCGTATAAGACTAACCTTCAAACATTAAAAGCGCATTAAATGTTGAAAATAATTAAAAAAAAGACGGCATAGGCCGTCTCTTACCAGGAAATCAGCATCGCGCAGATGCTGCTCATTCGTTTGATGTTGATTGTCCAGTCTCTGCTTCGTTCGAATCCGAATGGTCTTCTTCAAACAATTTCTGAATGTAGGCTTGAAGTTTGGGTACGTTCACACCGAGTACTTGAGCGCTACCAGCACGTTCATTTGTTAGGAGTTTGTTGGGTGGAATCTGATGCTGATTCATTTCGTTTACACGAATATCAAAGCCGAGCGAAGCCAGCTTCAGCATCTGTGAGGGACTGAGATCGGTTTGAATATAGGGAGCAACGGCTTCAAGGATCTCCGGGACTTTGAAGAGTGAAGTGCTGCTCTGCATTTTCTTCGCGAGCTCGGTCATAAAGATCCGCTGCCGTTGTGTTCTTGTAAAATCGGATGTGGCATCATGCCGGAAGCGTACATATTGAAGGGCTGTTTTTCCGTCCATATGCTGCAATCCTTTTTTCAGGTCAATGTCATACATATGTTTATCCGCTTTACTTGTATAATACATATCTTTCTCGACATCAATATCAATCCCGCCGAGTGCATCAACCAGCGCTATGAAACCTGTAAAGTCTGTGTAGACGTAGTGCTGGATAGGTATACCCAGCAGGTTGCTGACCGTTTGTTTCGTTAATTCAGCTCCTCCGTAGGAGAAAGCGGCGTTAAGGCGGCTTTTGCTATGTCCCGGAATATCAACATAGGTGTCCCGCAGCACGGAGAACAGATGAGCTTTTTTGGAAACGGGATCAATAGAAGCGACCATCACGGAATCTGAACGTCCAGCATCATCACCTCTGGAGTCACCGCCGATTAGTAATATGTTGACGCGCTCCTGCCCCTCCCACTTGGGGATTTGGACCAGAGACGCATTCGAGTTTTCATCCTTGTCTGAACCATCATTGGAGGACGAAGCACTGGTGACCGTTGAGATGCTATTGGCAAAATGAACAATCGAATATCCGTAATAAATAATGACACCCGTTACAGCAAGGACCAAGGTCAGGACTGTCCCCCACAACCATCTTTTAAGCATAATCTTCACCTTTCTATGTAAGAACTGAACAGCACCCAAACTATTTTAACAAAAAGAAAGAGTTATGTCCTCTTTAATTCCGAAAAACATATAATAGGATTTTTTATTAGACAATTTGTTTATTTATAATTGATCATACAGACGATTTGTTGATTTCATGGGCTTCTTTTCACTGATAATAGACTTTATATTATCTTTTTCGATGTGTTTGATTTTTCCTGTTATATGAAATTTTATGGATTGCTAATGTCATATATTCAATTGCGCACTATACATGTCGATATATTATACAGATGTATCAGTTTAACGCGCCAAGTTGGAGGAGTGGGATGATGGAAAAAGCACGGGGGAACGTACGGGGCAAAATGAGGTTTACGATCAGGGGGAAATTGTTAGCCGGTTTTTCAATTGTTTTAGCATTGCTTATCTTTGTGAGTGTGTATACACTAATGCAGGTTTCTACAATGGCTGATCAATCTCGCCAAGTCAACAAAACCTGGATGCCGAGTGTAAGCCTACTGGGTATTATGAATGGTGATGTCTCGGATGTGGAACGGCTGGCACTTGCCGTCATCGTTGAGCAGGATCCAAGCGAAACCGAGAAGCTGAATGAAGCGTTAAACGTGGTGCTTGCCAAAATCGAGGATGAGCGTAAAGAGCTGCTTACCTTAATCAAGGGAAATACCGATGCTGAGAAGCTGTACGAGCAGTTTTCAACGAATTATGATGCATATCTGCAGAAACAGCCGTCTTTTATCGAAAATGGTCTGAAAAATGACTATCTTGCAGCCAGCAAACTGCATACAGAGTCATATCCATTATGGTATGCGGCTAACGATAGCATTACACAGTTGATTAACCTGGGAAATAACGGAGCGAAGGAAATCGCTGCCGAGTCTGTCAAACTTGCCGAGAATGCATTTAGTATCATTTTGGGTGTAGCGATTGTCGCAACACTGCTTGCATTGTTCATTGCTTTCTTTATTGCAAGTATGATCTCACGTCCACTCAAAAAGATGACGGAGGCCGCTACAGCAATTGCTGAAGGTGATCTCACTGGTGAGAGCATTGTACTGAAAAACAGGGATGAGCTAGGTGTGCTGGCGACAGCCTTTAATACCATGAGTGGTAATCTTCGTTCCATGATTCAATCCGTATCGGAGACATCGGAGCAGGTTGCGGCTTCATCTGAAGAGCTTCTGGCCAGCGCGGAGCAAAATACGAGAGCTTCGGAGCAGATCACCGAGACGGTTGAGGAATTGTCTGTAGGAACAACCGATCAGATTGATCTTGTGAAGCGTTCGTCCCAGGCGATGAACGAGATGGCTCTGGGCTCTGAACAGATTGCGGAGCTGGCTCAAAGTGTATCTGTCTCTGCTGTGGATGCGGCGAATCAATCTACTGAAGGTAACAAGATTATTCAGCAGGCGGTTGAACAGATGGGAACCGTTCGTAATTCGATTGCTTCACTGAGAGTATTGGTCACAGGGCTTGGTGAGCGTTCAGCCGAGATCGGTACCATTACTGAAGTAATCAACAACATTGCGCGCCAAACAAACCTTCTTGCATTGAATGCCGCGATTGAGGCGGCACGTGCAGGAGAGCATGGCCGAGGTTTTGCTGTCGTTGCGGGAGAAGTACGCAAACTGGCTGAAGAATCTTCTGCTTCAGCCCAACAGATCTCAGAGATTGTTCAGCTGATTCAGCAGGATACGAATCATGCTGTAGAGGCTGTGAAGGTAAACAGTAACGAAACGGAAGCGGGAATTGAACTGGTGGCTGCAGCCGGACAAGCCTTCGAACAGATCTCAGGCGCTGTCAATAAGGTAGCAGGGGAGATCGAGGAAGTATCCGCGGGTTCTGAGGAGATGTCAGCAAGTACGAATGAGGTCATGAGTTATGTGAATCAGACCTCGAATATTGCCGGAGAAGCGGCAGGTGCTGTACACAACGTATCGGCAGCTACACAAGAGCAGCTGGCTTCTATGGAAGAGATTGCTTCCTCCGCAAGCCTGTTGTCCAAAATGGCAGAGGAGTTACAGGGGCAAGTCAACAAATTCAGAGTGTAACGTTCAAATACAGAATAGAAAAAGCTGTTTCTCCCGGGATTTCCGGTGAAGAAACAGCTTTTTTGTCATAACACGCTACCTGAAAGTCACAACAAGGTCACAACAATGTTATTCCAGAAGTCACCAATGTTGATATTGCAAGCTACACAAAAGACTATAATGGTAATTAATGGTGGAAGTTGTATGGAGTTACCACCATAGAGAGGAGCGCATGTACTTCGAAACTTACAAGTTTTCAAGCGGAACTTTCAAGAAAAGGAGATGAATCGTATCGATGAAAGGGAGCTGGTGGAGACGAGTTGCAATAGCGACATTATCGGCAGGACTGCTGGCAGGGAGCTTTTCGGTGAATACAGGATTACGTCAGGTGGATGCGGCCGCTGGAGATCATAACTATGCAGAAGCCCTTCAGAAGGCCATTTATTTCTATGAAGCACAGCGGTCGGGACCTTTACCTGCGAATAATCGGGTGGAGTGGCGTGGCGACTCGGGAATGCAGGACGGGGCGGATGTTGGCGTAGATCTTACTGGCGGTTGGTATGATGCCGGGGATCATGTGAAGTTTGGTTTTCCGATGGCTGCTTCAGCTACGATGCTTGCCTGGTCTGTAGTGGAATATGCGGATGGTTATGAACAGGCGGGACAGCTGGAGGAGATCAAGGATAATATACGGTGGGCAACCGATTATTTTATGAAAGCGCATACGAAGCCAAACGAATTATGGGGACAAGTTGGAGCAGGGAACACGGATCATGCCTGGTGGGGGCCTGCCGAGGTCATGCAGATGAACCGCCCTTCGTTCAAAATTGATGCGTCCTGTCCGGGAAGTGATCTGGCGGCAGAAACGGCTGCTGCACTGGCGGCTTCCTCTATCGTATTTGCTGATGACGACCCGGCATACTCGGCGAAGCTGCTCCAGCATGCAAAAGAGTTGTACAACTTTGCCGATACATATCGGGGAAAATATACCGATTGTATTACCGATGCGACTGCATTCTATAATTCCTGGACCGGATATGAGGATGAGCTGGCATGGGGCGGAGCCTGGCTTTATTTAGCAACAAATGATAACGCTTACTTGTCCAAAGCGCTGTCTGCTGCAGATCGCTGGTCTACGAGCGGCGGTTCGGCTAACTGGCCGTATACCTGGACACAGGGCTGGGATAGCAAGCACTATGGTGCCCAGATTCTGCTCGCCCGAATTACTTCCAGTCTGAATATGCCAGAAGCAACGAAGTTCATTCAGTCTACCGAACGAAATCTGGATTACTGGACGGTAGGAACGAATGGAGGCCGTGTCCAATACACCCCTGGTGGTCTGGCCTGGCTCGATCAATGGGGCTCGCTTCGATATGCGGCGAACGCTGCCTTTATCTCTTTTGTATATTCCGATTGGGTCAGTGACCCTGTGAAGAAATCCAGATATCAAAATTTTGCTGCTTCACAGATCAACTACATTTTAGGAGATAACCCTCGTCAGAGCAGCTATGTTGTCGGGTATGGGCAAAATCCGCCGCAGCATCCGCATCATCGGACGGCTCACAGCTCATGGATGAATAACGAAGATATTCCCGCGAATCACCGTCATATTTTATACGGCGCGATGGTGGGAGGACCGAATGCGTCAGATCAATATACGGATGATATCGGGGATTATGTAAGCAATGAGGTAGCGACCGATTACAATGCCGGTTTTACCGGGGCACTCGCGAAGATGAATCTGCTGTACGGACAGAACCATCAGCCGCTTGCAAACTTCCCTGCACCGGAGGTCAAAGGTGATGAGTATTTCGTGGAGGCCGCTGTACGCTCATCCGGCTCTAATTACACGGAAATCCGCGCACTGCTTAACAATCGCTCAGGTTGGCCTGCACGTATGGGCGACCAGCTCTCCTTTAAATATTTCCTTGATCTGAGCGAGGTGTATGCTGCAGGACGCACCGTATCCGATGTTCAGGTTACTGTATCGTCTAGCGAAGGGGCAACCGTTTCACAGCCCGTTGTGGTGGATGCCTCCAAGCGGATCTATGCCATTACAGCAAACTTTAGCAATACCAAAATCTACCCGGGCGGGGAGGGCAATTATCGCAAAGAAGTTCAGTTCCGAATTACAGGACCGCAGGGTGCATGGAATCCCGCGAATGATCCTTCGTATCAGGGCCTGTCGACAGGCAATCCGTTGAAAAGCAACTACATTCCTGTCTACGATGCCGGAGTGAAGGTGTTTGGACAGGAGCCAGGCGTTACCCCTGTTACCGTTCCAGCTGCTCCTGCCGGTGTGCAGGCGGTAGCCGGCAATAGCCAGGTGGCGCTGAACTGGTCGGCTTCTGCCGGAGCTGTATCGTATACGGTGAAGCGTGCCGCAGTTAGCGGAGGCCCTTATACAACCGTAGCCACAGGTATTAATGGACTGACTTACACCAATACGGGACTAACGAATGGCACAACGTATTATTACATCGTGACCGCTGTGAATACCGCCGGGGAATCCCCAGCATCTGTGCAGGTGTCAGGAATGCCTCAAGCCGCATCGACGGTGCCAGGAGCACTGACATTAAGCGGGACAGCCGGCAATAACCAAAACATGTTGTCCTGGACCGCAGCATCAGGGGCTTCGAGCTACACTGTGCAGCGTGCTGCTGCCGGTGGTGCTTATACTGACGTCGCAGTTGGCGTGACCGCGCTGAACTATAACGACACGACCGCCCTTAATGGCACAGCCTACAGTTATCGCGTGGTTGCAGTAAATGCAAGCGGGCAGACGTTGTCCAACGTGGTTATGCTGACGCCTTCCGGGCCTCCTGCTTCGACGGGTACGCTTGAGGTGCAGTATCGAAGCGGAGGCTCAGGCAATTCGAGCAATGCGGTTACTCCGCAATTTAATGTGAAGAATACCGGCACCCAGTCCATTGATCTGAGCACAGTGAAAATCCGTTACTACTTTACCAAAGACGGCACAGAGGATATGTCCTTCTGGTGTGATTACGCGCAGGTGGGTTCAGCCAACGTGCAAGGTAAGTTTGTAGCGGTGAATCCGGCGAAAGGTACCGCGGATACGTATGTGGAGATCAGCTTCACCTCTGGAGCAGGAAGTCTGGCTGCCGGGGCGGAGACAGGTGTAATTCAGACACGTTTCTCCAAAAACAACTGGAGTGTGTTTGATCAAAGCAATGACTATTCCTACGATGCTTCCAAAACAGCATTTGCTGCTTGGAACAAAGTGACGGCGTATCAGGGCAATACCCAGGTATGGGGACTGGAGCCATAAAGGCATACATGCAGATGGAAGTGCAGAAGGCCATGCAATATTTCAAAATTGAATAGTTAAAATGCGGAGCAATTGTGGGAACAGACGAGCGACAGTGATATTATTTTTCACTAATTCAGGGAGGTATATATTGATGTTGAAGACAGCTGCAAAAAAGAGTTTAACGGCCATGCTGGCGGGAACGGTCATGCTGACCGGTTACACGGGACTCTGGACTGGTTCTCAAACGGCGCATGCTGCCGATCAGGCCATTGAAATTCAGGCTGATGGCATTAACGAAGCACGCTTTCTGCAATTATATGCTCAGCTGAAGGACCCGGCGAACGGGTACTTCTCGGCCGAAGGCATTCCGTATCACTCCATTGAAACGCTGCTGAGTGAAGCCCCTGATTACGGGCATATGTCCACTTCGGAAGCATACAGCTACTGGTTATGGCTTGAGACGATGTATGGCCACTACACGGGAGACTGGTCCAAACTTGAAGCAGCCTGGGATAACATGGAGAAGTATATTATTCCGGTCAATGAAGGCGACGGCAAAGAGGAACAGCCAACGATGAGCAAATACAATCCGAACAGCCCTGCAACCTATGCAGCTGAAAAACCATTCCCTGATCAATATCCATCCAATCTAAATGGTCAATATGCCGCAGGGAAGGATCCGTTAGATGCCGAGCTCAAGGCAACTTATGGCAACAACCAGACGTACCTGATGCACTGGCTGATTGACGTGGATAACTGGTATGGCTACGGCAATCTGCTAAATCCTTCCCATACGTCAACGTATGTGAATACGTTCCAGCGCGGTGAGCAGGAGTCGGTGTGGGAGGCGATCCCTCATCCATCTCAGGATGATAAGTCCTTTGGGAAATCAGGCGAAGGTTTTATGAGTCTGTTCACAAAGGAAAATCAGGCACCATCCGCACAGTGGCGTTACACAAACGCAACGGATGCAGATGCTCGTGCAGTTCAGGTGCTGTATTGGGCCAAAGAAATGGGCTACAACAATTCGGAATATCTGGATAAAGCAAAGAAGATGGGTGATTATCTGCGGTACGGCATGTACGACAAGTATTTCCAGAAGGTTGGAAGTGCGAAGAATGGCACACCTACACCGGGTACAGGTAAGGATTCCAACATGTATCTGATGGCTTGGTACACGTCATGGGGCGGTGGCCTGGGCCAAGGTGGAGACTGGGCTTGGCGGATCGGAGCGAGCCACACCCATCAGGCTTACCAAAACCCGGTTGCAGCTTATGCATTGTCTGACCCGGCAGGTGGCTTGATTCCTGATTCGCCTACAGCGAAAGCAGACTGGAACGCTACGCTGAAGCGCCAGCTGGAATTCTACACATGGCTGCAATCCCATGAAGGTGCTGTCGGCGGCGGGGCAACGAACAGCATTGGTGGTTCCTACGCGGCATATCCTGCAGGGGTTAGCACCTTCTATGACATGGCTTATCAGGAAGCACCTGTATACCGTGATCCGGATTCGAACACTTGGTTTGGATTCCAGGCATGGCCGCTGGAGCGTGTAGCGGAGATGTATTATATTTTGGCAGAGAGCGGCGACCTGACTTCAGAGAATTTCCAGATGGCCAAGAAGGTCATTACGAAGTGGGTTGACTGGACGAAGGATTATGTGTTTGTTGACGAGCGTCCAGTAACAGATGCAGAAGGATATTATTTGAATGCGGCAGGACAGCGGATTCTCGGTGGAACGAATGTTCAGGTAGCAACAACACCTGCCCCAGGCGAGTTCTGGATTCCGGGCAATCAGGAATGGCAAGGGCAGCCGGATAAATGGAATGGATTCAGCACATATACGAACAATCCGAACTTCCATGCCATAACCAAAGGCCCGGTGCAGGATACCGGGGTACTGGGAAGTTATATTAAAGCGCTGACGTTCTTCGCGGCTGGAACCGAGGCAGAGAACGGTTCTCTAAGTGTAAAGGGGCAGGAAGCCAAGGAGTTGGCTCAGAATCTGCTGAATACGGCTTGGGATTACAATGATGGGGTTGGTATTGTTACGGAAGAGGAGCGCGCAGATTATTTCCGCTACTTCGCCAAAGAGATCTATATCCCGGCCAACTGGTCTGGTACGTTCGGTCAAGGAAACACCATTCCGGGTACCGCAGGCGTACCTTCCGATCCGGCCAAAGGCGGAAACGGTGTGTACATCGGATACTCCGATCTGCGTCCAGCGATTAAGCAGGACCCGGCGTGGGCATATCTGGATAACCTGTACAAAACATCATACAACCCAACCACGAAGAAGTGGGAAAATGGTGCACCGACCTTTACGTATCACCGTTTCTGGTCACAGGTTGATATGGCTACCGCTTATGGTGAATTCGACCGTCTCCTTGGAGACAGCAGCACGCCTGGAGTTCAAGTGCCGGCTGCACCTGCTGGTGTAACCGCTGCCGGTGGGGATAAGCAGGTTGTGTTGAACTGGAATGCAGCTGCAGGAGCAACTTCATACAGTGTGAAACGCGCAACAGTAAACGGTGGTCCTTATACCTCCGTAGCGACTGGAGTTACAGGCTCTACCTTTACTGACACCGGACTGACGAATGGAACAGCATATTATTATGTAATTACAGCAGTCAACAGTGCCGGGGAATCTGCACCATCCGCACAGGTTACGGCAACACCGCAGGCTGGAGTGACCGTGCCGGGGGTATTTACCCTGAGTGGAACGGCTGGAGACGCACAGGCTGTGCTGAACTGGACGGCCTCGACCGGAGCAGCAACGTATACGGTGCAGCGCTCGACGGGCACGGGGGCATATGCCAACCTTGCAACAGGTTTGACGGCATTAACCTATACTGATACAACGGCAGTGAACGGAACAGCTTATAACTACAGAGTAGTTGCAACGAATGCGAGTGGTCAGACCAACTCCAACGTCGTTGTGCTGACACCGATGGCTGCTCCGATCTCAACGGGAACGCTGGAAGTGCAGTATCGCAATGGAGGGTCCAGTGCTTCGGGCAATGCGATTACACCACAATTTAATCTGAAAAATACAGGTACAACGGCAATTGATCTGAGCAAGGTGAAGGTGCGTTATTATTTCACGAAGGACAGCGCAGCGGATCTGAGCTTCTGGTGTGACTATGCACAGCTCGGCAGTGCCAATGTACAGGGCACCTTTGCTGCTGTACAGCCAGCCAAAGGCACAGCAGATACGTATCTGGAGATCAGCTTCTCTGCGGGTGCGGGAAGTCTGGCAGCTGGCGCTGAGACTGGCATCATCCAGACCCGTTTCTCGAAGAACAACTGGACGAATTTTGATCAATCCAATGATTATTCCTTTGATGCTACTCAATCCGCTTTTGGTGCCTGGACCAAAGTGACAGCGTATCAGGACGGTGTGAAAGTGTGGGGTATGGAGCCTTAATCAGCAAGAGATGATGGAGTGCCGGGCTGGTTTCAGGAATTGGGGACGGAAACGTCCGATGCATCATTCGAATCGCTGTTGATAAGCTCAAGCTGAAAGCCGGGGAGAAATCCCCGGTTTTTCATGTTTGCCAATCCATATATTTTCAAATATAAAGGGGAGATTCCAGATTGGAGTGAAATGAAATGTAGTAATGTTTTCCAATTCAGCTGCAGCAAAATATTAAAATCTAGTTCGCGGGTTGCATAACGGGGGAACAGAAGGCATACATGACCAAAACGCGGCAATCGAAGGTATATCAATTGGTTACAATAATTTAACCTTTGAATTCAGGCCATGTGTGCTCTATTTTTCCAGTGAATGAACGTTTTCCCTGATGCGATGTGCTCAAGCTTGGATAAATCTTTGCAGGACTTTGGGCTGATGAACGTTATGGAATGCCCGTTTACAATAAGGCGAGCCGGGAAGATGTCTTCCTGGTTAAAATTCTGTAATATTCGGAGGGACACGACATCATGAACTGGAAGAATACCATTGTTACGGCAAGTGTAACGGCAGCGATGCTGATGGGAAGTCTGACAACGGCAGCACTCACAGGACAGGTATCCGCAGCAGCGGCAGATCAAACCAAAGCAGAAGTCATCTGGGGTGTAAACCTTCGAACCTCACCAACGACATCGGCAAAAGTTATTCGGATGGTATCCAAAGGAGAAACGGTAACTGTGCTGGAGCAATCCGGTTCAGACTGGTATAAAATTAAAGATTCGGCTAATCGGACAGGCTACATCTCGTCCTCATCCAAATACACTCAGCCGGTGAATCAGGATACAACAGCTGAGAACAAAGGGACCGGTAACGGTTCAAGCAGTTCGAATTCAGACATTTCTAATGCCAACAACGGTTCAGCGGTCAAAGGAAGCGCGGCAGTAGAGAAGGTTATTGCGGCTGGAATGAAGTATATGGGGACCCCTTATAAATATGCAGCAGACCGCAACAGCACGTCCGTGTTTGACTGCTCCAGCTTTGTACGGCGGGCTTTCATTGATGGACTGGGCATCACACTCCCGGCTGATTCGCGTCAGCAAGGAGAGTATGTGAAGAAGAAAGGCCAGGTTACGACCAATTGGAAAAACCTGAAGCGCGGCGATCTGATGTACTTTATGTCTTATAAAGGCACTTCGGCTTCCGCTTACAAAGGGATAAACAAATCAAAGGCAACGATCACACATACGGGTATTTATCTGGGTAACGGTAAAATCCTGCATACATATTCCAACGCTGGCGGTGGTGTGACGATTAGTGATATTGCCGGCAAGCATTGGGAATACCGCTTCCTGTATGGCGGCAGCGCGCTGTAGGACAAGCTCACAGGTATAAAAACACCTTTCAATACCCTGGAATAAGGGCAAATGAAAGGTGTTTTTGTGCTTTTCTTTTTACAAGGCTGGAATGCCATCGTGGTAGAAGAGTCGGAATAAAATATCCTGATTGTAGTTGCCAAAACCCTCACCGTACAGCGTCATGCCGCCTACATGCTGGGCATCCTCTTCCACAGAAAGCCTGAGCGTCCACAGATTGCGCTCTACAGGAATATCTGCGAGTGTAATGCTCGATAGAAGCTGTCCATCAATAAAGGTTCCTTCATGCGTAATACGCAGCACTTTAAGCATGCCGTATTGATTGACAATATCGCTCCACCAGTCAGGTGTAAAGATACCACGTCCATTGCCAGAGTCGCCTGGACTGGTCCATTCACCCAAACGGATGCCATTTAGCGTGAACGTAATGTCAGAGGGCCAGTTGGGATTGACAGAGGGGGCCTCAGAGCCGATCTCCAGTGATAATTCGATAGCATCGATCAGCTGCCCGGTTAGCATATAATTTGGAATTTTATACTCGACAAATCCACGGCCAAACCACAGGATATTGGCGTGCATGCGGTCCGGGTCCAGAAAATAACGGGGATCATCATACTGTCCGATCACATGGGTGGATGTAGCTAAACCGCATGTCGGATACACGTCGAAATGGGTGTAATGTCCGATAGGAATAGATACCTCATGAAACTTGCGGGATATGCCGCTTTCCTGGGGCATGGAGATGCCAATCCAGTCCACGGCCAGGCTGTTCATTTTATGTGTGCCGCCGTCCTTGCGAACCATTTTGGACTGAATGATGCCAACGTCCTGCAGCTTGCGAACATGCATGGTGACGATTGCACTGCTTAGTCCCAGCGATGCTGCAAGGTCCTTCACATTCATAGGTGTTTCAGCGACAAGACGGATAATCTGCAAGCGGACTTCACTTGCCAGTGCTTCATATAGTGGGAGCCATTCGGCATCGGTATTTGCTCTGATCACAGGTGTTCCTCCAATTTCATTTATAGAATTAAGTTAAACATAAATTCATTGAAAAGAATAATGTTTTCTGAATTTCTGGTTGAAATATGCGGTGTTATCGATTTTAATATAAATATGAACGTTGATCCATAGAATATCAATTAATTTTTTTATTAATCTTGAGGAGATGAGATCATTCATGGAAAAAGCGAAAATGACGGTAGATAAAGATTTTACAATTGGTGAAGTCGATAAGCGTTTGTATGGATCATTTATTGAACATCTTGGACGTGCTGTGTATGGCGGAATTTACGAGCCTGGGCATGCTTCAGCAGATGAACAGGGATTCCGCGCAGATGTATTGGAGATGGTGAAGGAGCTGCAGGTGCCGATTGTACGATATCCGGGGGGTAATTTTGTATCCGGTTACAATTGGGAGGACAGCGTTGGACCTGTGTCCGAGCGTAAACGCAGGCTGGAGCTTGCCTGGAGAACGATTGAAACGAATGAATTTGGTTTTAACGAATTCGTGGATTGGGCGAAAAAGGCGAACTCCGATGTGATGATGGCGGTGAACCTGGGAACACGCGGGGTCGATGCTGCGCGTAATATCGTAGAATACAGCAACCATCCGGAAGGTTCGTATTACAGTGATCTTCGGATCAAGCATGGATACAAGCAGCCGCATGGTGTGAAAACCTGGTGTCTGGGAAATGAAATGGACGGCCCTTGGCAGATCGGGCACAAAACAGCCGAGGAATATGGTCGCACAGCTGCGGAAGCAGCCAAAGTCATGAAATGGACTGATCCAACGATTGAACTCGTTGCCTGCGGAAGCTCGCATCTGGGCATGCCTTCCTTCCCGGACTGGGAAGCAACGGTGCTGGATCATACGTATGATCATGTCGAGTATCTCTCTTTGCACCAATATTACGGCAACCCGGATAACGATACCCCAACGTTCCTTGCGCGTTCATTGGAAATGGATCGTTTCATTGATACGGTTAAAGCGACTTGTGATTACATGAAAGCAAAGAAACGCAGCAAAAAGACAATGTACTTGTCCTTTGATGAGTGGAATGTATGGTATCACTCCCATGAGAACGACTCCAAAATGGACCCGTGGCAGATCGCTCCACCGCAGCTGGAAGACATCTATAATCATGAAGATGCGCTTCTGGTAGGCTGTATGCTGATTAGCATGCTGAAACATGCGGATCGGGTTAAAATGGCTTGTCTGGCGCAGCTCGTCAATGTTATTGCTCCAATCATGACAGAAACAGGTGGAGGTTCATGGAGACAGACGATCTTCTATCCGTTTATGCATGCCTCTGTGTATGGTCGCGGAACGGCGTTGGTACCGCTGATTCAATCACCTAAATATGACACCAAAGAAATCACGGACGTTCCTTATCTGGAAGGTATTGCAGTGCATAATGAGGAGCAGGGTGAGGTCACGGTGTTTGCGGTTAACCGTCATCTGGAAGAATCTCTCCCGCTTGAGGTTGATCTGCGCAGCTTCGGTAAATGCAGCCTGATCGAGCATATCGTGCTGGAGGCAGATGATCTCAAAGCAAGCAACACAGCTGCCCAGCCTGACCGTGTCGTTCCGCATAACCGTGGTGGAGCCTCCGTATCCGATACACTGATCACAGCCAGTCTGGCAAAGGCATCCTGGAACGTCATCCGTTTGAAGGTACAGTAAGAGCGGATAAAGGAAATGTACGAGTTATGTGATGAGTTCAGGGAATTGTTAATCGTAGTGTACAGTACAGTACAGTAGAGGGTATCGGGTCAGCAGAAGGAATTATAAGGGAACGATAGAAAAATATAAGGAAGCGTAAGGAATCGTAAGAAAGGTAAAATACTGTAGGCCAAGGTAGATCGCAATAGAGCAAAGAACTCTAAAAAAACACCAAGATAAGTTACCGAATACAAGTCAGCCTTCAACGAGAGCAAGCAGGGGGACGGAGTAAAGTGAATCCCGAAGCAGGCCGAAGACTGAAGTGGCGTGAAGGTCGAAGGGACGTGAAGGTCGAAGGGACGTGAAGGTCGAAGTGACGCGAAGGTCGAAGGGACATGAAGGTCGAAGGGACGTGAAGGTCGAAGTGACGTGAAGGTCGAAGGGACGTGAAGGTCGAAGTGGCGCGAAGGTCGAAGTGGCGCGAAGGTCGAAGTGGCGCGAAGGTCGAAGTGACGTGAAGGTCGAAGTGACGCGAAGGTCGAAGGGACATGAAGGTCGAAGGGACGTGAAGGTCGAAGGGACGTGAAGGTCGAAGTGACGTGAAGGTCGAAGGGACGTGAAGGTCGAAGTGGCGCGAAGGTCGAAGTGGCGCGAAGGTCGAAGTGACGTGAAGGTCGAAGTGACATGAAGGTCGAAGTGGCGCGAAGGTCGAAGTGACGTGAAGGTCGAAGTGGCGCGAAGGTCGAAGTGACGTGAAGGTCGAAGGGACGTGAAAAAATCTGGATGCGAATATTGCATCCAGATTTTTTTTAGCCCCGTGAGCGGAAGCCACCTGGAGAGCGGAAGTCGCCCCGTGAGCCGTGCCGTAATGCCCGACAGGAACAGGATGAATATAGGATGAGTTTGCAGTCTGAGTGAGCTAGGTGGGTGGAGGTTTATTCTCCAAGGGCAGCACAATGCAAAATTCAGAAGCGCTAACGATCTCAGGAAAGCTTATTTAGGTGTTTTTCATCCCTTCCAGAATCTAACGATTCCCAGAAACCTTATTTCACCGAAATGAGCTGATATTACGCAGAAAAAGGGGCAATTCGCACAAATAGTGTCGCCTGGATTCGTTAGAATTTCAAAGTCGCCTAAAAGCCGCGAATAGCGTCATCTCGATTCGTTAGAGCTGCGAGACCAAATTCGAATGTAGGAGCGGTTAAACAAGTTATGCCTAGACGTCTCCGAGACTGATATACGAATGCCATAATATATTACATGCTGCAAGGTTAGCAAGCAGGGAGTCAATTTAGCAGCATTTATTATCCACCGAGAATGAGTTTCTCGCATAGATTTATCACTATTTTCAAGCAAAAATGATAGCGTATCCATCATCTTAATTTTTTTGGCGAAAAAAGTCGAATTATATCAACTAATACAATATGTTTTGTGATAGTATAGCAGTATATTCCAGACGAAATCGTGTGATACGGGGGTTGTTCCGCGCGTAAGCCGTCCAGGGGTATATATAGGTGAAAAGGGAGAGCGATGCTATGGACCGAAGGCTGATTTTGAAATTTACAGCAATTTGCATGATTGTGAGCTTGGTGATGACGATGTGGGGGAAAGTGCCTGTTGTGCTTGCGGCCTCCAGTAATCCGACGGTTACTTCCAAGCTGGAAAGCATTGAGGTATCCGATGTTGTGAATGGTGCGGTGCTGGAGCTCTATCGAGTCTCGGACGGGGTGGTGGTGGCTACTTCAACACCCGTTACAGGGGGCATATATCTGTTTAGTCCCGTTGTTCCTGACAGGGAACAGTACTACGTGAAACAAACGGTGAATGGAGAAGTCGTAGGATATTCCCCCTTTGTCAATTCCGAGTTGCGCAAGCCTCAAGCATCAGGGGATGTAGAGGAAGTGCTGGTTAGCAATGTATACCCTGGAGCGGAAGTAAAGCTGTATGAATCCAACGGAACCTTGGTCAACATCACAGGGGAGCTTCAATCCGATGGCACCGTGCTGTTCAAAGGTGTGACGGCAGGAATAAATTATTACACTACACAGAGTATTAATGGAGTCATTCAAGGTTCCAATACGGTGACGGTAGCTCCTAAAAGGCCTAAAGCCGAAGGAAAACCGGGACAGATTACGGTCAGCGAATTTCAGTCGGGGGCCATACTGAAGCTGTATCAGGTGAATGGTGGTACCCTGGAAGCTACTTCACCTCCCGTAACAGACCCTACGTATACGTTTGAGTCTGTTGTACCCCGCAAGAGCCAATATTACGTAACGCAAACCTTTAACAACGTAGAAAGTAAAAACTCCGATTTTACGAGTTCTACTTTGCCCAAACCACAGGCCAGTGTGGATGGTAATTCCATCAAGGTCAGCAGCATTTATCCTCAAGCCACTGTTTCTCTGTACAAGGGGGATGGAAGTCTCGTTTCCGATACACCCGATGTGCAGCCAGATGGGACAGTCATCTTTCC
The DNA here is from genome assembly GCF_014639235.1 of Paenibacillus silvae. Lineage (GTDB taxonomy): Bacteria > Bacillota > Bacilli > Paenibacillales > Paenibacillaceae > Paenibacillus > Paenibacillus silvae. The sequence continues at coordinate 634,118 of NZ_BMFU01000003.1, read as the reverse complement.
TAGTCTCACTAGTCGTACCTACTACTACGTGCAGCAAACGATTAATGAAGTCATCAGTGAATCAGACACCGTTTACGTATCACCGGACATTCCTGTTGCGCCTGTAGCTCAAGGCAAGCTGGAAAGCATCGAGGTCAGCGGATTCACATCAGGTGCAACCCTGAAGCTTTACCAGAAGTCGGATAACTCGCTTATAGCCACGGCAGATGCCGTGACGCAGATCCCTTACCTGTTCCAAGCGGTAGAGCCTAAAACTGGAGGGTATTATGTCACACAGACGGTTAACGGGGAGCAAAGTGAGAATTCTGAATTTGTAAATTCCGAGTTGCGACACCCTGAAGCGAGTGCTGATTCCAGTTCAGTCACGATCAGTAATGTATATCCGGGAGCTACCGTTTCTTTGTACAAAACGAGTGGAGAGCTGGTTTCTTCCGATACGCCGAACTTGCAGCAGCCGGACAAGGTTATTTTCACAGGCTTGGAGAAACGTACCCAATATTATGCTCAACAGCAGATTAACGGCGTAGTTAGTGTAACGACAAGCTTCATCGAGCTGTCTATTAATACGCCCGGCAGGCCGACAGCGGTAAAGGGAACGGAATATATTGATGTCAGCGACTTCACTTCTGGTGCCGTTCTGAAGCTCTATGAGGCGGAAACCGATACCCTGAAGGCTACCTCTGAACCGGTTACAGAAAGCACGTATCGTTTTGAGAACGTAATACCGAACAGCAGAGAGTACTATGTTACTCAAACGGTATTTGGCGAAGAAAGTAACAATTCCGATTTCATCGGCGTGGACCTGCGGAAACCTGCAGGTAGTGTGGGTATCGGGTATCTGGATGTGAATGAAGTATATCCCGGAGCCACTGTCAGCTTATATTTGACGGACGGCACACTTGTTTCCGATAGTCCCGAACTGCAATCCGATGGCAAAATGCGATTCGGCAATCTGCCAGCTGGCGGTGAGTATTATGTCGTACAGAGCGTAAATGGTGTAATCAGTGAGGCAACGCCTTGGCTGATGATCCCTACCGTTCCTCATGCGCCTAAGAATGTAAAAGCAACAACCGGCAACGCTCAAGCAACCATTACATTTGAGATTCCACGTCAGGATGGAGGCAGCCCGATCACGGAATATGAAGTAACAGCTTCACCAGGCAATATTCAGGTCAAGGGAGCCTCAAGTCCAATAACAATAACAGGTTTGACGAATGGCACAAGTTATACGTTCACGGTTAAGGCGATTAATGCGGTGGGCAGCAGTTTAGCATCGACGCCTTCCAATGCAGTGATTCCAGCGTTACCTTCAAGTGGAAGTGGCTCAGACAGCAGCTCCGGTTCTGGCAATGCAACAGGAGGTACATCATCATCTACACAGACAACCGTCAGCCAAGGCATTAACGTTCTTGTGAATGGTGTATCCGAACAGATCGGCTTTTTAACTCAAACGACCAGAGAGGGTCAGGTTGTAAGCAAGGTCGGCGTTGATCCCGAAAAATTAAAACAGAAGCTCACTGCTGAAGGCCCGGGCGCGTTGGTTACGATTTTGGTCCCTTCTGGTGCAGACGTGCTGATCGGAGAGCTGGACAGCTCCATGATTCGGGATATGCAGCAGTCGAAGGCCGTATTGAAGCTGCAGACCGATTTCGCAACGTACAGCCTTCCTGTACAACAGATTTCACTCGATTCCCTTGCCCAAGGCTTGGGGGGTGAAAAAGCTCTGCAAGATATGAAAATCCAAGTGGAGATGGGCAAACCCTCTCAGGCAGAGAGTGATGCCGTGACTCGCTCGCTTCAACAGAACCAGTTCAGTCTTCAAGGAATGCCTGTTGAGTTTAAGGTGCGGGGGACATACGGAGACCGGTCTGTAGATATCCATCAGTTTAATACTTATGTCGAACGAACGATCACTCTCGAAAAAGGGAAAACGCAATCCGGCATCACTACAGGCGTTGTTGTGAACCTGGATGGAACGGTAAGGCATGTACCTACTCGTATTGTCTTGAGAGATGGAAGATATGAGGCAGTAATCAACAGTTTAAGCAACAGCACCTATGCGCTTATCTTCAATCAGGTTCAATTCGACGATGTAGCGGGGCACTGGGCACAGAATGCCGTGAATGATATGGCTTCCAGAAAGATCATTGAAGGGACAGGTAACGGTAACTTCAGTCCTGATCAGTATATGACTCGCGCTGAGTTTGCCGTGATCATCACCCGGGCATTGGGCATAGCACCAAATGCATTGAACAGCACGTACTCTGATGTGCCACAGAATGTATGGTATTCCGCAGCTGTTGGCAGTGCGCACGAGTATAATCTGATACAAGGTTATGCGGATGGAAGTTACCAACCCGATCGGAACATAACTCGTGAGGAAGCCATGCTTCTTTTAGCCAGAGCGATGGAACTTAGAACTGGACCAGCTTCAATCACTGAGCAGCAAGCTCGGCAGATTATCGCAGACCGCGGTCTGGAAAAAGGTATTTCCTCCTGGGCCATCAAGGGCGCAGCCCAGATGATTGAAGCGGGAATCGTGACGGGTCGAAGCAAAGGTGATCTGGCTCCTGATGCGTTCGTTACCCGTGCGGAGGTTACACAGATGGTAGCACGTTTACTGTCTAAGGCTGGTCTGATCTAGGGATCTAGTCCATTACTTTATCGCTCTTCATCTAGGTCACTGCTTTATCGGTTGATCCAATCTATTGAATCTATTTTTTTAATGGATCTTTTGACTATGGCACGAAACGAATAAAGCAAGACATAAAGACCGCATAGCCCTGATAACAGGCAATGCGGTCTTTGCTGATAACGTATAGTCTATGCAGCTTCAATTTCAAGCCTTCCCGCCAAACTCCAGGCTTTCGCCATCCTGTGGAATAAACACTTCCCCATCCAGCTGCTCAGATGCCAGATACGCGGCAAGATCGGCACGTGTTGTCAAACAGTGATTGATGGCGTCCATATGAACAGCGATGAGGTGGGCTGAAGGTGCAGCGCGTTTTACGGCGGCGACGTCGGGCCCGTCCATCGTGATGGGATCACCTTGCAGGAAGCGGGCGCCTCCGGCATTAACAACAATGACCTCTGGATTATAGGTTTTAATGGCTTCCGCAGGCTCTTCACACCAGATGGTATCCCCGGCAATATAGGTGACGGGTTCTCCAGCAGCTTCAAGCACAAAGCCGGATACATTCCCCATACGCTCGCCAATCTCACCTGTACCGTGCTGCCCTGAAGTACGAGCCAACTGTATCGATTGATGCTCGTGCTGTACATCGATTGGGGTTACGTTCGTAAATCCGGCTTCGATGAAAATATGCTCATCCCCAGGCTGGCATATCAGCGGGATATCTTTGCGCAGCTGCCTTGCAGCGGCTTCGTCCCAGTGATCGGGGTGCGTGTGCGTTACAAGCAACAGGTCGGGGTTCAGAATATCGGGTTCAATATCGGGCAAGCTGACTCGGGGATTGCGCAGATCATTCGGTGTATTGGGAAAAGCAGGCATGCTCTCGGCATCCATCAGCATCGGATCAACCAGAATGTTCAAACCTGCATATTCCAGCCACAATGTGGCATTTCTAATCAATTGAATCTTCATTTCATTTGCACTCCTTCGTGTTCTCTCTTAGTATTATCCTATATGTTAACCAAACCGATTCACGTCGTACATAACCTGCTGAATGCAGATTGACCTGATGATTTTCAAGGTGAAAGGAGTGCTGAATATCCATGAACGAAACGATAGATGCGACGGATTTACGTATTCTGCAGATCCTCATTCAGGATGCCAAACGTTCGAACAAGGAGATTGGGGAAGAGGTGCATCTTACGGGGCAGGCGGTTGGAGCAAGAGTTCGCAAGCTGCAGGATATGGGGGTTATCGAAGGATATACGGTAAAATGGAACCCGGAACGGATCGGCCTGGGCCTGCAGGCGTTTGTCACGGTATTTCTGAACTCTGGAGACAAACACCCGGCCTTTCGTGCTTTTGTGGCTGCGCGTGAGGACATCGTTGAGGTCCACCGCGTAAGCGGGGAGGGCTGTTACCTGATGCAGGTACAGACCGGTTCGACCGAGCAGCTGGGTGAACTGCTGGAGGCGTTATTGCCACTGGGCAATTATAGAGTAAATCTGTCCATTGGTGTAGAGAAGTCCAGGAAATAAAAGAGAGAGCGAAGGTTATTTGGCAGGCTTTGTGGAGCTTGTCCTGAAAGGAGGAGAAGAGAACACCAGCAGCTGGATCAGTCCCGATCCGGCTGCTGATGTTCCCTTAACGTCTGCTGAAGCAGAGCCAAGGAGTGAAGAAGTCTCTTTTTTCCAAGCAGATGATCGGAGTGGATATGGACGCGTGTGCCATCCTTCAGATATATGGCATACATGGGGGAGCGGGATAGCTGCCACTTGCTCTGAGCCGGGGTTGTCAGCTCAATCTTGCGAATCTGGTCCCATGGGAGATCACGGTGTCCGGCGTGGAGATGCTGCTCATCCCATGACAAGAGCACGGTTGAACGCTGAAGGGAGCGATTCAGGAACATAAAGAAAAAGGGTCCCACCATCCACATACCGAGTATCGCGGCCATAGGATAATAGATTTTCTCTACACTTTCTGTCTGCCCGGCCACGATGATCCATAAGAGCAGCACACACAGGACAAGGAACAGGAGGCAGAGGCTTCCTTTCCAGATGGCTGTGATGCGGCGATAACGAATTTCTCCGATTTCCCCGTGCTGATGTTCGGATGAGGCAGAGTGCATATGCATTATTCATTCCTCCTTGTAATCCCTGTCCCTACATGTAAAATCGCCGCCTGCATGAGCAGAGCGGCATGTTTGGCGTGTGCAGCCATATTGTATTTGACATGGGAGAACCTATATTGTATTTGACATGGGAGCCTATATTGTATTTGACTTGTTACCCCAGCTTGCTTGAATGCTGCCCGGCTTCGCGTGCATGCTGGTATAAATCCGCATACACCCCTTGCAGCGCAACCAGCTCCTGATGTGATCCTTCCTCCACAATGACACCTTGCTCCATCACCAGAATTCGATCGGCATGCATCACCGTGGACAGACGATGTGCAATGACAATTGTTGTTCTGCCTTGGGAGACGGACTCAAGTGCATGCTGTACAAGCTGCTCGGTGTGTGAGTCGAGATTCGCAGTAGCTTCATCCAGAATAAGCACCCGGGGCTGGAAGACGACGATTCGTGCAAAAGAAATCAGCTGCCGTTCTCCGGCAGACAGTCCGCTTCCACGCTCCGACAGGCGAGTATCGTATCCCTGCGGTAAACGGCGAATCATCGCATCTGCCCCAACGAATCGGCAAGCCTCCATCGCTTGCTCCCGTGTAATATCCTCTCTGAACATTCGCACATTATCTATAATCGTACCTGAGAACAGGAAAGGCTCCTGCTGAATCAGCCCGACAATACGGTGAAGTGAAGCTTGTGGAAGTTGGCGAATGTCGGTGCCATCAATCTGAATGCTGCCCTGATTCACATCGTAGAAACGATTCAGGAGAGAGATCAGCGTGCTTTTGCCAGCGCCGGTCGTTCCCACGATGCCGACCATTTCACCCGGATAGAGGTGCAGGTTCATGTTTTGAATAATTGGCCGGTCTGCACGATAACCAAAGGACACGTCGTTAAAATCAATCTGGCCCATAACCTGCCGGGGCTCCATGGCTGACATGCTGCCTGGCTTGGGATCATGCACTTCAGGTTTAGTGCTCAAAATGTTCCAGATCCGATCCATAGAAACGGTCGTAGACTGGAAGGTGTTCCATTGCATCGTAATCTGGTTGATGGGCTGGAAGAACTGCCGAATATAGCTGATGAATGCGTACAGCACCCCAACTTGCAGAGATTCACCAAGCACAGCCCGCCCGCCGAGCCAGACCATCATTACCAGAGCTGCGTTACCCAGAATGTCAAACGTCCGGTTAAATATCACATTAGAACGTGCCTGTGCAATGTTGGCTTGCAGATGTAGGGAGTTCTGCTCCTTGAACCGTTTTTTCTGCTCTTCCTCCTGATGAAATGCCTGGATCAGAAACATACCGGACAGGTTTTCCGCAGTGAAGGCAATGAGACGCGAAAGCCGGGTACGTGCATTCTGGTAGGCTCTCCGCAGCCTGTGGCGGAATAAAGCAGCTACAACGGCGATAACGGGCAGTACGATAAGTGAATAACTGGCGAGCACAGGATCAAGCTGAAACATAAAAAAGATAATAAGCACCAGCATCATGCCATCCCGGATCAGACTAAGCAGCACCTGTGTGAAAAAACTGCTGATCGTTTCTGTATCACTGGATACATTGGTCACCAGACTGCCGATATGAAAGCGGTCGAAGAAGGACATCGACATTTTGGAGATGTGCCGGAACAGGTCTTTACGAATGCGTGAGACGATGCTCTGACCGACATGCTGCAACAGATTGTTTTGTACATACGTGAAAATAAAACTGATCACAGCCAGCCCCAGGAAAATGGCAGCAAGCTGAACAAGAAAGCTGACACTCGTTTGACCCACAGCCAGATGGTCATCGATGGCGATCTTCACCAGATAAGGCTGCAGCAAATCTGCCGATATGCCAAGCAGGGAGCAGCAGAAAATCCCGGCGAAAGCCCACCGATGCGGCTTGGCATAACCCATCATCGCTTTAAACGAAGCGCGTTTACTGTGATGATCCCCAGTGACTGTGTCAGAGTCCGGTTCGGCTTGACTATTTGTGTCATTTGTATTGTTAGTATCATTTGTGGCTTCTGAATGCTGCGTTCTGTTCTTATGCTTCTCCTTGCCCTCGGCGTCAGACATGATGTAATCCCTCCTCCTGCAAGCGATAGGTCGCTGCGTACAGGCCTTTGGCAGCCATCAATTCGGCATGGCTTCCCTGTTCAACAATCTGTCCTTCATCCAGCACGATAATGTGGTCTGCATGACGAACCGCGCTGATGCGATGGGAGATGATCAGGGTTGTCTTGCCCTTGCCCAGCTTGCGCAGACTGCGCAGAATACCCGTCTCGGTAACCGCATCGACGGCGCTCATGCTGTCGTCCAGAATAAGCATCTGGGCTTGCTTGATCAGCCCGCGGGCGAGACTAGTGCGCTGCCGCTGTCCACCTGATAACGTAAGTCCGCGCTCGCCAAGCAACGTATCGAAACGGTCAGGGAATCGTACAATATTTTCATAGATCATTGCTTGTTTGGCGCTGTCCTCGACATCACCAAGCGGTGCTTCCCGATTGCTGAAGGCAATGTTGTCACGGATGGTGGTGCTGAACAGAAATCCATCCTGAGGAACATAAGCGATCCGTGATCTCAGACTGTCCAGTGACAGTTCACGAATGTCTGTGCCATTGATGAAAATACTGCCTTCCGGCGGCTCGTATGTACGAAGCAGCAGCTTGACCAGTGTGCTTTTCCCTGAACCTGTTTTGCCGACAATGCCAACCGTACGACCTGCTCCAATTCGGAGCTGAATCTGCTTTAAGGCCGGGGCTGCGCTGCCCGGATAATGGAACGTCAGATTCTGGATCGTAATCTCCTGTACATTGTGCAGTGTCTCTGCTTCTGCAATTTCACGCACATCCGGTACTTCATTGAGCAAGTCATTCACTCTTTCGAGCGAGGCCCCTGAGCGCTGCATCGTATTAATTACGTTGCCAATCTGCTGGAGCGGGCCCATAATCATGCGCAAATATAAGGTCAGTGCAACAAAGCTGCCCAGCGTAATGGAATGCTGCATCGTCAGAATGCCGCCAACCAGCAAGGACACAACGAGAGACAACGCGCCCAGCAAAGGCAGCGCAGCTTGAAAGAGGGAAGACAGTCGAACCAGGCGAAGCTGCTTGGTTTTAATATCATCAACCGTTGCGCCAAAACGTGAACATGCACTGTCCTCAATGGCAAACGTTTTGATCACACGAATACCGCCGAGCTGTTCTTCGGCAGACTCCGTCATCGTGGCGAGAGCTTCCTGCACATCCCGGGAGCGCTTTCGTATTCGCGGGCCGAAGAATACAACCAGAAAAGGAATCGCAAGCAGGGGCACAATGCTGATCAGGATCAGTGTGAGCGGAATTCCGCTCAGCAGCATCATCACGATACAGGAAAGCAGCAGAAACGTTGCGTTGGTCGTCATGGTAACCCCGTTCGAGATGGCTTCACGGACGGAGGTAACATCATTCATGAAATAGCTGAGCAGCTTGCCGTTGCCCTGTTTGGAAAAATAATGCTCACTAAGCTCGGAAAATTTGCGGAAAATCCGCTCCCGTGTCATGAATTCGAAACGGCGGCCTAGCTTCATAATCATGAATTGGCCGGTGCCAAACAGCAAATTGTAAGCAATGGCAACCGCAAGCAGGGACAAGCTGTAACGAATCACCGTCTGCATCTGAAGTGAGTTTTGCATTAATTGATCCGTGAAGCTGCCCAGAATACGGGGCAAGGAGGCCTGGCCAACGTTGGACGCAATGATTAAAAGAATAGCCAGGAGATAGATAGGCCAATGGGATAACACATAACCGCGCAGCAAACCTTTTTTGGACATAGGTGTGGGTTCTCCTTTGGTTGGTTAGAACTATGGAACGATTGGAGCGCTTCTTTCATACAAACGAAGTCAAGAAAAGGGCAGACACCTCGATGTTAGCGTGTCATGCCCTCTTACTGTATGCGAACTTGTTTGTAATTTATCCGTCATATGATGAATTCTCTATTTATATTTTCGCGCTAATGTGGGATGTTGTCAATGAACCTGCTCATCCTTGAAAGCGGGAAGCTTACAGCAGATCCACAAGCAACTGTGAAAAGAAATACGCCAAGGGAACACTTCAAAATGAGAATACCTATCTATAGGTGAAATGCACGTTTTACACAGTCTACATACGGTTCTGCAGGTGATATGACAACATAACATACGTTACAGATACGCAGCAATTCATATGCATGTTTATGAAATTGTATTCACCAATTGCCAAGTGAACTGAAACATTTTCCGGGGGTGTCCCGTCTGTAGGGATGAAAAGGTGATAAAAAGGTTTTACTAATATGATGGAGGTGCCAGGAAATGAAACATAAAAAAGGTTTGGCTGCAACACTTGCACTTTGCGTTTCTTTGACAGCAGGAGGAGCTTCGGTATTTGCATTTTCCGACATCAAGGATGAGGGGCAAAAGGCGGTTGTAGATTCATTGAAATCGAAAGGGGTCGTAAACGGAGTAACGGCCGATCTGTTCCGTCCAGATGCAGCTTTGTCCGAGCCGCAAGGTATCCAGATGATTGTCAAAGCGTTTGGGTTGAAAAATGCATATGCGGAAGCTGCTGCTCAGACTAAAATCAGTCCGAACACCTGGTATGCGGATGCTGTGCAAGCAGCCACTCAGAATGGTCTGTCCATTCCGGTAGAAGTGAACCCGCAGGGCAAGATGACACGTGAGCAATTTGTTATTTTGCTACATGAGGGAATTGGCACAACCGGGAATTATCCCGTAATCATGAAGTATAATGAAGTTAAGGATGAAAATAAACTAAGTAAGGACGCCATATCTGCGGTCCAGAACCTGCTGAATATGAACATCATTGAGCTGGACAAGGACGGGAATTTCCGCCCGGATCAGTCGCTTACCCGTATGGAGGCAGCAAGCATGATTTTCAATGCGCTTGAGTTTGTGGATCAGCATAGCGGCGGCGGTTCAACTGAACCGGCTCCAACGAATCCAGGGGAAGGCCAGCAAGGCATCGTACCTGAGGTAACAATCAGCAAGGTGGATGACAAAACAAGCAAAGTGACCTTGACTGCCGAAATGCCGCATCCGGGGTACGGATTGAAGATTGATGAAGTCAAGCTGGAGAAGGATAATCGGGCGATTGTCAAATATTCTATCCTGCAGCCTGATCCAGACAAGATGTACCCGATGGTTATTACCAAAGTGACGGCAGAGGCCGAAATTCCAACAGGCTACATCGCTGAAGCACAGCCTTCCGGTAAATAAAGCCAGGGTACGCGGTTGTATACTGCGTGCAGCTTCCAGCACGCAGTGCCCAGCTTCATGACGAGGTTGGTCAGCCACATGTATCACCTGTTGCTTGAGCAGCAAGCAAATTAGGTAACGGGAGGAACGGTAGAGAAGTAGAAAAGCATAAAAACCAGAACACCAGAAAAACCATAAAACCATAAAAACCAGAAAAACCATCTAGCGGACCGTATTCTCTGAGGGAATGTGTTGTACAAAAACCAAGTGTGGATCTGTTTAACACTGAACTGAGGGTGTATCTGAAAAAGCTGAAGTAAATGGCAAACCGTTCTCCTGGGGAAGCCAACTTTGCTGAAATTTCGTTCCAAGCCCGGATGTTTTCCACTGGCGTGCCAGGGCACGTCAAGGGAAAGTGACGCAGCAGGGGACGAAAGGGCAGTAAATGATGTACTACAGTAAATTTCGAGACACGCCCAGGGAGAACGGAGGCCAGATGGTTTTTTTAGTTGGAGATGAAGTTGCTGGAAGTTGTTGCTTTGCTTCAAGCGCTAACGATCTCCACAGACCTTATTGGAGCGAATATGGGATGTTTCCAAACCTAACGATTCTGAGAGACGCTATTTCAGTAAATTCGGTCCAAAATACCTCCGAAAAGGGATAAATTGGGACAATAAGGCTTCTGGAGATCGTTAGAATCTCAGAAGGTTGAAAATTGGCATAATAGCGTCTCCTGAATTCGTTAGAAGCTTTAAGTTGTAACTTCAACATGACTTCATCATGTCTTCGACATCTTATGGATATGTCTCCACTAAGTCTACGGTGTATCATTTCAGTATCTCCGTCGTACCCTTCATGTCTTCGACATCTCATGGATGTGTCTCGACTGAGTCTAGGGTGTATCATTTCAGTATCTCCGTCGTACCCTTCATATCTTCGACTATCTTCGACATCTCTTGGATGTGTCTCCAACGAGTCTCCGACGTATCTTCTTGTATCTCCAGTATGCCTTCAATGCCTCTATGATATCTTATATACTCAACCCAAAGTGTCTTTAGCATAACTTAAACCGAGCCTATATCATATTTTTTCAGCACGTCCCCGAAATCGGCTTTTTCCGATTAATCCCGCGGTGCAGGTTCATAATTAAACCAGTCAAACCGTGCGGGAGTTGGGGCCGCTGCCGGAGAGTATGCATACATCGCAACAATGATACCGGTGAAACCTCCTGCTACCTCGCTGGAAAGCAAGTGTGTTTCCGCAGAGCCCGGAGAATAAATATCTGATAATTCATGTTTTATTGAAAATGTAAATTGATCAGGGTCAGCCCCCACATGCAACGTTACAGGGCCATCACCACAATTACAATCCAGCACCTCTTCCAGTCTCAGTGAGCCGACCATACGCCGCCATATCCATTTCTTTTCTCCATGGATACGTTTAACAGCCAGATCATAATGATACTTCTCATTCATAAACACCGTTAATCCTGCTTCTTCATTCTCATAGGCTGGCTCGAAATCAAGCATGGCAGCTATGCTGCAACAGAAATGACTCAAGCGGCGCCCTACAAAGGCTGGATTTTTCCCGTCATCCAGTGAGGCTGAGTTTCCATACAACGTGAGATGCCCTGGAGATTCATGGAGTGAAACGCTATTCGGAGCAGGATTGCGCAGGTGAATCCAGTCCAGTCCGAGCGCAGGCTGATCGAAATGATCCAGAGACACCGGGGCAGGCCATTTGAATTCGGGCAGGTTGGGACTGTCCATAACAGCATGCAGTCGGCCGTTCTCGCCAATCATTGGCCAGCCATCAGGCGTCCAGGTTACAGGAGCCAGAAACGTCTCCCGCCCCAGATGATGCCGCATAGGATAGGCAGGCGGGCGAATACCAAGGCATACAGCCCACCAGCTGCCATCCTGTGTTTGTACAAGGTCTGCATGTCCCACAGCATGGATGCTCGATTTCAGGCTGCGATTGGACAGAATCGGATTATGTGGACACGGTACATGTGGCCCATATGGAGCATCACTGCGCGCAATGGTCTCCATATGTCCGTACTCCGTTCCACCTTCAGCAATCATCAGGTAGTAGAAACCGTTAATTTTGTAAAGGTGAGGAGCCTCGGGAGCAGCACCGCCAGTTCCCTTCCAGATCAGACGACTCTCGGATAGTTTATGGCCCGTTGAGATATCAATCTCGCATTGATAAATTCCTTCACCGTCCTGTCCATTGCAAGCTGACTGAAAGTATACACGACCATCTTCATCAAAGAGAAGGGAAGGGTCTATCCCGTCCTGAGCCACATAGACAGGTCGTGACCATGGGCCTTCAGCCTGTTCACTTCGCACATAGAAGTTGCCACCGCTGCTGACATTGGTGGTCGCCATGTAGAAACAGCCCTCGTGATAACGGAGAGTGGGGGCGTAGATGCCCCCGGACCGCCATGCATTGCCAAGTGAAAGCTGTTCAGTGGACGTCAGAACATGGCCAATCTTATGCCAATGCACGAGATCCTTGCTGTGAAAAATGGGTACGCCGGGAAAATATTCAAACGTGCTGGTCACCAGATAGTAGTCATCCTGGACCCGGCATATGCTCGGATCAGGGTAGAATCCCGGAATAATCGGATTTGAATAATTCATCTGGATCACACCTCTATTCATTCCAGAGCTTAACGCGATTCTGAACGTAATGCGTGAAGCCCTTTTCCATTTTTTCAACCCCGGCATCAAGCAGCTTCTGTTGATAATCATTCCAGATACTTTCGAACTCCTCCGGTTTGGACATGATGGCCAGCGGAATCTGGCGCCAGGTGATATCCTTGACCTTGTTGGCAATGACGTTGATCTCATCTTCACTTGGGACAGAGATATTCCATACAGCTCCCCAAGGTTTCACGGGAAAGTCTTTTTCATTTGGAAATAAATCCATCCATGTGTTGGCGTTATAGGCCTGGAGTGTTTCTTTATCTGCAGCGGTATAATTCTCCACGATCTGTTCCGGGTAATTTTTAGTGAAGTAATTGTCTGTAGAATCCTTGACTCCATCTCCGTAATGAGCGCCCAGATTTGTATAGAAGCCTATCCCGGATTCCCGGCTGAACGAAATATTATCGTTAACGATGCGCTCCTGAACTTCTGCAGGTACTACACGCTTGCCATTCTGCAGTTCATAATGCTGGCCTTGAATTCCCCAATTGTTCAGAATCTGCCCTTGCTCGGAAGCAAGGAAGTCCAAAAATTGAATGGCTCGAACGGGGTCTTTACAAGCGGTAGTGATGCCTACACCCCACCCAGCCATAAAACCTGTGGACTGGAAACGGTTATCCTTGTATTGATCCGAAAGCATAACAGAATAATGACCATAAGTTTGATCATATTTTCCTTCGGCCTTGAGTGCCTTCTCCCCATCACCATAACCCCAGTCTACATCCGTCAGACCAATAACCCGGCCTGAAGCAATTTTAGCCTGATACTGATCGTTCTTCTGAACAAAGGATTCCTTGTCGAGCAGACCGGTATTATACATGTGGTTGAGCCACTGGAAATATTCCTTCTCACCTTCCGTGCGGAAGTGATATGTGGCTTCGTAAGTTTCAGGGTTTATATAATACTCGCCGTCACCGGATTTACCGGTTGTTTCCGCCGCAGGATTGGTCACGGTAATCTGTATGCGCCAATCATCGGCATTGAGGGTGAGACCGATGTTGGGATTTCCTTTTTCATCCACAGGGTGCTTCTCCAGATAATTGCGAATGACATTTTCGAAATCCTGTACCGTTTTAATCTCTGGATATCCGGCTTCCTTCACCGCACGGTGCTGGAGCTCGAAACCACTTCCTGCTACGAAATTGACTCCGTCTATGGAAGAATACGTGGGAATAACATATATGGATGGGTCTTCATTGCTGTAGCGTAAACGTTTGATCTGTTCACCAAACAGTTTTTTGAGATTGGGTGCATGTTCCTCGATCAGATCGGTGAGATCCAGCATTGCTCCGGCATCAACGAGTTTATCCAAATCACCCTTGGGGCTGATCAGATCGGGGTAATCTCCGCTGGCCGAGATCAGAGCTAGTCGTTGTGAAGGGTCAGCAACAGCAAATTCAGCGTTCAGGGATACCCCGGTTTGTCTTGTAATCTCTTTTCCAACCGCATCCTGCATGTTATTCCAGTTTGGATTGGCATCTGCGCCAAAGAAGCTGAAGGTTACGGGAGAAAGTTGATCCTCGGAAGTATTACCGTTCTCTACTTCCTGATTGTTGCTGCCGCATCCGGCCAGCAAGCTCATCGAGAGCGTAAGTGTGACGGAGAGCTTCGAGATGTTTCTTATCCATTGAGCCAAAATATAACCCCCTGTTGATTTTTTGTTGAATGCGCTTGCAAACCATTGAAAAAAAACTGAAATACCAGCATATTCTGATGCTGCTCTGCGGCCACCTCCTCGAGCTGCTGCATCACATCTGTCTGGTGTATATGAGGAATTATATCGGCACCTCGAGTTGGATACCTTGATTTTTCAGTCCTGGAATAGCATGATATAGACATTCAATTCAGCAAGGGGTTTGGGAGGTGAGACAACTGAGCAACGCGTATCTGGGATGGTTCACATCGGATGTACAGTTCCCGTTTTATATTCAATACGGCGGACATGATGAGGATACAGAGCTGCACAGGCATGCGGATTTCTCCGAACTTGTCATTGTGCTTAAAGGCCATGCCACGCATATCGTTAACAATGAGTCGTTTTTTATCAAAAAAGGAAATGCGTTTGTTATTAATGGTTCCACACCTCATGCATACAGGGAACCCCATGATTTTCAGATCTGCAACATTATGTTCAGACCTGAAATGCTCGCTTCGATCGGCCCTGATCTACGGAAATCGAACGGATTTCAGGCTTTGTTTGTGCTGGAACCTATGTATCGCAATGCACATTCATATGCTTCCAAGCTCGCGTTGCCCATCTCCGGTCTGGATTATGTCGAGTCTTTGATTTCCATGATGATTGAGGAATATCATAACAGGCAGCAGGGGTATCAGACGATGCTGCTTTCACGCTTTACGGAAATGGTTGTTTATCTTTCGCGGCATTACGATACGCAGGAGAACGGAATCGAAGGCAATCATCTCATGCATCTGGCTAATGCCATCTCCTATATCGAGGATCATTATCTGGAGCCGTTGTCGCTGGAGGAAATAGCTGGTCATTCGAATGTTTCAATGAGACATCTCAATCGCATTTTCCAATCCTATTACGGTACAACACCCATCTCGTATATGCATAAGCTTCGTTTGGAAAAAGCATGTCACCTCTTAAAATATAGCAGTCTTCCGATTACTGAGGTTTCATATGAATGCGGATACAATGACAGCAATTACTTCACACGACAATTCACCAAAGCTTATGGAAGGTCTCCCAAAGGATTCAGGCAAAATGCGGGTGCCAAAGACGATGTGGATTAAAAGCATAATATACAGTTACAGCATAGAAACAAGCACCTGCAAAAATGATCTTTTGTTCCCTATGTTCTCCTATTTAAAAACAAAATTGCTCTTACATCAAAGCAGGAGCTTCTCCATGGGAAGCTCCTGCTTTGATGTGTTAATCGTTCGGAACAATGTGCTTCTAACTATATTTTTTGGAACGAACAAGCCGGATTCATCTTTTAATCAAGTAGCAATCTTCCGTCATCGTGCCATTGACCATACATTTGGTTTACCCTCGTATGCATGATGAATTTATCAAGTCTGCTCTGAAACAGCTCAGGCTGCCGTTTTACACTTTGAATGGTGTCGATGCGAACGCGTTGATACAGCGGAGGAAATGCCAGGAAATTTTCATAGGTTTGCCTGTCTGCTATTAACCTTTGTTGAATCTCGTCTTCGATGACAAAAGCTTCCGGGTTCAGATCAGGCAGAACTTTTCTGCCCTCATCCCGCATAAGACCAAGCCTGTTCAGACGACGTACACGCTCCTTGTTTAACTCGGTCCATGAACTCTTGCAGCTGCGTGGAGATAAGCGCTGTAACAGCCGGTTGTCAGCGGTTTTCTTTTTCACTCCATCAATCCAGCCAAAGCACAGCGACTCCTCAACTGCATCCAGATATAAGATTGTTTCGGCGTGTGGTTTTATGCTGACACGAACCCAGCAATATGCATGTGAGGTTCCATGCTCTTCTAACCACAGCCTTAACTCTTCTCTGGAAGTAAAGGGGAGTACATTTTCAGGTGAGAGAGATTGCATCAGATCCAAGACCTTCCATCATGTGTAATAGACTTCAAGCAGTACATGCTTATACAACAGCATCAGAATCTGCAACTTCATTGGAGCCTTCGCCTTCGTACCAGAAACGGAAGTAGTCGTTCATGACAGAGGCATGACCCAATTGACGCAGCATGGTGGAGATATTGCCCCGGTGATAGGTTCCGTGATTGACCAGGTGAAAAATGATCTCTGCGAGACTGGTTTGGCGTAGGCCCGCAAAGGGATTGTCGAGTGGAATGGTTTGCTCCAAATCTGATTGCTGACGGAACCAATCAAGGAACTGATCGGATAGCTCGTCATAACGATTAACGTATTCTTCTATCGTGGCAAAAGTTTCTCCGTTGCGCGGCATACAGAGCTGCAAAGCTTCAGGCATGCCTGTTCCGGTTAGGACCAGATACCACATCTGATCGACGGCATACAGATGACTCAGAGCATGAGCGAGAGTAGGAAAGGAGCTGCCAACTTCCTGATGCAGTACAGCAGGCGGGAGCTCCTGAATGCGCTGCATGATGGTCTGTGATGCCCAAACATGATAATGATACATTTGTTGCGGATGATTCATAAAGATCGTCTCCTTTAATTTGGCGATTAGTTCAATGAAATAGTGCTATCTTGCTGAAAAGATTATAAAAAAAGAAGTATGACAACAGCGTGTCATACTTCTACTTCGATTTTACCGGGATTTTACCGAATTTTGAAATCAAGCTAACCGAGCAGGGACTACCAGTGCTTTCAGCGCTATCCACACTTCACATATCAACCTGGTTATAACGTTTCAGTGCATTTCGCAGTTTTGTCTCCAGAATATCCCTCAGTGCTGCAGGTTCAAGCACCTCTGCACCACTCCCCAGGCTGAGCAGGAATGACCATAACCACGGAGCCTGGAGCGGTCGATGAATCTGAATACGCATCGTCATGCTCCCATCCTCATGAAATTGTTTGTCTGCCTGCTGGAAATGATCCATAGCCTCTGCGAGTGCGTCCGGGTATACCCGAAACACTACATCCGTCATGGAATCCTGTGAGTCAGAAGGGGAGGAAGAAGCTTCATCAGCGGGGATCATGCGGGGTTTAAAAGAACGGTTTGTCAGATGTACATTTAACATCCGCGACAGCCGGAATTCCCGATAATCCTGCCGGCTTCTGCAATATCCATATACATACCAGCTGCGATATTTATATTGGAGTCGAACAGGCTCCAGTTCCCGGGCGGACCGCTCGTTTTTTGCATTAATATAATCAAATTGTACCGTCTGATGTTGTATGATTCCCGCACGAAGGTACGGTAGGGAGTCTGGCTCTGTACGATGGGTATCGAGGTCTACAGTCAAGCTTGGTTTCTGATGCTGATTACCAATCGTCTGCAAACGCTCAATCGTGCCTTGGGCACGCGCATCATGAAAAACGGTAGAGAGACTGGTAAGCACGGTAATCAAGGCATGTACGTCATACGAACCGAGCAGGCTCTTATCCATTTTATAACCGTCCATCATGCCATATCCGCCGTTCATTCCCTGATGGGAAACGACCGGGAAACCCGCCGCACAGAGGACGTCTATATCCCGATAGATCGTTCTGGGCGACACCTGATATTCCTCCGCAAGTTTAGAGGCAGACAATACCTCATGATTCAGCAGCTTATAGATGATCGAGACTAACCGTTCCAGTTTCAAAAGAATCCCACCCGTTATTCCTTTTCTTCAACCTTCCAATCACTGTTGTACCGACATTCTTGATTCCCTTCTCTAGAAGGAAACAGGTTATGATAGATCGTTTAGAGGCCTAGTCTTCCTGTACGTTATATAACACCCGAGCCAGCAGACCTTGACCGTAGTTGCCAAAGCTTTTGCCGAAAATGGTCAGGCCGCGTTTATTCACAGGGCCGTCGGTGACCGCGATCCGAAAATGGATATCACTTTTGTAATCCAGTCCGATATCATCCAGCGTGACGTCCGAAATCCGGCATCCGTCGATATAGCTGCCTTCCTTCGTAATGCGAATGAGCTTCAGCATGCCGTATTGATTCAGATGCGGAGGCCACCAGTCTGGATTGAACGTGCCGCGTGTATCGCCAAAATCGCCTGGACTTGTCCAGAGCCCGATCTCTTTGCCATTGATATAGAAGTAAATATCGGACGGATAATTATCACAGAAACCAGGGGCCTCCGAGCCGAGCTCCATAGACAGCTGGATTTCGTTAAACGTCTGATTAGGCTTGAGATAGTTAGGAATACGATATTCCAGATAACCTTCCGCCAGCCAGATCATCTCCGCATCAATCCGAAGCGGGTCGGCAAAATAACGCGGGTCATCAAATTCCCCGATAATGCTGTCTTTCGTTGCAATGCCGCACGTAGGGGCTGCCTGATAGTCGCTGTAATGCCCGACCTGAATCTCAACCTCATACCGATTGTGAATCTCCTGTGAGCGCAGATCGACCATTAATTTTTCCTCGTTAAGGTAACAGATCTTCTGAATGCCGTGTTTGCCAACCGCCGTGTTAATCTCGATCAGTCCGCTCTCCTCAAGCTTTTTGATATGCATTGTAATTGCACCGTTACTAAGTCCGAGCCTGGTTGCGAGGTCATTAAGGTTAAGACTTTGGTTTCTGGCCAGCAGCTCGATAATCTGAATGCGAATTTCGGAACTGAGTGCTTTGAAAATGTTCACACCTGACATCAGATCTTTAATATAAATCATAGGTGGATGTCCTTTCCCCGTTCTGAACAAAGCCTATTTACGCAGACTTTTGCACATTTGACTGTTTTATTTCAGATAATTATAAATCATTACATGCTGGAAAGAAAGAGCTGAGAAAACGGAGTTATACCCTGGGGGAGTTAAAAATAAACCTATATTTTATATAAGTTGAACGATTCATTTACACTCTAACGGAGAGGACAGAAAGAACCTGAAAAAGCGAATCGTCCGCCTTTATCACTGGATTTTCCCCTTTGGAAAAGGGAATTCAGAAAATCTGGAGATAACAGCGATTGGAAGGTTATTCTGTCATCGGAGTGGGCTGTGTAAAATCTTTGTTCAACTTATGTAGTTCTGTTTATTTGAATTAAAACTTTGAATTAAAACTTTGAATTAATTTATATATATTTGAAATATACCATTGAATTGTGATGTAACCGCTTTTATAATCCTATTATACTTAAATTGATTTAATACTTCATGAACCAAAGCAACCATTTTATTTAGGAGAGGCGGCGTTGTGTTATGGAGAAATTCAGCTTAAAGAAGATTTTGAGAGGCTTACAACGTTCAACAAAAAGACGTTGGGCAATGCCGGCATTGCTTGTATTGGTGCTGGTGCTTGCAGGACAGTCCAAGGCGTTAGCCGCGTTCTGGAATCTGACAGGAGACATCGCTGTTCATGATCCATCCATCATCAAAGAGGGCAATTCATGGTACACCTTCTCCACCGGCCCGGGTATTCAGGTGCTGAAATCAGATAACGGAACATCGTGGTATCGTGTACCACAGATTTTTTTGAGTGAGCCATCCTGGTGGAATACTGCTGTTCCGGCGCAGGCCAATCTGGACGTGTGGGCACCTGATGTGCAGCGCTACAACGGCAAGGTGTGGCTGTATTATTCCATTTCGACCTTTGGCTCGAACAGGTCTGCGATCGGGCTTGCATCCGCAAACAGTGTTGGAGCAGGTCAGTGGAAGGATGAGGGACTGGTGCTACAATCCACAACATCGAATAACTATAACGCCATTGATCCGGAACTGGTCATTGATGCTTCTGGCAATCCATGGCTTGCTTTCGGGTCGTTCTGGAGTGGACTGAAGATTGTGAAGCTGGACAAAAATACGATGAAACCGACAGGCAGCATCTCTTCCATTGCAGCACGGCCGAATAACGGGGGAGCGATTGAAGCCCCAAGTATCACGTATCGCAACGGGTATTATTATTTGTTTGCTTCCATTGATTCCTGCTGTAAAGGTGTGAACAGCACCTACAAAATGGTCTATGGACGCTCAACCAGCATTACAGGGCCTTACGTTGACAAAAACGGCGTGAATATGATGAACGGTGGCGGTACGATTTTGGATGCAGGCAATGTGAGATGGAAAGGTCCAGGCGGGCAAGACGTGGTTAACGGCAATCTTATCGTACGCCATGCTTATGATGCAACAGATAACGGTAATCCGAAATTGCTGATTAACGATCTGCTTTGGGATGCAAACGGGTGGCCGACGTATTAGTACGTTGTTTATTTTAAATAAATATAAAATGTTTTAATAAAGTATTGACTAAATCGATCTGGATTTGATAAATTTAACAACAGAAAAGCTGATTCTTCATCATGAATACGTTTACAAGTCCAGATCAGGAGGGGTTCATATGGTCAAGAGAAAGAGTTGGATCACGTCTATGCTGCTAATGCTGGTTACTGCACTGGTGCTGGCAGGCTGCGGAGGGGGAAGCGGAGGCACAGGTTCAGGAAGCGGGGATAAAGAGCTGACGTTTATGTTCCGCGGAGGAACGGACGAGCAGAAAGCGTATCAGGCGGTCGTGAAGAAATTTGAAGAAGAGCACCCTGGCGTTAAAGTAAAGATCATTGTGACCGCTGCTGATCAGTATGCAACCAAGCTTCGTGCAGCGATTACAGGCAACAGCATGCCTGACGTATTTTATTTCGCTCCAGGTGATATGAAGGCTTACGTAAACAGCAATGTGCTGATGAATCTGACACCTTATATCGAGAAAAACAAGGATATCAATCTGGATAATATCTGGAAATATGGAATTGATCTGTATCGTTATGATGGCAAGATGGCAGGACAAGGCGATCTTTATGGCATGCCTAAGGATGTCGGGCCGTTTGCACTGGGATACAACAAGACTCTTTTTGAAAAAGAAGGCATTCCCTTCCCTGACAAGGACAAGCCGTATACATGGGAAGAGTTCATCAAGGTGAACCAGCAGGCAACCAAGGATACCAATGGTGATGGCAAACCCGATGTGTTCGGTACAGGATTTAACGTACAGTGGGCACTGCAGGCTTTTGTATGGAGTAACGGGGCTGACTGGCTGGATGAGAGCAAAACCAAAGTAACGATTGATGATCCGAAATTCGCAGAAGCGCTGCAATTTTTTGCGGATATGCAGAACAAATACAAAATCACACCTTCCATTGAAGAAGCACAAACGCTCGATACGTATCAGCGCTGGATGAAAGGCGAGATGGCCTTCTTCCCTGTAGGTCCGTGGGATATGAGTACCTTCGAAAAGCTTCCGTTCGATTATGATTTGCTGCCTTTCCCGGCGGGATCGACTGGTAAATCGGCAACATGGATCGGTTCGCTGGGGATCGGGGTATCCGCCAAAACGAAGCACCCGGAAGAGGCGGCTGAGCTGGTGAACTACCTCACAGCTTCGAAAGAAGGCATGAAACAACTGGTAGACGCGAAAGTTCAGATTCCGAATTTGCTTGATATGGCCGATGAGTGGGCTAAAGACACCTCAACGAAGCCGGAGAACAAACAGGAATTCATTGATATCGTAAAAGACTACGGACGTGCGTTGCCGGGCAACTACACGTATAACGCGGAATGGTATGACATGTTCTTTACCGACATTCAACCGGTACTGGATGGAAAGATGACTGCCGCAGATTATGTGAAGCAGCAGCAACCGAAAATGCAGAAGCTGCTGGATAAAGCGGTGGAGCAGGAGAAAAAATCCCAGAATAAATAGATAGGAAAGAGAGGATGCCAGCAGCCTGAACCGATGCTGCTGGCATCTTGCTCGTTAGAAGATATCGCCAGATTCCATACGGGCATGTGGCATGTATTGACCGGAACAGAGCATAAGCCAGGATTCCAAAAGGCCAGTCGATGTATGCCACATGCTGATCTTAGAAACAGGGGTGAACACGTGAATACGAAATCAAGTTTGTATCGCAAAGAGATGATGTATGGATACTTGTTTATTTTGCCTCCACTACTGGGGCTTCTGATTTTTGTGTTGTTCCCGTTCCTCTACTCGCTCTACGGTTCGTTCACGGATTGGGACGGACTTGGACAGATGAACTTTATCGGACTAGCCAATTTCAAGGATTTGCTGACCGACGATCTTTTTTACAAGGCGATGTTTAATACGTTTTACCTGATGCTCGGCATTCCGATTGGTTTGTTGCTTGCGTTGCTGCTGGCGATGGGACTGAATCGTAAAATTCCGGGTACGACCACATTTCGTGTGATCTACTACATACCGGTTATCTCATCTCTGGCGGCCGTATCCATCATGTGGAACTGGGCGTACAACGGAGACTATGGTCTGGTAAACCAGTTCCTCGACCTGTTTGGCATTAAAGGTCCGAACTGGCTGGCAAACAAAGATACGGTCAAACCGGCCTTGATTATCATGACCGTCTGGAAAGGTCTTGGCTACACGATGCTGTTATATCTGGCAGCACTGCAAAGTGTATCCCGCACGTATTACGAGGCCGCAGAGCTGGACGGCGCCAACGGATTTCAGATTTTTCGCAATATCACCTGGCCGATGGTGAAGCCTGTTACTTTTTTCCTTGTGGTAACCAATATTATCGGGGGTTCACAGATTTTTACCGAGATGAACATTATGACGCCTACAGGCGGACCGGAATATGCATCGGCTTCGATTGTGTTTTACATCTGGCAAAAGGCGTTCAGCAACCTGCAGATGGGCTACGCGTCAGCGATGGCCATGATTCTCGGATTGTTTATCTTTGTTATTACGCTTGTGCAATTCAAACTAAACGAAAGATCAGCCTACGACGGGGATTAATGGGCGAGGAGAGGAGCTGAACGGGAGATGTCTTACAGTCAAAGAAGGAAGGTAACAAACTCCATCATATTTATCGTTCTGTCCATCGGTGCGATTGCGATGATTGCACCTTTGCTCTGGATGCTGTCCACCTCGCTCAAGGAGAAGCAGGATGTATTCGCGCTGCCGCCGGTATGGATTCCGGAGGTGTTCCAGTTTGGTAAATATAAAGAGATTTGGGAAGCAGGGCCGCTGCTCAGCGGTATCAAAAACAGTCTTATTGTAGCACTCAGTGTGACGGTGGTAGGCACATTTACGTCGAGTCTCGCTGCATTTGCTTTTGCCAAGCTGAGATTTCCGCATAAAAACAAACTGTTTCTCGCCTTGCTGGCGTCTATGATGATTCCCTATCCAACGGTGATGATTCCGCAATTCATGATGTTCTCCAAGCTAGGCTGGGTGGACACCTTGCTGCCGCTCATTGTTCCAGGGTTGTTCGGGAACGTGATTATGATCTTTTTCCTGCGGCAATATCTGCTCAGTGTACCGGATGCAATCATTGAAGCGGCGAAGATTGACGGAAGCTCTTACTTCCGCTTGTACTCCAGCATTACATTTCCGCTGATCAAACCGGCCGTCGCTGCACAGCTGATTCTGTGGTTTATGGGCATCTGGAACGATTATCTGGCACCGATTATTTATTTGAATTCACCGGAAAAGCAGACGCTGCAGCTCGTAATTGCGAACTTTAACGCGACATATGCGATACAAACGGATTATCCGCTTATTATGGCTGCGTCGATCGTTGCTTTGCTGCCTGTTCTGATTATCTTTCTGATCTTCCAGAAGCAAATTATCGAGTCGGTGGCGATTTCAGGGGTCAAAGGGTGATGGTGATGAAAGCACGGAGAGTGTGGAGAGCATGGGAGGAACGGATGGAACGGAAGGAAGCAAGCGAACGAAAAGAATGGAAAGTGTCGGAGAGACGAGAAGCACGAGTAGATTGGAGATATTGCAGAGAACCAAAGGGGCCGCACAAGGCGAGGAAGGGAGTTGTGGCATTCATGTTGCTGATGCTTATGGGCGTGACAGGCTGTGCAGATGGCGGGAATACGGCGAATCCACCCGTTTTTCCGGAAGCTCCGCAGGATACGAAGCTGTATGATCTTTCGATTCTGGACGATGAATCCAAATGGACAGTGAACAATGCACATGATCCGGCTATTATCAAAACAGACCAAGGGTACTACGTCTATTCCACGGACGTACGTGTGGCAGGAGAGCCTAAACCCGGTGTGATGGTCCGCAAGTCAGATGACCTGATCCACTGGAAATGGGTGGGGCAGGCTCTGCCGGGCATTCCGAAGGAAGCGCTGGACTGGACGGGAGCGACAAACTTGTGGGCACCGGATATTATCAAGGCTGGGGATACGTACCGATTGTATTATTCTGCCTCCAGCTTTGGCAGCACGCAGTCTGCAATTGGCTTGCAGACCTCCAAATCTCCGGAAGGACCTTGGAAGGATGAGGGACTTGTGGTGAAGACGGCCGGTCAGGAGAAGGACGGTCTGAATGCCATTGATGCCAATCCGGTGCTTGATGCCTTGGGCAACCCATGGATGGTATACGGTTCATTTTTCGACGGGATTTATATAGCACCGCTTGACCCGGATACGGGCAAGTTCAAGGAAGAGGGGTACGGTACCCGTATTGCCGCAAGAGATCGGGCAACCGAAGAGGGCGCAGTTGAGGGGCCCTATATTGTCTACAATCCTGAGTTTCAAAAATATTATCTGTTCGTCTCATATGATTCCCTGTTCGAGGATTATAACGTACGTGTAGCGCGTGCCGATTCCATTACAGGGCCTTACACGGACATGAACGGGAATAACATGTTAGACACGGAGCATTTGCCGCAGTATGAGATTGGCACTAAAATTTTGGGAGGATACCGTTTTACCGAAGGGGAGGGCTGGGTTGCCCCGGGACACAATTCAGTGCTGAAAGATGGCGATGATTATTACATCGTGCACCATGCCCGGGGAGAGACGGACAAAAACTGGCCGTATCTGCATGTGCGTAAAATGCTGTGGACCAAGGACGGCTGGCCTGTCGTCTCGCCGGAACGTTATGCGGGTGAGACAACGCAGGATATTCCCGATTCGATGATTGCCGGAACCTGGGAAGGAATGACGCTTGATCCGGCTGTGAATGGACAGGTGCAGGCAGTGCCTTATACGCTAACCGCGAAAGGTAAAATCGAAAGCGAGAACGGTTCAGGCACCTGGACGTTTGATGGTAAGCAAACGTTAACGCTATCGTGGAAGGAGAGTCCTGCGGGCGGCGCTTCCACGGAAGAGCTAAGGCTGCTCCCATCCTGGGATTGGGAGCGGAGCCAGCCTGCGCTGGTGGTAACCGGCCTGAACGACCGCGGCATCGCGGTCTGGGGCAAACAAATCAGCGCAGCTGAGTAGATCGCTGACCCGGGATGAGGGTCAGCGAGGGGCGCGCTGCACAAGCGAGAGCAGCGCGAGGCGCACGGAGATGTTGCAGCCAGCGCCATGGGGCACCAGCAGTGAGAGGGAGGAAGGAGCCGCGTGTGCGAGTTTGGCATCCGATTTCCACCGCCAGGAGCGGTGAAGGAAGAAATCGGAGGACAAGGAGAGCACCAAGGCCCTACCGCCCGCGAACGTCTGCTGTGCCTCTCTAACCCTGCTCTCCATGTTTTCGCCGAGCACATCATAGATTCAAGCCATACACACACATATGAAAGGGGTTCATTCCCATGACCAAAACCATGACATTTACCAATCCTATGCTGGAGCAGCGTGCTGATCCGTGGGTGTACCGCCATACGGACGGATACTATTATTTTTCCGCCTCTGTGCCGGCTTTTGACCGAATTGAAATCCGGCGCGCCGAGACGCTGGAGGCTTTGAGAGAAGCTGAGCCAGTGACCGCCTGGACGAAGCGCGAGACAGGACTGATGAGCGCGAACATCTGGGCACCGGAGATTCATTTTATTGATGGCAAGTGGTACATATACTTCGCAGCAGCCCATACCAGCGAGACAAACGACGGTCTGTTCGATCATCGCATGTACGTGCTGGAAAATGATGCGGCTAATCCGCTTGAAGGAACATGGGTGGAAAAGGGCCAGATTCGAACTAGATGGGAGAGCTTTGCGCTGGATGCTACAACCTTCGAGCACCAAGGCACGCGTTATCTGGTTTGGGCACAGAAGGACCCGAGTATTGACGGCAATTCCAACCTTTACATTAGCGAAATGGAAAATCCATGGACGCTTCGCGGCGAACAGGTCATGATTTCAACGCCGGAATACGATTGGGAGATTATTGGCTTCAAAGTCAATGAAGGCGCAGCCGTGCTGCATCGAAATGGTCGTTTGTTTATCAGCTATTCAGCCAGCGCAACCAATCATCATTACTGCATGGGTCTGCTCACCGCTGATGAAGATGCGAATCTGCTTGACCCTGCAAGCTGGGTGAAGTCTCCTGAGCCGGTGTTCCAGACTTGTGAAGAAAATGGGCAATATGGCCCCGGACACAACAGCTTTACCGTTTCACCTGATGGCAAAACGGATATTCTCATCTATCATGCACGAAACTACAAAGAGATTGAGGGTGATCCACTCTACGATCCAAACCGTCATGCCCGCGCTCAGGTGATTCATTGGAATGAGGATGGTACGCCGAGCTTTGGTGTTCCCCTTCCTGATGGTCAGGTCTTGACCGAGGTGAAATAACGCTAGGTGCGCTTATAGGAAGAGTCTTTTGTTAGCAGAACATGCTAAACGAAAGGCTCTTTTTGTTAATCATGTCTGGAGAAGGGTGGAGCAAGATTGGAGCAAAAAAACTTGAATTAGAGGTTTGGATCAGGGAGGCTTTGAGCAAGAGCAAGAGCAAGAGCAAGAGCAAGAGCAAGAGCAAGAGCAAGAGCAAGAGCAAGAGCAAGAGCAAGAGCAAGAGCAAGAGCAAGAGCAGGAAAGCAACCGAAGTCGGGCAGTAACGTATACAATTACATCGAAAATAAATTCAAGCTAAGCTCGATTACCTTTGAAGCGCTACGCTAATTTAGCCGCACACTTTTCTAACGATCTCCAGAAGCGCTATTTCGGCAATATTACTCGTTTTTATTTTCTAACGATTTCAGGAAACCTTATTTTAGGAATTTGATGTGGAAATGGGTGCTTATCTTGTGTTTTCGGCAAAATAAGCTTCCTAGGGATCGTTACAATGTGAGAACGCTCAATATAGCTTAAATAAGCTCATCTGAAATCGTTAGAATGATTGGAGAAGGTTTGGGGGTGCTTCACCCCCAAAGCCAAAGCTAATTCTACAACCAAACCTACAATCAAGCTCCAACCCAAACTCAAGCTCAAGCTCCAACCCAAACTCATGCCTAAGCTCCAAGGCTAACCCCAACTCGAACTCCAGTTCAACCAATTCGGTTGTTACTTCGGAATAATAAGCTCAGGGAAAGCCAGGTGGAGTACAATGTTGGGGATATACCATGACAACCTGTTAGGAGGATCATAGATGGAATCACGCGAGACACTGGATCGGGAACTTGAACACATTTTAAAGTGGGAAAATGAACAGAAGGATCTGTTCATTTGGGATAAAATCGGGCGTTTGCCGTTTGTCATGCTGGATAAAGTGATGCCGAAGGCGTTAAAGCAGAAGATTGGTGATGCGTTAAACGAAGTGGGCCAGTACCTGCAGACAGGCGGCAAGTTCCTTGTACAGAAGAAAAAAGTAGCCAAGCTCTTGCAGGAGGAAACCGAGCGCTCGGGTTACCCGATGACAACGGATTACATTTACCGATTAGAGCAGGATGCAGAAACGGAGAACACCGCCCAAATTCATAGTGTGCACAAAATACCGCTTGAGGTGCTGGACCGTGTGGCGGACAGCATCACCGAAAGTCGGAGCAAGTTCGCTGCGGCACAAGGGGCTGCAACGGGGTTTGGAGGCATCGTCACCATTGCAGCGGACATTCCGCTCGTCATGGGGCTTTCTTTGAAAGTGCTGCAGGAGATGGCGCTGTGTTATGGTTACGATCCCGATGATCCGCTAGAGCGCGTTTTTATTGTAAAATGTCTGCAATTCTCTTCTGCTGATATCGTGGGCAAAAAAGCCATCCTTGATGAATTGGCGGATTACGACAACCCGGATAAGCAGGTAGAGGTGGTATCCCAAATGCAGGGCTGGCGTGAGGTATTTAACTCCTATAGTGAGTCTTTTGGTTGGAAAAAGCTGTTCCAGCTGGTGCCTGTTGCGGGTATGATTTTTGGTTCAGTCAGCAACAAAAATACGATCCAGGATGTGGCTGAAGCAGGTAAAATGCTGTACAAGAAACGTCTGATTCTGCAGCGTTTAAAATAGATCACAGTCTGATGTTGCTTGGTACATGTTCATGTGGACAGATACGATTGTCTGAACAGGCTAACGATTTAGATATATCCCGTCACAATAGCCAAGGCTCCTGCAGCTCTGTATGATTCAGAACGACAGGAGCCTTATATACTTAATAGAATAGAGTATAGTATAGTAAATCTTTCAAAGACTTCCATTGCTCTAAAATGGTAAATAAATTCCAGTCAAATTGTACACCCAGTACATAGAAGCCACGATTAAGAAAAGCCCGCCAATGGATTTGCCGTTGATCGTAGCTCCCCAATTGTATGGCTTTTTATCCTGAGCCCCTTCATACAATCCAAACGTTAAGAGGAAAACGCCTGTTACAAAACCTATTTGTGAAAGAATGAGTATTACACCGGCTACCATTGTGAACCTCTCTCCTGATGAAAAATAGAGACGAACTAGTCCTCACTGCCGTTTTCCTGTGCCCAGCGATGGAGCAGATTATCGGATGGCAGCAGAAATGTGAAAGTGCCGATGAGCGGAAGGAAGCTGCGTAGCTGCATCGCAGACTAATAAATTTTACTTAAATGACATGCGAGATATACTTTCATCCAGTCTTCGCTATCATTCAAATCCAGTGCCAGAATTTCCTCCAGTTTACGCAGCCGTGTGTACAGCGTGTTGGGATGAATATGAAGCTGTTCTGCTGTGAGTGACATGGAACGGTTATTTTCCATATATACACGCAGTGTCAATTCGAGCTCCTCTGCCTGATATTTATAACTGCGAAGAGGGGAAAGTACATCATGGATGTAACTCTCAATCTCTTCCATATCCTGCTGAAGAAACAACCGATTAATCCCAATTTCTTCATACTGCATGATGCCTGTACGCTGGCTTTTGCGCAGAAAAAGTAATGTGCGTGATGCTTCCTCATGACTTCTGGCTACATGCTCCAAACCTGAATACATTCCCCCGATTCCACCATATAGAAGTGGGAGTCTTGAGGTAACGCTTTGTTTTACCAGGTTTTTCAACTTGCGGACAAGCTGCTGTTGGCTGCGTACTTGTTGCGCCTGAAGCAGAATTGTAACCTTCTCATGTGAACTGAATAACAGCACGCTCTCACCGGAGAGCTCCTTCTCGATAAGAGCAATGAAACGCTGCATAATGACGTTGCTTTCCTTGAGATCCTGAACATTTTCCGCAAGATGTAAGAGACAGACAAACATCGATTTTTGGCTAGACAAACCAAAGCGCTGTATCTTATCAGAAAGTTCGGCCGGTTCCCTATATTGAATAAGCTCTTCGAAAAAATCCCTTCTCCGTCGGTATATCATTTCCGTCATGGAGTAGGTGTTCACCAACTGTAGCATGACCACAGCGGATCCTTGCTCCAGAATATCATGGTCCAGTGGACGAAGCGGGCGTTTTAGCTGTACAACAAAGCATCCGGCAAGTAGCGGACCATTATGAACAGGGAAAATATAATAAGGAATTTGTCTATCTGAATCGAGTATAACAGGAGCCAGATTTTTACCCAAAGTCTGGTCCAGTTCTGAAGCTGTAAAGGGCACGTTATGCTGCACAGGGTACCACTCTTGCTTTGTTAGATCAACGAAGCAGGTAGGTAATCCTATATTTTTTTCAACGGCCTGAATCATCTCTGGCAAAGAGCGGCTATCCATGGACAGTTGAGTGAATAGATTATGAATTTCGTTTCGAATAACCAGATATCCATTTGTTTCAACAAGCTCATTAACCATACGTGCATTGGAGATCGCGATAGCAGCCTGATCGGCGAAGCCTTGCAGCTTGATCAGATCGCTTTCATTTAGCAGCTTGGTATCTTTATATTGATAAACAAGCAGGACACCGATTCGGTCTTCTTTCATCGTAACGGGCACTGCAATCGTTCTTTTGGCAAAACCGCTGTAGTGGCTGGATTCGGCGAAGATGCGAACATTTTCGAGACTGAGCGTACGAATGATTTCCTCGAATACTGGAGTATTGTCCTCATAGATTTTGCCTTTGCCCTCACGATAAACGGTCCCGGTAATACCCTCTTCAATATCTGAAGTAATTTGATAGATGGAGTCTGTGAATCCAATCTGGGCTTTGGACACCCATTTCCGAGTATCCGGATCAATCATCATAAATAATGCGTTGGAAGCGGCGGGAATGACCTTGAGTGAATTCTCCAATATTTTAAAGAGTAAATTATTCAGATCAAGAGAACTGGTCAACTCTCTAAGTCCTCCCAGCCAGCGCTCATGATGCGCACGTTCGATAGTGATCTGTTCCTGCATGAGCGTGTCCCGAATCAAATACTCCAGTAGCAGACGTTGATTAGCGGACACAGCAACTCCTTCGGGCAATGCCATTCTGATCTCGCAGTGATCCAGCAGTTCAATAGAGAAAGCTAACGTTTGTATATTATTTGACGGAAACTCTGACGAGTTCAACAGTTCATCCTCCAGCCAGGCCGGGGCAGGATAATCAGACTCTGTCTCTGCTGATGGATACCAGCACCTCCAGTGCTGATCATACATATCCCGTCTCCAGATATGAATATCTGCTGTCCCCCAAGTCGTTCTCATCCAGTCCACCAATGCTTTCATAACGATCAACTCTCATCTGATGAATTTGTTATATAAGTTAACATATTGAACGGTCTATTGAAATAGAAAACTGTTGTCAATTGTGGATAGCCACATATTTTTATGAAGAATTCTGATGGATTCTCCAATGACTTTGGGCAGGGATGATTTCTATAATGTCAATATATCTAACGCAATTAACTAGGGGGGAACCAAATTGACATTTACATTACTTGATCATTATGGCGTAGAACAGCTGGTGTATTGTCAAGACAAGCAGTCGGGCTTGAAAGCTATCATTGCGATACATGATACTACGTTGGGACCTGCATTGGGGGGAACTCGCATGTACCCTTACGCCTCGGAGGATGAAGCTTTGGAGGATGTAGTTCGTCTGGCTCGCGGTATGACTTACAAAGCGGCAGCGGCTGGTCTTCAGCTTGGCGGTGGGAAGGCTGTAATTATAGGAGATCCCAAAAAAGACAAGAGTGAGGCCTTGTTTCGTGCGTTTGGCAAATATGTGAATACACTACAGGGACGGTATATTACTGCCGAGGATGTCGGCACAACCGTAATGGACATGGATTATATTCATCAGGAGACTCCATATGTGACAGGGGTTTCTCCTGAATTCGGAAGTAGCGGCAATCCTTCACCAGTAACCGCGTTTGGCGTATTTCAAGGAATTCGTGCGGCAGCGAATGAAGTCTACGGTTCTCCTGATTTATCCGGCAAAGTGGTGACTGTACAGGGAGTTGGCAGTGTAGCCTATCATTTATGTGGTTTTCTAAAAGAGGCGGGTGCCGAACTCATCGTCACCGATGTGGTTCAGGAGCATGTAGACCGGGCTGTGCGAGAGTACAATGCTACAGCAGTTGGGGTTAACGAGATTTATACAGTGCCATGTGATATTTTTGCACCTTGTGCGATGGGCGGTATTCTTAATGACGATACACTCTCATTATTGAAGGCTCGGATCGTTGCTGGTGCAGCCAATAACCAGCTTCGGGAAGAACGCCATGGTGATCTGCTGCATGAACGCGGAATTTTATATGCACCTGACTACGTTGTTAATTCAGGTGGACTAATCAATGTATCTGATGAATTACAGGGATATCAACGAGAACGGGCGCTTAACAATGTAGCGAAAATTTATGATCAGCTAGGCACCATTTTTGAACTGGCCAGACAGCATAGCATTCCTGCATTCCGGGCGGCAGACATGCTTGCGATTCATCGAATTGAACAATATAAAAAAACAAATGATTATAGCATAGAAGGGATGTTGTGAAATGGAGAAACGAATGTGGTTAACCGGGGCGACGCTTATTGATGGCAGTGGTGGGGAACCGCTGGAGAATAGTGGAGTTTTTATTGAGGGAAAAAAGATAATGTATGCAGGTTCGGCAAGCAGCTTTATCGTACCTGAGGGAACAGAAGTTATCGAGCTTCATGGTAAAACGATCATGCCGGGTATGATTGATGCCCATGTCCACATTCATGGTCCCAAATCACTGAATATGGCACAAGTCGCTCTGGAGCCGAGCGAAATGCAGATGGGACGAGCCTTGCAGGATTTGCCTAAGCTCATTCAGGCCGGCTTTACAACAGTGAGGGATGTCGGCAGTCATGTTGCTGTATATATTCGTGATCTGATGAAAGAAGGGGTCGTGAAAGGGCCGCGAATCAAAACCTCCCGCCATATGTTGAGTCAGACGGGGGGGCATGCAGATATTCATATGCTACCGAGTGAAATGAATATTTTTACTACCTGCGATGGGGTCGATGAGTGTATCAAGACGGCGCGTACACAATTTCGTGAAGGGGCGGACTTTCTCAAAGTGTGCTCTACGGGTGGAGTGTTGTCGGAGAAGGATGATCCGCGCTGGTCACAGTTTCGTCTCGATGAGCTCAAAGCTATCGTGTATGAAGCGGAGTCCGTTCAATCCTATGTAGCTGCTCACGCCCAAGGGACGCAAGGGATCATTAATGCATTAACGGCCGGAGTCAAAACGATTGAACACGGGATCTACATCGATGAACGTGGTATTGAACTTATGCTGCAGCAAAAGGCAGTGCTTGTGCCGACCTTATCCATCGTTCATCGCATCATCCAGGAAGGACATAAATTCGGGGTGCCTGAATTCGGCATCCGCAAGGCACAGCTTGTGTATCAGGAGCATATCGAGCATATGATTACAGCTCACAAGGCCGGGGTAGTTATTGCTTCTGGTACGGATTTCTGTTCATGTGCTCCTGTAGAGCATGGAGGGAATGCACTGGAGCTTGAATTGCTTGTGAACGATGTGGGCTTCACACCGATGGAGGCGATCGTAGCCGCGACTCGTTCTGCTGCAGCCGCGATGCAGATGAGCGAACAGATCGGCACAATTGAAGCGGGTAAACTGGCAGATATTATTGTACTGGGAGTGAATCCGTTGTCGGATATCAGATTGCTGCAGACAAACAGTAATATAGAGCAAGTATATCTTGAAGGTGAACGTTTAAAATGATGTAAAAACGAGTCACTGCATTTTTTACATGAGAACGGGGGAATCCATATGTTCAGTCAGCCGATTTTTATAGCCGCTATTTTACTTCTTCTTCTGGCCGTAGGTGAATTAGTTTCAATATGGTCCAGAGCACGTATTCCTTCGCTACTCATTATTCTGGTTGGATTCCTGCTGCTGAGCTGGGCTGGATTTTTCCCGGAAGGTATCGTCAAAACCTCTGCCTTGACCGCTTTCGGAAGCCTGATGGTTGCACCGCTTGTGGTTCATATGGGAACCCTGATTCCGATTAAACTGATACGATCGCAGTACAAAGCCATACTGATCTCGCTCATTGCGACGATAACGGGAACAGTACTCATTCTGTTAATCGTTTCACCGATCTATGGATATGCTGTTGCGGTATCGGGAGCAAGTCCGGTTGTAGGTGGAATTTTGTCTTACCTGATTACAACGCAGAAGCTCCAGGAATTAAATCTTGCATATCTGATTACAATCCCAGCCGTCATTATGGCGATTCACTCTCTATTCGGTATGCCTATTGCAACCAATCTGCTACGTCGCTATGTGTTAAAGATGAAGGGGCAAGGTTTTTTTGAAAATAAATCGGTCGTTGGAAGTGCTGATCCTCATGCAGTCAACACAACCAAATCATTGCTTCCGAGTCGCTTTCAGACGCCACCCATTTTGCTGTTCCTGCTCTTTCTGGCAGGGAGCCTGGCTGTGCTTTTGAACAGTCTGACTTCGATCAACTACAGTATCTGGGCATTGCTGTTGGGTATTCTGGGGCATATGGCAGGCATATTCCCGGCTCGTATCATGGACAAGGCAGGCACAACCGGGGCAGCTATGGTAGGTTTGATCGTTGTAGTTATGTCCAGTGCAGGCGGAGTGACGTATGATGCACTGATCCAGTCCCTGGGCCCTGTACTGCTGATCATTGTAATCGCGGCAGTAGGTATCATTATTGGTGGCTTTGTGGCTTCCAAGATGCTCAAGTGGGACCCGCTCAAAGGCATTCCTGTGGCATTGACAGCCATGTTTGGTTTTCCCGGAGATTATATCATTTGCGAGGAAGTTAGCCGCTCGGTTACAGAAGATGAGCAAGAACGTAAAGTCATTCTGGATGAAATACTCACGCCGATGCTTGTTGGCGGCTTTACTACCGTAACCACGGCTTCTATCGTTGTTGCCTCGATTCTGGTGAATACGCTGTAGACCGCCAAAGCAAACAATCCATATTCTGTTACGATATCTAAAGGAGGGGAACCATGAGGGAGTGTGTCTTGTCGGTGACGGTGAGCAATCATCCCGGAGTGCTGGCTCGCATATCCAATTTGTTTGCTAGTTTAGGGATCAATATTGACAATATTGCCACGGTAAGATCGCGAGATCGGCATGTGTCCCGCGTACGCATTCAAGCTGAACTGGATGATGAAGGCGTGGAGAGAATCTCGTATTCCTTACAGCAGCTACCGGATGTCATCCGGCTGGACAAGGTGCGCACACGCTCGAAGCGTTTCTCCTATTGGTCAGCCGCATATGGTCTGTTTATCGCAGTGATGGGTCTTAATCTTGTTTCACCCATCTATGCGATATACAAGCAGCAGTGGCATCTCACACCCGGGATGCTATCCATTGCTTTTGCTGCTTATGCGATTGCTCTTATTCCGACAATCATAATCACTGGGCAGTTGTTATCCGGTGGGGGCTTTCGCCGGTTTCTTGTGCCCGGCTTGATCATCGCGATGGCAGGCACACTCTGTCTGCTTTTTGCTACGAGTTATCCGATGCTCGTGATTGCCAGAGTTCTGCAGGGGATATCCGTAGGCATATTCAACGGAGTTACTGTTGCTGCTCTGACCCAGCTGCATCCGAGGCAGGATCGAAGGCAGGCCGCAATGGTTGGTGCTATCGCTGTGACTGCAGGAAATGCGCTAGGGCCAATGATGGGCGGCATATTGGCACAATATGCGCCGTATCCGGCACAGCTCCCTTACGTCGTGCATTTATTGCTTATGATCCCAGGACTCCTCTGTCTCATAAGCTCCCGTGCTGAATTATCCGGCAGAACTTCTGGATACAGGCTTCATATGCCGACCCTTCCGCGCTCGGGAACAAAAACATTCAGTGTTGCTGTGCTTTCATCATTTGTAGCATGGGGGATTACAAGCTTGTATGGCTCGACAATTCCGATGTATTTGAATGAGTGGATCGGACAAACAAGCTATGTCCTGTCCGGGCTTATTGTGGCTATCGTATTAATTATTGCTGCACTGGCTCAATTCAAAAGTGCACGCTGGAAGCTTCGCAGCATGGGTTTATTCGGGACACTGCTGATCGGAGCAGGGCTGCTGCTGTTGGTAGTGACGGTGCACACCGGGTCAATGATTTGCTTGTGTGCGTCTATTGTTTGCGTAGGCATGGGGTATGGACCGCTCTATGCAGGAAGCCTGGCCCTTGTGAATGAAACGACCTCGGATGAGTGGCGTGCAGATGTACTATCTTTATTTTATGTAGGAACATATCTTGGCGTTGTGTTACCTGCTGTTGGTCTGGGTTTGATGACCCAGTGGTTTGGCTTGCAGAGAGCATTTGATTGTTTTGCCGTTCTGTTTGTCGTGCTTATTCTGACAGGGCTGCGAGGCTGGAGCAGACAAAAAACAGGTTAGACTGAGATAATAGGAGAAGGAGAAAAGAGAAAAGAGAAAAGAAAAAAAGAAGAAGAGGAAGAAGAAGAAGAAGGTTCCTGCTCGTCTGGTTAAACAGTACAAGCAGGAACCTTTTTGTCGTTTTATTCAGTGGCAAATGCACTGTTTAAATTACTCCTCGCTACCGTTTTCCTGTGCCCAGCGATGGAGCAGCTTATCGGATGGCAGCAGAAATGTGAAAATGCCGATGAGCGGCAGGAAGCTGCACAGCTGCATTACAGGTGATACGCCAATGGCATCGATCCAGTTGCCTAGCACGAGCGCTCCTATGCCGCCCATTCCGAATGCGAGGCCTGTGATAAGACCCGAGACGGTTCCGATTTTGCCGGGAATGAGCATCTGGGCATATACTACCGTTACCGAGAAGCTGGATAACATAATAAAGCCGATAATCGTCAGCAGCACGCCCGTCCAGAACAGATTGGCATAAGGCAGCAGCAGCGCCAGCGGTGCGGCTCCAGCCATCGATAGGAAGATCATGTTACGTTTACCGAAGCGATCCGCGAGCGGACCGCCAAAGAACGTACCCAGTGCGCCAGCAGCGAGAAACAGGAAAATATAAATCTGCGCGTCCTCTGTAGACAATGCAAAGGCTTCCTTCAGGTTAAATGCATAGAAGCTGCCGATCAATGAAACGTACCAGGAACGAACAAATACAAGCAGGATTAAAATCGTAATCGCCGCGGCAATCTTCTTACGCAGGGCCGGATTGGGAGCTCGGCGGGCAGCTGCCTGTTTACGCAGGTATGTACCGGATTGCAGCATTTTTCCATACCACCGTGCAACATAAAGCTGAACGGCGATGCCCATCGCTGCAATTCCGGTGAAGCCGATCGCTCCGAACAGACCAAACGGGATGAAAATCCAGCGTGTCAGCAGCGGAGCAAGGGATTGCCCTGCATTGCCGCCTACCTGAAAGATGGATTGAGCGAGCCCGCGGCGAGGGCCGGCAGCCATGTGAGATACGCGTGAGCCTTCTGGATGGAAAGCAGCAGAGCCAAGACCAACAAATATGACGGAGATGAGCACCATTACATAGCTGTCAGCAAAGGCTAACAGCAGCATGCCAGTGAACGTAAAACCCATGCCAACCGGAAGAATCGCCGGGGTCGGTTTTTTATCAGCAAACCAGCCAACGACCGGCTGCATAATGGATGCGGTGAAGTTAATCGCAAACGCAATCCAGCCAATCTGGGTATAGGTCAGGTGCATGGAATCTTTTAAAATGGGAAAAATCGCCGGAATCACAGACTGAATAGAATCATTGAACAGATGCACCAGACTGATGGCAATAAGAATCCGGTATACGGTGCCTTGGGCATCCAATCCGGTCGGGGCCTTGGAATGCGCAGCGGCATCCTTGGCTAAAGTGGTTTGAGTGGACATAATCAGTTCTCCTTTGGTCGCGGTCACGAGGGATCAGCGCCTGATGTTAGATTCTATGCAATTAAGCATATTGTTACATAATAGGATAGATTGCATGAAGCGACAAGGGGAACAGGGGAGAAAGTTGAAACAACAGAATGGCTTGAATGGGTGGTCGGCTAGGGCGTGTCTGAAAACGCTGAAGGAAGCAGATTTTGCTGAATTTTCGTTCCAAGCCAGGAAGTTTTCCGCAGGCGTGCCGGGGCACGTCAAGGGAAAGTGACGCAGCAGGGGGCGAAAAGGCGGTAAAAGATGCACTTCAGTAGTTTTCAAGATACGCCCTGGTCTCCTGTGTAAGGAGGTGATGCCTGTGGAGATAAAAGATGTACTGACGCTAATGATCAGTTTTGCGGGGTTTACAGTAACCTTGATTGGACTGGTCGTAACAATCGTCATTGCATTGAATAGTCAAAACAAAAAGAAATAGACCGCCCCGACTAAGGTAATGGTCTATTTCAATTACCGATTACAGCCACCGCCCTTGAAAGCGGCTGTTGTAAAAGAGTGAGGATGTTGACGCATCCTTACTCTGTTTATTTTATCCTTGTTGACTATAGTTTATCACAACATTTCCCAAAACTCCACATGTACAATGCTGGCTTTTCACCAATTCCATACCATTGTCAATTGGTCTGGACGGAAATTTTGGTAGAAACAGGTGAGGTCTATCATTATCAATAATGGAAAAACGGGGCTACTTCATGTTTGGAAGAGTCCCGTTTTTATAATTTTGGATCAACGATTATCAATCGTCTCCGGGTTCATATCGTGGTTCATCATGCGGTGTTCAGCCATCTGCTCGTACTTCGTTCCGGGCTTGCCGTAGTTGGTGTACGGGTCGATGGAGATGCCGCCGCGCGGGGTGAATTTGCCCCAGACTTCGATGAAGCGCGGGTCCATCAGCTTGATTAGGTCGTTCATAATAATGTTCACGCAGTCCTCGTGAAAATCACCATGGTTGCGGAAGCTGAACAGGTACAGCTTGAGTGACTTGCTTTCGACCATTTTGATATCGGGAATATAGCTGATGTAGATCGTTGCAAAGTCCGGCTGACCCGTAATCGGGCACAGGCTGGTGAACTCCGGGCAGTTAAATTTGACAAAATAATCACGGTACGGGTGCTTGTTATCAAAGCTTTCCAGTATGCCCGGATCATATTCAAACGTATATTTCACATTCTGGTTGCCCAGCAATGT
This sequence comes from Paenibacillus silvae, assembly GCF_014639235.1. Taxonomy (GTDB): domain Bacteria; phylum Bacillota; class Bacilli; order Paenibacillales; family Paenibacillaceae; genus Paenibacillus; species Paenibacillus silvae. The sequence continues at coordinate 595,272 of NZ_BMFU01000003.1, read as the reverse complement.
TACATCTTGCATCTCGTCAGGTTGTCTCATAGGGTACAAACACTCCTCTTATCCAGTCGAAGCCGCAGGCCTCGTAATAATCTTGCATATATAGTGACAGGCAGAACAGCCTGTATTCTTCTGAAAATGCTTAAAGCAAACATACATCATGCCGCCCATATCACCCATATCACCCATATCACCCATACCGCCAATAATCTCCATTCCACCCATACCGCAATAACGTCCATACTACCCATAACTTTCTTTCAAAACGTGTCCCAATGATATGTGAGGTATTACGGTTATGTTCGAAACAGGAAAGGGGGTCACACTCCGCGTTTATTGCCCCATACCAGCGTATGAAGCTGTGGCAGCACGCGCACATTGTTCAGATCGTCCGAGGCACTTACCTGATCAATTAGCCATTCATAACGTTCCAGCAACGAAGCCGCCAGATCCGGCGTATCCGCCGAAGCAACATCCGGGTTCCCCGTTTGTAAAAATAAAGCGGTGCCCGGATACCGTGCATGCACACGGCGGGCATAGTCGAGGTCTGTCTGATCGAAGATCACGATCTTCAGACTATGGCTTCGATCTGCCTTGCCGGCAGCCAGCCGGCCGATCACATCGTCCAGAACCGCCCAGTCGGTGTCCATGCCCGAGCTGGGTGGCTTGGGCGAGACCGTGACTTCGTCAATGTCCGCCAGCCATGACTGCCAGCGTGAGCCCTGCGTCTCGACCGCGGTGCGGACGCCGTTCTCCCGCAGCAGGGCAACCAGCCCGCCCAGCGAAGGCAGCAGGGCGGGGTTGCCGCCGGAGAGGGTGACATGGGAGAAACGTGTGCCGCCCAGGCGGCGCAGTTCATCCCATACCGCCTCCGGCGTCAGCATGCGAATCTGGTCCTTGCCACTGCCGTCCCAGGTAAAGGCCGAGTCGCACCAGGAGCAGCGGTAATCGCATCCCGCGGTGCGCACAAACATCGTTTTCTGTCCGATCACCATGCCTTCGCCCTGGACGGTCGGACCAAAAACCTCCATGACAGGGATGCGTGCTTCCTTAGCTTGAGCTTGAGGTCGATCTGTAGCCAGCGTGGAAAGGATATCCTGACCCTGCTCGTTCTGCGCAAGCACATCCGCTTGCATGTCAACTGCAAATGTGCTTTTGACCTGCTTCTGCTCCTGTGCACTACTCATCGATCATCCACTCCCGTCTCGCTTCGGCATAACTGGTCGGCGTTTCGAAGAGCCGCACAAACTCGGTCCGAGCGCCGTCGGTAAGTCCCGCGTAGGGCTCGGACTGTAAAGCCTGTTCCATCTGTTCAAACAGCCAGACGACCATATTTTCAGCCGTTGTATTCATTAAGGGTAGCGTTTCGTTCAAATACTGATGATCCAGATAACCTTCAATACGTTTTTTCCAGATATCCTTGATATGTCCAAAATCAACCGTCAGCCCGGTGTCACCTGGATAACCGCTGATACCAAAAATGACTTTATACGTATGCCCGTGCAGATTTTTGCACTTGCCTTCATAACAATGCAGATGATGCGCCGCATCAAATGTAAACTCCTTGCTGACCAGTACACGTTTGCGATGATATCTCAGCTGTGAGGGCAGAATATCCTGATCGATCCGCTGCAAACGTTCAACAATCCGAAATGTCCCCGGTTCTCTCATCATGCATCCACTCCAGTTGAGGGCGCTGCTTCCAGGGCAGTCGTCCGTTCCTGTACGTAGCGATCCAGTCCTGCTTTGCGCAGCTTGCAGGCAGGGCATTCACCGCATCCGTCACCAATAACACCGTTATAACAGGTAAGTGTACGTTCGCGTACATAATCAAAAGCGCCGAGCTCATCAGCCATTTTCCATGTCGCAGCTTTATCCAGCCACATCAATGGAGTATGAATAACGAAAGGATAATCCATCGACAGATTAAGGGTCACGTTCATCGACTTCACAAATGAATCCCGGCAATCGGGATATCCGCTGAAGTCTGTCTCACATACACCTGTAACCAGGTGACGGGCGCCTTTTTGTTTGGCCAGAATAGCTGCAAAGCTAAGGAATAGCAGGTTCCGACCATCCACGAAGGTGCTTGGCAGCTCGCCTTCCTCATGTGTAATCTCCACATCGGAACGTGTGAGTGCATTAGGAGCAAGCTGGTTCAGCAGGCTCATATCGAGTACCGTTTGCTGTACGCCCAGATCCTTGGCAATGGCTGCGGCACACTCAATCTCGAGTTTATGGCGCTGACCATAATCAAAAGTAACGACTTCTACTTCGGCGAATTGCTTCTTCGCCCAGAACAAACAAGTTGTACTGTCCTGTCCGCCGCTGAATACAACGACAGCTTTTTCTTCGTTCAACATAAAAAAACCTCTCCATCTTCTTGAGATCACCCCTGCATGGCAGCAAGGAATGTCGGAAGAACAGAGAAGCTCATGAACTGGCATCCATCAAAAAACACACCTTCTCAATGACAGCTTCAAAAAAGCTGCAATAAGAAAATGTCCTTAGTTTTTTACGTACACCGTGTCAAACATACACAGCACTTCAATAGTTGTTTGAAGCCGGTCTGTGTAACATCTGAACGCAGAGAGCTGTACGCAAGACTGTAAGCTGACCTTAACCTAAAAGCAATATGCCCGTAAACTGGTCCAGTCTTGTAGAGGGAGTTCGCGAACCTCTCCCATGCCGCAGGGCATGGATTTTCTTCTTTAATTGTCCGGGTACAGTATACCACATCTCTAACCGATCGGCATATATTTTAGAAGTCCCTAGATCTGTTATTTGATAATCACATTACCGAAAGGAATAACTTCTTTTAATATCCGTTTAAACAAGCCCTCATCGTTCACGTCCTGCTGCAGCTTGTAATTCTCACGTCCAGCCTGGAAGAGTACGGAGCCGTGTCCTGTCATTTTCCAATGATAGTTCATATGCTGGCTGGCCAGATTATTCCCGTATACGGTCAGCTCCAGATGAGCATTCTCCGGGTAAGCTATAATGCTTCCGGCGTCCACATAGAGCGGAGCGGTGGGGTGAAGCTCCTGCTGGCATACCTGCCCCTGCGTCAGCAGTCCGATCTTGCCTTCGCCCGAAAACTTCATCTTGACGGCATCCCGGGTGATCAGCATATTTTTGATTTTCTGAATTTTGGTATGCATCGTGACCCCGTCAGTATAGAAGAACAAATGACGAAAATCATAGAGCAGATCGCTATTCTCGGTCAGCTGTACTTCTTTCATCGTAAATCCGGGAGGAAGAGCGGCGACAAACTGACAAGGGCCGGTAATCTCCGATTTGATGAGCTTTTTTTTGCGATATATGCCCGATATGTTCAACAATTTATCCTGCCTGCTGTTACTGGGGCCACGAAAGGCAACGATCTGCTGCGGATGCAAAATGTGAAGACGGTCATCCTGTATCAGTGAAAAAGTAACCACTTGTCCGGCTGTGCCAGCTTCAGTATGGTTCAGATGTATGTTCATCCCATTGCTCCTGTTCTGTTATACTCGGCCTGACCGACGGCGCATTCCCCAGCGCATCACACGGATCAGAAGGAAGTAACCTGCGATGAGAGAAACGACAGTAATCACCATCGTTTGAATACGCTGCGTTGTAGCGGTTCTGGCATCCTGTTCATTTTGCAGCTTGCTGACCATCTCGGTGAGCTTTTGATTCTGCGCCAGCAGCTGTTCATTCTGTGCTTTAAAGGCCTCGACGCTGGCTTGGGCTTGTCCCAATTGAGTAGAGGTCTGATTTAACTGCTCCAGTGTCTGCTTGTAGCTTTCCTGCAAGGCATTGACTTCTCCAGGCAGTTCGGAGACGCGCTCCCATCCGCTGTAGATATCCGAAAATATATTGGCACTCGCTGCATGAGCAGTGGAAGCTAATGTGATCGTGAAAAGTATACAAGTGCTGAGTAACACCCGAATGAAATAACCCGGAATGGATTTTGGCATCATTAACACCTCTTTCTTCGGTAAAATGGATCGGCTGCCGAATTCGTCGGCATTTGTTGAATTACGGCTCTTTCATTATACGTCAAAAACAGGACGAAGGGTTCAAGAGGATTAAGCTTTATTACCCGAAAAGGCCTGAAAATTTCGAAATGAAACAAATGTTTAATTCCAGATCGGATGGGGTAATACAAGGAGAGCAAAACTTCGAAAACAAAAAATAAAAATACTTTTTTTGCGTATATGCAGTGCGTAAATATGTAATAAACTGTCGTATACCAAATAGATTTAATTTAAATGAATTTTGAGAAATGAAGGAGTAGAATATTATGTGTACATCAGATCATAACACTTTAACGAAAACGATTATAATTACCGTAAACGGTGAGCCAGTAGGACGCAAACTTATTATTGACAGTGTAACTTATGCTCCTGTTCCTGAAACGGATTGTGTACAGTACATGCACAACATGGAGATTAATCCTCCTGCCGTGTAAGATAGGACTTGTCATAGAGAGATGTGTCAAAAGCTTGGCTAATAGCCAGGCTTTTTCGTCGTTTATTGTCGCTTCTAGGCGGATCAAGGGAGAGAAAACTAATATAATGGAAAAAAGTAATGAGAACATATGTTCCGTGACAATATAGTGTCCATTCACCCTGCTAACTTAGAAGATAATACACATAAATCGGGGGAGAGACTACCAGTGAACTCAGTCTTTGAAGTATCTTATTCGTGGAATAAAGAGGCCATACCGACAGGGGGGGCCGATCCCGTGTATATGATGGTAGAGTGGAGGTATGGAGCCCCTGCCAAAAGACTTAGGAAAATAGCACCCAAAATTATGTCGAGAGATTTAGAGCTTTTGCTCAAACCGGAACACGGAGTTCATCTGAAAGGCATCTATGGATGCCGTTCCAAAGAGACAGATATTGGCTGGGTCCTTCGGCTTGGAGATGTATACAAGGGGGAAAGCAAACAGATTCTGCTGGAATTCGCTGTAGGACCTCATTTTTCCGGCAAAGCGGCAGTATGCTCTGCTTACTGGAGTACCCGCAAGTTGAAGCAGAGTCAGCGTGTGCTGCTTCGAAGAGAACAGCTTTATATTCAGTACACAAGTCATCTGGGCATGCTTCGCCAGCCAGAGGACCCGAAAGTCGAAAAAACGATTAAATTGAACGAAACGGTTCCATTACTTAAACAGGCTTTACGCGCTTATGAACGAGGGCGCATTGAAGAGGGAAGCGATCTGCTGCGCCGTCATGCGGATGCATTGCTCATCGAAGCTGCCCGCAAGCAGGATCTCGATTATTACGCTGAAGCCGAGATTGTCGAGAAGCTTCGTTATCACTATGGCATTACGTTTACGACCGGTTATCATAATCGCCAGAATACGATGTTAAGTGAATAAATAAAACCGAGTGGTAACGTTATAGAGAGAACGAGTTTACATATTTTTTATGAAGGTGAAGTCAAGCCACAAGTCGAATGTATACATCAATACTATACCAGTCAAGGATGGAGCTGTATCCTACGATTTGAAACAACACCATGGAGGGCCTGGCAAAATGACAGACCGACTAATCCGATTAATGCGCATTATCACGCTGGTACAAGCCAAGCCAGGTATTTTAGCCCGTGAGCTTGCCGAGCGATGCGAGACGACGGAAAGGACGATTTACCGCGACATGGAGGCCCTCAGTGCAATGCATATCCCGATCGCCAATATGGGCCACGGAAGAGGGTACATGTTTATCAGCCATTTTGCTATGTATCCGCTTAATTGGTCGAATGAGGAAGCACAGGCGTTCATGCAGCTGGCAGAAGTGATGGATGATATCCGTCCGTTACTCAAGCCTGCTTTCGAGAGTGCTTATGAGAAAGTGGTTGCTTCGAGTTTGAAGCACAGTACCGATCAGGTGGAATGGTCAGAGCAGATCAGCGGAATGTTCAGAGAAGGAGCCAAAGTGTGGGAAGAACAGCAGGGGGATGAGCCGAATATATCCCTCATTACGCTGCTCCAGGCAGGAATTTCACAAAACAGCGTTGAAGGGAGCTACCATGCCCGGGGAGAGAAGGAAATTATTCGTATTGATCCTTATTTTTTGATCCCGCGAGAGTATCAATTTGATCTGGTAGCCTATTGCCATCTATCTGAGAGCATGCGAACATTCCAGGTCAACCGGCTGCATGATCTACGAATGATGCCACGCACCTTCCGCAAAAATGATTACTTGATCCAGTCTTATCTCCGTACCGCCCGGACAATAAAAGGAAGTTCGGAAGGAGCTGTGGTCAAAATCCGATTTTCTTCCCTTGTAGTGGAGCATGTGATGCAAGAGCACTTGTTTACAGCCCCCAATGTGACTATGGAGCCCGAAGGTACCCTGTTGTTTGAAACGGTATTAAGCGACGTCGATCAATTTCTGAGCTGGATATCCAAGTATGGACCAGAAGCGGAGATTCTTGAACCCAAACACTGCCGTATCCTGATGAAAGAGCATCTTAGGCGCTGGCATCAGGTATACGACGATTCATAAAACGCATGATGGGCGATATAAGCCCGGCAACTATCCTATTCTTTGGTTTTGAACAGATTGGCAAGGTTGCCAAATGGCGATTCCTTCTCCTCATCCTGCGCAGCGCTAGAGTATACCACTTTCGAGGTTACACCTTCATCATCGGCTGCACAGTTATGTTCCAGTGTAAACTGATCAAATTGGTGCATGAACACCTTCGCGGTATTAATCGCGTCATCCAGAGCACGATGCTGTGTACCGTCGAATTCAATGCCGCAGAGCTCAAGCGCCTGGGCAAGGCCTAGCTGACGGAACTTGCCGTCTTTTCGCATGGCTCGCGACCACTGCTGTTGCAGGTCATTATGATTCGTGATCCACGCTACATCGAGCTGATGTGTGCGGCAATGGGAGATAAGCTTGCTGCGATCATCCGGTCCCCAGGAGCACATATAATAAGGTTCAGCGCCCATCCATTCGATAAATCGAGTTAACGCTGCCGGGAACAGAGGGGCTGCATCAATGTCTTTCTGAGTGATGCCTGTGAACTGAACCGTGTCTGTAGACAGAACGGGTTTGTTGGATGGCCGAACATACGTATGAAAGGTGTCGGTGACGGCAAGCACCCCATTGGTGTCCTCACTTACTTTAACGGCACCGATATCAATAATTTCAGAGGAGTAGCGTGTATTGCGGCTTACTGTAAATTCAAGATCATAGATAATATAGGGCATAAGACAAACTCCTTTATCAAGGAACCATTTTTTTATTAAGGAAAACCGTGCATTTGATGTGACATAAGGGAGCCGGCGGTGTAATCCTTGAAATGTTATTTCTCTATTTTACAGTGAACCTGGGGCCGTGTCAGCCACTGTTACGGATTTCGTTTCAAGAACGGTCATCCCAGAGGTTTTGTTGACAAGTTCTTATAAATGTTCTAATGTGATCAAAAATGGAAACAGCGTTTACCGAGGACATGATTACGCAGGCCGGCTTCACCAGAGAGGGAATGGATTGGTGCAACATTCCTGCCGCCGCCGCGCAATTCCTACCTCGTTAGCTGCGAAGGGGAATGTCCGTGTCGGTAACGTAACGGGCTGCAACCTGCGCCGGAAGGGCCCGTTATGCTCCATAGGACTGTATATCGTCACGCAGGGCATGAAGCAGACGTGTATGCAGTTAAATAAGGGTGGTACCACGACACATTCGTCCCTTGACGAATGTGTCTTTTTGCTGTCTAAGCCGAATTCAGGATCATGTTTATTATTCAGACTAATAAGGAGTGTTATAAAGATGCGTCAAAGTGAACTGCTTGTCCCTACATTACGTGAAGCGCCAGCAGAGGCTGATGCGGCTGGACATCGCCTTCTGCTTCGATCGGGTATGATTCGTCAGTTAGCGGCAGGCATATACAGTTATCTGCCACTTGGCCGCCGGGTACTGCTGAACGTGGAGCGAATCGTGCGGGAAGAGATGGACCGCGCCGGATGTCAGGAAGTACTGCTGCCAATCATGCAGCCAGCCGAACTATGGGAGGAGTCTGGCAGATACACACAGTACGGCCCGGAGCTGATGCGTTTGAAGGATCGGCACACAAGGCAGTTTGCGCTTGGACCAACACATGAGGAAGTAGTTACAGCGCTCGCCAGGGATGAGGTCAATTCCTACCGAAAGCTGCCGTTCACACTGTACCAGATTGGCACCAAGTTTCGGGACGAACGACGCCCGCGTTTTGGCTTGCTGCGCGGACGTGAATTCATCATGAAGGATGCCTATTCATTCGCGGCAGACTGGGATGAACTCGATCGTACCTATCAGGCGATGAACTCAGCGTATTGCCGTATTCTGGAGCGTTGCGGTCTGAATTATCTTCGGGTTGAAGCTGACGCCGGTACCATTGGGGGACAAGGAGAGACACATGAGTTCATGGCGCTGGCTGATGTAGGCGAAGATACGATTGTGACATGCAAACAATGCGGGTATGCTGCGAATCTGGAGAAGGCAGCATTTCAGTCTTCCTTGTCTGCCGAGCACATGGAGGAAAAGGAAGAGCGGGAAGCAGGCGAGGTGTCTGAAGTATTACGTATTGCGACACCAGATGTACGCACGATTGCCGAGTTAAGCTCTTTCCTGAATAAGAAGCCGGAGCATATGATTAAAACTTTGCTCTACCTGGCCGATGGTGAACTGGTTGCGGCGCTTGTGCGAGGGGATCATGAGTTGAATGAAATTGCCCTGAAGCAGGTGCTTGGAGCGGAAGAGCTTGTTCTGGCAGATGAAGCAGCGCTCGCCTCACATTCCCAGCTTGCCGTTGGTTATCTTGGACCCGTGGGGCTGGGATTACGGATAATTGTCGATGTGGACGTAGCCGCTATGCAGCAAGCCATAACCGGAGCAAATGAAGCCGGAATGCATCTGTCTGGTGTACGTCCGGGAATTGATTTCGCCTTGGACCGGGTGGAGCGCATCCGCTTTGCTGCGGAAGGAGATCGTTGCGTAGCTTGTGGGGAACCGCTGGTGTTCACAAAAGGCATCGAGGTGGGGCATATTTTCAAACTGGGCACCAAGTACAGTGATGCCATGGGGGCAGCTTTCCTGGACCGCAATGGTCGTCAATGTGCACCTGTCATGGGATGTTATGGCATCGGGGTATCTCGTTTGGTGGCAGCGATTGCGGAGCAGCATGCCACAGAGACGGGCATCCGGTGGCCAGCATCCGTAGCGCCATACGATGTTCATCTGATTCCGGTGAGCTGGAAGGATGAGCAGCAGCAGAAGCTTGTTCTTGAGCTGGAGCAGCAGCTGCTGGATCGCGGCTTGCGTGTGCTCGTAGATGATCGGCACGAACGCCCGGGTGTGAAATTCAAGGACGCGGAGTTAATTGGACTGCCGGTGCATATCGTCGTTGGCAGAGGTGCGGCTGAAGCAAAAGTGGAATTGGGTTCACACCAGCTTGCCCTATCTGGTGAAACGAGTCGAATCCAGTTGACAGCACAGGAAGCGATAACTTATGTCATGGAACAAATCCAGCACAGATAAGCTTCATGTGAAGAGGAGCCTCGCATGAGGTAGATATGATGTGAGATGTCATAGGTGTATATTATAGGACTGCATATTATGTCGATGGGCCTTTTGTAGCGTGGACGTGCTTGTTTTTACTGGAAAATGAGGACTCTGGACGTATACATGAATGGAAATTGAGGAATTCATCATACGATGTAACTATAATTGAGTTTAATGATCGCACATTTCGGCTAATTTATTTTTAAGCATAAACAATGCATGATCATGTACAGCATTCCAAGTGTTTTTACGCAAAGCAAGCGCAGAAAATGTTGCAGCCTTCCTGAATGCCAAACGTGATGAATACCGATGTTGCAAGCAAATAGGTTATAGTTCAGTGTGGTGGAGACAGCGTGAAACTGTGAGGTTAAGGGTTGCAAGGGATTTATTTTTGAGCATGTCTGCAAACATGGAGGCACCTCCAATTTTAACGAGAACTTTACACTTGGAATGATGAAGAGAAGGGAGCCGCTCATCCAGATTATTCTGGTCGAGAGACTCCCTTTCTTGATTGTTAACGTATGATCCTGTTACCGATTATGAAGCCGTGCGCAATTTTAACGTTTGACCTGGATAGATCCAGTGTGGATTTTTAATTTTGTTCAGCTTTTGCAGTGTCTGCCATGTTGTACCGTATTGCTTGGAGATGGAGTAGAGAGACTCTCCCGATTTGACAATATGCACTTTGGCTGGAGCTGGAGCTGGTTTGCCCGGTGTCGGCTTCACAGGTTTCTCCGGTTTGGGCTGCTCTGGTTGAGGTTTTGTTGGCGTGGGTGCCGGAACTGTCACGGGTGCTTCATTTCCTGAACCTGGAGCTTCCGGCTCTACGACAGCCTTTTTGCCTTCACTGATCCGACCGTCTGTCTGAATCGTTACTGCGCCAAGCTTTTGCATATAGTTGATCAGAGCCTCATCCATTGCACCGTACATACCTGCTATCGGATACTTGGCAAACATCGTGTACTCATCACCGCCAACAGCTGTGAAGTCATTGGTTGCAAGGGTGTAAGCAGCTGCCGGATCAAGGGCTTTATTGCCAACCATCACCGTATGCACACGGCTTCCTTTTGGAGCGGAGGCGTCAATTTTGAAGGTGATTCCGGACACTTGCGGGAAACCTCCACTTGGTTCAGGGTAGGACCCCACACCATTCTCCAGTGCTGCAAGCACATCGGAGCCCTTGACTTCAAGTGTAACGACCTGGTTGCCAAAAGGAAGAACCGTAATGACATCACCTTTGGTGACAATGCCCTTTTCGATGGAAGAACGAATGCCGCCGCCGTTTGTTAAGGCGATATCGGCTTTGCTTACATCACGAATGGCATCAGCCAGCAGATCGCCCAGATTGGTCTCCCCGGCACGAACCTGTTCCCGTTTGCCTTCGAGCAGTACAGCCGTGTTTGCTACTTCTTCTTTCAGGATCGGTTCCTGTTCCTTTTGAATGGAGCTTACGAGAGCGGCAACCTTTTCGTCAGGCTTAATGTCTTTGGCGATGGTTTCATCAACGAGAGCAGCTGTTTTCTTTGTCACTTTGCCGCCGTCTACCCACAGGTCAATGACACCTACATAGTTGGTGTACTCCCCTGCGCTTGCAATCAATGTGCCGTGATCGGACACCAGACCATCCTTCAAGACCGTGTGACTGTGCCCGTCGATGAACACATCAATTCCCGGTACGTCTTTGACAACCTTGAAGCTGGTATCGGTGCTGGAAGCATCTTGTCCAAGGTGTCCAAGCACCACAACCACATCCACTTTACCGCGAATTTCATTCACAAGTGTTTTGGCTTCCGCAGATGGGTCGGTAATGTCCAGACCTTCTACATTTTTCGGGTTTGTTTTATACATCGTTTCCGGTGTAGTCAGGGCAATGATACCCACCTTCACACCGTCTACTTCCTTGATAACATAAGGCTCGAAGAGACGAGTTCCGTCCTTTTTCTTCACGTTAGCGCTGAGCATCGGGAACTTCATCATGTTTGCCAGCTCCAGCAGACGATCAGAGCCATAATTGAATTCATGGTTTCCCGGTACCATGGCTTGGTAACCTATTTCGTTCATGACTTTTACAACACTTTCACCTCGGACGAGGGTTGCAAACGTAGTACCGTGTACAGCATCGCCTGCATCGAGCAGAAGTGTATTTGGATTATTGCTGCGATATTTATCAACGATGCCTGCGACTTTGGCAAAACCCATGGCAGGTGATTGTTCCACTGCACGAGCATGCATGTCATTAGTATGTAGGATGGTGATGTGTTTTCCTGTACCTGAAGCGGTATCCGTCGCTGCGGCCGCAATGCCTACACTGCCGAACAGTAAACAAACCGTTAACAGAAGTGAAACAACGCTTTTCCAGTTTTTCATCAATCCGAAACCTCCCAAAATAGTAATCTATTAGAGTGTTTACACAGCTCATGTAGTATTTTAGCAGACTATAATGGGGAAATCTCGTAATTCGCGTAAAAATAAGTGACCTGAAAGTGACATGCAATTATGTCTATGGAAAAAAAGAGCTTTATCACCTCTTAAAGAACGTATGTTCTTATATGGTGTAAAAAAAATGCTGCGCTTCACGTGGCAATCCGGTGCGCAAACAAAATTTCTCCAGGGGTTCCTCGGGCTCAGGCATAACGCCAGACGTTAACAGTTGAATAGCAAAACGGTTTGCTTGTCTCTCCAGCTTGCCCGGAGAAAAATAGGAATGCTCCTCCAGAAAGAAACGATTGATTCCTTTGTGCAGCCTGTCATGACCTAACTCATGCGCGCACACAAATCGCTGCCATTCTGGAGGCAAGTCATTGTGTATGACGATAAATCTGCGGCGAAGCTTGCGGAAATACAGCCCCTTGGTCGATTGTCCCAAATTGGTGAACCGAATCTGTATACCTACAGCGCGGGCAATGCTGAATGGACAATTGGTTCGGTGTTTTCGTATCAGCTTGGTTACGATGTCATCCATATGATCTCACCTGCAATTTCAGTAAGTTGAGCTCGTGTCTTGGTCTCATGAGCGCGGGTCCGATTCGCCTGGCTTTTTGCGTTTATTCATTTGTTTGGCTTCCCAGAACAAACCTGTAAGTACGTCCTTGATTCGTTTCTTGTCCTCTTCATCCAGCGGTATACCGTCAAACATCAGGTCATCCTCATCCTCCAGCATTCGTTTGAAATCCCGTCGGTCCTTATACGTTGCCCATTCGGGTACATCCTGAACGTCGGCAGCCTGGCCTGTTTCGATATAGCCAGCTTGTTTCATCATGTCGGTATAAGGTACACCGAGAGCATCGGCAATTTTACGGATAGTTATCGGTTTAGGCACCCCGCGCACACCATTCTCAATACGTGAAATCTGTGAATTGCTTATTCCGGCTGCTTCAGCGAGCTGGTTAATGCTGAATCCTTGCTGCTCTCGCAGCTGTTTCATATAAGGACCAAAAGCGTGCTCCACAATTCATGCCACTCCTTCGACTCGTCACAAGTGCTTGTCATTATAAAGAAGTTCGTTCTACCTGCTGATGTTACAGCGTGCGAATGAGCCCGTTCCGGATGCAGATCGTTCTTTCGATCGCTGTTATCCCCAGATTTCTTTTATTATCTTTCTCCTAAGGAAAAATTCCGGGGATAAAGGCGAACGCTTCGCTTCTACAGAATCGATTCTGCCTCCTGCACTATGTTGGCGCAATATGCTAACTGTGCCATTTGCAGATCACAGAACTTCTTTATAAACCACAATTGACTTATGCGAGTTCAGTAATTATCTGTACTATATCGTATATATACCATTAGGTAAAGAGATTTGAATCAATTATGCCAAAAGGTATAGGAAATGAAAGCTTGGGTTTTATTTTATCCTCTAAACGAACCAAAATGAAGGTTTACTCCAATCTCCAGAAAGTGGTATCCTCTAGTAGAAATACGAACAACATACGAACAAAATGTAAATGAGGATTGTTTCCAAAAGGCAATATATCAGAAAACGTTAAGATTTATAGAATTGGAACAATTCTATAGATAGAGTTTGTTCTTGGATTTGATGACGTTACAAGCTGCCACAATGTTGAATGGGCGAGATATAGAAGATTAATGGGTGAGGTATAAATGAACCTAATACTAGGAGGAGATCAATGATGACAAATATGGAATTGCTGTTACCGGAGCTGGATCGTCGTAAAACGCAGGCTGCCGTTGAGGCCGTATTGGAGAAGTACCGAATCTACAAAACGATTGCGTTTGAGGAACGGGAGGTGCAGGTGACGGCAAGTTATACGGAGCGTTTGCATGGTGCTACTAACGTCACGGGTGATTCCACAGCCAAAACAGCGATCTTTAATGTGGACGTGCAGCGTGCGCGGCGGGCTTATTGTGATACCATTGACCATATTGTGTCCCGACTCAGCGAGAAGGAACGTGTGCTTGTGCGCGAGCGATACATGAAGGATGATGATGTGTTTGACTATAAAATCTATAACCATGTTTTTGACCCGCCAGTGAGCAAGGATACGTACACCAAGATCCGCACCCGTGCTTTTTACAAAATGGCGCTTGCTTTGTCCGACCGCGGTCTGATTAATATGGAGCCTCTGTCATCGAGAAGAAAAGAAAGGCAGAAGCTTGGCTGAGCATCCTGCTCGAAGTTGAAGCTTTCATCTCAACCGGGGATTAGTTACAATAGTTGGGACAAAATGACGGAATGCCGCTGCGGAAGGGAGAGGGTAATATGCCGGAAGAGGTTCGAATGCAAGAGATGGTCACGTTAAAAACCATTGCGGAAACACTGAATACCTCCAACGATCTCAGCCTGATGCTGGATACGGTGGTTGGCAAATTGCTTGAATTGACCGGATTAACGGCAGGCTGGCTTTTTCTCATTAATGAACGTGGAGAATATACCTGTGTCTCTGACTATAACCTGCCTCTCGCCCTGATGCGTAATGATAAAGAGCCTATGCGGGTGGGAACATGCTGGTGTGTCAATCGTTTTCGGGATGGCAGATTGCAGTATGCGGTAAATATTATCAACTGCAAGCGGCTGGAGGATGCTGTGGAATTCCAGTGGGGAGATACAGCCGATATTACGCATCATGCCACGGTTCCACTACGCTCGGGTGAGCGAATGCTCGGACTGCTTAACGTGGCAGCGCCTGGCAAGCAGCATTTCAGCGACAATGAGCTTGCTCTTCTGCAGGCGGTTGCTTACCAGATTGGCAGTGCAATGGAACGGATGCGTCTGTATCGTGCAGAGCAGCGGCGGGCTGATCTCTATGCCCGTCTGGGGGATTTTGGCTCAGCACTAAGTCTTCGCGTTAACGAATGCACCGAGGCAGATGCATTGCCGTGCACGGTTGCAGAACTGCTCGGCAAGCATTTTGACTGGCCGTTCGCTGCGCTCATGCAGCAGACGCAAGGAACCTTTCACTTACAAGCGATGTATGCAGAAGGTAAGGTATGGATGGATTCAGGAGCCTCCTTCTCCAAGGAAGGGATTCATCTCCTGGATCGGATTGTTGATCATTATCGGGCTGCCATGCTGTCAGCGGATGAACTGATTGAAATGTTCAGTTCGTGTACAGCGGGTACGAAGTGTTATGAACTTTCTTCGGGAATTGGCGTACCGATCCCTTATCATACACCGGGCGAGCCGGGAGTGCTGGTGATTGCCACAGGAGTGCGCTCATCGAATCTGCTCAGGGCAGACAGTGAGGTGCTGGAGGCTTTGGCAGAGCATATTGTGGCAGCCAAAGAAAGTCTGAAGCTGGCTGATCATCGGCGTGAACTGGCAAGGCTGGAAGAACGAAATCGGCTGGCGCGGGATCTGCATGATTCCGTGAATCAGATTTTGTTCTCCTTGTCGTTAACGGCAAGAGGTGCGGAGAGTATGTTCCCAGGCACAGAGCCTCTGCATCCTGCTGCAGAAGCAATGAAAGATATTAGAGCTTTGTCGCAGGAAGCCCTCAAGGAAATGCGCGCTCTTATTATGCAGCTTCGTCCAGCCGGACTGGAGGGAGGACTGCTAAGTGCATTGCAGGAGTATGGGGCGAGGCAAGGGCTTCAGGTAATTGCCGACCGTAAGGGGCTGCGCGCTATTCCGCGTTCAGTGGAAGAAGGTCTGTGGCGCATTGGCCAGGAGGCGCTCAACAATGTTCGGAAGCATGCGGGAGTAACATCGGCCAATATTTTGCTGGAGTTCAATGAACATGAAGCGAAACTCACGATCTCGGATCGGGGAAAAGGTGGGGCCAAGAGACGGAAGCCAGCCTCTGAAAGCTCACTGGGACTGTCCATTATGAGAGAACGTGCTCAATCACTGGGAGGAAAACTGGATATATGGAGTTCTACTCGTAAGGGAACCACCATAGCTGCCGTTATTCCAATTCCGTTTGAATCCGAATAAAGTCAGGGGGCAGGCAGCAATGCCTATTACAATATTACTTGCCGATGACCATGTGATGGTCAGACGGGGACTGCATGTTTTTCTGAGTACACAGCAGGATATGAAGGTTGTTGGTGAAGCGTCGAACGGGCAGGAGGCTTTGGAGCGTGCGCAGGAACTGGAGCCGGATGTTGTTCTCATGGATCTGCACATGCCTGTGATGGACGGCATTGAAACTTCCAGACATTTGCGCCGTGTGCTGCCGGGTACACGAATCATCGTACTGACCTCTTTCTCGGATCAGGATCATGTCGTGCCTGCTGTTCGTGCAGGAGTGAAGGGGTACTTGCTCAAAGATATTGAACCGGAGGATTTGGCGAAGGCGATTCGCAACGTGTACTCAGGGCAGGTGGAGCTGCATCCAGCGGCGGCAGGCCAACTCATGCATGTGATGGCATCAATGGATCTGCAATCGGACTCTGTGCAGGCAGAACAGCAGGAGGCAGGATCACCATTTTTCCAGCGTCTAAATGAAACGAAATCGGTACAGCAGGAGCTGCATATGCTCGGCACAGGCCTAACGAGTCCATCCATTGAATCAAGTGCACGATCCAGTACAGCAGGCGTGAATGTGCTCACACGCCGTGAACGTGAAGTGCTGGGATTGATCACCCAAGGGCTGAGCAATAAGGAAATTGCCGTCCGGCTGGTTATTACGGAGAAAACGGTAAAAACACATGTAAGTCATCTGCTGGACAAGCTGGGACTTGCCGACCGTACACAGGCGGCGCTTCATGCAGTAAGGAATGGCTGGGAGCTGTAAGGCTTCATTCTCTACGAATTTCAGATTAAATCAGACTAAAGTCGTATGAACTCAACCGAAAGGTTGAGTTTTTTTGTGATGAAGTTAAGTCCATTAGCTGACGAATTGCGCAGGGTTTACAAGGTAAAATAAGGATAGTTAAAGCAACAGGACAAAACGGTCCGAGAGAATAGAAACGAAACGAATCTGACATTGGAGAGTGAATATGATGAACATTGTTATATTGGCAGGCAGCAACCGTAAAAATGCAACCAGCACAAGACTAGGTGAATACGCGGCAGAAGTAATCCGGGGACAGGGACATGAGGCCGTACTGTTTGATCTGTATGAGAAACCGCTGCCCTTCTACGCCCCGGATGAAAAACAGGAAACGGACGAACATCTGGCTGAATTAAATACGGTATTGCTTGCAGCGGATGCAATTATCCTGTCTACGCCAGAATACCACGGCAGCATCAGCGGCGTGCTCAAAAATGCGCTGGACCATCTAAGTCAGGCGCATTTTAGCGGCAAGCCAGTGCTGTCGATCAGCTCTGCCGGCGGCGCAGTCGGTGTAAGCTCGCTTACCCAGATGCAAACGATGGTTCGTAACCTACACGGTATCAACGCCCCAGAATGGATCTCGATTGGCGGCGCACAGCGTAGACGCTTTGAAGCAGCATTTGATGGATATGAGGAGTACGAAGGCAGCCAGGATATCGAGGACCGGGTACAACGGGTACTGGGATCGTTTTTGAAGCTGGCAGAGACATTAACAGCAGCAAAGAAGGCGTTGTAAAGCACGGGATCAAGGATATGCAATGATAAGCAATGATAAGAAAAGAGGTCGTTCACTATGATTAAAGGCATATATGAAACACATCTGAACGTGACGAATCTGGAAAAATCACATCATTTTTATGAAAAGGTACTGGGTTTAACCCATGCTTACGGACAGCCAGAGCGAGGCAACGCCTTCTATTGGATTGGCGGGGAACGCTATAACATGCTGGGGCTTTGGGAAAAGGAGCCTGCACAGGTGCAGCGCCAGCATTTTGCCTTTCACATCGCTCTGGAAGATATGAAGCATGCGGTTGAATACCTGGAAAACAAGGGCATAGCGACTCGCAATTTTCAGGATGATGATATTGGAGAGCTGTATGTTTTTGGCTGGATGCCCGCAGTTTCCGTCTATTTCGCCGACCCGGATGGTCATTCACTTGAATTCATCGCTGTGCTTCCAGATGAGGCGAAGCCTGAGCTTGGGCTGGTGCCGTGGAGTAGATGGGAGAAGATGCACGGGAGAGGCGTATGATGATTGATTGAGAAGCTATTGGCGATGATTAAAAAGGTGTTGGCGTACGAAGACTGAAGAGGTGTTGAGGCATGATTATTCAAGAGGTGTTATTTTATACAGCGAAGCTGGAGGAGCTGCATCATTTCTATGGAAGTACGTTGGGCATGAAGGTGTCTGCTCTTGATCCTGTCGAGCAAGCCTTCACTGTACAAGCAGGAAGCACGAAGATGATGTTCAAGCAGTGGAATGCAGTAGCTGGCACAGAGGGAAATGGCAGTAAGCCGTTTTATCATTTTGCCTGGATGATTCCCCGTAATCGATTCAAGGAAGCAAAGCAGTGGGCAGCGTCACGAGTAACCCTGAACAGCGATGGAAAAAGGGATGAAACCTATTCGGTCAATTGGGACTCTCGTTCACTATATTTTGAAGATCCGGCTGGAAACATTGTGGAGCTGATCGCCCATCATCCGTTAAATAATGAACAAGATTGGGCATTCTCGGCAGCAGATATTCTGCAGGTGTGCGAGATTGGACTGGTTTCGGAGAATGTGTCTGCAACGGTGAAGGAACTGGGGAAGGCTGGCTTGCCGCTTTGGGGTGAGGGAAGTGATACCTTTTCTCCAGTAGGTGACCGTAATGGGTTGTTTATTGTGGTGAAGAAGGAACGAGTCTGGTTTTTCTCCGATCAAAAGGCACAGATGTTTCCGCTGGAAGCAACAATCCGTGAGGTAGGCAGACTTCGACTCTAGGAGCATAACAGCGCTGCTTCAGGTTCTTCTGTTGTTTTAGTGTCCATGTAGAAAATCTTCGTTTCATTAATATCCTGCAAAAAGGGCATAAGTGTCGGTTCTTGATCATGATATAGAAGTAAACGCTTTATTTTATGGAGATCAGGCAGGCCGCTTGTTAGAGAGGCTTCCATTCTAGGGCGTATCTTAAAACTCAGTCTAATAGAGAAGGGGATGGCAGACTTGGATCGACGTTTGTTGGAGGAAGGACTAGCGACAATGGCATCCAGTCAGGAGCGCACAGGAGATTTGTGGCATGCCCATTATGGGGCGGGCGCGATTGCAGCTTACTTCTGGGTACGGGAAAATCATCTCACGGCTCTTGCCGCCGGCAGCATCACCGCCGAAGCCAAAGCGATGCTGCGTCAGCATGGAACCCGTCCCGCACAGACTGTTTTGCCAGATGAGTGTATGCCGCTGGAATTGGCCGAAGCGCGTATTGCAGACGCACTGGAGCGAACGATCGGGGAGCTGCACTGGGTCGGCCATCAGGCCATCTACGGAGCGATTAGTCTCAAAGCCATTCGCGAGCTGGAAGGATGGGGCACGGCACAAGAGATTGAGCAGATTGCTCAATTAATCGAGTCGTTTGAACGAACGATTCCAGGCCGGTCCTGGATGAACACAACCGTGAAGGAAATTCGTCATATGTCTCTGGAGGACAAGGACGGTTTTCCCGACATACAGAAGCCGATGGAGTTGTCCCGGTTGATTCTGGAGGAGCTGGGAGCCTTCAGCACCATCTATCAGGCGGAGGCTCATCATGATCTGATCGGTCATATGCTGACCTATGGGCATGCACTGAATATCCTTTATGAGCTTGGTTACCCGGCTCTGTTCAACAAAGGCATACCGCCATTTCTCAAAATGGTGAAGGCTCTGCGGCTCAGTCGCAATGTGGATGCAACACAGGCGGGCGCCACACTGCAATCTCCTGTAGATATGCTGCCGTTACAACAGGCTGAGCGTTCCCGCGCGCTGCCTCATGAACTGGAATACTGGTTAACCGACAGGCGGTGCCGTAACTGGTATGAGGGCCATGTGTTCAAGTTTCCGTTCAGCTTCTATCACCATGCGAAGAATGGGGAGCCTGAGCCCGAGATTTGGGAGAATTTCCGGTACATTATTGCATGACGATAATTAAACGAGATTGCATAATGATAATTAAACGAGCGTCTGCTGATAGGGCAGGCGCTTTTTCGCCATTTCATTCTCCATATTTCAATCCCAATAAACCGCCAATAATCCAGCCGAATTCATCCCTTAACCCGTCCTCATGAGGGATAATAGACGGTAAGATGGTAATATCGGATCAGAAGCAAGAAAGCAGAGAGCAGAAGGCAGAAGATAGCTGACACACGGAGCATAAGACCAGCATACGGCTGGTTTTTTCAATTTTGTGATTGCAACCTTGCTATGATCGGGTATTGAAGAATATTAAAAACAGGAGGCTACATGATATGAAAACAGTATTGTATGTTCCACTGGATGACCGTCCGGCGAATCTGGATGATGTTATTGTACAAGGGAAAGCAGCCGGTCTTCACATCGTTACACCCAACCTGAAGGATATCAAAAATCGTCTGGATACGGAAAAAACAACGGATGGCACAACCCTTCTCGGCACTTCAACGCCTGTTTACGGGAATCCATCAAAGGTTCATGATTTTATTCTGAAGCATGCGGCCAAGGTGGACGGCTTCATTATTTCTACCGATATGCTCGCTTATGGCGGCCTGATCGGCAGTCGTCAGCTTCGAGATCACGGCGGCGGTGCTTACCCGGCATATGACGAGCAAACGACTCGTCTGCTGGATGTCATTCGCATCATTAAAACAAAGTATCCACGCAAACCTCTATTTGTTATGGATACGATTATGCGGCTGGCAACGACTTCATTCGCAGGGGGATTGGCGCTGGATGCGTATAATGAATCCCGTTCTCTGATGCAGCAGCCGCGTCAGGCTTATACTGAATTCGAAGATATTATTCAAGGATATAACGTTTCTCCAGAAGGTGAAGAGTACGGGGAAACGACGTATTTTGATAAACAAAAATACTACAATACGAGACAGCACAAGTTTAAAACGAATCGTTACATTCTGGATCAGCTGGCCCGCACGGGGTATATTGATTTCCTCGCCGTGGGTGTGGACGATGCCAACACTCAAGGGGTACAAATTAACGAGATCAATTACGTCGAAGCTCGAATCAATGAATGGCTGGGCGGAACGGATGGGCAGAATCCGGATCGTGCAATTATTTTGCCGGATGCAGATGGCTTGGGACATGCTCTGGTTGCGCGGATGGCGAATCAGCTGTTCAGAGGCGGGGCGACAACGAAATATGGCGTGAAGTATTATGGCCCGCACGGCTCTACGATTATCAACACCTATGAATATATGGATGTACACCAGAATGTGGTGCATCATGTTGATATTGTCGGCGGTACATTGGTGGAGGATGAAGCCGACACGTCGGTAGATATGGAGATTATCGCCATTACAGCACTCGATCAGGTTCAGGCGGCCGTGGAGCGCCTGGCGTTGAATGGGGAGCAGGGGCTGCCTTCGATCCTGATTGATTTTGTCGGTAAAGGGCCTGCGAATGTAGAGGTGGCAGAAGCTTTGCTGAACAGCCCGTATACCGGGCGGGTGCTTGGTTACAGTGCCTGGAATACACCAGGGAACAAAATCGGTCTTGCGGTAGGGATGGCGCAATCGAGATATGCGCTGATTACGACAGAGAAGCATGAACACAAGCTGCGTGACGCGATGAACGCCCATGGCTCGCTGCTGTTCAAGCGTTTCCTCAAAGATTACTGCTACAAAGCAGTAGCCATTGCCGATATTCGCACCTATTCACGTGCACATGCACTATATACCAATGTAGCCACGTTGGCAGATCAGAATATGGTGCTGTTCAACTCCGAAGAGGATTATGCTCATCTGCAAAGTTTACTTCGTGATCTCATGCAGACACACACGGCTGAATTGGCAAGCAAACCTGCCTTCCAGCAGGGCAATCCGGCAATCCGCCAGATCTGTGACGGGCAGCTGACATATGCTGTTTACAACGGTGCGCTGCTGGAGTACAACAACCCTGATTTCATCTGGGGCCGTGCATTCGAAATTACGCTGAGCCCGCAGGTGAGATTGGACTAGGTTGGGTCAGAGGTTTTGATGAGAAAATAGCCATTTTGGTTCGTCTTTTTACCGCCCAACCTCATGCTTTATTCGTGCTGAAGTCCACCGAGGCACCATCCGCGCTAGGAGAAAAAGGCTGTAAGATAGTATTATCGGATGAATCGCAAGGGACACACCGAAAGCCCATACGCTAATGTACAGACCAGCCATTACGGCTGGTCTTTTTGATGCGGTGAAGTTGTCCTTGCATTGATCCGATATCCACATGGTCCGCGGGGAAAAGGGGGATGTCCCAAGCTGCCGCATGGCTGCTGCACCATGGGGAACGAATTTACTTTTGCAGCAGAGGGGGGCGAAATGAATGTGTCCATGAGTACACGTATCAAAAAGACGTTAAAGCATAAGCTGGCCGCTCTTGTACCAGCGTGGGAGGGCCGTGTGCAGGATGTTCCTGCTTCGGGAGAAGTGCTTTCAGGTCCGTGCGCTGTGCTTGCTTTTGCAGAAGAAGTGCCAAAGTCAGCCTGGGCAGGGTACCGCCGCATTATCAAAATTTCGCCATATGCCCGATCAGAGGACGGTGGAGCAGAACAAGTGGAGGTCTGGTCGGCAGAGCTGATCACAGGTCTGCATCAGGTAAGGCTGGAGGATGGGGAAGGCGGAGCCTTTACTTGCATCTATCTGGGTTCCACGGACAGCGAGCGCAGGGATGCCGAATCGGGGCTGGTTACGCGCAGCTTGCGTTTTGGCGTGTATATTCCCGAACCTCAACGTACTGAACATGCTGATGCTGCGGGAGATCTTTGGCTTTCTGCTCTCCAGCGCTGGACGGTGGACGAGTTAGGTCCAGACTGGTCTGTGTACACGGAGCACTGGCCTGAGGGATACCGGATGCCATCCGTGTTATGGCGTCTGACTGGATATAGTACAGCGGGTGTAGGAACCGCAGCACTTGAGGTACGCAAACAGTGGGTAGGCCATGTGCTGACTGGACACACAGGTATGACCGATCAGACGGTTGGTCATTTGGTCGAACAGCTGGCACTTCAATCACGGATAGCATTCCATCCAAGGGATGTTCAAAGCAATGAAGCTAACGAAAGCGTTGAAGGCAATATCCGTTATTTAAGTGTAGATGAGGTGACAGCGGATATGCAGGCAGATGCATATTTAAACGGGCAGCTTCGTCTGACATTGTCACAGCGGATAAGTCGTCCGATGCCAACTGCACCGCTCATGCGAGAGATTCACCATAGCAAAGGAATACAGTAAGTGTAAGTCGAGAGGGGCCGCTATATGAGCTGTGAGTGGCTCCAGATTTTTTATTAGTAATTTCATAGATTTTAGGATCAAAAATTCATAGGTCAAAAATAGTGTGTCTTTGAAGTTAACCAACGAGGTGAGAAACAGATGCCAGGCTCGGTGAAAAAAAAGCTGCCAGTTCTCCCGCAATATACGCGGGCTGAACTGATGAATCACTCGGAAGCCCTCTTTGCCGTCAAGGCAGAGGTGCTGGCTGGTGCGCTGCACGAAGCGGCGCAGCAGTCGTTTTCCATTGCAGAAGCACAGACTAGAATTAACCAATTTTTGAAAGCGAAGGTGAAGGAATAATGGCAGGTGGAACTTGGGAGCAAACGAATCGTCCGGTACTTCCGGGCTTATATATGAATTTTCAGGCGGCAGCTTCGTCCGCTATTCAGGCAGGAAGTCGTGGCACGGTTGTGGTGCCGGTGAAGGCAAACTGGGGACCGGTAGGCACGTTTGTAGAAGTCGGCAGTGAAGCAGCGATTGAGCGCACGTTTGCGGCTAATGCGCAGGATAATGGTACGGCGTATACTTCGCTCAAGCTGGCTTTGCTGGGTGGACCGAAGAAGCTGCTCGCTTATCGGGTGGCGAGTTCGTCTGCCAAAGCTGCAGTGTTGACGCTGAAGGATAGCGGCGGTGCGGATGTGCTGCAGCTCGATGCAAAGTACCCGGGCGACCGTGCGAACGGATTCTATGTGACAATCCAGCCCGGCGTGATCGATAACACGAAGTTTGAAGTACGTCTGTTCGAAGGCAATCGCATGCTGTATGCGCTCCAGACAGCAGATGTTACGGCAGAGGCTGTTGCCAAAGAGATGAATGCGGATGAGCAAAATCTCTGGATCACCGCACAGGCTATTGGAGACGGTACAGGCGAAGTGGCTAATGTATCAGGTGCAGCTTTCAAAGGTGGTGTAAGCGGGAACGATGAACTGACCAATGCGGAATATATTGCTCTGCAAGGCGCGCTCGAAGGGGAGCAGTTCGATGTGCTGGCCCTGGATCATGCGGCGGATGCAGCGCTGCTTGCCAGCTTTGCGGCTTGGGTGAAACGGGTACGTAATGAAGGCAAGCCCGTGATGGCGGTCTTCGGTGGCTCCACAGCGGACGATACTTCCGCTACGGCAGCT
The DNA here is from genome assembly GCF_014639235.1 of Paenibacillus silvae. Lineage (GTDB taxonomy): Bacteria > Bacillota > Bacilli > Paenibacillales > Paenibacillaceae > Paenibacillus > Paenibacillus silvae. Next base: position 570,916 of record NZ_BMFU01000003.1, on the reverse strand, counting down.
CAGAAAGCGGCAGCACGTTCACTTACGCTGAATCATGAAGGTGTGATCAATGTCGGCACAGGCGTACGCTTGGGCGATGCTTTTTACAGTTCTGCACAGACCTCTGCCTATGTTGCGGGTCTTATTGCCGGACAGCGTCTGAATGAATCCACGACCTATGCGGCAACACCGTTCGATGATGTCACACGCCGCTGGACGCGTGCGGAACAGGAGCAGGCTGTGCAGAACGGCGTATTTATTTTCTTCCACGATGGTCGCCGGGTCAAAGCACTTCGCGGTGTAAACACACTGGTTACGCCTGCTGCCGGACAGAACAATGCATGGAAAAAAATTCGTTCCATCCGCGTCATGGACGCGATCAACACCGATCTGCAGCGCTCCGCAGAGGATACGTACATCGGGAAAGTGAACAACACCGAGGAAGGTCGTCAGGCACTGATTGGTGCAATGAAGGCCTATTTGGCGCTGCTGGCACAGAGCAATGTAATTGAAGCCGAAGGCTATGACGTTGTTCTGGACCCTGCATATTACGGCGCAGCACCTGTGCTGAAGCCGGAAGCGGATCAGGTATTCCTGCAATGGAATGTGAAGCTGACGGATGTGATGGAGCAGCTGTTTGGTACATTTTACGTGCAATAAGGAAATGACCTGGAAGCAGAAGCAGGAGAGTGGATTCAGGTTGTTATTTAAGATGAACTAAAGAGATTACACAATCCACTCCGAGGACAGAACAACCTTCCAATCACTGTTATCCCCAGATTTTTTGGATCCCTTTTCCAAAGGGGAAAATCCGGTGATAAGCGTATGCTTCCGATGTAGCTTTCTTGCAGAAAGCTTTCAGGCGAGCGCTCCGCTTTTTCAGGTTTTTTCTGTCCTCTCCGTTCACGTGTAAATGAATAATCAAGTTATATAGATAAAATGAAATATCTCATGTTGAGCGGTTGTGCTCAATCATCATAAGGAGGAAATATACATGTTGGACGCATCAAGAGTCATTCTCGGTACCCACGGTCAGCTGCATATCGACGGAGTGTGGCAGACAAATATTAACAAGCTGGAGGCCAGCGTTGAGATTGAGAAGCGCGAGCTGAATCTGGTCGGCAACGACTGGAAGGTTCACAAAAACGGTGCCAAAAAAGGCACAGGCACAATGACCGGCTACAAGGTAACGTCTGATATGATTCAGCGCGGGTTCACCAAGTTTCAGATCATCTCCAAGCTGGACGACCCGGAATCATACGGACATGAAAGTGTGCTGCTGAAGGGCTGTATGGTGGATAAAATTCAACTGGCAAACTGGACGGCTGGCGAAGAAGTGCCTGAGGAGACAGGGTTTACGTTTGAAGGCTTTGAATTGCTGAATCCGATTGTGGCGAATTAAGTGTTGTGAACCGTTTTTGAGCTTGTTGACAGCAAGCAAGGACATTGAAGCAGACCGAGGACTTCTCGGTCTTTTTGGTGTCTTGAGATGTTAGTGAGGGATAACCGAGGAAATACGAGAAACGCAGGAAATGCGGTAAAATGCGGAAGCAAATGACAGAAGAGAATACATGGAAAACCAAAGGAGATTACGACCGATGAGTATGAACGAAAATATGTCCGAGGAACAGATTCTGGATCAATTGTTTGAAGCGGCAGAACGCCTGCCGGAAGAAAATGTGCGCATTCAGCGCCTGGACCTGCTGCTTACGCTGCGTGGGCTCACATCCTCCAAAGTCGATCAGATTCGCGAGCGCTGTACGATTCGCAAGACCACAAAGGGCCGCACCGAGGAAAAGGTAGATACCGAAACGTTTAATGCGCTCCTGATTTCCGAGGCCACGGTAAAAATGAATGTCCGCGGACTGGAACTGTCCGGCTGGGGAGACAGCCGTATCACGGGCCGGATGAAACTGTCGGGTGGAGAACAGGCGGTTCGCCGTATGCTTCTGGCGGGTGAGCTGGATGCTGTGGGCGATAAAGTGTTGGAGCTGTCCGGCTTTGGTGTGGAGATTGAAGACCTAAAAAACTGATTCACTCCGGCGGGATGACCACGTTCCTGTACCACATGTGGGTGCGTCATCATCTTCGTCCCGGAGAGTTCTGGTCTTTGCCGCGAGGGGAACGCTCGCTGCTGCTTGCTTTTTCGGAAGAGGAGATGGCAGCGCTAAGCGCCCAGATGAATCGTTAATTCAAACAGGCAGGAGGTGAATAACATGGCAGAAATGATTATCGGTTTATCCCAATCGAACACACAAATGAAGACCACTCTTCGTTATCTGGATCAGATTCAGCGCTCTACGGATCGTTTAAACCGGGTTCGTTATCAGGGCCTGATCAAAGTGAATAATGAGCTAAGAACAACCGGGCGTAGATTGGAAAATATCTATAGCACCGCTGTAAGATTGAGCCGTTTGCGCATCACACCGAGAATCGGATTGGATGACCAGCTAAGCCCGGCACTGGATCGTGCACTGACCAAGCTGAACAGCTTCCGCAATCAATTGGTGAAGGCGTCCGGCACGGTATCGGTGGAGGTGAAGCAGAAGGTTGAAGTGGCGATGGGGAAAATAACCCCTGCTAGTGCCTCTTCCATGTCCGTTGTGATTGGGAGTCACAATACAAACACAACGATCAATAATGTGGCTAAAGAAGAGGATAAGGCATTGTGGGAAAAAGCTCTTGAATGGACCAGCACTATTTTAGATATTGGAAACAATGCTTCTGATATTTGGGAAAAACAAAAAAAATGGCGTGCTGATCGAAAAGCCAAAAAGAACAAAGCCGCCAATCCAAGCGCAAGTACAGAAGTGGCAGAGGGTAAGCAAGGTAAAAATCAAACACAAACCACTTCAGATGTAGATACGGAAACGAAGCGTAACAAACCTTTTCGCAGAGGCATGGGTGGAAGAAGCGGAAGAGGTAGAGGAAAATCTACTTTCAGGACATCTCGGGCTTCCAATCCAGTAACAGCACCAGCCCCGAAAGCATCTGAGCTTATTACCGATTTCTCTCACGCAGAAGATAAGAGACTGAGGATGGAATTCGAACAAAAAATGAACCGGAATAAGCTTGGCTTTGCCTCCGCATCACCGATGGGCATGTCCAACCTTTTCTCAGGTGACGGCATGATGGGTAAAATAGGCGGTGGCTTTGCCAAAGGGGCAAAAAGGCTGCTGGGTCCGATCAGCATGCTGGCGGATGTGGCTAACATCGCAAGTGCACCTCCAGAGGAAAGAGGTCGGGCTGTCGGCTCTATGATTGGTGGAACAGCAGGCACGGCGATTGGCAGCGCACTCGGAACGCTGATCTCTCCGGTCATTGGCACATATGTAGGCGGAGCCGTTGGAGGTTGGTTGGGAAGCGAAGCGGGTGGCTGGATTGGAAGTAAGTCCGAGGCGATTGGCAACTTTTTCTCACAAGCGTCAGAGGGCGCAAGCAAGGTGTTCACTGGAGCCGTTGATTTTGTCTCCGAGAAAACAAAGAGTCTCACCGAGGGCATTTCCAATTTCTTCGGCTTTGGTTCGAAAAATGAAGAACAGACCACTCCGGCTGCAACAGTCGCTTCCTCACCTTCCGTACCCGCAGCACCGCAGATGCCGCCGTCATACAGGCCGGCAGCTCTGTCGATCACCGGGCCTGAAGCCTACATGAACAATCGATTTGGCTCATCGACTTCCGCAGGTCTTACAGGCACAAGCATGATGCAATCCCAAGCTATGGCACTGAATAACAACGCTCAGTCCAATGGCAAAGCCTCCCCGATGACAGTCCATATTTCGGAAGAGCAGATGAGCAGTTTGTCGGGTTACCTCAAGGATTTTAAAACGGAAACAACCAACCAGATCGCTGTAAATATTGCGCCAGGTACGGTACAGGTGACGGTGCGTGAGAACGCCATTGATTATGATGCTGTGAGTCATCAGGTGGGGCAGCGCATTAGCAACGAGTTCCGCAAGGCGATGCAAAATCGCAAAACGATTATGGCCTAAGCAGAAAGGAGGCCGCAAAGATGTCTGTATTGAAAGATGAAGCAGGACCTAACGAAATGACATTTACGTTGAAGGACGGAAGCACTTCATTTCAATTCCCGGTGAACCCGGAAGAGGTCAATATTTCCAGGTCGAAGGGATACGAAACAATCCAGATGCTGGAGCATGGCGAGTTTGATTTTGCGCAGGGAGAGAAGGTGAAGGAGATCACCTTCTCTTCTTTTTTTCCTAAAGAGTATGACGAAGCCTATTGTATGGTATCCCCGGTTCCCGATCCGCGCGTAGCCATGAATATCCTGAACACCTTTCTCATCTCGAAAAAGCCGCTGCGTTTCATCATTTCGGGAACCGGCGTGAATGTACCCGTGTTTCTGATTTCGCTGAATTCAAGCTTCCGCGGCGGGGAGACGGGAGATATTTATTTCGATCTGACGCTGCGAACCTGGCGGGATTCCAAAGTAGAGAAGGTGGGATCGGGAGCTGCGGCGAGTAAGTCTGGTTCACGTACGGATTTGAAAAAAACGAGCAAGACCTACACCGTCAAAGCCGGGGATTCTCTGTCCAAAATAGCCAAGCTTGAGCTCGGAAGCAGTTCCAAATGGAACGAGATTTACAAGCTCAACGCCAAAATCATCGGCAGTGATCCGAATCGGATCAAGCCGGGGCAAAAGCTGGTGATGCCATGACCTACAAGGTCATTGTCGATGACAAGCACGACATCACCAAGCTGGTGGAGACGATCACGCTCAAGGACTCGCTCGATCAGATCGCCTATCAGGCGAATATCCGGCTGGCGGTGTCGGCATCCTCTGGGCTGCCTTCGATCTCGCCGGGAATGGCGGTGCGGATTAGCGGGGTTCCTTTTGGAGAAAAATCCATAGTGCATCTGCTGCACCCGGCGGTCATCTGGGAAGCGGAAAGCTCGAATAGCGGGACCAAACGATTGTCCCTCACGGTCTACGACCGCATGATCTATCTGGAGAAATCAGAGGACGAATTCCTGTTTCCCAAGGATCAGACCGCCACGCAGCGGCTCAAGGCATACTCGAAGGAGTGGAAAATTCCTCTGGCTGCACTGCCGGAAACCAAGACCAAGCTGGGCAAGGCGGTGTATCGGTCGCAGACGATTTTTTCGATGATGTTTGCCGATTTGAAGGAAACCGCCAAGTCCGGGGGAGACATGTACCACCCACGGATGACGCCCGGCGGGCTGCAGCTGTTCAAGGTGGGCAGCAATACGAAGGTGTACGCGCTGGATCGGCTGATCGACTTGACGCAGATGCGCACGCTCGAAGGCGCAGTCACCAAAGTGAAGGTGATGGCAGCGTCAGAATCCGGGGGCAGTGGGAAAGAGGTGCCTTCGAAGGTGCTGGCGATTGAGCAGAGCGATACCGAACAGCTGGGTACATTGCAAAAACTGATCGAGGACGATCAGGTGAAAACAGCTGCCGCCGCGAAGAAGCTGGCGAAAAGCAAGCTGACAGGTATTCAGGAGACGTTTACCATCTCGGCTCCAGATATCAATACGATTCGCGCTGGAGACGCGGTTACGCTCAAAGGCCTGAAACTCATCGTCATGTCGGTTAGCCGCGATCTGTCGGCCGGGCCAGGCACGATGACGCTGGAGCTGGGCACGGCGGGGCTGGTGAAAAGGAGGTTTTACCTTGAATAAAGAAGATCCGTACGGGCAGTTTGCCGATGTGATGCGCGGAGCGATGAGCACGCATTCCCGTCAGGCCGTTAGCGGTCTGGGCGCGGTGCTCGGTACGATTACGGCGTCCGGCGTGAAGCTGGATGACTTCAAGCATGAAGTGCAGGACTATCTCGTGGCCGAGCTGCCTGGGACATTACATTTGCCCGAGCGTGAGCTGGCTGGCGCAATCTCCGGCATATCTGACGTGGCAAACGGCGGTACGACGGGCACGGGACGGTTTCTTTTGCAAAAAGGGGAAGTGGAAGAAGCGGTTTGGTCTTTGGGAAAAGGCCTCAAGGCCGGGGACCGTGTGCTGGCGATGCGGGTGAATGGCGGGAACGATATTGTGGTGCTGTGTAAGGTGGTGAGTGCGAATGCCTAGTTTGTTTCCGGAAACGAGTATGGTCTGGGGAGATGAGGAGGACCTCACTGGGGTAGCTTCGGAAGAGGTGCGGTTTGGACGGAGCTGGCGTTACGACTATGATGCTGGTGATTTTGTGCTGACCCCCAGTGGCAAAGTGGCTACGGCAGATGCACATGAAGCATGGGTGCAGTGGTGTATCAAAGCGGTGAAAACCCCGCGGTACAGACATGTGATCTACTCTCGGGACTACGGTTCGGAGCTTGAGGATCTGGTCGGTCAGGGGGATAGCCGCGGCGTGATGGAAAGTGAGATTGCCCGGATGGTCACGGAGACGCTGCTGGCTGACCCGCGTACAGATGCGGTGGACCAGTTTACGTTTGATTGGGACCGGGAGCAGTGTCTGTTTACGTGCCGGGTGACGAGTGTGCAGGATGAGATGTTTATTCTGGAAAGTGAGGTGATCTGACGGGATGGCTGAGATTCCGCGTTATTTGGAGGACCAGACGGAGGAACAGATTATGCAGCGGTTGCTGGATCGTCTGCCCGCGGATCTGGATAAGTCGGAAGGGTCGTTTTTGTGGGATGCGGAGGCTCCGGTAGCTTTTATGCTGTCCGAGGCGGCGCTTTGGGCACAGGAGCTGCTGCGGCGTGGATTTGCCAGTACGGCGGCGAGCAGTGATCCGAATTTCCGTTCTGAGGAGCTGGATTTGCGGGCTGGAGAGCACGGGATTACGCGCAGGGCAGCGGTGTATGCACAAGGAACAGTTAGATTTGCAGGTACACCGGGAAAGGTTGTGCCCTTGGGCACGGTGGTGGCTACGCTCGCAGATGAGTTGTCCGGGGAAGCATCGCTCGAATATGAAACCGTTGGTCGTGTGGAGCTTGGTGAGGATGGTTTCGGGAGTGTAGGTGTGAGAGCGCTTGTTGCCGGAAAAGAGAGCAATGTGCCCGCAGGCACGGTAACCGTGCTGTCTACACCACTGAGCGGCGTAACGTCTGTGGTGAACACGGACGTCATCAAGGGCGGTGCGGACGTGGAGGCGGATACGGCGCTGCTGGAGCGCTTTTATGCCAAAGTCCGCAATCAGGGAACAAGCGGCAATAAGGCACAGTATGTGCAGTGGGCCAGTGAAGTACCGGGCGTCGGGGCGACGCGGGTAATCCCGCTCTGGCAGGGGCCGGGCACGGTTGGACTGTATCTGCTCGATACGGACAAACGTGCGGCAGGCTCCGATCTGGTAGCCGCGGTGCAAAAGTATGTTGATCCAACGCAGGATGGACAAGGTGAAGGTGTTGCTCCGGCGGGGCCAGTGGTGACGGTGATGCCAGCGGAGGAAGTGCCGATGAACATTCAGGTGAAGCTGACGCTGGCTAGTGATGCAACGCTGGCAGATGTCAGGGCATTAATCGAGAGCGGAGTAACCGCGTATTTGAAGCAGCTTGCTTTTGCCGACCCGCTCGTACGTTACACCCGCATTGCCGCAATCCTGCTCGACATCCCGCCAATTATCGACTATTCGGAGCTGACCGTAAACGGGGTAAGCGACCAGAATATCGAGATGACCGCCAGCCAGGTGGCTGTGCTGGGGACGGTGGATGTGCATGAGTAGTATTGGGGGAGTGGTTAGGAATGTTGTAGATGTTGGACTGACGAGTGAGAAAGGGCAGGAGCTGTTCTCGTATTTACCTCAGTATTATGAGACTTCGCGTGTCATGCAGGCCGATATGCAGGCCAAAGGCATGGAGATGGATCTGTTGTATCAGGCACTGGACGAGACGCTGGAGCAGTTTTTTGTCCGCACGGCGACGTGGGGGCTGGATTACTGGGAGCAGGAGCTTGGCATTGAGACAGACCGTCTCAAACCTGTGGAGCAGCGGCGTGCTGTGGTTGAGTCGAAGCTGCGCGGAGCAGGCAAGTTCTCGGGAAGACAGGTTGCAAACGTTGCTGAGGCGTATGCCGGGGGCAAGGTGGATGTAACTTTTCAACCAGAAGCGTGGAGCTTTACGGTGAGCTTTGTCGATACGATGGGTATCCCGCCCAATATTGATGATCTAAAACGAGCCATTGATGAACTGAAACCGGCCCATATGGCCGTGGAATATAAATACCGTTATCTGGTCTGGGACGATCTGGACAATAAACAGATGACTTGGGATGAACTTGATGACGCGTCATTGACGTGGAATGAACTGGAGGTGTGGGCGTAATGCCAAAAGATACAGATCGATTAAATCTCCCCCTGCCTTTGGGGAATGAGAATGTGACCCGGGAGAGCATTAATTCAATTTTTGAAAAGATTGATGCAGGTGTTGCCACGCAAGACGATTTGGATGAGCTTCGCGAAGCGGTGAGCAAGATGGATATCCCCGATGCGTCCTTGACGCAGAAAGGGAAGGTGCAGTTGTCGAATGCAGTAGATAGTAATGCAGAAAATATGGCAGCTACTCCAAAAGCGGTGAAAAATGCTGTGAGTGAAGTAGTAACTGCAATACAGCTTGGAGTTGAGCAAAAAGCAAAAATGGTTTCTGCACTTAACAATATTGGTGTAGTCGCTTCTACAATTGAAACATGGGAGCAATTGGTCGATAAAGTTGCAGGAGTCATCAAGGCTACGGGAAATGCATCAAGTAAAGAGGTATTATCAGGATATACATTTAGTAATACTGAAGCCAATAAATTGACGGGAACAATGATGAATCAAGGTGCAAAAGTTTCTACGATCAACACACAAGGTGGAGAGTTTTTCATTCCTGCTGGCTATCATAACGGTGGGGGAAAAATAACGGCATACTTTGAAAACCTAGTAGCTGGGAATGTGAAAAATGCAGTTAATATTGGTGGAGTGATTGGAAATCTTCAAACAATTGAATTAACTTCCGAGTTATCAGATTATGTGCTTAAAGGAATGCCTAGTAATTCGTCTTATAGACTAGACAATCCAAATGGTAATAATCCAGTAGGATATATAAATACCTTTTCTAAATCATTTTCTCTGAAGTATGGTGGTTCAGTTAGAGTTTCTGTCAATGGTTATCGATTAGCCCAATATGAAACATATTACAATGTTCGCATTAAAATTTTTAAAAGCGGAATTGTAGTATACGATAAATTAGCTAAAGATTCATATAACGATATTGTTGTTGAGGTAGATAGTGGAGGTGAAACTTTAAAAATAGATGTTATTTATACAAAAATCAATAATATTTCAGGAGTAGATACAGAAGTTAGAGCCATTGATGTTTCTTGGGGGATTAAAAACTTTGATAAAGGTGTAGTTTTTTGATTTATTTTCATAATACGATTAAATCTTTTTTTGATAATATATATTGGAGGGATAACATGGATTACTTAGGGAAATGCATAATGGCCCTTGGTAGCTGGATGCTATCCTATTTCTTTGGAGGCTGGTCAGGAGTGCTCGGTGTTCTGCTAGTGTTTGTCATTCTCGACTATCTAACAGGCATCGCAGTGGCGGGCATGACGGGTAAGCTTGAAAGTAATGTTGGTATGTTTGGCATCGCGCGAAAGGTATTTATATTTGCAATGGTATCGGTGGCTCATCTGGTGGACGGTGTTCTGGGAGACGGACATTTGTTCAGGGATGCGGTCGCCTTTTTTTATATCGCGAATGAGTTGCTGTCCATTATTGAAAACGGGGGCAAACTGGGTGCACCAATCCCGCCAGCCATTCGGCAGGCGATCGAGGTGCTGAAGGGGAAGGGAGGAGCCGGGGATTCCCCCGGCAACTTCTCACCTTCAACCAAGGATTCTTTTTCCCATACCGATTCGAATGAAACAGAGTCACCAACAACGAAAGATAACGTGAACAAGCGTTAAATGCCCAAGCTAAAGTTTTACTAAAATGTTTGCCGGAAATTGGGTTTCGCCTGAACGTTTGTTAACGTAAGGGTCTAAAGCTTGGGAGCAGTGCCATACTCACCACGGGTAATTCTCGTATTGCAGTCTATATTTTGAACCATGGCTATGAACTATTGCTATCCAACTCCTGCAAGCGGACATTCAATTTTCCTTTCATCAACTAAGGGACACGCACACAAGCAACCCTTAACCCGTCCGCATTTACTATACACAAACGGCATCAGCCGCATAAAGGGTGTGAGAACTTTGCAAAACAGAACCTCGGGCAACACGCAGGGCATTGACGTCTCACGGTATCAGGGCAATATCGACTGGGCCAAGGTGAAGGCAAGCGGTATAACGTTTGTGTTTATCAAGGCCACCGAAGGGCGAACCTATGTCGATCCGAATTTTGAGAAAAATGTAACGGGTGCGCTGGCTGCGGGCATGATGGTGGGAACCTATCATTTCTTCCGCGGAACAACTGCCGAGATTGCGAAGGCGGAAGCGGCGCATTATGCCAATACGCTGAATAAAGTCGGGGGAGCAAAGGCGCTGCAGCTGCCGCCCGTGATGGATTACGAGAATAACCCCGGCAATCTGAGCAAAGCACAGATGAATACTGTGGCGAAAGCCTTTTTAACAGAACTGCAGCAACTCACAGGTGTTAAGCCGATCATATACACAGGTAACTCCTTTGCCGGAAATTTTGATGCTTCCTTGGGCACCTACGATCTGTGGATTGCACGTTACAGCAACTCACGTGTGCCCGATGATCAGCCAGCGTGGAAACAATGGACGTTCTGGCAGTATACGGATTCAGGGAAGGTAAACGGCATAACCGGTAACGTGGATATGAATGAATTTGAGGGGACGGCAGCACAGCTCAGAGCCAGATATGCAGCGACTACACCGAACCCGACCAATCCAACGAACCCCACCGAGCCATCCAACCCAACCAATCCTGGCAACCCGTCGAACCCATCCAATCCGAATCCACCGAAAGGGGGCGAACCGATGACAGCTGAACAGAAAGCCGCGTTTGATGCGCTCAAAACACAGGTTGACCGTTTGCAGGCACGTCAGCAGATGGAAGTTCCGGTTTGGGCAAAAGCTGCAGTCGATGCGGCACTGGCCTACGACACCAAAAATCCGCTGTTTAGCATAGATAACGGAGCAAGCTACGATTTTTATCGTTTTATTACCGTCATGTACCGTAGAGGGATGTTTAAAAAATAAATCGGTTCGGAATATAACTTGAACTATTCTTTTACACGTGATCGGAGAGGACAGAAAAAAACTGAAAAAGCGGAGTGGTGTGTGTGAAATATTTAGTCCAACTTATATAGAACAGAACTGAAATGTGGAGAAACAAACGCAAGGAGCGCAGGCGATTATTGTCGAGCTGTGTTCCTTTTTTGTACATAATGTCAGTAAAAATAACGTGTAAGATAAAGTTAAAGACATAAGTCTCTAAATCTCTTGTTTAATTCATAAATGTAATGTAAAGTAAATTACACCAAAATGTTTTTCACCACGATTTTAACGATAAACCTCCCTCATCATGACAAAACCATAACATTCGAAGTTATTGTAGCGTCGTCAATCTGTTCTATTCTTTTCTACTCGTATTTCTATGAATCAGACACCCATGAAAATCAATCTGTGTACATAAACAGCCCATTTCAATGAATTGTGCTTCAGTAAACTAAACCTGGTTACATGTCGTGGATCACCTACTGATCATCTGTATGTGTGTCTTTGGTTGTTCCAAAGGAGCACCTTTCTTTCTACGCTTGATATGATAGGGTCATAGCTCAGCCATTAATTGACCTTAGTTTAAATAGGGACAACACTCATTACGTGTAATCCGTCCGATTGGAAGGGGTTTATATGTGAGTCTGAATTCAAGAACCATCTGGGCTGCAATTTTTCAAAACTCTAAATCAGGTATCAGAGGCATGTAAAGCCTTTAATATATAAGTCGAGCTATGTATTTACACGTGAACGGAGGGGACAGAAAAAACCTGAAAAAGCGGAGCGTTCGCCTTTATCACCGGATTTTCCCCTTTGGAAAAGGGGATCAAAAAAATCTGGGGATAACAGCGATTGGAAGGTTATTCTGTCATCGGAGTGGTGTGTGTAAAATCTTAACTTCAACTTATATAGATACAAGTAACCGAGGCACTCAAATCTACGAAGATATTACCTGATGATTGGCTTCAAGTTGAACTACTCATTTACACAAAGCATCACCATCACAACATCATCACTCACACTGCCAGAATTACCGTTTTTTTGACGCGAGCATCACACACATTATGAGACAGGAAAGGGTGTTGTAACGTATGCGAATGAGAAAAAAATGGATGTCCGGTTTACTGACTTTGGCACTGAGTACCGTACTTGTGTTATCTGGCTGCTCCAGCAGTAAGGAGGGCGGCGAGGGTACGCCGGCGCCAGCGGAAGGCAATGATCCTCCTACAGAAGCAGCCGCCCAGGATACGATGATTATGGGACGTGGTGGAGACTCGGTTGCGCTTGACCCGGCTATTGTTACCGATGGGGAATCGCTCAAGATCGGGCATCAGGTGTTTGATTCACTTCTCGATTACAAGGAGGGTGGAACCGAGGTCGTGCCAGGATTGGCAGAGAGCTGGGAGATTTCGGCGGACGGACTGAAATATGTGTTCAAGCTGAAATCCGGGGTGAAGTTCCATGACGGAACCGACTTTAATGCGGAAGCGGTTGTCTTTAATTTTAATCGCTGGAGTGATCCGGCAAGTGAATATAAATTCGAAGGTGATTCCTTCGACTATTACGATTCCATGTTTGGGCCAGAGGGCGCGCGTGTGATCAAGGAAGTGAAGGCGCTGGATGAGACAACGGTTGAGTTTACCCTGAACCAGCCGCAAGCCCCTTTCCTGCAAAATATTGCGATGACCTCTTTCGGGATTGCGAGTCCAACCGCGATTCAGGAGAAAAAGGAGAATTTCAAGAGCGAGCCTGTAGGCACCGGTCCATTTGTATTCAAAGAGTGGAAGCGGAACGACTCCATCACGCTGGAGAAAAACGCGGATTACTGGAAGAAAGGGCTGCCTAAGCTGAACAAGGTGATCGTGCGCTCCATTCCTGATAACACCGCGCGTTTCAACGCATTGCAGAATGGCGAGATTGATGTCATGGAGGACCTGAATCCGGACGATCTGTCGATTCTGGAGAGCAACAGCGAGCTGCAGAAGATTGAGCGTCCGCCGTTCAATGTGGCGTATCTCGGATTTAATTTTAAGAAAAAACCGTTTGATAACGTCAAAGTCAGACAAGCACTGAACCATGCTGTGAACAAACAGGCTCTGATCGACGCCTTCTTTGCGGGACAGGCGAAGCCAGCGGTCAACCCGATGCCGCCAACGTTATGGGGCTACAATGATACGATTGAAGATTATACCTATGATCTGGAAAAGGCAAAAGCTTTACTGGCCGAAGCGGGCTACCCTGACGGATTGCCTGATCCGGTGACATTTTATGCGATGCCTGTATCCCGTCCATACATGCCGGATGGCAAAAAGGTAGCGGAGGCCATTCAGGCGGATTTTGAGAAAATTGGTGTAAAAACAAACGTTGAATCCCCCGAGTGGGCAACCTATCTGGACGATTCCAAAGCCGGGGAGAAAGACGATATTTACATGCTCGGTTGGACGGGAGACAACGGTGACCCGGATAACTTCCTCTACACCCTGCTGGACAAGGACGCTATTCCGGGCAACAACCGCAGCTACTATGTGAATGAGGAACTGCACGGTTTGTTGACGAAAGCGCAGCAGGAGACGGATCAGGACAAGCGTGCTGAACTGTACAAACAGGCTCAGGTGATTATCAAGGAGGACGCGCCGTGGATTCCGCTTGTGCATACCACGCCGATTTTGGCTGGAAAAGCGAATCTGAAAGGATTTGTGACGTCTCCGCTGGGAACGGAATCGTATGCGGGAGCTTATTTTGAGTGAAACGAAACCAAACCAAATTAAAATCAAACAAAGGTAAGACACAAATGACAGTGTAACCAGGGCAAATGCACTGGTGGACATGCAATGCTTGTTAGACGATTCTGCATCCTGGAAGTGACGCTCCAAAGCATGTGTGTTTGCCAGTGCTTTTTCTTATCTCACGTATATGAACTCATACGCATGATACGTTTAGGGCAGGTGATCTGGAGTTGAACAGCTATATTGTCAAACGTGTGCTGGTACTGCTGCCCGTTCTGCTGGGCATGACGCTAATCGTTTTTTCGATCATTCATGCGATACCTGGTGATCCGGCCGAGACGATTCTGGGGCAAAAAGCAACCGAACAGTCCAAGCAGGCCCTCCGGGACCAACTCGGACTTGATAAACCCTGGTTCCAGCAATATTTCGCTTATCTGGGCGATTTGCTGAAAGGGGATCTGGGCACTTCGATCCGCACCAAGGTGCCTATTGCCCAGGAAATTGGCCCTTATCTGACTGCAACGCTTGAACTCACGATGGCGAGTATGCTGTTTGCCATTATTATAGGGGTGAATGCTGGCATTATCAGTGCCTGGAAGCATAACTCATGGTTTGATTATTGTTGCATGGTCATCGCTCTTGTCGGGGTATCCATGCCCATCTTCTGGCTGGGTCTCATGGAGCAGTGGCTGTTTGCGAACAAGCTGCAGTGGCTGCCGTCGATCGGACGCATGAATGCGCGTGATCCGGTGGATGCGATTACAGGTTTGTATGTGCTGGACACCATGCTTGCGGGACGCTGGGATCAGCTGTGGACGGTGACCAAACATCTGATTTTGCCAAGTGTGGCACTGGGCACAATTCCGATGGCTGTTATTGCACGAATGACCCGTTCCAGCATGCTGGAAGTGATGAGCTCGGACTATATTCGTACCGCCAAGGCGAAAGGCTTGGGGCCGTTTTTTGTCGTATACGGACATGCACTCAAAAATGCATTTATTCCCGTGCTGACCGTCATCGGTATACAGACCGGGTCGCTGCTGGGCGGTGCGGTGCTGACAGAAACGATCTTTGCCTGGCCGGGTGTTGGACGTTATATATATGAAGCAATCAGTTCGCGGGACTATCCCGTGATTCAGAGCGGAATTCTGATTGTAGCTTTCTTTTTCGTAGTTATCAATCTCATTGTAGACCTGCTGTATGCCGTGTTTGATCCGCGGATCAGTTACAAGTAAGAAGGACGAATGTGTGGAAAAAACGGATTCTGCAAATAGCGAAATTACAGGTGAAATGCTGCAAGCTAGAAGTGCAAGTTAGTAACTGCAAGTATGAGCTGCAAGTACACCGCAAGAGAATTACTGCTTATACACACAATGAAGCAGACATGACAGCTGGTTCATTTATTCATTCTTTTACACTTATATATGTTCAGCAAAGGAGAACCTGTATGGCCAAATTGTCGACCAATACTGGACAAACTGTTGATGCAGTGCCCGCGAGCGGGGCAGGCCCCTGGCGTGAGGCGTGGAGGACTTTTCGGCGTAATCGACTTGCTTTGGCAGGTTTGCTTATTATCGTTTTTTTCATCATTCTGGCCTTTCTTGCACCGTATATCACACCATATGATTACAAAGAGCAGGTGCTGCAGGACCGACTTCAGGCCCCTTCGGCAGAGCACTGGTTTGGAACGGATGATTTGGGACGAGATGTCTTATCCCGTGTTCTGCATGGAGCGCGCATATCGCTATGGGTTGGTTTTTTCTCGGTCATCGGTTCTATGATCGCAGGAGCGCTGCTGGGTCTGATTGCAGGATTTTATGGTAAATGGGCGGACATGCTGATCTCACGTTTATTTGATATTTTGCTGGCATTTCCGGCCATTCTGCTCGCGATTGCCATTGTGGCCATTCTGGGGCCTTCGCTGCAAAACGCGTTACTCGCGATTGCTATCGTGAACATTCCAACCTATGGACGGCTCGTGCGGTCACGGGTACTCAGTCTGCGGCAGGAGGAGTTTATTACCTCGGCACGTACGCTGGGGGCAGGCAATGCACGTATTTTGTTCCGTCACATTTTACCGAACAGCCTTACACCGCTTATTGTGCAGGGCACGCTCGGCATTGGCACGGCGATCATTGAGGCTGCTGCACTCGGTTTTCTTGGCATGGGCGCACAGCCGCCAGACCCGGAATGGGGCAAAATGCTGTCGGATTCCCGCCAGTTTATTCAAAAGGCTCCGTGGACCCTTATTTTCCCTGGCCTTTCGATTATGCTGACCGTGCTGGGCTTTAACCTGATGGGCGATGGCCTGCGTGACACCCTTGATCCCAAGATGGCGAAGAAGTAGTGGGGGAAGGTTGGAGCCTCGGTACGTGCTATATAAAGCCGTAGAAGTATCAGTGATGGTGGTAGAGTAGAAATAGTAGCAGAATTAGAAGTGGAAGTGGAAGTGAAAGTAGAAGTGGAAGTAGAAGTAGAAGTAGAGGTAGTGGCAGCAGCAGCAGGTTGGACTGACCACCTTGTCATGAGGAAGGGCGCGCGTGCTGGGAGCGACTACATGTAGATAGCATTAGTAGCACCGGTAGTAAAAGCAGTGGCGGCAGGAATAGAGTTAGAGTAACAATAGCAGCAAGAAAAACGGTGACAATAGTAGTAGCGTAGTCGCACCAGTAACAGTAGTAACAGTGGTAGCCGCCTTGACCGTGTGAACTGCCTCTCTGAACTCTAACGATTCCAGGAAAGCTTATATGTCAATTTCCCGGCTATTTCCCAAGCTAACGATTCCTAGAGAGCTTATTCATTGCAAAATCGGAGAATTTGCCTGAATTATTGCTCAATGGGGAGAAATAGCGTTCCTGTGAATCGTTAGAATGGAGAATACTTGAAAAAGTGTGAATTAGCGTCTCTCAGAATCGTTAGCTTTTGAATCTCAGTCGCTGCTGCTTGCAGCACAGTAGTTAACGTCGGAGGTTAAAGGATTGAGTTTGGTACGACACCGATTGCCAGCGGATCTCAGTGATTTGACGTCTGCGGTATCTAATCTGCGGTGTCTAGGCTTGTATCTTGAAGCCCGCTAAGGTGCATCTTTCACCGCCACTTCGCCCCCTGCTGCGTCACTTTCCCTTGACATGCCCTGGCACGCCTGCGATCAACCTTCTGGGTTGGAACGAAATTTCAAAAAAATAAAATGGGCTGCCTTCAGCGTTTTCAGACACACCATACTTGTTGGCCGGTGCTTGAAATCCATCGTTCGTTTGGCTGAAATTGAGTCCTATGCCGGCGTTTAAGGTTAGTGACTATTCGCGCAGATTTTAGTAATCGGTTGCTTTCTCCACACACTCCGTCCCGAACCGAGCTTCGAGCCGGTTTTTTGTGTTGCTGGAGCAAGTACGTTACACTGGGATGGGGTGTGATTCGGCCGAGCGAGCGTATAGCCAAGGACTAACTACATCCGGTGCTGAACGTGTGGTGTGAAGAAACAATATAACAAGTTGAAGTATGTACCATGCCGAGTAAAATCAATCATTTTGTTAAAATAACCGTCTTCGTATTGACACCCAATTTTCCCATATGTTATATAAAAAGAAGGGTTTAGCACTCTGGTCATTTGAGTGCTAACAATTCAGCAGCTATACCATTACATATGGAATGATTTTGCCGAACATGTTCTATGCTGCGCAAGATTAGTGGAGAGTGAACGAAATCGGATTTGCAGGAAACAAAGCGTTCGCCCTCATCACAGAATTTCACCCACATTCAATCGGATGTTATGAAATGGGTGGATCACAACGTTCCAAAAAACGATTCGTTATCAAGACCTCTGCCTTGCAGCGCAGCTTGGTTTTTTCAAGCAAATCATTCGATACCCCAATTTGAAAGGAGCACTTCATTCATGGCGATTAAGAAAG
This sequence comes from Paenibacillus silvae, assembly GCF_014639235.1. Taxonomy (GTDB): domain Bacteria; phylum Bacillota; class Bacilli; order Paenibacillales; family Paenibacillaceae; genus Paenibacillus; species Paenibacillus silvae. The sequence goes on along the minus strand of NZ_BMFU01000003.1, from coordinate 553,138 downwards.
AGTTTCAGGCAGAATCCAAACGTTTGCTGGATATGATGATCAACTCCATTTATACCCAAAAGGAAATTTTCCTCAGAGAGCTGATCTCCAACTCCAGTGACGCGATCGACAAAATATATTACAAAGCATTGACTGACGATACACTCGTATTCAACAAAGAGGATTACTTCATCAAGCTTACAATTGATAAGGAAAATCGTACGCTCACCATCACCGATACCGGGATTGGCATGACGCAGGAAGAGCTGGAGAACAACCTGGGTGTGATTGCGAAAAGTGGTTCCCTGGCGTTCAAGAAAGAGAACGAAGCCAAAGACGGACACAACATCATCGGTCAATTCGGTGTGGGCTTCTACTCTGCATTTATGGTGGCGGACAAGCTGACTGTAACGAGTAAAACGCTGGGCAGCAACGAAGCGTGGAGATGGGAGTCCGAGGGTGCGGACGGTTATACGATCACACCTGCTGAGAAAGACACGGTAGGTACAGAGATTGTGCTGACGATTAAACAAAACACAGAAGAAGACTCGTATGACGAGTTTTTGGAAGAGTATCGCTTGAGATCCATCATCAAAAAATACTCCGACTTCATTCGTTATCCGATCAAAATGGATGTGACCAATCACCGTCCGAAGGAAGGCACGGAGAACGAGTTCGAGGAGTACAAGGAAGAGCAAACCGTCAACAGCATGGTGCCGATCTGGCGTAAAAATAAAAGCGAGCTGACCGAAGAAGACTATACCAACTTCTATATGGAGAAACGGTACGGTTTTGACAAACCGCTCAAGCATCTGCACATTAGCGCGGACGGCGCTGTAGTGTACAATGCGATTCTGTTTATCCCGGAGAACACACCGTTTGACTATTACACCAAAGAGTATGAAAAAGGTCTGGAGCTTTACTCCAACGGCGTATTGATCATGGATAAGTGCGGCGACCTGCTGCCGGATTACTTTGGTTTTGTGAAGGGTATGGTGGATTCCGAGGACCTGTCCTTGAACATCTCTCGCGAGATGCTGCAGCATGACCGTCAGCTTAGCCTGATTGCCAAGAACATCAAGAACAAAATCAAAAGCCAACTGCAAAGCTTGCTCAAAGACGAGCGTGAGAACTACGAGAAATTCTATCAAGCGTTTGGTCGTCAGCTGAAATATGGCGTATACAGCGATTATGGCGCAAACAAGGATACACTTCAGGATCTGCTGCTGTTCACGTCCTCCAAGGAGAACAAGCTGGTGAGCCTGGACGAGTATGTTTCCAGAATGCCAGAGGATCAGAAATACATCTATTATGCTGCGGGTGAGTCGATCAGCCGGATCGAGAAGCTGCCACAGATCGAGGGTGTATTGGAAAAAGGATACGAAGTCCTCTATTTTACGGACGATATCGATGAGTTCGCGATCAAGATGATCACGAACTATAAGGAGAAAGAGTTCAAATCGATTTCCAGCGGAGACCTGGGTATCGAAGATAGTGCAGAGAAGGAAGAGAATGAAGCGCAGGACAATGACAACAAGGAATTGTTCGAAGCGATGCAGGCGCAATTGGCGGGTAAAGTCAAAGCGGTGAAAGCGTCCAAACGTCTTCGCAGCCATCCGGTATGTTTGTCCACAGAGGGCGAGCTGACAATCGAGATGGAGAAGGTGCTCAAAGCGATGCCGAACAGCGGCGATGTACAGGCGGATAAAGTGCTGGAGATCAACGTGAACCACGATGTGTTCAAATCGTTGAAGGATGCTTTTGCGCAGGATAAAGAGAAATTGAGCTTGTACACAAGCCTGCTGTATCACCAGGCGCTGCTGATTGAAGGTCTGCCGATTCAGGACCCGGTTGAGTTCACGAACGATATCTGTAAAGTGATGGTGTAAGTCAGCTGGTATATCGAATATTGAATATTGAGTTACCCGGTTGATGCCTCATTACGATTAGAGTGAGTGTGTATGTTTAACGTGAGTGACTATATAAAGCCCTAACCTTGGGCTTGCACGGCTGGCATGAGCGATGCAAAGCAGGAAGCTGTGATAGGATAGAACGCGTGACACTTAGCTGCTCCTACTGGCCCAGCTGCATGGCAAAAGAGATCGTAATGAATCACAGCTCGATAGCTTGTTTCAGCTTACTTAGAGGTAAACCCGGCAGGAGACGTTATGTGCCTGCCGGGTTTCTTTCTTTTTAGTATGGAGCAGTTCACCTGCCACTGATGTTGTTGTTTCTTCATTTACGCAACAACTCTATTTAATGCAAATTACAATACCTCACCTCACCTTACATTACCTCAACTCAACTCAACTCAATTTACATTCCATTCCATTACTTTAATTTGAACCAATTCAGCTAAATTCAGTCCAATCCGCTGAACCCGCCCGATCCGCTCTACCTGCTAATTTGCTCTAACGATTCCTGGAAACGTTATTTTGCACTTTTTTGCACATTATTTTTTCTAACGATTCGTAGAGACGTTAATTCTCTCCATAGCTCCATATTTCCGGTTTTTTTGCGGGTTTGGGGTGAAATAGCGTTTGTGAGAATCGTTAGCATCGGAAACCTGTGAAAATGGGCCAAATAAGCTCTCTCAGAATCGTTAGCGGTGGGGGGGGGATGCTTGCCTGCGGGTAGTGTTAATTACGTTCTGCCCAATATTGAAGTATATCAATTGTGGCGTGAAGCTCCTAGTATGGCGGTGTCCCGCTTCATAACAAGGGTGGTCAGCTGCATATTCGAAGTCTTCTACAGCATATTGCCTGCGCAAGTTCAGGTTTGCTGCGTATGCCGGAGCTTCTGCGTAAGTTCAGGTTTGCTGCGTATGCCGGAGCTTCTGCGTAAGTTCAGGTTTGCTGCGTATGCCGGAGCCTCTGCAATAGGTGTCTGATAATCCCGCCTCTCCATAGCTCGCTTCACACACATTCCGGTCTGCTACATCATAGGAAATCTGTCACTTATGCACGAGCTGCGGAGATTCCGAGCATTCTGCTCATGTCCATGCACTGCCCACAACCCGTTTCTGATGTGTACAATCATCGCGCCTTCTCTCTCCCGCCAAACGCCAGGTTGTTTCTAATTCTATGCACAGATCATAGTCTTGCAGGGTATAATAGTTAAAGATAGGGCTGTACATCACCAGTTGATGTGAGAAGAGATGACATGACGAGCAGGTTTTGCTTTTCGAAACCGCAGATGTTGTGTATAATCACTCAAAATAGAGACAGTCGGCTAGGAGTGATTCACATGCAATGGAATGATCTGAGAGAACATAGACAATATCCTGAATTAACGAAACTGGAGGGCTCGCGTGCAGCGTATGAACGAGACTACTCCAGACTGATACATTCACCGACCTTTCGGCGGCTGCAAGGCAAATCACAGGTATTCGGAGCAGGTACAGGCGATTATTATCGCACACGTCTGACTCACTCCCTGGAGGTGGCGCAGATCGCCCGAGAAGCGGCCAGAAGTCTGCTGCGGCGTTATCCTGAGGTAGACTTTGGCCAGGCGGAGAGTCCGGGGCTTATCATAGATTCGGAAGTGGTGGAGTGTGCTGCGATTGCACATGACTTCGGTCACCCGCCTTTTGGGCATAAAGGGGAAGAAGTGCTGGACGGCATTCTGGATGATCTGATCAACACAGAAACCAAGAAGATCATGAAGAAAAGCCGTACAGCCAAAGTGCCCAAGGCTGAATCCGAGGTACGCGCGGAGCTGAAGCGGAAATATGAGCATTTTGAAGGAAACGCACATAACTTCCGTCTTATTATGTATCTGGAGAAGCGAGAGGATATCGATGGACTGAACCTCTCCGATGCCGTGCTGCTGGGCATTAACAAGTACCCTTATCCGGGAACGGAGAGCAAGAAAGGCATGTACCATCATGAATGGCAGTACATCCGCGAGATTCGGGAGCGCTGGAGCATCCCTGCTGGCAAGAAAACACTTGAGGCGCAGCTGATGGACCTCTGCGACGACATTGCGTATTCTGCACATGATCTGGAGGACGGCATCAAGGCTGGCAAAATCGAGGTGCATGAGCATTTCCTGCAGGACCAGCATATCAACCGGCTCATTGTAGATAAAATAACCACGCTGGAGGATTTATTCTGGAAGGGCTGGACCCGTGAAGCTATCGCGGAAAAAGTGGAAGAGGTCCTTGCATCGTTCCTGCGCATATGGAATGAGAAGATGCCTTTCTGTGAGCATGACTACTCGCGTACACGTCGTGAGGTGAAAGCGTATTGGGTTAGCCTGTTTGTTGGCAGCCTTGGTGTCATTGATGATGGCGATTGGAAAAAGGTAACTTTCGTGCGCGAGGGTGTGGAAGACCTCGACATGCTGCGCACGGTGAGTGTGCTCAAGAGCTTCGCTTGGGTAACGATGATTCGGGATCTGCGTGTACAGCGGCTGCAGAAACGCAGTGAGTGGATGATCAAGCGCTTATGGGATGCGTTCCTTGATCCGGAAACGTCAAAATCCATCATTCCATCCGATTGGCTGCAACGGTATGAGAAGGATCAGGCCAAATCTCAGCCAATCTGGACCTGGGAGCATATGGTGATTGATTATATCGCCGGCATGACGGATGCATTTGCCGAGAAAATCTATAATGAACTGTACGGCCTGAAGGTGGGTTCGATCTATGACCTCGATTAGCGTGCTGCATCTGTGGTCCGGGTTATTGGACTCTATTTATGATCTGGTGGAAGAGAAGAGAAGAGAAGAGAAGCGTGTTCTTATAAGGAGTTGAGGCTTTGACGTTTGAAAAAAATATCAGCCTCGGTGTGCTGGATCTGGTCCCCCGGTTGAATGGTGCGACCGCTGAGCAGGCGCTTCAGCAAGCTGTGCTTCTGGCTCAACGTGCTGAGGAGTGGGGGTACGCCAGATATTGGACTTCCGAGCATCATGACATGGCTGAGCTTGCTTCAGCTGCTCCAGAGGTGCTGCTGGCACATATCGGTGCAAGAACAGCATCCATTCAGCTTGGTTCGGGAGCCGTCCTGCTGCCGCATTACAGCCCGCTGAAGGTGGCGGAGTCGTTCCGTCTGCTTGCGTCGCTGTATCCGGGCCGTATTGAGCTTGGATTAGGGCGGGCTCCGGGCGGAGGACCACATGCCACCATGGCGCTCAGCGGCAATTACCTGCAGCATGTTTCGAAGCTGCCTGAATCCCTTGCGTCATTGACTGCGCTGCTGGAGGATCGTTATACGTATGAGGAAGTTCCGGTTACAGCTCGTCCGATTCCTGAAACTCCGATATCCCTATGGATGCTGGGCACCAATCTCAAAAGTGCAGCCTTTGCCGCCCAGTTTGGTATGGGGTATGTATTTGGTCAATTCATGAGTGATTCGGATGGCGTGCAGGCTGTTCGCCGTTATCGGGAGCAATTTGTTCCGAGCGCACACTTGAAGCGCCCTTTGGTCATGGCAGCAGTTAGTGTGATGTGCGCTGCTTCAGAGAGAGAGGCTTTGATCTGGAGCCGTGAGATGGCCGACAAGCACAGAGAGAATCAGCAGAGACAGCCGGGCGGTCAGCTGGAGCGTGAGCATGGTCCCGGACCGGGTAGCTTGCGTGATTCAGGCGAGCTGGTTGGTTCAGGAGATTCCGATTCAGATGTGCTCAAGCATATTGCGGGCACACCCCAACAAGTGTGGCAGCAGCTTTGGCGGCTGACGCAGAGGTTAAACGCAGACGGAATACTTGTTGTGACGTCTGGGCCGGATTATGAACGCAGGCTGGAATCCTATCGTTTGCTTGCCGAAGCCAAAGAGGAGTGTTTGATTCGCTTTTCGCAGTGCAACAGTTAAATTGCATTATTGAAGTGTGTTGTACACGAAATCAAGAGCTGCAAATCCGAAGTATTCGGATAAAGCAGCTTTTTTAATTCGATAAATTTCAACATGTTTTTACAATTTACAGCGTCAACCTGACGAAAGAATGCTATAATATTTTATGGCTATTTGACGATAGCTATAATATAGATGAGTGCGATTTGCAAGAGGCCAAAAGCATGGGTTAACCGCTGATATTGCACTAAAGTTGGATTTGATGTGAAAGTTGTCATGAGGGGGAAATTCATATGTTTAGCAGATTTAAAATCAGGAGTATCGGTCTGCGTATCAGCATCGCGTTTTACTTGTTAATCCTCTGTTTAATCATTCTAAGCGTCACTATTATTGGCCGGATGAATTCAATTGAAACGAACACGAATGACATTACTCGTAACTGGATGCCGTCTATTCAGGAGATCAACCGCTTGAACTATACAACAGAGCATATTTTGTCTTTAAGTTATCGCTACTTTGATGCTGATGCATCCGACAGACCCGCGATTAACGAAGAGCGTACCAAATTTATTCGCGAGACAGCACAGGCAATGGCCGCTTATGATAAATTGAGCAAGTCTGCGAAAGAGGCGGAAAATTGGAATTCGTTTAAGGATAAGTGGGAAGCGTACCTTAAAATCAATACGCAAGCGATTCGATTAAGTGACGAAGGACAGACGCAGCTTGCCAAGGAAGTTGCTGTCAAAGGAGCGGACTCCTTTGATACCATGCAGGTGAATCTGGATTACCTCGTCAATTACAATCAGCAGCAATCGGATGCGTCGGCAGCCCAAACGATCCGTTCCGTTCAGGATGGCAGGCTGGCAGTGATTATAGGTGTGCTTGTGATGATTATCATCACGGCCATATTTGTACCGATTATCCGTACACAAGTCGTTAAACCGCTGCTTCGTGTCATCAGTGCCGTTAAATTGATCGCAGAAGGTCAGTTGAACGTACAGGATGTACATACGAAGCATGAAGATGAGGTTGGTGCTCTGGCGAAAGCGGTCAATGAGATGAAAGCTAACCTGACTTCGATGGTGTTAAATGTAAGGCGTGTAGCCGAAACCGTGAATCGGCAAAGCAATGAGTTGGCCATCGCTTCGGAAGAAGTCAAGATTGGCAGTCAGCAAATTGCGATTACAATGGAGGAATCAGCAAAGGCCGCTGAAAGTCAGGCACAGACTGCCGTGGAGTCGGCTCGCGCTGTTGAAGAACTGAATGATCATATTCAGAAACATGCGGAGCAGGGAAATCAGCTTCGTAATATGTCTAATCAGGTGCTGGAGCAAGGACAGAATGGTCGGAAGGCAATGGAAGAATCCGTACAACAGATGCAGCAGATTGCCAGTGTAGTGTCTTCCTCAATGAGCAAGATGGAGCAGCTGAATCGCAAAAACGAAGATATTTCCAAGCTGGTTCTGGTGATTCACGACATTGCACGTCAAACCAATCTGCTGGCCTTGAACGCTTCAATTGAAGCGGCGCGGGCTGGAGAAAGTGGACGCGGCTTTGCAGTTGTAGCATCCGAAGTTCGTAAATTATCTGAGGCTGTACAGGCTTCTGTTGAAGAGATTACGACCATCACTCAGGACATTCAACAGGACTCACAGGGAGTTGTGAACGAACTGCGTGTCGGTGTGCAGGAAACACAGCTTGGACAGGAGCATGTACTTGCTTCAGGTCAGTTATTCGGGACTATTAATCATTCCGTTGAAGGCATGGTTGAAGTCATTGGAATCATGACGGACGGACTCGCCGGAATGGAAGAGAGCAGTGGCCAAATGAATGATTTCAGTCAGCAGATATCTGCGGTGTCCGAGCAGTCGGCTGCCAGCGTTGAGGAAGTCTCTGCTTCGGCAGAGGAACAAGTAAGTTCATTGGAAATGATCAGCAGTAATATTCAAACGTTGAAGGAGATGTCTGACGAACTGGTCGTTTCTATTGAAAAACTGAAAGTTTAATCTGTTCTGTATAAAGCTGTTCTATTTTAATAGAAGAAACAGGGTAAAACGGTTGTTTGAACCATCATGTATACGTCGCATAAAATTAGGTTTAGGACCAGGTGCTAATCATAGTGATAAGGGGGATTTCCGATGCTGGAGGTCCCTGTTTTTTTTATTTTCCGGTCAAATACGAGCTGTATCTAGACTCTATGCAGTTGTCTCTCAGCCTGACTTTGGGTACAATGACTACCTAAGCTTGGTACTGCTCAAAGAGCAGGATGGCTATAAAGGCTGGGAAAAGAGGGGCATGATGGCGAATAATCTGAACAAAGCCGAGGTGTATCCTGCAAGCTCTGCTGCAATTGAACGTATTGAAGAAGGTCAAACGAAAGAACCTCTACATTTACATTACCTGTATACCTTTGCATGTCATGAGAATGAGCTGCAATTGTGTGAGATGGAACTAAGCGCCCTGCTTCAAACGGATTTGACGATAAATAGTGCCGGCAGCTCGTATGTTTGGTCTGAGCGTTGTATTTTGCCGGGGAGAAGTCCATTTATCCATGGACGGCTGGATGTGCTTGGACAAGGTGATGCAGTTGCCGAATTACTTCCTGTGGCCAGGGAGATTCGTTTGAATCCAGATGAAACGTTTAAGGTGGTTTGTTTGAAGGCGGGAGACGCTGTGCCGGATTATGATCAGGCTCGCAAGTTAGAAAGAGATATCGGAATGTGTATCCGGGGAACAGCACAGATGAAGAAACCTAAAGTGACTTTCGGACTAATCAAAATTAATCAAAAATGGCTCCTGGGTCAGTGTACAGAATCGGACAAGTCATGGCAGGTTCATCAGCAGAAGCCACAAAACTACTCCACCGGATTCGGTGTTGCTCTGGCAAGAGCACTTGTGAATATCGCTGTTCCAGTAGTGGAGGCACAACATCGTTTGCTGGATCCCTGCTGCGGGATGGGGACCGTTGTCATTGAAGCTTTGTCCATAGGCATTGATGCAAGAGGTAATGATCTGAATGCACTTGCAGTGCGGGGAGCCCGTGTCAATTTACCGCATTTTGGATATGATGCACAACGAATCACGCTAGGGGATATGAAGGAGCTTGAGGGAAGGTATGATTCGGCAATATTCGACATGCCGTACAATCTATGCTCTGTTCTTCCCGATCATGAGCAGCGGGCAATGCTGATGAAATTACGTGAATTGTGTGGGCGAGCTGTGATTGTTTCTACAGAGTGGGTTCAGGAGAGTATATTGGAAGCGGGCTGGACTATTGAACGTTATGGATCGGTTCGTAAAAGTGCATTTGTTAGGCATATCTGGGTATGCTCCTGAACGGTATAAGCAAATTGAATTCTATGAAAAACTCCACCAAGGAAAATTTTTTCCTGATGGAGTTTTTTTATTATGAACTCTTGGCAACATATTCTGTGTTTTATATTGATTTGTAATTTGAATCATATTGCATGAGAACGTGTGTTTGTGTTAATATTTATGACTATAATCGACAAGGTTGAGTGGTAGAGTTTTGCCAGCAACGTAAGCTTCCAGATTTTTGATGAAAATATCAAGAGCGCGTTCTGTGTACTGCTCTGTACTTCCTGCGATATGTGGTGTAACTAACACATTGTCCATTGCCCAGAGCGGATGGTCTGCCGGGAGAGGTTCCTCTTCAAATACGTCCAGGGCTGCAAAAGCGAGCTTCCCGCTGCGAAGAGCACCTAGAAGTGCTTCTGTATTTACGCTTGGGCCGCGACCTACATTGACAAAACAAGCATCCGTTTTGAATTGATCAAATGTATTTTGATTGTAAATGTGATGGGTTTCATCGGTCAGTGGCAAAATATTGATTACGTAATCGCCTTGACGGACAGCCTCATGCAGTCCGGACATATCGTACATAAGATCTATGTTTGCTACATTCTTGCCTGAACGTCGTACGCCAACAGTGTGCATGCCCAGAGCTTTCAGGACTCGTGCTGTCTCGGTGCCGATTTCCCCAACGCCGACGATTACTGCCGTTTTGCCATGCAGTTCCGGCAGTGCTTTGCCGGGAGCCTTCCATTCGGCCTGATGCTGATACAGCATAGCTTGTCTCAACCACCGGCTGTGGGATAACATCATGCCCAGAATAATTTCCGTAATAGGGATGGCATGAACACCATTGGCACTGGTCACCTGAATTTGCTTATGCTGCAGATCCTCTATAGGAAGATGATCAACACCAGCAGACCAGACCTGAATCCATTTCAGTGGACTGTCCTCATTCAGTGCATGTTCTCGAATAAGGGAAGACCATCCAAGTATAATCTCTGCTTTTTTTAATTCAGCTGGATCGAGCTCCTTGGCTTTGCCGATCTGGATGGTGTACCCTGGTGCGGCTTGCTGTATCCGCTGCTGCTGCTCTTCAGATAATGCTGGAAAACATATGATTTTGCCCATAAGTTGTGTTCCTCCTGAGATCAATGGATTCGTCTTTTCAAGTGTATCAGATTAGGTACACGACGTGCACAAAGATAGAAAATGCAGGAATGAAGCCTTATATGCAAATGCCACTCTTTGTGTCACTCTATATTTACCCAGCTTGAATGCTATGCATGTTTATGAAATAATAGAGCGAACTTTAGAGAGGTGTATGGAATGAATACTCAAGCAATTCAGGAACATGCATCCCGGCGGGAGCGTCTGTTTATCGCTGTACGTCTGCCTGAGGATATTCAGCAGTTTCTTCAGATGCAAGTACAGCCCATTCGGAACAAACTTGATTTTCGCAAATGGACGGACCATAGGGATTATCATATTACATTGCAGTTTTTGGGAGATACATTGATGAGTGATGTCGGTCATCTTCGTGCATCCCTGCGTAATGTCGCTGCTGAATTTAGCAGGTTTGATCTGCGGCTTGACACATGGGGCACATTTGGCCTGGAACATTCACCCAAGGTTCTATGGCGGGGTGTTAGCGGAGAGGTAGAGCGGTTACACCTTCTGCAAGCGGCTATTGTTCAGGCGACGAAGGAGCTAGGCTTTGAAGCAGAGCTGAGGCCATATCGTCCACATGTGACCGTGGCCAGAAAATATGTTGCACACTTGCCTGGAATGGAAAATAATAGTGTCGAAAACCTCGTTACAGAACCTGTGTCTCATGGCAATTCATGGACTGTGAACGGGTTTGTACTTTATGTGACAAGGCTTGCACAATCGCCAATGTATGAGACGCTGGATACGTTTTCATTTTCCTGAAAAACTTTTTTATGCCATAAACTCACATTGACATTGTGTTTATCCCTATGTAATATTAGCCATCGTTATTCAAATTCTTTTTTTTGGGTTACTTAGATTAGGGAATTGTTTCGACAGGAGGAATCTTCGAATGGATATTATAAGCAAGAATCGTTGGGTAGCACCGATGTTATCTGTGCTGCTTGTATGTATAGTGGGGGTAAATGTCGTTCAAGCGACGGGGAAGTGGAATGAAGCGAGTGATAGCAAACAGATGACGGAGCTTGCAGCTTCGACACATAATAATCTGTCTTTGTCTCCGGAGCAGAGGCGATTGACGGAAGATGGGACAAGTCTATCTGTTCACCCGTCTGCACAATCGGTAAACTGGACTGTTGCGCTGCCAGCCAGAAACTGGCTTGTGTCTGCTCAACATGAGCAGGAGCAGAAGCAAGCTGCGGCCAGACAAAAAGTGAAGGCGATCGCTGACGCAAAGGCTAAAAAAGAAGCTGCCTTGAAATTGGCCAAACTGGAACGGGCCAAAGCGGCTGCTGCTGTTTCAACTCCCCCCCAAAAACTTTACTTTACGCGGACCGAACTTTTGAAGCAGGAAGATGCGAAACTCGCAACCTGGTCTTACAGTGTGTCCGATAAAGAACTGTTTCTGCTGCAGAAAATTGTCATGGCAGAAGCAGAAGGTGAACCGTACGAAGGCAAAGTGGCAGTTGCCAACGTTGTCTTAAACCGGCTGCGGTCAGCCAATTTTCCCGATACTATATATAAGGTCATCTATCAGAAATCCCAGTTCAGTCCTGTTGCGAACGGCCGTTTGAAACGGGTGACGCCGAATGAGGACAGTATCAAAGCGGTGAATGCTGCGTTGAACGGACAGAAGGAAGTCTCTGATAATACGTATTATTTCCTGTCATTGACGCTTGCGGACGACCTGACAGTGGCTCGTACGAAGAAAGAAGTGAAAAGGATCGGTCATCATACTTTCTACAAGTAAAAGGCCTTGAAATTCTGCAAACAGGCAGGGTAGTTAACGTTGTGAGCCTCACATCCGCCCTGAAAATGTTGTAATGCAGTTTTATTTTGTCGTTTTCTCAGCGAATCCTCACATATAATATACCCATTTTTCTGGAAGAATATACGGTAGGATGGGAGTGAAATAAAAGGGTTCCCCTTCGTCAGTGAAGAGGAACCCTTTTTGTTGTTTCTTTATTGTTATACATAACGTTCATGAGTATACATTGTTATTTGAGCTCTCAGACCGATTCTAAGGCCTATTATCGGCATTATAGAGGGAGTCTGGTACCAGACAAGGGTCTAGCAGTTATTCCGGCTTTAAACCGCTCTAGAGACGGAGCTGTAACCTCTGTAGTTGCCGGGAACAATAAATCATGAACAGCTTGGGCGCAAAGTGTCGGATCATAGGCCGCAGTTTGTTCTGTTTGATCATTTCTACGAGGAGTTGTCGTCCCTTGCTTCTGCTGCTCATCACACAGCTCCTGGAAGCAATTTGTAATGACATCGGCAGAGTCGATGATTCGCCCATGCCCGGCTTGTACAAAATATTCACAGTTCTCCTCTTCCTGACCAGGGTGTGGCGGAATAAACAGCATAGGAAGACCTTTAGCCATTGCTTCTGTGCATGTCATGCCTCCCGGCTTCGTGATCAGGACATCCGATACATCCATAAGCTTGCTAACTTCCCGAGTGTACCCCAGGATTCGAATATTCTGATGCTGGAAGCATGGAATTTCCTTCATTCTGTCAATCATCTTCTGATTGCTTCCAAGACAGAATACGAGTTGTACCCGATCTGCCCAAGAGGCAAGAGCTTTCATGTGCTCCTCGTCAAAAGAAAGACCCCAGCCGCCTCCCATAAGCAGGGCAGTCGGCATATTGCGCAGTCCCATTTCTTCTCTCAGCTTAACCTTATCACCATTCTCCCAGAAGTCGGGGTGAACCGGAATACCTGTGATTTGAATTTGCGAGGAAGGAACTCCTCGATCCTCCAGCATGCCCTTAACTTGAGGTGTAGAAACGAGATATCTGTTAACCTCAGGATTAATCCAGGTTCCGTGTACATCATAATCTGTAATTAATGTGTAGAGCGGAATTTTGAGCCCCTGACGTTTAAGCCTGGAGATGACCGCATTGGGAAACGGATGAGTACAGATGACGATATCTGGCCGCAGCTGAGCAATAACCTGAGCTGTTTGAGTATAGAAAATACGGTGCAACGCCAGTTTGGTAAAGCCGTTTAACGATTTGTTGTACTGTGTGCGATACAACAGGCTGACAAGCTTGGGTTGAACCGATAGTGTCTTTCGATATGCAGTAAAGATAAGTGGAGCCACAGTTGGATTCAAAAATTTTCCGAGTTCAATGACACGACTATGAACATGCGGACTTACTTTTTTGATCCCGTGTGCCAAGGCGTGAGCCGCCTGCGTGTGACCAGTACCGAATCCTTCTGATAATAAGAGCACTCTTGGTTTTCGCATGAGTTCACCTTTATTCATAAGTTTAATTAAATTTAGATTTGAATTTGGAATTTGCTATAAGACAAGAATTTAAACATTTGCAATAAGAAAATTCGTATCGTGAATTAGCTTGAGACGGCGCTGCAAGGCTTCTATTACATGAATATACGAAAATGTATGGAATCATGTTTCATCCCTGAATATTTACACCATCCTCCACGTTTTGAGACATCAAACTTCATGTATGTGCGGACTGTTTGAGTCATCTTACACTATAGACGACCAAGGTTACAGTTTCCACTGCATTTAGGTTAAAAAAAATTAATACATTTTTTTCATTGTTAGGCTTGCAATCTTAATTCGAAGGTGGTATTGTAACTTGTGACCGAATGACCGTTTTGTATTTTTGGTCAGTTCTGAAAGAACGATTGCATCACTCATCATATTCGAGCGATCTACGAGAAGCAAGGAGGAGATACAATGGCTCCGATTGACAGGAGACAACAGGTTATTCATGCAGCGGCTCAGTCGTTTGCTATGTTTGGATACAAAGCAACTACGATGGATCAGGTTGCCAAAATTGCGAATGTAGGCAAAGGTACGATTTATACTTTTTTCACCAATAAAGAGCAGCTGTTTGATCAGATTCTGGTTGAAGTTATCCAGGAGATGAAAAACATCGCACATCGTGAAGTGCATCAGGAGAGCAGCTTTTTTGAAAATCTGTTCCGTGTGCTGGATGCATTGCTGGAATTTCGCCGTGACCATGAGCTGCTGGTTAAGCTGTCGCAGGAGTTAAAGGATTTTGGAACGCTGCAGGCCAAAGCAGGACTGGACAAGGTTGAGAAAGTGACTTCCGATTTTCTGGCACGGGAGCTGGAGAAGGCTAGAGAAAGCGGAGAGATCCGGGATTGTGATCCGCAAGTCGTTGCGTTTATGATGATTCGTTTGTATACGGCATTAACCGCAGACTGGAGCAAGCTACATGAACCGCTCAGCAAGGATGAGATTAAAAGTTACTTTCGCCTTTTCCTGATGGAGGGAATAGCAGTCACTGACAAGGCTGGCTGAGATCATTTACGTGTTTTGAATTTACAAGTTTAAGTGACTTGAATCTGGATGATTAAGTGGTTTGTATCAGGATGATTGAAGTGGTTTGTATCAGGATGATTGAAGTAGTTAAAGGTGAAGGACAGTAGAACTTGTCGGAGGGCAAGTTTGTTTTTTGCTCTGAATTGACCGTTTGAGAATAATGGTCATCACGTATTTCGGTAAAAATTCCAGAAAATTTCATTCTGTTTTCATATTGGTTATTCCTGCTGATGAGCAGAGAGGTTAAGGGGAGAAAATGACATGAAATCTTTATCCGTGTTTTTCAAGGATGTGGGATCGGCCGTGAGAAACCCGAAGGTGTTGATCCCTGTAATTGCTATTTTATTTATACCGATCCTGTACAGCGGCATATATCTGGCTGCCTATTGGGACCCGTACGGTCATGTGGATAAGCTTCCAGTAGCCGTAGTGAATCTTGATAAAGGTGCCGAGCTCGAAGGGAAATCACTCCATGTAGGGAATGACCTTATTGATGAATTGAAAAAAAATGATGATTTCAAATGGGAATTTGTCAGTGCTGCCAAAGCGAAGGAAGGTATGCAAACTGACAAGTATTACATGCAAATCACCATTCCAGAAAATTTCTCATCGAAAGCAACAACATTGCTTGATGATAAACCCGCACCGGCAGAGCTGATCTATGAGCCCAATGGCAATTATAACTTTGTTGGTGCACAGATCGGTAAAACGGCTATCAAGGATCTGAAATCCAAGGTTTCAGCCAAAGTGACTGAATCGTATGCAGAGACGCTGCTCGACAAGTTCTCGGAGGTATCCGATGGCTTGGCAGAAGCTGGCGACGGTGCAGGGGAGTTGAAGAGCGGGGCAGTCAAGCTGGATGACGGAGCTGTGAAGCTGAAAGACAATCTGGAGAAACTTGCTTCCGGGACATTGAAGCTTCAGGATGGCTTGTCTCCATTAAGTAACGGTGTGAACGCATTGCATAATGGGGCGTCCAAACTGGAGAGCGGCACAACAAGTCTGGTTTCAGGCTTGCAGCAGCTGCAGCAGGCGGCTACAAGTCAGCTTCAAAGCGGTGCTGACCAGTTGAAAACGGGCAGTGATAAACTGGCCGCAGGCCTTCAGTCATCACTCGATGGTACAAACAAGCTGCAGGCTGGTTTGCAATCGTCCGAACAAGGCAGTGCGAAGCTGTCCGACGGGCTGCAAACGGCAGTGCAGGGCAGCGGAACGCTGGCAACAGGACTGCAATCTGCTGTAGACGGCAGCAGCAAGGTAGCCGATGGCGCGCAAAGCGTCGCTGCCGGATTGAAGCAGCTTGCAGAAAGCAACCCTGAACTGGCCGCAAGTGCGGATGTTCAGAAGCTGATTGCTGCAAGTCAGGCTGTTGCTGATGGCAGTGCACAGCTGCATGAGAGCGAGCAGAAGCTGGCACAAGGTGCTGATCAGCTCCATCAAGGAAATCAGCAGCTGGCTGCTGGAGCGACTGAGCTGCATGGAGGTCAGCAGCAGCTGCTGGCTGGTGCGAACCAGCTTGTCGATGGACAGAAGCAGCTGCTCGCTGGTGCCGGGCAGCTAAGTCAGGGAGGAGCTCAGCTCTCCGATGGTTTGAAACAGTTCAGCAGCAAGCTGGGTGAAGCCGCAACAGGCGGTTCGCAGCTGGCTGCCGGTGCGAAGCAGCTTGGTTCCGGTACAACGGCTTTACAGACAGGTGTAGGTAAACTCAGCGGTGGCGTTTCATCGTTAGCCGACGGTTCCAAACAACTTGGAGAGGGAGCAGGTAAACTGGCTAATGGTCTTTCGGATCTGAAGGACGGCTCCGGAGAGCTGGCAACCAAGCTGAATGACGCTGCCAAGAAAACATCCGAAGTGAAGAAAACGGATGATGTGGTGAACATGTTTGCGGAACCAGTCAATTCTTCCGAGAACAAAGCGGAAAGCGTGAGCAACTACGGAACAGGCATGACACCGTTCTTCCTGTCCATCGGCTTGTTCGTGGGATCGCTGATTTCCACTATCGTTCTGAAAATGCGTGAAACATCTGTGCCAGGTGTTTCGGGCTGGAATCGTTTTGTCAGTCGTACGCTTGTGTTTGGTTCAGTGAGCATCATCCAGTCCGTTATCGTTGCAAGCTTCATGCTGTACGGGCTTGGACTGGAGACACACAGTACAGGAATGTTTTATCTGTTTACGATTATAACGGGTCTGACCTTCATGCTGATCGTTCAGGCGCTGGTTACTTGGCTTGATCTGCCTGGGCGTTATGTGATCATATTGCTGCTGGTATTCCAGCTTGCAGCGAGTGCGGGTACCTTCCCGGTAGAACTGATTCCTTCATGGCTGCAGTCAATCAGTCAGTGGCTGCCGATGACTCACAGCATTGTTGGCCTCAGAGCCGTTGTATCTAGCGGCAACTTTGATGTGATGTGGCATCAAGCAGGTATACTCAGCATTTATGCTGGTGTATCTATTGTTCTGACACTAGCGTACTTCCTCTGGAGCGGCAGACGTCCTAAGAAAGAAGCCGACGTGACAGAAGCTGGTCAAGCTGCAACAGTTTAATAAGAAAAGACACGGTAATCCGGACAACTTTTGCAAAAAAAAGTTAAAAGGCATGTATCGAAATTATGCAATATAGTAGTCAAATAGTGCAAATAGCCTGCAGCTCAAAAATGAGCTGCAGGCTATTTTGTATACAAATGTATGAAAACGGAATGCTTTGTTGTAAGCTTGGATATGAAAATTGCGAAAATCTGGTCAAACGCAGGCTGTATATGGAACGATTTTCTTTTATCAGTAATTAAAATCAGTTGTACTCTGTCTTAAAATGTGTATAATTATTCGAAAAAGAGATGTTTTTAAACGTCATCACACTAAAGCTGTACTGCAAAGCAATTCTTATCGGAGGTATTAAAAAGTTTAAATTGCGCTGATGTTAGGTCGGTGTTAAAATGATAGAACTATATCAAAAAACGTCGCCTTATGATCCGTAATCAAACGCTGCTTTATAACAAGCAAAACAAACCCGTCGCTTCATAGTACGTAATTTAAACAACGCTGCTTCATAATACGTAATCAAAACCGTTGCTTCATCACACGTAGCCGTGCCAACGGCTGCATGTTGTTGTATAGATGCTGTTACGGGATGACCCGGCAGCAGCGCTCCTTCGCAATAATCGCGGCATCGCCGCAATATCAGGTAATGAACAGACAGCCTGGGCTGTCACCTCTTCATCCAGCAGGCAGGCTTATCGCAAGCGGAATGCCGGCTCCCCCCGTTTTATTGTTGCCTGTTGCTAATGTTCTTGATCTTTCCGAAATACTTCATTATAGAAAGGTTGCGTTCCATGAGACACATCGGATTACCTCCAAAGCAGGGTCTATATGACCCGCAGTTCGAAAAAGATGCATGCGGAATGGGCTTTGTTGCCCACATCAAAGGAGTACCTTCACACGATATCGTTAGTCAGGCACTGACCATGCTCAGTAACATGGAGCACCGTGGTGGACAGGGTAGTGAACCGAATTCCGGTGACGGAGCAGGTATCCTTATTCAGATTCCACATCGTTATTTTGCACAGGAAGCGGTACGCCTTGGTTTTGAATTGCCTGAACAAGGCTTCTACGGCGTAGGCATGCTGTTCCTGTCTCATGATCCGGTGGTTCGTGCAGCGCATGAAGAGAGCCTGAAGAAGATTATTGCGGATGAAGGACAGACCTTCCTCGGCTTCCGTGATGTACCGACATATGACGAGATGCTGGGCCGTTCTGCACTGGCTGCGAAGCCTTATGTTCGTCAGGTGTTTATTGGAAGATCGGCTGATGTGAAGGATGAGCTGGCTTTCGAGCGCAAGCTTTATGTGATTCGCAGACGTGCTGAACTGGCTATTCGTTACTCGGCAGATGAGGCGGAAGGTGAGTCCTTCTACCTGCCAAGCTTGTCTTGTCGTAAAGTCGTATACAAAGGCATGCTGACAACCGAGCAGGTAGGCAAGTTCTATCTGGATTTGCAGGAAGAGCTGGTGGAATCGGCGATTGCACTTGTTCACTCCCGTTTCAGTACGAACACCTTCCCGAGCTGGGAACGTGCCCACCCGTATCGTTTCATGATTCACAACGGTGAGATCAATACGATGCGTGGTAACGTAAACTGGATGCATGCGCGTCAGTCTCTGTTCGAAAGTGAACTGTTCGGCGAAGATATTGCGAAAGTAAAACCGGTTATTAATCCGGATGGTTCGGATACGGCGATGTTTGACAACACACTGGAGTTCCTGTATCTGAGCGGACGTTCTCTGCCACACGTTGCAATGATGATGGTTCCTGAGCCTTGGAGCACAGATGAAAATATGGACCCTGCCAAAAAGGCATTTTATGAATATCACAGCACAATGATGGAGCCATGGGACGGTCCGGCTGCGATGGCCTTTACTGACGGTTTGCAGATCGGGGCTACGCTTGACCGTAATGGCTTGCGTCCAGCACGTTATTATGTAACGAAGGATGACCGAATCATCCTGTCTTCCGAGGTAGGTGTTCTGGATATTGCACCGGAAGACATTCTGTATAAAGATCGTCTGCGCCCAGGACGTATGCTGCTGGTGGATACACAGGAAGGCCGTATCATCTCTGATGAGGAGGTCAAAGCGATTATTGCTGCCGAGAACCCTTATCAGGGATGGCTGGATGAGCATTTGATGGACCTGAGTGAGCTGCCGGAAGCACCGGAGCTGCCAGATCCAAAACATGATAATGTAACACAGCTGCAGCTGGCTTATGGCTATACATTTGAAGAACTGCGTAAAGTGCTTGAGCCGATGGCATCCACAGGTATGGAAGCTACTGGCTCCATGGGTTACGATGCACCGCTGGCTGTTCTGTCGGATCGTCCGCAGCGTCTGTATAACTACTTTAAACAGATGTTTGCGCAGGTAACCAACCCGCCGATTGATGCGATCCGCGAAGAGATCGTTACATCGACAGCGACAACCATCGGCCCTGAGCGTAACCTGCTGAATCCTGAGCCGGAGAGTTGCCGCCAGATTCGTCTGGATACACCGGTATTGTCTAATGAAGATTTTGCGAAAATTCGCCATGTTCGTCGTCCGGGCTTCCGCTCCATGACGATTCCGATCTTCTTCACGGCTGCGGAAGGCGCGGAAGGTTTGCGTAAAGCGATGGACCTGCTCTTTGAAGCGGCAGACCGGGTTATCGACAAAGGACATAACATTCTGATCCTGTCTGACCGCGGTGTAGATGCCGAGAATGCAGCAATTCCGGCTTTGCTGGCTGTTGCAGGGCTGCATCACTACCTGATTCGTCAGGGAACGAGAACCAAAGTCAGCATCCTGCTGGAATCCGCTGAGCCGCGTGATATTCACCACTACGCGCTACTTCTGGGGTATGGTGTAAGTGCAGTTAACCCTTATTTGGCATTTGAGACGCTGGATGACATGATTCAGCAGGGCTTGCTGCGCGGCATCTCCCACGAGAAAGCTGTTAAAAACTATATTAAAGCCGCAACCAAAGGCGTAATTAAAATATTGTCCAAAATGGGAATCTCGACGATTCAATCGTATCGCGGGGCTCAAATCTTCGAAGCCGTTGGTTTGAAATCCGACTTCGTAGATCGTTACTTCACATGGACACCTTCCCGTATCGGGGGAATTGGTCTGGAGGAAGTAGCCGCAGAAGCATTGACACATCATAACCGTGCCTTTACAGACAAGGACGGCAATGACAAAGTGCTGGATTCCGGCGGCGAATACCAATGGCGTAACGATGGGGAAGAGCATCTGTTCAACCCGCAAACGATCCACACGCTGCAGCATGCTGTACGTACTGGCGATTACAAGTTGTACAAAAAGTACTCCAAGCTGGTACAGGGTGAGAATGATCAGCTGCTGACGATTCGTTCGATGCTGAAGCTGAAGCCGGTCGGACCATCCATTCCGCTGGAGGAAGTAGAGTCTGTAGAAAATATCATGCGTCGCTTCAAGACGGGAGCCATGTCCTTCGGTTCGATCAGTAAAGAGGCACATGAAGATCTCGCTATCGCCATGAACCGTGTAGGTGGTAAATCCAACACAGGTGAGGGCGGAGAGGACCCGGCTCGTTTCGTAAAAGACAGCAACGGTGATTCCCGTCGCAGTGCGATCAAGCAGGTTGCATCGGGACGATTCGGAGTAACATCCAATTATCTGGTGAATGCAGACGAAATTCAGATCAAAATGGCTCAAGGTGCTAAACCGGGTGAAGGCGGACAGCTTCCAGGCCGTAAAGTGTACCCTTGGGTAGCTGAAGTTCGCGGCTCTACACCAGGTGTAGGTTTGATCTCTCCTCCGCCGCATCACGATATCTATTCGATCGAGGACTTGGCCGAGTTGATCTATGACTTGAAAAATGCCAACCCGCGTGCTGAAATTAACGTGAAGCTGGTATCCGAAGTCGGGGTAGGTACGATTGCTGCGGGTGTAGCTAAAGGCCGTGCGGATATTATCCTGGTCAGCGGTTACGATGGAGGTACAGGAGCTTCTCCACAAGGTTCCATCCGTCACGCCGGTATGCCGTGGGAGCTGGGTCTTGCTGAAACACATCAAACGCTGATGCTGAACAATCTGCGTGATCGTGTTGTACTGGAGACGGATGGCAAAATGCTGAATGGACGCGATCTGGCAATTGCTGCTTTGCTTGGTGCGGAAGAGTATGGATTCTCCACTGCTCCACTCGTTGCGCTTGGTTGTATCATGATGCGTGTCTGCCAAATGGATACATGTCCGGTTGGTGTAGCTACACAGAACCCGGAACTGCGCAAAAATTATATGGGTGATCCGGTTCATGTGGTCAACTTCATGCGTTTTGTTGCAGAAGATATGCGTGAAATTATGGCAGAGCTTGGTTTCCGTACAATTCAAGAGATGGTTGGACGTACAGACTGTCTGGAAGCGGTAGAAGCGGTAGACCACTGGAAGAAAAAAGGGGTGGATCTGTCTGTATTGCTGCACGTGCCTGAGATGCCGGAAGGCTCTGCGCGTTACCGCACACAGCATCAGAACCATCAGTTGGAAGAGACGCTTGATATGCAGCAGCTCGTGCCACTTGCACAGTCTGCGATCGAATCGGGTCAGCCTGTTGAGGCAGTTTTGCCAATCACGAACGTGAATCGTGCTGTAGGTACAATTCTGGGCAGTGAGATTACACGCAAATATGGTCTTGCTGGCTTGCCAGAAGATACCGTTAAATTCAAATTTGTTGGATCAGCAGGACAAAGCTTTGGTGCTTTCGTACCAAAAGGCATGACACTCACCGTTGAAGGCGACTCCAATGACTATGTGGGTAAAGGCTTGTCAGGAGGCAAACTGATCGTTATGCCTTCGCCAAAAGCGACATTTGAAGCGGAAAATAACATCATTATCGGTAACACTGCGCTGTATGGAGCAACGAGCGGAGAAGCGTACATCCGCGGTATTGCTGGTGAACGTTTTGCCGTGCGTAACTCGGGTGCCAAAGTGGTCGTTGAAGGTGTGGGCGATCACGGTTGTGAATATATGACCGGCGGACGCGTAGTGGTACTCGGTGATACAGGCCGTAACTTTGCAGCAGGCATGTCGGGTGGTATCGCTTATGTGTATGATCCACAAGGCACATTCCTGCAGCGCTGCAACTTGGAAATGGTTCTTCTGGAGCGTATTGAGGATGCTTCCGAAAGTGCGGATCTGCGCGGCATGATTCAACGTCACGTAGAACTTACGGGAAGTACAGCAGGTCAGCGTATTCTGGATACGTGGCAGGATTCCCTGAATCAGTTCGTACGTGTCATTCCAAAAGACTTCAAACGTATGACTGAACAGATCGAGCGTGTGCAAGCGACAGGTCTGACAGGTGAAGCTGCTCTGCTCGCAGCATTTGAAGCGAACATGCGTGAGCTTGCACGTACCGGAGGTTAATGAATTATTCTTTCCTATATAAAAGTGCATAAAAGATAAAATCAAAAGGAGCCCTGCAGCCGCTAAAATGGCGCTGTAAGGCTCCTTTTTGCTTTCGACAAAATTAGAACCCGCTCCAAAAACGCTCTCGCCATGAGACGACAACATCAAGGAACGTTCTCAAGTATAATTAGGCTTAGTTTTGGAGTGAAGAGAAAGTATAAGATAAGAGAGGTTAGCGGAATGAAGATGAAGCATCCAAACATGGGCGATCCTAAGCCGGCAGGTACGCCAGTCGAAGCCACCAAGATCGACATCATGAAAGTTTTACTGCAATGCGGAATCGACCCGGAGCGTTTGAACCATTTCGTTTCCTCCAACATCAAGCGTTCTTGACCCAGTACACATTTGTGAATGGAGGGAATTCAAGATACACAAAAAGACCCAGGTACCGGAGGTTGAAGCGCTCGGAAGCTGGGTTTTCTTTTCGGGTGTAAGGATGAATCAATCCATACTTCGTTCCATTCGAACAAAAGCGATAAAACGGCGTGCTTCTTCCTCGGTCAAGGGTTTGCCGTCAATCATCAGATCAAAGCGCTCAAGCACTTCCTTATCTGACAATTCAAGTGCATCCACGAAATCACGCACATCCTCATCCATGACCATATCACTTTGCTTGGTACGTCCGATCAAATAATCAATGGACACGTCAAAGATGTCAGCAAGCCTTGTTAACACCTCGAAATCCGGTTTGCGCCGGTTTTTCTCATAGTGGGAGAGGGCCGCTCTGGTAATATGAATGGAGCTCGCAAGTTCTTCTTGAGTAAGTCCCCGCTGTTCTCTTAATTCAGCAATGCGATTTCCGTAGCTCATAAGCTATTTCCCCCTGAACACCATCATATATATAGAAACCATCCTGAGCCAAGTTTTTGATCAGGGCAAGCTTTCCTGCAAATGTACTACGCCTCATTCGTCTCATATACCTCATTTGTAAATAGGTCTGTCTAAGGACATCTCATATTGTCGTAAATCAAAAGAACCATGTCCAAATACTGCTTGACATGATACGTATTGTATCGTAAATTGAACGTATAGAGTTACAAAATGTATCATTTGAATATTTCAAGTATTTCCATATTGCCCGTCTACTATACCTGTGAGAAGGAATGGGGCAAACATGAACATGAATTGATTCTAAAGGAATGAAACCATGCACTCAAAAATTGTCCAGGAATGGGCCGATTTAAAACCCAATGTCCATATGTACATTCAGGAGTTTCATGGGAGAAAAGTAGACCGCAAAAGACGTCCCGTCCTGTTGCTGGGTATGGACATACACGCGATTACCTTCCTTAGTGACCTGAACTTGCCAGTTGTATCAGAAATGCTCATAGGTTTGGATGTAGAAGACAGCCATGTATGCGTCAGACTTCCTGCAAAGCTTCAATGGAAACAGCCCTTCGGAGAGCTCATCATGTATCATTCGAACCTGCATATTCAGAAAGAACAGACACTATATATAACTGGACAGTTAAACCGAATGCTTGCTGAAGTAGAATTTGAGGCGGTTTCACGGATTCCTTATGAGAAAGCAACAAATCATTCTCCTCCGTTTAAACCATATCACTACATTGATTTTACCATATAGGACAAAGTTCAATCTGAACATTTTCTGAACAAGCATGTACTTAACGCCATTTTACTATATTTCATAGCGTTATGCATTAGTTCTTTAACACCAAAAGAATTTGCGCAATGAATAACAGGGCGGGGAGGAGCATACATTGAGGAAGTTTGGATATGGTTGAAATGCACTGCCACATTTTATCCGGTCTGGATGATGGTCCTGTTCAAATGGAGCAGTCCGTTGCGATGGCTGAGAAGGCGGCAGCCTCAGGAATTACCTCCATTATTGCAACTCCGCATCACCTGAACGGATATTTCCACAATGAACCAATGGTAGTGAATCAGGCTGTTCAACGGTTACGTGCTGAACTGAGCAAACGAAATATCCGTCTGCAGATTGCTCCAGGTCAGGAGATCAGGGTGCACGACAGGCTGATTGAAGACTTGTATGCAGGGAAATGCTGCACACTTGCCGGTAGCCGTTACATGTTGCTGGAACTGCCCTTTGGTCATATTCCCTCACAGTTCCCCGAGATACTGCATGAGCTGCGAACCGCGGGAATCACCCCTATTATTGCTCATCCGGAACGCAACCTTGTTATGTTGAAAAAGCCGTTGCTGTTATCCGATTATTTGAGTCAGGGCGGGCTATGCCAGCTCACGGCCGAATCTTTCACTGGACTTTTCGGGCGAAAAGTTCAGAAATGGTGTTTCCATTTTTGCAAAGAAAACGGGTTTCATTTCATTTCATCCGATGCGCATGATACAAAACGTCGCACCTTCAGGCTGGATACGATCTATGCATTGCTGGAAAAGCGTTTTGGGCGCCGGTACACTCAACTTTTGCACGATAATGCAAGCTCCATATGGGAGAATCAACGTATTTTGATTGAAAAACCGACGTGCAGGAAGAAACGCTTTTTGTTCTGGTAAACAGCTGCCATGGTAACAAACGAATGCATGAACACAATATTATAGCTGACTTGAATGGGAGGAATACGGAGTGGAACTGAAGGAATATATACACATTTTACGAAAACGGATTTGGATCATCATTGCGTTTGTTGCTGTGGCTTGCATCGGTGCAGGTATCAAAAACTACTTCTTTACGGTACCCATCTATGAAGCGAACGCCAAATTAATCGTGAATCAGGCTTATAATGCTCAAGGCGTTCCGAGTTTGGATATCAGTACCATTCAGACCAATATCAAAGTGATCAACTCCTATATGGAGATTATTAAATCCTCCGCGATTCTTGATAAAGTGGCAGCTGCATATCCTGATCTGGGTATGACAGGCAATCAGATCGGGCAGAGCATTCGGGCTTCTACTGCCAATGAATCTCAGGTGATGAATTTAACGGCTTCGGGTCTATCGCCTGATAAAGCGGCGAAGACCGTAAATGCAGTGGCCAAAGTGTTCAAAACCCAAATCCCCGTAATTATGAAGGTAGACAACGTAACGATTCTAAGTGAAGCAAAACCTGCGGATTCCTCCAAACCTATCAATGTCAATCCCATCATCAATATTCTAATCAGTTTTATTGTCGGACTGCTATTGGCAGTAGGCTTTGTATTCCTGCTCGAATATCTGGACGACACGATGAAAACAGAAGAAGAGCTTGAAAAAGAATTAAATCTGCCCGCACTTGCTGTCATTTCCAAAATCAGAAAAGATGAAATCCGTAGTTCCAAGCATTCTTCAACATCTCAAAAACAGGTAGGTGATGGACAGTATGTCACGATCAACCAATGAGAGAGTAAGTCTGGTCACGATGGCTAATCCCAGATCTACTTCTTCAGAAGCCTATCGAAAGCTCAGAACCAATATTCAGTTTTCATCGATAGACAGTCAGATTCAAACGATTATGATTGCCTCGGCAGCACCAGGTGAAGGAAAAACGACGACGCTTGGCAATCTGGCAGTTACCTATGCGCAGGAGGGGAAAAAAGTACTGCTTATGGATACGGATCTGCGTAAACCGGCAGTGCATCTCATGTTTAATGTCCCGAACCACGTTGGGCTGACCAGCGTGTTATCCAGTCAATATAAGGTTACAGAAGTACTCAGGGAAACGGGAGTGGAGGGACTGCATGTGCTTTCTTCCGGCCCCATCCCTCCTAATCCTTCGGAGATGATTGGTTCACGCAAAATGACGGCACTGCTGGAGGATTTGAAGCAGGAATATGATGTCATTTTGTTTGATACTCCACCAGTGCTTACCGTGACCGATGCCTTGATTATCAGCTCATTATGTGATGGTGTCATTCTGGTTGTGAGTGCGGGCAAAGTGAAAAAAGATCTGGTCAAAAAGGCCAAAGCTCACCTGGAGCATGTAAATGCGCGTATTCTGGGTGCGGTGCTCAACAATGTTCAGGTCCCGAAAAGCCGGAATATGAGCTATAGCGAAAAGACATAACGTATCTGTCAGATGATCTGATCTATACCTCATTTTAAAAGGTCATGTCTACTATACCTCTATCAAGGTAGGCACTCGGTCACACTGTGGGTAGTGTACCTTAGACGTGAATCGTCAAGGGTGTGATGTGAGGAGGGGTTCAATGCCCTATGATGTATGATGAGTTTCATGTTTTCATGGTTTTCGAGGTTAAATAAAAAAATGGATAGGGTGATTTCAATGACAAAGGTGAGAAAAGCGATTATCCCTGCTGCCGGATTGGGAACCCGATTTTTACCTGCCACAAAGGCGATGCCTAAAGAAATGCTCCCTATTGTGGACAAACCGACGATTCAGTACATCGTGGAAGAGGCCGTTGCTTCCGGTATTGAAGACATTATCATCGTGACGGGCAAGGGTAAACGTGCGATTGAGGATCATTTCGACAGTGCATTTGAACTGGAGCATAACTTGCTTGAAAAAGGCAAGCTCAGTTTATTGGAAGAGGTCCGCAAGTCCTCCAACGTGGATATTCATTACATAAGGCAAAAGGAAGCACTCGGGCTTGGGCATGCCGTCTGGTGTGCCCGGAACTTCATCGGCAATGAACCCTTTGCCGTGCTGCTTGGTGATGATATTGTCGTTTCGGAAGTACCGTGTCTGAAACAGCTCATCCAGCAGTATGAACAGGTGCAGCAGTCTGTACTTGGTGTGAAGACGGTGAGTCCGAGTGAAACATACCGTTACGGCATTATTGATCCGCTGCATACCGAAGGTCGGTTATCTTCTGTAAACAGTATGGTTGAAAAACCGCCTCTAGGGTCCGCACCCTCCAACCTGGCGATTATGGGACGATACATTTTGACCCCTAAAATTTTTGAATATCTGGAGGAGCAAAATGTAGGTGCGGGTGGCGAAATTCAGCTGACGGACGCACTGCAGAAGCTTAACCATGACGAAGGGATCAGTGCCTATGACTTTGAAGGAGCTCGATATGACGTAGGCGAGAAGCTGGGATACATTCTCACAACACTGGATTTTGCGCTCAGAAACAAAGAGCTGCGCGCACCTGTGCTGATGGCCATTGAGGAGATTCTCATGAAGGAGCAAATGAATTCAATGCTTGTTGCTGGGGGGGATAGTCTGTGAAGTTTACAGGACCGGAGACCTTTGGGAGCGGGGAGATGTTGGTCAAAGAAGGGAATGCAGCCTTGCTTGAGCAGCCTTACTCACGACGTGTTGGCGGGTATACGGATGTAATCAAGCCGTTCGCCGATTTTGTGATCGCCGTTTTGTTACTGCTCATCACCTTGCCAGTCATGGTGCTTTCAGCCATTTTGATCAAAATGGATTCCAAAGGGCCTGTCATCTTCAAGCAGGAACGGTACGGGAAGAATGGAGTCAAATTTAACATCTACAAATTCAGGACGATGCATACAGATGCGCCGAAATATGGCCTGTCACCAACGGACAGCTATGATCCGCGGATTACAAGGTTAGGGCGAATACTGCGTAAGACGAGTCTGGATGAGCTGCCGCAGCTGCTTAACATCATTAAGGGAGATATGAGCTTTATCGGGCCAAGACCTGAGATGAAGCGGATTGTGGAGGAATGTTATACCGATCTGGAGCGCAGACGTTTTCTGGTTAAGCCCGGAATTACAGGATTGTGGCAGGTCAGTGAGGCTCGTAAACAGCCTATTCACCACAATCTGCAGTATGACTTCCATTATATTTCCAATGTATCCATCAAAATGGATATCACGATTATTTTTAAAACAATCGGTGTGATGATTAAAAGTAATACCTTTTGACCAATTTTGATTAACCGCTGGAGTGTGATGTAATGAAACATATTGTTGTGACGGGTGCGGCTGGATTTCTTGGCTCTCATCTTGTAAAGTCTTTAATCCATCAGGGACACCGGGTAACAGGCATGGATAATCTATCCACAGGCGTGCTGCGCAATCTGGAAGAAGTCATGGCGCATCCTCGATTCGAGTTTCATCAAGCGGATGTTACACATCCGGATTCACTGGAGATTTTCGCTGAGC
The DNA here is from genome assembly GCF_014639235.1 of Paenibacillus silvae. Lineage (GTDB taxonomy): Bacteria > Bacillota > Bacilli > Paenibacillales > Paenibacillaceae > Paenibacillus > Paenibacillus silvae. The sequence continues at coordinate 524,574 of NZ_BMFU01000003.1, read as the reverse complement.
AGCAGGTGCATGAAATTTATCATCTGGCTTCACCTGCTTCGCCAAAGTTCTATCAAGCCGATTCCATCGGCACGATATGGGTGAATACCCAAGGAACCTATCACATGCTGGAGCTGGCCAGGACGAAGGGCGCCAGGTTTCTGTACTCAAGCACAAGTGAAGCGTATGGAGACCCGGAAATTCATCCCCAGCCAGAGAGTTACCGGGGCAATGTGAATACATGGGGACCGAGGGCCTGTTATGATGAGGCCAAGCGGCTGGGCGAGGTTTTTTGTTATGAATACTACATGAAACAACGTGTTTCCGTGCGTGTAGCGCGTATATTTAACACATACTCTTCTGGACTTCGTAATGACGATGGCCGGGTGATATCCAATTTTGTCACACAGGCACTGACAGGTCAGGATATTACGGTGTATGGGGATGGGTCTCAGACACGCTCCTTCTGTTATGTGGATGACAACATCCGGGGGTTACAAGCATTGATGGCGGAAGACAAGGCCGAAGGAGAGATTATCAATATTGGCAATCCCACCGAATACACCATACTTGAGGTTGCCTATCTGGTGAAGAAGCTGACAGGGTCAGGCAGCAACATTGTCTTTATGCCACTGCCCGAGGATGATCCCAAGGTCAGACGGCCTGTCATCGATAAAGCCAGAGAGCTATTGAACTGGGAACCGGTGATTGCTCTGGAAGAAGGCTTGAGACGTACAATTCAACATTATCGGACCATGCTGCTGCAGGAGCAAGTGCCCGTACAGGAAACCTCATAAAATAAATGCTGAAAAAAGCGAGTTGAGATGCATGCCCAAAATACTGATCGCCCACAGTTTATATGCCCCCCATATCATCGGAGGAGCCGAGATATCCACACAGATTCTTGCCCAGACACTGGAGCCTCGTTATGACGTCGAGGTTATTACTGTTGGCGGACATAAGGAGGGCGGGGTGCAGACAGACAAGATTAACGGGATCGAGATTTCGAGGCTTCCGTTTAATAATCGGTACTGGATTGGCGATACGGCGAGACAAACCAGCACTTCTGATAAAGTGTTATGGCGGATTCAGGACATTTTTAATGTGAAGCAGTACCGGTATATTAAAGAATATCTTATCCTGAAACGTCCAGCCTTGATCCACACTCAGAACATTCCTGGACTCAGTCTGGCGATCTGGAAAGCAGCATTTGAACTGAACATCCCGGTTGTGCATACCCTTCGGGATTTCTCTTTGATCGAACCTATTGCTATATCTGCCTACTCCAGGTTCTACAGACAGATATCCAGACGTTACAGTCGCAGGGTGGCATCTGTTATCGGCATATCCGAGCATGTACTCAAGAAGCATACAGAGCTTGGGTTTTTCAAGCATGCATCCCGGCATGTCATACACAACATTGTAGAGAAGGGGAACCAGGTCCAGCAGTTGGACATATGCAAAACGGTTCGCCATCATCAGCCGCTGCACATTGGATATTTTGGACAATTGACAGAAGTTAAAGGGGTTCATTATCTGATTGAAGCGGTCCGGAAACTGGATCAACAACTTGTGGGCAAATTGTTTATTCATGGAGACGGACCTATGCTGGGTGAACTGAAAGAACTTGCGGGAACGGATTCCCGCATTGTATTCGTGGGCAAAATCGACAAACGGGAAATAAACTCGCAGATGAAAAAGATGGACCTGACGATCGTACCTTCCACCTGGGATGAGCCGTTTGGCCGGGTTGTGATTGAATCGTACCAAGCCGGTACACCCGTTTATGCTTCAAGAGTAGGCGGCATGCCCGAAATTTTGCTGGATACAGAGACCTTCTCCTTTACTGCTCATAGTTCCGACGCGATTCGTGAGAAGATTCTTCACTACTACTCATTATCAGAGGTGGATAAACAGGAACTGATGCTGCAATGCTGCAAGCACAGCTTATCCTTTAATGAAGATTATCTTCTCACGAGGCATGCAGGCGTTTATGAGAAGTTAATCGGGTGTGGAGGTTAGTATGTACATGACTTCTTTGAACGTCAAATCACAGGTGTCAATACAAGCGAGATCAGAAACCTCGCCCTCCGTGATCATGATGTTGATTCATTTTTTGCTGCTCTATTTATCTGTTTATGGGTTGATCTCCATCTATGTGGATAATATCGTCATTCGTTCACTGAAGGATGCCGGCATGCTGCTGCTTGCATTTTATACACTTATCCGGGTATATCGGCAGCAGATCGACTTTATGAACTTGCTCCTGTTTGTATTGGCGTCCCTGGTCATATTGGGTTCTCTAAATGTACTGGTCGGTTCCAGTGTGGTGACTTTGATCTATGGCATCAAGATTACCTTGCTGCCGCTGGTCATGCTGTTTACAGGCATGTTTATGGCTCAGCATGGCAGGGTGTTCGCATTTGCCAGAACCAATCTGGTTATTTTTATTATGCTCATTGCAGGGTGGTGCGTTCAATATGCGCTGGGTATAGAAAAGCTAATCACGATGGGATTCGTATATGGAGTAAACATCAAAAACTATCTTGAAGGTGTTCCACGTTTATCATCCATTACGTATTCACCAGATGGTTATGCGTACGCACTGCTCATGACAGGCATCATTGCTGAACGAACCAGAATGGCCGTAAACCATCGAAGCTTTCGCACCCTCATTCAGCTGCTGACGATCAGCTTTTTGCTGTTATCCACCATTCGATCGGCTTTGCTGCTGTGGTGTGTATATCAGATGGTTCTTTTTATGATAAGTATGCGCAGGTACAGCAGGAGAAATATTCTGGTTCTGGCGTTTGTTTTTATGGCAATGCCTGCAGCAGTTTTTCTTGGAGGCAGGCTGCTGCAATCTAAAAATCTGCTCTCCAGCTCCTCTCTGCTGGATCGGCTTCAGACATGGGGGAGTAGTCTGACATCACCCTTCACCATGAATGGCATGATCGGCAATGGCATCGGCTCGGTGGGTGCCGCAAGCCGCCGTACACATATGATCGGTCTGAACTCCAGCAATTTTGCGGTAGACAACCAGTACTTTTCTTTATATGAACAGACAGGATGGATCGGATTGGTGTACTTTTTGATTCTATTTATGCTGCTGTTTATCACGCTTGTTAAACGAATGAAAGCTCCGTCCGAACCGGGAGTGTCCACACTTCCTCAGGCGGCCATCGCAATGGGTGCAGGGGTGGCAGCAGCCAGCCTGACGACCAATGTTCTGGAGTTATTTCCTGCCAACGTTTTTTTCTGGATGTTTATAGGCATGGCTCTATATCAGCCTCGTCGTGCAGGTGAGATACCTTATAAAGCGGGTGAGCAGGGATGAAGGTTTTGCACATCGGAGAATATGTGGTGGGTGGTGTAGCCACGTATGTAAACGAGCTGGTATCTTACCAGCGTGAACGGTTTGATGTCTATGTATTGATGAGTGATTATAATTCGGCCAAGGATTTCAATCTGGAGCCAGAGCGTATTTTGCGTTACAGCTACAAGCGCAGTCCCAGACACTTTCTCTCGGCGATGAGACAGATTCATCAGGCCATCCGGCAGATCGAGCCGGATATTATTCATGTTCACAGCTCATTTGCTGGCATGCTTGCAAGGGGCTTGTTTTTTTTCACACCACGTAGAGCGAGTATATTTTATTGCTCACACGGCTGGTCTTTTTTGATGGATACCAAACCATTGCGTAAAAAGGCTTATTTTATGATTGAAAAAATACTTGAGCTCAAAACGGATTTTATCGTTAACATCTCAAAATATGAGATGCAGCAGTCCATCCGTGTAGGCATGTCTCCTGCCAAATCCCGATTCGTCTACAGCGGCCTGCGAGACCGCAAGCCTGAACAGCGTGAGCGTGGAGAGCGGACGCCGGTGCTGCTGCCGCAGCATGAAGAGTCCGAGCAGGATGCAAGTATGATCAGGCTTCTGTTTGTGGGCAGATACGATCGGCAGAAGGGGCTGGACCTGCTGCTTGATGTATTCAGAATTTATCCTGAGCTTCAGCAGCGCATTCAGTTATACATTATCGGAGATAGTGTGCTGGAAAAAAATGAGTGGACCTTTACGGACAATATGATTCGTTTAGGTTGGGTCAATAACGCAGAGATCGATCACTATTACGAGCAGTGTGATGCAATCATTATGCCTTCCAGATGGGAAGGGCTGCCTCTAGTTGCGCTGGAGGCTATGAAAAATCATAAGCCGGTTATTGCAAGTAATCGTTCTTCACTGCCAGAGCTTGTGACTCATGGTGTGAATGGTTATATTTTCGAACTGGAGCAGCTTGAAGGCTTGAAGGACATTCTTCTGCAGCTCGACAAATCCAAGCTGGCCGAGATGGGAGAAGCAGGTCGTCAGCTGTATCAAGAGAAGTTCAGCTCGGATCGTATGAATGAAGAGTTTGTGAGTCTCTATTACGAAGCGAGAAATGTGGAAGTGAGCTTCCAGGCGGCCGCGCCAGCCTCACGTTTGGAAATTTCAAAAAGGAATGGAGATTAACATGATTACAATATACATTAATGCCCGTTTCCTGACACAGACCGTTACCGGGGTACAGCGCTATGCGATTGAACTTGTGAAGGAAATGGATCATCTGATTGATGTGGGGGAAGTTGACGGCTCTCAGATTGAATTTTGCTTGCTTTCACCTGCCAATGTCGTTACTCATCTTGAACTGAAGCATATCCGCCACAAGATCGTAGGCAGGCTGAAGGGGCATGTGTGGGAGCAGCTGGAACTGCCGTTTTATGCGAAAAAGGGAATGCTGATTAACCTGTGCAACACCGGCCCTGCTTTCAAACGGAATCAGGTGGTGACGATTCATGATGCCTCGGTGTTCAGTTATCCAAAGGCATTTTCCTTTGCCTTTCGGTCATGGTATCAATTTTTGACGGTTCGCTTAGGCAAAATTTCGAAAAAGGTAATTACCGTATCTCATTTTTCCAAAGGTGAACTGATTCAGCACTGTAAAATAGCCGCACAGAAAGTATCGGTTACGCATCTGGGCATTGATCATATCCATCATAGGCAGGCAGCTCAAGGAACGCTCGAGAAATATGGGATCAAATCTCCGTATGTGCTCGCCGTCAGCACAATGAACCCGTACAAAAACTTCAAGCTAATTCTGGACATTTTACCCGAAGTGAAGGCACAGAATCTGAGTGTTGTCATTGTAGGATCAAAGAATAGCAAGGTGTTCAACGATCATGCCGTGAGCGAATCGGAAGATGTCAATTGGGTGGGGTATGTGACGGATGAAGAGTTAAAAGCACTGTATGAACATGCCACCGGTTTTATTTTCCCATCCTTGTATGAAGGTTTTGGCTTACCTCCCCTGGAGGCGATGGCACTCGGCTGTCCAGTGATTGTATCCTCACGTGGCTCGATCCCTGAAGTGTGCGGAGAAGCGGGCCTTTATTTTGACCCTCATCACCCGCAGGAAGCGGCTTCTCGTCTCGTAGAGATGATGTCCGATCCGGAGCTTGGGCAGCGAATGTCCGTTCAAGGCAGAGAGCATTCCGCCTTTTTCTCCTGGAACAAATGTGCCAAGGATACAGTCAACATTATTATGAGCACAGTGTAAGCAGCGGAAATGTACGTTTGTAAGGGAGATAAGGCTATGAACAAAGTGTTTGTTGCGATTGATTTCCCGCCTGATAAGGGAGGGATACATGATTATGCCTACGGGCTTATTTCACAGATGCCGGCAGAAGAGACAACGGTGCTGACGAATATATCAAGCCATGCTGCGGAGTCAGAGCGATTTGATCAGAGCAATCATTTTGAGATTATTCGCAAACGAATTTTCTGGAACTCGAGCAAAGGGCTGCTGCTGCTCTCGCAGCTTATTCTTGTGATGCAGCTGGTGCGGCTCCGATTGCGCAAAAAGACAGATGAAATTCATTTTTTAAACATATTCCCGGTAGGGCTCGCGGGTCCGCTCATGAAATTGCTTTTTAAGGTAAAATACTTCCCTTATGTTCATGGGCTGGATGTGATGGGTATGGTCAACAGCAGGTTGTTTCCACTTCTGTTGTTTATTCTGAAGCGGGCAGACAAGGTCATTGCCAATAGTCAGTATACGAGGTCAAGGCTGGTGGAGCTGGGTGTTTCGGAGAGCAGAATCGTCATTATTCCACCGGGGCTGAATGTTAGCAAGCTGGGCGGGAATATGGAGACCCATGAGGATATTCGGGATACGTATGATCTGCATGGGAAAAAAGTGATGATCACTGTCTCGCGGCTTGTGGAGCGCAAAGGACATGATGTCACCCTGAAAGCCGTGAGCCAGCTCATTACACAAATCCCTGATCTCAAATACGTAATATGCGGGGATGGGCCGTACAAGCAAGAGCTCGAACGGCTGGTCCAAGCGTATGGACTGGAGTCTGTCGTTGTTTTTACAGGGCGTACAACAGACCATGAGCTGCATCAGTTATATGAATGCTCCGACCTCTTCATCATGCCGAGCCGCGACATCAAAGAGAAGGGGGATGTGGAAGGGTTCGGTATTGTGTTTCTGGAGGCGAACTATTATCGCTTGCCAGTTATTGCAGGCAATAGCGGCGGTATTCCCGATGCGGTCAAGGATCAAATTACCGGCTACCTTGTGGACCCTTTGAATGATCAGGAGATTGCAGCACGGATCGAGGAATTAATGACAGATGAGGGGCTTGCCAGAACGATGGGGAATAACGGATATGACTGGGTGACCAATCATTGTCTGTGGTCGCATCGCGGTCAGCTGCTCAAGCAGCTGGTCTGATGAAGATGGATGATATTCACCATTTTCATGTCCTAATTTGGGAGGATTCGGGATGAAAATATGTATTGTTACCCACAGAGTTGTCAAAGGAGAGGGTCAAGGCAGAGTAAACTATGAGATTGCAATCGAAGCGTTAAGGCAGGGGCATGAAGTGGTGATGATATCCAATGAAGTGGAGCCGGAGCTGCTGGAGTACACGGGAGCCAGCTGGATCAAGGTGTTTCCTTCGCTCAAGCTGCCTCGGCTGCTTCGATATCAGATATTTGCCTTTCAAAGTGCAGCTCACATTCGCAAGCTAAGAAAAACGAAGCAGGTTGATCTTGTCATGGTCAACGGGTTTATCACCTGGGCTAGAGGTGACATCAATGCGGTTCACTTTGTGCACAGTACATGGATAAAATCCCCCGTACATAGCTTCCGTGTACACCGCTCCTGGAAACGCTGGTATTTTGGTCTGTACACGCTGGTGAATGCGTATCTGGAACGTTTCGCCTTTCACAGAAGCGGTAAAATCATTGCAGTTTCCGAGAAAGTGAAGAAGGAATTGATTCAACTAGGCATTGAACCGGCTAAGGTGCAGGTCATTCATAACGGAGTGGATGTACACGAGTTTCATCCCGAGGATGCCGCTCTGAAGACTCGAATGGGAGTTACCTCAGGCCGGGTCGTAGGTTTATTTGCAGGTGATATCAGCAGTCCGAGGAAAAATCTGGATACAGTGCTGAAGTCCATGTGTTCTGTTCCTGAGGTAGAACTGGTTGTGGCAGGTGCTACGGATCGAAGCGCTTATCCTCAGATGGCTAAAGACTTGAACATCGAGGATCGGGTACATTTTCTAGGTTACCGAAAAGGTATGGGCGAGCTGATGCGTAATGTGGATCTCTTTATATTCCCTTCCCGTTATGAAGCTTGCAGCCTGGTTGTTCTGGAGGCACTTGCCTCAGGAATACCTGTTGTTATAACGGAACAATCTGGCGTGACTGAAATGATAGCGGCTGTTCAAGGGGAACATCAGGCTGGATACATTATGCAAAATTCGGATGACGCTGTGGAACTTTCAAATATACTGGCTCGGTTTGTTCAAGCTCCAGATGAATTGAAAAGGATGGGGGAAATAGCCCGTGAAGTAGCTCTGAATAATACTTGGACGACGATGTCTCAGAAGTATCTGCTCTTTTATGAAGAGGTGATTCGTCATGACGGTCGATTAGGAAGAGGGAGGAAGGTAAGCAGTAGTGTTGAAGTGCAGTAATGAGAGGCGGAGTATCAGATGAGCATTGCTATCTCTAAAGGACACAGACCTCAAAGTATGATTAAGACAATCCTCATGACCAGCATCATCAATATTCTGATTATGGGCATTACCACCATTACCTCGATCCTGACAGCTAGGGCATTTGGAGCAGAAGGCAAGGGGGAATTGGCTGCCATATTATTTTGGCCAGGATTTCTTACCAATCTCGCAACACTGGGATTGCCAACGTCATTGATCTATCATATCAAAAAAAATAAAGATCTGACTCCAACGTATACCGGTATTGGTTTTATGATTCAAATTCCAGTCAGCATCATCATTGGTATTATAACCTGGTTCGGGATATCCTCCTGGTTATCCAATTATTCAGCAGATGTGATCTATATTGCGAAAGTGTACATTCTTTCTCTGACACCTGTTTTTCTTTTGGCTGGTGTGCTGGCAGCCACTGCACAAGGAACGGAAAAATTCCATATTTTCAATCTGGCAAGACTGTTTGCTACATTAATTAATTTATGTGGACTGCTTTTGTTATGGCTCAGTGGAACCCTTTCTTTGGAACGGGCGATCCTCGTGAGTTTCATGTCTCATGCTATCGTATTGGTATTTTATTGTTATACGTTACGAATGCACATTTCTACACGCATGAAGCAATTTCAGATCAGATCCAAATTATACTTGTTTTCCTTTGCAGGAAGAGTAAGTGGTGTTGAGCTGTTCAATACGTTATATAACCAATTTGACAAGATCATCATTTTGGCTTTGCTCACGCCGCGTGATTTTGGTTTGTATTCAGTCGTTTATGCCCTATCCCGCATGTTTAACGTTATTCAGACGGCCATTGCCAATGTGATTTTCCCCAAAGCCGCTGGTCTCGAGAAGGAAAAGGTCTTTAGTCTTGTCGGCAGATCATTCCGAAGCAGTATGGTTCTGATGATCATTATTGTTATACCTAGCCTGTTTATTGGTCGGTATTTAATGGGGCTTTTATATGGAAAAGAGTTTTTGGAAGCAAGTCTTGTCTTTTATTTGCTTTCTCTGGAATGCATCGTTGCTGGAGGTGCCGGTATTCTGGCCTCTTCATTTAATGCACTAGGTCGACCGGAAGTAATTCTTGTCGGGCAAGTTACTTCAGTGTCAGTTATGATTTTTTTGTTTTTCTATATTACTCCGACTTTAGGTTTAAACGGGGTAGGGATCACACTGCTCGTTGGTTCCATTATACGTATGTTTGTGTCCATGCTGGCTTTAAAAATGATTTGTAAAATCCCTCTGAAACAGATTATGTATGACAAGGGTGATTTTGAGTTTTTACGAGAGCGTTTGTATGAGAAAAACATATTAAAGAGAAACAGAAACATCAAAAAGGTCATGAAATAGAAAAAGAATGGAGTGAACACATGAGAATCGTACTTCTCTCCGGCGGATCAGGCAAAAGGTTATGGCCGTTGTCCAATGACACGAGGTCCAAACAATTTTTGAAAGTGCTGGATGGTGAGCAAGGACAGACTGAATCGATGGTACAGCGCGTATGGAGGCAGCTGAAGCATACCGGGCTGAGTGAACAAGCAACGATTGCAACGAGTAAACCGCAGGTGGAGATTCTGCGAAGTCAGCTCGGTTATGAAGTTGATCTGGTTGTTGAGCCAGAACGCAGAGATACGTTCCCGGCGATTGCTCTTGCAGCAGTCTATCTGTACTCCGTGCAGGAAGTCAGCCTGAATGAAACCGTGGCGGTGCTGCCTGTAGACCCTTACGTAGAGGAATCCTTTTTTCATAAAGTTACAGAGCTGGAGGACGTGCTGCATGAATCCGGTGCTGAGCTAGCCTTGATTGGTGTGAAGCCAACTTATCCTTCTGAGAAGTATGGATACATCATTCCACAGCAGTCTGAACCGCAACCGAATATACGTTACGCCAAAGTATCCCGTTTTCAAGAGAAACCCCGTGAAGCTGAAGCGGCAGAGATGATTGAACAATCTGCCCTTTGGAATTGCGGGGTTTTTGCCTTCAAGCTGAATTATCTGATCAACCTGCTGATCTCACTGGAGCTGCCCATTCAGTATGAGGAAATGCTGAAGCAGTATGGAAGATTACAGAAGATCAGCTTTGATTATCAGGTGGTAGAGAAGGCGAGACATATCGTGGTTACGCCTTATGAAGGATACTGGAAAGACCTTGGGACATGGAATACGTTGACGGATGAGATGAGCACGACGATTGTCGGTAAAGGGGTCATGACAAACAGTACGGTAAACACACATCTGATCAATGAATTGAACATCCCGGTATGTGTGCTGGGCGTATCCAATCTGATTGTAGCGACAAGCCCCGACGGCATCCTGGTCAGTGAGAAAGAGGCAAGCCCGCAGATCAAAGAGGTGCTGAAGGACAGTACAGAGCGCCCGATGTATGAGGAACGCCGCTGGGGCTGCTACAGGGTGCTTGATTATACACGCAATGATAAAGGCGAAGAGGTGTTGACCAAACGCATCATCATTGAGCCGAATAAAAACTTTTCGTACCAGTATCATCTGAAAAGGAACGAAGTATGGACCGTTGTTTCTGGCCAGGGTGAACTCATTATCAACGGCGAGCTGAGATCGCTGCATCAAGGGGATGTTATCTCCATCCCGGCAGGTGGGAAGCACAGCGTAAAAGCATTGACAGAGCTCGAGATTATCGAGGTGCAGATGGGTAGTGAGCTGGTCGAAGAGGACATCGTGCGCATTGAGATGGCGTGGGAAGATATTTTACAAAACTGCGTGAATTGGGGGAAAACAAGATGAATATTGCGGTGATTGGAACAGGGTACGTTGGTCTTGTCTCAGGAGTATGCTTCTCGGAAATTGGTAATCAGGTCATCTGTGTGGATAATAACGAGTCCAAAGTCGAGATGCTGAATGAGGGCATTGTTCCCATCTATGAGCCTGGTCTTAAAGAGCTGATGTCTTCCAATATGCAAGCAGGTAAATTATCGTTCACATCCAACATCGGCGAGGCGATACACCAGTCGGACATTATCTTCATTGCCGTAGGTACCCCTTCTCTGCCAAACGGCGAGGCCAATCTGAGTTATGTAGAGCAGGTAGCGGTCGAGATCGGAACCCACCTGGAAAGCTACAAAATTATCGTGACCAAAAGCACGGTTCCTGTGGGCACCAATGACCGTATTCGCGATCTGATTCGCAGCATTTCCTCCCAGCCCTTTGATGTGGCCTCGGTTCCCGAATTTCTGCGTGAAGGGTCAGCGATCAAGGATACACTGAACCCCGATCGGATTGTTATCGGCACGAGCAGTGAACGGGCCATCCAAACGTTGAAGAAGCTGCATCGACCGTTAACCAACAATCTGGTTATTACAGACATTCGCTCAGCCGAAATGATCAAGTACGCATCCAACGCATTTCTGGCGACCAAAATATCGTTTATTAATGAAATTTCGAATATTTGTGAAAAGGTTGGAGCAGATGTTACCCGTGTAGCCGAAGGCATGGGGTATGACAAGCGTATCGGTTCTTCCTTCTTGAAGGCAGGCATCGGTTATGGGGGTTCCTGTTTTCCCAAAGATACGCAGGCGTTAATCCAGATAGCAGGTATGGTGGACTATGATTTCAGGCTGTTGAAATCGGTTGTAGAGGTAAATCAGGACCAGCGAATGCAAGTGATCCACAAGCTGGAGGAAGCCGTCGGATCATTGACAGGCAAAACGATTGCGGTCTGGGGACTGGCATTCAAACCGGATACGGATGATGTTCGTGACGCACCGGCCATTGATATTGTGCAGCACCTGGTTGATTCAGGTGCGTATGTCAAGGCATATGATCCGATTGCAACGGAAAATTTCCGTAAGGAGATCGATATGGCTTCCATTTCGTGGCAGGATACCCCGCTTCATGCTGCTCAGGGTGCAGATGCACTCTGCGTGCTGACAGAATGGAAGGAGTTTGCTCAGGTGGATCTCCATGTGTTAGCCCAAATGATGAAGGAGCCTGTGATGATTGACGGTCGTAATGTGTACAGTGCAGAACAGATTCAAATGTCTGCCTTCCAATATTATTCGGTGGGACGTCCGGGGCTGACCAAGCTGGAGGGGAAAGCACAAGCAATCATCTGAGCTGACAGTGAATATAACAAATACGAGCGAGGAAAATCTCATGAAAAAGTGGATGAAATGGACAGTGTGGATCGTATCCCTGTTTATCATCGTGGTATTTGGTTATGCGATGTATCTTTACCAATCGGTCAAATCGACGGCAGATCAGATCTATGAGCCGCGTAATCCGGTGAAACCGGTGTCGGTAACGGATATCACAGGCGGTCAGCAGGTTGATTTTAATCGCAAAGAGCCCTTCAACGCACTGATTCTTGGCGTGGATGAGCGTGCACATGACCGGGGACGTTCGGATACGATGATTGTATTAAGTGTGAATCCGGCGAAAAAGAAAGTGCTTATGTTTAATATTCCGCGAGATACCCGGACAGAAATTGTCGGGCGCAGCACCGAGGACAAAATCAATCACGCTTACGCGTTTGGCGGTGTGGATATGTCGCTGGCAACCGTGGAGCAATTTCTGGGCATACCTATTCATTATTATGTGAAGGCGGATATGGAGGGTTTCTCCAAAATCATCGATCTGGTTGGCGGGGTAAATGTGAATAATCCCTTTGCTTTTGACTATGAAGGGAAGCGATATGAGCAGGGGAATATTCACCTCGACGGTGCAGCCGCGCTCGGATTCTCCAGGATGCGTTACGATGATCCCAAGGGTGACCTGGGAAGGAATGATCGTCAACGTGAGGTATTAAAGCAGATTATGAAAAATACAATGCAGTTCTCGAGCATGATGCAGATTCAGAATATGCTGGATGAATTAGGGACACATGTCAGAACCGACCTGACATTTGACGAGATGAAAGAGCTGATTCTGGATTACCGGAGTGATCTGGAGGAGATTGATACAGTAGAGATTAAAGGCACGGGTAAGAAGATCAACGGGATTTATTATTTTATCGTAGATCAGCAGGAAAAGGAGCGCATCCACGGGATATTGAAGCAGCATATGGAACAGTGAGGATCTAACGTGGTGTCATCCCGGCAGGGGAAGTGATGAAAGTGATGCTGAAGGTGAAGGAGTGGGAAACGAGGAAACAAAAGCATCAACGAAAACGAGGCTTATATAGAAGTGCTTTGCAACTGCTGCTGGTGTTCATCTGGATTGCGATAATCTGGTCTATGTCTGCGCAATCCTATCAGCAGCAGGATATCCAGCCTTGGCTTCAGAAGCTGTCGCAGAAGATGCACATCGGGCTTATACTGCCTGATGTGCAATTTGCATACAGTGGGCATGAGTATTCGTTAAAGCAGAATCCCTATGCTTTTGTGGAGTTTTTCTTTCGCAAAACGGCACATGTATTTGTTTATGCTGTGCTTGCCGCGCTTGTATATGGTGGACTGCGATACAAACGTGTGACTATCAGAACAGGCATCCTGCTGGCATTAATTGTGGTTGCACTTATCGCCTCCATGGATGAGTATATTCAACAGTTCAGTCCCGAGCGGACAAGCTCGATCAGGGATGTCGGTGTAGACTTGATCGGTGGCTGCCTCGGCATTGCGGTCTATGGAGCAATCAGGGCTTTGTTTAGGAGAAAATAAAAAGGATTTCCCAGGAAATGCAGTTTCCAGCTCCGTAATGCTTCTACTTGCTTGTAAACCATCATACATATGGGTTAGCAGGAAGCAGGACAAGGGGGCTGGAACATGCTGCGAAGAAGAAATCGAAATGCGCTGCTTCAAAAAATAGGCTTTTTTCTGTTTGTGCTGCTTTTGTTATGGCTGATTGGCAGAAGCCTGCCGGCATTGTTCCGTGCGGACGCACCAGCAGAGGCCGCAGCGGCAGCAGAGCAGTTTTACAAATACGAGCAAACGGGTGATTTCGGAAGCTCATGGGAGCTGTTTCATCCTTTGATGAAGGAACGATTCCCGAAAAGTGCTTATGTGCAGAACAGAGCACATATCTTTATGCAGCATTTTGGAGTGCAGACGTTCGAATTAGAGATGGAGCCGCCTGAGCGGGAATTTGATGTCGAGATCATTCAGGGCGTAAAGCCGTTTCCTGAAGCCTATCGAATAAAAGTGACCCAGACGTATTCGGGAACATTCGGTCAATTCGATCTGGTGCAAACTTGTTATCTCGTACAGGACGGCAAGGAATGGACACTTCTATGGTATTATCCTGAACAGCAGGGGAAGCAAGATAAAGCTTCGTCTGCATGAGAGAACGTTGTACATATATGAGTTTGTAGGTAATATAACATTTGATGTGATGTATTTAGAGATTTAACGCACCAAATCGTATCATAAGTCCCGAATCAGACGCTATAAATGCGAGACTTTTGTCGCATTTATAGCGTTTTTTTTGAATTTCATCCTGTTTTGGTGCTTAAAAAGCTTGACAATAGTCCCGGTGTCAAGTAAATTACGAATTAGGATACAAAATGTATCAATTTTCAGCGCCTAACGACAAATAACAGGGACCAAAGGCTCTCTGTGAGGGGAAGGTATTCCATTGAATGAAACGGGCCGCTTTTACTGTGTCAGTTGTGGGATGATTGTGCCGATCACCAGTGACTTTACTGGAAAGGAAGAGGGAGATGGAGGCAATCACGTGTTTCGGACCGGATTTTACCGGAGTGAAATGCCGCTTGGATGCTGTGAAGCGTGTGTAGTTGAGTCAAAACGTGAAGGGAAATCCCAGTTTGCAGGACAATATACTAAAGATTATGATACACTATGTTCATATGAGAAACGGGCATAAATCATGTCCGTCCATGAAGGAGAGGATGGAATGCAGCAGGAGCCGGTTGTCCGACTTCAGGGCGTCAGCAAGATCATTTCCTCCCGATCATTGGTCAGCGACCTGACCCTGGATATTTCTCCGGGGCAGGTTTTTGGTTTTTTAGGGCCTAATGGCGCGGGGAAAACAACAACGATTCGCATGATGGTAGGTTTGATGTCCATTAGTAAAGGAGATATTTTCATCTCTGGACACAGTGTGAAGAACGAGTTTGAAAAAGCGATATCTCAGGTAGGGGCAATTGTAGAAAATCCCGAGATGTACAAGTTTCTGACAGGATATCAGAACCTGGTACACTTTGCGCGCATGTCACCAGGGGTAACCAAGGAACGTATTGCAGAGACTATTGAGCGTGTGGGACTCAGTGCTCGGATTCATGATAAGGTGAAAACCTACTCTCTGGGTATGCGTCAGCGCCTTGGTGTTGCTCAGGCTATATTACATAGACCCAAGCTGCTTGTTCTGGACGAGCCTACGAACGGTCTGGACCCTCAAGGGATCAGGGAGCTCAGGGACTATCTGCGGCTTCTCACCCGTGAGGAGGGAATTACTGTTTTTGTCTCAAGCCATCTGTTGTCCGAGATGGAATTGATGTGTGACACGGTTGCTATTATTCAGAACGGTAAACTGATTGATGTCCGTAATCTGCGGGATGAAAAGGCTTCAGATGCTCTAATTGATGTTGCCTTTGAAGTTGATGATGCGGAACGTGCCGCTCAGCTTCTCGGTGGTGAGGCAGCGATCCAGAGCAACGTTATCGTTTTGCCGCTATCGCGTGAACAGATTCCTGCAATGAATGCCAAGCTGGTTCAGGCGGGGGTACAGGTGTTCAGCATCCGCAGTGTGACGCGTACGCTTGAAGATCAATTTTTGCAGGTAACCGGAGGTGGCAGCATTGGGTAATCATTTTGGCAAGCTGTTACTGAATGAAAACATGAAGGTATTTCGTCGGGTACGTACCTGGGTCATGCTGGCTATTCTGGCACTGATCTCGATACTGATGCCTGTGTTAATGCGGGAAGGCTTTGGATCGAGTGAGGTCATATACTGGCAAGCAGCGGTTACAGCGGTTCAGGTTACATTTTTCCTCAACACGATCTTCTGTGTCGTGATCGCAGCGGAGTCGGTTGCAGGGGAATTCACTTGGGGAACGATCAAGCTGTTGCTGATTCGTCCGTGGTCACGCAGCAAAATTCTGGCTTCCAAATATTTGACTGTAGTGGGGTTCAGTATTTTGAGTACACTGCTGGTCATTGGTATGGCCATGCTCACCTCGTATATTCTGTTCTCTCATGATGCGCCGGCGGGAAGTGGTGTAACAGCAGCTAATGCGCTAACGATGTGGGGATATCTGTATATTGATCTGTTCATTACACTTGCGATTGCTTTTATGGTATCTTCGGTATTTCGTTCGGGCGCTCTTGCCATCGGTCTGTCACTGTTTATTATGTTTACGCAAAACATATTCTCATTGATCTTTAATCCCGACCGTTATGCATGGGCCAAATATGTTTTGTTCAACAATATGGATCTGAGCAAATATATGAATTCTTCATCGGATATAGGTTTGCTGAACGGTCCGAGCGACGGCATGACGCTAGGGTTCTCCTTGGCAGTGCTCGCCGTATATTATGTCATCTTTATGGTTATTTCCTGGGTGGTATTCAGCAAGAGAGACGTGGCAGGTTAACACCTGCCTCTTTTTTTTGTTTGCCTGAGGCATAGCTGTTCATTCCGGGTACATACTGGTATTGTAAAGTTAGATAACTTGAACTAAAGATTTTACATAATCCACTCCGATGACAGAATAACCTTCCAATCGCTGTTATCCCCAGATTTTTTCGATTCCCCTTTCCAAAGGGGAAAATCTGGTGATAAAGGCGACCGCTCCGCTTTTTCGGGTTTTTTCTGTCCTCTCCGTTCATATGTAAATGAATAGTTCAACTTATAGATATATATTAAGCTTTCATATGGTAGCGCACGGAGGGATCACACCGCTTGATAAACAATAAATTTTACCGCGTATGCACAGCCATTATTTTGATTCTGCTGATCGTTTATCTGGGAGATAAAGTGAATTTTATTTTCCGCCCGCTGACTTCCCTGATCCATATCATTATTATTCCATTGCTCATTGCAGGATTTTTCTATTACCTGCTGCGCCCGCTTGTGGATTTCATGGAACGGCACAAGATCAAGCGTGCTCTGTCGGTACTGATTATTTATGTAGCCATAGGACTTTTGATTGCGGGTTTCAGTGTTCTGGTGTGGCCATCCCTGCGGGAGCAGCTGTGGAATTTTATTGAAAATACACCCGCACTGATCTCTTCTCTGGTGGAGCAGATTAAGGCGCTGGAGAACAACCGCTTCCTGGCCCGGTACATGCCTGAGAATTCGGATATATTTACGAGATTCTCCCAGTATCTAAGCCAGGGCATTACGCAGGTCACCGATTATGTTTCGGGCTTATTTTCGGTGGTGTCCAATCTGGTCGTTATTTTGGCGACGTTCCCGATCATGCTCTATTACATGCTGAAGGAAGGCAGCAAATTCGGTACGAATCTGACACTGCTGCTGCCAAGACATTACCGAAAAGACGGGGAAGAAACGGTTCATGAGATCGATGAGGCGTTAAGCAATTATATTGTGGGCCGCGTGATTGTTAATGTGGCGCTTGGTATTCTAATGTTTATCGGCTTTGTTATTATTGGCCTGCCCTATGCGCTGTTATTGACGGTGGTTTCAATTATTCTGAACTTTATCCCTTATGTGGGAGCGTTGCTGGCAGCAATTCCTGTTGTGATCGTGGCTTTTATCGATTCCCCTTCGATGGCGTTGTGGTCTCTGATTATTATCGTCATCGCACAGCAGATTCAGGATAATCTGATCTCACCCTATGTATATGGCAAACAGCTCGATATCCATCCGTTGACTACAGTTATTCTGCTGCTTGTGGGGGCTGATCTGGGTAACATTCTCGGCATGATTATCATTATTCCGCTGTATATGATTCTGAAGATCATATTCCGTAAAATACAGAATCGCATCGTTGAGGATAAAGCAGTGGACAAATAAGCTTTAAGCCGAGTGGGTGTGGAGAGGAATGGATGGCGCGGCTGCTTCATGCATCACAATAAAAAGGTCTGTCCTCTTGTCATTGTGACGATAGGACAGACCTTTTCCAATATAAATTATACGTGAGCTTCCTTTTCGTCCTCGTCCGTGTAGTCTGACATGTTCAGCGGTTCTTTAGGCACAATTGCGACCTTGTAGAAACGATTTTTATCTTTTTCCAGCAGGACAAAGGTCAGGTTTTCGTATTCGTACTCTTCCTGTTCATTCATCTCCGGACGGTGGCTGTAAAGCCATCCACCAATCGTATCCCACTCGTACGCATCGAGAGAAGACATAAACATATCATTAACCTTCGACAGCGAGACCTTGCCATCCATAATGACATAGTGCTCATTCACGATCTGGATTTCTTCTTCTTCATCAGCGTCAAACTCGTCCCGAATCTCGCCGACAATCTGCTCCAGCACGTCCTCGATGGTAACAATACCGGAGGTGCCTCCGTATTCATCCACAAGCACAGCGATGTGAACGCCGTCCTTCTGCATTTTTTTGAGCAAGTCCTTGACCGGGGTGGTCTCATGAACAGCCGACACGGGCTGAATCAGGGAAGACAGGTCCACGGGTTCTGTATTGCCATACAGCTCGAGGAAAAATTGCTTCGTATTGATAATGCCGATAATGTCGTCCTTGCTCTCGTTAACTACCGGGAAGCGGGTATACTGTTCCTCTCGAATAATTTCAAGATTTTCCTCATTCGTTTTATTCAGATAAAGGCAGACCATATCGGTCCGGGGAACCATAATCTCTTTGGCCAGCATCTCGTCAAAAGCAAAGATTCGGCTTACATAACCAAATTCAGCCTGATTGATCTTGCCGCTCTCGAAGCTTTCATTGATAATGATCTGAAGCTCTTCTTCGGAGTGAGCATCTTCATGCTCGGAAGCAGGCTTGATGCCGAACAATTTGACCAGTTGGTTCGCAGAGCCGTTTAACAGCCAGATAAAAGGATACATCACTCGGTTGAACAAGATGATAGGTCCAGACGTCAACAGTGCTACAGTTTCGGCCTTGCGGATCGCAATGGTTTTTGGCGCCAGTTCACCTACAACTACATGCAGATAAGTGATCGCTACAAAGGCAATAACAAATGACAAGAAGGAAGCAAGGGCATCCGGGATATTCAAGCTTTCAAATACGGGATGAAGCAGCTTCTCAACCGTTGGCTCACCCAGCCAGCCTAGTCCCAGAGACGTAATGGTAATGCCGAGCTGACAAGCGGACAGATATCCGTCCAGATTAGCCACGGCCTGCTTTACCGCTAGTGCACGTTTGTTCCCTTCTGCAATCATTTGATCGATCCGGCTGGGACGAACCCGCACCAGAGCGAACTCCACTGCCACAAAAAATGCTGATAAACCTATCAAAAATGCAACTAAAACCAAATTTAACGCATACCTCTCACTGTCCATTCACTACTCTTCTCCTTTTAAGTAATAAGTTTTAACGAGTATTATATCTAATTTTACGTAAGAAGACCACCTCTCCCGAAGAAAAGAGGAAGAGTCTGGAAAGGTGAAACAGATAAAACAGCGCATTCACAAGGTTTTATTGCTAATTCACGGAATGAGAAGGGTGGGTATGTAAAATTTTATCTAATCATCCGTTACGAATATGACCTTCATTGGGTATCTATGATTAGCTGTGTGAAATATCGTCAAAGCTGGTTAAGTGAGAGCGCGGCATGATTATAACGAAGTGTATAGCTATGCGGGCTGAAATATTACGTTTTATGGTGAAAAGGCACAGTTTCACAGAGTATGACATAGAGGGGGAGCCGCATGTTTTGGCTGGTCATTATTTTACTTGTGTTTATTTTTCAGGCTGCCACCATTCTTTTGCTGGAATTTCGCAACCCGGCTAAAGCCGTGGCCTGGTTGTTTATATTGTTTTGCGTACCTTTGATTGGATTCGTCGTGTATTATTTTGTAGCTCAGGATTACAGCAAACGAAAAAAGCTTCGCAAGGGCGGCTCGCGGATCTTTCGGGAGATGCGTGAAACCATCTGGAAGCAAGCACGCATTGTCGATGATATTGCCCATATGCCTGGAGACCGTTACAACCACCAGCAGCGGCTGTTTAATTTGCTGTCCCATCTGTCCGAGAGTCCCATTACGGGCTGTAATCGGAGTAAAGTGCTTACGAATGGCGAAGAGGCATTCGCAGCCATGTTAAGGGAGATGGAGAAGGCTAAGCATCATCTGCATGTCGAGTTTTACATTTTTCGCGATGATGTCATTGGTACCCGGTTTCAAGAGTTGATGATCCGCAAAGCGAAGGAGGGAGTTAAGGTACGGTTCATCTGCGACGGGCTAGGGAGTCACAAGATGAGCTGGAGTTTTATCCGCAAGCTCCATGACGCAGGCGTGGAGTTTCATTTTTTCCTGCCGCCGCTGATTGCAACGATTGATCGCCGGGTCAATTACCGCAACCACCGTAAAATTGTCGTAGTGGATGGCAAGGTGGGTTTTGTTGGCGGGATTAACGTGGGGGATGACTATCTGGGACAATACCCGGAGGTGGGCTTCTGGCGGGATACCCATGTGCAGATCGAGGGGGATGCGGTTTATTTTCTGCAGAGTACGTTTCTGAATGACTGGAAGCTGGCCTCGGGCAAACGTATTATGGAGCCGCAGCTCGGGGAATTATTCCCGCCGCATATATGCAGTGGAGATGAACGTATCCAGATTCTCGGGAGCGGACCTGACCAGGATTGGGATGCAATTCAGGAGATGTGTTTTGGAGCGATATCGGTTGCTTGTGAACGAATCTACATTACTACGCCGTACTTTATCCCTGATCCGGCTCTGTACGAGGCTCTCAAAACCGCTGCGGTCAGCGGAGTTGATGTGCGAATTATCATTCCATACCAATCGGATTCAAAGCTGGTGCACCTGGCATCACTTTCCTATCTTGAAGAGCTGCTGCGAGCCGGAGTGAAGTTCTATCAGTACAGGAAAGGCTTTGTTCATGCCAAAGTGATGATTGTGGATGAGCTGCTGGCAACGGTAGGCACAGCGAACATGGATATGCGCAGCTTTTTCTATAACTTTGAACTAACGGCTGTATTGTTCGAACGTTCTTCCATCCATCGTCTGCTTGCGGATTTTGAACGTGATCTCGAGGTGTGCAGTCAGATTGATACACAGCAATTTCAACATCGCTCACGCTGGCAAAAAGGGGCTGAAATGCTTTCTCGCATGCTTTCTCCGCTTCTTTAGCCGATTTAGGGCAAATTTCTGAAGATAAATTCACTTTTTGCGAATTTATCTTCTTTTTGCTAACTATTTTGCTCTAGTTTGATCTTTTATGATATAATAGTTATATAAATCATGTCTTGGCGAAGGAGGGGAGTCTGCGGGAAACAGGCTCCCTTTTGCTCTCTTTTGGAAGTGTGATCCGGCAAGAAGTACATCTTGAATCTATTTTATATCGCCTTTAGATGCCCAGTTTGGCTGTTGGGTCAGAGTACATGCAGAATGAATTCATGCTCGTTTTCTACATGGAGCTTCCCCGTGGAGTCATTTAATGGATATATAAAATGGATTCACATTCTGATTTTACGGGGGGATACCATGTCCAATGTAACGGTGAAAGAATTAACGGCCAAGCAAGCTGACCGCGGCGTCAAAAGCTCGGTGTTCACGCTGAAGTTTCTGCAGCGTATTGTTATGATCCTGATTGGTGCTGTGCTCATGGCTGTATCGCTTGAAGTGTTCCTCGTGCCAAACGGCGTTATCGATGGCGGCATCACGGGCATCTCGATTATGGTGTCAGAGCTTACGCATCTGCCGCTGGGGATATTTCTGACTTTACTCAATCTGCCGTTCCTGATTCTGGGTTACAAGCAGATTGGCAAGACCTTTGCCTTATCCACATTACTCGGGATCGTTGTAATGTCCATCGGAACCTCTTTACTCCATAGTGTACCGGCGCTTACACCGGGCGAACCGCTTCTTGGGGCTGTATTTGGCGGATTGATTCTGGGTGTAGGGGTAGGTCTTGTGATTCGTTCCGGAGGTTCACTTGACGGTACGGAGATTGTGGCGATTCTGTTCAGTGAGAAGTCACCGCTGTCCGTCGGACAGATTGTGCTGATCATTAACGTATTTATCTTTGCCGGGGCCGGATTTGTATTCGGCTGGCCAAATGCCTTGTATTCCATGATAGCCTATTACATCGCGATGAAGATGATTGATATCGTGAATGAGGGTCTGGATCAATCGAAGTCTGTCTGGATTATCAGTGAGAAGTATCGTGATATTGGTTCGGCATTGACGGATCGTCTGGGACGGGGGGTAACGTACCTGGACGGAGAGGGTGGTTTCAGCGGAGATGAGAAGAAAATTATTTTTGTTGTCATTACTCGTCTGGAAGAGGCGAAGCTGAAGTCCATCGTTGAGGATTGGGACCCGCAGGCCTTTGTCGCTATTGGTAACATTCACGATGTGAAGGGCGGACGTTTCAAGAAAAAAGGTATTCACTAGCGATTCTTGCGTAGTCATCATTATTCATGTGGCATACAAATAGCCGATATCCTGAATGACAGGGTATCGGCTATTTTTTCTTCAGATGTTTCAGGATCAGCTCAACCCGCTGCGGAGGAACGGCTGCAACCAGATCGCCAACTTGGTTCAGACGTTCGATGATATTCATCAGATGATAATCCTGAATGGATACATCACGACGTACCTCATCCCAGGTCAGGGGTGTGGAGACGGTTCCGCCTGGCTTGGCGCGAGGTGTGTAGGGTGCCGCGAGCGTTTTGCCGCCATAATGCTGGAGATAATCAAAATAGATGCGATCCCCCCGGTCCTTTTTCAGCCGTTCCAGTGTAAACAATTTCGGATGCTTCTGCGTAACATATTGACCGACAAAATAACCGATCTGCCTCAATTCATCAAATGTCACACCTGGGGTTATAGGCACAATGATCTGAACGCCTGTGGCGCCGGACGTTTTCGGGACAGATTGCAGTCCGAGCGAGGATAATGTTTCGCCTACAATTAACGCGGCCTGCATGATTCGTGGCTCATGCTCCATGGATGGGTCCAGATCAATCATCCATTCACACGGAAGCGTGCTGTTGATGGCATGCAGTGAAGGGTGGAATTCAAGGGCTGCCAGATTTCCTAGCCAGAGCAACGAAGGGAGTTCATTCATGATGATGTAGCGGATGCCTTCATGCTCATGTGTGTGTACAAAATCGGGAATGGGCTCCGGTGCGTTCTTCTGATAAAAGAACGTTCCTCCGGCGCCATGAGGATAGCGGATGGTTGTTAGCAAACGATCTCGCGTATATGTCAGCAGATACGGAGCCAGTGCAGCCAGCTTTTGCAGATAGATGGCTTTGGTGACACCTGCTTCCGGCCATAACAGCTTGTCCGGATTGGTGACGGTGAGCTCCACTCCCTCAATAACAATGGAGCCAGTAACTTTCTGTGGCATAGAAACACCTCCAGTTTATCGAACGATGATGATTGTACAAAGTGAACGTGCAAAGGACAGATATGATGGGGGAACTCCACCCGATAGCTCAATGTTCGAGCTGGCTGATCGGACAATCTTCAGGCGTTACCTCGGCGAAGGTCTGAATGCTGGGATGACGCAGTGTATGATGATGAGTCAGCTCCATGTACTGCACCTTGAGGCCAAGCCGAGGTCTGATCCAGGTTGTCTCTGCACTGCGTTCAGGCGTGTTATAGAACGGCTTGTCATTCGTAATGAGCGGCTGAATCTGTGCTGTAAGCTCGCGCCAACTGGCGGCGCTCAGCTTGCCTGTTCCAACATGACCAATATAGATAAAATGAGGGCCGTCATATACACCAACAGCCACGGCATTGACAATTCCGCTGCGATAAGTGACGCCTCCAATCATGGCATAGAGATCATGCATAATTTTGACCTTCTGCCAGCGTGTATCTTTTCCATGAATTCCATAGGTGCTGGTGAGGTCCTTGCATACGATGCCCTCCATCTGATGTTGTCTCATGACCGTGAGCAGGGCGGCTGCATCCGGTGAGTTCGTCACTTCCTGCACGTGTTGGCCTGTGCAAAGCACTTCATGCAGTAACTTCTGACGTGCCGCCAGTGTTTGATCCGTAATCCATTTCCCTTCATAAAAGAGAATATCAAACACCATATAGGTGATTGGAATCTGATGTACGGCCTGTGCAATTGCATCCGGCTTGCTCATGCGATCCCGGCGAAGCACGTGATAAAAGGAGGGCTTCCCTGTATTCGGATCTAGTGCAATGATCTCGCCGTCAAGAATATAAGATGAGGCAGAGCACAGTTTACGCGGTTGCACCAATTCGGGATATTGAGCGGTACGGTCGTGCAGCCTGCGATTCACCAGACGCAGTTCCTGTCCATCCTCGTAGGCCAGCATACGCACACCATCCCATTTGATCTGGGCAACCCACTGTGAACCTGAAGGCAGTGTGTCTCGGGATACAGGTTCGAACGGAATGACTGGCTTCAACATGGAATACTCCTTTCCTACCCTTTCCTATTCTGTTCTTTCCTCATCTTATCGAATCATAATTTAATACGTGTGAGCGGAGGGGTTACTGTTTTTGCAGACGAAGTTTCATATAATGGAGCAGCAGCAGCAACAGCGGAAGGAAAATTCCGCAGGTCAAATCCCAGTCAATCCAGTACGGAATGACAACTTTCAGATAAAAGGTTTCATTCGGCGCGACCAGCAAAGAGAAGGTTAATATAAGCAGTGAACTTGGCAGAATCAAAATCCGATAGCTGGACAATCGAAATAGATGAGCCAGGCCAAGTGCAAAGCTATAGAAGAAAAGTACCGTTTTGAAAAAAACAGCGATGACCCAGACAGAAGCCATGAAGGCTTCAATCCGCTGCAGGAAATTTCCGATGTTAATCATTCGGGACAGATTAAAGGATGTAAACCAATGATGCTGTGTCAGAAAGGGTCCCAGAACAAGCAAACATATACTTAGTGTTAGCGTTAGCATTAAACCGCCAATCATACCCATGAGTAGAAAATCTCTTTTTAAATGCGTTCTGCGCTCTGTGTAGGGTAAAAGCATCATGAAAATGCACAATTCACAGTACGGATATGTAAGCACGGCAATAAAACCTTGGAAGGGGCTAAGAAGCCCTTGTCCAAGAATGGGCTTTATGTTCTCAAGTTCAGCTTTCGGCAGCAGGCAGAGTGTTAGAATGATCAGAAATAAAATGACCAGAGGCAAAAACATCTCTGCAGTTCTGCCGATATTAGGCAGTCCTGAACGCAGCCCCCATGCAAGTGCAATGATGAAAGTCAGATGTATTGCCCATAACGGCGAATTTTTCAATATTTCTGTGCCCATAAAATCGCCCATCTCACGGATAAAGGTTGATGAGCTGATTAGAAAATAAAAAATATAAAACACACTAACGATTGCACCAATCCATGGTCCCAGAATTCGAAACACATGTTCGATCAGATTCAGACGCGGGTTCATATTATAGACAGCCAGCATAATCAGGAGCACGCCCATTCCTCCTGCTACGCCTACTAAGGAGGAGATCCAGGCATCCTGCTTGGCATAGGATGTAATCATGGAAGGGAAGAAAAGAATCTGCTCCCCGATTGTGCAAAGGAACATAAGCGAAGCAAGCTGCCTGACGGTCAAACGTCCCTTTTCAATCATTCGTTAAATCTCCTTCATCTGTCATGGTCTGGATTAAGTTAGGATGTGCCAATACTTCTGTTTTTATCAACCATATAGAAATAAGCCTGAACCGCTCATTCTCGGCATTAAAGCTTGTGAGAGATGAGGGTCAGGCTTTTTTGGATGTAACCTGTATGGACAGGAAATATTCCAAGAGTAAGAGGAGAAGCAGTGTGAGTAACGAGCAGGCGATTGCGTATACGGCTGTTACGTGCCTGCTGACTATGCTTTTCATGAGAAAAACGTGTACTCGGCACTGTATATAGTGTGAAGTGGCAGGTTAAAGCTTATGCTTCAGCAATCAGGCGGATGCCGATGTTCTGCGGGTCGGTTGCGTACCATACCCCACCATCGTGAGTAACCGTAATGCCGGATTGACTTAAACGCTGTGCCGCCTGTTCTGCTTCATGGGCATGGGTGTATACGATTGTAAAATAGTCGATGCCGGTAGCGTTCGCCGGGTTAACTGGAGCATTAACACCTGCCCAGATGTTCAGCCCGAGGTGGTGATGGTACCCGCCAGCGGATACGAATAATGCAGACATATTGGCGAAGTTGCCTACAATGTCAAATCCCAGAATACCGGAGTAAAAGCTGCGTGCTTCTTCCAGACTGCGAACGTGAAAGTGAACATGACCAATCACCGTGCCAGCAGGCAGACCGCTCCAGACTGCATCGGCAGAAAGGTCAAACAGACTCTGCACATCCACCGGATCGGTAGCCATGATGTAATTATTATCGGCATCACGTCTCCATGTGTCACGTGGTCGGTCAGCGTAGATTTCAATTCCGTTCAGATCAGGGTCGGAAATATAAAAGGCTTCACTCACCAGATGATCGCCTTGACCAATGTCTATTCCGGATGCTACGAGATTACGAACGGCAAGTCCAAGCGACTTGCGGTCAGGCAGGAGAATAGCAAAATGGTACAGTCCGGCATGAGTGCGTTCAGGCAAAGTGATGCTGTTGCTTACTTCTTCAAGGCGTAAAAGAGAATGGAGGCCGTCTGCGGTCAGCGTAGCGACCTGATCTTGCCTTGTCAGCAATTTTAAACCGACAACCTTGGTATAAAACAGGATGGAACGATCCAGATTGCTGATTTTCAGACTGACTTCACCCAAATGGGTCGTTGCTGGAATTTGGTAAGTGGTGCTCATGATAATTTCCTCCTTAAATGTGAGTTGGATTGATACAATCCGAGGTTGAGCTGCTAAGGGAAAAGGTCGAAACACCAATACTGGTGAACCACACTGATTCGAAAATAAAGTTATGGAACCTATGGAGTCTAAGAAATGGAGCCTAAAAGCAGATAAGAAATAGCCGGACCTAGCTATCTAAATATAAATAAGTTACTTTTCATAAGTTAATATAAAATATAAACTTTTGTTCGTCAACGTAATTTTTCAAGGTAACTTAGAATTAACGACTTTATGATGACTATCGGGTGCAGATCATAAACTTAAAAAAGCTTATCAGCTAGAAGGCCGATAAACGTATGGTGTGTCTGAAAACACTGAGGGATGTAAATTTTGCAGAATATTGCTCTAAGCCAGTAACCTCCCGGCGGTGTGCCGGGCATGTCAAAGGAAAGTGACGCAGGATAGGGGCCGAAAGGGGCCAAAGATGAACTTCAGAGCTTGAAGGCACACCCCATGTTGCAGACCACCTTGTCATGAGACAGGGCACCGCGTATTGAGAGCTCTTCCAAGTTGCGAAACATGCAAGCGAATATAAGTATTTCAAGCAGGTACAAGTTGGTGTAAACGCTAACGAATCGAGAATACGCTATTTGGCCTGAGTTAATCCAATTATAAACGTAACGATTCTGAGGAACGCTATATTTACCTTTTGCGCTAATTTTGCATGATTTTTCTTGTTATTGCAGCGAATAGCGTCTATAGGAATCGTTACATTCCTATATCCTCTAAAAAGGGCGGATTAGGGCTTGTGCGATTCGTTAGCGTGTAGATGA
Source organism: Paenibacillus silvae (assembly GCF_014639235.1). Lineage (GTDB taxonomy): Bacteria > Bacillota > Bacilli > Paenibacillales > Paenibacillaceae > Paenibacillus > Paenibacillus silvae. The sequence goes on along the minus strand of NZ_BMFU01000003.1, from coordinate 496,910 downwards.
GCGTGCAGTGACATTAATAAGATGTTTCTGCAGAGTGTTGTAGCATAAGCAAGATGCTTCGCAAGGTGTTCAAGGTGTTAATGTAATGCAAGCTTCTAAATACCAAAGTCACAGTAAACCCCAAAGCAAAAACTCAAGCGAGTACCGAGGTTCGTATTGAAGCAAATACTATAGCTGGGGGCATGACAAAGTTACATACTAAACCCAAGTAATTGCCGAAGTCAGTACCAAAATCCGTATACTAAGCTGGCTCTCCAAGAGAGGTTATGTTTTTGGCTTGGCGGATGCTTTTTTGCGTTTGGGTGCAGCTGATGCATCGTTTTCTCCTCCGGCAGCCGCTTGAGTGGCTGTTTTGCGCGGAGCACGTTTTTTGGGCTTGGCGGTCGCTGTGCCAGGGTCTGCAGGAATTGGCTTAACCGCTTCGATACTGGCTTGAAGGGCAGCCATCAGATCCATGACGTTTGCTTCAGGTTTTGCAGGTGCAATCTTGATCTCCTCACCAGCGACCTTATGCTGAATGAGATCAAACAGCTTTGCCCGGTAATCATCGGTGTATTTGCCAGGCTCGAAAGGCGTAGATAACTGATCAATTAACAGCTTGGCCATGGTCAGCTCTTTTTCGTTAACATTCTGAACTTCAGGAAGGTTAGGAACCTGGGATACCGGGCGAATCTCGTCCGGGTAGAAAATGGTTTCCATCGACAAACAGTTCTCCAGTACACGAATGGCCGCAAGGCTGCTTTTGGAACGAATCGAGACTTTGGCAATGCCGATTTTTCCTGTATCCCGCATGGCGTTCATCAGCAGTTGATAGGCATTACCGCCCGCCTGATCGGGAGAGAGATAATAGGTTTTCTGAAAATAGATGGGATCAATATCCGTTAAATCTACAAAATCCAGAATGGTTATGGTTTTGCCGCTGGATTCGTTTAATGCTTCCAGTTCTTCTTTTTCGAACAGAACAAATTTCCCCTTTTCATATTCGTAACCTTTGGTAATCTCTTCCCATTGGACATCAACCTCGCAGGAGGGGCACTGGCGAACGTAAGCGAGCGGGCTGCCGCAGACCTTGTGGATATATCGCATGGAGATATCTTTGTCTTCGGTGGCTGAGAACATTTTGACCGGGACATGAACGAGACCGAAACTGATTGCACCTTTCCAGACCGTGTGCATAAAGACGCTCCTTTCTAATTTCTTTTTAATCATAGTATGGTCAGTTGAGATAAGGGATAGTCCTGTGTTTGCGGATTGTACCGAGTTATTCGTTAGAGAAGAAGATTCAGTTCAGAATGACAATGATGTGTGATGTGGGGACTTCTCGTTGCCTGTATGGTTCTGCAAGAGTCGGGGATGATAACAGTAACCAATCTGGGGAGGTGCCATGATGAAGCACAAGCGAGATGAGGAAGAGGCCCACAAGCATGCATTTACTCCTTATCCTCTGGAGGATGCCGAAAGTGCGGAGGAATTTTATACCCCTGCAACGTCTGTGAACTGGGAAGCGGTCACATCGGAGAAGCTGCCGCTGGACCGGGAATCGTTTATGCTCGATATTGATCGAATGGTCAATGAGGGTTTAGGCGGAGGTCAGGTCACGGAGGATAACGGCTATATTGGCGATAGTACGACAGACACGATGGTTCAGGAAACTCATGATGAAGACCCGGAAGGAGACTATGAATAATATGATGGATGCCAAGCGAGCTAAAGCAATTTATGATTCAAAGGACACGATTGCGGTGACCCTTGAGGGAGAGCCTGTCTGGATCGAAAATGTAGATGAAGCCAACGGTATGGCCACCGTGCAGGTAGGCAGCAGACCGGGGAATACGCAAACGGTACGGGTGGATCGTCTGGAGGAATAGGTGACCCTTGGGGCGAAGTTGCTTGATACCAATGTACTTGCTAACTGGAGAGAGGTCTAGTAAAGGGTATCACTATGCCCGTACATCGGGTTGATCCAACTCAGCCTTACTTGAACAACCGGTACCGACGTGGTGCCGGTTCTTTTGTTTCGATTTTTTGATGATAAAGCTAAAGAGATGGTTATGATGTCTAGGGTTTCCAGCAGTTCCCTTTGATGTTGCGGGCGAGGAAAGGGACCGATATAATAAGGGTCAAAGTGAACTCAGGCGGGAAGCCGTCAAAGGTGGGGCATATATTGAATCAGACGCATGAGCAGTGGGTATACCACTCGCATAACCTTGCAGATACAGAAGCGCTTGCGTCCGCACTTGCATTGCAGGCTCACCCTGGAATGGTGATTGCACTGGACGGAGATTTGGGCGCGGGTAAAACAGCATTTTCACAGAAGTTTGCCCGGCATTTGGGCATCAGGGATGTCGTCAGCAGTCCAACGTTCACGCTAATTAAGGAATACGAGGGGCGATTACCGCTGTATCACATGGATGTGTATCGCATTTCCCTGGAAGAAGCGGACGAGCTTGGGCTTGAAGAATATTTTTATGGGGCAGGCGTTAGTCTGGTAGAGTGGTCCAGCATTATTCCCGAGCTGCTGCCACAGGAGCACCTTCATGTGCAGATTGAGACAACGGGGCTGGAGGATCGAACGATTACACTGGATGGGTATGGCGAGGTATATGCCGCGCTGTGTCGACAGTTCAGACAGAATGGAGTTATAGGATGAACGAGGGTGTGGGAAAGAAGAGCGTGAATGAGGGTTTAGGAAAGAAGAGCGTGAATGAGGATGTAGAAAAGAAGATTGTGAATGAAGATGTTGAGAAAAAAAGTGTGACTGAAGATTTGCAAAATAAGCCGCGGCAGCGGTTTTTGGTGCTGGATACATCCACCGCGGTGATGGCCGCAGCGGTGATGGAGGAACGCTCGCTGCTGGAGGAGCGCAATGAACGTGCCGAGCGCAATCACTCGGTACACGTTGTACCCGTGATGGAGCAGCTGCTTGCTGCGAGCAGCACGGAGCCAGGCCAGCTGAGCGGCGTCGCCGTCGGCATTGGCCCGGGCTCGTACACGGGCATCCGCATTGCGGTGACCGCGGCGAAGACGCTGGCCTGGGCATGGGACATCCCCGTCGCCGGGGTGTCCAGCCTGCAGGCCCTCGCCTGGGGCGGCTGGCACAGCGGCCTCGCCGCCAAGGCGCAAGCTGCGGCAGAGCCTGCCGCAGCAGCCGGGGCTGGCGGAACGCCATCCGCGGACCAGGGCGGCACCAGTGCCGCCCCTGTCCACTGGATCGTTCCGCTCGTAGATGCGCGGCGCGGTCAAGCCTATACCGCGCTATTCGCCTCCGCCGGCGGCGATGCACCCCGCCGGCTGGCGCCGGATGCCATCCGCCGAATGGACGGATGGCTGGAGGAGCTCGCCGCCCGCCTGGCGGAGGCGGCGCCGGAAGAGCGGCCCGCTGCCGTCTGGATCGTCGGCGAGACGGGCCCGCATGCAGCAGCGGCAGAGCTGCGCTGCCCTGCTGGAACGGCGCTCCAGCTCGTCCCGTATGAGCTGGAGGGCCGCTGGATTGGGCGCCTTGGCGCCGAAGCGCTGCTTGCAGGTCAGCGTGACGACGTACATGCCTTGGTGCCGAACTACACCCAGCTGTCCGAAGCGGAAGCGAACCTGCTGCGCAAAGGCTGAAGGGAGAGGGAAAACGGATGGGCAACACAGCGATGGAAGGACAGGACGATCTGTTTCAGTTCAGACTCATGACGGTGGAAGACATACCCGATGTGATGGAGATTGAACATGAGGCATTTACCCTCCCTTGGACGGAAGAGGCTTTTCACAATGAACTGAAGCATAATCATTTTGCTAAATATATGGTCATGGAGCACGGCGGCACAGCGATCGGTTATGCAGGCATGTGGACGATTATGGACGAGGCCCACATTACCAATATCGCGGTGAGAAAAGCATATCAGGGTCGCAAGCTGGGCGAGAAGCTGCTGGACGAGTTGATGAAAACAGCAGCGTACCTCGGCATGGAACGAATGACGCTGGAGGTCAGAGTATCCAATATTGTGGCCCAGAACTTGTATCAGAAAAAAGGGTTTGAATCGGCAGGTCTGCGCAAAGGATACTACTCCGATAATGGAGAGGATGCAATGATCATGTGGGCGGCACTGCCGCCTGTCAGCCGGAGCGGCGAAGAGGAAGGAAGCGTACTGGATTCATGAACGATCTTATAGATAAGCAAGGCTCCGCCTCATCCTATATTTTGGCGGTGGAAACCAGCTGTGATGAAACATCGGTAGCGGTGGTCAAGGATGGACATGAAGTGCTGTCCAACCTGATCTCCAGTCAGGTGGAAACACATAAAGCGTTTGGCGGAGTTGTTCCCGAGGTGGCTTCGCGTAAGCACGTTGAAGTCATCACACTGATGCTGGAGCAGGCAATTGAACAGTCCGGCATTCGTGCTCGTGACCTGAGCGCGATAGCAGTTACACAAGGCCCCGGCTTGGTCGGCGCACTGCTTGTGGGAATTGTAGCAGCAAAAACGCTCGCTATGGCCTTGGGCAAACCGCTCATCGGCACACATCACATAGCCGGTCATATTTATGCCAATCGCCTTGTACGTGAACTGCAATATCCGACAATGGCTCTTGTGGTGTCGGGCGGGCATACGGAGCTTGTGCATCTGGAGTCTGAAGGCAAGTTCAAGCTGATTGGCCGTACACGTGACGATGCTGTGGGTGAAGCGTATGACAAAGTGGCTCGTGCCCTCGGCTGTCCTTATCCGGGTGGACCGCACGTGGACCGCATGGCGTCCGAAGCGGATCACGCTGTGCCTTTGCCCAGGGTGTGGCTTGAAGCAGGGTCATATGACTTCAGTCTCAGCGGATTGAAATCGGCGGTGCTCAATGCACTGAATCAGGCCAAAATGCGCGGTGAAACGTTGGAGCCCTCTGCAGTAGCACGCGGGTTTCAGGAAGCGGTCGTTGAGGTTCTGGTGGAAAAAGCGGTGCGTGCCGTGCGTGAATACGGCTCGCGTCAGCTGCTCCTCTGCGGTGGGGTCGCAGCCAATCGAGGCTTGCGCACAGCGCTGCAGGAACGCTGTGTGAAGGAAGGGCTCGAGCTGGTCATTCCGCCAATGGAGTATTGTACGGATAATGCAGCCATGATTGGAGCGGCTGCTCATCTGAAATGGATTCGCGGTGAGGGTACTGATTTTGATGCAAAGGCAGACCCTGGACTTTCGCTGGAAGCATGGTCGGTACAATCCTGAGCGCAAAATAAATAGTTGACAGCGGTTTGAGAAGAATGTATATTAGTTACAAATTTAAGGAGATGTTCTCCTGAACCGTAAACAGATAAACGCAATGAACAGGAACAGTAGGGTTATTCCCGGTCATTAGAGAGCTGCGGGTTGGTGCAACGCAGACGAAGGACACCTGAAACTCACCTGGAAGCGGAACGATGGAACGCAGCTGTGCAGGAAAAGGCCTAAGGCCAAAGCTGGCAGTTGCAGTATATCGTTACGGTTTGCCCCCGTGAACGGGCCATTGAGATTGGTTTTTTTTTACAAACCGGGCTGGAGTTGCTCCATGGTCTGCGTTCAGTTGAAGAAATCAATACACAATACGAGGGGATTTTCAGCCTTTCAATGAACTGTGTATCTTTTATCACATCATGTGCAAGAGATAGCGGAATTGAACAGGGGGAAGTCAACAAGAGTGGTACCGCGAAGGTGAACAGCCTGTCGTCTCTTGCATTATGCAGGAGACGGCAGGCTTTTTTGATTTAGATTACATAAAACAATATCAGCAAAGGTAATGAACGGGAGCAGTAGAACGGTCAAGGCGCTCAGAGAGCTGCGGGTTGGTGCGACGCAGTGGCTGGAATCGTTTGAATCTCGCCCGGGAACAGAGCTTTGGAAATCTGGAATATGCTGAATGCCCTGCCTTACAAGGGAGCGGTATTAGACAGTAGTCCATGAGTACAAAGCAACGGCTAACCCCCGTTACAGGGTGTTTCTCTTGAATTCAATGGACTGGATTCGCAGCCAGTTGCGTAGTCCGCAGTACAATGAATTTGGGAGAACACGAGGTGGATGGTGTCAGCACAAGCTGGGCCATCAAGCGAGAGTGGTACCGCGGAGGGGAGAATAACCCGCCGTCTCTTTGATGAGATGGCGGGTTATTTGTATTTTTTGCTGCCGGCAGCAGGGTGGGCAAAGGTAACAACCATATGGTGCGAGTTGGAGCAGGAGCGAGCAAGACTGATCAGAACATCTGAAGCAGATCAGAGTGTAAGTCGACGTACACTTTGAATCCACATTTAGGACATAAGCTTTGACAGCAAACATATAACGACAGCAGGACGTATTGATCACAACGAAGGAGTGCTTCGTGGATTTCACTTGATGCAGGTCCATTACTGGTCTTGCACAGACAAACAATTTGATGGAGGATGATAAACATGACAACCAATCCGAACAAACGTATGATTGACATTTTTGATACAACGCTGCGCGATGGGGAGCAAGCACCGGGAGCGAGTCTTCAGCCTGAGCAAAAAATTGAACTGGCACACCAGCTGGCTTCGCTTGGCATTGACGTCATTGAGCCTGGATTCCCGATCTCCAGTCCAGGGGAGTTCGCGGCAGTTCAGGCGATTTCGAGACAATTGCAGCAGGTGGAAATTTGCGGGTTTGCGCGCGCAGTCAAAGGAGACATCGATGCTGCAGTGAAAGCTACGGCAGATGCTGCCCGGCGCCGGATTCATCTGTTTATTTCCTCGTCCGACATTCATATCGAGCATCAGCTGCGCCGTCCGCGCAGCGAGGTGGTTGCCACCGCAAGGGAAATGGTCTCGTATGCACGCCAGTTTACCGATATCGTTGAATTCACAGCGATGGATGCTGCGCGTACCAAAATGGATGATCTGATCGAGATGGTTGAAGTAGCCATTGAGGCGGGGGCGAGCATTATCAATCTGCCGGATACCGTTGGTTATGCACTTCCTCATGAGTACGGCGAGATGTTCCGCCGAGTGCGCGAGGGGGCAAGAGGCGGCGATCAGGTTCGATATAGCGCTCACTGTCATAACGATCTGGGGCTTGCTGTAGCGAACAGTCTGGCGGCTATTGCTAACGGGGCATCACAGATCGAAGTAACGATTAACGGAATCGGGGAGCGAACAGGCAACTGTGCATTGGAGGAACTGATTATGGCACTGGAGACCCGTGGAGATGTGATCGGCGCAGCGACCAATATCAAGCTCAATCAGCTGTATGAAACCTCACGTCAGATCAGCCGTGCCATGCATTTTCCGATTGCCTATAACAAGCCGGTTGTTGGACGTAATGCCTTCCAGCATGAATCAGGCATCCATCAGGACGGTTTGCTGAAAAACCGTAATACGTATGAAATTATGGACCCCGAAGCGCTGGGTATTCCGCGCAGCATGATTATTTTGGGCAAACATTCCGGTCGTCATGCCTTGAAGGATCGGGTACGCAAATACGGTTTCGAACCGGATGAGCAGCAGATGGAACAGCTGTACGAGGTGTTTAAAGAAACTGCGGATCAACAGAAGGTGGTAAGTGATGACCAACTGCTGCAAATGGTCAGCCAAACGATGAACATCCCGGCACAGGACTATGAACTGGTTGAATTGCAGGTTACGGCGGGCAGCATGACAGACCGGATGGCGGCGGTACGCATTCGCACAAGTGCAGGTGAACATTCGTATTCGGCGGTTGGCAGCGGTCCGGTTGATGCGACAATTCAGGCGATTGCTCAGTGTATTTCAGATGACATTACGTTTGTAGACATGGAGATGCATGCGCTCAGCGGTGGAGAGGGAGCCAGTGCCGAAGCCGTGATTACGGTCGAACGTGCGGGGCGTGAATTCCGCGGTACTGCTACACATCATGATATCGTGATGGCGGCAGGACTGGCGTATGTTGCGGCATGTAATGCAGCCGGGCTGAAGGCCGAGTCGGCAGAGAGTGAAGAAGTATCTGTTCATTAAAAGTATAAAAGTGTCATTTGATTAAGAAGTGCAAGAGTTTCCGTTTCATTAAAAGTGTAGAAAGTATCCGTTAATTAAGAGGAAAACGCTATAGCTATACGAAGTGCTCCTGTTGTCATGGCTTGACGACAGGAGCCCTTTTGCATCAAGCAATCTGCAATTTGCTTGTGTGTAATTTATTTTTTTCAGAGCTTACTAAGACAGATAAGATGGATGATTATTCCAGATCCAGGCAGGTTAACACACGTGAGAAGTCTCCACGCATCGTATCCCAGATGTTTGCCATAAATACAAACTCCCCGGAATGAAGAAAAGGGGCTTGAACAACAATGGTAAATTCGGGAGTGGTGACTGTGTGCATAAGTTTCCTGTTCTGCCCAGCATATGATAGAGTGTCCATGCGATAATTGAATCTGTCAAGGTGTGATTATAGTTATCCACATATCCAGTGTGATTTGTTGATAACTGAGGTGAAGTCCTGCACTCCATGTTTTCGAAACAAGTCTTGTGTAGGGGATAGAATGCAGCTGTTTTACCCACAAGACTGTGGATAATGTGGATAAAATAGTGGATAAATATGGTTTTTTCATGAAAAGCTTATTCTACCAATGTTTAATTACATGAAAACAAGGCATTGGTTTCTCGCTGGCATGTGGATAAAAGAGGGGCATAGCCCCAGAAATTTATTTTACGAAAATCGAGAGGGTTTGACAAATGTAAAAACATGAGGGGAACTGTTTATTAAAAAAGGCTCAACGTTACTAATGTAACGCTCAGCCTAGTTCGGTTGTTTTTTGTTGGATTCACATCAATCCTGTTATAGATATCAGATTATGACCTGAACTTCTAACTAACCCATAGCGAGCGTTTCCCACTCTTCATATGCTTGTGCAAGCTGGGTTTTGTGCTCCTCGGTGGACTGCTGAAGCTCCTGCAGCTTCATGTAATCCTGATAAACTTCCGGCAGGGCCATCTGTTCTTCCAGGGCAGTAATTTTCGATTCGAGCTCTGCAATCTGCTGCTCCAGTGCTTCCTGTCTGCGTTGTCTGTTTCGCTCCTCGCGTTTGGCTTGCTTGTCCGCTTCGAAGGAGGCTGCGCCAGATTTCTCGGATGCTGCTGAATTGGCATTTGCTGCTGGAGCAGGCGACTTTGAAGCTGCTTGACGAGCCTCCGCTGCTTCGCGTGCAATCTCCTCCAGCTCCTGTTTTTTCTCGACATAATCATCATAGTTGCCCAGATAATGCTCTGTGCCGCCCGGATGAAGTTCAACGATTCTTTCCGCCATTTTGTTCAGGAAGTAACGGTCATGAGAGATAAACAGCAGTGTGCCTTCGTAATCCATCAACGCGGCCTCAAGCACTTCCTTGGCGAAGAGGTCCAGATGGTTCGTCGGCTCATCGAGAATAAGCACATTGGCTTCCTTCAGCATGAGCTTGGAGAGAGAGACACGTGCCTTCTCCCCTCCGCTGAGCGAGGATATTTTTTTGAGTACATCGTCACCGCTGAACAAAAAGTTGCCGAGTACCGTCCGAATGCGGGCTTCCTCCATACCCGGATAAGCACTCCACAGTTCTTCCAGAACGGTGTTGGAAGGATTAAGTCCCGTCTGCTCCTGGTCATAATAACCGATCTGCACTTTGGTACCCCATTGAATCTCACCCTTTACGGGACGAAGACTTCCTGTCAGACACTTCAGCATGGTTGATTTTCCGATTCCGTTTGGTCCGATTAACGCTACCGTTTCCCCGCGGCGCAGATCAAAGGACACATTGCGGAACAGCGGTGATCCCTCGTCATATGCAACGGACAGCTGATCTACACGCAGCACTTCTTTGCCTGACATAACGGCAGTCTGGAACGAAAAGTGGGCTTTTTTGAGATCACCAAGCGGCTTGTCGAGCCGATCCATTTTCTCCAGCGCTTTGCGGCGACTCTGGGCACGCTTCGTGGTTGAAGCGCGTACGATGTTTTTTTGCACAAAGTCTTCCATCTTTGCGATTTCGTCCTGCTGCTTCTCATACTGCTTCATTTGACTTTCGTATTCAGCGGCCTTCAGCTCCATGTAACGGCTGTAATTGCCTGTGTATCGCTTGGAGCGATGACGCTCAATTTCAACGATTGTGGTCACGAGTCTGTCCAGAAAGTACCGGTCATGGGATACAACTAACAGTGCGCCAGAATATCCTCTGAGATAGTCCTCCAGCCACGTAAGTGTAGCAATGTCCAGATAGTTCGTAGGCTCGTCCAGCATAAGCAAATCGGGAGCCTGCAGCAGAATGCGGGCCAGAGCGAGCCGGGTCTTCTGACCACCGCTGAGCGTACCAATCGGGGTATCAGGAGAGAATTCACCAAAGCCCATCCCGTGCAGCACGCTGCGAATGCGCGTTTCCATCTCGTACCCGCCGTGATCCTTGAACCAGTCCGAGCGTCTTGCGTAACGCTCCAGCAGGTCGGCATATTGCTTCTCATCCTGCATCATGGCAGGATCGGCAATATCATGCTCCATCTGTCTGAGCTCTGCTTCGGCCTGGGTCAGATGTGCAAAGACATGCATCATTTCATCCCAGATGCTGCGTTCTGACTGCAAACCGCTGTTTTGCGCGAGGTAACCAAGCGTGGTTTCTTTGGATTTGAAAATTTGTCCCCCATCATAGGACATCTCACCAGCGATAATTTTAAGCAATGTAGATTTGCCTGCACCATTCACACCAACGAGGCCGATACGCTCGCGTTCTAATATTTGTAAGTTTACGCCGTCCAGAATGGGATCGACACCAAAACGTTTAATAATTCCGGATACTTGCAGCAACATAGAATTAAGTTCCTCCATAGGTTGAGTTCTTGATTAGGGCGTGTCTCAAGACACGTCCTGGACACTTACCTCCCAGTTTACATGAAATACAGAGCAAATGCACCGATTGGGAACGAAGCGGGCTTGTAGTCTTTTTGGTCAATCAATGATAAACTGAAAGAAGACATGTTATTACATGAGCATTTTGCAGAAAATGAATCATTTCAAGCTGGTCATCCAGATGACATCTTGTCATAACATATAAACGCAATGAACCGAATGATTTTATTTACCTTCCAGATCAACAGGAGGTTAGTCAGCATTATGCAGGAGCATGCGGAACAGAAGAAGCAGCTCAGGGCCAGGCTGAGACAGCTGCGTGAACGATTGGACGAGCAGATGCGTCAGCAAGCGATCACCCGGATAAATGACGGGTTGAAGCGAAAGCTGGACTGTCTGCGGCTGAACCCGGACAGACAGGTGTCCGGGTCTCTGATGATTTTCAGCTATCTTTCGTATGGAAGTGAGGCATCTACCGCTTTTCTTTTTGAAGAGGCATGGAAAAAGGGGGATGTCATGCTTGCGCCCAAGGTGCTTGCTGATCCGCCGCGTATGGAGCTGCGGCGAGTGAGGGGGCCTCAGGATATCGAACCAGGTATTTGGGGCATACCTGAACCTAAAGCATCCTGCGAAGTATTGCCGCCCGAACACTGGCCGGATATCGATCTGGTGCTGGTACCCGGGCTGGGCTACGACCTTAATGGAGGTCGCATCGGATATGGTGGCGGTTATTATGACCGCTTTGCAGAGCGTCTCGACCAGTACTGTGCCAAACAGGGGAAAAGGCCGCTCATGGCAGCTTTGGTCCTGCCGGGCCAGCTGGAGCCGGACATCCCGATGGACCCGCTTGATCTGCGGCTGGATCTGTTGATAACGCCCGAAGGTATAGTACATATCGAATAAAGGGTTGTGATGTGATTGAACTCAGAAATGAATAATAGTCAGGCCTCAAGCGGGAAGCTGACTCATTTTAATGAGCAGGGACGGGCCAGAATGGTAGACATATCCGGCAAGGATGTGACGGTGCGTACCGCTGTTGCGGTTACGAAAGTCACGATGAACCCGGAGACACTTGAGGCCATTCGCCAAGGACGCATCGGCAAAGGGGATGTTCTGGCGGTAGCTCAGATTGCGGGCATTCAGGGGGCGAAGAAAACGTCTGACTGGATTCCGATGTGTCATCCGCTTGCACTGAATGGTGTGGATATCCGCTTTCATGATAATGGAGCAGACGAGCTTCATATTGAAGTAACAGTCAAAACCGAAGGCAAGACGGGTGTAGAGATGGAGGCACTCACGGCAGCATCGGCGGCAGCACTTACTGTCTATGATATGTGTAAGGCGATGCAAAAGGACATGATTATTGGTCCAACGATGCTGCAATCCAAAAGTGGCGGTAAAAACGGTGATTACAACCGATAAAGAGTATTTATTTTCGTAGAGGAGAAGGGTGATCTTTATGGTGTGGAGAACAGCTATCCTGACAGCCAGTGACAAAGGGGCCCGCGGAGAACGTGAGGATACAAGTGCGCAAGTCATTCGGGAGCTTGTGGAGGAGGAACTCGGCGGTCAGATCGTGGAATATCGGATTGTTCCTGACGAGCCGGATGAGATTATTGCGGCTTTGATTGAGATGACAGATTATTTTCACGCCGATCTCGTACTGACAACGGGTGGCACGGAGCTGGCTATCCGTGATATTACACCGGAGGCGACCAGACGTGTCATTGAGCGCGAGGTTCCCGGAATGGCTGAGGCGATGAGAGCCAGTGTGATGGGCAAAAACCGATCAGCCATGCTGTTCCGCGGTGTATGCGGAATTCGCGGTCGTACATTAATTGTGAATCTGCCAGGGACGCCAAAAGGTGTGCATGAGCATCTGGCGGCCATTATGGATCAGCTTCCTGAAGCGCTGCTGATGGTGACGGGCCAATTTAAACAGTAAACTGTGCCTGAAGGTATCTCTTTTGAAAGAAAAGTTGTGCGGGTTGATCATTTTACGGGTTATGTAAGTGGTTACATCTGTGGTATGATGGGCATAAATTCAAATACAGTTCAGACATCTGATGGACGTGACTTCGAAAGTATGAGCATTTTGAAAGCTTGAAACGAGGAGGAAAATCAATGTTTAGTTCCATTGGACCAACAGGTTTTATTTTGCTGGCCGTGATTGCATTGCTGTTGTTTGGGCCTAACAAGCTGCCGGAGCTGGGACGGGCTGTCGGACGTACATTCCGCGAGTTCAAGGAAGGTGCACGTGATATCATTTCGGATGATGATGCTTCCAGCCGCAAAGAGCAGGAAAAAGCAAAACCACTCGCTGCGGAGACTACAACTGCTGAGAAACCTGTGGATAAACGTCTGCCGGAATGACGTCCTAGGCAATGAAAGAGAGATCCCTTCCTGCCGGAAGGGTTTTGTATTTTAAAGCTGGATTCCAGGGGAGGCAGGCATGACGCAGCAAAATGAAGAAATGACGCTTTCAGACCATCTGAGTGAGCTGCGCAAGCGGCTGATCTATGTCCTGAGCATTTTTATTCTCGGCCTGATCGCAGGCTTTTTCGTGGCAGACCCGGTGTATCGTTATCTCACCAAGGCGGAGACGGCTCAGGGCTTTGTATTACATGCCTTTTCCTTCTGGGACGGGATTGGCATCTACATGAAGATTGCCGGGTTATTTTCCCTTGTCATCACGCTGCCGTTTACGGTTTATCAGATTTGGCGGTTTGTTAGCCCCGGTCTGCGGCCGCAGGAGCGCAAGGCATCTCTGAAGTACGTGCCTTATGTATTCCTGTTGTTTCTGGTCGGTGTTGCTTTCTCATATTATGTTGTTTTTCCGATGGCGCTGGCGTTTACCTCCACCATTACGGAAAAAATGGGACTTGTTGAAACCTATGGCATGAAGCAGTATTTCAGTTTTCTGTTTGGCATTGTGCTGCCGGTGTCTCTGCTGTTTGAGCTGCCGCTGCTTATCATGTTCCTGACAGGACTGCGGATTCTGAATCCGATTCGCCTTCGCAAAATGCGCAGAGTTGCCTATTTTGTACTGATATTTATCGCAGTGGTCGTTACACCGCCGGATTTCATATCCGACCTGCTGGTGATGATTCCGCTGTTGCTGCTTTATGAAATCAGTGTATTTCTATCGGCTGTTGTGTATCGTAAGCAGCTTGCTGCCGATCAGGAGATTGAATCCCGGTATGAGCGTGCAGATGATAAGCAGCATGTGGGGTAGTAAGGGAAGCGACTCCGTCTGCGCCGATAAAAAATATATAGATGCGAGTGAACGTTTGATTCGCTCGTTAAGAGGCCCGGAGCAAAAGGTTGTGCTTGCTGCGGGTCTTTTGTTTCGGTTACATAACGGAAAGCTGAACTGGACATGCAGGCATATTATGGCGGTGAGTGGATACAATGGAGAAGGGGGTTAAGGGACAAGTTTGCATGTGGGCTTGTGAATCTCGTAAAATAGAGAGCGTGAGCATATAACATTCCTCCAGTTGTGCCAGGCTGCAGGTAAAACTCGCAAAAATTCATCAAAAAGACTTGAAATCATGCTTCAAGTTGAGTATCATAAAGTTGGTTGTTAGCACTAAACACTGTCGAGTGCTAATACATATGGCTGCAACCTACAAATGCAAGGCTATATAATTTCAAAAGGAGGCTATTTTTCATGATCAGACCTTTAGGTGAACGCGTATTGGTAGAACCACTGGAGCAAGAGCAAACGACTTCTTTCGGGATCGTACTTCCGGACTCCGCCAAAGAAAAACCGCAAGAGGGTAAAATCATTGCAGTTGGTGCGGGTGTATTGAAAGACGGCGTACGTGTAGCTCTGGAAGTGAAAGAAGGAGACCGCGTTATTTTCTCCAAATATGCCGGTACAGAAATCAAATACGAAGGTAAAGAATATTTGATTATGAAAGAGAGCGACATTCACGCGATTCTCGACTAATTTCAAATTTAAATCGGTTAACCGAACGATATAGCAGTACCATTTTATACAATATACCAGGGAGGTTTTCTTAAATGGCTAAAGACATTAAATTCAGTGAAGACGCTCGTCGCTCCATGCTTCGTGGTGTGGATGCATTGGCTAACGCAGTGAAAGTAACGCTCGGACCAAAAGGCCGCAACGTGGTTCTGGAGAAAAAATTCGGAAGCCCGCTCATCACAAATGACGGTGTAACGATTGCAAAAGAAATCGAACTGGAAGATGCATTCGAAAACATGGGTGCTCAGCTGGTTAAAGAAGTTGCTACCAAAACGAACGATGTTGCCGGTGACGGTACCACAACTGCAACCGTACTTGCTCAAGCCTTGATCACAGAAGGTTTGAAAAACGTAACTGCAGGCGCAAGCCCAATCGGTATCCGTAAAGGGATCGACAAAGCGGTTAAAGCTGCGGTTGCTGAATTGCAATCCATCTCCAAACCGGTTGAAGGCAAACAATCCATCGCACAAGTTGCAGCAATCTCTGCTGCTGACGAAGAAGTAGGCGAACTGATTGCTGAAGCTATGGAAAAAGTAGGTAAAGACGGCGTTATTACTGTTGAAGAATCCAAAGGATTCGCGACTGAGCTTGAAGTGGTTGAAGGTATGCAATTCGACCGTGGATACATCTCTCCATACATGATCACAGATACAGACAAAATGGAAGCTGTTCTGGACAATCCATATATCCTGATCACTGACAAAAAAATCTCCAGCACACAGGACATCCTGCCATTGCTTGAGAAAATCGTTCAACAAGGCAAACCGCTTGTATTGATCGCTGAAGATATCGAAGGCGAAGCACTGGCGATGCTGGTTGTGAACAAACTGCGTGGTACATTCAATGCTGTAGCGGTTAAAGCTCCAGGATTCGGTGACCGTCGTAAAGCAATGCTGCAAGATATCGCTGCCCTGACTGGTGGTCAAGTGATCACAGAAGAACTGGGTCTGGATCTGAAATCCGCAGTTGTAGAACAACTGGGTACAGCTCGTCAAATCCGTGTAACAAAAGAAAACACAATCATCGTTGACGGAGCTGGTAACAAATCCGATATCGATGCACGTGTTAGCCAAATCCGTACGCAATTGGAAGAAACAACTTCCGAGTTCGACAAAGAGAAGCTGCAAGAGCGTCTGGCTAAATTGTCCGGCGGCGTAGCCGTAATCAAAGTCGGTGCGGCAACTGAAACTGAATTGAAAGAACGTAAACTGCGTATCGAAGATGCCCTGAACGCAACTCGCGCTGCGGTTGAAGAAGGTATCGTATCCGGTGGTGGTACTGCGCTTCTGAACGTATATCAAGCTGTTGCTGGTGTAGCATTGTCCGGTGACGAGCAAACAGGCGTGAACATCGTTCTGAAAGCTCTGGAAGCGCCAATCCGCACAATCGCGGCTAACGCTGGTGAAGAAGGTTCCGTTATCGTGGAACGTCTGAAAAAAGAGCAAGTAGGCGTGGGTTACAACGCTGCAACTGGCGAGTGGGTTAACATGATCGAAGCAGGTATCGTTGACCCTGCGAAAGTAACTCGTTCCGCACTGCAAAACGCGGCTTCCGTAGCAGCAATGTTCCTGACTACTGAAGCGGTTATCGCTGACAAGCCAGAACCTGCAGGCGCTGCTGGCGCTCCTGACATGGGCGGCATGGGTGGTATGGGCGGCATGATGTAATTGAGGTCTAAAGCCTCGGTTATGCCGACAGAGGAAAGGCTCCCGATAGGGAGTCTTTTTCTTTTTCTGCGAAACCATTGCGTTTTCTTGTACGTATGTTTGAGGATACATATAGAGTACGATAGAGTGAAATAATTACAATCCAGTGAGGAGGATAATGGTGAGAAAAAGTACAAAATGGGTACTGTGGATTCTGGGTTTGATACTGGCCGCGATCTTTGTGAATTTCTATATGAATCTATTTAGTTTTGCATATGCTTTGATTGCTGTGCTGCTCATGTTCTTTACAGGTTGGGGCTTCTTGGCCAAGCTGAAAAATGACGTGCGCCAGCATGAAGATCACCACAAACGAATGCATGATTCAGCGATGGATGATATAGATCGTTATACTAGATGAGGGAAGCTGCACTCACTGCGAACAAGAGGATCTTCGATTCGAGTACATGCACAGCGCTAACGATTCCTAGAGACGCTATTTGCTGTTTTTTGAGCTGTTTAGAAATGTAACGATTCACAGAAACGCTATTAGCTTCGAATCGGCTAATTTTTGGGCTGAAGGGATGATTTTTCAAGAAATAAGGTTCCTGGAAATCGTTAGAATTTGAAAAGCATGTTTTTGCCCCAAATAAGGCTTCTCAGAATCGTTAGCGTTTGGCCCGTCACGCGGGCTGAAAAAATCCCTGCCAGCATAATGCCAGCAGGGATTTTTACGATGGCTATGGGAGGGCAAACCGCCCCCTTAACCACCCTATAGTATTACATCTCAATGCTCTAAACAGGCTTCACCGTAAACGTGAAGTGATACGGACGATTCGCTTGCAGTGTATACTCTGGATGTGTACGTGCACTCCAACTGTCGTCGCCGCCAACACCCATCTGCATGTAGTTGATACGGGCAATGGTGTGCGAGCTTACCGGCAATTTGTAGACGTGGTCATTCGCTTCCAGCTCTTCTGGTGACCATGGCAGCGCATTGATTTCAAACGGTGCGGTAGCTTCAAAATACAGACCGCTGCTGCCGTGTGCAGCATTCCCGTCATTCCCGTCATGTGCAGCATAACCATTAACTCCAGTATTCCCGTCAAGTGAAGCATTTGCAACATTCTCGCCAATTAGAGCATTCCCGGCAGCTCCATCATTGTCACCAGTACCCCCTACAGCAGAAGTAATCGCAGCAAAACGTACATCCGTTTTGTTGCCGCATTCCTGCGGTTTCAGATATGGCACGAACTGATCTCGAACGGCTCCGGTATAATAGCCGAGACGTGCGCTGGTCAGGCGGTCAATATAGTTGTCATGGGGGCCGCGACCGTACCAGGAGATCGTATCCAGACGATCCTTCAATTCAAACAGCATGCCGAACTCAGGCAGCTCAGGCAGACCTGCACCCGGAACGAGGGTTTGGCTGATTTCCAGCTCGCTATTCGGTTTGATGTGATACGTGATGGACAGTGTAGTTCCGGGGCTGGCATCCCATGTATAATCCGTTGTCACATGACAGCCCTGCTCATCTGTATGATGTTCGAAACGAATAAGCTTGTTTGTCGCATGAGCATCCCGCCAGAAGG
The DNA here is from genome assembly GCF_014639235.1 of Paenibacillus silvae. Classification (GTDB taxonomy): domain Bacteria; phylum Bacillota; class Bacilli; order Paenibacillales; family Paenibacillaceae; genus Paenibacillus; species Paenibacillus silvae. The sequence continues at coordinate 478,889 of NZ_BMFU01000003.1, read as the reverse complement.
CAGCACGTTCATTCAGTTTGTTACCCAGATCGTTGTCAGTCATTGCACGCCAGAAGTTTGCACGAGCCGGTGACAGCAGCAGCTCCTGCTGGTTGATCTGATACGAGGTCAGCGCACCGGTGCCTTTGTTGAAGCGTACTGATACATGTCCTGCAACCACGCTGAGCTCATCTTGAGCATGACCTTCTTGTAGCTCGTTGCTTGCAAGCTCCTGCACCTGAAGCATATCACCTTGCCCCGCAACCACCTGCTGGATTGCACGCAGACGTGGAGATACTACAAATTGCTCCCAGCCAATCTCATGCCCTGCCTCCGCCCAATTCTCGGCCTTTTTCGTTACCAGAGAGACAGTGAGTACGGCTTCCGTAAACAGGTCAGAGGATGATGTATAAGGAATGTGAACCTCAATGGATTCGCCAGGCTGTGCTGCAATATCTAGATGCCCTTTTTCCACAGGCACGCCGTTATGGGATAACGTCCAGGAGAGCGCATATTGGTTCAGATCGGTGAACAGGAAATGATTTGTGATGCGGATCAGCCCGGTTTGCAGATTGAGCGCTGACATGCGAACGTTCTGATAGCATTTTTTGACTTCTTCCAGCTTAGGTGTGATCGTTTTATCCGCCAAAATAAGTCCGTTACCGCAGAAGTTGCCATCATGCGGCGACTCGCCGAAATCCCCACCATAAGCGAGATATTCTACGCCGTCTGCTGTTTTGGTACGAATGGATTGATCCACCCAATCCCAGATAAATGCTCCCTGCAAGATTTCATATTTATCGAACATCTCCCAGTACAGGTGCAGACCACCACAGGAGTTGCCCATCGCATGGCTGTATTCACAGATGATATAAGGTTTTTTGTCACCTTTCATGCGTGCATACTGCTCGATATCATTCGGGCTGATGTACATCGTGGATTCGATATCGCTGGCTGAATCCGTCGGGCGATAGTGATAAGTACCTTCATAATGCACGAGCCTTGTCGGATCGGCCTGTTTCAAATAGTCGTACATGGCGATGAAGTTGTCTCCACCAAACGATTCATTACCGAGCGACCAGATGATGATGGACGGATGGTTTTTATCCCGCTGGAACATCGAATTACAGCGATCAATGACATTGTCGCGCCATTCCGGCTTGCTTGCCGGGATGTTGTCGTCGTTCATTTCCTTTTGCCCGTAGTACCAGGTACCATGTGTCTCCAGATTCGTCTCGTCAATGACATACAGCCCGTATTCATCACACAGCTCGTACCAGAGCGTCTGATTCGGATAGTGCGAAGTACGCACAGCGTTAACATTGTAGGCTTTCATCAGCTCGATGTCACGAATCATATCCTCACGACCAATGGCGCGTCCAGCGTCCGGGGAGAATTCATGCCGGTTTACCCCTTTGAACACAATGCGTTTGCCGTTGATTTTCATCAAGCCATCCTTGATCTCGAACTTGCGGAATCCGACGCGGCTGCGAACAGCTTCTACTGTTTCCCCTGACGCATTCTGAATGGACAGCACCAAAGTGTACAAATTAGGCGTTTCGGCGCTCCACAAGAGCGGGCTGATCACAGTCGCAGAGAGAGAGAACGTCAATTCTTCTTCATTGGCAAAAGAAACCTCGGCCGCCAGCGGCTCATCCCAAACCACCTGCTGCTCTGCATTATAGAGCTGTGCTTGAACCTTCAAGCCGTGCACATGTTGTCCGGCATGATGATGATACAGCTTCACATCAAGCTGAAGCTCTGCATCCTGATAGGCCTCATCCAGTTCCGTACGAACAAAGAAATCAGCGATTTGAACCGGGGATGGCGAATGCAGGTAAACCCCGCGGAAAATACCGCTAAGCCGCCAGAAATCCTGATTCTCCAGCCAGCTGGCATCACACCAGCGATAGACTTCGACTGCCAGCTTGTTCTCGCCTTCCGTCAGGTACGCTGTGATATCAAATTCTGCGGGAGTGAACGTATCCTCACTGTAACCGACAAGCTCTCCGTTCACCCATACATAGAAGGCCGATTCAACACCTTCAAAGTGCAGCAGCACAGGGCGATCTTTCCAGTCCGCAGGGACAGTAAACGTACGAATATATGAACCAACCGGGTTATAGGTTGCTGGTGCGAAAGGCGGTTTTAAATCAGGCTCACGCTCCACCCATGGATACGTCATGTTCGTATAGTGAGGGTAATCATAACCCTGCAGCTGCCAGTTCGAGGGAACACTGATCTCGTCCCAGCTGCTGGCATCATAGCCATTTTCATAAAAGGATGCAATACGCTGCTCTGGCGTTTCCGCAAAGCTGAACCTCCACAAGCCATTCAGAGATTGATACCAGGGAGAAGCGGTAAATTCGCTGGATAATGCTTCTTCTATGGATGGGAACGCTACCATATTGGCATGCGCGGGTAGACGATTCACCTGAAACGTCTCGGGATTGTTGTTCCATTCCGGATATCCGTTAGCCGGAGGGGTGTGCACGAGTTTCTTTCGCATAACAGCAGCTCCTTTGATCATGTTATAATATATTCACATTATAGAATTGATCAGGCGCTTAGAGAATAAAGGATATTGCCCATATATATCACAATATGAAACCAAGTATAGAGAGCGTGGTGTGCGGGATGAATACACGGATTTTTTTTGGCAAAACAGATGAAGCGGCTCGTCTGCCGATCTATATGACTACGGTAGGTTATTGGGAGCATCAATATGAAACCGAACGCCCCGAAGGGTTCCCGGATTACCAGATTCATCAGATTATTCAGGGGCAGGGAAGGCTGATTATACAGGATGAGGAAGAATATATCGTGGGCCCGGGCGAGGTGTTTATTACCTATCCTGACATTCCCCACAGATATGAGCCGATTACAGATCGCTGGGAGCTGGCCTGGGTATCCTTTCAAGGACGTGAAGCGAGTCAATTGCTGGCGTATGCAGGCATCACCGGTTCAGGTGTATATAAGCTCAGAAACGCGGAGTTGCTGCATGCATTGCAGCAGATGCTGATGAGGGGCGAAGGGGTGGAGGATACCTTAGATGCAGATGGAGACCGGGACAGTTCCAAACATCTGTATGCACTGCTGCTGGATTTGAAGCCCTTGCTCATCGCGGGAGGTAGCGATAATGACGAAATGGAACGTCTGAAGCCGGTGCTGCGTTACATTACAGAGCATCTGGATCAGCCTTTGTCACTGAAGGAGCTGGCAGATGTGGCTGTGGTATCCCCGCAGTATCTGTGCCGACTATTTCAGAAAGCATTGCATGTCCGGCCGGTGTTCTATGTCAATCAAGAGCGGATTAATCGCAGCAAACAGCTCATGTTCAGTGAACGTGCGCTGCGAATCTATGAAGTTGCCGACCGGGTGGGATATGAAAATGCCAGCTATTTCTGTTCCATGTTTAAACGACATACAGGCATGAGTCCCGAGCGGTTTCGCAAGCTGCATGGTTTAACCTGATCGGAGCGGGAAAGGGCAAATCTATTTTTTTGATCTGTTCTTCATCTGAATTTCAGCTTCTATTAAGGTAGAAGGGATAAGATAACTCTTGTAAACCCCTTCTCGTGTTAAATAGATGTGTGACTGGCCCTGCTCGGATTGTCCTCCGAACAGGGCACTTTTTTTACATGGGCCTGAGCGCTCATGCTATGATGAGAGAGAAGAAGAACATAATAATACATAAAATGTTAGAGCATACATGAGAACATACGAGCTTTAATTTTAAAAGAGAGAAAGGCAGGGATTTGCATTGCATGTGCGTCTGCACTCGTTGTATCGCCCGGTACAAATCAATGGACTTGATCCTCGTACATACTACATCGAACATGCGCCCTCGCCCTCGCTTGCGGCCTATGTGGCCTGTTATTGGGAGTCAGGCACCCGTGACGCTGTAGAGAATGACCAGCGTTTTGAAGAAGCAGGCATTTCGTTTGCTCATCATCCAAAATCTACCGCTTCTGCCCGGGTACTGCCGGATGGCTGTACCGACATGCTCGTTCACTATGATGCCGAGCAGGCCTGCTTTTCGTACAGTTATTGCGGAAATTACACGCAGCCTTTTGCATTTCCGTTATTGCCCGTGTCTCCTCCGGCAGGAGTGTATACGTTTGGCGTTCGATTTTTCCCCGGGGGAGCGCCTTTTTTGCATGGTCAGCCACTTGATCTGTTCACGGACAGGCGAATCCCGCTGGAGGACTGCTGGCCGTTAAAGTGGGATGAACTGCAGATGAAGATGGAGGAAACAATGAACTTTGCAGCACGTGTAAAGGTAATGGATCAGTATCTCAGCCAGATAACGCTGCGTTATAGCTGCACACAAGCCGATCAGGATCTTCTGCAAAATGTACTCTACCGTATTTTCAAAAATAAAGGACGTACAAGTGTACAGGACATCGCAACGGGGGAAGTTATTAGTGAACGACAGTTGCATCGCAAGGTTACGGAGCAGGTAGGTATCAGCCCTAAACGGCTGAGTGAAATTGTTCGTTTTCATGAGGTGATGCATGGCATTCGCGAGTCACGATTTACCGATGGTGTGACGATTGCTCAGCAGTATGGCTTCTATGATCAGGCGCATCTCATTCGGCAGTTCCGCAAGTTTTATGGAGATACCCCGTTGACGGCCATTCGGGAGCAGCAACAGATGTTGTCCGAAAAATACAATCTTTCGTCAGTCTCTTCCGTTATACTCGAAGTATAGATCCATACCACGACAAAGGAGCAATATATGATGAATGGAACATTGCAAATTCGGGAGCACCTGTTAACCGAGCTGGAAACAGGCGTACGCACAGGAGCTTCATTGATCCGGCTGATTCGTGCAGAGGACTGGGCGTATCGTCCGCAGGACAATATGCGCTCCCTTGTTGAGCTGGTGCATCATTTTATCCAGATTACCGCTTCTGATCTCGCCATTATGCAGGAGAAGGGGGAAGCGGAGGTCGGGCAGGTGGAGAACAGCTTGGCTGGCAATCAGGACGTTGAGCAGCTGGAGAAACAGCTGTGGAGCAATATGGAGGCGTACAAAGCGTATATCACAAGCCTGAGCGAAGAGGATTTTCTGAACCGCTCGACCAAAGCATTCTATGCGGAGCATGGCCATTTGCAAGTCCAGTGGCAGATTGAGACGCTGACCCATGTGTTTCACCATCGCTCCCAGCTCTATAATTATCTCAAGCAGCTGGGCCACGAATTGAACTTTTTTATGCTGTATGCCTAGTTAGAAAAAGCAGATGACCAGCAGCCCCGCCGAATTTCGGCGGGGTTTGTTTTGTATGCTGTCCAGCTGTCTATCAAACTTGCATGTCAGCTATAAATGTACGTTCTACCACGGTCAATTCACCGTGGCTTTACTAGATTCTGAACATAGAATACCGTATCAAAGCAAAAAGGAGGTGATTCTGATGGCCATCCTTTTACCATTACAGTTTTACAACCTTACAGCAGGAGTAGGCAAGTCCTTCTATGAAAACCTGACTGGTGGTGTGAATGCCAGCGTGACGGTGAATAATACTGGACCTGCTGCTGTATCGCTTGTCATCACGCGTGTCAATGCACCAGTGCTCACTTATGTCATTCCTGCGAACAACAGTCTTAGTATCTCGGCAGGCGCGGTTCTGGTTTTTGCTCTGTTAGCAAACCAGGGAGGCGATGCAACAGGGACTATTGAAGTTGCTTTGCAATAATTATGAAGGATTGTGATGATAGGTTGTAAGCTCTGAACCTCTGTCCGGCAGTGCCGGCAGAGGTTATGTTTTATTTTAATTACACTCTGGTATGATCTGGATTGTTCGGAAGGAGCAGGTACGGAAATATGCATGTTATGTTTATTCTGCTCAGGCTGCGATTAATTTAATAGTATGGAAGGATATTGAGATTACTTAGGAGCCGGGGAGGGTGATCAAAGGTGAACCTTAAACGAACAATATTGTTTGAGACGGAACGACTTGTATTTACCACATGGGATGAGGCGGACTGCGCTCTTGCTTTTGCCTTGTGGGGCGATCATGAGGTGACCAGGTGGACTAGTAGCAGTGACGTGTTGAGTGAAGAAGAGGTGGAAGCAAGGCTAACCCGTGAGATTCAGCGTGAGAAACAGGAGGGAGTACAGTATTGGCCCCTTTTCCAGAAAGGGTCAGACGTCTTTGTTGGCTGCTGCGGTCTTGGTCCTTATGCTCCGAAGGAACATATCTATGAGCTCGGTTTTCTGCTGACCCGGGACCATTGGGGTCAAGGATATGCGCAGGAGGCGGCACAGGCGGTGGTTCGTTATGCCTTTGATAAGTTAGGGGCGGTTCAGCTGGTGGCTGGACACCACCCTGACGATGAAGCCGCACATCATATTTTGAGTAAACTCGGTTTTGAGCATACAGAAGATCGCCGGGATGAAGCCACGGGCACGATGAGACCTTTCTATATCCTGAACAAAACCCAGCCTGTCCTCTGAGGAACAGGCTGGGTTAGACTGGGCGAGACATCATTTTCATACAGTTCAGTCATTAGATGCTTCTTTATGTTGCCGTTGTTGTGAGTTCATGTAAAACGATGCGATGAGCGGTGACGAGTTGTCCTGAACTGCTTTTGCCCCATATGGAAATTTCGGTTGAAGCGGCAGCGGCTCCACTGGTTGTAAACACAAATTCATAACCATTCAGGTCCGCGAAGTACGTTTGGGAGAAAAACTGACCAGGAATCAGATTGACGGATTGCAGCACGTATAAATTGCGGGTCCCGTCAAGTACATAGCCTTGAATCAGTACAGTGGATGTGTTGGTCGGATCAGAATTCACTATTTGAATGGTGACTTGCTGGGTGGGTCTGCTCCCGCCGGAGATATTATTTTCGATAGGGCCTGTCACGAGTGTAGCCATAGGGCTACACCTCCTTCCAAAGGGATTGGTTTCTAATTTGTGGCAATAAGAAGAGTGCTAGTTAGTATATGTAAGTTCCGCAGCAGGCGTGTGGACATAGTGTGGGAGCGTTAGTCGGCAGTTTTCATACTTTTTTTATTTCGTTTTCAGCTTCTGTTAAGGTAGAAAGGATAAGATAACTCTTGTAAACCCCTTCTCGTGTTAAATAGATGTGTGACTGACCCTGCCGGGCGACGGCAGGGTATTTTTTTGTGTTTTTGTCTATTCATACATCGCTTACGCTCAATTAAATAAAGAAAAACAAAAATAAATAAACAATAAACAATGTATTATGATGGAAAAAGATTGACAAACAAACATAAACAAAGGTATAATTTATGTGAAAAAAGGAACTTACTTTCTTGCTTTGATCGTGACAGCCCTGTTTTTCAGATGAACATAGGAGAGGATAATGATGAACGTGACCCTTCATACCGAAAGAGAGAGAACGCAGCCTGTCGGCTTTGATATTCCATTTGTACGCGAGATGGCAGAGATTACACAGCATATGTGGAAAAATGGTTGGGATGAGCGCAATGGCGGTAACGTCAGCTATCTGCTGAAGGAGGAGGAGGTTGCACCGTACATCGATATTCATCAGGTGATTCGCACCATTACACCTGCCTTTTCCGTGCAGGAGCTGGCGGGACAATATTTTATCGTTACGGCTTCGGGCAAATATTTTAAAAACGTGCTGGCAGACCCGCAAGGCAATCTGGGCGTGCTGCGTGTATCGGCAGATGGACAGGAGCTTGAGGTATTATGGGGCCTGGAGGGCGGAGTGAATCCGACAAGTGAACTGCCAACCCATTTTATGAGTCATATTGAACGTTTGAAAAGAGATCCGAATCACCGGGTTGTCATGCACAACCACGCGACACATGTTCTTGCCATGACCTTCATCCACGAGCTGCATGAAGCCAAGTTTACCAAAACGCTTTGGCAGATGTGCACCGAATGTGTGGTGGTCTTCCCGGATGGCGTTGGTATCATTCCCTGGATGATGCCCGGATCGAACGAGATTGGCCGTGCAACCGCGGAGAAAATGCAAGAATACCACGCGGTCATCTGGCCGCAGCACGGCATATTCGGAACAGGCACAACGATTGACGAAGCATTTGGTCTGATTGAAACCATCGAGAAGGCAGCCCAGGTATACATGCTTGTTGCAGGTCATGATATTCGCCAGCGAATCACGGATGAGCAGCTGCGAGCACTTGCATTGCAATTCGGCGTAACCCCGCGTCCAGGTGTGATAGATAGTTAATTTTTTATTTTGGAGCTGGGCCTGCCACAAGGTTGGCCTACACATTACTCTGGGTTTACCAATTTAAAAAAGGCTAGACCTCAAGAATGTTATCATTTTTATTTATTAAAAACTATAAATTGACAGGTTGTTATATGCATGTGGATCGACTAGAATTTATTTATCTGGGTTTACGTGTGAAAGCGAATAAATTCTATTTTTAGGAGTTGAAGGGCACTAATGATAGTTCTCCCATTAGCGGATCCCCCCATTCGTAGCTATCAAATACATGCATACCGCTTGTCAATTATTTTAAATTATCCAGAATGTTTACCTTGGTTTTACTCAAACTTTATACAAGTTGTTGGCAAAACTAATTGTGAAGAAGACTTTTTTGATTACTCCGTTGATTTTCATTTAGCGACAGAAGAATTCCACACGGCCTTTCCTTGGTTAGATTTTTGTCCGATGTCCCCCAATATTTTTTTTGAAAAATTATCATGTAATGTTCATGACGTTATACAGTATTCACTTGATGAGGGCCATTACCTGTACACAATTGTAGACGAATATTATATTCCATCGCGTCAAGCCTATCAAATTAAACAGCAACATTTTCATGACATATTAATATATGGCTATGATTCAGTTAACAAATTATATTTGGTTAGCGGATTTGATCAGAACATGCAATATAGAAAAACAAATGTCCCTTATGAGCTAATGGAAAAGGCTATTTTCAGTGCAGGAGCACCAATTACTCAAATTTACAAAAAAAGTATTAAGTACGAGCTCAATATGAATCTTATTGAAGGCTTACTGCAAGACTATTTGTACTCTCATAACTCTTCTAAACGTAATATGATGAATTCTTATTCTTTACCAGATAGTAACTATTATGGAGTAAGTGCTTATGATGGATTTATAGAGCATTTGAAGGCAGTTCAACACGATAGAACGCTCTATGATATTCGAATACCACATTTATTTTATGAGCATAAGGAATGTATGCTGCTTAGACTTAAATACTTAACAGATCAAAATAGGTTAAAAGAATCAAATGAAATTATTACAAAATATAAAATAGTTCTTGAGCATTCTCTGATTTTAAGAAATTTGTATTTAAAACTGATGGTAACTAACAACCTTGGTCTAATTGAAAATTTATATTCAATAGTTGTGAACTTAAAAAAGTTGGACATGGAGATCAGTGATAAAATGCTAAGTTGCTTGGTGATTGATTAGGTCGAACAAAATTCTAGCCATACATATGGTGTTTTTTATTTGAAAATTTTGATTAATTCTATTTCCTATAGAAAAAGTGGTCTTTGGTTCTCATAACCGAAGGCCTTTTTCGTTTTTCAGGCAATCAATCGCCGTTTTAGCTCAAAAACGTTCAAATTACCGAATAAGAATGGCTTTGTTATCAAATATTGAATCGTAGAATGTATTATCACGCGCTGGCGATTTTCGGGTGAAATGACATATTGTCAATGGCTCTGCGATTTTGCATAATAACAATGCTTCACAGATGAGCTGAGGCAAGAAACAAAGGATTACAGGTAAACAGAGACAAGGATTTATAGATATGAGATGGAAGGAAGTTATGATCATGCTTGGCAAAATGAAGAGAATCTTAATCGGCAAGCCAATGAAGTCGGCTGAATTGGATGCAGAAAAATTGGGGAAATGGAAGGCGCTCGCCATCCTCTCTTCCGATGCTTTATCATCCGTGGCCTACGGTACGGAACAGATTTTGCTTGTGCTGGTTGCAGCCGGATTCGCGGCGCTGTGGTATTCGGTTCCGATCTCCATCGCCGTGCTGGGATTACTCGTCATTTTAATTTTTTCGTATCGTCAGACGATATTTGCTTATCCTACAGGGGGCGGCGCATACATCGTAGCCAAGGATAATCTGGGCACTACACCGAGTTTGATTGCCGGAGGTTCGCTGCTGGTCGATTATATTCTGACGGTGGCTGTAAGCTCATCCGCAGGTACGGACGCGATCACATCCGCTTTTCCTGTACTGCATGACTATAGTGTCATTATCGCACTGATCATGATTGTATTTCTGACCGTTATGAACTTGCGTGGGGTTACGGAGTCTGCTTCGGTGCTTGCTATCCCCATTTATCTATTTATTTTTTCAATTGCGATTCTCATTATTTCCGGTGGTATCAAGTTTCTGACTGGCGGAATGCATGCTGCTGCACCGGAATTCGGAGCAAGCCTGTCGCACGTTAGCCTCTTCCTGCTGCTCAAGGCATTCAGCTCCGGCTGTTCCGCCTTGACCGGGGTAGAGGCAGTGAGCAACGCGATTCCGAACTTCAAGCAGCCTGCTGAGAAAAATGCTGCCGGGACGCTGCTGCTGATGGGATGTATCCTGGGTGCGATGTTTATCGGGATTACACTCCTGGCGTATGGTTACGGTATTAAACCGGACCCGAAAGCAACGGTGATTTCCCAGATTGCCGAAGCAACGTTTGGCCGAGGGGGCATGTATTTTATCATTCAAGGGGTAACTGCTTTAATCCTGTTCCTGGCAGCCAATACGGCGTACTCGGCGTTCCCGCTCCTGTCCTTTATGATGGCAAAGGATAAATACATGCCGCATATGTTTATGGTCAGAGGAGACCGATTGGGCTTCTCCAACGGTATTATTTTTCTCAGCGTGATGTCCGCACTGCTTGTGGTAGGATTCAAAGGGGATACGGGCAGCCTGATTCCGCTCTACGCGGTAGGGGTATTCATTCCGTTTACACTGTCGCAGCTCGGCATGATGATACGCTGGATCAAAATCAAACCGTCCGGATGGCAGACAAAACTGCTTGTAAACACAATCGGCATGCTGACCACGCTGTCCATTACGCTGATTTTTATTTTCACCAAGTTTACCCAGACATGGGTTATTTTTATCTTTTTGCCGCTCGTGGTCTATGTGTTCATGCGCATTAAACGTCACTATTGCAATATCGCAGATGAGCTGCGGATTGATATTCAGGTGGATAAACCGGCCAAGAAGGGCAACACCATTGTCATTCCGGTGGCGGGCATTACCCGGGTGGTTATGAATACGATCAGTTATGCCCAGACGATGTCGGATCATGTGGTGGCGCTGTACATTGGCTTCGACGATGAGGCGATTCGCAAGATGGAGCAGAAGTGGGAGGAATGGAATCCGGGTGTGCGTCTGGTCGTGATCAAATCCCGCTATCGCAGCATTATGGGGCCGCTTAAAAAGTTCATTGATACGGTGGAATGGAAAACAGCCGAAACGGATCATATTACTATTCTGATTCCACAATTCATTACCAAGCACTGGTGGCAAAATGTACTGCATAACCAGACCAGCTTCATGATCCGGGCTTATCTGATCAATTATAAAGATGTGATTGTTACAACGGTGCCGTATCATCTTAATCGGTAATTGCGGCCTATGCATGATAGCTTCACTGCTGGATAACCATGAGGTACAGATGGATGTACAGAATATTGTAAAATGACCCGATCGCAGAGGAAAGTGTACATTTAATACATGCTTAACACATTGAATCGTGAGTTCTCTTCAGAAATGTAGAGAACTCGCGATTTTTTTTGGATTGTGTATATTGATGGCTCCTCTTTCGTCTGATGCTGCATTGTGTAAATCCCTTAATCAGGATTAACATTAAATTCATCAAGGGCATATCTATGTTTCACATTGGATTTCTACACTATAACCAGAAGGTAAATTATGTAAACGACGGAGTGGAGGAACAATAAAAGTGATAAAACGACAATCTGCCAACGTATGACGAATGATGGTTGAAAAGGAAGACTAAAAGATTTTCAGATGCGGCGATCCAGCAGATCGTCGTCTTGATGTGCGTTAGGACTGATACCTTTCTTTCTGTGAGTATGCATCAGAAGTAGTATTTGGTATTTAGTGCTAATTACACTTTTCTATATTTCTTTATGACGGATTGTCAAGCCAAGTGCGACAGTACCTCCGAAAAGGATTCGTGAGCGGTTCGCCAACTCAAACATTTACGTGGTCTGTTATTGATCGAGTCCAGAGCGTTTTCCAGCGCTTCAGCCGTGATTTGGGCAAAATCCGTCCCCTTGGGGAAAAACTCTCGCAGGAGGCCATTGGCATTTTCATTCGAGCCGCGTTGCCAGGAGGAATACGGATATGCAAAATACACCTGCACGCCATGAACGGCTTCCAGGCTTTTGTAACAGGCGAACTCCTTGCCATGGTCTGCGGTAGCGGTTTGAAACGCTTGAGAAGGATACTGCGAAGCTGCTACTCCAAAGGCAATCTCCATGGACAACGCGGTACGATCAGGCATACGAATGGCTATACAAGCGGGTCTTTCGCTCGATGAACGTCGCTACGCAGCCCTTGCTTTCCCCATGACCTGAAACCACCGTATCCAGTTCCCAGTGGCCGAAGGTCTCCCGGTGACGAACCTCTTTCGGGCGTTGAGAGATGGGCTTGCCCACAGCAAACTTGCCGCGTGTCTCTGCTGGCTTTTGACGCTTCCCTTTGTGCCTGAGGACGGCAAGCATGCCTTTCACCAGACGGCCGGTATAAAGCTAACGATAGATCGTTTTAAAACATATCATCGCTTGACCCTCCTGACGCAAACGCTCTACGATCTGCTCTGGACACCAGGTTGCCTGAAGCTTTTCTTCGATGCGACTCGCCAGTTCTGGATTCCACTTCCCTGCGGAAACGGAGGCTTTACGGCGCTGGACATAGCCCTCTTGAGCGTTCTCCGCGCCGTAGGGGTGTTCTTACTGTATTTCGGCGGAGTTCCCGGCCAATGGTGGCGTGATGTCTGCCTAGTTCTTTCGCAATCGCTCGGGTACTTTTCCCCTGTTCAAAAAATTAATTTTTTGAAAATAATACCGAAAAAAGATATATAATAGGGAGGGGGAAGTAGAGTTCTCAATAAACAAAGGTTGCTTGAAGCAAAGAGACTACATACGAGAAGGAGAAAAAAGAATGAAAAAAATCAGTGTACTGGTCATGTTTTTTATGTTTTTATTCGGTTCCCATGTGTTTGCAGAGGACTTAAAAGTAAAGGATATTGAACTCGATCCTTCAATTATGGCTTCTGTCGGAGATAAGTTTAATTTGAATATTTATGTTATTTATGATGATGAATCCACATTACACGATGCCAATGATCCATATTATCGAAGAAGTGTAGGTCTTACCAAAACAGACTTTACAATTAGTGATCCACACCTGCTTCAGGTATTAAGTAATGGCATGGTCAAAATGATAGGCGTTGGTTCTTCCAAAATTACAGTTAAGGTTGAAAATATAGAAAAGTCAGTCACCATTTCAGGAAGCTTAGACAATGCAATAGATGGGGGTTATCTCAAAAATGGTGTGACATTTGTTCCTATGAAAGAGGTAGTTCAAGCTATGGGAGGCAGTGTCAATTATTTGGGTCAACAGGGTCTCTTTGAAATTAAAGTTGGTTCCAAGCAAGTGAGTTTACCCAAATCGGGTACAAAGGCTAGTTTAAATGGCAATTCTCTCACGTTAAAATCTCCACTTCTTGTACAAAATGGCGTGACTTTAATGCCTGCTTCCGTACTATCGGATGCTTTTGGTGCAGGATTGAAAAACAATGGCGAAATGATGCAGATATCCATTGGTCAAGGAACAATGGATATTAAGATTGAACAGCCAAAAAAACAAAGCAGTGCCGCAGCGACTACTCCGGCTAAGAAAGGAAAACTTTACGCTGTACCAGCTACAGGAGATATGAAAGGTTGGAGTATTCTCAAAGGTCATCCATACGAGAAGAGTGTTATGGTTTACTTCAAAGTTGAGGGAACGATTGTACAGATTCATACGAAGGATATCAGTAAGGTAGATCTGAACAAAAAGGTTAAGTGGACAGATGTGAACGGTAAAAAACATACCAATACCGTAAAGGAGCTATATCTGTTTTTCGGAAAAACGAGTGGGCTGTATTCCAGTGAGTTACTGTATAAAATATTCGGACAGACCTACGCTGACTGGATTGCCATAGGTTCGATTAACGCAGAAAAGTATGTCGATCAGTATTTGCAACAATAAAAGGACAGAGACGAAGAAGGCATGCAAAGCCACTTCGTCTCTTTGGTTTAATTTAGACTCCCTCCCTTCTCCGTATGTTTAGAGAAGGGGGTTCATTTAAAGAAATAACAATATTAGAACAGATATAATGACGGACAAAATAAAGGCTGTAAAATGGTTCGGACTTAATGATCTTTTAAATCTGCAATGGATTTAACATCCATGTAGGCTGGCACGACCAGACCGGTTTTGACACCTGTCATATTGGCACCAAGATCATCTAACTGATCTTTGTATTTCGCCCAATAATCAGCATGGGTGAGTGGAAGCCAGGCTGCCGGAGAGGCATCAACGTCACCTGAAGCAACGCCAGTCCACATTGGTCCGGCTTCCACTTGCAACGCGGTTACTTTATAACCGAGCTTGTTTTCCATTACATATTTTAGCAGATTGGTGCTTGCAATCTCGGAGTCCCAAGCGACATAACCGAGACGGAACGTCTCACCGTTCACAGGAGTCAGACCTTTGGTCCATTCAGCAATCTGATCCTTATGCTTATCGGCATAGTCTTTGGCGGCCTGCTCAGGGGAAGTTCCTCCCTGGATGGCAATCATGATCTCGCCCATCTCATCGGAGGTCCACTTGAAACGGGACAGGAACTCATAAGCAACAGGCTGATCTTCTTTCAAGCCTTTACGAGCAATCGTATGAATCTCTTCAGCGTCACCATAGACTTTATCAGGATCTTCCAGATATTTGAGATCATATTGATTGAACATCCAGTGCGGTGTCCAGCCAGTAATGATAATCGGGTCTTCGTTCTTGTATGCTTTGTCCAGCGTAGCCGTCATGGCTGCGCCGGACCCTTCTACGAGATTCCAGTTCGTCAGACCATATTTCTCAATCGCAGCTGCAGTGGATTTCATAATGCCTGCGCCTGGATCAATCCCGATGATCTGATGATTTACTTCGTTTCCGATATTAGCACTCGCTGCAGGTGCAGCAGATGAATCGGAAGAAGAAGCACCTTTTTCCAAGTCCTCAATGGAGTTGACGTCTGTCATGTATTTCGGAACAACGAGACCTGTGCGAACACCTGTCATGTTGGCTCCAAGATCCTCGACCTGATCCTTGTAACGTGCCCAATAATCAGCATGCGTCAGCGGCAGCCATGCGGCAGGAGAAGCATCAACATCACCTGAAGCGACACCAGTCCACATCGGTCCTGCTTCGACCTGAAGCGCATTGACTTTGTAGCCAAGCTTGGTTTCCATGACATATTTCAGCAGGTTGGTGCTGGCGATCTCTGAATCCCATGCAACGTAGCTCAGTTTAAACGTATCGCCGTTCACAGGAGTCAGACCTTTGGTCCATTCATTGATCTGATCCGCATGTTTCTCGGCATACTCTTTGGCTGCCTGTTCAGGGGAAGTACCGTCCTGAATCGCAATCATCATCTCACCCATCTCATCAGAGGTCCACTTGAAGCGGGAGAGGAACTCGTAAGCAACAGGGTGATCGGCCTTCAAACCTTTGCGGGCAATCGTATGGATCTCTTCGGCATCCCCGAAGGACTTCTTCGGATCTTCCAGATATTTCAGATCGTACTTGTTGAACATCCAGTGAGGCGTCCAGCCTGTAACGATAATCGGTTCTTTGTTCTTGAGCGCTTTGTCTAGTGTAGCAGTCATCGCTGCGCCAGAACCTTCAATCAGATTCCAATCGGACAATTGATAATCTTCTATCGCTTTAGCTGCAGATTTCATAATGCCAGCACCAGGGTCGATACCGATAATTTGATAGTTGACTTCTTCACCTACAGCGTTCGCTGTTCCATTGTTGCCGCCTGCAGATGTTGTGCTGCCAGTGAAATATTGAGAGAAGCCAGCAACGAGAACGAGCAGTGTTGCTGCAGCAGTAATCCAGACCTTTTGTCGGGTTGAGACACGGGAAGTCTTTTTGCGGCCTGGCATAAACAGGTTTTGAGTAAAGCGGTCAAGCACGATAGCAAGCACCACGACAGCAAGACCGGCTTCAAAGCCTTTACCGATCTGCAGCTGTGTTACGGCACGGTAAACTTCCGCACCGATACCCTGTGCACCGATCATGGATGCAATAACAACCATGGAAAGGGACAGCATGATGGTCTGGTTAATACCGGACATCACGGTTGGCAGCGCGAGTGGAAGCTGAACTTTAAATAATTTTTGAGCTGAGGTTGATCCAAAGGCATCCGCGGCCTCCACCAGCTCACTGGATACCTGTTTGATACCCAGGTGTGTCAGACGAATCGTTGGCGGGATCGCGAAGATTACGGAGGCGATGACGCCCGGAACAACGCCGAGACTAAAGAACGTAACCGCTGGCAGCAGATATACGAATGCTGGCATGGTCTGCATAAAGTCGAGCAGCGGTGTGATAATGCGTGCTGCTGTTTTGCTGTATGCCAGCCAGATGCCGACAGGCACGCCCAACAGGATGGAGATTAATCCTGACGTAATAACGAGACCGAGGGTGTCCATGGATTGGGACCAGTAGCCCAGGTTATCTACGAGCAGGAAACCGATCACGGTAAACAAGGTAAGTGGCAATCTGCCTACCAGAAATGCCAGTACACCTAATATAACAATGAACAGGAGCGGGTGAGGCAGCATAAACAGCCCGGAGAAAAATCCGACCACTTCCTGAATAACGACAGAGATGACTTTAAACAATCCGGAGAGCGAGGAGCTCATCCAGTCAACGATGGATTCAATCCACGATGCTAGTGGTATTTTGGGAATCATTCACAGCTTCCTCCTTTTCTGCAACTTCACCGCTTAGAGCACCCAGCAGGGCACCGCGAACGATAACACCTTGCAGACGACCCGTCTCGCTTACAACGGCGAGTGGCACATGGGCTGAACTTACAATTTCAAACAATTCATGAATCAAGGTCTCAGACGACACCGTCGGCCCATCTGTAATCAGAATGTCGTTTAAAACTTTATTTTCGCGCATCGCACGGGTTGCGTCTTCTGCAGTAATGACACCTAACAGCTTTTTCGAACGGTCAATAACAAACAGGTTCGAGATTCCTCGCTCACGCATCAATTCGAGAGCAACACGAGGGCCACGATCAAGTGTAATCGTTTCTGGTCGGCGCATGACGTGTGATGCTGTAAGGACCTTGGACAAATCCACGTCTTCGACGAAGCGGGCCACATATGAGTTGGCCGGTTGAATCATAATTTCCTCCGGTGTACCGATCTGCACAACGGCGCCGTCTTTCATAAGAGCAATTCGATCGCCGATGCGCAGCGCTTCGTCCAAGTCATGGGTAATGAAAATAATGGTCTTTTTCATTTTATCCTGAAGCTCGATCAACTCGTCCTGCATATCCCGGCGAATCAATGGATCAAGCGCACTGAAGGCTTCATCCATCAGCAGAACTTCCGGGTCATTTGCAAGAGCACGGGCTAGTCCGACACGCTGCTGCATTCCGCCGCTCAGCTCATCCGGCATTTTGTCTTCCCAGCCTTTAAGGCCAACCAGCTCAAGAGAAGCCTTGGCCTTTTCCCGGCGTACTTCCTTATCTACTTTTTGAATTTCCAAGCCATATTCCACATTATCAAGAACGGTTCGGTGCGGGAACAACGCAAATTTCTGGAACACCATGCTGATCGTTTTCCGGCGCACTTCACGCAGCTGCTCTTTGTTCATTTTACGCAGATCTTTACCATGGACCAGAATTTCGCCAGATGTAGGTTCAATCAGACGATTGAACATCCGAACCAGCGTAGACTTACCACTCCCTGACAGGCCCATAATGACGAAAATTTCACCTTCATTGATTTCCATGTTGACCCGGTTGACACCAACCGTTATCTGTTTTTCTTTGGCCAACTTTTCTTTGCCCCAACCTTGCTCCAGTAATTGCAGACCTTGCTCGGTTTGGGGGCCAAACAGTTTACTTACGTTTTTCACTTCAAGTATGGTCATGTTTTCACCCCTTCTGATGTGTTTTGCACTTCGAACGGCGTTCAGCAGTCACAAGCCCATACACTTGTGCGCCCAGCCACGAAATCCGGTATTCATGCTTCGCTTCCCGTCTTTCTGGGTAACGGTTTGTATTCTAACAGTACTTAACCAGTATATCAACTGAATAAACAGTACATAATGTTTGTACAGTAAAAACTGTACAAAGTTTTCCTCTCAAATGCTCCATCTATCTCCTTATTCTGGCTGATTCGGTATCTTTACATTTATTATGGCTTTTCCTACAATAGAAAATGAGCTGAATTAAAGCTTATTTTTTTGGTTAAAAGATCATCGTAGGCAAAATAAAGCATGGTAAAGTTCCCAATATTAGTATCTGGGTACAGAAGATTTCCTGGCATATAGGATGTCCGGCCGGAAGCTTTCTCATGTATATAAGCTAGACTTGAACATGCGGGAATTTTTTTGCCAAGACTGGGAATGTTCAGAATGGAGGTTGCAAGCATGAGCTTGGACCATTTGAAAGAGGATCAGCAGGCTACCGTACTGAAGATCCGTAAACGCGTAATCGAGGCCATTGGACGCAATATGGATCTATACGGCGTAACCTTGTCCACGGGACATTTATATGGATTGCTATTTTTCGCAGACAAACCGATGACCCTTGATGATATGGGCCGGGAAATGGAAATGAGCAAAACAAGTATGAGTACCGGAGTGCGCACGCTGCTGGATCTGAAAATGGTAAATAAGGTGTGGAGCAAAGGCTCCAGAAAAGATCTGTATGAAGTAGAGTATGACTGGCATCAGACCTTTACGGATTATTTCGTGATTAAATGGAGAAAAGCAGTGGAAAGCAACCTTCAGATTCTGCGCAAATCCGTTGACGAAATCAATCGCATTGTGAAAGACCTGGATGAGCAGGACGACGCCGAGCTTTTGCATGTACTGTCGGAGGATAAGCGAAAAGTACTCCAAGCGGAAGCATATTACCGCTGGCTGGACAGGCTTATTGATACAATGGAGGATGAGGAAATCTATAAGCTTGTTCCCAAAGAAGAGATCAGGGAAGAAATGAAAGATGAAGTTAAAGAGCAAATGAAAGAACAACTATAATAGTAGTGGCATAATACAAAGAGACCCTTTCTGCCTGAGAGGGTCTCTTTGTATTATTGTCCGATCACACTAAGGCTGGATTTTTTCACATGTGCAGAAGCTCGGGATGCCGCGGGCTCCACTGTGCTGCCTTTTTGCATCCGACGGGAAGGCATCCATGATTTGCTGCCACTAGTTTGCAATGGGCATGATGCCCCGCGAGTGTTTGCTTGCTCTGCCCAAACGGTGTGTTTCCGCTCCTGATGGGAAGCATGAAATGCTCCAGCCTCCAGCTGTTGGAACTCTACCTGCTTCAGGTACAGTTTGGCTTGCGGCTCGCGGCCAGTGAGCTCAGCCAGGCGTAAGCAGGTCTGCTTCCAGTCTCTTGTCACTTCGATCATGACGGTAGGAGCAATATTTTTCAGATGTTCATAATACGGCTCACAGGAAGCGTCCCCGATAATCAGATCAGGCTTGGCGCGGCGCAGCCGATCGAGCTTGCTCGTTAACGAAGGTGTTTGCGCTGCGGGTTTTGCCGAAGTGGCTGCAATGGCTTGATTGGTGTTTGGATGAAAGCTCAAATTCAGTGATTCAACAGGCTGCAATCCTAACAAGCCTAGCTGTTCGTCCAACCCAGTACTGGACACTGTAGCAACTCTTAAACGGTTTTTCTTCATATATATACTTGGTGCAATACCAAGCAGCTGTTTGAACTTGCGGCTAAAATAATATTCATTGCCATAACCGAGCGATTCGGCTACATCTTTGAGCACGCATTGATCCTCAGTTAATTGTTTCTTCGCTTCTTCAATACGCAGCTGGTTCAAATAATCGGTAGGAGACATGCCCTTGGCTTTTTTGAAACTGCGAGAGTATGAGCTCGGGGTGAGACCCGCAATTTTTGCCAGATGATCCATGCTGATGCCTTCACTCATGAACCGTCGCATATAAGTAATGCTGCGTTCTACCGCAGGATCTACCTTTTCAAGATTAGCTTCCAGACGGTGTTCAGTCAGGAAGTGCAGCAGCTCATGCAGCTGGCTATGTATACTTATAAAGTAATCCGCATGCTCGCCACGATAACAGTCGTACAGCTTGCTCATGCGTAATGCGGCCTGGTGTTCGTTTCGAATTCGAAGTTTACCTGTTTGCCAATCCGAAGGCAGAGAGGGGGCGGGAGTCATTTGCCACTGACCACGTACTCGCTTCATACGCATATGCTCCATACTTAACATTAGAAATTCGGTCATATCTGAATGGCATACTGCTTCGATGGTAGTACCCGGTTTAATCATAAACAATTCTCCGGCTTGTGCTTCATGCACGATATCGTCCAGAGCCAGCAGGCCTTTGCCTTGTAAAATAAGACAAAGTATGGGCCGGGTTACCGTCATGCCTTGTACACGAAAATGTCCTCTGCGGCGTACACGGCACATTGAAGAGAGCAGTGGCAGAGAAGAGGTTTCGGTTAATTGGGGAAACGATTCATTCATTCGGACCATCCTTTTGTCTTATTTTCTTAATGATAACAATTATCATTCTCAAATGGAAGGCGTTTTTAAAAAAATATTTTGACGAAACACGAAACACGAAACATGAAACACGAAACACAAAACACAGATCACAAATCACAAAGCATAAATTGCAAAAAGAAATTAAAAAAGGATGACCTTCAGCACTGTGGCTGAAAAAGTCATCCTTATTCTAGCTATACATTGTCATACATGAAACAACGTTCATGCATGTTTTTAATTTGGTGTAATCAACAGAATGTCATCCAGGAAAATGTCACTCAGCACTTTTTGTCCTTTTCCATTGGCCGCTGAATAATATAAACGGTATTCGTCACTGGCATGAATATAGAAGATGCCCGGAACATCATTACGAAAGTGGAAGGCATCCCATTCCTCGCCAGCGATTTTGCTGACCTTAAGCTCAGTACTGACTGCATAGAGCCCGTTTTTACCAGAGATGTAAGCTACCTCAGCCTTGTCATTCATGTACTGATTCAAAATGTAAGTGACATTGCTCAGATTCAGGTTTGTCGTTTTGCTTACCTTGGCAGCAGTAACCGTTTTGGCATAAGCTTTTTTGTCCGCATCAATAATTACGACCTTGTCGCTTCCCACCGAGCTGACCTCACGCACACTTTTGGAGTGAAGCAGGAACGTTTTTCCCGAGGTTGTCAGGGCATACGCTTTACCTTTGGTATAGTTGTACTCCTTGTCGGTGTCCAGACTGATTCCATTATTGTATACGTACAGATTGCTGCTCCAGCCACCGGAATACACGGCGTTGACATCCAGCTTCGCTTTTGCGTTTACTGCAGTGCCTTTGCCTGTATTGTAATTGGCTTTGTACATGACGATGGCATTGGTGGAGTAATAGCGCTCGTCAGGATTAGTGTTGACCATAAGCTGGATTTCATTCTTCGTAAAGTTTACAAAATGAGGACCCTCTACAGCGCCTTTTGCAAGGCTTTGCACTGACCCTGTGCCGTTAGAGGCTTTGGACGCAACCCAGGTCTTGCCGTTAATCAGAGAGTTGTAGTAGACACGTCCTTTGGTCACGACAAGTAGTGGAAAATCCGTATCTGCCTTCTCTGTGATTTTGGTAGCTGAGGAAGCAGCCTGATCACCATTGGCACGGTAAATGTTACCCTTGGAGTCCAGGTAATAGATGAATCCGTTATCTGCATAATAATTGATTACATCGGTAGCAAAGGTCTCGGCTGCATCACTGGAGCCGTCATTTGGAACGCGAAGCAGGGTGGAGGAGGTGGGAGTCTGTGTGTAATATAGATACGATCCAGCAGCAACCATATCCACGCCTTCAAAATCAAGCAGTACCTCCGTTGTCTGGCTGCCATCACCGGATACTTTGTAGAGTACGCCATCCGAATCATAATAAACGGTAGATTGGCTAAGTGAAGCTGCTTGTGTATTGGTTCCTCCACTTAATGCCCCGACTGCCACGAAACTCAGAAGCAGTAAAGTGCAGAGGGCGCGCTGCAAAAATGCAGGCTTTTTCTTCATTTGAACATCGTCACCTTTCATCGTGTTATGTATGTATACTTTTTTTCTATCGTAGCTTATATCGGTAAACAATGGAAGATTTGTTAGAGGGAAAAGGTGAACATGAGAACATCTTTTGCAGCTTAAATCTGACTTTCCGCGAGCTGCTGGCGGCGATTCCAGACGGTCACCAGACGAAGCAGTATGCAGCTTATAATCAGCATGACGGCTCCGATGCCCAGAAGCATCCACGGCCCAATCATTAACATGCCCGTTGCCTGACCAGCAATTAGACCCAGCAAGGGCAGTACGACAAGTCCGCCGAGCTGATAGGCTTCCTGAAATCCCCGTACTTTAGCGGAGATAAGCACATTGAGCAGAATGACAGCGAGACTGCAGGTCGGCACAACCCAGAGGATCAGAATGATCCAGTTCACGTTAGGGAACATCAACTTGTCGAACAGAGGATACATCAGAATATTGGCCATGATGCCATACAGGATAAATGTAATCCAGGATAATAAAATAGAGGGAATGAGAGCTGCGAGCACTTTGCCTGTGAACAAGGTTTCCATGCTCATAGGGGTAAACAAGAGTCCCTCCAGTGTTTTGCGTTCCTTTTCTCCGGCGAAGCTGTTCGCAGTCAGTATGCTGGAGGCCATCACCGGTATGATGAGAAATAATGGTGCGAACATGTATAAGCCCAGATAATAAACGATCCGTTGATTGTCTGTGGTCATGCCAGCGAGAGAAGGCAGCTGTCCGCCCTGCATCACTTTATTCAATGTTTCCAGAATGACGTTGATATTGTTAATCGAATGCAGATTCATGCTGGATGCTGCCCAGATCAAAGCAGAGGGCACAATGATGCCAATAATCAAGGGTACGATCAGCATAGGCAGCCACAGCTGCACACTGGATGTAACCGAACGGATATCTTTACGAATGATTGCACGCAGTGCTTGACGATTATTCATGAGCATTTGCCTCCCTGATTGCAAAATAGATGCTTTCCAGATCATTGCCTTCAATTCGTGCCTGATACACTTGACCACTTTCGGTTAACTGCCGCAGCAGCTGTGGAATCTGTTCACGAGAGGATAACTGAAACGTAGCTGAATGTGAATTTGCAGCAACAGGCGAGAAGGCTCCAGTTATCCAGCCATTCGGCATATCTGCCTCGACCTCCAGCCGTGGTTCAGATTGATACCGCTGAATGATCTCCTGTTCGGTGCCCTTCTCCACAATGCGACCTTTCTCCATAAAAATATAATCATTACACACAGCGGACAATTGGGTCAGCACATGTGATGAGATCAGAATAGTCATGCCTTGCTCCACATTCAGGCGGCGAAGGATACGCAGAACCATCTGAATTCCATCAGGATCAAGACCGTTGGTCGGCTCATCCAGAAAGAGAATAGATGGACGGTGGAGCAGCACCCGGGCAAGGCCCAGCCTTTTTTTCATACCTGTGCTGTATGTGCCGACCTTGCGATGCTGATAATCCTGAATTTCAAGCAATTCAACCAGCTCGTCAATTCGTTCAGCAGGACATTTTAATGCAAAGGCATCCGCGAAAAAAAGCAGGTTGTCCCGACCGCTCATATTTTCATACAAGCCGCTTTGCTCAGTCAAGGTGCCGCAGATGGACAGTACCTTTTCTGTCTCTTGCGATGTATTCATGCCCTGGATCATCACTTGACCAGCGTTTGCCCCGAGTACGCCGTTCATGATGCGGATCAAGGTCGTTTTACCCGAGCCGTTAGGCCCGATCAGACCCGTCACGCTGCCCTGCTGAATAGTGAAGCTGACATTCAGCAGGGCGGGCAGGGTGCCGAAATGTTTGGTTATGTTACGTGCTTCAATCATGTACAATCACCGTCCAATTCCTGAATTTGAAGATTATACGTGCAGCTGGCTCCAATCGTTCAATGCAAGACTAAAGAAGTGTATCTTCACTTCTATAGTCCCGGGTTTCGAGTGCATAATTCCCCGGGAAATTTCAATAAATCGGGTCTAAGGTTTGTTTTTTTGACAAGCTGGACGAGGTATCCTTGAAAAGAAGAACTTATTTTATCGTTTCATTGCTATCGTAAATGGCGTAATAGAGTATAGGCTCGTAATTTGGACTCTGATCTATAGAGTGTATGCCTCTATTACGATGCTTACATAATGAATTCGTCTAACACATCAGTATGTTCAGTGTGGTTGTCTCGCAGCTGCTTGCCTGCTGTGTCGGACTTGGAAGGAAAGGTGAATAGATTCATGAGTACACCCAACGAATATCGTTTTCAGGTAAACCTGAGCGGTATGATCCAGATTTTATCGAATCATCTATACAGCAGTCCAAAAGTATTTCTGCGCGAGCTTATGCAAAATGCAACAGATGCGATTACTGCTCGTAAGGAAGTGGAGCCTGGTTATCAGGGAGAAGCTCGGATCGAGCTGACAGGAACCGGAGATCAATTAACGATGATGGTGGAGGACAACGGGGTAGGTTTGACCGAAGCGGACATCCATGAGTTTCTGGCGATGATCGGACAATCATCGAAGCGCGGGCAGCAGGCGCTGCTGGATGGCGAGACCTCGTTTATCGGGCGTTTTGGCATCGGGCTGCTGAGCTGCTTCATGGTCAGTCATGAGATCGTCATGCTGACGCAATCGGTCAAGGGCGGTCCATCCATGGAATGGCGCGGCAAGCCGGACGGTACATATACAATCAGACAGCTGGACACACAATTGTCCCCGGGAACCAGAGTATATCTGCGATGCACGCCGGATGCAGCACACTATTTCGAAGCGGATTATGTAAAAGAAGCATTATTCTATTACGGTGCTCTGCTGCCTTATCCAGTCACACTGATTCATGACGGAGTCCAGACGATTGTGAACAACGATTCACCCATCTGGCTTACACGTCCTGAACTGGCACGTTCCTGCCGGGCGGAAGTGCTTGCTTTTGGGGAACGTCTGCTGGGCGAGAAGTTTCAGGATTTTATCCCGCTGACCACCGCTTCCGGACGCACAGGAGGTATCGCGTATGTGCTGCCGCATGCAGTGAATTTGAACGCGAAGCGATCTCACCGGGTGTATCTTAAACGCATGCTGATTTCGGAGAAAGCCGAGAACATTTTGCCGGACTGGGCCTTCTTTGTAAAGTGTCTGATCTGGACGGATGAGCTGCAGCCCACAGCTTCGAGAGAGCATTTTTACGAAAATGAAAAGCTGGAAGAAGTGCGCTCCGAGCTCGGAGACGCCCTGCGGATGGGGCTGGCAGAGATGGCCGAGCAGCAGACCGAACGTCTGCAGAAGCTGATTCGTCTGCATGCCCTTTCGATGAAGGCACTGGCTGTCCAAGACCAGGAATTCTACGCGATGATTCACCGCTGGCTGCCCTTTGAGACAACGCGAGGACATCGGGAGCTTGGTGAGCTGATTGATGAAGGTGAGACGCTTTATTATACAGGCTCCATTGACGAATACCGCCAGATTCACCATGTGGCTTCAGCGCAGTCGATGCTGGTCGTTAACGCTGGGTACATCTACGATAAAGAACTCATGGCGATGCTGCCTCTCATACTGAACAATGTACAGACCGAGCGAATCGAGCCGGATGAAGTATCGATGACATTCACGGATGTTGCACCTGCTGAGCGTAACCAATATTATGATGCATTGCGTCTGGCCGATTCGGCGTTACAACGATTCCGCTGCCGGGCAGAGGTGAAGGGCTTCAAGCCAGCTGACCTGCCGGTGTTGTTCACTCTTTCGCAGGAGTCATCCACGTTGCGTGCGCTGGAAAAAGCGAGCGAAGAGAGCACGGACTTGTTCTCCTCTGTTCTCGGTTCGTTGTCAGCAGGCATTAATTCAGCGGGGTACTCGACCCTGTATCTGAATGTGAACAATCCGATCATTAAACGGGTATTGACATCACCAGATAACCAGATGACACCGATTGCTATAGAAATGTTGTATGTCAACGCACTGATGATGGGGCATTATGCCATGAATAAGCAGGAGCTTGAGGTATTGAACCAGGGAATTGTTCGGTTCATTGATTGGGGTTTACGTGCAAATACGAATCACGAGGGAGATGCCTGATGAAGACAGAGATGGATTTTGAAGATTTGATGGAAGAGGCCTATCAGCTGCCAAATGGTTCGGCGAAGCTCGGTCTGCTGGAGGAAGCAGCGCGGGTAGCTGACGTCAATGGTATGGTTGAGGAAGCATATGAAGCACGCTCAGAGATTGTGGATGTAGCTACCTTCTGCGGGTATCCGATGAAAGCTTTGATCGCTTTTTCCTGGCAGCTTGGCAAGTTTGATCAGCAGCCAGACATGTATGATGAAGAGACGTTATTGTGGTCTTATAAATGGATTCTCGGCAAAATGCCCGATTTCCCGGAAATCTCACGTGAGAAGATTATGGAGCTGCTGGAGGACTTCGGAGCAAGGTTTAAGTCCTATGGGTACAGCGAGCGTTCTTACTGGTACTATCGTTTCCGCATCTTTATGGATTTTGGCGAACTGGAGGAAGCGGGACGCAGCTATGACAAGTTCAGAACGTTGGACCGCGACTTCATGAGTGACTGCGAGGCTTGTGAGCAGGATGAGATTATGCGTTATTTTATGTTAAAAGGAGACGACGAGAAGGTGCTGGAAGTGGCCAAGCCGATTCTCAAAGGACGCATGAGCTGTGCGGAGATCCCACATCTGACCTTGTCCGAAGTTCTGATGCCTCTGTATCGTCTGGGACGGAAGGATGAAGCAGATAAACATCAGGTTAAAGGATATCGTTTGATCAAAGGCGAAAATGATTTCGTGCAGAGTTTTTCAGAGCAGATGGAGTATCTCACACTTACGAATCCGGCTAAAGGGATTGATATCCTCGAAGAAACACTGGTGCTTGCAGCCGATCATGAGGATGCGTATGCCAAAATGATGTATTATGCGAAGGCAGCTTCGTTATTGCGGCGCTGGACTGAAGAAAAAGACGCAGAAGGCTATCGCCTGCGTCTGCCAGCTTCCTTCCCGTATGAAGGAGACCCTGGAGATCTGCTCAAGCTTGCAGACTATTTCGAAGAGCATGCCCGGGCTACTGCAGTCAAGTTTGATCAGCGTAACGGGAACACCCATGTATCCTCGTTAATTGCATAATTTAAAAGGCTTGTTCGTGAAGGGTAATCCCTTTCGAGCAAGCCTTTTTGCTGTTTACTTTTATGGCCTATTTATTGAACCGATGCTGCTGAAGGAGCATTCTCTGTTGTTGGAATCGGTGTAGTCTCTGGCTTGCTCTCCGGCGTTTCAGCTTCCGTAACGGCTTCCTCCGTGGATGGCAGCTGTGGTTGCTCTGGCTGCTGTGCAGCCATCAATTCAGCGACGATGCGATCTGTCGGCTGTGTAATTAACGCATACATGATCGCAGCGTGTTCCTGGCGAATGAGAGGTTTGCGTGACAGGAAGTCCGCTGAACCGTCCTCCAGGACTTTAACCTCAGGGCCGTAGATGCCCAGCTTCACCATCATTTGCACCGCAGGTACAGCCCAAGCATCGGTATAGCCTGCAAGCTTAACGTCCTTGAACAGTTCGCTTGCATACTGCAGCTGCCAAGCTCGCCATAACATCACCGCCGCTTCCTGCCGAACGATAGCTTGATCCGGTTTGAACTGTTTCTCATCTGCGCCTGTAATTAGACCCATTTCATAACCAAGCTGGATATAGCCAGCCGCCGTATGATCTGCCCAGTCCGTATCCGAAGGCGGTGTTGTTTTACTTGGTTTGAGCCCGCTTAAATGCAGAATATCCTTGATAAATTCAGCTCGGGTTACTGCTGTTTTGGGCTTGAAAGACTGGTTAGCTTCATTCTCCAGATATCCAAGAGATTGCAAACCATGGATGGCTTGAGCATAAGGACTGTTGTTCGGAACATCCCGGAAGCCAGCAGCGTTTTGTCCTTTTTTAGCATATCCGAATGGGTTGAGATAAGGCTCTCTCATGTAAGTGGTTCCATCTTCGTATGTTTTGAATGCCGTGAACTGTCCGGTTAATTCATCTTTGAACAGATTGTCTTCCAGTTGAATCAGCTTACGTTCGCCAATGAACGGATCACTAATGCTGAGCGCACTGGACGTTTCGCCGCCAGCTTGCAGCTTGCTAATGATTGTGCTGATCCGAAGGTCAGCATATAATCCGTTAAAACGCTGCAGCTCTTCCACAGATTGCGGTGTGTATTCCTTGAATTGTACAGGTTTGGCGTACTGCGGATAGAAATGCTGAATAAAGGCCGTGTAAAGCATACTGCGAAGAGCCCCGTTCTGATTATACGTCAGGAAGACACCTGTGTTCTGCTCGGGGATAAAGAAGAGATAAGAGCTGTAACCTGTCAGGTCGCCTGCTTTGGTAATCACGCTGGAACTGCTTCCTGCCCCTGGAATCTGGAAGGGAGCCTCAAAACCATATGTTGTGTCGGGCATGAGCGGATGAATGGAGGAACGATACTGCTCCATGCTTTTCACAGTAGCAGGTTTCAAAATCTGTTGATTATCCTTCTTGCCGTCATTCAGAAAGGCGATCATAAACTTGCCGATGTCATCCGCGGTAGACAGCATGCCGCCTTGAGGCAGCGGATTTGGATCAAGGAAGTACAGGTCAACCGGCTTGTGTGCTGCATCATAACCGGTTGCGAGTTGCTTTTGAAATTTATCATTTAGCAGAAAGCTGCTATTGTTCATGCCCAGCGGTTTAAAGATATGCTCTTGCATATACGTTTCAAACGGCTCGCCGCTGACATTTTTCACTATCAACCCAAGCAGCAAAAACGAGAAGTTATCATACATGTAGGCGCTACCAGGCTTTCGTACAATAGGAGGCATGTGCTGCTTGGCATAGTCCTCCATCGTTATGTACTTGTCAGGGTCTGTGTGGATGTCTTCCAGCTGTGGATCACGAATCTCAAATCCGGTCGTATGTGTCAGCAGGTGTTCTACGGTTACAGGAGTGTCAAATGGATTCTCGAATTGCAAACCTTTCACATAGGTCTGAAAATCGGCCTTCAGGTCCACCTTGCCTTGCTCCACAAGCTGCATGACCGCAGCGGCTGTAAAGGTTTTGGAGACAGAGGCGACACGAAAAGCGGTATTCTTCGGATCGACAGGTGTTTTTTGCTCCAGATCGGCATAGCCGTATCCTTTTTCGGTCAGCACTTGACCATCCTTTACCACAACAACTGAAGCACCAACATAGTGTGGCTTGGTTTCAGGCGATGCGAAGAATTCGTCCAGAAAAGCTGTGGCAGACTCCGTGTTAAGTGTTACCGGCTTAGCATTGTCAGATGCTGATGAAGAGGTCTCTGCTTGCACTTGGGGGACCAAGAGGCTTAGGGATAGAACTGCTGCCAACATTGCGCTGGTCAGGGCCGTCCAGGTGGAACGGGTAGTACGATTTCGATAAAATAAATTCACGTCATCACTCCTTTAGTTATTTTTACCAAAGCAGGCTGTTCACTGTGTATTACTGGTTCTGAGCGCGATAGGTTTCACGAAAATAAACGCCGATGTTAATCATCCAGATGACAGCCAGCAGAACGATTGGGAAAGCGGTAAAGGAAAAGAGTACAGAATATAACACCAATGCAGCCATTCCAATACCCAGAAGCAGGTTCATCATCTGAAACGAACGATAGGCTGCGCGATAGACAATCCACTTTTCACCTTCATCCAGCTTTTTAAAATGATTTTTTCTCATATTTAATGAATCCAAATCCAGAGCACGATCAGGGAAATACCGATTATATCGCTTGATTGTGAGACTCTGCAGAACAACGACGACAATAATCGAGATACATGCAGCAACAAGATTGCCTAGAATAAATAGATTTGGAGATTCAGCAGCGTGGCTGTTTGCCTCGTATAAAGACAAAGCCAAGGCAACCCATGCAAATGCTGTAATGACCCCGAAGCTGCTAAGCATTAAGGCTCTTCCCAGCGAACGTTCCGCAGGGTAACTCACGGAGGTGATATCATCTGTAAAATCCGCATCCGGTTCCTCGAGGCGGACGGATGGTGTGCGAGCCAGACTAATGCTGTTCCAGATCACCGTTACGAGGAACATCAGAGCAACAAGCAGGAATAGCAAGTCATAGTCATAATAAATGGACGGAGTCCAGTTCAGGTCGGAAGGCAATTTTCTAAACAAAGCTGCGGTCATAAAACCGACAACGGCACCACCGGCCGCGTATAGCGGTAGGCGCATTCGTCGTTTTTTTGAAGATGTGGCATTAGCTGCTTGATTCATTTGTAATTCCACCTTTCAACTCGAATATTTTTTCAACAGATTCACCGAAAACATGAGCTATTTTCAAAGCAAGAACGACCGAGGGAGAATAATCTCCGCGTTCAATCAAAGCAATGGTTTGACGGGATGCACCGATGAGCTTTGCGAGTTCAGCCTGGGACAGACGGTCTCTCGCCCGGAATTCCCGAACATGATTATGTAATTCTTCCACACACTCACCTCCATAGTTACAATGTATATGATTATTTTTAAAATGTAAACTATAATATACAAAATGATAATGATAATTTACGTGATTTCTGGTTTTGTATAGCTGGATTAAGCATAAAAAAGAAGCCTTAAAAAGGCTCCATTAAACGTGTATTTCCTTGTGTTTCTCGTTTGCTGCACTCCTTGGGCATACCTTGAAAATTACGAAATTCTGGTAAATACAATCGGATTGGCATTGGCTTCAGGCACCAACGGAGCGGATACCGAGGCAGCTGGTACGGGCTGATCCTCGCTTACCTCAAATGTAAAATCCATATCCAAGCCAAACAGGACCAGTGAGACAGAGAACGTATGCTTGCCGACATACTGCATAGGCATGTCAATGTTGTTGAATCTCGTTTGCAGCCCCTGATCTGTCTCATGCACAAGCAGTTCCCCATAACCAGGATGTTTGTAAATTCCAGTATAAGTAGAGGCCGGAGCATCCAGGGGAAGCACAGCAGGGTTCTTCTCAGGTTTTGTTTCTTCCTCTCCCTGTCCCATGAGTTTCAAAAGGGTGGAGGTCCAGTCCTTAGGCTCCAATCCGAGCACACAGTCCATAATATAAAAGGCAACCGTATAAGGGATAACACTTCCATTGGTATTGCATAAAACAACGATCCCGATCTGCTCATCCGGCAAAAAGGCAACTTGTGAAGCGAAACCGTCGATAGCTCCGCCATGGTGAATCATGGCGTGTCCTCGGTAAGGCTCTATCATCCACCCGAGGCCGTATGTGCTGACAGGCAGTTCTTTGCTGTGAAACGGAGAATCAGAAACCATCTGAGGTCGGTGAATTTCGGCCATCTGTTCTGTGGAAACGAGAGCTTTGTCCTGCCATTTGCCACGCTGTACCTGGAGCTGAAGCCATGCAGTCATATCCTTCAGGTTGCTGTTGATTGAGCCGGCAGGGCCGATTGCATCAATGACACGAAAAGGTATGCTCACATTCTGCCCTTCCTGCTCCATGTAAGGCAGTGCGTAGTCCGCCTGCTCCTGCATTTCTTGGACCGTAAAAAGACTGGAGTTCATACCCAGCGGGGTTAACAATTGGTCTCGAACAACCTGCTCCCATGAAGTTCCCTTGAGGTGACCGATGAGATAACCAGCAGTCATGTACATCAGGTTTTGATACTGCCATTTACTGCGGAAGTTCTGGTTCGGTTCAAGGTAGCGCAGGCTGTGCACCAGTTCTTCTCTGGAGCGAGGGGAATTGTACCAGACCATTTCATGCCTTGGCAGACCTGAACGGTGACATAACATATCCCTCATAGTTAGGCGGTCTGTTGCAACTGGATCGAACATCTGGAAATCCTGCAAGTAGCTATTGACTGGTTGATCCCAGTCGAGCAGTCCCTCATCGACAAGCTGTGCCGCTGCTGTTGCGGTGAATGCTTTGGTGCTGGAGCCAATGGCAAACAGGGTATCAGACGTAACCTTCAGTTTTTTTTCCAGATCACGGTAACCATATCCTTTGGACCAGATGACTTGATCCTTGTGAATGACAGCAACTGCTGTGCCAACTCCCTTCCATTGTTCAAGTTGCTTGGTGACAAAGTTGTCTAATCCTTCAAGTTTATTTTGAATTGGTGTGGCTGTGGTTTCAGTCGTAGTTTTGATTGTCATTTCCATCCCTCCATTCTGAGAACCTGTGGCATCGATTATGCCTTTGTTCATTATCCCTGTTTTGGATAAAATTCTCATCCTTCCCGAGACGGATTTGCTTCTCAGACCTGAGTTTTTCACCGTTTCGGGCATTGCTTGTCAAACTAGTCCGCATATATCGAACAAGTCCCTCATAACATGTACTAATCAAGTAGGGGTTCTGCTGTATGCACAATCCTGAAGTGAAAACATGTGCTAAAGGGGATGATGTCATGCGCCGAATATCATGGATGCTTGCCATGGTATTGGTCTTATCGGCCTTACTTGCCGCCTGCGGGAAGAAGGATGCGGCAGCTGTGGTCAAAGATCTGAACGAAGTCGTTGGAGAGATGGAAAGTTATCAGGGAGCAGGTGTCATGACACTGCATACTGGAGAAACACCGCAGCAGTATAAGGTCGAGGTGTGGCATCAGAAGCCTTCCTATTATCGTATTGCACTGACAAATGCCAAGAAGGATGTTACTCAGATTGTGCTTCGCAATGATGAAGGCGTGTTTGTACTGACACCGAGTCAGAACAAAAGCTTCCGCTTCCAAAGCGATTGGCCGGACAATCAGGGTCAGGTTTACTTGTATGAAACGTTGATTCGCAGCATTACCGGAGATAAAACTCGTCAGTTTGCCGATGAAAAAGAGAGCTATGTATTTGATGTCGCCGCCAACTACAATACACATGCACTGGTCAGACAGAAAATCTGGCTGAATAAAAGTGATTACGCTCCGAAACAGGTGGAGGTATCCGACTCCAACGCTAATGTCGTTGTGGACGTGAAGTTTGACAGCTTCAAATTTGGAGCTGATTTTGGCAAAGATGCTTTTGACATGCAGCGGAATATGACGGCTGCAACGGAAGAGGGAAATAAAACAGGAAACGGAACTGGAACAGATGCAGGTGCGGGTGCAGCTCCAGCAGAGAAGACCGATGATGCAGGCGCACAACAGCCTGCGAATCCTCAGACGCCGGATGCCGATGGAGCTGTTACTGACGGACAGTCCGGTGTGAGCGATGGAACGAAGCCGCAAGGAACTGAAAATCATGAAGGATCAGCAGGGGCAACCAGTGAGCAGGGAAGCGAAGAGCCTACCTCAGCTGCACCGAAAGAATCAGACAGCTTTGGTGTCATTCAACCGACATATGCACCCGAAGGAGTCAAGCTGAAGGATGATCAGATTTTGGAGGAAGCCGGGGATTATTCCGTCCTGCTTCGCTACGAGGGCACATATAACTACACGATTTTTGAAGCAAGACCTCAGGATCGTGCCGTGTCTCTTGCTCCTTCACGTCTGGTTGATCTCGGATTCACGGCAGGTATGATTAGCGGAGATGCTTTACAGACGCTGACATGGACCGTTGATGGTGTGGAATACCGGATTACCAGCGCGGACTTGCCTGAGAATGAGATGGTGCGTATCGCGACCTCCATGCAGGAAGAGTCAGGCAAATAAAAAGGACACGCATAGCGGTCTTGTCATAAGGAATGCTATAGAGCATCGGAGACGTCGTTTCTCTGGTGCTCTGTTTCGTTTCTGCAATGCTCTGTTCCGTTTCAATTAAGTACAGAAGATGCTGGCAGTTCAGTCCAAAATAAACAAAATACGCTTCTATGCGGACTGAAGCGGGTAATATGTCGATGTAAGCAGAATATATTTGAGGTGCACCCTTCATGCTGGTAGCCATCAGATTATATTGCTTACTGCTCTTCTTCTGTGCTTGATTAGGGTCACAACCAGGCTGCTGTTGCATAACTTCACAGCTGTGAAATTTCTGTTCATTTGACAGTCACATGCTGTAGCATTACGATGGAGTCTGACGTGAGCCGGATTAAGAAGACTAGAGAAGGTGACTTAACGTGCAAGGACAATATCGGCCGACCCAGGTAGAGATTAATTTGGATCATCTGCGAAGCAATGTAACAGCTTTCCGGGAGGCTTTGCCTCAGAGGACAAAATTTCTCGCCTGTGTTAAAGCCAACGCATATGGGCATGGCGCGGTGGAGATGGCCCGAGAACTGGAACGACTGGGTGTGGATTATTTAAGCGTGGCCTTTCTTGACGAAGCGCTTGAACTGCGTCTGCACGGTATTACAAGTCCGATTCTGGTATTGGGTTATACACCGCCTGAAGGTGTTGCTGCAGCATGGCAGCATGATGTGACCATCACATTGTTTAGCAGAGATGTGCTTGAGGCAATCAGACAACAGGATGCCAGCTGCTTTGCCAATAAGCTGAAAGTGCATATCAAAATTGATAGTGGTATGGGCAGACTGGGGCTGCTGCCTGGACATGAGGCCATTGAATTTATTCAAGAAGTGTCCTCCATGGAGCAGGTTATGCTTGAAGGCATGTTCACGCACTATGCCAAAGCAGATGAACAAGACAAGACCTATACGCTGGAGCAGTATCAACGGTTTCAGAGCGTTGCACAGACGCTCAGGGATCAGGGATGTGTCATCCCGATTATACATACGGCGAACAGTGCCGCTGCCATTGATACACCTGAATTATCGTATGATATGGTGCGTGTAGGCATCAGCCTGTATGGGCTGTACCCTTCCACTGAGGTGAATCATCAGGCAGTGAAGCTGCTCCCGGTATTGACACTGAAGACCAAAGCGGTTCTGGTCAAAACATTGCCCCCTCATTGGGGAATCAGTTATGGGACCCGTTATTTTACGCAGGAAAATGAACGAATAGCGACCTTGCCTATCGGTTATGCAGATGGATTCTCAAGAATGCTGACGGGCAAAGCGCAAGTCCTTGTGCGCGGCCGCCGTGTTCCTGTTGTCGGTACAATCTGCATGGACCAGTGTATGGTGTCGCTGCAATCTTTCGCACAGGAAGCGGAAGAAATTCAAGCCGGCGAAGAGGTTGTTCTCATCGGCCACCAGTTGGACGGAGTCATTACCGCCAGCGAGGTGGCAGACCAGCTAGGTACGATTGACTATGAAGTGATCTGCATGATGGCCCATCGCATTCCACGGGTCTATATCCGTGATGGTGAGGTAGTCGCCAGAATGAATCCGCTTTTGACAATCTGATTCGCTAATTGGACACGATTACCAGCAAACTTTTTTTCAGAACAGAAGGAAAACTGTCGCCGCATCGCGAAATATGTACGATATTCGGAATAAAATCCTGAAATGCGATGTTTGGTCTGTACGAATAATGTTTCCCGTGTTTATAATGGAGTACAGCATACTTGATATACGCGGGGCATATATATTCCTTTGTATAAAAGTTCTGGAAAAGCGTAATACTGGTTCACAATGGCGAAAGGTTTGTGGGGGTGGAAGAAAGGTGGCCAACTTGCAGAACACCAAGCGGATTATGATCAGTTTGCCTGATTATCTTTTGCAGGAAGTGGATGGCATCGTAGCGCTGGAGAATTCCAACCGCAGCGAATTGATTAGGCAAGCGATGAAGCTGTACTTGACGGAGCGGAAGAAACGTTTCATCCGTGAATCAATGCAGCGAGGGTACATGGAGATGGCGAAGATTAATCTGACCATGGCATGCGAAGCCTTTCACGCGGAGGAAGATGCGGACAGCACTCTGGACCGCTTAGTTAGCGGGGTGTAGACAGTGATCGTAAAACGTGGTGACGTTTTTTTTGCGGATCTTTCTCCCGTTGTCGGTTCCGAGCAAGGTGGAGTCAGGCCGGTTCTGGTGATCCAGAACGATATCGGCAACCGGTTCAGTCCAACCTGTATCGTGGCGGCTATTACCGCTCAGATTCAGAAGGCAAAGCTGCCGACGCATGTCGAGATTGATGCGGCTGCTCATGGCTTTGACCGGGACTCGGTGATTTTGCTCGAACAGATTCGGACGATTGATAAGCAGAGGCTGACTGACAAAATTACGCATTTGGATGAAGAGACCATGAAACTGGTCAACGAAGCGTTGCAGATCAGCTTGGGCTTAATTGATTTCTAGGTCGATAACATAGCGCTGTAGGCGTTTTGTCGCCTGTTCGATGACAACGGATGTTCCTGTGAAGGAACACACAATTTCAGAATGTAACCAAGAGAGCGTATGATACCTTAGGAGGTGTTATGCGCTCTTTTGGTTAAGCGTGATGAAATACTTGAAAGCGTAGAACATTGAGAAGCTTTTCGCTATAATGAAACCTGAGAAACCGTTTACCCGAAAGACCTATATAGATAGATGGAGGAGACATATGAGCATTTACATCAATCAAGAGAAACTTCAGTTCCATTTACAGACCCGTGAGGCGAGTTACGTACTTCAAGTGCTGCCTTCGGGATATCTGGTGCATTTGTATTATGGCAAAAAATTGCGTGATACCGACCTGAGCTGGCTTCATGTACGGACCGAAAGAGCGTCCTTCAGCCCGAACCCGGTGCCTGAGGATCGCACAATCTCGTTCGACACCCTGCCAGTGGAGCTGCCCGTGTATGGTACGAGTGATTTCCGCAACCCGGCAGTTCAACTGGAGCTGGAGAATGGCTCATCGGTATCCGAATTTACGTATAAAGGCCACCGAGTGATGAAGGGGAAAGAGGCGTTAGCGGGACTGCCTGCAACGTATGTTGAATCCGAGGATGAAGCAGACACGCTGATTATCGAGATGCAGGACAAGGTTTCAGGCGTTAAAATTGAACTGATGTATACTGCCTTTACTGCTTTTAATGCCATTACACGCTCTATGCGTATCGTAAATGAGAGTGCTCACGTCGTGAATGTGCTTCGGGCTCTCAGCTCTTCAGTAGATCTGCCGCATGCGGATTATGAGCTGCTGCAGCTCTCGGGTGCTTGGACCCGTGAACGTGATATCGTTCGCCGTCCGCTTGCTTCCGGTTTGCAGGGCATTGAGAGCCGTCGCGGCGCCAGCAGCCATCAGCAGAATCCGTTCATTGCCCTGATGACACCGGGAACGGACGAAGATCATGGCGAAGTATACGGCTTCAGTCTGGTATACAGCGGAAGCTTTACCGCACAGGCAGAAGTGGACCAGTTCTTTACAACACGTGTATCCGTTGGTATCAATCCGTTTGAGTTCAGCTGGAAGCTTGAGCCGCAGGAATCGTTCCAGACCCCGGAGACGGTGATGGTTTACTCTGCAGCAGGTCTGGATGGCATGTCCCAATCCTACCACGAGCTGTACCGGGAACGTCTGGCACGCGGTAAATTCCGCAATGCAGAGCGTCCGGTGCTGGTAAACAACTGGGAGGCGACGTATTTTAATTTCAATGCGGACAAAATCGAGCAGATTGCACGTGCGGGTCAACAGCTTGGCATTGAATTGTTCGTGCTGGACGATGGCTGGTTTGGTCACCGGGACAGTGATAACTCGTCGTTAGGGGACTGGATTGTAGACAAGAACAAGCTTCCACAAGGGCTGGATGACCTCGCTAACCGTGTAACAGGTCTTGATATGCAGTTTGGTCTGTGGTTCGAGCCAGAGATGATCTCGCCGGACAGTGAGCTGTATCGTGCACATCCCGACTGGTGTCTGCATGTACCGGATCGCCGCCGCACTGAGGGAAGACAGCAGCTTGTGCTGGACTTCTCCCGTCAGGATGTGCGTGACGAAATTGTGCGCATGCTGTCTGATGTTCTGGGGTCTGCACCCATTACTTATGTGAAATGGGACATGAACCGGAGCATGACAGAGGTGGGCTCTGCTTTGCTCCCGGCTGACAGACAGCGTGAAACGGCTCATCGCTACATGCTCGGACTGTATGAGGTGATGGAGCGTATCGTTACAGCCTTCCCGAATATTTTGTTCGAAAGCTGCTCCGGCGGCGGCGGACGTTTTGACCCGGGTATGCTGTATTACATGCCTCAGGCATGGACGAGCGATAACACGGATGCCATTTCCCGTTTGCGGATTCAATATGGGACAAGTCTGGTATACCCTGTAAGCTCGATGGGATCACATATTTCAGCTGTGCCTAACCATCAGGTAAACCGCATCACGTCTTTGGAGATTCGCGGTCATGTCGCTATGTCGGGCAACTTCGGGTATGAGCTGGATCTGACAAAGTTCACAGAAGAAGAAAATGCTATTGTGAAGGCGCAGGTTGAGCTGTACAAGGAAATTCGCAGCACCGTGCAATATGGTAAATTCCGCCGTCTGCTTAGCCCATTTGAAGGCAACGAGACAGCATGGATGTTCATTGCACCTGATGGCAGTGAAGTAATTGTATTCTACTTCCGTGTTCTCTCTGAACCGAATGCACCGCTTCAGCGACTGAAGTTGAAAGGGCTCGATCCAGATGCGGACTATCGTCTGAAAGGCGGATCAGAGACATTTACTGGTGATGCCTTGATGTATGGCGGTATCGCTGTGGGTAGCGAGTCGGGAGATTATTTGAGCGAAATGTTCCGATTTGAGCGTGTGTAAATAACTTGAACTAGAGATTTTACACAGTCCACTCCGATGACAGAATAACCTGGAGAGTAGCGGTTATCCCCATATTTTTGAATTCCCTTTTCAAAAGGGGAGAATCCGGAGATAAGCATATGCTTCCGATGTAGCTTTCTTGCAGAAAGCTTTCAGGCGAACGCACGCTATTCCAGTTTTTTTTCTAATGAAGAAGACCCGAGGATGTCATTATGGCATTCCCGGTCTTTTTTTCGTTCAACAGGGAAGGATGTTGAGGAGTGTAACAACGCAATAGGATGCATGCCTGCGGAAGGATAGAAAATTCAGCGTGATTTTGTGATAATATAGGGTAGAGTGTGAACTAAGCCGCATGAGCTTGGAGATGTAACTAATACTGTTATTACAGCAGCAGAGCTGCCCTGAAATGAGAAGCATGAAGTATTCGGGAAGGAAAGAGGGATTTATTTGTCTGATCAGGAAACGGTTCTGGAACTCAATGAAGAAGCATTAAAGGCGGAACGCCAAGAACGAATTATCAAACAGGTAGCCAAGGAACTGTCACTGTCTTTGAAGCAGGTTCGTACGACATCCGAGCTGCTGGACGAAGGCAATACCATTCCGTTTATCGCGCGTTACCGTAAAGAAATGACAGGAGAACTGGATGAGAACCAGCTGCGCCAGATCGAAGAGAGACTTGTGTATCTTCGTAATCTGGAGGACCGCAAGCTGGAGGTCATTCGTATCATAGACGAGCAGGGCAAGCTGACGAAAGAACTGGCGAAATCCATTACGCAAGCTGTAAAGCTGCAGGAAGTGGAGGACCTGTACCGTCCGTATCGTCAGAAACGGAAAACTCGTGCCAGTGTGGCCAAAGAAAAAGGTCTGGAGCCGCTTGCGGTGTGGATCTGGGGACAGCCTAAGCAGGGAGATATTCTTCAAGAGGCTGCACGTTACATCAATGCAGAACTGGGTGTTGACGATGCGGAGTCTGCCCTGCAAGGCGCCAAGGACATTCTCGCCGAGAACATTGCCGATGATGCAGCTATTCGTGCCTGGATTCGCAGATATACGCTCGATCATGGTCAGCTTACTTCAGAGGCTAAAGATACCGAGCAGGAGTCGGTATACGAGAATTATTACAGCTATCGGGAATTAGCGAAAAAAATGCCGCCGCACCGAATTCTGGCGATTAACCGCGGAGAACGCGAAGGCATTCTCAAGGTTGGGCTTGATGTTCCGGCCGAGCCGGCTCACCGTCATATGGAAGGTCAGATTATCCGCGGAGCTTCTGCGGTACAGGACATTTTGCGAGCTGTGATTGAGGATGCATACAAACGGTTGATTGCACCGTCCATTGAGCGTGAAGTGCGCGCGGAGCTTACGGAAAAAGGGGAGAACCAGGCGATTTCGGTATTCTCCGCCAATCTGCGTAATCTGCTGTTACAGCCTCCAATTCATGGAAAACGTGTACTCGGTGTCGATCCTGCATATCGTACAGGCTGTAAACTGGCGGTTGTAGACGATACAGGCAAACTGCTGGAAGTAGCGGTAACTTATCCGACACCTCCGCATAACAAGAAACGGGAAGCGGCAGAAGTATTCCACCGAATGATCAAGCAGTACGACATTGGATTGATTGTCATCGGTAACGGTACCGGGTCACGTGAGACCGAGCAGTTTGTAGCCGAGATTATTCAGGAGAATGGTGACGAGAGTCTGGTTTACCTGATTGTAAACGAGGCAGGTGCCAGTGTGTACTCCGCCTCCAAGCTGGCCCAGGAGGAGTTCCCTGATCTGGACGTGGCTGAACGCAGTGCCGCATCTATTGCGCGCCGGGTGCAGGACCCGCTGGCTGAGCTGGTGAAAATTGATCCAAAAGCAATCGGTGTAGGGCAGTATCAGCATGACGTATCCCAGAAGGTTCTGGAAGAGAGCCTGAAGGCCGTTGTGGAATCCGCAGTTAACCATGTCGGCGTGGATGTGAACACGGCTTCACCGTCATTGTTGTCTTATGTAGCCGGAGTCAATGCAACCATTGCCAAAAACATCGTTAAATATCGAGAAGAGAATGGACGCTTCACAAACCGTCGCCAGCTGCAGAAGGTTCCTCGTCTTGGTGCCAAAACGTATGAGCAGTGCGTTGGCTTCATGCGCATCTCGGAAGGAGAAAACCCGCTGGATCGCACGCCAATTCACCCTGAGTCGTATAAGGTCGTAGACCAGCTGTTCAAGGAGCTTCAGATCGAGCTGGACAAGCTTGGAAGCAAAGAGTTATCTGTGCTGCTGTCTGAACAGCAGACAGAGCAGCTGGCTGTGAAGCTCAATGTAGGTGTGCCTACACTACGCGACATTCTGGACAGCTTGCAGCGTCCTGGGCGCGATCCGCGTGAGGAAATGCCGCTGCCAATCTTCCGTACGGACGTGTTGAAAATCGAAGATCTGGTGGAAGGTATGGAATTGCAGGGTACTGTGCGCAACGTAATTGACTTCGGTGCCTTCGTAGACATCGGAATCAAGAGCGACGGACTTGTTCATATATCTCAACTGAGTAACGGATATGTAAAACATCCGATGGATGTCGTATCTGTTGGCGATAATGTAACGGTCTGGGTGATGAATGTAGATACGAAAAAAGGCCGTGTCGGCCTGACCATGAAAAAACCTGCATCTGCCAAGTAATTCTTTAGATGGAAAATAAGGCTTATTGCGATGTTCAAGTGTGAATGAGCGAGCACAAAGCCATGATGGAAGAAGGTATCGCGATGTGTGGGCACGGAGTAGGGGGATATAAGGCCCTATGGGGTGTGCGCATGGTGTAAAGTAAAGATTGTAATATGATGCAACGTGCGGGTACGCAGTAGGGGGATATAAGGCCCTATGGGGTGTGCGCATGATGTAGAGTAAAGATTGTAAGATGATGCAATGTGCGGGCACGGAGTAGGGGGAATGTACGGTCCTATGAGGTGTGTGCGTGTGGCGTTAAGTAAAGATATAATATGATGCGATGTGCGGGCGTGGTGCGGTTGATGTAAAGCGTACTGAGCATGTCTAGCATGTTGTATTGTAGCGTATGAAAGGGCACAGCCTTCCCGATTCGGGAAGGCTGTTTGTACTTAAGTATTCGCGTTTGTCATGCTCGGATAGGAAATGGATGATTATATTGGACAATGGCATGGTATGGAGGAGACGCTCAAGTTTGGAGGTGAGGTGCTCAGTAAGATGGCCCAGGGAATAAGACCGAATTGAATTGAAAAGCCAAGTTAAAGCAGAGATCATCAGAAGGTAGCCAGCTTTTTTAGGTCAGCTTAAATTTCATTCTCCACGCTGCGCTGTGAACCGTTCGCAGGTTTGCTGCGATAGAAATACCAACATTCGTTCAGCAGCTTGATCTGGCGACTGTCCTTTTTGTGAAACGCTCGCATAAGCTGGTTGCAGAGCCATTGAGGCAAAGGAATCTCCTCCTTTTGCATAATTCATATGTACGTTAGCATATGTAGCAATAGCCTGGACTGTGCGAGATTAATCAAGGTCAACTGAAAATGAATAGGTCACATAAGATGGATCATTTGGAAGGGACATTACTTTCAAATTCTAACGATCTCCAGAAACGCTATTTGGCTGATATTAGACGCTTTTATTTTCTAACGATCTCAGGGAAGCTTATTTGGGCAAATTGGTGTAAAAATGGGCATTTATCGTGGGTTTTCAGCAAAATAAGGTTTCTGGGGATCGTTACATTTTTAGAGAACCCTATTTAGCCTAAATAAGCTCATCTGAGATCGTTAAAAAAAGAGGTTGGAATTAAAAATGAGTGGAGATGGGATTAATAAACTCCATGCAGAGCCATAATCCTGAAGAAAACTATGAGCATCTGGATGCAAAAAAAGCGCATCACCCTGATCAGAGGCGGCACGCTTTGCACTTTGACGAACATTATTCCATTTCTTCCTCATACCATTGTTCCAGTTGGGCTTGTAACGCCCGAATCTCGGTTAACAGGGAGATCAGCGGATAATTGCTTTCACGCAGAGCGGCGAAACGCTCTTCAAGAGCATTGATATAATCAAGGCCGCCGATAATGGACAGGTTTTCGTTTAGTAGGTCAAGCTGATCACATTCGGCAATAGCCCAGGGCAGGACGGGTACATCTGCTGCAGTGAGTTTATCAATTTCCTTGTGCAGACGCAGATTAAGTGCACTGAGTTGGTAAGCATAGTCCGCAGGCATTTCAACAAACTGCAATTGCTGCCCCTGCTGCAGGATGACATAGCGCATTGTAGGCATAACGAGTATTAATCTCCCCTCATACATTCTACTTGACAGTGTAGCCTACGAAACGGTTAAAATTCAAGTATTGTGCCAGAAAAACAAACGCGCCGAGGGGGTGCAGGAAGGAACAACGATGGAAAACAAGGAACTGCAGCAATGGATTGAGCAGATTTCACTGGAGCACTTCGGGGTTCCGTTCACCCATGAGGCGATTTTCAACCGTCGTCTGACGACAACAGGCGGGCGTTACATGCTCAAGAGCCATCGAATTGAAATTAATCCGCATCAGCTGGAAGTGTACGGAAAAGACGAGGTAGAAAAAATTATTAAACACGAGCTGTGCCACTATCATCTGCATATACGAGGACGGGGGTATCAGCATCGTGACCCTGAATTCAAGGCGCTTTTGCAGAAAGTTGGCGGCTCAAGGTTCTGTCAATCACTCCCTGGAGATAAGGGCAGAAAACCGCTGCCATATCGATACAAGCTGTTGTGCAAGAGCTGTGGCATGGAATATTTGCGTAAACGTAAGATAGACCCAAAGCGTTATCGCTGCGGTCGATGCTCGGGGAAATTGACACTTCAAAACATCTGATCTGGCACTTTTTAAATCGGTTGTAAAAATTGATGGAAGGCATGTTGACTTGAATTATTAATCATGATAAATTAATGTTATTCAAGTTAATTTTCCCTGATAGCTCAGTTGGTAGAGCACTCGACTGTTAATCGAGTTGTCACAGGTTCGAGTCCTGTTCGGGGAGCCATTTCTTGGAGAGATACCCAAGTGGCTATAAGGGGACCCTCTGCTAAGGGGTTAGACTGCGTAAGCGGTGCGAGGGTTCGAATCCCTCTCTCTCCGTTCTGAGAATACTTCAATGTCAGGGATGAGAACCCTAAAGGTTCGTCGGAGCATAGGCTTCGATAGCGATACATCGCAGTCTCGAACGAAGTGAGAGTATGCCTCTCTCTCCGTTCTGAGAATACTTCAATGCCAGGGATGAGAACCGTAAAGGTTCGTCGGAGCATAGGCTTCGATAGCGATACATCGCAGTCTCGAACGAAGTGAGAGTATGCCTCTCTCCGTTTTCATCAAAAAGTTAAGACCTCTTC
The DNA here is from genome assembly GCF_014639235.1 of Paenibacillus silvae. Classification (GTDB taxonomy): domain Bacteria; phylum Bacillota; class Bacilli; order Paenibacillales; family Paenibacillaceae; genus Paenibacillus; species Paenibacillus silvae. Next base: position 434,655 of record NZ_BMFU01000003.1, on the reverse strand, counting down.
AAATGGAATGATTTAATCATTCATTTTGAAGAGGTCTTTTTGGTTTTTTAACGTGTAATTCGTCTACAGGGAAATTTCCAACACCTCGTATAATCCTGACTTTCCAGCCTCGGTTACTTCAATAGAGCGGCTTCCTGGTTTTTGACGAATCCAATTCAGTTCAAGTAACCGGTGAAAAAGCTGTTCACCAAGCAAACCGGATAGGTGATGACGGCGTTCGCTCCAGTCCAGGCATTTACGAGCGATGGCCCGGCGTGATCCTGGCTTTGATTGAAGCTTGATTCCAAAGGAGCTCAACCACTGCGATCCTTTCTCCGTGATTAGATAATCCTTACTTTGCGGCTCATTAGGTTCAACCAGATAACCACTCTCAAGCAAAGCTTCACAGAGTGAAGTCCCGAGTTTCCCGGCCAGATGATCGTAACAGGTGCGTGCATGACTTAACTGCTGCAGTTGACTGGATTGCTTTAAGGAGCGAATCTGTGCCGGTGGAGCGATGCTGGCCATTTTCTCAATCAGATCAGCGATTTCCTGGCTAGCAAGACGATAATACCGATGACGACCTTGCTGTTCTACTTGCAGTAATCCTCCGGCTACCAGTTTAGCGAGATGATTACTTGCTGTCTGTGGACTCACACCTGCCATATAGGCGAGTTCTCCTGCAGGCAACGCCCGTCCATCAAGCAAAGCGGCGAGGAATATAGAGCGACTTGTATCAGCAATAAGTGAGGCAATAACAGTGATATTCGGATATGCATTCATACTTCGATGATAGCTGAACTAATGCTGTATTACAATCAGTTTTGAATTCTAATTATCCGAACAGGAGAGGTGTAAGGTGAGGAACAAGATGCAACAGCGCAACACTACAAAACAAACTAGTGAATGGGATCAGACGGATCGTCATGAGACCATTAACCCAAGTATTTTATACTACGGAACACCTGTCATCATTCTGAGCACATTAAATAAAGACGGATCTACCAATCTTTCTCCACTATCGTCATCTTGGGCACTGGGAGACTGTCTTGTGCTGGGTGTTGGCACGCAGGGCAAAGGTTATGAAAACCTCTGCCGTCATCCCGAGTGTGTCATTAATCTGCCGGATGCCTCCATGTGGCAAAACGTTGAAGCGCTGGGGCGCACAACAGGAAGCTTCCCTGTGCCCGAAGTTAAAAGACAGATGGGATACGCGTTTTGTCAGGATAAATTCACTGCAGCGGGATTGACATCTCAGCATTCAATTCAGGTGGCGCCTGATAAAATAGCAGAATGTCCGCTTCAGATAGAAGCGGTTGTACAACATATACGCCTCCCGGAGCATACGCCGTTTATGGCAATAGTAGAAGTGAAAGCGGTGAAGGTACACGCCCATACTCGTCTGATCTCGGAGATCAACAGGGTTGATCCGGAGCAATGGCATCCATTGATTTATAATTTCCGTCATTATTACGGGCTGGGAGAGAGACAGGGAGAGAATTTTCGGGCAGAGAAATAGCTGGAAAATGAGGGCGATTGAGAGCGAGCGAGAGGGCACTACTTAACATGTGGCTGAATAATAAACAAGCACAGGCTCGGTTAACGAGTCTGTGCTTGTTTCCACTATAAGAACCTTTTACTGGCCTTCGGAAACAATGGTTTCCACAGGAGCAATAGGTTTGCCTTCGAGTAAACTATAAATGGCATGAGCGACGCCATGCTCAACATTGGTGCGTGTGATGGCTTTAGCCATGGCACGAATCTCAGGTTCAGCGTTGCCCATCGCAATGCCGAGTCCTGCCATTTGCAGCATGGAAACATCATTGAAGTTATCGCCGATAGCGGCAGTGTCCTTCATGGAGATATTCAGGTGTTCTGCCAGCTTCGTAAGCGCATTGCCCTTGGACACATCCGGGTGCTGCATCTCGAAGTTATGCTCAAAGGATACAACCATGGCAACATCGGATCTGGACGAGAAGTGCTCGCGTCCGGCTTGGACTTTTTCCGGATTCATGGAGAAGGCCATAATGTTGTAGATACATGCCTCTGCCGGAATTTCGAGATGGTTTTTCACACGGTGATAGTCTTTTTTGTTGTAATGTTTTTTGATGGAATGAATCATGCGCTCGATATCTTCGCCTGGTTTTGAGCCTAAAACACGTTCCAGCTCGGCAAGCATTGCTTCGTGAGTGCTGATAGCGGCATAAATCCCCATCTGAGTCGAAGCTTCATAATAAATGTGCTCATCCTCCAGCCATTGCATGACAGACGCGGCTGTGTCCCGTTCCAGCGGAAGGTGGAATAAGCGTTCTCCGTTCTCGTCATGAATGGTTGCGCCGTTGGAGCCGATAATCGGGGTTTTGATTCCGCCCTGGCGGCTGATCGCAACAACATCTGAATATACACGTCCTGTGGCGATGGTAACTTTCATGCCAGCCTGTTGTGCTTTTTGAACAGCCTCTGCGTTTTCACGGCTAATCTGGCTATCTCGATTCAGCAGCGTTCCATCCAGATCGGTAGCGAATAATTTCATATCTTTACAACTCCTTTTCTTGTGTAGGTTCGGGAATAAGTAGATCAACCTGTTGTTCTGTTAAAAAATCAATCCACTCCTGATTCGGCATTTGATCCGTAATGAATACGTCAACCAGAGTCCAGTCTGCAAAACGGTAGCCATAACGTCTGCCCATTTTGGAATGGTCAGCAAGCACAATGACCTTTTTGGCAGATTTCATCATTTGATGTTTAATCTTGCCCTCTTCTTCGGAAGCACTGAAGCCATCCAGTGTGAGACCGCCAATGCCGATAAAAACTTTATCCACATAGTAGTGGGAAAGAGTTTCGATCACAGGTGTTCCATATACATAACGCTGTTCCTTATCGAGTTTGCCGCCAAGCAGGCGGATTTGAACTGCAGTGTGATTGGATAACAGCTCGGCAGAGTGTAACGAGTTGGTAATCACGGTGCAGGATTTGCCGTTCAAATTCTCTGCGCAGGCCTGCACAGTTGTAGAGGAATCCAGAATAATGGTTTCACCTGAACGAACAAGAGCAGCAGCGAGTTTTCCAATCGCTCTTTTTTCCTCGGAAACATACTTGAGTCTTTCCTGATACGATCTGAATTCCTGTGGAGGAGAGGGGAGAATGGCACCGCCACGTGTGCGGATGATGGCTTCTTGTTCTTCAAGCTTAATCAGATCACGGCGCGCAGTATCTCGGGATACATCAAATAATGTTACGATCTCTTCAGCCGAGATACGATTGTGTTTGCGTAAATGCTCAATGATGAGCTGCATGCGTTCTTCCTGAAACAAACGTAAAGCCTCCTTGATTTAGGGATGACCGTGCGTTGTACTATAGTTAAATTATAAGTAATAATAATGAGATGTGCAATGTTGTAAGTGAAAATAAGTTTTTATAAGTTTTTTTACGTTAATTTACAAACTCAGCGTATAGGCATGACAAGTTTATGATTTTTTGTATTAAACGATTAGGTCTATACTAAGCGTGAAAGAAGGAAAGTGTGAGAGAAGGGAAATAGGTCAATTTGTTAGGTGAAATTTTAGTGAATAAGCCGATTAGAGGGCTAAAATAATAGTAAATAAGGATAATTATTTGTCTTCAAAAAAATATAAAAAAAGTGTTGCACTAATCTATTTTCCTGTGATATACTCATTCTTGTCGCCAAGAAAGACAACTTGTTCATAAGGCCCGTTGGTCAAGGGGTTAAGACACCTCCCTTTCACGGAGGTAACAGGGGTTCGAATCCCCTACGGGTCATAGTAATTTATTACTATATCAAGGGATGAGAATCCCAAGGGTTCGTCGGAGGATTACTTCGTTAGCAACTGCTTCGCAGTCTCGAACGGAGTGAGAGTATCCTCTACGGGTCATAGTAATTTTATTACCTCTTTTCTTCACCGTTTAGAGATTCGCATTCTTGATTAGGATTTCTTTAAAGTTCACTGCTCTGTATCATTCAATGAAGCATGGCATAACCTCAGGTGGAGTTACATCAAGAGCCATTAGCTCAGTTGGTAGAGCACCTGACTTTTAATCAGGGTGTCGAAGGTTCGAGTCCTTCATGGCTCACCATTTACAAAACAATTAAATATGCGGTCGTGGTGGAATGGCAGACACGCTATCTTGAGGGGGTAGTGGGTGTATACCCGTGGAGGTTCGAGTCCTCTCGACCGCATCACAGCAACACATGGGAATGGACTTTCATGATTAATTCATGAGGGTCCATTTTTCTTTATCCTTCCCCACTGCTTCTTATTTATAGTAGGTGTGTAACTAAAATAGCTCTTCCGACGTTACTTCTATATAACGGTTATGAACTGGAGGGGTGGGCATGACACGTTCAAGGTCTTTAAATTGGTCAGGTTATGTACTGGTGTTGATGTTAATGTTTATATTTACAGCTGGGTGTGGAGATGTTACCAATGACAGCTTGGATGATTATCGGGATCAAGGGGCTGTCGATGTGTCGAGGGAGGCGGATTTTGAAGCTGTCGTCACAGAAAAAGGGGAAAAAACAATAACGGTTGTTGGCATAGGGTCAGTTTCTCAAACTTATATACTTACGACAGATGGGGTTGCCTATACTGCGGAGGTCGATGATCGGGTACGTATATGGACAACAGGGCGATACCAGGAGAGTTATCCGGTTCAAGCAACTGCGATCAAGATCGAGCGAGTTGAATGAAAGTGTTAGGATCATGTGATCATGTTACGTTGGTGAAAAACATAAAGAGACTAGGTCTTGGGAAGAGAATTGCGATGAGCTCCCGAGTTCCACGTATGGTGTTAGTAACTTGAATGGATTCTGGATATTATAGGCTGAGCCTTCATAAATATTATGCTATAATTCTATCATGTGACTATGCGTTGATTATTACGGTTGGAAGGCGGTTCTTGCATGCAGTCAATCTATGAGCGAATTGAACACCTGATTGCCGAACGAGGCATGACGAAGAAGGCTTTCTGTCAACAGCTGAAGATTAGCACGGGCAATCTGGGTGACTGGAAGCGTGGCAAATCTATCCCGAGCACCAATAAACTGATTGAAATTGCTTCGTTTTTCGATGTGAGCCTGGACTGGCTTATGGTAGGGCGTTTATCGAAAGAAGCCATTGTTCGGGAAAAGCGGGAGGATTATTTTTTTAACGTGTTGCGGCAATTGGATTGCCAGGAGAGTGAATTGTCGACTGCGGAGCAGTCTTTTATCAGTGAATACATTGAGTTTACCCGCTATCGCAAATTTAAGGAAAGTAAAGAAGGTCGCGGTTATCTCTACCAGGCTGAACAGGATGATGACACGGCGTCGGACCAAGAAGAAAAGTGAAGCTTGGGGTAGTACTGCTGCTGGCAAGGCAGGAACGAATTTGTGGTGATGTGTGTTTAAGGATTGTACATAAAAAGCTCTATCTGCAGTACGTTTCTCCGAAGACAATGCGGAGCTTTTTTTAGTTAAGGCTTGGACTGATCGTGGAAATGGAATGCGAAGTGGTCGAGATGTAATCATTGATATTTGGAAAATGAAGATGCTTCAGAAGTTTTATTGGGCTAACGTTGTGCTATAATTCTATCATATGATATGGGTTGATTATTACGGTTGGAAGGCGGTTCTTGCATGCAGTCGATCTATGAGCGAATTGAACACCTGATTGCCGAACGAGGCATGACGAAGAAGGCTTTCTGTCAACAGCTGAAGATTAGCACAGGCAATCTGGGTGACTGGAAGCGTGGCAAATCTATCCCGAGCACCAATAAACTGATTGAAATCGCGTCGTTTTTCGATGTGAGCCTGGACTGGCTTATGATAGGACGTTTATCGAAAGAAGCCATTGTGCGGGAAAAACGGGAGGATTATTTTTTTAACGTGTTGAGGCAACTGGATTGCCAGGAGAGTGAATTATCGGCTGTGGAGCAGTCTTTTATCAGTGAATATATTGAGTTCACCCGTTATCGCAAATTCAAGGAAAGCAAAGAAGGTGACGGTTATCGTTACCAACCGGAACAGGATGGTGACAAGGAGCCGGAGCGAGACGGGAAGTAGGTGACTCCCTTATCGTTTTGTGCAGCAAGGCGGAGAAACGGTGCAGTACACTTTGTAGTACCTGGTGTGGGAATACAGTATCTGGCCGTGCAAAAAGCGCTATTACAGGTGTAATTTGAATACTTAATGAGCATGCGGATGAAAGCCTCGTCTGTTCCGAACATCTTCGGACACAGTACGGAGGTTTTTTTTTGTTATTGGGAGTGGTGCTGTGAAAGACTGGAAAATCCTTATGCTGAACACTACGGCGGCACAGAATGCTGAATTGAGATCAAATTTCTTATTTGTGTTAAATATAATTACATGAAGTTATCCTGATGTCAATTGATTTAAGATTTTATTAGCAGAATGCATGAAATTCTTATACAAAAAATAAAATTATGTAAGATATATTGACATTAAAAGTTCTGGACTCCATAATTTGGTTCAACGAACGTTTGAGTTATGTTTTGCCTTAATGTTCGTAAGTAGACTAAAAAAAGGGAGTGCAGACTATTGAAAAAGAGGTCGTTCCGATTATGGGGTATTCTGCTTGGTGTAATTCTGGTGGTAACAGGGTGTGTGGAAGGGAGCGCTCCCCCTGAGGTCTCTGGTTCTGAAGGAGCCGGGAATGCAGCTACGACCGGTGACACGATAAAAGTTGGTATTCTTCATTCCTTGAGTGGGACGATGGCCATTAGTGAAGTTTCGGTCAAAGATGCAGAGATGCTTGCCATTGAAGAGATTAACGCAGCAGGCGGTGTTCTGGGCAAACAGATTGAACCTGTCATTGAGGACGGTGCCTCAGATTGGCCTACTTTTGCAGAGAAGGCGGGAAAGCTGCTGCAGCAGGATAAGGTAGCGGCTGTATTCGGGGGATGGACTTCTGCCAGCAGAAAAGCGATGCTTCCGGTGTTTGAGCAAAACAATGGTCTGTTATTTTATCCCGTGCAATATGAAGGTCTGGAATCCTCCCCTAACATTTTCTATACGGGTGCAACAACCAATCAGCAGATTGTTCCGTCGGTAACCTGGCTGCTGGAGAACCGGGGCAAGACGTTTTATTTGCTGGGTTCGGATTATGTTTTTCCACGGACAGCCAATCAGGTGATCAAGGCGCAGCTTGCAGCAGAGGGCGGCGAAGTTGTAGGAGAGGAATACACACCGCTTGGACATACCGACTACAGCACAATCATCAGTAAAATCAAAGCGGCGAAACCGGATATCGTCTATAACACGTTAAACGGAGATAGCAATGTCGCTTTCTTCAAACAGCTGAAGGATGCGGGGATCACTCCAGGTCAGATCACGACGTTGTCCGTCAGTGTGGCTGAAGAGGAGATTCGTGGAATCGGTGCAGATGTGCTCAAGGGGCATCTTGCTTCGTGGAATTATTACCAGACAACAGAAACTCCTGAGAATAAAGACTTTGTGGCGAAATACAAAGAGAAATACGGTGCGGACCGAGTCACGGCAGACCCGATTGAGGCAGGTTATGTGGCTGTTTATCTGTGGAAGGCAGCGGTGGAGAAGGCTGGCTCAACAGAGGTTGAAAAAGTGAAGGAGGCTGCCAAAGGTCTGGAGCTGGATGCGCCTGAGGGCAAAGTCACTGTAGACGGAGAGAATCAGCATATTTACAAGACGGTGCGAATTGGTGAAGTGCAGGAAGATGGTCAATTCAAGGAATTGTGGAATTCGGGCTCTCCTGTGAAGCCTGACCCCTATCTGAAAACATACGAGTGGGGAACTGCTTTAAGCAATAAATAGTGGTGGCGGAAGTGTGCGAATACTCGGTTGATTGACAGAAAGAGAGGTGGGGGTGAAACAACACACCCTTGATCATTATTACGGTAAAGCGTTGTTGTGATAAATAAACGTAAAGGAGGGCCTGCAATGGAGATGTTTGTTTTACAGCTATTCAACGGACTGAGCATTAGCTCGATTCTGCTGTTGATTGCCCTGGGACTCGCAGTCACATTTGGCCTGATGAATGTCATCAATATGGCACATGGCGAATTGATCATGATTGGCGCATATGCGACCTATGTGACGCAAAATTTGTTTATGTCTTATGCGCCCGCGTCCTGGTTCGGCCTGTACTTTGTTGTGGCGCTGCCCATTGCGTTCGCGGTGGCTGCTCTGATCGGGTGGTTGCTTGAAGTGATTCTGATCAGGCATCTGTATGGCAGACCGCTGGATAGTTTGCTCGCCACCTGGGGTGTGGGCATGATGCTGCAGCAACTGGCACGCTCGATATTTGGTGCTCCGAATGTCGGTGTGTCCAGCCCCGCCTGGCTGAATGGAGGGTGGATGATCTCGGAAGGTATTGTTTTTCCGTATAAACGAATGTTTATCCTTGGACTTGTGGCTCTAGTCTTGCTATGCATGTACCTCTACATTTATCGTACGGCTTCAGGCAGACGGATGAGAGCGGTGATGCAGAATCGGAATATGGCCGGCTGTCTGGGCATTTCCACACGACGAGTCGATGGCATGACGTTTGCAATCGGTTCAGGGATTGCTGGTATTGCAGGCTGTGCTTTAACGCTGGTTGGCCCGATTGGCCCTTCTCTTGGCACGTATTATATTGTGGATGCCTTCATGGTCGTTGTGCTCGGGGGTGTGGGGAAATTAATCGGAACAGTGTGTGGTGCGCTTGGCATCGGTATGCTCAACACGTTGTTCGAAACGTATACCTCGGCCTCCATTGGCAAGGTGCTCGTGTTTGTATGCATCGTTGCATTTTTGCAATGGAAGCCTCGTGGTTTGGTTGCGATTCGCACGCGAAGCCTGGATTAACAGGGAGAAGGGGGGGGTGAAGCATGCCGGCATTACTTAAAACAGGGAGTTTGAAAACAAGGATCGTCTGGGCGGTTGTGCTTATTCTGATGTGCCTTGCGCCGCTGGTTTCGACGGAATTTCGTTTGAGTTTGTTAGCCAAGTTTCTGGCGCTTGCCATTCTGGCGATTGGACTGGATCTGATCTGGGGATACGGAGGTGTGCTTAGTCTAGGGCATGGGGTGTTTTTTGGTCTTGGCGGCTATGCCATGGCGATGTATCTGAAGCTTCAGGCCAGTGGCGCAGCTATCCCGGATTTTATGGGCTGGAGTGGTCTCAGCGGATTGCCGTGGTTCTGGGAGCCTTTTCGCTTCTTCCCGGCCGCACTATTTCTTGGCATAGCCATTCCTGCGCTGCTGGCCTTTGTGCTGGGGTGGTTCACGTTTCGCAATCGGATTACCGGGGTCTATTTTACAATTCTGACCCAGGCGCTCGTGCTTATTGCGGTAACGTTATTTGTCGGCAAACAGGAGTGGACGGGGGGAACAAATGGCATAACGGGTTATCAAGCAATCTTTGGGTTTACGCTGCATTCAGCAGGCACTACGATTGTGTTGTACTATATAACACTTGCCATTCTGGTGCTCGCTTATCTGCTCTGCCGCCGCATGGTGAACAGCCGTTTTGGGCAGGTGCTCGAGGCTGCACGTGATGGGGAGAATCGGGTTCGGTTTTTGGGGTATGACCCCGCAGGTTACAAAACACTGGCATTTGCTTTGTCGGGCGCCCTTGCGGGTATGGCGGGCATGCTGTTTGTGCTGCAGGTAGGCATTATCTCGCCATCCATGATGGGTATTGTCCCCTCCATTGAGATGGTGCTGTGGGTTGCCTTGGGAGGACGCGGGACGCTGATCGGGGCAATTATCGGCGCTGTCATGTTAAATGCAGCGAAAACGGGGATAAGCGAGGCTTATCCGGAAGGGTGGCTGTTTGTGGTTGGCGGACTCTTCGTCACGGTTGTTCTGTTCATGCCGAACGGAATTGTAGGTGTGTACCAAAGTATTGCCCGCATATTACAACGGAGAGGGGAGAGTTCACATGTCCAGACTGCTTCAGAAAAACAAAAAGTCTTCGGAGCTTCAGGTGATACTGGCCGCTGAGGATATAACGGTGTCCTTTGGAGGTTTTGTTGCAGTCAAAGGCATGAATCTGAAGCTCCTTAATCGTGATTTGCACTTTTTGATCGGACCGAATGGCGCGGGGAAAACCACAATGCTGGATGTGATCTGCGGCAAAACAAAACCGGCATCCGGATCGGTAAAGCTGATGGACGGTACGGAGCTGACAAGACTCAAGGAGCATCAGATTGTTCGCAAAGGAATAGGGCGCAAATTCCAGGCGCCTTCTATCTTTGCCGGTCTGACGGTGGAGGAGAATTTGGCGCTCGCGGCGGAGACACGGCGTCTTCCCTTTCAAGCCATCAGAATTCGCAGACACGGCGCACGGGGAGAAGCGATGGAGCGTGTTATGCTTCAGACGGGATTGCAAGACCGGATCGGCGAGCGTGCCGGTGCGTTGTCGCACGGGGAGAAGCAGTGGCTCGAGATCGGGATGCTGCTGCTGCAAGAGCCGCAGGTGCTGCTGCTTGACGAACCTGCCGCAGGCATGACGGATGAAGAAACATACCAAACAGGGCGTCTTTTGCAAGAGATCGCTACTGAACGCTCGGTCGTTGTTGTAGAGCATGATATGGAGTTTGTACGGGAATTTGCCGCCAAGGTGACGGTAATGCATGAAGGGAAGCTGCTCAAGGAAGGCACGATGGCTGAAGTTCAGGCAGATCCAAGAATAGCGGAAGTGTACTTGGGGACAAGGGGGCAGGCGAATGTTGAGACTGCAGAACGTTGAGTCTGGGTACGGGGAGAGCCGAGTGCTTCGCGGTGTGAATCTGGAAGTGCTGCCCGGGCAAGTGACATGTCTGATGGGTAGAAATGGCGTGGGGAAAACGACATTGATGAAAACCTTGATGGGATTGCTTCGAACACGAGCGGGAAGCGTTCACTGGAATGGCCGGGAACTGGCTTCACTGGAACCGGCTAAACGGGCAAAAGCGGGAATAGGTTATGTGCCGCAAGGGAGGGAAATCTTTCCGCAGCTTACAGTGAAGGAGAACCTGCTGCTCGGACTGGAAATGAGTATGTCTGGTGTGAGAACGTTCCCTGAGGATGTGCTTGAGATGTTCCCCGTGCTTGCTTCCATGTATGGGCGCCAGGGTGGGGATTTGAGCGGCGGGCAGCAGCAACAGCTTGCGTTTGCGCGAGCGCTGGCCTCCCGCCCTGGCTTGCTGCTGCTGGATGAACCGACGGAAGGCATTCAGCCTTCAATCGTTGAGGATATCAGGAGGGTGATCCTTAAGCTGAAAGCGCAGGGGACAATTTCGATTCTGCTGGTGGAGCAAAGCATTGATTTTGTGCGTAGTGCCGCCGACTACATTTATGTGATGGACAAAGGTGTTATGACGCTGCAGGGAACGCCGCATGACCTGGATATGTCGCAGTTTGAATATCATTTGTCTGTATGATGCGATCCGGTTATCTGATGTCATTGTTCCGAGAGGGTTCAGTGTGTACTTGAATTTGCCCGAACATGATAGAGCTGCGCTGCATGCCTTTAATGACGCTTATCCAAAATGTTGGAATACTTCGGGTACAGCCGACGAATGCATTCTGGGCAGATATCATGGGTGAACTCGGCAGAGGTATGTTTCTCCAGATAACGTTCCACGGAGCTCCATTCGTCGGATTCGTCCTTGATGTGTTTGCAAACGGCGCAAATGGGCAGCAGGCCATGCAATGTGCGTGCTTCAGTCAGGGCTTGTCTTAGCTGCTGCTCGGTCCTTTTTTGTTCGGTGATATCAGTATGAGCAATTAAAGCAAGATTATCGCCGAATAAGGGGCCGTCATGTAATGGGGTTAGCTCTACACGAAACCATTTTTCTTCGTTGTACGGAGTGGTCACAGAGATGTCGTATGTATGAGCATGCTTGAAAGGCACAACGTTATGTCTTAGGTGCTGCGCAAACTTGGCTGGTGGGACACCTCTTTGTGCTGTCCACGCCTCCATCAGGTGAAGATAGTGGTTATGACGGCTGCTGCCTGAGTGTGAAAAGGGTTTATAGAATCCACGCTTCCAGGCTCGGTTGCAGCTTCGGATGATCCAATGCTGATCGATGATGATTAGCTGATGATTGGTGGACTGGAACGACAGGCTTTCGAGGTCCGATGTCATGTGTCTCATGAGTGAAGTCCTCCTTGAATAAAAGATGTTATCGCAGTTCCTCTGGTATGTCCAAAACATCAGCGACCTGATGTCTGAATCTCGTAGCTTTACGTGTGCCGTGAATAAGATTGGACAGGCGGTAGGGCGGGATGCCATGCTGTTCGCAAAAGGTTTTTTGGTCAATCTGCAGTTCGGTTAGTCGCCGTTTGATAGCCCATCCGAACGGAGTGACGGGTTTCTTCTTGTTCAAAAGGGTTCACCCCTGAGTGGAATTATAGTATTCAGCAGGCGTTTCTTCGTGTAGACTGAATGAAATGCGAGCTGTAATCTCCATTATATACGTAAATACGTCATCTAACAATTAAAAAAATACGGAAATAAGTGTATTTTTTGAATTAAAATGACGTATATGCGCTTTTTGTGAGCCTTCAAGCCCATGTCCGCAAGCTGTTATAAACCAAAAAAACACGCCAGCAAGGGGGTTGCGGCGTGTTTTTGAATGGAATCAAGAGAGATTTGTTGGGGAGGTGCTCAAGCTCTGTAAGCGTGAAGCCCGGCTCCGAGCATATGGAAGCTGGGGAATAACGTCTTCATAGACAGTGATGCAGGGTGCATGTGTCCATCTGGAGAAGAAGCACTCACGGTCTTCCATTCGTGCTCAAGGTCTGTGGTCAGGCGACCGAGCAGCTCCTTGGTAACATTCTCACTTAGAGGAATAGCTTTGGAGGCTTCGGATATACAGGCATACATGGCTGAATGAAGATAACCGAGGACCGCCTCTTCGACGGGGATGTCGAGGTGGTGGTTAATCCAGGCGTGAACGGTGGGGAGACAGCCGACAGAACTGTATTTGGTGAAAATCTGTTCAAGCGGTTTGAATTCGATCCAGGGATGCAGGGCGTGAGATAGCTTGATTAAACGCTTGCCGATGGTAGCTGCCTTTTCTCTAAGCTCGGCAGGTGTTCGCTGCACGTGAACAAGCTTGTCGATCAGGGCGATGCGCCAAGTGTCTTTGTGATCGATTGCGGTATATATGCCTTTGATGGCCATACCTTCAAGACGAACCAGACTGGGATGCAGCTGGCAGCGCATGAACGATTCAAGATCCTCCACTGTACGGATGGTGCCTTCCTTGATATGTGTATCCATGCCGAAGAAATGGGAGAACCCTCCAACCTGAACAGAAGGATCAAGCAGCTTCACGTAATCTAGCAGCTTATTGCCACGGTTCACGATCTTTCGCCTCCAGTGCTTATTTGCGTTAATTTATCTTACATTAATTAATCTTTTCTAAATCGTATGTGCTTAAATCCGAATTATATGATATATATATTCACATAATTATCCGTGTTTTGTCAATGGTTTGCATTGAAAAAGCTTAAATTTCATTCTTTATTATTATTTATGTTATATAATATAACAATAAACTGATTCTCCTTTAGAAATAATATTTGAAAATACTAGGCTGCAACAAATTCATTCTGGTTCCGCCGCTGCCCTGACATTTTTTCGGAATCAGATTCAGGATATGCGCACATTCAGGAAGTATGACTGATTTTTGGCGTGTTCAAATAAATGCTTTACATTTAGATAAGATTCCGGTATAATCAATTCTGTTGCCGATAATTTACGACATGCGGTCGTGGTGGAATGGCAGACACGCTATCTTGAGGGGGTAGTGGGCGTATGCCCGTGGAGGTTCGAGTCCTCTCGACCGCATCATATGAAATGTTATTGAAAGGAAGCTTCCCTGTCCGGGAGGCTTCTTTTTTGTCTTTTGGCCTACATAAATAACAGCTGGAAGGCGACAGCGGGCGGAGAAAAGTTTCATTAGCCGCGAAAAAAAGCCACCCTGTAAACCAGAACAGAACCGAGGCTCTGTGGTTTGGAGCAGCTTTTTTCAAAATGTAGAAATGTGTGTTATTTATTTCAATAATTTCTGAATATCCTCTACAATTTTATCAGGTGTAGTCTGGGGGGCATAACGCTTCACAACGTTCCCTTCCTGATCGACAAGGAACTTGGTGAAGTTCCATTTGATGGCCTTGGAGCCGAGTAGACCTGGTGCTTCCTTCGTAATATGCTGGAATAGCGGGTGAGCACTGGCACCGTTAACGTCAATTTTTTCAAACATAGGGAAGCTTACGCCATAGTTCATCTGACAGAACTCAGCGATGTCATCAGAGGAGCCCTTCTCCTGGGCAAACTGGTTGCTGGGAAATCCAAGTACCTCGAAAGGAGCATCCTGGAATTGATCCTGCAGCTCCTGCAAGCCCTTGAATTGAGGAGTAAGGCCGCACTGGCTCGCGGTATTTACAATTAACAACACTTTGCCGCGATATTGGGACATTTCAATCTCTTGTCCGCGAAGGGTGTTTACTTTGTAATCATAGACTGACATGAGGATCGCCTCCATCATATTATATTGATATTTTTATTATATTTTATGCAATTAAATAATGCAAAATTAATTTATAGAGAACGCTATTATCCTCATCGGCTTGACCGTATTCATAAAAGGAATGCAAATCGTTTAATCAATTTTTGTGCGGGTGAGAATTAGACAGCTTGGAAGAGTTGGATAGCGTATAAGCTCATTGTAAGCGTTATTATTGAAGTTTATTGCCGGAATTCTGACGATTCGTGATCTGTCCGGACTTTACATGATCATGGCACGGGTGTATGATTCAAAGCGTAATTTGAATTTTAATAATATTGTACCTGAAAAAACGAAACAACGATGATATCGATCGGTCTTACATGCAAGATTCACGAACGATGTTTCAATCGCTGAGTTTCCATTCATCGTGGGTGGAAAACGGGGGAACCAACAGGATGTGCTGTATTACAGCAGCAGACATCCATGGGGTGAATTTTCCGGTGACAGCCGGAAATAGGGCGACTCTCGCGCCCGAATCCGTCAGCTAACCTCGTAAGCGTTAAAGGGAGAGGCAACAAACCGCACGCTGGTTCATGGCGTTTTCGCCATGGATTATTTAAGAAGCGTTTCGGAGGCCTTGGTCCCCACGCTTCTTTTTTGTTGTCTTTTCACGCCAAGGGAGGAACGAATGATGGATACAGAGATGATTTTAGTAACCGCTCCGAATGAAGCTGGACGTAAATTTGTGAAGCTGCTGATGTACAAAAAGATGCCTTTTGCCGTTCTTACAAACAGTGCGGGTGAGGAGCGCAAGCTCCGCCGGATCGGAGTAGAGCATGTGATTCGTATGAACACAGCAGCGGCTCAAAAATGGTTTTTGCCGCAGACGAGCGTGGGCAACGTATTTATTTTTGAAAACAGTCTGAACCTGACTTGCCGTTACCTGCAGATTGTTCGTTCCTGGACATCCAAGCCTCTGTGTGTGATAACGGAGCAAAGTCATCCAAAAGGCATTTATCGGGGCATGGGTGCGGACAAAATTGTGTATTCGTTAAACGGAGAAGTTGGATTCTTGCTTAATAGTTGCAATAAACTCGAAGCCGAAGCAAGCAGCTTATGATTGATCCTGCGTAAGGTGCCTGCTATAATTGCAGGTAAGGACTAACGGAATTTGAGGAGACTCATGCTTGTCGTGGGTCTTCTTTTTTTATGGATACAGCATGCGCGCCCGGGATCTTCATTGAGCGGCGTACAAGGAGGAATTGGCTTGCCGGATATTGCCGGGTTGAAGTGGTTGTTTTTTGATGTAGGGGACACGCTGGTGGACGAATGGGAGCCTGTTGACGATATTATCGGGCAGTTTGTGCGTGAGGCGAATGCTTACGGCTATCCTGTGAAGATTGAGGATGTACGAGAGCTGTTTGAGCAATGTTACCAGAACTACGAACAATGGCCTATGAAGGTAGCTATGCAGACATATATTCAGGATGAAGGTCACCGCAAGCAGATCCAGGACAAGCTGAAATTCCACAAGGAGCTGGAGCGTCCTTTTCCTTCTGCAGCCAAAGTGCTTAAACAGCTTTCGCAGCATTATCTCATTGGCATTATTGCGAATCAGAGCCCGGGAACTGAAATGCGGCTGGAGAGTTATGGACTTCGAAAATATGTTCATGTACTAGCCTGCTCGGCAGAAGAAGGAGTGTCCAAGCCCGACCCGGAATTGTATGCGGTTGCTCTGAAACAGGCTGGTTGTGCACCTGAGGAAGCGGTGATGATTGGAGATCGGATTGACAATGATATCGTTCCGGCTCGCAGTCTGGGCCTGCATACCATCCGTATTCTCCAGGGATATGGAAGGTTTCAGCCGGTGCAGTCAGAGCATGAGCGTGCAGACTGGACGGTTGAATCATTGGATGAACTGTTGCCGTTGCTCATACCTGATAACGATGCATCTTAGTTCACATGAGCCGTATAACAAATGAAAGACTTAAAAAGGCTGATTCGCGTTTGGTCATCACACCAGACAGCGAGTCAGCCTTTTTTTATATTACGGGATTTTGAAAAGTTGAAGTTATCTCTCATCGGAGTACGTGTGAACGTCCTTAGTTCCAATTTATATACAAGTTAGAACAGCATAATGGTCTGGATAATCAGGTACACGTTCAGCACTACGATGATAGCGGCAATAATCCAGGAAACGATCCTTAGCCAGAGTTTATTAACAAATGGCCCCATGCTTTTTTTGTCACTTGTGAACATCACCAGCGGGATAACGGCAAACGGCAGCTGCAGGGACAATATAACCTGACTCAGAATCAGCAGTTCCTCTGTCCCGTGTTCGCCCGCAATGGCGGTCACAATGACGGCCGGAATGATTGCGATCAGCCGTGTGACGAGACGACGCAGCCAGGCCGGAATACGAATATTCAGAAAACCCTCCATGACGATCTGTCCAGCGAGCGTACCTGTAAGAGTGGAGTTCTGACCTGATGCGAGCAAAGCGACGCCAAACAGGATGCTGGCAATGGTCGTGCCGAGCAGCGGAGTCAGCAGATGATATGCGTCTGAAATCTCGGCAACCTGGGTCATGCCTGCGCTGTGGAATACAGCCGCAGATACAATCAGGATGGCTGCATTAATGAACAGTGCCAGCGTCAGTGCGATGGTTGAATCCATCGTGGTATAACGGATCGCTTCTCTTTTCCCCTGAGCTGTCTGCTCGATCTGACGGGTCTGTACGATGGAAGAATGCAGATACAGGTTATGCGGCATGACCGTCGCACCAATGATGCCGATGGCAATGTAGAGCATAGCCGGGTTCTGCAAAAGCTCACTGCTGGGTACGAATCCGTGCAGTACACCGCCCATGTCCGGTTTCGCCAGAAAGAGGTCAATCCCGAAACAGAGCGCAATGGTGGCCATCAGCACGATGACAAGGGTTTCCAATGCGCGGAAGCCTTTATTTTGCAGGACAAGAATGATCAGCACATCAACAGCGGTAATAATAACTCCATACAGCATGGGAATATTAAACAGCAGCTTCAGGGCGATTGCCGAGCCGATGACCTCGGCCAGATCGGTTGCTGCGATAGCGAGCTCGCACAAAATCCATAACATCATAACTACAGGGAAGCTGAAGCGTTCACGGCAAGCCTGAGCCAGATCCCGTCCTGTAACAATCCCGAGCTTGCCTGCAAGAGATTGCAGGACTACAGCCATCATATTGGATATAAGGATAACAGATAACAAGGTATAACCGAACTGGGAGCCGCCCGCGATGTCCGTAGCCCAGTTGCCCGGGTCCATGTAGCCAACAGCGACGAGATAACCCGGACCGACAAAGGCGAGAAATTTTTTCCACCAGACTGCATTTTTGGGAACTTTCATGGAGCTGTGCGCCTCACCTAGTGACGGAGCCACTGCTGCAGCAGCATATTCACCGGATGGGGCATTAAACGGATTTCGTTGACTCATAGATGGATCACCTGACTTTACATTAAGATGGGGGCCGATTACCGGCCGAATAAATCATGGATCTTATATAACTTGCACTGGATCGAATATATAAATAGTTAAGTTGTGATGAGCACGAATGTGGTTATATCTAAAATTTTATGTTCATATTTACATTGTACACACTCAAGAGTTTTTGTCTAGTGCAACTTTTATGTATTGAGACAAATTGAAGAAAAAGATCCTTCGAAGGATGTATAGAAGGGGCTTCAACAGGAATCATGTGAAGAGTTATAAATGGATGCATGAAATGAAGCAAAATGTAAAAGCTGTTAAAGAATATAGTCTAAAAGCTGTTGAGGAATAGATGTAAAAGCTATCAAAGAACAAGGTCAAGGCGTTTCAAAACGAGCCAGAGGTTTAAAATGAATTGTAGGCAGTTCAAATTTTAACAGCGAAGGAGAGATTCTGATGGAAGCTTTATATACAGCAACAGCAACGGTAAAAGGTGGACGCACAGGTTCGGTAGCTTCTTCGGATGGTGTACTGCAGCATGATCTGAAAATGCCGAAAGAGCTGGGGGGGGCCGGCGGTGAAGGGACAAACCCTGAGCAGCTGTTTGCAGCCGGTTACGGAGCCTGTTATGAAAGTGCTCTGGCAAACGTAGCCCGCAAAGCAGGCGTAAAACTGGAAAATGTCGTTGTAACGAGCAACGTATCCATCGGTAAAGACCCGGCAGATGATGGCTTCAAGCTGGCGGTGCGTCTGGATGTAAGCATGCCGGGAGTAGATCACGGTCAGGCGGAGGAGCTTGCTCGCAAGGCGCATGACTTCTGCCCGTACTCCAAAGCTACACGCGGCAACATCGACGTTGTGCTGAATGTAGTATGATTGCACAAATAAGTTGGCTCTTCTTCAAGAGTCATGCGTAAAATAAAGAGCAGGGTATCTTGCGATACCTCATGTTCAAGCACCAAGCCCTGCTGGCAGCTCAGCAGGGCTTGGTGCTTGGTTACCTGAATATGAAACAAAGGGAAGGAAAATTCCCTGGTTAGCGCGTACTCTTTTACATAACAGAACAGTCAGTATAATTTTTCATGCCACATATTGATCACTTCATGCTACACATTTCCATAAGGGGGGACGGTCATGAGTATTGAAGAGATGATTGAGAGAAGATTTGTATGCACCAAATGCCGGGGTACGGATTGCAGCATCAAGGAGGTTTCGATGTCGGGAGCAGGGCTGAGCAAGGTGTTTGATATTCAGCATAATCATTATTTGTTTGTATCCTGTACGTCCTGCGGGTATGTGGAGGTTTTTAATCCGGATGTGCTCAAAGGAAAGAAGCAGGGACAAGTCGGCACCATTCTGGATATTCTGTTTGGCGGATGAGTGTTCTTGAGTTGACATTGACCTGAAATTTCTTTAATATGACTTAGTACGAAAAGTGTCAGTGTCATTAGCATGAACCAAATTTGAATTCACAGGTGATATCCATGTCTTATAGACCAAGTATTGCACAACTGCAAGTAGCCAGCAAAAATGAAAAAGACGGTTTGTACGAATTTACAATGAAACTGGTAGATGGTACACAGTGCCGTGTATTCTACTCCAAAGCACCGGAATGGAAAATGACTGCAATCAGCCGTCTGCAAAAGACACCTTGTCCTGTATGCCGTAAAGATTTCATCTGCAAATGCATGGATCAATGGTCAGGCGATCTGCATCAGCAAATGATCGAAGACGAATGGATGCAAAAAGCATTGGCTGAGTAATTGGCTGACAAATATGAGCGTGGGCACAGTGCCTGCGCTTTTTTTCTTTTTTTGCAGGAGAAAGGTTGTGCTCCAAAGTGGGTAAGTAATGTAACAGCGCCAGATGAGGAGGCTAACATGATGACAGCAGATCCAAGGGATAAACATCAGGGACACCCGATCGTTCTTGTGGATGGCGTGTGTCACTTCTGCCAGGGATTAACGAAATGGATTATCAAGCGGGACCCGAAAGGGAAATATCATTTTGCATCACTTCAATCCGATGTGGCTAAGGGGTTGCTGGAAAAGGGGGGCCTGAGCACAGACAGTATGGATACGTTTGTGTTGATTGAAGATGGAAAATACTATACACGCTCAACTGCTGCATTAAGATTGGCTAAAGGTTTGAAATTTCCCTACCCGCTGTTCTACGGATTGATCATCGTTCCAAAATTCATTCGGAATGCAGTTTACAACTGGGTTGCGCGTAATCGGTACCGCTGGTTTGGGAAGGATGAAGCATGTATGCTGCCTACTCCTGAGACTAAAGAACGATTTCTATAAGTATATAAGTAGCGGTTTTTCAGGATAATCTTCCATAAGTAAGAAATTGCCTGTAAGATGATTAATATCGGCAATTATTGGGTAATAACGCTGGTCACATTATTTTTACATTATTGGGAGGATAACAACTTGAAGAAGTGGACGACAATGATTATTGGGGCTTTACTAGTAATGAGCTTGGCAGCATGCGGAAACGATAAAGACAACTCCGCAGCGCCGGCGACAGGAAGTGGATCAACAACAACGGAGAGCAACAACACAGAAGGACAGAGTGCGGCTGTTCCTACACTGGACGAATTGCTTGCCAAAACAGGTGAGGCAACTAAAGCGCTGAAAAGCTTCACTACGGAAGCGAATATTGATCAGCAAATCAAGGTGGATGCCGGAGAGCAATCTCAGGACCAGCAGGTGAAAACATCACTCAAGATGGATATCATTAAAGATCCGATGATGATCTATCAAGAGATGGAAATGGATATGTCCGGACAGAAGCAAAATGTGAAACAGTACATTACTTCGGAAAATATTTATTCCCAGGTTGGAGACCAGTGGGTAAGCATCCCTGAGGCCCAATCGAAGGAATTGATTGAGCAGATGAAAGCAAGCATGAATCCGGAAAAAGAACTGGATCAATTCAAGAAAGTGAAAGAAGATATCAAAATTACAGAAGAGGGCGACAGCTATGTCCTCAATGCGGATGTTTCGGGTGACAATGTCAAGGAATTGGCTAAATCCGTGATGGAACAAAACGGCTCAGATGCTCAAATGCAGGCTTTGCTGGATCAAATGAACATCAAGAGCATGAAAATGAAATATTGGATTAACAAAGAGACGTCTCTGCTTGAGAAAATGGATGTAGCGATGGTGATGGAGATGGAGCAAAGCGGTCAGAAAATGACAATGGACATGAAAATGGACACATCGTTCTCCAACCATGACAAGGTAGCAGAAATCAAGGTTCCTCAAGAGGCTTTGGACGCTGCAAAATAAGCCGACGCGGAACTGAATAAGGGAAACGTGGAACTAAATAAGGAATAATGGGAATTCCCCTGACTCTGAGTTCGGATTAACCAGTTGGTAGCCGGATGAGGAGCAGGGGTGTTTTTTTTGGGACTTTGGTGGCACTTCAAAATGGTATAGAATAGACGGGGGGCTTTATGTTTTTTGTTGCAGACACCGGAGAGGGGGCAATTCAGAGATGATTAGATATGCACATATTCATCATGTGAGCTTGGCGGTTCGAGATTTGGAGACAGCAAAAAAGTTTTATTCCGGCTTGTTAGGCATGCAGGAAATTGAACGTCCGCCGTTTCGTTCAACGGGTGCGTGGTATGCGATTGGAAGTCAGCAGCTTCATCTGCTTCAGCATCCAGAAGGGCATACGCTTCGTGAAGCAGGAATTGATACGACCGATGGGCATTTTGCACTGTGGGTGGTCAGCTATTCAGAGACGATTGCCTGGCTGGAGCAGCAGGGCATCGAATATGAGGCGAGACCTGATAGCGTGGCTGGATTCGCCCAGATATTTATTCTTGATCCTGATCGAAATATTATTGAATTTGGCGCACCTTACGGCTCTTAGGTAAAAAGGTTAGAATAAATGTGTTGCTCGTCCAGATTTTGTATGATATAGTATCTATAAATTCATAGCACGTGACGGAAGCACCGTCCATATTCTGCATGTTCATGCGGATAATGGGCGGTGTTTTTTTTGTGCTTTTTGCAGGGAGTGAAGCAGTAAGTGATTGTACTCAAAGTGGTGCTGGTATCGAGGGATAAAGATTATCTTCGTGCCTGGCTCGATTATGTGCAGCGCAGCTCATCTGGCTCTCATATGCGATTCATTGCCTTTTCCGAGTGGGAAGCATTCAGCAGTTACATGCTTGAACAGGATGAACGAGAAATGCCCGAACTGCTCGTTGCTGAGCCCGAGTTTTTGAATCCTTGGCTGTTGAACGGGGGGGAGCATTCGGGGGTCTCATGGCTCCTGCTTAGTGAAGGACAGGATGCAGAACCTGAGACGAAGCGGCTTATGAAATATCAGCCATTACCTGTGCTGCTGGAAGCGGTAAGGAATGCATGTCGGCAGCCGCAAAGCCGGAGAAGTCCGCGTTCAGGTCGGAACACGTTAAGTATCGCTGTAGTGTCTGCGTCCGGAGGGAGCGGTAAAACAACAGTCTCCCTGCATCTGGCCAAGCAGCTCGGGCTTGCTGGTTATTCTGTGCTCTATCTCAATCTGGAGACGATGGACAGCTCATTTCCTTTTCTGGAGAAAGGGTTTCGACAGAGCAATAAACCTCTGGCTGATGCTGAAACGGGATTGTCACGGCTGCTGTACGATCTGAAGGCCCGCCGAAGGGAGGTCAGCGGGGGGAGGCTTCAGGTCCAGCGATCAGAGCAAGGACGAGAGTCGGTGCAAGTCGCGGCACAAGGCGTTAAGGAACAGGGCAACAGAAGCACAGGTGCTTGTTCTGGCTTGCCTGACGATGCGATAACTACGGGGAAAATCAAAGCAGTGGAGGCATATGTCATGCGGCATGAGACATTGAAGTCAGATGTGTTTTGGCCGTTAGCCAATCGGAAGGAAATGCTGCAGATGTCGAAAACGGATACAACTGACTTGATCCGGTTTTTGGTCGGCTGTGGACAGTATGAGGTGTTAATTCTGGATGGGGACTCCGGCTGGGATGAACGAAGTGAAGGTGTACTCGAAAACGCGGATATGTTTATCTGGCTGGTGAAGGATGACCTTGCTGCGATGCACCGATGGGGTCAATGGCTGCAGCATGCCGAGCGAACTCGGCCGGAGATGCTTGGGAGTGTATTGGAGCGTACGTATTTTGTCATAAACGAGTATCGGGAGCAGTTGCTTAATTCGCTGCCTAGAGCTGATCTGCATGTGGATGCGGTCCTGCCCTATATCCCTTCATGGAAGCAGCTGAATCAGGAGGAGGTCATGTTAAGCTCGCCGATCTTCCAGCGTGAAGTGAAGTGGCTGTGTGACCTGCTGCTCCAGTCTGAAGAAGAAGAGCGAAGGCGTACGGGGCAAATTCATTCAGAGGAGCATTGGGCATGATGACAGAGCGGTCATGGAACATACTGGATCAGGAGCAGCAGTTTCAGCGGATGCGCAGAGAGGTTCGTTCATCTCTCGATCTCACTTCTTCTGCAGGAGATGAGGAGCTGTGGCTTGGGATTGAAAGGAAGGTTCTCGGTGATCCGAATCTGGAAGACCTGACTTCAGGCGAACGTCATGCATGGGTACAACGATTGTTTGATTCGTTTCGCGGGTTGGATATTTTGCAGCCCCTGGTGGATCACCCGGACATTACGGAGATTATGATTAACAGTCATCAGGAGATCTTTGTGGAGCAGGAGGGGAATGTGAGGCGTATTCCGCTGCAGTTTGAGTCCAGAGAGCGGCTGGAGGATATTATTCAGATGATTGTTTCGGGAGTAAACCGGATTGTGAATGAATCTTCTCCGATTGTAGATGCTCGTCTCAAGGATGGGTCGCGGGTCAACATTGTGCTGCCTCCTATCGCGCTCAAGGGCCCAACGATGACCATTCGGAAGTTCCCGAGTGAACCGATGACGATGTCTGATCTGATTGAGAAGGGGGCCTTGCATCAGGAGGCAGCGATATTGTTACAGCAGTTAGTACGCAGTAAATACAACATTTTTATCGGTGGAGGAACCGGGTCTGGTAAAACAACTTTTCTGAATGCCTTATCACAGTTCATTCCTTCCGATGAGCGGATTATTACGGTTGAGGATTCTGCAGAATTGCAGATTGTGACGGTGCCCAATCTTGTATCTCTGGAGACGCGTAATGCCAATACCGAAGGAAAAGGCCAAATTTCTATCCGGGACCTGATCAAGTCCTCGCTGCGAATGCGTCCAAATCGCATTGTCATTGGGGAGGTAAGGGGGATGGAGGCGCTCGATATGCTGCAGGCGATGAATACAGGACATGATGGTTCGTTATCCACCGGGCATGCCAATACAGTCTCGGACATGATCAGCAGGCTCGAAACGATGGTGCTCAGCGGTGCAGAGCTTCCCATTGCGGTTGTAAGACAGCAGATTAGTTCGGCCATAGATATTTTTGTCCATCTCTCCCGGATGCGGGATCATTCACGACGGGTGACCGAAATAAGTGAAGTCATCGGGATGGAGGAGGGTGAAGTGCTTCTAAACCCGTTATTTCGTTTCCAGGAACAGGAGGAACGGGAAGGCCGCATTATTGGCGGATTGGTGCAAATAGGAAGACTGTTGAAGGTAGATAAAATCCGGATGGCTGGGCTGGGAGAATGGCTGGATCGATACATAGAGCAAATGGAAGGACAACACACGTGCTCAGGAGGAGGTGATCCAAGGTGACTCAGAGCAGCCAGATGTTAACGGATTACACCGTATATATGCTCACTACAAGACAGCGGCTAATGTGCATAATCGTTAGCGGTTCATTATTTTTCTGTGTGGGCCTGCTGTTCTACCATCACTTGCTTGCAGGAGCTGTATTGGCTGCAGGCTGCATATGGGTGCCCGGGTTTTGGAGAAACGTACTGCTGGAACGCAGAAGAACGACGCTAAGTCTGCATTTCAAGCAAGCTCTTTATGCCTTGTCTTCAGCACTCGCGGCTGGGAAATCAGTCGAGAACGGTTTTAAGGAATCTGTGGAGGATCTGCGTATGTTGAATCCTGAGGCAGATACGGATCTGATCCGGGAGTTCACGATATTAAGAACTCGAATGGAGTACGGGCAGCCCATTGAAGAAGCGCTGCTGGATTTCTCGGATCGGGCACAGATCGAGGACATTACAAATTTTGCAGATGTGTTTATTACATGTAAGCGAACAGGCGGTGATCTGGTGGAAGTGGTTCGTCGTACGTCCGCAGTGATCGGAGAAAAGCTGGATATACAACAGGATATTATGGTTGCTGTCGCGCAGAAAAGATTTGAATCGAAGGTGATGTTTGCAGCGCCTTTCATTTTTCTGCTGTTTCTGAACCTGACAGCCAGCCATTTCATGGAGCCGTTATACAGCGGGATGGGATACCTTATTTCCACCGTGGCACTTGCTGTACTGGTCTGCTGTTATTTATGGATACATCGCATTATGGATATCAAAGTGTAGGGAGTTGAAAAAATGCTGCTTCCCTTTGTCATTGCAGGAAGTTTGGGAGTGAGTTGGATCGTGCTTGATCGCACTCGGGGGCCAACCTACAGACATTTACGGCAGTTTGATATGCAAGGTGTACGTTTCAAAAAGATGCATGGCCCGTTTCTGTTTTTGTTGGACAAGGTCGAGGTGGGACGCAGATTGCCCGTGCTTATGTTTCGTATGCAGCATGCCATTCAGAAGATGTACGGCATTCAGCATAGCGGTGAGAAAACGCTGCTCTATTGTGCCGAAATGTTGACATACACTTGGCTGATGCTGCTGGCTGGCTGTATGCTCTCACTTATTGGTGATACAGGCGCTGGCGGAATTGTCGGAGGGCTGGTGATTGGAATTGCTGTACCGTTTGCCATGGTTAAGGATTTATATGCAAAAGTACAGCGGCGAGATCAGGATATGCTTATAGAGCTGCCTGAGCTGCTCAATCGGATTGTGCTGCTGGTAGGAGCGGGGGAGACGGTGCAGCGGGCCATCATGCACTGTGTGGCAAGTCAAGGTGAGCGGCATCATCCGCTCTACAACGAATTAAGAAAGGCGGCGGTGGATTGGAATAACGGCTACTCGTTCCAGCAAGCCTTTGAGCAGTTCAGCCGCCGCTGTGGTGTGCAGGAGGTGACGATATTTACAACGACGGTGCTGCTTAATTTTCGGCGCGGGGGAGGTGACTTTGTATTGGCGCTGCGGGATCTGTCACATGTGCTGTGGGAGAAACGTAAGGCAGTGAGCCGGGCTAAGGGAGAACAGGCATCTTCCAAGCTTGTGTTTCCCATGGTGCTAATCTTCTTTACGATCGTGGTTATGATCGGGGCGCCTGCTTTTATGATGATGAATATGTAGGTGGAACGGGAAGACGATTGACTATATGGGTATGTGCAAGTGGACAAGCTTGAGAGGACAGGTGAATCAGAATGAAAGAGCAGGTGATTGAGATGAATGCATATGTAACGGAGGTCATGAAGAACAAGGCAGCAGCTCTATGGAAGGAAGAAGAGGGGCTGGGCACGCTGGAGCTGATCCTGATTATTGGGGTTATCATTATTATTGCATTGATATTCAAGAAACAAATAACAGCGTTGATCACAAGTTTGCTTTCAAAAGTGGACACCAAAAGTAATGAATTTTTCCCGAATAGTTAGGCTGAGAAAGGAGGAAGGGAGCTTCACCATTGAAGCTTCCCTGGTCTTCCCGGTTATTCTGTTTATTCTGATACTGCTGCTGTTCTTCACGATGTATATGTATCAAAAGGTATTTCTGAACCAGCATGCTTATGCAGCAGCGGAACGTGCCGCCTTCAGCTGGGACAACAGCCACAAACAAGCAATGACAGGTGAATATACTGCTGGAGAACAGGATTCCCTGTACTGGAGGCTGACGGATGACCGTCTCTTGGGAGCTGTGTTCGGATGGGCGGGTGCAGACAATGAGGTCACTGTGACTATAGTTGCTGGTGAGGGGGCCAGTCTCACAGAGAAGAAGCTGGCTCAGGCATCCGGCGGTATGCCTTTTGCTATGAGGGGCACGATGACGTACCGGAATGCGCTGATTCAGCGGAAAGTAACAACGAGGCTGGAGCAGGTGATTTCACTGCCGCTGCCTTCATTTTTGTTGGATTCAGGCAGTGGTGTAATTACACAGGGCTCGTCTGCTGCTGTAGAACCGGTTGAATTTATTCGAACAGTGGACTTGGCCCGTTACTACGGGGCAAAGTTCAAAGGCAAGGGAGGTAAAGCGGCCGTTTCAGCTGCTCAGGCTGGACAGGTTGTGCAGTATTTTGGCAAAAGTAAAACAAAGTAAAGGGGGAGGGAGGCTCTGTTCAGAAAAAAAGACGGTGAAACCGGGGCCGTAACGCTGTTTCTGATTTTAATTCTGGCGGGAGTGTATATGTTTGTCGCGATCTTCATTGATTATGCACGCATCGCCGCTTTTAGAGTGCAGACGGAGCGTATGACACATGCTGCGATGAGATCGGTTATGTCTGCTTACGATACGTCACTGCGGGAGTATGGTTTGTTTGCGTATGGGGATAGCAGCGGGGAGGCTACTATGGCTAAAGTGTTAAATGATAGCGTGAAGCCTTCAGCTGTAAAGGATCGTTTCCCTGTTCTGGATATGCAGTGGGACACGACTTCACTCGGCATGGAGCGTGAGCTGGGCAGATATGATATTTTCAATCGCCAGATACAGGAGGATATGAAGTACAGGGCCCCGGTTGATTTTGTGCTGGAAGTGATTGATCGATTTAAACCGATGTCGGAGGAGATGAAGGAGGCGGCACATACGGTAGATATATTGAAAAAGTTGCAAAAGCTCTATGACAAACGTGAAAAACTGCTCGATGAAGCGATTGACAGTCAGGTTAAATCTGCGGATCAGGTTACAAGTCTCCCTGACTTGATTATGAAGCCGCCTGCGCAGGCAATCTATGATGAAATGCTTGAAGAAACACCGAAGACAGCTGCGGAAGCAGCTTCCCGATATGGCGATTATTTAAGCAAAAAGCAGGCAGATGAAGGTCTGCCTTTTATCGAGCAGCAGTACATAGTTGAATTGGGGCGTTACCGAACAGGCGTTAACAGCATAGTGACAGGCATAAGCATGATTATCCAGCCAGCGCTGCAGACACATCAGACCAGGCTTGTGGAAGCAGAGGCGAAGATTGAAGAGGCACGTCAAATCAACGAAGAGATGAAACGTGTGATTGCGGAAGGGGAGAACCGGGCAGAAAATGTCAGTTATGACGATGTAGGCAATTCTTCCCTGCCAGGGGCCGCTCTTGAGAAGACTGGTTCGGGTAGTGAAGCTAAAAGCACACGTTCTCTCGCTTCGGAGCTTGTACGAGAGGATGCTTTGTTTGATCGGTTAAAGACTCGCGTGACATCACAGAATACGGAGTTCGCCAACGTTCGTAAAGACTGTATGGAGCTGAATACACAGCTCCGCAGTGTGACGGGAGAATGGGGCGTTCCGATCAAGCCTGCGGTCAGACAAGCCAGTCAAACGACGGAACGTTATATGAATTCTTATGAGCGGACGGGGCCTTCCAATCTCATTACGCAAAGCAAAGAAGAGCTTGAAACTGGCCGCGGTTCCGACGCGCAGCGCAAAGCGAATGACAAGCAGTCCAAAGGCAAGCTGCAAGAAATGAAACGGCTATTAACACGCATTGAGAAAGGAAGCTCTGGTGCACAGCAGGCGTTCAAGCAGCTTGAACAATATTATGATGCCAACATCGCATTGAATGAAAAAAGCTCCGAGCAAGCGGAAAAAGCCGAGATATCAAGTGATCCGTATGATTCAGGAGGAAATGCGATGAAAGGAATGGATCAGCTGTTTGGCGGTATGTCAGGCCTACTAGCCAGCCTGGGCGATGAATTGTTCCAGAATGAGTACGCGCTCGCCTATTTTAATTCTATGGATTTTGGTCAATTGTTTTCCTGGACAGAAGGTGATGGTGAGGCCGGTGATATGTTCAAGCTGGAGAATCAGGAACTGGAATATATCATCTACGGATTTCACAATTCTTCTGGTAACATTGCGGCTGCATATGCAGAGATCTTTGGTTTGCGTCTTGCCATTCGAACGGCTGAAGGGCTGGCTGAGAACAGCAAGCTGGGTAATCCGCTGCTTGTTTTGTCTGCGGCCATTTTATACGGCATTACACATGCCATCGAGGACATGATGAAGCTGGCCAAAGAGGGCAGTGTGGAGCTGTCGAAATATATCAAGGTGAAGCTGACCTACAGAGATCATCTTCGTCTCTTCCTGCTTATGCACAGCAATAATGAACGTAAAATGTCTCGAATGCTGGCATTAATCCGAATGAATACGGGGGTAAACCCGGATGAAAAGTTTACATATGCTTCGGGTCAGATGCGCAGCAGCATCAAGCTGTGGTTTTTGCCTGGAGTCGTGCGAAGTATAGGTGCCGCTATGGGCAGCACAGATCAAGTGCAGGACGGACGTTTTTTTATTGAGCATAAGGCGGATTATTCGTATTGAACGGATGGAGAAATTTTGATGAACAGGTGGAGAAGTTTTGACGGAGGGGCGATGGATACAGATGCCTGAAGCCAAGAAAGAGCAGGGCAGTATGGTACTGGAAGCTTCGCTGGTACTGCCTGTATTTCTGTTTTTTATTTTATTTCTGATCTTCATTGTTCAGATGACATTGATCTCTACTGCTCTGCAAAGCACCGCGGGGGAAGCAGTGAAGCAGCTGTCAACAAAGGTGTACCCTGTATCACTCGTTTATAGTCCGTCGGATTCTGCAGGCGGAGAGGGTGTTAAGGGGGAGTGGAAGTGGCCGGAGCTCGCACTGACGGAATGGGCCGATGATTACGCATCTTCATTACCTGCACCGATAAGTGACTGGGTTCGGGCAGCGGCCAAAAACGGTGAAGAACCGCTGCAAAGGATCAAAACAGCAGCATTCGAGGCGGTGCTCGATCCTGTTATCAAACCACTGCTTCAGCCGTTTGTTGAAACGAGTCTGCTGGATCTGGAGCGGATTCATGTTAATGGAATATCTGTTCCCAATCTGAAGAGTAAAACGAATCCATACTTCAGACTTGAGCTGAGTTATGAGCTGCCTGTGAAAGTTCCCTTTTTGAGTAAACCCCTACGAATTCAAGCTGCCGCAGCTGAACGAATATGGATTGGTGACACAGAGGAGGCGGCAGCCAATGGTGAAGGGAATGACAGCAGTACGGGTGCGGCAGCTATTCTGTCGAAGCCGGAACCGGCATATATAGGCAATCATGCAACGATCAAAGTTCAGGTTGAGCCGGGAGCTTCAGCCAATCTTACGATATTTTACAAGTCAGGTGAGAGTTCTGCGAAGCATTTAGGCTGGGCTGCTGCTGACGAAAACGGGATCATCGAGTGGACCTGGTTTGTCGGCACTCGAACGACGGAAGGAACGTGGAGTTTTGTGGTGGAGACAGCGGAAGGTTCGCAGACGGAAACGACATTTACTGTGGCATCCAGAAAATAAGGAGAGGTGATGTAGGTGGAGTGGTTTTATACGTGCTGCTGTGTTTATCTTCTGGCCGCGTTTGTATCGGATATTCGCTCGATGAAAATTCCGAATCGGCTGACCTTGCCAGTAACCTTAGCTGGTGCGACTGCTCATCTGGCATGGGGCGGGTGGGAAGGTATGGTGTTTTCTGCAGCCGGATTTGCAGCCGGTTTCGGTATGCTTTTTCTGATGTATGTTATCGGTGCGGTCGGTGCGGGGGATGTAAAGCTGTTTGGAGGAATCGGAGCGTGGACCGGGTTTTCTTTTGGTGTGCACGTTGTAATTTATTCCATTTTATATGCTGGTGTCATTGGAATCATTATTCTGCTGTTTCGTAGAGACGGTGCGCAGCGCTTCCGTACTGTGATTTTTAATCTATTTGGTTTCTTTAAGCTGGGCTCTCTCACACTGGTAAGTCAGGAGAAAAGTCTAAAGTTCCCATTTATGCTGGCGGTTCTGCCCGGTTTCATCAGCTCGTGGATCTATATGACAACATAATGAGTGTGTGCATGACACAGAAAAACTATATAGTCATTCACACATCAACTAATAATATTAGAAAGTGAGGATTGGCATGTATGGATTAACGAGAGATTTTGTACGAAACGGCGGGGCATTTATGACTTTGGAAAAAGAAAACGGACTTCGCATGCAGGAGCTTAGCAGGGTACAGCTCGGGATGTTATCCTCGAACCGAATCCCGCGTATACTGCCTGTGCACACACGGGAGATCGATCAAAATGTGACGCTTCATTATGACATCTCAGGTTATAAGATGTTATCCCAGATGTTGAGGTCTGGTCAGATTGCTCTACCCGTACTGTACAATCTTTTATTTCAGTTGGCTGATGCACTTGAAGAATGCAGACAGTATATGCTTGAGCCGCAAAATTTGTGGCTTCATGAAGAGTATATCTTTATTCAAGGGTCCATGGAGCAAGGGGAACTAGGTTTGATCTATGTGCCTATGATGGATGCCCGGCAAAAGGATCATACACCGATGTTATTCCGTGAACTGGTCATAAGACTTATGGCG
This sequence comes from Paenibacillus silvae, assembly GCF_014639235.1. Taxonomy (GTDB): domain Bacteria; phylum Bacillota; class Bacilli; order Paenibacillales; family Paenibacillaceae; genus Paenibacillus; species Paenibacillus silvae. Next base: position 403,186 of record NZ_BMFU01000003.1, on the reverse strand, counting down.
TATGTCCAGGAGCTGCAGGGAGAAGGGATACAACGTGTTTTACAGCTTTGTGCTGACGGACGTTGGGATGTTCGGCAGTTACGTGAGCTGCTGCTGGAATTGTGCACAGGAAGTGCAGCAGATTCAGGAATCGGGGCTGCAGCTCTGATGGATTCAAAAAATGAGTTCAGCTACGGGGTGAATAAATCAGATGTCTTGGAATTACAGGCTCGGCGTCAGCCATGGATGAGGGAGAATGCAGAGATTACGGAGGATGCAAATCCAAATCTGCGTTCAAAGTCTTTTTTACATAGAAGAGCAGCTGAGCCGCCTGTTTCGAACAACTCAATCTCAGACTCTAATGCTATGAATGAGAAACAAAATGCTTCACAAATACAGCAAACCTCGTTTGCTGTGGATTGGGAGGAGAATACGAAAGAAAAACAGAGTGGGTCAACATCTGGCTCTTCAAGAACGACGTACATCTGGCTCGGCTGTATGGTCTCAATAGCATTAGTCTGGAGATTCATCTACATGGAGCAGCCAGGGCAGAACGAAATGATTCTCTCGAGTTCTCTAAGTGTCGGGCTTGCTGCAGCTGCATGCTGGATGTGGAAGCGAAAGGCAGGCTCTCACAGTGAATCAGGCATTCATAAGTCGTTTCTTGTTCCCGGCCTGGGCAGACGAAAAAATCAGCAATCGAGACATGAAGAGGGCATGTATCAGGAGAGCTGGCGCTGGAATGCACCCGAGAAGTCTGGTGAAGCCGCAAAGCTGCATCGAGACTTGTCATCTGCCAGTTCTGAAGCTGAAGCCTCTACATCTTCTCGCCTACGCAATGTGCCTGCCGGGGTCGAAACCGCGATGCCTGCCGACATACCTGCTGGAAACAAGAGTGACACTTTATCTGTTCAGGAATATAAAGCAGGAACAGCTGCGGGTACAAGAGCAGGTATAAATGCAATTGAAAATGCAGGTGTCAGTGAAACTTCAGAATGGAATCGCACGACTGCAGCAGCGGATGCAACCGTGAATCTGCAGCAGTTGACCGCCTCAGGTGCTGAAAGGAATAACGCGGATGTATCCGTATATTATCTGGAACGGATTTCGAAAGAAGGTGCAAGAAGCGAGCGTGTAGATGTGAAGGGGGCTTCTTTTATAATTGGAAGAGCTTTGGATATGGTTCAATGTGTAGATAACTCTAATGGGGTCTCACGTGCACATGTGGAATTGAGCCGAAACCAATCGGGTGGATACGTAATCAAGGACCTGGGTTCGGTCAATGGAACGATGCTTCAAGGGAACCTGCTGGCTCCATACAAGGAATATCCACTGGCGGACGGAGACACATTCATTCTTGCTGAATCGGTTTATGTATACCGAGTGGCAGGATGAATGTATCTGTTCCGTTTACTCAATGGAAATTCAGACTAGAGCGGATGTAAGGTGAGATGGCGTTAGCTTGGTCCAGCCATGTTAGTCAGACAAGCCGCGATGCTTCAGATCCTCGAGAGCTTCAGTCAATGTGGGGAAGGTGAATTGGAACCCGTGATCCAGCGATTTCTGCGGAATGACCCGCTGTCCTTCAAGCAGGACAACAGACAATTCACCAACCAGTGTTTTAATCAAAAACCCAGGAACAGGGAACCAGTGAGGGCGGTGATAGACTTTGCCTACTGTACGTCCAAATTCATCATTTGTCACCGGATGAGGTGAAGATGCATTCACTGGACCTGAGATTTCTTTGTTGTGAATGGTAAAGTCAATTAACCGAACGATGTCCATAATATGAATCCAGCTGGTCCACTGCTTGCCACTGCCGATTTTGCCGCCGAACCCCAGCATATACGGAAGTTTCATCAACGGAAATGCGCCTTTTTTATGCCCTAAAACGAGACTGACCCGGATTTTGACCAATCTCACACCCTGGATCGCATCAGCAGCGATTTCCCACTGTTCCGACACCCGGGAAGGGAAGTTCATCGATTTTTGAGGACTGCTCTCATCAAAGGTTTCATCTGGAGAGGTTCCATAGATTGCCATAGCTGATGCCTGAACCACGACTTCAGGCTTTTGCTTCAGCGCTTCGACAAGCCGGGCAACCCGTGCAACGGTTGTCACCCGTGATTCCACAATCTCAAGCTTGGCCTTGGTGGTCCAGCGCTGGTTCAGCGTTTCACCCGCAAGGTTCACGAGAGCATCGAAACCTTCAAGCTCGTGCGGTGTTTCTTCGAGCTGCTCCCACGATATATATGAGAGATTTTTACTCGGATTATGCAGATCAGGCAGCTTGCGAGTGATTACTTTCACATGGTGTCCCGCTTGAAGCCAATAATCAACAAGAGCGCCTCCGACAAAACCGGTTCCCCCACAAATGGCAATTTTCATAAATAGAACATCCTCTCTAATAGGTCAAAAAGCTCCGCAGGGTAAGTTAAGTGTGTAACAAGACTTACCCGAACGGAGCTGATCTGTATTTAATTTAACCAATTTGGCCTTTCGTCTAACTGCTATTTATTTATTGCTTCCTCCGCCATTGGTTTGATTATTATATCATCTTCACGATGGTTTATCATTTCATCAGGTGGCGATATGGAGTATAGTCGATTTTATTTTTTTCCAAAAACTTCACCAGAAACTTATTGTCCCGTTTGGGTGTTGCAATGATATACCCTTTGATGCAATGATCTCTGGACACTTCGGTGGCATTATCCTCCACTGCAATTTTTCCAATCTCGGCTGCGATGGAATGTTTAGCAATATCACGGAATGGGCCGGGTACAGGCTCAACGAGTTGATCGAGAAATGCTTTGGCCTCATCCGTCCATAAATGACGGCTTGTCTCCACCCAGTAGTTCTGCCAATCCAGCTTGGACTTTCCGTCTGCCTTTGGCAGCACTTTGAGGAATTTGCGCATCATGAAAAATCCACCTATACACATGCTGCCCAGCAGCAAAACTGTCCAGAATGCAATCGTATTCATAAACCAGTTGCTGGGTGCATTGCTCGTCAGAATATGGGTGTATGCATTAACAATCATTGCGGAGTCACCTCGGTTTATTGATTTTTACGGGATAACGAAAAACGCTGCCCGGCAGGGTATAATCAGCTGTCAAAAATAGCCTCTCACCTGAATTATAGCGCATTTCTAGATTTATTTCGATAATCGCGTTATGATAAGGGATAATTCAGAAAAAGGGGGATCAATGATGCTGAAAATCGGCTCCCACGTGTCCTTTTCGGACAAGGGATTATTGAGTGCAACGAAGGAAGCGTCCTCGTACGGTTCCAGTTCGTTTATGATATATACGGGTGCACCGCAGAATACTCGCCGCAAGCCTATTGAATCCATGTTTATTGAGGAAGGCAAGCAGGCGATGCAGGCAGGCGGGTTCGAGGAAATTGTTGTCCACGCTCCCTATATCATCAATCTGGGCTCTTATAAGGACAGCACGTACAGACTCGCCGTGGATTTCCTTCAGGAGGAGATTCGCCGTACCCATGCCATCGGTGTGAAAAATATTGTACTGCATCCCGGTGCGTTTACGGACAAGGATGCTCATTATGGTATTGAGCGTATTGCGCAGGGCTTGAATGAAGTGCTGGATGGCATTCAGGAGACGGATGTGAACATTGCTCTGGAGACGATGGCTGGTAAAGGGACCGAGATGGGCCGCAGCTTTGAGGAAATTGCGCAAATCATTGAGAAGGTAACACATAACGAACGTCTGACGGTGTGTATGGATACATGCCACATTCATGATGCGGGTTATGACATCGTTAATGATCTGGATGGTGTGCTGGATGAGTTCGATCGTACGGTTGGACTAGACCGCATTGCCGTAATGCACATCAACGACAGTAAAAATACTGCGGGTGCACGCAAGGACCGTCATACCCCTATCGGATCTGGCTGGATCGGTTTCGAAGCGATCAATCGCATTGTGAACCATGAAAAATTAAGCAATCGTCCATTCATTCTGGAGACACCTTGGATTGGTAAAGATGCCAAGACACAGCGTCCGATGTATGAGATTGAAATTGCTTTGCTGCGAGGAGACGTAGAGGGCCGCTTCGGTCAGGAATTCCTTACCGACGTTGAACAGCTTCAGCACTTCTTCAAAGGCAAGGACGTGCAATCTCGTTCCTATGTGCTTGATGTGTGGACGCTGCTCAAAAATGATGCCAAAGCCAAAAAAGCCGACCCGCGTGAACCGCTGGAACGTTTGTATGACATGGTAACCGAAGCGGCATTGTTCCCGCATTTGAATGAAGAACAAGTGAATCATCGCTTGATTGCTTGGCTTGCAGGTTAATCCTGCAAGTCTTGCCTTAATTAAAGGAGGAAGATTAACCCGATGGAGATTCATGCAAAACAAGCACGACCAGATAATCAAAACCGCGCCAATCGTGCGCGTATGCTTATTTCCTGTCCGGATGGTCCAGGAATTGTAGCGGCAGTATCCCACTTCCTGCATCAGCATGGAGCCAACATTGTACAGTCTGACCAGTATACGATGGACCCGTCTGGCGGAATGTTCTTTATGCGGATCGAGTTCTATCTTCCGCAGCTGGAGAATAATCTGGAGAAGCTGAAAACGGATTTCGCAGAAGTTGCAGGGCGTTTCCAGATGGAATGGACACTTTCCGCGGTGAGCCGCAAAAAGAGACTGGCTATTTTTGTATCCAAAGAGGATCACTGTCTTGTAGAGCTGCTGTGGCAGTGGCAAGCTGGCGATCTCGATGCCGATATTGCGCTTGTTGTCAGCAATCACCTGGATATGAAGGACTACGTGGAATCATTCGGCATCCCGTATCATCATATTCCGGTTACAGCAGATACCAAAAAAGAAGCGGAGCAGCGTCAGCTGGAAGTGATCGGAAACGATGTGGATGTGATTATTCTCGCACGTTATATGCAAATTATCTCTCCAATGTTTATCGAGCACTACCGCAATCGCATTATCAATATTCATCACTCCTTCCTGCCGGCTTTTGTTGGAGGTAAACCGTATGCCCAGGCTTATAATCGCGGCGTCAAAATCATTGGTGCAACGGCGCACTATGTTACGGAAGAGCTGGACGGCGGTCCGATTATCGAACAGGACGTTCAGCGTGTAAGTCACGGGGATGATGTAACGGAGCTGAAACGGATCGGACGTACCATTGAGCGTGTTGTGCTTGCGCGTGCAGTAAAGTGGCATGTTGAGGATCGTGTGCTGGTTCATGAAAATAAAACGGTTGTATTTTAAGCTTGCGCTTTAATGCTGTGCAAGGTTGATCCGTAACCTTGCGAGAGAATTACTTTCCAGTAAGCCTGTGACATATCGTTAGACCCGTAACCGTAATAGATATCGTTAGACCAGGCGGCACCTGTTCCATTATTGAACCAGGGGCCGCTTTTTGGCGTGCACATATTTTCCGCATAGACCGAGCACTACACCAAACACGATATGTCCGGCACTCCAATAAAGAACGGCTCCTACATCATTAAGGTCAGGAACTCTTGTGGATAAGGGAGCCAGGGGAATATAGAGCAGGGAGGAGACGGCACCGAGACATATCCCTCGACTGAGCGGATGTCCTGAACGATTGATCCACCAGATGTAGAAAATGCCAATGACAACAGACACGCCAAGATGCAGAGAAAATTCAAACCATTCCGGCAGATGTGCGGGAAGACCGGGTACAAAATCAATATTCAGTAGCAGGGTGTATACCTTTTCGCCTGTTAATGCCTGAACAGCCTTGAGAAAGAACCCTAGAAAAACACCGCTAATTAATCCGGTTATGATCCCGGACAACCAGGGTAATGATGATTTTAACGAACGAGACGGGTGCTGTGCGGCATCGTGCATCGCAAATCCTCCTTGGAATGAAGTTGGTTCTGTCATCTGCTTTTGAATCGAGCGGTACAAGTTTAACATGCAAATTTCGCTGTAACCTCTAAAAAGTGTATGGTTTTCGAGTTAAAGGTTATACTTCATGCGATGGATTAGCAAGGTTCAGCCAGACATCAGCCGAATTTTCCGTAACTTTCTAAAAGAAGGTTATGGAAAAGCTTCACGCCAAGTGATACAATACAAAAGTGAATAAGTCAAAATGAAACATTCAAGCGGATTCACTTATTGTTTATGCGGTTTGCTTGTATGATGAGAGGGATTCGCTTGCGCACCCGACTTATCTAAAGACATGAGGAGGACAAACCATGACTGACAAGAACGAAGCGATTCAAAAGGACGAGAACACCACAATCGACAATCTGTCGATTACAACCGTACGTACTTTGGCGATTGATGCAATTGAGAAGGCAAATTCCGGACATCCGGGCATGCCGATGGGCTCCGCTCCAATGGGGTACCAGCTTTTTGCAAAAACGATGACTCATAACCCGGACCACCCGACTTGGATTAACCGGGACCGCTTTGTGCTGTCCGCAGGACATGGTTCCATGCTTCTGTACAGCTTGCTGCACTTGAGCGGCTACGATCTTCCGATGGAAGAATTGAAGCAATTCCGTCAATGGGGAAGCAAAACTCCGGGCCACCCGGAATTCGGACATACAGCAGGTGTTGATGCGACAACCGGACCACTGGGCCAAGGTATTGCAATGGCTGTTGGTATGGCTATGGCTGAAGCTCAACTGGGCGCAACTTACAACAAAGACAACTTCAACGTTGTTGATCACTACACATATGCAATCTGCGGTGATGGCGACCTGATGGAAGGCGTATCTCATGAATCTGCTTCCCTGGCTGGACGTTTGGGCCTTGGCAAACTGATCATGCTGTTCGATTCCAACGACATTACACTTGATGGTAAACTGGATCTGTCTTCTTCCGAAAGCATCGCCAAACGTTTTGATGCGTATGGCTGGCAAGTGCTTCGCGTTGAAGATGGTAACGATCTGCCTGCAATTGAAAAAGCAATCAAAGAAGGTCAAGCAGACACTGCACGCCCTACATTGATTGAAGTGAAAACCGTTATCGGTTACGGAAGCCCGAACAAACAAGGTAAAGGCGGCCACGGCGGTACTCACGGTTCCCCACTGGGTGCAGAAGAAGCTAAACTGACTAAAGAATATTACAAATGGGTGTACGAAGAAAACTTCCACGTACCAGCTGAAGTACGCGACCACTTTGCTCAAGTTAAAGAGAAAGGTATCGCTGCAAACAAAGCTTGGGACGAGAAATTTGCAGAGTACAAAAAAGCATATCCAGAACTGGCTGCTCAGTTCGAAACAGCGATCAACGGCGATCTTCCGGAAGGCTGGGATCGTGATCTGCCTAAATATGCAGCAACAGACAAAGCTTTGTCTACACGTGTAGCATCCGGTAATGCTCTGAACGGTCTGGCGCACAATGTGCCACATCTGACAGGTGGTTCTGCTGACCTGGAAAGCTCCACTATGACTCACCTGAATAACCTGACTAACTTTACTCCAGAAGATTATTCCGGTCGCAATATCTACTTCGGTATCCGTGAATTCGGTATGGCTGGAGCAATGAACGGTATGGCTCTGCACAGCGGTGTGAAAGTATTCGGCGGTACGTTCTTCGTATTTACGGACTACCTGCGTCCGGCTGTTCGTCTTGCTGCTCTGATGAGCCTGCCTGTAACGTACGTCCTGACACACGACAGTATCGCTGTTGGTGAAGATGGTCCTACACACGAACCAATTGAGCAATTGGCATCCCTGCGTATCATCCCGAACCTGACGGTTATTCGTCCGGCAGACGGTAATGAAACTTCCGCAGCTTGGGCTTATGCGCTGGAAAACAAAAAAAATCCGGTTGCGTTGGTACTGACTCGTCAAAACCTGCCGATCCTTGAAGGAACCGTAGAAGGTGCACGCGAGAACGTAAAACGCGGTGCTTATGTGGTGTCCGATGCCAAAGACGGCAAACCGGTTGCACAAATCATCGCTACAGGTTCTGAAGTACAGCTGGCTGTTAAAGCTCAAGCAGCACTGGCTGAGCAAGGCATTCAAGTTCGCGTCATCAGCATGCCAAGCTGGGATCTGTTTGAGAAACAAGACAAAGCTTACAAAGAGTCCGTGCTTCTGCCGGATGTTAAAGCTCGTCTTGCAATCGAAATGGCTCACCCAATGGGCTGGGAAAAATATGTTGGAGATCAAGGTGACATTCTCGGGATCAGCACATTTGGTGCTTCCGCGCCTGGCGACCGTGTAATCCAGGAATATGGCTTCACTGTAGATAACGTAGTTAGCCGCGTAAAAGCGCTGCTGTAATCGCATTGCTATACTAGGCTGTCATGGGCGGAGTGGCTTACGGCTGTTCTGGCCCATGACAGTTGTTATTTCCACAGAGCAAGGGGCGGCATGGCTGCCCTGATCTGTGTTGCCTTTTGTTTTGATTAACTTCAGGGGAGCGGGTACGCATGTCACAATTCGATCAAGTCAGTGTAGTGAAAAAGGCCAACATTTATTATGATGGTCAGGTAACCAGCAGAACGGTTATTTTGGGGGATGGCAGCAAAGTGACGCTGGGCATCATGCTTCCAGGCAGTTATGAATTCGGAACGGACTCTCGTGAAATTATGGAGATTCTGTCCGGAGATCTGAAAGTATTGCTTCCTGGCGAAGAAGAGTGGCAAGAGATTCAAGGCCAAGCTACATTTCATGTGCCTGCCGAATCCAAATTCAAACTGGAGATACGCAGCGTTACCGACTACGTCTGCTCGTACCCGGCGGAATAACACAAGAAGGGGAACCAGAACCGCATCCCTGCGGATTCGGTTTGCCCTTTTTGCTTCTTGCCTGCTAACAGTCAAGTTCGTGCTGCAAGCTTGTCAGCCCGGTGGATTTGAAGTATCCTTAGGCTAAGTTGTTTAGCGTCGAAAACGGAAATAGTATACCGATATCAGGAGGTTTTTGAGATCATGGCAAAAAAAGTGACATTCGATTATAGTACAGCATTGCAATTTGTGAATCAGCATGAAGTGGATTATTTCGCTGAACCGATCCGTCTCGCTCACGAGCAGCTTCATAACGGTACAGGAACAGGCTCCGACTACCTGGGCTGGATTGACCTGCCAACAGCGTACGATAAAGAAGAATTTGCCCGTATTCAAAAAGCGGCTGCCAAAATCCAAAGTGATTCCGAAGTGTTGATCGTTATCGGTATTGGTGGATCATACCTTGGAGCACGTGCAGCGATCGAAATGCTGACACACTCTTTCTATAACAACTTGCCGAAAGACAAACGCAAAACGCCAGAAATTTATTTTGCAGGCAACAACATCAGCTCTACGTATGTAACACATTTGCTGGATCTGGTAGAAGGCAAAGACTTCTCCGTAAACGTGATTTCCAAATCCGGTACAACAACGGAGCCGGCCATTGCATTCCGTATTTTCCGTGCAGCACTGGAGAAAAAATACGGGAAAGAAGAAGCTCGCAAACGTATCTATGCAACAACAGACAAAGAGCGCGGCGCACTCAAAAAGCTGGCGAATGAAGAAGGTTATGAATCTTTCATCATTCCGGATGATGTAGGTGGACGCTACTCCGTACTGACAGCTGTAGGCTTGCTGCCAATCGCAACAGCCGGCATTAACATTGAAGAGATGATGCAAGGCGCTGCGGATGCTTCCAAAGAGTACAGCAATCCGAATGTTGCCGAGAACGAAGCCTATCAATATGCTGCGGTTCGTAACGCGTTGTATCGCAAAGGCAAAGGCACCGAGATTCTCGTGAACTACGAGCCATCCCTGCACTTCGTATCCGAATGGTGGAAACAGCTCTTCGGTGAAAGTGAAGGTAAGGATTACAAAGGCATCTATCCTGCATCCGTGGATTTCTCCACAGATTTGCACTCCATGGGTCAATTCATTCAGGAAGGCAGCCGTAACATCTTCGAGACAGTTATCCAAGTCGCTGAAGTATCCGAGCATATTTCTATTGAAGCGGATGCGGATGACCTGGATGGTCTGAATTTCCTGGAAGGCAAAACGATGGATTTCGTAAACAAAAAGGCATTCCAAGGAACATTGCTCGCACATACAGATGGTCAGGTTCCAAATCTGATTGTGAACATTCCAGATATGACTCCATATTCGTTCGGATATCTGGTATACTTCTTTGAAAAAGCATGCGGCATCAGCGGATATCTGCTGGGTGTGAATCCATTTGACCAACCAGGCGTGGAAGCATACAAGAAAAACATGTTCGCTTTGCTGGGCAAACCAGGCTTTGAAGAAGAGAAAGCAGCGCTTGAAGCGAGACTTTCTGAATAATTCACAGCTGTGCTCATATAGTTAAATAAGGTTGTAACATCCATTCGGAGAACGGTGCTCTGCGGAACACCGCTTCCCGGATGTGATTAAACAGGGCAGTTCATCCGCATGATGCGGGGAACTGCTTTCTTGTAAAATGAATGATGGATGGAAGGTCAGGTTCAGAAGTTTTACAGAAAGTTGGATTGCAATGATGGAACGTTATCGAACGGTTCGGGGATCTGGGCAGCTGGAGATTGTGATCAAAAAATCACGGTTTATCGGTCATATTATGCCAGTCACCACCGAGGAGGAAGCGATTGCTTTTATTGATGATATCAAGAAAAAACATTGGAATGCGACACATAATTGTTCTGCTTACATGCTTGGCGAGCGGGATGAGATTCAGAAGCAGTCTGATGACGGTGAGCCGAGTGGTACAGCAGGCAAACCTATTCTTGAAGTGATCAAGAATCAGCAATTAAAAAATGTAGCGATTGTAGTCACACGTTACTTCGGGGGAATCATGCTTGGCGCTGGAGGTCTGATTCGTGCTTATACGGACGGAGCTGTAGCAGCAATTGAAGCAGGAGAAGTCATTACGAAGGTGCTGCATCGTGAAGTGTTTGTTGAGCTGGATTATACGTGGCTAGGGAAAGTGGAAAATGAATTAAGAAGCCGGGAAGTGCGTACAGGTGAAACTGCTTTCACCGATAAGGTTACGTTGACTTGTCTTCCGCCGGATAGTGAAACCGAGGCTTTCATCGCCTGGATCACGGATTTGACGCAAGGGCAATCCCGGATCACGGAGGGACAGCGGCTTTATTTTATTGAAGGGGAATAAAATATATGGCTAGAAGAGCAGTCGAACAGGAGTTGTCGAGGGAGCGGATACTGGAGGCGGCGAGGCATCTTTTTATTACCAAAGGATACCGCGCCATTTCGATGCGGAGCATCGGCCAGCATCTAGGCTATAGTCATGGGTCGCTGTATTATCATTTTAAAGAAAAAGCAGAGCTGTTTTATGCCATTGTTGTTGAGGATTTTAACCATCTGGGGCATCTGCTGCTGCAAGCCATGGTCAGGCCGGTTGCAGGCGGCGTGAGCAAGGTTGAGCACATTTTGATGGAATTTATTCGGTTTGGTCTGGAGAATCCATATCAATATGAGATCATGTTCATGATTCGGGACGAGGAACTGTTGTCTTACTGTCGCACCGAGCAGGGACGCTGCTTTGAACTGTTTGCGTCGATCATTCGGCAGTACATGAAGGAAGAAGGCTGTTCCGAAGAGGATATACAGCATGTACCACGTACATTGTTTCTCGCTCTGCACGGATTCATTTCGTATTATATTCAAGACCGTTTGACATTTGCGGAGATTGAATCGTCCGCACTGTCTCATGTCAAAGTGTTGTGTCGTAACTTGGGCCAGCAGCCTGGCGTGCAATAACTGGCGCTTTTGCTTGCGTCCCTACACTTCAGGGCGGTGATTTGTCATAACATTAATTCTTTATAACGTTATCTTGCGAAAGCTACAATCCGCAGAAGACGAACACAGGCGGTTCCGATCCCAATGATCGGGAGGACCGCCTGTTTATGTTTTCATTTTTCGAGTTTCGACTAACCTTCCATAATTTTAATGAAATACTCCCGATGACGAGGTCCGTCGAACTCGCAGAAATAAATGCCTTGCCATCGTCCCAGCAGAAGTCTGCCCTCATGAATAATAACAGTCTGTGACGGCCCGGTAGTTATGGACTTCAGATGAGAAGCCGTGTTGCCTTCAGCATGAAGGTACTGTGGATGCTCCCAGGGATATACTTCATCCAGACGTAACAAGACATCATGTTTCACATCGGGGTCTGCATTTTCATTAATGGCAATGCCTGCCGTGGTGTGGGGACAGTAGATCAGCACGGTTCCGTTTTGCACGCCGCTGCGCTCAATGACCTGTTTCACTTCTCGTGTGATATCCTTCATTTCATCGCGTGTAGAAGTAGTTATGCTTTGCGTAAATAACATCATTCATCGCTCCTTAGAATAGGTTTCACTCTACATAATTTTAACGCGAGAGCTTGTAACTTAACCACCAAAATAGTTCGAATAAAAGCATTGACGATTAGTACTGCAAACTGGTAAAGTATCAGATAAGCAAAAATCCAAGTAGACTAATGGGAATAATAATAAAGTAAACTTATCCAACTTAGGCAAATGTCGTATGAAGTCAGGTAGACTGCCGACCGGAGCTAAAGCCGGAGGCTGGGAGGGAACACAGCAAATGAACACCGTTCTTCGTCACAAGGGATGGACTTGGGGATTTCGCAGTACCGTATTGTTATATTTTATCGTGCTCATTGTGCTTCCGATTATCGGGGTGTACGCCAATTCCTTCTCTGAAGGATGGAACAATTTTGCGGAGAGCATTATGGACCCGATTGCATGGAAGGCGGTGCTGTTAACGGTCCGTCTGGCCGTAGTCGCCGCTCTGATTAATGTGATCCTGGGAACCATGATTGCCTGGGTGCTGACAAGATATCGATTCGTTGGCAGATCGTTTCTTAACAGTCTCGTCGATTTGCCATTTGCATTGCCAACCGCTGTAGGCGGTCTAATGATAATGCTGCTGCTCGGGCCGGTGAGCGCTGTTGGCAAGCTGGCTGAGTCGCTCGGCTTCGAGATCGTATTTCATCAGCCTGCCATCGTTATTGCGATGACCTTTGTCACGTTTCCTTTTGTCATTCGCGCAGTGCAGCCACTGCTGGAAGAGATTGATCCTTCCGAGGAAGAGGCTTCATATACGATGGGGGCTTCCAAGGCACGTACATTTATGCAGGTCATTCTGCCGTCCATGGCTCCGGGCATGATTAGCGGCGGCATGCTGGCTTTTTCAAGGGCGCTGGCTGAGTTCGGGGCCGTTGTGCTCGTAGCAGGCAACATTCCGGGCAGAACACTGACCGCTTCCGTTTTTATCTATGGTGAGATTGAAAGTGATAACCCGACAGGGGCAGCCGCAGTATCCGTTCTGCTGCTGACGCTCTCCTTCCTGATCCTCTGGCTGATTAATCTGGTACAGATGCGGGGGAGAAGACGATGAGAAAACTTTTAATCGGACTGACGTTTGCGGTATTTACCCTGCTGCTGATCATTCCGCTCGGACGAATTTTGATTGGCGCATTTGAAGATGGGGCAGGCGGTTTCGTAAAAGGCATTATGCGTCCAGAAGCACTGCACGCGCTGATGATGACCGGACTGGTTGTTCTGGTGGTGACTCTGCTTAATACGCTGTTTGGCATCATGATGGCAATCTATCTGGTTCGCGCGGGCTGGCTAAGTGACAGGGTCAAGGGGCTGCTCAACAGCATCGTTGACCTGCCCTATGCGGTATCACCTGTCATCGGCGGTTTGATGATTGTGCTGCTGCTTGGACCAAACAGCATTATGGGCGGTTTTTTTGAGGGCATCGGATTTAATGTGGTATATGCCTTCCCGGGCATGGTGATTGCCACGCTGTTCGTCACGTTTCCACTGATGGTAAGAGAGGTGATGCCTGTCTTGCAGGAGCTGGGTTCACAGCAGGAGGAGGCGGCGTCCACACTTGGAGCCTATGGCTGGAGAACGTTCTGGAGTGTGACCTGGCCTTCCATTCGCTGGGCTGTGGTCTATGGTCTGGTTTTGACGGTAGCGCGCTCACTTGGAGAATTCGGAGCTGTGTTGGTGGTATCCGGCAATATTATGAACAAAACACAGACAGCAACAACGCTGGTGTATCAGGATGTAGAGAATTTCAATGTGTCGGCCGCAAATGGTGTGGCATTGGTGCTGGTAACCTTCTCCGTAGGGCTGTTGCTCCTGATGGAATGGGCCAAGAAGCGAAAGGAAGTGCATTGAGATGCATGTGGAAGTTCGTGATCTGAACAAACATTTCGGTGATTTTCATGCGGTAAAGGATGTCTCGTTTGATATTGCCAAAGGCCATCTGATCGGTCTGCTTGGCCCCAGCGGCGGCGGGAAGACGTCGATTCTGCGGATGCTCGCAGGGCTTGAAAGTCCGGGCTCGGGAGAGATTCGTTTCCATGGAAAAGTGGTCAATCATCTGCCGCCGCAGGAGCGGGGCATCGGATTTGTATTTCAGAACTATGCGCTGTTCAAACATATGAGCGTATTTGATAATATTGCGTTTGGTCTCAAGGTGAAAAAAACACCCAAAGCCCAGATTCGTGATCGCGTGATGGAACTCGTCGAACTGACCGGGCTGAAAGGGTTCGAACAGCGTTACCCACATCAATTGTCGGGTGGACAGCGTCAGCGTGTAGCCTTTGCCAGAGCGCTGGCGCCAGAGCCGCAGCTGCTGCTGCTGGATGAACCGTTTGCCGCCATTGATGCGAAGATTCGTCAGGAGCTGCGTTCGTGGCTGCGCGAGCTGATTGAGCGTGTAGGAATTACGTCCATCTTTGTTACGCATGACCAGGACGAAGCGATTGAAGTCGCAGACGAGATTATGATTATTAGCCAGGGCAGGCTGGAGCAGAAAGGCACACCTTGGGATATTTATAAAAATCCACAGACCCCTTTTGTAGCGACCTTTATTGGCGAATCTACGGTGGTGGAGGATGCTTCACAGCTGAAAGGCTTCGAACATGCAGTACAGGGCGGGAACACTCGTGCGCTGATCCGACCGGAGTACATCGAGATCGGGTTGAAGAACGAATTCACCATGCTGTCGGCAACGGAAAAAGGCACCGTCAAGCATCTTCATTTCCGCGGCAGTGAGTGGATGGTGGAAGTTGAGGTGCAGGGTCACAAGCTTATTACGTATCGCTCGCTGGAGAAAACCACGCTGGAAATCGGGCAGACCATTCGTGTGCTTGTGCACCGTGCTTATCTGTTTAATGAATCGGAGAGCTGGGTCGTTGAGAATCGTCTCAAGGAAGATCCGATGCCGGTCATGATCTAGAGCCCGTTATTTTAAGGGAAAACAGAAATGAAAGAAGGAGCAGCCATGCAGACGAGCCAAAACAAGAAGAAGTTCATCCCTCTATACGTTATTCTGATGCTTGTGCTTGTCTGTGTGACTGCCGGATGCAGCAAGCAGGAACAGGCGCAGCCAGAGCAAGCCACGGTTTCAAGCGGTGATTCATCTCATACGCTGGTTATCGGTGCATATAGCGTAGCGAAGGATGCCGTGGGAGAGCTGTTGCCGAAGTTTCAGGAGGAATGGAAGGCAAAAACAGGACAGACCATTAACTTTCAGGAGTCATATGAAGCTTCAGGAACACAGGCCAGAGCCATTGTTGGCGGGTTTGAGGCAGATGTTGCCCTGCTTGCGATGGAAAGTGATATTGATAAACTGGTGAAGGCCAAGCTGGTCACTACCGATTGGAAGCAGACCCCGAACGCAGGCATGATTACCCGTTCAATCGTTGTTCTGGGTACCAGAGCGGGTAATCCCAAGGGCATTCAGGATTTTCAGGACCTGACCAAGCCGGGTGTGAAGGTGCTGTACCCCAATCCTAAAACTTCCGGTGGTGCACAGTGGGATATTAACGCCATCTACGGTGCAGGGCTGAAGCTGTCCGAAGAGCAGGAAGGCAAGAAGGACCCTGCCGCAGCCAAGGCATTTCTGGAAGAAGTGCATCAGAACGTCGAATCCCTGGACAAGAGCGGCCGATCCTCCATGGCAGCATTTGAATATGGCGTGGGCGATGTCATTGTGACGTACGAAAATGAACTGCTTGCCCGAATTGCCAAGGGAGTCAAGTATGATATCGTTGTGCCGAAAAATACCATTCTGATCGAAAATCCCGCAGTAGTGGTGGATAAATACGCAGACAAACACGGTAATCGGGAGCTGGCAGAGGCTTTTATCGCTTATCTGCGCACGCCGGAAGCACAGCGGATTTTTGCCAAGCATGGCTTCCGCTCGGTAGACCCGGATGTATTCGCGGAGACCAAAGCTTCGTTTCCGACACCAGCAGGGCTGTTTGATATCAACTATCTGGGCGGATGGGATGAGGTGCGCAACACACTTTATTCCAAACGCGGTGTATGGTACCAGGTGCTTGCAGGGCTGTAGTTCATTGAACGATGAACTATATAAGTTGAACTATTTGTTTACACAATAACGGAGTGGACTGTGTAAACAAATAGTTCCAGATAATATAGGAATGTGAGCCTTCATCTCGCGCTATGTCGGGATGGAGGTTTTTTACTGGGAAAGGTTATAATAGGGAGTATACTAGTGCACATGATGGCATAATTGATAATTGCAGAAAGGCGTGACAGGAATGAGTTCAGAGATCAAATTATCCCAAAGTACCGCGATTCGACTGGAGCAGGCCCGGGGCAAGGGCATGCCGGAAGCAGATATTTTGAAGGCAATTCAGGCCAAGGACGTGTCGGCATTTGACGCTGTGTCCGAGGAGCATTATCGATATGATGAATTTTTTAACTATGCGGACGAGCATGGGGAGAAGCTGGAGGAGGCAGTTCTGAACGGGTATCGTATTACGTTTAATACTCGCGGCGGACTTGGCATCTGGCTGGAAAAGGCATTTCGTCTGAAAGCAGATCAGGATTTCACAGTGGGTGATGGCATCATCACCGGTTTGCAGTTGACGGCTGCCCAGGCAGAGGTGCTGAAGCAGCGTCTGGCGTGGAACTGGGTCATTACCGATGCCAAGGAGATTCCTGCGGGCCTTGAGCTGACCTTGAAACTGCGTGCGCTGGTGTAAGCGAACGCCTTCTTCATGACGTTTGACCACGGATTGCTCAGGTCAGACGACAGACTTTCCCGGCAAGCGGTGATGAGCTGCAGCGGGAGAGTCTTTTTTTTTGCAAAAGCAGAGATAGGAGATTACAATTTACATAGAAAGTTTGAGATCAAGTGTGATGGATTACTGAACAAAAAAAGATAACATCTGAGCTGATTAGGCTTCAGGGATCGAGAGGGGAATGCGGGATGAATCAGCTCACCTTTCTGGGCACTGGCGATGCCATGGGTGTTCCACGGGTGTATTGTGATTGCGAGGTATGTACGGAGGCACGGCAGACAGGTGAGAATCGACGCAAGCGTTCATCTGTTCTGATCCACGGAGGCGATCAGGTTGGGGGTGCAGATGAAGACGGGATGATTATGATTGACTGCGGACCCGACTGGCGTTCCCAGATGGAGGATCAAGGGATACGTATGGTGCATACGCTGCTGATTACGCATGCGCATTTTGATCACATTGGCGGTTTGCCGGAATGGGCGGATGCTTGCCGTTGGCTGGGTGTGAAGGGGAAGCTGTATGCTCCCCGTGAGGTAATTGTCATCATTCAGGCGCAGTTTCCGTGGCTTGCTCGTCATATGGATTTTCTGGAGACGGATAACGGAATTGAACTGGGTGGATGGAACATTCGGTCCTGGAAGGTATGCCACGGGCACAATGGGTACTCCTATGCTTACCGACTTGAACGCGAGGGGTATGCGTGGGCGTACTGTTCGGATGCTATAGATTTGAAACCAGATGAGAAGGCGCTGCTGCATGGACTGGACCTGCTGGTGCTGGGTACAAGTTTTGTTCACGAGCTGGCGGAATTTTCGACGCGTTCGGTCTATGATATGCAGGAGGCACAGGAGCTTTTGCGAGAGCTGCGGCCAGAACAGACATATTTTACACATATGTCCCATGATGTTGATGTGCGTCAGCATTACAAGCTGGATCAAGGCATAACGATAGCTCTGACGGGAATGACGGTGAAGCTGGGTCAGGATCGGAATGGGAAGTAAGGAACAATTACAATTAACATATGAAAAAAATAAAATGAAGAAGAGCGTATCCTTTACAGGAGGTTCTTCGTTTACATAGTGAAAGTCATCTAAATTAGCATCAATCAGGAACCAGCAAAGGGGGGCCCCCGAGATGGCCTTTGTGAAGTCCGTAGATCGACCCATCAACAGCAACAGACAACAGCATAAATGGAGCAGTTCAAGTAGCTACTGCAGGACCGATGAAATGAATGGGAGTAATAGAGCCAGTTCAGCATACGGAACCACGGTAGTTAATGAAACGAACCAAATAAATGCAGCGAAGCAAACACAGGGTATGGACAGAAGTAAGCATGCAGCGGGGGAAAACGTGCCACACTCAACGCTACATGATGTATTGCCTGACCTGATGGGAGCATTGTATGCGTATTGCTTTTCACTGACCAAATCCATGAACGAGGCAGAGGATCTGGTACAGGAAACCTGTCTCAAGGCGTTATCGTCTGCTGCGGCTCACGTCGTGAATCGAACAGAAGCGTTCAATTGGGAGGCTTATCTGATTCGAATCGCACGGAATACGTGGATTGATGGAATCCGCAAGCAGGAGAAGCAGCGATCCATATTGGATGGTCTGAAACCGGTGATGTCAGCGTATGTGGAGGAAGAGCCATGGGAAGAGCTGGAGTCGGCGGTGCGGCTTCTGATTCAAGAGCTTTCACCATGGCAGCGGGCGATTTATATATTGCGTGAAATGATGGGATATACGGCGGCAGAGACTGCGAGCATGCTGAGTACCACCGAGGGAGCTGTGAAGGCGGCTCTGAATCGTGCCCGCACAGCCTTGAGCAAGGTGAAGCAGAAGCTGGGAGAGGGCGGAACGGATGCCATATTTGAAATGAATTCGAAGGAAGGGGCTGCTGATGCAGAACAGGAGCAGCTTCGAACCTATCTGATGGCTTTTCGCGGGGGAGATACAGCTCGTCTGATTGACCTGTGCCTGAATCGGATGCATGATCCGATGGCTGTGGCGGGTACGATCCTGCAGAGCACTTTGCCGTCTCCATCCATGCAGCCAGTGATGATGTACAACGAATATGCTGCTTCAGGTATGAATTCAATGTCTCATCGAAGTGGGTATACAGTCATCCTGGCTGCCTAATGATAAGGAGGCGAGCTAGCATATGAACGTAGTACCTTATGTAGTGGAGCAGACCGCTCGTGGTGAGCGGAGTTACGATATTTATTCACGTTTGCTGAAAGACCGCATCATTATGGTGTCGGGAGAGATTGAGGATCAGATGGCCAATGCCATCGTGGCCCAGCTGCTGTTTTTGAGTGCAGAGGACCCGGATAAGGATATCCAGATGTACATTAACAGCCCGGGAGGCTCGGTGACAGCAGGGTTCTCGATCTATGATACGATGCAGTTTGTGAAGCCGGACATTTCTACGATCTGCACAGGCATGGCAGCAAGCTTCGGCACAATTTTGCTCGTAGGTGGCACCAAAGGAAAACGCATGGCGCTGCCCAACAGCGAGATCATGATTCATCAGCCGCATGGCGGCACGCGTGGGCAGGCATCGGATATGCTCATTCATGCGAATCGTATTATCCAGCATCGTCAGCGTCTGAATCAGCTGCTGGCAGACCATACAGGGCAGCCGCTGGAGCGCATTGAGAAGGATTCCGATCGTGACTATTTCCTCACGGCAGCGGAAGCGGTGGACTATGGACTGGTGGATAAGGTGGTTACAGGTGCCGGTGCATAAATGTAAGTGTACGCTTAAATGTAGGTAAGGGTAGGTTTAAGTTCGATGTGATTGTGAGATAAGTACAGGGATGACAGGAAACTGTCGTTCTTTTTGTTTTGGTTTTAGCCAGTTAAGTTTGTATAGCGTGTTGAAATTGTAAGGTTGACTTAAACCAGGCATAGTGTATATATTATATATATACACTATGCCTGGTTTGTTCGTAAGATGTAAAGGTGATGAGGTGAAAGAACATGAATATTCGGATATCCAACGCATCCAGCGATCCTATCTATATCCAGATTTTATCCCAAATCCGGCAGAGCATTCTGAACGGAGAGCTCACAGCAGGGGATAGTCTGCCTTCCATTCGGCAGCTTGCCAAGGATTTGCAAGTCAGCGTTATTACAACGAAACGTGTGTACGAGGAGTTGGAAAAGGAGCAGCTGATTGATTCCGTAGTTGGCAAGGGGAGCTTTGTATCCGGTGCAAATCAGGATTTTATCCGGGAGAGACGTATGAAACAATTGGAAAGCAAGCTGCTTGAGGTTATTCAGGAAAGCAAGGAACTGGGCATGAGTTCGCAGGATTTGATTCATCATCTTACTTTGCTGTTAGAGGAGGAATAAGCACGATGAACGCTATAGAATTGCGGAATGTGACAAAAGCTTACCCATTATTTAAGGTGCACAACATATCTATGGATGTAAAGGAAGGTTATATCACAGGACTCATCGGCCCAAACGGAGCTGGCAAAAGCACCCTGATCAAAATGATTACAGGGTTAATTCATCCCGATCAAGGAACATTGCGGACGTTGGGCAGTGAAATGCCAGAACAAGATGTGGCTGTCAAGCAGCGCTTGGGAATTGTATCCGATGAATGCTTTTATTACGAACATCTGACAATCCGGGAGATGGCCCGTATGATTGCTCCCTTTTACAGCTGCTGGGATCATGCTTTGTTCAGCAGTTACCTGGAGCAGTTCGAGCTGTCTCCGAAAAAGAAAATTCAGGATTTGTCCAAAGGCATGAAGATCAAATTTTCGCTTGCGGTAGCTCTGTCACATGATGCCGATCTGCTTGTCATGGATGAACCAACATCGGGTCTTGATCCCGTTTTTCGGAGGGAGCTGCTTGATCTGCTAGCGGGAATGATTCAGGATGAGACGAAGTCTATCATTTTCTCGACACATATTACGACAGATCTGGAGCGTATTGCGGATTATATCGCGTTTGTTAACCAAGGCAAGTTGATTTTTAATGAAGCCAAGGACGACGTGCTTGAACGCTACACCATTGTCAAAGGGGACATGGAGTTGCTGGATGCCGATACCCGGCGACATTTCGTTGGCATACGAGAATCAACGGTAGGTTTCGAAGCGTTGTCGGATAATAAAGCGGAGGCACAGCGTCTATTTGGGAGCGAGGCCCTGCTGCACAGGCCTGCCCTGGAAGATCTCATTTATTTCACCGCAAAAGGGGGACGTCAGCATGCTTAATCTGCTTCGCAAAGACTTAATCGTTCTGAAAAGCTCCTTGTGGACGATAGCGCTTTATTTGGTGGTGTTCAGCTTCGCTTTTATTCCAGGCAGTGAAATGTCTATGTATTTTGTGGGCATTTACACCGCTTTTGGCACGATTATGCTGGCCACGATGATTGATATCAAAAACAATAATCATAACTTTCTGGTGACTCTTCCAGTCAGCCGCAAACAGATCGTGAAAGCCAAGTACCTGTCCTCCATTCTTTATGCGCTGTTTGGAGTGTTAACCTCTTACGGAATTCACAAGCTGGTTAAACTGAATTATCCCGAGTTGAACAAACCCCATTATTCGATACTGGATATTGCGATCTCACTCGGCATAGTACTTGTGCTGGTGTCAATCTACATGCCACTCTTCTACGCACTTAGTAAAAAGGGGGCGGGCATCATCAATACTATATTTATGATCTGCCTGATTATTTTGGCCCAGCCTGCTGCGTTTCTTCTCCATGTGGCTGGTAAGAAAGGACTGAGTACAGTGCCAGTTATTTCGGCAGTTTCCGTGGCCATTATAGCGCTGTTTCTCATTTCGTATATCGTTACGATTCGTCTGTTTGAGAGAAAAAATCTGTAAGTGAGAGATTTAAAAAGAAATGACCTCACCGTCTTTAGGAATCCAAACAGAGCCTTCCAGATGTTGTTCCTTTATATACTCGGTAAGCTGATTCTGGCTCAACCTGCAGTGGTTGATGGTATTCAAGTGCACGGCGAGCAGCTTCGTTCTTGGCGATAAGCGAGCTATGCGAGCGACATCTTCACGTGTCATGGTGATCGTAGTCCCCCATATCATTTGGGCTTCTCCTGTATTTAAAACAGCAATGTCCGGATTATACTTACGAAAAACTGCTTCGATCGCAGTTGTATAGATACAATCACCAACGATATAAATAGATCCTTCTTCTATTGCATTGAATATAAAACCGGAAACTGGCCCTAATAGCTTTCCAGAAATTCCCGTAGCATGCTGCCCGGTAATTCGTTTTATTTGAATACCTCCCCACTCCAAAGAATGATGGACGGGTATTGCTTTCAAAAAACCAGAGGATTGTATAGAGGCCTGGTCGTTGGGTTGACAAAATACAGGTATATTTTTATCAAGTATGGAAATGGCCTTTTTATCCCAATGATCGAAGTGGCGATGTGTCAATAGAATGGCATCTACATCCTCAAAAACATGGAGTGGGACAGGTAAGGGGGTTAATGGGTTTCTACGATAATTTCGAGTGAAAGGTACAGGTGAAAGCACTCCGGCATCACTCAACATTGGATCAATCAGTATACGTTTATTTTTTATCGTTAAAATTGATGTTGCGTGTCGAATATGTTGTATTGAAATAGATATGTTAAACAGCTCCCCAATAACTAATAACTACTTATTCCAGAAATTATACGTATATCAACTCAGACGACGGATTGACAGTGGTCTATTGCTAACGATTCCAGGAGACGCTATTTGCTGGATTTCAGGTAGTTTGAAAATGTAACGATTCCAGGAGACGTTATTATCGTATTTTTGATGAAAAACAGGCGTAAATCTAGTGTTTTAGTTGAAATAGCGTTACTGGGAATCGTTACAATTTTTAGTTCGCAAAAAACGCTTAAATAAGGTTGCTGGGAATCGTTAGCGTTAGCGTCCAGTTGGCGTGCTTGAAGGTATTATAGTCAACTTGATGCCAGGAATAAATATATACAGCCCAGTCCTATTTTTTTCTCCAAACTTGCCCTTCGGTTACGAATTGAGCCATTGGCAGCGTTGCGATGTTTCGCTATCCACTCAAGCCTTTGGTAACTCGACTCTCCGAGCTTCCGTGTGTCACCGGTCTTCTGGTATTCCTACAGCTTGCTTGATGCGTTTAGCCTTTCGGCACCACGTGTAACTCTCAGCACACGGTGCCCTGCCTCATGACAAGGTGGTCATCCACAGTCGTTTCGTGCGCATGCTCTCATCCTCACGCTATTTCTGTGTTCCAGTAACCTGTATATCTCCCATCGATGGATGCCTAACTTAATTTTTCGCTGCCAGGGTGATCAGTCTGTGCATTCCCTCTCGAATCTGCTGCTCACGGGCGTAGGAGAAGGAGAGGCGAAGCTTGCGACTGCCGGAAGAATGCGAAGGATCAAATACCGTTCCAGGCACAAAAGCAACCGATTGCTCCATGCTTCGATGTAGCAGTCTGCCTGTATCCATCCCTTCCGGCAGCTCGGCCCAAATGTTGAGGCCACCTTCAGGACGAGTCCATGTCCAGTCGGTCTCCTTCAGACATTGCTCCATGACTTCCATACGAAGCTGAATGGCGGTTCGCAGCTTGGACAGATGCTGATGCATACGTTCGGATTGAAAGTAACGTAGAAACAGCTTCTGATTCAGCAGTGGTGATCCGTTATCCGTTAAAGCTTTGATCGCCTGTAGTCCTGGCGTGAGATGTGAACGGCACATGATAGCTGCAATCCGCAAACCGGGCACAACGTATTTGCTATAGCTGCGAATGTACAGCGTATGCCCGGAAGTGTCGTAAGTAAAGATAGGAGCCGGGGGTTTCTCTTTAAAATAAATATCATAGGTGCTGTCGTCCTCCACCAGAAAGCAGCCGTATTGCTCAGCCAGTTCTGGCAGCTGTTTGCGCTGCTCCACCGAAATGCTGATCCCTGTTGGGTTTTGAAAGGTGGGTGTCATATAGAAGAGCCGAGGCTTCTCCGTTTTCATCAAATGCTCGATCTGTTCCAGATCGTAGCCCTCCGGGTGGATATCGGTGAAGACAAGTCGTGCCCCCTGCTTGCGGAAAATCTCCATGGCAGGGCCGTACGTTGGCCGTTCGATCAATACCCGGTCTCCGGGTTTGACCAGCGCACGGGAGATGACATCTATCGCCTGCTGTGCACCGGAGGTAATCAGCACTTCGTCAGCAGAGAGATAGAAACGTTCCTTGCTCGTCAGATGACTAGCCAGACTGCTGCGCAGTTCCAGATCACCCTGGATAGTTGAATATGTGCCGAGTAACCGAGGATACTGGTCCAGCAGGTCGCGCATTAATTCGCCCCAATATCGGTTGGGCAGCAGGGCAGGATCAATCAATGATTTGGAAAACTGATAGTCAGCCTCGAGGGATTGGACCCGGTCGAGCGTGTCCCAATGAAGCCAGGCAGACACGGACGGATCATCCGCCTGTTCTGCTTCCTCTAGTGGTTTGGCAGGGCTGATATAATAACCGGACTTGTCTTTGACATATACGATCCCGCGCTGTTTCAGCTCTTGATACGCCTTGAAAACCGTAAGCCGATGTACGCCAAGCAGCTCGGACAGGCTTCTCACCGAAGGAAGTTTCTCTTGTTCCGTCCATTCACCTGCTTCAATTCGCACCATGAGATAATGAATGACCTGCTTGTACCGCTTCATGCTGTTATCTGTCATCATGATTGTTTCGCCCACCCGATCCACGCTCCTTTTAAGCTATATTGTAACAGCTAATGGGAGATAACTGTTCTGTTTTATTTATTCTGTTCTGTAGACGATGAGTTATGATGGAGAACAGAAAAAGGAGTGGTTAACATGGTGGGCATTGCATTTACGATTATGTGTCTCGTTTTCGGGACAACGTTTCTGGCGATTAAAATTGGAGTGGAGGCAGGGATGCCGCCGTTTCTGTCAGCAGGACTGCGATTTGTGATCGCAGGAGCTTTGATGTTTACATGGATGTGGATGAAAGGCAAAGTAAATCTGTCTCTCCTGTTCCGCAAAGAAATGCTGATTACGGGGGCGGGTTTAACCTTCGGTACCTTTGCCACGTTGTATTGGGCTGAACAGCATGTCAGCTCGGGTGTGGGTGCGATTTTATCGGCTACAGGGCCGCTGATGATTATGTTAATGCAGACAGCCTTGTTGCGGCAAAAAACATCTGCCCGCATGCTTGCCGGTTGTTTAATCGGTTTTACGGGTGTAGTGCTGGTTGTGCTGCCGGGAGTATCGCTTGGCGCCGGATCACTATTTTTGTGGGGATGTATCGCAGTGCTGGTAGGGGAAGTCTGTTATTCGGCAGGTACGCTGTACTCCAAAAAAGTCATTCACCAATTCAGTGAGATGAGTCCTGTTGCCATCAATGCGGTGCAGATGATGTATGGTGGCGTGTTATTATTCATTCTGTCGGCGCTGACGGAAACCTGGAATATGTCGGCACTGGACGTCCTGCCTGCCGTATCTTCCGTGATCTATCTGACGGTTATCGGTTCGATGGTGGGGCACAGTCTGTTTTACTGGATTATGTCGCGTACTAATCCGCTGTTCCCGGCAACCTGGTTGTATATTTCTCCACCGATAGCCGTCGGACTTGGAGCCATTGTTTACGGGGAGCATGTCAGCTGGGTAACGTGGATTGGCGTCGTGCTGGTCATTTCTGGCCTGCTGGCCATGAACGAAAAGCTGAGCGGCTGGTTGAAGAAAAGAACGGTGACAGGGGTCAGCCAAGCTCCTGAATCTGTTTTGAAATAGAATATCAAGTCATAAAGGTAATGAAATCCACAGGCTCAATCTCGAAATCAACTCCTGATTTTGGATTGGGCTGTTTGTTATTCTAACCTGATGTTCTCGTTAACCAATTGATAGTAATATTCATCCATCTGTTCAGCTGTAATTTCTTCTTCAAAATGAAGTATCCACCACGTTACAAGTAAACTGATAACCCCTGAGTGAAATTCCGCCACAAGTTCTACAGGAAGTGCAAATTGCTTCCCCCTTCGCTTTAATTCCAGAAAATCTTGCTTGAAGAGTTCTCCGATATAATTTCTGAAAAAATCGTTAAATGCTTCATCTTCCTTTTGATTATGAACGATCGTTGTGAGCACGTTTCCAAGCATAATTCCAGACAGACTTTGCAGTGGCTGCTGTAGACGCTTTTCTACATCCATTTGCAGATAATCTCGGAGGCACCAAGTGAGAGTGGAGGACAACAGCGCAAATTTATCTTCAAAATGCGTGTAAAACGTTGTGCGATGAACCATGGCTTGGTCACATATTTCATTAATCGTAATGTTACTGAATCGTTGGCCTTGCCTGGATAACAGATCAATAAGTGCCATCGTTAACAATTTATGAGTTCGGGTAACTCTTAAATCGACCTTCTTACCAACCGTTTTCATCTACATCATTTCCTTATTGTAGTTTATCTGTATACTTATCTCATTTTGTTCCTTACCAAAAAAGAGATTTTAGATATATATTGGTATTATAAGTATATTTTTGATTGATCTACAACCGTAGAAAAATAACCCTCATAGAAAAGGATAGAATTACGATGAAAGGATGGAGTTATGATGACTGATATGAAAAAAGCTATCGTGATTGGCGCAGGAATTGCAGGGTTAATCACTGCAAGAATGTTATCTGATTATTATGAAGAGGTATGCATTATCGAGCGAGATGAATTGCCTGCTGAACCATCGAATCGGCAGGGAGTGCCTCAATCCTTTCATCCTCATCGGGTATTGCCGCGCGGCGGACTCATTCTGGAACAGTATTTTCCCGGATACAATGATGAATTAATTGCATTGGGTGCTATTCCTTCACAGAATGAAAAGTTTGTGATAGCCAATCGTTACGGAACATTAGTCAACAAAGCGAATGCGGCTGCTTCGTCATTCAACATTGCATCGTGCAGCAGAGCCTTGCTTGAATGGGTACTGCGTCAGCGAGTACAGAGCATCGATCATGTAAGCTTTTTAACGAGCACAGAAGTTACCGGGTTAATGGTATCGGAAGATCGCCATTCCATTACAGGAGTATACACTAAAAAAAGAGGCCGGGATCATCGGATAGAAATGCTTGCAGCGGATATGGTGATTGATGCCGCCGGGCGCTCCTCCAAATTGATCAGGTGGCTTGATGAGATAGGAATACCTGTGCCTGAACCGGAGGTGCTGAAGGTATCTCTTGGTTACAGCACCCGTTATTACAACATACCGTCCTCTATTCAAAATGAATGGGGAACGGTCATTGCAGAATCAGACCCGGAGCAAGGAATTCGTGCAGGCATGTTCTGGCGAATTGAAAATGATATTGCGGGAGTATTGCTTTTCAACGCAGGAGGCAATGAATATCCTTCCACCGATCCGGATGAGTTTCAAAAGCAAATCAAGCAGCTGTTTGCTTCACATGAAATCGCAGCATTGGTAGACCAGCTGGAGCCGCTTCAAGGACCGCGAGGATACCGTATTTCCGAGTCTGTCCGTCAACATTTTGAGCTGATGGAGCATTGGCCTTCGGGATTACTCGTGCTTGGCGATGCATTCTGCAGCTTTGATCCAATCCATGGCCAAGGTATGACGGTTGCTGCAATTGAGGCCGAGACGATAGGGAAATGTCTAGAGGCACAGCGAGTGCATCCTGAGCCACAGTTTGAGCGCCAGGTGCTGCTTCGTATGCAGCAGGAGATCGAACCGGCCTGGTGGCTCAGCTCGGTGGCAGACCTGCGCTGGCAAGGTGTTGAGCATGTTGGGCCGTCCCGACTGAAGGGGGTAACCTTTGCTCAGAAATATATCAATTTGTTTGTGAAGCAGGCAATGAAAAAGTCGAGCCAGGAAAACAATAATCGTCTCTTTTTTATGAACTTTCTGATGAATGCCTTAATTCTTCCTCCAAGCGAATTTTTTAAAGGGGACATTCTGAACTTGATTTTGAATGACAATGGCTCCAAAGAAGAACTGGAGTTAAGAGCAGAGCTTGGTATAGAAGATCCAGAGCTTTTCCAGCAAAGAATAGATGAGATTATTCCGTCATTTCAGTTGGAGCCCGATGGTCGTATCCAGAAAATGCTGGATTCTTTACGGCTTGCGATGAGCAAGTAAGGGGAATAGATGAAAAAAATTATATTAAATTTCATAGCCAGCGTTGAACCATTGCTTTAAATCTCAACATCCTTGAGAGATTGGACTAATGTGCTGTAAAACAGAGCTCTTCATCACTTATGAAATGACAACATGTCTTATGAAAGAGTTCTGTTTTTGCTTTGAAAAAAAATACATATCAGACAAATGTGAATATGATATAGTGATTGTTGTAGTTAATTTGATGGGAAGGAGAGAACATAAGCATTTGTTAGTATTGAGGTTATTTAAGTTTCGCTAAGTCTAGACTTAAAAAAGTATTATTAGAAAAGAATGTCACAGAAATTAACCTGATTTGGAGGCTTGCATGGAAGAAGAAATACATATTGTCTCATATTTAATCGGGATTATTCCATTTTTGATTTTTCTACTCTTCTCATTTTCTCATCGTTATTTAGCATTTTTCACTTTATTTTTGTTTTGGGGAGGATTGTTCTACCTTGGGATCGTGTTGGATGTAGATACCTATTTTTTTGAACAGGCTGTTCCAAGTATCCTTGGTAGTATCATTGGTCATTTGTGGGGAGCTGCGGCAGGTGGGATGGATGCTAAGGTAGAAAGAAGAGCGGAAAAGAGAGATCAGCGGGAACGAGCAGTTCGGGCACTGGAACGTATGGCGAACAAGAAATAGTTTAAAGCTTTCATAATCCGAATCATCACAAAACGGCTGGAAACAAAAAGCCCGGAGCCACAATTCATAGTGGCATCCGGGCTTTCTTAAATTAACGAATGATAATTTACTCTGCATTCAGTACAAACTTCTCAATTACCTCTTTGACTCCGTCTTCGTTGTTGCTTGCTGTAATGTAATCCGCCAGCTCTTTCAGGGCAGGGATCGCATTGCCCATCGCTACACCAAGACCAGCCACTTCCAGCATTTCGTGATCGTTCCATGAGTCACCGATGGCGATGCATTCGCTGAGCTGATGACCGAAATGCTCGGCCAGGAACGTCAGCGCGTGGCCCTTCGTGCCTTCTTTATGCATGATTTCGAGGAAATACGGCTTGGACTTCGTAATGTGTACCTCGGGTCCGAGCAGCTCACGAAGCTCGACAGCCACTTGATCCAGATAGTCCGGCTCATCAATGATGAGCAGTTTTGGTGTTGGCTGTTCGATCACTTTAATGAAATCAGACTCGATGTAATATTGTGTGCCGTTTAATTTGGCATAATCAAGCAGCTTTTGATTTTCTTCACGGGCATAAAGCTTGTCGTCGATGTACGTTTGCAGGTGCAGGTTTTTCTCCAGGCAGTAGTCAAACAGCTTGCGGGAAGCCTCCTGCGGCACATAGCGCTCATACAGCACTTTTTCGTCCAGCAGGTTTTTCACCAAAGCTCCTTGATACGTAATGATCGGCACGTTCAGCTTGGTTTGGCGAGCAAGTGCCTGTGCAGAAGCATACGCGCGTCCAGTAGCGAGAGTTACCACGACACCGTGGGCTACTGCTTGTTCCAGTGCAGTTTGGGTAGCGGGTGTAACTTCCTTGTTGTCGTTAATCAGGGTGTCGTCGATGTCAATCGCGATGAGTTTGTAAGTCATGTGTGCGTTTCTCTCCTTTTTTATCTGGCTCTATTTCATTGAACGAAATAAATAGATTACACGAGTCACTCCAAATGCAGATTCATCTTCCGATCACTGTTATCCCCGGATTTTTATTAAAGTTTTACTGGATGGTAAAATCCGGTTCTAAACGTGAGCGCTTCGCTTCTTCATATGAATTCTGCCTTTTCCGTTAAACGTGTAATCCTGAATCCGCTCAAACAATCTATATCCATCTAAATGGCGTATTGCCTTTGTTACTCCTCCAGGAAAATAAGACCGATGAAGTCTTCCAGCTCCAGGTTGCCGAAGTAATGTTTCACATCCAGACCTTCCAGTGCTGAACGCACTTCAGTCTCGTCATAACGCTTGCCGCGCAGCATATCCTCGATATCTGCTACATCGCCAACACCAAAGAAGTCTCCGAAGATTTTGATATCCTCGATGCGTCCATCCTTGATGTTCATGCGCAGGTCGATGATGCCCACCGGGAATTTGCGGGTATGCTTTACATTGCTTTCCGGTGACAGACCGTAGTTCCAGTCCCAGTTGTTATAACGCTCGGCCGAGATTTCCTTGATTTTGTCCCAGTCTTTCTCGGTCAGCTTGTACTGTGGAACGTCCTGCGGCTCCATACGGAAAATGTGACGCAGCAGCTCATCACGGAACTCTTCAATCGTCAGATTAGTGTCAATCAGATCACGAATGTTGGCCACGCGGCTGCGTACCGATTTGGTGCTCTTTGATTTGAATTTCTCGGGATTGACGTTCAGGGATGCCTGAACATGCTCCAGGTTCAAATCAAACATCAGCGTGCCATGACTGAACATACGTCCGCGAGTGGCGAATTGCGCGTTGCCGGAAATTTTCTTTTCACCGACTTGCAGATCATTGCGCCCGGTCAACTCGGCATTCACGCCAAGCTCATGCAGGGCTTCAACGACAGGCTGGGTGAACTTGCGGAAGTTGTGGAAGGATTGACCGTCATCCGCAGTGATAAAACTGAAGTTCAGGTTGCCCAGATCGTGATACACCGCCCCGCCCCCGGAAAGGCGACGTACCACTTGCACTCCGTTATCCTGAACGTACTCGATATTAATCTCTTCAATCGTGTTCTGGTGTTTACCGATAATGATCGACGGACGGTTGATATAAAACAACAGATAGCTGTCATCCTCCATCGGCAGATGCTTCAATATGTACTCCTCAATCGCGAGGTTTACAGAAGGATCTGTAATGCCCTGATTATCTACAAACAGCATGGTCATTCCTCCATTAATGTATATGAGAGGCGTGTAAGCCCCCTATGTAGTGATGCTTGTACAAATGAATCAGAAAACCGAAGTTCCTGAAATTCCTCTTCTATTGTAAACGAATTGCGGTTAGGACACAAAGAAAACACGTAACCTCTTTGTTTACAACTTCTGGCTTTGGCCCCAATCATAAAATGAAAACAATACAGGATTGACCCGTACCTCCCATGCCCTCCATAATAAAAACAACATGCAGAGAGGATGACGGATGAATGACCGGTTATATTGAAGTGTTCGGACATGGCGGAGATGTTGAGACCGCTGCTTCGCGTTTTGGAGGCAATGCCACAGATTATCTGGATTACAGCGCCAATATTAATCCGTTAGGACCGCCAAAGGAAGTGCTGGAGGCTTTGCAGCAGGGGCTGCATTCTGTGCTTCGTTATCCCGATCCAGGGCATCGGGGATTCAAAGCCTTGCTGAGTGAACGACTGGGTGTGACGCAGGAACAAATCTCTGTGGGCAACGGTGCGGCCGAAAGTATGGCGCTGATCCTGCTTGGACTTGCTCCGCGCAGAGTGGGCACTGTAGAGCCGGGCTTCTCGGAGTACCGTGCTCTGGCGCGCCAATTCGGTTCGGAGGTTACACATGCGATGGGGCGGGAAGAGCTGAACTGGCGTGCGAGGCCCGAAGATATTGAATGGCTAATGGAAGAGGTGGACCTGCTTTTCCTCGGACAGCCTAACAATCCAAACGGTGTGCAGTATCCGCTGGAGGTGCTTCACAGGCTCGCACGAAAAGCTGAAGAGAGCGATACGGTGCTTGTCATTGACGAGGCTTTTATTGATTTTATTCCGGCAGCAGAGCGTCAGTCTCTTGCTTCAGATATAAATACGTACCCGAATGTCATCATCATTCGCTCCATGACCAAGTTTTACGCCATCCCCGGTCTGCGGCTTGGATATGCCATAGGCAACCCGAAATATATCCAGGCGATGACAAGGAAACAGGTCACATGGAGCGTAAACGGGCTGGCACTGGTTGCAGGTGAAGCCTGTCTGCGTAGCGGCGAACGTTATGAACAGCAGACGATCACGTTAATTGCGCAGGAGCGTGAACGGCTGGTTGCAGCGCTGGAGAGCTATGGATGCAGTGTAACACCGGGAGAGGCAAACTTCCTGTTGGTACATGTGCCGCATTTCTGGACGGCAGCTTCGATGCAGGAGGCACTGGGGCGGCGCGGCGTTCTGATTCGCAGCTGTGCCATGTATCCGGGCCTCCGTGCAGGGCATGTCCGCTTCGCGGTAAAAGATGCCCGGGCCAATGACAGATTGCTTGAGGTGCTGGGGAGTGTGCTTGAACGAAGCGAGGATCAGAACGAGGATCTGGCAGTTGCCGATCAGGAGAATCAGCAGGAATATACGCAGCATTCCGAAAAAATAAAGGGAGGCAGGCAGTTGTGACACTCCCGTTTTATAATTATTTTACACATGGAAAAAAAGACGAGAACACCTATGTGTCCTCTTCCTGGCCGGGTCTGCTCCTATCTGCACATGAACGGCGTATCAAAGCACAGAGCCTACAACCTGCTCTCGCACTTTCCAGCGCGGTATATGGCGGGGGGATGCTCGAATTAAATCGCGTATTTAACATCTATGTGGACAAGCACTACCGTTGTGATGATCCGCCCCGTGACATTGAGCAGGCGCTGCTCGAATGGCAGGAACGAACGGAGCTGTGTGCCGGATTGTTAACAGCGGTCAGGCTGGAGCACACCTCGATTCAGGAGTATACATGTGATGCTTTCGGGTTGTTGTGCTGTACCACCGCAGGGGTATCGAATGCAGCGCGCGCTGGTTCGGAGAGAACCGTTTTTGATGCCAATGGAGAAAAACATCAAGCGACGGCCTCGACACTGCGAGGGACGGAGGCTGTTTCAGCAGATTACGATCGGCACAGTGGGACGGATATCTCTGATACATCAAGCACATCTTCATATGTCCCGGGTACGATTAATATCATGCTCTGGTTGAATGGGCAGATGACCCCGGGTGCGATGGTTAACGCCATTCAGACAGCGGTCGAGGCCAAGGCAGCGGCACTAGCCGATGCAGGCATCGAGGATTCGGAGAACGGACTGACTGCCACAGGCACAACGACCGATGCCATAGTGCTCGCAGTGCGCCAGACCGAGCATGAGAGCCAGCCGCTGCATACGTACGCCGGTACAGCTACGGCTCTGGGTGCGGTGATTGGCAGACTGGTATATGACACGGTGACAGAAAGCCTGCAGGCTGGACTGCAATGGAAAGAGAGGAGAGGACAGGGCGACAATGACATTTGATGATGGACACTTATGGGCACCATCGTTCTGGGCAGGCATGGCAGGAGCCTGGATCATTATACTTGCGTACATATTGGACCGGTGCATCGGAGACCCACGCTGGATTCCTCATCCGGTGATCGGCATGGGGAAAGCGATCTCGGCGCTGGAGCGTATGATTCGAGCACGCGTGAAGACAAATGAAGGTTTGACAAGAGCTGGTCTGTTATTTCCGCTCCTGATTGCAGGAGGTTCTTTTGCTGTCACGTGGGGAGTGCTGCTCCTGCTGGGCTTGATTCATCCGATCGTGTCCGGCATAGCCGAAGTCATTCTTATTGCCACTACCATTGCTTCCAAAGGACTGCGTGATGCTGGCATGGAAGTATACCGTCATCTGAAACAGCAGGACTTTGCTGCCGCGAGGCGTGCACTCGGCATGATCGTGGGACGTGATACAGCACATCTGGACGAGCCTGAGGTCGTTCGGGGAACGGTGGAGACAGTCGCGGAAAATATTGTGGATGCCATCGTATCACCTCTATTCTATGCACTCATTGGCGGTGCCCCGCTGGCTATGGCGTACCGTGCTGTCAACACACTGGATTCTATGGTCGGGTATAAAAACGACAAATATCTGCATCTCGGCTGGGCTTCGGCCCGTCTGGACGATTGGGCGAACTGGATTCCTGCCCGTCTGACGGCGATGCTGTTAATTACGGGAGCATGGGTCATGAAGCTGGATGCCAAAGGCGCAGCGCGTATGGTTACCCGGGATGCAAGACTGCATCCAAGCCCGAACAGCGGTTTCCCGGAATCGGCCGTTGCTGGTGCGCTGGGCATTCGGCTGGGCGGACATAATGTGTACCACGGCGTTTCCTCGTTTCGTGCGTATATGGGTGAACCAACGCGGCCAATGGAGGCAGAAGATATTGTGCAAACGACACGGCTGATGTTCTGGTCGGCGGGGGCTTTTGTTGTCTTGTGTTTCTTGACCGTGCTTGTTGTACGGCTGACGGGGGGCACGCTGTTATGGCCATAAAGACAGGGAAGCAGCATCAAGCAGAACCTAGTGCAGCACTAGTGGGTGAATCAGAGCAGCTTGGCCCGCAGCGCAGCCTTGTGCTAATCCGTCATGGGACGACGTCCTGGAATGTGGAAAAAAAATATTTGGGACATACCGACATCGCTCTGCTGCCTGATGCAAATGAAGAGCTGGCTATACTGCGCGAGCAATGCCGCGATCTCACATGGGACGCTGTATACTGCAGCGACCTGCTTCGCTGTCGCCAGACGCTTGCGCATATTGCGCCACAGGCAGCTTCAGAGGTGAAGCTAGACCGGCGCCTGCGCGAGAATGATTTTGGAGAGTGGGAAGGTCTGACCTATGAGCAATTGAAGCATAATCCGATCTACCGGAGCTGGATTGATCATCCGCAGGAGGTTACACCACCGGGGGGGGAAGCGTGGTCGTCTTTTGCCGAACGCATGGATTCATTTCTGGACGAGCACCTATCGTTGGATGAAACCGTATCGCCTGCGGGAGAGAATTACAAGCCAGGCCCGAGGACTGCACAAAGAATACTCATTGTGACACATGGCGGGGTCATTCGTTATATGCTTTCCCGACTTCTTGACGGCGTTGGCTTCTGGGATACTCACGTAATTCCCGGTCAAGCCATTCAGGTTCATCTGCAAAAGCAGGGCGAGAGATGGCTGGGTCGAAGGGGGGCTTTTCCGCCAATCGGGTTGTAAGGTCGTTCAATATACCCTATAATCACAACAGAAGTATGCTCGGTATGGACAGGTTGTACGGGGTGAGATGTGCTACCTGAGCTGACGTGTTCTGTGCCGAATACTACAGCTGTGTTAGATTGGTTTTAATTCATTATTAACGACCAAGGGTCCCGTGTGTAGAGAGGTTAGACATGATAAGGAAACACAAGGTCATGGTCTGCATAAGGGTGAAATGGGGAAGCCGGTGCAAATCCGGCACGGTCCCGCCACTGTGAAACAGGAGTATTCCTGTAAGTCAGATTACCAGCCCTGGACGTACAAGCCGCTGTTCCTTCGAGGAAAGGACAACGTTTCGGGCCATTCTATGCGCATGGACAGCCTAGGGCTGCACATGTACAGATTGCCGTAAGCGAGACGTTCTCCCTGATCCTTCATAAGAGGGTCGGGGATTTTTCATGTTGTACACGATACAGTCAAGTAATCCTATACACGTTTAACGGAGAGTGCAGAACCAATTTGGAGAAACGAAGTGCTCGCATTTATAACCGGATTTTTCCCGCTAATTAAAGGAATCAAAAAAATTCGGGAATAACAGCGATCGGAAAATGGTGCTGCAATCGGAGTGGCTCGTGTATAACAAAAGCAACAACAATAGTACAGATAAAGAAGGGGAGTTTAAATCAATGATTAAGAACTGGAAAGCACTATCTTCTCTGCTGAGTGCAGCGATGCTGGCACTGGCGCTGGCTGGATGCGGCAATGCAGCAACCAAGGAAGGTACAGGCAGTTCACAACAGCCTGCGCAGGAGCAAGCTCAGGAACAAACACAAACGGATCTGAAAACTCAGTATCCACTGACGGTTACAGATGCAACAGGTGAATCATTCACGTTCGAAAAAGCACCAACCAAAATCGTATCGGTGTCACCTGCCGAGACAGAGTCTCTGTTTGCCCTTGGGTTGGACAATCAGATTGTAGGTGTATCCGATTATGATGATTATCCAGAAGCAGCAAAAAGCAAAACGAAAATGGGCGGTATCACCAAGCCAAACGAAGAGTCCATTATTGCAGCAGATGCGGACATCGTGTTCACGGGCATATCTATGAGTGAGGATGCGGTGAAGAAGCTGCGCGAACTGGGAATTACCATTTTCAAAACCGATCCCAAGTCCATTGATGATGTAATAAACAATATCGAAACCTTCGGAAAAATTACGGACCATCAGGAGCAAGCTCAGAAGCTTGTCACACAGATGAAGCAAGATGTAACAGATGTAACAGAAGCGGTAAAAGCCGTGAAACCAGAAGAGAAGAAAAAGGTTTATGTTGAGTTCTCTCCAGGCTGGACCGTAGGTAAAGGTGAATTCATGGATGAACTGATCACGGTTGCAGGCGGAACCAATATTGCTGCAGACAAAGAGGGCTGGTATGAAATTAATGAGGAGAACGTCATTGCCTCCAACCCGGATGTTATTTTGTACGCCAATGATGTAGTGGAGGACTCCAAAACGCTCGATCAGATCATCAAGGCACGTAGCGGCTGGGATCAAATCACAGCGGTGAAAAACAATGCCGTGATTGGTCTGGATGCCAACTTGCTGAGCCGTCCGGGACCTCGTGTAACCCAAGGGTTGAAAGAAGTAGCCAAAGCAATCTATCCTGACCTGTTCAAATGAGCAGGAAGCTGATGCTGTTCGGAACGATGGGCATGGCGCTGCTGGTTTTTACCGTGCTCATCTGCACGGGCATCGGTTCAGTGGCGCTGCCGATCCGGGACATCGCAGGTATTCTCGTTCATAAACTGCCATGGGTGGGGGACTGGATTACACCTGATTGGAGTAAGGCTGCCGAACAAATTATTTGGAAAGTGCGGTTCCCGCGTGTATTGCTTGCCATGCTGGTTGGAGCTTCACTTGCCATAGCGGGAGCGGGCTTTCAAGGTGTGCTGCGCAATCCGTTGGCCGATCCGTTTACACTCGGAGTATCGTCAGGAGCCTCGGTAGGGGCTGCATTTCTGATCTTTTTCGGGCTGCAGTACGCTTTAATCGGCATTTGGACGTTGCCGCTGGTTGCTTTTTTGACCGGGGTTATTACATTATGGTTTGTGCTGTCGCTGGCTCGTGAAGGACGTAAAATACCAACGCACAGCCTCATTCTGGCAGGTGTAGTCATGCAAAGTTTTCTGGGTGCTGTTGTTTCGTTCCTGTCGACCATGTCCAAGCAGACGATTAATGAAATTATATACTGGACGATGGGAAGTCTGGCTTTGCGCGGGTGGTCGTATACGGCCATCCTTTTCCCGTATTTCCTGCTTGGACTGATCTTTCTGTGGAGCCGTGCACGTTCACTAAATGTCTTGGCATTGGGTGAACGTCAGGCTGCACATATCGGTGTTGGCGTGGACAGACTCAAGCTGTCCGTGCTTGCTGCGGGCACGCTGCTTACAGCCGCGGCTGTCTCTGTGTCTGGAGTCATCGGCTTTGTCGGATTGGTTATCCCGCACATGCTGCGCCTGCTGGTAGGGCCGGATTATCGACTGCTGGTGCCTCTGTCTGCTATTGGTGGCGCAATCTTTATGGTGTGGGCAGACACGATTGCCCGCTCCTTGCTTGCACCGACGGAAATTCCGCTCGGCGTTGTCACTGCGTTTGTGGGCGCTCCGTTTTTTGCCTACTTGCTGCATCGGAACAAAAAGCTGCAGAAGGGGATGATGCCGTGAAGAAGCAGATGAAACAAAGCATGAGGCGGCATGAGAAGCAGAGCGCTGGACAGCCGGTGGACGCACGCTC
Organism: Paenibacillus silvae; assembly: GCF_014639235.1. Lineage (GTDB taxonomy): Bacteria > Bacillota > Bacilli > Paenibacillales > Paenibacillaceae > Paenibacillus > Paenibacillus silvae. The sequence goes on along the minus strand of NZ_BMFU01000003.1, from coordinate 365,412 downwards.
CAACGGTTCTTCCAGAGCGAGTTCAAGCAATTCGGTCAGTGCTTCCTCCACGATGCGGGTGTCTCTTGCAGGGGCAGGCAAATCATATGGAGAGCATCGTGCATTACAGGATATAAACTGGCAGATTGCGGAAGGAGAATGGTGGGGCGTCGTTGGGGCGAATGGAAGCGGGAAGTCAACCCTGCTGCAGCTTATAGCCGGAACGGAAGAACCAAGTACAGGTCAGATTACGATAGATGGTCGCAATATCGGCTCTTACAGCCGGAAGGATCTGTCACGGATGATTGCCGTTTTGCAGCAGGATGGCTTACCCGCGATCTCGTATCCTGTTCGGGATGTTGTGGAGATGGGACGCTATCCTTACCAGAACTGGTTAGGTCGTGAATCGGCAGAGGGAGCCCGTGTGGTGGACAGAGTGCTTGAAGAGCTGGGACTGACGGAGCTTGCAGAGCGGCCGCTGGATACGCTGAGCGGTGGACAACGGCAGCGAGTAGCCCTAGCCAAGGTAATGGCACAGGAGCCGCGCCTGCTGCTGCTGGACGAACCAACGACGTTTCTGGATATTAAATATCAGATGCAATTCATGGAGCTGCTGGCTGCATGGCGGCAGAAAAACCACATCACTATAGTAGCTGTGCTGCATGATTTGAATCTGGCTGCATTGTTTTGTGATCGGATTCTGGCACTGAGGGAAGGTGTAATGGTCGGGAAGGGCACACCTCACAGCCTGATGACGGAAGAGCAGATTCGGGACGTTTTTCGCGTTGAACCTGTGATGGTGTCCCATCCGAGCCATGCTGTGCCTCAATTGCTGCTGCGTCGGGAGAAGTAAAAGTGCGCGAGTTAATCAAGTAAATGCAGGCGTGGTAACGGAAATAAATGCGTATGTTGGTTTTAATGAAGCATGTGTGTGACATCTAATCAAGTGGACGTAGGCGTTGTTTAATTAATGTAAGTGCTGCGTGAGCAACGGAGTGAACGAAGCGGGAGAACCCCCTATTTTGATGAAGGAAGTGCTGGTTTGATGAAGAATGAACAGATATTGGAACAATGGCTGGCAAAAATTACGGCTCCTGACCTGAACGTGGCTGCGGAAACGTCGGCTCATGTGGATGTACTCACGAAACCGCCCGGAAGTCTAGGGAAATTGGAAGAGCTGGTGATTCGTCTTGCAGGTATGACGGGGAAAGCTCGCCCGCGGTTTGATCGCAGAGCGGTGATTGTGATGGCTTCGGATCACGGTGTGGTCGCAGAAGGCATTAGTGCTTTTCCAGCGGAGGTAACACCGCAGATGGTGATGAATTTCCTTGCTGGCGGAGCTGCTGTGAATGTGTTGGCCCGTCAGGCGAAAGCAGAGGTCATCTGTGTTGATATCGGTGTCAATGCTGATCTGCAGCATGCAGATCTGTTCTCCCGCAACGTTCGTAAAGGTACAGCCAACATGGCCCAAGGGGCGGCGATGACTCGTGATGAGGCGATTCAGGCCATCTTGACAGGTGTGGAGGTGGTCGCCGAAGAAGTGGCAAAAGGTACACATCTGTTTGTCACTGGAGAGATGGGGATCGGGAATACCACGGCAAGTGCTGCGGTGATGAGTGCACTCACCGGCATAGCACCTGCTGCTGCGGTTGGACGCGGAACGGGGCTGGACGATGCGGGTCTGCAGCGTAAAGCGGCTGTTGTCAGCCAGGCGCTGAGTGTGAACCAGCCTGACCCGGACGATGCGCTTGATGTGTTAAGCAAGGTGGGCGGGCTGGAGATTGCCGGACTCACCGGGGTTATCCTTGCCGCTGCAGCTCATCGCTGCCCTGTCGTTATAGACGGATTTATCTCCACAGTTGCAGCGCTGATTGCGAGACAGCTGGCTCCTCTGAGTACAGCCTATATGATCGCTTCGCATACCTCTAATGAGAATGCACATGCAGCGCTGCTGCGTGAGCTTGAACTGAAGGCGATGCTTGATCTGGATATGCGTCTTGGTGAGGGCACCGGCGGGGTATTAAGTCTGCATCTGATTGATGCGGCTTGCCTCATTCTGAATGAGATGGCAACCTTCACAAGTGCTGGTGTGTCCGATGGATCAGGAGATGGCTCCCGATGAGTGTACTGGTCACAGGCGGGGCGCGCAGCGGTAAAAGCTCGTTCGCCGAGCGTCTCTGTATGCAGCGTTCCTCAGAGGCGTGGTATGTGGCGACAGCCCAGGCATATGATGACGAGATGCGTGAACGCATTGCGATGCATCAGAAGCAGCGCGAGGACTCGGGTTACCTCTGGCGAACGATGGAGGAACCACTGGCTTTGCCTGCGCTGATAAAACGTATGGGCGAAGGACATACGGGTACTTCTGCACCGACAATTCTGGTCGATTGCTTGACTCTTTGGCTAACCAATGTGCTGTTAGCACATGAACACGACGAGAGCCATGTACTTCAGGGGCAGCTGGATGCGCTGGTGGAAGCGATTCGAACCTATCCGGGTCTGCTTGTGCTTGTCACGAATGAAGTAGGCGATGGAATCGTGCCTGAGTACAAGCTGGGCCGCATTTATCGTGACCTGGCGGGGGTACTCAATCAGCGAATCGCAGCGATCTGCGGCGAAGTATTTCTCGTCACCGTGGGCATCGCGATTGAATTAAAAAGCAAGGAGTATCGTTTATGAAGCAGGGTGCATCCAGCTCAGCCGTTCCGCAGCAGAAACATGCGGCTGCAGCCGCATTTCAATTTTTGTCCCGTTTTCCTGTGAAAATGCAGCTTGATTTTGTGCCGCCACTGCTGCGTGAAAGTGTAGTGTATTATCCGCTTGTCGGTGCGGCAATTGGTCTATGTGTCTGGCTAGTTGGCGCACTGAGCGGTCAACTGCTGCCAGCTTTTCCAGCAGCGGTTCTGACCTTGACGTTATGGGTGTGGCTGACCGGAGGGCTTCATCTCGACGGATGGATGGATACGGCGGATGGACTGCTCAGTTACCGCAGCCGCGAACGTATGCTGGAGATTATGAAGGACAGCCGGGTAGGAGCTATGGGGGTTATAGCCTGTGTGCTGCTACTTATGATGAAGGCTGCTCTGATCGCGGACTTTATTGCCCGCGGTAGCTGGGTGTACGGCGCTTTGCTGATTCTGCCCATGATCTGGAGCCGCTGGTTCATGGTGTACGCCATGTCGGCCTGGCCTAATGCACGCGAGGATGACGGGCTCGCTGTATTATTCAAAGGGCTTGGCGAGCGCAGGGAGGTCCAGCGATCACGTCGTGCTGCGCTCATGCTTACGCTGATTGCAGGCGTTGTCACGCTGGCTGCGGTAGGGCTGTTTAAACCGGATACAGCGATTGCGGATGTGATGGTCAGCGGGTTTGGAACCTTACGGTTGTGGTGGCTGTATCCTGTATCGGCTGTTATTGTCCTGCCTGTCGCATGTTATTATATTGGCCGCTTGGTGGCTTCGCGGATCAGTACACGACTTGGAGGGCTTACCGGGGATACATATGGTGCCATGAATGAACTTCTGGAGGCCGCTTTGCTGACGGTGTTAAGCGTGCTGCAAGGACTATTTTGGCTGTAACGATCGTTGTAAAGAAAGCAGATGCAGACAGGGGGGAGCAGCGTGCGAGAGAAACCAAAACAACCGGCGGCCGTACTGATGCTGCAGGGAACGGCTTCGGATGTAGGAAAAAGCGTCATTACTACGGCGTTATGCCGGATTTTCAAGCAGGACGGCTTCAGGCCTGCTCCGTTCAAATCACAGAATATGGCGCTGAATTCCTACGTCACAGCAGATGGCAAGGAGATTGGGCGAGCGCAGGGGGCACAGGCTGAAGCCTGTGGAATCGAGGCTACAACCGATATGAATCCGATTCTGATCAAACCTGTGCGGGATATGCATTCCCAGATTGTGGTGCATGGTGTTCCTTTTGCGCAGATGAGTGCGTCGGATTACCGTCAGCATTTTCTGCCGGAAGCCAAGCAGACCGTAATGGATGCCTTGAACCGTCTTCGTGCTGCCTACGATATCGTTTTAATGGAGGGAGCGGGCAGCCCGGCTGAGATCAATCTGAAGGACCGGGATATCGTGAACATGAACCTGGCCGGATGGGCGGATGCACCGGTGATTCTGATCTCCGATATTGATCGCGGTGGTGTATTTGCATCGATTGTCGGTACGCTTGAATTGCTGGAGCCCCATGAGGCAGCCCGTGTCAAAGGCTTCATTATCAACAAGTTCAGAGGGGATCTTTCCTTGCTGCAGCCCGGTCTGGACTGGCTTGAGGAACGCACAGGCATTCCTGTCCTGGGTGTGCTGCCATACATAAGAGATATACAGATTGAAGCAGAGGATTCGGTGGTGCTGGATTCCCTGCGTTATGGCAAAAACGGGCAAACGGAGCTGGATATTGCTGTTATCCGATATCCGCGCATTTCTAACTTTACGGACTTTGATGCGTTGCTTCGCGAACCGGATGTGAATGTGCGTTATGTGACCTCTCCAGAAGAACTGGGCAGGCCGGATGCAGTTATTTTGCCAGGTACAAAGGATACAATCGGTGATTTGATTTATCTAAGGGAGTCGGGCCTGGAGCGGGCGATCCTGAACGATGTGGAACAAAAGGCGGTGCAATTGGTTGGCATATGCGGCGGATATCAGATGCTGGGACGGCATTTGAAGGACCCGTTTGCAGTGGAGGCCAATCAGATTCAGGAAGCCGAGGGCATCGGATTGTTACCGCTGTCCACGACATTTCTTCAGCACAAACAGACGGTGCGGGCATCGGGCAAGGTACAGCCGTTTCATCCGTTCCATCTTAGTGGCATGACGAATTCAGACGTCAAAACAGACCAGGAAGCACACACAAGCACAGCTTCTGTACCTGTAAACGGATATGAAATCCATATGGGGGTCACCGAGTGCCATGAGCCCGAGCAGGTGACTGCGCTGTTTAAAATTGCTCATGCAGGAGGAGAACCCTTTCTGGAAGGCTGGGGCACTTCGGATGGAAGCGTATGGGGCACATATTTGCACGGTTTGTTCGAAAGCGACCGATTCCGGCGCTCCTGGTTGAACGGTCTGCGAGAAGCGAAGGGACTTGCTCCGCTGGAGGAAACTTACAGCGCTCATGAGCGTAAGGAGATGGAATTTGATCGGGTGGCTGATTCTTTGCGCTCGTCACTGGATATGAAACGAGTATACGAGATTATGGGTGTAATGCAGCGAGAATAAATAAAAGGTCTTCTGTAAGCCGACTTCTATTGTATTAGGAATAATTATCTAATCATCATTGTATGTTCAACTTATATCGAATCTAATCCAAAGAACACCCCCAAGGGCGGGCAGCCAGTTCGGTATGAACGAAGCTGCTGCTCTATGGGGGTGTTCTTTATCATTCAATCATGTTCTCTTGTTTAAAGCTTCTGATCATGTGTTCTTGTTTAAATCTTTGGAAGCAAGGTTATAGATATTTGTTCGTGCCCGGTTCTCGTATGTTCCAGTTGAGATTGGAGCATCAAGCGCGTCCTCTAGTTGATCGTGAACTTCTTCATTGCCGTTTGCAGTTCGACAGCCAGCTCATGCAGGTGGCGAACCGTATTGGAGTGAGAATCCATCTCACTTAGCTGCATTTCTGCCGTAGCAGCAATCTGCTGCATGCTCTCACGTGATCTGGATGTAATCTGTGCTGTTTCTTCCACCGAAGCGCTGACCTCTTCTGCACCAGCAGACACCTGCTGTGTGGATGAGGACACGGTCTGAATGGTGAGATTAACATTTTGAATGAGCTCATTCAGCTGCTGGAACGCCGAACCAGCCTTCTGCACAACCTCGGTTCCAGAACCAATCTCCTGCGTTACACGGTTCATTGCACTTACGGAGCGCTCGGCGTCTTCGCGAATGGTGCCGAGGTAATCAGCGATTTCCTCTGTTGCCGTCTTGGATTGTTCTGCCAGCTTGCGGACTTCTCCGGCGACGACAGCAAATCCGCGTCCGTGTTCACCGGCACGTGCGGCTTCGATGGAGGCATTGAGCGACAGCATGTTAATTTGTTTCGTGATTTCAAAGATGGAATTGACAATTGTACCGATCGCAACGGAACGTTCATTCATCGTTTCAATGTAACGCAGTGATTCGCTGGCAGTTGCGCCGACACGCTCCATCTGTTCAACTGCATTCTGTGCAAGCTGATTGCCGTTTGTTGCTTCTGTTGCGGCTTCGCTAATCTGTTCCGAGACTTCTGATGCAGATGAAGCGATATGCATAATGCCCTGCGTGATCTCTTCCATGGCTCTTGCATTCTCGGATGCACTGGAGGCAATGCTGACGCTGCCTTTTCCGGCTTCTTCTGCGGCCTGGCTGGAGTTCTGTACCATGCCGGACATGGATTCCACCCGCTGCAGCAGGTCATTGGAGCCAACCACCACTTCATTGGAGGTAGACAGCGCGTGGCTGATCATTTCTTTGAGATTATGCGTCATGGTCTGGAAGCTTGCGGCCAGCTGGGCAATTTCGTCCTTGCCTTTCATCTTGAGCTCCGTGGTCAGATCACCTTGAGAGATTCGCTTGCTGTGCTCAACGAGTGTGCTGATTGGTCTGGTAACTCTTTTGACCATACTGGTAGAGATGAGCCAGCCAAGTACAAATACCAAAGCAGTGATACCCAGGCACAGCCAGAAAATCTGGGCAATTTTATCCTGAATAAACTTGGCATCCATACTGACGGCCATGAGCATATTACTTCCTGAAATCGGGATGAATACAGCTTTATGTACACCATAGGCATCTGCATAAACCGAACTGATCGCAGCTTGTTTCTTCTCGCCTGCCTCTGTCATTGCAGGGTTGATGTCTACGACATCTCCGGCTTTCATGCCTGAGTTATTGCTTGCAACAACGACGCTGGCCTGATCATCCTGAAGGGCAACAACGTAGACCGCATCCAGGCTGTGTTCTTTGGCTTCATCGGACAGGGAGGATTCTAACGTCATGGCAGCACCTTCGGCGCCTGCTCCGCCACTTTGTACCTGTAAAATTTTGGATGCAGATGTGTTTTTGTATATATCCTGAATGGATGTGCTCAGGACTTTATCGAATTGTGGAAGCACATAACTTTGAATAATATTCATGGATACAGCGTAGAAACTGATACTGAACAACAGGGAGGCAACCAGCAGCACAAGGAACAGCGTACCCCTGATCTTGCCGGCAACGGTTCGTTTGCGAAACATACAATCATCCTTTCACGTCATATTCGTTAACATTATCCCTTTTCTTTTATCGTATGGCCTTTTTACCAACGAACAAAGACCTAGTTTTCATGTTTATAAAACTTGGGAATAAGCGGATATACCTATTTTACAAAATTAACCGCGGGTTGAATACAACTTTTTTCATAAAACTGCAATTATTTTCATGAAACGTGCATCCATTACACAAATATTACATAATATCAATTAATACCTACCAGAATAGTTTGATATGTGTTATATTGTTCATTGTCCCTTTTGTGGGAAACCTATAAATAGAGAAATCGGTTTGATCACCGGTTAAACATGTCTGAGGAGGATATGAGGTAATGAATACATTTCTAGTGATTGTGAATGTAGTAGTTATGCTGGCACTGCTGGGTGTGCTCTACTGGATGCAGAAGAAACACATCTCCTTTACGAAGCGTGTATTTGCGGGGCTTGGTATGGGCGTTGTGTACGGTGTAATTCTGCAATTGATCTATACATCAGGTTCGGATGTCATTGTGAAATCAGTCGATTGGTTTAATCTGGTCGGCTCAGGATATGTTCGTTTGCTGCAAATGGTCGTGATTCCGCTCATCATGGTGTCGATTATTTCGGCGATCATGAATCTGAAGGGCAAGCAGAACCTCGGTAAAATGAGTGTTTCGATTATTGCAATCCTGTTGATTACGACAGCTATTGCTGCCGGGGTCAGCATTGTGACCAGTCTGGGCTTCAACCTGACTTCCATTGAGATTCAAGGAGGAGATCGGGAGACTGCACAGATTCAGAAGGTGGAGGAGCGTCTGGCTGATGTGAAGGATCAGACGATTCCGCAGCAGGTGCTGGAGTTTATTCCGACAAATCCGTTTGCGGATATGACAGGTGAACGCCGTACCTCGACCCTTGCGGTTGTTATTTTCTCAGCCTTTATCGGAGTAGCGGTACTGGGACTGGATCGTAAAAAACCACAGCAGGCTGAGACGTTCCGCGGTATGGTGAATGCCGTCTATGCCGTTGTGATGCGGATTGTTACGTTGGTGCTGAGGCTCACGCCTTACGGGATTTTAGCACTGATTACAAAGGTAACGGCGACTACCAATGCGGAAGAGATATTAAAGCTCATCAAATTCGTGATTGCGTCTTATGTCGCGCTGGCAATTATGTTTATAATTCACCTTATTATCATCACTTTGTCCGGCTTCAACCCGATTACGTATTTGAAGAAGGTGCTGCCAACGCTGGTGTTTGCCTTTACGTCCCGTTCAAGTGCTGCGGCCATTCCGCTGAATGTGGAGACACAGACGAAGAAACTCGGCGTATCGGACGGGATTGCGAACCTGTCTGCAAGCTTTGGGGCTACGATTGGGCAAAACGGCTGCGCCGGGGTATATCCGGCCATGCTGGCGGTCATGATTGCTCCGACGGTTGACATCAACCCGCTGAGCTGGGACTTTATTGTCACGTTGATCCTCGTCGTGATGATCAGTTCGTTTGGTGTGGCTGGCGTCGGCGGCGGGGCAACCTTCGCCTCCCTGATCGTATTGTCCACCATGAATCTGCCTGTGGCTCTTGTTGGACTCCTCATTTCCGTGGAGCCGCTGATCGACATGGGTCGTACAGCGCTTAACGTGAACGGGTCGATGACCTCAGGACTCGTGACGAGCAAAATTTTGAAGGAAAACGATCGGGATACGTTTAACGATCAAAGCCGTGAGCTGGATTCTGCGGCTCACGCGTAAGCTGGGGCGGGGCCTTGCGCCCCAGCTCTTGCAGGAAATAAGCAGATGCTCGGCAAGGTGAGCGTTCTGCAATAGATGGTGCAGAGCCGTCCTTCGAAGAACTTCGAAGGACGGCTTTTACGTGTGTAATTACGCCGGAGCGTGCGGTCAGGCACGAGGGCGGGAGTCTTTTTTTCCAATAGACAAGGGGGGAGGAGATGTGATAGAGTATTCATGTTTTGGCCCTGCGCCAAGCCGCGGTTCGTAACCATCCCGCGTAATCAAAACTAGGAAGGCAGTGTATGTATTCATGTTTAATTTAGGCTTTGGAGCGGTATTTGTTCTCGTGACGTATGGATTTTTCCTCTTGTGTTACCGCTTGTTTGGCAAAAAAGGTCTGTATGCCTGGATTGGTGTAGCTACCGTCATCGCTAACATTCAGGTGACCAAAACGATAGATATTATGGGCATTGTGCTGACGCTGGGCAACACGATGTATGTCAGTATGTATCTGACGAGTGACCTGCTGAATGAGAAGTATGGATCGGGTGAAGCGCGGAAAGCAGTGTGGTTTGGATTTTTCACGCTGATCATGACAACGATTCTGATGCAGATGGTATTGTTCTTTGATCCGGCACCGACGGACTTTGCCCAGGAATCCATGGAAAAATTGTTTGGTCTGCTGCCACGACTGGCGCTCGGCAGTTTGTCTGCGTATTTCATCAGTCAGTTTCTGGATGTACGTCTGTTCAGCTGGCTGCGCAAGGTAGCGCCCGGACGCAATCAGCTGTGGATTCGCACAAACGGCAGCTCGATTATCAGCTCCTTTGTGGATACACTCGTGTTCTGCACGGTTGCCTTTGTCTTCATCTATCCATGGGACGTATGGCTGGAGATTTTCCTGACCACGTATCTGATCAAGTTTGTGCTGACTGCGGTAGGAACGCCGTTTCTGTATGCTGCACGCAGCTTCAAGTTCAAAGATGAGGCTTGATTAATATTCAAAAAGGATCATGTTAAGATTTCCCTCTGCGCAGCCACTGCAATTGGACTGTGCAGGGGGATTTTTAATAGACAGCATATTTTATCGAAACGAGAAATAATGCTTTTTACATTTTTATGGAAAAGTTATAATGGAAACACCTGTCGTTGTGAGCGAACGTGTGGCATTCATGGACAATGACTTCATACCAAGAGCAAAGGGGAATCACACATGTACTCAACACTGCGTTATACATTGGAAAGCAATGGCACAACCTACGAGAATGATAGCATTAATGCCTCGTTATTGGTGGAGTTAATTACGAATCTGGAATTGCAGGATTATGTGGTGCTTGAACCTTCGGAGCTGGTGGAGGGGAGTATGTATATGCAGGCTGCTGCGCTTGAGGAACCCGGGCAAATGGTGGCGGAGATTCGTTTGCAGGAAGGAGCGAGCGGTTTCCGGCATTACAGTTATACTACGGCAGATCCGACGGTGATCATTCAATGGATTCTGGATTACTGGGGGAAGCAGCAGCTGCCACAACTGGCGTCCTGGAAGGATATTACGCATGAGTTGGGTTAATTGTAAGTGAGAAAATTAAAATATTAAAATCCCGCAAACCATGAGGTCATGGAATGCGGGATTTTTTTCGTTTGCGTGTGTGTCCGTGGCTTGTTCTGTATACAGACTAGTCTGTCAGGATTTGCAGTTCTTTCGAATAGGTGGTCAGCACCTCTACACCTGTCTCGGTTACGAGAACATCATCCTCAATTCGCACGCCGCCTGCTGCCGTATAAATTCCCGGCTCAATCGTAAACACGGTTCCAGCCTGAAGCAGGTCCGTATTCTCGCCGTGAAGTGAAGGATATTCGTGCACATCAATGCCGAGTCCATGTCCAACACGGTGCATAAAGCGCTCGCCGTAGCCTGCATCAATCGTTACCTGACGGGCAGCATGGTCCACCGAAGCACAGGTAATGCCTGGTTTAACGACCTGAATAGCGGCTTCGTTGGCTGCAAGCACCGTGTTATAGATAGTACGCAGCTCTGGCGAGATATCTCCAAATGCAAACGTTCGCGTAATATCGGATGCATATCCTGCGGCGTACACGCCCATATCAAACATCAGCAGGTCTCCATGCTGAAGCTTGCGGTCACCAGGCGTGCCATGCGGCAGGCCGGTTTTGGGCCCGGTCAGCACCATTGTGTCAAAGGAAGGGCCATCTGCTCCAAGCTTTTTCATCTGATATTCCATCTCGGCCACAAGTTCGATCTCCGTTACCCCTGCACGCACATGTGTAAGACCTTGGCGCAGTGTTTCTTCAATAAGATAGATCGCGTGGCGAATACGAGCGACTTCATCCGGTGTTTTGTTGACACGCAGCGCGCGCAGCAAAGGACCGACATCTTCGAAGCTCGCACTACCAAGCGCGGAGGTCAATTGCTCATAACGGGAGACGGTGACGTATTCTTTTTCCAGACCAACCCGGCCCAGGCGTCCCTGATATCGGTCAAACAAGGCATAAGGATTATCGGTGTCCGAATGCGTCGCAATGTTGGATACGGAAGAAGCAGCAGCCGCAGCGTCGGCGTCCAGTGCGGGTACAATCAACAGCGGGTCTTCGCCGCGCGCCAGCATCAGACCCATAAAGCGTTCATGCGGATTGCTGGCATACCCGGTCAGGTAATAAATATGTTTGGGATCGGTAATGAGCATGGCGTCCAGCCCCTGCCCGGACAGATCGGCCTCGAGTCTTGATAAGGGAGTTTGATTCATGATTGGATGTATCCACCTTTCCATATGTGCTGCATAGGTTCGTCATTCGTTGTGCTGTTTCTATTATAGAAGATATTCATGGATTTCCCAATCACAAGATAGTCGTAGGATGCTTAATATCGTTTAAGCGAGGGGTGGCAAGGGTAATACAGGGCGAAACGTTTTATCTTATAAATGCCGTTGTGCATCGAGCAAGAAATAAGCAGGAATAAACACATAGACATGGAGCAATCGAAGTCATCGAAGCCATCCGAGCATCCGAGCCATCGGAGACATGGAAGCCTTTTCAATATCGATACGTTATAATGATTCCAGACAGAGCTGCGATGTGGGAGAGAGGCCAGACATATATTATATCAATGAGATCAGAACGAAAGGAGAATTCAATCTGCTATGAACAATCGATTAACCGTGCCGCTGTATGCATCATTACTTAGTATGGCTTTGTTGACCGCGTCCTGTACACCGGGCAATCCGGCATCAAGCTCACAATCGTCTTCGCAGGGAGAGGGAACGGGTCAAGGGCAGACTGCAAAGGGGAGTAATTCTGGAGCTGCTGCTGGAGCTGGAAAGAGTGAAGAGCAAGGCAGCGTCGTTGTGCCTTATCAGGTGTCTGTGCTGGTGGAGGGGCTGAATGCACCTTGGGAGATGGTAACAGCTGCAGATGGGCAAATGTTTGTTACGGAGCGCCCGGGAACGATTCGTGTCATTACGGATGGAAAGCTGGAGTCTGAACCGCTGATTGAATTTGAGGCCCCTTTTAACGAAGAAGGAGAAGGCGGGCTGCTGGGGCTGGAGATTGATCCGAACTTCGAGAGTAACCGATATTTGTATGTGTACCACTCCTATCTGGACGGGCAGGATATCGCCAATCGGGTGCTGCGTTTGAAGGTGAATGGTGGAAAAGCGGTGATTGACCGCGAGCTGCTTGCTGATATTCCTGGCGGGGTGAATCATAACGGTGGACGTATCAAGATTGGCCCGGATGAACGGCTTTACATTACCACTGGCGAGCGTTACGAACCGGAGCTGGCACAGAACCAGAACAGTCTTGGTGGAAAAATACTGCGCATCGGTCTCGATGGCTCGATCCCTTCAGATAACCCTTGGCCGAATTCCCCTGTATACAGTATCGGGCATCGGAACGCTCAAGGGCTGGCATGGAACCCGGATAACGGGTATCTCTATGCGACCGAGCACGGACAGCGCAATCATGACGAGCTTAACCGGATTATTGCCGGGGAGAATTACGGCTGGCCCGAAGTAGAGGATGACGAAGATGGTGGCGGCGCATATCAGGCCCCGCTAGCGCATAGTGGCAATGAAACTTGGGCGCCTTCGGGCGTAGCTTATATTACAGAAGGCCCGTGGGCCGGGTCGCTGGTAGCTGCCAACCTGAGAGGGGAGCAGCTGCTGCGGGTGATATTATCCGAAGACGGTACAAAGGTCGAACAGGTAGTCCCTTTTTTCAAAGGGGAATGGGGACGCATCCGCAATGTGAGTGCCGGTGAAGACGGCAAGCTGTACGTGCTCACGAACAATCGCGATGGGCGCGGTTCGCCGCGTGACGGGGATGACAAATTAATCGTGCTTACTCCGGAAGCGTGAGATGAAGAGAAAGTAACGATCAGTAGAGACGCGTAAGGAGAAACTTCAGGTTGAGGGAACGAGAAAAGCCGTGGTAAAAGAGCGTCAGGAGAGGGCGCACTGAAGGACAGAGTGGATGAAGTGACTCGGTTATTCTAACGATTCGAGGGAAGCTTATTTGGTGGATTTTGAGCGTTTGAAAAATGTAACGATTCTCAGGAACGCTATTTTGCTGAAAAGGAGCATAATTGGGAGATTCCAGAGGTATTTCGAGCAAATAAGCTCTCTAGGAATCGTTAAAAAATAAAAAGTGGCGAATCAGGCCAAATAAGGCTTCTGGGAATCGTTAGAATTCTGCGGAGGTCGGAGGTTGGAGCAAACCGCGAAAGGCGAGAAGATAAAGCACAAGTACGAAAGGACAAGAGCGCAAGGCAAGCGTCAGATACTCTCTCATCGTATAAAATGAAAACAAAAGCAGCTGCCCTCCGCCAATGTTCTGACGTGGGACAGCTGCTTTCAAGAAAGTTGGAACGGGCTAGAGAACGAGCGATCATTACGATTGATGCATCATTTAGCCATAGTATAACCATCCAATCGCAATTATCCAGTGGTGAACATGATCTCGCAATCAATATCCCCTATCCGCACCATGCTCAAGCTTCTTCGGGATTCTCCGCAAGCTCGGCAATGCGTTTCTCAGGGTTCTGCGTATATTCTCCCCCGTGGTAGCAGAGGACTTTATTCAGCTTCAAGCCTGTGAGCTTTTTCAGACTGCGCAGCGCTTCGGGCATGTCGGGGGTTGCTGGTGGTGCGGGGCCGACCAGTACGTCGTCAACGACACGCAGCTCATCGGCAGCAAGCAGGAATTGCTGCTCGCCAAAATACAAACAGAGATGCCCAGGTGTATGCCCAGGTGTATGAATGACTTGTGTCCCGCCTTGCAGCGGCAGGATATCTCCGTCGGCTAACGTTCTGCTAATGTTAATCTCAGGCAGCTGCATCAGCAGTTGATCGGCAAGCGCCAGGACAGGGGCGGGCAGCATGGCCCGGCGCTCCGGCGTGAATTTGATCAGAGGCTGTGCACCCGTAACATACGGGATCTCATCCGCATGAGCCCAGACCTCCAGACCCGGGATGGCATCCAGCAGGGCGCCCAGATTACCGATATGGTCCATATCCTGATGAGTCAGGATCACACGTTTGATATCGGAGAGCGATACATTCAGGTCTTCGAGTGTGGCCTCCAGCTCGGCAAATTGACCAATCATGCCTGTGTCAACAAGGGTATAGCCGTCTTCGTCACGAAGCAGGACGGGATGGATCGGGTTCTTGCCTGTTGGTGTTGGAATATGCAGCTGTAACACGGTGATGGATGGGATCGGTTGGTTCATATATTTTTCCGGATATGAATCCGGAACACCTCCTTTAATAAATGTAGTTTTTCAAGATAACGACATGAGGCATTATTAATCTTTCACAGATTCATTTATGCCAAGCCTTCATACTTGAGATGTTTCCTGTATTTTTTCACCGCATGCAGAATCCATTCAAACGTCTCTTCCTCATTACTTCCGTCCTTGACGACAGCTACGAACGAAAAGTTTTCGTGAATCAGCCGGTTCCTAGTCTGGAATGCCTGATGAAGTGCGGTGCTGCATTGCTCTTTGCCCGCCTTCAGAACGATATGCTGTTTGCCAAGCTCGGCCTCAAGTATTTCCATGTTAGTGCGTGCCCTGTATGCAGGAGTTTTCATGAGCTGGGTCGAATTAAACCTTTTCTGGTACGTACGTTTGTAGAGCTGCAGCAGCATCTGCTCCATAATCGAGCATAATTCCACGGTGAGCGAAGCGTATCTTCTGTTTTTTCGTTTACGGACAAGCTCGCTCGTTTGTTCTTCATCCAGCCATTCGACGTGTTCATATATAGCGAAATCGACATGGTTCAGAATATTGTGATATTCCTGTTCGAGCAGATGGATCTCAAGCTTGGCGAGTTTCTTCACGTGTTTGAATTCCTCTTGGGTCAGCATACGACTTGTCCTCCCATGAATACCGAGATGTGAATGGATAACGATCTGATGATAGGTGTAAAAAAGATGACCTTAATTATGCTCATTAAAGGATTGCGATAACTCCGGTTCATCGAGAAACCGCTATGACGAAAGCTTTTAAATGGATTACTATGATAATAGTTGCTAAAGATCGTCATAGCTCCGGTACATCATCAGGGGTTCACTATGATGCTGGTTGTTAAAGAGATCACGATAATGAGCTATATAAGTTGAACTATTTATTTACACGTGAACGGAGAGGACAGAAAAAACCTGAAAAAGCGGAGCTAAAAGCTTTCTGCTAGAAAGCTACATCGGAAGCATAAGCTTCGCCTTTATCACCGGATTTTTCCAGTTGTAAAAGGGAATCGAAAAAATCTGGGGATAACCGCTACTCTCCAGGTTGTTCTGTCATCGGAGGATTGTGTAAAATCTTTAGTTCAACACTTATATATTAAAGTATCGCTTTATTATCTCATATTTTGGAACAAAATTCCGCACACGCTTTCGGGGCAAAAACAATTCACGGAACCTCCGGTTCAGAAGGGAAGAACCATATGTCTATTCAGACTGCAATTGTTACGGGAGCCAACTCAGGCATGGGTTTGGCAACTACCATCGAGCTTGCAAGGCAGGGGTATCATGTCATTATGGCCTGCCGTAGCGAAAAGAGAGGGCAGGAGGCGCTTCAGCAGGCTTTGCGCCAGTCTGGCTCTACCCGGATTGAGCTGATGCTCTGCGATCTTGGTTCGCTGGACAGCATACGCCAGTTTGCCCGCAGCTTCCGCGAGCGGCATAAGCAGCTCGATGTACTTGTGAACAATGCAGGTGTAGTGATGATAAAACGCAAGGAGACATCGGATGGCTTCGAGCAGAGCATCGGCATTAACCATTTGGGACATTTTCTGCTCACGTTGCTTCTGATTGAACCGCTGAAGGCAGCGAAGCAGGGGCGTATTGTAAATGTTTCGTCCGGTGCGTATAAAGCAGGAAAAATTCATTTTGATGATCCGCATTTCCACAAAGGATATAACCCGATCAAAGGTTATGCCCAGTCCAAGCTCGCTAACGTATATTTTACCCGTTCGCTTGCCCGCAGGCTTGCGGGAACCTCCGTTACAGCCAATTGCCTGCATCCGGGTGCGGTAGGCACCAGCATCGGGGTAGACCGCAACACCGGATTCGGTACTCGCATTATGGCTTTTGCAAGCAAGCTTCCCTTTTTCCTGACGCCGGAGGAAGGGGCCCGCACAGCGATCTATCTGGCGACAAGTCCGGATGTCGTCGGAGTGACCGGACGTTACTTCTACCGGCAGAAGGAAGAGCGCCTGAAGAACCACGCTCTGGATGATGCGGCTGCTGAGCGGTTATGGACGTGGAGTGAAGAGCAGGTCGGACTGCAACCTGAAGAAAAGTTGTAATCTGACCTGGCAACATCTCAAGTCACGCCTGATCACTACAAGCATGTCTGGTCATACCACATGACTCACGTCACGTTGCGCTAACAGCCTGCAAGAAGCTTCTTTGTTCAAGCCTTATTCTTCACAGTCTGCAGAATCTCCTCAATTAAAGCATCAACAAGCTTCATGCCTTGATCTCCCTGACCGTAAACACGGACAGAGACGGACGAGGCTTGTTTCTCTTGTTCCCCGAGCACCAGTGAATACGGAATCTTCTGCAGCTGGGCCTCGCGAATTTTGTATCCGAGCTTTTCACTGCGCAAATCTGTCTCTACACGTATTCCGGCTGCCCGCAGCTGCTTTTGTACCTGAAGTGCATATTCTGCATAATGATCCGATACGGGGATCAGCTTCACTTGCACAGGAGCGAGCCAGAGCGGGAATGCGCCTGCATAATGCTCCGTGAGAATGCCGATAAAACGGTCGATGGAGCCGTAAATGGCTCGGTGGATCACGACCGGGCGATGCCGGAGGCTGTCTTCACCGATGTATGTCAGATCGAATTTTTCGGGCATTTGAAAATCAAGCTGGATTGTTCCGCATTGCCAGCTGCGCTTGAGCGCATCGAGAATGTGGAAGTCAATCTTGGGACCGTAGAACGCACCGTCGCCCTCGTTAATGCGGTATTCCACACCGCGGGCATCCAGCACGTTCCGCAGCGCCTGCTCCGCCTGATCCCACAATTGTTCCGAGCCCATGGAATCCTCCGGGCGTGTAGACAGCTCTATTTTATAGTCAAATCCGAAAATGTCATACATCCGTCCAATCAGGGAGATGGCCCGGTTGATCTCCTCTTCAATCTGTTCGGGCATTACATAGAGATGGGCATCGTCCTGACAAAAAGTTCGCACACGCATCATGCCATTCAGGGCACCTGAATATTCATGACGGTGAACCTGACCAAATTCCATCATGCGAATGGGTAATTCGCGATAGGAATGCAGTGTGTTTTTGAAAATCAGCATATGTCCCGGGCAGTTCATCGGTTTCAATGCAAAAGTAGCGTCATCCACATCCGCAAAATACATGTTGTCCTTGTAGTGCTCCCAGTGACCGGACTGCTCCCACAGACGGTTGTTCATCATGAGCGGAGTGCGGACCTCCTGATATCCTTCCTGCAGCTGCAGCTCTCGTGAGAACTGCTCCAGCTCTGTACGGACAGTCATGCCTTTGGGCAGATAGAAGGGCATGCCGGGTGCTTCTTCCGAGAACATAAACAGCTCCAGCTCTTTGCCGAGCTTGCGGTGATCCCGCTTTTTCGCTTCTTCGAGCAGATGAAGATGCTGCTCCAGCTGGGCTTTATTTGGAAAAGCAGTGCCGTAGATGCGTTGCATCATTTTGTTGTCCGAATTGCCGCGCCAATATGCACCTGCCACATTCAGCAGCTTAAACGCCTTGATGCGGCCAGTGGAGGGTAGATGAGGGCCGCGGCACAAGTCGAAAAATTCACCCTGCTCATAGATTGACAGTTCAGCATCCTCCGGCAGATCCCGGATGAGCTCCAGCTTGTAAGGGTCCTGAATGGCTTCGAATAACTCCACAGCTTGCGCCCGGCTAACCACCTTGCGGTGAATCGGAAGATTTTCCTGAATGATCTTGTTCATTTCCCGCTCAATCGCTTCAAGATCGCTGATGGAGAGGGACTGCTCCAGATCCACATCGTAATAAAATCCATCCTCGATGACAGGACCAATGCCCAGCTTCACCTGGTCTGCCCCATACAATCGTTTCAGTGCTTGTGCCAGCACATGGGCTGTGCTGTGACGATACCTGTACACACCTTGCTCGCTGTCCAAAGTCACGATGATCAATTCGCAGCTCTTCTCCAGCTTCTCGCTCAGATCAACATGTCGATCATTCACAATACCGCCGATGGCCTGCTTGCCAAGACTTGTGCTGATCGAAGAGGCAACCTCACCCACAGTGATGCCCGCATCATAAGAGCGGATATCTCCACCTTGCAGCCGAACTTCGATTAACGCTGCTGGTACTTCAGACTGCGGATTGCCCGGGGGCACAATGTTGTTTTCAAATTTTTGTTTGTTCTCTTGACTCATGTGAACCACTCTCCAATATGTGTGATGGAAGCGCAAAAAACACCCGTCCCGGAAAAGGGACGAGTGCGCTTGGCTCGTGGTTCCACCCTAATTTGGTTATGGTGCAGCCATCCTCGGCCAGCCGCCGGGAATAGAAACATCATAACCCTCATTGGAATCCGTTAACGGGGATCAGGCGGTGAACTCTACTGACCGTTTGGACTCATGGTATCCCGCGAAGGCGCGGCAGCAGTTAAACGGAGGTTCGAGACCACGGCTGCAGAGGGGTAACTTCGGTCCGTTCGCTGAAGAAGGTCTCACCAATCCCTTCTCTCTCTGGGCAGCACGCAAACGAAATCATGTCTCTGGTCATTGCCAAATATGAATGGACCATGCGAAACGAATTCTTAAGGAAAAATTCAGATACGTTGATCCAGAAATGTTCAACATTCATATTACTATTTGGAACAGGTGTTACTTGAGTGTCGATTATATAGACTGAAAATGGAAAGGTCAAGTGGAATGTCCAAATACGGATTAACTACGTTCCTCTGTACTTTGCATCCAGATCAATCGAATTGTTGTTCCTTCGCCAGGTTTGGATAACACTTCAATTCGACCTTTCATCGCCTCGATTAAGCCTCTGGTAACCGCCATGCCAAGTCCTGATCCCACGTCACTTGTTCCTGTGTCCGTACCTCGATAATAACGTTCAAATAGCTTCCATACGGTCTCGGAACTCATACCTCGTCCATTATCGGCAAACTCGATTGTAAATTCATCGTCATGTTCACCGGCATACACACGGACAACCAGAATAGAGTCGGGCGGGTTATGAAGCAGAGCATTTGCCGTGAGATTATCTACGATTCGTTCAAAAGAAGGAATGTGCACCAGTCCATATACAGGCTCGTTTGCAGGTTGAAACAAAATACGTCCTTCACCGTAAGCAGGGTTGCGTTCCGCTCGCAGCACCAGATCACAAAGCAGCGTATTTACGTCAGTTCTCACGACCTCGGGTTGATATCCTCCACTTCGCAAGCGGTAGGTCATCGCCAGGTCATTTACAAGCCTGTCCATATACATCGATTTGTCTATCATGATGCCTGCGAATTCTCGAACCTCTTCGGTCGTCCAGGTGTATTTGTCTGTTTCGAGCATATGCGCGTATCCCTGAATGGAGGAAAGAGGCGTCTTGAGGTCGTGCGTAATGCCAGCAATCCATTCCTCTCGAAGGGAATCCGTTTGTTTCCGTAGATCCTCATCCTGCTTGAGTGTATGGGACAAAGCTTGCATGGAGTGGAGTACGTCACCATACACTTGATATTTACGCTTCCATTTTCCATTGCGGCGTTGGCTCCGCGGAATGCCTGATGCTCCAGTTGGTTCCTCATACTGCCCTTGCTCCAGACGTTGCAACCACTGAAGCATGTGCAACATCGGAGCGCCGAATCGATTAGCGTACCATAAAGCGAGTAGAATCAGTAACGCAACGATGGACAAGATCAAGACGACCAGCGCAGGTTCAAGGATAAAAGCGTATGGATTCTGTTTCTCAACGACAGTTGAATCAATCCTTACACTTACCATCCAGGTCGTTTCGTTCTGGTTATCGTACCATGTGGCGACCGATATACCTGAACGATTCGGGTAACGTACTTGGAGAATGAGATCCTGGATACTGTACTGGCTAGGCACGCCAACAGCCGGTTTGTTGTAAGAGTCGATTTCTTTTCCATAAGGGTCCAATATCTGGATGTAGGCATCTGCTTTTCGAATCGTTTCTTGCTCCGCTGGTTTCACAGTCAGTTTGCCGCTGGCGTACGAAAGCTTTGGACGGATTTCATCAAGTAAGGATTGTGCCACATTTTTCTCTCCGTACAACAATGTGAAATATTTCCCGTCCTTCTCCCGGATCAGCATGGATAGCTGGTATGGAAATACTTTATCACCTTGCGAGTAGGCAATCAATTCGCCAGGCTTGTAGTGATCGGGTACATCGGAAGGAACGTGGTAGTCATCAATGACATATCCCTTTTCATCCAGCACCTGTAGCCAGCCCTGATTTTTATCGACTTGCTTCAATAGTTCGGGATCATATCGTATGGTATTGTCTGGCATGATCTCGGCTGAATTAATGAGCTGATCCAATCCGTTAATTGCAAAGTCATCTACAATATTCACTTCATTCACTTTTTGCAAAACCCAAATGGTAGCAAGTGATCCTAGCAAAATAATCAGAATCACAGTACCCGTAAGCATACCGATGAATCGAGTCAATAGCTTGCGTCGAATACTCATGTCCGTGACATGCTGCCAGGCTGGATCAGTTTGTACCCCAGACCGCGCACATTAACAAGAAAAGCCGGATTGGAAGGGTCTGCTTCAATGCGTTCCCGAATGCGATGGATGTGCACCATAACCGTGTTGTCGTCGCTAATCGCTTCTGAGCCCCACACGCGTTCATACAGTTCAGACTTGGTGAAGATACGGTTCGGATGTTTGCAGAAAAAGAGCAGCAACTGGAACACCAGTGCCGGACAGGTTACAGTCTGTCCTTGAACGCGGAGCTCTCCAGCAAGTTCAAACACTTGGAATCGTCCAAAATCATAAACGCCTTGCGAAAGGTCGGTAGATGACGTATTTACGTGTGACGAAATGCTTTGTTGTTGCTGTTGAAACGCTGTCGCTTTGGAAGGCAGGTAACGATTCAGCAGCGATTTGATGCGTGCGACCACCTCAAGCGGATTAAATGGTTTGACGACATAATCATCACCGCCAACGGCGAAGCCTGTAAGCTTGTCATAGTCTGTTGTTTTGGCGGTCAGAAACAGAATAGGTGCATCCGTAATTTGCCGTAGAAAAGGACATATTTCCAGGCCGCTTCTGCCTGGAAGCATGATATCAAGCACGATGCAATGATACGTTTTATTGCTGCAGGCCTCGAGTGCAGCTTCGCCTGTAGTCACCGTGTCGATATCGAGAAACTGTTCTTTGAGCAGCACGGTTTTGAGCATATGCAGAATCGCTTGTTCATCATCAACAAGCAGCAGCGAGACGTGATCCATGGTGTTAAACTGCCCCCTTGTATTTCCTTTTCAGTATATTGTTCATATCATATCATTCTTGAGACAGCTTGGAATAGTTGTTGTCTTAACAGAACCTTAATTATGACGTTTAAAGTCTGGCGATAAATTTAACTAGATGTAAGTGAGGGTTAGACGAAGCATAAGACTCATGATGTAGATTTGACAGAAGAAAGAAAAGATAAACAGAAAGGGTGTTGAATGATGAATAAGAAATGGAAACTGCTGCTCCTGACGGTGACAGCATTTGCTGTACTCTCTGCTTGTACAAGTAACAAAATTACCTCCGACGAAGCAGAGCAGGCTGAAAAGCAAGCTACAGAACAGGTGACGGGTCAAAAGGAAAACGGTGACACCTCAAGCAATGAACAAAATGCGGGTTCGACAGATCAACAGGTAACACCGGACAATCTCATTGATACATTGACGAAGGGCTCTAAAGATGCAATTTATAATCAGTTTACTCCTGATATGAAGCAAGCTGTATCCTTGGAAGATTTCAAGGCGTCTGCCGACAGCTTTTTGAAAGGAGTGAAGTCGTGGAAGCAAGTGGTCGATGCTGAGATGAACGGGTTGACGGAATATGCGTGGACAGATGATACAGGAACCAAGGGCATCCGCGCTTATTTTACAGAAGATCATCAGATTGGCGGTTTGAGCATAACTCCACTGGAAGCACATCCCGATACAGACAACAAGCTGACCAAGACCGAGTTTCAGTTCCCGATGAAAGGAGAGATGTATGTCTTCTGGGGAGGTCATAGTGTTATGGAAAATTATCATTACGAGCATGAAACACAGCGCTATGCACTGGATATTGTTCAAACGAAAGACGGAGCGAGTTATCAGGGCGATGCCAAGGATAATGCCAACTATTATGCCTTTGGTCAGCCCCTCTATGCTGCTGCGGATGGTACGGTAGTGGAGATCAAAAATGATATCGAGGATAATGTGCCTGGTGTGATGAATCCGGAAGAACCGGCGGGGAACTATGTCGTGATTGACCATGGCAATAAGGAATATAGCATTACTGGACATATCAAAAAAGGCAGTGTAGCCGTGAAAAAAGGGGATAAAGTCAAGCAGGGTGATCACATCGGTGATTTAGGTAATTCGGGCAACTCCAGTGAAGCTCATTTGCACTTTCAGGTATCCGATGGTCCAGACCTGTTCACTTCGCGTTCGCTCAATATTCGCTGGGCTGATCAGAGCCAGGAGTTGACGCGGGGCAATGCCGTTCAGGGATTGCCGGAGTAATCTGGACAAGGGTTATCATTTTACAGATTCATTGGATGTTGGGATGTTGGGATGTCGGGATATTCTACATGCTGTACGCCAGCTTCCGTTTTCCATTATAATAGCCTTTATATTAAAGCTATGAACTGGGCGTATAATAATATTAGGACGATATAAGTTGAACTATTCATTTACACGTGAACGGAGAGGAAAGAAAAAACCTGAAAAAGCGGAGCTAAAAGCTTTCTGCAAGAAAGCTACATCGGAAGCATAAGCTTCGCCTTTATCACGGATTTTTCCCTTTATTGAATCGAAAAAATCTGGGGATAACCGCTACTCTCCAGGTTGTTCTGTCATCGGAGTGGACTGTGTAAAATCTTTTAGTTCAACTTATAAACGTTAATGGAGGAATCGGAATGGAACTGGAAAAGGTGCAGATTGAATACGCGCGTCTTGAAGACTTGCCAGGTATTGTAGCCATTTATAATTCTACGATCGAAAGCCGTATGGTAACGGCAGATCTGGAGCCGGTGACGGTAGAGCAGCGCCTGCCATGGTTCAATGAGCATTCGCCGGATCGTCGTCCATTGTGGGTAATGAAGCTGGATGGGCAGGTTATGGCATGGGCCAGTCTGAGTTCATTTTATGGGCGTCCTGCTTACAATGGCACGGTAGAAGTGAGTGTGTATGTGGATCAGCATTGCCGGGGGATCGGCGCAGGAGGCCGGTTGCTAAAGACGGTGTTTGACGCTTGTCCTGCACTGGGGGTAACGACGATTCTTGGTTTTGTGTTCGGGCACAATGAGCCGAGTCTGGGTCTATTACGCAAGCATGGCTTTGAACAGTGGGGATTCTATCCCGAGGTGGCTGTGCTGGACGGTGTGAATCGGGATTTGGTCATTCTGGGTAAAAAAATCTGACTGGAGCCGCGTGCCTGCGGCTTCAACGTAAATATAGGAAAACCTCCGTATCCACGATGACGTGGCTTGCGGAGGTTTTGTTCGTTTTATGGTATCACAAGCCAAGCTGCTGCTTGATCTCCAGAATCTGTCCCAGATGGCGCTCCTCATGATAGCTTGTAAAATCGACCCATTGCGCAAGATCCATCTCACCGAAAGCCGGGTGCGGGAACGACTTGCTACGTAGAAGGGCAACATCATGCTCCTGTGCAAGCTGCTCTAGTGCGCGATGAGACGCAGCCAGATCGTTGCGAATATCCGAAAGTGCCTCAGGGTCAGTTGGTGGCTGCACATGAGGAGGGGCTTCAACGGATCGGCTGCGGTCCAGAGACATTTCATAAGGTTTTTTCTCAATGGACACATTTTGTTCTTTTTCCAATGCAAGACGAGCTTGCTTGGTGATTACATTTTCCATAAGATTCAAGTGCCGCAGCACTTGTATAATGCTCCATTGTTCGGGTGAAGGCTTCTGATTCAATTGATCTTCATCTAATCCAGAGACAGCCTCCCAGATTTGATTGCGTATTTCGTCATTACGTTCAAACATCGTTAACATCCTCTCTATAGGTTTATTACAATAACATTGCGGTCTTTATATGTCCAATGAAACATATGTAGTCCTGTTTAATCAGCATAGAGCATAGAAGGGGTAAATGCGAACTACACCTATAGTTCCTCTTGTTAGATGAATTTTGGGAGAAAACAAAAAACATACCCTTGAATTGGGTATGCTGAATCGTATACATCGTCGTCTGTAAAACGAAAAAAAGATTGACGGGCACCCCCCGGCAAACTATAATCGGTAACAAGTAACTTGATATGTAAGGAGTCCTGACATGATATGTTAGTAATCGACGAGGTGTATCACCATACTGCATTGCAAATATCATCGTCCGATTTATTGTACCTTATCGAACGGTTGAAGGTCAAAAAAGAAAATGAGATTGACACACTCAAGCAGAAGATTGAACAGTTTGAACAGAAGCGGCGAGCCGAGGAAGTGGCGTACCAGTCCTTGTCGCCTGTACGCAAATGGTTTGCAGGGCGTCCGGCTTCTCACCACCAGGCGGTGGAATATATGGTGCAGGTGAAGGAACGTTTTCGCAAGATGGAGCAGATTCGCAGACGCATTCGTGAACTGGATCTGATTGTGGAACGCATTCAACTCGCTGAACAGCATCATCAGGAAGAGCTCGTGCTTACACCTGAGACGATTCGCGAGATCAGACAGCTTAGTGAAACGGAGGATGTGCAGGCATGACTTTGGAGACGTTAAGCTCCGGGATCGACACCGTCTGGGTTGTACTCAGTGCAGCGATGATCTTGTTAATGGAGGGCGGATTTGCCCTGCTGGAGGCCGGGTTTGTCCGATATAAAAACAGTGTGAACATCATTATGAAGGTGTTTGCCGATATTACAATCGGTACATTATTGTTTTACACCATCGGGTTTGGATTGATGTACGGTTCGGATGCAGGTGGTTTCGTAGGTGTAACAGGATTTTTCCTGAACGGAGATCTTTCCCATCTGGATGTGCCGGTATCGCTGGAAACGTTCTGGCTGTTCCAGGCCGCGTTTACGATAGCTGTTATATCGATTGTGTCCGGTGCGGTAGCGGAGCGGATCAATTTTCGAGCATATCTGCTCTATATCATCCTGATGACAGCGATTATCTATCCGATTGGCGGGCACTGGGCATGGGGCGGTGGCTGGCTCAGTCAGCTGGGCATGCAGGATTTTGCAGGATCAGCAGTCATCCATGCTCTGGGAGGCTTCTCTGCGCTGGCCGCTGCGATTATTATCGGGCCCCGCAAAGGCAAATACACACCGCTTGGTGTGAGTGCAATCGCACTTCCAAGCAATCTGCCGCTGGCATCGGTCGGTGCTTTCCTGCTGTGGTTCGGATGGTTCGGGTTTAATGCGGGAAGTACCTTGAGTGCCACAGATGTCAGAATCGGTCACATAGCCATCGTGACGATGCTGTCTGCAGCTGCGGGTGGTGCGGCTACGCTGCTGTACACGTTGTTCCGCTTTAATCGTTCGGATGCGCCATCTGTCATTAATGGTTCACTTGCGGGATTGGTAGGCATCACGGCTGGATGTGCTTTTGTAGGTGATCTGGCTGCGATATTCATCGGCGCCGTCTCCGGTCTGCTGATGATGGCTGCCACCAGCTGGCTGGATCGCATGCGGATTGATGATCCGGTCGGCGCCTTCCCTGTACATGCCGTCTCGGGAATGTGGGGAACAATCGCAGTAGGGCTGTTCGCGACGGATGGCGGGCTGTTCATGGGCGGCGGCTGGAAGCTGCTTGGTGTTCAGGTGCTGGGTCTGACTGCACTGGTGCTGTGGGGGTTTGCGATGACCTGGTTTGGACTCAAGCTGATTGGCAAGCTTGTTCCTGTCCGCTCCACAGAGGAAGAGGAGGAACTGGGTCTGGATATCAGTTATCACGGGGTGATGGCTGCCCACCAGTCGCATGAGTTTCTGGATGGTGAGGAGCATATACTTGCGTACCAGGAGAAATTCCCTGATTCAAATCGATAACATAAGTATATGAAGAGAGAGGGGCTGACGGAGTCGGCCTCTTTTTTACACAAGAAAGCAGGGAAAAAAGACAAGGCGGAAGAATATACAGGTGTGAGCGTGAATAAGTCTCAGCATAGGTGTAACGTCAAAAAGGGAGGATCTATATGATTAAGCCGGAACAATGTGAACGTCTGACTAGAAAAGCTCGTAAAACCCTCGAAGAAGAATACGGTCTCGGTGCTGTTGCCGATCTGGTGCTGGATGCTGGACGCTGGGGTATTCGTCTGGATGTATCCACAACGGATCAATATCGCAGAACAGGCAATTCGCGTGTAGGCGGGCACCCTGATCTGCCGGAGGATCTGGACTGGCCGCTTACAGAGAACGGGGTGCCGATGACTTTTCTGGCCCAGCTGAATATGGTGGATCTGACTCCATACACGCCGAATGACGGACGCGGAACGCTGCCGGAGCGGGGCATGCTGTACTTTTTCATTGGCGAGGTGCAAGCTGGCTACCCGATTGAACATCAGGTGATTTATGAACCTTCAACGCATCATTTAGTGAGACGCGAGCCTGAAAGGGACACTGCGCTGGGGGGGGAACCGACGGTAGCTCATTCCGTTACGGTATTGCCTAACCTTGAAGTTCCTACATATCCGTATATAGATGGGGCGGCATTAAATGAGCGGCAAGCCGTTCCAGCGATTGAATCCGGGGAAGAGGCTGCTGTTGAAGCTGCCGAGGGCGGTTTGTTTGACCGTTATCTGGAATTTGAATCGGATTGGAATCATCCAAGCCCGCTGAACTGGGGTGGTATGTTTGGTTACCCTGAGGGGCAGCATCCCGATGCAGAGCATCAGGCATTAAGTTATATCGAGCTCGGTGAGGCTTACAATGGCGATGAGCAGGATTGTATGAATAAGCTGACAGCGCACTACGGTGGCGATGAGGAACGGACTTGGGAAGAGCTGTCGGATACATTGCTGCTGTTAAAAATAGATACGCATGATGCCATCGGCTTTCACTGGCTGGATTGCGGTGAGCTTCAATTTTTCGTTCGAGGTGCTGACCTGGAGGCTGGTCAATTTGAACGTACATGCTGCTTGATTTATTCAAGCTGATTGGCCGCGTGGAAATGTTAAGTCTCAATCAGTTGTTATATTCCATATATTAGGTAAATAAATATTCAGAATATGTAACAAAATGTCCCAAGCGACCGTCTATATGAAGGAGCAGGGACTTTTTTTATGCATAAATGTTAGCTGGGAAAGGGGGAGGTTTATATATAAAATGGAGTTATTGCTTGAAATGAGATCATATGTTCTGTATAATGTAATTAAAAGGAAGTGGTGACGTTGATTCAGTCTGCATTTAAACATATCGATACGGCTGTTACATCTTTAATGGATATCTGTGATCAATTAAGTGAGGAAGATTTAGCTATAGCACCGATTGAAGGGAAACGAACGATAGGAGAGCTGCTTTCCCACCTGGCTTTAGTCTGTCGGGCAGACTTGTACATATCCGAAGGTGCGTCCGAGCAAGAAATGACTGATTTTTATAATGAAAATCGTGTGTGTACTCTGCAGCAGATCAAGCATGCGCTTATAGAGAACCGAAACTGTCTGTATCAACGGTATATGCAGTTTACGACAGAAGAATTGCTTCAGGTCACAACATCCTATTGGGGTGCTTCTTACACCCGTTTGGAGTGGCTGCTTGAGATGATGGGACATATGTATCATCACAGGGGACAGCTCTACACGATGTTGACACTCACCGGCAGAGAACCTCAGACGGCCATGTTTGTTTGAACGAATACATAACCAAATACATATAAGTTGCGTTGATTAGAATATAGGGTTTGAGAACAAGGCATATACAGCGTCGCTAATTCATCGTGGTGATTTCGAGTATACATCATACAATGATCAATGGAGGGCTGCAAATGTCGGAATTCAGGCACGACCATCATCTTTCTTCAAGTGTTAATTTGATAGCGTTTGTGAAAGACATACCTGAGCTTCAGAACGCGGTACAGGTTGAGCGTATCTCAAAAGGATACTCCCTGGATCACAAGTTTAAAGTGGTTACTCCCCATCTGGGGAAGGTGCTGCTTCGGGTTTTTCCTCACAGTGAACTGCAATCCAAGCCAACAGAGCTTCACCTATTGGAACGGTTAAGACAGATGGGAGTTTTGTGCTCTGCACCTCTTGGCATCGGGAAGCTGGATGAGAACAACGGGTATATGATCCTGAGTTATCTGGAGGGCGAGGATGCCTCCGAGGCGCTGCCTCTCCTGAATGAGAAGCAGCAGTGGTCCATCGGCATGCAGGCAGGATCGGAGCTGAGAAGAATTCACAGGCTTCCTGTGGAGAAGCAGGCCGAGTCCTGGTACAGCCGCAAAAGCGAGAAACATCGGCGTTACGTGCACAAATACAGAGAGTGTTCTGTTGTTATGAAGCAGGATCAAGCTATTCTGAACTTTATTGAGGACCATCTGGATTGCATGAAAGGACGTCCCGATTATTTTCAGCACGATGATTTTCATCCCGCCAATCTCGTCATAAACCAGGGAGAATTGGCCGGAGTGATTGATTTTAATCGTGCAGATCAGGGAGACCCTGTACATGAATTTCTGAAACTGGGTTTATTTGCGACGGAGACCAGTGTTCCCTATTCGATCGGACAGGTACAGGGGTATTTCGATGGGAATGAACCGAATGAACAATTCTGGAGAATGTATTCACTGTATATGGCCATGGCTCTGGTATCTTCCATAGTGTGGATTCAGCACGTAAAGCCGGAAGAGACGGATGATATGATGATGAAAATTGACCGTGTACGTGAAGATCACGATGATTTTCGCAATCTGATCCCAAGGTGGTATACTGTGAACAGATAAGATGGACTGAACGTTGCATGAAGCCTTACAGCACTTGTGAGATAGAAAGGAACTATGCCGTGGCACAACCAGCATCCATACTGCTTGTTGATGATGAGCAGGATATTATTAAACTGATGGAAATTTATTTCGGCAATGAAGGATACCGGATTCTGAAAGCAAATGATGGAATGCAGGCGCTGAAGCTGCTTGAGACCGAAGTGATTGATCTGATCATTCTGGATGTCATGATGCCGAATATGGACGGGATTGAAGCCTGTATGAAGATTCGGGAGCAGCAGAAGATGCCGATTATTATGCTGTCTGCCAAGAGTACGGATATCGATAAAATCACAGGTCTGAGCATTGGAGCTGATGATTACGTAACCAAGCCGTTCAATCCGCTTGAACTCGTAGCGCGGGCCAAATCGCAGCTTCGCAGGTATCACACATTTAATGATGGCAGAGAGAGCAGGGAGTACGAATGGGTCATTGATGATCTGGTGATCAACACGGATACACATGAAGTATGGGTAGATGAGAAAGCGGTTCATCTGACACCCCGTGAATTCGCTGTGCTGGAACTGCTGGCCCGTCATCAAGGCTCTGTACTGAGCATGGAGCAGATTTATCGGCAGGTCTGGAAGGAAGAGTTTATGGAGTCCAACAATACCGTTATGGTCCATATTCGTAAACTCCGCGAGAAGATTGAGCCAGACAGCAAACATCCCAAATTTATTCAGACCGTGTGGGGTGTCGGATACAAAATGATTAAACCACAGTAATTGGATTGATGAATGCAGTTTGAATAATACAAGCAGTATGAAAGATACAAGCAGGGAGTTTCTTTAATGAATTCGAAACTGATCAACACGGTACGATGGAAGTTTATATATGCATTCATGCTGAGCGGTGTGTTAACGGCAGCAATCCTGTACGGAGCATCCAGGCTGGGCGAGTCGATTCTGGAAACGCAGCGTTATCCGAATTATACGATCCCGGGGCAAGCCGTTCGATGGTTGGTAAATCATATTGGCTCCGTTCCGCTGATGATTGCTGTTGGAATCATCAGTTTTGTGCTGTTTTTCTTCCTGTTTACCCGTAAAGTCATGGTTGTGCTGGATGAGATCACGGCTGGAATTCAGGAGGTAGCCAAAGGTGAACTTTCACATCGCATCGAGGTGAAAACATCCGATGAATTCGGCGTGGTTGCCGTGAGTATTAATCAGATGGCGGAGCAGCTGCAGCGATCCTTGCAGGAAGAACGAAGTGCAGTAGCTGCCAAGAATGATCTGATTACGGGCATATCACATGACCTGAGAACACCGCTGACTTCGATCCTTGGCTTTCTGGAATATATCGAGCAGGATCGATATCAGGACGAATTGGAAATGCGTTATTACGTCAGTATCGCCTATGAGAAATCATTGACCTTACGCAAGCTCATTGATGATTTGTTTGAGTATACGCGGGTCAGTGGAGGGATTCTGCCCTTATCCATGAAACCGCTGAATCTGAATTCCTTCCTCATGCAGCTTGCTGAAGAATTTGCTCCCATGCTGGAGGAGGCAGGTATGACTTATACAATGCTTGGAGCCGAGCAGCCCTTATGGATTGAGGCGGCTCCGGGGGAACTGGTGCGAGCCTATGAGAACCTGTTCAGCAATGCCATTCGTTACGGAGCACAGGGCAAGGTGATGGAAATTGGACTTTCGCTTGAAGATGGAGAGGCCGTTGTACGTATCAGCAATTACGGAGAACCCATTCCGGCGCAGGACTTGCCACATCTGTTCGAACGTTTCTACCGCGTGGATAAATCACGTTCTCGTGATACTGGAGGTACAGGGCTGGGCTTAGCCATTGCTAAATCAATGATCGAACTGCACCAGGGGAGCATTGGAGCAACCAGTGAACATGGTCGAACCGATTTTGTGACCCGCTTTCCGGCTATTACGCCACCAGCATCGCATGCTGGAGAAGCTGAATAGGTTTTATGTATTCGTTTGGATAAAAATTAAGGATTCGATAAGAAGTTAACAAAGCCTTCTTAAGAAGTATTCGGTATGCTACCTGTATTACTTGCTGGAGCATGAGGGAGGATACCGAATATGGGTACAAGAGTAAACACAGTTCGAATGAAATACATATATATCTGCGGAGCAAGTGCGGTTCTGAGCACAGTGCTTCTTTTTGTTATGTACCAGCTGATGAATTTGGTGTATCGTTTCATGTTCCATGATGTGCCGTGGATTACTCAACTGGTGCATTGGTGCATTAATGTTATCGGAAAGAAGCCGATACTTTTGGTGGCAGGTGGAGGGTTGTTTGCGTTGTTTTTCTGGATTCGCTCACAGAAAATCGCTGATGATGTGGGACAGCTTGTCCGGGGAACGCAGCAGCTTGCAAATGGACGGATTCCTGAGCCAATCCGAGTGTTGAGCAGCGGTGAACTGCGGCAGTTAAGTGATCAGATCAATGCGATTGCCGTCCTGATGGCAAAGGAAGCCGGGCATCATCAGGTTTCCCGTGTGAGAGCCAAAGAAGCCGAAGCTGTCACATATGTCCAGACTCAGGTGGAAAGTAAACGTACTCCCCTGCCTGTTGAGCTTACACTGTACGGCATTCAATCAGCATTGGAGGAGCTGATGAATGGGCCGAGCGGAAAGGATCAAGAAGTGCTGCATTGGGCAAAAATGGCGTATGAACAAACAAACCTGCTCCGGCATGCGCTTGAAATCCCCGACTGGAGCATTCGCAACAAGCAGCAGGAACAAAACTTCACACAAGCTCAAGCTGAGGAAGCAAAATGTTAAGTGTGAAAGTCAAACGCCGGGTATACCGAACGTATGATGTTGGCGTTATTGCAGCCGTTCTGCTGGTGATATTATATGTTTACCTTCACACATACGGTAACATGATAGTCCGCAGTTCTTCGAATGTAGCGCAGGGAGTATCCTCAACCATCATTCTGGACGAAAATGGACGGGAAATAACCCGATCGAAGGTATCAGGTCGAGGCTATGCAGAGTATGCAAGTCTGCAGGACATGCCAGAGATGCTGGTTGAGGCTTTTTTAGCTACGGAAGACCGGCGCTTTTATCGTCATTCTGGTTTGGATGTCATTGGTGTGGGCAGAGCAGTGGTACAAAATATGATACATATGGATTGGAATCAGGGTGGAAGCTCTATAACACAACAGCTGGCCAGAAATATGTACCTGAACGGAAACAAAACGATGATCCGCAAAATAAACGAGTTATCTCTCGCCATCGAGCTGGAAAAGAAATTTTCCAAGAATGACATTCTTGAAATGTATCTGAATCAGATTTATATGGGCCAGCAGCAGTACGGAGTCAAGGCAGCAGCTTTGCGTTATTTTGGTGTGAAGGATCTGAAGCAGCTCGAGCTATGGCAGATCGCCACGCTGGCGGGCATGCCTAAAGGCCCTTCCATATACAATCCGGTGGATAACGAAAAGCTGTCCAAAGAGCGCCGGCGTGTAGTGCTTTCTTTAATGCATCAACAGGGGATCATTACCAAAAGCCAGATGCAGGAGGCTGCAGCTGTGGAATACAAACCTCCACGCTTAGCGTTGCTGAACCTGTCGTCCACTCCAGCAGCGGATGGGCATGAACCTGCGTACGTATCAGCCGTGGATGCAATAATTCAGGAGGCTGCCCTTCTTACAGGCAAGAGTGAAGCCGAGATTAGCTCCGCAGGCTGGGTTGTACGAACGGGATTAAACCCAGGCGCACAGCGGGCCATGGAAGAAACCTTTGCCGAAACCATCTGGTTTCCGGATGATCGAGAAGATCAGCAGGTACAGGCCAGCATGGTGCTGCTGGATCAGCATAATGGTGAAGTAAAGGCTATGATGGGTGGCCGAAATCCCATGAAGGGGGATATCAATCGTGCGCTGATTGATGCGAGACAGCCTGGCTCGGTGTTTAAACCTGTTATTGCCTATGGTCCTGCATTGGAATCACGGAAATTCACACCTGAGAGCATGCTGCCTGACCGGTCGATCAGATATGGCAGTTATCAACCACGCAATGTGGGAGGCAGATATCGAGGAACAGTGTCGTTGTCGGAAGCGCTGCAGCA
Organism: Paenibacillus silvae; assembly: GCF_014639235.1. Taxonomy (GTDB): domain Bacteria; phylum Bacillota; class Bacilli; order Paenibacillales; family Paenibacillaceae; genus Paenibacillus; species Paenibacillus silvae. The sequence goes on along the minus strand of NZ_BMFU01000003.1, from coordinate 331,785 downwards.
GTCTATTAATTCGCCGGCCGTATGGCTGCTTAATCAAATTGGACTGAGAGAAGCCAAAGGGTTTGCCCAGCGACTAGGGATTGAATTACAGGCCGAGGATATGAATCTGTCTATTGCCCTCGGTGGATTGCATCAGGGAATTTCGCCGATGAAGCTGGCGCAGGCTTATGCTGTTTTTGCCAATGAAGGCAGGCTGAACAAGGCACATCTTATTCGAGAGATCAGAGATGCACACGGGCGGACGATCTATACTCATCGCTCTGATCACAGGCAGGTGATATCCAGGCGCACGGCTCAGGAGATGACCCATATGCTGCAGCAAGTGGTTAGTCGGGGTACAGGAAAACGTGCGCAGCTGCCTCAGGAGCAGGTAGCGGGCAAAACGGGTACAACTCAGGCGGCCTTTCCGAATGCCCCAAAAGGGGCGAACCGGGATATTTGGTTTGCCGGGTATACGCGAGAGTGGACTGGTGTTGTATGGATGGGATTTGATTATACGGATGCGCAGCATTATTTGAAGTCAGGAAGCGGCAGCGCAGCGGCCATGTTCGCGGCGGTGATGAAACGGGCTAAGAGATGATGAAGTAATTAAGGGGAATGAGTGAAGTTGATGAAGAGATGAAGGGGAAAGTGGTGCAGGAAACCTGATTGGTGGATAAATCCTTTTTATAGCGTTTCATACAGATGTTGAGATATAATAGGGCTCCTAGATCGTTTATAAGGAGGCTGACATGAACCGTCCAAATGCTAGATTAGATGAAGAAGAACGTGATGTTTACTCGTATAAAAGTGGAGCACATACAAAACGTTCGGATATTTCCGGCCTGGGTGGCTGGTTGATTTTAATCCAGATTAGTCTGTGGGCTTCGCTGGCATTTCTACTATCGGACCTGTCAAGTGTCACAGTAATTATGGACCCTGCAAGGTGGGAAGGCAGTCGAGGGGTTGATCCGCAAATATATACAGAAGTAATCCGACCAATCTTGTGGTTTGGCTTCATCATCAGCATCATTCTGTCTGTACTGGTCATCATTAATCTTGTTTTGTTCTATCGGAGGAAACGACTGTTTCCTCGTATGATGATCATACAGTACATTGTGAATGCGATCATCAGTGTAGTTACCTGGATTCTGATAGCTCAACAGGAGATGGGAAGAGAAGTGCATGTGCTGGATGCACAGCCTGCCTTTCATGTGATTGTTCGATCCCTGCTTGCGTGCTGTATCTTTATTCCCTATTTTCTCAGATCTGTGCGAGTAAAGAATACGTTTATCCAATAACTGAATTTATGATGCAGGTTTGAAAATTAAAGAAACCCACTGGAACAAGCCGAAGCTTGCAGACAGTGGGTTGTTTGCATTCATTTGGATGCAGATTTGACGCGGCCTGAACGAGACAGGCTGCGAATCATCTGATTCAGCACCTCGGATAATACCAGTCCTACGGCAATAGCGCCGGATAACATCAGCGCTTTGGCAGCCATCTCCATCGCGGCACTGTAATCGTTCTGAACAAAGCTGCGCATGGCGTTGTATGCAAGTCCACCGGGCACAAGAGGAATGATGCCGGCCACGCTGAAAATGATGACGGGGGCACGAAACATGCGAGAGAACAGCTGACTGATGACACCTACGGCGACTGTTGCTGCCAGAGTAGCAGGAACAGCATCCGCTGCATATTCAAGCACAATATAAATGATCCAGCCAATCATCCCAACGAATCCGCCGTGAAGCAACATACGTCTGGGCGCATTGAAGATAATGCCAAACGCTGCCGATGCAATGAAACTTGTCAACGCTTGCTCGATAAAATGGAGCATTTCCTGCATACCTCCGTCTTACATCAAAAGTGAAAACACAACGGCAATGCCCGTGCCGATAGCAAACGCCGTCAGAAAAGCTTCAGCGCCCTTGGACAAGCCTGACACCAGATGTCCGGCCATCAAGTCCCGTACCGCATTCGTAATCAGCAGTCCGGGTACGAGCGGCATCACGGAACCGATTATAATTTTGTCCCGCTCAAAGCCTGCTCCAACATAAACGAGCAAAAAGGCAAGCATGCCGATGACAAAGGACGCCGTTAGCTCTGCAAAAAATTTAACACGCACCCAGCGGTGAAAGAGAATAACGGCAGCATAACCTGTGCCTCCGCAGATGAGCGCTGGTAGAAAATCACCCCAGCCTCCGCCGAACATGATCGTGAAGCAGGCACTGGATAAGGCAGCAGCGGCCAGCTGAACTGCATACGAGTAGCCTGAAGGTTTCCGTTCGATCTCCAGCAGCAGCTCGTGTGCTTCCTGAACCGTAAGCAAGCCTTGTCCGATCCGTCGTGAGACGGCATTGACTTCAGACACTTTATCCAGATCGGTCGTACGCTCGGATATGCGAATCAGCTTCGCTGGCTCGGTGGCATCCACCGAGAAAAAGATGCCTGTAGGCACAACATAGCTGTGTGAATGGGGCAGGCCCAGCGCTGCGGCCATACGCTTCATCGTATCTTCGACACGATAGGTTTCGCCGCCGCTCTGCAGCATGATTTTGCCAGCAAGCAGACAGATGGCAATCACGCGGGAGTGCTCCACTGGTTCAGCAGCATGCTGACTTTGGTTACTGATCTCCGGTTCGGAGTGAACGGGAGGATCGGGTTCATGATGTATGTATTTCAACCGGATCAAGCTCCGTTTCATATAAAATAAGGCATCGACATCATTGTACCACATTTCACACGCTCGTAAGCAATCGCAGGACACATTGTGCATCAAGCTGCCCGAAGGGGCCTGTGCGGCGCAATAAGGGTGCAGCCAGGGACAATGGAGAATGAATAGCTTCAAGTAAACCCCAAAAAGCTTCGTCCTCTTCCTCGTAAGGGTGAAGGCGAAGCTTTCTGTATTACATGAGCAGTGTAATCACGAGCAATTCATACAGCACCAGCGGCAGAATAGTTGGACCAAACAGAGCACGCGGTTCAGGATAACCGTGCATCGGTGTCACCTGCAGATACAGAATTCCGCGATCTGCATTAATGATGACACCTTCCCAGACCTGACCGTCGATGTTCTGAACTTGTACTTTCTTGCCGACATGCTGACGAACGGTATGATGCAGCATATTCCGTACACTTTGCACCGATTGCAGCATCGGTTGATTAGCCTGATATACAACGCGGGCGGATGTTGTGGTTGGTGATTCAGACATGATGCACAACCCTTCCTTGAAATAAAAATCTTTCTTGCTACAAGGTATGCATCTGCCTAGAAAAGGTGATTACACAAATACCATCCTGAGTGATCCGCTGCCCTTTTCGTAACTGACCTATTTATTTACTGGTATGTCCAAAGAGAAAGGGGCACGATTTTGAACGGGATAAGAGGAAATTTCCATGTTCAGTTTTCCTTTTGCTGCTGACCCATGATCAATGGTAACCCACGCTTCGGCTGTTAGGTGTTCGACAGAAGGGCTCCAGCCGGCTTCTTTCACATCAAATTCTTTTCCTGTACTATCTTTAATATTGGTGAAGGTGAGTCCCGAGATTGCATTTTCAGCATTTTCAACGGAAAAATGCAGGATGGCATCGTTATCTTTAATTTTATATTCAAGAAGAGTCACTCCTTGCGGACCACCTTGAATAGTCTTAGAAGCTGGATCGATACCAATGATCAGTTTATTTTTATCTAATGCTGAAAGTCCGGATCCTTGCAGGGTAAGCTTCTTCGGAATCGAGAAATACATACTTTCAAAGAATACAGAAGTCCCAACGCCGCCAATGGAAGAACCATCCGTTCTCCAGGCTCGGCCTTGTTCATCCACTAATCGCAGATCACTGATGTCAAAGATTTTTTTTGTATTGTCAGGATCATATTTGATATCAAGAACAAGCCTTGTTGGATACAGGATGGCCTGTTCGATAGTAATGCGCTGTCCGTCCAAAGTAATCGTTTGATTTACGGGAACGGTTTTTTTCATGTTTTTGGTCAGGTTACGATTTACGGGGAAAGTAACCTTCCATGTATTAGTTGTTTTGGCCATACGATCTTTAAAAGCAATGGTCAGATGATCAGGTGGAAGAGATTCATTAAACGTTACATCAATGATATCTTCATAAGTATATTTCTCAGAATCTGAATCCGAATGCGGTGAGGCGTAGCTAAATGCAACCGGAAGCTGTTTTCCGTTCTCATCGAGCAGGTCGATGTCGAAGCCTGATTTTTCCACATCCTTAATGCCTTTTATCTTGTAAAAAATAACCATGCGTGACTCGTCCGTAATAATACCTTCCACGGTGACAGAACCCCCATCATGCTCATCGGTGATCCCGACCTTCTGCAACAGGGACTGATCAATCGCCATCATAAGTCCTTTGTCCTGACGGATCAGGCTGACGACACTTTCCATGCCAGGCAGCTGCTCTACAAAGGAGGCAAAGGCAGGAGATACCCGGATACAGCCGGTAAACAGTAACACAAGTGCGGCCGCGGAGATCGAACTGGTCAGCCAGCGCAGTCTGGTTTTTCGTTTACGGGAGGCTTGACGGATTCCAGCTTGTACCGCTTGGGATGCAGCCGTCTCTGGCACACTTATCGCATCATATTCATTCTTGCGTGCCTGAAGTCGTGATTCCAGATTTTCAAATGCATTATGTTTATCGGTCATAAGGAATGTTCTCCTTTCGGTTCAAGTTGATCGCGGAGCTTTCCCAGCGCACGGTGAAGTCGTGATTTGACAGTTCCAGCGGGAATGTCGAGGATGTCCGCGACTTCAGTGAGTGAGAAACCTTCAAAATAGCTTAAAATAATAATCTGTTTGTAATCCGGCTCCAGTGCAGATACAGCGGCGGCCAGATCGGGGTCCTCGGGACGGTCCCAACGGCCCGTTTCCTGAACTGCGGATACGGGATGGAAACGATGCTTATGTTTCCGTTCGTCAGCACAATAGTTGAGAAGTATACGGATCAGCCACGTACCGAAGTAAGCGGGCTCTTTCAGTTTTTTTAGATTACGGTATGCGCGGTAGGTGGATTCCTGTATCGCTTCCAGTGCATCTCCTTCGTTATGCAGATAAGCGTAGGCGATTCGGTACAGGCGGCTCTGATGCATTTCCATTAAGGCTGCAAAAGCCTCAGCATCCCCTTTTTGTGCGGTGAAGGTAAGTTCGGCAGGGGTCACATGGGGCCTCCTTTCAGGATGTTGTTTCGTATTAGACAGGGAAAGCAACCGAACGGTTCTCGTTTTTTAAAAATTCATTCACTGACTATATAAGTTGAACTTAAGTATTTGCACAATCCACTCCGATGACAGAATAACCTTCCAATCGCTGTTATCCCCAGATTTTTTTGATTCCCCTTTCTAAGGGAGAAAATCCGGTGATAAAGGCGAACGCTTCGCTTTTCCAGGTTTTTTCTGTCCTCTCCGTTAATGTGCAAAAGAATAGTTTAACTCATATAGATTCAAGTTCATCCAATGATACAGTAAAAAACCGTCGTGCTCCAAAGGGCACTGCTGCTCCAATGAGAGTCCTGACGGTTATGAGTGTTGCCTTATTGAAGGTTAGGAGTGTTGCCTTATTGAAGGTTAGGAGTGTTGCCTTAATGAAGGGGGGCGAAATCTCTTTACAGCTTTACTGCGCATCATGGTTATACGGCTTGCCCGTATATCGCTTTTTCGCTGCCTCCAATGCTGGGATGGCAAAACTGGCGAGCGGGGCAGGTAGCTCATGGAGCGGGAACCAGCCGATCTCGCCAACTGCACCACCTTCCTCCATATTGCGTGCTTCCCCGCCGATAACTCTGGTGGAATAGAGCATGGAAATCCAGTGCTCCTGCTGTTCGGGACGAATCGTTTCGGCAGTACAAAGCAGATCGTTGATAACGATATCCAGATTCACCTCTTCTTTGATCTCACGAATGACAGCTGTCTCAAGCGTTTCATATGCATCTACTTTTCCGCCGGGAATACTCCAGGTGTGCTGCTCGGGTGCGCGATTACGCCATGCAAGCAGCACCTCGCCGCGTTCATTCAGGATTACTGCACCTACACCGATTCGGGGAGAGGCATCTGGAGTATTAGTGGCACCACCCGATTGGATCGAACTTGCAGAACCAGGGGAGGAAGGGGAGTCCGTTCGAGCATCAGAAAACAAGTCTACATGCTCACCATGTTCATCGTGCTCACGGACTTCCACCGTTACCCCGGCCGAGGGCCGAAAAGAAATCGGGTATCCGGTCTGAGCGGACCAATCTGCTGCCAGAATGCTCATCGAGATCAGATCATACTGTGTACCGTCTCGCAGCACGGCTGCCCGATGCCTTCCTTCCTCGCGGAAACCGGCCTTCAAGTACGCTTTTCTTGCCGCTTCGTTGTATTCAATGACATCTAAAGCAATCCGGTTCAGATTCAATTCATGGAAGGCGTAGCGTAAAATGAGCGCAAGTGCATCACTGCCATATCCCTTGCCGCGATCACGCGCTTCACCGATTCCGATCGCGAGCTGGGCGGAGCGGTTGTTCCATTCAATCCGATAGATCGCAACAAAGCCAAGGAAACGGTTATCTTCAATGGTTCGCAGTGCGAATTCGAAATCCTGACCATTCCGGACCGAAGAGCTGCCTGTTTCATCGGATGTTTGCGGAGTAACAATATCGGTATCCATATTGCGCATATATTCATACTGTTCCGTGAAGTGTGCAATCTGCACACGGTCCTCGGGGCACGGCGCAGTAAGTCTGACCTTGGAGCCTTGAAAAGCATTGTAATGACGAGCCATGTAGCACCTCTTTTACGTAATATAACGTCTTGCTTTTACCATTATACTACAGCCCGAGCATAATACCGAACATATCCGGTTCTGCAGCAGAACGGGTGAAAGAAGAAGCGGGCAGCAGTTGACAAAGGCGTTAAGTCACAAAAAAACAGCCACAAGGGCTGCTGCGATAATCCGTTATTTTAAATCATTCAACAAATTTTTCATCTTTTTATAATGTCCGCTGACCCGATCAGCCATGTAGTTATACAAGAGCTGATTCTCGGAGAGTGAAGCCATCTCACGGTCAATATCTACGTTATTGTTGTTATTATTCATCGCTGTTTCATTGTTCTGCATCACTCGGTACTGGACGATGGAGGCGTTCGGATTACTGATCGGAAAATGCTTTTCATGTGTTCGCTGCATCTGAAGCTGTCCTGATTTGCCGTTCTCGATGATTCGTCTCAGCTCATCCTGAAACTCGACCGTTGTGCTTTTGTAATTCGGCGTATCTGCATTCGCAATGTTGTTGGTGATGGCTTGATGCCGTGCATTTAAAGCCTGCAAAAGAGATTCATTCCGTTTGGAAGTCTGGGTTTCGATCATGCTTCGATCCTCCTTCACCGCATGTATCAAGCAGTTCTCTCTATTTTAAGAAATTCGCCCACACACTGTCAAGGAGAGCGGTTGATATTTTTGCCGTAATAAATCTCGTCCATCTCCAGCTTCAGCCATTCTGTAATCTCTTGCTGCTCGGCTCTACTGAGCTTGTCCTTGGTATATCCGAATAGGTAATTATCGAGATCAAAATCCTTCAGCTTACATTTGGTATGGAAAATATTTTCCTGATAGACGTTCACGTCGATCATATCAAAGCCGCTTTTGATCTCATCCGGAATATAATTCTGAATCGAGCTGATCTCATGGTCAATAAACAGCTTGCGTCCGCTTGTATCCCGTGTAAAGCCGCGTACCCGATAATCCATAATCATAATGTCTGTATCAAAGGAATGAATCAGATAATGCAGCGCTTTGAGCGGTGAAATCTCACCGCAGGTCGAGACATCAATATCTGCACGAAAGGTGCTGATGCCTTCGCTGGGATGGAATTCGGGATATGTGTGCACTGTAATGTGGCTTTTATCCAGCTGCATGACTACATTATCCGGCAGGGGGCCGGGCGATTCGTCGAAGGATTCCTCAGGAACCTCAACGATGGGGCCTTCGGATACCAGCATCGTTACACTTGCACCCTGCGGTACGTAATCCTGCTGTGCTACATTCAGGACGTGTGCTCCGATGATGTCCGATACATTTTTCAAAATATGCGTCAGCCGATCTGCATTATATTGTTCATCGATATATTCAATGTACGCTTCGCGTTCTTCTTTGGTTTTGGTGTAACAGATATCGTACATATTGAAACTGAGTGACTTGGTAAGGTTATTGAACCCGTGCAGCTGGATGCGCTGCTCTGGCGTTAGAGTCATGATTGACGTTCCCCTTTGTCCCATACGACATAAAAATCGTAGTTTTAATACTACTTATACCCAACCTTGCCCGAAAAAAAACATGAGTATCCCATTCGTGGCAAGCGGAGTACTCTGCTTGAGTTCAACTTAAAGACCTGATTCACACAGTCTAAAAATGGGTTACAACCTCTCGCCCAACGATTGCAGAGTGCAGTCCGATCACAAGGTACAGTCCAATAAAACGGAGTCCGGTACAATGACAAAAAAATACTGCACAGCATGTGCTGTACAGCATTTAAAGTTCGTTAGAAGGGCAGGTCCTCATCATAAGCAAATTCACTCATGCGCTCTTCCTCTGCAACAGACTGGATGTCCTCCGAAGTTATCGTGATAATAGGGTAATCCTCGTGCTGCTGTTTTTTGATTGCCTTTTCCTTCACAAAACGCGGGCTGCCTTCGCCGGCATCCTCATCATAGACAAGCAGTAAACCGTCACTTTTACGCAGCAGCAGTTCATCGCGAGCGGTGAACTGCCAGGGTCCGATATAAGGCTGTTTGCTGATCGCACCATAATAATCGACCCCGGACAAAATGGAACGGTAGTATTCCTGCTTGTCTTCCTTCCACTGCTCCTCCGGATTCTGAAAAGCAGTAATGATCGACAGCTTCAGATGCGGATAAGTCTGCTTCAACTCCAGTACAACCTCGCAGGCCCACAGGTCAACGCCATATTGACCGGGCGTAAGCACCCATTCCAGTCCATCCTCTACGAGAGGAGTGAGGCGGGAAGCAATGGCTTTTTTAATGAAGGGAATGCCTTCATGTTTCTGGCCAAAAATTTGAAGCTCATGGGCACGGTACCCGGTGATGAACAGGTTTTGCAAACGTGATAACCTCCTTTTCAGACGGACAGAGCTGCGGTGTTGTGGTGAAGCATCTTAACTTCCCGTCCGTCTTCGTACGAGCACGTTATTGTGCAGATGTAGTCTCTCCGCGGAATGGATACAGGAAGGGCTTCGGAATATCCGTCTCAAACGTCATTAATTTGCCTGTTGTCGGGTGTATGAAGGATAACAGGCGTGCATGCAGGCCGAGACGTCCAAGATCTCTTGTACGTGCTCCGTATTTGCGATCCCCGGCAATCGGGTGTCCAATGTCCTCCATGTGTACCCGAATCTGATTTTTGCGGCCCGTTTCCAGACGAACCTCAAGCAGCGAGAATTCACGGTTTGCTTTCAAACGTTTGTAGTGGGTAACCGCATGCTGCCCATCATTCGGACGGGGGCTGGAGTACATCTTCAGCGTTTTGGTTTCCTTCAGCCAGGAGGAGATGGTGCCTTCCTCTTGCGCTACCTTGCCTTCAACGAGAGCGACATAGACGCGATCCTGCACATTCTCTTTCCAATTTTCCTGCAGCTGCTGCTGCACCTCTTCGCTCTTGGCAAACATCATCACACCAGACGTGTCACGATCCAGACGGTGTACGATAAACACCCGGTTCAATGGATTGCTGCGACGTACATGCGCCATTAGCTGACGATAGGCAGTCAGGTCGTCACTTTTATCAGCCGCGATGGACAGCAGTCCGGCCTCCTTACGGATCACAATGATGTCATCGTCTTCATGCAAAATGTTGATGCCCGTCAGGGAAGGCGCGGCAACCGCTCCTTCTTTGCTAATCGAGACGATCTGTCCTGGCTGCAGCGGCTCGTTAAACTTCGTCACAACTTTCTCATCTATAGATACTTGTCCACGCCCCAAAATGGATTTCACCGCATTGCGTCCTGACTTCACATGCTTCAGCAGAAAATTCAGCAGTTCGTCTGGTTCAGAGACCTTATACTGGCGCGGCGGTTCGGATTTGCGATAAGGTGCATTGCCTGGACGTTTGGATAACGCAGCCGTTTTGGTCGTTTTGGTTCCTTTGCCACCGCTTTTTGCAGGGGCTGCAGACGAATGGGAGGTTGAAACCTTCTTCGCAGCATCTTCCGAGCGAGGGGAGTAGGTTCCCGATGATGAAGCGTTGGAGCGGCCGGAACGCGGCTTGGAAGAGCCTCCATAGGATTTGCCTTTGGCAGATGAGCTGCCGGTTGAGCGTTTGCGTTTATTCATTGTAAATATCTCCTTCTGAACAGCCTGTACCCTTTGTGTGCATACGATCCGTTCATTTCGTTATGCAGTTCAATATACCATTAACCGCACAGAATTAAAAATAGGTTCATCAATTTTGCAACTATCCAATCCTAAGAGTTATCAGATTCATAGGATATGATATCCCATAGCATTGGAGGTGTTACTTCATGGGCGTGTTTCTTGATATGAGAACCTCGGAGAACTCGGGATTTGTTGGAGCACCAGGATTACCTTTGTCCGAATCCCCTGAACCCTTCGGCGTAATCGGTCTTCAAACCCAGGGGGTCATTAATCCGATCATCACCTTCAACGGCACGGTAGGTGTCACGGGAGAATTGGGTGATACGTTTGTGGTAGAGATTGTGCGTGGTTTTGTGTATGATCCGTTCTTTATCATCTATCGCGCAGAGGGTACGGTCGGGCAAAATGGCGGTGCCGAGTTCCATTCGTTCACAGCTCAGGACTTGACTGCACCACCAGCGCTTGAAAATGTATATACCTCGTTCATCTCGGGCGTGTCCACAGCTGTGCGAACCGGGCCGGAGATGTTCTACGGCATTGCTGCGACCAATTAAGGAAACACTGGATAGACTTTGAGAGACCCTTGAGAAAGAATAACGGGAAGTTCGGTCACATGCGATCCACGTGATGTAATGTCATTCACGCTTATAGTAACGTTTGTTGTACTCATTTCAGCTGAATTGCAATCCAGATATAACGCAAAATCCCCGCCTTGGTAGGCGGGGATTTTGTGTTTGAGATGAAGCAAGATTTGAGGAGTTGATATACAAGGAAAGAGATAAGTAGAGCTACAAGGAGAGGGAGATAAGTAGGGGGACAAATAGAGAGAGAAGTAGAGGTACAGGTAGAGCTGGCAATAACGTAAAGAAGAAAATCTGAAAACGATAGATGGAGCTTAGTTGGGACGTCCTTTCAAAATCATGTTGTTGGCTTTGCCAAAATCGATGGCGACTTTACCTGCCAGTGCTGCTGTTCGTTCAGCAAGAATAACGGCGTTAACACCGCAAGAGAACAGAGCAACATCAAAATCATCCTGATGCGTTTGTATCCAATGCAAGGTCTCATCCATCTGATCATAGTTGTCAAATGGCAAGGCACTTACGATGTTGAGATGGTAAGGCTCCTTAACGAGTGCGGCCTGTAACTCATCCAGCTCACGCGTAACGAGCAGCACACGTTTGCCGGCAAGCATCTGCCAGAACCGCGGTACTTGCACAAGCTCACGATTCACACAAGCATGACAGGTCAGCTTTGGCGCGATGCCATAGTGAGCAAAGATCATATCGGTCAGCGGCCGCTTGAGATAATCCGGAGCTTTGATGGTGCTGTCTCCACGTGGAAGGACCCCTACAATAGAGGCCCGTTTCAACGAAGCAGCGACTTCGTCCCGCATCTTCAGGTTAGGAAGGCGCAGCCCCTTTTGTCCGAGATTGGCTTTGATCGCCCATCGTTCTTGCAGCACTTGCTCCATAGGCCATACGGATTCTTGCGACATCACGATATTTTCACCATCCCCCACACGCACCAGAGAGAACGGACGCTGTTCGCTTAAAGCCGTTTCGAGCTGATCCAGCACTTCCTGCATTTCAAGATAAATGGAATTCATTCCGAATGCCTGCCCCCTTTGAAAATCAAGCTCCTCTATTCTATGTTGCGAGAGAAACCGTGATCTGTGCGTTCGACCTCCAAGAGAGAACTTGGGGTGTATATCAATCTATTTATATGAAAATTGGTGCATGTGTCGGTTACGGATTCAATATGCATTCATACGTTATAGGGTGCTGGAAAAAAAAGGTTGTTATTTTCGGTTCACAGCGCGAGGAACGAGTTTCGTAGATGCGAGATTCCATATCAAAAAACTATGAAAACGTCTGTACTCGCCTACACAGGCTTACAGCGTTCATGAGGAGGAAGGGTATGTCCAGGAAAGTTGTGATTGAGATTAACTTCAATAACTACGGGTTAGATCCGCAGCGGCTGACCCGCGAATGGCTGGAGCGCCGTATGACCATTTTTCGTACATTTACATTGCATTGTCTCAAGGCTCAGACCAATCAAGATTTCCTGACGGTGGTGAAGCTTTCGAAGGAATCCGGGGAGCTGATGCAGGAGATTTTGGCGAGCCAGGAGCCGCTGCCTTCGAATATTCGTTTTGGAACCCATATCGAGAGTGTGCGCGCGATTTTGGAATTTGCCAAAGATGTAGAGAACATCTATATTGCCCGTCTGGATTCAGATGATCTGTACCACAAAACATTTGTGCAGCAGCTCTACGATGTACAGCCTCAGCCAGAAACGATGGCGTTGATCAATCAGAACGGCTATCTGTGGGACAGTGTGAACAATGAGATGGCCCCGGCGTTTCACCGTTCACCGCAATTTTATGTCTATCTCTATAAAACGGCGGAATATGCCGCAGGATATCGGGTCAAACTTCCCGGCCGGGGTACCCATGGCAATGTCATCGACCTGCCGCATGAACTGCTGGCTCCGCGGAACTACGTCAATATCGTGCATTCCAGCAATACGTCAGTCAAAAAGGTACCGCCCAAAGACCGTTTAAGCCGCGAAGAGATGGCACAGGTTTTACGCGAATTTATGATCTGAACAGGAGGGATTCATCCATGATTCAAGGACAAACGATTCTGGTCACCGGAGGAACTGGCTCCTGGGGTCAGAAGCTGACTGAGGTGCTGCTCGCGCAGAACCCGGCGGAGATTCGATTGCTTTCCCGGAACGAATATGCTCAGATCGCGATGCAGCGGGAGTTCAATCATGATCCGCGTTTGCGTTTTATCATTGGAGATATTCGAGATTACCGAGCTGTGGAGGAGGCGTGCAAAGGCGTGGATGTGCTCTTCCATCTGGCAGCGCTGAAGCATGTTCCGGTCTGTGAGGATCAGCCGGATGAAGCATTTAAAACGAATGTGATTGGAACACAAAATATTATTCGGGCGGCCATTCGTATGGGGATTCCGAAAGTCATTGACGTATCCACCGACAAGGCGGTTGATCCGATTAACGTGTACGGCATGACCAAAGCGCTGGGTGAAAAAATGATGATTCGTGCCAACTGGCTGAGCGAGAAAACCCGGTTTGTATGCATCCGCGGCGGCAACGTGCTGGGCACAAGCGGCAGTGTTGTTCCTTTGTTCCGCAGACAGATTGATGAAGGCAAAAGCCTGACCATTACGGACGAAGGCATGACTCGCTTTTTCCTGACCCGTACCGAGGCCATTCATTTATTGCTCAAAGCAGCGGAAGCGGCAGTAGGCGGCGAGACATTTGTAATGAAAATGAAAGCTTGCAACATGACCGAACTGGCTTCTGTCATGCTGGAACAGGCAGGCCGTCCGTCTGGCGATTACAAAGTGACAGGCATTCGCCCCGGGGAGAAGCTGCACGAAGTGCTGATCTCGCCATTTGAAGCACCGCGTACACGGAAGTACGATGCGCAGTATTATGTCATTTTGCCGGAGCATGCCGATCAAGGACTTACGAATCATTATGATCATTTGCCTCGTGTGAAATTTGACCAGTACCGCTCTGACAGTGAAATGATGAACAAACCGGCAATTGCTGCGTTTTTACGTGCAGGAGGATATATCAACTAACGGAAGGGAGGCGGAACGTTTGGAGGTGGAAGAGATGAGTGAGAACAGCCTGAATCCCGAAGAGAAAGGGCAAGAAGAGAAGGAGAAGCAGGCACACGCTCCAGCAGAGTACCGTGGCCGGAAAGAGCAGCGATTGAAGCCGCTCTACCCGAAGCCACAGCAGACCACGCTTCAATGCATTCATGACCGCTCCCTGAAGGCTGTTGTCATCGGTCTTGGTTACGTGGGTCTGCCGATGGCCGTTGAGATGGCACAGTCTGGTTACCGGGTGCACGGCATTGATATCGATGCAGGCAAAGTGGCAAAGCTCCGCGCAGGTCATTCGTATATTATTGGCATTGAAGATGAGGTGCTTCAAACGCTGCTGGAGGCGAATTTGTTGACAGCAGGCACAGATTATGCGGCAGTCGCAGATGCAGATGTCATTGTAATCTGTGTACCAACTCCGTTAACGAATGCACATCAGCCTGATATATCCTATATTTCCTCAGCTGTGGGGGGCATGACCCCCTATCTTCAGCTGGGCAGCCTTGTCATTCTGGAGAGCACCACGTATCCAGGCACAACGGAAGAGCATGTGAAACAGCCTGTAGAGGCAGCGCGCGGCTGGACAGCAGGTGAACATTTCTATGTCTGTTATTCTCCAGAGCGAGTCGATCCGGGCAGCGTGCATTATGGTGTGAAAAATACGCCTAAAATCATCGGTGGTTCGACTCCCGCCTGTCTGAGTTATGGAACACAATTTTACGGCTCGTTTCTGAACGAAGTTGTACCGGTGAGCTCGACAACGGTTGCCGAGACAGCGAAACTGTTCGAAAATACGTTTCGCAGCGTCAACATTGCGCTGGTTAACGAGTTGACCCCGGCTTGCGAGCAGATGGGGGTAGACATCTGGGAAGTACTGCAGGCGGCGGCAACGAAGCCGTTTGGATATATGCCGTTTTATCCTGGGCCGGGCATTGGCGGGCACTGCATTCCGATTGATCCGATCTATCTGTCCTGGGCGGCCAATCGTCAGGGATCGGAGCTGCGGTTCATCGAGCTCGCAGACGCGACCAACAGGCAGATGCCGCAGCATGTGGTTCAGCGTGCAGCAGCCTTGCTGGAGCAGCGCGGCCATTCTATTCGCGGTGCCCGCGTTGTACTGGCGGGTATGGCGTACAAAAAAGACATTGACGATCTGCGCGAATCCCCGGCGCTCGACGTCTTCCGGCTGCTGAGCGCAGCGGGCGCCGACGTTGTTTTCACCGATCCGATGGTGCCCGTATTCCGTCAGGATGATGGTTCAATGCTTCAGTCCCGGCCAGCTTCGCCCGAATTATGGACATGGGCTGATCTCGTGATCATCACGACAGATCACACCGCGTTTGATTACCAGGAGATGGCGGATCATGCACCGCTGATTTTTGATACACGCAACGCCACGGCCGGATGCCGCGGAGACAACATCGTTGTGCTCGGTCAGCCGGAGCGGCAAGACCGAGGGACAAAAAAAGAGGATTTTCAAAATACAGAGCATGAAGCGGCAGGATTGGAAGGTCATAATAACAGCGGTCAGGTCACGAGAGAGGGAGATTCAGCAGGATCAGATGTAAAAGGACAACGTGAAAAATATCCGGATACGAAACACGAGTGCGTTCCCTCGGGCGAAAGTTCAGAAAACGAGAATGGTGAATCATATGGAAGCCAAGACGCTGCATGGGCGGATCAAGATGTGAAAAAAATGCACGGAAAAACGGGAGATAACTATGGCGAATCATGACCGGGTGAACGAACGTTATTACGGAGAGATTAATTCCGAAGATTCTCATGAAGCGACGAGAACTCGAGTGCACTGGATGTGCCGGGAGACCACAGGTAAACGCATTCTGGATGTAGGATGCAGTCAGGGAATTACGTCTATTCTGTTGGGGCGTGAGGGATTCCGTGTGACAGGTGTGGATCTGGAGGAAGAAAGCATTCGCTATGCGCAGGAGGAACTGGCTAAAGAATCAAAACCTGTCCGCAACCATGTGGATTTCCGCATGCTGGACATCACGCAGTGGAAGGCGAGAACAACGTTTGACACCGTACTGCTGGGGGAAGTGCTGGAGCATTTTGCGCATCCGGAGACACTGCTGCTGCAGATTCATCATCTGCTCGTAGAGGAAGGTACACTCATTGTGACCGTTCCTTATGGCTATCATCCATTCTATGATCATAAACAGACGTTCTATGCGAGTAATCTGGCGATGTGTCTGATCCCGTATTTTGAAGTAATGAAACTGGAAGTTCATCATAAATATCTATGTTGTGTGGCGCGTAAACGGCAGAAAATACAGCTCGACGTAAAACCTCCTCTGAGCCAGGTGCTGGATTGGATGAAGCTGGATCATACCCATTTTGAAGAGGTAGAGCAGCAGCATCTGCGTTCCATGAAGCAGCGTAAAAAAGCGCTGGACAGTGCCGTGGAACAACTGAGACGGTTACGTCAGGGGAATGAGGAAGTGTAGCGAAATGAACGTAGCTTGAGGAATGACCCTGGAAGGAATTAAAGGGATGCATCAATAGTAAGAGAAAGGGAGCAAGCAGGAGAGCAGCAGGGAATGGTAGTTGGCGAGCCGATGAGTAGGTAAGTGGAGAAGCAAGAATGAATAGTAGCTGGTGGGATAGTAAGTAAGAAAGTGGAAAAGCAAAAATGAATAGTAGTTAGTGGGACAGTAAGTAAGTAAGTAAGTAAGTAAGTAAGTAAGTAAGTAAACCGGAAGAACAAAAATGAATGGGAGCTAGTATGGGCAAGTGATCAAGAAGAAAAGGAGTACGAGAGAAAGAGAGAAAGAGCGCAGACGAGTATGGGAGTTTAATGAGCATACAATAGAGTAAAAGAGTAAGTGAAGGAATTGGCAGGTAAGTAAGCGGGAGACCAAGGGACTACGAGAGTAATTGCATTTTAACGATTCCCAGACACCTTATTTGTGCCATTTTGCATGGTTGAAAATTGTAACGATTCCTAGTGACGCTATTTCATGAAAATCAGGCGAAATGTCCTGAATTTACACATGAAATGAGAGAATAGCGTTTCTCAGAATCGTTACATTTTTAAAATGCCTGAAATGTATGAAATAGCGTCATCTGGAATCGTTAGCCGCTGCAGGGAGGGCTTGAAACGTGATCACCATCAGTTTATGTATGATTGTGAAGAACGAGGAACGCACACTGGCGCGATGTCTTGATTCGGCAGCTGGCATTGCAGACGAGATCATCGTTCTGGATACGGGTTCGTCGGATCGAACGATGGAGATTGCCGCGACGTACACTGACCGGGTATACACGTATGCGTGGAACGAGGACTTTGCCGCGGCGCGGAATGAGTCATTCGCCAGAGCCACCCAGGAATATATTCTGTGGCTCGATGCGGATGATGTGCTGCTGCCCGCGGAACGGGCGAAGCTTGCTGCTTTGAAGCAGCAGCTATCAGCCGATGGAGAGACGGCGGGTGTGGTGATGAGCTATACGCTGGCCGAGGGGCCGGAGGGAAGTCCGCTGGTGGCGGACCGCCGGCTTCGCCTGGTCAAGCGGGATGCCGGGTGCCGCTGGCATGGCCGGCTGCACGAGCAGCTGTGCTTCCCGCAAGGCGAGGTCATTACGGCAGATATTGCCGTCACACATCGCCGCGAGGGGGGGAACCATTCGGCGCGAAACGTGCGCATCCTGCGCAAATGGATCGCCGAAGAGGGCATAGCCCAGGGACGCCTGCTGTTCTATTATGCAGGCGAATGTTATGACCGCCAGCGCTATGCGGCGGCGGCACGCGGTTACGCGAAGCTGCTGGAGCAGCCTAGCGGTTACCGTGAGGACCGACTCATTGCCTGCGCAAGGCTGGCGGAATGTTATGAGCGGCTTGGCGAGCCGGGCCGCAAGCTGGGCGCGCTGCTGCAGTCGTTCCGGTTCGACCTGCCGCATGCCGATTTCTGCTGCGCGATTGCCTCCTGCTTCCAGGAACGGCAGGAGGTGATCTCCGCCATCTACTGGTACATGCAGGCGGTGGATGTGAGCAGTCGCGATCCGGGTCTGCGCCCTGTACCAGCGGCCTGCCGGACCTGGCTGCCGCATGCCCGGCTCTCGATCTGTTATGCACATCTGGGCAACTGGGAGCAGTCGCTGCGCCACAACAGCAAAGCCCGTGAATACCTGCCGAATGATCCGGGCCTGCTGGACAATCGCCAGAAGCTTGAAGCCGTGATCCGCAAGCAGAGGAAAGAACAGGAGCTTTAGAGTTAAGCCGCCGTATTCCTGCTTCTGAATAATGAGGCCAGACACAAAATCAACCCCGTTCAACCGAGAGAATCGGTAAACGGGGCTGGTTTTATTTTTTCACAAATAAATAGCTTTGGTTGCAAGAGGTGTAAACGATCGAATTATTTCAATGTTTTCACATTTTCAGGTGTGAGGCATCGCACGTACTGACCCGTTGTGCGCCAGCTTTTGCAGGCCCAGCCCCGGCCATCATAGATTTCTTCATCAATATTTAATGTAACCGTTTCGTTGGTGTACTTGCTCCAGTTCTCGATCCGCAGGGTGTGATCATTCTCCCATTCGAGGTGATTGTTTCCGTGAAACTCTGTACGATATATACTTTTAGCACTAGTAGTGTCCGCATCCCCTGTTTTCCTCACGTCAACCCAGATCGTTACTCCACCTGCCGCGCCGCCATAGGGAACCCCGTATAGCTCAGCAATATACTCCCCGTTTCGTGAAGGCATTGAGTAGCTCAGATCACCTTCACCAGACCGATCAAAGGTAGAGAGATAAGGACGAAGTGTGAAGAAAAGCGTTAAAGCAAGCGCAGGCACCACTAACATTGCGATCCCTACCGATGCGAGGGGATGCCTGCGTATCCAGGATTTACGGGTGGTCATAGAAGATGAATCCGATCTTTCATTCATATCTTTAGTCATAACATTGCACCTTCCATTTTGGAGCTTTGTTCAGAACGCAGCTTGTTTCGCAGGGATATAGATGTCGAGTTCGCCATAATGCTCCTCTGCCAGACTGCCGTCGATTCGTTCAAAATAATAAGCATCACTCTTGACGTATCCTGAATGGCTCTGCCAGTATTCATCGATAAACGTCCATACACTATCCAGATGATCAATGTTGATCAAACTCGGGTGGAAGTCACATACAAATTTGAACACCGCGTATTGATTGGCAGGTACTTCTATACCGTTTAGCCCCTCCGGGATCTGTTCCAGGCTGGTTACTTCGATCGATGGCTGATATGTACTGTGATGATCCTTGATTTCATTCGTAAGTCCGATGTATACGTTCGGGTACAGCACGTTGGGAATCCTGTCAGCATATTCTTCATAAAAATGGTTGCCCGCCGAATTGGCTTCATACGTTTCCTCGTTGTCCACATATCGAATGCGGGATTGCACACCGATCAGCCTCATTGCAGGTTTGCGTACATATACAGGCTTGAAAATATACCCATATGGAAGCATCGTAATCATGGATGAGGTCATACGTGCAGTGAATTGTAGATCCCCCGCACCTTGTTTACGATACTGCAGAGGTGTAATACCGAACGCCTGCTTGAAAGCCCGAATATAGGACTGCTCATGTTCAAAAGTATAATGCCCGCTAATATCTATAATTTTCCAATTCAGATCCACCAATTGCTCCAGACTGCGGGCTAATTTGCGGGAGCGAATGTATTCACCCGGCAGCTGTCCGCTGGCATGT
Source organism: Paenibacillus silvae (assembly GCF_014639235.1). Classification (GTDB taxonomy): domain Bacteria; phylum Bacillota; class Bacilli; order Paenibacillales; family Paenibacillaceae; genus Paenibacillus; species Paenibacillus silvae. The sequence continues at coordinate 312,081 of NZ_BMFU01000003.1, read as the reverse complement.
TTAAACATGCGATGCAGATGAAACTTGGAGATATGGGTCACGGATGCCAGGTGATCAAGTGTTAATTTTTCGTGGATATGCTCCTCGATATAGTCAAACAGCGTATCTAATGTCTGCAGCAGATCTTGTTGCATAGCTAATCTCCTTGTATTGTCCTGATTTAATGAGTACAGCAAGAAATGTTCATTTTTTCCTTATCACTGATGATATCATAACCAAGTATTTAATTTAACGACAAGATTGGAGTTATCAAGCATGTTAGTCGAGCAAAGCATATCAGAACCCCAAACGTATCGCCCTATCAAAATACTAATACGGTTATGGTCCTTAACCGGAACCTATCGATGGTTTGTCCTCCCGCTACTATTTGCTGCCTTGGTCGCTTCACTGGTGGAAGTAGGTTATCTCGAATCGATCCGCAGATTAGTTAAAGGGGCTTCCGAGTCCCAGTTTTCTCTCATCTATTCCGGGCTGTTGATCGGTGTATCCATTGTGGTGCTCCGTATCGTTGTAACCGTATTCACGACGTGGACCGAGACGGCATTTCAGCAAAAAACACAAGTATCTATTCAATCCAGGCTGCTGCACTCCCTTGGGCAGACAAAAACACAAGAGCTGGCGAAGTATCATACGGGGGATCTCACCTCCAGAGTGTGGACTTCGGCAGCAGAGGCACAGAAGGGCATCAATCAGCACGGGATTGAACTTGCCAAAAACATCATTCAATTGCTTCTCGCTTTTGCTTATTTTAGCTGGGTGAACCTGCCGCTGACGTTAGCGATTATTGCATTTACATTAATCTACCCTTTAGTGACCGTAGGGCTGGGGAAAAAACTGCAGCGCGAGCATGACCAGATGCATGCAAGTGAGGCATCGCGAGATGAGCTGCTGACGGATGTGATTCATGCCCCGGTGGAGATCCGCAGCTATGGACTTGCAGGTTATGTACAGCAGCGTTTTCAGCAACGAATGCACCGGGTATTCAAACAGGCGATGTCGGTATCTGTGATACAGCGTTTGTCGGAGGCAGCCGGGCGGGTTTCCACCTATGGCGGGATGATCCTCATTCTGTATCTTGGTGGCATGCAGGTGCTGCAGGGGCAGATGGACGTAGGGGGCCTCGCTGCTTTTCTTGTGGCAAGCAGCCAGCTGACACGTCCGATCGAAGCATTGTCGGGATTATGGAACCAGGTCATCGGCTCAGCGTCCCATGCAGCCCGTATGTTTGAAATATTGGATTTGGTAAAAAAGAAACCAGCTGCTGCTTCGCCGCAGCACATGTTGAAGAAGGGGAGTGTCCGTGTAGAACAGGTGTCCTACAGATATTCAGAGCAGGAAGAAGTGTTATCTAATATTTCTTTTACAGCGGCAAAAGGTGTACTTACGGTCATCACAGGGCCAAGTGGCTGCGGAAAGACCACATTATTGAAGATGATCGCCGGAGTATATGAGCCTGAGAGCGGCTCCATTAAGTTTGGGCATGTGAATGGTTTGAAGGAGCGGGACAATTCCGACCTTTTGCCCGAAAAGCCAAACACAGATACAAAGCCGATTTATGTTCCGCAACAAGCCTTTGTATTCTCAGGGACCGTAGAGGAAAATCTCGTATTTGGAGCGGAAGGGTTATCTACCGAAGAAGTAAAGCTCGCCGCTCACATGACTCATGTGCATGAAGCCATTATGTGCCAGACAAACGGATACGAGACGCAGCTTCAGCCGCAAGGAGGTCCCATGTCCGGCGGAGAGCTCCAGCGGATCAGCCTTGCCAGAGCAGTGCTGCGCAAACCTGAAATCCTGCTGCTGGATGAACCAACCTCATCACAGGACCCGTGGCATGAGCAGCAGTTGAATCTGTTGTTTAGCGGATTAGCTGCGGAGCATGGAACAACGATTATCGCGGTTACCCATCGTCTGTCTTTGCTTGAGCGCGCGGATCAGGTGATCTATATGCAGGATGGACAGGTTGTTGATATCGGTACTCATCGTGAACTGCTAGAACGTACGAATGGTTACCATGCCTGTATTATGGAGCAGGAGGACAAGGTGATATAGATTTCAGAAGCAACAAGACGGGAAGAGAGTAAGCGGAAGAGAAACAGGAGGACGACATGGCAAGACAATATAAAGATAAACCAGAAGCTGACCAGATCCATGTAGCTGAAACAGATGAACAACAAGATGTGCCAGAAACTCAACAATCAGCACAACGAGAAGTTCAACATAAAGTTCAACAAGGAGTACCGCAAGAATTACCGAAAGAAGTACAACAAAAGCCAGCAGATAAACAGCACGTCGAAGTGTTGGTATCAGAAAATCGTGCGAAGCTCGAGGACGGAGAGCAAGACCACCTGGAAGAAGACCAGGCAGAGAATAAGGCTGAAGCGGTATATTTACGAAGGGTATGGCCAGTTATTGCGCGCTTTATGAAGCCATACAAATGGGCAGTCATCATCATGATGCTTTTTATGGCAGCAGATGCTGTGTTTGACTGGGGACTTGCTTTTGTACAGGGATTTTTCGTGGATGCCATTCATGATGGGGGACAGGAGAAGCTGAATGAAACAGCGGTAACTTTTGTTGCGGTGCTGATTGGATTTATTGTACTGCTGGGGATGCATCGTTATGTGCTGGTACGGCTCAAGGAATCGATATACAGAGACATGTCGATGAGCCTGCTCCAGCTGTTAAACCGGATGCCCTACGCTTGGGTGCGCAGACAGAAGTCGGGGGACGTACTGCTGCGAATCAAGGAAGATACCAAGCATGGTGCTGAAGTTGTGGAAGCACTTGCCGAAGGGGTTACAGTCATATTTATTATTGCGCTGTCACTCGCATATTTGTACCGTGCTGATGCATGGGTCGCCGGGATTGCGCTTGTCAGTGCGGCTGTAATTTGGTTTACGGCCAGATTGTACGATCAGCGAATCGTACAATTGTCAGATGAAGTGGAATCAATGGAGGGCGAGTCACAGCAACAGATTCAGCAATATATGGATGGAATTCCCGTAATTCAGGCTTACGCTGCTTCTCCCTGGTTTCTTGGACGCTTTCGTACGCAGCAGCAATCACTGAATCGTGTTCAAGCGAAGCTTCAGATGACTCTGAGCATGTCAGATAATGTGGCGATGGCTGTATTCGGGCTGGCGCAGCTGGCAGCGTTATTCCTGATCGCATTAGCAGCGGCTAGGGGTGTTTTGTCCCCAGGTATGGTCGTTGCAAGCAGCCTGCTATTCGAGCTTGTAGTCTGGCCTGTGCTGGGCCTATCCAGCCAGTGGAGCCAGATGCAGGCGAGCATGGGGGCATTTGCGCGGATTCTGACATGGTTGAACCTGAACCAACGAATGGGAGCAGAAGCAGCTAATCCGGAACAAGAAAACTCACAACCTGGAAGCTCGCTAGCCAATAACCCGTCCATCCTAACACTTCAGCAGGTAACGGTATGTGATGAAAGCAAAGGTCGGACCATTCTCGATCAGATTACGCTGGCCCTGGTTCCGGGTGAACTGGTGGCGCTGGTGGGAGCAAGTGGATCGGGCAAATCAACCTTGTGTCAAGTATGTGCGGGGCTGATTAAGCCATCGGTTGGACGAGTGATGCTTGGCAGCGAGGACATGGAGCAGATCGTGAGGAGGGATAATTCATCCCGCCTGACGTATATGCCACAGACACCGGCTTTTTTTACAGGAACGATAGAAGAAAATATTCGGCTGGGCGGTAAGGCTGGATTAAATGAGGTCAGACTTGCAGCAGAACGGGCGGGATTGCATTCCTTTATTGAATCCCAGGAGGCACAGTACGATGCGATGCTGCAAGAAAAGGGAGCAAACCTGTCGGGGGGACAGCGCCAACGCTTGTCACTTGCCCGGCTGCTGCTGAGAAACTCAGATATATATATTCTGGACGAACCGACATCATCGCTGGATAACCAGACAGAGCAGCATGTCATGCAGCAGCTTCGCCGTTTCGTGCAAGAAAAAACAGGTCTGCTGGTGACTCACCGCATGGAGATTGCCCGTCAGTGCTCCCGCATTCTGGTGATGGAAGAGGGGCGGATCGCCGAGGATGGTACACATGAACAGCTGATGCAGCAGAAAGGTTTGTACTATCGAATGAACATCAACGGTGCGGCTGCCGCAGAATGAAGGAACATAGAAAATGTGTTGCCATCGTGTCATATAATAATTAACAACAAGCAACCGTTAGTCCTGAATCGGGCAAACGGTTGTTTGCTTGACGCAAAAGTTATAAGAACTTGCTGCAAACGGAAACTTTTCATCTTTCAGCATCGTTAAGCTAATGAATATCTTCAAGAATTGGAGGATAAATATGAAAAAGAAACCATTCATCAAGTACATCTCAGTGTTCATCGCAGCTTTGTTGTTGTTAACGAATGTTATACAAGGAGTTAGTGCTGCTGAATCTGTTAGCAAGACGCTAACATTTTTCAACAAATCAGCCCTAAAACAAGGGACGTTTGGTTTTGCCAATCTGGAGGGAACGAAGCTGTTGGTGGATTATCCGCAGGAGCAGGAATTGAATTGGTCCCAGTTCAACGTTGCCGTTGGGCACAATGGACAGCGACTTTCGATCAAATTAAAAGGAAAACAAAAAGAAACAGAAGCTAATAACGGGAGACAGACGGCCTATAATTTTGATCATCTGGGTGGTTTAATTTATGAGGTCATTGGGGGCAAGGCGGAGTCTAATGAAACTTATTTTATAGTTAAGGATTCTGCCCTGACAGATCGTATGTTGCTTGAATTAACTTCCATTAACAAGAAAAAGCCAACTTCAAAGATGAAGTCAGAGATCACCAAGCTGAAAAATCGTGCGGTAAAAAATCTTTACCCTTTACAAAATATTGAGGAAATCGGAAATGTATATTTAGTTGAGTATAAGCCAAAAGGGAAAGACATGTTAGCAAGCCTGGCTGTATTAACATCCGATGGATGGGTATTTAAGGACTACCCTGCGAAGTTCAGTGACAATAGTGCTTGGCGCGTTGATGACGGTGGAAGCATTACACCGGATATGTTCTCGTTTACTTTTGCTGCCCGGTCACAGCAGGGGATTATCATTGGTGTGCAATGGCTGGGTGCAGAAGGAGAAAGCACAACGTTTTTAGAATATACACAGGCGAAGAAAGGCAAGAACGGAAAGAAAGCGAAGTTATCCGAGCTTGATGTCAGGTACAGTCGGTATATGATGCCAATCTAAAAAACGGAAAGCAGCCGTTTATCCTGAATGGGATGAACGGTTGTTTTGCCTGATCAGATAAGCTTCGGACGTTTTGGTGGAAAACGCGGTTGCTCATTCGGGGCTGGCCCGTTAAACTAAAGGAAGCGGCGTTTTGCTTGACGGACAAGTCATGAGAACGCCATTTTGTTGTCAAGGATGCGGCGAGCATGTCGTGTTCGCATGTCAGAATCGGATAGAACCAAGCTGGTGCAGGAACACCGGTGACAAGTAAGGAGTCTTTACATGAGTGTGCAAACCCCTTCTTTAGAAGAAGCGCAGGGTCTTCTGCAAAAATATTATGGATACCCCGACTTTCGCGAGGGTCAAAAAAAGATCGTCTCCAGCCTGCTCGAATATGAGGATACGCTGGGCATTATGCCAACCGGAGGCGGGAAGTCGATCTGTTACCAGATTCCCGCTTTGTTATATCCGGGGCTGACACTGGTGGTCTCCCCGTTAATTTCGTTGATGAAGGACCAGGTCGATGCACTGACGACCGCGGGCATTGCCGCCGCTTATATTAATAGTACGTTAAGCGGCAGAGAAGTGAATGAGCGCATCCGCGCGGCGCAGCGCGGTGAGCTGAAGCTGCTCTACGTCGCGCCGGAGCGACTGGAGCTGGACTGGTTCCGCGAGGAGATGGGGCAGCTGCCCATCTCCTGCGTTGCTGTGGATGAGGCCCACTGTGTGTCACAGTGGGGCCATGATTTTCGGACAAGCTACCTGGCGGTAGCGCCGTTTGTGGACAGTTTGCCGGAGCGGCCGGTGGTTGCGGCCTTTACGGCGACGGCGACGCCCGAGGTCATGGGTGACATTCTGCGGCTGCTGCGACTGCAGGACCCGCAGACGTATGTGACCGGACTTGGGCGGGATAATCTCGCGTTCAGCGTGCTGCGCGGCGAGAGCAAAAAGGATTTTGTCTTGAACTACGCGCGCGAGCATGCCAGCGAGCCAGGTATTGTATACGCCGCGACCCGTAAGGACGTGGATGATCTGCATCAGCGTCTGCTGCAGGCAGGTTTGCCGGCAGGACGCTATCATGCGGGCATGACGGATGATGAACGGGCCCAGAGCCAGGAGCAGTTTTTGTATGATGATATTCGTGTGATGGTTGCGACTAATGCCTTCGGAATGGGGATCGACAAATCCAACGTGCGTTATGTGCTGCATTACAACATGCCTAAAAATATGGAGGCATACGTACAGGAAGCCGGGCGTGCAGGACGGGACGGCGAGCCGAGTCAGTGCATCTTGCTGTTTGGAGCACAGGACATCATCACCCAGAAGTTTCTGATTGAGCAAAACCCTATGGAGGGTGACCGCAAAGCTAACGATTACCGCAAGCTGCAGCAGATGGTCGATTACTGTTATACGACTCGCTGTCTGCGCAGTGCACAGCTGGATTACTTCGGTGAGGTGCACGAGGACAAGCCGTGCGGCATTTGCAGTTCTTGCACAGACGACCGTGAACTGGTGGATATGACCATTGATGCACAGAAAATATTCAGCTGCATTCACCGCATGCGTGAACGCTATGGGGTATCGCTGGTGGCCTCGGTGCTTAAAGGCTCTCGTGCCAAAAAAGTGCTGGACTACGGCTTCGATTCCTTGCCAACGTATGGGGTCATGGGCAATCGCACGGAGCGTGAAATTGCGGAAATCATCAACGTTATGGTATCCGAAGGTTATTTGATGCTGTCCGAGGGGCAATACCCGGTGGTACGTTTGCAGCCGCTGGCAGTGGAAGTGCTGAAAGGCCAGCGCGAAGTCATGCAGCGTGTCGTACGCAAAACAGCGGCTACAGCTTCAGGCACGAACTATGGCGGACGCCGTGGACGCGATGCGATGCCTTCGGCTGTGAATGAAACGGTGTTCGAACAATTGCGCCTGATCCGGCGCGACTTGGCAGCGAAAGAACATGTGCCGTCCTACATCATCTTCAATGATGCCACCCTGCGCGAGATGAGTGTGGTATGCCCGCAGACGGAACGTGACATGCTGAGTATCAAAGGGGTCGGTGAGGTCAAGTATCGCAAGTACGGACTGCCGTTCCTGGAATTCTTCCAGAAGCAATCGGGTGAAGAAGTGGACACAGACGACGATGCTTTTTATGAATATGAGTGATATAAAATACTGATATAAAATACTGATATATGATACTGCTATATGATAGTGATATGTCATGAGTGATAAGGATAAATGACAAGAGACAAGTGATATCTGATCTGTGATCGCAGACTAAAGACTGAACCTAAATATTAGACTTAAAGAATAGGACATGCCTGAAAACTCTGAAGGAGGCAGATTTTGCTCAATTTTCGTTCAAGCCAGGAGGTTTTCCGAAGGCGTGCCGGGGCACGTCAAGGGAAAGTGACGCAGTAGGGGGCGAAAAGCGGTAAAAGATGCACTTCAGTAGGTTTCAAGACACGTCCAAGATAAAAGGCTACAGTTTAGGAAAGGGAAATTAGATACAGACAGAGACATGGACAGAAACAAAAACAGAAACAAAAACAAAAACAGAAAAAAAACTGAAACTATTTAAATTGAGCAAAAGAAACGACATTATGCCGCTTAACGGTTCATGATCGTCAATGAGCGCTGTAAATGGGGCAAGAAACCAGCCTTGGCAGGCTGCTCAATTCGAAAATAGAATGCTAACGATCCCGATAGAGCTTATTTGCCCTAAATTGGCGACATTTGAAATCTAACGATCTCCAGGAAGCTTATTTCATTCATAATCCTGAAAAATGAGCCTGATCAAGCTGGTTTCAGCAGAATAGCGTTTCTTGGGATCGTTAGAATTTTCCAAAGCCCGAATATGCCGAAATAAGGCTTCTCCTGATCGTTAGCGCTCGCAGTAGTAGCAGTAGAGGATGGCAGATTTGCACTAGCGATGAGCGATGGGTGATATTTGCTAATGTGCTTGCATTGATGAGCGTATCGGAGTGGATTGTGTACATTGTTTAGTTCAACCTATATAGATCAGAAGCACAAACGTGAACAGAAACAGAATAGAACTAGATCAGATGCAGAAATAATGAGAATTAGAATCGGAAGCACAATTAGCGGAAGGTAAAAGCACAAAAATCAGAACCAAAACTAGAACCATAACCATAACCATAACCAGAACCGGAAGCAACAATTAAAAGAAGAAGCACAACAAGGAGCACAACAAGAATTAGAAACAGTAACAGTGACAGTAATAGTAACAGTAATAGTGACAGCAACAGCAACAGTAACTGTAACAGTGACAGGACCGGACAGGGCCAAGATCAGAATAGAGACGAATTCAAAAATCAGGATATGTATCACATGAAGTGTGTCTCTGCTGAGTAGACAAAGTGGGTGAGATTGTCTTTTAAACTGTGGACATTGAGGCAAAGTGTTGGGAAACGAGTGTTGACACAGTATATAGTGACTTTGGTGGATGTGAATCTATATATTGTGGTTTTGGTCGGGCGGAGAGTGGTATGTGTTTTTAAAAGATGTGTCCAATCTTTGAAAGACAAATTGGGGATTTGTTTGTGAGGTGCGGACGGTTATAGCATAAGGACTGGTTAACTTGTTATGCGAGTGCATTGGAGCGTGATGCGCTTGCTGACGCGGATGCTGGTGCTGGTTTGAATTCGTGCAAGGGCGGACATAGATAGGGCTCGGACTTGCATTAGAGGTTTGTCTGAACAGCATCCGGGCAGGATGGCTGTGGAGCTTTACTTTTCCAAAAAATATGGTCTGGGTGTCCAGGCAAAGGTTGTGAATCATGAAGGTAATTTTATCGACTTTGAATGCAAAGTACATCCATACCTCGCTGGCGTTGCGGTGTTTGAAGGCGTACAGTGAGAAGGATTTTGATATTGAGCTCGCGGAGTATACGATCAAAGACCCGGTCATGAATATTGTGTCGGATCTGTACCAGCGCGGGGCGGATGTGATCGGGTTCTCGTGTTACATCTGGAATATTGAAGAGACGATCAAGGTGATTGATAATTTGAAAAAGGTTATGCCTGAGGTGAAAATTTTGCTGGGCGGGCCGGAGGTGTCCTACGACACCGAATATTGGATGAACCGGATTCCTAATGTCGATTTTATCGTCATGGGTGAAGGGGAGGAAACGCTGCATCAGCTCTTGACAGAGCTGGAGGGCAGCAAGAAGTTCCATTTTGTTTATGGACTGGCGTATCGTAAAGGGGAAGAGGTCATTCTCATGCCTGCGCGTCCAAAGGCGGATTTGAACGATCTGCCGTCACCGCATCGTTTTGAAGAGGATATTCCTGATCTGGGGAAACGCGTGGTTTATTTTGAGACCAGCCGGGGCTGTCCGTTTAGTTGTCAGTTCTGTCTTTCCAGTATTGAGGTCGGTGTGCGGTATTACGATATTGAGCGGACGAAATCGGATATTCTGTACCTGATTGAGAAGGGTGCGAAGCTGATCAAGTTTGTGGATCGTACGTTTAACATTAAACGGGATTATGCGATGGAGATGTTTAAATTTTTGATCGAGAATCATCAGGGAACGGTGTTTCAGTTTGAAATTACGGCTGATATCATGCGTCCTGAGGTGCTTGACTATTTGGCAGAGAATGCGCCGCCGGGCACGTTCCGTTTTGAAATCGGGGTACAGTCTACGAACGATCCGACAAATGAACTGGTGAAACGCCGCCAGAACTTTGCCAAGCTGAGCCGTACGGTGAACAAGGTCAAAGCCAGCGGCAAGATCGACCAGCATTTGGATCTGATCGCAGGACTGCCAGAGGAAGATTATAATACGTTCCGCAAGACGTTTAACGATGTGTTTGCTTTGGGACCGGAAGAGCTGCAGCTCGGATTCCTCAAAATGCTGCGCGGTACGGGTCTGCGTCTGGATGCAGAAAAGTACAACTATACGTACATGGATCACGCACCGTATGAAATTCTGGGCAGTGACGTGCTGCCGTTCAGCGACATCGTTCGCCTGAAACGCCTGGAGGATGTGCTGGAGAAATACTGGAATGCACACCGGATGGATCATACGCTGAAGTATTTGATGGAGCAGGAGTTTGATTCACCGTTTGATTTCTTCCAGGCGTTTGGCGATTACTGGGAGGGTCAGGGCTGGCAGAAGATCGGGCATCAGCTAGAGGATTTGTTTACTCGCCTGCACAGCTTCCTGGAGTCCCGCAATACGCCGCATATGGATATCGTGCTGGGGCTGATGAAGCTCGATTATTTCCTCGGTCACAAATACAAGCCGCGTAAAATCTGGTGGGACGATGCGCTCCAGAAGGATCAATGGGCGGGCTATATGAAAATGCTGGCTGAACGTCCAGAGGACGTTCGTCTGCCGCGTGTTGCCGGTGCCTCTGGCTCGGCATGGCTGGAAAGCAGCGGCGCAAGTGGAACAGCCGCTGCGGGAACTTCGGCGGCTGCCGGAGAGAACACTGCCGCGGATGCGGCGGGTGTGATCGGCAGCCATGCCGGGGATGCTGCGTCGCTTGCAGCGCGCGACGCTGGGGTTTTGTCCGCCGCGGATGGAGCGGCGGACATGGGGGACGGCAGCGCTTCTCGTGCGCTGCCGATGACCTCGGCCATGACCGCACAGACGGTCATGGGAGCCCGTGCTTTCGCCGATCTGGGACTCGGCGAAAAGGAACTGCAGAAGCACGCGGTACTGGACGTGCTTCCGTTCCGGCTTGAGCGTGTGCTAGCTGGCGCCAGCCCGCTTGCCGCGAAGGGCCAAACGCTGCTGGTCGTCGTATACCAGCAGCACGAAGACCAGCAGGCGCAGTATTACACGCTGCCGCTGGGAGAAGAAGCCGCTGCTATGTAGGTGCAGCAGGCATATTTCCGAAAGCATCGGAAGATCATTGGATTCCTTTACGGGATGAAAATGATCTTCCTTTTTTATTTTCCAAATTCAATAGAACTCTTCTATCCAATTGAGCTGAAGGAGAATGCCGTATGAAGAACAAAACAGAAGCTGTCATCATGTTAACTAGAGGTTCTGCTGATACATTGTATGTGCAAATACCATATAATACGGTGCATATTCAGCGGATTCGTCAGGTAACAGGGAGAAGGTGGGAGGCTGATGCAAAACGCTGGATCATCCCCTACTCAGAGGTATCTCTGCAGGAGTTTACAAAGCACTTTGATGCGCTAGATGTAGAGATTTCCGCGGAGTTGTGGGTGGAGAGTGAATTTTTAAGGAACTGGAAGTTAAGTGGAGAGCAAACACAATGGAAAAGAGATGATTTGCAGCAAGCGCTGAAATTAAGAGGATACAGTCGCAAAACGATTAAAGCATACTGTAATCAGATTGAACGATTTGTGGCCAGTCTTCCTCAGATCGATACAGAAATCCGTGCATCTCATGTCCAGACATATTGTTTGAATCTGCTTGAGCGTGGAATCTCTCATTCCAGTGTTAATCAGACGATTAGTGCGATCCGACTTTATTGTAAATATGTGCTCCATCATCCTGCTGAAATTCAATACATACGCCCCAAAAAGCAGACGAAGCTGCCCAATGTCATGTCCGAAAAAGAAGTTACCCAATTACTTAAATCCGTAAATAATCTCAAGCATAAGACAATCCTGTATCTCACCTATTCGGCAGGACTTCGTGTCGGCGAAGTCGTTCGTCTACGCTATAGCGATCTGGATATTGAGCGGCAAACTATTATTGTAAGGCAGGGAAAAGGTCAGAAGGATCGGAGAACGCTTCTTTCTAATCTTGCTTGGAACATGGTGCAGAAATACATTGCAGAGTATCGACCCGATCGCTGGCTATTTCCGGGAAAAACTTCGGATCGACATCTTACCGAGCGCAGTGTGCAAAAGGTTTTTGAAGAAGCCAGACTAAAGGCCGGTATTGTAAAAAAGTGTAGCATCCATGCTTTGCGGCACTCTTTCGCCACGCATTTGCTGGAAAACGGAACAGACCTGCGCTATATACAGGAGCTTCTTGGTCATACGAGTGCACAAACCACACAGCGATATACGCATGTGAGCACGAAAAATATCCAGCGTATTCAAAGCCCGCTGGATCGTATGGATATGGGAGATTGAGTATCTCAAACTTCTCCCTTTTTCACCAAATTTTTCTTCGCATATATCGCCCCATAGGTTATCATATACGTAGTTCATATATTACGTTAAATCGGTGGCATTTACGAAGTACATAAATAAGATGTTATACGACAGAATCAAGAACAACAGAAAAGAGGATCATGTGACCCTCTATATACTAGAATTTTGCAATTCACTTAATAGTTGTAGAGCATCTTTGAAACCTTGTATGTAGATACTTCTTTCTAGGATGGATTGGAGAGAAATTTGGGCGTCTTCGTAAAGAAAAACCGTATGTTGAAGTTGATCGGGCAAAGCATCACGAAGCGTTTTAAAATATTGATCTGTCTCCGAAGAAAGCTGAGTATACTCCTTATGACACTCCAGAAGCTCAGTATAGAGTAATTCTAAACGTATTCTTATAAGCGGCTCTGTTAATGATTCTAATGTATTAATCATATATTATTCCTCCTTCAATTAACTCTATGGAGTTATTATATAACCTTACAAATTTATTTACAGGGTGAACATTTGACTTTATAGGGTTAAAACTTCGCTTTTTGTTGATGATTGCTGGTATGGGAGATAAGATAGAATTATGGAGGGGAAAAGATGAACGTAATCAAGTGCAATATACGAGAACTCATGGCAGAACATCGAATAGATGATATAACGGAATTGATGGTGAGATCAGGTCTAAGTCGTAACTCAATCAACAAGTTATATAGGGAGACGAATATAGAAACAACCAAATTAGAAACACTTTTCAAGTTGTGTGATACGTTTAATTGTAAATTGTCTGATTTGATCGAATATGTACCGGAAGAAAATAAATAGTGACAGCCGCTTCGAGAAGAGATTCCGTCGTATAACAAAATATTCAAGCTACTGCTCCTTTGGAGCCTTGTTCTGGCTGGAAGGATTCCGATGAGGCATTTCGGCAGAAAATCCCATTGGGGTCCATGAGTACAGAAACGTTATACGACAGAATCAAATTTAAAGAGAGAGGAAAATTCATCATGAAAAATGTAGCTATAATAATAGCAGTATCAGATTATGAAAATATCACACCTCTACTAGGTTGTAAAAATGATTATAAACTTATTTCAGATATTTTAAAGGCAACCAATAAATATACAGACATTTTAGAAATATATGAAAAAACCGATTCTCTTAATGTAAAAGAAAGTTTAACGAGTTTCTTTTCAGGCATAAGAGAGGAAGAGATAGGAGAACTTTTCTTTTACTACACAGGTCATGGAACTTATGATGGGGAAGAGGAGGATCTTAGATTTGTTTTAACGGATTATTCAAAAGAAAAATATAATACAACTACTCTTTCAAATAATTTTATTGATCAACAGATCAGGAGAGTTGATCCAAAATTAACTGTAAAAGTAGTTGATGCATGTAATTCCGGAATACCTTACATCAAAGGAGATTTAGAGGTTGCTCAAATCTTCGAACAAGAAAAAGCAATTAGTAATTTGTATTTTATGTTCTCTTCTCATAGTCATCAGTCTTCATATGTAGATACGATTAGTCATTTTACAAAAAGTTTTGCTGAAGCCATCTTGAATTACAAAGGAAACGAAATCAGCTATGCAAGCATTATAGAATACATTAAGGATAAATTTGCTCAGTCAAGTAAGCAAACTCCTTATTTCGTTGCTCAAGGTACTATGAGTGATATTTTTTGTAATGTTACAGATATCATAAAAAATATTGATATAACAAAATATGAAAAAGAAATTCTCGATTACAAAAAAGAAGAAACTTCATTGACTGAAGCAATTAAAAGAATATCTGAATCTTATTCATCTAGAGATGAGATTGATAAAATTTTAATTGAGATAAAAGAAGCACTCACTGAAATGATTAACATCGACTTTCTTGCAGAGATATTTTCTTTAGATATCATTGAAGTATCAAATTATACAGAGATTTTAGACATAGATGTAGTAGCTAAGTGGATTGACGAGAACCCTAATGATTATTTCATTGAAGTAGAGAAAGAAGAGATAAGTAACAATAACAATATTTATAATAATTTTTATGGAAATACTATTCCGAATTTATTTAGGCCAAAAGTTGAATATAGAGGTGTTTCTACGAGGCTAAATACGACTTTTGATTCTCTTAAAATAAAATTAAATCCTAAATTTCCGGCAACTTTTCCTTACCAATGTAATGTGGTTTTCTTGATTTCGCGTTATAAGATTACCGTATTTTATAAACTTATCACGTATCATGAAACAGGATGGGAAATATATGATTATGGTGATAGAAGTAAATGGAAGTATTTTGATCTGAAATTTTCCAATAAAAGTGATGGAATTAAAAGAATTAAGAAAATCAATAATGAGTTTTTTGAATATATTAAAAGTAGTATTCAAGCACGTTTAGAAGTACAAAATCCCTCAAAATAAAAAAAGTAAATTAGGGAAAAATTTGAATTAGGCATAGTCGAAGTAGTAATTCCGTCGTATAACATAGTATTCATGCAGCGGCTCCTTTCGGAGCCTTGGTCTGTTAGATGATTTTCTAATAGGTATTGCAGCAGATACATCCAACTACGTCGGACGTCGTGAATACAGAAACGTTATAAGAAATAGCCTTTATTATTACCTAGGAGTGATTTGAAAATGAACAATGGATATACACTATTTCATTCTGATATCTTCAGACATAGAACTGTTGGTATGAGCAATGTTGTATATAAAGATGGCCTTTCGCTGGATAGTGACAAGTTTGTTAATTTACGTATCGGACAATTGTTAGAGAGCATATTATACTATGATGCTGTTTTCATTGAACATCATGAATTACCAGTAGTAGTTAGATTCTTAGGGAGTAGAGATTCACTATTAGAAGTAGTTAATAATGGCCAATTATCTATAGTTGATGTTGGTAGAAGTCATGTTGGAGCTTTAAGACATAATTATAGTTATACTTTAGCAGAAATGTATAGACCTACTCATATAGAAATTCAGTCTCCAGATGATATTGACAGATTAATAATGAGTCCTGGCTGGGCAGGGGACTTTTCAGGTTTATCGAATCCTCTTTTTAAAACAATGAGAGCCATTAATTCGACCCTAACAGATACTATAAAGCTAGGCATAGAAAGTGACTTTAAAGATAAAGGCCTATCTGCAAAACTCTCATTATCAGCAAAGACTCCAAAAACTTTTTTTAGTAATGATGCAAAAATCGTAAATCGTTTATCAGAAACTTATTTTAGGACTGCAGTTTGCAACAATCTTGATATTACAAATGTATTTATGGATGACGTTTTAGTAGATGTTATAAATATTAAACTAGAAAACTTTGCTGATCGCTTTGATGCAAAATACAGAGAAGGTTTTTTGAAACTAACTAAATCTTATGGTGTACCTGATATAGCTACTTTATTTACAAACGGTAAACTTACATTAGATGATATTTTAAGGTTGAAAGAAACTTCTAGTTACAAGGTCTTTATTGAATGGTTAAGGCTTATTATTGAAGTCCGTGGGGACAAAGAATCAGATGATATTATTAAGGACTTCATTAACGAAATTGATAAATGTTCTAAAACAATAGGTGATTTACCACTTATAAAAGCTTTAAGGCTAGCAACTGCTGTTACAGCTAGTTTTAAGTTTACTCCATTGGTAGGGGCTGGAATTACGTTGATGGATTCAATAATTTTTGATTATTTTTTAAAGAAAGAATCACCTAAAGTATTTTTGGATGAGTTTAGCCAATTAGTATAAGAATAAATTAGGGTTACTCAAAGAAGCAGCTACGTCTTATAACATAATATTCACGCTACGGACATTCGTCCTTGGTTCGGCATTCGCCGAACACCCGACATGCGTCGGGTCGTGAATACAGGAACGTTATCGGAAATAACTATAAAACACATGAAAAGGATTGAATTATATGTGGCCAAGTATTGTTGGATGGTCTTTGTCTGCCCTGATAGCAACCATTGGTTGGTAGGTAGCTATAACTAATTTAAATAAGCAACATAGAAGAAACCTTGAATTAGACAAACAAAAGTTCGTTCGTGAGATACAAATTAAAACAACTGATGAAGCTATAAATTTGCTAGCAAAATCAAGAGACTCACTTGGAGAATTGAATTTATATTTAATTCTTTTGCCTGGTGATCTGAGAACAAAATACTCATTAAATTTTGAAATCCATAGTAGTCGCTGGGAAAAGCCCAACGAACAAGTTTTAAAGCTGTGGGAAAAATCATCTAAGTCAATTCTAGAATTCACTTATTTTTTTGAAGCTAGAGAAGTTGTACTTAATAAGTTTGTAGGGATGAAAGAAACATATCTAGAACAGCTAAGTGAAATAAGAGAAGCAACAGGTAAATATAGCGAATATTTAGGTAGGATCTATTACTCAAGATATTTAAACGGAATAGTACTTTCAGAATAAGAACTGATAGAACTTGAGAACAAAACGAAAGAATTTAATGAATATATTTTTGATTTTTTAGGCTATGTACATGATTTTATAATTGAACTACAAAATGCTTTTTTAAGTGAAACGTTTGGGTATTCAATTCCTACTAGGCAACCAACAGATTCTAAGTATAAAGTACTCAAAGCGAAAGAATAGAGTATGTATGGTTTAATCAAGAAGAAAGTTACTTCAGATAACATAATATTCACGCTGCGGACATACGTCCTTGGTCCGGCATGCGCCGGATACCCGACATATGTCGGGTCATGAATACAGGAACGTTAGACGAAATCCTAAACAGGAAAGAGGAAAGAGAGTGAATTTCCAAGATGTCTGGAATATTATAGTTACTGCTGTATTCTCTGTAGGAGGTGCCGGAGCAATCATCTTAGGTGTTTCAAATTGGCTAGGAAAAATATGGGCTACTCGTATTCAAGAGAAAGATAGAAAGAATTATCAAGAAGATCTTGAAAAATTAAAGGCTAGTTACTTAAACGATTTAGAAGCCAAAAAAGCGGAACTTGAAAAATCCAAAATATTATTTGCTCGGTATTCTGAACATCAATTTAAGTTGTATAACGACTTATATAGATCGTTATACGAATTGAAAATTGTTGCAGATAGACTTTGGGAAAGAGCTGGAAGAGCCACACTTCAAGATTTTTCGAAGCAGCTAAGTAAAACAAAAGAAACATTAGAAAAAAGCATGTTATTAATTGAGGATAGGCACTATGAAAGGTTATCTGAATTATTAGATAAGTTTTCGGAATATAAGATTGGAAAAGAAAAACTCATTGATTTAAGAAATCGTCCTACTAGTAACTTTAGAGATGAAGAAGCTATTAGAGATGTAATAAGAAATAATAGCAAGTATAAAGAAGAATATTCAGATCTTATAAAACAAATCGGTATTTTATTTAAAAGGCAGATTAAATTAGTAGAGGATTAAACGGACATCGTCTAACATAATATTCACGCTGCGGACATTCGTCCTTGGTCTGGCATTCGCCAGACACTCGACATACGTCGAGTCATGAATACAGGAACGTTATACGACAGAACAGGTGAGGAAAACCTATGGGACGAAAACCGATTTATGGAGTATGCCATATATGTGGCGTAGAAGGGCCGTTAACGTTCGAGCATGTTCCACCAAGAGGAGCATTTAATGATAAGCCAGTAATTAAAGCGATTTTCGAAAACTTTATAACCAAAGGGCCGGACGAAGAGATAAAGGGGAAAATCCAGCAAAAGGGTGCGGGAGCACATACCTTATGTTCAAGCTGTAATAATGATATAGGAGCTTGGTACGGGAATGATTTTATTGATTGGACTTATCAAGCTTTGGTTTTACATGATAAATCAGATGGGAAGGGATCGATTTATTATCCATTTCATATTTTTCCGAGTAGAGTTCTTAAACAAATTATAACTATGTTTTTTTCAGCTAACGGCGAGGGGTTTGCTAGAGGGAATCCCACCTTAGTAAGGTTTGTTCTAAATACTGATCACAAATATTTAGAGCCCAAGATAAGAATTTTTGCTTATTTGATGACAGGGTCAAGAATGAGACAAACAGGAATAGCGGGACTAGGATCAACTGACGGGAAATTCACAATAATGAGTGAGATTGCTTTTCCACCTGTCGGTTACGTTATGACACTGAATTCTGATCCGCCTGACCCAAGACTGGTAGGGATAACTCATTTTTCAAAATATGGATATAATGATTTCGAAACTATCTTCTTACGATTTTCTAAATTACCAATACACCTCTCATTACCAGGTGACTATCGAAGTAAGGGAGAAATAATGAAAGCATATGAAGAAAATACTCAAAATAGAAATTAGTCGAGAAGATTGTTACATCGTCTAACATAATATTCAAGCTGCGTCTCCTTCGGAGCCTTGGTCTGCGGATGGAATTCGAGGAGGGATTTCAGCAGACAACTCCTTCGGGGTACATGAATACAGAAACGTTATGTGAAATCCCTAATTAAATAGTATAAGGAGAACATAATGATTAATATTTTTTGTGAGTTAGAGAAAAACACAAGAATTATAGTAAATCAAAGAATTAATGACTATTTAGACCTTTATATGACTTTTTATAGAGATCTAGGGCCAGAACAAGGATTTCGCTCATTATTCCCACCGATGATATGGATTGAGGATGAAGAGAAATGTATAAAAACAATGATAGAACTAGATGCATGGACAAGAGATGAATACTTACACCATCTTAAACCAATTCATGAATTTGCACTGTATCGGGTTTTATACCAGACTAATATTGAATTAACTGAAAGAGGAGAATTAGTGCAAAAAACTTATGATGAAGATATAACTGAAGACCAGTATATATTGAGCAATCCAGACAATATAGACTTCTATTTAGACATTTTATTTCAAGATCATGATTTTTTATGGGTAGCAGATTATCTAAACGAATTTTTTGAAAACCCTATAAACTTTTTAGAAGATCGAGATGTTGATCTTGATGAGTATCTTGATTTAATGCCTGCTGATATTAGAGAAGAATATCGCAGCATTAAAAACTCTCTTTACCCTGCCAATATTAAAGTTTTAAATAGAAAAACTATTCATTCACAAGAAGACTTTTTAGACCATATTGAAAGTGTTGTTAACTATTATGTGCATTCAATCACTCTTAAAGATGCTTATAAACTATTATGGAATGATAATGATCTTGCAAAGAAAGAAAAAAGTGCACAGCAACTTTTTCACTTTATGAGTGGAATATATTGTGAAGATAATAACATTGATATAACTCCAGAAGCTGAAACTGGGAGAGGACCAGTTGATTTTAAATTTTCTTTTGGTAATGATTTTAGAGCTTTAGTAGAAATTAAATTAGCTTCTAATGACCTTATTAAAGGATTGAAAAATCAAACAGTTCAATATATGAAATCAGAGAAAGTTGATCACGCCTATTATCTTGTTATATTAATGCACGATGAAGAACAAAAAAACATAGATAAGTTAATAGAAAAATCTGATGAAATAAGTAGTAATTCTAAATTTATAATTAATACAATCATTATTGATGCTAGGAGGACTAATAAACCATCAGCATCAAAGATACGATAGTATTTCAAAGAAGTAAGGGACTTCATATAACATAATATTCTAGCCATGGCTCCTTTGGGGCCTTGTTATGCGGGAAGGATTTTCGGCGGACAACCCTTCGGGGTTCATGAATAGAGGAATGTTAAGCGAAATATGAGGAGGATTACTATGAGAGAATTACTTGAACCTAATGCTTTTCTTCTTTATATTATCGTTTGTTCATATAGAGAAGATTCATTTTTGAAGGTTGGTCGAACAAGGAACCTCTACAATAGAATTAAAAATATTCAAACGGGATGTCCACATGAAATAAGTAATGTATTTGTTATAACATCAGAGTTTGAATATGAAGAAGAAATTATAGGACTTGAAGGTGTTATACATAAACTGATTGATAAATATCAAATGAAAGGGGAATGGTATCTAGCAACAGAGGACTTCTTTCAGATTTTCAATAAGTTACTGGAACGAATAAACAATTGTGACCTTAGTGATTATGTTTTTGAGTATCAAAAATTATTTTCACTAGATGAAGTAGAGATATTATTTCATAGCCATAACTACATTATCTATGAATTGATTATGCCTATAAGACCAAATCAAATAGTAAAAGGCAGGGAAATGCGAGATTTAATAGATATATATAAGCATTAAGGATTTGGAATTAAATGTGTAAGTTATACTTTCTGCACTCCGATTAACACCATATTCACACTGCGGGCTGGCGCCCTTGATCCTAGAAGTTGAGAACTTAGAAATGGGACCACCGGACAACTTTTACGATCCTAAGTTTTCGACTCAGTTCCCTTTGTCACTTATGGCTCTCGGGTTCGTGAATAAAAGAACGTTATACTACAGAATTAAATGAAAAGAGAGCCATTCGGCTCTCAGTTAGAAGTTATATTTAATTCATTATGTAATTGAAGAGCATCCTTAAAACCTTGCAAGTAGATCTCGCGTTCTAGAATTGTTTGGACTGAGAGGTCTGCATCATCGTAAAGAAATAGAGTTTTATGCACATCCTGAGGTAGAAGTTCATGTAACTGTTTGAAGTAAAGATTTCGATCGGATGAGAATTGATTATAGCTAGTGTTGTTCTTGAGAAGATCGCTATATAAGGCCTCAATTCGATTACGGATCAACGAATCAAGTAAGACTTCTAAGGAATTGTACATAAATGATCACCTTTCGTTATGTTTTATTTTGTGAACAAAAGTTTAAGTTATTAAATATTATTTTATCATAACGAAAATTATAGTCAATACATATCAAAGATATTTTTGATTAAAAAAATATATTTTCATATAATTAAAGAAAAATTCAAATTCGATACGAAGGAGTACCAAATGATAAGCTATAAACCATTTCAAAAATTATTGATTGACAGGGAGATTAAGAAGCAGGATTTATTGAAAATCACGGGGATTTCTTCGGCAACGATGGCAAAGCTCAATACGAATGAATATGTATCGTTAGAAGTCATTGATAAATTATGTACGGCGTTGGGATGCCAGCCTGGAGATCTTTTGGAACATTTAACAGACCAATGAAAGAATATAAGTGGATGTTGGTTAACTCGAAGACGTGATTCCGTCGTATAACATAGTATTCACGCTGTGGCTCCTTTCGGAGCCTTGGTCTGCTAGATGGATTTCGGAGAGGGATTTCAGCAGACAACCCCTGACGGGGTTCATGAATACAGGAACGTTATACGAAACACTTCGAAAGCAGGAAAAACATGAAAACAAATAAGGCGATGAGAAATTTATTGAATGAGCTTGCTCAATCAAATGAATCGATCAGTTCGAATTTATTTAACCCTACTTTTCATGAATGGGACAATTGCATTTTAGTTGATGCTTCAAGTTTAAGAGAGACAGACTCTATTGAAGAAACCATTTATCAAGATCGAACGGAACTAGAAGCCTCAATAAATCATTACCATATAGAGGATTTAAGGACTGGAATAAAACTCATTTCGAATTGGAAAGAGAATTTAAAGTGGAACTATCCTGAAAAAGACTTTATTTTAATTTTAAGTTCTACAATCGAAGGAGAAGATGTGGTAATAAGATTCTATCAATTTAGAGATCATGAACCTGAATGGATTAAACTAAACGATCTTGAAGGTTATAAAGAAGAAGCTATTTTAGTAATTGAGATTTTGAATGCAGTTCAATGATGCGAAGTGCTTCGTATAACATAATATTCAAGCAGCGGCTCCGATGGAACCTTGGTCTGCGGATGGATTTCGAAGAGGAATTTCAGCAGACAACCCCTTTGGGGTTCATGAATACAGGAACGTTATACGACAGAATCAATTGAAAAGAGAGCCGTTTGGCTCTCAATTAGAAGTTATATTTAATTCATTATGTAATTGAAGAGCATCTTTAAAACCTTGCAAGTAGATTTCACGTTCTAGTATTGTTTGAACTGAGAGGTCTGCATCATCGTAAAGAAATAGAGTTTTATGCATATCCTGAGGTAGAAGCTCATGTAACTGTTTGAAGTAAAGATTTCGATCAGATGAGAATTGATTATAAATGGCGTTGTTCTTGAGAAGATCGCTATATAAGGCTTCAATTCGATTACGTATCAACGAATCAAGTAAGACTTCTAAGGAATTGTACATAAATGATCACCGTCCATTATGTTTTATTTTGCGAATAAAAGTTTAACTTATTGAATATTATTTTATCATAACGAAAAGTATAGTCAATACATATCAAAGATATTTTTGATTAAGAAAATATATTTTCATATAATTAAAGAAAAATTCAAATTTGATACGAAGGGATACCAGATGATAAGTTATAAACCATTTCAAAAATTATTGATTGATAGGGAGATTAAGAAGCAGGATTTATTGAAAATGACGGGGATTTCATCGGCAACGATGGCAAAGCTCAATACGAATGAATATGTATCTTTAGAAGTCATTGATAAATTGTGTACGGCATTGGAATGCCAACCTGGAGATCTTTTGGAACATATAACAGACTAATGAAAGAATAGAATATAAGAGAATGTTGGTTAACTCGAAGATGTAATTCCGTCGTATAACATAATATTCAAGCTGCGGCTCCTTTGGAGCCTTGGTCTGCTGGATGAATTTTGTGGAAGCGTTTCAGCAGACACATCCGACTTCGTCGGACGTCTTGAATACAGGAACGTTATGAGAAATCATCAGAAAAGAAGGAGAAAAATGAAATATATTAGATACCTAACGAAGAAGAATGGAAGAATATCTATAATAATAGCCCATTTGTAGGATTTAGTTTTTCATCTTCTGGCTTTTATAACAATAATCTAAATGCAATTGATATATTTGATAGTCCTATAATTAACTCATATGGATTATTGTTAATACAGAGATTTAAATCACTTGTAGAAAGTTATATTTTATTAACTTTCTATTATCAACTAGGAATACCTGATGAGACTGAAAAGAGAGATAATAACGGAATCTTTACAGATTTTGAACCACATCATCTTGGAAATAAAGAAAAGTTTGATTACTACTCGGATGTCTTTTATTTTAAAGTGTTTTCATGTTGGGAAGTGGTAGGGCACATACTTAATATTCAGTATAATTTAGGGATAAAGAAAATTGAATTTAAGAAAGTGGTTAGGCAACTAAAAGGTAAAGATGATGATATGTTCCTAAAGCTGTCAGAAATTATGAGCAATATTGAATTTATTAATGCGAATACTTATAGGAACCACATAACTCATAATTACTCTCCGAACATGCCAGGATTAGTACGAAGAATAGATGACAATGGTGTCGTGATAGAGTATGTGCAAGAATATTTTAGCTCATCAATGGTGTATGAGAATATTAAATCAGTATTAGAATTATTAAAGCGCAGTATTGAAGTGATTAAAAACTAAAAGATTATTTCAGTATTTCGACGAGGTCGATGATATCTCATAACAAAGTATCTACGCTGCGGGCCGTCCGGCCCTTGGTTCGTAAGAAGGGGCAGGCTAAGAAGCGGAATCAACTCACAACCCTGCCAGGCTAAGTCCGTTGGACCCGGTCGCACTGCTCCCTTAAGCCTCTCGGGTTCGTAGATACAGTAACGTTATGAGAAATCATCGTGATATAATCAAGGCAAAAGAGAATAAGGCAGGCGAGACTAATTCATGGATGATTTTACGAAGAAGCGGATTATGAAGATTATGGACAAGTACACCGAAAATGCAGTGCCGGAACATGTGAAAAGCCAAATTAAAATTAGTTACAAAATCAGAGGAAATCACGTGACATTAATCGAAGAAAGACAAGGATTCAAAAGTGATCAATGGGTGCAGATGCCAGTAGCTCAGTTTAGATTAGGTAACAATGAATGGAAAATATATTGGCAAGACAGTAAAGGAAAATGGCATTTCATAGATGACATAGAACCGAGTGAAGATTTTGAAACACAGTTAAAGATCGTGGATGAAGGACACAACGGAATGTTTTGGGGATAGTTCGCAGAAGCCAATGACATCTCATAACATAATATTCACGCTGCGGCTCCTTGTGGAGCCTTGGTCTGCAAGTTGAATTTCGAAGAGGAATTTCAGCAGACAACCCCTTTGGGGTTCATGAATACAGTAACGTTATAAGAAATCGATAAAACCTTAGATTGAAAATTGAAACAAAAGAAGGAATGTTGCTTTATTTTATCGAATTAATTAAAAGTACATCATTAATTTGACAGGGGATAGTACGTTTATGATTGATGTGGGGTTAATAAAAAAAACGTTAGAATATGAAGCACAACTTGTAGAGGACGAAGGCAACTATGTAAAAGCTAAAATTCGTAAGAATAGATCTGACCTTGCAACAAAAACCCATCTTTCTGACCACTACACTTTTGAAGTCCGGTTACTTACATTAGATAAATTGAAGCTTACTAAATGTACTACGATTAAATTAAATGATTTGCTAGAAATACATACCGAGATAAATAATATTTATAACGAGAATTTTCACGATGAAAATTGCAAAAAACTTATTTTGCGATTTGTGAATTTACTAAGCGAATTAGAAGAGTTTTTATAAAAAAGGAGTAGCATTATGATTTCGATGATAGTAATAGCTGATAAACTTTCTGATTCATCACTTAAATCTATGGAAAAATACTTCTCAATTAATTTCAAAAAACTTTCAAGAGATGCTTATTATGCAATCAATTCTGACAATAAACTTAAATTGATTCATTATAATGATTTTTTTAAAATTGAAATTTATGATACAGTTTCAAATCCATCTGCTTCAGAACAAAAATATTTAGTTTCGCAATTTATAAACAAAGAATTTAAGGGAGAAATTATGGGCATTTACTTTGATGAGGGTACATTAATACCAAATGATTTTAGTAATCTCCTGAGTGAAGAACGTAGAGCTCTTATTGTAAATTGATTATTATATATTGGAGGGAATCTTTTGATTACTAAAAATTCGTTATCTTTATCTGATGTTATGGAACTTTTGAACAATACACCCATTGAATATAGTGAAGTAACAGTACAAGATGAGAAAGTAATACAAGTGAATTTAGTCAGACAAAGAGATGAAAATGATGATGCATATATTGTAGAAGTGAATTTAGTAATCCAAGAAAGACCTCAGCATTTATTCATTTACTGTCATAACATATATGATATAAAACATGAAGATAGTGTTTCAAATGTTTTACGAGAGCTTTCAATAGTGAATTTGAAAAGAGTTATATATGGGAATATGGGATTTGATGATAGTGATAATTCTATTACATATACAAATTCTGTATCACTTGCTGGAAGAGAGTCTTTAACTGTTGAAGAGATAATGGATTATATATTTTATGCTGGCTTCATATGCGACAAAATTAGTTTGCATTTAACGCGGTTTGAAGAGGATTTGTTTAAATGAAAGGTGATTTTTCTGACAAATATCAACCTATTCAATGGTTTATTGTGACCGTTTCAATTGTAGTTTGTATTATTGTTATATCTACGGAAGATCAAAGTTCTTTGTATTTCTTAAATTATGTAAACTTATTTTCTCTGATAGCTACTTTAATTATGTTGACGTTAGTGTTATATAAAGTCACGTTAGCGACCACAGCTATATTGGTTACAGATCGAAAAAAACATGCTAAACATTTCTATATCACTTTTTGGATACTTGTAGTTGTCCTGTTACCCAGTGTGTTTTTATATTCATACTTTAACTCGATTCCTGATAAAGTTAATAATGTTCTTGGAATTATGGCACTTGCGTTAGCTTTGTCTACGGATGCGATATCGGAAAGAATTTTAGAATTAAAATTGAAAAAAGACAAAAAAAAATATAATTCTATGTATTAAACAGTACTGTATTGATGAAAAGCCATATTAAATGGCTTTTTTATTTGGATAAACGAGTAAAAGCAATCGACTTCTTATAACATAATATTCACGCTGCGGACATTCGTCCTTGGCCCGGCATTCGCCAGACACCCGACATGCGTCGGGTCGTGAATACAGGAACGTTATACGTAATTATATTTATATTAAACAGGGGGTATATATGAGTAACCGAGTAGATCCTTTAGAAGGACAAGATGACAAAGACTTTGCCGATGTACTCAAATCATTTGTATTGAACCTATATGATATTCTGAAGTGTAGTAACTTTGTATGGGATAAAGTTGTTGACTTAGATATAGATGCTCAAGAAAAGATACTTAAGACACTAAAAAGTGGAGCACAATTTTTGAATGAAGAAATTGATGTAAGTAAAGGTTCTAATGAATTGATTTTATCTGAACAAGCAAAAATAGTGCTAGCAGATTTACAGCGTGCTATGTACAGTAAACCTCCGTTTTACTCAGATATTTTAATAAATAGTCTTTATTTGAACATTTTTAGCCAATTTGATGAGTTTATAGGTGAATTATTAACTGTTTTATTTAACTTAAGACCGGGCTTATTAGAAGAAAGTGAAAAGAATTTTTCCGTCTCAGATATATTTTCATATCCGAATATAGAAATGTTCAAGAAATCAATAATTGAAAAAGAGATCGACACTATTCGAAGAGAAAGTTATGTAAAGCAAATAGAAATCTTTGAAAAAAAATTTAAGGTGAAATTAAAAGAATTTGAAAATTGGTCTGAATTTGTTGAAGTAACACAACGAAGAAATATTATTATGCATTGTGGCGGAATTGTAACGGAACAATATATTAATATTTGCAAAGAAAATGGATATGAAGATATTTCTTCAAAGGGAAGCAAAGTTGATATAAATGTAGAATACCTGAATAGTTCAATATTTATTATGCTCGAGGTTGGCATAAAATTAGTTCAAGTATTATGGAGGAAGCAGTTTAAGCACGAACTAAATGCAGCGGATAACGCTTTAAACAGTATAATATTCCAAATGTTACATCAAGAAGAATTTGAATTTTCATTAATCATAAGTGAATTTGCATTAAAGCTTCCTAATATAAGTGATTTAGAAATGAAATTCTTTTTTCTAATAAATCACTGTATAGCATTAAAACAACTTGAAATGAAAAATGAACTAGAAAAAACTCTTAAAAGTGTAGATTGGACTGTCGTAAATAGTGAATTACAAATTGCAAAAAAGATACTATCAGATACTGATGAAGATTTGGTAGAAACTATGCTTCAAGTTGGAGCTGAAGGTAAATATTTCAATCAGCACGCATATGCTACTTGGCCATTATTTCAATTAGCTAATAACAATCAACATTTCAAAACAGGATTTTTTAATCTTTACAATATCACTTTAGAAGAATATTTAAATAAAGTTGCGAATAAACAAGCTGATGAATTAGAAAGTACAGCATTACATGGAGAATAGAATATTAATTGATTTATTTTGATAGGCTAACCATCTAAGCATGATTGTGAAGAAATTCTAAAATGTATAAACAAAGTTCTAAGGAGAACAAATTAATTGACTTTTGGTGAATGAACATATTTAAATCTAAAACAGAATAAATACGTATAACATAATATTCACACTGCGGCTCCTCATGGAGCCTTGGTCTGCTGGAAGGATTTCGAAGAGGAATTTCAGCAGACAACCCCTTTGTGGTTCGTGAATACGACAACGTTATGTGAAATACCCAAAGTCAAAAACGTAATTAAAGGATGTAAAATGGATGACCAATGATGATTTTGATTACTATAACGATCAAGATTTTGAATGGACTGGAGTTTTGAAACTATATAGCGGTTCAGAATTTTCAAATCAGAAAGGCACCATTTTTAGAATAGAACTATTACTTGCAGAAGACCTTGAAGAATCAGAATTGTCTATTTTGAAATCACTTGGGCAGTCATGGACATGGGGAGAAGATCGTCGAATAAAAGCTTTTGAACTGCTGGATTTTCAATGCATCAATAAAAAGCTTGTTTTTGATTTTAGAACGATTAGAAAGAGCCAAAGATATGATGAGATTAAATACTTCTTATTCGATTTAGATGCAGGGATTGAAAGCGGAGGAAACAAGATTGAGGAAATTCAGTTAAGAGAATTGAAGTGATTGTTTTAAAGCCGGGTACATCACATAACATAATATTCAAGCTGCGGACATTCGTCCCGGGTCCGACAGTCGTCGGACACCCGGCATACGCCGGGTCGTAAATACAGGAACGTTATGAGAAAGGACTTTGCATAGTGAATCTTAAAAAATACGAAAAACAATTATTAAACTCACTAGATAAATTCTTAGAGAAAGGGACAATGATAGTAAAATATTATGGAGTTCAAGATCCCCATGGGGACCACATAAATGATTTTGTTTATTTCTGTTTTTCGAAAGCAACAAAATCGTTAAAATCAATAATTCTTTTAATTAGGAATGATCTACACGAAGATGCAATGAGCATAGTTAGAACAATCTATGAGAATTATATATATGCAAAATATTGTTTGCAGTTCCCTCAATCTATAAATAATTTTGTTGTTTACCCACTAGGCAAGGACGCCGGAGTCTATTTTAGACCAAGTCGAGGGAAATTGCTTGATAGAGATGGACAACAAATAATAGACTATGTTGAGTTAACTGTGTCTGAGATGGCAAAGCAGATAGGTGAAGGTTTGATACACACAAAAGTCTATAACTATTTAAGTGATTTTACTCATCCTAATTTTGTGTTGATTGATGCTTTTGTGGAGAATGGTATGTTTACAATTAACAAGGATTCTTACAAATACGATGTACTAATATACTCATTATATTGTTATTTTAAATTAACAGAAGTTGTAATGATATTAGAGGATTACGAAGAGGTAGCATTAACCAGATGGCTTCCATGGTTAATAAGTAAAACTAAAAAGCAGTTAATTGAAATTGTAAATACTGAAATAGCAAATATAGAACATGATATCTTACATACTTCTGATAAAGATGAAATGAAACATTATGAGGAAGTAATAACCTATTATTCAGATCTTATAAAGAACATAATTGGGCCAAATCAATGAAGGTAAGTCCCATCTCATAACAACATATTCACGCATCGTGCCATTCGGCCCTCGGTCCGGGTAGAGGGGTTTCGGGGAAGTTGGGGCAGCCGGACACATCGATCCCCTAAGATAAGAGCTATCTAAGGGGGATCGACGTCGTGAATACCAGAACGTTATATGAAAGGGACGCTAGCTAGTATTAAGGGGGGATCAAGGATGTTTGACTTTTTTCATAAGAAATCAAAAGAAACAAAGATCTCACTAGAAAACCAAATAGAGGTACTCAAAGATATTGGTATATCTTTCACAACTGATGATGATGGTGTTGTTAAAGAGTTGTTGCATCATTTTGATCGCGAAACTTACGAAGACGATCCCTATTCTCTCTTACTTTCGATGATTGGTTTAGATCTTATTGATGAAAATGACAATCAAGTTAGATTGTCGAACGATGTTTGGAGCTTTGATACCGAATGCGTTGAGAACGAAGAGATTTATTCGACAATCATTAATGAACTCGTAAGTTTAACTCGTGGTAAATTGCAAATGCAACAGGTAAAAAGCCATGTTGATTTTGATAATGAAGATGCTAAAGTATCGTTTATTTTAGATGATCAGAAATATGAATGGGAAATACATTTTGAAGATGATTGGATTGACTTTAATTTGCTGAGGAAGATTGGGGAACTAGCTATCAGAAGTGACGATGAAAATTACTTTATTCATTTTAATGATGGTCAGAGTCTTACAATGCTATATACAAGTAAAGTCAAACACAAATTAATTAATGATTTAATAAAAGATCGATTTTCTAAGTTAGCGTAATCGAGGGAGGTGTGCGCATTGTATAACAATGTGTTAACGCATTGGTGGACAAGCCGCCTCGGTCGCCAGGAGATAAGTCAGGGAAGTGGATTCAGGCGACACATCCTACCACGAATCGCGGTCGTGGCCAGTCGATCGAACTAGTCGTTCGGCGAGCAGTTTAGGTTTAGGTGCTAGGACGTCGTGAATACAAAACCTTAGATGTAATTGGGGGAATTATATAAATTTGAAGACTATTTTGGAGTGGTATGAACAAGAAGAAGGGCGACAACACATCAAAAAATATTATGAATGAAGAAGATGTACGTTTTGAATGTTATGACGGACTTTACGTTTGCGAACAATGTGAATATTTACTGAATCGTACATTTCTACATATAATCTCAAAAGATTATTCTTATATAAATAGTTATGACTGTCCGCGTTGTCATGTACAAATGCCTCAAAAACCATTGCTGG
Organism: Paenibacillus silvae; assembly: GCF_014639235.1. Classification (GTDB taxonomy): domain Bacteria; phylum Bacillota; class Bacilli; order Paenibacillales; family Paenibacillaceae; genus Paenibacillus; species Paenibacillus silvae. The sequence goes on along the minus strand of NZ_BMFU01000003.1, from coordinate 281,498 downwards.
ATGAAATAGAAGAAAATTCTTTGAAATGCCCTGACTGTGAGGAAGAAAAATTAGAAATACGATGATATATGGACTGGGATTAAATAACTTTATGTCAATTATGAAATTACTTAGTGAAATTTGAAAGCCCCTCAATGAAGACTTATCATCATCTAACATAATATTCAAGCTACCGGCATACGCCGGCCACCAGCATACGCTAGGTCGTGAATACAGGAACGTTATACGAAAGGACGAATTTCATAGGAAGAAATAGTGCGAAAAGTCATTATCATAACAATTTTCACATTATCTATGAGGAGAATACTATTATGTGGGGTATTGTATCAACGGTGTTTAGCATCATAGGTTTAATAGCATCAATAATAGCATTGTATGTTCTTAATAGAAAAATCAAAGTAGAAAGTGTTCAGACATTAAGAAAAGTGAAGTTTTATATATACATTTTGATTGCAATCAACGGGATCAGTCTACTTTTTAGACTAATTTAAGTTAATAATAGAAGTAACTCAAGGCCCTACGTATAACACAGCATCGTTGCAAAGCTCCTCGATCACGGATTAAGAAGTTGAAGAGAAGTGGATTCACGTCCCAACCCTGCAAGGCTAAGTCTGCGATCCGTTCCGCATTCGCTTCAATTAAGCCTTTCGGGTTCGTTAATGCAAGAATGTTATATGAAACTCCAGAGTGGATTCTCCAGTCCTTGATGATTTGTTTTAGCGGACATGGTGAAGTTTTCGTAAGAGGTAATTTTCATATAAACTACATTAATTTGAAGTTTTATCATTCAAATAGAAACATTTTCTCTATGTATCGCGTCTAAACTTACAAATAAGCTTAATTTTAGGAGGATTACAAATGTTCAAGAAAATATCTCTTACAATGTTGGCGGCTTCTATGCTTGTCCTGCCTAACTTCAGCTCATCTAGCTTTGCTGCTGATACACAAATCACCATAGATAGTGGTATTTTAAAAAACAATCGAGTACTCATCCCGCTAAGAGCTGTTTCTGAAAACCTTGGGGCAGACGTGAAGTGGGATCAACAACAAAAAACCATTACCATTACTAAAGAAAATACAGAAATGGTTCTCACCATTAATTCAAAAAAAGTAATGCTTAATCAATCGGAGATTCTATTGGATGTTCCAGCAGAACTAAATTACAATTCCACATATGTACCTGCTCGTTTTGTAAGTCAAACTTTAGGAGCAGACGTAAACTGGAATCAACAAGCGAGTCAGGCGACGATTACGTTAGAGGGGAAGCAACTCCAAGTAACCATACAAAAACCACAAGTTCAAATTCCAAATGCAAAAAAAATTACGGATAAGCAAAGACAGCTATTCGTAAACAAATTAAATGAAGCAACGGATCTATCATCAATTAAGCAAATCCGAGCGACCTTCAGCCCATATTTTACGGATAAATTTATCAATGAAATCATTCGTAGCAAAGGGTTGAAATATGATCTAAAATTTACAACCGTTTATCAATCTGCCATCAGTTATACCAACACCAATACCGCAAAATTAAGTCAATCTTCGGGTCCTGATTCTAAATATGCTCCTAATGAAACACTCTACAGAACAGCTAAGCTTGTATATACCAGTAAAGGCTGGAAAGTGGATGGGGTAGATTTCTCCTTGGTCAAAGAAGTATTGAATCCGTAACACTACTTAACAAGAATAAGACGGTTCCACATAGGAACCGTCTTATTCTTGTTTGTTATTACTGTAGCGTTACTACAGGATTCAACGTAACTTCAAAAGCCCGTTTCCAGAGATAATCAGGATCACCGTATGCAAGTGTTGAATTGGCATATCCTGCAAACGACCAGGTTCCTCCCGAAATTTGTCGTACATCATATGATGTTCCTGTACCGTTAATAAGGAAAGCACTTTTTCCGGAAAGTGTCGTTCGATGCGTTTGCATTCTGTTTCGCAATACACTTTGCAAATGTGAATAATCTGCAGGACTATTAAATAGAAGCATATTCTGATCTGCAATTGTAGCAACATTAGTATATAGCGAATTCGCTCTGGAGTAGGTACGAATTTCATCAATAGCAACCGTTTTGTAATAGTAGTCTTTTAAGAAACGTTTGAACAAGAGAGAACCGTGTGCATTTACTGCTGTGCTAAGTGCATTGAGATCTGTTTCAGTGACCAAATATGCATATCGTGCTTGTCCCATACCTAAGGCTATACCGATCTTATTTCCTGGCGTATTCCAAGCACTGTAACCTAAGATACGCCCGGTGTGTTGACTTCCCAACAGTCCATCTGTGACCGCAGCGTTTGCTGAACCTCCTCCAACAAAATCAATTACCACGGTCGGAACGCGATTTGTACTATTAGCCACAATTCGATTGACGGCTGCTGTAACTTGAGCAGCATCTGTAACCCCGATGATTTCGACAGTTGGTGAACTGCTCACGGACTGACCGCCAACAATATCAATGTGACGAAGAATATTTTGGTGCACATCCATATATTCATACTGACTAGTAATTGTGGAACCATGAGGGCCGAAGTACTGAACCGTATACCTTGGCTTTACCCCATTAAGATATAGCTGATTTGCCATTCTGGCCATCAAGGCATGACCCAATCCATCCGCATCAGGGAGAATAATTGCTCGGTCCGGATTTTGGCCGTTTGTACCACCGAGCCAGGCGTTAATACGACCCTCAACAAAATTAATCTCGTTAATCTGCACCCCCTGTGTATTCGCATCATCAACTCCCACAGCTAGAAAATCAATATATCCTGCCTGTGCTAATTGCTCTAGAATGTAACGATTACTTTTAAATTTATGTTGTCTAGTGTTGTAGTACTGTTCTTTATTGAAGTTTGTAGTACTTCCATATGAACCGGTAGGTGACAAATTATAACCTGCAATAATATCTGCAAACTGTGAAAAACTTCTTCTCGGCTGCAACATAAACGTACGTGATTCATTGTAAGCTGCAAAAGACAGTCCGCCTGCAAAGGCAGTTGTAGCTAGACGCATAATTGTATCTAACACATAGATTGGCTTACTCGGATAAGATTGTTTTACTAGTCGAATAACATCCAACAGATCCGTTGTGATACTATCGTAGGCCGGGTAAGCTCCTCCGGGACTCGTACGCAATCGTCTACTAGCAATGAGACCTCCGTAGGCAAGCATATCTGAGGATATAATAAACCCGTCGACAGAGGCAGCGTTATTTAAGATGAACTGACGGATATTCGCCGCATTTCCGTAAGTCGGCGAAGATGTCGAGACCAGTGTGGATCCAGAAGCTGTCTTTTGGGAATCCAGACGGTTTGTAATATCACTTAAATTTGGGGTAATTACGTTAATTCCTGCTGATCTACCTAGCACGATGACATCATCCAAATTCACTGGTCTGTCATCCAACGGTACATACAATACATTCTTCATATTCCTATTCTCCCTTAGTTTGATATAGGCTCAATAACAAGGGAAGAAAGAAATGAAATGGATATCTTCCCCAATCCCATCTCTTTTCTATTTGTTTGTGCCTTCACTTATAAGGTAGACTGTAGCCCTAGAATACAACCTGAAATATAAAAAAACATAAATTCGTTTTTTAACCGCCTTTTTTAAAATTTCTAAAAATGAGATTTTAGATAAAATCAAAAAAGAACGTTTGTTCTTTTTTAAATCTTTGAGGAATATAATCACAATTTTAGGAGGTATCTCAACGGGTAGATTTACTTGATTCTGATGGTATCGAATTCATTGAAGAGAAGATTGAAGAAGTATTGGAAGATGAATATATTGAGTCAGATTTGGCTTCAAATGCACTGGGCGCAATTGAAATTCTTGCAGCATTACAAGGTAGTCCTGGGAAAGAGTTATTGAATAATCGAAGTAATACTGGAGATCTATATGACTGGATCAATACACATAAAGGGTAAAGGAAAAAAACATTTCAAAAGCCAAACGTGCAGTTAAGAAAATTAGGAAAGATTCAGAACTAAAAGAGCTATGGGAAGAATCAGAAGGATATCCAATCTGGTTAAATACAATAAATGACTTAGAGAATGGATTGTGAAGGAAATGGGCAGCTTTTTAAGAAGAGATAACTTCTCATAACAAGATGTTAAAGCAATTTCTTCTTCTAAGCTCTGGCCTGAGGGAGGGGTTTCAAAGAGGAATTTCAGCATTCAACCCCTTCGGGCTGAAACCATGTAAGTGAAAGATATAAAGATTCTGATGCAGTTACTTGGAACATTTATTCCTACACTTTTAAGGAGGTTTTTTTGTGGATGAGTAGAATATTCCATTAGCAATGCATAAGAAACATCCCCAGGTTGAATTTTACTAAAATGTAGTTAATGTATAATGTTGAAATCCCTTATGAGCAAAGGAGAACTAAAAATGAGAAAACTCGTTTTATTTCTGCACGCATCGCTTGACGGTTTTGTAGAAGGGCCGAATGGTGAAATGGATATTGGCTGGGTTTCATATGATGCTGATTTGGAAAAGCACGCGAAAGATATTCTGAGTACGGCCGACACTGTACTTTGGGGGCGGGGGACTTATCAGATGATGCACAGTTACTGGCCATCTGTGCCTGCTGATCCATCTGCTTCGCAACATGAACGGGATCATGCGGAGTGGATCGAAAAGACAGCCAAAATCGTTTTTTCCACGACGCTGGAGAAAGTCGAATGGAACAATTCAAGACTGGTGAAAGAAGATGTCGAGGAAGAGATCAAGAACCTCAAACAGCAGCCAGGCAGGGACATGGTCATCCTCGGTAGTCCCAGGTTCGCACACCACCTTATGCAGCTTAATTTAATTGATGAATATAAAATTACGGTTTCTCCAGTTCTGATCGGTAAGGGATTGCCGTTATTCCAAGGCATCAAGGAGAAGATCAATCTTAAACTCATTGAAAATAAGACCTTTGATTCTGGAGCCATAGGTCTTGCTTACCAGACGATAAGATAACCGTGTCACCTAAAGTAGATTACGCTAACCGGTAAAGATAGTTGAAGACAACTTACGACCCAGCCTAAGATAGACCTAACTAGGGCTGGGTCGCTTCTTGAGCGCGGAACTTTAGACGAGATTCTTAAAAATAAATAATAATATCCGGTTGTTTGCACAAGGAAGGCTGAGGGGAAATGGATAATAAAAAAACCTAAGAATCGCTATTGCAGCAGTTTAAATCTGCACAACCAGCACTGAGTAAAAGGACATCTATACGAAAGGAGAATCATCAATGTTCTATGTTAATGCCAGAGCTTTTGTTGAACGCAAAAAAAAGAATAGACCAGAAATCATAATTCAGACTCGAAATAAAAAGAATGAGGAGTCACTGGAACTGCCAGGTGGCAGATTGGAACTTTACGAATCCATAGTTGATGGACTGAGAAGAGAAGTTCATGAAGAAACAGGCTTGAACGTTATATCGGTAGAAGGCAGTGACAAGCGAATAGATACATGTGGGATCAACCCGGATTTTGAAGTTGAATGTTTGGAGCCGTATTGTGTATATCAAACCATTAAAGGGCCAGTGGATTCGATTGGCATGTATTTTATATGTAAGGTGGAAGGGGAACTCTTGGAAACAGGAGACGAAACCGCAAATATCGGATGGAGAACGGTTGACGAGGTCTATGAAAGGATGATCGGTGATCCAAGACAGTTTTCAGATGTTGATCGCGCAGGGTTAATGTATTATTTGAAACACAGGTTTGGAAAAGAAATTGAAGAAATCGTAAGATCAAATTAAGATCTATTCGAGTAGTTTTTTGTTCTAACAAAACCATAGAATCTATGAGACTTGGTGATTTAGCGTCATTTTGGATATTCCGAAAAATTAATTATTGCAAGACTATGATATTACAGTCCTCAGGTGAGTACGGTTCGCTGTGGGACTGAGTAACCGAGTAATTCTCCCTTTTCAACCAATTTTTTCTTCGCAAATCTCACATCATAGAGTATCATATACGTAATTCCACATATAACGCGGGATATGTTTTATAGTGCGAGGTAAATAAATTAGATGTTATGTGAGACTAAATAAGATTTTAAAGAATGGATGATTCAATTGGATAATTTAGCGCTAGAGAGCTGGATTGTTACACATAAAATTATGGATAGAACTTTAGAAGGTTTCTGGATAGCATTCAATAACTACATGAAAGAATATCCAGAAGAAATTAGTTTATTTTTTGATGAATTGAGTCTAGAAGATATTAAGTCTTCAATAGATACAATTGAGTATAAAACTATTTTTCATTCCGATTATCAGATCGCAGACAGTCACTATTCTCAGCAGGTTATATCTACGTTTGACATTTACTATAAAGAAAAGAGAATAGGTTATTATAGAATGTTCTTTTATACCGATGGAGAGTGCTTTGATGATAGCCTAGTTACGGAATGGACAAGCTGGTATTTAACATTGAAACTTGAAGCATTAACTGAACTCCAAAAAGAAATTAAAAATGAATTGATAAAAAATAAGATTAAAGAAGAAGAAATCGAAAAAATCTATAATTTATTAGATAAACAAATTTCTAAAATCAAAGTTCATATCCATAAATAATTGTAGGTAGAAAGTTCAAAGAAGATGGGCATCACATAACATAATATTCGAGCTGTGGCTCCTAATGAAGCCTTGGTATGCGGGAAGGATTTCAAATAGGAATTTCAGCAGACAACCCCTTCGGGGTTCGTGAATACAGGAACGTTATTTAAAGACTTACAATACTACATTTGAAGATAGAGGTGTAAGTATGTTCTTTTTACAGATGTCGGGATTCCCAGGATCAGGAAAGTCAACACTAGCAAGACAGATTAGTCAAGCAACCGGAGCTGTCATTGTGGATCATGACATTACCAAAACAGCAATTCTGAAATCGTTATCATCACAAGGGAACACGATGGGAGGTAAAGAGATAGGACAACTATCAACATGATAAAAAATCAATTGTTATTACCGAGTAAATTAATGGATTTATCACAGAAGTTGATTAAAACTACAATCATTGAAAAAGGAAGAGATTATCAGTCCTTATACATGTTAGAGTTTAGTAATTCTCTAAAGTATGTATTAAAAGAAAAAAACGTTGAAGACTCTGGAAGTTTAATGGACGAAGCAGAAAGACTAAAATGGGTAAATGGAATAATTCCAGCCCCAAAGGTGATTAGCTATCAGGTGGAGAATGGAAAAGAATACTTAGTTATGACCTATATAGAAGGTTGTGCTGCGGAAGAATATCAGCAGGAAGAAGGGCAAAAAAGTCTAGGTTATATTTTAGGAGAAGGTTTAAGAACAATACATAATGTCCCCATCAATAATTGTCCTTTCGATGATTTTTCACCGAAAAAACTTATTGATCTAGTAAGAAAGAATATTAAAGAGAGAAAAGATGAAGTTATTAATGTAGTTAATAACGTTTTTCCTAACTATACAATTGAGCAACTGACTGATTTATTGGAGATGAATAAAGCGTCGGAGGAGGAACTAGTTTTTACCCATGGTGACTATGGTTCAGGAAACGTAATGATAAATAAAGGGCGTATTGAAGCATTTATTGATCTAGGAGGAGCGGGAATATCAGATGCATATTATGATATTTATTACTTGGTAAAGAGTCTTACTTATTATACTGATAGGAAAGAAGAAGTAGAGGAGTTTATTAAAGGCTATGGAATTTCAGAATTAGACGAGGATAGAATGAAATTCCATCAAATCATAGATGCTTTATTATTGTAATTTCTTAATTATCTGCCAAACGGTATCTGAAATCAAGGCAAACCAATAGTTTAAAACTTAGGAGCGTGAGTTGAATATGGAAAATTCGAAATTAAAAGATCTTATTGAACAATATTTAAAGGCGTACAATACGTTTAATATCGATGGAATGATAGATGTTTTACATGAAAGCGTTCATTTTAAAAACATTACAAACGGTAATGTAGATACACAAACACAGGGAATTGAAGAATTCCGTGCTTTGGCAGAACAGTCAGCCCAGATCTTTTCGCAAAGATGTCAAGTGGTTAAGAGCATTGTCTTTACAGATGATAAAGCAGAAGTTGAAATTGATTACGAAGGAATATTGTCCGTTGATTTACCTAATGGAATAAAGGCAGGAGAATCCATAAAACTTCAGGGGAAATCGATCTATCAGATGAAGGAAGAAAAGTTAGTATTGATTGAGGACTATAGTTAAGCTCCCTCGGGACATTTCGGAGAAGCAGATTCAGCGGACATATCGGCACCGACTAAGCACATTTCGCCCGGCTGCAGCATTCTTAGCCTAAAGTCGGTGGGACGTCTCGAACACAGAAACGTTAGCCGAAAGAAGCTCTTAGTTTTTAGTTTAGGAGGAGTCTACATGATATTAGAAAAAGTTATAAATCAAATTACGATACAAAGTGAATATAAGGATTTGGTTGATAAGTATGTGGATCATATCCTTAACGAATTCAAAGATAAAATTCATAGCATTTATATGTGTGGCTCGATTCCCAAAGGAACCGCTCAACCTTTTAAGTCAGATGCAGACTTTACGATTGTATGTGCAAATCCCAAAGATATTGATTACGAAAAATTGTCAAATATTAAAGATAAGCTGTTGGAAGAATACCCATTTGTCACGAAGATGGATACGATCATTTGCTCGATTGACGATGTATTAAGTAGACCGAATGATTGGGGTTTTTGGGTTAAGATCATCTGTGTTTGCATACATGGGGAGGACATTGGTGAAAAGGTACCCCCGATCATCATTTCTCCAGAATTCATTTTAGACTTGAATACAGATACCAAGGAGGAAGTGGAGCGTGTACGTCGTTCACTTTCTAATGCTAATGATGATGCGATGAAAACCAGATATACTAAAGGTTACTCGAAGAGATTACTTCGTGCATTATACTCATTGATTATAGAAGATACAGGGGTATGGGAAGACGACATGACCAAGATGAAAAATGCTATATTAAACTATTGCGAGATTGACCCCGCTTTAGTTGAGTATCTGTATGCTTGTTACTTGAATAGTAGCAATGTACCTGTTGAAGAGTTTCTGGGAATTGCAGATCAAGTGTATGACTATTTTGAAAATGCCTTAAAGACAATGGCTGCTTCCAGAAATTCCTCCCGCTAGCACCATATTGACGCTCCGAGTCATTGTGAGAAGTAACTAACCACATCCGGCTCACTAAGCCCGTTGGGACGTCACTGCATTAGGTGTTCTGCAAGCCACACAAGTATAAGCAGCGGCTCTAAGGGGCCAGGGCCAGGACGTCGTTAATACAAAATGTTAGCTGAAATGACTGCATTGCATTTTATATAAACATCCAACAACAATAAAACTTATCGTAGGTGATTTCAGTGGAATTAAAAATACTTAAAAAACAAATTAATGTAGAAGATTATATTCATCTAAGGGAAATCGTGGGTTGGGGTAGTCCTGAAGATAAAGAGGCCATTGAACTTGGATTAAAGAACACTTTATATTCCATCTGTATAGAGCATGAGGGGAAGACCATAGGATATGGAAGAGTCATAGGAGATGGTGGTTTTACTTTTTATATCCAAGACATTATCGTGTTACCTTCCTATCAGAAGCTAGGTTTAGGCAGTAAAATAATGACGGAACTTATAGAGCATATAACAAGAACTTATCCTGCAGGAAGTTTAGTGGGACTCATGTCAGCAAAAGGCAAAGAGGAGTTTTATAAGAGATTTGGATTCATTGAGAGACCAAATGAAAGTTATGGTGCAGGAATGATCCAATTCATAAAGAAACAATGAGGAAGAGAAGAAACAATTATAAGTAATTTCGAAGAGGGCAGTCATATCAGGTAACATCAGATCAATGCTACTGGCTGAAATCCCGGATTTCAAAAACATTGGTCTATGTAATCTCAAGGAGGAAAACTTGAATGATTTATATCGTTAGACATGGACAAACCGATTTGAATAAAGAGGGTAGATTGCAAGGTAGACTGGGAATGCCATTAAATAAAGCAGGAATTCATCAAGCGGAGGTACTAAGAGAGGAGCTAAAATCGATTAAGTTTGACTACGTTTTTTCTTCTCCTCAGGAAAGAGCTATTCAAACTGCTGAAATAGTGAGTGGCTTGAAGGCCGTAATTGATAAAAGACTTGATGTATTTGATCTGGGAGAAGCGGATCGATTACGAAGAGAAGAAGTAATAATGTCAGGTTTAATACCTGACCCCAGTCTGTATAAGGGTGTAGAAGAAATTAAGATGTTTATACAGAGAGTTTTTCATTTTATGTCAGACGCAGAAGATAAATTTAGTGGTGAGAATACAAATATACTGATATCTGGACATCGCTGCACTACAGGTTGCATGGGAGCATATTTTCTAGGAATTCCGGAAGACAAAAATTTATTAAAGTACTCGTCAGATAATGGGAAATATAAAGCTTATGAATTCAAGTAGATAAGTAGAATACACGAACGTTATTTGAAACCCCAACTGATCTGTATCAATTTTATGAATATGAATTTAGTAAATACACAAATCGAGATGTACATAGGAATGGAAATTATGAAATTCACTTGGATTTTTATTGGGAGGAGTTATCATGATTATCGTACATGCACTTCCGAGAACTGATTGGGAGTCAGCATTAGTGAATGGTACATATAGAGGGTCGCTAGAGAAGGAAGGATTCATTCATTGTTCTCCAATTGAGAAGATTGCATCTGTTGCCAATTATAATTTCAGAGGAGTGCAAGGACTAATAATACTATGTATTGACGAATCAAAAGTTAAGTCTAAAATCAGATGGGAAGATTTGTACAATGAAGGAAGAGAGTATCCCCATATATATGGGGAGTTGAATCTGGACTCTGTAATAAAGACTGTTGATTTCGAGCCGAATGAAAATGGGATATTTGTATTACCTAAAGAATTAGAAGAGATGGTATAAAAAATAAAGAACCGTTACGCGTAATACCCGAAATAGAATGAAATGGAGGCAATGCTGTTGAAAGATCCGTTGGTTTTAACTAATCCGAGTATTGAACTGAAAAACGCCTATTTGCGTTTTTATCAGGAGTGGAAACAAAGTGGAGAAGATATGGTTCCATGGGTGATTGAGAAAGATCCCGAAAACTTCGAAGACATGATTACCTGGCTTAATCATAACAAACAAGGAAAGAATACCAATGGTTTTGTTGCCAATTCAACTTATTGGCTAGTAGCCAATGATATTGTTGTAGGCGCCGTAAATATTAGACATGAATTGACAGATAAACTTTTTCACAGTGGTGGACATATTGGCTATGGGATCAGGCCGTCGGAAAGACGGAAAGGATACGCTGCAGAGCTTTTAAAATTGGCATTACTAGAATGTAAAAAGCTTGGAATATCGAAGGTGCTTGTAGTATGTGATGAAATTAATGAAGCATCTAAAAAGACAATTATTAAGAATGGTGGATTAAGAGATAAAGATTTTATAGAAGAGGATGGAAACGTATTAAATAGATTTTGGATAGAGACTTGATGGCTCTTCAAAGAATAGACTAATAAGCGCTGCATGACTTGGGAAATAATTTCTGAAGGAGGTGTAACCGAGCAAATTTCCACACATCCAGATTGGAGGAGGAAAGTTACAGGTGGAACTAGAATTGAACCTAATACCACTTAAGATTCCAGCAGGCTATGCCATAACGTATAACAAGTTCTATGATGTAGAACCTGTTCTTAGTATGGATAGTGACTACTTTATTGAAAATTGGGGGTTCTTCACAGAAGACTTATTACAGATCACGAAATTAAAAATAAAAAAGGGGAAGTGGTACATCCCTGAAAGAGAAGAGGTTATGCTATTGGATCTTGGATGGTACCCCGATTCAGATATGAATGGTCAATATTGTTTGCAGCTTGTTGATGGGAACTGGAATGAGATTAAAAGTATTTGTTCTAAAGATCGATTTCTTATAAAAGAGACACTCGAAGAATGGATGGAAGAACAACAATGAATGTAATCAATACCTGATTAAGGATCGTTCAAGACATTAAAATCGTTATCGTTTATAACTAAAATTTTAGAGGTGAGAGGTTTGAAATATTTTTATGGAGTGTTATCCATTTTAGGAATAGCATTGCCTTACATGGAGTTTATTCCTTGGATTGGTGAGAACGGGTTTAATCTGACGTTGTTATTGAATGAAGCAAGCCAGAATCGAATTAGTGCTTTTGCCTGGTTGGATGTACTCGTTTCGGCCGTTGTTTTAATCGGATTTATTATATATGAAGGAAAGCGAGTTGGCATAAAGTATAAGTGGATACCGATCCTTGGGACATTAACTGTGGGTGTTTCTTTGGGATTGCCATTATTTTTATTACTGCGTGAAATTCATATGGATAAAATGAAAGATAGAAAATCTAATTAAAAGAAGGTAAGTGAATACGATGAATAAATTTAATATTTCTTACGTTCCCCAGCCTGATTTTTATAAGTGCAATTAAGCATGTCTAGCTAGCTTCTATTGATGATATCTATGAAGGCAGAAACGTTAATATAAAGATACCCGATGATTTCCGGAGGGCTAAATGAACGTAAAACCAGTGGTTATCGAAAACTATAATGAAGATTGGCCTTTAAGGTTTTCAGAATTACAGAAAATATTGAGAGAACACCTGGGTGATTTGGCGTTATCTATTGAACATGTAGGCAGCACTTCTGTTCCAGGTCTTGCGGCAAAGCCAATTATTGATCTTGATATCGTCATAGATTCAATGGAATTACTTCCACAGGTAATTAAGAACTTGAACCATCTGGGTTATATTCACGAAGGAAATTTAGGAGTTGAGAACAGAGAGGCATTTGCAAGAGCGGATGACAAGGTGCCTTATACCAGAGAAAGTTATCAAAAAGCAGAACATCATCTTTATGTTTGTAGTAAAGAGAGCGATGCTTTGTTCAATCATATTACTTTTAGAGACATCTTACGAAAACAACTTGAACTTAGTGAAGCTTATGCAATTCTAAAGAAAGAGCTCGCCGAAAAATATAAACATCATCGTGAAGACTATACCAAAGGGAAAACTGAATTTGTAATCAAGGTTTTGAATGAATACAAGCATTAATACACGTTTTTAGTAGTTTCTGCTGATCAAGATTTACAACTGTACAGTTTGGAACTGATTATTCAAAAAAGAGCTAAAAGGAGGGGGATTTTTGAACACGCTTCCAAATCTTGCAGCAGAAAGAGTTACACTTCGTCAATTACGACTTGAGGATGCGGCCGAGTTGTTTGATTATTTTTCCAAAGATGAAGTGACGGAATTCTACGACCTGGAAAGTTTTATCGAAGTGAAGCAAGCGGAAGAGCTGATCCATCGTTGGAATGATAGATACGCCAAGCTGGAGGGAATGAGATGGGGAATAACATATCCGGCTGAAGATAAGGTCATTGGCACATGTGGCTTTCATAATTGGTCAAAAGAACATTTCAAGGCCGAGATCGGTTATGAGCTTGCTCCTGAACACTGGAGAAAAGGACTAATGACTGAGGTTATCGGAAGGGTCGTGCAGTATGGATTCAAAGAACTGGGATTACACCGCATTGAAGCTTTTGTTGATCCCAAACATATTGCATCCAGGAAACTTCTTGAAAAGGCAGGGTTCACGGAAGAAGGAACGCTCAGAGATTGCTTTTATGAGAAAGGAAAATTTGTTGATGCAGTCGTGTATGCTATTTTAAGTAAGGATCATAGCGGGATTTGAAAGAAGATGAGAAATAGGTTCCCGGATGCTTGAGCCGGAATAAATAATTTTGTTTGAATCAAAACAGAGGAGTGACCACGGATGGACATTAAAAATCAAAACGGTGATTTTCTTGGTAAAATTCAGATGCAATCTCTGGAGAGCGATCATGTTGTAGACCAGATCATACGTACGTTAAGACCTGGTGACGGGAAGGCCATTTATATTGCGGATGTCGAGGGAAACAACCAGTTTTCACAGCAGACGAATTATGCGGCTGTTGAATGGCAGTACAGTTTGAATGAATTGAAGGAAGCGATGACAAAGTGGCAGCCCAGGTTTCCAAGCCATGCTGAGGCTGATCACATTCAGGTTTATTATGGGTTCGATAATCTGACCCCGGATGAAATTGAAGCCATGGCAGAGGAAAGCAGAAGGACAGGTCAGAAGGTGGTGGTCCGGGACCTGAAACCAAATAATACACTTGTGGGTGTGCGATTAACCTATAAAGGAGAGGGGACATGCACACTCCATATTTTCGGCACAACCAAGAGTCGGATTCAACTGTCCGAACATGAGCTGTCTCAGGTGAAAAACCTTCTTGTGCGGGGGGCGGAAGCATTTTATTTTTCAAATCATGGAGCAGATCGCTTGATCTGGATCGAAGCAGGAAGCAACGGTAAGGCGCTGCAGTATGAACTTATAGGCGAGCAGATGTCCGAGGCTTCTTTAATACACATTGCAGAAACGATGAAAGAAAAGAGCGATATGATAATAGAAAAGAAAGCTTCAATTGATAGTATGATCAAGAAAACAGCAGTAGTGAGTTTGTATTTTTTAAGTGAGGAAGAGGGCGGACAGAAGGCTGTAATCAAGGAGGATTTCTCTGCACCTGTTGTGTTTGATGTGGATGAGGATTTACAGTTCGGGCTTTGGAGTGCGGTCGTGAAGTTACATAGTCAGCCTGATGAGAACAGGAAAGTCAGAGCTGATCTGCATTATTTATTTCATAACTCAGCAGAAGTGCCGACCCATTTGTTAACACCGGGAAACACATTCTCTCTAAGAACGAACAAGGTTATTGCTAAAGGAAAGATAGAATCGATCAAAGATGAATAGAAGAGAGGGGAATAGCGATGAAAGAAAAACAAGCACTTGATACATTCGGACAAATCGGTAAGTACGGAGAGCTTCAAGAGGAGCATTGACGATATCATATTCAGATGATACGATAATCCACAAAAAGCCCAAGAACGTTAAAGGTTTAATATTGAAAAACACATCACATAGATGGAAGGGAGGTGAGCCGCTATGGCGCTTTCCAAACGCAGATTGCAGTTCCTGGATCAACTGGTTGACATGTATCAGCAGAGCCGTTTGCCCGTTCATTATGAAGCGTTAGCCAAGGTTCTCGGGGTGAGTAAATGGACGGCATATGATATGCTGAAGGCTATTGAAAAAGCAGGCTTTGTCACCCGTAGCTATGAGACGAATCCAAATGTGACGGGACGTTCGCAGGTGGTTTTTACACCCACGGAGAAAGCAGCGGCGCTGCTTGGGAAAGAGGCAAAGCTGGATCAGGACGGTGAACCAGAGAAGACACAGGTTAGTCTTCAATTTATTCGTGATATGCTAAGCGGGTTCAAGGACGCAAGTGCGCAAGAGCTCATAAGCAAACTTCTAATTGAGATTCCTGAAAAAGGCTCTAATTTCGAAATCTGCGGATACATCTCCGGCATATTAATAATATATACCAGACAATTGGATCGTCGCATGAATGCGCTAATTCGCAAATTGGTGCAGGAGACTGACGGGCATCAGCCCCGGCTGCTTATATTTATAGGCACAGTGGCAGGCACAGTTATACAAATGATGAGCAAAGATGTTGGACAGGACTTAATGGTATTGGTCGGGTCATATGCGAATCGAATCCAAGCCCTAAGTCAGGCGGAGCAAACGGTGCTTGCCGACTTTATACTCGAAGCACTTGCGTAGAAGCTTCTGCGCTTAGTTTTTGGGTCTTTTGGGTGAATGGAGGAATAATGGAGAGGCGGTGTGTAGATGAAGAAGTTAGGTTTGGTTCTGGGTGGTGGGGCCGTACGAGGGCTTGCCCATATTGGTATCCTGAAGTCTTTGGAAAAACATCACGTTGCGGTGGATTGCATCATTGGCACAAGTATGGGCGGCGTTGTAGGTGGTTTGTATGCCGCGGGTGTGCCTGTCCATGAGATTGAGAATACACTTATTCATACACCCAAGCTTCGTTTTCTCGATCGCGGGAATTGGCTGAAGGGCATTCTGGCTGGCAACGGCATTGCACAGGTCGTGAGCGGTTTACTTGCTGAGCATGAATTACAAGACATATGCATTGAGCAACTACCGATTTCGTTCAAAACGATTGCTGTTGATTTGATGGAAGGCACACAAGTTATGATAGATCAGGGCGATCTGGTGACTGCGCTTCGTGCAACGTCGGCTTTTCCGGGTGTTTTCGCTCCTTTGATGTGGAATGGACGAATGCTGGTGGATGGCGGAGTTCTGAACAACTTGCCGGTAGCCAATATGAAAGAGGAAAACGTAAATTGTATACTGGCCGTAGATGTATCCAGAGAGCATGAAAAGAAGCCACCGCGTAACATGGTTGAAGTGGTCTATCGCTCCTACAGCCTGATGACTGCCGAACGAAAGCATAGCAGCCTAAGCTTGGCTGATATGGTGGTCAGACCCGATGTAGGTCCTTACGCTGCCTTTGATGTAACCAAATCCCTTGAATGTATTGCGGCTGGGGAAGAAGCGATGGATGCGATGATGCCTGAGCTCCAGCGTAGATTAGCGTCTGAAGAAATAAGTCTGATTTAGGAAAAATCAAGGCCTTGTCATAACCTTCTTTGGAAAAAAGGAACGACTGCCTTGGCTATATAGTTATTACAGCGGTACAGGTGTTAGCATCACAGGTGTGTGTCTGCGATGTCCGTTTGAGCCCCGTGATCCATGGCCGCGGGGGCCATTTCAATAAGGTGCTGCGCCCATGTTCGCAGCACCTCACCCTTACGTGGCTTGCTATTGCATAGCCGCGCCACGCTTCACTTTTTTACATATCCCCACGCACGTGAACTTGAAATTTCCGAATTGACAAGACTGCGAGAAAATGTAATGTTTGATTTGGTGGCCTGGAGTTGAGCTTCTCAGAGACGATTGTGAGAGACAGCTAATCAGAAGCTTATCAGGAAAGGGCTTTCTGTGAAAACTGAGGGATACAACGTGTATAATTAGCATTCAATCTGTCTCTGGAGGATGAGATGAATGAAGGTGAAATTGAAGGATATCATTGACCACATCGATATGCAGTCCGAAACAAGAGGATCGTACGTTAACTTGAAAACAGGAGAGATTATTTCTCTGTCAGACGAAGACCTTGAGCGATTAGAAGATATGGATGAATACGAAATTAATGAATTACCGGATTGGCAGCAGGAGGAACTGGAGGAAGAACTGGAGTTTCTCAAACATGAGGAAGATTATGAGGCACTGCCAAGGGAGTTAGACATTAATTCGTATAGAATTTTGGAAAAATTCATTTTTTCATTAGACGACGATGAACAGGTCTCCGTTCTTCAAGAAGCGATACAGGGCAAGGGCGCGTTCAGCAGATTCAGAAATAAAGCAGCGAATCTGGGTCTTCTTGAAAAATGGTATCAATTCCGCAGAGAGTGCCATCAAGAGATTGCTATAGATTGGTGTGAACAGAAAGGAATTACTTACGAATGATTATTTTCAAACCTACCCAGCTCACGTTAAAAGATCTTCACGTCAAACCGGAGGCTGTCGCAGAGAGCGATCCATTCTTCAGCTGGCATGTTAATTTCTTTACTCTATATGGTAAAAAACACTATGTATTTGTGAATGACTTATCGATCCTGAGCTTAACGGTCAGTGGGATTAGAACAAATTCCGCGAATAAACTGTTATCCATTTTCAAAGAAAATCTGGAAGCATATATGGTCGTTGAGGACATTCCGCAAGAATGGGCACAGTATTATCTGGATCAATGTAATGAGCGTGTGATCAGCAAAACAGATAGCCGAAGTATTGTAAGTACAATGACGGATTTGATGTTTATTATGAAAGCTATTGCACCAGAGGACAATGGGTTTCGAGATAAAGATGTGCGGCATAAAGCGAATAATCGCTCCATTTACAAGCCTATTGATTACCAGGAACCGATTCGTGTATTTGTGAAGGAGCTACAGCAACGGTTTGAAGCAGTAAAATAGCGAAAATGAAAGGTCATCTCGTTTCTGTTTGGAATGTGGATGCCCTTTTTACGATGAATTTGCTCTGAGATGAGGTGAGATGATGGATATAGTAACCAAGCAGTTGAAGCTGGAAGAGCTTAGTGAATTGAAATACGAAGTGCATATGGGAGATTCCCAAGCTGTTCATTACTGCAGCATCATGATCTTGAAATTCTTGGGGGAGTACGGTTTTGGTTCAGCAGGGAACTCAGATGCCAGATATATGTGTGCGATTGGAGAAGCGGTGGTGGAAGCCTGGGAACCTTCAGGTTTGATTCTTGATTTGAGTGAACTTGCATATGAGTGGGGAGACCGGATGGAAAATGTCTTTGATATTGGTCACGCGAAGTACGGGGACATTCCTTTTCCAGCAGCACTTATTGTCGGAGAACGCTCGGAAGAAGCGATTAGGACATTAATATTAGGTGTATACAGTGATCAGACTATTGATGACATTGACTGGGTGCACCGAGACTTGAGTAGCGCGTGGGCGTACATTGAACAGAAACTGGCTGCGTATGATCGGGATAAACGGTTGTAGAGCATAGTTTGAACAATTGAGATGAGAAAGAAGCCCCTACCTCGGGGCTGATCTGATTAAACGTATCTTTATGACAATGGAGATGAAATTAAGAATCTTCGCCTAAATTGTACTTCTTCATAACAGAGTCGCGAAAGGCTGCGTATTCTGAACATTGTTGTGCTGTGGCGGCTTCAGGCACGCTGCTCTGACGGATGCCCTCCAGGCTGAATTTTCCCAAGTTGCCATTGATTAACCCGTAGTCACCATAAGTATTTCGCATCAAAAAAAGTACACTTCTATCCCCCTTCTGCATTTCCACATAGCCATCGGCTGTATACTTGACGTCTTCATCCAGACTGACAGGTTCAATAATGATCAGGTCCTGCTGATCTGCCGGAAAATCCTCCGGTTTCTTCAATATCTTCTCAATTCGAATAGGTGTATTTGTGTGAAAGGATTGCATCGTGCCATCGTCGAATGCTGTTATGACATGCTCCCGAGCTCTGAAATCTTCTGTGGCATATCCAATAACGATCAATTCCGCAAAGGCATCGAGTTTATCTACTTCATGAAAGGTTAAAGCGTTAGCTGAAAGATGTACGACTTTATTTATTGGAGCGTCTGGCTTGGTTTGACCATTTATAAATATGATTGCGCTTGTACCTATGGAGATAACAAATACAACGAGTAATGAGAATAGTAGACCTTTCTTTTGGAAAAGAGACATGGTTTAATCCTTTCACTTAGATTGACTTCTTTGTAATGGAAATGGTTTATTTTTACTATACACATATTTAAAAATGATTGTAAATTACTTATTGTACGAGCCAGGCACTTGAGGAGGGTCCTATGAAAACGATCGTATACATGGTTAGGCATGCAGAGTCACCCTACAATGAAGGAACGGAAAGAACAAGGGGCCTTACCTTGGCGGGGCAGATGAATGCAGTCAAAGTAACAGAGATTTTGAAAAATGAAGGCATACATACGATTATTTCAAGTCCTTATGCGCGAGCTGTTCTGACATTGGAGGGGCTGGCGAAGGCGTTAGCAATGGATATCCAGATTGCAGAGGATCTGCGGGAGAGACATTTTTCAGATGAGATTATTGCCGATGAGGATTTCGGTCCTGCGGAGAAGATGATGTTTGATGATCCCGATTATGCTTTACCGGGAGGTGAGTCGAATCGGCTGTGCCAGAGTAGAGCTGTGAGTGTATTGAGGCAGATTTTAGTTGACTATAGGGGGAAAAAAATAGCGATCGGCACACACGGGCATGTGATGACGTTAATAATGAATTCTTTTGACTCAAGTTATGGATTAGACTTTATGCATCAGACCAGGAAGCCGGATATCTACCAACTGCATTTTGAGGAGATGAAGTTAGAGAAAGTGACAAGGCTATGGGAAAATAACACGACATAAAAAAAAAGAGAACACTTGTTCTTTCTAGTGTTTGCTGGTAAAATATAGATAAGTTTGAATATGGAGGCGTATCTTTTGCAATCTTCAGAGCTTGTCCGTCAATTTATGAATTGTTTTAATCAACTGAATGTATACGATATTTCCCCTGTGTTTGAAACGAATATGCCAGGATTTCATCATCATCCGTCCCTCGGTATTGTGGAGAATCATCGTAACTTTTGCCATCACGGGTACTATGCACAGACGTTAATTATATCAGAGCACACGGGCTCACACGTAGATGCCCCGGTTCATTGTCATGGAGAGAAGGCAACGATTGATCAGCTTCCGATAGATTGTCTAATTGGTCCTTACAAGAAATACGATCTGGTAAACTATGCTCTTGAAGCAGGCAAACCTGTTGGAATAGATATACTCCGAGAGGTAGAGGAGCGGGATCACTTTTCTGTTCAGGCCGGGGATATTGTACTGATTGACTTTGGCTGGGATCAATACTATAAACCGGACGCGGGCGGCAAGGAAAGAGACTGGTGGGGGAAAAATGAACCAGGTTTAACCAGCGAGGTGTGCCAATACTTTTACGAATCGGGAATTAAAGCTATTGGAGCAGATACTCCGGGGGTAGATATTTGTATGGTGAATGGGGAAATTTTGAGCGCCCCAGGTCATGCCGAATATTTTTTACCCAACAAGATCTTGATTATGGAAGGGTTCAGCAGAATGAATCAGGCCCCGGCAACAGGCATATTCATGGCACTACCTTTGAAAATTAAAAATGGATCTGGCTCACCGATTCGCCCGATATTGCTGGCTTATGAATGATCAAAGGAGAAGAGCGATGATTTCAATTCAACCTGTTGAATACGAACAAAAAACTATTCTGAGAAATATGTTCTGGTAGGGAGAACAAACCAAATCATAAGGGGGATTTATATGGAACGAGGACTTATTATATTCTTGAACGGAACGTCAAGCTCGGGAAAATCAAGCATCGCGGAGGAAATGAAAAAGCAGGCAGAGATTCCGTTACATCATCTGTCTGTAGATCAATTTTTCCTAAATTATGAGCAGTTTATCGACAATACATACCCGGATATACAACCTACAAGAGAATTAGATGCAAATGCAATGACGGATATTCTTATTGACCCGATTGGCTCATTATACTATGCAACTATTAAATTGTTCTCGGAGATGGGCTTGAATGTCATCGTGGATACGGTCATCTCCAACGACAAGTTTTTCAATGATTTTTATGATGTGCTTGCAGATTATCCGATTATGTTTGTAGGCGTGCATTGCTCCAAAGAAGAACTTACCCGAAGAGAGCAGAGCAGGGAAAATCGCGCAGTTGGACTTGCTCTTTCTCAATTCGATTATGTCTATGCCTATGAAGAGTATGATCTGGAAGTGAACACAGAAGAACTCAGCTCAGCTGCATGTGCCGAGAAAATACTGCAATACATGCAGTCCGATCAGAAATACTCGGCCTTTAAGAAAATAAATCGAAGAGACTGAAGGAGATGAAGGGTGATGGGTAAAGAGCTTTCGAGATCATTTGACATTGAAGTAGTGAATAGGGAATATAAGCTCGTAGGCCTGTGTGAGACGGGGAATTTTCCAGATGCATTCCCTGAGCTCGCGGTTGAGGTTCAACGTGCATTCTGGGATCGTAGAAAGGAAATTAAACATGGCAAAGATTACGAAGTATTATTCAGTCCGTTCATGTGTAATGGCATTATAGCTACGTATTTTGGTTGTGTCGAGGTGACAGAGATTGCGGATGTTCCAGAAGGAATGTTGGCTTTTGTACTGCCAGAAACCACCTATGTCAAAGTACTGTGTACGAATAAAACCATTGGAGAAGGCCACGATAAGCTTCATGAATGGATCAGGCAGAATGGATATGAGCCTCAATTATACGGTTCGAGTCAGATCGAGATTTATTATATCGATGAAGAAGCAGATGAAGAGCCTGTCGAAATCCTCTTTCCAGTCAGCAAAGTTAACCCATAATATAGAATACACGAGATGATAACAGTTCGGAAGGTATGGATTCCCTGGGGCAGGGAATCTATACCTTTCTTTTTTGAACAAGTTCATTGATGCATCAGATATGAAGGCTGCTGCTTTATGTTAGCCAAGCGACTTGGCTACCTATGGGCGTTTCCCCGAGTGACTGCGATGACGTTTCATCCTCAACATGTGACTTGGGTGTAATCGAACCCATTGAATATTTTATTTATATATAGAATTGTTCTATAAGTAAACCCGTTGACGATGTTCCTGTTGGGATGCTATTTTTAGATCAATTAATTCCTAGTTAACATGTAAGAATTAATGGTTTAAAAATAATGGCACACATAACGGGGGAGAAAAACATGAAAAAATGGTCTGTTCTAACACTTACAACTGCAATCGTATTAGCGCTGACAGGATGCAGCACCGGGGCGAAGACGGCATCAGGAGCTGATGGAGCGAAAGAACCAACCAAGATTATTGTGGGAACAGGCACACAATTTCCGAATGTCGCTTTTATTGACGAAAATAACAAGCTGACGGGATATGATGTAGAACTCGTCAGAGAAATTGATAAACGACTTGATGATTACGAGTTCGAGTTTAAAACGATGGAGTTCACGAACTTGCTGCTCAGCCTTGAAACGAACAAGATTGATATGGTTGCGCATCAGATGGAGAAAAATCCGGAGCGCGAACAGAAATATTTATTTAATAAAGAAGCGTATTCTCACTGGAAGAACAAAATCGCTGTTCTCAAAGATGACAATACCATTCATTCCATTGACGATCTGAAAGGCAAAAAAGTGTTAACGACAGCCACCAGTGCCCAGGCCATCTTGCTGGAAAACTACAACAAGCAGAATAACAATGCACTTGATATTGTGTATTCAAGCGGTGTGGCGAACGATTCTATCGCACAGCTCAAGGCTGGACGGGTTGCAGCGTTTGTAGCGGCGGACTTTACACTTCCACTCGTTGATCCAAACGGCGATCTCAAACTGGTGGGTCCACCACTCAGTGAATCGGATACCCTGTTTATGTTCCGCAAAGATGATCCGGATGAGCAAAAGCTCGCGGACCGCATCGATGAAGCGCTGAAGGAAATCAAGGCAGACGGTACGTTGAAGAAACTGAGTGAGCAGTGGCTTGGCTTTGACGCTACGCAATCGGAAAGCAAATAACACGTAGACGAAAGGCAGGTCGCAGCGATGGGTGCACCATTTGAATTCAGTTATGTCATTGACTACTTTGTAAAGCTCCTACCCACCATCAGTACTACGCTTCTAATTGTAGTTAGTGCAATGGTGTTTGGACTAATCATCAGTTCCATCGCGGCACTGCCGCAGATGTACAATATTCCGGTGCTGAAACAGCTGTCTAAGCTGTATGTGTCCTTTTTTCGCGGTACACCGATCTTGATTCAGCTGTTCTTGTTCTATTACGGTGTGCCGGAAATTTTGGGTTTGTTCGGTATCAATGCGAACCGCGCACCTGCAATCTACTTTGTCATTCTGACTTACTCGCTCCATAGCGGAGCGTTTATGGTAGAGATGATTCGGGCTTCCGTCGCTTCCGTAGATCGGGGCCAGGTAGAAGCTGCTTATGCCATGGGCATGTCTGGCCCGCAAGCGTTCTTCCGGATTGTATTGCCGCAGGCTTATGTGACGGCATTGCCTATATTCGCCAACATGGTCATTGGCAGTCTGAAGGATACATCCCTTGCCTTCAGTGTTGGTGTCATGGAGATGACGGGCAAATCGTCTACACTGGCAACGATCTCTCGTCACTTTATTGAAGCGTATATCTCGCTGGCTCTCATTTATTTTGTTTTGAGTTTTGTGCTGGAGCGGGTGTTCGGTGTGCTTGAGCGGAGAGTGCAGAAGAGGGGGTTTGCTCCGATATGAGCTTTGATCTTTCCTTTGTATGGACCGCTTTCGTGCAGCTTCTCGGTGTCATTCCGATTACACTGGCCATCACGGTGGTCTCGGTGGTTCTCGGTTTTATCATCGGCACAGTGGTGGCACTTCTCCGCCAGTTTCGGGTTCCTGTTCTGAGCCAGCTGGCGACTGCCTATGTTACGTTTATTCGCGGTACACCCATGATCACACATCTGCTTCTGATCTATTTCGGTCTGCCGATGATCATTGACAGCGTGTCTTCATCACTCGGACTTGGGTTCAACTCATCGTCCATTCCATTGATCGGCTTTGCTTACCTGTCATTCTCGATTACCGCGGGTGCTTATGCGTCAGAGATTGTCAGATCCGGCTTGCTCTCGGTGGATCGCGGGCAGATTGAAGCCGCGTATTCTCTGGGCATGACAGCGACAAAGGCACTGCGGAGAATTGTGCTGCCGCAGGCTTTTGCAGCCAGTCTGCCCAACATTTCAAACATGCTGATTGGCATGCTGCATGGCTCTACACTGGCCTTTGCGGTATCGGTGGTGGAGATTAACGCCAAGGCGCAAATTGTAGCATCAACCAACTGGAAATTTTTCGAGGCTTACGTGGCGGCAGCCCTCATTTTCTGGGGGCTGACCATCATGATTGAAAGACTGACCGCAGTGGCAGAGAAGCGGTTCAGGTCGTACAACCGGGGAGGCGTGTCATGATTGAACTAAAGCAAATACACAAAAGCTTCGGAGACAATAAGGTGCTGTCAGGAATTAATCTGAATGTGGCGCGCGGAGAGGTCGTTGCGATTCTGGGGCCCAGTGGATCAGGCAAAACAACGCTGCTGCGCTGCATGAACTATTTGGAAAAACCGGATTCCGGGCATATCACACTGGGTGATTTTACCTTGGATTACGGGAAGCACACCAAAAAAGACATCCATGCCTTACGCCAAAAATCAGCGATGGTCTTCCAGCAATATAATCTGTTCCGCCACAAAACAGCGTTGCAAAATGTGATGGAAGGACTTGTGGCTGTCCGCAAAGTGCCAAAAGAGGAAGCACGGACGCGGAGTGTCGCCCTGCTTGAAAAGGTAGGTCTCGGGAACAAGCTCGATTCATACCCTAGCCAGCTTTCAGGTGGACAACAACAACGCGTCGGAATCGCCCGTGCGCTGGCGATGAACCCGGAGGTTATTCTGTTTGACGAACCGACCTCCGCGCTGGACCCTGAACTTGTAGGTGAGGTGCTGGCGGTTATTCGCCAGATTGCGGAGGAAGGCATAACGATGATCATCGTGACTCACGAGATGGGCTTTGCACAGGAAGTGGCGAACCACGTTGTATTTATGGATGGCGGGGTTATTGTGGAAGAAGGAGAGCCAAAGCAGCTGTTCCGCTATCCGAAGGAAGAACGGACGAAGCAGTTTCTCAAACGCATTACGCCGGATAGTGCGTATTCCATATAAGAAAACGGGATAAGAAACATCAGAAGAAATATCTAAGGGGGAAGAAAAATGTCATTTACATTAGGGATTTTGGATCAAAGCATTGTATTTCCGGGCCAGTCGGCTGCGGAGGCGTTGAAAAATACCGTAGAAGTGGCGAAGCTTGCAGAATCACTTGGATATGACCGATTTTGGGTAGCAGAGCACCATGACTCCGCAGGTGTTGCCGGTTCCTCGCCAGAAGTGCTCGTTTCGTATCTGCTCGCACAGACTCAAAAAATCCGGATCGGCTCCGGTGGTGTCATGCTCCAGCATTATAGCCCATATAAGGTGGCGGAAAACTTCAATGTGCTTGCCACACTGGCTCCGGGGCGGGTTGAAATAGGGGTCGGGCGTGCTCCAGGCGGCTTGCCTCGTTCCACGAAGGCATTGCAAAAGGGAATTGCAGAGCCGGAAACACTGGATGACAAACTGGTAGAACTGAAGAACTTCCTGAATGCTCCAGCAGGTGAAACCCATGCGCAGCCAGGACTGACAGCCCATCCGTTACCGGGACAGCCTGCACGTATTTACATGCTCGGCACGAGTGTTTCCAGTGCGGAGCTTGCAGCAAAGCAGGGGCTCCCTTATGCGTTCGCGCTGTTTATCAACAGTGATCCCGAGACGGCACGCGCTGCGCTGGATACGTACCGCACGCAGTTTAACACGGAACATGGCGGAGAGCCTGAAGCTATTCTGGCTTTGTCGGTTATTGCAGCAGATACGGAAGAAGAGGCTAATGCACTGGCGGGACAGCACAAAACGGTGCGTGCAACACTGGCGAGTGGCAAAACCGTGAATGTGCAGACGTTGGAGCAGGCAGCGGAATTCGCAAGGCAAGCGGGAGAAGCATATACGGCGGTTGAGCGCGAAGCGGACATTACACGTGGCACCAAGGAAACCGTGCGGAAGCGACTGCTTGAGCTGTCGGAGGAATACGGCGTAAACAGCTTTGTGTTTACAACAATTATTCCTGATTTTGAACAACGAACCCGTTCGTTCCAATTGCTTAAAGAAGCATTTACAGGAGAATTAGTGTAAGCACAGAAATTCCTGAAATCAGTATTTTAGTTAAACTTATATAGATCGGAGAGCGGTAATTATGGGGAACACAACAGTGAAGACAGAATCGATTATATCAGCATATGTACACGCTTATGAAGAGATTGAACAGGAGATTGCGGGTCTGACCGAGCAGCAGTTGAAATGGAAGTCTTCCCCATCCTCCTGGAGTGTTACTGAAGTGCTGGCACATCTGGTGGATCATAGCATCGTCGTTTCCTTTCGCATCCGGGAAATATTAGCGGGATCACAGGCAACGCTGCCTGGTTTTAATCAGGAAGCGTGGATCGTCGGGCAAAAAGCAAATGAGGAGCAGATCTCTCAGCTGATTACGATTGCCAACGGTCTGGTTCAATACAACTCAGGAATATTGGAGCGGCTGAGTGATGAAGATTGGGAGAAAACAGGCGTTAACTTCAAAGGAGAGACGGTATCTCTAGCTGCGATCATTCCGGGTTTTGTCGCTCATGTGCAGAACCATCTCAACCAGATTCGCAGAATCAAGCAAGCAGCAGCTGAAAAGCAGGTGCAGTAATGGCAAACACAGAGAGGCAATCAACGGACAGCCAACATCCGAATTCGGGTACGGGCAGCCGGGAACTGATTATCAGGGAAGCGGCTGCCAATGAAGGTCATTTGCTGGAGGCCGTCCTGTATGAAGCATACAGTCAATACGAACAGGAGCTTCCTCAGGATGCCTGGGTTGTCTATAAAGCGGGCATTGCAGAAGCGACCCGGAAATCATCAACGATTGCCAAGCTTGTCGCAGAACTGGATGGAGAAATCGTCGGCAGCGTATTTGTGTATGACTCATCCGAGACGGCATACGGCAATGCAGCGCTAGGCATCCATTCACCGATTATTCGTCTGCTGGGCGTAACTGGCAAGGCTCGCGGCAGAGGTGTGGCAACAGAGCTTATTCGGGCCAGTGTCAAACTGGCGAGGGAACGAGGTGCAGATACGTTGTACCTTCACACCTCGGACATGATGGGGTCGGCGATTCGTCTTTATGAGCGTCTGGGGTTTGAACGAGCGTTGGATAAAGAGTTTATGACAGGGGGAAACACGCTGGTCAAAAGCTATCGCTTGAAGCTGGCTGACACCCTGTTGCTTCAATAGCAACACTCGCAAGGATGACCATATTCAGAGGCTTGACGCTTGTATATACCAATGGAATCCAATTTGGAGTTCTAGTGTATAGCTATTCATCATGAAATCAACATTAGCCAGTAACAATTATTTAATGGAAGATTAGGATCAGTCGGAATTGCTGTTGTATTATAGCCCACAATAAAACTAGACGGAACGGTTGCAGAAGCCCACCCCGAAGTAAAAAATTCATTTGCAATTGTATTGCCTGAACTGAAAATATTGGTTGTACCGATATAACTTGAGTCAATTCCGATGATCCCTTTTCCTGCAGTGTTTTGGACACTATTTCCATAGGCTGCTATAAATTTAAAAATATTTAAGTTTGCGTTAAATAGTAATACAGGGACATTTCCCTCATTAATTGTAGTGCTGTTAATAAAATACAAACCAAAATCTGCACCGATAAATTCCTCAATTACTAGCAAATGACGCAAAGTAAAGGGAGAGACAAGTTGTGTATTATTGTTTACTACCAAGTTCCCTTGGAGTGTCCCTGAATTAACAGCTATATTGGTAATGATGATAAATCGGCAATCAGAATTGCCTGCGTCAGATACAAACGTATTATTGTCAATAATGCTTTCACCAGAAGTAGAGGAAATAATGATATAGTAGTATCCATTGGGACGTGAAGCAAGAGGTGCATAGGTAAAGTTGCAATTTGTTATTTGGAATTCCGTTACTTTAACGGAAATACCAAGTTCGCATACTGAAATCTCACAACGGTCGACATATATACCTGTTGCCGATAAATTATTTAATGAAATAACGGTCTCAATGCTCAATACCTGCGGGAAATTTTGGACGATAGACATATTTTGAAAAACAACATTCGATACTGTCACATTAAACATAGTGGTCACGGTATTCAGGGTAGTGGTTACAATAGTGAGTCCTATTCCTTGACCCTCAATCGTCACCGGTGTGTTAACATTGATAGTGGATGTAATCGTAAAGGTCTCAGCATCAAGCAATAATCTGTCACCAGGATTAGCAGCAGCTAAAGCCGCATCAATTGTGGTATACGTCTGCGTTGAACCTACCGGGATTGTGATACCGGTTGGAGCAGGAATAGGTCTGACCGGGGGAGGAACAGGTTGAGATAGTTTGTAAAATGTGTTTCCTGTGGAGAGGTCAATATAAATGTCTCCCAAATTACCAATTGCGCATGTGGGTTCCCCAATTCCTGTTAAAACTGGAGTTCCAGGCGGGCCTGGAGGCCCAGGTATACCTGGACCTAACTCACCAGGAAAAATCTCGAAGATCCGATTTGCAGAACTATCTAAACCAGTTACAGTCACTACAATGTTATCTGCCCCCTCCCCACCTGTTATGACACGAACACCAAAATGATCAAAATTAGCATATACATTGTCAAACGTGACAATAGAATCAGTGGTACTAAACGGATTTAAAGAAAATGCGTTTAAAAAATACACTTCTGCATTGCTCACGCCAAGCGTAGGAACCAAATACACTTCAACCTGAGCGGTTGCATTTAAATTAGCTTCATTTGATACGCTGATGGCTAGGCTGGTTACTTGACGCTTTCGATTTTCGATAACGCCTGTAGACAAAACTGTCATCTTAATCACCTCTCATACTAATATCATATTTAAGAAGTTCATAATTGATTGGACGTAGTCACGTAGTCATTTGATTGTATTATTCCTTAAATGGAAGAATCACCATATCCTATCAAGTTAAGAAGTTTCTTTCAAATGAAACGAAAATACATCTATGGTGTCAGAGATAGATGTTTTTGTGATTTGCAAAGGCATACATACATATTATTTTTAGTCAGGAATACGCGGCATTTCACGATTTAAATAGAAGAGACTGAAGGAGGAGCTATGAAGACGGAAGATCATATCCAGCAAATGTTGCAGTCTATCATTGAAAATACACAAGCCATCATCAACGATAATCAGAAACAATCCTTCGGCTCACTGGAATATTTCCTGGGACATATTCTAGAGTATCGTGATGAGAGGCAATACCTGACAGAGGATTGGCATATTCGTACACCGCGCTGGCTGGGAGAGTACGGTAATACACCGGAGGAGGAAGAGCTTCTTTCGGATATCTACCGTCTACAGGCCTATATTGCTGAAAAATTAAAAGGCGGATAGTGAATGGGGAAAATATGAATCATCATGTCGCATTAGTCCGACTGAAATGTCGCAAAAGTACATGGTAACACGATACACAGATCGTTTATACTCTCTTTATGTTTCGATAATGAAAATCATTATCACTAGTATGCATAAGGGGGATTTACAAATGAAACAAGGAACAAAGGGGCAAATGGCCGGAAGCAAAGGCTATGCTGCTCAAAAATCACGATTACTCATGGGCTTGATGCTAGCCCTGATTCTTGTCCTGACGGCTTGCGGTGCCGGAACAGGTACAGATAGCGGTAAACAATCCGAGGCAACACCTTCGGATACACCTGCGAGTACAGAGACGAAGACTGACGGTGCTTTTCCAGTAACGATCAAGGGCATGAAGGGTGATATAACCCTAAACGAAAAACCGAAGAGAATTGCAGTTCTCGATGTTAAGTTTTTAGATCAAATGTTAGCGGTTGGCGAAAAGCCGGCAGGTAGTGTTATCGCTGGAGGTAACACTGATTTTCCAGAATACTTGGGAGACCAGCCAAATGGCGTTGAAGTGTTGGGTACACGGGACGAGCCGAACCTGGAAGCCATTGTTGCACTCGACCCGGATCTGATCATCATGACTGATTTCCAAGAAAAGCAGTATGAGAGTGTAAGCAAAATTGCACCTACCCTGGTACTGGATTTCTACGAAGACTGGCGTGATACGTTAGCTACAGTAGCTAAGATTACAGACAAGCAGGACGAGGCAGAGAAAGTGCGCACAGCGTATGAAGAGAAAGTGGCAGGAATGAAAACGAAATTGGCCGAGAAGCTGGGTGATGAGACGGTAGCACTGATTCGTCCGCGTAAAGAAGGTATCCGTGTTCATGGTATCGAGCACCGTACAGGCGGTATTCTGTATAATGATCTGGGGCTGAAAATGCCTGAACTCGTCGCGGGAATCAAGGATGACACTTCTGTAGAAATCTCGATGGAGAAGGTGCCTGAGATTGGGGCAGATCGTTATTTTGTCCTGTCGGATGAGCTGTTTGCCGCAGAAGCAGAGGCGATGGTGAATAATCCGGTATGGAAGTCTCTGGATGCTGTGAAAAATAAACGCACGTATGATGTAAACTCCACATTATGGATCGCATACTACGGACCGCTTGCGATTAATCTGATTGTAGATCAGGCTTCGGAAGCCCTGCTCGGATCGAACTAATATGAGCCGATATCTCTCGACAGACGCATGGAAAGAGACGGTGGAGGATCATTCGATTTTGCTTGGCGAGCCGCCTGAACATAGTGTCCGTAGCATTGCACTGAGTGAGCTGCATGACGAAGAGGCGTGCCGAGAGTATATCAGCTGGTTTCAACATTATATTGATGCACCAGACATGAAGGTCGCCGCTTCCATGTTAGCCAAGCGACTTGGCTATCTATGGACGGCTCCGCTCGTGACTGCGATGACGTTTCATCATCAGCATGTAACCTTTCAGCTGGAGAACAGCTTTCTCTATCATCCGAAGCTCGAAGAACATGAGAAGGGTACACGGTTTCCTTTTCTAGCGGTGAACGAGCTTCGGGCTGAAGAGCTGACGGGAGACAGGCACGTTTGGCGGGAAAAAGCAGTTCAGGAGATGTTTGCGGTACAACTTACACCTTTGTTAAAGACACTGGCTACGATTGCACCTCTTTCGATGAGTATTCTCTGGGAG
The DNA here is from genome assembly GCF_014639235.1 of Paenibacillus silvae. Lineage (GTDB taxonomy): Bacteria > Bacillota > Bacilli > Paenibacillales > Paenibacillaceae > Paenibacillus > Paenibacillus silvae. Next base: position 250,091 of record NZ_BMFU01000003.1, on the reverse strand, counting down.
AATATTATGGTACGGATCGGGCGACTATTCGCTCCTGATGAAGGTGAGACGGAGCAGGAACGTAAGACCATTCGAGAGGACTTCTCCTATCTGACGCAGGTGGCGTCCGGGCAAGTGTTTGGTGAGAGAAAGAATCCATTGACCCGTTTCACCGATTGTAAGGACAATGTACATGTTGCCAAAAGTGAGCGGCTCACCTGCTGTTTCTGGTACCAGATGTCAGGGGAATATTGCCTCAAATGTCCGAAAATTGACAATGAGAAAGAATCTCAACTACAATGACAATAGCAACATTCTATCTTTGCAAAGGTAACTATAGAAGTTGAACGAATTATTTTCACAGGAACGGAGAGGACAGAAAAAACCTGAAAAAGCGAAGCGTGCGCCTTTATCACCAGATTTTCACCTTTAAGAAAAGGGAGATATCAAAAAAATCTGGAGATAACAGCGATTGGAGGGTTATTCTGTCATCGGAGTGCACGTGTAAACATCGTTTGTTTAGCTTATATAGTAGAGACATTTGCCTTAGCAAATAATGCGATTGTCAGGAGATGAGAGAAATGCCGCTGCAGGAACAGACAAGTGGTTGGAGTGATACAGCGATCAAGATGCTGGACGGATATAGCGGTACTTTGCAGACAGGCAGCGTTTTACACGAAACAGATGTAACTTCTAATGTGCTGCTGCTGGCATATGGAGGGGAAGGGGAGCTTGCAATGGATGGCGAGGGTTGCCACATTGGAGCTTCTTTTGCCTGTCATGCGGTGAAGGGATCATCCTACACGCTGACGGCCAGATCAGAGGACATTCATTATATAGTGATCAAGTACAAGGCTTCTTCCATGGAGGGAGCCTCTATTGTTATGCCTTCGTACCGAAAACACCCGCTGCGCAGAGCATTTGTGCTGAACTCGGCAGCCCACGCGGAATGGATCGAAAACGCCGAAAAAATGGTTGCCAAATGGCGCCGCGGTGAAGGACTGGAACGCTTCTATGCGAACGCCTTGCTACAGGGCATGATCTACGAGCTGATCATGGCATATGAACGGGGGCAGGGGGGGGCGGAGTCCGATATGGTGGATGTAGTCGCTTCTTATATTGCGTCACACTATCGTCAGAACCTGGAGCTGAAAGAGCTGGCTGTCCTTGCGGGCTGCAGTGTAAGACAATTGCAGCGCCGTTTCAAACAAGAAAAGCAGCTCGGACCGATGGAGTATGTCATTCAGCTGCGCATGGAAAGTGCTTCACGCATGCTGCGTCATACGGATGCTTCGATCGGTGAGATTGCGGACAAACTGGGTTATCGGGACATGTATTATTTCAGCAGGGCATTTAAAAAGTATGTTGGTGTCCCGCCGTTGCATTACCGGCATGCCGCCGCTTCGAGAACCGATGCAGACTACGCGAAGGCTCTACTGCAAAACCGCTCCGCTTCATCCTATGAATCAGCCCAAGGCCCGGTCATCTGTCATATGCAAGGGGAGTACATCGTCACTGAAACATCCCAGCGTATCGCTGTACTCGATGTGCAGTATGCGGATCATTTGCTTGCGCTGGGCTTATCTCCAGTAGGGAGTGTTGGATTAGGAAGCAGCGTGTTATCTTTCCCCCAGTGCCTTCGGGCAGGACTCCAGCACACCGAATTACTAGGTACATATGAATATCCCGATCTGCCAGCGGTAGAACGACTTGCACCGGATCTGATTATCTGCACCGAGGTCCATGAGCAGTATCTTGAACGATTAAGTGGGATCGCTCCAGTGGTGATGTTCAAGCGTAATGAAAACTGGCAGACGATCCTGAGTCTGTTCGGTGAACTGACAGGAAAGCGAGCAGAAGCCAAACAGATTATTGCGGATTATCTTCGCAGAACGGCCTTGCTGTCTGAGGAATTAGCTACAGTATTGGCAAGCAAAAGTGTAGCCCTGATCCGTCCACTAGACTCTCTCATTCGTGTGCATTCCGCCGCTCATCGCACAGGTGCTGTGCTGTACCGTGATTTGGGTTTGCCAGTTCCGTTATTTGTTGCAGACACCTCTGATACGGCCTATCATATCTCGGTTGAGAGATTACCTGCAGTGCAGGCGAGTCACTACTTTTTGCTTAGTAATGAACTTATGCAGGATGGGATATCGGCGACAGAGCAGCGTGTGTTGGGGATGCTGGATACGGGTGAGCAACAGCAGGTACATTCGGTGGATGCAGCGACATGGATTGGGTGCTATGGGCCGGTGGGGATCAATGGGATTGTGGATCAGGTTGAGCAGGCGTTGTTGGGGGGAGAAGTTGCTTTATGATGATAAGAAACGTCTAACTCGTGGGGGCTGTCCCATAAGTCGTAAACGATTAGGCATTGCTCCATTATTTAAAATGATAAAACGAAAAGAGACCGTTCCTTAATAAAGCGGAAGTGTTTGGCAGACACATATCAAAGGAGACGTTTTTTGTACATTCAAAATAGTAAGATACAATAACTTTACGTCCTAACCCATGAAAAGAAAAGCAGTGTTATATCTTTTTGTCGCATAGTCGCCTCCAATAACTAAACGTGAATGAGGCAGAGTAGGCCTTATTCACGCTATGTAATGCAATGCTAAAGATTATTTAAAATCGAGATTGTTTGATGTATATGCATTACATACAAATTTCACTATACGAAATCGATGAAGGTAAATTTTATGAAAAACAACAATTATATTACATTGAACTGTTAATTTTTAACGTGATACACGAAAGTTCGGAGAAATTATCTCCATTCAGTTGAATAGGAATGTGGGTTACTTGCAGATTGCCCACAGCTTGTGCGAGGAGTTTGGAACAATTCCAACACATTCAGCCTGATGATCCTGTCCAAGTCATGCCTTCATATGGACGCATTATCCTCGCTCGTAGATCAGCCTTGCCTCAATGTCAGCTCGTTCGGATCTCTTAAACATTTCATGGACACCATAGCATCCACTAAGATGTTGCATGCCCACAGAAGTTCGGCGGTAATCTGATTAACTTTGCGAATGACTTCTTGTGTAATATACTTAGTATATTAATATTATGATGTCAGGGTGGTCTTGTGGAATTACATTTATATGAGCAGATATATGTCTATATTGTACAAGAGATCAAAGAAGGTCGATTAAAAGAAGGAGACCGAGTCTCTTCTGAAAAAGAGTTGGCTGAACAATTTGGCGTTAGTCGCATTACATCTAAAAAGGCTCTGGAGAAATTGGCCGATTCCGGGGTGATCAAACGAATACAGGGAAAAGGTTCATTTGTGGCCGATAGTATAATTGGAGAACAAGAACCGAAGCACTATTCAGAGGTAAAACCGTCCTTGGTCCCTGAGGATGATAAGCAGTTGATCGGTTTTATTATACCGGATTTTTCTGACGAGTTTGGCCTGCGGCTTCTTAGATCGATGGAAAAGCGGAGCGCCGAGCACAATTATCAACTCATTATCAAGCGAACTTGCGGGGATCGGGATGAGGAAAAACGTGCGATCGACTTATTTATGGGTTTAGGCATCAAGGGATTAATCGTGACCCCCATTCATGGTCAACACTATAATTCGGAACTGCTTCGGCTTGTATTAGATCGGTTTCCGATTGTTTTGGCCGATAGATATCTAAAAGGAATTCCGGTTTGTTCGGTATACACAGACAATAAGAAAGCAGCCATGGATCTTACGCGACATCTGATTAGCAAAGGCCATAAAAAAATTGCCTTTTTATCTCCGCCGGAAGAGAACACTTCAACATTGGAGGAAAGGCTGCTCGGATATACGTTTGCCTTCACCCAGGAAGGGATGAATTTGAACAAAGATTATGTATTGACAAACCTGAAGGGCACCCTTCCTATAAACATAAATGGAACCGCGATTGAAAGCGATAAGGAAACAATAAAGCATTTTTTGAAACAACACCCTGATGTAAAGGCATTTGTCGCGTCGGAATTTCTAATCGCTACCATGCTGGCTCAAGTCATCCACTCGATGGGGAAATCTCAGGAGGAATTCGAGATTGTTTGTTTCGACTCCCTGAATGATTACTTGGGGCAACCCATCTTCACTCATATTAAGCAGGATGAGAAGCGGATGGGTGAATTGGCAGTGGATATGTTAATCTCTCAGCTGGATGGAGCAGCCGTTCCCGAGCTGAACATTATTGAACATCGTATGGTCGTGAAAAATAACACATAGGGTGAATACAAGCTCAGTGCAGCTCAACAAAATCAAGGATATTTTTCAATGTGTCGAAAAGCCCGCCAGGGGCTTTTCGGCACTTTTTTGATATCCAGAGATATGAACAACTTCAAAGCTTGGACCTTCCGGACCTGATATCGCAGGAAAAACTTCTTCTAAATGTCGTCTGTCTTCTGTGAAGTATGTCGATAGCCGTTTTTCTTATGGTAAAGCATGTTTCACATCACATCAGGGAATGGGGTGGGAGACAGAAGATTAACGAACCTCGAAACATCGATTCACATATCTAATTATAGTCATAGGTCATACATATTCATGTCGTAATATTGCAATTGACAGGATTTGTAATGTCATATTAATATACTTAGTATATCTAGTGTAACTAGTAGGATTCTTATAACCAATTCACTTCGTTCATCATTTTCTGATTTCAAATCATTCATATCACCAATCTTGTTAGCGCTTACATAAATTGTGGATGGATCAGAAAAGAAAGTGGATGCTATAGGAATTCAAGTTAAACGAATTCATTTAACTTAAGGGGGACTTTGAATGAGGAGATCCAAAAAAATCGCATTTCCAATTCTTGTTTACTTTCTGGCTATGTTACTACTTCTAACTGCTTGCTCAACGAAGGCAGGCTCCGGCGATCCGGCCGGAGAGGGGAATACAACGGTTACGATGTGGCATGGTCTTACCTCCATTGATTTAGATAATATGAATAAAGTCGTGAAGGCATTCGAGGAGAAAAACCCTACCATCAAAATGAATTTGGTTTATACGGAATCCAGCGAGGGATCCGATCAGAAGCTGCTGACTGCGGTCGCAGGCGGCAATCCGCCTGACGTTGCACTTTTCGACCGATTTAAGGTCGGTACTTGGGCTGCGCAGGGTTCGCTGACTGACTTATCCTCGATGGCAGCAGAATCCGGAATTCGTAAGGAAATGTATTATCCATTCGCTTGGGAGGAATCCAGTTATCAAGGAAAGCTATATGCCATGCCGATGGATACGGACTCTCGCCTGCTATTTTACAATAAGGATCATTTCAAAGAAGTAGGGCTGGATCCTAACAAACCACCACAAACGATCGCCGAGCTTGAAGCGGCCGCCGATAAGTTAACCATCAAGGAAGGTAAACGTTTCAAACGGATCGGGTTCATCCCATGGTATTCGCAAGGCTGGCTGTATACTTGGGGATGGGCATTTGGAGGCGAATTCCAGGACGCTGCCACCGGAAAAATTACTGCAAATGATCCAAAAGTCGTTGAAGCGCTGCAATGGATGACCGACTTCGGCCAAAAATACAATGTCGAGGACATTGCCGGATTCACAAGCGCAGCTGGCACGGAGGAAATGGATCCCTTCATTTCCGGTCAAGTCAGCATGAAGATCAGTGGAAACTTTACGGTTAAGGGAATCGAAAAATTTAAGCCGGATCTAAATTACGGCGTTGCACCGATACCGACTCCAACGGGAGCGGATTTTACGACATGGTCAGGAGGCGGCTCCGCTATTATTCCTAAAGGGGCCAAGAATGTCGCTGCTGCTTGGAAATTCCTCGAATTCTTAGGGAAAGAAGAGGGGCAAACGTTATTAAACGCCGACTCTCAAATTTCCGTTATCGATTCGGTTAACGACAAATACGGTTACAAGGACGATCCGATCATGAAGGAATTTATTACTATTTTACCCAATTCACACAACCGCCCGGTTATTCCTGAAGGACAGCTGTTGTGGAATGAGTTAGCTTCTGCTACGGAAAAGGCTACCCGCGGCAACGGCACTCCGAAAGAGAACCTGGATCGAGTAACAGAGACGGTTAATAAGGCTTTAGAAAAATACGACAAATAGGGTGCTCGGTAGGCAGGGAGCGAATCTTCTCCTTGCCTATTCATGAATGACAATTGGAAGGAGAATGCACATGGCGAAACCAGCCGATTCCGTTCAAGTAAGCGCAATTCCATCGGCAAGGAAACGGGCACTTCACAGAACTAACGTGATTGGGTGGCTGTTTGCTTCACCTTGGGCTATAGGGCTGCTGTGCTTTTATGCAATTCCGATGCTCATGTCCATCTACTTCAGCTTCACGACTTACAGCATTCTGCAGCCTGGTGAATTTGTCGGAATGAATAATTATCGAGATCTGTTCCAGGATCCTCTGTTTTGGAAATCCATATACAACACGATTTATTTTACCGTATTTTTTGTTCCATTAAGTATATTCTTCGGTGTGGCACTCGCTATGATGTTGAATATGAAGGTCAAGGGTATGGCTGTATTCAGAACGATCTTTTTCTTACCTACGCTCGTGCCGCAAGTGGCTCTGGCTGTTCTATGGATGTGGCTGTTACATCCAAACTTCGGATTGGTTAACGGGATGCTGGCGCATATCGGTATCGATGGGCCTTCTTGGCTTGGTGGTGAGTCGTGGTCCAAGCCTTCGCTCATTCTGATGTCGCTCTGGGGTATTGGACAAGCGGTCGTGATCTACCTTGCTGGACTAGGAGACATCCCTGATGAGTATTATGAAGCGGCACAAATCGATGGAGCTAACTGGTTTCAGAAAACGAGAAAGGTAACTCTGCCTTTGCTCACTCCCGTTATTTTCTACAACCTTGTCATGGGGATGATCGGTGCATTCCAACAGTTTACTCTTCCCTATACGTTGACCAAAGGGCAAGGTACTCCTGCGAATTCCATGACTTTTTACGTCATGTATTTATACGAGAACGGATTCAGGTATTTCAAAATGGGTTATGCCTCCGCCATGGCCTGGATTCTATTTATTATCGTTATGGCATTAACCGGAATTATTTTTATTACGTCTAAACGCTGGGTTCATTATCAAGGGAAATAAGGAGGGGAAGTAAGGGATGAATCCTATCGCGATCAAAAGAATCAATCGTGCGTTAGCTTATTTATGTCTTATTGTTGCTTCTGCATTTTTCATTACTCCGTTCATTTGGCTACTTTCGACTTCTCTTAAACCACTCACACAAATCTTTACATTCCCGCCCGAGTGGATTCCGCAACCCATTCTGTGGAGTAATTATTCCCGTGCCGTGGAGTATATCCCTTTTTGGACGTATCTGAAAAACACGGCGATTATAACCATTGCGAGTACGCTTGGTGTGATCATATCCTGTCCCTTGGTTGCATATAGTTTTGCCAAGTTAGAGTACCGCGGGAGAGGTTTACTTTTCTTTGTAACCCTTGCTGTGATGATGATTCCCGGACAGGTGACGATGATTCCGCTTTTCTTGTTATTTACTAAATTAGGTTGGGTAGGAACAGCTCTTCCACTGATTGTACCCCAATTTTTTGGAGTGCCCATTTACATTTTTCTATTGCGGCAGTTTTTCATGGGATTGCCTGATGCTCTGCGCGAAGCGGCCCGCTTAGACGGTGCTAGTGAGTTCCGCATATATTTACAGATCATGTTTCCACTAGCCAAATCTGCCGTATTAGCCGTGGCATTGTTTCAATTTATGGGGAGCTGGACTGATTTCATGGGCCCCTTGCTCTATTTAACCAATGAACCATCCTACACGGTTTCGCTCGGATTGCAGCAATTCCAGAGTCAAAAGGGTTCCGAATGGGGTCTATTAATGGCCGTATCCACCTTGATGACATTACCTATTATTGTTTTGTTCTTTTTTCTTCAAAAGACATTTATTAGCGGCATTACATTTAGCGGTATAAAAGGTTGAACAATCATGGGTATGAATAAAGCTCCAGCGATGCGGGACCCAAGGCGTGTTAGGTCGGACCTAGACTTGAGAGGCAGCTTTTCATGAGGGAAAAACAAAAGAAACCGTTTCGTAGTAAATGGAAGCGAAAGCGACCATATACCAAAGGAGACGGTTTCTTTGTACATTTTACATACTCGAGTGAGGATACATTGGACTGGGTCGGGTGTTATGAATACAGGAATGATATATGAAATAAGGGTATATGTTAAAATGATAGAAAGTTGATCCATTAAGAAAAATAGGAGGTAATACTGCGTATATTCAGTATTCAAAGCCCAATGGATGCATGGATTAGAGAGATTAAGTTTCCTAATTATTCGAAGGAATATCTCTTAACATCATATTCATGTTGCGCGGTCTTGTATTTGCAGGTATGCATGATAGGAAGGCTAAGAATCTGCAAGAAAAAAAGAATCGGCGAACCGATTCTTAAAAGTGAGTTTCATGCTCATTCTTAAAGAGTTAAAACAACAATTTTAACATGATAGCAGAATCTACATCAATTTAACCGAGTAGCTCAGCTTATCTTATTTTTGTACTTCATGATAATTACCAGTCCATGGATCAAAAACGTATGAATTTACTTCTGAATTTTTTTCCACTGAGAACATATAACCTTTTTTAATTTCATTAGATTCATCTTCAATTAACGTATTCTTCTGTTTATTAACCACATAAGGCTCTTCTAGATTCTGAGTGACCTTATCTACCGCACTTTCATACGTGTATTGAGGAAGTGTGGTTATCGTATAAATTGGAATAAATATTAAAAAGAGTGTTTGTAAAAAAAACACTATTTCTTTACGTTTTTTACTTAGTTGAACTTTTAAGAAATAACTCAGCACCATGAAAAAAACTAACACTCCAATGAAAGGAAAAAGATCTAAAATATTATTGTATCGATATTGTAAAAAAATTAAAAAAGCCACTTCTATCAGACAAGCAATAATTATTAGTCTTCTATACATCATATCTCCTTTGAATAAGTAGTTGAAGCCAACATTAATGACATCAACTTATCTTAAATATTTATTTTGTGGATTGTTTCGACATATCCTTAGTTAAGAAGCCAAGCATTGTATGCTCCGATTATGCAAAGATCAGTATTACTTCTTCCTTCGCCTTCAACTCTAATTGGTACCCATTCAACTTTTCCGTTCTTTGTATTAATCACTTTAGCATCTACGATCGTTCGCTTACTGCGAAGGCCAATCTTCCCGTTAGATCTTACTTCCAAGTCTTGTGCAGCAAATCTTCCATAAACTTGACCAGTAATAGCTTTGGTGATCTTATCAGCAACAATAGTTGTGCCCAACGCTACGAGAATAGCTACAATTATACCACCTGAGCCGACTGTGACCAGGCCGACAATGACGCCTACGATGATTGAAACTTTAGTCCCTTTATCATAATTAAGATTATAAGTTTCTCCAAAAGTGATTTTTTCTTGTTTATATAAATAACCCCATTGCTTCACATTTGGATTAGAGTTGTATGCTGAATCTACAAACGTCCAATTACTAGCAGCACTAGTAGTAAAAGATTCTTTGTTGCTAATTATCGGATCTGGAGCAACTTTTTCAATATAGTCACTCTCATTAGCATATTCTACTTTCCCATCATTATCAATTGTCTTCATATCTCTTGTTTCTTTGTTTTTAATTGTTTGAGATTCTTTTTCGCCATTTACATAAGAAGTTACAATGTATTCTTTGTCTGTTTCTTCAATTGAAACTTCCAATGTACTGCCATCCTCAGTAGGGATAACGTATGTACCGGATTCATTAGTAGAACTAGTAGTGGTGCTAAATCCACTAGCCCCTGCTACTTGAACACTTAAAATACCAACAATTAGCAGGCAAGACAACAATGACGTAAATAATTTTTTCATACAAACACTCCCTTAATTAATATACTTTTAAAACGTTTTCTAACCAATAATTTCCTAATATAATACATAATATCATTTAAGGCAAATGATTATCTTTACACCATGAGTTGTTTTTAAAAAAAGTCCGACCACCTTCTAAGCTAATTTGGTGTATAAATTAAGTGAAGATGTATCGCCTACATCTTTCTCTCGAATGTATATGTTAAAATGATAGAAAGTTTTAAAAATACAAATAACAGAAGGTTTAGCGCATGAAATGGCATAAAGTGAGAGAACTGTTCCCTGACCAATTCGTACCGTATCCGAACAAGATGCGAATAAAGAGTTTTTTCGAGTAGAGCCTGGTAACGTTGTGTATCATACTTCAAATCCAGACTTTGTGATTCATCTCCGCAAAGATCCATTAATGAAGAGCGGGATGTTGAACGGATATGGAGCAAAAGGTATAGAGGGGTAGAGCCTATGAGCGAAAGAGCTGAAAAGAAATTGAAAATGCAATTTGGCTTCATCATAATATTTATTTTTATCATTGGCGTGCAATTCATTGTCAAAAACTACTTCGTGAATCATCCCCCTGCATGGGCAGCTGCATTATCCATTTCTGGTTTTATTATATTTTGTATACTTGGACTGCTAACCTACCTTGATCTCAAGAACCAAGAGCAATTCGTAACCATTGGACAAATCGTAGATGTGAAGAAGGATAGAAATATTATTATCGTTAAAGGGCTGGGGCGAGGTCATCGTAAAATATTAATAAAAGATAGTCATATCCTGAATATGATGCAGCCAAATGAACTGATCGAAATCACGAGATTAAAATATACAAACATGATAACGAGGAAAGTGTATCAGGACCAAGAGCTACAACTTTGATCAAGTGATGAAAGAGTTGTTGTTTTTTATTTATCGATAACAATAGTAATTAACGAAAGTAAATTTTCCCGAAGCCCGAGGATTTGAAAAGAAACTAAGCCCTTGATGACGCTCAAGTAAGCATTCGAGTAGCAAGATTTGCACCTGAACTCCATTCTATTGAACGTTATGCTTTATTGAGAGATGCCATCGTTAGACTACATAACGCGAACTTCGAGCATGAGATGTCAAAGGCGAGATATTCATAGATCAGAGATAAGGAGGTCAGAGAATGGAAACAAAAATGCTGTTTGGCGTAGGTTTGGTCTTTGATACACCTGAATACGGAACTATCGTGATGGGGGCGAACGAAGAGTTGGACGATCTTCTTCCTTCGACCATTCAAGAGATGATCGGTGATCAGATTTTGATTAAAACAGCGCATGGGGAAGAGCGGGGATATAACGTTGTTTCTTCTCAGATCAATTATTCGATTGCGGGTAAAAAGAATGTTGGGATATGTTTGGGGAGAGAGGTATCGCCAGATGAAGTAGTAGCTGGTTCAGTTGTTTATTATTATTCATCAGGACGATGATAAGTGTAGTATCTAACGGTCGTTTGAGTCCCTTGAGACGAAGAAGGCGCTTCCTTTTCAACCTGATTTTTCTTCGCAAAAGTCACTGCATAGGTTATCATATATGTAATTCAGATATCAGGTAGAATGTGTTGTTGTTAATGAAGTACATAGATTAGATGTTAGGCGAAACCTCATAGTAAATAATAATTAGGGGGATACATAATGGAGTATGGTATTATCCGCATGAAAGATGTATTTCCATGTGATAATGATGTTGCTAAGTGGATAGTTGGTTTAGCGGTAATACATAATGACTTTATCTTCTTAAAGAAGAAATTATTCCAAACTTCAGATGTGATTTCGAACTTGATATCAGAAGCGCCGTCTATTCTTAAAATTCTCATTTCTTCCCTCAGAGAAGCTATTTTCTATCTAGAGGAGTCTGAAAAATCAATACAAATAAAGACATATATTGATTCTTTACCGGAGCATTTAATCCAGATGTATATGAGTCTTAAATTGCTATTTAGAAACGGTGAAAAAGCAGATTTATTACAGAAATTTTCAAACACAAGAAACATAACGTATCATTACTCTAAACCTCAAAGGAACGAGCTGTCAGAAGCATTAGAAGCGTTAAGTAATGAAATTATATTCTACGAAGAGAAAGACGAGAGGTTTTTGTTTGCAGAGCACGTAAGAAATACAATTTTATTAAATTCTTTATTTTCTTCTAATGAAATCAAATTAGAACAAGAGTTGCCCATATCAGAAATAATAATAAGTATTAAAGAATCTATAGAAACCTTCATTGATTTTTCTAACAAGGTAAGTAAACACTACTTGAAAGATTTTGTTAAGTAATTCATTTAGGCATCGCCTAACATAATATTCAAGCAGTGGCTCCTTTCGGAGCCTTGGTCTGCGGAAGGGATTTCAAAGGGGAATTTCAGCAGACAACCCCTTCGGGGTTCATGAATACAGGAACGTTAGCTGAAATCAGAATAAAGAAGGAGATGTCATATGATTATAAACTCACTAAAAGCAGCTGCAAAAAAAATGATGATAGATTTTGAAGAAGTGACCTCCCAGATAGAACATAAAGGTGAGCGTGGAAGCAGTAGAGAAGAAATATTTTCTACATATTTTCGCAAGTATATCCCTCTTAAATACGAGTTTTCAAGGGGAGCGATAATAGATTTGAGTGGTAGGCAGAGCAAACAACAAGATCTTATTATTCATGATGCTTTTAGTAGTCCTATACTTATGAATATGGATAGTACAAAAATAATACCAATTGAAGGTGTATTTGCTACTATCGAAATTAAATCATCCTTAAACAAAACCCGACTCAATGAGTGCGTAGAAAATATTAAAAGTGTTAGAGGTCTACCTAAACATCCTATAACTCCATTTGTGTCGCCAACAGCAGGATTTGTGTTTGCTTATACATCTGATACAAGCTTAGAAACACTTTTGGATAACTTAGTCGATATGAATATAGAAATAGATCCGAATCATCAAATTTCAGTTGTTTGTGTACTTGATAAAGGGATGATTATTAATGTAGATAAACGTGGTTTCGACAAGATAGAATTAATGCCTTCAATTAATACAACAAGAGCTATTATACAAAATTCTATGGGAGACAATCTCATTATGTTTTATTTAATTTTAATGCAGTTTCTAAATTCTAGTGTAATAACACCTCCAGATTTATTCAAATATGTCGAAAAGGAGAATTTAGCAAAAGTTCAATATATTATACCGAAAAAGCATATGCCTTTGGACGGCACCTATAATATTGATGGGAAAGAAATAGGTATGCAAACGATTACATCCCTTATCGATGATATGGATAGGTTAAACCGGATTCAGACAAAAAAGGCGACATCTACAGAAATCATGGAGTATTTCAGTGATAATTTTGATTCAATACTATCTATGGGTGAATTTTCATCAGATAGTATATTTAAATTTTTTGGGAAGGAATATTTTATAGGACAACTTAAAACTGCTTTTCAACTGTACAAAAAAATAAAGAATGGTGAAAAGACCACCGAACAAGAAAAAGCACATTGCATTGAAATTGAAAAGGACTTATATAAGCAATATCAAGAAGAATCTGACATTAGCTAACATAATATTCAAGCTGCGGCTCCTCTCGGAGCCTTGGTCTGCGGGAAGGATTTCGGAGAGGAATCACAGCAAACAACCCTGATGGGTTCATTAATACAGGAACGTTACACGAAATACTTGAAAATAAGGAGATTAATACGATATGTTTATTGAATTTGAATCTTTTGAAAACGGAGTAATGCAAATTGAAGTTTTACCTCAAGTTACATTGGAGACATATGGGAGGCTGTTTGAATTCCCGGAGATAAAGCTTGATGAATATACTCCAATATATCACTCTATTAAACTTGTATATCCACTTGATCTTATTGAATTGGAATATTCTTTAACCGAAGAGGTTGAGAATCAAATTAAAGCTAAATACTATGTAGAAGATAATCAAATAATAATTGCAAGTTTAGACATTACTGAATTTCCAGATGATTGGAAAAAGGAGATGGAAACATCATGTTTTAATTGGTTAGATGTTCTAGATGGGGATCATGCGATAATTGGTGCAAGGGCAGATCAAATAGTTGATGAAGATGTTTACGATGAACATTTTGATTTTGGAAGTTTATACTATATACAGCGATTAGATGTTCACCCTAATTTTAGAGGAGAAGAGATCGGAAGAAAGTTGATTAACCATACATTCAAGTATTTGTTAAGAAATGCTCAAGGTATTGTTTTTTTGATTGCTAAACCAATGCAGTCAAAGCTTTCAGAATCTCAGTTAGACTTTAACAGTTCAAGTAGACTATCAAGATATTACAATCGGTGTGGTTTTAAGAGAGTAACAAAAGAAAGAAGTAAATCTATTTTAATGGAAGTACAAGTACATAAAATGAAAATTTGAATACAGTGGCATATTTTATGTTCGAAACTTCAAGACATCAAACATATCTTGAAGCAAAAATGGATGTTAATAAAATTATGAAATATGGAAAACAAGTTATACCCAATTTGGGAATAATTCAAGGAATACTGAGTAATTACTTTGTACATATCAGTGATCTACATTCTGATTTCAATGGAGTAGATTCATATGACGAATATTCTGAATCTTTGAGAATCAACATTAGTTTAATAAAGTCATGTATTTGGTCACTTTATATTGTGAGTGAACTAACTTTTTTTGGTTATTTTGATGGCCATACCTACTGGGCAAAAGTATCAGATAACCAGTATAGATTTGAAGAGAGCGAGCAAGTAAGATAATGGAAAACTAAGTTTTTTAAAGAACAATATAATTTTCCCTAAAATAATATTCACACTTCGAGCATAGAATCTTGATCTGCTGGATCTAGAATTTATCCAACTTCGAAGGACGTTTAGGTGAACTATACGAAAGTAAAAATATCACAGTGAAGAAGGTAAACCATAGTGCAAAGCAATTTATTTGAATACTGGAAAGAAGAATATTTAAGTAATGACGAGACCTACAGAAACCACGTAACAAAATTTGTTCGCTATATTACTTTAATCGGAAAAGGGAATTCTCCAATTACGATTACTAAAGAGGATGTTATTAAATGTATAGAACATTATAATCAGCAGGGAAAGATCAAAACGATTAGTACGATGGAAAGTCATTTAGAATCAATTAAAGCATTTTATAAATATTTGGTCGGGAGAGAGTATGCAGATGATATCTTTAATAATATTGCGTCATTCCAAGATTTTAAAGACAATATAGCAAATAAGTATAACCTAACAAATCCTAAGAACAGGGCTTATTGGGATGAGTCCGAGCTGGTAGATATTTTAGAAGCGATCGATGGATATTTTGAAAGGGTAAATCTAGCTGAAATTGCTAAAGTTAATGAAAAAAAGAAGTATTACAAATTTTTAGTACTTAGACTTTTTATCAAGTTGACTTTAATTGCACCTACAAAGAGATCGATAATTTGCGCATTGAAAAAAACGGATTTTAGTGCTGATTTTAGATTTATGACAGTAAATGAAGTGAAAGTGAGGATTCCATCCGGATTAACTAGGGATATTACGAATTCTATAAAAATCGCTGAATTCACAAAACAAAGAAGTTTTGAAGAGAATGAATCAATTTTGGACTTTGTGTATAATGATGATCGAGTTGGGAATCTAAATGAATACTTTTGTACATTTTTAAAGTCTATCAACTTGTTTGAAATTCCAGATCATATAGTGAGTTATCCAGTAGAAGTAATTATGGACTCTGCCTTGTATGAAATGGTGAAGAATGGAGTTAATCCTGCATTAATTGCTAAAATTAATGGAACGAAGATTTCGGCACTCGAAAAGAAATTTTATAGTAATGGTATTCCAACTCATGATTCAGATGAACTTATAAATCACGAGATAGCAAAAAACAGATACTACAATTACATTTAGCAGACTCAAGGAAGACTGATATATCATCAAGCAGCGGCTTCTTCGGAGCCTTGGTCTGCTAGAAGGAACTCGGAGAAGCATTTCAGCAGACAACTCCTTCGCGGTTGGTGAATACAGAAATGTTATAAGAAATCTCCGCATTAGTGGGCGTTTATTTTGATGATAAAAACGATGTTCCAATGAGAATGCAAACGGGCTACTACGAGAATTATTCCTATAAGGTACTAATCTTACTGAGGTGGAGGATGAAGACCTCGCTCACTTGATCTCATCAACAATATACCACGCAAATGCTTGCGTTGGAGAACCGCTCACGAATCCTTTTTTCAGAGGAACTGTCGCACTTGGCTTGACATTCCGTCATATAAAAAAACTATATAATTTTATTCGGAGGTGGGTTAGTTTGGATGAACTATTTAGAAAGTACTCCTTTCTATTAGACGAAACTAATGGAATTAATGATGATTTTCAGAATATTAAAAATAACAGTAATTTATATGAAGATGCTGAAGAAGATGTAGAACTGATTGAGAATTATTTAATTACTATGCTAAAAAAATTCTCCCAAGTAGATATGTTAGCTAAAATTGAGATGTTACGAATTGCAGGTTTGAAAGGTATGATTGAAGAGAAAATAAAAATTTATCAGTTTCATGTTGACTACATAACTTCATTTGCATTGAAAGTAGGAGGTATGGATTCCGGGGCTACAGAGTTAATAAATGAAGATGGGATTTTAAAAATAGTTAAGTTGACCACATTATTGATAATGTTTAAATCCCATGACTTACACAAGAAAAATATAAAAAGTAAACATTTCAATAACCAGTATCAATTTATTCGCCTGAGAGAATTTTCAGAAAATAAAATTAATGTTCTTCGTGAATTGATTTGCTATTTCGATGATAAAAATAAAAAAACAAGTGCATCTACTGAAGTTTTACAATTTATAATTAGACTGGCAGAAAAAATAAGCGATAATATTGAATCAATCTCAAGTAAGTACTTTGATGCAAATTACTCTTATCATCTTTTTAGCTTTAGTTTCAAACGTCTAAAAGATCTTTATATCAAATCGATTTCTGACGAGCAGTTTTCTGAGATTTTAGAATTATTTACATTTAAGTGGGGCGATTTCAATGATGTTGAAATCAGTGAAATTATTTTATATGACCGTATGGAAGAAAAATTTTTGATAAAGTTATCTGATAACTCATACTTTATTCCCAATATTTACAATGCATTAGACAAAATTACTGACATTATTGAGAGAGTTATATTTTCTATCGAAGGAGATAAATTAAAGTTTGAGGAGAGTAAAGGAACATTTCTTGAAGAAAAGATAAATGAAATCTTTTTAAAATCGTTTCCCAATAGTAGAGTGCTGAGAAACAGTCAATGGAATAAAGATACTCTTGATGGTGAAAATGATTTGACGGTACTATATGAAAATTTCGCTTTTGTCGTAGAGGCAAAAAGTAATGGGATAAGGAAAAATATAAAAAAAGGAATTCTAAAGGAAATTAATAGTGCTTATCAGGACATCGTTTTAAAAACCAACGACCAGGCCAAAAACTTCTCATCTATTCTAAAAGAGAATATAGGGAAAAAAATAGAATTCAAAGTTATTGGTGGCGGTATTAATATACTGGATCTTACAGAAATAACAGAAGTAATTCCAATTGGAGTTATATTTGCCGATATTCCAGTGCATTTAATGAAAGATTTAAATCCACAGAATAACATTTCAGTACCAATCCTTTCGCTATTTGAACTAATTAAGATTATGCAATGTTTGACTTTGACTAGTGAAAAGATCGACTATCTGAGGAAAAGATATTTAATTGATTCTGCAAATACTAGCTATCATGGTGATGAATATGATTTGCTTTATACTTATCTAATGTGTGGATTTAATACGGATCAAAGGCTCTATAAATCAGCTGAGAAAGATGAAAAAGTTTTTATTCATTATATAGAAGGTGATGTAAGTAGAGATTATCTAAAAAGAGTGAATTGGTTTGGAAATCTTCTAATTGAGCTAGAACAAAAAAAACCTCAAAATTGGCTGAGCATTTCTTTGGAAATTTGTAACATACCGTATGTCGCGCAAAAACAAATCGAAAGAGAACTTAGTATAAGGGGGAAAATAGAGCTATTAGATAATATGAAATTTAGAAAACGAGTAGTAGTTGTAAAATATGCTGAGTCAATGAATGACAGAGAAAGGATAAGAATTGAATTAGACGTATATGAAATAAAACGTACTGCAGTGCATTCAGGACTAGAAATTGAAAGTATTTTTTATTTGGTGATAAATACAAAGTTTGAATACAAATTTTCCGGAATTTTCAAATTTTAATTATAGGGCGGATTGCCAACCTAACATCTTTGGGTCTGTTATTGATTCAATAGAGTAAGTAGGTTCTTAATCATCATTTCATGTGAGATCGGTACCTTTAGGAAAACTCTAGAAGTAACCCTTAACTAGAACCTCGTTGTCAGAAAGAATACAAGTCATGAGTTAAATAAACGTCTAGTTCGTGTGTAGCATAGCAAGAAACTCTTGCTCACGGTGTCATGGTGGTGAGAAATGTCCTTTGGGTACTATGAATGACTACACTAAGGACATTCTCAATCGACAAAGCCACCTGATCCTATTTCGACTACATAGAACTGATCCGATCGCGACTAGCTTTCAGTGCAAGAATGCTTCACTAAAACGAGCCTCTTTCGAACAATTGAAAAATGGCTTCACAATGACGAAAGCCACCAGAAAAGAAATTAAGTAATTTTCTTTTCTTTAATCTTTATCTTCCCCAAGCAAATATCCCACAGAAATCTCCAAAGCCTTTGCAATTACCACTACTTCGTAATCTTGAACAAGACGATATTGACCCTCCAGACGTGAAAGGCTGGTTTGACTGATATCCAAACCCAGTGTTTGCAATCTTGCGAGAAATTCCCGTTGTTTAATCCCTTTACTTTTACGGATAGCTACGACTCGGGAGCCGATGATGTTTTTGTCTCCAGGTGGTTCTTGTCTATGTTTCATTATGTACACCTCTCATTTCAACCAAATTGTATGAGAAATAATGGTTGTTTTAATGCGGATATCGAATTAAAATAAAATAAACCGATAATCGCATTAAAATGATTGCTCATGTCTAGTCTTAACAAGATATTACGCAATTTAGACCCATCGGAGAGGTGCATGTATGAGCCGGTTGCTTGACTTATTGGAAGAGGAACGGCGCAAGCTTAATCAGCTTGGTGAGGCATCCTTGAAGCAAGCGATTCCGTTGTGGGACAATCCTGCGGTTCAGGAGCAGAGCCGGAGGGTGGATGAACTGGTGGCACGGGTTAGTGAAACGAAGGCGAAACATAGTCGAGTGGTACGGCAATGAGTGAAGTACATAATGCGTAGGGGAGGAGAAGCTATGGATTTTCCACTGTGGATGCAGCGAGCGATTCGGGCAAGGCTGGATGAGGTGACTGCCCGGATCGATCATGATCCTGAACTGAGTCGTGTACGTGGGGAAAACGACGAAGCGTTTGAAGCTTTGTTTGCAGGTAAGGACATCGAGCAGACACCTGAATATGCGGAATGGGAGAATCGTTACATCGTTAGCAAAGGCATAGAAAATGAACGGTTATACATGCATGGGCTGCGAGACGGCATTCAGCTAACTGTATCTTTGCTAGGACAGTCGATGTTGGTGGAGAGAGGTCATGAATCGGATCAAAGCTAGGAGATGGACGGACTTGATCCACTAACGCGAACCCATATGTCATGGGGGAGCGCCCCCGCTCTAAACTTAAACCCCCGAGCCGAAGCGTGAACAATTCGCTTCGGCTCGGGGGTTAATGCTTTACTTTTCCCAACAACTAATCCTTACTTCCCACTTACAGACTTGAACCAATCATTCACCTCTTGGGTGATCTGGTCGCCGCCATTGGATTTCCAGTTGGCTACGAATTGGTCGAATGCATCGATTGGCAGTTTGCCGTAGATGATTTTGTTGAAGGTTTCAAGCTCGGACTGACGGAGCAGGTTCCACTTGGATACCATGGTTGGTGTGGCTGCGCCCGTGAAATAGTTTTGTTTGCGGATGTCGATCTGGGACATCACGACTTTACCTGCATACCAGTTTTCCGGTTTACGGAATTCGGCGATTTGTTTCTCGTACGGTGTTTCAGCTTTCTCGCCGTTCGCGAGCTTCACGAGTGTTTTCATGTACAAATCCGGAATACGCGCTGGGCCGGTCAGGAACGGGAATTCGTTGGAGAAGTCTTTGATCTTCTCTTTGTCACTGGTCGGTTGACCGTCTACGACATCCCAGTCATACCCTTTCGCAAAGCCGTACTCGTACGGGCTGCCTGCTTTCGGGTTCGCCAGGTTTTCCAGCAAATAGTTGTAGTACAGGAAAATCGCTTCCGGGTGCTTCGCATCTTTGTTGATCATGATACTTGCGTTGACACCAGAGTTCTGCCATTTCGTACCGATCTTGCCGTCTGGGCCAGCCGGAACAGGGTAGGCTTTGTATTTCGCGCCCGGTACGTTCTTCAGCAGGTCTGGAGCAGGCCAGTCCGGTACCCAGTTTGCGCCAGGCAGAATGCCGGCTTTGCCAGCCGTCCAGCTTTCAGCAGATTTGCCTTCATCCCATAGTGCGGAGTCAGCGTGGATATACCCTTTTTCCATCCATTCAGCCAGCTTGGCAAGGGCTTGTTTCGCACCCGGGTTCACGGAGCCGTACTCCAGATTGCCGTTTGCGTCTTTGTTCCATTGCTCCTCAATTGTACCGTATGCACCGAACAACCAGTCGAGTTGACCCATCCAGGTGTTGGTGTTGTTTTTCAGCGAGATCGCCAGCGGGAATACTTTGTCTGGAGACAAACCGTCCGGGTTCTCGTTTTTGAATTTATCCATGATGTTCTCAAGGTCTGCGATGGTTTTCGGCGCTTCCAGGTTCAGCTTCTCCATCCAGTCTTCACGGAGCCAGAGCAGCGTATCGTCGTTATCTGTGTACTCCATGATTGGCATGTTGTACTTTTTGCCGTCCTTCGTGAACGGATACCACAGCTCAGGATGTGCTGCCGCGTGCTCTTTCAGAATCGGGCTTGCATACTTCTCGAACAGCTCATCAATGGCGATGAATTGACCGGAGTCGATCAGCTGATTCGTCAGTACCGCGTTGGTTGGCACGGTTACGAAATCAGGCAACTTCTCGCCGGATGCAATCGCCAGTTGTAGCTTCTGTCTGTATTGATCGTCAGTGGCCGGATACCACGTATCTTTGTGCTTCATGCCCAGCGTTTCGAGCATCCAACGGTCATGTACGTTGTTCTCTTTGGTATCGCCATGAGCGTATTTTTTCGGCATCAGCACGGAGCTGAATTCGATGGGTGGGTCATATTTTCCTTTGGCAAACGCCGCTTCGGCTTCCGCAGAGCCTACTGCCGCCGGTGTATCGCTGGAACCTTTGTCACTGGCTGACTCGCCACTGCTACCGCATGCAGTGATGGTGATGAGTGCGATAACCGTGAGCAAGGACCACCATACTTTGAATTTGATCATTGTTCAATCCCCCTACGATGTATGATCTTTACACTGTAACTGTACCAAGTGGAGCGGGAGGGCATCTATATGAGTTTGTTAGTTTCGATAGGACTCTCTTAGTGAAAGTGTAAAAACTTTGGTTTAATGCTGGTCGCGGTACTCTTGCGGTGTCACGCCAAATTGACGTTTGAACACTTTGATAAAATACGCCGGGTCCATGTAGCCGATCTCCAGGCTGATTTCGTAGACTTTCTTGGTGGTCGTGACCAGCTTGTGGCATGCTCGATCCATACGCAGGCGGGCGATATATTCACTGATGCCTTCGCCTGTCTCGATCTTATAAATCTTGGACAGATGCGTGGGATGCAGATTCACATGATCTGCAAGCACACGCAAAGATACATCCAGATGCAGGTTTTTATCGGTAAACTCTTGAATCTTTTTCACGTATTCCGACCGGGTATCTTTGACCTCGTTGGACGTGCCTTCCTTGAGTTTGGCGAGTACGCCGAGCGACCATTTGCGCAGTTTGCCGATGGTGGAGAAGACTTCGCCGCTTTGCAACTGTTCAATCTCACTGCCCATGAGTCCTGACAGGGTGAGTTTGTTCCGATGAGCGAGGTTCGTGAAAGCAGCGGTGATGAGAAAACCCGCCTCCATACAGTGTTCCCATGATTCCGACCATTTCTCGTCCAGTTCGGCGCAGACGGCACGTATTTTGTCTTCGGCGGCATCCCATTGGCCGCTTTCCAGCAGTTGAATGAAGGTAGGAGGAGTGTACAGCACGTCCAGCGGACCTTGTGCCACAGGTGCTTCGACATCGGTCACCCGCATGACGAATTCACGCTCATCCCCGACGATCTGGCGGAAATAGGCGGAAGCCTGACGGAAGCGATCGTAGATCTGTTCCGGGAAGGTGAACCACTCGGTCATGACAATGGAGAGGGAACCTTTCAGAAACTGTTTTACTTTGGATTGAAGCTGAATGGACAGCTTCTCCAGAATGGTTTCTTTTCCAATATCGCCACTTCGCTCCTTCAATTGCAGTAAAAACACGACATACCCGTGCTCTTCCTTCACACCCCACACGTGCATAAACTCACCCATAATCTCCTCCGCCATGTTGATGATGGCATATTCGATCAGGGTCTGATCGTGGCTGTCGTAGTGGCCGAACTCATTATCCATGCGGACCAGCATCAGCGCGGCATCCCCGGTGTGGAAGGGCAGGTCGTAGTTGGCAAGTTTGCGTTCCCATTCGCTGGTTGAGAAACGAAGTCCCTGTAATGCTTCTAAAAGTAGGCGTCCACGCAAATGCGGTAAATTCTCGCGCAGTGTAAACTGTGTCCGTGATAGGGAGCTGACAAGCGCCCATTCATTGTTCAACTGGTCGATAGCTTTCTGCACGGCGCCGATCAGTTCATCATCTGTTGGCGGTTTGAGCAGGTAATCCACGGCTTCATACTGGATGGCTTTCTTGGCATAATCGAATTCGGAGTATCCCGATAAGAGGATGCATTTTATTTTTTTGTCCCGGATGCGGATGCGTTCGATCAGTTCTATGCCTGTCATTTCCGGCATCTGAATGTCCGAGATCACGATATCGATAGGATGAGTTTCAATGAGCTGCAGGGCTTCACGAGCGGAGTATGCCCGGTGAACTTGTTCGATTCCGAGCGTATGCCAGGGTTTGGTCATGGACAGGTTGTCGACCCAGTGTGCTTCGTCGTCTACGATGATCATTTGCATGTTGCTTTGTCTCCTTGCTTGAGGGTTTACACGCTTCTAAGCTGACATGTGTTGCAAGCAGTATATCACACCACCATCTGCTTCTCTATGGAAAGAGTTCCGGGCGCATATGTGCTTGAAAAAAAGAATGAATAATCAATATTTAAGTATAGTCATTCGATATATATGGTGAAATTTCAATTGCTAAATTCCTCCTTAGGGAAGTAGGATGAATATGTATGAACGGTCACTCAGCATGTGGAAACCTTGAAGCCGATGAGGAAATACAGAAATACATAAAGACAAAGATGACGACGACGAAGAAGAAGAGAAAGAAGGCTAAGAAAAAGAGAATCAAGAGAAAACGTATCATTACGGGGGGATTTTGTGAGTACGACGAATCATTTTAATTTTGAATCGGACGAAGGAACTCGAATCCATGTGTATAACTGGCTACCTACGAGTGACATTCAGGTTAAAGGAGTGGTGCAGATTTGCCACGGCATGGCGGAGACGGCGGCCCGATACGAGCGTTTTGCGCTGGAGCTGAATCGAAATGGATATATCGTGTACATCCACGACCAGCGCGGGCATGGCAAGACGGCAGAGGTTCTGGAGAACGTAGGGTATTTGGCAGATCGCGACGGATTCGAGTGGATGGTGCATGATCTGTATAAACTGACTGGCATCATTAAGAAGAAGTATCCTGAACTCCCTTTATTTCTGATGGGGCATAGCATGGGTTCCTTCGTTACACAGCGTTATCTGATGCTCTATGGCGATGAACTGGAGGGGGTTATCTTGTCGGGTTCTACGTTGCATGTGCGCTTTATTCTTCATGTGGCTGCGCTGTTAACCCAAGAAGAGATCCGGCGCCGCGGCAGACGTGTACCAAGCCACCGGATGAACAAGCTGTCCTTCGGCAGCTACAATGATGCGTTCAAGCCCGTCCGCACCGAGTTTGACTGGCTTAGCCGGGATGCGGAAGAGGTCGATAAATATATACGTGATCCGTTCTGTGGAACGGTGTTTACGACCGGGTTTTTCGCAGACTTTTTCAGTGGACTCAAGCAGCTTGGAATCAAGAGCAATCTGAATCTGGTGCGCAAAGACCTGCCGATTCATATCTTCTCTGGAGACAAGGACCCGGTAGGCAGCTTCGGCAAAGGCATTATTCGGCTATACAACGCTTATAAACAGCAGGGCATCGACAACGTGACCTACAAGCTGTATCCGGGCGGACGGCATGAGATGCTGAACGAAACGAACCGAAATGAGGTTACTGCGGATATTGTGCGTTGGCTGGATGAGCGGATGAGCAAGAAAGTATAGACGTAGTCACAAATAGAAAAAAGAAAGCAAGAAGATAGCAAAGAGGGTACGAAGAAGATACGAAGCAAGAAGATACGAAAAAGATAGCAAAAACGCCTTTACCATCGCCATAATGAGCGGTTGGAAGGCGTTTTTTAGTACATGCAATCGTTATGCGAGGCCCTTAAGAGATGATCAGATTAATCTATCTATCCGCCTGAGTCATTCCCATGTTCCTTGTCGACATCCTCGCCCGGGATTTCCCAGACGATTTCGGTGCGGAAGCCGCCGAGTGGGGATGGGCCGAACAACAGGTAGGAATGGTTGCCAAAGGTGTGGATCATACGCTGGTACGTATTCCAGAGCCCGCAGCCGACCTCCTCTTGCAAAGGCTCCAGCATTTCCTGGTTCAACGCTTCGTACTGTTCTGGCGTAAGGCCGGGGCCGTCGTCATCAATATAGATTTTACCAAACCCGTTCGCACTTTCCCCGGTAATTCGAATCTCTCCTGAGGTATATGATTTCCCAATTCCATGAATCACCGAGTTCTCAACCATCGGTTGTAGCATTAAACGCGGCACTGATTGGGTAAGCATGTGCTCCGGAATATCGATGTGATATTCGATTCGGCCGTTGCGAAGCTTCTGGATATCCAGATAGTTGATCAGCAGCTGTATTTCTTCCTGCAACGAAGAGGTCTCCCGTTCCATCCGGGTGGTGTAGCGATAATATGCACTCAGGTTATGCGCCATGGACACGACGGCTTGCTCGTCCTTCATCTGCGCCATGTTGATGATATAACCGAGACAGTTGTATAGAAAATGCGGGTTAATCTGTGCCTGGAGCTGCTTCAGCGTAGCTTCTCTGGCCCGGATTTTTTCCTGAAACACATTTTCGATCAGATCCTGAATCTGGTGAGACATGTCGTTGAAACGGTGGAACAAGAATGAAAACTCATTCTGGTTGTTGCTGTGCAAACGCACGGAGTAATCACCTTGCTGCACGCGGCGCAGACCTTTGATCAGCTTCTTGATTGGGTACTGCACATTGCGATACAGAAGGATAGACGCGGATATGCCCACAACAAGCAGTAAAATCATGCAGACATAGAACAGATTCTGGCTCAGCGAGATCGGCTGCAAAATCTGATATAGCGGCACGACATCGACCAGATGCCAGTCCAGATACGTGGATTTGACGGTGCTGACAAGATAGTTTTTACCGCCCAGCTCCACGACATCTTGCGTTGTATCTTCAAGCGAGTGAGTGTCCAGATAACGGATCAGATCGCCGGATAGTTGCTTGTCTGCGGTGCGGTTCAGGATCGGGGCGTTGCCTTTGTGGTACAAGATCGGATCGCCCTGGCCGCCTGCTTTGTACGTGTCGAGCATATTCTGAATATTCTCGTAGCTGAAGCTGGCTTCAATGACCAGGTTACTGCCTGTGAGCATGCCCGGCTGTGCCAATGAATCCGTATAGAACCAATAAAAGGATTGCATGGCGTCTTTCGCGTTGGTGGAATGATCCCCGTAGGTCCATTGTCCGCTCATATTTTTTTTCAAATACGCCTCATCATAACCCGTATCGCGGGTGTAGTTCGCAATAACCTCCTTGTTCTGCTGGGAGTACACCGCGTAGCGGGTAGGCCAGAGATCGGTTACACCAGTTTGGAGTGTCATTTTCTCCTGAATGATGTACCTCGTCTGCATCTGGTCGTACTTATCCTGCCACAGGTTCAGACCGTTGAAGGCACGCACATTCGGATCACGCGAGAGAATAAGGCTGAAATCCATCATCTGATTGATGCGGGAATCGATCTGACTGGACAGGAACGTGAGCTGCTTGGTGTTGGACACTTGCAGTTCTTTGCTGACGACGTCGTACGTGACGTTGTTCGAATAGGTGTACATAATCAGAATCGGGATGAACAGGATGACGATTAACAGGTTGATTTTGGCGAAAAGGCTGAAGCGGGATCGTATTCCTTTTTGAAAAATGCTAAAGCGCTCCCATGTATACATAAAAAGTCTCCTCTACATTCACATCTAACTATATTGTTGGCCCTTTTTCTCACACGTTAACGGAGAGGGCAGAAAAAAACCGGAAAAGCAATGCGGTTGCTTACAAGCTTTCTGCAAGAAAGCTGCATCGGAAGCATACGCTTCTCACCGGATTTTCCCTATGAAGAAGGGAATCAAAAAAATCTGGGGATAACAGCTACCCTCAAGGTTATTCTGCCCTCGGAGTGGCTCTTGTAAATAACACGATTAGTTCACCAATATAGATCAAACTAACAAAACCCTATCGACCCTAACAATGTTATATAGTCAGATCTCGGAACGGCTTGATACTATTTATATCAGAGAAGCCCAAGACACACAAAAACTTTTTTTGGGAACAGGAGAAGGTTCATATGGAGGCTAAAATGGAGGGTCAACGGCTCCCGCAGGCGAATGCGGGCAACAAGCTGGAAAAAAACAAGAAAAAACGCTACAAACAGCCATGGGTGTTGCACTTCATGGTGCTGCCAGCGGCCATTATGGTCTTTATATTTTCATATATTCCGATGTCAGGTATTCTAATGGCCTTTCAGGATTACAAGCCCGCGCTGGGCTTCAGTGGTTCGGAGTGGGTGGGGCTGAAGCATTTCGAGTATATGTGGACCAATGATTATTTCCTGCAAATTACGTGGAACACGCTATTCTTTGCCTGCTCAAAGATCATCATGAACTTGATTATTCCATTTATCTTTGCGCTATTGCTGAATGAGGTACGGAAGATGGCGCTGAAACGTACGATCCAGACACTGGTGTATCTGCCGCACTTCTTGTCCTGGGTGACGTTGTCGGGTATTCTGATTGACATTCTGGCTCAGACGGGAATATTGAATCAGTTTCTGGTGTCGGTGTTTGGCATCAAACCGATTTTCTTCCTCGGGGACGGCAACTGGTTCCGGTTCACCGTCATTATCAGTGACGTGTGGAAAGAGTTTGGTTTTAACACGATCATCTTCCTTGCAGCACTGGCGGGCATCAACCCGGCTCTGTATGAAGCGGCTGAAGTGGATGGGGCGGGGCGCTGGAAACAGACGATGTATATCACTATTCCTGCACTCATTCCAATCGGAATCGTTATTGCTACGCTGGCGCTGGGCAACGTGCTGAACGCGAACTTTGACCAAATCTTCAACCTGTACAGCCCATTAATCTATCAACAAGCGGATATCATCGATACGTTTGTGTATCGCGAAGGTCTGCTCAGTGGACAGTTCAGCTTTGCAACGGCGGTCAATCTGTTCAAATCGGTCATCAGTCTGATCCTCATTGTGATCTCGTACCGACTGGCGTACCGTTTTGCCGGATACCGAATTTTCTAAGAAAGGATGATGATGAACCATGTATCATAAAACGTTGCCTTATCGCATTTTCAGCATCTTCAACAATGTGTTTCTGACCATCCTTTCGGTGCTCTGCTTGCTGCCGCTGTATCACTTGCTGATGGTATCCCTCAGTTCGTCCGCCCCTGCGAATGCAGGGCTCGTGACATTCTGGCCGATTGGATTTACGTTTGAAGCCTACGCCAAGACGTTTGATAACGCCAACTTCCTGTCCTCGCTGTGGGTATCGGTGGAGCGGACGGTGCTGGGTACGGGGCTTGCGCTGATCGTTAACACACTTGCGGCGTATGCACTATCCAAGGAAACGCGTGTGTTCCGCGCACGGAATATCTACCTGTGGTATTTTGTCATTACCATGCTGTTCAGTGGGGGCCTGATTCCGGGGTATATCCTCATTCTGAAACTCGGGCTGATGAACACGCTATGGGCACTGATCCTGCCTGGTCTGGTGGCGGTGTTCAACATCATTCTGCTGCTGAACTTCTTCCGTACAGTGCCGAAAGATTTGGAGGAGGCAGCATTTATCGATGGCGCAGGTCACTTCCAGTCGTTTGTCAAAATCTATCTGCCCGTGTCCGTGCCGGTTATTGCTACGGTGTCTCTGTTCATGATGGTGGGACACTGGAATGCATATTTTGACGGGATCATCTATATCCGTGATTCGGAAAAGCTGCCGCTGGCGACGTTTATGCAGACGATCATCGTACAGGGCGACATGACCAAGATGGACCCGCAAGCGATTGCGAACCTGTCCCAGCGGACCATCCGGGCATCGCAAATTTTCATCAGCGCACTGCCGATCTTGCTCGTGTATCCATTCCTGCAACGTTACTTTGTAAGCGGAATTGTGGTCGGGGCTGTGAAGGAGTAGGGAGGTGACATCGGAGTACGCGATGTAAATCTTTTTAGTTCAACCGGTATACCATTGTGAAAAGAAAGCTGCCAAACTGGGGAAGGCCAGGGAGGCAGCTTCTTTTTTTTGTAGTCTTTAACAGATCATCTCTGATTTCGTCTCTTCATCCATATCTTGAAGCAACTATACAAAGTTACGATGATGTTCAACAATAACAGACCTAAGTATCCATCCGTAAACTTTGTTCTCTCAATCCACTTGTTGACCAGTTCTCCAGAAAGAGCATGTTTTGCTAAGTAGTTATTCATATCGTTCGTATCTATTTCATCGATGTAAATGAGTGGGAACTCCATGCTATTGGAGGAGAAGGCTAGTGGTGGATAGAATTCGACCCATTTCTGACCCGTCCATCGATCATACTTATATTTAAGGTCTGCGCTGGATTCAGATTCAAGATGGTCCCATCTCATAAAACCGAATAGCAGTAGAATACACAGTGTAAAAATGCTAATGATTATCTTTTTATTTCTCAAATGATCACATCCTTTTTGGCGCGAAATTTATCTATTTCAATCGATTGGCACCAGCTTGGCGTTAAAGGGGCTGTACCCGTTTTTATTTTACCAGTGCTTCCAGTTCTATGTAAGTGGATTATTCGAAGTTTAACTATATCTCTCCGGTTACCTTTATTTGAATTAAATGGTACGATAGGAAAAATAAAAAATGAGAGGAGTGGGAAGCTCATTATGATGATGGATTCAAACTCATGGTCTGTGTGCATATCCAGTGATGTTGAATTGAACTTTTTGGTCTATGTCGCCAGAGCGTATGGCATTTGCAATACGTATTTCATTGAGCACAGTGCATGGCCTAACAGGAAGGTTGTTTTAGCAGATGAGTTACATCAGGAGTTCGAGACACAATGGCAAGATTTCTGGAAGAGCAGCATTCAACAAAAAGCGGAAGCAAAAATCAGACAAACAGCAGTATCTAAATTTCGATCACAGGCCCAAGTAAAGTTTGCAGACCTTAACCATAATCATATATCACCTTTTGTGCTTAACCAGCCTGAATTTGAAACCGTGGAGCATGATGGATGGAGAAACGCTTTGATCGAACAATGGCCATCCTTCATCCAGTGGTGGAACATGCCCGCGGGCGGACAAGCCGCGATGCATTATTGGGAAGGTATACCGGATGTTATACGGTATGTTCGGGAGTTTGAGATGGAAACGGGCAGAACTATTCACCCCTTTCATATGAATGTGGAATTAATCTATAACGGTCCTCATGAGCCGATTGAAGTCGCAGATGACTACTTGATTCTGCCGATCAGAACGGAATATCTAATGAAGAAGGACTGGTGGGCCGAACGATTTAGAGAGAAGTACTGAGTTGAAGTACTACGATGAACATATACAAGAGAATGTATGGGGGAGCATTTACAATTCACTCTACAAGCAGGGGGAAAAGAAATGGAATTCAGAAAAATCACTTGGGATAACTTTATAGAATGTATTGAACTCAAGGTTTCTCCGGATCAGCAGCAATTCATCTCTTCTAATCAGCATGCACTTGCAGAAGCGTACATAGCCTCGGATGAGGGGCAGATCATTATCACATTTGCAGTATACAAGGATGAACGAATGGTCGGATTTATTTCGATGTATTATGACGATGGGGATGGAAATTTCGAACACAGTAGCTATGGCATTTTCAAAATGATGATTGGCCATCGGTACCAAGGCCATGGATACGGCAGAGAGATGGTAGAAAAAGCGATTGCGTATGCACGTTCAGCCCCGCGTGGGAAAGCCAAAGTGGTAGAACTAACGTATAAACCGGAAAATGTGGCTGCTAAGAAAATCTATGACTCTCTTGGTTTTCAACTTACGGGTGATGAATTGGCTTGTGGTGAAGTTCATGCGATACTAACGTTGTAGCAAGATTAAGGTGAAGAGGCTCCATTACATACGAAGGATGTGAGTTAGATGTTCTCATGGATATATCAGAGTTATAAACTATGGTTCTGGTTCGTTGTATTTGTCGCTTTTATATCAGGTACTGTGTACAAATGGTTTTATGCACCTATGTGGCAGGTTTGGGTTAATGCCGGATGTGGTGTCATAAGTTTGTTGATATTCGTAATTCTTCTCATACGTAAGATCATAAGGAATAAGGTTAAATAGAAGATAGACATATAGCAGGAAAGAGGACTGGACATGAGAGCACTTGTACCGAACGAGTATTCAACTGTATTGCCTTTGCTGGAGACGATTCGAAATCAAGCCGTATATGCACTTGCAGTGATCGACGGTACACAGCAGGGAAGCGTATATGTAAATGAAGGAAAGCAAATCACCTCTGCATTTATTACGAGTAGTGGTGGTTTCTACGGTGTGGCTGGAGATGAAACGAATGATGCTTTTGTTCAGGATATCATTCAGTACATGAATGATGAGTCGAATCATCCTGATTTTTTTGCTTTGGGTATCTACACCGAGGCTTGGGAGAACCGGATGGATGCCTATCCTATTCAATATTCCCGGAAAATCTCACGTACATATTATCGTTTTAATCAAGAACGTTTTAAAGAATTCTATAATGAATTTGTTCAGTCTTATGGCAAGTCAGCTATAACTCTGCAAAAGCACTTTGAGTATTACCCGCTAGAACTCGATATCGCTACAAAATACAGGGAACATTTTTACCCTTATTATAAGCTTGTATGGCCAACCGCCGAGAAGTTCTGTGCCCATGGAATCGGGCATTTTATTATGAAAGATGAAGAATTGATTAGTGTCTGTACTTCACCATATGTGGGCGGAGGCTATGCTGAGATTGACATTATTACGGTTGAAGAGTTTCAGCAGCGAGGGTTAGCGAGCAAGCTGGGCATGCTTTTTATTCAGGACTGTCTAGAACAAAATCTTACTCCCAACTGGAGCTGTCATACGGATAATGGTGCATCGAACAAACTAGCTCAGAAATTAGGTTTTGAAAAGATAGGAGAACATTCGATGTATTGGTATCATGCATGATTGGCTTAACGCCAGTTAAGTACATGATATAATAAAAGCAATATAACCAATGAGGAGGGAAAGATATGAAATGGCATGAGGTCCAGCAGATTTTTCCGAATCAATTTGTGAAATTTGAGATTCTGCATTCAGAAGAGTCAGAGAGCCAAGAAGTAATCGATGAGGTAGCTGTTATTGGGCCTGTGAGTGATGCAGAAGCGACTCAAGAGTTACTCAATAGCAGGGATAAAACCTTGGTTTATCATACCTCAAAAGACCAAGTGGTTGTTAAAGTGAGAAATAATGTAGGTTTAAGGAGAAATATGTGAATGAAAGTAGAATACAGAGAAGGCCTATTATTCACAGAAGTGACTGTTCATTTTAATGGAAAAACAAAAACGGTCAGCAATGTGGTTATTGATACGGGAGCGAGTCATACTTTGATTTCACAGGACAAAGTGGATGATATCGGAATTAGGTTTGGTTTGGAAGACGAGATTGTAACGAGTTATGGTATAGGTGGAAAAGAGCATGCTTTTAGTAAAAGAATTGAAGGCATACAGGTAGAGGATTTTGTTTTAAGAGATGTGCCTATAGAATTCACTTCTTTTAAGTACCACAATATTAACGGTTTGTTAGGGTTAGATATACTTATTAAAGGTAAATTTAACTTGAATCTAGAAAGTTTCGAGCTACATCAGACAACATAAACTACATTGCTCCCTTCCCCCCATTCCTGCTATAATGCCCATATATCGACTGCATTGGGGGTTATGACGTGGCAATATGGATGATGCCGGATTGCTCGTTCGCTAGAAAGCCTTACGCAAAGCCTGAATAGGGGCGGACTTTGTGTAGGGCGCGACAAAATGAGATCGTTTGCCCTGAGTAAGCAACACCAACATCATGGTTCAATCCGCAGGCTTTGCACCTTATTTGCTTGACCACTATAAATAAGGGGCTGAAGGCCATGCAAACACCATTTATTCATAATCATCAATATAACTACATTTATAAACAAGCCGAATTTCTGCTGAAAACGCTGCGCTCGGTCGTAGA
The DNA here is from genome assembly GCF_014639235.1 of Paenibacillus silvae. Taxonomy (GTDB): domain Bacteria; phylum Bacillota; class Bacilli; order Paenibacillales; family Paenibacillaceae; genus Paenibacillus; species Paenibacillus silvae. The sequence goes on along the minus strand of NZ_BMFU01000003.1, from coordinate 217,396 downwards.
CCCCAAAGTATTGGATACGGTCCGCTACACCGTCAGTACGAATGCCGTTGGTATCTTCGAGAATCTGACGCTGGAACAGAAGCAGCTGCTGGAGCAGCTATCCACGTATGCGACGCCGCATGACGTGCAGACCTACTTGAATCAGCTTGAAGACTACCTGATTCCATATCCACAGGTCACAGCCAAGCAAATCCAGAAGCTGTTTCCCAAAGCCAAAAAGCTCAAGCTGCCTGATCTGGAATCCATCGATTACGCACACACGACGTACCTAAGATGGCTTGACATTGCGACTAGCCGTTTGTTTATCGTCTACCGACTTGAAGGCAAGTTCCTTGGTATTGAGGGACGAATTACGCCTACGAACAAGAAGGGATATTGCATGTTCTGCCATCGCCATCAGGAGCTTGGATTTTTCAACGTGAAGACCAAGGCACAATCGGCGGACAATTTTGCTTCCGTTGGTCAGTATGTGTGTATGGATGATAAGGCGTGCAACGAGAGCATTACGGATACTAGCATGCTGGAGAAATTCTTGCTTGCAGCAATGAAATAAAAGCTGGAGAGTCTTGTACAGCGAATATAGAGAAACCAAGGTAGTGTTGTAAAATAGCACAAAACCCGGATCGTGAAGCAACACGAAACACACAAAAGGTCGCTCAATTGAGCGGCCTTTTTTGGTGTGTTTATTTTCAATCGTTTAACGTCGCGGATGCACTCTCGGCATTTAGGTTGTTAGTGGCTTGGCAGAATGGCTGGCATAGTTAACGCCTAACTCGTATGCCTGATTCAGCAGTTCCTCATAATGCTCCGGCGGGGCTTCTACGGTACTGTACAGAAACTCAACTCTCGAATTAGATACGCCGCAATAATCAGCGATACCGACATTAAGCAGATTGCGAATGGAATCACCGTAGTTCCGTTTGTTCATCTGTTCTTCGGTCACACCGGCAAGGGCAATCCATAGAATTTGCTCATGATGCAGTGTGTTCGTACCGTAGGCAAAGGTGTTGTTCATCACACGGTCAATATACCCTTTCAGCATCGCTGGCAGATGCCACCACCACAGGGGGAAGACAAAAGCAATGGCATCGTGTTTCCTGAGCCGTGTGATCTCCTTTTCAATCTGAGGGGAGAAGCGCTGAATTTCCTGCGTATAGTCAGGTTCATCTTCTGCGCGTAGAATCGGATCGAAACCTATCTCATGTAAATCCACGATTTCTGTTTGATGCCCCGCTTCTGCCAGTCCTTTAACGAAACGATCAGTGACCTGGAAGGTCAGAGAATCTTTACGGGAATGGGATACAACGACTAATACGTTCATTAACAATCACAGCCTTTCTGGAGCGTGGTTAGGTAGCCATGTCTCCTTGGATGATGCTATTATAAACAGGGTTGAGAACATCTGGAAGTACGCACTTTGATGTTCTATAGGGAGATGAAATTGCCCTAAGAACATGAATGTGCCTTGATTGGAAGACCGCAATATGGTCCTCGGCATGCAGATGAAAGGTGCAAAAAGGTTGTTTTATTGAAGAAGTGTCGGTGTAAATTATGTTGGTTGGGCAGATAGGGAATATGGAGGAATGCGCGTGACGGAACAAGACAAGACAAAAACGGGTGCAGATGCTCCCAAGAAATATAGGGTAGGTGTTGAAGCAGCTTTGGAAGTGATGGGTGGGAAGTGGAAGCCGCTCATTATCTATCATTTGTTCACAGGGCGCAAACGGACCTCGGAGCTACGGCGGCTGATCCCGGACATTACGCAGAAAATGCTGACGACCCAGCTTAGAGGGCTGGAAAAAGACGAGATTGTACAGCGCAAAGTTTACTCCGAAGTGCCTCCCAAGGTGGAGTATGAGCTTACGGAATACGGATGGGGACTCAAGCCTGCGCTGGATCTTCTGTGCTATTGGGGGGAAGAGCATCTGGACAAAGTGTATGGAGATCGGTCGAAGGTGCTGGAGGACTTTACATCTTCAGAAACGTGAATAACGGGAGGGCAAAACAAATGCACGATACCGTAAATGCTCAAGGCGTAAACCGAGCGAATCAAACGAATCCATCAGGCTATTCTCACCAAAACAAGCAAGCCAATAGATCTACACAAGCTAATCAGTCCACAAAGGATACTCCGGCACACTCAACCGATGCAACCGATCCATCTAAACAGACCGTGCCGATCCGTTGTGAAGGGGTGGCTGTTGTGCTGATGAAAAGGTGTCTGGACCAATACCATGTGCTGATGCTCAAGCGGGCTGGCCGGATGCTGCATAACGAATGGTGTTATATCGGTGGCGGTATTGAGCATGGTGAGAAGGCATGGGAAGCCGCGCTTCGGGAAATCCGGGAGGAAACGGGCATCACGGAGGTACGTTTATATACGTCTAATCAGTTCGAGCAGTTCTATTCACCGACAGAGGATTATATTTATATGGCCCCTGTCTTTGTAGGGTATGTGAACGAGCATCAGCCTGTCCAGTTAAATCATGAGCATAGCGATTACCAATGGATGACATTTGAAGAAGCAAAGCAGCACGCAGCCTTGCCCGGAATTGATGATACTTTGGACTTTGTGGAAAAGCATTTTGCCAAAAAGGCTCCTTCCAAGTGGCTGCAGATTAATATAGAGAATGAATAGGAGGTATATCTCATCATATTTAAGACGTTTTATCCAAGAGCATTGTTAAACTTGATGTGTATGCTGATGATAGAGATCATTATATTCAGAAGTGTTTTTTTTAGTGGAAATGGTGTATTGAAATACTTTGGCTTATTATTGTTTGTTTATATTTTAGTTTATATTGTTTTTCTTATTCGGCGTGTGCTGTTCTCCAAACCGAACATTGCGCTGGAGGCAGATCATGTCATTTCGATGAAAAATCGGAGATACGATGCATCCCAGATTGAGTGTATTTACATCAACTACAGACGGATTGGCCTTAAAATGTATGGGAAACGACTTGTACCGACGGATTTATGCTTTTATTTTAAGAGAGATCAAGAGACCGCAGGGGTAGAAGCCGTCCATGAATGGGCCGCGCGGAACGACAAAGAGATAAAGTATAAATTTTTTCAAACCTTGGCGTAGCAAAATACGTCTGTTGAATATAAGCGATTGTTTAGACTGGAGATTCTGGAGGAACGGCGATGCAAACCATAGAGCAATTTCTAACCAGCGATTGGTATCAAAATAGGATAGCTGAACTCGTTCAGCTTAAACCTCAGCTGAAATTTGTTGAACATGCCAGTTATGAAGCACCTATCCTGATGGATTCTTTTAAAGAGCGGAAATATGTTCTGGAGGGAGTTGACAGCCCTGCGCCAACCGAAGAGGAATGTGTACAGTGGATTATGGGGCAGATCGACGAAGACAAGGCATCCATTATGTCGTATGTAATTGCGAGGTTAACGTTTAGTGAAGAGTTAGATGATGATCCGGACGGAGAATTCGCTGCGGGCGAGGAACCGGAAGCGGGGGATCGGTCTGAGGTGGTGGAGGTGTTGGGATTCACAAGATCAGTCGTTGCCCACACGGTCATCGAATATGACATGGTCAAAAATCATCCGAAGCAGTTAACGGCGTATTTCAAACGTACACATATCCCTGGTGCAGCCAAATTTGCCTCGCAGATTAAAAAGCTGTACGAGCAGGAGAGGCGCCTATGAAATTTTTAACAAAAGAGTGGTACGAAACTTGTCAGCAGACAGGGCTTCATTTTGGCATGAGAGTACATAAAGGGGCGGCTTCACTGGACGAAGCTCTTTATCAACGGCTGTATAAACGGAAGGAAAAAGAGCATGTAAAGCTCCAGCGAGATGTGTACGACACCGATCCACGTTTCATGCTGGAGCATGATGGTCAGGTCATGACCCGGGTAGACAAAGCATTTAGCGGGGAAGACGTGACGGAGGAAGATCAACTCGTGTATCATATGCCTCCCGAAGAGCGTGCTCATATCGAGGAGCTGATTGCCGAGTACGATGCTCGTCCTGCTTTTGATGAGAAGCGGTGTAAAGAAGACTACCTGGAAGCCATGGAATGGAATGACAAGTACCATGCGGAGCGCTTGCCCGCGGAGATTTTGGAACAGATTGCGGATATTCGTGTATTCTCGCTGGGGTACTGCACACGCGAGGTCATGCGGCAGCTTAAGAAGAAGAGTGAAGAAAATATCAAAGAGATGGAACGTGTATTGCAGGAGTACAGGGATGCTATGGTAAAGCAGAATATTCCGGCTGACATTCATCGTAAGTTGCAATTTCATGATTGTCAGTTGACGGAACTGCTGACGGGCGATGAGCTTGTCCTGCGGTTTGACCCGAGAGGCGGCTTTACTGAGATCAACAAACTGACGCTGACTGCACCTGAGATTCTCAAGCAAGAGGGCGAGCTTGTCGGCAGATACTGGCTGTATCAGGAGCTGTATCGAATCGACAACGGATATGAGCTTCATGTGCTTTTGGACGGAGAACCAATGTCGGAATTAATTGTACGCTGCACTGATATTGTTGCCGAGATAGAGTGAGGAGAAGAAAATATTTGAAGATTAGCACCATAGAAACCAGATTATCTAAAGATATGAAGAACATGATCCAGAGCAAGACGGAAACAAAAACACGAAATTCGCGGATATTATTATCGATGGAAGATCGTTCTACCAGAGGATGGAAAAAAATTATGATTTGGTTCCCTGTCTGGGATGGGGCAGTGATGACTATCAGAAACTGCTGCTCGATTATTTTTTGCTTAGAACACCGCATGAATTCATGTATGACCGCTATCCCATTCTCGTATGTCCTTGGTGTGGGGATGAGGAATGTGGATATATTTCAGTGAAGATTGATCGAAAGGATGATATCGTAATCTGGAAAGATTTTATGCTGGATGATCAAAAACTTCAGGTAGGCCCATTTTGTTTTGAGTGGGAGAGATATGAACAAGCGATTCTCTCTACCTTTGGTATGGCAGGAATACAGTGAGGGAGAGACATTAGATGAAAAGGTGTAACGGTAGAAAATGCATATGTTGATTGGATAGTAGGCTCGGCCCATAACTTGATCGGGAGTGAATGAATATGAGGTATGCAAATGGAGACATTCAAGCTGTTTTTATTGACAGAGATGGCACCATCGGAGGTACGGGACATTTTATTCATCCGAGAGATTTTCAGTTATATCCGAATGCACAGGAAGCCATTCAGCTTCTTAAGGGGACGGGAACGAAGGTATTTGCCCTTACCAACCAACACCGAATTTCACGCGGACAAGCGACCGTTCAGGAATTTGAGCAGCAGTTTCAGGAATATGGCTTCGATCAGGCCTATATTTGCTCACATGAGGAAGAGTGCAGCTGTCGAAAACCCAAGCCAGGCATGCTGCTTCAGGCCGCAGCGCAGCACGGTTTGGATCTGACGAAGTGCATCGTTATTGGTGATGTAGGCGAGACGGATATGCTTGCTGCTCATGCTGTAGGAGCAATCAAGATTATGGTCAGAACAGGCTGGTGCGAATCTTCATTAACGAAATTCAGAGATAAATGGGCAGAGACTGAGCCGGAATACATTGCCGCAGATATTTTGGAAGCGGTACATTGGATTGTTGGAAATAAAGGATAAATTGTACAGCCGGTTTTATCGCACATGTTACAATAAAAAATGGACCGAGTTTGAGGTTAGGAGTGATTGTATGATCGCCAGAACATGGCATGGAGCGGTGCCGCTGGAGAATAAGGAAGCTTTTCTGGAATATGAGTATGAAACAGGGGTAAAAGATACGTTGGCGGTAGAAGGAAATCGCGGAGCGTATTTAAAGGTGGTAGAGCAGGGGGCCTACGCTCATTTCTTCCTGTGTACGATGTGGGAGGATATGGAGTCGATGATGGCATTTGCCGGGCCAGAACCTACTATAGCGGTAACGTATCCCAAAGATGACGAGCTTGGCTTGATCTCCGATCCAATCGTAATTATACAGGAAGTGACCAGTGCGGATAATCCGTTCGAGAAGGGGTAGCGGATCAGCCTATGATTTCAGAGTATAAAAGAGAACAGGAGCATATATGCATAATAACAATCAACACATGCAAGATATCAACAAGCTGTTTCAGGAACATCGGATTGATGAAGAAATTGTAGAAGCTGAAATGATGTCGGGCACGACGGCAGGACGGGTGTTCAGGCTGCGTGCAAGCTCGGGTGAACAGTATATTTTGAAGTGGGATGATTCAGAACAAATCCGTATTGCCCGGCAGTTTCTGGAGACGTACAGTGATGTACGGCTGCTGCCGAGCCTTCTCTTTGCAGGCTCGGACAGCACCTGTTTTGTATACAGCTATATGACGGGTGAAACTCATTACAATCGGGGACCAAAGAAGAGCTGGTTAACCCGGCTGGTGAAAGAGCTGTTTAATACATATGTACGTGTGGCGGATACAGCCTCATGGGGAAGAATGGAGCTTCCGCGCAGGACGTGGAGGGAATTCAACCAGATTAGTATTGAAGAGGCCAGAGAGAATCTGGGTGACGTGCTTGGCACGGAAGATTATGATCTGGTTCAAATTCTAGTCAATCGTCTGTTTCAGAAGGAGGAGGACGCGAGGTTTATTTTGCATGGAGATACAGGGGTTCATAATTTTGTGTTTGAGCAAAAGGAATTGATTGGAGTTATCGATCCGTCTCCCATGGTGGGCCCGGTTATTTATGATTTTCTGTACGCCTTTTCTTCCTCACCCGATGACCTTGATCCGGCGATGTTGTGGGAAGTATTCGAGCAGTTAGAGCATGCCGACATGCATCAATCCAGATTGATGGAGGAAGCGATGGTTCATTTATACTGTCGGATCGGGCTTAGTAACAAACATCATCCTCAAGACTTGCCCGAGTATCTCCGAGCGTGGAATGAGTGGGGACAGCACATAATGCACACAGCAGCGGAGTGGGATAAATGATAACGCCTGGAAGCTTAACTTCTAGCATCCTGTTCTGATACTGGAGCTAGGTGGATTGTATCCACATTTGAAAAGAATAAACATTGTATCGAGAGAGGTGATTCCATTGGTAAACGCATAAACAGGGAGAAATCCATGTGATGTATTCAAAGATACATGTGGTTTTTCTCTGCCTATGATCTCAAACTTCATAAAAGAGGAGAATTGACATGTTAAAACAATTAAGCGAGTCCATTTATTATATGGTGAATGATAATGAAAGAGAGAGACCCGTACTGGGTCTGGTATGTGGAGAAAAATATAGCCTTGTCATTGATGCGGGCAATTCGGTTCAGCACGCCCGGGAGTTTCTGACCGAAATTCAGCGTTTGCAGGTACCCCCAGTACGATATGTTGTAATTACTCATGCTCATTGGGATCATTTCCTGGGAATGAATGAATATGGTGATGCGATCGTTATTGTAAATCGTCTAACCGAACAGCGTTTGAACGAATGGCGGGAATATGCTTTTGATGATACTGCGCTGCTTGAGCATGTAGAGAATAAACGGATTAGTGCACACGCGATGGAAGTCATACAGAATGAAATGCTAGACAGGGAGTCGTTTAGACCAGGCACGTCGGGAATGGTATTTGAGGGGACGCTCCAGCTTGATCTGGGGAACAAAGTTCGTATGCTGGAACAGATTCGCAGTACACATACGGACGACTCGACTATTGTATATGTTCCCGAGGAAAAAACGCTTTTCCTTGGGGATAGTCCTTATTCTACGACGACGCGTTCTTTATTTCATTATAAGCAGCACTGCTGCTTCACATGATTGAGGATATACAGCGATATGATGCCGTGCATTTTCTACTCGGACATGAGTCGGTTTGTGATGCAGAGGAAATGGACGTGTTTTTCGGCCAATTGAAAGCATGCAATCAAGCGGTGAGCTCTACGTCGTTGGACGAAGCGATGAAGTCGTTTAAACGAGAACAGGGGCGTGCGCCGGTGAGGGATGAGGTGTTTTTTCTGAAAGCACTGGTTAATGATCGTATTCTCACGGCTGATTAATTGTTGGGTTAAAAGGCAGAGTTGCAGGTTTATATTGGTTTAGAGTAATCGAGGCCGTCAGAGTTAGGTTTACTGTAATAGTACGATTAATAGTTAAGGTATGGGTTGCAGGAATCAGAGTAAGGGTAACATTAAGGAGATAGTAAAAGTAAAAGTAAAAGTTGTGATGTCTAGAGCCTTGGCTTTGTGCCAGGGCTCTTGTCATTGTTTATATTTCTTCTATATTTCATGAATAGTACCGTCAACGTCGGGCTCAGACATGAACTACAATTTTAACGATTCCCAGGAAGCTTATTTGCCCTAAATCGGGGGTGTCAGAATTCTAACGATTCCTAGGAAGCTTATTCCATCTAAAAAGCTCAAAATCGCCCTTTTTTCTACGAAAAATAGCTAAATAGCGTCTCTGTGAATCGTTAGAATTTGGGGGAGCCCAAATTCGCCTGAATAAGGCTTCTCCAGATCGTTAGCGCTCCTAGATGATGCGAAGTTATTGTGGATATTCCTGATGCACTTGGTATTGAGCTTGGCAAAGCCTCTGTGAGTGATGACAAGGAAAAGGTGCCTTATCCGTAGCATGGAAAGAAGATTCCACCATATGTTAGACGTGTTTTGTTGAAAAACAAACTAGATTTATTGCTCTTTTATCTATAAAATGGAATCATAAAACGAAACTTAGTTTCATCAAGTGAAACTAAGAGGGGGGGTTGATGAATAACCATGAACTTTCATTTCAACGGGATTGACCATGTTCAGCTGGCAGGCCCTGTCGGCTGTGAGGCAGAGGCCCGTCATTTTTTTCATCAAATATTGGGCTGGACTGAGATTGCAAAGCCTGAACTGCTGCAGAAACGCGGCGGTGTATGGTTTCAATGCGGCGATCATCAGGTTCATATTGGTGTTCAGCTGGATTTTGCACCTGCTACCAAGGCTCATCCGGCATTTCATGTACAGAACCTGGAACAGCTGCGCGAGCATCTTCGTCTGCACAACCTTCAAGTTGTTGACGACGAGGCAAGAGCAGATGAGGGAGTCCAGCGCTTTTATGTGAATGACCCTTTTGGCAATCGACTGGAATTTCTGGAGTGGATTGCAGTATAAAAAGCATAAACAAAACAGCATAGACAACATAAACAAAACAGCATAGAGCTAATTTTAATGCCAATGCTAACGCTAAGCTAACGCTAAGCTAACGCTAAGCTAACGCTAAGCTAATGCTAAGCTAATGCTAAGCATAATGCTATGCCAACACAGCGCTGACGTTAACGTTACAGCAACGCAAAAAACAGGGCGATCCTATTTACGGGAATCGTCCTGTTTTATTTTAACTGGTATTGGCAGGCAATCCGCCTGTGACAAATTTAATGATGGTGATGCGCATGCGCATCAGGGGCGTCACCTTTTACAGTGCAAAGTACCGAGGTGTCGTGAAGATGCTTTTCAGACTCAACCTGCAAGGTGACATGTTTGATCTCTTTGTGTTCAAGCAGGTGCTCGATTTTCTGCACCAGAATTTCGGACGCATATACATCCATCGTGCCATCTACGACAATATGTGCGGTCAATGCGTTCAGGTTGCTGGTGATCGACCAGACGTGCACATCGTGTACTCCTTTGACGCCATCCACTTGCTGGATGGTCTGCACGAGGTCGTTAACATCCACGTTGGCAGGTGTGCCTTCCATGAGAATGTGCAAAGAAGATTTGGTGACATAGAATCCACTGCGCAATACAAGCACCGCCACAATTACACTTGCCAACGGGTCAGCCCAGCCCCAGCCGAAGAACATCATCAGCAGAGCAGCGGCGATTGCACCGATGGAACCGAGCATGTCACTGATGACATGCAAGTATGCCCCGCGCATGTTCAGATTGCCCTCCGTATCACTGCCGCGCATCATAATCCAGGCAACTAGAATGTTCACAAGTAATCCGATTGTACTGATAATCAGCATGCCCATCGTTGCAACCTCAGGCGGGTTGATGAAGCGGCCAATGGCCTCGTAGAAAATGTAAAGCGCAATAGCTATTAACGTAACGCCGTTTAACGTTGCTGCCAGAATCTCAAAGCGTCTATAACCGTAGGTTTTGCCCGTATTGACGGCTTTTTCCCCGAATGTGAATGCGAGTAAAGCAATTCCGAGTGCGATGGAGTCCGAGAGCATGTGGCCTGCATCGGAGATGAGAGCCAGGCTGTTGGTGATGAATCCTCCGAAGGCCTCTACGATCATGTAAAAGGTAATGATAATGAAGGAAAAGAGCAGTACCTTTTTGTTATTGGTGCCATGTGCGTGATTGTGTCCATGGTCGTGCCCATGATTGTGACTATGTTGGTGTCCTGACATTGAAATCCTCTCCTTGGGAGCCTTGCTCCGTTATGTAAGTTGCCTGTTGCAGTTGAGTGAGACATGTTTGTTACGTGTTGCAAGTTTAAATGCGTGGGGTTCTGTTGCAGGTTGTTGTAACAATCACTTTAGTTGATATATCTTGTTGTCCTGAATAGAGTTGTGTTACATGTTTCAATGCTACTGCTGTTTGTCCCCGATAAACAACTGTTTTTATTTAATATGAACATATGAGCAATCACTCATATGTTATGTGTTTATTATAATTCCGTCCTACAGTAGTGTCAACCCAATTGGAGCAAATATAAACATGGATCGGCACAGAGAACGATACTGGCAACTGCACTGGCAAATTGCTTTCTGTTTATGCTACCATCGGTGCAGGATGATTATAGAAGGGCGGACAACGAGATGAAACATCTGCTGTTGGCAGACGATGATGCCAATATTCGCGCACTGCTGCGCCATGTCATGACGAAGGAGGGATACCGGGTACATGAAGCACAGGACGGAGTGGAGGCGGTCAAAATCATACAGGACACACCCATCGATCTCGCGATCCTGGATGTCATGATGCCAGGCATGGACGGACTCGAACTGTGTGATTACATTCGTCAGCATTACGACATTCCTATTATATTGCTGACCGCAAGGGATCAGCTGGCGGATAAGAAAGAAGGGTACTTGCGGGGCACGGATGAATATGTGACCAAGCCATTTGAGCCGGAGGAACTCGTGTACCGGGTCAAAGCGTTATTCCGCAGATATCATCGGACTTCCAGCGATATGATTCGCATGAACCGGATTGTGATTGACCGCAACAATGTGGAGGTGAGCGACGGGGAGTCAATTTTATTTTTACCGATGAAGGAGTTTGAATTATTGTCCCAGCTTGCTCAGTTTCCAGGGCGCCTGTTCTCGCGGGATGAGCTCATCCGACTTGTCTGGGGAGCGGATTATGAGGGGGATGACCGAACTGTGGATGTACATATCAAGCGGCTTCGTGACCGTTTTGCCGATTATTCCGACGATTTTGTCATTCAGACCGTACGGGGCATTGGATACAAAATCGAGGTGAAGTCCCATTGAGAACATTGTATGTTCGGATATTTCTGATTACGGTAGCGGTGATCATTGTCAGCAGTGTGCTCGGGTTCTTTTTCTCCAACATCTATTACCACGCCAAACTTAAAGACTTTAACGATGAGAAGCTGGTCGGTATCGCCATGGATATGAAAAAATTTGCCGAAGACCAGCCCGAGCCTGATACGGTGGAGCAATATCTTCACAACGCAGCCGCATTAGGATACGAAATCTATGTCACAGATGGTCAAGGTTCCGATCAGTTCTACGGACGTGAATTCCGCAAAAAGGATCTCGATCCACAGGCCGTTCGTCAGGTACTGGGCGGTAAGGTGTATCATGGCGTAGCCGAGTTCCCAAGCCAACCTTTTATCACGGGTTTTTTCGACAATCAATTAAGCAATACGGTTGGTATTCCGCTGCAAGTTGGTGATAATCGCTATGCCATGTTCATGCGTCCCGATGTTATTCTGCAATTTGGAGAACTGCGCATCTTTTTCGCGCTCATTGGAGCATTAACGGTGGGTATCAGTGTCCTGATCTTTCTGTTCAGCACGCGTTATCTGGTTAATCCGATTGAACGTCTGTCCGAAGCGACAAAACGCATTGCGCAAGGCAATTATAACCTGAAATTAAATACAGCAAGACGTGACGAGATCGGGCAGCTGGCTCAGCATTTTATGACGATGAGTCGTGAATTGGAACGGGTGGATCAAGCGCGGCAACAGTTTGTGTCCAACGTATCCCATGAGATCCAGTCGCCGTTAACTTCCATTCAGGGATTTGCGCAGTTGGTGGCGGACCGTGAATTACCAGAGCAAGAACGAGCGCATTATGCATCCATCATTGAAAAAGAGAGCCGGCATCTCTCGTTGCTCAGTAAACAATTGTTACTCCTGTCTTCCTTGGAACAGGGTCATGAAGATATGACGCAAACTCAAACCACTTTCTCGCTCAAAGGCCAGTTCCGTCAGGCGGTCCAAGTGTTGCAATGGCAGTTGGAGGAGAAAGAGTTATCGCTACGCATGTCCGTTCCTGAGTCCATAACGATTACGGGCAATGAAGTGCTGCTGATGCAGGTCTGGATGAATCTGCTTGGCAACGCCGTGCAGCATCTGCCGAAAGGACGCAGCATCGAGATTCGAGCCGAGCAGACGGAGACGGCATGTGTTGTTCATATTCAGGATACCGGGGACGGGATTGCAGCGGAGCATTTGCCGTTTCTGTTTGACCGTTTCTACCGGGTGGACCATGCACGTGAACGTTCTTCCGGCGGAACTGGTCTGGGCCTTGCGATTGTGCAGAAAATAATTCGTCTTCATCACGGCACGATTGAGGTGTCCAGTTCAGCCGAAGGAACGGTATTTACGGTAACTCTTCCGCAGATGTAATGAGTTATTCATTTTCCGTTCATTTTCACCTCCTATACTTGGGTTATCAAGAGGGAGGTCAGAGCATATGTACTTGGCTATACGGGAAATGAGATTTGCAAAGGGACGTTACGCCTTGATTGCGACCATTATGGTGCTGGTGTCGTTTCTGGTGTTGTTTGTAACCGGACTTGCACAGGGGCTGTCGTATGATAACGCGGCTTCGATTAAAAATATGGCAGCAACCCATTTTGTGCTCGAACAGGATTCAAATCATCGCTTCACTCGTTCACAGGTAGGTCAGCAGGAGCTGAATGAGGCACGTGCTGTTGTCGGACAGGACAATGCCGAGCCGCTTGGGGTCAGAATGACGACGGTTAGCCCGGCAGACGACAGCAAAAAGATCGATGTCACACTTTTCATGGTGAATCCGGGCAGCTGGCTTGCACCGACCATCACCGAGAGCAAAGCGATCAATGATCAGTCCGCAGGTCAGGTTGTGGTTGATCAGAAGCTGGCGAAATCCGGTGTGAAGATCGGCACGGTTCTGGTGGATCAAGCTTCGGGAACGGAGTGGACTGTAAGTGGTTTTGTGCAAAATGAATCGTTCAGTCACGCCCCGGTGGTATTTCTGAATGAGCAGGAGTGGCTGGCACTGCAAGCCGGATCACGCCAAGTGCAGGCAACATCTACAATAGGTGGAGCAGACACCGAAACTGGCACTGGAACAAGCATAAGCACAAGTGCAGAAGTTCATACCGCCGCTGGTACTGGCAATGAAAAAAATGCAACGAGCACAGAAGCTGTAGTCGGCACAGGGACTTCATCTGTTGCAGAGCGTGCGCCAGTCTACAATGCGATTGCGGTCAAAGGTACCGATGATCAGGTGAGCGGCCTAAGTGCTGCATTGCCAAAGACAGAGATCATCACCAAATCGGACGCGGTATCCGCCATTCCAGGTTACAAGGAAGAGCAGGGCTCATTACTAATGATGATTGCTTTCCTGTATGTCATCTCGGCCTTTGTGCTTGCGGTATTTTTCTATGTCATTACGATTCAGAAGACCAGTCAATTTGGCATTTTAAAAGCGATTGGTACACGAAACAGTTATTTGGCAGGCAGCGTGTCGCTACAGGTGTTGTTGTTGTCCGTGGGCAGTCTGGTGATTAGCGTTCTGCTTGTCCGGCTGTTTGAATCCGTTCTTCCAGCATCCATGCCATTTCAATTAGGAATATCTACGCTTGCATTAACCTGTGCGTTATTCATCCTGATGTCGATGGCAGGTTCGTTATTCTCGGTGTGGAAAGTCACTAAAATTGATGCACTCGATGCGATTGGGAGGACGGCAGCATGAGAAACCGACTGGTATTACAAGGGATTACCCAGACATTTGATGACGGCGGCAGTCAGCGTATGATTCTGGATCAGCTCGATCTGCAGGTTGCAGAAGGGGAACTTGTCGCGGTGATGGGCCCTTCGGGTTCAGGCAAAAGCACGTTTCTGTCCATTGCAGGCGCACTGCTTGAACCAACGGATGGGGAGGTACTGCTGGATGGCACTTCGATTATGGGCAAAAGCAAAACGGATATCTCGGATGTGCGACTGCGCCAGCTCGGTTTTATTTTTCAAAGTGCGAATCTCATTCCGTACCTGAAGGTGGAGGAGCAGTTGATGGTGGTGGCAAAGCTTGCGGGTATGGATAAAAGCAAAGCTGAGCGCCGTGCAGGTGAACTGCTGGAGACGGTGGGATTATCCCATCGGCGGAAAGCTTACACTGACAAGCTGTCCGGCGGCGAACGCCAGCGTGTTGCCATTGCGCGGGCGCTGATGAATGATCCAGCCGTGCTGCTGGCGGATGAACCGACAGCTAGCCTGGATGCGGAGCGCGGGCTGGATATTGTAGGCACGATTGCTCGGCTCGTGAAGGAGCAGGGCAAGAGCGCGGTGATGGTTACGCATGATGAGCGGATTTTGCCGCTTTGCAGCCGGGTTCTTTTTTTGGAAAAGGGAAAGCTGGTTCAGCACTAGAGACGTTTGAATTATGATTCGAGGAGATACATGGTTCATTATTGATATGGAACGTGTGAATGGAAGGTACATTTTCCCTGTGGGAAGGTGGCCTTCTTTTTGTGTTTTCGACTATAATTGGAAGCGTATGGTGTATGCGCACTTGAATCAGATCACTACATAATATCAGACATCGGGAATAGAAATTGGAGAGGATGGGATACAGATGAGTGGCATAGATGCAGAACAATTTCCAGCACTAAGCAACTCGATCCACTGGGGAATTGTAGAGGCTGAGTTCCGGCTGGGCGAGCAAGTAGACGAGACACTGGTGAGCAATGTGAGCATCATTCCTTTTGTCGGGGAACAGTGTGTTGTGTTTCAACTGGATAACGGATTGTGGGAACTGCCCGGAGGAACTCTGGAAGCAGGCGAGCGCTATATGCAGGGATTGAAACGTGAATTAATGGAAGAGTTAGGAGCAGAGCTGCGCAGCTATAAGGTTTTTGGGCAGTTTCACTGCACCTCTAGTGCGCTTGAGCCGTATCGGCCTCACATTCCGCATCCACATTTCGTTAGAGTCATTGGTTACGGTAATGTGGAATTGGTCGGTGATCCGCTTAATCCCGAGGATGGGGAGCAGGTGGTAATGGTTGAGGTAGTTGATATCGATGAAGCGGTACGGCGTTTCCAGCAGCAGAACCGGCATGATATTGCTGAGATGTATCAGCTGGCTTATGAGCTGCGTGAAGCAGAGCGAAGCTGATCCAAATTCAGATGCAACATCTACATAAGGAGGGCTCCACATGGTTCGTGATGAGATTAATCGGATGCTGGATGTGCTGCCGAAAAATGAGCTGAATGTGGCTCGTACATATATTGAAATGGTGCACCGCAAATATATGTATCAGAAAACGCTCAAGGACAAGGGAGTTCAAGTGACCGAGCTCTGCGAGGAATCCGAGGAAATTATTCAGCGCTGGGATGAGGTGTTTGCACATCATCTGGATGAACTTTTGAAAGAGGTCATCCACTACAGCCAGTTCAAATGGCATATGTTCAGTTACGAGCAGCAGGATTGCCTGCAGAACAATGAGGCCAGAGCAGCCTTCGATGCGGAAGACAAACATGAATTATATGTGATGTATGAGGATTCACCGTATATACAAGTCTACGAAAATGCAAGCGCTGTTGTCGCAGCTGATTTTGATGAGCAGCAGGATATCTATATTTTTGACAAGGCGTTTACATGGACATACGTGCATACGCATGAATCGATGTGCGGGCCGTATTATTATAAAATCGAACAGGCATAGATAGGAGGGAGTTTCGTTGCAGGAGCTGTTTAAAGAGATGATCAAAAATGAAGTAAAACCTTTGTTTGCCCGTCAAGGTTATACCAAAAAAGCTCTGAATTTTCGGAGAGTCGAAGGCGATCTTATTTACGAATTCAACTTTCAGAAGTCCCAAGCCAATACAGCCAATCACGTTCGCTTTTATATTAACTGCATGATTCATTCCAAGGAGCTGGCGGAGCTGCAGTCTAGGATATCGGGCGGTAAAACGATGCAGGAGCAGGCTCATTGGATCTGCAGGATTGAAGAGGCTGTTCCGTCTGCTCCAGACCGCTACTCGTTGACACCTGACACTGACCTGGTTACCTTCTCAAAAGTATTGTTGTCCCATTTGGAAGAAGCTATGGAATATATGAAGAACATAACCAGCGCCAGAGATATTGTGGAATATTATATGAAAATAACCGCACTGCATTTGAGTGAAGAAACCTTTCATTTCCTGCTGCAAAATGGTGATACGACGACTGCTCAGAAATATCTACAACAATTGCACGCCGAATACGGAGCTGAAAATCGCTGGGCAATCTTTGAGAAGAAGTATGCGGCCATTTTTGCAGCGTATGGGCTGTAACATATCTTCAGGATGAATAGTAGACCGGTTCTACTTTATATAATGTTTGCTCGATCGTTGGACATAAGGCAGCATCATACACTCCATGAAATTTAATTCTGAAATAAAGACTTTTGAGGAAGTTCTTAATGTTATTTTTTTGCCTGAAGGCAGGCAAAAATTCGGATTCATTCTCCACGGTACCAAAACGTTGAATCCATTGTAGAATGTATGTCTGACTAAGCAGGTTTCTATTCAGAATACACATGACTGGTTTCACCATTCGTTCGTCTTCTCCATCGGAGTAGATACGTTTGCTAATTGTCATTTTCTCATAAATTAAATCCAGCATCGTTGATAAATCAGCCTCATCTAATTCATTATATTGAGCCAAATCTTCCAAAACATCAGCAGCATGAGCTACAGCGTGAGCCCAACCCTTGGTTTCATCATATCCGCGGTAATCCTTCTCGTTTCGTATGTTATGAAAGACAGTATCTTTAATCTGATGAATACGCTCATTGGACAGGAACGGCGTTTCTTTATGTCTCGTGAGAAGAAGTGGGATAACCAGCATGGAAAAAGACCGTGTGAAGACAGAATCTGAATGGGTTTCACCTAGTTTGAAAAGTAAGTGGTTGTCATCTAAAACGATAGTTAAAATCTGTTCTAATTCGTATGTAGTCAGAGGAAGGCTAGGAATCCAGTGAGATAAGGTGGTATAGATCAATTCATCACGCAATTGTGCGTCTACCGTACCGATGTTATGTAACATTTCTTGTATCAAGTCGAAGGCATCCGTGGGTGCTTGATATTGATTTTCTTGTATGTAGAGCAGCTTTTCTTTAAAATTCATTTAAACACACTCCTGCAAATCAAATTTCATTCTAGTGAACTTATTTATCAAAGGTATTATACAATTTATAAGGAGGAAAGCCCATATGACAGCTGCTAAAGGAAAAAGACGGACATGCGAGAAGGGACATACATTTGTTAAAAAGAGTGACTGTTCGACTTGTCCCAAGTGTGAGGCTGAACGGAAACCAAAAGAGGGATTTATGAGCCTGCTATCTGCTCCGGTAAGACGTGCACTTGAAGCGGAAGGTATTACGACATTATCGAAACTTGCTGAGTATACGGAAAAAGAGATTCTGAAGCTGCACGGGATCGGGCCGTCGTCCATGCCTACACTGCGTAAATCGCTGGAGGAAGAGGGATTGTCTTTTAAGGCATGATCTTAAAGCTCTTTTTGATCGTTTCCCTCATTCCTCAGCTTATTGGAGGCTACTCTATAACAGATAACAGCTCTTTCATCGTTACTTGATACAGCAAGTTCCCCTCATTCAGCAGCAGGCGATCCTGCCGATAATCCTGTCGTGCCTGTTGGAACGGGGTGTTTTTTTCGTTCAGCAATGTGACCTCCGTCCCCTCGGTGAGGCTACCAGGCTTATGCATTTTTTTGAAAATAAATGTTAAATGCTTCCCGTACCCGGCTTCAAACAGGAAGTGATATCCATCCGTACAGAAGCCTGAGGACCCTGATATATTTGGATTCAGAAAGTTCACTCGAGTAGACTCCGGTTCAACCCCTCCTGAAAAACAGCCAAGGGTAAAGTCAGTATAATAGTAAAACCAGACTTCCTGTTCGTTGATTACGTTGAGCGCATAACAGTCAGCAATGTCAGCGGCTGTATTTTTATAGAGCACATTCCCGTATGCATCCCAAGCCAGCAAACCGTTCGCCCCAACAGGCTGTTCCCAGCCATTGTTCCCAAAAATACCCTCATCGAAGTAACTCGTCCAGATCGTTCCATGCTTCGTCACCTGTACACTCTCAATCCCATCCCCAAGCAAAAATTCTCGAATCGCCGCGCCCTCCATATCACATACCTTGGCATTCAGATCAAATTGATTGTTTCCGTAATAGGTGCAGCGCGCACCAACGAGCAGCAGATGTTCTTGCAATGGCTGCACGTAATGGTAGTGATAATGTTGTTCCCCGATGACGACATCCTGGACATATTGATCGGATACGATCAGCACTTTGTACGTGTAAGGCTTGTTTAATTTGGTTTGCACAAACATACCTTGTTTTCGCTCAGGGACTTGATTGATAAGCAGTACATATGCAAGGCCGTCGTGTCCCGACTGCACGGAGACAATATCAAAACCTTCGGTATAACCGGATATATCGGCAAAAGGCAGTAACGTTAATTTTGGATCAGGCATGGCTACATCCTCCTTCAATATTAAAAGCAATCGTAAAGCAGCATCTTCGACTGCTGTTGTTACGTTGAATTATGACATGAACAGACTGGACGGAACATGGTGTAAGTATAACGAACCCTATCAAGGGGAGGAGGAAAAAAATGAGTATGCCTCATTTCTTCAATGTAGTACAATAAGGAAGCTGTGTAAATTTTTACGCAATCGGATAGCGGCGGTAAAAAAACAACATGAGAGAAGGACGTGTTAGAAGTGCAGCAAGATCCTCGACAAGAACCATTTCAAGAATCAATGAGAGAATATCGTCCACTGGGTGTGTCTGGGCTTGGAGGCTGGCTGATCCTAATCCAGATTGGGTTGTGGTTCACATTAGTGATGCTCCTTGCACAGATTAGCCAGTCTGTTTTACCCATTCTAAATACAGAGACATGGGAGATTCTCACTTCGAAAGATTCAGCTTATTATCACCCACTATGGGGTCCGGTGATTATTTTTGAGGCCATTTACAACATATTGTTTCTATTATTTACGGTGTATGTCATCGTTGCTTTTTATCGTAAAAAAGCGATCCTTCCGCGCCTGATGATTATTTTTTATAGTCTTAGCCTTACAGTAGTCATCGTGGATTCACTGCTGCTCTCTCAGATTCCGATGGCGAGAGAACTGGCAGACGGAAGCTCTATTCGGGACATTGCAAGATCCGCCATTGCTTGTGCGATCTGGATTCCGTATTTTATTAAGTCTGAACGTGTGCAAAATACATTTGTTCGTTAAATAATGTAGCAGGAGATGACCGAACTTGAATCGAAAAGATTTGAGATCGGTCATTTCTATTAGATATCCAACCGTTATAACATATTTGAAATGAGACAGTGAAGGGTGACGGTACACATTGAAGATTTTTCTGGTACGACATGGCGCAGATGAAGAAGGGTATCGCGGTGGCTGGAGTCAACGAGGCCTTACCGAATTGGGCGTTAATCAGTCTAAAATGCTGGGTAAATATTTGTATGAGCATGCAGAGCAATATGATATTCAAACGGTTATAAGCAGTGATCTCCCTCGTGCGGTTCAGACGAGTAAGGAGATTGAAGCAGCATTGGATATCTCTGTTACGTACACACCGGATTGGCGTGAGATGAACAATGGTGAACTGGCAGGAATGCTTCATGCGGAAGCGGAGGAAAAGTACCCCGGGATCTATTTTAATACGCTAGAGATGCATACTGCCTTTCCGGGCGGCGAGAGTCCGAAACATTTTTATACGAGAATAAGAAATTCATTTGAGAATTTATGTATTCAACTTGAAGCGAAGAAGATGAAATCTAATGTTCTCCTGGTCACACACGGAGGGGTGATTAATATCCTCTATTATGTTCTATTAAACAGGGAGTGGAGCAATACGTCCAGTTTTTATCCCATCTACAACACCAGCATACATACTTTTGAGAGGCAGCAAAACGGCTGGAGTGTATTAGAAATGAATAGAATTTCTCATCTGAGATCGTAAAGCAGAAAACCTCAAGTCTAATCGATAAGAAAATGCAAAAATAAACCGAGGGAATAGGGAGGTAGTGAGTTATGAGCGATAAACCAGAAGAGCTGCTGCATCAATTAAAGTCATTATCGGGGCCGTTCCCGGCCTGGAATTTAGAACAGTTGCCTAACCGGCCAGGAGAGTTATTTTTGGACTGGTTGAAACTGGCTGTGGAGAACAACGTAAAGGAGCCCCATGCGATGACCCTTTCAACAGTGGATCAACATGGTTATCCAGATGCGAGAGTGTTAATTTTAAAAAACATTATTCAGGATACGTTTTATTTTGCTTCCAGTTCAACCAGTCGAAAAGGCCAGCAGTTGAACGATAACCCAAAGGTGGCACTTACCTTATACTGGCCTTCATTAGGAAGACAAATCCGGATCAGGGGGACAGCCCAGGATCAGGGAGACGAGGCAGGAGTTGCGGACTTCCGAAAACGAAAACCTGGAGCCAGAGCGGTCGCCATGACACAGCGTCAGAGTGAGATATTAGCTAATGAGCACGATTTGAATCGTTCCATTGAACTTCAGGAGAAGGTTCTTCAGGATAATCCCGATTTTGCGGAGCCTCATTGGCGTTTATATGCTGTGCACGCACAGGAAGTGGAGTTTTGGCAAGGTGATCCAGATCGCAAACATATCCGTGTTCAATATACGTATCAAGACGAGCAGTGGCGCAAGAACAGATTATGGCCTTGAATGATGGACATAACTCCTCAACGTACATAATGTCATATCCTCTTCTACGGGTGCTTCGCTATAATTTTCAGGTTATCAGCAACTGAAATGCAGCAAGCAAGGAATGAGGAGGCATGGTTATGACAAGCAGAAACAAATATAAAGCACTTGAACTGGAGAGTCCCGGCGTCTATGAGCTGGAAGGGCTGGAGGTGGGGGTGACATCCAATTGTAATTATAAATGCGATTACTGTTGCGCCTACAATCGGGATGATGGCGAGTGTATCGGCAGCACGGAGGTCATCCGAATCATCCGTGATCTTCCGCATCTCAAGCGGGTACGCTTGTCGGGCGGCGAAGTGACGCTGAAATACAAGGACTGCCTTGAGATTGTTCGCTACTGTTCCGCACATGGCATAGATACACAGCTGAACACTAATGCAAGTCTGCTGACAGAGGAACGAATCATTGCCCTGCGGGACGCGGGCCTTTCCAATATCCATATCTCATTTAACTATACGGATGCGGAGTCGTATGCTGCCTACTACCGTGTGCATCCACGCATGTATGAGCGATTGGAGCAGAACATTCGTCTGTGCACACAATTGGGTCTGGAGACCGTGCTGGAGACACTGCTGTTTGAAGGCAATCAGGAAAATATGCAGGCCATCAGCGATAAGGTTTATGAGCTGGGCGTGCGCATCCATGAGATACAGAACAGCATCAAGATGCCGCATACCGATTGGAGCCAGATTGTCTCCAAAGCGTCGCTTGTGCAATCGGTCAAGGCATTAATTGAAAATAAAAAGCCGGATACAACGCTCTATTTTACATGTATGGATCGGTTTGCCGACCGATTGAATCTGCGCGAGCAGCCGGGGGTGTATTTCTCGAACTGTGTGGATGGTACGAAACAGCTGCATCTGCATGGCAACGGAGATATTCTGATCTGTGAGCTGTGTCATCCGGTGGTGATTGGTAACATCTATAAAGGAACGTCGCTGCGGGATATCTATAAGCAACAACCCGCTGCATTGACAGACTTTCTGGAAAAGCGGCCTTGTCCGGCATATGATGCTTTGTTTATGTAAGAGAATATTACGAACACGGAGGTCTTCTGAATTCCTTGATGGAATCAGAGGGCCTTTTTATATGCGTTACAATCTGTTTCAATGCATAGCAATTCCAATTAATTCATCTCTTCTCTTTCAGATTCATTTAAGATAGCGGGCCTAATATGGCTGTAACAACTTAAATGAAGAGGTGAACTTCACATGAAGAAAAAGCTTAATGAACTAACCCGGAAAGACCAACATATAACTCCTGCTTCGCGAAAAAAACGCAGGTGGCTTACGATAACCCTCGTAGTGGTACTGACGATTGGAGGCATTCTATACAGCCTGGCTGACCGCTATCTGATCCGACACGTACAGGTCGTTGTTGCGGATGGTAACTCGGCAGCCTCAAGTACAAGCGCAACAGCTTCTGGTACAACCACCTCGACAACATCATCAACCGATGTAGATGCAACCTCCGATGACTGGAATTATTCCAGTGATGATCTGAAGGTCCAGATTCAGAAGGTGCAGACTGGCTCAGGCTCGGATCAGATTACGTATTATGTGGCTGATGTACAGGCTAAGGATGCGAGCAGTTTGCGAAGTGCATTTGCGGATAACAGCTTTGGAACAAATATTACGGAGGATACATCGGAGATTGCGGCAGCGAACAATGCAATCTTCGCCGTGAATGGAGATTACTACGGATTCCGTGATGATGGTGTCATTATCCGTAACGGGGTGCTGTATCGCGACAGCCCGACAAGGGATGCACTGGCTTTATTCAATGACGGGACGATCAAAACGTACAACGAAAATGATATCTCTTCTTCAGAACTGCTGGCAGAAGGAGTTACCAACACGTTATCTTTTGGACCGATTTTGGTACAAGACGGGGAAATCACCAGTGACTTCAGCAGTGTGAAAATAGACAATAATTTTGGTAACCGCTCCATTCAGGATGCCAACCCTCGAACAGCCATTGGCATGATTGCTCCGAACCATTATGTGTTTGTGGTGGTCGATGGGAGACAGAATGACAGCCGGGGCATGACGCTGGCGGAGCTTGCTCAAACCATGAAAGACCTGGGTGCAACCGAGGCGTATAACCTTGACGGTGGAGGTTCTTCTACGATGTATTTCATGGGCAGAGTGGTTAACAATCCACTGGGACGTAATCAGGAGCGAGGCGTAAGTGACATTCTGTATTTAACGGAGGGAAAATAACATGACAATCCTCATTCCATCCTATGAACCTGACGTTCGTTTATTAAATCTGGTTTTGCAGCTGCAGACGTTTAAGTTAGGTCCGATCGTCATCGTGGATGATGGCAGTGGACCAGAGTATCGGGGGATTTTCGAGACTGCTGAGGCGTATGGATGCACGGTACTGACTCACGAAGTGAACCAAGGCAAAGGACGGGCACTCAAAACAGGCTTTCAGCATATCAAAGAGCATGGGCCGCAAGGAGGGGTGGTCTGTGCAGACAGTGACGGGCAGCATCTTCCTCATGATATTCGCAAAATCTTCGAGACGCTGCTTACTCAAACCAGTCCCGGGATTGTGCTTGGCAGCCGCCGTTTTACAGGTAAGGTTCCCGCCCGCAGTCGTTTCGGCAATGCGGTTACACGTTCCGTATTTGCACTGACCACAGGCAATAAGGTTTACGATACACAGACGGGCTTACGAGGGTTCCCCTATGCAATGCTGGACTGGCTGTGCCAGATTCCAGGAGAACGGTTTGAATATGAGATGAACATGCTGCTTACCGCGCATAAGGAAGGGTATGAGATTACAGAGGAATTCATTGATACGGTCTATCTGGATCATAACGAGTCATCCCATTTCCGGCCTCTTGCCGACTCGTTTCGGATCTATCTGCCTATTCTGATGTTCAGCACCTCTTCGTTATTATCGGCTCTGATTGACTTTGGCTTATTATTCATCATACAGTATTTTACGCATAATCTGTTCCTGTCCGTGGTAGCGGCAAGACTGTGCAGCTCTATGTTCAACTATACGGTGAATCGTAAATATGTTTTCTCCGCAGGTCGAAACTCGAAGATACGGAAGTCGTTGCCCAAATACTTCTCGCTCGTACTGCTGGTGCTGCTGCTTAACTACGGCCTGTTGTATTTTTACAATGAAAAACTGATTATTCCGCTGCTCGCAGCCAAGATATTGACTGAAATTTCGATCTTTGTGTTCAGCTACTGGGCGCAGCGCAGATTTGTTTATTAACGATTTATGAATCATTAATCGCTTATAATGATAGCAGGATGGAGTGAGCCAGATGGCTCGCTCTTTTTCTATTGGAGAGGTTTCCTATTCAGCGGTTTATACGGTACGATGGGGAGAGGAACGCACGAAAAATTGAATATTCGAAAATTGGATCGTTGAAGGAGAGAGCGAATGAAGACAGCATTGTTAATTGTTGATATGCAAGAAAGTATTGTTAGGACCAAGATGGATCAGAAGGCCATAGACCATGCAAGCGAATATATGAATCATGTGGCAAACGTCCTGCGTTCAAACAACCATGTCGTTGTACATGTGCAGGACGTGGAGGGCATGGAGGGAGCCGAACCTGAGTTGTATCGTATTATTCCCGAAATTGATGTGCAAGACGAGGACCTTATCCTGACCAAAGAAAGTTCCAATGCGTTCTGGCAAACGAATCTGGAGCAGATGCTCAAAAGCCAGGGCGTAGAGCTGCTCATTATAGCAGGATTTGCGGCAGAAGAGTGTGTGCTGTTTACATACCAGGGTGCAGTGGAGCGTGGCTTCAGACCGGTGATGCTCCAGAATGGCATTCTCAGTACACATCCGGATGCAGTGACTGGCACATATAGAGACCGTCATGTGATCTCGTACTCGGTAGTGGATTATCTAATGGGTTAAAGGGCGACATGAACAGGCAGCTTGAATCAAGCAGCAGCATGTAGTTTCTCAAAGGGGCTGGGGATATGGATGTATTCAACATTGCTTTCTTACTTGTACTGTCTTTGGCAGGTCTGATATGGGCCATTAAAGGCATGAAGGAAAAGCTGCGGCTGATGGTGTTTTTCGGCGTGATTTTAATGCTGGTACCTGTACTCATCCTTGTGGGTTGGGTTAGCGGACTGCCGCTTGTAAGCTCTGTTGCATTTGCAGCTAGCCTGTTTGTTCGAAAAGAGGGCAAAAATGCATAAGCGTATTAGTAGTACGTTGCGAGAATGATCTGTTTTTCGATATAGGATAGTAGATGAGCAGGCTCTGTTTCTTTTCTGATCAGGAGGAAAAGCAGAGCTTTTTTGCTTGTTCATTTTCCAATAAATAGCTTATGATGGGGGAAGTAACCAGATGGTTTTCTATGCAAGACTTCTACGCAAAAAATCTCTATGAAAGCATCGATGAAAGAAGGACAGAACATTGACCAGACGTATAATCGTAACCGGCGGGGCTATTATTCGTGATCATGCAGGTAGAATTTTGCTTCAACGAAGGTCTGACTACGGAGATTGGGGACTGCCCGGTGGCGGTATGGAAGCCGGAGAGCAGATCGAAGAGACGATGATCAGGGAAGTGAGAGAGGAAACGGGCCTGGAAGTGAATGCTTACGAATTGGCCGCGATATATACGGGAGAAAGAATGGAATATACATACCCTGATGGAAATGAAGTGGTTTTTGTCATGTTTCTGTTTCATGTTACCACTACTGATCTGACAGGCCGGATGGCTGCGGATCATAGAACGCTATTATTCGAAGACGAACAACGAGAGTCGCTGCAGCTTGTTTTTCACAGTCTGGAGGAGATTGATCTTGCAGTCATAAATCAGGTCCAGCAGCCTGTATTTATCGACCTGATGCAGGGTAAGACCGCATTGCTGCGCAATTAAAACATATTTTTATCCAACAAAAAAGGAGGGCTTCCATTGCCTTGGCCCATGGTCCATTTTGCAATTGCATCCGAAATCGTATCTCAGCATACCTCTCCAGCGCTATTGCTGGGGAGTCTGGCTCCAGACTCCATTCATGTAAGGACGAATGTACGCGGTGAAAAGGCGAAAACTCACTTGATGGCTGAAGAACATGTATTTCCGACCGATGTGGATTTTCAGCATGTTATCGAAACGAACAGAATTCGGATGCTGCAAGAGCCTTCATATTTGCAGTACATATGTGGTTATATCGCTCATATCTATACCGATCGTGAGTGGACTTATCAGATTTATCCTGCGTATGAAGCTCACCCGAATGGAAGAGAGATCTACACCCATGACGTGAAGAAGCTGGAATTCCGAATCTTGCGGGAATATGCTGGAGTTTCGGCATGGCTGGAGCAACTGAGTTTAGCCAAAGCCTATGATTTTGGTGGTCTGAAGGAGCAGGAGATATATCAATACAGGGGAGAAAAGCTTGATTTTTTCACGAATGATAAGAACGAGCCCGATGATGACATGCATTTGTTAACAATGGATGCTGTATCGGCGTTTATCGAGAGAACTGCTTCGGATTTGAAGTCCAGATTTCAGGAATGGCAGGTATACGAAAAGCTGTAATTGTCATGAGACCATAATGTAGAAAGAGAGGATACAGCGAATGGAGAATGGCATTAGACTGGTGCATTATGAACAGCAGTATGATGAGGCTTTAACCCGTTTTGCGTTGAAAAAGGAACAGATTCACTTTACGGCAATGCCTGTAGAGGTCATAGAAGAGGCGGCTGCTAACCCGGACAAAGACCCGGTTGTCATTTTAGTTCAGAAAGTACCTGTTGGATTTTTTGTTTTACATAAAGGTTCAGAATACGTGGAGCCAGCGGAGCGGGATCGCAAAATTCTTGTTCGTGCGTTGTCTATATCGGAGGAACACCAGGGAAAAGGATATGCACTGGAAGCGATGAAACAGCTGCCTGCCTGGGTCCGTGAGTATCACCCTGAAGTCGAAGAGATTATTCTTGCTGTGAATGAAGAAAACAAGGCCGCGCGGCAGCTGTATTTGAAATCCGGTTTTCTCGATTTTGGGTTAACCAGGCTAGGAAGCCGGGGAATACAGCATATGTTGCACTACAATTTAAAACAGGAGGTAGAGGATGGCAGAAATACATAAGGGAAGATACTCCGCTCAGATTGAGGGGGAATTCGTTGTTTTTATCATCGGTATGAGAATTAATCGGCTGTGGGCCATTCATAAGTGGCTGCCCGTGTTCAACGCAATGGGGCCCATGATCAAAGAATTATATCAGAACCCGGATACCGGATTTTTGGGAACGGAATTTATGCTGAACTGGCGTGGAGTAACCTTGCTGCAATACTGGCGTTCATATGATGAATTGGAAAAGTACGCACGCGGCGGATTACATTTGGAGGCATGGAAACGATTCAATACATCGATCGGCGCTGATGGTTCTGTGGGGATATACCACGAGACGTATAAAGCTCAATCCGGTTCGTATGAAACCATCTATGCCAACATGCCAAAGTTTGGACTGGCTAAAGTGGCCAATCATGTACCCGCAACCGGAGGCATGGCAACATCACGGCGCAGAATGGGTGGAGAGAACGAGCCGGCAGTTGAGACACCAGAGAATCCATGAAGCTAACGAATAGCTATAAATAAACAGTGAATCGAAGGGAGCATGTGATGAAGGCTGAGATTAATCAGAAAGATTTGCATTCCCATGAATTAAGCTGGTTGTGTGTTAAGCCGATGCTGATCTCTGTACGCGGACAGGATATGGTGGCGAAAAGGGAGGTATATCTGCAGCTGAACGAGGGGCAGCAGGCCCTGTATCTGTTTTATGCCTACCATAATCATACGAAGAGTCTGGCAGAATTTTATTGGTTTTCGGCATATCACATCATTGAACTGCGCAGCTGGAGCGGGATCAGGAAAGGTATGCAGTTTTTTGATTTGCACGAGATGGTGGATGCATTGAATAATATTGAAGTGCTGATTACAGATGCCAAAAAATCTGGACGAACATGGCAGGATGTATCGCCGACGGATCTGGATCACGACTTGCAGCTACGGCAGCAAACAGAGAGAATATATAATTCATATCAGCAGGCTTCCCAGAAAGCCATCATTGCTATGAATGATTGGGTCAGGCAGCATCAGGAGATGTTTCTGGAAATCAAAGAAGATTTGAAATAATGAAGGTGAAGAGGCATGAATGAAGTCGAGCTGTTGAAGATATATGGAGTGGAGCCAGATCAGAAGCATTGTGAAAGAATTCGTCAGCTTCTGCGTCAGGAGATAGAGGAACCGGAAGGTGAGGATAACGAGGTTCTGAAACTGCTGTGCATCATGCTGTTTGCTGTGGGAAACGTGGAGGACACGGAGTTGATCTGGCGGGCCAAACGAAAAAATCAGGACACGGGCAGTTATATTGATGTTCAGCTGCTTTGTGGGGCTGGCTTGGAAGAGACTCTCGTTTATCTTGAACATAAGCAAGGTGATCATGCACACGAGGAATGGCTGTATCTCAAACAATGTGAGCCATATGACTTTGTGGATTTTTCCAAAGACCAATGGCTGGCAGGATACAAAGCATATTACAATGTTTGATCCATGGAAGGGGGCGTACGATGAAGTCGGAAATGGCTGAACAGATCCAGAGACAGCTATGTGCAAAATATAATGCGAACTACGTTCCAAGTGAACCGCACCTGAAGGTTGGGGTTTCCTGGAACGTCAAGGAGAGACGTGAGCCGATTCACGGAATGCGTATCCAGCCCGAAGGCGATACGACCGGGTGGTACATCTGGGCTGAGGAATATTCGGATGCAGACGACTTCTTTGTACCGCTGCATGTTGCACATATGGATGAATGGGACTCGAAAATTAGTCGATATCTCGGACTTGCTCCGGGGTGGAGGTTTCTAATTGCTGAGGATTATGAGGATGTATGGTTTGATGAAGGGCTATTGAATAGATAAATCATCGTATTACCACGCTTGCATATTGCATGGACTGTTCCATGCATAGCGGCGTTTTTTTATGGAAGTGTCTGCCGACATGAACGTTTACTTATTTCATATGTGTGCAAATTCCACATTATGGGTTATGATGTACGCGAGATAAAATTTTACAGGGATAGAAAAGACTGTCCTGATTAATCCGGGAGTGAAGTATAATGATTCGAAAGTTGGCTTTCATATCTTCCCTTGGCATCATCTTGCTTATAGCTGGGGGCTGTCAGAATAAAACAGAACCTGAGAATACACAGAAATCAGCTGTATCAACAAGTTCAGAGCATGAATCCGTTGAGCAGGGGGAAGGAGCGGTCAATTCTGTACAAGATGAAGATATCCCGCCTCAATATGTGGACGAGAGCAAATATTCGGGCGATGAACTGGCAATTGTCAAACTAATGAATGCGCGTATGCGTTATTTATATGAACAAGATGAAGAGGGATATATGAGTCTGTTCACTGCAGAAGCACCCTTCACAGGCAAGCCTGGCTATAAGATTCGTAACATTTTTTCAATGAGTGAAATTACGATTACAGAACAGAGGAACATCTATCAGGCAACGGTGAAGGTTACCGAATTACGGCAGGCAGACGAGATGGAGTACAATCAAATGATGGTGTTTTGGAAAAAGAAAGCGGACGGCGATGCAGCGCAATGGAAGATTGCAGACATCGACTAAGCCTGGATACGAAAGAAGGTAGAAAGCCGAGATGCAAAAGACATTATTTGAAATAGTAAATGAAGTGCAGGATGAAGCGACGTTTATTGCATTTCTGAGTGTACTCCGTAAAGATCGTCAGGCTCATGCGGATGAATGGCAGCAGGATTCAATTGATTCATTTTTGGAAGCTGCCGCAGATTGGGGACGGGAGTCTGTTGACGGCTTAATACACTACGAGAAACCGGATAACCCGTGGAGGCGATGTGCTCAGATCATGTATATGGGCAAAATTTATGAATAGTTGGTAAAGGGATAACAGCTGAGAAGAATACATAACGGAGGTCTGCGTTAATGATGAATTTTTTAGAATTAAGTCTCCTTCTACTATTGATTCTGTTTCTTCCATCGTTTGTGAACGGATTTCAAAGTGGATTTGCTGAGGGATGGGCGGCTAGATGACGAATACGGTGAATAGAAACATATCGTACATGCTAGGCCGAGAACGATTTAACTTTCGGGTGGCTGGCATTGTGATGAATGGGGACAAGATTCTTCTGCATCAGGCGAAACAGGATGATTTCTGGAACTTGCCCGGTGGCAAAGCAGAGTTGAACGAATCAACCGAGGAAGCCATTAAGCGAGAGATGGTAGAGGAATTGGGTGTTTCTACGCAGGTGCAGAGGCTCGCATTTATTTGTGAAGATTTTTATGAATACGATGACATACATATGCATGAGATCGGATTCTATTATGTTATTTCTTTGCCAGAAGCGCATTCCTATTATGATGAACCTGAATTCAATGGCTTGGAAAACGACGGCGAATTGACATTTCGCTGGTTCCCTATGGAGGAGCTGGAGCAGATGGAGATTTATCCTGTTTTTCTGAGAAAAGAACTCGCTCATCTACGTGATGCCAGCGGCATCAAACACTTCATTCAAAAATAGAGGGGTTAGCCCATGGATATTACTTTTATTCGTCATGGTCACGCCGAACATTTGCTGAATTACCCGAGTGAACTTAATCGATTACATCCGGGTTTGACCGCACAGGGGAAAGAGCAAATTACAGCTTTATGTAAACTTATACAAGTGAAGCCTGACGATACGATCGTAGTCAGCCCCGCGAAACGAACCCTTGAAACAGTGGAACTATTAACATCCAGCGCACGTGGCAGGGTAATGATTAGTCCATTGGTTGGACCTAGAATGTTTCCTCAAGATTCGAGCTATACTCCACTAGGCTGTGATCAGATCTATTCAAGGGCAGAGATTCGCAGGTTATATCCAGATAGACAGATCATTGATGTTGGCGTGAATGACTGGGAAGAAAGCATAAACCAGATGCATGCACGGCGTTTCACACTACTGGCAGAGTCACTTCTGGCGTGGTGCCGCAAACAAAAGGGACATATATTTATGGTTTCACATGATGGCACGATTACGAATTACAGAATGCTGTTAGGTGAGCAGGGACTAACGAGAAATGATTTTCTGGGTGAAGCGGGATACTGCACCATTCGTAATGTTTAAGGGGGAGTATATATGTATCAAAGTAAATATGTTCAGGCAGCTATTAACGTGGTTGCTTACATACATAGTAAAGAAATTTTAAATCCTGTTGAGGCTTAGT
Organism: Paenibacillus silvae; assembly: GCF_014639235.1. Lineage (GTDB taxonomy): Bacteria > Bacillota > Bacilli > Paenibacillales > Paenibacillaceae > Paenibacillus > Paenibacillus silvae. Next base: position 185,930 of record NZ_BMFU01000003.1, on the reverse strand, counting down.
ATCAGGCCACTGGAGAATTATTCGGAGAAGGCTGTTGGGGACAAAAGAAAGGGTGTCCAAGGGCAGCATTTCTAGGCCTATGTGAAGATGGTTATGTCAGGGGAGTGAAGAGAGGCAAATATAATCGTAAGGAGTATTCGTTAAATAAACAATATGCGGTTAATACAGTAAATTTATTTCTAGAGAATTCTAGTAAAGTGCATGAAGACAGCAAAATGCTATGGTTAAAAGTTAACGAAGGTAAAAAAATTAAATCGAATTACCAGGTCGATATCGTCAAGGGACTTTGGTTAAACGATCTAATCCTTCAAAAGGAGCTTAACGAAAATGGCAATGGACAGAAAACATAAGGAGGTGTCTCTCTCATGACACAGCGTAAACTGGTTTTGCTTAGTGATCTGTATTTTGATTCAAATGAAGAATTGAACGAGCGGATTCAAAGCTTGTTTCAGCAGAAGCAACAGCCTTCTATCGGTTATATTCCATCCAGCTCTGATCCGCAGCGAATCTATTTTGAACATGTACGGCGCTATTATCGTCAGTTTGGTATTAAAGATGTGCAGTATTATGACCTGGATACCGAGTATGAGGAAGACAGGATCAATTCTCTTTTCCGATGTGATGCGATTCATTTGTCGGGTGGCAATACGTTTTATTTTCTAAGTTTGCTACAGAAAAGAAATATGCTTGAGCGGCTGCGTTCCTATGTGAACAGCGGTGGCATTCTAATCGGGGTTAGCGCGGGCAGCATTCTGATGACACCTTCGATCCGTTTGGCGGGATTCGGTGAGGATGCAGATGAGAATTATATCGATTTAACAGATTTAGGCGCTCTCGGGCTTGTAAATTTCGAGTTTGCACCACACTGGGATGGTTCGCAAGTCATGCTTCAATCATTCCACGAATACATACAATTACATCAAACAAAGGTTTACGCTTGTCCGGATGGCGGTGCTGTCATTGTAGAAAATGAATCATTGGAGTTATTCGGCGGTGCAGTTCCGGCTCAATAAAGAGGAGATGATGAATGAATGCGAACTATTCAAGTATCCCACATTGAAGCTTTTTCTAGCATTCCAGGCAAAGGCAACCCGGCTGGGGTTATTCTGGAGGCGGATCATCTGAGTGAGGCCACGATGCAGCAGATTGCTTATGCCGTTAGTTTTAATGAGACGGTTTTTGTATTGAAGACGAATTTGGCAGATGTGCGGTTACGTTATTTCACACCAGGTCATGAGATTAACCTGTGCGGACATGCGACAATGGCGGCGTTATATGGGCTGAAGATGAGGGGGCTATTGGAAGGGAAAGACTCCATCACGATTGAAACTAACGTAGGTATACTTCCTGTTCAGTTTGAACAGCATGGCAGTGCATGCTTTATGGAGATGAAGCAGGATCAGCCGCAATAAATACCCTTTCAAGGTGATGTGGAGAAGCTTGCTAAAGCTATAGATTTGACATCGGAGGATTTGGATCTGACCATGCCTGTAGTGTATGGAAGTACAGGCACCTGGACCTTGTTAATTCCTGTTCGCCGTTTGAGTACTTTTGCCAAAATGAAACCGGATTCTTCTCAGTTCCCTAGTATTCTAGCGGAAAATCCCAAGTCATCATTACATCCCTTCTGTCTGGAAACGCGTGATTCAGATGCCATGATGCATGCAAGACATTTCTCTTCACCGTATTCGGGGACAACGGAAGATCCCGTGACAGGCACTGCATCAGGTGTGATGGGAGCCTACTATTTAACTTATGTGAATCGAGAGATTCAAGAAGCTGATTTTGTAGTGGAGCAGGGGCATGAGGTGGGTAGAGATGGCAAGGTTCAGGTAAGTGTTCGCAGAGAGCAACAAGGAATGGATGTTCGAATCCGTGGAACGGCTGTGTATGTTCAGGAGATGTCTGTAGAAATAGACAGTTAAGGGGATGACAGAAGGAGAGACCTATCGTAGAATAGCTGATCAACTACTGCGTCATGAAGCTAATGCAAAACTAAGGAGAAATCAATGATGAAAGAGTCAAAGCGAATGAAATGGGAGAAACAGCTTGAAAAAGGAAGAGCGTATCATATTTGGATGCGGGGTGTGCTTGGCTGGGGCTTGCCTCAAGTAGAACAAGATAGAAGATAAATCCATATGCGAACGGAGTGGTACTGATGATAGAGACTCTTCAGGCAGCGCAGGAGCTGGCGGAAAGGGCTGCACGGCAAGCCGGGGAAGTGGCCAAAATGAATTTTGACCGAGTTGCCAACGTAATTGAGAAAGATATTTATGGTGATATGGTTACCGATGTTGACCATGAGGCAGAACGAATTATATGTGAAGCAATCTCGGAGGTATTCCCGAATCATGAGATTCATAGTGAAGAGAGAGGTCATAACGGGAAGAAAAGTGACTGGCTGTGGATGATTGATCCGCTGGACGGGACCAATAATTACGGAATTGGCTTTCCGGTATTTTCAGTTTCCATTACACTGATATATCGTTCGGAACCCGTGCTGGGTGTAATTTACGAACCGATGGTAGACCGTCTCTTCGTAGCTTCTCAAGCAAAAGGAGCAAGCTGTAATCTGATTCCAATGCATGTGAAAAGCAAAAAGCAGATACAAAAGGGCACGATTGGCTGGATACAAGGGCATCAAGTCCAAAATGAAGAGAACGCGGTGCGTTTGCGGCAGCATCTGGATGTTCATTTTAAAAGAGTAATGAGACTCTGGGCTCCCACATTGCAGTGGTGCATGCTTGCCAAGGGAGACATCGATGGTATCGTACTTTATAACTCCGAAGGAGACGATTTGTATTCAGGCATACTGATGGTGAAGGAGGCAGGTGCTATTGTGATTGACTTTGAAGGTAAGGAATTTAGCGGTATGTGCACGGAACCTTATCTGATCGCCTGTCATCCTGACCATCGGGAGTATTTCTTAAATGTCGTGCGAGAAGGGCTGAGCCGATGATTACCGAGCTTGGTTTGTCTCAATTCTATCAAGTAAAACATTTAACGGATGCCTATCGAAATATCGAGGTTAAAGCGGTTGTCTCAGGCATGAACCCGGGGCGAATCTATGTGGATGATGCTGATAACATCAAAGCAGCGCTCGTATGGGTTCATGGGCAATCCGGTTACCAGCTTGTTGGTGATGCAAAAAGTAAACCCTTTCGAAGTGAATTGCGGACATATATGCAGATCCATATCCTGCCCGAGTTGATGGCCTTACAGATGACCGAGGTAGAGATCGGTGTTGCTGATGATCGCTGGCGAAATGTGCTTGAGCATATGGCTGGTCCGAGTGAGCTTAACTATGACACACAGCATGTATTCATGATGCATGTAAAGGATGACAGAACAGATAATGATACGTGCTATACCCCTTCTGGAGTGCCGATACTTCCAGCGGAGGGAACCCGGGTTTTGCCCATAGATAAAACTCTTCTGCAGCAGAGTGTTCTGAACAATCTTTCTTTTGTCACAGATAAGATCAGGCATTTCTGGGGGAAGGCCGATGCTTTTTTAGAGCATGGTTTAGGCTATGTGGTGGTTCATGAAGATGAAATAGTGAGCATATGCTTCTCTGCTTTTGTTGAAGGGAGCACACATGCCATTGATATTGAGACGCTGGAAGGTCATCGTCAACGCAATTATGCAGCGCTCGCAGCGCAAGCGTACATGAAGCAATGTCATCGCGTGGGTATTCGCCCATATTGGGACTGCATGCCTGATAACACAGGTTCGATCCGTCTGGCACAAAGCATAGGTTTGTCTCTGGATTTTGATTACCTGGTGTATTGGTACACTATTCTTTAATTGAATTTACAGGAGGATCAACATGGGGTACATCCTGGAATTGCGAAAACTGGTGGGTACAAGGCCCTTGATTATGGCAGGTTCATGTGTGCTGGTGTTTAATGAGCAAGGTCACTTGCTGCTTCAAAGACGAACAGACAGCCTGGATTGGGGCACGATTGGCGGTTCGCTTGAACCGGGGGAATCGCTGGAAGAAGCTGCTGCACGTGAACTCTATGAGGAGGCCGGACTGCGGGCAGAGGCCTATAAACTGATCACCGTTTTCTCGGGTCAGGATATGTATTATCGGTATCCGCATGGAGACGAGGTTTATAATGTGATGGCTATTTATGAAGCGGCCGGAATTACAGGCAGTCCCACTGTGATGGACGATGAAGGGTTGGAGCTTCGATACTTTGACTTGACTCAGCCCATTCCTGAACTTAATCCGTTCACAAGGTATGTGCTGACCAAAGCGGGATATATTCAAGGTTAGTGATTTAACAAACGTAAGCAGGCTGATGAACATCGAGTTAATAGATTAAACAGTCGGAGACAAGGAACTTTATATTTTTATACGTAACGTAAGAATAATCTGGGGGGGATAGATGATATGTCAAGCATCGATTATGGGATTGGGTTTACTTCGCTCTTTTCGATTGTTGCAGTTCTGGTGAATTTATTAGTCTATGGACTCGGTGTATATGCATTATTTTTGTTTATCAAGCTGGCGAAACGAGGTATACAGGCGTTAGATATTTATTTACATGAGAAACGCGGAGGGCGTTATTAACCTCTTGTTCCTTCTCCTCTTTAAGTCTAGCACAACATTATCATTTTTCTCTCAGTGATTTACGGATGCTGATTTAGTATGATAATGGTATCATTTTGCAAAGAGAGAGGGTTAGACATGCATACATTTTTGCAGCAGATTAATGAGTTAAACGAGCTTCAGAGAGAGTTGGTCAGCCTGCATCCTTTTTTTGCAGAGCATCACCCTGTTGTTGTAGCGGACGAAGCGTTGTTACATATCTATGATTATTCTTCCAAGACCGGGCAATATGAATGGGCGAAGACCGTACCGGATGATCTGTACATTCCTGATGATTGTCTCGCCGCCATGCCTGTGCATCATTTGAATAACCGGATGTGTGCGATTGTGACAGCTTCGGCGTTCAAAGACCTGGAGCAGAAGGTTTTTCTGTTCCATGAATATGTACATTGTTCTGTGTATGGGAAATATGAGGAGCGGATTGTGGACTGTCTGCGAATTAAACATAAAATGAATCAATTAAAGCGTGTAACCTGGGAGATTGATTATGAATTCCCGTATGAGGATGAGACCATCGCTGAGCGGATTCACTCGCTGCTGTTAGCGTTGAAAAGCGAGGATTTTCAGCTAATTCAGGCTGCGCGCACAGCGCTGTTCGAGTCTCTTACTGAAGAGCAGGCCGAATATTGGAGCTGGCTGGAGTGGAATGAAGGTTACGCGCGGTATGTCGAGAATCTGATTCGGGCGAAATATAACCTGAAACCCAATCATTACGGGGATACAGCACCATATAACCGTCTCGTATTTTACGAGTGCGGCTCGGAATATATTCGTTTGTTAGTCAAAGAGCAGCCAGCGTATCATACAGACCTGGAGCAGTTGTTTGACCGGATGCAGATGGAGAGATTGGCAGGTTTCGTTAGCTAGTGAGAGACGCATATTTAACCCATTTCTTCGATTGAAAAAAAGGAGATCTGACTATGCCACTGCCTATGGTACATCTTAGGATAGCTCAACAGCTTGCGGATGCTCTGCCTGAATCGCTGGAACGGGGAGCATTCTATCTTGGCAATATTGCACCGGATGCGATTCACATGCGGGAAGGCACGACAAGGGAGGACAAGCAGCACACCCATTTCGATCCTGAAAAAGAAAACCATTATACCGATCGTCTTCAGAAGTTATACCATGGTTATATTGGTGAACGTACGGACGAAGGGTGGAGGTCCTTTGTGAAGGGATACTTCATGCACGTAATGACCGATTATTACTGGTTCCGCAGTGTGCACCCCGAATTCGTGGAACAAGTGCGAGAATACGACAAACGCGAGGGTACCACACGCACCAAGGAAGAGCTATCCCGTTTATATTATCAGGAGACGGGCCAGGTTGACTTTCACCTGTTTCGAACGGCAAGCTGGAGTGTAGACACTTGGTCTATACTGAACGCTGCTTCTGGCTATGACATGAGAGACCGCTTAACGGCAGAGGAGATCAGCCGCTGGAGGCATCACACGTATTCTTTTTTTCATGGGCAGGAGCCGGGAATTATTCCCTTGTTTTTGACAGAAGAGATTGTACAAGCCTTTGCTGCTGCAACAGTGCCGCGTTTATTCGAATTGTTAACTGTCTGGGAGGCGGTTTAAATGAGGCATTTCGGGAGCTTGATGGTACTCATCCTCGCAGTATTCATGACAGGGTGTGGCGCAAGCGATTCGAATCGTTTGGACGGGAAAGAGGCTCAGCGGCTGGAGCAGGAAGAAGGGATTCCGTCGTTAATCACGTTATCCTGTAATCGAAACCTGGATTCAAGACCGTGCCGGGATGTGGCGTTTGACCGCTCAGATGAGATTCGGATTGTGACAGAGGCTATATTCAAGGCAGAGCGCATGCAGGGCATACTGAATTATGCGGCTGAATACACGATGAGTATGACCAATGCAGATGGCTCAGTAACCGTGTACGATCTGTCACTGGGCTCAGACCCGAAGATGCAAGGACTGCTTGTAAACCAGAAGGATACCACCATAGGTTATACTATTCCTCTTGTGGAAGCGAATCGACTACGGCAAATCATTCAGCGGCGTATAGATTAATGACAGACGGATGGTCAGGCATAGCTAATGAATGGAGATGTGGAGAAATTGGTGACCATTACACCAGTGACAACAGCAGATGTCGAAGGGGCTTACCGGGTATTCGAGACAACGATTCCGGCGGCCTTCAGTCAGGAGGGACTCGGCTCTCTTCTGGAGGACATTCAGCATGAGATCACACATAAGAAATCCAGGGTACAAGCCTTTTTACAGCATGACTTTGATTCCGAAGCAGCAAATGCTCCAATGGTTCTCGTTGCAAGAATCGAGGGCAAGGTGGTGGGCACGATCTCCTATGGACCCTGCGGTGAGGCGATTCGAGACTGCACCAATCATCGTTTGGATCAGATTGGAGAGCTGGGCACACTGTACGTTTTGCCTGAACTGCACGGTCAAGGGATTGCTTCGGCATTAATTACCGCTTTGGTCACCGAGCTTCAGCGGCGAGGGATTACGCAATTTTGTCTGGACAGTGGGTACCGAATTGCTCAGCAGAAGTGGCGGCGGAAGTTCGGAGAGCCGTATGTCGTCGTGAACAATTACTGGGGTGAAGGCTCCGATCATATGGTATGGTTATGTGAAGTGCAGGATTTTACTGTGAAATAAAACGTTCCGAAAGATGACCCCCTGCACTGGGAACAGGAGTCATCTTTTTTATTGTTATGGCAACGCATCTGGATAAGAAAGGACGAATGATAGGGTGACAGAAATGATGGAAACTGCGGCATCTGAGGAATGGAGCTTACCGCAGCAGAAGCTTTCCCCTCATGCTGTAAGTTTGTGGAGAGTCAGTGCGATCATTTACAACGTTATCGGTTTTGTGGTGTTGGCGATCCTGCTTGCGCTGGACTCCGTCTATGACTGGAGACCATGGATCGGCTGGATGCTGTGGGGAATTACCGTGCTATCCCTTGGTTACGCTGTATGGGATATTTTTTTGCAGCCAGTATGGCTGTATCGACACTGGTATTATGGCGTGAGTGCAGAGTTTTTGCAGTTGAAGCATGGTGCCCTGAACAAAGTACATCAGGTGATTCCAATGGCGAAGGTACAATCCGTGACGACAAATCAGGGGCCGCTCATGCGAAAATACGGGTTATATTCCGTGTCCGTCGGTACGATGGGTTCTTCGCATGTCATACCGGCTTTGCCAGAAGAAGTGGCGTTTGCGCTGCGGAACCAGATTGCGTCTTATGCCCGGATTAACGAGGTGGATGAATGACGGAGTTAAGACGACATCATGTATTAAGTTTGTTATGGAGTCTGGGTAATCTGATCAAAAGCTCGTTTGCTTTTATTCTGTTTTTGTTCGTGTTTCGAACGGGCACGGTATCGACATGGGTATTCTATGCCAGAATTATTTTTTATATCGGTATCGCTATCTCGCTTGTGTCGATCATCTGGAAGTGGATTACAACACGTTATTCCGCGGATGAGCAGGCTTTCCACATCTACACTGGAGCACTCAGCCGCACCCGCAGAACGATTCCGTATACGAAAGTGCAAAATGTGAGCCGGCATACGAGCTTTTTTCATCGCTTGTTCGGAGTGACCTCCATTCGTTTCGAAACGGGAATCAAGGGTGAGGAAGCGACGTTCCAGCTACAGGTCGTTTCGCTCGCTGAAGCAGAACAGCTTGAGAAGCTTGTTGTCGGTTATCAATCGGAAGTACAGGCGCAGGCGGTAATGGAGGGGCATGAAAAACAAGTAGAGCAGCAAGCTGGAGACGATTACAGTGCAAGTGCAGAGCGTATGGGTATGGGAACAGAAAGCAATGGAATTAAAGGTTCAAATGCAGCTAATGCAGCTGTGAGTGAAACTTCAAAAACAGTGACTGAAGCTGGAATTGAAGCTCAAGCGATCCATACAGTTGACCACGAAGAATTAGGTAGCATTCCTGCACCTGCCGACAAAGCAGTACGGATCGTGCACTATCGCTCGACTCGCAAAGACGTGCTCAAGGCTTCCTTTACCTCACTCAGCTTTCTGGTGCTGATCCCGATTCTGGGCTCCCTGTATTCAACGGTGAAGGATTTCTTTCCGGACGAAACGGTAACCGAAAGCCTGGTACTATCCTGGCTTCAATCCTGGTGGGTGACCAGTCTTATCATTCTGATGCTCATGTTCTTGTCCATCGGACTGGGCATTGTATGGACTTTTGTGAAATATGGGGATTTCCAGATCACGTCAGATGAGAAGCGAATATATATTGCGAAGGGCATGCTGGAGAAGACCGTGTTCTCCATTCAAAAAGATCGTGTGCAGGCTGTGAAAGTTACACAGTCACCAATGAAACGCTTGCTCGGCCTGGCCGAAGTGGAGCTTACCACTGCAGGCAGCCCGGGTGGGTCCGGTCAGGAGATGAATTCACTCTATCCTTTTCTGCCTGTAAAAGAAGCGTACCGGATCATTGAAGAGATTCTGCCTTCTTATGAGGTGTGTGAGGAGATGGAAAAGCTGCCCCGTACAGCATTGTGGCTGCGTCTGCTCAAGCCCAGCTGGGTCTGGATCATAGCCACCAGTGCGCTGCTGTATTTCAAGCCAGTCCTTTTTGGATTGTCACAGGCATGGTGGATGCTCTCACTGCTGCTTCTGGCAGGCATTGCCGCCGGGCGGGTAATCGATTTTTTTCACACAAGATATGTATTGAACGACCAATTCATCCAGCTTCGCTCAGGTGCGCTCACGTCTACACTCTTTGTCTCCAAACGGGAGAAAATGATTGAAATAAAAATAACCCGTCACCCCTTGCAGCGCAGACTAGGCCTGGCTTCTATTCATACGGTGAATCGTGCCAAACCGGTTATGCATCACCATGTTCATGATTTGCCGAATGAAGCGGCAGCCGAATTCCAGATGTGGTATATGGGACGTTCGAAAGAGGTACAGACCCGATCTTAATAGAGAGAACTTGAAAACAAAGGATATCCATATTGTGGATTTTTATGTAAAATGAGATGTGATGAAAAAAGCCCTAAAGCATAGGGCGTAAATGAAGGGTGTAGGGTTGATGAAAAAAGGTGTAATCATGATGTTATCTCTCATTCTGCTGGTGGGCGTTTCTTCTTCAGCGTATGCACATCCGGGTCGTCTGGACAAAAAGGGCGGACACAATTGTTCTGCGAAATCCATTAAAAAAGGTCTATGCACAGGTTACCATTATCATAAAAAGAAAAAGTGAAGATGTGGCTTCAAACATTCAGGACGCAATAGGAGGACTAGCAGCATGGAGCATATTAAAGCCGTCATCTTTGACTTGGACAACACCATATTAAACCGGACTCTAACATTTGAAGGCTTCACTCGAAGTATGATTGATACGTACTTTGGCCATCTGGAGTCTACCGGACATATACAGCAGCGAATTATCGAGCTTGATCTGGATGGGTACAAGGATAAAACGCTGCTGTTCAACGAATTATTGCAGGAGCTGCCTTGGGAGGAAAAGCCGCCGCATGAAGAGCTCATGGCGTTCTATAGTAAGGAATATGTGCGTAATTCAGTGCTTATGGAAGAGGCGCGGGAAGTCGTACAGTATCTGAGAGGCAAGTATTCCATCGGTTTGATAACCAATGGTCAGACACATATTCAGCATGGAAAAATAGATCAGCTTGGCATTCGTGAGGACTACGATCACATTATTGTATCGGAAGAAGCGGGTGTGAAAAAGCCAGATTCACGTATTTTTCAAATGGCTCTGGATCATTTTGGCCTGAAGCCTGAGCAGTGTCTCTATATTGGTGATCATCCGGTAAACGATATACAGGGGGCAGCGAAGGCAGGCATGAGTACGATCTGGATCAAGGTGAATCAGCCTTGGCGTGAGGGGATCGAGGCAGAACCGATACATACGATCCATCAGCTCCACGAATTGAGAAGCCTGTTGTAGATGATCTCTTCCTTTTCGAGCCAGCAGACAGGTTTACAGATCAGCATGCAGCGCTTCAGCTTGTACCACTATTTCTGATGATGGAAGGAAGTGTAGGCTTGGATCAAGCTATATAAGTTGAATTATTCTTTTACACATGAACGGAGAAGACAGAAAAAACCTGAAAAAGCGGAGCGGTCGCCTTTATCACCGGATTTTCTCCTTTGGAAAAGGGAATCAAAAAAATCTGGGGATAACAGCGATTGGAAGGTTATTCTGTCATCGGAGTGGACTGTGTAAAATCTTTAGTTCAACAGAGAGATAGACCTATACAGGAGGGCATATGTAATGAACAAGCTACAGAAAGAACTGGCGGAGCTGCTGCCGCTTGCACAACTTGAAGAGATGTCAGGTGAAGAAATCGTAGGTGGCATAGCGATGGATATGTATCGGGCTGAATTTTCAGGGATTCGCGAACGACTCTCTGAGCTGCCGGAAGTGGCGAGGGATATCCTGCTGATCATTGATCTGGACACCGAGCTTTCGATGAATGGCTTAACAGGTTACCTGGAGAATGCGAGTGGGCAGTATTTGGGTCAGACGATTGAAGCGTTGGTGCGAATAGGTGATGAGACAGACGCGGCGATTTTGCAAAAGGTACAGCAGCTCCTGTCGGAACATCATGTCACCGTAGACCAATTAAGAGCCAATGTGGAGAGTCTTTCAGAGCACGATATTACAACAAGCTTGCAGACGCATGGAGCACATATCCATGAGGTGCTGCAGCAAGTGCAGCAGGAAGCGGATTCACTAAGTTTTCAAACGGATAATGAAGAAAGCTTTGATCTGCTGTACCAGTATGTTGATGAACATAAGGATCGGTTGAGACAGCAGCTGGAACAGTTTCTAACATGAAAAAAAGGAGCTGAATGAAAAGCGCATGAACAAACGTTTGGGGATCGAAACGACTGTAGTTACTTTCGTATGGGTACTTGTCCTGGTTGGTTGGAACGTAGTTCAAGGCATGCTGGCCACATTCAAGCACGCGCCTAAGATAACACAATTGCACCCATCGGGTGTGATATCGCGAGTAGAGTTCGGCAGTGTCACAACTCCCGATGTACTCATGATTACTTTGGGGGCAGTCAGTGCCTTGCTGTTTGCTGTAATCTATTACGCAGCTCGCAGTTGGCAATTGAATAAAAGGAAACACGCATCCTGATTCGGCTTGTTTGTATTTATCCCGATAACAAGTTACTGAGCAAAGCAGTTCTTTCCTGAACAGGCTGCGAGAGGGAACTGCTTTGATCAGGAGTTATTTTACAACCAGGAAGTATTACAGATGTTTGGAAATGACTTCTTCCAGACCTTGTGCGACGGAATGTGCCCCTCGCTCCAGATGACGTTCATACAGATGCAACCGCACATACGTTTCATCAGTGCCCATAGCCTCCGATAACATGCCGCTAAGTCCACGTGCACGGCGGTCGATCTGTAATAACAGCTCCAGTGAATCGCCCATGGGATAAAAAAGCACTTCCAGCTCGTCCAGATACCCACGGAACCTGCTGGTAGGCACATATTCGAACTCCTGCACAAACGGCAGATTGCCGCCAAGCTTGGGCGCATAGTCGTTGGTCACTTCACGCAGCTTGAATCCGAGCAGATCAATGGCATCCAGAACGATCTGCATCTCACGGGATGGTACCACATGTAATCGGTCCCGATCTGAAGGGTCTACGGCGCTGGAGATATCCAGTCCCGTTTCCACCCATACGTCCGCACGGTGGAGGGTAATTGGCAAATTGTGTGGCAGATCGAATTGAAAGCTCTTCTCGAGCTTGTCACCAGGCTGCAGCGTGAATCCATCTGTAAGCAGATATTTTGCAACGACAGCCGTCTCCTGTATCTTGCGATCATTGCTTTCCCTAATGTAGTGCGTTTTGATAGAAAGATAGATTCGATCCACCTGCTGCTCCACGTCCCCACCTTCAATGTACACAACCCCGGACAGAATACCTCCCGGCATGACCTCTGTTGTATGTAATTCTGTATTTACCTTTGCTGCACCTACACCAACACTAGCCAACATTTTTTTGAAAAATGACATGATAGCAACCTCCAGATTCCATGGTTTTTAAGGGGGAAAGATAGACTTCGAGCTTAATACGGCTGCCAGAATAGATGCGTTTCAATTTTTGATAAAACAGGGGAAACGGCATTTTTCTGTCGAATACTGGATAGAACAGAATTGTTAAAATACGTAAAACGGAAACAAAAGGATGGAGGATGGCATGCGGAAAACGATGATATTCGGAGTAATCGGAGTAGTGTTGTTAGTCCTCGTGAGTGTATGGATTTACCGTTATGCTGCACCGAGTCTGACTGCACAGGACGTTACAATGACCGGCACGATAAGGCAGCTGGATTCGGAAACCGTTGAAGTCGAGATGGCGGTTACACGGACCAAGGAGGATCATGAACCACATTTTATCTTCCCTTTGGTTCCCGGTTGGGGAGGGCTTTCGTTCACTGAAGAACAAGAGAAAGGGTTGTTCAGGCCTTCGTCCATAGGAACTTCCTATCATGATCAGGTTATCTTGGAGCAGACGGTGAAAACAGAGGATCACAACGATAATCAGATCACAAAGCAGGTGTTTTCACAAGATCTGACAGGCTTTTCTGTACCTGATGAGGCGGGAACATATAAGTTGCGTTTTACGCTTAAATCACTGGATGAAACCGTTCAGCTGCTTCAGAATCCGATGGTATATTATGTTCATAATGAACGGTGGTTGGGTAAAAACCTGAGCTGGGCAGCGGGTCAGAAGCTGGATATCGTGAAGGAGGAGGCGGAATGAACTGCGTATATCAAGCGGGTGAAATCACGGTTCGGTTGCTGGAGACAAGGGATGAGCAAACGCTTGTAAAATGGTTGTCCGACCCGGAGGTGCTGCAATATTACGAGGGCCGGGATCAACCGCATGATCTGGAGCTGGTAAGAACACATTTTTACAACCAGGAGGATGGAGCTAGCCGTTGTATCGTGGAACATAGCGGTCGGCCGATCGGATATATTCAGTTCTATGAAATAGAGCCAGAGGAACGTGCGGCATACGGTTATGGTGAGAAGGATGGGTTGATCTATGGGACAGATCAGTTTATCGGTGAACCGGATTGCTGGAATAAAGGGCTCGGTACACGATTGGTACAGTCTATGACATCGTATCTGGTCCGCGAGAAAGGGGCTCGGAAAGTCGTGATGGACCCGCAAGCCTGGAATGAACGGGCATTGTCCTGTTATGAGAAGTGTGGCTTCAGACGGGTTAAACACCTGCCGCAGCATGAGTGGCATGAAGGACAGAAGAGAGACTGCTGGCTGATGGAATATACTTCTTAGCGTACAGCGCAGACCGTGCAGACCGTGTTAAGATGAAGATTAGATTATCGAAGGGGGACATGAAATGGACTTCAGGTATCCAATTGGGAAGTTTGCACATACAGGTGAAGTTACACAGGCTCAAAGGAAGCAGTGGATTCTGGATATAGCCGAACTGCCGCAACAAGCAAGAGAAGCGGTGAAAGGCCTTAGTGAAGAGCAGTTATGTATGCCATACCGGGAAGGCGGCTGGATGCTGAAACAGGTCATTCACCACATGGCAGACAGTCATATGAACAGTGTGATTCGTTTCAAGCTTGCTCTGACCGAGGACACCCCTGCGATTCGGCCTTACGATGAAACACGCTGGGCAGAGCTAAGTGACTCCAGAGAACTGGATATCGAGGTTTCCTTACAGCTGCTGGCGGCCTTGCATCAACGATGGACGGCATTGCTGAATACCTTGTCTGATGAGGATTATGCCAAACAGTTCTATCATCCTGCATCGAAGGAAACGATGCGACTCGACTATTGCGTGGGATTGTATGCGTGGCATGGCAAACATCATGTGGCACACATCACTTCGCTACGAAGTCGAACAGGAATATAGATACGCGCGAACCTTGGTTACTGTACGAATATGTTTATGAATATAAGGAACAAAAGAACACGACCAGGAGGAGAACAGCGTGAACAGTGTACATATTCGTCTTCTGGATAGACAGGACCCTCCAGTTATTGCACAGGCATTTCAGGAGCAGGGATGGTATAAACCTTCGAAATTATATGAGCGGTATTGGGAAGAACAACAGAACGGGGAGCGTGTGACGCTGATTGCTGAACTGGACGGTCAATTTGCCGGTTACGTCAATGTGATCTGGACATCGGATTACCCTTCGTTTCTGGAGCAGGGCATTCCGGAGATCAGTGACTTCAATGTGTTGATGAAACATCAGCGTAGGGGCATTGGTTCCGCTCTGATGGACCGGGCCGAGCAGGTGGTGAAGGAACGTTCGGATGTGGCTGGTCTTGGTGTGGGAGTCTATGCCGATTATGGCAAAGCCCAGGTATTATATGCCCATCGTGGATATATTCCAGATGGCCGGGGACTTTACAGGCATGATCATTACCTTCAACCGGGTGAAGAGACCGTTATCGACGACGATGTTGTTCTGTATTTAACCAAAAAGCTAGTTTAACATGTTATACTCAACTGGAATCTGAGCAACCTAAAGCAGATGTCTATGAAGATGACTTGATTAGAGGAGTGGTGCAGGCATGTTTAGCAAAGTAGGCCAGATTATGCTGTACGTAAATAACCAGGATGAAGCATTGGCATTCTGGACGGAGGTTGCCGGATTCCATATTGTGGACGAGGTTACCCTTGATGGAGGAATGCGCTGGATCGAGATCGCACCGACAAAAGATTCACAGACAAGCATTATATTGCATGACAAAGAGGTCGTGGCACGGATGTCGGAGGGCATCAATCTCGGCACACCTTCATTGATGTTTTTCACAGATGATCTGGATCGGTTATATGCGGATTTGTCTGCCAAACATGTAACGGTTGGAGAGATCGTTGAGATGCCAACAGGACGTGTGTTCAATTTTGCTGATAATGAGAAAAATTATTTTGCTGTGATGGAGCGGAAGGGTTAAAAATAGCTGTATAAGGGCTAGTTTATCATTTTGATTTCAAGCGGGCGACATGTACTGTCGGCCGCTTTTTCTATGGGGTAAAACAATGGGAATATTTCAGTAAATATGCAAGGGAAATAGAGAATGAATGGTTAAAAATGTTATAATAGAGTGTAGATTGTTATGCTGAATGTATTGATAAATTGTGGTGAAAAACAGGGATGTTAAGTGATGAAACGAGAGGGGTTTGGATTTGGAAAAAACGATTAAACGTGTGCAGGATCTCTATGACATGCTCGATGCAGATTTCAGATCGGCAAAGCAATTTTGGGAGCCGTTCTATGAAAATCGGGACAGACCGATTCCTTTTTTTCCAAACAAACCGGATGAAAATTTAGTTGCGAGTGTAGATGCAGGCCTGCTGAGCGGGGGCAGGGCACTCGAACTGGGCTGCGGGCCAGGTCGGAATGCGTTGTATCTGACTCGCCAGGGTTATCAGGTCGATGCGTATGATCTGTCTGAGACTGCGATTGCCTGGGCAAAGGAACGCGCGGCTGAAGAGCAGCTGGATGTACATTTTGAATGTCGTTCAGTGTTTGAACTGGCACCACAGGAGGAATACGATCTTGTCTACGACTCGGGTTGTCTTCATCATCTGCTGCCGCATCAGCGTATTCCTTACATCGAGATGATTCAGCATGCGCTGAAGCCGGGAGCATATTTCGGCATGACCTGTTTTGCACCGGGCTTCGGTGGCCAGGGTGGGCCGGAGCATGTGATGGATGATTGGGATGTATATCGCGAGAAATCGATGCGGGGCGGGCTTGCTTTTACAGAGGAGAAGCTTCGTTATTTACTGGAGGATACGTTCGAGTGTGTAGAGCTGCGCCCCATGAAGGCGATGGGTCAGGAAGAGGCTTATTTTGGCCTGCCTATTCTGTGGGCGACGTTGTGGAGAAAGAAGCAGTAGAAAGGTGGAGAGCTGATGGGAAGCAGATACTTGATCATCACAGGTACATCGAGAGGCATTGGCAGACAGCTTGCAGAGCTTTGTTTGGAAAAAGGTGATGTGGTCTATGGTATAGCACGCGGCACATCCGACTTGGGGGATACGTACGAGCGGTATACTCATGTGCAGTTTGATGTTGAAGACATCCACAGCATCGATGATCTGATCTCGGGCATATTGGAGCAGATTCCGCTTCCCGATGTGGAATGCATCGGATTAATAAACAATGCAGCTATGCTTGAGCCGCTGAAACCGATCGACCAGTGTCTTGCGGATGAGATTAGCGTTCAGCTGAATATCAGCTTGGCTGCGCCGATGATTTTGACGTCATCTTTTATCCATTATACGAATCATATGACAGCACAGCGCAAAATCATCAATGTAAGCTCTGGATCGGGCAGTTATCCCGCGCCTTCCATGGCAGCCTACTGCACATCGAAAGCCGGAATCGACATGTTTACAAAGTGTGTAGCGATGGAACAAGTCTCGCAGCCCAATCCGGTACATATTATCGCCTTTGATCCGGGCATGGTGGACACGGAATTGCAGGCTGTGGCAAGAGAGAAGGATGCCGAGGAATTTGTCCTCTCCAGTGTATTCCAGGAGGCATACGAGTCAGGTCAACTGAAATCCCCGCGTGATGTGGCGCATGACATCTTGATGCTGCTGGAGGAAAGCGGTGATCCGGTCAAAAGCAACTAAATTTGAGGAGGAGAAAAACAGTGAATCTGGTATATCATCGTAAATTATAAGTGGTTGAGATAAAGTACAAATATTGTCTTGTTGGCCCTGCACTTGGGAGTGAGCACTCAGCCGGTTCAATTTGAGGTAGAAGCTACAGATCCTTTGGGCAGGATTGGAATAGGTTACATCAGATTGAAATAATTTACAGCAGACGCACTTTCCTGTCAGGAAGGTGCGTTGTTTCTATTTTAGATCATTTTGTATAAGATGAAGTGTAGTCGTGTTCGAATGCAAACGATGGTAAGCAGCCCTGATTTATAATGAATTACGTCATGACGAAAAGGGGAATAAAGAATGTCACTTGCAAACATCACACCAAGCAAAGCAGAGGATTCCGCATATGTACGCCAGCAATTAATTGCTTATAATGCGGCACATGTGAACGAAGCGTTAAGAGATCGATACGAAGAGCTTCACTTCCATATTCGAAATGAAACGGGGCAGATCGTGGCCGGGGTACTCAGCACGCTATGCTGGAACTGGGTTGAGCTGGATATTTTGTGGGTCGATGCGAACGAAAGACACAAAGGATATGGGACACAGCTGCTTCTGGAGGTTGAGCGTTTGGCCCGGGAGAAGGGCTGTGATTTCATCATGCTGAACACGTTCTCGTATCAGGCTCCTGAATTTTATCGAAAACAAGGATATCAGCTCATGACCATGATTGAAAATGCACCCACGGGACACCAGCATTATTATTTTAAAAAGGACCTTACACCAGAGAATAGGAGTGGTGCAGAACAATGATTACGATCAAGAAGATTGAACCACAGGATTTGCCCGGGTTAAATCAGCTGTATCATGAATTGATGGGCACACTACTGCATGAACAGCAGATGAATGAGCAGCAAATGCAAAAGACGTTTCAATCTATGGAGAAGAACGGGCATTACTATGTGCTTGGAGCCTATAATCATAATGAGCTTGTTGGATCGGTCATGGGAATTGAGTGTATGGACTTAATGGGTTCATGCGAGCCATTTATGGTTGTAGAAAACGTCATTGTTTCGGATCGTGTACGCAGGCAGGGCATCGGACAGAAGCTAATGCTTGAGATTGAACAGATTGCCAAAGATCTGGGGTGTGCGTATATTATTCTGGTGTCCGGAGATCAACGTAAGGAAGCGCATCGATTTTATGAGAAACTGGGCTTTAGGGACGAATTGGTTCAAGGGTATCGCAAACATTTGTAAGACAAGAAATAGGAAGAAGAAAAAGAATACATAGGAGGTTACCGAAACATGCGTATCGTGGATAACATTAAAGTCTGGGGGGAACCGCTGGAGAATGCTGTGAGTCAGGCGGTAACTTGTTCCCAATATGGAGACGTGCTGGGTGTAGCTCTTATGGCCGACCATCACAAGGGATATTCGCAGCCAATTGGCGGGGTTGTTGCTTATCGCAACATGATCAGTCCATCCGGGGTAGGTTATGACATTGCCTGCGGTAACAAAGCTGTGTGCACCAATCTGATGTGGGACGATATTCGTGACCGGATTGCCGTCATTATGGATGATATTCAAACAACGATCTCATTCGGCGTAGGCCGTAACAATCCTACTCCAGTCGAGCATGAGCTGTTCGATGATCCGAACTGGAAGCTGTTTGATTCGATCGAAAGCGGACTGCAGCAGAAGCTAAAGACACTGGCACGTAATCAGCTTGGAACCGTGGGCAGCGGCAATCATTTTGTAGATATTTTCGTGGAGGAGAAGACGGGCAAGGTATGGATTGCCAATCACTTTGGCAGCCGCGGCTTCGGGCATAAAGTGGCGAGCGGGTTCCTCAATCTGGCAGCAGGACGAGAGTTCAGTGGTAAAGCTCCGGGTGAATCGATGGATCAACCGCCAACCCTGTTTGACCTGGACAGTGAAATGGGTGATATGTATTGGGCGGGTATGACTCTCGCGGGTCGTTACGCCTATGCGGGACGAGATTATGTGATTGAACAGGTGCTTGGAATTCTCGGAGCGAGCGCTGAATATGCCGTACATAATCATCATAACTTTGCGTGGAAAGAGCAGCATATGGGCGAGGAAGTCGTCGTTGTTCGTAAAGGGGCCACACCGCTGGCGCCAGGGCAGCTTGGTTTTGTCGGTGGGAGCATGGGAGACATGTCCGTCATTGTGGAGGGTATCCAGAGTGAGGAAAATACCGATTCCTTCCGCAGCACGGTTCACGGGGCCGGGCGCATCATGAGTCGTACCCAGGCGGCTGGCAAAATGAATTATAAGCTCCGCAAACGCATGGGCGGCGAGATTAGTGAAGAGCAGATGCAGGCGGCGATTCGGGCTTACGGGGTAGAGCTTCGCGGAGCTGGCACGGATGAAAGCCCGTTCGTCTACAAGAAATTGCAGGATGTACTTACTGCACATGCAAATACGCTCAAAATCAATCATGTGCTGCGCCCGGTAGGCGTTGCGATGGCTGGAAGCAATGAGTTTGACCCTTACAAGGATTAATCAAGGTTTAATCAAAGGCTGACCGAGGACTCATAATTTTGAAGCAAACTCTGACATAAGAGAGGACGAACGCAATGAGAAATTGTGCAATTTACAGCTCCCAGTTTGATCTGGAGCAGCTGTATGAGATCATTCAATCCATCTATCCTGACGCTTCCACTCAGCGAAGAGAAGACCGGACGCACATTCAAGTGATACAGAAAAAGTGGTTTAGCAAAAAAACAAAATGCTTCAATATCATGACCAGCCAGACCCATCCCGAAGAGTTCAGCACGATGATTCAGGGCATGCTTGGTTTTCTCAGTCAGATCGAGGGGCGTAATGCTGCGCTTCAGGAAAAGGTACTGATCAAGTGCTCCACCCTGAACATGGTGATTGGCATCGAGACCGAGGAAGATATCTCGGAAGAGTTCTTTAACGAGTTATTGCAGTTGGCCGAAGCGCTGGATGCCGTCATTTTCTGGGGAGGCGGCTCCTTGCTGAATGCTCAGGGTCAGCTGCTCCTGGATGTGAACGGGGAATCCGAGGTAGAGGATTATACGGTCACCGCACACACCAGTTATCTGGATGACACCCGCCCGCCTTCAGCGGATGCTGTAGAGCGCAAGGCACGTTCAGAGCAGCGGCTGACAGAAGAGGGAATTCCGTATAATGTGAATCTGCCGGCACGAGCAGGGGAGAAAGACACGACGATTCGAACGAAGGAAGAGGTGGCGCAGCGTGCCGTTGCTCTCTGCCTGGCTGCACTGAAGGGCGAGTGTCTGGGAGCAGGCGAAAGTTCCGATGACACTGCAGCGCTTGTGCAGGAAGTGATCGATAAATATGATGCATCAACCTTTTTTTCTCCCGATGAAAAGTCATTTCTGGATCAGCATGGAGCAGAGCAGCAGGAAGTCATTCGTTTCTCCTGGGGATATGAGGCATACCATGTTATGTTATGGGCTCTTGGGTACGTAGAGGAATTGGGTGCACCGACAGAGCTGTGTAACGTAAGTAAGGATGTCGGTTATTTACAGCAAAAGGACAGCTTTGCGGAATTTCTATCAGAAGCCACGCTGCGCAGCAAAAGCGAAATGCTGGATGAGGCTGACCTGATCTATCGGTACAACTGGGTGTGTGTGAACAGCCGGATCAAAGGCGAAGCTGCGCCTGCCGGGCTCAATCCCGGCGTAGCTTATGAACGGCATCGTGCACTTAACTGGCTCATCTGTTATCTCGATCAGAATTGGGACGAGGTGCGTACGGATACGTAACAAAAAGCCACGAAACGGATCTATTCGATCTGCTTCGTGGCTTTTATCGTTATACGTGCTCATGTTGAACAAGGTTGTTATAAAGTGTTATAGAGTGCTTGAGGGTTACGGTTTAAGGGGAACGTTTATTTCCAGCTCTTTGATATATGTCTTGTCGCCGCTGCTCAAAACTCTGCCCTTTTCATCCAGCTTCTCCCCTACAACGCGCCAATTGTCTGTGTTGACTGTGAAGGTGTACGGTTTGATCTTCACTGATTTTGCGTTCGGACTAATAGCATCATACAATTCATCCACTTGGTACTCCAGATCGGGAGCCCTGTGGAAGAAGCCAAGCCTCCGTTGATTCAATACTTTGCCTTGATCGTCTACGATCTCATAGTACATCATAGTCGGAGCATATTTTCCTGTTTGCTTAGAGGAAGCGGGCACCTTTCCCGTGCTTTCGAGAATTAGGCGTGTATTGGTTACGGTAGATTCTATTTTTTGCAAGGTGTAACTGAAATTTTCGTAGCTTTTTGTCTCATTCGGTTGAATGACAAGTTTGTTGTCACTGATTTTTACGGGTACTTTGAATTCAAAAGTCTCCTCTACCCGAGTTACTTTTGTTCGAACGGTAAGCTCAAATTCATTAGGCAGTGACCCTAGATTCGTATATTCAGCAAACACAGCGTTTGAGTTGCCAATATCATCTCCAAAAGAGCGAAAGGACTTCAACTCTTCATTATTAATAAAGGTTTCAGGTGCTGTGACATACCCCTTCTCCTGCTCCTGTTCTGGTACCTGGCGGGATTTCTTCCATTCCTTATCTCCCGAAATAAGCTTGCTGTCCATAGGGATGTATGGGCTGGTGACTTTCTGCGGGAGATGCTCTCCGGCGCGTTCAATGGTGTAGCTCAGTCGGGTTCCATCATATAATACGTTTGTTAGTGTTAAGGTTACTCCGTCTTTAGTGATCTGTTTCAGCGGCTGTGTCAGAATACCTTGATCCACTGCCCGTCCAATCTCATCGGAACTCAGTCCGTAGAACATAGATCCGATTCCTGGAATTTGTTTCAGTGCACTTGCCATTGTTGGTGATACAAATCCTGCGCCTATAGCACCTGCGCCCAGAACTGCAGTAATGAAGGCAGCGGTTAACGTCCGTTTTAGTATTGTAGATCCATTCCGTGCTTTGTTTATATTTCTTCCTCCGATTTGATTCATAATTTCACTGCTCATACTCTGTCGCGGCATAGGTGTGTTGCGTATCCGCTGCTCCAATTCTTCAAGCCGCTGGTCAGGAAAAGGGTTGGGCTGTTTGTCCATGCGGTTTTCCTCCTATGGTTGTCTGCTCCATCAGCTTACGGCGAAGACGTTCATACTTCTTGCGCAGGGTAGCAGATCTGGTATTCATAATGATGGCAATCTCCTCAAAGGTGTATTGTTCCACAGCCTTCAACAGCAGGATGTGACGTTCTTCCGGTGTCAAATACTCCATGAGCTCCTCAATAACTGTTGTATAAGGATACTCCTGTACGACAGGTTTGTGGTGTTTATACTCATCCACCAGCTTCAACCAGCGGCTGTGTTTTTTCTTCATATTCATCAAATGATTGTAGGCTACTTTATACAGCCACGAGGAGAAACTGACCTTTCTTTTATAACTCCTCAGATTCTCGTAGGCCCGAATGAAAATCTCCTGCACGGCATCCTCAGTCTCTTGATGATCTTTAAGAATGTAATAACAATAGGTGTACATCTGACGCTCGAATTCCTGTATGATCAGCTCATAGGCTTCTTTTTCGCCAGTGATCACTCGTTGTACAGCTCGTTCGATTCGTTCCTTTTTTTCTTTCCTAGCCTGCATGTCCCCGGGGATGGCGGCCTGCATGGGCTCACCTCCTTGTCTTGATGTTTATATAACAATCTGAAAGAGTTCATCTGTGACACGATTAAAAGTTTTCTTGTGATGTGAATTGAAGTTATTGTGTGATGTTAACTTTCATTTCTAATTCTTTGATATTAGTATTGGTTGTCGCAAGTGCTCGGTAATAGAGGAGGGGATATATATTAGTGAATATAAAAAAGCCGCAGAACGTTTTCTACGGCGTTTAAAAATATAAGAAGCTCGTCAAACGGACCATTAACTAGCCGAGTGGGCAAGGAGGGTTTTAATAGCGGGATACAAATTCAGGCTGTTCGTAAATAGAATGTACGATTGCTGAGTGGTACGGATCAAAATCCGTTCGGTGGTGCCGTTAACAGGCCCGATCCGAATTGCCGAAGGTTCACAGCCTCCGTATGTATCGTCCAGCGTAACAGATGTGATCTGTGCAAAAGGGATTTCAATTTTGGAAAATTGCCAACGGATAACCAGTCGATCCTCTACTTGTTTTACGCTTACACCAAACATCGAATGACCTCCTTGATCTAAGAAGTTAAAATAGTTGGATGAGAATAGTTTAGTTTTAGTATATCATTTTTGGTTAAAAATCCCTAATTAATATGGTGAAGTCAGGTATGGGGTTAAATACATTATTGACCTAATGGAAATATAGGAGATGAACTGTATGGAATGCCTGGATGCGTATCATTATTTTGAAAAAGGGAGAGGCCCTTTCTGCAATCTCTCCAGTTTATCCCCGGAAGAGTCAGAGACAGTCTCGCAGCAGATTCGGGAGAACGGACGAACTTTTGCCAGTCAGCGGTCAGCCGAGTATATGGCTATCAGAAGGGAGCTTGAGCAGATGGCATTTGCGAAGTTTCTGGCCAAAGGAGGCCAGCCGGTTCAACCCTACCCGCATTATCTGACCCTTGGTGCATGCCCTTGGCTGGAATCCTGGTATTTGGAACCAAACCATGTCATCATTCCGTGGCATAGGCTGCCGGCAGAAGTTGTGAGCTTCACGTACGGCGATCTCTTTCCAACGATGCGTTATGCCGATGATAAACCTTACCGCAAGCAGGTCTATACCAAACAAGAAATAGTTGAGCTGATACAGACCTATGGTTTTCCGCAGGTTTGGAATCGAACGGGCGATCAGGGGCCCGAACGATATATTGAGGTTCAGGTCTGGGACAATCGGGTTATTGATGCTTTTCGTTAAGTTGGCTGATTAAACTGGATTTACTCGGAGGAATAATCCAAGCTAATGACTTTGAAAGCCGATTCCATTGTCAATTCGCAATTACCGTTTCAATCTCGAGCCGCTGCAAATGTTCAATCCATTCCGCAGGGCATCCTGAATCTGTGATGACCATGGCAACATGATCCACAGATGCGATTTTGGCAAAAGTCGAACGCCCGAACTTGGTATGATCAGCCACCAGAATGGTTTCTTCAGCTCGCTCAATCATTTTACGAGAGATCAGCGCTTCCTCCAGTACATAATCGGTGATGCCGTCCGAGAACGAAATACCACCGGCCGAGATGAAGGCTTTGTTCACTTTGAATTGATCCAGCATCTCATGAGCCGCAGGGCCGGTAGAGGCTTGCACCGCCTTATGAATTTCTCCCCCGGCAAAAATAATTTTCCCCGCAAAGGATTCCATAGCCATGGTCAGAACGGGAACTGAATGGGTAATGACCGTGACCTCAGAACGATGCTGCAGATGCCGCATAATTTCAATCGGCGTAGTGCCATTGTCGAGCATAATCGTTTCACCGTCTTCAACGAGCGCAGCTGCAGCGGCGCCAATAGCCTGTTTTTCCTGGAGCTGAAGCTGTGAACGCTTTTGAAAAGGGGCCTCCACCATGCCTGAGCGCGCACGTACAGCGCCCCCATACACTTTACGCAGCTCGCCTTCCTTCTCCAGACGGTCCAGATCACGCCGAATCGTCTCCGTAGACACCTGAAACAGCTGAGCTAATGTCTGCACCTGAACTTTGCCCTGAACGGCCAGCTGGGTAAGAATGGTTTGTTTCCGCTCCTCATATGTTAACGACATCTGTTCCGTCCTCCTTATATTCTCAAAGTTTGATTGTTGTGGATTGTTGTTGTTTCTTATAGTGTAAATTTGATGACAGTGCGCTGTCAATTTCAAACCGGAAAAGCACCTTATATTCCGTTGGGGATGTATATCAAAAGATATATTGACAGCTGTATCAAGTAAGAGTAGCATCATATAAAACAACTCAAAACCACATAAAAAAACTAAAAACCACAATAATTGACTTGAAGTCACACAAAAAAGGGTTAAGAGTAATCCCGGGGAGGACGAAACATTTGAAACAGCACCTTTCTTTTCGCGAAAATAAAACCTTTACCATCGTACAATTCACCGATCTGCATTGGAAGGACGGACGGCCTGAGGATCTTCGCACCCGGCGGATGATGCAGAGCATCATCGAGCTGGAGCAGCCTGATCTCGTTGTATTTACGGGCGATGTTATCTACACCGGGCCCGTTGAGCCGGGAAACAAGGCATGCGAGCATCCGGAGCAGGCCTTCCGTGATGCCGTCTCGGTTGTAGAACAGAGCGGAGTACCGTGGGCTTTTGTGTTCGGCAACCATGATGCCGAGCAGCGAATCACTCAGACGGAGCTCATGCAGGTTGTTCAGGAACATGAGTACAGCGTGACGGAAGAGGGACCGCGTGATATTGCAGGGCTGGGCAATTACACGCTGGAGATTGCCGGAGCGGACGGCCTTCCGGCAGCTGTCCTGTACCTGCTCGATTCGGGGAGTTATTCAACCGTGAAATCGATCCCGGGTTATGGCTGGATTCAGCAGAGTCAGCTTCGGTGGCTGATGGATGAATCCACACGCGTCAATCCCGGCCGCAGTCGCGGGGATAAGCTGCCAGCCTTGGCGTTTTTACATATTCCGATCCCGGAATATCAGACGATGTGGGATACGCAGACCTGTTATGGCCATAAATTTGAGCCCGTCTGCGCAGCACAAGTTAATTCAGGGTTGTTCGCTGCGCTGCTGGAAATGGGGGATGTGATGGGCACGTTCTGCGGGCATGATCATGTGAATGATTTCCACGGGCAGTATCACGGAATTCGTCTCTGCTACGGACGTTCCAGCGGTCACAGTACCTATGGAAGAGATGGCATGCTGCGCGGGGGGCGTGTCATTCAATTGCGGGAGGGTGAGCGGACGTTTGATACCTGGCTGCGTCTGGAGGACGGATCGGTAGTGGAGGAGCAGCCGGAGCATCAACCTGAGAAACATTAGAAGCTGCATGCGTGAGCAAGAGAACAAGAGAGGAATATGAACAGCATGATTTTACCTTTAATTCTGGTGCTTGCTTCGGGGATGGCGCATGCCGTCTGGAGTATGTTTACGAAGCGGAGTTTGAACAAAAGTGTGTTTTTGTGGTCCATTATGATGATTCCAACGGTGCTGCTGCTGCCTGTGCTGGTCATGGAATTGTCCCGTGAGCCGCTGACGATGCCAGCCTATATGCTGTTAATCGTGTCGATGGGGCTGCAGGCGTTGTATTCGTGGTTGTTGTCCCGAACGTATGAGCTTGGCGATCTGTCCCAGATTTATCCGATTATGCGGGGCACAAGTACGTTGCTGGTGCCTTTGATCGGGGTGGCTTTTCTAGGGGAAAAGCTGTCTGTATACGGCTGGATGGGCATCGCCTGCATGATTGTCGGGTTCACGATTCTCAGCGGCGTAGGGAACTGGAGGCATGCTTCCGGTTCTGGAGCTGGAGTCCAGGGGGCCAAGCCGATACTAATGGCCTTATGTGTTGGGCTTTGTACGACCAGTTACGTCTTTGTAGATAAATTGAATCTGCAGCATATTTCGCCTCTGGCACTGCTGGAAGTAACAAACATCGGCTTTGTGGCGGGGTTAACACCGGCCTTGCTCGCTTCAGGCGGCCTGCGGCGAGAATGGAAGCTGAATCGATCAACCATTATGCTGGGAGCTTTGCTGAACCCGGGCTCGTATCTGCTTTTTCTGTTTGCGCTGGAGCAGGCTCCGATGGCCAGACTTGGTCCGCTGCGGGAAGTGGGAACGGTGTTTGCGGCCTTTCTTGGTATCTGGTTATTAAAAGAACAGCAGGGCATGAAACGTATTCTCTGTTCCATTGTGATTTTTGGCGGCATTCTGCTGATTGGTATGTGGTGGTAAGTTTCTGCAAAGCCCAAATCGGGTTCCACTGGACAGATGAAAGCAAGAAATGACAGGCTTCTGCTCGCTGCATCCTGTAAGATAGGAAGCAAGGAGTGATGTAACGTATGAACTGGATTGAATCCATACAGAAGTCTGTACATTATATAGAAGAACATTTGCTGGAGTCTGTGACGGTGGAAAAGGTTGCAGCACAGGCACATATGTCAGCATTTCATTTTCAGCGTATCTTTGCTCTGATGACGGACGTGACCGTGGCCGAATATATCCGGCGCAGAAGGCTGACACTTGCTGCCCATGAATTGCTGCAAGAGGAATACAGAATTGTAGACATAGCACTCAAGTATGGCTATGAGACACCGGAATCCTTTTCCAAAGCATTTCAGAGACAGCATGGCGTTACACCAAGTGAGCTGCGAAAATCCGGTGCACCCGTTCAGTCGTATAATCGTCTGGTTATTCAAGTAAGCTTGCAGGGTGTCGAGCCAATGAAGGTTCAACTTGTTGAGCAAGAGGCCTTTTCCATTACAGGTGTCAGACAAACGTTCTCTTACGTGGACGGACAGCATTTGCAGGGGATTGGAACGATGTGGCAAGAGACATATAAGAGTGGCATGGAGGATCGAATTGGTGCGCTGAATGACGGAGTGATTCCGGGTTTGCTTGGCGTCTGCGTGGATCAGGGTGAGATTCAGGACAAACAGATGGAATACTGGATTGCCACAACTTATACAGACGAGCAGCAAGAAGGACTATCTGTATTAACACTACCAGCCAGCAAGTGGGCCGTATTTGAGGTACAGGAGCCCATGCCCCAAGGCATGCAAAAGCTGTGGAAGCGAATTGTAACGGAATGGTTTCCGTCCAACCCTTATGAACATGCCTGGCTGCCGGAGCTTGAGGTTTATCGGGGCATGTATGATGCGCCTCAGATCTGGATACCGATTAAATAAAATAGATCAAACAGATCAATAACAACTCCTCTCAGGAACCGTGGTTTCCTATGTGCATTCGCTGTGGATGTGCTTGGAAATAACAGCTTGATGGGAGTTGTTTATTTTATTCGAGGGTTAGAAACATGGTATATTGGAAAATAGCAAAGAAAAGCGAAGCTATGAGTGCTTCGAAAGAGCAGGGGAAGTTAGGGAGGGAATGGCGTGCAGTACGAGGAACAGCTGGTCAGAACGCTGCGTCAGCAGGAACAGATCATGCAGGATTTGCAACGTGTGCGTGAGCTTCAGCTGCCGGATTGTTATATCGGTGCAGGCTATATTCGCAATTACATATGGGATGAGCTTCATGGATATGAGAGACGAGAGCTGCACAGCGATATTGATGTAGTTTATTATGATGCCACAAATCTGTCTGAAGAACGGGATAGCCAGCTTGAGCATGAGCTTCGTGCTGCTACAGGCAATCACAAGTGGTCGGTGAAAAACCAGGCAAGAATGCACCTGCGAAATGGTGACGCACCGTATCAGTCTACAGAGGATGCGCTGCGTTATTGGCCGGAGTGTGTAACAGCCATCGCGGTGCAGCTGGATGCACAGGGTCAAATCAGGATATGTGCTCCTTATGGGCTAGAGGATTTATATATGCTGGTTGTGCGCAAAAGCCCTTCTTTCGCGGATACAGACTATTATAACAAGCGTGTTCTTCAAAAAAACTGGCAGGAGCACTGGCCTAAACTGACGATTGTACGTGCATAAGTACAGGAGAAGGAGTGGTACTGTATTGATTTTCAAATTTATACGGGAGAAGGGACACATTGTTGATCTGATTCTGCTGGTGTGTCTGGCGTTTTTTCTGGTATTCTGGGGCTGGAACTTCGCCGTGCAATTTTTTACGTTAATAACTGCAGCGTTCATCATATTAAGGCGCATCAATTATGAGAAACATATCTGGCTGAAGCGCATACTGCTGACCGGGTTCGGAATCGTGGCTGTTTCTTTCGTTATTATAGAAGCACTTGTGTTCACCCAGCTGGGGTCAAAGGATACGGAGCAAGCCGATTATGTTATCATTCTGGGCTCGGGGATCAAAGGCACGGAATTGACGTTGACTTTGCAGCAGCGACTCGACGCCAGTCTGGAATATATCCGCAGTCATCCGCAGATTCCGGTAATTGTATCCGGGGGACAAGGGCCTGGTGAATCCATTCCTGAAGCGCTTGCCATGAGAAATTATTTGGTGGATCAGGGCATCGACCCTGCTCGGATCACGATGGAGGACCGCTCGACCACGACACAGGAGAATCTGGCTTTTTCCAAAAAAATATTGGATGCAGCGGGGATTGAACATCCCGAAATTATGATTGTAACGAGTGACTACCATATGTTCAGAGCGAAATATATTGCTGCTAAAAACGGCTACGCCGCTGAGTACGGCATATCCGCCCCCTCGCCCGGGTATTTGAAGCCGATCAATATGATCCGTGAATATTTTGGTACGATCAAGGCGCTGCTTTACTTGTTTATTCACTGAACATGCATGCGTGATAATTCATTTATTTACTAACTATATCAAGCAATGTCTGCTGCAAGTGAGCGGAGCATTGCTTTTTTCGTGCTATAATATACGACAATCATACAAGAATGAGGCAGGAGTGAACGATGATTACAGCATATCTATTACCCGCTTTGGCGGAGCAAAAAAAGGTTACGAACGATGAGATGCAGGATATTATACGCATGCTGGCCCATGCGCCTTTATTATATGATGATGGGCAGCACATTACGGTTGAGGATTATCTGGGAGGTCTGGAGAAACAACTGAAGCACGATACTCGCCGAGCTGCAATCGAGCTGTATGAGTTGGGTGTCAAGGCGTGTCGCCAATATCATGATCCCTTTCAGTACGAGCAGCTTCAGGATGTGCTTGGACTGCAAGCGGAGTTATGGCAGGAAGGAATTCTTGCGCTGCACGACTGGATGAACTGGCTGAAGCAGATCGGTGAGGGGCAACAAAAACTGCCAGAATATGATTTTGCCGCAATGCTGGGTGAACTGCCTGAAGGTTATATGATTCATGATTTTCATGATGAGCTTCAGTATCGGCTTGAACAGGATGCAGCAAATGTCTGGGCGAATGAAGAGCAAAACAAGCTCTATGTTAGGCTTGGTGTGAAGTAAGGTGCTTCACTGATTGGGTAGATCGCTGCGGGAGCAGCCTGTTTCAAACGCGACTCGGGTGTCTGAATAAAGCTGTAGAGGTGTATGTGTATAGTGGCCCAAGCAAGCCAGAAAAAATGTGTGCGCGGCTTCAAACGAAATGCTTTATTGTGTTGTTTAGTCTGATATACAGGCAAGATAGCATGATTTCTACAGAAAATTGAAGCAACGCCGCTACAGGAATTTTGAGGCAACACCTCTACAGGGAAACGAGGAGATACCGTGAAAAAGGTTGTGCTAGCAGGTGGAACTGGATTTGTTGGTCAGGATTTTGCGCCAAGGTTTGAAAATCTGGGGTACAGTGTCTATATAATTTCTCGCCAGCCTGGGCATATACCCTGGGCGGATCGAGGAGCGATCGTTGAAGCTCTTGAAGGAGCAGCGCTGCTGATTAATCTGGCTGGCAAGTCGGTGAACTGCCGTTATACAGAGGAGAACCGCAGAATCATTATGGATTCCAGAACGGAAACGACACATATTCTTGGAGAAGCGGTGCTGGCATGTACCCAGCCGCCTGAATTGTGGATTAACTCCAGCACAGCAACGATATACAGACATGCGGAGGATCGTCCGATGACGGAAAAAGATGGGGAGATCGGCTCAGGATTCTCAGTGGAGGTAGCCAAGGCGTGGGAGCGCGCTTTCTTTGAATTTGAGCTGCCATCGACAAGGCAGGTAGCGCTGCGTATTGCCATTGTGCTTGGCAAAGGCGGGGTAATGGAGCCCTTGACGAATCTGGTACGTTTTGGACTTGGAGGAGCACAAGGCGCAGGAACCCAGCAATTCAGCTGGATTCATATTGAGGATTTATTCCGCATGGTGTTGTTTTTACAGGAGCAGCGTCAGCTGGAAGGTGTGTTCAATGCTTCATCCCCCCACCCGGTGACCAATCGGGAGCTTATGGCAAGTCTCAGGCAGCAGATGGGAATACGTGTAGGTCTACCTTCTCCACGCTGGATGCTTGAACTGGGAGCTATATTTATTCGCACCGAGACCGAGCTGGTGCTCAAAAGCCGCTGGGTCATCCCTGACCGAATGGAAAGGGAAGGCTTCAATTTTAATTATGCTACATTGGAGGCTGCGCTCGCTGACATTCTACAACCGTCCAGGTAGTGTGTGCTTCACAAAGTACACATATATACAATGACAAAAGTAAAACAAAGATGAATCCCACATGCTGCGCAGCGGCATCGTCAGAACCGTAACCGTATGGGAGAAGCAGTTGGTTATGTAATACCGGGAGGGCAGAGCAATCTGCCCTTCTGTTGATTCTGACAAACTATAGTATCGAATTTGATTGAGAAGATGTTTTGATAGCAAGCTTGATTTTTAAAGATCTGTGATAGGGAAGAGGTTGGCATATGCAGCTTAGAAGAGTAAGAATTGCAGGCACGGGGAAATACCTGCCTCAGATGAAAGTGACAGATGAGGAGCTGGATGAGCACCTCCATGTACCGGCAGGATGGGTCAGCAAAGCGACAGGTGTAGGGTTTCGTTATTATGCCTCCGACGAGGAGACTTCTTCGTATATGGGGGCAAGGGCGGCAGAAGCTGCTCTTGCTGATGCAGGGCTGTCCTTTGAAGAGATCGATTGTCTGGTATGCACAAGCGGTACGAAGGAACAGCCGTTGCCAAGTACAGCTGTTTTTATCCAGCAGGCGATGGGGCAGGAGGATTCGGGTGTGCCTGCTTTTGATATGGATGCAACCTGTCTGAGCTTCCTGAATGGATTGGATGTCATCTCTTATATGGTGCATGCGGGACGTTACCGGCGTGTTCTGCTCGTAGCCACCGAGATTGCTTCAGCCGGACTGAACTGGGACGAGCCGGAAAGCGCTGCCTTGTTCGGGGATGGAGCAGCAGCTGTCATTATTGAGCATGCGCCAGAGGGTTCAGGCTCGCAGATCGTACACGCATCATTGCGCACGTTCAGCCGCGGAGCACGTTTATCAGAGATTGCGGGTGGAGGAACCCGGCAGCACGCTGCCAAATATAATAACGAGCAGCCAGCCCCTTATCTCTTTCATATGGATGGACAGGCCATTTTCCGCATGGCATCCAAGCTGTTACCGGGTTTTATGGATGAGATGCTTCAAACCTCCGGGAACCGGATGCAGGATTTCAGGCTGGTTATTCCTCATCAGGGCAGTGCAATGGCGATGCGTCTGATTCGGAAGAAGCTGGGCATTCCGGAGGAGCGGTTTATGGATATTACACGGGGGCATGGCAATACCATTGCTGCTTCCATCCCGATGGGACTGCACGAAGCCATTCGCCAGCAGCGTATTCAGCGCGGTGATCGCATACTTATGATAGGAACAGCCGCAGGGTTGTCTCTGGGAGGACTTATTCTTGACTATTAGATCAGGAGAGCGGCAGCCACTGGCATGTACACCAAGCAGAGTGCTGCTTACCGGGGGCAGGGCCCCGGTAACACTGGATCTGGCACGTATGCTGCACCGATTCGGTCATCGGGTGTATATTGCCGAGAGTATGGAACGGCATCTATGCAGAGGGTCCGTTGTAGTGGAGCAGTGTGCCCTTGTGCCATCGCCGCGCCATCAGACAACAGCATATCTGTCTGCACTCGAAGCTTGTGTCAAGAGATGGCAGATTGACCTGTTCATTCCGATGTGTGAGGAAATTTTCTACGTGGCTCAAGGTGCGGAACAGTTAAGGCAGCATTGCCGTGTTCTGATATCCAGCCCGGAGCAGCTGCATGCATTGCATCATAAATATGATTTTATTCAACTAGCGAAGTCGATGGGGCTGTCAGTGCCAGATACATATCTGATTCAAAATTCACAGGAGCAGCTGGAGATTCAGCATGTGCTGAACAAGTCGGGGGAGTGGGTATGGAAGCCGGTGTATTCCCGTTTTGCCGCCAAAGTACGTATGCCAATACAGCATGCGCCGCCGGGTGAAGAGCTAATATCCCGAGGTTCGCCTTGGGTGGCACAGCGATACATCCATGGACGCGGGCTGTGTACCTACAGTGTTGTGCATGAAGGAAAGTTGGTTGCTCATGCCGCCTACGAGAGCAAATTTCGTACAGGTGACGTAGGCGCAAGTGTTTTTTTTGAACAGGTGCAGCATGATGGGGCTTATCAATGGGTCAAGCAATTTGTGCAGAAGGCAGCTTTTAGCGGACAGATCGGTTTTGATTTTATTGAAGAGTCGGACGGTCGAGTGTATGCCATCGAATGTAATCCGAGAGCGACCAGCGGTATTCACCTGTTTCATCCTGGCGATGGCCTGGTGCGTGCTTTGCTTGAACCGGAGTCACTATTAAACGAAAAAAAAGAGATTACACCTCAGTCAGGTGATAAGGCGATGCTTGCACTGCCTATGCTGGGAAGCGGTATTCGGCAGGCCAATAGCAGATCGAACCTGCGGTCATGGATGACGGCCTGGTACGGGGCAAGAGATGTTGTGTATACGAGGCAGGATAAGCGTCCTTTCTTTGCACAAATTGCAGTGGTGCTGGCAGCTTGGCGTATTGCTCGTGCTCAGCGGATCACATTGACCGAGGCGTTGACTCATGACATAGAATGGAACGGTGAACAACAATGAAGAGAGCGTTGGTAACAGGGGCTACGGGCTGTCTTGGCAGACATCTGGCTGTTCGCCTTGCCGAAGAAGGCTGGGACGTCACGGGCCTGGGGCGTCAGCAAGCGATAGGAGATGCGTTAGTTGCGGCAGGAGTCCGCTTTCATCAGGGTGATATAAGGGACCATCAGACCGTGGATGCAGCTTGCAAGGGTCAGGATGTTGTATTTCATTGTGCCGCGTTGTCCTCTCCATGGGGAAAGTATCGGGATTTCTACAGCAGTAACGTGCAGGGAACACAGATCTTGATTGATAGCGCCATGCGCAGCCAGGTGCAGCGTTTTGTGCATGTCTCGACACCAAGTCTTTATTTTAACTTCAACCCGCGTTATGAAGTGCATGAACATGATGCGCTGTCAGCCAAACCGGCCAATCACTATGCGGCTACCAAGTATCTGGCTGAGCAGATCGTTATGGATGCACATCGTCAAGGCTTGCCATCGATTATGATTCGTCCGCGGGCTATTTTTGGCCCTTATGACCAGACGCTGTTTCCGCGTATTGTGACGGCGAATGACAAACGTGGAGTCCCGATGATTGACGGTGGACGGGCACTTATTGATCTGACATGTGTAGATAATGTAGTAGATGCCTTGTTATTGTGCCAACGTACTTCGGCAGATGCGCTCGGGAGGGCCTACAACATATCCAACGGGGACCCGCGGCCTTTTGCCGAACTGGTCAGCAAGCTGTTTGACATGCTGGATATGCCGCTGAAGCGATTGAGCATTCCATACAAGGTCGCCTATGGGGCCGCTGCTGTGCTTGAAAATGTGCATCGGTTCATTCCTGCTCTGGGAGAGCCGTTACTTACCCGATACACGGTAGGGTCCCTGGGTGTGCCGCAGACATTAAACATCACCGATGCCAGGGAGCAGCTAGGGTATACACCTCGGGTGTCTATTGAAGCAGGTTTACAGCAATTCGCAGATTGGTGGAGGGCTGAATCATGCTGACTTCAACTCCAGTCCAGTTATATTTGGGTGCGGCAGGGTATTGTACACATCCCGAAGTTCTAACGCTGAGGGGCGGGAGCATCAGACCTGTGCGTTTTCCGGCGGGCTTTGCCTGCATCATTCATCCGGTGCATGGCGCGATGCTGCTGGATACAGGGTATAGTTCCCGCTTTTTCGATGAGACTGCCCGGCTTCCTAATGCATTGTATCGTTACATCACCCCTGTTGTGTATCAGGAGCAAGACAGTGCGGTTCATTTTCTAAAACGGATTGGACTCCGCACATCAGACATCCGTTATGTCATTCTTTCGCATTTTCACGGGGATCATATTGCAGGTGTGCGGGATTTCCCTGAAGCGCAGTTTATTTACCTGCCGCAGGCGTATGATGCAGTCCGCTCACTTGGCCCATTGGCGGCAGTAAAGGCCGGATTTCTGTCCGGATTGCTGCCTGAAGATTTTACCCGGCGGTCACTGCCTCTGACTGGACAACCGAATCAATGGACTGAAGCGAGAGGAGCAAAGGTGGATGGAGGCACAGGAA
Organism: Paenibacillus silvae; assembly: GCF_014639235.1. Lineage (GTDB taxonomy): Bacteria > Bacillota > Bacilli > Paenibacillales > Paenibacillaceae > Paenibacillus > Paenibacillus silvae. The sequence continues at coordinate 150,571 of NZ_BMFU01000003.1, read as the reverse complement.
CTGAAGCAGAAGTAACTGGACGGACACTGACACTGGCAGGGACAGGAGCTGAAGCGCCGCGTATATTTCCTTGGGATGAGGTGTACGATATCTTCGGCGATGGCAGTCTGCTGGGTGTAGATGTGTCAGGGCATGCAGCAGGCATGATGGGTATTTTGCTGCGTACAGAGCAGCATGAATATTTTCTGTGTGCAGATGCGGTGTGGTCAAGCCGGGCTTTTCGTGAACAACGAAGACCTCATGCGCTTGCAGGCATCATTATGTCAGATCGGCGGGAATACAGGTCGAACTTTGATAAGCTGGTTCAATTGCATCAACAGCTTCCTGCCATTCGCATTGTGCCGAGCCATTGTCAGGAGGCACTGAACGCATGGGGAACAGGAGGTACAGCACATGAGTAATGTCTTTCGCATTGCAGCTCATTATGCACTTGCACGCGGCCTGCGCAGATGGAGCACACGAGCGCAGCTTGAACGCTGGCAGGAACGCCGAATCATACGGCATGTAGAGCGTGTGCGGGCCCAATCTCCATTTTATCGCACATGGTGGGATGGCAGGAGTGCATCGGCGTGGAGACAATTTCCGCAGATTGACAAGTCCACGATGATGCAGCATTTTGATACGCTGAATACCGTAGGGATTTCGAAGGAAGAGGCGTTAATACTGGCAGGAGAGAGTGAAGATACCCGTGACTTCAAGCAGTCTTCCATTCAAGGCATAACCGTGGGGTTATCCTCAGGCACATCCGGCAACCGGGGGATATTTCTGGTGAGTGATCGGGAGCAGGATGCGTGGACGGGAACGGTGCTGGCCAAGCTGCTGCCAGGCGGATTGTGGAAACCGGCCAGAATTGCTTTTTTTCTGCGTGCAAACAGTAATCTGTATGAATCGGTGAAGCGCGGCAAGCTGCAATTTCAATATTTTGATCTGCTGGAGCCTGTGAATGTGCTTGTTGAACGTATGGAGCAGTACCAGCCTACGGTGTGGGTGGCGCCGCCCTCCATGCTTCGCATGCTGGCTGAGGCTTATGAGCAGGGGCTTTTAACCCATATGCCGCACAAAATCATATCCGTCGCCGAGGTGCTGGACCCGCTGGATCGGCGTGTGCTGAAGCGTGTTTTCAAGCAGACAATTCATCAGGTTTACCAGTGTACGGAGGGTTTTCTGGGAGCGACATGTGAGCACGGTACGTTACATCTGAATGAAGACATTGTTTATATTGAAAAAGAATACCTCGATCCTGCCACCCGGCGGTTTGTGCCTGTGATTACAGACTTCTCCAGAACATCACAGCCGATCATCCGATATCGGCTGAATGATATTTTAACCGAGGCGGCAGAGCCGTGCGCCTGTGGTTCGCTGTTTACTGCCATTGAGCGGATCGAAGGCCGCTGTGATGATACGCTTTATTTTTCACATCGACATGAAGATCAAGCGGTTACGGTCTTCCCGGATTTTATCAGTCGTGCGGTGATTGCGGCTTCACCGGCCATTGAGCACTATCGTGTTGTACAGCGCGGCAGCGGAAGGCTGGAAGTATCGATGCGAATTCATGAAGAAGCCAGTGAGGAACAGGTAAAGGTCGCAGTAAGGCAACAATTGAATACATTAGCAGAGCGATTGCATTGTATGCTGCCAGAGATACACTTCGTACCGTACACGTTTGAGGCGGGAGTGACAAAACTGCGGCGGGTGGAGAGACGTGCGGATTAACAGGTGAAGAATACATTTGGAGAGCTGGTGATGATATGAGCGTGTGGGCTTATAAAATAGGAGAAGATTCGCTGCCAAACAACGCGGATGACACAGGCACGGCAGGGGACGGAAAGGCAACGGAATCCGAGCGTATCGCTGGACCTGCCGAAAAAAGAGCTCATAGCCACGGACAACAGCATCCGGTAGCACTAATTACAGGCACATCCAGCGGCTTCGGTATGTTGACCGCGATTACGCTGGCGAAGCAGGGATATCATGTTGCAGCTACGATGCGTGACCTGAGCCGTAAGGGTGAGCTTGAGAGCCGGGCCGAAAAAGAGAATGTTGGCGACCGTCTCCATTATGTTCAGCTCGACGTGACGGACTCAGAATCGGTTCAGACGGCTGTAGATACGATTATGCAGCAATATGGACGGATTGACGTGCTGGTGAATAATGCAGGCTTTGCGGTGGGCGGGTTCATTGAGGAGGTGGCGATGGAGGATTGGCGGCGGCAGATGGAGACCAACCTTTTTGGACTTATTGCGGTGACACGCACCGTCCTGCCTGTGATGCGTAAACAGCAGAGCGGCTTGATTATTAATCTTTCCAGCGTAAGTGGTTTGTCGGGTTTTCCGGGGTATGCGCCCTACGCTGCTTCCAAGTTCGCCGTGGAAGGATTCACGGAAAGTCTGCGTCATGAGATGTCTTCCTTCGGTATTCGGGTCGTGCTGGTGGAGCCTGGAGCCTACCGTACACCGATCTGGAACAAAGGTCTGGTTGAGATTCATCGGTATGAGGACTCACCGTATCAGCATAAACTGGACGCAGTCCTGCGGTATTCCCGACAAGTGAGTGAGACTGCACCTGATCCGCAGGAGGTTGCTGATCTGATCGGGCGGATCACCCGGATGCGTTCGCCAAGATTACGGTATGCGCTGGGCAAAGGCTCGCGCTTGCTTATTATCGGCAAGGCATTACTGCCCTGGAAGTGGTTGGAGCGGCTGATCGCGCGGGGCCTTCAATAACCTCATGTAAAGGATCTGCGATGTATACAAGATCAAAATGTATCCTTTTCTAAGGAGGGAAAAACGAATGTTTGAGATTGTCGTAATTGCACTGCTGCTGCTCATCACTGGACTTCTTTTACATATCAATAGCAAGCTCCCTGCTCGTGACCGGGTACAGGAAGCTTTGGAACGAGACCGCAATCGGAAGAAAAAGCAGGGAGTGGATGAAACATGAGTATAGATGCTGGGAGAGAGAAGTACATGCTGCGTAATATCGAGCGGGGAGAATCCGACGTATATTGGCCCTTGCGGCTCGAAGCGCTGCGGACCCATCCAGAAGCTTTTGGCGCATCCTACGAGTTGTCCAGTCAGCTGACTGTGAGTGAAGTGAAAGATCGCATACATAACGAGCCGGATGATTATATTCTGGGCGCATTTACACCTGATGGCATACTGGCTGGCATTATGGGATTCAAAAGGGAATATGGCCCAAAGCTCAGGCATAAAGGATTCATCTGGGGTGTATATGTATCGCCTGCTTATCGGGGTGAAGGGCTGGCTTCCCGTTTATTATCGGAAGTGTTGGAGCGTGGAAGGCATCTCGAAGGGATCAAGCAGATTAATCTGAGTGTGGTTACTACGAATGCTGCTGCAAGACGGTTATATGAGCGTTACGGGTTTGAAGTGTACGGTATAGAGCGAAATGCGCTGGAAGTAAACGGTCAGGGGTACGATGAAGCACACATGACGTATTTTTACTAACTATCAGAGTTCAGACCAGAAGCAACGTAGAAAATAGATATATCTCAAAGAATGCAGTAAATAGATAAGGGGTGGCTGATGTTGCATCAGGTTATTCATGAAATCGACGGCGTTACGTTCGGGTTACGAGAAAAGCATGACTTCAGCTGGCTAACGCCCCTGGGCACAGTCTTCCGTGTATTTGACCAACAGGACTCGGGCAATCTTTCTTTTGGAATAGTCAGAGCAGACGGTAGAAAGCAATTTGTGAAGTATGCGGGGGCATCTACTATTCATGCCAGCAGTACTACGGGAAATCCAGCCGCAGCTTTACAGCAGCTGCAGTCTGCTGTCTCGATCTATGAAGACTTGGCACATGACAGCCTGATTCGATTAACGAACCATTTTGCCACAGATGAGGGATACGCTTGTGTATTTGATTGGGTCGAAGGAGAATGTCTGCATTCGCACTGGTCTTTCCCTCCACCAGCTAAATATGAAGATCCACGGTCGCCTTATGTTCAGTTCAGGAAGCTGCCGGTGGAGATGCGCATTCAAGCGATGGAGCGTATACTGGACTTTCATATCGAGGTGGAGCGCAAGGGTTATGTCGCTGTAGACTTTTACGATGGCAGTCTGATTTATGATTTTACGGCAGCGGAGATCCATATCTGTGACATTGATCTGTATCACAAAGGCGCTTTTGTCAATACAATGGGGCGAATGTGGGGTTCATCCCGATTTATGTCTCCTGAGGAATTTCAGCTCGGGGCACCGGTTGATGCGATTACGAATGTGTTTAATATGGGAGCTATGGCATTTGCACTGCTTGGCGGAGAACTGGATCGTTCGCGTGAGCGTTGGGATGCCGGGCAAGCATTGTATGAGGTGGTCACACGCGCGGTGAATCCCGACCGATCCCAGCGTTACAACGCTGTGACAGAGTTTGCTTTAGCCTGGAGAGAGGCAGTTGCGCAATGATGCAATAACACATTCGTAACTTTACAGTCAATCCCGTATAATGGAAATGATGAGGAGGTGATGACGATGTGCCGGTATGCTATGTCTGGACCTTATAAAGAAATATATGCTTGTTTTAACTGCCGCAAGTCCTTCAAACAGGTTTCACCTTATGATTTGAGCCCGGAAGCGGCTGCAGGTATGGAATATAAGTGCCCGCAATGTGCGGAAGCCATGGTGAATATGGGGCATGATTTTCAGGCTCCCAAGCAAAAGGACATCAAGCAGTGGACAAAAGTCATAACACTGTATCGTCACGGTGTGACCTACCATAATTGCGGATGTGGAGCAGGATATCGTCCGGCTGATCTGCGAGGGGTGCCAGATTTCCTGGAAATGCAAGCAGTGGGTCAGAGAAGTGAAGGAGAGAAGCTGCTCTACAGATTATTGAATTAGGAGAAAATTATAGCTATGATTCGTTCGTTCATACAAAAAGACCTGCAATATGTCATTGAAGCGCATATCCGTATTTATCGGGACGAGTATAATTATGATGATAGCTTTGCAGTCTTTATCTCTGATGCGGTGCAGACCTTCGCCCATACGGGAGATTTTACAAGAGAGATGTTATGGATTGTGGAGCTGAATCATAGGCCGTATGGGTCGATTGGGCTGACACGTGTAAACGATTCGACTGCTCAGCTGCGGTGGTTCCTGCTTGAACCTGAAGTTCGAGGTGCAGGCTGGGGAAGAAGGCTTATTGAACACGTGATTGCGTATGCGACTCAGCGGGGATACCGTTCTATTTTATTGTGGACCAACCAATCGCTGCTTGATGCAAGGAAACTATATGAATTGTACGGCTTTGAAATCAAAGAGATTCGAACGCAACTATTATCCGATCAGGAATTGACGGAGGAGCGATGGGAGCTTGATCTGAGGCCGGGATGAAGTGATGGCGGAACCTGTGTTTGGAGGTGTGACCATAAAGACAGAGCCTGTGTATGCTAAGAACACAATTGCTTGTGTTTGTTTTCAGGGCATGTGGCGATGGTACGTCACCGAGCGGGAATACTGGTTTCTGAATGTAGAGATGGAAGAACGGTTTGACATCCAGGTGTTGAACGAGGATACGGCCAAAGCTTTTCTGGAGGCGATTCAAGAGGAACAGGTGAGCACGGCAGAGCTGAGAAGTGAGCTGCAGCATTTTCGTGGAACGCATCCCGAGGGTGACGAATGGCTCAAATATGTGCCGTCTTTCCTTGTCAATTTTGATCAAAAGCTGTTCTTCTCCATGTTCCCTGAACCTGCATCCTATGAGCATTACATGCCTGAGGGATGGACGGGGAGTTACTCGGATTTTCTGGAGCGGGTTCCGGAGACGGAACGTTATTGGGAGGCACAAGGCAAGTCTCTATTTGAAGAAAGCTTTTCTTAACGGGGGGATTTCGACGAAATGCAAATGGCTCATGATGAGCTTACTATCGTTATGTACAGCGTTAGCTTTATCAGCATGTGCAGTTCCGGCAGATCATCGTTCCGTGGCAGATACCATTAAACAGATCAGACAATATAAAACGAATTCAGATCAGGTTAGTTAACTTCATTGATTTAATCTTCACCTCCAGTCAGCATGAGCAGTAATGGACGGTTCCCGGAACCGAAAGAATACGTTATAGAGGTGACATCCTTGACGAAAAAAATTGCTTTTTTTGATTCAGGCATCGGCGGGCTAACGGTACTGCACAAGGCATTACAGCAGTTTCCCGAAGAGTCCTATATATATTATGCAGATACCCTCCATGTACCTTATGGAACGAAGTCTGCAGACGAGGTACGTGGTTATATTCTGGGCTGCATTGAGGCTATTGCAAGGCAAAACGTAGAAGCGATCGTAATCGCATGTAATACAGCAACCAGCCTGGCCGTCAGTGAGCTGCGTTCCCGATACGACATCCCTATCATTGGCATGGAGCCAGCTGTGAAGCCGGCTGTAGAGATGAACCGGGATAACGGCAAACGAGTGCTGGTATTTGCCACAGCTTTGACACTGAGCCAGTCAAAGTATAACGAGCTGGTATCCCGTGTGGATGATGAGCATCGGGTTGATTCGCTTGCGCTTCCTGAGCTCGTAGAGTGGTGCGAACAGCTGCAGTTTGATCCGGTCACCATCGCAGCGTACTTTCGTTCCAAGCTATCCCGTCTGGATATGGAGCAATATGGAACAGTGGTGATGGGCTGTACACATTACCCGTTCTTCTCTTCGATTTTGCGCGGGGTGCTGCCGGATCATGTTCAGATTGTAGATGGAAGTGCCGGCACGGTGAATCATTTGAAGCAGAGGCTCGTACTCCAGACTCTTCGGCATGACACCGGCGGGGGAATAGGGAAGCAGGAAGATGTGACCTTTCTTAGTTCATCGGGCCGAATAGAAGATCAGCGTAAAATGCGTATTGCACTCCACTATCTAAAGGAAAATTCATTGTAGCTCAGACAACAGGAGGTGTTGTACATGGAGTCCATTTATCTGATTCGTCACGCCAAAGCCGAAGGACAGGAGCCATATGCCAGCCTGACAGACGAGGGGTACAGACAGGCTGAGAAGCTGGCAGAGCTGTTGTCCAGTCATGGAATTTCTTATATTGTATCCAGTCCGTGGAAAAGAGCGGTGCAGACGGCCGTTCCTTTAGGAGCAGCCATTCAGCAGCATATCCATACGGACGAACGCTTGCAGGAGCGTGTACTCAGTACCGTGGATCTGCCGGACTGGATGGAGGTGCTGAAACGTACATATGATGATATTGATTGGGTGGCAGAAGGCGGAGAGTCTTCAAGAGTCGCAGCTCGCAGGGGTCTGGCTGTGCTGGAGGAATGCTGGAACAGACCGGAGTCGCATGGCGCGGTTGTCACACATGGCAACCTGTTATCGTTAATTATACGTCAGTATGTTCCGTCTTTTGGTTACCCCGAATGGGCCAAGCTGTCCAACCCGGATGTATATGTTTTGAGACGGGAGCAGGAGCATACGGATGCGGGAAAAAGCAAAGAGGGCAAGCCTGTGTTCAACATCCGCAGACTCTGGCCGGATTAATACCCTCAAAAAAGAGCGTTCGGCTTCAGGTTCTCAGGTTCGTTCAGCCAGAACACTCTATTTGAATTAGAAGGAAAAACTTACTGCATGAATATGAGGGAAGACCTTCTGCATGGTTACAATGCAGCAAAGAGCAATGTGATCCAACCGGCAAGGAAGGCTACGCCACCCAAGGGTGTGACAGCTCCCCACTTGCGTACACCTGTAATGCTAAGGGTATAGAGACTGCCGGAGAAGAGTAGAATCCCTGTAAACAACAGCCAACCTGCGGTGAGTACAAGTGATGAAGAAGGCAGTTTCTCTGCGAACAGTCCGAGCAGGATGATGCCAAGTCCGTGGGCAATATGGTATTGCACACCGGTTTCATAGATTTTAATCATATCAGCCGATAACTTGCGTTTGAGCGCGTGTGCCCCGAAGGCACCCAGTGCAACAGCCAGAAACATCATCACACTGCCGAGAATAACGAGAGTTTGCATTTTGTTTCGCTCCTTTTCAATATCTACAGCTTGCGTAATTGAATCTGCTGTATCGAGTGATCGGCTTCTTTTTTCAGAATGAGCCGGGCTCTGCCTTTGGTTGGCATAATGTTTTCATGCAGGTTTTTGGCATTGATTTCCTGCCAGATTTGATTCGCTGTTTCAACCGTTTCCTCTTCATTAATATTGGCGAATCGCTGGTGGAAGAAGGAATCCTTATTCTGGAAGGCTGTCTGGCGAAGCAGCTTGAAGCGTTCCACATACCAGTGCCGAATATGTTCTTCTTCTGCATCAATGTAGATGGAGAAGTCAAAGAAATCACTTACCAGTAAAGGGGTCTCCCGTTTCACCTGCAACACGTTGATGCCTTCAATGATCAGGATGTCTGGCTGGCATATCAGCTGCTCCTGTCCCTGGATGACATCGTAAGCCAGATGGGAATAGACCGGAGCTTTGACTTCCGGCTTGCCGGATTTGACATCTCCCATAAATTGAATGAGTGACTTGATATCATAGCTTTCCGGGAAACCCTTGCGGTTCATAATGCCCTTCTCTTGCAGCACCGCATTCGGATATAGAAAGCCGTCCGTGGTGACGAGATCAACTTTGGGGCTGCTCCTGCCTCTGGCGAGAAGAGCTTGAAGCAAGCGGGCTGCTGTGCTTTTTCCCACGGCAACACTGCCCCCGATCCCGATAATGTAGGGGGGGTGAAGGGCTTCCTTTTTCATAAAAGAGGCGGTTAACCGATCAAGCTCCCGCGAAGCTCTGGCATATAAGTCAATGAAGTGGGTAAGTGGCAGATAAACATCCTCCACTTCCTGTATGGACACTTCTTCGTTCAAGCCCTTTAACTGTTCTAGCTCAGCTTCCGTCAGCGGAAGAGTAACCTGATGCTCTTTGAGTCCAGCCCATTCCTTGCGGTCAAACTCGATGTAAGGTGAGTATAAATTCATGAGATCCCGCTTTCTGTATGTAATGTAATCGGTGACACAATCATTAGTGTACCAAATTTCAGGAAACTGACAACACCTTTACAACCTCTGTTTCATTTGAGACGTGATGAGTCCACAGTATTAAGCTGTTTAGAAGTGGGGTAAAAGCAGCTTATAGGAAAGTGTAACCCAATTAATGTAAAAGTCAACGTATACCATGCGGAAGGGTGACAGCAAATGATCGTATATGAGAGAGAGCATGATTTTGTTTTGACCGCACAGCATGAACATGGAGTGGCTGCTGGAGATATGGCTGCTCACTGGAAAACAGAGTGGCTTCCACCTGGCTCGCACCGGGATGAACTGATTTTGGCTGCGAAGGAGCATGATCGGGGCTGGATAGAGCTGGACGCTGCGCCATTATGGAATGATTACAGTCAGGTTCCGTACTCTTTCCGTGATTTTCCACTGCGTCCACGTTTTGTATTCTATCGCAAGGGGATTGAGGAAGTGAGACAGCACAATGCGTATGCGGGACTGCTGTGCAGCTTGATGTATACAGAGTTGTTTCAAAAAACGCTGGGTGCCAATCCTCAGGATGATGAGGATATTCGGCAGTATCTGCTCGAAGAACAGCAGCAACAGGACAAATGGAAGCGGGAGCTTGGCGGTGATGCAGCAGCCCTGGAGCAGCGGCTGAAGAATGATGTCGAGACGATGCTGTTCTGTGACCAGCTGAGTCTGTTCTTATGTATGGAGGAGCCGGGTACACCTGCATCGCGTTATGATTTTTTCGCAGATGGACTCAGCTGTGCTTTCGACCATTGTATCAGCCCAACCGTTAAAGCTGAATGGATATCAGGAGAGAAGGTAGGCCTTTCTTTTTTTCCGTTTAATGAAGAGTTTGAAGTAACTATGTCTTACAAAGCAGTGCCCAAAGCCAGTATCCGCAAATTCGGGATGCTACAGGCTTATCGTCGGGCCGATTGGAAAAAACGCCGGGTGGTCATCACTGCGTTAACATAAAAGAATGTGCTGTTGAATATTGCAATTGGAAGCATATTGCAACGAGGATAACAAGATATCAAGGCCACCCAGACGGGCTCCGATGTTAACGGGCGTCCGTCTTTGATATGCACGCATGTGCTGCTGTCTGATGTTCATGTTAAATAGGGTTTAACCCAGACTGTATAGCAGGAATATACATATGATCTCCAGAAATCATATGGGAGGTGGAATGCAATTGGATGAGGAGAATGAAAATGAGCGTTAAGGTCGAGATGTATACGATGTCTATGATATGGAATCCGGATAGCGATCAGGTTCTGTTGATGAATAGACCAGACCGCAAAGGGTTTCCAGGATATATTGCACCTGGTGGCAAAGTAGAGTTTCCCGAAAGTATTGTGGATGGAGCCATACGTGAAGTTCGAGAAGAGACGGGACTTCAGGTGAAGCAGATCATGTATAAAGGACTGGATGAATTCTGCGACCCGGAGCAGGGCTTGAGATATATGGTGTTCAACTACCTGGTTACTTCTTATGAAGGCAAGCTCCTGGCAGACCCGCCGGAGGGAGAGCTGAAATGGGTATCCTTGCAAAAGGCACTGGAGCTGCCGATGCAGGACTGGTTTGCAGAGCGGTTTCCGCGCTTTTTTGAAGCAGGTACGTTTGAACGAAGTGTGGTCTGGGAAAAGTCGAGTGGGCAAACCCTGCAGGAGACGTTCAAGACCTACAACGATGAAGCTGTGAGGAAGTAGGCAGGATAACAACAGCTTGTACAAGGAAAAAGGGGATGAAACGGATGGGATATGAGCAGGCGCTGAGCGCATATATAGAAGCAACTAATACACATCAGTTTGATGAGGTAAGCAAGCTGCTTGCACCAAATGCACTGTATTGGTTCACAGGTACTTCCTGCACAACGCTCGCGGAAATACAAGCATATTTCGAGAAGGCCTGGGAGACAGTGAAGTACGAAGTGTATCGTGCAGAGGATGTGCAGTGGATTGCTGTGGACGAGCATCAGGCGGTATGCACCTATACGTATCACTGGGAAGGATATGTGCGTGGAGAATATGCTTCCGGACAAGGGCGTGCAACAAATGTGTTTGTCCAGAATGATGAAGGGGACTGGAAACTGGTTCATGAACATTTAAGTACGGGAAAATAAAAAGGTGAACATACATTATATAAGTTGAACTAAAGAATGTACACAATCCACTCCAATATGCTCATCAATCCAGACACATTAGTCCAATATCGTCCATCGCTCATGGCAAGTGGCAAGTGCAAGTCTGCCACCCTCTACCGCGAGCGCTAACGATCAGGAGAAGCCTTATTTCGGCATATTCGGGCTTGGGAAAATTCTAACGATCCCCAGAGACGCTATTGTGCCGAAATCAGCTTGATCAGGCTCATTTTTCAGGATTTCGAACGGAATAAGCTTCCTGGAGATCGTTAGAATTCAAATGTCCCCGATTCAGGGAAAATAAGCTCTATGGGGATCGTTAGCATTCCCTCTTCGACTTGAACAGCCTGCCAAGGCTGGTATCTTGCCCCATTACAACGCTCTTTGACGATCATGGATCGTTAAGCGGCATAATGTCGTTTCTTTAGTTCAATTTATATAGATAGATTAAACACCATCTTATAGTATCCATATCTATATATTTTGTTCCATATATTATGATATAATGGAGTTTGGTCTTTTTGAAGAGGGGTGTATAAGTGAGCATTGTATTTCGTGAAACACTGGATGGAGTAGAGCTTGAGCAGTTAAGCGGAGGTTTTTTCGACGGGTGGCCGAATCCGCCTTCTACTTCAACGTTTTATAAAATGCTGGAGCAGTCGTACGCGATTGAGCTGGCTGTTGATGAACAAACCGGGAATGTTGTTGGTTTTATTCAAGCCATCTCTGACGGCGTACTCAGTGCTTATATTCCACTTCTGGAAGTGTTACCCGAGTACAAAGCTCAAGGTATTGGAAGTACGCTTGTGCAGCGTATGCTTGAGCGGCTTCAGGGACTTTATATGATTGATCTTCTGTGTGACCCGGAAGTACAGACCTTTTATGAAAGACAAGCTATGCAGAGAGCAACGGGCATGTGCATTCGTCATTATTCCAATCAAGCAGGACGCATTGACAGTAGACAGAGTGACTAACATAGATTGTGGGACAGCAGAAACATGACGCATGAAACATATAGAACCGAGCTGATTTGGGAAAGAAGATTTGTAGATTTGCCATACATAGGCTTCTGCAAAAGGCATGAAAAAGTATAATCTGGTTGATGAAAAGGTGGGGATTGGCATGAATTTGTCGTTCCGGATTTTGGACTGGGATGAAGAGAAACCTTATGAACTCTTGCTGATGGCAGACCCTTCAAAAACGATCGTGGATGAATATCTGAGCAGAGGGGTTTGTTTTATCGCGGAGTATGAAGGAGAGATGGTGGGAGAGTTTGTGCTTCTCAAGACTCGTCCCGAGACTGCTGAGATTGTGAACATCGCCGTACAGGAGGAACTGCAGGGGCAGGGTGTAGGTAAACACATGATCAAGGAAGCGATGGAAGCTGCGAGAAGGCTGGGGTGCCGAATACTGGAGATCGGGACGGGTAATTCCAGTTTTCATCAGTTGAAATTATATCAGCGCTGCGGCTTCCGTATTACAGGTGTGGAGCGGGATTATTTTGTAACCCATTACGAGGAAGAAATTATCGAGAATGGTATTCGCTGTGTGGATATGATTCGCCTCGCTGTTGATCTGGATACCATAGGCGATGAGGACAAGAGATAGAGGGGCTTCAGGACAGCGAAAGTCCCTCAACCGGGGAGGCTCATGAAAGTGAACAAACATACGCATCTAGGTGTATATGGGCTGGCTAAGTGGCAGCAATCCTATCTTTTGATTCAGAAGGCGCGGGGTCCCTACGTTGGGAAATGGGATCTGCCGGGCGGCAGGATGGAATTCGGAGAGCAGCCAGAGGCCTCATTAATACGTGAATTTGAAGAGGAAACGGGTCTTGTTCCATCGAAGGTTTCCGTTTCTTCTTCCCAATCCACTGTATTGCAGTGGGAGATTCAGGGCGAACCCGAGGAAGTGCATCATATCGGTATTTTATACCATGTGATTAGTCTTCAAGGTAATCAGCTGCAGCAGATCAAAAGAGTGGCTGACGGGCATGATTCGCTCGGTGCAGAATGGTTTACATCGGATCAAATCAAGGATATGGAACTAACGCCCTTTGCAAAATACATGATTGATCTTTGTTCATCGTAAGGAGCGTCATAGAGAACTGAAAAACGAAAGCAAGGCTAATGGATCAAAGCCGCCGGAGATTTGCATTCGGTCGGCTTAGTTCTGCTGCATATTGCCTTGTCCAAAGTTGTCAAGAGAGCAATCCATTTCCCTGTTGAATAATATGCCCATTGGTTAATGTTATAATGGACGGTTTGTTTTTGTGCAGAATGGACCACAATTGTAAAAAAGAGGTTTAAACGGAATTCAGGTCTTGACTATGATGTAATTCTGCGTTCGCGTTTTCAGTTAAAATCGTGTAAATGACTCGATTCATCTAATTTATGCATCAATTGGACTAAAAATAGGAAATGCTCCTGAGCGAAAAAGTTTATAGAATAGATATTAGAACACGGGCTTTGCTAAATTCAGGGAAGCACGTATACCTTCGAACGGATCAGGACAGTATTCGACATCTGTGCGACGGTAGAAATAATCATTGTTTTACTTTGATTTTGAAAACGCAGACAAACCTTTGACGGGAGCGTCGGAACAACGTTATTACCACGAGCAGCACGACTATTGGACTTCATGAAAAATTTCGCTTAAAATGTTGAACGAACGCGAATTACAGCTTATTTAATGATTTCCGTCAAACCCTATGACAAAATCAAGACGGAGGGAACGTCGATGACGATCGAGAAAGGCAACATGAAACCCTGGGAGAGTTACTATGGTCCCAATATGGGATACGTGCAAGAACAATATGAATTATTCACCCAAGATCCGGGTGCAGTTACTCCGGCTTATCGGGAATTGTTTGAACAATGGGGCGCACCGCCGATGTCTGGCAAGGGTGCAGAGTCTCTTTCGAATTCCGGGAACGCCCAAACTGCTTCCGGAAGCGTAGATATCCAGCTATTACAGAAAGCGGTTACAGCGGGCAAGCTCGTATGGAATATCCGTACGTACGGCCATCTCGCTGCTGATATTGATCCGCTTGGAATCAGTGAAGCAACCGACACGTCCTTGCTGGAGCCAAAGCATTTTCAATTGAATGAGGAAGATTTGAAGGCACTACCTGCTTCCCTGATCTGGGAAGGGGCAGATGGTCAGACCACAACTGGCTGGGATGCGATTCAACGTCTTCGTCAGATTTATACAGGACCGATTGCTTACGAATTCAGCCACGTTCATGAGGTACAGGAGCGTGAATGGCTGAATCGTCGTGCGGAATCCCGTACATCACCGGCCCCGCTAACGCACAAGGAGCGTACAGCATTGCTGGAGCGTCTGGTTGAAGCGGAGCAGTTTGAGGATTTCCTGCACAAAACGTTTGTAGGTCAGAAGCGTTTCTCCATTGAAGGTAACGATGTGCTTGTACCGATGCTGGATGAGGCTGTTCGTCTGATGACAGAAGCCGGCTCAAGCCACATTCTGATGGGTATGGCTCACCGCGGGCGTCTGAACGTTCTTGCTCACGTGCTTGGCAAGCCATACAGTAAAATTTTCTCTGAATTCCATCATGCCCCGAACAAAGATTTGGTTCCATCCGAAGGTTCAACCGGAATCAATTATGGCTGGACAGGGGATGTCAAATATCATATGGGCGCCAACCGTTTTGTAAAAGACGGAGAGACAGTGCAGGCCCGCCTGACACTGGCTAACAACCCGAGCCATCTGGAGTATGTCAATCCTGTGGTGCAAGGTTTTGCGCGTGCGGCTCAGGATGATCGCCGTGAACCAGGTTATCCGAAGCAGGATGTAACCAAAGCAGCAACCATTCTGATGCACGGGGATGCGGCATTCCCAGGGGAAGGCATCGTGGCTGAAACGTTGAACTTCAAAGCATTGCCTGGATACCAGAATGGCGGAACCATTCACATTATCGTGAACAACCGTCTTGGTTTTACAACAGATAGCAGTGACTCACGTTCAACGTATTATGCAAGTGACCTTGCCAAAGGATACGAAATTCCGATTGTGCATGTGAATGCAGACAACCCGGATGCTTGTATTGCAGCAATCCGTATGGCTGCCGAATACCGTAATCGATTCAAAAAGGATTTCCTGATCGACCTGATCGGATATCGCCGTTATGGTCATAACGAGACAGATGATCCTGAAACGACACAACCGCTTGTTTACGACAAAGTGAAAAATCATCCGACGGTCAGCCACCTGTACCAGGAGGTGCTCAAGAAGGAAGCGGTCATCGATGATGCGTATATTGCAAACATTCGAGAAGGAGTAGCGAACCGACTGAAAGAAGCTTATGACCAGATGAAGAAAAATGAAGTACATGAATACTATCAACGCAACATCAGTGAGTCCCAGGCGGTTACCGTTATGCCGACTGCGGTTCCGCTGGAGCAGCTGCGCAGCATTAATGCAGATCTATTGAAATGGCCGGAGAACTTCAACGTTTATCCGAAATTGCAGCGGATTTTGCAGCGTCGCAGTACAGCTCTGAATGAAGGAGAAAAGGTAGACTGGAGCCTTGCGGAAACATTGGCATTCGCAACCATTCTGGCAGACGGCAAACCGATCCGTATCAGTGGTCAGGATGCAGAGCGCGCAACCTTTGCGCACCGTAACCTGGTGCTGCATGATGCGAAGAACGGTGACAAGTTCTGCCCGCTGCATCATCTGCCACAAGCGAAGGCATCCTTCGCGATCTATAACAGTCCGTTATCCGAAGAATCAGTTGTCGGATTCGAATATGGGTATAACGTATATTCACCAGATACACTTGTGATCTGGGAAGCGCAATTTGGTGATTTTGCAAACTGTGCTCAAGTAATCTTTGACCAGTTTGTATCGGCAGGCCGTGCAAAATGGTCTCAAAAATCAAGTCTGGTTATGCTGCTTCCTCACGCGAACGAAGGTCAGGGACCGGAGCATACCAGCGCGCGTCTGGAGCGTTTCCTGCAGCTGTGTGCTGAGGACAATATGACGGTGGTTAACCTGTCTAGTGCATCACAGTATTTCCACCTGCTGCGTCGTCAAGCTTCGTTAACGGAGACAGAAGATGCGCGTCCGCTTGTGATGATGTCACCAAAAAGTCTGATCCGTAACCCGCGTGTCGCGTCACCGGCTGTGGAATTCAGTGAAGGCAAATTCGAACTGGTGCTGGAGCAGCCGGGTCTTGGTACTAAACCGAATCAGGTAGAACGTATCATTCTCTGCAGCGGTAAAGTTGCGATTGATCTGGAAGATGCAATTGACAAGGACAAAGAAGCAGACTGGTCTTGGCTTCACATTATCCGCGTAGAGCAGCTCTATCCGTTTCCGGCAGAAGAGATCAAACGTGTACTCGCACGTTTCAGCAAATTGAAAGAGCTGGTGTGGGTACAGGAAGAGAACAAAAACATGGGCGCTTGGACGTACATGGAGCCTCGTCTCCGTGATATCGCACCTGAAGGTACTACCGTGAGATACGAAGGTCGTCCTGAACATGCAAGTCCTTCCAGCGGTTATCAGCTTGTGCATAGTATGGAGCAGCAATTGTTTATTGCAGCAGCGTTGAAACAAACGACGAAGAATAATATTCCACTGGGGAGGTAACAGCTGTGAGTGAAATTAAAGTACCTGCAATGGGTGAGTCAATAACGGAGGGAACGGTATCCAGATGGATGGTCAAAGAAGGAGATACCGTTAACCAGGGTGATGTTCTGCTTGAGCTCGAGACAGATAAAGTCAACATTGAGATCAGTGCTGAAGAGAGCGGTGTACTTGAGAAAATCATTCGTCAGGAAGGCGAGACCGTTGAGATCGGTGAAACGATCGGTACTCTTTCAGCTGGAACAGGAGGAGGCAGCGCTCCGGCTGCTTCCGAGCCGGCAGCGGCTGAGTCCAAACCTGCTGCCCCTGAGGCTCCTGCAGCTGCACCAACACCAGTGCCTGCGCCGCCTGAGTCTTCGGATAGCACCAAAACAGCTTCTCCTTCTGCTCGCAAGCTGGCTCGTGAGCGTGGAATCGAGCTGGATCAGGTGCAAAGCAAAGACCCTATCGGGCGTGTATATCAGGAAGATGTTAAAAGTCATGGCAGTCAGCCTTCCGCTCCAGCGGCACCGGCTGCATCGAAAGCTCCGGCTGCAGCACCTTCGGCTCCAGCGGCAGGTGGCTCTACATTTACCAAGCCGGTAGAGCGTCAACGTATGTCTCGCCGCCGTGCGACGATTGCGAAACGTTTGGTTGAAGCGCAACAGACGGCAGCGATGCTGACCACCTTCAATGAGGTTGATATGACAGCGATCATGGACGTTCGTAAACGCCGTAAGGACAAGTTCAAAGAGAAGCATGACATCAATCTTGGATTCATGTCGTTCTTTACCAAAGCGGTAGTTGGCGCACTGAAAAAGTTCCCTACGATTAATGCCGAGATTGATGGCGAAGACGTAGTATTGAAAAAGTTCTACGATATCGGAATTGCTGTATCAGCCAAAGAAGGTTTGGTCGTGCCTGTTGTGCGTGATGCCGACCGTCTGGGCTTTGCCGAGATCGAAAGAAGCATTGCTGATCTTGCTTCCAAGGCTCGTTCCAACACGCTTGCTTTGTCTGACCTGCAAGGTGGAACGTTTACCATTACAAATGGCGGGACCTTCGGCTCCCTGCTGTCCACACCGATTCTGAATACGCCGCAAGTAGGTATTCTCGGTATGCACAAAATTCAGCTTCGCCCGGTAGCGATTGATGCTGAACGAATGGAAAACCGTCCAATGATGTATATTGCCCTGTCATATGATCATCGGATCATTGATGGAAGCGAAGCGGTTCGATTCCTGGTAACGGTAAAAGAACTGCTTGAAGATCCGGAATCCTTGCTGATCGAAGGTTAATGAGTTTCAATGTCTGCAACGGACTTTATTTCATTCCTATGAGATTTGAGATTCCGCAATAGAATGATAAAATCCCCTGAACGGGCACAGTACGGACTGTGCCTGGTTCAGGGGATTTTGCTTTAATGCCAGGTTAGATTTGATGTACCTGCTGGAATTCCCGGGTCGCCTGCTCCTGCTGGTTATCCGGCATATGGCGCTCAAGCCAATCCAGAACATCCAGTGTGACTTCTGCCCGATTGGTCTCGTGCAGCATCTCATGGCGCCCGCCAGGGTATAAGCGATATTCTACATCACGGAGCCCAAGCTTCATATACTGGGAGTATAGGTTAAGAACACCTTTGCCACGCAGACCGACAGGATCAAGTTCACCTGAAAAAAGGAAAACTGCTTTATGCTTAGGGATGCGCTCCATATGCTGTGGAAGGTGGATCTGCAGCAGCAGTTTGAAGAAATCGCGGAAAAAACCTGCTGTACAAATGGCTCCGCACATCGGATCATCAATAAAGCGTTGCACCTCGTCATGGTCACGGGACAGCCAGTCAAACGGAGTAGCAGCGGGGCGGAACGCTCGGTTAAATCCGCCAAATACGATAGCATTCAGCAGCATACTGCGATGATGGTCTCCCTGGATGCCACATTGGAGCAAAGCCAGTTTTTCTCCAAAGCGGAGCAGCCCTCGTTTCCCGTTGGTACCAGACAGTATAAACGCATGGTATCGCTCATGCCCCGCATACATCAGATACTGAACGAGGAAGGAACCCATACTGTGCCCCATAAGAAACAGAGGCACCTCTGGATGGGCCTTGGCCGCCGATTCTCCCAGATTAAGCATATCACTAGCCATCCAGCGAAAAGCGTCCACACCAGGATCGCCCAGTAATTCGGGGCTTTCCACGGTTTTACCATGCCCTCGATGATCGTTGGCATATACAGCGTAACCATGCTTGGTAAGATAACCCGCAAATTCGGCATAACGTGCTGCCGTCTCGCCCATCCCGTGTGCGATTTGAACAACAGCTCGAATGTGTTCGTCTGCATCGGGAAGCCAGCGGTACACATGAATACGGGCCCCTTCATTACCGAGCAGCGTAAAGGTAGATTCCTGCATCTCGTGTCGTTCCTCCTTCACAGGTTATCTGTAACTCTATTGAGGTTATTTCCAGGTCTTTCGTTATGAAGTGCTCTGCAAGTTTTTCGTTAAAGGTTATGGAAGATAAGAGCGAAGAACGGTGGTGTTCCCGCTCAAGGTGTAAGATCCCAGGTTGGCTGGCAGCAGATAACATTGACCTGCTTTCAGCGTCAGATGTTCGTTATCAGCACTTGACCAATCGAGTCTGCCTTCGCCTTCACACACAACCAGAATCGTAAAGCTGTCCGAGGTAGTGCGCAGTTCCCAACGATCAGTCACAAGCCCTTTCTCTACAACGAAATATGGACATGCAGCAAGCTGGAGCCATTCTCCCGGAACAGCATGGTTTGTTTTCATTGTTGTGGCTCCAGCGCCTTCATATGCCGTAACATTCAAAGAATCCTGCACATGCAGTTCCCGAGGTTTGCCATCCAGTCCAGGACGATTATAATCATAAATCCGGTAGGTGGTATCCGAGTTTTGCTGTATCTCGGCTACAACAACACCAGCACAGAGTGCGTGCACTGTCCCGGCAGGAATAAAGAAGGTATCTCCAGCCTCAACAGGAACCTGACGCAAAGTGTCCATCACAGTACCGTTTTCCAGCGCTTGCTTCAAAGCTTCCCGATCCACACCCTCGTTCAAACCATAAATGATATGAGCGCCCGGCTTGGCGTCAAGCACGTACCACATTTCCGTTTTGCCCAGTTCACCTGGAGGAAGAGCCTCGTAATCATCGGTCGGGTGGACCTGAACGGACAGATCGTCATTGCAGTCAAGCAGCTTGATCAGCAGAGGGAAACGTCCTCCTTTTTCAGATACACCTTTCGTTCCAAGCCAAGCCGTGCCGAACTGTTCGCGCACCTCATCCAGACCTTTCCCGGCCAGTGGACCGTTGAGAACCTTGGTTGTACCATTGGCATGATCGGCAATCATCCAGCCTTCACCAATATGTCCTTCAGGTGGGGTAAGACCAAAATGCTCGAGCGCTCGACCGCCCCATACACGTTCTTTGAATTCAGGCTGGAATTGCAATGGATATGGCGTAGACATGGTATCTCTCCTCTAGTATATGAAATGGTGAATCGCTTTAAACGGTTCCAGGTGTGGACTGTGTATTCTTACTTTTTCTCGATGCCAATCAGATATGGAGATGCTGCTCGCTGTAACTGGCGATAAATGACAACCTGAGCCTGCTCAACAGGTAGGGCTGCGGCCCATGCGGATACAGCTTCGGCTTCCTGAGCGCCTCCGTCATGGCCTGGATAAAGTACAGCTGTAATAATACCGCGTGTACGCAACAAGGACAGCGCTGCTTCAAGCGCTGCAATTGTACTGCTCGTCTCGGTGATAATGGAAGCATCTGCACCTTCAGCAGGTAAATAGCCAAGGTTAAACATGACCGCTCCTACTTGCCCTGCCCACGTCTCGGGAACAGCTTCAGTCATCCGTGCATGACTTAATTCCAGCAATGAAATGGAGCCAAGCTTGCTGCCTTCGGAATGTTTGCGGATTCGTGCCTGTGCCAGTGTCAAGGCTTCACTCTGGATATCAAATCCGATGACCTGACCACGCTGCCCTACCTGCTGAGCAAGAAATAACGTATCAGCACCTGTGCCTACCGTGGCATCAATCGCCAGATCGCCGGGCTGCAGCCGTGAACTAATCCATTGGTGGGCACAGCTCAAAACAGATAAAAAGCCCAATTTATGCTCCCCTCCAATACTTACCCTGCCAGGAGTCACGTTCACGCAGCTCGCGGTCAATGGAGTTCAGAACTTCCCACTTGTTCAGCGACCACATCGGTCCAATCAGCAGGTTGCGAGGGGCATCTCCTGTGAGACGGTGTACAATCATTTCAGGCGGAAGCATTTCAAGCGTATCGACAATCAGTTTAATGTACTCGTCCTGCTCAAGGAATCGAAGCAAACCAGCTTCATACTGTTTCACCATTGGTGTTTTGCGCATCAGATGCAGCAGGTGGATTTTGATCCCCTGCACATCCATATGAGCAACTGCTCGCCCGGTATCCAGCATCATTTCGTGTGTCTCCTGAGGCAGACCGTAGATAATATGTGTGCATACCCGAATATTGTGCTTGCGCAGCTTTTTCACAGCGTCTTCGTAGCATTGTGTATCGTGTGCGCGGTTGATCAAGTTTGAAGTGGAGTCGTGAATCGTCTGCAGTCCCATTTCAACCCAGAGATATGTGCGTTTATTAAGGTCTGCCAGGTATTCAACGACATCATCGGGCAAGCAATCCGGCCGGGTAGCGATGGATAAACCGACAACACCGGGTTGCTGCAAAATCTCTTCAAAATATTCGCGCAGCTCTTCAACTGGCGCATAGGTGTTAGTATAGGCTTGGAAATATCCGATATAGTGAGCTGACGGCCATTTCAGATGCTGCTTGTCTCGAATGGTATTAAATTGAGTGACAAGATCTTCGCGTCTGCTGCCTGCAAAATCACCCGAACCTCTGGCGCTGCAGAACGTGCAGCCGCCTTTGGCTATAGAGCCATCCCGGTTGGGACAGGTAAACCCGGCATCCAGCATGACTTTGAACACCTTGTTATTAAATTGATCGCGCATTTCGTAATTCCAGGTGTGGAATCGTTTATCCCCCCACATCAGCGGAGCTTGTAAAGCGGGTGCATTCATGTTTAAGGTACTCCTTTAAAGTCTGTGTCTTCAGATCTTCATAATCTTTATATCTGATACGGAATAGCATACTTGAACTCGGGCGTTAGATGCTATGCATGTTTTCGTCATTTATTGTATCAAATATCTGAAAAAAAGGGGAATGAAAACGTAAAAAAGAGGCTTGAAATCAACCGTTTTCACTTGAAGTACTTTACACCTTATGTTATATTTAAACTAACGTCAGACACCATCCAGTGAGTAGTTTTCATCGTAGCATTTGAATGAATGCTGACGTCATGGATCATACTATACCGTGAGGTGATATGAATGAATTCACAAGTTAAAAATAATGAATTCCAGCACGTATCCGTTGAATTGACTGCAGAAGAGGCACTGGCCTTGACAGGTGTTCGTTTTAATGGGAATCCGGAAGTGAAAGCGATTGCAAGAAAAAAAGTTCGCGATGCTTTCGAAAAGACATTTGATTTTTCACACCAAGATAAGGTAGACTATGAACTACTAAAGTAGTTGGACCCCAATTCCAAATAAATCGAAAAGGGAATCTTTGAGATCTGCCCAATCTGGCGGGTCCGAAGATTCCTTTTTCATTGCTCTTTACAATTGGCCGGTTCTTCGGCAAAATGAGTCTGAGACAAGTATGGACAAACGGAGGAATAAAATGCGTTTACGTGGCAGAAAAGGGATTCGAGAAAATCTGGAGCAGCAGGAGGATCTTGTTGTACTGGAGCCAAAGCAATACAAAGGCAAGTGGGCCGAGCTGTTTGGCAACGATCATCCGATTTTTGTGGAGTTCGGCATGGGTAAAGGTCAATTCATCAGTCAAATGAGTTATAAATATCCGCAATACAATTTTATCGGCATTGATATGTATGATGAACTGGTGCGACGTGCGAGTGAGAAAGCGCGTAACGCATGGAGTCAGGCCGAGGTGGAAACGCCGCCGAACCTGAAGCTGGCACTGGCTAATATTGAACAGATCGAAGAGGTATTTGAACCGAAGGAGCTGGAACGTATTTATTTGAATTTCAGTGATCCTTGGCCAAAAGCGAAGCATGCGCGCCGCCGCTTGACACATCCACGCTTCTTGAAGAAATATGTGGACTTGCTCAATCCGAAAGGACAGATTCATTTCAAGACGGATTCCGAAACGCTGTTTGAGTTCTCTCTGAATGCTATCGCTGACTTTGGCCTGCAGATGACGAATTTGTCGTTGAACCTGCATCGTGACGGTCTGAACGAAGAGCATGTCATGACGGAGTATGAGCAAAAATTCATGGGTAAAGGCATGAATATTCATCGTGTTGAAGTCATCGTAGGGGAAGAGGCTCTGCGAGAGTACAACGCAATGCGTCTGGACAAGTATAAAGTGCGTGAAGTGACAGACGAGTCTGGTGAAAATCAGGACGAAGAGTAATTAAAAAGCGGTATCTGAGGTTGATGTTTGGTCCTCGGATGCCGCTTTTTTGTATAGGGAAGAAGTTGAAAACCAGTCAGAGGCTAGAGCTGGTCAGCGTGAAGCTCTTTCCTGCGATAATCGTTAGGAGTCACGCCGTTGAATTTTTTGAACATGCGATAAAAGTAAGAGCTATTCGTAAAGCCGGTTCGCTCGGCAATATCTGCGACAGAACTTTCGGTCTGAATGAGTAAATGCTGTGCTTTGGTAATCCGGGTCTCATTAATAACGTCTGTAAGTCCTTTTAAGGTGAGCTGTTTGTACAGCCTGCTGACATAAATGGGCGACATGGATAACTCCTCGGCAATGGAGGTCAGGCACAGATTCGGATCGGCGTAGTTTCGCTCAATAATGTCATTAATTTTACGAATGAGTTCTTCATGCTTGAGTGTACGCTTTTCCTCAACCTTGGAGCCAAGCTCATCAAACATTCGGTAAAAGTGCTCATGCACCTCGCTGATATCCTCTGCATTTTTCACGGGAAGCATCAGACCGCCCGAATCGGAATCCAGTCGAAGCTGATTATTTTTCTTGAGCGTGTTGCGCACATGGTTCAGCGTCATCGTCAGATGGGATAGGGCAAGCTGAAACACGTTGAACGGATATGCCACTGTTTCACTGACGATGTCGGCGTAGATCAGCTTGGCGTCCTCCGTTTTGCCAGTCATCAAACAGTCCACAAGCTGTCTTTCCTTGTTGGCAGGGAACGTGTATTCCTTGGTCTGATATGCCATGATGTCTGATGTAAAGATAAGACAGCCCGGCCCCATGAACAAGCGGTGAAGAGAGGCCTCGGCAGAACGCGCATAACCTTCAATACAATCCTCAAGTGACTGCTCCTCGGGACCTACTGTGCAGGAAATGGAGCATTTGAGATGAGTCATGACCGCAGCCTGCATCATACGCAGTAGTTCTTCGATCTGATGACAGGCACTGCCCGAGAGTGAATCATGCTCAGATTTTTCATTAAACAGAAGTGTAATCAGGTCACCACCCATGTCTACCGCTTCTGCATGGTAATGAAGGTCGGCTGTCTCGGTGCAAATATTCATCATGGCGTATTTGACCAGCTTGGTATCGTCCCGGTAAGTCTCGCAAAATTCAGTATAGTGATCGATGCGAAGCAGCACCAGTCGGGATGTCCGATGCACGTCAACAGCAGAACCGTAAAATTTCATCCGTTCCTCCAGCATATTGCAGGTGACCGTTTCCCTTCCTTGCAATGCACCACGCAAAAAGTCCTGCCTTAACAGGTGCAGACTGCCTCGGCGCTCAGCCTCCATCACACGCATGCGGACAAGCACATTATTAATTGGATGGTACAGCTTACGGGATACCAGATAGGATAAAATCAGCCCGGCAGCCAGCAATGCAGCACAGAACAGCAGCGTATGGGTGCGCATATTGCGAATATCTGATGTAATAAGGTCATAGGGAGTAATTCGTACATATCGCCACCCAAGGCTGTCTGGAGCGGTATAGGTAATCAGTGATTTTTCTCCGTCCACTTGCTCGGTAAAATAAGCAGAATGCTCTGTATCCTGCAGAATCGGACGCATGAAGGTTTCGTCAGAGAGGTTATTAAGCAAAGCACGATCTCCGAAGTCGGATAACAAATCTCCTTTTTCGTTGATGATAAAGGTTTTGCCTGGTTGATCTACCGCGTTCATATTGGGACTAAGCCAGTCATCCTTAATGTTAACGACAACGGCATAATTCAGCTTGGCATTGTCATTGATTGTGTCATAGCACAGATACGTATAACTGTTCACTTCACTGGCCCCGGTTGAGCCAACCTTGTATGTACGCGGGATGGGCACAAAGGGTTTATAGTCATGGAACCGGTCGAGAATGCTTTTAATTCCTTGATCATCAATTTCGGATACAGACTGCTGCCCGTTACGAACACCGTCAGAGCTGATAAAAAATTCATTGTTTCTTGAATTGTAGACATAGATGGATTCAATAAAAGGAAGAGACATACGGTAATTATCGAGTTGCTCCATTGCGGAGGTGATCTGATAGATGCTTGGCTTGGAATAGAGCAGCAGGGAAGAGATGGTATAGTCCTGATAAATCTGGTACGAGAGCGACTTGGCGCTTTCAGTCATCTTGGCTACTTCGCGGCTGGTCTGGGTGAGACTGTTCATATCCGTACGGTAGACCTGCCGCAGAGCAATCCGATTATAATTTACATATAGAATAGCCGAAGCCACAAGCAGTGTTGCTGCTGTACTTATAATAATGCCGATTAGGATTCGCGCGAATACCTTCTGGCTGTCCTCCGAACGTTTGCGCATTGGTTTTCCCCCTTGAGCCTGCTAATAAATAGGAGTGAACTTATATATTTTTATGTGATTTCACATGAGAAACCGGATTCCATCAGTTGTGGAACAAAATGAGAAGAGTACCTTGAATTATATAGTATGTATGCGTTTTCATCAATGTGGAACAGGCATTTTAGTTCATTATCACTACATAAAGTTCAACTTTCGCTGAATTGTTCACCTGTTGAAGAGCATGCACGATATCAACTTTTGTGAACGTACGTGTGTTCATTTCATGATTGGTGCATTTTGTTCACAACCAGATTCACAGTATCGTTCATGATCTGGCAGGAAGCTTCAGTATGCAAAAGAAAGAATGGCGGTCTACAATAAATCCAGAGCTTCACGATGCATCTTCGTCACATATCATGTACGTCATCACATCACATCACATTCATCATGCATCGCTGCTACAATTCGGGAGGGATCGAGCCATGCTCAAAGAATTGAACAAAAACAAAATCATGTTTCTGATGCTGCTGCCCACGTTGATCTTTTTTCTGATTAACTCGTATTTTCCGATGATCGGTATTTATTACGCGTTTACCAGTTATGATTTTGCAGGAGGGCTGTTTGGAAGTCCGTTTGTCGGGCTCGATAACTTCAAGTTCCTCTGGCAGTCCGGCATGTTGCTGAAACTGACGACCAATACGGTCGGTTACAACCTGGCTTTCATTATACTGGGGAATGGTCTGGCCATCTTTTGTGCAATCATGCTCAGTGAAATTCGGGGCAAGCTGTTCAAAAAAATAACCCAGTCCGTCATGTTTCTGCCGTACTTTATCTCTTTTGTTCTATTAAGTGTAATCGCTTACAATATGTTCAACTATGAATCCGGGTTTGTGAATACGGTGCTCAAGCGGTTTGAGGCAGGACCGGTTGATATTTACAACACACCATGGATATGGGTGTTTCTGATCATTATTTTTTATCTATGGAAAAATCTCGGGTACAGCATGGTCATCTATCTGGCTGCAATCACAGGTATAAGTGACGAGTATTATGAAGCAGCCCGAATTGACGGGGCCAACATCTTTCAGCGAATCTGGTACATTACGGTACCGATGCTTAAACCGACATTTGTAATCCTGCTGTTGTTCTCGCTGGGCAGTATTATGAAAGGGCAGTTTGACTTGTTCTATCAACTGATCGGAAATAACGGCGTGCTTTACAACGCTACAGATATCATTGATACGTATGTTTACCGCTCTTTGAAAGTGACCTTCGATATTGGTATGGCAACCGCAGCGGGGCTGTATCAGTCGTTATTCGGCTTCATCCTGATCATGACGGTAAACTACATCATTCGCAAAATTAACGAAGACTACGCCTTGTTCTAATACATCCGCCCGCAGGGCAGAAGGGAGAACCATATGAGCACACAAACGCATACGCAAAGGGGAATTCGTACCCGCACTCGTGCCAAAGATTCCGAATTCAATCTGGCCTTTCAATTGATTGCCTACAGTATCATCATTATTTTGTCATTAATGTGTCTGCTGCCATTTCTGCTTATATTGTCAGGCTCATTCAGCAGCAACGAATCCATCGTACGGGACGGCTATCATCTGTTTCCCACCCATTTCTCGCTGGAAGGTTACAAGATGGTGTTTAAATTCCCGACTCAGGTTCTGAAAGCATACGGGGTGACGGTGTTTACAACGGTAGTCGGCACCACACTGGGCTTGTTCTTTATCACGATGGCTGGATTTGTACTGCAGCGCAAAGATTTCAAATACCGGAACAAGTTCTCCTTCTTCATCTACTTCACAACCTTGTTCGGTGGTGGACTTGTGCCGTGGTACATTATGCTTGCAAACTACTTCAATCTTACAGATACGTATACGGTGTTGATTTTCCCGGGACTGATGACGCCGTTTCTGATTATTCTGATGAAAAACTTCATTCGCTCTGCTGTCCCCGATGAACTGATCGAATCCGCGAAGATTGACGGAGCTAACGATTTTCGAATCTATGTCAGCATTGTACTGAAGCTGGCGATGCCTGGTATCGCAACAGTGGGTCTGTTTCTTGCCCTTGGATACTGGAATGACTGGTTTACATCATCCTTGTTCATTAACAACCCGGACATGTACCAGCTGCAATTTTATCTGTACAACACGATGAATACGATTACATTTATTGACCAGATGGCGATTGGTACAGGCGTTACGCTCAGTCAGGACGTTCCGACAGAATCCACCAAGATGGCGATGGCCATTATCGTTACCGGGCCGATCCTATTCCTGTATCCGTTTGTGCAGCGTTATTTTGTCAAAGGACTCACGATCGGTGCAGTCAAAGGTTAGAACGTATACACGCTGAGGACTTCAGGCCTTCGTGCTGGTGAGGGTCTGATGCATAGCGGGTCTGCGCTAACATATATAAGGTCTAACACAAAAAGGGAGGATGCGTATGCGTAACAAAATGATTCGGCACCTGTCTCTGGTACTTGCCCTGATGCTTTTTGCCGGGGTGCTGGCCGCTTGTAACAGCGGTTCTGGAGGAAATGCGCAAGGCAGTGAGCAGGGGGGCTCAACCGATAATAAAGGTGAGAAGGTAACGCTGCAATTTTATATGCTAGGGGACGCGCCTAAAGACCTGCCTGTGATTGAATCTGAAATAAACAAGCTGGCAGAGGCGGATTTGAACGTCAATGTAAAATTCAACTACACCTCCTGGACCGACTGGGATCAAAAATATAAACTGCTGCTGTCCTCCGGTCAGCCGATCGACTTGATCTTCACGGCAGATTGGACGAATTATCAGTCGTATGCAAAGAAAGGTGCTTTCCTGCCGCTGGACGAACTTTTGGCCAAGACACCTGAACTGAAATCTCATGTTCCAGATGATATGTGGAATGCAGTTAAAATCAACGATAAAATCTACACGGTTCCATCCACATGGATTGAATATGTAACGGAAGGTATTGCGTACCGCGAAGACTTGCGCGAGAAGTATAACCTGCCGAAGCCGGAATCGCTGGAGACGCTGGAGGCTTACCTGGACGGCATCAAAGCCAATGAGCCAAACATGATTCCGATTGCAGACAGCAATGCAAACCATACACATGGCATTCGTCAATTGACTTCCAAGCTGGTAAATACAGCAGGACAGCTTCCATACGGACTGGATATTATGTATGACACACCATCCACAGTGACATCTTACTGGGGATCCGCACAGCATCTGGAGGACCTGAAAACATATAAGCGCTGGATGGATAAAGGCTTTTTCCCGAAAAACGTACTGAACGTGAAGGATACATCCAATTCCTTGCTTCAAAATGGCAAAGCAGCTGTTATTCTTGCTGGTGAGAATCCAAACAAATTCAACGCCGACGTCATCAAAATTCAGTCGACTCACCCAGACTGGAAGCTAGGATATTTCCCTTATCCAAATGCAAAAGGCTTTGCACAGCCGGTGCACCCGATTCACAACGGCTTTGCAATTCCGCGCAGCAGCAAAAACCCGGAAAGAGCGCTTGCATTCTATGAAAAAATGGTTACCGATAAACGCTATAACTGGTTGACCGAGTACGGTGTAGAAGGCAAAAACTTTGAAGTGAAAGATGGATATTATCAGATGATCGGAGACGCGCAAAGCAATGGCTTCCCGCGTGAAGGCATGAATGGCTGGGCATGGCGTAATCCGGAGTTCATGCTCTACGACAAGAGCTTTGATGATGTACTGACCATGTTCAAGGATCTGGATAAAATCAAAAAGCCGGACATCTTCACTGGTTTTGCAGAAGACTGGACTCCTTATCAAGCGGAAAAAGCCGCTTTGGAGCAAGTGGAGAAGCAGTATTTGTATCCGCTTAACGTGGGCCTTGTTGCCGATGTTGAGGGTGGGCTGAACACCTTTATGGAAAAGGCAAAACAGGCAGGTCTGGAAAAAATTCAGTCTGAGTATACGAAGCAATGGCAGGAGTACTTGAAGTCTGCGGGTATACAATAAGCAGCAAAGCAGGAATGGAAGAGAATTTGAATAGAGAAATGGAAGAGAACTTGATATAGAGAAAAAAAGGTGCCTTCGCTCTGAAGGCACCTTTTTTAGTTAGATGTCTATAAATTATTCCGTTTGAGCTGCTGCGAACGTTATACGGGTGTTTCCTCTGAGGAGGAGGGCTGTTTATCCTGCAGCAGATTCATAATACACTGCGCACTTTCCATCGGATGCACTTTGGCTATTTCTGCCAGATGCTGTTCTCGCTTCTGAACTACTTCAGGATAATGATGGAGCAATGTGTTCATCCATTTGACCACCACGTCTAACGAAGTGATAAGTTCACCGAGCCCTCTGGCTGTGAAGTAATGTACGTTTTCTTCTTCCTGTCCGGGAATCGGATTATGAAACAGCATCGGAATGCCTTTGGCCAATCCTTCACTGCAGGTCATTCCGCCGGGTTTGGTGATCAGCAGATCCGAAACTTCCATTAATTTATCAATTTCTGTTGTGTAACCAATGATATGAATGTTTTCTTTTTGAAACCGAGGGTCCTGTTCCATGCTGATTCGTGCTTTGTCATTGCGGCCGTGGCAAAAAATAATCTGAATATCCTCATGCCAGCGCGCTAACAGCTGGTGAACCACCTTGTCGCTAAGCATCCCCCAGCCACCGCCCATCACAAGCACAGTTGGCATGTTTCTCAGATTGAATCTGGAACGAATCTCATCATGACGGGGATGCTCCCAGAAGTTTGGATGCACAGGTATGCCTGTGACTTTGATTTTGACAGCTGCTACTCCGCGGTGAATCAGCTTGGCCTTTACCTCTTCTGAAGAAACGAGATACAGATCCACCTCTGGGCTAACCCATGTGCCGTGTGCATCATAATCCGTTAAGACGTTGCACAGTGGAACCTGCGTGCCTAGGCGTTTTAATCTGGAGATCACAGCACTCGGAATCGGATGTGTGCACACAATAGCGTTGGGATGCAATTGACGAACAACACTGCGGGTGTGTGTATAGAACAATTTATGCAGTGCAAGAGTTGTCAATCGATTGATCGGTTTTTTGTACTGCTGCTTATATACGTATCCAACAAGCTTTGGCTGATTGGTTACTGTTTTTTTATACGCGTTAATAATAAGCGGTGCGACTTTCGGGTTCAGGAAGCTTCCCAGCTCAAGCACTTTCGTTTGCAGATGAGGCGATAACTTCCGTAAATGGCTGGACAGTGCATAAGCTGCCTGAGTATGACCTGCTCCGAAACCTTCTGATAATAGTAAAATTCTTTTCTTTTCCACGCTTGCTTCACCTGTTCCTGCTAGGTTTTCCTGAGTCTAACATATCGGCTTTAAGCCCAGAATGCAACTGTCGCAAGTGCGACTAAAGTACCGATTGTCGCTCCTGCCAAAACATCGGATGGATAATGAAGCCCCAGATAAATTCGAGAGAATCCGACAATTATAGCCACAGGCAGCAATGTGAGCAATAGAAACGGCTCAGCAGCCATAAAGGGCACGGTAACGGAAAAAATAGCTGTAGTATGCCCTGATGGAAACGAATGATCCGTTAAAGGATTGCGAAAAGTGATCGTATCCGGCATGGCCAGGTATGGCCGGATGCGTGGATACAGTTTTTTGGCTATCGCTACAGGAATATGACTCACTGCTAAAGCAATGCAGGCCTGAAGCCCGATCGTGCTCCATGGAGCTGGTGCGAGAAGCCAGATGAACAGAGATACAGCAATGGAAGCCGTTGCGCCGCCTAGATGGGTGAAATAGTACAGCCAGAAGTTCATAAACCGGTTATGAAGACGGCCATTGATCCACATAAACACATTGCGATCGTACTGTTGAAACTTTAAGATAAAACGGCTCATATTGGCCTCCTGCCAGTCAGGCCGCCCCGAGGGCGGCAGTATTTCCGGGATGTTACCAGTGTCCGGTTTCGCCTTGAATACGATATACCCCCTGTTCAAGGAATTGAAATAAATAACCTCGAGGCATCAAGGTTATTTCGGGGTTATGTTTATCATATTTTTAAATGTTGTCCTTTTCAAGAAGAACACATGTAAAGAACGTAAAATTCATGTAAAAGAGTGGGTGAAGAACCAGTGCTTCTTTTTGACTTCGATTGGTGAAAAAAGATACAATGATTCAACGCGGCTGAATTGAGGTATAAAAATGTGAGTTTCGATTCAGGAAAAAAATATGAGTTTAGATTAAACTTTTTGGAGTCCGATTACGTTATTAGAGGTAGGAGCAGGCTTTAACTACAGCAAACCGCATAAAAAAGAAGGGACTTTAGAAATAAAAATCAAGAAAACGGCTGAAAATAAGATATAACAGGCATGAATGCGAGGTTGTGGCATGACGGAGTGTATATTCAGCGTTTTAAGTTCACATTTCTGCTTCAGGAAGTGGAATTGGGGTTTTGACAAAAAGCTGAAAAGAATACAGAATCGATAAAGCGGCCCACAGGTCGCTGCCATGAGTTGAAACATTGCCTGCAATATTTGCGTAGTACTCAAAAGAACAGGGTCATATTCTGCAATTTACAAAAAAATGAGATGCAGAATCAGGAAGAGAAAAACTTATGTAATCTGGGTTTTAAAAAAAGGGGGTAACAGAGAACGATGTTGGACGCTATATTCGTCACGCTGCAGGTCATTTTGGCGCTGCTGGCTGTGTACCAATTCACGTTTTCGCTGTTCGGTCTGTATAAGAAAAAGAAAAAGAAAAATTATCCTGCTACAAAATCATTTGCTGTGCTCGTAGCAGCACATAACGAGGAACAGGTTATCGGTGCGCTGATGGAAAATCTGAAGCAGCTGGATTATCCACGCGATCTGTATGATGTATTTGTCATTTGTGACAACTGTACAGACAGTACAGCGGACATTGTCCGTGAACATGGCTGGAATGCTTGTGTGCGTACTAATCCGGACCTTAGAGGTAAAGGTTATGCCATCGAATGGATGCTCAAGTATTTATGGGATCTGCCACGCCAGTATGATGCGGTAGTCATGTTTGATGCCGATAATCTGGTCGAGCAAAACTTCCTTACTGAAATGAACAATGATCTTTGCAATGGAGCACGTGTTATTCAAGGGTATATCGATACGAAGAACCCTGAAGATTCATGGATTACAGCTGCTTATGGTGTATCTTACTGGTACATCAATCGTCTGTGGCAGCTGTCTCGTCACAATCTGAACATGGCCAATTTCCTTGGCGGTACCGGAATGTGTTTTGAGACGAACCTGCTCAAAGAGATTGGCTGGGGTGCGACAAGTCTTGTAGAAGACCTGGAGTTCACCATGCGGAGTGTGCAGCGTAATGTTTACCCGGTGTTTAACTATGATGCCAAAGTATTTGATGAAAAGCCATTGACGTTCAAAGCTTCAGCGAGACAACGTCTGCGCTGGATGCAGGGTCACTTTACGGTAGCAAGAAGATATTTCTTCCCGCTATTATGGCAGTCCATCAAAGAACGCAGCCTGGTTAAGTTCGACTTGGCTGTGTATGGTGCCAATGTGTATGTTGTATTGCTAACCTTCCTGCTAACCGCTGTAATGTCACTGGACATCTATGTATTTGACGGCCCGCACATTGCAAACATTTACGGGTATTTCCCGTTATGGGTTGGATTCATAGCGATTGGAATGAACGTGCTGACGTTCCTGTTGTCGATGGCGCTCGAGAAGGTTACTTTTGCCAAAGTATATCTGTACCTGGTTTTGTTCCCGATTTATCTGTTGTCCTGGTATCCGATTACGTTCTATGCGTTCTTTACACAGAACAACAAGCAATGGAGTCACACGCAGCACACACGTGTTGTGCGTCTGGATGAGGTTCAGAGTAAACAGGGATAAGTTTGCTCACAGGTTAATTCCAGATATCAACCTATGCTATGCACATTGTCACAAAGGTTAGAAAAATGATGCTTTTGGTGTTGACAACGATGCTTGGCAGGTGGTATAGTATTCAAGTGTGTTAAACAAATAGCGAATGGAATCACAAGCAGAAGTCCGACTTCTCACCTGTCCAACAGCAGTTGGCTGGTCAACGATCCCAATAATTTATGAAGTGTATACTCATGAAGAATTGTGTTGATTACAGGGATGTCGGTAGCTTGACCGGCATCCCTTTTATTTTTGTGTAACAGGATATTCAAAATGACCTGGAGGTGGACGGTTATTAGTAAAGATCACATGATTAATGACGAGATTCGGGCGAAGGAAGTACGCCTTGTCGGAGCTGAAGGAGAGCAAATCGGGATTACTCCCATTCGTGAAGCACTTCAAATGGCAATTGACCTGAACTTGGACCTGGTCAATGTGGCGCCACAGGCTAAACCGCCGGTGTGCCGCATCATGGACTATGGCAAATTCCGCTATGAGCAGCAAAAGAAAGAAAAAGAAGCCCGTAAGAACCAGAAAATTGTTGACATTAAAGAAGTATGGTTCCGTTCCAATATTGAGGAGCACGATTATCAAACGAAGCTTCGTAATGTAGTCAAGTTTTTGAAAGAAGGCGACAAAGTGAAATGCTCCGTTCGTTATCGCGGACGTGAAATTGCACATGCCGCTATTGGTCAACGGATTTTGGAGCGTGTGAAAACGGAAGTTGCAGAACTCTGCACCGTTGAGCGTCAGCCAAAACTGGAAGGCCGCAGTATGATCATGATTCTGGCTCCTAAAGCCTGATAACATTGAAGGAGGAAACACAACATGCCTAAAATGAAAACACACAGCAGTTTGAAAGGACGCTTCAAAATTACCGGTTCCGGTAAAGTCCTTCGTTACAAAGCTCACAAAAATCACTTGCTTTCCCACAAATCCAAACGTGCTAAGCGCGTTCTGAACGGAAATCCGGTAATGGCAGCAGGCGACGTGAGACGTTTGAAACAAGGTTTGGCTAACTTGAAATAGTACATCCGTATGGGGGATCGGCTCAGGCCGAACACATATCACGGATACATTTAATATTTATTTGGGAGGTTCTTTAATATGGCAAGAGTAAAAGGCGGTTTTGTAGTACGTCGTCGTCATAAAAAGGTATTGAAACTGGCAAGAGGTTATTTCGGTTCTAAACACCGCATTTTCAAAACAGCTAACGAGCAAGTAATGAAATCCTTGGTTTACGCATACCGTGACCGTCGCAACACGAAACGTAACTTCCGCAGACTGTGGATCGTTCGTATCAATGCTGCAGCACGTCAAAACGGTTTGTCTTACAACAAATTGATCCACGGATTGAAACTTGCTGGTGTAGACATGAACCGTAAAATGCTGGCTGATCTGGCCGTTAACGACATCAATGCGTTCAACTCTTTGGCTACTGTAGCTAAAGGCAAAATCAACGCTTAAATCTGTATTTGCAAGCCGCCGTACATGGCGGCTTTTTTTACGGATTGGGAATAAGAACGGGATAGGAAGAACAAGCTACATACATCGTCAGAGGCTGGAAATGCATCGGGCAAGAAGCAACGTTAGTGAATAACACAACTTGGTATTACATAAACTACAATGGTGCAAAAGTGCAAATAAAAACCTTTGTTTCATATGAAATTCAGGGGTGTTTGAGAGGTATTTGTTATGTAACATCACATCGTTGTAACGTTAGTGTGTTAAACCGTTAAATTATTAAGCGCTTTCAACAAAAAAAGTACAAAAATAAGTGAACTTTGGTGATTATACATCTGGATTTTAACACTGGTTGATTGTATAATCACCTCTAGTAGGCCAGTCCTAAATTTTTCTTTCGGGTCATAATGTTCGGGTTTTCGACAGATAAGAAGCAAGAGTAAAGATAAGAATGCGCTTTTAGTTGTACATTAAACAGACATTCTTACTTCGAGCATGCTTTTCTATCTGTTGATAGCGCAACGCAGACAGGATTTGAAAGGGACATATTATTAAGGGGGAAAAAGAGAAATGAAAAAAATGCTCAGCTTGTCTCTGGTGATGTTGCTGGCAGTATCGGTTATGCTCGCAGGTTGCGGAAGCAAACCGAAAGAAGAAACGAATGCCGGAGGAGACAACGGTGGAACTTCTACTGAAGCGAAATCCGATCTCAAAATCGGTATGGTTACTGACGTAGGCGGCGTTAACGACAAATCCTTTAACCAATCCGCTTGGGAAGCTCTTCAAGCAACTGAAACGGAAACAGGTGTAGCAGTTAAATACCTGCAAAGTAAATCTGACGAAGAATACATTCCAAACCTGAACGAATTCGTTAAAGGTGGATATGATCTGACTTGGGGTATCGGTTTCCAATTGGCGGATGCCATCAAAACTGTAGCTGAGCAAAACCCTGAATCCAAACTGGCAATCATCGACAGCGTTGTGGATGCACCTAACGTAAAATCCGTAACATTCGCTGAAGAAGAAGGATCTTTCCTGGTTGGCGTTGTTGCTGGTCTGACAACAAAAACAAACAAAGTTGGTTTTGTTGGTGGTATGGAAAGCCCGCTGATCAAAAAGTTTGAAGTTGGTTTCAGAGAAGGCGTTAAAGCAGTAAACCCTGATGCTCAATTCATTTCAAACTACACAGGTGCTTTCGACAAGCCTGACCTGGGTAAAGCAGCAGCTGCTACACTGTACAATCAAGGTGTAGATATCATTTTCCACGCTTCCGGTGCAACAGGTAACGGTGTGTTTAACGAAGCTATTGCTCGTAAGAAGCAAGGTCAGGATGTATGGGTAATCGGTGTGGACAAAGACCAATCTTTGGAATTTGGCGATGAAGTAACACTGACTTCCATGATCAAAAAAGTAGACGAAGCGGTTAAACGCGTAAACAAAGAAGTCGTTGACGGTACATTCAAAGGCGGTTCCGAGAATCTGACATTGAAAGAAAACGGTGTTGGTATCGCGGACACTTCCAGCAAAAATGTAAAAACTGATGTTCTGGCTAAAGTTGACGAATACAAAGAAAAAATCATCAGCGGCGAAATCAAAGTACCTACAGAGTAATACGTAGAGAATTTGAATCTGCTTTAACATCATCATCGGGCCGGTCTTGACCGGCCTTGTGATTGTAAACCGAGGAACATTTGATCAAGCTATCATAACATTTGTACAAGTAGTCATTTGTGCAGCACGCTCCGGTAGGAGCTTTTCTTTCGTTTGCGGAACCACACTATATCAGTTATAAGGGTGATTACATGGGTGCAGCAACCCCCGTCGTTGAGTTGAAACAAATAACGAAGCGTTTCCCAGGCATTGTTGCCAACGACGCCATCAGCCTTCAGCTTCGTAAAGGCGAGATTCATGCTCTACTGGGCGAAAACGGCGCTGGTAAGTCAACATTGATGAACATTGTTTTTGGTCTCTATCAGCCGGATGAGGGTTCCATTGAAGTGAATGGCAAACCTGTCATCATCGACAGTCCGAACCGGGCAATCGATCTTGGCATCGGTATGGTGCATCAGCACTTTAAGCTTGTACAGCCGTTCACGGTAACAGAGAACATTATTTTGGGGTCCGAGCCTACGAAGGGTCTCAATATTAACTATAAAAAAGCCGCTGCTGAAGTGCAGCGTTTGTCCGAACAGTATGGACTCAAGGTTAATCCGCATGCCAAAATTCATGATATTTCCGTCGGTATGCAGCAGCGTGTCGAGATTGTCAAAACATTGTATCGCGGTGCAGACATTTTGATCTTTGATGAACCTACAGCGGTGCTTACACCTCAAGAGATCAAAGAGCTGATGATTATCATGAAAAAGCTTGTAGCAGAGGGCAAGTCAATCATTTTGATTACCCATAAGCTGAAAGAAATTATGGAGATTTCGGATACAGTTACGATTATTCGTCGTGGTAAAGTCATTGATTCCGTCAAAACATCGGAAACGAATCCGAATGAGCTGGCAGAAAAAATGGTCGGCCGCAACGTAACGTTTAAAGTGGACAAGAAACCTGCAACGCCTGGAGCCAACGTGCTTGAGGTTAGCAAGCTGACGGCCAAAAACAAAGAGGGAATCGCGGTTCTGAACGAATTGAACCTGAATGTGAGAGCTGGAGAAATTGTCGGCATTGCCGGCGTTGACGGTAACGGACAAAGTGAATTGATCGAAGCACTTACAGGCCTGCGCAAAGTAGATAGCGGCTCAATTCGTCTTGAAGGAAAAGAGCTCTCGAATCATTCGCCGCGCCATATCTCTGAGGCTGGCGTAGCGCACATTCCAGAGGACCGACATAAGCACGGGCTTGTACTGGATTTCTCGATAAGCGAAAATATCGTGCTGGAATCGTATTACAAGGAGCCGTACACTCGCAAAGGTTTCTTGAACTTTGATGCGATTAAAAAACAGGCAAAACGGCTTGTTGAAGCATTTGACGTACGTACGCCGAGTATTGAGACCAAAGCGCGTTCCTTGTCCGGAGGAAACCAGCAGAAAGCGATTATCGCTCGTGAGGTAGACAAAAACCCTGAATTGCTGATCGCAGCCCAACCGACTCGTGGGTTGGACGTTGGAGCGATCGAGTTTGTGCAAAAGCAATTGATTGCACAGCGTGATCAGGGTAAAGCCGTTCTGCTCATTTCTTTTGAACTGGATGAGATCATGAACGTTTCAGACCGCATTGCGGTGATCTACGAAGGGCAGATCGTAGGTGAGGTGCTGCCAGAAGAAACCAATGACAGGGAGCTCGGCTTGATGATGGCGGGCAGCACCCAAAAGAGAGGTACTGCGCATGAATAAAGTGTTAAAATGGTTTACCCGGGATTCATTTATTTTGCCGATTGTGGCGATATTGATGGGGCTTGTTCTCGGTGGGATTGTTATGCTGGTGGGCGGTTATAACCCTCTAGAGGCATATGGTGCATTGTTTACAAAGGTATTCGGGGATATGTACAACTTCGGGGAAGCTGTACGGGAAATGACTCCACTCATTATGACAGGTCTGGCATTCGCTTTTGCTGCCCGCGCCGGATTGTTTAACATCGGGGGCGAAGGGCAGTTTCTGGTCGGTATGACAGCAGCTACTTTTGTCGGCGTCAAATTTGCAGGTTTGCCAATTTATATTCACGCACCGCTGGCTTTGATTGCGGGAGCGGTATTTGGCGGGCTTTGGGCTGCGATTGCGGGTTATTTGAAAGCGACTCGCGGAGTAAATGAAGTCATCAGCAGTATTATGCTGAACTGGATCGGACTGTATTTAGCTAATTTGATTGTGCGTCAGTTTCTACTGCTTCAGGGGGAGAATCGCTCCGTAAACATTAGCGAGTCTGCCTCGATCAGTTTGAATTGGCTTTCTGAATTAATGGGCAATTCCCGTGTTCACTTGGGTACTTTGATTGCACTTGTTATCGCCGTGCTCTTTTATATTTACATGTGGAAAACCAAACAAGGTTTTGAAATTCGTGCTGTAGGTTATAACCCGAATGCAGCGGAGTATGCGGGGATGCATGTCAATCGGAATATCGTCAAAGCGATGTTTATCAGCGGTATGCTCGCAGGTCTTGGCGGGGCGTTCCAGGTACTTGGAGTATTCCAGTATCAAACGGTAATGTCAGGCTCCCCAGGTACTGGTTTTGACGGTATTGCGGTTGCCCTGATTGGCTTGAATCATCCGTTTGGAGTGCTGCTCGGTGCGCTGCTCTTTGGTACGCTCACATACGGTTCGGCAGGTATGAGCTTTGCTGCGGATGTACCACCTGAGATTATTCGGATTGTCATCGGTTCGATTATCTTCTTCATTGCTGCACAAGGCATCGTGCGCTGGGTACTTAAACCGTTCTATTCCAAGCGCAAGAAAGAGAAGGTGTTGTAGATGGACTTGTTGACAATCGGGCAAATTATCAATACGACGCTTGTCTTTGCTACGGCATTGATTTTTGCTTCCCTCGGCGGGATTTTCTCGGAAAAATCCGGAGTGACCAACCTCGGACTTGAAGGTTTTATGGTGTTTGGTGCGTTTGCGGCCGGTATTGGTGCTCACTACGCTCAAGAAGCAGGTATGGATGGTACAACGTCGGCCTGGATGGGTGTATTGCTTGCCATTGTTCTTGGTGTGCTTGTTTCACTGATCCATGCTGTGGCATCGATTACGTTCAAAGCGGATCAGATTATCAGCGGTATTGTCATTAACTTTTTGGCAGCAGGAAGTACATTGTATCTGGTAAAACTGCTGTTTGAAGGTTCAGGTGATTCGCCATTGGTACAGGGCTTCAACAAATTCAGTGTGCCCTTCTTGCAAGATATTCCTTTGCTTGGAGAAGCATTTTTCAAAAATATGTACCCAACAACTTACCTGGCGATTTTGTTTGTATTCCTGACCTATTACATTTTGTTTAAAACACCGTTTGGATTGCGTCTGCGCTCTGTTGGTGAACACCCAAGTGCGGCAGATACAGTGGGTGTTAAAGTGCGTCGTTACCGTTATATAGGGGTTATGATCAGTGGTGCGCTCGCAGCTATTGGTGGAGCGGCAATTACACTGACAACGACAGGCACATTCTCACACAATACGGTTTCCGGTCAAGGTTACATTGCCATTGCGGCCATGATCTTTGGTAAATGGAATCCGATCGGTGCTTTTGGGGCAGCAGTATTCTTCGGCTTCTCTCAAGCAATCCGCAACTATGTGCAGCTGTTTGAGTGGTCACAAAGTATTCCCCAGGAAATTATTTTCATGCTGCCTTACCTGCTCACCATTATCGTTCTCGTAGCTGCAGTTGGGCGTTCATCGGCTCCATCCGCACTGGGTGAACCGTATGATCCTGGTAAGAGGTAACGGACACGTAAATTGGGTTTTAGTGATAAAAATAAAGTATAAGCATAGTAAAGGTCCGCACTCTTGCGGGCCTTTTTTGCATACATAAAAGCACCCAACTTTTGCAGTAGGGACAAAGAAACAAGCGAATTCGGTTATGGACGAATACACTGTTTTGAATGATCCGAGGAGGAGGGATAGTATGAAAAAACATGTTACGCGTACTGAAGCGATGAAACTCATAGGCAAAAACATTGTTGCGATCAAAAAAGACGGTACTCGGGTTACAGGAAAGCTCATAAAGGTATCTGGCGATAAACTGGTGCTCAAGCGTTTTAGCGGAAAAAAAGTGCGGACCAAAGCCATTTTGCCGCTGGTATTGTTTGATCTGCTTGCGATCGCCACCTTGCCTTATGCGTATGGTCCTGGTCCCGGATACGGTCCCGGCCCAGGCCCAAAACCTTGCCCGTACGGTCAGGGATACGGAGCAGGGTATGGTCCGGGCCAAGGATATGGCCCAGGTCCAGGTTACGGGCCTTATGGTCCCGGCCCAAGACCGCCAGGTTTTTTCTAGGAATATAGTGCTTTTTCCATTTCATAACATCGACTCATTCCAATATATCTAAGGGTTTGATATCCATTTTTCTGGTAAAATTGACACCCTTTTGTGTTGCCCTCATCTACCATGACTTTGGATCTTCGGCAGCCACGAGAGACTGCAAAATGTTCTGCTTTTTGAAGTAAAGTCTGGCCGTATCGTTTACGCTGCTCTTTTGTGCTAACAGCCATCATGTCCACGTAAAGCAATTCACCATGCATGAGGAAATGGATGAAAGCTATAGCCGCTTTGTTAGACTCCGGCGAGATTACAAAGGTCATGCCCCTGTTCATCCGCAGGGGTATTTCTTTGCGAATTTTATTGATTTCTTTCTCACTCATATGGGATAAAGGAACAAGTTGAGTATCAATCAGCTTTAGAATTGCACTATCATCCAGCTTGGATGAACGTTGACGAATAATCATACGGAGCCTCCTTTCGGGACCAGTTGTGCGGCCCGTATATCCTATGCCTGAAGCGAGATAAAAGGTGACTGTATGAAGTTTGGAAGTTGGGGCAATCTAGGAGTGGAATATGAACAGGAAAGAGCTCTGCACATTTTTATCAAAAACAGGTATTGACTTATCGGTTAGAGGAATCATATAATGTTCCTAACATTTAACGAGAATATTTCATCGGCTATGAAGAGGACGAAGTTTTAAGGGCTCTTTTGCTCAGAGAGTGGATGGATTTGCTGAAACCACCACCATTACCCCTTATATACGAGCTCACCTCGGAGCTGTTTTCCTGAAAAGCACTGGATCGTCAAATCCTTGCGTATTAGGGGAAATCGTAAGTCTGCGTTACAGACAACAGGTATGGGAGACGACTGTGTTCGTTTGAACATCGTTTTGTTATACCTGGTAAGGTCCGTTATTGCGAAATTTCGGACAAAGTTGGGTGGTACCACGGAAGCGATAACCTTTCGTCCCTCGCAAGCATGAACTTGTTTGCAGGGATGGAAGGTTTTTTTTGTAACTTTGAATGTCAGAATGGTGTAAATTCCGAGAGGAGGATGACTGATGGGAGCTCATATTCCAGAAGTACGATCGACAGATGAATTACGTGAAAAATGGATGAAGCCGGAGGTCATTAGCGGCTCCGAGATTCTGCTGAGAAGTTTGCTGCTTGAAGGTGTTGAGTGTGTATTTGGTTATCCAGGCGGCGCCGTGTTGTATATCTATGATGCGATGTATGGCTTTGAAGATTTTAAACACGTTCTTACACGTCACGAACAAGGAGCGATTCACGCAGCTGATGGTTATGCGCGTGCGAGCGGCAAGGTTGGTGTCTGCATCGCTACCTCCGGTCCAGGTGCAACGAACCTTGTAACCGGTATTGCAACTGCTTATATGGATTCTGTTCCTTTGGTGGTTATAACAGGTAATGTTGTTTCCAGCCTGATTGGCTCGGATGCTTTCCAGGAAGCGGACATTACGGGAATTACAATGCCGATCACCAAGCACAGCTACCTGGTCAAGGATGTTAAAGATCTGCCGGGTATCATTCATGAAGCATTCCACATTGCGAACACGGGCCGCAAAGGACCGGTACTGATTGACATTCCAAAAGACGTATCTGCAAACAAAACGTTGTTTGAACCACACACGGAACCTGTTATATTGAGAGGGTATAATCCACGGACGGTACCGAACAAGCTGCAGGTTGACCGTTTGGCACAAGCGATCCAGGAAGCGGAACGTCCAATGATCCTTGCTGGCGGCGGAGTAGTATACTCCGGTGGACACGAAGCGCTTTTCGAGTTTGTAGAGAAGACAGGCATCCCCATCACGACAACACTTCTCGGACTTGGCGCTTTCCCAAGCGGGCATGAGCTTTGGACCGGAATGCCGGGAATGCATGGAACCTACACATCGAACATGGCCATTCAGCAATCCGACTTGCTCATCAACATCGGTGCCCGATTCGATGACCGTGTAACGGGTAAGCTGGA
Source organism: Paenibacillus silvae (assembly GCF_014639235.1). GTDB lineage: Bacteria > Bacillota > Bacilli > Paenibacillales > Paenibacillaceae > Paenibacillus > Paenibacillus silvae. The sequence continues at coordinate 107,780 of NZ_BMFU01000003.1, read as the reverse complement.
CGGATTCGCACCACATGCGAAAATTGTTCATATCGACATTGATCCTGCGGAGATCGGCAAAAACATTGCGACAGATATTCCGATTGTAGGCGATGTGAAAACGGTACTGGAGATTGCAAATAAGGAAGTTGGACGTGCTGAACGTGCAGATGCCTGGAGAGATCAGATCAAACAGTGGAAACAGGAAAAGCCATATACCTATACGGATTCGGATGAGGTGCTGAAACCGCAATGGGTGGTTGAATTGTTGAACGACACCACTAAAGGTGAAGCCATTGTTACAACGGATGTAGGACAGCATCAGATGTGGGCAGCGCAATATTACAAGTTTAATCAACCGCGTTCTTGGGTGACGTCGGGTGGTCTGGGAACGATGGGCTTTGGATTCCCTTCAGCAATCGGTGCCCAGATGGCGAATCCGGACAGACTGGTTATCTCCATTAACGGGGACGGTGGAATGCAGATGTGTTCGCAAGAGCTGGCCATCTGTGCCATCAACAACATTCCGGTTAAAATCGTAATTATCAACAATGAGGTTCTTGGTATGGTACGCCAGTGGCAGGAACTGATCTATGAAAATCGTTACAGCCATATTGACCTGGCAGGAAGCCCGGATTTCGTAAAACTGGCTGAGGCATATGGTGTTAAAGGACTGCGTGCAACGAACAAGGAAGAAGCTGAACGGGCTTGGCAGGAAGCTTTGGACACACCTGGACCAGTCGTTGTAGAATTCGTGGTACGAAAAGATGAAAATGTGTATCCAATGGTTCCACAGGGAGCGACAATCGATCAAATGCTGATGGGGGATGGCGAAGAATGATAAGACATACAATTTCGATATTGGTTAATGACCAGCCAGGCGTCCTCCAGCGTGTATCCGGATTGTTTGGTCGTCGCGGCTATAATATTGAGAGCATTACGGTAGGACAGTCTGAAGAGCCTGGACTTTCCCGGATGGTCATTGTTACCATTGGTGATGACAAAACATTGGAGCAGATTGAGAAGCAGCTGTATAAGATCATTGATGTCATCAAAGTGGTTGATTTTAGCCTGAAACCGATGGTTGCTCGTGAACTCGCGCTGATCAAGGTGAAGGCAGAACCATCCGAACGTCCCGAAATTCTGGGCGTGGTAGAAACATTCCGTGCATCGGTTGTTGACGTTGGGCCGACAAGTCTGATGATTCAGGCGGTTGGGGATACGGACAAAATTGATGCAATGATCGAATTGCTCAAGCCATATGGCATTCGTGAATTGTCTCGTACAGGCGTTACTGCATTGGTACGTGGCAACGTATAGAGGTATAATGGTTTCAGGACGGGCTGAGACATACATGCGCGCACAACGATCTCGTTGTGAAAGTGCACGGTTAGTTGAACAAGAAGACTATCTGTTGAACATATGTCAGTCCGCTATCTGCTGTAAAGTAACATTTTAGTGATGTAACGCTTGAAAAGACAGCCACACCCCCGCATTAACGGGCGGGTGTCTGAACGGATCTGGCATCGCGGCTTCAGCAGTGATGAGGCTGTTCTGGCTACCCGCTTGGTCAGGATCACAGGTCCATTGAGACACCCGCTCATTAATGAAGGGTTCTTTACAATACAAAGGAGGACTTATAACATGCCAGTAACTACTTATTATGAACAGGATGCAGAGCTTAGCGTATTGAAAGGAAAAACGATCGCGGTGATCGGATATGGTAGCCAAGGTCATGCTCAGGCGCAAAACCTGCGTGACAGCGGATTGAACGTAGTCATCGGACTTCGTGAAGGTAAATCTTTTGATGCTGCGAAAAATGATGGATTCGAAGTATTGTCTCCGGCTGAAGCAACTAGCCGTGCAGATGTAGTTCAAATCTTGCTGCCAGACGAAACACAAGCTTCTGTATACAAAAACGAAATCGAACCAAACCTGAAAAAAGGTGCTGCATTGCTCTTCTCTCACGGTTTCAACGTTCATTTCGGTCAAATCGTTGCTCCAAAAGACAGCGATGTATTGCTGGTAGCTCCTAAGTCCCCTGGTCACATGGTACGTCGTACCTACGTGGAAGGATTTGGTGTTCCTGGTCTGATTGCGATCGAGCAAGATGCAACAGGTAAAGCAAAAGATATCGGTCTGGCTTATGCTAAAGGTATCGGCTGCACACGTGCTGGTGTTATCGAAACTTCCTTCCGTGAAGAAACAGAAACAGACTTGTTCGGTGAGCAAGCCGTTCTGTGCGGCGGTGTAAGTGCCCTCGTTAAAGCTGGATTCGAAACGTTGACAGAAGCGGGTTATGCGCCTGAGATGGCATACTTCGAGTGTCTGCACGAATTGAAACTGATCGTTGACCTGATGTATGAAGGTGGACTTGCAAGCATGCGTGATTCCATCAGTAACACAGCGGAATACGGTGACTATGTAACTGGACCACGTGTCGTTACAGAAGATACGAAGAAAGCAATGAAAGAAGTGCTTTCCGATATCCAACAAGGTAAATTCGCACGTGACTTCATTCTGGAGAACCAATCCGGTCGTGCATTCCTGACAGCTACTCGTCGCAACGAAGCTGAACACCCGATCGAAGTGGTGGGCGGACAATTGCGTGAAATGATGCACTGGATCAAGAAGTAATAACGGCTTTTGAATGAACAAGCAACTTACAGCGTGAACTGGAAATAGCGGCCGTGCTTATGCGTGAGCCGCTATTCTGGTTTGTGGAAACATATCGAAGCAGGAGGTGCGAGGCGTGCGTAAAATTTACGTTTTTGATACAACGCTGCGTGATGGAGAGCAATCTCCGGGAGTCAATCTGAACACTCGTGAAAAGGTGGAGATTGCCCATCAACTGGAGCGGCTTGGCATTGACCGGATGGAAGCAGGTTTCCCGGCGGCATCTCCAGGTGACCTGGCTGCAGTCAACGCCGTAGCGAAAGCGGTTAAAAATGTTACAGTGATTGGTTTGTCCCGTTCCAGGGAGCAGGATATTGATGCGGTCAAAGAAGCGCTTAAAGGTGCACAGGACCCATGTATTCACGTATTCCTGGCGACCTCGCCCATTCACCGTCAGCATAAGCTGCGCATGGATAAAGGTCAGGTGCTGGATACGGCACGCTCTGCGATCCGTTATGCAAAGAAGACATTTTCCAAGATTGAATTCTCTTTGGAGGATGCAGGTCGTACAGAATATGATTTCCTCGTCGAAATGGTCAATATGGCGGTCGAAGAGGGTGCTTCTGTCGTCAATATTCCGGATACAGTCGGATATCTGAGCCCATACGAGTATGGCAATATTTTCAAACATCTGAAAGAAAATGTTCACAACATAGATAAAGTACAGCTGAGTGCGCACTGCCACAACGATCTCGGCATGGCAACAGCGAATACACTTGCGGCGATTCTGAATGGCGCTGATCAGATTGAAGGTACCATCAACGGGATCGGGGAGCGCGCAGGCAATACGGCGATTGAAGAGATTGCGATGGCACTCGAGACACGCCAGGAGTTTTTCCAGGCCAAAACGACGCTGCAACTGTCCGAAATTGCACGCACCAGCCGTCTGGTCAGCCGCCTAACAGGCATGGTTGTTCCGGGCAACAAAGCGATTGTTGGAGCAAACGCGTTTGCACATGAATCAGGTATTCACCAGGACGGCATGCTGAAGGAAAAAACGACATATGAGATCATGACACCGGAAACGATTGGTCTGAAAGAGAGCAAGCTGGTGCTTGGTAAACACTCTGGCCGTCACGCATTCCGTGAACGTTTGATCGACCTTGGGTATGAACTGGATGAAGAAGCACTTAACCGGGCGTTTGCACAGTTCAAAGATCTGGCAGACAAGAAAAAGGAAGTTACGGATGAGGATCTGCTCGCTGTAATCGAAGAGAAACTGCAGGATGCACCTGAGGTGTATAAACTGGAATCGATTTTTGTGACATATGGTGATGAATCGGTACCAACGGCTAAGGTGCGGATTGCAACTCTGGATGGAGAAACCGTCGAGAAGCAGGCTGAAGGTAATGGTTCGGTGGATGCGATCTACAATGCGATTGATCAGGTGAGCGGAGAAGAGGTTACGCTGTCTGATTATTCCATTAAATCGGTCACACATGGCAAAGATGCGCTTGGTGAAGTTCATGTTGTATTGACACAAAACCAGGTCTCCGTTCAAGGACGCGGTGTGAGCACCGATATTCTTGGAGCAAGTGCACGTGCATATGTGGACGGCTTGAACCAGCTGATTGAGAAACGGAAAACTTACACGAATCGAGTAAATGTGAATTTGTAAATGATGAGCACTTGAGCACCTAAAGAGTCTGACTCGCTGGAGTCTGCTGTTCGTATCATATCAACGCAGTTAGCACGTTGATATGATATAAACAGTCCGGCAGGGTCAGACTTTTCTCGTGACAACCTTATTTTAGAAAATTACCATGCGTATGCGTTAGGGGCGTGTCCACCAGGGCCAGGGAAGATTTCATCCAGACGCTGAAGCGTTGATTCATCGAGTGTCAGTTCGAGGCATTTCAACGCCGTTTCAAATTGCTCCAGCGTGCGTGGACCGATGATGGGTGCTGTTACCGCCGGATTGGCTGCAACCCAGGCAAGGGCTACTGTGTCCTGCGGCTCACCCAGATCACGGCATAGGGCAGCGAAATCCTCGAGCTGTGATCGCTGTTTCTCGATGCGCTCAGCAATGCCGCCGCTGCGAGTGCCTTCAAGCTTCTGCAGCGCATTGCGTCCCAGGAATCCGCCATCCAGCGGGCTCCACGGGATAACGCCAAGACCTAACGCTTTGGCAGCTGGCAGTACCTCCAGTTCAGGAAGCCGGCAGTTCAGGCTGTATTTATGCTGCTCGGACACAAGTCCGAGGAAATGGCGGTTTTTGGCTTCGCTTTGAGCCAGAGCGATCTGCCAAGCGGCAAAATTGCTGGAGCCTACATATCCGATCTTGCCCTGATATACCGCATGCTCAAATGCTCCCCAGAGCTCGTCCCATGTAACGGCAGGATCGACATGGTGCATCTGATAAAGCTCAATATGGTCGGTTTGCAAGCGTTTCAGCGAGCCTTCGAGATGACGTCTGATTTTATATGCGGAGAGACCTGCCTCATTGTTCGGACCGTCTGTTTCATCATGCATGGAGCCGTAAACTTTGGTGGCAAGCACAACCTTTTCACGCCGTCCACCACCTTGTTTGAACCAGCGACCGATAATCTCTTCAGTCAGACCGGAATTTTCTCCCCAGCCATAAATGTTAGCGGTATCAAAAAAGTTTACTCCGGCATCGAGTGCCGCATCCATGATGCGAAAAGCTTCTTTTTCGTCCGTGGCAGGTCCAAAATTCATCGTTCCAAGACAGATGCGGCTGACTTTAAGGCCTGATTTACCCAGATAAGAATATTGCATGGTTTAACATCCCTCCAGCATTTCCTGATTTTGACTCAGGTATATTTTACCTTACGCAGTTCTGAGGAACAACATGCAAACAGGGCTCCGAACCTTATAAGCAAGCATTGGCGAGACTCTTATAGGCAAAAACTATTAAAGTCATAGATTGTATATCTTGGTCAAATGACCGTAGAATATGATACAAAGAAGAGAGTTATTAATGAGACGAAGTTTGAACAGTATGCAAAAGAATTTAAGAATGACCTTGTGAAAAGATGAAATGAAGAATGATTGAATAAGAGGGAGTGTACAACCTATGGTAGACGTGAAAAAAATTGCGGTAATTGCAGGTGACGGAATTGGTCCTGAAGTGGTGGCCGAGGCTGAGAAAGTTCTGAAACGTACGGAGGAAGTGTTCGGTTATCGTTTTGAAACAGAGCATGCTCTGTTTGGAGGTATTGCGATTGACGAGAAGGGCACACCGCTGCCGGAAGAAACATTGACAGTATGTAAAAATGCAGATGCAGTGCTGCTCGGCGCAGTTGGCGGACCGAAATGGGACAATAACAGCAAGGAACTGCGTCCTGAAACAGGCTTGCTTGGCATTCGAAAAGCACTTGGTTTGTTCTCCAACCTGCGTCCGGCTGTCGTATTTGACTGCTTGAAAGACGCATCCACGCTGAAACCGGAAGTGCTTGAAGGCACTGACCTGATGGTTGTTCGTGAACTGACCGGCGGTATTTATTTCGGGGAGAAGTTCAGACGTGAAAGTGCACAAGGCGAAGAGGCTGTGGACACTTGTGCGTACAACGTTGCGGAAGTTGAGCGCATCGTTCGTCAAGCATTCGAGATCGCTCAGGGCCGCCGCAAAAAGCTGGCTTCGGTTGACAAAGCAAACGTACTGGAAACCTCCCGCCTCTGGCGTGAAGTGGTTAACCGCGTAGCTCCGGATTACCCGGATGTTGAACTGGAGCATGTGCTTGTAGACAACTGTGCTATGCAGCTGCTGCGCCGTCCGGCAAGCTTTGACGTTATCGTAACAGAAAATATGTTTGGTGATATTTTGAGTGATGAAGCAGCAATGCTGACCGGTTCCATCGGTATGCTGGCTTCCGCATCACTGGGTGAAGGAAGCTTCGGGCTGTATGAGCCAGTGCACGGCTCTGCGCCGGATATTGCTGGTCAAGGATTGGCAAACCCGATCGCAACAATTCTGTCGCTGGCATTGATGTTCCGTACAACGTTTGGATATGCAGAAGGTGCGGATGCCATTGAAGAAGCGGTAGCCAACGTATTGAATGCGGGCCACCGTACAAGCGACATCGCTGTTGACAAGAGCAAAGCCATCAGCACCACAGAGATGGGCGATCTGATTGTCGCAGCTATTCAGAAAAAAGCATAACCTTTCCGATTTAATTTCCATATAACAAAATATCATAGAGGAATCCATGCTCCGTGATGAATAATACACAGCCCTTTGCTTCCCATGTAAAACCACCTTTGTTGGTTCCAATCATGGAAAAAACAGAGGGCTGTTCTTTTACAATTTTGGCACGGAAATTTCTTATTTATAATTATTATAAAAAAATAACGTTTATAATCTTGACTTTGAGAAGTACGGATGATAACATTTTAAATGTACTTGAGAACAAGTATCAAACTGATTAATGACAGGACAAGCGCTAGCTTGTATCCTGATGATGAGCACTCCATATGGATGCTTACATAATCCCAAAGGAGGAATTTTTAGTTATGGCAGAACGTTTGGTTGGTAGACCAGCACCAGATTTCGCAATGGAAACAGTATCGGGAGACGGACAGGATTTTGGTTCCGTTAAATTGTCCGATTACCGTGGCAAATGGCTCGTATTCTTCTTTTATCCTTTGGACTTCACATTTGTGTGCCCAACTGAAATTACAGCTTTGAGCGACGCTTCCGAGCAATTCAAAGCTTTGGATACAGAAATCCTTGGCGTGAGCGTAGACTCCGTACACAGCCACAAAGCATGGATCAACACACCGAAAGACAGCAATGGTCTTGGTCAGTTGAACTTCCCGCTCGCTTCCGATATCACGAAGCAAGTTGCTAAAGATTACGGCGTTCTGATCGAAGAAGAAGGCGTAGCATTGCGCGGTCTGTTCATCATCGATCCAGAAGGCGAACTGAAATATCAAGTGGTTAACCACAACGATGTAGGCCGCAGTGTTGAAGAAACACTTCGCGTACTGCAAGCACTGCAATCCGGCGGATTGTGTGCAATGAACTGGAAACCAGGCGACAAAAACCTGTAAGCCGGGTTTACTTGAACTCTTCATGTTCAAGCCCTCATCCCCTCGGGGATTGAGGGCTTTTTGCAACCTTTTGCAAAGCCAGAACGTTATCTTAGTCAAAGTGTTTGAACAAGCTTTCAGGCGTGTTAATAATGTAATAGAAGAATATCTTTATTTTGGGCAGAGGAAAGAGGAATTGAAGGCTTGTAAGGCGAATAGGGTATGGAAACCCGGTAATTATTCCGGTGCTCCACATTTATAATTTGTTTATAAATGTGATACACTGTTTGAACACGATTCCCTTTCGGAAGTTTTTGAAGTGCACGGGATTGGCAATAGATAAATTCCGGCACCTAATAAGGAGGGTGAACAAAAATGAGTTACTGTTGTGGGGCTAGTATGGTGGGAACGAAGGGCACGCTGAAGCATTACCGCACCCAGGTTCATAATGTTCCCCTGCTGTTTTGTCCGGTGTGTCACCGGGTCGAGGTGCATTACAAGGTTGAGAACGAATATGAGATTCTTGCTGAGTATGCACATGGCGATGGAGCTTCCGAGATTGATTTTCAAGACTATGTCACAGAAGACGAGGATGCGATCTTCGAAAATTGCGTCAATCGTGAAAGTGAAGATGCAATGGTGATTGTGCAGCGTCAGATTGACATGTCGCTGGATCTGCTGCGGCTCGCCAAGGAAATGAAGGATGAGAAGTGGGAGAGCGAGTTGAAACGTCGTCTTGCCGTCATGAGTCAACGGAAGTTGAAAATTCAGCATAACAAAACGGGACTATAATTACGTACCGAGACATCATATGCACGTATTACATTCAATAAAGCGATACTAAACGAAGCTGATTTACCTTTAAGGTGAGGAGGCTTCGTTTTTGTGCGTTTTATTTCCATATCGGCTGCTATTTTTGCAAAATAATTTCCATTCGACACTTTCTCCGATTGACTCTCTTCCCCAAACTTGTCTATGATAAAAACAGACTTGAAAAAGAGACGGAGCAATGCTTAAAGTTTTCGTCTGGCAATGAGAGAAGTTTGGAAAGGAACCCGGTAATGAACTTAAATCGGCCCTTCCTGTTTCTGTGATGATATGATGTCCGTATGGCAATGTTTATCATTTACGTGAAAAGGAGGAACCTGAATTGATTAGTGAATTTCAGGATACAGTGCCTCAGCGAGCAGATGTACCTCCTCAAGTGCATCTGGATTACAATAAGTATGAGAATGTTTTGGAACACATGGATAGTGGAATTATGCTGTTTGACAACCGCGGTATCTTGACGTTTATTAATGTTCAGATGGCCAAGCTGTTGGAACTGCCAAGAGATCTGTTAAGTGGATGCACGTTGATGCAGATGCTGAGTCTGCCTCAGATGAGTCGATTCAAGAAAAAGAAAATTTTAAGAATTTATCGGGAAACGATCTTTCATCGTAAGCGTTATCATGAGCTGACAGACGAATACGGAAGGCACTGGCTCGTTACGGTTACCTATGGTGATCAGATGGATGGTGATTTTTTATTTAGCGTTAAGGATGTATCGGATTACAAGCAGATCGAGCAAACCGCCTATCAAAATGACAAGCTGGCAATGCTTGGACGTATCTCTGCCTCCATTGCCCACGAGATTCGCAATCCGTTAACCGCTATTCGCGGCTTCATCCAGCTATTGCGTCCTCATCTGCTGCAGCTCGGCAAAGACGAATACGCACGAATTATTTTAACGGAGATTGACCGGGCTAACGATATTATTTACGAGTTTCTGAACTCCTCGAAACCTTCCGCTCCGCAGAAGACGATTATGACCGTAGAATCCTTGCTCAAGGAGGTCGTTCTGTTGACAGAGAGTGAAGGTCTGATGAAGGGCTGCGAAATCTTGCTGGAGGTTGATGATACACCACTTAGCGTATCAATCGACGTTAAGCAGATCAAGCAGGTCATTCTGAACATGGTGAAAAATGCAATGGATGCCATTGAAGAGGTGGGTGAAGAGCATACAGGCATGATTCGCATTAAAACAGCCACGGATAATAAATTTGTGCAGATTACGATAGCTGATAATGGTCGCGGCATGGATCACAATACGCTGGTGCGTCTGTTTGATCCGTTCTTCACTACCAAAGAAAGCGGGACCGGTCTCGGGCTTTCTGTAAGTTACCGTATCATTAAAAATCATGGCGGCACCATCTCGGTGGATAGCCAAAAGGGCGAGGGCACCAGCTTTATGATCAAGCTCCCACTGGTAGTTTAATAGAGATCATGTCAGAAGGGATCGGTGTGCTGCCGATTCCTTTGTTTTTTGTCAGAGCGATTAGGGTTATAGTTAGAAATGTATGCGAATACATAGGCTCACTGCGGAAGGATGGGATTACATTGAATATTCAGGATATGGAGAGCATGAATCAGCAGTTGATTGAACATGTAGGTAGAGTGATTGTTGGTAAAGAGCGTACGATGGAATTGGTGCTGACAGCCATTATTGCTTCTGGTCATGTGCTTCTGGAGGATGTGCCGGGCACGGGAAAAACGATGCTTGCCAAGTCAGTGGCAGCCTCGCTGGACTGCACGTTTCAGCGGATACAATTCACTCCCGATCTGCTGCCCTCTGATTTGACAGGCATTCATTTTTATAATCAGAAATCAGGAGATTTCGAATTCAGACCAGGTCCGCTCTTTGCTAATCTTGTGCTGGCAGACGAAATTAACCGGGCTACACCGCGAACACAGTCCAGTCTGCTCGAATGTATGGAAGAACGTCAGATTAGTATCGACGGCTCTACCCGGCAGCTCGAACGACCGTTTATTGTCATTGCAACCCAGAATCCGATTGATAATCAAGGCACATTTCCGTTGCCGGAAGCCCAGATGGATCGGTTTATGATGAAAATTCGCATGGGTTATCCGAGTGTAGAAGAAAGCATCGAGATTCTCAAAAGAACAGCCGTCAGTCGCTCCGTACATGATTTATCTTCAATGATCTCGCGAGAACAGCTTTTGAAAGCCCAGGAAATGTATACAAGTGTTACTGTAAACGAGGATCTGATGCGTTATATCGTGCAGCTTACGGAAGCAACCAGAGCACATGCTGAATTATCACTGGGTGTTAGTCCAAGGGGCGCACAGGCACTTCTGAGAGCTGCTCAGGCTTGGGCTGCATTACACGGCAGAGATTATGTTGTGCCGGATGATATCAAAGTGCTTGCAGAGCCTGTGCTGGCTCATCGTTTGGTATTTCGTAATCGGGTGAGGCAGCAGGAAGGACTGGCCGAACAGATTATTCAGCAGATTTTAAGCCAGACAGAGGTGCCGACAGAGACACTGACAACAGGCGGGCGCTAGGCTTATGGAACTTCTCTGGCTTGTTGTGGTTGGGAGCCTCATTATGGTGCTGCATGGAGTATGGTTTGGGCGTCCAGTGCTGCGAAACCTCAAGTACAGCAGACAATTCAGCAAAATGCGCTGTTATGCTGGGGACGAACTGGAGATGATTGAGACGATATCCAATGAAAAACGAATCTCCGTTCCGTGGCTCAGACTGGAGGCGATGATGCCGGCTTCATTTATTTTTCGCACCGGTTCAGGCATGGATATCAGTCAAGGGAATATTTATCAGAACCATAAAAGTATTTTTACATTAAAACCCTATAATCGAATTACACGCACACATCCGTTTGTGTGCTCCAAACGTGGTGTATACAGGATGGATACAGCTACAATGACAGGTGGGGACTTGTTTGGTGTGTGGCGTTCCACAAAACCGATCCCTGTACAGATGTCGATGATTGTGTATCCTTCACTTGTAAGTATAGAAGATATGCCGGCAATCTATCAGGTATGGCAGGGCGAGGTTGAGGTGTCGCGCTGGATTGTGGAAGATCCGTTTCTGATCCTGGGTGTGCGGCCCTATGGAGCCGGTGATCCAATGAATCGTATTCATTGGAAAGCCAGTGCGCGTACCGGGGACCTGCAGGTGTACAAACAAGGCTGGACCGCTGATCCCCAGTCCTGGATTATCGTCAATATTCAGGAATCGGCAGACATGTGGAGTGTAGTCACCCGGCCTGAGCTGATTGAACAGGCGCTTCGCTACGCAGCCACCGCAGCTACCGATGCGATCGACAGAGGGCTGCCTGCCGGATTTGCTCATAACGGCTACAGAACAGACGGAGGGCGTGATGTGCTTCGAATCGAACCGGATTACGGAACACCACATCTGGAAATGTTACTGGAGGCTATGGCTGAAACCGAGTTGAAATGCTTGGTGCCGATGGAGCAGTTTTTGCAGGATGAGGTCAGATGGAGTGAAGAAGAGCAGCAGGTCCGCAGTTATTTGTTAATTACGTCCTATGTATCACCGGCTATGGAGTATGAAATCATGCGTTTGCAGGAGCAGGGGCATCGGGTAACCATTCTGCCTGTCGAGCAGTTGAAGAGGAAAACAGAGGCGGTGGGCGCATGAACGAAAACGATGAAAGAAAGCGTATGCATAGCATCGCAATGCTGGCTTTATTAAGCATCGGTGTATATCTGTTCCCAATCATGACAATCACGTCGCTCTATGCTCAAAGAATGATCCCGTTTATATTATTGGGTTTATTTGTTGTGACTGGCTGGTTTGTTCAATGGCTCCAGCATCGCTTCACTGGTTTGATGGAACGCAGTTCGTTCGTTCGGAGTACCGCAGCACTGGTCATCGGAACTTTGTTTGCTATCATTCCGGGTATGCTGCTGCCTCTCTCCCTTCCAATTATTATAACGCTGGCTGCTTGTTCGATTACGGCAGCGTTTACAGGCTTTCAGTACGATCACGGTTATCATTCCACGATGCTGTGGCGCTTGCAGATTATAGGTGTAATCAGTGCCATTGTGCTCACGATCGCGGCAGGTCAGGTTCAATTTTTGTGGCCATTGCAGATGTACGCGATGTATATGTATGCCGCCGGAGTAATCAGTTTTGTGTTATGGATTGTTGCACAGTACAGAACACAGCTCGATCGGGCGGTGCTTAACGACGGGAGTCGGAGGCTGGTGCTGCGGGAATTTACGCGGGCGAACCATCAACGGATCATATGGATGCTGGTGGTAATCGTCGGAATTGGCGCTTTTCCAAGTCTGGCGGCCTGGCTTGCACCGCTACGTGATCGTGTGCTGGCGTGGATTCGAAGTTTATTGGGAACCTCGTCCCCGCAGCAACTGCCCGATACACCTCAGGCTTCCAACGAACCGATGACCTTGCCTGATGAATTGAAGGGTCCTCCTTCGGAACCTTCTATGTTCTGGGAGATTCTCAGCTGGGTTGTTTTTAGTGCAGCGGCGGCAGTGATGATCTGGCTTTTCGCCAAACTGGCAAGAGTGATCTGGAATAAACTTGAGGAACGATTCAAGGGTATGCTGCAGCCTGTCCAGAAAAGGGAAGCACCAAAAACAGAGTATGTAGATATCAGTGAATCGCTGGAAGTGCCAACGCAGGTTCGCAAGCGATGGTTCCGCAAAAGGGAATCGGTTCCGGCGCAGAGCGGCGAACGTATTCGTTATTATTATCGAACATGGGTAAATCAGGCGTTACAGCGTGGAGTCGGAATCGAGAAGTCACATACACCTTTGGAGGCAGCAGAAACCATTATAACAAGCCCCTCCGAACCTTTGGATGCGAAAAGCCATTTCAAGCCTGGCGAGCAGGAACTGGCTGCGCGACTTCCTGCGGCATATAACGCTGTTCGTTACGGGCGGAACGGGGAAGATCATCCGGATGTGATTGAGATGGATCGAATCTGGAAATCTTACAGTAAATAAGCCCGGAATCCCTTTACTTTTCTTGTCACGTTCAAGTATCATGAGAGGAATACACAAGTTGGTCAGAAAAGGAGCAGACATTGATGAAGACAAATCATTGCAAGATTGTAGACTGTACCATCCGTGATGGTGGATTGGTGAATAATTGGGATTTTAGCGTAGACTTTGTTCAAAAGCTGTATGCAGGCCTGAACGAAGCTGGCGTTGATTATATGGAGATCGGCTACAAAAACTCCCCTAAATTGCTCAAAGGTGCAGAAGAAGCCGGACCATGGCGCTTTCTGAACGATGATTTTCTGCGCAAAGTGATTCCGCAAAAAGGAAATACCAAATTGTCTGCACTTGTCGATGTGGGCCGGGTAGATGAGAATGATATTTTGCCGCGTAGTGAAAGCATGCTGGATCTTATCCGTGTGGCTTGTTACAGCAAAGATGTGGACAAGGCGCTTGCATTGGTGCAAACATTCCATGACCGGGGTTATGAAACGACACTGAATATTATGGCCCTCTCCAATGTGATGGAGAATGAGCTGCTGGAAGCATTTGAAATGATTAAAGACAGCTCGGTTGATGTGGTTTACATCGTGGACTCTTATGGCAGTCTGGATCATAACGATGTGAAATATTTGGTCGAGAAATTCAAAACACATCTTCCGAATAAACGCCTTGGTGTTCACACGCATAACAATATGCAGCTTGCCTTCTCCAACACACTTGTAGCAGCGGAGCTTGGCGTTGAATTGCTGGATGCTTCTGTATATGGCATGGGACGTGCAGCAGGCAACTGTCCGACTGAACTGCTCGTAGCTCATCTGAAAGGAACTAAATATAATTTGCGTCCGGTACTTGACGTGTTGGAGCAGCTGATGGTTCCGTTAAGAGAAAAAGAAGAATGGGGATACATCCTGCCTTACATGATCACAGGTGCACTGGACGAGCATCCTCGTTCAGCTATGGCACTTCGTGCATCAGAAGACAAAGACAAGGTGGTTGACTTCTATGATAAGCTGACAACCCCTGAAGTGAATTTCGATAAATGAAAAATAGTCTGAAATAAGGTTGAAAATTAAAAAAACATGGTTTCTCACACGAGAACCATGTTTTTTTAGTTCTTTGTTCCTTATTTTTAGTCATTTTTATGAATAGATATTCCTACTTATAACTATTTTTTAGTTCACGAATACGGATTTAAATGTTATTATGTACCAGATGGAACATGCAGAATATAGAATTAAACATTGGTCAATATATTTTTTTGTCGAAATGTGTAATATACTTGGTGAAATAGAAAAATAGCGTTCATTCTTACACGTATTTCAGGATAGTGATCCCGGGAAGGAAAACATGGCATGAAGGTTAAAATGCAAGATCAGAGTCAAATAGGTTGGGTCGCCGCAGGCGGCTTATTGTTTTTCCTCGTAAGTCAATGGTTTCGTTCTTCTTCAAACTCTGATCTGATCATTTCGGGTTACCCGGTGTTAACATTGCTGGGTGGATTCGCTGCGACCGCCGCTTGTATAGGCATCTACAATCAAAGCTGGCTGTTCCAGACCCAAAAATTGACGCTGCGCAGAGTGTTAATGACAACACTTTTTCTCATGGTGGGTCTATTTGAACTGGTTCATATCGTTTCATTCGCTGAAGAAGTTCCTTCAAAAGCGATGATGGAATCCAACTTTTCCTTGATGATGACTACGATGGGATCACTGATTTGCTCTGCGGGTCTGTTATTTATATATACGGTACAGGAGAAGCAAGTTGCATTACCGCGCAAATTTTTTCTGTTTAGTGCGACAATAGGCTGTTTTCTCATTTTGTACATACTTGCTATTCAGGAATGGAGCTTGATGCCCAAGATGCTTGAGGGGCAGAAGCTTGGTGGATTATTCAATATTATGCATGGGGTGGCTGGCCTGATGTATGTCGTTAGTACTCTCATTCTGTATACAGAGTGGAGAAAGTCTAGAGACTTCAATCTTCCGCCTATACTTTGCGGCATACTTTGTTTCTTGCTAGGTCAAGGGTTTTTTGTACTCTCAGAGACAGTGGAGGATCTTAATCTGCTCTTTGGTATGCTTAGCAATTGCATGGGGTACTTTTTCATTCAGAAGGGGCTTTACGCCTCTGTGGTGGACACACCTTTCTTGCAGCAGCAGGCAGCTGAGGCCAAAATGAATTATATCGCACATCATGATGATGTAACGCGTCTTCCGAATCGCCGTCGTCTTACCCAGCAGCTGAAAGTGATGATGGATGAGGCTGTTGCAGAGGAGAAGCTCGTTGGTGTGCTGGTGCTCAATATTAATCGGTTCAAAACAATCAACGATTCACTCGGCCAGCAGGCAGCTAATCGGGTGTTACATCAGGTTGGACAACGCTTGAGACAATCTTGTCTCCCCGGAGAAGAGGTATTCGGATTGGGGCGAGACGAGTTTGCCCTGACGATGACAGATTTCTATGCTACGGATACGGCTGTGTGCCGCACACGATCCATTCTGCAGCTCTTTGAGAAGCCTGTCATGGTGGATGGCAACGAGTATCATCTAACATTAGGTATCGGTATGGCCATTTTCCCTTACGACGGCAAATCTCCGGAAGAGATGATACAGAATGCAGATACCGCACTGCATAGTGCGAAGGAACAAGGGATAGAGCTTAACCGTTACGCACATGCGATGCAAATGAAGGCACAGGAGCGCTTGCAGCTGGAGAATGATCTGCGTAAAGCCTTGGTTCGTAACCAATTTTACCTGGTATACCAGCCTCAGGTGAATCTGCAGAGTGGATTGGTTGTGGGCATGGAGGCGCTGGTCAGATGGCAGCATCCGGAGCGAGGCTCCGTATCACCAGCAGAGTTTATTCCGCTGGCGGAAGAGAGTGGACTGATCGTTCCGCTGGGAGAATGGGTTCTGCGGGAGGCATGTGCTCAGAACAAGCGGTGGCAGGACGCGGGATATCGTAAATTATGCGTGTCAGTCAACCTCTCGATGAGACAGTTCAGACATTCCCACCTGCTCGATAGTATCAATAGCATCCTTAAAGAAACGGGGCTGGAGCCTGCATGGCTTGAACTGGAAATTACCGAGAGCATGACGTTTGACAAGGATCGGGCTTTTGAACAGCTTCAGAAAATTAAAGAGATTGGTGTACATATCAGTATTGATGACTTTGGTACAGGATATAGTTCATTGCATTATCTCAAAGATTTGCCGATTGACCGGCTCAAGATTGACCGTTCCTTTGTCAATGAAATTATGGAAGATAGCAACAACGCCGCTATTGTATCCACCATCACTTCGATGGCACACCATCTGCAGCTGAAAGTGACAGCCGAAGGGGTAGAGAATGAAGATCAGATATTGTTTTTGCGCAACCAGCACTGCCATGAGGCTCAGGGGTATTTCTTCAGTCAACCGATTGAAGCTGCCGTTTTCGAGAAGAAGTTCCTAAGGGACATAGACATGCCTGTGGGGTAAGAGCAGCAGGGCCGCGAGAGCGTTCCTGCCTTTTGGTCCCCTTTTTCATGGTAAAAATCGTAAAAGAACCTTGCGTGTTCTTATGGATCATGTTATATTAAGTTTTGTAAAATCACTGTTAACTTCCACTGGAATTTAACGGGACGTAGCTCAGCTTGGTAGAGCACCTGGTTTGGGACCAGGGGGTCGCATGTTCAAATCGTGTCGTCCCGATCGTTCATTTTGCGGGTGTAGTTCAATGGTAGAACTTTAGCCTTCCAAGCTAATAGCGTGGGTTCGATTCCCATCACCCGCTTTATACTTCGTAACACCTTAAACCCTTGCGCCACAAGGGTTTTTCTTTTGTCCATTTTTAAAGATTTGCGACAGCTTATTTATTGAGATTGGCTTTTTTTCAATCATCTGGTACAATAACGAGGTATTGATACTATACATGAATGAGAGGTAACCATACGTCCCATGAAGTAAGACACATGAATTGAACCCCAGTTAACTGCACATTGATGTATGACGCAGTCAGCCGAGCGGCTGAGCAATGAGGGGATTCGTGTGTCCAGATTCAGCTATGGGAATGGTATGGGACCAATGGGAAGAGCGGGCTTGGAAGCTTTGCTGTACTCGAAATTGGGTTTCTTTGTTCATGCCATTGTATATCCATGTCTGTGTTTGAATGCCAGATTCCATAACAATTGCTAAACCGCCGGCTGATGCCAGCGGTTTTTTTGTTCAGGAAAGGATGAGGACTCATGATGACATTGGTACGCTTGCATGAAGTATCAAAAGAGTGGAACGGACATGAATTCTTTGCAGGGTTAAATCTTGAAATTAACGAGGGCGAACGCCTTGCTATTTTGGGTCGCAACGGCTGCGGCAAAACCACCTTGTTACGCATTATATTGGGTGAGGAGCAGGGAGGTGGACGAATTGACCGGCATCTTCCGCTGCAGGAATGGGGGTTTATGCGCCAGCGCACAGACGTAACGGATGACATCCAGGTGCTGGATGCAGTACGCCGGGAGAGTGGACGGATTGACGAGATCAAACGGGCACTGGAAGACATGGAGCATCGGTTAAGAGATTCAGATGCAGAGGAGGACACTTCTTTGCTTGACCAATATGCTCGTTCTTTGGAAGAATATGAGCAGCTGAACGGGTACATGTGGGAAACAGAGGTAGAGAAGGTGCTGACCCGGCTTGGTCTGACGGCAGAGCATTGGGGCAGGCCTTACCACTCCCTTAGCGGCGGTCAGAAAACGAAGGCTCGGCTGGCAGGGCTTCTGGTGAGCAAGCCCAGGTTTCTGATTCTGGATGAGCCAACGAATCATCTGGATGAAGAGAGCATGCGCTGGCTGGAAAGCTGGCTTGCTTCATATGAAGGCACGGTGCTGTTTGTATCCCATGACCGCACGTTTATAGACCAGGTGGCCACAGGTGTCATCGAATTCAGCGCCGATCGGCTAACCAAATACAAGGGCGGTTACTCCGATTACAAGACCCATAAGGAGCGGGAGCTCAAAGAGCAGGAGACGATCTATCGCAAGCAGCAGCTGGAACGCAAAGCGCTGGAGGAAACCATTCGTAATTATCAGCAGTGGTTTCACAAAGCCCATAACTCGGCTGGAGACCAAGAGGTGAAGATCACCCAGAGCTTTTACAAGGCCAGGGCCAATAAAAATATTTCGCGTTACCATGCCAAACAGAAGCAGCTGGAACGGCTGGAGAATGAACGGGTGGATAAACCGCGTGAAGCAGCCAAGCTGAACATGGAGCTGCAGTTGAGCACACTTGGTGCGCGGCAGCTTCTGGCGCTGGAGGGAGTCAGCTTCTCCTATAAGCCGGAGCAGTCTTTGCTTTGTGATATTCAAACAGCAGTGGAGCGCGGGGATCGGCTTGCGGTCCGCGGACCAAATGGAACAGGCAAAAGCACGCTGCTGAAATTAATGATTGGAGAGCTGCAGCCAGTGCAGGGGCGGGTTACCCGGCATCCCCAGCTCCGCATCGGTTATTTTTCACAGGAGCTGGAAGGACTGCCTGAACACATGACATTGCTGGACAGTCTGCTTGTGCTTCCCTCGATGACACAGAGCGCTGCGCGCACGATTCTGGGATGTTTTTTATTTTCAAGAGAAGATGTGTTCAAGCGTATTGGAGATTTAAGCATGGGGGAGAAGTGCAGGGTAGCGTTTCTGCGTTTATACTTTGGCGGTGCCAATCTGCTTGTGCTGGATGAACCGACGAATTATCTGGATATCGATACGCAGGAAGTGATGGAAAATGTACTGAAAGAAGCTTCCGGTGCGTTGGTTCTTGTATCTCACGACCGCATGTTAGTCCGAACACTGGCGAATCGTCTGTGTGACTTGAAGCCGGACGGAACGGTATCACTCTTCGAGGGTGGTGTAGCCGATTGGGAACAAACGGTGCGGCTGCGGGATTCTGCGCTGGATACACGGGATTCGGATGATGAACGGCTGCGTCTGGAGATGAGGCTGTCGGAGTTGCTTTCCCCAGTCAGTGCCGCCGGAGCTGAGCGGTTGATCACTGCCGAGGATGAGGAGAGACGGGAGTCGGAAGCCGCCGAGATTCGTAAGATTCAGCAGCGATTGAAAGAACTGAGGAATCAGGGGAACGCTGCAAATTAACATCTGGGCAAGCTTGCTATTTCGCCGTATTTTGCTTATAATAATGAACGATCATGCGATCATTGGTATGTATAAGCATAAGTTTAACTTGAGTAAACGTATTGATGGAGACAAGTAAGCAGTGCCTCTGGACAGGGAGGAAGCGCCATAGATTGAGAGCGTTTCTGTAGAACCAGGCTGCTGAAATTCACTCCGGAGCGGTTCCCTGAACCTGTTGATGTGTGTATGCACGGAAGCGACAGTAGGGGTAAACGGTTAACGGTCGTTATTCCGTACAGAGTGAGACAGAACGTGCTGAGTCGGATATATAGTTCGATGTGACAACGGGAGTCTAACAAGGGTGGTACCACGGTCTTTTCGTCCCTTTTGGGGAGAAAAGGCCTTTTTTTGTTGCAATAACAGCATTTAAAGGGGGCAATTACACATGAAAGAACGTTTAGAGGCATTGAAGATCGAAGCGCTGGAGCAGCTGTCTGGCGTAACCGATCCGCAGACGCTGGCCGATCTGCGTGTAAAGTATTTGGGCAAAAAAGGTGCATTGACTGAAATTTTGCGCGGCATGGGCGCACTTAGTGCAGAGGAACGTCCAGTCATCGGGCAAGTTGGTAACGAGGTGCGCGCAGCCATTGAAGAGGTCATCAACAGCAAGCAGGAGCAATTCCAGAAGGAAGAGACCGCGAAGCGTCTGCAATCCGAGAAGATTGACGTGACCTTGCCAGGACGTCGTGGACGTCAAGGAGGTCTGCATCCGCTGACCAAAGTGGTGCAGGAGATCGAAGATATTTTCATCGGTATGGGATATCGTGTAGCGGAAGGTCCAGAGGTTGAGATGGACTATTACAACTTCGAAGCGTTGAATCTGCCTAAAAATCACCCGGCCCGTGATATGCAGGATTCCTTCTACGTGACAGAGGACCTGCTTATGCGTACACACACCTCACCTGTGCAGGTTCGTACGATGCAGAGCATGAAAGGTGAAGTTCCCGTAAAGGTCATCTGCCCGGGTAAAGTATACCGCCGTGATGACGATGATGCGACACACTCCTTCCAGTTCCATCAGGTAGAAGGTCTCGTGATCAGCGAAAGCATTCGCATGAGTGATCTGAAAGGAACACTGCTGCAGTTTGTACGTGAAATGTTCGGAGCCCACACGGAAATTCGTCTGCGTCCAAGCTTCTTCCCGTTCACCGAGCCAAGTGCTGAAGTGGATGTAACCTGTGTGCAGTGCGGCGGAAGCGGTTGTCGGGTTTGCAAACAAACAGGCTGGCTTGAAATTTTGGGCGGCGGTATGGTTCACCCGAAAGTGCTTGAGATGGGCGGATATGACCCGGAGAAATACAGCGGTTTTGCCTTTGGCATGGGGGTAGAGCGGATTGCGATGCTCAAATACGGCATTGACGACATTCGCCATTTCTACAACAGTGATCAGACGTTCCTGAAACAATTCGGACGGCTGTAATTCAAGTAAACGTCAAACCAATATATAGATTAAGGAAGTGAACATGCATGAGAGTATCGACAGATTGGCTGTCTGATTATATTTCGCTTGAAGGTGTGACACCACAGGAGCTGGCAGAGAAAATTACCCGTGCAGGGATCGAAATTGATGTTGTGGAGAACCGCAATCAGGGCGTAAACAAGGTTGTTGTGGGCTACGTCAAGAGCAAGGAGAAACACCCGGACGCGGACAAGCTGAATGTATGTGTTATCGATGCAGGACAAGAGGAAGATCTGCAGATCGTATGCGGCGCCAAAAATGTGGATGCGGGTCAAAAGGTAGCGGTAGCCCTTGTAGGTGCAAAGCTTCCTGGCGGTCTGGATATTAAAAAGGCGAAGCTGCGCGGTGTGGTATCGCTCGGCATGATCTGCTCCGCCAAAGAGCTGGGCATGAACGACAAATTGCTGCCGAAGGATCAACAGGAAGGTATTCTGGTTCTGCCGGAGCAGACCGAGATTGGTACGCCGATCAGCCAGGTGCTGGGTCTTGACGATCATGTGCTGGAGCTGGATCTGACGCCGAACCGTTCCGACGCTTTGAGCATGCGCGGTGCAGCATACGAAGTGGGAGCCATTCTTGGTCGTGAAGTGAAGCTGCCGAATCCGAAGGAGCAGTTGGTCGAAGCTGGCGACGAAGCCGCTAAGCATATCTCGGTCGAGATCAAAGCGCAGGAGCAATGCAGCCACTATGCGGCTCGTTATGTGACTGGCATCAAGCTGGGGGCTTCCCCGCTGTGGATGCAAAACCGTCTCGTTGCGGCGGGCGTACGTCCCATCAACAATATCGTGGACATTACGAATTATGTGATGCTGGAATATGGTCAGCCTTTGCATGCGTTTGACGCGGATAAGCTGGAAAATGGACGCATTGAGGTGCGCATGGCGCATGAGAGCGAAACGATTGTGACGCTGGATGGTCAGGAGCGCAAGCTGGAGCCGCACATGCTGCTCATTACCGATGGCGTAAAACCGGTTGCCATCGCAGGGGTGATGGGCGGTGAGAACTCCGAGGTATCGGAGGGCACCGTGAATCTGCTTCTGGAGTCCGCCAAGTTTGACGGCGGAACGGTGCGGAAGACGTCGCGCCAACTGGGGCTGCGTTCCGAAGCAAGCTTGCGTTTTGAAAAAGAGGTGGACCCGGGTGCGGTCATTACGGCTCTGGATCGTGCGGCTGAACTCATTCAGCGTTATGCGTCAGGTATTGTGCATCAAGGGATTGTGCAGGCTGGAGCGGAGGCTTCCGAGAAACGTGTCATTCAAATGTCGCTGAGTAGGCTCAACCGTTATCTGGGTACAGACTTGTCTTTGCTAGAGGTGAAAACGATCTTTGCCCGGCTGCATTTTGCATGTGGTGATGCAGAGCAGGGAGTGCTGGACGTTGAGGTGCCAACGCGCAGAGGAGATATTACGCTGGACGTGGATTTGTTTGAAGAGGTTGCCCGTCTGTACGGGTATGACAACATTCCAACGACATGGATCGAAGGCCCGACGACACCGGGAGCATACACACGTCCTCAAGCCATTCGTCGTACGATTCGCAGTGTAATGTCCGGCAGCGGCTGGCAGGAAATGATCAGTTATTCGTTTGTGCACCCGGACAAAGCGGTATTGTTCCCGGCTCTGACTCAAGGAAGCAAGGCAGTTAAACTGGCCATGCCGATGAGTGAGGATCGCAGCGTGCTGCGCACAAGCATTTTGCCACAGATGCTGGATGCTGCCGTCTACAATATGAACCGGAAACAGGATTCACTTGCGGTGTTTGAAGTGGGCAGTGTGTTCTTCACGGAAGAAGAGAAGCTCACCAAGCAGCCGCATGAAATTCCGGTACTCGCCTTGCTGCTTACAGGCAATCGTGCAGCGCAGCAATGGAATGT
This sequence comes from Paenibacillus silvae, assembly GCF_014639235.1. Taxonomy (GTDB): domain Bacteria; phylum Bacillota; class Bacilli; order Paenibacillales; family Paenibacillaceae; genus Paenibacillus; species Paenibacillus silvae. The sequence goes on along the minus strand of NZ_BMFU01000003.1, from coordinate 84,845 downwards.
CGGGGCGGAGAAAGTGGATTTCTTCGACTTGAAGGGAGCGCTTGAACATCTGTTTGCTTATCTGGGGTTGGGGCAACGAATTCGTCTTGTGGCGAACAGTCCGGAAGGTTTCCATCCGGGGCGTTCTGCCTCCGTGCTCCTGGACAGCAAAGATGGCAGTGAGAGCACGTTGATCGGTACAATTGGCCAATTGCATCCAGAACTGCAGCAACAGTATGATCTGAACGATGTTTATGTGGCTGAAATTGCCCTTGAGGCGATATATAAACAAGCTGATGCGGATATTCGTTATCGCGAGCTTCCGCGCTTCCCGGCTGTAGAACGTGATATCGCTGTAGTGGTAGGCAAGGATATTGAAGCTGGAGACATGCTGCGCGTTATTCGTGAATCCGCAGGTGAACTGCTGGAGACCGTGCAGGTATTCGATGTGTTCACAGGCAGCAAGCTTGGTGAAGACAAGAAAAGTGTGGCGATGGCTCTCGTATATCGGAACCGTGAACGTACGCTGACGGATGAAGAGATTACGGAAGTCCATGCACGTGTTGTCACACGTTTGGAAGAGCAATTCAACGCAGAACTGCGTAAATAGAACTGAAGTCAATTTTTTGAATAGAGATTAGCAGGAATTGCTTGAAGTCACATCGAATCCTTAGCATTAGAGGATCGATGTGACTTTTTTGTCATGACAGCTTAGAATCAACATACAGACTTGAAGGAGGGCACAACTGTGACTACACCTGATCGTACACGCGTCACCGTAGAGATTTACGGGACTTCCTATAAACTGGTTGGCAGCAGTGCCGACTATATGAAACAAGTAGCAAACCTGGTAGATGAGCGTATGAGCGCTATTTCAAAAAGTCATTCCCGTTTAGATACGCCGCGCATTGCTGTACTTGCAGCTGTACATATGGCTGAGCAGTCTCTTCAGACGGAGGAAATCCGCAATGAGCTCAAGATGCTTACGGGAGAACGTACGGAGCTTCGCAAGGAAATCAACCGGTTAAACGCCATTCAGAATGAACATCAAAACGAATTGCAGCTGCGCGACCAGTCTCTTAACGAGGCTCGTCAGCAGAAGCAGGAAGCGGAGCAGGCTTTGCAGAAGCTGGCTTCAGAGAAGCAAGCCGAAATCTCCAGGCTGACTGCGCTATTGGAGCAGGAGCGCAGTCAGATGAAGCAGCAGATTCAGAAGCTGCAGACTCAAAGTGCGGCACAGCTTAAAGAAGCGGAGGCCAAAGCTGCTGCACGTGTTAAGGAAGCAGAGGAAAAAGCGGCCAATCAGCTGAAGCAAGTGCATGCGCAGTCTGCTGCGCAGCTTAAGGAGGCTCAGAACCGTGCGGCAGCGGAGCTGCAGCAGGTGCAGGCCAAAGCTGCTGCTCAATATAAAGAGCTGCAGGACAGAAGTGCAGCTCAATTGAAGGAAGCAGAACGTCTGGCGGCGGCTGAACGGCAGAAAGTGGAGGCTCAGGCGGCACAGCAGGTGCAGGCGGCCAAGGAAGAAGCTGAAGCAGCTATTTTGTCTGAACTGGAACAGGCTGAGGTTAAATTGCAGCAGGTGCAGGAGGAAGCAGCTGTTCAATATGCTGAGCTGCAGGAGCAGATGAAGCAGCGTCTGGAGCAAGCACAGCATGATGCCCGGAAGCAGGCAGATGCTTTGACTGAGCAGGCCAAGCAGGAGCGAGAGGTTTTACAGGCTGAAGCCGAACAGAAGCAGCGTACTGTGATGGAGGAGCTTGAGGCTGAATTTAATGCTCGTGCAGAGCAAGCTGAGCTGGAATGGATGGAGAAAGAAGCATCGCTTGAAGAGCAGCTGAAAGAAGAGCAGGAAGCGGCAGCTGTCCGTGCGGCTGAGACAACAGCCGCAGCTGAGGAACGCCTTAAACAGGAACGAGGCAAGCTCATACATCAGCTTGAGGAAGAACGCGGACAGGCGAAAGCTCGTATACAACAATTGAATGAACAGCTTGAAGCAGTACGGCAGCAGCTGAAGCATGCGCAGGAAGTGGTTTCCGAGCAGGAGCAGCTGCTGCAGACGGAACGTACACAAGTACAGTCGCTGCATGAGGAGCGAGAGGCTCTCATGCAGGAGCAGGAAATTCAGGCACGCCGCATTGTGGAGCTGCAGCAGCAGCTGGAGCAGATAAAAGGCGACAGCAGCGAACTGCAAACCAAGCTGCGCGAAACAGAGCAAACGTTGAAACAGGCTCAGGAGTCCCAGCAGCAATGGCAGGAGCAGTACAACGAAGCGGTGGAGCGTGAGACAGCACTTACAGCTCAATTGCGCAAGCTTCAGGAGCAGCATGCCCAGCTTGAGCAGGATGCACAGCATTTGCTTGAAGCGGGAGCGAAGTCGGAGGAAGAGCAACGCAGATTGCAGAAGGTGCTTGAACAGGCTCATGCGGCTGTGCGTACATTACAGAATGAAATTAGCGGACTCGCCGAGAGCGAGAAGTCATGGAAGGTGCTTGCCGAGCAGCGCCTGGCTGAGATTGGCGATTTGGAGAATCAGATTCTTGAAGCTGCCGAGCAAAATGAAACGCTGGAATCTGGCGTGCAGTCTTTGCATGATGAGCTGACGGTTGTCAAAGAAGAAGCGCGTCTCTACAATGAGGAGGCCGTGCGATATGAGAAAGAAGCCGAGGAGCTGGCAGTTCAGCGCGAGCAATTGGTTGCGGAGCTGGACGGCACTCGTAATGAGCTACATGTCACTCGTAATGAACTGAATGAGACTCGTCATGAATTAAATGATACGTGTGAAGAATTGAATGGCACTCGCGATCAATTGAATGGCGTCCATAATGAATTAAATGGGGCTCATGACGAACTGCAAAGCGCCCAAGAGGAATTAATGCGTCTGCAAGAGCAGTACAAACAAATCCGTAAGGATTATAGTGATGCACTGCAGCGTGAAGAGAGCATCGGCTCCCGTATGAGTGAGCTTGAAGCAGAGAGACAAGGCCTGGAGAATGCACTCAACGAAGCAAGGCAGTCAGCCGAACAGCTTGCGAAACGGTATACGGAGCAGGCGAATCAACTTGCTCAGACTGAAGAAGAGGCTCTGGAATGGCAGATTAAACATGAGGATCTGTCAGCGAATCAGGCAGAGCTGTCTTCTCGCATCGAGCAACTGACAGAACGTGAAGAAGGGCTCCGAACTCAATTAGATCATACGGTACAGGCTGCCAAGCAGAACGAACAGGTATGGAAGCTTCGTGCGGAAGAATGGGCGTCTCAGGAGCAGGCATGGCAAGAACGCTGGACTGCACTGGAGAGCGAATTGACGGCGTGGCAGCGTGAAAGTGCGGTGAGTTCAGAGAAGCTGGAGGAACTGGCGCAGGAGCGAGACCAGCTCTTGAAGGAGCGCACACAGCGGGAGCAGCTGCAAGCTGAGGCAGACGAAGAGAAGCAGATCATGGAGAATGAACTGAGGGAAATTAGTGAACGTTATGAGCTGGCGGCCAATCAGCTGCGGTTAATGCAGGTTGAGCGGGAAATGGAACAAGAGAAGGCGGAGCAGCTGAATAGGGAATATCGCCAGCTCCATGATGAATATACGAAACTACAGACGGAATATAACGAATGGATTGAATTGATTGAGCAGGATCAGACATAGCGGTTTTTTTCCGTGAAGGTTCTGATCAGCAAACTCTTGCACAATTTGTTATAATACAGGAAGAGCCCCCGTCGCTGCGGGGGCTCCTTGTATTGAATGTTATTCCTCAACAATAATTTTGGAGATCATGCTGCTGTGACCCGAGCCGCAAAAAACGGAGCAGGACATTTCGAATTCACCAGCTTTGTCAGGGGTAATCACTTTGGAGTTTTTCTGCGTGTCCAGCTGCAGATTCAATTCTGGCACAAGTAACCCGTGATTTCCGTTCACATTTTCATACACAATTTTGACCGGAACGCCTTTTTTGATCCGGTATTCAGGTTGATCGAACTCGTAGTTGCTTGCCTTGATGACCAGTTGTTCACTGGCTGCCACTTCCGGCTCGGATGCTTGAGAGTTTGAGTCGTTAGCGTTTCCGCATGCAGCCAGAACAAGGATTAACATACAGGCAGCAAGCCAAGCCATACCTTTCTTCATAATGTGCCTCCTCACGTGTAATATGGATAAAATTTGAATCATTCCTGAAGTCATCATACCGCAATTGAACAATGCCTGTACATGTCGGGTATGTCGTTTTTTCGAAAATTGATTGACAAGCAGACGAGTGGGACTGGCATGGACCAGATTGTGAAAAAGGTTATGTATTGACTATAGATAGACTGCAAGCAGGCTATAAATAGAAGGGAAACAGAAAAACCTCTTCAGGCTGGAAAGCCTTCAGAGGTTTATGAGCCTTGCTAGAGCCAGGTCGGCACATGCACTGTGTTTAACTCTTGGAGCTGCGTCCGGCATCAAACGGGGTGGACACCGGAATGAAGAGATCGATAATCCCGATAACCAAAGCAGCAAGAATGGCACCGAGCAGGCTGACATGAACGTGATCAACGACATACTGGCCTAGCCAGATAACCAGTGCGCTGACGATGAAGCCGACAATGCCTCTGCCGAAGGGATTGACCCTTTTGCCAAAGATGCCTTCAACGATCCAGCCAAGCAAAGCGATAACAAGAGCAAGCATAAGCGCGCTCCAGAAACCGCCGACGGCGAAGCCGGGAACGATCCAGCTCACAACCATCAGTACAATGGCGGCAATAATAAATCGTACGACGTGGCCCAGAAAATTCATGGGGTTACCTCCTTTGTATCAGATTGGATTGACTAATTGAATTCAAATTGTGCTGCTGTGATTGGGCTTTTGAATTGTATAGACAATCCTGACCATCGTAGTTTGCTGCTTTACAAACAAACTTATGTGTGGAAGGATTCGTTAAATAGCGCAGCACAGGTTCTTTCGTTATAATACAAATATAGTTTGGAAGGAGTTGTAAACTTGGATACGAAAATTTTACACACACTGGAATATCGCAAAATTTTAAATACATTGCTTGGCTTCGCTCAAACATCAATGGGCAAGAAGAAAGCGGAGCAGCTTGAGCCGATTAGTGAACTGGAGGAAGTAAAACGTTTGCTTCAGCAAACGGACGAAGCGTTTACCTTTGATCGGTTGAAAGGCTCACCGTCCTTCGGCGGAATTGTGGACATTACAGCTTCCGTGAAACGTGCTGAAATTGGAGGCACTCTGAACCCGCATGAGCTTCTGGGCATCTCCAATACAACGCATGCGGCCAGACGTTTGAAACGTCAGATTGCAGCACTTCATGAGGATGAACCGATTGAATCACTCTTTTATATCAGCGATCAGCTGTCTGAGCAAAAGGATCTGGAGGATGCGATCCGCATATGTATCGACGACAATGCAGAGGTTGCAGATACGGCAAGTGTGACGCTGGCACAGATTCGCCGTGAGCTGCGCGGGGGAGAAGCTCGCATTCGTGAGAAGCTGGATTCCATGATTCGCTCGTCTACCGTTTCCAAAATGCTGCAGGACCAGCTTATTACGATTCGGGGAGATCGTTTTGTCATTCCGGTTAAAGCAGAGTACCGCTCTTACTTCGGTGGTATCGTGCATGACCAATCAGGTTCAGGAGCCACACTTTTCATTGAGCCGGAATCCATCGTAGCGATGAATAACAAATTACGCGAGACCCGGATTCGGGAAGAACGCGAAATCGAGATCATTTTGCAGAAATTGACGGCACTTGTCAGTGAGCAGGGCGAATGGTTGTTGTATGATGTCGATTTGCTGGCATCTCTTGATTTTATTTTTGCCAAAGCACGTCTGGCTCGTGAACTGAAAGCAACGCTTCCTCGAATGAACGACAGAGGATTCCTCAAGCTGAAAAAGGGACGGCATCCGCTTATCCCGATTGAGCATGTCGTTCCGATTGATGTAGAGCTGGGGAATGACTACACTTCTATTATCGTGACGGGTCCGAATACGGGCGGTAAAACGGTAACACTGAAAACGATCGGCTTATTAAGCCTGATGGCCATGTCAGGACTGTTTGTACCAGCCGAGGATGGCAGCCAGCTCTGTGTGTTTGATGCCATCTATGCCGATATTGGTGATGAGCAGAGCATCGAACAGAGTCTAAGTACATTTTCCAGCCATATGACCAACATTATTCGTATTCTGAAAAATATGACGCCGAAAAGTCTCGTCCTGCTGGACGAGCTTGGGGCAGGGACGGATCCCGCAGAAGGGTCTGCACTCGCGATCTCAATGCTGGAGCATATGCACCGGACTGGTTGCCGGATGGTTGCAACAACTCACTACAGCGAGCTGAAGGCTTACGCCTATGAGCGTAAAGGTGTCATTAATGCAAGCATGGAATTTGATATCAATACACTTAGTCCAACATATCGCCTTTTGGTCGGTGTACCTGGACGCAGTAACGCTTTTGCAATCGCGGAGCGCCTCGGGTTGCCAGGATATATTCTCGATTATGCGCGTGGTGAAGTGAAGGAAGAGGATCAACGGATTGAGCATATGATCGCTTCCCTCGAGGAAAATCGACTTACCGCTGAACAAGAACGCGAGAAAGCGGAAGCCCTTCGTCAGGATATGGAGAAATTACGCAGCCGCCATCAGGCCGAGTTGGAGAAGCTGGAGCAGCAGCGTGACCGCCGGATTGAAAAGGCAGAGGAGGATGCTCGCAGCATCGTAGACAAGGCTCGTGCAGAAGCTGAGAAAATCATTGCTGATCTGCGGCAGCTTGCGATGGAAGAGGGTGCGTCTGTCAAGGAGCACAAGTTGATCGCTGCACGCAAACAGCTGGATGAGGCTGAACCAGAGAAGCGCAGAAAAACGGTCAAAAAATCAGCCGCTCCCAAAGCTCGTGCCATTGGGCCAGGGGATGAAGTGCTTGTATACAGTCTCAACCAGAAGGGTCATGTCGTGGAGATGGCTGGCAGCAAGGATGCGGTTGTACAGCTTGGCATTATGAAGATGAAGGTATCGCTGGATGATCTCGAGTTGCAGCAAGCAGCGCCTGCTGTGAAGCAGCCGAAGCAGAAGCCGGTCACAGGCATGAAACGTACGCGAGATGATAATGTAAAAAGTGAGCTGGATCTGCGCGGTACCAACCTGGAGGAAGCGCTGATGGAGACTGATCGCTTCATTGATGAAGCATTCCTCGCCAATTTGGGAATGGTTTACATTATTCACGGCAAAGGAACAGGAATTTTGCGTTCAGGTATTCAAGATTACCTGCGCAAGCATAAACATGTTAAAAGTTATCGATTGGGCAATTACGGAGAAGGCGGCAATGGTGTAACCGTCGCTGAACTGGAATAGCCAGCCGTAACATGAAAGAACACTATCTGCTGTTCTGATCATCGGGACAGCAGATTCGGAAGGAGAATGAGGCGTGAAAGAAGCGATTGACGGACTGCTGTCTCATCCGCTGGGGATGGTCCTCGGTTTCTTCTCGGTAGCAATTATGGAGCTGCTTGTTTTTCTCGCATGCTTTGAGCTGGTGACCAAGTATAAATGCTGGTCGGAGATCAAAAAAGGCAACGTGGCTGTTGCAATGGCCACGGGAGGCAAAATCTTCGGGATTTGCAATGTACTCCGTTTTTGCATCCAGGCAAAATCCTCGGTATACGATGCAATGACATGGTCCATTGTTGGCTTTGTGCTGCTGCTGGTGGCGTATTTTTTATTCGAGTTTCTAACCCCGGTATTTTCGATTGATCGGGAGATTGAAGCGGATAACCGGGCCGTCGGCTTGATATCGATGATTATTTCTGTTTCATTGTCCTTTGTTATTGGTGCAAGCATTATCTAGGGGGATCGATGATGAAAATATTGATACGGATTTTGTTTGCGGCATCACTCGTGTTTTTTGCCATCGGTGTGATTTATGTAATGAATACGTGATTATTTGAAGGAGAAAGGTTGATATACGATGGAAACAACAGTATGCCCTTGGTGTCACACAGAGATCGTTTGGGATGAAGAGCTGGGCCCAGAGGAAGAGTGCCCTTATTGCCACAATGAATTGAAAGGCTATCGTACTCTGAATATTAGCATCGGTGACGAAGAAAGTGATGATGCGGATGAAGTATTCTATGATACGGACAACGTAACAGAGCAAGAGCAGATTTCAGACCTGACTTCGTTATGGGGCGATGAAGTCGAGCTTAAATTGCCAGATCTTCGTACGCTGAACAAATATGCAGACGAAGGCAATGATCTGATTCAGTATGAGCAGGGTGTGGAGAAGCAGCTGGATCAGCAGGAGGAAGTGCCGGAGTGTCCGAATTGCAGAGAATTTATGATTCTTGCCGGCTCACAGGCAACCAGTCCGGATACGTTTACTCCGATGGCCAATGCGGCTTCAGGCAAAGGTTCCGTATTGTCACCTCCATTTACAGTTCTGACTTATGTGTGCTCCGGATGCTTCCAGGTGCAGTACAGTTTATCTGAGGATGACCGTCTGCGGTTGATCCAGAACCTGAGCGCACAGTAACAGTCTAAGGGCCAAGTATGGTTTGAAAGCTAATTTTATACAAATCCAAAGACTCATCATGTTTTTCTTTCACTTGGGGCAGGTTAATGCCAAGAGCCGCCTGTTCGGATTTTGGCTGTTGGCTTCAGGTGATAAGGAGGGGCAGATGAAGATTACTTTGGGAAGACAATCCATTCTGCTTTTGGGCGTGAATGGATTGTTTGCGTTAGCGGGAGCGCTATCAGGCACATTCCTGAACGTGTTTCTCTGGAAGAGTCGGCCGGACTACACCATGATCGGCTGGTTTACAATTAGTCAGCAATTGGCGATTGGCATCACGTTTTGGCTTGCTGGCAAGTGGGTCAAGGAGCATAACAAAATGACTACGCTTAGGCTGGGCACGGCCTGTTCAGGAATATTTTATCTGCTTGTGTTATGGACGGGAGAGCAGGCAGTTGACTGGATATGGCCGCTGGGCTTGCTGCTCGGCTGTGCCTTGGGGCTATTCTGGATCGCATTTAATGTGGTGTACTTTGAAGTGACCGATCGGGAGAACAGAGACCTTTTTAATGGATGGGTCGGGCTGCTGGGCTCGATGGCTGGCATTATCGGTCCGTGGTTTTCCGGTCTTATTATTTCACGTATGTCGGACAATACAGGCTACCGATTTATTTTTACGGTGTCGCTTGTCATCTATATCGTCGCGGTGATTTGCAGTTTTTTTCTGAAAAAACGAAAAGTCAGCGGCACATATCGTTGGTCGGAACCGATCAGGCAGTTATCCATTCCGAATAGCCCTTGGCGGACTCTGGCAATGGGATTGTTTGCTCAAGGGGTCAGGGAAGGTGTTTTTGCTTTTCTGATTGCGCTGCTGGTATATTTGGCGACCACACAAGAGTATAAGCTCGGACAGTTCTCGCTGATTACCTCAGCGGTGGCACTGGTCAGTTATTGGGCGGCAGGTAAATGGTTTAAACCGCATTACAGATATAGAGGTATGTTTGCAGGCGGCTTGCTGCTGCTAGTTGTACTGTTTCCATTGCTCTGGAAAGTGACTTATGGAACACTGCTCCTTATGGGAATTGGAAGTGCGATAGCGATGCCTTTATATATGTTGCCGATGATCTCGGCAGGGTTCGACATGATGGGCACAAGTGGCGAAAATGTAGAGAAAAGAGTTGAACTTGTCGTTTTACGAGAGCTGTGTCTGATGTGTGGCAGACTGTTTGGTCTGACTATATTTATGATCACTGTGGTCAATTCTCCGTCTCAACAGGTATTAATCTGGCTGATCATTGCTCTTGGTGCATTCCCGCTCATCGGGTGGGCATTCATGCGCAAGCTGCTGCTTAAACCGTTGGCCCGGGAAGTGTCTAAAGAGCCAAAATGAACATGAACAAGAAAAGGTACGGCCAGGAAAAATACAAGTTCCGATGCCGTACCTTTTTGCTTGATTACATATTTGCTGTAAGGATCAAATTCAATCTGGATATGTTGTTTATTTGCCTGATTAGCAGCAGGTAGCAGCACTAAGCAGGGGAGGGCTTGCTGGTTCTCGTTAGAGAGAACAGCTGCATATCTTCTTCATTGGTCTTGCCGTTGATGGCATCTGCAATGAGCGCAGCAGCAATCATGCTGTAGACTGTGCCATTACCCCCGTAACCTTCAACGAAATAGGAATGAGGGTAATCCGGATGTGTGCCAATAAGGGGTAGGCCATCATGAGTATTACCAAACACAGCGCCCCAAGCATAATCAATATCAAGCCCTTCAAGCGGGAAATAGGATCTGACCTCTTCAAGCAAAACATTGCCCTGATTGCTGGCGCGAAGCTCGCGTTGATCTTTATCAGGTGTTTCTTCATCCAGCCCACCCACAATAATGCGATTGTCCGGCGTGGTACGCATGTACAGATATGGGCGTGCAGTTTCCCAAATCATGGCCTGTTCATGCCAGCTGCTCAGATCAGGCAGTGGTTTGGTTGTGATGGCGTACGTGGATTTCAGGTAGGCTGCCCGATCCTTTTTGATCTCCTGTGTCTCATAACCGGCAGCATAAACCACTCGCTTGGCTCTTATTTTCCCATTGGAGGTATGACACCACACTCCCTCGTCGTCATAGTCACAGTGGATCATTTCCGTTTGCTCGTAGATGCGTGCCCCATGTTGACGTGCGGATTCAAACAACCCTTGAACAAAGCGATATGGATTCACTTCCGCATCCCCCTTGGTGTATAGCGCAGCCGGTTTTTCAAAAGGAAAATGCTTTTTAATCTGATCTGCATACCACAGCTCGGCTTCAAATCCGTATTTTTGCAGGGTTTCATATTCTTCCTCAAGCAAAGCAACATCTTCTTCAGTGCTGGCAAAACAAAAGCTGGTGCGCGGGATAAACCACGGATCGGTATCCAGCCTTCCGGCAATTTCGGTGAGCTGTTTCATCGCCTCTCGGCACAGCTCGTAGAAGCGCACTCCTTTCTTTTCTCCAAATGTATGAATACATGAGGTTAGCGTTTTGTCGTTAGTATATTGCAGCAAGCCGGTATTGGCTGAACTGCTTCCATGAGCAATTTTACGTTTATCGATAACGACTGTATCCACTCCGCGTTCTGCCAGTAGTCTGGAAGTAAGTGCCCCTCCCATTCCTCCGCCAATGATCAGGCAGTCACAGGAAATATCGGTATCCAAGGATGGATATTCCGCATCAGATTTGTAGGTAGAAGGCCAGTAAGGTGTGCCATAAACGAGATCCATTGCAAACGACTCCTTTGTCATCTAATTTGGTATAGTTTTGCAATTCAAGGTAACAATAAGCTCGGATAAACTTTAGATCAAGGAGGTTAGACGTACATGCAGCATTCACAAATGCAAGCACTCAGCCCAAAGGAATTGAATTACATTGCCGACTCCATCTCTAACGAGGAGATGCTGATCAAGCAATGCGCCGCTACAGCTTCCATTGCCACACATCCGGCCATCCAGCAGGCATTGAATCAATATGTTCGTTCTCACGAGCAGCACATGAACACGTTGATTCAAGCACTGCATCAGCACCAGTCTCTTGCACCCTCCCAGTCGCAATAAAGTTACAGACACCTTGCAGTACAATCAACGCATAGGAGGAAACACCATGTACAATCAAACCAGTCCATTTATGCAGGAACAGGATTTGTTAAAAACCATTCTTGCCGATCTAAGACGAACTTCACGCGAATATACAACAGCTACGACTGAATCTTCCTGCCCCATGATTCGCAGTATGTTCAATGATCTGACCAATGATACCTTGAGGCTGCAGGGTGAATTGTTCAACCTGATGCAGCAGAACAACATGTATTCTGCTTCGGCCAAAGCTCCTCGCCAGGACCTGGACAAGCAGCTTCAATCTGCACATCAGGCACAACAGAAATGTCAGCAGTTCGTTCAGGAGAAGAACATTCAGAGAAGTCCGTATAACCAAAGTCCTAATGTGCCTCAGCATCAGCCGAATTACGGCAACCCTTATTACATGTAACCTGTAGATAACGGGTTTGAAGCACATATTCAGATGCACCATACCACCGCTTGCCTGAATTGAAGGCAGGCGGTCTTTTGTCTATGCATCAACGTTAAATTCATGTAATATAAGTATTAATTCATTTTCAGGAACATGGATGACGCTGGAGGGAAAACGATGAAGGAATTGAACGATCTGCAGCTTAAAGTGCTGGATCTGCTGAAGGAAGACGCGAGAAGGACTCCCGCACTGCTTTCTACGCTGCTGGGGGAGTCGGAAGATAAGATTAAAGCTGCTGTAGCTCAGCTTGAACAAGACCACGTCATCGTAAAATATGCAACGGTTGTAAACTGGAGCAAAATTGATGATGAGAAAGTAACCGCTCTGATCGAGGTGCAAATTACACCGGAGCGCGGACGCGGCTTCGAGGGCATCGCTGAACGCATCTATCTATACCCGCAAGTTAAATCTGTATATCTCATGTCAGGTGCGTATGATCTGCTCGTTGAAGTAGAGGGTGGCAACCTGCGTGAAGTCGCTAATTTTGTGTCGGAGAAGCTGTCTCCGATTGATTCGGTTCTTTCAACCAAGACGAATTTTATTCTTAAAAAATATAAGCAGGACGGGATTATTTTTGAAGACCATCAGGAAGACAACCGTCTCATGATCTCGCCGTAAAGGAAGATGTGTCATGATAGTGAATGAACAGACAACCGGGAATAACAAAACAAAAACAATGTCCTCATATCTGGCTCCGCTGGTTAAACAGATCCCTCCATCCGGCATCCGCAAGTTTTTTGATCTGGTGGGTGATAACAAGGATATTATTACGCTGGGGGTAGGGGAGCCGGATTTTGTAACACCATGGCATATGCGCGAAGCATGTGTATATTCACTCGAAAGAGGCATGACCAGTTATACTTCGAATGCAGGCATGCCTAAGCTGCGCGAGGCTCTCAGTCAATACCTGGAGACACAGTTTGATACCAAATATGATCCAAAGGATGAAATTATTGTCACCGTAGGTGGCAGCGAAGCCATCGACCTGGCGCTGCGTGCACTGATTGTTCCAGGAGATGAGATACTGATTCCTGAACCGTCTTATGTCGCATATTCGCCAATTGCATCTATCGGTGGAGGTATCCCGGTCGGGGTGGAAACTTATGCGAAGGATCAATTCAAGGTAACAGCGGAAGCGCTGGAAGCGAGCATTACACCGAAATCCAAGGTCGTAATTTTATGTTATCCAAGCAATCCGACAGGAGCAATCATGACGTATGAGGACTGGTTGCCAATTGCAGAAGTAATCAAAAAACATGATCTGATCGTCATTGCTGACGAAATTTACGCTGAATTGACGTATAATCAAAAACATGTCAGCTTCGCGTCTATTCCTGACATGAAGGATCGCACCATTCTCGTCAGCGGTTTCTCCAAAGCATTTGCAATGACAGGCTGGCGGATTGGTTATATGTGCGGTCATCCCGAGCTCATTGCAGCCATGCTCAAAATTCACCAGTACACTGTGATGTGTGCGCCAGCCATGGGTCAGGTAGCAGCCTTGGAGGCTTTGACAAACGGTCTTGGTGAGAAGGATCGCATGGTGGAATCTTATAATCAGCGCAGACGTTTAATTGTGCAGGGGTTCCGTGATATCGGACTTGATTGTCATGAACCGCAAGGGGCATTTTACGCTTTTCCAAGCATTCAGAAGACAGGCCTCAGCTCAGATCTATTTGCTGAACGCTTGCTAACGGAGAACAAGGTGGCCGCAGTACCGGGGAACGTATTCGGACCACAAGGAGAAGGGTTTTTACGCTGCTCTTATGCCACTTCAGTGTCCCAATTGAATGAAGCGCTGGAGCGTATCGGAAATTTTGTTTACAAGGTCCAAAAAGAGGGTTAATGGGAATAAGAAGTGCATAACAAGTAAGGTAGTTGGAACTTTTCCAAAAAAATACTTTCTTTTACAAAATATTATGATATAATTTCAATTTGAAATAAGATTTCATATATTTGGAAAAATATTTTTTCAAGGAGGGGTTAGCTTTGTTTTGTGTTGAATATGATTTACCGACGAATCGTGGACACGTTCTGGCAGAAGGCGATCATGGCGACCGATGGTCGGTGAACCCTGATCACGCATCCATGCCTAACATTCCCTTGGAAGATGAGATTCGTATGCTTCGAAGCAAGATGGAACAGATTTTCATGCAAGAGAAGTCTTTTACATCTGATGTTGTTATTGAGATTAGTAGTCTTCTGGATTTGAAGATTAATGAATACATGAAGGCAAATCCGATCAAACCGAAATAATTTTCGCTTGGGACGAATATGCCGATATATCACGTCGCAGAAGGGGATCCGAGAGGGTCTCTTTTTGCTGTGCAGCATGTTATTAAGGTGGAGCAGTACTGTTATTTTTTTGCGTGGAACAATTGTGATATATTGGACATAGGAGACTAAAGGGGGAGCTGGAATGAAGAGATTTTGGGGACTAATGGCAATGGTTTCACTTATTTTCTTATTAGCCGGATGCGGGGGCAAGGATGGATTTACGGTGTTTATCATTGATAACCAGGGCAATCCATCGGGCATTTCTGAGCAGCTGCAGGAAAATTTGCAGAAAAAGCTCGGCGACGAGCCTAAAGTGGAGATTATTACGAGTGCTATGTACGATGTACAAAAAATATTGGTTGAATATGCAGCAGGCAGCCACGACATCTTTATTTTGCCTGAGAATGATATGAAGCAGTATGGTCAGAATGGCTCGAATGTTCCGCTGGACGATACCTTTGATGCCAAGAAATACGAGCGTGGTGTGTTTGAAGGGTCTGTACTGGTCGAAAAAGGGAAGGGCGATGATGGCTCCGACATGAAAAAGGAAACCCATCTGTACGGCATCCCGCTGGAAGACATGCAAATGTTTAAAGATGTGAACTATGCACCAAGCAACTTATTCGCTACCATTCCTTTGTCAGCGGCTAACATTGAAGAGTCGAAAAAAGTGCTGAAGGCACTAACGGAATAAGATTTTAATTCAGAGCAGATGTGGAAGGGGGGGGGCGGATTGTTAATTACGGTCACAGGCGGCATAGGCAGTGGAAAAACGCGCTTTGCGCTGAAATACGCGGCTCAAATCAGCCGGGAAGGTGTCTATCTGTCCACTGGTGATCATGATCCCGTTATTCCCGAATTGCCATCCGCTCACTATCGTGCGATTCAGGCAGGAAACGGGTTTAGGCTTGCTGAGCTTGTGACACAGATCAATCGGGAGTCCAATCTGTTTCTGGCGGATCAGCGCATCGTTATCGTGGATAGTCTGACATCCTGGATGGCGGCTGGCTTCAGAGCAGCAGAAGACCTTGATCAACAACGACTGGAAACGCAGCATTTGCTTGATGCCTTGCTATCCTATCAGGGCAAAATTCTGGTGATCACGAATGAGATGCATGGAAGCTTGTATCCATCAGAGGAAGAACGTATTTTTGCCGCGAGAATGGCCTCGGTTAACCGGATTCTGCAGACACATGCGGAGCAAATGTATATGCTGGTTTCCGGTCTTGTTATTGATCTCAAGGCTCAACAAGTACGGTATGAAGATTAGGGAAGATAAGATGAAAGCAGCATGTTCGGTTAGAGAAGCGCCAGCATGTGTGTGATCACTCAAATTGACAATTGGAGGGGTTATGATGGGGATCTATACGAGAACCGGTGATGAAGGCCAAACTTCGGTTATCGGCGGCAGGGTTATCAAGGATGATGATCGGGTAGAGGCTTACGGTACGATTGATGAATTAAATTGTTTTGTGGGTCAAGCGATTAGTTTGATCGATGCGGCGAATGGGGATTTCGAGGACCTGCGGGAGCATCTGCTGGAAGTGCAGCAGGAGCTGTTTGACTGCGGATCGGACCTGGCATTTGTACGTATTAGTGAAACAAAATATAAAGTACGGGATGAGATGGTCACACGTCTGGAGCAGTGGATTGATCAGTATGATTCCGAGAACCCTAAAGTGGAGCGTTTTATTATCCCGGGAGGGAGTCAGCTCTCATCTGCACTGCATGTTTGCCGTACCGTATGCCGCCGTGCAGAGCGCCGTACTGTTACGCTGGGACAGCATACCGATATTAACCCGTCGGTGCGACGGTATTTGAATCGTTTGTCGGATTATTTCTTTGTTGTGGCACGGACAGCCAATGCGAGACAACAAGTTGCTGATATTGAATATGTGCGGAGCAAAAAAGTATTCCGCCGCAAAGAATGAGCCAGTATTACGCGCCGATTACTTACAGGGTTACCGAAGTGGAGGACGGCTGGCTGCTGAAGACCGTGCTTCAGAAGCGGCTGCAGGTATCGCGCAAGCTTTTGTCCAAAATCAAATTAACAGAGCAGGGTGTCATGCTCAATGGGGAACGGGTATACATCAGTGTAAAGGTGAGTGCAGGTGATCTGGTGGAGGTGCGGATGGAGCAGGAGGAATCGGATGATATTTTGCCTGAGGATATTCCATTCACCGTGCTGTATGAAGATGACCATCTGCTGATTGTAAACAAGGATGCGGGCATTATCGTACATCCGACACATGGACATTACACAGGTACGCTGGCAAATGGTGTGGTGCATTATTGGCAGAAAAAAGGTGAAAAAGTCCGCTTTCGGCCGATTCACCGACTGGATCAGGAAACATCCGGTGTGCTGGCGATTGCCAAAAATCCTTATGTGCACCAGCATGTGTCGGAGCAAATGATTGCAGGCACGGTGGATAAAAAATATATTGCACTGGTTCATGGCAGTCCTGTTCCTGAACAGGGAGCAATTGATGGTCCGATCGATCGTGATCCCGAAGAGCCGCATCGCCGTATCGTTACACCTGACGGGTATGCCGCGAGAACGCTGTATACAACGTTGACGCGCTGGGCGGACGGCACAGCGAGTGCGGTAAGTCTCAAGCTGGAAAGTGGACGGACACATCAGATCCGGGTACATATGACGTCCATCGGCTGTCCATTGATCGGTGATCGCATGTATAAAACACTGCCTGTGCATCAGGTCGATGAGCAGACGATGCTTGTTCGGGAAGAACGGGATACATGGATCGGGCGCCAGGCACTGCATGCCTGTGAGCTGACGTTTGAGCATCCGATTTCTCGCGAACGCATGACGTTCCAGGCGCCATTTCCGCCAGATATGGCCGAACTGGAGAAACGTTTAGATGCCGAAGCATGCCCGCGAGAAAAGCTGTAAAATTCTTTTCGTTCAGGAAGAAAAGCGCCTGAACAACACGCCGCAGGCTAAAGAGACTTGGAAGCTTCTAAGGTTTTAGCCTTTGCAGTGCAGGAGGCGAAGCCCTTAACGACACGCCGCAGGCTAAAGAGACTTCAAAAGCATCTAAGGTTTTAGCCTTTGCAGTGCAGGAGGCGAAGCCCTTAACGACACGCCGCAGGCTAAAGAGACTTTAAAGCATCTAAGGTTTTAGCCTTTGAGAGTGCAGGAAGCAAAGTCCCTGAACGACACGCCGCAGGCTAAAGAGACTTCAAAAGCATCTAAGGTTGTTCTGGCTCTAGGCAATAGAGGCTTCAACATGCCCTTGTCAGGCAGTGTTGAATTGAAAAAGTAAAGGCAGAATGAAGGGCGATGAGCCCTCATTGGCACAAAAAAAAGTTGCAGGGCGAGGGTATCGGGATGGAGCGACTTTTGGATTTGCGGAGCAAACCAAGGGAAGCGAGAGACCGAAACCTGAGCCTACCTAGCGGATGGAGGAACATTAACCATGACCAACTTAAAAGTTTACCAGTATAGCAAATGCGGCACATGCCGCAAAGCGGTAAAATGGCTTGAAGCCAAAGGACATGAGCTGGAGCTGATTCCTATTTTTGATACACCGCCAACACAGGATGAGTTAACCAAATTGATCCAGCAGAGCGGACTGGAAGTGAAAAAGTTTTTTAATACCAGTGGCGAAGTATATAAGGAGCAGCAGCTGAAGGACAAGCTGCCAGGCATGTCCAAGGAGGAGCAGATCGGCTTGCTCGCTTCCAACGGCCGCCTCATCAAACGCCCTATCGTAACCGATGGTGAGCGAGTGACGGTTGGCTTCAAGGAAGAGACGTTTGAGCAGGAGTGGAACAACGCATAAATCCATATTTTGATCACGATATGTGCAAATTGCGAGATCCATGAGTAAATACCAAATTAGCCTTGAATTGTTCAACATTCAGGGCTTTTTTGGTTGAATCCGGGCAGGTGCAACTATGCTATAATGAGGGTTGGCGTAACCCTGCCAAGATGATAGAATTAGTTTCGATATTTTATACATGCTATTGGAGCTGGATATTGGATGTATTGTTCAGCTTGCATAGATCAAGGAGAGAGTAAATTCAAGTGAATCAACGTAATGAACCTACTTTGTTACTGGTAGACGGTATGGCAGTGTTGTTCCGTGCGTACTATGCAACAGCTGCAAGCGGATATATCAGACGCACAAAGGCAGGACTTCCAACCAATGCAGTCTATGGTTTTATCCGTTATTTCTGGGATGCAGTTCAGACCTTTGGACCAAGCCATGTGATCTGCTGCTGGGATATGGGAGGCAAGACGTTTCGCGGTGAAGAGTATGCGGCGTACAAAGGGAATCGGGCGGAAGCTCCGGATGATCTTATCCCACAGTTTGCTTTGATTAAGGAAGTGATGGACAGCCTGAACATTCCAAATATCGGTGCTGCGGGATATGAGGCAGACGATTGTATTGGCACGCTTGCCAAGCATTACACCGAAGAGACCGATCTGAATGTGATGGTGCTTACCGGTGACCATGATATGTTACAGCTGATTAATGACCGGACGAGTATTATTATTATGAAAAAAGGTCACGGCAACTACATGGTGTACAATCCGGAAACGCTGATGGCCGAGAAACAATTAACCCCGCGTCAGATCATTGACATGAAGGGGTTGATGGGAGATGCCAGCGACAATTATCCCGGTGTGCGAGGCATTGGTGAGAAGACGGCTTTGAAGCTGGTACAAGAGTACGGCTCGATCGAAGGCATTTTGAACAATCTGGATCAGCTAACCCCTTCAGTACGCAAAAAAATCGAGAGTGATCTTGATATGCTTCATCTGTCCCGCAAACTGGCAGAGATTCATTGTGCTGTTCCGGTGGCCTGTACGCTGGAAGGCTGTGAATTACGTCTGGACCCCGATACGGTGATGGACAAGTTTGAACAACTTGAGATGAAGAGCCTTGGCTCTTGGATGGGAGTGGCAATTGGATGACGAGCAGCAGGAGAATGGACAGAATGAGTAAAAAGTGGTGGACCGGGGCGTTGGCCCTCGTCCTGGCTTTGCCCGTATTGCTTTCGGGGGCCGTAAGTGCACCGCAGACGGCGGAGGCCAAAGCCGCGATTAGTTCCAAAGTACAGAAAGTAAACGCAGCAGGACGCAGCTTTAGTGTGCAGACCGTAAGTATTCCCAAAGGTACACCCGTTACAGTAGGACTTGCCAAGAAGCAGGTGGGCCAGACAGCAACGTTGCCATCCATCGTGAAGGCATATGGTGCACAAGCTGCAATCAACGGAGCTTTTTTTGAAGCCTATCAAGGAGCACCAGACCCATACGGCATGTTAATAGCAAATGGAAAAGTTATACATATAGGAAGATATGGCACTTCAATCGGATTTAAAGCAGATGGTACAGCAATTATGGATTCACTTCAAGTAAGCTTGACCGGAAAGGTTACGGATACGAACGGAAAATCACGCAGCTGGTACGCAACGTTTATTAATCGCACGCCTTCAGCAACTTCAAGCATCAGCATTTTGTATACGCCAGAGCGCGGTGCAAACGTTGGTTTTAAAGGAGGCACCGCAGTGATTATGGAGAAAGGGGTAGTTATCAAAAAAGTACCAAACTCCAATGTTGCTATTCCAAAGAACGGTTCTGTGCTTGTATTTACAGGCAATGAGAAATCTATGTCGGATCGTTTCACTGTAGGTTCCACCGTGGAGATGAATTACAGATACACTAACGCAGCCGGGCAGGATATTCCCTGGCAGGAGGTCGTTACGGCGGTTGGGGCTGGTCCACGTCTGGTCAAGGACGGAAAAATTGCTGTAAATCCGGCAAGTGAAGGCTTCAAAGACCCTAAAATTCTGAATGCATCTGGGGCGAGAAGTGGAATCGCAATTATGGCAGATGGTTCAGTAATGCTGGCTACCGTTTCCGGGGCTACAATGAAAGAATGGGCAGCAGTGATGCAGAAGCTGGGGGCCAAGCAGGCTATGAATCTCGATGGCGGTGCATCCTCAGGTTTGTATGCCAGTGGCAAGATGCTGACGTCTCCGGGCCGGCTGTTGAGTAACACATTGGTATTCGGCGGTTCTGTCCGATAAAAATCAGTACAGGAGGTATGATGCAAATGACACCTATATCCGATCTGACAACAGAAAAGGACAACACATCGGTTCTGGCCATTAATGTGGGAAAGCCCAGACCGTTACCCGGTCAGAAACATGAGGTGCTGAGCGGTATCATGAAACATCCTGTCTCCGCCCCGGTGTTCCTGTCATTCACAGGAATGACAGGGGATGCTCAGGCGGACCTTGTTCATCACGGGGGTCCGGATAAGGCAGTTTGTGTATACGATTACAGCCATTATGCTGCACTTGAACAGCTGATGAATCGCAAGTTGGATTGGGGAGCATTTGGAGAGAATCTAACGGTCACAGGCTGTGCTGAAGAAGAGGTGCGCATTGGGGATATATTCGAATTAGGTGGTGCGCAGGTGCAGGTCAGTCAACCAAGGCAGCCGTGTTTCAAGCTGGGAGCAAGGTATGATTACAAGGAGCTGCCCGTTTATTTTCAGGAAAGTGGACATACAGGCTTTTATTTTCGAGTGCTGCAGGAAGGGCAGGTTGCTCCGGCATCCCGTTTCAGAAAAATACACACGGATCAGACCTCGATGACCATCCTTGATGCGAATCGAATCATGCATCAGGGCAAGCAAAATGTGGAGGGGATTCAGACATTGTTAGCCATTCCGGCACTTTCGGACAGCTGGAGACAGACATTGCTCAAGCGGCTGAACAAGCTGGTGAGTGACTGAGATGCAAGTCTACAATGCTGTATGTCTGCATCCGCAAATTGAACTTCTACTCACGAACCATTCAATCCACAAACTCAAAAGAGCAGCGCGCTAATTAAAACCAACCTGGGAGTGAAGCAAACATGACAGTTTTAGGTGCAATTGAAGCAGGCGGAACCAAATTTGTATGCGGCATTGGTACGGAGCACGGAGAGGTATTAGAGCGAGTAAGCTTTCCTACAACCACGCCAGAGGAGACGATGGCGCAGGTCATTGCTTTTTTTGAAGGCAAAGGCATTGAAGCATTGGGTGTAGGTTCTTTTGGTCCGATTGATCCGATTGAAGGAAGCCCAACGTATGGTTATATCACGACTACGCCTAAGCCGCACTGGGGGCAGTACAACATTATTGGCAAACTCAAGGAACATTTTGATGTGCCTATGACGTTTGATACGGATGTAAACGGTGCTGCTCTGGGGGAAGCGACCTGGGGAGCTGCTCAGGGACTTGATAGCTGTCTGTATATAACTGTAGGTACAGGTATTGGTGCGGGAGCTGTAGTTGGCGGGAAAATGGTTCATGGATTGTCTCATCCCGAGATGGGGCATATCATTGTACGCAGACATCCGGAGGACGCTTACGAGGGCTTTTGTCCTTATCATGGAGATTGCCTTGAAGGTCTGGCAGCAGGTCCAGCCATTAACAAGCGTTGGGGGCAGCCCGCCTATGAACTGCCGTCAGATCACAAAGCATGGGAGATTGAGGCACATTATCTTGCACACGCATTGATGAATTATGTGCTGATTCTGTCACCACAGAAAATCGTGATGGGCGGCGGTGTTATGAAGCAGGAGCATTTGTTCCCGATGGTGCGAAGCAAACTGCAGGAACTGCTCGCGGGGTATGTACAGCATAAGTCACTTCATGCGGGGATTGAACAGTATGTTGTGCCCCCAGGTCTGGGAGATAATGCAGGATTATGCGGTTCACTGGCTTTGGCAAAATTGTCCTTGTCCAGATAGATAATATAGGGATGACGAATTTTACCATTATGGTTATGATAGGTGCAACAGTATAGCACGGTTAATGAGGAAGCACCTCTCTTGCGGCATTTTCGCAGGAGGGGTGTTTTTTTGTGCTGTCCGAAGACAGCCGATGCTTTGTTAATCGGATATGCTGCAACGTTATAAGGAGGGGAATATACATGGAAGTCATTTTCATGAACAAGTTATCCAGAACATCAGATCAACATGAGGACATAGCCCAGCTGTGGATCGGGGAGGAGGAGAACATGTGGCATCTGGGCTGGAGCAGGTATGAGGCCGGGGATCGCGAAGATACGATCTGGTATGAGGGCACCTCATGGGAGGAATTACTGCATATTTACCGTCATCAGCTTGCGATGCAGATGAGCGAGGGGTATCGTCCTTTGCTGCAAGGATTGTATCATGAGAACGAGGAGCTGAAACCTCGCAGTTATGCGGGGCAGCGGCTGCATTGCTTTAGCGAGCTGTATGGGAATGAGCAATTATATGATGATCTGTGTGCATGGCGGCGGCAGAAGGCTGCAAGTGATCGTAAAGCTCCTTATTTTGTAGCAACCAATCGGCTGCTCCGGCTGATTAGCGCTTTTGTACCCCATACGATGGATGAACTCATGCAGTTGCCTGGTGTTGGTGAGAGCAAAGCGTCGGAGTACGGGCTGGAATGGCTGGAGATGACAAGTGGGACCGAGCGTTCCAGATCGTTCCCGCTGGATTGGGTGTATACCGTTTTGAAGGAGGAGGAGTACGACAGCTGGTTGTACAAGCAAAAGGAGCAGAAATACAAGCAGGAGCTGGATAAATTCCTCACGCGCAAGCATGTGCTGCAGGGTATGAAGGATGGGCAGACTTTGGAAGAGATTGTAATTCGCTCTGGTTTATCCCGCCGTGAGTTAATTGAACTGCTGGAGACGCTGGATCTGGAAGGTTACGATACGGACTCTCTGCTCGATGTAGAACTGGCTGTGATGCCTGAGGCTGAACAGGAGGCTGTCTGGAGTGCGTATGAGGAATTGGGCGATACGTTTCTGAAGCCTGTCTTACATAAAGTTTACGGAGGAGAGCGCCCGGAAGCAGGTAGCCTTGAGCAGGTATATGAACGATTGCGTATGATTCGCATCCGTTTCCGCAGGCATGTGGAAACGGAACGTAATGCTGGTTAGCTTGGTAGTGCTCAGGAATAACAGATACCAAAAAGACGAAGTCGTTCCCGGTGAGGAGCGCTTCGTCTTCATTTCAAATCCAGTCTTTTTTGCGGAAAATAAAGAACATCGTCAGGCCGAGTGTAATCATGAGGCCAATGACGGCGTAATAGCCATATCTCCAGTGCAGCTCAGGCATGTTATCAAAGTTCATCCCGTATATTCCGGTAATCACGGTCAGCGGCATGAAGACCGTTGTAATGGCCGTAAACACGCGCATGATCTCATTCGCCCGGTTTGCGATACTGGATTGATAGGCTTCTCGCAGGTTGCCCATCAGGTCGCGGTACGTTTCGAACGTTTCCGAAATTTTCACGGCGTTCTCATAAATGTCACTGAAGTATTTTTGCAGCTGATCATCAATCAGACGCAGGTCTTTTTTGTTCAGGGTATTGATAACCTCTTTCTGAGGACCAAGCACCTTTTTCAGCCACAATATTTCACTTCGCAAACCGATAATTTCGTTCAGATGAGACTTCTTGGTGTGCATCAGAATGTCTTCTTCCAGCTTCTCGATGCGAGCTTCAATTCGGTCACCAACGGTGAAATAATTGTCTACAATCAAGTCAACCAGCAAATAGAGAAAGCGATCGGGACTGCTGATCTCCTGTTCCCACAGGATCGGCTTCAGCATCCGTAATTCACTGACCTTCTGTTTCGTTACACTGATAATGAAATGTCTGCCGAGAAACAGATTGACTGCCCGCAGAAAAATCTCTTCATCATCAAAGCGAATGCTGTTGATCACGATAAAATAATGATTTTCATAAATTTCAATTTTTGGACGCTGCTCCTCATCACTCAAGCAGTCCTCCACAGCCAGATCATGCATGGAAAACAGGGGCTGCAGTACAGCCAGATCATCTACGTCTGCATCGATCCAGTAAAAACCTTCAGCCGGTGGAGTCAGCGCTTGCTGGATATCATCCACCGGAATAAATACACCGTTATTAACCAACCGGATTTTCATGTAATCTACTCCTTCTGCACCCGCCATCGTGGCGGATTTCATCATTAATATGGGCGCAAAAGAACAGATCATCCGGTCGGCAGCGAAGCCCGATGTACAGGTCTCCGCTTGTTTACGTTCAATCTATAATCAAACGGAAAAAACGGCCCGCTGCCGATGCTGATGTCCATTCTCTATGCAGTTGTTCGGAAATCGACTGCCAATTGGGCCTCGGGTCGCCATCCATTTAATATGTCACCTCTCACATAAGGGCTTATAAACACTTGTCTAGTATACCGCTGGTCCAGAGTGCTTTCAAGCGCAAAATGTGTCTATTTCGCGCTCTGAGGCAGTGTATGATTACGGCGAAGAAACGGTTCCGAATTCGGCACCAGAAACACCTAACTGCATCTTGACGTGAGGGCCTGAATGTTTTAAAGTAAAAGTTAATAAATTTGAATTATAATTGAATACAGCGAAATCTTATCAAGAGTAGGTGGAGGGACTAGCCCGATGAAACCCGGCAACCGGCGATATACCGCACGGTGCTAATTCTTGCAGCGACCAAGCATCCTTGTGGTGCTGTTGTAACTGAGAGATGAGAGAGGCGCATATCTGTTTACATATGACCTTTCTCGGAATCCGAGAGAGGTCTTTGTTGTATGCCCCAACTTCTCAGCAGTGATTTTCGCGGCAAAATGTGATCTATCACGACCAAGGAGGAATCAACTCACCATGCCAATTAAAATTCCGGACACACTACCAGCTAAAGAAGTGCTTGAAGGGGAGAATATCTTTGTCATGGACGAAACGTCCGCATACAAGCAGGATATTCGTCCGCTGCGCATTGCTATTCTGAATCTGATGCCTACCAAAGAGACCACCGAAACTCAATTGCTGCGTTTGGTGGGGAACACGCCTATTCAGGTGGATGTGGTGCTTGTGCATCCCAAATCTCATACCTCCAAAAATACGTCTCAGGAATATCTTGACATGTTCTACAAAACATTCGATGAGATCCAGCACCGCCGTTTCGACGGCATGATTATTACAGGTGCGCCGGTGGAGCAATTGGATTTTGAGGACGTAAATTATTGGAAGGAGATTCAGGAAATTTTTGAATGGACCAAAACCAATGTAACGTCGACCATGCATATCTGTTGGGCATCACAGGCTGGTTTATACCACCATTTTGATGTACCCAAAGTTCCGCTGGATGAAAAATGTTTTGGAGTATTCCCACATACGATCAACAAACCCCATGTTCCACTGCTCCGGGGATTTGATGAGGTGTTTAACGTGCCTCACTCTCGCCATACAGACGTAAGACGTGAGGATATCGAGAAAAACGACAGGCTTGAAATTTTAGCCGAGTCCGAGGAAGCAGGCGTATTTCTGGTAGCCACCAAGGATGGTAAGCAAATTTTTGCTACAGGACATGCCGAGTACGATCCATTCTCTTTAAAATGGGAGTATGACCGTGATGTAGCCAAAGGATTGGATATCGCACTGCCTAAGCATTATTATCCGAACGATGACCCATCCCAACTCCCTCCGGCTACCTGGCGTGCACATGCCAACTTATTATTCTCTAACTGGCTCAATTACTATGTGTATCAGGAAACACCTTATGATATTGGTCCGCAAATCTAATCGTGATTACAGGAGGATGCAGTAATGGAAGATAACAAATTGAAGATTGAGAGCCGTTTAGCTCAGATTGGGTCCATCAATGAACCGGTTACAGGAGCCGTTAACTTTCCGATTTATCAATCCACTGCGTTTCGCCACCCTAAGCTTGGACAAAGCACCGGGTTTGATTACATTCGTACAACCAATCCAACACGTAAAGTGCTGGAGGAGGCTGCAGCGGCATTAGAATCCGGTGATGCAGGTTTTGCCTGTAGCTCTGGTATGGCGGCGCTGCAAACGATCTTTGCGATGTTCAGCCAAGGAGATCATCTGATTGTTTCACTTGATCTGTACGGTGGTACGTATCGACTGCTGGAGCGAATTTTATCTCGGTTTGGCGTAACAGCAAGTTACGTGGATACGAATGATCTGGAAGCGCTGGAGAAGGTGTATCAGCCAAATACCAAAGCTGTATTCATCGAGACCCCAACCAATCCGCTCATGATGATCACGGACGTACAAGCCGTAGCCACCTGGGCCAAAAGCCATAACCTGCTGACGATCGTGGACAACACACTGCTCACGCCGTTCTTCCAGCGTCCGATTGAACTTGGCGCAGACATTATCATTCATAGTGCTACCAAATATCTAGGAGGACATAATGATGTTCTCGCTGGACTTATTATTACCAAAGGTGAAGCTTTGTCTGCGGAAATGGCTTTCCTTCATAATTCGATTGGTGCGGTGTTATCGCCGAGTGATTCCTATCAATTGATGAAAGGCATGAAAACCCTTGCGCTTCGCATGGAGCGTCACGAATATAACGCACTGACCATCGCGAAGTTCCTGCTGGAGCATCCGGCGGTTGCGGAAGTATTCCATCCGGGATTGTCCGATCATCCGGGATATGACATTCAGCAGAAGCAATCTTCAGGCAATACCGGCATCTTCTCATTTAAAGTCAAGGATGCACGTTATGTGGAGCCATTGCTGCGTCATATTCAATTAATTGCGTTTGCCGAAAGCCTTGGCGGTGTAGAATCCCTCATGACTTACCCGGCAGTGCAGACACATGCGGATATCCCGCTGGAGATTCGTGATGCTGTAGGTGTAGATGACCGTTTGCTGCGTTTCTCTGTCGGAATTGAACATGCGGAGGACTTGATTGCCGATCTGAATCAGGCGCTGCTGGCAGCGCAGCAGGAAGTGGAAGGAGGCGTAATCTCATGAGTGATGCAAACCGCAAAAAAACGGAATCAGGATTAAAGTTTGAGACAAAGCTGCTTCATTTCGGGGATGAGATTGACCAGACAACGGGCGCATCTAGCGTGCCGATTTATCAGGCTTCGACATTCCATCATTTTGATATTTTTAATCCACCACAGCACGACTACAGCCGTTCGGGCAATCCTACCCGTCAAGCTCTGGAGGACTATATCGCTTTGCTGGAAGGCGGAGTGCGTGGTTTTGCCTACTCATCAGGCATGGCTGCCATCTCCAGTGTATTTATGATGTTTTCTGCAGGAGACCATATCATTGTTACGGAGGATGTATACGGGGGCACTTATCGCCTGCTGACGACCATTCTCAGCCGTATGCAGATCGAGACTACATTTGTAGATATGACGAATATCGAGGAAGTCAAGGCGGCCCTTAAACCGAACACCAAAGCTGTTTATATGGAGACCCCCTCCAATCCGACATTAAAGATTACGGATATTGCGGCCGTGACGTCCTGGTCGAAGGAACACGAACTGATTACGATTCTGGATAACACATTTATGACACCGTATTATCAGCGTCCGATTGAGTTTGGCGTAGATATCGTTGTACATAGTGCTACGAAGTTTCTGGGCGGTCACAGTGATGTGCTGGCGGGGCTGGCTGTTGCACGTACAGATGAGCTGGGCACACAGCTGAAGCGGCTGCAAAATGGATTGGGTACGGTGCTCGGAGCTCAGGAATCCTGGCTTCTGATGCGTGGGATGAAAACACTTGGTGCGCGCATGGCTCACAGTGAACAGAGTACAGCCAAGCTTGCGGCCTGGCTTAAAGGGCGCAAGGATATAACGGCTGTCTACTACCCTGGACTTGAGGATCACCCGGGCCGTGAAGCACATGAGCGTCAGTCTACGGGCTACGGAGCTGTTGTTTCTTTTGACGTAGGCTCGGGAGATCGTGCCAAAGCAGTGCTGAACCGCGTGAAGCTGCCGATTGTTGCTGTAAGTTTAGGTGCGGTGGAAAGTATTCTTTCCTATCCTACAATGATGTCACACGCGGCTATGCCGGCAGAGGTTCGACATGAGCGCGGAATTACCGACGGATTGCTGCGTTTCTCGGTAGGTCTTGAGGATATTGATGATCTGATTGCCGATCTGGAGCAGGCTTTGGAGGCCGAATAAAGTTAAAAAGACAGAATATATTGAACTATTCTTTTGCACAGAAACTTGAGTTTATATGTAAAAATTTTAATTGATTTTTAAGGCACCTTTGTATAAGGTGCTTTTTTTCACATGTAACCTGTGTTACGATATGTACAGTAGACCATTACGATGTTGCCGACAGAAGTTGCTTATTGCAAACCAGCCGGATGGAGCATCGTATTATTTTCTCTTCATGAGGGAGGCTTTTTACGATGAGTACGGTGGACCGTATCTTAGATAAAGCCCTTAGGGGCGAACGTTTGGACCTGGAAGACACGATTCAGTTATTTGAATCCGACGAAGTGGACAAAATCGGGGCAGCTGCCAATGTGATCATGAAGCGTATGCACCCTGAACCATACAGAACTTTTGTAATCGGGCGTAACGTTAACTACACGAATGTATGTGACGTATACTGCCGTTTTTGTGCTTTCTATCGCAGACCTGGTTCAGAAGAAGGGTATGTACTGCCTGATGAGGTCATTTTCCAGAAGATTCAGGAGACAGAGGACGTTAACGGCACCGAGATTCTGATGCAGGGAGGAACCAATCCGAATCTGCCATTCAGTTATTATACGGACCTGCTGAAAGCCATCAAGGAGCGTTTCCCGAATATCACGATGCACTCCTTCTCGCCAGCCGAGATTATGAAAATGGTGGAAGTATCCGATGGGCTTACGCTGGAAGAGGTTGTACGTGCCATTCACGAGGCTGGACTTGATTCTCTGCCTGGCGGCGGTGCTGAAATTCTGGATGACCGTACACGCCGCAAAATCAGCCGCCTGAAAGGCTCATGGCGTGACTGGATGGACGTGATGCAGACAGCTCACCGGATCGGGATGAATACAACAGCAACGATGGTTATCGGTCTCGGGGAATCCATGGAGGAGCGTGCACTGCATCTGATGCGTGTTCGTGACGCGCAGGATGAGTGCATTGCAAACAAGTATGATTCCGAAGGTTTCCTGGCCTTTATTCCGTGGACTTTCCAGCCGGATAACACAAACCTCAAGCTGGAGCGCCAAACCCCGGAAGAATATTTGAAAACTGTAGCGATCAGCCGTCTGGTGCTGGACAATATCAAAAACATTCAATCCTCCTGGGTAACGATGGGTCCCGAGATTGGTAAAAAATCGCTTGAATTCGGCTGCAACGACTTCGGCAGCACGATGATTGAGGAAAATGTGGTATCTTCCGCAGGCGCAACATACAAAGTAAACATTGAGTCTATTCTGCGTCTGATTCGCGAGTCCGGCTATATTCCGGCGCAGCGCAACACTCGTTATGAGATATTGCGTATGTTTGACGAAGAGAGCAGTGTGCCTAAAGATTTTGTAATGCAGAACTAATCTGATCTTATATTGCAAAAATAGGATTTTATAACCAAGGGACAAAGCAGGTTTACGCTGCTTTGTCCCTTTTTGGCGTGACAAATCATAATATGCAGATAGATTCCAGATAGATTGTAGATCATCATGCAGATCATTAAACAGTACATATTACGCAATTGACGATATGTTATATAGATTTTTAACTGATACAATGAAGGGACAGTTGTGTAGTAAAACCGCTGGGAGGAACGAAGGAATGAAAAAAAGAAAACTGGGAAAGACATCGCTGGACGTACCTGTTTTGAGTTTTGGGGCATCTTCGCTTGGTTCTGTATTTCGTGATATTGATCGCGATGAAGGCATTCGGACCGTTCATGCGGCTGTGGACGCAGGCATGAATTATATAGACGTTTCGCCGTATTATGGATTGACCAAGGCAGAGACGGTGCTTGGTGAGGCGATCCGCAGCTTGCCGCGCAGCTCATATACGTTATCCACCAAAGCTGGACGTTACGGTGAGAACGAGTTTGATTTTTCACGCAAACGTATTCTGGATAGTGTGCAGGAAAGCCTGGCTCGTCTGCATACCGATTATATCGATATTTTATTTCTGCATGATATTGAGTTTGTGGAGCCTGAAATTATTGTTGAAGAGGCTTTCCCCACGCTGCTGGACCTGAAAGAGAAAGGCATTATTCGTTATGCGGGTATCTGTGGCTTGCCGCTGCAGTTGTTCGAGCAGATGCTGCCGCAGGTCAATGCGGATGCGATTATCTCTTACTGTCATTATGCCTTGAATGATACGTCGCTGTTATCCCTTCTGCCTTTGCTGGAGGAAAAAGGGGTTGGACTTGTAAACGCTTCACCTCTCTCGATGGGATTGCTTAGCACACGCGGAACACCGGCATGGCACCCGGCGGGTGAACGGGTGAAGGAGCTCTGTCTGAAGGCTGCTCGCTTCTGCCAGGAGCAGGGGAGCGATATCGCCAAGCTGGCCGTGCAATTTTCCACAGCCAATGAACAGATTCCGACAACGCTGGTGAGCAGTGCAAGTCAGCGTAACATTATGAATAATGCGAGCTGGATTGAAGAGCCGATGGATCATCAGCTTTTGGAAGAGGTGCTGCGTATTTTGGCTCCGTTGAACAACGAAACGTGGTCAAGCGGGCTTGCGCGGTATAACACAAACATGAACACAACGTTGAATGCAACCAAGGAGGAACAGGCATGAGAGCTATCGTATGTGAAGAAATAGATCGTTTGGTGCTGAAAGAGCTGCCGCAGCCAGAAAGAGCTGAAGGAGAAGCGTTGGTCGCGATTCAGCGTATCGGCATCTGCGGTACAGATCTGCATGCGTACAAAGGCAATCAGCCGTTCTTTACGTATCCACGTGTGCTCGGTCATGAGCTGGCTGGCATTATCGAAGAGATTGGGCCGAATGAGGCAGGCTTGCAGCCTGGAGATCAAGTCAGCATTATCCCTTATCTGCACTGCGGACACTGTATCGCTTGTCGCTCAGGCAAGACAAATTGTTGTGCATCAATGCAGGTCATGGGAGTCCATGTTGATGGGGGCATGAGAGAACGCATTGCGGTACCTGTATCTCATCTGCTGAAGGCAGATGGTTTAACACTTGATGAGACAGCCATGGTGGAACCGCTTAGCATCGGGGCTCACGCCGTTCGCAGAGCCGCACTCCAGCCGGGAGAACGTGTAGTCGTCATTGGTGCAGGGCCTATCGGACTGGGTGTAATGGCTTTTGCCAAGCAGGCAGGTGCTTACGTTATTGCAGTAGATCGTAATCTGGACAGGCTGGAGCTTAGTCGAACCTGGGCCGGAGTAGACGAAACGGTACAAGCGGATGATCAGGCATTACAGCGCGTGTCCGAGATCACTGACGGAGACTATGCGACGGCTGTATTTGATGCGACAGGCAATGTTCATTCCATGAACGGCGCTATCCCCTACGTGGCACACGGCGGGCAGTTAATCTTTGTCGGTCTGGTTAAAGCAGACATCACGTTCCATGACCCGGAGTTTCATAAACGGGAGATGAGTATGCTGGGTAGTCGGAACGCAACACGTGAGGACTTTGAACTGGTGCTCTCCACGCTGCGCAGCAAAAAATTAAGTATGGATGGCTATGTTACACATCGTGCTGCATTTGATGAGCTGCCAACAGCAATAGAAGCCTGGTTGTTGCCCGAAACTCAAGTGGTGAAAGCTATTGTTGAATTATAATTTCTCATATAAATTTATATTTGCAGCAGGTTAAACAACAAAACGCTCTCTTCCCATGTGACGAGTATGGATATTAATCCATCTCCTCATCAGGGGAGAGAGCGTTTTGTTATAGTGCTTGTGTTTTTTCCACTCCGTACAATGTTACTTTTCTGGATTCGCTACAATGCCTGCATACGGATCAATATGGCGAACGATCGTTTTCAGCCAGATCATCTCCAGGAAATGCACTTCGTAATAAAGTGCCCCTGGAATCTGACCGATCCAGCCTGCTGCTCCAGCGATGGGGTAGGACTCCGCAGCAGGGAGGCTCTGAGGTTCCCTGCGAAGGCGCTTGCGCACAGCTTTTTCAACTTGAGTGCTTTGTGTCGTGAGAATGCATATGCTGCGTTTCGTGGAGAATCCCCGGAATGCAAGGTATACCATTTCATAGGCAATCAGATATGCGATGACAGAATACATGGCCTGATCCCAGCCAAAAACAACACCAGCAGCTGTCAGGATAATCAGGTTAAGCAGCATGATTATTTTTTCGATAAGCATCCGTTTCCCGCTAAAGACACGTTCAGGCGGCCGGGAGGACGGATCACCGATTTCCAGCGTATCCAGTGTCCCGCCATACCGAACGACCAGCCCGATTCCGAGCCCCAGACATAAACCGCCAAACATGGCAGCAGCCAAGGGATGCTCGACGAGCGGCGGCATGGGATGTAGCACAATGGCACCGATCGAAAAGACAACCAGACCCAGAACAGTAACCAGTACAAATTTTTTCTTCACAATTCTGTACGATAAAAATATAAACGGAACGTTGAATAGAAACAGGAATAATCCGATTTGAAGCTCAGTCCAATGTGCGAAAAGGGAAGAGATTCCCGTTATGCCGCCAATAATGATTTTATTGGGATGCAGAAACAATTCAAGTCCCACGGAGGCCAGAATCCCGCCAACAATGACCAGAAACAGGTTCAACCAGCGGTGAGAAGAGGATATGCTGGTCTTCTTGGCAGTGTGTGGCGCCGGATTAGCCGATATCAGAGGTGCTTTCACAGGTCATCCTCCTTATGTGCGGCTTTCGAGCCATTCTCCCTGGGGTGTTCACAGAAAGTTCGGCGTGCAGCCGCTTAGTTACTTGATTCGTTCAACTGTCTGCTCTGCACAGACACATGAAATTTATCCTTCTTTCTGCAGCACTTTAGGTTCCTCTTTCTTTTTGCGTGCATCTTTGAACTTAAATATTTTATTCAACAAATTAAATACATGTTTGGATTCCTTGGTTAGCAGTGGTCCAAGTATAGCTAGAATTAATACATATAGTGCAGCAAACGGCTGAAGCAATGGCAACAATCCGCCCGCTTTACCCATGTTTGCCATAATAATTGAAAATTCTCCACGAGATACAATGGTTAATCCGATATTAGCGGATGCCTTCGGTGACAGACCTGCGCTTCGCCCAGCCAGCATGCCTGCAAGGAAGTTACCGAACAATGTGATCACAACGGCAATCAATGCGAGCCATACGGCTTCACCACCCAGAGATAATGGGTCAATAGAGAGTCCGAAGCTGAAGAAAAAGATCGCTCCGAAGAAATCACGGAATGGCAGAATCAAATGTTCAATCCGTTTCGCATGCTCGGTTTCGGCAAGCACAAGGCCGACCAGCAAAGCACCGATCGCTTCAGCAACATGAATCGTTTCGGAGAAGCCGGCAACCAGGAACAATGCACCGAAAACAACAAGTGAAAATAATTCGTTGGAACGGATCTTGAGCAGTTTATTCAGGAGCGGTGTAGCTTTACGTCCGATAATGATAACAATCAGCATGAAGCCAAGAGCGATCAATGCAGACAGGATTACGCCTCCGATCGAGGATGAATCACTGAGTACAAGTCCGGACAGGATCGAAATATATACTGCGAGGAAGACGTCCTCAAACATAATAATGCCCAAAATCATTTCCGTTTCCGGATTCGCAGTTCGTTTCAGATCAACCAGCACCTTGGCGACAATTGCACTGGATGAGATCGTGGTAATTCCTGCAATTACAAGAGCTTCAGCTGCCGGGAAGCCGGAGGCGAAACCAAAGACTAATCCCAATGTAAAGTTAATCCCGATATAGATCGAGCCGCCGACTACAATGGAGCGGCCCGACTTGACCAGACGGCCTACAGAGAACTCAAGCCCCAGATAGAACAGGAGGAACAGGATACCGATACGGCCCATAAAATCGATAAACGGCTGACTTTCAATGAAACGGAAGTCCAGATGCCAGATTTGCATGGCATGTGGTCCGACGGCCATACCGATCAGAATATAAAACGGTACAACCGAAAATCTCAGTTTAGCGGATAAAAGGCCGGCTGCTGCAATGAGCACCAGTGCCAGACCTACTTCAAAGATCAAATGATCCATCGAGTTACCCCCTTCCCGTCAGGAGGAGGGACTTGAAAAGTTTCTGCTGGTTGCGTTCGCCAACGGCAACAACCGTTGAATCTGCGCTAATCACAACCTCCGGACCTGGGCTGATATGTTTTTTATGATTTTTCTCCACAACAGCAATGACTGTTGCGCCAGAGTTTTGACGTACATTCAATTCACCAATGGATTTGCCAATGCATCCAAATGAAGCTTCGATTTTGTACCACTCGATAATGAGGTCGTCAAACGTCACTTCAATATTCTCGAGCTGTTTTGGTTTATAAGTTAGTCCACCCACGATGGCTGCAATTTGTCTCGCTTCATTGTCGTCCAGCGTAATCATGGAAATGCTTTGGTCTGGATCTTCATATTCAAAATGATACATCTCCCGGCGTCCATCATCGTGAATAATGATAACGATTTTGTCACCGCTGCTTGTTTCAATCTGAAATTTCTTGCCGATTCCCGGCAAATCTGTTTCGCGTACATCCATGGATAGTATGCCTCCTTAGTGGTTGAGGCTGGCCATAGAAGGAAGGCTTGGCTTCCCGAGATCAGGTCATCTGCTGCTCAAGCGGAACATCAAATGGTGCGGGGAAACAGAGCCAGTAATTCCTGACGCAGCCGAATATATAATGTGAAAATGGATTGTTCTGCAAATTAAGGTACAGCAAAATAAGAGCTGCAATTGTGTGTTTCAGATGATCGTGTGTTTCCAATTTAACGTTCACATAAAGGGTTGTAGGTTATGCACGAGAACACCGTCTTATGGAAGAGGTGGCTCCATGCGCAGGCATCCGGTAAAATACGGCAAACAGGCGCTTATCGAGCGCTGGCGTATTTGGGTGCCATCGGAGTGAGGGATAAATACATACTGGTATACTTGATTGGCAGCAGAAATAATCTGCGCTTGAACAAACAATACCACGGTTTGAAAGACAGACCTGCAGTGGGAATTCGCAGCACAATGAAGAGTGCGAGGACAAGAAATACAGGCTTGGTTTGCGTTACAGCAGCAAGCTTGGACATGACTTGTGTATTTTTGCGAATGGCAGGTTTGTGCTGAACCTCGGGTATTTGAACCAGTACTTCGAGCACTTCTTTATTCGAAGTGGCTTCAACGGATACACCAACGGCAGATTCAGACTGCATTGGAATGGGGAAGCACAGCGCCTGAAAAACGCACAAAATGATAATAATCGCGTGATGAAGCAGTCTAAGATGTGGTCTCATTTTTGGCTTCCCTCCTTCCGTGAAACATACTGTTATAAAAATAATAACACATTTTTGTCTTAACTCCAAACCATTCATTGCGTGTTTTCAAAACGTTCAATTATATTGTCTTCGAAACACATCCATTCAAATATCCTTAAAAACATTGATTCTGTTACCCTCATCACAGGGTTAGAAGTAATCGAACCAAGTTCAACGGCTAGGATGATCCTCCTACAAATCCTCATTTTCAGCATGGAAAAATTCTAACGATTCGTAGAAACCTTATATGGAGTGTTTTCTCTACTTTAAAATTTTAACGATCTCAGGAAACCTTATTTCAAGGAATTCGCATGAAAACAGGACAGTTTCTTTGATTTTAAGTGGGATAAGACCTCTGGGAATCGTTACAATTCCAGAACGTTCAAAACCCGACAAGTAAGGTCATCTGAAATCGTTAAACTTACACTCACACTCAAATTATACCTGGGGTTCACAAGCATCTGCATGACTGTGGCTATGTCAATGAATATGTTCTCACCAACACCGGCATAACTGTCACACGTGTCTATCATTCTTACGGTGTAATTGGTTCTACCAAGCCGCCATAGAGCCATCTGTCCGTCTCTCTGTACCTCCGAAACCTGGAATACAAACGCTGCAGCGCAGAAAGGCAAAGACAGCCGTGCTTGATTCGTGAATAGTCGAAGGGGCCGGGACATCGGTTAGATGGTTACAGTCTTTATCTCCTAACCATTTTTTTATTGTCTCTACCTCCTCCTTTTATGCTGAGAAATCATGACACCCTTTCCATCAAACCGCTTCGTATATCCCTGTAGGCCTTGCCATATACTTTGAAGAGAAAGGAAAGGAGTGATTTGAATGGAACTGTTCGCAGTATGGACCGATGTGTCTGGACAGGTGGAGGCAGATCGCTTTTATCAGTGCATCAAGGAAAAGATCAAAGGTTTACATATAAGCAAAAGAGGTTTTCGGCTCAGCTTCAAATATAAAGACGGCAGAGCAGTCTGGATATGCAGGGGCAATGAAAATCACGAGCATTTTCAGCAGTGGCTTCCCCGAATAAGTGATCTGTTATCTTATGGCATTGCGGATTTTATTATGGAGACGTACGAACGAGCGATTGTAGAGGATATGATTGCCAAAACATGTTCGGTTATGGATGAGCACGAAGTGGAAAAGGTTCATCGGATCTGTATGCCGCTGCTGTTTAACGGTGATCTGGATCAGCCCGGCCTTCGTGAGCGACGCCGTGAAACACTGGCCAAAAGTTTGCGCCAGAATCTGGAGGAGGTTCACTTTTTTCCTTTGGAAGGTCTG
This sequence comes from Paenibacillus silvae, assembly GCF_014639235.1. Taxonomy (GTDB): domain Bacteria; phylum Bacillota; class Bacilli; order Paenibacillales; family Paenibacillaceae; genus Paenibacillus; species Paenibacillus silvae. Next base: position 48,003 of record NZ_BMFU01000003.1, on the reverse strand, counting down.
ATGAATTTTCGTATCCGTTCCTACAAGCAGGAGCTTCAGGAACTGGTGGAATACGCGCTGGATGAATTCTGGATGGATCGGCAGTACGAGGAGTTCATGGGCTTGCTTAAATACTTTGTATTTTTCCAGGAGGCAAAGGTTCCCTTGATCCATCTGATCCATAAAGACAAACATGAGTTCCAGGTGCTTGATGCAGGTTTTAATCTGCTGCCGGTCAAGAAGGATGAGCAGGTAGTCGTTGAGATGCCGGGCATCGAACTGGAGATGGATATTGAAGATATGATCGTGAGTACGCTTATTTCGATATCACCGGAAAAGGTCATGCTGCATACCAGCACACCGGAGCTGCCGATCATCTCCACGATATGCCAGATTTTCGAGGACAAGGTTGAAATATGCCATCAATGTCCCGAGTGTGAAGTGCTTCGGTCGGTATTGCTGACAGGTCTTGACGCAGGCGATCTCGGCAATTATAATAACTGTTGATCCGTGATTGGTTCACGGAAAGGTGCAATACAATGAACTTGATAAGCAAAAGCGATGACAAAGACAAGAGCCACATGCCTGATCGGTGCAGAGAGAGGAACCTGGGCTGAAATTTCCTCCGGATATCACATATGGTTTACCCCTTTGGAGCTGCAATTTTGAAAATAAAACCGGATTATTCCACCATCTCAGCAGATGGGCGTGTTTTGTGAGTAAGGATCTGCCGGGTCATGCCCGTTACCGACATGCCAATGAGGGCTGCATTCCTGCTACAGGAATAATCAGCTGAATTAGGGTGGAACCACGAGTATAACACTCGTCCCTTGACCGGGACGGGTGTTTTTGCGTTCCTGCCGTTATGCTGGGCATCGGGGGGCGCATTAGATAACTAAGTCCAAAATGAAAGACAATGAAGATGTACGATGTTTATTTTACAGGAGGATGAGACAAATGGCAGTTAACATTAAACTACCGGATGGTTCGGTACGTGAGTATGCGGATGGCAGCAGTATTGAGGATGTAGCTGCTTCGATCAGCAGCGGTCTTCGTAAAAATGCGGCAGCAGGCAAGCTGGATGGCATCGTGGTGGATTTATCTACTCCAATTCATGAAGGTGCACTGGTGGAGATTGTTACGCTGGACTCTCCGGAAGGTCTTGAAGTGATGCGTCACAGTACAGCACACTTGCTGGCTCAGGCGGTTAAACGCCTGTACGGAAACAAAGAGGTGCATCTGGGCGTAGGACCTGTCATTGAGGATGGCTTCTATTATGATATGGACCTTGAGCACCCGCTGAACCCGGAAGATTTGCAGAAGATCGAAAAGGAAATGGAACGCATCGTCAATGAAAATCTGCCTATCGTGCGCAAGGAAGTCAGCCGTGCGGAAGCCATCAACATCTTCAATGAAGTTGGAGACCCATACAAACTGGAGTTGATCAATGCTTTACCGGAGGATAGTGTAATTACGATCTATGAGCAAGGCGAGTTTTTCGACTTGTGCCGTGGACCGCACGTGCCATCGACAAGCAAAATTAAAGTGTTCAAGCTGATGAATGTAGCTGGTGCTTACTGGCGTGGAGACAGCAAAAACAAAATGCTGCAGCGTGTATACGGTACGGCTTTTGTGAAAAAAGCACAGCTGGACGAGCATCTACACTTCCTGGAGGAAGCGCGTAAACGTGATCACCGCAAACTGGGTAAAGAGCTTGAAATGTTCACTTTCTCCCAGCTTGTAGGACAAGGACTGCCGATCTGGCTGCCGAATGGTGCCAAGCTGCGCCGTACCTTGGAGCGTTACATTGTGGATCTGGAGGAAAGTCTTGGGTATCAACACGTATATACGCCGGTTCTGGGTAATGTCGAGCTGTACAAAACCTCCGGTCACTGGGAGCACTACCAGGAAGATATGTTCCCGAAAATGATCATGGATAACGAGGAACTGGTTCTTCGTCCGATGAACTGTCCTCACCATATGATGGTGTACAAATCCAACATGCACAGCTACCGTGATCTGCCAATCCGTATCGCAGAACTCGGGATGATGCATCGTTATGAGATGTCAGGTGCGTTAACAGGTCTGCATCGTGTCCGTGCGATGACATTGAATGATTCTCATATCTTCGCACGTCCAGATCAGATCAAGGAAGAGTTCGCTCGTGTCATTGAGCTGATCCAGACGGTGTATAAAGACTTCGGTATTCACGAATATCGCTTCCGCCTGTCTTACCGTGATCCGCAAGACACCGAGAAATACTTCCAGAACGACGAGATGTGGGAAATGTCCCAGCGCATGCTGCGTGAAGTTGTGGAAGAGCTGGATCTTCCGTTCTATGAGGCCGAAGGCGAAGCGGCATTCTATGGTCCGAAGCTTGACGTACAGATCAAAACAGCACTCGGTAAAGAAGAAACATTGTCTACGGTTCAACTGGACTTCCTGCTGCCTGAGCGCTTCGAGCTTGAGTATGTTGGTGATGATGGACAGAAGCATCGTCCAGTCGTTATTCACCGCGGGGTAATCAGTACAATGGAGCGTTTCACTGCATTTTTGCTGGAGAACTTCGCAGGTGCATTCCCGCTGTGGTTGTCTCCTGTTCAAGCCAAAGTCATTCCGGTATCCGGCAACTATGACGAGTATGCGCGTGAAGTTGAAGCGAAGCTGAAACGTGCAGGCATCTCGGCCGAAGCGGATCTTCGCAACGAGAAGCTGGGTTACAAAATCCGTGAAGCGCAGCTGGAGAAAATGCCATACATGTTCGTTGTGGGTGAGAACGAGAAAAATGCAGCATCGGTATCCGTTCGTAAACGCGGAGAAGGTGATCTGGGTATGAAGCTGGTGGACGAGATCGTTGCCCAGTTGAAAGAGGAAATTGCTTCAAGACAAGTTTAATGTCTTGTGAAAGCCGTCTGAGAAGCAGGGAAGCACCCCTGCGTGTATCAGACGGTTTTTTGATGTGTAATCATGCGCTGTATATGAGGCAAGGTATAGAATACATGTTTTTTGGTAACCCTTTGCAAGTGAGGGGGAGGTTATACCATGAACATGAAAAAGTATGTTTCAAATGTGAATGAAAACAAGTTCATCATCATGTGCTGCTTTATCTTTGCTGGGATTTTGATGAGTTTCAATCAGGCCCAGGCCTATATATTTGAAGAGGAAAGTACGATCCTGCATGTACATCCAATCAAAACGGATGAAGATCATGAAGTGAGCCGAGTTGCGGCATTGGAGCGACCATCCAGGTTAGACCAGGCTCAACCGCTGTATACGGACGAGGCCCAATTAACGACTTTAGCATATATGGCTTTGATGTGGTCGCCGCAGCCGATTGTGCTTCCAAAACCCGAGCTTCAGGCGAAACGAGTGGTTGACCCGGTTGATCCGGGCATGCCAGTGCTTGCCCCGCGTTCGGAACAAATTTTGGGAACTAAAAAGGTGACTGCAACGGGATATACAGCAGGTGTTGAATCTACAGGCAAAACACCGAAGCATCCTCAATACGGCATCACATATTCAGGTGTAAAGGTACGTCGAGACAAGGAAACGGTCTCCACGATCGCTGCTGATCCGAAGCTGTTTCCGATGGGCTCCATTCTGTATATTCCCGGTTACGGTTATGGAATTGTTGCAGATACCGGCTCGGCAATCAAAGGAAACAAAATCGATCTGTACTTTCCAACCACAAAGCAGGTATACAAGGAATGGGGAAAAAAGGATGTTGAGGTTCAGGTGATCAAGCAAGGCGCCGGGAAATGTACGGAGGAAATGCTTAAAGAGCTGTCCAAAGCCATTGATGTCTACAAAACCGTTCCGGATTCCTGGCTTGATAAGGCCATCTGATATGGAATGTGTTGCCTGAATAACAGCAAGCCGCTCTTCACATAATATTGACTGGGGACGAACCCCGCGCTGCCATCTGCAGTGTAAATATGAAGAGAGAGGTGATTCGTTGTGGCAAAGAAATTCCAAGGGTCTCAAACGCCTAACGAGAAGTATGATGCTGAGTTTGGTCAGGAGAATGGAAGTGCTGCTTCTAAAGTGAAGCAAGCTGCTCAAAGCAAAGTGCAAGATAATTACAAAACACCTGATGAAAAATATAATGCCGAGTTTGGTGTGGAAAACACAGGTCAAACAGGCCGCGCAGGCAAAATGAAAAAATAAGTTTTGCCATTCACCTATTGGGATGAAGTGCATAACAAATAACAGTATGCAGCAGAAAATATCTATGAAACGCAAAATGGAGTAGGCATAACACCCTGGGGCAGCAGCTCCGGGGTGTTTCTCTGTATTCTTTTGCATTATTGAGTATTAGAAAGTTGAACTAAAGAATGTACACAATCCACTCCAATATGCTCATCAATTCCGGCATTAGTCGTCAAAATCGTGCATCGCTCATGGCAAGTGCAAGTCTGCACTGCCACCTTCTACCGCGAGCGCTAACGATCAGGAGAAGCCTTATTTCGGCATATTCGGGCTTTGGAAAATTCTAACGATCCCCAGAGACGCTATTCTGCTGAAACCAGCTTGATCAGGCTCATTTTTCAGGATTCCAATGGAATAAGCTTCCTGGAAATCGTTAGAATTCAAATGTCCCCGATTCAGGGGAAAATAAGCTCTAGGGGGATCGTTAGCATTCCCTCTTCGACTTAAACAGCCTGCCAAGGCCGGTATTTTTGCCCCATTACAACGCGCTTTGTCGATCATTAACCGTTCATCGGTATAATGTCGTTTCTTTAGTTCAATTTATATAGAATAATAATATATTTTACATAATATTCCTCGACACTCGGTCTCGGGACTGAGACAACTTCAACCTGTCGGCGCTGTTAACATCAACTCGTCTGATGTACACTGGATTTATAATAACGACGAAGGAGAAATGAGTGATGAAACGATCTACGCTTGAACGCTGGTGGGTTGGCATACCTCTTATCGCTATTGGTGCAATGATCTTGCTCAAACAATTGGGATATGACATTGATGTAGGATATATTTTCAGAACATATTGGCCGGTGTTCCTCATCTGGTGGGGAGTCAAAGGTTTGACGGAAATTCGGCGTCATGGTGGATACGCGGCGTTTGGGCCAGTGATCGTCTTGTCTATAGGCGGATTTTTTCTTGCACGTAATCTGGGCGTGATCGGATACTCAATCGGAGAATTCATTCGCTATCTGATCCCGATTCTGTTGATTGGTGGCGGTTTGTATGTATTGATCGGACCAGGGCATCGTGACCGAAAACATCAAGGAAAAGGAAGTATGACCCCGCCTTCGCCTCCTGAGCAGCCATATAAGCCTTTGTCTGATAAGGATTTGGAGATGCCTTCGTCATTCGACGAAGAGTTCGAGAAAACGTTTGGCAAGCCAAATCAGGAATCCGTGTCAGGCAAGCAGCAATCGTTTCATTCGGGTGAGCAGCAGCAGAATGTAAACGGCGGCGATAAGGATTCGTTTGACAAGCACTACAATACCCATTCGGGAGAACAGAAATATGGAGGCTTCGGTCACTCCCACAGCTATGGTTATCAAGAAGATTACGGAACCAAAACTTTTAATAAATCTACGTTTATTGGCGATTTTCATATGGGTAAGGAGGTATTCTCACTTAAACCGATGAATATCTCATCATTTATTGGGGATACGGTGATTGACTTGACCAAAGCACAAATTCCTTATGGAGAGACCAAAATTGTCATTTCACATTTTATCGGTGATGTGAAGGTATTTGTTCCAGAGGATATGGATCTCGGCATCTCGCTCACAACGAATTCGTTTATCGGAGACATGAAGCTTCTGGATCACAAACGTGGCGGTTTTATGGGCAGCGCGCAGGAAGAAACTCCGCATTATATGGAAACTGGTAAAAAAGTGCGAATTATCGCCAGTGTATTTATCGGTGACGTCAAAGTGAATAAGGTGGGTTAACACATGATTCGAACGATTCTCAAAGCAAACAAGTGGGAACTGATGACGTATTTTGTGTTAACCGGGTTAATTACAGTGGTTGGGTTCTATCTGTTATTTGGTGATGTGTTGTTATTAGTCACAAATCGCAACCGGGCATGGACTTTTATTGGAGTTGTTATTGCAGGCACGATTGTTACGGGGTATATCGCGGCGCTTCGCCTGCAACGGAAAATTGATCTGCTCGATCTGAATATGCTTAAAGTGTCCAAGGGCAATATGGCTGTACGTATGCCGGAGGCTGACGATGCTTCATTCGGGCGGGTGTATCAGGAATTTAATGTGATGATGGAATCCATCGAAAATAAAATGAGATTGCTTCAGCGGCTGGGCGAGCAGGAAGTCATTGAGAAGGAGCAGGCATCTGAACGTGCAGTGATTGAGGAACGCAAGCGAATGGCAAGAGACCTGCATGACACTGTCAGCCAGCAATTGTTCGCCATGCATATGTCGGCTTCATCGCTGCCGCGTCTGCTGGAGATGAATCCTGAGCATGGACGCAATGTACTGGACCAATTAATTCAGATGTCTCATACTGCACAGCGTCAGATGCGCGGATTGATTGCCCAGCTTCGCCCGGTAGAGCTGGAAGGGCGTGATCTGGCAGCTGCGCTGGACAGCTGGTTCCCTGACTACTGCCGGCAAAACGGACTTAAAGGCGTGAAAGAGCTGGAACTGGATGGCGGAGTCTCGGATGCCATTGAGCACCAGCTGTTTCTCATTATTCAGGAGGCTGTAGCGAATGTGGTTAAACATGCAGAAGCCGGACTGGTTAGCCTGGCGATTCGGGAATCTGAGCATCAGATCAGCATGAGCATCAGTGATGACGGGCATGGTTTCCTGCAGCAAACCGAACGTCCGGGGTCATACGGTTTGTCTACGATGCGGGAACGAGCGGAGAAGCTTGGCGGACAGGTTCAGATTATATCCAAGCCTGGAGCCGGCACAACGGTGCGGGTGCTGATCCCTAAATTTCAGAATGTGTCAGAGGGGGAAACGGAATGAACGGCAAAGTTAACGTAATGATTGTGGATGACCATGATATGGTTCGGATGGGGTTGAAAACATATCTGATGCTGGAGCCTGCTTTTCATGTGATGGCAGAAGCGGGGAATGGTCAGGACGCGCTGGAACAGCTTCGTCAGATGAAGGATACGCATAAGCCGGACCTGATTCTCATGGACCTGATGATGCCCGTCATGAATGGAGCTGAGGCGACTGAGGCCATCATGTCCGAATTTCCGAATATGAAAATTGTGATGCTGACCAGTTTCCTGGAGGATGACCTTGTTGTGCAAGCGATTGAAGCAGGAGCGGTCAGTTATGTGCTGAAAACCGTCTCTGCCGAAGAACTGATTTATGCTCTCCAAGGTGCGAACAGGGGCATGCCGGTGATGACGGGAGATGTGTCACAGGCTTTGACGAGAGGAATCCGGCAGCGCACAGCAAGAGAAAGTGAATCTGGACTTACGGAACGGGAGAAGGAAGTGCTGCTGCTTGTTGCAGAGGGGAAAACCAATAAAGATATTGGAGAAGAGTTACATATCAGTATCAAAACCGTCAAAACTCATGTAAGCAATCTGCTGATGAAATGTGAAATGGATGATCGCACGCAGCTGGCTATTTATGCTCATCGACAGGGCTGGGTGAAGAAAAATAGCTGAAAATGCTGCTATGACGGGAAAAAACAGCAAATATTGCATGCTTTTATCTCCTTTTTAATTGTTTTTAAGGTGCGATTAAGGTTCAAAGTACAAAATAAGGACAGTTAAAGAATATCTCTTGCGAATAAGAGATTGGGAGGTAGAGAGGCATGGACGAGCGTAATTATAGATCGAACCGACAAGATGAGGAAAAGGAAACGACACAAGCAGAAAATCGCAATTCTGCCGGCAATAATGATTCCTCGTATTATTATTCTTATGGACCGTTTCAGTCTGTGAATCAGGAAGATACAGCTGGCTCCGACGGGGCACGCCAAGAAGGAAATGTAGAGATTACGAGACCAGATCCGGTCAAGCCTGTTCCGACCTACTATAACAGCGGAGCTTCGGATCAGTCAGGCAGAATCTCTGGTGGTAGCGGTTCCGGGAACGGTGGCGGTCAAGGGAATGGCGGCAACAATAATGGTGGATGGAATTACAACAATCGCAGACCAAGGTCTTCAGTAAGATCCCTTCTGTTCTCATTTATTGCCGGTATGTTGGTTATCACGGTACTGATGTACACAGCAGACAGAACGAACATGTTTACCCCGCAGGCTTCGCTAACCAATGGAAATGAAACTGCTGCGCAGGAGACGCCAAGTAATACAGGCGGCGGAAATAACGTGACAGCATCTCTTCTGCCAACAGGCAAAGAGGATGTATCGTCCGTTGTTAAGCAAACCAGTCCAGCCGTTGTCAAGATTGAAACACTTGCGAAGCAGTCCTCTCGCAGCGGTTCAGGACAGGGAGGAGCCAATACCAATGATCCGCTGTATCAATACTTCTTTGGCGGCGGTAATGATAATGGGCTTGGTGGCAATCAAGGTCAGAGCGAGCAGCCTCAGGCCAGCAATCAACTTGTTCCACTGGGCATTGGTTCAGGATTCATTTTTGACAAAGACGGTTATATCCTGACCAATCAGCACGTCGTTCAGGGTGCAGACGTCATTCAGGTAACACTTGAAAACAACAGCAAGCCTTATGAAGCTAAATTGCTGGGCAGCAGCTTTGATCTGGATCTTGCGGTGCTGAAGATTGAGAAAAACAGCGGAGATAAAGACTTCCCGGTTGCGCCGCTGGGCAACTCAAACAACACCCAGGTTGGTGAATGGCTCGTAGCGATTGGTAACCCGGAAGGTTTCGAACACACCGTTACTGCGGGGGTTCTGAGTGCGAAAGAACGTACGATCAGTATTCCGGATCAGGAAACAGGAAAAACTCGTGAATACAGCCACCTGCTGCAAACAGATGCTTCGATTAACCCGGGGAACTCTGGTGGTCCATTGCTCAACCTGAATGGTGAAGTTATCGGCATGAACGTTGCTGTGAGTGCGGATGCACAGGGCATTGGTTTTGCAATACCATCGAGTGTGATCTCTGAAGCTGTGAAATATCTGAAAGAAAACAAGGATGTTCCTAAAGAACCTGTACCGTTCATTGGTGCGTCTCTTATGAACCTTACTCCAGAAGTAGCTAAACAAATGGGAACAAACATTACGGAAGGTTCAGTTGTAGCGAGCACGGTATACCAATCGCCAGCTTATCAGTCTGACCTGAGACCGTATGACATTATTACCGGCGTAAACGGTACTCCAAAAGCAACAAGCCAGGATCTGATTGATTTTATCAAGACTCAAAAAGTTGGCGGAGAGGTTACGCTGAATGTCGTTCGTGACGGCAAAAAGATTGATGTGAAGGTGAAAATCGGCAACAAAAATGATTTCAATACAGAACAAACACAGCAGCAATAATTGCGCATGATGCAAAAGCAAGCATAAGAACGGAAGGGTTTGACGGCCCTTCCGTTTTTTGCACTGTGCCCTTTTTATAGCTTCAAACCACGCTTGGAATGGAGAAGGTGCGAATCGAGCCTGGGCCTGTTACAATGGGAATACAAACGTTAGGGTAAAGGAGAAAGACCATGCGATCAACTATTTTAATTGTAGATGATGATGAAAAAATAGTATCAATGCTGCGCCGGGGGCTGGCATTTGAAGGATATGACGTACAAACAGCTTCCAACGGGGCAGAAGGCCTGAGCAAACTAATGGACAAAGAACCCGATATCGTAGTGCTTGATGTGATGATGCCGCAAATTGACGGCTTTGAAGTATGTCGCAGATTAAGGGAAGCCGGAAGCACAGTTCCGGTCTTGATGCTCACGGCCAAAGATGAGGTTCAGAGCAGAGTTACAGGACTGGATACCGGCGCTGATGATTATTTGGTAAAACCGTTCGCGCTGGAAGAGCTGCTCGCTCGCGTCCGGGCTTTGCTGCGCCGTAAATCCGATATCAGCAGTGTGGCCGATAACCGTCTGGTATATGAAGATATCATTTTGGATAATGATTCGCGTGAAGTGCTCCGGGATGGAAAACGTCTGGAGCTGACGGCGAAGGAATTCGAATTGCTGCATCTCTTTATGCAGAATCCTAGGCGGGTGTTGTCTCGAGATCTGATTATGGACAAAATCTGGGGATACGATTACAGCGGAGAATCCAACGTTCTGGAGGTCTACATCGCCATGCTGAGACAGAAGACGGAAGAGCATGGAGGTAAACGTGTCATTCAGACGATCCGGGGGGCCGGTTATATTTTGAGAGGTGACTCCTGACATGTCCATCCGGTTGAGACTAACCGCATGGTACTCTGGGATTCTGGCAGCCGTGCTGATTTTTTGGGGTGTCGTCATTTATGCGTTTGTATATTTTAATACGTACAATGAAGTAGAGCAGCAGCTGAGGGAAAAAAGTCTGAGGATCACGGAGCAGATCGGGTTTAATCCGTTATCGCAGACTCTTGATCTTGATCCGTATGCAGAGAGTCAGCTGCAAGAGGCTCAGATTTATATTCAATTGGTCGATTACCGGACGGGATCATACAAGTCCTCGGGCAATCTGGAGAAAGCAGGAATAGTATTCCCCATCGTCAATATTAATAATATTCGCGATGAAATTGGCATTTCCAAAATTACAGTGCATGGCATCCCTTTTCTGGTGAACCAGCAAGCTCTATCGCTTCAGGGGACCAATGAGATCAGAGGTTTGCTTCAGGTGGGTGCGAATGTCAGCTCACAGGAGCGTTTGTTGGAAGCGCTGCGGAACATTCTCGTCTTTGGCTGGCTGGTAGCCATGGCGCTTGCCATCACATCCGGTTTGATCCTGGCTCGCAAGTCAATGCGGCCACTGGTTTATGTGATCGATGCTGCTAATCAGATTCAATCAGGTGATGATCTCAGCGTTCGTATTCAGTACAACGGGCCAAAGGATGAGATCGGACGTCTGATCGAGACGGTGAACAATATGCTGGAGCGTACCGAATTGTCTTTCCGTGGGTTGGAAGAGACAAATGCCGCACAGCGCCGCTTTGTATCAGATGCTTCTCATGAATTGCGCACACCTCTGACAACGATTCGAGGCAATGTGGATTTCCTGAAAAAGCTGTGGGATCAGGAGGGCGGGGATCGCCCGAATCTGGATGAAGAAACGATCAGGCAGATGTCTCTGGAAGCGATCGAGGATATGGCCGATGAGGGCAAACGCATGAGCCGTCTGATCAGTGATATGTTGTCACTGGCGAGAGCGGATACAGGCCAGAAAATCGAGCTTAATCCGATTCCATTGCAAATTCTGGTACAGGAAGTGGCACGCAGAGCACAATTTCTGGATCGGCAAGCAGACTGGTCTCCAGGTGATCTGTCGATTCTGAATGGTATTTATGTGAACGGAAGCAAAGATTATTTGCAGCAGATGCTGTTTATTTTTATCGAGAATGCGTTTAAGTACACACCGGAGGGGTCTGTAACCCTGGATGCTGTCTTGTACAAAGGGCAGGTTGGACTGCGCATCAGCGATACAGGGATCGGCATGGAACGGGATCAGGTGCCGTTTATATTTGATCGCTTCTACCGTGCGGATGAATCCCGCGGAGCGACGCCGGGCATTGGACTCGGTTTATCCATTGCCAAATGGATCATCGAGGAGCATAACGGGTCTGTAGAAGTTGTGACAAGACGCGGCGAAGGAACAACGTTTATCATTTGGCTGCCGGTTGTCTTTGCCCCGCCTATTGAATAAAGGTATAATAGAAAAGACTGCAATTACAACGGCTGTACAGCCGGGAAAGAAAGCGGGTGGCAACAAAGTGGAAGTACTGCGAATTTCGCCGCGGGGATATTGTTACGGAGTTGTGGACGCCATGGTGCTGGCACGTCAGGCGGCACGCAATCTGGATTTACCACGGCCGATTTATATATTGGGCATGATTGTGCATAACCAACATGTGACAGATTCTTTTGAAGATGAAGGTATTATTACCCTTGACGGTCCTAATCGGATGGAGATTCTGAATCAGGTGGAGAGCGGCACGATCATTTTCACCGCGCACGGGGTATCACCGGAGGTGCGTAAGCTGGCTCGGGAGAAGGGGCTGACCACAGTGGATGCAACATGCCCTGATGTGACCAAGACACATGATCTGATTCGGGAGAAAACGGCCGAGGGATATGAGATTATTTACATTGGCAAGAAGAACCACCCTGAGCCAGAAGGGGCAATCGGTGTTGCGCCAGGCCATGTGCATCTGATCGAAAAGGAAGAGGAGATCGAAGGGCTGCGAGTGCCTGCGGGCAAAATTTTGATTACCAACCAGACAACGATGAGTCAATGGGATATCAAGCATATAATGAGCCGGCTATTGGAGAAGTTCCCCGGTGCCGAGATTCATAATGAAATATGTCTTGCTACACAGGTACGCCAAGAGGCAGTAGCTGAACAAGCAGGTCAGTCAGATCTGGTGATTGTCGTAGGTGATCCGCGCAGTAACAACTCCAATCGTCTGGCACAGGTGTCAGAGGAGATTGCGGGTGTGACTGCATACCGTGTATCGGATGTGTCCGAAATCCGGCAGGAGTGGCTAGAAGGTGTCCAGAAAGTGGCTGTGACATCAGGAGCTTCAACACCAACACCAATTACGAAGGAAGTTATTCAGTACCTGGAGCAGTATGAGCATGATCAGCCGGAGACTTGGGAAATCAAGCGTACGGTAAACATGAGTAAACTATTGCCTCCGGTTAGAGAGAAAACCCGCACCACATAATCTCGAAACGGGAACATCCTGCTGTGTCATTCCTTTATTGGATATGGCGAGCAGGATGTTTTTTTTATGCTCTGTGGAGACAAGTGCAGGTATGTTTCATCTTGACGAAGAGAAATAACTGTGATATATTTGCTTTAGTGATTAAAAGCTTAAAAGCGAACAAGCGTTTAAGTGCGACAGAGTTTGATCTGAATTTACATTCACAAATTAACACAACCAGACGAACAAAATACACACAGGTGCTCTTATAAAAGGAAGGATGGGAAAAATATGATCGTAATTGCAGGCAAGAATACTTCGGAGGATCAAATCCGGGATATCGTTAGTGTTATTGAAAAGGAAGGGCTTCAGGCACATGTCTCTCGCGGAGAGGATCGCACCATCATCGGTCTGATCGGTAAAGTGGAGCCGAAAATGCAGGAACATCTGCGCCAGATGAAGGGTGTAGAGAATGTGGTGAAGATTTCAAAATCGTACAAATTGGCAAGCCGTGACTTCCACCCGGAAGACACTGTCATCTCTATTAAAGGTGTAGATATCGGCGGCAAAGAGCTTGTCGTAATGGGCGGACCTTGTGCCGTTGAGTCTGCAGCACAGATTGATGAAATCGCTGGACTTGTTAAGGCTGCGGGCGGACAGGTGCTTCGCGGAGGTGCCTTCAAACCACGCACAGGCCCTTACAGCTTCCAGGGAACAGGTGTAGAAGGTTTGATCATGATGGCTGAAGCAGGACAGAAGCATAACCTGCTGACGATCACAGAGGTGATGACACCGGAGTATGTAGATATCTGTGCGGAGTACGCGGATATTTTGCAGGTGGGAACACGGAACATGCAGAACTTTGATTTGCTGCGCAAGCTGGGTGAGTGTGGTAAACCTGTATTGCTGAAACGTGGATTCAGTGCGACATACGATGAACTGCTTAATGCAGCAGAATACATTCTCGCAGGCGGTAATCCGAATGTAATGCTGTGTGAACGCGGTATCCGCACATTCGAGTCTTACACGCGAAATACGCTTGATCTGTCAGCAATCCCTGTATTGCAGTCTCTTAGCCATCTGCCAGTAATCTCTGACCCGAGCCATGGAACAGGCCGTCGTGAGCTGGTCGAGCCAATGACCAAAGCCTCGGTAGCTGCCGGAGCAAACGGTTTGATCATTGAGATGCATACCGATCCCGACAACTCTATGACTGGAGATGGCGTGCAATCCCTGTTCCCTGATCAGTTTGCTAACCTGCTGCAGGATCTGGAGAAATTAGCTCCGATTGTGGGCAAAACGTTTAACACAGCTAAACAGCCTGCTGACTTTTTCCCGGCACGTGTAGGGGTATAATTCAGCTGTATAACGGAAAATACCCATTCAAACCGGACTTTTGCCTCGAATTGTTCTTTGTGAACAATTGAGGGAGATGTCCGGTTTTTCGTCTATTTTACGCGGATGAACATATTTATTAATCAAAGGTGATAAGAAACATTTATGATGTTATGTTTTTCCATCATTTAGGCGATTTTCGGGGTTACTTCACCGCATTAAACCAGTCAAATGTAAACAAAAAACGTTGTTATATGAATTTATATGTATTCCAAAATGTAAGTATACCTAACATATCTTCAAAAAATACCTTACATAAGTATTGACGATGTCACATTTGAGATTTTATAATGACGACAGAAAAAAATTCGAATATATAGACATTTTCTTCGTGGGGTTGTTTAATGTTCGGAATATTTGGGAGGACGAATACATGTCGGTTGAAAACGTATTGAAATCAATTCAAGAGAACAACATCGAGTGGGTAGATTTTCGCTTTGTAGATTTGGCTGGTCGTGCGCATCATATCTCTTTGCCAGCTTCGGCTGTTGATGCAGACACGTTCGTAAATGGAGTAGCGTTTGATGGTTCTTCGATCCAAGGTTTCCGCGGTATTGAAGAGTCCGATATGGTTATGATGCCGGACCCTGAATCGACTTATGTCGATCCGTTCACTGCACACCCTACACTGAATGTTATGTGCGACATTTTCACACCGGATGGCGAGCGTTATGAGCGTGACCCGCGCAGCATCGCAGTGAAAGCTGAAGCTTTCCTGAAAGAAAGCGGCGTAGGTACTGCGGCGTTCTTCGCACCGGAATCCGAGTTTTTCATCTTCGACGATGTTCGTTATGAGAGCGGCACTAACAGCTCCTCTTATTATGTAGATTCCGAAGAAGCAGCATGGAACACTAACCGCAAAGAAGAAGGCGGTAACCTGGGCTTCAAAGTTCGCACAAAAGGCGGATATGTTCCAGTAGCACCAGTGGACACTCAACAAGATATTCGTAGTGAAATGTGCCGTTTGCTTGAAGAAGCCGGCTTGTCTATCGAGCGTCATCACCATGAAGTAGCAACAGCTGGTCAAGCTGAAATCAACTTCCGTTTTGATACGTTGAAGAAAACAGCAGATAACCTGCTTGTATACAAATACATCGTTCATAATACAGCACGTCAATATGGCAAAGTAGCAACGTTCATGCCAAAACCATTGTTTGGCGACAACGGCAGCGGAATGCACGTTCACCAATCCATCTTCGATGGTGACTCCCCATTGTTCTATGACAAAGGTGGATATGCAAACCTGAGCGAAATGGCTCTGCACTACATTGGCGGTATTCTGTACCATGCTCCGGCACTGATCGCTTTGACAAACCCGAGTACAAACTCGTTTAAACGTCTTGTACCTGGTTATGAAGCACCAGTTAACTTGGTATACTCCAAAGGTAACCGTTCCGCAGCTGTTCGTATCCCGGTTGCTGCTGTAACACCTAAAGGCTGTCGTATCGAGTTCCGTACACCTGACTCCACAGCTAACCCATACCTGGCATTCTCTGCAATGCTGATGGCGGGTCTGGATGGAATCAAACGCAAAATCAACCCGACTGAGCTTGGATATGGTCCACTGGACAAAAATATCTATGACCTGTCTGATGCAGATAAAGAAAACATCCGCAGTGTACCGGCTTCCCTCGAAGAAGCATTGGATGCACTCGCAGCTGACCACGAGTTCTTGACTGAAGGCGACGTATTCACAAAAGAATTCATCGATAATTATATCAACCTCAAGCGCGATGAAGCTAAAGCTGTTGCAATCCGCATTCATCCGCACGAGTACAGCCTTTACTTCGACTGCTAATCGGTCGGGGTCGGGACCCGAGTGGTTCCAGCTCAAAGCCTCCGGGAGTTGCTCTCGGAGGCTTTTCCTTGAAGCAAACAGTGCAGTGCTTTAACTTTTTAGGGTGATAAAGGAATTTGATAGCCTGGAATGCATTTTCAGTGCATATTTCCCTTGAAGCGGTCAGGGAATACTGATATCATAGCGATAATATTTACTTCATATGTCAGTTAAGGATGGAAAGGGCGGGGGATTTTGTGACAAAGAGAGCGTATAACTTTAATGCAGGACCAGCAGCATTGCCATTAGAAGTATTGGAGCGTGCCCAGGCGGAATTTGTAGATTTTCGTAATACAGGTATGTCGATCATGGAGATGTCTCACCGCGGGGCCGTGTACGAGTCTGTACATAATGAAGCCCAGGAGCGTCTGTTGTCGCTGCTAGGCAATCCAAAAGGATATAAAGTGCTCTTCCTGCAGGGCGGTGCAAGCACTCAGTTTGCGATGCTGCCGATGAATTTGCTCGGGGAAGGTCAGACAGCCAGTTACATCATGACAGGCAGCTGGGCCAAAAAGGCGCTGTCTGAAGCGAAGCTGATTGGTGAGACGCAGATTGCTGCATCATCGGAAGCAGATAAATTTATGAAATTGCCGGATGTTTCAAACCTGCAGCTGCCTGAGCGTACAGCGTATGTTCATATCACTTCCAACGAAACGATTGAAGGTACCCAGTTCAAGTCGTTTCCTGATACGGGATCTGCACCGCTTATTGCAGACATGTCGAGTGATATTTTCTGCAAACCGTTTGACCTGAATCAGTTTGGCATGATCTATGCAGGCGCTCAGAAAAACCTTGGACCTTCGGGCATTACGGTTGTAATCGCACGTGAGGAACTGGTAAGTGAATCTCCAAAAACGATTCCAACGATGTTCCGTTACAGTACACATGTGGACAACAACTCCCTGTACAATACACCGCCATCCTTCTCGGTTTATATGGTGAACGAAGTGCTGAAATGGATTGAAGAGCAGGGCGGTCTGGCTGGTGTAGAGCAGAAGAACATCAAAAAAGCCGAGCTGCTCTACAATACAATCGATTCTTCCGGTGATTTCTACCGTGGCTGTGTTGTGCCAGAAGACCGCTCGTTAATGAACGTGACGTTCCGTCTTGCATCTGAGGAGCTGGAGAAGAAATTCATTAAAGCTTCCGAGCAGGAAGGTTTTGTTGGCCTGAAAGGGCATCGTAGTGTAGGCGGCCTTCGCGCGTCTATCTACAATGCTGCACCATATGAGAGTGTTAAGGCACTTACTGACTTCATGAACCACTTCCAGCAAACAAACGGATAATTGAATGTAAGAAGACCAAAACTTACAGCAGTGAGCCTTCGATAAGCGGTTTTCACGGTTGAGCGGCAGCTGTTCCAAAGCCTTCCACATTGACGTGTGGGAGGCTTTTCTTTAGAATTAAAGGATTGTTGTAATTATGAACCTGAACTAAAAAAGGAGATCTAACACATATGGCATTACACATCGTTCTTGTTGAACCGGAGATTCCAGCTAACACAGGCAATATTTCGCGGACGTGTGCGGCAACGGGTACCCATCTGCATCTTGTTCGTCCATTGGGATTTCGGACAGATGATGCTACACTTAAACGTGCCGGACTGGACTACTGGCATGCGGTTCATATTGAATACCATGATTCGTTTGCTGAGGTGCAAGAGAAGTATGCAGGTGCACGTTTTTTCTACGCAACAACGAAAGCGAAAAATCGGTATAGTGATTTTGAATTTCAAGATGGAGACTTTCTCGTATTTGGCAAAGAAACAAAGGGGCTTCCGCCTGAATTAATTGCTGCAAATCCAGAGACTTGCATGAAAATGCCGATGACGGGAGACGTACGTTCGTTAAATCTTTCCAATTCGGCGGCAATTATTGTGTATGAGGCGCTGCGCCAGCTGGATTTTCCCGGTTTAGATTAGGGCGTGTCTTGAAACCTACTGAAGTGCACCTTTTACCCCCTTTTCGCCCCCTGCTACGTCACTTCCCCTTGACGTGCCCCGGCACGCCTTCGGGAAACTTCCTTGCTTGGAACGAAAATTCGGCAAAATCTGCTTTCTTCAGAGTTTTTAGACACGCCCTAGTAAAATCACCTGCAAAATGAGGTTAGAATTCGCTGAAAAAACATTTTTCAAAAAAAAGGACAAAAAATGTTTATTTCCAGCAGGATTCGACAAAATTTTGGCGAATCTATAGATATAGTACTAATGTACCTAGAAATTCAGAGTAAGATAGGAGAGGTGTGCCGTAGCTATGAAGCCAGCTGGAGTAGTTCGCAAAGTTGACCAATTGGGTAGGATCGTATTGCCTAAATCTTTGCGTAAAAGGTATCAAATGAATGAAGGAGATCCTGTAGAAATTCTAGTGCAAGGGGATCATATTATTCTGGAAAGATACCGCCCGAAATGTATTTTCTGCGGTTCGATGGAAGATGTCAATGACTTTAAAGAGCGTTACATATGCGCACAATGCTTGGAAGAAATGACTCAGCTATCATAAGAAGAAAATCAAATGCAAAAACGCCATTAAGCTCTTGAGCTCGATGGCGTTTTTGTATATTTAGATAAAATGAATCACCGGATGAAATCGGCTCCTCCTCGATCACTCTGTCATCGTATTACCGTGTGATCAGCTCTATTTCAGTTTAATATAGGCAGAATTTGCGCCCAAACGGCATCAAGAATGCCTTGCATATTCTCTTCCTGGCTATTGATGCTGATGACTGCATGTTTGGAAGGCAGCATGATGCAGAATTGACCATAAGCTCCATCGGCACGATAAGCACCATGCGTGCACATCCAGAATTGATAACCATAGCCTTGTCCCCAATCTCCGTTTCCATTCCCGCTTGTATCTATTTGCTTCCGCGTAGCAGCTCTGATCCACTCGGCAGGAACAAGCTGCTGATGATTCCAGAGGCCTTCCTGAAGGATAAACTGACCGAATCGGCTTAATTCCTCATTAGTCAACCATAGACCCGCACAACCCAGAGTCACGCCTAGAGGAGAAGTCTCCCACTCAATTTCATGCATACCTAGTGGTTCAAACAGTCGTGGAATGAGGTAATCTTTAACTGTTTGGCCGATTGCTGCCTGCAGCATGGCCGAAATCATAAATGTATCACCGCTGCTGTATGTAAAATGCGTTCCAGGCATTCGGTCAAGTGATAGAGACATGTAATGTTTCGCCCAGTCTTTTTCCTGTAAGGAAGCTCGTTCGTCTGCCCAGAGCGGGGGAGAATCATGGCCCGAAGACATACGAAGAAGATCCCGAAGTGTAATCTCCCGCGGGGAAGGAAGCTGTGAGGAACTGGATTGTAATTGATCATAAGGGAAATAATCACCCAGCCTTGCATCCAGATGAATAAGGCCTTCCTGAACGGCCAGGCCGACGGCCATGCAGGTGAAGGATTTGCTGACAGAATGCTGTACACGGCGGTAATCGGTATTCTGATGCCACTCGTCCAAGAGCCGTCCATGCTGCAGTATGCGTACAGAATGAACCTGAAGCTGCTGCGTTGTAATGGTGTCAATGAAGCCATTCAGTTGTTCAGACATGATACCCTCCTGATTTAAGAAAAAATCCGATTTGTTTCCATCAAAAATGCATTTGTTTTAATCTGGTGAAACGTTTCCGCAATCTGATCACAAAATTAGAACTCATGTTAGTACAAACTTGCTTCAATGTCAATTCAGGTGCAAAAATGGATGGTTAAACCTTAATATGCTAACAATAAAAGTGTCTTTTGGATCAAAATTGAAGCTGTTTAGTCACTGTTTTGATAAAATAACGCGAAAAATGTAAAAAGGTTATTGACAGGATTTACTCATCGGGATTATGATTTATTCGAAACGATTCGAAGAAATCGCTTCCAAGTAAAATGTTGATATTTTAAGTCTTATTAAATCAACGTTGGTTATGTTTGAAACGATTCGAGAGAATCGTTTCGATAACAGAGCTTTCACGGGGAGTATGAGAGAACGTCACAGCACACAGAGAAAAAGAGATTCGCAGTAAGCCGTAGTCAACAGCGGCAAAGCTGAAAGGGGTTACGAAATGGCGCATATTACGATCGAAACCGGATCGCCTACATTATGCATGAATACCAGCATACATGTGGTGTCCAGTGACTCCGGAGAGACTTCAGGCGGTACACTATATCTGCTCCACGGGGCTGGAGACAATGCGAGCACTTGGCAACGTTTAACCACCATTGAGATGTACGCAGCCCATTACGGCTGTACCGTCATCATGCCGGAAGCAAACCGTAGTTATTACACCGATATGGAATACGGCCTGAATTACTTCCACTACATCACTAAGGAGTTGCCCGAAATATGCGGAAAACTGCTCCGGCTTAATACCGATCCGGCCAAAACGTTTGTTGCCGGGTTATCCATGGGGGGGTACGGCGCTTTAAAATGCGGCCTGACTTATCCTGAGCGATATAGCAAGATCGTATCGTTATCCGGGGTGACGAATCTTCAAGCAAGGCTTCGTGATCCGCACATGCCCGAAGGCATGGTCAAGGAAATGAAAGCGGTTTTTGGGGAACGGTTACAGGTGAAGGCGGATCAGGATATTTACGCATTGTCGGCCAAGCTGCTGGAGCAGGGAGCCCCCTTGCCGAAGATTCTGAGCTGCTGCGGTGACCATGATCCGTTTGTGGACATGAACCGGGACTACGCCGAGTACATGCAGGGAACTGCATTTGATTTTCGGTATGTGGAGACACCGGGGACGCATGAATGGAGATTTTGGGAACAGCATCTGAAAACGATGTTTGATTTTCTTTACAACGACAACACCATAGTAGAGTGAGGAGATGCAAATTGAAACCTGCAGCCGAAGGACCTAGCAAAAAGCTGAAGGCAAACATGAGAGGCAAGTCGCTTTGGACTGAAATCTGGAAGCACCGAATGACGTATACCCTGCTTGTACCCGGGCTTGTCTGGTTGATCCTGTTTGCTTACATGCCGATGGGCGGCCTGTCACTGGCATTTAAGGATTACAAGGCAAATCTGGGAATCTGGGGAAGCCCTTGGAGCGGATTTGAGAATTTCAAATACGTCTTCCGTGATCCAACCTTTATTGATGCCGTATGGCGCACCTTGTACATTAACATTCTGAAACTGATTATTCAGTTCCCGTTTCCGATCATTCTGGCATTGCTGCTGAATGAATTGCGGATGCGCAGAGGGAAAAAGTGGTTCCAGACCATTCTGACATTCCCGCACTTCCTGTCCTGGATTATCGTATCCGGGGTTGTGATCAACGTGCTTGCTTATGACGGATTGGTAAATAGTGCACTCTCGTTACTGGGACTGCCAACGATTAATTTCCTGGGATCTGAATCCAACTTTGTTCCGATGCTGCTTCTGACGGATATCTGGAAATCGAGCGGCTGGGGTGCGATTATCTTCCTCGCGGCGATCTCGGGTATCGATCAGGACCAGTATGAGTCTGCACAGATTGACGGGGCATCCCGGATGCAGCAAATGTTCCGCATTACCCTGCCGAACATCCTTCCTACGATTACGGTTATGTTTATTTTGTCCGTCGGCGGATTGATGTCCTCTGGTTTCGACCAGATCTTCAACTTGGCGAATGCAGCAACGAAAAATGTATCGGAAGTGCTGGATGTATATATCTACCGGATTACGTTCCAGTCCTCGACCGACTTCTCATTCTCGACAGCGGTCAGCTTGTTCCGTTCCCTGGTGAATATGGTGCTGCTGCTGCTGGCTGACAGATTTGCCAAGTGGCTTGGCGGAGATGGTTTGTTCCGATAAGAAAGGAGGAGTAAGAAATGAGCAAGAAGGCTGGAAGAAAGCCGAAGATTGGCACGGAACGAATGACCGTGCTTGATTATGTGATCTTCGCGATTTTGTTAGTGCTGGCACTGATGATCCTGATTCCGTTCTGGAATGTCATTATGATCTCGTTTGCAACACAAAAAGAGTATGCTGAAAATCCGTTCCTGATGTTCCCGAAAGAATTCACGTTGGACTCTTACAGAGCGTTGTTCGCTGACGGAAGCATCCTGTCGGGTTACAAAAATACATTGATTTTGCTTGTGATCGGATTGCCGCTCAGCTTGTTCCTGACAACAAGTATGGCTTATGGTCTGAGCCGCAGCAATTTCCCGTTCAAAAAGTTTATCTTTTTCCTGGTATTGTTCACCATGATTTTTAACGGAGGTATCGTTCCACTGTACCTCATTATGAAATCCTTGCATCTTACAGGTACGTTATGGTCCGTCATTCTGGCGGGAAGCTTCAGTGCCTTTAACATGATCCTGATGATGAACTACTTCTACACCTTGCCTGAATCGCTAATGGAGTCGGCAAGGCTGGATGGTGCAGGGGAATGGAGAATTTTGTTCTCCGTAGTCCTTCCACTGGCGACACCGATTATGGCTACAATCACGCTTTTCTATGGCGTAGCCTACTGGAATAGCTGGTATGATGCGATGATCTTCCTGCGAAAAGCAGATCAGTTACCGCTGCAAAACGTGCTGAGGAACATCATAGTGACTTCCACAACGAATGCATCCAACGCATCCAGTGTGGATGCAGTAAAACTTAGCAGCTTCTCTATGGGTATGAAGATGGCTGCGGTATTTGTCACGATGGTACCAATTATGTGTTTCTTCCCAATGCTGCAAAAGCACTTTGCCAAAGGGGTATTAACAGGGGCTATCAAGACCTGATATACACATAGGATTTCAATGCATTAGAAATTCGACTAAAAACATGGGGGTAAAAGCATGAAAACGGGCAAAAAGTTGTCAGTCAAATCGTTATTTGCGATCACACTCTGTCTCTTGATGTTGGTAGTATCGGCTTGTTCCAACAGCAGCAGTTCAGAAGGTGGCAACGAGAAGGATGCGGAAGGAAATTACAAAGATAACCTGACGATTTCTGTAGCGAACCTGACTGAAGTGAAAAACGGAAACATGGACAATGAGTTCCACAAGTTCTGGGAAGACAAATTCAACATTAAATGGGATTACAACTATATTGACTGGGATTCCTGGGGTGAAAAGCTTCGTCTGTGGATCAACTCTGGCGACCTGCCGGATGTAGCGGTATGGAACTATGTACACGGCGATGCAATCAATAATATTGATCAAGGCTTGTTCTACAAGTTTCCGGATGACTGGAAAGAGCGCTGGCCAAACGTTGCTGCAGCATACAAGCTGACAGGACTTGGCGACAAGCTGGAAGAATTGACAGGCGGTACGTATGTGCTTCCTAGACCGATCTATTTTGAAAACAAACCGGCAGACCCGTTGACGAATCAAATCGGTGTTATCGCTCTTCGCAAAGACTGGGCGGAAGCTGTCGGTTTTGAACTGAAAGATGCGTACACGACTTCTGAATTGAATCAATTTGCTGAACTTGTGAAAGAAAAAGACCCAGGCAAAGTGGGCAACAAATTGGTGCCATTGTCTTACAATGCTGCCGATGCTATGACTAACATCATTATGCCTAACAGTGTGCATGCGATGACAGATGTTCCTTTCTACAAAGGTGAAGATGGTAAGTTCCATTGGGGTCCTGCAGACCCGGAAACGTTGACTGGCCTGAAATTGATGCAAAAAGCATACAAGGATGGACTGCTTAACCCAGAGTTCTACACCTGGAAAAACAATGAAGGACAAAACAACTTCAAAGTAACAGGTACTGCTGCTGTAACCAGTCTTGGTGGACTGGCTTCTTACAGACAAGGTTTGGATTCCGATATGAGAAAAAATCTTGGTGTCGACAGTGATGATCTTGTTCACACAGCGATCGTGCTGGGCGATGATGGTAAGTATCGCAATATGGAACAAGCGAACTTCTGGTCTGCTCTGATCTTCAATCCGAACATCAGTGACGAGAAATTCGAACGCATCATGGATCTGATCGATTACTCCGCAACCAAAGAAGGACAACTGCTGATCAACATGGGCTTCGAAGGCAAGGACTGGAAATACGATGACAATAAAGAACTCGTAAACTTGTTGCCTGAAGGAACAACGCTGGAAGACAAATACCCTGCACGTTTCGAAGGACTGTACCTTCTGGGAGATGACTTCAGTGTCGTAAACCCTGCAATCAAAAAAGATTATCGTGACAGAGCAGTAGAGCTGTTCCAGGAAAAAGCAAAATTAGGTACAGAAAGCAAATCACTGGCACCATACGATTGGGATGTTAATCTGTACGATTCCAAAGCGAAAAGTCAAGCTTCTTTCGATTATCAAAACGAATATGCCAACTTGATCCTCAAAGGCGGAGATTTGGAAGCCAACTGGAAAGAGTGGGTTAACAGCAAAATGTCATTGGTTCAACCATATCTGGACGAACTGAACGAGAAATTCTAGTAATTGAAAAGCAGTAATGAACAGGATGGGGATGGCAGGAGCGTTCTGTCTCCCGTCTGATTGAACCCGGTGCGCGGTCTCTCCCCGAACGCAGCCGGGTTCTTTCTTTCAATATACGTGTAGTGGAGGTTTATCTGGATGAATAATCAGCAGTTAATGGATTTGGTGAATCAGATGACGCTGGAGGAGAAGGTAGCCCAGCTGCTGCAGCTGACGGCTAACTTCTATGAAGGAACAGATACACAGGGCCAGATTACAGGGCCGATGGAAGAGATGGGCATCACAGAGCAATCGGTCAACGCAAGTGGCTCGATTCTTGGATTGTCTGGAGCACAGGCCATCATGGATGTGCAGCAAGCTTATTTGAAAAAAAGTCGTCTTGGCATCCCGCTGCTGTTTATGGCAGACGTGGTGCATGGTTTCAAAACGATCTTTCCCATTCCGCTGGCAATAGGCTGCTCATGGGATCTGGAGCTTGCGGAGAAAAGCGCCGAGATTGCGGCGCGTGAATCCGCAGTATCCGGGCTGCATGTTACCTTTGCACCGATGGTTGACCTGGTGCGTGATCCACGTTGGGGCCGTGTAATGGAAACAACGGGTGAAGATCCGTATCTGAACAGCTTGTTCGCCGCTGCGTTTGTTCGCGGTTATCAGGGAGATAACCTGACAGAAGAAGTGGATCGTCTTGCGGCTTGTGTCAAACATTTCGCAGCGTACGGTGCTGCTGAGGGAGGCCGTGATTATAACACGGTGGATATGTCCGAGCGTCAGCTTCGGGAATATTATTTGCCAGCATATAAAGCGGCACTCGATGCAGGTGTGGAGATGGTGATGACCTCCTTCAATACGGTTGACGGTATCCCGGCCAGCGGCAACGAGAAATTGATGCGCGGCATTTTGCGTGATGAATGGGGCTTTGACGGAGTGTTAATCTCCGACTGGGCCTCGATCCGCGAGATGATAGCCCATGGCGCGGCAGAAGACGATCGTGAGGCAGCATATCGTGCTATTCGTGCGGGTGTAGACATGGAGATGATGACACCATGTTATGTTAATCATCTGCCAGAGCTGATTCAGAAGGGGGAAGTGGAGGAGCAGCTAGTGGATGAAGCGGTGCTGCGAATTCTGCAGCTCAAAGACAAGCTGGGGTTGTTCGATAATCCGTTCCGCGCTGCTGATCCTGTACGTGAACGCGAGATTGTTTTTTCCAAGGAACATCGTGAGGTGTCGCGAGAACTTGCGGCGAAGTCCGCTGTATTGCTGAAAAATGAAGCCCAGGTTCTACCGCTTCAGCCCGATGCAAACGTTGCGTTAATCGGACCGTTTGCCCAAAGTGAGGATATTCTCGGCTGGTGGGCTTGTGAAGGCGTCAAGGCTGATGCAGTGAAGCTGGGAACTGCACTTCAGGAACGTCTGCCGCAAGGTACGGTTCGAACAGCGCAGGGCAGTGATGTACACACGATTACGGACGAGCAGATTGCTGCGGCGCTTGAGGTTGCACATCAGTCGGATGTGATTGTGCTTGCGCTCGGTGAAGATTCCGAGATGAGTGGGGAGGCTGGATCGCGGACAGATATTCGTCTGCCAGCAGCGCAGCTGCAGCTGGTACAAGCGCTGAAGGCAACGGGTAAACCGATTGCCAGTGTTATTTTTAACGGTCGTCCACTAGACCTGCACGGAGTGGTGCATGAATCACATGCTGTACTGGAAGCCTGGTTCCCAGGTAGTGAAGGTGGGGCAGCTATCGCTGATGTGCTTACAGGCGCGGTGAATCCATCAGGCAGGCTTACGATGTCTTTTCCTCAATCGGTCGGACAAGTGCCGGTATATTACAATCATTTCAATACGGGTCGCCCAATCAACCCGGATAACACCGAGAATCGTTATGTTTCCAAGTATTTGGATAGTGTCAATGAACCGCTGTTCCCGTTTGGTTACGGTCTTTCTTATACTTCATTCGTATATGGGGAAGTTGAGGTTTCGGCTGAAGAGATGACGGCAAGCAACCCGCTGACTGTTCAGGTTTCTGTAACAAACACCGGTGATCGTCACGGTGTGGAGACCGTTCAACTCTATGTTCGCGATGTGAGCGGTGATGTCGTTCGTCCGATGCGTGAGTTGAAGGATTATGTGAAGCTGTCTCTGGCGCCGGGTGAGAGTGGAACAGCAACCTTTACCTTGTCTGAGAGCCAGCTTCGTTACCACCATGCTGATCTTGGATATCACAGTGATCGCGGTGAGTTTCGCATTATGGTAGGACCAAATAGCAGTGATACACAGAGCCGTTCGTTTAAGCTCGTTTAAAGCATCTTGTTCTATGGTGCAACACTAACCATAAGCTATATTTAAAAATCAGGTCTTTCAGTAGTGAAAGGCCTGATTAACATAACAGAGGAGCGAAGAATATGGTCAGTATCAAGGATATCGCCAAAAAGGCGGGAGTTTCCATCTCGACCGTATCATACGCGCTGAATGGAAGCAACAAAGTGACCGACGAGACCAGTTCCAAAATACTGGCGATTGCCAAAGAGCTGAACTATGTGCCCAATGCGGCGGCCAGAACATTAAAGAAGCGAGAATCGCGGATTCTGGGTGTGTTTCTTACGGATTTCAGCGGTGATGTATACGGGGATCTGTTAAGTGGCATGAAGGCGGTATGCAATGCTCAGGGATATGATCTGATCGTATGCAGCGGCAAACAGTCCCATCGCATGCTGCCCGAAAGAATGATTGATGGTGCGATCATTCTGGATCATACGTTTGCAAGTGAGGAGCTTATGCAGTATGCCGATCGAGGGCATAAGATCGTTGTGCTTGACCGCGAGCTGGAGCACGCCAACATTAATCAGGTGCTGCTGGATAACAAGGCTGGAGCTACGCTGGCGATGGAATATTTGATAGAAAAGGGGCATAAAAAGATTTATGTCGTGACGGGTCCGGAAGGTTCATTTGACTCGGTACAGCGCTTGAAGGCTGTTAGACAGGTAGCAGAACGTGAAGCGGAGGTAGAGTGGATCGAGATTGTCGGTGATTTCGAGAAAAGCGGAGGAGAACGAGCCGCGGATCAGATTGTACAGACGTATACGGAGCCGGCCGCCGTATTTTGTCTAAACGATGAGATGGCGATTGGTTTATGTGACCGTCTTGCGGAAAGTGAATTAAAGGTGGGCAGGCAGATTGATGTCATAGGCTTTGACCATATTGAGCTCAGCAATTACATGCAGCCTAGGCTGGCGAGCATCGATTATTCCAAACGCAAGTGGGGGGCGCTTGCAGCAGAGCAGTTAATTAAGATCATAGCTGGAGAACCTGTAGATCACGAGCGAATCTATGTCACCTTGGTAGAGGGAGAGTCTGTAACGGGTCCGAAACAGGCCGATTCCCTGTTGTCCATGCCCGGTGAACGTGCAGTAAGCTATTGATCAGATCTGGCTTCTCGCCCGGTGACTGCCTGTCGACACTAGAACGTTACAGCAAGAGACAAGATTTGAAGGAATTTCCCTGTTCTTTCAAGACTTGTCTTTTGCTGTGTGCGGAGACATGAAAAAAGCCTCTCCGGGGAGAGGCTTTGCCTTACAGGCCTTTTGTTTTGTCTTGGTTGTAGGATGCAGTGAGAATGCCTGTGATAAATAGCGTTAGTACAACTGCAATAATCCAGAATGTCAGTGAAAACGACATGCACTTTGCACCTCCTGCACAAGCTCATTTACTTCTATTATAACCATAATAGGTAGAAAAGGAATGCTTTACCCTGTCATTTGTAAAATAAAAAGTGGGTAGGTACAGGTCTCAGATTGCCATCTGAAGGTTTATTGATGACCCGGTTGTTCAGAATCAGGGAGGAGGAGCCGCCCCCATCCAGATTATAAGCGTCTATTACACCGAGCTTGGCCAATCTGCCCTGCATCTCTTCCAGTGTTGCGCCGGAGCTTCCATTTTCATTATATCCATCAACCACAATGATTAATAGCTGATCATCCTTGTAGTTGCCAATGACGGTTCGAGGTGCACGCTTGGGAGATACCTTCCATTTGTCCGGAATAATCGTTTTCTGTCCATTTTTCATAAGCACGGGCACAAAGGTTGCTCCGAATTGCGGCCGCAAGCGGTCCAGAGAGCCTTGATCAAAAAATTTGCCTCCGACAAGCTTGCCAGCATCGTTAAGTCCGACGAAGAACAGGTCCTTGAAACTGGCTTGGAAACCGTTCACATACTTGCCGTTCATTACAGTTGTACTCAAAGGGTAACGTTTGCCGCCACTGTCTGCGAATCCGCCAGCGTTGATACCCGCAATGGCTCCACTTCGTTTCACGGCCTGCATCGTTGTCTCGGATCGTCCAGGCTCACTGTTCAATGCCATCTGCATTGCGCTGTGATCCTTCAGTTTGACCTTCATCGCATATCCGGTGTAGGTGCCCGGATTGACTCGGTACATCTCAATCGTAATCCGGTCGCTGTCTACTCGTTCAAATGGCACACCAAGTTTGGAGGTAATCCGCTTGTTGTAGATCGTTTCCGGTCTGGATGCCTGAACGGAAGCCTTTTGCACAATCGTGGACATGGTGCTGGTCGTTTGGTTATAAAGCTGTGTTGTTCTTTTAATAGAAGAAGAAGTTTGAATCGCAGCCTCCTTTGCTCCTGCCAGTTCTTTGCTGATTGCTTGGGTCTGGGCAGTAACATGCTCTTCAGGCAAGTTAGAAGGAAGCAGAGTGCCTGTATCCAGTTCAGGACGTAATAGCAGCAAACAGAAAATTAACCCGATGAAAGGAGCGAGCGCAAGCATAAAAAAACGATTAACCTTTTTGACGGGTGTAATCATTTGAGCAGGTCCATCTTTTTCTGGAGTGCGTCCAGTTGTTTTTTCACTTCGCTCAGTTGGGTATATAATTTGTTGCTGTTATCCGTTTTGTTGCTCGCATTATCCTTTGTAAAAGTGAGCAGTTCATTGAAGGATTGAACCTGTCCCTGCAATGCGGCTACTTCGGATGAAATGGTAGAGAGCTGCTTTTCATAATCGGTTTTCAAAGCATCGATCTGCTGCTGTGTATGAACCTGAAGCTTGCTGATCATCTGTTGCTGAAGATGATTGCTATAGTAGTAGGTACCTACAACTCCTAAAGCAATGAGAATGATCCACATGACAAGAAACCATTTGACGGATGATCCAGCCTTGCCTTTGGCGCTCCGGGTGTGATGGATGTCAGAAGACGGATCGGATAAATTCATAACATCACTCCTGGTTTTGATATTAAGGTTAAAAAATTACCAATTCTCATTCTATCATGCTGCTATTCATTACGCAAAAATGAAATTCTTTAAATAATAGAATAAAAAGAGATTGCATCGGAAGGAAGTCCTAGGATACAATTTCTTATAGATGCAATAAGTAGGAACTTTGGGCGGGGTTTTCGACTTTTTTAGATAGAAATGCAGGAAAATTATACTAGGTTTTGATTATTTCAGGCATGTAAGAGTATCTATCTGGGCGTTTTCGTAGTGAGATATAGTCAGGAAACAGAGCTTTTGAGCGTCTGAAACCTGCATTCTCCTATTATTCGACACAATCCGACTTTTGCTTCATCTATACTCGGACTGTCGCATAAACCGCGAAAAGGATATGGATGGATAACAGAAGTCAATTGTCCAATACATAACAGGAGGAACCACAATGAAAAAAGTATGGCAGGTGGTCATCGTAGATATCCACCCCACCAGCATGCTGGGTACAAAATTAATTTTGGAAGAGCAGCAGGATTTGAGCGTACAGGGTATGACTTCAACCGGCACAGAAGGTCTTGACCTTGTGAGTCTGCACAAGCCGGATCTTATTCTTATGGATTACCGCCTTCCGGAGGGGCAGGCAGATCAATATATCTCCCGGATCAAAGAGCTTTCAAAGGATACACATGTTATCATTCTGACCGATGAAGACAATGTGAAGCTGTTTCGTCATCTCATGGCCCTTGGGGCTAGCGGAATGTTATCCAAGCAAGCTTCGCCGAGCCAGCTTATTCATCTGATCTCCGGCCTCAGGGAAGGGTACGTTTCAATTCCTTTGTCATGGCTTGATAGTGCAGAGTGGGGTCAGCCTTCCGAACCTCCTTCGGAGCAATACGCAGTTGAATTAACAGAAACGGAAACTTTTATCATGGAAAGGATTGTTCAAGGGGTAACCTATGATAAAATAGCGAGTGAAATCAATGTGAGCAGACGCTCGATTGATAATTACTTGCGTAAAATCTATGTGAAGCTGGAGGTCAGCAGCAGAGCACAGGCCATCGAACGTTATGCCTTGCATGCAAGGCAGTCCAAGACGGTATCCTGATTATCGCTTGTCAGGTGATCAATCATGTATCGTCCGGTATATTTGGTGTCTGGCTGGAATAGGTTGTAGGGCGGCTGCGAGAACAGTTTCGGAATAGAATAAAGGGGGATCTATCCATGAAATATTTCTTTGCTTCCCGTACCAACAGGCTTTTGTCATCACCGCTGAGGGATATACGCGATATGTCAGGCAAGGAGTATTTCATTTCACTCGCTGAAGAACTGCCCGCGGAGGAATTGTTTCCGTTTAAGCTTCTGGAGCAAGCGGCACTGTCTGTATTTAGTTCAGGCCCTTCTGCTTTGCAGTATGGAGAGCCGGCGGGTTATCCCCCGCTCAGGGAATGGCTGAACAAGGATTGGAATGAACGTAAAGGGATACGGACGGTATCTGATCAGATTTTGTTGACCACAGGCACGCAGCAAGCAATTGACCTGGTGATGCGCCTGCTGCTTGAGCCGGGAGACTCCGTGCTTGTAGAGCATCCTACGTCCCCCGGCTGTCTTGAGGTATTGGAAATGCAAGGCGCAACCATTGTACCTGTCTTTGGCGATCAGGATGGCATTCTGCCGGATTTGTTGGAACAGCACATGCAGCAGGTTAGACCGAAGCTGCTTTTTGCTGCACCCAGCTTTTCCAATCCTACGGGAATTCTATGGAGTATGGAGCGACGAGAAGCTGTACTTGATTTGTGCGCGCGTTATGGTGTTCTGCTGGTCGAAGATGATTCTTATGGTGAGCTGCATTTTGACGGTTTGGAGCCCGCTGCATTCTATCACAAGTATCCTTCGCTCTTTGCACTCGATACTGCCGATCAAGGTGGACATGTTCTCTACATTGGCTCCTTCAGCAAAACAGTGGCGCCTGCTCTTCGCACAGGCTGGGCTGCCGGACATCCTGCCTTGATTGAGGCTATGACATCCCTGAAACGAATTGCAGACGGACAGTCCAGTCCCATGAATCAACGGCTGCTGTACGAGTTGCTTGCGCAGTCTCCTTTTCGATGGGGAGATCACTTAGCCATGCTGAACAGGGAATATAAAACAAGGCTTAAACTGATGCTGGAACTATTGAAGAGACCTGGCTGGAAAGGATGCAGCTACAACATACCTCAAGGTGGAATGTATCTGTGGGTACAACTTCCGGAAGGGCTGAACAGTGAGGCGCTACTCAAAGCAGCTTTGTTGAAGGGAGTTTCATTTCTGCCTGGAACGGTATGCTCTACAGGAACGCTTGATCAGCGGTATATCCGATTGAATTTCAGCCGTCCGGGACGTGATGAGCTGTTGCTTGGCATGAATCTGATCAGCGAAGCGATCTCGGAATTTACGGCACGGAGCTAGCAATGTAACAGGTTGTTCACTTAGTCATCCAATTTGTATCACAATTTATGAGATTACGTTATTGCATCCACTAACATTTTTATATATAATATGAATTAATGAGTTGTTGGTTTCTTTATACTAGGCAGCAGCGGTTGCGAGTTCAGAATACGCACTCATATATTTTAATATTGGGGGAAATTTCAACATGTCTAATGTTCTTTTTATTAAAGCTAATGACCGTCCTGCGGATCAAGCTGTTAGTGTTCAATTGTACGATGCATTCCTTAGCGCATACAAAGAGTCCCACCCAGGTGATACAATCACTGAGCTGGATCTCTACAATACAGATCTTCCTTACTACGGCAACACTGTAATCACTGGTGGTTACAAAGCAGCTAACGGTATCGAAGCAACTCCAGAAGAGCAAAAAGCGGCAGCACTGGCTGCACAACTGCAAGATCAATTCCTGGCAGCTGACAAAGTGGTATTTGCGTTCCCGCTGTGGAACTTCACTGTTCCAGCACCACTGGTGAACTACATCTCTTACCTGAGCCAAGCAGGTAAAATGTTCAAATATACTGCTGAAGGCCCTGTAGGTCTGGTAGGCGACAAAAAGGCAGTACTGCTGAGCGCACGCGGCGGCGTATATTCCGTAGAGCCTATGGCATCTGCTGAAATGTCCGTTCGTTATGTAACAAACGTACTTGGCTTCTGGGGTATCCAAAACCCTGAGGTTGTTGTTGTTGAAGGTCACGCTGCTGCACCTGATCGTGCCCAAGAAATCGTGGAAGCTGGTTTGAAACTGGCTAAAGAAGTAGCAGCAAGCTTCTAATCCATTTTAATATCGGTTTAAAGAAAACGCCTGTTGTCTCCTAAAGAGATGACAGGCGTTTTTTTGTGTTGCTTGGCAGTGAAATGACAAGATGACCCACATACACTGGCATGCGCTTCTTATTTTAGTGGTATGGGAGCAGGTATCACTCCTTGGTGCGGTTCAGGAGATAATGCTCGGAAACCTCGGCAATCTGAGCAAGCTCATCCAGCGAATGTTCCGCAGCAGTATCCGGGTCAGTATAGGTTATTTCGGTATGAACGTTCCATATGTGCTCGTCGCTGGCGGCCTGCCCCTGATTTTGTATCATCAGCGTATGCTCGGTTATGGCTTCCACGCCTTTGACCGTCAGTATGTATTTGCCGCGAGAAAGACGCTCGAACCAGCCATAATAATTTTTTTGCAAAATGGCTGCTGCTGAGCCTACACCGGTCAGACGGGCAAGCGCTGCAGGTGAGGATTCACCACTGGATCTCAGTGCAGTCGCGACACGTATCGCTTTTTCACGATAAGCTGTCATCAGCTGACGGCCTGTACTGCCGCCTGTGTTATAATCTCCGCTCCGCTCATCGAATTCCTTGAGCAGACGCCGGCGGCGGATGCCGCTTCTTCGAGCTGACGGAACACTCCTGCCCGAGCTTTTTATGACCGCAGGCTCACATAAGACATCAATCAGTGGAGCTTTTGTTTTGTAAAAGGTGACCGTGATCAGCCCGAGGCCGAGCTGGCTGCACAATGCTGTAAGCTCACCCCAGCGCTGGTTGACAGCTCCGCGTTTGCTTCGGTTACGCTCTACCGCCAGATAGACGAGCGGGCTGAGCTTGAGGCGCTGCATGCCCTGCAGAAGCAGAGACAGGTTAAACGTTTTTTTCATCTCCACAATGAGTGGTTCATCCTGATCCGCCCTGACTCCAACCAGGTCACAATGCTTGACCTCGGCCTTGACCTCGAATCCTCGCTGCTCAAAAAATGCTTTGACGGGGGAGTACAGCTCCGTTTCATATTGTACAGCCATGCATTCTGCTCCTTTCCTGTAATAATGTGTATGCCTGATGGCATTGTCCGCTTTTTTCAATAGAACCTTTATTATAGCATATTGATGCTTTTTTTTCTGAGGTCACAAGAGGTCTGATAGAACAGGGCATACGTAAAATTCAGGGTGAAGGTTTGAAAAAAAGAGGTCAACTTATCCAAGTTGCCGCATAGGTATGTAATACACTTTTCACATCTTTAAAAGACGTTTGCATCAAACCAGCGGGACTAAGCCGGACCGCAGAAGGGTATTCAAGCAGGAGCTGCAACTCTATTGATTTCTTCATACCATTCGGAATGGTTGACAATCACACTAAAGGAGCCATGGGAGGTACCAAGCATGAATATTTTTGAACGCGTTGCGGAATATCGGGCAGAGAGTGACCGTTTGTCATGGAACGGAACATTTGAAGACTATATTGCACTGCTGAAGGAGGACCCGACTCCGGCAATGACGGCTCACGCACGAGTGTATCAGATGATTGAATCGTATGGCGTAGAAGAGGTCGGGGGACATAAGCGATACAAATTTTTCGAGCAGGAGATTTTTGGACTGGATCGTTCCATTGAGAAGCTGGTGGAGGAGTATTTTCATTCCGCTGCACGCCGTCTGGATGTAAGAAAGCGGATTTTGCTGCTGATGGGGCCGGTAAGTGGAGGTAAGTCCACACTGGTAACGTTGTTGAAACGGGGACTGGAGCAATTTTCACGTACGGAAAAGGGGGCGGTCTACGCGATTGAAGGCTGCCCGATGCACGAGGAGCCGCTGCACCTCATTCCGCTGGAGCTTCGCCCCGAAGTTGAGAAAGCGATTGGTGTTCGCATTGAGGGGAATCTGTGCCCGTCCTGCCAGATGCGAGTACGGACGGAGTATGGTGGCGATATTAGTAAAGTGCGGGTGGAACGTGTCATCATCTCCGAGGATAACCGGGTAGGGATCGGTACCTTTAGCCCTTCGGACCCGAAATCACAGGACATTGCCGATCTCACAGGCAGCATCGACTTCTCCACGATTACCGAATTTGGATCGGAATCCGATCCGCGGGCGTACCGTTTTGACGGCGAGCTGAACAAGGCCAATCGGGGTCTGATGGAGTTTCAGGAGATGCTGAAATGTGATGAAAAGTTTCTGTGGAACCTGCTTTCCCTGACACAGGAAGGTAACTTCAAAGCGGGTCGTTTCGCATTGATTAGCGCGGATGAGATGATCGTGGCACACACCAACGAGTCCGAGTATAAATCATTTATTTCCAATAAGAAAAATGAGGCGTTGCAGTCCCGGATGATTGTTATGCCGATTCCGTATAACCTGAAGGTGTCGGAAGAAGAGAAGATTTATGCCAAGCTGATTCAGCAAAGTGATATGAAGCATGTGCATATTGCACCGCATGCGCTGCGTACGGCAGCTATTTTTAGCATACTTACCCGATTGAAAGAAACGAAAAAGCAAGGCATGGACCTTGTCAAAAAAATGCGGATGTATGACGGTGAAGAGGTTGAGGGTTACAAGGAAGCAGATCTGCGCGAGATGCAAAATGAATATTTGGATGAGGGCATGTCCGGAATTGATCCACGTTACGTTATCAACCGGATATCCAGCGCTTTGATCAAGCAAAATCTTCAGTGCATTAACGCGCTGGATATCCTGCGTGCCATCAAGGATGGGTTGGACCAGCACGCATCCATTACAAAGGAAGAGCGTGAGCGTTATTTGAACTTTATCGCATTGGCTCGCAAAGAGTATGACGAGCTGGCGAAGAAGGAAGTGCAGAAGGCTTTTGTTTATTCTTTTGAGGAATCGGCAAAAACATTATTCGAAAATTATCTCGATAACATCGAAGCCTTCTGCAACTGGTCGAAAATTCGTGATCCGCTGACAGATGAGGAGATGGACCCGGATGAGCGTCTGATGCGCTCTATTGAGGAACAGATCGGCATTTCGGAAAATGCCAAAAAAGCGTTCCGCGAAGAAATTCTAATTCGGATCTCGGCATACTCCCGTAAAGAGCGCAAGTTCGAATACAGCAGTCATGACCGTCTGCGGGAAGCCATCGAGAAGAAGCTTTTCGCTGATCTGAAAGACATCGTGAAGATTACAACCTCTACGAAAACACCGGATGCCACGCAATTGAAACGGATGAATGAAGTAATCAAACGCCTTATTGAAGAGCACGGTTATACGGCTGCTAGCGCGAATGAACTACTGCGATACGTAGGGAGTCTGCTTAACCGCTAAAATGCTGCACCATTCCGAACTAGGTCCTGTAGATTTGCTGCGAGGCTCCTTCGCAGCAATCTCAGGGCCTTTTTATATTGAGGTTGAGTCCCAAATAAATAACATTTTACAAAAATTATTATGATTTCCAAGTGAATTAGTTCTTATGGTATATGAATGTTTAGGTATTTTAGTCTATAATCAATTAACATATTTACAATTAGGAATAAAAAATGACAAGGAGTTGATCTAATCAGATATGGGGAGCATTTCAGCAGATCGGCAGAAGCAATTGGATTATATGGGTTTAGGTGCACGGGATTTGAAGCTGCTTGCGGACCATCGGCCTGTCTTTGAGAAGGTGGTTGAGGAAGTGGTGGATCATTTCTACAATCATGTAGGCAATTACCCGGAACTGATGGAACTGATTGCACGCTTCTCTAATATCGATCGGTTGAAGGAAACGCAGCGAATGTACTGGTTGTCCATGACAGACGGCATTGTGGACGATGCTTATATTGAGCAGCGCATTGCAATCGGATTGGTTCATTCCCGAATCGGTTTATCTGAAGATTATTATCTGGGTACATATATGGTTTATTTGGATATTGCAACAAGTATATTTCAGCAGGTTATTCCGGATTCATGGCATCTGGTTGTACAGGCATTAAGTAAAATGTTTAATCTGGATTCACAGCTGGTGCTTGAAGCATATGAGAAAAAAGAAAAAGAGAAGCTTCACCAGCTTGCAGCGGATCAGAATAATACACTGCTGGCGATTACGCACATTACCCAACAGCTTACGGGCATGATTAGTGAATTGAACGAAAATGCAATGTCCATCTCGAGTGTAGCCAATGAAACGGCTGTATCTCAGGAGCAGGCGCATACACTTCTGGAGGAATTGACGGGAGAGATTCATCAAATAGGCAAAATGGGGGAGCTTATTCGTGAGATTTCGGATCAAAGTCATCTTGTCGGTTTGAACGCTGCGATTGAAGCAGCGCACGCAGGAGAGTTTGGTCGCGGATTTGAAGTGGTCGCAAGCGAGGTTCGCAAACTGGCTGCCAGCTCCCGTGAGGCACAAGGTAAAATTCAGGCCAATCTGCAGGAGATTATGAGAAAACTGAGCAGTGTGCAGTTGGAGTCCGAGCGTACATCCAAGGGCGCAAGAAGCCAGGCTTCACGTTCATCCGAACTTGCCGTATTTGCGACAACGATGGAGAAGCTGGCGCTGGATCTGAAAAAATTGGAGCAGTAACATGAATTCCCTGAGGTTCATGTGCATCGATTACCGTTTGGGCATGTAATAAGCTATAATGAGTAGACAAACCTGCCAATGGTATAGATAATATAGCCGAAGACAGGCGATTTATGAAGAGGTTGAGGTGATTAGATGGCTTCTATCCATGATGTGGCCAAAGAAGCGGGCGTATCCGTTGCAACCGTTTCCAAAGTAATAAATGACTACCCGGATGTTAGCGAAAAAACACGTAAAAAAGTGAATTCAGCCATCGAATTATTGAAATATCAACCCAATGTGGTCGCGCGTGGACTGGTTAAGCGCCGTTCATGGACAGTGGGTGTGCTGCTTACCGTTCCGTTTACGAATCCGTTTGTTGCCGAATTACTTGAAGGTATTAAAACAGCTTTGGAAAACAGCGGTTATGATCTCGTTCGCTTATCTACAAGATTTGATGACCCTACATATTCATTTATTAAGCATTGCCGCAGCCGAAACGTGGATGGTGTTGTTGTTTTCGGGGAAGGCCGGGAAAATACAAGTATTCAGGAACTGGTTGCAGCCGAGATTCCAACCATGTTTATTGACACAGATTTGTTTGGCAAGCGTGCAGGATACATCACAACGGACAATGTTAACGGGGTTGCCATGGCGGTCAAACATCTCTATGAGCTGGGGCATCGTAAAATTGCTTACATTTCAGGCACGCTGGGACCTGCTGTAGCTAATCTGCGTCTGGATGGGTACAAGGAAGGACTTCGTTTATGTGGCATTCCGTATGCAACGATATATCTCGAGGTATGTGATTATTCCTTTGATGGTGGTGCAAAGGCGGCACGGCGTTTATTGGCTCTGCGCGAGCAGCCTACAGGTATCATCTGTGCATCGGATATGTCTGCCTTTGGCGCTATTCATGAGATTGAGAAGCATGGTTTTAGTGTACCGGAGGATATTTCAGTCGTGGGCTTTGATAATACGTATTACGCGGAAGTGTTCAAACCAAGTTTAACAACGGTGAATCAGAACATTTATACGATCGGCATTCGGGCGATAGAATATCTGATTGCTATGATTGAAAATCCTTCTTACACACCGCCAGTGGTTACGGAGCCTTCGAATTTGATTGTTCGTCAAACGACAGCACCTGTGAATGAAATGTATTCTGAAGCACCTGCACAGCCATAAGGCTGTGCTTTTTTAATGAGGCAGGCAAGTCAGTTTTTTTGTCATATGAACACAACAAAGGTAACCAAAAATATAAAAAGAGGGGGTTAGACACTAAATCTCCATATTTACAGTAAAAGGTACAATGGCATAAATTTGATTATGTAACCGCTTACTTTTATTGAAGGGCAGGTTCCCCAGGGCATTATCGGGCTCACTTGAGGAGGTTTAAGGACCGTGCATTGAATGTTCCTGATCCCATCCGTGCAATCATGTTGTCGGTTGCCAGCGAAAAAACCAGCAGAGGATATCCATGCATGCAGAAGTGTGTCGTGAAAAGCCTGATGTTTGACCGCGTTACAGGATGGATGAAGAAATTCATAAGGAGGAGTTTACGTGCGGGGAAAATGGTTGAGGTTATGCTTGGCAGCAGTTTTGATGGTTAGCTTGCTGCCAGGTCTCGGAGCAGGAGAATGGAAGGCAAGCGCAGCGAATGCGGGGGATATTCTGTTATCTCATTCATTTGAAGATGGAACGCAAGGCTGGACAGCCCGAGGTGGAGTGAAGGTTGATGTGACAGCTGATCAGGCGTATCAAGGCAAACAGTCCCTGCAAACAACGGGTCGTACAGAGGCTTGGAATGGTCCTGCGTTTTCCTTGAGCGATGTCGTTCATAAGAATGAAGTTGTGGAAATATCCGGTTACGTGAAGCTGGTAACTGGCTCAGCTCCGGCTGATCTGAAATTTACTGTGGAGCGCCGGGATGGTAATGGGGAAACGCAATATGATCAGGTCAACGCAGCTGAGCAAGTGACGGATCAGAAATGGGTGAAGCTGCAGGGTCAGTACAGCTATGAGCAAGGCAGCAACCTGCTCCTCTATCTGGAAAGCACAGATGCCAAGGCTGCTTACCTGCTGGACGAATTCCAGATTCGTTTCGTTAAACCTGCACCGGAGAATCCGGGTGAGCCGGGAGAACCAGGCCAAGTGCTGTTCAAGGCCGATTTTGAAGATGGGAATATCGGCAACTGGCGTGCCCGGGGTACGGAGAAGCTGGAGGTTGTCAGCGGCATCGGACATAACAGCAACCGCAGCTTGAAAACCTCCTCCCGCAGTGAGACCTATCATGGGCCGCTTGTAGAGGTTCTGCCTTATCTGCAAAAGGGAAGCACGGTTCATATCTCCTTCTGGGCGATGTATGATGAAGGACCGGCAACACAAGTCATTAACGGCTCCTTGGAAAAGGAGTTTAATGGTGACACAGCAAACCTTGAATATGCTACGTTTGCTTCCACAACGTTGAACAAAGGCCAGTGGAAGAAAATTGAAGCAGACATTATTGTGCCAGCGGAAAGCACAGGCATCAGCGGCTTGCGTATGTATGCCGAAACACCGTGGAAGCAGTCTTCCGAAGTGACGGAGACAGACACGATTCCGTTTTATATTGATGATGTACAGATTACTGCAACCGAAGCGATTGCTATCGAGAAAAATATTCCGGACTTGGCTAAGACGCTAGGTACTTCGTATGCGCTTGGAGCTGCCATTGATCAGACGGCACTGGACTCTAAAGACCCGCACTCTGAACTGCTGACGAAACATTTCAAAAGTATTACGGCAGGCAACTTCATGAAAATGGATGCTATGCAGCCTACAGAGGGCAACTTTGTCTGGTCTGAGGCGGATAAGCTTGTCAACTTTGCTGCTGCGAACAACATGCAGGTGAGAGGGCATACGCTGCTCTGGCACAGCCAGGTGCCGGATTGGTTCTTCACCGATCCAAATGATCCATCGAAGCCAGCGACGCGTGAACAGCTGCTGAAGCGCATGAAAACACATATTCAAACAATTGTAAGCCGTTACAAAGGTAAAGTACACACATGGGATGTAGTCAATGAAGTTATCTCGGACGGTGGCGGTCTGCGTAATCAGGCAAGCGGTTCGAAATGGCGTGATATCATCGGTGATGTCGACGGCGACGGGGATGACAGTGACTACATTGAACTGGCTTTCCGTTATGCGCGAGAGGCTGATCCGGATGCGGTATTGGTCATCAATGATTACGGCATTGAAGGTAGTGTCAGCAAGATGAATGACATGGTTAAACTTGTAGAGAAGCTGCTGGCGAAAGGAACACCGATTGATGCCATTGGTTTCCAAATGCATGTATCCATGTATGGACCAGACCTCAAGCAAATCCGTGAGGCGTTTAACCGGGCTGCGGCTCTTGGGGTTCACATTCAAGTGACGGAGCTGGATATGTCCATCTATTCCGGAAACTCCGAGCAGGAAAAACCGGTTACAGACGAGATGATGCTCGAGCAGGCATATCGTTATCGTGCACTGTTTGATCTGTTCAAGGAGTTTGATGATCGCGGCATAATGGACAGTGTAACGTTATGGGGACTTGCGGACGACGGCACTTGGCTGGATGATTTCCCTGTCAAAGGCAGAAAAGATGCACCACTGCTGTTTGATCGCAAGCTGAAAGCCAAACCGGCTTATTGGGCACTGGTTGATCCTTCAACGTTACCCGTATATCGAAACGAGTGGACTGCACCCCAAGCGAAGATATCCTTGCCTGATCGTAAAGGACAGGAGGATGTTCTCTGGGGAGCGGTCAGAGCTTTGCCATTCTCTCATGTTATCGAAGGTGCTTCAGGCACGACAGGAGAAGTAAAAACGTTATGGGATGGAAAAAAACTGAATCTGCGCATTGAAGTGAAGGATGCTACACGTCTTAAAGGTGATCAGGTTGAGGTTTTTGTAAGTCCGGAGGATATGGCCGCCGGCAAGAAAAACAGCACACCGAAGGACGGACAATACATCTTTAACCGGGATGGCGGGAAAGGAAAGGATGAGAAGCTGTATCAGGTGAAGGAAAACAAATCGGGATATGTTGTTTATGCATCCCTGCCGTTATCCTCTGCTGACCTGGCGGCAGGCAAGGTACTGTCTCTCGATTTCCGTATTACAGATAAACAGCCTAATAGCAAAACCTCGATTGTGGTATGGAATGATACGAACAATCAACAGCCGCAGAAAACGGAGAATCGGGGCAAGCTCAAGCTAGGCTCTGGCTTGAAACAAGTTAAAGTCAGCTACGGAACACCAACGGTGGATGGCAAGGAAGATAAATTGTGGAAGAAAGCTGTGACGATTGCAACAGACGTCAAGGTAGAAGGCAATTCCGGTGCCAAGGCGAAGGCAAAGCTGCTGTGGGATGAAAAGTATCTTTATGTATGGGCTGAAGTCAAAGATCCGCTGCTTAGCAAAAAAAGCGCCAATGCACATGAACAGGATTCCATCGAGCTTTTTATTGATCTGAACAAAAATCAGTCGAGCAGTTATGAGGACGACGATGCACAGTACCGGGTCAATTTCGACAATGAAACTTCCTTTGGCGGCAGCCCACGCAAAGAGCTGTTCAAATCAGCTACCCGTCTGACGAAGGAAGGATATGTTGTTGAAGCGGCGATTCCACTTGAAAATGTGCGCGCCAAGGAAAGCAAATGGATTGGTTTTGATCTGCAAGTGAATGATGATGGTGCAGGAGACGGAAAACGCAGCAGCGTGTTTATGTGGAGTGATCCATCGGGCAATTCATATAGGGATACATCCGGTTTCGGCAGTTTGCTGCTGATGAAGAAATAGCATGGTTGTTTTCAAGCTCTGAAAAGGGTTGTTAAGACTACGCTGAAACACCGTAAATGAGGGATAAACAGGCTCTGCTTCTGGAAATAAGTGTTGATTTTCAGGGCTGGGACGTTTAGACTATAGACATTCAACATAAGCGGGTTTCAGATGTATGCCATCGGCTTATGACTAAGTCGCTGGTCGCAAAGTCAAATGATGCGGAGGGAGTGCCTGTCATCCAGACAGCGCACTCGCTTCTTTTTTACATTTAAACATACATATGAGGTATTGCCCGGCTGAAAGGACAGAGTAAGTGGAGCACATACATGGCACATACAATCTACAACTTGTTATTTTATCCTATATCATTGCTTCGTTAGCCTCTTATGCAGCACTTGATCTTGCAGGCCGTGTATCCATGACGAGCGGAAGGGCGCGTCACTGGTGGATTGCTTGCGGTGCTATCTCTATGGGACTGGGGATCTGGTCCATGCATTTTGTGGGCATGCTTGCGTTTGTACTGCCTATGCACGTTTCCTATTCGACGGATAAAGTTATTTTATCCGTGCTGCTTGCTATTGCTGCATCGGGAGTTGCGCTGGATTTTGCTGGACGGCAGTCTAATAAAATAAGCAGGCTGGTGATTGCTGGGCTGCTTATGACTACTGGCATTACCTCTATGCATTATGTGGGGATGGCTGCGATGTCTACTCCGGTGACGTACAAGCCGATGCTTGTGGCTTTATCGGTTGTCATTGCAGCTGTGGCTTCCTTTGCGGCGCTATGGCTCATGTTTTATTTTAACCGCCGCGATTCGAAGCATGACTGGGTCTACAAAATAGGCAGCGGACTCATCATGGGTGTGGGCATTACGGGCATGCATTACACCGGGATGGCAGCAGCTCGTTTTCATCAAAGTACGGCAATTCCTGATACGTTGACCCGACAGATTGAGTCAGAGGTACTCGCATATTTGATTGCTGCGGGCACCATTATTGCGATTGGGCTTACGTTGTTCGGAAACTTTATCAATCAACGGATGTCCCAGAAGGATCAGCGTATTCGTGAGAACGAGCAATGGTATCAGGCGCTGTACCATAATCATTCGGATGCCATCATTTCGGTGGACAGAGAAGGCATCGTCAAAGGGATTAATGCAGCGGTAAGCACGATCACAGGCTACCCTGAGAGAAAGGTGATTGATCGCCCGATACATCAGATCGTAGAGCAAATAGAGGTGGAGTGCACGAGCCAAGATAATA
This sequence comes from Paenibacillus silvae, assembly GCF_014639235.1. Lineage (GTDB taxonomy): Bacteria > Bacillota > Bacilli > Paenibacillales > Paenibacillaceae > Paenibacillus > Paenibacillus silvae. The sequence continues at coordinate 4,646 of NZ_BMFU01000003.1, read as the reverse complement.
TGTACTCATGGGATAGTCACGATACGGAACAGAAGCACTATACGGCAAAAATGAGAAATACACAAAATGAACTTCTCGACTTGAGTATCGCGGTCATCCCGGTCATTATTGATGATACCCATGTGGGCAGCCACATTCTGATCAAAGATATTACGGAGGAAACGCAGGCTCAGGAAAATATTCGTCATCAGGCTCTGCATGATCCACTTACAGGGCTTCCTAATCGGCGTAAACTGGATGAGGTACTGGCTAAGACGATTAACGTTTGCGGAGAAAAGCAAGCCAGATTCGCTGTGATGGTCATGGATATTGACCGCTTCAAGATGATTAACGATTCTCTGGGTCATTCCATCGGAGACGTGTTTCTGAAAGAAGTTAGCGGCCGGATTGTAAGCACCATTGATGCATCTCATCCTCAGGCGATGTCCAATGTCACGCTGGCCCGGATGGGCGGGGATGAATTTACGATGGTGGTTACAGGGGAGCAGGCGAACGAGCAGGAGATTATTCGGCTTGCCGAAAGAGTTGTTGAATCGATCCAGCAGCCGTATCGTTTGAAGGAAAATGATTTTTATGTTACTGCAAGCATCGGGATTGCAATGTATCCTGAGCACGGGGCGGGAACGGATGCGCTGATTAAACATGCGGACTCCGCAATGTATGAAGTGAAGAAAAATGGCAAGAACGGTTATCAGTTCTACACAGCCCAGCTCGACTCGGAACTGTATGAGCGGATTGAGCTGGAAGGTTATCTGCGGAAAGCGCTGGAGCGAAACGAGATGGTGCTGTACTATCAACCCCAGATTCGCACTCACGATAGCCGAATGATTGGAGTCGAGGCTCTGATTCGCTGGCAGCATCCCATGAAAGGGCTGCTTGCACCGAATGTATTTATCCCGCTCGCCGAGGAGACGGGGCTGATCTATGATATTGGTAACTGGACGCTGCGGGAAGCCTGCAGACAGATGAAGCTGTGGCATTCCAGCGGCGGGCCGCTCATTCCGGTATCTGTGAACTTGTCCAGTCAACAGTTTCACCAATCGAACCTGGTGGAGCAGATCAAAAATGCATTGATCGAGACGGGGCTGGAGGCTCAGTATCTGGAGCTGGAAATTACGGAGAGCATGATGATGGATGCTGCCGTATCAACGGCGATTCTGAACGAGCTTACTGCCCTTGGGGTGAAGATCAGTCTGGATGATTTCGGTACGGGGTACAGCTCCCTGAGTTATTTGAAACATTTCCCGATTCACAAGCTCAAGATTGATCGCTCCTTTGTTACCGACATTACGGAAAGCCATAGCGATCAGGCCATCGTTGCTACGATTATCTCTATGGCTCAGAACCTCAAGATGGAGGTTATTGCCGAGGGGATTGAGACCAAAGGACAGCTGGACATCCTGATGCAAAATGATTGCAGAGAAATTCAGGGATATTACTTCAGTCGACCGTTACCGGCAAGCGAAGTAGAGCACAGTTTCTTTGTACCGCTTCGTATGCTCGGAAATAGTAATGAGGCACTTCATTCTTTATAACATAGAAAGCGGCAAGTTCCCGATTTTCAGCAGGACTTGCCGCTTTTGTGTTGTGCGCCCGGCATGGGCGATAACTTGGCGGTGAAAGTCCGCTACAGGCTTGGCAGTAGGAACTGTTAGCCAAGGGCAAGGGTGTCCGTCGCGAGGCGGAATCTGAAGGAAGCCGGAGGCAAACCCTCGGTCTGACGAACAGAAATCACATACAAGGCATGATGGAACGGACGAGCTTGCTATACAAAAGCGAAGTCCAATACTGCCCGAATTCCAGGATGTAGATGTGGCAGATGGATGAAGGGAAGGTTATCGTTCTTACCCGGGGAGGTCTCACTGACGTGAAGTAGGAAAAAAAATCCGAAAGACGGAGTAAAGCTTGTGGTGAGAAGTCAGCAGAGGTCATAGTACCGGAAGTTTTTTTTCGGGAAGGACTGAACAATCGTAAGTCTTGAGTACAGACTGAAAGGAGAGTCGATGCGGTGAAAGCAGAATACCGAAAGGGCTACCGGCAAAGAGATGGCGTGGAACGCGAAGGGGATGCCGGAGCGCGGAGTATCGAAACTCGGGAAAGTAGAGAAAGAGAAGGTGCAAAAGGCCTGATGGAACGCATCCTGAACAGAGACAATCTGAACCGGGCGTATAAACAGGTCAAACGCAACCATGGTGCGCCGGGAATCGACGGAATGACCGTGGGGATGGCGTTGCCATGGTTGCGCGAAAACAGAGAGGAACTTCTGCAAAGCATTCGGGAAGGCAGCTACAAGCCAAGCCCGGTGCGGCGCAAGAAAATCCCCAAACCAGACGGAAGTGGCGAGCGAAAACTGGGCATCCCGACGGTCATCGATCGGGTGATTCAACAAGCGATCGCACAACAACTGCAACCGTTGTTCGAGCCGCTCTTCTCGGACGGAAGCTACGGCTACCGCCCGGGACGAAGCGCACAGCAAGCCATTCGAAAAGTCAAAGCCTATGCGGAGAAGGGATACGGACATGCAGTCGAAATCGACCTGTCGAAATACTGTACGAAGCTCAGTCCTCGTTGCTCTAAGGTGCTTTTATTTAAGAATAAGCAGGAAAAAAATTAAAACCCTGTTCCCTGTAAGCTACCAAGATCACAGGGAATTTATGGATTACCAAGGTAAAGAAGATGGAAGTAAGACTGCGGTAATAAAAATCAAGGGTGTCAAACTAAAACATTTATGTGATTTAGCTGCTTCATTAATGGTAAGCACTGTGCTTCCTTAATAGTTTAACTTATCCCTTTTGATGCGTCATCAATTCATTTGAAAAATCAGAAAGGTCTTCTTTTATTAAGTATTCTCCGGGAGCATGATTTGTCATCAACATACTCAAGACATTCTGTTGGTTCCCATTTATTTTTCCCCTTCGAGAATTGCTAAAATTGTAGGGGAAAAGAAAGTCCATTAATGCGACTAAACGTTCTAGCAAATAATACGAATATCCCGGATGTATAAAGTAGATAACCATTTAAAATGATCGGGAATTTTGCAAAGATCATTGTACAAAGAGGTCTGGGGAGAACATAAGAAAGAGACGTTGACTATAGTCTATGAAAAAAATAAAACTGTTTGTTACAATGGTTATCCTACACAGACAAACGCTCATTTAATGCACAACAATATCACCATCCGAGTTTCTTGCTAATTAGTAGATAATCAATAGATAAATTAAAAAACTTTGCTATTTATATATTACTTGACGCTTCTCATAATGTAGGAGAAAATTGAAGCTGGATCACAAAGTGTGCTCGAAAGGAAGTGAACTAAACGAACGAAATATTAGGTTGGTTATATTACGAGCCAACCTAACGCAAAATGAACTCACAGTAAGGTTGCATTATGCCCGTTAGCACTTATGCAATGATTGACTGGGGACATCTTTCTCCAAGAAAGCCTTTACAGGACAGATGATTATCAAAATTATTATGGAGTAACGATAGGTTTCCTGTTTTTTGGTATTTGCGAGGAATACAATTTAAGGAGAAATTAGTCAAATGAAGAAACAAGTAGTGGCTAGTGCCTTGGCATCTTCCCTATTGCTAGGCATGATAACAACAACTGCATTCGCTGAAACATCTGGTACAAGCTTCAGAGACATTAATAATTCTTATGCGAAAGATGCAATTATTGAATTGCAATCTAAGGGCATTCTCAATGGAATTGGAAACGAACAATTCAACCCAAAAGGAACGCTTACAAGAGCAGAATTTGTAACTGTTATTGTTAAAGCACTTGGTCTTGAAACTAATAACAAGATTTCATCTTTTAATGATGTATCTGATTGGGCTATTCCTTACGTCGAGGCTGCCTTCAAACTAGAAATTATCAACGGTGTTGGACAAGGCAAATTTGCACCTAACGCACCGATAACAAGAGAAATGGCAGTTGTTATTTTAGTTAGAGCTTTGCAAAGTGCTGGTGTTGAAATCGAATTAAATGAAAATGCTCCACTCCATTTTACGGATGCAAATGTAATTTCCGATTGGGCTAGAGCATATGTTTCGGCAGGTTACAAACTTGGTTTAATCAAGGGTAATCCAGATGGAAGCTTTGACCCTAAAGGAAATACTAATCGTGAGATGTCGGCTGTTCTTGGTAAGAACCTATTAACAGCTATCGAAAATACTCCTGAACCTACTGAACCAGAGCAAAAACCAGACGAAACAAAGCCAGAAACTAAACCAGAAACTAAACCTGGAACTCCTGCTCCATCCGTTCCATCTGCACCTCCATCCAGTGGTGGCGGTGGTGGTATTTATGCTCCTCCTGCTCAGCCATCTGGCAACCTAGCAACAGTAAAAACAACAGCTAAAGGTCAATTAGACAGCTATGTAGATCCAGCGGATTACATAACAAATGAAACTGCATTAACAGCTGCAATCACTACGGGTAAAGCCAATATTGACGCAGCAACAGATGAAGCAGGCGTAGCCTCAGCACTAGCGGCAGCGAAATCTGCAATTGATGCGATTAAATCAGATGCTGATCTAGCGGCTGACGACCTGGCAACGGCAAAAACAACAGCTGGAGGTCAATTAGACAGCTATGTAGATCCAGCAGATTACACCACAAATGGAACTGCATTAACAGCTGCAAT
>NZ_BMFU01000002.1:576360-1115132 GCF_014639235.1 Paenibacillus silvae | reverse complement strand
CAAGCGAATGCACGGGGCGCTAGGTTATCTTTCTCCTGCTCGTTTTGCAATGAAATTTACGGACAAATCCGCAGCGTAGTGTCTACTTTCTTGACATAGGTCCAGTAGTAACGTTATTTACGGGTTTTCGCCCGTTTCGTCCTGTTTTTATCTCAAAATAGGCGAAATAGCGTCGCTGGGAATCGTTAGATTTTTTTTATGCGTAAATGAGTGGAAATAAGGCTTCTGGAGATCGCTAGACTTTCTACCTCGATCTTTGTACTTCGTTCAGGCGGTTTGGACCCTTGGGTGTCCAGGGCGCTTTTTTCTGTATATAGGAAGAATGTAACATTTAACAGTTGATTGTGATTTAATTCACTATGACTGCAAACGGATTCAGTTACAATAAAAATAGTAAATCAGGTTGCAGGAGGCTGATTCAGATGGCAACACATGCATATTATGTCCCACCCGTGAATTTAATGGGAATAGGCTGTTTGCAGGATGCAGCTCCATTGATTGAACAGATGGCTATACGCAAGGCGCTGGTGGTTACGGATCACACACTGGTCACATCCGGTGTAGTGGAGCGTGTATTGTCTATGCTGCGGACCGCAGGGGTAGACTACGTCGTATATGATGAGGTACAGCCCAATCCAACATGTCATCAGGTGCATGAAGGATTACACATTTTCCAGAAACATGGCTGTGACGCCATTATATCGATAGGCGGAGGTTCACCGCAGGATGCGGCTAAAGCGATAGGTATCGTTGCTGCGAATGGTGGACACATCCGTGAATATGAAGGATTGCATCAATCGAAATATAAATCTGTACCGCTTGTAGCTATAAACACAACAGCAGGCACTTCAAGCGAGGTCACGATGAATTATGTCATTACAGATGAGGAGAGAAAAGTGAAAATGGTAATGGTGGATAGGAACTGTCTTGTTGATCTGTCGGTAAATGATCCCGAGCTTATGCTGAATAAACCTGCCAGTCTGACCGCAGCAACCGGGATGGATGCGTTAACCCATGCGGTAGAAGCGATGGTAACCCCTGGTGGTTTTACGGTTACTAGTGCAACAGCTGCGGCGGCGGTGAAGTTAATCTTTGAATATTTGCCACGCGCGGTGAAGGATGGTACGGATCTGGAAGCCAGGGAGTATATGACCTATGCGTGTTTCCTTGGAGGTATTGCTTTTAACAATGCGGGCTTGGGTTACGTTCATGCTATGGCGCATCAATTAGGCGGTGTATACGATCTGCCACATGGCGTATGCAACGCGATGCTGCTGCCTTATGTAGAAGAGTTGAATGCCAAGCATGTGCCGGACAAATTCCGTCATATTGCCAAGGCGATTGGACTCGATGTGAAGGAACGTACGGATGAGGAATGTGCCGACTATGTGATTACAGCGATTCGCGAGCTGGCGAGGGAAGTAGGTATTCCTGAAAAATTGTCTGAGCTCGGCGTGCATAACCCTGATGTGGAGTTGCTGGCGAGCAATGCGATGAAAGATGCCTGCGCACCAGGCAATCCGTACCAGCCATCCAAGGATGAAGTCATAGACTTGTTCCGCAAAATAATCTAATCACGCTGTTATTCATTTATTTGAATCGTGCGTGCATTCGTTGAAGTCGCCAGCCTTGGCGGCTTTTTTGTCGGGTTTACGATAGCATAATGTGAAGTGAAGCCTGTATGATAAAAAAGTTAACGTAAGCTGCATTCCATATTATGATAGAGATTCGAAGGAAATCATTGTGGGATGGAGGCTGTTATGAAACAGGATTTGTTACATCTAAAAGCACCAGGCAACTGGATGAATGACCCGAACGGCTTTATATTTTATCACGGTGAATATCACCTGTTCTATCAATACTTTCCGTATGGTTTGCATTGGGGTACGATGCATTGGGGGCATGCGACCAGCCCGGATATGGTTCATTGGACGCATCATAAGATCGCTTTGTTTCCCAGCAAAGGGTATGATCGGAACGGTTGCTTCTCGGGCACAGCGTTAGAGGTGCAGGGGAAGCTGGTTTTATTTTATACAGCCGTCAGGTATGAGGTCTTCAATGAAGAGAACGTTCATGTTATCGTAAATGATCAATTCGAGTCTAGTCAGGCTTTGATCCTCTCGGAGGATGGGTATACGTTTGACAATCTGGCTTCGAAGAAACAGATTATTCCGCCAATATCGGATGTCGCATTGGGGGACCGCACACACACGCGTGATCCGAAAGTATGGAAGTTCCGGGATCAGTATTACTTGGTAATGGGCACGAAGACAGCGGATAAGCAGGGAAAGCTGCTGTTTTATACAAGCAATGATTTGATAAACTGGTCGATCGTTAACAGCTACACCAAGCCAGGCCTAGGGTACATGTGGGAATGCCCGGATATTTTCAGTCTGCCGGATCGGATAAGTGGGGAACAGCGAAATGTGCTACTGATGTCGCCGGAGGGTATTCAACCGGGGTTGTTATATCATAGTCATGCGATGTGCAGTCTGGTTTCCTTTCAGGAGGAAAGCTGTGATATCGTAATTCCTGACCAGCTGCATATGGTGGATTACGGTCAGGACCTGTATGCCCCGCAGACTAATCTGGATGAGGCAGGACGCCGGGTTATGGTAGCCTGGATGCGAATGCCAGAACCTGTAGAGAAGCCGGGAAAAGAGTCGTGGATTGGCATGATGGCACTACCGCGTGTCATCGAGGTGGAGCAGGAACATATTTATTTCCGTGTGCATCCTGAGGTGCAGCAATATTTCCAAAGCAATATCTCCTTGGAGCAGCTTGATTACGCTCAGCCTTTCCAGCTGCAAACTACGCTCCATGAGCATCACGTTCTGGATATCGGCGGTTATCGTATATGGCTGGAGGATGGCAGATTACGTACGGATCGTTCGGACGTATTTCGGGGTCTTGAGCAGTATAATCTTCACTTTCAAACGCCTGAATGGCATGGAGAGTGGCAACTTGATATTTTTGTGGACCCCAACTTGATCGAGATTTTTGTGAATCAGGGGCAGTATGTGCTGAGCAATGTGGTATATGATCTGAAAGCGTATGTGCGTTATGAGGGCGAATTGGAATGTAAAATTGGCGAGGCTTGAGCCGGAGAAATCCGGCTTTTTTAACGTGCAGCAATCTGGTAAGACAGTAGATATATTTTTACCAGAATATTACCAAAAGGATTTTAATTCATGTTTAGCGAATACATTAAATTAACAGCGGCCGGGCCAGAAATGAGTAGAAAAATGCTTGTTCTCCAGCCTGGACAGCACAATTTTTTCTAACACCGCAGTTACAGCACGTTTCCTCGATTACATTCCTGTTTAATGGGTATTAGGAGTATTTTAATACCTCTCTGTGAAACTACTTCAACGCAAGTGAAGTCGTATGCTACCGACGCTTTCTGAACGTTCAACCTTCAACAACATTAACACCTTTACCATGATCCACAGTATAAAGGCCATCAGTCATCTTCACTATTAATGGAGCAGCATTAGTACTAATATCACAACATCACCAACATCAACATCTTCGTTATCTCAAACAAAGACTTCCCGTTACATAGGAGCGATGTCTTGTTTTGTTACACATCTGTACAGCACGCTCCTAATCATAACAACCGTGTTATCACAACTGAATATTACGATTATGGGCTCTGAAATGAATCAGAATGAATGCATGTGGAGGAGGCTGTAATGATGGCAAAAAAAGAGGTTGTCGCAATGCTTCTGGCCGGAGGGCAGGGCAAACGGTTGAAAGGGTTGACGAAATCACTCGCGAAACCCGCGGTTTATTTTGGAGGAACGTATCGTATTATTGATTTTCCGCTAAGCAATTGCTCGAATTCGGGAATTGACACGGTGGGGGTTCTGACGCAGTATGAACCGCTCGTGCTGCATTCCTATATTGGGATTGGCAGTGACTGGGACCTGGACCGCAAAAATGGCGGGGTCTTCGTGCTTCCTCCCCATGAACGGGAAGATGGAAGCAATTGGTACCGGGGCACGGCTGATGCAATTTATCGCAACCTGAACTTCATTGAACAATTTGATCCCGAACATGTGCTGATTCTATCTGGAGATCATATTTATAAGATGGACTATGACAAGATGCTTCAGTATCACAAGGAAAAAAGTGCCGACTGCACCATTTCAGTGATTGATGTACCGCTGGAGGAAGCAAGCCGTTTTGGCATTTTGAATACCAATGAAGACTACAGCATCTATGAATTCGAGGAAAAACCGTCTCAGCCTCGAAGCACGCTTGCTTCCATGGGCATCTATCTCTTCAAATGGGATGTGCTGAAACGCTTCCTGATCCAGGATGAACAGCAGCCGTCCACCTCCTATGACTTTGGTAAAGACATCATTCCTTTGCTGCTTGAAAATGACAAATCCTTATTCGCCTATCCGTTTGAAGGCTACTGGAAAGACGTTGGAACGATTCGCAGTCTGTGGGAGTCCAATATGGACCTGCTGGATGAGGAGACGCCGCTGAATCTGAATGATCCGAATTGGCGTATTTTTACCCGCAACCCGAATCAGCCTGCTCAATATATATCACCTGCCGCCAAGGTGCGTAACTGCATTATCAGCGAGGGCAGCATCGTGCACGGAGAGGTGAAGCATTCTGTCCTGTTCTACGGCACCGAGGTGGGAGAGAATAGCGCCGTTATTGATTCAGTAGTTATGCCGAGAGTTCGTATTGGCCGGAACGTATCGATCCACAAAGCGATTATTTCGGAAGGTTTAGTGATACCGGATGATACCCGTATTGCACCTGCACCCGGAGACGAAAGCGATATTTTGCTGGTGGATCAGGAGGAGCTGGAGCGTCAGCTGCGCCAAGGCATTACACCCTGATCCGTTGATGAGCTCACAAATGAGTCCTTATAAAGCCTTGATGTAAACAGCTGAACATCTCTATATAAGTTGAACTATTTATTTGCACGTTAACGTAAAATTTGTTTCAAAAAGGACGGTGCGCGCGATGAAATCATTGATCGGAGTCATTAACCTGGACCATGAACTTGAAGAATTGAAGGAATTAACGTATTTTCGCTGCGGAGCTGCGGTCCCTTATGCGGGGCGTTACCGTCTGATTGATTTTGTCTTGTCCAACATGATGAATGCAGGTATTGAGAGCATTGGTGTGTTTGTCCGCCGTAAATATCGCTCGCTGATGGACCATCTGGGAGATGGCAAGCCGTGGGACCTGGACCGCAAGCACGGCGGCATGTTTATTCTTCCCCCGGATTGGAATGATCCGACCGATACCTCGCAGGGAGACCTGCAGCATTTTCATAATAATCTGGATTTCTTCCACAGAGGTGCCGGGCAGTACGTCGTTCACGCGGGCAGCCGGCATGTGACCAAAGCCGATCTTCAGGATGTCTACCAGCATCATATCCGTTCGGGAGCGGACGTAACACTGGTTTGCAAAAAAGTAGACCAACTGCTGCCTGAGCATGAAGCCTGCATCAAAGTCGATCACGATGAACACGGCAATGTGGTGGACATTCACCAATGTGCGGACCATACGAATATATATACGGAGATTTTTATTATGGAAAAAGGGCTGTTCCTCAAGCAGGTGCAGCGCTGCATCGAGCATGGTGAGACACATTTCTTCCGTGACGCGATTCAGAAAAATCCGAGCGGTCTGAAGATTGCGGCTTATGCCTACGAAGGATATCATGCCGTTATTAATTCCATCGACAGCTACTATCGCAACAGTATGGACCTGCTGAATACAGGGCAGTACGACCAGCTGTTCAAGGAAGATCCGGTGCAAACCAAGATCAAATATGAAGCTCCTGCCAAATATCTGGAGTCGGCTGATGTGAAACACTCTTTGCTTGCCAACGGCTGCATCGTTGGCGGCGAGGTTCAGGACAGCATCCTGTTCCGGGGTGTGCACGTGGCCAAGGGAGCGAGGATCAAGGGCTCGATCATTATGCAGAAATGTTACATCGGCGAGGGAACTGTGCTGGAAAACGTTATTCTGGACAAAGATGTGAAGCTGACGGGCGGGCAGACGTTAATCGGTGACCCGTCGAAGCCGTATATTTTGGCAAAAAGCACTATTATTTAAAACAAAACCTTATCCGATATCATCTATAACTATATATAAAAATAAAATCCTGCGGGTAAATTTTCAGGTTCGTGCGTTATAAAGGTACTCTGAGTTTCAAGTTCCTGCCAACGTGAAGCGTAGTGCAGGTGACGAAATCGATTCTGGAGAAGCGAAGATCGAAAGAACGATTCGTAACCGGAACGGTCACTTTGCAGAAACGCCAGTGTACTTAACGCCATGAACCGCTCTAAACTCGCAAGATTTCACCGGGAGGAACCTACTTTTGTTTGACAACAAGGAAACGTTCAAGTCGATCTTTCAACGGAATCTCGTCAGCAAACTGGGCAAACCGATTGAAGAAGCTACGAAGGAAGACGTGTACCACGTGCTCGGCAGCATGATTCGTGAATATGTAGGCCAGGACTGGGCAGTCTCGAATCAGGGATTCAAGAAACGTCAGGATAAACAGGTGTATTACTTCTCGCTGGAATTTCTGATTGGACGACTGCTCGGCAACAATCTGTTGAACGTGAATGAGCTGGAGCTGGTCCGTGACAGTCTGGCTGAGCTGGGCTTCTCACTGGAATGTATTGAAGAGCAGGAGTCGGATGCAGGTCTGGGTAATGGTGGTCTTGGACGACTCGCAGCCTGTTTTCTTGATTCCCTGGCCTCGCTTGGTTATGCGGGACATGGATGCGGTATCCGGTACAAATACGGGTTGTTTGAGCAGAAAATTATTAATGGCAATCAGGTAGAACTGCCGGATAACTGGCTGGAAAAGGGCAATGAGTGGGAAGTCCGGCGTGCAGACAAGAAGGTAGAAGTGCAGTTCTGGGGCCGGGTCGAGACGTATGAACAGGATGGACGGTACCATTTTGTAACGAAGGATGCCGAATCGGTCATTGCTGTGCCTTACGATGTGCCTGTCATCGGTTATGGTCATCCTCATGTCAACACATTACGCCTCTGGAGCGCTGAACCGAAGCGTGAAACCTCGATGGATACACCGTCGAATTATTATGGTTATCTTGATTACAGTCGTTCGGTAGAATCTATCTCCGAATTTTTGTACCCGGATGATTCCCAGTATGAAGGCAAGCTGCTGCGTTTGAAGCAGCAATATTTTATGTGCTCGGCTGGTGTTCAGAGTGCAATTCGTACATTTAACAAGCTGGGGCTGCCTTACGACCGTCTGCCAGACAAAGCGGCGTTTCATATCAATGACACCCATCCGACACTGGTCATTCCTGAACTGATGCGGATTCTGATGGACGAGAAGGGTTGTGGCTGGGATGAGGCGTGGCATATTACCACACGAACCGTGTCCTATACAAATCACACAACGCTTAGTGAGGCGCTGGAAAAATGGCCTGTGTCCATGATCAGCAAGCTGCTTCCACGGATCTATATGATTATCGAAGAGATCAATAAACGCTTCTGTGGTATGCTGCTGGATCGTTATCCGGGGGATTCGGATCGGGTTGAGCATATGGCAATTATTGCGAATGATCAGGTTCGCATGGCTCACCTCGCCATCGTGGGGAGTCATAGCGTGAACGGTGTAGCCGCGCTGCACACGGAGATTTTGAAGGAGCGTGAGATGGCGCCTTTTTACGCCCTGTACCCGGAGCGCTTTAACAACAAAACCAATGGCATTACACACCGCCGCTGGTTAATGCATGCCAATCCAAAGCTGGCGAGTCTCATTACAGAAACGATCGGCAATGAATGGGTTACCGAGCCGGGCAGACTGGAGCAGCTGGCAGGTTATGCGAATCAGGCCTCCTTCCAGGAGCAGTTCCGTGCGATCAAACGCGACAATAAAAATCGCCTGGCGGCATACATTCTCGATCATACCGGAACGGCGGTTGACCCGGATTCGGTGTTTGACGTACAGGTGAAAAGGCTGCATGGTTACAAAAGGCAGCTGCTGAACATTTTGCATGTGATGCATCTGTATAACAAGCTGAAGCGAGATGCTTCGTTTGATATGGTGCCGCGAACCTTTATCTTTGGAGCCAAGGCAGCGCCGAGTTATTATTTTGCCAAAAAAATTATCAAGCTCATTAATACAGTGGCGGACACGGTGAACCGCGATGCAGCGGTGAATGATCGATTAAAGGTCTTTTTCCTCGAAAATTATTCCGTTTCACTGGCCGAGAAGATTATTCCGGCGGCTGATGTGAGTGAACAGATCTCGACGGCGGGCAAGGAAGCGTCGGGTACAGGCAACATGAAGTTCATGATGAACGGTGCGTTAACGATCGGCACGATGGACGGCGCGAATGTAGAGATGGCAGAGCAGGTGGGCGAAGAAAATATGTTCATCTATGGTCTGCGCGCGGATGAAGTGCTGGAGTATTATCGCACGGGCAGCTATCGGCCAAGCGAGATTGTCGAGCAGGATGAGCGCATCCGTGAGGTCGTGGAGCAGCTGGTGCACCCGGGCGCATTCTGTTATCGGGATGGGGAGTTCTGGGATATTTATGATTCGCTGCTTGCCCATGGAGATGAATATTTTGTACTGCGTGATTTCGCGGCCTATGCGGATGCACATGCGGCCATTGATCTGGCCTACCGGGATGTTCCGGGCTGGACCCGCAAGGCCGTGTTAAATACAGCACATTCAGGCATTTTCTCTAGCGACCGCACGATTAGCGAGTATGCTACAGACATATGGGGCATTCAGCCAGTGTCGGGGTATTGGAGAGGTTAGCTGTAAAAGTTTCAAAAGGAAATCTGTTCTCTCTTGTTCAATGTCTGCATCCTGTGGTTAGCCAAGACTGCCGCAGGAAGCAGCTGCGGACAAGAGATTTTTTGCTATACGCTTAGGTAATGTGACCAGTTCTCCACGACTTGCTGTGGTCACCATTTGAACAAAGCAAGGATCGTCCCCATACAGTGAGCAAGTTCGCATTCAGCATCAAAAAAAGCTCGGGTATTCCAGTCATACTAATTGAAGGAACAGACCAGTAATTACATAAGTACATATTCTATTTAGGAACAGGAGATGTAAATGTTATGGATCATTACTCACGTATTCAGCTAGCCATTGAACATCTGGAAGCACATCTGCATGAACCTTTTAATATGAAGGAGGCAGCAGCAGCAGCGAGTTTTTCGGCGTTTCATTTTCAACGATTGTTTCAGGCGATAACCGGTTTTACTGTGCTGGAATATGTGCGCAAACGCAGGTTAACAGAGGCGGCTTCTGCGCTGCGGCATACGGCGATGGGGGTGCTGGAGATTGCTTTGAATCATGGGTACCAGTCTCAGGAAGCTTTTACCCGGGCCTTTGATGCTCACTTTGGAACGACACCAGCCCGTTTTCGGAAAACGGAAGAACTTGCTGCCGAGGCACAGATGCAGTGCAGCATCGATTTTAACGAATTCCGCTCACAGCTCGGCACTGCGTTCCATATGAACCCGCCGCGTCTAGTTACATTGGAGCCGATCCGCATCACAGGTTACGAATATCAGACACATCTGAACGGTGAGCAGTATTACGGGGAAATTCCGGGATTCTATCATGAGTTTGGTCGTGAGCAAAGGTTCATGAGCATTCCTGATCGGCTTCGCCCGGATATGGCGTACGGGGTTGCAACTCATTTTCAGGAGAATGGCGCATTTTCGTTTATTGTAGGGGAGGAGAGCGGTGGAAGGAATGAATCTCTGGAATCTTTCGCTCTTGAGCCCGGATACACCAGCCTGGAGATTCCGGGCGGATTGTATGCCGAGTTTATAACCGAAGGCGCCGAGCAGAACGTGCGCAGAATGATCTATGGCAGCTGGCTGCCTGCATCCAAATACGAGCGCCGCGAAGGGCCGGATTTTGAAGTGACGGATGTGTGGAAATCAACACCGGAGCGGCTGGATATGAATATATATATTCCGTTAAAATAGATGTTCCGGGAGTTAAGATTCGAAGCGGATCGCTTGATGCGATGAGGTTTCGGATCTTTTTTGCGTATGAACCGGGTTCGGGTGTTTACAAGGGTTTCTTTTCGGATAAAACATAGTAACGGGTGAATTACTTCACAAGAGACGAAAGCGAGGTGGGCATTATCGTTTGGTGGAAGGAAAGTGTCGTATATCAAATTTACCCGAGCAGCTTCAAGGATGCTGACGGTGATGGTTATGGCGATTTGCAGGGAGTCTATGAGAAGCTGGATTATCTGGAGAAGCTCGGCGTGGATGTAATCTGGCTGTGTCCGATATATGATTCACCAGGTCATGATAACGGTTACGATATTCGTGATTATTATGCTATTTTACGAAAATACGGTACGATGGAAGATTTCGACCGTCTGCTTGCCGAGGCACATCGGCGTGGGCTCAAAATTATGATGGATCTTGTGCGTAATCACACGTCGGATGAACATGCCTGGTTTGCCGAATCTCGTTCCTCGAGAACAAACGCGAGGCGTGATTATTACATCTGGCGTTCAGGTAAAAACGGGCAGGTGCCAAACAACTGGGAGTCTTATTTTGGAGGCTCGGTGTGGAAGCATGACCCGGAAACCAATGAATATTATCTGCATCTGTACTCGGAGCATCAGCCCGATCTGAACTGGAACAACCCGGAGATGGCGGAAGAGATGTATGAGATGGTGCATTGGTGGCTGGAAAAAGGGGTGGACGGCTTCCGCTTCGATGCAGTGGCTCATATCGCCAAGGCAGATGGTTTGCCAAGTGCCCACAACCCGAACAATCTGCCTGTGGTGCAGGCGTATGAGCTTTTTTCCAATCTGGAGCAAGTACACGCCATCCTGCGCAAGCTGAACAACATGATTCTCAAGCCGTATGGACCGATGACCGTAGGGGAAACCTCGGGGCTTGGACCTGAGCAGGCTTTGGCTTATGTGGGTACAGATCGGGATGAATTAAACATGGTGTTTCAGTTCGAGCATATGTTCATTGATGCCCGCTCTTCCGGCATTGGCAAATGGAATTACAAGCCATGGAAGCTGACCGAGTTAAAAGAAATTATGAGTCGCTGGCAGACAGTGCTGCATGGCCGGGGCTGGAATGCCAATTATATGGGCAATCATGATCAGCCGCGCCCGGTGTCGCGTTTTGGAGATGATGGAAAATACAGAGTACGCTCGGCTCAGATGCTGGCAACGTGGATGTTAACCCTGGAAGGCACGCCATACATCTATCAGGGGGAAGAGATTGGCATGACCAATGTGGCTTTCCCGGATATCGAGCAGTACCGGGATATCGAAACGAAAAATTATTACAATCACTATATAGGGCAAGGGAAATCCAAACATGAAGTCATGGAGGCCATCTGGCTGAAAAGCCGGGACAATGCCCGTACACCCATGCAGTGGGATGACTCGAAACACGCAGGTTTTACGACAGGCGATCCGTGGATTGAAGTAAACGGCAATTATGCCGGGATTAATGTCGCGGAAGCGGAAAGTGATCCGCATTCCATTTTGCAGTATTACCGCAAATTGATTGCGCTTCGCAAACAGCATCAGGTTCTGATCTATGGAGCTTACGAGCTGCTGTTGCCGGACCACCCGGAGATTTATGCGTATACGCGTACTCTGGAAGAGGAAGTGTGGCTGATTGTGATGAACTTTAGTCCTAACGAGCCCGAAATGGCTTGGCCGGAGGGCTGGAATGCAGAAGAGGCCAAATGCATGATGTGTAACGTCAGCAGGCGTTATTCAACCGACGAAGGAGCTATGTTGCTGCAGCCATATGAAGCAAGGGTGTATCGCAAGGGAAGAGCGAGCGGGGATTAATCAAACGGGTCAGGGTGCAGCCCATTCCGATGATCTGTTGCTCTGCTTCTCTTGCACTGGGCGCATGATGAATTAGCTGACACACAGCTCATACCAGTAGGACAGTTTTGCGTATGCGAAGTGTTGTGAATTATAATTAATTTAAAAATATATTCGAATATAAGTTGAAATTTTTGTTCACACAGATACGGAGAGGACAGAAAAAACCTGGAAAAGCGGAGCGATCACCTTTATCACCGGATTTTTCCCTTTAGAAAAGGGAATCCAAAAAATCTGGGGATAACAGCGATTGGAAGGTTATTCTGTCATCGAAGTAGAAAATGTGAACAACGTTAATTCAACTTATATAGATGTCAGGAGGAACCTGAATTGTTGAACATTACGTATCACGGACACTCCAGTGTGCAGCTGGGCACAGAAGAAAAGTCGCTCATTATTGATCCTTTCCTGCGTGGTAATGAGCTTGCGGTGGTTAAACCGGAAGATATCAAGACAGATGTGGTGCTGTTAACCCATGCACATATGGATCACATTCTGGATGCTGAACCGATTGCCAAAGCCAATGAGGCCAAGGTCGTGGCGATTGTAGAACTGGCTACATATATGTCGTGGAAAGGACTGGATACCATTGGCATGAATATGGGCGGCACAGTCGATCTTGACTTTGCCAAAGCAAAAATGATTCAGGCCTTCCATACATCCGGCATTGTGCTGGAAGAGGAGCAGCGGATCATGTATGCGGGGCTTCCCGCCGGATTTATTATCGATATTGGTGGCAAAACGGTGCTTCATGCCGGAGATACAAGTCTCTTCGGCGATATGAAAATGATCGGGGACCGTCACAACATTGATGTGGCTTTCCTGCCGATTGGCGGACATTATACGATGGGGCCCGAGGATGCACTGCAGGCGGCAGAATGGTTTAATGCCAAGCTGACCATTCCTGTTCACTATGACACCTTCCCTGCCATTCGTCAGGACGCAGAGCAATTTGTGCAGCAGCTCGCTGCCAGAGGGCTGGAGGGACGTGTGATGGCACCGGGGGACTCCATTTCCCTGTAAGAAGGAAGCAGATTTGAGGCCAGTTCCATCATTATAAAAATTATAAAAGGCGAATGATGCGTCAAGAAAGATGATGCGTCATTCGCTTTTTTTGTGCTGAGCACTCAATTTTGAGGGTGATTCTTGGTCATCATCACAAAATGAACGAAATGACATTGTAGCTTGGAAGACGGTAATGATATAAAAAGTTACACGGAAACCAACCGGAGATCCGAAACGATTGCAAACGGGGGAGCGCTTATGACTTTTATGAAATCTTTATTTTTTCAGATCATTGCAGCAGTAATCATAGGTATTGGAGTAGGTATTCTGTGGCCCGATCTGGGAAGTCTTCTGCAACCCTTGGGTACAGGCTTTATCAAATTAATCAAGATGCTGATTGCACCGTTAATTTTTATGGTCATCGTTACAGGTATCGCCAAAATGGGCGATCTGAAGTCTGTTGGCCGAATCGGGCTTAAAGCGATTCTGTGGTTCGAGCTTGCTACAACGGTTGCGCTGGTGCTTGGTTTATGCACAGCCAACCTGCTTCGTCCGGGGGCGGGAATGAATGTAGATCCGGCCACCATTGACGCCAGCGGAATTGAAGCCAAAACGAAGGGATCCGAGCTTCCGCACACGGTTGATTTCATTATGAACATTATTCCAACAAGTGTCGTGGATGCCTTTGCCCAGAATGCGCTGCTGCAAGTGCTGCTTGTTGCTTGTATGTTCGGGGTTGCCTTGGCAGCCACAGAGAGTAAGGCCAAGGAGAATGTACTGAATCTGGTGGAGCAGCTGCTTGGTATCGTGTTTCGGATGATCGGTTACATTATGAAGCTGGCCCCGGTAGGCGCTTTTGGTGCAATGGCCTACACCGTGGGTGCATATGGGGCCTCAACCCTTTCATCCTTTGGACTGTTAATATTGGCTTGTTATGGTGCTGCTCTGTTGTTCCTGTTGCTGTTAGCGCTGGCTGCCTGGTGGATTACGGGGCTGAACTTTATGCAGTTTGTCCGATACACCCGTTCGGAAGTGATGCTTGCGATTGGAACAGGCTCTTCGGAAGTGGTGATGCCGCGTATGATGGATAAGCTGACGAAGGCGGGGTGTGACCGTGCAGTGGTTGGACTGGTGGTGCCTACGGGATACTCATTTAATCTGGATGGGGCTTCCATCTATCTATCGCTAGCGACGGTATTTGTAGCGCAGGCTGTCGGTATTGATCTGACCTTGGGGCAGGAGATCACCATTTTGCTGGTGCTGATGCTAAGCTCGAAAGGCATGGCGGGTGTTCCCGGTTCAGCGTTTCTTGCTCTGTCCGCTACTGCGGCGGCAGTGAATGCTTTCCCGGTTGCAGCAGTAGCTCTGCTGCTTGGAGCAGACCGCTTTATGGATACGATGCGTGTTTTCACGAACCTGATGGGCAACTGTGTAGCGACCTTTGTAGTTGCCAGATGGGAAGGACTGCTGGATCAGAAACGGATGCGTGCTGTGCTCTCCGGCGAGATTAGCGCCGCTGAACTGGAAGCAGAAGAAAAGGCTGAACGATCCGCTTTAAAACTGAATCTTCGAGAGAAGCAGAGCCAATCTCTGGCGGCACCCGAGGTGCTGTAAGTGTTATTGTTCTACCGTCTGAATAACCGGAATTAATCCGGGGAAACAGGCGGTTTTTTTTGCGATGTAATACACATATCATGGAGTTTGCGAAACGAATTACCGAAAAAATGTTACAGCCAAAACATTAATGGGGAATGAGTAGAAGAGAAGAAGAACAATCATATTTACGGTTCAACTTGTATATACATGTTTAGTTATGTAATATAGATGATGAAAATAGCCGAGTAAGCTGGTTAGAGCAATACAACATATTGGAGGCGTTAACATGAGTTCGAAGAATACAGAGCCATCATCGTGGTGGAAGCGGTCTACGGTGTATCAGGTGTATCCGAAGAGCTTCAACGATACAACAGGATCAGGGACTGGCGACATTCGCGGTTTGACTGAGAAGCTGGATTATTTGCAGCATCTGGGGATTGACATTGTCTGGCTTCAGCCAGTCTATGTATCTCCGCAGCGGGATAACGGATATGACGTTGCGGACTACTATCGAATTAATCCGGACTATGGCACGATGGAGGATTTCGATGAATTGCTCGCAGCATTAAAGGCACGTGATATGAAGCTGATGATTGATATCGTGGTGAATCATTCCTCCACAGACCATGAATGGTTCAAGCAGTCGCGGTCATCCAGGGACAATGCTTATCGGGATTATTACATTTGGAGAGACCCAGCGCCGGACGGCGGTGTACCGAACAACTGGCAATCCAAATTCGGCGGGCCGGCCTGGCAGTATGATGAGCAGACCGGACAGTATTTTCTGACCTTGTTCGATCAAACGCAGGCGGACCTCAACTGGGAAAATGAAGAAGTTCGCCGGGCTGTGCGCGATATGATCAAATTCTGGGTGGAAAAAGGAGTAGATGGCTTCCGAATGGATGTCATCAACCTGATCTCCAAGGATCAGCGTTTCCCTGATGACGATGGAAGCGTGCCGCCAGGGGATGGTCGCAGGTTCTACACGGATGGACCACGTGTGCATGAGTATATTACGGAAATGTATGAGGATGTGTTTGGGCCTTATAACATGGTGACCGTGGGGGAGATGTCTTCAACGACGCTGGAGCACTGTATACGTTATTCCAACCCGGACTCGAGAGAATTTTCGATGACCTTTAACTTCCATCATCTCAAGGTGGATTATCCGAACGGGCAGAAATGGGAGCTGATGCCTTACGATTTCGAGGCGATGAAGCAGCTGTTCAGTGAATGGCAGACAGGCATGCAGGCGGGTGGTGGCTGGAACGCTTTATTTTTAAACAATCATGATCAACCACGTGCGTTGTCCCGATTCGCAGATGATGGGGAATATCGTGCAGAGAGCGCCAAAATGCTGGCGACAACGCTGCATGGTCTGCAAGGTACGCCATATGTCTACCAGGGTGAAGAGATTGGTATGCCCAACCCGGTCTGGAAGGATACCAGCGAGTTCCGCGATATTGAATCCACGAATATGATTCGTTTGCTTCAGGAAGAGCGGGGTAAATCAGCCGAAGAAGCTTTTCAGATCGTGAAGGAGCGATCCCGGGATAATTCGCGGACGCCAATGCAGTGGGATAATAGCACTAATGCCGGTTTCACCACAGGCACACCATGGCTCAAGGTGGATGAGAGATATCCATTCATTAACGTGAAGGATCAGATGGCCGACCCGAATTCCGTTTATCATCACTACCGGAAGCTGATTGCGCTGCGCAAAGAGGTGAATGTTCTGACGGATGGACTGTACGAACGTCTGGATGATGCTCACCCGGAGGTATTTGCTTACGCCCGTACAAACGGAAAAGAAACGTTAATCGTTGTCTCGAATTTTCGTAAACAGGATACCGTTTTCCACTTGCCTGATACCGTCTGGACTGATCATATTGCGGGTAAACGTCCTGAACTGCTTGTCGGAAATACCGAGGCAAAGCCTCACCTAACTCAGGACATTACGCTCAGCCCGTATGCTTCTTATATGTGGCTGGTACAGCAGTAGCATGAGCAGCGTCAGCAGCAATACATTCCATTTTATAAAATAGGAAGTGACACTATGGCAATTGATAAAAAACAGGTCGAAGAGATCGTGCGTGCCGTTGGTGGCAAAGAAAACATTGAGGCGGCAACCCATTGTGTAACACGACTTCGGTTTGCTTTGTACGACGAGGATAAGGTAGACACAGAACTGCTTGATCAGAATGAGCTGGTCAAAGGGCAGTTCTCTTCACAAGGTCAATTTCAGGTTGTTATCGGCCCAGGACTCGTGGATAAAGTGTATGATGAGATGATTCAGATTACGGGCGGGGAGCGTTCCTCCAAGGATGAAGTGAAGGCGGCTGCTGGCAAAAAGCAAAATCCGCTGCAGCGTGCGATCAAAACGCTTTCGGACATTTTCATTCCGATCCTGCCGGCCATTATCACCGCGGGTCTGCTGCTTGGAATAAACAACATTTTGACAGGCCCGGGCATATTCTTTGATGGCAAATCTTTGGTGGATGTGTATCCGGCCTGGAAAGACTTTGCCTCCATGATCAACACGATTGCAAGCACAGCCTTTACGTTCCTGCCAGCTCTGATCGGCTGGTCAGCCGTGACAAGGTTCGGCGGCAGTCCGCTGCTTGGCATCGTGCTGGGTCTCATCCTGGTTCATCCCGATCTGCTGAGTGCTTATGGCTACGCTAATGCGGTGAACGAAGGTACGGTTCCGACCTGGAATCTGTTTGGCTGGGAGATTGAGAAGATCGGGTATCAGGGTCAGGTGCTGCCTGTGCTGGTATCGGCGTACCTGCTTGCCAAGATGGAGATTTTCCTCAACAAAAGGGTGCATGATTCGATCAAACTGCTGGTTGTCGCACCCGTGACTTTGCTGGTTACCGGATTTTTGGCCTTTACGATTATCGGCCCGGTTACGTTTGCCATTGCAAACGCGATCACATCTGGCCTGATCTACATCTATGATTCATATGCTGCGCTCGGTGGTCTGATCTATGGTGGTCTGTATGCACTGCTTGTTATTACAGGGATGCACCATACGTTCCTTGCCGTCGATGTGCAGTTGATTGGCAGCCAGGGCGGTACATTCCTGTGGCCGATGCTGGCTTTATCCAATATCGCACAAGGCTCCGCAGCGCTTGCGATGATGCTGGTGCTGCGTGAGAAAAAAATGAGAGGGCTTGCGGCAACCTCTTCCGTATCCGCTTTCCTGGGGGTGACGGAGCCAGCGATCTTTGGTGTGAATATTCGTTATCGCTATCCGTTTATCTTTGGTATGGTCGGTTCGGCAATCGGCGGGGTACTGCTTACGATGAATAATGTTCAGGCCACATCGATCGGCGTAGGGGGTGTGCCTGGTTTCCTGTCCATTTTCCCGGATAAATGGGGTGTCTTCTTCATCGGTATGGCGATTGTTCTGGTCGTGCCATTCCTGCTGACAGTTGTTTTTGGACGGGCGAGGCTGAGAAAAGAAGACCGGCTTGCTGCGAACGGAGAAACTGCCGAAGTACAAGGAAATAACGCTGTGTCCGCAGAGACAGCAGCTGGAACAGAGACGGCTGAGCGCAATCGTACAACTGGGCGAGCAGGGCATGAACCCGTAAACACGCTTGAAATCATCGCGCCTTTGACAGGTAGAGCCGTACCGCTTGCAGATGTCCCTGATCCGGCATTTGCCGAGAAACAGATGGGTGAGGGAATAGCGATTGAACCTTCGGGTAATCAGGTGGTTGCACCCTTTGATGCACAGGTCGCGCATGTCATCAAAAGCAAGCATGCAGTCATTCTGGAGCATGCCAGCGGTCTGCAGATTTTGATTCATGTCGGCATTAATACCGTATCTCTGAAAGGGGAAGGATTTGTTATGCATGTGGAGACGGGCGATCGCGTGAGAGCAGGGCAGAAGCTGCTTGAATTTGATCGTAAAGTTATTGAAGATGCGGGATATCCACTCATCACACCTGTAATTATTCCAGACGGTCAGGATATGGTGGAACGGGTTGAGACTTTGACAGGGGATGTCACTTCCGGCCAGAGTGATGTATTGAAGGTGCATTTGAAAGGGTAAGCATTATCTAGCTTTTATCGAAAAGGAAAAGGAGCTGTGATCATTCGCAGTTCCTTTTGTTGTTTGAGTGTTATTTTCCGAAGATATCATGATAAAATAGTTATATATTCAAATAAATTCAATTTTAAATAGTGTTCCTAGTCGATCGATAAGGAGGAAAGCCATGACTCGGGTAGCGGTGATGGTCATTCATGGACTGGGTATGCAAAAAGAGGATTATGCTGACAAGCTGATCACTTGTTTGAGCAAACAAATGGATCGGGTTATGGTGCAGCCAGGCGCTGCCGAACAGCTGCTGGATATTGAACCGGTCTTCTGGGCCGACGTGTTCGAGGAACGGGAAGAGGCTTTGTTTCAACAGCTGGTTCGCTCGCCGGGACTGAACTATCAAGCTTTGCGCCGCTTTGTGATTCACTATCTCGCAGATGCCGTCGCGTATCAGCCTGTGGAGAAGCAGGGACATAATTATGATGCGGTACATCGAACGTTGAGCCGGGCCATGCATGCACTCGCACAGCGGAACGGACCGGAAGCTCCGCTCTGTGTAATTGCTCATAGTCTGGGGGCAGTGATTGCGAGTAATTTTTTCTACGATTTGCAGTTTCCGTCTTCCAGCCGCATTCCTGAAATCATGGATGTAAATGCCGCGTTGGAGCGGGGGGATACACTGACTAATTTTTATACATTTGGTACAACGCTGCCCTTGTGGAGCCTGCGTTATGATGATTTCAGCAGGCCCATTCAAGTGCCTTCCTCACAAGCCGCGCAGCACTTTCCAGGGCTTGAGGGCGAATGGATCAATTTCTATGAACGAAACGATATTTTAGGTTATCCGCTGCGTCCTATCGACCCCGCTTATGCAGCTGCGGTGAAGGAGGATATTGAGATTCGGGTGGGCGGACCGGCGACGAGCTGGAATCCGCTAAGTCATGGCGGGTATTTTGCCAGTGAGCGTATGAATCTGAGAATTGCACAAGGACTGGCACGAACATGGACTTGGGTGAACCGTTGAGCGAAGGATATAAAATAGAAGGAGGAAACATCATGGAATGCAGGGCTGGCTGTGCCGCATGTTGTATAGCCATTTCCATCTCATCACCGATTCCTGGTATGCCTGAAGGCAAACCGGCCGGGGCGCGGTGTGTACAATTGACGGAGGATAATCGCTGCCGTATATTCGGACAGCCGGATCGCCCTGCTGTATGCAGCGGATTGCAAGCCGAGGAAGAGATGTGCGGCAGCACAAATCAGGAGGCCTTTACTATTTTGGCACAACTGGAACGTCAAACTGCACCAGGAAAAGTTCATTAACTTGTTTTGGGGTAAAAGGATAATTATACTTAATATGGAATGTTAATATTTATGAGAGGGGACGTGAATGTGGACTGGCTTAAACGCCTGATTAAAGCTGTTGGCAGCATGTTAAGTGATCTGTGTCGGGGCTCTTATCGACGTAATTCGGATCACAAATACACATTTGAGCAATAGCAAAGAGTATCCCGCTATGCCAGAACAGTGAGGATACTCTTTTTCGTTTGCCCTGCTATGAAGCCCGGCTGTCAAGCGCAGCTGCGGATGGTCGAGGTTCCTTAAACATGAAGAAATACATCAGGGATGAGATGACGTAAAGACTCCCGGTAATGCTGAAGGTGACTGCATATCCCCAATATGTTCCGTATGTGGTAACCAGATAAGACTGTACAGGACCCATCGTGGCCCAACCGATCATAAATGAAGTCTGCATCATAGAGTTGGCTATTCCGCGGCGTTTGTCCGAGACCCGATCGACCAGAATCGCGGATTGAATCGGATTGGCTGCGTTCATCAGTGCCTGCCGGAACAAAAAGCTGACAGAGGCAACGAGAAGCAGGTTTGTAAACCCGGTTAACAGCAGGAAGGGCAGTGATAACACCTGAAAAATAACGACAGCCCGTACACTGCCTACCTTGGCAGCCAAGGTGGGTCCAATCAGCATGGAAACAATGGTCATAATCTGACCCAGTGCAATGAGAATGCTCATGCCACTTAACGATACCGCGAAACGATTCGTAAAATATAGATTAAGATACGGTACAACCAGTCCTGAGCCAAGACCGATCAGCAGCTGTGTTATAACAAACTGAGCGATGAGCTTGGAATCCCGACTTTTTAAGGCTCGTTCATCACTTGCTGACACTACGGAATGCTTTGCATTTTCTTCTGCCTGAATCCCGGTATCGGAGGGCTGTATCTTGTGTCGCAATCGCGCAGAGTCTGTCTCTGCTGACGGCATCTGTTTTTCACTTACAAAAAGCAGTGGAATAAAGGCGGCAAGTGTTGCCGCTCCGCCAAGAAACAGTACCGTTTGCAGGCTGGTCACCTTCGCCATTCCGGCCGAATGAAGCAAATCTGCAAGAACCCCGCCGCCCAGGCTGCCGAGCACCTGTGATGCCAGCACCAGAGATGAGTAATAGCTGAACATCTTGAGGCGCTGGCTTTTTTTGATGTTCTCCGCGAGATAAGGGATGGCCAGCA
Source organism: Paenibacillus silvae (assembly GCF_014639235.1). Classification (GTDB taxonomy): domain Bacteria; phylum Bacillota; class Bacilli; order Paenibacillales; family Paenibacillaceae; genus Paenibacillus; species Paenibacillus silvae. Next base: position 1,094,081 of record NZ_BMFU01000002.1, on the reverse strand, counting down.
CCTGAAAAACGCTGGCAAACAAGCCGGATAACACAGCGAACCAGAGCAGTCCACTCGAAGCATAATCGAAAGATCGCCCGATCAGGAATACACCGCTGAACAGCGCTCCGATGATCAACAGCTTTTTGCGGCTGAACTTGTCACCGCTGAAGCCGATAGGAATAAACATCATTGCTGTAGCCAGGGATTGGATGCTGACAATCTGACCATTCATCGTGTCGTCGTAGCCCAGTCCCTGAATGTACAGATTGTACAGGACCGAGAACATGCCGTTTCCGATCTGATACAGCAGACTTGCCAGAAAGAAAAGCTGAATATTGCGGGTCCATCCGCTAATCTCAACCTGTATCTGTCGTAAAGCTCTCAAGTGATTCCCTCCAGTCTGCCTTTGCAGTCATTCAAGTTTAACAGGAAAGGCAGATTTGCGGAAGAATTGACCACTGTTTATTTTGTCAGAGGAGCATCGGTGACACGTGCCATCACAAAACCGTCGTAGCCTTTCGAGCCTACCGTTTGCAGGGCTACCGCTTCAAGTCTAGGGTGATTGCCGATATGTTCAAGAAAGGTTCGAACGCCTTGAACCCGTGGGTCCGTGCTTGCAGCATGGATGACTTCTCCGTCCCTGACGATGTTATCTCCGATAATCAGGCTGCCCGGACGTGTCAAGCGTAAAGCCCATCTCAGGTAATCCGGGTTGCTGGGTTTATCCGCATCAATAAAAATCAGATCAAACGGTTCAGGGTAGTCTTCTTTCACATCGGGAAGGGTTGCAAGTGCTGGTCCAGTACGAAGGTCCACTTTATGCATTAATCCGGCTCGGGTCAGATTGGACTCGGCAACCGCTGCATGTTTGGCTTCGGATTCCAGGGTAACAATTCGTCCATGCTCCGGCAGCGCCCTGGCCATCCAGATGGTGCTGTATCCGCCTAATGTGCCAATCTCCAGCACCCGGGAAGCTCCCTGGATTTGCAGCAGCAATTGAAGAAATTTACCTTGATTTGGCGTGACATCATATGAGGGTAATCCTGCTTCAGCGTTGGCCTGCAATGCATCCTCCAGAGCTTTGTCTTCCGGGATAAGCAGCTCGTTCATATAGTCATCCACTTGACTCCATATCATTGACTGAGGGCTGCTGCTGTTCCAATGGTTTGTACTCATCTAACCTCTTCCTTTCCACTTGCTGATATTGGTTTGCTTATAATTGAACTATAATCGAGATTTTTGTATAAATAAAATATATAATTTGTATGTAAATATATAATTAAGTTATGTGTCGAGGTGAAAAGAAATGAATCTGCACGGATTACGCTTGTTTCACGCCATTGTACGTTACGGCGGAGTTACCCGGGCTGCGGAGGAGCTTAACATTAGCCAACCTGCTGTATCTTCACAGGTAAAGCGGTTTGAGCGTGAGATTGGCATTCAGCTGTTTGTGTCGGAAGGGCGAAAACTGGTGCTCACAGACGCAGGTACACAATTAATAACGTATGCCGAGCGTTTATTTATGCTGGAGCAGGAAGTGGAGGTTTTCGTCGAGGATATGATCCAGGGCAGGAAAGGTTTGATTCGTTTGTCGGCAACGTACCTGCCCTCCAATTTTTTGCTGCCCAGCTGGATTGCCCGCTTCAAGCAGGCACATGAAGATGTGGAAATTATCGTGAGCACAAGCAACACACAGATGGCATTTGACCAGCTGTTGCGCTACGAGGCAGAGATTGCAATCTATGGAGGGAGTGGGGTCAGCCATCCGGGGGTACATTGGGATAAGCTGTTTGAAGATGAAATGTGGTTTGTGGTGCATCCGGACCATGCTTATGCGGGCCAAACGATTCCGCTGCATCAGATGGTGGCCGAGCCATTTATTATGCGTGAGCAAGGCAGTGCAACCCGCGAACGGTTAGCTGCACTGTGCACCAACAATAACCTGCCGTCCCCGCGGATTGCGCTTCAATTCGATGGGTTGAATGAAACGATCAGCGCAGTGAAGGCAGGTTATGGTGCGAATTTCATCTCGTCTCTTGTTGTGAGGGAAGATGTCCAGCAAGGCAGACTTGCTCGGGTGTTCGTTGATGACGTGCAGCTTCAGAATACGATAGCCATCTGTACACGGGCAGGAGAGAAGCTGTCACCAGCCGCAAGTCAGCTTGTGCAGTGGATCAGACAGGAGTCACGTGTGATGCAGCAGGAATGAACGTTTAGTACACTGCCCATCTGCTTCATTCACGTGTCATCTTATAAGGTAACAGCCGTTAGTGCTTATCTGCATCGCTCTCCAAGTGCTCCCCCTTGCCCCAGGCGGCGATTCGTGCTTGAAGTGTTACTCCGGCAACGACAAGTACCGGAATCCAGACAGCCACCATTGGAATATGATGGAAAAGAAGTGCGGCTAGAATGACACCGCCCAGGTAGATCACAACCGCACCTGCACGCAGATAAGAGTCTGCTGATAACGAATTGGCTAATGAGCGAACATTGACGTGTTTCATTCGGTGAAAAATGCTTACAGCATCTTCAACAACCGCGGCCAGATTGTTGGTAAGTACCGTGGTGGAGATGCCTGCGATGCCGATCCGTCTCGCTGCTGTAGTCTGCATGCCCATTGCTATCCCCAGAAGCACAATGAGAAGGGTTGAGAATTGCCCGGCGAGCGGTGTAATCATGAGAATAGCAAACAGCAGAAGCAATATACTTTCGACGGTTAGAACGGCTGTGACTCGCGGTGACCACCCATTCTTTGTTTTGACATGTCCGATCATATGGGCGGCGATGGCGTTACCTGCGATGAATCCGAGGAGCGCAAGCAGTGAACGCAATACGACAAACTCCTGAGCGCGGGCAATCGCAATGCCAAGCAGTACAATATTTCCTGTCATATTGGCTGTAAGTACGTGTCCCAGTCCAAGATAGCCAATAACATCTGCCATACCGGCAGACATACAGAGCAGCAGGATGGCGTATTTCTGAAGAAGGTTCTGTTTCATCGTGTTCCGTCCTTTCAGGTAAACAGTAACACCTTCAGTATACAGTGATATTACTGCCTTCATCAAAATGCAAATTCTAATACGCAGGTAATTGCATGACCATAAATTCGTTTATTCGGGTGAGATGATTTATAATGGTATGGATGACATGTGAGAAGAAAGGAAGAAACTGATGATGAATGCACCACATCCGATCGACCAGTTCAAGAAATTCAAATACGAAATTACCAGATTTATGATGATTTATAAATTTGCACTGGATCAGATGGAAACCAAAATCGAAGTGCTCAAAGAGGAGTTCCAGTCACTGCATGATTACAGTCCGATTGAACATACAAAGTCGAGATTGAAGTCTCCCGAGAGCATCATGAATAAAATGTTTCGCAAAAACCATGAGCTGACATTCGAAAGCATCAAGCAAAATATTAAAGATATTGCCGGTGTGCGGATTACATGCTCATTTATCTCCGATATTTACCGGATCAAGGATATGCTGTGCAATCAGAGTGATCTGCGTGTGCTTGAAGTGAAGGATTACATCCAGAATCCGAAGCCGAACGGCTACCAGAGCTTGCATCTGCTCGTTGAAGTCCCGGTATACATGTCCAATGGCGAGGAACGCGCATGTGTGGAGATTCAGATTCGTACCATTGCGATGGACTTCTGGGCAAGCCTTGAGCACAAAATCTTTTACAAATATAACAAGGATGTGCCCGAGCATTTAACTAGAGAGTTAAAAAGTGCAGCTGATTCGGCCAATGCGCTGGATCATCAGATGGAACGACTGCACCGGGAGATTCAGGAGATCAAAGACGCCGAGAATGAGCGGGATGAAGAAGAATTACGCCGTATTATTATCAATAATCAACAATTTACATTGCCAAACAATTTGCTCCGATTGTTAGGCGATGGAGAGAACTGAAATAAGCAAGATGGAGAGAACTGAAACACTTAAGATGCAGAGAACTAAAAAGACGAAAATTGCAGAATAACTCAACTTGAAAGAAAAGGAATTGTTTTTGGGATGAAAAGTAACTCAGCTTCACTACAGCCCCACGCTGCGCCGCGGCGTATGAGAATGGCGCTCATTCTCGGGACTCTTTCCGCATTCGGACCGCTGTCTCTGGATATGTACCTTCCTGCCCTGCCAGGCCTGGCGGACGAATTTGGTTCGTCTGCTTCTTATGCCCAGCTCAGTTTAACGGCTTGTATGATCGGGCTAGCGCTTGGGCAGCTGCTTGCGGGACCATTAAGTGATGTAAGAGGACGCAGAATACCGCTTATTGCCGGACTTGTCCTGTACACCCTTGCGTCTGTATTATGCCTAGTCAGCCCGACGATGGGCTCATTTATTGTACTGCGATTTGTTCAGGGAGTGGCCGGGGCTGCAGGCATTGTCATCTCACGTGCCGTGGTCAGAGATATGTACGAAGGACCTGAGCTGACTCGTTTTTTCTCTCTGCTCATGCTTATTAACGGGGTGGCACCGATTGCGGCGCCGATTATTGGAGGTCAAGTGCTGGCTTACGCCTCATGGCGTGCCGTATTTATTTTGCTCAGTCTGATCGGTATAATGGCCCTTCTGGCCGTGATCTTTGGACTGGGCGAGACCCTGCCTGTTCATCGAAGATCCAGCGGGGGGCTCAAGCAAACACTGCTGACGTTTGGCAAACTCATCAGAGATCGCCGTTTTATGGGGTACGCACTTACACAAGGTTTTGCAGCCGCAGGCATGTTTGCTTACATATCGGGCTCACCGTTTGTTTTGCAGAAAATATATGGTGTGTCGCCGCAAATGTTCAGTGTATGCTTTGCTGTGAATGGATTAGGCATTATTCTTGCCAGTCAGATTGCAGGACGACTCGCGGGTAAAGTATCAGAAACACGCTTGTTAATTGCGGGTCTGATTACAGCAGCTATTGGAGGAACATCCCTGCTGTTCTCCATCCTGGCTGGAGGCGGACTGATTACTGTACTTATTCCGTTATTTCTGGTTGTCTCCAGTGTCGGGTTGATTAATACAGCTTCGTTTGCGCTTGCTATGGGGAATCAGGCCAAATCGGCAGGAAGCGCATCAGCACTGATCGGCGTCATGACCTTTTTGTTTGGTGGCATCGTGGCTCCACTTGTCGGTCTTGGAGGGGAACATACGGCTGTGCCGATGGGCATTGTGATTGCCTGTGCGGATCTGGGAGCATTGGGTCTGTACTTCGTTATGATTGGGAAAAGTAAATCTGAGCAGAACACTCCTGCTGTAGTGTAATGCCAAGGCTTAATCAGAACCGCCCGCATGGATGCAGCTGCGTCCATGCGGGCGGTTTTTATATGCCGGTAAAGTTAAGCTTGTGAACTACTTATTTACACTTTAACGGAGAGGATAGAAAAATGTGGGGATAACAGCGATTGGAAGGTTATTCTGCCATCGGAGTGATACGTGTAAACGTCATATTTCTATGCAGCTTCAATTGGTTTAACTCTAACATAAGGCAAACAATATTTGCGTATTCAACAAAATGCCCGGAGTCTGGAACGGATAGAAGTAACCAACGACAAAGCCGAACAGGTTCACCGCAGGCCACATTAAATATACATCATTATAGGTAAATACCAGAGACCAGCGGTTATAACAGAAGTTTTGCAGAACACGCTGCTCCTGATCACGAGGGGCTGCTGCGCCAGTTTGGGCAAATTGAACTGCTTGAGTCAGATTCTGAGGCTGCTGCTGGATAAAGAGTGGGAGCAGGCCGGGGCTGCTTTTGATCAGGTTGTATAAAAATAACATCTCAGCTGGCGGCTGACCTACGGGACGAGGATACGCACTCAGCAATGAGGGCAGATTCCCTTGGGCGAGCTGTGCAGGTACGCCACCTGGACCGGGAAACGGGCCCGGTACCGGACCCGGTCCAGGTCCCGGAAAATAAGGACCGAGAGGTGTGCCGCCCCCGCCGCCTGGAATAAATGGAGGGTATGAGCCCGGGCCCCCGGGAATGCCTGGCGGAGTCTGACCACCTGGAATGCTTCCTCCACCGGGAAAGATCGGAGGCAATTGAAATGACCGCTCGTCAGTATAACCGCAGCCACAATATTCTGCATAAGGGAGATACCCATAATTCATATCAAGAACATCCTTCCTGTCATCGTATTCTGCCATCAGCATATGGCGGCATTGGCCCATGTGTGATTGCAGGAAGCAGGATATCATGAGGGATAAACTTATGGCATGATTTTTTTGTTCTTTTGCTCCATATGCATATATAATAACGATGAAGAAGGAAGAAAAAGAAGCACATATTCAACGTACCAGCAGCAGGAAAGGGGATTTACATATGTATTCATTGAACCCGGAAGAGATTACAGCCAAAGATAACTATAAATTGATGAGTGGATCTGTCGTACCGCGCCCAATCGCCTTTGTTACAACGATATCCGACGATAATGGGGTAGTTAACGCGGCCCCATTCAGCTTTTTTAATGTGGTCAGCTCTGATCCTCCGCTTTTGTCAATCTCGGTCGGACGCAAAAATGGTATCATGAAAGATACTGCGCGCAACATCCTTGCACATCATGAACTGGTGGTGCATATTTGCGATGAGCATATTATTAATGAAGTGAATGAGACAGCAGCCATTCTGGAGCCCCATGAAAGTGAGCTGGAACGCACCAGGCTAACGACGGTTCCAAGCTCAGTTGTCTCTGTACCTGGAATTCAGGAGGCTTTGATTCGTATGGAATGCAAGCTCTATCAGCATATTCCAATCTCGAATGATGAAGGTCTGCCAGTGGCCGATCTGCTTCTGGTGCGGATTGTGCAGTATCATTTCAGCGAACAGGTCTACCGAGCGGACAAAGGTTATATTCTGATGGATCATTTGAAGCCGGTCAGTCGGTTGGCGGGTAATGACTATGCCAAGCTTGGTGAGCGATTCACCGTCATTCGGCCTGAGTAGAACAGGACAGGTGACTTATCATAGCAAATAGACGATGCCCCGTGTGCAGTAATGCATATGGGGCTGTTTGTGTTCCGGGACTTCGTCAGAAACATAATTCTGTTTCAGATGGAATAGACTTGTACTACACAAAGCACATGTCATTCTGTTCATAACGCAGAATCATTTTATTTTGGTTGCAGAGGAGTTGCGGTATGGGATATCGGAGCCTTGCTGCCCTCATCAGCCGATATCCACGGTTGATTATTCTCGGCTGGGTGTTTGTCATCGGGATGTCAGCCGTCTGGGCTTGGAAGCTGCCTTATATTGTTCAGGATCATGGATTAAAGCTGGTTCAGGGGCAAGCGCAAGCTGTAGAGCAGATCATGGAGCAGGAGTTTGATTCGCCGCCTGATCCGGTTGTGCTGCTGTTTCATAAACATCCGGATACCTCGGTCAAGGTGTTCAGGAAGTGGCTTACAGAATCTCTTGCCACTGTCCGCACCTTGCCAGCCATATCCGCGGTGATCTCTCCCCTGGATGCTCGTACCCAAGGCAGGATGCTGCATGAAGGTCAGGCTTATGCACTGCTTCATATGAATGTTGAGCAGCATCGAATAGGGGCTGTATTGAAGCAATTGCGTGAGCTTATTAGATCGGACGAGCCGGGGCGTGAGCCGGGAACCATTCAATTAACCGGCAAGCATGTCGTGCAGCAGGATGTGAACCGGCTCAGCTTTCGAGACTTGGAACGGGCCGAGTTGGTCGGGCTGCCGATCGCTTTAATCGTTCTCTGTGCTGCATTCAGGGGGCTCTATGCGGCATGTATTGCCGTTATGATGGGCATCAGTGCGGTCATTACAGCAATGGGGGTTACGGCTCTGCTTGGTTATCATCTGGAGCTGTCCAATTTTATTATTAACGTAATTCCAATGGTCGGAATGGCGCTTAGCATTGATTTTGCACTTATTATGTTGAGCAGGTACAGGGAAGAGTTGCAGCGCGTTTATGCAAGAGAAGGTCATTTTCATATAGGGAGCGACAGCGCGATTCATCGCGAGCTGCTTCAGCAAACCTTCCGCACAGCCGGACGTGCCGTATTATTCTCCGCTGCCTGTGTATTACTCGGTTTGCTGGGTTTGCTCTGGATCAGACTGCCTATGTTTCTAAGTGTATCCCTTGGAGCCATCATCGTACTCATCCTGGCCTTGCTGTTAAATATAACCCTGCTGCCTGCCATTCTTTCACTGAATGCAGATCGGATTTTCAAAAGCTTTTTATTAAAAAACAGCAGTACACACGCATCAGCAGCGAAGGCAGGGCTTGAAGGCAGCTTCTGGCACCGCTGGTCAGCGATGGTTATGAAACACCCCGTATGGATGGGGCTCGCAGGCACTACGCTTTTATTATGGTGTGTATTTCCAGTCACACGAATGGAGCTCGCGGTTCCTGATGCATCTTCCTTACCTGCCACAATGGAGTCACGCCAGGCAGCGGAGCAGATACAACGTAATTTTGGTCAGGCACGGATGTCGGTCATGGATATCGTAATAGGTGAAAAAGGACAACCGTTAACAGCTTCTCATGTCAGACAGGCTGCTATCAAATTACATGAACTGCAGCAGGACTCAAGGGTAACACCTGTTCAAGCTGTGTGGAATATTTCGGGTTCCTTTATGCAATTGACGATTGCTGTACAAGGCGAGCCAGGTTCAGACGAGGTCAAAGACTGGCTGAGGCAGGCGAGAGCGGCTGATGTGACAGCCGGGTCGCAAGGTATTCCGGTTCGTTACGGCGGTGAGGCGGTAGATCAGGATGAGATTATGCAGGAGGTTTTTCAGCGGCTGCCGAAAGTGCTTGTATTTGTAATCGTAAGTAATTATCTGGTGCTGCTTCTGGCCTTTCGTTCACTGCTCATCCCGTTAAAAGCCATTCTCATGAACCTGCTCAGTCTGGCCGCTGCATTCGGTATACTGGTGTGGGTATTTAATGAAGGTCATCTCGGGATGCAGCCTTCTGCAGTTGCCATTATGATTCCGGTATTTATCGCAGGACTGGTATTTGGTATATCTATGGATTACGGTGTTTTTATGCTAAGCCGTATTCAGGAGGTCTATAGACAGACGGGGGAGAGCGATCTGGCTGTTCAGCATGGGCTGGCTTCTACAGGGCGTTTAATTACATCAGCTGCAGGCATTCTGCTGGCTGTAACGGTTCCGTTTGCTTTTGCAGAAGTGGAAGGGGTAAGGCAGCTGGGCATCGGTATCACGGCAGCCGTACTCATCGATGTGACGCTGATCCGTCTGGTGCTTGTTCCGTCTTTGATGAAATTGATGGGGAGATGGAACTGGTGGCTGCCTGGTCGGATCGAAACGCATCGAAAACAATAATCAGATTATAAAGGTATTCCTGAAGCCTTGGCAGAGGTCTGGAATATCTTTTTTTCACCATCTGAGAGCTCGAGCTCCTTATTCCATCAGTGTACTTATCTCCGGATTGCTGACAGACAAAAAGCATTAAAGTTGAAAAATTGCTTTAAAGCAAATAAAACAGAGGTAGCGAAGCTGTCCCATCTGATACTATAATAGATTGAGGTTACCAAATATTTCAAATCAAACGCTGTATTATTCCAGCAAACATAGGAGGGACACGCAAAATGTCCGAAATCGAAGCTTATCTGCAGCAGCAAACCCAATTTCGCGGCCGTTCTGCTTATCAGGAAGACCTGTCTTTGGAGTCATGGCGCATGGAGCTGCGTCACCATGTACAGGAGCGACTGGGGGATTTTCCAGCAGTGGCAGCAGCATTAAATCCTGTACAGCTTGAGCGCGTTTCATGTGACGGTTACACCCGTGAACGGGTGGAGATTACAACCTATGCAGGATTGCGAATGCCTATGTATCTTTTGATACCTGATAATGTAAGCGCTACCGAGAAGGGGCTGCCTGCAATTGCAGCATGTCACGGACATGGATATGGAAGCCGCGAAATCTGCGGTATGGAACCTGATGGTTCACCGCGGGCTGGAGATCCCGGATTACACAAAGATTTTGCGGTTGCTCTTGTGAAGCGGGGATATGTCGTTGCAGCGCCAGAGCTGCTGGGATTTGGTGATCGCAGGCTGGAGGAGGATCGTGATGCGCCGCCGGGAGCAAGCTCCTGCACGAAGATTGCCGCCCATCTGCTCATGGCAGGCCAAACGCTTGCCGGTCATCGGGTGTATGAAACAACACGTGTGTTGGATTATTTATCGACTCGGCCCGAAGTTGACCCGCATCGGATCGGGAGCATGGGCATATCCGGCGGGGGATTGGTTACAGCCTTTACAGCTGCACTGGATGAGCGTTGTCAGGTTGCTGTTGTCAGTGGTTACGCAAGCACGTTCCATGGAAGCATTCTGGATCGCAACCATTGTCTTGACAATTACATCCCAGGGATTTTGCAGGAGGCCGAGCTGCCGGACATCATCGGTTTGATTGCTCCACGCCCTTTATTTCTGGAGATAGGCAGTGAGGATCTGGTTTTTCCGCTTCATTCGGCACGTGAGGCTCATGAACGTTTGAAAAAGATCTATAAACATGCCGGGGCTGAGCAAGCGCTGGATGCGGATTATTTTGACGGTGGACATGAGATTAGCGGTGCCAAAGCCTATGACTGGCTTGACCAGGTATTGTAAGTCGTGTGATGTTCAGCTTGAGCAAGCTTGAGGTGCACCAATGGAAGTATCTATAATTTGAGGGGAGCGGTAAAAGGTGAGATGGTCAACCTCTTTAAAAATGATGCTGTGTACTGTTCTTGCAACAAGTATGATCGTAGTTGGATGGGGTAGTGATGGTGGACAGGTTGCCGAAGCTGCAGCAGATCAGTACAAATTTGATTTTGGGGCAGGCGGGGTAGAGAACGGGTATACAGGGGTATCAGCGACAGAGGCTTACACGTCCGCGAAGGGCTACGGCTTCAATACACCGGCAAATATGAGAAATGTATCGGCGTCGGGCAGCGGTGTTCGAAGTGATGCGGTTCAATTCCTGACGTTTGGCACCAAAAGCAATAACACCTTTAACGTTGATCTGCCCAATGGTCTGTATGAAGTTAAAGTGATATTGGGTAACACCGCCAGAGCCAGTGTGGCAGCAGAAGGTGTGTACCAGATCATGAACATGACGGGCAATGGCGCAACCGATCAATTCCAGATTCCAATCACAGACGGGCAGTTGAATCTGCTCGTGACTGAAGGCAAGGAAGGTACGGCATTCACGCTGAGTGCACTAGAGATTCGCAAGCTGTCCAGCCAGCCGGTCACGAATCGCACGATTTACATTGGCGGGGATTCTACAGTATGCAACTATTATCCGCTGAGCAGCAGCGTACAAGCAGGATGGGGGCAGCTGTTCCCTTCATATGTAAATAACACGACATTCCAGGTACGTAATATGGCGACAGGCGGGCAGATTGCCAGAGGATTCCGCGATGATGGTCAGATGGAGGCTATTCTGAAATATATCAAACCGGGTGATTACTTCATTCTGCAGCTCGGCATCAATGATACGAACGCCAAAAACAATACAACTGAAGCGCAGTTTAAAGAAATTATGCGGGATATGGTGCGAAAGGCGAAGAGCAAAGGGGCAACGGTTGTTCTCTCCACCCCTCAAGGCCGAGCCACTGACTTTAATGCAGTCAATGTGCATCAGGCAGAGAATCGCTGGTACAACGCATCTACACGTGCACTGGCACAGGAGGAAGGAGTCACACTTGTGGACTTGAACAAGCTAAGCTCAGCTTACTTCACTTCTATCGGTCCAGCGGCAACACTCGCCTTGTATATGAATGGTGACAGTCTGCACCCGAACCGACAAGGGGCAGCACAGCTGGCACGAATCGTAGCTGCCGACTTGAAACGTCAAGGATTAAGCGGCTTCTGACCACAGCGAAGAATGAGCTAATCCTCATCGTTTACTTTATATATAACGAACTAAACTTTACAGACCCTATTAAGTAGTATCAAAAATCCCCCAAGGATGTACCGCGGCATAAGCGGCCTGATCCTTGGGGGATTTTTTACTTTTAATAGCGACTTTTTAGTGTCCTGTACCGTGATTGAATAGTTGTATAATTGGGTCTAAAGAAATAATAGTTATAATTAACATATTCATCAATCTCTGCTTCATATTCATATCCCCTCTAATATAGACTTATACTTCTCCACTTGGGAAACTGTAGCGTAGTCTCTTAGTTGTTCGAACAATGTGACGTATTTAATCGAAGACTTGTCGTAACTAATTTTAGATGCAATTGCTAAACAGTAAAGTAAATTATTAATTGCAGTCTCCTGATCCGATGTTCTAATCTTGTAAAGAGTATACTCATAAATATACTTTAAGTATGACGGCATATCTTCGGATTTTATAGATTGTCTTGTGCGCTCACTGGCATGTTCGTCAAACATATGGTGATAGCCGTGAACTTGTAATCCGTTAATACGATTAGCTTCTAAAAGAGTTAGTAATCCAGCAGTGGTTTCTTCAACATTTGCTTGTATAAAGGAAATGTATTCCTCTATACGGTCACCATTACCTTGTAACAATTCCAAGACAATTAGATTGAGTTTTGAGGTGTTGGCATAAAACTCAATTTCTGTTTTGGTTTCTTCATCTGGATTAACTACCCAACCCCAATCAGCGTATTTAAGAACACGCTCCCTTGATTTATCAAATTCCGAAAGTTTCTGGTACGCAATGCCCTGCATCAGCAATGCGTACCCTACATAGTAAATTATAGATCGTTTTGTATGTAAAATAGCATCTAATGATATCATTTGCATGTTATACGCTTGTAACGCATCTTCATATAAATCCTCAGATAACCTTAAAACCTCAAGCCAGTTTTCGAATCCGTATGCAATTCTGAGTAGCTTTATAGCAGAGTCTAGTTCGCCGTGGTAGTGTAATTTACTAGACATGCTTGACCTCCTTCAAAAAATCCCAATTAATAACATTATATAACTTAATTTACCATTGGTCAACTATATCACAGGGGATTTTAACACATACTACCATTATATTTTGTCTCGACATTTCTACATGTACTTGAAAATACAAAAAACCCAACATCTCATTTGTGAGAAATTGGGTTTTTCCTACATATACCCCTAAGCACCCTCTACTTTCATACTTTATCCCCAATTATTCTTTTAAGAAAAGGGATAACAGCGATCGGAAGGTTATTCTGTCATCGGAGTGTTCTGTGTAAATCTCTTAATGTAGCCCACATAGACTACTCCATCATATCCTTCGCTTCATGATTCATCTTTTTGCCTTTTAACAGCGGCTCCAGCTCATCCTGCACACTTTGTTCCCAGAGCGGGACATCGGTACGATACGCTGCCCGGCCGTTCAGATGCCCTGCCACGGGCGCGGTAATGAACACAAACAGAATACCGAGCAGCAGGCGTGCACTGATATAATTGTCAAAATACCAAAAGAAGAAAAACGCGCCGCTCAGGACACAAAATACACCAAGCGTCATGCTTTTGGTGGCTGCATGTGCTCTTAAATATACATCGGGCAGACGAAGGATTCCGAAGGCACTAAGTGCACTAAGCAGAGCACCAAGCAGTACGAGCAGACCGATCGCTGTCTCAGCGGTTACGCTAACGATCTCCTTCATTTTTAAACACCGCCCCTCGTTCAATATACCGTGCAAATGCAACTGTACTCAGAAAAGCGAGTATGCCAATCAGCAAAATAATATCCAGATAAGCCTGTGTCTGCAGCATCATCGACAGTACAGCAACAATCGCGATAACGTTGATTCCGATCGTATCAAGTGCAGTGATCCGGTCAGCCATGGAAGGGCCGCGAAGCACGCGGTACAAACAAGCCAGAATCGCTAGAGACAAAATGAGCAGAGAGATAAACAGCAGTGAGGATAACATTAACGCGTCACCTCCATAATTGCTTTTTCGAACGTATTCTGAATGTCGTTTCTCATACGCTCTTCGTCCTTGATATCCAGTGCGTGGATAAAAAGCTTGCGTTGATTACCCGAAATTTCAAGCGGCAGCGAACCCGGAGTTAACGAGATCAGCAGACAGAGCAAGGTAACCTCCCAATCGGAGGATAGCTGGGTGCGATAGCTGAAGATACCGGGACGAATATCCAGCTTTGGTTTAATGATCTCGCGAATAACACCAATACTCGCCCGTACAAGCTCTTTAAACAGCAGGATGATCAGCTTGAAAATGGCCCACACCCTTACAATATAGAAGCGCTGCGGGAAGAAGCGACGCATGCCTCCGATCAAGAGCAGTCCAAGCATATATCCAATGAGAAAGCCAATGCCGTTCCACGAATTATTCAGAAACATCCAGACAAAAGCAATAATGAGATTGAGTACAATCTGAAAGGCCATAGACATCTACTCCTTCAAAACCGCATCAATATAAATATTGGGATGCAGCAGAATATCGCCTGCGCGGGAAGTAAGCTGGAACATGCCTTCAGCGCCCAAGCCCATGACGATGATAAATGCAAACAGAATACCGGCAGGTATCAGCAGGCCGTTCACCGCGTAAGGGCGTCTGGCCATCCCTGCAGGAGGTTCGCCCCAGAATGCCTGAATGAAGATACGCAAGACGGAATACAGCATCAGCAGACTGGAGAGCACTGCTATCCCGGTCAGACCATATAATCCGGCCTCGAAGCCACCTTCGAAAAGCAACAGCTTGCCCGGGAATCCGCTGAATGGCGGCAGCCCGGCAAGGGCAAGTGCACTGATGAAGAACATCCAGCCCAATACCGGATAACGTTGGATCAGCCCGCCCATGTTATCGAGCCTCGATGTGCCTGCTACCGCAATCAAGGCCCCGCCAAGCAGGAATAACAAGGTTTTGATCAGCATGTCATGCAGCATATAGAACAGCAGACCCTCCAGAGCAGAACGGCTCGCCGCAGCCATGCCAAATGCAACGAATCCAACGCCGGCAACAACGTTGTAGATCAAAATTTTGTTCACGTCACGATACGAGATCGCCCCGATGACACCCAGCACCATCGTTGCTCCAGCCATCCAGCCAATCAAGGCATGGAAGAAGTCGGGATCATGATAGAAGATCAACGTGAATGTGCGCACAATCGCATACAGGCCTACCTTGGTAAGCAATCCGGCGAACAGTGCTGTCACGACAGCTGGTGGCGCCGCGTACGAGCCGGATAACCAGAAGAACAGAAACAAACCGGCTTTGATGCTGAATACGATCAGGAAAAGAACTGCAATCAACGTGACAACTCCGCTTTGTCCCACTTCGGCAATTCGAACCGACAAGTCAGCCATATTCAGCGTGCCTGTAATGGAATACAGGAAGCCGATCGAGGCGACAAACAGGGCAGAGGATACGATGTTAATTAATACATATTTAATCGTTTCCCGCAGTTGTCGTTCTGTGCCCCCGAGCACAATTAGTGCATAGGAGGAGATCAGCATCAATTCAAAGCTGACAAACAGATTAAATAAGTCACCTGTCAGAAACGATGCGTTTACACCTGCAATCAGGAAATGAAAGAACGGATAGAAGTGATGCTGCTCCCGTTCCTTGTTAATGCTTCGAAAAGCGTAGAAAAGACAGGCCAGGGCAATAATGGAAGCAGCGACAACCAGCAGGGCGGCAACCATATCAGCGACAAGCACAATACCGTATGGCGGCGCCCAGCCGCCCATGTTCAGCGTCATCACACCCGACCGTGCTACGCGCGTAATGAGCAGGGTAGAGGCGGTGGCCGTCGCCAGGAGCCCAATCACACTAACGAAACGCTGTACCTGTATTTTTCGGAAAAACATTAGTGCGAGCACGCCTGAGATGAGTGGCAGCAGAATGGGCAGAACGACGAGGTTATTCATATGGCCGCCCCCTGACTTCTTCCATGTCGTCTGTTCTCAGCTTCAGATACGAACGATAGGAGAGTACAAAGAAGAAAGCAGTCAATCCAAAATTAATAACAATCGACGTTAGAATTAACGCTTGTGGAAGCGGATCAACGTATTTCTCAGCCATTTCTCCCAGCAGTGGGGGTGCTCCGGTCTTGAGACGTGACATTGTAATCAGCAGCAGGTGCACGCCATGTGTCAGTATGGACATGCCAAGCACGATACGGAGCAGGCTCCGCGACAAGATTAGAAAGACGGCAACCGCAAACAGAATGCCCACAGCTACACACATCAATATCTCCATATCAACGATCCTCCCCGATCTGTAGAATGATAGTCATGGTGACACCCAGCACAGCGAGGTATACGCCAAGGTCAAACAGCATAGCTGTTGCAAGCTCCGTCTCACCAAGCAAAGGCAGTTCGAAATATCCGAACGTCTGACTTAGAAACGGAGCACCGAACAGAAGTGAACCTGCGCCAGTAAGCAGCGCGATGCCCAGACCGATGGCGGTTAAACTCCGAAAATCAATGGGGAGCGCCTTGCGTATCGTATCTGTGCTGAAAGCGAGAGCAATAAGCACGAGAGCGGCTGCGGTCACAAGACCACCAATGAAGCCGCCCCCCGGATTATGATGTCCGGCAAAGAACAGGTGCATCGCAAACGTCAGAATAATAAATACAACGACCTTCGTTGTCGTTTGAAGCAACACATCATTGCTTTGCAAAGGAACCGTATCCCAGGACAATGTGCTGCGCTCGCGATTTCCGTATTTCCATGTATTATCTGCTTCATCATCGAGCTCGGGTTCCTCATCGGTTCTCTCTTCTTTTTTGCGAAATTTGAGTCTGGCACCGAGATCCTTCGCTTCCAGATTCAGATTGATCATGGAATAGATGGACAGAGAAGCTACACCAAGAACCATAATTTCGAGCAGGGTATCATAGCCGCGGAAATCGACTAGCAGCACGTTAACGACATTTTTACCTCCCGCCGAACTGTAGGCTTCCTGCAAAAAGAATGACGAGATGCTGTCCAGCGATACCGTTCCGCTTGCAGCGAGGGCGACAAGTGTCATCACGATACCTACAGAGATCGCCACAATCATATTAACGGTGAGGTAGCGACGGCTTGACCTGCCGCGCTGTAATTCGGGCAGGTGGTAAAAGCAGAGCAGGAAGAGCGCAACGGATACCGTCTCCACAATCATCTGCGTCAGCGCAAGGTCAGGCGCTCGGAACAGCACAAACAGCAAGGTCACCACATAACCGACCGCTCCCGTCATAATGACCGCTGACAAACGGTTTTTGGCAAAAGGAATCGAAACGGCGGCTGCAATCAGAGTGAGCAGCAGTACAACCTCATAGAAAGAAAAGGGTGCGTGCTCCTGCACATTCCAGGTAATATTCTGCCCTGAGCGGAAGAAGGCGTAGACCAGCAGTGCCACCGTGAAAGAGAAAATGTACACCAGATAGTTCCGAACCGAGCCGTTCATATAGGCTTCCGTCCATTTACGCGCATAATGCTGTACGTTGTCCAGCACCACATGATACATGTTGTTAATCGTTAAGCCTTGCGGATAGTGCTCATAAATATTCCTCCATCGTGGCAGCAGCTTATACAACATGACTCCGAGTACAACTACCCCGATGGTCATGAACAATTCAGGAGTCCAGCCATGCCATAGAGAGAAATGTACATCAAAGCGTTCATCCCCATTCAGAAGGGAAGGAAGAACGGCAGCCATGGCCGGTTCGATCAGTGACCCGGAGAGCAGATCTGGAAAGAGTCCAAAGCCGATAACCAGCATGCACAGAACGAATGGTGGAATCAGCAGTCCTGCGGGGGCTTCATGCAGCTTCCCGGCAGGCAGCTCGCTTCGGCTACGACCGAGGAATGTTTTGAACACGATAATCAGAGCATAGATGAGTGTAAATACACTGGCCAACCAGGCGATAACAGGGAATACAATGCTCCAGGAGCCAAGACCGAAGATCCGCAGTTGGGTCATTTGCACCATCGCTTGAAAGAACAATTCTTTACTGAGAAACCCGTTAAAGGGCGGAATACCTGCCATGGCAAGCGAGCCGATGAGAGCGAGACTGAACGTAACGGGCATAAATGCGGCTAGTCCGCCGAGCTTGCGAATATCGCGTGTACCCCTCTCATGATCCACGATGCCTACAACCATAAATAACGCGGCCTTGAACGTTCCATGATTGAACAGGTGAAGCAGACCAGCTGTAATCGCTACCGTGTACACTGCCGAAGAGTCGCCGTATCCGAAATAGAGAGCTGCAGATCCGATTCCGAACAGGGACATAATCAGACCGAGTTGCGAGATGGTCGAATAGGCGAGAATGGCCTTAAGGTCCGTCTTCTTGACGGCGAGAAATGATCCATATCCCAAAGTAAGCAGTCCCACACCTGTGACAAGCCAGAACCAGAGTCCCTGTCCGCCAAAAATCGGGGTGAAACGGGCAACAACATAAAGTCCGGCCTTAACCATCGTAGCGGAGTGCAGGTACGCACTAACGGGAGTAGGGGCTTCCATCGCATCGGGCAGCCAGATATGGAATGGAAATTGTGCCGATTTGGTAAAGGCTCCAATCAGAATCAGCACAAGGGCAGGAAGAAAAAGCGGGCTATCCTGAATATGCCCCCACTCGGTAATGGTAGCCCGAATGCTGAAGGTTCCTGTCATGAGGTACATCAGCATGAATCCGGCCAGCATGGCGAAACCGCCGAAGACCGTGATCAGGAACGATTTCTGTGCGCCAGAGGTTGAAGCTTTACGCTTGTAATGGAATGCGATTAACAGAAATGATGTAATGCTGGTGAGTTCCCAGAATCCATACAGTACGATCATATTATCTGAACATACAACGCCAAGCATGGCGCCCATGAACATTAACAGATATAGATAGAAGCGCTGTAAAGCTTCTGTTCTGCTCATATAAAAAATGGAGTAGAAGACAACGAGTATACCGATTCCGCTGATCAGCAGCGCTAAAAGTAAACTCAACCCGTCCAGATATAGATTAAAACCGATGTCTAAAGACGGAATCCAGGGAATCTGACCCGAAATGGCATGTCGTTCTGATACAGCAGAGATCTGGCTTGTAAAATAAATGAATAAGGATAACGGTACAAATAGCACCGCCCATCCCAGATGAACGTTACGGAACAATCTGTGCAGCATGGCAAGTATGAATCCAGCCGCAAAAGGAAAAATAACAGCAGCATGAAGCAGGCTCAACATTACACCCCCAGTGTTTATTTTCTTGTCATTCTCTGTATGTGACATAACAGGCGCAATTCTTCAAGGATATGCTTGCTCTCTATATTCATAACCCAAGTATGTATATACAGAATCGTGACTATTCTTTGAATGGAAGAAACTCGGTGGTGTTTCGATGTCAAAATATATGGACACATATATAAAAAATGTGGTTATGACAGCCGATATAGTTCAAATATGTGAAAGCGAAATCATTCTGTTTTACAGTAGAGAGTCTGGAAAGGGAAAATTGCAAGAAATATTTATCGTAGGTGCAGGAGGCCATCATGTCATTTAAACTAAGAACGGTGCTTACCGTTGTTTTTGCTACATTATCTCTGCTGGTCATCGTGACGATTGGCTCTATTTTCAGCAAAAAGTCATTTGTATCCGTAGAAACGGAGATCGGACATTCACTGGAGGGCACGGCTGCGCAAGCAGCGGACAAGCTGGATCGGTTCATGTATGCCCGCTCAGGGGAGATGAATCTTCTTGGCGATATGTCGTCCTTAAAAGATAAATTTAACGCGGTCGATATCCAGATTCTGCTGGATCAGATGCAAAATAGCTTTCCCACATTCTCTTGGATTGGATACATGGACCCCAAAGGAAACGTGCTCGCCGCTACGGATGGAGTGCTGTTAGGCAAAAACTTGTCCGAACGGCCTGTATTTCAGGAAGGAATCAAGGGTAAGTTTATAGGGGACGTACATAATGCAGTGCTGCTGGCGAAACTGCTGCCGAATCCATCGGGAGAGCCGCTGCAATTTGTGGATATCAGCTTTCCGCTCAAGGATAGTCAGGGGAAGACTCGAGGTGTCTTGGCAGCTCATTTGAGCTGGGCGTGGGCCAAAGAAGTTGAAGAATCCGTCCTTGCTCCCCTTGAACGCGAAGAGAAGGATCTTGAATTTTTTATCGTTAGCAAAAAAGACAATACAGTGCTTCTTGGTCCGAAAGAGTGGATTGGTAAATCGTTGGTGCTACAAGGAATTAGCCAGGCCCGATACGACAAAAGCACCTGGTCAAGCGAGAAGTGGCCGGATGGCAAGGAATACGTCACCGGACTTGCGTACAGTCAGGGATATCGAGACTACCCTGGTTTGGGCTGGACGATCATTATAAGACAGGTGAAATCCACGGCGTATGCTGCCGTTATTGACCTGATGTGGTTTAATATATGGACCGGTCTTGCTGCTACGCTGTTGTTTGTGCTATTCGGCTGGTTAATCTCCAGATGGATATCTGCACCGCTGGGCCGCCTGACAAGAGTGGCCAATCGGCTGGGTGCAGGGGAACGTATTGAAATTCCCGATAATCAAGGAATTAAAGAGATTGAGGACCTGTCTCGTTCTTTGCGCAACATGGTATCTTCAATCATGGATAAAGACACGGAACTTGTCGTAATGCAAAATCTGGCTCATGTTGACCAGTTGACCGGATTAAAAAATCGAACAGCCCTTGAGTTGTACCTTGAGGATTCACTCGAAATGGAAAGTGAAGAACATACACTGACCTTCCTGTATCTGGATCTGGACGGCTTCAAAAGTGTCAATGATACGCTCGGACATCAGTCTGGTGATGTACTGCTCCAAAAGGTAGCTCAGCGCCTAACTGCTTTAAGTCATGAGCAGGGCATTACAGTCCGGCTCGGGGGTGACGAATTTCTGATTGTGCTTCCTTCTGTGGGAGATCATCCTAGAGAAGAAGCGACTCAGTATGCTCAGGATATTATCCAGAGCTTGAATAAACCTTTTATCATTGATTACGAACGAGTGCACATCGGTTGCAGCGTTGGAGGCGCCGAGTATCCGACGAATAGTACGAATCCGAGTGAAATTATTCGTATGGCAGACGAAGCATTATATCTCTCCAAACGTGCGGGTAAGAACAGAGTAACTTTTTATTCAGAGTTGGATCAGGAGCGGTAGTATATACTAAGTGTATTGAGGGGAGGGAAAGAACTTTGTCTGGAAAATATACCAATGTGCCGTATGGCTTCGAACCTGCAGCTCCTACTCGCAAAGGAACACTTGTATTCTATGACTCGTTCCAGCATGTAACGGATGAGCAGCTCGAACGAGCGGCAACCATTCTGGATACACGCGCATTTAAACAATTAGTGCTTTATCCGCTGCATGAGAGCACGGTGAAGCGGATGAGCCGGGATGCGGTGCAGTCCTTTTACCAAAGAGAGGATCGCCTTCATGAATGGCGGCGGGATCACTCGTCATTGCCCATTCGGGTAGAAGGATTGGAAGGGAAACGAAAGAAGTATACGCCTATTGACTCAGCGCTCAGGCATGTCCAAACAGAGTACGCGGCTCCTTTATTTCTATATATGACGGCCGAGATGGCTAATCTATGGGCATCCTTTGACTCGTTTACAGAGTGGATCAAGCAGGTACGCTTGATTGTTGATGGTCAGCCCGGAGAAATGCATCCCAAGCTGGAACAGTATCGACACCGCTGGGAGTGGGCGGTCTGACGCAGTCAGCTCACTTGGCCTAGGGCAGCTGGAAGAATTGAAATAACGAAAAAAGTTGTGAGGTGTACCATGCTTGCCACGGTATACAACACAACTTTTTTGTACATATTGACGGTGGGTCAGGCTGGAATCAGCGACGTCACCGTTTTATTTTTTCCTGTACGTTTCGCAGCATACAGACAGGCATCCACTTCTTCAAACAATTTGTCTTTACTCAGATTGAGATTGTATCCTTTTAGTCCGATGCTGACGGTAATTGCAGCTCCTTCAAGTTCAAAATGACCCATAAGTGAAATCTTCTGTCTGATCTGCTCCACCAAATTATAGGCCTGTTCAAAAGACTGCTCTAACATTAGCAGGGCAAACTCCTCGCCACCATACCGCGCTGCAATGTCACTTGCTGTGATGCTTTCCTGAATGATTCGGGATACTTTCTCCAAAATGATATCTCCCACCCGATGTCCATAGGTATCATTAATTAATTTGAAATTATCGATATCAATCAGGGCCAGATGCAGGCTCATGCCGCTATTGGCATATTCAATTGCTTTTTCATAAAAGTCTTTAAACGAGCTTTGGTTGTACAGGTTAGTTAACCCGTCCGTTTTGGACTGTTTCGCAATGATGGCATTTCGCACGATAAGCTCCTGTTTAGCCTCCATACTTTGCTGTAAATCCTCCAGCACTTCGACGCCGCTGGTCACAATGATTTGTGCAACGTACGTAGCCAAAATGAGGAACACCGGAATAGATACCATGTCGAACGAGTTTAAATAGGCGCGGTAAGCTGGGTCGAACAGAAGAAGAGCGTATCCGGCCATTTGCAAGGAGAAAACGAACCAGACCCGTTTGCTGTTGAAGAACAGCACAGAAGCAAAGATGGGCAGCAGACATATGGCTAGCATAATTCTTATATCGTAATTGACATGAATAATGGTCCATGCGATTACTGTACTGGCAACGGACATCGTTGTGAACGAGCAGGAAGGAAACCTTCGATCTACATAACTGGCGAGCAAAATACAAACCATGCTGATCGCGGTAGGCCAAAACAGGACGTTTACTATAAAATCCGGGAGGGCACGGTCATATTTTAGAAAAAGATAACAACCAACCTGAATTAAAAAGTGAACAATGACAACAACCCAGTAGGCATGAAGCATTTTGCGTATCCATTTGGAATGCTTGCTCTCATACTCTGTCGGGATCTGACTGTTATGTACTGATGAACTGTTCATATATCACCGCTGACTGCATAGAAATGATACGACAGATGACTCTCGTATAAGTAGATTATAAGATACAATCGGCAAAACGCAAGCGAATTTATTTAAACCATGACAAGAAACCTTACATAAATACCCAGATAAAATACCAGCTTTCGGGAAATGGACATACAAATTTACTTACTTGGCTACATAGACTGATAATAAGGCTTTGTTGCACGATTCAAATCATTACAGAATGGGAGGTGATATTCATTCCTCTTGTCGTTCGTTCAACCGTTAACGCTACAGGAGCCATTACGTTCACAGGCAACACTCTTGGACTAAGCCGGTCCGATACGGCAGGAGTGCCAGGGACCCAAGACAGCATCGGGGGATTTACGACTACGAATACGTCCTTAACTTACGGCACGTATCCGGCGGGCACCACGAGTCTGTACCAAAGCAACAGCTCTGCTGCAATTCTGGTCCTGCCTTCGGGGAGTACAGTGCTCTATGCGGAACTGATCTGGGGCGGAAGTTACATTAACGGATCGGTCAATCTCAGCTCCGCCATTAATAATCCGGTTTCCTTCACCACACCTGCGGGCACCTTCAGTATTACGCCAGATCCGGTTACATACAATCAGTTTGATCTGGGAAACAATGCGGCCGGGTATGTTCGTTCGGCGAATGTGACTGCACTTGTGCAAAATGGCGGGGCGGGTACATATGTAACCGGTGGCGTCGTTGGCACGATTGTCATTGCCAATGATGCTACAGCCAATCATGCAGGGTGGACGCTGGGAGTCATATACCAAAATGGAAATCTGCCTTTTCGAAATATGTCATTGAGAGCCGGGGGAGTGCTGGTGCAGGCTTCTTCAGCACCGGTTGTGACAACACTCACAGGTTTTGCAACACCGATCTCGGGAGCATTGGGGGGCAGAGCACTATTCAGTGCACAGGAGGGTGATGCGAACCGAACAGGAGATCAGGCGTTATTTGGGCCTACCTCTGCAACCTCAGTGGCGTTATCCGGGCCGAATAATCTGGCGGCCAATTTTTTTGCGTCGCAAATTAACGGGGATACAGGAGCGCTGAACACAACAGGAACCTTCGGCAATCGGAACCAGATTAATGGAGCGCCGGGAACGAACATTGTAGGGGGACGTCAAGGCTGGGACATCACCAATGTGGATGTGTCTGCAAGACTGATCAATAATCAATCCTCGGCGGTGCTGACCCTCACTACATCCGGTGATGCTTACATTGTCAACGGCAACGCCATACAAGTGGACATTAATGCACCGCGGATAACAGTGTCGAAATCTTTCTCGGCAACGGGAGCCGTAGCCGGGGACAGTATCCTTTATACGGCAACGATCACAAACAGCGGTACAGCCAATGCTGCGAGTGTCGTTCTGTCCGATACGCTGCCAACAGGTCTGACCTTTGTTCCTGGTAGTGTAACTGTAGCCGGGGTTTCTCTGCCCACACTTGATGTTACATCCGGCATACCTTTAGGCTCATTGGGTCTGGGAACCAACATTGTTGTTACTTACCGAGCGGCCATAGCAAACAATACCAGTATTCTGCAGCTCGTGAACTCAGCCAACGCAGCCTTTACTTTTCAAAGCGTAGCCGGTGGTTCAATCATTACAGGTATCATTCCATCTAATAATGCTGTTCTCACCGTCTATTCACCCAATCTGTCCATCGTGAAATCAGCAAGCACAGCGAATGCGACGGTAGGGGATCAGGTGACATACACGCTGCAGGTGACAAATGGGGGCAATATAGGGGCCAATGTGACGATCACAGACAACATTCCGGCGGGTAGCAGCTTTGTAGCCGGAAGCTTCCGTGTGAACGGAGCGGTTGTTACAGGCGCTAATCCAGCTGCGGGGGTGAATATAGGTACACTTCCGGCAGGTAGTGTCACCACAATTACGTTTCAAGTGCTGGTGACGGGGCTGCCCACACCGCCTACTCTGATTGACCAGGCCACCGCTGCTTATTCATTTAATTCCCCCGATGGACGGACGATTTCAGGCACGGTGGCTTCCAACGCACTTACCATTCCGGTAACGCTGCCTAACGTAACCGTTCTTAAAACGGCAACAGTCACGGATGTTGCCGTAGGAGAGACATTCACGTATTCCGTAGTCACAACGAATGCAGGCATCCAGCCGATCAACAATGTGATCTTGACGGATAGTCTTCCTTCAGCACTGAGTTTTGTGCCTGGAAGTGTAACGGTCAGGGGTACCAACATACCAGCTTCTAATCCAGCCAGCGGCATCACGCTGGGAACATTAAATGCAGGTGCTTCCGCAACGGTGACTTTTCAAGTCACTGTGCAGTCGCTGCCGACGGGAGGATCACTGCTTAACCGGGCTTCTGTCTCCTACAGCTCAGGTGCGTTTACAGGCATCTCCAATTCAAATTCAATTTCAACACCTGTATATCAACCCGTTATTAGTATCGTGAAATCGGCAAGTGAAACGAATGCAACACTTGGAGATCAGCTTACGTACACGTTGCAGGTCACGAATACCGGAAATCTGGCGGCACAAGTAAACGTGACCGATACTATTCCGGCGGGTCTGACATTTGTGTCTGATTCGGTGACGGTAAATGGTACAGCAAGACCAGGGGCGAGCCCACTAACCGGAATTACATTGGGGTCTCTTGCACCTGCCGGCAGTGCAACCGTCGTATTCCGCGCATCACTTGCGACATTACCCTCGCCGCCAGTTCTTGAGAACCAGGGAACGGCTTCTTATACGTATCAGCTTCCCAGCGGACGTAATCTATCCGGCAGTTCAGTCTCCAATACTGTCCGCATACCTGCATCAGCGCCCAACATCAGCATATCAAAAACAGTGAACACAGCAGATGCTGCTGTCGGAGATGCGCTCACTTATACTGTTATTCTTACGAACACAGGAGCAGGTTCGGTGCAGAATCTGGTGCTTTCGGATTTACCATCTGCGGGTTCGGACTTTGTTGCGGGCAGTGTTACCGTTAACGGATCTGTACAACCAAATGCAAGTCCTGTTGCCGGCATCCCTTTGGGCACGCTGAACAGTGCTGCAGTGGTGACGGTAAGGTATCAGACGAGGGTCACAGCTGTCCCGACTTCTGGAGTAGTCAGTAATCGTGCAAGTGCTGCTTTTACTTCAGGAAGTTTTAATGGTGTGTCCTCCTCATTTACAGTAAATACGCCGATCTATCAGCCGGTCATTCAAGTGGTCAAATCTGCGAGTACATCGAGTCTGACCGTCGGAGATACGTTCAATTACAATATTCAGATTACCAACTCAGGCAATATCCCGTCTGTGATTACACTCACCGACCCGGTTCCTGCGGGAGCTGTATTTGTAACGAACAGCGTACTGCTCAACGGCAACCCTTTACCGGGGGTTAGTCCAAACTCGGGAATCAGTCTCGGTGCTCTGGCAGCAGGAGCTTCCGTTACGTTGTCTTTCCTTGCAAGCGTGACAAGTCTGCCTGATGCAAGGCAGCTGATTAATCAGGCCATTACTTCATACAATTACACACTGCCCAGCGGGAGAGTCATTACATCCTTTGTGTTGTCCAACACGATCAGTATTCCGGTATCCTTGCCTAATGTTAGTGTTGTTAACAGTGATAATGCTGACTATGCGGTGTCGGGGGATGCAATTCGCTATACCTCCGTGATTCGAAATAATGGAACAACAGCTGTCAACAATGTGGTATTTGCTAACCCGCTGCCTTCAAACACCCCATTTATACCCGGAAGTGTCCTGGTGAACGGAAATGCATCACCGCTCTCCAATCCGACCGCCGGCATCCCAATCGGGACTTTGGCGCCTGGAGCTGAAGTCACCGTAACTTTTGAGGTGAGGATAACTATGCCGATTCCTTCCCAGATTAGCAATCAGTCGACGGTCAGCTTTACTTCCGGATCGTTCTCAGGTTCTTCATCTTCCAATACAACACAGACCCCTGTCATACAGCCGCAGATTGCTCTCGTCAAAACGGCCAATACAGTTAATGCCACTGTAGGTGATACCGTCGTTTACACCATTGCAGTAAGCAATACGGGCAATCTGCAAGCGAATGTGACTATTACAGACACGATCCCGGCAGCAACGACGCTTGTGCCTAACAGTGTTGTTGTTTCGGGTCTGCCCCAACCGGGAGTCACACCTGGCGCAGGCATTCCGGTCGGGATTGTAGCTGCCGGAGCAACGGCAATTGTAACGTTTGCTGTCGTTGTAGATTCACTTCCATCTCCGCAGCAGCTCAGTAATTTTGCCTCATCAACCTTTACCTTTACACCGCCAGATGGACGTACGTTAACCGGGACAGCAACCTCCAATGTACTCACTTTTCCTGTCTCCTCTCCTAACGTAACGGTGGTCAAAAGTACAACCTCCACCTCCGTAACGGTAGGAGACACGGTCGTGTATTCCATCGTGGTCACGAACAGTGGAATCGCGCCTGTGAACAGTGTGCAGTTCTCAGATCCGATTCCAGCCGGCGCCACGTTCATCACAGGCAGTGTAACGGTGAATTCAGTATCACAGCCAGCCGCCAGTCCATCGGGAGGCATCCCGCTAGGAACCCTTGCACCAGGAGGCACAGCCATTGTTACGTTCAGTGTTAGAGTTAGCGATATTCCTGCGGGCAATCAGTTAAGCAATCGTTCAACGGTGAGCTTCACGTCAGGCACATTTTCTGGAACAACGTTCTCCAATACGGTCAGTACGCCTGTTTATCAGCCCATTCTGACAGCACAGAAGACAGCAAGTACACAGAATGCAACCGTAGGAGATACCGTCAGTTACACGATCAGTGTTAGTAATCAGGGCAATTTTGCCGCTTTGATTAATTTGTCAGATAACTTGCCAGCTGGCACGGTGCTTGTGCCTAACAGTGTGATCATAAACGGTCTGCCACTCCCGGCAGCTGATCCAGCCGCAGGAATCGCTGCTGGAAGTGTAGCTGCTGGCGCGACAACGACAATTACGTTTTCTGTTGTAATCGAGACGCTTCCCAGCCCGCAGCAGCTGATAAATCAGGCCACGGTAGCCTTGTCTTTTACACTGCCAGACGGAAGAAACATTACGAGGAGTGTGCAGTCCAATGTGCTGACCATTCCTGTGTCTGCGCCTGACGTGCAGGTTGTCAAATCAACGACTTCGACAGCTGTTTCGGTTGGAGATACCGTCACATACAGTGTTGCGATAACCAATAATGGGATTGCAAATGTCAACAATGTGATTTTTACTGATGCTTTACCCGCTAGTACCGTGCTTTCAGCGGGAAGTATCTTTGTGGATGGTGTGCTACGCCCTAATGCCAGTCCATCTACAGGCATTACATTGGGTTCCATTGCACCCGGGGTTACAGTGACCGTTGTATTTAGTGTGAGGGTCACAAGCCTTACGGCTCCTGCTGTGCTGAATAATCAATCCACCGTAAGTTTTACGTCCGGAGCACTTTCGGCGACTACGTTTTCAAATACCGTATCAACGCCGGTATATCAGCCTATTCTGGCTGCGGTCAAAACAGGAGATCAAACGATAGCAACGGTAGGGGATACCGTGATTTACAGCATCGCTGTTAATAATACCGGGAACTATGGTGCGGCGGTCACGCTGACAGATACGATTCCTGCGGGAACCGAGTTTGTTCCGAACAGTGTCATTGTGAACGGAGTATCCGTACCTGGGGCTGATCCGGCTTCGGGAATTTCACTCGGGGTTGTATCAACGACAACCACTGTTATCTTTTCGGTTGTTATTACGACACTCCCGGCAAGCCAGTCTATCACCAATCAGGCTTCGGCTACTTACAGCTACACACTGCCTGATGGAAGAACACTTGGGGGAAGTCTCACATCCAACGCACTGAATATTCAAGTGTCTGCTCCGAATGTGACGGTCGTAAAAACAACGACATCGACAGATGCGGTTGTAGGGGACACGATTGTTTATGAGATGGTCGTGACCAATAACGGCATTGATCCGGTTAACAACATTGTCCTGACGGATCCGATTGATCCGGCGACCACCTTTGTTTCGGGAAGTGTTTTGGTCAACGGTACACCGCGTGCTTCAGCCAACCCTGCGCTCGGTATTGCGCTTGGTTCATTAGCACCTGGCGAATCGATCGCAGTATCCTATGCTGTACGAGTCAATACACTGCCTTCACCATCACAAGTCAGCAGTCAATCCGCGGTCAGCTTTACATCCGGGGTATTCTCGGGCGCAGCGTATTCCAATATTGTGATTACTCCAATCTATCAGCCGATTGTGACTGTATCCAAAACAGCCAGCACATCCAATGCTACGATTGGTGATGACATTGTGTATTCCTTTACGATAAATAACAGCGGTAACCTAGTTGCGAATCTGACATTAACCGATAACATTCCGAGCGGTGCCGTGCTTCTCCCGAACAGTGTGCTGATTGACGGTGTGCCGCAGCCAGGAGCGAACCCCGAAACAGGCATTCTTGTCGGCGCTATACTACCAGGTGGTTCCGTGAACGTGACGGTTACATTAGGGGTTACAGTGGACTCCCTTCCTCAAAATCAGCAGCTGATTAACCAGGCTACAGCCAACTATACCTTTAGCCCGCCAGACGGACGTCAGCTGACCGGAACCGTTTCATCCAATGTGCTGATCATTCCGGTCTCGGCTCCTAATGTAGTCGTGGCCAAAAGCACTAGTGCCATTGATGCTGTTGTTGGTGATGTCATTACTTACACCGTTGTGGTGACCAACAGCGGGATTGAGGCAGTAAACAACGTTGTTATGGTTGACCCTGTTCCGGCTGGAACCGTATTTGTTCCGGGCAGTGTGGTGGTAGATGGTGTGGCAAGACCGACGGGAAATCCGAACACAGGCATTACGCTTGGTTCGATTGCAGCCGGAGCTTCGATCACAGTTACATTTAATGTTGAGGTTGTGGTGATATGAGTGAGGTTCCAGGTATGTTGTCCCACTGGTTAAAGAATCAGTCCCTGGTTCGATTCAGCTCGGGTACGACTGAACTGGAACAGGTGGCTTATTCCAATACGGTCGTTACACCTTGGGTTGGTCCAAGAATCAAAGTCAGCAAAAGCTGTAATGTAACAACAGCAGCCTTGGGGCAATCTCTGACCTATCACATTGAGATCGTTAATACAGGAAACCGCACGGCAAGAGTCCGTGTGGTTGACCTGCTCACGCAAGCAACTTCTCTTCTGCCCAACAGTGTGCTCAGGGACGGCATTCCACTGCCTGGAGTCACCCCGGCGCAAGGTCTGCCTCCTGCAGAGATCACACCCGGCTCTGTCCTGAATTACCATTTTCAGGTTGTTGTTGTTCAAGTGCCCCCGTCACTGCAGCTAATGAATCAGGCAGAAGTGTATTATGAGTTTGACACCTCGGAAGGCAGAACCGTTAATGGACGAGAGAAGTCCAACATGGTAGAGGTCGGGATAGAGACGTCACGGTTGGAAGTGAGTTTACAAGTAGACCGGACGCATACCTTTGCAGGTGATATTTTAATGTATACAGTCATGGTGAGCAATCCGGGTTTTGCTGCGGCGACAGATGCATACGTGACGGTGACTTTGCCACAAGGTACTGTCTTTATTCCTGCCAGTGTGATGATTAACGACATGTTTGCACCTCAGGTTACGCCAGATAACGGCATTGAGCTGGGAGAGATCGGACCAGGAAATACCGTTCGCATTCAATACCGTATTCAGGTTGCAGGCGAGCTCAGCTCGGAACAATTATCGAGCATAGCTGTTTTGACATACATCACAGCGAGCAGAAGAGAGACCGTTTATTCAAATGAGGTCACACTGTTGGTGGTTGAGCCTCAGATTTCCATCGTAAAAAAGGTGTCACCGACTTCAGCAGCACCTGGTGATTCGGTGCGGTATCATATTACGGTGTCTAATAACAGCGGATATGCAGTGGATGCCAAACTGCAGGATGTTCTGCCTGCGGCAGTATCCTTCGTTGAGGGCAGTATGAGCTGGAACGGGGTCAAGCGTCCAGGTGCCAAGCCAGGTGCAGGAATAGATTTAGGGACATTGACTGCGCGTTCCGGGCTCCATATTGAGTTTGAAGCTCAAGTGGGATCAGGGGTTAACTCTACGTTTGTGAATCAGGCCTTGCTGCTGTATACCTACCGCATGCCAGACTCTCGCGTCATTCAGCGCAGGCTGGTTTCCAATGAAGCAGTGCTCCGTCTTCAGGCTCCTGTAATTCAGGTGTTGGTCAACGTTGTCCCTGACAGCGTGGAGCAGGGGGGGACAGTTACGTTCCAAGTAAAGGTAACCAATACAGGCACACTGTCTGCTCGCGTGCAATTGGGGAACCTGCTTCCACCTGGTGCAAAATGGGTGGCACAGGAAGGTGGCCATATGCAGCTTCATGTGCCGGAGTATTCAACGCCAAGAAGTCTTCATATTGGTGAGTTGAGCCCGGATATGTCCAAAGAACTGTCATACGTTGTGCAGCTGGATTCCGAATATACAGGCATACAACGGGGATATTTGACTGCGTTTTACACATATGAGTTGAACGAACTCAAACGTTCGGGAGAGTCCAGATCAAACGAATACAGTATTCTGATAGAAGACAGAGATGAGTAAGGAGATGAGTAGGCATTACACAAACGTAAATGAATGGTATACTAGCTGAATATGCACTCGGCAATCAACCGTGGAATCGGGACGTCGGAGTAAAGGAGGCAGCCGCATTGGCCAAAGCAAAAGTTGCAAAGAGACCCACACGGGATGAGTTTGAATTGGAGGAGCTGGGAAATCAGCTGGTAGAAGCTTTTCATGAACGTTCAGAGGTGCTGTTAACGGTCTGGGGCAAGGAGGAGCAGGTACAGGGCATTATTGTAAAAATGGATTCCCGTACCCGGCTCGTTCATGTGGAGCATACGGAAGAGGAGTTCACGGCGAAAGTACCTTTTATGGATATTATGCAGGTCCAGTCGCCACGGTATTAATTCAAAAAGAAGAAAACAGCATTTGAATAATAGGGCATTCGCCCTGTCAAAGTGCTCTTCTCTGCATAAGATAACCCATACCTGTTGCAGAGGAGGTACAGTCAATGAGCGAAGTTGTAGGTGGAGAAACAAGAGGTTACGGCTACGGTGGTTTTACTTCTGTAGGCGCGATTCTGGTTCTGTTCATCCTGTTGGTTATCATCTCCAAAGCGTTCTTGGTATAATGATCGCACCCCATGATCGAAAGAAGCTCTACCGTCACGGTAGAGCTTTTTTTATTTCGTTTAAACGGAATACACTTGTTTGATATGCATTTGACGAAAATTGTAGAATTTCGGATGCATGCACCTTTCACGTTATGGTAAAATAAAACTATTCCAATGAAAAGAAAGAGGTGCTTCATCATGAGTCAAGAACTGACTGCGTCGTTAAACGAGCAGATGAACTTTGAATTTTATTCCGCTCATGTATATATGGCGATGGCCGCATATTGTTCCAGCAAAAGCCTTGACGGGTTTGCGAACTTTTTCCTTGTGCAAGCGGAAGAGGAACGTTTCCATGGTATGAAAATCTACAAATTCCTGAACGACCGCGGACACCGTGCTACACTTGCAGCGATGCCGGAACCAAAGAACGAATACAGCTCCATGCTGGATGTATTTGAGCATGGTTATGCCCATGAGCAGCAAAACACCAAAAAGTTCTATGCGCTCGCGGATATCGCGCTGAATGAGCGTGAACACGCTACGATGTATTTCCTCAAATGGTTCATCGATGAGCAGGTAGAAGAGGAAGCTTTGTTTGATAACATCATTCAGAAGCTGCGCCGTATTGAAAATGACAGCAACGCCTTCTACATGTTAGATGCGGAGTTCGCCAAACGTTCATTCACAGCTCCTGCGGAATAAGGCTGTTCTGATACATACCGTACCTTCATGTTACATATCTGCGAAAGGGTCGTTGTACAGCCTGGTCAATTAAAATGAAAGATGTAACCCCCTTTCAAGTGGTAACATTGTACGGAAGAAAGCTTGCATGCGTGCAAGCTTTTTTGCTGTGTCCGTAAAATAGAAGGAAGCCGAGTCTATCAAAACTTGCAAATAGGGTAATAGACAATATGTCACAATAGATCTATCTTATGATCTACTCTTACGGGCATTTGTCAACGATTAAAATCTATCAAAATCGTTTTAATTTTTATGTTTATCTGACAAAAGTGTAACTCTACCGTAGCCTTTGGAGCGAGAAGAGCATGGAGAATCTCTGATACTATTAACATTAATCGCCATGGGATACGAGTACGAGTGATCACACACCCGGGGAAAAACACACACAAGGGAGACGTTTCATTATGCTACATATTCGTAAAATACTAACAACCACACTTGCTATTCTACTATTGTTTCCGCTTCTGTTCCTGCCGTTGTCTGCTACGGCAACAGCGGCATCTGCTGATAAGGCTGCAAGCAAAGCCAATGCCAAAATCATCTATCTGACGTTCGATGATGGCCCTACAGCTCATACGGGTAAGCTTCTCGACATTTTGGATGAATACAAAGTGAAAGCTACGTTTTTCATGCTTGGGCCTCATATGGAACAATATCAGCAAGCGACCAAGCGAATTGTAAAAGAAGGTCATGGACTTGGACTGCATGGTGTGACCCATGTTCCGGGGAAATTTTACAAATCAGCTTACAGCGGATTGAAGGAAATGCAGCAAGCGAATGAAAGCCTGAACAAGGTTGCCGGAGTCAAAACGAGTCTGGTGCGCACACCATATGGCAGCAAGCCATATCTTAAATCTGCATATCGCAATGTGCTTCTGGGTCAGGGAGGGTTCCATCTCTGGGATTGGAATGTAGATTCACTGGACTGGAAATACAAGAAGGATCATCAGAAGGTATACAATAACGTGATGCAGCAGGTGCACAATGTGACCAAGCAGGGCACCACACCGGTTGTGCTGATGCATGATCAGGAAGCAACACTGAAAGTATTGCCTCAAGTGCTGAAAACACTGAAGGCTGAAGGATATCAATTTGAAATATTAACGAAGAACGTGCAGCCGGTCAATTTCTGGAATGACAAGCGTTAAGGTGAACAACCGAGAATCAACCGAGAATCGACGTCAGAGCTGATCGAGCTTGACCTGAGGAGGTACACATCATGAAAAAACAAAATCTTTGGATGACCATTCCGGTGGCAACAGCCGTTTTAC
The DNA here is from genome assembly GCF_014639235.1 of Paenibacillus silvae. Classification (GTDB taxonomy): domain Bacteria; phylum Bacillota; class Bacilli; order Paenibacillales; family Paenibacillaceae; genus Paenibacillus; species Paenibacillus silvae. The sequence goes on along the minus strand of NZ_BMFU01000002.1, from coordinate 1,060,042 downwards.
TGGCTCTCACAGGCTGCGCTGGCGAACAATCGAACCAGGCATCCACATCTGGAGAGCAGACTCAGACGAGTAGCGGAGGGAATGCTGTTTCTAATAGCGGAACTGCTGGAGCAGCAACGGGCACGAACACTAATCCATCCAATAGTGCCAATGCAGGTACAGGAAACGAAGGCTCGGCTGTCTCCAATGACAGCAAGTCTCCGTCAAAATTGTCAGATGTTAATGATGTCGTGAAGGCGCTTCGTAGTGAGCTGAAGCTGCAACATGTGAAACTTCCGACTTCATTTCCACTTAATAAAGGTCAATATTTGGGTGCAAACATCGCAACTAATCGTTCCGATGCTTTACTGGTGAACTTCTACATGGTGGCTGAACCAGTGGCTTTAAATGACTCATCATTAACGGCATCGGACAGTAAAGCGTCCTGGCTTGCCAGTTACGAGGTGAAATCCTCCGATAGTATGAATCAAACTGAACTTTTTCCAGAAACGGATCTGAAAAACATTCCTGATGATATGGCCGTAGACTTGGGACATGGCATGAAGGGATTGGCAGAAGGTGCGGCTGGCAGTCAGTATCTGACTTGGCAGGAGGGGCGCTGGACACTGCAAATTCACTCTGTCTCCGAGGATCAGATGAACAATCCGGCGATTGCCAAGAAAATCGTGCAATATCTGGAATCCCATAGGCTCCCGGCGCCCAAAGACAAAGGATTTGTCCAGGTAGACTATGCAAGTGGAGGTAAAACTGTTCAAGTGACGATCTCGTGGCAGGATGGCAAGCAAACTCATCAGTTGAAAACAAGTCAGGTGCCTCTGGATGCCCTTGATATGATGGTATCCGTCAAATAAAGGATAAATCTCTGGATTAAATCAGTCTGTAAACGTGATTCGTCGGATGATGACATATAACCAAAAAGCTTGGTATAGGGAAAGGCTCCTGTACCAAGCTTTTGTTATTCTCTCTGACTATAAGTTCAGATGTATTACGCTTACTTGAACCAGCCCTTTTCCTTGGAGCGGGTGATGGCTTCAATGCGGTTGCTTGCATTTAACTTGTTGAGAATGATGGAAATGTAATTCCGAACGGTTCCCGTCGTGATAAATAGATGACCGGCAATTTCCTTGGTATTTTTTCCATCAGCCATCAGGCCAAGTACGGCATGCTCACGTTCAGTGAGCGGATTTTCCTCGACATAAGCCTCATCCACCAGATCGGGGGCGAAAATACGTCTGCCGTTCATCACTTGACGGATCGCCTCTGCGAGCTCTTCAATCGGACTATCCTTGAGCAGGTAACCTCTTACGCCGCCTTTAAGCGCTCGCTCGAAATATCCGGTTCTGGCAAACGTCGTGAGGATGATGACTTTACAGTTCATGCCTTTCAGCTCTTCTGCTGCTTCTAGCCCACTCTTGACGGGCATTTCAATATCCATCAAACAGATGTCCGGTGTATGCTGCTGCACAAGGGCAAGCGCCTCCTGACCATTACTGGCTTGTCCAACAACCTCCATATCATCCTCCAGATTAAGCAGGGAAGATAACGCACCAAGCATCATGCGCTGATCTTCAGCAATGACGATTCTGATCATTCTTCATCCTCCTTCATAGGTTTGCGAACCAGCTTGGGCACATGAATGATAACAGCTGTGCCCTGTCGTTCTGAGCCTGTCTTAATGTCTATGCAGCCATTCACAAATTCAAGTCGTTCCTTCATTCCGAGGATGCCGGTTCCCCGGCGATCCTGCTTGCGTGTACGCTCGATACCAAGTCCGTTATCCTGCACTGTTAATACGTTATGTGAGGGTGTTTCTTCTATTGTAATCGTACATACCGATGCCTGACTGTGTTTGACCACATTAGTCACCGCTTCCTTCAGACACATGCCGAGAACATTTTCATTCAGCTGCGAGGTTTCCTGTAACTTGGGGCTGCCGTGTAAAATAAATTGAATGGATGCAGCCTTCAAAATTTGCTCTGCCCGAAACAGCTCATCCACAAGCTGCGTTCCACGCATCGTTGTTACCATATCACGCACTTCCTTGAGAGCGGTACTGGCCGTTTGTCTCAGCTCGTTTAATTCGATGATCGCCTGATCCGGGTTTTTCCGAATTAGTCGTTTTGCCAGATCGGTTTTGAGACCGATCAACGAGAGCTTCTGACCAAGCGTATCATGCAAATCACGTGCAATGCGCTGCCGCTCCTCCATTTTCACCAGATCATCCAATCGTTTGTTGGCACTTTCCAGCTCTCCTTCCAGCTGCTCACGCTTGTTTTTGTTATACGTGCTGATCGGGAGCAGGATGGACGCCATCAGACTGATGAATACAAAGGGAAACTGACTAAGCAGCAGGGAGCTTTGCTTGATAAAGCCATAGTTGACCGTCAGGAAGCTTGCGCCGAGATTCACCGAGTAGAGGGTGAAAAATCCCGCTTTATTTTTAATATTGCCGATAAAAAAAGCAAGAAATAATGAGAAATAAGCATAGTCATATGCAATTGTCATCGTAATGGATATCGCAATTAACAGTCCAATCCACATGTAGACCTGCCATCCTTTGGTGATAAAGGCTAGCAAATAACACACAAAAAAGACAAGGATAATAATAATGCCGGTGACCATCGTCCATACCTTGGAATATTGAGAGATGTAATAGAAGGGCAGGATGAAAAAGACGAGCCACACGTACGGATTCAAGCCTGTATTTTTATAAAAAATCTGTGACCATTTCTGGATATGATTCTCCTCCTTGCAGCAACAGCTTACTCAACTTTAGCCTGACTGTAGCATGACTGACGCCTGAATACAAGAAAACGAATCCGGCAGAGTGATTACTTCTCTGTCAGACCCGTTTGTCTATTTACTCGGATAAGGCTCTGCCTACGTAGTTTTTGCGTGACTTTCGATTCAGCTCACGGAAGCTGATAAATTGTTTGGTTTGCTCATCCCACAGACGGAAGCGGAGAGCCGCCAGGCTGGAGCGAAGTGTAATTGTGGTTGCCTTTTGCAAAGGAGGGGTTGCGTTATGAGCTTCCTCCAGATAATAATTCGGAACTCGCGGGCTCAAGTGATGCACATGATGGAATCCGATGTTACCACTGATCCATTGCAGCAGCTTAGGCAGCTTGTAATAAGAGCTACCCTCTACAGCAGCCTTGACGTAACTCCATTCGTCCTCATGTTCGAAATACGTCTCTTCGAATTGATGCTGTACATAGAACAGCCAGATGCCGAAGAAACCGGAAAAGAAAAATACGGGTGCCTGCACCATAACAAAGGCCTGCCAACCAATCAGCCAGCACATGAAGCTGTACAATGCAACAATCAAAACGGTCGTTACATGGGTATTGATTCGTTCCTTGCGTCTGGCTGCTTTGCGATTGAAACGGTAGGCAAGCAGAAACACATAGATAGGTCCGATGCCAAACATGATAACGGGATTGCGATATACCCGGTAGAAGAGACGCATCCATGGTGTAGCCGCCTTGTATTCGTCCACTGTCATTACCCAGATATCACCTACGCCACGTTTGTCGAGATTGCCGCTGGTGGCATGGTGAATAGCATGCTCGTTTTTCCATTGCTGGTAGGGAGTCAGTGTTAATACTCCAGTGATCGTACCCAGGATATCGTTGGCCCGTTTGCTTTTGAAGAATGAACCATGACAGCAGTCATGGAAAATAATAAACGTGCGCAGGACAAACCCCGATGCCACCAGTGCGATGGGAAAGGTAAGCCAGTATGAGATGGATAAGCTGTAATAAGCAGCGGCCCACAGTAAAAAGAGGGGAAGCAATGTATTGATTAATTGTCGGATACTAAGTTTGAGGTCATTTTTTTCAAAAGGGGTCACTTCTTTTTTCAGTGCCATTTCTTTGCTTCTGCTCATGCATGTTCCTCCTTATTGGATACAACCGTAGTTCGCTGTATCAGGCGATTCCCTTTGTGTATCCTGTAGGGAAGCGTTTTTATCATTGTAAAAGAATGCGTTCATAACAGTAAGTCATAAGTGTCAGCCTGTTGTAATGATAAATATCAAGAATGGACCATGACAAATGTCATGGTCCACGGTACAAAAGCAGGGATACAGCATGGTGAAAAGATGACGTTTTCATAATTCCTTTGCACAATTTACGCAACAATTTGTATTTTGTATACAAATTTTGTGGAGAGCATGGTAAAATCAATCCTTGAGTGTATATGACATGGATTGGATGGAGCGCTTAAATGAAAAGAAGAATTACGGATGTTTTATTTCTTATGGCGGGTGCATTTTTATTTGCGCTGGCGGTCAATCTGTTTGTCATCCCTAACGATCTCGCAGAGGGCGGCGTAACAGGCATTACGATCATTCTGTATTATCTGTTTCATTGGTCACCAGGGCTGATGAACCTGATTCTTAACGGTATTTTATTACTTATAGGTTATAAGTTTCTGGACAAAACAACGACGGTTTACACCATTATCGCGGTTGTTTTTAACTCCTTGTTCCTTCATTTGACAGAAGACTGGAGCATTGCTTCGAATGAGCTGTGGGTGAATACCATTTTTGCGGGTGTCTTTGCGGGTCTCGGGATCGGTTTGATCGTCAAAGTGGGCGGCACAACAGCGGGAACGGTCATTCTGGCACGGCTGGCAAACAAATATCTGGACTGGAGCATCAGCTACGGCTTGCTGTTCTTTGATCTGATTGTGGCTTTCTCCTCATACTTCATTATTGGGCCGCAAGGTTTGATGTGTACGATCGTGCTATTGTTTGTCGGAACCAAAACGATGGAGTTTATAATTGAAGGACTTAATCCGAAAAAAGCAGTGATGATCATCTCCTCCAAGCAGGATGAGATTGCGAAGCAGGTCATTGAAAAAATGGATCGCGGGGTTACGGTTCTGTCCGGTCACGGTTATTATACGAAGAATCCGAAGGAGATTCTGTATATTGTCATCAGTAAACAAGAGGTTCCGATGCTCAAAAAAATTGTGCGGGCCGAAGACGAGATTGCCTTCATTACCATTCATGATGTACGTGACGTATTCGGAGAAGGCTTTATTGAACTTTCGAAGTCCTAGGTGAACGACTTGGGAAGCTGATGCCAGTATTATAGAAAAGTTTTAAAATGCTATTAAAATGCTGTGAATAAAAGAGATGCAGGGCGGGACAGAGAACGATTCTGTTTCGTCCTTTTTTGCGTGGAGAAATTTTGCAGAAAATGAGGTTATGGAGAGCGAGCGTCAAGGAAAGGCTTGCCGAGGGGGGGCGGGCCCATTTGGCTGTGGACTGTGGTGGGATGTGTGTTTGTTCGCTAACGAATCGTAGAGAGCTTATTTAGGTGTTTTTGAGCGCTCAGCAATTCTAACGAATCACAGAGACGTTATATGGCTTATTTTGCACTGATGGAGGTCATTTTTTCGGTTTTTTCCTATAATAAGGTTCCTGTGAATCGTTAGAATTCGGATAACCTGATTTGAGGGCGAATAAGGCTTCTGGGAATCGTTAGCCTTGCAGGCGGGAAGAAACGGAGGTAAAAGCTTTCGGAAAGAAAGCTGCATAAGAAGCATAACTCCATAAACTTCACCTGTATCAAGGGAATTTCTCCCCTTATCAAAATAAAACCAAAAAAATCTGAAGAACGTTGATCTTCAGATTAATAATATTATTCTGTCATCGGATTAACCTGTGTCAACCCTTGCTTTCATATATTCGTTCAACATATAGAAGCTCACCTAAAATATGCTGTACACGCTGCAAGCTGAATGATATATTGATATCAATTCGTTAAGAAACTTAACTAACTATAGAAAACGATAAAAGGGAGGTGATATGATGGCTGGCACACCGCAATATCTCCGCAATCTGAATGAAAATCTGATTATGGATGCCTTGATTAATCAAGGTGCCATGTCAAGAGCGGATATCAGCCGTCAGACAGGACTTAGCAAACCAACAGTATCGTCCGCAGTAGAGCATCTGATTGAACGCAACCTGGTCAAGGAAACTGGTCGTGCGGATAACGCCCAAGGTCGCAAGGCAACGTTGATTCAATTTAACGAGACGGCGTATTATGTCTGCGGTGTTGATATCGGGGCCACGCGAATCCGGGTTGCTTTGGCAGACCTGAACGGGCAGATCGTAGCCTATGCTGCCTACCCGCCAATTATACAAGCTATGCATCAGCAACAGGAATCACAGCAATCACAGCAATCGAATGATTCACAGCAATCGAATGAATCATCTGAACGGTCTGTGCTGCTGCTGTTACATGGCTATGTAAACCAGATGCTGCAGAAGAACGGTCTGGTGTGGAGCAATATTCGTTGCATCGGATTCGGGATTCCGGGGGTTGTCTTACCCGGGTCAGGCAAGATCAAGCGTATTGTTGAACCACTCACAGGAATGGAGAGTGCGTTCTCTCGGGATGCGCTAGCTCGTGCTTTTCCGTGTGATGTCATTCTCGACAATGATGTGAATCTGGCTGCACTTGGCGAGTACAGAAGCGGTGCTGCGGTGGATTCCCCATTGTTTGTTTTTTTCTCCATTGGCGCAGGTACAGGAGCCGGCATTATGGTTCAGGGTCAATTACTGCACGGATTGGGTGGAATGACTGGTGAAGTGGCCGAGATGCTGCTGGAGAATGGAAGCCGGCTCGAAGATGTGCTGTCTGCTGACGGACTTCTACATCTGGCAAAGCAACAAGGGTTGGCGCTTGGTTTGAAGACTTCAAATGAATTGAAGAATTCGAATGAATTGAAGAATTCGAATGAATTGAAAGAATCGAATGAAATAAAAAAATCGAATGAAGTGAAAAATCCGAAACATTCAGATGCCCTTCCTTTCAGTGCAGAAGAAGTTACAGGTGACAATACAGATGACAACATAGATGGGGCTGCAGATGGGCTGCAGGCTCTGACTCCCGAGATGATTTTCGAAGCTGCACGCAGCGGAGAGGCTCTGGCCATAAGCGTTATCAAGCACTACAGCCGAATGATTGCTCTGGCGCTGCGACAGATCAGTGTGGTGCTTGCTCCTGAACTAATCGTGCTGGGCGGCGGTATTGGCGGGAACGGTGATGTGTTATTGCCCCTATTAAAGCAGATCGCTGCCGAGCAATTTCCGGTGAAGCCGCAGTTGATCTGTTCCGCTCTTGGGGAACGGGCCGTCGTTACAGGTGCTGTACAGGTTGCATTGCAGCGAACCTTGCTGAATCTCCAGCAAGGAGAATCAGAAGAGTAGATTAACAGTATCGACAATACTGCAACAGACAAAAACAGAGACAGCTTTTGTGAAGCTCAAGATGAGCGTATAAAGGTCAAGACATGCATTTCATGGTGTTACATCAAATAAGGAGGACATTTTATGAGTGAAACGGTTCAAGGTGAGATGCGGGAGAAGGCTTCCTGGGTCGCTGGCATTGACATTGGCGGTACCAAAATATTGATGTTATTATGCACCCGAAATGGGGATGGGCAAGTTTACGAATGCAGATTACCGACACAAGCCGCTGAGCAGCCCGAATCCTTTTTTCGCTGGCTGTTTGCCGAATTAAAATCATTTTGCGAGGAATCAGGGTGTCAGTGGCAACAGCTGGCTGGTGTAGGACTGGGATTCCCTGGTGTTATCCTGCAGGATGAGGGGGTGTTGCGAAATGCGCCTGCCTTCCAGTGGCCTGAAGAAGATATCCGGCCGATCATTGCCCAGTTTTACAGCGGAAATATCGTTCTGGACAATGATGTCAATATGGCAGCGATGGGAGAAGTGGATCAGGGTGCGGCTCGTGGACATCGCCATAGTGTCATGGTCACCGTGGGCACGGGTATCGGCGCTGCTCTGGTACTTAATGGAGAATTATACAGTGGACAGCACGGAGCCGCGGGTGAGATAGGACATTTTGTTGCAGGTGATGAAGGGCTTGACCCTGGATATGCAGCAGATGCAGATGCGTTCGGGGTGTTTGAGCAGGTCACGTCAGGCACGGGCATTACCGAGCGGGCAAGGAACTATTTTACAGCTGGAAAAGGAAGTGAGCTTTCCTTGATCTGGAGCCTTGCCGGAGGGCAAGCAGAACAGATTGAAGCAAGGCATGTATTCAAAGCCGCGGAATCAGGTGATGTGGCTGCACTTGAAATTCTGGATCTGCCACTGCGTTATATGGCCAGAGGGCTCGCTAATATTACGGCACTGCTTAACCCATCGATCATCGTGCTGGGCGGGGGCGTTGCCGCATCCAATCCAATCTATTATCTGAACGAGGTTCAGACCCGATTGAAGCGTTATGTCGTACTTCCGGTACAAATTGTTATTGCCGAGCTTGGCAATAAAGCAGGAGCTATCGGAGCGCTGGCATCCATCAGACGTAACCTTCAACGTACGGATCGATAGAACCAATACACAGAGACTAAAGTAAAAAAGGATGGAGATCCGGATGAGAGATAGACATATGATGGCTGATACAAAAAATAGAACAGCCGATTCTTCTTCAGAAGCAAGACGTGTGTTAATTAAACTGCAGGGCTTATACCTGTTTATGGGACTTGCCGGAGGTATTTTTAACCCTTACATTAATCCCATATTGGTTGCACAGGGTTTCTCAAGTAAAGACACTGGATTTATAATGGCTTTCGGTACATTAATATCCATCATTCTCCAGCCGGTATGGGGGATTCTGGTGGATAAATTCAGGAAAACACGCCTGGTGCTTGTGATTAGCCTGATGGTTCCGGCGCTGCTGGCGTACTTTTATAATATTCAGGTGTACATTATATTAATTTTGATTTATACTTTATGCACTATATTTCAAGTGACACAGATACCTGTAGCTGATTCCTATGCGGTAACAGCAGCAAGAGCGGCGAACACCTCTTATGGCATGATTCGGCTCTTCGGAAGCCTGGGAACAGGACTTGGCGGATTCGCTGCAGGGATGTATCTTTCCCAGTTTTCCATTCATATGTTATGGCTGCCTTTCCTCTTCTTTAACATGTTGAGCGCAATACTGGCGGGCACACTCCCCAAGCAGACGAGCATCTCCTCGTCCTCGGTAACCTTCTCCGTAGGTTTGGCAAGATTGCTTCGAAATCGTACGTTCCTTCTCTTTCTCACCGGTTGTTTTCTGGTGAATCAAACGCTGACGGCGTTTAACTCCTTTTTCGTTATTTCGTTTCAGATGGCTGGCGGCTCTGTCGCTCTGACAGGTACAGCGCTTTTGCTTGCATCGATCACAAACGTTCCATCCATGCTGGCAGCTGCTTATGTGCTTCGCAAGTGGGGGCACGAGCGTACCATGCTGCTTGCGGCAGGGGCGTACATGCTGCGCTGGGGAATTCAGTGGCTGTGGCCTACCCCGGAAGTAATGCTCGGTGTTCAGGTGTTACATGGATTATCCTTTGGATTTTTCTATATTGCTGCCGTGGAATACGTAGCTTCCGTTACTGGGCGTGAGATGCAGGCGACAGGCCAGAGCTTGTTTAACATGGTGTTTGCCGGACTTGGCGGCATTGTGGGCAACTTGCTGAACGGGTACCTGCTGGATACGGGCGGCCCCTCCGTGATGTATTTGTCCTGTACAATCAGCGCCGCATTGGGCGCGGTTATTTTATATATCGTCAGCAGACAAGCCAGGGAGCAGAGAAGGGCTTACTCATTGGAATAGCCTTATTGAAGGAGTTAATCTGTCATCGGAGTGGAATTTGTAAAAAAAATCTTTAGGTCAAAATATGTAAATTTGATAGGAAGGAGCTGAGGCCTATGAAGGTGAATCTGAAGCGGAGCTGGCACACCAAGTTGATTTATTCGTATTTTCCCCTCTTTCTGCTTACGATCTCCATTCTCATTTTTCTCTCCTTCCTGATTGTGAACGAACTGTCACGGAATGAAACCAAGAAAGCGGATATGATCTCCACACGTTATATTGTAAGTACACTGGAGCGTTCATTGGGTGATATTGAGATGAGACTGCTCGATGATATCGGCACCAACAAAATGTACAGTCGATTTCTGGAAGCCCAGGAAGGACAGCTATCCAGTGCGTTTCTCTATGATGCAGCGAGTGGTTTGGGACGAATGCTGGATCAGCAGGGCACGGTGCAGTCCATTTATCTGTATCGGCTCGCAGACTCCCGTATTCTAACGCCCAGAGGTATGGTGAATCTGGATGAATTTGAAGACCGGGCTTATATTGAGCAGGCTTTGAAAAACAGACAAAATCTGGGCTGGAATCAGCCCAGATCCTATAAAGAGCGTTCCTTTGATGTGCCTTCACAGGTCATCAGCATGAACAAATGGCTGCCCCTCCCTTGGGGCGGGGAGGGCCTGCTTGTCATCTCCATCCGGGTGTATGCGTTGGAGAGACAGATCGACAATATGACGGATGCCAATCTTTCCTTTTTACAGGTGAAGGACAGTCATAACCAGCTTGTCTATTCGGCTCATCAGATTGCCTCAGGCGATGGAAATATGCTGAATCGTGTACAGTCCGAGAAGCTGGGACTTACCTTCGAAAGCGGCATTCAGACGGGACATTTATATTCATGGGTGTCGCTTGTTTCGTATGTATGGATTGGTATTGGTATTCTGACGATTGCTGGGGCCGTCGCGGGTCTGATCTATATTACACGACGAAATGTGCGGCCAATTCAGCTCATGATGAATCGCATTCAGGAGCTACAGCCTCGCGTACAAGAGGAGGAGGCGGCACCGTCTGTCAAAGATGAGCTGGCCTTGATTGACCGGGCACTTGAACATCTCATTGCTCAAACGGTGGACTATGAGAAGCAGCATCATGAGAATCTGCTCATTCATCGCAGGCAGCTGCTGGTGGATCTGATGGAAGGGGAGCGAATGGATTCATTCCGTCAGCGCCTTCGTCATTTGCTTCCGCTGGAGGAGCGGTTTCTGGAGCCGAAAAGCGCAGCGGTGCTGGTGGCGGAGATGAATGGGACAGACCTGCCTGGCAATCAGAATATTTTGAAAATGGCGTTGATGAATGTATTCAAGGAGCTGGTGCAGAGGGAGAACGGACTTGGAGCATGGGCAGAATGGTTTGGTCATCGACGTCTCATCATTGTGGTGGCTTCGGATGAAAAGGAAGGACTCAGCCGCGAACTGCTGATCGATTTGGCCAAACAGATGCATATGTGGATCGCTGAGCATTTCCGCATTCGGTTTACGTTTGGCATTGGACAAACGGTCAGTGGATGGGAAGATATTACCCGATCTTATGCGAGTGCTGATGCGGGATTGCAGCACCGGCTGACACTGGGTCAGGATGCGATTGTACTTAGTGAGCAATTGCCTGATCAGACCGAGCTGCATTCCTACAAATATCTTCAGATGCTTGCAGACATCGTTCGTGAATTCAGATTGACCGGAGATGAATGGCGAACGCAGCTGGATCAGATGTTTATTGCGTTCAGCGAGGATCAGATGAATGACAAGGATATTCGTATGCTTGTTCAGTCGCTTATTCAGATGTTAGCACGTGAATTTGGCGAGCTCTCTGAACGATTGCAGCATCAGTTCGATGAATACACTCTGGCAAGGCTTCGTGCACAAATTCAGGAAGCTGACACACTCGAGCGCATCCGTGAGATTTTGCTGGAGTGGCTGAAGGAGGTTTATCGCAATTACGTAGCGGTGAACGAAACCAAGAGTCATCGTGCGATGATCAATGAACTTCGCGTATATATCGAAGAACACTTCGATGATCCGGATCTTTCGCTGAAACATCTGAGTGATCGATTCCAGATATCGGGAAAATACGCAAGTTATCTGTTCAAGGAAGAGTTTGATATGAAGTTTGTTGACTTTCTGGTGAAGCTGAGAGTAGAAAAGGCCTGCCGAATGCTGGCCACATCCGATACAGCAATTCAGGATATTGCCCAGCAGGTCGGGTATGCGAATGCAATCTCTTTTGGCAGAGTGTTTAAACGTGTCATGAATGTGACACCGGGAGATTATCGGAAGCAATTTGGCAGACCGGAAGAGAAATAAACGTTGAGCATGAACATTTGTGAGTTGAAACTGGAACTGAAGTCTCCTATGAAAGCATTAGGTGTATTCCTGATGCTTAACATAGGAGGTTTTTTGTCATGAAGAGAGCGAAATGTATTTAGGAATATCGTTGGGCAACAAATCTGGGGTTCGTTGGAGCCTTGTCAGATCTGCTATTTGGCGAAGTGCGCTTTAATATTTTACCGAGGGACTAAACTGCTGTGACCAATCCGTAATAATGATCATTACAAACGGAATCGACCACCAATAGCGTGGTCTTTTTTTATTTTTATGGGGAGAGGATCATCGGGAAAATGGATTAGCACTGTCGTTGTTTGTCGATCTGAGGACGGATTACCATTGAAAAACAGTGAAAACAACCAAAATATATGTTAGTTTATATGACATGAGTCGGTTGAAAACAGTTTACCAACGGGAAAATGGTTTATAAGTTCGTTTTTTTGACATAAAAACAGCATTTTATTTGTTTTGAAAATAGTTTATTGTCGGTTTTCAGAAAACAATGTAATAATTAGTGACATTCACAGGTGCGGCAACATGGGCAACCATAACGGAGTGGCGATCATGTGAATCATTCAGAAGGTGTACGAAAGGGGAAAGGTCAAATGAGATTATTTCAAAGACGCAAGACAGGCAAGGCAAGTTCGGTTCTCGCAGTGGTAACAGCGTTCACTCTATTATTATCCGCGTGTTCATCCGGGAGTGATTCAGCAGCTTCATCATCCGGTGGAGCGGGTTCGGGGAACAGAACAACTTTGAAAGTAGAAATTTTTGACCGGGGTAATACACCGGCAGGCTATACCATCTCGGACAGCTATCTGACTCGCTTCATTCAGAAGAAGTTTGGTGATCCCAACAACATTGATGTTCAATTTGTACCGGTGCCACGCTCGGAAGAAGTGCAGAAGCTTAATGTACTGATGGCAAGTGGCTCAGAGGTGCCTGATATCGTCTTTACCTACGATTCCGGTACATTCAACCGCTACGCTGAACAAGGAGGTCTGACCGAACTGACTGACCTCATTAATAAAGACGGCACTAACCTGAAAAAGCTGCTGGGTGATCAAACGCTGGCATACGGTCAGTATGACGGACAGCAGCTCGCCATTCCGGGAAAACGTCTGGTGCTGGGGAAATATGCTTCATATGTACGGCAGGACTGGCTTGATGCTCTTGGCTTGCCGGTACCACAAACAGCTGAAGAGTTGCACACGACTTTGAAAGCCTTCAAAGAAAAAGACCCTGGCAAGGTGGGGTCGGCGCTCATTCCAATGGGCATGTCCATTGCTCCTGCACAATATGAGCCGTTGATCTGGTCCTTCATTCAGCCGCTGACGGAAGAACAAAAATACACACTGACACAGCAGCTTGGTTCCAATGACTATCCGACACTCTTGCCTGGGTTCAAGGATGCTCTGAAATACATGAACACGTTGTATAACGAGGGATTAATGAGTAAGGACTTTGGACTGGATAAAGACAAGAAAAAGCTGTGGGAAGATGTATCTAACGGCAAAGTCGGTTTCTATACGGAAGATGCAGGTGAGATTTATATTTCCGGTACGTATAAAAACTTGCAAACGAACAAGCCGGGCGCTGTCATGACACCGATGGATGCGTTCAAAAACTCCGAAGGCAAATTCGCCAAACCGGCTTATGCTCCAAATGCCATGTATGTCATGATTCCGAAGACCAGCAAAAACGCGGAAGCAGCGATGAAATATCTGGACTGGATGGCATCTGGAAACAATCTGTTTGACCTGCAATTCGGCGTAAAAGACGAAAACTATGAATTGGTGGACGGTGTGCCTCAGATCAAAGAGGATGCTTCTCCTGAAATTGCCGGACGGATCTACAACTCTGGTGACATCGCTATTATCGTGAACGGTAAATACGTTGGTGATGACAAGAAAAATGAAGAGGCATATGTCGTTCAGGTTGAATCGAAATATCGTGACGATATGCGTAAATCGGTTGCGATCTCAAATACAGATACAATTCAGCCTGTGCGTTTCTCCAAACCTATTGAAGCTGAGGCACGTTATGGCAATGGTTTGCAGGACAAATTCATGGAGTTCATTGTGAAAACAACGATCTCCAAGCCGTCTGATTTTGAAGCAGTCTATGACAGCATGATGAAGGATTATATGGCCAGCGGAGGTCAAGCCATCCTCGATGAGCGTACAGAAGCTTACAAAGCAATGAAGTAAGCCGAACTGAAAGCCGCTGCATGGGTACAGCATAGAACAGGATTTCATGGGGGCGATGGTTGGATCGTCCTCCATGGTACATCCTGCATGACTTGGGGGGAACATTTATGAAGACGAGCACCTATTTCCGCAGAAACTGGCAAATGTATGCTTTGCTCGTGCTGCCAATGATCTATTTTATCATTTTCAAGTATGGTCCGATGTATGGTGTACAGATTGCGTTTAAGGATTTTAACTTCTTCCAGGGTATCTCCGGCAGCAAGTGGATCGGGTTCGATGCCTTCAAAGAAGTGTTCGAAAATCAAGGGTTCTACACGGCACTGCGCAATACCATCGTTCTGAATTTCCTGGATTTGCTTGTATCGTTTCCGGCACCACTGATTCTGGCAATCCTGCTTTTTGAATTACGAGTGGCCTGGTTTAAAAAGATGGCACAGACGCTGCTGTACATTCCGCATTTTATCTCATGGGTCATCATTGGCGGGATCGTATTACAGGTGTTCGGCACACAGTCTGGCTTCATTAACAACATGTTAATGAGCATCGGGCTTGATCCGCTTCCATTCCTCACGGATAAAAACTATTGGCTCTTCACATATCTTGCTGTAGGTGTGTGGCAAAGTGCAGGCTGGGGCACCATTCTCTATCTGGCGTCTCTAACGGGTATCAACCGCGAGCTGTATGAAGCTGCCGAGGTGGATGGAGCAAGCCGCTTGCGCAGAATCTGGCACATCTCTCTGCCAGGCATCAAAACAACGATTGTTACTCTGCTGATCATCAATGTCGGCAATATGATCTCCATTAGCTTCGACCGTCCGTTCATTATCGGCAACGTAGCCGTACGTGAATATTCGGATGTTCTCAGTACCTTTGTATACCGTATGGGTTTGCAATCCGGTCAAGTGACGCTGGCAACCGCAGTTGGGTTATTCCAGGCTGTTGTTGGACTGATCTTCATCCTTGGTGCGAACTATGCATCGAAAAAATTAACAGACGAGAGCATTATGTAACGGAATGTAACGGACGGAATGCTTGATCAACACGGAGTTCATCTATGATCTGTAAGGAGTGAGTAAGATGTCGGAAAACACGGCGAATCGAATATTCAACACGGTAAATGTCATTCTGATTGTAGTTGCAATGGTGCTGTGCCTTGCACCGTTTATCCATATCATTTCCATCTCGCTAAGCTCGAACCGGGCGATCGGTTCGGGAGAGGTCTCCTTTTTCCCGAAAGAGATTACCTGGGAGGCGTACGGCAAAGTATTTGGTGATGGTTCCATGATTCGATCCCTGTTCTATACCATCTGGCTGACCGTTCTTAGCACAGTGCTGAGTATGGTCATGACCATTGCGGCAGCATATCCTCTTGCCAAAAGCAGTCTCAGAGGGCGCAAATGGTTTATGATGGTGATCGTGGTTACGATGTTTTTCAGCGGAGGTATTATCCCGGAGTATATTTTGATCAAAAACTTGCATCTGCTTGACAGCACATGGGGATTGATTTTGCCCGGACTGATCAGCCCGTTTTATATGATTATTCTGATCACCTTTTTCCGCGGAATTCCCGAAAGTCTGGAGGAAGCTGCGGATATTGACGGCAGTACACAGATTGGCACGTTAATTCGCATTATTTTGCCGCTGTCACTTCCGGTGATGGCAACGCTCAGCCTGTTCTACGCTGTCGGCCGCTGGAATGGCTTCCAGGATGCGTTAATGTATATTACCAAACCGGAGTTGTATCCGTTACAATTGAAGTTATATCAGATGATACAGCAGAATCAGATCACAGAGCTGATGCAAAATGAAGGCATTGGTGCAGTACATGTGTTGCCTGAAAGCTTGAAAGCAGCTAGTGTTATATTCTCGACGTTGCCGATCCTGCTTGTATACCCTTGGCTGCAGCGGTACTTCATCAGCGGTGTAATGGTAGGTGCTGTTAAAGGTTAACGTCTCAGGAGGTCTTGTGGCATGACACAACCCATGGTAAAACAAATGTCAAATGAACAGCAGTATCTTGTACACCAATCTATGGTGATGATGGATCGTTTGTATGATGAAGAGCTTGGCTTGCTCCGCAGCGCTGAAGAGAATGCAGCGGAGCACGAGACACGAGGCAGTGCACATTATGCACTCGGCTTGCTTATTCGGCAGGAGCCTGGTGACGTGGAGCGGGCGGCTCGGGTGCTGGATAAGGTGCTGAATTATCAATATGATGCGCCGGAAGAAATCTATCATGGAACCTTCATGACCCAGTCGAATGATGTGCATCCACCCGCGGGTCATTATGCATGGAAATCATTTGCGCCAGGCACGGCATATTTCCTGGAACGCACTTTTGAGAAGGTGTCTGCGCAGTTTATTCATAATCTGCAGCAAGAGCATGATGTATTAAAGGAAGGTGCGGATGCGAAGCGGTTAAAGCAGCTGTTCCACGAAGCGGTTAACGCTATATTGCCACCCGTCTGGATCAGTTATGATCCAAACTGGCGGGAGTTTATCGCATGTGTCTGTGCCATTGCCACAGCGGAGTTTCAGGAGCTGCTGCCAGATCTTCTTGTCCGGCGAATGGATGAGGCCATGGAACGAGCTGTTCTGGGCTCCGTGGAACGTCGGCTGTCCGATGTGATTCCGATGAACACCAACATTGAGCTGATGCATATTTTTATTACGCATTATTATGGTCATCGGTTCAAGCGGGCCGACTGGATTCGGCATGCGGAGGAGCAGGCCGAAGGGCTGCTAAAGGAATTTGATCAATATGACGGTACGTTTGCGGAGTTTAATACAACCACCTATTACGGTGTTGATCTCGCGGTACTGGGAATGTTCAGACGGTATGCGCTCACGGGACAGATGAAACAATTTGCTCATCGGATTGAGCATGGACTTTGGAACAATATTGCCCTGTATTACAATGCAAATCTGGAGAATCTGTCAGGCCCGTTCGCGCGGGCATACGATATGGAGATGCGGGAGCACAGCTCCATCGGGGTGTTTCTTTATCTTTTGCTTGGAGAGGGCTACGAGTATTTAACGGGTATAAACTGTGAGTCCGGACATGACCCGATGATTGCACTGCTCGGCATTGATGTGCCAGCTGAGGCTGTACCTTATTTCAAAGCACATCAGGGTGATCGTTTGGTGCAGAAACAGTTCCTGGAGCTGTGCGAGCGTAATGATCCCAAAGCGAATCGTAATCTGTGCACGGCTTCAGCCTGGATCGGTGAGAAACGAATGATGGGTGCAATGTCGGGCAGCCGCAATACCAACGGCCAGATGCACCCCGCAACCATTCATTGGCAGACAGATGCGGGAGAACGGTATTATCTGCGTCTGGTGCGCCGCGAGACAGGCGGGGACTGGAACAGCCATCTGCGGGGCATTACCTTTGAAGCTGAGGTGACCCCGGAATCGTTGTCTATTGATGTGCAGCTGGATACTGCGGATGAGATTGAGGTTTATTTTGAGATCAAGGGGCCGGCCCTTCGCCTTCAGCAGTTCCAGCCAGAGCGCTGGAATCTTCCCGGACTAACCTGCTCGGTAAAGGCCGAAGCACCTGAGCCTACAGTTCTGATGTATACCGATTATGCGGAGATTATATATCGTTATGTTCCAGGTGTGAGCGAGAATCGGATGAGATTTGAACTCGGAATTGGTGAATAAAGAGATTGTATGGCATGAGATATATAAGCTGAACTATGTTTTACACATTAACGGAGAGAACAGAAAAAACTGAAAAAGCGGAGCTAAAAGCTTTCTGCAAGAAAGCTACAGAGATTGAGAGACTATGACAGGGAAGCGGAACGGAAGGAGGCAGGAAGAGTGCATTATACAGATAAAAAGGAATACTCATTCTCGACTTGCTGGAATATCAAGCGGCATACGACTGGACAGGGCATGATCGAAGAAATTTTGTCCATCGGATTCAAACATGTGGAGTTAAACTACAATGTAACTGAAGAGCTATTACAGACGATTGAACCGATGATTGAACGCGGGCAAGTCGGCATATCGAGTGTGCATAATACATTTCCGCATGTAGCTGACCCGGATTATGGCACAGACTCGGTACTGCTTGGATTCGACGATGAGACGCGGCGCAAGCGGGCGATTGAACTGCTGCTGCGTTCTGCCGAATATGCTCATCGCTATGGTGCGAAGGCGGTTGTTGTTCATCCGGGCGAGGTGCCCTTCACGTACAACATTGATGAATCCTTGAAGAAAATCTATCACGACGAGGGCAAAGATTCACCGGCCTATCAGGCATTGTGGCAGGAGATGCTGGAGAAGCGTGAGGCGGGAAGTCAACACTATCTCAAGCGGATTCAAGAGAGTCTGGAAGAGGTCTGTAATGTGTCGGAGCAGCGCGGATACGGTGTGAGCTTTGGCATCGAAACCCGTTCGCGCTGTTATCAGATGCCTACGCTGCAGGAAGCAGGTACGATTATTGGTCAGTTGAAGGGGGCTCCCCTTGGACTGTGGTACGATATCGGCCATGGCATGATGATGGACCGAATGGGGCTCTATGACAACGTACGCGAGGCCAATGCGCTGATCGATCACGTTGTAGGTGTGCACATTCATGAAACAGTTGGTTTGTCCGATCACTGGTGTCCGTATATTCATAGCAAAGATATGAACTTCTTTGATTCATTTCTGGATATTATCGACCGATCTCCTGTGAAGGTGTATGAGCTGAAAGCTGCCTGCACACCTGAGGAGATTGATGAAAGTCACAACCTCATTGTAACTCGCATTTCTGAACGTCAGAGGGAGAGGCAGAAAGCGGAATGAGGATGAAAGGCTGGATAAGGGGTAGAAAAAGGAAAGTAAATGAGAGTAAGAAAAGAAAAGTAAACAGGTGAAAGAAAAGTAAATGGAGAGCAAAAGATAGAGAGTAACAGATAAAGAGTAAGAGGTAGAGAGCAAGAGATAGAGAGTGATAGCATAGCTATACGCCCGTGTGAGTGATAAGCTGGGTAGAACGGGATCGGTATCGTCGAACCTTGCAGGTTGGATGTAACGGGTCCCTTTCTTTCGCAGCTTTCCACTGACTTTATTGGCGCTTCGAAGGCAATTTCGCCAACAACGACTTGAATTAGAGCCGCTCGAATAATTTGCAAGCCACAGAACTCGCCTCAAAATTCTAACGATCCCCAGAAGGCTTATTTACAGCATATTCACGAAAATGAAAACCTAACGATTCTCAGAGACCTTATTTCATTGTCACAGTAACTTTTTGAGCGTATTTTGGCCTGTTTTTGAGGAATAGCGTCATTTGAATTCGTTAGAATTTTAAATGTGCCCAAAAGGCTTGAATAAGGTTTCTACGAATCGTTAGAGCTTGAGACAGCGCCCGCATCCCCAAATACGACCCACGCATCTCGCCAGCATTTCCCGTAGTGGGGCGTATCTCACACGACTCACCGTCACAGATTCACTGCTACCTCGCAAAACGACGTTACAAGGACAAATCTCCCATCTAACTTCGCTACTAACCCACCAACGTACAAACCAACGTACTAACCGCTGTATACTTACTTCCCCCTGCATACTCGTAAAACAACACATGGAGCTTCCTCCAACATCCGATTTATACCAGCGTACCCCTTCTAATATGCATCTCTGTCTTAAAAAGTAACCCTGTACTTTACTTATACATCCGCTGTTCCAGTTCAGCAAAGGCGATGGCAGCATCGTCGCTGGAATTGTCGATATACGCCACAGCTTCGGCGGGAAGCGGCCAGTCTACGTTTTTCCGAGCAAGAGATGCGCGGAACGCTTCCCAATTTGCCAGCTTCCATGCATCTAGTGGAGATTGTCTTCCGGCAATACGCTGATGATAGAGCGATTCGTCCCGTAAATAGATGTAAGCAACCCGAACGTCGGTATCATCCAGAGAGCGCCCGATAAGTGCCAGTTCCTGCCCGATCCAATCGGGATTTTCAATCTCTTTGGTGAAGGGGCCAATGACAAGTGTATCCACGCCAAGCTGCACGTTATCCAAAGCTGCGTCCATCGTAATTCGATATCCGAGGTCGCGGCATAACTGTTTGTACTCAGGTGAGTCGCGGTCTGACGGGTCAAGCCCCTGTAATGTCATAATGGCTTCAGCGGCAGGGCGAAGCAGAATATCCATATCCAGAAAGGCGGCTTTATATTTGCGGGAAAGCGCTTTGGCAAGAGTAGTTTTGCCGCTTCCCGCACCGCCGAGGAAGAAAATCAGTTTACTTTTGCTCATGAGCGCGTGTCTCCTTCATTACTGATATGAATCAATCAATCAATCAATTCTGTTGCCAATGTTGCTAATCAAATGAAAACAAGATATGAGTAGTATTCTATCATAAATAGCTCAAACAAGGACTGGACATAAAAGGAATAAAAAGGTAAAATAACACCTAGTTTAACAATGCATAGATTTCCGATGTATGAACATATGAAGGAGGCCTACGTTTGCAGATCAATAAACAGATGATTAAAGGAAGCACAGAAACGTTAATATTAACGCTGCTTCATACCCAGCCCATGTATGGTTATGAATTGATTAAAGAACTGCATCGCCAGTCAGAGGGCGTGTTCAGTCTTAAGGAAGGTACATTGTATCCGATACTCCATGCGATGGAGATAGAAGGATGGGTGGAGGCTTATTGGGCTGAAGTAGATGGTCGAAAGCGGAAATATTACTCTATTCGGGAGCAAGGAATACACGCATTGCAGCACAAAAAAGCAGAATGGTCTTTATTTCGTGGTGCTGTAGATCGTGTACTTGGGGAGGGAGGTTTGACCTGATGAAACGGAAAGCTGAGAAAGAAGAGATTGAATTGAAGAGACAGAAAGAACATCGAGAACAGAAGGAACACAAAGAAGCTCAAGAACAGAAAGTGACGCATGAGAAGGTTGACATCTATCTGGATCAAATCTGTGGACAAGTCAAAGCGCGTGAAGTACATAACGATCTGCGTGAAGAGCTGGGAAATCATTTACATGAGATCATATGTGATAAGGAACAGGAAGGTTATAGTCCGGAACAAGCGGCTGCGTATGCCATCGAACAGATGGGTGATCCAACCGAGTTAGGCAAAAGCATGCACAAACTTCACCGTCATCGTATGCACTGGGGATTGCTGGTTGGAATCATTGGACTGGCTATGGTGGGAGTAATATTAACGTTCATTTACACCATTACCTCGCCAGACGCCTCAAAACAATATTCAGCTTCCCATTTAATCTATACAGGACTTGGTGTAATGGCAATGTTGTTCTGTACTTTTTTTGACTATCGTAAATGGATCAGGTTTGCATGGTGGATATATATATCGATCAATGTCCTTTTATATATTAACCCGATGTTATCAGAGTCATATGGCAGCATGAATAGATTTCTGCATTTACCCTTTGGAATTGCCCTCGATGTAACTACATTGGCAATATCGATACTTCCACTTGCCATCGGCGGCATCATGTCTGACAGACTTCGTGTGGGCTTGAGTCTACAATCCATATGTATTTATGCTGCATTAGTCGTTTTACCCATGGTGCTGTTATATCAGATTTCGGATTGGGTTAGATTATCATTATTTGCATGTGTAGCCGTGCTGCTATTCGGATGGATGACAAAAAAATGGTGGTATACAGTGATTACCGGCTTCTCATGTGGCGTTGCGGTAGTCCTGTTATTGCTGGTAACAGATAAGTATAGTCGATGGGAAAGATTATCGATTGTGTTTCATTTGGATAAGGACCCTCAAGGCAATGGTTTTACCTATAATTCTATCATCGATATCGTCAAAACAGCAGGGTGGTGGGGGAATGGGTTAGGTACCCCAATGGATTCGCTTTTTAAATATTTTTACCTCAGTTTCCCCGGGGTTATGCTGGTTGATATGTTTGGATGGTCGGCATGTGTGCTGCTCATTGTAGGTGTTGTATGGTTAATTCGTACAATGACAAAAATGCTGCCGCGTATAAAAGATACATTTGGAGCAATTATTGCAGTCTCTGTAACGATAACGCTTGCACTACAGATGCTATACTCTCTGGCGGCCATGACTGGAAGGGTTCCAATCTTGAGCATTTCATTCCCCCTCCTCGGTTATGGCTCGCATGTGATACTTGAATACGCCATGTTCGGACTGCTTCTCGGTGTCTATCGCCGTAAGGACACGGTTTCTATTAACGGTAACAGAAACCGTACGCGGATACAGGGAAGAGCATGACAGCACCAAGCTGCCCGCCATTCTATCGTTCAGTCTATTAATACTCTTACTCCATATTGGTATAAAATTTCACTCGAGTTCCTTCGATGGGAACCATATGTGCCGCAGATTAACCCAGCCCTGGCTGTTGAATGACAACCCGCGCACCGTCGGTAGATACGCTGTTTCAACAGGTTTGTGAGACAAACTGAACATGAGATGTTCAGTAATAAGGAAGCGTTCAACTTCATCCAGAACCTGCTTGCGATCCGCGATATGTGGTGATACCGCGATGCTTTGCATCATTTGTCTCACCTTAGCTTTGGAAAAGGGATCCAGATGCTCCGACATGGTGGCGTACATATCATATCTGCGAAGCTCCTCGTCACGATCCTGGATCAAGGAGAAGAGTATCAGGTCGGACTCAAGCCGCCAATCGCCCTTGAACTGTTCCATGCCGCCCGTGTGGATGGTGCAGGAGAAGCCGTATGGATAGAGAGCCAGTGCAAGCTGTTCTGCGTCCAGTCGGTATTGAGGAATGGTTGCAATGTTCAGGACGATCTCTTGCTTGTCCGTTGAGCGTGCGAAGGAGTTCATCATGTCTGTTGTGCCAACGAGTGAAGCTGAGATTACATCAATGCACTGCTGTAAATATGCTCGTACACCCGGATCGTTTAACGGTCCGGGCTTTTGGGTGTTACACGTAAGCAGCTTTGTCACGGTCACACCTGAGCTGGCTTGTGTCCAGCCTGTCCCAGATGTGCTGGATGGATTGAGCATAAGGTGGAAGAAGGGCGACTCTACCGCTTCGTTTGTACCGTAATGCAGGTCCTGATATTCCTCGCGTTTATCTGCAGTGATCCACGGAATTTGCAAAATATCCACCCGATCAATGAGAGCTCTCCCCTGAAAATACATCGGATAAGCCTCCAGCCTGCACATATGGTTATCCCAAAATGTTACCTTGAAGGGTCCGGTGCCAATGGGTATCTGTCTTGACTGTATGCGTTTGCGTTCAGAATGACTCGCAGCTGTATTGGCGCTCAGGCCTGAAGGCACAATGACTGCACGGCTGGTCGTCAAGAAGGACAGAAACAATTCATGCGGTTTATTCAATTGAAACCGTACAGTTAGAGGGGCGACTGCATCAACCGAAAGAATACGTTTACTGACCTCGCGATATAATGTCCGGAGTTCTGTGGCTTGCAATCGTTCAAATGTAAAAACAACATCCGAAGCAGAAAGTGGTTTGCCACTGTGAAAATAAACCCCTTTCCGCAAATGGAAAATCCATGTTAGCCGATTGTCTGACACATCCCACGTATGTGCTAATGCAGGCAAAATCTGTCCGTGTTCGTCCCGCTGTACAAGGCCATCATAGACATGGCTGGTCACAAATGACTCGGCAAGCAGGTTAATATACAGCGGGTCGAGTGCGTGAAGCTGCTGGCGAATGGGAAGACGGAGCGTATCGATGGATTCATTGTTGGTCCCGGACTCGGTATGATGACCTGAATAACCAAGCAGCCACTGGTTGAGATAATGCTGCATTGACAGTGAGCTGGAGAACGCTCTGACCTGATCGGCAGCCTCCTGTAACTCCCGGCGATCCATCGCCTGCATCATATATTCAGCGGCAATCTGATCGGCTGGAGCCAGCAGAGACAGCACCGAACGCCGTCCGCGTCCCCGCTGTGCATGCCAATGTATCCAGCCAAGGGCCGCCATTTTTTTTACAACTGTCAAGGTGTTCCGATGGGTGCAGTCCAGCAGCTCGGCGAGATCCGCCAGCGTCAGTGTATGCTCTGTTGTATCCCCGAGCTGGCCGTGAAGCAGCAAATACTGCTGATGAAGTTTCAACGAAACCGTCCTCCTCCGCATTTTCAGCAACATGTCTAAAATAAGAAATTTTATTCTTCCATCTTTCTATTTATCTTCCTATTTTATCACCTAAAATAAAAAGTAGATAGAATAATGGAGGTATTTCCCATGATTGAGAAAATAAAGTCTTCACCACACCGTGCTTTAATCACGCTGCTCGTGGCTGTTTTACTTGCTGTTATTCATCAGTATTTGTTTTACGGTCATGAAATCGGGCTGTCTTATCCGCTTTTTGTGATTCTTTTCTACAGCTTTATGTACATATTCGCCCAAGACTGTATGAGAGCATTAACCCTTTTCGATGCCTGGATCACTGGTGTTGTGCTGTTATTATCACTGACCTACCTGTTGTTTGATAATTTTCTGTTTCAGGTGCTTAATTTTCTGATTATTCCTGTGCTTATTATGCTGCATTTAACATATGTGATGGGGAGAAAGCAAAGACGCTGGTGGGAGATCGGTTTGATTGGTACAGCGTTAGATCATCTGCTTCCGCAGACAATTCGCCACATCGGAACGGCTGCTTTCATCATGGTTCGGGCAGGAGTGCGTAAGATGCATACATCCCAAAAAGCTGTCGTTTTCAAAATTTCAATAGGTCTTCTTGTTTCGATGCCTATTCTGTTCGTCGTGCTCACTTTATTGACTTCCGCGGATGGTGTTTTTCATGAATTTTTGTCAGGTTTCCCGGCTTGGCTGGATCAGCTGGCGTTCATGCCCATGCTTCCGAGAATAATTTGGATCGGTGTGGCCGGTTTACTGCTTTTCGGATACGTATGGGGATTTGTGCAGCCGATGCAGTATGAGTCTGAGAAGCGAGAGAACGCGCATTGGAAAAGCAGTGCACCGCCTCCGTCTGTTTCACAGCATCCCGATTCTGACGAATCGGTTGCTGAGCCGGAGACGAAAGCCAGCGTTACACCCGCCTTTACTCCGGTAACTGCCCGGACGCAGGCCCAAGCTCCATCGGATCAGGAGCCGATCCGGCTTGATCCGGTCATTGCCGGCACGATATTAACCGTCATCAACACGGTTTACATTTTGTTTGTGCTTGTGCAGTTCTCATACCTGTTCGGAGCAGGGAAGGGAGAACTGCCGAACGATTTATCCTATGCCGAGTATGCAAGAAGCGGATTTACCGAGCTGATTCTGGTTACAGGGCTGAACTTTCTGATGTTAATTATTGCACTGGAGTACACCCGGCCAATGGGAAGAATGGGCGCAATCGCACAGCGAGTGCTGCTTTTAATTCTGATAAGCTGTTCAGGAATTATGTTATGTTCGGCCTTTGTGCGCTTGAATCTGTATGAGCAGGCGTATGGATATACCTACATTCGGTTCCTTGTGCATGCATTTATGATCTTCCTGGCTTTGCTGTTAATGATTGCGGCACTTCGTCTTCGTTATACTCGCTTGCCGCTGCTTC
Source organism: Paenibacillus silvae (assembly GCF_014639235.1). GTDB lineage: Bacteria > Bacillota > Bacilli > Paenibacillales > Paenibacillaceae > Paenibacillus > Paenibacillus silvae. Next base: position 1,034,323 of record NZ_BMFU01000002.1, on the reverse strand, counting down.
GTTGTTACATTGTGCTGGGGATTACAGCGTATACCGTCATTAACTATGCAGGTATGGACATGCGAATAGCAGAGCTTAACATTGAGCGTTATCACCAGACGGGCCAGATTGATACCACTTATCTGGCAAGTTTATCTACAGATGCAATGCCATTGTTGGTACAGTTTGCCGATCAAGAGTATCCCGAGCTGAAAGCAAATTTAATGGATCGTAAAGCCCATTTGGATAAGTTTGCAGCCGGCTTGGAATGGCCTTCCTATAATCTGGCGAGGTATCGAGCGCAGCTGGAATTGTCCAAATGATGAACGGAATAGACCAGCGTTTGTTTTTGCCAGCACTTCCTTTATGCAAACCTCATATGTAAGTGCTATAATGTAAAAACAAACGTATGAAGGGGGTGAATCTCTTGTTTGAATTACATGAACTGCTGCCGTATTTATTCTCGATTGGGCTCATCTTCACCGTCAGTTACGCTTACATTGCCCACCTTCACTGCGGCATGACAGAGTACTGGATGGAAGGCGGCGCCGGGGATGGCATTGAACCGGTATTTCCAGCGTTGGGCTTGAACAGACAGCACAGGTCGGAAGACTGGAGTCGCATGGTCAGACGAAAAGAAGCACCGGATGAAGATGAACCAGACTGTTATACCTCGTTGAGACGTGAATCAACCCATCAACGAGGAGGATATATATGGAACATAAGACAAGCAAGGGGTTCACTTTTACAGCTGGCAAGGGACGGATCTATGGCCTGATCGCGATGGTATTCGCGGTCATGCTGCTTGCCGGCTGCAGTAATAACGTATCGGAGATTAGTTCATCGACACCGGGTTTCTTTAATCACTACATCGTATTTCCGCTGTCCTATCTGATTCAGCATATTGCCAGCGCATTTAACGGCAGCTACGGGGTGGCGATAATTATTATCACACTGGTCATTCGACTTGCGTTGTTGCCGCTGATGATGCGTCAAGCGAAGTCCCAGCAGGGGACACGAGTGATTATGAACGCAATGAAACCCGAGCTGGATGCGCTCAAGAAAAAATATGAAGGCAAAAATGATGCAGCCGATCGGCAGAAGCTGTCCGAAGAGACGATGGCTTTATACAAAAAGCATAAGTTTAACCCGCTTAATATTGGCTGTCTGCCCTTGTTAATTCAACTGCCAATTTTGTCCGGTATTTATACCGCGATCCGGCTTACGCCAGAACTGTCGTCCCATTCCTTTTTATGGTTCAAGCTGGGTGCACCAGACTATGTGCTGGCCGTTGTTGTAGCGGTAATCTATCTGATTCAGGCCAAAATATCACAAGCCAACATGGCACCAGAGCAGCGTAAGCAGTTTGCGATTATGGGGTACATCTCACCGCTAATGATGGCGTTTTTCTCCTTGTCTGCACCGGCAGCGATGCCGCTGTACTGGACTGTAGGCGGATCATTCCTTGTACTCCAGACACTGCTGTTCCGTAAGCTGTATCCAGTGGAGCATCCGCAGGAAGCGGCGGTGGTGAGCCAGACTACGGCAAAGAAAGATCATAAACCAGTTTCTAAATCAAAGAAAAATGCCAGCAGTGACAAAAATGCCACTTCCTCCAAACGAGCTGCCAAACCAGCCAAGTCCTAGAGATAATGCCCGTGTTTTCAAAATTGTAAGGCAGGAGAAGAGAACATGAAGCTTCCTCTCCTCTATGTAAAATAAATTGAACCAAGCCAAAAACCTGTCCTTCGGGACAGGTTTTTTGGCTTGAACTCTTATAGTTCGCGGCTACAGTTCTCCGGTTAATTGAAAGCGGGAAACAAAATGCCAGATCAATTCACGGCGCGAGGACACCTCTGTTTTGGCAAAGATGGACTTGAGATGATCCTGAACGGTGTATACCGAAATATGCATAGCCGCGGCGATCTCCTTTGAGGAGAAGCTGCGCAGCACGTAAGCGAGCAGTTCACGTTCCCGTGCAGATAATCCGTAACGTTCGCACAGGAGGGGCAGTACGTCCTGAGGCATAGCCTGCTCCAGCCAAACCGCGATATGATCCGGTTGATCGCCGGTTTGAATGCCTTCTGGCTGCTGCATCCGACTTGCATGAAGCATGAGATAACGTCCGTCTGATAGCTGAACACAGACTTTGGACAAAGGATGAGCCGTATCCTCGGGTGCAGGAACATCATTGGAACTTGTTCCAGTATCTTTTCCAGCACCGTTCGCGGCACAGCTTTCCGCACCAGCTTTCGTAACAGTCCTTGTTCTCGTGTGAGTCGATTGCAACAGATGAGAGCATACCGCTCGAATGGGCCTTGGCAGCACATCATGTCCTACTTGCTCCAGTCTGTGCAGCTCAGATACCCAGTAACGTGCGGCAGCATTGTTCATCACAGGTTCAAATGACGTATCCAGAAGCATAATCCCCGGCTCATCTGGACTTTTCCCTGTCAGCTCGTCTGTAAGGGACAGTCGGGTGGTGCGAAGCATAAAGGCGATTGAGGCTGTCCAGTGCTGCATGAGCAAACGCTCTTCTTCCGTGAATGCAGGAGCGTCCTGTTTGCGATACAACGTGAGATGTCCCCAGCAAGCATCCTGATCTACGAAAACAGTGCGCAGCTCATCATGAATTCCGGCAGGCAGCAAAATGTTTGCATAACGAGAACTGGTCTCAGGGTGTGAATGAAGAGATAGTGAAGCCTGTAAAATCGCTGTATATTGGCCGGATTGAATTAAATCTGCATATTTGTGAACATCATCTTCCATATATTCATTGAGAAACAGCTGTTTGTGAATGGCTTCGATGCCATCCTCCGTTACTGCACCTGTCGAGAGCAGTGTTGAAGGGTCTACGGTGTTGAAGCAGTAGGCATCGTAAGCGATGAGCGTCTTGATTTGTTTCAGAACAGCTTCCCGGTAGGTGCGGGAGGTCCAGCTTCCGTTTTCAAGTGAAGTCATCCGTTTCAGATTCTGTTGAGTAAGCAGGCTTGACAAGCGGATTCGCTCCTTCCCGAGTTTTTATATATATCAACTCCCACAAGTTCTTCAATGATATCCCATACTTCTGGGATGGTGGTCTGCTCGCTTCCTTTTATAATGAAATTAGACGAATGCTCAGTCAAGTCTAACTTCAAATTCAGAGGAGTGCAGCTATGATGAAAGATCACATATATGACAAAGATACACAGGTGGGTGAAAGCCCGGCTATGAGCTGGGATACGGCAGATCTATATCGATATGAACAATCTATACCCCTCAAAATTCCGGGTTACGACCATATGCACCATATGATGGAGAAGCTGCTTGCAGTTTCGATTGCGGGTAACAACGATATTCATATCCTTGTAACAGGTGCCGGGGGCGGCAAGGAACTTACGCTGCTTGGTGCAAGTCATCAGGAGTGGCAGCTGACAGGCATGGATACCTCTTTCCAGATGTTAAAGCTGGCACAGCAAAAGGCAGAGGAAGCAGGTATCACGGGTCAGACTACACTGCTTCAGGGTACGATCGAGAAGCTGCCTGAGACAGCCTTGTATGATGGTGCAACGTGTATGCTTATGCTGCATTTTATCCAGGGTATGGAGGCTAAAAAATCATTTTTGAGACAACTTGCCCAAAGGCTCAAGCCCGGCGCACCTCTGATCATTGCGGCGGTTAATGCGGACCTTGCATCCCCGGTCTATCCGGTTATGATGCAGGCGTGGAGAGAGCATATGCTGCAAGCAGGTATTTATGCTGAGGAATGGGATCGATTTGCGGCTTCACTCGGTGAACAGTCTGACCCAGTATCGGGTGAGATTATGATGCAGCTGCTTGCAGAATGTGGTTTTTCCCGGATGACATGTTTTTTCGGAGCGTTCTGGGTGGAGGCATATTATGCGATCAGAGACTGAACAACAATTCATGAGTATGAAGGATCAGATATGGGTGATCGGGGGGTACGGCCAGGTTGGACAGATGATCTGCAAACAGCTTGCACATGCATTTCCAGGAAAGGTGTGGGCGGCGGGGACGAGACGGGAACGAGCCGAGCAATTCAGCCGCCAAACGGGCGGAGCTGTCAAACCGCTGCAGCTGGATATTACGAAACCGGTGGATTCTGGCATGCTGCGAAACGTTAAACTGGTCATCATGTGTGTGGATCAGCATGATACCCGGTTTGTTGAAAGCTGCGCCAAGGCCGGAACGGATTATATGGATATTTCGGCCAAGGTCGATTTTTTGAGAAAGGTGGAACATTTGCACTCGACACTCCGCTCATCAGACTCAACTGCTATACTCAGTGTTGGATTGTCTCCGGGCATTACGAATTTGCTTGTGCGAGAAGCGGCAACACATATGGATCAGATGCAGGAAGCGGACATCACAATCATGCTGGGTCTTGGAGAGAAGCATGGCAAAGCGGCGATTGAATGGACTGTGGATCAGATGAACACGACGTTTGACGTTATGCAGAATGGGCAGCTTGCAAGAGTACAGAGTCTGAGCGGCGGTAAATGGATTGATTTTGGCGAGAAGCTTGGAAGGCGAATGGCATATCGGTTTCCTTTTTCAGATCAACAGGCAGTAGCTCGAACGCTAAACATTCCCAACGTATCCACCAGAATGTGTCTGGATTCCCGTTGGATTACAAGAGCATTGTCGGTTTCTAGACGAGCGGGACTACTAACGTTTTTACGTTGGAAGTGGATTCGAAATGCGGCGGTTAAGGCTTTTGCCTGGATGCCGGGTGGTGAGCCGATGTTTGCGGTAAAGGTGGATGCTACAGGTTTGAAAAATGGGAAGCACATCCATGTAGAGCAACGTATCATGGGTAAGAAGGAAGCGGTGATCACTGCGGAAGTGGCTGCAGCCGTGGCGAAAAAAGTGTACACCAACCCTCTCCGGCCTGGGGTACATCATGTCGAGCAGTGTTTCACTTTACAGGATATTCAGAATGAACTAGCTCATAAGCTGAAGGTTATTACGAAAATTACGTAAAGCGAGCCTTACAATAATAAAGGCATTTTTGCCAGCGGACTCCAATCTGCTATGATGGGACTATAACATCTTGCACGATTGGAGGGGGAAAACATGGACCATATCGCCGTATTGCCTTATTACAGAGTACAGCGAGAAGTGACCGGCCTTACACAAGAGATTGAGATGAACGCCCGTACCATGACCCTTTATTCGGATCGAATCGTGACCAAGTATAGGGAGTTCCTGATTACCGAAGTGTTTGATATGTCTTTTCGCCGCATGGGAGATAAGGGTGGCTTTTTCTATTTGCATACAAGCACCGGGGTTTATCCGTATATGGTCGAGATTGATCCCGGACCGTTTATACAAACTTTTCACCAAGTGGCGATTGCCCGTTTAAAATGATTGACCTTACCGCTGCGTTAAGCCTTACGCTGGATTAGGAATGAATACAACCAATCCAGAGGAGCTGTATAAGATATGAGTATTTTGATTCAGCAAGCTAAAATTCTAACGATGCAAGATAACGAATCCCCCTTTATGGGGGATATTCGTATTGAAGGAGAGCAAATCGTGCAGATCGCAAGTCATATTGATCCACAGCCGGGGGATGATGTGCTGGATGGGCGCGGCAAACTTGCCATGCCTGGTCTGGTGAACGCGCATCAGCACTCAGCGATGAGCTTGCTCCGCGGTTTTTCCGATGATCTCAAGCTGATGGACTGGCTGGACCGCAAGATGCTTCCTGCGGAAGCAAGAATGACACCCGAAGATATTTATTGGGGCGCCAAATTAGGCATAGCGGAGATGATTCGTTCGGGAACAACTGCATTTGCGGACATGTACATTCACATGAATGAAATTGCAGAAGCCGTTAAGGAAACAGGCATTCGTGCATCGCTGACGCGTGGTATGGTCTTTATGGAGGAAGATGGGGGACGCAGACTGCAGGAAGCGGTTGACCTGGTGCAGCGCTGGTCAGGCCAAGCGAATGGGCGAATTACTACGATGTATGGGCCGCACTCTCCTTATACTTGTCCAATGGAGCCGCTGCGTGACGTGATTGCGATGGCGGTTCGGGACGATATTCCCCTGCATATTCATCTGGCGGAAACGATAGAAGAAGTGCAGAAGATCCACAGCCGTTACGGGTTGACACCAACGGAGTATTTAGTGGAAGCGGGTATGTTTGACCATGCACATGTGCTGCTGGCTCACGCGGTTCATCTTAATGCAAATGATGTGAGCAGATTGAAGGGCATGCGCGGAGGTGTGGCACATAATCCGGTGAGTAATCTCAAGCTGGGTTGCGGCATTGCACCAATTGAAGCGATGAGGGCCGAAAGCATTACGGTGGGGCTTGGCACAGATGGAGCGGGAAGCGCAACAACACTCGATATGTTTGAGGAAATCAAGGCGGCATGCTGGCTGCAAAAGCTGGACTACGGTGACCCAACCCGGCTCCCGGCGCGTGAAGTGCTCAGTATGGCAACCCGCGGAAGTGCAAAGCTGCTGTCGCTTCACGATGAAGTAGGGGTGCTGGCGCCTGGATATAAAGCCGACCTCATTCTGATTGACCTTGCCAAACCTCATCTCCAGCCCATTCATAATGTGGAGTCGCTGCTGGCTTATAGTGTGAATGGAGCGGATGTGCACACCACCATTGTGGATGGACAGATTCTGATGCGTGATCGAAAGCTGCTTACGCTGGATGAGGATGAGCTGTATCGTGAGGTAAATGTACGTGCGAAGCGGATTGTTGAGGGCATTTAAAAATATATTTTTCGACAAATGAATATAAAATGGAAATTTTTTGATGATGAAAACGCCATAGGGGCTTATGCTATGGCGTTTTTTGTCGATTCGGAACTGGGAATAGTTCGTTAGACCTGTTCAGAATCGGTTCAGAATACATCGTTATACTCAGTGCATAGTCTTTTCAAATTTTAGATATACACGAGGAGGAACATGAATTGAAGGGGAAAAACAAACGTAATACATTAAAGCCGATTATGAAAAAAAGCATGTTGGCCGCACTCGGACTCGGCATAGCCTTGCCGGTAGCAGGTTCACTTCCTCAGGTTCAAGCAGGGGCGATTGGACCATCCCTGGAGATTTCACGTCCTGTACTTAATGAGGGTATCTCTTGGTTGAATGTTTCATCAGAGCAATCAAATGGGCTGCCTATTATGCCTTCTGTACCTATCGTGGTTGAACAAAGTAATCTTATTACGATTGATTTAAGCAGCCATTTTCCATCAGATAATCTTACGTTAATTAGTGCGAAGTCCAGCAATGATGAAATTGCTAGTGTAAATGCATCGTATGAAAATTCGAGATATAAATTAGTCGTTGTTCCCTTTGCCAGCGGCATAGTAAATATTGAAATAACAGCACAGTACAATACATCGCAAGACCCGAATTCCGAATCAGAAACGATTACAGACAACATCGAGCTGTACATCAGCAAAAAAGGTGATTTCAATAATGACGGCTACGTTGATTCTGCCGATGCTGTTGAATTATTCAGTTACCTTCGTAACATACAGTATGGTAGAAGTGCCTCCGTTTCTTATGTGGAAATGAACAAAGCAGACATTGATCGAAACGGTGTACCTGATAAGACTAATGACATGAGCGCTTTCATGAAGGGGTATATTGGAGGCACTCTTGGCGCTAAGGATAACAGTTATGTGCTGACGTTCAAACAGAAGCAGGATGTACCTCGTGTCTTCAAAGACACAATAGAAGGTAATAACTATTATCAAGAAACGATATCAAGCGATGTCCAGGTATTAGATGTCGATACCGGTTACAACATGCATTTATCTTATCAGTGGTATAATTCAACATCTCCAACAGGAGAGGATATGCAAGAGATTATTGGAGCTACAGATAGTAGTTACAAAATACAGATCGGAGACATTGACAAATATCTTATTTTGAAGGTCACGCCTATAGTTGGACCTTATGAATCTGAAATAAAACCTTTTATCATCATTACGAAGACACCTGTGCCAAAATTAACTTGATTTCATTTCCTATCTCGCAACTAAAGAAATAATGAGTTGCTTAATAACAGAACCCAGACATGGAGGTTATACCATGCTTCAACCGAAAAAGAAACGTGCAAAAATGAGAAAAACGATGTCAGGCCTGATCATGTTAACATTATTTTCTTCCATTATGTTACCAGATGTGGCAGGGGCTACACCGCGGATTACCACTCAGGTCGAGTTCAGCAATGTGAGTGTGCAGGCGGGTGAATCCGTTAAGGTGCCTGTCAAATTGACACAGAATGAGTATCCGATTAACGCTTATAATATGCAGATCGATTTTAAAAACTCATTGCTGGAAGTGGTGCGTATTACACCCGTTGCGTCCGGCGACATCGCCTCTTCTGCAACGGAAGCAAGTGTGCCCGACTTCCAATACCAGATTAATAACGCCGAAGGCTGGGTACGCATCATCTGGGTGAATTCGAAAGAAAGCTTTGAACAAAGATCTCAAGGAGATACTGGTCTGATTGATCTAGGTCAATTATTCGAGATAGAGATTAAAGCGAAAAGCAATGCTGCTCCAGGAACGACACAACTCACGGTTGTTCAGGATGATAAAGAACACTGGCGCTTCAATAATCTGGAGCACAGTTCACCTGCCGAGTTGTCAGGGGGAACCATTACCATTACGGCAGCAAGCTCTGGCGGTAACTCGAGTTCGCCTTCAACAGGTTCGTCAGGTGGCGGCACGGTTTCAACCCCTGTATCATCTGCACCCTCAACTCCAGTTGCGACCAAGGGCGTTGACATCTATGTAAATGGGCAAAAACAGGAGCAGTCTGCAACAGCCTCTACTTCTACAGCAGGCAATAAGGTGACAACAACAATTCATGTGGATAACAACAAAGTGATTAATCAGGTGGGTAACGGGCTTCGTACGCTATTACTCCCGGTTACGGGCACAGGCACGAACACAGTTGTGGGTGAATTAAACGCTAAACTGGTTAAAACGATGGAAGGCAGCAACGCTGAGGTGGTTATTCAGACGGATACGGGTACATACACCTTGCCAGCGAGCCAAATCAAAGTAGATCAGGTTGTGAAACAGTTGGGTGGTACAGCACCATTGGAAGACGTAACCATCCAGATTGCCATTGCACCGAGCAATGAAACCAAGAAAGCTGCAATTGAAGCAGCAGCAAGCAAAATCGGAAATACCACTGTAGTTGCGGCTCCGGTCGATTTCGAAGTGAAGGCTGTATACAACGGCCAGCAGGTTGATGTGAATCGTTTCAACGCCTATGTAGAACGTTCGATTACGCTGCCTGAAGGCGTAGACGGCTCCAAGATTACAACGGGGGTTGTGCTTCAAGCGGACGGAACGATGCTGCATGTGCCGACCAAAGTTATCAAGGGCACAGTAAATGATTCAGCCGTCATTAACAGTTTGACGAACAGCACGTACGCTTTGATCTACCATCCAACGACCTTTAACGATATTTCCAGTCACTGGAGCCGTGCGGATGTGGAGGATCTGGCTTCCCGTCTCGTTGTCGAGGGTGAAGGAGATCAACAATTTGCACCGGATCGCAGTATTACGCGTGCGGAGTTCACGGCTGTGCTGCTCAGAGGTCTGGGTTTGCATTCACCCGAGAATGACGTAACAACCGCATTTACTGATGTGAAGGCAGACAGCTGGTATGAAAATGAAGTTCAAACCGCGGTATCTTACGGATTAATCTCCGGTTATACCGATAATAGCTTCCGTCCGAACAGCGAAATATCTCGCGCTGAAGCGATGACAATCGTTTCCCGTGCCATGAAGCTGGTGGAGCTGGCACAGGCAGATGCTTCCGAAACTGCGAATCTGCTTGGCACATACAGTGACGGCAACAAAGTTCAGCCATGGGCGGCTGAATCTGTAGCATCGGCAATCAAACAAGGCTTGGTACAAGGTGATGATGGCAAGCTGATGACGGATGCAGATGTTAGCCGTGCACAGACAGCAGCGATTGTGAAACGTTTGCTGGCCAAGGCGGGATTGATTTAATTTTTACTGAATAATCAAGTAAGCTTCTGCTTTCTCGTTTCTATAATCCATGCACCTGTGGTGACTTGAAGAAGTACTTCAAGCCGCTGCGGGTGCTTTTTTGTGCTCCGATGATGCAGTTCATAATCAGTTCACAAACAAGTGATAGGATGTGTTCACAAGATCATGATTTTATTTTACAGAAACAGGAGTGGAAGAATAAATGAAAATACTGGAAGTGGAAAATGTACGTAAATCATACACATTATATGGGAAAGAAAAAGTACCTGTTCTTCATGGCTTGAACCTGAGTTTTCAGACGGGAGAATTTGTATCTATTCTTGGTGAATCCGGATGTGGAAAATCCACGCTAATGAATATTATTGGGGGAATGGACTCCGATTATGAAGGAAATGTTGTAGTTCGCGGGCAAAACTTGAGTGAAATGACCGAGAATGAAATGGATGATTATCGCAAAAATAATGTAGGATTTGTTTTTCAAAACTTCAATCTGATTCCCCATCTGTCTGTGCTCGAAAATGTAACCATTGCGATGCAGATGACAGATACTGAGGTTAAGGAGCGGAACCGGCGAGCCATTGATATTCTGACTGAGGTCGGGTTGAAAGAACATCTGCATAAACGTCCGAACCAGCTGTCCGGGGGACAGAAGCAGAGAGTATCGATTGCCCGCGCTCTGTCCAATAATCCTGATATTATTCTTGCTGATGAGCCCACAGGGGCGCTGGATCGGGAGAATGGAGATCAGATTCTGAAGCTGCTGGATAACATTGCTCAAAAAGGGGTGCTGGTTCTGGCGGTAACACACTCCCAGAAGGTCGCTGATTCCGGCACAAGAATCGTGAGAATGGAGGAAGGCAGAGTAGCAGATGATATTCAGTTGAGGGAACGCTCCAGCACAGTTAATGAGCCGGATCGGGCAACTTCACGCAGTCTTGGTCTGTTAGCATCATTTCGCATGGCGCTGCAAAATATGAAGCTTAACATGAAACGAAATGTTTTGGTTGCTTTAGGCGGCTCCATCGGTATATTAAGTGTGCTTCTCATGCTGTCCCTAGGTAACGGCATCACAACATATATGAACGATGAGATCAATGCAAGCATGGACCCCTTGCTTGTGGATATGACTAAACCAAGCGCGGAGTCCAAGGACTTGCAGGGTCCGCAGGCTTTAATGGCGCCTGGAGAATCGTTTACCAAAGACGATATCGAAAAGATACGTCAGTTCCCGAATGTAGATCATATTGAAACAATCACTTCTATTACAGGAAAATCAACCATTGTGTATGATGAGCAAAGCGTGGCACTTTCACAGCTTACAACACTTACTGATTCGTTCGACCCTTCCTTGATTGAGAAGGGGGCAATGCCCGCTGATAATCAAATGCTGCTGCCGAAAACTGCTGCAGATCAGTTAAGCGGGAACCAGGCTGAATCCATGATCGGCAAGACGATCACTTTGTATATCAACGAAATGGATGCCAATCAAAAACCGGTTACTTTAGAGAAAAAATTGACGGTTTCCGGGTTGTATGAGGCTGCAGAGCCAAGATCACCTATGCAGCAGACACCGGGATACATCCCCGCTCAGACACTTGAGAGCTTGTATTCGGGTCATGATATTACGATAGGGCCCATTCAGGTGAACGCTTATGCAACCGATTTGAAATATGTCAACGATATTAATAAAGCCGCAACAGATGCAGGCTTTACAGGCTCACAGAAGGCCAAAATCATGGAGAATATTACAACATACGTGAGCATGGCGACGATTGTACTGGCAGGCATTGCAGGCATTTCTCTGATTGTATCCGGCATTATGATCCTGGTTGTGTTATACATCAGTGTAGTGGAACGCACCAAAGAGATTGGAATTTTACGAGCGATCGGTGCAAGGAAAAAAGATATTCGGCGAATCTTCTTCTCCGAGTCTGCCCTGTTAGGTGCATTTAGTGGTATCATTGCCGTAATCGCGGCGCTTGGCCTCAGTTACGTGCTTAATATTTTGCTGGAACAGGCATTTGGGGCAGAATTGATTCATCTATCGGGCAACTATATGCTGTTTGGTTTACTTGTAAGCACAGGAATCAGTGTAATCGCTGGCCTGATGCCATCTTCCAAGGCAGCAAAGCTGGACCCGATGGAATCTCTGCGGTACGAATAAAGCTTATATCGGGAAGGAAAATGTACAGATGAATACCGTACTTGTCGTGGACGATGATCCGCATATCCGCAAATTGATGCGAATCTATCTCGAGAAAAATCAGCTATCCGTGCTGGAAGCCTCCGATGGGGAAGAGGCACTGGACCTCCTATCCACCACCAAGGTCGATCTTGTGATCGTGGATGTGATGATGCCCCGGATGGACGGAATTGAATTGACTCAGGACATTCGTTCCTATACCGATATTCCAATTCTGATGGTCACGGCCAAGGGAGAATCCAAAGACAAGGTTAAAGGCTTCCACGTCGGTACGGATGACTATGTGGTGAAACCGTTTGATCCCGTGGAGCTGGTTCTGCGGGTACAATCGTTATTGAAAAGATATAACAAAAGTCTGTCGCATATCATTCAGCTTGCCGGAGTGACGATTGATCTGGAGCGTCTGATCGTGGAAGCGGAGGGAAGAACAATCGATTTGAAAAAGAAGGAATGTGAGCTTCTGTTTTCGCTCGCCAGCAAGCCAGGTAAAATATGCACGCGTCATCAGCTCATATATGATATCTGGGGGATGGATTACGAAGGGGATGAGCGCACCGTAGATGTGCATATCAAACGTCTCAGAGAAAGGCTGGAATCCGTCTCGCAATTTACGATTTCAACCGTTCGCGGACTTGGATATCGTCTGGAGCTGACATGAAATTTATCAGGAACAGTTTACGTTTTCGCATTGTGGTTACGTTCATCGGCATTGTGATTGTGAGTCTGGTGCTAACCTTTATTTTGCAGAATGATGCCGGAAAAAACACCCCAAATGACGCCATGGCAGCAGTAGTTGAAGATGTTGCTGCATTGATCCATCTCATAGATGATCCCGAAAAATTGCAATCGAGCTTGCAGATTTTTGAAAAGTACGGTATGAACATTACGCTGGTAAACAAGCAAAGTGAGGTGCTTGCCGCTTTACCTGAGGAGCAGGTGCAGGCATTGTTCGAACCTGGCAGGACGAAGGCAGTCATTTTTAATAACAAAAATGGTACAGCTGCAGTGGGAGTTCCGGGGGGGACAGGTATGGATGCCGTGTTGATGCAAAATGATTTCGCACCCCTGTTTCATACATTAAGAGAGAGACTGCTCACTTCACTGTTAACCGTACTGATCATTGGTAGTTTATTAATTCTGCTGATGTCCAGATTTATTGTAAAGCCGATTAAACAGCTGACAGCAGCGGCACAAAAAATGTCCTCAGGAGATTTGACCGTACGTCTGAAGTACAGAAATCATGATGAATTCGGAGAGTTGATGGAGAGCTTCAACCAGATGGCAAGAGAACTGCAGAAGATTGATTCCATACGGGAGGACTTTGTCAGTAACGTTTCGCACGAGATGCAATCCCCGCTTACGTCGATCCGAGGGTTCACCAAGGCGCTTCAGGATGGGGTGATCCCCCCGGAGGAACAGAAGGAGCACCTGGAGATTATCTACGAAGAGACACTGCGTTTATCGAGATTGAGCGATAATCTGCTTCGCCTGGCGTCCCTCGATTCTGAGCATCATCCCACGAGCTTCAGCTCGTTCCAGCTGGATGAGCAATTGCGAAAAATCATTGTGCTGGCAGAGCCGCAATGGTCCAGGAAAGATTTAAATATGGAACTGGAGCTGCTGCCCTGCACCATTCAGGCGGATGAGGATTTATTCGATCAGGTATGGCAAAACATATTAGGCAATGCCATCAAATATACCGATGCGGGCGGAAGTATTTATGTAGATATGAGGGAAAGTCCTTCCGGTGTGAGCGTACACATTCGCGATACGGGGAAAGGCATTCCGCAGGAGGCGCTGCCGCATATCTTTGATCGTTTTTATATGGTGGATAAAGCGCGAAGCAGCTCTCTCAAAGGCAATGGACTAGGCTTATCTATTGTCATCAAAATTTTGAAACTGCATGAGTGTACCATTGATGTCACAAGTACTGTGGGTGAAGGCACAGAGATGGTGGTAACGATTCCGCGAAAACGATTATCTTCATGAAGTCTTGTGGGATTGTGCAATAACCATGAAATGAGAGGTACGGCTTTTTTATAATGCAGAACTGCAGGTTCCGATAAAACGGTACCTAGCTTGGTTCTGCATTTTCTATGCTTTATTTGGCAGAATGGCGCATCCCTACTGATTATTTAATGAAAGAATAGTTTTCTTTGTTTAGCGGCAGATCATTTGATAAAATAGAAGAGACGTGCAGTGCATAGTTTAATAGACATGGCATAGAAGAAAAATTAAAACCTTGTGATCGTAGTCGTTCTTGTCCTATCATACTGCATGTGTATGTGAATATATGAACATAATCAAGCGATTTTATTATATACAGAATGGAGCCATCCGATGAAATATCATAATATGGAAGATTGCATTAATGATCTGGAGCAGCATGGACATCTGATCAGGGTGAAGGAGCAGGTGGATCCGAATCTGGAGATGGCTGCCATCCACATGAAGGTACATGAAGCCAAGGGCCCGGCGCTCTTATTTGAAAATGTAAAAGGTTCCAGGTTCAAAGCCGTCTCCAATCTGTTCGGCACAGTTGAACGCAGCAAGTTCATGTTCCGGGATACACTTGAAGGTGTACAGCGGGTTATGTCCGTTCGGGACGATCCAATGAAGGCGCTCAAAACGCCGTTAAAACATATTCGTACGGGTCTTGCAGCCTGGCAGGCTCTGCCTAAGCAGAAATCGATCAGCCTTCCCGTATCAGCTCAGGAAATTCAAATCTCTGATCTGCCGCTCATCAAGCATTGGCCCATGGATGGAGGGGCGTTTGTGACGCTGCCGCAGGTGTATTCGGAAGACCCGGACAAACCGGGTATTATGAATTCCAATCTGGGCATGTATCGTGTTCAGCTGAGTGGTAATGATTACGAGATGAACAAGGAGATTGGCTTGCACTACCAGATTCATCGGGGAATCGGTATCCATCAGGCCAAAGCGGTGAAAAAAGGCGAGCCGCTCAAGGTCAGCATTTTCATCGGTGGGCCGCCTGCTCATACGCTGTCTGCGGTGATGCCGCTGCCTGAAGGATTGAGCGAGATGACCTTTGCGGGTCTGCTGGCTGGACGCCGTTTCCGTTACAGCTATAAGGATGGGTACTGCATCAGTAATGACGCGGATTTTGTCATCACGGGTGAGATTTACCCGGGCGAGACAAAGCCGGAAGGACCGTTCGGGGACCATCTGGGCTATTACAGCCTGACTCATGAATTCCCGCTGATGCGTGTTCATAAAGTGTATGCCAAGCCAAATGCAATCTGGCCGTTTACAGTTGTAGGTCGCCCGCCGCAGGAGGATACCGCATTTGGTGATCTGATTCATGAAATTACCGGAGATGCGATCAAACAGGAAATTCCGGGTGTTAAGGAAGTTCACGCTGTAGATGCTGCGGGTGTTCATCCACTGTTATTTGCGATCGGCAGTGAACGTTATACACCGTATACAGATGTGAAGCAGCCGACGGAGCTGCTGACCATTGCCAATCGGATTCTGGGTACAGGCCAGCTTAGCCTGGCAAAATATCTTTTCATTACGGCTGAGGACAAGCAGCCTTTGGATACACATCGAGAGGTCGAGTTTCTAACGTATATACTGGAGCGCATGGATTTGCAGCGTGATATTCATTTCTATACCCATACGACCATTGATACGCTGGATTATTCGGGCACAGGACTGAATAGCGGCAGTAAAGTGGTAATGGCGGCATACGGAGATAAAATTCGTGATTTGTGCAGGGAAGTGCCGGAAGCCTTACGTGATGTGCGCGGTTACGAAAATCCACAGCTTATCATGCCTGGGGTTGTTTCCATTCAGACCTCGGCCTTCACCTCATATGAGCACACAGCACAAGAAATGAAAGAGTTTGCTGCTGCTTTGCAAGAACGTGGCGGGCTGGAGAGTTGTCCGATGATTATCGTATGTGACGACAGTTCATTTATGAGTGCAAGCCTCAGCAATTTTCTGTGGGCTACCTTCACACGCAGCAATCCATCCCATGATATGTATGGAGTTAACAGCAGTTATGCTCACAAGCACTGGGGCTGTGACCAGGTCATTATTGATGCACGAGTGAAGCCGCATCAGGCACCGCCACTTGTTCCCGATCCTTCTGTGGAGAAGGGTATTGAACGCTTTTTCGCAAAGGGTGCAAGTCTTGAATCGATTAAACTGTAATTTTGTATATCAGGCAGTGCAGTGCATTTACAGAGGAGTCCAAACCAGGTTTGGGCTTCCTTTTTTTATGGATTTATGCCGCAGAGAGCTTGAAAATGAGAAGAAACCTCCTTCTGTGTGTAAATAACCGGGATAAAACGACGTTTTACCTATAAGGATAAAGTCTTAGTTATTCATATTTGCCTATATGATTAAGGTCGTTTGGACTATGTAAAAAAGCTGGAATTTAAACGATATTAAGAAGTATAGGTATGTCTTGGCCCCGTTCCATCCGGGAGCTGTTAACTATAATCATGTGTTCAGGGGGAGTTCCGATTGAGAATCCATATTATGAACCTGCAGGACGGGGACCGTCTGACAGCAGATACGTTCAGCGATGCAGGGTTGCACATTCTCGGAAAGGGGACTGTCATTCGCAGCGAGGATATTACCTTGCTTATGCAGCATCGGGTAGATTACGTAGATATCGAACTGCGCGATGAAGAGATCAGCGAAGCGGAATTTTTCGCAGCTTCATTAAAACATGCAGCTGGATCAAGCAGTACAAGCACCAGCACCGGCACGAGCAGTAAAGAGCAACCTCCTGAAGAGGAAATGAAGCCCCAATTCCTTCAGACTGTACATAATTATCAAAATGCGTTTCTGGAAGCGCTGACTGTAGGCAAGTTTAACGCAACAATGGTCGATGATGCACTGCAGCCAATGGTCGAAGGACTTGATGAGCAAAAGGACGTCGTGCATCTCCTGATGATGCTGGAGCGGGATGACGTGAACAACTACACCCATTCCATTCAGGTAGGTCTGTTATCCTTTTATATCGCAAACTGGATGGGGTATTCCCAGGCCGAAAGCTATAAGATCAGCCGCGGGGGTTATTTGCATGACATCGGAAAATGTAAAGTCTCCCATCGGATTCGCAATAAAACAGAGCCTTTGACGCCAGAGGAGCAGCTTGAACTGCAGCGTCACACGATATATGGGCATGAGATTATCAAAAACTCCATGACAGATGAAGCGACTGCTCTGGTAGCGTTGCAGCATCATGAGCGGGAAGACGGATCAGGATATCCGATGCAGCTTGGAAAAGGAGAGATTCATCCGTATACTCAAATCGTCTCCGTAGCAGATATTTATATTGGCATGCGTTCCGGTAATCATGGAGCAAGTAATCCGAACCTGATTAACAATCTTAGAGATATTTACGCAATGGGCTTTGGTAAATTAAACGAGAAGGCGGTTCAGGCGTTGATGCAGCATTTGCTGCCTAACTTTATTGGCAAACAGGTGCTGCTTAGCAATGGAGAAAAAGGTGTCATTGTCATGAACAATGCTTCCGACATTTTCAAACCGCTGATTAAAGTGGAGTCGGAGGAGTACCGCGATCTGTCCAAGGAACGTTCTCTGTCCATCAATGAGCTGTTGATCTAAGTAACGCTTCAATAGCGTGTTCCGTAACGTCTGCAATGACGTGTTCAATCAAATAAATGATGTTAACAAGCCTCTTGTCATTCGATAAGAGGCTTGTTTGGTCTGTTTTGTTTTGTTATACATTATTCATGCACTTCATGTGGAGGGTTATGCAAGGTGATCCGTCTTTCGATCCACGAGCCATATCAGTAGAGCTATTGCGCTAATTCCTGCACCCAGCCAGCATACACCTGTCCAGCCTGCACGTGCATATACTTGAGTGGATGCGATGGAGCCGCCCGCACTGCCGATGGAATAAAAGATCATATAGGATGCAGTCAAACGACTTTGGGCTTCGGGTCTCACCCGGTAGATCATGCTCTGATTGGTGACATGTACAGCCTGGACAGCAAGGTCGAGTAAAATAATGCCAACGATGAGGAACCACAATGAAGTGTGTAACAATCCGATACATGCCCAGGACAAAACTAAAATAATGAGTGAAATGCCTGTTGTTCTCTGACCATATCCACGATCGGCTTGTTTCCCTGCACTTGCGGCAGCGAGTGCGCCAGCAATACCGGCAAAGCCCAGAGCCCCTATAGAAGTGTGTGATAACGACAACGGTGGTGCGCTGAGCGGCAGCACGATGGAAGTCCATAAAATGCTGAACGCCGCAAATATAAACATGGCAAGCAGTCCGCGCACGCGAAGTATACGCAACTCTGCATACAGTCGCAGGGTGGAACGAAGCAGCTGCAAGTAGCTGAGCTTGGGCTGGCTGAAGGATTGCCGAGGGAGCATGCGAATCAATACGACAACACTGATGAAAGTCAGACTGGCTGACAATAAATAAACGGATTTCCAGCCAAGCCAGTCATTCATTACACCTGCCACGGTTCTTGCGAGCAAAATGCCGATAACTATGGCGCTGGTCACCCGGCCTACGATAGCTCCCCGCTCAGAATCGGCAGACAGATGGGCTGCATACGCAACAAATGTTTGGGTAATAACGGCGAATAAACCGACTGCGGCAAGCGCTGTGAACAGAACAGAATGTGAGGCAGCAGTACCTGCGCCTAATAATGCAGCAGCCGAAAGAGACATTTGCACAATGATCAGTTTACGGCGATGAATGAGGTCGCCAAGCGGTACAAGCAGTAGCAGACCGAGGGCATAACAAATCTGGGTAACCGTAATTACGATGCCGATCACTCCGGTAGACAGATCAAATTCCTGTGCGATGGAGTCCAGCAAGGGCTGCGCATAATAGATATTGGCAACGGACAGACCGCTGCAGACCGCAAATACCCAAGCAAGTGTGTTGGTTATGCCCTGTTTCTTTGGTGTGGACAATTGTGAATTCTGAAGAGAGGTGTGCATTCGAACAGCCTGCCTTTCTATTTTGTACTGAACAGTATATTATAATTGGAATTAACAATATATTTTTTCGCCAAAAATGTCAATGAAGGAATTTCTAGAGTGTGCTGTTGGACTAAATATTTAGAGGTGATAAATTTGGTGGCGAGGTGGGGAACATGAGAAAAAATTAGAGGAAAGGAGAACTGATTTGAGATGAGTAAACATGAGTATAAATGAGATCGTGTCATAAAAATGAGAAAATCATTGAAAATGAATAAAAATGAGTGAAATTGAGGCTGAATGAAAAAAACAGGTTTGAATTACCGTTACATAAGGATGAGCGAGCTTATTTGGGGTAGAAGGATAGATTCTGACATGTGATGATGATGGATTTCTATTTTGATTTTTGCGAATGTTGAGTTAAACTGTTATTGTACTGTTCGATAAATAAAGGGGCGGTGTTATGGTTAGAAAACGGGAATTCGACACAGATAAGGCGCTTGATGCTGCCATGCACGTATTCTGGGTTAAAGGATTCGAAGCGACATCGCTTACAGATTTAACTACGGCGATGGGGATTCAGCGGCCCAGCTTGTATGCGGCGTTTGGAGATAAAAAGGAGTTGTTTGAACATGTACTCCGTAGATATACAACCTTTCATGCGGCAGAGATTAGAGCGCGGCTGGGTCAGGGGGACTCCGTCAGAGAAGCTGTGCAAGAGATTTTTGAGTGGATTGCAGCAAAAGGAGGAGCGGGTAATCCTGCTTACGGGTGTTTTTGTATTAACACGATGGTGGAACTGGCTCCTCATGATCCCAAATTTGCGGTCTTAACACGAGAGCATCAGATGTACCTGGCAGTTATTTTCAGAGAGGTTATCGAAAGAGGGCAGCGAAGCGGAGAACTGGCAGGGGACATCAATGTAGGTCTTGTGGCGCAATCACTGGTGGTGTCGATAATTGGGATAACGGTATTGATGAAATCAGGCCCGGATCGTCAATTTGTAGAGCAAAGCATTAAGGCAGCAATGTCTGTACTAAAATAGTTTGTTGAAGAGCCTGCATCACAAGCTGTAAACGGGAAATAGTGCACGCTGATTAATGAAATTTACGGACAAATCCGTAGCGTAGTGTCTACTTTCTTGACATATATCCAACAGGTCCCAAGGTGGCTCATTGAAACTAAGATCGAATGTGTCCGCGATTCCTAACGATTCCCAGAAGCCCTATTTGACCTGATTTCAGGTCGATAAAATTCTAACGAATCTCAGATGCGCTATTTTATGCGGAATCATGAAAAAACAGCGTTTTACACATCAAAACAACGAAATAACGTTCCTGTGATTCGTTAGAATTCAAAAACTGCCTTTTTCGGTGGAATAAGGGTCCTGGGATCGTTACAATCAGGAGACCCGGCTCACGTGAGACAATCATGGAATAGACATGGAACAGAGGAGTGTTTGCTAATGATCGAAGTGACCACTGTGACCCGTATAAATGCACCGATCGAACGCTGTTTCGATATCGCACGTGATATCGATTTACATACCCGAACGGTATGGAAGCATACGCAAGAACGAGCGATAGCTGGTGTCACCAGCGGCATGATTGGTCATGGAGATACGGTGACCTTTGAGGCTGTGCATTTTGGAGTGAGGCAAACGTTAACCTCACGGATCACAGCGTATGATCGCCCTTATCTGTTTGTTGATCAGATGGAGAGGGGGGCGTTCAAGAGCATGAGTCATGAGCATCATTTCAGCGTGTGCGGGGAACAAGAGACTTGTATGAGAGACACACTGCGATTTGAGGCGCCGCTGGGAGTCCTCGGATGGACTGTAGAAAGGCTTATTCTGAAAAGATATATGCAGGCTTTTCTGGAAAGTCGCAATGAGAAGCTTAAATCAATGCTTGAGCGCTAATCTACATTGGATGATTGCGTTGCACAAGAGTAATATGCTTCATCGAAGTCATGTTTGCATCGAATTGCAGTGATGGACTCCATCGAAGTCTCTCTGATCGTTGCAGTAGTGAACTCCATCAAAGTCATGCCTGCATTGAATATCAGTAATGGACTGCATCATCGAAGTACATGTCTACATCAAGTAATTTACTTGAATTTCAGCATGGCATCACAACCGAGCAGCATACCACGTCTGGGCCTAATGCCTTACTGGATAATTTCAGCTGTCCATACTAAGATTAAATTAACATTACCCAAAAACATAAATCAATATGGAAAAAATACAACCTTCCCGTCCTGAAAACGTATGAACCAGGAAAGGGGAGTGTGAAGAATGAAGCTTACCATGGATCGGATCTATCTGATAGGTTTTTACCTGTTGAGCATTTTGCTGATGACAAGAAGTGGTCTCCACATCGTTGGATATTGTCTTATTAGCGGCGGCACGCTTGCTTTGATAGCGGTAGCTACATCCTTGTTTCATACCAATCATTCCAAGATGGATTTATTTATTAATAAGCTTCGAGTGGTTGGCAAAATAATGCTTGCAGCAGTGCTAACAGCTCTCCTGATTAAAGGCATTATATTTCTATCTAGTTGAAATGAAGATGATTACACGAAGACTTTAATTACAAAATTAATGGTAATGGCCCAAATTAATGCCCCCAATTAATAACTACATCTAACATCTAACTCGCTCTATCTAACTCAATTAATCTAGCTCAATCAATCTAACTAAAACGATCTAACTCAATCGATCTAAACCCATTGTATTAAAAGCAGATATGGTAGAGTTATTCGGCGGAACCTTAAATGCAATGCAAAAAAGGTGCTTGGTCAGGTCGCTGCACTGACTTGTTAGCACCTTTTTGCTTGGTATTGAAACGGTCCTTCAGCGTGATGAGGAGCGAATCATGGCTACGCTGGACTGGCGGACAATCAGACGTGGTTCAAACTGAATGTGCTCATAATCCGCCGTGCTCATCTCGCGAATGCGTTTGAGCAGCAGCTCCGTGGCGAGCCGAGACACTTCTTCACCCATAATGGATACAGAGCTGATCTGAGGTGAGGAAACCGTCGTCCATTGATTGTTATCAACGCCCACCACAGCAACATCTTCGGGCACACGCACGCCCAGTTCCTTGAAGCGATTCACAAGCCCGATGGCAACCATATCATTAATGGCGTACACCGCATCCGGCATATGGGTTAAACCGTAAAAGTAGTCGGCAGCACTTGCTCCCGTAGCTAATGAGAAGTCTTCCCCGAAATAAACGAGTGAAATATCGACATGTCCTACAGCCTGCTCGTAAGCGCGATAGCGCTCCTCAATGATATCTTTAGGGGCACCGGCATAAGCAATCCGGGTTCGCCCGATTTTAAACAGATGCTCCATTACAAGCTTGCCTTCAGGCTGTGACAAGGACACGATGTCCGCCTGTATGCCTGGCTCCAGTTTTTTGCCATAGTTTATGATCGAGATCGGGATTGGAGCTTTGTTAATTAGTGCAGGTAACGTCTTTGGATAGGCCAGCGGCATGAAAATAAGACCGTCCACGTGCAGCTTTTTTATATTACGTATGGTTTCAAGTTCGGTTCTTGCATTACCTGCCGTATTGATCTGCACGATGTGATATCCGTGCTGCTTCGCAGTCTGCTCAACTGACCAGGAGATTTCAGGAATAATGGCGTTGCGGATGTCGGGAACCACCAGTGCAATCTGATGGGTTTGCCGGATCTTCAGGCTCTGTGCAGAGGTATTGGGCACGAACCCCAGCTCTTCGATAGCCCGCATCACTTTATCTCGTGTTGCGCTGCTGATTCCCTCCGCATTGTTGATAGCACGGGATACCGTTGCGATCCCTACACCGGCACGTTCAGCGACATCTTTAATCGTGATTTTCTGTTCTTTACTCACTTATAGTTGACCTCACTTCATCGGAAACGATTCCGTATTTTCGGCTTATGTATGTTTTGCAAGGTATGCATATAACTTGATTATACCATTGGTACAGAGCATCAACCCGCTTATAAAGCGAAAACGATGTAAGTTTATGCATTTTTATGTTTATTTTTCTAATAAATCATCAAAAATAAACGAAAATGCATAACAAAGTTAGAAATTAACGAGAAAATCAGCTTTAAATCAAGGTTTGATTCGTGCTTTTGCTCACAGGATCGACACATCTATAGGGAAATTTGTTTGACAGCGTATCTCAAATGTGACATATTTAATTTACGGAAACGTTTCCGAATATGCTGAAAAAATCATTTGGGAGATGAATTGAATGAAAGCATTGCGTTGGCATGGAGTTAAAGATCTGCGTCTGGAAAATATTGCTGAACCTCAGCCTAAACAAGGCCAGTTAAAAATAAAAGTGCAATGGTGCGGGATTTGTGGTAGCGATCTGCATGAATACACAGCTGGACCTATTTTTATTCCTGCTCAAGACCCGCATCCGCTAACAGCGGAGAAAGCACCTATCGTTATGGGGCATGAGTTCTCTGGACAAGTCGTTGACGTGGGTGAAGGCGTAACCCGTTTCCAGGTCGGTGATCGTGTCGTTGTGGAGCCGATCTATGCATGTGGTCAATGTGAAGCATGTAAGCAGGGCAGATACAATCTGTGCGACAAGATGGGATTTCTAGGTCTTGCCGGAGGCGGAGGCGGCTTTTCCGAATATGTAACCGCAGCGGAGAACATGGTACATCCCATTCCTGATTCAATCTCTTATGAGCAGGGAGCTTTGGTGGAGCCTTCCGCAGTAGCTTTGCACGCCGTGCGTCAGAGCAAACTGAAAGTAGGCGATACCGCAGCAGTGTTCGGTGCAGGTCCAATCGGTCTGCTTGTTATTGAAGCACTGAAAGCGTCCGGGGCTTCAAATATTTATGTTGTGGAGCTGTCGAAGGAGCGCAAAGCGAAAGCAGAGGAATTGGGTGCGATCGTGATTGATCCTACCGAATATAATGTGGTGGAAGAGATTCATCGGCGTACGCAAGGCGGAGTGAATGTGGCTTATGAAGTAACGGGTGTTCCACGTGTGCTGCAGCAGGCTGTTGATTCAACGCGAATTGGTGGAGAATTGATGATTGTAAGTATTTTTGAACAGGAAGCGCCAATTATGCCGAATTCTGTTGTCATGAAAGAACGCACAGTAAATGGAATTATCGGTTATCGTGATGTATTCCCGGCTGTAATCAGCTTGATGGAAAAAGGCTTCTTCCCGGCAGACAAGCTGGTGACTAAACGAATTGCTCTGGATGAGGTTGTGGAGCATGGCTTCGAAGCACTGCTCAAAGAGAAGAATCAAGTGAAAATTCTGGTTAAGGCAGAATAAGTCTTGAATTGCAAATAAAACCCTGGGTAGATACCTTCATCTTTAGATGAGAGTGTCTACTTTTTTTTGCTGAAAAGGGCGAAATTTGTTGCAGTTTCATTACATTTTACATACTATAAAAAGATACAAAATGTATCGTTTCATATTAACGTGAGTCATCATGTTGGAGGAGGAAACGGACATGCAAAGCAAAGTAAGATGGACAGCCATTGCACTGGCTCTTGCCGCCGGGGCAGGTTGGATGTTTATGGGCAGTGCCAAGCACAAGACAGCCGCACCAGCAGCGGGGCCTGTGTCAAGCGAACAAGGCAAAGTTCATGTGTCAAGTGCACCATTACAGTCAGCGGATGTGACGAACAAGCTGGAATTGCTCGACAGGCCTTTTAAAAAGTCGCCTTATGCAAACAACGTCTGGGACATGCAGCTTTACAAAGGCCGGATCTATCTCGGTCATGGGAACAGCAGTAACTTAGGACCAGCGCAAAATGCGGGACCGATACCTGTCATATACTACGATGCGGCCAGCGCAGCATTTCAGACACAGACGGTGACAAACAGCAACCCCAGCATCCTGCCTCAGGCCAAGAAGTTTGTTGATGAAGAGCAGATCGATGTCTACAAAGTATTAAATGGCAAGCTGTATATTCCGGGCAATGATTCCGATGGCGAGAGCTGGGATTTTGGAAATTTCTATCGCCTGGATGGAGAGGTGTGGACCAAGTATCGCAATTTGCCATTAGGTGTGCATGTGTATGATATGGCGTATTACCAAGGCAAGCTTTTCGCCGCACTGGGGACCGAAAAAAAACCGATCGTACTGATCTCTCATGATGACGGAGAAAGCTGGCAGCAGTTTGCTACAGTTAAAGGCATGGGCGCCAGAGTGTATACGATGTTCCAAATCAACGGTAAATTATACGCTTCAACGATGATGTATCCTGCGAACAATATATGGGGTGACAAGGGATACCTGCTTGAGATCAACGAACGTTTGGAAAAGAGAGATGTGGTCGTCTATGGCAGTAAAATACTTCCAGGATTGACGTATCAGCAGGGTACAACTCCGTATAACAAAATCGGCAAAAATGTTAATTTTAACGATAAACTCGTTTATATCGTAGGCAGCGTATTTAATGATTCTCAGATAATGCCTAAATCACTGAATGTGATGACAGATATCAATCAGGCGAGACGTGTCATGCTGCCTGATCCCAATGCGTTACCTACCGATCTGCTGGTGCGTGACGACAAGGTGTATGTGCTCACGTATACAAAGAAGCAAACCAGTCTGTATATAAGTCGTGTTTATCAAAGCAATGATCTGAACACATGGAATGAAATATTACGATTTACCCAGGACACGTATGCCAAGTCATTCGAGGAGTATGGTGGAGATTTTTATTTTGGACTCGGCACTGACCCTGACGTTCTGTCTCCCTCTTCAGGAAAGCTGCTGCGGGTGAAGCGCGAGAATATTCCTGCAAACTCGAATTAAGAAGAAGGAAGAATTGGATTGAAATATTGTGGATCAGAAGATTATGGATTATATATTATGCTGCACCCACATTATTTGTGACCACGAAGGATGCAGGTTATGTTCCTTCTGTGCAAGGCAGTTTTACGGCATTTGGGTTTTTCAACAGCGCTTGTACAGGGCTGTTCTTTTTTTTTGTCTAGGTCGCTTCTGAAAACGCTGAAGAGAGCCAATTTTGCCGAATTTTCGTTCCAAGCAAGGAAGTTACCCTCAGGCGTGCGGGCACGTCAAGAGAAAGTGATGTAGCAGGGGACGAAAAGGAGGAAAAGACACAATTCAGCAGGATTCAAGACACGCCCTAACCTTGTACGTGAGAAATTTGTTTGAAAATAAAAATAAGAATCTATAAAATGGATAAAGAGCAAGATTCATGACAGTCCACAGGCGTATGACAGCTGTATTCATCCGAAGCATGTCACATCTCAAGGTAAGTGAGAAAAGTATACTTTCCATAGCAAAGGAGACTAAATCATGAATGTACCTTCAGCTTTATTCAAACCATTCACGTCCGACAAGCTTACCTTGCCTAACCGAATCGTTATGGCACCAATGACACGCGGATTTTCACCGAACGGTGTGCCTGGGCCTGAAGTGGCCGACTATTATCGTCGTAGAGCGGCTGGTGGTGTGGGATTAATTATTACGGAGGGCACGGGCATTAATCATGCTTCCTCCGTCAGCGGGGAGAGCATTCCGCTGTTCCATGGCGAACAGTCTTTACAAGGCTGGGCTAATGTGGTCAAGGCTGTACATGAGGCTGGCGGTAAAATTATGCCACAGCTGTGGCATGTCGGTACGGCACGGCGCGCTGGGGATTTGCCGAATCCAGACGCCCATCCTGTAAGCCCTTCGGGTGTCAGCATGGCGGGTGAAGCAGCATATGAACCTTTAACTGAGGAAGAGATTCAAGAGCTGGTTCAGGCTTATGCGCAGGCAGCGGAAGAGGCCAAACGAATCGGATTTGACGGCATTGAGCTGCATGGCGCGCACGGATATTTGATTGACCAATTTTTCTGGGGACAGACCAATCGAAGAACGGATAAATATGGTGGTGATCTGGTTAACCGGACGCGATTTGCGGTTGAGGTTATCGAGGCATGCCGTGCTGCAGTTGGACCGGATTTTCCGATTGTGCTTCGTTTCTCCCAGTGGAAAATGGGTAGTTACGAGGCCCGTCTCGTCGAATCACCGGCAGAGCTGGAGCAATTTCTGCAGCCGCTCAGTGAGGCGGGGGTAGATATATTCCACTGTTCCACACGGCGCTTTTGGCTGCCGGAATTCGAGGGCTCGGATCTTAACCTTGCAGGCTGGACTCGTAAAATCACTGGAAAACCAGCCATCTCCGTAGGTTCTGTAGGCCTTGAAGCAGAGTTCGTGGAGCGGGCGGCCGAGAACAAAGGGACTGGAGATGCGCATCTCGATATATTAAATGAGAAGCTGGAGCATGGTGAGTTTGACCTGATCGCTCTGGGGCGTGTGCTGCTCAGTGATCCGGAATGGCCGCTCAAAGTGCAGCAAGGACGCACCTCGGATATTATTCCTTTCACGAATGAAGCGTTAACAAGACTGTACTAAGGTATGTCTGAAAATGCTGGGGAATCCAATACTTGCAGTATTTTCGTTCCGATCCAAGCCAGGAAGTTTACGGCAGGCGTGGCGTGTGCGACAAGGGAAATTGATGCAGCGGGGGCGAAAAGGCGTCAGAAAATGCACGCAGTAGGTTTCACAACACCCTCTAAATAACTAAATGAAACAGGAATTCCTCCCGGATAATTTTACCTGATAAGTCACGTCAGTTTTGTAAAGTTGGTGTGGAGAGGGCGTTTTTAGGGAAGCTGAGCTCTAACGATCTCAGGAAACCTTATTTGGCTGTTTTTGCCCGAATTTAAAATGTAACGATTCTGAGCGACGCTATTTGGTCAAATTTCGCTAATTTGGATTCAAAATCGTCATTTCATGGAGGAATAAGGTCACTGGGAATCGTTAGAATTTAGAATGCTGGGAAATGAACAGAATAAGGTTTCTAGGATTCGTTAGAATTCAGGAGCCACCATTTACTAAAGAAATGTATTATTAAATTTCATCATATGAAAAATTCATAATAGTATAATAGATTGTTCATAACGAATGCATGTACGAATGCCTGAATGAATGTCTGAATGAATGTCTGAATGAATGTCTGAATGAATGTCATAATAAATGTCGTAATAAATCTCTAAGTGGATCTCTAAATGGAACTCTAAATAGATCTCTAAATAGAGCTAATTGAACGAGTGCCTAGTGAATGTACAACGAACGTTGACCATTAGAAGAATCGTAAGAACATATCCATAAATAGCATGTATGATATGGGAACGAAAGCCGCCGTCAGGCGGCTTTTTACTGTGACCAATAGGTTCGTGCAGCGATTCCGCCTGGTACTGCGTCAGAACTCCGGATGTAAATATGAATGAACCTTTTCCCTGCAAAATGGACGAAATTCGTTCACTATACAAGCGAACGGACTTCGCTTGATGCAATTTTCGATTCAGAATATTCTACGCTCAAGGTCTCAATTCTGCTTAAACCATGCTCCAACTATTCTAGGGCGTGCATTGAAGGCTGCTGAAGTGCATCTTT
Organism: Paenibacillus silvae; assembly: GCF_014639235.1. Taxonomy (GTDB): domain Bacteria; phylum Bacillota; class Bacilli; order Paenibacillales; family Paenibacillaceae; genus Paenibacillus; species Paenibacillus silvae. Next base: position 1,005,729 of record NZ_BMFU01000002.1, on the reverse strand, counting down.
TCCGCCTTTTCGCTCCCTGCTGTGTCACTTTCCCTTGACGCACACGCCACGCCTGCCGTAAACTTCCTGGCTTGGATCGGAACGAAAATTCAGCAAAATTGGCTTCCTTCAGCCTTTTCAGACACACCCTAGAATTGATGCCCCAATTATCATTAGATTTCAGACGTCGCACACTAAAAATAAATATTTCAACATATGAAAAATTCACAATAGAAAACCGCTCCCCCGCTTGCACGTTTCACCTCCAAGTTTCGTTTGCGCCCGCATCGTTTAAACAACGAAAAGTACCACACCTCCATGCCCAAAGATACAATTATTTTCGTACCGTACACCTATTTTGAAAATCATTCACCTTATGGTAAGGTTAGCCCTGAACCACTCTAAGGGTATTTAATGAACTTACAAGTGATAAGAGGAGGCCAATATCCTTGAACAAGCATACAAGCAGAGCACGGCATACAAACCGAATATTAAAACGAAGAATGCAGATGATGTGTCTGCTCGTAGTTATCATTACGCTGTTAGCAGCGTGTGGTCAGACTGCGAAACCTTCTCCTGCCGAGAGCAGTAACGGCGGCGCAGCGACAAGTCCGAATACATCTTCTTCTGGAAATGATTCGACCGCGCCTCAGGAAGAAGCGCAGGGCGGTTCCCAGGAGGGAGCGCAGGGAGGTTCCAAGGATGAAGCGCAGGAAGAAGCAGACCCGGTGAAGAAGCAGCTTGAGCAGTTAAGCCTGGAAGAAAAGGTGGGCCAGATGATTCTGGCGGGTGTGCAGGGCACAACGATGGATGCGCAAGCCAAACAGATGATTACAGATCAGAAGGTGGGCGGCATTATTTTCTATGCGAGCAATGTGACCACACTGCAAGGCACCGCGGCATTTGTGCAATCGATCAAACAGGCGAATCAATCCAACCCGGTACCCATCCTGATGAGTGTGGATCAAGAAGGCGGCAAGGTGAGCCGTATGCCAGACACGGTCGAATCCATTCCTTCCAATCGCAAAGTAGGCAAAACCAATGATCCTGCCCTTGCGGAGCAGATGGGGGCATTGCTGGCGAGACAGATCAAGCTTGCCGGATTTAATGTTGATTTTGCTCCTGTGCTCGATATTAACAGCAATCCCCAAAATCCGGTGATTGGCGACCGTTCCTTCGGCACAACTGCCGATCTGGTTACTCGCATGGGAATGGCAGAAATGAAGGGATTGCGGCAGGAAGGCATCATCCCGGTTGTGAAGCATTTCCCCGGTCATGGAGATACGTCTGTGGATTCCCATCTGGACCTGCCTGTGGTGAACAAAACGGAGAAGCAGCTTGCAAAACTGGAATGGATTCCGTTCCAGGCCGCTGTGAAGGAGCAGGCGGAAGCGGTTATGGTGGCGCATATTTTGTTTCCCAAATTGGACCCGGACTATCCGGCATCCCTGTCGAGTGTAATCATCGGAGAACATCTGCGCGGAAAGTTCAACTATCAAGGTGTAGTGATTACAGATGATCTGAGCATGGGTGCCATTGCGAAAAATTATCCGTTAGAAAAGGCTACGATTGCAACCGTTCAGGCGGGAAGTGATATTTTGCTGGTGGCTCATAGCTATGAAAGTGCCAAGACGATTTTTGATACACTGATCAGTGCGGTGAAGTCAGGCAAAATCAAGGAATCGCGTATTGATGAAAGTGTGTATCGTATTCTCACATTAAAGCAGCAATACAAGTTGTCTGATGATCAGCAGGCGACAGGAGACGTTAAGCAGTTGAATGCAGATATTCGGAGCTGGCGCAAACAGCTCGATGCCCGTTGAGTGATCCTGTGTTATGATTTGGCTAGGAAATAGAGAAAAATGAGCTGTCATAACAGATTAGAGGAGAGAGCGTTTTCTATGTATACCATTATGATCATAGAGGATGATCCCAAGATTGCGGGTCTACTGAAGTCACATATTGAACGTTACGGAGATCGAGCTGTATTTGTAGAAGATTTCGAACAGGTCATGGAACAGTTCAAACAAATTCAGCCTCACGTTGTCTTGCTGGATATCAACCTGCCAAGCTATGACGGGTTCTACTGGTGCAGGCAGATTCGTACCTTATCGACGTGCCCGATTCTGTTTATTTCCGCGAGAAGCGGCAAGATGGATCAGGTTATGGCTCTGGAGAACGGGGCTGATGATTACATTACCAAGCCGTTCGAGCATGAAATTGTAATCGCCAAGATTCGCAGCCAGCTCCGGCGCGTGTATGGAGATTATGCGGTGCGTGATGAAGAGCGCAAGGTTGAACTGCATGGGCTGGTGGTCTACCTGGAGAGACTGGAGATGGAACTTGGGCATGAGAAGGTGCAGCTGACCAAAAAGGAAACGGTTCTATTGGAAACACTGATGCGACGAAGCCCCAAGCTGGTGAGCCGGGAAACCATTCTGGAGAAACTCTGGGATGATTCCTTTGTGGACGACAACACACTCAGCGTAAATATTACACGTGTACGAAAGCGCCTTGCCGAGCTTGGCATTACCGATGCACTGGAAACAGTGCGGGGTTCAGGATACAGGCTGATCCATAACTGGAAGGCGGCATCGCCATCATGAAGCTGTTTGTGCGTGAACATCTTGCCTTGACATGCTGGATTATGGTGATGATGCTAACGGTGGTTGCCGTTTTCTGGTACGATGGCTACGATCATTGGAGAACAGCCTTATATGCAGTGAGTCTCGGTTTCTTCTGGTATGTCGGTTATCTTGTGTATCGTTATTTGTCTCATCGTGCCTTCTATGCCCGAATGACACGGCCTGTGAATTCGCTGGACGAATTGGTAGCCCTGCGTGAATCTGCTCCGCTGTCCGTCGCGCTGGAAAAGCTGCTGGATTCACAATATGGGCAGTATCATGCTCATCTGAACCGGTTGGAACATAAGCAGCAGGAGTATCTTACATTTATGAACCAATGGGTTCATCAGATGAAAACGCCTCTATCCGTTATTGAACTGACTGTAGAGGAGCAGGATGATGATGATGCCCGTTTTCGCAGCATTCAGGAGGAAGCGGATCAGATGCGCCGAGGGCTGGAGACGGTGCTCTATGTAGCCAGGCTGGATACGTTTGAGCAAGATTTCAGTGTTGAACCTGTAGTGCTGCGAACCGTGGGGGAAGAAGCAATCCATGAGCTGAAACGATTTTTCATTCGCAACCATGTCTATCCGGAGATCCGGATGGATGCATCATTGGTTGTGCAGTCCGACGCCAAGTGGCTTCGTTTTGTGCTGGTGCAGCTGCTCGCTAATGCGATTAAATATTCGGCAGGCAGCCGGAAGAAGGTGCATCTTCGCGCGTATGCAGCAGATCGCTCTATCGTGCTGGAGGTTCAGGATTATGGCATAGGCATCCCCAAATCAGACCTGAACCGGGTGTTCCGCCCTTTTTTCACTGGCGAGAATGGACGACATTTCAAGGAATCTACTGGTATGGGTCTGTATATTGCCAAAGAAGTGCTGACACGTATGAATCATCAGATCGAGCTGGAATCGGTGTATCATGAAGGCACAACGGTGCGGATTATATTTTTTTATGACAAAGGATGAAATCGAATGGACGTCTTCGGCTATGCTGGTGAAGGCGTCTTTGTTGTGTTTCTGGGCAGCAGGTGTCGTTATATAATTCAGTCCAACCTTACAACATTGTCATGTTGGTGAAAGGTTAAGCCATAGGAGAATGAACCGGGCATCAGGTAAACTGGAGTCAGAAGTTGTGGTGAACCCCATTGAAATATGAGCGAATACGAGAAGGGCAGTCACCAGAGGCAAAAGAGAGAAAGTAACGAGAATGAAGAGAGAAAGTAAAGAGATAAAGGAGTTGTACGTATGGAAATATGCTCTGTCACACAGATCAGCAAAATTTATAAAGGAATCGTATCCTATGAGGCCTTGTCAGGGATTGACCTCAGCATTCAGGAAGGGGAATTCGTAGGCATTATGGGGCCATCGGGCAGTGGCAAAACGACGCTGCTGAACATGATCTCAACTATAGATCATCCCACCTCGGGAGAACTGCGGATTGCTGGACAGAATCCGTTTGACCTGAATTCAGATCAGCTTGCATTGTTCCGGCGCAGAGAATTAGGCTTTGTTTTTCAATCCTTCAATCTGCTCAATACGTTGACGGTGAAGGAAAACATTATGCTTCCCTTAACATTGGACGGTGTTTCCGTTCGGGAGATGAACGCGAGGGTGTCAGAGCTGGCGGCCAAGCTTGGCATCGAAGGTATTCTGGATAAACGGACGTATGAAATCTCGGGCGGGCAGGCACAGCGTACAGCGATAGCCCGAGCTTTAGTTCACTCTCCCAAGCTGATTCTGGCGGATGAGCCAACAGGTAATCTGGATTCCAAAGCGGCCAAGGACGTGATGGAAATACTGGAGCGGCGCAATCGGGAAGATCAGGCCACCATGCTGCTGGTAACACATGATGCTGTCGCAGCCAGCTATTGCAGTCGAGTCGTCTTTATTAAGGATGGCAAGTTATACAATGAGATTCATTACGGAGATAACCGGGCGGCTTTTTATCAGAAAATTATAAATGTGCTGTCCCTGATGGGAGGCTCTGGACATGAATTTTCGCCAGTTCGCCATTAACAATGTCGTTCGGAACAAACGGATTTATCTGGCTCATTTTCTGAGCAGCACGTTTTCGGTGATGATCTTTTTTATCTATGCCCTGTTGTTATTTCATCCTGATCTGAAGGATGGTTTGAAGGGCTCCTCACAGACGGTGACGGTGCTTGCCAATCAAGGTCTGATGATTGCCGAGATCATTATTTTCATATTTTCCTTCCTGTTTCTGCTGTATTCGGTCGGTTCGTTTCTAAAGACTCGGAAGAAGGAATTTGGTATTTTCCTGATGCTGGGTATGACCCGGAGACAGATGAATCGGCTTTTGTTTATGGAAAACATGTGTATTGGCATAGCTTCGATCGTAGCGGGCATCGGGCTTGGCCTGATTTTCGGCAAGCTTGTTTTGTTAATCTGCGGTTCCATGCTGGCTGTAGAGAACAGTCTGAGATTTTATTTTCCACTAAAAGGCATCGTTCTGACCGCAGGGGCATTTCTGCTGCTCTTTGTGATTATTGCATTATGCTCATCGCTGCTGATCCGCAAGGGGACGTTAATCGAGCTCGTGAAATCGGAGGAAAAACCGAAGCCTGAACCTAAGGCATCACGCTTGCTTTCGCTGCTCTCGGTTGTATTAATTGGTGGAGGATACACAGGGGTATTTATTTTTGCCTGGGGTTCGTATATTTTCCCTTTGCTTTTTGGCAGTGTGCTTAGTGTCATTGCAGGTACGTATCTATTGTTTACACAGCTTAGCGTGTATGTCATTCGGGCACTGAAAAGGAATGAAGGGTTATTTTTACGTAAAACCAATCTGCTCCTTCTGTCCGAGCTTACGTATCGCATGAAGGATAACGCGGTAATGTTTTTCATGGTCAGTGTCATCTCTGCCTCGGCGTTTACGGGCATCGGCAGCATGCTGACTATAGGTGATCCAAGGCTGTCTTCCATGACCAATCCGTATGCGTTTACCTATGTGAATTCAGGCGATACGGATTCAGCTGTCGTTGATCGTCATATGCGTAAGATTGAAGAGACGCTCGTTGATCATGAAGTTCCTTATGTGAAAGGCAGTTACCAGTTGCTTTATGAGAACAATAACAACTACATCATAAAACTGAGTGAATATAATCGTCTTGCCAAAGCACTCGGTTATGAAGAAAGGGTGCTGGATCGCAATGATCTGGCGTTTAATACAGCACCCAATATTGCTGCACGCAAAAAACTGTTAGATACAAAAGAGGACAGTTACCCATACTCCGCTGATTTGTATGTTGGTGAACAGCATGCACAAGTGCAGATGCTGCCACCGGCAACCGATATTGTGATTCCGATTGATAGTGAGACTGGTGTCTACATTGTTTCTGATGACATGTATTCAAAAATTCGAGAGGCATATATTGCAGAGATCGGGATGGATGTTGATTTTTACTCCAATCAGACCACATTTTTTGTAGTAAAAGACTGGATGACGACACGCAGTTTTGCTCCGGAATTGCTTGATTCAATTCAAAAGGACCCTCCGGAAAAGGGATATGTTGACTTCAGTTCTCTAGTCGTAGACTGGCTGAATAACAAACAGACCAATGGCATTATTCTGATTGTCAGCGGTTTGATCGGTATTGTTTTCTTCACCTTTGCTGCAAGCTTCACCTATTTCAGGCTGTATGCCGACCTGGAGCGGGATGAGGCGCAGTATCGTATGATTGGTAAAATGGGGCTTAGTCGGCTTGAGCTGCGCAAAATCGTAACAAGACAGCTCGTGCTCATGTTTTTCCTGCCGCTTCTGGTGGCATTGATTCACAGCTCGGTGGCATTTGCGGCGCTCTATCAGCTGGTTCAGTTCTCTGTTCTGGAACACAGCCTTCAAATTTTTATGGTGTTTGTCTCGATGCAGATTATCTTCTTTGCACTGGTACGCTGGCGCTATCTGCGTCATATGTATTCGAAGCTGGTGTGAAGCTGCTGTGTAAAGTAGAATTTAACTTATGCGTTTCACGCTTTTTAACAGCCTTGGCCGGCAGGTCGGGGCTTCTTTTTATTTTTAAGTAAGAAAGATTTAAGATAGAGGGGGATAGTAGGAATGGAGGGATCTGATATATAGTAATAATAATAATAGAGAGAATAATGATTCATAGAAGAGGAACAGAGATGTGGAGGGGAAACGATTGTTTAAAGGCAATTCTTTTGTCAGGTTCAGTATTGCACTGGCCCTAGTATTGGTTAATATCTATTTATTATCCCGAGTGAGCTTTATCTTTCAGCCGCTGGTTACGATGGTGACTGTGATTACCGTGCCGATGATGTTATCTGTATTTTTTTATTATTTGCTGCGGCCGCTCGTGAATTACATGGAAAAGTTAAAATATCTCAATCGTACATTAAGTATTCTGCTGATCTACATCGTGGCGGTTATGCTGGGTGTAGCATTTATCGTAGGCTTGTGGCCGTCTCTGCGGGAGCAGCTGGTGAATCTGGTGGAGAACGCTCCAAATCTGCTGCATTCCCTTAGTCTGCAATTGCAACAATTGGAGCAGAACGGAGCGATTCAAGCGCTGTTTCCGAATGGCTCTACTCCATTGTCCCAGGTTACAGAGTATGTGAATAAGGGCTTTACGTTTGTAACCAACTATGTGAGCGGATTTATTTCGCTGATTTCCAGCTTTGCGATCATCCTGTTCACTTTTCCGATTATTCTTTTCTACATGCTGAAGCAGGACAGGCTCTTCGGTCGCAGACTGATCAACATCGCTCCCAAACGCTTTCAGAAAGACAGCCGCGAAGTGGTCCTTGAGATTGATCAGGCCCTGAGTGGATTTATAGTGGGTCGCGTGCTCGTCAATCTGGCCTTGGGTGTGCTGATGTACATTGGCTTTTTGTTTATTGGCCTGCCATATGCCCTGCTGCTTACCGTGGTGGCGGTCATTATGAACTTTGTGCCGTTTATTGGAGCCATCGTCTCCTCTATCCCGATCGTCATCATGGGTCTGGTCGTATCGCCATCGGTTGCCCTCTGGTCACTGGTTATCATTCTAGTGTCCCAGCAGATTCAGGATAATCTCGTTGCGCCATACGTATTCGGTAAACAGCTGGATATCCACCCGCTGACAACGATTATTCTTGTTCTCGGTGCCGGGGATTTGGGCGGAATTATCGCGATTCTCATTATTATTCCGGTATATATGATTGTGAAAATCGTGCTGGTTCGAATCTATCAGATGTTCTTTAAGGAAAAGTGGCAGAATGCATAGTGTGCATCTTAGACCCGATAGAGGGCAGAAATGTAACTGCGCGCAAACCGTGGTAGAATAGAAGAGACAGTATCCATGCCTGCCAATTAAATGAATAGATCATAAGGAGATGAGCTTATGTCTGAAATTATCGAAACAAATGCTCCGGAAGCGGAATATATTGCACCTCCAGCTCAGCTGGGAACGATTCATATTTCCAATGATGTCGTGTCCAAAATTGTAGCGATGGCTGCACAGACGACGGAAGGTGTATCCTCCATGTCTGTCGGCTTGACGGAAGGGCTTGCCAAAAGCATCAGCGGCAAAAGCATGCAAAAAGGGATTGACGTACATATTCAAAATGACGAAGCGTCGATTCAACTGCGCATTAATGTGCAGTATGGCCGCAAAATGCATGAAGTGTGCCACGACCTGCAGCACAATGTACAGCAGGCCGTAGAGCAGCTGGCAGGTGTGATGGTAAAAGAGGTTAAAGTGCAGGTTGTCGGCATTGCTATGCCTGACAATGTGTAAACGTGTCATTGGTTTTGACTACGTGTAAATGTGTTCCATTTCAAGCAGCAGCTTCTTTGTAGATAACCTACAGAGAAGCTGCTGCTTTCTTTTTGCGATAATGGGTTGGAGCTTCGCCCATAACCTTTTTGAACATTTTGGAGAAAAGAAGCTGGTCTGTATAACCGACGGAACGTGCGATATCACCGATGCTAAGGTTCAGATCCATCGTTAATTCGGCTGCTCTGCGCATGCGGTAATGTACAAGATAAGATTGGATGCTGCTTCCGATCTGATCCTTGAAGAGTGAGCATAAATAACTGCGCTGTAAACCGATATGCGAAGCAATGGATTGAACCGTGATTGCGTTGGCATAGTTCATTTCAATAAAATCCATCACCTGTGTAACGTATAAGTCTTTGCCATGCTCTGCAGCGGGCTGCAAATTTTCGTTATGCGCGTGATCGATCAGAATAGCGAAAAACTGATACAGCCATCCCGTCAGGCTGATCTCCCAGCCCTTGTGGGTTGTGCGGGAATGAATGATTCGGTGCAGACAAGAGCGCATCTCATCGTCTTCGTCACCAAGATCAAAGATCGGCTGCTGCTCAGTTAAACAAGCCTGCTCCAGAAAGGAAGAGCTATGAGTGCCATGAAAGGCAACCCAGCTGTACTCCCACGGATCATGCAGATCGGCCTGATAATGAACGACCGAGTGGGGCACGATCAGGAAACCCTGGCCCTTGCGTAGATGATAGGTCGTACCTGCTACTTCAAACGTGCCTTTACCGTTCAATACATAGTGAATTTTATAATAATCTCGCATGGCTGGGCCGAAGTGGTGGCCAGGGGTGCAAGCCTCTGTTCCATAATGAAGCAGCTGCAGCTCCTGAAAATGAGTGTTCTTGAACATATACGTAATCACGAGGTTCACTCCTGTATGTGAGAGTTGATTCTTGCATTTTAACATATATGATTGTCAGAGTGGTGCTTTATTTAAAGACTAAATCAGATGATAACGATCATTTTTCTATATCATTGTAGCGATAAACCATATCGTTCCCCAGGCAAAATGACTAAGATAAAGGGGTGTCAACGGATCAACCAACCTTACAGAAAAGAAAAGAGTGAATAACGATGCCCTATATTGCAAGTGAACAACGATATGATGACATGAATTATGCACGCTCAGGGAAGTCCGGCATTAAACTGCCGCAGATCGCGCTCGGCTTATGGCAGAATTTTGGCGGCAACCGCACGCTGGATATTCAGGAAGAGATGATTTTACGTGCATTCGATCTGGGCATTACCCATTTTGATCTGGCGAACAACTATGGTCCGCCCCCGGGCTCAGCGGAAGAGAACTTCGGTGTGATCTATCACAAACATCTGCGTCCTTACCGGGATGAGCTGCTGATCTCTTCCAAAGCAGGATATCATATGTGGAGCGGCCCTTATGGCGAGTGGGGTTCCCGCAAAAATCTGATTGCCAGTCTGGATCAAAGCCTGCGGCGTATGGGACTGGACTATGTCGATATTTTCTATCATCACCGTCCGGACCCGGAGACACCGCTGGAAGAAACGATGACGGCACTGGATCATATCGTACGACAGGGGAAAGCGCTGTATGTGGGCTTGTCCAACTATAATGCAGAGCAGACCCGGGAAGCGGTGACGATTCTGCGTCGTCTGGGCACACCCTGTCTCGTTCATCAGCCGAACTATTCAATGTTGAATCGCTGGATCGAGGACGGGTTGCAGGATGTGCTGCAAGAGCATGGTGTAGGCTCCATTGCCTTCTGTCCGCTGGGGCGCGGGCAGCTAACGAATAAATATGTCGACAAGATCAAGGCGGAACGAGCGAACCCAACAGGTAATCTGAAAACAGAATCGTATACCGATGAACGCATCGCCAAATTCGAAGCGCTGCAGGCGGTGGCAGAACGGAGAGAACAGACGATTTCCCAGCTTGCACTCAACTGGGTGCTGAGAGGGAATCGGGTAACGTCTGCGTTAATCGGAGCCAGCCGGGTCTCTCAGATTGAAGAAAATGTAGCCGCACTCAAGGCTCCTGAACTCACGGCCGAAGAGCTGAACGATATCGAAGCTGCCTTGGTTGGAATCGGTAATTATCCTTGGTAATTGAATAGTGAAAGCAACGAGCACCTTTTCTTTGGGAGAAGAGGTGCTATTTTTGTGTTTTATTTTAAACGGAGGAAGGAGGCAGGATGAAGAACTGGCGCTGGTGCCGGATTATATTTATACTGGAATAATTCGTCACTGGAGAGGGGAACGTTGTAATGCAGATCTATCGTTTTGATCAGGAGAGCGGCAAACACATCACGAGATTTGATTCTGATTTTGTGATGTCTCGTATCATTCAGACGAGTGAGAACGCACATGTAGGCTGTATGCATCTGCCGGTTAATGGTGTTGTCGGGTACCATGAGGCGGTCTGCCCGCAGCTGATGGTAATCGTGTCGGGAGCAGGACAAGTCAGAAGCGGGCACAACTCGGCTGTACATGTGAAGGCAGGAGAAGCTGTTTTCTGGGAAAAAGGGGAATGGCATGAAACCGAATCGGAGACGGGCTTGACGGCGATTATAATTGAGAGCGAGGTGCTAACACCTTCCGCATATATGCCAGTAAGAACTGTTGATTCTGAATGAGTTCGTGAAACAGACCGTTCTCCCTTTTATAAAAAAAGTTATGTTGTTCATAGTACCTGGTCCTAGGATTTAATGTATAATATAAAGATGCTATATATTTGAATGACAAAGGAGAGGCTCCATGTGAATTTTGAACAATGGATTTCGCCTGAAACCTATAACCTGACATCCGAGATGGAGAATCACCCGCCAGACCGGATTGCACTTAGATGGCTCAGCGATCAGCAGGAAGTGGAAGAAATTACGTACGGTGAATTGTTGAAACAGGCTAACCGTCTGGCCGGAGGGCTGAGTGAGCTTGGACTGGTGAAAGGTGATCGGGTGCTGGTCATGGTACCGCGCCGTATCATTGCCTATGTCATATACATTGCTTGCTTGAAGCTGGGCATTGCGGTCATTCCGTCATCCGAGATGCTGCGTGCCAAGGATTTGGAGTACCGTTTGCGGCATTCATCCGCTCGTGCAGTGATCGTATGGTCTGAAACAACAGCTGAAGTGGAAAAAATGGATTCCGATCTGCCAACGCTTGCGCATCGCATCGTTGCATCTCCAAACGGAGACTACAACGTACCAGGGGCAGACTGGGTTAACGTGCATCAGTTGATGCAGAACCAACCGGAAGAGATGACCGCTGTTCAGACACATCGTGATGATATGGCTATTCTGGCGTATACGTCGGGCACAACGGGTAATCCGAAAGGTGTTGTGCACAGTCACGGCTGGGGGTATGCTCACCTGCGAATTGCATCGTCATTATGGCTGGACATCCAGCCGTCGGATACCGTATGGGCAACAGCAGCACCTGGTTGGCAAAAATGGATCTGGAGCCCGTTCCTGTCCGTGCTAGGCAGAGGAGCTACAGGTCTGGTATACAACGGCTCATTCCAGCCGAAGCGTTATCTGGAGCTGATGCAGGAGCATCAGATTAACGTGCTTTGTTGCACACCAACGGAATATCGTCTGATGGCCAAGACGGATGATCTTGGACATTATGATCTATCCCATCTGCGCAGCGCGGTATCTGCGGGAGAACCGCTCAATCAGGAAGTGATTGAGATATTCCAGCGACATTTCGATCTCACGATTCGGGATGGTTACGGGCAGACGGAAAGCACGCTGTTAATCGGCAGCCTGAAGGATGCGCCTGTGCGTATCGGTTCGATGGGTCAGTCGATTACACCGGGCCTGATCGAGATTATTGGCGAGCATGGTCAGCCGCTGCCTGCGGGTGAGGTTGGAGATATTGCAGTGCATAGGGACATGCCAGCCCTGTTCCGTGCGTATTATCAGGATGAAGGACGCAAGGAAGCGAATCAGCGCGGTGAATATTTTGTCACAGGTGACCGGGCGAGCAAAGACGAGGAAGGGTACTTCTGGTTTGAGGGCCGCAGTGATGATATTATCATCAGCTCGGGGTACACCATTGGTCCGTTCGAGGTAGAGGAGGCACTGATGAAACATGCCAGCGTGAAGGAATGTGCCGTCGTGGCGAGTCCGGATGAGATTCGCGGCAATGTTGTCAAAGCTTTCGTTGTGCTGAGAGACGCGTCCCAGGCTTCGCCGGAGCTTGCACATGAGCTGCAAAGACATGTGAAGGAATGGACCGCACCCTATAAATATCCGCGTAAAATTGAATTTGTGTCGGATCTGCCCAAGACCAATTCAGGCAAAATCCGCCGTATAGAACTTCGTGAGCAAGAAAAACGCAACGCATAGCATATAGAATCTAATTCAAGCAGGAGTGAATAACATATGAGTTCATTTGAGCAGTCTTTTGCAAAATCACTGGAGCAATACGCTGAACTGGTGGTCAGAGTAGGTGTCAATATTCAGAAGGGACAAGACCTGCTGGTGACAGCTCCTGTAGAAACACTGGAATTTACCCGTCTGGTTGTTGAAAAGGCGTACGCTGCGGGAGCGAATTATGTACAGGTCGATCTGGAAGACGACACAATTACACGCAGCCGGTTTGAACATGGATCGGACGACAGCTTTGACTATTATCCTGCCTGGAAGGGTGACATGATGGAACGGTTCGCCGAAGCTGGCGGGGCTACGCTGACGATCAAAGTGCCGGACCCGGACCTGTACAATGGCATCGAAGCCACCAAAGTGTCACGTGCCACCAAAGCAGCAGCAGAAGCGCGCAAAGGATATGCCAAGTACACACGCAACCATGAGATCAGCTGGTGTCTGATCAAGGCGCCAACGAAGGCGTGGGCGAACAAAGTATTTGCCGATATTCCTGAAGAGGATCGCATTCGTGTGATGTGGGATACCATTTTCAAGATGAATCGTGTGGATGGCGGGGATGCTGTACAGAACTGGAGAGAGCATCTGGAGACCCTGACCAAGATGAGTGAATTGCTGAATCAGAAAAATTACAAGAGCCTGCACTATCGCGCACCAGGAACCGATCTGAAAATTGAACTGGTGCACAACCATATCTGGGGCGGCGGCGGAAGTGAAAACAAACAAGGCGTATATACGGTAGCAAACATGCCGACCGAAGAGGTATTTACGATGCCTAAGCGCAGCGGTGTGAACGGTTATGTGAGCAGCACCATGCCACTGAACCTGAACGGGCAGCTGGTCGATCAGATGCGTATTACGTTTAAGGATGGTCAGGTTGTTGCATACACAGCGGCTTCAGGTGAAGAGCATTTGAAAAATCTGTTTGCCACAGATGAAGGTGCACGTTATTTGGGCGAGGTGGCACTGGTACCGCATGATTCCCCGATCTCCAATCTGAACCGTATTTTCTACAATACCGGCATTGACGAAAATGCATCCTGCCATCTGGCGGTTGGAAGTGCCTATCCGTTTAATATGAAGGATGGTACAACGATGTCCAATGAGGAATTGCTGAAACATGAATGCAATGTCAGTCTCACACATGTCGATTTCATGATTGGTTCTGCGGAGCTGGATATCGACGGAGAGTTGCAGGACGGCACGATTGAACCGGTATTCCGCAAAGGGAACTGGGCATTTTAAGGAATGACGATAGGAAAGTGACTTCGAATTCGAAGTCACTTTTTTGCTATCTTGATTTTCTAGCTTGCATACGGAATGGAGTGGATGTCATCTAATGAATGAGAAAGATATCCCATTATGCGTAATCCTCAAGTGAGCAGATCTTTTTTTGGTAAAAGTATCAATTCATTGTTATAGGAATACAAAGCTCACATAGATGCTGATCCAGCAGATGTGCACGATATCTCTCGATTATCGGTTTACGATCCATCTGAATTCCCTTTTCATGCACATGTAAAATGATCTCATTCCAGGCATCCCGAATGCCTTCAGCCGTGTGCGGAACGATGCAGATCAAGTAACGCCCTCCGGCAAAGGTGCCTATGTGAATGGCGGGGTCGTTTTCGTTTTTGAAATGATAATCATGGTCAAGCACAATACAAGCATCATACCGGCAGTGCTGCGGGGGTGTTGATGATGGATCATCCTGAGGAATACCAAGCAATGTTGCCTGTGCGTCAAGCAACTGATTTCGATCTGCCCATTGTTTGAGTTTTTCCATCGCCTCACGATTGGAGGGTCCATATGGCCCAACTTGTCGCACATAAGCGATTGTGGCGGAGGCAATCTGTCCAACAACCATCTCGTTCAGACTCATAAATATCATCCCTTTTTATGTTAATTGGCTTACTTGATGAATGCTAACATGTTATAAAAATATTTGCATAATCTTTTTTTGACAAAGTAGATCAAACCATGGTGAATAAGGCGAATGTAACACCAAATTGATCATTCCGTATCATTGAAAACCGCTGTTCTGGCCCATAGAATAGAATGTACAGACAAGCGTTAATGCGAATGGATAAGAAGTGCGGGGGAGGAGATTTGGCCGATGAGCAGTGATATCACAAGTGCCTTTACAGATGAGCATTTCAGGCAGTACATATTAGAACAGTTTTGTAACGACCGAGGATATATTCAGGAACAGGACGTCTGTGAGGTACATACGTTAGAGCTTCCCAAAGTGGATATAAGTAGTCTTGATGGCATTGAATATTTCCGTGAGCTTAACGTGCTGGATTGCTCATATAACGCGTTGACGGGCTTAAATATGAAACATAATCTGCGTTTGACAACGTTATTATGCAGAGAAAATCAGCTGCTTGAGCTGTACCTTCAGTCCAATGAGGAGCTGGAGGTGATGGATTGCTCCTTTAATCGACTGCGTAAACTGGATTTGTCACAGAATAACAAGCTGGAGTCGCTTGAATGCCACTGGAACCAGCTGTCTAACCTGGACGCAACTGCTTTGAAGCAGCTCCAGAGACTTGCGTGCAGCTATAATACCCTTTTCTCGCTGGACGTAACGAGTAACCACCTGCTGGTGCACCTGGATTGTGCGAACAATGAGCTGATGCAGCTTGACGTAACAGGGTGTCCTGTTTTGCTTGAGCTGCGCTGTCACCATAACCATCTCAAAAGCTTGGATCTGAGCGGCAATCCGCTGCTGGAAAGCCTGCGCTGCTTCAACAATCATATCCGCGAGCTCGACTTGCGTCACAATACGGAATTAGCAGAGCTTTACTGCTCTGAAAATAAACTGAAATCGCTTGATGTCAGCCATAACGGCAAGCTGGAGAGCATTCACATTCATTATGGGGATAATCTGATCGTTGAGCCCGATCATGAAGTTCAGGGGATGGGAACATTTCATTATGATAACGAAATGACCCTGTACTATATGGATTGGCAGGAGGAGGGACGGGAACTCCGTGTTACTGCCGAGATTGAGACCAAATCATCTATGGAGGCATTGTGTCCTTATATCGAAGCCGCATGGAAGCAGTGGCCAGAGTTGCGCGAACGTGCACTTCATGTCATCGGTAAGGCTAATCCCGATGAAGATGTAAGTGAGCTTGTGTTTGCTGATGCAGTATTTCAAGCGGATGGAAGTCTGAGGCTTGGCTTTGATGCAGGGGAAACACCTGGTGGACAGCTCTGTATCTACGTGGAATTTGATGAGCAGCTTGAGCTTTCAGATGAATTAATCTACGAAATGTATTGAGCAGAGAGTTCGCGGAGCAGAATGGAGATCACATTAAGGTTCGCATAGGATGAGACTCTTCATTCTCAGCACATTTTCATGCAGGTGTAGAGGAAGATGCAGAATTTGAAGCAGCAGCAAAAGTAGTCGGATATGTTAGTTGGATGTAACGCCAAAAAAAGCCACGGTTACGTGGCTTTTCTTATCGATTATTCAAAATAACTTGATTCACTCACATCATCATTTACTCAGCGTTCATTTTATTAAAGCTGACATATTCGTGAATCGGCTTGCGGTATCCGCGAGGGCGCTGCTTGGCTTCCGACTTTTTGCCTATGGTGATCAGCATTGCCGGTACGTAATGGTCAGGAATGTTGAGGCTCCGCTGAAGCTCCTCGGCGTCAAAACCAATCATTGGACAGGTATCCCAGCCCCGATCCTGTGCGATCAGCATGAATTGCATAGCCGACAGGCTGGCGTTGCGGATTGCATCCTCACGTTGGAAAAATCGGCCGCGCGTTTCATAGAATTCCGTCACACTTTGGGATTCCTGCTCATATTGGAATGGTGTCAGTGCACCCAGATTGAGCAGTCCCTCGTTGATGGTCCGAATATGATGATGAGCGTTAACATCACCAAGCACCACGATCACTGCGGACGCCGTTTTCACTTTATATTGCTGGGAAGCTTCATATACCTTGTCCTTCTGATCTGCATCGGTCAAGACAAGGTAGTGTGTATGCTGCAAATTAAATGCAGACGGAGCAAATTTATTCAATGCAAACATGTCTTCCAGTTCCGATTCTGAAATTTCAATGCCTTCTTCAAAAATAACAGCTGATCTACGATTTTTAATTAACTGATCCAGTTCGCTCATGGTTGTTTCCCTCACTTATGTATAATTTGCTTGTTCCTAAAGTGAATATAGCATACTTAATTACTTTATGTAAGTATTATTTTTGAATAAGACAAGATGTGCTCGCCATACGCTAGAAATAAAAAACAGCCGAGGTGAGTCATGGAATCATTGGTTCGCAGATTCAAGTCAGCATGGAATCATCAAGAATTTCGCGTATATGTAATCGAATCCTCTGCCGTTAAACGGTTTCTCGTAGTGGAATTCATACTGAGTTATCTTGTATACAAAATGGCCTTTTATGTGTGCCATAACGATTTGCTCGCAGGAGCAAGTACGTGGGCGGGAACCGAAGGTGTCAAACGGCTTCCGATGTTATTCCGGCGTATTGCCGGAGTTTAAATCGGAATTGGAAAGGGGGCAGTAATACCCCCTCTTCCTGATTTCTTTTCCATATTTCCAAGAGTGTCTGGTAGCCAGCTGACATGAAATCAATCACATAAATGCCTGCAAAGAGCAGCGATCATTTCTTATTTTCCCCGTTCCAGATACTGCTCCAGTGTTAATTTCTGACTGGTAATCTCCCCTGCAATGTACACCCCTACGTAACGGACATGCCACGGTTCATAAGAGTAGCCGGTTAATTTCTCCTGATCCTTGCCATAACGGATAATAAAACCGTATTTGTGGGCATTGGCTTTCAGCCATCTGCCTTCTTTGGTATTGCCGAAGCTCTGCTGCAGGTCATAGCCTGCTGATGCGCTGGAAATATCCATCGCAAGCCCGGTTTGATGCTCACTCTGCCCGGGGCGGGCACTGGTTTTATTGGCTACAGCTTCACCTTTAATGCTGGCATTGCGGTCAAAAATTGATTTTTGGGTAGCGTATGAACGATAACCGGATACGGCCTTGATATCAATGCCATCCTTTTTAGCCGCAGCAAACAGCTTCTCTATAGCCGATGCAGCGACTTTACGCATTTGCTTTTTCGGACTGGAGCCGGAGAAGCTGAATGGAATGTTCGGTACAACCAGATCCTTAGGTTCATAGGTGGATGGCAGGTTTCTTTTTTTATTCACAAGCACAACCGTGCTGGAGAGATTGGTTACGGTAGCCACACCTTTGCTGTTCGTGGTGACGGTACGGCTTGGTGCATTGTCATGCAGAAATTGTGAGAAGCTTGAGCTTGCGGCTGAAGCCACCGGAATAAGGGAATGATTCATTGGAAGTGCCGTAAAAGCTGTGCCTGCAAGCACAGAGCCGATCAGCATCGTGGATATGATGGATTTACGAGTAAATGATGACATGTTGGATGTTCCTCCTTGGAATATATCAATCTATAAACCAAGTATACTTGAGGAATATATCCATAGGTTTTCCGAATGTTTCCGACTTGTAAACAAATACAGCAGAGTGAGGTTGCAAAAAAAGCCTAACGATTCCCAGAGGCGCTATTTGCCGCTTTTTACGTGTTCTGAAATTCTAACGATCCCTGGAGAGCTTATTTGGGGAAAATAGCTCTGTTTTCAATTGCGAAAGCAGTTTTGAAACGAAATAACGTTACTGTGAATCGTTAGATGTTCAATCGGTTTATTTTCGGCTAAATAAGGCTTCTGGAGATCGTTAGAATTTGGACGAGTTGGGCCCGGTGTGGGATTCCAGTGTAGATGTTGTAGATGCTGTTATTATAACTGGTGAAGGTAATATTACGGTTATGGTGACTAACGCCGATGTAGATGTAAATGTAAATGTAGCCTAGATATAGTTATAGAAATTAGGTACATACAGATATAGAAATAGATACAGATAATGTTAGCGATGCCGGTGCAATTTAGTGATGCATGAAAGGTAGGAACAGGTACGTTATGGTGCATTAAAAAGAAGAAACTAGGTCGGTTAATGGTGCGTGAACATTAGAGATTGGTGCATGAAAAGCAGGTAATACCTGCTGGTTCTATTTACAGCATACAAGCGTCAGAAGCACTTGCAGTTCCGACAGCGGCCGCACGGGCATCACGAAGTCTGAGATTGCTGCTGATCACACCGGAATCACTGCTCAATGTGTAGGCTGAATAGTTTGCCTGTGCATCCAGCTTCATGCTGGATTCGAGATTGAGCTGGTGCTTGGGGTCCACGTAGAACGGAACAAGATTCGTTTCAATTTGCTCATCCAGCGCAGCCGGTTCATCTACAATAAGCAGCACGACAATACCGTTGCATCCGCAGCCTTCCATATCGTAAAATACTTTGAAATATCCGGGCTGATCGTTCAAGCTCTCCGTTAAACGTTGAGCAGCCAGATCTGTAATTTGAATATGCATATCATTTCACTCCTCTATTGATGAACATTGTAGTCAGTTGGAAAATAAATGTTGCTTCTAGTGGTATTATACCACTTTATCGAAAGTGAAAACATTGTTCACTCTTTCATAGTCTGAAGGCGAGGTGTTCCGTCAAATATGCCTGAAAGTACGAGGGAAGTACACCAGAGATGTCGAATAGATTATACAAGCACGTATACATACACTAGAAGAAAGGGTGGAACAACACGATGTCATCCAATTTTGTTCAGCTTCATCAAGGGAAATGGACAACCGAGCCGGTTCATACCCGGCATGACGGAGAATGCTTGCTTGTACAGGCGCAGGAGGGTAGCGATTTTTGGGAAGAGACGTTTTACGGCTTCTGCCATCGGAATGGACATGCGATGCTTGCTCCTTGGGATGGTTCAGAGGCAGTGGAGGTATCGTTTGATCTGAGTTCCTTTACGGAGCTATATGATCAGGCAGGTTTGATGTTGTGGCACGCAGAGCATCAGTGGATCAAAGCCGGGGTTGAAGTGAATGATGGTGTTGTACATGTTGGAGCTGTAGTTACAGACCAGTTTTCCGATTGGTCGCTGTCTCCTGTACCGGAGTGGGGAGGACGGATTGTAACGATTCGCGCTTCGTACCATCAGGAGTCCGTTGTCATTCGTGCGCGGACGGATGAGCATCCATGGCGTACGATACGTGTGGCCAGATTTGCTTATCCTGAGCACAAGCAGGCAGGACCATTCCTTTGCTCGCCCAAACGAGCGGGGTTTGAGGTTGCTTTTACAAGATGGGCCTATACTGCACCTGATGAAGACCTGCATACCGATCCACCGACTTGTGATTAAGGGCGTGTCTTGAAACCTGCTGAGGTTCATCTTTTATCCCCTTTCCGCCTCAGCTTACGTCCCTTTACCTTGACGTGCCCCGGCACGCCTGCGGAAAAGCGGGAAAATTCCTTGTTTGGAACGGAAATTCGGTAGAATTAGCTTTCTTCAGCGTTTTCAGACATGCCCTAAAGACAGGTTTGATGTCCTGGAGAAAATGAAATCCTGCGGCTCAAGGAAAAGAAGCGGAAACGTTGCGATTTCCACCAATGATTGAATGGTATTCCAAGGGATGTTGATGAATTTCCATGCAGATAAAGCAACGAATTTCAAAAGACTCCCCACGCCACGCAGAAAAAGAAGCAAGTTTCCCTGGGAAACTTGCTTCTTTTCGTACCATTCGTACAATGCACTTGAGTGGCGTGTATAAGTGGATACATGTGGATCATGTGCGTATCAGCTATCAAGTTCAAGTATGAGTTTCTTTTGCTACCTATCCTTACACTTCCCGGTTACTTCTTCCCGGAGTCTTCATCCGGTTGTTCGCTCTTAGTCGACGCCTCTGCTGCTTCCTGCTCCTGCATCTCCCGCATACGTTCTTCATAATCATCCAGGAACCACAGCGGGTCCATGTTATCTTCTTCACCGTTATAGTTGATGAGAATTTCCTCACCAGCCTTGATATCGGTATAGGCATAGAAATCAAAGGTGTGATTTTCAAAATTAATATCGTACGTGGCGTTAGGCTCATACGAGTGGTTGATCAAGCTGCCGTAACCGAGCAGGATGGCGGTATGGTTGGCACCGTATTCGAAAACGTAATCCTCCAGAATGGTTTTCTCAATATGCTCATGATCTTCATTCGGATAAGGCACAACGGGTGCCTGGTGGATTAACTGGCCTTTGGCAATATCAACTGTGGCGAACACCCCGCGGTTAAATTCACCACCGTCGCCCAGCCTGGACTGTCTTACTTCAATCATCGCATTCACCTGATGCTCTCACGGAGAGCTCCGTTCTATATAGTGGTTGTATTTCAGCTAAGGCAAAATTTTACCTTATACGCAGGCATAAGGCAAATGTAACTATTTTAAAATAGGGCGTTGAGTTGTGCGGGAGATAACGCTTATAATATACAAAGAATTAAGTCTATATAGAAAAGGTGCCATGAATGAGTATATTAAATGTAGAAAAATTAAGTCACGGTTTTGGTGACCGTGCTATCTTTAACGACGTTTCATTCCGCCTCTTAAAAGGCGAACACATTGGTCTGATCGGGGCGAATGGAGAAGGTAAATCCACCTTCATGAACATTATTACAGGCAAGCTGCAGCCGGACGAGGGGAAAGTGGAATGGTCCAAACGGATGCGTGTCGGTTATCTCGACCAGCATGCGGTGCTGAGCAAGGGACAATCGATTCGCGATGTACTGCGCAGTGCATTCCAGTACCTGTTCGACATGGAGCAGGAAATGAACGAAATGTATGGCAAAATGGGCGATGTTACGCCTGAAGAGCTGGAGCAACTGCTGGAGGACGTTGGTACCATTCAGGATACACTGACCAACCAGGATTTTTACATGATTGATGCCAAGGTCGATGAAACCGCGCGTGGTCTGGGCTTGACCGATATCGGTCTGGATAAAGACGTCAACGATTTGAGCGGTGGACAGCGGACCAAGGTTCTGCTCGCCAAGCTTTTGCTGGAAAAACCGGATATCCTGCTCCTGGACGAGCCGACCAACTATCTGGATGAACAGCACATTGAGTGGCTGAAGCGTTATTTGCAGGAATATGAGAATGCCTTCATTCTGATCTCACACGACATTCCATTCCTCAACAGCGTAATCAACCTCATCTACCATATGGAAAATCAGGACCTGACCCGTTATGTGGGTGACTACAACCACTTCCAGGAAGTATATGAGATGAAGAAGCAGCAGCTGGAGTCGGCGTACAAGCGTCAACAGCAAGAGATTGCCGATCTGAAAGACTTCGTAGCGCGGAACAAAGCCAGCGTAGCGACCCGCAACATGGCGATGTCCAGACAGAAAAAGCTAGACAAGATGGATGTTATCGAACTGGCCAAAGAAAAACCGAAGCCGCAGTTCAACTTCCGTGATGCCAGAACATCCGGCAAGCTTATTTTCGAAACCAAAGGTCTTGTGATCGGATATAACGAGCCGCTGTCCAGACCGCTTGATCTTCGTATGGAGCGCGGGCAGAAGATTGCACTTGTCGGTGCCAACGGTATCGGTAAAACAACATTGATGCGCAGCATCCTGGGTGAAATTCAGCCTTTGGAAGGAAGCGTTCAACGCGGTGAAAACCTTGAAATCGGTTATTTCCAGCAGGAGATGAAGGACGCGAACTACAATACTTGTATTGAAGAAATCTGGCAGGAGTTCCCTTCCTATACCCAGTTTGAAGTACGTGCCGCTCTTGCGAAATGTGGACTTACGACCAAACACATTGAGAGCAAGGTTGCTGTACTCAGCGGCGGAGAGAAAGCCAAAGTACGTCTGTGCAAGCTGATCAACAACGAAACTAACCTGCTGGTGCTGGATGAGCCGACAAACCACCTGGATGTCGATGCGAAGGATGAGCTGAAGCGTGCACTGCAGGCGTACAAAGGCAGCATCCTGCTGATCTCGCACGAACCGGAATTTTATCGCGATGTCGTGACAGACATCTGGAACTGTGAGTCGTGGACAACCAAAGTATTCTAATCGGGCAAGCGGTTGAGCAAAAAAGCAGCTTAGCAAAAGTATAAGTAGGTTTAGCGAAAATAAAACTGCTAAAAAAATAGCTATATTATAACGAGGACGCGTATTTTACTTGCTAACAGCAGGTGCAATACGCGTTTTTTGTCGCATCCACGTGAAGCGCTAAATAGGACAAAAGAATGGTTGACAGTCTGAAAAGCAAACGATATTCTATCTTTAGAAAGCGGTTACATTCCGCGGGCGAAAAAATCTGTTTTGATATGACACGGGCAAGAAAGGTACGGACTTCCGTAACGTTAGCTGATTGCGCTTGGCAGATGAAAAACAGGTCTTTTTTTTAACTCTGAATGAAACCGGTTTCATTAAAATTGCAAAGGAGCGAATCGATATTGGATAAACTGAAAAAGCCAATTTCAGTCCTGTTATCTGCTGCACTGCTCTTATCATCAGGACCGTTCATGTACCCGAACAGAGCCCACGCAGATGAGGCTTCGAATCCCGGTTCCAGCCCGTGGATTCAAGACGATTTTTCCGATGGAGATTATACGGCTTCACCTGCATGGAATGTCATCTCGGGCAGTTGGGAAGTGGCAGCGGATCCGGCGGATGCATCTAATCAGGTTCTTTTTCAAAACAGTACGGATGAAGGCTTCATTTCGACCGGAGAGTCCGTAGCGGACAAAACGGTGTCCATGCGTTTTTATACAGGAGAAGCCAAGGGGTATCCCGGCATTTTGCCGCGCTTTCAGGACAAGAACAATTATTACTATTTTCAGATGAAAGTGCCTGACAACCAACTCGTTTTCACCAAAAAAATAAATGGTACGGATACTACGCTGAAATCAGCGAACTTTACGTTTAGTAAAAATACGTGGTATACGCTCAAAGCGGTGCTTTCAGGCACATCCATTCGTGCGTACATTGTCGATAACGGAACGGACCGATTGGTGTTTGATCTGAATGATGCCTCCATTGCATCAGGTACCGTAGGCATTCGCAACAAGTGGCAGACCGTACATATTGATGATGTGATTATTGCGGAGCCGCCGCGTGTGAATGAAGCTGAGCTGACAAGTGATGGAGCGACAGGAACCTCCGTTTCGCTGCATTGGCCGGAGATTGAAGGAGCAACGAATTATCATTTGTACCGTTCAAACACGATAGAAGGGGGCTACACCCTGATTAGTCAGGTTACATCATCCGCTTATGTGGACGAGGGGTTAAGCTCGGATACAACCTATTATTACAAGCTTGCCTACAACTATGGAGGGTTAACCGAGTCGCAGTGGTCAGCTCCGCTTGAAGCCAGAACCGTGGCCGAGGCACCTCAGGCGCCAGGTAATCTGAAATCGGTAGCGCTTACATCAACAAGTGTGAAACTAACCTGGGATGCGGTGAATAAGGCCACGGGTTACCGGGTCGCTCGGGCTGAACAGGGAACAGAATCATATGAACAGATATATGAAGGCAGCGACTTGTCGTTTACCGATCAGGAGCTTGTTCCCGGAAAAAGTTACAGCTATCGGGTGACCGCAACCAATGCTGCGGGTGAATCATCATACAGCACGGTGGAAGCACAGACGTACAGCTTCAACTCTCCAGCAGGCTTTGCTGTCTCCGCTGTAACGGATACGTCCGTTTCCTTAGGCTGGGATGCACTGCCAGGATCGGAAGTCACCTACACCGTGTCGAGGGCGACAAGTGCTTCAGGAACGTATCAGCAAGTCTATACCGGAAATGCAACCACGATGCAAGATACGGGTCTGACGATGGGCACGGGTTACTTCTATACGATTCAGGCCAAAGTGGATGGCAAGGATACACCTGCTTCCGTGCCGCTGGGTGTATCCACAGTACGCACAAGTATAACGCCTGGTCAGCTGTGGCCGGATCAGAACGGCAAACCGATCGATGCGCATGGCGCAGGTTTCTTATACGATGAAAAAACCGAAAAGTACTACTGGTATGGGGAATATCATACAGGTGGCTGGCCTGCCATGGGCGTACGTGTGTATTCCTCCAAGGATCTGCTCAACTGGACTGACGAAGGCATGGCTCTTACGATGCTGCAGTCTATGGATGATTTTGACACAAACCCGCTAATTAAAGAGCTGTATGCCGGGCGCGAGGATCGCGTGGATATTTGGGCAGACATTCGCAAGGGACGGATTATCGAGCGGCCGAAGGTTATTTACAACGATAAAACGAAGAAATACGTGATGTGGGCCCATATGGACGGAGACAAGGACCCGTATAACAACAACGCCAACTATGGCAAGGCGAAGGCGGGTTATGCGATCAGTGACTCACCGACAGGACCTTTTGTATATCAGAAAAGTTATCGGATGGACATGGCCCCTGAAGGTGAAAAGGACTACTTCCCAAGCGATAAGGGCATGGCTCGTGACATGACACTATTCAAGGATGAGGATGGCACAGGTTATCTGATCTATTCAAGCGAGGAAAATCTGACGCTCTATATTTCCAAGCTCACCGATGATTACAGTGATGTCACAGGCTGGCATAAGGAAGGGCGTACGGATGATAAAGGCAATCCGGTTCGCGATAGCGTGTATCAAGCGGAATATGGTGTTGACTACGTGCGTGTGTTCCCGGGTGGACAGCGCGAAGCACCGGCGATGTTTAAATACCAGGGCAAATATTACATTTTAACATCAGGGGCTACAGGGTGGGCGCCCAATGAAAATAAAGTTACCGTTGCAGACCATATCTTCGGACCCTGGTCGGCAATGAGCAATCCGTTTGTCCGTACACTTTCAAGTGATCCTGATCCTGGGAAGGCGTTTGGAACACAGGCGACCTCGGTCATCCCTGTCGACCCGGCAAAGGGCAAATTTATTTATGTGGGGGATACGTGGAACGGGGGCAACTTTGCGAATGATGCCGCCAAATATGTGTTTTTGCCAATTGAATTTGGCATCGGGTCGGATATTGCGATCAAGTGGTATGACAGTTGGACTCCCGATCTGCTGAATTCGATGGGTAAGGTAGATATTGTGGATAAGCTGCCAGAGGCGGTGAAGCTTGGCGAAGTTCCAGCCCTGCCTTCTACCGTGAAGGTTCGTGATGGTGATCAGTTGGTGTCAACGCCAGCGGTATGGACGATTAATCATCGGGCGATGACTGCTGAGGATTTTGCCAAGCCGGGTCCGCTCACGTTGCAGATCACGACACCTGAGTATAACAACAAAACGCAGGCGGTTCGTGTCTATGTCATCCCTGACAACACCTTATATTTTGTGAACAGTGGTGGTTATGAGACAGCGGATTACAAACTGATGAGTGATTACATGACAGATACGCTGGTTCATCCGGGAGTGGTGGATCAGATGTATGCTCCGGCAGAAGGGCGGTCATGGGGTTACGTGAGTGCGGATGCATTACCTTCCGGCTCAAGCGGGGGAGATATTTTCTCGACTGTGCGTTATTTAAACGGAGGTAATGTTAGCAACTCGCCCAAAGGCAAGGATCTGACTTACAATTTTGATGTTCCCAATGGTGTATATGATGTATACGCGGGATTTAATGATCCGTGGACAAACAGTTCACGCCGCGCGGATTTTCTGATTAACGGTACCAATACAGGGGCAGTTACGTATATTCCTGCCAGTGTCAGAGCACATAAAGGCATAGAGGTAACGGGCGGCAAAATTGACATCACAGTGCGCAACACGGCCTCTCAGGACCCGTTGATTAGCTGGATCATGATTGTAAAGCCTGATCAAACAGCTCCCGTATACGGCAACGGCGGCTTGCACAGTGTTTCTGCTACTTCTACCACTGTAACGCTCGCATGGGATGTACTTTCAGGCGCAGCAAGCTATAAGCTCTATCGCTCAGATCAGGAGCAGGGTTCCTATGAGGCGATCTATTCCGGCGCACTTCAGGAGTACACAGATTCCGGGCTGACTGAAGATACGACATACTATTATAAAGTCGAGGCACTGGACGAGGCAGGTGTTTCACTTAAAGGGCTGTCTGATGCGTATTCCGTAACAACAACCCTGCAGTCTGCTGCGGAGGTGGCTTCAGCTATAACAACCCTTGAACAGCCAACAACTGCTTCTACCAAAATAAAGCTGCCTGTGCTGCCGCAAGGTTTCACAGCATCCATTCATTCCAGCACTGTACCATCGATCATAAAGCTGGATGGTACGATTATTCTTCCAGCCATTGAAACGACAGTGCGCATTGAATTGGAGATTACACGTGCCTCGGATGGAAGCAAGGCACTAACGATTCCATTATCTATTAAAGTGCCCGCACGTACCACATTACCTGGCGGCTCTGATCCAGGAGGTAACTCAGGCGGAGGATCAGGAGGCAATTCCGGGGGCGGTTCTGGCAGCGGAACGGGGAATAGCTCAGGCGGTACGAGTGGAAACGGTTCTTCAAATCCGGGCAGTAACGGCGGCCAAACAGGGAACGGTAACACCGGTACTGGGCCATCACCTGCTTCTCCTCAGACAGGTGCGGATCGCGCGATCGTAGAGCTGCAGCCATCCGTGGATGCCAAGGGCACTGCACAGTCCAAGGTGGACTCCGCTGTTATTGAAGCTGCAGTGAAAGCTGCCCCGCTTACGGGAGAAGGCACACGTCTGGTTGAATTTAATCTGGAGGCGGCTCCGAAAGCGTCCGCTTATGAGATGACGCTGCCAGTCTCATCATTGCTGGATCTGAAAACATCCGATATATTCCGTATCGTATCAGAGATAGGGGCAGTTGAGCTTCCTGCTGACTTGCTTGGTAAAGGTGGAGCCAAAGACGGCACAATTGCTGTGAGATTTGTTCATACTGCACTGCCACAAGCTGCTGCGGATCGCTTGGGTACAGCGCAGGGCGTACAGCTTGAGCTCAAGGTGAACGATAAAGTATTCATGCCGAATCACAAGATATCACTGCAATTACCGTATGTTCCATTGAAAGAGATCGCCGCAGATAAAGTTATTGCAGTGCAGATTGGGCCGAACGGTGAGATAACACCACTGCCACAAAGCTTTTTTGATGAAAAACGGGGTGAGGTTGTTTTTTCCGATTCATCTTCTTCTTTGACTGGTACGTATGTTGTTGTGTCTAGTGAAGCGCCATTTGCTGATCTGACGGATGTACCTTGGGCACAGAAAGCGTTGGAGGCACTCGCTGTTCGAGGTGTGCTTGATGCAACAGATCGCGAGGGAATCACGCAGCTGCATCCGAAACAGGAAATGACACGTGCACAATTTGTACAGTGGCTTGTGTCTTCGTTAGGACTAAGAGCAGAAGCTGCTGATCCGTTTAAGGATGTAACCGAGCAATCGCCATACTATACTGCGGTTAATGTGGCACGATCCCTTGGTATTACAGATGGAGCCGGGAATGGACGTTTTCTGCCTGAATCTGCGATCACCCGTCAGGAAATGATGGTCTTAACGGTGAGAGCACTTGAAGCAGGAGGAATCATTAATGAAGGAACACAACAGAGTGCCGCTGGTGAGCTTGCTCAATTCAAAGATGAAGGCAAGATACGTGCTTATGCGAGAGAAAGCATATCAACACTCGTACAGCTGGGCATCGTAAGTGGTTATAATGGTGAAGTCAAACCACTGGCTGAAGCAAATCGGGCTGAATCTGCCGCACTGCTCTACGCCATGATGAGCAAGCTTGTCTGGAAAAAGTGACGATGTATCGATCTATTATTTTATATCGATGCTGCTATTTCGTATCGACGCAGTTTCATTTATGATGTACCCGTTAAACTAGACAAAAGCTTGCTTTGGCCTGAGCTTCAGGTTGAAGCAGGCTTCTTTGTTATATTCATTGCTGTCAGTATAGAAATAAAGGCTGCCATATGTGAAACCACTAAATTAGCGCGTTTTGTTCCTTTATTAGAGAAACTGATAAATGGTATAAAATCATTGAAATTGACCCTTATCCCCCGGTGTGTTAGGTTGAAAGAAGAAATTAATATGATCATTTTAGTAGGAATTAAAATTGAAGCAGTGCGTGAGGTGGCAGATGGTGGAACTTCAAGTGACAAATAGTCCTTTTAATCAAGAGCAGGTAGAATTGCTCAATCGTCTTATTCCTACATTAACGGACGGACAAAGACTGTGGCTTGGCGGATATATTGCCGCATTTCAAGCAGGAGCGGTAGCAGCAGCACCGACAGGTTTGGTTGGGTTGAACGGGCAAAATGCAACAGGGGCAGCAGCAACTGTAAGTGCTCCGGCCGTATCACGTGAGGTTACGGTACTATACGGCTCTCAGACAGGTAATTCGATTGGACTTTCGAAGAAGCTTGCTAAAAAGCTGGAGGAACAAGGGCTGCAGGTGACTCTGTCATCTATGGGGGATTTCAAGCCGAACGGACTGAAAAAAATTGAAAATCTCCTGATTGTAGTCAGCACACATGGTGAAGGGGAACCGCCGGATAATGCGATTTCCTTCCATGAGTTCCTGAATAGCAAACGAGCACCTAAGCTTGAGGGGCTTCGTTATTCCATTCTGGCACTTGGAGATACTTCATATGAGTTTTTCTGCCAGACAGGTAAAGATTTTGACAAACGTCTTCAGGAATTGGGCGCTACAGCGCTGGTTCCTCGGGTTGATTGTGATGTTGATTTTGATGAGCCGGCTGCGGAGTGGATGAATGATGTCCTGGCTTCGCTCAGCAGCACACCTGTTGCTGGGGGAACGGTAACCAGTGAAGCTGTCACCGCTGCGGTAAGCAGTGGGGAATCCGAATTCAACCGTACAAATCCGTTCAAGGCAGAGGTATTAGAAAATCTGAACCTGAATGGCCGTGGATCAGACCGCGAGACACGTCATATTGAGCTGTCTCTGGAAGGGTCTAATCTGGATTATGAGCCAGGTGACAGCCTGGGGGTTTTCCCGGAGAATCATCCGCGTCTTGTTGACGAATTGATTGCAGCTATGGGCTGGAACGCAGACGAACGTGTGACTATTAACAAAAATGGGGACCAGTTGTCTGTCTATGAAGCCTTGCTGCGTCATTACGAAATTACAGCAGTAACCAAACCAGTGGTGGAGCAGCTTGCCAAGCTGAGTCCGGAGAGCGGGTTGGCGGCGCTGCTGGCAGATGACGCTGCATTCCGAAACGTCATGAACAGCTCTGATCTGCTGGATCTGGTTCAGGATTACTCTTTGAAAGGTATTGCTGCGACTCCGTTTCTGGCGGTGCTGCGTAAAATTCCGGCACGTCTGTACTCCATTGCAAGCAGCTCCAAAGCTTTTCCGGATGAGGTTCATCTGACTGTACGAACCGTGCGGTATGCAGCGCGTGGCAGAGAACGTTACGGGGTATGCTCTGTACATCTGGCTGAACGAATTGAAGCAGGGGATACCCTACCTGTTTATATTCAGCATAATCCAAACTTCAAGCTTCCTGAGAACCCGGACACCCCGATTATTATGGTTGGACCCGGGACAGGGGTGGCCCCGTTCCGAGCTTTCCTTGGTGAACGGGAGGAGATCGGTGCAGAGGGCAAAACATGGCTGTTCTATGGGGATCAGCATTTCTCTACAGATTTCCTGTACCAGACGGAGTGGCAGCGCTGGCTCAAAGACGGCGTGCTGACCAAGATGGATGTGGCCTTCTCACGTGATACAGAACAGAAAGTATATGTACAGCACCGTATGCTGGAACATAGCAAGGAATTGTATCAATGGATTCAGGAAGGCGCAAGCATATACATCTGCGGCGATGAGAAAAAAATGGCTCATGATGTGCATGCAGCACTGATCTCCATTCTACAGCAGGAAGGCGGCTTGTCACCTGAGCAGGCAGTGGACTACATGACGCGTTTGCAGCAGGAGAAACGTTATCAGCGGGACGTGTATTAATTCCCGGCTGAGCCAAAGAAGTATTTTCTGCAGAAACGAGAGGAGAAAGCAGCATGGCTTATAACAATTTACTTAACCCGCAGCGCACAAACAGCGATGTGGAAGATATAAAGATCAAAAGTAATTACCTGCGCGGCAGTCTCACCGAGACGCTGGCTGATCGCATTACCGGCTCCATTCCAGAAGACGACAACCGTCTGATGAAACACCATGGCAGTTATATGCAGGATGACCGTGATCTGCGTAACGAGCGCAACAAATCCAAGCTGGAGCCTGCTTACCAGTTCATGCTGCGTGTAAGAGCTTCCGGCGGGATTGTTACACCCGAGCAGTGGCTGATGATGGACCGTGTAGCTCATAAATATGCGAATCAGACCATTCGTCTGACCACACGTCAATCGTTCCAGCTTCATGGTGTATTGAAATGGGACCTCAAAAATACAATTCGTGAAGTGAACGATTCTCTGCTCAGCACATTGGCTGCATGCGGAGACGTGAACCGTAACGTGATGTGCAACCCGAATCCGAACCAGTCCGAAGTTCATGCTGAAGTGTACGAATGGGCTTGCCAGGTGAGCAACCACCTTGACCCTCGTACTCGTGCTTATCATGAGCTGTGGCTGGACGGAGAAAAAGTGATCGACTCCCAGGAATCCGATGAAGAGGTTGAACCGATCTATGGCAAAGTGTATCTGCCGCGTAAGTTCAAGATCGGCATTGCGGTGCCTCCTTCCAATGATGTGGATGTATTCTCACAGGATCTAGGATTTATTGCGATTGTGGAGAATGGCAAGCTGCAAGGTTTCAACGTATCGGTCGGTGGAGGCATGGGCATGACGCATGGGGATTCGAAAACGTATCCTCAGGTATCCAAGGTGATCGGCTTCTGCACACCAGAGCAGATGATTGATGTGGCAGAAAAAACGGTGATGATTCAGCGTGACTACGGGGATCGTGCGGTCCGCAAGCATGCGCGTTTCAAATATACAGTGGATGACCGCGGTCTGGAATGGTTTACCGATGAACTGACCAGCCGTTTGGGCTGGAATCTGGAAGCGGCACGTCCGTATCATTTTGAGCATAACGGAGATCGCTATGGCTGGGTGAAGGGCAGTAACGGCAAATGGCACTACACACTGTTTATTCAGAATGGTCGAGTCAAGGATGTGGACGGTTATCCGCTTATGACGGGTTTGCGTGAAATTGCCAAAATACACACCGGTGATTTTCGTTTGACGGCAAACCAGAACCTGATTATTGGCAATATTAGCAGCCAGAAAAAGAAAAAGATCGAAGCGTTGATTCAACAATATCATCTCACAGATGGTGCTCATTATTCTGCGCTGCGCAGAAGCTCTATGGCTTGTGTTGCACTCCCGACGTGCGGTCTTGCTATGGCTGAGTCCGAGAGATACTTGCCTTCTCTGATTGACAAGCTTGAGCCTGTGCTGGATGAAGCAGGGCTGCGAGATGAAGAGATCGTCATTCGCATGACGGGCTGCCCGAATGGTTGTGCCAGACCGATGCTGGCAGAGATTGCTTTTATCGGGAAAGCTCCGGGCAAGTACAATTTCTATCTGGGTGGCAGCTTCACAGGCCATCGTCTGAACAAGCTGTATCGTGAAAATATCGGTGAAGCTGAGATTCTGGAGATTCTGACGCCGATGATTAATCAATATGCCAAAGAGCGTAATGAAGGTGAGCATTTCGGAGACTTTGTTATCCGTGCGGGTTATGTACCTGAAGTGCTGGACGGTAGACAGTTCCACGCGTAACCGAATGTTACCTGAACAAAGCATTCCTATACGGAGTGCTTTTTGTTTCGTCAGGACGCTTAAGGGGTGGGATAATTACAGTAAGTATTCCCATTATTTCGTGGCAGTGAACTTGTTGAACCGGACACAACAAGATATAATAACAAAGTAGAAAGCAGATTACATGTTGAAAGTGAGCGGAAACGATATGGGTCGTAAGTGGAATAATATTAAGGAAAAGAAAGCTTCAAAAGATGCAAACACCAGCCGGGTCTACGCCAAATTCGGCGTTGAGATCTATGTAGCGGCCAAGAAGGGCGAACCGGACCCGGAAGCAAACCGTGCGCTCAAGGTCGTTCTGGAGCGCGCCAAAACGTATAATGTACCTAAAGCGATCATTGACCGTGCTATGGAAAAAGCGAAAGGCAGCGGGGACGAGAACTATGAGGAGCTGCGTTACGAAGGCTTTGGACCGAACGGTGCTATGGTCATCGTGGACGCTCTTACCAATAACGTAAACCGTACAGCACCTGAAGTACGTTCGGCCTTTAACAAAAACGGAGGCAACATGGGTGTCAGCGGTTCTGTTGCGTACATGTTTGATCCGACAGCTGTGATTGGCGTGGAAGGAAAAAACGCTGAGGAAGTGCTGGAGATCATGCTGGAAGCAGATGTAGACGTTCGCGACATCGTGGATGAGGATGAAGCGGTCATCGTATACGCTGAGCCGGATCAATTCCATGCCGTACAGGAAGCCTTCAAGGCTGCTGGCGTGACGGAGTTCACGGTGGCCGAGCTGACGATGCTGGCGCAGAACCACATTGAACTGCCTGCCGACGCACAAGTTCAGTTCGAGAAGCTGATCGACGCGCTTGAAGACCTGGAAGATGTGCAGCAGGTGTATCATAACGTAGAGTTTGTATAAGCGACGAGACTTTACAGCCTTACGTATATTGTAATACAAATAAAAAGAGTGCCTTCCAATCCTTTCAGCGGGATCGGTCAGGCACTCTTTTTGTGTTATTCTCAAGATTTACTCGGTACTGTATGAGGTGACTTATCCGATGAATCGGACGATTCCTTTTTCAGCCCGCCAAACTTGAACAGCACAATGCCGCCTACAATGACGAGTACACCGAGCAGCTGGTTCCAGGAGAACGGAATCGGCTCAAGGCCAAGCCAGCCCATGGAATCAAACAATAAGGCAAAGCTCAGCTGAGAGGTTAACACGATGGATATCGCATAGGTCGGGCCAAGCAGCTTCATGCCTTGTACAAGGCAGAACACAACACCAACGCCGATTGCACCGCTGAGCCAGTACCACGGCTGCATATGCTGCAGACTGAATGTATTTTTCCCTTCAACAAGCAGGGAGATCAGAAAAGAAGCGATAAATCCCGTAAACAGCACCAGCGTTGTGGTGGACCATGACCCTGTGCGTTCATTGACTTTACTATTAAATATGGTTTGCAGACTTACCAGGGAACCTGCCAGAAGTGCAAGTAAAACTCCAGTGATGATCATACGTATAGTCAGACTCCTTATTCATAAATGTTGTGACCCGCAATGTTACGCAGGCCAGCACGATTTTTGATCTGAATCAATCCTTGATGCCGTTCAATATACCCATCTGAACAGAGTTTCTGTATCACCCGATTCAAGTGTCGATAGCTGGTTCCGATCAGGTTGGCTATGTCCGTCAGGTTAAAGGCATCCAGTTCCTCATGTATGACCGTGCCGCCTTCATCCGTTGAGATCGAAAGCAAATAGCTGGCTAAACGGACCTCCACCGGGTACATCAGATTAAAATTGGAGAAGTTCGAATCAATGTAAAACTTGTGTGAGATGATTTTTAACAAAAATTGCAGTAAAGGTGCATAATCACTGGCAAGCTCGGTGAGCCAGCGGTAATGAATGCGCAGCATAACAACAGGCGACACCGCTTGAACGGTGTTCACCGTGTTGCTTTCACGAACGTATTCGATATCTCCGACCACTTCGAGTGGTGTTTTGAAACAGAGCACCAGTGTTTTGTCCTGCGGGGAGGTGGTGAAAATTTTGATTTTTCCCTCAACCAGTACATATAAGTATTCAGAGGCTTCGCCCTCGCGGCAAATCAGCTCGCATTTATCAAATTGACAAATGGTCATATGTGGACGCAGGTTCTCGTGAAAGACCGTCTCCAGTTGATATTGCTGCAAATAGTGCATGATTTGTTGTGAATTATGAGTTTCTTCCATATGGTTTCACCCCTGCGTTCCTTCGGATTTACAGCTTCATAATGATGACACCGGTGATCATTAACGCAATGCCAATGAATTGCGGCAGTTTCATCTTTTGCTTAAGTACGCCAAACCATCCATTGCTGTCGATCAAAAACGTCAAAAACAATTGTGCGATCAGCAGCGCCGAGATGGTGAAGGTCACGCCGATCTGCTGAATCGCTGTGACTTCGCTGAAAATAATGACGGCTCCGAATGCTCCGCCAGCAAGATACATCGGTTTGACCTGTTTAATTCCCTGCAGATTGGTATCTTGCACAAACATCAAAATGATGGCTGCAAGGATAAAACCTGTCAATTGGGTAATGGTTGCGGCTTGCCATGTACCAATATCTGTACTGATTCTGGCGTTCGCAACCCCTTGCAGTGTAATACAGGCTCCGCCCAGTATGGCAAATATAATTCCTCTCATCCTACTTCGTACGCTCCTTCGTTGCATGACTTCGACTTCTATTAAAAGACAAATTCATCATTTTCGCCAAGGACAAATGTCCTGAATCTGAAATTCACAGCATTGAGCGTACAATAAAGCCCTGGCAAAATCCAGACGAAAGGTGAGATGTGTATGCGAAATGGTGGGATGAAGCAATGCACGTTGAAATAGCTGACAGTGGTCAGGGGAGTAAGTATAAGGGAAGGATGGATTATGTATGAGTTCATGCGAATAAGGAATGAGTGGAAATAAGGGAGAGCAAAATAGATAGCGATATAGGGAGACAGAGGGGAGCTAATGCTAAGTGTCGGTAGTGTGAGTGTAGATGCAAAACAAAATGAGGAAGAGTGAGCGGGGATGCGAGGAGGGCAGCTTTAGAGCAGCTGGAAAGCTAGGTCTTGTGAGAGGAAAAGTTTGATCGCTGAAATGGAAAGTGAACTGGTTTACGATAGGGGGCAGCATGAGAAAGGGGAACGTGAGCTAGATTAGAAAATACAAAATGTGAGTTGGGGAAGAGGTGATGCAAAGAAGGAGCAAACAAAGGAATTGACAACAGGTTAGCAGTGAAGGTAGTGACAGCAGGTTAGTGGTGAAGGAAGTAAGTAGATTAGGAGGAGAAAGTGGGTGAGCAAGGGGGATAGCATCAGAGAGGATGAGAATGTGAGTACGTGTAAGTAATTGGGTGCAACTTTAAGTAAGTAAGTAAGTAAGTAAGTAAGTAAGTAACTGGGCAAGCAACTATGCAAATAACTAGGTAAGAGGAACGACTGAGATAGTGAGTATAAATATTGAAAGAAAGTAAGTAAAAGTAAGTGAGTGAGTATATCACTAAGAATTGAGTATAGGTAAGGTGAGAGTATTTATGAGGGAAGAATGTGAGATGTGAGTATGTATGCGTTAAACCAATAAGGAGGAGAAGGGGAACCGAAGTGAGAATGTAAGCGAGATAATCCAGCTTCGAGGCAGGGGAGCAAGGGAGACGTATGTGGATGAGGAGGAGAGGATTCCGAAGCAGCAAATTCTAACGCTCCCCAGAAACGCTATTTTGGCGATATTATACCGTTTTATATTCTAACGATCCGA
The DNA here is from genome assembly GCF_014639235.1 of Paenibacillus silvae. Lineage (GTDB taxonomy): Bacteria > Bacillota > Bacilli > Paenibacillales > Paenibacillaceae > Paenibacillus > Paenibacillus silvae. Next base: position 969,562 of record NZ_BMFU01000002.1, on the reverse strand, counting down.
GGAAAGCTTATTTGAGCAATTCGATGATGAATTATGCGTATATTATGTGTTTTCAGCAAAATAAGGCTCCTGGGAATCGTTACAATTCCAAAAGGCACTGAATCCCCCAAATAAGCTCATCTGAGATCGTTAGAACAAAAACGCTGTCGAGGGCTGTACGTTTATATCATATCACCTCAAACACCGGTCGTTCCTGTACAAAAGAAACCTCAACCGCTGGAAACGCCGCCGCCAGTCTGTCCGCGAGCAGCTTCATTCCTGGTGCCTCACTCTCGGCATGACCCACCATGATCAGAGCTTTCGATGTGCCCTGCTGCATCGCATCACGAATATATTCAGGTGTCTCCCACTCAAATCCTTCGCCTGCAATAATCAGATCAATATGCTTGTTCTGCACTAGAGGAATCGTGACATGTCCGTTGCCACGGAATCCAACCAGGACAGCCGCACGTCTGCAAACGGTTTCAGGACCTCCCGCAATGCGAACATATTCTAAGCCAAGATGCTCCTTCAACTGCTGCGCGACAGCGCGAACGGTCGTTTCCTCGGGAAATGTAACAACATCCGTCTCTGATGTACGCTGACTCACATATGTATTCCACCCAAGATCGAATATAAGACCTTCCGTAATTCCATCCGGGTTGTAGCGATGAATAATATCATGGCAGCGAAAGATCGCAATGCCGGCTTGATCAATCATGTTTCTTTTGTACGTATAAACGGGGTCCGTTGCAAGCCAATCTGTAGCACTATGATGGTTGTAAAAAGGGGATTCATGCGCAATGATCAGGTTGGCTCCCTGCTGAATGGCCTGTTCGATGACATGCTGTGTGGGCATGAATGTTACAACAATACCCGTAATGACTTGATCTGCTGATCCTGTAATGAGCTGGTCTACCGTGTTTTCGGGCAGTGTAATGTCTTGTGTGAGATGCAGTATAACCTCTTGTACCTGAAGTTCTTTGGATTTCTCGGGTGAGAATTGATCCTTCATATGCGTCAGCTTCCTTCCTTCAATATAAGGATATAGCGTTAGTGTACCATTTTTACATATAAAAACCAGTGATATATCAGCTAATCTGATTCGTAGTTATGTTACTTTGGAAAAAGGAATCGAAAAAATCTGGGGATAACCGCTACGCTCCAGGTCATTCTGTCATCGGACTGATGTATGTAAAATCTTTAGTTCAACTTATGTAGTTTTCCAGTACGAGAGAAAGTATACTTACGATAGAGTTCTAGATTAATCAAGTCTAACTCCATAACTCCGAATCCATAGTTCAAGCGGTATAGAATCACAGTAGGAAAGGGGAGCCTCAATATGACAGCAGCTACTATTATGGAGTGTCTGAAACAGGAGACAGCACATTACCATAGACAAGTGGAACAGAATGCTTACGCAAAAGCAATGATGGATCGCACGATAACGATGGACCAATATAAAGAATACCTTGAGAAATTTTACGGATTCCTGAAGCCGCTGGAGGAGCAGGCTGTTAGGCAGCCGTTCTGGGCAGGAACAGGGTTAGATATGGCCGTGAGAGGTAAAGCAAGCTTGATTGAGCAGGATTTGCTTCATCTTGGAGCAAACGAGGAGCAGATCAGCCAGCTTCCACGCTGCACGGAGCTTCCCGATATATCCACCCCGGCACGACTGTTCGGGTATATGTATGTCATTGAAGGCTCAACGAATGGAGGGCAAATTCTGACCAAACGTTTGACGCAATTTTTACCGATTGAAGCAGATCGCGGACTGCAATACTTCAATGCCTATGGCACGGAGACGCGAGCAAGATGGAGCGAGTTTATGCAGTTACTTCAGGCAAGCATTCAGAAACCCGAAGAGCATGATAACGTCGTGCACACGGCTTCGGAGACGTTTCGCCTGCTGGATCAGTGGATTAATACTTAACAATAAGCGAGAAAACCGCACGGAATATCAAGAAAAATGCATATGTCGCCTGTAACATAAGAGGGTGGATCAGTCATGGAAAAGAGGGCAGACCTGCCTTCTTTTTTGATGTGAAAAGAATGTATCAATTTGCTGCGCACAGAGGACAGACAAGTGTTATAATGATGCGTATGGATACACGTGTTCGTATTTTGTTGTGAAAGAGGTGGGTTCCATTCCGATGAGAGATCATTCTGAACAGCTGGAATTCATGGAAATAGATATAAGTGAAGATATAGAGCCTGCGTCCGTTCGCATCCCCGATCGCTCTTCCCTGGCGAACCATGGTCGTGAAGCATACATACAGACTGGCGCTGTTTTGTCCTCGGAGAAGCGATTTGTGGAAGAAGCAAGAAGGCTTGCAGAGGCAACGGGGGAAGAGACCTATCCCGCTCCCTTTATGAGCTACTGGCCGACTTATGGCGTGATGAATGATGCGCAGCTCCGTTGGTATTGGTACTGGAGAACAGAGGTGCGGCAGGGAAATTACCTTGATGTCGATCTCTCGTATCTGTTTGTGCATATCTATGAATTGATCAATGGCATAGGCTGGCTGCATCCCGAGCAGGGCTACGAGCAATTAAAGCGGCTGTGGATTAATTATCGTGAACGGCTGCCTCAGTTAGATGCGTATATGCAGGAGTGGATCGTCGATTTTGTGCTCGTGCACGAGCTTCAGCCGCGGCTGCATGAGGTCATGCTGCTCGCTGGCGGTTATTTGCCTGCACCGTTGCTGGATAAGGAATTACAGCGGATTATGGAAGAAAATGCTTCCGATCTTACGCTGGAGATGCTGCAGCGATATTATGATTATGATATCTCGCTTAACACGTTTTATCGGGATGGCGGCAAAGCAGTGATGGAACGATACATTCCCCAAGTCATGGCTGTAGCGCATTCCTATATTAAGCGAACGCAGCAGCATGGACTGCTGCCTGAGTTAAGCCCGGGGGCTGAGCAAACGATGGAGCGTACGCTGTTTCGCAAAGCGGTGTATGACGAGTCCATCTACGGCAGGTCCGTTTCGTTTACTTATTTTCCACTGGGTGAACAGAAGGATTTTGTGCAGCGGTTAACCCGAATCTATCGCTGTACGGAGAATAAGCTTCGAGAGCTGTTGGGTTTCAGAGGTCGATTGCGTGGCAAAACCTTGGAACCTGAGCTTGCCCGTGTGATTGAGCGGTATATAGAGAAGGCATATGCGCTCGAACAAACGGAGACAGCACCAGCACCCGTAATTCAGATTGATACGGCAAAGCTAGCCTCCTTACAGGAGGACAGCGAGTATGTACGCAAGGCACTGACGATTGAGGAAACCGAGCAATCCGTGTTTGATTCTGCTGCTTCCGAGGTTCCTGTCGAGTCTGAAATGATTGAACCAGACCAAGAGAAGATGCCTGCAGCGCCGCGGTTCACAGAGCAACAAGATGGCCCAAGCCGTGAACAAGCTAGCGCAGCAGCCACTACCACAACCTCAAATCAAACAGCAGAGATGAACGAACTGCTCGAAGCAAAATCCTCTGTAGAGTCAGAAGTGCAGTTCCTGCGGGAAGATGCATCTTCAGCGAAGATTGAACTGCAATGGGACGAGTCCGCTTCAGCCAGCTTGCAGCAAGAATGGCATGATTTTGCCGGGCAGCTGGAGACGCGGCATGTGAAGGCTGTTCAAGTGCTGCTTGGTGATCATGTAGATGCTGAGCTGATGCGTCTGGCGAATGAAATCGGCACAATGCCCGCGCTTTTACTGGATGAAATCAATGATATTGCAATGGAGACGATTGGTGATCTGCTCATAGACGGAGATCGGATTGCTCCTGAATATATGGATGTATTTGAACATGTGAAGAGGTGTTAACTGTGACAGAACATAAAACGGGCAACCTGAATTTTTCGGAAAATGGACAGTCGGCAATGAAAATTCCCAGACGCTTGACCACTGCACTTGTTAACTCTTTAACGGCAGGGGTTGTTCCACGAATCGGGCTGGAGCAGATTGCTGTGGGACGTAAGCCGGAAGTGGAGGCGATCCTGCGAGATTTGGAAAATATCGCCGAAGGCGGTGCTGCGTTCAAGCTGATTACAGGCCGATATGGCAGCGGTAAAAGCTTTCTTTTACAGATGATTCGCAACTATGCGATGGATCGTGAATTTGTTGTTGCGGATGCGGATTTATCCCCGGAACGCAGGCTTGTCGGCACAAAAGGTCAGGGACTGGCCACGTATCGTGAACTGATGACACGTCTATCCACCCGCACACGCCCGGATGGCGGCGCGCTGGAGCCTATTTTGCAAAAATGGATTGCAGGTTTGCAGCAGACGACAATGAATGCCCTGAATTTGCGCCCGGATGACCCTGCCCTGGCATTAGAGGTCGAAAAGCAGATTTATATGGTGACAGGTGAGATGCAGAATCTGGTTCACGGTTTTGATTTTGCAAAGGTGCTGGCAGCGTACTGGAATGGTTACAAACATGAGGACGATGACCAGAAGCAGTCAGCACTCCGCTGGCTTCGGGGGGAATATGCGACCAAAACGGAGGCGAAAAAGGAGCTGTCTGTCGGCGTCATTATTGATGACGATAACTGGTATGACTACTTCAAATTGTGGTCTGAATTTACGGCACGTATCGGTTACAAAGGACTGCTGCTTTTCATCGACGAAGCAGTGAACCTGTATAAAATTACAAATAGCGTATCACGCCAAAGCAATTACGAGAAGCTGCTGACCATGTTTAACGATACGATGCAGGGAAAAGCAGAGCATCTGGGTATTTTTGTGGGGGGCACACCTCAGTTTGTGGAGGATGAACGTCGCGGCTTATACAGCTACGAAGCCCTTCGTTCGAGACTTGTTGACGGTCGTTATGCCGCCAGTGCGTATGCGAATTATACCGGGCCTATCATCAAGCTGGCGATGCTGTCGCATGAAGAGATTTTGATTTTATTGCAGAAGCTGCGCCAGATCCATGCGCTTCATTTTGCGTATACAGCGAGCTTGAGCGATGAACAATTAGTTGATTTTATGCAAATGGCGGTGAATCGCCTGGGAGCAGATGAGCTTTTGACAACACGGGAAGTGGTGCGTGACTTTATGGATGTGCTGCATACGCTGCATCAGAATCCGGAAGTGACGTATGAGCAGCTGCTCGGTGAGCGAACAGCACAGGCCAAAGCCTCAATACAGGGAAAAGCGGGTTCAACCGAAGGGGATGACGTGGATGATTTTCTGGCGGAGTTCGAGCTATGAGTGACAATCCATTCTACAGACTGGCCCCGTTTGTGCAGGAGTTTATATATAAAAAAAGATGGGAAGCCCTGCGTCCTGCCCAGATTGAGGCGTGCAATATTTGCTTTCATACCTCACATCATATGCTGATTGCGGCAGGTACGGCTTCTGGCAAGACGGAGGCTGCCTTTTTTCCTGCATTAACGGAGTTGTACGACCAGCCCTCCAAGTCGGTGGGAATTCTCTATATTGGCCCCTTGAAAGCACTGATTAATGACCAGTTTGAACGTCTGAAGGACCTGTTGTCCGAAGGTCATATTCCGGTCTGGCATTGGCATGGGGATGTTCCTCAGGCGGAGAAAACCAAGCTGATGAAAAATCCGTCAGGGGTGCTGCAGATTACACCCGAGTCGCTGGAGGGCTTGCTAATGAATCGGCCGAATGCCATCCCTGCCCTCTTCCACGATCTGCGTTATGTCATCATTGATGAGGTACATGCCTTTATGGGAGCAGATCGGGGCATTCAGGTGCTGAGTCAGCTGGCGCGAATTGAACGTATGGCTGGCTGTGCCCCGCGAAGAGTAGGGCTGTCGGCCACATTGAGTGATTATGATACAGCTACCGCTTGGCTGGCTGCGGGAACACGGCAAGGCGTGGATGTTGTATCTTCACCCGGCGGGCGCAAGCTGAGGCTGCGGGTGGAGCATTTTTCATTCCCGGATGCACAGAACGAGGAACAGGCAGAGCAGCTGCATCATGCACGCAAAGCCTATTATGACTTTATATACGAGAGCACACATCGTAAAAAAGCGCTGATCTTCACCAACAGCCGCACCGATGCGGAATTGACGATTCTGGAGATGCGCCGTGTCGCTGCGCGAAGAGAGGAGCGGGATGTGTTTCATGTTCACCATGGAAGCATCTCGGCCATGCTGAGAGAAGAAACGGAAGCGGCACTGCGCACGGGTGCAGGTCCGGCTGTTGCAGCAGCGACAGTGACGCTTGAACTCGGGATCGATCTGGGAGAACTGGAGCGGGTGGTTCAGCTGGGGGCACCATACAGCGCATCGAGCTTTGTACAGCGGCTTGGACGATCAGGGAGGCGTGATGACATGGCATCGGAGATGCTTTTTGTCTGCCCCGAGGAAGAGGACGAGGAGGCGCAGCTTCCTGCTCGTATGCCATGGACGTTAATGCGCGCCATTGCTGTCATTGAGCTGTATGTCAGAACCAAATGGGTAGAGCCGCTGGAGGCTCGAAGGATGCCGATTGGTGTCCTGTATCACCAGACCATGAGTATGCTGAAAAGCATGGGGGAAGCGGAACCCGGAGAAATTGCCGCAGCCATTCTCAGCCTGGCACCATTTTCAGAGATTACACCCGATCAATATCAAACCTTCCTCAATTATCTGATTAAAACAGACCATCTGCAGTGGACCGAGGAGCAGACGCTGATTATCGGACTCACAGGTGAAAAGATTGTGAACAACTATCGCTTCTATGCCGTGTTTAAGGATGATGAAGAGCATAAAGTGCTGAACGGCTCGGAGGAGATCGGGTCCATTACAACGGTTCCGCCGCCGGGTTACTGCTTCTCGCTTGCAGGCAAGCTGTGGAAGGTCGAAGAGGTGGACCACAAGCATAAGGCTGTGTATGTGAAGCCGGCCAAAGGCAAGGTCGATACGCTGTGGCTCGGGGCAGGGGGAGATATTCATACCGCTGTTGTTCAAAAAATGCGTGAGGTGCTGTCCGATTCGGTCATCTACCCTTATCTGTCACCCCAAGCCGTCAATCGACTGGAACGGGCAAGACGCCTTGCACGCGAGAGCGGCTTGCTCAAGCAGGTTGTCATACCGGCAGGCGGGGATTCCATGTATGTATTGCCGTGGGTAGGCAGCAAGGCGTTCCGTACACTGGAGCGGCTGATGAAGCATAATCTGTCGGAAAGGCTGGCTTTGCGTTCGGTCGTGCCGATGGAGCCATATTATTTTGTCGTTTCGGGTAAAGTGGATGAACGAACGTTGTTAGCCGAGATGATGAGTGAATGCCGTATGGCACAAGACGCTTCTGCATTGTTAGCGGAGGACGAAGCGCCTTATCTTGGCAAGTATGACGAGTTTATCGCACCATCCTTGATTCGGGAAGCTTTTGCCGTGGACGGACTGGATCTGGAAGGGTTACAAGCAGGGCTGCAGACTACACTGGAATGGGATTTGAATTAAAATTGAAATGGGGTTGACACAAGCTCACTCCACATGTAATATATGAAAAGTCGTCACATGAATGATATCTCAAATTGCATATTTCATTTCGTATAACCTCGCAGGCCAAAAGTGTACACAGGGCGAGGGTCTCTACGGGAAGCCTATACTTCCTAACTACGATGCCAGGGAATCAACGTATTCCTTGCACGGAGTTAGGATTTTTTGCATTTGACAATTTGCCAGATAGATCATTGTGACCTTACTTAAACCCGAATTCGGTACGTATTTTTGGATTATCAGGAGGTTTATTGAATCATGAAATATTATTTGTCTGTCCTGGCAGGAGCGATGAGCTACGGTATCCTGTCCACGATTGTTGTGCTCGCTTATGGTCAAGGGTACCAGCTTGGCGAAGTGGTGGGCACCCAACTGATTACCGGCTTTATTCTGTCCTGGATGCTGGCATTATACACTCGCTTCAGAGCTGGACGCAGAAGCAAGCGCGGTGTACAGCATAACGGAAAAACTGCGTCAGCGTCCGCTTCAACCGTGTTTGCACGTTTGACCTGGAAGCAGCGTCTGCTGCTGATGGCGGCAGGTACACCAACCGTAATTACCGGTCTCGTTTATTATCAATCGTTGCGTTATATACCTGCTTCATTAGCAATCATTCTGCTCTTTCAATTTACGTGGATCAGTGTACTGATTCAGGCGATCAGCAAACGTCAGCGTCCGGATAAAGTGACGTTTCTGACACTGCTCATTTTGTTTGGCGGCACATTGCTAGCAGCAGGTTTTCTGGAGCAGGGGCTTGGTGAGTTCAGCGGCCTTGGTATTGCTCTTGGCCTAATGGCTGCGGTCAGTTATTCCTTGTTTGTGCTCTTTAGCGGTAAAGCCGTTCCTTCTGCACACCCGGCATTTCGCAGTGCCTGGATGGTTACAGGCGGTTTGATCCTGTTATGTATTCTGTTCCCGCCGACCTTCCTCTTCAACGGCTTGATCTGGAGTCAGCTGCTTGTGTTCGGATTGCTGCTGGGATTCTTCGGCGCATTTATCCCACCTGTTCTGTTTGCAATTGGAGTGCCGCATATCGGTGGAGATATGGCTGGCATTCTGGGCGCGGTGGAGCTTCCGGTTGCGGTGCTGTTATCCTCAATTGTTCTGCATGAGCATGTGAGTGGATTGCAGTGGATCGGTGTGATCATCGTATTAATCGGTGTCGCTCTGCCAGAATTGTATAAAATGCGAATGAGACGAAGCCAGAGCCAGAGCCGTCCTTTATATTCCTGAGTGAGTTGCTGGAACCTGCTGTCCATGCATAATGTCATACAAGGCCTGAGAAATCAGGTCTTTTCTCATTTTGTTCACAGGTTAGTCAGGGAATAGCCCGGAGGGGTCATTTTCATTAAGCAGTGAATGGGGTATGCTTGTAAAGTACATCCATCCACCTCACAAATGAAGATGGGACAATGCAATAAGGAGTGTTCATATGAATAGCTGGTTTAAGAAAGCATGGCCTTTATTAACTTTGGGTGTAGCCGTAGTTGCCCTGCTTGGATCATTTTTTGTATATTTCATGGGTAAAGACGTATCCCCGGGATCAGGCAAAGCAGTGACTGCTCAAGCCGAGACACCAGAGGATTTGAAAGGATATGAAGTTATTGATGTTAACGTAAGCAACGATGGATTCGAGCCTAATGTCATTGAGGTAAAATCCGGGGTGCCTACGAAAATCAATTTCATTCTGACTCGGAGCGTGACACACGTCAAATCGGTTGCTGCAGAGAAATTAGGTATGGACCTGTATATGCAAAAGGGAGACAATTATTACACGGTGGATCAGAACGTCAAGCCGGGAGAATACGAACTTCACTGCGGTATGTATATGATTTACGGAACAATCAAGGTGATATAATTTGTATAACAGGAGCAGAGTTCGTTCTAACGGACTTTGCTCCTTTTTGTCGTGCATGCTATCATGAACGTGGATGCAAATTGATCTGGAGGTGCAGAGATGAAAGCGCTATTTATTGGAGGCACAGGCACCATAAGCACGGCGATTACAGAGATGCTTGCGAAGCAGGGCTGCGAACTGTATTTGATCAACCGCGGGAACCATAACGATGAATTGCCCGCAGAGGTCCGGGTCCTTCAGGCTGACATTAATGATGAGAGTCGTGTAGCCGAGCTGATTGCCGAGCTTGAATTTGATGTTGTGGCAGACTTTATTGCTTTTGTACCCTCCCAACTGGAGAGAGACTATCGTTTGTTCAAAGGCAAAACCAGGCAGTTCATCTTCATCAGCTCTGCATCGGCATATCAAACACCGTTATCTGACTACAGAATCACCGAAGGCACACCTTTAAGCAATCCATTCTGGGAATATTCCCGAAACAAAATTGCATGTGAAGACTATCTGTTGAAATTGTACCGGGACGAAGGTTTTCCTGTTACGATTGTTCGTCCAAGTCATACGTATGGCAACCAATCGGTGCCGCTTGGCGTGCATGGTGCGAAGGGCAGCTGGCAGGTCCTCAAGCGTATGCTGGAAAATAAACCGGTAATCATTCACGGTGACGGCACCTCGTTATGGACGATTACACATAATACCGATTTTGCCAAAGGTTTTATCGGATTGATGGGCAACATTCATGCGATCGGTGAAGCTGTACATATCACCTCGGATGAGTCTGTCACCTGGAACCAGATTCATGAGATTATTGCGGGCACGCTTGGCGTCAAGCTGCATACCGTTCATGTGCCTTCCGAGTTTTTAGCGGCCAGCAGCGATTTGGACTTGCGGGGCAGTTTGCTTGGAGATAAAGCCAATACGGTTGTATTTGACAACAGCAAGCTGAAACGGCTCGTGCCTGAATTTGTAGCAACTACGAGGGCGGATCAAGGGATTCGCAGCACAATCAAGCACATTTTGGAGCACCCTGAATTGCAGATTGCTGATCCTGAGTTTGATCAATGGTGTGATAGAGTCATAGGTGTTCTTGAAGAAGCCTTGGTCAAAATCAGAAATGAGAAATAGGAGTCATTGAACGAGATTACAGGTTGCCAATATGATAAAAAGGGTAATGAGCTATGGTGATGAAAAATGAACAATAAATTTATCCGAATATACGAAGATATTGCGGAACGTATTCGGAATGGAGAGATTGAGGCGGGCACACTGCTTCAATCGGAGCTGGAGCTGTCAGAACGATACCAAACATCCAGAGAGACGATACGTAAGGCGCTCAAGATGCTGTATGAGGAAGGTTATATTCAGAAGATTCAGGGGAAAGGCTCCATTGTTCTTGACATACGTAAAATTGATTTTCCCGTATCAGGCCTGGTCAGCTTTAAAGAATTGGCGCAGAAGATGGGACACCGTGCGCAAACCGTTGTTAAACTTTTCAGAGAACAAGCGGTGGATCAGGCGTTGAGCCAGAAGACGGGCTTTGCTCAGCAGCAGCAAGTCTGGCAGATTAATCGTGTTCGTAAGGTGGACGGGGAGCAGGTTATTCTGGACAAGGATTACATCAGCCAGCGTTTAATCCCCGGGCTTGACGAGGATATCTGCCAAGATTCCATCTATGAATATATTGAGCAGGGACTGGGGTTATCGATCTCCTATGCCAAAAAAGAAATTCTGGTGGAGGAACCGACGGCTGAGGACAGGGAACTGCTGGATCTGGAAGGCTTTCATAATGTTGTTGTTGTCAGAAGCCAGGTCTATCTTGAGGACACCAGCCAGTTCCAGTATACCGAGTCACGGCATCGGCCGGACAAGTTTATATTTGTAGATTTTGCAAGACGTAAATAAACATGGCCCCCAATAGAAATTGCATCAGGGCTGATTCCATCAATATCGCTTGTAAAGAAGAGAGTACCTTGTCACTGCATCTTGCAGTGAAGGGTGCTCTCTTTGTCTGTGGAGCGTAACAATCCGAAGATCGTCCATGAAGAACCGCTGAATGTCAATGTTACACTTGCTGGTGCCAGCGTATGATCAACGTATTACGAGGCAAGGAGTGAGCGAAATTGGAACAGGCTTCAGCAGGGCTAAAGGTTCGGGTATGGGAAGAGCAGAGAGACATTGCAACCTACGATACAGGCAAGCCGGATAAAAATCCGATGTTTCTGGAAAAACGAATCTATCAGGGCAGCTCGGGCAAAGTGTACCCATATCCCGTCATTGATCGGATTGAGGATGAGTCGAAGCCCAAATCGTATCGTCTGATTATTATTGAAAACGAATATATTCGTATCGAGATCATGCCAGAGCTTGGCGGTCGAATCTATCGTGCACTGGATCTGACGAATCAATATGATTTTGTCTATTACAACCGTGTCATCAAACCTGCGCTTGTAGGGCTTGCAGGTCCGTGGATATCGGGCGGAATTGAATTTAACTGGCCGCAGCATCATCGCCCGAACACATTTGGCCCGGTTGATTGCACGTTTGGTGATAACGATGATGGAAGTGCCACGGTATGGGTGGGCGAGATTGATCGGATGTACGGCACCAAGGTGACAACCGGTTTTACTTTGCATCCGGGGAAAGCTTATCTCGAAATCCATGCCCAGGTCTACAACCGAACAAATGAACCCCAGACTTTCCTGTGGTGGGCGAATCCGGCTGTAGCTGTGAATGATCACACGCAATCGGTATTTCCACCTGATGTTCATGCGGTGCTGGATCATGGCAAACGCGACGTTTCCCGTTTTCCGATCGCTACAGGCACGTATTACAAGATGGATTATTCAGAAGGGGTAGACATATCACGTTATAAGAACATCCCTGTTCCTACGTCTTATATGGCTTACAAGTCGGATTACAATTTTGTAGGCGGTTATGATCACAGTGTAAAGGCTGGACTATTACATGTCGCCAATCACCATATTTCTCCGGGCAAGAAGCAGTGGACGTGGGGAAACGGGGATTTTGGCAAAGCGTGGGATCGGCAGCTGACGGATGAGGATGGGCCGTATATTGAATTAATGACAGGTGTTTACACCGATAATCAGCCTGATTTTACGTGGCTGCAGCCGTATGAGACGAAATCATTTACGCAATATTTTATGCCGTATAAAGATGCAGGTGTAGTGAAAAATGCAACGATTGATGCAGCGCTAAATCTGGAGATGGATGAGACAAGCGGCAGCACGAGGATTCTGATCTATGCAACGAGTGTGTACGAGCAGGCCCGTATTGAAGTAAAGGGGGCTACAGCAACTTATTTGCAGGACATATGTGATCTCTCTCCAGTTCAATCTTATACAGGCACTTTTCCGTGGAGTGGCGAGGAAGAATGGCATCAATTAAAGGCGCACGTGCTTACAAAGGATGGAGAGGTTCTGGTATTTTATCAGCCGGCAAAGCCCAGCATTCACGAAATTCCCGATCCGGCGGAACCTCTGCCCTTACCCTCCGAGATTCATAGCATCGAACAGCTGTATCTGGCAGGTCTTCATCTGGAGCAGTATCGGCATGCTACGTATGAACCGGAAGCTTATTATTTGGAAGGACTGAAGCGCGACTATAAGGACATTCGTCTAAATATTGCATACGGTACGTTGCAGGTCCGCAGAGGTTTGTATCAGCTTGCCGAGAAGCATTTCAGACAAGCGGTTCAGTCGCTTACCTGGAAAAATACTAACCCATACGATAGCGAAGCTTATTATCAGCTGGGGGTAAGTCTGAAACTTCAAGGAAGGCAGAGTGAGGCCTACGAGGCATTGTACAAAGCGGTCTGGTCTGCACAGTTTCAGGATATCGGATATTATACGTTGGCCCAGATGGATACAGCCCAGAAGCAGTATATTCAGGCGCTGGAGCATGTCGAACTTGCGCTGACTCGCAACAGCAGAAATTATAAAGCACGTCATCTAAAAACAGCTTTGCTGCGAAAACTGGAGCGTCACACACAAGCAAACATATATGCATCAGAAACGCTGGAGCTGGACCCGATGGAATACGGAACGGCCTGCGAGATGGTTTTTTTATCCAAAGCTTGGCCTGCCGATCATCTTCAAGCAGAACTTGTGCGTGAGTCTAACGAGAGTAACCAAAGCAATTCAAGTCAACAGAACAATCAAAGCAATCATAGCAGTCAGAGTAGTCAATCCGATCGGGCCAAACGGGGCATGGATTATTTCCTGCAAATTATGCGGGGGGATGTCCACAATTATCTTCACATCACTGCGGATTATGCGGAGTGCGGTATGTGGGAAGAAGCGATCACCTTGCTTGATGTTGCCGAAACACAGTTGGTTGAATCCTATCCTATGCTTGGTTATGCTCAGGCCTACGTGTATCGTCAGCTGCATCAACGGGAAAGAGCATTGGAATGTCAGCAGCTGGCAAGTGCTGCACCGACAACATATTGTTTTCCAAATACGCCATTTGAGCTGATGATTCTGCAGGATGCGCTGGCAGCAGATCCCGGAGACGCGCGTGCCCACTATTATACAGGCAACGGGTTGTATGACCACAAACGTTATGAGGATGCCATTCGTCACTGGGAGCGTTCCTGCAGCATAGACCCAGCCTTTCCAACAGCACATCGGAATCTGGCTTTGGCATATTACAACAAAATGCATCAGCCTGAGCTTGCCCTGTCTTCGCTGGAGAAAGCGTTTCGGTTGGATTCGCAGGATGCCCGTGTATTTTATGAACTGGATCAATTGCAGAAGAAGATGTCCTGTGCGCCAGAACAGCGAATGCGCCAGCTTGAAGCCCACATGCCGCTCGTGCACCAACGAGATGATCTCTATATCGAATGGGTTACGTTACTAAATATGTTGGGTTTTCATCAGGAGGCATGGAGGGCGCTGCAGATGTGGCGGTTTCACCCATGGGAGGGGGGAGAAGGCAAGGTCACCGGACAGTATGTTATCGCTCTCACAGAGCTGGCAAAGCAGTTCATAGAACAGAGACAGCCGGAGGAGGCCATCCAATTATTGCACCAAGCGCAGATTTACCCGGAAAATCTGGGAGAAGGCAAGCTGGAGGGCAGTGCAGACAATGCACTTCATTATTATCTGGGCTGTGCATATGAACAGCTGCAGCAGACAGCGGCTGCGGAATTGAGCTTCCGCAGGGCATCAACCGGATTGAACGAACCCTCGAGTGCGATGTTTTACAATGATCAGCCGCCTGAGTCGATGTTTTATCAGGGACTTGCGTGGCTGAAGCGAAACGATGTCAAGGAAGCCAGAAGGCGATTTCATAAACTGATGGATTATGCGGAGCGGCATGTGCACGATCATATTCAGATGGACTATTTTGCAGTATCATTGCCGGACTTTCTCGTATTTGACGACGATCTGCATCAGCGGAATAAAGTGCATTGTCATTACATGCGGGCATTGGGCCTGCTCGGACTGAACCAAAAAAATGAAGCAGCACAGGAGCTGCATCAGGTGCTGGCGATCAACATCAACCATCAGCAGGCGTTCATGCTGATAACAAAAGGGCTGTCTTATATATAAAGATTTTTAGTTTAACTTGTATTAATCCATCAAGGCAAAGGGGAGCTGAACGATTCGATGAACGATCCGATAAACGATGCATATCCTTCTTTTACGTCAAGTCCTGGAGTATCATTCGCTTTACACTGGATGCCGAGGATAAGCCTGTACAGCCGGGACGATTGAAGGAAAGCAGAGGTCAGAATACTCAAGGAGAGTCTTACGGCTTCACCAGCATCATGAACTCAGCGTAACTACGCTGGAAGGACACATCATTCGCATCATGACGCTGACGCGTGAGGAAGCGCTGCGATCCTTTCTTTTTGAACTAGGTGGAGAAAAAAGATTAGTGATCAGCAGCAGCCATCTGCACGTTCATAATGAACAGTTGATCTGTACCTCCGCTGGGCAAAGCGAGATTAAGGCAAGCATCTATCCTGCACCAGAGCGTGCATCAGCATCTGCATATGCCACCCTGTGTGAATCACTTCAACCTATATTTACGACATATACATTACAGGTATCGCCTTATGAGCCGCGGGTTCAGATTGATTATGAGAAAGAACATGCAGCCTATTTAAACATAGATACGTGCTGGCCTGAAAAGGTTAATGATCTGTTTGTGGAGGTCGATTACGAGGGTGATGTCGCCGCGGCGTACATTCATCGGCAGCTGTTAACGGATCATATTCAGTATGGACAGCCGTGGAAAATCGGTCTGAAACAATCACGGCATCTGCTTCATAGTCATGCCCTGCGGCTTTTGATCACACCTCTTCGGAAGGGAACGACCGAGCATTATGTGAATCAGGCCTATGTTGAACAATTTCATGGAGTAGAGGTCTTTTTGATGTTTGAATAACCTGAAAATGTAAAAAATGTTTGATTTGTAAGCGCGATCATTTTATGATGTATTTATTACTTTAACGATAAGTTTATTTTTAGGGTGTTTTAGTTTAAAAAAACACTGGATTGGGCTTTACAGACTTTCAAGTCGTGTCTACATTTCATGGCGACTTGTGCCTTGTCGGTTTTAGTTCCTTTGTTATTACAAAGTGAATCAAAATAAAAAAATAACAGGAGGTTGTAAACGAATGCTGCAACTGAAAAAATGTACAATCTTTGCTTTGATTGCTGCTCTCATGCTCATGTCCCTGGCAAGCGGGGCACCTAAGGTATCTGCTGCATCTGGCTTCTATGTCAGTGGAAACAAATTGTATGATTCGACGGGCAAACCTTTTGTCATGAGGGGAGTGAATCACGGACATTCCTGGTTCAAAAATGATCTGAACACAGCTATTCCTGCGATAGCCAAAACTGGAGCCAATACGGTACGAATCGTTCTGTCCAACGGAGTGTTATATACCAAGGATGATTTGAATTCGGTTAAAAACATTATTAATGTGGTCAATCAGAATAAGATGATTGCTGTGCTTGAAGTTCATGATGCAACTGGCAAGGATGATTATAATTCCCTGGATGCCGCAGTAAATTACTGGATCAGCATTAAAGAGGCTTTAATCGGCAAAGAGGATCGGGTCATCGTAAATATTGCAAATGAATGGTATGGAACCTGGAACGGCAATGCATGGGCAGAGGGGTATAAAAAAGCCATTCCAAAGCTCAGAAACGCAGGAATTAAAAATACACTGATTGTTGATGCGGCAGGCTGGGGACAATATCCGCAATCGATTGTGGATTATGGTCAAAGTGTATTTTCAGCTGATCCGATGAAAAATACGGTATTTTCCATACACATGTATGAATATGCAGGCAAGGATGCAGCTACAGTCAAAACAAACATGGAAAATGTACTCAATAAAGGGCTTGCGTTGATTATTGGTGAGTTCGGTGGTTATCACACTAATGGTGATGTGGATGAATATGCAATTATGAGATATGGGCAGGAGAAGGGAGTAGGGTGGCTGGCTTGGTCGTGGTATGGCAATAGCTCCGGTCTGGAATATCTTGATCTGGCTACGGGTCCAAACGGCAGTTTGACCAGTTACGGTAATACGGTAGTTAACGACACATACGGAATCAAAAATACGTCCCAAAAAGCAGGAATATTCTAAGTACGTCATTCGAATGGGGCGAAATGAAAGTAAATTCTACTCACATAGAACAGGACAAGGCAGAGGTTACGGTGCTTTGTCCTGTTTGTTGTTTTACACACTATCGGTTGGAACAGTGAGTTTGATTTTGATTTTGTTTATTTCTTTGAATATTTCCGTTTGTGGATTAAAATTTTTGTTTTCAAAATAAAACAAAGATGATACACTCGAATAAGGAAGAAAACAAACATTATCGGAGGGGAACAAATGGTACAGAGTTTATGGAATGAAGCACAGGCAGCTGAGAAAAAAACAAGACTTGAGCAGTTGGTTTATCGTTCCAATCTGATCGGAACGGATCGCCGGGTGTGCAATATTTACGGCGGCAATACCTCTGTCAAAACAATGGTGAAGGATTTTCGCGGCCGTGATGTCGAAGTGATGTACGTGAAGGGAAGCGGCTCAGATCTGGCGTCTATGGAAGCCAAGCATTTTACCGGACTGGCCCTTGAGGATATCGGCCCTCTTATGGAGCGTGACTCGATGTCTGATGAAGAGATGGTGGAATACCTTGGACATTGCATGATTGATGCCAAACATCCGCGTGCCTCCATTGAAACGCTGCTGCATGCGTTCCTTCCATACAAACATGTAGACCACACTCACCCGGATGCAATCATCAGCTTATGCTGTGCAGATAATGGAAAAGAGCTGGCACGTGAAATATACGGTGATCGCTTTGTATGGGTTCCTTATGTCCGTCCGGGGTTCACACTCTCCAAGATGATTGCTGAAAGCGTATTCGCCAATCCGAATGCCGAGCTTGTACTTATGGAGAAGCACGGTCTGGTCACATGGGGTGAAACCTCTGAGGCTTGTTACGCACAGACGATCAAAATTATTAATGAAGCGGAAGCCTTTATTGAGGCACGTGTGAATGAAGCTGAGCTGTTTGGCGGCGTTAAACATCCGGCACTTCCGGCAGAAACACGTCGTCGGATTGCAGCAAGGGTAATGCCTGTCATTCGCGGAGCGGTGTCGGACAGCAAAAAGATGATTTTGTCTTTTGACGATCAGGATGACGTGCTTGCTTTTGCAGGTGGAGCGGATTCGGCTCAATTGTCCCAAGTGGGTGCAGCCTGCCCGGATCATCTGGTGCATACCAAAGTGGTACCCCTCTTTATTGACTGGGCGCCGAATGCAGATGATATCGATGGACTGAAAGTGAAACTTGCAGAAGGCATCGCTGCGTACAAGGAGCAGTACAAGCAATATTTTGAAGAGAACAAAAACGAAGGCGACGTGATGTTTGAAGCGGCTCCTCGCGTTATTCTCATTCCAGGTGTAGGTATGATTAACACAGGCAAGAGCTGGGCGCTGTCTCAAGTAAGCGGTGCATTGTACCATCGGGCAATAGCGGTTATGCGCGGAGCGACGAGCCTTGGTCAATTTGTTTCGCTCAGTGCCAACGAATCTTACAATGTGGAGTACTGGCCGCTGGAGCTGTACAAATTGTCTCTGGCTCCGGCAGAGACAGAGTTTTCACGTAAGGTGGCGTTTATTACGGGTGGCGCAGGCGGTATAGGCAGTGAAACAGCACGCAAACTGGTCTCGGAAGGTGCACATGTAGTGCTTGCAGATCTTAATTTGGAGGGGGCCCGGAAGGTCGCACAGGAAATTAACGATCAATATGGTGCCAATCGTGCATTTGCACTCAAAATGGACGTTACGGATGAGGAAGCAGTACAGGCTGCATATGCTGAAACCGCTTTGCAATACGGCGGTGTAGACATCATTGTGAACAACGCGGGTCTTGCTACGTCCAGTCCTTTTGACGAAACGTCACTCAAGGAATGGAACCTGAACATCAGCGTGCTGGGTACCGGTTATTTCCTGGTTGCTCGCGAGGCGTTCAAACTGATGAAGGAACAGGGCATCGGTGGCAGCATGGTCTTCATCGGCTCCAAAAACTCGGTATATGCAGGAAAAAGTGCTTCTGCTTACAGCTCGGCCAAAGCGCTTGAAGCACATCTGGCACGCTGCATTGCAGCAGAAGGCGGTGAATACGGCATTCGTGTCAACACGATTCTACCGGATGCGATTTTACAAGGTTCAGCAATCTGGAACGGATCATGGAGAAACGAACGGGCCGCTGCATATGGCATTGAGCCGGATCAATTGGAAGAATATTATCGGAAACGCACAACGCTGCTCGTTAATATCTACCCGAGAGATATCGCAGAAGGTATTGCCTTCTTCGCTTCATCGAAATCAGAGAAAACGACAGGTTGCATGCTGACCATTGATGGTGGTGTACCGGCAGCATTTACACGTTAAGGGAGGTTTGACGAATGCATAATCAGGTGGAACAAGCGTATCAAGCGGCAAAGGCTTTATATGCACAGCATGGCATCAATACAGATGATGTGCTGAGCAAGCTGGCAGATATTAAAGTCTCCGTGCACTGCTGGCAAGGAGACGATGTCAAAGGTTTTCTGAACCAGGAAGGGGAGTTGACTGGCGGCATATCTGTTACGGGGCAATATCCGGGTGCAGCAACAACGCCTGCGGAGCTTCGTGCCGACCTGGAGCAGGCTTTTGCACTCATTCCGGGTAAACATAAAGTGAATCTGCACGCGATCTACGCCGACACAGACGAACAGGTGGAGCTGGACCAGATCGAGCCGAGGCATTACGAGAACTGGGTAAAGTGGGCGAAAGAGCACGGAATTGGACTGGACTTTAACCCGACTTGTTTTTCCCATGAAAAATCAAGCGATGGCTTCACGCTCAGTCACCCTGACCCGGAGATCCGCAAATTCTGGATCAATCATTGTAAAGCTTCACGGAAAATCGGCGCATACTTCGGTGAACAATTGGGCCAAACCTGTGTAACCAATGTCTGGATACCGGACGGCTTCAAGGATAACCCGGTAGACCGCATGTCACCGCGCAAACGTCTGAAGGAATCACTGGACGAAGTATTTGCAGAACCGCTGAATCCGGAGCACAATCTGGATGCAGTTGAGAGCAAGCTGTTTGGCCTTGGTTCAGAGGCTTATGTTGTAGGCTCACATGAGTTCTATATGGGCTACGGTTTGCAAAATAACACTCTAATATGCCTGGATGCAGGGCATTTTCATCCAACAGAAGTGATATCAGGCAAGCTGTCCTCTTTGGCTTTATTTACGAGTGGCATTCTGCTGCATGTCAGCCGGCCGATGCGCTGGGATAGCGACCATGTCGTGATCATGGACGATGAATTGCTTGAAATTGCCCGTGAGCTGGTACGTCATGAGCTGCTGGGTACGACACACATCGGACTGGACTTCTTTGATGCCAGCATTAACCGTGTAGCGGCATGGGTTGTCGGTACGCGCAATACGATCAAAGCCCTGCTGCGGGCGATGCTGGAGCCGGTGGATGCACTGAAACAGGCGGAGCTGGAGGGCGATTATACGACACGCCTTGCGCTTACGGAAGAGTTCAAATCTTATCCGTTTGGTGCGGTGTGGGATTATTATTGTGCCCAGCAGGGTGTGCCTGTTCGTGAACAGTGGATCAAGGAAGTCAAATCGTATGAACAGGACATACTTCAGTCAAGGTAAAGTGCTGGTAAACTCGGTTATACGATTGAAGTACCCCTTTTTGTAAGAAGGACAGCGGAGATCAACATCAAAGCTGAAATAGAATAGCTGGCTAGTAATCCTAGCCAGCTAAGTTCAAAAATTTATTAATAAGGTTCTGGGCAAGCCTTATGCGGAAGCGGGCAAGTCCATTGAGGACCTACTGGATCAGAAGGTGCTGCTGAGATAAGCGAGGACATTGAAAGAGTCAAGACAGCAATTATTCCGAGTAGAGTCAATTTCTTTTTCATATATTCACCCCCCTTATTTTGTAATCATTATATCATTACTGGGACAAAAAAAGTAATATATTGGAATTTAAAAAGAGAGTTATTCTGTGAATGAGCTACTGCGGAATGAATATTTCCGTATGTGGTTTTTTGGCATACATACTTACTTGTGCATAACCAAAGCGTTTCTTTCCATACTAGGGATAGACAAGAAACGGAGACAAGAATGGAGAAACGTGATGTTAGGAGGATGGATGCATTTTGAAGCTCGCACATAACAAGCTGTATATTGCTGCACTTGGCGGCGTGAACGAAATCGGAAAAAACATGTATTTGATCCAGTACGATCAGGACATTATTGTCATTGACTGCGGTTCCAAATTCCCTGACGAGACGATGCCGGGGATTGATCTGATCATTCCGGATGTAACGTATCTGCTCGAAAATGTCGATAAAGTGAGGGCTCTGGTTGTTACACACGGACATGAAGACCATATCGGCGGGATACCTTACCTGTTAAAACAAATGAATATTCCTGTGTACGCTTCCAGACTGACACGTGGTCTGATCGAATTGAAGCTGAGAGAGCACAACCTGCTGCGCCAGACAGACCTGCATACCATTGATGCGAATTCTCGACTGGCACTGGGCAGCATGGAGGTTTCATTCTTTGCAACGAGTCACAGCATTCCGGATTGTCTGGGGATTTTTTTTCAGACACCTGCGGGAAATGTGGTACATACCGGGGATTTTAAATTTGACATGTCTCCTGTGAACGGTCCGTTTCCTGACTTGCATCGGATGGCCGAGATTGGCAAGCAGGGGGTGCACGTGCTGCTGTCGGAGAGCACCAATGCGGAAAGACCAGGCTTCACCCCTTCGGAGCGTGTAGTCGGAGATCACATTCTCGATGCGTTTATTCGGGCCAAGCAAAAAGTATTCATCTCTACCTTTGCTTCGAATATCAGCAGAGTACAGCAGATTGTGAACGCCGCCTTTCAGACCGGACGCAAGCTGGCGCTGCTGGGACGAAGTATGATTAACGTGGTGAGTGTGGCAAGTGAACTGGGATATCTCGATGTTCCAGACGGACTTTTAATTGAGGCAGCTGATTCAGGACAATTCCCACGCGAGCAGGTCGTTGTGTTATGTACGGGAAGCCAGGGTGAAGCGATGGCGGCATTGTCCCGTCTAGCTGCTGGCAAGCATCCACAAGTCAGCATTGAATCCGGAGATACCGTGATTATTGCTGCGGGAGCTATTCCAGGGAATGAACGAAATCTGGCCCATGTGATTGATAACCTGTACGTACTGGGAGCACGTGTTATCTATGGCTCCAGCGGAGCAGCGGGCATGCATGTGTCAGGGCACGGCAGTCAGGAGGAGTTGAAGCTGATGCTCACCTTGATGAAACCGGATTATCTGGTCCCGATTCATGGCGAGTTCCGTATGCTGTATCAGCACAGGCTTCTTGCTGAATCTGTCGGTATTGAGCCAAGTCATGTCTTCATTGTGAACAATGGAGATATGGTGGAGTACAGGGAGGGGATCGCTTCATCAGGTCCCAAGATTCCATCAGGCAACAGTCTGGTTGACGGGCTGCTGATCGGTGACGTGGGCAATATTGTACTCAGGGACCGCAGACAGCTGTCGTCGGACGGTATGCTGGTCATCGTCACCACTCTCAGTAAAACAGAGAAGCAGATGGTCGCTCCCCCCGAGATTATTTCAAGAGGATTTGTGTTTGTGAAGGATTCGGAGCAATTCATGAAAGAGCTTCATGAGCGGGTTGTCAGCCGGATAGAGGAATTGACGGGGGCTGGCGTGAATCAGTGGAATGTGATCAAACGCAAGCTGAAGGACGAGATCGGTCATTATATTTACGCGCAAACGAAGCGCAGACCGATGATCCTGCCGATTATCATTGAAGTTTGACAACATAACCAAGCCCGGTACGCATTGGAACACACTTTCTGTGTGAATCTCTGCGGGTGCCGGGCTTTTTGGTGTGGAAAGTTTATGTTGATATGTTCGCTGAGGACTATAATTCGCGGTATAATACTTAGACGAACGATTTTATAAATAAGTTGGACTAATCATTTACACAGAAACGGAGAGGACAGAAAAAACCTGTAAAAGCTGAGCGGTCGCCTTTATCATCGGATTTTCCCATTGAAGAAGGAACTCAAAAAAATCTGGGGATAACAGCGATTGGAAGGTTATTCTGTCATCGAAGTGCCCGTGTAAATTATCTTTAGTGTAACTTATTTAGACACAGAGGAGTTTCTTTATGAATAAAACCATTGCCGATATTGCTCAGATGGCGGGTGTGGCGAAGAGCACGGTGTCGCGTTTCCTGAACGGCGGCTCGGTTAGTGAGAATACCCGTCAGAAAATAGAGCGTATCATTAAACAATATAATTATGTTCCCAATACATTTGCGCGCAGTCTTAAAGCGAAAAAGACAAGCATTATCGGCACGGTTGTTCCACGTCTGGATTCGTATGCAACCTCCCAGACGTTGATTGGCATTGATGAGGAGCTAAGAGGGCTCCAATATCAGATGCTTATTGCCAATACGAGTCAGGATATGCAGCGCGAAATTGATGCCATTTATGATTTTGCCAGACAAAAGGTGTCAGGAATTATTCTGCTGGCTGCTGAGATCACCGATGCTCATCTGAAAGCTATTGAGGACATTCAAATTCCCGTATTGCTTGTGGGACAGCAGCATGAACTGCTGCACAGTCTGATTCATAATGATGATCAGGCGGGTTATGTCATGGGGAAACACGTAATTGAACGGGGACACCGGGATATTGTGTACCTTGGAGTTAGCGAGAGAGACCAGGCTGTAGGTATTCATCGCAAACGCGGATTTCAACGCGCTGTAGCCGAGTGCAGCGACTGTAAGGTCAGATATTACGAGACCAGCTTTAAGATGTCAGAAGCAGTTGTTACAGCACAGACCATTCTGGAAGCAAGCATGCCCACGCTAATTGTGGCGGCAACAGACAATATTGCAATGGGTGTGATGAAAACGGCATTTTCCCTGAACATTTCTATTCCGCAGCATTTATCGGTAACGGGGTTCGGGGACTATGATATTACGGAGATGATTCATCCAACACTGACCACCGTAAAATATCATTATTTGCAGGCAGGAATGCTTGCCGCAGCCCACATTAGTCAGCTTGTAGAAGGGCAGAGCGTAAGGCAGAAGACGATCCTGGATGTTGAGCTGATTTCCCGAGAAAGCGTTGACAAAATATAAAATGATCCTTTATGATAATTCCATCGAACCGGTTCCAATCCATTGTTTGACTTTGAAACGAAAACAAAGGATAGCGGAAAGCGGGGGCATGGAATTATTTTTTTGTTTATATTGGAACCGGTTCCTCTGGGGGGACTTATGATTTTGCAGCATGAATGGAGATTGAGAGGACTTATGAAAATGACTAGAGCACAGCTCTATAGACGGATTGATCAGGCCGAGCCGGGAGAATTAGCAAAGCTTGAGAAGCAGATTGCAGCATGTCCCTGGAGACAAGGTTATCATATTCAGCCTGTCACGGGCCTGCTTAATGATCCTAACGGATTTTCTTATTACGAGGGTTATTATCACCTTTTTTATCAATGGTTTCCTCTCGGTACAGAACACGGGATGAAATATTGGTATCATACACGCTCACGCAATTTGGTCCATTGGGAGAATATCGGCATTGCAATTGAACCAGGAAGCCCGTATGACTCTCATGGAGCATATTCAGGCAGTGCGGTTGAGAAGGACGGCAGGTTGAACCTGATCTACACGGGCAATACCCGTGATGAAAATTGGATCAGACATCCGTATCAGTGCTTGGCGGTTATGGATGAGCAGCATGTAGTCACCAAATACGAGCAGCCGGTCATTCCTGAAGTGCCCCCTGGATATACCGAGCATTTCCGAGATCCCAAGGTATGGCTGCATGGGGATGCTTATTATTGTGTCATAGGAGCCCAGCGTACGAATGAGACGGGTTGTACAGTGCTCTATCGCTCCGCGGATTTGAAACATTGGCAGTTTCTCGGTGAGATCATTACAGCATTGCCTTCCTTTGGCTACATGTGGGAATGCCCGGACTACATGGAACTGGATGGGCTAGGGGTGCTGATCTTCTCACCACAAGGCATTCAGGCTGCAGGAGATCAATTCCAGAACATTTATCAATCCGGATACCTTCTGGGCGAGCCCTTGAACCTGGAAACGAGAGCCTTTAATCATATCCCATTTCAAGAGCTGGACCGTGGTTTTGATTTCTA
Organism: Paenibacillus silvae; assembly: GCF_014639235.1. GTDB lineage: Bacteria > Bacillota > Bacilli > Paenibacillales > Paenibacillaceae > Paenibacillus > Paenibacillus silvae. Next base: position 944,506 of record NZ_BMFU01000002.1, on the reverse strand, counting down.
TGCTCCACAAACGATGCATTCGCCGGATGGCAGACGAATTTTGGTTGCGTGGATGGGGCTTCCTGATCTCGTGTATCCCACCGATGACAGTGGCTGGGCACACTGCTTAACGATACCGCGGGAACTGTCCGTTCAAGGTAACAAGCTCATCCAGCGGCCTGTTGCGGAAATGGAACAGCTTCGCAGAGATAAACAGGGTATCGAAGCGAAGCTTACCCTGAACGATGAGTGTAAGACAGTCGTGAATTTTCATGGCATCACGTATGAGCTTGAATGTGAGATTAATCTGAAGGGTGCAGAACATGCTGGTATCGAATTCCGGGCGAGCGCCACGGAAAAAACGGTCATTCAGTATGATTGTTTGCAGCACAAACTTAAATTGGATCGCAGTCAATCGGGAGCAGCTCTGTCCGAAGCCAATGGAACAATTCGTCAATGTGCGTTGGAGGCAGATGTCATTAAACTGCGGATGTTTGTTGATTCATCCTCGGTTGAGCTATTCGTCAACGACGGACAAGAGGTGTTCACCAGCCGGATTTTTCCAAGTCGTGACAGTATAGCTATTCGATTTTTTGCATACGGCGGAAGTGCCGATTTCACAGCAATGAAGTGGAATTATTAGACGAACGGAGAGGAATGAGACAGTATGTCCGACAATCAGCGTATTGCGCAGGAAGTTATTGAAGCGATCGGCGGAAAGCATAATATTGCTTCGTTTGCACACTGTGCAACACGGCTTCGCATTATGGTGAAAGATAAACAGCAGATTGATCAGAAGAAGGTCGAGAATATCGACAAAGTCAAAGGTGCTTTTTTCAATTCCGGGCAGTATCAGATCATCTTCGGTACAGGCACAGTGAATCGCATCTTCGAAGAGGTTGAGAAGCTTGGCATCGAAGGAACATCGAAGGAAGATGTGAAGAGTCAGGGGAAAAAGGAAGGCAATGCATTCCAGCGTGCTATTCGCACGTTTGGTGACGTGTTTGTTCCGATCATTCCCGTGCTTGTCGCAACCGGGCTGTTCATGGGCTTGCGCGGTTTGCTCACGCAAAATGAAATTCTGGCCTGGTTCGGTGCAACGCCTGATGATATATCGCCAAACTTCCTGCTTTTTACGCAGATTCTTACGGATACAGCCTTTGCCTTCTTGCCTGCACTTGTAGCCTGGTCTGCATTCCGCGTATTCGGGGGAAGCCCGGTTCTCGGGATCGTGCTCGGCCTGATGCTGGTGAATCCAGCGCTGCCGAACGCATATGCTGTAGCCGATGGTTCGGTACAGCCCCTGCAGATGTTCGGATTTATCCCCGTTGTAGGATATCAGGGCTCGGTACTGCCAGCATTTTTCGTAGGTTTGATCGGTGCCAAGTTCGAAAAGATGCTGCGCAGGCGTGTACCTGAGGCACTGGATCTGATTCTGACGCCATTTATTACGCTAACGGTTATGATTACACTCGGACTGTTTGCGATTGGTCCTGTATTTCATTCGCTTGAAGAATGGGTGCTGCATGGCACAACAGCCGTGCTCGATTTGCCTTTCGGCATAGCAGGCATTATTATCGGATTTTTGCATCAGATTATTGTGGTTACGGGTGTACATCATATCTTTAACTTCTTGGAAATTCAACTACTGGAGAAAACGGGATTTAACCCGTTCAACGCAATTATTACGTGTGCTATGGCTGCGCAAGGAGCGGCATGTCTTGCTGTTGGTCTGAAGACAAAAAATATGAAGCTCAAAGCGCTTGCTCTGCCGTCTTCCTTATCTGCTTTTCTCGGGATTACGGAACCAGCGATTTTTGGTGTAAATCTGCGATATATGAAACCGTTTGTTATGGGTCTGATCGGGGGCGCAGTGGGCGGTTTTATCGCATCATTATTCCATCTGCAAGGAACAGGCATGGCTGTCACGGTCATTCCGGGAACTCTGCTGTACCTGAATAGTCAGCTGCCTCTGTATATCGTAGCGAATGTCACAGCGATGGCCATTGCTTTTGCGCTGACCTGGTTCTTTGGTTATAAAGATCAACCCGCTACAGAGGAGGAGGCTACGGGTAACGATTCTCCGGTTGAAAACCAAGCAATCCCATCTGAAACGACATTGCCATCGGCTATTCCCGCATCTCGTCCCAACGTTAAACAGCTGGAGATTGCCTCGCCCATGCATGGAACTGTTGTTGATCTGGAGCAAGTGCCTGACCCTGCATTTTCGGAAAAACATATGGGGGAGGGCATAGCCATTCACCCTTCTGATGGCAAGGTGTATGCTCCGTTTGACGGAGTTGTAGCCCATGTTATGGATAAAAGCAAACATGCTGTTATTTTAGAGCATGCCACAGGAATCCAGCTATTGATTCATATTGGCATTAATACAGTTGGACTGAAAGGTAATGGCTTTGTTACTCATGTGAAAAGCGGAGATTCTGTGCTTGAGGGACAGCTATTAATTGAATTTGACAGAGATATAATTCAGAATGCCGGCCTGCCGCTGATTACACCTGTCCTGATCCCGAACGGCAACGACTTGATCTCTTCGGTGAGAGCGGTATCAAGAGGACATGTTAACGCAAATAGGAAAAGGGTGCTCGTCGTAGAGTTTACTGAGCGGCAATAACAATCTTGCGATTTCGATTGTAATTGGAAACATCATACTTAAGAATTGCATCAATCCATCAGTCGTAGCTGAGATACAATAGAAATAAGGAAAACGATTGGAGGTATGCTCCGGTCGTTTTCCTTTTCTTTGTCAGTTAGAGTCCTGCATTTCGTTTCAGGCGTTCTGCGATCTGTAGAAAATCCTCCGGGGATATACCGGGCGCGAATTCCTCCGGCAGGTCAGGCAGCTCGGGGATGGGCCCTCCGTAACCAGGCAAACCCGCGAAAGCCTCCAGCTTACCGCCGTCGGTCGGATGTGTGCCTTTCCATATTTGGGCGATCTGCTGATAATCCTTGTCACTGAACGTATACAACCGGCGCTGCTCACCCATCGCTTCCCATTTGCGTGTGGTATCAAAGGCTTTGTTGTCCAGATTGGGGATCGGAATCAGCTTGGTCACGTCTACCCCTGTTGCAATCTCCAGCGCTTTGGCATAGGCAAGAATATGTACGCCGCCGCGCACAAGCAGATAACCAGTCATCTCACGAGCGGTATTGTTATCAGTCATCTCATAAACTCTCATTTTGTGTGTTCTTGCCCCGCACTCCAGAAAAAAGTTATGCAGCAGATCAAGAATCAGATTGCCGCTGCTGAACACATTCGAACCATCCCAAGGTCTTCCCATGGAATCATAGGGCAGTGCTGTTTGCGCGGATTCAATAAAATGGGAGGTCATGCGTGCATCCTTCCCTATTCGGAGCGGTGTAGTGTCTGGTGCACCTGGAGACGTCGAGCCTTCAAGCATCAGATTAATGGTGTTGGCCACAAGCTCGACGTGGCCGAACTCTTCGGCTGTAATACTGGCGACAATATCGTAGAACGGACGCAGCTTGGATCTGCCTCTGAAGTTAAATGACTGGTACATGTAATTGTTAAGCGTTGACATTTCTCCGAATTTTCCGCCTAACAGCTCCTGTACCGCACTGGCACCGTTAGGGTCCGGATTGTTGGATATGGGCAATTCAATCGCAAGACGATCCACACGTTTAAACATGTCAAAGTCCCCCTCCATTCTCATTCATGTAAAGGTATGAAGGTTGACTTGTACGTTATACGTTATTCACTGATTTATTGTCTCCATGCAAAATTGCAAAAACGTTCTGTCAGAGGCAATGCTCTGGGCAGAACGTTATAGTCAGGCCGGATCAGGAGGAGGTACCTGTAACCTGCTCGCCTTTTTTCGTGATTGTATAGTCAATCACATCTCCACTCCAGAAATGGAACTTGAGATGAATTTCGCCATCTTTCGTTTCTTTGAAAAAGTTAGGTTTCAGTTCAATAACATGACGCTCATAATCCGGGCTGAATGTATAAGCGAATTCCTTGAACGATGTCCAGTTCTGAGGTCCGGCGTTCTCGCCGTTCGCGTAGGTCGCTTCCATCGTTGCGAGTTGATCTCCGCCGAAAGTGACGGGAATGGCGAAGGCGCTGGTAGTGCCCGCTGCGTCATTAAACACAGGTGTGTTGTATTGAATAACATTCAGTTCCCAGTCTGCACCCTGGCTGAAGCCGGCAGTCAGCCTGGCGTTCACACCGAGCTCGTCGGTTGACGTTAACCTGGAGAGTAGACTTGATTTTAAAGTGAGTACACCGTTTCTAATCGTATAATCTTTTCCCCTGACAAGTGGTGTCTTGCCATTTTTCAGTGAAAAGAAGCGATTGTCGTTCAAATGGAGCGAGATTTTGACATCCTGGACAGGTTCATGCTGCTTCAGATAGATTTGATCTGTCTCTGCGGTGGAGGAGCGTCCGCTCCAGCCGGCGCGCATCATGTCAAACAGCTGTTGATCGGACCAGGTAAAACTTATGCGTTCAAAGTGTTGACCGTTGTCCCACAGCATGGTTGTCATCTGTTTTTGACGTGAGTAATGGGCAACGAATTCAAAAAATTTCAATTTCTCGCCTTGTTCGATAACTCCGGTATGCTGGTCAAATCCAAGCAGGCCGTACTCACCGATAATAACGGGAATACCTTTGGCTGTGAAGGCGTTGTATACCCGGTCGAATGTGTCCGTCACATCCTTTTGCACTTCTTCGTTAAATGTGGTGAATCCAGCGATATTTACGCTGAACGGCCAAAATCCGTAATAATGAACCGTAGCGATGAGGTTGGGGTCATCAAGATCCTGAATCGTCTGATTCAAGGCGTCCAGATCCGGCTGTGCAGATGACGTATGCATCGTAGGCAGGACGAGTGGGCGAGTATCGTTATGTCCACCTGAATTTCTTACGATGTGGTGAAAAGAAGTATTTAATGTATCGAGCATGCGATATTCTGCAGCTGCATTGGTAGTTCCACCTTCGGAGAAACGAGGTTCATTGACACTTTCAAACATGAGCTTATCCGGAGCATCCTTGAATTTGTCTGCAATCTGGGTCCAAATGGCGTTATACCGTGCAAGAACGTTATCATAATCATTCTCCATGTAACTAATCCAGCGCCAGGAGTCATGGTGCAGATTGATCATAACATAGAGGTCAGCGTCTAGCGCCCAGCCCACGACCTCCTGAACCCGATTGATATAAGCGGTATCAATGACGTAGTCGGGCCCGCTACCAATGTGCGCTTCCCAGGTAACAGGAATTCGAATACTGTTGTACCCTTCATCAGCAATGGATTGTATCAGTTCCTCTGTAATGCGGGGGTTTCCCCAGGCTGTTTCATCTTCACCGACAGCATCGAGTGAATTGCCCAGATTCCAGCCAGGCTCCATCGCGTTAACATAGGCTTGCATTTTACTCATAGTGGCTGGTGTATCAGCAGGGTCTGGATGGTCTGCAGCAGCAGCGGTCATAGTGCTGGAGAGCAACGACATAACCAAGGCGGCCGCCACAGCAAGCGAGAGAATAGACTTTCGATTTTTTGGCATTAAACCATCTCCTTTAATCTTTGAATGCTTGAAATAATGTTGAAAGCGTTTTCTGAAGAGTAAATATACCATAGTTATTTGGGGGAAAATACCATAATAATTGGACTAAAAATCATTTATTAATTAGTGCTTGCACGTAGAATATGATTTATATTTAGATAAGGCATGGCATATTACAACGGCGCGAGATACATGAGGAGGGTACATACGATGAAGCTGGATGCACATCAACATTTCTGGAATTACAATATCCGTGATTACGGGTGGATTGGTGAAGAGATGCGTGTGATTAAACGATCATTTCTGCCGGAAGATCTGGAGCCCATTCTTACGGAGGCCGGAATAAAAGGCTGCGTGGCTGTACAAGCCCGTCAAAGTCTGGAAGAAACCGAGTGGCTGCTGGAGCTGGCGGATCAACATGAGTTCATTCGAGGGGTTGTCGGATGGGTGGATCTGTGCTCGGAAGAAGCTGCTGTCCAGCTGGAAAAAGTTGCGGCTAACCCTTGGCTGAAAGGTGTACGTCATGTCATTCAGGATGAGCCGGATGTAAAGTTTGTACTGCGAGAGGATTTCCAGCGTGGAATTGCACTTCTTGAGCAGTATAATCTGGCTTATGATCTGCTCGTATCCAAGGAACAGCTTCCGTATGCTGCAGAGCTGGTACAGAAGTTCCCAAGGCAGCGTTTTGTCATTGATCATCTGGCTAAGCCTGATATCAAGGGCGGTATTCAAACTCCATGGAAAGAAGCTATGGAAGCAATTGCAGTGCATCCGAATGTACATTGCAAATTGTCCGGCATGGTGACTGAAGCAGACTGGAATACGTGGACACAAGAAGATTTCACGCCTTATCTCGATACGGTTCTGCACGCATTTGGAACAGACCGGGTCATGTATGGTTCAGACTGGCCTGTATGCACAGTAGCGGGCACTTATAGTCAAGTGTTTAATCTGCTTCAGACGCATGTTCATACGTTGTCAGCAGCAGAGCAGCAGAAGATTTTCGGTGAAAATTGTGAAGCTTTTTATCGTCTGTAAAAAAGAACTACACCGTCAGACTATGACTTGTGCTGTTGACAGATTTCCTGTTTCTTGGTAAAGTTTTACCCAATCCGCATAATGTTGTCTGGGAATGTTACCGAATACGGGCATAACCTGAGCTGGCTTGTGATACACGTCGTAGTGTATGCAGGCTGGTTCGGGTTTTTTCTATTTACCCAGTGATTCAGCTGGACGGCAGAGACTGGGCGGATCATTGCATGATATATTTGAAAGGAGAATACAGATGACGACATTTCAATTTCCTGAGCATTTTCTATGGGGAGGAGCAATTGCAGCCAACCAGGCAGAAGGAGCATACCTTGAGGATGGCAAAGGGCTGAGCATAGTTGATCTTTTGCCAACTGGAGAGAAGCGCAGAAACATTATGAAAGGTCATGTTCCTGCCTTCACACCGCTTGAAAATGAGTTCTACCCATCCCATGAGGCCATTGATTTCTACCACAGATACCGTGAGGATATTGCTCTGTTTGCAGAGATGGGCTTCAAAGCTTTACGTGTGTCCATTGCATGGGCACGAATTTTTCCGACAGGCGAGGACGCGCAGCCGAATGAAGCAGGATTGAAATTTTACGATGACCTGTTTGACGAGCTGTTGAAACATGGCATCCAGCCGGTTGTCACGTTGGCCCACTTTGATGTGCCTGTACATCTGATTGAGAAATACGGCAGCTGGAGAAGCCGTGAATTGGTGACGCTGTTTGAGACCTATGCCAAAACGGTATTTGCCCGATACAAAGACAAGGTGAAATACTGGATGACGTTTAACGAGATCAACATGCTGCTTCATCTTCCATTCCTGGGAGCAGGACTGGCCTTTAACGATGGGGATAACATCAAGGAAATCCAGTATCAGGCGGCGCATCACCAGCTGGTTGCAAGTGCGCTTGCCGTTAAAGCTTGTCATGAGATCATCCCGGACGCCATGATTGGTTGTATGCTTGCTGCAGGAAGCTTCTATCCGTATACATGTAACCCGGAGGATGTCTTCCAGGGAATGGAGAAGGATCGTGAATCCTACTTCTTCATTGATGTGCAGTCACGCGGAGAATATCCGGGTTATGCCAAACGTTTCTTTAAGGACAACCATCTGAATATCGTAATGGAGCCGCAGGATGCGGACATTTTGAAAAACCATACGGTGGACTATATCGGATTTAGTTATTATTCAAGTCGGACAACCAGTACTGACCCTGAAGTGAACAAAAATATGACGAGTGGCAACGTGTTCGGCTCCATAGCAAATCCATACCTGACAAAATCGGAGTGGGGGTGGACGGTTGATCCTAAAGGTTTCCGTATTACGGCAAACCAGCTTCATGACCGCTATCAAAAACCGCTGTTTGTAGTAGAGAACGGTTTTGGTGCTCATGATGAAATCAATGCTGAAGGAGAGATTGATGATTCATACCGCATTGATTATTTGAAACGCCATGTTGCGGAGATGGGTGAAGCCATTCAGGACGGCTGTAACATTATTGGTTATACGAGCTGGGGGCCGATTGACATCGTCAGCGCATCTTCCGGCGAAATGAGAAAACGTTACGGCTATATCTATGTAGATCGGGACAACGAAGGCAAGGGAGAAATGACCCGGTTGAAAAAGAAAAGCTTCGAATGGTACAAAAATGTTATTGCCTCCCGCGGCACAAATCTTGGAGACGAATAGTCTGCAAGGAGAAGCATTCGTGTTTTTCTCAACATCAGAAGTTGCATGCATCCATGTAACTTCCTGATGTCTGCTCCTTGAAAGCGTTGACATCGATTGCTGTTCAAGGTATACTTGACGCAAATATATCGTTTCTGGGATTGTTACTACATCACACGTAGGCAAAACCTGAGCACCAAAAGAAGCAGACGGTCATGTCTTGTTTATTTTGTGATGCTCCAGGTTTTTTTGTTATGCCCATGAATAGATATATCAGCGCGACTAGAGAGTGGAACGTGACGGGGGGATTGAATTGAGAATAGCGAAGGTTATCAACAACAACGTCATCAGCATCTATCAGGCCGACGGGGCAGAGCTTGTAGTGATGGGACGTGGGATTGCCTTTAAGAAAAAGCCGGGAGATAAAGTAGACGAGACCCGCATTCAGAAAGTATTTGCATTGAAAAACAAACAGACATCCGATAACTTCAAAATGCTGCTGCGCGAGGTTCCGATGGAACTGGTTGAAATCGTAGAGGAGATGATCTCACACGCACGTGACAGCCTTGGACGTAAGCTGAATGAGAACATCTATGTATCCTTGACGGATCATATTAATTTCGCAATAGAGCGTTATCATGAAGGCATCGAGATCAAAAATGCGTTAATGTGGGAGATCAAACAGCTGTACAAGGCTGAATTCGGGCTGGGACTGCGTACGATTGAAGAAATTAACAAGCGCATGCAGATCGAACTTCCACCGGATGAAGCTGCCTTTATTGCGTTGCATATCGTCAATGCGGAGATGAATGAAGAAGTCATTACCACGATGAATATGACGAAGTTTATCCAGCAGATTATTAATATCGCGAAGTATCATTTTAAAATGGAATTTGATCAGGAGTCGCTCAGTTACTTCCGCTTCATTACACATTTGAAATTTTTCTCGCAGCGTGTGCTGAACGGTACACACTATGATAAAGATTACGATCATTTCTACGATATGATCAAGGAGAAGCATCCTGAGGCTGCTGCATGTGTAGAAAAAATAGCCATGTTTGTTTACAAGGAATACGATCATGAGCTGACCAATGAGGAGAAATTGTATCTGACCGTGCACATTGAACGTGTCGTTAATCGCTAACAATTAATCATTGACATAATTGGTTATATTATAATATTATGTGTATAACAGGAATTTGAATACGATTTAACTGGGATTGTTACTGGTTATGCAGGCAAAACCTAAGTCATGTGCATGTTGGAACCTTTGTGTCCATCTGCGCAAGGCTTAGGTTTTTTGTGTGCAAAAAAATCGGTAAAGTGCCTGTTGGACAAAAAGTGGGAGGGCATGTCATGAGTCAAGAGAAACTGGCCAAGGAGATTGTTGCGCGGGTCGGCGGTGAAAAAAATGTGGAGTCACTCGTTCACTGTGCGACAAGGCTGCGGTTTGTATTAAAGGATGATTCCAAGGCCGACAAAGCGGGTCTGGAGAAAACAGAGGGTGTAATTGCCGTTAAGGAGAACGGCGGACAATTCCAGGTTGTTGTTGGGAATAAAGTGCCTGAGGTATATCAGGCCATCGGTCAGATCAGTCATATTCTGGACGATTCTTCGAGTAAAGAGAAGAGCAGCAAAAAGGTGAAAGGCCTGGGCGGCATCATTGACGTCATATCGAGTATTTTTGCACCGCTGCTTGGTGTGATGGCTGGAGCCGGTATATTAAAAGGTTTGCTTTTGATCGCGAACAATATGAGTTGGCTCGAGAAAACAGATACGACCTATATCATTCTGTATGCAGCAGCAGACAGCTTGTTCTATTTCCTGCCGCTCCTGTTAGCGGTTACAACGGCGCGTAAATTCCAGGGAAATATGTTTGTTGCATTAACGATTGCCGGAGCATTAATCTATCCAACAATTATTCAGCTGAAGACAGACGGCACACCTACGGACTTCTTCGGAATTCCCGTTGTGCTTATGAACTATTCGTCTACCGTTATACCGATTATTCTGGCGGTTATTGTGATGAGCAAGCTGGAGAAGCTCTTTAACAAGCTGCTTCATGATAGTATTAAAAACTTTGTGACCCCTTTATTTTTGCTTGTCATTATGGTTCCGCTCACACTGCTTGTATTTGGACCATTTGGTGTATATGTAGGTAACGGCATTGCGTCTGCAATGGTGGCTGCATTTGGATTCAGTCCACTGCTCGCCGGAGCTGTGATGGGTGCAAGCTGGCAGCTGCTCGTTATTTTCGGCGTACACTGGGGCTTGGTGCCTGTTTTCATCAACAACATTGCTGTATACGGCAAGGACGGTGTAAAACCGGCAGCAACGGCTTCGGTCTTTGCTCAAACGGGAGCAGCGTTCGGGGTTATGCTCAGAACCAAAAACAAAAAACTGAAAACTCTTGCCGGATCCTCTACACTTACAGCGTTGTTCGGCATTACTGAACCGGCAATTTATGGTGTAACGCTGCCGCTGAAACGTCCATTTATTGCTGGTGTTATCGGTGGTGCTGTCGGGGGTGCGATTATCGGTCAGGCAGGTACACAGGCATTCGCTTCGGGTGCACCGGGACTGCTGACACTGCCAATCTTCTACGGACCGGGCGGGCAAGGCTTCCCTGGACTGATTATGGGTATCGCAGCGTCCTTTATCGTTTCTGCAGTTCTGACGTATATCATGGGCTTCAAAGACCCTGTGGATGATGAGAACACGAAGACAGAAGCAAACGCAGGTCAAACGGCCGGGACTGCATCAAGCACAGAGGGTTCCAAGCCATCGGCTCAAGCAGCCTCCAAATCAGATCAAGAAGTATTAAGTCCAATCGAAGGTACAATTGTCGATTTGGCTGAAGTTCCAGATCCGGCGTTTGCTTCTGGGGCTATGGGAAAAGGAATTGCGATCGAGCCGTCCACAGGTCGTGTAGTGGCTCCCTTTGATGGTACAGTAACCGTTGCTTTCAAGAAGAAACATGCACTTGCTGTCGTTTCCGATTCGGGTGCCGAAATTCTGGTACATGTAGGTGTGGACACGGTCAAGCTGGACGGGCAGCATTTTATCTCTTACATCGAGGAAGGTGACCGGGTGAAGGCGGGGGATCTGTTGCTCGAATTCGACATCGAGCAGATTAAAGCCGCAGGTTACCATACGGTAACCCCTATCATCGTAACAAACTCCGCGGACTACAATGATGTCATTCCGCAAGCTTCAGGACAGGTGAGCAGCAAGGATCTGCTGCTGAAAATTTACGGTTCCTAAGCTGCCGAGGGAAATGGGATAAAGATAAAGTGATGAAAGCTCGATAAAGATAAAAGTAATGAAAGCTCAATAAAGATAAATTAATAAAAATACAGAAAACCGCCAAAGGCTCGCTTTGGCGGTTTTCTGTGCTGATCTGACAGTGACATTCTGAAGGTGGGTTAATTGAAACTAGTTCATCTTAATAACATTGGAATGCATAGGATTCGTCAGGCGCTGAGGCGGGTACACGATGCGAATAGGAGCGATGATGATCGTAGCGAAAACAGCTTTGATCAGATCACCGATAATATAAGGATAGAAGCCTTGAATCATCGCATCCGATAAGGACATGCTGAAGCGATAAGCTAACCAAGGAACACCTGTAACATAAATGAAGAGGGAACCGAATATTTCCAGGATGATAAATGCAAGCAAGAACCCTTTGAATCCGCGAATCTGGACTTTGGAGAGCAGCAGACCGATAAGCAAGGCAGCAAAGGGCCATATAATTACATAGCCTCCTGTTGGCCCGAGCAGAACGCCAAGTCCACCCGTTCCATGCAGCAGAGGAAAACCAAGACCGGTAAGTACAACAACCAGGGCAATGCTCAGAAATCCGTAAAGCGGCCCAAGCAGTCCGCCAGCTAACATCACTGCCAACGTTTGCAGCGTAATCGGCACAGGGGAGAACCCGAGAGGAATGCTTATGTATCCAAAAATAACGAGAATGGCCGCCATGAGCGCACTGAATACGATGCCTCGCAAAGATAATTTCATGTTTGTACAATCCTTTCGATTTTGATAGAATAATTGTTAACCAAATGATTTTTATCGGTTAACGATTAGCATATTATCATATTCATTCGAATTGCGAAAGGACTAATTTTGAAATGCAAGATAAGCTGCCTATCATTTCATTAAAAGACGTACGTGTACACTACACTGTTGAGGGCAGTGGGGTGAAGAAGGCGCTGGACGGGGTCTCGCTTGCACTCAAAGCAGGGGAATGGTTAAGTATCGTCGGTGCAAACGGGAGTGGAAAAAGCACCCTTGCCGGCATACTGCTGGGCTTCATGCCCTTGTCCAGTGGCGAACGAAATGTTCCGGAGAATCTGATCATTCGCGGGGTATTACAGCAGCCTGATGCACAGGTGCTGGGAGATACGATTGAAGAAGAATTTCATTTTGCATTATCGCATTTACATATAACCCGTCTGGAGAAGGAGAACCGCAGAAGGGAAGCATTGCAAATTGTCGGACTTCATCACCCGCCAACTGCAGCCATTGCACAGTTATCCGGTGGACAGAAGCAACTGCTTAACATTGCAACAGCACTTGCAGCCAGGCCGGATGTGCTGATTATGGATGAGCCTGCGGCTATGCTTGATCCTGATGCAAGAGACCGCTTGGAGCATATTGTTCAGACCGTGACGAGCAATGGCACAGCAGTAATCTGGATTACGCATCATCTGGAGGAAGCAACGCTAAGTGATCGAATCATGGCTATGAATAAAGGACGATGTGTCTATGACGGCACACCGATGTCGTTTTTTTATCCATTATCAGAAAGAAACAAGAAAGATCTATTAAAAAGAAATGAGAAACATCTATCAGAAGGAATCGGGACACGACTATCAGAAGAAACTGGTGCAGGAGTATCAGAAGAAAGCGGTACACGAAGCGATGCCTTGCAGCAAAAAGGGGGGCAATCCCCTTGTGAACAGCTGGGACTGGAGCCACCTTTCACGGTCAAAACATGCCTGATCTTGAAGCAGCAGGGGAAGCTGCAGCATGCTGCGCCTTTAAGGCCTGAGCAGCTGGCCAGGGAGGTTGCGCGCTGGTGATGGAGCTGAAAAATATTTGCGTGCGAGTCCCGGGTGAGAACAACCGCACACTGCTGGATCAGATTACAGTCACACTGAGACGTGGTGAGGTTACGTTGCTCCTGGGCTGTACTGGCTCAGGCAAAACAACACTGCTGCAGACCATGGCTGGTCTGAAAACGCCGGATTCCGGTGTTATTCGGCTGGAAGGCGAACCAATGTGGCGTGATGGGAGGGTGCCTCAATCGGTGCTACTTCAGACAGGGCTTGTGTTTCAATTTCCGGAGCAGCAATTGTTTGCGCATGATATCAAGCGGGAGATGCTGTACTCGCTGCGCCCTTATCGTTTGAATGAAGACGACTGTGAGCAGCAGATTGAAGATTCTTTGGCGCATTGGGACCCGCCTCGTGGGGATCAGGGGGAACGGCGTTTTCACCTGGAGCGTTCGCCCTTTGCCCTCAGCGGTGGTGAGAAGCGAAGACTGGGACTTGCACTTGGAGAAGTAACCAAACCGGACTGGATGCTGCTGGATGAACCCAGCGCGGGTCTTGAGGCACACAGCGTGAAGCTGCTGTTTGGTTCCCTCGATAAACAGCGCATGTCAGGTGGTGCGGCAATTATTGCTACACATGATCTGGATACGTTTCTGCCGTATGCAGACCGAGTGCTTTTGTTAAAAGAAGGTCGCTTGATTGCGGATGTTACTCCGCTGGAATTGCACGCTCATCCTGAGCTGCTGCTGCAAGCTGGAATGGGTTTACCTCCTTCAATGCGCCTTGCAGAGCAGCTGCGAGCGGCCGGGATAGCTTTTCCTTATCCAGCGATGACGGCAGAAGAGATGGCTGAAGCCATTATTCGTTCAGGGGGGCAGAAGGCAGCAGCTGCTGAACATATGCATGATACGAAAGAAATGCCAGAAGCCATACCTGACTATGATGATTCTGCCCAATTTCAACAACCAACTGCTGCTTCTGTTCCTTCTAACGAAGCATATAGCGCGCTCGATCCGCGTCTAAAATGGGTGTTGTACGTGCTGCTTGTGACAGCAGCGATGCTTCAGCAGGACTGGCTTGGCCTGACCTTAACCTTGATTCCGGTGGCAGGTGCGTTAGCTGTGCTGCCCCGTCAGATGTTAACGGGATGCATCAAGCTGATGAAGCCGCTCGTTCTGTTTTTTGTCCTGTCCACAGCGTTATCGGGCAGCACGATAACGACGGGCGAAGGTGGGATTCAGCTCGGCTTTTCATGGATTCAAGCCGAGGGCACGCTGCTGAACCTTTATCGTCTGTTCATCGTAACTCTGGCAAGCCTGTGGTTCTCGTTAACAACACCTTATGGACGAATGGTTGAGGGTCTTAACTGGGTGTTGGCCTATGGCCGGAAAATTAAACTTCCTGTCGCTTCGTTTGCTCTGGCTGTCTCTTTGATTTTCAGATTCATTCCAATGATCTGGAGTGAGTGGCAGCGGTTTTCTCTGATTGTAAGGTCGCGCGGGAAAGCGGCTTTGAAGCCGAATACCGTACGCATACGCGATCTGGGGCCCTTGATCATTCCACTGCTTATGGCCTTGTTTCAGCGTGCAGAGGACATGACCATTGCCATGGAGATGCGCAAGGTGAGAGAAAACGCTGCGCTTGGCGCTCGTTCCTCTCTTCTGGTCTGGAGCAGGCGGGATACGCGAATAGGCATCATCGGTCTGCTGGTTTTTGCTCTGCTTGTATCTATGCGATGGTTCTAGCAGCGCGGATAAAGGTGCAGATTCAGTGATGAATCGGCACTTGAAACGCAGTGTTTTCCACGAAAAATGCATAAGGTCTTTCTGTTTCGCTCATCATAAAGATGCGTTGATCATCCCAAGACGATCAGGAGGGGCGAATGATGAAGGAAAAGTTTGTGCAGGAGGACAGGCAGGAGTATACGGACGTATCCACCGTGGAATCGCAGCGAAATGATATTACTCTGGAGGAATTTCCGGAGGGCCCCTACGGCTCATCCTTGTTATCTGAATCTCTTGGTAAGAGCTCCCCGTGGCGGATGGATCAAAGAACCGCACACCGTTTCGATTATGAGAATCATGAGCTGCATGAGGGAGAAGTACGGGATTATCCGGGTCAGGATGTTTTTGATGAAACGGTGCCAGATGACGTGCATGAGCCTCAGTATCCTGGAAAAGTGGAATGATGTTTCTTCATATTTGAAACAAGTGTCAACTATAAACAGCCTTCGATGGAAACATTCCGTACGGAGGCTATTTTGGTTTTATCTTTTTAGTTATAATTGCTTGCGATCATGACTAACTTCATTTTTGTAATATATCCTATAACAGCAAATTAAAAAAAACTGTTTACTTCCGTACTGGAACTTTGATATTATAATCGCAATATCAAATGCGAAGACGAGACGAGTAGATAAAAATCATTCTTTCATCAGAGAGCTCCGGCAGCTGAAAAGGGGCAAAGAAACTTTTATCGAATAAAGACTCTGAGCAGCACATCGGAATCCGCTTTCTTGGAGGATGGTGTGACAGGCGCTCCTGTTATAGAGCTAGAGTATAAAACGGATGAAACTGTCATCCTTCACATACTTGAAGAGGCAGATGTGGTGACATATTTGCGAATCTGGGTGGTACCACGAGTGTTCAATCTCGTCCCTGAGACTTTTGTCTTGGGGATGGGATTTTTTGGTTTTTCAGAGCTGTGATTACACGCTTTGGATTGGCCTGAATAGTGTGAATGATAGGGGAATGAATGCTTCCAGTATCCCATGTACGATGACAACAAGAGATGAGCTAACTTAAACCGAAAGGAAATGATGATTCCATGTCAGCAAAATTAAAAGTCGGTATTGTCGGAGGAACAGGAATGGTGGGTCAGCGCTTTGTAGACCTGCTGGATCAACATCCATGGTTTGAAGTAACCGCGATTTCAGCAAGTGCCAATTCGGCAGGTAAAACGTATGAAGAATCTGTTCAGGGAAGATGGAAGCTTGCGGTTCCGATTCCTGAGCCGGTGAAAAATATTGTCGTGCAGGATGCATCCCAGGTTGAAGCATTTGCGAGCCAGGTTGATTTTATTTTCTGCGCAGTGGATATGAAAAAAAATGAAATTCAGGCGCTGGAAGAGGCTTACGCCAAAACAGGCACGCCTGTTGTATCCAATAACTCGGCTCATCGCTGGACAGCTGATGTACCGATGGTTATTCCTGAGATTAACCCGGGCCATCTGGCTGTGATTGAGGCTCAAAGAAAACGTCTGGGTACAACAACCGGTTTTATTGCGGTAAAACCGAACTGCTCGATCCAGAGTTACGTGCCAGCGCTGCACGCTTTGCGTGAGTTTAATCCGACACAGGTTGTGGCTTCCACGTATCAAGCGATCTCTGGTGCGGGCAAAAACTTCACCGATTGGCCTGAAATGCTGGATAATGTTATTCCGTACATCGGTGGCGAGGAAGAAAAAAGTGAGCAGGAGCCGCTTCGCATCTGGGGAAGTGTAGAAAATAACCAGATTGTCAAAGCATCTGCACCACACATTACAACACAATGTATTCGCGTACCGGTAACCGATGGGCATCTGGCGACGGTGTTTGTGAACTTTGAGAAAAAGCCGAGCAAGGATGAAATCCTGGAGCGCTGGTCTCAGTTCAAAGGTCGTCCGCAGGAGCTGGCGCTGCCAAGTGCACCGAAACAGTTCATTACGTATTTTGAAGAAGAGAACAGACCACAGACGAAATTAGATCGTGATATCGAACGCGGAATGGGTGTATCCACAGGCCGACTGCGCGAAGATTCACTCTATGATTACAAATTCGTTGGTTTGTCCCACAACACGCTCCGCGGAGCGGCAGGCGGTGCAGTGCTGATCGCTGAATTGCTCAAAGCCGAAGGATATATCCAACCGAAATAACATATCAGCTTTCCTGAAGCTGTGGTATAAACGATATCAGCTAGTTAAAGAAGCCGACATTTTGTCGGCTTCTTTCGTTGGTTATATCCTTTAGGAAAAAAAGAATTCGCAGAATTGAAAACATGGAAAATATTTCATTGAAAATTACAGAAATATAGGGTATTTTTACTAATGGAAATTCATTCTGTGTTTTTTGAATGGAAAAACCAAGTCATAGCTTTTACAAAAAACAAACAGAAAGGAGGACCTCAAGTTTATGCAAGCAGCTCCTAATCAAGCAATACATAAAAAACCAGCTATACCGTCTGTTAGCTTTGGAAGTTGGATGCTTACATTGTTTCTTATGATGATCCCGCTCGTTAACCTGATTATGTTATTTGTCTGGGCTTTCGGCGGTTCGAACCCATCCAAGGCAAACTTTGCAAAAGCATCATTGATGTGGGCACTTATCGGAATCGTTTTTTATATCATTCTTATCGTTCTAGGCATCTCTTCAGAAATTTCAAGATTAAACTATTAAGGTTTACCTAAGTTACACCTTAACTTATAGCTCTAATAGCAACAGAAGTAATATCAAAAACGCCGAACCCATTGGGTCGGCGTTTTCTAATATCATTATGGCACGGTCATGCTGCTGAAGTTTTATCTGTATTACGCAAAAGCTGAGAACGTCGGCCAAGCAAGTAGCCCGAAAGAGAAGCGAGCATCTGCTGGAATACCATGCCAAGCACAACAGGAACGGCAACAGGCGGTGGAAAATAAGTGACTGCGAGTACAGCTCCAGCGCTAATGTTACGCATCCCCCCATTAAAGACAAGGGCAACCTGGTCCGCTTCATTCCAGCCAAGCCACTTCGCAATGAAGTAACTCAAAGCATAACCGAAGGAAGCAAGAAAGACGATAATTACAGCCAGACCTGCCAGTTTCAAGTTGAAGTCAGCCAGATATGGTGCGACAACCGAGCCGTTGATTGCCACAACAGAAGCCATGAACAGCTTGGATAACGGATTCAGCCGAGGCCCCCAGACAGGAACGATGCCACCTTTGGTCCACTCATTCAGAAGCATTCCCAGAAGGGACGGAAACACAATCATCCAGAACAGACTGCTCATCATGGCCCCGATATCCAGGGAAACACTTGTACCTACAAGTAGAGACAACACACCGGGCACAACAAAAGGAGCAAGCAAGGTATCAATAAGAATAATAGAAAGCGTAAGTGCAATATTACCCCGGTAGATGCTCACCCAAATAAAGCTGCTAATTCCAGTGGGAATGACCGCAGCGAGAACAAGGCCGGTAATCGTGTAGGCATCGGTTGGAAATACCAGATGACCTGTGCCTAACGCGACAAGCGGCATAGCCAGATGCAGGATCAGCAAGCAAATAAACAAAGGCAGAGGCCTTTTTAGAACATTTACGAAATCTCGTACACTTAGACTGATACTGCCTGCAAATGTCATGAAAGCAAACAGCCAGGGGGACAAAAACGTGTACGAAGATAAATAACTGCCGCATAGTACACCAATGATGATACTGCTGGGGGTAATCAGTGGCATGATGCGGTTCAAGCGTTGATTCAAGGCTTGAAGCATATGATGACATCCCTTTATTGTGTGATTCATCTATTATACATCGTTATGCTGTGGTGTGCAGACACATTTGCATTCGCGTTCTGGAAGCAAGTATCATTAACGTGCAACCATCATTCAGAATCAATTCGAAACAACGATAGCAGAGCAGGGATTCACCGCAGAGAACTGGCAAAAGACGGGTATTCCAGAATTAATCAATAATATGAATAGCTTGAAGGAACCGCTCAGCGGTTTGCAAAGTGAATAGTTTGTTTAAATGATAAATACAACAAGACGAGTAAGCTTGCGGAGCGAGTGCTCGTCTTTCCTTGTATATTTACTCCCTAAAAAGAAAAACTACAAATCATGGACGAGGCTCACGGTTTGACAAAAGAAAGACAGACTAGTATGATTTAATATATAAAAGTTATAAACTAACTTTTGTTCACTTTACATCAAATTCATACAGCAAAGGAGATCGATGTTATGTCCGAACATACAGGGAAAGTCCTTATTATCACGGGTGGAGCAAGCGGGATCGGAAAAGAAACAGCATTGCAGCTGGCTGCACAAGGGGCGACGATCGTTGTCGCGGATTTTAACGAAGATGGTGCCAAACAGGTTGCAGCTCAGATTGAAGCAAATGGCGGTAAGGCCGGAGCTTATAAAGTTGATGTATCCAAAGGCGACGAGATCAAAGCGTTGATTGACTGGACTGTGGAGACTTATGGCACATTTAATGGCATTTTCAATAATGCAGGCATCGGGCTTGTAAAGCCGTTTCTGGAGATGGACCCGGAATCGTATCACAAAGTTATTGATGTGGATCAGCACAGCGTATACTACGGCATGTACTATGGTGCGAAGAAAATGGTAGAACTGAATGTGCAGGGTACGATTGTGAACACGGCTTCGATCTACGGAAGTGTGGCAGCTGTGGGCAGCTTCAACTACAATGCTGCGAAGGCGGCGGTGGTCATGATGTCCAAATCTGGAGCACTGGAATTGGCTGAGCACGGCATTCGTGTGCTCGGGGTTGCGCCTGGCTTCATTGAAACTCCGATATTAGGCAATGACAAGGCGATGAAGGATGCACTGGCAACCCAGCACATGCGTGGAGAATTGATTCAGCCCGAAAAAGTGGCAAGTGTAGTTACGTTTTTGTTCAGTGATGCTGCGAGTGCGATGAATGGCACAACGGTAGCTGTGGATGATGGTTTTCTTAGCTTCAAAACAAAATAAATGTGATGAAACATAAAAAGGCACGGGAGGTATGCATCCGGTGCCTTTTTTCTATACATACATAACAAGACATACATCACAAGCCTTTTGAAAATGTCGAATCATCCCGAAATTTCCCGGTTCGTGATACAATGTCATTATGTGTCTCGTTTTATCCATTTGTGGTGTTGTCATACACGATACGGACACCGAGCGAGCCGTAGCTTTCTTCTTTGTAGTCACAATGAGTGCATGTTTTGACGGAGCATAGCGCATCGTGATGTGCTTGTAATTTTTCGTTACAGCGAGGACAGGTATTGACGAAAAGTGTCTTCAACACGTTGAACATGCTTAATCACTCATTTCTGATTAATTTACTTGGTTTTAAGTATTATACCCGAAATAATGAGTGATGTATACTTTTTTTCTGCTTCAATTTTGGCGTTTTATTCTAATGTTTTCACCATTTATTTCGCTATAGTATCCTCTGAAAGGAAGCGTCTAACCGATGGATCTTCTGCTGTTTATCATCATGTTTATACTGGGTCTGATCGGTTCATTTTTCTCTGGACTACTCGGCATTGGGGGAGCGATTATCAACTTCCCGCTGCTGCTATACGTGCCTGAGATGGTTGGGCTGGAACCTTTCACAGCTCAGCAGGTGTCGGCGATCAGCATGTTTCAGGTTTTCTTTGCTTCCCTTGCAAGTGTACTTGCATTTCGCAGGAAAGCCAAGGCGGGTACAGCGGGAGGGGCTGTCATTCATTCTGGATTGGTGCTGGTTATGGGCAGCAGCATTCTGGCGGGCAGCCTGATTGGCGCTTTTATCTCAGGTTTGCTGGATGAACGTATGATTCACCTGGTCTACGGCATTCTCGCTGTGATTGCTATTGTACTTATGTTGATTCCCAGCAAGGGCAGCGTGGATGCGAACGAGGCATTGTCATTTAATAAAATCATCGCAGCAAGCAGCTCATTTGCCGTTGGCATTGTATCAGGGATCGTCGGGGCCGGGGGCGCATTTGTGCTTATTCCGATTATGCTTACCATTTTACAAATCCCGGTCCGGACGACCATTGCATCATCTCTCGCTATTGTGTTCATCTCTGCAATCGGCGGTGTTATTGGAAAAATTACGGCTGGAGACATTCCTCTAGAGCCGATTATTTATACGGTGCTTGGAAGTCTGATTGGTGCTTCGCTTGGGTCCAGAGCGAGTTCTATGATCAATGTGCGATTCCTCAGGTACGCTCTGCTGCTTCTGATTGCTATAACGGCATTTAAAGTATGGTCCTCCATCTTTAATTAGCGTAACCAAATGGCTGTGTCCCCGTATATAGGATATGAACATGACCGGACCATGTTTAACTTTAACTGAAGTTGAGGGATGCAACCGATGAACAACTTACTTATGGATGAGACTGACGATAAAGCTGGTACGAATGCAAAAGCGGATGTTAATGCTGCTGCTGGTGAAGCGTATCGGCTTGCGGAGCAGAAAGCATCTCACTATTTTACAACTCTCTCACAGCGGCTGCTGAAGAATGCACATATGAATACACTTGCGGAAGATTTCAAGGAGTGGCAGAAGAAGCATATCCAGCGATTGAATTGGTTAGACTGGCTGCCTGGCAAACGAAAACCGAATTCCAGAGACATTCAGAAATACATTCACTGGTTAAACGGGACGGGCAAGCTGGAGGATTATCTTGATAGAAGCATCTCCTATATCTATATGCGTGACTTGGGCCAGGCGCTGGATTCGCCCAAAACGCAAGAGAATATTCGTGGTACGATCCAGGACACGCAAAAATATTTTACGAGAAATGCAAGTGAACACCAGCAGCCGGATTATATCAGTCCTGTGGCGCTGTACCGGTGGGGGCAGCGTGAACATGTGGAAGAAGCAGTCATCTGGGTGATGGACAAATTAAAACATGTGGCGGCCAACATTCCAGAGGAGCTGGATGCAGCTCAAGCACAGCGCAAACTGATCAAAATTATTTTGGGTGTTGTGCTGCACGTGTATGATGAGTTGACCGAGCAGACGCCAAGAGAGGAACGGATCGAGAGATTGGATGCTGCGATTCGGCTGGGATACTCCTATGGGCTGACGTATCCTTTTGTCGATGATCTTCTCGATTCTCAGGCGTTGAACGCACAACAAAAGGAGCAATACTCCGCCATGATTCAGAAAGCGCTTCTTACAGGAGTTGTGCCTGATCTTGAAGAATGGGAGGGACCTCAGCTTGAAGTGATTCGTTATGTCCACGCTGAGCTTCGAGAGGCGTTCGAGTATATTCGGAGCTACCAGCGTGTGGAGATGCAGCAGACTTTTTTTGAACAATCCTATGTTTTCTTTCATTCCCAAGAGATTGACCGCGGCAAAAAAATAACTAATGCGCACTATACCAATGAGGAGTTATACATTCCAATTATCATTAAATCTGCCTCGTCCCGGCTCATCGTACGTTCCGTTCTTAGTGCTTCGGAAGATGAAGGCTTTGATCTGCGCACCTTCCACTACGGGATATATAATCAGCTTGCGGATGATTTTGCCGATATGTTTGATGATCTGCAGGCTGGAGCGGTGACCCCGTACACGTATTATTTGAAGTATCGTGATCTTCGTCCTGATCTGATCAATCCGTATGAACTGTACTGGGCTGTTATCTCCTACTTGATTCATGATATCTACGAGTCCAGTCCCAAGGCTCGCGAGGTGATACTGGATCGTGCCATCAACGGGCTGAAGCGCAGTAGAGAACGGCTCGGACAGGCAAAATATGATGAGGTTATGGGTATTTTTGCAGCAGGACAGCCGGAACTCAATCAGATCGTGCAGCAGATGGTGCGCAAAGCGGATGATGTAGATTTTCTGGACAAATTGTTACGCGATGAAGTGGTTCAGCAGCTTAGCAGGCATAAGCAGCAGAAGGAAACGTTCCAGCATACCATTCAAACGGTTCGTGAACGAATCAACGTTGAGCTGCAGATCAGCAAATCGGCTGAGGAACCCGATATGAAGACTGCGCTTATGGATGCGGCGAATTATAGTTTGCAAGGTGACGGTAAACGTCTGCGTCCTATTCTGACCTGGGTGATGGGTGTGGAGCAGTACGGACTGCCAGAGTCGTCCATCATGCCCCTGTTACGATCCATGGAATTCATGCATACAGCCTCGCTTATATTTGATGATCTGCCCACTCAGGACAATGCTTCCACTAGAAGAGGGCGTTCAACACTTCATCAGCTTCATAACAGCTCGACTGCGGAGCTGACGGGTCTGTTCCTGATCCAGCGAGCTATTCGGGAGCAGTCGTCGTTACATCAGTTTGATGCGCAAGCTGTACTGAAGCTGATTCAATATTCTGCTGTCAAAGCAGAGGACATGTGCATGGGGCAGGCCATGGATCTTGGTTCAAGAGGGAAAATACTCACGCTGGAGGAACTCAATGCAATCTGTTTTTACAAAACAGGCATTGCCTTTGAGGCGGCTCTGGTGATGCCCGCGATTCTGGCTCAAGTGAAGGACGAGGAGATTGCCGAGCTCAAGACGTTTGCGTATCACGCCGGGATCGCCTTTCAGATCAGGGATGACCTTCTGGATCATACAGGGGATCAACGAGTGCTTGGCAAACCGGCAGGCCAGGATGAACGGAACAACAACTCCACCTTTGTTTCGATTCTGGGAGAACAGGGAGCACAGAAGGCGATGTGGGAACACTACTGCTTCGCATTTGATGCCTTGCGCCGGATGCCGAAGCCGATTCCTTTTCTCAAACATCTGCTGGATTATCTTGTCGGCCGCGAACGTTAATATCCACCTATTGAAATACATTATAAAAAATAAACAAAAACCCTCGCCCGTTACAGCGGAGCGAGGGTTTTTGATGTCTTTCACCTGGAGTCTCTTCTCTGTCCTTCGGATGCCGGGGACTGAATATCTGGCGGATAAATGTTACGGATTTTTAATCCATAACTTGGAGATATCCAGAAAACCGAATTCGGACGTTTGCATGCCATAGATGCTCTGATGCAGCTCGGCCTTTTTATTCATATGACATCCGGTTAAAAGCCAGCCATTCTCTCTTAGCAAGGCTTCAGCCCGTTCCAGGAGCTCGGTACGCCCATCGTGAGGAAGCTGAGGAAAGGGAGCCAGCACATCATCCAGAATGGATTGAATCTCTGGAGTCAGGTATTGATGTAAGCAATTTTCATTGTTCTTAAAAAAATGGATCATCCCATACTGCCAATCGTCCTCAAGTATTTCTTCTCTCAGAATTAAAGGGGCGTGGGAAGCCTTCACGACATCAAGGTAATCATCAAAGGGTTCAAACTCAATATTCAATCCGATCAGACGTGCACGCTTCTGGAGCCACTCCGCCACATCGGCATCTTTATTCTTTTTGTGAGATAACAGGAAAGGTTCACCTTGATAACCGCTTTGCTCCAGTAATGCCTTGGCCTCATCCAGAGCTCTGGCTTTCCAGTTCTCGGCAGCACTTCGCCAGGGCAGGAAACTGCTGGCTGGTGTAATGCGATTTTTACCCAGATCGTTCACCAGTGTGACCGAATCATACACGATGCGCATCGCTTGCCGAAAGGCAGGATGGTGATGACAGCCCTTCACATGAAAATTAAAAAGCATATATTGGCATCCGAGAGCAGGATAGTCAATGAACTGGGGCTGCTCCGGGCTGCTTCGAGATAGACTCAGATGATCGGCACCGGGCAGATCGTAATAACCGTCATAAGAAGCGTGCTCTGGAAGAAACCAGATGTGAACTTGATCCAGATGGGGACGAATGCCATAGTAGCTGTCAAAAGCAGTCAGTTTAATGACCTCTTCACTCATTTCTGTAATCTGAAACGGTCCTGTGCCCACCAGTGTCTTGTTGGAATCATAATCAGCCGGGAGCACAGTCATACGAATACAGCTGAACAAATGCAGGAAAAAGCGATTAGTTTGCTTCAGTACAAAGCGAATAGCATAATCTCCAACTGTTTCTGCACGCTCGATATCACGATACAGCCATAATGAAGAACAGTTTATCTCAAACAATCGGTTCAAGGAAGCCTGAACATCTTGAGATGTCATGACACGGCCGTCGTGGAAACGTACGCCTTTCCGCAAATAAAACACCCATTCCCGATGGTCGCTGCTGCATTCCCAAGTATGGGCGAGCGCAGGCAGAAAGGTGTTTGTATCCGCATCATACGTAATCAGCGTACTGCAAACTTGACCTAATAGATACGTCTCAAATGCTGTATACACAGAAACAGGGTCCAGATCACCGAGCTGGCGTGATCTCAGCATGCGAAGAATATCCTGTTCGGACCCTGTTTCCAAGTGACTGTGGAAGCCCATCTGCTGATGCAGTGTGAGCATGAGTTTTTCCCGCAGGACTTCATCGATTCTGACACTTCCAATCAGCTCAATCGCTTCCTTTAGCTTGCCCTTGCATAGAAGCTCGGTGAAATGAACCTCCAAGGCCTCGTTCAAGCTTCGCAGCAGCGTTAATTCGGAATGATGACCTCGTCCACGCCCTGGATGCCAGTGAATAAAGTGCTGCTCCTCCAGCTTGCGCAGAATGAACTTGACATTGCGAGGTGTGCAGCACAGGACATCGGAAAGCATTTCAATCGTAACGCGGACAGGTTCATTCAGCTTCAGCACGAGCTGCTCAGCGTCAGCTAGTCTCAGAAAATGAGTGTAAATCGTATCCATAAACGCCGCTCCTTCATAAAGGTGAAAAGTGACAACAAATGTTTACACTTTTACTTCCCCCTTTTATTCATACAATTATACCTATGAAGAGGAGAGAATACATCCCTTTTTAACGTCGTTAGATAAAGAGATAGAGAAAAGCAGCATGATAGGAGAGATGTAGATGCAGTCATATTTAAAGCAAATTCACCCTCTGGCCTGGACGATTATTATTGGAACGATGTTTGGACGACTGGTCACGTCGATGAGTATTCCGTTTCTGTCCATCTATTTAACCCGTGTGCTTGAAGCAACCCCGACTCAAACGGGTGTCACTGTGGCCGTAAGCTCGCTTGCCGGAGTTCTGGTCAGCTTCTATGGGGGATATATATCTGACCGGATCGGCCGTAAAATCGTGATGCTGGTATCGGTATTCAGTTGGGCCGCTGTATTTTTTATATTCTCGGCAGCAGAACATCTGTGGGTATTTTTTGTTGCCAATACGTTAAACGGACTGTGCCGAGCTGTGTTTGAACCAACGTCCAGAGCACTTTTATCTGATATTACATCACCGCAGAACAAGCTGCTGGTGTTTAATCTGAGATATGCTGCCATTAATCTGGGGGTAGTGTTCGGACCGCTCATCGGATTTCAGCTCGGTTCATCGGAATCAACGTTTCCCTTTGTGATCTCGGGTCTGGTGTATATCATGTACGGTGTAGTCCTGTTTCTGCAGTTCAGGCTGCATCATGCCAATTTCCCTGTACATCAGGAGGTTGCTGCACCACGTCTGCGCGAAGCGCTCATGACAACGGGGCGGGATCGGGTATTTCTGCCCGTATTGATCGGTACTACCTTTTGCGTGCTGGGGTACGGTCATTTTAGCTCCACGCTTGCGCAGTATTTGGCGAGAAGCCCCATTTTTGAAAATGGAAGCCTGATGTTTTCGTATATGCTTTCGCTCAATGCCGTTACCGTGCTTGTCGTTCAGTATCCGCTCGTGCGCACATTCCGCAACGCACCGCCGCTGGTGCCGCTGATTCTGGGTAATCTGCTTGTCTCTGCGAGCCTTCTGCTCTTTGGTATGGCCCAAGGGATCATACTGATGATGGTGAGTGTTATTCTGTTTACTGTTGGTGAAGTGCTGCTGTTTACGATGATGGATATGCTGATTGACCGGATAGCGAAGCCTGAATTCAAAGGCACTTATTTTGGAACTATCGGATTCAACAACTTCGGGAATGTAGCCGCTCCGGTCATTGGTGGGTTGCTGCTAAGCCAGTTCGGTGCGGCGAATGGACTATCGGTATTTATCCCGATTGCGCTGAGTACGGCATTGGGCATTCCTTTTTTACTTATAGCGCACAAACGCCTTGTCATGAGAGAAAAACAGCAGACCGAGACTGTCCAAATCGGGGCATAAGGATGAAGTAAATAACAATTCAGTTAATAATTATGTTGACGTATAAAGAATGAGCGAATACAATAAACAACAAATATGTGAAACGGGTGGGATATCGAATGATTGGTCAGCCACGACAGGTACGCATCGCGATAACTGAATATGCAGAAGCATCGTGACATGATTCAGGTAGCGTGTTGACCACGTTTGGACAGTCCAGCTTTTTGCAATCCTGTCTGGACGCTCATTCATATTGAGATGCAGAGAAGAAGTCGGAATATGCCTGTTCTGACTGGCTTTTCATTCATATCAAGCTGTAGATGAACTTCATTCATCTATGGCTTTTTTTCATTCCGTCAAACCCTTCACATGGAAAGGAGCAGGAATAAAGAAGCTTTAATATGCGAATACGGTTGTTAAATGACTTGATTTTATGAAAAGAAAGGGAGAGGGTACGATGGTCACTCAGAGTAAACTATTTGTAAGCGTAGAAGGCATGATGGATTATAGCAAACTGCTGCATGATTCATCATAGCAAACGTAGGGAAAGCACGAAAGAAAGTACAGGTTTAGAACCTAACAAATTAAGGGGTGAGGGCGATGCCCAAAACGGAGAAACGTTCTATGGCGTGGCTTCTGCAATATTTAAAGCCGGTCAAAGGAAAGCTGGCCGTGCTGCTGATTATGCTGCTTACGTCAACAGGGCTTCAACTGCTCAATCCACAGATCATACAGCGATTTATTGATACTGCGGCAGGGGGAGGCATTCTGGGTGATCTCATCAAGTTGGCTGGACTCTTTCTGTTGATTGCTGTTACAAACCAGCTCATTACCATTGCTGTAAGTTATTTGGGCAATGATGTTGCCTGGCGGGCTACAAACCGGATGCGTGGAGATTTGCTCAAGCACTGTCTAAGGCTGGATATGCGTTTTCATAATGTAAAAACACCTGGCGAGATGATCGAGCGTGTAGATGGTGACGTTACCAGCATCTCGAATTTCTTCGCGATGTTTATTGTGCAGGTTATCGGAAGCTTTGTACTGCTTGCAGGCATTCTGGGTTTTATGTTCTCCATTAATGTGCCGATAGCGATCGTTATGACGGTATTTACCCTGTTATCCATTCTGTTCATGGTTATTATCCGAAATCTAGGAGTGGAGTCTTCCAAAAATGAGCGTGCCGCCAGTGCCTCCTTGTTCAGCTTGATTGAGGAGCGCATTGCGGGGATTGAGGATGTACAGGCCAACGGACATGTGCCCTATGTGATGAATCGCTTCTACCGAACGATGCGTACGGTCTTTCTTAAAGGACGAAAAGCATGGATGCTGCGAGTAGTTCCATGGAATACAACGGTCATCATGTTTATTATATCGGTTACTGTGGTGCTGCTGCTGGGAGTGCACTATTACATACAGGGCATGATCAGCCTGGGCACCTTGTTTCTGATCTACCAATACAGTCAGATGCTGAATGAACCCATCGAGCTGCTTGGCGATCAGGTACAGGAATTTCAGAAGGCAAAGTCAGGTATGCTTCGTTCCCGAGAGCTGTTGTCGATGCGGAGCGATATTCAGGAGGGGACAGAAGAACAGCTTCCTGAAGGTCCATTGGGGCTTGAATTCAATCAAGTGCATTTCAGTTACAATGCAGAAAAACCTGTGCTTCAAAATATTACGTTTGAAGTAAAACCGGGAGAGCGTCTGGGCATCATCGGCCGTACCGGAAGTGGTAAATCAAGTCTTAGCCGCGTATTGCTGCGTCTGTACAATCTGGATCAGGGCACGATTCGCATCGGTGGAACAGACATTACCAAACTATCCATGCAGGCACTCTATCGCAGAGTTGGCATGGTAACACAGGATGTACAGCTGTTTGATGGAACGCTGCGTGACAATCTGACCTTGTTTAATTCAGATGTGTCCGATGCAATGATTCAACAAACAACAGGACGGTTGGGGCTGCATCACTGGATTGATGCACAGCCTGATGGGCTGGATACGCATCTTAACGCAGGAGGAGCTTCTTTATCCGCTGGAGAAGCGCAGCTGTTCGCTCTAACCCGTGTGTTTCTCACAGAGCCTAGTCTGGTAATTCTGGATGAGCCGTCCTCGCGGCTGGACGCTGCCACGGAGAGTATGCTTCAATCTGCTATTGATGAATTAATGAAGCAATCCACAGGGATTATTATTGCGCACCGGCTTGCCACACTGGAGAAGGTGGATAAGATTATGGTGCTGGGTGAGGGCAAGCTGCTGGAATTCGGAGCAAGACAGGAGCTGGCCAATGATCCGGCCTCTCATTATGCACGCCTTCTGGTGACGGGCCGAGAGGAGGAGCTGGCATGAATGTAACAGGATTTATAGGACGTTTATTTCGTTATAAGCCTTATTTATTTTTGATGAATGGTTTGCTGTGGTGTGTGTTTCATTCGCTACCGCTTGCGATGGGACTTTGCATGCAGTGGTTCTTTGACCGGACAGTGACAGGACGGGCTGACTACATGTGGCTTGCGGTACCTCTAATTGTAATCGCACTGTTTCGATTAACCCGGGTGGGAACGTTTTTTGTCGCGTTTTATGCCTGGGTAACCTATATGTATCACATTCAAGCTATTTTGCGAACCAATATGCTGGCGGGCATCATGCGCTGGCCAGGACGGAATTTACCTGCTTCGCCAGGAGAGGCGATGAGCCGTTTTCGTGATGATGTGGATGAAGTGGTCGAATATGTTGAATCCTGGGTGGATTTTTGGGGACGGCTCGTTTTTGCAGTTGTGTCCATTATCATCATGGCAAATATCAACTGGAAGATTACGCTGGTTGCCGTACTGCCGCTTATGATCGTGACGCTGCTCAATAATCTGTCAGGCAGCCGTGCAAGGAAGTATGCGCAAGTGAACCGGGAAGCTACGGGGCGTATTACCAGTTTTATTGCGGAAACATTTGGGGCTGTACAGGCACTCAAGCTTGGTCAGGCCGAAGACCATGTGGCAGAACGTTTCAATGAACTGAATGAAAAACGTCGTCAGGCAGCCTTGCGAGACAATCTGTTCAAACAGTGGATGAAATCGCTCAACCAGCATGTGTTAAGCATCTGTACCGGGCTTATTCTGCTGATGTGTGCGGCCGAGATGAAGGCAGGTCACTTCACGGTTGGTGATTTTGCATTGTTCACCAGTTATCTCGTCAACATTGGCTTTAGTATTTCACTGTTCGGGTACATGGTATTCCAGCATAAAAGGCTAAAGGTATCGTATGATCGTATGCGTACATTATTTCGGCCAGGTGAAGAGGATCAGATTATGGAGAAGAGGGAAATCTATCTGTATGAAGATCCGCCAGAGCTGCTGAGTGAACACAGAAACATGAACGAGAAGTTCCGTGAGCTTGAAGTGAGTCATCTAAGTTATCGGTATGCACAATCTGCAAACGGAATTCATGACATTCATTTCAAGCTGAAACGCGGTCAGTTCCTGGTCATCACCGGGCGGATCGGATCGGGTAAATCAACGCTTGTTCGAACCTTGCTCGGACTACTGCCCAAGCAAGACGGCGAGATCGTCTGGAATGGAGAGCAGGTAGATCCGGCAACTTTTCTAATGCCGCCAAGAGCCGCATATACACCTCAGGTTCCAAGGCTTTTCAGTGATTCATTACGGGAAAATATTGTGCAGGGCAAGCAGGGGAATACAGAGCAGGCGCTGGATAAGGCGATTCGTCTCTCGGTTCTGGATCAAGACATTCAGCAGCTGGATCAGGGATTGGAGACCCCGGTTGGACCAAGAGGTGTGATGTTATCAGGCGGGCAGATTCAGCGGTCAGCTACTGCACGAATGTTAATGACGGAGGCAGATTTGTTTATCTTCGATGATCTGTCCAGTGCACTTGATGTCGAAACGGAGCAGCAGGTGTGGGATGGATTGTTTCAGGAGAAGGACGTCACTTGTATTGCAGTATCTCATCGTAAAGCAGCGTTAAGCAAAGCGGATCATATTATCGTCATGAAGGATGGACGAATCGAAGCCGAAGGAACGCTGGATGAGCTGCTTGAGAGCAGTGAAGAGATGCAGCTGTTGTGGCAGGGAGAACAAATGCCAGTGAAGGCGGGGTAGCTATAAAACAAAACAACCGTACAGATAACGCCTGATTGCAGGCGATGCATCTGTACGGTTGTTTTATTCCTTTGAAACGTTGTACCTGTTCTTATCTCATCAATTGAGCAATCAAAGAGTAAGCAATGATCACAAGGAAGATGATGGTAATATGGTTAATGGAGAAAATAAACATACGCTGGGACCATTTCTTCGTGTCTTTCGGGTCAAAAGTAGTCACACTCAGAATCAGCCAAGTCAGAGTCACCAGAAAAGCTACAATAGCGATAAACGGACTCATTGGCCAGAACAGGAAGCTGGAAAGCAGCAGCAATACAAGATATACGTTGGATTGCACATAAGTTCGTCCAATGCCTTTCACTACAGGCAGCATAGGGACGCCGGCCGCTTTGTATTCATCAAAACGGCGAATGGCGATACCGTAGAAGTGAGGCATTTGCCATAATAACATTGTTACAACCAGTGCCCAGATTTCAAAATGGCCAAGCTCTGGAGAAATGGCTGCCCAACCGATCAGTGGTGGAACTGCACCTGACAGACTGCCAACTTCGGTATTGTAGATCGTTGTGCGCTTCGTCCACATCGTATACGGGAACACATACAGCAGCAATCCCAAAATACCAAACACAGCAGCTGATGGTGAAGCAATGTAGAGCATGACAGCCCCGATTAACGTGATGGTAATCCCCAGAATCAAGCCTGACTTGGTATCTACCCGTCCGGTTACTGTAGGTCGTTTTTTCGTACGCTCCATAATTGCATCAATGTCCCGGTCGTACAGGTTGTTGAACACCCCGGCTGCCCCGATAATGAGGGAAGACCCCAGGAAAGATAGTACAATCGGAACAATATTAGCAAGAACAGAAGCATTAAATACGTATAAAGCTAAGCTTAAACCTGCAAACATGGCAATCAAATTGGATTTGATGATTCCGATTTTGATCGTATCGAAAAATACTTTCGGAATCGAGTTGTACTCCAGGCTAATATTGGTTTGCGACTCATTATTCAATGTTTTCAAATACTCACTTCCTATATATATACTTGTTTAAACTTCATATAATATGTACCTATTATATCATTCAAATCACATTGTGCTTTGTATAACGTTTTAGTATTTAAAATAATGTCAATTGATTGTGAACAATTTAAAAACAAGATCTTTTTTAATTGTTAAAACAACAATTCTGTGCTACGAGCGTTTTTTTCATAAGATTGTCATGTATTCATTGTAGAAATAGAAGAAACATATTGCAAATATAATATTAACGTTGTATTGTAGATATAAGATATCTCTAATGGTTTTGTTTTGGAGGGTAGAACATTACTTTCCTTCAATCGAATGATCCCATGCTATTAGAAATCTCACAGACCTTCTGATGCAACATGAATATGAAGCAGAGAAGGTTATCTTTTTGATTTAATTAAGGATATTAAATATCTGGAAAGGGTGTTTTTTGGATGGATATGACTAAGAGTCAATTCGACGTGATTATTGTGGGAGGAGGACCGGCAGGGTTGAACGCCGCACTGGTGCTAGGACGAGCTAGAAAGCATGTACTTGTCTTGGATAATCAGAAACCCCGTAACTGGGTTACTCGGGAGACTCATGGATTTTTGACGAGAGACGGCGTTAGTCCTCAACAATTTCGCGCATATGCAGCAGAAGAAATCAAGTCATATCCTTCCGTGCAGTTTACATCAGATACAGTGATCGAGATCAACGGGCAGGATGGAGCATTTGTAGTTAAAACAGGGGAGGACAAGCTCTATCATGCCCGAAAAATATTGTTTGCTGTTGGTAAAAGAGACCTGCCTCTTGGCATCGACGGTTTAAAAGAGGTTTATGGTAAAAGCGCATTTGTCTGCCCGTATTGCGATGGATGGGAGCTGCGGGATCAGAAGCTTGTTATCATTGCCAGTGCGGACAAGGTGTTACATATGGCCAAATTGATCGCAGGATGGACGAAGGATTATGTGATGTGTACGAATAGTGACGGGACTTTGCCGGAGGAACAGATGCTTGAGCTTTCTCATCATGGAATTCAGGTATATGAATCACCTGTGCATTCGATCGTATCTGAAGAGGGGATGGTTCGTACAGTTAAACTAAACGATGGCACCGTAATTCCTTGTTCGGGAATTTTCTTTCAGCCCAAGCTTCAGACAGGCTCGGATGTGCCCAAGGCACTTGGATGTGAGGTGACAGATATAGGCACCATCATCGTTGATACACAAGGCAAAACGTCAGTTTCAGGTGTCTTCAGTGCTGGAGATGCTGCATCCGAAATGTATCAGGCGATCGCAGCAGCTTCGTTAGGTGCATTAACTGCAGTCAGCATAAACAATGAGTTGAATTTTGAAAGATGGGACTCCAGTGAAGATACACGGATTATAAAGTAAGGGAACAAAAACAAAGGTAACTTCACAAAAAAACAAAGGTATATCACAATAAAAGCGCAAAGGAAACCGTCAGCTGGTCATTTTGCAAGGGAATGATGCTGACGGTCTTTATCTATTTTATATTGCAATATGGCATGTTGAATGTATTGTTATCTGGAATCCTGAATGGTTGCTGTACTGTTGTTCGCGCTAAGCGCAGTAATCGGGTCAAACGGAGGACCTGTGATGGTTCCAGGCAGCAAAGCGATATCTACTGCATTCTCGGGGCTTCCCCAGGAATTGCCGGAGTACACCATAATGGCCTGATCGTTGACAAAGCCACGTGTGTTATAAACGACATTATCAACGATCTCTCCGGTTGTATTCGGGTTAAAATAAGCTGGCTGTCGCAGAGAGTAGAAAATATTGTTTCTTACGATGAGTCCAGTCATATTGCCAATCTGGGTTACCAGTCCGCGATTGACAACCCAGCCAGTAGACGGACCCGCTTGAGGAGGGCCGAATATTGTATTGTTTTTCACGGTATGATTGGTACCGCCCAGCTGAATGAACTCGACTGCATACGGGTTGTCACTTGTCATTGTGAAGCCGTCTACCGTTACTCCACTTCCGATGATTGTAAACGGGATGACAGCAGCCTGCAAAAGAATGATGGTACTAGGATAACCCTTAAGAGTTACTCCGGCCTTATTAATTGTAATGTTTGATGTAATCGGATATGTTCCACCGAGGACATGAACTGTCCCTGTTGGTGACACCGCGGCTACACCTTGCTGAATTGTTCCAAACGGACTGGCTTGTGTTCCATTTCCCCCAACGGCTCCCTGCAAGACATATACATTAAACGGATTAGGTTCAAACGTACCTGTAGCGCCTGTAATGCCGGTTGCGCCCGTTACACCCGTGGCTCCTGTTGTACCTGTAATTCCCGTTGCCCCTGTAGGCCCAGTGTCTCCAGTCGGACCGATATCTCCAGTTGCGCCAGTAGCACCTGTTACACCTGTAGCGCCCGTAGCACCTGTCGCACCCGTAGCTCCAGTATCCCCAGTTGCGCCTGTCGGGCCTTCTGGACCACCGGAAGGACCAGTGTCTCCAGTGGCTCCAGTATTTCCAGTGGCTCCGGTAATTCCCGTCAGACCAGTCGCACCAGTTACTCCAGGATCACCAGTTGGACCTGTTGTCCCTGTAAAGCCAGTCGGGCCCGTTGTACCCGTGGCTCCTGTCGGACCAGTCGCACCAGTTACTCCGGTATTTCCAGTTGTGCCCGTAACCCCTGTGACGCCAGTCACACCTGTTGCACCAGCTGTACCGGTTACACCAGTCGCACCGGTAGCACCTGTTATTCCTGCTGCACCTGTGGTTCCCGTCACACCCGTGGCACCTGTAGCCCCAGTCGCACCTGTAGTTCCGGCCGTGTTCTCGCTACCGGCCCATTCGGAGTATACAAGCCGATGGGCGGCAATCAGAGCTCCGGCACTATTTTTGCCCCAGAACGAAACAAGGACATCTTCAGGACTTGGACCTGTTATGGTAATGACATAATCAAAACTGTTCAGGTCAGCATAATAACTGCGCGTCACTACAGCATTCGGTAAAAGTGTAATCTGTTCACTCACATACAAAGTACGTACTCCGCTCAGTACATAGCCTTGTATTAGCACGGTGGCTGTAGTTACAGGATTTTCATTTTCAATCTTGATTGATACAGTCTGCGTAGGCCTGACGCCATTAACCGGATTGTTGTCAATCGGGCCTGTTAGCAATACAGCCAAGCATATCTCCTCCTTTTTATATAATTGGCAAATGCAGCATGGAAGTGTCTTATGTATATGTATTCGGTGCCACCCGAGAAGTATTCACATGTGTTTTTACATAAAGTGACACTGAGCCACCGAACCCTTTGTTGCACTTTTTGAAAAGAGGATGTTATTTTTCTGTAAAATTTGAAATAATACATTGACATGTCGCCGTTAAACGATTTTAATTATATAGACCGATTGTTATAATTTATTGAAGGAAGTGGCTTTCTTTGAGTGAAAAGTCGAATGCCAGAGATCTTATTGTTGGCACAGCAGCTAGACTGTTTTTTTCACAAGGATATCATGCGACCGGTCTGAATCAGATCATTAAGGAGAGTAACACGCCAAAAGGTTCGTTATATCACTATTTTCCACAGGGGAAGGAAGAACTGGCTCACGAATGTATTCAAGCAGCTAATGCCCATATGATGCAAAAGTTTGAAGAAACCTTTGCGGCTCATGAGACAACTGCAGAAGGTATCCAGCAATTCATATATGATACGGCGAATGAAGCTGAAGCCTCGGGATATACGGGATTTATGCCCTTCAGCTTTTGGGCTGCTGTAGAGACTTCCTGTATCAGTCAACAGCTGCGTACCGCTTCGCAGAACGTATTTGCCGAGTGGCAGGACATTATTGCTAAACATCTCATGTTGGACGGGATTGCTGAAGAGAAGGCTCGTGAGACAGCATTGCTTGTGATTTCCCTGATGGAGGGTGCATTGATTATCAGTCTGACCAATCAGGATAAACAGCCTTTACTAACGGCCGCTGATTATTTGTCAGTCGTAGCAAGGAATGCTGAACAGAAACAGTAAATTATCTCATGAGAAGAGAGAAAAGAAACCGTTGGATAAGATTGAGGAGGATGGAATCGTGGAAGCTTCCATGAAAGCAGGAACAGGAGAGAAACAACAAGAAACACAGCAGTATAAGGTGTTCCCGATTTTGTTCGCCATGCTGCTGAGCGGGTTCATAGGATTATTCGGTGAGACCGCTCTGAATGTCGCTTTGACACCACTGATGGGTCTGCTTGAAGTTGGCCCAACGACCATTCAATGGTTAACTACAGGATACCTGCTTGTGCTTGGTATTCTGGTGCCGGTTTCGGGGTTGCTGCTGCAATGGTTTACGACCAGACAGCTGTTTACAACCTCGCTTGTGTTTTCCATTGCTGGAACATTGGTTGCTGCACTTGCACCGAGTTTTGAAGTGCTGTTAATAGCCCGTGTGTTACAAGCAGTAGGAACCGCGCTATTGCTGCCACTGATGTTTAACACCATATTAGTGATTTTTCCGATTGAGAAACGTGGCGCGGCCATGGGTCTGATCGGCCTTGTCATTATGTTTGCACCAGCAAGCGGCCCGAGTATATCAGGTTTGATTCTCGCTAATCTGAGCTGGCACTGGATTTTCTGGATTTCTTTGCCGTTCTTCCTGATCTCTCTGGTGTGTGGATTGTTGTTCTTGCCGAACATTTCCACGCTCACCAAGCCCAAGATCGATGTGTTATCCATCGTTCTGTCTACCCTCGGCTTTGGTGGGATCGTCTATGGCTTCAGCAGTGCTGGAGGACATGGAGAAGCTGGCGGAGGATGGACCAGTCCTGTCGTTATTGCCACGCTGGTCATTGGTATTGTCGCATTGCTTTTGTTCAGCATCCGTCAATTGAGCATGAAAGAGCCTGTGATGGATCTGAGAGCCTTCAAATATCCGATGTTTACAATCGGGCTGCTGCTGGTGTTTATCTGTATGATGATGATTCTGTCGTCCATGCTGGTTTTGCCAATGTATTTGCAGCAGGGAATGGCGGTTACACCACTTACTGCAGGACTGGTTTTACTTCCAGGTAGCTTGTTGAATGGATTTTTGTCTCCAGTCATGGGGCGTTTGTTTGACAAGTTTGGCCCAAGATGGCTGGTTATCATCGGAATGTCTGTTGTTGCCATTGTGTTGTATCTCTATACAACCATTGAGCCTACAACTCCGCTGATCAACATTATTATGATGCATGTCTTTATGATGGTTGGTATCTCAATGGTGATGATGCCTGCACAAACAAACGGCCTGAACCAGCTGCCGCGCCAATACTACCCGCATGGTACAGCAATTATGAATACGTTACAGCAGGTTTCTGGTGCGATTGGTACAGCTGTTGCCGTAAGTATTCTGAGTGCAGGACAAGCACGTTACCTGAAGGGTGTGGATAATCCGCAGAGCCCGGAAAACATGCTGGCTGGTTTCACGTCAGGTGTCCAGAACGCATTTGTCTTTGCACTGATTCTGGCCCTGATTGGTTTACTCATTGCATTATTTGTAAAAAGAGTAAAGGTAGGCTCGGTTGAGAAACAACAAAGCTCGATGCACTAAATTGAATAATTGCAAAAGAGCGATGTTCCCTGGTTTGAAAGGGGCATCGCTCTTTTTCTTACTGCCTGGAACTATATTTTCAAATGACAATGTTGTTCCATGTACCGCCCTATCGGTTATTTCTTAACGACCTCCAAAATTTCATCTGCCACAATGTCGGGGTGGTATTGATGGATATAGTGGTCTGTATCTTTGACATTGACTTGTTTAAATTGGGTGGACCAGGACTTGAACTCCGCCTGTGTTTTGACCCAATCCGGTTCTGTCTTGCCAAAATAATCTGCGGTCAGAATCGTAAGAGGGAAAGGCAGCGGCTTTTTATTAGCGATAACGGTTTTGGCATTCGCATTCGCTTCACGTAACTCATCGATTGTATCCGAATTGCCATAGTTTAGCAGCAGCGCCGTTTTATCGGCCTTTTTCAGATCGGCGGGTACTAGTTTTAGCTCATTGCGGTTGGCATTTGATGCATCAACCACTTGTTGACTTTGCATACTCAATCGGAACAGGCCCGTTTTGATTCTGAA
This sequence comes from Paenibacillus silvae, assembly GCF_014639235.1. Taxonomy (GTDB): domain Bacteria; phylum Bacillota; class Bacilli; order Paenibacillales; family Paenibacillaceae; genus Paenibacillus; species Paenibacillus silvae. The sequence goes on along the minus strand of NZ_BMFU01000002.1, from coordinate 906,183 downwards.
TTGATTCCCGAAGCCACCAATGGTGTCTGCCGGGTTATCCAGATCATTTTCATAGTATTCAGGACTTCCGCCGTCAATCATAACGATGCCTTTGACCAGATCGGGATACTTCTGTGCGAATCGAATCGTCTCTAATGAGCCAAGGGAGTGAGCGACAAGCACATAAGGTGGCTTCTGCCCGGAAACCTGCAGCAGTTCATGTAATTCATCAGCTACCGTATCCACATCACGCTTTTTATCCGTTTTGTCACTATAGCCATATCCGAAGCGATCGTATACAGCAAACTTTGCATTCGGGGCAAGCTTTTCATATAAAGGGTAATAGTCTACATAAGGATTGGCCGTTCCCCAGCCTGAGGCAAGAACAACAGTTACATCGCCTTCTCCACCTGTATACAGATGCATCTTATTGCCATGTATTTCATACAGCTTGCCAGGGGGTGTAAATGATTTTTCGTCTTGCGATGCACCTACCTGCTGATAGATCAAACCGCAACCTAACAGAATAATAATCAGGGATAGATCAACGATCAGAAATTTAACTAGTCTTTTGCGCCATTTTTTGCTCATGGATGCTCTCACACTCTCTCTTGGTTTTTCTATATCATATAACCCCTGTCTTATACGAGTGGAAACAGAGTCTTAATTCTATCTTAACTGCTCAGATAACGTCTGCTTTGTACAAAATTGAATATCGCCACGCGATGAATTAATATGAAATTATAATATTGATTTTCCACGGCAAGCCGTTTAACTCAAAGATCAAAAGCGTTGCATATGACAAAGATCGGAAGGGCTGCATATGACAAAATATGAGAATCAGATTCCAACGACAGCCGGTATGGACATGAAGTCATTAACCAGTATATTGCGGGACTCCTTGCGTAAAAATGTGGAGCGGAGGCCGTCTGGCAGCATACCCGTAGAGCGGTATTTGCAAGCTTCAGCCTCGGAATTCTCCAAGCTTTCACAGGTGACATGGTTTGGCCACTCGGCTTTTTTACTTGAGATTGAGGGCCATCGCCTGCTCTTTGACCCCATGCTGGGTGAGCGCCCTTCACCAGTGTCCTGGGTCGGAACGAGACGTTTCAGTCGCGAGCTGCCAATGCAGCCCGAGGACTTCCCTGTACTCGATGCCATCGTGATCTCTCATGATCATTATGATCATCTTGATGCTGCTTCAATTCGCAGGCTGAAAAATAAAACCAAACGTTTCATCGTTCCACTTGGTGTGCGCAAAAGGCTGGTAAAGTGGGGCGTGCCTGCGGATCAGATTACAGAGCATCAATGGGGAGATGAATTTACCTTCAAGGCTTTAACATTTGCCTGTATGCCGGCTCGTCATTTTTCGGGCAGAGGTTTATTGGACCGGAATTCAACATTGTGGTGCTCATGGATTATTATTGGAGAGGGAACAAAGGTATTTTTCAGCGGTGACAGCGGATATGGACCTCATTTCAAAGAAATCGGCAGCAAGTATGGGCCGTTTGATCTGACACTAATGGAATGTGGCCAATATGACAAGCGATGGTCGAATATTCATATGATGCCTGAGGAAACGGTACAAGCTCACCTGGATGTAGGCGGTAAGTTATTGATTCCAATACATTGGGGAGCATTTACGCTTGCTTATCATGCCTGGAATGAACCGGCAGAGCGAGTAACCCGGGCGGCACGGACCGCTCAGGTCAGCATAGCTACTCCCAAAATTGGCGAGACGGTGGTAGTCAACGAGCAGGTGGCGACCACCGGGCCTTGGTGGAGACAGACAAAGGATTAGTATGGTTAAAGCGTTCAACTCACGTAGAGGAGTGAACGCTTTTTGCTTTATTTTATCAAAGAAATCGCAGTACAGATTAATAGCAGGCTCATGCAGATATGAAAAGCACGTTCGTGTTTTAACAGAAATGGCTGAAGCAAATGTCCACCCAAAGCCCAGCTAAGATTCGCACTGATGCCAATCAATGTGAGCAGAATTGAATATAGCAGGAACTGCTGCTGTGCCTGCGTATGGGGCAGGACAAACACCGATAAAGCTGTAAGCCCGTATACGATGACTTTGGGATTCATCAACTGGAGGGTGAATCCAGACCAAAAGGAAAAATGCTTTCTTTGCTCGCTCATGTCCTCACGCTCAGTAGACGTATTTTTCTTCAGGATTATGAAAGCCAGATAGAGCATGTAAATAAATCCGAAACCATTCAAGAGCGGCGTGATCTTAGGAATATATTGATAAAGAGCAAGGTTGAAATAACTGCACAGTATCATGATCAGAAAGCATCCGCCAGCAACTCCGCTAATAAAAGGAAACGTGCTTCTGAATCCCTGATTTCCTGCATGTGTCATGGAAATGATGTTGTTAGGTCCCGGTGTAAACGAAGCCACGATGGCGTACGTTATTAAAGCCAAGATATCCATGTATCCTCCTTCGATGAATAGAAAATGTATGTTATAATGTACGAAAAGTGCGTTATAGCGTTTGTTTGTTATAATTGTACAATATGTGCTATATAAAGCACAAGTGGTGTGTTAATGAGTAAATGGGGTGTTTGTTGATGGAAAATATAAATTTGATTTTGGCTCGGAACCTCAAACTAATCAGGGAACACAGAAAACTCAGTCTGGACAAGGTAGCGGAATTGTCAGGTATAAGCAAAACAATGCTTGGTCAGATTGAGCGGGGGGAATCCAATCCGTCCATCGCAACCGTATGGAAGATTGCGAACGGGTTGAAGATATCATTCACGACCTTAATTGATGAACCGAAGTCCGATGCAACGGTTCTCATGAGGGAGGATATCAAAGTCCTGCAAGAGGATGAGGGACGCATTCGGATTTATCCACATTTTTCATTTGAAGAGGGAAGACGTTCTGAAATGTACATGATGGAGATGGATGAGAAGGCATCGTTGAGTGCGGAGCCGCATGTGGAAGGAGCTGAGGAATTCATCACCGTATATAAAGGGGAAGTAACTATCAAAGTAGGGGAAGCAGAATACATGCTGCGGCAAGGGGATTCGATTCGTTTCAAGGCAGATCAGCCGCATGCATATATTAATAGAGGGTCAGGCAGCAACCAATTAAGCATGGTCATTTACTACTCAAAATCATAAGGAATAGGGCTTGTAGTACGTTGTATTGGAAAAACAAGAAATGTAGTCTTGGAATGACAAGAAATATGGTACACTCACCAAAGAAGAGGCACCATATCTTGTCTGAATGAAGACGGTAATTGACTTAAGTTACTTCGTGGATGAAGATTACAACATGTTTATTTGTTCGTGGAATGCTGCTTGTTCGGGAGCTTGTCACCCGGTGTTCCCTTGCCGTTGTTTTTGTTGTGGCGAGCCTTCTCTGCATTTTCATTAACCTTTTTCACAAATTCCTGGGTGCTTTCCATCCGTTGTATGCTCCTTTCCAAAAAGCGAGTAGGTGAATCAGTTCTAATATAACCATGAGAACGCCATTTTATGAGAGTGCACAGGCAAACTGGACAGCCAACGCAGAGGAAATTAAACTAGATAAGTTGAACCATTCATTTACACGTGAACGGAGAGGACAGAAAAAACCTGAAAAAGCGGAGCGTTCACCTTTATCACCGGATTTTTCCCTTTGAAAAGGGAATCTAGAAAATCTGGGGATAACAGTGATTGGAAGGTTGTTCTGTCATCGGAGTGGATTGTGTAAATGAACGGAGAGGACAGAAAAAAACAGAAGGGACGTCTTGAACTGCATATGCTGCAAAAATTCGGTTTTACCCAATATGAAAGTCAGGTCTATGAGGCTATAATGGCGCAGGACGAGCCGCTTGATGCAACAACGATTGTAGCAGCCTCCAATGTACCCAAGGCCAAAATTTATGAAGTGCTTAATCGGTTAATAGATAAGGGCATCGTGCTGACAACGATGGATGGAAAGAAGAAATTGTATATGGCGGTTGATCTGCAGACCGTCATTCATAAAATCAAGACGGATTTTGATAACGATATTGAAGCCTTGAAACAATACAAAATCAAGCGAACGTTCACTGATGAACATATCTGGACATTAAAGGACGAGTCCTCCATCGCTTCAAACATCGAGCAGCTCATTGAAGAGGCCGATTCGTCGATTCTTTTTCTGGCCTGGAACGAGAGGATGGAGAGATACCGCGAGCTGCTGGAGCAGAAGGAGAGACAGGGAGTGTATGTAGAAGTGCTTGCCGTGGGCGGCCTGGAAAGCTCTCTCACTCGCAAATATTCACTGATCCCGCTGCTTGATGCCCCTGAGCCCTCACAGCTGCTGATTGTGGATCACACGTATCTGCTGTTTGCCGGTGTAGAACATGAATCGTGGAAAGCAATCAAAACGATGTCCAAGCCGATTGTCAAAGCAATGACCGATTATTTTTATCATGATGTGGCCTTGACACAGATTACGAAAAAATACGGGGAACAGCTGCTGCAGGATGAAGAAATTGAACGCCTGCTCACCAGACTAATCTATTAGCAAACTATTCTCTTGCAGAATAGTTTTTTTCTTTGTATTTTAAAAAGATTGAAATTATACATTGATCTTTCTTTCTCTATAGGTTACTATCGTAGTTGTAACTTGTTAGGGGGATTCGAAGCAATGAATAAAAAGGTATATGTTTTGGCAATTGCGGCCTTTGTTGTCGGCACGGTTGAACTGATTCTGGGCGGCATTCTGGACCTGATCGCAACGGATCTGCATTTGTCCCTGGCGAAGGCCGGATATTTAATTTCAATCTTTTCTCTGGTCTATGCGTTGTCCGCTCCTATTCTGCTCAATGTGACGGCACGTTTCGAACGTAAAAAAGTATATATGTACACGCTGCTTGTGTTTCTGATCAGTAATCTGATCTCTGCTTTTAGCCTGAACTTTTACATGTTGATGGCTGGACGAATGCTGGGAGCTGCAGCAGGCTCACTGATTTTTGTGCTATCTCTAACGTTAGCCTCCCGCATCGTGGAACCCGAGTATAAAGGGCGTGCGGTTGGCACAATTACAATGGGAGGAAGTGCATCACTGATTCTTGGTGTGCCCATTGGCATCTTTGTAGGCAACGCACTCGGCTGGCGCGAGGTGTTTATGCTGATTGCCATTCTGACTGTATTGGTGATGGCAGCCATTGGTGTGGCGATGAATCGTGTACAGCCTGCTCCAGCGGTGAGCCTTCAAAATCAGCTCAAGGCGTTATGGAATCCGAAAATGCTGGCTATTCATATCACTACTTTGCTTGTATTGGCAGGCCATTTGACTTTATATGCATACTTCACACCCTTTCTTCAGGCGACCATAGGTGCCAGTCCAACGGCGATTACCTTGATCTACATGATGTTTGGGCTTGCCGCTGTTGCAGGAGGCGGAATGGGTGGCCTGTTATCGGATCGTCTGCATCCAGCCAAAGCGATTGTGATGGTGCTCATTCCTTTCATGATCAGTATGGCTGTAATTCCGTTTAGCACCGGACTGCCTTTGATTGCTTTTCTGCTGCTGTTAAGTATATGGGGAGCGCTGAGCTGGACGGTAACTCCTGTGCAGAACAGTCTGATCATCAAGACGTCACCGGAAACCTCGGAAATTCTGATTAGCACCAACTCAGGTATTGCTCACGCGGGGATCGCGCTGGGAACCTATATCGGAGGGCTTGTCATTGATCACTCCTCCATTATGAATACGGGATGGGTTGGCTCAATCCTTGTGTGTGTCGGACTTGGTTCTGCCCTTGTAGCAGTCAACATGAAAGAAAAACATGTTCATGCTGTGGCCTGATTGATTTAGCATAGAAAAAAAGACCCTCCAACGGAAGACGTTGTCAAGGTTGCTGTGACAATGAGCTATCACAGCTGTTCCTGACTCTTCGCTTCCGTAAGAAGGTCTCTAACTTCAGCCTTGAAGCTTAACGCTTCAGGCTTTTTCCATTGCTGGCGATAATCTCTTTGTACCAGTGGAAGGATTTTTTGCGGTAACGCTCCAACGTGCCTGAGCCATCATCATGGCGGTCAACATAGATAAAGCCGTACCGCTTTTTCAATTGAGCGGAGGAGGCACTTACGACATCAATACAGCCCCATGAAGTGTAACCCATGATATCCACGCCGTCTTCCAATGCTTCACCAACCTGAACCAGATGGTCGTTCAGATATTGAATGCGGTAGTCGTCCTCTACGGTTTTTTCGCCGTCAGCACCTGTAATCAATTCGTCGACAGCGCCAAGACCATTTTCAACGATAAATAGCGGCTTCTGGTAACGGTCATAGAACATATTCAGGACATAACGCAGTCCTTGCGGGTCAATCTGCCAGCCCCACTCACTAGCAGGCAAGTACGGGTTCGGTACACCGCCGATCAGATTGCCTTCACCAGCGATCTGTTTGGCAGGATCGGCTGTCTGACACGTGCTCATGTAATAGCTGAAGGAGATGAAATCCACTGTGCTGAGCAGTGTTTCCTGATCGCCTGGCTCCATATGAATTTCAATGCCGTTCTCACGGAAATAACGTTTCATATATCCAGGGTAACGGCCGCGCACATGCATATCACCAAAGAAATAGTTGCTGTGCTCATATTCCATAACCTTGATCACATCGTCAGGGTTCGGAGTCAATGGGTAGGTTGGCATACTTAAAATCATACATCCGATCTGGGCATCCGGGATAATCTCATGACACAGCTTAACGGCTGATGCACTTGCCACCAGCTCGTGGTGAATGGCCTGATACAGGTGCTGCTTGCTCAGCTTCTCCTTAGGGGTATAAATCCCGCCGCTCATGAACGGAAATTCAAGAATGGAGTTGATCTCGTTAAACGTAAGCCAGTATTTCACTTTGTTTTTGTAACGATTAAAAACGGTCGTCGCATAGCGCTCATAGAACCCGATCATCTTCCGGTTCACCCAACCGTCGTACTCTTTAGCAAGATGTAGAGGTGTCTCATAGTGAGATAATGTAACAAGAGGTTCAATGCCGTATTTAAGACATTCATCAAACAGATTGTCGTAAAATTGCAAGCCTTCCTCATTCGGCTCCAGCTCGTCACCTTTCGGGAAAATACGGGACCAGGCGATAGAGGTACGGAATACTTTGAAACCCATCTCCGCAAACAGCTTCACATCTTCCTTGTAACGGTGATACAGATCAATGCCGATCAGCTTCATGTTGTCTGCTGTAGGTTCTTCCGTAATTGGGCCCATAACTCCTTTGGGAGCTACGTCTTGTGTGGACAGGCCTTTGCCTCCCTGATTATAAGCACCTTCTGCCTGGTTTGCAGCAATAGCGCCGCCCCAAAGAAAATTTTCGGGAAATGAATAGGCTTGAACTGATGATTTGCTCATGTATATCGCTCCATTTCATAATGATCATTGTTGGACGAAAAAAGTGTAATCGTCCTGTCAGAAAAAGCTTAAACGTTGTAACGGGTTACACGTCAAGTTTTACTTTTGCAGCGCAGTTCAGGCATACTAGTTATAGGAGTTTGTAGGTAGAAAAGGAGCATCGGCATGTCCAAATTTGATGAAATTATGAAGCGCTCCGGCTATTCCAGAGCGACGGTATCCCGTGTAATCAACCGCTCACCTCATGTTAGCGATGAAGCGAGACGTATCATTACCGAAATTATGAATGAACTGGATTATATTCCGAATCGCAATGCAGTTTCGCTGTCTACTGGACAGACCAAGCAGATTGGCATCGTTACGGCGATGATTGACGAACTTAGTTTAACCTTTATTAACCAGTTTATGGATACGGCGATGGACTACGGTTTTCAAACCATTGTGTACATGTCCCGCAGTGATAAACAGACGGAGATGCAAGCCTTTGAGGATTTGCGGAGTAAACGGGTGGATGGTCTGCTTATCGTAACCTGTGTTAACGATCCGCGTGAATTGAAGAGTTATATGCATTATGGACCGATTATATCGTGGCAGCGGATGGCAAATGACGACATCCCCTCGGTTGCGATGGATCAGGCTCAAGGGTACAGGCTCGCGCTGGAGCACCTGGTATCCAGAGGTTACACTCGCATTGCCAATGTGTTTGGTCGAATTGGCAGTCTGAATACACATAGTCGCCGTGAAGCTTATGAAGCGTTTATGAACAGCCACGGTTTACCCGTTTGGAGAGAAGCTTATCAGTATTCCGTGTTTACTTCTTCAGACGGTGAAGCTGCCTTGCGTCACATGATGGAGCAGGGAGAGATGCCGCAGGCCGTGCTATGTTCCAATGATTACGCAGCTATAGGCATTCTGAGCGAGGCGCGCAGACAGCATATTCGGGTTCCAGAACAGCTTGCTATTGTCGGTTTTGATGATACGGAATTGTCATGCGTGCTGGAATTAACGACGATTCATAATCCGATTGCAGAGCAAGCAAAGCAGGCTTTCTACCATCTATGGAGAGTGCTGGGCAAGGAGGAGCTCGAGCTGATGCCTAAAGCGCTGGATTATCGATTGATTGAACGCAAAACGACATAAGAGCATGGAACGAGAGCGAAGAGGCTTTGCTCAATGCATTCTGTCAGTTCAATAATTATTCAAATTTGAAGTAAAACGAATTCAAGGTCATGCCTTATACTTAGAAAGAGCTTACATACGTTGTGTATGTTGTAATACAGCGTTGTAAAGCGTCATGTTATAAGTTACATATTTCACAAACAAGGCTGCGGAAAGGTGAGAACAAAACGAATGAACACAATAACAGGCCGGTTCAGAATTGCGGGAATATGGGAGGGAGTATCACTGCTGCTGCTCATATGTATAGCCATGCCACTGAAATATTTTGCTGATATCTCTTCAGCTGTAGCCGTTCTCGGTATGATTCACGGTATTTTATTTCCACTATATCTTATTGCACTTGCACATCTCGGACTTGTCAAACGTTGGAAGGCATCGAACTGGATCATGGGGGTAGCGGCAGGATTACTTCCTTTTGGAACATTCATTTTTGAGTCCTATCTTCGTAAGAGAGAATGGCAATAGTTATGTTCATTTTGAACAACCTCCTGAACAGACCTCAGGAGGTTGTTTTACATTCATTTGAATTGAGAGCAGTAACGATTGTCTAAGTTATGTATGTCTCAAGATGGTTATCGGTTTTGCAGGGCAGTAATCATCTAGGTTTAACGGTTCCGGTCTCTCGATCAGAGAGCAAACTATATCCGTTGTCTGATGATGCAGCCGAAGCCAAGGCGGCGGAGAACGAAGAGACTACAAACATGGCCACAAGGAGCAGCAGCATTTTTTTACGCATACCCTAACCTCCTTTCTTGAAAAGTGAATACCTCTCCAGTTTAATCCATAATTGAAACGAATGGGAAGCTTTTGTATAATAAAATCATTTTATTTCACGTAGCAGTGTTAACTGTCATTTGCTTGCGGTATTCGGTCGGATTCAACCCGGTATGTTTCTTGAATTGTCTCGAAAAGTAATAAGAATCGCTGAATCCCAGATTATCGGCTATATGAGTCATGGTCAGAGAGGTGCAGCGAAGCATCTCTTTGGCTTTATCTATTTTTTTGCTGGTAATGTAATGTATAGGCGGCATGCCGACCTGCTGTTTGAAAAAACGAATGAAATAGTTCGGATGCATATGCAGCATCTGAGCCAAATCCTGAACCGACATGTTATCTTCGATATTGGTGTCAATATAGGTGAGCACGGTCGAAAGCTTTTCTACTACGGGCACGTTCAAATATGTGATCTGCTCCAGATCGAGGCTCATGATGTAATAGGAGAGCAGTTCCGTCAGTTTGCTTTTGGCCATCATATGAGCATAAACCTCGCCTGAATTCGCATACGCCAGCACGCTTTTGAACGTGTCCTCGAACAGTGCAGGCTGATTCACCTCTACAAAATGCGGGAACCTGAGAATCTGAAACAGATTAATGCCTCCAACCTTGGCCGAAAAATGACACCAGTATTTGAGAAAAGGCTCATCACTGATCGAGGAATAAGACTGCTTCACCCCCTCTGGCATCAGAAAGAGCTGCCCGGGCTTGGGGTAGTACTCCTGATCACCGATCCTGAGCCAGCCTTCACCCTCGCAAATCCAGTACAACTTGCTATAGTCTGGCGTATAGTCGAGATCTTTCCAGTCCGGTCCACAGAGGTTGTAGTTCACCATAAACAGTTCAACCTGAAGGTTGGATAAGTAATTGGCAAGCAGCGTTTGATGATGCATAAGCACCTCTCCCTGAAGGTTATTATCGTCCATCTAATGGTTAATGTTCTGCATTCGCATCACCATCCCGTCACACTACAATACAGATGTAGCCAATAAGGGAAGGATGAGAACAGCACATGAATAAAAACGAATATTTACAGCATATTGAGACCAACATTGCCAGCGGTAAATTCAAGGATAACTGGACCTCACTTCGTCAATTTGGCGTTCCTGATTGGTATCAAAAAGCGAAATTCGGCATTTTCATCCATTGGGGTGTGTATTCCGTGCCGGCTTATGATAGTGAGTGGTATTCACGCAATATGTATATACAAGGGTCCAAGGCCTATGAACACCATCTTGCAACGTATGGAAAACATCGCGATTTTGGTTATAAGGACTTTATTCCAATGTTCCAGGCAGAAAAGTTTGATGCCGATGAATGGGCGACCCTGTTCAAACAAGCAGGTGCAAGATACGTTATGCCTGTCGCAGAGCACCATGACGGTTTCCAGATGTACAAGAGCTCTATCTCTCACTATAACACATATGAAATGGGACCCAAACGGGATCTGCTTGGGGAAATGAAGGAGGCGTATAAGAAGCAGGGACTGACCTTCTGTGTATCCTCACACCGGGCGGAGCACTGGTTCTTTATGTCCCACGGGAAAGAATTTGAATCCGACATTCAGGAGCCGATGCAGCGTGGAGATTTCTACTGGCCGGCGATGCCGGAGCCGGATCATCAAGACTTGTACGGCTCGCCGCCTTCGCAAGAGTATCTGGAGGACTGGCTCATTCGATGCTGCGAGCTGGTGGATGAGTATCAGCCAAGCATTTTTTACTTTGACTGGTGGATTCAAAATGCTGCCTTCAAGCCATATCTCAAAAAATTTGCGGCGTATTATTATAACAAAGGCGAGGAATGGGGCATTCCCGTTGCTATCAACTACAAGCATGAGGCATTCATGTTTGGCACAGCCGTTCCCGATGTGGAGCGAGGACAGTTCGCGGAGCTCAAGCCTTATTTTTGGCAAACCGATACGGCCGTTGCGCGAAATTCCTGGTGTTATACCGAAAATAATCACTATAAAGCAGCTGAAGAGATTATACGGGATCTCGTGGATATCGTATCTAAAAATGGAAGTCTGCTGTTGAATGTTGGTCCGAAAGCAGATGGAACGATACCTGAAGAGGATCAGGATATTTTGCTAAGCATCGGTAAATGGCTGGATATCAACGGCGAAGCGATCTATGATACATCGTTCTGGCGTACCTATGGCGAAGGACCGACAGAGGTGAAGGAAGGGCAATTTACGGATGGAGATACAAAGGCTTTTACGAGTGAGGATATTCGTTTTACGGTAAAAGACCATTATCTGTATGCAACGGTTCTGGTTTACCCTGACAACGGCGTTGTTCATATTAAAGCGCTGAAGGAAGGCTCTGCCCATTTTCACGGGATCATTCAACAGGTTCAGATTCTTGGGTATGAGGAGCAGCCGCATTGGGAGAGAAATGAAGAAGCACTGACCATTACTGCAGCGGGTGTGAAGTCCAGTGCTCCGGTTGTGTTCAAAATTGAGCTGGATTAAGGGCAAGAGGGATATTGGAATATTGAGTATAAAGAGGATCGGCGGATACGCTGGTCTTTTTTTCGTTTCCACAGGTCCAAAGATAATAGATATTCAGACATAGCTTAAAAGGGGGAGGTCTATAAATCTTTCGCATATGCGAAAGTGTCGGGCTTCAATCTTGTTGAAAATAGGTAATTGAAAGCATGATATAGACTTATTTTCTATTTTTTTCAAGAAAGTACTTGTGCATATCAATCTTTAAATCTATACTATACCAATAAAATCCAATTTAGAGTGGAATTTAACTTTTATAGGTAATTGTTGATGTATTCGCCTAACCAACCCGTTATGTTTACCCGGATTTACTCACCACTTCTTGGCAAGCGTTCTGCTAACGCTCCTGAATATCCTCCAACAGAATGCTTACAGACTCTCCATTCACCTTTCACGAACCTTGCATAAGCCAAAGAGACTCCGACGTTTCGATCTGCATGCTGTCGTATTTAATACGTTTTCTGCAACCCGCTTTTGACCGCTGGACAATTAAAAGTGTTAGCGTTCCTTATTTTCCTTAACCGAAATTGTAAAGGAGGTGAGGCTTTATGTGACATCAACATCAGATGCTGAACATGATTTCCAGACAATTTGCTGTGTAATCATCATGTGTGTGTTCATTCACAGAGAAGGGTAGCTGTACTAGAGCAAATGACAAAACCGGGTAAAGGGAGTGGAAAAGTTTGATAAAGTTAAAAAAATTACGTAAGCCCGTCTCTATGGGACTGTCGCTTCTCCTTGCATTTTCAATTGTTCAACCGGTTGCTGCACAAGACAGAAGCTCATCCAGCAAGGATATGAAGTCCAGTCTGGCCGAGGTTTCAACCTCCAAAGTGAATGCGAAGTTAACCAAAGAATTCGAGGGCAGCGAATATGTCACCTATCTTGTCAAAATGAAGGAGCAGGTGGATACCGCGGCTGTATCCAAACAAGCGATGCAGAAAGCTTCGATTGCCAAAGAAACCCCTGCGGCAACCAAGCTGTCTGTACGTAATTCCGTGGTTAGCTCACTGCGCGAAACGGCTTCACGGACACAATATTCCATTGAACACTATCTCGATAAGGAAGTAAGTTCAGGCAAAGTCAAAGAATATAAAAGCTATTTCATCGTGAATTCTCTCGCGGTTACGAGTACCAAGGAAGTGATGGAGCAAATCGCGCTGCTGCCAGAGGTAGAGAAAATTCTGCCAAATGAAACGCGTTATCTGCAAAAGGCAGAAGTCAGCAAGCAGCCTGAGAATCAGACTTCGGCTGCTGCTTCATCGAAAGGTGCGGCACAATCCCCGGCGAAGGAGCCTGCGGTCAAGGACAACGATGTCAAGGAATCGGCTGCAGAGTCCGCTGCGGTCAAAGAAGCCGACTCCAAGGTGAAGAAGCAGACGCAAAATGTAGAATGGAACATTGACTATATCAATGCACCTGCGGTGTGGGAACGAGGCATTGACGGAACAGGCATCGTTGTTGCCAATCTGGACAGCGGGGTGGATTACACCCATCCGGCGCTGCGCAGCAAGTGGCGCGGACTGGACGCTTCGGGCAATATTGTTGATCCTGAGCTAAGCTGGTATGATCCGCACAGCGGCGCTGCACTTCCTGCTGATGCAGATGGACATGGAACTCACACGATGGGAACGATGGTAGGTTCTGAAGTGGATGGAACGAACCAGATCGGGGTTGCGCCGGGTGCCAAGTGGATCGGGGTACGTATTTTCAATCCAGAGACCACGGATGCAATTATTCTCGATGGAGGTCAGTGGCTGATTGCACCGGTTGATGCTGAAGGCAATCTGCATCCCGAACTCGCACCAGACGTTGTGAACAATTCATGGGGCGGTGGAGCTGGTCTCGATGAATGGTTTCGTCCCATGGTTCAGGCTTGGCGTGATGCCCAGATTTTCCCTGAATTCTCTGCGGGCAACGTACGTTTGACGAATCCGGGCGGGCCCGGTTCGGTAGCGAACCCTGCAAACTATCCTGAGAGCTTCGCTACAGGTGCAACGGATATTAACGGGAATCTGGCCTCCTTCTCATTGCTGGGTCCATCCCCGTATGATGAGATTAAACCGGAGGTATCCGCCCCTGGTGTGAACATTCGTTCGTCCGTGCCGGGAGGTACATATGAAGGTGGATGGAACGGCACATCCATGGCAGGACCGCATACAACGGCACTTGCTGCACTGCTGCTTCAAGCGAACCACTCGCTTAATGTGGATCAGCTGGAGCAGATTATTATGGATACAGCTACACCGCGAACCGACAGCCAGTATCCAGTATCCCCGAACAACGGTTACGGATATGGAATTATCAATGCGCTCGATGCTGTTGGTTCGGTTCTTGAAGGAATCGGTACCGTATCGGGAAGAGTGGTTACTGCCGGAGATGATCTGGAGGAGCCGGTGCTGCAGCATACGCCAGTGAACTCCGCATTTACGGGTCTCGATATTCCGCTTACGGCCCATGTCACAGATAATGTTGCGGTTGTATCGGTTGAAGCCTTTGCCAGAACGAAAGGCACGAAGCAATACATTTATCTGCCGATGAACCGGATTGAGGGAGATAGCAAGGATGGCACTTATACGGCTACGATTCCTGCTTTTCTGATTGAGCCGGCGGGCGTAGAATATTATATTCGCGTGAATGATTATGGCAATAACGGTTTTGAAAGCGAAGTATACAACGTTGCTGTCTCAAACGGTGTACAGCCTGGATATTTGCAGGACTTTGAAGAGGATCAGCTTGGTTTTACTACCGGGGGAACAGGAAGCACCTGGGTATGGGGGGCACCTGTGAGCGGGCCGCGGGCGGCTTATTCCGGGGATAAGGTCATTGCGACGAATCTGCAGGGCACATATCTGCCAAATAGCAATGCTTTCTTGACTCCGCCGCCGATCGACCTGACCGAGAGTCCTGAAGGTGCTTTGTTAACCTTCAAGCATTGGTACGATCTGGAGAACAATCTCGACTTCGGTAAGGTCTATATAGCTTCCGAGGATAATGATTATGTTTTTGAGGAGCTGCTTAGCTATACAGGCGCAAGCGGTGAGTGGAAAACACAATATATCGATTTGCGTCCTTACGCCGGTCAGCAGGTGTTTATCCAGTTTAATCTGACGAGCGATGGCTCTGTACAGAAGGCTGGCTGGTATATTGATGACTTTGAGGTGCAGGAATTGGACGATATCGCTCCTGAAGCGCCTTCAGCACTTACTGCAACGTCGGATATTCTGGGCAACGTTACGCTGAACTGGACAGGCTCGCAAGATGAGGATCTGGAGTCCTATGTGATCTATCGTTCTGAAACGGCAGGTTCTTATGCCGAGCCGCTAGGCGTCGTGAGAAAAACAACGTATATTGACACGACAACAGCATCAGATAAAACGTATTATTACACCGTAGCAGCGCTTGATTATAGCGGCAATGAAAGTGAAAAATCCAATGAAGTATCCATCCAGGTGGAAGTGCCTGAGGACATCTATATCGACTCGTTTGACGGGAACGATGACAATGGATGGACACATTCAGGAACGAAGGATGAGTGGGAGCGGGGTGTTCCGTCAACCGGCCCTCTGAGTGCCGTATCCCCGCCTAATGTGTGGGCGACCGATCTGGATAACACCTATGAGAATGGCTCCAACTACTCACTCGTATCCCCAGTTATTGATCTGACGGATGTATCCAGCGCAACGCTGACGTTTAATCACTGGTATGAGATCGAGAGCGGGTATGATTTCGGTTATGTCGAAGCAACGAAGGATGGAGGTACAACCTGGACGGAGCTCGGCAAGTTCTCCCATAGCACCAACGGAAAGCAGTGGACGCCTGTTTTCTATGGGCTGAGTGGTTTGACTGGACATGAAGTTCAATTCCGTTTCCGCTTGACCTCAGATAACAGTGTTGTGAGACAAGGCTGGTTTATTGATGATTTCCGTGTGCTGGGAGCAACAACGGAGGCTGTGACAGCGGATGATGCTGTTGTGCTCGCTACCGACAAGCCTAAACCGTCCTATGAGAACCCGTGGTACAAAATTACACGAACAGATAAAGCGGAATTCAACAAAACCAAGGCTCAGGAGCCAGCGGTTGAAAAACCGGGAACCGGCTCGGTACAGCCGCAGAGTCTGCCGGCAAGCGCAACCGTTACTGTGTTAGAAACCGGGCGTTCTGTGAAAACCGATTCGTCCACTGGCAAGTACAGCTTCACACATGTTGCCGGAGATTATACGTTAAAGGCTGAAGCGTACGGGTACTATCCGCAAACGAAAACGGTGACGATCACGGATGGCAGCGGGGCCAAGGCTAACTTTAATCTGGAAGAAATCCCTTATGGGGAAGTCAAAGGCATTGTGAAGGATGAGCGCACAGGACAGCCTGTAGCTGACGCTTCGGTGCTTGTGATTGAAGATGCCAACGTAGCAGAGGTTCGTACCGGAGCAGATGGGCGGTTTGCGCTTCAGCTGCTGGAAGGAGATTATACGTTATCCGTTCGCGCAAAAGATTACTACAGCCAAAAGGTTACGGTAACCGTACCTGGCAACGGCACAGCAGAGAAGGATATCGCCTTGAAGCCATTCATCGGTTTCCCGGGTGAAATTGCTTATGATGACGGATCAGCCGAGAATGCAAGAGCATTCAATGCTGCTAATAATGCCTGGGCTGTTCGCATGACTCCTGAGATGGAGACAGCACAAGTTACAGGAGCCTCGTTCCGATTCTGGAATACAGAATGGCCTGTACCTGGTGGTACAGCTTTCAAATATGCTGTGTATGATGCAACAGGAGCAGCCGGAGCACCAGGCCAATTGCTGGCCGGTCCGTTCGATGGTACCGCGCTGCGTAATGATCAATGGACTACGGTGGAGTTCCCTGACCCGATTGTTGTTACAGGTGATTTCTACATTGTCTATATCCAGACCTTGGCAGGTACAAGCGCACCTGGTCTGGCGACGGATGAAGATGGTGAATATGCAGCTCGGAGCTGGCAGCGTGTAAGTGGTGCGTGGAGTGCATCACCTGCTGAAGAGGGCAATTACATGATTCGTGCGGTTGTTAAATATCCGGTCAATGCTCCGGTGCTTACGCAGCCAGTGAATACGTACACGAATCAGTCCACTTATACGATCTCGGGAACATCTCCTGCTTCCGGGGCGCAGATCAAGTTTTATAATGGCAAAAATGCCGCAGGAACGACAACCGTGAATAATGGCAAATTTTCAGCTGGAGTGAAGCTGCAGGCAGGAGTTAATGTCATTACAGCAGAAGCGATCATTGATGGCAAAGCAACAGATCGGTCGCTGCCGATAATCCTTATTCTCGATCAGACCCAACCGCAGCTGACGATTGTCAGTCCCGCGGAAGGAAGCCGGATCAATACCGAAGTGGTTCATGTGACAGGCAGTGTGGTCGAAGCCTACCTTGACAAGGTCACCGTAAATGGCCAGACCGTACAAGTGGACAGAGACAAAAAGTTCAGTCATCGGGTATTGGTGAATGAGGGCGAGAATGTAATTACCATTACAGCAACCGATCTTGCGGGAAATAAAACAACGGTAACACGAACCGTATTCGTTGAGACGGAAGTACCGGAATTGAGAGATATTACACCTGCGGAGGACGTAAATATTACAGCAGGAGAAAGTGTTACCGTTTCGTTCAAAAGCAAGCCTGGACTGCAAGCTTCATTCCGAATTCAGCTGCCGCTGAATCTGAACGCGGAAGCTGCGGGGGAGGTCCCGCTCGTGGAAACGGAGCCAGGATTGTACTCAGGCACATATACAGCACCTTCATCACTTGTGCTTGAAGGCGGAATCATTGTGATTCGTGCGCAGGATGAAGCTGGAAACAAAGTCGAGACTCAGGCAGCAGGGCGTTTGTTCGTTAGTGCCCCGCAAGGAATAGAACCGGGAGAGGGGACGCCTGCTGTAGAAGAAGAAACGGGCAGCGAGGCTGAGACAGCACCAGCGGATACCAAGTCAGATACACGTGCTGCTGACAGCTTGGAGTCCTGAACCAATCGGCGTGCATGAGAACGTTCAGAGCAAGAAGAAGATGCAGCACGCTGCTGAAAATTTGAATCGGTGATGGATAGCTACAGCAGCATTAAACGGGCTCCCTGGAAATAGGGGGCCCGTTTTTTAATGGAACGATGAGGTTTTACGAATACAACACAGTATCTTAAAATGGTTATCTACTCTTTGTTGCGACAATCACCTACCCAACCAGTACCTCCAGATGCATTTGCACTAATAGTGTTTTGTGCAGATTTAATTTCATTGGTTTTACGTGTTAACAAAGTAATGTTATTTAAGTTTAGCCCAAACACAAGACTCAGAGTAACAATGGAATTTGAACCGAACGGTATGGGAAATATATAAGTTGAACTATTCATTTACACGTGAACGGAGAGGACAGAAAAAACCTGAAAAAGCGAAGCGGTCGCCTTTATCACCGGATTTTCCCTTTTAAAAAAGGGAATCAAAAAAATCTGGGGATAACAGCGATTGGAAGGTTATTCTGTCATCGGAGTGGACTGTGTAAATTCTTTAGCTCAACTTAGATCGAGCTCAAGTGAATAAGCTATTCCAAGAATAAAAGTACGCATACATACAATAATATTGAACTTTCTTCACTTTAATGATATAACATGATATATTAGGATATAAGACTTATGCAGTTAAGGTGTTTATGGAGGTGCTTGTATTGGGGAAAGACTCGGCTTCCAAGCCGATGTATGAACAGATCTTTGAATCGTTGCGAGAACGAATACAGCTGCAGCAATATAAAGTTGGTGATCGTGTTCCATCGGAAAAAGAGTTATGTGACGAGTTTGGCGTAAGCCGGATTACGACGAAGAAAGCGCTGGAGATGCTGGCGAATGAGCAGCTGATTGTTCGGCAGCCTGGACGTGGTTCTTTTGTGGCGGATACAGCTATAACCCCGGATGGACTTGGGCGTAGTGCTTCACCGACGACCGGGAAAGAGCCGAATCGCAAGCTGCTTATCGGTCTGGTGATCACCAATTTCAGCGATATGTATGGTACGGAGCTGTTGTACGGTATGGAGGAGGCTTCGCGGCAGCATGACAGCTTTTTGGTGCTCAGGCGTTCCTTTGGTATACCCGAGCAGGAGGAGCAGTGCATTCGTGAGCTGCTGGAGCTTGGGGTAGATGGTATGATTATTTTCCCGGCGCAGGGGGAGTATTTCAGCGACGAAATTTTGAAGCTGGTCGTTAGCAAGTTTCCGTTTGTGATGATCGATCGATATTTAAAGGGCATTCCAGCATCTTCGGTCAGCACAGACAACGTTGGAGCTGCGAGAGAAGGCACGACGTATCTGTTTGAACTGGGACATCAGCACATCGCTTTTCTGACGCAGCCTCCAGTGAATACGACAACGATTGAGGAACGGATTGAAGGGTTTATTGAAGCCCATAATGATCAGGGTGTGCTGGTGAATCGCGAGCTGTGGGTAGAGTCTATTCTGTCATCCTTGCCTAGTGAATTTGACCCTGAAGCCAAGGTTCGCGATGTTCAGGCACTGGCTGCACATTTCAAGAAGTACCCGCAGATTACCGCTGTATTTGCAGCTGAGTATGACATTGCTTTACTTGCTTTGGAGGCCGCGGAGCAGATTGGCTTGCGTGTGCCCGAGCAGCTGTCTATCCTGTGTTTTGACAGTCCGCATACGGAGAGACACAGCCGGATTACGCATCTCAAGCAGAACCAGTTTGAAATGGGAGCACAGGCGTTTAACATGGTGCTGCAGCATATGCAGGGGCAGGAATCGGGGGGTGTGAGGCGCATCACGCTGCCTGCTGCATTAGTAAAGGGGACATCAACAAGCAGGGTAAGGGATAATGCTGTATTTGAACCGAAATAACATGTTTGATGTGATGGGAGGCCTTGGTGACAAGGTCTCTTTTTGTTGTATAGATTCAAGCCGGGTAAGGCTTTGTGTGCTCGTAAATGGCAGTGGAAAGTAAGATGCATATGTTCAGATTACCTGTATTTACAAAAGTTGACATACCATTTAACTTATTTCTCACTAAATAACATGATGATATATAAATAAATATATTGACATAATATTTAATTCGTTTTAGGATAATGAAAGCGGTTCATTATTTGGTTTTACAAAGGAGGACCTATGGAGACAACGAGAAAAGAACAGGATATTTCTCCTTCCATTCAGCAGATGATCAATAAAGTAAAGGGTCACCTGCCGGATCATCCCAAGCTTGTGGAGATGTTCAGAAATTGCTTTACCAATACATTAACAACGACAATTCAGCGTAAGGAAGACGGCACGACTTTTGTCATTACCGGGGATATTCCTGCGATGTGGCTGAGGGATTCTGCCGCTCAGGTCAGGCCCTATCTGATTTTGGCTTCCGAGGATCAGGAGCTGTCTGACATGATTGCCGGTCTGGTCAAAAGGCAGCTGAGGTATATTTTGCTGGACCCTTATGCAAACGCTTTTAACGAGAAAGAAAGTGGCAAGGGACATCAATCGGACCTTACGGAAATGAATGACTGGATCTGGGAACGAAAATATGAGATTGATTCCCTGGCGTATCCGATTCAGCTCAGTTACCTGCTCTGGAGAAACACGGGCAGAATCGATCAGTTTAATGAGATGTTCCGCGAGGCGGTGAGCCGGATTATGGCTTTATGGCAGGTGGAGCAGCATCATGATACTCGTTCTCCATATACGTTCCAGCGTTTGGATGCACCGGAGACGGACACGCTGACCCGAGAGGGTCGCGGGACAGAGACTGTGTACACGGGCATGACCTGGTCCGGTTTCCGTCCAAGTGACGACCGTTGTGAATATGGTTATCTGATTCCATCCAATATGTTTGCGGTCGTGGCACTGCGATACGTGCAGGAGATTGCGCTGAAGGTACTGCAGGACAATGAAATGGCTGAAACAGCTCGGGAGCTTGCGGAACAGATCGATGAGGGCATTCGAAAATACGGAATTGTGGAGCATCCCGAATATGGAATGATCTACGCCTATGAAACCGATGGTCAAGGCAATTACAACCTGATGGATGATGCCAATGTGCCGAGTCTCCTGTCTCTGCCCTACCTCGGCTACGTTACGGAGGATGACGAGATCTATCAGAACACACGCCGGTTTATTTTGTCCAAAGCGAACCCGTATTTCTATGAAGGCTCGGCTGCTTCCGGTATAGGAAGTCCGCACACCCCGGAAGGGTATATCTGGCATATCGCATTATCCATGCAGGGGTTAACCTCTGGGGATATGCAGGAGAAGATGAATATGCTGGAGCTAATTCAGCAGACAGACGCGGGTACGGGACTGACACATGAAGGCTTCTCGGCCAATGATCCGCATGAGTATACACGCCCATGGTTTTCCTGGTCCAACATGTTATATAGCGAGCTTGTGATGGATTACTGCGGTTTCCGCATCAAGAAATAACCGTTAGAAACTGAACTGGTCGAATTACTGTCATATAGACGAAAAGAGAAGTTGTAAAGCGGAGAGAAGAGGACCTGCAAGTATATCATATCGTTCGGAATTCAGATAATTCCGGGCAAGGGGAGACCGAGACATGAGAAAATTTTCGATGAAAATGCCAGTGGCAGCCGTAATGACTTCTTTGCTTATTCTGACAACCGCATGCTCAAGCGGCAGCTCTTCCACGGGTGCGTCCAGCGATGGCAAAAAACAAGTGACCGTGTCATTCCGTTCCTCCGGGTCGGAGGATACACTGACGAAGTTTTTCAAGTCTGGACTCGTAGAGCAGTTTGAGAAGGACAATCCCGACATTGAGATCAATATCGCGCCAGTGCTTGCAAGCGAAGGTGACTACACCTCCAAAATGGTATTACAGATGAAGTCGCCTGATACAGCGCCTGACGTTATTGCGGAGGATACTTCCATCCTTAAATCGGATGCAGCGGCAGGTTATCTGCAGCCTTTGGACGAGCAGGTGAAGGGATGGTCCGACTGGAACGGCAAGATCATTGATAACCTCAAGGCCGGAGTTACCGGGGAAGATGGCAAAGTTTACGGCATTCCGGCGACATCGGATACACGCGGCATCTGGTATAACAAAGAGCTGTTTCAGCAGGCCGGACTGCCTGTTCCTTTCAAGCCGGCGAACTGGGATGAGGTTCTTGAAGCAGCACGTACAATCAAGCAGAAGCTTCCAGGCGTAACACCGCTGAACCTCATTGTAGGCAAAGCAAACGGTGAAGGCGTTACAATGCAGACGCTCGAAATGCTGCTGTATGGAACGGCCGACACCTTATATGACGATGCAGCGAAGAAATGGATTGTGAACAGCCCGGGCTTGCTGGACTCCTTCAAATTCATTGATCAAGTGTTCAATAAGGATAAAACAGGACCTACTATGCAAGTGGCGCTTAACGGACAAGCAGGAAGCATAGCGTTCCAGCAGCAATTTCCGCAGGGCAAGCTGGCGATGGCGGTAGACGGAAGCTGGGCTGGTTCAACCTGGGCGGAGAATGGCGCTGCTCCGATTCCGAATGTAGAGGATAAAATCGGATTTGCACCGTTCCCGACACAGAATGGTCAGGCGCCAGGAGCAACAACAATGTCGGGAGGCTGGGCGTGGTCTATTCCTGCCCAGGCTAAAAACAAGGAAGCAGCCTGGAAGTTCATGGAGTTCCTGATGAATAAAGAAAATGCAACGGCACGTGTCGTAGCCGAAGGCAGCCTGAGTTCACGCAATGATTCAACAGAAGTGGCAGGGTATACGGATCGTCCGTATACGAAGGAAGCACAGGAGCTGTTGAATGTGGCTCACTTCCGCCCAACGAACGATCAATATGCAGCGGTATCTGCACAGTTGCAGAGCATTGTGGAGAGCATCGCTTCAGGCAAACTGACACCAGAAGATGCAATCAAGCAGTTTAAGGATAATGTCTCGCGTGCAGTTGGAGCAGAGCATATCGAAGAGAAGTAATGACTTGCAATATAGTCGGAGGGGGAGCGAACAACTCCCCTTTTTCCGGTTCGAATGGAGAGTGACGTATGAAAAGAAAAGCCCCGGGAGCATTTCTGTTTCTGATGCCTTCCGTTACACTGCTGCTGGTGTTTTTTATCGTGCCGATTGTATTAACGATCTGTTTTGCTTTTACCAATATGGCTTTGACCGGTGCAGCAGCCAAGAGTCTGGAATTCGTCGGATTCCAGAACTTTGTAAACATGTTTCAGGACCCGGATTTTCGAATTAGCGTGTGGCGTACACTTGTATTTCTGATCTTCTCCGCGGTCATCGGTCAGGTCGTGCTCGGATTTATTCTTGCACTGCTAATGAAGGAAAAAAATATAACGTTTCGCCGCATCATCGGCATTATCGTTATCGCTGGCTGGGTAACGCCCGAGATTGTTGTGGCGTTCTGTATGGTCGCTTTTTTCAGTGATAACGGCTCCTTGAATCAGATTCTGGGCTGGTTCGGCGTGAGTCCAATCTCCTGGCTGTTCAGCTTCCCGATGGTCAGTGTCATTATCGCCAACATCTGGCACGGAACGGCATTTTCCATGATGGTATATCAGTCGGCACTGGATGATATTCCCAAAGAAGTCGAAGAGGCCGCGATTATTGACGGCTCCACCGGATTTCAGATTATACGCCACATCACCATTCCGATGGTGAAAGGCTCTATCGTGACCAACATGATGCTGGTTACACTGCAGACGCTCGGAGTCTTTACTCTGATCTATACGATGACCGGGGGTGGCCCTGGCACGTCTACACAGACCCTGCCTATTTTTATGTATAATCAGGCGTTTGTAAACTATCAATTTGGCTACGGAACGGCAATATCCCTTGTGCTGCTGTTTATCGGCATTGTTGCAAGCCTGTTCTATATCCGTTCCATGAAAGTGAAAGTGTAACGATGAAGGAGGTGTGCTTATGATGGTCAAACACGGTCTGCAACGTAAAATACAGTACGGCATTCTCGTTTTCCTCGGCCTGTGCTTCTTGCTGCCGCTGCTCTGGATTATTCTCGCGGCCTTTGATCCCAATGCACAGCAAGGCATCAAGATGCCTGCAACCTGGACGCTGCAAAATTTCAAGGATGTGCTTGGTGATGAAAGCAATCTGCGCTCGTTCGGTGTAGGTCTGATTCTGTCAGGAGGACAGGCGGTACTTGTGGTGGCTGTATCTGTTCTGGCGGCTTATCCACTTTCCCGTTACGAGATGAGGTTTAAGAAAAGCTTTTTGTTATCCATTCTGTTTATGACGGCCCTGCCGATTACAGCGGTGATGGTTCCCGTATTTCAGATGTTTCTATTCTTCAAAATGCAGAACTCCATCCTGGCGACGATGCTGTTTCTGGCGGCTTCCTCGCTTCCTTATGGTATCTGGATGATGAAAAATTTCATGGATTCGGTTCCGATTGATCTGGAGGAATCCGCCTGGATTGACGGTGCGTCAGTCTGGAGAGGCTTGCGCAGTATTGTCGCTCCATTGATGCTGCCAGGCATTGCAACAATCGCCATCTTTACCTTTTCAGGCAGCTGGGGCAACTTTTTTGTACCGTATATACTGCTTCAGACTCCGGAGAAATTGCCTGCTTCCGTTACGATCTATCAATTCTTCGGCAGCCACGGCATGGTAGAGTACGGCAGACTTGCCGCTTTCTCGATGTTATACACGATGCCTTCCGTTGTGCTTTATATCTTCTCCCAGCGTTATATGTCCAAAGGTTTCAGCATGGGCGGAGCAACAAAAGGATAGGAGGAAAAACAGATGACAAACCAAAAAACAGCCCATCTGATCTCACACACTCACTGGGATCGGGAATGGTATATGCCTTATGAGCATCATCATGTGCTGCTGGTGGAACTGATGGACAAGCTGCTGGATACACTCGATCAGGACCCGGAATATCGTTATTTCCATCTGGATGGGCAGACGATTATCCGTGAGGATTATTTACAGGTGAGACCGGATCAGCAGGAGAGACTGGATCGTTATATTCGTGAGGGACGCATTCAATTTGGACCGTGGTATGTCCTGCAGGATGAGTTTCTGACGAGCAGTGAAGCCAATCTGAGAAATTTGCTTATCGGGCATCGGGATGCCAAACCTTTCGGGGTCATCTCCAAAACCGGTTATTTCCCCGATTCATTCGGTAATATGGGACAGGCTCCCCAGATTTTGCAGCAGGCAGACATTCAGAATGCAATCTTCGGGCGCGGCGTGAAGCCGACCGGATTCAACAACGCAGTTGTGGATGCAGAAGCGTATGAATCCCCGTATTCAGAGATGATCTGGCGTTCCCCGGACGGCTCGGAGGTGCTCGGTATTCTGTTTGCGAACTGGTACTGCAACGGAATGGAGGTTCCTGTGGACCCGGAGCAGGCCAAAGTGTATTGGGACAAAAATCTGCAGGATGCCGAAAAGTTTGCTTCGACACCACATCTGCTATTCATGAACGGATGTGATCACCAGCCAATTCAGACGGATCTGCCTGCGGCTCTTCGTACCGCTTCCGAGCTTTATCCTGACGTGAAATTTATACATTCCAATTTTGATGATTATATTGAGGCGGTATCAAGGCACGTACCAGATAATCTGGCAACCATCGAAGGGGAGCTTCGCAGTCAGCATACGGATGGATGGGGAACACTGGTGAATACAGCTTCTGCGCGGGTATATCTGAAGCAGCTAAACCAGCAAGGTCAGACGTTATTGGAAAAGGTAGCGGAGCCCCTTGCAGCCATGGCCCATGCTGCCGGGGTAAAATCATATCCGCATCATCTGCTCACCCATGCCTGGAAGATGCTTATGCAGAATCATCCGCATGACAGCATCTGCGGCTGCAGTGTAGATGAGGTGCACCGCGAGATGGTTACCCGGTTTGCCAAGAGCAGGCAGCTGGCAGAGAAGCTGGTGTCCCAGACCGCTCAGGCGATTGGCGAATCCATTGATGTGCAGCAGAACGAGGCCTGGGGAGAGGATGCGGTGCTGTTCACCGTTCTGAACACAGCGGGGTGGACAAGAAACGGCATCATTGAACAGGAGCTTATTGTAGATAAAGCCTTTTTCCCGGAAGGACCGAATCCGCAGGCGCTTGCGCGCACGCTTGAAGAAGCCGCGCTGCCAGCATATCAGATCGTCGATTCAGAAGGCAATCTGTATGAAGCAGAGATTGTGGATCTCGGCGTTCACTTCGGTTATGAGCTTCCAAAAGACCGCTTCAGGCAGCCATATATGGCCCGTAAGGTCAAGGTGACTTTTCAGGCGAAGCAGGTTCCCGCCCTGGGTTATCAGACCTATGGTCTGGTGCCAGCCAGGGAACAGGAAAGCGATTCGGTGCACGCCGTGCAAGCTGAAGGGAATGTGATGGAAAATCAATATCTGCGTGTCACTGTAGAGGATAACGGAACGGTCACATTGCTGGATAAACGGTCCGGCAAGGAGTATGTTGGACTGAATGCCTATGAAAATACGGGTGATATCGGTAACGAGTATGTGTACCGCCAGCCAGAAGGGGAGCAGGCGATTACAACGGAGCATCTCAAGGCTGAGCTCCGTCTTGTGCAGCATTCACCGTATCGTGCTGTTATCCAAAGTGTACTGCATTGGAACATTCCGGCCGGGGCAGATGAGCTGTTCGAGCAGGAGAAGCGCTATATGGTTCCGTTTACGGAGCGGAAGGCGCAGCGTGTTCAGCAGACGGTTCCCCTCAAGATCACAACCACGTATACACTGGAAGCTGGCAGCGATCTGCTCAAGGTGAGAACTGATTTTGATAATCAGGCTACGGATCATCGTCTGCGTGCACTGTTCCCGTTCGGCCTTGTGACCGATAGTCATTATGCCGATTCCATCTTTGAAGTCGCCAAACGTCCGAACGCTCCGGCGAAGGAGTGGGTGAATCCCAGCAATGCGCAGCACCAGCAGGCATTCGTATATGTGACCGATGGAAGCACAGGACTGATGGCAGCGAACAAAGGGCTGAATGAATACGAGATTTTGCAGACTTCTTCGGGAAGCAGCATTGCTGTCACTTTGCTTCGTGCTTCATCCGAGCTGGGGGATTGGGGTGTATTTGAGACGCCGGAAGCCCAATGCCAAGGCCCTCAATCGGTGGAATATGCGATTATTCCGTTTGCAGGAGATGCAGCGAAATCAGGCGCTTGTGCAAGCGCCTATATGTACCCTATACCTTGGACGACAGTACAGCTGGGAACACTTGCTCATACGTATGCGAAGGAAGCTCAGCCGGTAGACGGAATGAATGGAGAAGAAGTGACATTACCGCCTTGCAAACAGTGGCTTGACTGGAACAGCGAACGTTCAACACTCGCTTTCTCCACCTTCAAAATCGCAGAAGAAACGGGCGATGTTATTGCTCGCTGGTTTAACTTGACTGCTGATCCAGCCGAGCTGAAGGTGCAGACAGGTTTTGAGTGTACTGCCGCATATGAGAGCGATGTGCTTGAGCGAGTGAAGGATACACTTGAAGAGATGTCTCAGACGGTATCGGGGCATAAAATTGTTACACAAGGTTATCCACTGCGTTAAACTGGGTTAAGGCATTGAACGGTAATCTCAATTGCCAGAAGCTTGATGAGCTAGACCATATGAGAAGCCGCCTATGTGCGGCTTTTTTATATTATCAGGGTATCTGGCAATTGCTTGTATATATTAAGGGAATGGGATAGCGTGTATACACCATAAGTTTCATTTAAACAAACGAGTGTCGTAATATTATATATTTTTTGTCGTGAGTTTCGATTAAAAATAGATGCATCATATGATACCTTATAGATAAATGTCAGAATATTATATACTATGGAGGGAAGACATTCGTGACCATTCGTATAGGTAAAATCAGCTTGTGGCATGTTCATGCATGGGATTACATCAAACAAGCACAGGAGCATCAGGATACGGTTATGGCTGCCGTTTGGGATGAAGATGCAAAGCGTGGGCAGGAAGCGGCTGACCGCCTGAACGTCCCTTTTTATGCGTCACTTGCCGATATGCTGGATCAGGATGACATTGATGCAGTGATCGTAGACGCACCAACAAGACTGCATGAAGAGGTTATTACAGCTGCCGCCAAGGCAGGCAAACATATTTTTACGGAAAAAGTTATTGCTGCTACACAAGCAGAAGCCAATATGATTCTGAGAGAGGTTCAGGCTAACCGGGTGAAAATGACCATATCTTTGCCACGCCTCTACGCTGGCTATACAGCAAAGATTCAGGAGGTGCTTGAACGCGGGCTGCTCGGACAAATTACGTATGTCAGAGTGCGGTTGTCTCATGATGGCGCAATTACAGACTGGCTGCCGCAGCATTTCTACAGTTTGCAGGACTGCCAGGGTGGAGCATTGATTGATCTGGGCTGTCATCCGATGTACTTGACCCGATTGTTTCTGAATGAGGATATTACAGAGGTAAACGCCAGCTTTGGATATATTACAGGCAAAGAAGTTGAGGACAATGCGGTAGCAACACTATCAACGGCATCGGGAGCGATTGGCGTAGTGGAGGCCGGGTTTGTAAACAGTCATTCGCCGTTTGTTATTGAGGTGCATGGTACACAGGGGACACTGCTGTACGGCACACCTGAGGATAAATTGCTAATTCGCACAAAAGAGGGGGAGAAGCAGTATAACGAATGGACAGAGCTTCCTGTTGCTGAAAGTATGGAAAGCGCATTCAATCAATGGGTATCTCACATCCAGCAGGATACTGAGGCCACTGAAAACATGGATATGGCGATGGAATTAACCCGCCTGATGGAAGCGGCGAATCGTTCAGCGAAGGAAGGGCGGCGTATTGCTCTCGTAGAGCTGGACAGCAATATAAATTGAAGTGAAAATTTTACACCATCTACTCCGATGACAGAACAACCTGGAGAGTCGCGGTTCTCCCCAGATTTTTTGGATTCCCTTTTTCAAATGGGGAAAATCCGGTGACAAAGGCTAAGCCTATGCTTCCGATGTAGCTTTCTTTCAGAAAGCGTTTAGCTCCGCTTTTTCAGGTTTTTTCTGTCCTCTTCGTTAACGTGCTAATAAATAGTTCGACTTATATAGATAAGTTGAACTAAAGAATGTACACAATCCACTCCAATATGCTCATCAATCCAGGCATATTAGTCAAATATCGTCCATCGCTCATGGCAAGTGGCAAGTGCAAGTCTGCCACCCTCTACTGCGAGCGCTAACGATCAGGAGAAGCCTTATTTCGGCATATTCGGGCTTTGGAAAATTCTAACGATCCCCAGAGACGCTATTGTGCTGAAACCAGCTTGATCAGGCTCATTTTTCAGGATTTCGAACGGAATAAGCTTCCTGGAGATCGTTAGAATTCAAATGTTCCTGATTCAGGGAAAATAAGCTCTATGGGGATCGTTAGCCTTCCCTCTTCGACTTAAACAGCCTGCCAAGGCTGGTATCTTGCCTCAATTCAGCGATCTTTGACGATCATGGATCGTTAAGCGGCATAATGTCGTTTCTTTAGTTCTATTTATATATATAAAAAAGGCTCGGTGTTAAGTAATGTTAAGGAGGAAGGCAGCTTGAGTCTGTATCCGTATGGGAAAATGCTTGACCGGCAGGATCTGCTGGAGCGGCTTGATATTACGGTGGTATGGGGACATTACGAAATTCGTGTGCTGCGTTTCCATCTGACAACGTTTCCAGCGGGACGTATAGTTGATTTTCATAACCATGCAGAATATGAATTCCATCTGATCCCCAGAGGTAAAGGCAAGGTGATTATTGATGATCAGACTCATGCGTTGTCTGAAGGCATGTTATATCTGACCGGGCCTGGCGTTGTTCATTATCAGGAGGCAGATGCGGCAGAGGACATGGATGAGTTGTGTCTTCACGTGGACATTATGCACAAGCCGCGAGAGTATGTCGATCCTTGGGAAGCAGCCGAATCGGAGGAGACCATTGAAAAGCTGAGAACACTTCCGCATATTCCTGTTCAGGACTATCATCGTGCGATGACCTGTTTTCTTGAAGCCTATGAAGCATGTGATCATAAAATGGTCGGATATTATACCTCGATCAAGCAGCTGGTGGTCAGCATTTTGCTTAAAACTGTTCGCGCATATGATACCGGTGGTATCCGGGCTGAAGCACCTGTGCGGGACATGACGGCATATCGGTATGATTTTGCCGTGCAGTACATGGAAGCCAATCACGCTTCGGCTGTGACGCTGGAGCATGTCGCCGAGAAGCTGCACATCAGCAGCCGTCAGCTGCAGCGCATTTTCTATCAGGTGCGGCCGGATATGCCATTCAGCCGTGTGCTGGAGGATATTCGTTTGCGGGCAGTGTGCAATAATTTGCAGGAGAGCAATGCTTCTATTGAGCAGATTGCTCTGGCTTCCGGCTTTAACAACGCCAATTATCTGCATGCCGTGTTTCGCAAGCGGCTCGGGATGACTCCGTCGGCTTTTCGCAAAATGAAACAACCCATTTCCATGAAGTAAAACAACCATTTTCATAAAATAAAACAACAATACCAAAGTGAGGGTGACTAGCATGAGTAAAGTATATCGCATTGGAATTATTGGCTGTGGCGGGATTGCGAATGGCAAACATTTGCCGAGCCTGAGCAAGCTGGATAACGTTGAACTGGCTGCTTTCTGTGACATTGTCGAGGAGCGTGCAGTGGAGGCCAGGAAACAGTACGGTTCCGAAGGTGCAGAGATATACACGGATTATCAGGAGCTGCTGAAGGATGCTTCGCTGGACATTGTGCATGTGCTGACACCGAACATTTCCCATGCGGAGATTTCGATAGCAGCGCTTGAGGCAGGCAAACATGTCATGTGTGAAAAACCGATGGCAAAGACGGCAGCAGAAGCGCAGCTTATGCTGGAAGCCGCAGAACGCACGGGGAAAAAGTTGACCATCGGATACAATAACCGCTTCCGTCAGGACAGTCTGTATCTGAAGCAGCTGTGTGATGCAGGTGAGCTTGGTTCGATTTATTTTGCCAAAGCCCATGCCATTCGCAGAAGAGCCGTGCCGACCTGGGGTGTGTTTCTGGATGAAGAGAAGCAGGGCGGCGGACCGTTGATTGACATTGGAACACATGCACTGGATTTGACATTATGGATGATGAATAATTATCAGCCAAAAGTGGTGCTCGGCACGACACATCACGAGCTTTCCCAAAGAGAAAATGCAGCCAATGCGTGGGGACCGTGGGACCCTCAGAAATTCTCGGTTGAGGATTCGGCTTTTGGCATGATTGTGATGGAAAACGGGGCAACCATCATGCTGGAATCCAGCTGGGCCTTGAACTCTCTGGATGTGGATGAGGCCAAATGCAGCCTGAGCGGTACAGAAGCGGGTGCGGATATGAAGAACGGACTCCGTATTAATGGCGAGAAGTTCAGCCGCCTGTACACAAACGGGATTGAGCTGAGCTCAGGCGGGGTAGATTTTTATGAAGGAGCTTCAGAAAATGCACCAGACATCGAGATGCGAAGATGGATCGAAGCGATCGACAAGGATATCGAGCCGGTGGTTACCCCTAAACAGGCGCTGGTGGTTTCCCAGATTCTGGAGGCCATCTACGAGTCTGCGCGTACAGGCAAAGCGGTTTATTTTGATAACTAAAATTTAATAACTGATACGTTTAACTCCCAAACCTCTATCCTTTTCACAAGGGAAGAGGTTTTTTTGTGCATTTTGTTAAAAAGTAGAGAAAGCAGTCTATACCGGGCAGGATGCGTGTACATAGGATGAGGGAAAACAAGCTGAAAGAGGGGATACGTTGAGCAGCCAGCTTTCTCATCCGGTGTCTATTGTTGTTTGTACCAATCGGCCGCAATTTCTCGATAACATCCTGCAAAATTATAGTCGTCAGCGTTATAAGGGGAAAGAACTGATTATTATTTTGAATCTGGACAGCATGGACATGCGAGTGGTTCAGAAAAAGATACGGAAATATACTCATGTTCACGTATACCGGGTACCTGAGAGGGTCTCGCTGGGGCAGTGTTTGAATGCCGGAATAACCAGAGCCCGCTTTTCACTGATAGCCAAAATGGATGATGACGACTATTACTCTCCTTACTATCTTGAAGAACAGGTGCATGCGCTCCGGCGAACCGGAAGTGATATTGTGGGCAAGCACTCTTGTCTGGTTTATCTGGAGGCTTCACGAGCATTGCTGGTAAGATCTCCTGGCGAGGAAAACAAACCTGTGGAATTCGTACAAGGAGGAACGTTGTTATTCCGTAAAAAGGTATTAAAAAGAGTTCGCTTCACCGACCGTTCGGTTGGAGAGGATGTAACGTTTCTCAGGCAATGCAGGAAGAGGGGATACAAAGCTTATGCGACCTCGCCTTACAACTATGTGTATCTTCGCAGGCAGAACAAGGCAAGTCATACCTGGAGGGCGGAGGATCAGTTCTATCTTGAAGGCAGCAAGCGGCTTGCTGTGACCAGGAATTTCAAACCTTTTGCCAACAAAGAACCTTAGCAGATGGATATACATCTCTGACGAGCAGGTACATTAAATCATTCCGTCAGTGATTAACCAAAAGTTCACACTTTAATGATAAAGAGGTTTTGCCTGGCGGCAGAGCCTCTTTTTTCTTTGTTTACCAAGTGTTTCTCGACATGAAGGGACTGACTCTGGAGCAGGAAACGAAAGAAATGTTGTTTTTTAGAAAAAAAAGTATTGCATATCAGTTTAGTCGGAATTATATTAATGGTATAAGGTCTAGACCATAAACAGATGGGAGTGTTCAGATGTCTAATCCATTCTCCTTTCGATTCGAAAAAGTATCAACGAAAAAGGTTAGTGAATTTATTCGGGAACAGCTCGAGGAAGCTATCATTCTGAAAGAGCTGATGAGTGAAGAGCAGCTCCCGGCCGAGCGGGATTTGGCCGAGATGTTTGATGTAAGCCGCATTACCGTACGCGAAGCACTCTCTGCACTTGAGGATAAGGGATTAATCGAGAAGAGAGTGGGGGCTAAAGGTGGAACATTTGTCCTGCCGCTGACGGCCAACTCCCATAAACGTACAAGAGAAGAGATCAAGCGCGATTGGGCGCAGATGCTCAAGGTGTTTGAATATCGGACGATCATTGAGCCAGAAGCGGCTTTCCTGGCTGCTGAGCGGATCACCGCAGGCGAGCTTGAGCTGTTGCATGACTATATGAAACAAAGTATTGAGCCGGACTGTACGCGGGAGTGGTTCAGGGCACTGGATGTCAAATTCCATCTGACCATAGCTAAAGCTTCTGGCAATCCATACTGCGAGAGAGCTGTGAGGCAGATTCGTACCAAGATTAACCCGGCACTGGATCTGATGCCTTATAATGAGCAAATTCGTTCAGTGAACTACGAGGTACATATGGAGATTCTTGAAGCGCTGAAGTCTCGGGACAGCATACGGTCTCGGGAAACGATGAAAAGGCATATCGAGTTCTCGGCGGATGCAATCTATGCACGGCTGTTGTCTGAGTCAGAGGAAAAGGAAAGGAATGACGTTTAATGAAACAATCCGAATTAATAGAGCTTGCTCAGCCATTGCAAGCCAAGTTAAGTGCCTGGCGCAGAGACTTGCATCGCCACCCGGAGATTGGTTATGAGGAGCATCGTACTTCAGCAATTGTAGCCGAGCATCTGGAGCAGCTTGGACTGGAGGTAACACGTCATGTTGGACAGACAGGTGTGACAGGTCTGCTTCGCGGAGAGACGGATGGACCTACCTTTGCACTGCGGGCTGATATGGATGCTTTGCCGATTGAGGATCAGAAGCATGTAGAATACCGCTCGACAGTACAGGGCAAGGCTCATCTTTGTGGTCATGATGCGCATACCTCCATTTTGATGGGGGCAGCTGAACTGCTTACGAGTCTTGGCAGACCGAAGTCGGGCAATATCAAATTTATTTTTCAGCCTGCCGAAGAAGGTCTCGCTGGTGCAAGAGCGATGATTCAGGACGGAGTGCTGGAGAATCCCAAGGTGGATGCCATTGCGGGCTTGCATATGACCCCTGGTCAGGATACAGGAACCGTAGGTGTGAGTCAGGGTGTTGCCTTTGCATCGGCTGATCGGCTGGTGATCAAAATTCATGGTCAGGGGGGACATGCGGCACGTCCTCATGAAGGCATCGATGCAATCGCCGTATCGGCACAAGTCATTACCGCACTGCAAAATGTAGCCAGCCGCATGGTTGATCCGCTGGAACCTGTTGTGGTGACCATAGGTAAAATTACCGGAGGTTATATGGGAACGGCGATCGCACCGGAAGTGGAAATGGTGGGCACTGTACGCACCTTATCACCTGAATTGCGTGAACGGATGCCTGATCTGATCAAACAAGTGGTAAACGGTGTATGCAGTTCGTTTGGCGCAGGATGTGAAGTGATCTATGGTGACGGTTATCCGGTTGTAGTCAATGATCTGGGCATGGTTGATCTCTTGACGGATGTCTGTGACGAGGTGAATGCACAGAAGGGGTGGAGTTATATCAAGCCGTCTACAGGCGGTGAAGATTTTGCTTTTTATTGTGAGCACGTGCCGGGTGTGTTCTTCCGACTAGGTTCGGGAAACGAAGAGCAGCGCACGCGATATCCGCTTCACCATCCGATGTTTGATCTGGATGAGAAGGTTATGCCTTATGGTGTCGGCCTGTTATCCGCTGTAGCACTTGAGTATCTGGCAAGAAATACGACTTCTAAGGGGGAAGAATCACAATGAGAAAAAGACAATGGACAGGTCTGTGGATTACCTTGCTGGCAATGGTGATGGTGCTAAGTGCCTGCGGAGGAAGCGGCAAAGGTACAGAGAACAATACGGCATCAGAGGGAAGCGGCAGTGAAGCGACAGCCAGCAGCACATTAACGATTGCAGCGGCAACCGATATTGAAAGCTTCGATCCGCACAACAATAACAATACGGCCAGCGAAGCGGTGCTTGTGAACGTGTTTGATTATCTGGTCAAAAACGACAGCCAGCAGAAAAAAGTACCTGCGCTCGCCACATCATGGGAGCAAGTGAATGATACGACATGGAGATTCAAGCTGCGTGAAGGCGTAACCTTCCACAATGGTGATCCGTTCACATCAGCGGATGTGAAATTCACGCTGGAGCGTGTAGCCAAAGACAATACGTTGAAACAAAACAGTTATTTCAAAAACATCGTTGAAGTCAAAGCAGTTGATGAGCATACCGTCGACATCATCACAGAAGGACCAGACCCGCTGCTTCTTAATCGGTTGTCCAAAATGGGTGCTGGCATGCTGCCTGCAAAGTATATTGCAGACAAGGGTATGGATGCGTTTCTGAAAGAGCCGGTAGGCACAGGCCCTTACAAGTTCAGTAAGTGGACCAAAGACGACCGTGTAGAGCTTGTGAAAAATGACAAATACTTCGGCGGTGAGCCGAAGTGGAATGAAGTTGTTTTCCGTGTCATCCCTGAAGCATCTACTCGTGTATCCGAATTGCTTGCTGGCGGTGTTGATGTTGCAGCTTCGATTCCGTCCACAGACATTGCTCGTATCGAAGGCGAAGCAGGCAAGAAAATTGTGAAAGCACCGATTCAGCGTGTGCTTCAGCTGATTTTCCGCCAGACCGAGGGCAGCATTACCGCTGATCCTAAGGTACGTGAAGCGATTGACCTCGCGATTGACAAACAAGGCATTGTGGACAGCATTGCTGGCGGAGCAGGAATTGTTACCCGGACTTCGGTGACACCAGGCAACTTCGGTGCCGATCCGTCATTGTACAAAACATCATTGTATGATCTGGACAAGGCGAAGCAGCTCCTGAAGGAAGCGGGATATGCTGAAGGGCAAGCAGAGATGACGATTTCGGTCTCCTCCCAATATAAAGAGCAAGCTGAAGTCGTAGCCGCGATGCTGGATCAAGCCGGATTCAAAATCAATCTGGACGTGCTTGAGCCGAGTGCATTCAGCGAGCGCTACAGCTCCAAATCATTCAAGGAAATTTTCATGATTGGTATTGGTAACTCCTTGTTCGATGCTTCAAACAACTACAACCGTTACATGGTGGAAGAAGCCAAAGGTGAATCGGATTACAACAATCCGGAGGTGGAGAAGCTGCTGCAAGCTGCTCTGGTAAACATGAACCCTGAGTCTCGTGAGAAGCAGTACCAGCAGGTACAGCAGATTTTTGCCGAAGAGCGTCCGGCTGTGTATCTGTATCAGATGGAAGGCGTCTATGGAACCAATGACAAAGTGAACTTTGCACCGCGCAGTGATGAAATGTTCTACGCTGACGAAATTACACCTGCTGCAAAGTAACATCAGGCTTATACCACCTGTCATTGCATGAGTAAGCCGTGAGCGGCAGGGACTGGATGAACTGGTTCCTGCCGTTCTTTTTTTGAAAAGGGAGGTGAGCCGGAAGTGGGCAAATACGTATTCAAATCTCTGTTACAGATTATTCCGGTGCTTTTTATCGTGTCATTGATCGTATTTATACTGGTTCGAGTCACAGGTGATCCTGTTGCGCTGATGCTGCCTGAGACAGCTACAGCGGAAGATCGGGCGGTTTTAACACAGGCATTGGGTCTGGATCAGCCTCTGTATACACAATATGTGAAGTTTCTGGGCAATGCAATCCAGGGGGATTTCGGCCAATCTTTCCGATACAATCAGCCTGCACTTGAGCTGGTGCTGGAGCGACTGCCTGCCAGCTTTGAGCTGGCTGCGGCAGCCATGCTTTTTGCCGTATTGATGGCTGTGCCGCTGGGGGTCATCTCTGCGGTGAAACGAAATACGTTTACCGACCTGCTCATTTCGGGCATTTCGGTTATTGGCAAGGCGATGCCAAACTTCTGGATGGGGATTATGCTGATTCTGCTATTCTCTGTCATGCTTGGCGTGCTGCCCGTCTCGGGGCGCGGGGGCTTGTCACATCTGATTCTGCCCGCATTTACTCTAGGCGTTGGTTTAGCCGCTCAGATGACACGATTGATTCGCTCCAGCATGCTTGAAATTCTGAACCAGGACTATGTTCGCACGGCACGGAGCAAAGGGCTCGGCCGCTTGACGGTCATTGTTAAACATGCTTTTCGCAACGGCCTGATTCCGGTCGTGACCATTATGAGCCTTCAATTTACCAGTTTGATCGGAGGTACGCTGATTACCGAGACGGTATTCTCTTGGCCGGGTCTGGGCCAGCTGCTCGTAGTAGCAGTTAATACCCATGATATGGCTATCGTGCAGGCGGCTGTGTTTGTGATTGCTTTTATCGTCGTGCTTGTCAACATTCTGACGGACGTGTCTTACAGACTGCTAGACCCGCGTATCAAATATGACTAGAAGGAGGTGCGATCCATGAGAGACAGCAATGAAATGTCCATTCAGGGCGCAGAACCGGGCAACAACCATAGTAACGATGATTCTAATCATAAACGTGTATTTGTTGGCTTTCGTTCCATCTGGCAGCAGCTGCTGGTTAGCAAGACCGGATTATTCGGTGCTGTGCTGGTAATGGTGGTTGTTGTGATTGCTATTGCCGCACCTCTGCTTACAAGTCATGATCCGGCAGCAGTCAGTCCGCTCAACCGGCTCAAACCACCTGCATGGCTAGAAGGCGGGACAGCCGAATACTGGCTGGGAACCGACAATCTGGGCAGAGACATGTGGAGCCGTATCGTGTATGGTGCACGTGTATCGCTCATTGTAGGAATGGGAGCAGTGATTGTCTCCGGCATAATTGGAGCGATTCTGGGCTTGATTTCAGGATTCTATGGAAAATGGCTGGATGCCATAATTATGCGGGTAGGCGATGCGTTTATGGCGATCCCGACGATTCTGTTCATGCTTGTTGTGATGGCAATTGCAGGCCCCGGAATGACAACATTAATCCTGGTGATCGGTGTGACGAACTGGGTTCCCTTCACCCGTGTAGTCCGAAGTGAGGTGCTCAGTATCAAAGAGCGAGATTTCGTATTCGCTGCGAGATCGATTGGTGCCAAAAATGGACGGCTCATATTAAAGCATATTTTGCCTAACGTATTATCATCCTTTATCGTCATCTGTGGTATGAATGTGGGCACAACCATTATTATGGAAGCTTCGCTCAGCTTTCTCGGACTGGGAATCAAACCGCCGGATGTATCCTGGGGAGGCATGTTAAGCGATGGGCGGCAGTATGTAGCCACAAGCTGGTGGGTTGCGACTTTTCCGGGACTGGCGATTACGTTTACCGTGCTGGGCGTTATTTTCCTCGGTGATTGGCTGCGGGATGTGCTTGATCCTCGAACAGAGTCTGCTCATAAATAAAACGGAAGGGAGACAGAGTGATGAAAAAAAGCCAGATTATGCCGGAGGATCTGAATCAGTACCGCTGGATCAGTCAGCCTGTGATCAGTATAAACGGGCAGGTTGCATACGTTGAACAGACGATTGATCAGGTAAAGAATGAATATAACACGCAGATTCGTGGAATTTCCCTGGACGGAACGGAAGATGTAGCTTTGACCGATGGCACGAAAGACTCGTCCCCTGCCTGGTCACCAGATGGAGGCGCGCTGACTTTCCTGCGTTCGACTGAGGCGGGTAAGGGGCTGTGGTGTCTTCCAACAGGAGAGGCGGAAGCGGTAATGCTCATATCTCCTGAACGTAAAATCATAAGTTACATCTGGTCTCCCGACGGGAGTTATATTGCGTTTACCAGTAAAATTCAATCCGATGCAGCTGGGCATAGAGCCCAATCCAAAGACGATGAAGCGGTGAACAGCTCCAATGCTGCATTATCTGCTGCACCGACGTCTGTGTTACGTGGTAAGGTCTATGAACGTACGACACCAAAGGCTGAAGGATCGGGCTGGTGGGATGGTCAGTACACCCATTTATTTGTTTACGAGATTGCCAGCGGGCAAATCACACAGATCACCTCTGGCTGCTGGAGCGTCAGTATGCCGATATGGTCTCCCGATAGTCTGAAGCTCGCATTTATTTCCAAACAAACGCAAGAAGAGCATGTGGACCCGGATCTGCTGTACCACTCGGACGTATATATTGTCTCCATGAATGAACGGAAGGAGGCAGAGCCATACCAGGTCACAGATTCCAGTCTTCAGATCAGCCAGTTTTCGTTTACACCGGATGGCAGTCAGCTCATTCTTATTGCCAGTGACCGTCAATACGGAAGCGGAAGTCACAATCAACTGTTTACCGTTCCCGTACAACGGGGGGTACCCAGGCTAATGGCACCTGAATTGGACATGCATATCGGCAATGCTGCTTTAAGTGATATGAAATCGGCCAGTGCTTCACCTTCACCGGGAATCAGTCAATCTTTTCCGCAGCAGGGTGTATATGTTCTGGGCACGCATCACGGCAATGTGGATGTATATCGAGTGCATACAGACGGACGCTGCGAAGCAGTCACTCCGGCAGGTGAGAAGGATGTATATCAATATACGGTATCTGCTGATGAGAAAACACTGGTGATCGCGGCGTTGACGGATTCACACCCGAGTGAGTTATACATCGTAGAGCTCGAAAAAGGACAAATGTTCAGACTCACCCGCCGAAATGATGAATTTATGGCTAAACGGCAGGTTAACGTACCTCAAAGAATTGAGTTCTCATCCTCGGACGGTTGGCTGATTCAAGGGTGGCTGGCTATACCCGATTCACGATCCGGGAGCAAGCTTCCTTTGATTCTACAGATTCATGGAGGTCCGCACGCGATGTATACCGGAACGTACAGCCATGAGATGCAGACTCTGCTTGCAGAAGGATATGCCGTTTTATGGGTCAACCCGCGTGGAAGCATAGGATACGGGCAGGATTTTGCCCGGGCATGCCGTGGAGACTTTGCTGGTGGAGATTATCGGGACTTGATGGAGGCCGTGGATTATGCGCTTGCATCATATAATGAGCTTGATGAATTACGTTTGGGTGTGGCAGGTGGCAGTTATGGAGGCGTCATGACGAACTGGATTATCGCTCATTCCCATCGCTTCAAGGCAGCTGTTACACAGCGCTGTATCTCCAACTGGCTGTCCATGTACGGAACAAGTGATATCGGCATTTCCTATGTCGAAGGTGTAATCGGGGGCAATCCGGCAGAGCATGCAGCCTATCTGTGGTCTCGCTCTCCGCTGGCTCATGCACATCAGATCGAAACACCGTTGTTAATTATGCATGGTGAGCAGGATTATCGAACGCCGATTGCTCAGGCTGAAGAGCTGTATACAACACTGAAGCGTTATGGCAAAATAACAAAACTGATTCGTTATCCAGACTCCAACCATTCCTTGCTCAAAAGCGGCAAACCCTCGCTGCGTATGGACAGCTTTGAACAGGTGAAGGCCTGGTTTAAAGCATATTTGTAGCACATCAGATCATGAATGAATTTGTGGGATTAATCTCCGGCTATATATTTTCTAACATAGATTGAACACCAAAAACCGCAATTACAGCGGTTTTTTTTCTTTTTACAGAAAAAGTTGTAATTCGTTCTTGGATGATATATATTTTAATTAAATGATAGTTTTATCTATCAAAAAAAATTGGAGGCGATTCACATGCTGATACAACAAACATTAGGTCATATCCAGATATCGGATGAGGTTATCTCCAAAATGGTCGGCAAAATAACCAGTGCTACCCGTGAGATTTCTTCGATGTCTGCCGGATTGGTTGAAAGCATCAGCAAAATATGGAGTGGTCGCAGCCTTCAGAATGGAATCGCCATTCGAAGAGTAGACGACCGTGTAGAGATTAATGTCAGAGTGGTTATGCGTTACGGCAGCAAGGTACATGAAGTTTGCAGAGAATTGCAGCATAAGGTTATCGAGCAGGTTGAACATTTTACAGGCTTATCGATCCAGGCGGTAAACGTCATCGTGGAAGGCATTACGCCTGACTTGGCGTCAACTAAATAACAGACACCCATACCAAGAGAAGATTACAGGAGTGAGAGCTATGAGCAAAACCAATATTGTAAAAGCAAACCCGCAAACCGCCATTTTGAAAGCAAGCCCAGAGTCAGAAGTTGGAGGTAAATTAACTGAAATGGCTCTTGATTATATGAAATTTTCCTTGGCCGGATCAAGAGAGCCTGCTGTCATTAATAGAACATTTCAGAAGCTGTGGAAGGCTCGGAATAATCGCTTCAGTCACGAGCATGCATATGAAGCTGTGCGGGACGGCACAACACTGGGCATGATTATGTGTTATCCGACAACTCTAATGAACAAGCTGGCGATGCCTACGTTCTCTCAGCTGTTTGATCTGCACAAATGGGAGCTGATTGCTTACAACCTGCGTCACTTCAAAGAGTTCTATACCATGGTTACATTGAAAGAAGGGGAGCAAGACGAGTATCATATCGGTACAATTGCTACCCTGCCAGAGAGCAGGGGACTTGGGGTAGGCACGGAGTTAATCCGGCATGCGGAGAAGCAGGCGAAGCTGCAAGGTTTTGCGAAATCTTCATTAACCGTCAAAAAGGAAAACGCTGGTGCAATCAAGCTGTATGAACGTCTTGGATACCAGAAGGTTGGAGAAATCAACAAACCAGCCGTATCGATGTACCGAATGTCAAAAGTGCTTGTGTAAACGTAATGCACTTGACATCCATATGGTATAGTAGTTGAAGTGATCCATGAAAGGCATGTGACTTTAAAGCAGGCTGCATGGAACTTCAACACGATATCAAACGGGGTGTGAAAATGTATCAATACAAGGATCAGGAGTATGAAGCAGTGCATTTTGAAGGACGTGATCTGCGATATGGCGAGCTGATTAACTGCGTGTTTAAACGATGTACGTTCATGAATGCTTCGATGGAAGAGGTCGAAACGAGCAATTGCCGTTTTATCGAATGTGATTTTAAGGGTGCGTCTATGAATGGATCATTGCATACGGAGTCTGCATTTGAGAATTGTATGTTTGGCGGTGCAAACCTGTTTGCTTCCAAATTTATGGCTTGTAAAATGACCGGATCGGACTTCTCCGGTGCGCAGATGGACGGCATTACCCTAACGAAAGGCGACTGGTCTTATACGAATCTGAGACATACCCGGCTTGGGAAGCAGGATTTGCGTGGCATACGTTTCTTTGAAGCTGATCTGAGCGAGAGTGATCTGACCAAAGCCGATCTGCGTGATTGTGATCTCACAAGAGTGTCCATGAGCAAGGTGAAGCTGAAGGGTGCTGATCTGCGTGGTGCTATTCTGGATGGAATAGATCTGAAATCTCTGGATTGGAAAGGGGTACGCATGGATCGCGAACAGGCGGTTCTTCTTGCACGCTCTTATGGTGCTAAAGTAGATTAGCCGCGTTGGCTTAGTAGACTTGTTCATAGGCTTTCAAATTTTGCTTTAAGATGAGTATGAATATTTGACAGGACGTCAATGAGCTACGCAGGAAGCCGTTTAGCTTATGTTGACCCGTTATTGTCATTCATGTTAAGTTTTTGATATTCCATGTGTGCTTGAAGAAAGGGGTGGGAAAAGTGTTGACTGAACTAGAGGTTGTGGATGTTGTTGTGAACCTGTCACTGAACACCAATCATGGCATGGTTCACAACATAAGCAAACAGAATCCGGACACAACAAACACTTCTAAATGAGGCTTTTTGCGTTGTCCTGATTATGTTCAAATATGAAAGTGATGCAAGCCATGTCAGGTTATACTGCCCGACTAACTTTTATATTTCACATAAAAAGGATGATCTCTATGTCTATAATCAGCGTTACCAACCTGACCTTTGCTTATGAAGGCAGTTACGATAATATATTTGAACATGTAAGTTTCCAGCTTGACTCGGATTGGAAATTAGGGTTTACCGGAAGGAACGGTCGAGGAAAAACGACATTTCTGAATTTGCTGCTGGGAAAATATGAATACAGCGGCCATATTTCCGCCAATGTCAGCTTTGAATATTTTCCGTTCCATGTGGATGACAAGGGAGCCATGACAATGGATATCGTGGCCGAGATTGTTCCCGATGTTGTTCAATGGCAACTGATAAGGGAGCTGAGTCTGCTCCAGCTGTCTGATGATGTGCTTTACCGCTCTTTCGATTCGCTATCGAATGGAGAACAAACCAAGGTGATGCTGGCTGCGTTGTTCCTGAAGGATAACCGGTTTTTGCTCATTGATGAGCCCACCAACCATCTGGATTTGCATGCGAGAAAGCTGGTCGGTGAGTATCTCCGCAGCAAAAGTGGATTTATACTGGTATCTCACGATCGCTCCTTTCTGGATCACTGCGTAGATCACATCCTGTCCATCAACAAGACAAACATTGAGATTCAGAAAGGCAATTTCTCGGCTTGGTGGGAAAACAAAAGAAGGCAGGATCAGTATGAGCTCGCAAGCAATGAAAAGCTGATCAAGGATATCAAGCGTCTGTCGGACTCGGCCAAACGGACCGGGAAATGGTCAGATGAGGTTGAGAAAAGCAAAAATGGAACCCGAAATTCCGGGTCCAAGGTGGACAAAGGCTACATTGGTCACAA
The DNA here is from genome assembly GCF_014639235.1 of Paenibacillus silvae. Classification (GTDB taxonomy): domain Bacteria; phylum Bacillota; class Bacilli; order Paenibacillales; family Paenibacillaceae; genus Paenibacillus; species Paenibacillus silvae. The sequence continues at coordinate 862,927 of NZ_BMFU01000002.1, read as the reverse complement.
GGCTGCCAAGATGATGAAGCGTTCCAAAAATATTGAGCAGAGGCAGCAGTCCGCCATTCAGGAGAAATCCAGGCTCCTTAAAAATATTGAAACCGCCGATCGTTTACAAATTCACCCGCTGCCTTACCACAAAAATGAGCTGGTCGAGTGCGATCATGTCTCGATTTTTTACGGCTCCAATGTTGTATGCAAGGATGTGAATTTCAGAGTCGAAAAAGGCGATCGAATTGCCCTTTGCGGTGCAAATGGGTCAGGCAAATCAAGTCTGCTCAAATTAATCTGTGATGAGGATATTCCACATACAGGAGTCGCTCGCAAGGACCAGCAGCTTAAAATTTCGTATGTGTCACAGGACACATCCAATCTCGGCGGCCAATTGTCTGACTATGCTGCCAGCCAGGGGATCGATGAGAGTCTGTTCAGAGCAATTTTGAGTAAGCTGGACTTATCGAGACTGCAATTGGAGAAGGATATCTCGACCTTCAGTGCTGGACAAAAAAAGAAAGTACTTTTGGCCAAAAGCTTGAGTGAGCAGGCTCATTTGTACATTTGGGATGAACCGCTGAATTATATCGACGTCATTTCACGTATGCAAATCGAGGAATTGTTGCTGGAATACGCACCAACACTGCTATTTGTCGAGCACGACAGCGAGTTCTGCGCAAATATAGCGACCAAAGTGATCGAACTGTAAAAAAGCACGAGATGGGAATCTTCAATTTTAAGGAGCCGCCTGCGGGCGGCTTTTTCCTTTTAAATCAAATATGGAAGAGACAAATTGCAGTTCGTGATTGGTTTTGTGGAAAAGTATGTTATGTTAAATGATATGTAAAACACTTGAACAGAGGTGCCGTTCGCGATGAAAAAAGAGAAGTTAACATTCAAGCAAAACCGGATGTTTACCATATTGGATGAAGCAACCAAGCTGCTCATTGTAAAGCCGAATGCGTCCATGAACGACATAGCTGAAGCGGCGAGCATCGGCATTGCAACATTACATAGATATGTCGAGAGCCGTGAGCAGCTCATGATTCATCTCGCGATGAGAGCGATAGAGGTTGTTAACGAAACGCTGCAGTATGTCCAACTGGACGAGGATCGGGCTGACCAATACATCCCCGAGCTGATTGAAGCATTGATTCCTCTTGGTGATAAAATATATTTTCTGGCGCATGATGCAACCGTTAACTCTAACGCTGATATTGAAGAGGCATATTTGAAGCTGAGAGAACCGGTGCTGCATGCTATCGGCGTGCTTCAGGAGAAAGGTTTTTTCCGTTCGGATATGGATAAAACGTGGATTGTTGAAGTGCTCTATTCTGTGCTCTTTCTGACTTGGCAGCAAGTGATCAGCGGGAATATCGCCAGAAACGCAGCGCCTGCTCTTGTAGTCGATACGTTGTATCATGGTTTTGTTGCGAAATAAATAAAAGCCACGGCAGAAGCTGTGGCTTATTTTGTGTCTGAATCTATAGAAGTTGCCGAATGGTATAGGCGTGACCGTGTGGATTACAGTGCAATCTTTGCTTTCAGCTGTTCCGATGCGGGCATCAAAGGCAGACGCAGCTGAGCAGAGGCGATAATGCCCTGTTTGGCAAGCAGGTGCTTCAGCATGGCTGGCGCAGGCTCCTCGAAGAGATGTTTAATGAACGGAAGCAACTGAACATAGAGACGGTAGGCTTCTTCCTTTTCACCTGCTGCAAAGCGGTTATATACCTCCAGAAAACGCTCAGGGTTGATGCTGGCCGATGCCATCATGCCGCCGGCTGCACCTTTCGTTAACATATCGTAGAAGAAGGTATCATCTCCACACAAAATGGGCTTTGAGCCGCAACGTACCAGTTCTGTCATGAGGTCGAGGTTATTTGTGCTATCTTTAAGGCCAATAACGCCATCGATGTTCATAATTTTTTTCATCATCTCGATGGAAACTCTAACCCCTGTACGGGCCGGGATTTCATATACCATCACGGGGATGCCCACGCTGGCTGCCATGCGGAAATGCTCGTAAATGCCCTCTTCCGTTGGTCTGTTATAGTATGGAGTAACGACAAGAACTGCGTCAGCGCCGAGTGCTGCAGCTTTCTTTGTTCTCGCCACCGTTGAAGCGGTATCATTGGTGCCAGTTCCAACCATTATGGGTACGGACGAGTTGATGCTGCTCAGTGTTTCCTTCGCGGCCTTCACCAGTTGCTCTACCTCGTCCCATGTAACGGTAGGTGATTCTCCAGTTGTGCCGTTGATTACCAAGCCATGGATACCGCTGTTTGCCATAACTTTGATGTAGTTTTGAAATGAAGGAAGATCGAGTTCGCGATCCTCGGTAAAAGGCGTGATGACAGGGATATAAATACCTTTAATCTGTTGTTCGGTTAACATCGTATAACCCCCAAATGTATGTTGGAATTCCATTTCATTCACTTTACCATGGGAAAAGGTATCATAGTTAGCTATAATAGATGATGGGTGTTATCAATAATTTTGATGATGTGAGGGAAGCCGTATGGATTTGAATTATTTTCAAACCTTTCGTGAGGTGGCATTACGCCAAAGCTTTACCAAAGCAGCAGAAGAGCTGGGGTATGCACAATCAAGTGTCACAACCCAGATTCAGAAGCTGGAGAAAATTTATCAGGTCAAATTGTTTGAACGTTATAATAACAATAAAATCAGACTGACCTCCGCTGGAGAAGAGTTATTCAAGCTGTCCGGGCAGCTGCTCGAAATATATGAACATTCACAGGAAAAGCTGACCAAGCAAGGGGGCGGATCACTAACCATTGCTACGATGGATTCACTTGCTTCCTATTTTCTGCCGGTGCCGATCCAGACGACACGCAAACAATATCCCGAGCTGGGAATCCGGCTGCAGACGGATCGCGAAGACCTCATTTTGCAAAAAGTAAGAGAAGGAGAAGCAGACGTAGGTCTGATTCTGGCGAACGCTTCACCGGAAACGGGCTTGCAATGGATCACCATTCGGGAGGAACCACTGGTGCTTATCGTTAACTCGGACCATCCGCTTGCGGCTAAGTCCAAGGTAGTATTGAGTGATCTGGCTGATGAGGAGTGGATCATGCCCGAGGATTCATGCAATTACAGACAGTTGCTGGAGAAGGTGCTGAGAACGAATGGAATTGCATACAAAGTGGGTCTTGAGCTTGGAAGCCCTGAGGCGATCAAACGCAGTATTATGGCGGGCTCAGGCATTTCTCTGCTGCCGCAGATGATTGCACGGGACGAAATTCGCAGACAGGAATTAACCGTTCTGCCTTTGGAGCATACCGAATTTACACTGGAGATTCAGCTTGTCATTCATACGCGTAAATGGATCTCTCATGCATTACATCAATTCATTACGAACCTGGGAGCGAAAGAATCGGAATGGTTGACCGCGAGAGCGGGGAATTAAGAAGCGAACATACGTTATTTCATAGAGCACTTTTTGATGTATCTTCCGTTCGGGTATGCGGGAGAAGGCATCAGAGGTGCTTTTTTGCATTAACCAAAATTCAGATATTTAATTGACCGGATTCAGATATTAACAGTGTTCAGAATTTGAGATTTTAATTTGCTAAAAAAAGATATAAATTTCTATTGTATTCATAATTAATCCAAAATAATACAAAAAAGAGCGAGGGAGGTCGATAGCAGGAAGATCACTATATCGCAGCACTTGTTCAGGTTCCATTGTTATTTTGTTGTACTTACACCAACATAATCTGGAGGGATTACATGCTTTATACGATTATTGTACCCGTTAATCAGGACTATAACATTTTGAACCTGTTCACCGATTCACTGCTTCGGACTGTATGTCCGTCAACTCAGATTATCTTCATCAATGACGGTTCCGGTTCGGCTGTCTTTCAGCATCTGGACAAGCTCAAACAGGAGGTCAGAGAGGGAGTAACGATCGAGATTCTTCAACATGATTTTCCACTTGGCTGTGCCGTATCTATTAACAGCGCGTTGAGTCTTGCTGAGGGAGAGTATATATTTTTCCTGGATTCCGACACCATTCTGCAGCCCGATTGGCAATCGATGATGAAAGAAACGCTGGACACGGATGTGACCATCGGCATGATTGGAGGGGTTCTGTTATATCCACAGACCGGGGGCGTGCAGCATTGTGGAATTGCTTTTGCGGATACGATCGGACGACACTTGTTCCTTAATGCATCTCCTGAAGATATCCCAAAAGAGACCTTCTCTGTGCAGCTCGTAGTGTTTGCCATGTTTGGCATGAAACGAGAAGTGTATGAGACGATTGGCAACCTTGATGAGAAGTTTTTTAACGGGTACGAAGATTTTGATTATCAGATGCGGGCCAGAGAAGCAGGGTATGATACCGTCATCAATCCTAAAATTCAGGCATATCACTGGGAACGCAGCAGCGGCATTCATCGCAATTTTAACCGCAAAAACAATCTGGCACGATTCTGGAAAAAGTGGGGAAGCCACATTGAGGCTGATGTATGGCCCTTTATGTTCAGCCATCTGAAGGTGCAGCTCGATAAACAGCGCGATTATGCGCATCTTCCCATGGTTGGCATAGACCTTGCAGAGGTGCGCAGTGATGCAGATACCTTCTGGACCCAGCTTGAAGAGGCTCAGATTGCACCCATTGCCGAGATACGGGACTACTCCAACCGATTCAACTCGAACGGAGCCATTTGGCTGCCGCAAGTGTTAGGCAAGGAATTGATTCATAGCGAAAATCGGCTGCTGTTCCTGGTGGACAATTTCGCCCGTTTGCTGGAGAACCGTTACTGGATGGAGATGAGACATGCTCATCGGGCCAAGGATTTAATTATTGATCTGTATGGTAACGTGATCACGATGGATCGGATCTACGATGGCTGCTGGCCTGGTTCCAAAGTTCGATAAGACACTATTTGCAGTTGACCAAACTCGCGATATGGGAGGTGCTTCAAAGTGAATAATAAAATGAGTACGCTGGACCGTGCCACGAGATTCACGCGGAATCTGGAGTGGCTGGAACAGGTCGAAAAGGTTATACCGAGCGGCTGCAGTACATTAGCCAAAGCCCCGGAACGACTATTTCCAGGCCATACACCCGTCTGCTGTGCAGAGGCCTACCATTCCCGCTTTACAGATATTGACGGTAATGAATGGCTGGATTGTGAGATGGCCATGGGAACAGCTCCTTGGGGTCATGCGAGACGTGAAATCCAGCTCACCGTTATTCACCAGCTGAAGAAGGGGACAAGCTTCTCCATTCCTGCAGATATTGAAATGGAATGTGCGGAGTTGATCCTGGAGCGGTTTGAGGGGCGGTATGCATCGCTGCGTTTCACCAAAAGCGGAGCAGATGCAGTAAGTGGGGCGGTCCGTATCGCCCGTGCAGCGAGTGGCAAAAGCAAGGTGATTGCAACGGCTTATCATGGATGGCATGACTGGTCAGCGTACGGTTATTACGGCAGCCAGACGAAGGAACGCGGCATTCCGAAGGATATTGAGCGCTCCACAATCTGGATCAAGAAGCCTGCTTATGAACAGATCAAGGAACAAATTTCATCTCAAGAGGATGTGGCCTGTATCGTTTTGTGTCCGAATGAGTGGAGGCAGGAAGAGCTGGCTGACGTGGTAACGTTATGTTCCTCCAAGGACATCATTATTATTTTTGACGAGGTTACTTCGGGTATACGTATGGGCAAGCAGGCGACTGCCGGCGAATATGGTATCTGGCCGGACTTGCTTTGCATATCCAAAGGCATGGCCAATGGACTTCCGCTTGCAGCTGTATTGGGACCTGAGCACATGATGTCCCTTGCAGGCCAGGTTCGATTCAGCAATGCGCATTCCAGTGAAACGATAGCTCTGGCAGCGGCCATTGCCTGCGAAAGGCTGATGAAAAATACCAAAGTGTGGCCAACCTGGCGCGAACCGGCTACCCGAATCATGAAGCGATTGGAGTCTGAGCTGATACTGCTGGGGCTTACTGATGAGTTAGCTCTGAAGGGAACCTATGCGAGCTTCTATATTCAGTCAATAGACGAGCAAAACTTTCAAACTGACCCGTTCCGTGAATTCATGGTGAAGAAAATGGCCTATTACGGCATTTTTACGAAAGGTTATTTTATTTTTTCTGATACGCATACACGGGAGGAATTGATCTGGGTGGAGGAAGCATTGCTTCAAATATTGTCAGACTGGAAAGAAAAGCAGAAGCAGGAGCATTTGAAACATACCAATGTATGACTAAGAAGCACGTTTATTCATTTATATGATCAGGAGGATAACCTATGAAAGCACTTGTATATCAGGATTTGAAACAGGTCGAATTGCAAGACATTGAGGAGCCTAACATTCAGAACCCCAATCAAGTCAAAGTGAAAATCTACGGATCAGGCATCTGTGGCACGGATCTGAATATTGTCAAAGGTAAAGTGGCTGCTAATAAAGGCACGGTCATCGGTCATGAAGGCGTCGGGACTGTTGTCGAGGTTGGAGAAGATGTACATGGCATTCGCGTCGGCGACCGGGTTCTCGTTGACCCCACGCAATCCTGCGGTCACTGCTCATATTGCAGGGAAGGTTTATTCATCTATTGCGAGAATTTCGACGATTACCAGGTGGGCATGACCACACACGGAACGTTTGCAGAATACTTTGTTGGAGATGAAAAATATATCTATCCGATCCCCGATTCCATGAGCTGGGAAACGGCAATGATGATTGAACCTCTCGGCTGCGTACTGCAAACGTTTATGAAAGCAGGCGTTAAGCCCAGCGATTCTGTGCTTGTGCTTGGTTCAGGGGCGATTGGCTCGCTGTGTCAGCTGGTGAGCAAAAGATTGGCAAGACTCACCGTGGGTACGGAAATCGATCCTTATCGCAAACAATTTGCTGAAGGCGTTGCAGATTATGCTTATTTCCCGGAGGAACTTACCCTTGAGAAAGTATATGAGATCAATAACAATAAAAAATTCGACATCATCGTGGATGCGGTCGGCAACCAGCTTCATGTCGGATTGGAGCTCATCGCTAAAGGCGGCCGTATTATTCCGATGGGGTATGACGACAGCTATGAAGTGACATTCAAATCCACTCAGGTTATTAACGACGGACTTAGCATCATTGGTGCGGTAGCTGTACACTCCATGATCAGTACAGCCTTGAAGTTTGCACAGAGCATTCCAGAACTGGAGCAAATGGTAACCGCTAAAGAGTACTTGACTGATTATGAGCAGGCATTTAATGGAACGATGGGGTATGACCTGCGCAGTGGTGAAAAGCTGCCGATGAACTCGGTGAAAACAGCTCTCATTCTGTAAGCTTGTAGATATTTGCGGGTTCTCCGCTGTGAACAGTGAGTGTATGACATTTTTGTTCAGGGATTTGGTAATGGACATGTACAACTACTGGTCACGGCGGGGAGATTCGCAGAGAGAAAGAAGGGATATGGAGTGAAGCTGCTTCAGGATTTGCCGAGAAATCCGCGGTATTCCATTTTACTTGAGCCAGTATGGGCTATTCCGGGAACGATTGTCCTGTTCTACGCACCATTGTATATGAAAGAGGCCGGTTTGTCCGACATTGAGATTGGCATTATCAATTCGGTGAATCTTTATTTTGCCTTCATTTTTCAGCTGTTCGCAGGGGCTGTGACCAACAAACTGGGGCGTAAACGAACGACACTGATCTTTGACCTGCTCGCCTGGAGTGTACCTATGTTCATCTGGGCGTTTTCACAAAATTTCTGGCTGTTTCTGATTGCATATCTGCTGAATGCAACCTCGAAATTTGTCACCGTGTCTTTCAATTGTCTGATCATCGAGGATGTGGAGGAGCATAAACGATCCAAGGTGTTCGCCATTTTGAATATGATGATTACGGGTGCAGGGGTGCTAACGCCGATTGCTGGTGTTGTTATTGCAGACTTTGGTATTGTACCGACGCTGGCGAGCATTTATTTTGCAGGCGGTCTGTTAATGACGGCTATGTTTCTCATTCGTAACCGCTACACGGAAGAAACCCAGGTTGGTAAGGAACTGATGGGGCTGCATAACAACACCCGCGTATTTCGAAGCCTTGTCGCCAGTCTGCGTCTGTTCGGTCGGTCGTTCTACAAGCGCAGATTGCTGCCTATCATTTTAATTACAGTGCTGTCCAATCTCGTTCTGCAGTTGAATTTTTTTCAGGTGATTTATTTCAAGGAGCAGCTGAGCTTTGATGATCGTGTCATTTCCTTCATTCCCGTAGTAACAGCAATCACTGTGATGTTATTGTATCTGGTTATTATTCCACGTCTGAAGCGGAGATCGGAAGAGAAGTATGTCAGCTTTTCCATTGTGCTCAGCTCTGTGGGTGCCGTTTTATTTCTGCTGATACCCTCCGGTAATATAGCGATGCTGTTTCTCACACTCATTGTGCTTGCAGCGGGCAACTTTATTTTGCAAACGTATCGCGATTCGCTGCTGATGAACAGACTGGGCACGCATGAGAAGGCCGACATGTTTTCGGCTGTACAGACGGTGATGACGTTAACCGCGATTCCTTCCGGGTATCTGACGGGGCTGCTGTACCATTACAATCCATTCTGGCTGTTCAGTGTTATTCTGGGACTGTATCTCGTATTGATGATCATTATGCTGTTTTTACCTGACCCGCAGCAGCGTTCCCAAGTGATCGGGCCTTACAAAAATATGTAGAAGAAGGGCTTTTCTGTATAAAAACCGAATGTATAATACGGATAAAATACAGTAAATCACACATATTTTTGGGAGGTTTGAATGATGAATGTAATGGCAAGTGAAGCAAGAGGGCAGATGACCTGGATCAATGAGCCGCTCAACTGGTCCTATACAGATCAAGGTGGACTGATCGTGGAAGCACAAGCAGACTCCGATTTCTTTCAGGACCCGGCGGGCAAGCATATAAGAGCGACTGCGCCGTTTCTGTCGATGCCTGTATCGGGTGATTTTGAGATGACCGCGCAGCTGACAGTGGATATGAAACATCAATATGATTCCGGCTGCCTGATGGTTATGGTCGATGAACGCAACTGGTGCAAACTGTGTTTTGAATATGACGGTAAAGCACCAACGATCGTTTCCGTTGTTACACGAGATGGGTCGTCGGATGATTGCAACTCGATAGAGGTTCCGGTGTCAGATCCTTACCTGCGTATGCGAAAAGTGGAGGGATGTCTGTCCTTCTTTTACTCTCCCGATGGGGAAGAATGGAAGTTAATTCGTTACTTTGGCATGCCGATGGATGGAGAGCTTCGAGCTGGAGTCGTTGCTCAGTCACCGACCGGCAAGGGCTGCACTTGCCACTTTTTATCCGTAAGCATGACCCAGCCGGATTTGACTGCACGTTTCTGAGTTTGTCTCTTCTACTGAGATTTTCTATCCTTGAAATTGCTTGCGCAGCTCAATGGGGGAAATTCCTTCATATTTTTTAAATACCGAACCGAAATAACTTGCACTGTTAAAACCGACAGCCCTCGCGATATCATGTGCTGTGATATCCTTCTGCTGTACGAGCATTTCCTTGGCCTTCAGCAAGCGATAGCGAACCAGATATTCAAGAGGTGTCATATGAAATTCCTTCTTGAATATCCGGTTCAAATGCTGCTCGGTCACCTTCATCTGCTCAGCCAGTATGGAGAGGGACAGGTCTTGCTGATAGTTCTGTTTGATGAAGGCAACAAGTTCTGCCAGTCGTAAGCGGGCCTCATTTCGTTCAACCTCGCTGTATCGTTCACCGTCAATGGTCAGCCTGACCAGAAGCATATAGAGAAGTGCGGAGCCGTGCCAGATATGGTCCCTATGTCTCGACCTCAGGGCAAGGGTGATTTCACGCAGCAGAATACCGAGCATTCCGTCCAGTTTGAACGCACGAAGCTCACCGATCTGCAAGGAACGCAGAAATCGTGGCACAATGTAGCCATTAAAGGAAAGGCAATCAAATCGTAGCTTGCTGCTTGGATTGTTATAATGATATTTGACTTCCGGGAACATGATAAGGGTCGTTCCTTTTCGAATGGAAAACTCATGGTTCTTTGCTGCGATGCGCCCTGTTCCTCCAATGCACTGTACAATGGTGTAATCCCGTGAACGGTGGCTCCAATCTATTAATTCATTAACGGTCAACCGGTTTTGTCCTGTAATGATTAAGGGCATATCGGATTCCGGCGGATTCTCCATGTTAGGTTGCGACATTGTTGAATTATTCCTCTCTTTGTTAAAAGGTCTTATGCGCAGAGCGTGGATAGAGCAAGAACAGAAGCCTATAATGAACTAAGAAAAATTATATTACATAAATGTAATTATTTTAAATATATAAAACGCTTGGTTTGCTGTGAACTGAAACTGCGCTTAGCGGTGTTTGTCTTGCCAACAGAATGTGAAACAGATACGCTATAAGGAATGAGTTAATCAAGAAAAGGAATTGCTTGTACAAATGAGAAGGGAATGCTTGTACGAAACAAGAAGGGAATGCTTATATTGAAGAAAGTCATCGTGATTGGAGCGGGAATATTAGGGGCCTCCACAGCTTATCATTTGGCAAAAACAGGCGTGGAGGTTCTGCTTATAGATCGGAAAGACGCAGGACAAGCCACGGACGCGGCAGCCGGCATCATCTGCCCATGGTTGTCCCAGCGGCGTAATCAGGATTGGTATCAGCTTGCCAAGGCTGGTGCTCGTTATTACCCTGAGCTTATTGCCGGACTGGAGCTCGAAGGTGAGACGGATACGGGATATGCACAGACAGGTGCTCTCAGCATTCATACCGATATCGACAAGATTCAGAAGATGGCTGAGCGGGCCATGCTCCGAAGGCAGGATGCGCCGGAGATCGGAACGATCACTTGTCTGGGTGAAACAGAAACCCGTGAACGCTTCCCCTTGCTAGGGGAAGGTTATCATTCAGTGTACATTAGCGGAGGAGCCCGGGTTGATGGGAGAGCACTGCGTGATGCGTTGATTCGCTCAGCTCAAAGGCATGGGGCGCGTTTGATCGAAGGAGATGCCCGCCTTGTCTCTGAAGCAGAACGGATAATAGGGGCCAAAGTGAATACGGAAAATTATATAGCAGATTCGGTTGTTGTCTGCACCGGTGCATGGGGCAATGAGCTGATGAAGCCTTTAGGCATTCATTTTAAAGTACACTACCAGAAGGCCCAGATTATGCATTTGCGAACTGCTCGTGAAGCAGATACAGGCGGCTGGCCTGTTATCATGCCTCCTTCAGACCAGTATTTGCTGGCGTTTGAGGCACAAAAAATGGTCATTGGCGCAACACACGAAAACGATGTTGATGGATATGATACTCGAATTACAGCGGGCGGTATGCAGGAGGTACTGAACAAAGGACTTGAGCTTGCACCGGAACTGGCAATTAGTACGCTCGATGAGGTTCGTGTCGGTTTTCGTCCATTTACACCAGGTTTCCTGCCTGTGCTGGGGCATGTTCCGGGGCGGCCTGGTCTGATCACAGCCAATGGACTGGGAGCGTCCGGTTTGACGATGGGTCCATATATCGGCAGTCAGCTGGCAAAATTGGCTATCGGAATGGAGCCGGATATAAATATAGAAGCGTATGATGTGAGCAAAGCGATGGAAATCGAATGAAAAGTTGATGCGATAAAGGGGGAGTCACACCAATGACGTATTCGCAACGCTTATCCGGCGCAGCAAGTCTGTCTGAAATCATGCATTTGGAGCATCAGATTAAAAAAGTAAAAGATAAGCAGGCTGCTGCTGACGAAAGCCTGAAACAATATAAACAACAATGGGCCGAGTACGCAACTAAATTGCAAAAAGGTGAACTGCCGCTAGAGGCCGCAGAAAGACAGGCTTTTCAAGTGAAACTCGAAGCCGCGCAAACGGTGGTTAATACATTGACAGCACAGCTTGACGAATTGGAGATGGCTCTTGAGGAGCTTGGAGATTAAGCAGTTTTTACGCTGGAGGCAGGAGGATTAAGGATGAAATACGAGTCTGAACGAATCTATTTAAGAGCTTGGACGGCAGAAGATGCTTTACTGCTCCAGCATTTTCAGCTTCGCAATCGAGAACAGATCGAAAGCATTACAGCCAATAAACGAGATGAGGCATTTTATAGTTTGGAGGCACAGACCGAGCTGATTCAGGATTGGTTGGAAAGAAGAAAAGCTGGAAAACGGTATTCTTTCGGTATTTTTCTAAATCATACGGATGAACTGGTGGGTGAAATCTCACTGTTTCTTATTGAACTGAATGGCGCAGCAACCTGGGTGGTCGGATATGCAACAGATCGGCTGCACAATGGTCAAGGGTATATGAGCGAAGCGTTGAAGCGTCTGATACAGTTCGCCAAAGAAGAAACGGATATCAGGCAGATTGTGGGTGGTGCTGTGCCCGACAATGCAGGTTCTATCCGGGTTCTTCAGAAAGCAGGCTTTCAGGAAACAGGCTTACATGATGTGTCTATTCAAGGCGTTATGAAAAAACATACAATGCTAACGGTATCGCTGGTGGATGCAGAATAAATACGTACAACACAAGTCAAAGGAGAAAAAAGCATATGGCTACCATATTAGTTGCAGACGATGATGCGAATATTCGAGAGCTTGTCTGTTTGTTTCTTAGAAATGATGGATTCACCACAGTAGAGGCTGTGGACGGCAAACAGGCACTTGATCTCTATCGGCAAGCTCCCGTTGACCTGGTTGTGCTGGATATTATGATGCCGGTGATGGACGGGTGGGCATTGTGTAAGGAATTGAGACGACTGAACGCTGACCTACCATTGCTCATGTTGACGGCAAGAGGTGAGACCTGGGAGAAGGTAAAAGGCTTCGAACTGGGCTCGGATGATTATTTAACGAAACCGTTTGATCCTTTAGAGCTAACGGCACGTGTCAAGGCGCTGCTGAAGCGTTACAAAATTGGCTCCACCCACCTGATTCAGTTCGGGAACGTTACGCTGGACCGGCAGAGCTATAAGGTCATCGTTGGTGAAGAGTCTTTAACCCTGCCGCTCAAGGAATTTGAACTGCTGTACAAACTGGCAGGCACACCGGGACAAGTCTATACGCGAGAGCAATTAATAGATCAAATCTGGGGGCTGGATTATAGTGGTGATGATCGAACGGTGGATGTACATATCAAACGGTTGCGTGAACGATTTGCAGCGATCTCTGATTTTCAGATTGAAACGGTTCGGGGTCTGGGGTATCGCTTAGAGGCTACTCATGATTAAGTCTTTATATATTCGGGTTGTCGTGACTTTTCTGGTTTCTGTAATAGCAGGAACGTTCATTGCTTTTTTCTTATCAACCTGGATTTTTGAAGAGCAGCTTAACGATAATGCCCATATCAACATACGTAACTTTGGTCAGGATGTAATACAGATATACCAAACCCTGCCTCTATCGGAGGCGGATACATTCATCAACAAGATGAAGCAGCTTGATTTGTACTATATTCGCATGTTTGAGCCTTCCGGTCAGCTCCTCACGTTTGGGAAGCATCGAGATCACCAACCGCTTCCAGTGACGGGGGAGCAGATACAACAGGTGATGGAAGGAAAGGTTTTGGAGTTGACACCCAATGGTCTGGGTACGGTGCTGCTGGGATTGCCGATTCAGACTGCGAGCGGGACCCGGGCCATGTTTCTGGAAACCCTGTCGCCGCCCGCTGCTGCTACAGTAATCCAATGGGGGACAATCTTTGCTCTCTCATCTTTAGCTGCCGGAAGTCTGATCATCCTGATTGCTTCTGTATTTCTGGTAAGGCCGATCAAAACGTTGACCCGGGCAACGAAACGTATTGCAGCGGGTGACTTCAATGTGAAGCTGAATATCAAGCAAACAACTGAATTAGGCACGCTCGCGCGCAGCTTTGAAGAGATGATGCAGGATTTGCAGCAACTGGAGCAGATGAGAAGAGAGTTTGTCGCGAACGTCTCACATGAGGTACAATCTCCGCTCACTTCCATTTCAGGATATGCTCAAGCCCTGAAAAATGTAGATTTACCGGAGCAAGATCGAGGACGGTATCTGGACATTATTATTTCAGAAGCCCAACGGTTGTCTAAAATGAGTGATAGCTTGCTCAAGCTTACTATGCTTGAATCACAGTCTCATCAGTTACAACTCGCGACGCGTGACCTGGATGAACAGATCAGGCGGGTGATCGTTGCATTACAGCCTCAGTGGTCAGCTCGAGATATTCATTTTGAGCTGGATTTGCAGAAGGTTCAAGTTCTTGCGGATCATGATCAGTTGAATCAGGTTTGGACAAATATTCTCGGCAATGCGATCAAGTTTTCGAATAACCAGGGGACAATACATGTCAGAATGGAACGAGAACTCCGTTATGTAACGGTGCACATATCAGATCAGGGTATCGGCATTCCGCTGGAGGACCAGAAGCGTATCTTCGAGCGATTCTTCAAGGCGGATCGTTCCCACAGTCGGAAATATGACGGCAGCGGTATGGGACTGGCGATCGTGAAACAGATTGTTTCGTTACATCAAGGGGGCGTCCGGGTGGAAAGCAAGCCCCATCAAGGGACGACGTTTATCATCACTTTGCCCATCCATCCGCCAACGGCAGAATAATTCAACTCAAGGAATGTCTATTTCTAACTTGTAATGACTCTCATCAATGCTGTATTTATGTACAAGCTCGCTTGTATATGAACACAGCATTTTTCATTTTTTGGTCCTGTTCATGTTCTGTTCATATAGACGTCATAAGCAGTACATGTGTATGGGTTAAACTTGCTTTGAGCTCTATGAGCTAGAGGAAGGTCACTTGAAGAGGAGGAGATGTGAATGAACAAACAGGATAAAACCATTCAAGACCAAAAGAGCATGCATAAAAGCATGATCAAGCGAGTCATCAAGAGACGAACTTCAATCGCCGCGTTCAGTCTGGTATTAACCCTATTAACACCATGGACTGTTATGGCTGAATCTTCTAATACAAATAGTAGTGATGATCTAACGTATCAAAAAACGAAGCAAACGGTGATAGAGAAGGCCAAGACTCTTACCGAGACGTACGGCATCACAAGTGTGCAGTATGCACTGATGGATCATGGGGAGATTGTTGTCTCCGGACAGACGGGCAAGAATGATCTGCAAGGGCAAGTTCCCCTTACATCCGATACGATCTATGGCATAGGGTCAACCAGTAAAATGTTTCTTACAGCTTCGGTGATGAAGTTGGTGGATGAAGGCAAGGTGAATCTTGATCTTCCAGTAACAACCTATATTCCGGAATTCAAGATGAAAGATGATCGATATAAGCAAATCACACCACGCATGCTTTTGAACCATTCGGCTGGTCTTCTGGGCACTTCGAGCCACAATGCATCGCTGTATGGAGACAATGATACCTTTGCACATGATACCTTTTTAGAACAATTGACCACACAGAATTTGAAGGCAGAGCCTGGTGCGTATTCCGTTTATACGAACGACGGGTTTACATTAGCTGAAATTTTGGTGGAGCGAGTTAGTGGCATGAATTTTACGGCATTTATACACAAGCACTTTACAGAGCCGCTGAACATGGAGCATACGAAAACACCACAAGATGTGGTTAACCCGGCAGATATGGCAGGAATCTATTCGCCGTTATATGAAGGCCAGCTTCCACATGAGAATTATAATATCATTGCATCAGGCGGCATCTATTCCACGGCTCAAGATCTGGTGAAATTCTCACAAATCTTCACTGGAGAAGTCAAAGACATTTTATCCAGCAAATCGGTGCAGGCCATGGAACAAAAAGAATATAAAAAGGGCATGTGGCCAGAGGACAGCGATGCGTCTATCTCTTACGGATTAGGATGGGATAGCGTGGACTTGTATCCATTCAGTGAATACGGCATCAAGGCGGTTACAAAAGGTGGAGATACGGTATCATACCATTCCTCCCTGGTCGTACTTCCAGAGCACAATCTGGCAGCAGCCGTTACTTCCTCAGGAGGCTCAAGCGCATTGGATCAAACGATAGCAAGCGAACTGTTGCTCAGCGCACTGGAGGCCAAGGACATTATTCAAGAACGCAAGCCGCCAAAAACGTTTGGCTTACCTGTAAAGGCTGATATGCCTGAAGAGTTGCTAAAGTACACAGGAAATTATGGCGGCAATAAACCGGTGAAGAAGATTAAGGTTGACCCGTCTGGACAGCTGTTGATCTCTTCTGCTTCGAATAGTACTTCGGATCAATATATCTACACGTCCGATGGGACATTTGTAAACAAGGAAGGAACACAAAAATTAAAGTTTGTCGAAGAGTCCAACGGTCAAATCTACTTGTGGTCCCGGTCCTATATGTCCATACCCGGGTTAGGCCAGCTCGCTTTCTCGGAATATACGGCGCAAAAACTCGAAAGCAATGAATTGTCGAGCGAGATTCAGGCGGCATGGAATCAGCGCGAGGGAAATACGTACTATTTGCTTAATGAAAAATATACTTCGATGGCTTATCTGCATGCTTCAACAATTATTCCTATGCAGTTCGACAAGGAAGTTCCCGGGTATGTTGGCAGCAGTAAAATCATTGGAGCGAATCGGGCAGTGAACCAAGTCCAGATTCCCGGCCTGGCTGGTCGGGATACAACGGATATCCAGTTTTTTAGTCAAAACGGAATCGAGTATATTACGGTAGCAGGTCCCTTATATGCCAGTGAAGGAATAGTACAATCACTATATAGCGGCAAGCAATCCAGAGTATCGATTCAGTCGGATGGTTATGCGAGATGGTTCTCGGTACCGGCTGCGGTTAGCGGTAAGGTAATGACAGTGAAGATGCCTGAAAGTGGTTCCTTTGCTGTGTATGATCAGAGAGGGGTTTGTATTCATCACACTGTAATCAGTGGAAAGAATGAGGTTGTCTTACCTGAAAACGGGCGTATCGTATTTGCAGGCGAGCCTGCTTCAGTGTTTGAGGTTTCATTGAAAAAATAAAATGTGAACATGATAACGCCAGGTAGTATTGTGCGGCTGTCTATTTTGCTTTGTACTGTTCGATTGAATAATCATACAAAAAGTCTTCTCTATCTTGTGTTGTGGAGAAGGCTTTTTGGTTGTAGATTAATAAGAATGGGTTTACATGTTTTGGAAGACTGTTTAGAATGGTATACACTGTACAAACGAATATGAATGTGGAGAGTGAGCGTGAACAGGAATGATTCGTCGTTTTTTTTCGTATTATCGACCGTATAAAAAGCTGTTTTTAATTGATTTTGGCTGTGCCGTTTTTGCTGGTTTGCTGGAGCTTGCATTTCCGCTTGCTGTCAGTAAATTTATTAACGAGCTGCTGCCTGGGCAGGATTGGCCGCTTATTTTGCTTGCATGTGTTGTGTTGCTAAGTATATATGCGCTGAATTCGGTATTAAATTATGTTGTTACTTACTGGGGGCATATGCTGGGCATTAATATCGAAACGAACATGCGGGAGAAAATGTTTGCGCACCTCCAGAAGCTGTCGTTCCGGTTTTTCGATAATCGCAAAACAGGTCATCTGATTGGTCATATTACCAATGATCTTAACGACATCGGTGAAGTCGCGCACCATGGCCCGGAGGATGTATTCATCGCTGTGATGACACTGATTGGATCATTCTGGCTGATGGCGAATATAAATCTGGAGCTGGCTTTGCTGACGTTTATTATTATTCCAGTTATGGCCTGGGTGATCATCGTATTCGGTGGTCGAATGACCAAAACGTACCGCAGACTTTTCGGTGACGTCGGTAACTTCAATGCACGCATTGAAGACAACGTAGGTGGTATGCGTGTCGTTCAGTCTTTTGCCAATGAAGAGCATGAGAAGAAGCTGTTTGCGGTAGACAACGCCAATTTCCGTCTGACCAAGCTGCTCGCATACAAGACGATGGCCAAAAGCATCTCGGTCAGTTATATGATGATGCGTCTTGTCACCGTGTTTGTGATGATTGCCGGGGCCTGGTTTTACATTGACGGTAAAATTAACATGGGGGATTTCATGGCATTTTTGCTTTTATCCAATATTTTCTTCCGGCCCATCGAGAAGATTAATGCGGTTATTGAGAGCTACCCCAAGGGCATCGCAGGTTTCAAGCGGTATCTGGAAATCATTGATACGGAGCCTGAAATCTCGGATCGTAAAGATGCGGTGGAATTACATGATGTGAAGGGTGATATCCGCTTCGAGAATGTGTCATTTGGCTATGAATCGAGCCGTCGCATCCTGAATCAGATCAGCTTGTCCGTTCGTCCGGGGGAAACGGTTGCTTTTGTCGGGCCCTCCGGTGCAGGCAAAACAACGATCTGCAGCTTGCTGCCGCGCTTCTATGAGGTAGATGAAGGCAGGATCACCGTAGACGGTGTTGATATTCGTGATATCAAGCTGCATTCGTTGCGTAAACAGATCGGCATCGTGCAGCAGGATGTATTTTTGTTCTCGGGTACGATTAAAGAAAATATCGCATACGGTGACCTGACAGCGACAGAGGATCAGATCTGGGATGCGGCTCGCCGCGCTTCACTCGAGGAATTGATTCTGAGCTTGCCTGATGGCATGGATACCATTATCGGGGAACGGGGTGTGAAGTTATCGGGTGGTCAAAAGCAGCGTTTGTCCATTGCCCGTATGTTCCTCAAAAATCCGCCGATTCTCATTCTGGATGAAGCAACCTCTGCCCTTGATACGGAAACGGAAGCGCTCATTCAGCAATCGCTCGCTGAATTGTCTGTTGGCAGAACAACACTTGTGATTGCTCACCGGCTGAGCACAATCAAAAATGCCGATCGCATCATCGTAGTTAATACCGACGGCATCGCTGAACAAGGCAATCATGAGGAGCTGGTGGCTGCTGGCGGAATATATAGTCGTTTGCATCAAGTGCAGCATACTCACTCCTAAGGTGCAGGGGGGTGCATTTTCCCCATTGCCTAATGTTATCGTTGGTTTAATCCTTTAGTCGCACCACACATGGTGCGGCTTTTTTTGCTATTTTATCGGCAAATGATACATAACAATAATGTTGACAATGTCCACAAACCTGATTAGTATAATGTTGACAATGTCCACTAAAAGGGGGCTCCGATATGAACTCTGAGCATATTCCACCGGAAGTTTTAGCTGATATGCGGCGTTTCAACCGTTTCTATACGAATATTCTCGGGGTGCTGGATAAGCACATTCTCGGGACAGGGTATTCTTTTGCTGAGGCACGGGTCATTATCGAGATTGGCATTCGCGGGGAAAGCATTGCTAATAACCTCGTTGACACACTCACCATTGATCGCAGCTACATGAGCCGCATTGTAAATAAATTAACGAAGGAAGGACTGCTGCTCAAGGTGGATTCTGCGGAAGACAGCAGGGTTAGTCTGATTCGTCTGACGGACAAGGGGCAAGAGCTGTACGCTGAACTTAATGCCCGTTCTGATCAGCAGATTGTCAAATTAATGCAAAACCTGAATGAAGAAGAGATTCAAGAGGTATATGCCTCCATGATGAACATCCAAGAGAAGCTGAACAAGAAGGCAGGAGAGACAGTACGATGATACGATTTGAATGTGATTATAACGAAGGTGCACACGAGCGCATTTTGCAGCGATTGATGGAGACAAACATGGAACAGACCAGCGGATACGGGACAGATGCGCATTGTGAGCGAGCTCGCACGCTGATTCGGCAGGCTTGCGGCAATGAGGAGGCAGATGTACATTTTCTCGTAGGGGGTACACAGACAAACACCACGGTGATTGCGTCGATTCTTCGTCCGCATCAAGGAGTTATTGCAGCGGTATCCGGTCATATCGCGGTTCATGAGACGGGAGCGATTGAGGCCACAGGTCACAAGGTGCTGACTGTACCGAGTCCGGATGGCAAAATTACGGCGGCACAGGTGAAGGCGGTCTATGATGCACATGTGCAGGAATCATCACCCGAGCACAGTGTTCAGCCAGGCATGGTCTACATATCTCAACCGACGGAAAATGGTACTATGTACAGCAAGGCTGAGCTTGAGGCTATATATGAGGTGAGCCGGGCATGTGGTCTGCCGTTTTTTATTGATGGAGCGCGATTGGGGTATGCTCTGGCATCCACAGAATGTGATATGACTCTGGCGGATGTAGCCCGCCTGTGTGACGTATTTTATATTGGCGGTACCAAAATTGGCGCGCTGATGGGCGAGGCCGTTGTCATTTTGAACGATGCGCTCAAGCGTGACTTCCGCTATATCATCAAGCAAAAAGGCGGCTTGCTGGCTAAAGGCCGATTGCTTGGCATTCAGTTTGAAACGCTGTTTGAAGACGGATTGTATCTGGAGATTTCGAAACATGCCGTAGATATGGCTGTAAAAATCCATGATACCCTTGAGCAGCACGGTGTGCAGTTTCTGTACAGCTCCCCGACCAATCAGCAGTTCCCGATTTTGCCGGATTCCCTGCTGGAGCAGCTCAGCAATCAGTATACCTTTACGTTCTGGGAAAAGGTTGACGCTTCCCGCAGTGCCGTTCGATTCTGCACAAGCTGGGCTACCCGCGTAGAAAACGTAGATGCTTTGACCAATGATATTATAAGGCTGCTGCATGAAAAACAAACCCAGGATGAAATAGCTGCTAACCGAATAGAGGTGCTTGTGTAGAGTACAGACGTTGGCTAAAGGCTGTGCAGTAGACGGATGGACTGACGGCGCTCCATACCGCAGGATGCTGAGTGAGAATAAGTAGAGCGGCTGGATGTCGCAGGTTGCTGAGTGAGAAGCATGCAGGTTGGCGGATGGTGTTGCTGAGTATGGAGAGTAATGCTGGCCGAATTGCATATGGTGCTAAATGAGAATAAGTGCCGTTAGTAGAATGATGTATGGTGCTCAGTGAGAGTTAGCGCAGTGGTTGGATGCCGTATGTTACAGACTGAGAATAAGTAGAGTAGCCGACGAATGAGGATAAACACTTACTCAAGAGCTCAGCGGTGATATAAAACGAATTGGGCCAATCCCAAGTTAAGTTGCAGTTCAAGCGCTAACGATCACGAGAGACCTTATTTCAGACATTAGTTGAGAAAAAAAATTCTAACGATCTCCAGAAGTCTTATTTCATCGTAAAAAGGCATTTTAGCCTGCAAAACGCTGGTTTTCAGTGAAATAACGTTCCTGGGAATCGTTAGGATTGAAAATGGCCTGATATGACGAAAATAGCGTTTCTGGAGATCGTTAGCGTTTTCCGATGAGAGGTGAAGGTAGTTTGACAACTCTCTTCGAGTGAATTAAGTTATTAAAGACATTTAATATCCTTAATATACGAAGGAGAGAGAGAATGAACACCGAGCAACGTTCCATTTTTGAAAATACACCGATTTTAACAGCTCTTCAGCCAGCTCCGGGCGAAAGCATTCTGGACGTGGGATGCGGGAACGGGGCATTAACAGCCCGGATTGCAGCATCAGGCGCTATCACTACAGGGATTGATCTATCGGAAGAGAGCATCGCCCAAGCTTTGTATAACTATCCTGAGCTTGATTTTCAGACAGCTGACGCTTGTCAGTATCGAACGGAACAGCGCTATGACGCTGTTTTTTCACATGCTGTGCTGCATTGGACGAGTGATGCCTCTGCTGCAATCCAGAGCATGTACGCTGCATTGAAGCAGGGAGGACGTCTGGTCACGGAGTTTGCGGGCAAGGGAAATACGGCGATCATACTTCATGCGGTCCGGGAGGAGCTGCTTGCACGAGGCTACACTTGGGAATCGCGTAATCCGTGGTACCACCCCAGTGTTGGAGAATTTTCAAGCTTGCTGGAGCAGCATGGATTTCGGGTGTTATATATTCAGCATACCGATACACGCAGGCCATTACATCAGGGGGTGCGGAACTGGATAAGCAGCTTTGCCCAATATCTCTTCTACGATATTACAGCGGACGAGCAGGAGTCTATAATGGAGGTTGTCGAAAAGAAAGTAGAACCGCTGCTCTTTCATGAAGGGCATTGGAGCCTGGATATATCCAGATTGCGGGTTATTGCTATCAAAGTGTAATCCATAAGTCCAAAGGAGACGCGCATGAAAATAGAGAAACCCAAGCTGCAGCTGCAGCTGCTTGAAGCTGAACCGATCTATTCTTTGGACTCGAAAACAGAGTACAAGAACAAGCTGATTGAGAACGTTACGCTGGACATGCTTGAAGCGAGCAAGGTGTCTTTTGAAAATGTAGTGTTCCGGCATGTAACTATTTTCGAGTCCTCGCTGGAGCAATGTGAATTTACGGATGTACGATTTGAGCACTGTGACTTTTCCAATGTGAAGCTGCAGAACTCGTTTATGCATCGAACGGAGTGGCAGAACTGCAAACTGGTGGGAACGGACTTTACCAGCAGCCGCTGGCAGAATGTACGTGTTGCACAGAGTATAGGAGACTACAGCAATTTTCGCTTTGCACATCTCAAACAGGTTGAATACACGGACTGCAGCTTGATTGGAGCAGACTTCGCCTATTTGAAATTACAGAAAATCGCCATTGCAGCATGTAAGCTGGATCAGGTTGCGTTCACCGGAACAGCGATGAAGGGCCTGGATCTGAGTGACAGTGAATTCGACGCGCTTGTGCTGACAATGCAGGATTTGGCCGGCTGTGCTATTGCTCCTCATCAAGCGGCGACCTTCGCCGGATTAATGGGACTTATTATCAAATGAACGTGCGGACGTATACAGAACCTGTTTTTAATGTTATCCTTAACTGTTACGTGTGACATAAAGACTTGTTTTTATGTATAGATGTGCGTAAATGAAGGAGATAACATGACATTTCAGGAATTAAACATCATCCCTCCGATTCTGGAAGGGTTAAAAAAAGCAAATTACAGCAAGCCCACTCCCATTCAGGAGCAATCCATACCTGCTGTGCTTGCAGGTAGAGACTTGCTTGGTTGTGCCCAGACGGGTACAGGCAAGACGGCTGCATTTTCGGTGCCGATTATACAACTTCTAACCGAAGCAAACCAAGTGAAACAAGGCAGTTCTGCGAATAAAAAGGCAAAGTCAGCGCGTGCGATTCGTTCACTTATTTTGTCGCCGACTCGTGAGCTTGCCATTCAAATATCCGATAATATTAAAGTGTACAGCAGATATACCGACATTCGTTCTACTGCAATCGTGGGCGGAGTATCTCAGAGAGTACAGGAGCGCGCATTGCAGCAGGGAGCGGATATCGTCATTGCTACACCCGGCCGTTTGATGGACCTTGTGAACCAGAAGCAGATTGATCTGAGCATGGTGGAAATTCTCGTACTGGATGAAGCGGATCGTATGCTCGATATGGGCTTTATCCATGATGTGAAACGCATTATTGCGAAGATGCCGAACAAGAAACAAACGCTGTTTTTCTCGGCTACGATGCCGCCAGAGATTGTTAAAATGGTGCAGACTTTGCTGGTCAACCCGGTGAAAGTAGAGATTACCCCGGTATCTTCCACCGTGGATCGTATTCAACAATCTGTATATTTGCTGGAGAAGGGCAAGAAGCAGAGCATGCTCAATCTTATTTTGCGGGATCAAACGATTGCATCTGCACTGGTGTTTACGCGTACGAAACGCGGAGCAGACCGGGTTACTCGCGATTTGGCTAAGGTGAACGTCACCGCACAGGCCATTCATGGCAACAAGTCGCAGAATGAACGCCAGCGGGCATTAAACAATTTCAAAAGCGGAGTCACCCGTGTATTAGTCGCTACGGACATTGCGGCGAGAGGCATTGATGTGGAGGAGCTGACACATGTCATCAACTTCAATCTGCCTAACATTCCAGAAACATATGTTCACCGTATTGGACGGACGGGCCGTGCGGGGAAGAGCGGAATGGCGATTTCATTCTGTGAACAGGAAGAGCTTCCTTTCCTGAAAGATATCGAGAAAGTGATCAAAAAATCCATTCCCGAGGTCAAGGATCATCCTTATCCGATGAACAACATGCCTGTGTTTGCACAACAGCTGAGCTCGACGAAACAGGCATCCAGAACGTCTGGCGGCAGGTCCGGGTCTCATCGTTCCGCTGCTGACAGACCGGGTAATTCCAAGACGAATCCGGCACGCAAGCCGAAGTCTGAGTGGTTTACGAAACGGGATAAAGGGACATCTGGCAGCGGTAAATCAGGAGAACGTCATTCGAGTAGTTCACGCCCGGCACGCAGCGAGCAGTCTCATGCCAAAGGTGGTCCTTCATCTGGAGCAGCAGCTCGTAAAGCAGAGAGCAGCCAATCAAACAGCCGATCTTCGGCTCAGGGCCAGCAGCGCCGTGCCAAAACGCATAGCAACCAGGCCAACTAGGGCGTGTCTGAAAACGCTGAAGGAACACGCTCTAGCTGATATAACAACAAAGCATGCCTTCTTCGAATGTCGGAGAAGGTTTTTTGGTTCCGTGGCAAATGTCATTTACATGCAAACGTACATTCGGTAAAATAAAGTGTGGTAGATTGTGTCAAAAGGGGGGAAACCGTTGACAGAAACAATGATGAATTATTGTCTTGCCAAAAAAGGTGCCGTGAAGGGATATCCTTTCGGGCCTGATACGGCTGTAATTAAGGTAGCAGACAAAATGTTTGCTCTTTTGTTTGAGGGAAATGGAGAAGATAGCCGTATTAATCTGAAGTGTGATCCTATGATTGCGGAAAATCTGAGAGAACAGCATGAGGCGGTCAAACCCGGCTATCATATGAACAAAAAGCATTGGAATACA
Organism: Paenibacillus silvae; assembly: GCF_014639235.1. GTDB lineage: Bacteria > Bacillota > Bacilli > Paenibacillales > Paenibacillaceae > Paenibacillus > Paenibacillus silvae. Next base: position 838,229 of record NZ_BMFU01000002.1, on the reverse strand, counting down.
GTCATGCTGGATGATTCTTTACCGAACGAGGACATCTATGCCATGATTGATCATTCCTATAATCTCGTTGTACAGAAGCTGCCCAAGAGAGTTCAGGAGACGCTGAGCGAATAAAGGAGCGGAACCTGGGCCATAGAGCAGTAGCAGTTGAGGTATTTTATCGCATGAAACCAATACGAAGGAGTGCATGGGAATGGATCAGCAGCAGCAGATTGCAATGGTGCAGCATATGCGGGCGCAAAGCTCTGGAATGGGCCAAGCCTTACAGCCAAGTGTTACATATGACGTTATGGTCAAAGAGCACTTTATCACCACCTCCGCGGGAGAAACACGGGTACTGGTATATACACCAAACCGGAAGAAGGATTTGTCTTCAAACTTGCCTGTGTTTTTCAACATGCATGGCGGAGGGTTTGTGCTTGGACAAGCAGACGGAGATGATGCCTGGTGCCGTTTGATCGCAGATCGTGCAGAATGCTTAGTTGTAAATATAGATTATAAGCTGGCACCCGAGCATAAATTCCCTGTAGCTGTCTATGAGTGCTATGATGTGGTGAGATGGGTGCATGAGCATGCGGCGCAGTTCTCGGCTGATGCTTCTCTTCTCGCGATTGGTGGTCACAGTGCGGGAGGAAATCTGGCAGCAGCCGTATGTCTGCTGAATCGTGAACGTGGAGATGAGCTTCCAATTCTGCTGCAGATTATTGATTATGCTGTACTCGATGTAGCTGCAGACCCGGCGGAAAAGCCGGATTTTCCAGAAGCCATTCCTGCGGATATCGCCCGAACGTTTAATGCGATGTATCTGACTGAGCCGGAAGATGCGCACAACCCGCTGGCTTCTCCTGTACTGGCTGATTCATTTGAAGGTTTGCCCGAAGCGCTTATTATTACTGCGGAGAGAGATTCTCTCGCCCAGGAAGCGCGTACGTATGCTGCAAAGCTGGAATCAAGCGGTGTACATGTGACTCATAAGGAATACGAGGGCGCAGCGCATGGTTTCACACATCATGGCGATATTCAGATGGCTGAGGATGCATGGTATTTGATGAGCGATACGTTAAAGGCCGTTTTTGCGAGATAGGCTGTATTCATTGATGTGATAACTTGATGTGATAAAAGAACAGAATACACTAACACCTTCTACAGATCACAGTCCCATGTGTAAAGCGTGGTTATCCTGTATCCTGGAAGGTGTTTTTTTTATATGAACGTACAAATTCCTGAAGCGGGCTTCTGAGTGAGCACAAGGGTTAATAAAATATACAAATCCGGGCAAGCAGCCATCTACGATAAATCGTGCGTGACGTAATTTTGTATGGATCGATATTATTTTCCGAAACAGGAGGTTCATATGAATTCAAATTGGAAACACCTTCATGGTGATGCTGCCATTCTTGGCATGGGAACTGCTTTACCTGCTCATGTTGTAGATCAGACTGAAATTGCAGAGCTTATCGCTGCTTCAGTGCATGATCGCCCGGAGTTGGCACGATTTGCCAAGCGAATCTTCAGATCCTGCGGGGTAGAGACGCGATATACGGTGGAACCGAGTTATATCGGACCACTTGAGGAGTGCCGCTATTTACCTACTCTAGCTGCATCCGGTGAACCCAGTGACATCCCTACGACCAAAGAAAGAATGGACATCTTCCAGCGGGAGGCCCTGCCTTTGGCGCTCAAGGCGGCGGAGCAAGCGATGCTGGATGCAGGAGTATCAGCCGCAAGCATCACCCATTTGATTACGGTCAGCTGTACAGGTCAATATTTGCCGGGACTGGATGTGGACTTGATTCGAAGTCTGGGTCTCTCCGCCCGAGTGAATCGCCAGCCGTTGATTTTTCAGGGCTGTGCTGCCGGTTTAAAAGCAATTCAGATGGCTCGTGATGTTGTGCAGGGTACACCCGGCTCTCAAGTGCTGGTGGTCTGCGTGGAATTATGCTCTCTTCATTTCCAGCCGGTACAGGATCGGGAAGCTTTGTTCGCGGCATCTTTCTTTGGGGATGCAGCCTCCGCCTCTATTGTCGGCAGGCCAGAAGCACAGCATACAGACTATTTGAGTCTGGGCACTGGATATTCGGTACTGCTGCCCGACTCGATGCAAGACATGACCTGGAAGGTGGCAGATTACGGATATGACCTGCATCTGTCACCACGAATACCCAAGCTGCTTGGTTTACATCTGGAAGAGGAGCTGCGCCTGCTGCTGCAGCACGAACAACTCCCGGAGCTGTGGGCGATCCATCCGGGTGGACGCGGGATCGTAGACTCTGTCCAGGAAGTGATGAAGCTGAAGCAGGAGCAAACGAAGTACAGCCGCGATATTTTGAGAGATTACGGCAACCTGTCTTCGAATACGATCTTGTTTGTGCTTCAGGCGATGCGTATGGATATGAAAGTTCGTGAACAGTCTACAACGACAGGCGTGGCGATGGCTTTTGGTCCTGGACTCACAGCCGAATTAATGAAATTCACATATGTCCCGTCCTTGTCGTTAGCAGCGGAGGAGCAGAATCATGTCTTTTTTTAGAACGCTGCATAGTCGGGCCAAGGAAGAAGAGCTGATGGATGATTTCACAATGGGTGGAGAAGAGCTGCATGAAGCGCTTCGGCATCTAAGACGCCTGAATAAGCTGTTTGCTGCTTCTGGTCCGACAGTGTCCGGCGTAGCCAAGCTGTGGGAGTCCATCGGCAAGCCGGATAAGCTGACCCTAATGGATGTCGGTGCTGGTTCGGGAGATGTGAATCAGAGGCTGCTGAAATGGGCAAAGAAACAAGGCATTGATATGCACATTACATTAGTGGATATGACAGAGGAAGCGTGTCAGGAAGCCCGGCAGCTGTTTCAGAACGAACCGCGTGTTCGTGTACAGCGTGCTGATTTAACGACGTTGCCAGATGCTTCGGCGGATATTGTGACAGGCTCGCAATTTATTCATCATTTTGAAGGAGAGCAGCTCGTGAGCATGGTGGGCCATATGCTGAGGACTTCACGGTATGGTGTAGTAATCAACGATATTCATCGTCATACGGTGTCTTATAAGGCTGTGTGGATTACAACCCGGTTAATCTCGCGCAACCGTTATATCCGTCATGATGGGCCGCTTTCCGTAGCGAAGGGCTTTACCGGTCAGGACTGGCAGGAACTCAGGCAACGCTTGAATCACGAGACAATGACCTATGAATGGAAACCGTTATTTCGCTTTTCTGTTGTAATCCCACACAGCAGGAGCAGGGAGGGGCAATAACATGACAAGATCATCAGATGTCATCGTTATTGGAGCAGGCATTGCAGGAAGTGCCTGCTCCATCGAGCTTGCACGGCAAGGCCATCGGACGCTGCTGCTGGATCGGCAGCAGTTTCCCCGGCATAAAACGTGCGGCGAGTTTATGTCACCTGAAACAAGGGAGATGCTGGAGCACTTGGGTGTCGATTTGCTGGATTGCGAGAAGACAACTGGTCTTATGCATCATGCCAGCATTATACTGCCTGATGGCGGTGAGATTGAAGCGCCTTTGCCTGGTACAGCATATGGCATAAGCCGATATGTGCTGGATCAGCTTTTGCATAAACAGGCGCGGGATGCCGGGGCCGATATCATTACCAAAGCGAACATTATCGCCACCCGGCAGCTTGAAAATAAAGAGTATGAAGTTGAGGTCAAGCAAGGCGACGAATATATACGTTACCATGCGAAGGCTGTTATCGGGGCCCACGGCAGCAAAAAGCTGCGGGGGACAGAGAGCGGAGAAGGACTGCGGGATGAAACGATATATGTCGGTGTGAAGTCTCATTACAGGGGCATCCGCATTCCGGCGAGGGTAGAGCTCTATTTTTGCAATGGAGGTTATGTAGGGATATCTCCGATTGAAAATGACACCGTAAATGTAGCGGCGTTGCTTACACTGGATTCGGTGCAGGGGAGTGGCAAGTCCGTGCCTGAGATTATGCAGGCAGCGGCTCTTACCAATACCAGGCTTGCCGCCCGTTTATCCGAAGGCGGGGCGGTTCAGGGGACGCAGGTATCTGTTGCCCCGTTGCAGCTGTCCAATGTGCCCGAACCATGGTCCAGTTATCCGCATATTGGCGATGCAATGCTGGTGATTCCACCGCTATGCGGCGACGGCATGTCAATCGCTCTTCGTTCCGCTATTCTGTGCGCACGGTGGACGGATGCATATTTGAAAGACGAGTTACACTATGACGCCTGGCAAAGCGAGTATACACGGGAGGCTAACCGTGAATTTGCTCCACTGCTGCGCAGAGCGAGAACGATTCAACAGGTTGCATTTGCCAGAACCAATCGTTTCTATCCGGCTCTCGCTCGTATGTTCCCGGGGCTTGCGTCATATGTGGTGAGGGCCACGAGATTGTCAGGCATGAGATGAGAAGAGAAGAGCGTTTGGGCTAAAGCAGAAGAGGCTCTGAGATGAAATAATCAAGCTGCCGTGAGGCGGCTTTTTTGCTGTATTCATTGCAAGGCTGACAAAAAAAGCACTTAAACGAGTACATGACTGTTTAGCAAATTGAAAAATACTCGTATAATAGAGTCTGATGTATCATGGAGAGACAGAAGACAGATCAGATGCCGAGAGGATGTTAATGAAGATGAATTATACCTTTTCCAACCGGATTGCGTCATTGCAGCCGTCCATTATTCGTGAAATTTTGAAGGCCTCATCAGGTCAAAATGTCATTCCGTTCTCAGCGGGCAATCCTGCACCGGAAACATTTCCGATTGAAGCAATCCGCAGCTTCACCCAAGCGATTCTGGAGCAGGACCCGGTGACCGCGCTGCAATATGGCATTACCGAAGGTTATGTGCCGCTGCGCGAAGCACTTCAGCAGCATCTGGAGCGTAATTTCAACACAGGCAAGCCGTCCGACCAGCTCTTTATTGTGTCAGGTGCACAACAGGGAATTGAGCTTGCATGTAAAGTGCTGTGTAATGAAGGAGACACGATTATCTGTGAAAGTCCAAGCTTTATCGGCTCCTTGAACTCCTTCCGGGCTTCCGGTGCGAAGCTGGCAGGTGTGCCGATGGAGATGGACGGTATGGACATTGAGAAGCTGGAGCATGCGCTGCAAACGGAGCCGAATGTCAAAATGATCTATGTGATTCCAAGCTTTCAGAATCCAACAGGCGTAACGACCAGTCTGGAGAAACGCAAAGCGATCTATGAGCTGGCGAAGAAACATGGCGTGATGATTCTGGAGGATAATCCATATGGCGAGCTTCGATTCAGCGGTGAGGACGTGCCAACCATCAAGTCAATGGATGAAGAGGGAATTGTAATCTATGTAGGCTCCTTCTCCAAAATCCTGTCAGCGGGTCTGCGCGTTGGTTTTGTTCAAGCTCCGCATGAAGTGGTGGAGAAAATGGTTGTTGCCAAGCAGGGCGAGGATGTACATACAGCGATGCTTCCGCAGATACTTGCGCATCGCTTCATGACAGAATATGATTATGCCGGTCATATCCAGCTTATTCGCGAGGTCTATCGGAGAAAGGCAACCTTGATGATGGAGAAGCTGCAGGAGCATATGGGTGACGCCGTGACCTATACACGCCCCGATGGCGGACTGTTCCTGTGGTGTGATCTTCCTGCACATGTGCCGATGGTGGACTATGCCAAAACTGCGGCCGCACAAGGGGTGGCTGTTGTGCCTGGCAATGCGTTCCTGGTGAATGAGCAGGACCCATGCAATGCGATAAGACTCAATTTCTCGACACCATCTGACGAACAGATTGTCAAAGGTGTGGAGATTCTTGGACAAGTATTGCGAGGTTCGTTCTCGTAAAAACAAAAGCATGACAAAAGCCGCCCGCAGGCGGCTTTTGTCTGTTCAGCACATATGAGCAACGGCGATTTACCTGGAGACGGATGGGCCCAACGTCATTAAACCTTTGACAGAACAACTTCTGGCTATGTATATTGTATTTACCGACTATATAGTCTGTAAATACAATAAGAGATGGGTGTGTGTCATGGAAAGAAATTATGGACTGCAACCGCCGATACCCTTCAGCTTCAAATCTGTAGCAGGTTTTCTCCTTATTTTTATCATTTGGCAGGGCGGCACGTTATTATGGCTCAATCTACTTCATACTTTGATGCCGGTTACTCGCACAGGATTACCCAGTTTGATCACACTGTATTTGTCCTTTTCTTTCCTGATTTTCGGAGTTTATGTGGTCACCAGATTTTTCTTTAAGATTCCTTTTCGCGTATTTTTGTTTGAAGGTAAAAGACCTGATTTCCGGAAGCTTTCCGTGTATTTTGCATGGTATTTTGCGGCACTTATCCTCTATTTACTTGTCGATATCGCCGTGCATCCTCAAGCTTTTGCCCTTCATTTTGACCCGCTTCCGTGGTTAGGTGTACTCATGGTTACTGCTCCTTTGATTTTTTTTCAAAGTGCTGCTGAAGAGATTATGTTCAGAGGTTATATGTACCGTATGTTCAGATCATCAAGAGGCGGTGTATTCGGGTCCATCCTTGTCACTTCACTGATCTTTGCTCTGCTCCACGGGTTTAACCCCGAAATGCTGCGTTACGGCGTTTTTGGACCGCTGTATTATGTGCTGGCGGCATTCTTTTTGGGAATCATTGCGTACCGCACCAATGGTTTGGCCGCTCCCATCGGTATCCATTTTGCCACCAATATTTTTAATACCTCCATTTGGGGATATGAAACGTCGACATTGGAAAATATGGGGCTGCAAAATATAGTATACCGCCACACATTAGATATGCGATTTGCATTCTTCGGGATTTTTGCTATCGTTATCTCATATGGTGTTTTTCAATTTTTTCAGCAGAAAAGGAACCGTTCATAAGGTTCCAGGAGGAGCTTATGACCAGAAGACGATTGCCAGCAGAAGAAGCTAAAACGATGATTTTAAACCAGGCCAAGTTGTTATTTATTGAAAAAGGTTATGATCGAGCTACGATGGATGACTTATGCGCGTTGACACAGATGAGCAAAGGCAACTTATATCATCATTTTAAAAACAAAGAGGTGCTCTTTCTCCAGCTGCTTACCCGGCATACTGAACAAATGTCACAAAAATGGGTCCGTTTGATGCAGCAATCTTCCTCTCCTGGCGAACAGCTGCTTGAAATGGCTGATTTATTCGGAAGAGACTGTGAAAGCCCGTTAATTCGGGCACTCGATGAATATGCCAGAACTCTTTCCAGCGAATCCGAGTCATTGGCTACATTAAGAGAAATTACAGAAGCAGCTTATGCTGCGATTAGACAGGTACTGCAAGCGGGGGTCAAGCAAGGTGTTTTCATTAATGAAGACATCGAAACGTTGAGCTTTGCTGTTATGTCGACGTTGGCTGGAGCAACGCAGCTCTGTCTAACGATGCCTAATCGAAGCGGGGACGAATATGCAGCACTGCATGTCAATGCGGTCAAGCTGCTTTTGAAGGGAATTTCGAAAGAGGATTCCAAGTAAAAGATGAGAGGAGTCTGGGCAATTGTCCAGAGCTGCTTCCTTCGATGTCGGGATGGATGGAATCGTGATATACATTTTCAAAGAGTCGTCAACTTTCGTTGGTTTGTAAGTGTACAATACGTTTACAAATTTTTGATGAGCTGACGACTCTTTTGCCGCCTCTTAATTATCAACCAATGCACTCAGCTCTGCCCGAAATACGTTCTGACCTTTCTGGTTGTAGGTGCTCAGCAGTACGGTTACTGTACCGTTACCTGCTCGTCTGGGACGTAGTTCAATAACCTCGGCTATTACATGCAGCTCATCCCCCGGATATACAGGCTTGAGAAATTGAAGCTGATTCATGCCTGTCCCGGCAATGATATGCTCACCATAGATGCCTACATCAATCCACAGCCTGAACGATACATTCAGCGTCTGCATGCCCGAGGCAATCAGCCCGCCGAAACGTCCCTTTTTCGCTTTTTCCTCATCAAGATGCATATACTGCGGGTCGTACATCTCCGCAAAACGCATAATATCCTCTTTGCTCAGAGTAATCGCCGCCGTCTCGTAACGCTGTCCCACTTTAAATTCGCTAAATTTCATGTTTACCACTCCGATTTTTAGATGTTCACTGCTTATATTATCACGTCTGTATGACAAAGCCCTAACCAGAAAGCTTGATACTGTTGATTTGGATATGCAGCCCAATTTTAGTTAGAATAGGAGAGCAGGGTGAGTTCATTCAGGCATATGAATAGAAGCATAAGGCAGATGTGTGTGGAAAAATGAGGAGGCGAAGCATATGGGCGTACCTACTTTTCTGGAAACAGGTCACATGGCCGACGGGTTTCCCATTCGGTTAATTTATACAGGTGCACAATTCAATTATGCCGCACATTGGCATGATGAGGTAGAGCTTGTGGTCGTGAATGGTAAGAAGGCACGGATTGGCGTCAACGAGCAGATTCTGGAGCTGGACCAAGGAGATATGCTTCTGATCAAGCCCGGGGATGTACACTATTTTTTGCCGGGAACCGAACGGTTGACGATTCTGCTGTTTCGGCTTGAACTATTGACCGGAAGCTTTACAAGTGAAGTGGAGATGCAGGAGCTGGGGGCACTTTTTAATCAAACGACTTTAATTCAAGCCAGCAGTCAGGGCAATCCGGGACCGTATGTAGAAGCTATTGCTGCTGAGAAAAAAAATCAGAGACCCGGTTACCGCTGGCTCATGGTATCCCGGCTGTACGATCTGATCGTCTTGCTGCTCCGTACAGCCCCTCCGGCTGATGCAAATCATACAGCACCATGCTGGCCCTGCGGATTACCATCCAAAAAGTTCGAGTTTCTTGAAGCGGTCTGCGAATATCTGGAGGAGCATTACGCCGATCCGATCAAGCTGGAGCAGGTGGCAGAGCATATGAAGTTCAGCAAGTTCCATATCTGCAAGCTGTTCAAAGAGATCAAGGGCATTACGCTGATGGAATATTTGAATCATTTTCGCATTATCAAGTCCGAATGGGCACTATTGTTCCGTCAAGACTCCATTCTGGAGATTGCGATCAGTCACGGATTTAACAATGTGAACTCTTATAATCGTCTTTTTAAAAAATACAATAACTGCACACCTTCCGAATTCCGCAAGCGTCATCGGTCCAATATCGCAAAATATCAAGGATGATTGACAATATTTGTGGAGAAAGCTCTCGCTCAAATTCATATACTCAAGTAAATTGTAAGCGTTTCCTTTTTGGGGAGGGTACTTATGAAGAGATGGTTTAAGCGATGGGCTATGCCGGTTATGGTGCTTGCAGGCGCAGTCATGGTGTTTACAGGCTGCCAGACGGGAGCATCGAATCACATGAAGCAGCAGGAAATCACGGTCTGGAGTTTCACGGATGAGGCAGGCTATGCCATTGAGAAATTCGAAGAAAAGTACCCGGATATCAAGGTGAATTTTGTGAATATACCGGGTAACTTCTATCTTACCAAGCTCAAATCAGCACTTCAGACCAGCTCAAAGGCCCCGGACGTATTTATGATTGAGAACGGAAATATCAGGGAACTGATTGATGTGCCATATCTGGAAAATCTGTCACCCCCGCCGTATAATGCCGCCGAGCTGATCAAAGAGCAATATCCTTTTGTACAGGCCAACGAGAAGGATAGTGAAGGGAATGTCAGAGCGATTGGTTATCAGGGAACACCTGGAGGCATCTATTATCGCCGCGATCTGGCGAAGGAATATCTGGGGACGGATGACCCGGATAAGGTGAGTGCACAGATAGATTCGTGGGAGAAAATTTTTGCGATCGGAGAGAAGGTGCAGGAGCAGAGCGGCAACAAGGTGCATGCACTTGCCAACTGGAATGGTATCGCGAACTCATATGACGGCATTCCCTGGGTGAAGGACGGCAAGCTGGTTATTGATCCCACGTACCTGAAGGTGCTTGATCTGGTTCGTGAGGCGCGTGAGCGGCGTGTTCTTGCTGAATACGAGGATGGAAGTGCAGGTTATGCAGCATCTATGCAAAAAGGTGAAGTGATGTTTTATCCCGCTGCGACTTGGGGGCTGCAGTTTACATTCAAAGCGAATGCACCGGATACCGAAGGGTTATGGGGCTTGGCACACGGGCCATCCTCCTTCAGCTCAGGAGGGACTTATATTGCGATGTACAACAAGAGTGACAAGAAAGATGCCGCTTGGAAATTCATTGAGTTTTATAACTTTAATCATGAGTTTCTGAAAGGACTGGCGAAAGAGCAGGATTATTTTACGAGCAACATGGTGGTGAATGATGAGCTGGCAGAAACGCTAACCTCGGCTTACCTTGGCGGACAAAAGCATTTTGAATTTTTCTCGGAGGCAGCCAAGCAGGTCCCGGTGTACGAACGTACCAAATATGACGGCATCATCAATACGGATATCTATAGAAACCTGCTGCAGCTGTATCTGAACGGTGATATCCAGACGAAGGAGGACGTGGTGAAACGCATCAAACGTGATGTGCGCCTGCGATTCCCTGAGCTAGAGGTGGAGTAGGAGTAAGTTGAACCACGATGGCTACACGAGCACTCCGATGACAGAACCACCTATCAATCGCGAGATTCATGAGAGCAGTCATATCCAAGTTGATCATGGGGAGGACAGCACATGTTTGCCAAAACACTTCGCAAGGACCACTATGGCTATTATTTTATCGCTCCGTTTTTTATCATCTTTGCTATCTTTGGACTGTACCCGATTCTGTACTCGCTGTATATCAGCTTCACGAATTTTGACGGTATAACCACGCCGGAGTTCGTCGGGATCGGTAACTACGTTGCTGTGCTTCAAGACCCGCTTTTCTATAAAACGCTCTTCAACACACTTTTTATCTGGGGTGTCTCGGTCGTGCCGCAGCTGACAGTGTCACTTGTGCTGGCTTTTATTCTAAACGACAAGCTGCTGAAGGGACGGGATATTTTCCGGGCAGTCTATTTTTTCCCGAACATTGTTACAGCGGCTTCGCTTGGCTTGCTCGTCAGTCTCATTTTTGATTGGCAGTCGGGAGGACTGAATCATTTTCTCGTACAGACAGGGCTAATTCAAGACCCGATCAATTGGAAAAATGACCCCTGGTTTATGCGGCTGATTGTATCCTCCATCCTGTTCTTTCAATACTTCGGCTACTCGATGGTCATCTATCTGGCAGGTCTGCAAGGGATTGACCCCGCACTGCAGGAGGCGGCACAGATTGATGGTGCGAAGAAAAAACATATCTTCCTGCACATTATCGTGCCAATGCTCAGACCGATTATTTTGTTTCAGATCATTACGTCGATCATCGGAGGCATTCAGATTTTTGACCAGCCGTTTACACTGACCAATGGCAACGGTGGGCCGGATCGGGCTGCGATGACCAGTATTATGTATCTATATAATGTTGCGTTCCAGAGCACCCGATTTGGTTACGGAGCTGCAATCGCGTTCTGCCTGTTTATCATCATTATTTTGTTATCCGTTGCATCGTTTATCATGACCAAGCGGAAGAGCCGTTCATAGGGAGGGAGAGATTGTATGCAAACTGCTAAGGTTGCCGCGCAGCGAGAGGCCGTGCTTCAGCATCATGCTCTGCGCCAGCGGCTGACATTGGGGAAAATCCTCATTTATCTGTTTCTGATCGCCCTCGCTATATTGTGTGTGATTCCGTTCTACCTGATGCTGATCTATTCTACACATAACAATGCATCGATTGCATCCAGCTTTACGTTTCTGCCAGGCACATATCTGCTGGACAATTATGTGAATATGGCGTCCAAAATCAACATCTGGCGCGGCTTCGCCAATAGTTTTTTCATCGCTGGCAGCTCCACGGTATTATCGCTGTATATCGGCGCGTTGACCGCCTACGGATTTGCCAAGTTTAACTTTAAGGGCCGCACCGGTCTGTTCCTGTTTCTGCTCGCAACGATGATGGTTCCAGGCCAGCTGGCACTCATCGGTGTTTATCGGCTTTTCAGTACACTTGGCCTGCTTGACAGCTATGCGGCCATTATTTTACCTGCGGCAGCAAATGCGTTTAATGTCTTTTTTATCAAACAGTTTATGGAAAGCAGCATTCCTGACGAGATCATTGAGTCATCCCGGGTGGATGGCGCCAATGAATTCAGAACATTTAACCAGATTGTGCTGCCCATTCTTGGGCCAGCCATTTCGGCTCTCGGTATTTTCACGTTTATCGGATCATGGAACAATTTCCTAACCCCGCTCGTATTGTTTTTCTCGCTGGACAAATATCCGCTTCCGGTGCTGGTTGCCCTTGTACAGGGATATTACGGCATGGACTATGGATTGTTATATCTCGGGGTGGCGATTTCTATTTTGCCAATTATCGTGGTGTTCGCGGTATTCTCCAAGCAGATTATCGGGAGTGTTGCACTAGGTGCTGTTAAAGGATAGTTATTATCTCATCGGACACACAATCTAAAGCATTTACTTGAAAAAAGTCGCTCCCGAAGCGGCTTTTTTTGTCATGTTTGCTGCATATTTATGGTCACGGAAGCAAATGATATCTTTTACTGAGAATACTTGGACGATGCCGTAGAAAGGAGTGAAGCTGATGAAGGGCACAAACCAGACTTCGAAGTCAGAACAGCAACAAGAGTCGAAGCAAGGCTCTGATCAAGAGATGGAACAAGGCACGTCAGACCAAGAAAAATCAAACCAAGATGCTGATTCAAAGAGCAAGCCGAACGAGGCTGCATATCAGGACCTGCCTTTGACAGGCGTTCTAGTAAACGATGAAAATACACTGCGAGCTGTATTTACTGACTGTTCAGATGTCGTATTTCATTCCTTCGAAACGGCGGGCTTCGTCCCGGCACTCTGTGTATACTGTCTCGGTCTGTGCGATACGGAACGTCTGGAACGTCAGGTGTTAACACCTGTTCAGGAGATTGGAATTGAAGCAGCCCAGGTGCCTATGGCATCGGTCAAAACAGTAGAAACCCCTACACAGGCTGCTGAAGCGATCCTGGAAGGAGAAGCACTGCTTCTACTGGAGGGTTCTAATGTTGCAACGGTGTACCCACTTTACAAAGCAGCTAATCGTTCGACGGAAGAGCCGCTAGCGGAATCCACCGTGCGTGGTGCCAGAGACGGGTTTACGGAAGCCCTGGCAACCAATCTATCACTGGTCCGCAAACGACTGAAAACACCAGCGCTGAAATTTCGTACTCGCACGGTAGGTGAACGCTCCAATACAAGTGTTGCGCTGGCTTATGTGGAAGGTGCCATTGACTTCAAGCTGGTACAGGAAGTAGAAAAAAGGCTGGACAACCTTAGAGTTCGAGACATTCTGGAAAGTCAGTACATTGAGGAAGATATCATTGATCAGCGTCACTCTCCATTTCCACAGATGATTGCTACCGAAAGACCGGATGTGGTTGCCTCCAATCTGCTGGAAGGGCGGTTTGCCATTCTTGTTGATGGTACACCCTTTACTCTAATCGCACCTGTTACTTTGTTTTCCATGCTGCAATCTCCCGAAGATTATTATCAATATGCATTCATGAGTGTATTTCTACGATGGCTAAGATACACATTCTATGTGTTATCGTTATTGCTTCCATCTGCTTATGTGGCGATAACAACCTATCATCAGGAGATGATTCCAACAGTACTGCTGCTCAGTATCGCCAAAGCGAGAGAGGAGATTCCTTTTCCAGCTCTGGTGGAGGCACTAATTATGGAGATCGCCTTTGAAGCGCTGCGTGAGGCAGGGGTGCGTTTGCCCAAGCAGGTCGGTTCTGCTGTCAGCATTGTTGGCGCCTTGATTATCGGTCAGGCAGCCACCACAGCAGGTATTGTATCCGCACCGATGATCATTATTGTCGCCATTACGGGCATAGCGTCATTTATGATTCCTCGTTACGCCGCCAGCATTGCTACTCGTTTGCTGCGATTTCCGGTCATGCTTCTTGCAGGAACACTCGGACTAACAGGTGTTATGCTGGGCATTATCGTAATCGTTATACATCTCAGCAGCTTGCGCTCGTTTGGAACGCCTTATCTGTCGCCGATTGCACCTACAATGTCCAAAGAAGTGAAGGATGTGTGGTGGCGCCCATCACCTTGGAATAAAACACGTTAACGTATATAACACAGGAGTGGGAGGGAGGGGAAATCATGTTACCCGATCAAGGAAAAATATCTGTAACACAGCTGGCATTCATGATTTTCCCGGCCATCCTTGCGACAGCCATCCTGTCTGTACCAGGAATTACGATGCATTATGCCGGTCATGATATGTGGATGACACCTGCAATTGGGTCCTTATTCGGGATTGCTAGTATTGGTCTATCGCTTGGACTGCATCGGATGTACCCGGGAAAGACCCTTATTCAATCCAGTGTATCCATTGCCGGTCGTATCCCTGGAAAGCTGCTGGGATTAATCTACATACTCTATATGCCTCACCTCACGGGCACCATTGTCCGTGAATATGGCGAGTTTATTGCTAACAATGCCCTGCCGCGTACACCGATGTTTGTTATAGTGGGTACCATGATTATCGTTTGTGCAATCAATGTAAGACTTGGTATTGAAGTGGTGGGAAGAACAGCGCAAATTTTTGTTACGCTTGTGATCGTGCTTCTGGCATTGATTTTTGTACTGTTAATCGGTGAACTCAATCCTGCCCAGCTGTTCCCGTTTATGGAAAATGGACCGCTGCCTGTTCTGGAAGGAGCTATGGCGCCAGGAGCGTGGTTCAGTGAATATATCGTTATTGCTTTCCTAATGCCCTATGTCAATCAGAAAAAAAGAGCGACACATATTCTATTCGGTTCTCTGGTATTGACGACAGTTGCGATGACGGTCACCAATGTGTTTTGTCTGTTTTTGATCGGAGATTTAACGGATACATTTGTTTTCCCGGTCATGATTGCTGCAAGATACATTACAATTGCGGACTTTCTGCAGCATATTGAATCGCTGATTATTGCCATCTGGATTTTCGGTATTTTTGTCAAGATATCTGTGTTCCTGTATATCTCGGTTACTTCCACTGCGGAGTGGTTTGGCATGAGAAACTATAAACCACTGGTATGGCCACTTTCCCTCATGTCACTGGTATTTTCCTATTGGGTAGCGACCGGAGGCTCTGGTTTATCCAGCTTGATTACAGCATCTGCCAATCTGTATACCATCAGTGTGTTATTGGTGCTGCCTGGACTTACGTATGGTCTTGCATGGCTGAAGAAGGGGTGGTCGCATGCACGCAAGAAACAGGCGAGTCACTGATCAGATGATGAGAATTGTACGAACATGGCGCATGCTAATAACATTTATATCTTTGCTGTCCTGCGTAGTGTTAAGTGGCTGCTGGGATCGGATTGAAATTAACGATCTGGCAATTGTGCTGGCAACAGGTGTGGACTATGAGAATGACAAGGTTCATCTTACCGCTCAGATTTTCGTTCCGCGAAAAGCAGGTGGAGGAGATAGTACCGGGGGTGGCGGAAGTCCCAGTGGAGTAACGTTAATCCGAACAGCTGAGGGTCGAAACATCGCAGAAGCTCTGAATCGTTTGCAGCGTAAAGTTCCCCGAAATATGTTCTGGGGACACTGCGAAGTCATTGTGATTAACGAGGATGCGGGCAAGCATGGACTGCGTGAGTATATTGACTTTTTTCTGCGATACCCGCAGATCAGGGAGCATGCTTATGTTTTTTCCACGACAGAGTCTGCCAAAGGAATACTGGCTTTGCTTGATCCGTTGGAAAGAAGCTCAGCTGAATCTTTGCGTGAGATGGCTAATCTAAGGCTCGGTACTCGAACATCAGTGCTGGATTTGGCAAAATCCATTGAAGGACCCAGCGAATCGGTCATTTTGTCGCGCATGCTGACTCTGCCGCCGCCGGACGAGAAGGACAAACTCGCAACAACACCTTATATTAAAGGATTAAGTTTATACAAGAAAGATCGTTATGTTCGAACCATAACGGAACCGTTAACAGTTGGTGTGCTGCTGCTTGCCAAGGATCTTAACAACATTATTATGCCTGTGGAATTCCGATCCTCCAAAGGCTCTTTTTCTATCCAGCTGTTAGACATTAAAACAAAATTAAAGCCGAAAATCACCAATGGCCAGTGGCGAATGCTGGTTAATGTTGAAACCCAGGGAGAAGTGGTGCTGAACACAACGGATGGTGACCTGACAGACCCTACCGTTCTTAAAGAGCTGGAACAGGAGTGGGGAAAAAAACTGCAGGAACTGGCTCAGGCTGCACTGCATCTGTCACAGCAGGAGATGCGAGCAGACTTGTATCATTTTGCTGTTGAATTTCGCAGATTTTATCCGCAGCAATGGAAAAAGCAAGAGAAGAACTGGGAGAAGATTTATCCTGATCTCGATGTACAGATTAAGGTGAAAGCCAAGGTAGTGCGTTCAGGCAAGTCAACGGGTCCACAGGGGATTCCCGATGAGAACGAAAAATAAGCATAGATCCATTTAAGAAGTTCAGATACAGGAAAGGCAGGGAGTGTCATGGTCAAGCTTGGCTCGGTTCTTGGGTTGCTGCTGTTGGCAGCAACCATCATATATGTCGAATGGAAAAATAGTGAAGAGAACAAGGTCAGGTGGATTACAGGAGGGATTACAGCAATTAGCGCGGTTATTGGTATCCTGCTGCTCTTTGATCCAAGTTTGCCGGGACCGGGTGCAGTAGTCAAGCTGTTATTTGGTGGTGTGGACAAGGCGCTGAAATAAAAAAATACTACATGCAAAGGAGAATCACACGTTCGTATCGACATGTGATTCTCCGCTGTATTTACATATAATTGCGGGTTGAGGGTTAACTATTCTTTGACAACAGAGTCATGGATGGCATCTTCCATTCCTGAACCGTGCAAGCGGAATATACCTAGTCGCCAGAAGGCGGCTCCTTTAACATCGTAACGTTTGGCAAGTCCCAGCTTGTCGTTCACGGATGAAGATGTTTCACTGTTCAAATTAATACCGAGCAGCAACTTCTCTTTCGGTGCACCCGCCTGCAGCGCAAGCTGTATGGCTTGATCGACCAGACTGTTCGGTTCAGGCACTTGGGCCTTAGTCCCCACAGGATTGTATTGATACGCCATAATGATAAGGTCGTCCGCTATGGACGCAAGTGTTTTGTAGTCGTATCCTTTATAAGCACTATTAAGCGGAGGAAGGGCCAGAGAAATGCTGATGTTGGACGGAAGCACCTCTCTGAGCTGCTTTACATATTGATTAAGCAATTGCTGCTGCTGGGATGCATCCAGCTTGAAGCCAAGTCCCTCAAAATCAAGCACCACACCGCCAAAGCCATACTCCTGTACAGCTGCTTGAATGCCATCCATCGATTTTTGCCGTAGCGTGCTGTCACTCAGCATTTTCGTTAATTCTCCGTTTCCATCAAGCGCATAAACCATCAGGCTCGGCTGAATTTGCTGTTCAGTGGCACCAGCTACGATAGATTCAGGTGTGACTTCACCAGCAGCGGGCGGAATCTGATATTCTTTGCCTTCCAGTGTAAACTCACCATCCCGATCAATCCGGCTCCAGCCAAAAGCAACCGAATTCATAGAGGGTAACAGATCAATCTCGTGGTATGATTTTACGGCATAGAATGCTCTAAGGTGCATCTCTCGCTGAGGTGATACCATGGAAACCGTTCGTGTAGCCTGATTCCATCCAGTACGTACACCGAACTGGCTGCTGAACGAGCTGAGCGGAATGAGCACACGACCCTCACGCTGCACAGGGGCAGCAGCAAGCTGCACTTTGGTACCATTTACAGTGGCGGTCTTGCTTCCCACCTGAAGCACAACCTTCGTTGTTTTTCCTTTCGATGTGTTCACTGCAGTTACGGTCTGTGTCTTGCTGTTCCAGTTAATATCTATGCCAAGAGCTTCTCCGACTGTGCGGAATGGAACATAGGTTACCCCATGATCAATACGCGGCGCAGCATCGAACTTCAACGGTACTTGATCCAGTTGAACGGAAATGGCGGGAGCGGCAAGAAGTTTATCGGCATGGGTTGCGGGTATGCTGCCCATCATGGACAGAGTCAGCAAGGCTGTAACAGCGATTTTTCCAGTACGTTGCATCAACATGATTAATGGACCTCCAGGTGTGGTTGTTTTCGTATACTCCATGAATCCAATAAGAACACATATAATTGATCTGAAATCGACTCAGCATTATGTTCTACAAGTCTATTAATTAATTCTTGCAAGTTTATAGATCATAGGTACTAGCAATTCTATCATAACAAAATTTTCATATTGTTCCAATACGAGAGAGTATAGGGAGGTCATAACCCAAGCTTAATCTGATACGATAAATCCATCAAAATTTTCGGGACCTACCCGGATGGTACCAAGCAGATTGGTACTGATAAATGCAGTATAGGTTAGCTGTGGAGCAATAGGGGGATTATAGTCAGTGGTAGCAAACATGATAACCTCGGGCACAAGTAATCCATCCAGGCCATACGTGTGATTGGCGGAATAAATGAGAGGATCGGTTGCGGCAGTACCTCGTACAATCGTAATTCGGACTTGAAAAAGAGCGCGTGGAAGCTCGACTGTTATCGTGCCTTTCAGAGAAACTCTCGGATTGGAGCCTGAGCCTGCAGTCAATAACCCGATCTGTGCAAATAACGTAGGTGTATTAATGACTGGAATAGGAGTGGCAATGGAGTTAAAAGTATCTGCATTCACTGACATTCTCTCATCAAGAAACTTGGTCATGTAATATTCCTCCTTATCAATGAGATAGAATACTATATTCAATGTGAGCAAGTTCGCATGGACGAGCGCTCATGATGATCTAATTGAGGTTGCATATCAACAATCTTGACGTGTACTTTGACATAGCCAGGATGAAATGAGAAAATACGTTGTTATGATTTGAAATTGAAAACACAAATTAAATGAAGTTGGGGGCATAACAAAATGAATCAGCGCTTTAAAATAACCAGATCGTTGCAGGAAAACAATGCGGAACAACAAATCTCTCTGGAAGAATGCAAAGCTTATTTTGCCTCCAAGCGGGAATTTACTTATTCCACAGTACTGAATATCGTTAGAGCGGAGAGTACGATGACCATTGAAGGGGATTTCTTTATGTGGGAGCATGAAGGACAACAGTATCCGTTCCGATTATATATGGGGGAGTTATACGTTACTATTTCGAATGAGTCAATCGTTCCGGTGATGATGGAAGTAGCGTCCCATCTGCATGCAGATATCGTGGAGGGGTAGTCAGGCAGTATAATGAGTCAAGTAAGTTAAAAACCTTAGCGCTGCTTCGACAAAAGTATTAGAAGTAAACATCGTGCTCAATTGGTGAAATGAGACTAAAGTTCCATTTTATTTCCAATTTTAAAATTGTAAAATATGGATATCTCATTTCACAGGAGGATGATCTTTTTGAGAAAGTTAAAGCTGCTGCTAATGGTTTGTATGAGCATGGTCTTTATTTTTACTTTGCCTGGCATGGGACAGAGTTTGAAGGCTTCTGCTGCAACTGAACGCACGCCAATCGTTTTTGTCCACGGTTTAACCGGGTCAGACAGCAATTTTGCTTTAATTGAGAGATATCTGCGGGGAGAGGGATGGTCAAGTGATGAATTATTTGCCATTGATCTCCCGAGCAAAGCTGGGAATCAACTGTTAAATTCTGCGGCAATCAGTCGATTTGTGGATGATGTGCTTCGCCAAACGGGGCATTCCAAAGTCCATATCGTTGCTCATAGTATGGGCGGAGCCAACAGCCTGTATTACATATTAAACCGTGGTGGCATAGATAAAGTGGATAAACTGATTACGCTGGGCGGGGCGAATCGACTGACAACAAGCAGAGCACCAGACGGCATTAGAGTGACCTCGATCTATTCAACGAGTGATACCATTGTATCGCCTGCCTTGTCCAGGCTGGACGGCGCGAACAATGTTTCGGTTAATCTGGTGACTCATATCGGGTTGCTCTATAACTCAAGGGTCAATGCATTAATCAAGGCCGCACTTATCGAATAGTCGTATATAGACACGATTGACCACTGTTGGTCAGTCGTGTTTTGCTATATAGAGGGTAAGATAGAAGCTGAATTCCCTGACAGATAACAAAGGAGTTTATAACCATGAAGGCTGCTTTTTCACCCGGGATCAAAATACATCCCGGCTTCTGGGATAGTTTAAATCAACTTGGCATTACAATGCACGATATCGCGGAAGAGGCCAATGTGATTCCTTCCTCTATCCATGAATCCGAGGTCACTCAGGAACAATATTTCTCCATATGGCAGGCTTACTCCAGCCTTGTTGGAGATACGGCAGAAGCAATGATGCCGTCGGGTCAGATGCCGCAGTACTGCATGACCAAGAGCATGCTGTTGTCTCTGTCCAAAACGCTGTCCAAGCTCACAGCCGGAACAGAAGTAACCGTGAATACGATCCTTCCGGGTCCAACCCTTTCGGAGAATGTTCAGAGCATCATCGAAAGCATCTATGTAGATGAATTGCTTGATTTCGAGGCCAAAGAAATTCACTTTATGAAAAAAAATCTGCCTCAATCCGAGCTGCAGCGATTCATCAGGCCGGCTGAAATCGGAAAATTGGTTGCCTTTGTATGCAGCCCATTCGCTTCAAGCTTCAGAGGATCACCCATCCGCATGGATGGCGGTATGGTTCCAACCCTTTTTTAAGCCTGTAATTGAAAGAGATATACAATCAGGACGAGGCAGTGTAAACCACTGCATTGTCCTTTTTCCTGTGTTCTGGGTTATGGCTCAGCAGAGCCCAACCCTGCAATTTTTGCTGCTCAGGGTCTGCTGTATGCACTTCGTCCTTATTTCTGTTACTGCGGAAGGCAACATAGTATATTAATAGAATGACTGAATGGATCTGCATTAACGAAAGGCGGGATTAAATGTACCATATAGCCATATGTGATGATGATGTACAGCAGAGGCAAATTGTAAAAAACATGCTGGCCAAAATCTCCCTCAAAACGGATATGGAGTTTCATACCATGATGTTCAGCTCGGGAGAAGAGCTCATCACATATTATAAGGACCATGGGGATACGTTTCATCTGCTTATTCTTGATGTTGAGATGGGCGGGATGAATGGTATACAGACAGCAAATGAAATCAGGAAAATGAGGATCATGGATGTGCAGATCATGTTTCTGACCAGTTATCCCGAGTATATGGTTCAAAGTTTCGATGTCATGACGTTTCAATATTTGATCAAGCCCATTCAGGAGAGCGTACTGGAAGAGAAGCTGGTCAAACTTCATCAGTATTTTCAAGCTATGGATAAAAAGTACGTTGTGATTAAATCGGATTACGATGATTTGATGCTGAAATATGAAGATATTTTATGGATTGAGGTCATCAAAAGCCTCACGGTTAAAAACAAGCTAAAGGTGATCACTAGTAATCACGCCTATGAAACAAAAGGTATTTTATCGACTTATGCTGCCACGCTGAAAGAGCATGGTTTTATGCAGATTCATCGCTCCATTCTTATCAATCTGATGCATGTTCACAAGTTTACGGGGTCACAAGTAACAATGCTGGATGGAACCTCATTGCCCATAGGCCGTTCCAAAATCAAAGAAGTCAAGGATACGTATACCAAATATATGATCATGAGGGCTCAGTAAGATGAATATCCTGCATCTGGTACCCGTCATTTTTATGACCCTGCTCATGACCTTTCAAGCGAATTATTATTTTGATTCTGTGCTGGGCAAGACCAGACGCAAATCTCGCAGAACAATCTATTTAATTGTCTTTGTCCTGTTAAATTTCTTGTATCTGGCTATACGGTTACCTTCTGTTCTTTCGACTGCACTTGCTTTGATCTTTATTTTTACTTTGGCACATTCCTACCGGGTAGAATTGAAGCTGAAGATTATGTTTACGGTAATGTATGCAGCATTACTAACAATTGTAAATATCATTTCAGTTTATGTTGTAAGTGTGATTGACGGCATCGACTACCTTAAAGAGGCTGTCTATGGCCCGGAAGCTATATGGCTGTTCTCCAAAGTTCTACTGTTAGGATGCAGTATCATGTTTGTTGTAATTCCCATCGTTCATCTCATTGCCAAACGCAGGAGCTTTGGTGTGCATTATCGGTCTTATCTTTTATTTTTGATCGTCACTGTGATTACGGTGTACCAGATTAATGTCATTTCAATATATAGCGAAAAAAATATCTATTATATTTTTTCGGTCCTGGGTTCCCTTTTTCTCAACGTGTTCATTGTGTATGTGTTCGATAATGTCGTAGAGAGAGCGCAGCTTGCTCATGAGAATGAACAATTGCAGCGGCAGATGGATTATCAGGATGCCAATTATGAGAAGACCGTACACAGTTTCAAGAGCATTAAAAGTATTATCCACGATATCAATCAACAGTTTTTATATATCGAAGAATGTGTGAAACGCAATGAGTTAACAGCAGCAACTGAGCATATGCATGTAACCTTGAATGCGATCGAACATGCTTACCAACGAGTGAATAGCGGTAATCTGGTCATCGATGCTCTGGTTACAAATACGCTGGCGGTTGGGCAGGCAAACGGAATTCGGGTTGATACGCGCATACAGCTGCATTCCCAGCATGTAGGCATTGAACGATACGACTTGTGTGTGGTGCTTGGCAACATTCTGGATAATGCTGTTGAAGCATCCAAAAAAGTACGGATTGCCGAAGATCGCTATATGTTAGTGTCCATTCATTCTACAGCTACTGCACTGGTAATCCAGATTATGAATCATACGTCTCAACCGCAAGCTAATCTGAAAAGTGACAAAACGGATTCAGAATTTCATGGTTTTGGCCTGACCAATATATCCAGAATATGCAGCAAATATGGAGGGCACATGACCATTGAGCAAGGGCAGCGATCGTTTAACAACATGGTTGTTCTTCCTTACAACACAAACAACGTCTGAACTGTCGTTCAGGGGTTGTTTTTTTCCATTCGGGGTTCTTTTCCGCAGGCAACGCCTTGGCCGGGTATGATGAATCCATTCATGTATATCTATCCAAAGGAGGAAGTCTGAATGAAAAGGATAATCACGGTTTTATGTGCCTTCATGCTCGTCATCATGCCTGTATCCGGGGTCAAAGCCCAGGCGGATGCAAAGCAGACAATCCAAGGGAAAGCTAAACAAATCGCTGACATGCTGGTTCAAAATTACGGTGTCACAAGCCTGCAATATGCCATTATGGACGAAGGGGAAATTATTTTATCGGATGGTGCTGGATTTCATGACAAAGCAAGCCAGAAAGCCGTGCACAAAGACACCATGTACGGCATAGGCTCCGTAAGCAAAATGGTGGTGACAACTGCGGTTATGATGCTGGTCGATTCTGGTCAGGTTGGCCTGGATCAGCCGCTTACCACGTATATTACCGATTTCAAAATGGCAGATTCCCGCTATAAAGAAATCACACCGCGTATGTTAATGAACCATTCATCCGGGTTATACGGATCGCAGTATGGGAACAGCATGCTGTTTGATGATAACGACACGCGTAACCATGATGAATTACTGAACAAACTTCAGGCGGAACGGCTCAAATCGAAGCCTGGCGAATACTCGGTCTATTGTAATGACGGCTTTCAATTGCTGGAGATTCTCGTAGAGCGCGTGAGTGGGCTAAGTTACAGCAAATATGTGGAACGGTTTATCAGCAAGCCGTTGCAATTGGATTCAACGAAAACACCGCTGGATTCTTTCAATAGAGACAGGTTAGCTGAGACCTATTGGCCAACATTCAAACCGAAAATGCCTGTTGAAAATGCAAATATCATCGGCACTGGTGGTTTTTATTCAACGGCTGAAGAGTTAACGCAATTTGCTGAGGTACTAATGGGCAACCGCCCGGATCTTCTATCAGATGCTTCCGTCAAGGCTATGCAAAGTCCTGAATATCGTAAAGGCATATGGGTATCTGACAAAATCAATTCGTTCAACTTCGGCCTTGGCTGGGATGCCGTTGAGCTTGCTCCATTTAGTGAGTATGGCATTAAGGCACTTACCAAGGGTGGCGATACGATAATGTATCACGCTTCATTAATTACAATTCCAGAGCATGACATCTCCATGGCTGTATTATCTTCGGGTGGTTCTTCCATCTTTGATCAGATGTTTGCCACGAAAGTGTTGCTGGAAGTACTGAAGGAAAAAGGCATCATTGATAACATTAAACCGGATCGCACCTTCTCTGCGCCAGCTCAAACCAAGATGCCTGATGAGCTGAATGATTACTCCGGCTTGTATGGGACCGTTGGTGCAACCACGGAAATCGATATTCAGAATGCAGCATTCACATTACCAGCTATGCTGGGCGGACTGGTTGCTGAACAAAGTTATGTGTATACAGGTGACGGGTATTTTACCAGCAAGGACGGAAGTGTGAAGGTGAGCTTTGTGAAGGAACACAATGCCAAAACCTATGTGAAAGTTCAAGGATACCTTAGCTTGCCGGGACTGGGACAGATGGGGATGAGCACGTATGATTATCAGAAGCTGGAGCATAACAAACTGGATACCGTCACCCAGGAGAAGTGGTCTGCACGGAACGGTTTGCAATATTTTGCGCTGGACGAAAAAATCACATCGATTTTCTATCTGGTTCCATCCCAGCTGATTAAAAGCTTCAAGGTCAACGCAGAGCAAGGCTATGTAAGCGGGACGAAAATTACGGATGTGAATCACAGCGTCAATGTGGCTGAAATCCCGATCATGAACGGCCGAGATGCTTTTGACTTGGAATTAACGAAGAAACGAGATGCTGAAATTCTCACCCAGAACGGACAGCAGTATATCTCGGAAAAGGCCATTCGGCCGATTTTTGATGGAAAATCAGGGATTGCAACCATTCCAGCGAACGGTCAAGCACGATGGTATGCCATAGGTGGGGAATCTGCAGAAAAAACGATAACAGTGAACTCTCCGGAGCACGGCGGCTATGCGGTTTATGATGATCAAGGTCAGGTGCTGCAGTTCTCCATCGCGACTGGTGAACAGACAACCAAGCTTCCGAAGAAAGGATTTATCGTTTTTGGCGGTAACGCTGGCGATATCTTCCAGATCCATCAGAAGTAGAGTAAAGCTGCCGTAATGGCGGCTTTTTTCGTCCCTTGCTCTTAACGGGCATTATTTGACTTCGAGTTTACTCTAAGGTGTAGACTGTTTATAGAAGTCCCAACCGGGATCAATACTATTAGCAATTACAGTTACTAATGAGAGTACAAGGAGCTAAATTGAATGGATATGAACAAAAATACAAAAACACCACAACAAAAAATGAATTCAGGTTTTGACAAGAGCAGTACAGCGGCTGAGGTTTTACGCGGTCTGGATCTATCAGGGCGTCTCGCCGTAGTGACGGGCGGATATTCCGGTCTGGGACTGGAGACTACTCGTGCACTGGTTCGTGCGGGAGCACATGTTGTTGTAACTGCACGTAGACCCGAAGCTGCGCGTGAAGCTTTGACGGACTTGGAAAATGTAGAGGTTGATGAGCTTGACCTTGCCGATCTGTCGAGTGTTCGTACATTTGCCGAGCGTTTTCTGGCAAGCAAACGCAGTATCGATATGTTGATCCTGAATGCAGGCATTATGGCATGCCCCGAGACACGAGTAGGACCAGGCTGGGAAGCGCAATTTGCCACGAACCATCTGGGGCACTTTGCTTTGACCAATCTATTATGGCCAGCTCTGATTAGTGGGGATGGGGCGCGCGTCGTATCACTTTCCTCTACAGGGCACCATTTCTCTCCGATTCGCTGGCATGATATCCATTTTGAACAGGGATACGAGAAGTTTCCGGCCTATGGCCAATCCAAAACAGCCGTCAGCTTGTTCACGGTGGAGCTGGACAGACTTGGCAAGCAGCATGGCGTTCGTGCGTTTGCAGTTCATCCGGGTGGTATTATGACTCCCTTACAGCGCCATATGCCCAAAGAAGAGATGGTGGCTCTCGGCTGGATAGATGAAGATGGCAATGTGGCTAACCCGGCGTTCAAATCACCTGAACAGGGAGCTGCAACGCAAGTGTGGGCCGCAACGGCTCCCAAGCTTGAAGGCATGGGCGGAGTGTACTGTGAAGATTGTAATATCAGTGAGATGGCTCCCGAGGACGGTGCTTTTTACGGTGTGAAGCCATATGCTATCGATCCGGATCAGGCTGTTCGGTTATGGACGTTATCCGCTGAATTGACGAAGACTGATCTTCCAGTCGACGGACGGGAATGAACCGGGGTTTTACTCAAAAGATAGATGATATCCAGAATATGTGGTAGAATGTTCAAGCGCTGCGGTAGATAAATCCGCAGCGCTATTGTTTTTATGCCAACCTATTCAAATATTCATGTTCATTTATAATTTAGCTTGTACTTGAGTACCTATTCAATAAACAGGCGAATATCATTATAGTATACGGTTGAATTTCATCGGTCTGTACAGGGAAATATAAGTAAAACTATTCTTTTACACGTGAACGAAGAGGACAGAAAAAACCTGGAAAAGCGTAGCGGTCGCCTTTATCACCGGATTTTCCCTTTGGAAAAGGGAATCGAAAAATCTGGGGATAACAGCGATTGGAAGGTTGTTCTGTCATCGGAGTGGTATGTGTAAATTCTTTAGTTCAACTTATATAGATTGTCATCGGAGTGTGTTTCGATTTACAATGTAGGAATCATGTTCTTTTTGAAGAACGCAGGGAGAGAAAATCATGAACATTTTTGAGAACCACATACCTAGTGAAAAAGTGAAATTTAATGAACCTTTAAAAAACCATACGTTTATTCAAATTGGAGGCAAAGCGGACATTCTCGTGCATCCGACTACGGTGGAGGAGATCACCAAAGTAGTAGAGATTGCGAACAGTCATCAGCTGCCGCTGACCGTCATTGGTAAAGGCTCTAACGTGATTATCAAGGATGGAGGCATCCGGGGGGTAACGATCTCGCTAAGCCACTTTGACCAGATCAAGGTAGAGGGAACGCGCATTATGGCACAGAGCGGATCGGATATTATTGACGTATCCCGTACTGCTTTGGCACATAGCCTGACCGGGCTGGAATTTGCTTGCGGCATTCCTGGCAGTACAGGAGGCGCTCTTTATATGAACGCTGGCGCTTATGGCGGCCAGATTGCTGACGTTATTGAGCAGGCAACTGTTATTACCCGTGAAGGCAACGTTGTTGTTATCCCGCGAGAAGAGATGAAGCTGAGTTACCGCAACAGTCTCTTCAAGATGGATCATTATATTATTCTCGATGCTGAATTTTCGCTACGCCAAGGTGACAAGCAGGAGATCGCCAGCAAGATGGATGAATTGACATTTCTCAGAGAGTCGAAGCAGCCCCTGGAGTACCCATCTTGCGGAAGTGTGTTTAAACGCCCGGAGGGATATTTTGCAGGTAAACTGATTCAGGATTGTCAGCTTCAGGGCACCCGCATCGGGGGAGCTGAAATTTCGATGAAGCATGCAGGCTTTATCGTGAATGTGGATCATGCCACAGCCAAGGATTATGAGGACCTGATTCAGTTTATTCAGAAAAAAGTGTGGGATACGTTCCAGGTGGAACTGGAAACCGAGGTGATATTCCTTGGAGAATATTAATTCAGGACAGGACATATGAACAATCTTCAACAGAGTTGCCTAAGGCATGACTATGCGACCTTAATAAGATGAAGCCGCCGATTGGCGGCTTTTTTTAAGAAGGAGGCTTGAACATGAGTAAAGGGAAGAGAAGCATTTTTAAGATTATAATCGTAACGGTTGCATTTTTAGCGCTCTCTTTGATCATGGTCAACGAATTTCTTCCATGTGATAGTGATCCGCAGGCCAACTCTCCCTTAGGATTGCACGCTCCTTTTCGCTTTCACATATTTAAGCTGTGCAACGATGATTACGCTGATAATTACGAGCAGAAACCAGGAGCTGATCTTGCTGAAGCTGACCAGGTGCCAGCTTTCATGCTGATCGGGATATTTCCAGGCCCCTAGAAAAGTAGAGATATTTTCGGCCAGCCAGATAAAAAATCCGACAATGATAAACGCAAGGGACAACGGCATTCGGTAAGTAACGGATCGCACTCTGTAGATGATCCACGTTTTCCAGAAGACCACAAATACAAGAGCCGTGAGCCACCAGCGAAAGTCCGGAATAAAGTGATGCGTGAAAAAATTGAGATAGATGGCTCCGCCGAGCAGTGCAGAGGGAAGCAGACCCGGCCAGCCAGTCATATCCATGCGCAGTCTTCGCCAGATTTGACACATAAAGCTTGCCACGCTGGCATACATAAATCCGCTGTAGAGTGGAACACCTAAAATTTTACTATACGCAGGTTCAGGGTATGACCATGATCCCATATGTACTTTGTAGATTTCGAGAAGAAGACCAATCAGGTGAAACACACAGATGACCTTGATCTCATCCAATGTTTCCAGCCCGCTGCGGAACATCAAATATTGTACAGCAAGCAGAATAAGCAGGATTGCATCATAGCGGTAGATAGAAGGGAATGGAATAACGGTTGAAAGAGCGAGCGTTCCAAAAATAGCTACAGGAAAAATGCAGCTCATGGCTTGATGATAGCCAAAATGTAATAACTGAATGATGGATTTCATGGGAGCAGCTCCTTTTAAAACTATGAATCGGCAATGTTGAATTCTGATGAGTTTCAAATACTTTCTGTTATATCTAATGTAATCGATCAGGTGACCTATGAAAAATAGAAAAATAGACAGAAGAATGTTCCTGTTTTAGTGAATACATCTGAGGCAGACCACCTCATTTTATGCAGCAAGCCAGCTTTGAATGTATATTCCTTGTTGCATATGATAAAATAGAGTTCACACTTTACATGAAACAGGGAGGCCGTCATGCAACTGATACAACCACAAGATATCCAGCTTCGGCTCGATCGCCTTGTTAATCAGGATGTATATATGCATCTTGAAATGACAACGGGCGCTTACGCTCAACATTACGATAGTTCACGGCATCCAGCTTCAGCTTTTATAACCAATGCGGCCATTCGATATACACAAGGCTCTATTTCTGGTGAGGGACCATACCGTGTCGGTTTGAAAACGACAGATGGCTGGGTTTATGCTGAAGGACTTACACATATTGATGAGCAGGAACAAGAAAAATTGATTATGGCTGGCCATGACAGCCAAGGCAAACTGGTTGTGGCTTTACAGCTGAGCCGGGAGAAGTTCTAATGGGAGCGGAGGAACAACATATGACAAAGAATGCACAAGATGAGCACCAACGCATCCTGGTGGTTTATCCCCATCCAGACGACGAAGCATTCTCGGTATCGGGTACGTTAGCCAAATACATTGATCGTGGAGCACAGGTTACATATGCTTGCCTGACTTTGGGCGAGATGGGACGGAACATGGGGATTCCACCGTTTGCAAACCGTTTAACGCTGCCTTCCATTCGTAAAAATGAGCTTATTGAAGCAGCAAGCGCCATCGGGATTCAGGATCTGAGGATGCTTGGTTTCCACGATAAAATGGTAGAGTTCGAGGACCCTCAGCTGCTGGATGGCAGCATTATGGCCCTGCTTGAGGAAATCAAGCCCACGCTGGTCTTTACTTTTTATCCGGGATACAGCGTACACCCTGATCATGATGCAACTGGAGCTGCAGTAGTCAGAACGATAAGCCGTCTTCCAGTGGACGAGCGTCCTGTCGTGCAATGCGTAGCCTTCTCCAACAATCATGAGCAGCATATTGGCAAACCGGATGTGACGGTAGATGTCAGCGGGTTTTTGGAGCAAAAGCTGGCTTCCATTCGTGCCCACCGCTCGCAGTTCCAGGCCGCAGAGCTGATGGGCAACCGCAAGTTGAATGATGAGGAGCTTCAGGCGCGTTTCGGACGCGAGCGGTTCTGGACCTATACATTTGAATAATTCATGTTCTAAAGTCGCCCATGTGGCGGCTTTTTTTCGTTCCATCACAATTTGGACACAAAACGAACAAGCCTATAGCCTGATGGAGCTATATGGGAATTGAAGCATTTTCGATACACTGTGTAAAGGACTGTAATAACGCTTAATTTGTACAAAGAATCAAGAAAGAATGGAGGAAAGTGACGATGCAATGGAGGGGAAAAGCAGAGGAAACGGGGGCATATACATCCTGAACATGAACGATCAAAGTATTACAAACAAACGATTAGGGCCGGGCTGGCTGCCTTTTCTTAAAGTTGGTTTCATGATGACCGCTGCCCTGTTCCTTATACTGCTGCTCCCGCTGCAAGCAGCCAGGGCAGGGGAGGCCAACCGGGAACCGATTCCGCTTCAGCCCATTATCGATAATGCGAACCCAGGTGCTGTGATCCAGTTACAAGCGGGAACCTATTCGGGTCCGGTAGTTATTCATAAACCACTTACTCTGATTGGTGATGCTGCTGTAACAATTATTAACGAGCAGGATCAAGCTGCGATATTCATTCAGGCTGACGATGTGAAGCTTCGTGGTTTTACGATGGAGCATCATGGAGTACAGCCAGCTGCTGCTGTGCACATAACGGGCAGCGATAATGAAATTAGTGAGCTTACCATTCACACGAAAGGCGCTGGATTGCTCTTGCGTGATGCTGATTCAGCGGTGCTGCGTAACAACACGATTGAATGGGCAGGGGCAAGCACAGCCTCTAGCACGCAAAAAGGAAACGGTATTGATCTCCTGAATTCGGATAACAGTCGGATTGAGGGGAACCACATTCAGGGCGTGCTCGACGGAATCTACCTGGAGAACAGCCGGAACGCACGGGTACAGGATAATCGGTTACTTCGAACAAGGTATGGCATTCACTGCATGTATATCGACGGTTCCACTGTGCTGAACAATACGGGAGAAGAAAATATGACGGGCGGCATGATCATGGGTGTGAACAACACGATTGTCACAGGTAACACGTTCCGCAAGCAAAGCACAAATGTGCATTCTCAAGGCATTTTGCTCTATGACGTACACCAGTCCGAAATTACCAGCAATACGGTTGAGGGGAACCGTGTTGGCATGAATATTGCTGAATCGTCGAATAACGAAATTCGGGATAACGACATTACGCGTAACTTTGTGGGAATCCAGATGGTGCTGGCAGAGGACAATACGTTCACGCAAAATCGGTTTGTTTCCAACGTAATTGATGCATCTGCCATGGACAGTAAAGTCAACAAAATGAAGGGCAATTATTGGGATTCCTTTCAGGGACTCGACGTGAATCAGGATGGGATGAGCGAGCTGTCTTATGCGATCAATCCGTTCTATGAGCAGCTGGTCAGTCGGAATGCTGCATATCAGCTGTTCTTTCAATCACCCGGCATGGTGTTTCTGAGTAATTTGCATTCGGAAGGCAAGAGCAGCTGGACAACCGACGAAACACCGCAGATTCGAATCGGAGAAGAACATACAGGAGCAGCTGCAGTTGATGGGCACACCCGATCAGGGTTGGTGGGGCTGCTTGGTTTGGTTCTGGTCGGTTTATCTGCAAGTACGATGATCTATATGGGGGTATGGAGAAAATGAATAAAAGATGGATACTGGCGATGGTGCTGCTTCTGGGCACAGTGATGTTAACGGCTTGCGGACAGAAATATGCGGCTGTACCAATTAACGAGGAAGTGGATATCTGTGCAATCTGCAATATGCAAGTGAAGGATGATGCATTTGCTACACAGCTCACAACGAAGGACGGTAAAAACTACAAATTTGATGATGTCGGCTGTATGAATGAATGGAAGAAACAAAACGGAACGGACAATATCGGCATGGATTATGTTCGGGATTACAATGACAAAGAATGGATTGAATTCAGCAAAGCGACGTATGTGTATGATGCTTCCCTGAAGACACCGATGGCTTATGGTGTGTTGAACTTCAAGGACAAGGCTTCAGCTGAAGCATTTGTAGCGGAGCAGGGTGTAGGCACAATCATGACAGCAGATGAACTGGCCGCCCATGACTGGACTCAAAATATGGATAACATGAACATGGAAGGCGATGGACATGGACACAGCCATGACGGGGACGGAACGAATCATGATATGGAACAAGGCTCGGATCATGATATGAGTGAAGGTGACCATCAAGAGGGCCAATCGAAAGAGAACTCGGGTCATCACTGATGCTGATAAGGAATGGTGAATGCAATGTCTGACATGATACAGATCGCCAGGAAAGAGTTGAAAACAGGATTTCGCAATCCCTGGGCGTATTCGTTTCTGGTCCTCTTTTGTACATTCAGTTTAAGCTTGTTAATGCTAAATGCGCAGAATCCGGTGCAGGGATACTCAAGCACGACAGGTTCGATGCTGAATCTGATTCTGTATCTCTTACCCTTGATGACACTGTTTCTGGGCTCCTTCTCGTTGACTGCTGAAAAGGAGGACGGAAGCTGGCAGCTGTTATCCACGTATCCTATAGGCACCTTGTCTTTCATTACAGGCAAATATATTGGGCTGGCTGCGGTGTTGTTGACGATTGTTGCCTTTGGATACGGGCTGATGGGAGTAATCAGCTGGCTGCTTGGCAATCCGATCGATCTGCTGACATATGGGCTATTTCTTGCCTTTTCCTGCGGACTTGTTCTGTTGTTTCTCGGGATTGCGCTCTTGATTGGATCGTTGTCACGTAACCGCTGGCAGGCCTTGACGATAGCCGTATCGATCTGGTTCTTCGCCGTTATCGGCTGGCCGGCATTGTTACTTGCCGTATTGGGTATGATGCCATATCTCTGGATCAAGCCACTTCTGGTGCTGCTGACCTTTCTCAACCCGGCTGAGCTGGTGAGACTGTATATTGTAATCAAGCTCGGCGGCGGCTCCATCCTGGGACCCGAATATTATCAATGGGTGACATGGGTCCAGCAGCCGGGCGGAAGTGCAATATTTATCGGTATTTGCCTGTTATGGGTGATTTGCTCGATCCTTATTGTTTACGCGATATGGGAAAGGGGGCGCTCGTATGCATGAACGGCAAGTCAGAGTGAACGGGTTAAGCAAACGTATCAAAAATCAACTCATTGTGGATGAGATTTCTTTTGAGCTGGAAGCGGGTCATGTACTCGCAGTATGTGGTGGAAACGGTGCGGGGAAGAGTACGCTGCTGCGAATGATAGCGGGTATTTTACGGCCGACCTCTGGAGAGATCACGGTGAATTCTTTACGCTGGGCACAGGATCGCAAACGGTATGCCCATCAGATCGGATATATGCCGGATGACTATCAATTCAGCCAAGGGCTCACAGCGGAGGAGGCTTTGTTGTTCTGGGCATCTCTGCGCAAGCTTCCGAAGCAGCGAGTACAGGAAGTATTGGAGATGGTGGGTCTGGACAGTCAGAAGCATAAACGAGTCACCACATTCTCTAAAGGGATGCGGCAGCGAATCTTGTTCGCCCAGGCGATGCTTGCCAAGCCTGCACTGCTAGTTATGGACGAGCCTACGAACGGACTTGATCCGTTCTGGATGCAGGAGTTTGTACATCTGCTCAGTGGGATCAAACAAGAGGGGCATATGGTCGTTTTTTCTACCCATCAGCTCGAAGTTGCGCATGATATAGCGGATCAGGTGCTGTTTATGAATCATGGACGAAATGTCGGGGAAGGCTCGACGACGGCTATTCGAGAGCAATACGGCTCGCTTCATGCAGCGTTTCATCATAGCCTTGGCTTGAAGTGAGATGATGAAGGTGAGTGTAAAGTAAAGATGAAGATGAGTGTGAAGTGAAGGTGAATGCAATGCCAAAACAAGCACAGGAGATTAAGGTTGAGTCCAAGCCCGGAGGAAAAATAAGGCGTACCGTTACCATATTGATTGCAATGGTGGCACTAGGTGCTGGCATATGGGCTATAGTGAACAATCTATTGAATGCCGAATCCAAGAGCAGCAATCCTATTCGTGCAGGAACAGAAGCCCCCGATTTTGAAGCGGTAAACTCCAGGGGTGAGCAGGTTCGGTTGTCCGATTACCGGGGAAAAGCCGTAATGATTAACTTTTGGGCTTCCTGGTGTACGCCATGTGTCAGAGAAATGCCGTTGGTGCATGAGCTGGCGCAGCAGAATAGCAGCAACGTAGAGACACTGTTTGTCAACGTGGGGGAGAGCAAAGGCACCATTAACGAGTTTATGAAAAGCCATCAGTTTGATTTTCCGGTGATCATTGATGCGACAGGCAAGGTATCCAGTCTCTATCGTATTACGGGTCTTCCAGCCACGATGGTTATTGACCGAGCAGGGGAGTTTAGCCATATTTTGCTTGGTGAGCTGACGGAGAATATTCCCTTGCAGCAATGGCTGGAGGAGAGTATTTGAATGTTGACGATTGGTTAATCGCACAAGTGGGCGATAGAAAAGGCAACGATTAAATATCGTTGCCTTTTCTTGTTTCATAGTTCAGTACAGAAATTTGTTCATATATGATGAACTGGAGTATGATTAGGGAGGACAATGCTGATAATCATCATATAGGTAAAGGTCCCTTGGAAACTTACTATAAAATCAATACCACATAACTTCTTTGAAGGGGGACATCTGTTTTGGATGAGCAGTTTCTAGATTTATTGGCCCAGAAATATGATACCGAAGAAAAAATCATCACCGAGATCATCAACCTTGAAGCGATCTCCAATCTCCCAAAGGGAACCGAGCATTTTGTCAGTGATTTGCATGGGGAGTTCCAGGCTTTTCAGCATGTACTGCGAAACGGTTCGGGTACCGTCAAAGAAAAAATCAAGGAATTGTTCCGGGAAGTATGGACGGATCAAGAAATTAATGACTTTGCAGCATTGGTTTATTATCCTGAAGAAAAAATACAGCTGGTTATAGGGGAACTGAGCAATAAAACGGCTCTAAACCAGTGGTATAGACAAACGATTGAACACATGCTTAAGCTTATTTCTTATGCCTCTTCCAAGTATACGCGCTCGAAATTGCGTAAAGCTCTGCCGGAGCAGTATGTATATATTGTAGAGGAGCTTCTATACAAGACGGATTCGACCAACAATAAGGATCCTTATTATGAGGAAATATATCGGCAAATTATTTCTCTGGGCCAAGCAGACAAGCTCATTATTGGCCTTGCTTATACGACCCAGCGCCTGGTGGTTGACCATCTTCATGTGGTTGGAGATATTTATGACCGGGGTCCGGACCCCGATAAAATTATGGATACGCTAATCCATTACCATTCTGTAGACATTCAGTGGGGGAACCATGATGTCCTCTGGATCGGTGCTTACGCGGGTTCTCTGGTCTGCCTTGCGAATATTATCCGGATCTGCGCCAGATACGACAATCTGGACATCATAGAAGATGTATACGGAATCAATCTGCGCCCACTGCTAAACTTGGCGGAGAAATACTATGAAGACAATCTGCCCTTCAGACCTAAGCTGCAGGCTGGACATAACGGTTCAGAGCAGGAAATTCTGCAGATCACCAAAATCCACCAAGCCATTGCCATGATCCAGTTTAAACTTGAAAGCCCGATTATCAAGAGACGTCCATACTTTAATATGTCTGAAAGACTTTTGCTGGAGCAGATTGATTACGACAAAAACGAAATCACGATCTGCGGAAAAACGTACCAGCTGGAAAACACCTGTTTTTCAACCGTAAATCCGCAAAATCCTGAACAATTGCTGGAGGAAGAACGCCAAGTGATGGAGAAACTGCTGTTCTCCGTTCAGCATTCTGAAAAGCTGGCCAGACATATGAATTTCCTCATGAAAAAGGGAAGCCTTTATTTAAAATACAATGGAAATTTGTTAATCCACGGCTGTATTCCTATGGATGAAGAAGGAAATATGGAAGAAATGCAGATTGAAGACAAGACCTATGCAGGTCGTCAATTGCTTGATGTTTTTGAGGATTATTTACGTTACGCCTTTGCCCATCCGGAAGAGACAGACGATCTGGCGACGGATATGGTATGGTACATCTGGACGGGAGAATGCTCCTCACTCTTTGGCAAGAGAGAAATGACCACTTTTGAGCGTTATTTTATTCAAGAAAAAGAAGCACATAAGGAGAAAAAAAATCCTTATTACCATTTACGTGAAAATGAAGAGATTTGTCGAAGAATCTTGCAGGAGTTCGATTTGAATCCGGATCATGGACATGTCATTAACGGCCACACGCCAGTCAAAGAAATCAGTGGAGAGAGCCCTGTCAAAGCAAACGGGAAAATGATCGTGATTGACGGCGGTTTTTCCAAAGCCTATCAATCCACAACAGGCATTGCCGGATATACCTTGCTTTACAACTCTTTTGGCATGCAGCTCGTCGCCCATCAAAAATTCAATTCAAAAGAAGATGTGTTATGCAACGGAACAGACGTATTGTCTGTAAAAAGACTGGTGGATAAAGAGCTGGAACGGAAACTGGTGAAGGAAACCAATGTCGGGGAGAAGCTGCTACAGAAAATCTCAAACTTGAAGGATCTACTAGACTACCGCTATATGAAATGAGAGCAAATGCTAAAAGTACAAAAATCCCCCATGCGAGGGAGGCTTTTTGTACTTTTTTCTGCACTTATAAAAATCAACTGCAAATATTAATGATGGAGAACATCTGTGTATTCAGAGATACGCTCGAAACGGCCCTTGGCAAAGGGACATAAAGGTAAAATCTTAATACCATTTTCCCGCGCGTATTCCACCATAGCTTTGATAAGCTCATCACCAAGCCCTTGTCCCCGGTATGCATTTTCGACCAATGTGTGATCAATAATGTACAGCTCCGGACTTGAGATTACATACGTCATCACCGCAGCAATGTCGCCGTTATCTTGAATAAGAAATCTTTTATTGGCAGCTTCATGTTCTACATTATGCATGTTCATCCTCTTTCTTCGTTGAGACTTCATCGTTCAGAAGCTTATACGTCAATGCTCCGCTTGGACATGTGTCAATATGCCGGGCAATAGCCTCTGAAGTGTCACCATCGGGATCAACCCAAGGACGCTTGCTCAAATCAAAAACAGCAGGGAGGCCTTTTACGCAGATACCGGAATGAATGCATACATCCGAATTAAACATGACCTCGATATCTTTACCGTAGTACAACTTCTCCTTAATCATAATCTCTTCACATCTTTCACTTTAGAGTTGAGTTTGTATACAGATCGCTCTCCC
This sequence comes from Paenibacillus silvae, assembly GCF_014639235.1. Taxonomy (GTDB): domain Bacteria; phylum Bacillota; class Bacilli; order Paenibacillales; family Paenibacillaceae; genus Paenibacillus; species Paenibacillus silvae. The sequence goes on along the minus strand of NZ_BMFU01000002.1, from coordinate 801,072 downwards.
ATGCATTCATGGTAATCATGTCTGCCAGGCTCTCGATGTCCGAATTATAATGAGGAATCATGGATTAGTCAACGTGACGAATGACCTAATACGTTGATGTAATACTGATTTTCAACGTGTACAACTTAAAAAGCGGGAATCCTTGGTACAGGATTCCCGCTTTTTAAGTGTTTCCTTAGCTTAATAAAGCTTTTTTATTGAAGCGTCCGTAAAATCATCACTTGTTCAGTTTATCTAGTTCAGAACAGGAGAAGCAGCGTGCTTTGCCCGTGCAATTCGGGTTGCATCCACCATGTTTTTCAGAGAAGATACGGTTTCTTCCTGTCCACGTGTTTTCAGACCGCAGTCCGGATTAATCCAGAACAGCTTCGGATCAAGCACGCGCAAAGCGCGGTCAATCATGCTGCTCATTTCTTCGACGCTTGGCACACGCGGGCTATGAATGTCGTACACGCCAAGTCCAATACCGAGCTCATACGTATTCTCTTCAAAGCTGTGAATCAGCTCGCCATGGCTGCGCGAGGTTTCAATGGAGATGACATCGGCATCCATCGCTTCAATAGAGTCGATCATATCGTGGAATTCGCAATAACACATATGGGTATGAATTTGGGTTGTTTGTTGTACAGTGCATGTCGTAATGCGGAACGCTTTGACGGCCCAGTCCAGATAATTGGCTTGTTGATCCTGCTTGAGCGGCAAGCCCTCACGAACGGCAGGTTCATCCACCTGGATCATGCCGATGCCTGCTTTTTCAAGCGCTTCAACCTCTTGTCTGAGTGCATAGGCCAATTGATAGGCGATTGTTTCCCGCTCAATATCCTCCCGAACAAAGGACCAGTTCATGATGGTGATCGGGCCAGTCAGCATGCCTTTGACAGGGCGATCTGTTTTCGACTGCGCATATTTCGTCTCTTCAACGGTCATCTCATTCGTAAATTCAACATCACCATAAATAATCGGCGGCTTCACACAGCGAGAACCGTAGGACTGTACCCAGCCGTATTGGGTGAAGGCAAACCCGGCTAGCTTCTCTCCGAAAAATTCAACCATATCGGTGCGCTCAAATTCACCGTGAACCAGCACGTCAATGCCGATCTCCTCTTGAATGCTGATCCAGTTGTCAATCTGATCACGGATAAAGGCACTGTACTGCTCATTGCTCAGTTCGTTTTTGCGCCATTGCTGGCGAGCTTTTCTGACCTCTGTTGATTGCGGGAAGCTGCCAATTGTTGTTGTCGGGAACAAGGGGAGCTGCCATTTCTCCTGCTGGGCGAGATGACGTTCTTCAAACGGATGTGAACGATTAGGCTGCTGCACACGGATGGAAGCTACAGCATCCTGTACTGCCTTGCGATTACGATCTCCTGAACGCTGCAATGCTTGCAGCTTCAGCTCAGCTTCGTTGATTTTAGCGGTGATGTCTGCATCGGTCTGCTTGAGTGCTCGGGTCAAAATAACGATCTCATCCAGCTTTTCATCCGCAAATGCGAGTGCCTCTTTAAGTTCAGCAGCAAGCTTTGTTTCTTTTGCTGTTGTGACAGGCACATGCAGCAGGCTGGAAGAGGACTGAACAATTAACCTTTCAGGTGTAACGAGTGAAGTGAGTGTTTGGAGTAGTGTCAGCTTGTCCTGAAGAGAGGCTTTCCAGATGCCGCGTCCATCAATGATGCCTGCGCCAAGCACTTTATCTGCTGGAAAACCGCTCGTTTGAATGGATTGCAGGTTGCCTTCAAGTCCGTGTACAAAGTCGAGACCGATGCCTTGCACTGGCAATTGAATGATTTCGTTATAGTTTTCGACGGATTCAAAGTATGTTTGCAGCAGGATGTTCAAGTTCGGAACAGCGGATGCAAAAGCAGAATAGATTTTGTTCAAGCGCTGTACATCACCGTCATTCAATTTTGTCACGAGCACGGGCTCATCGATCTGTACCCACTGTACGCCAGCGTCCGCAAGTTCTTGTAATACCTGGGTGTAAAGAGGAACCAACTGATCCAGCCAAGCATCGGTTTCGGAAGCATCATAGCCTTTGGAGAGCTTCAGGAAGGTCAGCGGTCCAACGATGACCGGCTTACCTTCAATACCTAACTTTTCTTTCGCTTCAAGGTACGCAATCAGCGGTTTGTTCTCGGTCAGAGAAGGCGAAGCATCGTTAAGTTCAGGTACAATATAGTGATAGTTCGTGTTGAACCATTTGGTCATTTCACTGGCTGCGGCATCTTTCGTTCCACGGGCGATGCCGTAATACACGGAGAGAGGCACAGCACCTCCGGTATAAGCAAAGCGTTTTGGCACAATACCAAACATCACGGCTGTATCCAGAATATGATCATAATAACTGAAGTCGTTCACTGGAATCAAGTCAATGCCTTTGGCTTGCTGCTTGCGCAAATGATCTAAACGAATCTCCTGTAGTCTCGCGTGAAGTTCATTTTCTTCCAATTTTCCTGCCCAGAATGCTTCAAGTGCTTTTTTCCATTCCCGATCGGCTCCGATCCGCGGATATCCTAATACGCTGCTTTTTGTCATTTGACATAACCCCTCTGCAATGTGTTAACAGTAAGGTATCATATAAGCGTGGCTATTAAGTAATTCCATTAAATTATATCCAGCTATAGCTTGTGGCTATATCAGAGAGATTGGACATGATGATGTTCGGGTGGTTAACTATATAAGTTGACCTAAAAATTTACACAATCCACTCCGATGACAGAATAACCTGGAGAGTAGCGGTTATCCCCAGATTTTTTCGACTCCCTTTTCTTAAAGGGAAAATCCGGTGATAAGCGTATGCTTCCGATGTAGCTTTCTTACAGAAAGCTTTCAGGCGATCGCTTCGCTTTTTCAGGTTTTTTCTGTCCTCTCCGTTCACGTGTAAATTGAATGATTCAACTTATATAGGTTTATGGCTTGATAGAAGGGATGGGTGCATTCATGAATCTGTTTTATATTCAGTCCACTGTAGATGGTGTCAATAAAGTAAAAAGTTATTTGGAAGATAACTATATCGGCATTCCGTGGTCTGTGCTTGGTGATCTTGAGCAGGCTTCAATGGAGAGCATTGCCGAACAACTGGAACAGCGTTATAACCTTGCTGGCGGAGAATTGAGCGATGCGGTCGAGACGGTACATACCTTTGTCAACCTGATTGAAGACGGGGATTATGTTGTGATGAAGGATGAGGAATGGATGTACATCGGAGACGTCGGTGATTATTATTATGACGATTCAATCGGAACAAGTGACGACTTGATCTGCCATCGAAGGGGCGTAACCTGGCTTGGGCGAGTACCGCTTGAGGAAATCAATGAACATATGCAAATCTTGCTGAGCGAGCCCAAATTTATTGCTCAATTGATGTTGCCCGTAACGCAGGCACAGCTGGACCAGGCTCTTAGGGGAACGGAGGGGGCAGCAGGCACAGCATTAACCGAAACGACAGAACTCTCGCCAGTCAACACGGTAACAGGCAATATATCAGCGAGAGTTGAGCAAAGCACAATCAATACTGCACTGGAAATACTTGAACGTGCACTGCACAGCGAGAACGAACAGATTAGAGTACACGCAGCAGCAGCGATTCTGCAATATGCCAAATCCTAAATGGAAAATTCGAGAGACAGTTTCTTATGGACCGTTGATGTAAGGAAGCAGAAAAAGGACAACCGCTGTGGTTGTCCTTTGCTGTGCATAGAGAATCTTTTTACAAAAAGATAAGTAACAATGTTCCTGCCGCAAAGCAGTAATATGAAAAATACTTGAGATTACCCCGGGCCATAATGCCCATAAACCATCTCATGGAGAAATAGGTAACGATCAATGTAGTGATAAACGCGATCAGATAAGGGATCGCTAATTGTGCACGATTTGGATCATGTGCAATATCAGATGCACCCATAATCAGACCGCCAAGGCTGATCGGGATGTACAGCATAAAGGAGAACTTTAACGCCGTTTCCTGTTTCATGCCGACTGCAATAGACGAGATAACGGTAGCACCCGAACGGCTGATGCCCGGAATAAGAGCAACGGCCTGTGCGAGTCCAACCAGTACAGCGTCCTTTGTTTTTAAATCACCGTCCTGTTTGCGACCGCGCAGATTACGGATAAGCCAAAGCGCCACACCTGTAATTAACAGGGCAACGGCTACCGTATACACAGAGGAGAAAATGTCCTCAATCTGATCCTTGAACAGCACAGCGGCAACGGCTGCTGGAATGGTACCAATAACGATATATAAGCAAAACATAAAGTCATCCCGATATTCCGATTTACGGGTTCGAAGATACCCCCATCCACCAGTAATCAGTTTCATAATGTCTTCCCGAAAAATAAAAACAATCGCAATTAATGAGGCGGTGTTCGTTAAAATTTCAAACGATAGGCCATTTTGCTTCAGTCCCATTAACCGCTGGGCAATAATCAAATGGCCGCTGGAGGAGACCGGAATTGGCTCCGTTGCCCCTTGAACCATGCCCAAAAAAAAGTACTTTAACCACAGTATAATCTGATCCATCATGTCCTCCTTGAAACATTTCTTTACATTTTAGGAATTATTCTCTTCGTTAAATCTCTCTATCCACTCTAATGATGATAGCCTTTTAACTCACTAGATGGCAAGTTTGGAATGAATATATGAAACTAGTATTGTCAAAAGGCTGGAGTCATGATATCGTTGATAACGATTATCAATATCATTTGTTGATGGAATCTAATACATTAAAGGTGGGGTTATTTTTGCGTAATACGAAAAGAAGTTTAATATGGATAATGATGGCGCTTGTGCTCTTACTCATCCTGAGTGCATGTGGCCAATCTGCTTCGAATACAGCTAAAGATGAAGCAGATCAGACTAATGTATCTTCAGATGCCGAAAGCAAGACAAGTGACAATACAGAGGGTTCGACAAATACCGGGGCAGGTGCAGAAGATGAGATGGTTTCATTTGCATCTGACGCTGGTGAAGTTCAGGTGCCGAAAAATCCAAAGCGGATTGTGGATTTGACAGCCTTCACTACGGGATATTTCGTAGCATTAGATGCTCCAGTAGTTGGAGCAGCATCGGGCTCAATGAAAAACAAATACATCAAGGATCAGCTTGCTGCACAAGGCACAACGGATTTAGGTGAACAACCGCCTACGCCAGAGCAGCTGCTTGCGCTGAAGCCTGATTTGATTATGGTGTACACTGGTACAGAAGGCGTCGACAAGCTGTCACAAATCGCACCTGTTGTTCAGATCGAGTATGGTAAACGCAATTACAAAGATTTGATGCTGGAGATGGGCAAGCTCACCAATAGGGAAGATGCAGCTAAAGCCTGGATAAGCAAGTGGGAAGCTCAAATTAACGAATTGAAACCAAAGGTAGAAGCTGCTGTAGGTAATCGTACTGTATCTATTCTGAATCCATATGATAAAGGGTTGTATGTCTTCGGTCATAACTATGGACGTGGAGGAGAAATTATCTACGGTGAGTTTGGACTTAAGGCACCAGCCAAGGCTCAGGCAGAAGCGATTGACAGCGGAACTGGCTGGGCTTCCATCTCCATTGAAGTGCTGCCGGAGTATGCAGGGGACATTATTTTCACCAGCCCGTGGTCCGGGGATACAAGTGATTCCAATAAGGTATACGAAAATGCACTATGGAAAAACCTTCCGGCTGTAAAAGCCAATCATGTATTCCAGCTTGATCCATCGTCGGACACCTATAACGATCCGGTATCGTTGGAAGGACAGCTTAAATTTATTACGGACAGCTTGCTCTCGGCTTCCAAGTAGTTTTTTCGCAAGCAGACTTCAATTAGAAACATGAATCAAGGAAAAAGAGGCTTTCACCGTCTTAGGTGGAGCCTCTTTTTCATGGAACGGGGTCATTAACAAACAGGCGAAAAGTCCCATTCTCTTGCTCTACGAGCTTGCTACGTGCTCACGGTTAGGAGCAAGTGCAGCTTTGTGAATGCTTTCCGTCCCAGCTTCAATAGCCTGCTGATAATAGCTGCGTTTATGCTCAATAACCTCCATTGTTCTTCGGAGTTCTTCCATTTGGGCCTCGACGCTGGCTTTGCGCTCGGTAAACATGTCATACCTCTGACGCAAGGTTGCATCACCTTCCGAGCACCAGGCGATGAATTCCCGGATATCCTTGATCGGCATTCCGGTAGCTTTCAGACATTGGATTATTTTCAGAAAGTCAATATCCGAGTCCTTGAATTGCCTCGTTCCGGTCGAATTGCGTTCGACGAAGGGCATAAGGCCTTCTTTGTCATAGTAGCGTAATGTATAAACAGTCAGATCCAGTTTTTTAGCGACTTCACTAATGGAATATGTCATATAGGTTTGTTCCTTTCAGTTCTAATCAGATCAAGATTAAAGCCGTATGGTACAGGCTATCCGCTGATGCGAATGAATTCTATCATGACGTCAGCAGTGATGTCAAAACGAACACTTTTAAAAAAAGTAGAGCAAAACATTTGACCTAGAGTTAACTATAGGGCGTAAGATAAAGAGGATTCCAAAATCATGAGGAGGTTATAACATTGATTACAGCTAAAGCCAGAGCCGTGGATGGACCAGATCAAGCCTTTCGTTCCGCAGAAATTAACCGCCGTGATCTGGATACCACGGATGTGTTAATTGAAATTAAATTTGCCGGCATCTGCCACTCGGATATTCATACTGCTCATGGGGAGTGGGGACCCGTCAATTATCCACTCGTACCAGGCCACGAAATTGCCGGGATCGTTACTGAGGTAGGAAGCGGTGTAACCAAATACAAAGTAGGCGACCGTGTAGGTGTTGGCTGTATGGTAGACTCTTGCGGCGAATGTGAGAATTGCATTAAAGGTGAAGAGCAGTACTGTCTGAAAGGCAACATTCCAACCTATGCAGGTGTAGACAAATACGGTGAGCCAACCCAAGGCGGTTATTCCACACATATCGTGGTAACCGAGGATTTTGTAGTACGCATTCCTGACAATATTGAGCTGGATGCTGCTGCACCTCTGCTATGTGCCGGAATCACCACCTATTCTCCGCTGCATCATTGGGGCGCTGGCCCGGGTAAAAAGGTAGCAGTCGTAGGGATGGGCGGCCTTGGTCATATGGCGGTTAAAATTGCACATGCGATGGGAGCTGAAGTTACTGTTCTCTCTCAATCCCTGAGTAAAAAACAAGACGGCTTGCAGTTTGGCGCAGATCACTACTACGCAACGAGCGACCCGGAAACATTCGAAAAGCTGGCAGGCTCATTAGACCTGATCATTAATACAGTAAGTGCCAGCATTGATATCAATGCTTATTTCTCACTGCTCAAGTTGGACGGCACGCTCGTTAATGTAGGAGCTCCGCCTGAGCCGCTCCCCGTCAATGCATTCTCGCTGATCGGACATCGCCGCTCATTCGCAGGTTCGATGATTGGTGGCATACGTGAGACACAAGAAATGCTTGATTTCTGTGCTGAGCATGATATCGTCCCTAGCATTGAGGTTATTTCGGCAGATCAGATTGATGAAGCCTATAAGCGTGTACTCGCTTCAGATGTTAAATATCGCTTCGTTATTGATACCAGCACGATTTAAGGTAAAGAGCTAAGGGATAAACTTTATCAATGTCCTGGCATGAAGTGAATAAAGTAATAAGGTCATGCATTAGTAAAAGGAGCCCCAGCTTCCGAATATGGAAGCTGGGGCTCTTTGTTTCTTGCAGCACGTAAAACGATCTTTTATTGTGCACCAACGACAGCATGAGGGATATAAGGCTCTTCCAGAAAAGCAATGACTTCCAAAGTCTGGTTTACGGATTATGTGCCTATTGCAACATACAGATGGGAAAGTTTCTTTGAGTCAAAAAAAAGATTGAACGCAAAAATGCGCTATGATATAATCATGAGCGCAGTTGATATTACATCGAATTAAACAGGTGTAACATTATTTCTCCTAATTTAATATTACATCGGATTCGTTGTTTTGTCAACCTGCTTTTTTATTCCAATAAATGGGTGGAGGAGTGGTTGAACCGATGACAGAAACAAATGAACGACGCTGGGAAAAAGAAAGATTGGCACATGTTCGTCAAGAGCTGCAAGATCGACTTGATGAGCTTGAACCCCAAGTGGCTGGACTGGCAGAACAGGCGGCTGATATTCGCAAGCGCTTCTGGGAAGAAGTAACGATAAATACGAGTTCCTATACCGATTTTGAAGAGGCTTTTTATACGATAAACCAGCAATCACGCGTGCTGGCTGAGCGAGAACGGGGACATCAGCTGCTCGTGCAGCAATGGAAAAGCGTGAATCGTCTGCTTCCTTTACCCTATTTTGGCCGAATTGACTTTAAGGAGAAGGGAATTAACTTCACCGAGCAGGTTTATATTGGCGTGTCCTCATTTACGGATAGGGAAGGATTAAATTTTCTGATCTATGATTGGCGTACCCCGATCGCAAGTCTTTATTATGATCATGCCTCTGGTCCTGCAGATTACGAGACTCCGATGGGACGAATCGAGGGCAGCGTGGAGCTGAAACGCCAGTTTCAGATTCAGGATGGTCAGCTGCTTGGCATGTTTGATGCCAGTGAGACCATTGGGGACGCTTTGCTTCAGGAGGTACTCTCCAAAGGAGCCAATTCACAGATGAAAAGCATCGTGGCAACGATTCAAAAGGAGCAGAACGCGATCATCCGCGATGATCGAAGCCGAATGCTGATTGTTCAGGGAGCAGCAGGCAGCGGCAAGACGTCAGCGGCGCTCCAGCGTGTGGCCTATCTTTTATATAAACACCGCCAGAGCGTTAAAGCGGATCAGATGGTTCTTTTTTCGCCGAATCCGATGTTTGGCAGTTACATTTCGACCGTATTGCCTGAACTGGGTGAAGAAAATATTCAACAGACCACGTTCCAGGAATATTTGAATTACTGGTTGGGATCGTCGCTGAGTCCGGAGGACCCGCTCGACCAAATGGAGTATGTGCTGACAGCTGGAGAGGAAGCAGGGTATTCCGCACGGTTGGAAGGAATTCGGTACAAAGCGTCCCCTGCATTTCTGGAGGCACTGAAAAATTACGGTGAATGGCTCGGTCGGGAAGGCATAAAATTTGTTGGCATTCGATTCCGCGATCGCGAGTTCATTACTTCAGCACAGATGAAGGCGCAATTTTCCAGCTATGATGTGAAGTTATCGTTGCCCAGTCGTATTCTGCTATTGCAGGAATGGCTGCTGAAAGAGCTGGCCCAATTGGAGCAGAAGGAGCTGTACGCAGATTGGGTGGAGGAAGAATTGAATTATCTCGATGTGGATGATTACGCGGATGTGTACCGCAAGCTGCACAAGGAAAAGCCAGTGTTTGAAGTGGCTGAACAGTATGCCGCTCGTGAGAATATGGGCAAACGTCCTGATCTGGATGAAGGGGCCTTTGATTTTTTGGAGCGAGAGGAGCAGCTACTGCGGCGTAATGTTGTGAAGCAGATGTTCAAACCGTTAAGACAGCGGGTGCGGAAGTTCAAATTTGTGAATGTTCAGGCAGTGTATGAGCAGTTATTTGTAGACGAGGACGCTTATAAGGAACGCACTAATGGTGCAGTTGTTCCGCCTTACTGGGATGAAATTTGCAGACAAACGATCGACATGCTGCATCAAAACAAACTGTTTCATGAAGATGCTACTCCGTATTTATATGTCAAAGAAATCATTGAAGGTGTGCGTATCAACACAGATATCCGTTATGTATTTGTGGATGAGGGGCAGGATTATTCTGCATTCCAGTATGAATATATAAAAAAGCTGTTTCCCCGCGCCCGGCTGACAGTGCTGGGTGATTTCGGTCAGGCCATCTATATGCAGGCAACGGAGCTTGCTGCTGCGGATTCTCCATTAACCGGATTATATGGTGAAAAGGAAACCAGACTTATCCGGCTGCTGCAAAGTTATCGTTCAACCCGTGAAATTGTCGAATTCACCAGAGCCATGCTGCCAGGCGGCGAAGAGATTGTTGCTTTTGACAGAAGAGATCAGAAGCCGCAGCTTATACAAACGGGCATCGTAGAGAGCCAGCATGATGCGTTTATTTGCAAAGATGTTGACGAGTTACATGCAGAGGGTTTTCAATCCATTGCCATCATAACCAAGACAGCAGCCGAGAGCCGCAAAGCTTATGAGCGTCTACAGGCACAAGGTATGGAAAAACTGAAGCTGATTACGAAGGAAACCGAGCAGTTTGAAAAAGGCTGCATGGTGATCCCGGTTTATCTTGCCAAAGGTGTGGAATTTGATGCCGTGCTCGTATATGACGCTTCAGCGGGACAATATGGCGAAGAGTATGACCGCAAGCTGCTCTACACGGCTTGTACTCGCGCGATGCATCGTTTGCATTTATATGCCAAGCAGCATTGGTCGCCTTTTGTGCAAGCACTGTCTCAAGACCTTTATGAGAAACGCGAAGAAACCTGTGTTCCTAGAAAAACTGCTGCCCCGCTGCATCTCCATGATCTGGAGGATTGAGTTTTACATTCATGAATTACACGAGTTACATGATTTACATCAAGCCCTCGTCCATGTTTGGTGACGGGGGCTTGATGTTGTAATATTTAACCTTTGACTGCGCCGGCTGTAAGGCCGCTGACGATATATTTTTGACCAAACAGATAAAGAATGAACACAGGCAGGGAGGTCAGTACGAGATTAGCGAAGATCAGATTCCAGTCCCGGCTGTACTTGCCGTAGAAGTTGTAGATGGATAGCGGCATGGTCCAGGTGGAGCTGTCTGTCAGGAAATAGACCGGAATTGTGATATCGTTCCACACGGACATAAATACCATGATGGCTACTGTGGCATTTACAGGCAGAATGAGTGGTGTAACGATGCGGAAGAACACACCGAACACACTGGCTCCTTCCAGAAAAGCAACCTCGTCCAGTGCTCTTGGGATCGTTTTGATAAACCCGCTGTACAGGAAAACACTAAACGCTGTATTAAGTGCAGCGTAGATCAGGATCACACTTGTAATGCTTCCGTAGAAGCCAAGACCTTGAACTACACGGATGGTTGTGATGATCGACATTGGCGCGATAAGCCCCATGAAAAAATACATATAGATCGTTCCGGACCAACGGGTATCCCGTCTGGCGAGAATGAAAGCAGCTGCCGATGAAGCGGCGATGTTAATAATAGAAGAGATCCCCGTAATCCAGATGCTGTTAAGGAACGCTCGTGACAGGCCACCCTCCTGAAAGACACGAACATAGTTGGAAAATTGCCAGCTTTCCGGCAGACTTAGCGAGAAACTTAGCACTTCTGCACTGGTTTTGAACGATCCCAGAATCAGAATGACAAGTGGCAGCAAAACGATCAGGGAAGCGAGAATCAGGAAACCTTCTACAATGAAGTCGCGGATAGCGAGTTTGCGAGTATAGCTCATATTATTCCGTAACCTCCTTGCGCCGCATGAAAATCAGGAGTGGTATAGCGATAATGGTCACAACAACAAACAGAAGGGTGTTCACAGCTGTTCCAAGCCCCCAGTTTCCTTCTCCAAAGGAGCGCAGAATGATTGTACCTACAACCTGAGATGCATTGCCCGGACCTCCGCCTGTCATAACGTAAACCTCCGAGAACACTTTCAGTCCGCCAATTAAAGTCAGCATCAGGTTGATGTTAATCGCGGGTAGCAGGAGAGGCAGTGTAATTTTGAAAAAGCTTCTCCATGAGCTTGCTCCGTCGATTTTGGCGGCTTCATAATATTCCTGTGAAATGGATTGCAGACCGGCCAGATAGATAGCCATCTGAAATCCTGCGCTTTGCCAGATGGAAACGATGGCAATCGTCCAGATGACAATGGTAGGATTCGTCAGCCAGGCTTGACTCAGGGAGCTGAGTCCGATAGCTTCGAGCAGGTTGTTTATTGTGCCTTCGGTACGCAGCATCGGCGTAAACAGAATACTGATCACCAGGATGCTGAGGATGGAGGGGGAGTAGAAGATGGCCCGCAGCAGATTTTTGGTGCGAAGTCTCATATTCAGACCTACGGCGAGCAGCAGACCGATGACATTTTTGCCAACCACCGTCACAATGGCAAAGATGGCTGTGTTCTGAAGCGCCAGAATCAGCGTTTTGTCCGAAAAAATCTTCCTGAAATTATCCCAGCCAATGAAGCTTAACTCGAGTCGATCCAGCCGCCAATCTGTAAAGGAATAATAAAAACCTGTGATGGCCGGAATAACAAAGAAGACAGAGTAGATGATCAGCGCAGGAAATATCATATAGTATGAATATAAATTTTTAGCCCGTTTCATATGTCACGCTCCGTTATAGGCAGACAGCATAACCTGTCATCAGATGAAGCTGACCGTGTTATGCTGCCTTGGTTTTGTATTGGATGTGTATTGTTCTGCTTGCTGTTAATTAGAAGCCGGAAATGCCTTTATCCTGCATCAGCTGGCTGAATTTCTCATCCCATGATTTCAATACTTCCTCCGGTGTCAGGCCGCCTGCAAACTGGTCCTGCAGCAAACGGTACAGCTCACTGCGGTCAACCAGCATGTAGGCATCTGTTGTGAGCACGGTTTTCTTCGGTGTAATGTAATTGTCGACAATATCCTGTTTGTATGCCGGCAGTTCAGGTGTAGTAACGTCATTAAGATTGGATACATAGCCTTTGGCGTCCACAATTTTTTGTGCAACGTCTTTGGAGGCAATGTAATCAAGGAACTGTTTGGCTTCTTCCAGATGTTTGGACTTTTTCGGGATAAACAGCTGGCCGCCGAGTGGACTTGCACCCAAACTTGCATCTTCGGAAGATGGAATCGGGAAGACCCCCAGCTCCATGCCTGGATCCTGTTCTGCTACCCCTTCAATCAGCCAGTCTCCCATAAACATCATGGCAACTTCCTTGTTGAGGAATTTGCCTACGGCCATATCATAGCTGTCACTCAGTACATCTGCGTTGGTGTATCCTTTGGAATACACTTCGTACTGCTGTTCAAGAAAGGTTTTGAACTCAGGCACATCTGACCATTTTTTTTTGTTGCTGTTCACATCGTCGAAGAAAGTAGGGTCATGTTTAGCGGCAAAATCAGCAAAAGCGGCAGCGGGCCAAATGTTGGCTGCCCATGCATCTTTATATGGCATGAATACAGGGGTGATGCCGCTGGCTTTGATTTTCTCGCAGATGGCCAGAAATTCTTCATAATTCTTCGGAATGGATAAGCCGAGCTCCTCAAATATCTTCTTGTTGTATACAACGCCCTGCATGCCTGTATCCTGACTGACATGGAAGCTATAGATGTGACCGCCAGAAGAAAGCACGTCTTTATTCACAATTCTGCCGGCCCAGGGCTCGTTGTCCAGAATCTCGAAATTGCGCTCCAGATTCAGGTCAGTGACTGCGCTTGCGAGGTTGTACTGAATAATGTCGGGTGTTTCGTCAACAGCCAGCTTGGTCTGAAGCACCGTAGTCGTTTGCTCTGCGGGAATCAGCTGCAGGTTCACTCGTATATTCGTCTTTTTCTCGAAGTCATCCAGCACATCTTTCTGAATGAAGGCAGAATCCTGTGAGCTTTTGGAAATGGCAAGTTCAAGCGTGACCTTGGCGTTTTTGCCCTCCTCACCTGCTGATGAGCCGTTGTTCGAGCTGTCTGATCCGCAGGCTGCAAGTCCGATCGTTAACATACTTGCCAATATCAAGGCTGGTACTTTTTTTGCTTTATGCAGTTTCAATGTGAATCCCCCTCTAGATCATCTCTTGAATCCGTTTGCACATCCGATTATAGATATTTTCATGCTGTGGGTACATGTCTGTGGTTGAACATTCATGTGTAAAATACTGAACTTGAAATCGCTATCATTTCATGAAGGCCCGTGATACAGTAGGTCATGGAACGTTGAAGCCCGGATATAACACCATGGTTATTCAGGAGTGTGATGCAGGACATGTTCAAACTTGTAAAGAGTACACCGCAATTCAGCTTGCAAACGAAGGTGCTTCTAACCTTCTTGGCTTTGCTTTTATTTGTGCTAGGATGTTTCATTGTCTACGTTAATGTCGTGGTGGTTACCCCGCTTAGACAAAAAACAGAGCAGGATTTGCTCATTGCCGCAACAAAAGTGCGAGAACAGGTGGATTTGTATGTTGAGCAGCAGAATCAAATGTCACAGCGCATATTATCCAACAAGGATATTTTCACCGCAATGAACAAAAGCTCGCTTGCTCCGAATAATTATGAACGCTTGAAGCAGATTCGCATCCTGAAGGATATTATGTTCCAGGCCATTGGGCCAAGCATGAATATAAAGGACATGTCCATTTATGATAAACAGGGTGTGCTGCTTACATCCTATCTCGGCATCAGTAACCCCGCAGCTCTCCTTCGGGATATGCTGGATAAAAGTCGTGCAGGACGCGCATGGCAGGAACAGGGGTTTGTGCTGGTGCGCCAGTCCAATCATATCTCCTTTGTACGTACGATTAATGATCAGAACGGCAAAGTATATGGTTATCTCAGCATTCAAATGGACCAGGCTTATATTCAGAATCTGACCGGAGGTATTACGGCAGGGGATGTATATATTCTGAATGAGCATGGAGAACAGATGACGGGCTCGCAAGCCGGAAGCGGACGGTTACAAGAAAGGATGAATCCGTCAACTTCGGAAGGGTTGAATGTCAACAGGTTTGATCAATACATCACACATGCCATGTCTCCACAAACAGGCTGGATTACATACATGATTACGCCCAAAGCATCCGTTCTGGGCCCCATTCGCTCCGTGCAGACGATGTCCATTCTTCTGATTACTGGCCTTATGCTGTTTTCCTTTGTATACATTTTTGTGTCCACACGTAATCTGCTGCTTCCGATTCGCAAGCTTCGCAGTCAGATCTGGCGTATGAATTACAGTAATTTGCATCTCAAAATGGAAAAGACCCCTAAAAATAATGATCTGCTGCTTCTTAATGAAGCTTTCCAGGATTTGCTCCATCGGTTACAGCGATCCATTGAGCGTGAAAAGCAGGCTTTGCATGAAGAGGTGAAAGCCCGCAATTCGGCCCTGCAGGCTCAGATTGCGCCTCACTTCATTCATAATGTGCTTTATCTGATCAGTATCGCTGCTCAGGAAGGCAGGAACAGGGCTGTATCCGATATGTGCAAACATCTCTCAGAGAGCCTGCGCTATATAGTATCATCACCCTATGCACATGTGACTTTGGATGAAGAGCTGGAGCATACCCGTCATTACCTGTCGCTGGTGCAACAGAAATATGAGGAGGATCTGGAGTGGGAAATTGTCGCTGATGAAATGGGCAGTGAGGTTAAGCTTCCCCGGCTCGTCATTCAGCCGTTTGTGGAAAATTGTGTAGAGCATGCCTTTACCCGGACAGCACCTCCCTGGCGTATCCGGATTACAGTGAAACAATATAACGGACTATGGGCTCTTGAGATTACAGACAACGGCGATGGGTTCCAGGCGGACAAAATCAAGGAAATCATGGACAGGCTGCAGACAGCAGATGACGAATCACAGATGGTCCTGAGTCAGCAGCCAGCCCTCGGCAATATGGGTATAATCAACAGCGTCAATAGACTCAAGCTCATGTACCGCAATCGATTGTTTGTGAATATATTCAATCATTCATCCGACAAGGAACAGGGTGCTACCGTTCAGATCATCGGTTCATTGACCAAGGATTTTTATTAACACAGGAGGGACAGCAGATGTACAATGTGATGATTGTGGAAGACAGCAAACCGATCCTGCGCAACATTCAAATGCTTCTCTCATCCCTGGAGTATCCTGTGCAAGTGGAGGCCACAGCCGCCAACGGTGAGGAGGCGCTGGAAGTATTCCGGAAGCATCATATTGACTTGATTCTGACGGATATCCGTATGCCGCGAATGGATGGATTGGCGCTGATTGAACAGGCCAAGGAGACAAATCCCGATCTGCAGGTTGTATTGATCAGCGGGTATAGTGATTTTGTATACACCAGAAAGGCACTAAGCTTGCAGGTATTTGATTACTTGTTAAAGCCGGTGGAACGGGAATCGCTGGAGGAGGTCATCGGCAGAGTTGTAGAGCAGCTGGATCAACGGAAAGTGAAAAATCAGATTGATCTGCGTGAAATTATTGACGAGCAGCATATTGATGCAGGGCAAGAGCCCAGTGAATATGCACCGCTCTATACTCAGGTGATGATTATGATGCGCAGACAACCTTTTACAGGAAACAAAGGAGCTTGGGGGCTGCAACAGCTTCAGGCTATGATGAACTCTTTTTTCACATCTCATTACTGCCGGGTGTATTTAAGCCAAAAAGAAGATCAGTATGTCGTTTTTGTTCATCACCGTGCTTTGGATTCGTATACTTCCATGTATGAATGTCTTGAAACGATACGCAGAACCCTTGCGACACATGAGATCAATGTCATGATCGGAGGACAGCCGCTGTCTTCTGAACGGGAGAATATAACTGACATCTATCACCGTATAGGCTCCCTGCTGGCTGAACAGCAGCGTCTCATGCAGGGCATCACCCTGGATACAGGCAATCCGATCTCTATGGTTCGGTCCGAAGCAGGTGTGCTGGACAGTGCGGCAGAGGCTTCCTTTGTGCAAATGATTCAACTGCTGCGCAAAGAAAATGTTACGCTCAAGCTTACGGAACTTCTTCAGCGCTGGCTTGACGAGCATGTGCATATGACGGAGATTGAACGTTTCATGGGGTTGATCGTTGATACGTTTGCGCATCTTTTTGAAGAGCAGGGGTCGGGAATGAGACTCGCATTAGAGATGAGATGCAGACAGCTGATGGACTTGCCAGCATACACTGATTTTTGCAAGGAACTGATGGAATGGATCGAGCAATGCTTTGATATGCTGCAATCACAGGTTCGACGGAGCGGTTCACTATTATTTGAGAAGATTGATGAATATATACGTTTAAATAAATACTCTGCCTTGTCCATTCGTGATATCGCGAACAAGTTCCACATCAGTCCTTCTTATGTTAGCCGGGTTATCAAGAGCGAAACAGGTGTGACTTTTGTACAATACTATAACCGCCTTAAAATTGAGGAAGCCTGCCGTCTGATGTCTGATCAGCCCGAGATGAAATTCAGAGAGCTGGCTGAGCTGCTGGGCTTCACCGATCAACACTATTTTTCCAAGGTGTTCAAAGAATATAAGGGACTTCGTCCAACGGAATACAAGCAACAGCTGAGCGATCTTTCATAAGCAGAGGATTGGTGCAGGCATTCATTCAGGTGCAGAAGTGCAAGGTTTTATGCACATTATTCAGTAGAAATTCTGATAAAATAGAAGCAAGTTTTCAGAGGATAAAAAGCAGGATTAGGAGGTCGCACGGCATGAACAAACCGATGATTGGGGTAACGCCTCTGTATGATACGGACAAAAAAAGCTACTGGATGCTTCCTGATTATATGAAGGCGATTGAAGCGTCGGGCGGGATACCGGTCATGCTGCCATTAACGGCGGATGAGGATACGATCACAACGCTGGCGACCACCTTTGACGGATTTCTGTTTACAGGTGGACAAGATGTGAATCCGGAGCTTTACGGTGAGCAGATGCAGAGCGTCTGTGGCGAGTTGTGTATAGAGCGGGACAGGATGGAGGCTGTTCTGTTTGAAAAAGTGATTGCGCTGGGCAAACCAGCCTTCGGCATATGCCGCGGATTACAGCTGTTTAACGCTATATTAGGCGGAACGTTATATCAGGATATCCCCACAGCTTTTGATGCAGAGCAGAAAATTACTCATCAGCAAAAACCCCCGTACACCAATCTCGTGCATTCCGTACATATTGAAAAGCATAATTTGCTTCATGATATCTTGAAGACGGACCAGATTCGGGTTAACAGTTATCACCATCAGGGCATTAAAACGTTATCCGATCAATTAGTGGCTGCAGCGATTGCAGAGGATGGATTGATTGAATCTGTCGTCATGCCTGGCTGCTCGTTTGTGCTCGCTGTTCAGTGGCATCGGGAGTATAGTTACGCCGTGGACGAGTACAGTCGACATTTGTTTAGGGCATTTGTTCATGCTTGTCATATCTCAAGCCTGAACAAGGCGGAGTCATCAGCATCAGCCTAACATTCGGTTGAATGATTATTTATCCATTCGGGACTTATGATTATTCAAGGCGGTCATATCCATATAAATATTTGAGTCAGAATCGTTTCAAGATTTCAGATCAAGGCAGAGGGGCATTCCTATCTTTATGATTTTTTTATCATACGGTAAAACGGATAAAAAACAGATGAATGCTCCTCAATTTTTTCGATTTGAAGAAAAAAAAAACTTGTAACTGAAATAAAATGTATCTAATTTTCAATACGGAAGATAAACAAGGTAGTGTACTATAAAAGGTATAATTTACATCGAATCTTAACCTTTATGGAGGGGCCTGTGATGGATGATGATAGAATATTTATGCAAAAAGCGATTGAGCTTGCGTTCCAGGCGAGAGCGGAAGGCAACGAACCTTTCGGGGCAATTCTGGTAAAGGGTGGTAAAGTCGTGATGAAGGGTGAAAATAAAATTAACAGTTTCTGTGATCCCACCCATCACGCGGAAATCGGGCTTATCCGATCCTTCTGTTCAGAAAATAACATTTTTGATCTCAGCGAATATACTCTCTATACCAGCTGCGAGCCTTGTGTGATGTGCTCCGGGGCGATGGTGTGGTCAAATCTCGGAAGACTTGTGTACAGTGTGACGCATGATCAGCTTGCTGCTATTGCTGGCGATAATATTATGATTGCCTGTGAAGAAGTATTTATGAAAAGTCCTCAAAAGCCCGAGGTAGCAGGGAAAGTGCTTAATCAGGAGGGGCTCGCTGTATTTGACGGGTACCGCTTTCATTCTGAAACAAATTAGAACTGAAAAATTAATTTTAAAATATCTCTTGATTTTTAGAGAAACGTCTGATAGTGTAATACCTGTGATTTTGGAAAGTTGATTTATCAATATGAATTAGAGCTTTCCAGCAGATAATTTTTGACCACTTCCATCAGGGAGTTAAGGCCATACGGACAGCCGGGTCAAATGCCGATTGGCAACTTCTGTTGCCTTATTGATTGAGTTCAAAGCTCAAATTTTATAAGTTGGTTACTTTACAACCAGTGCATCTGCACATCAACTTGTGAAACGGTCAATAAGAGTGGTAAAGGCGAATTATTTGCTATATAGACTCTGATCCAATATTGATATACATGAAGGAGCTTTCCGCCGAAGGAGTTCTTGTGGACTTTTTTGGTCATGGAGTCTTCGCGTCTTTTTTATGATGTATATCGACAAGCAAGTGTGATGGTGTGCGCAAATGCGACATTTTTCACCTTGCTTTTTTTATTGTATTCGGAGCGGGTGGACGTTGCATAATGAAACAATACAACTGCGAACGTCTTGGAATTTTATGAAAAAAACAAAAAAACTTAATTATGGGGATAGGAGAATGAGAAAATGGGAAAAGCACTAATTATCGGCGCCGGCGGCGTGGCTTCTGTAGCGGTACACAAATGCGTTCAAAACAGCGAGGTTTTTGAAGAAATCTGTATCGCAAGCCGCACAAAATCCAAATGCGACGATTTGAAAGCAAAATTGGATGGCGGTAAAACTAAAATTACGACTGCTCAAGTAGACGCAGATAACGTAGATGAACTGATCGCTTTGATCAATGAGTTCCAACCAGATATCGTAATGAACCTTGCGCTGCCATACCAGGATCTGACGATCATGGATGCGTGCCTGGCTACAAAAACACACTACATGGATACAGCAAACTATGAGCCTGAAGATACGGCGAAATTCGAATATAGCTGGCAGTGGGATTACAAAGAGCGTTTTGAAAAAGCGGGCATTACTGCTCTGCTGGGCAGTGGATTCGATCCGGGAGTAACTGGCGTATTCTCTGCATACGCATTGAAGCACTATTTTGACGAAATTGAATACATTGATATCCTCGACTGCAACGGCGGCGATCACGGTTACCCGTTTGCTACCAACTTCAACCCGGAGATCAACATTCGTGAAGTTTCTGCGAACGGCAGATACTGGGAGAACGGTGAATGGATCGAAACGAAACCGATGGAAATCAAACGTGTCTATGACTTCAAAGAAGTGGGCGAAAAAGACATGTACCTGTTGTATCACGAAGAGCTGGAGTCTCTCGCGAAAAACATCCCTGGCTTGAAACGTATCCGTTTCTTCATGACATTTGGTCAAAGCTACCTGACTCACTTGAAAGCTCTGGAAAACGTAGGCATGACTTCGATCGAGCCAATCGAATTCGAAGGTAAACAAATCATTCCTTTGCAGTTCCTGAAAGCTGTTCTGCCTGATCCGGCGTCCCTTGGACCTCGTACTGTAGGTAAAACAAACATCGGTTGTATCTTCAAAGGTAAAAAAGATGGTCAAGACAAAACGTACTATGTGTACAACATCTGTGACCACCAGGAGTGCTACAAAGAAGTTGGCTCCCAAGCAATCTCTTACACTACAGGTGTTCCGGCAATGATCGGCGCAGCGATGGTGATGACAGGCAAATGGAATAAACCAGGCGTATACAACGTGGAAGAGTTCAACCCGGATCCGTTCATGGAAGAACTGAACAAATGGGGCCTTCCTTGGGTAGAAGACTTCAATCCGGTTCTGGTTGATGCACTGCCGGAAGAGTCCAAAGCTAAAGAATCGGAGCTTGTTCGCTAAGATGCAGTTTGAACAGCTGCCTACGCCTTGTTTTGTTGTTGACGAAGCTTTGATTGAGAGAAACTTGAAAATCCTGAACGGTGTAATGCAGCGTACAGGTGCGAAAATTGTACTTGCACAGAAGGCATTTTCCATGACAGCTATGTATCCGCTGATTGGAGAATACTTGAGCGGTGCGACCGCAAGTGGTTTGTATGAAGCACGTCTCGGACATGAAGAGATGGGCAAGGAAAATCATGTTTTTGCTCCGGCTTTTCGTGAGGAGGAGATGGATGAGATTGTTTCGATCTGTGATCACATCATTTTCAACTCCTTTTCACAGCTGGCGAAATTCAAGGATAAAGCACTGCAGGCTGGTTGTAAGGTTGGTTTGCGTGTGAACCCGGAATGCTCCACGCAGGAAGGACACGAGATCTATGATCCGTGTTCTCCAGGTTCACGCTTCGGCGCAAAGCAGGAGGATTTCCGTGCAGAGCTGCTGGAAGGGGTATCTGGACTGCACTTCCATACGCTGTGTCAGCAAAACTCGGACGATCTGGAAACAACGCTGAATGCAGTGGTTGAGAAGTTCGGACAGTGGCTGCCGCAGATGGAATGGATTAACTTTGGCGGGGGACATCATATTACCCGTGAAGATTACGACATTCCAAGACTGGAAGCATGCATTAAACGGATGCAAAATGATTACGGCTTGGAAGTGTATCTGGAGCCGGGAGAAGCAGTTGCCCTCAATGCAGGTTATCTGGTGACTTCTGTTCTGGACTTCCACAAGAACGGCATGGATATCGCCATTTTGGATACTTCTGCAACTTGCCATATGCCGGATGTGCTTGAGATGCCATACCGTCCGCCATTGATCGGTTCAGGTGAAGCGGGGGAGAAGCCCCATCTGTACCGTCTGGGCGGACAAACATGTCTGTCTGGTGACGTCATTGGCGACTACTCCTTCGATGAGCCTTTGAAAGAAGGGGACCGTCTCGTATTTGAAGACATGGCGATCTACTCCATGGTTAAAACAAATACGTTTAACGGCATGCCACTGCCAGCGATTGCGGTGAAACGCAAAGACGGCGATTGCGAAGTCGTTCGTGAATTCGGATATCAGGATTTCAAAATGCGCTTGGCTTAAAAAAGAGAGCTGCTCCAGGATCACATCTGATGTGATCAGGAACAGCTCTTTTCGCGTATTTTCCCGGTTCCACTGCTCATTTGGGAAGGCTTCGAGTTCATTTATATTGCGGTCAGTATAGCTAGCTGTACTATTTGAGTTAATGCTGTGAATCAACAGGCTGGCTTGCTGCTCTTGCGGCATAAGGAAAGATCGGATTCTTCAGTTCAAAATTATAGGTTAAACCGTTCACTAGGCCTACAACATATTCGCTATCGTAGAGGTCCAGCAAAAATCCTGCCATCTGCTCCGCAGTATGGAACTTGGGTACACGTCCTTCATATTCAAACTGATCCAGATCAAAGGCACGTTCGGCAAATTCGGTTTCTGTGGCAGCAGGGGCAAGCACTTTAGCTTGCATCGGTACATTTTTGCTTTTCAATTCTTGTGCCAAGCCTTCTGTAAATGCACTTACATAAAATTTGGTTGCACAGTATGTTACCGCATCCGCGACGATGGTATACCCGCCTCCTGAAGAGATGTTAATAATCTGGGTACCTGGAACCTCGGCATAATCTCGAACATACAGGGTGGAGAGGATCGTAAGAGCTTCGATATTAAGATGAAGCATTTGTTCAATTTTGGGCAGATGCTGCTCGCCAACGGAAGCAAAATTGCCAAAGCCTGCGTTGTTAATCCACGTTTCAATGGAGTAATCCTTCAAGCTTTCATATAAGGCATGTACTTCTGTAGCAATGGACAGATCCACGGTACGGATTACAACATCCAGCTGCGGATAAAGTTCAGCTATTTTATTTTTTAACGAATTCAATGCTTCTGTTCTGCGGGCAGCGAGAATTAAATGTTTGCCTCGTGCTGCAAAAGCAAGAGCGGCTTCATATCCAATGCCTGAGCTGGCGCCTGTAATGACCGTATATTTCATGTGAATTCCTCCTGGGTTCAATTCAATCTATATTGTGGGATGACCACGAATTGATTATACTGATTAGAGTTTACTCTAAGTCAAGCACTCAGTTACAGGAGGTGAAAACAACAATGCATACCATCGGAGAGGTTGCCGAGATGTTAGGTATTAGCGCACATACGCTGCGTTATTATGAGAAGGAACAGATCATCATCCCGCTGCGTGATGCCAGCGGAGACAGACGATACAACGAGTCACATTTGAAATGGCTGCAGTTTGTCATCAAATTGAAGGAAACACAGATGCCGATCGCTGTAATCAAGCAATATGCTTCATTATTTCAGGAAGGCGAGCATACAGCCTCTGAGCGGCTAAAGCTGCTGGAGGACCACAAGAAGTCAGTGGAGCAGCAGATGAATACACTCCATGCGGCTAATGAAATGCTGGAGCTTAAAATTACAGCATATCGCTCATTTATCGGGAAATAATGTATGTAGGTCGAATAAAATGAGCAGACTGAGCTGGCTTTGCAATGACCTTCTATTGCCAAATGTGTGATTTTTGTTATAGACTATTTTTTATGTTTATTGATATTTAGCTGTTTATCGTTCACCAAGGGGGAAAAGGAATGCATCAACACAAAGCGCACAAATCAAACCAGCTTAAAATCCTCTCTAAAGCTCTGCTCATCATTATCGGAGGATTCATCACAGCGTATGGCCTGGAGGCCATACTGATTCCAAACAAGGTATCCGATGGTGGGGTTACGGGTCTAAGTATCGTTGGCTCGAATTTGTTCGGATTACCGCTTGGATTATTGATCGGACTGTTAAACATTCCGTTTGTATGGCTCGGATACAAGCAAATTGGTAAAAGCTTTGCCCTGTACTCCGTGATTGGTATTGCATCACTTGCCATCAGTGCCAGTCTCATGCACCATGTGCCGACGATTATTGAAGGGGACACACTTCTAGTTACGGTTGTGGGCGGTATCATTATCGGTTTTGGTATGGGTCTCGCACTGCGTAACGGCG
The DNA here is from genome assembly GCF_014639235.1 of Paenibacillus silvae. Taxonomy (GTDB): domain Bacteria; phylum Bacillota; class Bacilli; order Paenibacillales; family Paenibacillaceae; genus Paenibacillus; species Paenibacillus silvae. Next base: position 777,288 of record NZ_BMFU01000002.1, on the reverse strand, counting down.
GAGCACTGGATGGGATCGATATGCTTGCCGTGTTGTTATCCCGTAAGCTGCCGTTCGGAACGAGTGACCTGATTTTGTTCCTGAACATGTTTGTATTTATCGTAGTTTCAACCGTATTTGGCTTGCAAGGAGCTATTTTGTCTGGACTGGCATACTTTATTGCTTCCAAAGTAATACATATTGTTGAGGAAGGTTTGAGCGGTTCCAAGACGTTCAAAATCATTACGACTCAACCTGAAATTATGGTGGAGACCATTCGTGACCGCCTTGGACGCGGAGCAACGTATACCGATGCGTATGGCGGCTATTCCAACGAGCAGTTCAAGGAAATTACCTGTGTAATCAACCGCATGGAAGAAAGTAAAATCAAGGATATCATTAACGAGATTGACCCTGCAGCCTTTGTTGTGGTCTACGACGTAGCCGAAGTGAAGGGCGGCAACTTCAAGAAGAAGGACATTCACTAAGAACAAGCGTTGATAAGAGAAACCCTCTTGTCGGCGCTTTTTCTTATTTTTTTTTACTAAACATAACTGAATCAGGCGAGCAATGGGTGAAACATGGCTAATTACGTTGTTCGTATAGTAAGAACAGGCTGCCTATGATAAAATAACATTGTTATTTTTTGTTGAAGGAGTTGATGACAGTGACTGCCAGCAAAGCTGAATTGACAGAACAGAGGCTGCTCGCGTGCGCCAAAGCCGAATTTATGGAGAAGGGTTTCGCAGGTGCCAATTTGCGCTTCATTGCGCAGCGGGCAGGAATGACCACGGGGGCAATTTACCGCTATTTTTCAAACAAAGATGTATTATTCAAAGCTGTTGTAGGTCCAGCCGCCAATCATATACAGAGCAAGCTGGAGGAAATAGCAGACCGCCAGTTGGAACTGCTGAACATGGAAGGATTTATTACAGATTTAACAGCTGCAGATACAGTAGTCCATCAATTTGTAGACTACATTTATGAGAATTTTGACGTATTCGACTTACTGTTGAATCATGCGGCAGGCTCCTCAATGGAGGGTTTTATCAACTCCTTAATCGAGTTGGACATCGCTTCCACACAAGCCTATATCGACAAAATGCTTCAACTCGGCTTGCTGAAGAATAGTCCGCCAGCAAGGGTGATCGCCTTACTGGTCAAACAAAACTATAAACAGCTGCTGGAAATTGTTACATCCAAAATGACCCGTGTGGAAGCGAATGAATACATACGTCTGCTTGTCCCATTCTTATACGCAGGCTGGTGCACTATTTTAGAGAAGACCGACAGTCAGTAAAGATAATAATAGAAAAGAGGCCATATGCATGAACAAACTTGCTATCGGACATGTCTTATTGAAAGCCAGGCAACTGAAGCATACGGTTAAAGATTACGAAAAATGGGGCTTTACCGTCACGTACCGCACTGATCCCGCAACAGCACATAATGCACTCATTTATTTCCGCGACGGCTCCTTCCTGGAGCTGTTTAACCCGAAACCGATCAAAGCTCCGGACAAGCTGATTCTGGCTGTGCTTCAACTGATGCGTCCCCTTCATCCGTCCATGATTAGCCGATATATCTATTACATCAGGAGTACGGAGGGAATAACGGATTATGCGCTTGATTTTGTGCCTCCAGAGGATGCACAGATAACCTTGGCGAGGATGAAACAAGCCGGGGCAGCCATCAGCAAAAAGATAAATATGAGCAAGACTTTGCAAGATGGGCGAAAGCAAACATGGTGGATTGCTGCACCTGCAGATTTCTACCTGCCTTTTTTGATGAGCGCATATAGCCCCGCGGTCCCATGCAGCGAACAAGAGCTTACACATCCGAATGGTGCGCTTGGTATATATAAGCTTGTTATCGATGTCCCAGGGCTGGAACAATGGGTCAGCAAGTATAAGCCGTTCTTTGGTGATGCGGTCTGGTCCGACGATGGCCAGCAATGCGAGTATGTATTGGAAAAGGGGCATACGATTGTGCTCAGGCAAGCCAAGCAGTACCAGATTTCAGAAATTCATTTGTTAACCTCGCAGCCGATTGCCACAAAGCTTTCGCTACAGCCTGAGTGTGCCCATGGGACGGCGATCTACATGAAGCAGGCTTGAAAAGACAAACGTAGTCTCAAAGCCTTTACAAATACAACCAGCTTTAATCTTCAGTGAAAACAGTGGCAAAGCTGCTGTCAACGCCTTCAATGTACAGTGGTATCGCGTAAACCGTGCTAATATCGGTAAGATCCTGGTCCAGATTCAGATCTTCAATGACGAGAATGTACTTGCCATCGACCCGGTCTTTGCCCAAAATAATTTGGTGAAAAGCAACGGCTTCATCTGGATAATTGGCTGCACCAGCGGAAATCATATCAATACCTATGGCTCGCAAGGAGTCAAATATCATCAGATAACGTGCTGCGGATTCTGATAACCCGGGGTTATGATTGGCGTACCGCTCAGGCTCAGATGAGCGAATTGTGCCAAAACCCGTGCGAATAAGCAGCAGATCCGCTCCAGCGATTTGATGTTCAAAAGGCTGCAGATCAGCTTTGGTGATCAACTCATCATCACTTTTAGGAATATCAATAATGACAGGGTGGGTGAAAATAAAATCTTCAATCGCAATCTCACTGATTTTCTTGCCTTGAGGATTAAAGTGCCATGGGGCATCAATATGTGTTCCGTTATGATTAAGGCTTGTGATGACAAACTGGTTATACGGATCACCTTGAGCAATACTGGCCTGCTGCTGGATCACGACTGGAGGATTATCTTTGTATACCGGCGTGTTTACGCTCAAAGGATAAGACAAGAGAAGGCGCTTCATTTTTGGCGTTAGCTCCTTTCGTGGCGCATTGACTTGTATTACTTGCATAAGCAGGACGTCTGTATGGAAAACTTGAGTAGTGTGAAGAAATACATGACATTTCAATAAGGAGGTTAGCGAGATGACAAAGCAAGACCCGCAGGAACTTTTGAAGCAGAAGCACGAACAGGACGAGCACAAAAGACAATTCACCAATTTCTCCCGCAACGTATCCGGTCATAGTGAGATGGAAGCAGGCCAGGAATTCAGTCAGGATCATGTGACGGATGACCAGAACCGTATGAAATCGGTTGAGAATAGACGAGCTTATCCAAATTAATGTGCAAATACGATGGTAAGGTTATAAGCTGGTCCAGTTATGGATCAGCTTTTTGCTATTTGAATTGCTATACTTCACCTAACGAAATTAACATTTAATCAAGCTGGTCAACAGGTCAAAAAGGTCGTATAGTAGTATATGTTAAATGGAAGAGAAGTATATTTCGCTAAGTGCTCTTGAAGGGCACAAACCAAACAATTTTACATATAAGGATGGGGAAATATGGACTTTACACCGGTTGCTTCATTAATTGATCGCTTAACATCATGGAGAGTCCCATGGGCAGAAGTACTTGTTATGCATCACAACGAAATCGTTTTCCAGTATCGGAAGGGTTTCGAAAATGTGGAGGAAAAGACGCCCATTCGGGAGAACGCGATCTTTAATCTGTACTCCATGACCAAGATCATGACTTGTGTGGCTGCGCTGCAGCTGGTTGAAAAAGGGGATATTCTTTTACTCGACCCACTGTCTCAATATTTACCTGAATTTGCAGAAATGCAGGTAAAGAAGGCACTGCCCAATGGCGAAGTTTACTATGAGAAAGCGGCCAGACCGATCACGGTACGTGATCTGTTTACGATGACTGCGGGCTTTTCATATGATATCCACGCGCCAAGTATCAAGGAAGCGGTGGAACGTACCCACGGAAAACTGCCTACACGGGAGTTTGCGAGAGCTTTGGCGAAGGAACCGCTGATGTTTGAGCCAGGTACACACTGGAATTACAGCATGTGTCATGATGTGCTTGGTGCACTGGTGGAATTGGTAAGTGGTAAACGATTCGGCACATATTTGCAGGATGAGATTATTCAACCGCTTGGCATGTATGACACCACTTTTGATCTGAAGGAAGAGCAGCAGTCTCGCTTGATTCCGCAATACCTTTTTGATGAACAGCAAGATAAAGCGGTACGGATGGATGGCAATGGCTTCCGTGTAGGTACAGAACTGGATAGTGGCGGTGCGGGATTGTTATCCACCGTGAATGATTATGCCAAGTTCCTGAATGCACTGACCGGATTTGGTACAAGTCCTGAAGGCGTGCGAATTTTATCCCGGGCTTCCGTGGAGCTCATGAGAGCCGATCATCTAAACGAGATGACACGGCCTGACTTTTCATGGGATCATATGTATGGTTACGGCTATGGTCTCGGCGTTCGTACACATATCTCCCCAGCAGGCAGTGGATCACTGAGCCCGTTTGGTGAATTTGGATGGGCCGGTGCGGCCGGCTGTATGGCCATTATAGACCCGGATTCCGGGCTGACAGTGATGTATGCCCAGCATCTGTTGAACAGCCAGGAGCATTATGTGCATCGTCGTTTGCGTAATGCGATTTATTCTTGTCTGTAAGCTAGTTTAATCGCTGATGGTGTATTCCCCAACCCTGCTGTAAAGATCAGCGGGGTTTATTCTTTTTTAATGACACTTCATTTGCAAAATAAGTATTTAATGATTTCTTTGTCAGAAAAGATATGTTATCCTAACATAGGTAATTGGAACTAGAGGGAGAAGTTTCCTGGCCATAAAATAATATAAGGGGGATAGTGCAAAGCAAAATAACATCGTTTGAAAGCAAGAACATGAAGTTTTATACAGTGTTTGTAGAAAGCAAAAGAAGCAGTTTATTTCAAATTTTAATGATACATAAAGGAGTTCTTAAGATGACTTATTGGAAAAATCAGAAGATATGGGCGTTCCTGACGCTTTTGCCCTTGGTTACGACGTTCCTCTCGGCTTTGTTTCTGCTTCCAGGCACAGCTGCGGCAAAAGGAGAGCAAATTGCTGCCGATCAGTTGAAGCAACAGAGTAGACTTTCGTTTACACTACGAGATGCACAGCAGACTGCATATACGGTTTATATTTTTGCCGATGACGAAGAAGCTAGCACATTAATCGGGCCAGATAGCCAGACAAAAAATAAAGCTGGAGATGTCAGTTATTCCGGTACATATCGTGCAGCACTTCTCAAGTCTGGAGCCTCATTCGGAACGGTGCAGAATGTTAAATTGGAGTTGGATAAGATTATATTACCTCAAAATTGGAATTTTGTAGTAAATAGTAAGGAGAATGGTATTCCTGATCTTTTGATGATTACAGAGTGGGGTGCATCAAATGTAAATATGATTAAAACGTTTGTAATTCAATCGGGTGATTTGAAGCGTGTAAATTATTTTCAGCACAATGGCAAATCCATAGGGAACTCTTTTATTGCGATGAGAGATGGGGGTATTCGGGCACTGTCAGGTGGTCGTGTACAGTTCAGGTATTATAATAATGCGCAGGGTATTTACGAATTTTATACCTTTAAAATTAATGCAAAGCAATTACAGATGCGTCTCGATGATATTCGAAATCAAAAGGTTGCAGATTGGCCTAATTCTGGAGTCGGGAATCGTGCTTACCTGAAGAGTCTCAAGGATGCTGCCTCCAAAGGACAGCTACCTGGACGGACAGATATTACAACAGGCCTGACGTTGCAAACGGTGCAAAAGAAACTGGGTAAACCTAAATCCAAATCAAATGGAGAGTGGGGTGCTTTATACAATTATGCTAACTTTGGTATCGGATTTGATTCCTACCTGCATGAATTGAAAAGCAACTCTCGCGTTTCCGTCATTGAGCTTTACAATGAGAAGCAGTATCTTTCTCCTGGTAACATAAAGATGTGGCTCGGAAAACCGTCTGAGGAATATTACAATGAAGCCGTTGGCGGATACGAGATGATATATAAATGGGGTAAACATGGTATTATGTTTAATTATGAAGAAAAAGAAGACTTGATTGATTACACTGTCATTTACTAATTTCAGCAGACATAATCGTGTTGTTACAGTTAAAAAGCCGCTAATTAGCGGCTTTTTATCATTTGAAGTGAGTTTACCCGGTTCACCAGATAAATACCTACGGACACCAACACTAACGCGACCAAATTTTTCATTTCCCAGATGGTCTCACCCAGAAATAGTGCAGATAACAGTGCGCCAAAGATGGGAATCAGGAAGTTATACACGGAGACCTTGCCGACCTTGTTGTATTTCAGCAACACATTCCATAAACAGAAGGCCACAGAAGATAACAACGCCAGATAAACTAGATTCATCGTGGATTCCCATGTGAAATGAGTAACCCGACCACCTAACGAGAGCCCGAGCAGGGTTAGCACCAATCCGCCCACCAGCAGGCTCACACCTGTAATCATCATAACATCAATAGCCGATGTTAATCGCTTCGCATAGATGGCTGTAATTGAAAATACCAGCGCTGCCATAATGATGAATCCCTCTCCAGAAAAAGAGAACGAGAACGTGAGCAGGTCTGCGTGAAAGTTGACGATAATAACGCCGATGAATCCGAGCACACAGCCAATCACTTTGTTGCGGCTCAGCTTGTCGTTTTTATAAATAAAATGCGCCAGTACAACACTGAAAAACGTCGTGGTTGCGTTCATGATGGAGCCTTTGACACCTGTTGTATTCGCGACGCCTACATAGAAAAACATATATTGCAGTCCCGTTTGCAGCACGCCGAGTATACTCAAGCTTGCCCATTCACGTCCGCTAAGCTTCAACCTGCGTCTGAAACCGACACGATATAATAGCAGGAGCAATATACCCGCCAGGCTGAAACGATAACCGGCAAAAACGTATTTTGAAGCAATATCTTCGGGCAAAATATGAAAAGCAACATATCCGAGCTTGATGGAAGGGTAGGCACTTCCCCATAGCAGGCAGCACAGAGCGGCAATTAGCATAACGATGATGGGATCGCTGAATTTGCTCCGCTGTTGTTCCAGCTCTCTATGGTTTGTTTTCGCTGCCTCGGTCCATTCGTTCGCAAGTGGGGCATTAGCTGCTTTTGCTGTGGAACTTTCGGCTTTTGCTGAGCTGGAAATTCTTGATGATTTTTCAGTTTTTTCTGTTCTTTCGATCACACTTAATCTTCTCCTCGCTTATTGTACAGAACGATATGTATAAAACAAAATATCATGCCTTATAGACCATATCATAAAATGCAGCGTTTGTGTTGGGAGAAAACAGGGTAAGGGAGCATTCGTCATCGTGGCTTGCAATAAGAGCATATGCTTCGTAAAAAAGGGTTTGGGACTTAATTCCAGTTAGAGAGGGCTTGCTAAACAGCTAAGAATGTGATAATTTATGTCTGTAACCGGTTACACATAAGGAGAACATATTCCATGACAACGATTAAAGATGTAGCGAATCTGGCTGGTGTATCGGTAGCCACGGTATCCAGAGTTATTAATGACAGAGGTTATGTGCATGCCGACACACGTAAAAAAGTGGAGGATGCAGTTAAAGCACTTCACTTTTCTCCAAACGAAGTGGCACGCTCACTGTACACACGCAAGTCAAAACTGATTGGACTGCTGCTGCCCGACATTGCTAACCCGTACTTTCCTCAGCTCGCACGAGGGGTGGAGGATCGGATGCAGGAGCAGGACTATCGATTGATATTTGGTAATAGTGATGAGGATGAGCGGAAGGAGCAGGATTACATCCAGACGTTCATCCAGAATAACGTGGTGGGTGTGATCTCGTCTACCAATTATCCTCACTCTTCAATATATGAAAAGCTGAAGATTCCCGTTGTATTTCTGGACAGAACTTCCCTGGATCGCCCTTCGGTATATGCTGACGGAAGAGAAGGTGGCAGACTGGCCGCAAAGGAAATCATTGAACGGGGCAGCAAGCGAATTACCGTGATGCAAGGACCTTCACATATTAGACCGGCTCAAGATCGGTTTGAAGGTGCAATTGAAATTATAAGAGAGGCTGGGCTCAACTATGAGATCGTTCAAACCACCTCGTTTTCATTTAATGAGGCGGGAATGTGGGCAGAAGAGCTCTTCAGAGAGTACCCTGATACGGATGGCGTAATTGCCAGTAACGATATTGCGGCAATGGCCGTACTGCATGAAGCTTATCGCATAGGCAAGAACGTACCAGACGATGTGCAGGTCATCGGGTTTGACGATATCCCCATGAGTGGTTTGTTGTCGCCAGCATTGTCCACGATCCGTCAGCCAGCATATGAGATGGGCCGGGAAGCGGCCGGATTACTTATTCAATTAGTAGAGCAAAATAAGCTGGAGAATAAAAACATACAGTTGCCCGTGTCCTTTATTGAACGGGGGACAACAAGAAAGGTGAGAAATGATGGCTAACATATGTGTAATTGGCAGCAGTTCAATAGATCTGGTGGTGACTTCTTCGAGAAGACCGAGCGCAGGAGAAACCGTGCTTGGTCAGAGCTTCAAAACGGTTCCTGGCGGTAAAGGCGCTAACCAGGCTGTGGCGGCGGCCCGCTTGGGTGCAGAAGTAGTGATGATCGGTCGAGTAGGTGATGATACCTTCGGTACAGATATTTTAGAGAACTTCAAGGCGAATCATGTTAATACAAGCAATGTGAAACCGGTTACACATTGCGAGAGCGGCACGGCTCATATCATATTGGCTGAGGGAGATAATAGCATTGTAGTGGTTGAAGCGGCCAATCGTGAAGTTACACCTGCATATGTTGACGAGGCTGCCGAAGCGATTCGTCTTGCAGACATCGTGTTGATCCAACAGGAGATTCCAGAAGAAACGGTAATTCATGTCAGCCAATTGTGTGCTGAATACCAGACGCCATTGCTGCTCAACCCGGCTCCAGCACGGGAGGTTCCACAAGAGGTAATCGACAATGCATCCTACATTACACCGAATGAGCATGAGGCCGCAATCTTGTTCAAGGGTATGAAGCCTGCCGAGGCATTACGTCAATATCCGAACAAGCTGTTTATTACAGAAGGTAGCAAGGGTGTCCGTTATTTTGACGGTAATGAAGAGGTTCTCGTTCCAACGTATAAAGTCGAAGCCGTAGATACAACAGGTGCTGGCGATACCTTTAATGCAGCATTTGCAGTGGCTTTGGCTGAAGGCAATTCCATTCAGGACAGTGTGCGTTTTGCGAATCGGGCGGCGTCGTTATCCGTAACCAAGTTTGGTGCACAGGGCGGCATGCCAACCCGGAACGAAGTAGAAGCAGGTCTGTAACAAGAAGCTGAACATAGATTTCTAGTGAAATAGATGAGATTTTGCGAAAAAGATAAAGGGGAACTTGTAATGAAGAAAAACGGCATCCTGAACAGTCATATTTCAAAAATATTATCTGATCTCGGTCACACGGACCGGATTGCCATTGCGGATGCGGGCTTGCCCGTTCCGGATGGGGTGCTCAAAATTGATCTGGCACTCAAGCTCGGCATGCCGAGCTTCCGTGAAGTGCTGGACGTCATTGCAGACGACATGGTTACGGAGAGAGTCATTGTAGCCAGCGAGATCCGGGAGGGAAATCCACAGACGCTTGCTTACCTTACAGACAAGTTTGGTTCAGAAATTATGGATGACAGCTTGGACCATGAACAATTCAAAGCCTTAACCCGGCAGGTAAAGGCGGTTATTCGCACAGGCGAGGCTACGCCGTATGCCAATTGCATTTTACAATCGGGAGTAAATTTCGGTTAAAAGGAGGCACCATAACCATGCACATTCAGATGCATAACATTCATAAAGCGTTTGGCACCAACCAAGTGTTAAGCGGCGTGGATTTTGATCTCAAAGAAGGTGAGGTTCATGCCCTGATGGGGGAGAACGGCGCTGGCAAATCCACGCTCATGAACATTCTGATTGGCCTGCATCAGCGTGATCAAGGAACGATTGAGATTGACGGCAAGGAAACGTATTTTGGCAGTCCAAAGGAAGCAGAGCAGCTTGGCCTTACGTTTATTCATCAGGAGCTGAATGTGTGGCCGGAGATGACGGTGCTGGATAATCTGTTTATCGGCAAGGAGATATCCTCCTCCACGGGATTACTGAACACCAGACAAATGAAAGCGCTTGCCAGTGAACAGTTTGCCAAATTATCTGTAGATATCCCGCTGGAACGTCCTGCCGGGGAGTGCTCTGTCGGGCAGCAGCAGATGATCGAGATTGCGAAAGCATTGATGACCGATGCAAAAGTGATCATTATGGACGAGCCTACGGCGGCTTTGACGGAGCGAGAGATTCAGAAGCTGTTTGAGGTGATTCGTTCCTTGCAAAAAAACGGTGTCTCCATCGTATATATCTCTCATCGAATGGAGGAAATCTTCACGATCTGTGATCGAATCACCATTATGCGTGATGGTCGAACCGTGGACACCAAAGCCATTCCCGAGACCAACTTTGATGAGGTCGTGCGCAAGATGGTAGGCCGCGAGCTTACGGAGCGTTATCCGGCACGCAATCCGAAATATGGCGAAGTTGTGCTTGAGGTGCGAAACGCAAGCCGGAAGGGTTTGTTCGAAAATGTCAGCTTTGACGTCAAAGCGGGCGAAGTGCTCGGCTTTTCCGGACTGATGGGATCGGGGCGTACGGAGATCATGAGAGCTATCTTTGGACTGGATCGGCTGGACAGCGGAGAAATCAAGATACGCGGCAAAAAGGTAAACATCCGCAAGCCGTCAGATGCGGTGAAGCATGGCATCGGTTTTATTACCGAAGACCGGAAGGATGAAGGGCTGGTGCTCGATTTTTCCATCCGTGAAAATATGGCATTAACGAACTTGTTCAGCTTTTCAAGCAAAGGTTTCATCTCCACTGCCAAGGAACAGGAGTTTGTGGACACACTGATCAAACGGCTTCAGATCAAAACACAATCCTCGGAAACGGCGGCCCGGAACTTGTCCGGGGGGAACCAGCAGAAGGTCGTCATTGCCAAATGGGTAGGTATTGGTCCGAGTGTTCTCATTCTGGACGAGCCTACGCGTGGGGTAGATGTTGGCGCGAAGCGTGAAATCTATCAGCTCATGAACGAACTGACGGATCGCGGAGTGGCTATCATCATGGTTTCGTCTGAGCTGCCTGAAGTGCTCGGGATGAGCGATCGTATTGCGGTGGTCCATGAAGGTCACATTACCGGCGTGCTGCAGAAGGAAGAAGCGACACAGGAACATATTATGACTTTAGCTACAGGGGGACAGTAACATGACAACGATGCAGGAAAATAAAACAGCCAAAAGCGGCTTCCGCTTCTCAGGTGTAACGCAGAAACTCGGACCATTACTCGGATTAATCATTCTGATTGTTATTGTTTCCGTGCTGAATCCCAGCTTTTTGGAACCGCTTAATATTCTGAATCTGCTGCGCCAGGTTTCTATTAATGCGTTGATAGCATTTGGTATGACGTTTGTTATTCTCACTGGCGGGATTGACCTGTCGGTTGGTTCTATTCTTGCCTTATCCAGTGCGTTCGTAGCCAATATGATGTTATCCGGTCTTGATCCGATTCTGTCGATCATTATCGGGGTTGCGCTCGGTGGTGTCATGGGTATGGTAAACGGACTCATGATTACGAAGGGCAATATGGCACCGTTTATTGCAACACTTGCAACGATGACTATTTTTAGAGGTCTGACGCTGGTATATACCAATGGTAATCCGATCACAGGTCTTGGTGACAGCCTGCTGTTCCAGTTGTTCGGACGTGGATATCTGCTAGGCATTCCAGTTCCAGCTATTACGATGCTGATTACGTTTGTTATTCTTTGGACCATCTTGCATAAAACGGCCTTCGGCCGCAAAACGTACGCCATCGGCGGTAATGAAAAAGCTTCGATTATTTCGGGTATCAAGGTTTCACGTGTCAAAATTATGATTTACTCCCTCGCAGGTATGCTGGCCGCGCTGGCAGGTGCAATCCTGACCTCGCGTCTGAACTCTGCTCAGCCTACGGCAGGTACTTCTTACGAGCTGGATGCCATCGCAGCGGTTGTACTTGGGGGAACAAGCCTTTCCGGGGGCCGTGGACGCATTGTAGGTACATTAATAGGTGTACTGATTATCGGTGTACTGAATAATGGTCTGAACCTGCTTGGTGTGAACTCCTTCTACCAGATGGTTGTGAAGGGTGTTGTTATTGCCATCGCCGTCCTGCTGGACCGCAAGAAAACTGCATAAGGGAGAGAATTCAACATGAAAAAATGGACACTAACGCTTGTAAGCATGATGCTCATCGTTGTTCTAGCCGGATGCTCGCTGGAGCCGCCGGGCTGGGCGAAACCAAAGGCAGCCGGAGGCAAGGAACAGAAAAAAATCGGCTTGTCGATCTCTACACTGAACAACCCGTTCTTTGTATCCTTAAAAGATGGTGTTGTGGCTGAAGCACAGAAACAAGGCATTCAGGTTGTGGTCGTGGATGCACAGAACGACTCAGCAAAACAGACCAATGATGTGGATGATCTTATTCAACAGGGTGTAGATGCCTTGCTGATTAACCCGGCCGATTCTGCGGCGATCTCGACAGCTGTGCAATCTGCCAATACGGTAGGCATTCCGGTGATTACACTTGACCGTTCGGCAGATAAAGGGGACGTTGCAGCACTTGTCGCTTCCGATAATGCGAAGGGTGGCCGGATGGCAGCGGAATATATCGTGAAACAGCTGGGCGAAGGCGCCAAAGTTATTGAGCTTGAAGGTGTACCAGGGGCATCGGCGACAAGGGAGCGCGGCAAAGGATTTCATGAAATTGCAGACCAGAAGCTTGACGTGGTTGCCAAACAATCTGCTGACTTCGACCGTTCCAAAGGTTTGAATGTCATGGAAAACCTGCTGCAAGGCAATCCGGATGTACAGGCGGTATTTGCTCATAATGACGAGATGGCACTTGGTGCGATTGAAGCTATTCAAAGCTCGGGTAAAGATATCCCTGTGATCGGATTTGACGGTAATGACGATGCCATTAAATCGATTCAGGATGGCAAACTCACGGCAACCGTAGCTCAGCAGCCTGAGCTGATTGGACAGCTTGCGCTGCAAGCGGCACTCGATGTACTGAGTGGGAAACAGGTGGAGAAATCCATCCCGGCTGAATTGAAGCTGGTAACAAAGGAAAACGTGAATCAATAAAATAAGCATTGCATATGTAGAAAACCAATCTCGTTCTGGCTGAGTTAGCCGGAGCGGGATTTTTTTGCTTTACTCCAAACTCCAAACAGGACTCGGACAATATGGATTGCAAATTATGGATTGCTCTATTCATGTGTTTTTGGATATACATAATCAATCCATTCATTGTTATACTGACGTAACGAAAATGGTGAACAGAAAGGAGCAGAATGCATGGGCAATACAGTGGAGGAAAATTTGAAGACAGTCAGGCAGCAGATTGCGTTGGCTTGCGAGGTCTCTGGACGAAATGCAGCAGATATTCAGCTGCTCTTGGCAACCAAAACGGTGCCGCTAGAAAAGTTAAATATGGCTGTTCAAGCAGGTGAACAGCTGTTTGGAGAAAACAAGGTGCAGGAACTTCGAGACAAGTATCCTCTGATGCAGCAATCCAATGACTTGGAATGGCATTTTATCGGACATCTGCAGACGAATAAAGTAAAGGAGGTCGTGAAATATGTGACCATGATCCACTCCGTGGATCGTCTGAAGCTCGGGCAGGTTTTACATGACCAGCTTGTGAAAGAGCAGCGGACTATGGACATTTTAGTACAAATCAATACGTCCTATGAAGAAAGTAAATTTGGCGCTTCTCCAGAGGATGCAGTGGAGCTCGTTGAACAATTATCTCATTTTGAGACACTTCATGTAAAAGGTTTAATGACGATTGGGAAGCTGCATGCATCAGCTGATGAGACCCGCCAATGTTTTCGCTTGTTGAAACAGCTCAGCATGCAAATCAGAGAGAGAAACATCCCACGTGTCGAGATGGAAATGTTATCGATGGGCATGTCCGGTGATTTCAGTATCGCGATTGAAGAGGGAGCGACCATCGTTCGTGTGGGAACCAATGTATTTGGCCCACGTTATCTGCCCGATGAATATTACTGGAACGAACATAAAAAGATAGAAGATTAGTTGAGGGGCAGGGGTTTACATTGAAAACAGCATCTAATAGAATTCGCGGGCGTGATCTAATATCACCAGTGACCGCGGCTTTAATTTCTGTAATTGTCAATTACGGAGGGACCTTCATTCTTGTGTTTCAAGCGGCCAAAGCAGCTGGGTTGAGCCCGGAAATGACCGCATCCTGGATATGGTCCATTTCGATTGGCGTCGGGATCACGGGGATATGGCTTAGTTACCGCTACAAAGAACCTATCATAACAGCGTGGTCTACACCAGCCGCAGCCTTTCTTGTTTCTATGCTGGCTGTAACACCTTATTCTGAAGCCGTAGGTGCTTATATGGTATCCGCTGTTGGTTTTATCATTTTGGGCTTGTCTGGTTTGTTCGAACGGTTCGTTCGATTAATCCCGCCAGGGATCGCTTCTGGTTTACTTGCAGGAATTCTGCTCCAGTTTGGTATCTCAGCGTTTGAAGGGGCCAAGGTCGAACCTGTACTTGTTATTCTGCTGTTCACCGCCTATATCGTGTTAAAACGGTTTACATCTCGCTATGCCATCGTTGGTATATTGGTTCTCGGTCTGATCTACCTGATGATTATGGGGAAAACCGATTTCAGCTCCATCCAGCTGGCGGTCGCTTTACCTGTATTTACAGCTCCCGAATTCTCAATTCAAGCGTTGCTCGGTGTAGCCCTGCCGTTATTTATTATTACGCTGACGGGGCAGTACATGCCAGGTATGCTGGTTCTCCGTAATGACGGTTTTCGAACGAGTGCCAACCCTATATTAACGGTGACCGGCCTGGGTTCACTTATCGCTGCACCATTCGGCTCACATGCATTTAACGTGGCAGCCATTACCGCAGCCATATGCACGGGGAAAGATGCGCATGAGGATGCGTCCAAGCGTTATATTGCGGGCATTGCCTGCGGAGTCTTCTACATAACTGTCGGCATTTTTGGCGTCACCTTAGCCGCATTATTTTTAATTCTTCCCGCAGCATTTATCGCTACATTAGCGGGCTTGGCTTTGCTTGGAACGATCGGCGGCAGCCTGGCTAACGCTCTGGCGGACCCGAATGGACGGGAGACGGCATTGATTACATTTTTAGCAACAGCCGCTAATGTGACTTTGTTTGGCATCGGCGGTGCATTTTGGGGACTTGTAGCAGGAGTTATGGCACATCTTCTAATTCATTATAAATTTGCCAAAAAACAACTTGGAACGAATGGTTAAGAAACCGGAAGGGATGAGGATCAGGATGTTAAAACATACAGAGAGTCAAGATAAAACTGTGGCAGCAGCAACCCGTCACGAGCTGGCAAGACAGCGGGATACGATAGAACTGATTGCTTCAGAGAATTTTGTGAGCCAAGCCGTAATGGAGGCCACGGCCAGCGTATTAACCAATAAATATGCAGAGGGTTATTCGGGCAGAAGATATTATGGTGGCTGCGAGCATGTTGATACGGTAGAGGATATTGCTAATCATCGCCTGAAACAACTATTTGGTGCTGAAAATGCGAATGTGCAGCCTCATTCCGGTTCACAGGCGAATATGGCTGTATATTTTGCCTCGGCCCGGATGGGTGATACGATTCTTGGCATGAACCTTGCTCACGGCGGTCATCTGACACATGGAAATCTTGTTAATTTTTCAGGAAGATTTTATCACTTTGTTCCCTATGGTGTTGATCCGGAAACAGGTCTTATTGATTTTGACCAAGTTCGAAAACTGGCCCACAAGCATCGTCCACGAATGATCGTTGCAGGCGGAAGTGCATACCCGAGGCGCATTGATTTTGAGCTTTTTGCTGAAATTGCTTCCGAAGTGGGAGCCTTGCTGTTTGTAGATATGGCACACATCGCGGGCATTGTTGCAGCAGGATTACATCCTAACCCCGTACCGCACGCGCATATTGTATCAACCACGACACATAAGACGCTGCGAGGTCCGCGTGGAGGTGCTATTTTGTGTAAAGAATCCTGGGCACAGGCCATCGATAAAGCTGTATTTCCAGGAACACAGGGCGGGCCATTTATGCATATTATTGCGGGAAAAGCGGTCGCTTTCGGGGAAGCATTGCAATCTGATTTCACAGTTTATATGAGAAATGTTCTGAATAATGCCAAGGTAATGGCGGAAACGCTGATGAATGAAGGGCTTTCTCTAGTTTCTGGTGGCACCGATAATCATCTCATTCTCGTTGATCTGCGCAGCGTTGGCCTTACGGGTAAAGACGCTCAAATGATGCTGGATGAAGCAGGCATCACAGCAAACAAAAATTCGATTCCTCATGATACAGCAAGTCCGTTAGTTACAAGCGGTATTCGGTTTGGAACTCCGGCCATGACAACCAGAGGACTTGGTGCGGGGGAGATGAAAGAAATTGCCGAGCTGATCGCACTTGCATTTAAAAATCCAGCGAACACTAAAGTAAAACAGCACATATCAGGTTGTGTGCGCGAGATAACATCACGATTTCCTCTGTACGAAGCAGGGGCCTCGTTCACCTCATAAATAGATACAGCCCGTCTGCAATCTTCTCTAATTATCCATGAGTATTGCCGGCGGGCTCTATTTCAATGGTTATAATACGGTCCGGGCAAATCGGGAGATGCCTTCTTCGATTCGTTTCTCATCTACTTTAGCAAAGCCTAATACCCACCCCTTACGATCACTCTCCAGACAGTATTTGCTCAACGGATAAACACAGACACCCTGCCTGCGGGCGGCAGAGGTTATTGCAGCTTCATCACATGACACATCTGCTTCAAGAAGCATATGTAATCCCGTTTCTACTCCGCTTAACTTAAAACGCGAACTAAGACCAGAAGAATGGATGGCTTTGGTCATAACCTCGTGTCTACGGCGATAAACGTTACGAACCCTTCTCATGTGGCGCATAAATTGCCCCCGCTCAATAAAATGATTCAGCGTAAGCTGCTCCATTATGGGTAGATGTCGATAAGTCAGTTCATGAATCTGGGTAAGCCGCTCAACCGCTGCTTGAGGTCCTATGATTGCGGATAAACGTATACCGGGAGCAATCATTTTGGAGAAACTCATCATATAAAGCGTATTCTGAGGCAGCTGGCTGAACAGGGTGGGAATCGGGTCTCCACGATATCTGAATTCGCTATCGTAATCGTCCTCGATAATCCACATTCCACGTTTCCCGGCCAACTGCATGAATTGCTGTCTGCGCGGCTCTGACATGATGATTCCGGTGGCACATTGGTGCGAAGGGGTGACAAATGCGAGTTTCGAATCTGGATGGATGCGATCTACACACAGTCCCTGCTCATCAACCGGTACGGCATCGATCTGCATACCGCGGTATCTCATGGTGGTCCAGGCAGCAGGAAAACCGGGGTCTTCCACAGACACTCTGTCTCCTTCAGTCAGAAGTGCCTGAGTAATCAAATCAATGCTGTGCTGTGCACCTGAAGTTAACAAAATCTGATCAACCTCAATATGAATTCCTCGCTCCAGTGACAAGTAACGTTGGATCTGTTCTCGCAGCGGAAGGAAACCTCGGGCATCCCCATATGACCAGATATCAAGGTCGGGTTCAGCAGACACCTGCAAAAATGATTTCCTCCAGGATTGCGTGAACGTTTCATCCAAGTAAGGCTCGTGTGGATTGAAATCAATGTCCACCTGCGTTGCATCTCCATCTCCAAACCAGCTCTGCAGTTTGGCAATGGATTCGTGTACTACGGGCAGTAAGGGAGGTACAGGCCCGGGCGCTGGCTCCTCTTTTAAAGAACGGAGCACTTGAATCGAGCTGCTGACTCTTGTTCCACCGCGACGTGAAGTTACCGTATAACCCCGGCTGAATAATTCTTCGTAAACGATCTGGATTGTAGACCGTGAAACACCAATAAGAGCAGCTAACTCGCGTGACGGAAGCAGCAGTTCACCTGGAGGCCAGTTCCCGGTTGTAATGTTGTGAATAGCCTGGTCAAGCAGCTGCTGCCAGATTGGACGCTCATCATTTCGGTTCACTTTTAACATCTTAACAACTCCATTGTTGTTGAAATTATGGATTGCATATTATTTAACAATGAAAATATATCAGGCACTCCATTGTGGGAATACTATCATGATAACGGTTCAAGCTGCAATATTAATCACTGTTAACTATATTTATTTGACTGTTCATCTGAAGTTCATATGAAGTTCGTGGGCAGTTCATTTTCCTCTTCTATACTGGGTTAGGTAACAGCACAACACGACGATCACTGAGCAGAAGAGGAGAAGATGAATTTGACACGTAAAAAAAGAACCTCTATCGTTGCTATGACCTTGGCATTTGCGATGTTAGTTCCCACAGCTGCATATGCAGCTGAAATTCCAGCGAAGCTGGATTATGGGTTAACTCAAAAAGCAGTCACTGCAAAAACGAAAACATTGACCGAAACTTACGGTGTTACAAGTGTTCAGTACGCATTGATCGATGGAGGAGACATTGTTCTTTCTGGACAGACAGGAATCAACGACCCGTCCAATCATGTACCTCTTACGTCAGGTACCATGTATGGCATAGGATCAACAAGTAAAATGTTCCTGACAACCGCTGTCATGAAGCTGGTTGATGAGGGTAAAGTGAAACTGGACGATCCTGTAGTGGACTATATTCCTGAATTTAAAATGAAGGACAAGCGTTTTGCCCAAATTACAGTACGTATGCTGTTAAATCATTCATCGGGACTGCTTGGCACTTCCAGTAATAGTGCTATTTTATTCGAAGATCCAGACACTCACGCTCATGATACATTACTGGAACAGTTAGCCTTACAGCATTTGAAGGCAGATCCGGGAGCTTATTCGGTTTATAGTAATGACGGGTTTTCATTAGCCGAGATTCTGGTGGAGCGAGTCAGCGGCTTGAGTTTTACAGAATTCATGCACCGTAATATTACAACGCCTCTTGGCATGAATCATACCAAGACGCCACAAGATCCACTCGATTTGAATCAAATGGCAACGACTTACTCCGCCAAGAAAGAACAGCAGCCTTTGGAGACAACCAACATGATTGCCTCAGGAGGCATCTATTCCACAGCCGAAGACTTGGTGAAGCTGTCACAAGTATTCACGAATGAGAAGAATGGTGTTCTTTCCAAAGAAGCAGCGAAAGCTACCGGACAGGAAGAGTACAAACGGGGAATGTGGCCAGAGGACAGCGATTCGTCTATTGCCTATGGACTCGGATGGGACAGTGTGAGCTTGTTTCCTTTCAATCAATACGGGATCAAGGCGTGGACGAAAGGCGGAAATACGATAGCCTATCATTCATCTCTAATCGTATTGCCTGAGCATAACATGGCTGCAGCCGTTACATCGTCTGGAGGTTCAAGTTCAACGAATCAATTAATAGCAACGGAACTCTTACTCGGTGCGCTGGAAGAAAAGAAGCTGATTCCGGAGCGTAAACCAGAGAAGTCGCATGGTGTGCCTGTAAAAGCGGATATGCCAAAAGAAGAGATGAAACATTCAGGAATCTATGGCGGCGGCGCCAACATATTAATGAAACTGGAAGTGCAGGAGAGCGGCCAACTCACGATCTCGATGTTAACGGCTCCCAATAGTCCGGAGCAGACGTACACATACATTGCTGATGGATCTTTTGTAAATGAAGCAGGTACGGAGAAACTGAAGTTTGTTAAGGAAGATAACGGAAATACGTATCTTTGGACACGTTCGTATCAATCGGCACCTGGACTCGGGCAGCTTGCTTCGTCGGAGTACAAGGCCCAGAAGCTGCAAGCGAATCCATTGTCGGACGAAGCCAAAGCTGCGTGGCAAGCGCGTGTTGGTAAAGCGTATGTACTCGTGAATGAAAAACATACCTCGACTCTATATAATACAGCGATGCCGCTTATCCCTATTCAATTGCTGAGTGAACTGCCAGGTTATATTTACACCAATGCAATCACCGGTGCGGATCAAGCTATGAATCGATTACAAATTCCTGGTGTAGCCGGACGTGACACGATGGAATTTACATTTTTCAAACAGGACGGTGTAGAGTTTATTTCACAAGGAGGCAATATATATGCCAGCCAGGATATTGTGAAACCGATGTATGTAGGTCAGCAATCGAAAACGACAATTCAGGCGAATGGTTACGCCAGATGGTTCTCTATCCCGTCTTCGGCTGGAGGGAAAGCAATGAAAGTGAACGTCCCTTCAGATGGTTCTTTTGTTGTATACGATGCGACTGGTGTTAGCCTGAATCATAGCGTAGTTAGCGGTCAAACAACAATGATACTTCCAGAGAAAGGCTACATTGTCTTTGCAGGTGAAGCGGGATCTGTTTTTGGGATAACGTTAAAATAAAGGCCTAAAACTCCATAAGATAGCTAAAAAGTCGCATTTTGCGGCTTTTTTGACGTTTTAATGATTCAAATTTTAAACTCTTAGGTTTCGCATACCTCACCCTTGGGGTAAGTATAATAGAATTTTACAAGTACATTTGAGGAATGCCATGGAAACATTAGATGAAGGTGGGTAGAAAGAGCATTGATTGGTCAAGAGCTGAGAATAATAAGCTTAGCGTGATGCGGAACATAACGATGGTATGGCGTCAAGCCGAGGAGGACATATGAAGAATAACAGGATTACAATACTTATACTTACGATGGTACTGCTTCTGGTGTCCGGCTTTACAGGTTGGATAGGAAGCGTACAGGCACAATCCGGGACAGAAAAAACCTATGTCATCGGTACGGATGTCACCTTTGCACCCTTTGAGTTTCAGGACATCAACGGTGATTTTGTCGGCATCGATATGGATATCCTGGCGGCAATTGCAAAGGATCAGAATTTCAAGTATGAAATCAAGGCATTAGGCTTCAATGCCGCAGTACAGGCGCTGGAATCCAATCAGGTGGATGGCGTAATCGCAGGCATGAGCATTACAGATGAGCGCAAAACGAAATTTGATTTTTCCAATACTTACTTTGAATCTGGCGTCGTGATGGGTGTTAGTGTTAACAATAATTCCGTAAAAAGCTATGAGGATTTGCGTGGTCAAAAAGTAGCCGTTAAAACGGGTACGGAAGGATATCGCTTTGCTGAGGCGAATGCGTCAAAGTATGGATATACGATTGTGCCTTTTGATGATTCAGCGCAGATGTATGATGATGTCAAAACGGGCAATTCCGTCGCTTGTTTCGATGATTTTCCTGTACTGAAATATGGAGCGAATCAGAACAACGGACTGAAAGTGGTTACGGAACAAGAAAAAGGAGCACCTTATGGTTTTGCTGTAAGCAAGGGCAAAAATCAGGAGCTGCTGCAGAAGTTTAATGCAGGTCTTGCAAACATCAAGGAGAATGGTGAATACCAGCGTATCGTCGATAAATATCTGGGTGATAACGCCGAAACGGTTGCAAACCTGGGACGAATGGAACTTGTCATCAAATCCCTTCCAGCTTTGCTGAAAGGTCTGTGGCAAACGCTGCTGTACACGCTGATGTCGTTATTTTTTGCTTTTATTATTGGTTTGATTTTTGCCTTTATGAAAGTAGGACATAACAAAATACTGCGTGGCATCGCTACAGTATTTGTTGATATTTTCAGAGGTATTCCGTTGCTGGTGCTCGCATTTTTCATTTATTTTGGTATCCCGCAAGCCTTTGGCTTTACGATGCCACTGTTTCTTGCAGCGATTCTGACGCTGAGCTTGAACGCGGGTGCCTACGTCACCGAAATTATCCGCGGAGGTATCCAATCGATTGATCGTGGACAGATGGAGGCGGCTCGTTCACTTGGACTTCCGTATCGCAAAGCGATGATGGAAATTGTCATTCCTCAAGCGATTCGTGTGATGATCCCTTCATTTATCAACCAGATGGTCATTACGCTGAAGGATACATCGATTCTCTCCGTTATCGGTCTGGTTGAGCTTACACAATCGGGTAAAATTATTATTGCCAGAACGTTTGCTTCCTTTGACATCTGGTTAACCGTTGCGGTGATGTATCTGATCGTTATTATTACACTGACTAGAATTGCCGATTATCTGGAGGTGAGAATCCGTCGTGGGTAAAATTAGAGTAGAAGGACTGAAAAAAAGTTTTGGTTCAAATCAGGTGTTAAAAGGCATTGACGTTGTTGTAAACGAAGGAGAGGTCGTATGTGTCATTGGCCCCTCCGGTTCAGGGAAAAGTACATTTCTGCGCTGCATTAATCGACTGGAGGACATCACTGCAGGTCATGTGATCGTTGATGATCAGGATTTGAACAGCAGTGAAACCAATATCAATAAAGCTCGTGAGAACATTGGTATGGTATTCCAGAACTTTAATCTTTTTCCGCATTTCAGCGTGCTTAAAAATATTATGTTTGCGCCGATGGAGCTTGGCAAATTAAATGAAGCGCAGGCACGGGACACGGCGCTTCGCTTGCTTGACCGTGTTGGTCTGGCGGATAAAGCGGATAGCTTTCCAAGCCAGCTCTCGGGTGGACAGAAGCAGCGGGTAGCTATTGCTCGTGCACTTGCGATGAACCCGGATGTGATGCTGTTCGATGAGCCTACGTCAGCGCTTGACCCCGAAATGGTAGGCGAGGTGCTTGGCGTTATGAAGGACCTCGCTAGGGAAGGTATGACGATGATCATTGTTACGCATGAGATGGGCTTTGCCCGCGAAGTTGCGGATCGGGTTATTTTTATGGACGGAGGATATATTGTTGAGGAAGGTAATCCTGAACAGATCTTCGGTAAACCGCAGCACGAACGTACAATCAGTTTTTTGGAAAAGGTGCTCTAATCCGTACTATCATGGTTCAGCACAAAAAAGTCGCGATATGCGGCTTTTTTTGTTTTGTACATTTATTCCATATAGGACTATAATAGGATTCCTGAAAACAGTGAACGTATTGTATCTACATCCATATAACAGTCACTTTAAATCTCTTGCAAAGGAGTATCATCCTATGACCGAACCCGTACCTGAGATTGTACAACGACAATCCATTGAAGCCTTTCAGTCTGCGATCCGCAAATCGGAAAACGCGCTGAAGAACATGAAGGGGAAGGAAGCTAATACATCTGTTATAGAGAAACGACTTCATGCGCTAATCGTCAGTTTATATACATTGGAGCACACCTGGAATGGGAGAGATGACCAACATTATAGCAGCTTGGAAATATCCGAGGCACGTCAAGTGATGAACAATCTCCTTCCTTCTCTTGAACGAATGATGGAGAAGTCGACAGCTGGAACACCTCAACATACGTTGCTTGAGAGAAGAATTCGGGCTTTTCAACTTGCCATCCAAGCCATGGAGCAGAAATTTCATTGAGATACTTGACAAAGAGATAAGCAAAAGGTAGTCTTCTCTTATGACAGTGGTCACTGACATTGCAATAATAAGGAGAGCTTGATGTCCAATCCAAGTAAACAAAGCACAAGAGAAAAGTTAATGTTAACCGCAATTGATCTGTTCTCGTTAAAAGGATATAAAAGTGTTACAACACAGGAGATTGCCTTAACCGCGGGTGTAAGTGAGAAGACGTTATTTCGCCACTTCGGTACGAAACAAAATCTGCTTGAGAGCGCATTTGATGAATATCATTATGCCGCAGAAATGACACGTCTTTTCGAGGAAAAACTGGTGTGGAATTTGCATTCAGACTTATTGTTAGTGAGCAGAACCTATCATGAACTTATGCATAAGAACCGCAAATTGTTTATGATCAGCCTGAAGGAAATGAATCATTTGCCGGAATTAAGAACACGAACGATAAGGCACCCGCAGCAGTTACTTGAGCTGTTAACCCGATATTTACAAACAATGTACGAGCAAGGCAAGGTGATTCAGATCAATGCTGAATTACAGGCTTTCTCCTTCATGGCATTAAACTACGGCTTGTTTATTAACCATATGGAGGATAATGTACATTTTCCGTGGCTTTCATTAGAAGATGTGATTACCGAAAGTGTATGGACGTTCACTAGGGCGTTAACGCCCTAGTTTTTTAATCTATATTGTGTTAGTAAGTACTGACAGTCATTTCTTTATATTTTAAATAACGCATGGAAAAGAGGAAAAAGATGAAGAACACAGAGAGTTTAGAGCTCCAGGATACACCTTCAACCGGTAAAGAAACGGCACTACTTCGTGTGCTTGTCTTCACATTGATCATCTCTGTAATGAACGGAATGATGTTTAATGTGGTTTTACCCGTCATTGGGGATCAATTCGAACGGTCAGCTTCCGAGACAAGCTGGATCGTTACCGGATATTTAATTGTATACGCCGTTGGTACAGTCACTTACGGGAAGCTAACAGATCGATACAGCATTAAACATTTAATCACATTTGGGCTCTTATTGTTGGCTGCCGGGTCCGTGATAGGAATTCTGTCTACTTCCTACTTCATGATTATTTTGGCACGCCTGATTCAGGCAGCTGGTGCTGCAGTCATTCCAGCACTTGCCATGATCATACCCGTTCGCTATTTTCCCCCAAACAAGCGTGGTCAAGCACTAGGTACCTCTGCGATCGGAATTGCTCTGGGATCTGCTTTAGGCCCCATCGTTGCCGGATTAGTCTCTAGTGCTCTGAACTGGAAGTTTCTATTTGCAATTCCGCTGCTTTCCCTGTTGACTTTGCCTTTTTATCGAAGGTATTTGAATGATGAGAAGGGAGTCTATGAAAAGATGGATTACATCGGCGGGATGCTGCTTGCAGTAAGCATTGGAGCTATACTTCTCGCACTAACCAAGTTGAATTTGGGGTACTTGCTTTTGGGTATTGTAGCGTTAGCATTGTTTATCCTTCGTATTCTTCGTGCCGCATCACCGTTTGTTCAGCCAGCTGTATTTCGTAATCGATCCTACACATGGGGAATGTTTATTTCGTTTCTGTTGGTAGCCTGCGGATTCAGCATTCCATTTATCATCCCTCAGTTATTAACCAATGTGTATGATGCTTATCCAGCTCTGACAGGTTTGATTATGCTGCCATCCGCTTTAATCGCAGCATTACTGGGAAGGCGCGGTGGAACGTTAGCTGACAAGAAAGGAAATGCTTATTTGATGTATACAGCCTCAACGATGCTCGTTATCGGTTTCATAAGTCTATCGCTTGCTGGCGGTGTGTCATTGATTTTCGTTTCATCTTTTCTAGTCTTAGCGGTCCTTGGTCAATCGTATATGCAAATTGCGTTGTCTAATACGATTGCACAGACACTTTCCAAGGAACAGGTGGGCATTGGCATGGGTCTGTTATCCATGTTTAATTTCATCGCAGCTTCGGTATCTACAACAGTTCTTGGCAAGGTTATCGACAGTGGAGCACAGCAGTTTCATATCAATCCTTTTATCAGCCTGTCCTCTGCATTTGTATATAGTAACCTCTTTATTTTGCTTGCCATGTTGGTTGGGGTGATGACGTTTCTGTATCGCTGGTACTTTGATCGTAAATCCCAAGGATCAATGAAGCAATCATCTACATGGATCTGATGAAAGTTCTGGATGTGCAGGCCGTTTACAATTTAAAAATGAAATAACGAAAGAAGAGGTCTGTCACAAACGACAGGCCTCTTCTTCATGAAAATCTCAGGCTAAAAGGTACAATCGCACACCATGTGACGGCACATCGGCGTGTAAAATGTCCCCATCGACTTTGGCAGCATCGCCGCTCCATAGTTCTGTTCCTTTTCTTACAACGGAAGCAGACAAACCGACCGTTTTCAGGTCAATTTCCACCGGGAGCACATGCTGCTCACCTACATTAAACACAGCGACGTAAGTAGAACCATCCGCATGTTCAGCGGTCCACACAATCAGATCGCCCTGCCGCAGTGCTTCCCTGGCACCATGACTTTCACGATGCATCCGCAGTACCTCGCGATTCGTCAGCAGAGACAGTGTCCAGTCATCGTTATCCCGCAGTTCACCGCCAAAGATGAGAGGAGAACGGAAGATGCTCCACAGTGACATCATCGTTAACTGCTCGTCCGGGGTGAATCTGGTCCAGCGGTCAGCACCGCCTCCATCTACAGAACGAATACCGATGTGTCCCAGAGGCAGCATATCACAATCCGGCCAGCATCCCTCCTTCGGAACACCCTGCCATGTACGGCAGCGGTCGAACATATCAAGCAGCAGGGGCCAACGATCCCAGAAATCGTCCGTAACCCGCCACATATTGGCCTGTTCTGCAAAAAATGCTGCATATTCTACCGGAGCAGGACCAGGAGAAAGGCTGAGCACCATAGGCCGTCCGGCACGCTGTATAGCTGTTGCGATCATCTCAATCTCAGGCTGATGCGTGTCGTATAATCTGGAAGCGGCAATATCGTCCACCTTTACCAGATCCACGCCCCATGAGGCGTATAATTCAAACAATGAATCATAATAGGCCTGTGCGCCTTCTTTGTTGTGATCCACGCCATACATATCCGTATTCCACGGACAGATGGAATTGGTGTGAGCGATATCACGAGCAGTGGCCTCGGTTCCTAGAAGAGCCGTACCTGCATGAACAGCTTGCCGGGGAATACCGCGCATAATATGAATCCCGAATTTGAGCCCAAGGCTGTGGACGTAGTCAGCCAGCGGTTTGAAGCCCAGTCCGCCGACTGCGGAAGGGAAACGGTTCTCGGCTGGCATCAGACGAGAGTATTCATCCATAATCAGCGGCACAAAGGGGCGATATAGAGAAGAATGCGCCAAAGGTTCATACCACTGAATGTCTACGGTGATATATTGCCAGCCATATTCCTTGAGATGTTCAGCCATGTAATCTGCATTACCGCGAATCTCGGCTTCCGTTACGGCAGCGCCGTAGCAGTCCCAGCTGTTCCAGCCAAGAGGGGGTGTTGGTGCCGCATGAGTATGGTTCATGTGTATGCTCCTTTGTCTCAACGGATTAAAATTATTGCTCTGAATACCTTCATCTTAATCAAGAGAAATATAATTATCTACAGTAATGTTGAGCCTTCAATAGCAATATATTGCGGTCAGTCAAAAAACAGCCTGCGATAGACCAGACTCTCGCCGCCGCTTCGAAAATCTCCAGGCGTAAGTCCTGTTAATCCTCGAAAAGCTTTAATAAAATAACTTCCGCTGGAATATCCAATCCGTGATGCAATCTGTTCAATGCTGAGTGTAGTGCCCCGCAGCAATTCCATCGCTTTTTCGATACGTACACGCGTAAGATACACACCTGGAGTCATCCCGGTACTTGCGGAAAACCTGCGAATGAGATGATATTTGGACAGGGAAACCCGCTCTGCGAGCTGATCCATACTGATCATGCTGGCATAATCATTCTCGATGTAAGCCGCTGCCTGCCGAATATGCTCAGACCAATTCTCACGATTATGACGTGTTGTCGTCTGCAGACGAACCAACTCGGTCATGAATTGATATACACTGGAGGAAGCGATGAACGGGTCCGTAATTCGTCCTGCTGCAGCATCGGTTACAATCATGCGCAGCAGGCGAACAGGTGCAGAGTCCATGTGTAGAGAAGGCACTTCACCGGCCTCGCGTTTAAACTTCCTCCAGTGAGCGGAGATGAGATCGGGCCGAAATAACAGGAAAATGAATTGCCATGGTTCAGTGGCATCCACAGGATAGTAATATCGATGAGGTCCAGGAATTTCTGCAAGAAAAGCTTGTCCGGATCTGACGCGATATGTTTTGCTGTTATTTTCAAAGATGCCTTCACCTGAAAACGTATATTGAAATAAAAGAAGTGGGCCATCCGTGCGCTCCAGCCCGT
This sequence comes from Paenibacillus silvae, assembly GCF_014639235.1. Lineage (GTDB taxonomy): Bacteria > Bacillota > Bacilli > Paenibacillales > Paenibacillaceae > Paenibacillus > Paenibacillus silvae. Next base: position 749,508 of record NZ_BMFU01000002.1, on the reverse strand, counting down.
CCCAATAATATGAAGAATCCGTGATGATATCAGCCCCCGCAGCATACAGTTTGCATAGAGCAAGCTCATGATCATCTGCAAATCGAAAGCCGTATGTAGCTTTTGAAATATCCATGAAGGTCCTCCAATCCATGATAACAGACCATGATAACAGAGTATTTACATAGCGATAAATTAACAATAAAAATAGCGAGAACCGAGATGCCTAGTCATTTGTATGGATAGGGTTGCGGGCAAACTTTCCTGGTGAAATCCCGACCCGTTTGGTGAAGCTGCGAATAAAGTTGGCATAATCACCGAAGCCGGACTGATAACACGTCTCGGTAATACTCATGCCATCAGACAAGCAAACTTTAGCAAGCTCAATGCGGCGTGAGAGCAAATAGTTTCGAATGGTGAGTCCGGTATGTTTTTTGAATTGCCGACTAATATAGCTGCTGTTGGTAAAAAGTTGATCTGACAAGCACTGAAGTGAAAAGGGTTCTGTCAGGTGGGCATCAATATAGTCCAGCGTCTTCCGAACCAGTTCAGGCATAATGTCAGTGGGGACATACGATGTGTGCTGGAAAGCCAGATTGGTCATGAGTAGCAGCCTGGAAACCAGCGTATTTCTCATTACATCTGAACCATAGCTAGAGCTTGTCAAGTTTTCCTCTAATTGTGTTGTTATTGAAAGAAAAAGCTCCAGTTCCTGTTCCTCCAGATGAACAATATTCCCTTTACCTTTCGAACGATGGACGAAACAGGATGAGAGATTGGTAGAGGGTGTGGATAACCGATCTAGGTATGACTTTTGCAGATTGATTGTAATTCGTTCATATTCATTGATGTCCAGTGCAAAGGAACGATGCATTTCTTCAGGATTTAGCACAATGAGATCACCGCGTTGAAGGGAATAACACTTGTTTTCCACGTAAAAATTTACATGGCCCCGCAAGAAAATATATAGCTCACACCCGTTATGCCGATGATAAAACGTTCCCATATTGTAGGTTGTAATACGATGCAGATAGAGCAGATCCGTGTGAATAGGATCATACAGATAATCCAGTGTTTCATCCATATCACGTAGGCCTCCTTATCGTTTGGCGCAATAAATAACACAATCCAAGCAAAGAAATGGCAAACCTGAACTTATAAAATGGTACCATCCTAGCATCTTATATTAAAATATGCAAGCGTTTTCGTGGTGTTAAGAAAAACAGAACGGGAGGATTGTATGGAACTGATCTTTACTGCACGCAGCAGAGAACAAGCCGGAACAGAGTATACATGTTTAAGTACACATGGACTTCATGCCGAAGTGACGATGACTGATGGTACGGGAAGTGCGGAAGATCCCCGACAGGCACAGATTAGGATTAAAAATGAAAACAGTCAGGGATGGGGCGGGGTCATTCATATCGAGCTTCCTTTTAAGAAACAGCGGCCAAGATTTTTCCTGCCTGCTTTTATGTATGGACTTAACCGGGGAGAAGCACCGCAGAATGTGCCTAACGAATATCCGAGACTTCGTGAAGGAAAACCTTCTCGTCCGTCATCTCCCTGGTGGATGGTCCGAAGTGATCGCTTGTCTCACCCGATAGCGCTTGTGTATGATACAGAACGCATTGTCGGACTTAGCGCGAGTCCATATTGGATTCAAAGCGAGAACAGTGGATGGAAGCAGCCCTGGTATCCGGGGTGCCAAGGAGATTTTTTGCAGTATGGGGGCTTTACATGTTCAATTGAAAAAGGAACAGTGGGATACACCTTAGGGTATGAGAATGCGCCGCTGCTGTTCATCAAATCAAGGCTTGTGCATGAGCGCTCGTCTATGTCAGAGAACGTATTCGAGCTGGAAGCAGGGGAGTCGGTGGAATTCACACTTGAACTCTATGATTATGAGTCCCCCTCACCACTAGGCATTAATGCGGCCATTGAGTCGATCTATCATAAGTACCATGAGCATCCGCGGCAAGGAAGCAGCATCAGCACAGCTGTATCCGACTTATCAGGCGCTATTCGGGATTACGCTTGGCTTCCGGAAGATCGGCATTATTCTACATTTGTATATGAGGATGTGGAGAGCGGAGCATATCGGTATAACAAGATCATCTCGATCAGCTGGACTAACGGCTTGACGATTGCGGCTCCCATGCTGCTCGCGGCACTGCGTCAGAACGATGAACGTATGCGTCAGCAGGCTCTGTCTTGCCTAACCAATATTATAGAGAATGCGTTGAATTCAAAGTCAGGATTGCCTTACGATGCGTATCAGGATGGGAACTGGAGCATTAAAGGATGGTGGTTTGATGGAATGCGTACACCAGGGCATTCTGCATATCTTGTCGGGCAAGCCATGTTTTATATTCTCAAATGTTATGACTATGAGCTTCGCATACGCCATATTCAGCATGATGATTGGCTCGCTTATGTCAAGAGAGTGCTTGATCGTCTGGAACTCAACAAAAATGCGGATGGAGAGTATCCGACAATTCTGTCCGAGCGCACAGGTGCAGGCCTGGAATACGACGCCTTTAGCGGAGCATGGTGTCTTGCGGCAAAAGCCTATTACAGCTGGTTAACTCGCGATCTGTCTTCTTTAGAGGAAATGAGGCGCAGTGAAACACATTATTACAATATGTATGTGAAACAAATGGAATGTTATGGTGCTCCGCTTGATGCAGACAAGGCAGTGGATTCCGAAGGCATACTTGCTTATATCAAAGCGTTGCGATTTTTGCATGCTCTTTCGGGTGAAGAGATCTTCCTTCATCACATGAGAGATGCAATCTGCTATGAGTTCACCTTCAAATTTTGTTACAACTCACCTGTAAACATACCGCCACTAAGCACATTGAACTGGTCTAGCTCTGGGGGCAGCGTGACTTCTGTAGCTAACCCGCACATTCATCCGATGTCCAGCAATCTGATTGATGAGCTTTTATATTATATTCAACATCGTGAGGATGATTATATCCGTCAGCGCATGAAGGACACCGTGGCTTGGGGCTGCCAGACCTACAATCGTTATGATGGTGAATTCGGTTATGGCAAAAAGGGATGGATGTCTGAGCGCTTCTGTCACTCGCAAGGACTCGTTACAGAAACTTATGCCGATGGAACACCGTCCAGCACCTGGTTCTGTCTTATGCCTTGGGCAAGCAGTTCGATTATCGAAGGGCTGGTTGGTGATTATTGGGATCATATCCGTACAGAAAGTAAAATAAAGTAAATGCGTTATTATGCGGCAATTCTCGAGACGGGGTTAATATTGTGAAGCTCTAGGTTAGTTTTCTACATTCAGTCAAGCTTGTGAAGAAGGTAAACTGAATAAATAGACTACGCAGCCTACCTTTGGTGTTGTAGCAGACCGAGCATTTTTATTGGAGGTGCAGGATGAACGTGAATAAAATCTCGTTTGATAACGCGGCGCAGCAGTGGGAGGAAGCATTTCCGATTGGAAACGGAACCCTAGGCGGTATGATTTTCGGAAGAGCACATCTGGAGAGAGTTCAGCTTAACGAAGACAGCCTGTGGTATGGCGGGCCGATGGAACGGAACAATCCGCGGGCGCTGAATTCTCTGGACGAAATACGGCAGCTTCTGTTCCAGGGCCGGATTCAGCAGGCCGAAGAGCTTGCACTCACATCGCTGGTGGGTGTACCCGACGGGCAGCGTCATTACGAGCCGCTTGGTGATTTTTATATGGCTATGCATAATAGCAATGAGGAAATAACGGATTACCAGAGGCATCTTGACCTGGAGCAAGGACTCGTTGAGATGCAGTATACTTCCGGAAAAGTAACGTTTACGCGCAGCTATTTTTCGAGTTATCCCGACCAGGTCATGGCTGTTCACCTATGCGGCAGTATGCCAGGCCAGATATCATTCACCTCACTTTTCGGGAGAGGTTCCGTGCTGAACTGGTCTCCGTTATCCGGTGCATTAAGACACCCGGTTGGCTTCCAGTCGCTGCTTGATCGAATTGAACAGCGCAGTAATGGCGATATGATCATCCGGGGAAGAAGCGGCGGCGAGGATGGGGTTCGCTTCTGCTGTGCCATTCGGGTAATACACAAAGGCGGAGAGCTTCGGTACTCGGGTGGTCAAATATCGCTTGGTCATGCTGATTCGGCAACTGTGCTGATTGCAGCCTGCACCGATTTTCGCTATGCCAAGGAAGAGCTTGTCACAGAATGCCTGCGAAGAATAGAAGCAGCCGCTGCCAAGCCATACGAGCAACTGCTTGGAGATCACATTGCGGATTATCAAGCTCTGTTCAAACGGGTAAATCTGCGTCTTGAAGGTGGAGATACAGACCGGGATTACATCCATCTGCCCATGAATCAGCGTTTAGCGAGACTTCAGAGCGGAGCTAATGATCCTGAACTGGTCAGCTTGTATTTTCAGTTTGGACGTTATCTGCTCATTTCCAGCAGCCGTCCGGGTTCACTGCCTGCTAATTTGCAAGGTATATGGAACAAGGACATGCTCCCGGCGTGGGACAGCAAGTATACCATTAACATCAACACTGAAATGAATTATTGGCTGGCGGAAAGCTGTAATTTGGCAGAATGTCATATTCCGCTGTTTGATTTTATCGACAGATTGAAGGTGCGTGGGCGGGAAACGGCACGCCAGATGTACGGATGCAGGGGCTTTGTAGCGCACCATAATTCAGATATATGGGCGGATCCTGCACCGCAGGACGTATGCCTGACATCTACTTTCTGGACGATGGGTGGCGCATGGCTATCCTTGCATCTGTGGGAGCATTATGCATATAGCGGGGATAAAGCTTTCTTGTCCCAAGCATATGAAACAATGAAGGAGGCAGCCCAATTTATACTGGATTTCCTCGTGGAAGACCCTGAGGACAATCTTGTCATATGTCCATCATCCTCGCCAGAGAATATTTACATATTAGAAAATGGTGAGTCTGGTTCGCTTTGTTACGGGGCATCGATGGACAACCAGATCATTCGTGAGCTGTTTAACCGTTGTATAGAAAGCGCACATATTTTGCAGCAGGATCAGTCGTTTGTTATACAATTACGCGAAGCGTTATCGCGTATTCCTGACATTGACATCGGGAAGCACGGACAGATTCAGGAGTGGAGCAATGATTATGAGGAGCTTGAACCAGGCCATCGGCATATCTCCCACTTGTTTGCCTTACATCCGGGATCACAGATTACTCCGCGCACAACACCTGAACTGTCGAAGGCGGCTCGGGTTACGCTGGATCGCAGACTTCAGCATGGGGGAGGGCATACGGGCTGGAGCCGTGCCTGGATTCTCAATATGTGGGCCAGACTTGAGTTGGGTGAGCTGGCACACGATAACGTGGTTGAGCTGCTGCGATCTTCTACGCTGCCTAATCTGTTCTGTGATCACCCCCCGTTTCAGATCGACGGTAACTTTGGGGGGACGGCAGGTATTGCCGAGATGCTGCTGCAAAGTCATGCGGGCGAGATTCTCCTTCTTCCTGCTCTGCCAAGTGCATGGCCCAAAGGCTCAGTTCGGGGGCTGCGAGCACGTGGAGGAATTGAGGTGGATATGGAATGGCTTGATGGAGAATTGATCTCAGCTACGCTGCGTTCAAGTGCAGCTGCGACCGTTACCGTATCATATTTGTCACAACAGATCGAGCTGGATTTTAAGCATGAACAGCATTCGATTTCATTAAAAGGGAAACAAGAAATCTGGGGATAACAGCGATTGGAGGGTGTTTCTGTTATCGGAGTTTTTGTGAGCATGCTTTGCTTCATTATTTAAGCGAAACGTCCGGGTACATGACCTGGTACGGGTCGCTTTTTTGCTTTTCACCGAAGATGATGCGTACTTTCGCGCAATAAAATGCATCATTTTCGCATTGAAAATGGGGACAACAAACTATAGAATGGAAACAATCTCATGAATTATCCATAAAAATGTAAGCGTTTACTATTATATGGATACATACTTTAGATTGCTTATTATTTTGGGGTAGCTCGCTTGCACAGCACGACTTACCGTATTCCGTCTGAAGTTGATTTACGGCAGATGGATTATTTTTCGTTACTGGGAAGGGGAGGATGTCATGTTAAAAGTATTGCTGGTCGACGATGAAATGTTTATTCGCAAAGGGATGTATGAGCTGATTGACTGGCATAGTCTGGGCATGGAGATTGCTGGAGAGGCAGAGAATGGACTGGAGGCGCTCAAAAAAGCGGAATGTTTGCAGCCCGATATCATTATTACGGATATTCGAATGCCCATTCTCGATGGATTGGAGCTAATCCGGGCTGTAGCCAATTCACCGACTATGGAGCCTGTGTTTATCATCATTAGCGGATACCATGATTTCAAGTATGCTCAACAGGCCATTCGATATGGTGTGCAGGATTATATCCTGAAACCGATTGACGATGAAGAGATGACGGCAACGCTGCAAAAGTCGGCTGACTTGATTCGAAACAAGCGGAAACATGCCTTTTTGGCAGAAGAGCAGGCGAGTCGTATTATGCTCAAAGACATGATCAAGGGACAGGTACGCAAAGAAGATGAGAACCGATATGCAGACATGCTCGGTATGGACCGTCAGACTTCACTTATGCTTGTATTGATTGAAATTTTGACGGGTGCAGAGATCAAACATATAACGGTTCAGCATGTTTCCGATTTGCTGCAAGGGTTAGAGGGAGATGTATTCCATTTATACGTCATTGAGGAGCAGCGAGGCAGATTTGCCCTAGTGCTTCTCTGTAAAGAATCACACAAGAAGCATCGTAAAGAAAACATAGAAGATCAGATTCAGAAAATTCAGAACAGATTAAGTGAACAGCTGCAGGCAGATGTGGCGCTGTATGCTGGTACGATGGTGAATGACATGAGTGATGCACCGCGGTCTTACGCCGAAGCAGATGAAGCATCCCGACATAAATTTGCGGAACACGGTAATGTGATTTGGTATTCCGAAGTAAAGGACAAGCCTTTATACGTTTTTAATGTAAATCACGAAGTGGTTGATCCGTTGATTTTGAGCCTGGAAGAACGTAACCGCGTCGCTTGTCATACCGTGGTGGAGGAGATGTTCAAGCTGTTTCATTCCCGCCGTTTCTCTCCTCAAGCAGTCACAGGTTCACTTGTGCGCTGCATGACGGGCATTCTCGCTGTAGTTCATGAGATGGGAGGCAGTGAGGCGGGTTTGCAGCAGCTCAAGTCACTCGCAGAGCAAGGACAGGATGGCTGGAATCTGCGTCTTCTCAAGGAAGCGTTTGTTGTTGCACTTGAGGAAGCGGAGCAATATATCGCACAGCTGCGTTCAGAACAGTCCAAGGGTGATATCAACAAGATCAAACGATATATTGATTCCCATTATATGGAGAACATCAGCCTTAAAAGCATTGCAGCCGAGTTCTATATGAACCCGGTCTATCTGGGTAGGCTTTTTCGCAAAAGCTATAATCAGTATTTTAATGAATATTTGCTTCATCTCCGCATTCAGGAGGCACAGAAGCTTTTACGTCAGACGGACCTGCGAATGTATGAGGTGGCGGCCCGCATCGGATTTCAGAATGCAGATTATTTTGTGACGCAATTTGAGAAAATCCTCAACATGACTCCTACAGCCTATCGTAATCTGCTGAAAGAGGAAGGACTGCGGGGGGCCGAGTGATGCGCTGGAATCTGAATTATATGAAGCTTCGGGACAAGCTGCTGATAATGTATGTATTATCCGTGTTTATCCCGATTGTGTTTACCAATATTGCTTTCTACCAGGTGACAACTGCGAATATTCGCAGTCAGAAGACACGTGATGCAGGGGTTGCGTTAAACAATCTGAAGAATGAACTGCGCGTTACAATTGATCAGGGAGTAGGGCTGTCGTATTCTCTGTATGCCGATCCCATATTCAACGAGACATTATCCCGTTCGTTTAGCAGTCACTCGGAGTACATTCGTGCGTATAATTCCTATCTCCAGAGTGAGTTTTCTGGTCAAATGAGCCAAGGCATTCGTTGGTACCAGGTGTTCACGGATAATCCGACCATTTTGTCATCGGGTTACATTGAGCATCTGACCGAAGTCGTCCGCAAGTCCAGCTGGTACCAACAATTGAAGAATCACACTGCGCCATACCCAACTTTGGTTACTGGAGATCAGGGGTTAAGTCTTGTTCAGCGCTTGAACAACAGTGATACCGGGGGAATTGAACAGCTGCTCAAAATTGACTTTAACATGGACCTGATGAAAGAGCAGTTTCGCAACAGCGGTTTTGATGGCAGCGTGTATCTGGTTGATCCTGCAGGATATATCCGTTTTTCTAATCGTTCCAGTTCAGGGCCTACTTCTGTCGGGGAGCTGTATGGCAATATGGAGTTTTCCAACAAGACCATTCGCTTTGAGCGGGTCTATTCAGGCATCAACTATCTGGAAGGCTGGTCATTGCAAGGGGTCATGGATGAAGAAATTGTGCTGCAGGAGGTACGCCAATCCAGGTCTTTTGTAGTCTGGCTGGCGTGTATTAACTTTGTGCTGCCTACCATCATTATTGCTGCGATGTCCAGATCCATACACGTAAGACTGGTCCGAATTCTGAAACATATGAAGAAGGTGAAAACCCAGAATTTTCAGACGATTCCACCTGAGGATGCCAGAGACGAGATCGGTCAGCTGACCACAGAATTTAATCGAATGACCGAGACGATTCGAAGTCTGATCGATGAAGTATACCTGGCAGATATTCAGAAAAAAGATCTGGAGCTGAAGCAGCAGCAGGCTCAACTGCATGCGCTGCATAGTCAGATTAATCCGCATTTTCTGTTTAACACGCTCGAATCTGTGCGGATGCGAAGTTTGATCAAGGGAGAGAAGGAAACCGCCAAGATCGTGCACCATATGGCCAAAATGTTCCGCAAGTCTATTAGCTGGAATCAGCATGAAGTGACCGTAAAAGAAGAACTGGAACTCATCGACAGCTTTTTGCAAATTCAAAAATATCGTTTCGGAGAGAAGCTTCAGTATCACATTGAGGCGGATGAGGCTGCTTTAAAATATCGGATTCCTAAAATGGTTATTTTGCCATTTGTAGAGAATGCCAGTATTCACGGTATTGAGTCAACTCCCGGAGTAGGTTTGATTCAACTGTTCGTACGTGTAGAGGAGCAGGAGCTGCATATCCGCTTGGAGGATAACGGGATTGGCATGTCTGCCGCCAGATTGCAAGAATTGCTGCTTTATCTGGATCAGAATGTAGACATGGGCGAGCATGTTGGCATGAAAAATGCATACAGCCGTTTGAAGCTTTGTTACATGGATCGCTTTTCTTTGGCCATACAATCAGCAGAAGGACGGGGGACAACAATTCATATCAAACTTCCATTTGAGCATAATTCATTTAAAGGCGAATAATGGAACGATATACTTTTTAAAGCACAAAGTACAGTTTTGTAGGTAACTGTGAAAGCGTTATCTTGATATATTGAGAGTGCTTACAGACAACGCTTAATTAAAAAGGGGGAACAAAACACATGTTAAAACCGCTTCTGAAAACGACAGGCTTAGCCGTGCTACTGGCTTCCCTTCTGGCTGGTTGCAATTCAAGCAGCTCCTCTCCAGGGGATTCGTCTAGTGCCGAAAAGGATGATAACAGTCCAGTAACATTCTCGTATTACATGTTCTCTTCAGGGAAGAAGGATACGTTGGCCAGCGAAACGACGATTGGCAAGGAGCTTCAGAACCAGACGGGCGTAGACTGGAAAATGGAATACCTCGTTGGCGACAGCGCGACCAAAGCGGGCGTCATGATTGCGAGTGGAGATTACCCGGATGTTATCGCCTCCAGTGGAGAAATGTCCAAGCTGCTGGATGCTGGTGCTTACATACCGCTAGATGATCTAATCGAAAAATATGGACCAAACATCAAAAAGGTATACGGACCTTATTTTGATAAAATGAGAAATCCGGAGGACGGCAAAATATATGCGCTTCCTTATACGGCAAATCAGGGTGAGTATTCAGGAAGTCCAAATGTCGGGGGCGGAGCCTTCTGGATTCAACGTTCCGTACTGAAGGAATTTAATTATCCAAAAATTACAACTCTGGATGAATATTTTGACCTGATTGAGGACTACAAGGAGAAGCATCCAACCGTTGACGGGGCAGAAACGATCGGTTTTGTATCCCTTGCAGGAGTAGCCAACAACTTCTTCACGCTGCAGAATCCAGCCATGCACCTCGCAGGATATCCGAATGACGGGGGCGTTATGGTTGATATGAACACCCATGTAGCCAGAACCGTTGCCGGAACGGAAGAGCAGAAACGATGGATCAAAAAGCTGAACGAAATTAATGCAAAGGGATTGCTTGATCCGGAATCATTCACGATGAACAAGGACCAATATCTCGCCAAACTGACCTCAGGACGTGTTCTTGGTTATTTTAACTACGCTTGGCAGATTGGAGATGCGTCCAAAAACCTGCTTGCAGCAGGTATTGATGAGAAGCGTTATGCGCCGCTTCCCATCGTCTTTGATAAAAGCATAAAGGATCAATATGTCGATCCACCGGGCTTTGTAAACAACTATGCAACCGGAATTACCGTAAATGCAAAAGATCCGGAACGGATTATCAAGTATTTTGACAATTTGCTCAAAGAAGAGAATCAAATTCTTACTCAATGGGGCATCAAGGATCAAACCTACAGTGTAGATGAAAAAGGCCGTTTCTATTACGCCAACGACGAGCAACGTAAAATACATGATGACGTGGAGTTGGGCCGCAAGTTCGGGTTCACCTACTTCAGCAATGACTGGCCTCGTTATGGAGGAGAATCCACTCTGTCCGATGGAAACGCATTCAGTCCGGGCAATCAGCCAGAAGTGGTTGCATCAACCTACACCGAAGGAGATAAAAAATTTCTGGATGCGTATGGCATCAAAACATTTAGTGAGCTCTTCAACAAGCCCGAGGACCGGCCATGGTTCCCGGCATGGTCTATCGCTCTGGAGCAGGGTTCACCTGAGCAGCTTTTTACAACGAAATCAGATGATCTGCAGCGCAAATATTTACCTGAGATGATTCTCGGTGCACCATCGAACTTTGATAAGATCTGGAACGATTACATGACCGAGTTCAACAAGCTGGATAAAGCAGGTTACGAGAAAAAGATCACCGAAGTGGTGCAGAACCGGGTTGCAGGTAAATGGTAATTCATTAGAGCTAACCAGAATCAAAACTATTGAGAGCTGTTAGAAGCATACAAACTGTTGCGTGCGCCGAAGAAAACGGGAATCCATCAAGGGAAGCTTTTTATTCTGGCGCACGAATGACAGCATAGGGAAAGGAGTATCTGCACCATGGAGAAGCCAAATGTATCCCTTCACTCTGTTCCACCAGTCAATGGCGGCAAAAGGGAACAGAAAAACACATTTTATAGACGACTGTTACAGCAGCGAACCTTGGCATTTATGTGTATACCCTTTGTGATCTGGGCATTCATATTTAAATATTTGCCTTTATGGGGCTGGACGATGGCTTTCCAGAATTTCAAACCGGCAAGAGCCTTTGCCGATCAGCAGTGGGTAGGCATGAAGCATTTTCAAACCCTGTTTGAGGACAATACGTTCTATCGTGTACTGCGAAATACACTGGTGATGAGTTCGATCAAGCTGGTGCTTGGCTTTGTCACAGCGATTACACTCGCGCTGCTGTTAAACGAGCTCAAAAACATTATTTTCAAACGTTTTGTGCAAACGGTAAGTTATCTGCCTCACTTCATTTCGTGGGTTGTTGCTTCGAGTATTGTACTCACGGTCCTGTCTCCTGATGGCATCGTCAACCTTATTCTGACGAAGCTTCATCTGATCGACAGTCCTGTACTATGGATGGGAAAAGGGGAGTATTTCTGGGGCATATTGGGGGCCACCGAAGTGTGGAAAGATGTGGGCTGGAACACGATTATTTATCTGGCAGCCATAACTTCCATTGATCCTGCACAGTATGAAGCCGCAGAGATTGATGGAGCGAGCCGTTTCAAACGCATGTTATACATCACCCTGCCAGGCTTGAAGCCGGTTATCGTGATTTTGTTGATTATGAATATGGGCAGCATCCTGGAATCCGGATTTGAACCGCAGTATTTGCTGGGCAACGGAATGAACATGGATTATTCAGAAAACCTGGATATCTTTGTCCTGAAGTATGGTTTGGGACTCGGGAACTTCTCCTTGGGTACAGCAGCCGGTATTTTCAAAACGGTGGTCAGCTTCATCTTCCTGTTCACCGCCAACTACATCGCCAAAAAAATGGGAGAAAGCAGACTATTCTAAGAGGAGGGCCTAGGCCATGCCAAAAGCAAAATCATCCCGCTTGCGGAACAGCAGCGCCGGGGACCGTGCGTTTGATGCATTTAATATCATCTTCATGATCTGTCTAATGATTGTTACCATTTATCCGTTTATCAATATGATTGCTGTATCATTAAATGATGCCAACGATGCAATTCGTGGTGGGATCTATCTGTGGCCAAGGGTATGGACACTCGATAACTATAAATACATCTTTGGTGAATCCGATATCTATCATGCCACGCTGATCTCGGCGCTTCGTACGATTATTGGTACCATAGTGTCCGTATTCTGTACTGCGATGCTTGCGTACACGCTCAGTCGGCAGGAATTTGTGCTTCGCAAGTTTGTCACCATGTTCTTTGTATTCACGATGTACTTCAGTGGTGGATTGATTCCTGGTTACCTGCTGATTCGTGACCTCGGTCTGATTGGCTCATTCTGGGTGTATATCATTCCGGGAGTCATTGGTGTATTTAATATGATTGTCATTCGTTCATTTATTGAAGGGCTGCCTGAAGGAATTCTGGAATCGGCCCGCATTGACGGAGCCGGTGAATTTACGACATTCATCCGGGTTGTTCTGCCGTTAACAATACCGGCTATGGCGACCGTATCTCTTTTCGTAGCCGTAGGTCAATGGAATTCCTGGTTTGACGTTTTTCTATACAACTCGTCTAACAAGGAGTTAAGCACACTGCAATATGAACTGATGAAGATTCTGCAAACCTCGACCACTTCGGCAACTTCTTCAGCAAGTGATGTGTATCAATCTGCCGATAATAGCGGCGTTGCCGTTACACCGACCTCCATTCGGGCAACCATGACAATTATTGCAAGTGTTCCGATTCTGATGGTGTATCCGTTCCTGCAAAAATACTTTGTTCAGGGTATGACGATTGGCGGCGTGAAAGGTTAGGTCAAGGATTAAGCCATAGTAGTAAGGAGTGCGGAGTTGTGCAGAAGTTTCAGGTTTAAAAACCAGCTTCATATCTTATACGTCGGGAGATGAGCAGCACGTGAATTCATTGATCAAAAAATCCTTATGTACCATGCTGGCCGCGGTAACAGCATTACCATTGTTTTATGTTCCTGCTTCCTCCAATGTAATGGCAGCTAATGATGTAGTCGTTAATGCATCGTCAACAAAACAATTGATACGTGGTTTTGGCGGCATGACACATTCCGGATGGATAGGCGATCTTACTGCGGCGGAGCGGGAAACCGCTTTTGGTAACGGGGCAGACCAGCTTGGCTTTTCGGTACTCAGAATTCCGATTGATGAGAATAAGAACAACTGGCAGCGGGAAGTAGCAACGGCCAAAAAAGCGATTGAGCATGGTGCCATCGTATTTGCATCGCCCTGGAATCCACCTAGCGATATGACAGAGATTTTCACGCTTAATATGAGCTCGGGCGGCGGCTCAACGTATGAAGCAGAATCTACAACAACGCTCTCTGGTGGTGCCGCAGCGGCCACAGCCTTTACAGGATACACAGGCACGGGGTATGTCTCATTCCAAAACGCGAGTGGAGCAGCTGTTCAGTTTAATACGATTCTCATTGGCAGCACCGGTACTAAAAATATCAAGATTCGTTATTCCCAGCCGTCCGGCACGAGTAATGTGGATGTCTACGTCAACGGTTCATTAGCTCTGAGCAGTGTAGCATTTGAAGCTACGGGCAGCGGAAGTACGTGGAAGGATAAGTCAATTCAGGTGCCAATGGTGAACGGTACAAGCACCTTGAAGTTTGTGACCACGGGGACAGGCGGACCGAACATCGACAATATCAACGTCACTGCATTTGTACAGGATACACAGGCTAAACGTCTCAAATACGATAAGTATGAGGCATATGCGGAGTATTTGAATGAGTTTGACACTTTCATGAAAAATAACGGGGTTAATCTGTATGCCATCTCCGTGCAAAACGAGCCTGACTATGCGCATGACTGGACATGGTGGTCTCCTGAGGAAATGCTGCGCTTTATGAAGGAAAATGCCGGTTCCATCAACAACCGGGTTATTGCTCCAGAATCCTTTTCTTATGTAAAAACCATGTCAGACCCGCTGCTTAATGATCCCCAAGCGTTAGCTAATATGGATATTCTCGGTGCACATACGTATGGCACACAATACAGCGATTTCCCTTATCCGTTATTTGAGCAAAAAGGAGCAGGGAAAGAGTTATGGATGACAGAAGTGTATTATCCAAACAGCGAGACGGATTCCGCAGACCGTTGGCCTGAAGCTCTCGGCGTGGCAGAGCATATGTACAATGCGATGGTTGAAGGGAACTTCCAGACCTATGTATGGTGGTACATTCGCAGACACTATGGTCCGATCAAAGAGGACGGTACGATAAGTAAACGGGGTTACAGCATGGCGCATTATTCGAAGTTCGTTCGTCCAGGCGATGTTCGGGTAGATGCAACCAAAAATCCGGTGAACGGCGTATATGTGTCGGCGTACAAAGGGGAGAACAATAAAATCGTGATTGTGGCCATTAACAAAAATACCTCCGTCGTGAATCAACGATTCACGGTTCAGAATGCAGCGGCCTCCTCGGTGTCCTCCTGGATTACGGACAGCACACGCAATCTGGCAGCAGGTTCTCCGCTGCAGGTATCAGGCAATGGATTCACGGCAAATCTCCCGGCTCAAAGTGTGACAACCTTTGTTGTTCAGCCATAAGCAGCAGGGAGAGTGGGATAAAAAGCGATGACTGTACAATAGCAAAATAGGCAGCCCGCAGGCTGCCTATTGGTCATGGTCTTAATTCCAGTGTGAAATCAGGCATCTCTTGCTGAGCTTCGCGCATAACTTCAATGATTTGGTCAGCATACTCACCAATCATTTCTCTTGTTGAATCCAGAAAGCTCCAGTGAATCGTTAGCGGCATCTGCACTTCACCTGTCAAGGCATCCCACAAGGCATCCAGGTTACGTCCATAGTGTTCGCCCAGTTGAAGTTTCTCCTGCAGAAATTGATGGAGCGCTTCACGGCTATGTAATTGCCGCCCGTCAATCTCAATGATACGCATAAGTTCCTCCATTATTTAATCTGCTGAAATGACTTGTAATGATCCGTCGTTTGATAGATCAGACCGTCACTCGAATATAGTATTCGGTCGCTTCCGCGTTTCCCGCCAGTGTAATGAATGTCTGCCTCATACCAGATTCGCCCTTTTTTGTTTGGAAGCAAGCCTTCGCGGTTTCTGAAAACATCGCCGCCGATGCTTTTGCCTGGGGCGACCTGCTGTAAATTGCCCTCGCTCGGCTCCCAGCCCAGTGCTCGGGCCTCTTTCTTGGTGATATAATTGGGCGGAAGCTTGTGGTGCTCCCTGATGTAATCGGCAACCTCCTGAAATCCCATTTCCTTCGAGATGTGAGCAGCGCTGGAGCCGGTATTGGACACGATCTGCGAAGTGCAGCCTGCAAACAGCAGTGCTGATAACATAATGAACAGAGGATAAAGCCACTTTCTTAGAAGCATGTTCAAATCTCCTTTTAACATTGACAATGCTTCTAATGTTAATCCGTTTTGCTCAATAAATCAATTTTCATGGAGAGAGGCCGAGACTTGGCATGTTGGAATTTCAAGTAGCTCGCTATTCGCCATATGCCGATATAAGACAAGGCCACGAGATTATTAAGAAAGCCCATCGTTTTGCTATCAATATCCGTCATGAACAGCAGATCCAGATAACGAATGAAAAAAATAACGATGATGAGCAGATAAAGGGTTATGTTTTTTTCGTAATACATGTATCCGTCTGATCGGCGTTCAAATGATGTCACCAGAATCAGCGGGATGGACAGAACAGCACCCATTGCCAACGAACCAAGTATCCTGCCTGATGTAAGCACCAATGCAGGGTCGAACAGTTCAAACAAGCATGTTGAAATATAGAGAATCGGGATTAACAACTTGCGCCCGGACTCATGCAGCGGTTTTTGACTGCCCTGGATCACACCTCTCAGAATCAGCAAAACGATGAGTAATGAAATAGATAAGGAAATGACATTCATAACAAGACACCCTCTTCTTTGGTTTGTTATATTCAGTATCCGGGATTTAGTTAGTATGCAGAAGTGAACAAAGTAATTGGAATGAGGTGACTTTTGTCATTTTTCATCTTCTATATGTTAAAGACATTTCATCACAATAAAAAAACACCAAGCCAATTATGGCATGATGTTGTTGGTTATAATCTGCTGGCTAAACGGGGAGGCCACAGCCTCGCGCCGCTGCTTCATATATTTTCCTGGCGAGATGCCTACAATTTTGGTGAAGCTTCGAATGAAATTGGCATAGTCACTGAATCCAGACTGGTAGCAGGCTTCAGTAATGCTCCTTCCGTCTCTAAGGTGTAACTTGGCTAATTCAATGCGTCGTCCCAGAATGTAGGAACGAAGGGTAAGCCCGGTATGCTTTTTAAATTGCCGACTTATCGAAGTGCTGTTCATGTAGAATTCTTCAGACAGTACGCCGAGAGTAATATCTTGAGTAATATGTTTATCGATATATTGCATCGTTTTTCGCACCAGCTCTGGCATAATATCCTGAGGCACAAAGGTATTATGCTGAAACCACTGATTAATCAGGACCAGCATTTCTGCCATCGCTGCATTGGTTCTGACATCAGCACCGAACATGTTATATGAAGCGTAATGTTCGATCTGCCGGGTCCAATAGAGCAGTTGGTTTAACTGATCATCCTGCAGATGAATAATGTTGCCTGTACCTTGCGGACGATGGTCAAAACAGGACAATAAATTGGTCAGCACGGTAGAAAGCTGGGAGATATACGTTTTCTTCAAATTAATAGTGATGCGTTCATATTCCGTTTCATCCAGAATGAGCGTGCGATGCATCTCGTCCGGAGAGATGACAAGAAGATCCCCACGCTGCATGGGATAACAACGATGATCTACATAGAAATGCACATGGCCTTTCAAAAATAAAAAGATCTCGTATGCATTATGCCGATGATAACTGGATTCAAGCTTATATGACGTTGAAGGATGACGGTACAGCAGTTCAGGCTGAATGGGGTCATAAAAATACTCGGAAGACATCTGAAATGGGCACCTCCGATCATTTCACGCAATAAATCAAGCAAACAACGCAATGAAATGGGATTCAGGTTCACTTAAAATGTAATCATCCTATCACGAAGGCGTTTGTTTTGCAAACGCTCTCTATTTACTATGCCCAAAAAGCTGCAAAATCTTATTGAAGTTCAAAATATGAGGTGCATTCATTCTATTTTAGGGAGGAATACGAGATGAATAATGAAATGCCCCCGCAGGTTGTCCGGCAGCAGGAGATCGGCAAGCTTCGTCCAAACGCTAACCCTCTGGTGGCTCACAAATTCGGTGCTGATCCATATGCGCTTGTGCATAATAATCGCGTCTATCTCTATATGACAAGTGATAAGCTGGAATATGATCCAGACCAAAATCCTCAGAAAAACAGCTATCAGTCCATTAACAAAATAACGGTCATCTCTTCGGAGGATCTGATGAACTGGACAGATCATGGCGAGATCAAGGTGGCTGGTCCAGAAGGAGCGGCTACCTGGGCCTCACAATCCTGGGCTCCGGCAGCGGCACATTGCAAAATTAACGGGGAAGATCGTTTTTATCTGTATTTTGCCAATAACGCAAGTGGAATTGGTGCATTAAGCGCTCCAACCCCGACAGGTCCTTGGTCAGACCCGATCGGGAAAGAACTGGTGACAAGAGAGACCCCTGGGGTGGAGGACGTCACCTGGTTATTTGATCCGGCTGTGCTGGTGGATGATGACAATCAGGCCTATCTCTATTTTGGCGGAGGTGTCCCAAAAGGAAAGCCTGAAAAACCGGACACAGCGCGCGTGATGCGACTTGGAGCGGATATGGTCAGTGTAGAGGGGAAGGCCGAGGTGATTCCGGCTCCCTTTATGTTTGAGAATTCAGGCATACATAAGTATAACAACATATATTACTACACGTATTGCTCGAACTTCTTTCAGGTGGAACGGGATGAAGACAGTCCACCGCCAGGGGAAATTGCATACATGACGAGTATGCATCCGATGGGACCCTGGACGTATCAGGGAACCATTTTGAAAAATCCAGGTCATTTCTTTGGAATTGGCGGTAACAATCATCATGCCATTTTCCCGCTTGGAGATCAGTGGTACATCGCTTATCATGCGCAAACACTGTGTCAGGCTATGGATATTCCCGAAGGGTATCGTTCTACACATTTGAATCTCGTAGAATACGAGGAGGGGAGCGGAAGGATCAAGTCTATCCAGGCGGATTACGCAGGGGTAGAGCAATTGAAGCCGCTGAACCCGTTCCATAGGGTTAGCGGCTCCACGATTGGGTGGAGTGCTGGAGTAACAACGCATGACATGCAAGAAGAAAACGACCAGGGTCAGTCCGTGAATCAGAATACGGTGGTTAGTCAGCTGCATGCGGGCAGCTGGATTGCTCTATCACGTGTTGATTTTGGCGAGCAAGGAGCGGCGGGTTTTACAGCATGGTTACGCAGTCAAGCCGGGCCGGGTGTGCTGGAACTGCGATTGGATAGTGTGGAAGGGGATCTGATTGGTACGGTGCAAATTCCTGCATCAGAAGACGGCCCAGAGTGGACGGAGGGCTGGACTTCGATTACAGGAGCGGAGCATGTTCATGATCTGTATCTTGTGTTGAAGTCGCCGGATAATCATCCGAACAGCAACCCGTGTATTCTTTTGCAGCAATGGACTTTTGAAAAGGCATAGGAGGTGTTTGACAACATGCATGCAAACCCGATCATTTGGGCGGATTATCCGGATGTAGATGTCATTCGGGTAGAGGATACGTATTACATGGTGAGTACAACCATGCATATGATGCCTGGCTGTGTCATTCTGCGTTCCTATGATCTCATGCAATGGGAGACGGCTGCGTATGTGTATGACAGACTGGACAATACGCCAGCGCAGCGGCTGGAGGATGGCAAGCAGATTTATGGCAAAGGCATGTGGGCCGCTTCATTGCGTTATCATCACGGCAGGTTCTATGTCATTTTTGTGGCCAATGATACTCGTCAGACGTATCTCTTTACTGCGAATGAGATTACAGGACCGTGGCACAAACAGATTGTGGAAGGATTCTATCACGACTGCTCGCTGTTTTTTGACGATGACGAGCGGGTGTATCTGGTGCATGGCAACAGAGAGATTCATCTGACCGAATTAAACGCGGATCTGTCCGGGCAGAAGCCTGATGGGAGGCACCGCATCATTGTGACGGATCATCAGCCGCATTATCTGGGCTACGAGGGTGCACATTTCTATAAGATTGATGGCATTTACTATGTATTTCTGATTCATATGACCAAGGCGGCCGGACGCAGAACACAAGCCTGCTACCGGGCTGATTCGCTGGATGGAACATTTATTGGCGGTGAAGTGTTTGACGATGACATGGGGTACTTCAATTCGGGAGTCGCACAGGGTGGCATTGTGGATACACCGGAGGGTGAGTGGTATGCCATGCTTTTTCAGGATCATGGTGCGGTCGGCCGAATTCCGGTGCTGGTGCCGATGAGCTTCAAAGCAGGCGTACCGGTATTTGCCAAAGAGGCTCCGAAACAAGTGCAAATTTCCAGTACAAGACCGGGTTATTCATACAAACCGCTGGTAGCAAGTGATCGTTTCGAATATACACTGGATGATCGGGGCCAGGTCCGACTTAGTGATGTATGGCAATGGAATCACACGCCGCATGATGAGTTATGGTCTGTAACCGAGGTTCCGGGTGTATACCGGATTCGCACAGGTCAGCTAAGTCCAAATTTGACGTTTGCGGTCAATACACTAACCCAGCGTTCCATGGGACCGGCTTGTGCAGCCCGCGTAACACTTGACGGCAGCGGTCTGAATGACGGTGATTATGCAGGTTTGTGCTTTCTCATCGGCACTTACGGTCTGATTGCACTTACCAAAGAAGCAGGTCAATATTATCTTGTAATGCAGTCAAGAGAGAGTCAGGATGCCGGCATCTTCGGCAATTTGATTGATCAGGAGCCTGCGACAGAGCATGCACGAATCCCTATACAAGGTGCTGTTGTGACGCTGCAGGGATCGGCCAATTTTGTGGAAAATCAAGATGAATGCCGTTTTGCTTATCTCGACGGCTCGGAGTGGAAGAGCCTTGGCATTGCTCATAAAATGGTTTATAAGCTCGATCATTTTATGGGCTGCCGAATAGGTCTGTTCCTTTACTCCACACAAGAGATTGGCGGACGGGCTGATTTTTCCAATTTCGAGTATGAGCTTCTGGAATAGACGGTTGCAAAATAGTCAATAAAAGTCGCCGGGCGGCGGCTTTTTTCGTACTCAAGGCGGATAAGATGTTGTACAATAATAACAATTCTGGATGATTGGTTTTGAAAAAAAGTGGATGATTGATTCAGGAAAAATGGAATCGTGACACAAATCATGAATATGTTCATTCAATCAAACTGGGGGCATGTCATCATGCATAAGAGATGGATGTACAAAACAAGATGGACCGTCATCATTATTTTAACGGTTTGTATGCCTGCCGGACACACTCAAGGGAATTCCGGACAATTACTTTCTTCTTCCGGACAGCAAACGGAGGCTTCGGAGCAGGCATATTCACCGCCAATCCAGGTTTCTTTTGTCAGGGAAACGGGGGAGGATTTGCAGCGAATGATTGATCAGCTTCCGGGTGAGACGCTGGTAGATAATCGCTGGACCCGTCTGTATGAGCAGGAGCTGGGCATTCAGATTCGTTATGACTGGATTGCAACGGGAGACGTATACAATCAAAAGCTGGGCGTTTCGTTAGCTGCCGGGCGCTTCCCTGACGTGGTCAAGGTCAATCCGTACCAGCTCAGGCAGCTAAGCAATGCCAATCTGATCGAAGACCTGACAGACGTATACCGTGATTATGCTTCACCACTTACCAAACGAATTTTGGAAGCCGAAGGCAAAGGTGCATTCGATGCAGCAACAATTAACGGCAAGCTGATGGCGATTCCAGAGTCTTCTTCTTCGATTGAGACAGCACAGTATCTGTGGATCAGAACGGATTGGCTGCATAAACTGGGCCTGCATGCGCCGGAAACGATGGAAGACGTGCTTGAAATATCGAAAGCGTTTACAAAACTCGATCCTGACGGTAATGGAAAGAAGGATAGTTATGGCCTGGCTTTAACGAGTTATCTCTGGGACCCTGTCATGGGTGTATCTGGATTCATGGCCGGTTACGGTGCTTTTCCAAACATATGGATTCGTAACCAGGAGGGAGAGCTGATGTATGGCGGCATTCAGCCTGAGGTGCGTAAGGCACTCAAAGAATTACAATCCATGTACAAGGATGGGCAGCTTGATCCTGATTTTGTATACAAAAATGGCAGCAAGGAATACCGACTGATTCAGCAGGGAAAAATCGGCATGTTATACGGGGAGCAATGGACCCCGTTTGCGATTCAATCCACTCGTGAACAGGACCCTGAAGCAGAATGGCAGGCTTATCCTATTGTGGCGGAGGAGGGGCGGGACATAGCTGTACCGCTTCGTTCCAATACAGGGCATTATTTTGCGGTGAGAAAAGGGTTCGCTAGCCCTGAGGTTGTTGTCAAGCTGATGAATCTGCATCTGGACAAAAACTGGGGCCAGAACGCGGAGTATGAAACGTATTACAATGATGATTCCCGCGCTGTATGGATGCTTTCACCGGTTACACCTTTTCCGGGTACCAAAAATATAGACGCGTACAGAGACATTCGTGACGCCAGACGTTCTGGTGATTTCTCCAGGTTGGAGAATGAAGCCCTTGCGATCCACAAGCGAATCGCAGCTTATGAAGCAGAAGGCTTGCAGAGCGGCTGGGGGTGGAGACAGACCTACGGCCCGACAGGTGCCTTTAGCATTGCAGACCATTATGAGCAGAGCGGTCAGCTGCTTTATGATCAATTCACAGGTGGAATCACAGCAACGATGGTGGACCGTCAAGAGATCCTTCGTGATCTCCAGCTTGAAGCGTATATGAACATCATTCATGGTTCACCCATCGAAGAGTTTGATCAATTCGTGGAAGATTGGTTTGAACTGGGAGGTAGAGAAATTACAGCAGAGGTGAATGCATGGTATAAAGCCACGGCTGCACGTTCACCACAAGATTTTGTCTTATCGTATTAAGGCAGGTATTCTTGAACTGAATTCAGGAGGGGAGTGCATTGTTCAAGATACCCGCTCAGTCGTGGTTTAACAGTATATTTGCACGACTGATTATGACCTACCTGGTTTTTGTTATTCCATTAATTCTACTGGGTGTTTATCTATACCACTGGAGCTATGATACAGCGAGCCAGGAAATTTCCTTGTCCACGGAGAGGCGGCTCAGTCAATATGCGAATGAGCTTGGCAGAGAGATTGAATGGATGGAGCTGCAGCAGTTTGATATTGCAGAGGACCGCAAGCTGAATCGGCTTGCGATCCTCTGGAACAATATGGGCCAAATTGAAAGACGTGAAACGTTAAATTACTTATCTGATCGGCTTGCTGGCTTCAAGAACAGCAGCGCATATATCAAGAATGTGTATGTACATATACCTGCAGTCAACAAGAGCATTTCTGCGATGCAGGGCATTGATGAGTACAATCAGGCCTCTTATGAATTTTTCAGTTCACATCCGCAGGGCGAAGCGACCCGATTTACTGTAAAAGATGATGCTCTGAATCTGAGTGCGGTACGATTAACAGGTAAAATGGGAGAAGCACCGTTGTTTGTCATACAGGTAGAGCTTGATAACGCCGCTTTTCAGAATGAACTTTCCCAGCTTAATCTGTATCCGGAGAGTGCCTCTCTGCTCATTGAAGAGAAGACTGGTTTTGCTATTTCCGATCAGAAGGAACGAAAGATCATTCTTGACAATTATCTTGAATATAGTCAAAAGAACTCGCTCGATAGCTTCGAGGTCACCGTAGAGAACACTTTGTATTATGTCAACCAGCATCATATGGAACCCTTGGGGTTATCCATTGCTACGTATTTGCCTGAAAAAATGGTCACCAAACCGCTGAGCAAATTTTACAAATGGGCCTGGATTTTTGCGATTACATCCTTTATCGCCATTACAGCGTATCTCTATTCTACGTACAAGTTAATTCATATTCCGCTCCTGCTGCTTGTGAAGAGATTCAAAAAGATGGAGGGAGGTGTGCTCGATATTCCGATAGTACATCATCGCAAAGATGAATTCGGATTCCTGTATGCCCGCTTTAATCACATGATTGAAAATCTGCAGCAGCTGATTGACCGTGATTTCAAAAAAACGATGATGATGCAGCGAGCAGAATTGAAGCAGCTTCAATCACAGATTAATCCGCATTTCCTCTACAACAGCTTCTTCATTCTCAACTCGCTTGCAAGAACGGGGGAGACGGACCGGATTGAGCAATTCACGAATATGCTGGGTGAGTATTTTCGTTTCATCACACGAAATGGAACCGATCATGTATCAATGAAGGAAGAAGTGCATCATTCCCGTATCTACACCGAAATTCAGCAGCTTCGCTTTTCCAGACGAATCAAGGTTGATTTTGGGGAAGTTCCACCAGAAATGCAGAAAATTCAGGTTCCACGGCTTGTTATTCAACCCATTATTGAAAATGCCTACGAACACAGTCTTGAAAAAAATACGACTGAAGGGCTGCTGCGTGTTCAATTCCAGATGCAATCATGCTTTGCGGAGATCATTGTAGAGGACAACGGGAATGATCTTCAGGCGGAAGATATCAAGAAGATGCAGCAGCTCTTGCATAGCGATTCAACGACGGATGACGTGACAGGACTAATGAATATTCACAGGCGTCTTGTTCTGACATTTGGACCAGAAAGTGGCCTGTTTCTGACCAGAAGTGAATTGCACGGGTTAAAGGTTGTCATTCGAATCCAGTGGAAGGAAGGGGAAAACGAATGTATCGGCTTCTGATCGTGGATGATGAGGAAATCATTACGGATAGTCTGTATGAAACATTTTCCAGACATATGCCTGACCAGCTGGACGTGTACAAAGCCTATTCGGCTGCAGAAGCATTGTCCTTGATGCGGCGTTCAAGAATTGATATGGTGCTGACGGATATCCGTATGCCAGGTGTCAGCGGACTGGAGCTAACCGAAGAGATTCAAAGCCACTGGCCGCTGTGCCGCATTATTTTCCTTACAGGACACAGTGATTTTGAATATGCATATCAGGCCTTTCAAATGAATAATGTTCGGTACCTGCTCAAAACGGAAGGATACGACAAAGTGATGCACGTTGTGACGCAGGTCATGGAAGAGATCAGACAAAGCCATGATATGAACAAGCTGTTACAGCAGCAGCGCGAGATGACTTCACGGTTGACCGCATTCAAGCAGGATGAGATGCTCCGCAAGCTGTTGCAGGAGGGGGCATCCGCAGGGGCGTTGAATGAGTTACAGCAACTTTTGGCGGAAACGCCTGTCGATTTAAAGCTTGATTCTCCCATATATCTGGTACTTGGACGCTCCAATCAACTGCACGAATCGGTCACTGAACAGGAAGGAACACAAGCCTCTGTTCGTATCATTGGAACCTCATTGTTGGGAAAGCATACACAATGCGTCAGCACAACGGATCATTACGGAGATGTTGTCTGGTTATTGCAGCCAAAGCGTGAGCAGGGAACAGCAGAGCAACATTTTGCCCGATACATTGAAGGCACGCTTGAGCTTGTACAGGAATCCTGCACTGCTTCACTGGGGATATCCATTAACTTTACGTTCAGCGGACACGAATGCGACTGGAGTCAAATTCCTAGACAATACGAGCGTCTGCGCTTGCTGCAGTGGATGAGGATCGGGGACGATGTGTCGATGGTATTAATGGATAGGTACGATGAACCTTGGGTTGCCTCTCCAAAAGAGGCTGTACGGATCTCTAGCCGTGTGGAAGCCATGTCGGGTTTTCTCGAGACGGGACGATTTCAATCCTTCTATGAACTGTTTGAAGAGCTTGTCGGTGAACTGCTGCAACAGGACATGACGATGGAGCGTGCGATGGAAACGTATTATCATTTGGCTTTATCACTGCACACTGCATTTAATCGTTGGGGCTTGAAGCAGAGAACACCGGATCAGCGAAGTTTGCTTTATTTAAACCATTTCCCCAGCATGAAGGAGGCCGTTCAGTATCTGTATCAAGCGGCTGATGAGCTCGTTAATTTCAAACGTGCCAATGAGGAGGAACGAGCCAATCTGGTTGTGCAAAGTTTATGTAATTATATCAAGGACAATCTGGAAAAGGATCTTACACTCGTTCGGCTGGCGGAACTGCATCACTTTAATCCTTCGTATTTATCTCGGTTTTTCAAACAGGAGATGGGCATTAATTTATCCGAATTCATTGATGACAGCCGTATTCGCAAGGCCAAGGAGCTGCTTATGGACAGCGAACTTATGGTGCGCGAAGTCGCACTCCAGGTCGGTTATGAATCAGCCCATTCGTTCACCCGACTATTCAAGAAACTGACGGGTATGGCCCCGCAGGAGTACCGGGAATCCCTGTTTACACGCTCATCAGCACAGCGATAAACCTTTAAAACCTTCAATAAAACAGCCAAAACACGCAGGAGCATCTCCTGCGTGTTTTGTGTTTACCTGTTCTGCTGCAAATAGTCTGTAGCAGCGAATCCTTATGCAGTGTTGGCTTTTTGCCTGCGATAGGCATTGGGACTGGAGCCTGTGCAGGCTCTGAACTTTTTGTAAAACCAGTCAATATCGCGATAACCGACTTCGAGCGCAATTTCATATATTCGCAGATTGGTGGTTAAGAGGAGGTGCTTCGCTTTTTTCATGCGCTCCTGCAGCATGTAATCATTAAAGGATACCTTTTCTTCTGATTTGAACTTTTGCCCGAGATAGGCACAATTAAAATGCAGCATATCGGCAATGCGCTTCAGCGTAAGTTCTTCCTGCAGATGATCCCGTACATATGCTTTGACAACCCGGATGACATGGCTGGAATCCATCGCTTTGCCGTTAAGCTGAATCGGCGGCTTGAGCGCAGGGCGTTTTTTTACTGTAGAAGACCCAGGTCTATTCTGAAGTCCATGCAGACTATGCAGCAGTGCCTCAGGTTTAAGGGGGGCTGGCAAATAGTCATTCACCTGATAAGTCAGTGCTTTGCGTACCAGACTGAATTGATCTCTGCCACCCAGCAGCACGATCGGTATATCACTTATTTGTCGGATATGATGGCACAACCACAATCCCGCGGCATCGTAACGTTCTGTATGCACAACAACAACGTTAAAATCCTGTTTAGACAGTGCATCAAGGGCCTCGCTGGAATTGGAGACGTGATGTTTGATGACAAATGGAGATTTGTTGTCTTCCAGAAGTGATCCGAGAATTCGGACCAAGTGGTGGCTATAATCTACAAGCAAAATATGGTGCATGAAACATGACCTCACCTTCTTGTTATATTCCGATCAATGTTTAACTGAATTAAGGCTTAGTTTCATTATGTGAACAAAAGAAAGCGCATACAATGTGCATTATTTTGCAGAGCGTGCATTTCTTTACCAATTACAGGTGAAAAAGCTTGCTTCCTTCTTCAAATGAACCCGATCTATATTTTGACCGGGTAATTACCTGTATTTAATCAGGTTGATTGCGCTTACATTTGGACGATACACTGTGGGAGCACACGATAATCAGGGGGGAAGACAATGAAGAAAAACAAGTTTATGCTGCTCAGTCTGATCTTTGCCGCGCTGCTGCTCATTAACGCTTGCAGCTCTGCGCCTGCAGCTGAGCCTGCACCGGAAAAGCCGGCACCACAGGAGGAGCAAGCACCAGCGGAAACCGAACCAAAGGACGAAAATTCTACGCCTGAGATGGACTTTGACATGGGCGGCAGAACGATCAAAGTTGTAGCCTGGTGGAACATGGAGATTACAGACAACAATCCGGACAACATCAAACGTCTGGAAAATCTGGAAGCTCTGAAGAAGAAGCATAACTTTAATATCGAATATATTTCTATCGACTTTGGTGAGTATCAAGAAAAGGTTGTAGCCTCCCTGATGGCAGGTGAGCCGCTGGGCGACTTTGTAAGACTGGGTAAAAACTACGCTATTCCAGCATTGACCAAGCAGGATCTGTTGTGGCCAGTGGATGATTATATCAAGAACGATAAAGTATTTAATCAGAAAACGACGAAGGAATATATGCAGTATGAAGGTAAAGGCTACGGCTTCACAGAAGATCAGTCCTCGTTTATCAACGGCATTTTCTATAACCGCACACTGATGCAGGAGCTGGGCTTGAAGCCGCTTCAGGAATATGTTGATGCAGACGAATGGAACTGGGATACCTTCTTGAGTGTAGCAAAGCAAGCGAATAAGGACCGCAACAATGATGGCAAGCTCGATACATGGGGCCTCGCTCAAACGGGCCTGCTTGAGCCGATTCTGTACTCCAACGAAGCTTCTCTGACCAAAGATGATAAACAAAACCTCGATGATCCGAAAACCAAAGAAGCGCTCAATTTCTTGAACAAATTGGCTACTGAGAAAGTGGGCAGACCGACAGAGGGCGGCGACTGGACTGAGCCGGCAACATTCTTCCGTCAAGGTAACACGTTGATGTACTCTGGCGCGATGTATGAAATTGAAGGCATCAAAAATGATATGCCGGATTATGATATCGGTTTCCTGCCTTATCCGAAAGGACCGAGCGCTACAGCATATCACTCAGGAGAATCCCGTTATCAAGCGATTACGATCCCTAAGGCTGTCGAAAATCCGGAGCAGCTGATGTATATCTGGGAAAAAATCAATGAGATTGATTCCATCTATGACTATCCGGAACAATCCACACTGGAAAGACATCTGACGGATGAAGCAGATATTAACAATGCGAGAGCAGTAGCTGCTGGCATGCTGGTTCTCGACCACAACACGTTCCCGTCCTTGCCGTTCTGGGATTTTGATGGAGAGCTGAAAGAAGGCGTGTCCGTATCCACACTGATTGAGAAATACAAGGCTCCTTTCCAGGCCGCAATTGATGAGGTATACAAATAAGCATTCCTAATTACGGGCAGAACGCACGGGCAGCAGGTGCGGTCTGCCCGGGTTAGTCAATCGTTCAATTGTCGATACGCTTACAGGAAAGGGGATACATTCGAACATGCGGTCACGTAAGAAAAAGGGACTGATTCTGGTACTTGTTCTGGCTTTGGTGTTCTCGATCATCGTGATCTATCCATCGCAGGATAAAAGCCCCGGAACGGTACATGCACTTGAGGATTTTGAAGCTGTATCAGGCAGCAAGGATTCACGAAGCTATGAACATTATCGGGAGACGTATTCGAGCACTGCCAGACCGGATGCAACCGTCCGGGTTGAAGGCGAAGCTTATACGCAGGCAGATAGCTCGGAGTTCGAAGTGGTGCAAGGTTACGCCGGTTTGGACGGCAGTGCGGTTATTACTCCTGAATCCGGAACCATTCGCTGGGATGTACCCGTACAAGTGAGTGGTTTATATCACGTTCGCATTCATTATTATCCTGTTGAAGGCAAGAGCTCGGGAATTGAACGCAAGCTGGAGCTGAACGGAGAGGTTCCTTTCCGGGAAGCGGACGTGCTTCTCTTCGACAGGGTATGGGGCAATCGCGAAGATCACATCCGGCAGGATGATCGCGGCAATGATCTCAGACCGAGACAGGTGGAGCAGCCGGAATGGCAGCTTGCTTCGTTCAGAGACAGTGCCGGATATTTCGAGGAACCATTTCAGTTTTATTTTGAAAAGGGAACCCAGCAATTATCACTAACCTCTCTGAGAGAAAGTATGGCGATTGATTACATTGAGTTATATCAGGAAGAGGCAGTTCCTTCTTATGCAGAGCTGAAGCAGAATTATGAAGCGTCAGGCTTGAAACCAGCCAGCTCTGTGATGCTGAAGGTTCAAGGGGAAGAGGCTATCACCAAATCATCTCCTACCCTGGCACCTATATCGGATCGCTCCAGTCCTTCGCTTGAACCCTACGATGTTTCCAAAATCCGGATCAATGCCATTGGCGGCGTGAACTGGAAGCTGCCTGGGGAATGGGTCGAATGGGAGCTTGATGTACCTGAAGATGGACTGTATCAGATTGCGTTAAAAGTGAAGCAGGATCAGCTTCGCGGCATCTATGCCACGCGCAGCCTGACCATTGACGGCAAGACGCCGTTCGAGGAGATGAAACGAATTCGCTTTAATTACAGCCCTTCCTGGCAGACCGAAGTGCTTGGGAAGAGTGAAGATGAGCCTTATCTGTTTCATCTCAAGCAGGGCAAACATCGCTTGCGCATGACGGTTACACTTGGCGACATTGCTCCGCTGCTGCGGACAGTGGAATCAAGCGTGCTTGAATTAAATGAGTTGTATAGAAAAATTTTGATGATCACCTCCAACAAACCCGATCCTCTCCGGGACTACCAGCTGGAGAAACGTATTCCCGAGATGACCGAGGTATTTAACAGACAGGTGGAGGTTCTCAGCTCTGTAGCTGATTATTTGGAAAAGGCAACGGGCGAGCAAAGTGATAAAGTCGCTATTCTGCACGCGATGGTAGTACAGCTCAAAGATATGGCCGCAAGACCGGAGACGGTTCCTAAGCGACTGGATACGTTCAAAATTAACGTTGGCGGTCTCGGAACATGGATTCTGACTGTACGGGAGCAGCCAATTACGATGGATTATTTGATGGTAACTGCGCCTGGCCAAGAGCTGCCCAAGGCAGAAGCATCTGCACTGCAGCAGGTGAAGCATGAACTTGGCGCTTATGTTGCATCGTATACCGAAGATTATGACAGCATCGGTAATGTGGAGAAGAAGAAGGATTCCATTACAGTATGGATCACCACAGGACGGGATCAGGCTCAGGTA
The DNA here is from genome assembly GCF_014639235.1 of Paenibacillus silvae. GTDB lineage: Bacteria > Bacillota > Bacilli > Paenibacillales > Paenibacillaceae > Paenibacillus > Paenibacillus silvae. Next base: position 719,217 of record NZ_BMFU01000002.1, on the reverse strand, counting down.
CTGAAGGGAATGATCGATGATACGTTCACACCAGACACAGATGTTTCCGTGCAGCTCAGGCTTGTACCGCCCAATATTCTGCTGCCTGCAACACTGGCTGGGGAAGGGCCTGACGTTGCGATGCAGATGGGAGAAGATATTCCAGTGAACTATGCGATGCGGAATGCAGCAGCCGATCTGAGTCAATTCCCGGATTATGAGGAGGTTGCAACCCGTTTCCGTGCAAGCGGCTTAACACCTTATCAGTATAATGGCGGCGTGTACGCACTGCCTGAGCAGCAACATTTCCCGATGCTGTTCTACCGCAAGGATATTCTGGATGAGCTCGGCCTGGAGCCGCCAAAAACGTGGCAGGATGTGTACAATGCAATCGCCGTATTGCAAAAGCACAACATGGAGTTTTATCTGCCGATCGAGGACACGACGAATAACGCCAATATGGTTCCAAATGCCACGTTTGCTATGCTCTTGTACCAGAATGACGGAACATTTTATACAGAAGACGGGAAGAAGAGTGCGCTTGATTCGGAAATTTCCATGGATGCGTTCAAACGCTGGACGCAGTTTTATACCAATTACAAATTTCCGCTCAAGGCTGACTTTCCTAACCGTTTCCGTACAGGCGAAATGCCCATCGGTATTGCGGATTATACAACGTATAACATGTTGACGGTGCTCGCTCCTGAAATACGGAATCTGTGGGACTTCACCATCGTGCCAGGTACGCAGCTTCCTGATGGCTCCATTCGACATGAGGTAGCGAGTGCGACCAGCGCGGTCATGATGCTCGAAAATGCGGCTAATAAGGAGGCGGCATGGAAGTTCATGAAATGGTGGACGGATGAGTCAACCCAGATCGAGTACGGACGTGAAATGGAAGGTTTGATGGGTGCAGCTGCTCGTTACCCTACGGCAAATATTGAAGCGTTAGAGCAGTTACCATGGCCAGTGAAGGACTATCAGAACCTGGAGAAGCAGTGGGAGTGGGTGCAGGGTATTCCACAGCTGCCGGGGGGATATTTTACAGGGCGACACTTGGATAACGCCTTCCGCAAGGTTGTTAATGCCAATGAAAATCCGCGAGAAGCTTTATCCGACTATGTGCTTTATATTGACGATGAGATCGAATTGAAACGCAAGGAATTCAATCTGAAATAAAGGAAAGGGAGGGTAACGGTTGCAAGCCAAAACATCCGAGACAGCCGCCGCTCCTGTCATGCATACTCGCCAGGTCGGCTGGTGGTCGCAATTAAGAAGGAATCTGTATCTCAGCAGGCACTATTACGTATTAATGGCACCGTTTATGCTGATCTTTTTCATGTTTACGGTGATTCCGGTCGGCATTTCACTGGGGCTTAGCTTTTTTCACTTTAACATGCTGGAATTTCCGCGATTTGTCGGTTGGCAAAATTATTCACGGTTATTTCTGAACGATGATGTATTTTTGATCGCACTTAAAAACACACTGCTCTTTGCCGTAATTACCGGCCCAGTCAGTTATATCGCCTGTTTTTTGTTTGCATGGATCATCAACGAGCTGTCTCCGAAAGTTCGGGCAGTCATGACACTGGTTTTCTATGCGCCCTCTATATCAGGCAACGTGTTTTTCATCTGGCTGATCATTTTTTCGGGCGACAGCTACGGTTACATGAACGGATTCCTGATGCGGCTCGGCATCGTGCTGGAGCCCATTCAATGGCTGGCCAACGAGAAGTATGTACTAGGCATCGTTATTCTCGTACAGCTCTGGCTTAGTCTTGGAACGAGCTTTCTCGCCTTTATTGCCGGTTTACAGACGATTGACCGCTCACTGGTGGAAGCAGGAACGGTGGACGGGATCAAAAACCGCTGGCAGGAGCTATGGTACATTACGCTGCCATCTATGAGACCACAGCTGATGTTTGGAGCAGTCATGCAGATTACAGCCTCGTTCGCGGTAGCCGAAATCTCGATAGCGCTTGCCGGATTCCCGAGTGTTAACTATGCGGCGCATACCGTAGTTACGCATCTGATGGACTATGGTACGATTCGCTTCGAAATGGGGTACGCCTCCGCGATTGCGACTGTTCTGTTTGCACTCATGCTCGGCACCAACGTGCTCACGCAAAAAATGCTTAGAAAGATAGGTGAATGACGATGACCAGCAAAGTTCGTGCCATCTTCGGCATGCCGAAGAGACTCAATCGGTCATTTGCCGTCAGTTTCATGTTATTTGCGCTGCTGGCTGTGTTTGGGTCATTTATGGTGCTTCCTTTGATTTATGCCGTAAATAATGCCTTCAAGCCGCTGGATGAACTGTTTATATTTCCGCCGCGCTTCTGGGTGAACAATCCAACCACCGAAAATTTCGCTGATTTGATTAACCTGATGGGCAATTCATGGGTGCCGTTATCCCGTTATATTGCCAACACATTGCTCATCACACTGGTGGGTACGGCCGGACATATTCTGCTTGCCTCGGCAGCAGCTTATCCGCTTGCCAAATACCGTTTTCCAGGGTCCAAAATATTGTTTACCATTGTGATCCTGTCCCTGATGTTCTCGCCGCATGTTACGGCAATTCCAAACTATATGGTCATGTCCTGGCTTGGCTGGATCAACACACACGCATCCATCATTGTGCCCTCACTGGCATTTTCGCTCGGTCTGTTTCTGATGAAACAGTTCATGGAGCAGATTCCCGATGCATTGCTGGAGGCGGCAAAAATTGATGGGGCGAATGAATACCGTATATTCTGGAGCATTGTGATGCCTAACGTAAAGCCAGCGTGGCTTACATTAATGATTTTGCAATTCCCTGCACTGTGGGGAACAGACGGCGGCAGCTTTATCTACAGCGAAAATCTGAAAACACTGCATTATGCACTCAGTCAGATCGTTCAGGGGGGGATTGCACGGGCAGGTGTTGGTGCGGCGGTAGCTCTGCTGCTGATGATCGTTCCGATCACCCTGTTCATTATCTCTCAGAGCAGTGTGATGCAGACTATGGCGACTTCAGGCATGAAAGAATAGAAAGGAGGCAGCAAATTGCAGCGTTACACGCCAAAAAGCAAATGGAAACAACGGAAATGGGTCATCATGAGCATGGTCTGCCTCCTGCTGTTCAGTTCAGCAGCATTACCTGCCAGCGCAGACGGTAAAGCCGATGCTTACCATTATTCTTTCTATGGGGATGCGGTTCCGGCTCCGGCTGCATATGAAGCAACCATGATTATTACTGGCAAGAAGCTGAATATCAGCGCGTTCAAGGAACCTAGTGATATGCATGTTACCGAGGATGAGCGTATTTATGTGCTGGATTCAGGCAATGGCCGCATCGTAGAGCTGGATCGGAATTTCAAGCTTGTACGGACTATTGATTCGTTTGTAAACGATGGCAAGAAAGATCAGTTTAAAAATCCTCAAGGTCTGTTCGTTACAGAAAAAGGAGATATCCTCGTTGCCGATTCGGATAATCACCGGGTTGTTCATTTGGATGACAAAGGGGAACTCGTCAAAATTGTGGCTGAACCGAAATCGGATTTGTTAAAAGAAGATTTTCAATTCAAGCCGATTCGGATCGTGATGGATAAAGGGGAACGCATCTATGTGATGGCCGAAGGGGTATTCGACGGCTTCATGGAGTTCAGTGCAGATGGTGCATTCTCCTCCTTCATCGGGGCTAACCGGGTTCAGGTTGATCCTGTGGAGTATCTGTGGAAGCGACTCGCCACCCGCGAGCAGCGAAGTCAGATGGTCATGTTCACACCGACCGAATTCACCAATCTGGATATGGACGAAGAGGGGTTCATCTATGCGACAAGCGGGGATCGCGGTAAAGATCCGATTAAAAAGCTGAATGCGCAGGGAACTGACATTTTGCGAAGAGAAGGATATTCGGCTCCTCAAGGCGACTTGCGATACATGAACGAAAGCGGGCCTTCTCGCCTGATTGATGTGGATGTGGGAGACAGCGATATGTACTCCGTACTGGATTCAAACAAAGGTCGGATCTTCACCTATAACGGTGACGGCTACTTACTTCATATCTTTGGCGGAATCGGTAACCGGATAGGCCTGTTCAATACTCCTGTCGCATTGGAGAGGGCAGGTGACCGCATGCTCGTACTGGATAAAGCACTTGGTGAGATCACCGTGTTCCAGACAACCGAATACGGACGCACCTTGCATGATGCGGTACGCAGTTATTACAACGGCGAAGAAGATAAGTCCTCGGAGCTCTTTGCCAAGGCGGCCGAGATGAATGCCAATCTGGAATATGCCTATGCGGGTATCGGCAAAGCGCTGCTTCGCCAAAAGCACTATGCCGAGTCAGCCGAATACTTCAAACAAAGCATGGAGCGCAAAGGGTACTCCAAAGCGTTCCTGCTGTACAGGAAAGAACTGATGCGCGAGCATTTTTCATGGGTGATGTCCGGTATATTCCTGGCTGCAGCTGCGTTCGTCACCGTAGTTATCGTTCGCAGACAGAGAAGGAGGACAACGAATGCAGGCATCAAGTAAACAATTGTACCAGTACCCGCTCCATCTGATTTTCCATCCCTTCGACGGTTACTGGGAATTGAAATACGAACGGAATCAAAGAACGACATTGCTAATCTCGTTTATGATTATGGCTTTGCTCGTAATCACCAAAATTTTGCAGGCGCAGTACAGCGGATTTTTGATTAATTTCAACAATCCCAAATATCTGAACAGCCTGCTTGAAACGGTATATGTGATCGTGCCTGTCCTGTTCTGGTGTGTAGCCAACTGGTCATTAACGACATTGATGGACGGGGAAGGCAAGTTCTCTGAAATATTTATGTCCACCTGTTTTGCACTGGTGCCGATGTTCCTGGTGCATTTTCCATGGATTTGGCTGAGTCTTGCAATTTCTGCACAGGAGACGGCATTTTATTATTTCTCTAACGCAATAGCCGTGTGCTGGACGGTCTATCTGCTATTTGTGGGCAACATGACCGTGCATCAATATACACCAGCCAAAACCATTCTGACGATGCTGCTCACCCTTGTGGCTATGGCATTTATGGCATTTCTATGCTTGTTGTTCTTCAGTCTTATACAGCAGATCGTATCCTTTGTATACACCATCTATCAGGAATTAGTGCTTCGGGGCTAGGAAGGAGGAAATCACAATGAAATACGCCGCAGCCAAAAAAATAACCGGAATCCTGCTGATCAGCATTTTGCTTCTTGGTGGTTGTCAACTCTCGCCATCACCAGCGGCTCGCGAGACGGCAGCAGATGTTAGTCAAGTAGAGACTCCTTCCCTGCCTCCCGGAGAAAAGCTGAAATCTGCGTTTAGCGATGCCCGCATACCTGGCATGATCGGCATTGCCCGAAATGACGCCTTACAGCTGTTAATTAACGAAGAGACCGCCGAAATTGCAGTAATTCATAACCAGAGCGGACAGATTTGGCGCAGTAACCCGGCAGATCGTGAGAAGGACGGCATTGCCGCCGGGATTAACAAGGATCTTCTGTCCGCTCAATCAAGGCTCAGTTTTTTCAATAGTTCGGGACAGAGCAGTATGGTTAACTCCTACACAGACAGCACGCGGCATAAGCAGGTGAGCTATGAAGCATTACCGAACGGGGTGCGGGTTCACTATCAGTTTGGCAGCACCGAACGTTCCATCGAGGATTTGCCTGTAAAACTAAGCAAGGAACGCTTCGAGCAAAAGCTGCTGGCAAAGCTCGACAAGTCCGGGGAACGTGCCCTGAAGGTCGGGTATGCCGAGGACAAGGATGAAGGGGTGTATGTCCGAATCGACAAGGCAATGCAGGGATTGCAGCTGACTCGTGCCTTGAAGGCTTTTGAAGACGCTGGATACACAGAAGAAGACCTGGCCCAAGACAATGCCGAGCATGGCATCGAACATGAACGAAGCGGGCCGCGTCTATTTATGCTAACGATGGAGTATGAACTGGATGGAGAGCAAATGCTCGTACGTGTACCTGCATCCGGCATCCACTTCCCGGAAGAGTATCCGATCAACACCTTGTCGGTGCTTGAATATTTCGGAGCCGGAGGCTCCAAGGATGAAGGTGCAATTCTCGTTCCAGACGGCTCGGGAGCACTCATTCATTTTAACAATGGCAAATTGCAGTACCCTTCCTATCAGCAGGACATTTATGGTCCGGATCTGACGATGAAGCTACGGGAAGCAAGCTCAAATGAAAGCAAGGCCAGATTGCCGGTGTTTGGAATGATTCGGCCAGAGGGGGCTTTCCTCGGCATCATCGAAGAAGGCGATGCGGTAGCTATGGTAAATGCGGATATTAGCGGCAAGCTCAATAGCTACAATAACGTGTATCCCAGCTTCTATGTCGTAAACAAAAGTGATATCACCCTGCAGTCGAGTGATATGGTTCGTACACTGCCGAAGTTCCAGAATAAACCGACCTCTTCCGACTTTGTCGTTCGATACGCATTTGTTGGAGCAGAGCAGGCTTCCTACTCAGGGCTGGCTTCACTGTACAGGGAGCATTTGCTTTCAACAGGAGGACTGCCGGAGGTGCAAGTTGATCAAAAGCCTGCAGGTGTGCCGTTCTACCTCAAGCTGTTCGGCGGCATGTCCACCAGACAGCATATGCTTGGTATCCCGTATAATTCCACGGAGGCACTGACTACGTTTGAAGAGGGTCAAACGATACTGTCGAAGCTGATGGAGAAAAATGTGTCCAACATTCAAGTCCGCTATGCCGGATGGTTCAATGACGGTCTGCATCACCGCCTGCCGGATTCCATCAAGGTAGATGGTGTAATTGGCGGGAAAAAGGGAATGAAGGCATTCAGCGAATATACGAGCGACGCAGGCATCGGTTTTTATCCGGATATGGCTATGCTGAATGTGCAGTCCAAAAAAGGGTTCAGTCCATCGAAAGAGGCATCCCGGACGTTAACGCAGGAACCTGCGATTTTGTATCCAATGGACCCGGCTTTACAGCGCCGAGCCAAGGATTTATCCGCATCCTACGTGCTTTCTCCGAATGAGATTAATGATGTAACGACAGATATGCTGAAGGACCTGAAGCCGCTGCAAGCGGGCGGTATTTCGCTTAAAGATATGGCTGAACAATTAAATAGCGACATGAATCCGAAAAAACTGCTGGATCGCACACAGGCATCGGATACGGTTCGTAAAGCTTTGGATCAGATCAGGCAGCAAGCTGGCTCCATCGTAGCCGAGGGCGGGAACGGTTATGCTCTGCCTTATGTTACAGGACTTACGGATGCTCCTATGACAAGCAGCAGGTTCAAGCTGGAGGATGAAGAAATCCCGTTCTTCCAACTGGTTGTGCATGGCAATATCAGCTACACGGGTTCTCCTTACAATCTGTCCACGTATACCGATGCAAGACAATATGTCCTGAAGCTGATTGAATACGGCGCGAGTCCTTACTTCGCTTGGTTTAATGCACCTAACCATGTCGTGAAAGAGACGGACTACAACAATCTCTATGCTGCGAATTATGAGCAGTGGATTGATCTGGCCGCTGATATTTATAAGGAAGTGAGTCAAGTCAATCTGCCATTTACAGGGCAGTCGATGATCGCTCATGAGGCTGTTGCCGAAGGTGTATACCGAACAACCTACGAAGGCGGAGGCTATGTGATTGTGAATTACAATGATTTCTCTGTTGAAGCAGAAAATCACAAGATTGAGGCCCTAAGCTATGTGACGGGTGGTGGGCAGCAATGAAGACACTCATGAAATTGAAATGGGGAAATCGAACGTATGCCCAGCAGAAAGCCATGTGGGGCGTAATCTATGTACTGCCGTGGCTCATCGGCTTTGTATTATTTTTCTTTGTTCCGCTGCTTGCTTCGCTGCGATACAGCATGAGCAAGATTCAGGCGAATGCAGATGGAATTGCTATTCAATTCACGGGATTAACTAATTATATTCAGGCTCTTACCGTAAATACGAGCTTTAACCGGGCGCTTATTGAGTCCATAACCGATGTACTCGTCAATGTGCCGTTGATCGTCATTTTCAGCTTGTTCCTTGCGGTGATCCTGAATCAAAAGTTCAGAGGACGTGCCGTGGCCCGATCGATCTTTTTCCTGCCTGTTATTCTGGCCTCCGGCGTTATCATGTCGCTGGAGAGCACCAGCCTGATTGAAGCAGTTAATCAGAGCAATTCAGGGGGAAGTATGTTCGGAACATTGGAACTGGAAGGTTTGATGCTTAATGCAGGCGTAAGTGAATGGGTTGTCACCTATTTGAGCGGTGCAGTGGATCGAATCTACCAGATTGTCAGTCAATCGGGTGTGCAGATTCTGATCTTCCTCGCCGGTATCCAGACCATCTCGCCCCAGCTGTATGAAGCATCCAAGATGGAAGGTGCGACAGGGTATGAGGCATTCTGGAAAATAACATTCCCGATGGTGAGCCCGCTTATTTTTGTCAATGCGATCTACACGATTATTGATTCATTTGCTAATAACGCGATGACGGAGCTGATCCGTGATACAGGATTTGTCAAATTCGATTTTGGTCTTAGCTCTGCCATGGCCTGGGTGTATTTCGCAGCCATTGCCATCATTCTTGTCGTTGTATCTATCATTTTCTCGAAACGAGTCTTCTATCAAGATTAGAAAGGAGGGCATTCCGCGTGACGACATCACGATTATTATCACTTGAGCATTGGAAAAGCTGGCTGTGGTCTGTCATCCGCTTTGTGCTGATTACCGGACTTTCCTTTGTTATTCTATTTCCGATTTTTCAGAAAATCTCGACAGCGATCAAAGCTAAAGGGGATCTGTATTCGGCCGTAGTCGTATGGATTCCCCAAAACTTCTCCATTGATAATTTCAAACAGGCCATTCGTGTTATGGATTACTGGGCAACACTGTTCAACACGTTTGCGCTCTCGGCAACAACAACGCTACTGACAACCGCTTCGTGCGCACTCGCAGGTTACGGGTTCGCAAGATTGAAGTTCAAGGGCAGCAACTGGCTGTTTGCCGGTGTCATTCTGACGATTCTTGTACCGCCAACGACCATCCTCATTCCGGTGTACCTGAATCTGAAGAGCTTTGATCTCATGGGGCTAATGACGCTGATTGCAGGCAAGCCAGTGAATCTGCTCAATACGTACTGGCCGTTTATTCTGACCGCAATTACGGCGAATTCGCTCAAGGCAGGTCTGTATATCTTTATTTTCCGGCAGTTCTTCAGAGGTATTCCGAAAGAGGTAGAAGAAGCTGCCTACGTGGATGGAGCAGGTATTGGACGTACATTCTCCCGAATCATGCTTCCTAATGCGATTCCTTCTATGGTCACGGTGATGCTGTTTTCCTTCGTGTGGCAGTGGAACGACAGCTTCTATACGACAACATACCTGACCTCCAGCAAAGTGATGTCTACAATGCTATCGTCGCTGCCGTACAATCTGGCGCAACAGGTTACGGATGGTGCTGCTTCCCAGGCTGACCCGTTCTATCTGAGCATGATTCAGGATACAGGTATTTTGCTAGCGATCCTGCCGTTAATTATTATTTATTTATTCGTGCAGCGGTATTTTGTCGAGAGCGTAGAACGTACAGGTATCGTGGGATAACAAGAGCAGCTTGAAGGACAGACCGATGATACAAAATACACCAGGGAAAGGGGGGATATCGTGATAACTCCCGTGATAAACAGTCACTCGCATTGGATATGGGATGGCTTGAGGGAGCGAGCGCCAACGAGATTGCTATAGCTTGTTGAAACGATGCCTTTCGGCCGCTTCCTATCGCAGTAATGTAAACCAATTTAATCAAACAGGAGGAATAGAAGTGAAAAAGATGTTGATGTCCTGCAAGCTTTTACTCGTTTTGGCATTACTGATTACGATTGCTCCATGGGGAGGAAACCAGGCGGATGCCTGGGTAGGCATGCCTATGGGAAAACTGCATGTCAGCGGTAAAAATCTGGTGAACAGCAACAATCAACCAGTGCTTTTGAATGGATGGCATCAGCCTTCCGGTGCATACTGGACGTATCAAGACAGCAATTATTATCTGAATCTTCATGGAAACAACCGCCACGCAGCAACACTTGCCTATCTGAAAGATATTACAGACACCTTCGCAGATACCAGCCCGAAGTATGGCAGCAATCATGGCTGGAAGATGAATCAGGTACGTCTCTTTATTGATCGTCAGGACATGGGGGATGTGGCGGCAGGTACATACAACTTTGCCGGCGTGCAGACTGTAACACAGAACGTGATCATTCCATATATTCAGTACGCCAAAACCAAAGGTGTATATGTGGTTCTGGGACTGGACTTCACCCTGAAGGATGATCAGGCGACAACAGCAGCGAATTTGCAAAAATTCAATCAAATCTGGGGTTACCTTGCCTCCCGTCCGGAGATTAAAAGTGCAGACAACGTTCACTTCGAGCTGATCAACGAGCCGGTGAAGTCGTATGCGAATGGACATTGGGGCGGTTATAACGGGGAAAATGATTTCGTGGACCACTGGAATGACCTGCGTAACTTCCAGAATTCCATGATCTCAACCATTCGTAATCAGGGAGCAGACAACGTCATCTGGGCAGCTGGTCTGGGTTACAATCAGTTCTACAGTCTGACAGCAAGTCACCCGCTTACGGACCCGCTGAACAACTACGGTTATGCTGTTCACTGGTATCCGGGGTACGGAGCGTATGACAACTTTAACATTTTGCAAGATCAGTGGAATACCAACGTTAAGGCAGCAGCTGATAAATATCCAATCAACATTACAGAAGTAACCTGGTTCAAAAACAAACCTGGAGATTCCGCATACTGGAACCTGTTCAACGGAAGTAACGAAGGTTTCGGTACGAATACGAAAACGATCTTCAACGCAGCAGGCAATGTCAGCATCGCAGCTCATATGAACGGTTTCATTCTGGAGCCGGGTCCACGCAGTTCTTTCGCTGATCCTACAGCAGGACTGAAATGGGATGGAGATGCATCACGCAGTGCGATGGGACGATTCCTGTTCAACTGGTATAATGAACGTTCCCAGAATTATGGAAGCGGTAATCCAACGAATCCAACGAATCCAGGTACCGGTCTGGTGTCTGGTGCAACCTACAAAATTGTAGCACGCCACTCCAACAAGGTTATTGATGTTCCTGGCGGACAAAATGCGAATAACCTGCAGCTCCAGCAGTGGAGTGATCTGGGGGGAAATCCTCAGAAGTGGGTGCTCACTTCAATCGGAAACGGTAATTATACACTGACAAGTGTCAATTCCCCGGATAAGGTGATTGATATTCGCAACGGCACAACGACAAACGGGGAAGCCGTGCAGTTAATGGTTAATCTGAATACCACTGCACAGCATTTCAAGGTCAATGATCTTGGTAATGGCTACTATAGTATTATTAACGTCAACAGCAACAAAGCGATTGAAGTTGCAAACGCATCCACAGCGGATGGAGCGGTTCTGCAGCAAAACACGTACACAGGCGCTACGAATCAACAATGGAAATTTGTTGCCGTAAGCAATTAATACGATAATCAACTTTCTGTACATGTTAAATAACCTTCTCAAGTCCATGCGTGACTTGGGAGGGTTATTTTTTTCGTTTAATTATTTTCAAACAGCCCGTTAGAAAGATTTACAAGGGGGCTATAACTGCTATACTTAGCCAAGCAACACAGTACAACGCAGTACAAATCAGATTCATAAATCAGCATTGTTTCTTTACGGCGGCAAATTGTACCCTAAGGAAGAAGTTGTACCTTCACTGTTAAGAAAAGCCCGTTGTATCATGAACTAACCATTATGCAAACCAAAAATGTAAGCGCTTGATCAGAAAAAAGGGGGGAGTACATTTGAAACTCCTATGGTCCAAATTTTCACCGATGTTCCGCAGATTTTTGATCTCTTATTTAATCATTCTCATGATCCCGCAGATTGCCGGATATGCCTCTTACAGGGCATCCATTGAAGCGGCTCGGGCGAGCTCAATCGAGAACAGTCTGAAATCCCTGAATCTTGGTAAAGAAATCATCGAACGAAATCTGCTACAAGTGGAAGCCTTCACCCGGCAGCTCGCAATCAATCAGGATCTCTACCGTTTGATTGCCGATCCAAAGCCGCTTGATGTGTACAACGTCTACGGCATAGGCCGCATGCAGCGCAGCTTGTCCATGTACAGCAGTACAAACGAGTATTTATCTCATTTTTTCATCTATATCCCCAATTACAATGTCATTATTACACCAACCACAGTGTATTACAGACCCGAGCACTATTACGCAGCCAACGCACTTGAAGGTATGACCTATGAGCAGTGGAGCGAAAACATTTTAAAGAAACCGCATTTCAACGAAATCATTCCGCTTCGAAATTACAAACGTGAAATAAGCAGCAATGTACTTACTACTGTTCCGGCCATTACATTTCTGCAATCGCTGCCGCTTAACAGCTTTAACAAACCGCAGGCAACAATCGGTGTGTTGATCAATGAAGACAAGATGGCTAATCTGACACAGCACATTGTGGATCAGTATGGCGGCTGGACGCTGGTTCGGGATGCTGACGGGAATGTGATCTTTTCACGTGGTATTGAACAGGCCGAGGCGCAGCGTCTGGCGGAAACTTATAATCGGGATGCACATCAGGTACAGCCGATTGAAGGTGGACGATTGCTCCTGTCTATTGAATCGGGTCAGAACGGATGGAGCTATATGGCCGGTATTCCCGAGAAAGCACTTATGACCAATGCAGATCAGATCAAACAAGTTACGTTTGCGTTTACACTTGCGACACTGGTGCTTGGACTAGCGATCGGGCTGGTACTGGCATACCGCAACAGTGCACCTATCTATAAATTGCTGTCCGTATTTCGTGAGCAGACCAGTGAGCCTTCGGGCAAAAGACGCAATGAATATGATTTTCTCGCGAGCCACATTCATCATCTGATTGCCAACAATCATTCACTTGAGAATGCACTGAATGAACAGATTCCGCTGCTGAGGGACGGCTTCATTAAAAGGCTGCTCACGGGTGAATTCTATACAACGAGAGAACTGGAAGCCATCTCTTCCCAGACCCGGATTTCTATCCAGAACACACAAGGCATAACAGGACTGCTCAAGGTGAACGGGTATGCAAGCCTGGATAGTGAAGAGACGATTCAGGAGCTTGGTGTGGCGAAGCTGATTGTCAGACAGACCATAACAGAGTGGAACGCGGAGATTCTGATGACAGACTGGGGAACAGATCAGATCGCATTTATCTGTCCTGTCTCTGATGAATGTCTTGAACAAGCCATACACCATTGTGAGTCTGAACTGGAACGGCTGAGAGAGCTGATCTATAGAGACTACCGCATATCAACAACCATCGGCACAGGAGCAGCATATGAGGTATGGAATGATGTGGGACGTTCATTTGACGAGGCAAAACAGGCGATGGATTATGCTATTCATTGCGGAGCCGATCAGCTTGTCAAATTTGAAGATACACTCAAGGAAAATGAAATGTATTATTACCCGATTGAATCGGAGCAGCGCCTGCTGAATACGGTCAAGGCAGGTGAGGTGCAGGAGGCGCTGCGCATTCTGGACCAGCTGTTTGTACGTAATTTCGAAGAACGAGAGCTTTCTTATGAGATGGTGCAGCAGTTCATTATGGAATTGAAGGGAACGTATCTGAAGCTGGATGAGTCCAAAATCAAACTCGGCGATTCGTTTACAGATGAATACAAAAACTGTGTCGCAAGCATCCAGACCACCGATTCCATTCCCGCATTACGTGGCAAATTCAAACGTCTAACCGAAGAGATGTGTATGGAGGTTGTCAAAAAAAGATCATCCACTCATGCCGATACCGTCCAGGAAATCATGAGTTACATTGAAAACAACTACGGTGACGCGAATCTGACCATCTACCGCATCGCTGAATATATGGGAAAATCCGAAAAATTCATCTCTCAGTTATTCAAAGAGCATACGGGAGAGAATCTGTCCGATTATGTGGAGCATGTCAGAATCAACGCAGCATCAGGACTTCTCCTCGAGAGTGGTCAAACCATTGATGAAATCGCACTGACTACAGGTTATAATAGCGCGCATTCATTCCGTCGAGCATTCAAACGAGTACGCGGCATTTCACCAAGTGTATTTCGCAAAATGGACAATCAGAGCGGTTAATGTACCGTCCGTTATCGGAACGATATTCGTGTAATGTACCTTAAAAGCCGAGATGTACCTTTACCTCAATTCCCGGTCAACCGTATGATTACAGCATAAAGAAAGCGCTACCAATTTCGGTTAGAAGGGGTGGCGTGAACTTGATCATAAGGTATCGTTGACTGGGGGGATGATTCTGAGAACAATAACGACAAGTGAACGCAAATTGGATGTGCAGGAGCGCAGGCGATCCACATTACAGCATGCGCTGGGAAGAAGTTTCAGGAGACACTGGCAGCTGTATCTGCTGATTTTGCCTCCGGTGGTGTATTTTATCATTTTCAAATATGTACCGATGGTTAATACCGTGCTTGCATTTAAGGACTACAACGTGATTAAAGGGATATGGGGCAGTCCGTGGGCTGGAACAAAGTATTTCGAGATGTTATTCCAGAATCCCGCATTTGTGATGTTAATCAAAAATACGCTGCTGATTTCGTTTTATAGCCTGATTGTTGGATTTCCGGTCCCGATCTTGCTGGCACTGGCCTTAAACGAGATCAAAAACATCAGGTTTAAGAAAACCGTACAGCTGGTAACTTATGCTCCTTATTTCATATCAACCGTCGTTATGGTATCCATCATTATGCTATTTCTGTCGCCACGACTGGGGATTGTGAACACCATTGCAGGTGCGCTCGGCTTTGAAGCAGTGAATTTCCTGGGAAATCCAGACATGTTTCGGTCGATATACGTATTCTCAGACGTGTGGCAGAGCATGGGATATTCTGCTGTAATCTACCTGGCCGCGCTGGCTGGCATTGACCCCTCCTTATACGAAGCTGCCAAGGTGGATGGAGCCAATCGGCTGCAGAAGATCATCAATGTGGATTTGCCGGGACTGCTTCCAGCGGCCGTCATTATTTTGATTTTAAGTGTGGGCAATATTATGGCGGTGGGCTTCGAGAAAGTGTATTTGCTGCAAAATCCGTTAAATCTGTCTGCTTCAGAAATTATTTCAACTTATGTTTACAAAATGGGTCTGTTAAACGCCAATTACAGCTTCGCTACAGCGGTAGGTTTGTTTAACTCTCTGATCAACCTCATTCTGCTATTGGCGGTCAATTCAGCTGCGAAACGTTTGTCCAACACAAGTTTATGGTGATCACACGGGAGGGAGGATATTTCATAGATGGCTAACGTACACACACAGGCCGGACATCCGGGGAGGAAGAGAAACACCGTCATCCGGGAATCGACGGGAGACCGCCTGTTCATTACCTGCATCTACATCGTTCTGTCACTCGTGCTGGTTGTTGTGCTGTACCCCTTAATCTACATTGTCAGCTCGTCGCTGAGCAGCCCGGCAGCGGTATCTTCGGGTAAAGTCTGGCTGTGGCCGGTAGATCTGTCACTGGAAGGGTACAAAGCCGTTTTGCGCAATGGTCAGGTGCTGACGGGATATGCGAATTCCTTGTTTTATACAGCGGTTGGCACGTTTATCAGTGTAGCTCTGACGATTATGATCGCGTATCCGCTATCCAAAAAAACCTTTGTCGGACGCAGCACACTTATGATTTTCATTACTTTTACGATGCTTTTTGCCGGAGGGCTGATTCCGACCTATCTGGTTGTCAAATCACTGGGATTAATTGATACACGGTGGGCACTGCTGATTCCGAACGCGATCTGGGTGTGGCAGGTCATTATCGCCCGAACCTTTTTCCAGAATTCCATCCCGGATGAGCTGTCAGAAGCTGCTGACATTGATGGCTGCAGTGATATTCGCTTTATTTTCAGTGTCATTTTGCCGCTTGCCAAGCCGATTGTAGCTGTATTGTCACTGATGTACGCCGTTGGACAGTGGAACGCCTATTTCGACGCACTGATCTATCTGAAATCACAGTCGCTCTACCCGCTACAGCTGATATTACGAAGTATTCTTATTTTGGGCAGTTCGGGCAACATGGACGCTTCAGAGATGATCAAGCAGCAGCAGATGGCGGAACTGATGAAGTATTCCCTGATTGTCATGGCGAGCTTGCCGGTTCTGATAATTTATCCGTTCGTACAGCGGTATTTTGTGCAAGGCATGCTGATTGGTTCGGTTAAAGGATAAGCTGCAGTTACAACTTACATGAGGGAGAGGATTTTATTGAGAAAAACGGGTGCATTTCTGTTAGCTTGTATCCTGCTGTTTACGTTGGTCATGGCGGGTTGCTCGTCGTCTGAGAAGGGAAACGGCGAAGTGGATGCTAACGGGAAAATTCCGATGAATGTATTTGTTCACCAAGGCTCGGATATGAATCTGGCTACGAACAAGTTTACCAAGAAGATGGAGGAAAAGTTTAATATTCAGTTCAACTGGACAACAGTCCCGTTTGACGGAGCAGCTGAAAAAAGACAGATTTCACTTGCATCGGGTGACTATCCAGACCTGTATTTGCTTATTCCATGGGTGGACCGCTTCTCACAGACAGACTTGTTAAAGTTTGGTCAGCAGGGCGTTATTCTGCCGCTCAATGATCTTATTGATCAGCACGCGCCGAACATCAAAAAAGTGCTCGATAGCAATGAATACTATAAAGCGATGAATACGGCCCCTGACGGTAAAATCTATGGGTTAACCGGACTGAATGAATGCTTCCACTGTTCTTACCCGAACAAGATGTGGGTGAACACCAAGTGGCTGGATCAGCTTAATATGAAAGTACCCGCAACAACAGAAGAGTTCAAGGAAATGCTCAAGGCATTTAAAACGAAGGACCCGAACGGTAATGGCAAAGCGGATGAAGTGCCGCTCAGTGGTTCGACCGAAAACTTCGGTGTACACATTATTCCGTATTTGATGAATGGATTCATCTATGACGATGACCGCAATTATCTCATTTTGAATCAAGGCAAAGTGGAAATGGCAGCGAACAAATCCGAGTGGAAAGAGGGGCTGACCTATATCAAATCCTTATACGATGAGGGTTTGATTGACCCGGGAGCTTTTACTCAAAATGTTGGCGCATTCAAGAAAATCGGTGACAATGCGGATGCACAGCTTCTCGGAGCAGGTGCAGCCATGCACCCGTCGTTGTTTGTTACTACGGCTGAAGGTTCCCCATACGGTAATGATTACAACGCGATTCCGCCACTGAAGGGACCACATGCAGAGTATGCAACGTACAACTATCCGATTGATCCGGGAGCAACGTTTGTATTAACCAACAAAGCCAGCGAACAAACCCAGATTGCAGCAATACAGATGCTGGATTACTTCTACACACAAGAAGGTGGAATGGCTGCGTACCTGGGAGAAGAGGGCACAAGCTGGCGTAAACCGGAGGCGGGCGAGGTAGCACTGAACGACCAGGTCGAGCCACTCTACAAGGCAATCCCCGTTCCGTCCGGGGAAGAACCTCGCAATGACAGCTGGTCCGCACTGAGTCAATACAATCATCACCGCGCTTATCGGGATGCAGAAGTGCAGGGAACAGATATCTACGCTAACGATGGTTATGAACGTCGTCTATATGAAGCGACATTGTTAATGGAAGGCAAGGAGCCTAAAGAGGTGTTCCCACATTGGGCATTATGGGTAGACCCGTCACTTGCGGATGAAACGAGCATGATGCAAACCAATATCAAGGATTACATCGATCAGAACGCGCTTCAGTTTGTAACAGGCGCAAAGAGTCTGGATAAGGACTGGGATGAGTATGTGAAAGGACTTGAAGGGTTGAATATCAGTCGATACCTGGAAATTATGCAGTCCGCTTATGATGCGTCTTCGGTATCTTCGAAATAAATAAAGGGTGAATCAAAGAGAAAGACGTCCTCATTCGCTGCATGCAAACGAGGACGTCTTTTGGCTGGTTTATGCATAGTGTTAGCAGAGTGAATGAAAGTTCAATACATCCGGTAGTTTCCACTTAATGCAAGCATGGCAAAGAAATACAGGCAGTTATCGTAATAACGGTGTTTCCCTTGCCGGAGCGGTGTATTCCAGAACAGTTTAACAAAAAAATCAGCATCAGGACCATCAGCGGCGAGTGATGCCATAGCGTTGGTAGCCAGCAGACCTACAGGATGCAGTGCGGGCTCATCGAATGGCTTGCCTTCAATGGTATAGCGTCGGTAATCCGACACATCAATGCTGCTGAAAAAAGCTTGAATGCGATTGGACTGCTGCACCTGCCACGGGTCCTTGCGGAACCATTCCCAGTCCAGTGCAATGTTGGCTGCAACACGATAGGCGTCACTGTAAAAATGTCTGAAATCACCATGTGGCTGTACGGGTGCAGGAGTGCCGTCATAATTGGCATATTCCGGCGAAAGTCCGGTTACAGGGTGGCAGGCAGTATGAAGATAGGCTCGGCTTGCCTCAGCCGCTTCTTTCCAGAACGTACGATCCTGTTCATTGGCATATAATGCAAACAGTTCATAGAAATGAGGAAGATGATAGGACGGATCACTGAATGCAAACTCTGGAATAAACTTGATCAGCCGATTGTTCGGCTCCCACATGGGATCACCCTCGCCATGTTCTCCTTGATGCAAGCAGGCATGAAGAATTTTACGCGCCTGAGCTTTATAGTCATATGGAGCCGGGCCATCACCCCAGCGATTAGACGCAAAGAAGAGCGCCATAGCAAAGAACTCTTCGCCGTCCGGGGCAGGTCCCGGGGACAAGTGTGTTCCATCCGGCTTGCAATGCCAGGCAAAGTAGTCCTTGTATCGACCTTCAGTATGCTGCATATATGTATATGCATAATTCCAGAGACGATCAAACTCTTGCTTCTTATCCATCTGCACAGCCATCATCATGCCATAGGACATGCCCTCGGAACGAACATCGTCGTTTCCTGTGTCGAGCATATATCCTTTGTCATCTCCTGCAGGGTAATAAATTCGAGTATGCTCATCCCCATAAAACAGATCATTCCAGGTCTGCTCCAGCCTCGCGTGTATCTCCTCTTCACTGAAACCAGACCTTAGAAAGAGATTAGTATATGTACCTGTATCAATAGCGCCTTTTCCTTTTAAATTCATACGATCCTCCTATAGAATGTCTTCTCAGAGTGTTATTGAAATTTTCATATAAGCGTGAAAAAACGTTCATATAAGCTTGTATATGCGTTCCTATATGTAAGTATAACATTCAGTATACTACTCAAATTAAAGCGTTTACATGGAAAATTATAGGTGTAACATTCCATCTATTTCCATATCCTGCGGTTGATGATATATTTAGTCAAGTCCTATAGTTTATCAGGTTGTTGCTAAATTATGTAAGCGCTACACTCGAAGAGAAAGGGGCCGCCTGATAGTGACATCATTAAGTTCTGGTTCCTTCACACGGTATACTTGGAGTGTAAATTTTCGCTGGAAGGCTGGTGAACATGTAACATGATTGGCAATTCTGGAGATGCAGAACTGAATCAAGGAACCCATGCACCGCGTGACCCTGTGCAGGTCGGAGTTTCATTAGCAGAAGCCGAATTCGATTACAATTCTCCAAATTATCTTGATATGATCGACCGTTCTCTACTGAGTGCGGGGAATAATGTCAGATTGAAGAGAGTCATTGAAAAGGCGAAGCGAGGTGAACCTGTTGTACTTGCGTTTATCGGGGGCTCCATTACTCATGGCGCTGGTGCAGCACCGATTCATCTCCAAAGTTACGCCTACCACACGTTCAAGCATTTTCAAAAAATGTTTGCTCCATTGGACAGCAATACAGTTCAATTGATCAAAGCGGGTGTAGGCGGGACGCCCTCACAGCTTGGCGTCATACGATATGAGCGGGATGTGCTCCGGAATGGCAGTGTGCAGCCGGACATCGTCGTTATCGAATTTGCGGTAAACGATGCAGACGATGAAACGAGAGGTAACTGTTATGAAAGCCTAGTGTTGAAAGCGCTTGCTTCTGATAACAAACCCGCGGTTATCCTGCTTTTCAGTGTATTCAAGAACGACTGGAATCTGCAGGACAGGCTTGCTCCGGTAGGGTTTCATTATGATCTGCCTATGGTGAGCATGAAGGATGCTCTTGTAGAGCAATTTCGAAAGACCAAACATGAGGGTAACGTCATAACCAAAGAACAATATTTCCATGATATTTATCATCCGACCAATGTGGGACATCGCATTATGGCTGATGCGCTGGCCAACCTGTTTCAAGTAACAGATCGTTCCCCTATGAATCAGGAAGAGAACGAATTGAGCAGGGCTCCAATGATCGGGAATGATTATGTGAACGTGCAGCTGATGGATCGGGAAAATGGTGAGCAGATTGCCAGAATTGAGCCAGGTGGCTTCTGTCATACCGACACTGAGCTGCAGATGGCAGAGATGGATGATCATGCTTACGCAACACCACTTTTTCCGAATAACTGGATGTATGTCCCCGATGATACAGCGGAGCATCTTGGTTTCAAACTGTATTTGCGGTGCAGTCGTCTCATTCTGATCTTCAAAGACTCCGATAGCGACATATTCGGAACGGCTCATATCAAGGTGGATGGTGAGCTTGTCAAACAAGCTGATCCGCATGAAGTGAACTGGACACATTGTCATGCGATGCTCCTAATCAGTAACCAAGAGGCTGCTGAGCATGTTATTGACATCGAGATGGCACCAGGACATGAGGATAAGCAGTTCACGATTTTGGGCTTCGGATATGTAGAATAACGGAAGTCGACATGAACGCGAACGAATTATGCTAACCGTGAAGGGAGTAGGAAACTAATGATAGCTTCGGCATCAGCGGGTTTTGACCAATATCGCGATCATATTGAGCGAGGCAAGGTCGAGACAATCGAGTATGATTCCAAGACAGTTGGTAGTGTGCGCAAGGCAATGGTGTACACACCGCCGGGGTTTTCCCCGGAGCGAACTTATCCTGTACTCTATCTGTTGCATGGTATTGGAGGCGATGAGACGGAGTGGCACACTCACGGTGCTCCTCAGATTATTTTGGACAACCTCTACAGTGATAATCTTATCCAGCCGATGATCGTGGTCTGTCCCAACGGGCGCGCGATGATCAATGACCGGGCTGAAGGTGATTTGTTTGATCCTGAGAAAATTCGGGCCTTTGAAAAATTCGAGTCTGATCTGATTCAGGATCTCATTCCACATATCGAGTCCAGCTATCCGGCAGCAAAATCAAGGGATAAGAGAGCAATCGCTGGTTTGTCCATGGGAGGAGGACAGTCCTTGAACATCGGACTCCACAATCTGAATCATTTTGCCTGGGTTGGAGCTTTTTCGGCAGCGCCGAATACGAAAACCCCGGAGGTTCTGATGCCGGAACCGGATAAAGCATCGTCGCTGTCTTTATTGTGGTTGTCATACGGAGTTCAGGATAATCTCATTCAGATCAGTATGGATGTTCATGAATACTTGAAGCAGCAAGGTGTGCCCCATGTCTGGCACGAAGAAAGCGGGGGACATGACTGGCCAGTGTGGAAAAATAATTTGTATCTTTTCTCACAACGTCTTTTTAAGTAAACCAAAAATTTAAAATTCCAGGAGGTATTTCGTTATGTTCAAATTCGGCAAAAAATTGATGACTGTTGTTCTTGCAGCTTCCATGAGTTTTGGCGTTTTCGCCGCTACAACAAGCGCTACAGATTACTGGCAGAACTGGACTGATGGCGGGGGTTACGTTAATGCTGTGAACGGATCTGGCGGGAATTACAGCGTAACCTGGCAAAATACCGGGAATTTTGTAGTTGGTAAAGGCTGGACTTACGGCACACCTAATCGTGTAGTTAACTACAACGCTGGCGTATTTTCGCCTTCCGGCAACGGTTATCTGACGTTCTACGGCTGGACCCGAAATGCCCTTATTGAATATTATGTAGTGGATAATTGGGGCACATATCGTCCGACAGGAACTTACAAAGGCACGGTAACTAGTGACGGAGGCACGTATGACATCTATACAACGATGAGATACAATCAGCCATCCATTGACGGGTATTCAACATTCCCGCAATACTGGAGTGTTAGACAATCCAAACGTCCAATCGGTGTGAACTCCCAAATTACGTTCCAGAATCACGTAAATGCGTGGGCGAGCAAGGGAATGTACCTGGGCAGCAGCTGGTCCTATCAGGTTATGGCAACGGAAGGATATCAAAGCAGCGGTAGTTCGAACGTGACTGTTTGGTAAGCGTTTACATTACACTGAACTCCAGCAAGGCAGGTCTGTGATCTGTCTTGCTCTCCATTCCAGTTTCATAGTCAAAGGAGACATACAGATGAGAAAGTGGCTTATATTTCTGCTCATCGCAGCAACTGCCGGTTTAAGTGCTTGTTCAACGAGCAGTACTACAACTGTAAGTGATGATCTTGTACTGGTTGAAGGCGGTGCATTCAAGACCAGCAAATCCAGTTTTACAGATAAGGACATTACACTGTCTGACTTCTATATTGGCAAATACGAGGTGACACAGAAGCAGTGGATGGAAGTTATGGAGGACAACCCATCCGGTTTCAAAGGTGAAGAACGTCCGGTTGAAAGAGTGACCTGGTATGATGCAATAGAATATTGTAACGCACGGAGCGTTAAGGAAAACCTGAAGCCGTATTACTCAATTGATAAAGAAACTACGGACCCTGACAATAAAAATGGAAATGATAATATAAAATGGACAGTAACCATTAATGAAGGCGCGAACGGGTATCGTCTGCCAACAGCAGCAGAGTGGGAATACGCGGCGAGCGGAGGACAGAAAAGCCAGAATTTCACCTATAGCGGAAGTAATAATCCTGACGAGGTCGCATGGTACTGGATGAATGCCGGGGAAAAACCGTTAACAGGAGACTGGAACTGGCCGGCAATCGAGAATAATCGGAATCAAACCAAGCCAGTCGGTCAGCAAAAAGCAAACGAGCTAGGAATTTATGATATGTCCGGCAATGTTAGAGAATGGTGCTGGGACTGGCACAGCCATCCGGAAACTCCGAACAATACCTGGAGAGTCAGCAAGGGAGGCGGCTGGGTCAGTAGCGTAAACACGGCAGAAATCTCTTATCCAGGAAAATTTGATGCAAACGGTCTCGGTCCCGATCAGGGATTACGAGTGGTACGCAGTAAATAACACGGCCACTTCGGTTAACGAAGGGCCTTTTGGCATAAGATGTCTTGCTAGGAAAATATCTTTAAAAGTGAATATCTATTCTTTAAACTTTGCTATGGTTGATGAATCGTACTGGATATAAAATGGAAATACCAACCATGTAAGCGCTTTATAAAGTGAGAGGAGGCCGAATATTAGCAATAGGCTGCATGATCTTTAAGACGTTTCCTATCCTTTGTTGAAATGGTTGGAATCAGAGACGGAGGTGTATGATGAAGAGGAAAACATGGTTCACATTAATGGTATCGGGAGTGGTTTCATTATTTATTTCAGTAAGCGTTTTCGCCGGGTATGTATTTTGGGAGCCGCTGACGTATTACAATCCAAGCACGTGGCAGAAAGCAGACGGGTACTCGAACGGCTCGATGTTCAACTGCACATGGCGAGCAAACAATGCTAATTTTACCAATGACGGCAAGCTGCGCTTGAGTCTGACAAGTCCTTCAAACAACAAGTTCGATTGCGGCGAGTATCGGTCAACGAATACTTACGGATATGGTCTGTATGAGGTCAGCATGAAACCTGCTAAAAACACAGGCATTGTATCCTCGTTCTTTACGTACACAGGTCCAGCCCATGGTACACAATGGGACGAGATTGATATTGAGTTTCTTGGCAAAGACACCACCAAAGTGCAATTCAACTATTACACAAACGGTGTAGGAAATCATGAGAAAATCGTAAATCTTGGCTTTGATGCGTCCCAGGGATTCCATACGTATGCATTTGATTGGCAGCCAGGGCATATCAAGTGGTATGTGGACGGGGTGCTCAAGCATACAGCTACAACGAACATTCCTAAGACACCAGGCAAAATTATGATGAATATCTGGAACGGAACAGGTGTTGACAGCTGGCTTGGATCATATAACGGGGCTAACCCGCTGCATGCAGAATATGATTGGGTGAAATATACGAGCAACTGATTAAGGTTGAGCTGCGTGCGACGTTTGGAGCATACAAAAAATATGCAGACATGCACAACAGAGGAGCGGAGTTTATCCGTCGTCCTCTGTTTTTTATTTTCAGATGAAGTTGAATTCATGCCATAATTGTACAGGATATGACACTTTACATAACTAACGAAACGTAAGATGATGAGGGAAAAGGGTAAATTACCACTCAATTTCGAGAGGATGGAAATACATGTTTAGTAACGATTACCGAACTCAAGCATCCGAGCAGTTGATCGAGTTGTTGGGACAACCATATGATGCCAAGCAGATACAAGCTATACTGGAACCTTTCGGTGTAAAAAAAATAGCGAAGCCGGGTAGTCCTTTTCTAAATGAAATCATCGGGTCTGTCAAAGCATCTGTTCGTATCGCTGTGTATCGCTCCCCCGAGGGTTTGCTCCTTGATAAGCAAGAAAGATAACTGCGAGACATTGTATTAATACAACATCCGTATTCACTTTTTAATATCCTAAATTAATGCAATAAATGTTGCAATATTAGTATGGGCATACATATACGTCATTCATTATGATGGACTCTGTAGACAACATCATTACATAGACAGGGGGACACACAAGTTGAAAACATTGAAGAAAAGAAAGATGGGCGCTTTAGCTTTGGCAGGAATGTTCGCGCTTACAGCAGTATTAAGTGGATGTAACAGCGGGGCGAGTAAAGAGGCTGCACCGAGCACACCAAGCACTGCACTGGAATTGAAGGACGGGAAGTATGATCCACCCGTAAAAATTACTTATTTGCGTCCTTGGGGACCCGAAATCAAATTCAAATCTGGTGAAGATCAGGACAATAACGTGCACACCAAATGGGCGAAAGACAAGCTCGGCATTGAATTGAAAAATCAATGGGTCTCACCATCCACAAACAACGCGTTTGAAACGAAGCTTCGTCTGTCGCTGGCTTCCAATGCAGAAATGCCGGACATTATCTCGTATCGCGGCGACTTCAATCTGGCACGTGAGTTGATTGAAACGGGCAAGTTCGTTGATGCTGGTGAATTGTTTGATCAGTATGCAAGTGATACCTGGAAAGCCGCAGTGAATGAAGATCCTTCGGTATGGTATCCGTACATGCAGGATGGTAAACGGATTGGTATCCCGATTCTCGATTACTCCTATAATAGTGATCCAGTGATGTGGATTCGCGAGGATTGGATGAAAAAGTTTAATCTGAAAGCACCTGAAACGCTGGCTGATCTTGAAGTAATTATGGAAACGTTTACGAACAAAGACCCGGATGGCAATGGTAAAAAAGACACTTATGGTCTCACCATCGGATTCAAAAACTGGTTGAGCACATGGATGTCTGATGCTGGCTGGATCTTCGGAGCCTTCGGCACGATGCCAAACCAGTGGAATCTGAACGCAGAAGGAAAACTGGAGTACGGTTCTGTAAACCCTGGAGCAAAACAAGCTTTGGCAACACTGGCCGACTGGATGAGCAAAGGATACATTCCAGAAGAAGCCGGGGTATATGATGAAACCAAAGCAGCAGAAGAGTTTACAGCAGGTAAAGCAGGGATCGTTGTCGGACCTCACTGGATGCCGTCATGGCCGCTCGAAGATGTGAAGAAAAACAATCCGGAAGCGGAGTACAAAGCTTACCCGATTCCATCTGGACCTGATGGCAAAGCAGGCAGACGCGGTACCGCGAACGACAACGGTGTAATTCTGATTAACAAAGATATGAAGAACCCGGAAGTCTTTTTCACCTATCAAAACTATCTATTCGATCACTATGCCAATCCACAAGCAGGTGATGAATTCGAACATGGCTTTGCTGAAGGATACGACTGGGCAATGAAAGACGGCAATGTAACAACCGATGCTAGTGTGACAGGCGGTTATGCACCTGAGAAATACACATTAACGTTTGATGGCGCACGTATCCCGAGTCTGAACATGGCTACGCTTGCGAAGTTTGCTAACGGTGAAGAAGCAACAACACCTTTCGAGAAAAAACTCAAATCCGGCGTACCGGCACCAATGGTGGAAGCGGCCAAGATTGTTCTGGATCAAAAAGATATCGCATTAAAACAGATGTTCACAGGTGCGCCAACGATGTCGATGCAAATGAATAACGACATCCTAACCAAAATGGAAAAAGATACGTTCTCTCAGATCATTTATGGTAAAGCTCCAATCGATGCATTCGATACGTTCGTAGAGAAATGGAATTCTTCCGGTGGAGAACAAAATACGAAGGAAGTTAATGAGTGGTATCAATCCGTAACTAGCGGCAAGTAAGCTGAAGAACACAGAGCAATAGAGAAAAGGCCTTGCTGGAGTAAGCTCCGGTAAGGCCTTTTGATGTGTTCATCTTTTATGAATATTTACGAAATGTATTCGTGCCGCTTAAATTCAGTCAGGCAGCTAAGCAAGGTTTTGAACCATTACATCAAACAGGCAGGTTCTCTCTGTATTCCTGCGGAGTCAAATCGTAAAACTTCTTGAACACCCGAATGAAATAAGCCGTGTTGTTGTACCCGACAAGCTCGGCAATTTCAAATACCTTGGCGCTGGAGGAGCGCAAATAATATGCTGCTTTTTCCATCCGCAAACGATATACATAAGCTGTTAACGCCTCACCGGTCTCGGTTTTATACACTTTGGACAGATATACCGGGTGCAGGTGAACATGCTCGGCAATGGCCGGTAGTGAGACATC
Organism: Paenibacillus silvae; assembly: GCF_014639235.1. Lineage (GTDB taxonomy): Bacteria > Bacillota > Bacilli > Paenibacillales > Paenibacillaceae > Paenibacillus > Paenibacillus silvae. The sequence continues at coordinate 692,303 of NZ_BMFU01000002.1, read as the reverse complement.
TGATGCGAGATGCTGATCCACAAAGCTTTTGACACTTCGAACGATGGTGCTGTGATTGTCCTTCAGCTCTTGTTCTGCATCCTCACTGATCGAAGACAGTGTCCGTATGGACCAGTCCTTCAGCTGCTGTGCAGTAGCATATACAGGAGCCTGGAAGTACTTATAGGTTTCTGCAGACAGAACAGAAGAGATCTGTTTGCCATTCTTATGAATGATATAAGCAAATGCACCGGCCAACGCGTGGTAGACCTCAATGGTTGTTTCGGCAATATCATGATGCTGTCCTGACTCCAGTAATTCTTCAAAAATAACTTCAATTTTCTGCTCGACCGCATCAAACCGTCCCGCTTCCAGCAGACTGATCAGTGTCGGTGGATTGTATAGGGATCTAATGGCAGGCAGGGGATGTACATCCTTGTCATCAGATGCGGTGATAAACAGCCCCTGTGCCTGACCCATACGCTTCCGCATAGACCGAACCGCACTTTCATAGATTGCTCCGATCTCATAAGGAAACTTGCCCCAATGGGAGACGGAGATCGAGATGGCCCCTTTGAGATACAACTGAACATTGGTCTGAATTTGCGACGCATAATGCTCCAGCAATGTCTGGGGTTTCTCCTCTTTGTTCATGTTCTGCAAAGCGCCCTTTTTAACACTAACCAGAACCACCAGATAATCATGCACGTCCCGTGTGTGCCAGATGTGAAAATGATGCTGCATCACTTCACTGATAATATTGCTAATAGCGTATTGCATCAGTGACAGATCATGATCTCCCATCTCGGACAGATGCTCCTCCATGCGAATGACCAGCATACCGAGTTCCTCGCCAATGGAGTAGGGCAGTTCAAGCAGCTCCAGCTTGTCCGCAAGCGCGGAAGGGGAATAGGTTTTGCCTGTAAGCAATTCGTGAAGCATGGTGGACCGCAGCAGTGGCAGATTATCCTGAAACGCATGCAAAGCCCGTTGATAGGATGCGGCGGTTTCCCACTTTTGCTTGATCCGATCTACCAGTCGCTGCACAGTTTCAATCAGGTCCTCGTCACTCACGGGTTTTAACAAATAATCAAAGCTCTCCTGAGCCATCGCTTGCTTGGCGTATTCAAAGTCGGCAAAGCCCGACAGTAAAATGGTTTGCACATGAGGCCACTTCTCGTGAATGGTCGTAATCAGATCAATGCCGGACATCTCTGGCATACGAATGTCGGTGATCACAATATCGATATCATGGTTTTCCATAATTTCAAGTGCGACAGCACCGGATAATGCCTCGTGCACCGTACTGATTCCGCAGCTTTCCCAAGGGATCGTTTCAGCCAGTGTTTCTACGACGGATCGTTCATCGTCTACTAATAAAATTTGTAACATGTACTTCACCTACTCGTTGATATTGTTGTACCATGTGATGCTCACTTTGACTCCGCCGCGTGACCCATGTTCATAACTCAGACCCGCTCGTTCACCATACAAAAAAGACAAACGCTGATGAACATTCCAGGTTCCGCATCCCATGCTGCCATCAAGCGGTTTGTGCAAATTATTTGTTAACTCTTGCATCTGATTTTCTGTCATACCCCGTCCGCTGTCCTCCACAGTTATCGTGCTCAATTCATCCGTATGATGGCCTGTTATCGTGATATGCCCATCTTCTGTACGAGGTTCGATGCCGTGAATGATAGCGTTCTCAACGATCGGCTGCAGGGTTAATCGGGGTAATGTTTTATGCAGCATATCATCAGGTACATCAATGGTATAATGCATGCGTTCCAGCCGGAGCGCCTGTATTTCCAGGTAGTTTTTCACCATCGTGAGCTCTTCCTTGATCGTTGCCTGATCATTCTCTGATCTCGTTATGTAACGGTAATATTCGCCCAGATTAAGCGCCATCGCCACAACAGCTTTTTCATTTTTCATCCGCGCCATATTTTTGATATAGAAGAGACAGTTGTACAGAAAATGCGGATTAATCTGTGATTGCAGCTGCTTCAGCGTAGCTTCACGTCTTCTAAGCTGCTCCTCATATACATTCTCGATCAGCTCTTGAATCCGCTGGGCCATGATGTTAAATCGTGCAAATAACAAACTGAACTCATTACGAGATGTATAATGCAAACGAACGGAAAAATCTCCAGTCGATAAACGGTTCGTGCCCTTAACGAGCTGAAGCAGTGGAAGCTGCACACTTCGGTACAGCACATACAGCACAACTACACTCATCGCGATCAGAACGGCGATGGAAGCATAAAAGAGGTTACGGCTGTTCGTAATGGGCCCTAAAATCTGCTGCATCGGTACATAATCCACGTAGTACCATCCAAGACTGCCCGATTGAATATACGAAACATAGTACTCCGTGCGGTCAAGGGTCGCGGTAAATCCGCCTTTGTCCGAAAGTTTCGTCGCTTTGAGCTTGGACTGGATCGCATTCAAGGTCTCATTTGCGCTGCTGTTGCTAATTAAGCCCAGATCGGGATGGAACATAAAGGGGTCACCTTTGTTATTCAGCTTGTTCTGATCGAGCATAGCGATTAAATGATGTACCGGGAAGCTGATCTTGGTGATAAGTCTGGATTTTCCCGGAGTATCCATAGCCGTTGTGGGGTCCGTTGTGTACCACTCAAACTGCTCATGTGTATAAGCCCAGGATTTTGAAAGCGGTTTGGAAAATTCATCCTTCCTGTAAGGGATATAAGCATAATAATCCGTGGAAATGACTTTTTGCAACCTTGGAAAATACAGTGTAATCGTCGAATGCCATTTGCTGGCGGCGTTATACAGATTAATTTTTTCGAGAATAGCACTCCCAACCTTGACACGTTCATAAGGTACATCCTTGTAATCCGGGCGTTGATATTCCTGAATGCTGGAATCCTGTCCAATAGACAAACCATAAAGTGACAATTGGTATATATTGGATTCTACCGAGTCGGCAAATGTGGACAGATGGTTCATCGTGTTGTTCTGAATTTCATGTTTAATCACACGTACACTTTCCCGGTTCGAATAGGTGTAGAGGAACAGCACCAGGACAAGCAGCGCCACGAAGAGCAGCGTAATTTTGGTAAAGACATTCAGACGAGCGAACAATGCTTAACCTCCTCAAGTCATTAAAATATTGATATCGTTGTTGCAATATTAGGATATAGATCGCTAATAACCGTTGCTATAATTTTAATATACAAGTTCATATCCACTTGTAAAATACAAAATTTAGAACATGGGGGATGTAGGGGTGAAGGAACATACGTTAGAGACGCCTCGTAAGGGGAGAGCCGCCAAGGTGAAACAGCGCTGGAATATGCAACGGAATTGGTCCTTGCATATGATGCTTGTACCGGCAGTTTTGCTGGCTATTATTTTTCAGTACATACCAATGGGCGGCATTGTCATTGCCTTTCAGGATTTTAAACCGTACCTCGGATTTACCGAATCCAAGTGGGTAGGTTGGGATAACTTCAAGTATTTATTTTTATATCCAGACGTAGGTCAGGTCATCTGGAACACACTGGTCATTGCATTTTTCAAAATTGTTGCAGGTCTGGTTGCCCCATTCCTGTTCGCGATTTTGCTAAATGAAGTTCGTTTGACTGCTTTTAAAAGAGTCAGCCAAACGCTCGTATACCTTCCGCACTTTCTGTCCTGGGTTATCCTTGGCGGGATATTGCTGGATATTCTCTCTCCGCAGGGAGGTATGGTGAACCAACTGATTGTTGCACTGGGCGGTCAGCCGATATTCTTTTTGGGAGATGGAACATGGTTTCGGATAACACTGATTGTCAGTGATGTCTGGAAAGAGTTTGGCTTTGGTACCATCGTATTTCTGGCCTCGCTGTCCGGCATTAATCCGGCACTGTACGAAGCGGCTGAGGTGGATGGAGCGAATCGCTTCAAGCAGACGCTGCACATTACGATTCCTGCACTGATGCCGATCACAATTGTACTCATGACACTCTCCATCGGTAATATTCTGAACGCAGGCTTTGATCAGGTGTTCAACCTGTACAATCCGCTCGTTTATGACAAAGGCGACATCATTGATACGTTTGTATACCGTCTTGGTATCCTGAACGGCAAGATGAGCTTTGCTACTGCTGTAGGGCTTTTCAAATCTGTCGTAGCTACCATTCTGATCGTGATCTCATATCGTATGGCTTACAAATTAGCGAACTATCGCGTGTTCTAGAGAGGAGAAAAGGGCTTGTATTACAAAACTCGAGGCTATCGAATATTCAGTGTTGCCAATTATATTTTTCTGGGCGTATTATCCTTGCTTTGCATTTTGCCAATCATTCATATTTTGGCCGTATCGTTCAGCAGCATGGCCCCGGCTTCGTCCAATCTGGTCGGCTTCTGGCCGATCGGCTTTACGACAGATGCATATGTGAAGACGTTTGGCAATTCAAACTTTATCAACTCATTGCTCGTTTCGGTGAAACGTACAGTGATTGCAACTGTCATCGGTATGGTCATCATGCTGATTACCGCATTTCCGCTGTCGAAGGAGGACATTAACTTCAAAGGCCGTTCCATGTACACCTGGTTCTTTGTGTTCACGATCCTGTTCAGCGGTGGTCTGATTCCAAGCTACATCCTGATTCAGAAGCTGGGGCTGATGGATACGATCTGGGCGCTGGTGCTTCCGGGAGCCTTGTCCGTATGGAATGTCATTCTGATGATGAACTTCTTCCGGGGTCTGCCTAAAGAGCTGGAGGAAGCGGCTTATCTGGATGGTGCAGGTCATATTAAAACGCTGGCGCTGGTCTACATTCCGCTGTCCATGCCAGCGATTGCTACACTTTCCTTGTTCACCATGGTTGGTCAATGGAATTCCTGGTTTGACGGCATGATCTATATGTCCGATATCAAAAATTATCCACTGGCCTCCTTGTTGCAAACCATTATCGTGCAGCAGGACCTTAGTAAGATCAACGTTGACCCGTCCATGCTGGAAAACGTATCACAGCGTACGGTTCGTGCAGCTCAGATTTTCATCGGGGCATTGCCGATCTTGGTGATTTATCCATTCTTGCAGCGCTTTTTCGTGAAAGGCATCGTTATCGGGGCAGTGAAAGAATAGCACTGCCCTGCAAGTGAAACACATTCGAGGGAGGAATATGGGTGAAAAAAGGGTTGGCTTGTCTCGTAGCAGGAAGCATGATCGTTTCACTAACCGCTCCGGCAACAGTCGGGGCAGAACAGGGGAAGCAGCAAACAGCAGCGGAGCAGGTGCAGGCATCAAGCCTGCTTCTGTCCCCGTACAAAGATTTGAAAGGTCATTGGGCCAAGAACGCTGTGATGCGCATGCAGAACATGGCATTAACCAAAGGTTATGCAGACGGTACATTCAGACCGAGTGAACGTATTAGCCGCGCCGAGTTCGTGGTGATGCTGGACCGGGCATTCGGCTTCACAGGTGGACCTGAAACGGCGGCATTCGCTGATGTAAATGAAAAAGACTGGTATTATGACGCTGTCACACGGGCTAGTGCATCAGGCATCATTCAGGGAACCGATGAAACTCATCTCTCGCCGCACCTTCCAATCACGAGACAGGATGCTGCAGTGATGGCCGATCGTGCATTTCAGCTATCGACGGGCAGTGAGAGTGAGCAGCTTGGGTCTGCATTTAGTGATGAGCAGGATGTGGCCGAGTATGCCAGAAAAGCGCTGGGATATCTTGTTCAAAATAAAATTGTAAACGGATACAACGGGAAGCTTTCGCCGCAGTCAGCTATTACACGAGCCGAAGCCGCTATGCTGATGTCATCATTAATTGCAGATATTAAACATGTTCCAGGCACATACGAATCCAAAGTGGATGGCAATCTGATCGTACGCTCAGCAGATGTAAAATTGAAAAATACAACCGTTAACGGTAATTTGCTGCTCACAGAAGCGATTGGTGAAGGAACAGTAAACCTTGACGGTGTAACTGTAACAGGAAGTGTCATCGTGAAGGGCGGAGGAAGCCACTCGATTGATATTCAGAACTCCAAACTGAAGCGTATTGTAGTGGACAAGAGCAGCAGTCCTGTTCATATCGAGATGACAGGCACAACAGAGGTTGAAGAAATGCTGGTTGCACGTAAAGCAACAATCGTGCTGTCTTCCGAGAGCTCCATTGATTCATTAAAAGTAAGCAGCAAGGCTCGTCATACGACGATTGATGGCAAAGGGAAAATCAAGCTGCTTGACGTAGAAGCGGATAACGTTTTGTTTAATGGGAAAGCGGTTACAACAGGCAAGCACAGTGATAACAATACACCTGGAACTGGTCAGACTGAACAACCCAAGCCAGATATATCAGGCAATTCCGGTGGTGGCAGCAGCAGTTCCAATGCAGGCGGTGGTGGCGGGTCCTCAAATTCGGGTGGACAGACACCTTCCGTGCCTGGCACACCATCGGGCGAGAAACCGGTCCCGGCGACTACAATTCCGGATGAACAATGGGAAATGGTCTGGAATGATGAATTTAATGGCTCTGCTGTAGATGCTTCAAAATGGACAGTACAGGATACAGAGCTGGTCTATAACAATGAGCTGCAATATTACAGTCCGAACAACACACGTATCGTAAAGGATGGCAATCGTAACGTACTGCAGATTGAAGCGAAACGGGAGCAAAAGGGCAGTAAAAACTACACTTCCGGCAAATTGATCACCAAGGAAAAAGGGGATTGGACTTACGGCAAAGTAGTCGTGAGAGCCAAGCTTCCCATCCAGCAGGGCATGTGGCCAGCCATCTGGATGATGCCTACGGATGAAGCTCATTACGGAGGATGGCCAGCTTCCGGGGAGATCGACATTATGGAGCTGATCGGCGGCCAGAACAAGGATCATGAGATCTACAGCACCATTCACTATGATTCGATCCAAGCCGATGGCTCTCATGGGCATGACCAAGGCAAGTTTACGCTGCCGCAAGGCGAATCCTTTGCCGATGAGTATCATGATTTTCAGGTGGAGTGGCTGCCTGGTATGATTCGTTTCTATGTAGACGGACAGCTGCATCACCAAATCAACAATTGGCAGACAACAGCGGCAGGACAGCCGGAAAGTTATACGTTCCCTGCACCATTTGACCGTCCGTTCTATCTCATTCTCAATCTTGCCGTTGGTGGAGACTGGCCGGGATCACCAGAAAATGCATTTGTGTCTGATAAGATGAATGTCGATTTTGTGCGAGTGTATTCGTATAAAAATATGAATGAATGGCCGGACGTAACCTCCAGTCCAATCGAGCCTGAGGAGCTGCGCGCACCGCAAGAGAATGGAAACCGGATTTACAATGAACATTTCACACAAGGCGTGGATGCAAACGGTGTTCCTACTGACTGGAAGTTCATTACGAATGCGGGCGGAGAGGGCAAGGTAGAAGTTGTCGATGATTCAGTGAAAGGCAAAGCAGCCAAAGTTACAATTACTAACGCAGGCACGGAAACCTATTCCGTTCAATTAACCCAAATGCCGATGTATCTGAAGAAAGATAAAAAATATAAAATTCAGTTTGAAGCCAAAGCTTCCGAGAATCGGGTTATCCGCTCCAAATTGACACAGTTTGAGAAAAGCTGGACGAACTATTCCGGCGAAAAGGAATTCTCAGTGACAACGGATTGGCAACCGTACGAATATGAATTCAATATGCGTAACGGTTCAGACAATAATGCAAGGTTTGAATTCAATCTGGGCAAAGCAGAAGGCGAGGTACTGGTGACCAACGTGATTCTGAAAGAGGGAGGTGATGCCGATCCGCTTAAAGTTGAACGCAAAGCCCTGCCTGATGGCAATTACATCTATAATGGTACGTTTGATCAAGGAAAGCAGCGGCTTGGCTTCTGGAACACTCAGATTCAAGAAGATGCGGATGCGCACGTATCGGTCAATAACTTCTCGAAGTTCCCGATCATGGAAAGACAGCTTGTTGTCGATGTGAAGCAAACGAATGGACAGCCGGAGCAGGTTGCTGTTGTTCAGCCTGGCATGAAGCTGGAAGGCAATACGTCCTATGGCTTCTCCTTTGATGCCAAGGCAGATGCTGAAGGCGTTATGGATATTGGTTTAACAACCGCTGAGGGTCACAACGTACAGGTTCATCAAGGACAGCAGATTCAGATTGGACCAGAGTTGAAAACGTACACAGGTGAAATTGTGATCGGAGAGGGCGAAGCAACTGCAACGTCTGAATTACAGCTTTTGTTTGGCAGATCTTCTGGCAAGGTATATGTCGATAACGTACGCCTGACGAAACGTGGAAAACCGGTAACCATCCAGGGTTATAACCACATTCAGGCTGCCGATGCTTATGTGATGCAGGGACTGCAGCTCGAAGATTCCGATGAAGGCGGCAAACATGTCAGCTACATGGATGAAGGTGATCTGCTCCAGTTCAAGATTGATACAGCGAACGATGGGTTATATGCCTTCTCTACACGGATGGCAAGTGCCGAGGCTGACTCAAAAGTACGTTTTACGGTCAAAGATGAGGAAGGCAATACCGTTGCAAACTCCAATTTTGTGCTGGGAGATACGGGCGGCTGGCAAACGTATAAAACCGTATATCTGCCAGCGGTTTCCTTGCAAGCCGGAAAAACCTACTACGTAAATTTTGAAGGAAACGAGTATAATACGCGCTGGCTGGACATTTCACAGAGTAAAGTGAAAAATGGCGGGCTGAATGCAGATGCCTCGGGCTGGATGCTGCCGCAGAGCGTAACTACAGCGACCTACAGCAACAGCGTGGATAATGGCCTCAGCATGACTTTGTCTGGCACGACGGAGAATTGGTGGGACGAGATCCTGCAGCAGGGAGAGCTTCCGCTCGAAGCAGGTAAAACGTATCGTCTGAGCTTCGATGCTTCATCATCCGCACCAAAAACGATGCAGGTTGTTGTATCGAAGCCTGATAGTAACGATGTCAAGTATTTGGAGCAGCCGGCAGAACTGACAGCAACCAAACAGCCATATACGTATACCTTCACGATGGCGGAGAACGGCGATCCAGCAGCATTGTTAAACTTCGGTCTCGGGAAGCAGCCAGCTCCAGCAGGTGAGCATACTGTATCTATTCAAAATGTAATGCTGTTCGAGGTAAATCCGGGTGCAGAGGAGGGCGGTCAGCCGATACACGTCAACCTGATCAAAAATGGTGGCTTTAATCAGGGAACAGACGACTGGTCTGCTTATACGGCTAGTAATAAACCAGAAGACTTGTCTATTCGTGCTATTAATCAGCAGCTGCAAGCCAAGATCGGTCAACTCGGAGATAATCCGTGGGATCGTCAGGTCTTTCAAGAGGGCTTGGTCATGCAGCAAGGCTACACCTACAAGCTGACATTCAAAGCAAAAGCGGATAAAGCTCGCAAAATGAGTTTAGGCATAGGATGGGTGGATGGCCCTCCAAACTACAACTGGACCGATTTCTTCGGCGACAAAATAGATCTGACAACGGAAGAAAAAGAATTTACATTTACATTCCAAGTGAATAAGTCTAGTTACTCTAACAGTCGAATTGTCTTTGATATGGGCAAAATCGATGGGGATGAACAAACAGACAACACCATCACCTTGTCTGATGTTAGTCTGGTCAATGTGGGGAAAACGCAGTAAATCAGTGGTTGCAGGGTGATTTTGTCACTGAGTAAAAAATGATTCCTGTTACGCAGCTTGTGCAGCTAAAAAGGACGAAGCAGATTATTTCTGCCTCGTCCTTTTTGTGATGTCCTGCAGCAGCATTGTTGATACCCAGAGATTATCGCTAATAAGGAAGCAACCGATCAAGGAAGTGCAGTAATCACGACCTCGTCGATAAAGGCAGTGTTGTCGCCCTGTGTCGTGGTTGCCACAAATTGAATGGTATGCTTGCCGCCTGTTGTCTCGAAAGCATCGGTTTTGAACGTCTCAAAGCTGCCGGATTCGGGCTGATACGAGCCAATAACCTGGTCATCAAAATAAACAACAAAGGATTGGGTGCCGCCGAAGCTGGTCCGCTTGGCTGCTTGAAATGACATTTGGTATGTGCCCGGTTTGAAATGTATGGACTGACTTAACGTGCCGGATATACCGCCATCGGTTTTCAGATAACCCGTCTGTACCCCCTGAGGAGCTGTCGGCGCTTGAAATGGCCCGTTGTTATGCTGTACACCAGATCGGCTGTCAAATACCCATCCATTCGTCATCGGCCCGGGTCTGGCCGACGTTGTAGCAGGCTTCTCAAACCCTGCGTTGAAAAACGTGACAACAGGAAGTTCATCCGGAATGTCCGGGTTCACAAAGCAGCGCTTGTCTATGCCCGGAATCGGATCGCCCAGGATGGCACTGGTGCAGGCGACGCCATTTTCCTGAATCGAATAGTTGAACAATCCATCTGCTCCATAAGCAACAACCGCTTTACCTTCAAAATAGCAGTCTCCGCCATCTTCAATCATACATAGCTTATAGCCGTCCGGTGCGCTGCTGATCTGACCTATCTGATACAGCGAGGACACTGTGCCTGAAGGCTGCATCCCTGATTTGAATGCTTTCGCTTTGTATAGCGCAAGGGAGCCTTCGTTCAAAATAATCGGCCGCACGTACAGCGTAGATTGGGACGTAGGTTCGCTGCCATCCATTGTATAACGTATCTGGACACCGCTTGTGGCACTCTCCAGATAGAGCACCTCGGAGCTTGGGAACACATGCTGATCCAGACTGAACGTCGGAACCTCAACCTTGCCCGTTTGTGAAGAAGGAAGCACACGCACAAGAGCTACTCCATATGCAGACGGGTCGGCCGTGCTTGTGGCACGAACGGCAATCAACGTTTCGTCTGTTACCTGAGGAGCCTGATATACACCGCTGCTGTTAATTGTGCCGCTGTTTTGTCCGGCAACACTCCAGGTCACGCCTCCAGTGTTATCAATGACATCAGCAGCAAGGGTAAGGGAATCACCGGAACGAACAGTTGGATTTACCTGATCCAGCTTCACTTGGGTTTGGGCAGGCTGGGTTGTATAAATGATGACATTATATTCATCATCAACCGCAGAATCGGTTAACGAACTGCCCCCTGGAAAAGTTGCTTTGACTGGCGGAAGAATGGCATTAGCCTCTTGGACAACATCATTTTTATAAACCAGTTTTCGGAACGTTTTGTTGACCGCAGCATTACCGAAGTCGAGTGTGATCTCCTTGCTGGAGCCGGCTTTGGTTTCGACCAGCACCGTATAATTGCCATCCTCACCTCTGAAGGCTGCGGCGCGAACGTCAGATGAACCGCCTGTATTTACCGAAAGCACTTCACTGTGCTCGGGGATATAACGATTCAGCATGCCTGCAATGTAAAAGGTTTTGCGCGGTTTCAACCCGAGCACGGCTGCATCCCACATCGTGTAGGTTCCATTCGTTCCACCGGTAGGGTCGTTGGTCCACACTCCGTTTAACTGCCACATCAATGCTGATTTTACACCCATATTGGCGGTCTGAATGACCGAGTTGGCATAACCGGCATCCCAGTTGCTCGCCTGATCATCGGCCCAGCCGAATTCGGTCAGATGAAGCGGTTTGTTGCCGACATAACCTTTGCGCAGTGAAAAGGCATTGCCAAGACCCTCATATGATTCACCATACACATGAAAGCTGTATCCATCGATGGCGTCATCAGCATGCTGCTTCATATATTCAATCCAGGCAGGAGCGCCAGTCTCCTCAGGCCCCCAGATTTCAACCAGATCGCGGAGTCCGTCCGCTGTCAATCGGGAACTTACTTTATTCACCATTTCTGCGTAGTAGGCCTTCTGATCCCCCGGTGCTTCGAAATCCCAGCTGCCATTAGGTTCATTATAAAAGGTAAGATATTTCACGTTGTTGTACCCGCGGTTCTGAATCAGTTCCTCCAGTAAAGCGGAAGCAGAGACTGCATAAGCATCCAGATCAGCAGGTGCGCTTGTCCACGGATCAATGCCTGGTATCGAGAACCAGTCATGTACAGTCGAGCCAACCTTCCAGCCAAAGTTTAATTCAATTTCGGTTCCGGCTGCCTTGAAGGCGTCCAGATATTTGTAAAAGGCTTTCATTTTGGTGCTGTCCCAGGTGTAGGTTCCTTTGGAGGGCTCCATCCAGTCAATCTGAAACCAGACTCTGGCTACTTTGGGCTGGATCGTCTGAATTCGTTTTTTGTCGATCTCCCAGTGTGCTTCGGTATAACCGTATTGCATCTGTCCTGGCATTAACGCTGTCGGAATGGTGTTCACACCAACGCCGAGAAAATCATCCTGGATCACGTTGTTTGTGTCAATGGTAACGGTGCGGGTAACGCTGGTGCTGCTTTGGTTTTGGGTTTCATTCTGTTCTGCGTGGACCTGGGCAGGAACGGGAATAAACGAGGCCAGCATGGTGGCTATGAGGAGTGGAATCCCCCAGCGTGAAGCGAAACGATCGGATCTGCTTTTCATCTCAGCTCTCCTTTATAGTGGTTTACCACACAAATCGCTTGCGGCAACTCAAATGATAGCGTTTACAATAAAATACAAATTTGAAATATCTGTTGAAATGGTTGAAAAAAAGAGGTCGGGGTTGAACAAAACAAAACCTGCTTGAACGATTTTGCTCCAAAACGCTCTTTACGAACACTGGTGTGGATTTTATGCTTTTTATAAGGGAAAGATCGTAAGTCATGAAGATAAAGGAGTGTCCGTGACCATGTCCAATATAAAAGAACAGTCTGTTCGTCGAATCGAGGGGGATGCTTCTCATACACATCAACAGCTTGAAGCGCTTCGGGTCTCTGCTAATGGTCGTTATCTCGAAACGTCATCGGGTGCACCATTTTTCTGGCTGGCGGATACGGCGTGGGAACTTTTGCATCGTTTAAATCTGGAAGAGAGCGAGCTGTATCTGCGAACGAGGGCCGAGCAGTCCTTTACCGTTATTCAAACCGTGCTGCTGGCTGAGTTCAGCGGAGTTACAACCGGGAATGCTTATGGAAGACTGCCTTTGCTTATGGATCAAAATGGTCAACCTGACCCGGCTCGTCCCGATCTCACCGAGTCTTATTCTTATTGGCATCATGTGGATACTGTGCTTGAGCTTGCCGCGAGTCTTGGAATGTATACAGCCTTACTCCCGGCTTGGGGTGACAAATTCAATATCAAGTGGGGAAAAGGACCTGAAATCTTCACGCCTGAAAATGCATATCGCTACGGACAATGGTTAGGTGAGCGGTACGGTCAGCTTCCACAGGTGATCTGGGTACTTGGGGGTGACCGTGCATTAGAGACCAAGCTCCATTTTGATATCATTGCTTCGATGGTCCGGGGCTTGAAGCAGGGTGGAGCAACGCAGCTGATGACCTTCCATCCACCGGGTTGTGATTCTTCCTCCCGTCAGCTTCATCACGAGGCTTGGCTTGATTTTAATATGATTCAGTCCGGGCACGGGGAACGGGAGATAACCAATGATCGGCGTGTTCAGCAGGACTATGATCGGAAGCCCGTGAAGCCAACCCTTGATGCGGAACCTTGTTATGAAGATATTCCCGTTGGATTTAAGGGAGAACAGGGTTATTTCGATGCCGCAGATGTGAGAAAAGCTGCATACTACGCATTATTTTCAGGGGCGCTGGGTCATACGTATGGTCATCACTCCATATGGTCCATGTATCAGGGAGCGGATGATCTGCTGGAGTCGAACAGTCAGGGTGATTATTTTATTATGAGCTGGCGTGAAGCCTTGCATCGCCCCGGAGCGAAACAGATGAAGCATGCACGTGCGCTGCTTGAGAACGAACTGGGGCCGGATCTCCGTCCAAATCTGAAATTGATTCACTCTAACCGTACAGGGGCGAATCGAATGATGGCTTTACAGAATAAATATAACGCTTACATTTATCTGCCAAATGGCTTGTATGTTGACGTAGTCATGGGGTATATTGAGGGCAAGCGGGTCAGAGGAGCATGGTTTTGTCCCAGGACAGGATTAGAAACCGATGCTTATGCCGCCCATGCTTCTTCCGGCTCTACAGCAGATTCTGTAATACTGAATCAAGGCATTGCACGTTTTACAGCCCCAACAAGCGGACGAGGGAATGACTGGATTTTGATTCTGAAGGGGGTTTGATGCATGTACAAGGTGATGATCGTTGAGGATGAAATGCTGGTTCGCATCGGACTGAAAAATTCCGTCGAATGGAGCAAATTCGGGTTGGAGGTTACCGCCGATTTCCCTGATGGCCTGGCTGCATGGGATTATTATGAACGCGAGAAACCCGACGTGGTCATTACCGATATCAGTATGCCCAGAATGGATGGCATGGAATTAATATCCAATATTCGCAAGCAAGATAAACAAACCCGTGTGGTGGTGCTTTCATGCCTGGAGGAGTTTGAACTGGCTCGTAAAGCACTGGCACTGGATGTATCAAGCTATATTTTGAAGCTGACCATGACGGAAGAAGAGATTGAGCAGGTGCTGACAGGTGTCAGGGAAGAGCTGGACCAGCAGCAGAGCCAGGTCAATGTTCAGGGCAGAACAGGTTCTGCCACACCCGACATGGAGCTGGTGAAGGAGAAGATGTTTAAGGACTTTATGTTCTATCGCATCTTTTCCACCGACGAATTTGCAAGGTTTGTTACGGAGAGCGGTTTGCGACTTTCACCTGTTCGGCTGGTTGTCTGTGTTATGGAAGTGGACCGTTATTTTTCGCTCAAGGAGCGTTTTCGGGATGAGCATGGTCATCTGGTGAAGATGTCGCTATTGAACATTCTGAGTGAGATCATGTCCGGATATAAACGTGGTGAAGCCGTTCAGATTAATGATCGGCATTACGCACTGGTGCTGCATTTTGCAGATATGCTGTCTGAACAAGCGATCGTGCAGGAGATTCGTCAGCTGCTTGACCATATCCAGAATACAATCCGTCATTATTTCAACAGCACCGTTTCATTCGGGGTCAGCAGCGTGAACGGAGGTTATGATTCACTTCCCAGACAATATGCCGAAGCACAGCGGGCTTTGCAGCGCAAGTTTATTACCGGCCCGGGCCAGCAGCATCAGGGAAGCGACTGTGCTGACCGATCAGGCGTGCTTGCACGCGTTGAGCAAATCCGGCAGCATACTGATATAAGAGAACTGCTCCCGCCGCTGAAGCAGAAGGAATATGATGCATTTCTGGATGAGATTGAGGGCGGCATGTGTGAAGATCGCAAAACGCTGGAAATTACAATCTATCAGTTCGTTCAATGGATTAATACACATGTCTATGATCATAACAATGAAAAGACGCTGCTGCTCAGCATGACCGAGAAGTTAGAGACATGTGATACGATGCCGGATATGCTGGATCAGATTGTCATATATATGGATTCTCTGGTTGAATTAATTCGCAAGCGCTTACAAATGAGTGATGAGATTACCCGTGCGATCGAGTACATCAAACGCCATTATACTGAAAATATTAGCTTGCAGATGGTCGCAGACTATATTGGTTTAAGTCAAGGTTATCTGAGTAACCTGTTTCGCAAAGAGCTTCAGATCACGTATATTGATTACGTCAATCGTTACCGTATTGAACGAGCGAAGGAACTGCTTGCGCAGAGTCAGATGCGTTCCTCCGATGTACCGGCCCTTGTCGGTTTTTCGCCTGAATATACGTATTTCAGCAAGGTGTTCAAAAAAATTACGGGTCTCAATCCGAATGAATACCGCAGGCAGACTACACTTAGAGACAAGAGGGTGCAGGAGCAATGAAGAACCCCCTCCGTTCTTTGTTTATGTCGAGACAACTTAGGACCCAGCTCATTCTTTATATCATGATCATCAGCCTCGCCGTCATGGCGGGGGCTTCTTATTTTATTTATTCATTTATGCAAAATATGATTAAAATCCAGAATGAACGACTGTTATATCAGCAGTTCCAGCAGCTTGACCATAATATTGGGGGGCTGGTTACAGAGATTGATCGTTTATCGATGCTGTTTTTGCGCGACGATCATATTCAGCGGTTTTTGTACAAAATTTCAGAGAAAACGGAAGAGGAATTTCTGGAGTCCAAAAACGATGTGCAGCGGGTCATTGCGGATTTTATTGATAACTACAATTATATTGATTCCATATACATCACGGCTAACAATCTTGGCGCCGTAGGCGGAAGTCAAAAGCGAACATTGGTCTACGACAGGGAAGCATGGCAGCAAAGCTTTTTCACCTCCGAGCCCTTTCGTCAAACGATAGAGCAGTACCCGCACCTGATTATGCATTCCGGGATCAAAAAATCATTCTATAACCCGTATCTCACGGGTAAAGACGACGGTTATTTAATCAGCCTGATGCGGGGAACACGTGCCATCTATGATCCAACCACGAGTGCTACATTAATTATTAACATTGACGAGCGTTATCTGTCCTCCATCTATTCCACCGCACTGAACCGGGAAGAAGGAGACATGTATATCGCGAGTGCTGATGGCAAGGTTGTGTCTGCTAGTGAAGCCGATCGGGTGGGAACGAAGAGTCACTTCAAACCCGGTACCGATCTGGCGGATGGTGCTTATGGAAGTCTGGATGATGAAAAGGCGGGGCGCAGCATGCAGGTGGTGTATTATAAGCTGCATAACGGCGGCTGGTATCTGCTCAAAGAGATTCCGCTCAGCCAGTACGCAGATCAGATTGTGGGTGTTCAGCGTATGCTTATGCTGGTGTTTATCGTTAGTGTGCTGGCCATCTTTGTTGCTTCCTTTTTTTGGCTTCGCAAAATCATTAAACCGCTCAATCAATTATCCGGCAAAATGAAGGATATGAGTCGTGGTGAACTCGGAGTCACCGTAGACCATGTTCCTAATAATGAGCTGGGTACCGTGATCCGCCGTTTTAACGAGATGTCACTTAGCATGGTGGAGCTGGTAGAGAAAAACAATGAGATCCAGGAAAAGAAAAGGGAGCTTGAACTGGAGGCGCTGCAGTACCAGATTAATCCGCATTTTCTCTATAATACACTGAATATGATCCGCTGGATGGCTGTTATTGTTAAGGCGGATAACATTGTGCATACGATTGTGGCCTTGGGTAATATTTTACGTCCTGTGTTCTCCAGTAAAGATTCCATGTGCACACTGCGGGATGAACTGTCATATCTGGATAACTATTTGAAAATCATCAATATGCGCTTTAACAACAACATTACGTTCACAATGGATGTGGACGAGCAGTGGATGGACTGCCAGGTTCCGCGCTTTATCCTGCAACCGCTGGTGGAGAACTCCATTGCATCGGGAAGACAGAGCGAAGAATTCGCCATTCAGATCCAGATCAGGGCTGAAGGAGACGAGCAACGCCTCGTATTAAGTGTTACCGATTCCGGAGTGGGTATGGATCAGCACACCCTCGAACAATTAAATGAGAAGCTGGCGAAGGAGGAGTCGCCCAAATCAACTGTTGGCGGCAGCGGCATTGGACTCCATAACGTGAATAAACGAATTCGCTTATATTATGGCTCCGATTATGGCATTCACTTTGTTCCGGCTGAACAAGGTGCACAGGTGATTGTGATCTTGCCCGTTCATCGATGATGATAAGCATGCCCTTATGAGTCTGCCTTGAAGGCAGTTCATAAGGGCATTTTTGTATCGATGGACCTTGTTTTTTTGTTCAAGCATCAGCTTAAAATTGTTCAAGTGAGCTTGCGTGCCTATCGTATTTTTTTCAACCAGATCAGGGGAACTTTCATCCAATCGTTTTCAGGAAAGCGCTATCATATGAATAAGCCCAAACGAAAGCCTACGCACAAAGGAGAAATTCATATGCAACGAACCGAAACTCTGAACAGCCGCGCGGTCAGGAAGGCCAGCAAGCTGAATCGCAAGGACGGCATACACCTGCTGCTGCTTGCCACTCCATTTGTACTGTTTACACTTGCCTTCAGTTACGTTCCACTATTCGGATGGATCTATGCGTTTTTTGATTACAAACCTGGTATTCCGCTGCAGCAGACTCCGTTTCTCGGATTGGAAAACTTCCGCAATATGTTTGATGATCCGCGAATGGGACCTGTACTTGCCAATACGCTGGCACTCAGTCTGTTGTCCATAGCAACAGCACCTGTACCGATGCTGCTGGCTATTCTGATCTCGGAGGTACGCTCCGGCTGGTTTAAACGGCTGGTGCAGACGGTATCTACATTGCCGAATTATATCAGCTGGATTATCGTGTTCTCACTGGCCTTCAGCATGTTCAGCACGGAAGGTGCAGTCAATTCCATTATGATGAAAACAGGAATCGGCAATCCACCTGTGGACGTCCTGGGAAACTATGACCGTGTGTGGACTGTGCAGACCTTGCTGTTATTATGGAAATCTGCAGGATGGAGCGCGATTATCTATCTCGCAGCGATTGTCGGTATAGATAGTGAGCAATACGATGCAGCGAAGGTAGACGGCGCAGGGCGTATGCGTACAATCTGGCACATTACACTGCCAAGCATCATGCCAACCTTTATCGTGCTCTTGCTGCTCTCGGTCAGCAACCTGCTCTCGGCAGGATTCGAGCAGTATCTCGTTTTCAGTAACGTGATGATTGCGGACCGCATTGAAGTGCTTGATCTTTATGTATACCGGCTTGGTCTGGTGACCGGCGACTATTCATATTCCACAGCGGTGGGCATATTCAAGACCGTCATCAGTGTTCTGCTGCTCTTCAGTGTTAACATTTTATCCAAGAAGGTTCGCGGTCAAGGCATCGTCTGAATCGCAGGGAAAGGAGCAAAAAAGAGATGCGTACACAACCCTCAGGAGAGACGCTTCGTCCCAGCCGCCATATGGACTGGAAAGACCTTACGTTTACTCTGTTTAACTACATTTTGTTATCTATGCTGGTTATTATCACGATCTATCCGTTCTACTACATCCTCATCTATTCCATCAGTGATCCGATTGAGGTCCAGAAAGGGGTATACTTCTGGCCTTCAGGCTTCTCGCTGGAAGCCTACAAAGCAACGGTGCAGTTACCGGGCATTATGGACGCGGCCTTGGTCAGCGTCTCCCGTACGGTGCTCGGAACTTTGATTACGGTGTTCAGCTGCTCGTTCTTTGCCTATCTGATTACCAAGGAAGAGATGCCGTATCGTAAAATAATTTACCGTTTTGTCCTGATTACGATGTATTTTAACGCCGGCTTTATCCCGTGGTATCTGACCATGAAGGCTTATGGTTTGCAAAATAATTTTCTGCTCTATATCATCCCCAGTGCGATGTCGGGCTTTAACATTATTTTGATCAAAACGTTTATTGAACAGCTGCCCGCCTCTCTGGAGGAATCGGCAAAGATTGACGGGGCCGGATATTTCCGAATCTACCGCAGCATTATATTCCCGCTCTCGATGCCGATCATCGCCACCATTGCCGTCTTTTCTGCGGTGGGACAATGGAACACCTGGTTTGATAACTTTTTCCTTGTAGAGAATCCGAAGCTGCAAACGCTGCAGCTGGTATTGTATAACTTCCTGAACCAGTCGAGTAATTTGTCCAATATGACAACCGAGGAGCTGACTCGCGGGGACGTAGTCCGAACATTAACCCCACAGTCGATCCGCATGACCATTACGATGCTGGTTACGCTGCCGATTGTGCTGGTCTACCCGATGCTGCAGCGTTATTTCGTTAAAGGCATCATGATGGGTGCAGTTAAAGGGTAAGCCCGGCAAGGCTGGTAGGGGTAAATATGCTGCAGCAGATTGGATTATCCGGCCTTAGGCCGATAATTATAGAAGAAGAAAATCAGGAGGGTTATGACATGAGAACTAAAAAAACGTTCCGCCGAGTAATGGCAATGCTCATGATGACGTCTTTGCTGCTTGCAGCCTGCACAGGCGGAAGCACAGGAACCGGTCAGACAGGGACCGGGGAAACGGGTTCATCAGGCACTGGCTCAAGCAAAGACCTTGTCACGCTTCGTGTGCTTATTATGGAAACGGGTTCCAAGTGGAACTCACAGCAAAACAATGAGGTAGCACAAGCCATTGCCGAGAAAATAGGGGTCAAGATTGAATACGTTGAAGCGGACGAGAATAAATTCAATGTATTGCTTGCTGGCGGTGATCTCCCTGACCTGGTACGTACAGATGTAAATAAATATCAAAAACAGCTGATAGAAGGCGATCTGATTGTTCCTATGGATGAGCTGCTTGCGAAATCCGGTAAAGATATAACAGCCAATATCCCGACGGTTGTGGATTACAGCAAAAAGAACTGGAGTAACGGCACGGGCAAGCTCTATTTCCTGCCGCCGCAAGTACAGTCCAAACCGGGCACATCCATTGCGCCAATCACCATTGGACCAACAATTCGCTGGGACTGGTACAAAGAGATTGGCACACCTGAAATCGCTACGATGGACGATCTGCTGGACGTTGTCGGCAAAATCGTAGAAAAACATCCGACGACGGAGGACGGCAAAAAGGTATACGGCGTATCGATGTGGCAGGATTGGGGACTATGGCCTTACACCATTCCACCGATCATCTTCACTGAAAGTGTAAGTGCTACGAGTGACCTGACAGCCTCCAAAGTTGGCGGCAGCGACTTCATCAGCAATCTGACCGATGAATCCTCCAACTTCTGGACCGCAATAGACTTCTATAATAAAGCGCAGCGACGTGGATTGCTTGATCCGGATTCCCTGACGATGAAAAACAACGACTACATGGCAAAGGCAACAGCAGGACAGATTGTTGTGGGTCCAGCAACCTGGGCGATGGGTGATTTCAATGCCCAGCATGCAAGTGAAGGCAAAGGATATCTTGTTGTACCTGCAGGTAAACTTGCCTGGACAGGAGCAGTAAATCCGCTCGGATGGCAGGATAAAGCCTACAGCATCTCCAAAACGTCTAAAAATCCTGAAAAAGCAATGGAATTCTTGAATTATATTTACTCTTATGAAGGTGCACGGACCATGTACAACGGTGTAGAAGGAAAACACTGGAAGATGGTTGATGGCAAACCGGCACTGACCGATGAAACACTTGCGCTGAAAGCAGCAGGCGGCGCACCTTACGAAGCAACAGGACTTTCGCTGGATCGCAACATTATTGGTCTTGGCGGAGACATGCTGAATCCGAACGACAAAATGCCAGTGGACCTTTTCACCTCAGAGGAATCATTATCCAAGGCCGCTACACCGCTTGAAAAGGATTTTGCCCAGCATTACGGCGCTTCTTACTCTGGAGAGGTATTCAAAAAGCTGATTGATGAAGGCAAGCTGAATACGTTTACGACATGGATGAACGGCATGACGGATGAAGAGATCGTCAAACGCAACACGGTTCCAGGTGTAACCCTGGATGACAAACTGAAAAAGCAGGAAGCCGAGCTGAAAGAACTGGCAGCGCGTGAAGCAGCGAAGGTCATTCTTTCCAAAGATGAGCAGTCCTTTGCAGCCAATAAACAAGCTGCGCTTGCAGCATTCAAAAAAGCCGGAGCAGACGAATTTACAGCTTGGTATAACGGTGAAGTGCAGCGGCTTCGCAAAGCTCACGGACTGTAAAACAGCTTGACCGAAATAGAAGGGCATGATGCGGGGAGCTAAAGCTGTGGAGTTTTAGCTCCTTTTTTTTGAACCATACAGGGAATGGGAGCGGATGTATACATGGATCAAACTCTGTCAACTGGCGGGAGGGAGCTGCCGAGCAAGGAAAATGAAAACGGTGCAGGTCATTTCGGGTGGCGGGCTTCCTGGATATGGGGAGGGCATGACGAATGGCCCCGCAATGAATGGCGCTGTTTTCGCAAGGAATTCATTTTGCAGCAGTGGGACTCTGGAAGTGCAGAGGTCACAATTACGGCAGATGCCAGATATGTATTGTATGTCAATGGTGTGTTATGCGGAAGAGGGCCGAATCGTTCCTGGCCGTTTGAACTGAATTACCGTGTACATGAAGTTGGACATTTGCTTCGCCCCGGCTCTAACATACTGGCTGTATTGGTAATCAGCTATGGTGTCGCTACCTTCAATTATCTACCCGGAAGAGGAGGGCTTTTGGCTCAATTGGAGCAGATTCATCCTCAGAGAGAGGAAGGCATTTTTCCAAGAGAGCTAATCGTTGCAACAGATGCCTCCTGGATAACGGCTCCGTATGCCGGATATGAGCGGAAGGTTTCGCGGATGTCCTGTCAGCTTGGTTTTACGGAGCAGATGGACGCAAGGCAATGGGAGCATGAATGGTTTGGAACAGAGGCGATGCCATATACCGAGGAGCAGGGCTGGACAGCTGCGCGGGTGATCGGAAGACCCGGAGATGCACCATGGACGAAGCTGATCGGGAGTGATATTCCCGAACTTACAGAGCAAGAAGTATGGCCTGTGCGGGTGGAATCGTTAAAAGAGATCTCTCTTGTATCCTGGACTCATGTGCTGGACGTGCGAGAAGCGATGGAGCCAGATAGCAGGATGCACGCGAACCCGGTATCCTTTGCAGGTTATGCCGCAGCGGTCATACATGCAAGTATCGGAGCAGAGGCGGTGATCGGACTATTCAGCGCGTTCCATGCAATTCGGGGGTTAACACTTAACGGAGTTTACTATGCCACCGAAGGGATGGAGGGGGAGAAACCTCGCCGTTTGCAGCGGGTCAGACTGGAGAAAGGAGACAATCTGCTGCTGATTGAGCTGGCCGGCCCGGATCATGGCGGCGGATTGCATATCGGGATTGATTGTGAAGCTGCATTTACTGTAACAGCGCCAGCCCTTGATGAAACGAGCGTGGGTGAATCCCCCTTTGTGCTTGTAGGGCCGTTTGCAACGCTTGTACACGTAGACCACCAGCCAAACCATAGTCCGCTTCGCCACTATCAGGGATTTGGCGGCAGCAGGCCCTTGGACGGCAGTGATTTTCCAAATGCGGATGTGTATGAACAGTGCCGCAGATTGGCTTCACCTTCGGAATTGATAGCATATCGGGAATGGATAAAACCGTTTCCTGAAATGTTAAGCGCTGATACTTCCATTTTTACGTCCAGCATATGGAAAAGAAATGAACAATCGCGTCCCGTCACATCTGTTATACAGCAGGTTTGCTTCGCCAATCGGTCAGCGGCCATCATTCCCGCAATGATTGAGGGAAAAGGCACTGAACTGATTATAGATTTCGGGCGTGAATGGTCAGGTTATCTGAGATTGGATGTAGACGCACCGAAAGGTGCTGTTATTGATGCCTACGGTTTCGAGTATATGGATGGCGGGTTGCGGCAGGACACCTTCGGGGTTGATAACACACTGCGCTATATTTGCCGTGAAGGCAGACAAAGCTATGCATCTCCTGTACGGCGCGGCCTTCGGTATCTGATGCTTACGATCCACGGGAACACCGGACCGCTGCGGCTGTTTAGTGCCAATCTGGTGCAGAGCAACTATCCGGTGGTCGAGATTGGACGCTTCCACAGCTCCGATCCGCTCTTGAATGATATTTGGGAGATCAGCAAACATACAACCCGGCTATGCATGGAGGATACATTTGTGGACTGCCCGGCTTACGAGCAGGTTTTCTGGGTTGGTGACAGCCGAAATGAAGCGCTGGTTAACTATTATGTATTTGGTGCAACGGACATCGTTAAACATTGTCTTGAACTCGTGCCTGGCTCCAGCAAACAGACACCGCTTTATGTGAATCAGGTGCCCAGCGGATGGAGCAGTGTCATTCCGAACTGGACGTTTTTCTGGATAACGGCCTGTCTCGAGTACACACGTCATACGGGAAACAGGAATTTTGCAGCGCAAATCTGGCCCAAGGTGAAATACACACTTGATCATTTTCTTCAGCATATTGATGAGCGGGGGCTGTTATCCATACACGCATGGAATCTGCTTGACTGGGCCCCGATGGAGCAGCCTAATGATGGGACGGTTACCCATCAAAATGTCATTCTGGTACGTACGCTGGCGGATGCAGCACGATTGGCTGAGCTCGCTGGATGTGAAGAGCAGGCCGTGTATTACGACTCCATGTCCCAGCATTTGTCTTGTGCCATCAACAAACACCTGTGGAATGAGGAACGTCAGGCTTTTATCGACTGCATTCATGCTAACGGTTCACCATCCAGCACATTTAGTATGCAGACCCAGGTGATGGCATTGATTACGGGAGTTGCCGCTGATGAGCGCAAGGAGAAGCTTGCCGCGTATCTGACTTCACCACCGGATGATTTTGTAGCGATTGGAAGTCCGTTTATGACGTTCTTTTATTATGAAGCGCTAGTGCTGATGGGTCAGACCGATATGCTGCTTCGGGATATGCGTGAGAAGTTTGGCGAGATGGTGAAACATGAGGCGACAACCTGCTGGGAAATGTATCCGGGATTCAAGGAGAACAGACCGAGTTCTAAAGATCTGACACGCAGTCATTGCCATGCCTGGTCAGCTGCGGCAGGGTACTTTTTAGGCGCTGTTGTACTCGGGGTTCGACCTGCTGCTGACGGCTGGACCGCTATTCGGGTCGCACCGCAGCCCGGCGATCTGCAATGGGCCAAGGGAGCGGTACCCCTTCCCAAGAACGGAAGAATTGATGTGAAGTGGGAGATTCGTGAGGAGTCAGGTGAATCTGTTTTCAAATTGGAGGTTGTGGCTCCAAAAGAAATTGAGGTTGTTATGGAAGTGCCCCAAGGATATCATCCTGTGCTCGTACACAGAACATATTGAGATCATGAAGCTGGAACGACAGCCTACAGAACATGAATGGAGTGTGCACACGATGACAAACATCTCGTATTACCATTCATCAAAAGGGAAGCGATTTCTGGACGAAATCCAGGATGAGGTTTATGCGCGCTCTTCGCTCCACGGCGACGCATGGGTGGAGATGGACAGCCGTATGCCTGTCCGCAAAATAAACAGTGAAATGCAGCCTGTCACGAAAAATCAGGAACAAGGTTCACCCGTTGAAAATAACATGCTCCCTTCAGAAGATTCATTGCTGCTGTTCGGTACCTGGCGAATGAAGGGAGGAGAAGCCGCTGATCATGGTGATCCTTCCCCCTCCACGGGCTGGTTTGGACGAAAAGCCAAAGCAAGTGAAGGCATGCGAGAGCGTTGGTATGAGCCTGGTCATGCTCGGAAGGATTGGCTGGAGGTTCAGGTTCCCACCACGGTACAGCAGGCGCTCGTCGATCTTGGAGCCATGCATGATCCGCACTGGAATACCAACACGATAGATGAACTTGAACAGCATGGCACCCCGCAGGAAACCCCGGTCTGGTTCCGCAGAACACGTGTGGAATGCATGGAATGGTGGTTTGCAACAACGTTTGAGCTGCCTGCCATGTGGGAGGGAAGACGGCTTTCCTTACAGTTTGACGGCATAGATTACTCAGGAACAGTGTTTCTCAATGGCATATCACTTGGACATCATCAGGGCATGTTTGGCGGTCCGATGCTCGATATTACAGGTCTGGTGCGATCGAATGAAGCCAATGTGCTTGTTGTTCGTATTGATCCGGCGCCCCAAAGCTGGAATGGTCTCATGAAACCAAGCCCAGGCTTTGGCTGGCATTACGGTCATCTGATCTCTCTTGGCATCTGGAAGGATGTGAGGGTTACAGCTCATGCCGATATTGCCCTGATTGATCCCTATGTTACAACGTTATCCTGTACGCCCGATGAAGCACGGCTTCAACTGGAATTTACAACCGAAAGCAGCCTGACAGAGCACGCTCATATCACGATTGAAGGTTTAATTCAGCTGAAAAATGTGAATTCCAATTCGTCTGCCCGAAGTGCAAACGATTCTGCCGATCCAATTGCAGATGAAAGGCTGACCTGCGATGATCATCGGTTCACCTGTTCAATTGAGGTTGCCTATGGGAGAAGTAAATTCAGTACAGTGCTTGCCATCAGCAATCCGAATATATGGTGGCCCTCGGGATACGGCGATCAACCGCTTTATGAGCTTGTGTTAGGGGCTACTCACTGCAGACACCAACATATAAATATGGGCACCGGGAATTCTGCACATGAAATGGGTTCGAGTTTTACTTCTACGATCGAATCAGGTATTCAGAAGGCTGAGTCACAGGAACAGGCCGTTCGCGTAAGAGAAGCTCGAACTACTTTTGGGATTCGCACGATCAAGATGCGGCCTATGAGAGGCGCTAAGCCCGAAACCGATTATCGTTGGCAGTTTGTGATCAATGGCGAGCCAATGTTTATCAAGGGGGCTAATTGGTGCTGGCCTGATGTTATGCTGACGCGGAAGGAAGGTCAGTATGAACGCCTGCTTGAGCTGGCTCGAAGAGGGCATGTGCAGATGCTTCGGGCATGGGGCGGCGGATTGGTGGAAAGAGATGAATTTTATGACTTGTGTGATCAGAAAGGCATTATGGTATACCAGGAATTCCCGCTTTGCTGGGGACCGCCTGACGCTCCCTTGACAGATCTCGGTGTCATTGACCGTCAGACCGTGCTTTCGGTTAAACGGTTGCGGAATCATGCTTCCTTGATCATGTGGGGTGGAGGCAATGAGAATGGTGCACATGGCGGGGCGGATGAAGGTCTTTTTCTGGTTGGCAAGCGCTGCCGCGAGTATGACCCGTCACGTCCGTTCCACCGAACCGATCCATGGGCAGGGAGTGCGCATAACTGGAATGTCTACCATGGCGGTGAACCGCTGGATGAAGCAACGCTCGCGATGCCGTCCGTGTTCTATGGCGAATTTGGAATCCCGAGCCAGACCAATGTCTCCAGTTGCTTGCGGTATATGCCGGAAGAAGCGTTATCCTCTTTTCCGCCGACCGAAGAGAGCAGGGGGTGGAAGGCCCATTTTCATCAGTTTAGCCTGAAGGATGTCATCAAAGTCATGCGTTATGCAGCATATGGTCCGATTCGGAGCTGGCAGGATTACATCACCTATTCACAGACCGCGCAAGGTGACGGGATTCGTTTTACTGCTGATCTGCAGCGTGCAGGAGCGGGAAAGGACAAGAGCGGCTTCTGGTATTACAAATTCACGGATTGCTTTCCTGGACATTCATGGGCAGTGATTGACTATTACGGCACAGCCAAGCTCTCCTACTATCGGGCAAAGCAGGCTTCTCGTCCGCAAAATGCTTTTGTTACCGTTTCCAGACTGGAAGGCTGGCAAGCGGGCGATTTGTTTCAGGCAGGGCTTCATCTGGCGAATGATTCGCTTGAGACACTTGCAGATGCAACGGTTCAGGTCAAGATGTACAACAGCCAGCTTGCTGAAATAATGGCGTGCAATTACCCATCTTTAACAGTATCACCAGGGCAGGTGACTCTTATTGAAACGCTGGAAGTCTGTCTGCCGGAAGCTTCAGCCATTCAGCCGTTCCTAATCCACATAGCTCTTCGTGCAGAAGATGGAGAGTTGATCGCAGATCAGTGGTACTGGTTTAATGCCCAGCCGAAGACAGCAGAGCTGCTGACCTTCGAGCAGGAGCACCGTCATGATGCCAACGAATACTCCGGTGCCGAGGCAGAGCGTGCTTTCAGGTTGTATAGAGAACTCTCCAATGCACCGATGCGTGAACTGCCTTCTACCACGCTGGAATGGTTTATGCTGACCGAACACGACAAGGGAGGTTACATTGTCGTTCGCAATACAGGGAGCGTGCCTGCGATTCGAGTAATGGTGCACCATTTTCCCGATGAATGGAGCAGTTACCTGGACGATAATGATTTTGGACTATCTCCAGGCGAAGAACGGTGGATTGCTTATGAAGCGTTGGCCGATACGAGTTTGCATGAAGTGACCATAAGTGCCTGGAATGCACCTGAGGTGACGCGAAGCATGCAGAAACACAAAGCACATCCTTTGCGCCAAAGCTGACTGACAGGAGGGAGCAGCAAGATGACATCAATGAAGATAACTGGAGCAAGCGGAACATCGGAAAAGACTGGAGACGCAGAACGGGTAGCGGTGAGCGAATGGGTAACGTTGGCCCAAGAGCCAGTTGAGCTGGCGAAGAGGTATGAAAATAAATCGAAGCCATGGCTTGCCCGGTGGATTACCCGTTCGGCATGTGATGCTGCTGAATGGACCTCATATCAGGTTGAGGTGATTGTTTGTGTGGAAACTGGCGGTGCTTCATTTCTGTTTGGTTATCAGGATGAGCAGCATCATTGTGGTGTTGAACTCTGTTGCAATCTGAACGAGCAGGAAACAGAACATTCTTCGCATGCCCGTCATTCCTTAATGAACATTTATCGTATTGAGGAAGGTGTACATCATACATTGGGGGAATTTCGTTTACCTCAAAACGCAGAGCAATCGGCGTACATGCGACTCAAGATCAATACAATCGGAGATGATTGGCAGATTACGATTAATGAACAGCAAACGTATGGCTGCAAGGCAGCTTCTGATCGGGGGAGGATTGGTTTTCGGACAAAAGACGGACAGAAGGCTATATTTCGTGATTTGAAGCTCACAGGCTCCGATGGCCGCGTGTTATATTCCAACCGCTTTTATGATCCACAGACCACTCATTGTTCAGCAGGGACCATCCATGCTTCAGGGAACGGATTGGTGCTAGAAGAGAATATGCTGTCTATCTGCAGCACCCCGGTACCGGTAGACAGTCCATTGTTTCGTAAAACAATAGTCTTGCCCTCACCACCGATTGAAGCCAGATTACGCATATATTCACTGGGGTGGTACGAACTTTATATCAATGGCGAGCGTTCCGATCATCGCGTTCTGGCTCCAGCCAACACGCCGTACAAACAAAGAATGCTTTATGACACATATGACGTAACGGAATTGCTCCATGAGAAGGAAAATGTACTCGGTGTGTGGCTAGGGAACGGCTACTATTTTAATTATTCCCGTTGGGGGTGGAAATGGAATCGGGATAAAGCGCTGATCCTGCAGCTTGACCTCCGCTTCGAGGATGGTAGCACGCAGACCATTGTCACGGACGAATCCTGGTCGTGTGCCCCGAGTCCGATTCTTGCCAATGATATCTATGACGGGGAGTTCTATGATGCCCGTTTAGAGTATAACGGCTGGAACCGTCCCGGTTTTATTACCAATGATGATTGGTCAAACGCTGTAACAGCTGATTCGCCTGAAGGCGAGCTTGTAGAAAATCATCAGCCTCCCATTACCACTTTTACACCGCTGAAACCGGTAGCTGTCTTTCATCCCCGTCCCGGTGTCAATGTCTACGATTTTGGACAGAACATCGCAGGATGGGCTCGAATACAAGTAAAAGGCCGTGCAGGAAGTGAAGTGAGACTGAGATACAGTGAACTTGTGGATGAAACAGGTGATATTGACCCCTGGACGAATCGAAATGCCAAAGCAGCCGACACTTATATTCTCCGTGGAGATGGCGAAGAGCGTTATGAACCGCGCTTCACGTATCATGGCTTTCGGTATGTAGAGGTCAGCGCAGGATCAAGCCGGGTTTCGATTGAGGCTGTTTCGATTCATACCGATGTTGAACAGACAGGAACTTTTGAGAGT
Source organism: Paenibacillus silvae (assembly GCF_014639235.1). Taxonomy (GTDB): domain Bacteria; phylum Bacillota; class Bacilli; order Paenibacillales; family Paenibacillaceae; genus Paenibacillus; species Paenibacillus silvae. The sequence continues at coordinate 662,863 of NZ_BMFU01000002.1, read as the reverse complement.
TCGGATGAAAGGCTTAACCAACTGTACCGCAACATTCGCTGGTCCTATCTCAATAATCTGATGAGCATCCCGACGGACTGTTGTCAGCGTGATGAACGTACCCCTTGTCTCATGGATTCTGCGGTCGTGGAGGAATCAGGCATGCACCACTTCAATATGCAGCGTTATTACCGCAAATGGCTGGATGATATTGAAGACAGCATGACCAATCCCGACTGGAGCGGAGACAAGGTTTCGCTTCCATGGTATCTCTATCAGCATTATAACGATCTTGACGCATTAAGCCGCAGTTATCCATCCATGAAGGCATACATAGACCATTTGCATGAGAAGTGGCCTGAGCATGTGGTAAAGGACGGCTTTGGTGACTGGTGTCCTCCTAACGAGGATGGCTGGGAGAACTATTTTCATGAGGTAGAGCTGGTGAATACCAGTGTGTATTACAAAATAACTTCGATTACTGCCGAAGCAGCAGCTGTTTTAGGCATCGATTCAGACCTCCATTATTACAGGAAATTGGCTGATCATATCAATCAAGCCTTCCAGCGTCGCTTCCATTCAGGTGACGGCATCTACGGCAGCGGCTCACAGACCGCTCAGCTTCTGCCGCTTGCCTACGGCATGGTACCCGTAAAGCAACGCGTTTCTGCCGTGAACAGGCTGGTACAATCCATTGCGGAGAAAAACGGGCACCTCGGTACAGGCATTTACGGTACAAGATACGTGTTGGATGTACTGGCAGATTACGGTCACATCGATGTGGCCTATGCACTTCTAAGCAAAAAAGAATACCCGGGGTTTGGATATCAGATTGAACGCGGAGCCACAACACTGTGGGAGCAGTGGAGTGAGAAGGGCGGGATGCATTCCCATGATCATGCCATGTTCGGGGGGATCAGTGCCTCTTTTTACACAAGACTGGCGGGCATAAGACCGGATGCTCCAGGGTATCAGAAAATATGGATTGAGCCTTGTATTCCGTCCAAGCTGAATGCCGTTAGTGCTTCGCTTAGAACGACATATGGTCTTATATCTTCCTCCTGGAAGAAACAGGATGCAGGGCTTCAACTTCAGGTGGAAATTCCAGAAGGAACGACGGCTACACTTGTGCTTCCCTCGGTTATGGCTTCGGCAGCAAAGCTGTCGCGTATTCACGAGCTGGCCCCGGGTCGACATCATTTTACTCTATCTTTTCAAGTTGAGTGAATTAGCGTAATTCAGTGAAGGAGAGATACCAATGAACCCCAATTCACATCGCTACGAAGGCGGATTTCCCAAGATTGGCATACGCCCGATCGTGGACCGCCGCAAGCTGGTAAAGGCAGCACTGGCCGAAAGCACCATGAATCTTGCTCGAGAAGCTGCTGCCGAGATTACAGCTGTTCTGCGTAACCCGGACGGTTCTCCTGTGGAGGTGGTTATCTTTGAATCATGCATCTCGGGTATGACGGAAGCTGCCACATGTGCTGAGCAATTTCGCAAAGAAGGCGTAGGCGTGCTGGTCTCTGTGTCAAGCGGCTGGTGTTATCCGCTTGAAACGATGGAGATGGACCCGACGCTGCCGCATGCGGTCTGGGGATTTAATGGCACAGAACGTCCCGGTGCAGTCTATCTGGCTGCCTTACATGCGGCACATAACCAGAAGGGGCTTCCAATTTTCAAAATCTACGGAAGACATATTCAGGACCAGCACGAAGGCAAGCTGCCGCAGGACGTTCGTGATCAGCTGATTCGGTTCACTCGTGCGGGTATGGCAGCTGCTTTGCTGCGAGGCAAGTCATATTTGTCTATTGGCTCTGTTTCAATGGGCATAGCCGGCTGCATTGTGGACGAAAATTTCTATCAGCGTTATCTGGGGATGCGAAATGCCTATGTCGATATGACAGAGGTCAGACGGAGAATGGAAAAACACATCTACGATGAGCAGGAATTTCAAAAGGCGATGGCCTGGGCAGCGCTCCATTGCAAGGAAGGCCCGGACCCTAATCCTGAATCCGTTCAGATCAGCCCGGAGAGCAAATTGAAGAATTGGGAGACCTCGATCCGGATGACGATGATTGTACGAGATCTCATGATTGGTAATCCCAGACTGGCCGAAAAGGGATATGAAGAAGAGGCCTACGGTTACAACGCTATTGCATCAGGGTTTCAAGGGCAGCGGGAGTGGACGGACCACCTGCCAAGTGCTGATGTGCTGGAAGCCGTCCTGTGCAGCTCTTTTGACTGGAACGGCATTCGAGAACCTTACATGATCGCTACAGAGAATGATAATCTGAACGCAATCACTATGTTATTGAATCATTATGTATCGTATACCGCTCAGATTTTTGCCGATGTCCGCGCCTATTGGAGCCCTGAGGCTGTAGAGCGGGTGACAGGCTGGAGGGCCGATGGCATGGCGGCGTCAGGGTTCATACATCTGATCAATTCCGGACCTGCTGCCCTTGATGGAACAGGGGAGCAGCAGCGAGACGGCCAGCCGGTGATGAAGCCGCATTGGGAGATTAAGGAGCATGAGGTACAAGCTTGTCTGGATGCTGTCAGCTGGCGGCCGACGTATATGGATCAATTTGCCGGAGGAGGATATTCCACCGATTATACTTCGCGTGGGGGGATGCCTGTTACGATGGCCCGTATTAACCTGATCTCAGGCTTGGGACCTGTACTTCAGCTTGCCGAAGGGTACACGATAGACTTGCCTGAAGCTGTGCACGAGCAGCTGGACTTGCGTACAACGCCAACCTGGCCTACAACATGGTTTGTGCCAAGACTGGTTGCAGATGATCCGGTTTTCGGGGATGTGTACACGGTGATGGAAGCGTGGGGATCGAACCACTGTGCTGTAAGTTATGGTCATATTGGTGAAGATCTGATTACGCTGGCAAGTATGCTGCGTATCCCGGTTAATATGCATAATATCGAAACAAGTCGTATTTTCAGGCCTAGCGCCTGGTCTGCATTTGGCACCAAAGACCTTGAGGCAGCAGATTACCGGGCTTGTGCCGCATATGGCCCGCTCTATGGTTGAAATCGTTTATATTTATAAATTCAGCAAGCTGCGGACTCATGTCTGCAGCTTGTTTTACTTTAGATACAGCCGGAAGCTTCATAGGATTGACAGATGAATGCGTTCTATTTTAATCTATAATGTTGTTGACAATCTAATTTTATAATTAATATAATTATATTGTTTTGCCGTTCCAACGGTCAGTCACTTTTAAGGGGTTCCACCTGTGCGCGAAGCTCCTTCTCAAGAACTGTCTACAGCGCCTGCTTTCCCTGCGCCCCTAATACGTAATAAAGGAGACTGAGTTGAATCATGAAAGTATTAATTGTGGAAGACTCAATATTTGTACAGAAGATGATGAGTAAGTTAATTGGCGATCATATTCCCAATTGTGAGATTCGAACGGCTACCAATGGAGAAGATGGCTTCAGGCTCTATCAGGAGTTTGAACCGGATATAATCACCACAGACCTTTTGATGCCTGGATTGAACGGACAAGACATGCTTCGCATGATTCGGGAGATGGATCAGGACGTCAAAATTATTATATTATCCGCGGATATTCAGAAGGCTACTCGTGAGGAAGTTGAGCAGCTTGGGGTGTCGGGATTTTTGAATAAACCATTAACGGCTGAAAAAGCCAGTACATTGCTTCAAATGATTCAGGTGGCATATCATGCTGAATGAGCTGCAGAAAGATCTGCTTACTGAGCTCGTGAACGTTTATGTTGGACAAGCAGCCAATATGTTATCGGAAATTGTAGACAAGCATATTGTGCTGAGTATCCCTGAAGTTGAACTAATCTCCATCACCGAGGTTGATCCCGAGGATCGGAGATACAATATTCTGTTTACAGAAGGCCATCTATTTCGATCCTCCTTGCAGTTTGGATATCAATTTCAAGGTAAAGCCTTTCTGATGTTTCCGGCGGAACAGGCAAAAGTGCTTGCTAACATGTGTCTGGGAGAGCTTACAGAGCATGTAGACCCAAACGATTTCAGGTTAATGGATACCGATCTGGATGTGCTTCAGGAAGTCAGCAATGTGCTGCTCAATGCAATTATTGGTGAATTTGGAAATTTTCTCGAAATGAAGCTGGAATACGTATTGCCTGAAATAGAGCTGATTCATGTCACACGCTCCGACCCGCAAGTTCTGCTTCAAAATGAAGTCTACATACTGGTGCTGCATACGTCCTTTTTACTTGCCGATACAGATGTAAAGGGTATTATCGTTATTGCGCTCAGCATGGATTCCATCTCCAGTCTACTGGATAAAATAGATGCTCTACTGGGAGGATAACCATGGACAATCTCATTGTACAAGCGCTGAACAAAACAAAAATGGGCATTTTAATTGTGGACAGACAATTGAGAATTCTTGTATGGAATGGGTGGCTTGAACGTTTTACAGGTATGCCGGCTGAAGATGTGCTTGGAAAAAATCTGCTGGAAATCTGCCCTAGATTCAAGATCAAGATGTATATGGATATATTACAAAATGCACTTTATCACGGGCAGAGCAGATTTTGCTCCAGCGCTTTACATAAGACGTTCTTTCTTCCGAAGGACGCGGGAGAGGAAACCTTTTACAGACAGAACTTGCATGTAGAACCGCTCTATGATAATGACCATAGCTATGCAATGCTTCAGGTTAGTGATACGACCAATACAAGCACTCGCGTATATAAACTTAAAAACCTCATCAAAGAACTGGAGACCGAGTATACCGAGATTAAAAAAGCTGAGAAAATCAGCAAACATCTTTCCTTGCATGATTCATTGACTGATCTGCCCAATCGTCTGGCATTCAAGGATCGCCTAGCGTGGTCGGTCAGCAATGCGCTGCGCAACGAATCACGGTTTGCCTTGATGTTTGTAGATACTGATGGATTCAAAAAGGTGAATGATACCTATGGTCATGAGGTTGGGGATCTGGTTTTACAGGAGGTGGCTGAGCGTCTGAAGGGAAGAATACGCAGTACAGATAGCGTAGCCAGATTGGGCGGGGATGAATTTTGTATTATTTTGAATCATCTCAAGCAGGATGAGGATGCGAGTACCGTTGCGGCTAATCTGCTGAATGCCTTCGATCTGCCATTTCATGTGAATTCCATTGAGATCAACCTGTCTGTCAGCATTGGGATCAGCTTGTTTCCATTGCATGCGCAAGACCCTTCTGAGCTTCTGAAATTTGCAGATATGGCGATGTACAGAATCAAGAAAAACGGGAAGCGTGGATTTTCGTTCTATGATCCTGAGATGGAGCAGCTCTGGTAATATAAGCAAGCTGTATCCGATGCTTTATTCATGTTTATTCCTGAGTGGAGAGGATGCTGTGATTAACGATGACGCTGGAGATGGAAGAGCTGTTTACAGTACATGTGCAGATCAAGGATAGCATTCAGCTGGAGAACAAACACGGTGAATCGGTTATACTGATTACTTTCGGCGGGCATGTTACCGGAGCAATGTTCGAAGGCATAGTACTGGAGGGCGGCGTGGATACCCAGATTATCGGAAAAGATGGAGCAAGTCACAGCCTGTCAGCCAGATATATGCTGAAGGGACAAGATTATACCGGACAGCAGTGTGAAATATATATCGAGAATAACGGTTATATCGGAAAACCGCAGGGCACGAGGCTGTTTCGTACCTCTCCACGCATCATAACGAACAGCCAGGCCTTGGCATACCTGAATGTGGAACCATTGATAGGTGAGGGCTTTTCTGCAGCCGGCGGCGTTGATATTAAGTTTTTCAGGGCAATATCCTGAAACTGCCAATGCACACACAATACCCGATGCCTTTGCAAGCATCATTATTCGAGAGTCAGAGCGTTTACATACATTGCAAAAAAGCGTTGTGCTCCAGGCCAACGCTTTTTTGACATTATGTGTAATGTTAACGTCTCAAAATTCTCCGAATCAGTCCGATTATAAGAACCAGGAAAATGATTAAAATAATCATACCCGGTATACTTACACTACTCAGCATTGTCTGAAACCTCCTGTATGTATTATAAAATGATTATAATACGAATCTGTTCTTAATGGTCTCGGCAACCTCACCAGCACTTAGATTAGAGTTGTTAATTCTGATGTAATTGGCTCTTTTGATTTCTCCCTCGAATGAGTTTAATCGATGCTGCTCCATGGTCTGTATCAGATTCTGTTCAGAACGAAAAACATCTCTTTTGGTTGGTTTGTGCTCAAGTCTGTGAGGCGTCTTGTTACGCTCAATTCTTTTCTCCAGATCGGCTTCAAGCTCTACAAGATACACTTCTCCGTCTTTATCTTCAATGATTTTGCAAATTTTATAAACATAGTCCCAATCCTGCTGCAGATCGAATGCCCATACATAAGTGAAAATCATTCCATACATATCACTACTGGCGGCGGCTTCAAATATGTCTTGACGAAATTGATCTACTAATCTCCACATTTCACTATTAAAACCGAATAGGGGAGCTAACATTTCAATGGTTGCGTGATTGTGGAACAGCTTTAGTTCAGTTACCTTCTCCAATTGATGTCCTACTGTCATTTTTCCTACCGCCTGCGGGCCAAAGATTATAACCAATTTCATTCAATCATCCCCTTGGAAGATATTTCAATAATATTATCACAATTCGAGCTATAATAGTTCCTTTATCACAGATGGTTTGTTCGCAATGATCAATTATCAACAACTTGGGTTTAACGAAAACTATTTTAAAAAATCACTATTGACTGTTCGAGCAAACAGTTTTATGATGAGTACATGAAATTGACTGTTCGACCAAACAGTATTGGGGGGTAAGAGGTGACAAAACAACCAGCAACAAATCAGGACGAACGTAGAAATGCAATCTTGCAAGCTGCTTTTACGCTATTCGGGCAGGTAGGTTACAGCAAAGCTACAATGAAAGAAATTGCTGCCAAAGCCGGCGTAGCACAGGGGTTGATCGGATACCATTTTAATACCAAAGAAACGCTTTTGGTGGAGGTAGTGCGAGAGTGGATGATTAACCGGGGTATGCAGCAGGCCCTTCAGCAGCTCGACATGAAGGCCGCACCGTCAGAGCTTCTGTCGCAGGCTTTGCTGCATGTTGTGGAATTTCGTAAAAATAACCCGGAGTGGTTTACACTTCTCATCAGCTTGTGGACTGAAAGTGTGAACAACGTGAAGCTGGCTCAAGAGTTAACGAAGCTGTACCAGGAGATGAAAGCAGGTATCCGGTTGATTATAGACCGCTTGGAGCTGCCGTTGAATGAAGCGGAGCAGGAGACCTTTGCAGCCTTGATTCAAGCCGTTTTTGATGGACTTACGCTCCAATCACCAGTGCTGCTGTCAAGTGATCCGCTCTCTCACGAGCAGGTATCGCAAGGCATCGGCTGGATGCTGCAAGGTATTCACACTTCTCACACTATGGAACGAACAAAGGAGAATAACTAAAATGACCAGAATATGGATTCGATTAGAAGGGTTGCTCGTATTGGCAGCAGCAGCAACGATGTATTTCTACAATGATTATTCCTGGTGGCTCTTTCTGCTGCTGCTGCTCTTCCCCGATGTATTCATGATCGGTTATGTAGTGAACAATAAGGTCGGAGCCCGAATTTATAATGTGGCACATACGTATATTACGCCAATGATATTTCTGGCGGCAGGGTTTATGATGAAGGTCGACTTCCTGATATTGATCAGTTTCATCTGGATTGCACATATCGGCATGGACCGCATGTTCGGATTTGGTTTAAAGTATGAAACAGAGTTCAAGGATACTCATCTACAGCGTGTGTAGATCCCAACAACGGGACTGGGTGCCTAGTCTGGCACACCAGTTCCACCTAGTACTACAACCACAGTATCGCAGCCCCGATCATTGGAGTGATGACCATACTTACTTTCAGCCAGAAAGCAGGCACTCGCTTGGTAAATTTGGCTCCGACGTAAGAACCGGACATCGTACCTATAACGACAAGCAGCAGGAGCTGCAGGTCGAGATAACCAATTCTCATGTACCCGGCGCCACCAGCCAGTGCTATCGGAATGATGACCAGCATCGTTGTGCCAGCTGCAAATCGCATAGGCATATTTAATAACAGCATGAGTCCCAACTGTATAAAAGGTGTAGATCCGATCCCGAATAAACCGGATAACATGCCTGTAACCGCGCCAATCAGCAGGGCATACAACCAGTAACGAAGGCCGCTATTCAGCACGGGTGACTCTGTGCCAGCAGCATGAGGACGGCGTGAGACCAGAACTAATCGCAGCCACAAGGCAAGTCCTGATGTAAACAGCATAATGGACGTAAGCATACCAAGCCGCCCCTCAGGAATATAAGTAGACCAGCCTGAACTGACCCATGCGCCTGCTGCGCCTGTAAACCCGACAATCAAACCCGTTTTAAGGACTGCATTTCCCTCCCGATAATGACTGATTGAACCTGAAAGGGAGGAGAAGAACATCGCTGCGAGTGCTGTTCCAAGCGCAACATGAATGGGATAACCAAATGCCACGGTCAAGAGTGAGATAATGAATCCAGAACCCCCGGCACCCACAAAACCAAGCAGCATACCTAACAGAAACATAACAAATACGATTTCAAGCATAAGCATAAGACATTCTCCGCATCGTTCTCTAAATTTGGTTACTTCTCACGGACCATGTGATGTAATGGTTTCGTCCATAAACTTTATTATTAGCTGATGTAAAATGCAAGCTGTTAATTGTGCCGAAGCTATGCTAGTACACACACTAAAAAACCTTGCTTCCATTACAGGAAGCAAGGTTTTTGGTCCAATGAACACTCCGTTGTTTTACTCCGATTCCCGAAGTATAGGATTTGGCAGCTCGGCATGGCCCATCAAGCTCTCGGTTTCTTGCCCATCCACCAGCAACTGAATGCTTCGCACTTCTTCGAACTGAAACATCGTTTGCTGCAGCACCGCGAGAAAGAGAAGTTCCCCGCCCGCACCAAGTCTGGCTTCATCCGGGATATGAATGTCTAACGTTAGCTGGCCGTCTTGAAAATCCATGGATTCAAGTCCGATGTCACTCCATAAGGAGATGAATGCCGGATCATCCGAACGCTGCATGACATCAAAAGCTTGTCTATATTTTTCGCTGCTATCCGAAAATGTGATTTCTTCTTTTTTAGTTTTGACCTCAGTGAGCTCAGCGTCTACATAACCCACTTCAATTTCTTGCTTCGTTGGCTCGTTATCTGGTGTGTTGGTGGGGGAAGAGGCGTTCGATGTAGACGGATTTGCGGCTTCAGATTGCTTGTTACCAGGGTCTACAGCTGGTTTATCGCCGCAGCCAGCAAGCACAAGCATTAAGCTGATCAAGGAGAATACGAGTGTGTAGCTAGACTTTTTTCTCATATAGGCACATCCTCATCGTTACATTTGTTTTTGGCTTGCTGCAAGCTGTTTTTTTTAGGACGGCTGGTGCAGAAACTCCTTGATGGCATCAACAATCGCCTGAGCAGCTTTATCCTGGACCGTTTCGCTTAGCATCGCTTGTTCCTCGGCAAGGTTGCTTAGAAAACCGATTTCAAGCAGCACAGCTGGCATCGTTGTGTCCCTGAGCACTTCCAGATTACCGTTCTTGACACCTCGATCTTTAAAGCCTAATACTTCAACCAGATGTCTGTGCATTATATCTGCCAGTGCTTTACTGCTGCTGCGCTTGTAATAAAAGGTCTCGGTACCCGAAATCTGCGGAGAAGCCTCAACACTGTTCCCGTGAATGGATACAAATACGTCTGCATTTAATGTGTTGGCGAGCTGCACGCGTTCCGGGCGAGTGGGATAAACGTCTGTCTCACGTGTCATCACCACCTCTATATCAGGCTCCTGGGATAGGAGCGCCTGAACCTTCAAAGCAAGCGGCAGCGTGAAGTTTTTTTCCTGGGTTTTCGAGATGCCAATGGTACCGGGATCCTTGCCTCCATGGCCGGGATCAATGACAATGATGCTTTTGCCGTTATCCTGCTGAGCAGGGGGAACCGGGATTCCGATTATGCCAGCTACAGCTAAATCCACAATCAGCTTGCCGCTGACATATTGAACATTAACCTGAACGTCACTCAGATTGTTCAATTCCATGACAACTCTGACTTGAGCAGGATCATTGGTAAAAAGTGAATATCGAACTTCTGTCACATTCGGTATACCGCTGACATCAAGCTTTCCCATTGTGCCTTGCTTCATGCCTGGCGCCATGTCTCCGAAGGTTGTGTCAGGAAGATCCACCACGATCCGATCCGGGTTGCTCAACCTTGTAATCCGTGGTGTAACCTCATGGTCGATGGATACAACAAGCTGATGATTCCCAAAGCTGATATCGTTCACTTTGCTCCATACGGTGGATTGACCCGGACCAGAAACAACAGGAGGCGGAGAGGGCGCAGGTTCAACAGAAGGTACAGCAGCGCTTGTCAGACCAACAATCTTGTCCTTGTTGTTCCAGCTTACCGAAAGTCCCATTTCTTCACTCACAAAACGCAGGGGAACAACAACCGTATTTTTAATCAGCTGTGGTGCGGTGTTCAGAGTGACTTTTCCATTCTGCCCGTAAGCCTCCGTCCTGCCTACATGCAAGGAAATAGCCTTGTTGTTCTGTTCGATGCTTACATTCTGTTTTTTTTGATCCCATTTCACCTTAAACTTCAAATTTTCAGCCACAACACGAATCGGAATCATCACGTTTTTGTTGATATTGACAACCTCAACATCGGAAGGCAGCACCAGCTCGTGTCCATCTAAAATAATTTTGGTTTGCGGGGATGCTGTGGCAGCATGTCCCGAATCAGTCAAGACGAGCAGAAATAACAAACTGAATAAAAGCAAACTTGCCATTTTTTTCATTGTACACCTCTGTTTTAATCGATATTACGGGAAGGGCAAAGCAAACAGCCAGCAGACAACACTTATGACAATATTCTACATATATGCGAAATTCCCCTGCCTGTTTGCAGTTTCTTTTTTAATAAAATGTTCTTCGATGCTCCTGTGGTAAAAATAGTGTCGAAGCCTTGTGCATTCCGGGATTGAGCCTGATTGTCACGTTTCATGCAGAAAAAAATTAATATTCATTGGAACATAATGACATTGACAATTTCAGGTTTTTCCAAAATAATAGAAAGCAATTGAACACTGGTACCTTTAATTCAGTCCAGAGAGGCTGGCAAGGGCAGCGGATTTTGTAATCACGCGACAGAAGGGCATTCTTTCCACAGAACGCTCTGCGTCTTCGCGCGGATTATGATGCAAAGAGAGGCTACTTGTCAGCGTAAATCGCGATGAGTAGCCTCTTTTTCTGCTTTTTACGGTATCAGAACACTTTATCTGGAGGGTTTCTGATGAGCAAACAAGATCAAGAGTTTTCATGGCAAGAGGTGCCCAAGACACAGCGGAACAACTTCTGGAAAACGTTATCCGTAATGCTTGGTTTCACGTTCTTCTCGGCAAGTATGCTGGCAGGAGGCACACTTGGTATCAGCCTGACGTTTATGGAATTCATGGCCATTGTGCTGGCAGGCAATCTGGTGCTGGGCATTTACACTGGAGCGCTGGCACATATCGCTGCCAAGACGGGGCTATCCACCCATCTACTGGCGAAATATTCGTTTGGTGAAAAAGGCTCTTATCTGCCATCATTTCTGTTAGGCTTCACACAGGTTGGCTGGTTCGGGGTTGGCGTAGCCATGTTTGCTATTCCTGTTGCCAAAGCGATGGATTGGAATGTGTATCTGCTCATTTTCCTGTTCGGTCTGGCGATGACAGCTTCAGCGATCTTCGGTATGAAATCACTTGTCATTCTTGGATATATAGCGGTTCCGGCAATTGCTATTCTCGGAGGATATTCCATGTTCGAGGGGGCCGGGGCGCTGGGTGGACTGCAAGGCTTGCTGGATTACACACCAACACAGACGCTTACTGCGGCTGCGGCACTGACGATCTGTATAGGATCTTTCATAAGCGGGGGAACACTAACTCCCGATTTTGCACGCTTTTCCCGTACGTCCCGTCAGGCTGTGACCGCTACCGTAATTGCCTTTTTCCTCGGTAACTCGCTGATGTTCCTGTTCGGCGCAGTTGGCGCTATGGCTTATAATCTCGCTGACATATCGGAAGTCATGTTCCTGCAAGGTCTGCTGATTCCCGCCATCATCGTACTGGGTCTGAATATCTGGACAACCAATGACAATGCGCTGTATGCTTCGGGTCTGGGCTTTGCCAACATTACGAAGATTTCGAAGAAGTTTTTTGTAGTCGTTAACGGTATTGTCGGAACTGTGCTCGCGATGTGGATGTACAACAACTTTGTAGGGTTCCTGAACGTGCTGGGCGCAGCCATCCCTTCGATTGGAGCCATCATTATTGCAGATTATTTTATTGTCAAAAGAAGAGTCTACGCACCGTTTGCTGATATGAATTTCAAAAAAGTAAACTGGGCTGCCATGGCCGCATGGGCCATTGGTGTTGCCTTTGCACAGCTCGCTCCGGGAGTAACGCCACTTAATGCATTGCTTGGTACAGCTGTAGCTTATATCGTAATCATGGCCATCGTGTCCATGACATCATCCAAAGAAAAGGGGAAGACAAATGATTATACAGAACGCAAAATTGCGGGGTAAAGAAGGACTATGGAACATCATCGTTAGAGACGGGAAATTTGAACAGGTTACACAGGAACAGCAGCCTGCTGGAAACGAAGAGACGCTGGATGTGAACGGTGCCCTGGTGCTGCCGCCATTTATCGAGCCACATATTCATCTGGATACTACCTTAACAGCAGGGGAGCCGGAATGGAATCTGAGCGGGACCTTGTTTGAAGGCATTCAGCGCTGGTCGGAGCGTAAAGCATTTCTTACACATGAGGACGTAAAAACTCGTTCCAAAACCGCTTTGAAATGGCAGATGGCTCAGGGCATTCAGCACGTAAGAACACATGTGGATGTCACAGATCCAAGCCTGACGGCAGTCAAAGCGATGCTGGAAGTGAAGCAGGAGCTGGCTCCTTATATCGATATTCAACTGGTTGCTTTCCCGCAGGAGGGCATTCACTCTTATCCGAACGGCGCTGAACTGCTGGAAGAATCGTTAAAAATGGGGGTAGATGTTGTCGGCGGCATTCCACACTTCGAGTTCACACGTGAATATGGTGTGGATTCGATGCGAGTGGCTTTTGATCTGGCGGAAAAATATGATCGTCTCATCGACATTCACTGTGATGAAATTGATGATGAGCAATCCCGATTCATCGAAGTTGTAGCCAAGGAGGCATATGAGCGCGGCTTAGGCTCACGCACCACGGCGAGTCATACAACGGCGATGGGCTCTTATAATGATGCGTATACCTACAAGCTGTTCCGCTTGCTGAAGATGGCTGAGCTGAACTTTGTGTCCAATCCGCTAGTGAACATTCACCTTCAGGGACGTTTTGACACGTATCCGAAAAGAAGAGGCTTGACACGCGTGAAGGAACTGCAGGAGGCAGGCCTGAATGTATGCTTTGGACATGATGACATTTTCGATCCATGGTACCCACTCGGTACAGGCAATATGATGCAGGTGCTGCACATGGGCATACACGCGTCTCAGCTGCTGGGTTACGACCAGATTGTAAATTCTATTGACCTGATTACGCAAAATAGTGCAAGAACACTGCACATCGAGGATCGTTACGGTATTGAGTCAGGCAAGCCAGCCAATTTCATCGTGCTTGAGGCGGAGAATGAATACGAAGCGGTTCGCAAGCAGGCAGCGGTTCTGTATTCCTTCCGAGAAGGGCGCAAGATCGCAGAATCGAAACCGCGTGACACATCTATTATTCTGGAGGGCAACATGGAGAAGGTTACGTTTAACAAATAGTTGCAGAACAACTATGGTTTTGAAATATAGCTTATAACCAAAATGTTTCTTTACAATTGTGCCAAGCGAGATATTTTCTCTCCTTGATGCAGGGCTAAATATCGACAACGATGATATCCCTTCATCAAGGAGTTTTCTTTTTAACGAAAAAATCTGGGGATAACCGCTACTCTCCAGGTTATTCTGTCATCGGAGTGGATTGCGTAAAATCTTTAATCTAAACTATATAGGATATATTGTAATAATTTGAATTTACTTCAATAAAAACATCGCTTATACTAGATTCAACCCGAAGTTTCATAGATGACATCCAGAGAGAGGAAGTTTGCTTCATTTTATTTTGAAAGCGCTTCATCGCAAGCGGCATATCGAAATGTGGAGAGGAGGAATCCGAGTCCTGGCAGTAACCGCACCAGATTAAAACAAAACAAATATTATGTAAACCAAAATTTTCGGAGGTGTGTTCATGTTTAAGTCCAAATTGTTCAAAGCCGTTATGTCCGTTGCTCTCCTTGGTTCCATATTTGCAATTCCGCCGCTTCCTTCAGCTACAGCCGCTGATGCGAGCTGTCCTAACGGGTACGTTGGCCTTACCTTTGACGATGGGCCATCCAACAATACAAACAATATTCTTAATGCATTGAAGCAGGCCAATTTGCGTGCCACAATGTTTAATACAGGACAAAATGCGCAGAACAACCAGGCTTTGGTGCGGGCACAGGTGGCCGCCGGGATGTGGATTGGCAATCACTCCTACACCCATCCCGATATGACAAAGCTGAACGCTTCGCAGATGGCTTCCGAGATCACGCGCACACAGCAGACCATTCAATCGATTACCGGTACAACGCCAACGCTTTTCAGACCGCCATATGGTGCTACCAATGCAACCTTGAAATCCGTTATAAGCCAGAACGGATTAAGGGAGATGCTCTGGAATGTCGATTCTCAGGATTGGAATGGAGCTAGTGCCTCTCAGATCGTCGCAGCCGTAAATCGCATGGCAAGCGGTGACGTCATTCTAATGCATGATCAGTATCAGACTACACTTCAGGCCATTCCGCAGATTGCCCAGAATCTGAAGAATCGCGGCTTGTGCGCGGGCATGATCTCCCCGGCTACTGGACGTGCTGTAGCACCGGATGGAGGCACGAATAACCCGCCGGCAACGACCGTACGAATTGAGACGGAGAATATGACCAAGAGTGGTCAATATACCTCCAACATCAGCTCGCCATTTAACGGTGTAGCCTTGTATGCCAACAATGATGCTGTGCGAACCACACATAACTTTACGACGGGAACACATTCCTTCTCGCTTCGCGGGGCATCCAACAATAATAATATGGCAAGGGTGGATCTGAAAATTGGCGGTCAGACCAAGGGCACGTTTTATTTTGGAGGCAGTAGTCCCGCTGTGTATACGCTGAATAATATCAGTCATGGTACAGGAAACCAGACCATTGAGCTGATTGTAACCGCAGATGACGGTACATGGGATGCATATCTGGATTATCTGGAGATCAGCTAATCAGTCGATTTATTTTTGCGTATGAGTGGGCCGTGTATCCTGAGGGACAATCATGAGTACCGGGCATTCTAGAACATTTATTTTAATCAAAGTTATGATGTGTGTGTGGTTAATCAGGTGATTCTCATATCGAGGTTATTTCAACGACTTGTACAGTGCGTGCGCATTGCATAGTCAGCGAAATAACCTCTTTTTGCGTTCCTTCTCGTTCAGATAAAAAGTGAAAACAAAATGTGACCGAATGTCGTCCGTAAGAGTGTTTAGGATATAAAGGAGGCAAAACAACCATGCAGCGATCCATGTCCCAGACGGGCGATCATATCATGAGCATCTATGAGACTTACGCCGATACGCTGTTCAGGATTGCGATGGTGCACCTTGGCAGGCGGGAGGACGCGGAAGAAGCGACTCAGGATACGTTCATTAAATTGATGGAAAAAGCGCCTGCGTTCAACGATGCCGAGCATCAGAAAGCTTGGTTGATCCGGGTGATAACCAATCATTGCAAATCTCTGCTTCGTCGAGGCTGGCGCAAACGGGAAGTTAAGCTGGAGGGCATCGAATTCATGCTTGCGGATGATCCTGAGGATCAGGCTTTGATCGAGCTGGTACTGTCTCTGCCTGTAAAGTATAGATCGGTCGTTCATCTTTATTATTACGAAGATTACGCCATTCGAGATATCAGCGAGATTTTGCAGATAAGCGAGTCCGCAGTGAAGATGAGGTTACAGCGGGGGAGACAGCTGTTAAAACTGGAGCTTGAAGAGGAGGAGCAGCTATGAACGAGCAGCAATTTAAACAACAATACAAGAAAGCGGTGCATCATATGAAAGCAGATGAGCAGATGAAAAAACGCATGGAACAAAATGTAAATGCACGGCGTGCAATGTCTAGACGACCTCGTAAATCGTTGTATATCGCGGCAAGCGTTGTGGTCGCAGCAAGCATTGGGCTTGCGGCACCGACCGTATGGCAGCAATGGAATGGGACTTCACCGGCTTCACCCGCTATAGAGGTAGCATCCAATGATATTCTCCGTCCTGCTGCATCCGATGGTGAGAATATTTTATCTAAAGGGCCGGTCGTTATTCCGAAAACGGAGTTACCGAGTGGTGATGACAAGGGGATTAAGGCAAGCATGCTGGCGTTAGTTGTTTATCATGACCATGTGTATACGGAATCTGCAACGACGCTGGAAGGCGCGGACGCTTTGGCGCTCCGAGGTGCGAAGCTCGGTACAACTAGCGGCGGCATCCATGAGTTGAGCAGTAAGGACGACTACAAAGAACTGGCTTCGACGATCGGCGAGGCAGATATCTACGCTGTGAAAGGATATGATACCGATTTTCGGGTGATGTCTTATACCGACATAGACGGTCAAGTATATGCGCAGCTGTTTGATAAAACGAATGATATGACGATCAGCGGCGGTGCTGACTTGATTGGCAAGCTTAACATCAAGGACCATGTGACAAGCGCACACTGGGAAAGCTTTGATAGCTGGAACAACGGTTTGCAGCAGCTGCAAAACCTTTCTGTGGGTGGCGCACTGAACGATTTTGTGGAGGCGTTGTATAATGCAAAACCAGTTGCATCAACCCCGGAACTGGAAGAACGGCTCTATGGAAAGGAAGATCGCAAACTGATTTACTTGACTTTGGAAGATAAAACAACGGTTGCCCTTGTGCTGTTTGGAGAAGAAGGGTTGGTGCGTTACGGTCATGTGCCTGTATTTTTTGAAGTAGAGCAAGGGGGATTCCGGAAATTCTGGAACAGCTTGGGTTAATAAATGGAGCAGGAAGCAGTTTAGATGCAGCATGAAGTATATATGTTAAATATAATAGGTTACATTGGAATCGAAGAGAGCAGCCCCGGGCTGCTCTTTTTTTATATGTGAATTGTTGTCAAAAAGGAGTACGACCTGCGAGTTCAGAAGGTGATACACTTCTCGTTTAACAGTCTCATGAACTGCTGAAGCGCGCTGCTGATATATCGATTCTCACCCCGTACAAAAGTGGTGGAGGTTGGCGTGAGTACATCAGACAGATCATGCAGTGAATAGGCTTCGGGATGATTGTGCACAACGCTGCATGGCATAATGGTAACCGCAATGCCGGATTCTACGCAGCTGAGCAGATTTTCCATTGTACTGACTTCAATCAGCTTTTTGGCAGACAGTCCTTCTTCCTCAAGGAATTTCTCCGTAATTTCCCGATATGGACAGCCTTGCGGAAACACAACCCATGAAAGTTGACAAAACGTTTCCAGAGGGGTGTCGGTCCGTTTGGATATGATGTGAACCGTATCCTGCATCTCGTATTCAACCTTCAACCCTTCTGTAACACAAGCGCCGCTGATAAAAGCGCCATCGAGCTCGGAAGACTCGATTTTATGCCGCAATACCTTGGGTGAGGTGGCGTTCACAAGCGATATGGACACGTCTGGATACAAGATCTGATACTCGTTCAGAATGTCGATGAAACGACGTGAGGCGGCTGTTTCCACAATCCCGATACGCAATGTGCCGGATGGCTCCACCGGGTCTGTCATCTCTTGTTCCAGATCATAGAGCAGATTGCGAATGCGTGCAGCATAAGCAAGGAACTGCTCTCCTTTTTCCGTAGGCATCACACCTTTGGAAGAGCGGTTAAACAGCTGCACCTGGTATTCTTCCTCCAGCTTTTTAATACGTGTCGTCACATTGGACTGGGCATAGTTTAGCTCTTTGGCGGCTTGAGAGATTTTGCCCGAGCGACCAACGGCGAGCATGATATCGATATCGGATAATTCCATGGCAGCCTCCTCCAAGGTATCTCTCTGAGTGATACACCTATATATTTTAATCATTTTACGATATGTCTTATCCATTCTACAATAGCTTTAATTTCAAATAGAGAGAAGGAATTGATATGTCAAATTCAGAATTAGCCATTTTTAAACCCGTAACGATCAACCAGTGGAAGCTGCGTAATCGTATCGTGATGGCTCCGTTGACCCGGGGGTTTGCAAGAGATGAGGATGGGACAGTAACCGAAGAAATTGCCGCATATTACGAACAACGTGCCAGAGATGGTGCGGGACTAATCATTACGGAGGGCATCAACCCTATGCTCTCAGGCAAAGGGACTTATGGCATACCCGGATTATATACGGAGACACAGACGGCTTCATGGAAAAAAGTAACCGAGGCGGTTCATCGGCATGGCGGCACGATCATCGCGCAGTTATGGCATGTGGGACGCCTGTCGCATTCCGACCTGATTGGCGGGAAGCCGCAGGCCCCATCAAGCATACAGGCTGAAGGAAGGGTTCATAAACTTCACAAACCCTATGAACTCCCTCATGCCATGACGATTCGAGAGATTGAGGACGTGGTTGCTCATTTTCAGCTGGCTGCTCGCAATGCGGTTCTGGCGGGATTTGACGGGGTGGAGATTCACGCAGCACATGGCTATCTGATTGATCAATTCATCAATGAGCGGAGCAATCTACGGAATGACGAGTATGGGGGTGACCTTCAGCAGAGACTTCGTTTTTTGAAAGAAATCATTGCAGCCGTACAAAAAGAAATTAGCGCAGACCGTATAAGCATCCGGTTTTCCGAGAAAAAGGATGACGATTCATCCTATGAATGGGCCCTTAAAGCAGAGACACTGGCCGCATATCTGGAGCTATTTCGTGAAACGGGCATCACCATACTGCATCCCTCGACTGAAAATTACACCAAGGCCTGGTCAGATGGACTTCACTTTCATCAGGCGGTGAGGGCACAATGGGAGCATATTGTAATTGGAGTAGGGAACCTTGATTTGCAGACGGCGGAAAAGGCGATCCATGACGGCGTTATCGACCTTGCAGCCTTTGGCCGTCCATTTATTGCGAATCCCGACTTGGTACAAAGGTGGCAATCCGGACTTCCGATAACTGCGTATAATCCAACGGAGCATTTATCCATTCTGCGGTGATTCGGTGACTCTTTGCATATTTTTCTGTCCCCACAGCACCATCGATTCAATGAGTGGAACCAGCTCCTTACCGGATGGCGTGAGAGAATACTCCACTCTTGGCGGTATCTCGTTGTACTGCTCCCGATGAACAATTCCGTATTGAATCAGGTCCTTCAGGCAGTTCGTTAACATCGTTGGTGTGATCCCGGGAAGTCTTCTTTTTAACTCGTTATATCGAATGCTGTCATCTTCACTCAAAATAGCCAGAATCGGAAGATTCCACTTGCCGCCAATCACCTGAAAAGCATATGTCGCCGGGCAAAGCTGATCAAAATTAAAGTCATATTTCATACGAGAACCCCCAGAGAATTTTTTTGTGAAACAAATGATTTTATGAAAAACCTTGATGTGACTCAATAGTATACTTTTTGATACTTAGTCAGAAAAAGAATCGTACTTGTTCTAAAGATTATAGATATTATAATCATACTAACACAAGTTAATCTATTGAATAAGATCAAAAAGGCGGGATAACGATGAGTCATGAATCGATGATGTGTGACCTGGAAACAGGTGTATGCGGTATAAATGATGAAGAAAAGATGCAGGTTATTGATCTGAAGCAAGAAGAGAAAAAAGTAACGTTGTATTATGCGACAGACCCGATCTGTTCACACTGCTGGGCACTGGAGCCTGTGCTGAATCGGTTTATAGAGGAGTACGGTCATTATTTTCGTGTGGAAACTAAAATGGGCGGTTTGTTAGCAAGCTGGGAAGGGTTCTCTGATGGGGCAAACGGGATTCAGAAGCCTTCAGATGTAGGCGGACATTGGAGAGAAGTAGGGGAGCACTCACGGATGCCAATTGACGGTTCCTTGTGGTATGACCATCCCATCCAGTCTTCCTATCCGGCGTCTCGTGTATTTAAAGTCATTCAGCACATGGTTCCGGGGAAAGAGCAAGCGTTTCTAAGAGCTGCACGTGAAGCTGTTTTTGCATTGAATCGTAATATCGGAGAAGATGACGTGCTTATTGAGCTTGTTGATGATCTGGGGCTGAATGGCAAAGAAATCGTAGAGGCAGCATCACAGCAATCGGCACAAGATCTATTGGAAGAAGATTTCGAGATGGTGGCCCGGCTGGGAGTTCGAGGTTTTCCATCCATTATTATTGTGAATAAAGAGCAGCAAGGCATCAAGGTGGTCGGGGCCCGCACACTGGAGACGTATGTTCAAGCGCTGCAGCAGGTTCTGGGTGAAACACCGCAGCCGAAGACGATCAAAGCATTGTCTCACAAAATCGAAGAAGGACATCTTCTGTTTTCCAAAGAAATTGAAGTACTGTACGACATCGAGCAGCAGGATGTGGAGTCTTATGTACAATCCCAACTTCAAGAAAACACCTACCGGGTACAGCAAATTCTAAATGAAATGGCTATTCAGCGGGTGTAAAGTCTCAGGAAAAAGATAACAGTGGAATTAGTACATTTATCCATGTGTTATTACAAATTCCCCGAAGGATATACTTTGAAAAAGTCACATTAATACATGTGAATTTGTTAATTGAACAACATGAAAAGGCAGCTGCTCTGAACATGGGCAGCTGCCTTTTAGATATACATCTTAGATAGATGAAGTCCGTATCACAGGTTTTTGTAATAAACGAGATGATCCACCCATTCCTCATGTTCATATATAAAGCCTTTGCGGACACATTCAAATTGCAAGCCGACACGTTCGGCAAGCTTGATCGAAGCATGATTATCCAGATTAATATGGGCCTCCAAGCGGTGAAACTTCAATATTTCAGCCGCAATACGAAGCACCTCGCTTACGGCCTCTTTGCCATAACCGTTTCTCCAATGCTGATTATGGATCGTGTAACCAAAGCTGGCCCATTGAAATGGTTCCCTGGCCAACGTGGCGATATCAATCATGCCCAGGTGGGTGCCGTCTTCTTTACAGAATACTCCGAATATATAAACCTTATCGGTACGCGCCAATTCCTGGTGCCGTTCAACGAGTCGTTCAAACCATTCCTGTGTGCATTCGCTCATATCTATTTTTCCAGGATCATATGGGTGCAGGGAGGGAGCGCGGTTTTCGAATTCATGCAGCCAGTTCGCATAGTCTTCGTTCCGTAATGGGCGGATCACTAATCGTGTCGTTACCGACATATGATCAAATGGACCTTCAATAATATTCAATAAAACATCTCCTTATGTATGGGTTTATCCGAATAATACTGTATTGTCTGAATCAAGCAATCAAGCAATCAGACAAGCAAGCAAGCAAGCTTCCTCAGTTTAACATAAATCGTTGCTTTTATAATGGGTTTCATCCGATAAATCAATAGCTCGAAAGGGTGGTTGTGAACAATTTCACCAACTTGTCAGAAAGTGTTGAGCCTTTCTTGAACGTTTAGAGGCGAAGACGTGTCATCGATTGAATTGCTTCAAATTGAGGATATACTAATTTTGAATATTAGGTCTGGGCCTAGTGGCAATCTATCACTTTCATTTGAATTGTGAATTGTTTCTCATGAGACATTTAAAACAAAGGAGGCATTACAAGATGGCAATCGATACGGTGTTATGGAGCAGACTTGTAACAGGTCTGACCCTAGGTTTTCACGTCATTTTTGCAACACTTGGTGTGGGTATACCCCTGATGATTTCGATTGCAGAATTCATCGGCATTCGCAAGCGGGACCCTCATTACATACTGATGGCCAAGAGGTGGTCGCGAGGATTTGTCATTTCCGTGGCCGTAGGGGTGGTGACTGGTACGGCGATATCCCTGCAGCTGGCTCTGGTCTGGCCAAACTTTATGAAGCTGGCCGGCAATGTCATCGCACTGCCGTTATTTATGGAAGTGTTCGCGTTTTTCTTCGAGGCGATCTTCCTGGGCATTTATCTGTACACGTGGGATCGGTTCAAAAATCCTTACATCCACTGGCTGTTAACCATTCCCGTTGTAGCTGGAGCAGGCATGTCGGCTGTTTTTATTACAACTGTGAACGGATTTATGAATCAGCCAGAAGGTTTTGTCATGCAGGCAGGGCAGTTCGCAGCCGTCAATCCCGTGCAGGCCATGTTAAATACGGCATCATTCTCCAAGGTATTTCATGTGCTTAGTTCTGCTTATGTTACAGGAGCCGCTCTACTCGCGGGCATCGCCGCGCTGGCGATGCTAAGAAGAGGTGCATCAGCATACCACAAAAAAGGCTTAAATCTGATGATGGCCGTTGTGCTGGTGTTCAGTTTGCTAAATACACTTGCTGGTGATGTATCTGCCAAATTTTTGGCTGAGCATCAGCCGGAGAAGCTGGCAGCTGCAGAATGGCATTTTGAGACCGAACGTGGTGCAGATTTGATTTTACTGGGCTGGCTGAATGCCGAGCACGAGATTATAGGTGCACTGCATCTGCCCAAGGTGCTCAGCTTTCTGGCCTTTGGAGATTTTAATGCCGAGGTCACCGGGCTGAACGAATTCCCGCCTGATGAGCAGCCGCCATTGCTGGTGCATTACCTCTTTGATGTGATGGCAGGTATCGGGTTCGCGCTGTTAGCTGTGTCTGCTTTGTACTTTCTCTTCGTGCTCTGGAAGAAACGTAATCCGCTCAACAAATGGCTGCTTCGTCTGGTTGCTCTCAGCGCGCCGCTTGCTTTTCTGGCAGTAGAGATGGGCTGGTTCTATGCCGAGATCGGGAGACAGCCCTGGATTATTCGAGGATACATGCGCGTAGAGGAGGCTGCTACGACATCCCCGAGTGTACGCATTTTATTTTTTGTTTTCCTGCTCTTGTATATTGTGCTGGGTGTGATATGTGCACTCGTTCTGAAACGTCTGTTCAATAACAATCCGGCCGAGCTTGAAATGGAGAAATGGCTCAAGACGAGGCAAGATCGGGATCAAGCTATTGAAGCAGGGAAGGGAGGACATTTGTCATGAGCTATGAATTGATTGGCATTTCGGTACTCTGGCTGTTCCTGTACGGATATCTGATCGTTGCATCGATTGATTTCGGAGCCGGATTTTTTGCCTTTTACGCACGCCTGACCAAGCAGGACCATCTGATTAATCGTTTAATCTCCCGTTATTTATCTCCTGTATGGGAAATTACGAATGTTTTTTTTGTATTTTTCTATATTGGCATCGTCGGTTTTTTTCCAGATACGGCTTCATATTATGGCGCAGCATTGATCGTTCCGGGCAGTATTGCCGTCATTCTACTTGCGATTCGGGGCTCGTTCTATGCGTTTGAAAATTATGGCTCTAAGAACAACATCGTGTACCTGTTTTTATATGGAGCGACCGGATTGCTCATTCCCGCATCTCTGTCCGTGGCACTAACCTTGTCGGAAGGGGGATTTATTCTGAAGCAGGGTGAGAGCGTGTCGCTGGACTATTGGGCCTTGCTGACTAATCCGTTGTCCTGGAGCATCGTTGGTCTCGCCATCGTTTCGGTCTTATTTATCAGCAGTTCGTTTCTAACCTTTTACGCCTCGCGGGCAGAGGATGGTGCTGCACTTCAACTCATGCGGAATTATGCGCTGTTCTGGAGCACCCCAACAATCATTTTGGCCCTGACCTCCTTTATATATCTGGGGCAGCACAATGCGCGTCATTTTCAAAATATGATGGACCTTTGGTGGCTTCTCGCCTTATCCGTGGCGTTCTTCATGATAGCGATGTGGCTGCTGTACAACGGTCGCCGTTATGGACTGGCATTTATCAGCGTTATGCTGCAATTTTTCTGTGCGTTCTTTGCCTATGGCATCGGTCAGTATCCTTACATTCTGGATCCGTATATCACCATTCACAGCAGCGCAACCCCGCCAGCGATGGGATTCGCTCTTGTCGTTGTATTTATTGGAGGACTGTGTCTGCTCATTCCTTCCCTGATTCTGGTATTCAGGCTGTTTCTATTTGATGCCGATTATGTCAAAGGAAAAAGATAAAGGAGGGTGTCTTGTGAAAAGGCAAAGGAATAAGCAGGCCGAACAATCAACAACCAAGCAAGCTGCACGGCAAAGGAAACAAGCTGGTCGGCGGAAGTCCATGCTGATTCAGCAGCAAATGTCATCACTTCGTAAAAGCAGGCTTCTCCTTATGGCCTTTTCACTAGCCCTTGGGGCAGCTGTGATCACTCAGGCCGTATTAACGGCCGAAGCAGTGCAGCGAATCTTTGTGGAGAAAGCTGCGTTGGGCTCAATTGTGCTGCTACTCGGCACGCTGCTCGCGGTTATGATCATCCGAACCCTGCTCATGTACGGTAACGGAAAGGTTGGTCTGCATATGGCAGCCCATGCCAAGACACGGATGCGAGCCATGGTGCTGCAGCGCCTGACCCGGGCCACCATGTTTTCCTCGTTACAGGGGCAGACAGGAGGTAAAGTCAGTGTAGCACTGGATGCAGTAGATGAAGCGGATAGCTATTTTAGTCAGTACACTCCGCGTATGATGGAGGCAGCGATCATTCCGATTTTAATATTAACGGCTGCCTTCGCCTTACATGCGAATACAGGCTGGATTATGTTATGCACTGCACCTTTTATTCCGCTCTTTATGATTTTGGTGGGCCTGCAAACCAAAAACAAGTCTGAAGAGAAGTATGAACAGCTGGCTATGTTCTCGGGAACGTTTCTCGATTCGCTTCAGGGGCTGGTGACACTGAAGATATTCGGTCGTGCAGACCGTCAGCAGCAGGAGATTGAACGCAGCAGTCTGGGATTCCGTGATACAACGATGAGCATTCTGAAAATTGCGTTCACCAACACATTTATGCTGGAAGCAATTGTTATGTTAAGCATCGGCATTGTTGCGCTGGAGCTTGCCCTTCAGCTGCTGGTGTTCAAGTCCATGACTTTTCATACGGCTTTTCTGGTGCTGCTGCTCGTTCCTGAATTCTATAGTTTGCTTAAAAATACAGGAACGGCCTTCCACACCGGACGCACAAGTATGGGGGCTATTCGCAAGGTTGAGCAATTGTTAGAAGAGGCATCTCAGGAGGCACATCAACTATCCGGCTCACCTCTGGACGAGATGACGCATCCGTTTGCACAATCGGAAATGGAGACATACAGCGTATCCGGTGAGAATCAATCTACATCTTATCTGCCGCCAACGATTGAACTTCGAAATCTCCGTTTTCGCTATGCTTCAGAGGGGTTTGAACTTGAAGTAGAGCAACTGGAGCTTCATCCGGGAGAACAAATAGCAATCGTTGGAAAAAGCGGCTCGGGGAAAACGACCTTGCTGCACGTCATTTCGGGTTTATTACAACCGACAGCAGGAGCTATTCTTGTTAACGGAAGGCCGCTCGCACAATGGAGCGAAGTCAACTGGTTCAAGCAGATCAGCTATATTACACAGCATCCGTATATTTTTGCAGGCACGTTTGCTGAAAATATCGCTATCGGTGCAGGAAAGGATGTATCGCCAAAGGATATCGAAGAAGCAGCTGAGCAGGCAGGTCTTGCTGACATGGTTGCCGGGCTGGAAAACGGTTTGGACACCCCTGTGGGAGAAGCAGGCAGAGGATTATCTGGCGGCGAAAAGCAAAGACTTGCTCTTGCTCGCGCTTTCCTGAAACGACCTGCCGTTATTTTGTTTGATGAACCGACGGTTGGACTTGATCTGCACACCGAGCGAATACTGCAACGCTCTATTGCATCACTTGCTAAGACAGCGACGATGATTACCGTAGCGCACAGGCTGTATACCATTCAGCAAGCAGATCGGATTTTGTTTATGGCAGATGGCGTGCTGGCAGATCAAGGCACACACCAGGAGCTAATGGAGCGTTTACCCGCATACGCCGAGATGGTTCATATGCAGCAAAGAGGAGGGATCGCATGAAGGTGAAGGAGCTGGCCGTACTATCCAAAGCCATGATGCAGGAACGCAAAGACATTCTGTTATCCATTATGTTCGGATTTATTGCTGGTACAGCGGGAGTAGCACTCTTCTCCGCCAGTGGATATATGATCTCACAGACCGTATTTGCGCCGCCGTTATACACGCTGATTGTGCTCACATCGATGGTCAAACTGCTGGGGTTCGTGCGTGCAGCGAGCCGTTACGGGGAACGACTCGCCTCACATCGGGCAACGTTCTCCATTCTGAGCCGTTTGCGTACCACATTTTTTGCCAAGCTGATTCCTCTCACTCCGGGAATATTGAACAAGAATCGAAGCGGAGACCTGCTGGCGCGCATCGTGGGTGATGTGGAAAGCTTGCAGCATTACTTTTTGCGTGTAGCCTATCCTCCAGTGATGGTCGTGATGGTGTTCCTGTGTACCGTCATATTTACCGCTGTTTATTCCTTCTGGATTGCATGTTTGCTTGTGGCAGGCATGCTGATTACAGCGTTTGTTGTACCCGGACTGGTGGTCAGCTGGCAGCGTAAACGAAGTGATCAGGTGCGCCAGCAGCGCGCAAAGCTGTCTAGCGAAGTGACTGAAGTGTTATATGGCTTCCGTGATCTGAAAATCTATGGACAATTGGCACAGCGCGAGCAGATGCTGGAGCAGGCCTCGGATTCACTTGCCCGTGAACAACAGAGATCAGCCGCACAGTTGCTTCGAGGACAGTCGATGCACATATTGGTCACTTACCTGGTAACCTGGGGAGTGCTTGCAATCGCTGCTTTTTTGATCGGAAAGGGAGAACTGTCCGGTGTATTCCTGGGGATGCTGATTCTCGCGGCACAGACGGTATTTGAAGAATCAGCCGCAATGGCTGTACTGCCTGCTTATAAACAAGATAGTGAGTATGCTGCCATACGCCTTGCGGAGACTGTACAGCCCGGTGATGTGAAGGATATACAAGCTGAACGAGCCGAGCAAGATGAGCCGGGTCAGCAAGGTAAGCGAGGTAAGATAAGTCAGGATCTGCAAGGAAACCACTCAATGATCGTAGACGGACCAGCGGTTGCGATCGAGCTTTCTAATGTTTCTTTTCAGTATGAGGGCGAGTGGCGTGCTGCCTTGAAGGAGGTTTCTCTTCATTTTGCACCCGGCTCCAAAACGGCCATTGTCGGACCCAGCGGTTCAGGCAAATCAACCATTCTCGATCTGTTGCTCAAGCTGCGTACTCCGTCATCCGGCGTTCTGAGACTGAATGAAGTCTCGATTAATGAACTGAATGAAGAGAGTATCTGGCGCAATACTCGCGTTGTGCTGCAGCAGAGCCATTTCTTCCGTGGTACAATTCGGGACAACCTGCTGGCAGACGATCAGAATCTGGACGAGGAAAGGGAGGCAGAGCGGTTACTCCGTGTGCTGAACGCGGTTCAATTACAGCATCTGTCTCTGAAAGACATCGTATATGAAAAGGGTGAAAATCTGTCAGATGGCGAGAAGCAGCGACTGGCCATAGCAAGAGCAATGCTTCGCCCAGGAACATTATGGCTGCTGGACGAGCCTACATCTGCGTTGGACTACGTAACAGAAGCTCGAGTAATGAAGAACCTGATGGCCCAAGCAGTGAATGATACCCTGCTGCTCATCTGTCATCGGTTGACGGGACTTGAACAGATGCATCAGATTGTCGTAATGGATCAGGGACGAGTCGTGGAAACGGGTACGTTTGATGAATTAATGAGTCAAAAGGGTTATTTTTATGAGATGAAGCAAATTGAACTGCAGATGATTGGAGATCAGGGCGCTTAACCTGTGAGGAAGAAAAGCCGCAATACGCGGCTTTTTTGCGTTACAAGTTACGGGCATAGTCCAAGTTACGTATACACCCAAGCATGACAGCTACTTTCTGAATGCTTGAAGTGAAAGCAGTGTTGCAGATATTGACGAAATATATCAGTTCCAGAATTTAGACATAGATGTATAATATAAGAAGTCAGTCCAACACTTGAAAGAAGGGTTTGTTAAGATGAAAAAAAAGATGAGAACGATGATTCAATTCCCGTTGATATGGGTGATTACAGGCCTGGTTTTTCTAGGAGTATCAAGCTTCATCACTCAAAGGATGTTCACTAGCACAGAAGGCATCATGTCAATTGTGCTGGCGCTTGCGGGAAGCGCTCTATCCATTGCGATATACATACTAATTATGAAGCTCATGGCTGGTCGAAAGGTGCAGGAATTACATATGCAGCGCGCAGTAAGCGAGTTGGTGTTCGGTGCGGGAGTCGGATCGCTGCTGATTGCAGTCTCTGCCTTGATCATTATGCTGCTAGGCGGATACAGCTTCACATGGTCGCAGGAGCACGCCGCTGGTTCGATTATTGCTTTGGCGATTGGTGCGGCTGTGGTAGAGGAGTTGATCTTTCGCGGTTTGTTCCTGCAGGCGATTGAGAAACGCGGCGGGAGCTGGATCGCTCTGGCGGTAACGTCTCTTTTCTTCGGTCTGGCTCATCTGCCGAACCCGGGAGCAACGCTGTGGAGCTCAATTGCGATTGTCATTGAGGCAGGCATTCTGCTTGGGGCAGGCTTTCTGTGGCGACGCAATTTGTGGTTTGTGATCGGACTTCATTTTGCGTGGAATGCAGTGGAGGGTCTGCTGGGCATTCCGGTTTCGGGGATTGTCTCCCAAGGATTTTTTGATGTAGAGCTGTCGGGGCCAGCCTTGTTGACAGGCGGCAGCTTCGGACTTGAAGCTTCTATTGTACCTGTCATGATCAGTTTAGTGATTGCGATCCCGATGTTGATCCGTGCACACCGTAAAGGACAAATCTACCCGAGGAAATAAGGCGTCCATCGCATTTTCACACGTAATTCCAGACCACTTTTTCACCATATTCGCAAGCAAGGGGCAGGCCGGGAAACGGCTTGCTTTTTTTTTGGTGTATCGATGTATACGTCACTGGTCACAATGAAATGAAAATAACGCTTGACCTTAGGTCAGACCTAAGGTTTATGCTAACGAAAGACAGAAAAACAAAGGTGGTATCATAATGAACAGGATGCAGGGTGAGATTACAATAAGCGAGCTGGCAAAACTGATGCAGGTATCTACACATCAGATCCGGTATTTTGAGGAGAAAGGCATACTCGATCCGGCATATACAGGGGAAAATCAATATCGGATGTATGGCATGCACGAAATATATCGACTGGCTCATATTTTATTGCTGCGCAAGATGGGTTTATCAGTTCAGGTTATCCAAGAATGTCTGTCCCATCTGACAGCAGAGCAGATCACGCCGCTGTTTCATCAAGCGCTGGCGAACACGGAAGCGGAAATTCGAAGATTGCAGGAAAATAAACATTTTATCGAAAAGCTGTTGGTGGAAAAAGCGCAAATTTCCGACATAGAGGAAGGAACGTTTACCATAGTACAATGGGAAGCCCTTCCGCTCAAATTATGGTTTGAGATGCAGGCTGCTGAAAGCCTGAATGTCCAGAAGCTGATGCAGCATCAAGGCAAAATCCCGAATTTGTTCGAAAAGGATATTCATTATGTGTACAACGATTCCGGCCGTGTTGGCATGTACACGCAGGAAGGACAAGGCTCATATGATCTGCTGCTGCCCGCAGGCTCATACGTTAAACGTACTCTTATGGTGCAGAACGAAGAACAGCTTAACGCACATATCCAGGAATTCTACGCTCATGTAGAACAGAGGGGATACATGTGCTCCGGGCCTTTACTTATGGTGGAGAAATCCTATTTATCCTTGTTTACGCCGGATCAGCTTCATTATGAATTGTTCTCGTACCTTGCCAACCCGGAGGAGGTGCACGTATGAGCAATCGCAATTATACCAAGCCTGTCCATCCACAGTCCATTCAGATTGAGCTTGTAACGCCTGAGCGTTACAAGGAGGCTGCCGAGCTGATGGCATATGGATTCGGACATAAATTCCAGCACTCTTCTTCATTATCTATATCCGATCTGTCCTCGACTTTCGAACAATTATTAATTCACGAACCTAGGCAGACCCATAGCTTGAGGGTGGTGACGCTGGAGAACAACACCGTTACAGGCACGCTCGGCCTGAAATGGAAAGCGGCAGAGGGAGTGGACTCGGTCAAACGAACAAACTTGAAGTGGTGGAAAGCATGCAGTCAACACATCGGATACGGGAAACTGATGCGTATATTGGCAGGCATACAGTTTCTAAAACATGAGCCTTTCGCAGGGGAATGTTATATCGAGGACCTTGTGGTGCACCCGACATATCAAGGCAAAGGCCTGGCTAAACGGTTGCTGGATTGGGCCCAGCATTACATGCTGCATAGTAGTGCATCGCTATCCTATCTCAGTCTGCATGTGGCACGTAACAACGAGCATGCGATTCAACTGTATGAACGTGTTCATTTTCATAAAAAAAATTGTACACGCAGTTTGCTTACCGGCATGCTGCTTGGTGAACAGTATTGGTACTATATGACACGCAAAGGAGAATACTCTATTGAAACCGAACAAGCTTAAACACAAAAAAATATGGATTTCACTGCTTATCGTTGTACTATTGTTTGCAGGTACCGGAGCATATGTCGTTGTCCAGCAGGATTATAACATGGCACAGCAATCGGTTGAGATTCAAACGCCGCAGGGCAAATTAACGGGCATACTTGCACTTCCGAAGAAGGTTAACGAGAATGAGAAGCTTGGCCTGGTGCTATTTATTCATGGAGACGGCCCGATTGATGCAACACATAGCGAAGGCTACAAGCCATTATGGGAACGCCTAGCTTCTATTGGTTACGCGTCCTTGTCACTGGATAAACGCGGAATTGGAGGTTCGGAAGGCAACTGGCTTGACCAGAGCATTGATGATCGGGTAGTTGAGGCAGAACAGGCTATCGCTTGGGCCAAGCAACAGCCAGCCATCGATGCTTCCCGCATCGGCGTATGGGGAGCAAGTCAGGCTGGATGGGTCATTCCTAAGCTTGCTGGCAAGGAAAATCTGGCATTCAGCATTCTGGTATCACCAGCCATCAATTGGCTGAAGCAAGGGGAATACAACACGCGGAGTCAAATGGCCAAGGATGGTCATACATCGCAGGAGATTGAGGCACAGGTCGAATATGAGAACCGGATCAAAGAGGTTTTAAAGCATGATGGCTCCTATGAGGAATATATG
Organism: Paenibacillus silvae; assembly: GCF_014639235.1. GTDB lineage: Bacteria > Bacillota > Bacilli > Paenibacillales > Paenibacillaceae > Paenibacillus > Paenibacillus silvae. The sequence goes on along the minus strand of NZ_BMFU01000002.1, from coordinate 631,453 downwards.
AAGCTTGTTCGCAATGGGGAAGAACCGATGTCCCGGGAACGCTGGAGTTTTGTCAGCAAAAACTTCAAAGCCGATGCCACCGAAAGTCTGCATCATTTCAAAAGTCCGGTGTTGCTCCTGCTGGGAGAAGATGATGTGAATGTAGATATTCAAGATACCGAACGCACGTATCGCAAGGAAATCCAGCCAGCCTATCTGCTGCATGTCAAGACGTTTCAGCACACAGAGCACTCGATGTTACCGACATCTATAGCAGGTTCTCAATGGAAGATGGGACTCCGCTTTTTATTTGCTCCGCGAAGTATAACGACGGAGGGTTACATGGATGAAATCGAGGACTTCCTCACAAAACGCGCATTATGATGAAGCCTGCAAATTAAGCAAGTCCAAGAATTTAAAAAAGAGTGGATGCGCTTTGCACTTCTGGCCGAGATTGAACGCAGATTAAACCATCTTGAGCAGGCAGCAGAATATGCTGCCAGGGCTGTTCATGCAAGCAGAGGGGTTAACAGGTACCTCATGACCAAAGAAGTTGAACGATATTATACGAAGGAGCAGCTTGCTCAATGATTTTTATAAAAGGAAGAACACATTACGCGATCAGGCGCAATGTGTTCTTTTCGTTGAAGCTTCCCAGTCCTCACCTTTTCGTTTTACCTGCGGAGCATTTCCTGTTTTGAACTGACAGCTGTGTTATTCGCACAGGCAAGTCGTCCACCCATTGCGTAGACTACAGTAGATCAAGTCGAGTGAGGTGAATTCCATGGCTAGAACCAGTGAAATACACGACAAGGCAAAGCGATTCAAGGATCGCCCGGTCTGCGTGACTCTTCATAATGGCGAAACGTACATCGGGTACATCTCTGGCGTGAACAACGAGGGCGTTATGCTCAGCGGGGGCGGGAAACTTGCACAATCTCAAACATCCACGACCAAAACCAAAACAGCAGGTGCAGCACGCAGCGCTTCTTCTAAAATGAAACCCAAGTCAGCCGGAGCCGGTAAAACCACATCCTCCCGAAGTCGGAAAAAGGTCAATGGTGCCCGCAAGTCATGCACACGATCTCGGGTAGCCTCCCGTACTTCACCGCGTCAAGCTCAGGTGTCGTCCTTTATGCCAATGATGGGCTCCCTGTTGGGAGGCTTCGGTGGATTGGGCGGAGCAGGTGCGGTTGGCGGTATGCTTGGCGGCGGGATGCGTTTGTTTGGCATGATTCAGCGTTTCGTGCCTGTTGTGAAAATGGGCTACGGCATGATCAAACAGATCCAGCCGTTTATGGGTGCTGTGCAGGGTCTGATGACACCGCAGAATCAGGCTCAAGCCACACAGGCCGAGGCCGAAGCGGAGGAGCAAGAGGCTTGAAAATTTCCAAATAGACTAGGAAGAATTGCGCTTCCGCTTCCACCAAGGGCGATGGATACATCGCCTTTTTGGCGTTCTATTTTGAAGCAAAAGGAGTATGTGAGAATTTACAGGCTTTACAATGACGTTAACGTTATTGTTTATAATGGTTGAAGGAAGGAGTGAAGAACCGTGATGCTCATTGGAGAATTAGCCCAAAAAACGAACATTAGCAAAAGAACACTTCATTACTATGAACAGATTGAGTTGTTACAACCCACCCGTATACTGGAAAATAAATATCGTTACTATGATGAACATGCCATCTTGAGACTTCAAAAAATTCTTCTGTTGAAATCCATTGGTTTTACGTTGGAACAGATTAAGGAACTGCTTCAAAGCAAAAACAATATGAAAGAAAACGAAGATTGGGTAGCCTCTTTAAACGAACAAATAGAGCTTATTGAACGGAAAAAGCAAGAATTGAGCCGGAAGCAGTATTATCTCAGGTCAACGATTCACAGCATTCAACTCAAAGGAACTAATGATCTTGAAGACTTGTTACAAGTTATATCCAAGATGGAGGACCGTCCCCTTCAAGAGGGTATAATACAATCTGAATTCAGCGATGATTTACAATTAACTTCAAGAGAAAAGGATATATTGCAACGCTTGCCTGTCCTCGGCAGTAATGATCCACGAACAGAAGAGCTTATCACGATTTTTCAGCACATACGTGGATTGATGTCTTCTTCTCCTTATTCTCCAGAAGCCCAGATGGTTGCCGGACATTTGTACGAAAAGGCATTAGTGTTATTTGATCATGACGAAAGCCTGCTGGACAAATACTGGGAACTTATCCTCCCCAAAGAGGATGGTGTGGAGCCTGTAGTAATGGGAATGGACAAGGAATTCATGTCTTATGTGAATGAGATGATCGACTATTTTCTCAAACAAAGAGAGGACAATGGACATGCTGGAACGTAAAAAAGTACGGTTGTATAGTAACAATGCCTGGTTCCTGATCTTGCTGACAGGTCTACTAACTATACTGTCTGCTTGTGGCAATATAGAAGATGCATCCGATGAAATGAATCGTGAACATTCAAAAAGCCAAGCTGAACAAAACTCAGATGTAATTAATGTAGAGGTGCTTGTGGAAAGTGATCTGGATTCAGTCGTTGACCTGAAGGTGGAGATCGATGCTCGAAAACATCCGCAAAGTGTTTATTCGGAATCGGTTGAAGTTCCCTACAGGGAGAGCTTTGTCGTTCCCAAAGACACCTTCATTCCGCTGACATCCACCCATGTCGAAGCAGGCATACAGGAAGGTGCCAGCTGGATAAGCTGTTCTATTCTGTATGATGGAGAATTGGTAGTAACTCACAAGTCACGGGGAAAGGGGGCGAAAGCCCTTTGCGAGAAAAATTTCCGACTGGGCCCAGGATGACCTTGTGGAGTATTGCAGTTACCGATATTACCATATTTCACCTTGCAGCAGGATGTCATGTGAGCGCTAACGATTCTTAGAGAGCTTATTCGGGCAAAAATCGAGCATTGGAAAATTTAAAGATTCCGAGGAACGCTATTTCGCTCTGAAATAGGTTTTCGGTGCAGAAAAAAGCCAGTTTGTTCAAAATAGTGTCGTCCGGGATCGTTAGCTCATCAATTGGGCTTAGCAGAGGTAAATAAGCTTTCCTGAGATCGTTAGAGCCATGCCTAACATTATTCGTTTCTGTATACAGCAAAACACCCCGTACCACAATTCAGGTACGGGGTGAGAGTCTTGAATTTATTACATCAGTAAGGAACGACTAAACAGCGATTAAGCCTGTTTTGTTGTTTTCAAACGAATGACGTTCCAGGAGGCCTTGTTCAGCACAGCTTGCACTTTCCCTTGATCCACTGTAGTGTGTCCACCGTTGTGAGGCAACACGTTATGTGGATTTTGTTTGGTGTTGGTTGCTTTAATGTCATTGCTCTCCAGCACGATATGCTCCACAAATGTCGTTTCTCCGAAGGAACGAAGATCAACATTCAGTTCCATGGACTCATCCAGGTGGCGATTCACTGCAAAGATCGTGATGGTGCCGTTTTCCTCATCATGTACACTGATTGCTTCAAGGTAAGGCACATCAGTGAATTCTTTGGAATCATATTTAGGCGAATTTGTGATAGAGCGCAGCACTGTACCACGTCCAAAGTTGGAAGCGTGCAGGAACGGGTAATACGTTGTCTGGAGCCAGATCGCTCCGTTGTTTTCCGTCATAATTGGAGCAATCGTGTTGATCAGCTGTGCGAGACACGCCATTTTTACACGGTCAGCATGCTTCAGGATCGTAATCAGATAACAGCCCACGGCAAGTGCATCTTCATGCGTATATACATCTTCGAATTCTGGCGGGGCAATCTGCCAGCGTTCTTCCATACGGCTTGTTCCGATGGAGTTCCAGACGTTCCACTCATCCAGAGAAAGCATCAATTTCTTTTTACTGCGTTTTTTGGCTTGTACAAAATCACAGATCGAAGCAACACTATCAATAAATTGGTCCAGATCCAGCGATGTTGCCAGGAAGTCATACGTGTTGTCCTTGTTATTGTTGTAATACTGGTGCAGGGACAAATAATCCACATTATCATAAGTGAGATCCAGCACAGTTGCTTCCCAATCGGCAAATGTACTCATGCCGGAGCTGGAGCTGCCGCACGCGACAAGCTCGATATCCTTGTCTACCCATTTCATCGCTTTGGCCGTTTCGTTAGCAATACGTCCATACTCATGAGCAGTCATTGCACCAATCTGCCAAGGGCCGTCCATTTCGTTACCGAGACACCATGTTTTGAATTTATGAGGGTCTTTGTAGCCGTGGGAGACACGCAGGTCACTCCAGTATGTGCCGGATGGGTGGTTACAGTATTCAACCAGGTTTCTGGCTGCATCGATACCGCGTGTTCCCAGGTTAACCGCCATCATCACTTCGGTGCCAACCAGCTTGGCCCAATCCGCAAATTCGTTTGTGCCCACCGCATTGGTTTCAATCGTCCACCACGCAAGCTCAAGTCTGCGTTTACGCTCCGCTACCGGACCAACGCCATCTTCCCAGTTGTAACCGGATACGAAATTACCGCCCGGATAACGAACAATCGGTACATTCAGCGCTTTGATTGCTTCAATAGCATCCTGACGGAAGCCCTGTGCATCTGCTGTTGGATGACCTGGATCATAAATACCGCCGTATACGGCACGTCCCAGATGTTCTATGAATGAGCCATAGACACGCGGGTCTACTTCAGCGATTTGAAAATCTTTATCGATCAGCATTTTGGATTGCAGCATAACGAAAACCTCCATAAATTTGAATTGGTGTTTTTGTAATACAACGACTAATTATTTTGTTTTCATCTAAATTGAATTCGCTTAAAAGCAAAATCAAAACATTTGATTTGTTATCTAATATGTATCATAATGCTATTAGATTGAGCAAGTTCATTTTATACAGTTTGCTAAATAACGAATCCTGAAAGAGAAAACAACCATCTTGAAGGTGAACTATAGGAAAATAAGGAAGTGGAATCTATGATGCTTGGAACCGATGCGAAGTCACTGCTGGTGTACGAGGCTCTGGCAAGTGAAGCTCGCCTGAATATCGTGCGGCTGCTGCTTCAAAACAGAGAGATGCACATTAATGCTCTCGCCGGGGAGCTTTATCTCAGCAAAGCTATCGTCAGTACACATGTCAGCAAGCTGCAAAAAGCAGGCGTAGTCGGTAGCCGAATGAAACGGGAAAACGGCGGCACCTATAAATATTGCTTTATCGTGCAAGAATTCATGACCATCAATCTTTCACCACCCATGCCTGTGGATAGTTCTTACCACGAAGTATCCATCCCGGTAGGACAATATACAGACTATGAAGCCTGGCCGACCTGCGGAATTGCAACAACAACCCAGGTTATTGGACAATTCGATACACCCGCCTGCTTCATGGACCCCGATCGGGTTAATGCGGGAATTCTTTGGATGGCGAGAGGTTTTGTTGAATATAAGATTCCCAATTATCTGCATAATGATCAGCATCTGCGAGAGATTGAAATTTCACTTGAACTCAGTTCGGAAGCACCTAAAGTCAATGAAAACTGGCCATCTGATATTCGCTTTACACTGAACGGCTATGATCTCGGTACATGGACAAGCCCAGGTGACTTCGGTGATCGGAAGGGGAAGCATACCCCTTTATGGTGGAGATTAGATGTTAACCAGTATGGAGTATTGAAGGTGCTGCGTATCAATAACGAGGGTACGTTTATGGATAGCCAGCGAATCTCGGATGTTACCATCTCGGACCTGAAGCTCCAGTCAGCCACCTATTGGACGTTTGGATTGAAGCCGGAGGAAAGCGCGGCGGGACGCGGGGGACTTACACTGTTTGGCAAGGGCTTTGGCAACTACGATCAGGATATTATGATTCGATATTATTATGATGCACAGAAAATCAATATTTCGAATGAATAGAATATGCTATTTGTTATCAATTTAAATAAAGGCGGTATCAGGCCTGAAGTCAGATACCCAAAAAAGCATATCATTATTCCAGAGTAATGGTATTGACAACGATTACATGACTGGTATAGAATACAGCTATATAAGGAGTGTCACTGATTCGATCAGGCACCACCACAGTCTGGATTTCACAAGTGTATTGGCTTGTGTATTAGACCATGGTGGTGCTTTTTGCATATTGGGGGGTGAGAACATCATGAGGTTCAAGAAATCATTAAACAACAACATCGCCCTGGCGGAAGACGCCGAAGGCTGTGAAGTCATTGTCATCGGGACAGGCGTTGGCTTCAAAAAAGTAAAGGGACAGCCGATCGAGCAGAGCCAGATTCAGAAAATGTTTCGGGTTGGCTCGAATGATAAATATCAGCGAGTCGAGCAATTTCTTAGCGATATCCCTCTGCAAGTGATTGATATCACGGATCAGATTATAGAAGAAGGCAAAGAGATTATCGGAAAAAAGCTGAATGACTCCATCCTGTTAACCCTTGCGGATCATATTCATTTTGCTCTGGATCGTTTCAGAAAAGGGGTAGATATGCAAAATCCGCTTCACTGGGATATCCGGCATCTGTATCCTGCGGAATACCGTGTTGGAGAATTGGCAGTCAAGAGAATCAATGACACTTTTCTGGTCTCGTTGCCCTCTGGTGAGGCCAGCTCCATTGCCCTTCATTTTGTGAATTCGCAATTTGATTCTGGCAGTATGAACCAAACGATCAAGATCACACAGATGATTAACGACATTTTAGGTATCATGACTGCTCATTTTGGAATGGCGCTGAATCAGGAGTCGGCTGATTTCTCCAGATTCATCACCCATTTGAGATACTTCATCGTTCGTCAAATGAACCGGGAAGTGCTCTCATTCAAGGATCAGCAGTTTTTATATGATGTATTGTCGGAGCGATATCCTGTCAGCTTCCAATGCGCACTCAAAATAAAGGAGGCGATGGAGCAGCAGCGCGGATTCGTGATTACTCCCGATGAGATGGTATACCTCATGATTCACATCGAGAGAGTGACATCCCGTACCGACGCGGGTTGACCTCAATGCAACCAGTTTGAAGTTATACCATTGACCCTGTGAATTGAATATGGAGTGTTACTGATACGATCAGGCACCACCAAATGTTTCCGATTCCGCTTCCACAGCGGGCCGGGTTTACATTTGGTTTTTTTTTTTCGCCAAAAAAGGAGGAAGCAGCATGAATCACCGGGAGTTGTCCAAAGAGATTATTCGATTAACGGGAGGACAAGAAAATATTACGCAGGCTTGGCACTGCATTACTCGCTTGCGTTTTAATGTGCGGGAAGAAAACAAGGTTCAACTCGAACAGATCCGCGCACTGGATGGTGTCCTTGGGGCACAATTCCAAAGCGACCAGTTTCAAGTGGTGATTGGCAACAAGGTTGCTGCGGTGTATGAAGAGCTGGAGGAGCAATTGAAGCAAAACGGCGCAGTAAGAGCAGAAGCGGAAGCGGAACCGAAGCGTTCCAGAGGCATCAATGCCGTACTGGATACGATCTCGGGTATATTCACTCCGATTCTTCCTGCCATTGTAGGTACGGGGATGCTCAAAGGCATATTGGCATTGCTTGTGACTTTGGGAGCTATACAGGAGACAAGTGGTGAATATCAGATTTTGGCGTCTGTAGCCAATGCAGCCTTTTATTTCTTGCCTTTTCTGCTTGCTGTATCGTCTGCGCGGAAGTTCAAAGTGAATGAATATATCGCTTTAACCCTTGCAGGCACATTATTATATCCGACCATTCTGAATGCTTATCTGGAAAATCATCTGGAGCCGATTCGCTTTCTCTCGCTGCCGGTGTCCATCGTCAATTATACCCAGTCTGTCATTCCGATTATTCTCGGAGTATGGCTCCTGAGTTACGTGCATCGCTGGGTGGATCGGTTCATCCCTGGTCCGGTTAAAGTGATTTTCACCTCGATGATCGTGCTGGTTATCACGGTTCCTATCTTGTTAATCGCCATTGGGCCACTCGGGAATTACATCGGTATTTATCTGGAGATCGGCACATCCTGGCTTTTTGCTCACTCGGGTCCATTAACAGGCATCGTGCTGGGCGGTCTTATGCCAGTGATCGTTATGACGGGGATGCACTATGCGTTTTTCCCGGGAACATTACAGAATTTGAGCAAGCTCGGTTATGACGTGCTGTTACTGCCGCTTAACCTTGTAGCCAATATGAGTCAAGCTGGTGCTGTAATGGCTGTATTCCTCAAAACCAAAAACAAATCGATGAAATCCATTGCTATATCCAGCGGTATATCTGCTTTTCTGGGCATTACCGAACCTGCAATCTATGGGGTAACACTGAAGCTGAAAAAACCGTTCTATGCTTCCATCATCGGTGGAGCAGCCGGCGGTGGTTTTATTACAGCAGTCGGGCTGAAATGTTTCGGTTTTGCCGTACCGGGCCTGTTGTCACTGCCTTTATATATCGGCCCAGATGGGGGTATGGCAAACTTCTGGTATGCACTCATCGGAATTGGCATCAGCTTTGTCGTTTCCTTTACGGTTACCTTGCTGCTCAAGTGGGATGAACCCGATGCTGTTCAGGCTGCAGCGCCAACTGCATCCGAGCAAGGAGATGCAAAGAAGTCAGAGCAGGCAGCAGCAGCGACAACAATTTTGGCATCAACAGCATCAACAAAATCGTCTGATCAAGACATGTCTCCGTCTGTAACGGTTCATTCCATTGAGGAAAAGAAAGGTGAAATTTACAGCCCGCTCACTGGCGAGCTGGTCTTGCTCAAGGAACTACCTGATCCTACCTTTGCAGAAGAAATGACAGGAAAGGGGATTGCGATTTATCCCAAAGAGGGACGAGTAACCGCGCCGTTTGACGGAACCGTAACGATGATCGCGAAAAGCAAACATGCCATCATGCTGACTTCCTCCAGCGGGATCGACATTCTTATTCATGTTGGACTAAACACAGTGTCCCTGAAAGGCAAGTTTTTTGAAGAGAAGGTTGTTATTGGACAAGAGGTGAAGAAGGGTGATCTGCTGCTTGAATTTGATATGCAAAGCATTCAGGCGGCCGGCATTAATCTGGTAACCCCGGTCATTGTAGCCAATACGCCGGATTATCTCGACGTGGTTCCCGTTCAGGTGAAGGGGGTGATTCCAATGAATGAATTACTGCTGCTCACCGTTCGTTAAAAGCTTATTACAAAACGAATGAAGGCTTTCTATTTACAGCAAGTTAAAATCAAACGTTATATTTACACAAAAAAAGGAGAGAAACCATCATGACACAAACAACAAAACACTCATTTCCTAAAGGCTTCCTATGGGGCGGAGCTACCGCTGCCAACCAGCTTGAAGGCGCATTTGATGCTGACGGCAAAGGACTTTCCACCTCTGATATGGCACCTTATGTGCCGCATGAAGAGCGTAATGGCAAAGATTTCACGTTTGACGTTAATTCCGTGGAGCTGGAGCAATATTTGAGCGGCAATACCGATGTGTATTTCCCGAAACGTAATGGCGTAGATTTCTATCATCGCTACAAAGAAGATATCGCCTTGTTTGCAGAGATGGGCTTCAAAGTATTCCGCCTTTCCATCGCTTGGCCACGAATCTTCCCGACAGGAGAAGAAGCGGTTCCTAACGAAGCAGGGCTTGCTTTCTATGATAAAGTGTTCGACGAACTGTTGAAATACGGCATTGAGCCGCTGGTTACGATCTCGCACTATGAAATGCCAATTGAGCTAACCCGCAAATACAACGGCTGGGAAAGTCGCGAGATGATTGATCTCTACTTGAAATTTGCCAACACACTGTTTGACCGTTACAAAGATAAAGTGAAATACTGGATTACCTTCAATGAGATGAATATGATGCTGACCAGCCTGTATACGGGCGGCGGCATTTTGGAAGATAAAATCAAGGGTACACCGGAGCAGGTAGCCTACCAGGCAACGCACCATCAGTTTGTAGCGAGTGCGCTTGCTGTGAAAAGTGGTAAAGAGAAGATGCCGAATGCCCAAATCGGTTGTATGATCTGCCGTCTGGAGACGTACGCAGCTTCCAGCAAACCGGAAGATGTGCTGCAGACGATGAAGGAAGATCAGATGAACCTGTTCTACCCGGAAGTACAGGCACGTGGGGAGTACCCGTCCTACATGCAAAGATATTTTGAAGAACAAGGCATTGAACTGGTGAAAGGCCCTGAAGATGATGCGATTATCCGCGACAATACGGTGGACTTTATTGCATTCAGTTATTACATGACGTATATCGGAAAATACGACCCGAACGACAACAGCAACTCCGGTATGCTGGTAAGTCAGATCAAAAACCCGCATCTGAAAGCTACCGAGTGGGGATGGCCAATTGACCCAATTGGTCTTCGCATCGCGCTGAACCGATTGTATGATCGCTATCGCATGCCGCTCTTCATCGTAGAGAATGGTCTTGGTGCTACGGATAAGCTGGAAGAAGACGGATCGGTGCATGACCCGTATCGCATTGATTATCTGCGCAGCCATATCGAGCAGATGAAGGAAGCGGTAGCTGACGGTGTGGAACTGATGGGTTTCACAAGCTGGGGACCAATTGATATCATCAGCTGCTCTACTTCCGAGATGGGTAAACGTTATGGCTTTATCTATGTAGATCAAGACAACGCAGGCAATGGTTCTTTGGATAGAACGCGTAAAGATTCATTCTACTGGTACAAACAAGTGATTGAGTCTAACGGAGAGATTCTTTAACTCAATTGCAATCAGGACTCATTAATCAAGCACTAATATTTTAATGCACATATAAGAAGGCTGCCGGTGTGGCAGTCTTTTTATATGTGATCTCACATCCCTGAAGTCTGACCAAAAAAATAAAACAACCACTTTAAATTGACATATCGCAAAATATCGATATAATGATGATTATGAATCCAATTGAAATTTTAAAAGCTGTCTCGAATGAATCCAGATTTCAGATTTTGCAATGGCTCAAAGAACCTGATGAGCATTTCGAACCCCACGAAGGAGTGGATATGAACGAGATAGGGGTGTGTGTAAGTCAAATAACCGACAAGCTCAACATGACACAGTCAACGGCTTCCCAGTATCTGACGATATTGCAGCGGGCAGGGCTGATTACAACCAAACGGATAGGCAAATTTACGTATTATCAGAGAGACGAGCAAGCGATAGCTGAATTTACTCGTTATATGATGAGTGATATGTAAGTTGCAGCTGAGTTCTTACCAAGAATTCAGTTTTTCTTTGGCATTTCATATCGACAATTCACAATATGTCATTTTGTAATTATGTATATCTACAAATTTAGATATAACATTTTATTAATTTATTAAGGAGTGGTGTTCAATTGATGTCATCAAGTTCAAAAGTTTACATTTTGGCAATCGTTAGTTTTTTGGTCGGGACTTCCGAGTATGCTTTATCAGGTATTTTAGATAAGGTAGCTGCTTCTTTAGATGTCTCATTGGCTGCAGCAGGTCAGCTAATCACCATTTTTTCTTTGATCTATGCTCTATGTACACCCATTCTAATGGCAGTCACCGCGAGTATGGACAGAAGGAAGTTAATCATTATCAGTATGGGCATATTTGTTGTTTCCAATATCCTTGCATTTGTCCTGCCAGGATATGGACTCTTTGTCGTTGCTCGTATCCTGATGGCGATTGGGGCAGGAGTTGTCGTGGTCACTGCTTTGAACATTGCCGCTAAAATTGCACCTGCAGGTAAACAAGCAAGTTCTATTGCTACAGTGGTTATGGGCTTCACGGCATCTTTAATCGTTGGTGTACCTCTTGGACGAATCACAGCCGATACGCTGGGTTGGAAATCTGTGTTTGGCGCAATTGCACTTTTGGGGATCATCGCTATGGTTATTCTTTCTTTTGCCATCCCACGTATGAAGGGGGACGTACCTGTCCCGCTCAGACAGCAGCTAAGTCTATTGAAAAAACCTAAAGTTGCATTGGGTTTAGCGATTACCTTCTTTTGGCTTGGAGGTTACTCCATCACTTATACCTATCTTTCTCCCTATTTACTTAAAGTGTCGGAAATAAATGAACAATATCTCAGCGGAGCTTTGCTTGTATTTGGTATCGCAAGCATGATTGGTTCCAAACTTGGCGGCCTCAGTGCGGATCGATGGGGCGTTAATCGAACATTATTCGGTGGATTTACACTGCATATTATGATGCTGATCCTGTTGTCCGTTGTAACCCATACATTAGCGGGCGTAATGATCGTACTTTTGCTGTGGTCCTTTTCCGCCTGGTCATCCGGTCCAACGCAACAATATCATCTAACGACTATTGAACCGGAAGCTTCAGGAGTGATGTTAAGTCTTAATCAGTCCATGATGCAGCTTGCTATGGCAGCAGGCGCTGGTATGGGTGGAATTGCTGTCGAGAGCTTTTCCCTCTCATCCATTACATGGCTTGGTGCTGCTGGAATTGTAATTGCCATATTTGCTTTGGTCATCCTGAATAAAGTGAATGTCGTTTCAAAAGTAAATGTCAATCAGCAACTAAGCTGAATTAATCATAGATTACATTTTTGCCTTCTTCACTCAGCTTTTTCAAAGAGGCCACCATATGATTAATTTCTTCGTCGGAGTGTCTTTCCCATGAAGCTAATTCGGCTACTATTTTTAGCGGTGATTTGGATCGGTAGGAGCGAGTCGGGTTTCCAGGGAACCTTTTATCCGTTACGTTGGGGTCATTTTCGAAATCGCCTAAGGGCTCGACAATGTAGATTCGTTCCTTTGCACTCGATTTGGCTAATTCAGCACCCCATTTGGCAGCATTTAATGTTCCAGTGAAGTAGATGTGATTCGACTTTTTGTCTTGATAATTGGATAAAAATTGTGGCTCTAATAAATCGCCAATGTTTAATTCTGCTTTTGTACCGTGAAAAAAAGGACCTGGATCCAAGACATTTTGTTTGTCATCCATACGGACACACCTCTACTTTTTTAGATTTGTATTTAGCAGTATAGTGGAGGCACTGGTGAAAAAACAGTCTGTTATATTATTTTTAAAAACATTATAATTGAAGTAGAGAGAACGATATTGAACGGTACTGTCGAAGCACAAAACGTATATATATCCACGAAAGTCGCTATTATAGCGACTTTTTTATGTTGTTGTTTAAAGTAGTGCCCAAAGCGATCTATACTCTGAATATCGAAGCATTGGTCACATAATACGAGGTAATAAAGTCGCGAAACTGCTCTAAGAACGGTGAGAAGTTTCGATGTTTTACCCATGACAGGCTGATGGGATAGATTGCAGCATCGTCAGTTATAGGAACGTAGTGCAGTCCAAGATTACGGCAGACGGAGATCGGCAGTAATGCAACACCCCGATCCAGTCGGATGATCTCGACCAATGTATGTGAATCAACCTCAAAAGCAAGATGCGGAACAAACCCCGCTTTCTCACATAACATCGTGGTAAATCGGCGGTATTCATCATTATTGGCGAGCGCCAGGAAAGGTTCATTGGCAACCGCATGTAATGAGATTTCCTGTTCCCCGCTATATGGGTGGGTGGAAGGCAGAACAAGCACAATATGCTCCTCAACCAGCACCACGCTTACAATCTCCTCATCCACAATGGGGTGACCCGTGATCCCCAGATCAATATCTCCTTTTTTCAGCTGTGTCACAATGTCACTTCGACTTGCAATCCCTTGGTGGAGCTGAGCGCTTGGGCACACTTCGATATATTCACTGATCAGCCCCGAAAGAAACCTCGAATTCGAAATCGCAATACGGATCAGCGAAGAAAGCTCATCATGCTTTTCCTTGATTGCCAGCCGTGCATTTTCCAATTCAACAAAAATCCGGTTGACATGCTTCAGCAGAATTTTTCCCGCCGCGTTTAATTCAATATTTCTGCCTTTTCGATGAAAGAGGGGTGTACCCATCTCGTCCTCCAGCCGCTTGATCGTAAGACTTAACGAAGGCTGGGCGATATTTAACTGTGCAGCGGCTTTGGAGATATGTTCCGTATATGCGACGGTTTGAAAATATTTCAGCTGGAGAAGCTCCATTTGTATGCACTCCTTATTTATTTCAATAAATATATATAGTACTTATTATGTATTATATTAAATTTAAAGAAAGATGTAGACTTTATTTATAGCAAATAATCAAATAAAACAATCAACCAATAACTTGATGTAAAGGCAGGTGTCTTTTTATGAAAATCGATGTGCACAATATTGCCAAAAATCTGAATACACCTTTAACAGCCCCGGCATATCCGATGCCACCTTATAAATTCGTCAACCGCGAGTACCTTAACATCATTTATCGGACGGATGAGCAAGCTTTACGCGCAGCTGTTCCCGAGCCATTGCAAATCACCGAACCACTGGTGAAATTCGAAGTGATGTGGATGCCGGATGTTTCCGGACTCGGCGCATACACCGAAGCTGGACAGGTCATTCCTGTGCAATTCAATGGGGAAGAAGGGGATTATGTGCATTCGATGTACGTGGATAATTTCCCCGCCATTGCGAGCGGACGAGAGTTAACTGCCTATCCGAAAAAGCTCGGTGCTCCCAAGCTGTACACAGACTCCGATACCCTTGTGGGCACGCTGGACTATGGATCACTGCGGGTTGCGACAGCAACGATGGGTTTCAAACATGTGGAGCTGGACAAAGAGCTTGCCAAAAAGGAAATCTGCCGTCCCAACTTTATGATCAAAATCGCTACGGATTATACCGGTAATCTGCGCATCTGCGATTTGATCCGTACCCAAATTACCGATATCGAGGTGAAGGAAGCCTGGACAGGGCCAGCCCGGCTGCAGTTGTTTGAGCATGCACTTGCGCCTCTGGCAGATTTACCAGTGCTTGAAGTTGTGTCCGCTTCCCACATCCTTACCAATCTAACCTTAAATGCGGCACAGCCTGTATATAACTATCTGGAACAAAAATAAGGAGGCAACACATATGAGAATTGCGATTGTAGGTGCAGGTTCACTAGGAACTATCGTTGGAGCTTATCTGGCCGATGGTGGAATGGATGTAGAGTTAATTGATACGTACCAGGAGCATGTCAATGCGCTGAATCAGACAGGAGCGAAAGTCACCGGGACGACCGAATTTCAGGCCAAAGTAAAAGCAATCACCCCTGAACAAAAGTCAGGTCAATATGATCTTGTGCTATTGTTAACGAAACAGCTGTTCAATGAATCAGTGCTGAAAGAATTGCTTCCATACCTGCATGAAGATAGCATCGTATGCTCTCTCCAGAACGGGATTCCTGAAGACAGCGTGGCATCTATTGTCGGGCCACATCGTGTTATTGCTGGTTCGGTTGAATTTGGCGCTACGTTCATGGAACCTGGCGTATCCAGTCTGACCACGGCGTATCCTCAATTCAAGCAGTATGCATTCCAGATCGGAGAATTGAACGGAGCAACGACCGAACGAATTCGTCGTGTAAAAGAAGTGCTGGATCTGGTTGGCGGTACACATATCTCGGATAACCTGATAGGAACCAAATGGTCAAAACTGCTGATCAACAATGCTTTCAGTGGCTTGTCCGCTGCACTGAACGGGACGTATGGAGATATTCTGGATCATGAGACAGGTATTCGAAGTGCTGTTCACATTATTGACGAAACAATCAAGGTTGGACATGCAAACGGTGTTTCTTTTGTCACCATGAACGGATTCGATATGGCTTCACTGGAGCTGCAGAGCGAAAAGGAAATCCCGGCACGTATTCAAACGCTGCGCCAGGTAATGGAACCTTCCAGACTGCTTAAAGCAAGCATGCTGCAGGATCTGGAGAAACAACGTAAAACAGAGATTCATCACATCAACGGCGTAGTTTCGAGCAAGGCAAAAGGAGTGGGCATTGCAACACCATATAATGATATGGTGGTTAAACTCGTCGAAGCCGCAGAAGAAGCACGCAACGTACCTGAGTTTGCAACCAACATTCATGCTTTCGAACAGCTTTTGAATGTGGCACGGGTGTAAGCTTGAAGCATGAAGCTTGGTGTAATGTCGAAATCATAACATAAAACATAAATAAAGAAGCCTTTCCTTCCACATGAGTCAAGAAGTAAACATGAGAGGAAAGGCTTCTTTTATTTTGCAAAGTCTATCGCTGGAATCGTTGCTTAATCTGTCTAATCTTATTTCACAAAATAACCTATCCTTAATCCTCATTCGCAGCATACTGCAGCAGCATATTGACCAACTGCTTCGTCATCTGATCATCCAGTTGATGTAGTTCATGAGATCGCTGTGTAAACATTTTCTGCAGCATGCCCATCATCACCGTAAATATAAACTGCGCCAGCTTAAGCGGAGGTGTAGCATTACGGATGCTGCCGTCGGCAACTCCTGAGATCAATGCTTGAAGCAGGAAGTGGTTCTCTTTACCGTTTTGAATAAACCGCTCATAGGTATCTTTCAGTTCTTGCTGAAAATGAACAACTTCATAATTGATATCAAACAACTGGATAAAACGAATATGGTCAGGATTCATCTTGGCAAAAGAAACCCAGGCGTTCAGCATTGTAGCTAGTTGTTCACGGCCACTACCATTCGGCTTTGCAGCTTGTCTTACATGATCCGTCATAGTTTCAACCAATTGCATCTGAATAGTGAGCAACAGCTCATCGATGGATTGAAAATGTTTATAGAAGGTCACTCGGCTAAGATTTGCTTCTGCACAAATGTCTTTGATTTTCACTTGAAGCAGTCCATGCTTTAGAAACAGTTGCTTGCCCGCTTCGATCAGCTCATCACGATTCTGATTTTTTAACTGCTGATGCCAATTCTCATTCAGTTGCATACCGATTTCCTTTCCTGGAACGTTGTGTCTTCAGGGTAAGTGTTAACGCCGCCAGTAACATAAAGGCACCAAAAATATACGGAAAGTTTACGTTTTTGTCAAACAGTATACCTGCAACAAGCGGGCCAAAGACGGTACCTAAGCTGGAATACGTGGTATTCAGGCCTGAGGCATAACCTTGCCGATCGCCAGCGTTTTGCGAAATTAGCGAGCTGACAGTTGGGCGCAGAAATGCATTGAAAGCAAAGTACAGTGCTGAAGCAAATAACAGGAAGATCAGATTCACCTTGATTAACATGAGCAAAAGAGCAATCGGGGTCATGATTAAGGACAGACGGATGAGCTTGATTTCACCTAACCGTTTCACAAAAAAGTCCAGCAGCCAGATCTGCACTACGATGCCGATAATCGCCCCCATGGTGATGATAATAGAGATCGTTGAGGCATTAAAACCGTACTTATACTCTGCAAACAGTGAGAATACAGTTTCATAGCTCATCAGACCAAAGGTCATAACAAGAATAATTAACAAGTATCCGAAATAGGGAACCTTGAACGAACTCCAGATTTGTTTGCCCATGTTAACCCCTTTTTTCTTCTCCGTTGAGATCGTTCTTTTTTCAGGTGGAAGAGTCTCTGGCAAAAGAAGGGTAAGAAGTGCCGCAACCAGACCCAGACCGGAAGCGACGAAATAAGGCATACGCACACCCATCTCGGCGATAAAACCGCCCAGACCTGGCCCAAGTACCATACCGAGGTTCATCGATGCACCGAAATAACCCATGCCCTTGGCACGGGTCTCAGGAGTCGTAATATCAGCAACATATGCCAGATTGGCTGGAACCATCAGACCTAAACTGATTCCCCCGATGAAACGAGCGATATAGAGCAGAGGCAGAGATGTGGATACCGCAAAGATAAGGTCTGACACGACAACAAGAAACATGCCAGCCATAATCAGCTTTTTACGTCCAAAACGGTCAGCCCATTGTCCTCCGATCGGCGAAAAAAGAAATTGGGCTGCGCCAAAGGCCGCTACCAAAAATCCGGCAACGGTCCCCCCTGCATGAAACAACTTCAGGTACTCTGGTAAGATCGGAATCAGCATCCCTTGACCTAACAAAGCAATAAACAGATTTAACATCAGAATGAACATCGGAAAGCGGGTAGATTGTGTCATCGAACTCATACGTTTAAATTTCTCCTTCTCCGTCATGTAGTCATTTTCGCGATGGTTAACACGTTGTTAACCTTTACTCAATGTAAACCATTATAGTGTGTTATAATTCCTGTTGTAAATACATTTTTTATGGAAGGAGGTTGAGATGTATTGATTGATCACAACAATCAGGAAGAGTACCGAGATCCAATGAATTATGATCTTGAATTTGGCGGCGAAACTGACAAATATGAATTTTTCCTTGAACTAGCGAAGCAGCATCCGGGGCATGTGCTGGAACTGGCTTGCGGGACCGGACTAGTGGCGCTTTTTTTAGCCGAAAGGGGCATACCGATCACAGGAGTGGACATTGTGGAGCCCATGCTCGCGTATGCGAGGGTCAAAGCGAAGGGTCTACCGGTTAAATTTATCGAAGCAGATGCACGTACATTTGAAACCGATCAGCGCTTTTCCATGATTTTTTTGACGGGAAATGCATTTCAGGCTTTTTTGAGTGATGAGGATCAGCACGCATTGCTGCAAACCGTGTATAACCTTCTGGAGCCCGGCGGTATATTTGCATTTGAAATGCGAAATCCGGACGGGACAGATTTGTCGGATGAGGAAGAAGAGCATTGGGGCACATTTACCGATATGGATGGTGTGACCGTCAATGTATCGGGTAACCAGAAGTATGATGCCGGGAACCAGATTATGCACTGGACGACCATCCGGGACTGGGGGCATCGTCAAACGACGTCACGCATCGCTTGCCGATTTACAGATGTGCAGATACTGCAACAGCTGCTTGAAAAGCAAGGTTTTGCCGTGGAGAGTCAATATGCGAATTGGGATCAAACGCCGTTTGAACCTTCAAGCCCAATGGTAATTAGTGTATGTAAGAAAGGGTAAGTAAGCATTTAAATGATTGAAATGATAGGTTAAAACTACATAAGTAGAAAGGAGAATATTTGTTATGACAACAATATTTAGAACTTGTAACGATTGCGGAGGTACATCCTTTGTGGAGGCAACCGACTTTATTAATTTGCGGCCTTTAGATAAAAAGATGTCGCTTGGTTCTGAACGTGTGTATACGATCTGTCTGAACTGTGGTGAGGTCGTTTCCATTAAAGTGAAAAACCCGGAGAAGTTAGCGAATTAAATAGTTCTCGGGAGAGAATACAAAGGCATCTTGCGCTTTTTATACCACATGGTCGTTTTATCATTTCTCGTCACAGGCAACCGATCCATACATCGGTTGTCTTTTTTGTTTTTCCCGTCAGCAGCAGAACATCTTCATGTAAGAAACCGCAACAAGCCCCTCCTTGTAATTCAAATGTGACATTTAGTAGAATGATGGAGCACATACACTTGGATTTAAGAGGTTACGCTAGGATAGGGGTGCTGCAATGAAACACATTTTACTTGTTGAAGATGATGAAAATTTTGTATTTGGGATAGAGTATACGTTAACGAATGAAGGTTATAAGGTCACTCATGCGGGAACCTTGGAGGAAGCTCGCGACGCTTTTGCGCAGACGGAGATAGAACTTATTTTGCTGGACATCAATTTGCCTGACGGAACGGGATATGAATTATGCAAGGAGATTCGTGTGGAATCACAGGTGCCGATCATTTTTCTAACCGCGCTGGATGAAGAGATCAATGTGGTCGCAGGACTTGATCTGGGTGCTGACGATTATATGACCAAGCCGATTCGCACCAAGGAGTTGCTTTCCAGAATCAAAGCCGTTTTGCGGCGTAATTCCCGTCCTGAACAGCATTCAAACATATGGAAATCCGGAGAGTTTGAGGTCCGTGTGTTAGAAGGTGTTGTTTTCAAAAATAAAATGGAAGTCCCGCTGACAACGCTGGAGTTCCGGCTGCTTCTCATGTTAATGTCCCATCCCAAACAAATATGCAGCAGGACATCGATCCTTGAGAAGTTATGGGATGTCTCTGGTGAATTCATTGATGATAATACGCTGTCCGTACATATACGCAGATTAAGGGAAAAGGTGGAGGAAACGCCAGCCGCACCTCAGTATATTGTTACGATTCGTGGGGTTGGATACAAATGGAACGCTGAAACGACAGGAGCGTACCGCTGATGAACGAAGTCATCCGTAATCCGGAGTGGAAATCTGTTTTCACCAAATTCATTCTTGTTCAATTAGGCTTGGCCGTCCTTATATACATTGTGATGAACCAGCAAATACAAAGCATCAATGAAACAGTTGTAAACCAGCATGCGGCCTTTGTTGGACAAGTGTTAAGTAAGCAGCCACAGCTCGAAGATCAGCTCGTTCATAATATTACTCAAGGTTCAGACCAACAGGATCTTACGTTAGGTAAACAAATATTGTCTCAATACGGGTATACAGAGCAAATGAACATTCAGGATCAGCCTGCCCTGTCGGGCGCTGTATTGCCCGGGAATACGGCGTTGATCTTTTTTCTGTGTGGTATCCCGGTTTTGATGCTTTTATTTTGGGAGTATCGCAAGCTGTTTTCCAGAATTCGCCGTGTTACACATGCAGCAGAGCAGGTGGTGGAAGGTCAATTCAATACCTCATTGCCTGAGAATGCTGAGGGAGACTTCAGTGCCCTTGGTCATAGCTTTAACATGATGGCAGGCAGACTAAGTCATAGTGTGGATCAGCTAAAGCAGGAGAAAACATTTCTAAGCCATCTGCTTACGGATATATCGCATCAACTCAAAACACCGCTGGCATCCCTGCTTGTGTTTAATGACAAT
The DNA here is from genome assembly GCF_014639235.1 of Paenibacillus silvae. GTDB lineage: Bacteria > Bacillota > Bacilli > Paenibacillales > Paenibacillaceae > Paenibacillus > Paenibacillus silvae. The sequence continues at coordinate 610,798 of NZ_BMFU01000002.1, read as the reverse complement.
ATGCTGCATGATCCACATATGAAAGAAGAGATACGAACCACTTTTCTGGAACGAAGCAGGCAGCAGATTGAACGCATGGAATGGCTGATTATCAGCCTGCTGAAGCTGGCAAGAGTGGAAGCGGGTGCTATCGTTTTTCAAATGCAAAATGTTAAACCAAAAGACATTATTGAATCAACCGTGATGACGTTGCAGACGTTGGCGGAGCAGAAGAGACAGACTATCATCGTTCGGGGCGGCGAGGGCATGCTTCTGCATGCGGATGAAGAATGGTTAACCGAGGCGATTATTAATTTGACTAAAAATGCGCTGGAGCACTCTCCTGTATCAGGCAAAGTGTACATTACGATGGAGGACGAGGGCTTGTTTCACTCGATTATCATCCGGGATGAAGGAGAAGGAATTAGCACGGATCAAATTTCTCATGTGTTCACCCGGTTTTACCGCGGAAGAAGTAATGCCAAACCTCATAGTACCGGGGTAGGTCTGTCCCTGACGAAGTCTATTATTGAAGGTATGGGTGGAACTATCTCAGTTTCAAGTGAACCTGGAAAGGGAGCCGAATTCCGAATTACTTTCATGAAAACAGTATATTAAGAGGAAGCTTACAATAACGTAAGCTTCCTCTTCACTTTAACGTAAGCTTCCGAGCCTATAATAACCCATATGAATACAGCAGTTGTTCACAGCTCATGAAGGAGGCACATGCTTTGGAAATTCTAAAAACGCATGAATTATGTAAAACATATGGAAGTAACGACGCCAAAGTCGATGCACTGAAACAGATTAATTTAACGGTTCAACAGGGTGAATTTGTCGCCATTGTTGGTGCCAGCGGTTCGGGGAAAAGTTCGTTATTGCATCTGCTTGGAGGTGTAGATCGCCCAACAAGTGGACAAGTCCATATTGATGGGACAGATTTATACTCTATGAACGAAGCGGATTTAGCAATCTTCAGAAGACGAAAGATCGGATTCATTTTCCAGGCCTATAACCTGATTCCGGTTCTAAGCGCAGAGGAAAATATTAAACTGCCTATGCTGCTCGACCATCGTCAAGCCGATGAAGACTACGCAGACGAACTAATGAACGTACTCGGGCTAAAAGACAGAAAGCATCATCTCCCTAACCAGCTATCGGGTGGACAGCAACAGCGCACAGCCATTGGACGCGCGTTGATTAACAAACCTTCGATCATTCTGGCTGACGAACCGACGGGGAATCTGGATAGCAAAAACAGCAAGGAAATTGTAGATTTGCTCACCTATTCGGTTCGAAAATACAATCAAACCTTGATTATGATTACACATGATTCCGATATAGCCCGGAGAGCGGATCGCATTGTGAACATTAAAGACGGGGTTCTTTTCGATCAGCAATCTGGAGGCGAGCACCATGCGTAAGTATACAGGCCTCACGGAGAAATATTTGCTTGGCCAGAAAAAAAGATCCATACTTACCATTGTTGGCATCATTCTATCGGTAACGCTTCTTACGGCTGTCGGCACACTTGCCATGAGTTATCAGGACAAACTGGTGCGTCAGACAATTCGGGATTATGGAGATTATGAAGTGTCGTTCAATGGGGTATCAGGCAAAGACGTACCTCGTATTGTGAATCAGGCCGCCATAGGCAGTGCGGGAGTCATTCATCGTATTGGTTATGCAATCATAAGCTCCACGAGTGAAAAGGAGCAAAAGGAAAACCCTTTTGCTGCGCCGTATCGTTATTTGAATGTGAAAGGATACGACTCGCAAGCCATGTCCAAGCTTCAAGTTCAGTTAGAGAGTGGACGTTTGCCGCAAAAGCCTAACGAAATCATCCTGTCATCCTGGAGCCTGAATACGTTCGCTTCGAAACCAGCAATTGGAGATAAGATAACGCTAAACCTGGGAGATCGGCTCGAAGCCTCCACAGGAAAGGTGAAGAGTGCGAACTCCGTTGGTGATTATGGTTGGGACCTGGATGAGAAATTCAAACCGCGCATGAAACAGCAATATTCCGTCGTCGGTGTGATGAAACCAGCCAAAAATGTAATGTGGTCATCCACCTTTATCTATTCAGCAATTACGTATGATGATCATCAAAAAATCGATCCTTCTCAGACTTTCTTTATCTATGCCACGATGAAATCAATGGACAACATAAAGGACAAAACGGAAGCCATTCTGTCATCCTTGGGTTGGGAAAGCGTAGATCAGGATTCGGCTCAGGAGTTGAACCGGGAATCCGTAAATAAAAATATTCGGATCGAATATAACAATGAACTGCTCAAACTGTTTGGCAAGAGTACCTATAGCAATGTTAACCAAAGTTCAATGTATGCATTGGCAGCCGTTGTTCTTATCATTATGGGATGCACAAGCGCAGTAATTTACAATACGTTTCATATTTCAGTGCTTGAACGCATTTCTCAATTTGGCATGCTGCGATGTATAGGTGCCACACCCGCTCAGATCCGCAAAATTGTATTTAAGGAAGCAACTGTGCTTAGTTTAATTGCTATTCCGATCGGATTGTTTACAGGAACCATTTTGATGAAGGTTTTATTCTATAACATCAGTTTCCTGACATTAGGTTTCTTGAACGATATGCACATGATTATTTCAGTACCTATTCTACTTGCGGCTGCCGGTTTAGGACTGATCGTTGTCTATGTGTCAGCGCTGGGTCCGGCCAAGCTGGCATCCAGCGTCTCGCCACTTGAAGCACTGAAAACCTCAGGTAGCACGGTGGTAGAGCAGGGGGATTTCAAACGCTTCAAACGCTTGTCTTTTGCTGGAAGCAAATGGCTTGGATTCGAAGGAAGGTTTGCCAGTCGAAATATTCGGCGGAACCGAAAGAGATTTCGCATTACGGCCTTTTCAATGATTATCAGCATTGTCATGTACATTGTGTTTAGCGGCTTGGTGAACACATTAAGCACAACCTCTTCATCGGGCATCAATTACTCTTACTCCTTGGAATATCAGGGTATGAATAAACGTATCCCTAATTCGGTGTATAACAAGCTGGCTGCACTTGATGGAGTTAACCAAGCCTATCCTTTTTACAATCATCAGCTCCAGGCGATCATTCCGAAAGATGAAGTGAATCCGGATTATTACAAGCAGCAGAAAGAAATGTACACGGTTGAAAAGGAAAATGGATATCGGATGGAGAACAACTTTCTGATGTCTTACGGTCTAAACGGGCTTCAGGAGCTTCGTCCCAAACTCACGTCCGGAAGCATTGATGCAAGCCAGATGAACGATGAAAATGGTGTCATTGTTATCCAGAAAATCAGCATGATCACCGAACAAGGAACCAAGATGATCATTGATCAAACCCGCTTCAAGGTTGGGGATAAAATTAAAGTCCGATCAATGCATGATAAGCAACCATACAAAACAGTGACCGTTGTCGGAATTGCAGATCAAGGTCCTCTCTCTGATAAATACTCCGAAAGTGCGATTATTCAAATGATAACAACACCAAAGGTGATTGAAAACATCACGGGTGATAACACCTACGACAGAATTTTCATTCAAGCCAATCCTGAGACAGGTAAAGGGGCGATTGTAGATTATTTCAAAAGCCTTGTGCAAAAGGATGCAGGGTATAGTTACCAGAATCGGGTAGAGGAAATGAAGCAAGCCCGGAACGATGCGATGACGTTAAATATTTTCCTATATGGCTTCATAGGTGTCATCTCAGCCATTGCGTTCCTGAATATTTTGAATACGGTGAGTACGAATCTCATTCTGCGAACGAAGGAATTCGCTGTATTAAAAGCCATTGGCATGACTCAGAAGGAAATTCGCAAAATGGTACTGCTGGAAGGCATGTTCTACGGCATATTCGCAGCGATATATGGAAGCGTGCTGGGAACAGCTTTAAGTTACGGCGTATCTTATCTAATGAGAAACGCTGTGCAGATGGAATGGTTTGTCCCATGGAGCAGCATTCTAATCGCGAGTGCAGGAGCCATTGCAGCTACACTGTTAGCTTCATATTGGCCGCTCAGACGGCTTGAGCGCATTCAAATCACAGATGGTTTGCGTGGGGAAAACTAACCACGTCAAAGAACCCTCGCTGCTGAGCTTTCGAGCGAAGCGCGGGGGTTCTTTGACTTTCATAACAAGATCTAAGATAAGGTCACACCGTTGAGAAAAACATGCACAATCTTTTCCGCCAGGACGTGATGCGACTCAAATTTCTTCATATCATGTTCACGATTGCCCATTAACATTAACGTAGAGAACGCCTCTGCCAGAAATAACGGATCTTCCTCGCGGAACATCTGCTGCTCCATGGCAAGCTTGAAATGCGCAGCCAATACTTCATGAATCTGATGCTCCGCATCTCGAATTGCATGAATGTGTGTCTCCTCTAGCAGCGGCTCCGCTTCTCGCATCATCGTTTCAATCTGGCCATGCGGATTGGCGAGCCGGGCCTCTGCTAATTGAATCAATCCGTCCTGCAAATGCTCTGCTTCCTCCAGCATACGCGATGTAATTTTTTTTACATTCTGCAGCATTGTTGTCATGGCCGCCTGGAATAGATCAGCTTTGCTCGCGAAATGATAATATATGGTCGGTTTGGATACACCGCATTTCTTGCCAATCTGCTGAAGTGTTACCGTCTCGTATCCAAATTCTTTAAAAAGAGTGGAGGCAGTATAAATAATGGTTTGCTGGATAGAAATATCATTGTCCGTCTGTTTGGGTCTGCCCCGTAAACGTTTAGGTACTTGTGCTGGCATAGATTCTTACACGCTCCTTCATCAATATTTTATGTTAAAAGATACATTTAAGCAAAGGGGCTTGTAATTTTACTTACCAGTAAATATAATAAAAATCGTCAAGGAATACGATAAGTTATAAAGGTGGGGTCATCAGGTTATGACGAAGACAGCAGCGCGCAGCAACAGATGGAAAAAATTTGCGATATGGACCAGTGTGATCATCATTGCCTTGGTTGCAGGATTGTTTGCCTATTTGGCATCCGTAACCTACAGCCCGTCCAAACAAGCAGAAGACGCAATGAAAAGCGACGGGAAGGTGCTTGTAAGTGAAATCAGGCATGGATACCAATTTGAACCGAAGGATCAGGATATCATACAGCCTAATGTTGTTTTTTACCCGGGAGGGCTGGTAGAACCGGCAAGCTATGCTCCTATGGCACGAAAACTGGCGGAGCAGGGACACCGGGTCTATATTGCCCAGATGCCGCTGAATTTGGCGATGTTTGGGGGAAGCCGCGCAGATTCGTTTCTCGCGGAACATGGCGATGAAAGCTTTGTTATTGGTGGGCACTCATTAGGAGGTGTGTTTGCTTCAAGATATGCTGCGGCACACACAGATCAGATCAAAGGTGTCTTTTACCTGGCATCCTATGCGGATGATGGCGGAAGACTGGACGGCACGGACTTGTCCGCACTGCAAATTACGGGAAGCAAAGATGGCGTTCTGAACTGGGAAGAATGGGAAAAAGCTAAAAACAACTTGCCCCGAGATACTACTTTTGTAAGCATTGAGGGCGGAAATCATGGACAATTTGGCTCCTATGGCATGCAGAAGGGAGACAACGAACCTAAGATCACAGAAGAAGAGCAGCTTCAGCAGGTGGTCCATGCCTTGGAAGTGTGGTTTGAGAAATGGAATAAATAAAATATACAACTTTCCAAATAAAAAGACTCAAGGCGATAAACCGATCGAGTGGTTTATCGCTTTGAGTCTATTTTTAGCGTCTTCGGAATGCACCGCTACGCGCCAGAGCAAAAAAGATCAGCAACGCAATAATGGCTCCCACGATCGCGGGAATGATATGAAACCCACCCACAACAGGCCCTCTTGCACCAAGCAGCTCTGTTCCTAGCCAGGAACCAATAAAACCTGCGACAATATTTCCAATCACAAAAGAGCAACTTGAACCAGGAAGCCGATGTTTTTTTGACAAAGCATTGTTATAGTAAAGACATTGAGTTATTACGCGATGAAGGATAAGACGAAAATGAATGTGCGGATATGTCGAACTGGAGGAATTCCATTGAAGAAAATTCTAGTGATTGATGATGAAATTGCAATTCGAGATTTAATTGAGCTGGTGCTCAGACGAGAAAACTATGATGTGCAGACCGCAGAGGATGGCAGAGCTGGCCTTCAGCTGCTGGACTCCTTTCAACCTGATTTGGTGGTGCTTGATCTCATGCTGCCAGATTGCTCCGGGTATGACTTATGCAAGGAAATCACCGTAAAACGCGCCATTCCGGTGATCATGCTCTCGGCCAAAAACGAGATCATTGACAAGGTGTTAGGGCTTGAGCTGGGAGCCGAGGATTACATGACCAAACCCTTTGACAACCGGGAATTGCTGGCCCGCATCAAGGTTATTCTGAGAAGAAACGAGAGCAGGGAAAACATAAGTGAAGCAACAACAGAGGTTCAATCGACACGCATCATTCATGAAGAGCTGACGTTTGATATGGAAAGCCGAAGGGTGCTGAAAAATGATATCCCAGTGTCTTTAACAGCCAAAGAATTTAAAATTCTGGAAACGCTGCTTAAAAGGCCTGACAAAATCTTTACGCGGGATGAACTGTTGCAGATCGGATGGGGTTATGACTTTATGGGAGACAGTCGCAGCGTAGACATGACCATTATGCGTTTGCGAAAGAAGCTGGAGGATAACGCGGACGACCCGAAGTATGTCAGAACCGTCTACGGTTTTGGCTATCAGCTTGGAGGTGGGGAGGTCTGAAATATGCAACACGCTTACTGCTGAATTATTTATTTTTCTCCGTGCTTTCCTTTGGCATCATCATATTTGCAATCAACAAGGCGATTGACTACTACAGTTTCGTTACCATTGAGAAACAGATGATGGAGAAAGCCGATCTCTCCGAGTTGTCCTTCCGAGAGGTTTTATCACAGCACAGGTCATCATCTGGAGAGCCGCAGACCAAGGAGATTGTCAGACTTGCTCTGGAGAAGCTGAAAGCTTCTGGCAAGGAAGTACGTATCTACGACAGCTCCAGTCAGCTGCTGGGTCTGGCTGTAGATGGCATCATCATTAATGAAGGCAAGCCAATTGTTTTTGCAAAAAATATAGATAAAGCTCTTGGAGGCAGCTATGCCTACACGGTTACGGAAGATCATCTGCTGTATTTTGCGACTCCCATTCAGGACCAATACTACCAGAACGCTTATGTGTATGAGTTCGTTGAGGATATATCGTACTTTTATACAATGATGGATCAGATACGTTATATCCTGTTTGCAGGTGCAGGCGGATTTATTGTGCTGATTACCTTATCCAGTCTCTGGATTGCACGCAATACAACCAAACCGGTCAAGGTGCTGCTTGGCGCTGTGCAAAGCTTCTCCAGACAGGAGTTTCGCAGAGTTCATCTGAAGCGGAAGGATGAGCTTGGCATGCTGGCTGAAGGGTTAGACCAAATGGGGAAGCAGCTTCATGATTACATTCAGTACCAGAAGCAATTTGTCTCCAATGTATCGCATGAGCTCAAGACACCCTTGGCAGCTATTCGCGGCTTCTCGCAATATCTGTATGAAGAGGAGACGGAGGACAAGCAGCTTCATAAGATCTATGCTCATCTGCTGCAGGAATCGGATCGGCTGACCCGTTTGATCAACGAATTGTTATTACTATCCCGATTCGACAAGGCTGGTTCTGACGAACTGGAGGTCGAGAGGACGGAAATGAACGAGCTGATTCAGCAAGTCGTTATAAATATGGGAGCCAAGGCCAAGGAAAAAGGAATCGCAATCATAATCAACAGAGCAGAGGAAGGACCGCAGGATGAGAGTATAACCAAAATTTATGCGAACGTAAACCCGATGCTGATGTCCCATGCGGTCGCCAACCTTGTGGACAATGCCATCAAATACTCGGATAATACGTCACAGATTGAAGTGCAGATCGAGCATACTTCGAGTGAAGTGGTTATACGGATATGTGATCAAGGCATCGGCATCGCGGGAGATGAGCTGGAGCGAGTGCAGGAACGTTTTTACCGGGCAAAGAATGCAAATACAGCGAACGGTTCGGGTCTCGGACTGTCCATTTGCAAAGAAATTGTGGCACGATTTAACGGATATATTGACATCGAAAGTCAACTGGGAGAAGGCACGACCGTGACGATTGTTTTGCCTCGTTCGTAAAGCAGCCTAAATAAGTAACGTTACAAGACTGATACATTTCTGTTATGAGACTAACAAATGCATTTTTTATAATCACTTCATAAGAAGAAATCACACATTATGGAGGGATCATGATGAAATTAACGAACCAATCTGCAAGTCTTATCCTGCTTAGTGCTTTATTAACGATGGCACTGACGGGCTGTCAGTCCGGCAACTCCAATTCTCCAGCTCCTGCCCAGAACTCGGCTGAACAAGGTGCATCGAATGAACAGAACAAAGGCGAAGGTGCAGCCAATTCCAATACGTCTCCTTCCGAAAGTTCCGAGGGAGAGGGCAGTGAAGTCATTAAGGAGGGTTCGATGGAGAAGGAAGGCAATGTTGTGCTGAAGGAACTTGCTTTTGTCTATAATGAACACACCATTGCGATTGCCGATACAGCGAATGAAGAGCAGATGGAACAGATGCTGGGCAAACCGGATAACCTGAAATCTCATACCTACAGCGCTGACGACGGGACGAATATGGACACATTAATCGGTTTTACGGAAAAAGTGTACACGTATCCGGGGCTGGAGATCAAAACAATCAGTATCCCGGAGGGGAAACAAGACTCCATCTTTCATATTGAAATAACAGAACCCACATATACAACAGCGCGGAATATTAAAGTAGGAGACAGTCTGGATACACTAAAAAGTGCTTATCCTGAAGGGAAGTTGCTCGGTGACGGAGCCCCGAATGAAGAGGACGATTTCCGTTACGAGCCGTCTAACTATGTGGATGTAATGTCGTTTCATATCAAGGATGCGAAGGTGGAGAGCATACAGATTTATACGCTTCTGGATTAATTTTTGAATGATGTTTAAAGTTATTCTATAAAATTCGTTTCAAAAAACCTGCCCGGAGACGGACAGGTTTTTTGAATTGTAAACGACAAGGGAACATGTTTTCCAGACGCAACTTTTTTGGATTCTCGTTAAACTCTTGCCGCTCTCAGACTATGTTGTCTTACACTTAAAACGTTTCTCTAGACCCACACAAATGTTCAATGATACCATCATACGAGTGTTAGTAGAGTTGAAGATTGCAGGAGGAATTTGAAGTGGATCAGCAGAGATACGATAATCTAAAACTTGGGGAGCGCGGGGCGATCATCAGTATCGTCGCTTATATATGTTTGACTGCACTGAAGCTGATTATTGGTACTACGGCAGGTTCGGAGGCGCTCAAGGCAGACGGACTGAATAATGCAACGGACATCGTGGCATCTATTGCGGTATTGATTGGCTTGAAGCTCGCACAGCGTCCAGCAGACAAAGATCATACATATGGGCATTGGAGAGCAGAAACCGTGGCGTCTCTGGTTGCTTCGTTCATTATGATGGCTGTCGGGCTTCAAGTCTTGTTCGAAGCCTTCGGTTCTGTTTTTCAAGGCAAACATGAATCCCCCGATCTTCTTGCGGCGTATACCGGGGTTTTCTGTGCGATCATTATGTACCTGGTTTATCGTTACAACAAGCGACTGGCTACACGGATTAAAAGTCAGGCTGTGATGGCTGCCGCACGGGATAATATTTCGGATGCATGGGTAAGTATCGGTGCAGTCATCGGGATTGTAGGCTCACAATTCGGTCTGCCTTGGCTTGACCCGGTAACGGCGATTATCGTCGGTTTGCTGATCTGCAAGACGGCATGGGATATTTTCAGAGAAGCTACACACCATCTTACGGATGGCTTTGATGTTGAATTGATTGAGGAATATCGTGATACGATTGCCGGAATTGATGGTGTCGAGACGGTGAAGGATGTACGAGCACGGAATTATGGCAGCAATGCTGTAGTGGACGTGGTGATTACGGTTCGAGGTGATTTGGACTTGCAGCAAGCCCATGATATCTGCACAGATGTTGAGAATGAGCTGCTGGAAGAGCATGATGTATATACGGTGCATGTGCATGTAGAGCCTGAGCCCGAGCAGGAAAATGTCAAGGAATCCTTGTGATCATAGAGAATTACATGCACCCGAGAGAACGTGAAAGGGGCTGTCCCATAAGTCAGGTGTATCTGGAGGACGCCAGTCAATTCCAGTATACAGAGGCACGGCATAGGCCAGTTAAGTTCAGGTTTGTTGATTTTGCGCGGCGTAGGGGATACAAGTTAATACTAGTCTAAAAAAGAGAGTACCTTTTCACTATCTATTGGTGATTAAGGTACTCTCTTTATGATTAGTACGCATTAAATTATTTTACGACTACTGAATAATACATCCAGTTTCCATTACCAAAATCAGCTCTTATAACTGTAACCCCTGGTCTGAGAGCATAAAACGCATAATCATTATATGGCTCTATGATAACGCTCCCATCGGTAGTGATGATCTGAAATGAATAGCCAGTAGCCCAAGTGCGTTGGCCGACATTTAAATTAATAACTGCTCCAAAATCCTGATAGGGTTGTATTACTGGTGAAGGAGAGAATGAAGCTTGACTTGTTGTAGAATTGTCTGAAGCAAAGGACGTTGATCCAACAGAAAAACATGTAGCATATTCGAGTCTAAGGAGTAAATGGATTGAACCACGATATGGAAGGGGCAAAAGTCGGTACTGGCAATCCGGATCAAAATCCGATGTTTCTTGAAAAGCGAATCTATCATTGAAGCTCGGGGAAGGTGTTTCCGCTACCTCTTAAAATCAAAAAAAGAAAAATTATTTCTCTTTTTAATTTAATTTAGGAAAAATACTTCATTTTAATGTAAATTCTGCTATACTCTTTGCAAAGAGGGAGCAACAAGTCAGGAATACTTACGCGGGAAGGGCGCTCACCTCACACTTATACTAAGGGGGAATGTTGTGTGAGAATGAACAGGAAGGGCTTCACAGTATTGTTGCTGCTGACGATGTTTATGCTACTTGCGGCTTGCGGAGGGAATGGCAGTACCAAGGGTACACCGGATACAGGAAGCGCGGGGCAGTCAACGGCTGCTGCGAAGGACGTAACTCTCGAATTCTGGACGATTGCACTTCAGCCTACGTTCAATGATTACTTCAATGATCTGATCGCCAAGTATGAGGGCAACCACCCGGGAGTGAAGGTAGAGTGGAAGGATTATCCTTATGATGCCATCTCGCAGCGCCTGTTGACCAGCACGGCCAGCGGCAAGAGTCCCGATGTCGTAAATCTGAACACCGAATTCGCCAGCCAGTTAGGCAGCAAGGGGGCACTGCTTAATCTGAGCGAGTATCTGACGGATGAGCAGGCAAAGAGTTATTTTGAGGGAATCTATAATTCTACCGTGCTCGGCGGCAAAGCTTATGCGCTTCCCTGGTATACAGGTACCGAGGTGCTGTTCATGAACAAGAAGCTGGTGGAAAAAGCCGGCCTCGACCCCGCGAACCCGCCGCAGACCCGCGAGGAGTTGGTGGAGTGGGCCCGTCAGGTTCATGAGAAGACCGGAGCAGCCGGGTATGCCCAGCAGTTGGTCTCCAAGTTGTTCCCGATCGATGGCATTCCGATTCTGAATGAAGACAAGACAGCCGCCGCATTCAATACGCCGGAAGCCGAAGCGATGATTACCCAGATGCGCGATCTGATGAAGGAAGGCGTGGTGCTCAAGGAGGACGCGGATTTCAGCAAGCAGATCCAGTATTTCTCCGGTGAGCAGGTCGCCTTCCAGTTATCCGGCCCGACCTTCATTAACTTCATTAAGACCTCCGCGCCGGATGTTTACAAGAATACGATTGCTGTCCCACTGCCAACAGGCAAGGCAAATCTGCGTCTCTCCAACTCTATGAACCTGGTCGTGCCACAAAAGTCGAAGAACTCGAAGGAAGCCGTAGAGTTCGCCGCCTTCATTACGAACGCCGAGAACCAGACGGCCTTCTCCAAAGTCGCCAATACACTGCCGTCAAGCAAGGCTTCAATTCAGGACCCGTTCTTCACCGATTCAGACGGCTCATTGGAAGCGGAATCAAAGGTGGCATCCTCGCAAAGTCTGGATAAGGCTACTGATTACATGGTCGGTGTGCCAAGCGCCTCGGATATCAACTCTGCGCTGACGCGGGGACTGCAAGAGATTCTGATGAACGGCGCAGATATCAAAGAGACGCTGAACAAGGTAGAGAAGGAAGTTAACGACATTATCAGTCAGGGTTCCTAAGCTGCTGAAACATAGCTGGATGGGGGATTCCCCCAACAAGAAATTTTATATGTTTTGGGTACCCGCAAAGTATCTGAGTAAACATCTCAGCTAAAGACACACTTTGTGGGGGTATTTGAAGGAGAGGGAGGTGTAGCGGATGTATAAAGGAATTCGATCCGAGACGTTTACCGCATGGGCTTTTATGGCACCGGGCCTGCTGTTTCTGGCGGTTTTTACCTTTTGGCCGATTATATACGGAGTACCGCTCTCATTGACAGATTATTCGGTCATTACCGAGACGCATTACGTGGGTCTGGATAACTTTGCCCGGGCCTTCCAAGATCATAATTTCCTGATTTCACTATGGAACTCACTTGTGTATGTGCTGATTGTGCCGGTAATCCAGATCCTCTCAATCCTGATGGCGATTCTGGTGAACAGTAAGATTCCGGGAGTCAAAATGTTCCGGGCCGCCTACTACATCCCGGTAGTAACGTCCATGGTAGCAGTGGCGCTGATCTGGAGCTGGCTGCTCGGCAATAACGGAGTGGTCAATTATCTGCTGTTGAAGGTGGGTATTCTCAGTGAGCAGGTCTCCTGGCTCTCCACTAGCACCACAGCGCTGTATGTCCTGATGTTCATTACGATGTGGAAGGGCCTCGGTTATTACATGATGCTCTATCTGGCCGGGCTTCAAGGCATTCCAGCAGACCTGTATGAGGCAGCCAGAGTAGATGGAGCCGGGCCGGTTAGGCTAATTGTGCATGTGACGCTACCGCTGCTGCGCCCGCATATTCTGTTCTGTACGCTTATCTCGGTCATGGGGGCAATCCGGGTATTCGATGAGGTCTACATACTGACCAAGGGCGGACCGGGGACGTCCACACTGACCTCAAGCGTCTATATTTTTCAAAAAGGGCTGGAGCAGTTCAATTTCGGCTATGCCTCGGCGCTCGGGCTGATCGTCAGTGTGCTGGTTGGGGCGCTTAGCGTGCTCGTATTTCGGCTCAACCGGAGAGGCGGGGTGAATTCTTATTGATGCCGCGTAGCTTGAGTTATCTGATTACTTACATTCTGCTGATACTGCTCGCCCTGTTCATGATGGGGCCGTTCTTATGGCTGCTTAGCGTATCGCTGATGCCGGGGCGCAACGTGTTTGCGAATCCGCCGGCCATTCTGCCAACCTTCATTGCTTTCGAGAACTATGTGGAGGTGTGGAAATTCATGGATTTCCCGCGTTACATTCTGAATACGGTCGTCATTACGCTGCTCGGAGTCGTCTTCAATATCTTGCTGTCCTGTCTGACCGCATACCCGCTGGCCGTCTTTCGGTTCAAGGGCCGGAATCTGGTGTTCACGCTGCTAATCTCGACCATGATTATTCCTTCAGCTACTGCTATGATTGTGCATTATTTGACGATTCAGGCTTTGGGGCTGGGCAATACCTTCCTGGGTGTGGTTCTTCCAGCAGCGGTGTCGGTGTTCAATATCTTCCTGATGCGGCAGACATTCCTGGGCATTCCTGCCGACATCCGGGATTCGGGTAAAATGGACGGAGCTTCCGAGCTGCGGATCTTTATCCAACTGGTTTTGCCGCTCGTCAAGCCGGGGATTGCCGTCATCGGGTTGCTGGAGGTCATGGCGTTCTGGAACAACTTCCTGTGGCCGATTGTTGTTCTGGACGACCCGCAGAAGTATCCGCTCGCCGCGGCGCTGACTTATCTGAACGGGCAATTCTCTTATAACTTCGGCTGGATTGCCGCCGGAACGATGATTTCGGTGCTGCCGATCATTATCGTGTTCCTGTTCACACAGAAGTATTATATGGAAGGAATTGCCGGAGCAATTAAAGGGTAACTAAGGAGGCACAACTCAATGGGAATTTCGTTACGGGAATGCCAGTATCTGTTCCGCGACTATTATACGCAAGGCAAAGAGCTGATTGTGGAGGGTCCGCAGCTGTGCTGCGAGCTGGCTTCCCGGTATGCGATGAATCAGGATGTCCACGGACTGCTGGAGGAAGGCGGCATCGTGATTCTGGAGCCTGCCGGTCCGGGTGTAGCTACCGCCGACAAGGGGAATGCACAGCTGATGCTGGAGTATGACTGCGGGCTTGCTGCAGACGGATACCGCCTTGTGATTGGAGAGGATGCAAAGCTGGTCATTACTGCGTCAGGCCAGCGGGGACTAAAATATGGTCTGGATGCGCTGAAGCGGCTGCTTACGGTGGAGGAGGACCGTTGCCGCCTGCCGGTGGTTACAGTGGAGGATGAGCCTTCTTTTGCGGTGCGGGGCATTATTGAAGGGTTCTATGGTGTACCATGGAGCTTCGCAGACCGCATGGATTCGGTCAGATACATGAGTGAACACCGGATGAACGCCTTCATGTACGCGCCGAAGGATGATCTCTATCACCGGAAGTTGTGGCGTGAGCCGTACCCGGACGATATGTTTGCCAAGATTCATGACCTGAAGCAGGAATGCGACAAACATCTGGTAGATTTCTACTATTGTATCAGCCCGGGCAATGATCTGGAATTCCGCAGCCGGGAGGACTTCGCGAAGCTGGAGGAGAAACTTGCTGCGATGATCGCGATTGGGGTGCGGCATTTCGCGCTGCTGATGGATGACATTGATTATGTGTTAAAAGGTGACAACAAGCAGTTCCTGGAGCGCTCCGGGAACGCCCATGCTTACGTGACGAACCGGGTCTACGATTATCTGGCCGTTTGTCTGCCGCACTTCTCCCTGGTGATGTGTCCTTCAGAGTACTGGTCGTATTGGAATACGGAGTACAAGAAGGATATCCGGGAGCAGCTTCATCCCGCTGTCAAAGTCTTTTGGACCGGCTACTTCGTTTTCGCCCCGGAGATCGGCCGCAAGCATGCGGAGAATAACTTCAATTATTACGGGCATGAGCTGTGGCTGTGGGACAATATTCCGGTGAATGACTGCGACAAGGACCGGCTGTTCCTTGACCCGGTGCGCGGGCGCAGCTCACGTCTCGGCCAACTCGGGCATACCGCCGTTGTGGCCAACCCCATGAACCAGTGGGAATGCTCTAAAATTACGCTCACCACCATGTCCCACTATATGTGGAACAGCGAGCGCTACATGCCGGAGCTGTCCTGGGAGCTGTCCGTGCGTGAATTCTCCGGGGAACTGGCGGATGAAATGATGTTCTTCTGCCGCCAGAATCTGAACAGCCGCCTGTACTCCGGTGGCTACCCGGAGCTGGACGATGCGCTGGCGGAGCGCGATCTGGACCGGCTGGATGCTTATTTCAGCCGGCTGGAGCAGACGGCCGTGCGGCTGGGCGGATTAGACAATACCAAGTTCAGCGAAGAAGCAGGGCCGTGGCTGCGCCGGGCTATCGCAGATTCAGCGCTCTGGAGGGCGGTGCGCAGGCAGTTGGAGGACCCGCTGGAGCCGCAGGCTGCAGCAGAAGTCCATGAATACATGGAGACCTGCCGCAGCTATGGTGTACGGCTCGGCAGTGATCCGGCCGTCCGTGCGGCTAAGGCGCTGGGCATCGAACTGCCGGAGGAGACTAAGGAGGAGAACGGACATGACGAAGCCTAGGAAGTTGATTTTGGTCCCGCTGGATGAGCGGCCCTGTAATTATGAATTCCCTTATCTTCTGGCCCAGGGAACAGATTATGTTGTGGAGCGCCCTCCTACCGACATCATGGGGCTGAAGAAGCGACCGGGTGATGTAGAACAGTTGTGGTCCTGGTTCGAGGCTGCCTGCGAAGGAGCGGACAGCGCAGTAATCGCGCTGGATGCGCTGCTCTACGGTGGGATCATTCCGTCAAGGCTGCACGGACTGAAGCCCGATGAACTGCACGCCCGTCTGGAGCAGCTGCGGGAGATCAAGCGGTGCTATCCGCAGCTTAAGCTGTATGCGTTCCAACTGATTATGCGCTGTCCGCAGTATTCTCTATCAGACGAGGAACCGGATTATTATGCCGACTGGGGCCGGGAGATCTTCCGCAAAGGCTTTATTGGCCACCGGCTGGAGTTGGGTATTGCCACCGACGAGGAGATCCGTGAGTTGGCCGATATTGATCTGCGGCTCCCTGCCGCCGTGCTGCAGGATTATCTCGGCCGCAGAGCCGTTAATATTGAAGCCAACAAGCAGGCGCTGGAACTGGTCCGGGACGGAGTGATTGACTTCATGATTGTGCCGCAAGATGACTCGGCCCCGTACGGGCATACCGCCAAGGATCAGGAGAAGGTAAGGGCGCGGATCATGGCGCTTGATCTGGAGCTTAAGGTCTATATGTATCCGGGAGCAGATGAGGTGGGTTGTACGCTGCTTGCCCGGACGTTGAACATGGCCGAAGGGCGGAGGCCGCTGATCTACCCGCGTTTATCCGCTGTACAGGGGGCGTTCGTGACGCCGTTGTTCGAGGACCGCTTCTTTTATGAGACGCTGAAGTATCAGATTCTGGCCGCAGGCGGGCTAATCGCGTCCAGCGCTGCAGAGGCGGATCTGGTCCTGCTGGTCAGCACACCGGGCGAGACGATGGCGGAGGCGGTATCGCAGCATCATGCTTATTTCAGCTATGATATACATCGGAACCTGATGGATCTGGTAGAATATGGGTCGTATTTGCTGCGGCACAAGAAGATTCCGGTAGCTGTAGCCGATGTCGGTTATGCCAATGGAGGCGACCAAAAGCTGGTCAAAATGCTGCGTCAGAAGAACATGCTGTTCGACCTGGCCGGTTACGCTGGCTGGAACACGAGCTCGAACTCGCTCGGAACCGTCATCTCCCAGGCGACGATCTATCTGCACTGCGGGCGGACACAGGTGCATCTGGATTTTCTGGCGCTCCGCTACGCGGAGGATGTCTGCTATTGCTCGGTTGTGCGGGGAGAACTTAGTGACGGCCCCGTGCAGGAGATGGGTTACGGCAAATATGAGCTTGACGGGCCGCGCGGCATTGTGGCTGCCCGTGTACAGGAACGGCTGAGCGAGGAACTGGTGGTACGGATCGACAGTCCGGAGGGAAGCGTGAAGATTACCGACTGCTATATGCCCTGGAACCGGATGTTTGAGGTGGGCTTGTCTGTGCAGTATGTGCCGGTTGAGGCAGGCTGATTATAATATAAGAGAGAAGGTGGGGACCCTGAGTAAAAGTATAATGGAAAGCCTACACCTCGGATTAGTTGTCTCTTGCCAGGCGTTGCCGGATGAGCCGCTGCACGGGTCGGAGATCATGGCCCGGATGGCCGTAGCGGCTGCGGAGGGAGGAGCTATTGCCATCCGGGCGAACGGGGCAGCAGATGTAAGGGCGATCAAGCAGGCGGTTTCGCTGCCGGTGATCGGCATCGTGAAGCGCGATTACCCTGGTTCCTCCGTCTACATTACGCCTACACTGCGGGAGATAGAAGAGTTGCTGGAAGCCAGAGCCGATATTATTGCTTTTGACGGAACCTTGCAGAGGCGTCCTGGGGGGTGTACATTGGAACAGATCATAGACCTGCTGAGCACAAGCCCGGCCGCTTCAATGGCGGATATCTCTACGCTGGAGGAAGCGGTCTATGCCGAATTGCTGGGGGTAAGCTGTGTCTCGACCACCTTGTCGGGGTATACGCCCTATTCGCGGCAGCAGCAGGAACCGAATCTAGAGCTGCTGGAACAAGCTGCCCGGCGATTGAAGATTCCGGTCATTGCCGAAGGCCGGATCACGCAGCCCGCTCAGGTGGAAGCGGCGCTGGACCTGGGAGCCTACGCGGTCGTGGTAGGCTCGGCCATTACCCGGCCGCAACTGATTACCCAGCCGTTCGCAGCAGCGGCGAGAAAAGTGAGGATGAACCGCAATGGAAATGAATGACCGGATTAATACGTATTATCCTTCAATGACCAAATCAGAACAGAAGGTTGCCCGTTGTGTACTGGAGCACCCGGACAATCTGATCTATCTGTCAGTCACCGAATTGGCTGACTTCGCAGGAACGGGCGAGACTACGGTGATGCGCTTCTGCCGCAAGATCGGCTTCAAGGGATATCAGGATTTCAAGCTGATGCTTGCCCAGGGATTGCCGAAGCGTCAAGCCCAGCATCATGGAGAGCAGGGGACAGGCGAAGGTGACTATGCCGACCATCTGTATGCCTCGATGGTTGGTGTGCTGCAATCCAGCCTGGGGATGCTTGACCGGGAGCAGCTGCAGCAGGCCGTAGATGATCTGGACCAGGCTCGGTTTGTCCAGTTCTTCGGCGTAGGTTCGTCAGGAATCACAGCACTGGAAGCCAAGAACCGCTTTCTGCGTATCGGGCGGCGGGTTGAAGCAAATTCTGACAGCCACATCCAGTCGATGATGGCGGTCACGATGGGGGAGGGGGACGTTGCTGTGGGGATCAGTGTCTCCGGCAGCACGCTGGATACGAATGACATGCTGATGAAGGCGAAACAGAACGGGGCCAAGATCATTGCCATGACCAATTATGCGAAGTCCCCGATTGCTTCCATTGCCGACATTGTACTGCTTACCGCCGGGAAGGAGTCGCCGCTGGAGGGCGGCTCTGTCGGGGCTAAGATCTCACAGCTGTTCATTATTGACCTGCTGTGCCAGGGACTGGAGCGCCTGCATGGAGAAGAGACCAAGCGGATGAAGGAGCTGACTGCCCGGGCAGTTATTGACCGGATATATTAAATTGTGGGAGAAATGAAACGATAATAAATGATGCACCAATATACCGGCTGTATGCCGCCAGAAAGCAGGCAAATGAGAAATATGAGGTGACACTTAAGAACTGAAACGGTGCCTTCCCAAAAGGATGGCAAAGCCGTTTCCGCTTGATACAGACGTAGTAGTGGAGGCGGTGCGAATGTGGCAAGTCATAGGTGTAGATATCGGGGGGACAGGCATTAAGGGGCTTGTTACCGATGAAGAGGGGGCCGTTCTAGCGGAAGCCGTGCGCGATACGGAGGCCCGGCTGGGCCGGGATTCGATCCTCAACCAGCTTCACAGCCTCGTTGAGGAACTGCTCCTTGGGCATCCCGCGGTGAAGGCAGTCGGGATTGCCTCGGCGGGCCTGATCAACGCAGACTCCGGCGAGGTGGTCTACGCCACCGATAATCTGCCCGGCTGGCAAGGAGTGCAACTTACTCAGTGGGTGGAGGATGCCTTTGGCCGTCCTGCGGCGGCCGATAATGATGCCAACGCCGCGCTGCTGGGCGAGGCCTGGCTGGGCGCCGGGCGCGGCCGGACGAACCTGTTCATGCTGACCCTAGGCACCGGGGTCGGTGGGGCTAATATGGCGGACGGGCTGCTGCTGCGCTGGGACTCTTTGAACCGAGGCGACTGGGGCCACAGCCTGCTGGTGCCAGATGGTCGCCCCTGCAATTGCGGTAAGCGGGGCTGCGTGGAGCAATATGTGTCTGGCCGCGCGCTGCTGCAGCTGGCAAGGGAGGAGACTGGCCGGGAATATACGCACGGCCGTGAGGTTATGGAAGCGGCTGAGCAGGGCGACACGGCTGCGTGGGCGGTGTTGGAGCGCTATACTGCGTATCTGGCACATGTGACAGCTGATATTGGGGCAGCGGTAGACCCCGAGTTGATTATTATTGGGGGAGGCGTTATCCAGAGCCGCGCCGTCTGGTGGCCGCTGCTGGTCGCTAAGGCAGGCGAAAAACTGGCTGGCCGGATCGTGCCTGCCAAGCTGGGCAACCGTGCCGGCTGCTTTGGTGCGGCCCGGTTGGCACTGGAGAAGCTGCACCGAGTTGAGATAGGCAGAGGCGGGGATACCTGCCGGGACAAGGAGGAGAGGGAGCATGGCTAGTGGAGAGGAGAAGCGTGCGGATGTTGTAATTATCGGCGGAGGTCTCGGCGGAACCGCGGCTGCGCTTGCAGCTGCCAAGGCTGGGCTGCGCGTGATTGTTACGGAGGCGACAGACTGGCTAGGCGGGCAATTAACATCGCAGGCTGTACCGCCCGATGAGCACCGCTGGATTGAGCAATCGGGCAGCACGGCCTCATACCAGGAGTTTCGCAGCAGGGTCAGGAACTATTACAGACGAAATTATCCCCTTACGAATGAAGCCCGAAGTAATCCCGTGCTGAATCCAGGGAACGGTTGGGTCAGCCGGCTGGCGCATGAGCCGAAGGTGGCGCTGGCTGTTCTCCAAGAGATGCTGGCTCCATACGTGAACACCGGGCGGATCGAGGTGTTCTATCATACGGTGCCAGTGGCGGCTGATACTGAAGGGGATCATGTTACTGGAGTCACTGTCCGGCAGGGGCAGGGCGGTAACCTGATCCGGCTGCGCGGGGACTACTATCTGGATGCCACAGAATGCGGCGATCTGCTGCCGCTTGCTGGAGTAGAGCATGTCAGCGGCGCAGAAGCCCGCAGCGAGACAGGGGAACCTCATGCATTGGAGGAAGCGGACCCGCTCGATATGCAGTCCATCACTCATGTTGCGGCCGTGGACTATGTTGAGGGCGGGGACTACACGATTCCGCGCCCAAGAGATTATGATTACTGGCGCGAATATGTCCCATCTTTCTCGCAGCATCCGATCTTGAGCTGGTTCGCTTCGGATGCTGATGATACGAGCAAGCTAAAGCAGTTCACGATGTTCCCGAATGATCAGGGAATTGTCTCGTTGTGGGATTACCGGCGGATCGTGGACCCGGCTATCTGGACCGAGCCGCTGAATGACGGCGAAGTCACGCTACTGAACTGGGCGCTGAACGATTATTATGCCGGACCCATTATCGGCGTATCGTCGGAGGAACGAGAACTACATCTGGAGGGAGCGCGGCAGCTCACCCTCTCACTCGTGTACTGGCTTCAGACCGAAGCGCCCCGTCTGGACGGCGGAAAGGGCTATCCAGGCGTGCGGCTGCGCGGGGATGTGCTTGGCACAGAGGATGGATTGGCCAAGGCACCTTACATCCGGGAATCCCGGCGCATCTGCGGCCTGTACACTATAGCCGAGCAGGATGTGAGCAAGGAGCTGCGCGGGCTAGAGGGACCGAAGCGTTATGAGGACAGCGTGGGCGTAGGCAGCTATCATCTAGATCTTCATCCTACCACGGTAAGCAAGCGGACTTTCTATATTCCGAACCATCCTTACGAGATTCCACTGGGCGCTTTGATTCCGGTGCGGGTCAAGAACCTGCTTCCAGCCTGCAAGAACATATCCATGACCCAGATCGCGAACGGCTGCTACCGCCTTCATCCAACCGAATGGAATATAGGCGAAGCGGCGGGAACGCTCGCGGCCTATTCCATCAAGCAGCAGGTAGAGCCAGCTAAGGTCAGGGAGTTAGCAACGCATCTTGAGGCCTATCAGCAGCAGCTGATTGCCCTCGGCGTCCAACTGCACTGGACCAAGGATGAACTGCAGGCCTAAGTGCACTCCTTCTCCGATAAATCCAGCCAGCTCAGTCGACTTTAAATAGTTATTCAAGGTAAGGGGCTGTCCCATAAAGTCATAAAGTGGCTAGGACCAACCCGGTTCTCCAAAATTGCACTACAAAAAAAGCATTTCCTTGGTAAAATGGAAGTGTCGAGCAAGCATTTCTAATGGTGGAAAAACGCAAACGGGACAAAGCAAGATAAACCTCTGCTTTGTCCCGTTTGGATGTATTGGTGTTAGTTCTCTTCACCAATGTGTGTTTTTGAGATCTTTTGAGAAAGCCCCTTTTTGATGACGAGTCCCGAGCTGCGAAATTATTTAGGCATATTGTAAATAATGAGATTATTGTACTTGTCTGCATGTTTCTGTTCATCGAGAATAATGCCCCATACGGTGTCCTTGTAAATGCCATAGGGCAGACCAAACCATATTTTTCTGTACTTCTCGACCGCAGCAAGCTCGCCCTGGAATGCCTTCTGCAATCCGCCAAGATAGGATGAGACCGTTTCCGGGGCTTCACTGCTGACCCCTGTGATCTCCTGACCTGTGAGGTCCTTATACATTTGTCTGAACATCATGTTATGTCCGCGCTCATCATCGCGAATGCTTGTAATGATAGCCACTTGGTGAGAGTCAGGGGCCATCCGAATGAGAGCGTCATAGAACATCTCATCGTTTCGTTCTCCCTGAACAGCCGATTGAATTAACCCCAGTGCTTCTGCTGTCGAAGTTGCCCATACGGGTGTAAATGTGTTTCTGTAAAAGTAATGATACGCTGTGTACATACTATCCCTCCATAACCATTGTGGATTAGGATATGCACATATGCCTAGAAGCGTTAATCCGATTTGGCATATTTTGCTGAAGACAGTTTAAATTTTATGCGTACTTCATTCTTTAGATGGAGCCCTCTTCTGAACGCTCTGGAAAGGTAAACTTTAATAGTTTACTGTATCCGTAAGCGAGCACAAAGGGAAGGAAGTAAGACCAGAAGGTCCAGAAGATATTCCACCCATTAAAATAAATGACATGTCCCATCATCTTGGCCGTCCATTCGATCAACGTTAACAAGAGGGATGAAACGAATATGGCGGGCCATGGCCTTTTCCGTCTGACCTGAATCATATATATCATAATGCAGCCTGTAATCGGGTATATGCCGAGATCCATTGGAAGGGCTGCAAAAGACTGATTACGTGTATTCGGCAGGATATTCCAGAAAAAATTAAATCCGATATTGTTAATACAGGCAGATACTGCTACCCCTAGCGGATAATAAAGTACGAGAAAACTGTAATGTCGCCGTAAAATCCATACACCTAACAAGAGGGGGAGTAGCAAGCCTATAATGATGTTACCGATCATTGTATTTTCCTCCAAACGTTAAACGAGCCAACGAATCCGAGCTGCAGTGTCCTTCACATCGATTATTAAAATCCGACGGTTAATCTGTTTTATGTTGTTCAAGCAAACGGTCTATTTTGTTGGCTAACGCATCTAATTTTTGATCATAATGCTTGTACGTAAACCAGCCAATTACTGCTTTGACTGCAAAAAAAGCAAAGCAGCGATAATAATTAAAATGTAGTCATGCGCAATGTGTTTTAACCAATCATTAATGTGCTGTATGGTATACCACTCCTTCGCGTACATGTATCATCCGGTTAAGATGCCCATCCGGCGGTTAGATAATGCAAGGGTGAAGGTTGTAAAGGAATCATCTCTTTTTATTCATAGAATGAGTTGGCAGGCTAAAACAAATTTTAAATATAACTTTCAGCGCATTCTTCTTTTCGGTAGAATAGAGATATCCAATCTGTAATCTTTTTCCTTATTGATAATGGATTGGAAAAATGATTCGAAGGAGGAGAATGTATGAAATCGGCTGCTTGCAGGGAGAGGCAATTGGTATACAGAAGGATGGGTGTGATGCTCGTATTCATCATGCTGGCGAGTGTTTTACTTGGGCCCGGCTCAACGGCTCGGGCTGCCGGGAAGACGATTACGTCCATGGAGTACTTTTCGTCTGCTGACGGACCTGTCATATCCAAATCCGGGGTTGGCAAGGCCAGTTTCGGGTTCGTGATGCCTAAGTTTAACGGGGGTTCTGCTTCATGGAGCGAAGTGAGCGGGGATTTAGGTGTTAATGTGAAGGTAGGAAGCCAATGGGTGGATATTGATCAGGCGGAAGGATTTACGTACAACCAAAACTGGGGGCACTGGACTGACGCCGGATTTCATGGATATTGGTTCACTCTCTCCACAACAACCGATGTTCAATTGTATTCCAAAGCGAACGGAATAAAGCTTGATTATCGACTGGTTTTTCAAAACATTAACGAAACAACAATCACAGCAATGAGCCCTACACAGGGGCCTGACATCATTGCCAGCAGCACCGGAGGCGCCGGCTTCACGTATCCCACCTTTAACAATAATCCATCAGTCACCTATGAAGCCGTCGCTCAGGATCTCAAGGTGTATGTGAAACCTGTGCAGAGCAACACGTGGATTGATATTGACAATAACGCAGCCAGCGGCTGGATTTACGATCAGAATTTCGGCCAATTCACTGAGGGTGGAGGAGGATATTGGTTTAACGTAACCGAATCTATTCACGTCAAGCTGCAGTCCAAAACATCGGCCGCGAATATTATTTACACCATTACATTCAATGAACCTGTGCGTAATTCATTCGTAGTTACTGCCTATGAAGGGACAACTTTCACAGCAGATGAAAGCGGTTCCACAGGTATCCCATTGCCCAAGATTGACGGGAGCGCACCTATTGCGAAGGAATTACAACATTTTGTATACCAAATCAATATCAATGGTCAATGGGTAGACTTAAGTAATAGTGGTCAAAGTAAATTTACGTATTCCGGCAATGGCTACAATCCGATTTCCGATGCCAATCAGTGGGGATACTGGGCCGATCATATCTATGGTCTATGGTTCCGACCTATTCAGGAAAATATGCAAATTCGAATCGGCTATCCGCTTAACGGACAGCCCGGTGGAAACGTGGGCAGCAACTATGTGAACTATACACTCATTGGCAACCCGGATGCCCCGCGTCCCGATGGTTCGGACCAGGAAGACATCTCCATCGGTACACCGAACAATCCGGCGATTGAAGGCATGAATCTGATTTGGCAGGATGAGTTCAGTGGTTCTGCGCTGGATACAAGCAAATGGAATATAGAAACAGGGTATTATCTCAATGATGATCCGGGAACCTGGGGTTGGGGCAACGCGGAGATGCAGCACTACACTACCAGTCCGCAAAATATTTTTGTTCAGGATGGAAAATTAAATATTCGTGCAACACATAGTAACCAATCATTCCCTCAAGACCCGAATCGTTTTGCGAAATATGCCTCTGGTAAGGTGAATACCAAAGACAAGTTATCCTTGAAGTACGGGCGTGTCGATTTCCGTGCCAAGCTGCCTACAGGGGATGGCGTCTGGCCTGCACTCTGGATGCTGCCGCAAGATTCGGTATATGGCACATGGGCTGCATCAGGTGAAATTGACGTGATGGAGGCAAGAGGTCGTCTGCCTGGAACAACCAGCGGAACGATTCACTTTGGCGGACAATGGCCTGCCAATCAGTATGCAGGGGGAGAGTATCACTTCCCCGCAGGACAAACGATTGCTAACGATTATCATGTATATTCTGTAGTTTGGGAACCGGACAACATCAAATGGTACGTGGACGGCAAATTCTTCTATAAAGTTACCAATCAGCAGTGGTCGTCTGCAGCTGCACCGAACAACCCGAATGCTCCATTTGATGAACCGTTCTATTTAATCATGAACTTGGCGATCGGCGGTAATTTCGATGGTGGTCGCATTCCGGATGCTTCGGATATTCCTGCAACCATGCAGGTGGATTATGTTCGGGTATATAAACAGCAATAATGGTTTAATGTGGTTCACTTGAGTTAATTTGGCGAGAACGAAATCCATCATGCAGCATGATCATTAACTTTATTTACCAGGGGTGAACGTCGGTTCACCTCTTTTTCTGCACGCTCCAAGGTCAGCTGCTGTATTATAAAGAAGTACTGGTAACGTTTTTCAACTCGTTTGAGATATTGAATAGTTGAGTTTGACCTTTACGCCAGTACTTCGAATCCTAAAAATGTTGCAAATTGCTGTATTTTATGTTGGAATGAGAAGAACGTTTTAGAATGAAAAAGGATCGTGAGGACAGCACATATGATTGCAAAAACAGAAGAAGATTTTAATGGTTTGAAGGAAATTGGCAGAATCGTTGCTTCCATTCGAGATACGTTGGTGGAGCGCACGGTTCCGGGTATAACGACAAAGGAACTGGATGATTTGGCCGGGGAGATGTTCAAGAAAGAAGGAGCCATCTCTGCTCCCAAAAGTGAATATGACTTTCCTGGTTATACATGCATTAGTGTGAATGAAGAAGTCGCTCACGGAATTCCGGGCAATCGGGTCATTCAGGAAGGCGATATCGTCAATATTGATGTTTCCGGCTCCAAAAACGAGTATTTCGCGGATACGGGCATTTCTTTTGTTGTAGGTCAGGGAGAAGAAATATTAACGAAAATATGTGAGGTAGTCAAACTAGCGTTTGAAGCAGGTCTGAAAAAAGCAAACCCTGGCTCCAAAAAAAGCGGTATTGGCAAAGCTGTTTTCCTGACTGCACGTCAGCATGGCTTAACCGTTATTCGCAATCTGACTGGACATGGGGTTGGACGCGCAATTCACGAAGCACCAGACCATATCTATAATTATAATGACACTTCAGATGATGAGCTGTTGAAGGAAGGTATGGTTATTGCCTTTGAACCCTTCATCTCGACGTCCGAAGAAGAGGTATATCAAAAAGGCGATGGATGGACTTTTGCTACGAAAAATAGCTATGTGGCACAGATTGAACATACCATTATTCTCTCTAAAAAAGGCCCGATCATCATCACACTGTAAGGGCGATTCTTTCCTTTAAGACTAATACTGTCCTTATAAAACTTAGCTATGTTATGCAAACACAGCAAAAACCGATTCCACCTAAGGAGTCGGTTTTTTTGTGCCTGTGTGCAAGTAGATACTAAAGAACGGGATCTTCTAATCCTAAACGAACCGAGCTAAACCTTCACATTTTCAAGAAGGGGTCTGTTCTGCAAATAAAGTTCCATATCCGGGCTGGAGCCATGCAAAATCTGATCTGTAACGATCTTTGCCAGGACTCCGTTATATACCGTTCCATTGTCTCCGTATGCCATGATGACATAACAATGCGGATATGTTTCGTACTGACCAATCACAGGCAGGCCATCATGGGTTCCTCCGTAAAAAGCTCCTAAATAATAATCCGCTTCCACCGGGATGTTCGGGAAAAGCTTTGTGAACTCGCTGATCAGTTTATCTTTGCTTGCCAGGATTTTGGAGTCCCTTGTGTCGGCGTATGCCGTATCTTTATCCATACCACCGATAATTATTCGGTTATCCGGGGTCGTGCGCATATATACATATGGACGTGCCGTTTCCCAGATTAGCGTTCGTTTGTACCAGTTTTCCAATTGTTCTACCGGCTTGGTAATCACCGCATACGAGCTGGAGAGTGTGGCATTTTTCTCTACTTTGAAATCTTTATCCTCATACCCGGCAGCGATAATCACATGTTTGGCACGAATTTCGCGGCGCTCCTTGGTGAAGAAAACAGCGGCATCCTGTTCAAAACGTTTACCCGCAATTTCGGTTTCCTCGTAGATTTGAACACCTTCCAACCTCGCCTTCTCCAAAAGTCCATATACAAACTTTAACGGATTCATCTCCGCGTCATTGTAGTAATACAAGGCAGAGGATTTACGGAAGGGATACACACTTCCTATACGCTGTTCATCCCACATCTCCACATTGAAACCATGTTTACGAAGAAGAGCATACTCCTCCTGCAACGAGGGAATGTCTTCCTGGTAACTCGCATAGTACAAACTGTCACGCCGAATAAAATCGGGATCAATAGGCAGCTCACCGCTGATCTGCTCAATATGGCGGATCGATTGCTCACATAATTTCAGATGACGTGCGGCAGAGGCTTCACCAAAGGTGTGGCTTAATGAAACAAAGCTTTTCTCCCCGGCATATTGAATCAATGCAGTATTGGTGCTTGTACTGCCTTCGCCTACCTTGCGCTTGTCCACCACAACGACGGATAATCCCTGATTGCATAAAAAATGAGCACACTGCGCGCCTGAACTGCCCGCACCGATAATGAGAACATCACAGGTAACATCCTTATCAAGCCGGGGGTAGGAAGGTGGATTGGTTACCGTAGTTGGCCAATATAGTTTGCCGCTCTGCAGATCCATGTCGATCTCTCCTTAAATATATTCGGTACGTAGTATGAGCACTTTTTTGGAAGTCGATGCAGAGGTTCCCTGGGTTATTGTTACTTTTTAAACATTTTAGTTTACAAAGTATGCTGGTTACTCTATATTAAAGATACATCTGCAGGTGTATTTTACTATTATTTCAATTTTTTATGGGAGGTGTGAATGAAAGAACATAAAAACGTTGGTATTTATAACAAACAATACAGAGCCATGACCCTTGGTATTATGCTGGTATTAACGACTTCAGCATTTGAAGGACTGGCGATAACAACAGTTGCCGCGAAGATCGCTCAGGAACTGCAGGGCATTCATTTATACGGCTGGATTTTTAGCGCATTTTTGTTATCTCAGCTTGTAGGCACATTAGTGATGGGACAGCAGGTGGATAAACGAGGCGTATACACATCCATGCTTATATCTTTTACCGTCTTTGTACTTGGAACCGTTGCTGCTGCTGCTTCCATTAACATGTATATGCTCATTGGGGGAAGAGTCCTTCAAGGCTTTGGTGCCGGCGCTTTAATTACATGTGTTTATACATGTGTTACGTTATATTATCCAGATATGCTGCGATCACAGATTCTGGCGGCGTTTTCCATGGCTTTTGTGCTGCCATCGTTGATTGGACCTTATTTGGCAGGACTGCTTGCTTCCTTTGCTTCCTGGCGGCTTGTTTTCTGGATTGTCATTCCTTTGATTGCTGTGGCACTGCTGCTTACATACCGGTCCTTCCAAGCTTTACAGCGCAGTCAGGAAGTCATTGAAAGCGTACAGGGAGGGGACTCAAGGATTAGTCAAGCGATTCTGCTTGCTATTGGAACCGGCTTGTTACTCACAGGACTTGGAATGGTAACTCAATGGCAAGGGGCCGTTCTATCCCTTGGGGGATTACTGATCATGATACCGTTAATGTACAAGCTGCTGCCTCAGGGAACATTTCGGGTGCAATCCGGTTTGCCAGCAACACTTGTAACCAAAGGATTGTATGTCGCCTGTTATTTTGCAACAGAGAGCTTTGTTATTTTGGGACTGACGGAGATGAAAGGTTTATCTGCGCACAGTGCCGGATTGTTAGTCGCAGCTGGCTCCTTGAGCTGGTCTGGAGCAGCATGGCTGCAAGCCAGATGGGATGCAAAAGACGAGGGTGCGGGGCGTAAACAGAGAGTTATGCTGGGCATCGGAATCATGATTAGCGGAGTAATTCTTGTAATGCTTGCTTTGTTTTTATCGAATACCGGAATCACACTCATTCTGCTCTCCCAGATCATTATTGGATTTGGAGTGGGTCTGGCTAACCCGACAACAGCGGTCATTGCTCTGCAGTATGCCGAGTCTGGACATGAGGGGAAGATGTCGTCCAATCTGCAGTTTGTTGATTCCTTCTATGTAGCGTTGAGTATTGGTGTCAGCGGGGCATTGATCGCTCTAGCAGAGAACATGGGATGGGGAATATCGACAGGCATTTTCATGGTATTAACGCTTCAACTTGTATTGGTTTTATGCAGTTTCCTTTCTTCTTTACGAATCTCAAGTCTCGCTTGGCACAAACATCAGCCCGCTGGGCAGAAAACAGATACACTTCCGATGTAAGATTCACAACCGGTCAGACAGCGTAAGGATCGGAGAAAATATTACATTTAGGAGGTGCGCAGGATGGCGCGTGTTTTGGTTGTTATCACCCCGGCTGAAGGTCATGTGAATCCATCGCTGGGATTAATTACGGAGCTGGTCAAGCTTGGAGAAGAAGTGGTTTATGTATGTGTAGAGGAGTATCGTTCACGGATCGAGCAGACTGGGGCTCAGGTTATCACATATCCTTTTTTACATGATGCTTTCTCACATGACCCGATTCTGCAGCCCTTGGAATACAGCCACCCTTATCAATTCATTCACATGGTCACATGTGGTATCATTCCCAAAATGATTCCCGAAGTGCTTCGAGTTATAGAGAATCAGGCATTTGACTATCTCATCTATGATTCTCTGATGGGCTGGGGTGGCCAGATTCTGGCTGAGAAATTGGGCATCCCGGCTGTATGTACAATCTCCTCCTTTGCTTTGGTGGAGCCTTCAGGCCTGCATGACAAACCTATAGATACGGAAGAGCTGTATGAAGCCATCATGAATACAGCACAGAAAATTGCATCAGAGCTTCAAGTAAGTTTACCTGCAGTGGAGGACATGATGGCACATCAAGGTGCCTTGAACATTGTGTACACCAGCCGTTTTTTCCAGCCGCGAGCAGATGAGCTGCACGACCGATATTGTTTCTCAGGGCCATCCATCATCCCGCGTCAGGATGCGCCTGCATTTCCTCTGGATTTGCTCCGCGAGCATCCGCGAGAGAACGTGTATATCTCGATGGGAACGATTCTGAATAAAAACCTGGAGTTTTACAAATTGTGCTTTGATGCATTAAAAGATCTGCCGATAAACGTTATTCTATCTTCTGGCAAGAACACGGACATAGAGCCACTTCGCGAATTAATCCCGGATAATTTCATAGTAAAACCATACGTTGCACAGCTTGAGCTTCTGCAGTATACGAACGTTTTTGTTTCTCATGCAGGCATGAACAGTGTCAGCGAGGCATTATATTTTGATGTACCGCTTGTGATGATTCCGATGACTTCAGATCAACCGTTTGTTGCAAACCGAGTTCAAGAACTTGGGGCGGGAATCGTATTGGATAAAAATAACCTGCATGCATCTGACTTGCGAGAAGCAGTCATGGAGGTGCTAGGCAATTCCGTCTACAAAAACAAAGCTCATCTGATCGGTGAATCGCTGAGACAAGCAGGGGGTTGCGATTATGCTGCCGCAGCCATTATGCAGCAGTTTGCTAAAGTATAAGCAGCGTAGTATCCACTAAGCTTAATCGCAACAGTGATTACATCAACTTCAAAACCCTTCTCTGCTTTTTTGTTGAAAGCAAGGAAGGGTTTATAATTTAAAGGCGTATTTTATTAAACTGAAACGGCAAGCTAAAATTCAAGTCAATTAGAACTCGTATTACTTGCTCTTTTTCAAAATATCGAAAATGATTTTTGCATTGTCCGTGTTATCAATCAGGCCGGAGAAACGATCACTTCCAGGACCATATGCATAAACCGGTACATCTTCACCTGTATGACCACCGGTTGTCCAGCCTGTGAAGGAGCGGTTATTGATAATGGCTTCAATGGCATCATCAATTTTGGTAACATCAGCACTTTGGGCAGCATCCTTAACGGATTGAAGCTCTTCTGCTGTCAGCTCCAGTTTGAGGTATTTGTTTAATGTCTCTTCTACGGAAGCCCCTTTGGCAATCTGGGCAGCCATGAAGTCAGGTGTACGAGTTGCCGCTTTGATCGGATCAACAAAGAAATTGTATTCACCGTCTTTGCCGAGTGTAAGACCGCCTGTAGAGTGGTCAGCCGTAGCCACTACGAGTGTCTGGCCGTCTTTTTTGGCAAAATCAATAGCAGCTTTGAAGGCTTTGGCGAAATCGTCCATTTCGCTCATTGCACCCACAATATCGTTATCATGGCCTGCCCAGTCGATTTGACTGCCTTCGACCATAAGGAAAAATCCTTTTTTGTTTGTTTTCAAGCGATCAATTGCTGAATTGGTCATCTCGGCAAGTGAAGGCGTTGCATTTGTACGGTCGATGTATTTGTCGAGTCCGCCGTCAGCAAACAATCCCAGCACCTGTTTATTTTTGTTTGCAAGCAGGGATGTACGGTCGGTGACGTAACTATATCCTGCTTTTTGAAAATCTTTGGTGAGATCGCGATCTTTGCGAACAAAATTATTTTTTCCACCGCCCAGCAGCACGTCTACTTTATGCTTGCCATTAATCATCTCATCAAAATAATCATTGGCAATGGCGTCCATGTTTTTACGGCTGATGTCATGCGCGCCAAAAGCAGCAGGAGTGGCATGTGTAATCTCCGAAGTGGCTACCAGGCCAGTGGATTTACCGATTTGTTTGGCTTGCTCCAGCACGGTTTTGACCGATTTTTTATTCGTGTCTACCGCGATGGCTGCATTGTATGTTTTCACACCCGAGGACATGGCCGTTGCTGCGGAAGCAGAATCGGTCACATTTTGCTTGTCATCATCCGGATACGTCATTTGTGCACCGACGAGATAAGGGTCAAAAATCGTTTTTTCCATCACTTTGGTTGAAGGGTTATCCTTCATATACCGGTAAGCTGACGTGTAGGAGGTTCCCATCCCGTCTCCGATGAGGAATATAATATTTTTGATCGGTTTCTTTGCTGCACCCGCAGCCTGAACAGTTCCTGCTGGCCCGGCAGACAAAAGGGCAGAGGCTGATACAGCCAGGGTTAATGCGAATGCGGGCAATGTTTTTTTGGACAATTTCACTATAAATTCCTCCTCGTTATATCTCTAACATGAATGCATGAAGCCTTGTTCATTTGTTGATCCTTATGAAGATTATCATTCATTTGTAAATAAAAACCATCATCATTGTATGATGAATGTAAAATTAAAATAGTCTCACAAGTGCAGTGAAACCCTTAAAAACGAATATAAAAATATATTTTTCATAAAATAGTTCGTAAATAATGTGAACAAACTCGTTATTTCATTGACAACGCATGTCATATTTAATAAAATTCGAAATGGACTTCAGGTTAATAACAAACAATAGATTTCCTTATATTTACATTCGGAGCTATTTTGATCCTAATGACGAATATAGGAGCTAAAGAAATCCAATCCTATGTGAATTAGGATTTTTTGTTTTTGGCAATGAGGATTCATGCAGAACGAACAATATGAAAGTTGGAGGCTGGCTTTACAATGAACAACTGGTTTAAGCTGAAGGAAAGAGGCACCACGGTTTCGACAGAAATCATTGCGGGTATTACTACATTTTTCACGATGGTATACATAGTAATTGTTAATCCCGGAATTCTTAGCGGCACAGGAATGAGCTTCAACGGGGTATTTATTGCTACGATTTTGGCAAGTATTATCGCAACCTTGATTATGGGACTATGGTCCAACTACCCGATCGTCATTGCACCTGGCATGGGTTTGAATGCCTTTTTCGCGTTTAGTGTTGTACAGGGATATGGCGTATCCTGGCAGACAGCACTGGGTGCCGTATTCATTGCGGGGATTTTATTTATCATTCTGTCGCTCACTTCATTTCGTTACATGCTGTTGGATGCAATTCCGGCGAGTCTCAAACATGCCATTACAGCAGGTATTGGATTATTTATTACAACCGTGGGGCTGCAAAATGCGGGCATTATCGCAAATTCCGAATCGAACCTGATTACACTTGGTAATTTGGCGCAGCCTATGACGTATCTGACGATTATCGGATTAATCATTACGGTTACGCTGATGGCCTACAATGTGAAAGGGTACCTTTTCATCGGTATGGTCGTTACGGCAATCATTGCCTGGTTCATGGGTCTGTTTCAAATGCCGGCATCCATTGTGGCCATGCCATCGGGGCTTGGGGAAACCGCGTTCCAGATGGATCTCGCAGGGGTTTTCTCCAATGGGCTGTATACGATCATTTTCACCTTTTTGCTTATCACCTTATTTGATACGACCGGAACGATGCTGGGTGTTGCAGAACAAGCCGGATTGCTCAAAGACGGAAAGTTCCCGCGTTCCCGCGGTGCGCTGCTGGCAGATGCTGTGGGTACAACGACGGGGGCCATGCTCGGGACAAGTCCGACCTCGGCCTATATAGAGTCCAGTACAGGGGTTGCAGCTGGAGGAAGAACAGGACTGACTGCGGTGACTGTAAGTATACTGCTCGCACTGACTCTGTTTTTCAGCCCGATTGTGAGTGTTATATCCAGCATTCCGGCAATCACATCTCCGGCCCTGATTATAGTTGGGTTCTTCATGATCAGTGTCATTAGCAAAATGGACTGGAGTGATCTCGAAGAGGCCTTCCCGGCGTTCCTGATCATTATTCTGATGCCACTGACTCACAGCATTGCAACAGGCATCGGTATTGGCTTTATTTTCTATCCTGTGCTGAAGCTGCTTCGGGGTAAAGGTAAGCAAGTTCATCCGATCTTCTATATTTTCGCGATACTGTTCTTTATTCAACTTGTTTTCCTTGATCATTAAGAGACGATTTGAAATGAATCTGAAATGCACAGAGAGAACTGCTTCCAATAAAGCAGTTCTCTTTTTTTTGATATACTTTTGTATCTATATAAGTTGAACTAAAGAATGTACGCAATCCACTCCAATATGCTCATCAATCCAGGCACATTAATCAAATATCGTCCATCGCTCATGGCAAGTGGCAAGTGCAAGTCTGCCACCCTCTGCTGCGAGCGCTAACGATCAGGAGAAGCCTTATTTCGGCATATTTGGGCTTTGGAAAATTCTAACGATCCCCAGAGACGCTATTC
>NZ_BMFU01000002.1:0-576350 GCF_014639235.1 Paenibacillus silvae | reverse complement strand
TTCGAATGAAATAAGCTTCCTGGAGATCGTTAGAATTCAAATGTCCCCGATTCAGGGAAAATAAGCTCTATGGGGATCGTTAGCCTTCCCTCTTCGACTTAAACTGCCTGCCAAGGCTGGTATTCTTGCCCCATTACAACGCGCTTTGACGATCATGAACCGTTAATCGGTATAATGTAGTTTCTTTGAGTTCAATGTATCTATGTTGAACAATCCCTTTATATCCTCAGCTTGTATTCCTGTTCATACTCCGTTCATATTGGCGTCATTGTGACGACATCTTGCCAGCTTATACTGTACAAAACAGAAGTCAGCAAGACGCTTTGTTGGACTCAAGGAACAGGAGAAGATTGCAATGGGAGAGAGTATAGTGGTCAAACAGAAAGAGAAGAAGCCGGGCAGAAAACGAAAATTATTATTTAAAATAGGCGGAGGAATCATCGCAGCGCTTGCATTGTTCATGGGCATTGTGTTTGTGGTTAATGTGATTTGCAACGGAATCGAAAAAAAACAAATCGAATCATACGGACAGTACGTGCAAGTGGATGGTAAAAAAATGAACGTATCCATACAGGGTGACGGTGAGCAGACGATTGTATTGCTTCCAGGGCAGGGAACCCCTACGCCTGTACTGGATTTTAAATTGTTGATTGACCAACTGACCTCCGATTATAAAGTGGTAGCGATTGAACCCTTCGGCTATGGATTGAGTGATCGTACCGATAAAGAGCGCACCTCGGAGAACATTGTCAGCGAAATTCATGAAGCTGTAGAACAGCTCGGTCTTAAACGATATATCCTGATGGGTCATTCCATCACAGGACTGTACGGTGTCTCCTATGTGAAGCAATACCCAGATGAAGTAATGGCCTTTGTTGGCATTGACAGCAGTGTTCCGAATCAGCCTGGCATGGATGTGAAATTGCCTTTGAAATCCATGCAGTTTCTTCAATCCTCGGGGCTGATGCGATTGCTCAAAAAGGTAAGCGCAGATCCCTACGATGCGATGGATTACGATGAGCATACCAAGGAGCAGATGAATCTGATCTCGAATCAGGTTTCCACAAATTCAACGCTAATAAATGAATTGAGAAATCTAGGTTCTAACTTTAAAAATGCAGAGAACATGATATATCCGCGTGAGCTGCCGATGCTGCTATTTGTGCAATCCAACAACGACAAAAATCCGAACTGGCTGCCGCTGCATGAGGAGCAGATCAAACAATCCGATCAAGGCAAACTGATTCCGATGGAAGGCTCACACTATCTGCATCATACGAAATATAAAGAGATTGCCGAGCAATTCAAAGAATACATGAAACATATTAAACTGTAATAATACTCTGATATAGAAAAGCGTCACCGATCTGGTGGCGCTTTTGTGCTCTCAATTATAGAAATAAACAGCTTCATCTGGGATTATAAGTTATATTTGTCATTCGTTTAAGTTTTTCCACACCATTTTTATCAAATTATATATCCTCTCCTTGAAATGAAAGATATAATGATTGCTGAACAAGTTATCAGAACATCTCCAAAATACAAGTGCATTCGGAGGGAACAATCAGCATGAATATTCAGTTTGGTTCTCCAGCCACCTATTGGGTTGAAGCACTGCCTATCGGCAACGGCAAGCTGGGCGGAATGGTCTTTGGTGGTATTGAAAAGGAACGCATTGCATTAAACGAGGATACGTTATGGTCGGGGTATGCCCAGGACTGGAACAACCCGGAGGCCCGGGAAGTATTGCCTCGGATCAGAGAGTTGATTGCGAATAAACAGTATGCAGAGGCTGATCTGCTGAGTAAAAAAATGATGGGGCCTTTCACACAATCATACCTTCCATTCGGTGATCTGGAGCTGGTTATGGAGCATGGTCAGTTATGTGAACGGAAAACCTATCAACGCAAGCTTGATTTGTCAACAGGCGTTGTAAGCGTTTCCTATGAAATCGGTGGCGTGCGTTATGATCGAGAGGTATTCGCCTCACATCCCGATCAAGGCATCGTCATTCGTTTGACAGCAAGTAAGGAAGGCAGATTAAGCTTCCGTACTCGACTGGGCAGCCCTTTGAGACATACAACCTCGGTTGCGAATTCTCAATTCGAGTTGTCGGGTACTGCTCCGGAATATGTATCCCCCAACTATCATGATGTTGAAGTTCCTGTGCGTTATGGAGACCCCGCTTCTACACAAGCGATGTCCTTCCATGGCAGACTTGCAGTTTCTCATCGGGGCGGCACACTGCTTACAAACGGTGGTGAGCTGCAAATCATTGATGCTACCGAAGCGGTGATCTATTTTGCAGGAGCTACGAGTTATGGGGCAGGAGGGCAGGGGAGTGACAAGCTGACTTCTCCCGAGGCAAAAACCGCAGACGTTATAAAGCAGATTATGGCACATGATTACCAGGCTCTGCGTCAACGTCATGTTGAGGATCATCAGGCGTTGTTCAATCGTGTTCAATTACATCTGGGTGACAGCATTGCTCCTGAGAGCATGTCTACAGATGAACGGATTGAGAAATACGGCAGCAGTGATCCGGGCCTGGTAGAACTGTTGTTCAACTATGGCCGGTATCTGATGATTGCCAGCTCCAGACCGGGAACACTGCCAGCGAACCTTCAGGGCATCTGGAATCAGGATACACGGGCTCCCTGGAGCAGCAACTATACGTTGAATATTAACGCCGAGATGAATTACTGGCCTGCGGAGACATGTAATATGGCCGAGCTGCATGAACCGCTGATCGATTTTATTGGCAAGCTTGCAGTCAATGGACGCAAAACCGCCGAGATCAACTACGGAGCTCGAGGCTGGGTTGCTCATCACAATGCGGATATATGGGGACAGACGGCTCCGGTTGGAGATTATGGCGCAGGTGATCCGGTATGGGCACTGTGGATGATGGGCGGCGTGTGGCTGACACAGCATCTGTGGGAGCATTATGCTTTCTCCGAAGATAAACAGTTCTTGCAGGAAACGGCCTACCCGATTATGAAGGATGCTGCTATGTTCTGTCTGGATTGGCTGATCGAAAATAAAGAAGGACACCTCATTACATCACCTTCCACATCACCTGAGATGAAATTTGTCGTTAATGGTGAACAGGCGGCGGTCAGCGAAGCAACGACCATGGATATTTCACTTATTGCGGAGTTGTTCGATAACTGTATTGAGGCAGCAGAAGTGCTGCACACGGACAGCGAATTCGTTGAACTTCTGCGGACAAAAAGGGCGCAGCTGCTTCCACTGCAAATCGATGGACAGGGAAGACTTCAGGAGTGGAGTGAAGACTTCACTGAGGAAGATCCGCAGCACCGCCACGTTTCCCATCTGGTTGGTGTATTCCCTGGAAGGCTGATTACCCACAAAAAATCTCCTGATCTGATGCGTGCGGCCCGCACTTCCCTTGAAATTCGCGGCGATGGCGGAACAGGCTGGAGTCTGGGCTGGAAAATCGGTCTGTGGGCAAGGTTCGGAGAAGGCAGCCGTGCCGAGCAGCTGATCTCTAATCTCCTGACCCTCGTCAAGGCGCATGAGCCAGGCAAACATGAGCAGGGCGGGGTATATGCCAACCTGTTTGATGCTCATCCGCCGTTCCAGATCGACGGTAATTTTGCAGCAACAGCAGGTATTGCCGAGATGCTGCTGCAATCCCATCAAGGATATCTGGAGTTCCTGCCAGCACTGCCAGAGCGATGGTCTACAGGTTATGTTAAAGGCTTGAGAGCAAGGGGCGGGTTCGAGGTCAGCCTTCGCTGGGAGAATGGCAAGCTGATGGAAGCTGAAATTCTCTCACATACAGGTAATGTATGTTACCTGCAATCTGCGCCAGGCTTGAAGGTGCGCCTCGATGAGACTGAAGTAGAAAAACACGCGGAGCAGAACGGCCTAATAAGTGTGCCAACGCAAAAAGGACAAACGTATATTATCTCATTTGAATAGAATGAACTACATCTCGCATGAACCTAATCTTATGAACCTTCAGCGTCTTCCAATATGAAGCGCTGGAGATCATGTGCCGTTGATCACTCCCGATCAGCGGTTTTCTTTTTGGCGTTTTCCATGAATATTTAAGGTTGTAATGAAAACGGTTTTATGCTATTTTGAATGTATTAAAACGTTTTTATAGTAAAGGAACCGGAACTTATGGGAAAAATCACAATCAAAGATGTGGCAAGGGAAGCTGGCGTGTCGATCTCTACCGTCTCGAATGCGTTGAATGGTGTGGATGTACTGAACCCGGAGACCAAATCCCATGTGCTCAAAGTGGCGGAGCGACTGAACTACATACCGAATCTGAATGGCAAACTTCTGAAATCGGGACAGACCCAAATGCTCGGTTTTTTCACAACGAGTGTATCGGGGCCTTATTTCTACAAGCTTGTTGAAGCGATGTCGCGTGAATGTGACCGTCTCGGATATGGACTGAATGTATTTGTTACCCGGGATAAACATGTCATTATGAGCAATATTCTGGGCAGACGGGTGGATGGCGTTATTATTTACGAAGAGCTTCGAATTGATGAACAGGACATTCTGTCTATGGAGAAAGACAAGATCAAAGCGGTGTTTCTCGACCGTGAATATGAAAGCGAACGTATGGGGAGTGTTATTTTTGACTCGTACGTAGCCAGCTACGAAGCAACCAAATATTTGATCGGGCTCGGGCATAAGAAAATTGCCTATATCTGCGGTGTGGATACGATGTTTGACAGCGTGCAGCGGAAAGAGGGATATCTGGCGGCGTTGCGTGAATACGAGCTGCCTGTCGATGAAGACTACATTATTCAAGGCTACTTCGAGGAGGAAGCCACCTACAGCGCCATCAAATCCTTCATTCATCTGCAACCGGGCAAGCTGCCAGATGCCTTCCTGGCCGGCAATGACCTGAGTGCAATTGGTTGCATTCAAGCCTTGAAAGCACATGGATATGAGGTTCCGAGTGATATCAGTGTGGTGGGGTTTGACGATATTGATATTGCTCAGTATTACTCTCCGCCACTAACAACGGTACGGAATCAGATTGCAAGACAGGGTATTCTGGCGGTTACTCAATTGGTCCAAATGATCAAGGGGCAGGAGCAAGGAGTTGCACAGAAGCTCTCAGGAGAGCTTATTGTAAGAGGTTCAAGCCATGTGAAAATGGATCGAAGAGACGTGCGTAAATGATAGCTGTAGTATAGTGAAGTTCTTTTCTCTCCAAATCCAAATAAGTTGAACTATGGTTTACACGGGCATAACCGCTACTCTCCAGGTTGTTCTATCACCGGAGTGCATGGTGTAAACTCTCTAGTTCAACTTATATATTCCAGGGAAAGGAGTTTTCGACACAAAAATAAAAACGTTTTTATTAAACTATATAGGCAGAGGGGAGCAGCGAATACATGAGTCATCTGACCACTGCAGCAAACAAGCAGCAGTCTCACCGGCCCGGAAGTAAACCGCCGTTAGCTCAGCGCTTCAAGGCATTCTGGGCCGATTACGCCAGGCAATGGGAGATTCAATCCATGGTTATACCCGGCATAATCTTTATGATTGTTTTCTGCTACATACCCATCTATGGGTTGACCATTGCTTTCAAAAACTACACCGTTATTGATACCCTTTCTACTGCACCTTGGGTTGGTCTGGATAATTTCAGAATTATTCTGTCTGATAAATATTTCTGGGACGCGGTCGTCAATACGCTGGGCATCAGCTTTCTGAAGCTGGGGATTGGCTTTGTCATCCCGATTATACTGGCCATCATGATCTATGAGTTAAATAGCGGACGCTTCAAGAAATTCGTGCAAACGGTTTCATATTTACCTCACTTTCTCTCCTGGATTGTACTCGGCGGCATGCTGATTACCTGGTTCTCCACGACAGGATTGTTTAATGAGCTGCTGGTTGGCCTGGGCATCATCTCCCAGCCGCAAAATATTTTGCTGGACGCAGGCAAGTACTGGTGGATTGCCACGCTGTCCGATATCTGGAAAGAAGCAGGCTGGGGCACGATTCTGTATCTCGCCATTATGTCGAAGATCGATCCGACCTATTACGAGGCGGCCAAAATAGATGGCGCCAGCCGGCTGCGGCAAATATGGAACATTACTCTGCCCAACATGAAATCCATCATCAGTCTGAATCTGATCCTG
This sequence comes from Paenibacillus silvae, assembly GCF_014639235.1. Classification (GTDB taxonomy): domain Bacteria; phylum Bacillota; class Bacilli; order Paenibacillales; family Paenibacillaceae; genus Paenibacillus; species Paenibacillus silvae. The sequence goes on along the minus strand of NZ_BMFU01000002.1, from coordinate 570,207 downwards.
ACGGTCAGCGGTCTGCTTGGCTCGAATCTGGATCAAACGCTGGTGCTGATGAATTCGCAAAACCGTGAAAAGGCGGAAGTAATCAATTCCTATGTCTATCGCATGGGGATGTCACAGGGTGATTTTTCCTATGCAACCGCGGTAGGTTTGGGCGTTTCAATCGTGTCCGTCATTCTGCTCGTCACCGCAAACAAAATTACAAGCAAACTGAATGACAATCAATCAGTGCTGTAGAAGGAGGCCTCCCCGTGAACGGAAAGGTGGCAAAGGAAGATCTGGACAGCCGGGTCTTCGATACCGTCAATGTCATGCTGCTGCTGCTATGTACGATTGTGATTGTCGTTCCGCTCTGGAATGTTATCATCTCATCCTTTAGCTCCGGCAGAGCCCTAGCAGAAGGTGGATTCATCTTCTGGTCCCCCGAGTTCTCGCTGGAAAACTATCGAGCCGTGTTCAACGACTCCAGCATCTGGCAGGCATTTTTTATCTCTGTATCCAAAACAACGATCGGTGTAGCAACACATGTTTTCTTTTGTGCCATGGTTGGCTATGGTCTAAGCAAGAAATATTTGCGCGGCCGCAAATTATACGTCACGATGGGTGTCATTACGATGTTTTTCTCCGGCGGAATGATTCCAACATACCTGCTGATCAAGTCCCTTGGGCTTCTCAACAGCTTCTGGGTGTACATTATCCCCGCCTTGTTCAGCTTCTATGATGTCATTATTCTGATGAACTTCTTCCGCAATGTCCCCGATTCTCTGGAGGAATCAGCCAAGATGGACGGGGCGGGAGACTGGCATATTTTTCTGAAAATATTTATTCCGCTCTCCATGCCGGCGATGGCAACCATTGCTCTGTTTAACGGGGTTGGCCAGTGGAATGACTTCATGACCACCAAGCTGTATATCACAGATCAATCGCTATATCCGCTTCAGATGATGTTATATGAAATTATTGTCCAGTCACAGACACAATCCATGCAAAACATTGGCGGATCAGCTGTTATTGAAACGACAACCAAAGGGGTGCAGCTCGCCACGATTGTAATTACAACGCTGCCCATCGTGCTGATCTATCCTCTCCTTCAAAGATACTTTATATCAGGAATGATGCTTGGAGCGGTAAAGGAATAACGAAGCAACCCAATACATCTGCATATTTGCATTTCATAATGAGGAGGCAAACACATGTTCAATTTTCATGGATGGTCCAAAGTAAAAGGAGTAAGGGGCTTTGCAGTGCTGCTGGCAGCAGTTCTCATGGTTACCGGATGCAGCGGGGGCTCCAGCGGTACGGGTGAAGGCAATTGGATTTCCATTGAAGACCGTTATACGGTTGATCCGAATAAGCCTGCCTGGACGCTCGACCAGAAGCAAGAAGCTACCGATCTGACATGGTATGTGAATGCAGACTGGTGGAATACAGATTTTGGCAAAGATATTGTAACGAAGAAAATCAAGGAGGATTTGAATATTAATATCAAGTTCATTACAGGAGATGACACGAAATTAAATACCTTTTTTGCAGGGGGAGATATGCCTGATCTGTTGACGGTGTTTGATTCCAATTCAGCCGTAGTGCACAAGGCCTCTACCTGGGCGATGCCCCTGAACGATCTGGCCGAGAAATATGATCCATATTTCAATAAGGTGGCTGCTGCGGACACGCTGAACTGGTTCCAGCAGGAGGACGGTAAAACCTATGGTTACCCTAACTATTCGAACACGCAAGAGGATTATGATAGCGGTAACATACCAGCGAAAACGGCGTTTATCATTCGTAAGGATGTCTATGAAGCACTGGGCAGTCCGGTTATGGGCACACCCGAGCAATTCCAGCTTGTCATGAAGCATATCAAGGAAAAGTTCCCTTCCTTAATTCCGTTTGGTTTTAATGCGATCGGTGAAGGCACAGGTTCACTGGGCGATACACTTCAGGATTTTATCGGCGTGCCGCTGGAGACGGACACTGGCGAGTTCTACGATCGTAATCTGGACGAAGACTACCTGACCTGGCTGAAAACAATAAACGCTGTGTACAGAGATGGCAACATTAGTGATGACAGCTTTGCGGATGATGGGACGGCTTTTGAAGAGAAGGTCAAGTCGGGAAAATATGCTACGATGCTGCTGGACGGCACACCTCAACAGGGAGGAAATCTCCAGATTTATATGAGTGCTAATGAAGGCAAGGAGTATATTGCCATTGACGGGCCGCAGAGCACCAAGGGGCATGCACCAACGCTGAATCAATCCGGAATTACAGGCTGGATGATTAACTTTATCTCCAAGGATTGCAAGGACCCGGCAAAGGCCATCCAGATTTTCACCTATTTGCTGAGTGAAGAAGGACAGATGCTGATGAATTACGGCATTGAAGGAGAGACGTTTACCAAGAAAGCAGATGGTACGGTGGAATTACTCCCCGCGGTGAAGGACCTGCAGCTGCATAACGCGGATCAATTCAAAAAGGATTACCGCATGGGCGAGTTTATGTTCTTTGGTCATGACCGTCATAAAGCGCTGAGCGCAGATGCCTTCCCAGAGGCCATCAAGCAGATGCAGGAATGGGGCAAAGGCAAGCTGACACCACATTTTATTTTGGAAAATATTAATCCAAATCTGGGAACGCCCGAAGCCCGTGCGCTGTCAGCGATTCAGACGAAGTGGAACTCTACGCTTGTCAGTATGCTGCGTGCCAAAGACGATGCCTCGTTTGAAAATGCGCTTGCTGTGTACCAAACCTTCCTTGAAGAGAATCGCTGGCCGGACATTGTGAAGATTCGCGGCGAGAAGATGAAGCAGAACAAAGAGAAATTAGGCATTCAATAAGCCTAAATCAAAAAAACGTCTCATAATCCATACCTGAAAAGGAGCTGCGCAATGACCACATATAAAATATACAGGACTACAAGTGAGAATGAGCTGTTTCGGTCCGTAAGTCTGGAGCAATGCCGTGCTGACCTGTCAAAGAATACGGGCACAGCCCATGCCACTTCAACTGTAAGCGTTCGATTAAATGATCGTGAAACGTATCAGGAGATGGATGGTTTCGGTGCTTCGTTTACGGATGCTGCTGCCTATCTGATGCATCAGAAGTTAACTGAGGAACAGCAGGTCGAAGTGATGACACGACTGTTTCATCCTGTGGAAGGCATAGGTTTGTCTGTAATCCGCAATCCGATGGGCGCTTCTGATTATGCACGCACGGTCTACAGTTATAATGATCTCCCGGAACACCAGACCGACCCGGATTTATCCGGGTTCAGCATTGCCCATGATGAAGCAGATATCATTCCGTTAACCCGCCAGGCGCTGGCTCTTAATCCTGAGTTAAAGCTGTTTGCTTCGCCATGGAGCGCACCAGGCTGGATGAAAACAAGCGGGTCGATGATTACTGGCCAGTTAAAACCCCAGTGGTATTCGGCATATGCAGCGTATTTTGTAAAGTACATTCAGTCTTACGCGGCGCACGGTCTGCCCATCTATGCCGTTACACCGCAAAATGAAGCATTGTATGAGCCTGGGCATTACCCCGGCATGCTGATGCCTGCCGAAGCACAGGCCGAGTTTATTCAGCACCACTTGAAGCCCGCTTTCGTACGCAATAACCTCCAGACCAAAATCCTCTGTTATGACCATAACTGGGATCGCCCGGACTATCCGCTCACAGTGCTTGAGCAGGCTGGAGAAGCTGTCGATGGGGTTGCCTGGCATTGGTATGGCGGCAATGCGGCTGCACAGAGCGAGGTATATGAAGCTTTTGCAGGTAAAGAGGTGCATTTTACAGAAGGGTCTGGCGGAGAGTGGATACCTCCATTTGAACAGGCGTTCTCCAATGTGATACGAACCGGTATTCAGATTCTTCGAAATTACAGCAAGTCCATGATTTTATGGAATATGGCACTGGATGAGCAGAACGGACCCACTGTGCCTGGATTTGGACGGAGCACTTGCCGGGGGATCATACAGATCAACCAGCAAACCGGCGAGCTTGTGTATACGCTCGATTATTATGCGCTGGCTCACTTCAGTACGTTTATTCGCCCCAAAGCAGTCCAGATTCACTCCATATCCAGTGATGATACAGTATTTACAGTTGCTTTCCGCAACACAGACGGATCTGTAGCATTGGTCCTGTTCAACGATGGGCAGGAAAGCAAACAAATTGTGGTGCAGATGAAGGAAGGAGAGCAGGTTAATCTGTCGATGGAGCCCAAGTGTGCACTGTCGATATTAAAGAGCTAGAAATTTAGAATAGTTAAGGAGGTGAGGGCCTATTTCCTGTCTGTAATACACGTGCAGTCTTCCCACTGGATGCCTCAGATGATCATGAGAAGGAGAGGGTTTCATGAAGGTTTGGAAAATAAGGCTGATTCGATTGCTCTCTGTATGTCTGGTTATTTCCAGTTTTGGTGCTGTCAGCACCACACAAGCCGCAGGAGAACAGGTAGAGGTGTGGATTTCAACCGCCGATCCCCATACAGAGCCTGCAGTGGGGCTGCGATCCGATGCCAGGCTGACCCGAATAGCCTCTCAGCATTTTGACAATGCATCCGCCAACGCAGAGGTAACCATTACGGTCAACGAGAACAGAACCTTCCAGCAGATGGATGGCTTTGGTGTCTCATTGACAGACTCATCCGCATGGCTGATGAATTACAAGCTGGATGCAAACAAGCGGGCAGAGGTTATGGAAAAGCTTTTTGGAAATACGGGCATTGGGCTTAGTATGTTAAGACAGCCTTTGGGCAGCTCTGATTTTGCATGGGCGGCTTACACGTATGCGGATGCTCCTAATGATAATTCACTTAGCCAATTCACCATTCAACGCGACAGGCCCTATATTCTGCCGATGGTCAAAGCAGCCTTAGCCAAAAATCCGCAGATTAAAGTTATGGCCTCTCCCTGGAGTGCTCCAGCATGGATGAAATATTCCGAGAAGTTGAATGGAGGTAAACTGAGAGCAGAGCATTATGGCACGTATGCGAACTATTTTAAAAAATTCATCGAAGCCTATCAGGCTGAAGGTGTTCCGATCTATGCGGTTACACTACAAAATGAACCACTATATGAGCCCTCTCATTATCCATCCATGGGAATGAACATCCCTGATCAGATCGGCTTTATTGGCGATTACCTCGGACCTGCACTTCGTAGTGCCGGGATGAACACCAAAATTATCGCCTTTGACCACAACTTTCTGGATTGGGATTTTCCGAATCAAGTCATTACAAGCTTGAAAAACTCAGGCAAAGGCAGCTACGTATCAGGTAGTGCATTCCATCACTATGACAGCGGGGATGGCTCTCAGATGACATCACTTCATAACAGTCATCCAGATAAGGATATCTGGTTTACAGAGGGTGGATTCGGAAACTGGAATGATCCTCCGAACGGGACTTCGGCTGGCTTTGATAATATGATGAATGAGTTTATCAACATTACACGAAACTGGTCGAAATCCATCATTCTCTGGAATGCAGCTCTGGATCAGAACGACGGTCCTGCTTTGTTATCACCCAATAACAGTAACAAAGGCATGCTGATGATTCGTAATTCGGACAATCGGAACGACAATCCCGAGAACCAGGTAACCTATCACAAACAGTATTATTTACTAGGTCACTTCAGTAAATTTGTTGTACCTGGCGCATATCGGAGATAGACAGCAACACGGGAACAGACGTGAAAAATGTGGCTTTTCGAAATCCGGACGGTACTAAAGTGGTGGTTGCATATAACGCTTCCAGTTCATCCCGAAGTGTGAAAGTGGTATGGGGCAGCCAAAGCTTCACCGTCACCATCCCAGAGAAAACGTCCATGACCTACAAATGGTAGAAAAACGAAATAAACATACGCGTGGAACGTCTCCACAAACCAAAGACCGCTGAACTTAGCGGTCTTTTATTCGTTTTATCATTCTTTTAAGGGGATTTTGTGAATTCACTCCGAATAAATTACAAGGAGGAACATACAAGCACTTGAATTTTAGAATGAAGAAATCAGTGTTAAATAACAACTTTGGAGGACATACATGTATAAACTAATCATTGTGGAAGATGAACTGCTGATGCGTGTGGGCATTCGCTCGATGCTGAATTGGGAAGAGCACGGCTTTTGCGTGGCGGGTGAGGCCAGCAATGGCAGAGAAGCCTTGGAGATGGCTCTGGAAAAGGCTCCAGACCTGATCATTACCGACATTAAAATGCCTGTCATGGATGGACTGCAGCTGATTCAGGAAGCGTCCAATGTAATAAAACATTGCAAATACGTCATTCTCAGCAATTTCGACGAGCTGCATTATGTGAAAAGGGCATTAAAGCTTGGTGCTGCAGATTACCTGATCAAAAGTGAAATCAACGAGCATTCGCTCATCCAGCTGCTGGAGACGATTCGTGAGAAGCTGCAGAGCGAGCAGAAGCTTATACACGGTCTCCTGCCAGCGGCAGCAGATTATTCGAAGAGCCTCCGATATTTGAAGGATAGCTTTTTTCAGGATATTGTAAGCGGATTCATAACTAATCACGATATGCTAGTCAAAGCAGACGAGCTTCAGTTTCGTATTCAGTCAGGTGATCTGGTCGTCATCAAATTCATCGTCAATCATGTGGAGCAGGTCAAACGCAAGTACATTGAAAAAGGGGAGAAACTGCTTCGTTTCTCTATCCTTAACATAATGGAGGAAGTGATTCCTTCCCGGTGGGCCAAGGAGATTTTTGTGGAGAGCTCATCCGAATACTGGGTTGTGGTGAACGCAGGTTCAAGCGTCGAATCTGACGTGAAAGTCACACAGACTGATCTGGACAAACTTATTTGTAAAATAATGTGCTCTTTAAAGGATTTCATGAACCTGTCTCTTACAGCAGGTGTAAGCTCGGTTGTTTCTGATTTTACAATGATACGCAGGGCATGTCAGGAAGCAGAGGCCGCATTAGAAGAACGGTTTTTCGCGGGTGCTCATCCGATTTTACATGTTCAGGATGTACGTGAGCAGCCGAGCAGGCAAGAGGTTGTCATTATGCTGAACACAGAGCAGGAACAGCGGTTCAAGAAGATTTGTGTCAGTCAGAACAAGGAGGGCATGCAGCGATTTATGGATGGAATTCGCTCCGAGCTGATGAACATGCAAGCGGATGAGAGCAGTGTGCGCAAGCAGTACATTGTAATGATGGAAACGATGCATGCTCACTTATTACATGTTTCATCACGAAGCAAGCTCCCCGTTTCCAGGAAATCACCTTATGAAATTGTACTGCATGGAGAGTGTTGGCACGAAATCCATGATAATGTCGTCGCTCATATGTTAGATACGTTTCATGCTTATTCGCAATCTGCACAGGAGCTTTCCTATACAGACCTCGCCATTGATCTGATTCACAAGTATTATGCAGAGGATATTTCGCTGCAAAGCGCAGCTAGCCAGATTAACGTGAACCCGTCCTATTTAAGTCGATTGTTCAAGCAAGAGAAGGGGGAGAACTTCATTTCTTACCTGACTCGGGTTCGTATTGAACACGCGAAGGCTTACCTGCTCAATAGAGAGCTGAAAGTATATGAAATCGCCGATAAGGTCGGATACCACAACTACACCTATTTCAGTAAAATTTTCAAAAAGAATGCGGGTCTTACGCCAGAGGAATATCGGGAGCAGCAGCATGTGCACTAATTCATTAACCCGAATAAATGGATATTACATCAGATCGAGGTGTAAGGAATGAAGCATATCCGTCCTTTCCAGATCAAGTACAAAATTATGGTGATCTGCATCATCGTTATTATTTTTCCTGTGTTCGTGATGACGATTAACTCCTATTATTCTTCTGAACGTTTATTGTCGCAAAATTATACAACTCTGCTCACTGATCTGACCAAACAGACCAATATCCGCATCGATGAGTTTCTGAAGGAGATTGAAAAAATCACCCTGCTTGCGAGCAATGGTCTCAGTGACAGCTTATCGGCTACCCATGAAGGCAGCTTTCCTATTCAGGATTTTCTGCGTGTGGCTGATGAAAACAATGAGATTGCTGCATACAACATCCTTATGAATTACATCATGATGAAGGATCGTGTATTTTCCATCTATCTGTATAATATGAACGGGGGACAAGACCTGTTTGTAAGTCCACACCAACCGATTGACCCCACCTTTAACGTCAGAAACGAGCTTTGGTTCAAAAAATTCATGCATGATGATGATCGAACGATTACGTTAACCACCCGGCTGGACAAGCAGCTGGAAAATAAAGTGCTCGCCGTATCCCATGCCCGAAAAATCCATGATGTGTCTAACGGGAAACTGCTTGGTGTCATCGTTGTCAGCATTGATATCAAGTTTATTGAGATCGTCAACCGTAACCTGCAGGAAGGGCTTCGCTCAAGGTTTATGATTATCGACGAAGATGAGAAGATTGTGTACAACGTCAATGAGCAGCTGATCGGCACCTTGTTTCGGGATAACGTTCGCCCATCGGAAGCCTATAATGTGGTCGTGACGAGCCCGCTCAGCCAGCAGAAATGGACTACATATGTCTATATGCCGCTTGAAGAGCTGACCGCCGATGGCAAAATTTTAGGCCGCAATCTCGTAACCTTGGCGATCGTCATGTCACTCTTTGCCGCAGTCATTTCTGTTTTCCTGTCTCATGTGATAACAAGGCCTATCAAAAAGCTGCTGAACAACATTCGGCTCGTCGAAAAGGGACAGTTCGAGCATGTACAGGACATCCGCTCTCGTGATGAAATCGGTCATCTGTCGACCCGGTTTAATCGTATGTCTTATGAATTGAAGCGTATGGTTGAACGAATGCAGCAGGAGGAGGTTGAGAAGGCCGCAGCAGAGATGCGAGCGCTGCACGACCAGATCAACCCGCACTTTCTGTATAACACTTTAGGCTCTGTGAAGTGGATTGCATCCATGCAGCATGCTGACAAGATCGTAGATATGACCGATGCACTCATCTCGATGCTGCGATATGCAACGAGGTCGGATGGCAGTCTTGTCCGGATTCGAGAGGAGCTGACTCACATTATGCATTACGTGACCATTCAGAATGTCCGATATTACGGCAGTATCCAGATGAGGTACGAGATTGAAGAGAGCTTGCTGGATTATGTTATGCCCAAAATGATTTTGCAGCCTATTGTCGAGAATGCCTTCTTTCATGGTCTGGCGGAGGTGGAAGAGGATGGTGTAATCACAATTCGAATCCAGCCGCAGGGAAGCGAGATTTGTATTGAAGTTGGAGATAACGGTACAGGTATGGACGGGGATACGATCCGAAGTCTGATGGAGGACAGAAACGAACCCGGAAACGGCGGGCGGGGTATTGGACTTTATAACGTACAGCGCCGGATTCAGCTTCATTTCGGGAGTCCGTATGGGGTAGAGGTGCACAGTGAGATTGGAAAAGGAACTACATTTAAGATCCTGCTGCCTGCGATCACCTGTTTGCCGGAGAACAAGTAAGGAATAACCTTCGAGTTTAAGGGAGACGTTTATACGATAAGAATAGCCTATTCTTTAGGCTAAGTGTGGAAGAAAATGAAGAAAAGGCCTGCAGACGAATCTGCGGGCCTTTTCTGTATGCATGCACCACTAAGTATTCATTTACACGTTAACGGAGAGGACAGAAAAAACCTGGAAAAGCGGAGCGGTCGCCTTTATCACCGGATTTTCCCCTTCAGAGAAGGGGATCAGAAAAATCTGGGATAACAGCGATTGGAAGGTTATTCTGTCATCGGAGTGGACTGTGTAAAATATTTAGCTCAATTTATATAGTAAGCCCATGATGATGATGTGAAATCCTCAACCTTTGACACTGCCGAGCACCAGCCCTTTGGTAAAATACTTCTGTAAGAACGGATAGATCAGCAGAATCGGGATTGCACCAAGGAACATCTGCGCTGCACGTCCTGTTCTGGCATTCATCATAGACAACAGATGGGTATAGTCTGATCCGGATTTCAGCATCATCTGCTCGAAGCTTTGAAGCAGCGTTTGCAGATAGCTCTGCAAAGGATAATTCGCCGGATTATTCATATAGATAATGCCGTCAAACCAGGAATTCCAATGCCCCACGATGCTGAACAAACCAACGGTTGCGAGAGCCGGCTTGAGAAGGGGCAGCATAATTCGAAGCAGTACCTGCAAGGGGCCAGCCCCGTCAATGATGGCTGATTCTTCGATCTCTTCAGGCAGGCCTCGAATAAAGTTCATCAGAATAATCATGCTGAACACAGGCAGTGCTCCCGGAAGAATCAAAGACCAGATGGAGTTAATCAGTCCCATTTTGACAACAACCAGATACGTAGGAATCAAGCCGCCGCTGAACAGCATCGTTACGATGAAAAAGCCCATGTAGAGGTTTCGTCCCGCAACCTTCTGTTTGGTTTTGGAGAGCGGATAGGCTGTGAGCACAATCAACACCAGATTGACCAATGTGCCCAGAACGGTACGCTGAATCGCCACCCACAGCGAGGAATAAAATGCCCCGCCAGATAATGCAAACTCGTAAGCCTTTGTAGTGAATTCAATGGGCCAGAACGTCACACTGCCCGCCGACACCGCCGAGCTGCTGCTGAAGGACACGGCGAGTAAATTCACAAACGGCAGGACACAGAGCAGTGAGATGGTCAGCAATATCGTGTAATTCAATATATGAAAGAGACGCCTGCCTATACTTTTATCATAAACCATGCCAATGTGCCCTCCTTAGAAAATACGGTAACCTGCCACGCGATAAGCCAGAATGTAAGAAACAGCGACCAGAATACAGGAAATGACCGATTTGAACAAACCAACTGCGGTTGCAATCGAATATTGTGCCTGCTGAATACCGAGACGGTACACATAAGTATCAATAATATCCCCGGTCTGATACACCACAGGTGAATAGAGATTATAAATCTGATCAAAACCGGCATTTAACACGTTCCCCAGTGATAGAACCGACATCAAAACAATCGTTGGCATGAGGAGAGGCAGGGTGATATAGATCGTTTGCTTCCAGCGTTTGGCCCCGTCGATAACTGCGGCTTCGTATAGTCCCGGGTCGATGCTGGTCAGGGCTGCCAGATAAACTACGGTGCCAAAACCAAATCCTTTCCAGATATCACTCACAATCATCGTCCATGGAAAAATGGAAGGTGTGCCAAGAAAGGAGATCGGTTTAACGCCAAACAGACTGAGAAATGTGTTCACGATGCCATCGGCACTCAGAATGTCCAGCATAATGCCCGCCATAATAACCCATGACAGAAAATTCGGGATATACACGAGGGTCTGAAAGGTGCGTTTGATTCCGTTATGCATCACCTCGTTCAGCAGCAGTGCAAATACAACCGGTACAACGATACCCCCAACCATTTTGAAGATGGACATGTAAAGGGTGTTCCAGATCGTTCTTATGAAATTAGGCTGGTTAAATACATGGGTGAAATTATCCCATCCGACCCAGGGAGAGCTGAAGCCAAGTCCGGGGTTATATTTCTGAAACGCAATAATGAGCCCATAGAACGGGATGTAGCTAAAAATAAATACCAGCACGACACTAGGAATTAACATGAGGTGATACGGGCTTTGCTGCTTCCATTTTTTCAGCATGGCTGTTCCTCCGTTCGGCATAACTGGATCAGTTGTAACCTTTATCAAAAAGAGGGGGTGAGAACAGGCTCAACCCCTCGGCATTCACACTGCAGATGCTTTATTTGCCGTAGGCCTCGTTCACTGCTTCAATCGCAGTATCCCCGCCGGCTGCACGCCAGTTCTGTACCACAACGTCAAAATAATCAATGCTTTCACTGCCCATAATGATTTTCGTAAAACCTTCGGTCAAAATATCATCCAGGGTTGTGCCATAGCTGGACAGCGCTTCGGGAGATACTCCCCAGAGTGCCGTTTTGATATAGTTCTCACTGTCGAGCACTTTTTTCGCCAGACCATATGCATTTTTGGGAGCACCCTGCTGCAAATAATCCCCAACCGATCCGGGTGTAGCATTTTTCTTGAACTCCACACTATTGTTATATTTCTGCCACATCCCTGAAGTAGTGAGTCCGCTGGTGTCATCTGTTTCCAGAGCCTTGGATACGGCCTCATACTGCTCATAGTCCGAGTTCGGGTTAAGCACACGGAATGCGCCAACGACATGTGCAATGTCATTGTCGAGCAGGGCGGACAGAGTCTCTGGTGATTCCTTGCCGTTGCCCTCATCTACGATATAGGCATAATCATTCAAGATTTCGATCACTGCCTGCGGATTGGCAGCATCCTTTTTCATGACGATGTAATTGTTATTCGCAAAAAAGATAGACTGCTTCGCTTCCTTGCCATCCACCGTTGGAATGAGATATGGATAGAAGATGGCGTCCTTGCCCAGATTCGCGACCGTATCAACACCAGGGTTATAACCCCACCACTGATAGTAAGGCTGCACGCCGACTTTGCCTGCAACAATGTCTGCATTCATCGCATTAAAGTCCTTGATCGCAAACTCCGGATCAATGATACCCCGCTTGTACCAATCGGCCCATTTCGCAAGTGCGGCCTTCATCTCGGGCTGGATGGAGCCGTAGGTCAGTTTGCCCGAGCCGTCATCCATCCACATGTCTGGATGTGCATTCCAGGCAATCGCAAGCAGGTTCAGATAGTCAAGGGATTGATCCACAGCGATGCCGTATCCACCGTGTTTTTCCATAAATTTGAGAGCAATATTTTCAATATCATCTACCGATTTCGGGTCCTGCAGTCCGAGCTCTTCCTTCCAGTCATTGCGAATCCAGATGAAGTCCGGCTGATCAATCAACCCCCAATGCATCTGCGGAATGCCGTAGAGCTTGCCGTCTTTTTTCCCTGATTCATAACTGTCTGCATCCGCTTTCATATATGATTTGAGTCTCTCCGAGGCATGCTGTTCAAAGGCTTCCGTCAAGTCCATGACCATATCGGCTTCAACCAGCTGACGCAGCTGAGAAGGATTTACGCGAAATACGTCAGGCAGCTCATTGGACGAGATGGCCAGATTCAGTTTGGTTTCATATTCATCACTCACCCAGTCCGTTTTGACGTTAATGTTTAATTTTTCTTTGTAACGGCGTGTCCAGACGTTATTGGTAATATCGTCGCCCTTTGGATATTTTGCCGAGCTGTATTCAGACGTTACGGTGTGAATGGTGACAGCGCCTGTGTCGTCCTGATCGGCATCCGTCGGTGTTTTCTTTCCTCCATCACTGCACGCTGCAACGAGCAGAGCGGACATGCTCATGGACAGCACCAGAAGCTTCATCTTTTTGTTCATTAACGCGTTCCCCCTCAGATTCAAGTTGTCATGAATAAATGTTGTACTTGAAGATATTGTAATGGAGAATACAGGGAGAGGATATAAACGGAATTGACCAGAACCTGTATGATTTTTTACTTTAAACGGTAGTGAGAGAGCCAGTGGAGGTTAGATGCACAGCACTTATTTGAACTGCATTGCACTTTTTTGACCTGAGCTAGCTGGTGGCAAGACGGGGACGTATACATATTTTTGAGAAATACTTGTGGCTATTCGTTATGCTTCGGTGTCTAATTCATTGTAAATCAAGAGGAGGTTACACCATGTCAGGAGCTCAGGACCAGGTTTTAACTTCTGTTCAACCGGATGAACAGGAGAGCACACATTCGATCGAATACATTTATTCACGATATCGTGATCGCATCAGCCGTTACTTTTCAATGAAAATGGATGCTGCCTCTGTGGATGATCTTACACAGCAGGTATTTGTGAAAGCCGCCAGTAACATGCATCACTTTAAAGGAAACGCCCATATTTTCACATGGGTCTTCAAGATCGCCCAGAATACGCTCAAAAATGAATATCGCAGGCTTGCACGCCAGCACGAAACACCCCTTGACTTTACACAACTGGAATCACAGTCCATTTCTCTTGAATTTACCAAATATGTTGACTTTCGTATCGACATTGGAGCGGCATTGAAGAAGCTGGGTGAGAAGGATCAGGAGATTATCGCGCTCCGATTTTTTGCAGATTGTACGCTGCCTGAGATCGCAAATCTGGTGGGCATGCGGGAGAGTGCAGTGAAGAACAGGCTGTACCGCGCACTTGCAAAGCTCAAAAATGAACTAAATGGATGGGGGAGCATGGCTAACATGTCAATGGAGCAATTTATTTCAATCGTTAATAAAGGAAATTCCGAACATTCAGACGATCAGTTGAAAAAAGCGAATCACGACCTCTTCACAGAACTTGATGCGCAGGTTGAACGACTCGCGGTCAAATATCATTATCAGCCTTCACGAAAAGTCATCATTGAGATGTATTCTGATCTACCCACATTTCATCAGGCTGTCGGGGAAAAAGATGCACCGAACTGGTTTACGGGGACATACCAGAATGAGATTCTGAAAATCGTGTCGCCGCTGAATCCAGGTCCTGAGCACACGTATGAATCAATCATCAAAGGTACCGTTCATCTGTTTGCGATGTGGATAATTGAAGAGATTAATCCTAAGGCACCAAAATGGATCAGACAGGGGATTGGCGGTTACGAAGCCAAATTGATGACCCCGGAATATATCCAAAGCTCGATTAAAGAGACCGTTCGGAACCATGCGATCCCGACTTTTGCTCAGCTGCAAGATGATACATGGGATTTTGAAACCAAAAAAGGCTTCCAATTCTCATATCTGTTCGTTGAGTTTGTGCTTGAAACATATGGGATCGAAGCGATGAATCAGCTGATTCGTGATCCGCAGCAGGTTGAACGCATTATGAATTGTTCTGAGGCGGCACTGCATCAACAAATCGTTGACTCTTTGCAAAATTAACCTGTTCGGTAATTAAACGTACAACGATAAGTATTTTCAACAACATCTTCAATAAGGACTCACTCTGTTGCAGCATAGGAGTGACCTGCTTGAAGGTGTTTTTTGGTATAGTCTCCAGTTCATGTTCTGTTCATGTTTCATTCATCAACAGAACATTTTCTTTCATTACAATGGAATAGCTCAACTGAGAAATCCGGTTATGAAAAGGTTCAGACGGGTGCATTTACATCATTGAAGGAGATGAAGATTCTTGACTCATACGAAAGATAAACATCAACAACCATATTCCAGATTACGGCGTATACTGCTTATTTTACTGAAAGTCATCATGATCATCGCATTGGCGATTGTGCTGTTCATTGGTATTGTGTATACCGTGAATCGAGTCAGCAGCCATTCCGAAATGCAAAAGCTTGAGTCCTACGGGCAGCTCGTATCGGTTGCAGGAAAACAGATGAATGTGCTTGTTGAGGGAGAAGGGGAAGAAACGATCGTCATTTTGCCTGGTTTTGGCACGGCTTCGCCTGCACTTGATTTCAAACCACTGCTATCCAGGCTGAAGTCTGATTACAAGGTCATTGTTATTGAACCTTTTGGCTACGGATTGAGCGATCAGACCGACAAGGAGCGCAGTACAGCCAATATCAGCAGCGAAATTCACGAAGCGGTACAAAGCCTCGGCGCAGATCGTTATATTCTCATGGCTCACTCCATCTCCGGGCTCTACAGCCTGGATTATGTGAACCGTTACCCGGACGAGGTAGAAGCATTTATCGGGCTGGATCACAGTGTTCCATCACTCAGCGAACAGAAAGTGGAAACATCGGATATTGTACCGGTGAAATGGTTCCGCAACCTGGGGTTTGCCCGTTTACAATTGAAGCTGGGTGACAACCCTTATGAAGAGCTGCCTTATGATGAGAAGACCCAAGAGCAGCTAAACATTTTGATTCGAAAAAATATGTATAATGACACGCAATTAAACGAAGCGGTGAGCATGTATTCCAACTTTCAAACCGCTAAAGCGTTAACGTTTCCTGCGGATTTACCAGTGCTTTTCTTTGTGCAAAAGAATCACCCTGTAGTGCACGAATGGGTTTCGGAGCATGAGAAGCAGATCGTGAATTCCAAGCAGGGAGAGATCGTTCTGCTGGAGGCTGATCATTATCTGTATCGTTCCCACTCGATGGAAATTGCAGAGAAAATAAAGGATTTCATGGAAAGCAGGATGTAACCGCAGGAAATATCCCGACTTTTTGAAAAGGTGATTAGCAGGCTTCTCCAAGCTTTTATTTTCTAGGAGTTTCTGGGGTTCAAGGTTTCTCCATTCTGGATTTCCGGGCTTCGGACCTTTGGCTTCAGACCTTAGGTTTCTTGGCCTAAGCGTAAAGTTTGTGGCTGAGACCCTTGTCATGAAGGAAGGCAGCGTGTGCCGGGAGCTGCACTCGCTGCGAAAATGCAAAACTTTATAGCTCTTAGGCTCTAACGATTCTGTGAAGCCTTATTTGGTCGATATTTCAGCTTTTTTACCGCTAACGTTTCCCAGAGACGCTATTTCATAGGGATCGTTCAGATTGGCGTCGAAAAGCTGACTTTTCCCAAAAATAAGCTTTCTACGAATCGTTAGCTTTTCAAGACACTCAAAAATGCCGAAATAAGCCTTCTGGAGATCGTTAGCACGCATCGGTTATGCTACCAGAGCCGACTCAGGCGAATTGCTTCATTTCATTTTGCTTTACCCTGATACACCTTGAGCGATTTTTCTGTTATTCTATTCTTTTAAACCCCTGAGGAGGATGCTTCACTTGCACATATTATTGCTAGGAGCGACGGGACGTGTGGGAAGCCATGTCCTTGCACAAGCTTTACAAGAGGGGCATCAGGTGACAGCGCTCGTTCGTTCCCCGGAGAAAATAAAGAGTCATCACGAGAACTCAACTATTGTACAAGGTAATGTGCTGACTCAGGAGGATTTGCTTCGTGGTATTCATGGCACCGAGGTGGTTATCAGCGCACTGAATACAGATGGAACCAGCACCCTGTCAGACAGCACGCCACTGCTTATCGAGGCTATGTACAGTGAAGGTGTACAACGTATTATCACGGTTGGTACGGCTGGAATCTTGCAAAGCCGAACCGAGCCGGCCCAACTGCGCTATCAATCCAGTGAATCCAGACGCCGTTCAACTCGCGCCGCCAAGGAGCATGAACGGGTATTCACGCTGCTGCAGCAATCTTCGCTGGAATGGACCATTGTATGTCCTACGTATTTGCCGGATGGAGAGCGGGTAGGAAGGTACCGGGTTATGCCTGATTTCCTACCCGAAGGCGGCACTGAAATTTCTGTAGCGGATACCGCTGCATTCACCTATCAACAGCTTACGGATCGTCAATATATCCATAAACGTGTGGGTATCGCGTACTGAGTGCTGTGCATCTGGTTTCAAGTGATCCGCGAAGCAAGTATGGTTCGTTCCATTTGGTAAAACACGGTAAATGATGTTGTACATGCGAAAACAATCTCTTCAAGACATACCAAAAGGACCTGACTTCTTTTAATAGAAGACAGGTCCTTTTGCGCTTTACAGAATATTAACATGTGCCAGAAACAGGGCTGATGATTTCACTTTAACATAAGTATTGGATGTGGGAACGGTCCCACACAAGAAGGATGCTAGTTTTTCAATAGCCTACTGAAGGGTGGTGTGCTTCGAATGAAGCAGCTCGATTTGCAGGGAAGCCTCACTCCCAATGATTCCAAAACACATATCCGCGTGCCGTTTGTTGTCGAAGCCGGATGCGCGAAGCTGTATATACGTCTGCAATACAGTCCCAAAATTCTTGAAGATCGGCACCGATCCATCGAGCTGCTCAAGGAAAGTTATGAGCTGTATATTCTGCCTGAACACCAGGAATATGCCACAGTCCATGCAGATCAGCATCTTCCGTTGAAAAACCTGATCACCCTCTCGCTAGACGACACAAACGGATACCGCGGGGCCTGTCATCGCCATGACGACATTCAGGAGTTGTACATCAGCAAACAGGAGGCCTCGCCCGGACTAATGGCAGGTACTCTGCCCATGGGTAACTGGAGCATCACGTTAAGTGTGCATTGTATCGTGACCGAAGCGTGTGCATATCAGCTTCAAGTCTGGACCACTGAGGAGGATGTGTTATGAAATGGCTTGCCAGTGAACTGCATACCCATACGCTTCATAGTGATGGCCGCCAGACACTGAAGGAGCTTGCTGCCGGTGCGGCCGGGCTCGGGTTCGATGCCATTGCCTTAACAGATCATAATACAATGTCAGGCTTGATCGGGAGAGCCGAAGTCGGGCAAAAGTATGGGGTACATATCATCCCGGGAATGGAGTGGACCACCTTCTACGGTCATATGGTGACTATTGGGCTGGAAGCATTCGCAGATTGGCGGGATGTGAACCGCCATGATATCGACAAGGGAATTGCTGCCGTTCATCAGCATGGCGGAATTGCCGGCATTGCACACCCATTCCGCATTGGTAGTCCGGCATGCACAGGATGTTACTGGGAGTATGAGCTGAACGACTGGAACCAAGTCGATTATATCGAGGTATGGTCAGGCACATTCCCCTCGATTCTGCGAAGTAACCACCGGGCGTTCGAGCTGTGGACTCAAAAACTGAATGAAGGATACCGCATCACGGCCACTTCAGGTCGGGATTGGCACACACAGGAACCGACGGATGATCCAATCTCCGTAACCTATCTTGGCATTGAAGAGATAGATGAGACGAGGCAAAGCGAGAGTCCGCTGGAAGGTCATTCCAGGATGAATACATATGCTGAGGGTGAAGCATGGATTGGTTCCGTTGATGAGAAAGACTTGATCAACTCACTGCGCAAAGGCCGTGCCGCTGTCACAATGGGTCCCCTGCTTACACTGACAATCAGCAGTGATGAGATTACATATTCTCTCGGTGCTGTCATTCCAGCGCAACAGAGCAGGTCGCAGCCTGTCGATGCAAAGCTGCTCGCACATGTTGCCGTGGACTTCACGGTACGTGCCGGAAAGTGGTCGATGCCAGAGCAAAACTTGACCTTGAAGCTCTGTTCCAATCTGGGCGAGGAGCAGCAGGTGAAGATAGAGTGGCATCCAAACCAGCAAAGGATCAACTTCAGTATGCCTCTGAAGATTGGTACTGCGGCTGAATCTTGCCGCAGATGGATTCGGGCTGAATGCTGGGGAACGATCAGAGGCGCATATGTACAAATTGCCTTTACGAATGCGATCTATTTTGAGGAAGGAGCTCGGCAAACATGAACAGCTTTCCGCTGATTACAGCGCATACCGGCAGTATGGGGTTCCCGGATCATTCCCTCGAATCCCTGCAGGCAGCCTTGTCACTCGGGGTAGATATTTACGAAGATGACATCCGTGTAACCCGAGACGGGATTCCCGTGCTGGCACATGACGATGAGGTCATATTGACGGAAGGTGTACAGAGCAGTCTCGAAGGCTTGACATGGCAGGAGCTGGCTGAAGAAAGTGGTGTGGCGTTCCCCACCCTTGAGCATACGCTACGTCACATTCGTGAAGCTGACAACATGATGAACCTGGATATCAAAACAACGCGTGCGCTTGAACCGATAGCGGCTCTGATTGAGCAGCTGCATATGCAGGAACAGGTATTTCTCAGCGGTTGTTCTTATGAGATGGCTAAGAAGGCCGCCAAATATGCACCTCGCCTTCGCCGGCTCTTAAACGTAAACCTGCAGCATTTCGAACGTCTCCCCTATACGGAAGCAATTGTTCAGATGTGCAGAGAAGCTAAAGCTGCAGGTTGCTTCGGGCTGAATTTACCTTATCAGGCTGTTCAGGAGCAATGTATAGATATTGCAGTCTCAAACGGATTGAGTGTATATGTATGGACCGTTATGGAGGCAGACGATATGCGCAGGCTTGCACGCTGGGGAGTGCATTCGATTACAACTCGTAATCCACTGCTGCTGACAGCAGTACGTGAAGATATGAAACGAGCGGAGGAGAACGGGTTTGAATCAAAAGCTGAATTATAGCTTGCGGGAACTTGCAGAGCTGGCGGGTGTATCGAAATCAACAGCATCCCGTGTCATCTCTGGTAACGGATACGCAAGCCCGGACGTACGAGAACGCGTGCTTCAGGCCGCCGATCAGTTACGCTACAAACCGAGCGCGGTTGCCAGGGCCATGGTTGCCAAGCGTACGTACAACATCGGTGTTATCGTATTTAGAGATAAGCTGCCGATTGTATCACACACATTGTATGGGCGTATTATTGATGAGATTCTGATGGCGGCTGAAGCACTTGGCTACTCCATTTTTCTCAAGACAGATCGGGAAATGTCGCTGCGCTCCACCGACTATATGTTAGAACAGCGTGTAGACGGACTCATCCTGATTAGCAGATTACAAAAAAATGTAATTGATTACGTTAAAAAATTTAACATTCCCTATCTAATGGTTAACGGCTCAACGGAAGACCCCGATGTGGTGCATCTCGTCAGCAATGATGAGGCGGGAGGTGAGCGCGCCGCAGAACATCTCGCAGCTGATGGTCATCGCAAATTTTTTGTTATTGCCGGACCCGGTGAGCATCGAAGTCACTCCTTACGCTTGAAAGGCTTTTGCCAACGTCTGGAATCCCTTGGTATATCGTCCTCTCAAGGACAAGTCACTATTGTGAAATCACTCGACTCCAGCTTTGAATCCGGTCACGAGCTGATGGAGCAGCATTTCAATACGCTTCGGGAGGCACAGTACACTGCGATCTTCTGTACCAATGATATGCTTGCGCTGGGCGCGATGAAGGTGATCCTGGATCGCGGAATGAAAGTGCCGGAAGAGGCCGTTGTTATGGGGTACGATAACACAGAACTGTCGAGCATGGTTCACCCCTCATTGAGTACGGTCAGCGTGGATGCTGCAGGCATCGGACGAGATGCTGTATCTATACTGGATCACCTGATACGCGGGGAAGAGAATATACCTCGTCTGACCGAATATGAGAGCCACGTATTGGTTCGACAATCGACGACAAGAGAGGAGAAGTAGATATGCTGTGGTACTGGAAACATGTTGGACCCAGAAGAATTATTGAATTCCTTTTACTCACCATCTTTGCCGTTTTCTTCGCCGGACCGCTGGTCAATCTGCTGGTACTTGCTTTCAGTGAAAAATGGAACTACCCGGACATTCTGCCTCAAGTCTGGGGCTTCAAATGGTGGAATTTCGTACTCGCCAAGGACGATATCGTATCATCCATCTCGCTGTCTTTCCTGATTGCAGCGCTTGTAACACTGCTATCTATCGTAATCTGTATTCCGGCAGCGTATGCTTTCGCCAGATTGCAGTTTCCGCTCAAGCGTATGTTTCTGTTCTCGTTTCTGCTGACACATGCCTTTCCCAAAATGGGGCTGTACGTATCCATCGCCGTGTTATTCTATCAGATCGGACTGATGAACACGCTGCTCGGTGTTGTGCTTATTCATATGATTAACGTGTTGATGTTCATGACGTGGATTCCTACCTCCGCATTCCGCAACATCCACCGGGCACAGGAGGAATCTGCAAGAGACGTTGGTGCAAGCCCGTTCAAGGTGTTTCGCAGCATTACATTGCCAATGGCCATGCCTGGTATTATGGTCGCGTCCATCTTCACATTTCTGAACTCACTGGATGAAGCACAAGGCACGTTTCTGGTCGGTATCCCGGATTTCAAAACGATGCCGATTGTGATGTACTCAATCATCTCCGATTTCCCGAGCAGTGCTGGAGCCGTCTTCTCGATTATTTTAACACTGCCAACCATTATTCTGCTGCTGGCAGCTCAGCGACTAGTTAGTGCAGATGTACTGGCAAGTGGTTTTCAGATGAAATAACTACGTTGCTCTAACTCATATTTGAGAATTATACCGGGAAAAAAGGGAGGCCATACGTACCATGCAATTGTCAGTACGTGAGTTAAGCAAACGATATAAAACCGGTGATGGTGTCAGCGGCATCAACATCGATATTCAGAAGGGCGAGCTGGTCACCCTGCTCGGACCTTCAGGCTGCGGTAAAACAACAGTGCTGCGGAGCATCGGTGGATTTTTGGAGCCGGACTCGGGAGACATTTTGATCGAAGGTAAAAGTGTCATCCAGCTGCCCCCGGAAAAACGCCCGACCTCCATGGTGTTCCAGAGCTATAATCTCTGGTCTCATATGTCGGTATATGACAACCTGGCCTTTGGTCTGAAAATCCGTAAAATGCCAAAGGCCGAGATTCAAACCGCTGTAGAGGATGCACTCAAGCTTGTTCGGCTGTCGGGCTATGGCAAAAAATATCCCGCAGAGCTGTCCGGTGGACAGCAGCAGCGCGTTGCGCTTGCACGTTCACTGCTGCTTCACCCGGCCGTGCTTCTGCTGGACGAGCCCTTCTCGGCGCTCGATGCCAAATTGAGACATGAGATGCGCGAGGAACTGCGTGAGATTCAGATGAAAACAGGGCTTACCATGGTGTTTGTAACACATGATCAGGAGGAAGCTTTATCCTTGTCGGACCGCATTATAGTCATGAATCACGGGCGCATTGAACAAATTGCAGAACCACAGCGCATCTATGATGAGCCCGCTTCATTATATGTTGCCGGTTTTATCGGCAAAATGAATTTCTTGAGAGGGGTGGCAGCAGGGGAAAGCATTCATATTGGAGATATTCATCTCCCAAACGAGAAAAAGCTAGACGGAGAGGTAGTGGCAGCGATTCGCCCAGAAGATGTGCAGGTGGGAATAACTAAAGGTCAGCAGAGCCTGGCGGGTAAAATCAAACAGGTCATGATACTTGGACATTACGCCGAGGTTACCGTTGATCTGGAGCAATGGGGCGTCATTCGTGCGTTTCTGAACAAAGACAGCGTGGAGCAGCTTCACACAGGCAAGCAGGTTCACATTTCGATCAGCAAAATGACTGCATTTCCACATGAGGAATCATACTGAGGAGGATGAAGAGAATGCGTAAAAACAAACCATTGTTATCTCTGTTAACCGTAGTTGGCTTGTCGATGTCTTTGCTGGCGGGCTGTGGCAGCGCAAGTGATGCCAAGAGCACTGGAAGTGAGAGTGGAACGGGTGCATCAAGCAGCACGCCGGCATCCTTTAACTTTTATTTTACCGGCTCACAAAATGTGAAGGACCTTTGGGACTCTCTCGAACCGATGTTTGAAAAGGAACACCCGGATATTGACGTGAAAATGGTCTACATTCCATCGGGTACCGGGGCAGAGCCGACATACGATCGAATTGTCGCTGCCAAGAAGGCGGGCAAAGGATCGGGAGATATTGACCTGTATGAAGATGGCATCGTTTCTGTCTCTCAAGGCATCAAAGACGGGGTGTGGGCACAACTCGACGCCAAGGACATTCCTAATCTGAGCAAAGTCAGCGCAAGCACCATGAAGGACGTGAATAACTATGCGGTTCCGTATCGTTCCTCCGCAGTAGTGCTGGCTTATAACAGCAGCAAAGTAAGCAGCCCGCCCAAAACACTGGATGAGCTTCTGACATGGATCAAAGCAAACCCTGGTCAATTTGCTTACAATGACCCGTCCACAGGAGGTTCCGGCAGTTCATTTGTGCAGACGATTGTGTATAAGGATCTACCGGAGGAAGACATTCACAATGCTGAACCGGCTGTTATGGACAAATGGAGCACCGGCTTTAATACGCTCAAAGAGCTGGGCCCGTATGTGTACGGCAAAGGCATCTATCCTAAGAAAAACCAGGGTACGCTTGACTTGCTGATGAACGGAGAGGTGTCGATCATTCCGGCTTGGTCCGACATGGTGCTGCAGCAGCTGAACGAGGGTTTACTGCCGGATACGATTAAAATGCAGCAGATTACACCAGGCTTTAACGGCGGGCCAACCTACTTGATGGTCAATCAGGCGTCCGACAAGAAAGAAGCGGTGAATACCTTCCTGAATTTCGTGTTGTCTCCGGAAGCGCAGGAAGTGATTGTGAACAAAATGAACGGTTTCCCCGGTATTGAGCTTTCCAACATGCCACAGGAAGTGCAGAGCAAATTCGACGGGGTAGCTGAAGGCTTCCGCACATTTAACATCGGGGATCTGGGCACAGAGATTAATAAACGCTGGCAGAGTGACGTAGCTGCGCAATGAGCAAGGACATCAGACAGTCCATTACAGGGTTAGCGATGGTGCTCCCCTCCTTCGCAATTCTGCTGATTGTGGTCATTATTCCGATCATTCAATCCTTTGTAATGAGTCTGGGCAATGATTCAGGCGGATATGATCTGAGCCGATATACGTTTTTGTTTACGGATAAAGGCATGCGTGACAACATCATCTTCACACTGCGGATCACAGCCATCACTTGTATTGCCGTGATGCTTGTCAGCTACACCCTGGCAATCTACATGCGTTTTAACAACGGGCCCATTGTGAACCTGATTCGCAAAACATACATGATTCCGCTTTTCATTCCAGGGGTCATCGCAACGTATGGATTGATCAATCTGCTTGGCAATCACGGCTGGCTTGCCCGCATGCTTGAAGTCGCAGGCATCACGCTGCCACGTATCATTTTTGATGAAAAAGGCATTATCATTGCCAATCTTTGGTTCAACATTCCGTTCACCACAATGCTGCTGAGCTCCGCGTTGTCGGGTATTCCTTCATCAGTGATTGAGAGTGCAAAGGATGTGGGCGTAGGCAAGCTCACCTTGTTTACCCGATTTATTTTCCCGCTGTCGTACAAAACGTTCCTCGTTGCTTTAACCTTTGTCTTCATGGGTGTTATCGGATCGTTCACCGCACCGTTCCTGATTGGAGCCAACTCTCCTCAGATGCTTGGTGTATCGATGCAGCAGGTATTTAGTGTATTCCAGGAACGTGAACAGGCAGCTGCCATTGCATTTTTCTCGTTCTTGCTCTGCTCGGTGCTGGGGGCATTCTATATCCGTTCCATGGCGGAGGAAGAGAAGGGTAAAATCTAAGAGTGATGTACAGTTAAAGTACGCAAACAGTATATAAGTTCAATCGCTTCATCACTCATGCTGCCCCTCAAAAAGAGGGGCATTTTTGTCTAAATAAACGAATCCGGCAAGTTTTTCTACTCCTGTGGCACATTTTGAAGTATGATACTAAAGAAATTAAGCGCTTTATTTTCCTGACATTCATGAATAATTATCGTGGGGAGGCTAATCAATTTGTCGAGCACTAACGAGAACATGAACTATGCCGGATATCTTTTTGTGCATTTTATAGGTGAGCAGCCTGACGGAGAGCAGGTTTATTTCTCATACAGCGAGGATGGTCTTCACTGGAAAGACCTCAATGCGGGCAGACCTGTATTACGCTCCAATCTGGGAGAACAAGGCGTGCGTGACCCGTTTCTCATTCGCTCTGCGAAGGAGAACAAGTTTTATCTGATTGCAACCGATCTGCGCATTGCAAATGGCAAAGGCTGGGATACAGCCGTTCATGCTGGCAGCCGCGATATCATCGTGTGGGAGTCCGGCAATCTGGTAGAATGGTCATCACCCTGGAACGTTACGGTTGGTGTTGAGGGCGCAGGCTGTGTGTGGGCACCTGAAGCGGTCTATGATGAAAAGACAGACGAGTTTCTTGTATTCTGGGCTTCTGCCACACAGGAACCACATGAAACGGAACGCAAACAAAAAATTTACAGTGCGCGTACCCAGGACTTCCGCAGCTTTACACCATCGGAGAAGTACATAGAGCGAGAGAATCATATTATTGACACGACCATTCTTCCTTCATCCGGTTTTTATTATCGCTACTCCAAGGACGAAACAACCAAGAATATTCGTGTTGAGAAGGGAACTTCACTGGAAAAGCATACTTTTGAACCGCTACATGCTCCGCTTCTGGAAGCAATTGAAGGGGTAGAGGGACCTCAGATTTTTAAATTGAATGATCGGGAAGAGTGGTGCCTGATTGTAGATCACTTTGCTGAGGGCAAAGGGTATCTGCCGCTGCTGACGACCGATCTGAACAGCGGTGATTTCCGTACTGTTCCAGAGCATGAGTTTGATATGGGAACAAATCAGAAGCGGCATGGTGGCATTTTGCCCATCAGGGCGGAGGAGTGCAACCGTTTGCTGGCTGCATATGGGGATGGGCATCAAGTGCTTGCCGGACAGTTTGCTGATCCTGACGTGGCAAAATTCGGCGAACGCTATTACATGTATCCAACCACCGATGGCTTTGAAGGATGGTCAGGAACACAGTTTAAGGTATTCTCCTCCAGCGATCTGAGGCATTGGCAGGATGAAGGCGTTATTCTGGATTTGGCAACAGATGATGTGCCTTGGGCAGTAGGAAATGCATGGGCACCCGCAATTAGTAGCCGTAACGGCAAGTATTATTTCTATTTCTGCGGTAAAATGCCTAATGATGAAAGTGCCATTGGTGTCGCTGTAGCGAATTCTCCAACTGGACCTTTTCATGCTGAGCCGCAGCCTCTAATTACGATGGATCAATTAAGGCGTCTTGGCATCACGATGAGCCAGGCGATTGATCCTTCCATTTACATCGAAGAGGATGGGAAAGCGTACATGTTTCTTGGCAACGGAGATGCCGCCATTGTTGAGCTGCATGACAATATGATCCGTGTACGTGAAGAAACGATGCGTAATCTTGCAGGCCTGCATGATTTCAGGGAAGCCGTTACTGTATTTAAGCGTGATGGGGTCTATCATTTTACATGGTCCTGTGATGATACGGGCAGTGAAGATTATCATGTCAATTACGGCACCTCGAAGCATTTATACGGCCCGGTTACGTATCACTATACGGTTCTCAGCAAAAATGTGGAGAAAGACATGCTTGGTACAGGTCACCACTGTATGGTTTATGATCCGAAAAGCAAGCAGTATCACATGGCATATCACCGCTTTGTTACGCCGCTGTCCCGCTTTTCCACAGGCAAAGGATATCACCGTGAAGTGTGCATTGCCCCTGTCTTTTTTGGAGAGGATGGCCGGATGAAACCCGTTGTCTTATAACGAAAATAAAAGCATGGAAGGCCGCTGCATTCAGCGGCTTTTTGTGTGCTGTTTGTTCTTGCACAATTCATATACAAGAAGAATTATGAAACGTTTCGAAAAGTTCAGTACATTCAAAAAATGATAATCCTCCTCCAAAAGTAAGGGTTTTCATTTTTGTGTTTACCAAATATGTACATCCATGATATCATAAAAACGAAACGTTTCGAATTCAATATTGAAAGGAGAAAAGGGATGAACATTGTAAAAAGGTTAGGATTTGTAATCACTTTTTGTTTGTTTGCCACCACAGCTTTCGCTCCTGTCATATCGGCACATGATTTAGGCAAGCTTCCAGGCTTCAAGCCAGAATTGAAAGCGGTTGCCAAAAAAACGTACACATATTTCGAGGACTTTACCGACCCGACAACCGGGTTGACGTATGATGAGGTCAGAATAAAGGACAAAGGGATGGAAGAAGCGAAGCGCACCTCACCCACGAACATCGCCATGTACATGATGAGTACCGTTTCAGCGGAACAGATGGGTATCCTTTCGAAAAAAGAAGCGGTATCCCGCTTGAAAACAACACTAAACACGCTGGAAAAAATGGATAAGTGGAACGGATTATTTTATAACTGGTACAACACGGACGATGGCTCGGTTAAAAAAGATTGGGGGCAATTTATATCTCAGGTAGACAACGGCTGGATGTCCGCAGGATTAATCGTTGTGGGTCAAGCCTACAAAGAATTAAATGCACAGACCAGTACACTCGTTAAACAGATGAACTATACAACTCTGTATGATCCTGAAGTCGGCCAGTTCCGGGGTGGTTATGATGTCGCTAAAGGCGCACTGACAGAGCATCACTATGGGTCATTTTATACCGAACCTCGTGTAGCAAGTTATATTGCCATTGGTAAAGGGGATGTGCCGCAGGAGCATTGGTGGAAGATGTATCGTACCATGCCTCTGGAGTGGGATTGGCAGTCTCAGACCCCGCAGGGTCAAACAGTAAATTATGATGGTGTCGATGTCTTCGAAGGAAGTTATGAGTATAAAGGGAAAAAGTTTGTCCCGAGCTGGGGAGGCAGCATGTTTGAAGGACTTATGCCTGGTTTGGTGATTAAGGAAAAAGACTTGGGTACTCAGGCACTAGGTTTAAACAATAAGCGTCATGTCGAACTGCAGATTGAATATGCCAAAGAAAAAGGGTATGCTGCATGGGGATTCTCCCCGTCTGCAACACCAACCGGATATAGTGAGTTTGCTGCAACACCGCTTGGCATCTCGGGTTATAAAGACGGAGCCACAGTAACCGCACATGCAACATTCCTCGCTCTGGACTATGCACCCGAAGAGGCCCGCAAAAACATCAAAACATTGAAAAAGCTAAACATGATGGGCAAGTATGGATTATATGACTCCATCAATCTGGAAACTAAAGAAATCGCCAAAGCTTACCTGGCACTGGATCAAGGCATGATCATGGTATCCATTGCCAACTATCTGGAGGATGGAGTTATTCGTGATTATTTCCACAGTGATCCCATCGGCCAGAAACCTGAAGCATTATTGCAGAAAGAAGTTTTCTCCATTCAGTAGATCCTGTGCAGCAGATTAGATTGAGGAAAGTAGAGGGGAGCAGAACAGGAACAACAGAAGAGAACAGAACTCCTCAGAACAGCACAGTACAACGCAGAACAGAACAGCACAGCACAACACAACACAGTACAGAACAATACACTACAGAACAATACACTACAGAACAATACAGAACAATACAGTACAGGTACAGAACAGCACATCATATTACAGTACAGATACCTTTCTTGCATCTCAAAAAGTAATAAGTGGAACGAGGCATAGCTTATGGTGCTTCGTTCCGTTTTTTTTGTTTTTAGGGCACATTCGAGCTCATTCTCAGCATATGGCATCGCATCGTAACCCACGAATGGATAGATGTATTTAAGATGGTTGCATTTAAATGGGTTCTCAACATAGCTATTTTTTTCTAACGATCTCAGATGAGCTTATTTAAGCAAAATAGAGCCTTCTGGAATTCTAACGATCCCCAGAAAGCTTATTTCACCGAAAACACAAGATAAACAGTCATCTTCTCATTAATTTCTAAAAATAAGCTCTCCTGGGATCGTTAGAAATGAAAAACGTTTGATTTCGCCTAAATAGCGTTTGTGGAGATCGTTAGAGAAGCAAGACTCCCCGGGACTACGATATATGGATTAACTTCACAAGCGGATAGCGGTTCATCCCCTTGAAAATTGGAGATAAACCAGCTCATGCATGTCGCAACTAAAAAGGCATATGCAAACGGAACGAAACAGAGAATTTCCCCTGGATCGTTCCGCTTTTTGTTTCTGCCTAAGGTGAGGTTCAACCTTTCCTGATACGCCTGACATTTCTATTCATTAAATGCCGAACCAGGCTGCTGAATATCCTTCTTTTGATCGGACTTAACTTCTGAGGATGAAGAGTGAAGAATTGGTCGGGATGATCAAACGTTCCGAAATCCTGAACAATACCTTCTTTTTGGACATAAGTATCATTCTCGTCCCAAAAAATAGCGGGATTCTGAAAATCATTCGTTGCTACGCCATAACCACAAAATGAGCCGGTGCATTCGTTAAACTTTTGCTGAAGCTTGGTCAGGTAAGGAAGATCCACAATGAAACCTTCTATATTTAACCACTTGTCGTTGTATAACACCTCAATCCAGCTATGGATAATCTCTTTCGGAGAAAGGTGATAGTACCAGCCAGTCATTGCTCCTTTTTGCAATTGCTTATCAATCGTAAAACCGTGAATTCGGCAAGGGATGCCTAGCGCTCTGAGCAGTGCCATAAATAAAATGCCTTTGGTATTACATTGTCCATAGCCATCCTGCAATACTTGTGAAGCCGGAATATCATCCCTTCGATTATAACCAAATTCAATCTCGTCTCGAACATAGTTATACACGTGCAGAATCTGCTCTTTTACTGGAAGCGAAGCCCACTGACGTCTGCGAATGAGGTCCTGAATGGACGAATGATTGAAGTTTAACAATTCCGTTTGCTCGAGATAGTTGTTCATGATGAGCACCTCCTGCAATCATTGTATCGTCAGTGCAGTGAGGAAACTTGCAAAAACACGCTATCTTTACGAATGTCTTTGGCTGTCATACCCAACAATCGCTTACTTGTATTGGCAAAATGGGAGGGGGTATCGAAGCCGGCAGCCATGGCCGCATCTGTTATACTCAGTCCTTCAAAAATCAGATAACATGCCTTCTGCAGCTTATGTAAGACGAGATAACCACTAAGAGATATTCCTGTATTTTCTTTGAACAGATGTGAGAGCCTGCTGCTCGAAAGACCGAACTGAGAAGCGTAACGATGAATAGAGTGCTCCGAATCCGTGCAATTTTTCATATGTTGAATCAGTTGTTCAATTCGTGTATCCGTAATAGCTGGCGGAGTATAGTCGAGGTTAAACAGCGTCATGAGTTCTTGTAAAAACAAGCCGTAACTCTCGGCCGTATGAATTTGCGGCAAACTTTTTTTAATATATTCGGCCATGACCAGACTAAGCTCTGAAGGAAAATTGGCATATGCCTGTTTGCCCATATAATGCTTAAAGGCCGCAGCTATGCTGGAGGTGCTGTCTATTAGAAGCAATACCATAGGCTGTCCCAAACCTTGCAAACGATGAGTTACATTGGAATTAAGCACAATCCCGGAAGTACATATATGTTCTCCCTGAACTTCAATCTTAAAATCAGTTTCTAAAGCGATCGTAACTTGAATAAAGGTATGTTGATGCGTCTCAGCATCAATGGCATTCGAATGCACAAGAATGTGATGCTGCGCGCCATATAAGTTCATCAAACGGGAATCACCTCATGGGTAAAATAGAAAAATCTTTACTCTCTCTATTAGAATACATCTGGATTGGAATTGAAAGAGGAATCACCTTAAATGAAGCAATATCGTTTAATTATTCACTTCTATTCACTATAATTGACGAGAACAATACACGTCTTTTATATGAGGAGGTTAATAGAATGACTCAAAACCAGAGAAAAATTGCAATCATCACCGGTGCCAGCAGCCCGAGAGATATGGGAAGTGCTTTTTGCCGCAAGTTAGCTTCACGAGATATCGACATTTTCTTCACACATTACAAGGCTGATCCTGAGAGGATCATAACATTTCACAAGGAAATAGAGGACATGGGTGTGCGTTGTGCGTCGCTGGATGTCGATCTGGCTGAACGTTATGCAGCGCAGCAAGTTTATGAAAGCGCAGTCGAGAAGCTGGGCCAGCCCTCTATACTGATTAATAATGCTGCTTATGGCGTCAACACCGATTACAAGTCCTTTGATGCTGACCTCATGGACAACCACTATGCCGTTAATATGAGATCTACTTTTCTCTTATGTACGATCTTTGCCCGTGATTTCGAAAAATCCAGCCTAACCTCGGGTAGAATTATCAACATGACGTCTGGACAGGATATATCACCCATGCCAGGGGAATTAGCGTATGTTGCGACCAAAGGGGCGATCTCTGCTTTTACCAAGTCCTTGTCCCGTGAACTTGCACCACTCAAGATTACCGTAAATGCCGTAAACCCGGGGCCGACGGATACAACGTGGATGGATGACTCCATTCGTGACTATCTGTTGCCCAAATTTCCATTGGGACGAATCGGAGCACCAGAGGATGCAGCTAACATCATTGATTTCCTGGTGAGTGAAGCAGGGGCGTGGATCACGGGTCAGGTGATTCATTCAGAAGGCGGCTTTATTCGGGAATAGTCTGAAGAATCGGATGATACAACTAGAAATAAAGTCAAAACGTAAAAAGCTCAGCTGCATCAGCTGGGCTTTTTTGAAGATTGATATAAAGCGATGAATAAGTTCGATGAACCTCTCATCATGTTAACTCAAGAAATAGCGCTGGGCCATCGGAAGTTCATCAACTGGCAGGCACTGCAATGTTTCACCATTCACGGATACGGTGTAATTTTTCGGATCGACCATAATATTCGGTGTCTCTCCATTCAAAATCATATCTTTCTTGCTTGCTGCACGACAGCCACTCACAGGCTTTAATGACTTGCTCAACCCGAGAGGGGAGAGGGTGCCGGCATCAATTGAAGCCTGGGAAACAAAGGTCGCACAAATGGCTGAACGTGCCTTGCCATAGCTGCCAAACATAGGTCTGTACATGTACGGCTGTGGTGTCGAGATGGTGGAGTTGGGATCTCCCATCACACTATGAATAATCATGCCACCTTTAAGGACAAGCTCCGGTTTAACGCCGAAGAAGGCGGGTTTCCAGAGGACGAGATCGGCCATTTTACCGACTTCAATCGAGCCTACATAAGTGGAGATGCCGTGGGTAATGGCCGGATTAATCGTATACTTGGCAATATAACGTTTGACGCGCGCGTTATCTGCCTGGTTATCACCGGTAAGGGAACCGCGTTGTTTTTTCATTTTATCCGCTGTCTGCCACGTTCTAATCGCTACTTCACCTACACGACCCATTGCCTGTGAATCCGAACTGGTCATACTGATCGCCCCGATATCATGTAAAATATCTTCCGCACCAATCGTCGTTTCACGAATTCGTGACGCGGCGAAGGCCACATCCTCGGGAATTTTGGGATCGAGATGATGACAGATCATCAGCATATCCAGATGCTCATCGACCGTATTTCGGGTGTAAGGCATGGTTGGACTGGTAGAGGAAGGCAGCACGTTAGGCATGGAAGCGACACGTAATAAATCCGGCGCGTGACCGCCACCCGCACCTTCCGTATGATAGGTATGAATGGCACGACCGTTAAACGACCGCAGGCTGTCTTCTACATATCCGGCCTCATTCAGCGTATCCGTGTGGATATTGACCTGAATATCATACTGCTCGGCCACACTTAAACACTTGTCAATCACATAAGGTGTACTGCCCCAATCCTCATGAATCTTCAATCCGCCGACACCTGCGAGCACTTGCTCCTTCAGCGCTTCAGGCCTTGAGCTGTTGCCGCGGCCGAGCATCACAAAATTCATAGGAAGTGAATCTAGCGCCTGCAGCATTCGTTCAATGTGCCACACACCTGAGGTACAGTTGGTCGCGAGTGTCCCTGTAGCTGGCCCGGAACCTCCGCCGATCATCGTAGTAACACCACTTTGCAGCGCAATCTCAATTTGCTGCGGAGAAATAAAGTGGACATGGCTGTCTACGCCGC
Organism: Paenibacillus silvae; assembly: GCF_014639235.1. Taxonomy (GTDB): domain Bacteria; phylum Bacillota; class Bacilli; order Paenibacillales; family Paenibacillaceae; genus Paenibacillus; species Paenibacillus silvae. The sequence goes on along the minus strand of NZ_BMFU01000002.1, from coordinate 537,076 downwards.
CAGCAGTCACGATCAAATTTTCACCAGAGATGACCTCTGTACCCACTCCAATATACATATCAGGATGTACGCCATCCATTACAAACGGATTTCCCGCTTTCCCAATACCCGCAATCAAGCCATCCTTGATCCCGATATCCGCTTTGACGATGCCCCAGGTGTCTATAATGACAACGTTGGTAATGACGGTATCCAGCACACCTTCATCCCGTGTCGCCAGAGGGTGCTGGCCCATACCGTCCCTGACTGTTTTTCCTCCGCCAAAAACACATTCATCTCCGTACACGGTAAAGTCTTTCTCGATCTCAATCTTTAACGAGGTGTCTGCGAGCCGAATCCGGTCTCCTGTCGTAGGTCCATACATACTTGCATACGTTGCACGATCAATGGTGTTCATGATTCAATCCTCCCGTTCGTTAATCCGGCAAAACCATAGATTTCCTTCGTGCCACCAATTTCAACCAGTGTAATCTCATGTGTTTCTCCCGGTTCGAAGCGAACGGAAAGACCTGAAGCGATATCCAGCCGATAGCCCTTGGTGCCTTCCCGGTCAAAGGATAACGAGGGGTTGGCTTCAAAAAAGTGGAAATGTGATCCGACCTGAATCGGTCGATCTCCCGTGTTGGTCACGGAACGCGTAATGCGTTTACGGTCAGGCAGCAGCACAATAGGATCGTCAGCGAATTCATATTCACCAGGTATAATCGCACCGTCTATACGGGCAATAGGCTCATGTACGGTCACCAGCTTCGTTCCGTCTGGAAATGTAGCCTCAATCTGAACCTCGCTCATCAGCTCGGCCACACCATCCATGACCTGTGATGCAGTTAAAAGGTGACGTGCTTCTTCCATGAGCTGTTTCACTGTTTTTCCATCCCGTGCACCCTCGACAACAAACCCGGAAATATAAGCAGCGGCTTCCGGATAATTCAGTTGAACGCCTCGTTTTAGACGCTTTTCAGCCATATCCGCAGCCAGATACATCAGTAATTTCTCACGTTCCTGTACCGTTAAATGCATAGACAGCAGCTCCTTTGTAATCATTTCCAGTTCTTGCTTATGTATGAAAATGTAACATGAGAATCGGTTCCAGTCAAACAAATATGTCAAATAACATAACATCATTAATTGGAATTGTGCGAGATGACAAACAGAGAGGACTTACGGAAAATATTTCGTAGTATACGGAGGGCAGATAAAGTATTCTTAAACTTGATGTTTGTCATACTCGACAATATGTTTCTGCAACATCCAATTACGAAACTAAAGTGTGCACAAACTGTTGCGAAACAGGACAGACAGAACACTATACTTTGATCGAGAGGAGGGATCAGATGGATTGGCTGATGAGAATGAACCGCGCTTTGGATCATATTGAAATGAATCTAGCGAATGAGATTGTGCTGAAAGACGTTGCTCAGTGTGCTTGTTGCTCATCCCATCAATTTCAGCGAATGTTCTCGTTTATCACTAATGTTTCACTTGCAGAGTATATAAGGAGAAGGCGGCTTACTCTGGCGGCCATCGAACTTCAGAACAGCGATACCAAAGTGGTTGATATTGCAGTCAAGTACGGCTACGAATCTCCAGTATCATTTGCAAGAGCATTCTATGCGTTACATGGTGTGAATCCTGCCAAGGCTAGAGAAGAAGGAACAGCCCTCAAAGCCTATCCGCGGCTGTCCTTTCTCATCTCGATTAAAGGGGCTGAGCCTGTGAATTATCGGATTGAAACCAAAGAGAGCTTTGAAGTGTTTGGAATGGAGCGCATATTCAGTCTAAATGGACAAGAAACTCCGGCTGACTTCTGGAAGCAAAGTCATGAGAATGGTGAGGTTGAGCGCCTTGCTGCGCATGCAGGAGGAGTGCCTGATTTCTTGAATCCGCACTATCATCAGGTTCATTCGGTGTGTAGTTATACAGCGACGGAGGAAGAGACATTTCCATATATGCTGTGTGCTTTCAAAAAGGAAACAAGCACAACCGAAGGGTACACGGTAATCAGTATACCTGCGTATACTTGGGCGATCTTTCCATCCGAGCCGTTTACTTGGGATCAATTTGATGGGGTCATGGAGACGTTATACCAACGTTTCTTTACCGAATGGCTCCCTACGGCGGGATATGAGCAGGTGAACGGTTTGGAATTCGAAATTACAGGAAGTAAGGATGGGCGGCAATTTGCAGAACTTTGGTTTGCTGTACGCAAAATAACCAATTAAACAGAAATGTCTAATGACAAGAGCCGCCAGATTAGCGGCTTTTTTTGTGTCGAGGACCTTGATCTAACACGCTTGAGAAAAGTTCGGCGCATGACTTGACCTTAGGTCTGTCCCAAGCCTTATGCTTCATGTTGTGTTTACAACGGCAAACATTATTGAGATGCAGAAGGGGAGGTTACAGCATGAACGTACATACGACAAAAGGAAGAATTTTCGGACTGGACTTGGCAAGAGCTCTGGCTGTCATTGGTATGATCCTGGTCAATTACAAGCTGGCGATGAATGCACAAGCGGCAGGACCGGATTGGCTGCAGACCATAACAGGGCTTTTCGAAGGGCGGGCTTCTGCGTTATTTGTCATTCTTGCAGGCATAGGAGTAGCGTTAATGACGGCCAAAGCGAGAGCTTCGGAAGGCGAGACTCTACTTCAAACGACACAACGACTACTATTTCGCAGAGCTGGATTTCTGTTTGTTACAGGCATGATGTTGCTACTCATCGGTTGGAGTGCAGACATTCTGCATTATTATGCGGTCTTCCTTGTCATTGCCGCTATGTTAATCAAAACATCCAACTCACATCTGCTCATCGGTACAATAGGCACAGTGATCGTGTCAATCCTTCAATTAATGATGTTGGACTACAGCTACGGCTGGTCGGAGAACTACCATCAATATGAGATATTGTGGACATGGAGCGGATTCACACGCAACCTGCTGTTTAACGGGTTTCACCCCATTTTCCCGTGGCTGGCATTTTTCCTGTTAGGCATGTGGGTGGGCAGAATTGGCTGGCTGACTCAGCTAAAAACCAGAGTGCGTCTGCTTCAGATCTCAGCAAGTGTTGCCGTAATTACCGAGATGGTTTCCGCATGGCTGGTTCATCGTTTCACCACTACACTGAGCTTCGAGGGAGCGCAGTCACTATTCGGCACCAAGCCCATGCCACCGAACCCGATATATTTCATCGCGGCAGCTTCATCCGCACTTGCCATGTTAGTGATTTGCATTGAAGTAGCCGAGAGATGGAGGGAGAGAATGTCGGTGCAGGCATTGATCAGCACAGGACAACTTTCACTTACACATTATGTTGCCCATGTTATGATTGGACTTGTTCCACTTCAATTAACAGGACAATTGGAAAATGGTAGTGTGGTGTTCTCAACCATCTATGCGTTGATATTTTACGTTGCCGCGATTGTCTTTTCATACTATTGGAAAAAACGTCATAGCCGCGGACCATTGGAACAACTAATGCGGAGATGGGAATGAGTACATGTGAAGGACAGACTATATTCATCGTGTAGGTTTATATGGTTTAATAACGTGTAGATTTTATAGTGTAATAATTGGATATTTCTAATAAACAGAATCGGGGAACTGCAATGAGTAAATATATTATCGGGATCGATCTGGGCGGTACGAATATCAAATCTGCCGTATTCACTACGGAATTCAAAAAAATTCACGAACGAAGCGATGCAACAGAAGCAGATCAAGGCCCCATTCATGTACTGAATAAAATGGTGAACATTGCAAAAGAGATGATGCTGCTTGTCGGAATCCAGCCGGATGCAGTTCAATGCATGGGAATTGGTGTACCGGGATTGTTGGACCCCGAAACGGGCAACTCTGTTTTTTCGCCTAATTTTCCTGAATGGGAGAATATTCATGTGGTAAACCACATGAAACAGCATTTTGAGTTTCCAGTGTTTATTGATAATGATGTGCGCGTAAATCTATATGGTGAATGGTTGTTTGGTGCGGGTGTCGGGTATCGCAACATGGTACTGATTACATTGGGCACCGGGTTGGGGTCTGGTATTGTCAATGACGGCAAGGTGAACTATGGTACAACCTCCAGTGCCGGGGAAATAGGTCATATGAATATGTACAGAGAGGGTCGCGCTTGCCGCTGCGGAAGCTCAGGCTGCTTGGGAAGGTATGTATCGGCTATTGGCATGGTCAGAACGCTGACAGATAAGCTTGATGCGGGCAAGCTTAGTATCATTACAGAATGGGTAGAGGGAGACCACACCCAAATTACAGCTCGCATGATCTCGGATGCGTACGATCTTGGCGACACACTTGCCATGGAGGTTATGCATGAGACAGGAGAGATTCTTGGATTTGGTCTGGCCAACGTAATCAATCTGTTAAATCCGGAACGGATTATCGTAGGCGGAGGCATGTCAGCAGCAGGTGACCGTCTTCTCAACAGCGTTCGGGACACCGTTCAAAAGCATTCATTACAGCTTGCTTCAGGAGCTTGTACAATCGTACAGGCGAAGCTGGGTGGACAAGCCGGGATGATTGGTGCTGCTGCTTATGCAAGCCGCAGGACGTCTGTTATTTTTGGTCCTTGAATTGTTTCGGCGTACAGCCTGTATAGGTTTTGAACACTTTCGCAAAATAACTCTGATCATTAAAGTTCAAAAGAGTAGCGATCTCCGCCAGAGAATAATTAGAATATGTCAATAAATTTTGAGCCTCTTCTATTTTGGTTTTCAACATAAATTGGGATATGGAGATCCCTACTTCTTTTTTGAACAGATTGGATAAATAATTAGGATGAAGTGAAGTCAGTTCAGCCAGTCGCGCAATGGTGATCCGTTCATGCAGGTGATTGAAGATGTAATCTTGACAAATATTAATAGGTTTGGAGTATTTATTTTTTTTGCTGTGTTCCACACGTTTCGTAAAGTCCAGCAAGGCATCCTCCATCAAATCATCCACCGCTTTACTATCCGTCAACTCCTCAAGTTTAAGAATATACAGATCACTGAGATTATAAGCAATTTCTTGAAATACACCACCTTCTACCGCTGCTCTGGTTGCAAGCGTAATAAGGGAGATGGCCAGATTTTTCTGGCTTCTGACATAACTGGTTTTGGACAGAACGCTTTTCTTGCCTTGTTTATGGATGGAATGGAAGGTTTCCAGCACTTTATCCGTTCTGCCTAACCGAATATAATCCAGCAGTTTTTTCTCTTTATGCATCTCGGTGTGTATGAGGTTATTTTGGCGCGCATCCATAATTTGATGATACGGGTGCTCGATCTCCAGTGCTGCTTTTCTCCAGTCATCCTTCTCCAGATTACCCAATACATCGGCCAGCGTTAACTGCTCCTGATAGAGCATGAAATAAACAACCATCGCAAAATTGATGAACTTGTAATTACTCATTACGGGTACATGATCGTAGTAGAAACTCAATTCTTTGTTATTGGCCTTGGTTAGCAGATCACTTAACGTGACATGAATGATGGCCTCGGTCATTTTAAAATGAATCACAGGTCCCGCGACAAGGCGTCCCATCCGCTGATCGTCAGCAAAGAGGTTTATAGCAAAAAACTTCTCCAGATAGACCGTTTCCCGAATAATCGGATACCGCCGATCCTCCGTGCCATCAAACAATGCTGCGATCATCTCGTGATCCGAGGAAAACAGAGGATTATGTTCAATATTCACAGGAATACGATAAAGCAGTTGATTATGCTCTCCGAAATAGTAGAAGGGTACATTGTATAAATGATGGGCCACCGTACATATAAACTCCAGATGTTCATCCGTAAAGCTTTGCACGTCAAAACCTCCAATTCAATTCATTCCTATTAAAATCAAACGTGAATCATCCGATTTATCTGTGAAAAATACCATATCAAACGGATAATACCGATTATAATTTTCCATGAAATCGATTTCAAGCATAGATTTGAAGGAGGTCACATCACTGGAACTTGCGTAAAGAGCTATTGTATTCCATAAATTGAGAGCGTTATCATTCTGTCTCATATCATCAATGATCTTTAGAGATATGCCCAAATAAACAAAAAAAGGTGGTTACTATGCGTCCATTCGGATATAAAGATAAATTCGGTTATTTGTTTGGCGATTTCGGGAATGATTTCTTTTTTGCATTGGTAGCTTCATTTCTAATGGTGTATTACACGGACGTATTCCATATTCATCCTGCAGCGGCGGGGGGCTTGTTTTTGTTAGCACGCTTATGGGATGCCATAGCGGATATTACCTGGGGGCGTTTTATTGATACGAGAAAAGCATCAAAGCATGGGAAGTTCAAGCCCTGGATTTATCGTATGTCCTTCCCGCTGGTCATCTCGGGTGTGCTTATGTTTGTATACATCCCGGGAATGTCCGACGGATTCTATCTTGCCTATGCTTATGTGACTTATATCTTGTGGGGAACGTTGTACAGTACGGTCAATATTCCCTACGGCTCTATGGCTTCGGTTATTACCGCAGACCCTGTAGAGCGAACCGTGCTGTCCACCTGGAGATCACTCGGCGCAACTCTCGCTCAGCTTATCGTTGGCGTGCTTGGCCCGCTGCTGATGTTTGTGAATAATGAAGCGAATGCCAATCGATTCCTGATGGGTGCTGTCATTTTCGGAGTTTTGTCAATCACGTCGTATATGGCATGTTATAAACTGTCCATCGAACGTGTTGTCATGGATGAGAACGAGAAGCCCAACACAAACTTGAAGAAAACATTACAGGGGCTGCTGAAAAACAAACCGCTGATCATTTTCCTGATCGGATCATTAATATTTTTAATCAATCTCATGCTGATTGGTACTGTAAACACGTACTTGTTCAAAGATTACTTTGGAAACGCGCAACTGTTAAGTGTGCTCAGCCTCGTTCAATCGGCAACGATATTTATCGGCATGCCCTTGGTTAAACCGCTAGTCGCAAAATTTGGTAAAAAAGAAGTCGCCGCGACCGGATTTTTACTTTCAACGGTGATCTATTTGCTTTTGTATCTCATTCCTGATCTGTCGGTGGTGCAATATATGATCATTTTGTCCGTCGGTTTGTTTGGTTACGCTCTGTTTAATCTGATCAGCTGGGCATTTATAACCGACCTGGTCGACTATCATGAGTATTTGACAGGGCTTCGAGAGGACGCTACGATTTACTCCATTTATTCCTTTTCACGCAAAGTCGGCCAGGCTGTAGCCGGAGGAATCGGTGGCGTAGCCGTTGCAGCCGTTGGATATAACGCTTCACTGCATGTGCAGACTGCGCAGACACTTAAAGGGATTTACCTGTTAGCAACACTTGTACCCGCAATCGGATTATTTCTTGTCTTTGTATGTATTGCCGTACTGTATCCTTTAAACAAAAAACGCACAGCTCAACTTGTAAGCGATATCAACGCGAAGAGAATGAGCAATTAGCTGACCAACAAGATATACAACGAAGGGAGGTAGAGCAAGGGTATTCTTTTTAAAAGAGAATGAAGGAGATGTTCATATGTTATACCCTATACTTACCGAGACTCGCAACGTGATTGATCTGAACGGAATATGGAATTTCAAACTCGATTCAGGTCAGGGATTTCAGGAGAATTGGCAGCAGGAAAAGCTAAAAAATACCCTATGCATGGCAGTGCCTGCTTCATATAATGACATTGGAGTAAGTGCAAAAATTCGTGATCACGTGGGCTGGGTGTGGTATGAGCGAGACATCACCATTCCGGATTTGTTAACCAAGGAGAGAGTGGTTTTACGGTTTGGTTCGGTCACTCATGCTGCGAAAGTGTATGTGAATGGCAATTTTGTAGTGGAGCACAAAGGTGGATTTCTGCCTTTTGAAGCTGTGATTAACCCTTATCTGCAAAGAGGGAAAAATCGGTTAACCGTTGCTGTCCATAATGTTGTGGACGAAACTACCTTACCTGTCGGTTCAGTTGTTGAGAAGCACATCGCCGGTGTAGGGAAGGTTGTGCAGAACCTGCCTAATTTTGATTTTTTCAACTACGCCGGTCTTCACCGTCCCGTTAAAATATACACCACCCCTGCAACTTACATCCAGGACGTCACTATCGTTGGCAAATTGGATGGACGGGTTGATTATGCTATCGAGATTGAAGGCTCGGCCGCAGTTAAAGTGAAAGTGAAAGTACTGGACGAATCAGGAGTGGTTGTGGCAGAATCTGCAGGGGCATCAGGTCTGGCACACATTCCAGACGTCAGGTTGTGGGAGCCGCTAAATGCCTACTTGTACACGCTTCGTATTGAACTGGAAACGGAATCTGAAAATGAAACCGTAGATGTCTATGAACAGCCATTCGGGGTGAGAAGTGTTGAGGTAAAGGAAGGCAAGTTCCTCATTAACAACAAACCGTTTTATTTCAAAGGATACGGCAAACACGAGGATACCGCGATGCATGGCAGAGGTTTTGATGAAGCGGCCAATGTGCTCGATTGTAACCTGATGAAGTGGAGTGGGGCGAATTCATTCCGCACCGCGCACTATCCATATTCGGAAGAGATGATGCGGCTGGCCGATCGGGAGGGCTTTGTTGTTATTGACGAGGTGCCCGCAGTGGGTATGCATCTGAACATGCTGGTTCTCCATCACGGCGGGGTGTTGAAAAATACGTGGGATGAACTGGAAACTTTTGAACACCATCAAGACGTAATTCGGGAGCTCATTCAGCGGGATAAAAATCACCCATGTGTCGTCATGTGGAACATCGCTAATGAGCCTGCTTCAGAAGAAGAGGGCGCCTACGAATATTTCAAACCGCTGGTGGAGTTAACCAGAGCATTAGATCCGCAGAAGCGTCCGATTACGATTGTCACCCAAATCGAATCGTCGCCGGAGAAGGATCAGATTGCAGAGCTGCTGGATATGCTCACCTTCAATCGTTATTACGGATGGTATGTGGATGGCGGGGAACTGAACCTGGCAAAACAGAAACTTCGCGCTGAACTCAATGGGTGGCTAAAAAGATGTCCACACACACCTATGATGATGACAGAGTATGGTGCAGATACCGTTGCCGGATTACATGATGTCGAGCCCGTTATGTTTACTGAAGAGTACCAGGTTGAATTCTACAAAGCCAACCATGAAGTGTTCGATGAGTTTCCACAGTTTGTTGGAGAACAGGTTTGGAATTTTGCTGATTTCGCAACCAGTCAGGGCATCATTCGAGTGCAGGGCAATAAAAAAGGCATTTTCACCCGTGATCGTAAACCAAAGGCAATTGCACATGAGCTTAAAAGACGCTGGACAAGTATCCCGGATTTCTACTATAAGGGTTAAAAAGAAGTATACACAATAGAGAACAGTGTTATTAAGAAGAATAACTATAAGCAGAAAAAAGCAGAGGAAAGCAGAAAGAAAACGGCTAAGAAAACAGATAAGAATAAAGATAAAGATAAAGATAAAACAAAGATAATAGAGAAGAAGACAGCTCATCATATAAAGTGGCTGTCTCTTTCTCATGGAAATAGAATAAAAATAGAATAGGGGTTTTAGTATATCATTTATATCACTCGCTGCTTCCAGGGTATAACGCTCGCTGAGTGACAGGAATTGATCAAAGCAAACACCTACCCGCGTCTATCATGTCAAAATTGCTGCTCATGCTCTTCTTTTTACATTATCCGTATTCTTCGTTATTTGCTTGCTTATGCTAGTGCCCTTTAGCCCTCAGAGTCAGCTTCCTCAAATAACTGTTGAAGCATCTTATCCTTGTTGTTCAGAAATTGCTTCATGATCTGATAATGATCTGTTTCCTCCAACGTCTGGAGCTCGATGCCCTCTGAAGTCAGATTAAAGATCTGTGAATCCGGGTATGCCATTAAAATAGGGGAATGGGTAGCAATAATGAATTGTGAGTTTTGCTGCACCAGTTCATGAATGCGAGCGAGCATAGCCATCTGGCGAAGCGGTGACAAAGCCGCCTCGGGCTCGTCCAGAATATACAGACCTTGGCCCCCGAAACGATGTATAAACGTAGCAAAAAAAGACTCTCCATGAGATTGCTCATGTAAAGATTTTCCCCCGTACGAATCTTTTATCGGAGGTCCATACGAAGGCTCGTTGTCCAATTCATCGATCGTTGTCGCCAGATTATAATAACTTTCAGCCCTGAAAAAGAAGCCGTCCCTGGGACGCCGCGACCCTCTGACCAGTTGGATATACTGAAACAGATCGGAATGCGTGGCCCGGGTAGAAAATGAAAAATTCATCGTTCCTCCTTCGGGATTAAATCCCCAGGAGACAGCAATAGATTCCATCAGCGTAGACTTGCCCATTCCATTTTCACCAACGATATACGTGACCTTGGGGTGGAAATTCAGCGTATGTAGATGTTGAATTACGGCCAAGTCAAACGGATATTGATCAAAAGCAGCAATTTGATCACGCTTCAGCCGAATCTGGCTTAAATAAGATGCAGATAAGTTCAACTGGCTTCACTCCAGACGATAGAATAGATGGGCTGTTGTCGTCGTATTACACTTCTATACTGCCATTGGTGCGTTATACATGTACTTCATAACGATCACGAAGAACAGATAAATGATGCAGCTCATGTCCGGTGATCACCCAAGCAATTGCACGAGCTGTAGTCGAGTAATCATTGACGACTCCTGTGCGCAGCCATGCTTCAGGACTAAGGCGGCGAAGCATGAGCAGGGTGGAATGCCGCACAGCTTCATATTCTTCTGCCAGATCGGCCACTGTATACGAGTCAAATGGATGACTGCCCATCAGTGTGTCCTGATCATATCCCGGAAGGGATGTCATATCACCTCTCGCTACCCGCAGCAAACGACCGCTCATAATACGTTCATTGTCAATAAGATGGCCGAAAACCTCTTTAACACTCCATTTCCCTTCTGCATAGCGGTAACTGGCTTGATCCTCAGTCAAGGAGGAAAGGGATGCCAGCACTTGTTTAGCTTGCTTCTCAAGCAGTTCCAACACATTGCCTTCAGGAACTTGACGAATGTATCCTTCATAAAAGGAAGCATATTCTTGTGGTTCAGGTCTTTCGTTCATGTGGTTGTCGTTCGTCTTCATGCTATAACCCCTTTTTTAACTAGGGCGTGTCTGAAAACTCTGAAGATAGCGGATTTTGCCGAATTTTCATTCCAAGCAAGGAAGTTTCTAGCAGGCGTGCCGGGGCACGTCAAGAGAAACTGACGTAGCAGGGGGCGAAAAGGAAAAGATGCACTTCAGCAGGTTTCAAGACACGCCCTAGAATTGATTTTTGTTTATTTTACCATTAATCAAGATAGAACCCCAGCGTAGATCACATTCATAGCATGATGTTAAGGTTAGAGTATCGCCATGGTTACAATATTGGTGCACGTTCTCTTTTGAATTCTCTTTCGGACTCTGGTTCGGATTTAACCCTTTATTATCGGAAGATTCAATGGATTATTTTTTGAATTATCGTAGCTACCCGCCAAACGCCGATTTATCAGCAGCATTTCTCGGAACAACCTACCTAGCTGGGTATCTACCTGCTCTAACGAATCCAGATGACCTTATTTGATCAATTTTGGGTCCTCTCAAATTGTAACGAATCCGACAAACCTTATTTCGCTGAAACCGCAAAATAAACACCCTTTTTCCCACCAAATGCCGAGAATAGGGTCCCCTCGATTCGTTAGAAATGAGAAACATGTAAAATTGGCCAAATAGCGTTATCTGAGATCGTTAGAAAAAAGAGCTTTTTGCAGCATCGGCGGAGCATGTCAATCTTGAAAGGAGCAAGTTTAAAGGGGCAAGTTTAGTGGTGCATTTTTACAGATTCGCATTATAATATACAGATCACGGTCAATAACATTTTTCTGAAAGGAGGGATCGACATCATTACACCGATGCAAGGCTACATTATTATTTTTGGATCTATTTTTCTATTCATTCTGATTTATATAGGAATTCCGGCTATTTTGATCTTAACAACCTATATGATGTTCCAAAAACGCAAAAAGCTTAACCAAGCGACAGCTCAAAACCAACTGAATCAACTAAACAATCCAGACAGCCCAAACAACGTGGACCACCTGAACAACGTAGACAAATTAGATAACCCAAACCATGTAGAAAATCTAGACAATGCTGACAGTCCAGATCATTTGAACACACCTAAGCTTCATATGCACCAATACAAAGTTAAACCCTAGCAAGCAGCAGACTATCCAACGTGAGACCTATGATAAAAACTTTTAACCCAGATACATAGTCCACCACCAAGCCGCCGTTAATCCGGTGGTTTTTTCATTTCACACAATTCGGCATAAGCTGATTCATATGAGAAGCATATGAGGATTGATCAATAATCCATCAGTATACATCATTGCAACTGTATGCCCGATACCTTACCCTGAATATATTAGTAACCGCTACCATCACATAAGTCAGAAGGGATCTGAACATAGGCTGAGCGTAAATACAAAATGAAATAACCTTCAACTGTCTATTTCGTTCATCAAACTATTGATCAAGATTGGCTCTGTCCGTCAAAACCTTGACGCTCTGCTGCTTGAATCGCTTGGGTGATACCCCTGTGATCTGTTTAAACTGTCTGCAGAAATGCTCCACATTGCGGTACCCGCAGCGATCAGCGATTTCAGCTATCGAGTAAAGGTAATGCCTGAGGTATTCTTTGGCTAAACGAATGCGGCTGTGGATGACATCATCCATACACGATACACCAAAGGATTTCTTATAAATCAGCTGCAAATACCCTGGACTGATACTCATCGTTTTGGCCATGGCCGCAACCGTCCATGGGTAACCGGGATTGTTGTGAATCGCCGTCCGCAGTTTCATTAGAGGATAATGCTGCGGGCCAATATTCTCAAGAACACAGGACTCCAGCATTTTGTTAAACAGCGTTCGAAGCAAAAAATCCATCGAGGCTTCCTGGTAATCTTTCTTGAAAGAATGCTCTGCGACCAGTAACTGGAACAGCTTGTGACAATATTCAGGATCATCTAACGGGAATGGCTTCCCGCGCGGGAGGCGGCTTTCGGTGATATAAGGCTCATCACTATGCAAACGAATCCAATCGTTTACATACTGCTCCGCACACGCACGGTAATAGATTTTCTGATGGGGTGCATATAGAACAGCATGATGGGGCGGATATTCCTTCAGCTCACCATCTACCCAGAACTGTGCCGCCGTCTTTGTGATGACCAAAAGCCAGCAATCATGCCCTTCGGGCACATCAAATACAAACCCACTGTGATGTACCGCATCATGTTCAACGTAAAAAATAGTATTCATCGTTCTTCACCTTTACCATACAGGTTGTGGAATAGATACTGAACTTGGACACCGTTACTTCTCCTTTGTAATATACGGTTATTCCTGTTTTCTATTATACGGTTACTTCTGCTCTATATTAAACGGAAGTTTGTCTTAAACGCTCGGCAAATACATTCATTTATTTTCATCTAAACCTTTAATCAATATCTTCAATATCTTTTCAACTTCAATATCTTTTCAATAAGGAGTGCATCTCGAATGAAAAAGCAAGCGTTTAACCCTTACCTGCCAGCGTGGGAGTATGTTCCTGATGGTGAGCCATACGTATTTAACGACAGAGTATATGTGTACGGGTCGCATGACCGTTTTAACGGGCATGTGTTTTGCCTGAACGATTATGTATGCTGGTCTGCACCAATAGACGATCTTGGTAACTGGCGCAATGAGGGCGTCATTTATTTGAAAACAGATGATCCGCTGAACCCGGACGGCCATATGTGTCTGTACGCGCCCGATGTAACGGTAGGGCCGGACGGACGTTATTATCTATTTTATGTGCTGGATAAAGTGCCGGTTGTTTCCGTTGCCGTGTGTGATACGCCCGCTGGTAAATATGAATTCTATGGTTATGTAAAATATGAGGATGGCACCCGGCTCGGAGAACGAGATGGGGATGAGCCGCAGTTTGATCCCGGTGTGCTGACGGAAGGACCGCTTACTTATCTGTATACCGGCTTCTGTGCACCTGGCGATCGTTCCAGACACGGCGCCATGGCAACCGTACTTGGACCGGACATGTTAACGATTGTGGAGGAACCCGTTTTCATCGCACCAAGTCAGCCGTACAGCGAGGGCAGTGGATTCGAAGGACATGAATTTTTTGAGGCACCTTCGATCCGCAAGAGGGGGGATCTGTACTATCTCGTTTATTCCTCGATTGTGATGCATGAATTATGCTACGCCACCAGCACATCCCCAACGGCAGGTTTTGAATACGGGGGCGTAATTGTGAGTAACTGTGATCTCCACATCGATACCTACAAACCGGCCGATATGCCGATGTATTACGGAGGCAACAATCACGGCAGTATCATCGAAATGAATGCAGACTGGTATATTTTCTATCACCGGCACACAAACGGAGATGCATTTAACAGGCAGGGTTGCATAGAGAAAATTTCATTTCAAGAGGACGGATCGATTCCTCAGGTGGAGATAACCTCTTGCGGCGCCAATGGAAGTGCACTTGAGGGTAAAGGAGAATATCCTGCACACATTGCATGTAATCTGTTTACTCGTGACGATCAAATATACACCGGAGGTTTCGGTGCAGGGGCCTGGCTGGACAGTCGCTTTCCGAAGATTACACAGGACGGCAGAGACGGTGATGAGGAGATCGGGTATATTGCCAATATGGTTGATTCAGCAACAGCAGGTTATAAATACTTCCATTGTCATGGCATTCGCCAGGTTACCCTGAGGGTAAGAGGATACTGCAGCGGAGCTTTCGAGGTGAAAACCTCATGGGACGGCCCGGTTCTGGGAACCATCCCGGTTCACTTTACCAATGAATGGAAGGCCTACACCGCGCCAATCAACATCCCGGACGGCACACAAGCATTGTATTTTACTTATAGAGGAAATGGCGGAGCAAGTCTTGCTTCATTTGCCTTGGAATAAGATGTTAGGCAGAATTCAAAGAATGCCTCAGGAGAAGCGGTTGCACGCTTTTTCCGGCATGTGATGTATGTCTGCATCATGTGGTGGTGGTGGAAAGCAGCTAGTGGTGAGTCAATCGTCCATTAGCTGCTTTTTTCATGCTCTGCCTGCTGTGAATGGCTGCGAAACTCGCTTGGTGCAATGCCCGTCCACCGCTTGAATTGACGACTGAAATGCGCATTAGTCTTATACCCCAGCATCATGGCAATATGGTCGATCGTCAGATCCGTCTGTTTAAGGAGCCGCTGTGCTTCGTTCAGAAGTGTCTCGGATAAAAATTTGCGTGGCGGCTGACCGTAGATTTCGCGAAAAATCCGATTCACCTGGGATGTGCTCATATTCAGCGATTTGGCGATATCCTGAATCCATGTACGGTTATTCTCCTGAATCTCGCCATGAAGATGAATGTAGTTTACTGAATCCTCGATGTGCTCCGCGATCTGATGGGCAATGATTTCTTTTCTGGATAATGTAACGGAGGCGTGATCCGATAACTGCCCAACCAGCGAGCCAAGCAGCTCAAATACGGCAGCATGCACCTTCATCTGCTTGGAGGAGGATAATGAATCGGACAAATGCTCCGTAGACAGCTCGTATAATGCAGACAGGGAGGCCGATAATCCCGTGGCCAGATTGGAAACAGCCGGATAATAGATATCATTACAACGGTTGAGCTCCCGGCAGAAGGATGTATCATGCACACTGAAATGCACTGAAAAATAACTGAAGCCCTCTGGCCCTGCGCCTGTACAGGAATGGGTCATTCCAGGGCGGATGAACAACAGGTCACCCTTGGACTGCTTGTAAAGCTGCCCATTAACCACCATATCCATCTGCCCCTCCATCATCCAGTGTATTTCATACATCGTGTGCTCGTGAGATGGATAAGTCCAGTTCGAATCTGCTTTTCGGGCATGCAGACCCATGAGTTGAAACGACATGCGAACATCAGGAAGACGGCCCAGATACATCGCTTCCGCATGTTTGGTCATACCAGCTCAGCTCCTTTGTCGAATAAATATAACCTTATCTTACCAGAAAAATAATGCGTGAAAAGGGTAACTCTTCGGATGGATTAGAGCATCGTCATGAGACATCCATGATGCTAAGGTATAATTATCAACCCGCCAAGGGAAAACAGGGGGCACGCTTACATGCGAATTATTCGATTTCTGGATGGAGAACAGAAGTGGCTTGCAGCCGTTACTGATGACGAACAAGCCTATCGTTTGCCACAAGCCGATTTCATCACACTGATCCATCAGTCCAGAGAGCAGGGGATATCTCCAGTACAGCTTGTTGAAAGCGCTCTTAAACCCGTGAACCGTTTGACAGAGGATTGGACATCCCTGCATTTTATTAATCCAATTGACGCTCCGGAGGTGTGGGCTGCGGGTGTGACGTATCAGCGAAGCCGGGAAGCGCGTAATTATGAAGCGACAGTTGGCAAGCTGGATGCGAACACCTTTTACGATAAGGTCTACGATGCAGAACGGCCGGAAATCTTTTTCAAATCAACAGCTGCCCGGACCGTGGGTCCTAATGAAGCCGTAACACTCCGCAGCGATTCCACCTGGCAGATTCCAGAGCCCGAGCTTGGGCTGGTAATTACCGCAGATGGCAGCATTGTGGGATACATCGTTGGCAATGACATGAGCTGCCGGGACATCGAGGGTGAAAATCCGTTGTATCTGCCGCAGGCCAAAATATGGCGCAGCTCCTGCGCTATTGGTCCAGCTATACGTTTGGCAGAAACGGTAGCTAATCCTTATGATCTTGACATCGTCTGCGAAATCTATCGCGATAGCAAGGTTGTGGTGAATAGTGAGGCGAGTACAAGCGAATTAAACCGGAAGCTGGATGAGCTGGTTTCCTTTTTGGCAAGAGACAATGATTTGTTTGACGGAACCGTGCTGCTGACAGGTACAAATATCGTACCGCCTAACGATTTTACACTTCAGCCAGGAGACCGCATTGAAATTACGATCAGCGGCATCGGCACACTGGTAAATCCTGTTGTTTCAAACCGATAAATGATGAATTCGAACAAATGAACAGGGAGGATGAGCGCAATGGGTTTTCAGTTAGAGCAGACGTATAACAATTTTATTAACGGTGAATGGGTGAAGGCAGGTTCCGGCCAGACCGAACCAAGCCTTAATCCGGCGAATCGCAAAGAAATTGTAGGTTATGTTCCAGCTTCTGGTGTGGAGGACCTGAATCATGCTGTGGCAGCGGCCAAAACGGCAGCCAAAACGTGGCGCAGGTTAACTGGTGCGGAACGCGGCAATTATCTGTTTCAGGCTGCCAACGTACTCGAACGTCGGGCAGACGAGGTAGCCGAAGCGATGACAAGGGAGATGGGGAAAACCTTCCCTGAAGCCAAGGGAGAGACGATGCGCGGCGTTGCGATTCTGAGGTATTACGCAGGAGAAGGCATGCGCAAAACAGGTGATGTTATTCCGTCAACGGACAGCGAAGCTCTGATGTTCACAACCCGTGTACCGCTTGGTGTGGTAGGTGTGATTGCACCTTGGAATTTTCCGGTGGCGATCCCGATCTGGAAAACAGCGCCTGCGTTGATCTACGGCAATACCGTTGTACTCAAGCCAGCTCAGGAAACGGCGGTTACCGCAGCCATAGTAATGGAATGCTTCGAGGAAGCGGGACTGCCAGCAGGAGTTCTGAACCTGATATGTGGTAAAGGCTCGGTTATCGGTTCCGCGCTGGCGGAGCACCCGGATGTTAATGGCATCACATTCACAGGCTCCAATGAAGTCGGCAAACGGGTTGGTGCGGCTGCCCTCGCTCGGGGTGCCAAATACCAGCTTGAAATGGGTGGTAAAAATCCGGTAATCATTGCCGCAGACGCTAATCTCGATCTGGCTGTAGAAGGAACGATCAGCGGTGGTCTGAAATCAACAGGGCAAAAATGTACAGCGACCAGCCGCGTTATTATCGAACGAAAAATATATGATGCCTTCAAGGAAAAGCTGCTGTCACAGGTTCAGGAGATTCGTTTGGGAGACGGCATGTCTGCTGGCAGCTGGATGGGGCCGTGTGCAAGTGAAGGGCAGCTGAACACCGTGCTGAGCTACATTCAGAAAGGACAGGATGAAGGCGCAGTTCTGCTTGCCGGGGGAAAAAGGCCAGATAATCCCGAGCTTGCAGAGGGCTTTTATGTAGAACCAACCGTATTTGAAGGTGTCGAATCCCATATGACTATTGCCAGGGAAGAAATTTTTGGCCCAGTGCTGGCCTTGATGCCCGTTGACTCTATCGAGGAAGCGATAACACTCGCCAATGACAGCGATTATGGTTTAAGTGCTTCAATCTATACGCAGAACGTTGGTTCGATGCTCTCGTTTATTCGGGATATGGATGCCGGACTTGTCAGAATTAATGCAGAAACCGCAGGGGTAGAGCTGCAGGCACCGTTTGGCGGGATGAAAATGTCCAGCTCGCATTCCAGAGAGCAGGGACAAGCGGCTATTGAATTTTTCACCGCGATCAAAACAGTCTTCGTGAAATCATAACCTGCGGGGAGGATATCATGTACGAACAGATCCTATCAATTATGGAGGGAAAAGCAGCTGTTCTGGAGGGAAAAGCAGCTGAACAGGATGGAGCAGTGACCGAACTGAAAGGAACGGCGTCTGACCGAGATAATATGGCGTCAGACCGCTACGAGATTACAGCTCATGCTCCTGGGCCCACAGGTCATCTGCCGTTGACCGATAATTTGCTGCGTAATGCTCCAAGCGGTGACTTGTTCGGCATGTCCCAGAATGTTGGCATGGGCTGGAAGCCAGGAGAATTAAACGGCAAACAGTTCCTTATCTTAAGCACACAGGGCGGTATTCGAAATGAAGATGGCAGCCCTGCAGCTCTTGGTTATCATACGGGTCACTGGGAGGTTGGGCTGCTGATGAAGGCGGCTGCCGAAGAACTGTCCAGCCATGGCGGCATCCCCTTTGCCGGTTATGTCAGTGACCCTTGCGACGGCAGATCACAAGGAACGACCGGTATGTTCGACTCGCTTCCGTATCGGAACGATGCGGCAATGGTTTTCCGCCGATTGATTCGATCTCTGCCCACGCGAAAAGGTGTGCTTGGGGTTGCCACCTGTGACAAGGGACTGCCCGCCATGATGCTTGCGCTTGCAGGTATGCCGCAGCTGCCAGGAGTGATCGTTCCGGGCGGTGTTACCCTTCCGCCTACGGATGGAGAGGACGCTGGCAAAATCCAGACTATTGGTGCAAGGTATTCGAATGGAGAGCTTTCACTGGAGATGGCATCAGAGCTGGGATGCCGGGCTTGTGCTACACCTGGCGGGGGATGTCAGTTTCTAGGAACAGCTGCAACTGCGCAGGTTGTCGCGGAGGCTTTGGGCATGACGGTACCTCACGCCGCCTTGGCCCCTTCAGGACAGCCGATCTGGACCGAGATGGCGCGTCAATCCGCACGCGCGCTCATGCATATGGAGAAGCAGGGTATGACGATGTCTGACATTATTACCGATGCTTCCATTCGCAATGCCATGGTTGTACATGCTGCCTTCGGCGGGTCTACGAATCTGCTGCTTCATATTCCAGCGATTGCTCATGCGGCAGGTCTAACACTGCCGGGTGTACAGGACTGGATTCAGGTCAATAAACAGGTGCCCAGACTGGTAAGCGCGCTGCCGAACGGTCCTGTCTTTTACCCGACCATTCGGGTATTTCAGGCCGGCGGTGTTCCCGAGGTCATGCTTCATCTCAGACGCCTGGGCCTGTTGGATGTCTCTGTACCGACCGTAACTGGCATGCCTTTGGATCATGTACTGGATTGGTGGGAATCGTCAGAACGTCGTCATGTCATGCGCAAGCAGCTGCAGGAGAGAGATGGCATTGATCCGGACACCGTCATTATGAGTGCAGAACTTTCGAAGCATCTCGGGATTTCCTCAACGGTGACCTTTCCAACCGGCAATATCGCTCCCGAAGGCTCGGTTATTAAATCGACCTCCATCGACCCGGATGTTCTGGATGAGCATGGGGTATATCGTCACCGGGGCACTGCAAAGGTGTTTACCACCGAACGTGCAGCCATTCGTGCCATCAAAACAGGCGGAATTCAGGCAGGAGACATCATCGTACTGCTTGGACGCGGCCCCTCAGGCACGGGCATGGAGGAGACCTATCAGCTAACGTCTGCACTCAAACATCTGTCTTTTGGCAAATACGTCTCCCTGATTACGGATGCAAGGTTCTCGGGTGTCTCCACAGGTGCATGTATTGGTCATGTTGGTCCTGAAGCTCTGGCGGGCGGGCCAATTGGCAAGCTGCGGGATGGTGATCTGATTGACATTGTAGTGAATCGAAGCACACTGGACGGAAGTATTAATTTTGTCGGAACAGTGGGCATGGAGGTAACTCCCGAGGAAGGAGCCTTTATTCTGGCACAGAGATCGTTTCATCCAAATATGCGTGCAGATGAAGCGCTGCCAGATGATACACGCCTGTGGGCCGCACTTCAAGCGGTCAGCGGGGGAACCTGGAGAGGCAATGTGTATGATGTCGATCGAATTATCACCGCACTCGAAGCGGGGAAAAAAGCACTGGGTTGGCACTAAACCAACAGGACCTGGATAAACAAAGTCACTCTGGCATCGGTGCTCTGGCCTGTATATATTTTTGGAACAGATATTACTTATGTACCGGAGGTTTCTTCAATGAATACGATCAACCCTTTGATCACCAATCCGATTCTTCCCGGGTTTCATCCCGATCCCTCTATCTGCAGGGCGGGAGAAGATTATTATATCGCTACATCTACGTTCGAGTGGTTCCCGGGTGTACGCATTCACCATTCCAAGGATCTCGTTCATTGGCGCGCAATGCCGTATCCGCTAACTCGCAAGGCGCAGCTCAACATGGAGGGTAACATTAATTCAGGCGGCGTATGGGCGCCCTGCCTCAGTTATGATAACGGGATGTTTTATCTAATATATACCGATGTGAAGAGCCGGGTGGGTGCTTTTAAAGATACACATAATTACCTTGTCACCGCATCGGATATTGAAGGACCATGGTCTGACCCGATCTATCTGAACAGCAGCGGTTTTGATCCATCCTTATTCCATGATGAAGACGGGCGCAAATGGCTGGTTAATATGATCTGGGATCACCGTAAAGGCAAAAATCACTTCGCAGGCATCGTGCTGCAGGAGTATTCCGTTCAGGAACAGAGGCTGATCGGACCCGCAGTTAATATTTTCAAAGGGACAGAGCTGGGACTGACAGAAGCACCGCATCTGTATAAGCATAACGGATATTATTACTTGGTCACCGCAGAAGGTGGAACAGGCTATGAGCATGCCGTTACCGTTGCCCGTTCACTTACGCTACAAGGCCCTTACGAGGTTGACCCGGCAAACCCGATACTCACATCCAATGGCAGAACGGATTTACCCCTGCAAAAAGCAGGTCATGGCAGTCTCGTGGAAACACACACTGGTGAATGGTACATGGCACATCTCGTTGGAAGACCCGTCCAGGATAAGCACTGCATTCTTGGTCGAGAGACGGCTCTGCAGCGCTGTATCTGGAGCGAAGAAGGATGGTTGAGACTTGCTACTGGAGATCGTTATCCAGAGCTTCAGGTCGCTGCACCTAACGTAACACCGCATCCTTTTGAACCGCTGCCCGATAAGGATCACTTTGATCAGACCGTGCTTCGAAACGACTGGAATACACTTCGCATCCCGCCTGACCCGTCGTGGCTTAGTTTGACGGAGCGCCCCGGGTACTTGCGTCTGTATGGTATGGAGTCGATGAGCTCTACGCATCGACAAAGTATGGTTGCCCGCAGACTGCAAACCTTTGAAGGTGAAGCGGAGACCTGCCTTGAGTTCGCACCGGATCATGCACAGCAGATGGCTGGACTGATCCTGTATTACGATACTAAGGATTATCTCTATCTGCGAGTGACACATCATGAAGAGAAGGGGCTGTGCCTTGGGATCATTCAATCCAGATATGGAGTGTATGATGAGCTTATGGAGGAAGATATTCCTCTGACGCAGGGGAATCGAATTCGTCTGAAAACGGTGATTGATCATGATCGTGCCTGTTTTTACTACAGCTTAGACGAGCATTCCTCATGGGTTCAGGCTGGTAAGTGGACGGATATTACGCATTTATGTGATGAATCTCCGGAGTACATTCGCTTCACCGGAACCTACATTGGGCTTTGTGTGCAGGATCTTGGCGGAACACGCAAGCATGCTGATTTTGATTATTTTCGGTATATCACATCATAAAGACTAAGAAGAAGGCTCCCGTTATCTGGCCGTTATCTGGGAGCCTTTTTTAGATATCAGGAGCTTTTATTCTATAATCTACTCATCTCAAGCAAGACTCGAATAATGGTTGTTTTAGGAATGAGAGCCATGTTCAATGAGTTCGAGTGATAGTCTGGATTTGAAATATTCAAAGATCTCTGGACTGTCCTGGATGGAGGTGCGGAGTGCGATGTAACCATCGGGACGAATTAATATAAGTTCATCGCTGACCACATCGTAAATTCGATAGGCATTTCCTGCTTTGTCGATTATATTTTCCACACCCTCGGCATGAGATGGCAGAATGACATGTAGATGAATTGCGTCGTATGTGAAGTTCTCGAGAGGAAGGATATCTGCAGAGTTCACAAAAGCCAGAAGAGTCCAGTGGGGACCGCGAAACAAGTCAAAAAGACTTCCCGTAAACCCCGCACCCTGCAATCCCTCCGCATTAGGAGCACGATCGCCGGGCATCAAACGAGAAATATTCGTTTGATGCGATGGATAGGCAAGAGAACTCGACCGATAGGAAATAAGTAACCCGCTCGTCAGATCGTCGGAAACCGTACTTAATGATTGGGATAATGCTCCGCGCTCACTAGCCGTTCTGATGACTCCTCCCATCTTTTTGGTACTATCCTCAAGCACCGCTTGAGCCACAGGTCGGCGCTCCTCATCGTACGTGTCAAGCAAAGCTGCGTCCGCTCCTCGCAGGACGGCATCCAGCTTCCATCCCAGGTTATATGCGTCCTGAATCCCCGTATTCATGCCCTGACCGCCGGCTGGCGAATGAACATGAGCAGCATCACCCGCAAGAAATACCCGTCCGTTACGGTAACTTTCAACCATGCGGACATTAATGCGGTAGATGGACAACCAGGAGGCATCCATAAGCCGAACTCCCTTGCCGCTCGCTCGTCGGTCAAACATAGCTTGGTACACTTCTAACGTCGGCTCCTCCGGTTCCTTGATTTCAGCCGGAATTGTGGCCTGCAATTGCCAAATGTCGGATTTAGGTAACGGTGTCACCCCAACCATACCCTCCGGAGATGTCCAGATATGAATATGATTACGATCCAGCCCTTCCAATCGCACGTCACCAAGATACCATCGCTCATGATCGTGTGTATTACCAACCAGCGGCAAATGAATAAACTTCCGTACATTACTTTTTCCCCCGTCAGCACCAATTACATAGCGAGCGTGAATGTGTTCTTCTCCTTGTGGCGTGTTCACAGTCACCACTACACTATGCAAATTCTGAACGAGCTTGACAGCTTCCTTTCCCAACTCAATTTGGCCGCCAAGCACCGAATATCGGTTACGCAATGCTTTTTCCACATCGAATTGAGCAATCCAAAGTGGATCACGATAGGGTGTCTCAAGTTCAGCGCTGGCTGCAACTGTAATTGGCGGCTTATCTGCAAACCCGCCATCCTCAGTGTAATAACGAACAGGCAAATCCACGACACCTGTGTTGATAATGTACTGAACAGCCTCCAAATCATCAATGACTTCAAGTGAGCGAGGTTGGATTCCTTTGGCGCGAGAGGCTGTGTTATACGAGGTGCCTCGTTCAATAATACGATGATTAACGTTTCGACGGGCAAGGTCGCAAGCAAGTGTAAGTCCTGTTGGTCCTGCACCGACAATAAGGACATCAACAAAAGATTGCATGGCTTTCATGGGTAAAATCCTCCTTGATTCATATTTTATTATGTCACACATATTAAACTACACCGTGCAGTGTAGTTTGTAAAGTGGAACTTATTTTTGATAGTATATCTATAAGGGGGAACTTACGGATGGAGAATACGGAAAACAAAAAAGTTCGCAAAGGCTCTTTAGACAAACGAGCTAAAATTATTGGGGCAGCTAGAGACCTGTTTCTTTTAGATGGATTTGATCGTTCCAGCGTCGATGCAGTGGCAGCAAAAGCAGGAGTTTCCAAACGGACCGTCTATGATTATTATGGTGACAAACAGAGCTTGCTGCTTGCCGTTGTGGAAGAAACGAGCGGGGCGGTTCTCGAGCTGATCGAACAAGGGATTGCAGACCATCTCTTCGAATTCGAGGATTTGGAGCAGGCGCTTGTCACATTCTGCGAACAATTCGTGGCTTCGGCCAATGGTTCGTCTGACTACAGTGCTTTGATCCGTCTGGTTACGGTAGAAGCTGATAATCTGCCAACCTCATTTCTGGAGAATCTGGATTATGCAACGGAAGAGGGGCTTATCAGAAGGTTTACCGAGTTTGCACAAACCGGATTGCTCCATGTATCTGATCCTGAGATGGCAGCAAAACACTTTGCCGCATTAACGTTTTTAATGGTATTTAATCAACCTAAAAAAAATGGGGCTTTGGAGAAAGACCAGACCAAACGTATCCTTACTGAAGGAGTACGTGTCTTTCTTTGCGCTTATGGTAGAATACAGCCTTGAAAGATGGAGGGAATACATATGAAGAAGTATATAGTCGTTCACACGCATCATTCGAATTATCCAGATCCGATTGTGTTGTCCAAGGGAGATGTGGTTCTGTACGGAAAAGAAGATACCGAATTCCCGAACTGGATTTTCTGTGAAGCATTGCACTCCAGGAAGAAAGGCTGGGTGCCAAAGCAAATCCTGAGTGCACCTGATGATAAACTGATGGCAAGTGTTCAACAAAACTATTCTGCACATGAATTGAATGTTGCCCCGGGCATGATTGTGGAGAAGGAATCAGAGTTGAATGAGTGGAGTCTCGTATTCACTGCTGATGGGGAGAAGGGGTGGGTACCGAATAAAGTAATCACCCCACTGAAATTATAGACGTTACGGCTTGTCCATCCATTCTGATCTTAAAACTGCATATTGATACTCATCTATCCACTGACCCTTGGACATGTAATTTTCGAGCAAATGTCCCTCCCGCCTCATTCCTAATCGTTCAAGCACTCGAATGGATTTGGCGTTACGCACATCAGCAAAAGCAATCACTTTATGTTTGTTCAGTGAGCCAAATACATAGTCAAGCAGGGCGCAAAGTGCTTCATGCATATATCCCATACCTTGGTACTCGGGGGCCAGCGTGAAGCCAAGCTCAACATTACGAGGTTCAGCTCCAAGGGTATGGATTGCACAATCCCCGATCAATTGATTATTAGCGGACAAGGCAATGGCGTATTGAAACCACGTCCCGGCTTGATCGGGAGATTGTGCCATTTGTTTACTGACAAAGGTCTCAGCATCCTGAAGGGTATAATTTTCCCAGGATTGAAAACGAGCAACCTCTGGATTAGCCCTGTATTGATAAAAAGCCTGTATATCCTGCATGTTAAATGATCGAATAATAAGTCTCTCCGACACCGCATACGCTTCGTTTGTTTTCTCCATCTACAAATCATCCTTTAACTTTTAATAGTCTTCGCTGTTATTCGTAATATTCAAGCAGTTCTACTGAAGCTCAGTCTACTCTGGATTTAAAAAAGTCAATCAGCCATTCCATTAACTGCTGCTGAGCCTTGCTAATAAAACGGTCCGCATAATAAGTCAGCTCCATATGCCTGACAGGCACAGGTCCAGCAATCGGGATGGAAACGATATCAGACCAGCCGGAATGCTGTTTCAGTAGCTCTCTTGGCTGAATTGTGGCACCGATGCCTGCCGCAACCAGCTGCAGCAGGGAAGACGCAGAACCAACCTCCATAACCGTACTTAATTCCAGGCCTTGTTCCCGGCAAACATCATCCACCAAATCTCTGCCCAAATACCCCTTAGGATACATTACAAGAGCGTGTTCCGTCAGTTCTTCAAGAGCAATCTCATGTCTATTCGCCAGCTCGCTTGAGGTATGAACAAACACTTCATACTGCTCACTGCCTAGCGGAATCTGTACCAGCCTTTTATCCACAGGAGCACGCAGACCAACCCCGAGATCGACTTGATGTGCCAGCACTTCATCCCGAACGTAAATGGTGGAGAAGGCCTGCAGTTTAGTATCAGGATAGCGGGTTTTGAACTCGACAAAAAGCGGAACGAGCTGAAAATCAAGGTCAGAGGGTAATACAGCCAGACGTACGGTTCCACGTTTCTCGGATAACAGCTCTTTAATCGCATTCTTCGCATCCATCTCCGCCTGAAGCATTTTCATTCCGTATTGATGGAGAAGCTTGCCTGCCTCGGTTGCAATGACTTTTTTGCCAATCCGGTCAAAGAGAGGTGTACCCAATTCCGCTTCCAGCAGACGAATCTGCTGACTCAGCGTAGGCTGGGAAATGCCCAATTCTTCTGCGGCCTTTGTAAAATGAAGATGCTCAAATACGGCCATAAAATACGTAATATTTCGAGTATCGATACACTTCACCCCAATGAATAATAGTATTTTACTATCATAATAATACGAATTATTGGATTGATCAATGGAACAGGCGAGCTTATACTCAAAGTGACTTCAACAAGACTCAGGAGGAAGAACACGATGAAAAAAACATTCTTATTATTGGCGCTATCGATCGCGGCATTGAACCTGCGTCCTATCATTACTTCTGTAGCTTCAATGATGGGCATGATTCAGTCCGAGCTTGGTATAAGTGCATTAACGGCAAGTCTGCTAACAACGTTGCCTGTGCTGTGTATGGGACTGTTTGCCCCTGCTGCCACGGCGCTTAGTCAGCGGCTAGGTCTGGAGCGAACGCTTTTTATATCACTGCTGCTGATTACATTAGCGACTGCACTGCGCGGTGCAGATCAGTCCGTCACGATGCTTCTGGTTACCGCTTTGTCGGGAGGAATCGGGATCAGCTTCGCTGGCCCTCTGTTATCCAGCTATATCAAAAAGTATTTCCCCGGCAGCCCCGGCGTTGTCAGTATCTACTCCGTCTCCATGACGATTGGAGCGGCGCTGGCATCAGGGTTGACCATTCCGATCTATCATCAGGCCCAAAATAACTTAACACTCGCTTTGTCCTGCTGGACTGTGCTGGGAATACTAGCTTTGATTTTCTGGCTGCCACTTATTCGCAAAAAACAATCTTCCAGCAGCAGAATGCAGCGTCTTCGGCTTCCGCTGGGCAACAAAAAAGCGATTCGGTTCACCTTGTTCTTCGGCTTTATGGCCAGCATGTTCTACAGCCTGACAGCCTGGATATCACCGATTGCTCTCAGCTTTGGATACAGCACACAAGATGCAACGATCCTGCTTACCTTGTTTACATTGATTCAAGTGCCCGCTGCGCTGCTCATTCCAAATCTGGTGAATCGCTCAGGCAAGCTCAAGCTGTGGCTGGTCTTGTGCAGCATTTCGGAACTCATCGGTCTAGCATTACTCTTATCACCAGTTCCCATGCTTCCTGCCGTAATTTTTCTGGGCATAGGTGCCGGTGGATTATTCCCTTTGGCCTTAATGCTGCCTATTGTAGAAACGCGTACGGCAGAGGAAGCGGGAACCTGGTCTGCCATGTCACAGATGGGTGGTTATACTATGGGAGCTTTCGGCCCGCTGGTTATCGGAGGAATTTTTGATCTTAGCGGACATTTCAACGCCTCGATCACTGCTATGCTGGTCATTGTAGTGCTGATGATCAGTGTACAGCTTTCCATGTCGATGGGGAGCAAAACGGTAGAAACACCTCATAAACCATAAACCATGAGCTATAAGCACTACAAAACTGAAGGTACGCCACTGTGTGACGTGTAGACTCCAGCGTACTTCACCTTATATACAATAATCGCCGCAGCCTGTCGTGATAACAATAACAGGCTGGCGGCGATTTTCATGTTATAGAGCAGCTTCAGCGTAGGCTTGGGAGGACTGTTTCCGCAGCTCTCGCCGCAGGAATATTCCAATCCCTAGCGAGGCCAAACCTATGATGAGAATACAAGCTCCCAGCTCCAGGCTGTAAAAACCCAATTCACCGTGCCGGAAGGCCATCCCCCGGATCATACGATTGAGCCAGTTCATCGGCAGAGCCCATGCAGTTACCTGAAAGAATGTCGGGAACGCAAGCGGTGTTAATTGAATACCGGTTACCAGAAATGAAGGGTACAGAATAATACTCATTCGTGCACCAACCTTGGATACATTTCGAACAGAGTATCCGAGCAGCACTGCCAGCAAACATAATGCCATCGAATACAGCAGTAGAGGCACAACAAAAATATAAGGTGCTGCTTCAAATCGCATATGTCCTACCTGCTTTAACATCCCGTAACTGAGCAGGGAAGAGCAGGTACACAATAATGCATAAGGTACAGCTCTAATCCAGAGATGGAAGGGCGAATCTCCAGCCGACATCAGTTTTCCTTCCTGCCGAAGGCGGGGAGCAATCGCACCGGCCGCACCTGTCGTAAGCATCAGTATAATAATGTTTACAAAGCCAATCACCATTGTACCAACATAACTGGAGGTTGGATTATATAACATGCGTTGTGCCATAGATAGTGGGGACAACAGATTTCTGGCTGATTCCATGTCCATACCGCTTTCAGCAAGATGGGTTAGAGAAAGCGTCATATTTTCGGTCGTTATAATCTCCTGAATGGCAGGCCGAATCCCGCTCAGGCTGGAAGGCATCGTATTGTCCATCCAGATTCCGATACTTGAAGACAACCCCTTGTCTTTACGCTGCTGCAAGCCTTCCGGGATGTATATAACAGCCACAGTCTGCTCATTAGCCAGCAGTATATCGGGAGAGAGTCGATTGGCAAACACATTGGTGACATCCATATATTGAGATGCATTGATTTTCTCAATAAGTTGTCTCGAATAGGAGGAATGGTCTTCATCCACCACGACAACAGGTGTTTCGCTTAACTGATTTCGGGAGAACATAAGCCCGAAAAATACAGCAGCAATCAGAGGAGCAACGAAAATAACAATAATCCATTTACTCCCGCGTATGTGTTTCCACTCATCAGCCAGTGATTTCATCAACCCGCACCTCCGCTGTCATCCCGGGAAGCAGCTCTTTACTGGATGGAATGGATACTCGAATCAGGAACATACTCAAATCTGACTGCCCCTTATCCCGAGTCATGCGCAGGTTGGCGAACTGGGGAGAGGCAGATACCGAAGTAATCACACCTTGCTTTACAAGAGGTTCTTCCAAATAAGGAAAATGAACATCTATCTTTTGCTGAGTACGAAACTGCTTAATTTGTGATTCCGGGATGTACAGGTCTACATAAAACGCTTCTGTTTCGGGCTCTGTATTCAAGATAGCTTGCTTTGTATTCTCAGCCTGACTTACAGCATCTGTACCTGCAGCAACTAACAAACCGCCTGCCAAAATAATAATTACAGCTATGACCATATAAGTTACCCATTTAAACTTCACAACGATCTCTCCCTATATTTAATTTTTTTCGATTTTCCGGCAGGCATGTTCAGCTGCCTCCATGATGATCTCCCCCAACGTCGGGTGGGGATGAATGGTCATCGCCAAATCCTCGACCGTTGCTCCCATCTCAATGGCAAGCGACAGCTCGGATATGAGGGTAGAAGCCTCAGCACCAACAATCTGTGCACCTAATACAAGACCGGTTGTGGCATGGGCAACGATTTTGACAAAACCTTCGGTTTCCTTGAGAGCCAGAGCACGACCATTAATAGAGAAAACGGATTTCCCAACGATAACCGGGATGGATTGTTGCTTGCACGACGTCTCGCTTAACCCTACACTTGTTACTTCTGGATGTGAGAACACAACCAGCGGAAGTGCCTTGTAGTCAATCGCGGACGGTTGGCCTGCGATCGCTTCTGCTGCAATCTTCGCTTCATACGAAGCTTTATGAGCGAGAGCAGGGCCTTGAACGATATCGCCAATCGCATAAATATGCTGGATAGCCGTTCTGCACTGCTCGTCGATCTCGATCAAACCTCTTGAATCAGAGGTCAACCCGATATGTTCGAGCCCGAGAGCTCCGTCCGTATTGGGTTTTCGACCTACGGTTACCAGTGCATATTCAGCCTGTATAACATACTGTTCATTCTGACGTGTATAATACAGATCAATATTGCTGCTATGCTGCTCGGCGCCTGAAACCTTAGCCCCTGTAATCATCGTAATGCCATTCTTCTGCAGCTGGCGAATGACAGGGGACACAATTTCACTTTCGAATCCGGGCAGCACTTGCTCACCGCCCTCCACAATGGTTACGTTAGCGCCGAATCTGGCAAACATCTGACCCAGCTCTACTCCGATATAACCACCACCAACGACAACCAGACTCTTCGGAATATGAGGCAGGGACAGTGCTTCAGTGGAGGACAGAATACGACCGCCAAAGGGAAGAGAAGGGATCTCAATAGGGCGAGACCCCGTTGCCAAAATGAGATGTTTAAAGCCGATCTGCTGCTCACCGTTTTCAGCATGATGTATCCGGGCCGTATGAGCATCGATCAAGCGAGCTTCGCCTTCCAGAAGGGTAACACCCGCCGTTTTTAGCAAAAACTGAACTCCTCCAGACTGCTTGTTAACCACTGCCTGCTTGAAAGCTTGAGCTTGCGGATAAGCATCAGCTTCGTGAACTGCCCCCAACTGCTTGCGTATATGAAAACGCTCTGCTTCTGCAATCAGCGCTTTGGAAGGAATACATCCCACATGTGTACACACACCACCAACCTGCTCACGCTCTACAATGGCGGTCTTCATACCAAGCTGTGACGAGCGCAATGCGGCAACATAACCTCCTGGTCCTGAGCCAATGACTAAAGTATCTACGAGTTCTAACTGTTTCATTGTGGAGCACCTCCGGGTTTAAAATATGATGAACGTAATATATTATAGTCATCATATTTTAAAGGAGTCAATATGATATTTCAGAATTGACACCTATACAATATGATGGTTATAATATTTTAGAGCTATATTAATAAAAATTTTTAGAATTATATGAATTGTCATATTTTAGAGTTATATTAAGGAGTGGAGGTCACATGCCTTATCCCGAAGGGCATAAGCTCAAAGTGCGACAGCATATTATCACCAGCGCGGCAAAAGCTTTCCGAACCCATGGGGTTCAAAACATCAGCCTTCCCTACATTATGAAGGGGGCGGGACTGACCCATGGAGGGTTCTACTCTCATTTTCAGAACAAGGATCAGCTTGTGATGGAGACATGTCAGTTTGCCATTGGTGATACCATTGAAACGTTACAGCGCGTGGCTGACAAAAACAAAGATGAAGATCTGCTGCCGATTGAGGCCGTGATTGAATTTTATTTAAGCCCACTTCATCGGGATCAGTCAGAGATTGGCTGTATTCTGCCCGCTTTGTCGGGAGAAATACCTCAATTATCGAAGCAGATTCGCGAAGCCTACACCCAGGAGTTACAGCACTTTATCGAATTTGTCACAAACATGGCAGAGATCGATACGTCTGCCGGGTATGCGTTGGTAAGCAGTATGGTCGGTTCAGTTGCTCTGGCACGTGCGGTCAGCGATGCAAAGCTCAGCGATGACTTGTTGCAGGCTGGACGGATGCAGGCCAAACGAATTATAGAAACGGCCACCCATCAAACCACAACACCAACTAAAGGACAGGGGGATTGATCGAATGATCATAAGAGAAGCGAATATGGAAGACATCCCACAATTAAGAAAAATATATCTGGATTCCCGTCGGGAGAGCTTCCATTGGGCCAATTCCGATGAGATGTCTCTTGACGATTTTGACCGGGATACATCAGAAGAACAAATTCTGCTGGCAGAGGAAGATGGTCAAGTGCTAGGATTTGCTTCGCTGTATGTACCAGACCGCTTTATCCATAATTTATTTGTGCATCCGACTGCTGCGGGCAAAGGCGCGGGTAAACTGCTGCTTCAGCAATCTGTCGAAGAACTGGGAACACCCGTTACGTTGAAATGTGTGTCTGACAATCATAAAGCACTTGGTTTCTATAAGAAGCAAGGCTGGCAGCCTGTTGTAGAAGAAGGCGAACCTGGAGCAAGATATTGGGTCATGAAATTTGAGAAATGAGTGAATAAAAATGAACATTAAAAAAATCAACGAAAATGGCGTAACTATTGCTTACGTTACTGGCAGTGAACAATTAATTACAGATGTTCAGTCTGCGATCGATCTCATGGCAACAGTTAGATATGAAGTCGATAGTCACCGCATTATTGTTAATAAAGCTGATGTATGTGAAGAGTTCTTTGATCTGAAAACACGTTTGGCAGGGGAAGTGCTTCAAAAGTTCATCAACTATCAGACCAAAATTGCAATCGTTGGCGACTTCTCGAGTTACACCAGTAAAAGCCTCAAAGACTTTATTTATGAGAGCAATAATGGTAATGATATATTCTTCCTGCCAGATGAACAGCAGGCTGTTGAAAAGCTGAGTAGCTTAAAGTGAGTAGGGCGCTATATAGACAATACTGATGAGAGACATGTTTTGTTCTCATTTGCGTAGACGGCTGGTCAACCTTCTATCAAACGCAAATAGAGAATAAGAGATGTCTTTTTACATTTTATTAACAAACTTAGTTTATCCAATATACAAAGTGCCTTGAACATGTTATCATCTCATCAGAAATAAAATCTAAAGCGCATTCATCAACCTATAAGGTGGTGCATCGAACCCAATGGATCAACATTTTAAAGAAGCGATTGTCAGCGGAGAAAGCTCACTTGGTATTGAATTTGGTTCTACACGGATCAAAGCTGCCCTGATCAATAAGCAGTTTGAAATTATCGCTTCCAGCAGTTATGAATGGGAAAATCAGCTAATCGGTCATTATTGGACCTATCATCAACATGAGATGGTTCATGGGTTACAAGATGTATATGGTCAACTCAAGCAACAGGTTATGACGAACTATGGAGTAAAGCTGCAAAAAATAGGTGCCATCGGATGCTCTGGAATGATGCAGGGGTATATTGTTCTGGATGAATCAGGAGAACTATTAGTTCCATTTCGTACATGGCGTAATGCCACAACGAGTACAGCAGCAACTTGCTTGACCCGACAATTTCAATTTAAAATTCCTGAGCGATGGAGCATTGCACATCTGTATCAAGCCATCTTAAACAATGAGGAACATGTCAAGCACATTAAATATATAACAACGTTGTCAGGTTACATGCACTTTCTTCTAACAGGAAGTAAGGCTATCGGGGCAGGGGATGCTTCGGGCATGTTCCCGATTGACAGGACAACATGCGGATACAATAAGAAGATGCTTGCACAGTTTAACGAGCTCATTCGCGATAAAGCTTACCCTTGGCATCTTAAAGACATTTTACCTTCTGTACTTACAGCTGGTGAACATGCTGGTTATCTTCACGAGACCGGAGCACGACTTATCGACCCATCTGGCGATCTGCAAGCTGGCATTCCGTTCTGCCCCCCGGAAGGTGATGCCGGAACGGGCATGGTGGCTACGAATAGTATTCAAACACGCAGCGGCAATATATCGGCTGGTACATCCATTTTTGCAATGTTCGTTCTGGACAAAGATATCGGGGTATATCCCGAGATTGATATTGTCGCTACACCCGATGGAAACCCGGTTGCCATGGTTCTGGCTAACAATTGCACCAGTGATATCAACGCATGGATCAGACTGTTCCATGAATGTTGTGAGGCCATGGGATTAGCCATTGACCACAATCATTTATTTCATGTTCTGTTTAATAAAGCGATGGAGG
Source organism: Paenibacillus silvae (assembly GCF_014639235.1). GTDB lineage: Bacteria > Bacillota > Bacilli > Paenibacillales > Paenibacillaceae > Paenibacillus > Paenibacillus silvae. The sequence goes on along the minus strand of NZ_BMFU01000002.1, from coordinate 503,128 downwards.
CAGACCCCGACGGAGGCGGTTTGTTGAGTTATGGTTACTATTCCGGTGAGAACATTACTGGAATAAGCAAGGGGCGCCCGCTATTTGTCCGTTCCCCGGACAGTCGATTTAATCTGACTAATTTTATGAGAACACATCTGTTCAGTGCATTTGGCGCATTAAGACTCGGAATGGATATTTTGACGCAAAAGGAGAATGTAGCTGTCAAACATATTGTGGCACATGGAGGATTATTCAAAACGCCGCTTGTCGGTCAAAAAATATGTGCAGCTGCACTAGATGTTCCCGTATCCGTGATGTCAACAGCTGGTGAAGGCGGGTCATGGGGAATAGCTGTATTAGCTTCCTATATGATTCAGAAGAAGAAAAACGAGAGCTTGGTGGATTTTCTAACACTTCAAGTGTTTAATGGTATAGAAGCGAGCAAGATGGAGCCAGACCGTGTTGACGTGAACGGATTTGCCCGGTTCATGGAACGTTACAAGAAAGGGCTTGCCATTGAGCAAGCCGCAGTAGATCATTTTATAGAAAAGGATTGAGAACGATTGACAGATGAATTCGTCTGGGGAATATTCGTCACGGATGTTTCGGCCAATTTCCCCAATTTCTATCCCATAGGCATATACAGCACAAAAGAGTCAGCCATGAAAGAAATCCATTCTCTCCCACGAGATCACAATTATCAACTACTGCAGCTGCCATTGAATCGTAATTTTGCATATTATCACAAAAAGAACGGTAAATTGGTGGGCATGGATGCAGTCAATCATGAACATTTTCATTTTAAAGATGAAGACTGCGATTGAAACGAGGCTGTTACACAACTTAATAATGTAATGCAGCAGTATTGAATCGTTTTTTTCATACGTTGACGTTCTTAAGAATGTGGAATGTCATCGCACGTCTATTTACAAACCGCTGGTCGGTTTATATAATGAAGGTAACATATTTGGGAGGACTTCTGATGAAAAATGAAGATCGACGTAAACAGACAACTGAGCAGCTGTTAAAAGCAACAAAGGAACTTCTCCGTGACAAGGGCTGCCATTCCATTACCTTGAAAGAAATTATGGAGCGATCTGGCTTGTCCAAAGGGGCCATTTTTCATTACGTTAAAACCAAAGACGAAATTTTTATCTGGATTCTTCTTGAACATCTCGACATGATTCATGAAGCTGTATTAAATAACGTTGCTGAAGCCGAGATCAAAACGTTCGAGGGACCGATGCAGATTATTGCAGCCAATCTATCGGGGATGGAGGATCGGGAGCTGATTACGAATAAGGTTCTAGCGTATTTGCTGGGGAAAGAAGATGATCCTGAAGTATCCGAAGCTTTGCAGCAGTTCTACGATACCTCGGTTAAACATTCTGTTCACTGGATTGAACTTGGGCAGCAGCATCAGGTCATTAACCGTTCTGTTGACGCTAATAGTATGGGAGAGCTCTTTGTACTGCTTTCTATGGGATTACGTGTGCGAAGCTTTATGAAAACGAACGACCAGGACGGACTTAAACCAAAGGAAATTGCTTCATTTATGGCAGAGATATTAAGAACTGCTACACAATAACACATTCACTGACGAATGATGAAAAGGGGATGTACCATGGCACCATTTATCGTATTATGTACAACGTTTCTCCTGTTCCGTGGAATCGGCTGGCTTGGTGTTCCAATGCTGGATCATTGGCATCCCGCTCTCCAGCTTGCAGTAGCGCTTATGTTCCTGATGACCGCATCGGCTCACTGGGGCAAACGAAGAACAGATCTGTTGAATATGGTCCCGCCGGGCATCACGAACAAAGAGCGGGCAGTAACCTGGACAGGCGTACTCGAAATTGCAGGCGCTGCAGGCCTTCTGATTCCTGGTATTGACTGGATTGCGTCTATCGGACTTCTGCTTATGTTAATTCTCATGTTTCCTGCCAACATTCATGCCGCACGCCATAAAATAACCATCAATGGGAAGCAGGTACTGCCCGTGTTTCCCCGCTTGCTGCTGCAATTATTTTTTATCACGGCCGTTGTCCTGGCCTCACCATGGTTCAAATAAAGAAACTGGCCCAACACTCAGCTCAGACGATTGTTGGGCTTTTTGATGTTAGGAGCCGAGCAGATCACATTTCAGCATTTAGCTTTTGATGATATCGACAATTTGCTTGAGTGCCTTTTTGGCTTCAGGGATCGGAAACACGGGGAAAACATGATTCATTTTGGGATACTCAAAATAATTGATAGCAACAGACTGCCGGGCAGCCTTTTCTTTGAATTTACGTGCATCCGGAAGGAAAAATTCATGGGTCCCGATAAACACCGAGATTTTACCCAGATTTTTGATCTCTCCATGAATCGGACTGACCAGGTAGTGAGAACGTGGCAGTTCACCTGCATATGATTTACCAGATGCAACCAGCATGTCCCAATTCAGCATAGGCTCCTTATCAATCATTGCCATAACCTCCGGACTACTCAAAGTTATGTCGAGCCATGGTGACAAGAGAATAATGTCTTTTGGCTGCGGCAATCCTTGTTCTTGCAAATATTGCGCGAAGGCGAGAGAAAGGCCACCACCCGCAGAATCACCCATAATGGTGATGTTTTCTGGTTTAGTTGTTTTCAAGATATGCTGATAGACGATCAGTACACTAGCAATCGCATCGATGCATTGATAATTAGGAGCCTTTGGATACACCGCTGCATATACCGTACAATTTAATTGCTCCGTGAGATGATTCAGGAAATGCCAGTGCCATGTCAGTGGCTGGTCAACATATCCTCCACCAGGCAAATATAGAACGATCCGCTCATCCGATCGAGATTTCGATTTCATCATATAAGTATCTACGGGGAGGCTCTGATCCTTGGTTATACTGTATTTATGTTTTAGTTTTGCGGGAACTTCATAGGGCACACTATTTATTTTTCTACGTTCTTCCATAAATTCATCTACATTCATTTTTCTTTTTGTCATTCTGAGCAACAATTCTACAAGAAAACTTCGAATACTACGCATAATACCGACCTCCTTAGACAAATCATACTTGATTAGCATTATAAAATATATTTAAATATAATTTAGTATCATAAATTTTTATTTAAGGGTAGGGAGAATGAGATGAACATTACTCAGTTGCAGTATCTGATATCTGCTGCACAATTCGGTTCATTTACCAAGGCAGCAAGTGTGCATCATCTGACCGTACCGACAATCAGCCAATCCATCAGGCAGCTTGAAGAAGAGATGGACACAATTATTTTTCACCGCACCAAAAAGGGCGTTGCTCCCACAGTCGAAGGGGAGTTGGTTCTGAAGCATGCCGCAGCTATTCTGAAAAATATAGACAGCATGCAGCATGAATTGCTTATACTGAAAGAAGATCATATGGAGAGCATTACAATAGCAACCATTCCCGGTTTTGTTCCGCAAGTTGTTCAGGCTACGTTAGAGCTCATGCAAAGTTATCCCACACTCAAGGTGCAGATGATCGAAGGTGACACTCAAACTGTCATAAAGCACGTTCAGGACGGTTATGCAAACATGGGTTTATTATCCTACAGTAAAAGTCAACAGAACTCTTCGCTTGAATGGGTGCCGATCGTAGAAGGTAATGCCGTAATCGTTATGAATATCAGTTCACCACTACGTTATTTCAAAACGATATCTCCAGAAGCCTTAGAAAATGAGGAGTTTGTTCTATATAAAGACGAACATATCGAGAATATTGCTCATTATCTGATGTCTGCCAGTGCTGGCAATCGTATATCCCTGATTACAAATAACACGGACGCATTGGTTCAGATGGTCGTTAAGGGGAATGCAATTACCATTGCACCCGATTTTATCGTGAATACGTTGTCCTCCACCTATAAGGAACAGCTCGTCACAGTTCCAATTGAACAGCTCAGTTCCGATAACAAAGCTATATTGGGCAGAATTACAAAAGTGGATGAACCGGTTCCTAAAATGGTTGAAGAATTTACAACCAGACTTACAGATCGGGTTCATCATATTAGTCTCCAGATGGATTAAATGTCATACCTGGAGTAAATATGAGTGTCAACTTTCTATCGTTCTTATAGAAAAGTTGACTCGCATCCAAAAATGATATAATTTTGTATCAAATGATATTTTAACTTATACATTTATCAAATCCTATGAGAATGGATGGATGCAGCTATGGCAATGACCTCGAACATTAAATTAATGGTGGACAGCACCTCAGATTTATCAAAGGAACTACTTGACCGTTACGATATCAGCGTTGTGCCGTTATATGTCGTTATGGGTGCTCAATCGTACAAGGACAATATAGATATTACAACTGGAGAGCTGTACCACCGCTCTGATGAGGAGGGCATCATTCCCAAAACTGCCGCGCCATCACCGGCTGATTTCATTCGTTTCTTCGAACAGGAGCTTGAAGAAGGCAAACAGATCTTATATATCAGCATGTCATCCAAGGTGTCTTCTACTAATCAGAATGCGCACATTGCAGCCTCCGAGCTGCCGGATGGGCAGATTCATATCGTCGATTCAATGCATTTGTCTGCAAGTTATGCCATACTGGTAGTAAGGGCAGCCCGGGCACTCGAAGCAGGACACTCGCTGGAGCAGGTCATCAAGGATATTGAGAATGTACGAGAGAAGGTTAATATTGATGTATTAGTGGACCGACTGGATTATCTATATAAGGGTGGTCGAGTGAGCAGTTTACAGCATTTAATTGGCAATGTTCTTAAAGTACGTCCTGTGCTTAATATTATTCAGGGAGAAGTACGCTCTATTCAAAAGTATCGCGGGAAAATGGAAAAGGCGCTGGACGGAGTACTACAGAAAATCGTTACGCGTAAAAATGAAATTTGTCCAAACGTACTTATTATTGCTCAAACTTTTGCAGAGAAACTAACGGAAAGATTACATGCCTCGCTTATACAGACAAATCATTTCAAAGACATTATTCTGATTGAAGGCGGTTGTGTAATCGGCTCTCATACGGGTCCTGGTTCAATTGCTGTCAGTTATATTGATTTGTAAATATAGATCCATCCATCTCCTCCAAGTATAATTGGAGGTTTTTTTGTGAAAAAACAGGAAATTGTTGAATTAAGTAAACCCTGAATTCAATTCAAACTTGAATTAGAAAGGCTGGTAATTACACTGAATCATGCCGCGCAAACATCCGGTCTTTCCAACGAGCTCAAGAAATTGATGATCTAGGCGCTCCCATCATCTTCAGGAATGTTATGTAAGGAATGAATATAAACAGACTCTGCCTATAATTGAAGATCAGCTTCCCTGTACACTACAGATATGAATATTTTGTTTTAATACATGTTCATATGACACTAAACATCAGGAAAAGGGGATGCTCATCATGTTTCATTTTGAATCAGAGAAAGAACTTCAGCAGACGCTGCTGCAATGTAAACAGGCCGCTTTACAGGCACTATCCTATTATCAGCTGGACTGGGAGCAGATTCGATTCAACCAGCTCTCGGGCACATGTACCTTTGTCTTGGAAACACAGGAGAAGCAAAAGCTATTGCTTCGAATTCATTCAGGAATGGATATACAGGAGATTGAATCTGAATTATTATTCCTTGAATCTCTTCATGCAAACAGTGATCTGATCATACCTCGAGGGCTTGTAAGTGCTGCCGGCTCCAGAGTAATTACACTCGAACGAGATGGTGATGTCGAATATCATGCCACATTACTAAGTTGGGTTGAGGGTGAGCATTCGCAAGGGGCGCTTACGGATGATCAGGTGTATCAGGAAGGTGTGCTTTTGGCTAAACTGCATCAAGCCACCGAGGGTTTGACGCTCGCCCAAAACTCCAATTTCAAACGTCCTGCATGGGGTCAGCAGACATTTCAGCAAGCCTGGGCTCGATTAACGAAGTATTACAGCAACTTTCTGCGTGAAGCAGAATTCCAGCTTTATCGTGAAGCCGCCGACCGGGTTTCCTCATGGCTTGCCACACTTTCGGTTGAAAAGAACAGCTACGGCTTGATTCATGGTGACCTCCATCAGGGCAATATCGTTTTTCATGACGGGCAGCCTCGCGCCATTGATTTTGGAAGATGTGGCTACGGATTCTTTACTTACGATATGGCCCATGTGATTCTGGGACTGTATCCCGCACAAAGAAAATTAGTCATTCAAGGCTACGAAAGCATCAGAACGTTGGATCAAGATTGGTACACCGCATTAGAGGCATTTTTCGTAATGGTCCTGATTGAAAATACCAGCCATCATGCCCCCAATCCTCGGGAAACCGAGAGTCTTCAAGCGGAGCAGCCATACGCTCAAGCGATCCTTCAACATTATTTAGACGGAAAACCATTTCTGTTTAATGCCATTGATATTATTAGTCGGGATTCCAGATGAAAGCGTTTGACTTATTCGAATAACCTTCTATAATTATGAAAGCAAAGGCAAGCTTCCACAGCAGGAGGCTTGCTGTTTCATTTATTTAGCAAGGAGAATATCAACATGACACTAAAGAAAAGAATCTTTTTGTTGTTTTTCCTCAGTGCGTTTGTCCCCTTTATCAGTATATTTGCCATCTCGTATTACACGATCGACTCCATCTTTGCTAATAAGATTGACGATGGAATTCGAAGTAATCTGCAGCAGGTGACCTCGTCATTGGAGAACTCCATCACCAACCTGAATCACGTAACCCAGCAATTGTCCTACAGTGGTACGGCAGGCAAAAGGCTGCAGCAATTTCTGGACCCTGCCTCTGGTATATTTGAAAAAATTGAAGCTAGAGACGAATTAAAGAGCGAGTTAAGCGTTGTGACATTTACCAATCCGAATATCGGATTGACCTTGTATTATTTTCAAAAAGAAGGGACCACGCAATTCGGCAATTTTCCGATCAAAGATCGGTTTTCTCCTGAAGCTTTGCCAATCCTCTTTCAATCCTATGGCATCAGCTATTATAGCCCGCATGTCAGCATGAACCGTTTCAATGACGAGTTGGTTCTGTCCGCAATGCGTAAAGTGAAGCTCTCTGGCAGAGATGATGTGTATATTTATGTTGAATCCGGCTTTCGTCTGACCGAGGATATTCTGGGTTCCAATCAATCGAGCAGCACCGTATCTCATCTTATTCTGGATGCCGAAGGCAATACGGTCTACAGTGAAATACCCGATACGATCCGAGTCGGAGAAAACTTCAACAGCTTAACGAGCGCATCCGGCAAAGACGGCACATCTCGCGGTTATCACTGGTTCAAGACCGATTCTCCGCAGAAATGGAGTGTCGTGTCCGTCATTTCCCAGGATCAATACCAGCAGGAGAAAAATCAATGGCTGGTTCGAATAATGCTGGTTGCTTTATTTTTCCTCGGGTTTACTGTTTTCCTCGCTTGGCTGCTGTGGAAGATGGTATATAAACCACTCGGTCTGTTTCATTCCGAGATTAATGGGATGTCGAAAAATCCGCAAACCGCAGATCGCCAGCAGGCTCGCACAGCTATTCCCGAATTCGATTTTCTGCTCAGTGAATTCTCCAACATGCAGCATCAGATCAGCGATTTGTTTACGGAGGTGCAGCAGAAGGAAAAAATTCGCGCCGACCTGGAGGTGGAGAAGCTGTTATATCAGATCAATCCACATTTTCTGATGAACACGCTGGATACGGTGCACTGGCTCGCCGTGATGAACGGGCAGGGAGAGATCGACAAGCTAGTACAGGCTCTGAACAAGCTGCTTTATTATAACCTGGGCAAGCTGGGACAAATCTCAACCATGCAGGAAGAATTGAATGCGTTGGGACAATATTTGATTTTGCAGCAGATTCGATATGATTTTGAATTTGATGTTCGCATCACAGCGGATGAGCAGGTGCTTCAGATTCCTGTACCTCGCTTTATCCTGCAGCCGCTGGTTGAAAATTCGCTGTATCACGGACTAAGCGATGAAGGTTTTATTCAGATCGAGGTCACCTGCACTTCTACATTGAACATTATGATCCAGGATAACGGGGCAGGCATGAGCGAGGAGACCATTCAGAAGTTGCTGAACAATCGGGTAGCCGAGCAGGATAAAGTCGGGATGGGCATCGGTCTGAATTATGTTCATCGCATGCTGAAGGCCCAATACGGGAATCAGGCTCAGCTGCGCATCGAAAGTGAACCCGGTAAGGGAACAAACATCCTGTTGATACTGCCTATAAAAGGAGAAGACGCTCATCATGATAAAAGTGTTAATAGTTGATGACGACAAGCTGGTACGCAAGGGCATTAGCTCTGCAATGCCCTGGAAGGATTTTGATATGGAGGTAGTTGGAGAAGCCGGCAACGGGCAGAAAGCATTGGAATTTTTGCAAAGCCATCCTGTCGATCTGATGCTGACCGATCTGGCGATGCCGGTCATGTCCGGCATTGAGCTGATGAGAGCGGCGAAGCAGCTCTATCCGGGGTTACATATTGTCGTATTGACCCTGCATCAGGATTTTGACTATATTCAAGAAGCACTTCGGCTGGGAGCCATTGACTATATCGCCAAAGTTCAGCTGGAGAAAGAGCAGTTCGAGCATGTTCTTCAGCGCATCTATACACGTATTAACGAGTCAGTTCAACCAACCCGCTTAGTGCCTTCACTCGAAGAAAACAATGTTCGTTATTCAACTGTATATGTGCTTGTGTCTCAGGATCGCAACTCTGAACAGTCCTGGGTTTCACAGATGAACGTGACTGACTATGAGATGCGTTGGGAGATTGAACGAAACTGCTGTATGTGGGCAGCGCGCAGAGAACAGGAGCAGCAGCTCTTTGAGCAGCTGAAGGAGTTACAGCTTCAAGCCCCACAAACCACACTATTTGTGCTGTCTGATGTACAAGCACGAACGTGGTCACAGATCAAAAGCTGGATTATTCATTACACTGAAACTGAGTTTTTCTACAAATATACTCCGGATCTTAGGGTACTTACGCTTTCGATGAATGATGACAAGCCGTTTGTACTCGCACTGCAGGATGAGAAGCTGGATCAGCTTAAACAAACCTGGTTTCAAACACCATGGACATATCATGAACATCATTATCGTGAACTTATCCACCAGTTCAAAGCATTACAGTTGCAGAAAGGGCAGCTAACGGGGCTGCTGTACTTCATCGTCATGGAGTGGAATCGCCTGTTTGCCGAGAGTTCACTCGGGAAACTCACTATGATTCATTCATTTGATTCCTGGTACGAAGTAGAGACATGGATCAAACAAACCGCAGCGAGCATTCGTCAAGCGGACAAGCAGCACGGGTATTCACCTGAGATTATGGGGGCGGTCAAAAAAGCCGTGAAGATCATTCAAAATGATTTGACTCAGGCGCACACTGCTTCCGGACTATCCCAGCAGCTCAATATCAGCCGAAGTTATTTCAGTCAATGTTTCAAAGAGCTCATGGGACGCACATTTAACGATTACACCCGATTCGTTCGAGTAGAAAAAGCCAAGGAATATCTGGTCAATACGAATCACACCATAGCGTGGATTGCAGAGCAAGTCGGTTATACAGATGAAAAATACTTCAGCCGAATTTTTCGCGAGATGACAGGACTCCTGCCAAGTGAATATCGACAGCTGGCATAGACATGGAGTAGTGGAATCAGCAAAGGGTAGACAAATGGAAGGCAGCAGGTAGGATAAATGTATTTCTGCTGTGTCATGTGGGGAATCTCACCCGAAAACGGTGAACATTTCTCTAACCAAATGAGCGCGCAATCCCTATCCCGGCAGGGGAAGTAATCAACTTATAATGAAAGCGTACACAAAATGATAATCAGATTGAAGGGGAATCTAACAAGATGACAACGAAAAGGTCCATGAAAAGCAATCTGTTCACGAAACGTTTGGCTGTGCTGTCCATGTCTGCCATGATGGTTACTGTTCTGGCTGCCTGTGGTGGAAGCACAGAGGCACCTACTGCAGAGGATGCAGGCAAATATGAAGTCAATCCGGGAGAGCCTTTTAGTGCGTATAAGGACGAAATCAGCGTCACTATGGGAAGGGTGACCACAGCCAATCCGAAACTTCCGGCGGGAGATACGTACGAGAACAATGCATATACCCGGCTGGTCAAGGATACGTTTAATGCCAAAATTACAGACCAATTTGAAGCCAACGGTGAAGACTATAGCCGTCAGGTCTCGCTTGCGATTGCATCCGGGGAGCTGCCCGACATGATGCGTGTTGATTCCAAGGATGAGCTGAAGGAACTGGTAGACAATGATCTGATTGAAGACCTGACGGCTGTATATGATCAATACGCCACCGATGAGATTAAAAAAATATACGATTCTTACGATGGTCGTGCCTTGGGCAATGCAACGATAGATGGGCGTTTGATGGGACTGCCGGCAACTTCACTGGATTCTGCGCCAACGATGGTTTGGGTTCGCCAGGACTGGCTGGATTTGCTCGGAATTAAGCTTGATGCAGATGGAGACGGAGCGATCACGCTGGAGGAGGTCGAGCAAACGGCGCAGCAATTTCTGAAAAAAGATCCGGGGCAATCCGGCAATCCGGTCGGTATTCCTTTTGTAAACACCATGAACACGACTGATTATAATGGCTCTGCCTATACAATGCTGGGTGTTGCTTCAACGCAGAATGCATTTCCACAGTATTGGATGAAAGGTGAGGACGGCAAAATCTTCTATGGCTCAACAACCGAAGAGACGAAGCAAATGCTAGGTATTATGGCAAATTGGTTCAAAGCAGGCATCATTGATCCCCAATTCGGGACTCGTACATTTGATGATATTACCGCACTTTATGCGAATGGACAGAGCGGCATCGCCTTTGGACCTTGGCACATTCCTGACTGGGGCCTGATCAGTGTGAAGCAGATGGACAAAAACGCCAAATTTTCGGCTTATACATTAGAGGATGCAAACGGCAAGGTCAATGTTGCACACGCGAATCCATCCAACCAGTTTATCGTTGTGAGAAAAGGATATGAGCACCCCGAGCTGGCGGTTAAAATTGTCAATCTGTTCTACGACAAGCTGGCGAATGACAAGGATGTTGCAACAACGATGCCGGAAGCAGCCAAATATCAAGAGACTGGCGTCGATGGATCGACCCGGCCATTCAACATCGAAGTCAATTCAGCGACATCTCTGTTGGACGATTATTCGGATGTCGTTCGCGGAATTAAAGGCGAAATCAGTCTGGAAGAGGTCCGTACGACCGAATCCAAAAACAATATTGGCAGCATCAAAACGTATTTAAGCGACATGGATACAGACAATACAACAGCCTGGTCGAAATATCATTCACGTATTAATGGCGTAGGGCTGATTGACAAGCTGACCAAGGAGAAAAAATTCGTATGGATGACCCCGGCCTTCTCGGGAACCACATCTAGCATGAAACAAACGTGGGCTAATCTGAGCAAGCTGGAGCAGGAGTCGTTTATCAAAATTATTACCGGGTCGGAACCGATAGATTACTTCGATACTTTTGTGGTCAATTGGAGAAAACAAGGTGGTGACCAGGTAATTCAGGAGATTGAATCCGAGATCACGTCACAACCATAAACATCTACAGAATGTGCGAGGCTGCGCACGGGTATATCCATGCGCGGCCTTTCTTCATCAGGGAAGGAGAATGCTTCTTGAAACAACGAAAATCAAACAGTAATGGCCGCATCAGCTCAGGTACAATGTACCATATGATGATGATCCCGGGCATTTTATTTTTGCTTGTATTCAGCTATATTCCGATGGTTGGCGTAATCACAGCCTTTCAGGACTATATCCCGGCCAAAGGCATGTTTGGCTCTGAATTTGTCGGGCTCAAACATTTCATCTATATGTTCAAATTGCCCGACATTGCACAAGTGGTGAGCAACACGTTAGTCATCGCTCTGGGCAAAATTCTGCTCGGTACGCTGATGGCCATCATTTTTTCGGTGCTGCTTAATGAAATTCGCATCAAAACGATTAAGAAATCGGTACAAACGATTGTATATCTGCCGCACTTTCTATCCTGGGTAGTGCTTGCTTCGGTCGTTGTTAATATGTTTAGCCTGGATGGCATTGTAAATCAAATTCTGGCCTTCTTCGGAGTACAGCATATTAATTTCCTAGGCAGCAACACATGGTTTCAGCCACTGATTATCGGGACAGATGTATGGAAAGAATTCGGATACAGCTCCATCGTATATCTGGCTGCCATTACCTCCATCGACCCGGGCTTATATGAGGCTGCGGGCATGGACGGGGCCAGCTGGTGGAGAAAAGTATGGCACATTACGCTGCCAGGCATGCTGCCAATTATTCTGCTCATGGGTGTCATGAGTCTGACCAATATATTAAGTGCGGGCTTTGATCAAATCTATAACCTTTATAATCCGATCGTCTATGAATCAGGAGACATTCTGGATACGTATGTTTATCGCATTGGTCTGGTTGGAAGACAGTACAGCTTCGGTACGGCAGTGGGTTTATTCAAGTCCGTGATCGGTATTGTTTTACTGTTATCAGCCAATCAGCTCGCCAAAAAATATACGGATCGCAAAATATTCTAAGGAGGCAACGTCTGTGTCATACTCTGCAAACTTCAAGGATCGACTGGGCCGGTTCTGCATCTATGCTATTGTCATCCTGCTTGCGCTGATCTGCCTTCTGCCTTTATGGAATATTGTAGCGATTTCCTTCAGCAGCAGCGAGGCGGTATCAGCCAATACAGTTGGACTTGTTCCGGTTAACTTCACAACAGCAGCTTATACCCGAATTATTGATGATGCTCAGTTCTGGCGTTCTTTCGGCATATCTGTGCTGCGTGTAGTGCTTTCCCTTGTGCTGAACATGATTTTGATTACTTTGATGGCTTATCCATTGTCCAAATCCAAAAGGGAATTCAAGGGCAGAAACATCTATATGAATGTTATGATCTTTGCGATGCTGTTCAGCGGGGGCATGATCCCGAGTTACCTGCTGATTAAAAATCTGGATATGCTCAACACCATCTGGGCGCTTGTACTGCCCGGCGCGGTACCGATATTCAGCGTGATCCTGGTCATGAACTTTTTCTCAGCCGTTCCTAAAGCGCTGGAAGAAGCTGCATTCATCGACGGCGCGAGCCCGCTTCAGGTTTTATTCAAAGTTTACGTTCCTGTGTCTATTCCTGCACTGGCAACGGTGGCTTTATTCAGTATCGTGGGTACATGGAATGATTTCTTCAGTGGTTTGATCTATATGACCAAAGTGAGCAATTATCCACTTATGACTTATATCCAGTCACTTAACGTGAATATTGCAGATCTGCTCCAGGCTGGCACAAACTCCAGCGAGCTTAGCAATCTGACCGAGATATCCAATAAAAATCTGAATGCAGCCAAAATCGTAGTGGCAGTGATTCCGCTACTGCTGATTTATCCGCTGCTCCAGAAATACTTTGTAACGGGAATCGTTGTCGGATCGGTCAAGGAATAACCTGCTGCAATGAGAACATAAACGTGAGTATTTTAATATATAAGGGCAATCACTCAAGAATAAAATAGGATAGAGGGCGCAGCCACTTGGGCAGCGTCAGAGAGGTGGAGCAGCGTATGGTACCGAAGCAATGGTGGAAAGAGACGGTTGTTTATCAGATCTATCCGCGCAGTTTTCAGGATAGCAATGGGGATGGGATTGGTGACTTGAAGGGCATTGTGTCCCGTCTGGATTATCTGCAGCAGCTTGGAATCGGTGCAATCTGGTTATCACCCGTATGCAAATCTCCTCAAGATGATTACGGTTATGATATTTCAGATTATCAGGATATTGATCCGATGTTTGGCTCACTGGAGGATATGGAAGCCTTAATTGATGAAGCTGCCAAACGAAACATACGCATTATCATGGATCTGGTTCTCAATCATACATCCGATGAGCACCCCTGGTTTCAGGAAGCCAAAAAGGGAAAGGACAATCCATACTATGACTATTATGTATGGCGAGACGGGATTGAAGGAACACCGCCTAACGACTTAGGCTCTACCTTCGGCGGTTCAGCCTGGGAGTGGGTGCCCGAGATAGGCCAATATTATTTACATTTATTTTCTGTCAAGCAGCCGGACCTCAACTGGGCCAATCCGAAAGTACGGCAGGAAATGTACAATATGATCAATTGGTGGATCGGGAAGGGTGTCGGTGGGTTTCGCCTCGATGTCATTGACCTGATCGGTAAAGAGCCGGATGCCAAAATCACAGGAAACGGGCCTCTTCTCCATGAATATATTCGAGAATTAAGTCGGGAAACGTTCCAAAAAGGAAATGAGCTGTTAACGGTGGGCGAAACATGGGGAGCCACGCCAGACATTGCGAAACTGTACAGCAACCCGGATGGCAGTGAGTTTTCCATGGTATTTCAGTTTGAGCATATCAGCCTGGATGAGCAGGTGGGCAAGGGTAAGTGGGATCTCAAACCTCTGGATCTGATGGAGCTGAAAACGGTACTGTCCAAGTGGCAGACCGAGCTTAAAGGAGAGGCATGGAACAGTCTGTTCTGGAATAACCACGACCTGCCACGGATCGTCTCACGCTGGGGGAACGATGGCGAGTTCAGAGTTGAGTCCGCTAAAATGCTTGCGACCCTGTTGCATGGCATGCAAGGTACACCTTACATCTATCAGGGTGAGGAGCTTGGCATGACCAATGTTCAATATGAAATCGAGGATTATCGGGATATTGAATTGCTTCGTTTGTACCGGGAAAGAATCGAAAAGGGGTATACTGAACAGGATGTGATGGAGTCGATCTACGCGAAGGGACGCGATAATGCGAGAACGCCTATGCAGTGGAATGATTCCAAACATGCAGGATTTACTACGGGCGAACCTTGGATCAAAGTTAATCCGAATTACACGGACATTCACGCCGCAGAAAATGTAAACAATCCGAATTCAATATTCCATTATTATCGTCAGCTCATTCAGCTCAGAAAAGATTATGAAGTCATTGTTTATGGCGATTATACATTGATTTTCCCGGAACATCCCGATGTGTTTGCTTACAAACGAACGTTACATGATAAACAAATTATAGTGGTTTGCAATTTCCGGGGATATAAGGTAGAACTACCGCTCCAGGAGCAAATGACAGAATCTGCTAAACTGTTACTGGCTAATTATTCAGATCATCTGGCTCATAACGAATTACGTCCATACGAAGCCAGAATGTACCTTATGGAGACGTAAAAATATAATGATAACAGCCGTAGTCAAGAAAGAAGGAAGAGTACGAATGAAAAGAGTATGGTGGAAAGAGGCAACCGCTTATCAAATCTATCCAAGGAGCTTTATGGATTCAAACGGGGACGGCATCGGCGACATTCAAGGAATTCTGTCCAAACTGGACTATATTCAGGAGCTTGGTATTGATCTGATATGGATCTGTCCGATGTATAAGTCGCCTAATGATGATAACGGGTATGACATCAGTGATTACTGCTCTATTATGGATGAATTCGGAACGATGGCTGATTTTGATCAATTATTACAGGAAGTCCATCGGCGCGGTATGAAGCTTATTATGGATCTGGTCATTAACCACACCAGTGACGAGCATCCCTGGTTCATTGAATCCCGTTCTTCCGTCGATAATCCGAAACGGGACTGGTACATCTGGAGGGACGGCAGGAACGAAGAGGAGCCTAACAACTGGGAAAGCATCTTTGGCGGCTCGGCCTGGCAATACGACGAAACTACAGGGCAGTATTATCTTCATCTGTTCTCCAAAAAACAACCGGACCTCAACTGGGCCAATGCCGAGGTTCGTAAATCTATCTACCAGATGATGAATTGGTGGATGGACAAAGGCATTGACGGCTTTCGGGTGGATGCGATCAGCCATATCCACAAAGAAGAGGGGTTGCTGGATATGCCGGCCAAGGAAGGCGTCAGATACATTTCTTCATTTGAGAAGCACATGAATGTGAAAGGCATTCAACGTTATCTGCAGGAAATGAAGGAAGAAACGCTGTCCAAATATAACGTTGTCACTGTTGGCGAAGCAAATGGGGTAAAAGTAGAGGATTCCGAGGATTTACTTGACTGGATCTGTGAAGTCAGAGGCAAATTTAATATGGTATTTCAATTCGAGCACCTTGACTTGTGGAACAACAGCACAGACAGGCAGCTGGATGTTTCCAAGCTGAAAAATGTGATGACCAAATGGCAAAAAGCACTGGAAGGTATCGGCTGGAATGCGCTGTTTATTGAAAACCACGACCAGCCGCGCAAGGTTTCCTCCTGGGGAAACGATACGCAATATTGGTATGAAAGTGCTACAGCGCTTGGTGCCATGTACTTTTTCATGCAGGGCACGCCATTCATCTATCAGGGACAGGAAATTGGAATGACCAATGTGTCTTATCCTTCGATTGAGGATTACAACGACATCGCTGACCACAACCTGTATCGGATCAAACGGGAAGAAGGCATGTCACACGAGCAGATTATGAATATGATCTGGGCGTCCAGCCGGGATAATTCAAGAACACCGATGCAGTGGTTGGCAGGTAACCAGGGTGGGTTCACGACAGGTATTCCCTGGTTAAGGGTGAATGATAATTATCTCGATATTAACGTGGAAAAGCAGCTGAAGGAGCCTCACTCTGTCCTGCAATTCTATAAACAGATGATCCGGCTGCGGAAACAGCATGACACGTTAATCTACGGCACGTATGAGCTTTTATTGCCTGAACATCCTGAAGTTTTCGCATACACACGTACATTAGAAAGTAAACAGGTGCTGGTGCTGATCAACCTGAGTGGACACACCGTGGAGATCGGGGAGGATGCGCTTGGTATTCGGTTATCAGAAATGTGGCTGAACAACTACGAGAAACCGGTTTCTGGTCGATTGCAGCCGTATGAAGCCCGTATTGGTCTATGTGATGATGAAATGTAAAATGAACGAAGGAAGCGCTGGTTCGAATATGAACCAGCGCTTTGTGTGTAAAATGGTACAATGGCGAATTTTCATTTATAATATACCCATACAGGTATGCATAAGGAGCGGATCACAGATGGAATATAACTATACAGATAGCTTGAAAACACGTTTACGGAGAATTGAAGGTCAGGTTCGGGGCGTTTTGCGTTTAATGGATGAAGGAAAACCATGTAAAGAAGTCGTGGCTCAGCTGTCTGCGGTGCGTAATGCATCTGACAAAGCACTGGCTCAGATGGTTGCCGAGAATCTCCAGCAGTGTATCATGGCAGAGCAGGAAGCAGGCAACAAGGATACAGACAAGCTGGTGAAAGAAGCAATTGAACTGCTTGTGAAATGCAGATAGCTGAACACATTTCCATTCAGAGCTTGAGAAGGCTCTAATCTCACGTTATAATACCCATAGGGGTATATGTTTGTTGCGTGATTAGCTGCGTTTCAAACCAAAACAGATTGGAGACAGATTGAGATGGCGTTTCAGATTCCAAAGGCAATTACACCGCAAGAGGTAGCAGCACAGTTAAAACAAGGAAAACAGCTATTTCTGCTGGATGTTCGGGAGGATGCGGAGTGGATTGAAGGACATGTGCAGGGGGCAAAACATATTCCGTTAGGACAGTTAATGGAACGGGTAGAAGAGCTGCCTGACTCCGGGGAGATCATCGTGATGTGTCGAAGCGGCAACCGCAGTGGTCTTGCCTGTGAGCTTTTGCATGAGAAAGGTCTACAGATTGTGAATATGACAGGTGGTCTTGGCAGCTGGACGGACTACGATCAATTGGTTCGATGAAGATTGTGAACTGTTGTAACCCAAGCACGTGTGAAGAAAGGATGTCATGAATGACACTGGTATTTATCGCAGTCGCAATCGGTATCATATGGCTTATTATTCAGCTGTGGCCAGTCTCCTCACTAACCTATGTGAACAGCGAGGAGTGGGACCCGTCACACAAACGGTGGTCTGACGTCAGAATGCTGGATGTCAGGGACTCAAGCGAGTTTTGGGAAAGTCATGTCCCGGGTTCAATCAATATATCCATTGGCCGATTGTCCGCAGTCTGGATGAAGGAACTGTCACCGGATGAGGAAGTCATGATCTTCTCACGGAATTGGCTTTCCCGTCAAAAAGCTGCACGCATTCTGGCACGCCGTGGCTTCAAACGTTTGTATGCCGTCAAGAGCTGTTATTTTGCTAGGAATGAAAAGGAAGATTCCTGTGAACGCAAATGCTGTTATTAATATCGGCATACTAATCTTCAAGGCGACGTAATGAAACCAAACCTATTATCAACATGCATTGGAAGATATCGCAGCATTTCTTGAGGGAAGTCCTGTTCGAAAGCTCAGCGTATAGACTAAAAAAGTACGAACTACAAACTTGACTATGATTGATAACAGCGGTCCATCCCTCGGGCTGCTGTTTTCTTTTAGTTAAAAATAATTATACCCGGGTAATATTGACTTTTTGTTTTTATCCGGGTAATATTAGTGCAACATCAAAAAAGGAGGCATTCTATGCAAGCTTCATCAAATCCAATCAGCTGCACTGCTTTTGTAGATCGGGCATGCTTCGCCAAAGGCTCATTACAGCATGTGGTGACCACCGTGAAGGATTCTCTGGAGGACAGCAAACTTGCACAAATCCTTATTTTCAATGATGGGACAGGGAAGCCAATTGACGTTGATTTTCGCGGGAGCACAGATGAAGTTCTTGATCGATTAAGTAGTGAGAGCGGGGGAGGGCATAATTCGAATGCAAAAGAAAAAGAAAATGAGCTGCCCGCTCGCAAGGTTGGTCGTCCCAAGCTGGGTGTCGTATCGGGTGAAGTTACGCTGCTCCCCAGACAATGGGATTGGCTCAAGGCTCAACCCGGGGGCGCTTCTGTAACACTGCGAAAGCTGATTGACGAGGCCCGCCGTGTGGGAGAGAGCGAAAGTAAAGTTCGCGCAGCTCAAGAAGCAGCGTATCATTTTATGACTGCAATGGCAGGGGATCTTAATCAATATGAAGAGGCTCTGAGAGCGCTGTATGCTGGAAATGAAGCTCTCTTTTACGAATTAATTGATGATTGGATACCAGATATCCGAGACTATGTCAAGTATTTAGCCAAGGCTGCGTTCATGCAGAAAGACAATTAATGCAGCACTAATCCTGTGTACAAAAGCAAAACAGATAAAGAAGGAAAGTGAGGAGAGAAACTTGACTGAAGCAACTCGTTACATTGAACCGACTCAAAATAGCGGCATGAAACTGATGCGACGAAATATTAAGGGAAGTATATTCATGTTGAATCTGTTGCATTTTCGTGAAATCGCTGACTATTCCTCTCATCCTGATCTAACCCCTGAGCAGCCGATTAGCGGAGAGGAAGCATTTCAGCGTTACATTCAGCACACACTTCCGTTTTTAGAAGAAAGCGGAGGCGAGATTGTTTTTATGGGCAAAGGCGGAGAGTTTCTGATTGGACCCGAGGCTGAACAATGGGATTTCGTCATGTTGATCCGTCAGAGCAGCATAGAGTCATTCGTGGCCTTTTCGGATCATGCATCTTACCTGGAAGGGATCGGACATCGAACTGCCGCCATCGAAGATTCACGGCTTTTGCCTATTACAGAGTTACCAAGATATGAATGAGAAGGGGAACATAACAATGACTATTTTAAACGTTAATGGTATTGATCTTGCCTATGACAGTTATGGTGATGAAAAGAATGAAGCCATTCTTTTGATTGCCGGACTGGGAACACAAATGATCCGATGGACTGTTCCATTTTGTGAATTGTTGGCGGTGAAAGGATACAGGGTGATTCGTTTTGATAATCGGGACACCGGGTTATCTACCCATTTTAGTGATCACGATACACTGGACTTTGAAGCACTTGCCAGAACGCTGATGTCAGGACAACGACCGAATATTCCTTACACGCTTGAGGATATGTCCAATGATACGATTGGATTGTTAGATGCACTGGGCATCGCGAAAGCACATATCGTTGGACGTTCCATGGGCGGCATGATTGCCCAGCTTACTGCTATTCGTTATCCTGAGCGTGTGCTCTCGCTGACTTCAATCATGTCAACCACAGGTAATCCCGAACTTCCGCCAACCTCGCCAGAAGTGATGGCTTTAATGACTCGTCCAGCTCCAAACCCGAGAGAAGATGAAGCAGGGTACCTGGCTCAAAGCACAGCTTTTGCCAGACGAATTGCAGGTACAGGCTATCCGTTTAACGAAAACGAGTATCACTCGATGATTCGTGAGGAATTGCAGCGCGCTTATGATCCGGGTAGTATCGGAAGGCAAATTGCAGCTATTGCCGTATCCGGCGACCGTCGTCCACAACTCGCAAAAGTAGTTGCGCCTACGCTTGTCATCCATGGAGCGGAAGATCCTATGTTTGTGCCAGCATGTGGTGAAGACACGGCGAAAGCCATCTCGGGTGCTGAGTTTATGTTGCTTGAAGGCATGGGGCATGATTTGCCGGAACAGCTGTTTGAGAAGGTCATTGACGGAATTGTGCGAACAGCTCGGAGCAAAATTTAACAGGTTGAACTGGCCAAGCAACTAGACAGGCATATGGACAAATTACAGGCCACACTCCTTAGTTGACATGTGCCTTGAGATAAACATTTAATTGTAATTCTAACAGCAGCGCCTCTTAGGCTGCTGTTTTTTAGTTGTGCAAAGAAAACCATTTCTTAAAGTGAATAATTTAGTTTACAAAACCAATAATACAAAAATTAAAAATTTCATTTTGTGAGGAGGAAAAAAATGAAGGCAGATGCGGTCTTTGAAGGTGGGGGCGTCAAAGGAATTGCTTTTGTGGGTGCCTTAGAGGTAATGGAGGCCAAAGGGTATACTTGGAACAAACTTGCAGGGACATCGGCTGGAGCAATTGTTGCAGCATTATTAGCCTCCGGCTACAATAGTGCTGAGATTCGCGATTTGATGAGTTCGCTTGATTATACGAAGCTGCTTGGACGGACAGGGATGAACAAATTGCCTCTGTTTAACAAGACCCTTCCATTAATATTTGATTCTGGAATCTATAGCAATCACATTTTAGAGCAAGTGATGCACGATTGGCTGAAACGAAAGAACATTGTAACGTTTGGCGATCTTCCAGAAGGAAAGCTCTCAATTATCGCCTCGAATATAAGTAATGGTAAGATCGTCGTTTTCCCCAATGATTTGCCTCATTACGGACTGAAGGCTTCCGAGTTTCCAATTGCTACAGCTGTGCGAATGAGCACAACATTGCCTTTCTTTTTTAAACCTTATCTGTGGCATACGCCATTACAGAAGAAACCGTATTATATGTTGGACGGAGGCATGCTCAGTAATTTTCCTATCTGGCTCTTTGATGTGGATGGGATTCCACGGTGGCCAACCTTTGGCTTCCGGTTATCAGAAAAGCGTACGTATGCGCAATCTATGGATATCAACGGTCCGGTTTCTTTGCTCAAAGGAATATTCAAAACCATGCTGCAGGCCCATGACCAAAGACATGCAGATGAACATACGGAAGAACGAACCGTGTTTATTCCCACTGGAAAAGTAACAACGACGAAGTTTGATTTGACGGAAGAGGATCAGCATTTCTTACTCTCATCGGGGCATGCTGCAGCAGAGAAATTTCTGGAACATTGGGATTTCGAGATGTACAAGAAGAAGTTCAGAGAAAATCAGGCAACCAATCCGATGGGAATGTATTTCGAGGAACAGCAAGAGACATCCCGAATTTACCACTAACTCTGTCTTCCCATGATATATAGACATTAAGGAACAAACATGACCACTCGGTGAACGGGTGGTCATGAAGACTTAACAGTCATATATCCTGCCTGTTTTATTATCCACTTCACATTGATCCTCTTTAGTTGGCTGTGCAACAATCGTACTCGCAAGACGCTTTTCAAGTTCATCGATATCCATCGTTGCACCTAACGAAACAAAGTTAGCACCATCACGAAGAAGCAGGGTTGGATAGCTGTTTACGCCAAGACGTTGAACCTTGTCAAATTCCTTGTGTACCTCAGCAACCGTCTCTTGATTGTTTAAAAGCTTCATCACTGTGTCTGCATCCATATGATGATCCACGGCAATTTTATAATAAGT
Source organism: Paenibacillus silvae (assembly GCF_014639235.1). Lineage (GTDB taxonomy): Bacteria > Bacillota > Bacilli > Paenibacillales > Paenibacillaceae > Paenibacillus > Paenibacillus silvae. The sequence goes on along the minus strand of NZ_BMFU01000002.1, from coordinate 481,053 downwards.
TTGTGGGGCGCTAAGACTCAAGCCATCATAATAGAAAGCTTTTTGCATCGCAGAGGCAAGATCCATTGCACGATCAGGTGCCAGTGAACGCAAAGCATAAAATCCGATAGCTGCGGACTCAGAATCCAGAACAAAACTTCCTTCGTTTAGAAGCTCCTGATATGCAAGGCCAAATTTTGCTCCCGTAATTTGACTAATGCGTTTATTGGCTTCGGGAATATGAGGGAATGCTGCGATTGAATGACTGCGATCACCAACAAACAGGCCGCCGCTCAAAATAGTAAGTGGCCATTCGGGATGATTTTCGTGCAAACTGCGAATTGTACTTGAAAACCCGTAACACCAGCCACAATAAGCGTCCCATACATAGATAAGCTCTTTTTCAGAAATCATAATAACACCTTTCTCATCCATTTTTTGAATTGCAAAAAAAACATATATGAAATTTCTCAGATCACACAATATGTAACTATAATAGTTATATTTATGTTTGTTTTCAATCTTAATTTGTATATTCACTTTGACAATATCTCGTAATATTAAGCCTGGATTCTATAAACTGGGGGTATGGGGGGAGGGAAGAACCATTGCAAAAAAAGCCAAAGTCCTAGACTCGAAAAAATAAAGTCTCGGACTGTGACTGGTGTAACGACCTCTTTATGCGTCTAAGTAAACATTTAAAACAAAGCTTTGTACACAGATTCACACAGCTCCGTGGTAAACCTGCCTGACATGCCCTCAAGCGCTGTATTGGTAAATGCTACAACACTAAGCTCATGCAGTTTCTCCTTTAAAATCCGGTACCTTCCAGAGTAACCAGCCAATAAGGACTACCGTTAACAACGATAATGCTCCAAATATAAGACGCCATCCTGTATAAGCACCTAAAAAAGTGCCTAAGGGAACGCCCAGCGCCAACGCCAACGGGGTGCCCATCATCGCTACAGCCATCGCTTTACCCTTCTGAGCATCAGGCACCATGCGCCGTGCATAACCAGCTGTCATTCCCCACAGAACTCCTGCCGAGACACCTGCAAAGAAACGCGCCACGAGTGTAAGCATATAAACGGAAGATAGTGCGGTGATCGTATTAAATACAAGAAAGCCAACGATACACAGCAGCAGAAGCGGGCGACGTCTCCAGCCTCGGGTAGCTGTTGTTAAAGGAATGGCTGCCAGAAGTGATCCAACCGCATAGAGCGTAATCCATTGTCCAGCGAGTGCTTCTGTGACTCCGAGATCTTTTGCGATTTGCGGCAGTAATCCAGCAGGCAGGATTTCTGTAAGAATGCAGATGAATACGGCCATGGCCAAGGCCAGCAGCTCAATCCATGGAAAACGTTTGGAAGACGACAACTCAGCGTTATCCTTCCTTACAAGAGCAATGTTTGAGTTCACGAAAAAATTCTCCTTTATTTATTTTGGCCGCTATAGAAAATTCAGCCTCAATATCAGCATATATAAATCAAACACAGAGCTACATAGATGAATAAAGGCAAATACAGCGAAAAAAGAGGAACTTGCTTTTATTTTTATAGAAAATTCATGATTTTAAAGGCAAAAAAAGCAGCATCGTCAGATGCCACCCGTGTATGGTGTCAAGCACATTTAAAAATGATTTTCAGCAAAGCTAGGGTGTACTGATTATTGAGTTTAATTGAGAATCATGTGTGCACATTATATTTTGAATCTGGTATGTACATACTTTTAGGAAAATCCGAAGTTGAGTTTCAAGGAAAGGGTGATCCTTTTGTACGATCATTTCATTATTTTGATCCGAAGTATTTCTGCATTTCTGCTCTTATTAGTCATCGCACGAATACTTGGCAAACAAACATTATCCAATATGAATTTTCATGACTTCGTTACCGCAGTGATTATGGGGGCCATTGCAGCTAATCTGGCATTTAATGAAAAAATGGAGGTGATCCATCTCATCATTTCCCTTGTTGTTTTTACCGGGACATCGTATTTACTGTCTAAATTAAACCTCCGAAGCCGAAAAATCCGTTTGTTAGCAGAAGGATCTCCTACAGTGTTAATTGAAGGCGGAAAGATATTGGAGCATAATCTGTCCAAAAACAAAATGACAATGGATTCCCTTAACCAGGCACTCAGGCAAAAAGAGGTTTTTAATATTAACGAGGTCGAATACGCCTTATTAGAAGTTAACGGCCAAATTTCAGTCATGAAGAAAAAGCAATTCAGGACAGTGACGATGCAGGATATCCACAAAAAAGACAAAACAAAGGAACAAATGCCCATCGAAATCATTATGGACGGACAGTTACTGAAAGATAATATGAGCTTAAGTCAGGTTTCCCAAGACCAGTTAACGAAGCAGCTCAAGTCACATCAGAAACAGATCAGTGATGTTTTCTATGCAGTTATCGGGAGTAACGGTAAGCTTTATATCGACTACTATAAAGATCAATTAAAGCACCCGGTTGACGTAGAGTAGATATATTTTCCTGAAACAGGTATATTTCTAATGAGTTGACTTTATGAATGGATGAGGGCAATAGATGGAAATGAATCATGAGCTTCAAAATCTTTTGCAGCGCACGATAAAGGAATATATACATCCTGCAGCAGAAATTCTAGACATCAAAACCACGCCTATACATTTGGGTACACAGGCCGTGCATTTGATGCGTCATCATGTACAATTCAAGGTACCCGATCAAATATCAAGTATATCTCTTGTTTCAAAACAAGCTGCCCGGATCGAACAGCGGGTGCTGACATGGCTTTACTCACAAAAAGCAAATGTACCTTTTTCTTTGTCATCTTGGTCTGTTTCTGATCACTTGGAAGCAGAGGAACGATCTCTTCTCTGTATAGAGGATGTGGATTACCAAACAGACTATACAAACTTAGACATCGGATTGCTTCAAAAACGTGAGATAAAAGCCTTATCACACATTCATATCTTAAATTTTGGTCAAAAAAAAAGCACTATCCTGGCTGCCCGAGATAGACACTCGCTATATTGAAAAAATGATTTGCAAGTATTGGAAGCCGCAGTGGCAAGCAGCTAAACAATATGAACATTTTCTTGCGCTTTTTGGCGACTATATACCCATTGTAGAATCAGCAGCAGATGCCATTTTAAAGGACATACAGCATGTATTAAACGATCAGAGCAGTCAAACCTTGATTCATAACGATCTTAACCCAGGCAACGTTCTGGTTCGCCAAAATACGGAGGTCATCTTTATTGATTGGGAGGAGGCTAAATACGGCTCATTGTTCCTCGACATTGCTATGCGCTGTAGAACTCCTGAACAGATGAATGACTATAGGGATTTACTATCTGCTAAGAGCATAGAATTTACAGATCATCATTGGAATCAATTGTACACCATCGCTTCCCGTTACCTGGGGCTTCGATATATGACCTGGAATCTGGGAGCTTGGACTACTCAGTCGAATGCCAAAGATCAGCTGAGAGGGTATTTGGATATGGTGGCGGGTCGCTAATGGATTCGGAAATGCTGGAGAAACATTTTAAAACATTTGTCTCTGAAGTCGCTATGATAGCGGCTTTTTTTACGTCATTTTACTAGGGCGTGTCTTGACTTTAAGAACGAAATATAACAAAATACATGCTATGGCATATAATTGTTAAATATGATTGTTGATTACTATAGATGCTACAGCATATTTAACTTGTATATGTACAACTGATGAAAGAAGGATAACGATGAGCATTTTTATCACAGTTCTACAAGTTTTATTGGGTATCTTTTTCCTTTTCACAGGAAGCAAAATCATTTCAGGTAAAATGGCGGATGAATTTAAACGTTTTGGACTGCCATCATTTTTTAACGTTATGACTGGTTCGTTCGAGATTGTAGGGGCCGTTGGCATGATCGTGGGCATATGGATGCCCGTCACAGCGATATTGGCTGGTGTACTGTTAGGCGGAACCATGCTTGCCGGAGCGTTCACCTTGATTGTTCTGGCTAAAGATCCGATACAAAAAGCGATTCCTGCACTGGTTTTGTTTGTACTCAGTTTGATTGTGTCCGTATATCATTTCTTCTAAATCAGGATTAACGGCCCTTAATGTATTGGATGTATGTCATTTGTAACCTTTAATCAGATCACCTATAATTGGTGTAACAAAATGATGAATGAGGGTACTGCAATGGACTTATATCATATTACCGGCTTCTTGATCCATCGGACGGATGTCAAGCTTACGAACTATTTTACAAAACAATTAAAACCTTATGAGGTTACACCAGAGCAGTGGAGCATTATCTCTTATCTTGATCCAGACAAGGCTATGACTCAAAAAGAGCTCGCCGAGGCCATTGATCGTGATCAGACAACGGTCGTAAGAATGATTCATTCCTTAGAGCGCAAGGGCATGGTTCGACGTATGATGAATGATCAAGACAAGCGCTCACATCATTTATATTTATCTTCCAAAGGCCAGGAAGTGAAAGAACGATTGCTGCTGACGGTTAAGGAAGCACATGATCATGTTACACGTGGTCTAGAGCCTGATGAATTAGATCAATTAAAAGTGACATTAGATAAGTTGTACCGAAATGTGAGAGAAGATTAATTAGAATTTATAACGGGTAATGCATTCGATCAAAACATGCTATAGCATGTAAAAAACTGAATTCTATTCGAGTATGTCTTGGGAATTTCAGGATGTTAATCAGGTCAGATCGCAGTGTAATAGGTGCAAGCGGATTTGGAGGAGGTGGTTGTATGAGTGAAAGCGATATTAGTGATATTGCTCCGATTTTAAAACTAAATAGTAAAGGGAGATGCTTTCATGAGTTACAACCCCGAAATTCCAAGAAACCGATATGATAACTATGGTGACCGTGAATGGACACGTCTTGAAAAAGATGGACATGGCGAGCTTTTGTATCAGGTACATTTTGATATTTTGAAGCGTTATGTTAAGCCTGCAGATAGAGTGTTAGAGATAGCATTTCATTCATATGATGAGAAGCACCGAATTGGATGCACTATTTGCTTCGTTTTCAGTTAGGGTTCAGGAGAAAAGCTCTGCCGGACTATACACGCAAGCTGGAGATTCTGCCCTGAATCACGCGCGCAACGATCCGGAATTTTGGAAGCTGATTGTTGAAAAGGAAATTGAATTCACCAAATTACCGGGCACTCTTGATGCAGGCATGAATCTCATCTATGTTGTACAAAAGCTGTAAATTGCAAGGAGTGAGCATTTGAAAATAGAACAGGTATTTGAATATGATATTGACGAAGCATTAGAAACAAAGCTTCAAAATTTATTAAGCAGCTGTTTTCCCCAAATCTATCCTTCAGATCGAATTTATTTTAAACAGCTGCCTCATTCTAGATTTCTTGCGTTTAATCACAACAATCAGCTTGTGGGGCAGGTTGGTTTAGACTACAGAGTGATGAATCTCGGTGGTGAACCCGTGAGAATATTAGGCATCATTGATCTATGTGTTTCACATCAAGCTCGCTCTGCGGGAATAGGCACCTCTTTATTGTTAAAGGTTGATAAATTCTCAGTAGAGAGGAATATCGATTTTATTTTATTATTTGCAGATCACATGGCTTTATATGAGAAAAACGGATATACAACGGTTGAAAACCAGTGTACATGGATGAAAATTGATCATGAATCTCAGACCACTAAAGAAATAGGCTGCGAATCACTGAACGAACTAATGGTAAAAAACGTTGGAAATAAAGAGTGGAATAAAGGAACTTTAGATTTATTAGGGTATTTGTATTAAACTGGAATCCGATCATACGTATCAAAGAACACACGCAAAAACCTCATTGAAGTCGCTATTGTAGCGACTTTTTTTGCTATGTCGAATATTTTCTTTTATTTGAATACAAGGAATTACATCGTTCGAAATAGAATACAAATAAGAGTGATTGTCTTATTTTCCAATAATGATCAAATGGGTTAAGTAAGATGATTCAATTATAAAAGGATGTTCATGGTTGTCCTTTTATGAAAAAAATCGAAGGGATGGATCTGTATGAAAACTAAACAATTATTAAATATGAATATAAAAATGAAATGCTTTGAAAGCGAGGAACAAATAAATGAAATTGGTATTACAGCATGTAAGGAAGAGTTTTGGTGAAAAAAAGGTATTATCCGATGTAAATTTTCAATTTGAAAAGGGTAAGATTTATGGTCTGCTCGGACGAAATGGCACTGGAAAAACAACATTGTTTAATTGTTTAAGTGGTGAGCTTCCAACAGATAACGGTACGATGAAACTTGTTCATGAAGCGACAACCCGTAATTTAGAGATGCATGACGTAGGTTACGTGTATTCTCTGCCTATGCTGCCAGAATTTCTAACTGGATATGAGTTTGTACGTTTTTTTATTGAGGTTAATGTTGATGTCATCGAAGAGCGGGGAACGGATCTAGATGCCTTGTTCGATATGATGCACATTGCGGAGGATGACCGGCACAAGCTCATTAAGCATTACTCGCACGGAATGAAAAATAAAGTTCAAATGTTGTTATTTTTACTCATAAAACCTACGGTGATTCTGTTGGACGAACCTTTGACTTCCTTCGATGTCATCGTTGCAAGCGAGATGAAACAATTGCTGCGTGATATGAAAAAGGATCATATTCTCATCTTCTCCACGCACATCTTACAATTAGCAACGGATCTGTGTGATGAATTAATTATTTTAAATCATGGCAGTTTGACTCCAATTTCACCTGAAATCCTTACGCAACCCGACTTTGAAGAACAAATTATTGAGTTATTGCGAGATGACAACGGGCAGGATGCCCAGAAGGAGAATGCCGATGCAGGGAATCTTTAGTACGATTTCTCGCATGTGGCAGCTGCAGGTGATTTCGCTAGTCAACCGTTTAATATATTTCATGCAAAGCTTACCGGTTATAGGCTCGTTAATCCGTGATCAATCGTATGCTGCTTTTCGCACGAAACGTATATTAGGTGCAATCGCCGTAATTTTAAGACTGGGTGCTGGTTTGTTCGAAAGTATACTCTACTTCGGGGTATTACTGGTATGGCCCATACTGTTATGGACGGAAGGACCAGATACGCAGCGGTTTACACTTCTTATTCATATGTATTTATGCATCAGTGGCATAATGGGTGGGGTAACTGGTGCAAAAGTGTTGGAATCCAACAAGATGAAGTATACTGCTGTCCGGCTTATGCGAATGAATCCAAACCGGTTTATACGGGCTGTGCTTCTTAACAGGTATACAACATTTTTCTTGTATCAAGGCATTGCATTTACCCTTGCTTCGGTAATTTTTAACTTTTCAATCATTCACGCATGGATAGCCGTAGGAATCATGACATTTTGGCGGGTGCTGTGTGAATTTTTTCATTTGAAGCTGTTTCAATGGAACGGCATCGTTCTTGTTCGGAAAACATGGCTTATGAGTTTGACCATGTTACTTACACTGACTGCTGCTTATCTTCCCTTAACGCAATGGAGCATTCCTTCATTTGGATCTGTAGTATTTGATCAACAATGGCTTGTTATATTGATATCGCTGTCAGGGGCTGTCGCTGGGTATATGCTGTTAAAACATACGGATTATGCATCAGCAGTCCGCGCAGTAACCAATTATGCTGATCCATTGTTGAACACAGAAATTATGATAGCCGATCTTCAGCAAAGAATGGTTCAGTCCAAAGACAATGATCTGGCCAACCTTCATGCCGGTGAACAGAGCACCCTAAGCAACAAGGGATACGAGCAGATGCATGTACTCTTTGTTAATAGGCACGCTAATCTCTTTCGGGCACCGTTCCGCAGACGTTTAATCGCAATTATGGTCATTGGTTTCATATTATCTTTCCTGGCACTGATCTTCAGAGATCATATTTCTGTTGAAATCATTGCAAGATTTTCTCCTTTACTCATTGTAGTTATGCTGCATCTTACTGTAGGAAGCCAGATTTGCAGGGCTTTCTTCTACCATTGTGATAGAACCTTGATGCGTTATCCATTTTACCGTGAGCATGCGCAGCAGCATTTTCTGTTAAGATTGAGAAGTTTATTAAAGTTAAATCTAAAATTAGGTTTATGTTTAGCAGCTGTGCTAAGTATACCTATACTCATACTACCTGACGGGGCAACCATAAGTGCACTACTTCCCATTTGGGTTATAACCGCTGCACTTGCTGCATTTTTCTCAGTACACCATCTTTTGTTATATTATGTGTTTCAACCTTATACATTGGAGTTAGAGACTAACAGTCCTTTATTCTCATTGGCAAACGGCTTCATTACTTTGGGTTTTATTGTGACGATGTATTTGGCACCTCCACTATGGGCATTAACCGTTGTTTTGACGGTCCTGACTGCGGCCTATCCGTTTAGCGCTATTCTTCTCGTGAAAAAATATGCGCATAACCGTTTTAGATTAAAATAGATGGAGAAGCAATTCGTTGTGTTAAAACCGATGATCCCTTTGGGATCATCGGTTTATTAGCATTGAGGGATTAAAAATGAGAGAGCTTATTCGCCATATCAGCCGAGCCCAAACATTCGGATCAATGCATATCCCGTAAGGGAAAGAATCACTGAGCCGATAAAACCTGCCGCAAAAGCCTTTAAACCCTTCTGTCGAAATGAGGCCGTATCTACAGTAAGACCCAGACCCGCCATCGCCATGGCAATAAGCAAATAAGCACTAACAATGATGAGATTGGTTAGATCATGTGGGATAATATGCAACGTATTGACTGCACTCATTATGAGGAAACCCAATATAAACCAAGGGATCGGCAGAGCTTTCCAACTTCTTCTCGTATTCAACCTGCTGTTACCCGGATCGTTAGAATGAAACTGACGATTGGACCAGAATCCCAACAACATTGCAACCGGAACCAGAAGGGCAACCCGTGTTAATTTTACCATGACTGCCAGATCCACAGCCTCTTTATTCACAGGTTCCGCTGCTGCAATGACATGAGCGATTTCGTGCAGCGTTGCTCCTGCAAACATGCCATATCCTGATGAAGACAAGTGCAGAAAGGGATATAGAAGCGTATAGGCGATTGTAAAAATCGTTCCGAGAATGGCTACGGTAGCCGCACCGATTACTGCTTCTTCATCCTTGGCTTTAATTTGCGGGGCAATGGCAACAACGGCTGCCGCGCCGCAGATGCCTGTTCCACACGCCGTTAACAGCCCCAGTTTTTTTTCAACCTTGAACCATCTTGCAATGCCGTACACAACAAATATTGTTATCGCAACATTTAGAATGGAGATTACAGCAACCTTAGGACCTGTATGGAGGATATCACGTAAGTTCAATCGCATGCCAAGTAGAATAATTCCATATCGTAGAAGCTTTTTGGATGAAAAAGAAATGCCGCTGGCCATATGCTCAGGCACATTGCGAATGGCCCGCCAGATCATGCCAAGCAGGATCGCAAGCACGAGCTGACCCATCATGTTTAGCAATGGGAAGCTGGCTGCATATTTGGCAGTCAGCGCCAGGATGAGTGTTAAGGCAAGGCCTGACAGGAAGCCTCGTTTTTCCTTGTGGTTCTCCTGCTGTAAAACGTAAATTTGACTCATGCAGATCACATCCGATTCCTTTATTTCGTGCTCATATATAACTATAATTAGTTATGATTCAGAAGAGAAATACAGGAATGAAATGCATATCATAATTAAAACTAATTATTAAAATGAATTGAAGCCGTAAGAAATAAAAATGAAATAGAGCTCGCTAAACGGGAAAAGGAGACCTTCACCATGATTGTTGAAAGCTTGAAGTTATACGTCACTGTGGTCGAACAGCGAAATTTTTCAAAAGCAGCAGAAATATTGCACATGTCACAGCCTGGTGTTAGTTCGCAAATCCGGAATTTGGAGAAGGAATTTAATGTGAAATTAATGCATCGTTCGCCCAAGTGGGTCAAATTGACGGAAGCAGGGGAGCTGCTCTATGTGCGTGCCAAGGAAATGCTGAATCTGTATGAATCGGTGAAATTGGATATAGCCAGATTACAAGATAACGTAAGTGGGTCACTACAGATTGGAGCAAGCTTTACGATTGGAGAATATGTGCTTCCTCGCTTGTTCTCATCCTTTGCCAAGCAGTACCCCGACGTGTCCATGGAAGTATTCATCCGAAATTCGTCTCAGGTTATTGAAGCTGTTCGACGTAGTGATATCGATTTTGGTTTGGTTGAGGAAGACATTGAGGCTCCTGACTTGAATGTGACAACCTTTATGCGGGATGAATTGATTATTGTGGCTGCGGAAGGGCATCCGCTAAGCCTTTCTATGAATATAGATCTGGAGCAGCTACAGCATCAAATATGGGTGCTTCGCGAGACTGGCTCAGGAACCCGATCTGTTAGTGATCGATTTCTAGCTCAGACGGGGCTCCGCATAAGCCGTTCATATGTGTTTAACAGCAGTCAGAGCGTGAAGGAAGCCGTGTTCTCTGGTCTAGGCATCGCGATGTTGTCTCGCTGGGTTGTAAAAAGGGAGCTGTCCGCAGGAGTGCTCAAGGAAATTTCTATTCCGGGTATTCTGATGGAGAGAAATTTTTCTCTCGTTCGACGAAAGGATCAAATACCTACCCGAGCCAACGAAGTTTTTTCTGAAAAACTACTGAAGCTGGACAACCACTTTATATGGTGAATTCTCAAGTAAGATTTAATGGAAATACACACTGCAATGCATGGCTTGTTCTCAATTGATCCCGCAGGAATAAAAATACTTTTACAATCATTGGTATTACGATATAATGCAGTAAACAAGTGCATTATCCAACAATAAAAGAGAAATGCTGTTATTTAGTGTAAGAAACTTGCTTGCGGATTCATGTTATTGAACCGGAAAATGAAAATCCTATCTACATTGGAGGTAATCGTTATGGTCAAAAAGAAAATGTCCAAAGCCCTCAGCGCAGTCTTAGCCGTATCCATGCTGACTGCTGGTGCGATCGTGTTTATCCAGGATAATCCAACATTAGAGGTAGCGAAATCAGCAGGGGATAAAAAGGTTGAAGTGATTAAAGGTATTCAAAGCGCCTGATGCGTTATTCACGAAATCAGAACGCTACCTCAGTTGCAGTGCTGAAGAAGGTTATCTAACTACCTCAGCTGGGTTAACCAAGCTGAGGTTTTTCATTTTGCTATATAAGTTGAACTAAAGAAACGACATTATACCTATTAACGGTTCATGATCGTCAAAGAGCGTTGTACTGGGGTAAGAATACCAGCCTTGGCAGGCTGTTTAAGTCGAAGAGGGAAGGCTAACGATCCCCATAGAGCTTATTTTCCCTGAATCGGGGACATTTGAATTCTAACGATCTCCAGGAAGCTTATCTCATTCGAAATCCTGAAAAATGAGCCTGATCAAGCTGGTTTCAGCACAATAGCGTCTCTGGGGATCGTTAAAATTTTCCAAAGCCCAAATATGCCGAAATAAGGCTTCTCCTGATCGTTAGCGCTCGCAGCAGAGGGTGGCAGACTTGCACTTGCCACTTGCCGTGAGCGATAGACGATATCTGACTAATGTGTCTGGATTGATGAGCAAATTGGAGTGGATGGTGTAAAATTTTTAGTTCAACTTATATAGCAAGAAGTTTTCATTAATCTGGGAGGTGAATCTGTTGAAAAAAATCGGAGTGGGGTTCTTACATGCTTGGCTCTATGCAAAGCCAGTGAACGATATGGCAATGCTTTGTGTAGAGCTGAGTAAGTACCCAAATTGCCAACGTTGAATCCTAGTATTCAAATAACTGGCTTTGCACCTTATTGATCCATTAAATAAGGAGTGAGGCCCATGAAATATTCCAATGCCGAATCTATTCTTCCTGAAGAACTGCTGAGAACTATTCAAGAATACGTTCAAGGCGAACTTATTTATATCCCGAAACCCAAGGAGGCCCATCTGAAATGGGGCGAGAAAACACATAGCAAGAGCAGGGTATCTGCTCGAAATGCGGAGATTCAATCGTTATTTCGCAGTGGGCTCAGCATAGAAGAATTGGCGAGTCAGTATTTTTTGTCCTACGAAAGCATTAAGAAAATTGTTTATAAAAAGAACTAATGTCATCCGCTAAATGGTCGTATCGACGGTTTAGCGGTTTTTTGTGCAAAGATGGATTAAATCAACTTATACATAGTCACCGCACTGCTGCATCGTTAGACTCAAGGTAAGGTGGCCGGGAAGAGAAACGGACTGCTTTTACAAAAGGGGTGTAACGAATGAACGAAATGATTAAGAAGAAGCTGCAGAACAAAAATGAACAGCTGATTAACATGGTTATTGAACGCGCAAAAAGAGATTTCCCCGATGATATCGCCATTATTGGGCTTACCGGTTCATTTAGCACAGGGGATTTTCATGAGAAGAGTGATCTTGATCTGATTATTATTAATCATACAGATCGGGGTTGGGGAATATCCGATTGCTTCATCCTGGAGGACGTTGGATATGACATCTATTGCACGCCATGGGATACAAGAATACGAGCGCAATCCACCTTGGAAAGTCCCGCGGTATCGAGCTTGACCAACTTAAAAATTCTCTATTATGCAGCGCCGGAGGATTTGGAGAGATTGAACGATTTCCGGCAAAAAGCTCTTGATGCACTTGCGGCCCCGATTGGAGAAGCATGTCTTAACCGGGCAAAGGAATGGATCGATCAGGCCAAGCAAGCATACAGCGACACCATGCTGGGCGAAAATATCGGTTCAGTGCGACAGGCATCTGCCAATGTTCTGTACAATCTGGTTCATGCCCTGGTTAACATGAATAATACATGCATCCAACGAGGTATCAAGCGGTATCTGGAGGAAATCCAATCGCTTCGTTATGTACCGAATGATCTTGAATCCTTATACATGTCAATTATCGAAGCTCACACTATTGAAGAGATCCGCAAGGCATCCTTTAATATGTTGAAAAGCGTTGAGATGTTACATCGTACGCTGTGTGATATGTTTATCGTAAAACCCGCTCCAAGCTTTGATAATCTGGGAGGAACGTACGAGGAATTATGGTGCAACTATCGCCATAAAATCGAGAATAGTGTTGCTACAAACGATGCCGCTTATGTCTTTTTCTCTGCTTTTGGAGCACAAGAGTATCTCGATGAAATGGCTATGACAAAAGGCACGAAGGAATTTGATCTGATGCAATACTTTAATGCAAGTAATCTTCCTGTCATGAAAGAGCGATTCCTTGAAGTAATGGATCAATATCTGGATGAGTATCATAAGGTCGGCAGAAAAGTCAAAGGTTTTGCAACCTTTGAGGAGTTATATGACGATTATATGAAGGGCCATGAAGAGTAACCTGCTCCTGACAAGCGAAAATACGAGCGGGCATGACCGAAAACACGAAAGAGCCGAAGCGAGCTGACCTGCTGCTTCGACTCTTTCTGCACTTCTAGTTAAGCTAATACCTCACATAAACATGTCCAAAATCAGAACACCCGCAAGTCCTACCAAGGATATAATCGTTACCATGACGGACCAGGTTTTTATCGTTTTGCCTATACTCAGATTAAAATATTCTTTGTAAATCCAGAAGCCTGCATCATTTACATGGGAGAACGTCACACTACCTGCACCAGCCGCCAGAACCATCAGTTCCGGACTGACCCCGGTTGCGGCAACTAGCGGTGCGGCAATACCAGCTGCTGTCATACCAGCTACCGTTGCAGAACCAACAGCAATTCTCAAGATGGCTGCAATCAACCATGTCAGTACGAGGGGAGAAAGAGTAGAGCCTGCCATAAGATCAGAAATATATTGGTCAATATGACTGTCAATCAACACTTGCTTAAACGCACCGCCACCGGCAATGATGAGAAGAATCATACCGATGCCGCTTACGGACTCACTCAGCGATTTCATGATTTCCGGCATTTTTTTGCCCAGATTCAATCCAAACGTGAAGATGGCAAAAATGACGGAGATCAACAAAGCCACATTTGCATTACCGATAAAATCAGTCACGGGTGAGATTACCGATCCAGGTGCAAAAATATGCACAATCGTTTGCAGCGCAATCAAAATGACGGGCAGAAGTGCCGTGAAAAGGCTGATTCCGAATTTAGGCAGCTCTTCTTCCTTGAATTCCTTTGGATCAAATAATCCTTTGGGGATGTCAATCTGCAAGGCTTCTTTTTTAAACAACTTGGTATACACAGGACCTGCAAGGATAAATGCAGGGATTGCAATCAGGATACCCAGGATCATCGTTAATCCGATATTGGCTCCAAAAACATTAGCAACAGCTGTTGGACCAGGGTGTGGAGGCACAAATCCGTGCATCGTTATAAGGGCTGCAATGACAGGCATTCCAAGATACAGAACAGGCACACGTGCAGCTCTGGCGATGGTAAATACCAACGGGATCAATACCACCACTCCAGTTTCGAAAAATAAAGCGATTCCAACAATAGCTGCTGTAATAACGGCTGCCAGCTGCGTTCGCTTCTGACCAAAAGCGCTGATCATCGTTGTTGCAATTCGCTGTGCGCCGCCGGAATCGGTCATTAATTTACCGAGAATACCTCCAAAGATGATAATCATCGTTAAATGACCAAGTGTTCCACCTAAACCGGATTCGATGGACTCAACCGCCTGAATCGGTGTCATTCCTTCCAGCACTCCAACAGCCAGAGAGACAATAATCAATGATATGAAAGCGTTTAACTTAAAGGCCATCATTAAAATGAGCAGTAGAACAACTCCAATGGTAACGGAGATAATTGGCATATGTTTTCCTCTTTTCTGATTGGTCTTGATCCAAAAGACCGCATGCAGGGAGGGCACTGTTTCCATTATTAATAGACAGTCCAGTGCTGCTCCATACATAAGGGTCATATTAAAACCTGTCTTGAATCATTTGGCACTTAACATTTCAACAACTTCTCTTAAATCCGTTTTGGTACCCACGTTACCAGGGAAGATGACATAGGAGATGCCCGGGAACTTGCTTTCATTACCTGTGGTCCACACGGGAATCCCTGGACGAATTTGCCCTGCAACGGTAGCTCTTTTGACTTCAAGACCGTTGGTTCCAATATCGCTTGAAGTAATGCCGCCTTTAGCAATGATGTAGGCTGGTCGAACTTCCAAACGTTTCACAATACTCGTAACGGCATCGGAAATTTGAACGGACAGCTTTAATTCATCTTCTTTTCTGTCCTCTCCAAGATCCAATCGCTCCCGTTTGGTGTAAACAGCGACATTTTTACCCTCAAGAATCCATTTATTCGTCGTTTCAACAACTCTGTTCAGTTCGTTCTCAAATTGATCAGGCTCCAGAACAAGATGTACGTTAAACTCAACAAACTCAACTGCATTCGACTTCTTCAGCTCTTCGAACTGTTCTGTTGTTTTTTGGACGTGTGACCCAATAATAACTAATCCGCCATGATCAGTGCCATCACTCATCATCTCTGCACGCGTTAGCAGACTTCGGTCACTAATGCCTCCAATGACCTTGGTCAGTGCAGCAGCACTTCTAAACATAAAATGTTTACCTTTATGGATCGCTCGAATCAAAGCGATGGTAAAGAGCTGTACGTCGATATAATCAACCGCATTGACAATGACCTTATTAAAATTCTCAACACTCAACAACTGATTTTCGATCATGTCAATGTTCATGCTGCGCAGACTTTCGAGAGAGATGTAAGTCATATGTTTTGCTGAATACTGGCCATTCGACTTTTCTTCAGCCCATTCGCCTAAGTGTGATCGGGAGTAACCAAAGGTGCGATCTTTAGCAAACTCGGTTTCTCCAGCAGGCACCAATTCCGTACCATATTGAACATAATGAACATTATCAATGGTGAAGCGTCCGCCTTCTTTGAAAAAGGGAAGAATGATCTCACCGTCAAATTGCATATCTGACTTGGCTTCAACTGTATCCTTCAGCACTTCCGTCTCTAACGGGTAGTGACCTCTTAATGTGGAATCTCCACGACTAATAATCGTAAACTTGCGATTATTTCTCATTGCAGCTTCAACGATATTTGCACCAATCTCCTGGTGTGCCTTTGTTGTCTCGGCAGCTGTAAATCCGCGTGAGTTGGTAAGAATGAAGAACATGGGATGATCTTCCTTAAAACCTCTGTCGATGCTTTCCAGTGACCAATCCGTATAGACCGATACACCATGCACCGTTTGCACACCCGTTGGATCATCATCAAGCACGATAATTTTGTGATCGAATCGTTGAAGTTCCTTTTCAATCATTTGCTGAACAAGGGAGGTATCTACAGAAGGTATGTTATTGAACACTTCCTCAACAGATCGATTATTGGTTTGCATGATCAAGACCCCTTACTTCAACATTCGCTAATTTTTCATAATACTGCACGATCCCGCCGTGGTCATGCATCAATTTCCCGTCAACCTTCAGTGCATGGAACATCTCTAACAGATGGCTGGATAGGGGGAGAGGTACACCAATCTCGTGTGCTGTCTCCATCACATTAGTGATATCCTTCATGTTAATCGCGATCGTACCCCCTGGAGCAAAGTTTCTTTCCAGAATCAGCGGAACTTTGGCATCCAGAACTGCACTGCCTGCTAAACCGCCTCGGATGGCCTGGTACATTTTCTCGATATCTATACCCGCTTTCGCTGCAAGGACGAGCGCTTCGGACATGGCAGCAATGTTCAAGTTAACGATGATCTGGTTTGCGAGCTTCGCTGTAACTCCGCATCCGCTATCCCCAACGAGAGTGACTGCCGTCCCCATATCAAACAATACTGACTTGGCTTGCTCGAATACGCTTTCTTTACCGCCCACCATAATTGCCAAAGTTCCATCAATAGCTTTAGGTTCCCCGCCGCTAACTGGAGCATCCAGAAAGCCAACTCCTTTTTTGGCCGCTTCTTCTGCCAGAGCGATGGATACAGCAGGAGTGATGGAGCTCATGTCGATAATAATAGAGCCTTCTTTTGCTCCCGATAAAATGCCATGTTCACCCAAAACAACAGCCTGCACATGCTGAGAAGCAGGCAGCATCGTAATAATAATTTCACAGTTCTCAGCGACTTCTCTTGGCGAGGAAGCTGCAGCAGCACCGGAGTCTATTAATATCTGAACCGCTTCCTGATTAAGATCGTTGACGGTTAATTCATGTCCTTTTTTTCTAAGATTCAGAGCCATTGGTTTGCCCATGATCCCCAGTCCGATAAAACCTACTTTTTTAGCCATAATGTTGTCCTCCTAAACCTTTTCTAAACTAGAGCCTGAAACCTTGTCAGCAACCGCTTACATCGCTGTTTGCGTTTTCATTGTATACTAAAAATTTAAAATTGTATACATTAAAATCTTATTTTGTATACAAATTTTGAATTTTCGTATATTTTTAATGCGGAGTCTCGTATATTGGAATGCTTTTATGAACATAATTTGGTACTATGTTGATATGAGAAATGAAACTGAGGTGAAGTTAGTGCATGAAAATAATAGTTCGCGACCGGCGTATCACCAGTGTTACGAAATTCTTCGAGACAAGATTTTGAATGGTGATCTTCCTAGCGGTACGAAGATCGTTGAAGAGAAACTGGCTGCCGAGCTCGGAGTGAGTAGAACACCCATCAGGGATTCGATACGTAAGCTTGAGAACGAGGGCTTAATTGTTCAGAAGAAAGTAGTCAAGCCTACCGAGAAGGATTTACGTAATTTATTTAATGTTCGTATCCTGTTAGAAGGTTACTCAGCCAAATGCGCGGCGAATTTCCTGAAAGACAATGAGATTGAGGAACTGTACAAGTATGTGGAAATCGGAAGATCGGGGACTAAGGACGAGATCATGTCTGCCAACGAAAGTTTCCATAACGATATTGTAAAAGCGAGTAATAATCCACTCATGATTGATATTATAGATCGGATGCAGGCTATTATTTATCTATTCCGTAAAACAGTTGTCATTTATAATCGTCCTCATCTTATTGATGAACACGAGGAAATTTATAGTGCAATAAAGTCCAGAGATGGAGAGAAAGCAGAAGTATTGATGAAAAAACATTTAGAAAACGATCTGAACTTTTATTTGCACGTGATGAGCAATCAATAAGGAATCGGAATGTTGGAATAAAAATGGATAATAACAGGGAACGTAGGAAGAAAAAAGGTGGAATTCCATGTACCGTTTATGCGTTTTGTTCATAAGTCTTTTTCTGATCGTTGGATCATCTTATAAAGCCGATGCCTCCGAAATTTCCGGAGCTTCTCTCATAAATGATCTACAAAAAGGTGGTTATATCCTTTATGTTCGACATGGGGATGCAACCGTAGGGGAAGATCAGCAAAATTTCAGTCTGGCAGATTGCTCCACACAACGGAATTTAAGTGCACTTGGAAGGGAACAGGCAGAGAAGTATGGTAATGCTATTCGAAAACTGAATATCTCCGTCCTTTTTCCCGTAGAGGCAAGCCCTCTGTGTAGAACGATCCAAACTGCCCAGACTGCTTTTGGCACACAAAACGTAAAGGTAAATACACTCTGGTTAAATATATATAAACTCAGTCAGACGCAAAACACTGAAAGTGTAAACAGTACACTTCAAGCATTTGCAAATGAAGTTGAACAAACACCCCCAGCGGGTTCTAACCGGTTGATTGTAGCTCACTCTTTTCCATCAGGCGTAGGTTTAGGAGAACTTGCGAGTATGGAGACAGTCATTATTAAACCACTGGGAGATCATAAAGGATATCAAGTTGTTGGAACATTGAAGCTAGAGGATGTTTTGCAGCTCGCCGGAATGCGGTAGTCCTATAGAGTTTCTACATTCAGGAGAACACTTGATATATGTTGAATGGATGAAAAGGAGAGGCAGCTTTATTACAAAAGCTGCCTCTTTTTGACTTCAATATGAACATATGCTTCCCAATCATCGGAACACCATGAAGAATATTTGGACAGTCGTTTCACTTTAATAGTAATATGACATTGGTAGAGATAGCCAAAATGCCTATTGAGCATAGTGCTAATCATTTTATGCTGAAATTAAAAGATGAAGAGGATGTGGGCTGATAGTGAAATTGCCAATAATTAACGAACAACTCGCAAAACGTATTGTGAATTGTGAAACCGATTACTTGACCTCAAGGATCAGATCCATTGGCGAACGAAGCGGCAATCCGGAAGGAGTGGAGATTAAGCAGCTCGGAGATACGACTGCTTTTTATATCGAATCGATGCCTTGGGGTTTATTCAATTCAGTAAAGGGCTTCACGCAGGACGACATTGACAAGCTGGAAGAAATCATTGAATTCTATGATCAAAGAAATAGAGCATTTCAGCTAGATGTCAATCCTGCGGGTACTAATCCTGCAATGTTTAGAGGATTAACGGAAAAAGGACTATATCAAGACAGCTTTCATTCTGTTCTGTATGGTCTGCCAAGAGGTGAATTACCGAACCTGGCTTCCAATATAACCATTCGTGCAATTGAAGATAAGGCGGATTTTGATCTCTTTGCAGGCATACATTGTGTCGGGTCCGGGATGGATATCATACATAAACATCATTTTGTAAATAACAATATCGGTTTGCTTCATCGCCCCGGTTGGAAATTATTTTTAGCTTCATGGGATAACGTACCAGCTGCTGTTGCTGTGATGCATATTGGCAGCGGCAGCAATATTGCCTCTCTCACTTTAGCCGCAACCGCTCCTGAGTATAGACGAAAAGGTTTACAAACTGCCCTGTTAATGTGGCGAATGTACGAAGCATACAAAGCGAACTGTGAGCTGGTCGTTGCTCAAGCAAGTTTTGGCAGCTCCAGTCAAAACAATATGGAACGAGTCGGCATGCAAATCGCGTGGACACGATCCGTTTGGGTACCACTTAAATAATCTGAAAGGCGCTGCCGAAGTGCCATGGATCAATAGCTTCAAGATTCCCCGAATAAGGAAAACATCGTTGCATGAATACTTTCCATAACTTCTTTGGGCATTTCCCTGATCCGGATATCCCGACCCAGGAAAAGTAACCAATTTGTGATTTCGGCTAACTCATCCGGATGCTGAACATTGATGAAAGTCTTTAAAATTGCCGTAGTCTGAAAAGGGTTGGTGTATGCCATTGAAATTTTTAAGGGATGGTATTTTTTAAACTGCGCAATCGCCGTTGGCCCGAGTTCCAAGACAAGGTTGACGGCTTCTTCCCGTTTGTTTAGTTGTTCTGCAATCTTCTTTGCATGGATTCTTTTTTTCCCCGGATAGGGTTTGACATCTGTGAGAAGATCGACTGGAATAATGCGCCTCTTGTGCTGTTCGAGATCAAAAGCTTCAATTTGCCATGCGTTTTTTTCTCGATAAAGATGTAACAAATAGATGGGATATGACTTTACTTCATCGGCTTCCTCCGTGGAAAGCAATAAATACCGGTCTGCAAGAATAATTTGAATCAGTTGTTCCAACATAGGATGGGGCAAATCAGACAAATCAAGCAGATCAGGATTGTGGGGGTTGGTCCCCTCAAACAAGAGAACCTGATTTAACAAGACGAGATCATCCTGCTGACTTTCCGAGATGAGACCTAATAATTTTTCTGCTAAAGAATGACGACTTTTGAGGTAAGGGAGTTGTTGATTTTTGGTAGCCATGAATGCAATAATCAGCGCTTTAATCTCATTATCCGTAAAGCGGACAGTCGGGAGGACAGAGTTGTTCATGACAAAATATCCCCCGTCTCTTCCTACTTCGGCCACAAGAGGCATGCCCATGGCTTCAATTTCCCGAATATCTCGAATAGCCGTTGATCGAGAGATGTCAAATTCTCGCATGATCTCCGAAATGGTAAAATGAGCACGGTTATTGATATACCGCATTATAATGTTAATTCGTTCCACTTTTTTCATAAGGGCCCTCTAAACAGTATCATATTTTGACATGATTTATGGCTATTATAAACGTATCAAGCGGAAAAACAAATCTTTAAAGAAACATGACAATGTGCATCCCTTGAAAAATCCATTTCGTAAAAGGAGCTTGAATAATGTCAGCATACACCCTTGAGGAAAAAGACGGCTTTATTGTGTTAGGGATCGGTACGGAGCTGAAGAGCGATTACACGGACTACGTGGGTATAAGCCAAGAGAAGATGGCTTTTTGGCAGACTGTGACACAGGATGGAAGACTGGACAAATTAAAATCTATCGCAACAAACGACTATATCTTTGCCGTGAGCGAGGCAGTGAATCATAAGATGATGTATTATGCAGGTGTTATGACAGAAGCATCATTACAAGAAGAACACAGAGTAATTCAATTCCCCAAGGGGCAATATCTCGTCGTTAAAGGGGAAGGGAAGACGGCTGATGAGTTGAGTAACAAGCTGACCGGAATTGCTTTTGGTCAAGTCTTGCCAGCTGCTGACGATTTCGCTTATGTTGGCGGTCCCAATACAACTGTTGAGATGGAGCATAGAGACGGTCTTGTGTTCGGGGAAATGTGGATTCCGGTTGTGAAGAAATAAATGAAATTAGAGGAGGAACGAGCATGTCCGCTAGTGTAGATTTTAAAAATGTGTCCACCGTTGGTCTGGAATCTTCACCCGTTGCAGAAGAGCTTGCTGGCCTGCGAGCGAATGAAGCTCGTTATTTTATGAACAAATATAAGCATGAATTTACGGTCGTGCCCGCCAGCGAGAGCCAAGAGACGCTGGAGTATGTAAGTCGAATTTTGAAAGAGGAACGTGGTATTGAGTTTGCGGCCAGACCATTGGAGACATCCCGCTTTCAAGTGGAAAATATCAGGTGGGCCTTTGTTTTTTATGAGGATGGTCTAGCAGTCAATGTCTTGTATACGGTGGATGACCCCAAAAAGCGTGCCGTTGGTTTTAAGCTTTCAGAGAGAATGGACGTGCCTAAAGAGCTGGAAGAAAAGAAGTTTAAATTTGCTAGGCAAAAGTCCAAACTGGCTGGAACCATTCGAGGTACGTTCTTTGTGATCAAGGGAGAGTATTGAAACATGGTTCGAAGCTGAAAACACAGGTTTAAACATTTCATGCAATGTGTAAATCAATATCCCTTATCTCGCACGAAAGAAAACCCTGCAGTCTGTGCTCAACAGGCTGCAGGGTTTTCTTTCTAATCAGCATCTGATTTGTGAGATGCAAGCTGAAGTTTCCTCATTTAAAAAACGTGTTATCTCGTGTTAAGTCGATTTACAAAGAATAATGTTTTTGGGAAAATGATTCTATATCATAAAATGAAGTGTAGAGGAGAGCTTTCAATGCAGGTTCAGCAGGTTAATCATCATGAATTCTTCGAGCAAATATACAACCAAACACCGATTGGAGTTGCTCTTATAGCTCCGGCAGGAAATTGGCTGAAAGTGAATCCTGCTTTTTGCCGTATGACTGGTTTCACTTGTGAAGAACTGACGAAACTCCGCTTCCAGGATTTAACACATCCGGAGGATTCCTCGAAGGATACTGTTGAAGAAGCTGGACTTTTTGATAACAAAGTAAAAGAGAATATATATGAGAGACGCTGCACTAAAAAGAATGGGGAAGAATTATGGTGTTCATTTCATTTAACTCCAATCAGTGGCGAAGTCACGTCTGAACCCGATTACTTCGTTTGCTTTATTGTAGATATTACGGATCGTATCCGATCTGAACGGAAACTTTCGCACAGTGAAGGTATTATCGCAAATGCCGAGCGCTTGGCGAAGATTGGAAGCTGGCAATGGGATGTAGTCCATGATCAGATCACCATTTCTGAACAGGTACTGGAAATCTTTGAACTTGACCGCACAAAAAAATATTATTGTGCAAAAGATATTTATAAGGTAATGAGTACTGCAGACGCAGCAACTTTGCGAGAAAAAATAAGAGACGCAGAGCAGAGAGATCCTTTTGTTTTTGAATTTCAATACGGTCGGTCCGAAGGTAGAGCAAAATATATTCAATTACGTGGGCTAATCATTTATGACGAACATCAACAGCCAATAGAGTTAAAAGGTGTACTTCAGGATATTACCGAACAAAAACAGGTGGAATTCAGGCTCCAAGAAACCATTGAACGTTACACCTCACTCAAAAAATATAATCATGACGCTATTATTTCATTTGATATGAGTGGAAACATTATTAATGCTAATCCTGCAGCCGTAAAGATGACAGGTTGTACAGTAAACGAAATGGTTGGGAAAAGTATAGGAAGATTTATTGGAGCCAGTAATCTAGGCCTCATTCTAAGGAGCCACTATGATTTGGCTGAGAATAAAATGAACACTGTTTTGCACAGGGACAGTCATGAAACAGAGGTATTGGCAACACTTGCTCCGATTATTATTAATAATGTCAATGTCGGTTACTATTTAATAGCCAAGGACATTACGGAACAGAAAAAGCTTCTCGTTGCCAAAGAAACTGCTGAAAAAATGAACCAGGCAAAAAGCGATTTTTTGGCGATGATGAGCCATGAAATACGAACACCTATGAATGGTGTGATCGGAATGACAGATCTTCTTCTAGATACCCCGGGACTAAGCCAGGAGCAAAAGGAATATATTCAGATCATCCAAAAAAGTGGAGATTCCTTGCTTACTATTATCAATGATATCCTTGATTTTTCTAAGATCGAATCGGGGAAAACCGATTTAGCAGTGGATCCTTTTGATCTACAAGAAATCGTGACAGAAACGGTGCAAATTGTAAAACCTTTGATCCGTGAAAAGAAGTTAGATATTCATATTTGTCTGGATGAGGCGCTTCCAATTCCAATGTACGGTGATGCCCCTCGGTTAAAACAAGTACTTACTAATATCATCGGTAATGCTGTGAAGTTTACTATGGAAGGCAGCGTAGAAATTGAAGTACGGGTTAAAGAGAAATGTGAGGAAAACGTGTATCTTCATTTTAAAGTCAAAGATACGGGAGTGGGGATTCCGGTAGAGAAAAGGCAGCAATTATTTGAGCCATTCTCCCAATTGCACAACTTTTTGACACGCAAAACGCAAGGCACGGGATTGGGACTGGCGATCAGCAAAAAATTGATAGAACTCATGCATGGAGATATATGGATTGAGGATTCAGATGCACCTGGAACAACGTTTATATTCACTGCCTGCTTTAAAATTAACAATGAGGACGTTGGTCAACACCTAGAGTTCTCTCAAAGAAAGAACAGGGGGACCCCTCTCCATATTCTGATTGCTGAGGATAATGAAATGAATCAGCTTGTCCTTAGTAAGATGGTTGAAAAAAAGGGACACTTCGTAGATCATGTCGTGGACGGAAAAGAAGCTTTAGAGGCTGTCAAGCGGAATGAATACGATATTGTGTTTATGGATGTGCACATGCCAAGATTGGATGGATTTGAAGCGACTCGAGCAATCAAAGAGAATCTATCTTCTGAAGACTGTCCTTATATTGTTGCAGTGACTGCACATGCTCTAAGAGGGGATAGGGATCGATGCTTGAAGGCAGGAATGGATGATTACATTAGTAAACCCATCAAAAGTGAATCTATTTATCAAGTGATAGAGACGTATTACAACAAGAAGCAGATGGAATAGATGAAATTAGTACACTACTTACGGAAACCGGGCGTGCCGTAATGACGGTGGGTCAGATTTAGGGCGCTTATTAATCCAATCGGTACAAGTTCATGTCCCGAGTCCAGGACAAAAACTTGTACCGATTGCTGTAATGCACAAGAACACAGTCTGATGCGAACTCCTTAAGCTACGTTCGTTTTTTTATAAATAATCGCCGATCCAGGAAATAACCTGCTAACAGTGAAAGCACAACAAGTATAACGGGTATTCCAAACGATTCCTTAGAGAAGGGGGCTCCTTCCAGATTCAGATGGTCTGTCGCACGATATTCGAGACGTTTGGCAGCAAATTGAGCAGTCATGACGTCTTCTTGTTTAGATAAATCTTCAAACGCAGGATCCATTGCAAATCTTCCCTGCATATTTTTGTGCAACAATAACAATTCGGTATTGTTGTTCAATTGTTTCCATTGCCCAATATCCTCAGCAGCTGCAGTCTCGGCTTGAGCGCCAACCACAATCATCTTGGAGAGAGAAGGAGCGTCGTTCATCTGATAACGCGCTACCAAATTCAAGCCATGCTTGGTTACAATCGGTTGATTTTCACGTGATATCGTTAAAGTCGTCGTTGTTCCAGATGCTCCATAGGTATCAAAGGCAGAGGACAGATCTAATTCATCTGCACCTGGATATAGCAATACGCCTGCTTTGGTCTTGTTCCATTGATAGGATTGATTCAAAATGTACGTAATATCACTCAATCCTGCCGTGAAAGGTTCCATTTTCGGATCAATGACGTAATGGTAGGAAGGATAATGGAGTTCATTCGCTACCTGCTTCGCGGCTGCCTCACCTAACTGCTGCGAAATGACATAAAGGGTCGCATCCATTCCGGACGTAAGACCAGCCGAAGAGACGATGTTACCTTGGGGCACATAACGCTGATCTTTTACCCACTGAATTTCCGGGTAGCTTTTGATCAAACGTTGAATGT
Source organism: Paenibacillus silvae (assembly GCF_014639235.1). GTDB lineage: Bacteria > Bacillota > Bacilli > Paenibacillales > Paenibacillaceae > Paenibacillus > Paenibacillus silvae. The sequence continues at coordinate 455,550 of NZ_BMFU01000002.1, read as the reverse complement.
CTCCCCAGTGTGTCGCAGCACTTTTACCGTTCAGCAATCCGGTATCGGCCAGATTCTCTGCGCCATTACATATGGACAATAGAATCGTTTGTTCACTCGAATGCTTGCGAATCCATTCACGGACGGGAGCATATTTTTTCTCATCCAGGATCGGCATATAAGGGATAACGATAATATCTGGACTTTTGCCAAGCATTTGGTCCATATCAGCAAAAGAATAATGGGGAATGACATCCAATCCTCCGGTTAACGATTTGATTGCCGAATCCGGTGCAACACTGAATACATTGTACTTTCCTGTAAGAGCAAACATCTCATACGGGACTAGAAAATCAAAAACTTCCGTTACTTCATTAGAAAGTAAAACAGCTACCGTTGGCTTGTTAGCATCATATGCAGGTACCTTTACCTGATCCAGTGCAGGAGGATTGCTTTGATTATATAAAGACATTCCAGCACTGGATGTATGAATGAAACCGAACACACCTGCTCCTCCCACGATAATGATAACTAAAAAAACATACATAAAAATGCGCAGCAAAACTTTCACTTCCCCGTTCCCCTTCCAACTAAATAATATTTTACCTCAAAAAATATACCAATTGAGGATCAAATGCACACCTGCCCAAGGACGGATTGCAGCACTAGGCTGCAGGTGGAAGGGTTACTGGACCTAAGTCTGTTCTGTTTTTTCTACAAGACCCGTTAGAGCTATACTCCCCGTTTGACGTGGTAAAAGTTTTTCAATACGGTGACTTTAACAGTTTGAAAAATAGGTGTTGTTTAACGCCTGAGTTATTCATAATATCCTTCAGTAGATTTTCTCAAGCTGCTGAATTGATCGGCATCATGCCCGAACCACACTTGGGAATTCGTGCGAGCGGCCAGAGTACGAATTTTCTCCACGGTGTTTCGGTAACCGATCAGATCATAAATTATTCCGGGTGGCTTGACTGGAGGACCAAAGCTTTCCGCAGAATAGATGGCATCGGAAGCTAAAATGATTCCGCCGGTTTCTGGCATATCAATCTGGAGACCTAACATTCCCCATGCATGACCGCTTCCGAAATTCAAGATTTTGATACCATCTACCAATTCCAGATTGTCTTCAAGTATTCTCTAACAACATTAGGTGAAACTCTGCTTCAGCCGATGAAAGAGTTAAGACAGTGGGGAAGAGAGCATTTCGCTCAAGTTGTAGAGGCACGGGTTCAGTATGACTCTGCTTCTACTGAGGGTTCACGTGAAGCCGACAACATCAGTGGATGAACTTTCAACATCAGGCTGGATAAAATGCCCTTTTCAGGGTTAGCCTGAATAATCGCTCAAAACAGGGGTTGAGTCTCCCTTTACTGGAGACCATATACTTGCTCTTAAGAAGGTAGTCGCAACATGACAAAGGAGCTGGGTATATGAGAAATCTGGAGGGTATTGTCATCCTATGGAACATTGCGGTTTTGGGATGGATTTTAGTTGGAAAAGAGAAAAAGGAGCGAGGCTTAATTATTAGCCTTGGCATATCGGTTATTGTCATTCTTCTGCAAGGAATACTGGAAGGCATGCGTTGGCAGCTCATTCCTGCTTACGCTCTGGCTGTTGTACCTCTTTATATGCTTGTGCTAGCTAGACTCCCATGGTCTACACTGCCAAAAAGCTCTAAATCAAGCGTAATGAAAAGGGTTATTGGAATGATGGCAGCTGTCATTTATGCTTTTGTAGCTGTAGCGCTACCAATATTACTGCCGGTTTTTACTTTTTCGGAGCCAACAGGAGTTTATAAGGTAGGAACCACATCTTATGAGTGGACAGACGCAACAAGAGAGGAAACGTTTACTCCAAAAGATGGTGATAAGCGTAAACTTAAGATACAAATTTGGTACCCTGCTGAGAAAGATTCAAAGGGAGAAATAAGCCCGTACGTACAAGACGGGGCATTATTGGCAGAAGGCTATCACAGACTTTTAGATATGCCAAAGCCGTTATTTAACAGTATACGCTATGTAAAAACGCATTCACTTGAAAATGTGGACATCTCAGATCAGGAAGCAGCTTACCCCGTCTTGATTTTTTCACATGGCTTGAATGGTCATAAAAATCAAAATACATTCCAAATTGAGGAAATCGCTAGTCACGGCTACATTGTTGTAGGTATTGACCATACCTATAATAGTACGGTTTCCCAATTTTCCGACGGTACGGTTACTTACTTTACTCCAGGACAGGATGAAACGGTCGAGATGATGGATCAAACAAATAAAATATGGGTAGAGGACACCAAATTTGTTTTAGGTCAGGTGGAAAAACTGGCTGCGCATGATCCAGATCATCGTTTTACAGGCCGAATGGATTTGCAGCGAATCGGAATGTTTGGACATTCCTTTGGCGGGGCAACAAGTACACAAATGTTAATGTCCGATCCTCGAATCAAGGCAGCTTTGAATATGGATGGTGTGCTTTATGGAAAGCTGCGAGTGCCTGAGGGGGGCTTTAATAAACCGTTTCTTATGATGAGTGCGGATCAATCCAGATATTTTGAGCAATATATTCAAGACCCTGCACTCACTGCCTCTTTGACAGATTTGTTCAAACGATATGATCATATTACAGATGGCGGAAATTACTGGCTAACACTGCGTAATATGTCGCATATGGGCTTCTCCGATCTGTATCTGACCTCACCATTATTTGAATGGATGGGAGGTATAAGCTTGAAGGAATCGTATTCGATTATCAATGCATACACGCTGGATTTCTTTAATCACTTTTTGAAGCAGGAGCCATTGAAGCTGCTTGATCAAAATATAGGCGAGCATACGCTGTTTAAGTTAGAAAAAGGCGAGAAATAAGCTGAAAAACTGGGGAAGTAAAAAGCCAGTCATTCTAAACTGCAACCGAGTTGTCAGATGTTGTTCTGACCAATGGTTTTCAGTTGACGGTGACTGGCTTTTCTATGGTATCTTACAGGTTAAATCTGTTGAAGCTTCCATCTCAAGCCCTGAAATAATAAGTTGTCTCTTTGGGACAATTGTTCAAATTCCGGACTAAGTATGGAGCAAAGCCTAACAGATCTTTTGAAATTTTGGGTTTCGAGCTTGTCTATATGGTCTTCTATCATTTGAAGAATCTCCTGACTGTTAGATGCCGCATTAGAATCGGAATATAGCTGTATTGCATCGTCAACGACGGCTTGAACATAGCTGCTATGAGGTTCATAGTTGTTTCTCAAGGCAGTACTTAATCGTTTCTGAATACTCTGCATGAGCCGGAGCCATTCCTTGGTCTCGTAAATTGGATGCTGAGCGATGTTAACAAACAGAAACTCCACACTTTGGAGATCAGCAATAAATTCAGGGGAGCTAATCAGCTCTTTTAGCTCCTTCCATGCCATGAGCTGCTTGGCAGACAGGTCTTCCGGATGAAGAATGTACTTATTGAAGTAATGGAAAAAAGCATCTTGCCATTCTGCCGGAATATCTGACATAAAACCGATTTCTTCTATTTTGGTTAAAACAAATTGCTGTCTGTTTTGTTGATTTTGCTTCTGGATATGAACTAATTCATGAATGTGCGAAAGAAAAGGGGAGGGGTTCGTCTTGGAATCCTTACTGTAATCATTAACTATACTTCTGGCATTATTTAATATCGCAATCATGCCATTCAGTGCTTGAACCTCCGTTTGTAACGTTTCTATTTGCCAATCCAGGGAGGTCTCCATCGATATTTCCCCGGAAAGCAGTCTCTTGATATCATCAATTCCGAATCTTAGCTCACGAAGTGTTTTAACAAGCTGTAGACGCCATATGGCCTCTGTTGTGTAAAAGCGGTACCCGCGGTTATTTACAAAGGGTGCTTTGACTAATTGTATTTCATCATAATAACGAACCGTTTTTACTGTAGAATCTATCATTTGCGCGGTCTCTCCAATGGAGAATAAAACGGTGTCTGCTGATTCTTGTTTTAAAGTTTGCAATTTAGATAGCTCATTTTGTTTATGCTGCATAACGTTCACCTCTGTCATTGTAGTATATCATCTCCTGTTAGGGGAGACTCAATACGACAACTTTTCGAGCTTTGATCACAGCAAACTATAATAACTGATTGAGCTTGCTTTCAGGCTCTTCACCATTTTCTACCTGTTTAATATTTTTCATAAAAAAATCATATCTTTTTTTATGAAATTTCCGACCATCAGGCATTCCTGCTGTATGAGGCGTAAGTATTACATTCCCCATATTCCGGAGCTCACTGTCCATAGGAAGCGGTTCAGATTCAAACACATCCAGGCATGCGCCTGAAATATCCCCATTTTTTAATGCATCAATCAAGTCTCTTTCGTTCACAATCCCGCCGGGGAGGTATTGATAAACAGAGTTGTATCCTTCATTTTCTTGAATACCGCTTTGTTGATCAGCTGTCTGGTTTGCTGATTCAACGGTATATGTACACTGATGATGTCCGATGTGCTTACAAGAGTATCGAAGTCTGTCATTGTCACAAAACCGTCCGATTGTACATTCGCATTTCTGGCATAAGCCAGAACATTCATGTCAAAAGCCTTACAAAACGCAGCTACTTTTTTTCCGATAGCGCCCAAACTGATAATCCCGATTGTTTTGCCTTCTAATTCACTACCCATATATTCCAAATGATTTTCATCCATCTTGTTTTTCATGAAGGTATCAAGAAACGGTATGTTTTTATAATAAGACAATATCAGCGCCATTACGTGCTCGGCCACGCCTTGCGCATTCACTCCTGCAGCATTGGCCACCCAAATCCCCAGCTCTGTACAGGCAGGGACATCTACATTATCAAATCCTGCACCTGTCTGTACCAATTTTAATGTTTTTGCGATAGAAAGCAGGCTGTGATCAACCTTAATATGTTCAGGTATGAGCACATGGCAATCTTCCATATGATGCAGCATTTCTTCTCCAGGCGGGACAATGACAACGTTCCATTCTTGCGGAAAATACCTTACAATATTTGATTTTGAGGTCTCGCTAAAATGCCCAACAACTAGAATCTTCATTGCTAAACCACCTTTCATAATATCTAGATAAACCATATACTAGTTATAACAGTTTATTGTTGAGGTGAATATCCAATGGATGAAATCAATGAATCGAAACAAATTGTATTACAAATCGGCGGAGCATTGAAAAAGTACAGAAAAGAAAAAAACATAACCTTGGACGATTTATCCGAATTAACGGGCGTAAGCAAACTTACGCTGGGAAATATTGAACGTGGCGAGACAAATCCAACTTTGGGAATGATATGGAAAATTTCAAAAGGCATTTCTTTACCGCTATTGGCTTTGTTCCAATCAGAGCAGCCTGTTCATGTGTATCGAGCTGGCGAAGGATTACGGTTTTCTAATGATGAAAAAAATTGGATTATTGAACCGATCTTTAAAAGCAATGATATTGAAATGTGTCGGGCATATTTACAGCCAAATAGCTCGTATCTCCCTGAAGGGCATCACGTAAATACAACTGAAACTGCGACAGTGATGACTGGTTCCATTGAGATACAGGTCGATGGAGAGGTTTACACACTGAAGCAATATGATACGATCAGTTTTCGTGCAGATTCTCCTCACTCTTATACCAATCATACCAATAGCCAAACCGTTCTTCATATCTCCTTAAAATATGGTTTCTAAAATTCAAAAATGCACTTGTTAAATACAACTCCGATTTCCATGACGGAAATTCAGAGTTGTATTTTTTTATACATAAAATTTAGTATATTTTAAAATACTTATTGTTTAAATAAATATATTATAATATACTTTTGTTATTCGCGCGAATGTTATAGCAAATTTTTATCAAAATGAAGCAAATCATACGTAACAATTCAGGAAGGAGAAGTGAAGAATGCCGAATAAACAAAAAAACATACCGTCCTCTATGGCGCTGATCATTCTCGGCATTATCGTTATTGCGGCTAATTTACGTACTCCCTTGACCTCGGTCGGTCCTTTAGTGAGTCTCATAAGGGATGACGTTCACATTTCAAATACATTAGCAGGTTTGATCACAACGGTACCCTTGCTTGCCTTTGCTTTATTATCATCTCTAGTACCAAAATTAGGACGAAGATATGGGGTTGAGCGTATCATTATGATGGCCCTGATTTTTCTGACTGCGGGTATTGTCATACGTTCCTTATCTGGCGCAATTTATCTGTTTATCGGGACAGCAGTTCTTGGATTCGCGATTGCCATATGTAATGTATTACTGCCGAGTATAATCAAAAGAGATTTCCCGGATAAGATTGGCTCTATGACAGGTGTTTACTCCATTTCAATGAATTTATGCGGAGCAATCGCATCGGGAATTAGTGTACCCCTGGCAGTGAACGCTGGTCTAAAATGGCAGGGAGCATTGGGAATATGGGGGATTTTAAGCTTTGTTTCGATCCTCTGTTGGCTGCCCCAATTAAGAAAACAAACAAAGCAAACAGCCACGACAAGTCAAAGAATGGCCAGCTACGATGTGAATGTCTGGAAATCCCCGCTTGCGTGGCAAGTAACCCTGTTTATGGGTATACAGTCCATGATATTCTATGTTTTGATCGCCTGGTTGCCTGAAATTTTGAAGCAGCAGGGAATTGACCCCAACCAATCAGGATGGTTCCTATCCATCATGCAGTTAGCGATGCTTCCATTTACGTTTATTGTTCCTGTTATTGCCGGGCGCATGTCTAACCAACGTTTGTTAGTGTTCATCACTACCATTTTGCTTTTAACGGGAACACTCGGACTTCTATACGGCAACTCCAACGTCATTCTGTTATGGATCATCATGCTCGGAATTGGTGGTGGCTTCGCCTTTAGCTTGTCCATGATGTTTTTCGGGTTGCGCACTGAAAATGCGCATCAAGCAGCGGAACTATCTGGCATGGCGCAATCAATCGGGTATCTTCTTGCCGCAATGGGTCCAGCCCTTATTGGATATCTGCATGATGCAACAAATAGCTGGAACCTGCCACTTTTCATTTTGCTAGGAGCTTCAGTCCTGCTCTTTATAGTTGGTATCGGAGCAGCAAGTCATCGTATTGTAGGTAGTCGAAATCATTACGAGATGCCGCGGAAAGGATGATAACGATGTTTGACAAAGTTATGGTGGCCATTGATAAAGCTGAAATAACAAATAAACTCCTGGATGCAACCGTTGAAATAGCTCAAAATAAACAATCTCAGATTAGCTTGGTTAATGTAAGTCAGGATTATGTGTCGAACGGAATGACATATGTACCTGAGCCTTTTTTGGAAGACCTGCTGAACGAAATGGAAAAAGCGAGTTTGGATCTACTGCACCAAGCCAAATCCAAATTAAAGTCTGCGGGAATAAATCCGGAAACTATTCATCTTAAGGGAGATCCTGCGTATGAAATATTGAATTATGCAAGGGAAACCGGGCAGCAACTTGTTATTATCGGAAGTCGTGGACTAATGGGCGTAAAAGGAATGATGCTTGGAAGTGTCAGCCATAAGGTTTCACAATTATCAAACTGTCCGGTCCTCATTGTACATTAACTCTTTAGGAACTACTGAGATGATGCATTGATATACTGACGGAGGAGCATTCATCGCATGAATTATGCAGCGGCATTCTAGGATATTCGTATCCTGCGATGCCGCTGTTTCTATGAAGAAAATTACAGATGAGATTAACATTTAAAAATTTGCAACATATAAAAATTACTCATATTATTCAATCTATTGGAATTTTATTCATACCATTTTATTAGATATTGGCGATGATCAACCTGATTTAGTTATCTGAATGGGGAAAAGGCAATTGGACGGTACAGTAACAGCTGTGGGTAACAATAAGTATAACCAATGCAGCGTAAACGACTGGAACGATATTTTGGCTGTTTCGGCAGGGTATCTTCATACTGTTGGGCTTAGATCGGATGGCACGGTAGTCACTGTAGGTCGAAATAATGAAGGTGAATGCAATGTAAGCGGATGGCTGATATTGTAGCAGTTACAGCAGGCAGCTATCATACCGTTGGTCTTAAGTCAGACGGTACAATGGTTGCTGTAGGCGATAATGATTATGTACAGTGTGATATCAGCAGGTGGAGCAGCATCCAACAATAAGCCCTTATCAGAGGGAGGACAAGATCATATTCCCAGTGAAGTCGCTATTGAAGCGGCTTTTTTATTGTATTCTTTTGAGGTCCCGCCCATCACGAACATTGTTCTTGACGAACAGTGTTCGTGATGTTATAAATATAATACATCATAAGCGCACAGCTGCTGTCCTGATTCCCTTGATCGGAGATGAAGCAGATTGCTCGAATCTTGCACTTTAGCTAGACACAAATGCGAATATACTAAGGAGATGTGTACAAATGGACACAGTTAATTCAAATGAACAACGTCGTATCGCAATAATTGGAGGTGGACCCGGAGGTTTGACGCTTGCCCTTATTTTACAGAAACATGGTATTCCCGCGGTTATCTACGAGCGTGAGCAGGAGGACAAAAGTCATGAACGAGGAGGATCTCTGGATATTCATGAAGATTCCGGGCAGCTTGCGTTGAAAGAAGCTGGATTATATGAAGCTTTTCAGCAAGCCGCACGGTATGAGGGCGAAGATTTCAGATTAATGGACAAAACAGGGGAAATTTATATTGATGAAGTGGCCGATGAAGATATGTCGGAAGGACACCATCGCCCTGAGATTGACCGTGGTACACTTTGTGATTTGCTTTTAAACAAATTAGATCAGTCTAAAATACGATATGGCTATAAACTTGAGAAGATTGTGTCTTTAGGCGCAGGCAAGACCGAGCTTCATTTTGAGAATGGAAATGTAGAGGTAGCCGACCTTGTCATTGGTGCTGATGGCGCGTTTTCACGTGTTCGCCCGCTGCTTACGGATATCGATGTAGAATATTCAGGTCTGACTATGCTGGAGCTTAACGTTACTGCAGACGATCACCCGGATCTGGCAGCGTTCAATTCACGTGGGAAGATGTTTGCATTAGATGATCATAAAGGGATATTAGGGCAATTGAATGGCGACGGACGCATCAAAGTATATGCGAGTTTCAAGGTCGAACAGGACTGGTTAGACACTATTCGGAACGATAAACCGCAGGAAATGAAAGCGAAATTACTTGAGCTTTTCCACGATTGGAATGAATCGCTGCAGAATTATATTCGGTATGCGGAGGATGTTATTTTACCAAGAAGGATTTACATGCTGCCAGTCGGCTTCAGATGGGAACGAAACTCTGGTGTCACGTTGATCGGAGATGCGGCTCACGTCATGTCACCTTTTGCCGGAGAAGGTGTGAACCTTGCTATGCTGGATGCATTGGAGCTTGCTCTTGCCCTTGTAAGAAACAAGAATACTGCGGAAGCCATTGAAGAATATGAGGAGAAAATGTTCAAGTATTCCTCAGAAAAAGCAGACGAATCCAATCAAAATCTCATCCTTTGCTTCTCGGATCATGCCGCACCGAACCTGGCTAATTTAATGCAGTCTTATCACAACAAGTATGAGCAGCAGACATAATGTGATCTTACGCTATGTATTTACTATTGGCTTCTGGCATGTTATAAGAAAAGTATGATGAAACCTAAACGTGAAATTGTGAGTCGACGTAATCGACCAGCGAAAGAAGCTTTGAGTCATGAACTGATTGTAAAGACCGCCTATGATTTGTTAAAGGAGGAAGGAACCTCTGGCATGAGCATGAGGAAGATCGCCAAGCAGCTGGACACAGGCCCATCTTCACTGTATGTTTATGTTAAAAATTTGCAGGAATTAAGCTCGTATGTGCTTGACCTTGGTCTTGGAGAGCTGCACCTGCCTGAGATAACGGACGATAACTGGAAGGAGCAATTGTCCCAAACGCTATATGGCTATGCAATGTTACTTATTGAACAACCCGGGTTGGCAGAGCTATCTCTTCGAACGATCCCTATCGGTGATAATGCTTTTCGCCTGAATGAATATTTGCTTGCGCTACTGCAAAAGGGTGGAATTTCCTCCACCTCAGCTGCTTGGGGAACAGATCTTTTGCTTCTGTATGTTTCTTCTGTTGCTTTGGAGAAGGCTGCCAGATCAAGCGAGCAAATGGAACGCACCCAGAATTACTATAATGAAGCAGATCCGGTTCGTTTTCCTCTCATGAATAGTCTGAAAAAAGAAATTTTCTCGGGGGATATTGACTCCAAGGAAAGATTCTTCTGGGGAATTGAAGTGATATTTCAAGGAATTCTGCAGATGCAGCAGAGAGGCCGCAGTTAAAAATCTAAAAATGGCAGATGTCGAACAGAGGGGGGCATTAACATTAATTTTCATGTAAATGAAGCTATTGAAATTCTGGAGCGCACGCCGCAAACTCTGGAGCGTTTCTTATCTGGTTTGTCAGAAGCATGGCTTCAATGCAATGAAGGTGAAGGAACCTGGAATGCACAAGAAGTGATTGAACATTTCATTGAAGCGGAGAAGCATAACTGGATTCCGCGGGTGGAATCCATCGTGTTGGAGGGTGAACCTCAGCTGTTTCCCGCCTTTGACCGTTTCTCCCATTTGAAGCAGATATCTGAACGAAGCGTTGAAGAAGCACTACAGGAGTTCAGTAGCATCAGATTGAACAATATTTCTACACTCAAGGATATCATTAATTCTAATCCTGATCTGGAGAAGACCGGCTTGCATCCGGAATTCGGCAGCGTGAAGTTGAGGGAGCTGCTCTCTGCGTGGGTCGTTCATGATTTTACACATATTACGCAAATTATCAGGGTCATGGCTGAGAGATACAGGACTGATGTTGGACCCTGGAGTGCATATTTAGGCATTTTGAACAGGAGTTGATTTCTTCTGTAAGATTAAAGTCGCTAACTTAGCGACTTTTTTTCTTTATCACACCATCCCTTTCCCCAGTAGATATAAGGAGAATGCTCATACCATATCTCAGGTCTTCACCTATCTTGAGTCTTCTTTTGCTTTAATTCAAAAATTGGTATGCAAAAAAATGCATAGAGTGGTACTTAAAACATTAAAAATGTTCATGTTAGCATAAATCTAACAGCATGCTGTACTACTGCACATTAATCATAGCTATGATGATCCAACAGCAGCAATCGTTTGAAGTTGGAATGAAGGGGGAGCGTATGAATGCAGCAAATCCCGCAACGAACAAAATAGGCAAGCTGCCTTACGTTCTTGCGATATCATTTATTCTATTAATGGTTAGTTTATCCGTATGGTTACAACATGCAGAGATCATTTTGCCAGAGGTTGCAGCGATGGCTATAGCCATGTGGGTATACAGAGAACCAGGGTGGATCAGACGTCCTTCCGTCATTTTCATTGCACCGACCATGACAGCTGCGATTGGTCTGACCATGAATCAGTTCCAAATCATATATCCGATAAAGGTAATGCTTACCCTATTTATAATGATGTTATTTCTGAGATTAATACGCTCTAACCTCGCTCCCGCCATTGCTACAGGTCTATTACCACTCGCCATTCATACACAGGATTGGTCATTTGTATCGATTGTCTTTGCATTCACATTGACCTTAATGGCCGGAGTAGTCGTGTTTCAGCTTCATAAAAATCTCGCAGCAAAGTCGATGATTCAATACAAATATATGGTGATTTTCCTGGCTATCTCACTATGCTGGCTCAGTATTTGCTGGCTGCTGGGTTATGAACACATGGCAGTGATTCCACCTATTTTCGTCGTCGTTTACGAATCGCTCCAAAAGCCGATCTACACAGTAAAAATGGCGTTTAAGCAAGGCTTAACCCTAACGATATCTGCTGCTGTTGGCGCTCTTATTTTTATGCAGGTGGATTCGCAGGTACTGGCTGCGTTCATCGATATGATTTTAATCGTCGTGATATCACGCCTTTTTCATGCCCGAATTCCTGCCTTGTACGCTATACCGCTACTGACCTTTGTATTTCCCGTAGAAAAAGTGTGGAGTTTACCTCTTGTCACACTTGTTGCAAGTTTATTTATGTTCAGCTTTATATTGTTATACAAATATGGGGAAAAGAAGGCTTCGAACCGTAAACATAGGCCGGAACAAAATGAGGGTTTCGACCAGAATTCGGTGTCACCATCATAAATCATAATTAACTCGGGTGCATTGGCAGAAAGCGAAATTTGGAGGATAAACGTATGATATTTGGCCTGATTGCAGCACTTTGTTTTGGTCTATCGGACTTTATGGTTACCCAGGCCACCAGAAAGGTGCAAACGTTACCTGCCTTGCTCGGGATTCAGCTCATTGCTTCACTTTTGCTGGGAGGCTATGTACTTACACAATCACCTCATATTGACCAAAACGCTATGGTTTGGATCGGAATAGCCGGCATCTCTGTAGTCAACTTTGCAGGTACGTTAATGTTATATCGAGCTTTTGAAAAGGGGACCCTATCCATCGTTTCTCCGATCAGCTCGGGATTTGCAGTGGTGACTGCGATTCTCGCTTTTATTGGCGGTGAGCGGTTGCCCATCAATACCATTATAGGTGTTCTGCTGCTGGTTATTGGTGTATTGACAGTTACAAGATCAAGCAAAAGCATCGGACAACAAATGACATTATCGGGCATACCCGAGGCCATTATCGCCTCAATCTGCATCGGTTTTTATTTTTGGGCGATCGGATACATTACTCCTCATCTGGGTGTAATTCTTCCTGTACTCGTCACACGGATCATACAGTTTTTTTGTGCGTTTATACTTCTACGGGTAAAAAGAATTCAACTCCCACGCATAAACCTGTCTACCAGTTTGATTCTCATTGTAGCTGCGCTGCTGGATACAGGAGCTTTACTCTCTTTTAATATGGGACAAACCGTTGATTATACCACAAGCACCACGGCCCTTACTTCATTATATAGTGTCGTTACCATACTTATGGCTGGCTGGATTTTGAAAGAAAAGCTGACGAAGAGCCAATGGGCGGGCATTGCCATTATTCTTCTCGGGGTCATTATCGTAAGCATCTAGAAAGGATTATAGGATGAACAGAGTATACACGGTCTATTCATTGATTACCGATGCGAATGATTCACATCTATTAATGGTTCAAAATACAGGCTCAGAGACGTGGACTCTTCCGGGTGGCAAAGTTGAAGCTAATGAAACGTTAGAAGCCGCTGCCATTCGTGAAGTGTGTGAAGAAACAGGTTTACATGTACAGCTCCGGGGAGTCGTAGCTATTAATGAGTATATGAAGAAGGATTGTTCGGAACATGGCATATGCGTAACCTTCAGAGCATGTATATCGAGTGGAGTTGAAGCCATTTCAAGACCTGATGAGATTAGACAAATAGCCTGGATTCGTCTTGAAGAAGCGGATGCACTGATGCCATTTTATGAGGAAAGCCTGCAAGAAATCGTCCGAAAAAATGTGCAGGTATCCTATTACGATGAAGGGATCATCTGATTCTTCAATGAAATGAATTATAGATATGGAAGGGCAGAGGCCCTTCCTTTTTGCTTGCAATTTCAGATCGTCTGAGCTCAATAAACGGCTTACTGTATTTATATAAATTGGGCAAGAGCTTGAATTCCTTCGGAAATCTGAGCCTCGTTCACATTGCCAAACCCCATGATAAGGCTGTCATTGTACTGATCCTTGCGAATCGTGTATCGCTCGGCCGGGTAGATTTTGATCCGATGCTCCTCAAGCTCCAGTGCAGTCAAAAGATCGGCGTTTCGTCCTGGCCAAGTTGCGATCAGATGCAAACCCGCAGCATCACCCGATATTTGAACCTTCTCTCCGAACGTATCCTTCAATGCATGAATCAGGTGAGTTCTTCGCTTATGATAAATTCGTTTCATTCGCAAAATATGACGTTTCAGATGCCCTTCCTTCATAAATCGGGACAATGTGATTTGCGATAAAGCAGGACACTGCATATCGGTCGTACGTTTGAGCTGCACGATCGATTCCACCAGCTCTTGCGGGGCTACAATATAACCGAGCCTTAGTGCAGGGAACATGTTTTTACTAAACGTTCCTACGTAGATTACCCGCTCAGCATCCAGCTCTCGCAGGGCATGAACAGGCATTCCCCCATAACGGAACTCGCTGTCATAATCATCCTCTATAATGTAGGCACCTGTGCTTCGAGCATAGTCAAGTAATTGGAGGCGCCTGCTGATCGACAGAATACTCCCAAACGGAAATTGATGAGAAGGTGTTACAAAGATGCATTTGGGCCTTACATCGGTTGGCAGCAGCTCTACACATAAACCATCGGCATCGACGGGCACAGGCATAATTCGGGCGTTCGTTTCAGCGAAAAGATTATGAATAAATGTTGCCGTCGGGTCTTCCATGGCAATCGTTTCACCAGGCGTTAATAAAAGCTTGCCGAGTATCGAAAAAGCCTGGGTTGCGCCAGCCGTAATAATAATTTGCGATGGCTGACAGTGAAGGCCTTTGATATGGAGAAGATGCTCACAAATGGCTTGTCGGAGTTCAATATCGCCAGCCATATCCTCCGGGTATCCAAGCATAGAAGGAGGAAGATCATGATACACATCCAGTGCAACTCTTTTCCACTTCTGAAGGGGGACATGCTCGAGCGCAGGAAAGCTGGGACGAAAATCAATACAGGATACATGATTCTCGCAGGCTGGGGAGACATTCTCATGCCTGTCAACAAGCTCTTCAGATTGTACATGCATTGGTTTGCTTGCGCCTATATCTCTTACGAAGGTTCCCGAGCCTTGCTTACCTTCCAAAAATCCTTCAGCTGTTAACTGCTCATATACCTCCACAATAAGGGCGCGTGAGACCCCAAGTTCTTTAGCAAGCTCCCGGGTGGAGGGAAGGGAGGTTCCTGCCCTGTAACTACCTTGCATTATTCGGTCTCTGATCCACGAGTATACCTGTCTGGTTTTCGTTTCATTCCGTCCGGATTGCATGAAAGATCTCCTTTTATTATAAAGTGGTATGGTAAAAATGCTTCAAAAATGGAACTAATGATGACCAATATATCATGATATTATAAGTCATGCCAAATCCCATTCCTACAGAAAGAAGCGAATTGTATGAGAAAACGCAGAACTAATCGGCTTAGAGCACCAACGATGAGCGCAGTTACTGCGAGTATATCTCCCATACCAATCATACCAAATGACAAAGAGTACGAATTGAATCGTTGGCTATTCGTTACCGCACTGTTTATGGCATCACTCAATCTGAGACCCATTGTTTCATCTATTGCACCTGTCTTGGGAAGCATTCAACAGGATCTCGGCCTAAGCGGGGCTGTATCGAGCCTGCTCGTTTCTATTCCTGTGTTATGTATGGGAATACTTGCTCCGTTCTCTGTAAAATTGAGTGAAAAATTGGGGATTGAACAGGTCATCACCTTCTCCCTGATGCTGATCGGAGGCAGTACACTTTTACGCCTGTTTATCCATTCGGCTTCATTGTTATTCTTCACTACATTGTTATCCGGTATAGGTATTGCTATGATGGGACCTTTGTTATCGGGCTTTATTAAAAAGCATATGGCTGACAGAGCACCCTCCATGATTGCAATCTATTCTATGGCTCTGGCATTGGGTGCGGCACTTGGTTCCAGCCTTACTTCACCCTTGAATTGGGGGCTTCATTCGTGGCAAATGTCATTATCGTTCTGGGTGATACCTGTCATTCTCGCTTTGCCCCTATGGTTTAATGTACTGAAGCGACAGCCTTCCAGCTCTAAACTGAACTCAACCGTTTTATACAGAAAATCGTTAGAACTACCTTGGCAAAAGGGCAAAGCATGGATTCTGGCTATGCAATTCGGAATGTTATGCCTTGTATTTTATTCGCTTTTAGGTTGGCTTCCCTTAATCCTTATTGGAGCAGGTGCATCCAAGCTTCACGCCGGGCTTATGGTTACTTTGTTCGCATTGATACAAATTCCGAGTGGTACCGTATTGCAGCAGCTTCTTAAAAGGCATGCTTCAAGACGAAACTGGCTCTTCGTATCCTCCATGATGCAAGCTGCTGGTCTGTTGCTTATTTTCTTTTCCACTTATCTATGGCTTGCTGTGTTCATTTGTGGTTTGGGATCGGGGATGCTGTTTGCACTGCTCAATTTGCTTCCGGTTGAACTGACTACTTCGCCTGAAGAGGCGGCCTCATGGGCGGCTATGACGCAGAGCATAGGCTTTTTGATTGGAGCGTCCGGGCCATTTTTAACTGGGTATCTTCATGATCGTATGGGTCATTTTAATGCAGGAATATTGGCAATGGTATTCATTTCTATAGCCATGGGAATCCTTTCTCTAACAAAGATGTCTAAAGAGGATTCATTGAGCTTATCCAAATAAAGTATAAGAATTGTCCAAATAATAGAATGCAAAAAAAGAATCTGGAGGTCTATTTTATGAAAATTTTCGTAGCTGGTGCAAGTGGTGTTATCGGAAGATTGCTGCTGCCGCAACTCGTACAGGCTGGTCACGATGTCTTTGGCATGACGCGGAAAGAAGAGCAAAGAGGGGCTATTGAACAAACAGGAGCCAAGGCCATTGTTGCAGATGTGTTCGATCGGGTGCAAATGGTGAATATTCTAACAGAAGTTAAACCTGATGTTGTAATTCATCAATTAACCTCATTAAGTCAAGGCAGCTCGGCAGAAAATGCGCGCATACGCATCGAAGGAACCCGAAATCTGGTAGATGCGGCAAAACAGACGAAGGTTCAAAAAATCATCGCGCAGAGCATCTCATGGGCATATGAACCTGGTCCAACTCCTGCGGTAGAAGAAACAGCATTGGATAAGTTTGCTCCTATGCCTAGAAATACAACGATTAACGGTGTTGTTGCCCTGGAGGAAGCTGTAAAAGAAATTCCTGCGTATGTCATTTTACGGTATGGTACCTTATACGGACCTGCAACCTGGTATGATAAAAATGGGAATACAGCAAAAAAAGTCATGAACCAAGAAATGAAGGCAACGGATGGGGTATCGTCTTTTGTTCATGTCGAAGATGCTGCGAATGCTGCTCTGCTGGCGCTGGATTGGCCAACGGGTACGTATAACATTGTGGATGATGAACCGGCCAAAGGCATAGAATGGCTTCCTGTATACGCTCAAGCCTTGGGTGCACCAGCACCAGACATTCAATCGGGAGCAGCTCCGTGGGAGAGAGGGGCTTCGAATCATAAAGCCAAAAACGAACAAGGATGGATTCTTCAATATCCTACTTGGAGATCGGGTTTTTCCAAGTCATTACAATAGAAATATCGTCGTTAGTAGCGCTGGCCTGAAGCCTAATCCGAATAAACATATTACAAAAAAAGTCGCAAAAAAGTCGCTGTTATAGCGACTTTTTTGCGTTGTTGCATTTTTAAGTGAAAGCTTACTACGCGTTTTCTTGTTCCTCAAGCAGTTTCCTCAACTTTTGACGCTGTCGTTTCTCCTTCTGACGACGTTCTCTGTCTTCAGCCTGTAAAGCCTTGAGCAAGGATACACACATACCGATAAGAACCACAGCGAACGGCAGTGCCGCCACAATGGACGCGGTCTGCAGGGCACTCAATCCCCCGCTAATTAGTAGGACGACTGCAATGGAAGATTGCATGATTCCCCAGGTTAATTTCACTTTAGTACTCGGATCAAGCTTCCCATCTGAAGTCAGCATACCCAGCACAAAAGTAGCCGAATCAGCCGACGTAATAAAGAAGGTCATAATGAGAAGTGTGGCGATGAATGCTACGATCGTTCCCAATGGCAGCTGCTCCAGCATGAGGAATAAAGCCGTTGTCGTATCTTCCTTGACGGCCTCCGCCAGATGGACTGCATCGAACAATTCCAGGTGAAGTCCTGTTCCGCCAAACACCGAGAACCAGATAAACCCAAAAAGACTTGGAATAAGCATGACATAAATTACAAACTCCTTTACCGTTCTTCCTTTGGATACCCTTGCAATAAAGGTGCCGACAAATGGAGCCCACGCGATCCACCATGCCCAGTAAAATAAAGTCCATACTCCAATCCAGGTTTCTCTTGAGAACGGCGTCAGTCTCAAACTCATATTAATAATATTTTGCATGTAACTGCCCAAGGTTGTCGTGAATGTGTCAAATATAAACGTAGTCGGACCCGTCACCAATACAAACAGCATCAACAGCACAGCGATCACCAGGTTGGTGTTACTCAGAATCTTGATACCTCTATCCAGGCCAGAGGTTGCGGAGATTAAGTACAGTACCGTTACAACGCAGATAATAACAAACTGGATTGTAATTGAGTTAGGGATACCAAATAAATAATTCAGGCCCCCTCCGATCTGAAGTGCCCCCAATCCAAGCGAGGTCGCAACACCGAAGATCGTGGAGATAACCGCCAGAATGTCAATAAGTTTGCCAAGCCAGCCTGCAGCTAGACGCTCACCGATTAGAGGAATAAACGTGGAGCTGATCAGTCCTTTATAGCCTTTCCGGAACTGGAAGTAAGCCAGGGCTAGGCCAATAACGGTATAGATAGCCCAAGGATGCAGCCCCCAGTGGAAGAAGGAATAGCGCATAGAAAGTCTTGCGGCTTGCGTTGTTCCGGGTTCCGCTCCCTCCGGTGCAGATAAATAGTGGGATAGCGGTTCAGCAACTCCCCAGAAAACCAGTCCAATCCCCATACCGGCGCTAAACAGCATGGATAGCCAGGAAATCGTCGAATATTCCGGTTCATCATCATCATCCCCCAGCCTGATACCGCCAAATCGGCTAAATGCCAGATAAAAAGCGAAGATCAGGAAGAACAGTGTCGCCAGCAAATAAAACCAGCCAAAGTTCTGGATAGAGAAGTTGTAGGCAGCGTTAGCTGCACTCGCTAGCTGATCAGGAGCTAGCGCTCCCCAGAGTGAAAACAGTACAACGATAATTATTGTGATTATAAATACCATAAAAAGAACCTCCGTTATGTATGCTTCAGCCAACTGTTCCTTAGTATGTGCTAGTCCAGCTTGTCATCATGCGGAAAGCCAGCTGTTGATAAAATAAAACAAACCGATGTATATTGAAACACCTTCGGGTTGTTTTGCTCCATCGGGACGGCATTTTCTTACCATGACACATTGTGTCATACCAGTTGTTGTATGATTATGTCAGTTAAACGAAAGGAGCATATGCAGATGAGATTAACAGTCACCGTGAGCGATGATAAAAAACAGAAGGTACTTGAGATGGCAAAGAAAAATTTTGAGGAAAAGCATAGAGGAGTGTTTATTGAGATCGAACCTCTGCCCAGAGAGATACTTGAGCAGCGTCTGCAAAGTGGTAGTGCTCCTGATCTGATCGAGTGGGATGGCAACAGCATCGGAGGTCTTCTCGATCATGGAATCATTCCATACACGGCTGGGACAATAGCGATACTCAGTGCACCGATGTAATCGTCGGTGCACTGTCGCTTACTCAGATTGAAGTCGCTATTTTAGCGGCTTGTTTTATGCTAACAGTACATTTTTTTCGGAGGCAGGGACAGAAAAGGACAAGGTATTTTATCTGAAATAGGAAAATGACGAGTTTGTATAAAGCCGATCTTATAGAATGTATATTGAGCATGCCATCCAGAATGGGGTAAAATCTACTCAAGCAAAATGATAATGATTATCATTATAAATTAACGAATTGTTTTGCTACAATACATAGAACTTACGGGAGTGAAGGCAGACATGGCAAGATCAGAATTGATAAAAATCAGGTGCATATCGCTTATAACGGCAGCAATGATTACGGTGACAGGTTGCGGATCGACAAGCGACCAAGCTGCGTCTACAGTGCCTGCCGATCAGACTGGACAGGCAACGGCTGCGACCAGCGAAGCGCTACCTCAGACCGAAACACGCATTGTAACCGATGGCTTTGGAGAGGTAGAGATTCCGACCAATCCGAAGAGAATCTCAGCTCTTTATCGTGAAGATTATTTGGTTGCACTTGGGGTAACGCCTATTGTGCAATATTATAACCCGATGTGGGGCAAGCAGGATTATTTGAAGCTGGACGTGCCGTTGTTCGACGTAACCGGAAATATCGAAGCTTTGCTTGTATCCGAGCCAGACTTAATCATCGGTGCGGGAGAGGTCGATGCAGAACAATACGAGCTTTATTCCAAAGTTGCTCCGACGTTTCGTTTGCCGGACGATGTACTTGCGGATTCACGTAAAACTTTGACCTTAATCGCAGATCTGCTTGGTCTCAGCGATAAAGCGGAGCAGGTTATTGCCGATTATGATACTCGTATTGCCGATGTGAAAGCAAGGTTGAACTCGGCAATCGGCGATGAGAAGATCGTTGTTCTGCGGATGAACGTCGCAGACAAATCGATTAATATTTTCGGTATCCATAACACCTTTGTCGGAGAAATCTTGTATAAGGAGCTTGGGCTGAAGGCACCAGCGTTCGCCGAAGCGATGACGGAGGGCAATATCGTCTTGTCGAACGAGGTCATTCCTGAACTTGACGCGGACCATATTATTTTGCTGCCGTCCAACGGAACGTGGGAGGAAGAGAGTAACGCAAAAGCACTTGAAGAAATGAAGGCTAATTCGTTATGGAAGACCGTTCCCGCATTTAAGAACGGCCATGTATATCCCGTTGAAAGATCATACTGGCAGACGGGAGCCATTACGGCCAACGGGTTGAAGATGGATGATTTGCTTCGATTGCTAGCTTCATAACAGGTAATCAGAGAGATTACGTTTATTGGAGAAGGATCTGCACCATCATAGAGCAATAATGAGTCACTCTTCAACGAAGGTTGAAGGGCGGCTCTTTTTAATTTACACTATGTATTGAGAATGAATATCAATTGAAAGGCGTTGGATAGTAAAAATGGATATTGAAGAGGGCAAACAAGCTGGGACGGCTCCTTCAGTTCAATATGTGCTACGATCGATCCGCTTCTTTGTTGTGGGCGAGCAAGGAGAAACAGGTGACTCGGACGGCGTAGACGGAGACGATAAGGAAGATTTCGATCTCTTCTTTATTATGAATGGAACGGGTCAAGGAAAATGCTATTTACAGAGACCTGGCAGACCTTTCTCTATTGAACAGCAGGTTATAAACTGCAGCTATTACCGAATTTGCTTTACAACGATCGGCGATGGTGAAGTTTCAAGTTTGCTGCCGGATAAGCACGAGCTTTCCTGCGCACCCTTCGCGAAGGCGATGGAGCTGCTTGATGAGTTATATGGACTTGACGGAGCGACAGACGAGCTCGAGCTGTTCCAACGATTTGTTAAATTCCAGGAGCTGCTGCTCTTTCTATTTCATCAAAATGCATCCGCAACCGAAGATAAGGGAATGGATATCGAGCATCACAGGGTAGAGCTTAGTATACGGCACATTCATGAATATTACCGCGAGCTACTGACCGTGGAGGATCTTGCCTCCCTCGCAGGCATTGATCGCTGGAAGTATACCCGTCTGTTCAAGGAAATTACGGGTCAAGTACCGCTTCAGTACTTGAATGAAGTACGGATTAGTCAGGCCAAGAAGTGGTTGGCAAGCGCCGATGACAGGCTGCTCGATATTGCGCTCAATGCAGGATTCAACAATGAATATTATTTCAGTCGTCGTTTCAAGCAGACGGTTGGCATCTCGCCCGGACAATACCGCCGAAGCCGCAAAGGAGAGCTTAGAGTAGTAGCGCCGTATTTGGAGGATTTTCTCGTTGCGCTGGATATGCAGCCGATCGCTCAATATCGACATGAGAAATGGGGAAAACAAGACTATCTAGGTTTAAACCATATTCCGACGTTCGACGAGAACAGCGGCAACTTTGACGAGCTTTCCTGTTATAAGCCGGATCTGATTTTGCTTGTCGATCGTTACGAGAAGCAGCAATATTCTCAGTGCCGACGCATATCCAACACGTGCATCCTGCGTGAGCCGACCACGAATTGGCGTACACTGCTGCGTACCGTCGCCGATTATTTCGGCCGGATGGAGTTGGCCGAAAATGCTATTGCAAATTATGCTTTCAAAGCTCGGAACGCGAGCCACACGCTGAATAAACTTATGAAAGATGAAACGGTCGCTTTTTTGCGTATCTCGGCGGACCAAATCATTCAATATACGGAAGAAGCACAAGGCTTTGTTTCAACGGTTCTCTATGGCGATGCTGGCCTGCGCTCGCATGCCGCAGTAGGGATAACCTCAGAATTGAATAAGCCGGGTATGTTCAATCTCTCTGTAGAGGAATTGAGTGCGTTAAACGCGGACCATCTGTTCATTACTTTCGATAAGTGGCATAGCCAAGCAGAAGGGAAGGAAAGGGCACTGCTGGAGCAGCCAGAGTGGCGCGATCTTCCCGCTGTAAGAAACAACCGCGTTTACGAGGTTGATTTTCTAACCTGGATGAATAACGGAGTTATTTCTAACGGCAAAAAAATTGATGATATCCTGCGATCGTTAGCTTGATTTTTGTTTTCCTTACGACCAGTTAGTCTGCTCCTCCGTTTTGTATAAAGCAAACGTCGATTTTGTTCATTGTTATTGTTACGTTGTCGAAGTTACAATGATAATGATAACTATTATCATAAGCGCGGATATTTACATAAGCCGGCAGGAGGAGGACTTCAATTGACTGAGCAGCTTGAATTATACGATGTGACCATTATCGGCGGTGGTCCTGCGGGAATGTATACTGCTTTTTATAGTGGAATGCGCGATTTAAAGACGAAGTTAATAGAAGCGAAAGAAGAGCTGGGAGGGCGGATGCTTATTTATCCCGAGAAAATGATCTGGGACGTTGGAGGAGTTACCCCCATCCTATGCGAGAAGTTAATCGCACAATTATCGGAGCAGGCGAAGACGTTCGACCCTACCATTGTATTCGGCCAGCACATTATCCGATTGGAGAAACAAGCGGATTCAACCTACATTCTGGAGGCGGTAACAGGGGAGAAACACTGGACACGCACAGTCATTCTGGCGATTGGGCGCGGCATTCTGCGAATGGCGAAGCTGGAACTGGAAGGGGCTGAGCGCTACGAGGTGTCCAATCTGCACTATACGGTACAGGAACTGGAGCCTTTTAGAGGGAAACGAGTACTTATTTCGGGTGGGGGAAACTCGGCTGTCGATTGGGCAAACGAGCTGGCTTCCATCGCTGCTCAGGTGACGGTTGTACACAGGCGGGATCACTTTGGCGGACACGAAAAAAATGTTATTCGAATGAAGCAGTCCTCTGCCGATGTGCTTACGCCATATGAAATTACACAATTATACAGCGGCAATGGAAAGGCGATTGAACGGGTGACGATTGCCCACATCGAATCTGGGAACTCGCACGAGCTAGAAGTTGACGAGGTTATCATCAACCACGGGCTGAAATCCGATTTTACAGGAATCAAGGATTGGGGGCTGGATATGGACGACTGGAACATATTCGTCAGCCCGAAACTTGAGACGAACTTGCCAGGTATTTTCGGGGCTGGCGACTTTGTTAATTACGACAGCAAGCTGAACCTGATTGCAGGGGCGTTCACGGATGCTGCCTTAGCGCTTAACAGCGCCAAACGATATATAGATCCCGATGCACCGAGAATGGCTTATGTATCGTCACATAACGAAAGGTTTAAAGAGCGTAACAAAGCGCTTGGCGTATCCGATGAATAGCAGGGTCCGCAACCAGTATACGAATAGAAAATGGGTATAATCGCAACTGGCCATGGATGAGCAGACAGAAACAAATGTAATAACAATCGGCCCACATACACTCGTGTTTGAGCTAGATAGACTAACACCCTTAATATGTACGTAAGACTAAACAAAGCCGCTATTTTAGCGGCTTTGTTTATTTTGTCGGTATAAGTTCCGCGCCCAGGACAAAAACTTATTCTTCATTACCAAATAGATGAATATTTGTTCTTTCAGTGTAAGTTCAGTTACTTCATTGACAATGAAAGCTTGACAAGGACAAAACATCTATATATAACTAAATTAGTTATAACAATTATAGTTATATTTAAAAATAAAAATTGGAGGTTAATATGAAAATCATAAATCATTTTATACCTGTTTTTACCGATCAACTGGAATTAACTGTTGCATATTATGAATCTCTTGCTAACCGATCTATGGATCGCACATGGAATATTCCCGAGGCTGGCTTATCTTTAGCCACAGTATATCCTTACGTCATTGTATCTGGAAGTCCAGAGGCCTTGGAGCCTGCTAAATCACTCCGTGCAGTGGTGTATGTTGATTCTATGAACGAATTGAAGGCAGAATTAAAAAAGCAAAATACCCTTATCGTAAGAGATCAGCATGGTCCTATTGGTCCAAGCGTTTTTGTTCAACATCCTGATGGCAGTTTTATTGAATATGTTGAGCCTGCGCAAGCTTCTGTCTGAATTGGTGCAAAATCCAAAAATGTAAAATAAGCTACTCCAGTAGAGGAGTAGCTTATTTTACATTTGTCTTCATGCGTAGTTGTTCTACAATCTGAGCTAGAGTAACAGAAGCTAGTTCATGCTCCATAGCCTTCTGTGCATTAGAGAGTTGGGGTAATAGAACAGATTCAATGTTCATTCCTACTGAACAATTTGGATCAGTATCCTTGTGAATTTTGAAAAGCTCATTTCCATCCACAGATTCGACTGCTTGGAAAATATCCAGTAGGGTTAATCTTTCAGGAGGTATCAAAAGAGAAGCCCCGGCAACTCCTGGTTTTGTATCAATATAACCTGCTTTTTTGAGCTGGGCCATAATTCTTCTAATGACTACAGGGTTACTATTTACGCTACGGGCAATTCGATCGCCTGTACTATATAGAGGGTCCAGTGAGATCATGGAAAGAATATGGACGGCCATCGAAAAGCGACTACTTATTTGTTTCAATCTACTCACCTTCTTTGCTCAATAGTATAGTTTCATTTAAAGAACAGGTCAATCAACTGCTGTATCAGGTTAACGGAAGGATAAAAAATCACTTCCAATTCAAATCTATCTATAACACAGTCGGCTATGGCTGCGAGTTCCGGGATTTGGAGGAGTCGAGCCGGGAGTCCATCGAATCATTCTGCTTCTACAAGTTGTGGGGAAGGTGCAAACCCACTTCCGTCATAGCTATAACCGCCCACAATTTGATTGATGTGCTAATTCAATACCTTTTACGATCGCATCTTCTGTTCCATGATCTAAAGCCCTCCTTATTTATTCAAAAGGATAGGTACTTACTCCATGCTCCAATTGAATCGTTCTGAGATAACGAATAGCAGCATAGAGGCGTTCGACTTTAGCAAACCCGCATTAATCATCATTAACAACCTCCGATTCGATTAGTGATATATACTCGAGGTTGTATTCAGTAAAGTTGTTATATTACGATCTCGTATGTCTTCGATTGTTCTTCTGTTCATTCATTGCTGAACCATTTCCTTCTTTTTACCTTGAAGTCCACTCACATATAACACATACTTAAATTTATTTACTCAATCATCACGGCTTAGCGGAAAAACTTCTCGGTCTTACAGGGGGTGGAAGGTTGTGAGCACAAAAATCACCAGATGGACCCTGCGATCCAAATTCATCTTGATCTTGCTGCTCTTTGGTGTGCTTCCCATGATTGTTATCGGCTGGGCTGGTTATAATGCCTCCAAACGTACAATCATTCACCAGGCTATGGAAATCCAATCTCGTTTACTCGAACAGACAGTTGCCTCTCTAAACAGTGAGCTGTCCATGTACCAGATGCTTGCTGGATCGTTCGGGCAGGAGGAAAGCGTCCGCCAGATGCTTGATCCAGAATCTTCACCAGACGATCTAAAGCGGTACATCAAGGAATGGGATATGTTCAATCAATTGATGAGCAAACTGGTATTTTCCAAATTCGAAAAAACGCCCTCCATTCTAATTTACGGCTATAACCGTAAAGTGTTCACAAGCTGGGGGGCGGACGGCAGCAGGCTAGCCGATTATCTCGACAGCAAGGCGGAGTTCAAAAAAGTGTTGCAAGCCGGAAGCAGCGAACGGTTCGTGTGGGTAACTCCGCATCTGGCGTTCGATCCATCAAGCGCGACGGAGCCTATGCTCACTTATGAGGCCGGATATACGGATATAGAGACCGGCACAGAGTGGGGGAAGATAATGATTTCGGGTTCTGTGGCGGCCTTGGTAGACGATCTTGCTTCAAATAACCAGTTTATCATCGCGAAAACGGATGGGTCGCAGGTATATTCTCCCTCAAAAGCAACCGCGCCTGTTGCAATCCTCCAAGAAGCGGTCGCAGCGGATTACGGTAAAGTCACTACCGTACTGAATCAGGGTAAGAGCCTGGACAATTCTCTCTATATATCCGCCAAGCTTCTGAATGATTGGGTCGTCGTCAAGGAGATTCCCTATCAGAATTTCCTGTCCGAGCTTGGACAAATCCGTAACATTCTGTTGGTGGTCATCGGACTCTGCGCATTACTGTCCATCCTGCTTGGACACTTGTTCACCGGCCGAATTCTGCGGCCGATTAAGCAGATGGTCCGTGTCATGAGAAGGATCGGGTCAGGGGAATGGACGCATGTTCCGCTGATTCGCACCGATCCTGAGCTTGATATGCTCCAGCGTTCATTCCTGAGCATGACCTCCGATTTGAAGGAATTGCATGAGCGTATGGAGATGGAGCAGCGACAGAAGCTAGAGCTAGAGTTGCAAACACTGCAATCGCAAATTCAGCCCCATATGATTAAGAATACGCTGGCGGTGATCAGTGGGCTGGCGCTACATGGACAGATGGAGAAAATTCGTGAGGTCGTCCATGCTCTGGGATACTTTCTATCATCAAAAATATATCCGGAGAACCCGCTCGTAACTGTTAAAGATGATCTGGATGCGCTGCAGCATTACCTGACAATTATGCGGATTCGATACCCGGATCGCATTCATGTCCTGATTGATGTACCAGACGCACTGCTCGGGCAGTACATTCCCCGCTTTACTTTGCAGCCGCTGGTGGAGAACAGTATCTATCACGGTATGTACGGCGAGGCGGCGATTCATATCTGGATACAGGCCTATGATATATCCGACACCTTCACCATCACCGTATCCGACAACGGGGCCGGAACATCCAATCGTCCACTCGAAGCGGTCGTAGAGGCGGAGGATATAGAGCAGATGCAAACATATTCCGGTATTGGGTTGTCCAATATTCAGCAACGCATTGCCTTGTATTTCGGTGGAGCAGGAAGCTTGCAATTCGAAAGCTCCCCAGGGTCTGGCGCTCAGGTGGAGATATCGCTGCCGAAGCAACAATAATCTAGAAAAAGCTGTGTTCATAAGGAGGCGACAACATGTCCATTCGAACGATGCTGGTAGAAGATGAGTGGCTAATTAGAGAGGCGCTGCTAAGAACAGTGCCCTGGGAGCAATACGGCTTTGAGATTGCGGGCCAGGCGAGTAATGGAAAGGACGCACTCGAAATGTTTATCCAGCTGCAGCCGGATGTTGTGATTACGGATATTCGCATGCCGGGAATGGACGGGCTGGAACTGATTGGCTGTATCCGCGAGATATCACCGACAGTGCTGATTTGTATACTTAGCAGTCATACCGACTTTGGACTCGCTAGGCAAGGCATACGCTACGGTGTGTTCGAGTATTTGGACAAACTTAATCTATCATCTGGAGAGGTTGAACACTGCCTGGAGCGGCTATATGATACCTTTCACAAGAAGCTTTCCGAGCAAAGCGGGGGGACCAGTTTACTGGCAGCGTCACAGCCTGAAGTCCGGATACTTGAGCTTCAGTCTCCATCCGCCTGGCTGAAACAGTTCAGGTTAAGTGCACGGGCGTGCGCGGGCTGGAGATGGATTATTATGCTGATGGACCGGGAAATATGGGGGCAGACGGATATTCACGCTTGGCTGGAGGAGTTTCCCTATCCGGCCGTCATTGCGGAGAGGCGATTATTTGTTGACACCGAGCAGCGACTGCATCTTATTCTCGAGGACGAGATTGAAGCGCCGCACCTGCTACTAGAGCGCTATGAAGATACGGGCATACTGATCAGTTCCAGAGTTGCCGG
Source organism: Paenibacillus silvae (assembly GCF_014639235.1). Lineage (GTDB taxonomy): Bacteria > Bacillota > Bacilli > Paenibacillales > Paenibacillaceae > Paenibacillus > Paenibacillus silvae. The sequence continues at coordinate 427,518 of NZ_BMFU01000002.1, read as the reverse complement.
ACCGAACGAGTGGGAGAAGGCTTACCGTGAAGCTGAGGAATTGCAGGCAGACTTATTCTATACGGGCTGGAACCATATGGTCGAGTATGAGCACAAGCGTATATATCAAATGTCCGTCCCGGTACTTCAGGCTCAACAGGAGGAAAATTTGATTGCTTTGCTGGCGGGCGCCAATGCGAATGCCATCATGGATTGTTTAGATCAGTTGATGCAGGACGCCGAGCGGCGTAGCGTTCATCCGAAGCGGCTGGTTCAGGCGCTAACGATGCTGCTCACCCGGAATATTCCCGGCAGATATTTTCATCAGGAGCATATTGCAGCTTGGGGGGAAACCATCAGCCTTGCCCATTCCTGTACAACCGCCAGACAATTCATGGAGCGTATGTCAGCTGCCTTAAGGACCGTTATGCAGGACAATGAACGTTCTGTGACCATAGATGTAGAATCGGCGATCCGCTATGTGCAGCAACATTATCCAGAGAAGATAACGCTTGGCCGCTTGGCCGGTGCTGTTCATTTGAATCCAAATTATTTCTCCACGCTGTTTAAGGAACAGACTGGAGAGACGCCTATGTCCTTCGTAGCTGGCTTTCGGGTGGAAAAGGCAAAAGAGCTGCTCAGGCGCAAGGAAGGAAGCATACAGGAGATTGCAGAGCAGGTAGGTCTGCATAATCTCAGTCATTTCTCACGGGTATTCAAAAAAATGACAGGAAAAACGCCCTCAGAATACCGCGGGGATCTGTAAAACAGAACACAAAACTGAATAATCGACTAACCAAGGGGGCCTCCCCTTTTTTTTCTTCCATTATGTTATATATAAGACATATTTACTAACATAAAATTAACAGAAAGCGCTATCAAAAATATGAATAACTCAACAATTGTACTGAGATTTGTGCAAAGACAAACGCCTGGAACTCTATTATAGTTACATCAAGTAAGAAATACTCACACATTCGAACTTGGAGGGGACTACATGAAAAATTGGTTAAAACCTTTGATTGGAATTATGACCAGTGCATTGCTACTGGCCGGATGCGGATCAAGCACGATTGATAATACGACAGTGAATTCCTCAGCTTCGAAGCAAGCAGTAGCCATCAAGTTTATGCTATGGAACGACAGCGCCTCAGAGCGGATGTATGATGAGCTGGCTCAAGCGTTCGAAGCGAAGAACCCGGGCATCACCATTGATTTTACCAAAAGTGATGCAAACACCTACAGCGAACGTCTAACCGTAACGCTGACAGGCGGTGGCGAGGTTGATGCTTTTGCTTTTAAGAGTCTGGATGAATATTACAAGCTGGCCTCGTCGGGGCGAACGCTGCCACTCGATGATCTTGCAGCTGCTGACAACACAGAGCTTTCGGGTGTTCAATCCTTCTTTAAAGATCTGAAAATTAACGATAGACTGTACGGCTTGCCATTCCGTTCGGACGGCTGGGCGCTCTACTACAATAGAGATCTTTTTGATCAAGCGGGAGTTGCATATCCCGGCGATGACCTGACTTGGGAGCAATATGTTGAACTAGCCAAGAAGATGACAAGCGGAAGCGGGACAGATAAAATTTACGGTTCCTTTATGCCGGACTGGCCGCAGACCTGGTACTCCTATGGACAACAACTGGGAAGCTCGCTCTACAGTGACAACTTGACCCCTTATGTGGAAGGACTCAAGCTGCGCAAGGAGCTGTCAGAAAGCGGTGCGCAGCCTTCCGTAGCCGAGAATAAAGCAACCAATGCACATTACAGAACGGCTTTCCTCACTGGGAAATATGCCATGGTTGTTACTGGAACCTGGTTCCCGGGCATGCTGGAACAGGATCAGAAGGACAATAAGCTCAACTTTAACTGGGGCATGACGTATGTTCCTCATCCGCCGGGAGTGCAGAAGGGCACAACAATGACTGCAGTCGTTGTTCATGCCGTGAACTCGGAGTCCAAGCATCCCGAAGAAGCCAAGAAGTGGATCAGCTTCATTTCCAGTGAAGAAGGACAGCAGATCGTGGCCAAATATCAGACACCGGCTTCCTCAGCAGATCGTGTCAAGGATCAGTACAAAGCAACCTTTACCAATGACGCGGTGAACATGGATGCCATCTTCAATATTACATCTGTTCCGGAACGAGAATTACGTAAGGGGATTACCCAGATGAATACGATCGCGACAGAAGAAGGAGAATTAGCATTGCTGGGCGAGCTGACACCTGAAGAAGCAATCGAGAACATCAAGAAGAGAAGAGAGCAAGAGATTCAATAGATCAAGAGGTAGGAAGTGATGAAATGTCTTCTTTGAATAAAAGCACGCTAGGGACACAGGAAACCAGGCTGTTGGAAAAAAGAAAAAAACCGTCATTGTGGCAACGGATGATGCATCCGCAAGCGAGAACAGCCTATCTCTTTTTGCTCCCGAATCTGCTAGGGTTCTTGTTATTTATCGCTATTCCGAGTGTGATGGCGTTCGGGCTTGGCTTCACAGAATGGGACGGGTATAATCCGGTGAAATGGAACGGTCTGGATAATTATTTCCGGCTTGTGCGGGACGAGAACTTTCGAATTGCTTTACAGAATACGCTGCTCTACACCTTTGGCTCCTGCCTGCTCGTTATCATTGCATCTCTATCATTGGCCTTGCTTGTTAACCGGAAAATGAAAGGGATGTCGCTCTACAGAGCGGCATTCTTCTTCCCCCATATTGCATCGTTTATCGCAGTAGCGGTGGTATGGCAGGCCATTTTCAATCCAACGCTCGGACCGCTGAACATGTTCCTCAGCAAATTTATGGAGCACCCCCCCGGATGGCTGGTCAGCTCGAACTGGGCTTTGCTCAGCATCATACTTGTTTCGGCCTGGAAGATGGCCGGCTACTATATGCTGCTGTTCCTAGCCGGCTTACAGGGAATTTCCAAAGAGCTGTATGAGGCGGCCAACATTGACGGCGCCAATATCCTGCAGCGCTTCCGTAATATCACCCTGCCTATGCTATCTCCAGTGACGTTCTTTGTCATCATTACCTGCATTATTAATCTGTTCAAGTCATTTGATCTTGTGTATGTCATGACTGGTGGTGGTCCGGGCCGCTCTACGAAGCTGCTCGTCTATGATATTTTCGTTCAATCGTTCCGCAATTCCGCATTTGGTTACGCCTCGGCTGAGGCCATCGTGCTGTTCCTGATCGTTCTGGCGATTACTTATGTACAATTTAAGGGGGAGAAACGATGGGTCAACTACTAGGTCGAGCAGTGCCTAAATCTCTGGCGCATCTGTTCATGATCTTAATATCTCTGGTCATGATCGTACCCTTTCTGTGGATGCTGTCCACCTCCTTCAAGTTGCAGGAGGAAGTGTTCCAGTATCCGATACAGTGGATTCCGCAGGTATTTCACTTCGAGAATTACGTCGAGGTATGGACCAGTATTCCATTTCCATTATACTATTTCAACTCTCTGAAGGTCTCTATCCTTGTTACTTTGGGGCAGCTGATTACCTGTTCTCTGGCTGGTTACGCTTTTGCCAGATTGGATTTCCCCGGAAAGAACCGATTGTTCATCATGTATTTCGCAGCCTTTATGATCCCTTATCAAGTCATTATGATTCCGCAGTATTTCGTCATTAAGAAGCTAGGCCTTGTTGACAGCCATTGGGCACTAATCCTGCTGGAAATCTTTAGTCCCTATGGCGTGTTCCTAATGCGCCAGTTCTTGTCGGGAATCTCAAAGGAACTCTCTGAGGCGGCGCGAATCGACGGCTGCAACGAATTTGGCATCTTTGCGAGAATCATCATGCCGCTGGCCAAGCCAGCGTTAGCAACGCTTGGAATTTTCGCTTTTTCCTGGGTGTGGAATGATTTTCAGGCTCCACTTATTTATCTTACCAGCGACAGCCTTAAGACACTTCCGCTCGGCTTGGCCAGTCTAAACGGAGAGTTCACATCGCAGACCCAATTAATTATGGCGGGTACCGTACTGTCACTTATTCCAGTAGTCACTGTATTCCTGTTCTTCCAACGATACTTTATTTCAGGCATTACTGCCGGTTCTGTGAAAGGATGAAAACTGTGAAGAAAACTCTAAGTACAAACGTAAAATGGCGTGAAGCCATTGAATATGCAGTCCTCAAAACGAAACACAATTTGTCCCGATACAATCAGAAGTTCCCCCATATTTCCAATGACAAGTGTTATGAATGGGGCGATAACGAGGACTGGATCGAAGGCTTCTGGACCGGGATAGTTTGGCTATGTTACGAGTACAGCGGTGACGAATATCTGCGTTTGCAGGCTAATAGCCAGATTGACAGCTTTCATCGCCGGCTTCAGGCCCAACATGCTCTAGAACATCATGACATTGGCTTCCTATATGGATTATCCGCACTTGCTGGCTGGATCGTTGAAGAGGATGAGCGGCACAAGCGGCTTGCCCTGCAAGCTGCTGATCATCTACTGGGACGTTGGCGAGAGACATCTGGGCTCATTCAAGCCTGGGGACCGGAAGATGATTCGGAGAATGGGGGGCGAATCATCATCGACTGTTTAATGAACCTCCCGCTGCTGTACTGGGCATCGAATGCAACTGGCAACCCCCGTTATGCGGAGGTTGCCGTCCGACAGGCGGAGTTGTCAAGGAAATTTCTTGTGCGGGGAGACGACTCGTCCTATCACACCTTTTATTTTGACCGCAGCGGAAATTCGCTTAGAGGAGGAACACATCAAGGCTACAGTGACGGTTCTACCTGGACACGCGGACAGGCTTGGGGCATCTATGGATTTGCTCTATCTTATCGCCAAACGGGAAACATCAATTTTCTGGAAACCTCGAAACGCCTTGCTGCTTATTTCATAGAACGAATACCGACTGACGGCATCGTGTATTGGGACTTTGATGTTCCCGTGTCCGGCTCTACCAGTCGGGACAGCTCCGCTTCCGCCGTTGCTGCTTGTGGCATGCTGGAACTACTGGAGCATCTAACACCTGACGATCCGCAGAGGCAGCGATTAGAAGATGCGGTCTTGCTGACTATGACGGCACTAGCCGAGTCCTCAATGAGTATGGCGCAGGAAAAGGAAGGGCTTATCGATCATGGGTCATACCATGTCAGGGGCAACTATGGGCTGGATGGATATATGATCTGGGGGGATTATTTCTATCTTGAAGCGCTACTTCGCCTGGAAAAGCAGATTCCTGGGTATTGGTATGAGCGGAGCAGCAGCTCTCATGCAGGTGTTTAAGTCGCCAGCCGCCTGGAATTTGCCTGAGTATTCATCTTGATTTTTTTGAAACGGCTGGAATTTCGTTTGCTGCATTTATAGGCTTTTGATGCAAAACAAAATTTTGGAGGGGTTGGTATGCAAGTGTATAATCAGCCATTCATTAAATCGTTCTTCTTCCGTTTTATCATCATGCTGCTGGTTCTGTCGCTTATGATTCCCGCTACAGCCTCGCCATCGGCGTTCGCCGCTGGAAGCATATACGTAAATGTTAACTATGATGAAAGCGGAAATGCCAAGAATACAAAGCTCTATAACGGCTCCACATACAGTGGCTCGGTCGGCGGAAGTTGGGGCATCTATAATTCTTTGGCAGAAACAGATTATGTGACTATAGAAAATGCTCCCCAGCGTGAGGATTACAGTCTCAAAATCGTTTCCAATACCAAAAACGTGAGTACCGGAAGAAATAATCTGGGCGGAACGGAAGCTGGCAATACCGGCATCGCCGGAAAGCTTGTTTTTGAAGCATCGGTTTATATGAACAGTACTACGCATCGCCGGGAGATTCAGTTCAGAAGCCTGAATGCGCCTTACCCCGCTACAAGTACTACCAATATTTCAGCCCTTACCTTCAATACTGCGGGAGAAATAAGGGATGCCAGCAATCAGTTCCTAACACATTACGAGAAGAATTCATGGTACAAAATAAAAATGTTCATAGACAATTCTGCCCGCTCCATAACTTATTTCCTGAATGATCAGTATTTAGGGGAATCCTCGCTGCCCTCCGTCTGGATGAATATTAGACATATCTACCTCAATCAGTATTTTCAAAGTGGGATGCAGGCAGAGTGGATGGTCGATGACCTGAAACTCGCGGAATACGTTTCAGTTACGGGAATCAGTACTTCAGTGGCACAGCTCGAGCTGCCGGAGAGCGCCAGCACCAACATAGTGGTTACGGCCTTGCCGCAAAATGCTTCCGACCAGCGTTTACTTTGGAGTACGGATGACCCTGATGTGGCCACAGTGATTAATGGTACGGTCCATGCGCTCAAAGAAGGTAGCACTACAGTGAATGTAAGCACTTATGAGGGCAATTATTCACTTGCGGTTCCAGTGGCAGTGACCAAACCGGTGCCGCCGCTCGGCATCATACTGCCGGATGAAATTAGTCTGGCGGTAACAAGCAAGCAAACTTTGCAGCCAGTATTTAATCCCGAGAATACAACGAATCAGGGACTGAGCTGGAGTTCCAACAGTCCTGCGGTTGCCATCGTAAATGCCGTTGGTGAAATTACCGGAATATCGGTCGGCTCTACGGTGATTACAGCAGTATCACAAGCCGATCCGACGATCACTGCAGAGGTTACCGTTGTTGTTACTCCCTATATTCCTGTCGCCTCTGTTGCCATTACCTCTCCACCCTCACAAATTTCCAAATACGACAGCCTGCAACTCATCGCAAATGTTGAGCCGGCGAATGCAACGGAATCACAGCTAAGCTGGGTATCCGATCACCCGGAAATTGTAAGTGTGACTGCAGATGGAAAAATACAGGCACTTGGCGTCGGTACGGCTACGGTGTCCGCAAACACAGTTAACGGAGTTGGGGATTCAGTTACACTTGAGGTGGTTGCTCCCCAGCCGGAAAATCCAGAAGAATATGATGAACTCAGGCAGCGTTGGAAGGAAACTCTGATCGGTAAAGATTCTCTGGATGTAAATGACACGGCAGTGCAAACCATTATTGAGACGAATGCGTCTGCAGCTCAACAATACTGGGAGAACATGCAACTTTCATCGGGAGGTACAACGCTCTGGAATGACCTGCCCGCTTCTGCCAGTGATTCTACTTTTATCAACAACCACTATACCCGATTGAAGACAATGGCATTAGCCTATCAGACAAAAGGAACCTCTCTCTACCATAATTCCGGGCTAAAGGACGATCTGCTTCAAGCCATGGACTGGATGCTGGATAATTTGTATACGGAGATGGGCACCGAATTCGGCAATTGGTGGAACTGGGATATCGGCGTTCCCAATCGTCTGGCCGATATTCTGATCCTGATGTATGACGAATTGACACCGGAACAAATTCTGAGGAATACGGCAAGCATCGATCATTATATCGGGGACATCACATCCGCTTCTTTTACACAGACAGGTGCCAACCGCTCCGATATCATGCTGATTCAAGTCCGTATGGGACTTGTCGAACATAACTACGACCGGCTAATTCAAGCCAGAAACGGGATGAGTGAGCTATTTCAGTACACAGCAGCAGGCGATGGCTTCTATGAAGACGGCTCGTATGTGCAGCACAGCACGATAGCCTACACGGGAAGTTATGGGGAGGTTCTGATCCAGGGGATAGGGAACCTGATGTTTCTGCTGAACGGAAGCACCTGGGAGCCGATTGTTCCCGAAATGAATAATGTCTATCGGTGGATCAACGAAGGATTTGCTCCTATTTTATACAAAGGGCAGGCTATTGATATGACAAGAGGTCGCGCAATCGTCAGGCCGGCAGCAGATGCCTATTACTCCGGCAGAAACATTCTGGCAGGTATCGCCCGAATTGCAGTGACATCTCCTGCCGAGCTATCGCTTCAATTAAAGAGCTTGGTGAAATATCATGTAGAGTATCAGCTAAGCCGGGGGATATCCTACTATCAGTTTCCACTGGATTTGGCAGATACGATCAAGGATTGGGTGGAGGATCCCGCGATTGTTCCCGCCACCGATTTTCAGGCACACTATGAGTTGAGTGGCATGGCTCGCAGTGTACATCGAGGCGAAGATTTCCTATTCGGGGTCAGTAAAAGTTCAAAGCGTATTGCTACCTATGAGCTTACCAACGGAGAGAATCCTAAAGGCTGGTACACTGGTGACGGGATGACGTATCTCTACAATCAGGATCTTTCCCAGTATACAGGCAGCTTCTGGGCAACGATGAACTGGAACCGGCTTCCAGGCACAACGGTTGTCTCGCGGACAAGGAATTCCAGCAATTATCAATATGGGGATGGAGAGACCGTCCCACTTAACTCCTGGGCGGGAGGCACAACGTTGGATACTTTCGGCGTTACAGGCATGGAACTGATTCAGAACGGTACACAGATGCAGGCGCGGAAATCCTGGTTCACTTTTGACAATGAAATTGTTGCGCTGGGTGCTGGCATTACAAGCACAGATAACCTTCCTGTAGAAACGGTCATTGAGCAGCGGAAGCTGAAGGAGGACAATTCCAACCGTTTCTTCGTGGATGGTGAAGCTCTGAATGGAACGACAGCATATGAAGAAATAGAGAATCCAGCATGGGCTTATCTGGAGGGTAATGTGACAGGTTCAAACATTGGTTATATCTTCCCGAATCATTCACCGATCAAATTGACCAGACAAATTCAAGAGGGAAGATGGTCCGACATTAATCTCAGCAATCCTCCTTCTGCAACAGCACCTACCGAACTGCTGCAGAATTATTTCCTGACCATGTGGATTGATCATGGGAATAATCCTGCTGACAGTCAGTATGAATATATGATTTTGCCAAATGCAAGCAAGCAGGAAACAAAAGAATACGCCGATTCGCCGGATGTCACCATCCTCGCCAATTCTAAGACGGTTCAGGCGGTCCGAGAGAATACGCTTAACGTTGCAGGTTATAATTTCTGGACGGATACTCTGACTACGATAGATGGCGTTACTTCGAATAAAAAAGCTTCTGTCATGATTAGAAAAAATCCGGGGGCCGATACGATTGAGCTGTCAGTGTCTGATCCTACGCTGGAGAATCAGGGTTATATTGAACTGGAACTGGACGCAGAGGCAGCGGGCATACTGGGTAAAGACGATCGGATCGAGGTCCTTCAACTATCACCCACGGTGAAGCTAAAAATTAATATGAAAGATACCCTCGGACGGACATTGCTGATTAAACTGCAAACCCAATGAAACCATGACGAAGCCAATTGTCTTGTGAAAAAGAAGGCTCAAGACTGGCTGAGAAACTCTTTTTATAGCATTCGTGATAATTTTCGGTACTCTCGAGGGGATATCCCTTCATGTTTACGGAATGTGCGACTGAAATAATGGATGTCAGGGTAACCGCTTTGTATGCCTACAAGCTCGATGGAACAGTCTGTTTCCCTCAACAATTTGCGGGCTTCTCTTAGGCGTATGGATTGAATGTATTCGTTTGGAGGCATGCCAACCATTTGTTTGAACAGCTTTGCCGTGTGGTCTATGCTAAGATTCATTTGTTTGGCTATCCCTGTATTGGTCCAGGGCTCTGAAGGAGCATCCTCGATCTGTTTCATAAGTTCACGCAGCTTATCCCCATGAACGGAAACATGGCGAGATGAATTTAGATAAGGTGAGCGCAGCAGATGGGTGAGCAACTGCAGCATCAAGGCTTTGCATATGAGCTCATAACCTGGCGGGCGCATCGTAAATTCATGGACCAGCTGTTCCATGAGTTGAACTGCAGCAGAGGATGGGGAATAGACGGGGGTCGCGGATAACGGAGTCATCCCTTCTGCGCAAGCTTCTGTAGCGAATTTATGCAGCTGAATAGTCTCTTCGTTTACAACCATATCAGCCTCGGTTTGAATGGTTAACTCGTTGAAAAAGTCAAAGTGAATACCAATGAAACGCGCCTCTGGACGAGATACGACTTCATTCTGATGATATACCCCGGAGGGCAGCATAATGAGTTCTCCGACTTTTAGAGTGTAGCGTTTATCGTCCATGTAGGTCGCTGCTTCACCCTGACAGACGTAGAGAAGTTCGAAATCATACAGTCGCCGTCTGGGGAGTCTGCCTGGAGGTAGAGTTTGGAATTGTGCATAGTGGACATTGGGAGACCATTCCTTGTAATTTGCAATTCTTTGTACTGGATATTTCCTTTGCGAAGATGACACCGACTTCACTCCTTTCTATGTAATTCAATGCCAGAATCAGATGATTAAAACTGAACGGAATTGTACAAATAATCACTTGATCCTCTAAATCAATTAAAGAAAAATTTATATATAATACAGATATTATTACATCTTCATTCCATAGTAACAACATCACGGATTAAGTCAAATTAATGGACAGACTAAGTCCAATTAAGGAGATGAAACGGAATGGATTTTCATCCTGCGGAACGAAGCAGTACCTACCTCTGTAATGAACTCAAATTTACGACGCAGGGAAAGTTGCCTACTCCATCGGATTGGGAAAATTGTGTGCCGCTAAATTTGGTCGATACAGTGTCGGGACTGCCACCCCTGCAATCAACTGAAGTACGTTTGGGCTGGAGTAAAGACTACCTTCATATCCGTTTTACATGTCAGGACCCCTACTTCGTATCCAATTTCACCGAAAGAGATCAACCTCTGTACGAAGAAGACGTCGTTGAAATCTTTATCGACGAAAAAGGGGATGGACGAAGTTATATGGAGATAGAGATCAGTCCGAACAACGTGATTTTCGATGCTCTTATCCAAAATGATGACGGACAGGGATCGAAGCTGAAGGTAGATGTAACCTGGCACTTGGAGGGACTTCAAACCGAGGTGGAAGCCGACAACCATGGTAACCGAGTGTACTGTATCCATATCCCATCCGACAATTTCAACTCACCTTTGACTTCAGGATTATGCTGGAGAGTTAATATGTATCGCATTGATGAGAATGAACAGGGAAAGCGGGAATATCAGGCTTGGCAACCAACCGGAGCCATTAACTTTCATGTGCCGTCCAAGTTTGGTCTATTGCGATTCGCTTAGCATTGCTATTCATAACGACGAGGAGGCAATTAAGATGAAAAAAGGAATAAACATATGGTCGTTTCCAGGGAACTCATCCATCGCAGACTGTATTTGGACAGCCAAGAAGGCGGGATTCGAGGGGATTGAACTATCGCTTAATGGAGAAGGGGAGCTAAGCCTGTCTGCCACAGACCAGGAAATTCGGGACATTCAAGGACGTCTTGAAGAGGCCGGTATAGAGATTGCGGGTCTGGCTACCGGACTATACTGGGATTTTCCCATGACGAGTGCGAATACGGAGACTCGCACCAAAGCACTGGATGTTTGTAAAAAACAGTTGGAACTTGCCTCGGCATTTGGCGTGGATACGATCTTGGTTATTCCCGGTGCGGTAGGAGTTGATTTTATCCCTGACAGTGAAGTGACTGATTACGAGGTGGCCTATGAGCGAGCTCAGGAAGCTATCGCATACCTGCTGCCATATGCTGAAAGTGCTGAAGTATCGATTGGAATTGAAAATGTGTGGAACAAGTTTCTGGTCTCGCCGCTTGAACTTCGTACGTTCATCGATTCCTTCCAATCCAAGTATGTTGGCTCCTATTTCGACGTAGGCAACGCGGTGCAGAGCGGCTATCCGGAACAATGGGTTCGTATTCTGGGGCACCGGATCAAAAAGGTTCATTTTAAGGATTATCGCCGACAAGCGGGTGGACTGCATGGCTTTGTGGATCTACTCGCTGGAGATGTGAATTATCCCGCAGTTATGGAAGCATTGCGTATGATTGGTTACGACAACTACGTTACAGCAGAGATGATTCCTCCATACACCCATCATTCAGAGCAGATCGTATACAACACGTCCAGAGCAATGGATGCTATCCTGGAGAGATTCATTGATTAAATTCATATAACAACGAATTTAGTGAAATATAATTTTTGCATTAGGAGGGAAACACATGTTGAAAGTGGGCTTGGTTGGTTTTGGTTTTATGGGGCGCATGCATTTTGATAACTATATACGTCTTGCCTCGGAAGGGGAAGCTATCGAACTGGTTGCCATCTGTGATATGAAAATAAACGAACTAAAGCATGGAAAAGCATCCGGAAATATGGCAACAGAGCAAGAAATTTATGACCTTACACCTTATCGGCTATACGACGACATCGCCGAAATGGTGGCGCAAGAAGAACTGGATATCATCGATATTACATTGCCTACACCGCTGCACGCAGAACTCACATGTGCGATGTTGGAAAAAGGCATCCATGTGCTTTGTGAGAAGCCAGTGGCGCGCCATTCATCAGATGCATGGAAGATGGCCCATGTCGCCAAACAGACGGGAAAAACACTGATGATCGGTCAATGTTTACGCTTTTGGCCAGCCTATGAATATCTCAAGTCAGTGGTTGAAGAGGATCGGTATGGAGCGGTGAAGGCAGGTTATTTCTTCCGTGGTTCAGGTTCGCCTCAAGAATGGTTCCTGGATGGTAATAAAAGCGGTGGTTGTATATTAGATATGCATATCCATGATACGGATATCATCCATTGGTTATTCGGAAAACCCGACCAAGTGTCTACACTCGCACGTAATGTGATTTCTGAAAGTGGTTATGACATTGTATCAACCCATTATCTGTATCCTGACGGAAAGGTGCTGAATGCACAAGCAGATTGGACGCTGGAGGGAGATTTCGGTTTCTCAATGACATTCCGCGTTAGTTTTGAGAAGGCAAACCTTGTATTTGAAAATGGAGAACTAAAAGTGAATCCAAATGATGCACCAGGCTTTGTTGCCGATCTTTCTCCAGACTCCGGGTATTATCAGCAAATCCGGTACTTTATCCGCTCGGTTGCAGCAGGGGCACCCGTTACGGTATGCACACCGGAGAGTGCAATAGGAAGTCTTGAAATTATTGAAGCAGAGATACGCTCAGCGGATGAACGAGGTGCGCTTATAACGATCGGGGAAAAGGCCGGCAGCCTGACAGCGCGAGATAAATCACATGAATTTAGGAATTAGCGAAAACGAAACTATCCATCTATAGATGGATACCAGAGACCGGATATCAATCCATGGGTGGACGAACGACCTCCTTACAAAAGGTATGATTATAACAAATCTTAGATACCTTCAGGGAGGAACCATGACAACTGACTTATGGATATCAACAATCGCTATTTTTGCTGTGCTAGTGTATAGCTCCTTTGGCCGTAAACGATTCAACATGATTCGTATATTGTTACCCTTTGTATTCCTTTCTTACTTTGGCTTTACCTACTTAAAGGATATACCAACCGACGGAAACAATTTATGGCTGTTAGCAGCCTCAATCCTGATTGGTGCCGTATTTGGCACAATTCTGATATCTTTGAGTCGTGTCGATTTCGACATAAATACCCAGAAAATCTAAGTTTTCAGCGTTTTGGCAAGTATAGGGATTTTGTCTCTGGTATTTATTTTACGCATTATTCTTATTGAGCTAATTACTAATAACGGGGAAAAAGCGTACCGCTTTGCAATGGAACACCATTTCAACTTGAATATAATCGGGCCATTATTTATATTTATGACAGCAGCAATGATTACAATCCGTGTTATTGGTACATTAATCCAAGTTAATCGAAGCAAAGCAACTTCCTCACAAAAAGCATAAAGCAGATATAAGCAAAAGGACGGCCAACCGTCCTTTTTTTGTGATGTTTTTTTGGAGCAGAAGTAAAATAATAGTATCAATGGAGGAGAAAATTGTTTTTGTTTCATTAAGCCAACCGTTAGTTTAGAGGAAAAAGTGCTATCCGCGACAGAATGCTATTGACTAAACATCTACTACGTGTTACTTTGTAGTGGTACTAAGTATTACTGCATACCAGTCATACAGAATAGTAAAGGGTGATTTTGCTGGAAAACCTAACGGAAATGCTTAAAGGGGTGCTTGAGGGCTGTGTACTTGAAATTATTAGCCGCAAAGAAACCTACGGTTATGAAATTACACGGCGGCTGAACGCACTCGGCTTTACAGATGTTGTGGAGGGAACGGTGTACACTATCCTGATCCGGCTTGAAAAAAACAAGCTGGTGGAAACCACCAAGAAACCTTCCGAAATGGGACCGCCGCGAAAGTTTTTCGCGATCAATGAAGCAGGGCATGAGGAACTGCGGAAGTTTTGGGCAAAATGGGAATTCGTATCTTCTAAAATGAACGAGTTAAAGGAGAAAAAACAATGAATTTTTGGGATAAAATTACCGGAAACGACATGAAAAACGAATTCAAAGCTTTTGAAGAGCGAGTCCAAAAATTGCCGGCGGATTATCAAGCGTCATGGAAAGAAATTAATGGCCATCTTTGGCCACACTCCAATTTTTCCGGACGCAACCTGATGCCAATTTTGGACGGTGTGCTTGGTCTGTTGGAAGAAAGCGCAGCGGAGGGGCAGCGTATCCAGGAGGTTTTAGGTGACGATATCAAAGGCTTCTGTTCTGCACTGGCTGGCGAGAAAGGGGCAAAATCTTATCGGGACAAGTGGCGCGAGCAGCTCAATAATAATGTTGTTAAAAAATTAGGCAAATAGGAGGAGAGTACTTTGAAAATCCGAAATATTATTGAAGGAAAAAAAGAGTGGCGAGCGCATATGGCGCGTGTCAAAGGACTCCCGCAAGATTATCAGATTGTTTATAAAGAGATTCAAAAATATCTCTTTAAAGTCGGCCCTGTTGAGTTAACGAACGGGACGGGTTTGCTCTCGGGAATTGTCGATCTTTTTGAAGAGGGCGCGGTCTTGGGGAAAAGCGTGCTCGAAGTTACTGGCAGTGATGTAGCGGCTTTTTGTGATGATCTAATTAAAGATTCCAAAACTTATGCGGACATTTATCAAGAATCTGTTGACCAAGAAGTTAGAAAGGCCATGAAAAAGGTTACGGATAAAACAAAGTAATTAACAGATATTTATCCTTATAAAATAAATGTTAATCACCCAGTATGCAGGATTGATCCGCATACTGGGTGATTCATTCTAGAAACAGCTAAACGAGCTGATTTGCTGCAGATCAATGCCGCTATACATCCAGAAGAAGCCATTCCAGCGGAAGCCAGCCACTGAATTTCTGCCGACAAATACCGGGTACATCCAGAAGCCGGGACCACGATTCGGCCAAATATATGTGTAGCGAAACAGACAGCCGGATATGGCTCTTGGATCTACCGCAAATACTGAAGCGGGCTGCTGTGGAATGAATGAAGGGGGCGGCCCAGTAGGTGCTTGCACGCCTTGAGGCCCGCCGCCTCCACCCCCGGGGAACGGTGGCGGACCAGGCATTCCACCGGGCCCCCCGGGACTACTAGGTCCGCCAAACCCTCCGCCTGGTCCAAAAGGAGGTAAAAATGTCATATAACATCACTCCTGTTCATTAGTCTAGTTTATTGTATGTAGGCAATTGAGCAGGGGAGTGGGTGTAAGCCCATTTGGGATAGATAAAACAAACTGACCTTATTCCAATTTTAGCAGGATTTAAGGTCGGTTTGTTCGTTTTAGTGAAGAGACATTATCTGACTGTCAATAATGCTCTTGATATTTTTAATTGTTGCAAAGTGCATTGCTTCATGGTAAATCAGAAAACCGAGTAATTGTTCTACATTTGTAAAGTTAAGTCCTGTAGAAGACTTGTAATGAGGATTGATTTCTTCTTTCAATTTGCTTGAAAGTACTGATTCAACCCTTTCAATTTGTTCATTTAACAAGTCGATGATTTGAGACAACGTTGGAGACACTGTAGTCCAGTCAGACGGTTTAGTTCCTGGATCAAACAGCTTATTAAAATTAGCAGGATATTTGGTTTCTTCCCCAGTAAGTTGGAAAGCGAACTTCTCATGTATAACATACATGTGGCCTAGATTCCATTTTATATTGTTTTTCAAACCTGTTGGAATTATTTCCGAGGCAGGGTCATTTATATTCCTCACATAATCAACTGCCTGACGGCGAACAAATCCCAATTGATCTGCGACAAAATTGCTCATGATATTGACCTCCCATAAAGCCACTAATGAAATCGTCAAGAAAAAATCACTTGTTTTTCGGGTAAAGAAATTCCCCATTTTTACTAAAAAACAATTTTGTGTCAGTGACCAGAGTTGCTTTGAGAAACATAAGCTGAGACTCGTTGTGACAGATTTGCCAACGTACGTTCAAAAAAGGATTCATCATTAAGTGCTCTACTCAGTGTTAACCCCCCTTGAATACTGGCGATTGTTTCCTCTGAAATTTTGTCAGCAGTCTCTTTAGAGATACCTGTTTGAACTAGTGCCGCGCTTAAGGCTTCAATCCATCTTATAAAATATTGCCGGATTACAGCAGCGAATCGATCTCTTGTTTCGTCCAAAGCGAATGCACCAATAAGGCATATACGCCGACCAGATTGAAAATAAGTATCGACCTCTTGCCACATATGATCAATGGCTGCCAGGGGTTCATTCTTTTCAAGCGGTTCAAAAATGTTTTTGATAAACCATTGATCAATATGTGCAAGAATTTCTGCAGCCATCTCATCTTTTCCACCAGGAAAGAAATAATACAAGCTTCCTTTAGATAGACGGGTACGGGCTGTAATTTTACTCAACGAAGCGCCCTCATAACCTAATTCACGAAATACTTCAGCAACGAGAGGGATGACATCAGACTTTTCAAAAACAGTACGAGTCATAAGTTTAACTCACTTAGACTTGGATGTTCAGCGGGGCGCGTGCCGAGAGGCCAATGAAATTTCCGTTCCTCTTCCTTAATCGGCATGTCATTAATCGAAGCAAATCTACGCTGCATCAAGCCGTCGTCAGCGAATTCCCAATTCTCGTTTCCATACGATCTGAACCAATTACCACTATCATCATGCCATTCATATGCGAATCTAACTGCAATACGGTTATCTGTAAATGACCAAAGTTCCTTGATCAGGCGGTAGTCGAGCTCTTTGGCCCATTTTCTAGTTAGTAAAGAGACAATTTCTTGGCGGCCTGTTATAAATTCGCTCCGATTTCTCCAATAACAATCCTCAGTATACACAAGTGAGACGCGGTGAGGGTCCCGGCTATTCCAACTGTCTTCTGCCATACGAGTTTTTTGGATTGCTGTCTCACGAGTGAATGGGGGAGTTAAATTATTCATTAGTTTTTCCTCGCTTTCTTTTTGTTAAAAAATCATAAGTCGAATCAAATTTAACCCTGCAAAAATTCGATCAATGCTGCATTAAATTGATCAGAATGGGTCGCATTAAATCCGTGTGGTCCACCTTCGACAACAACCAGACGGCTGCCAGGGATGGATTCATGAGTACGTTGTCCACTCACCTTCAAAGGCACGATGGCATCTGAATCTCCATGGATAACCAGTGTGGGAATGTTGAACTTCTCCAGATCCTGACGAAAATCCGTAAGGGCAAAGGCAGCAATACAATCCAATGTGCCTTTGGGTGAAGCCAGAGCTGCAATATCACGGTTATAGATACGGAATGGTTCGCTCACAAGGTCTTTACGGTCTCCAGCAGCGAAAAAGTTGCTTGTAAAACCATCCAGAAATGCTAGCCGATCCGCTTTTACCCCGTTTTGAAATTCTGCAATCGTTGCATCTTCCAATCCTCCTTGAGGATTGTCTTCAGTGATATAGAGATAGGGAGGAACCGCTCCCGCGAATACGGCTCTAGAAACGCGTTCTGTTCCATAGGTTCCGACATAACGTGCAACTTCGCCGCCACCCATGGAGAATCCGACTAATGTGGCATCATGCAGATCAAGGTGCAAAATCAACTTATGCAAATCAGAAGCAAAGGAGTCATAGTCATAACCATCCCAAGGTTGAGAAGACTGACCGAATCCACGACGGTCATATGTGATAACTCGGTAGCCCGCTTCAATTAAAGCAGGAACTTGCTTTTCCCAGGATCGTCCACTCAAAGGCCAGCCATGAATCAGAATAATTGGTTTTCCAGCACCATGATCTTCATAATACAGTTCAATTGGTTGGTCATTCTCAGCGCCTACGTTTACTTTAGCCATGGAAATACCTCCATCAGTTGTTGTATTTTGTTTATACAAAAGCTATTTGGCTCAGAAATATGAGTGGGAACTTGTTCATGAATCGCCTCACTTTCCAAACCGTTTGTTTCAGTATAAACCGATCGGTTTATAAATGCAAGTCATATATTAGTCTAGTACTTGGTTAATCTCTCAACATATCGGATAGCTCTAACTGACAAACGTGAAGTTCTAGTGGCTGACTATTCAGTTGAACTATGTATTTAGTGATTGCTCCCGGGAATGGGGGAAGCAATCGCTATGTATATTAGCGGATATTTTTGTTTTTTTGTCCGCCACATGTGTACAATAAATAAAAAAGATGCTACATTAAAATCAGCAATAACCCTTTTACAACAAGGCTTTCCCGGGATAATTACACGTCTACTGTACGAGGACAAACGTATATCGAGGAGGGAATGAAATGTCGAGCCAAGCACTGGACCAATTTTTAAATTCGAATATTGAAGATCTAAAAACTAAAGGTCTATATAACGTCATTGATACGCTGCAGGGTGCAAATGGTCCTGTTATTCGTATCAACGGAAAGTCCCTGATCAATTTGTCTTCTAATAACTATTTGGGACTGGCAACAGATCACCGCCTGATTGATGCTTCAGTTAAGGCGGCGCAGACATACGGGGCAGGCGTAGGGGCTGTGAGGACAATTAATGGTACGATGGATCTTCATGTTGAGCTTGAAGAAAAACTTGCCCGTTTCAAAAAAACGGAAGCCGTTATCGTGTATCAATCGGGATTTAACTGCAATATGGCTGCTATATCCGCGGTAATGGACCAGCATGATGCTATTTTATCAGATGAGCTGAACCATGCTTCCATTATTGATGGCTGCCGCCTGTCGAGGGCCAAGGTGATTCGCTTTAAACATTCGGATATGAATGATTTAAGACAGCAGGCGAAAGAGGCCAAGGAATCCGGTCAGTACCATAAAATTATGGTCATCACCGATGGGGTTTTCTCCATGGATGGTGATATAGCAAAACTCCCCGAAATCGTGAAAATAGCTGAAGAATTCGATCTGATTACTTATGTGGATGATGCCCACGGTTCGGGCGTTCTCGGAGCAGGTGCGGGAACCGTGAAGCATTTTGGATTGTCCGACCGTATTGACTTTCAAATTGGTACTCTTTCCAAGGCGATCGGTGTTGTCGGCGGTTATGTGGCGGGTAAAAAACAGCTGATCGAATGGTTGAAACTAAGAAGCCGTCCGTTTCTGTTCTCGACATCGCTACCTCCAGCTGCAATTGCTTCTTGTAGCGCTTCTGTCGACATTTTGATGAATGACAAAGAGCTGATTGAGAAGCTGTGGGAGAACGGCAATCATTTGAAAAATGGCTTGAGCCGGCTTGGATATGATGTAGGCCAAAGTGAAACCCCGATAACCCCTTGTATTATTGGCGATGAAGTAACCACCCAACAGTTCAGTAAACGTCTCTATGAAGAAGGCGTTTATGCCAAGGCAATCCTGTTTCCGACGGTCCCGAAAGGAACCGGAAGAATACGCAACATGCCGACAGCTGCCCATACCAAGGAGATGCTGGGTCAGGTGATCTCCGTTTATGAGAAAGTTGGCATGGAAATGAAGCTAATTTAGCTGCATTCGCGGGAGTCTATTTCGGGAGGAATGTCTTATGAACAAGATTTTGGTGACCGGAGCACTGGGCCAAATCGGTTCTGAGTTAGTTGTTAAATTACGTGAAATTTATGGTGCGGATCACGTCGTTGCTACGGATCTCAGGTCATCATCTCACGAAATTACCCGATCAGGGCCATTCGAGCTGCTGGACGTGACGAATGCTAAAGCGATGTTCGAAATCGCCAAGCGATACGAAGTGGATACCGTCATTCATTTGGCTGCGCTGCTATCGGCTACCGCAGAGGAGAAACCGCTGCTTGCCTGGAACTTGAATATGGGCGGATTGATGAATGCACTTGAAATTTCCAGGGAGCTCGGCTGCCAATTTTTCACTCCAAGCTCCATTGGAGCTTTTGGCCCTTCGACTCCAAAAGACAATACCCCGCAGGATACGATCCAGAGGCCCAATACGATGTACGGCGTGAACAAGGTGTCCGGCGAACTGCTTTGTGACTATTATTTTCACAAATACGGCGTGGATACTAGAGGGCTGCGATTCCCGGGTTTAATATCTTATATGACGCCACCCGGTGGAGGAACGACGGATTACGCGGTGGAAATTTATCACGCAGCCGTGACGGCTGGCCGGTATACATCTTATATGGCCAAAGACTCAAAAATGGACATGATGTATATGCCGGATGCCCTAGACGCTATCATTGATTTAATGGAAGCGGATTCATCACGGTTGATACACCGAAACTCATTTAATGTCACCGCAATGAGTGTAGATCCAGAGGCAATTGCTGCAGCGATTCGGGAAGAGATTCCCGGTTTTATCCTCGATTATGATGTTGATCCGAAGAGACAGGCGATTGCCGATAGCTGGCCGCATTCCATTGACGCGACGGCAGCAAAAACTGAATGGGGATTTCATACTCGCTACGACTTGAAGGCCATGACGAAGGATATGCTGTCACAGCTAAGCGCGAGACAAATGCTTCGCAAAGCTTAAAGTTGTGTTGAAATCACTGTGCAAAGCGATCAGAAATACAAAAGAAGCTGCATCAAGAGGTTGGTGGTAACCGACCTTTTGTTGCAGCTTCTTTATTCATCCTCCAGCCCAGACATTTCCGTAGACTGTGGCTTATCAGATAATCGATTCTACCATGTAAGTAATGTGAAATACAGAAGGCTAACGGATGTAGTTTATACTTAACATTAACGCAGGAGCGGATACAATCGATTTTTGTGTAGATAATTTGAGTGGGGTACAGGTGATTGGATTAATTGCAGAACATTTGCAAGGAATGGCGAGGATTCTCCACCAGAAAGCGTTCATGCCCTTAATCTGGATGGGTTGAAGCAGCCATAAGCCGTGGATACAAAAGGAATTCAAACATGCGAATATTGACGTTAGGAAATTAGACTTATCTAATCTGAGTTCTATTCGAGCTTTTGCAAATGTAATGGTGGAAAACTATAATCGTTTGGATAAACTGATTAATAATGCAGGAATTATGTTTGGCCCTTATTCCAAAAAGGTTGACGGGTTTGAGAACCAGTTCGGAACCAATCATTTAGGCCACTTTGCGTTAACTGGCTTACTCATGCCGTTGTTGAAAAAGACAGAAGCATCAAGGGTTGTCGTACTATCTAGTTTAGCTCATACGATGGGAAATCTCGATCTTGAAGATTTGAACTGGGAAGGGAGAAAATATGATAATCAAAAAGCTTATGGTGACAGTAAATTAGCATGTCTTTACTTTACGTATGAGCTTGCAAGAAGGCTAAATAAAGAAGGTGATCACCCCAGAATCACGGCTGCACATCCGGGCTGGGCAGCTACGGACTTACAGAGAAATTCGACTCTCATGAGCGGAATGAATAAGTTTTTTGCGCAACGTGTGGAAATGGGGGTTTTACCTACACTTCGAGCTGCTTTTGATGAAAACGCCAAAGCCGTAGAGTTTTATGGACCATCAAAATTGATGAATATGAGAGGATATCCGTTGCGCACTCATCGAACAAACTATCCTATGATGAAACCATTGCCAGAGAATTATGGAAACGTTCAGAGGAAATGACGGGAGTAAAATTCTAACTTGGTAAAAACAAAAGGGTGATACGATGAACGAAATAATCAGGATTGATTCAATCTCTTCCTTACATGAGTTTTTTGGGTTATGACAAACCCAAACATCCCTTGATAACATGTATAGAACTCAATAAATTTAATCCGAGGAAGGTACAGCAGAACAAACAGTTTATGAATCGATTTTACACCATCTCATTAAAGAACGGTGAGAATTGTGAAATCAAGTATGGCCGCCGCTACTACGATTTTAGTGAAGGAAGCATGATCTTCATGGCGCCGGAACAGCTATTAACGGTTGACTACGATCCGGGGGATAGCGGTTCGGAAGGT
Organism: Paenibacillus silvae; assembly: GCF_014639235.1. Taxonomy (GTDB): domain Bacteria; phylum Bacillota; class Bacilli; order Paenibacillales; family Paenibacillaceae; genus Paenibacillus; species Paenibacillus silvae. The sequence continues at coordinate 405,457 of NZ_BMFU01000002.1, read as the reverse complement.
ACTGCTTAACTATGCAAAGCGATTCTATGGAAGATAATTTATTACCCGGAAAACGACTCATCATGATGTAGTGGACAGATTCGAGCAATTATTGAAAGAAAGCTTTACCTTGCATCAATTGGGAGATAACGGTATACCCAGTGTGAAAGAACTCGCGAATGAAATGGGATACTCCACGCAAGAACATATTTATTATCAGATCCTCCATCAAGCCAAAAACCTGCTGTCCGGAACTGTATAACCCCATTTGCTGAATTATCAATTAAATGTATAATGATTATTCGAGGTGATAACGATGGCAAGATCCAAAGAATTTGAAATAAATGAAGTATTAGATAAAGCAATGCACCTTTTTTGGACCCAAGGATACGAGAAAACTTCCATGCAAGACTTAGTAAATTATATGGGCATTCATCGAAGAAGCATTTATGATACGTTTGGGGACAAGCATGCCTTGTATGTGAAGGCTCTAGAGCGATATGAAGCGAAACAGACCAGCAAAATAAATTTCCTGACTCAAAATCAAAAATCGATTAAACTGGTGCTACGCGAGATGTTTGAATCTACGATCAGAAAAGAAGGCGAACCCATAGGTTGTTTCATGGTAAATTCAGGTGTGGAACTGGGTGCTTTAGATCCTGAAATTTCTTCTTTAGTAAATGCGAGTTACATTCGAACAGAGGAATTTTTGACAACACTTATAGAAGCAGGACAACAAACAGGTGAAATTAAGAGAGACTTGAGCCCGGTAGCTACTGCTCACTTTCTAATGAACACTTGGCTAGGACTGCGCACACTCGTTAAAACGACGTCAGATCATCAGAAATTAACGAGTATTATAGACATGTCACTTTCAATTCTAGATTGATTTACTATTAAATATATAATAATGGGTGGGCTAATTCTTTCGCAGGTCATATTCACCCCACTATGAATCAATATTGAATGCCCGCCTGCTCAAGTCCAAAGAAAATCTAAGTTTACGAAAGAAATATAATTCTTTACCGATCGTTCTCAAAATGTTATACTCCGATTAAGAAGTTATTTTTTTGACTTCATTAGAATGATCGTTCTAATAAAGGATGATTATCTACACTAATTCTGTACGATAAGAGGGAGAGATATTTCATGAAATACACCGTAATAACAGGAGCAAGTTCAGGCATTGGATATGAAACCGCATTAGCATTTGCAGCACGGGGGAAAAATTTGATTTTAGTAGCCAGAAGATTGGAAAAGCTGGAAGAGCTCAAAGCTAAAATCCAAGGCATGGATGCTAAAGTACATGTTATTGTGCAACAAAGTGACCTGTCCGTATCCTCTGAAGCTCATACGCTGTATAACAATTTGAAACCATATGAAATTGAAACATGGATCAATAATGCTGGGCTTGGAGAAAGCTCCGTCATAGCTGAACAGAATTTGGACAAAGTAGAAACCATGCTACGTGTTAATATCGAATCTTTGACCATCCTATCCACATTGTATGTTCGAGATTATGCAGATGCTGAAGGCACTCAATTGATTAACGTCTCTTCCGCACTCGGATATGCCATTGCAGTGGGCAGCGTAGCTTATTCTGCATCGAAATACTATGTTAGTGCCTTTACAGAAGGTCTTGCGAAAGAACTGGAACTGAAGGGTGCAAAACTTAAAGCGAAGATTTTGGCGCCAGCCATTACAGAAACAGAATTTGTACAAAAATCAATAGATGCTGAAGGATTTGATTACAAAGCAAATATGAGTAAGTATCACACGGCTAAAGAAATGGCTGGATTCATGGTGGATCTCTATGAACATGAAGACGTAGTCGTAGGAATTGTAGATCAGAACTATGAGTTCCACTTAAGAGGCGCAATATATCCGGTTATCACAGAATTAAATTAATTCTCATACTCATTGCAGCCGCTATTTTAGCGGCTTTTTTTACTTTTATCGGTTAAGAAAACGGCTAGTTATTCTGGATAAATTTAATTGAGCGATTAGAAAAATGAAATAATAATTGCTTGTCGATCGTGTATGCGATATATTGCATATAAGAAATAATTGTAATGAGGATGAAAAACCATGCCAATTCCTAAAGATTTTTCCTTACCCGTCCGTATGTCCGCAAAAGAAAGAGCGTTTTCTCAGATTCAGCGATGGATTATCGATGGAACACTGCAACCAGGTGAAAAGCTTATTGATGCGGAGATGGCTGAATCGCTTGGGGTCAGCCGGACACCGATTCGAGAGGCACTTCAGTTACTCGAAGTTCAAGGTCTCGTATCTATGCATCCAGGAAAAGAAACAAAAGTAACGAGTATTGAGAAAAATGATATTTTCAAGATGTATTCAACCATGGCTGCTCTTCAGGCCTTGGCTGCTGAAATCACCGCCAAAATGATTATTCCAGAACAGATCGAGAAACTAAAATCTATTAATTTGGAATTTGCAAGTTCCATTAAGAATGGTCAAGTGTATCAGGCCATGGAGGTGGATGAGCTTTTTCATAATTATATTGTCGAACTCTCAGATAATCCTTATGTGGCTACATTTAATACCTCTCTCCAGATTCACATTAGGCGATTTAAATATGTGTTTTTAAAACAACCTATTACGGCTACGCTAGCTTCAGTCGAAGAGCATGATTTGATTATTAAAGCTTTTGAAGGCAAAAATAGTGAGGATGCTCACGCACTAATGAAACAAAATTTTATCAGGCCGATGCAGGAACTGAACGAAATACTTTGAAGTGAGGGATAAAAGGACATGGGAAATAAAAAAGATCTTCGTATTCGAAGCAAGGTAATCAGTGAAGGTGCTAACCGGGTACCCAACAGAGCGATGCTGCGTGCAGTTGGTTTTCAGGATGAGGATTTTAAAAAGCCAATGATCGGGATAGCGAGTACGTGGAGTGAAGTAACACCGTGTAATATGCACATTAATGATTTAGCGGTACAAGCTAAGCAAGGCGCACGCGATAACGGCGGTGCTCCACTGATTTTTAATACGATTACCGTTTCGGATGGAATCTCGATGGGGCACGGCGGGATGTTGTTCTCACTGCCAAGTCGGGAAGCTATTGCTGATTCGATTGAAATTGTGACCGGAGCCGAGCGTTTTGACGGCGTTGTTGCGATCGGTGGTTGTGACAAGAATACGCCTGCATGTCTGATGGCTATTGGACGCATGAACATTCCTTCCGTTTATGTCTATGGAGGAACCATTCAGCCAGGTAATCTTGATGGTAAAAAAGTGGATATCGTTTCCGCTTTTGAAGCCGTTGGTCAATATCAAGATGGAAAAATAACAGATGAACAGCTGCATAAGGTCGAATGTAGTGTTTGCCCGGGTCCAGGGGCTTGCGGGGGCATGTATACCGCTAATACGATGGCCGCTGCTGCAGAAGCAATGGGGATGTGTTTGCCTGGTTCTTCTTCGACATCAGCGATCTCAGCGGATAAAGCATTGGAATGCGAAGCAGCAGGTAAGCAGGTCATCTCACTGCTTGAACAGGAAATCTATCCAAGAGACATTATGACGAAGAAAGCATTTGAGAATGCTATCACCGTTGTTATGGCTCTGGGGGGATCAACCAACGCATTTCTCCATCTGCTAGCTATTGCGCACTCCGTAGAAGTCGATTTAACCTTGGATGATTTTGAGCGCATTCGCTTGCGTGTTCCGCATCTGGCCGATCTGAAGCCAAGTGGCCAATATGTGATGCAGGATTTGAATGATATTGGCGGTGTTTCAGGGGTAATGAAGCTATTGCTTGCTGAAGGATTACTTCATGGGGATTGCCTCACGGTAACTGGTAAAACATTGGCGGAAAATTTAGCAGAAGCTGCTCCACTTCAGAATGATCAAGAGATTATACGACCACTCGATAATCCGCTTAAACCAGATGGACCTCTGGTTGTGCTTCGAGGAAACCTCGCTCCCGAAGGCGCTGTTGCCAAAATGTCAGGCATGAAGATACAACAGTTTTCCGGACCGACAAAGGTGTACGATAGCGAAGATGAAGCGACAGAAGCGATCATGAACGATGAAATTCAGGAAGGGGACGTATTGGTCATACGCTATTGTGGTCCGAAGGGTGGACCAGGTATGCCTGAGATGCTTTCCGTTACAGCACTCATTGTAGGAAAGGGTCTCGGCGGGAAAGTTGCTCTCATAACAGATGGTCGATTCTCTGGCGGTTCGCATGGATTTGTAGTCGGCCATGTATCACCTGAAGCACAAGTAGGCGGGCCGATCTCTTTGCTCCAAAATGGAGATATTATTACCATTAACAGTGACATTCAGGAAATTAAGGTTGAGGTTTCAGAAGAAGAGTTAGCCGCTCGAGCACAAGCGTGGGTACAACCCCCACTGAAAGTAAAATCCGGTGTACTCGGCAAATATGCCAAATTAGTTTCGTCTGCTTCAAAAGGTGCAGTAACCGATTTGATGGAATAGACAAGATTGAATTTTTAAAACCCGCTAATCAGAAAAGATTAGCGGTTTTTTTTGTTGACGAGAATGGAAATAGGCAGGTTTCCGTTGACGATTGTAGCGTGATGTTGTCATGTCAGAGATTTTAGTTGATAATCATTATCATCCATGTTATATTGTTCACAAGTAAACAAAATATAATCAATTATATTCAAACACTATATTATTAAAAAAGAAATTTTTGTTTACATGTAAATAAGGAGCGATCAATGGATGACGACTTCAAAAGATCAAACAAAACAGTTGCTTTATGATCAATTTATCCGTTTTTTACATGTATATGAGAACCACAAGGATACAGAAATCGAGCATTTTCTAAGTGTTGCCCAGCGAGAAAGCATCGAGAAAATTCCTCAGCATTTGACCGCGGTTCATATGATTGATTGCATAGGCAAACATGAGCCTATTAATAACACGGGTATTGCCGAGGCGATGAATTTGTCCAAAGCAAGCATCACCAAAATTGGCAACAAACTGCTGGAGGAAGGATTCGTCAAACGCACAAAAATGAATGACAACAAGAAGGAGAGTTACTTCCGGTTGTCACCGCAAGGCAAAAAGATCTTTGAACTGCATGAACGTCTGCATGTACAAGAGACTGAACGCTTCTATCGTACTCTCGACAAATATTCAGAGACAGAGCTAAAAGTAATCCATCAATTTCTTCAAGACAGCAGTATAAATATTGAATCCAGATCGAACGAAGGAGAGTGAAGCTTTTGAGTGTGGCGGAATTGATCAGGGCGCGCAGGAGTATTCGTAAATATAACTCTACGCCGGTGGACCAGGAGTTAGTTGTTGAATTACTGCGCAAGGCTAATCGGCTCCAACCATTTGCTGAGGCTGGCTCGTGGCGTGTGGTATATGCAGGAACTCCAGAAGCACGCAAACGGTTGGTGGACTACATGCTGGAACAGATGTCACAGAGCAGGCTCGGCAAACTGATTCCCGGGAAACTTCTGGATATTTTCAAAAAGAGATTTACGGATATTCCTGCGCATCTCATTGTTATGTCGAATCTAGGACCGGATCGTCTGACCAATGACCGCAATTATGCGGCTGCGTGCGGAATGATGCAGAGCTTCCAATTGATAGGCTGGGAACATGGGTTAGGAATGCTATGGGATACAGAGGCCATGATGCTGCATGAAGGGTTTTTCAAAGGAATTGGTATGCGTGAGGATGAAAGATTTGTTGGTGTTCTTCATATAGGATATTACGATAAAGCGCCAAGAAGTCGGAAAAGAACGCCAGCCGAGCAGAAATGGACCGTCTTGCGAGGGCAGTCTATATAGGAGAGGAGGATGTAAAAATGAAACTCTCAGATCTGGACGGATACATAGACGGTCCGGGTGAGTTTTTGGATCGAGCGGTATCGCAGGGCCTAGTCCTTGAATTGCTTAATCATGCCGTATGGGCGCCAAATGATGAACTGCGAGAGCCGTGGCGATTTATATTTGCTGATAGCCAGTATGGGGACATCATGCAGGGATTGCAGGAGCAGGCTCCCGCGTATCTTCTGGTCTTGGTGAAGCAAGAGGCGGATCAACATAAGAGGGAAGAGGACTTTGCAGCTGTCTGCTGCCTAATTCAAAATTTCCGTTTGCTGGCTCATGAGCAGAGTCTAGGTGTACGCTGTACCTTGCATGACTGGATGTACGACCCGAGCCGTACTGAAATGTTTGGTGTACTGAGTAACGAGCGCATTGCTGCGGTTCTTGAATTGGGATACAGTGCAAGTCAGCCGAAAGAGAATACTGAGCTACCGGAGACTGAGCTTCATTTTGAACTTCTCTAGGGCGAAGTCGCTAATTTGATCAGGATATAGCTGATGAGGTAGAACTACGGATGACAGAGAGGAGTAGATGAAATGAAAGATAAAGCAACATTGTTTAACGAAGTATCGGAGGTTCTATATAAACTTCGCCCTTTTTTACAACGTGATGGTGGCGACGCAGAATTAATAGATGTTGAGGACGGCATTGCTAAGCTTAAATTTCTAGGTGCTTGTAATGGTTGTCCAAGTTCAACCATCACCTTAAAAGCTGGTATAGAACGTGCAATAATGGAAGAAATTGATGAGATTCATGAGGTTGTACAAGTTTTCTAGGGCGTGTCTGAAAAATATGTACTTCAGCAGGTTTCAAGACACGTCCTAAATTCTGAAGTATTGACTACTTCTAAGGATACGATTAATAGACAACAAATATGTTGGAAGGGAATGAGTTGCACATGACAACATCACTAAAGATAAATGATTTTAGGGCAACAATTGAAGGCAAAGAAATTCTGAAAGGAATCAACCTGCAAATGAAGGGTGGAGAAATCCACGCAATCATGGGGCCAAATGGAACAGGTAAATCTACATTGGCTTCCGCATTGATGGGACATCCCAAATATGAAGTAACCGGCGGAACGGTAACATTAGACGGTGAAGACCTGTTGGAGATGGCAGTGGATGAGCGTGCACGTGCTGGTCTGTTCTTGGCTATGCAGTATCCAAGTGAAATCGCGGGCGTAACCAACTCCGACTTCCTGCGTAGCGCGATCAACGCACGCCGCGGCGAAGGCAACGAGATCTCCCTGATCAAGTTCATTCGTCAAATGGAAGGCAAAATGAAAGAGCTCGACATGAATCCTGAATTTGCACATCGTTACCTGAACGAAGGTTTCTCCGGCGGTGAGAAAAAACGTAACGAGATTCTGCAAATGATGTTGCTTGATCCAAAAATCGTTGTACTGGACGAAATTGACTCTGGTCTCGATATTGATGCTTTGAAAATCGTTGCTAACGGCGTTAACGCAATGAAGAGCGAAGATCGCGGCTTCTTGATCATCACACACTACCAACGTTTGCTGAACTACATCACACCTGACTACGTTCATGTTATGATGCAAGGCCGCATCGTGAAATCCGGTGGTCCTGAACTGGCCCAGCGTCTCGAAGCAGAAGGTTACGATTGGGTTAAAGAAGAACTGGGAATTACAGACGAAACTGTAGGTCAAGAAGCGTAAAGACAAAACGGAGGAGGATAATAAATGACTACACAAACAATTCTTCCGGTTGAATCTGAAGCGCTTCGCGCCTTGTCGGAAAGCAATAATGAACCCGGCTGGTTGACTGTGCAGCGGCTCGAGGCCTTGAAGCTTGCGAGCGAGCTGGCGCTTCCCAAACTGGAAAAGCAAAAAATCGAACGCTGGAATGTCAGCGAATATGGAACATATAAGACTAGCAAAGCCTTGGCTTCCCTGGATGATGCTCCTGAGAGCATCAAAAAACTGGTACAAGATCAAAACGAAGGCGGTTTGGTCATTCAACGCAATTCCGGCAACGTATACGCAAAACTATCGGAAGAGCTTGCTGCCAAAGGGGTTATTTTCACAGACCTCGCTACTGCGGCTCGTGAACACGAAAACTTGGTTAAACCGTACCTGAATACGGCTGTCAAAGCCGATGAGCATTCGATTGCTGCTCTTCATGCAGCGCTTTGGAATGGAGGAGTATTCCTTTATGTTCCTGAAAACGTGGAAATCGAAGTGCCGCTGCAAGCCGTTCTATTGACAGATGATGCGTCTGCCACATTTGCGCCACACGTGCTTGTTATTGCTGACACAAACAGCTCGGTTACTTACGTGGATAACTATGTTTCGAGCGAACTTTCTGCACCTGTATTCCATAGTGGCGTGGTTGAAGTCATTGCGAAAGCTGGGGCAAAAGTGCGTTACGCGACAGTCCACCAAATGGATACTCTAGTGACGGACGTATCGTTCCGCCGCGCTGTTCTGGAGAACGATGCAACAATCGAATGGATCGTTGGCGAAATGAATGATGGGGATACAGCGAGCAACACGATGAGCGTGCTCAAAGGTAACGGTTCCAAATCCGATTCCAAAGTAATCGCGATCGGTTCCGGTTCGCAAAAAAATAATTATACCACTGAAGCACGTCACTTCGGTAAAAATACACCATCTCAAATGATCACTCGCGCAGTTATGCGTGAAGAAGCATCGGCGATTATTAACGGGATTACGAAGATCGAAAAAGGCGCAACCAAAGCAGACGGACAACAAACAGAGAAAGTGTTGATGTTGAGCCCGAAAGCACGGGGGGACGCTAACCCGATCCTTCTGATTGATGAGGATGACGTAACGGCAGGTCATGCAGCTTCGGTAGGGCAAGTCAATCCAGAGCAGGTTCATTACTTGATGTCCCGCGGAATTAACCGTACAGATGCGGAACGTCTGATTATCATCGGTTTCCTGGCTCCGGTGGTGTCGGATATTCCTTTGGAGGCATTGCGCACCCAATTACAATACTTGATCGAACGGAAGCTGGGTCAATGAACGGATCCATTCACAAGGGGACTTAGGAGGTAGAACAAGATGGCTAAAAAAGCACCAGAAATGGAAGAGTACAAATATGGTTTTCGCGACGAGCACAAGTCCATCTTTCAAACCGGGAAAGGTCTGACAGCAGAAGTCGTAACCGAAATTTCCCGGATCAAGAATGAACCGGAATGGATGCTGGAGTTCCGTTTGAAATCTCTGAAACAATTCGAAAAGATGGCAATGCCTAATTGGGGCGGCAATCTTGATGAGCTGGATTTTAACGATATTCAATACTATGTTCGTCCTTCGGAGAAGCAAGGGAAAACATGGGAAGAGGTACCTTCCGAAATCAAGGAAACATTCGACAAGCTGGGTATTCCTGAAGCAGAGCAAAAATTCCTGGCAGGGGTATCCGCTCAGTATGAATCCGAAGTTGTATATCACAATATGCAAAAGGAACTGGAAGACCAAGGCGTCATTTTCATGGATACCGATACGGCGCTTAGAGAGCACCCGGAAATTCTGCGTGAATACTTTGCAACCATCATTCCACCAGCAGACAATAAATTTGCTGCTTTGAACAGTGCAGTATGGTCCGGTGGCAGCTTCATCTACGTTCCAAAAGGCGTAAAATGTGAAGTGCCTCTGCAAGCATACTTCCGGATTAACTCTGAAAACATGGGTCAATTCGAGCGTACACTGATCATTGCAGATGAAGACAGCTTTGTTCACTATGTAGAGGGCTGTACAGCTCCGATCTACAGCACGAACTCCCTGCATAGTGCAGTGGTTGAGATCATCTGTAAGAAAAATGCCCGCGTTCGTTACACAACGATCCAAAACTGGGCACCAAACATCTACAACCTTGTAACCAAACGTGCGGTTGCAGAAGAGAATGCAACGATGGAATGGGTCGATGGCAACATCGGTTCCAAACTGACGATGAAATATCCGGCGGTTGTACTGAAAGGCCGTGGAGCGAAGGGTTCCGTTCTGTCCATCGCTGTTGCAGGTAAAAACCAGCATCAGGATGCAGGCGCGAAAATGATTCACCTTGCTCCAGATACAACATCGACAATCGTATCCAAATCGATCAGTAAGCATGGTGGTAAAGTAACGTACCGTGGCTTGGCTTCCTTCGGACGCCAGGCAGAGGGCGCGAAATCCAACATCAAATGTGACACACTGATTCTCGACAATGAGTCCACCTCCGATACGATTCCATATAACGAAATCATGAACGATAACATTGTACTAGAGCACGAAGCAACGGTATCTAAAGTATCCGAGGATCAACTCTTTTATTTGATGAGCCGTGGATTGACCGAGGCCGAAGCAACTCAAATGATTATCATGGGCTTCATTGAGCCGTTCACAAAAGAATTACCGATGGAATACGCAGTAGAGATGAACAGATTGATCAAATTCGAGATGGAAGGCAGTATCGGTTAAAAAAGCCATCACAAACGAATCAAGTCAAAATTAAAAGGCATGAGCCCGGTATATTACGCAGCTTACGCCCAACAAGTTGCACTGTCGAGAGACAAGAACATGTTCCCATTAAAGTCGCTATTTCAGCGGCTTTTTTTATTGTTTCGGTACAAGTTCTTTTTCCGATTGCTGAATTTACAATTACTATATCCTGCTTACAGTATTCGAATAATCCAAACGCGAGCAATTTGTGTATTTTTCCAGTAATCCGATAGGTGGGAATTGTACATTTTTTCGGGGAAGACCTTTAGTATGTGTATTGGAAAAAACTAGCGGGGAGTGTAGAATTACAACATATATTGTAAGCGCTTGCTTTGATTGCAGAAGGAGATGCATTCAATGAATTACCGTAATCGCCGGATATTTGAGCGCTATTCATGAAGGATTCACTTATTTTAATACCAAAGGAGATGCCTTATGAAACAACAACAACAAATACCTAAGCCTCACCAGCCACTCGTAACCCACATCTTCACTGCTGACCCGTCCGCCCATGTCTACGAGGGAAAGATCTACATTTATCCGTCCCATGACCTCGATCATGACGAGCCGAGCAACGATAACGGTGACCAGTATAAAATGGAAGACTATCATGTTCTCTCGATGGACAGCTTCGATTCCCCGGTGGTCGATCACGGTGAAGCGCTGCATCTGAGAGATATTCCATGGGCCTCCAAGCAGCTCTGGGCACCGGATGCAGCTTATAAGAACAATACCTATTACCTCTTCTTCCCGGCACGGGACCATGACGATATCTTCCGTCTGGGTGTGGCAACATCAGAGTCTCCGGCAGGCCCGTTCACGCCGCAGCCCAATTATATGGAAGGCAGCTTCAGTATCGATCCGGCAGTACTGGTGGATGACGACAATCAGTCATACATCTATTTCGGCGGACTCTGGGGCGGCCAGCTGGAGAAATGGCAGACCGGCAGCTTCATGCCAGATGCAGAAGGACCGGCTCCTGACCAGCCGGCGCTTGGTCCACAAGTTGCGCTGCTTAGCGACGACATGCTGTCCTTCCAAGGCAAGCCTGTCGAGATATCGATTGTCGATGAAGACGGGAATCCGATTCTGGCCGGGGATGAGGACCGGAGATATTTTGAAGGCCCATGGGTGCATAAATATAACGGCTATTATTACCTGTCCTACTCTACAGGAACCACACATAAGCTCGTATATGCGATCGGCAAGAACCCGATGGGACCATTCACATTCAAGGGAGAGATTCTCTCTCCAGTTATCGGCTGGACAACACACCACTCCATTGTGCAAGTTGAAGACAAGTGGTATCTGTTCTATCATGACAGCTCCCTGTCGGAAGGCGTCAACCACAAGCGCTGCGTTAAATATTCCGAGCTGAAATACAACGAAGATGGAACAATTCAGAAGATCAATCCTTATCCGGATGCCGATTAAGCTGACGGGTTAGGGAAACAGATAAGATTACAAGATAAGGCATAACATGAGGCAGCTCCTGACGGGGCTGCTTTTTTGATAGGAGAATCAGATACGCCACTCAAACATAAATCAGATCAACATAACGAATAACGGTCTTACAAATTAAGGATTCGAATTCATTCGATGTTATTGGAGGGTTTATTTATTATCAATAAATTCAATATATGTAGTTAAAACTTCATTACGCAGCAAAATTTATAAGGAGTCTCTTGCAAAACGAGAATAACCATGCTTGTCCACCAGAATTGTACTATAATAATGGAAATTAAATGAGAGATGGTGTTTCTCAATTGAAAACGGTTTACTGTGATCTGGAAATTACGTTAGATGTCATTGGCGGAAAGTGGAGACCGCTTATTCTGTATTACTTAATAAAAGGACCTAAACGGACCGGTGAATTGAAAAGGCTCATACCATCAATTTCACAGAAAATGTTAGTACAGTCGTTGAGGGAGTTGGAGAGTAATAATTTGATTAAAAGAAAAATGTATAATCAGGTACCACCAAAAGTGGAATATGCAATAACAGAAATAGGTATGTCACTTGAACCTACTTTGCGAGCTCTTTGTGATTGGGGGCAGGATTATGCAGAGAAGACAATTAAACAAGGATAAATATCGGAGATTAAATATAGAATAAAATAATTTTATTTTTTTTCTGTACTTCATCACAATTATTACTTTTAAGTTACTATATAACCTAAAAGTACGTACTGGTTCAATATTAATACATAGTACATAATAAACTTGTGACCAGGAAGAAAATTAATAAAAGGAGTGTTTAGTGATGTCAACAAACAACAATCAAATAATTCTTAATATTCGTTTTAAAATAAAGCCTGGTAAGAAAGATTCATTCCGCGAAAGCCTATTTTCAATGATTAGCAACTTCAAAAGTGAACCTTCCTTTGTCAGTGCTATTGTCTCCGATGATCTTGTCATCTATGAGATCTGGCGGGGTACAAAAGAAAGCTGGATTCAACACGAGCTAAACAAACCTTATCGTGCTGAGTATGAAGATTCTCTTACTAAACTTATTGATGATCGAATCGTAAGCTGGCTTGAACCAGTCGGTGAATGGGGTAGTAGACTGACATTACTAACTTAACTAACGATAGCGCAATAATACACAAAGGCGGCTGATTAATATGATCAGCTGCTTTTTATTATTTTTCAGTAAAGTTCTTGTCCCAAGCTAAGAACAAGAACTTATTCCCATTACTGATTAGATGGATATCTTATTGGTACTTAGGTGATTTAGTCCCAACGGGTTAATGTTTTTTGGCTACAAAAGTTCGTTTGAGTTTGGCGGGCATAATTCTGCTTTACATATCCGAAAATATGACAGTGAATAGACCCCGGTGAAGCTGGGGTCTTTTAATTTTTCGTGGCTTGATTGACCCGCCAAATCGTAGCTAGATCACAACGACAGAATTTTTTTATTACAAATCAAACTTTTTGAACAACTCGCCCGTCTTGCTTCCGTAAGGCAATTGCAATTGATGGTTACCCGCGCGGGCCCAAAGGAGTGTCTCATTAAATGAAAGTCGGCCGGAAGCTGGAAAAGCTTCTCATCCAATGCATCACCGAAAACCAGGAAAGGGCGTATCGACTAGCTTACAGCTATGTCCGCAACAAAGAGGATGCTCTCGACATCGTACAGGATGTCATCCACAAAGCGTTCATGTCCATCGAAAACCTGAAGAATACGGGTTCATTAAAAAGCTGGTTTTTTCGCATCATCGTGACAACGTCACTGGATTTCATACGAAAACAGAAAAAAGTCCAGCTCATGGACGAAGAAAAACTGGAGGTTGTGCTTCCAAGCAGCCAAGACCATTATACTGATCTGGATCTGGCAAGATCACTGAATGAGCTGCCTGACAAATACCGGATCTTGATTATTCTCCGCTTTTTTGAAGATATGAAGATCGAAGAAATAGCTGAAGTGCTTAACGAGAATCTCAATACCGTGAAAACAAGGCTCTATCAAGGACTGCAGAAGCTTCGAGTGAACATGAGCGAGGAAGATCAAGAGGAGGAGAAACGATAATGAGTGACAAGCTGAATAGGATGAGGCGGGAGTATGAGTCCATTCCTATTCCCGATGAATTAAATGAGATGGTGAACAGAACGATCGCCTCCCGGCGAACAAAAATAAAGGCCATGCCCTGGCTCGTAAGCGCTGCTGCTGCTTGTATCCTACTGTCTGTCGGCGTAAATACCAGCCCTGCCTTCGCCAAGGCACTGTCTGAAGTGCCGGTGCTCGGGCAGATTGTCAAGGTGATCACCATCCGGGAATATACCGAACAGAACGAAAACACTGATGTAAATCTTAAAACGCCCGGCATTGCCGGCACTGGCAATCCTGAACTGGAACACTCCCTAAATACCAAATATTTGGAGGAAAACAAGAAGCTGTACGAGGGCTTCAAGGATGAAGTAGCCCAGCTGGAAAAAGGTGGGGAATGGCATCTCGGGCTGGAAAGCGGCTATGAAGTCGTCACCGATACGGATCGGCTGTTGACCCTTTCTCGTTATGTCGTCGAATCAGCCGGATCCTCTGCCGAATCCCGCAAATACGATACGATCGATAAAGTCAACCAAATCGTCATCACACTACCGAGCCTCTTCAGCAATGAGCGCTATATCCAAGTGATCAGCGACAATATTAAAGAGCAAATGCGTCAGCAGATGAAGGACGACCCGAGCAAGGTTTACTGGGTTGAGCAGCCGGGGATCAAGCCGGAGATGCCGAAGGAGCAACTGTTCCGCAGCATCGCGAAGGACCAGAATTTCTACATTAATCAGGACGGCAAGCTGGTCATCAGCTTCAATGAATATGACGTAGCGCCTGGCTCCATGGGCGTTGTCGAGTTTACGATTCCGACGGAGGCGATCCAGGACTTGCTCGTCAGCAACGAGTATATCCAATAAGAGCCGTTTAGCTCCGTACAATCGCTCCTTGATGCACTGTGCGGGGGCGCACTTGGTAGATCAACCACATACGACTAAATATTTATTAATCATTAGGAGGAAATTACAATGAAAACGATGCAATATACAACAAAATGGACCAAAACCTTGGCTGTCGCCGGCATGGCAAGCATTTTGATGGTATCCGCTTCCGGGCTCTCTGCCGCACAGGTCCATGCACAGGTCCAGTCAGCTTCCGGCAGCGGACAGATTATGGATCCCGCTCTTACCACTAAGATGGTTACAAGCAAGAAACTTCATTCATCTGAGAAATGGCTGAAGGCAGATATCACCATTCCCGTATTCCAAGGACTCGCAGATACCAAATATCAGGATCAGCTGAACGATATCATTGAATCCCATGCCTCCAAGGATCTTGCAAAATGGGAAAAGGCTGCCGTCGAAGCAGCCGCCTTGGCCAAAAAGAATGGCTACACCATGCATCCCTACCAGCTGTTGATCCAATATGAGCTGACATCTAACGGCTCGGATAACGGCCTGGTGTCCCTTAAAATCACCACGGAGGGAACAGGCATGAACAATCCTGAGACACTTGTAGACACGTACAACTTCACAAATGAAGCCGAGGCGAAGCGCATCACGCTTGAAGACCTGTTCGGCAGTAAGTACACGTCTATTCTGGATAAGCATATTAAATCCGAAATCGCTGCAGACCAAGAGCTCTATTATAAAGGAGAGAACGGGTTTCAGGGCGTACATCCCGAGCAAAGCTTTTACGTGAAGGGCGGGCATGCATATATCGTGTTCCAAAAATACAGCATCGCTCCGGGATCAACCGGCACGCCGGAATTTGCCGTGAAGCTCCCGGACCATAAAGACGTACACGGAGCAGTACAATCGATCATTCCTTCCAGCCAGCATTACATCGGCAAAAACGGCAAGCAAATGGTGCCTTTAGCCAGCGTACTGCGCCAGCTGAATTTGAAGTCCATCCAAGACAAGCAAGGTCAGATTACGATCTCCCACGCAGAAAATTAAAAAAGCACACTTTTCTCATTTTCTGCACGCCCTCATGTTCGATTATAGCAAAAGGCCGCCCGCAATCATTTGCGCCTGTGGCCTTTATTCTTGTTTCTCGGCTTAATTAGCCCACCCAATCACAATAGCTGAAATTTCTTATTGCAAATCAAACTTTTCGAACAACTCGCCCGTCTTGCTTCCGTAAGGCAAGTGCAATTGAAGGTTACCCGCACGGACTCAAAGGATTTTCTAATTAAATGAGATGATAGGAAGTGGAAAGGCTTTGAAATTACATCATGAATCAACAAAAGTGTACGGAAGTGCAATTCGCGGTGGAAGTCGCAAACGAAGTAGGGAAATTCGTTATGGAAAGTTTAGTTTGGTGCTTATGGGTTTGATTCTCCTTGTTATGGGGATTACATACTCATTCAGCGGTATGGCACATTGGATAAAGACGATGGTAGCACCTCCACCCATTTCTGTTATTCAACAGCCTGCTCAATTAGGGCTCATTCAGGAATCGCCAAACGTAAAAGAACAACCAACGAGATTTTTAGGCCAAGTGAGGAAAGTCGCATATATTACCTTTGATGACGGCCCTAGCAAATACACGGGGCAGTTGCTGGACATTATGAACCAGTATGATGCTAAAGCTACTTTTTTTATGGTTGGAGAGAATCTGGATTACTACCCGGAAGCGGTGAAGCGTTTGGTGAACGAAGGCAATTATCCCGGGCTGCATAGTATGACACATAGTTATAAAAAGTTATATAAGAGCGGAGGCTCTGACAAATTTTTGAATGAGTTTAAAGAAGTACAAAAAAAGGTCGAGGCATTGATTGGATATACGCCACATTTGATACGAGCGCCTTATGGAAGTAGCCCGCAGATTGGTGAGGCCTTTAGAGGGGATATCGCGGCAGCAGGGTTTAAAATGTGGGACTGGACTACGGACTCACTTGACTGGGACCTTCCCGGCCAGCCCAATAAAATTATATCCCGGATACAAAGAGGCGTACACCGAGATATAGAAGTTATTCTGATGCATGAACGGAAACAGACTGTAGAGGCTCTACCACAGATTTTAAAGCTGCTGAAAGCAAAAGGCTATGAGTTTGAGGTTTACAATCCGAATGAGCATGTGGTCGTTAATTTTAGCCACGATCCTCGCTTGTGATTCAACTTAGATAAACTAACAGTAAAGAGGGAATACCCGTGAGCAGCTTATTAAGCTTAGTCAATTCTAACTAGTTGCAAGGGTCCGTTAGAATTGTTCATGCGAAAAGTAACAGGTTATAATCTTTCAATTGAAGAAATTATAACAAGGTATGATGAATTTTTTAGGATCGTGTAACGTTCAAAGGGAGCGTATTTTTGTGTATCACATAACTATAGACGGAAAAAAAATTGGTAATATAAACGAGCTGCATCGTTTTCTTCAAGAGAATCTGGCATTAGACAAAATCTATTTTGAGAACCTAGAAGCATTGTGGGACGGATTGACCAGCCATGTTTCTATGCCCCTTACACTTCAATGGCTTGATTTTCAAATGAGCAGAAGAGCTCTTGGCAATTATGCTGATGAATTAATGAATTTATTTTATGAAATCGATGAAGAGTTAGAAGAACTGTTCACCTTTATTTTAAAACTATGATGTGTTCTTTGTTCTTTTATCTAGGGACAAAACATTTCCATACAAAGTCGCTAATATAGCGGCTTTTTTGTGCGTTTGATTGATTACCACTTTGAACAGGACTGCAATGAAGCGAGGTTACAAACTAGGGATGCTCAGTTAAACTGGACAAAGGTACCGTCATTTCCTGCTCCGAGTTACCTATCGGATAGATTCGAGCAGTTTCATCCTCATTAACATGCTGGATAAAGATCGGCGCATCCTGATAAATTACATTTCTCATTACACTTTTAGAGGCTTTAAAAAGCAGAGAAAGTAATTAAATTTAGAATTTATTTTAATGATTAATATTGCTCGTTAATCAAAAAGGCCTCTGATCCACCTGTTTCTAATCAATTCAGGCTCATCGTAGTGACTATTCTCAAGTTTTGGTTTTAACCTCCAAAAACCTTTTTCCCACTGTAAACAATCGGGTTCAATATATTGAAGTCCGCTAATTACAGAATCAATATCAGAAGCGGAGAGATCGATGAGTTCTTTTTTATGGAATAGGGCTGTAAAGCCATGTTCAATAGAAATTTTGCAGTGTTTGTTAAAATTAAGGGAATAGTATGAATGCCCATCTTTGGCATGGTCATGTAGAATCTGAAGTATAGGAAGACCTACATATGAATGAAGATCCTCTATTTCTTTAGGATAAATCGTTTCAAACGAGTGATTTTGTTCATCATATATCTCATAAACTATCCCGTATAATTGCCATTCCAACAAACTTTCTAAGAAGATCGTATATATCTCGTGAAAATGCTTTTTAACAAAATGAATTGTATTTAGATCTTCCGTGGTTAGTGCATGATTAGTATCGATAAACGTAGTAAGCGAATATATCTCCGTATTAAACAAATCTACCGAAGCTTTAACCTCCAATGCCCCTTCCCAGCTTTCATATTTTTCGATGTATCGCAATTGATCTAATGTTCTGTTCATTTTTCACCTCAGACGACTGACTAGAATTTTGATATGCTTGGAGATAAAATATATGATATGCCACATATAACACTAAAAAGTTGAAATGTACCATGATTAGAAATGCAAACGTTTTTTAAAAGTGATATGTTCTCTCCATTACTAATTAATTTAACAGAAAATTAGGCTTAATAGAATAACAATGAAAGTGGTAGGGAATTAGACATAGCACATGTCGAGGGACAATAACTTGTACTGATTGTCGGATTGGACAAGAACATGTTCCCACTTCTGATAAGATTAATATCTAAGTGTAGAAGCTAGTCTCTTTTAACAGACTACAGTATCGATTATGATCAAGAGACCAGTTTGGTGGCGGGGTTTGCTTTGTTAAGTGGGGAAGCTTCTTCTTCAATGGCGTAACAGGCAGGACAGGATAACCATTTTATCGAACATTAGATAATAAGGGGATTTATAAAGGTCAATTGACTAGGAGTGAGGGTATGAAATTATTACTGACATCTGCAGGCGTTAATAATCAAAGTATACAGAATGCGTTAGTTGGCATGTTGGATAAGCCGATTGCTGACTCCAATGCCCTTTGCATTCCCACGGCGATGTACGGACACCCCTGGGTTGGCCCTGGCGTCAAAACCTGGGAGTTTATCAGCGGGAAATCCGAGAATCCCATGGTCAACCTGGGTTGGAAGTCTGTAGGCGTGCTGGAGCTCACCGCACTGCCAAGTATCAGTAGAGACCACTGGGAGCCCCTGGTTCGGGAAACAGACGTCTTGCTGGTATCGGGTGGCGACGCTCTCTTCCTATACCATTGGATGCGACAATCCGGACTGGCAGAACTTTTGCCTTCACTGAAGGCCGTTTATGTGGGAATGAGCGCCGGCAGTATGGTGATGGCACCTAAGATCGGGAAATACTTTGTGGGGTGGACTTCACCTACCGGTGGCGATGAAACGTTGGGACTGGTTGATTTTGCAATTTTTCCGCATCTTGATCACGTCATGCTGCCAGATAACACTATGGGTGCAGCTGAGAGCTGGGTCGCAGAGATTCAAGGACCGGCATATGCAATCGATGATCAGACCGCCATTAAGGTGATCGATGGAGCAGTAGAAGTGGTTTCCGAAGGGAATTGGAGGCATTTTACGCTCTAAGATTCCTCACCAGTGAGGAATCGGGATACAATAATCCAATATTAATAAGAAAAGCAGCTGATCTACGTGATAGGCTGCTTTTCTCCTGCTCTCATCTGGTGTAATCATTGTCAATGTACAAAATGGTTCTCGTAGTGGTAAGCAGTAGCAGGGGAAACAGTCAACCTTAGGTTACAACAGACTATCCTTCAGTACAAAGAGTCATCGAGGTTCATTGTGACGCTTTACTAGTTGCAAAGCAAGGTGTTGATGGTGTTCTTAACGCAGACCCTAAATTGGATAAGGATGCGAGGAAATTTCGCTCGCTTCATTTGAAAAATATATAAGAGGAGGCCACTCATTTGAAAGCACTTGTATTTAATAAATTCGGAGGACCGGAAGTACTAGAATATCTTGAAATTTCGGATCCAGTTATCGGGCCTGACGAAATATTAGTAAGGATGAAAGCCATCGGATTGAATTTTGCAGATATTTATAGAAGGAAAGGGAACTATCATCTTACTGGGAACTCCCCGTTTATTTTAGGTTATGAAGGGGCAGGAGTCGTTGAAAAAACGGGAGCTAATGTCCAGGGAATCAGCGTTGGCGACCCTGTTGCATTTGCAGATGTCCCCCATGCTAACGCAGAAAAAGTAGCTGTTCCTATAGAAAAGGCAATTCCTATTCCAGAGACCGTTTCATTTGACAAGGCGGCTTCTGTTTTATTGCAAGGATTGACTGCCCACTATTTAACAAAAGATAGTTATGCGGTTAAGGAGAATGATGTAATTCTAGTTCATGCCGCAGCAGGGGGCGTTGGACAGTTGCTTGTGCAAATGGCAAAGCTCTTCGGTGGGAAGGTCATTGGTTTAACCTCCTCCATGGAGAAGGCATTGGCAGTTAAGAACTCTGGAGGAAATCAGGTTTTTTTGTACTCGGAAGATTGGAAAAGAAAAGTCATGGAGGAGACAAACGGAAAAGGTGTGGATGTTGTCTATGACTCCGTAGGCTCCACGCTCGAGGATAGTTTTGCAGTCACTCGCATTGGGGGGACGGTTGTATTTTATGGAATGGCAGGGGGAGACCCTGCTCCAGTTGATCCAAGGATGTTGATGGATACGTCAAAAACTTTGACTGGTGGCGATCTTTGGAATTTCCTTACTTCCCGCGAGGAACGGGCAACCCGTTCAGCCGAGTTGTTCCGCTGGATCGAAGAGGGGAAAATAACGGTATCCGAGCCTACGGTATTTGCACTACGAGATGGAAGAAAAGCGCATCAATTTCTGGAAAGCCGGAAAAGCACGGGGAAAATCTTACTAAGACCATAAAAATCGTATGCGCTACATGGGAATACTTAACCCATAGAAAGGGATGAAATATTTGTTTACTAAGATACGTATTGTATCTTATAATCCTCTTAAAGATACATATAGTATCTTAAAAAATATCGCGCAAATAATGTAAGGCTGCGCGCATCTTGATTCCAGTTTTTGTAGAAAGGAGGGGAGGACCGATGGAAACGAAAAAAGCGCCTTGGCAGGCACCGGAATTAGAGGTGCTGGATGTGCAGCAAACGATGGCTGGCTATGGATACAGGCAAATTGATTGGCTCGAAGAACATGATGCAGACCTATATGATCCAACATCCTGATAACCATACTTCAAATTGAAAATCGTATTCTTGCTCAAAAGGTCGCCTGTGGGCGGCTTTTTCGATGTGAGAGAGGAGTGATCATTTTCAATACTTCTAAACAAACGATGTCTCATAAATTCAATGATCGCTTCAGCAAAATTGGAATTTATGGCGTGCAAGGAGTTTTTATTATTCTGTTCTTGCTGTTAACCCCCGTCTACTATTTGAACAAATGGGACTTTAAACGTCACAAAAAGCGTAAGCCTTTCTACACCAGTAAGTTGGTTCGATTGCAAGAGCGTTATCCGGTTCTCTACGAATTAGCCATGTACGTTCAAAACTTTCCTATTCCTCATAATGTCTACAAAGTTTTACCCCCTTTAAGGGGCGATGTTCTTCAGGTGGGCTGTGGTACAGGTTTATTGAACAAGTATCTTCGCAAGCAGAAGGATATTCGTTTTCTCAATATGGATCCGAATTTAAATGCGCTGAAACTTGGAAAGAAGTGGGGAAGGTTTGATTCGTATATCCATGCCTTCATTGATAAGCCGACTTCTTTACCTCAACATTGCTGCGATATGATTTTGTTTGCACGAAGCTTTCATCACATTCGTCATCACAAAAAAGCCTTCATTGAGAGCTGCAGATTGTTACGTGACGGTGGTTCTATCATTATTGCGGACCCGGTTATTCTCAAGTCTCTTGCAGGTTCTGTAACGGACGGTGGTTATATGGCGAACTCTTCGATTGATGGTGTAATTTGGAGATTTACCAAAGAAACATTAATTACTCACATCGAGCGCTGTATTCCTCCTGAATTAAAGATTGAATCCGTGACCGAAACGAGACAAGTGCATGTAACAAATTACAATTTATTTGTACCTCAGACAGATATCGTAGTGGTACTCCGAAAAAGAGAGGCTGTATAACATTGACAACTAAATTTATTTAGGGTGTTTGAAATCTGAAGACTTATTCAATGTTTTATCCGTTGCTCAGCCAGAAACATGTCTTGCGGATAATATAGCTAAAGGTACCTCTCTACAGAGGTGCCTTTTAAGGTTTATGATGGAGTTAAAGATTTAAAAATAAAAGCAGCCCAGATACGATAAAAGTACTGGACTGCTTCTATTTTTTTGAAATGTGCCCCGGGACATTTCTTCGTAATATTTATAATACTAATGAATTATCCTTATATATTATTCCTCAGATATAAATCTTTTTCCAAGCAATAACATTCCGTAGCTAACGACCAGAAAATATAAGGGCATTACCAGCAATGAACCGTTATGCAGAGCACCCATTCCCCATGTCGTAAGGCTTACCAGCAAGTAGTAGCCCAAGCTGAATATGGCACCTGCTGTGCCAATTACATCTTGAAAATGAACAAGAGCAAGACTTAGACAATTGGGCAAAGCGATACCTGCGCCAATCAACAGAATAAACATGGCAGTTAACATGCAGATGATCTGTAAAAGATTGGGCAGCATAGACAAGCTGCTTCCAAGGGTCAGGAGCAGAGCTCCGCTGGTCATGACCAGACAACCCAAATGAATGATTTTTTCCGGTGTGTAAACGGCCAATAATCTTGTGGAGATCATTGAACCGACCACCGCTGCCAAGGCCACAATAATGCCAAGAAAACCATAAACGCCAGGCGATAACTCAAAGTGTTCAATGAAGATGAAGGGTGCTTCGGCATAATAACTGAATAAAACACCGTTAATACCACCGATCAATACCCCAAACACCAGTACACGCGGCATAGCTAGCATCTTTTGTACAACCGGAAGTATGGCCACCCTGGATCTCAAAGAAACGTTCGTTGTCTCTGGCAGTCTAAGAAAAGCATATATGAACAACAATACACTCATCAGTACTAACGCCAAGAATACCCATCTGAAGCCAAGGGCCTGATCAATCCAACCACCAATCAGTGGTCCAACTGCCGGCGTAAAAGCAATGACAGCAGAGATTTGGGCAAACATCACATGTCTTCTATCTCCAGGTACACTTTCTCGAAGCATGGTTTGGGTGATAATCGAACCAGTTGCGGCACCAAAAGCTTGTACGAAACGGCCGATGAGAAGCAACTGAATCGATGCCGAATAAAAGCACATCAAGCTTCCAATCCCATATACGGTGAGACCGCCCAGCATTGCAGGTCTACGACCAATCAAGTCGGACAGCCAGCCCCAGCAGAAGACGCCGAAGGCAAATCCTATAAAATAAATGCTTAACGTGAATTGTACTGAACTATTGGTTACACCTAGTGCTGCTGCGATATCTGGCAGCGATGGAGTGTAGATGGTCTCGCTGATTTGAGGAAAAGCGATAAGAACAATCATTAAAAGCAATGATGGTACTGCATATTTCTTCATTATATGTTAGCCCTCCTACAAGCTTATACTCTGTTATGATAACAAGAATATGAGCCTAGCTAGGGAAAGGGAGGCATCATGATGGCGAGACGACTATAAATCATCATTTGCTGAATTACCTTTCATTATTATAAGAGTAGGAGGGTTTGCAATCATTATTAATACTTGACATAGGTTAACATGCTTGATATGGAAAATCAACAAGCGCTGGCAGCAGGGCAAGAAATTACGGATTGGGCAAGAAACATGGTTCAAGTCGCTATTCGCGGCTTTCATATTATTAGGTCAGCCAGAATTTTTTGGTTGGCCTATTTTTATGGGGGTTTTACGATGATGGTAGCCGGGAGAACATATATCCGGCAAACTTTATGATTTTATAATCAATTGGTTATATAAAGCTTATTTCATATATATATTAGTACGGCATGTATAGCGCTTACAGCATGGAATCTAAGAAATTGTTGCGAAGGGGTCTTTTCTTTGAATGGTTAGAATTATTATGTTAAGGATGGTGGTCCCAAGATGGATTGTAACCGCTTAAATGAATAGAACTAACTAGTCAGCTGACTTTTCAAATGCATAACAAAAAAGAGAGGATGACGAACAAATGAAAAAACGCAGTGCTTTAATCTCCATCGTTACACTCCTTATTATGTCACTTGTCTTTACTGCATGTGGTAATCCTTCTGGTTCAAAAACGGAAACAAAGCAATTAGGGGCTAATGCCGGTGAGAATGCAACAGAATTGTCATTTTGGACATTCGTAGATCTGCACGGCAAGCATTTGGATAAAATGCTGGGGTTATGGAACCAACAGAACCCAGACAAACAGATTAAGTTGAATGTAACGGTTATGCCTTACGATGATATGCACAACAAGCTCTTATTGGCAGTTACAAGCGGAAAAGGTGCTCCTGATATCGCGGATATCGAGCTTGGTAAATTCCCTAAATTTTTGGAAGGTGACAACGTTCCCCTGGAATCTTTGAATGATGTATTTGCACCATACAAAGACACTGTTGTTCCTTCACGTGTCGAGATTTACTCCAAAGCAGATCAGGTTTATGGCTTTGATTATCACGTAGGTGCTACGCTTGCTTTCTACAACACTGAAATTCTCGAACAAGCAGGTGTTGACTACAAGACCATCAAAACGTGGGAAGATTACAAACAAGCAGGTATCCAGGTTTACGAAAGGACTGGCAAGTACTTAGGTACTGCTGATACGTCAGCTTCGTTCCAAGCATCGCTGCTGCTAGCTCAGCAAAATGCTGATTTCACAGATGAAAATGGTAATCCAAAAGTGAATTCGCCTGAAATGATTAAAGCGCTTGAAATGTTAGTCGATCTGCAGAAGAACAATGTTATTCATACGATCCCTGGCGGACAACCTGACACAGAAGAAGCAAAAGGCGAATATAACAAAGGCAACTACGCAAGTGCATTAATGCCTGAGTGGTACATGTCCCGCTTTGTAAACGAAATGAAAGACCTTAAAGGGAAGTATGCAATAGCTCCATTGCCTGTATTCGAAGAAGGTAACCCTCGCTCCGTTGGCTTAGGCGGTACTGGCACAGTTGTTACTAAGAATGGTACTGACGTTCAGCTGGCAAAAGAATTTGTAGCCTTTGCTAAGCTTTCGAAAGAAGCTACTACTGAAATCTGGAATACACTTGGATTTGACCCAATCAACATGGAAGTATGGAAAGATGATGCAGTTACGAAAAACCCTGAAAATGAATACGTCCAATACTTTAAAACAAACGCATTTGATACTTTGAATGAAGTCAAGGACGAAATTCAAGCGATTAAATCCGTTAAAGCGTCACCGACGATCGGCAATATATTCAATACGGTTACTTTGAATGCGATCTTTGAAGATGGCCAAGACGTGAAGGAAGCGTTGGATGAAGCACAAGCAGCCATTGAACAAGAATTGAAATAAATATAATAAGTAAATGATTCGATTAAACCTGTTGGCAGGTATAGTTGTCGGCAGGTTTAACCATAGTCAAGGGAGATTGAGAATATGATAAAGAAATTTGTATACTCTCAAAAAGTTGCGCCTTATGTTTTTGTATTGCCATTTATACTCATATTTTCGATCTTCTGGTTGTATCCGCTTATAAATTCATTCGTAATGAGTTTTCAAGATCGGATGCTGGGACAGGATCCTAAATGGATTGGTGAAGCGAACTATTCGAAATTGCTTACTGATAAAGTGTTTTTGATATCTATTAAAAATAGCGTTGTGTACATGTTAGGAACCTTAGTGCTGTTAATTCCCTTTCCCATGTTATTTGCCGTTATGATCAACAGTAAGTTAATGATGGGAAGAGAGTTTTTTAAATCTTCGTTCTTTCTCCCTGCATTAACATCTGTCGCAGTTGCGGGTACTATTTTCCGCCTTACATTCGGCGAAATGGATGGTTCATTAATGAACAGCTTCCTGGGTCTATTGGGTATAGAGCCTATTAAATTTTTGAAAGACGGAAATTGGAGTATGGCAGCACTGTTAATCCTCGCATGTTGGAGATGGACGGGCGTTAACATGCTTTACTATCTATCCGGTTTGAAAAGCATTGACAATGAATATTATGAGGCCGCTTCCATTGACGGGGCATCTGCTTGGCAGAAGTTCAGAATGATCACAATGCCATTATTGAAGCCGACCACGGTATATGTTACCACAATTAGTGTTTATGCAGGGTTAGCCATGTTTACCGAGAGCCTGATGATGTTTAACGGTAACAAATCACCTCAAAATATTGGTTTAACCATTGTTGGATACCTGTATAGACAAGGGATTGAGCAGAATAAGCTGGGTTACGCAGCTGCAGTTGGTATCATTCTGTTGGTCATTGCTATGGTTATCAATTTAACGCAGTTGAAATTTAGTGGAATGTTCAAAAAGGAGGAGGATTAGAGTGGGCAAAAGTCAGACGAGGAGTGATTTCATCTCTAGAATAGTAATGATTTGTTTCTTCGTTATACTATTCGTTATAATCATGATCCCATTCTACGCAGTGGCCCTATCTTCCTTTAAACCAGGTGAATCATTAATTAGATATGGTCTTAACCTAAGTTTGGATTTTGAAATCATGAGTTTTGATAATTTCATCTATCTATTTACTGGAGAACATGATTATTTTGTATGGTTTTGGAATAGTATGATTTTAACAATCGTTCAAGTGGTTTTAACACTTTTTGTAAGCGCATTTGTTGCATATGGTTTTGCAGCTTATCATTTTAAAGGTAAGAACTTCCTCTTTATATGTGTTTTGCTCATTATGATGGTGCCTTTCGAAATACTGCTGGTTCCTTTGTACAGTCTAATTAATGATTTGGGAATGGTGAATAGCTATTCGGCAATCATTCTGCCCGGTATAGCCAATGCCGCGACCATATTTTTCTTCAGGCAATATCTACGAAGCATACCCAAAGAGATTATTCAATCTGGGCGGGTTGATGGAGCAAACGAGTATGCGATTTATTTCAGACTAATTATGCCGATTATGAAGCCATCCTTTGCAGCAATGGCCATTTTGAATGGTATGAATAGCTGGAATAATCTATTGTGGCCATTCATGGTGCTCGGAGATCAGAGTAAATATACACTTCCAATCGGTTTGAAAACGTTGTTAACTCCTTATGGCAATAACTATGACCTATTGATCGTGGGCTCCTTTTTCTCCATCGTTCCAATTTTCATACTATTCATTGCTTTTCAGAAATATTTCATAGACGGTATGACTGCAGGTGCTGTTAAAGGGTAGTATATATTATGAAACAGGTAATAAGATGGAAATCCAACAACGAGCATCACACGACATTCAACCATTAATTGAACAGAGAGCAGATCCTTTTATTTGCCGACATTTGGACGGTTATTATTACTTCGTAGCATCCGTTCCGGAGTATGATCCGATTGAAATCCGTAGAGCTCAGAACCTTGAAAAGCTTGTTACATCTACTCCTGTAGTAATCTGGAGAAAGGCGCGATACTGGTATCCTTAGTGCCAATATTTGGGCACCCGAACTTCATTTTATTGATGACAAATGGTACGTATATTTTGCTGCCGCACACACGACGGATACGAATGAAGGCTTGTTCGACCATCGGATGTACCTGCTAGAGAATGAAAATGTCAATCCGCTCCAAGGCAGCTGGATGGAAAGATGGCAGGTTCGTACCGAATGGGAAAGCTTCGCCCTCGATGCCACTACCTTTGAGCATAACGGCAGCCGTTATTACGTATGGGCACAAAAGGATCCGAATATTGCAGGTAACTCTAATCTGTATATATCTACAATGAGCAATCCATGGACGCTGACTGGGCCGCAAACGATGATTTCGCTGCCGGAATATGACTGGAAGATCATTGGTTATAAAGTGAACGAAGGCGCGGCATTTCTTCGCAAGGGTAATCGGGTATTCCTCTCTTACTCGGCTAGCGCCACCGATTACAATTATTGCATGGGTCTACTTGAAGCCGACGCGGATGCTGATTTGCTCGATGCCACCTCATGGCGGAAGTCGCAAACAATCGAAGGCACCCTACTGTGTGCCTTCGATTTCGCTCTAAAGATAATACGCCGAACCATATCCTAAGGGCAGGATAGCTTAACAAACAAGTCGAAGAGTTAAGTGGGACTAACCTTGCTTAAAGAGGAAAGAGATCACGTAAATTATAAAAATGTTATTCACGGAATGCTTAAGCTATTGCTGTTATTAAATACTTTATACATAAATGAGCTAAATGAACTATGGAAAGAAGAGGGCGAAATTCAGTCACACGTTGATAAATGTCCAAGGACAAGAACAATGTGTCATTGCCGAGCGGAATGGTTTCCATTCACCTCATTACTTCCTGGTTCTGATGATCTCAATTTTTCTATCATTTTACCAATACATGGCATAAAGACATTTAAAATTGCCCCACTGAAGCAGACAGACAGTGCAGTTCCTATACCTATGGGTCCATTAAAAATGAATGCCATGAACAGGAATACAATGTTAATCAGAGTTCTTGCAAAAAATATATTCGTTCGAGTTATTTTTTTGAGTGAGAGTGTTAATCGATCGATCGGAATCGGTGCAAAATTGGTCTGTAGATACAAGGCGGTTCCTATTCCTGCAACAATCAAACCGCAGCCGAAACACAAAAATTTGAAAAACAATAGGTCAGGGGCCACCCAAGTCCGTAACAATAACAGCCAGAAGTCAATACAAAAGCCTGTTATAAGGGCAGTTACTAATCCCAAATATTCAGGTTTCTGTTTTTGTAGCAACGAATTGAAAAATATCATAACTAAAGCAATGATAATCTCCCAGCTACCAACAGTTAAACCTACGTTTAGGGACAATCCGACCAGAAGAGCATCGAATGGAGAGCTTCCAAGCTCTGATTGTATGGTCAACGTAATGCCAAGAGTTAGAATCAAGATACCTATTGCATAAATTAAATATTGATTTACGCGTGATAACGGCATCATTTCGATAATAAATCTTTCACCATTAGATAATGCGGTATTCCATCTTCCATAAATACATCGGAGGTAGTCTGGTATCCTAGCTTGTGATAAAATCCCTCTGCATGTGCCTGTCCGTGTAATTTAACTTTGGATATTCCTTTATTTTCTGCAATCTCTTCCAGTGATGTAACGATTAATTTACCGAGACCATATTGGCGATAAGGTTTTAAGATACATATTCGATCTAATTTACCTACGCCATCTCGAATAATAATTCTGCCTGTTCCGGCGGGTAGTTCATTAAAATAGACCAGGATGTGCTCACACTGTCCATCTAAATTATCATAATCATCAAACTCATCTTCAAGTGGTACATTTTGTTCTTTCACAAACACTTCTTCTCTTATTTGAAAAGCGATGTTGAGCCCCTCAATGGAGTCTATTTTTTTTGATTTCATTTCTTTTAATCCTTTCAGAAATTCATTTTGTAATTAAAAACAAATTAAACATACTTTTAGAATGATTATAAATCATAATTTTTTTGTTGTAAATACAACAAAATGAGGAGCTAAAGGACTACGATTGATCCATGAACAATCAAAGAAGGATATGTAACATATAATAAATCCCTGATAAGCTCTTTTATGCAGGAGCCTAAACTCGAAATCCTCCCGTTGGAAAC
Source organism: Paenibacillus silvae (assembly GCF_014639235.1). Lineage (GTDB taxonomy): Bacteria > Bacillota > Bacilli > Paenibacillales > Paenibacillaceae > Paenibacillus > Paenibacillus silvae. The sequence goes on along the minus strand of NZ_BMFU01000002.1, from coordinate 375,822 downwards.
GAAGGGGGGATTTTTATTTTTCATCTGGCTTGCAATTGAGACAGAGATAGTGGATGGACAATGGGAGATTGATGATTTGGGTATACGTTCAAGGGCGTGGAACCCATGAGGATATTGCGAAAGAAATCCATGTGGCTCGCGCCATCGACTACAGGGGGATCGAACGGGAAAGGACTGTGTGTTTTCCAATACCCGTATCGGGATGGAAAAACTGCTTTCAGTCAGTCATCAGTGGGATGATGTCGAGGGACAAGAACATATTCCCATCAAAGTCGCTATTATAGCGGCTTTTTTATTTTATCGGTACAAGTTCTTGTCCCGAGCCAAGGACAAGAACTTGTACCGATTGCCGGAATGGACAAGAACATAGTCCGATTTCCGATTAGATGAATATCTAAATATAATGCGATGTAGTTAAAACCACAACAAGCAGTGTAATGTAGGATAGTTTTTACATTTCTTACGAACGAAAAAACTTGATATGAGGTAAATACGGATGGATAGGTATTTTAAAATCGAAATTTTCTTTAGTGTACACATTAACAACACATCCCTCGCAGTGCAGCTATAATGCAATTCGAAAACCATCATTTGATTTTTTATTATTAAGTTTTTTTGTAAAATATTGTAGAGTGAATAAATTTATGATATATTTCTAAGAAAAAAATGGAATAAATAAATAAGAAAGGGTGAATTAGTATCCAATTATTTTGTATACCTTATGCCGGTGGTTCCTCTACTATTTATAATAAATGGAAAAGAATATTATCTCCACAGATAGACGTTGTCCCTATTGAATTGTCAGGGCGTGCAGGAAGATTCAGTGAAGGTTTATACAATTCGTTAAACGAAGCCGTACTTGACGTTCAATTACAGATCAATAAGAAAATCTCCAGTTCGAACTATGCAATATATGGACATAGTATGGGAGCATTAATTACTTACGAGCTAATTAAACAGTCACAAACGTTATCTCCAAAACATGTATTTATTTCTGGTTTAGCAGCACCTCGTTTCAATCATATTTCTCAAGATATACACCTCCTTCCAGATTCATTATTCATAGATGAAGTAAAAAAACTTAACGGTACACCTCCTGAGATTTTCGAAAATAATGAATTAATGGCTCTTTTTCTACCAGTTTTAAGATCAGATTTCAAAATAATCAGCGAATATAGCGAGACTAGTACAGAAAAAAAAATAAAACAAAATTTGAATATCTTTTATGGTAGTGACGAAGGGATGAAGGCTGAAAGTATTTTAGCATGGAGAGAATATACAGAAGGAACAATCGATTCTTATGAAATCTCCGGAGACCATTTTTTTGTGAATACAAACTACTCTAAGATATGTGACTTAATTAAAGGAGCAATATTTCCTTATCTTTACTAAATAGAGTTAATTGTGTGGTTAAAACAACTAAATAACTGTAGTTAAAGTAAGGTGCGATTGAACCTCAATTTATATATGATGTAAATCTATAAGGCTTTGGTAAGGAAGTTTTAAAGAGTAATTGGATAACACAAATAAACCCATACATTCATAAAGTATTTGATTTCAATAGGAAACAATATTGGAACAATAAGAACAATGTGAACCAAGAAATTAAATCCTAAAAAAGGTATTATAAAAATAAAATAACATCAAATTCAAAATTCGACATTATTTTTAATTTTTATATGTTAAATTAGTACTAATTTAGACATTCAACTATTAAAAGGAAATAAAAGGCAACAGGTGTACGATAATCTAATACCAAAAATAAAAGCATGATTACTTTATTTGTAAAATCATAAAGAACTTGAAAGGGTAATGGTGATATAAAGTGATTTCTCTGCGAGATGTGAATAGTATGAAAAATCTTATAAACAATCAACCCGTATTAAGTCTTCCTTTTACAAAAGGCATTGATTCCGGGTACGCTGTTTATAAAAAGAAATTATCAGGTCATATCGAACAAGGTTTAGATAAATCGACTTATGATAGTGAATCAGCAATACTTACTGTATTGAGCATCCTTTTACATAGGTATACTGATCAGGTAGAATTTTTAATTGGTTCTCCAAAAATTAATTCAAATAGTTCTACTACTGAAGAGGTTGATAAATTTTTTCTATTCGAAATGAATATGACTGGTTATGAAAAACTTACTTTCACTGAGTTGTATAAGAAAGTTGAAAAAGAACTGAACAATACTCAACAAAGCCATTCTTATAAAACATTGCAAGCAGAATGCAGGAAGGGAAGTCCATTATTTCAGGTTCTGTACGGATTTACTAATATGACAAACTTTTCTGATGAAAGTTCTGAGAAAGTGGTGCGTCAAATAGTAAATTTTCAAGAACATAGTGGTACCTGCTTAGGCATTTACGTGTTAAGAAATCAATCAGAAACTATACTTCATATGGTTTATGATAAAAGCCGAGCTTCTCAAAACGATGTAACGCGAATGATAGGGCACTTTGAAACTTTATTGCATTGTATGTTAAATGAATCGGAGAGTCTGTTCAACAGAACATCTCTTCTAACAGAGGAAGAACATCATCTTTTGCTAAATCAAATATGTGAAAATTCTTGTGAGTTACCTAAAGAAGGACAGATTCACGATTTATTTACCAAACAAGTAAACTTAAATCCTGAAGCAATAGCGATAGTTGTAGGAGAGAAACATATTACCTATCAGGAAGTTAATTGTAAAGTGAATCAATTAGCCTATTACTTACAAAAGAAAGGTGCTAGTGAGGGAGATATCATAGGGATTTGCCTAAGTCGTTCTGCAGAAATTATCATTTCTCAGCTGGCTGTTCTCAAAATTGGGGGCGCCTATGTACCTCTTGATCCTGCCTATCCATCTGAGAGGTTAGCATCTATGATGAGTGACTCTGGCTTAAAATTTGTTCTTTGTGAAACGACTTTGAGACAGCAGCTTCATACTTCAGATGCAAAAATAATAGACCTTCAGGTTGAAATGAAAAATATTGAAACAGAGAGTACAGCTGAGCTAAACCTTGTTATTAATGATAATGAACTTGCCTATATTATTTATACTTCCGGCTCTACAGGGGAACCAAAGGGAGTCATGGTTGAACACCATTCTATAAGGAATTTATATTATGCAGTAAAAGAACATTTATGCTTTGATAAAAACCGTTCAATTGTAGCTTTAGCTAGTATAGCCTTTGATATTTTTGTAATTGAATCGCTTATAGCATTAGCATATGGAGCTAAAGTAGTCATTGCAAATGAGATTGAACAACATGACCCAATGGCGCTCAATGAACTGATAAAGAATAATAAAATAGAGATTTTACCTGGAACTCCTGCACGTCTTCAAATGTTACTAAATGATAATCTTCATACAGATTGCTTAAAATCTTTAAAACTAATCTGTATGGGAGGCGAGCCATTCCCTCCGCGACTATTTGAAGAAGTACGTGATGTCACTAATGCTAAGATTCTTAATATATACGGACCTACAGAAACTACTGTATACGCTACTATAAAAGAATTGGAGAATTCTAATGATATAACCATTGGTAACCAACTATGTAATTATGAATGCTACATTATGGACCAGTATATGCAATTACAACCTATTGGTGTAAAAGGTGAACTGTGTATTGCTGGGGCAGGGTTAGCCCGGGGTTATCATAACCGAGATAAATTAAATCAAGAACGATTTATAGAACATCCATTTAAGCCAGGAAAAAGGATTTATAGAACTGGAGATATTGCATTATTGCTCGCAAACGGAGAGATAAAATATATAGAAAGGACAGACAGCCAAGTTAAAATTAGGGGACACCGTATTGAACTTGGAGAAATTGAAAAAGTTTTAGAAAGAGCTCCAAACGTGCGGCAGGCAGTGGTAATTGATCGTGTTAATGAGAAAGGAGGAATCTTCTTAGCAGCTTATCTAATTGTAGAAAAAAAGAGTTCTGATGAAAAACAGACTGCTGAGTGGAGAGAATATCTGAAAGATTTCCTTCCCTCGTACATGTGGCCAACTGTTTTTCTTCAAATGGATTCTCTACCTCTAACAACTAATGGAAAGATAGATCGCAAAAAATTACCTAACCACCAAATGGAAAGTTTGAATTCCGGTAATTATGTGGCTCCTAGAAGTCTATTAGAGGAGCGTATAAAAGACATATGGGTGGATGTGATTGATAATCATAACATAGGGATAAATGACCATTTTCTTGAATTAGGCGGAGATTCATTACTTGCTACTCTTGTTATTTCACGTATTAATGGGGAGTTCGAAGTGAAATTAACCCTTAATGAGTTTTTAAGTGAGCCTACAATTGTAGAAGTAGCAGCAAAAGTAAGTAGTAAAACTGTAAATCAGTCATCAGTAGGTAAGAAGAAAAGAAATGCTATTATGCCTAAATCACGAACGTTAAACAGTAAAAAGTTAACTGATTTATCCAATGAATAAGTTGAGTGCATGAAAAGGAGTTGTAAAGATGAACCCAAATAATAATTCTCTTGGCAGTATTCAGTTAAATGGAAAGACTAACGATGTTTTTGTTTTTCCGATGTCCTCAAGTCAAAAAAGACTCTGGTTCATTGAAGAACTTAATCCGAGCACAGTCTACAACCTTCCTTCTGCTTTGGATATAAAGGGGCCTATTAATTTAGGAGCTTTGGAAAGAAGTATTCAACATGTTATAGAGCGTCACGAAATTCTCAGGACCACTTTTGCACAAAATGAAGATGAACTAGTACAAATTATTCATCCTACCGTAGAGATGAAAATGTCTATTATAGAGGTACAAGAGCAAGAGTTGGATTCATTGCTAAAGGAAGAGGTCTCTAAAGCTTTTGATTTAACAAAAGGGCCATTATTTAGAGCGATGATATTTAGAGTGAATTCTAACCACAATGTGCTTTTTTGGAACATGCACCATATCATATCTGATGGTTGGTCAATGAAAGTTCTCCATGATGAAATTTCAGCTTTTTATGCTGCTTATTCTAAAGGGGAGACATTAGATCTTTCTGAGTTAACCTTACAATATGCTGATTTTTCTGAATGGCATAATGATTGGTTAGAGGGAGAAGAGGCGCAGGAACAGTTGGAATTTTGGAAGAAGAAACTAGGGGGAGATCTCCCGGTATTGCAATTACATACTGATTATCCTCGTCCTGTAAATCAGACGTTTCGTGGTAGTCAAGAGAGTATTACCATTCCACAAGAATTAATTAATAAACTTGAGCATTTAAGTGAAACAGAAAATGCTACCATGTTTACTCTTTTTCTAGCTGCCTATAATGTTCTTTTATATCGCTATACCTTTCAAAAAGACATTTTAATTGGGACACCTATTGCTGGAAGAAATCAAAAGGAAACTGAAGATTTAATAGGTTTTTTTGTAAATACTCTCGTATTGCGTTTGAATGTAACGGAAAAATCAACTTTTAGGGATGTTATGGTAGAATCTCGGAGAGTAGCATACGAAGCTTTTGATAACCAGGATATTCCTTTTGATAAGGTTGTGGAGGAAGTTCAGCCGCAGCGCAACTCGGGATATTCTCCTCTTTTCCAAGTTATGCTTGATTATCAAAACTCAACAATCAAGCCACTAGAGCTAGAAGGAGTAATGTTGACTCCTCGTAATTTGGAATTTTCAACAGCAAAATTCGATTTGATTTTATCGATTGCTAATGATCAAAATGGACTACTAGCTACTTTCGAATACAATACTGATTTATTTATGAATGAGACCATTTCGCGTATGGCAAATCATTTTTTAAACTTATTAAAAAGTGTTGCTCAATATCCAGATCAGGAAATTAGTCGACTTTGTATGTTATCAGAGAATGAAACGAACCAAATACTGTTGGAATGGAATGATACTGCCACTGAGTTCCCTCGAAATAAATGTATTCAAGATGAATTTGAGCAACAGGTAGCTCTGAATCCTGATGCTATAGCACTGAGGTATCAAGATAAAACGCTAACTTATAATGAATTAAATAAGCGTGCTAATCAAATAGCTCACTATTTAAAAGAAAATGGAGTTCAACCAGAATGTTTGGTAGGTCTATGTGTTAAACGTTCCATCGAAATGATTACAAGTATGCTCGGTATTATTAAAGCAGGCGGAGTGTATGTGCCATTGGATGCATCTTATCCAGAGGAGAGACTACGTTATATTTTTGATGATGCAAAAGTAACCTTTTTAATTACAGAAGACGATATGGTTCACAAACTGCCCTTCTACAACGATGGGTTTACGCTGAAAATAGATACTGAGTGGGATAAGGTGTCAGAATGTAGTGAATCGAATCCAGTTCATGAGTTGAATAGTGATTCTCCTGCATATGTGAATTACACTTCTGGATCTACAGGTAAACCTAAGGGGGTAGTAATACCTCACCGTGGTGTTTTACGATTAGTTAAAAATTCAAACTATGTAAGTCTTTCAAATAAAGAGACTTTACTTCAATTTGCTACCATCTCCTTTGATGCTGCTACTTTTGAAATATGGGGTAGTCTGCTAAACGGAGCTAAACTGGTTATTTATCCATATGCTCTAACTTCACTTGAAGAATTGGGGCAGAGTATACAGCATTATCAAATCACTACTTTACTGCTTACAACAGGTTTGTTCCATCAAATGGTAGATTACCATTTAGATGATTTAAAGGGTGTTGGTCAACTGTTTACAGGTGGTGATGTGTTATCTACATCTCATGCCCGTAAAGTATTAGAGAACTTAAATGATTGTCGCCTTATAAATGCATATGGTCCAACCGAAAGTACTACCATTGCCTGCTTTTACCCGATGGATAGAGTTGATCAAATCAGTAAGACTGTACCCATAGGTAAACCGATTTCAAATACAGAAGTATATATTTTAGACGATTGGTACCAACCAGTTCCAATTGGTGTACCTGGCGAATTGTATATTGGTGGAGACGGCCTTGCATTAGAGTATCTTGGACGTAAAGATTTGACAGAAGAAAGGTTTATACCTAATCCATTTAATGATGCTTCGACAAGTCGTATATATAAGACAGGCGATCTTGTTCGCTATTTAGCTGATGGAAATATAGAGTTTTTAGGTCGGACAGACAAACAAGTGAAAATTAGGGGATTTCGGATTGAACTTGGTGAAATTGAAGCAGTACTCAAAAACTATCCTGATGTAGAAGATGCTGTTGTAACAGTTCAAGAAAATACATCTGGTGATAAACGTCTAATTGGATATGTGGTTACGGCAGAAAAAAGAGAGGCTTCTATTAAACATTTGCTTTCTTACTTAAAAGAAAATGTTCCAGAATATATGATTCCGCTCATTGTACTTACTAATGAGAGCCTACCGTTAACTTTGAACGGTAAAGTTGATTACAAAGCCTTATCAGCTCTAGAAATTAATGTTGAAGAGAGCGAAGACGATATCTTGCCTCACACTGATGTTGAGAAAAAAATAGTTGAGGTTTGGCAAACGGTTCTTGGTATTAACCGAATCGGAATGTATGATAATTTCTTTGAGCTAGGAGGGCATTCATTGGTCGCAACGCGTGTAATTTCACGTTTGCGAAAAGAATTTGACATTCAAATAGATGTACGACATATCTTTAATTATCCAACAATTACAGAATTAGCTACATTTGTAGAAGGCCAAATTGATCAAATATCGAAAAAAAGCAACTGGGATTTAGAGGGGATTAGGACTATTGAACGTCATAATAATCTACCGCTCTCATTTGCTCAACAACGCTTGTGGTTTGTGGATCAGTTGTCTGATATAAACCATTTATACAGTATACCATTAGTGTACAATGTCCAAGGGAATCTTAATGTTGAAGTTTTACAACAATCTTTATCTCGAATTGTCGACCGGCATGAAAGTTTACGAACAATCTTTAAAGATATTGATGGAACACCTGTTCAGTTAATTAACTCCAAAACGGAATTAAATATAAATATAATTGATTTATCAGATAATTTGACGGATGAGCGAGATACAATCGCACACACTATTTTGAGAAAAGAGGCTCGTCATAAATTCGAGCTTAGTGAAGGTCCGCTATTCCGCGTGTCACTAATAAAACTAGAAACGGAAAAATATATATTACTGTTAAATCTACATCATATAGTTTCGGATGCATGGTCTAATGAGATTCTCTTGCAAGAACTAGCTGTGTTATATGATTCTATATTACATGGAAGGACTGCACCTTTGAATGATTTGCCATATCAATATGTAGATTTTTCTGTTTGGCAACGTGAACTTATGCATGGAAGCAAGCTTCACGAAGAGATGGCATATTGGAAGACGCAGCTAGGGGGGGAACTTCCAGTCCTTCAATTACCGACTGATCGGCCACGATCTAAAAATCAAACCTTTCGTGGGAAAAATAAACGCTTCCAACTATCGGACGAACTTTATAAGGAGTTAAAACAATTAAGTCAACACACTGGTACTTCTTTAAATATGACGTTGCTTGCTGCCTTCAAGGTTCTGCTACATCGTTACACTGGGCAAAATGATATATTGATCGGCTCCCCTATTTCTGGAAGGAATTATGAGGGTGTTGAAAAGATGATAGGATTTTTTGTGAACACTCTTGTGTTCAGAACAAATATATCCAGTGAGCAAAGCTTTGGAGAGTTCCTTCAACATGTACGCGAAGTATCATTAGATGCCTTTTCCAATCAAAATGTACCTTTTGAAAAGTTAGTAGAAGAGATCCAACCTAATAGGGATACATCTACTTCACCACTTTTCCAGGTAATGTTTTCAATGCTTAATTCCTCAGCACCTGCACTAGCTCTATCAGGACTAGTGTTAGAGCCAGTAGACTTAGAAGCGGATGTTGCTAAATACGAACTATCTTTAGCTATTACAGAGAATGAAAACAAAATTGAAGCATCTTTTGATTATAATATTGATCTTTTTGATGATGAAACCATCTCCCGGATGACGCAACATTACCTTACCATTCTTAATGGAATAGTTAGTAATCCAAATTGTATGATTGGTGAACTTCCAATTTTAACTGAGATTGAGAAACAAAAATTTCTTGTGGATTGGAATATTAGAGAAGAAGCAAAGGTAACTTATGAATCACTTGCGGATCTTTTTGAAAGTCGAGTTGAACACAGCCCAGACACATTAGCGGTCGTTTATGGTAATAGACAACTTACGTATCATGAATTAAATGAACGTGCTAATCAATTGGCTAATCATCTACACAAGTTTGGCGTTAGAGATAATCAACTTGTTGGAATAATGGTAGAACGCTCATTAGAAATGATTGTCGGCATCTTGGCAATACTAAAAGCTGGCGGAGCATACTTGCCTATCGAACCGAATTTACCGAAAGAGCGCATTCAATATATGCTGAATGACAGTGAAGTACAGTTGCTTTTGACCCAAAAAAATTGGCAAGATGATTTCTTGTTTTCAGGAGATACTATTGACCTGGAGGATGAAAGAATTTATCAAGGCAACGCTAATAATCCTGCTCCGATGAATAGATTGAGTAATTATGCCTATGTAATATATACCTCTGGTTCAACAGGTAAACCAAAAGGTGTAATGGTTACACAAAGAAATGTGTTGCATATTTTAAACGTACTGGGGCAACTGTATCCATTTGGATCAAACGATGTTTATCTTCTAAAAACCCCTTTTACTTTTGATGTATCCGTTAGTGAGATCTTTGGTTGGATATCTGGGGGCGGTAAACTTGCAATTTTAAAACCACAAGATGAGAAAGATCCTTTACGTTTATTTGAGGCCATTAAAGATTATAAAGTTACTCATGTTAATTTTGTACCTTCTATGTTGCACTCGTTTCTAGAGAGATTAAAGGATAAGACTCAAGAGAAGTTGCCTGCGTTGAGATATGTATTTTCAGCAGGTGAAGCACTGCAAAAAGAGAGCGCGAAAATGTTTTTTGAGGTGTTACAAGGGGTTGAACTTGTCAATCTTTACGGACCAACTGAAATTACTATTTACGCCACTAATTATTCAGTTAAGGAAGAACTTCCGAAATCAAGTATTCCTATCGGAAGACCTTTGCCAAATACTACTGCATATGTAGTTAATGGGAAATTACAAATGCAGCCTTTAGGGGTTCCAGGAGAATTGTGTATTTCAGGTTTAGGATTAACAGAGGGGTATATTAATAAGCAAGCTTTGACTGAAGAAAAATTTGTCTATGCACCATGGAATCCAACTGAGCGTATGTATCGTACTGGAGATTTAGTGCGTTGGTTGCCGAATGGAGATTTAGAGTATTTAGGACGTATAGATGATCAGATAAAGTTACGAGGGATACGTATTGAACTAGGTGAAATTCAATCGGTATTAGAGTCTCACCCTTTAATTAGAGAGTGTGTAGTACTTGTTAAAGAAGACCATAAGCATGATCAGCGATTGGTAGCCTATATCGTCTTGAAGCAAGGTGAATCATTTAACTCAGGCGAAATACGTCAATTCCTAAGAAAGATTTTGCCGGAATATATGGTGCCTAGTACATTAATAAATTTGAACGAAATCCCATTGTCTCCAAATGGAAAAATTGATCGCGCTGCATTGCCCAATCCTAAGTCAGAGGATGTTGTTGGAAATAGTGAATTCACATCACCACAAAACCCTATGGAAGAAATTCTAGCAGGTATATGGAGCCAAGTACTTGGGCTTGAACGTGTAGGTATACATGATAATTTCTTTGAACTGGGAGGTCACTCTTTACTAGCAATACAAGTGCTTTCGCGTTTACGAAATGCGGTAGGAGCCGAGGTGCCTGTTCAATCAATTTTTAATTATCCGACTATCTTTGAATTTGCTTCACAAATCGATATGAGTAAGAAAACGGCAAATGAAATTTCTATTCAAGCCATTTCACGAGAACAAAAACTACCAATGTCCTCTTCTCAAAATAGGCTATGGTTTCTCAATGAAATGGAATCGAAGAATAAGTACGTTTATAATATACCGCTTGCTTTAAGGCTCTCTGGTGAACTAGAACGTTCTATTCTAGAAAAGGTATTAAACACTATCATCAGTCGACATGAGAGTTTACGTACTACTTTCAGAGGGGATGGAGATCAAATAGAGCAAGTGATCGCCCCTCGTAAAGAAATAAAAATTTCATTCATTGACCATGCTGATGAAACGTTAGAGGATCAAGAAACAGAATTAAAACGTTTAATCCGTGCAGAAGTAATGAATGAGTTCGATTTAAGTCAAGGCCCGCTCTTTCGAGCAAGTATTATTCGACTTCAACCTGATGAGCATATTTTATTGTTAAATTTACACCACATTATTTCGGATGGTTGGTCACAAGATATTCTTCTGCGAGAAATATCTACTTTATACCGGGCCCATTTACAAAATGAAATTGTAGAACTTCCAAAATTACCAATTCAGTATGCGGATTATGCTGCTTGGCAAAAAGAATGGATAAAAAACGAAGAAATAACAAAGCAAATTAACTACTGGAAACAGCAACTTCAAGATCAACCTCTGTTGTTGCAATTGCCAACAGATCGTCAGCGTCCATCTGTACAAACTTATGCTGGCGATATCTTTCGATTTGAAATTCCAGAAAGAGTAGCAGGTTTGCTAAAAGAATTAAGCGTAAGAGAAGGCACTACCTTATATATGACCTTGTTAGCAGCCTTTAAGGTTTTACTTTTTCGTTATAGTGATCAAGAAGATGTCTCAGTAGGATCTCCTGTTACAAACCGAAATCATCAAGACTTGGAAAATTTAATTGGTCTCTTCGTAAATACGTTGGTTTTGCGAACGCAAATTAAGAGAGAGATGTCATATCTTGAATTGTTAAAACAGGTACGTAAGGTAGCATTAGAAGCCTATGCTAATCAGGATGTTCCTTTTGAGAAGATAGTAGAGGAATTAAGAGTAGAAAGAGACTTAAGTCACTCACCATTATTCCAGGTTATGTTTATTATTCAGAATATATCCAACAAAAAGATGGAAATTATTGGACTTAATATAGAAGAAATAGAGATTGATACTAATTCGTCTAAGTATGATCTAACTCTATTTATCGCAGAGGAAAATAATAGGCTAACTGCTGTGTTTGAATTTAATACGGATATGTTTGAAAAAAATACCGTTGCTCGGATGGCAGATTCTTTCAATGCTTTGTTAGAAGGGATTATCGACCAACCCGAACTTAGTATTGGTCGTCTCCCAGTACTACCATTCAAAGAACAGCAAAAGTTGCTCGTAGACTGGAATCTTACTTCAAAGGATTACACGCTAGATAAGGGTATGCATCTGTTTTTTGAAGAACAAGTTGAGCAAACTCCTGAAGCGATAGCTGCTGTATTTGACAAAGATTCGTTGTCTTACAAAATTTTAAACAGTCGTGCCAACCAGCTTGCACGTCATTTGCAATCAATTGGCGTAAAACCAGGAGTGCTGGTTGGAGTATATATGGAACGCTCTTTGGAAATGCTGGTTTCTCTACTTGCCATATTCAAAGCTGGAGGAGCGTATGTGCCACTCGATCCATCTTTTCCAACAGAGAGAATTTCCTTTATGCTACAGGATTCCAAAACTAATGTAATACTTACAACAACAGGTTTGGAAAAGAGAATTTCAGAACATAAGGCACAGATCGTATATGTTGATCGTGATTGGTCACAAATTTGTTATCAGGATGACTCTAACTTGAAGTGTTATCGGCCTCAAGATTCGTTAGTTTATACCATCTATACTTCAGGTTCTACCGGAAAACCTAAAGGAGTCCAAATTCGTAGCGAAGCTTTGACGAATTATTTATTGGCAACAAATGAGCACCTGCAGCTGCAGAACACGGATAGATTTTTAGCTGTTACAACCATTTCCTTTGATATCGCTGGAATGGAGTTGTACTTGCCGTTGATGCAAGGTGCATGTGTCGTGATCGCCAGCCGCGATGAAGTCACAGATGGAGAAAGGCTAGCGGAGCTACTAATAACAAGCGAAGCAACAGTGATGCAAGCTACCCCCGCTACATGGCAAATGCTAATACAGGCAGGTTGGAGTGGTAATCGACAATTAAAAGTTCTAACCGGAGGAGAGGCACTACCGCTAAGCTTGGCAAATCAGCTTCTAAATAGAAGTGCAGGTGTTTGGAATTTCTATGGGCCAACAGAAACAACTATTTATTCTGCGATTTCCAAGGTTGAGTCAGGGCGGAATTGGGTATCAATAGGTCGCCCAATTGCTAACACAAGTTTATATGTCCTAGATCATCAATTTCAGCTTGTACCCGTGGGGGTTCCCGGAGAGCTTTACATCGGTGGAGAGGGTCTCGCTGTTGGATATCTTAACCGCCCAGAATTAACGCAAGAAAAATTTCTGGAAGATCCATTTAGTAATAGGTCAAGTGCAAGGATGTATAGAACGGGTGACCTTGTTCGCTATCGAGAGAATGGTGAGCTGGAGTTTATATCAAGGATCGACAATCAAGTGAAAGTTAGAGGATTTCGAATTGAGCTAGGAGAGATAGAAAATGTGTTACTCGCTCACACCGGTATTAAGGAAGCTGTTGTTGTTGTCCGCGAGGATGTTTTAAATGATAAACGGTTGGTCGCTTATATTAAAGCAGAAGAAGGATCAGAGCTTGATTATCAATCTTTACGGAATCTTTTAAAGAGAAGTTTACCAGATTATATGATTCCTTCGGCAATAATAATGATGGATAAATTCCCTTTAACACCAAATGGGAAGATAGATCGACGTGCTCTCGATGGGCAACATGGATTGGAACTATCACCACAAAATAAATCTGAAGCACCTCGTACAATGATGGAAAAACAATTAGCTGATATGTGGTGTGACATCTTGAGAATAGACCAGGTGAGTATTCATGATAATTTCTTTGAAATTGGTGGACACTCATTATTGGCTACACAACTCATTTCGCGTATACGGAAAGAACTCAAAATAGAGATTCCATTGAGGAGCTTGTTCGAGAATCCGTCGATAGCAAGTTTATCAACGGAGATAGCAGAAATCGATGTGGATGATCCGATATTGCAACTTCCAGAATCTTTGTTGAGGTCTGATCAGGAAACGCTACAATTATCGTTTGCACAGCAACGTTTATGGTTCCTCAATGAATTAGAATCCAATAGTGCATTTTATAATGTTCCGATTGCATTTTATTTGAGAGGAAAACTTAATATCCCAGCTTTGGAAAAGGCTTTTCATGATATTATCAGTCGTCATGAAATTTTGAGAACCACTTTTGCAAAAGTAGATGGGGAAGCATTGCAACATGTTCATTCTGAAATGGATTTGAATATAAATCTACTTGATTTTGAATCTTTTTCTGATATTGAGCAAGAAATTCAGATACATTCATTTATTGAACAGGATTCTAAAAAGTCTTTTGATTTGAGTACTGGACCATTACTGAGAGTAACGATCATACGCTCTAAACCAGACCAACATGTTTTACTTCTTACCGTTCACCATATCATTTTTGATGTGTGGTCATTGGATGTGTTTGCGAAAGATTTAGCTGTACATTATGAAGCCAGAGCAAATAATAAACATGATTTTTATCTGCCAGATTTGACGGTACAGTATGCTGATTTTGCGAACTGGCAAAGAAAGTGGATACAAAATAAAGTTATGGATAAACAGCTTAGCTATTGGAAACAAAAGCTACTAAATATACCACCGTCCTTAGAACTGTTGACGGATCGACCACGTCCTCCTGTGCAAACTTTTTACGGAGCCCATGAGTCAATAAATCTATCTTCATCCTTACTGAAGGCATTACAAAAAGTGAGTGCTCAAGAAGATGCTACCTTATACATGACAATGTTGGCTGCATTTAAAGTGATGCTTTATCGTTATACTTATCAGGAAGATATCTTAGTCGGATCACCTATTGCCAATCGTCCAATGGCTGAGGTAGAAGACATGATCGGATTGTTTACCAATACTTTAGTATTGCGATCACAAGTCGAGGGGAGTATGAGTTTTGCAGAATTATTGAGACAGGTACGGATTACTGCATTAGAAGCTTACGAAAATCAGGATCTTCCTTTTGAAAAATTGGTAGAAGAGATGCAGCCTAACCGTGATCTTAGCCGGTCTCCATTATTCCAAGTAATGTTAGCTTACCAAGATTTTTCGTCGCATAATTTTACTATTGATGGTTTGAATTTCGAGTTGATGAGTGTTGATAATAAGACATCAAAATTTGATCTAACGCTATTTGTTCAAAAAGCAGAGCAAGGAATGACAATAGCTATGGAGTACAATACAGATTTATTTGATCAATCAACAATTCAACGTATGCTTAGTCATTTGAAAATCATACTCGAACAATTAGGCGGAAATCCTAATCAAGCGATTAGAGAAGTTCCAATGCTAGGTGAGCAAGAAAAGCTTCAGCTGTTGGGAGAATGGAATGATAGCATCTCAAACAGCAAGGCAGAGAAAAGCGTTCATCATATGATTGAAGAACAAGCGAGAAAGACACCAGATGCTCAAGCTCTTTCTTTAGACGGAAAATATCTGACTTATCGTGAACTAAACCAGCGGGCGAACCAGCTGGCAAACTATTTACGAAAATTCGGAGTAGAAGTAGACTCCCCCGTAGGTATTTGTTTGGAACGATCTATTGAAGGAATAATAGCTGTACTTGCTATCTTTAAAGCAGGCGGAGCTGTCGTCTCTTTGGAACCGAATTTTCCAGAAGAACGCCTGGCCTTTATCATAAATGATGCTAAAGTCAAAATGGTCTTAATAAACCAAACATTAATGGATAAGGTTCCAGCGCTAACTTCTGCGAAAATGATTTGCTTAGACTCTGAGTGGAAGAATATTGCTAATGAGAACAGCGACAATTTATCAAATAAAGTAACTATGGAAGACTTAGCATATTTAATATACACTTCTGGTTCAACAGGGATACCGAAAGGAGTAGCTGTTCCTCATCTGACGCTTGCTAATTTGATTACATGGCAGACCAAAAACTCTGCATTATTGGGTCCAATAAAAACTTTACAGTTCACATCACTGAGCTTTGATGTATCGTATCAGGAAATTTTTTCGACTTTGTGTGTTGGTGGAGAACTTATACTCGTTTCAGAAGAAGTGAGAAGGGATTCAGTAATGCTATTAAACTATATTGATAGTGAGAAGATTGAGAGAATTTATCTTCCATTTATTGCTCTTCAACAGCTTGCAGAGGCTTTGGTCAATAAAGCTGCACCTGTACCGACACATTTAAAAGAGGTCATTACTGCAGGTGAACAGTTAAAAGTCACACCTAGTATAAAGAAAATGTTTGAGAGCTTGAACAACTGTACACTGCATAATCAGTATGGACCATCTGAAACTCATGTTATTACTGCTATGGTTCTGGAAGATGATCCCAATGACTGGCCTTTATTGCCATATATTGGACGTCCTATCGACAATACAAAAGTATATATCCTGGATAATCAATTAAACCCAGTTCCAGTTGGTGTTCCAGGCGTGATGTATCTTGCAGGAGATTGCTTGGCCAGAGGATATCTTAATCGTCCCGATTTAACTGATGAGAAATTTATAGTTAATCCATTTGATGAGGGACTTAACACTCGAATCTACAATAGTGGAGATTTAGCACGCTATCATCAAGACGGCCAAATCGAATTTTTAGGACGTATCGATGACCAGGTGAAAATTCGTGGTTATAGGGTGGAACTTGGTGAAATCGAAGCATTGCTTGCACAACATCCAGAGGTTCAAGAATGTGCGGTTGTAGTTCGCGAAGAAGTGGTGGGCGAAAAAAATCTGGTAGCTTATATGGTAACGAGTGAGCAAGATAATAATACAGATTTCAGACAGTATCTTAAAAAACTTTTACCTGAATATATGGTTCCTTTCACCTTCATAAAGTTAGAAAAGATTCCTCTAACTGGAACAGGAAAAGTAGACCGAAAATCGTTACCTGCACCTCAGAATTCACCTATATCTACAGCCATGTATGCAGCTCCGCTAACAGAACTAGAACGAACTATTTCTAGCATATGGGAAGAGGTATTGGGCATAGAAAAGGTTGGAGTAAAGGACAATTTCTTTGATTTAGGAGGGCACTCTCTCCTAGTAGTAAAGGTTTGCAGCAAGTTAAGCGAAGAAATTGGTCAAGTTGTTCCTGTTTTACACATGTTTAGATATCCAACTATAGAAGATTTAGTTAATGCTACTCTGCATGGGAAAAGTGAGCCGAATGGCAGGGAAGACAAAATGGCGCGAGTAAATAATCGTAAGGAAGAGCAAAGGAAACAAAGACAACTTAGACAACAACGTGTTCAAACTAAAAGGAAGCGAGGGGACCAAAATGAGTGATTTTGAGCAATCTTATGAATCCGCAATCGCCATCATAGGTAGTACAGGACGTTTTCCAGGAGCTGAAAACATCCAAACTTTTTGGGATAACATACGTAATGGCGTTGAGTCTGTTACATTCCATACGCCTGAAAAATTAATGGAATCTGGTGTGTCTGAGGATACGATCAAGGATCCCAACTATGTAAATGCCAACTCTATGTTGGACAATATAGAGTATTTTGATTCGGATTTTTTCAAATACACCCCACGCGAAGCTGAAATGATGGATCCACAGCAACGTATATTTTTGGAGGGCGCTTGGGAAGCACTTGAAAATGCTGGGTATGATCCGGAAACATACAATGGATTAGTAGGTGTTTTTGGCGGTGCAGCTTTGAATACCTATATGATAATCAACTTACTCTCTAATCCTGACCTCATTAAAACTGTAGGCGAGTTTCAAACGATGATTGGAAACGATAAAGATTTTTTGACAACAAGAGTATCATATAAATTAAATCTTAAGGGTCCAAGTGTAAATGTTCAAACAGCTTGTTCTACCTCCTTGACATCAGTGCATATGGCATGTCAAAGCTTATTAAATAGCGAATGTGACATGGCTTTGGCAGGAGGAGTAACTGTAAAAGTTATGCAGGGGCAGGGATATCTCTATCAAGAGGGGGGGATTTCCTCCCCTGATGGGCACTGCCGTGCTTTTGATGACAACTCAGGGGGAACAGTATTTGGTAGTGGTATGGGCATTGTCGTTTTGAAACGCTTAGAAGATGCCATAAAGGATGGTGATTCTATCCAAGCCATTATCAAAGGTTCGGCAATTAATAATGATGGGGATATGAAAATTGGCTATACCGCACCTAGTATAGATGGACAAGCAGAAGTCATTAAGGAAGCATTGGCAGTAGCTGATGTATCAGCTGAAACGATTGGTTATATTGAAACGCATGGCACAGGAACAGCGTTAGGAGATCCTATTGAGATAGCTGCATTGACTCAAGCTTTTCAAGCTGAAACTAACAGAAAACAGTTCTGCCCAATAGGTAGTGTAAAGACAAATATTGGACATTTGGATGCTGCTGCTGGTATAGCAGGTTTAATTAAAACCGTCGAATCTCTAAAACATAAACAATTAGCTCCTAGTCTTCATTTTAATAAACCAAATACCAATATAGATTTTGGCAGTAGTCCGTTTTATGTAAATACAAATCTGGCAGAGTGGCCAAAGGGCGAGGAACCTCGCCGAGCTGGTGTGAGTTCTTTTGGAGTTGGCGGGACGAACGTACACGTAATATTAGAAGAAGCACCTCTTGTAGAGCCTTCTTTTGATTCAGGTAAATGGAAGTTGCTGCCCTTGTCTGCTAAAACGGATGCTGCCCTTGAAGAAGGAACCGATCGTTTACTTAATCATTTGATTCAAGAGAAAAACATTAATTTAGCCGACGCTGCGTATACATTACAAATTGGTCGTCATGCATTTGAGAAAAGAAGAATAGTTGTTTGTCGTGGTCGTGAAGAAGCCATACAAGCTTTGGAAAATAGAGATTCTAAACGTGTTTTCACGCAGGAGATTTCAAAGACGGAACAACCTGTTGTGTTTATGTTTCCTGGTCAAGGGGCTCAATATGTAGATATGGGGCTTGAATTATATCAAAACGAGTCTATATTTCGTAATGAAGTTGATCGGTGCGCCCAAATATTAACGAAATATATAGGTTTCGATATTCGATCAATAATTTTCCCTCATGATGCAGATGTATTGGAGTCTGCTGAAAAGCTAAAACAGACACAATTCACACAACCAGCTTTATTTGTAATTGAATACTCACTTGCTAAGCTGTGGATGGCTTGGGGGGTTAAGCCACACGCTATGATTGGACATAGTGTAGGCGAGTATGTAGCTGCCTGTCTCTCTGGAGTATTTTCATTAGAAGATGCATTGAGATTAATTACAGAAAGAGGAAAATTAATTCAGAGTCTATCACAAGGTTCTATGCTGGCGGTTTCCCTGGCAGAAGAAGACGTGATTCCGCTATTGAAAAACAATTTATCCATTGCTGCTATTAATGGTCCAGAACTTTGTGTCGTTTCAGGAGAGACCGAGTCGATTCAGAGTCTTCAATTAATATTGGAAGAGCAGAATGTTAGTGCTACTGTATTACGAACAAGTCATGCTTTCCATTCTAAAATGATGGATCCTATTCTAGATTCTTTTAAAAGTTTAGTAAGAGAAATAAAAAAGAATGAACCTAATATACCATATGTGTCCAACGTAACAGGAAACTGGATTCAATCAGATCAAGCTACCAATCCAGAATATTGGGCACAGCACTTAAGACAAACCGTACGTTTTTCTGAAGGAATTGAAACTTTATTAGAAGATAAGCCTGTTCTTTTAGAGGTAGGGCCTGGACGTACACTAAGTGTGTTAGCGAATATGAGTAAGATGGATAAACATAATATTATTATATCGATGCGTCAAGCCAAGGAAAAAAAGGCAAATGACATGGAATTCTTAATGAATGCAGTTGGAAAGCTTTGGCTTAATGGAGTAGCTATCAATTGGAATGCATTATATCCAAATGAGAAACGCTATCGAATTCCTATGCCAAGTTATTCATTTCAACGCCAACGATACTGGGTGACACCAAACCAAGTAGCCATCGCGAACCAAAATGAACAAAAATTAGTAAGTAAAGAATTAGATCGTTCAAAATGGTTTTATACGCCTGTATGGAAGCAATCATCTATTCATGCTAAGGTCAGAGATACAAAAGATGAGATGTTGCTTGTTTTTTCAGATGAGTATGGACTACATGCCAAAGCAATAGAGCAATTACAAACTCAATTCAAAAATGTCATAACAGTAAAAGCTGGGGAATCTTTTAAACATGACGGAAATCAATATAGTATTAATCCTAAAAACCCTAATGATTATCAATTGATGATTCAATCTTTTGATGCATCTTCAATGACGATCCTGCATATGTGGGGAATAAAAGTTTTACCTGAAACTTCAAAGTGTTTTTCAGATTTTGAAAAGGCACAAGAACTCACCTTTAATAGCTTGTTGTATTTGGCCCAGGCATTTGGAACTTCAACAACAGATGTAATTCGCCTAATGGTTGTTACTAATAATGTACAAAGTGTTTTAGGCGACGATGTATTGTATCCTGAAGCATCTACTGTTACAGGACCTGTTCACGTTATACCTCAAGAGTATTCGAATATTGATTGCAAGCATATCGATTTCTCTATATTGCCAGAAGAAAACAGTCGACAACAACGTTTAATAGCACAACTTGTTTCAGAAATTCAATCATCAAACGATGATAAAGTTGTAGCATTTCGAGGCAACTACCGATGGAAAAAATCTTTTGAGTCAACTCCGCTTGAGAAGACTGGTTTTGAGGAGAAATATTGGCGTAAAAATGGAGTCTATCTTTTGACCGGAGGTCTTGGAGGAATAGGGCTCGCAATCGCAGAAAAACTGGCTCGGACTTTTCAAGCAAAGCTTATACTAATTGGACGCACTGGCTTACCAGATAAACAAGAATGGGAGCAATACATTGGTATTCATGGTGACGAAGATCGTATTAGTCAACGCATTAAAAAAGTACAAAAGCTTGAAGAATTAGGGTCTGATGTATTGACGTTTCAAGCAGATGTAACAGATGTTAATCAAATGCGCTCAGTGATAGCTGTTGCGGAGCAAAATTTCGGAAATATTAACGGTATTCTTCATCTTGCTGGTGTTCCAGGAACAGGTCTTATTCAACTGAAGAATCTTGAAAAGGCAATGAGTGTATTTTCTCCAAAAATAAAAGGTGCTTTTATTTTAGATGAGCTAACAAGAGAAAAGGATATTGACTTTATGATCCTTTTTTCTTCTTTATCCGCAATTTATGGTGGACTTGGTCAGGTTGACTATACAGCAGCAAATAGTTTTTTGGATGCATTCGCACATTATCAATATTCAAATAAAAACAGAAAAGTCATTTCGATAAACTGGGGGCAGTGGCAGTTTGATGATTGGCAAGATGAGGAAATGCCTACTGCGATTAAGCTTCATGACGAACTAAAAGAAAATCGTCAAACTTTTGGAATGTCCTTTGAAGAAGGAATTGATGCTTTATTCCGCACATTATATGCACAACAGCCACAAATGGCTGTAACGACTGAGAACTTAAATCTCATGATAAAACAGCATGAGCAATGGAGAGTAGAAAGTACATTCGAACAATTAGGTACAGTCGCAGCAACAAAAACAAATAAAGCTCAAATATCTAATGATCAGATGCTTCCTAGGAATAAAGTGGAAGAAGATATTGCATTTATTTGGAGAGAATTGTTTGGAATGAATGAAATCGGTATTTATGATAATTTCTTTGATTTGGGCGGGCATTCTTTGTTAGCTATTCAATTACTTGTACGTCTAAGAGAGGTATTCAAAGTAGAATTATCGCTTAATCAATTGTTTGAAATCCCGAGTATTGCAGAAATCGCTGATTGGATTTCCAAGTTTGAATTAGAAAGTTTAGATGATGATGAACTGGAAAGCTTATTAATAGAAATTGAATCTTTAGAAGATGAAGATATTGAGAAAGAGCTTGAGTCAGGATTCTCATCTCAATAATTTAAAAGGAGGATTTTATGAGTGATTGGACTGAGCGTCTTTCTAATCTTTCTCCGAAAAAACGCGAATTACTGGAGCTAAAGCTTAAAAAGAAAGGTTTATTGCATGTTTCCTTAAACGAAACAGTTAATAAGCCTGATGGGCATAACAATGAAGCAAAGGAAATTGCAACGGATGGTATCGATCATATTAAGATGAAATTTGGATTATTCTTTTTTTCTAGTACCGGACAAGCAAAAGAAGAGGATATATATGAATTACTGCTAGAAACGACTAAATTTGCAGATCAAAATGGGTTTTCATTTGTTTCAGTCCCAGAAAGGCACTTTCGCGATTTCGGTGGGTTATATCCTAATCCATCTGTCATTGCATCAGCACTTGCTGTTGTTAGTGAAAATATTCAAATCCGATCAGGCAGTGTAGTTATGCCATTACATCATCCAATTCGTATTGCGGAAGAATGGTCAGTTGTTGATAATTTATCAAAAGGTAGAGTAGGACTTTCATTTGGTACAGGATGGAATCCAAGAGACTTTGTATTCAACCCAGAAAATTATGATCATCGTCGAGAGATAACTTTTCAAGGAATTCAGACGCTGAGGAAATTATGGGCTGGTGAAGAGATCATCTTTAAAGGCTTTAAAGATGAAGAAGTAACTATAAACTTGTCACCAAAGCCGATGAACAAAGATTTGCCTGTTTGGATAACTAGTTCTGGAAGTTCTGAAACCTGGATTAAAGCAGGAGAAATGGGTACTAATGTCCTTGCTGCACTAATCTCACAAAATTTTAATGAACTGGCTCATAATATTCGATTGTATCGAGATTCTTTACAGCGACATGGCTTTCGCCCGGATGATGGGGTTGTAACGGTCATGTTGCACACCTTCCTTGGTGATGACGATGAAAATGTAAAAGAAAAAGTTAGATCGCCGATGTATGAGTATCTCAGCAAGTTTCTCGCTCAACAGAACAATGTGACTAAAACATCAGCAGGAAATAGCTTTGAAAATGAACTGGAGAACATAATTCACAGTTCCAAAGAAGACTTACTTGCCTTTTCTTTTGAGCGATATTACAAAGGAAGTTCCTTGCTAGGCACTCCTGATAAGTGTGAGAAAGTGATTGAGAAGCTTGGAGCAATGGGTGTAAATGAAATTGGATGTCTTATTGACTTTGGTCTTGATCTTGATTCCGTCATGGAAAGTTTGGAAAAATTAACGGTTCTCAGAAAAAAATATTCTTCTATAGACCTAAGCGGGGATGAACAATAATGAGCGATTGGGAAAAACGGCTATCATTACTTAGTCCTAAACAGCGAGCATTGTTAGAGAAAAAACTGGAAGAGAAGAGGAAAGACACGGAACGTGTACCGTCTAGAATCCAAAAAAGACCGCTGGGACGTTACATACCAATGTCGTATGCACAACGGGCATTATGGATTGCCGACCAATTGGATCCAGGTAGTGCGGTTTATAATATTTCGCTTGCGATGCGCTTAAAAGGGAACCTGAATGTTAGCGCAATGGAGAGCAGTATAAATAAAATTATGCTGCGTCATGAAGCCTTACGTACAATTTTAAAAAATAAAAATGGTGACCTTATTCAAGAGATCAGTCCAACTTTTCATATTCCACTTTCTGAAAAAGATTTATCGCATTTGTCACCAGATATTCTTGAAAATGAATTGCAGAAGATACTTAAGGAACATGGAGAGGTTCCTTTTGATCTGAGTAATGGTCCTTTAATTCATACGAAATTGATAAAATTGGGCAATCATGAGCATGTACTGTCAGTTGTTGTTCATCACATTGTATTCGATGCATGGTCTTTAATGATTTTTCTTCAAGAATTGCGTTTTTTTTATACAGAAAATCTCCAACAAAAAGACGAATTAGAAGAGCTCTCCATTCAGTACGGTGACTATACAACGTGGCAGCACGAGATGTTAGATAGTAAGTCTATTCAATCACAACTATTGTATTGGAAGCAGCAACTAAAAGGTGCTCCAACATTTTTACAACTGCCTACTGATCGTCCGCGTCCTGAAGTACAGACTTTTCAAGGGAAACAACTTTATTTTATATTGCCTGAAAAGCTTATGGACGATTTGAATGATTTAAGTCGTCAGGAAGATGCAACTATATATATGACTCTGCTAACTGCTTGGGTAACATTACTTTACCGTTATACGGGTCAAGAAGATATTGTACTGGGTTCGCCAACAGCCGGACGCAATCTGGAAACACAAAATCTAATAGGTTTCTTTGTTAACACTTTGGCGATACGGACAAATCTTTCAGGTGACCCCAGTTTTCGTGAACTTATCAGACAGGTTCGCTTAACAGCCCTGGATGCATACAAAAATTCAGAGATCCCTTTTGAAATGATTGTGGATGCACTGAAACTGGAGCGTAGTACTAGCTATTCTCCATTATGCCAGGTTAAGTTTATTTATCAGAATGTTCCTGGCATGTACTTGCAACTGCCAGAGCTTGATGTGCAATTCCTCCAAACAGATACCGGCACAGCTAAATTTGATTTGATGTTAGATGTGACCGAATCACCTTATGGCTCTGGAGGGAGAATTGAGTATAGTTCAGAACTATTTCTAGATGAAACGATTCAACTTATGAAGAATCACTTTATGAATTTACTTCAAAGCATCGTTGAAAATCCGGATCAAAAGATTGGTGCTTTATCAATAATTTCTGAACATGAGAGGAAGGGCAGATTGATGAAAAAAAACAAAAATGAGGAATTTAAGAAAAAATTTATTAAAGATAAGCCTAAAGCAATGACCATATCAAACGATACTTTAGTTTCCAGCAGTTTTATTGATCCAGAAACAAAAATGCCACTCGTTGTTAAACCAAATGCTCAAAATATCAATCTTGCAAAATGGATAGTTGGTAATGAGGAAGCAATGAATAGAAAGTTAATTGAATATGGGGGGATTCTTTTCCGAGGTTTTCAAACCGGATCTACGGAAGAATTTGAACAATTCACAAAAGTAATCGCTCCAAATCTTCTCAACTACAATGAACGGTCAACACCACGTTCAGAGGTTAGTGGGCAGGTTTACACTTCGACTGAATATCCAGCAGATCAGTTTATACCTATGCATAGTGAATTATCATATAGCTCCAACTGGCCAATGAAGATCTGGTTTTATTGTGTGAAAGCTGCACAAGAACAAGGGGAAACACCACTTGCAGATAACCGAAAGGTATTTGAACTTCTTGACAAAAAAATTCGAGAGAAGTTTATCGAAAAAAAAGTGATGTACGTTCGCAACTTTGGTGTAGGATTGGATCTCACTTGGCAAAATGCATTTCAGACGGAAGATCCTGCTGAAGTGGAACGTTATTGTCATAGTGCTAAAATTGAGTTTGAATGGCTAGAAAATGGCCGTTTGAGAACAAGACAAGTATGTCAAGCAGTAGAGAATCATCCTGTAACAGGGGAAACTCTTTGGTTTAATCAAGCGCACTTATTCCACGTATCTAGTTTGCCTGAGGAGACGCGTAGTTCTCTTTTAGCTGTGATGAAAGAGGAGGACTTACCTCGTAACACTTATTATGGCGATGGTAGTCCAATTGAAATTGAAGTATTAGATGCTATTCGAGAAGCGTATCGAAAAGCAATTATTGTTTTCCCCTGGCAGGAAGGTGATGTGCTCATGTTAGACAATATGTTGATTGCTCATGGGAGAAATCCATTTGTTGGCCAGCGAAAAGTAGTTGTGGCAATGGCAGAGCCTTACCAAAACGTACAAAAATAAAATGGGAATTGATTCAAAATAAATTAAATGAGGTGGGCAAGTATGGATGGTTTGAATAGTATTCAGGGTTTTCGAGTGTCTCCTCAGCAAGAACGCTTATGGACGTTTGGGGAAAATAACTCATCAATTTGTTCTCAATGTTCAGTAACACTTAAAGGTACTTTAAACTTCACTAAGTTACAATTTGCAGTTCAAAAACTCATTCAAAAACATGAAGCACTACGCACTACTTTCAAACAGTTGCAAGGAATGGAAATACCTTTACAAATTATACATGAAGAACTTTCACCAAAATGGATGCAGTTAGATCTAAAAAAAGAAAATCAGGCTGAAAATACAAAAACGCTAGAGGCGTTATATTTGAAGGAACGAATGACACCGTTTGATCTGGAAAATGGTCCTTTAATTAGATTGAATGTAATCTTTCTTACAGAGGAACAAACTAAATTATTAATCACTATTTCAGCATTATGTGCTGATACGCTTAGTCTTCAAAATATCGTCAAAGAAATTGGAGAAGCGTACGGAACATCTACAGATTTTGAAGAAGTTGAAGAACCGCTCCAATACATCCAATTTTCAGAATGGAAAAACGATATATATGAAGAAGAGGCAGAAGAAGGTATCGCTTTTTGGGAAAATCAGAACTGGGAAAATACAATGAAATTAAAATTACCTTGGTCTGAAGCGTCCAAGAATATTCCCATCAATATGCCCAATATAGTAAGCACTACTCTTTTGCGTGACCAATGTATTGAACTTGGAGACATAGCAGAAAATTGGGGGCTTACGTTAGAGGATCTGTGTTTTTCTAGCTGGCATTTATTCATGTGGTATCTGACCGGGCAAAGTGAAATTGTAACTGGTTACGTATTTGATGGTAGAAAGTATGAGGAAATGGAAGAGACAGTCGGATTGCTTGCTAATCCAGCACCTGTTGGATACAAAATAATAGCCAATACCCGTTTGGATGAAGTTCTACAAGGAATTGGTGAATCACAATATAAGGCATATCAATGGCAGGAATACTTCTCTTTTAGGAATTATCAAGCACATCATCCTTACTTTTCCAGCGGATTTGAGTACGTTCCATTTATGGAAATGCCTTCAGTAGAAGGACTTGATTTTGAAATTGAAACTTTAATAGTTACGGCAGACTTCTTTGATATTAAAATGGTTTGCTCTAAGTTAGAGGATGAATCTTTAAAATTCGATTTATACTACACGAATCCACATTGGGGAAAAGAATATGTAAAGGAGTTGCTCCAATCTTATATTAAACTTGTTCAAAGTTGTATAGATCAATCTAAGATTTCAATCGCTGCTTTAGACATATTGAGTGTAGGGATGAAAAGAAAACTTCTAGAAGAGAGAGAAATCGGCTCAGTTGAGTCACGCCGTTTTTCTGCTGAATCCTTTCATATTCTGTTTGAAGAGCAAGCAAATCGTACACCTGATCATGTGGCATTAATTTTTGAAGATCAGCAATTGACCTATCGTGAACTTAATGAACAGGCTAATAAACTCGCTCATGCTTTATTAAGAGAAGGAGTAGAGTTAGAAAATAAAGTCGGAATCTGTATGGAACGTTCCGTACATATGATTGTTGCCCTTCTCGGCGTACTGAAGGTTGGTGGAACTTATGTACCGATTGATACTGGTTTCCCAGTTGAACGGAAGCAATTTATATTGGAAGATTCAAAAGTGTCGCTGCTACTGACGCAAGAACATTTGCTTCCTACAATAAAGTCAATAAAAACACCAATGATCTGTTTGGATCGTGAATCAAATAGAATTCAGAGTGAAAGTAAGAGCAACTTGGATCGCTTTGTGAAAAATGATAGTTCTGCCTATGTAATATATACCTCAGGTTCAACAGGAAAACCTAAAGGAGTAGTTGTAGAACATCGACAGATTATAAACTATCTAAATGGCATGCATGATCGATTCAGCCTGGGGGACTCCGCTAGTTATGCAACAGTTTCTACACTTGCGGCTGATTTAGGAAATACTGTGATTTATATGTCTTTATGTACGGGTGGTAGTTTGCATATTATAGGGCAGGAAAGGTTACTAGATGCAAAAAAACTCGCAGAGTACTTTATCACTCATTCAATCGATTGTTTGAAAATCGTACCGTCTCATTTATCTACATTGCTCTCTTCATCTCAAGCAGTCCACATTTTTCCAAAACGTTTGCTAATACTTGGTGGAGAATCGCTCTCATGGGATCTGGTTGGCAGAGTACAAAAACTAGATTCTAAATGTGAAATCATTAATCATTACGGGCCAACGGAAACTACAATTGGTGTCACAACTTACAAAGTGAACGTTGATGCTGGTAATTTTGCATCGTCAACTGTGCCAATTGGAAAGCCTATTGCAAATACGCATGTATACATTATGAATCCTTATCAACAGCTCACTCCATTCGGTGTCTCGGGAGAATTATATATTGGAGGAGATAGTTTATCCAGAGGTTATTTGGACAACCCGGAGCTTACTGCTAAACATTTTGTCTTAAACCCTTTAAATGGTAAGGAAGTTTTATATCGAACCGGGGATATTGTACGCTATCTACCTGAAGGAAATCTGGAATTTTTAGAACGTACTGATGATCAAGTTAAAATTCGAGGATATCGTGTTGAGATAGAAGAGTTGAGATACGTATTGGAAAAACACGCATCCATTAAAGAGGCATTCATTTTACCTTTTGCTGAAGATGAAGAAAAACAACTTATTGCTTATTTAGTAGCTTCTTCGGATCAAGAGCCATCTAAAGATGAGCTGAGTGAGTTTATAAAAGCTACTTTACCAGATTATTTTATTCCTTCTTTTTTTGTCTTTTTAAAACAATTTCCGTTAACAGTCAACGGAAAGATCGATCGACAATCTCTTCCAGATCCTGTTAGTCAAGATGTAGAATCAAAAATTCCTATTGTTTATCCGGAAACATATACCCAAGACTGGCTGGCCAATATATGGAAAAAACTATTAGGAATCGATGAAATTAGTATACATGCCAAATTCTTTGAGATTGGCGGAAACTCTTTGAAAAGTATCAATTTATTATCATCAATACAAGAAGATTATGAGTATATAACGTTGGTAGATTTATTTGATCATAATACTATTGCATCCCTCAGTGCATTTATTGAAAAAAGAGAGGGACAAAAGAAAACAGAAGATATAATTGAAAATTTCGAGTTGTAATTGCTAAAACACTTTTGGATAGGAGGAGTAGAATGTCTACTAGCGATATCGCCGTAATTGGGCTTAGCGGGCTTTTTCCTGGTGCCAATAACTTGGATGAAATTTATTATAATTTGAGTAATGGAATTGATAGTGTCAAAGAGCTATCTGTGGATCGAAAAAAAATTACGTCAATAGATCAGTATAAAGATTATCAAATTGGTGGATATCTTGACCGGATTGATGAATTTGATTATCCATTCTTTAACTTATCACGTAATGAAGCGCTGAATATGGACCCACATCAACGTATACTACTGCAATTAGTATCTTGTGCAATTGAAAATGCAGGATATAGTTTGCGAGAATTTAAAGGTAGTAGAACCGCAGTCATTATAGGTGCTCCGGGGGCACCTAAACCTTCTTATTATCAATTAATTTCAGAATTTGACCCTACAGCAGTACCCGGAAATTTACACTCCGTTATCTCAGGAAGAATTTCTAATTTTTTTGACTTGCATGGCCCTGCTATGGTCATAGATACAGCATGCTCCTCTTCTTTATTAGCCATTCATGAAGGTTGTAATAAAATTTTGGCAGATGAAGCGGACATAGCTATTGTTGGTGGAATTAATTTGAATTTCGATTTTTCCCTCAAAGAACCGGGAGATGAAATTTTAGGAGTAGAATCTCCAGACGGAAAATGTAAAACGTTTGATGCTGCTGCAAATGGAATTGTGGGAGGAGAGGGAGGAGGTATCGCTATCCTTAAGCCACTTGAACAAGCGCTGAAGGATGGGGATATCATTCATGCAGTAATTAAAGGTGGAGCAGTTAACCAAGATGGAGGACGTTCCACTGGAATTACAGCTCCAAGTTCCGTTGCACAAACTGAAGTGATCACCAAAGCATGGGGAAGGGCTGGAATTAATCCTGAATCAATCTCCTATATAGAATGTCACGGAACTGGTACACATATTGGTGATCCGATTGAAATTAAAGGATTAACAGATGCATTTAATAGCTATTCAAACAAACGTAAATTTTGTGCAATTAGTTCTCTTAAAACGAATATTGGTCATCTGGCTGGTGCAGCGGGGATAGCAAGTTTTATTAAAGTAATACTTTCTTTAAAATATAAAAAACTGTTTCCATCACTTCATTTTAATACTCCTAATCCACATATTAATTTTGAAGATACAGCTATATATGTGAATACCAAATTAAAAGATTGGAATGTTGAGGAGGGCGTAAGGCGAGCTGGAGTAAGTGCATTTGGCCTAAGTGGAACTAATGTGCATATAGTCCTGGAAGAAGGACCAATTCAGAATACAAATGATGTTTCTGCAACAGAACAAAATTGTTTGGTAACACTCTCTGCAAAATCGTCTAATAGTCTGAAGAGATATAGCGCCAGCTTGATAGAGTACTTGAAGAAGGATACTCCAGGATTCGAAAATATTACGTATGTTCTCAATCATGGACGTGATGATCATTTGTATCGTTATGCAGTAACTGCGGCGAATAAAGAAGAACTTATTCAGGTTTTGGAACGCGATTTTGATAACGGTCAAGAGATTGCTATGTCTAAGGAACTAAATATTGTCTTTTTGTTCTCACATGACATAGACATTAAAAGGAATCAAATTGAATATCTGGTTAATCAATATCCTGTTTTTAATAAGACATATACTGAATGTTTTGAATTAGCAGGAAAACAAGCGGATAATCAAAATGTTTCAAAACTAATATTTCAGTTTTCCTTATACCAGCTTTGGCGTTCCTTTGGAATTTCATCAAAAAAAATAATTGGATATGGCGTTGGGAACATTGTCGCCAAAATTATTTCAAAAAAAATATCTCTATCAGAAGGAATAAAAGAAGCTATAGATTTAACATTGGAGCCATTGGATGTAAATAAATTACGTGTAATAGTATCTAAATTGAGTGAAACCGGACATCTATTGTATTTAGAAATGGGAGCGCACGGAGTTCTGTCAGAAAAAATAGAAAGTTTTACTAATCAAATAAATAACTTATGTATTTTTTCATCATTTGTTCCAGATAAATCATTTTCGCTAATGGAAACTCTTTCAGCGATGTATATGAAAGGCTTAAAAATCAACTGGGACAGTTATTATAAATCAATCAAAAATCAGCGTGTGGAGGTTCCAACTTATTCGTTTGAAAAGATTTCATGTTGGGTAGAAGCTCCAAATACATTCAAAAGACATGATAGTCAGGAAAAAGCACCTGACAATAAAAGCGTTACATGTCGTGTTACCGGTCTGAATGTTACCAGCACCGAGGAAACATTAGCACAAATATGGGCAGAGGTTTTGAAGCTAGATGAGATTGATGTAGAAGATGACTTTTTCGATCTAGGGGGAAGTTCCTTAAATGGTTTACGTTTAATTGGAAGAATTGATAGAGTTTTTAATGTGGAAATCAATTTCGAGGACGTATACGAATACCCTACCATCAAAGAATTATCAACATATATTGATTCGCTGGAGTGTGCAAAATCGGATGAAGTAAACGAGTCGGAGATTAAAAGTAATACATTGGAAATTTTTCCTATAAATAATAATGAACAAATGCCACTTTCTTTTGCACAACAAAGCCTATGGTTTTTGGACCAGCTAGAAGAAGGAGAAAGCTCCCTATATAATGTTCCACTCGCAATACAATTCAGAGGAGTGCTTAATCAGGAAGCATTAAATAAAAGCTTGGTTGAAGTAGTTAAGCGTCATGAAGTATTAAGAAGTACATTTCCAGTAGTAGATGGGAAGCCTTTTGTGAAAATTGAAAAAGCAAAAGACAGTATTCTTAATGTTACTGATTTAAAGCATTATTCTTTAAAAGAACATAAAACAGAAATCTCTAAATGGATTGATGAAGAATCAAAACGACCTTTCGATCTTGTTAAAGGCCCGATACTACGATCGAATCTGCTTATCTTAGATAATAATGAGTATGTTTTGTTAGTGACAATGCATCATATTGTATCGGATGGGTGGTCAATCCAAATATTAATAAGTGAGCTTGTTTCTTTCTATAATGCCTTCGTTGAAGACAAATATCCTGTGTTGGAATCACTACCTATTCAATACTATGATTACGCAAATTGGCAGCAAAATTACTTGCAAGGCAAACAATTAGAAAAATTATTAGATTACTGGAGAAACAAACATCATGAAGCACCACTGTTGTTGAAGCTTCCGCTTGATTATGATCGTCCCACTATACAGAATTTTCAAGGAGCTAGTTACTCCTTTCAGCTGGGAGTGGAATTGACAGAGAAACTCAAGAAATTAAGTCATAATGAGGGTGCGACCTTATTTATGATACTCTTAGCAGCTTGGAAAACATTATTATATCGATATTCAGGCCAAGAGGATATCGTTGTAGGTTCTCCCGTAGCAGGTCGCCAGCTTGAAATAGAAGGATTGATCGGATTGTTTATAAACACCTTGGCATTGCGCTCGGATTTATCGGGGAATCCAACTTTCCGTAGCTTCTTGCAGAGAGTACGCAAAACAACCTTAGAAGCATTCTCTCACCAGCAGCTACCGTTCTCTAAGCTTCTTGATACTCTAAAAATTCCTCGCACATCTAGCTATTCGCCATTAGTGCAAGTGATGTTTGATTATCACAACCATAAGTCATTATCAAGAGAAGAAAAACCTGTAGGGATGGATATGGAATTTATTTCTTCAGTTACAGAAAAGGCTAAGTTTGATCTATGTATGACCTTAGCAGAAGGTGATAATGAGATTATAGGTATTCTAGAATATAGTTCAGTACTCTTTAAGCAGTCTACTATAGAATTGCTCATGGAAAGATTTTTCAAACTAATTGAATCTATTGTAGATTATCCTGAAACACAGTTATTAGACATCGAAATTGAGCGTCAAAAGGTTCCTACATTTATAAAAGAGCAAATTGCCAACGATGAATTAATTGATTTTGATTTTTAATTATGATGAGAAAAATTAAAAGTTCGAAAGGAGTTCTACTCTCATGGCCTTACTTTTTGATAAACAGCTGAAAAAAGAACGTGATTATTGGCTTGAGAAGCTTTCTGGAGAGGTTTCAGGTGCAAATTTTATACTTGATCACCTTCGTCCTACTCATTATGTGGAGAAGCGTTCAGTCCAGAAGATTACTATAGGACATGAGTTATACGCAAAGGTAAGAGAGTTATCTAAGGAGTCCCCATTTCTAACTTATGTCTTTTTAATGACTGCAGTAAAAATATGCTTATTTAAATATGCAGAACACTCTTGCATCAGTGTAGGGAGTCCTGCCCGAAAAATGGAAATAAACTCACATCATATAGCACCAAATTTAGTTACGATTGTCGATAGAATGGAAGAACAAACTATACTCAGTGATCTACTGAAGCAGATTCGAACAACTTTACTAGACGCTTATAAACATCAATCTTATCCATTTGAAAATGTTTTAAGCGACTTAAATATCGATAAGAACCAGAGAAACTCTTCTATATTTAATATCATCCTAGCATATTCCAAGATTCACGGTGAAATTCCTGATTATAAAAACGATATCACTCTTACATTCACTGATCATGGAGATACCCTCGTAGGAGAGTTGATGTACAATACCAGCTTGTTTCGTTCTGAGACGATTAATAGGTTTTCACAGCACTTCATGAATGCCTTGAGTGACTTGGTAAACAATAACCAAATTACGATTTCTGATGTTAATCTCTTATCTGAAGACGAACTTCAACAAGTTTTAGTAGATTGGAATCAAAATAAAGCTGATTTTTCAGTTGATGAGAGTTTCCATAAATTATTTGAAGATCAAGTTTTAAAAACGCCTCACCAGGTCGCAGTATGCTTTGAGGAACAAAAGTGGACATATTCTGAATTGAATTCAAAAGCCAACTGTATTGCCAGAGCATTGATTCATAAAAACTTAGAATATGGTTCAGTAGTTCCACTGTTAGCTGAACGTAGTGGTTGGTTTCTTGCGGCAGTTATTGGGATTTTCAAAGCAGGGGGAGCTTATCTCCCCTTAGATCCTGCACACCCTGAGGAACGATTGTCAAATATTATAAAAAAAAGTGAAAGCTCTATTGTTTTGGTCACCTCAGATAAAACCGCAAAAATGAAGAAAATTCTTGAGAATGCTGCTGGAAATATTCTTTCAAAATTTTTAATTGTAGACGAATTACTTGTGGAAAATCAGGATGAGCGAAATACAAATATCATCACAGGACCAGATCATCTTTCTTATGTTCTTTTTACATCAGGGTCTACTGGTGAACCTAAAGGAGTGATGATTGAACAGGCGGGAATGATGAACCATCTTGAACTGATGATCAGAGATTTTGAAATAAAAAATCAAGATGTTGTCGCGCAAACGGCATCCCAATGCTTCGATATTTCAGTTTGGCAATTTTTATCACCATTATTAGTCGGAGCAAAAGTACATATTTTAAATAATGAGGTGACAAAGGATCCTGAAAAATTATTTCAAGAGATCGAATCAAATGGCGTTCAGGTAATGCAGATTGTTCCTTCATTTCTAAGAGCATTTCTTAATGGATTGGAAAGTGGACATTTTTCGAAAATGGATCTGTTAAAACTTAAATGGTTGAGTGTAACCGGTGAGGCTTTTCCTCCTGATATCGCTCGAAAATGGTTTGATCATTATTCACATATTCCACTTATGAATGCATATGGTCCATCTGAGTGTTCTGATGATGTCACGCTATATCCTATTTATGAAAGTCCTCCAGAGAACGTAGTCAATATTCCTATTGGAAAAGCGATACCTAATTTGCAGATTTATATTCTTGATAGTCATTTAAGACCTGTTCCTATTGGTGTGACAGGAGAGATATATGTTGGAGGAGTAGGAGTCGGAAGGGGATATTTAAATGATCTCGGAAAGACAAACGCGGCATTTTTAGGCAATCCTTTTGTAGACGATTCAAAAGCGAGGCTGTACAAAACAGGTGATTTAGGAAGGTATTTAAGCGATGGGAATTTGGAATATGTTGGTCGTACCGATTACCAAGTAAAGGTTCGAGGCTATCGTATTGAGCTTGGTGAAATTGAAGCCGTATTGAGGCAGTATCCAGATATTATTGATGTAGCAGTCATGGTTCGAAATGATGTAGGGGCAAATACGCAAATTGTCTCGTATGTAGTGTGCAAAAAAGGAGGTCTATCAGAAGAAGCAAAAATAAAGGCGTTTTTAAAGAAACGACTTCCGGAGTATATGGTGCCAAACATTTTTGTGTGGATGGAGTCCTTACCACTTACAGCAAACGGGAAATTGGATTACAAGGCATTGCCTAAACCGAAATTTAGCAACACAGAAGATGGGCATAATTATGTTGCCCCAAGAAATTATGTAGAACAAGCATTGGCAGATATTTGGGCTGAGGTGCTGAAATTGGATAAAGTGGGCATCAGAAGCAACTTTTTTGAGCTAGGTGGAGATTCAATATTAAGTATTCAAATGGCATATAAGAGCAAGCAAGTAGGACTATTTTTCCGTCCGACGAATCTGTTGGAGCATCAGACGATTGAGGAACTGTCAAGTGTTATTACTGATGCAAAACCAATTCAAGCTGAACAAGGCCTTATAAAGGGAGCGGCTCCGTTAACTCCTGTTCAAGAATGGTTTTTTGAACAGGAGTTTATAGATGCCAATCATTGGAACCAGGCAACATTTTTGAAATTGCGTGAACGTATCAAGGTAGATGTTTTACAACAGTCTATTAAACAATTACTTGAGCTTCATGATACATTGCGCAGTCGTTTTGAAAAAAACAAGGACGGTATTCGACAAGTATTTCAAGAGAATATTACTTCGTTACCTTTTGAAGAAGTGGATTTAAAAAATCTAGATAGAGACGCTCAAGATTCTATGATTAAGAAATATGCGGAGAGCTTTCAAACAAGCCTAGATATTTGGAGAGGTCCACTCATACGTGTTGTTTTGTTTGAGATGGGTGCAAATGAACATCAACGGTTGTTAATCATAATTCATCACTTGGTTGTTGATGGTGTTTCATGGAGAATACTTTTAGATGACCTGCAAACAATCTACCAGGCCTTACGTCGTGGGGAGACCCCGAAGTGCTCCAACAAGAATACTTCTTACAAAATGTGGGCTGAAAGGTTAAAAGATTATTCGAATTCTACTACAGTACTAGAAGATCTCTCAAACTGGATGAGTTTGAATAGAGAAAATATTCCTTCTTTGCCTGTTGATATGCCAAGGAAAGAAAACAAAGTAGACTCAGCTCGAATAGTCTCAGATGGATTGACAGAACTGGAAACAAAATCTTTGTTGCAGGAAGTCCCAAGTATTTACAAAGTACACATAAATGATATTTTACTGACTGCGTTAATAAGTGCGTTTAGTACATGTTTTGGACAGTCCTCATTGCTAATCAATATGGAGGGTCATGGAAGGGAAGATATTTTTATTGATTTGGATGTAAGCAGAACCGTTGGTTGGTTTACAGCAGAATTTCCTCTTCTCTTGAATTTAGGTCCAGAATCTCTTTCTTCAAGAATCTCTAATATCCATAATCAACTAAAGCACATATCTCAACGTGGTCTCCATTATGGACTTCTTCGCTATTTACATTCAGAACATCAAGTTAGAGAACAACTAGCAGACTTAGCTAAGCCAGAAGTAAGTTTCAATTATCTTGGACAGTTTAATCAGGGAGCATCAGTCGGATCCTTGTTTGAAGCTGCTTTTGAATCTACAGGATCTTTGAGGAGTATTCGAGGTGATAGAAACTACATTCTAGATATAAATGGGGCTGTAATTGAAGGTAGTTTACGTTTTAACTGGGAATATAGTGACAATCTTCATCATCGCTCAACGATTGAATCTCTTGCGCAAAGTTTTAATGAAATTCTTCGATCTATCATTCATCTTTGTTCACCTAAAGAGAAGATGAGAGTACAAGAATTCGAACAAAAATCACTAATTTCTACAGGTGATACGAACCTAAAAAGTTACCCACTCTCACATATGCAAAAGTGGTTCTTTGACCAAAACTTTGAAGATAGTCATTACTGGAATACGGCCATTTTGTTAAAGCCTATTCGTTCTTTAGAAGTACAGTTACTTAAAGAGGCAGTTTATCATGTTACAC
This sequence comes from Paenibacillus silvae, assembly GCF_014639235.1. Taxonomy (GTDB): domain Bacteria; phylum Bacillota; class Bacilli; order Paenibacillales; family Paenibacillaceae; genus Paenibacillus; species Paenibacillus silvae. The sequence continues at coordinate 338,716 of NZ_BMFU01000002.1, read as the reverse complement.
TGCATCATGATATTTTTTGCATGCGTTATGCTAATGTAGAATCTGGCTGGATACAATTCTATAAACAACATGAAGATTTTCAAATCTTTGAATATGTGGATTTTTCAAGTGTTGCGCATGATCAACAGAACAAGATGTTGGAAGAATCGGTAAATAAATTTCACTCCAACTTTAATCTAGTTGATAGACCCTTAATAAAAGTAGTGCTTTTTGATCTAGGAATTAATGGTCAACGTGTATTCATTGTTGTGCATCACTTAGTAATTGATCACATGTCTTGGTCTTTTTTGATGGAAGATATACAGACTGCTTATTTGGATTTAAAGAAGGATTTAGTTCCACGCTTGCCAGTCACGACAACTACTTATCGAGAATGGACAGCGAAACTAATTAAATATGCTCAATCACTAGAAAACAATATTAAATTGTTAGATTGGGTGGAAGAACAAAAAGCTGCAAGCACTTATTTGCCCATAGACTATCCCAATGGAATTAATAATGAGGAATCTTTGGATGAGTTTTACTTCAAGCTTGATGTGGAGGACACCTCAAACTTATTCCAAAAGGTTCGAGTTAAATATCAGATGCATATAGGTGATATATTGCTTACAGCTATGGCTCTAACTCTAACAAAATGGAAAGATGAGCATAATGTTCTCATTGATCAGGGAATACATGGGCGCGGAGATATATTTGCTGATGTAGATTTGACACGAACGGTTGGATGGTTTACTACATCCTTTCCAACAAAGTTTGAATTTCAGAGCACGGAATCTATTGACAAAATATTGTATGCAACAAAAGAATGTCTTGAGATTAGTCGCCAACATGGCTTTAATTATGCCGTTATTAGGTCACTTTCTAAGAATGAAGACATTAATAGAGTCTTGTCTGAAGTACCAAAACCAAAAGTTTCATTTGATTATGATGGCCCAATGATTGAGAGCACAGGTGGCACAGGAGGAAAGGATTTTACATTATGGAACATCGCCTCTGAATCACGCGGCTCAGTTCGTAGCCCGAGCTCGAAAAGATGTTATGAAATTGATGCTCGAAGTTGGCTGTTTGATAATGAGATTATACTGAACTGGCAATTTAGTACAAATCTTCATGAGAAATCAACTATAGAAAAAGCATCTGAGTTATATCAAAACTTTATTAAACAGATTATTGCATCTGTTTAAGCTAAGAAAACAAAAAGGAGGCGCTAAAATTTATGAAGGTATCCTTTGATCAGTATAAAGAGTTGTACACACAGTATATTTCTCCACAGCGTGCAAAGGTAATTTTCCTGCTCATTTTATTACTTAGTGGGATTAGCTTACAGTTGATCAGTCCGCAAATTTTGCGTCATTATATTGATGCTGCAGGCACTTCTGGTGGTTTGGAGATTTTAAAAGTAGCAGCTCTCCTTTATATTGGTCTGACTATTGTTAATCAAATTATCCAAATTTTTGAGACGTACATTGGAGAAAGTGTTGCTTGGACAGCCACAAATGCATTACGCCAGGTATTAACTTTGCATTGTTTAAAATTAGATACTTCATTTCATCAACAACACTCCTCTGGAGAAATGATTGAGAGGATTGATGGAGATGTCACCAACTTAGCTAACTTTTTCTCACGGTTTGTAATTCAAGTGTTAGGCAATATATTACTGATTTTTGGAGTCGTATTCATTTTAATAATTGAAAATATCTGGGTTGGTCTGTGTTTTGCGGTTTTCACCGTATTGGCACTATTTACTCTAAATCGAATCCGTGAGTACGCTACGCCTTTCTGGGTAATCGCGCGTCAAGCAAGTGCAAAGTTTTTTGGATTCTTGGGAGAACGTTTGACAGCTGTAGAAGAGATTAGAACTAATCAAGCTACTTCTTATGTGATGCGTAAGTTGCATGAGAATATGAGTAACCTACTAATAAAAGAGCGAAAGGCTTATGTACGCGCTCGTGCGTTGTGGCCTGCTACAATTTTGGTATTTGCAGTAGGGTATGCTTTAGTATTTATACTTGGTTCTTATCTAATGACTAATGAGCTTATTTCAATGGGAACCTTATTTCTGATGTTTTATTACATGGATATCTTACGCGCGCCACTTGAGAATATAACTTTACAAATGGAGGATTTCCAAAAGGCAAGTGCTAGTATTCAACGTATCCAAGAATTAATGTCTATGAAGACTAACATTGAAGAAGAAAATAAGGCTACTCTTTCTGAAGAAGCATTAGCCGTAGAATTTAATAATGTGACATTTAGTTACGATAAAAATTCCTCAATTCTTAATAATCTGTCATTTACACTGGAAGCCGGAAAAACCTTAGGTTTATTGGGGCGGACGGGTAGTGGAAAAACTACAATTACAAGATTGTTATTGCGTTTACAGGAAGCAGGAAGCGGAAACCTATATATCGGAGGACATGACATTCGACATATTCCGCTTGCAGATCTTCGAGAACATGTTAGTATCGTGACTCAAGATGTGCGCCTTTTCAGTGCTACTGTGAGAGACAATATAACAATGTTTGATTCAAGTGCTTCTGATGAAAATATTGTAAAAACTCTAGAGGAAATTGGATTAGGGGATTGGTTTAAAGGCTTGCCTGAAGGATTGTATACGGAAATTTCACCAACTCAAAATGGTTTGTCCGCTGGCCAGGTTCAGTTACTAGCTTTTGCTCGTGTTTTTTTGAAAAACCCAGGTTTAGTCATACTGGACGAAGCGTCTTCACGCCTCGATCCTGGTACTGAAAAGCTTGTGGATAAAGCTATGAAAAAATTGTTTAAGGGACGGACAGCTATCATTATTGCTCATCGCCTGCAAACTGTTCAAAAGGTGGATGAGATCATGATTCTTGAAGACGGAAATATTGTTGAATATGGTAAGCCTGAAAATCTCGAGCAAGATCAACACTCTCGTTTTGCTCAACTGAAAAGAGCTGGTTTGAAGGAGGTTATAGCGTGAAGATATGGAGATTGGTGGGTCACTTAATTCGTTTCCGTCCACGACTCTATTTGGCAACATTTCTACTGTGGGCATTTGTACATGGGCTCCCATTAATCACAGGAATTGCCTTAAAAGAAATCTTTGACGCTTTAGGTGGAGGTTCAGTCGCTTCTAACGGAATTATTTTTTTAATTATTATTTTAGTTTCGACATTACTTGCACGTGCTATCACGCTTGTGGCTGGTTTCTACGTTGATTTCACCTTTATTTTTGTAGTGGCAAGTTTATTGCGCAAAAATGTGCTTCAACATATTCTTAAACGTTCAGTTACCAAAGAGCCAGCTACATCGGTAGGTGATTCAATCAGCAGATTCCGAGATGATATTGACGAAATTGCGGGGTTTGTTGGTTGGACAGCCGATCTGATTTATCGACCAATCTTTGCAATTGTAGCTTTACTTATTATGTTTCAAATTAATTATAAATTAACCTTAATCATTTTTGTTCCGTTGGCTCTTTTGATGATTGTAAGTAATATTGCTAAGACCTATGTAGAAAAGTATAGGAGAGAAAGTCGTCAAGCTACGGGACTCGTTACAGGGTTTATTTCTGACACATTTGATGGAGTAGAAACAGTAAAAACTTCTGGTTCTGAAAACAGATTAGTGATGTATCTTCAGCAACTTAATAAAAAAAGACAAGTGTTATCTGTTAAAGATAAGCTGTTTAGTGATTTGCTGAATACTATTTTTGAGAACTCAATTCGTTTCGGAACAGGTTTAATACTTTTTTTTGGAGCAGCATCAATTCATGATGGAAGTTTTTCAACTGGCGATTTAGTTTTATTTATTTTCTATTTGGGTTGGTTAGGAGAAGTAACACACTTCCTTGGACGATTGATTGCAAGGTTTAAACAAGCTGGAGTATCTATAGATCGTACTTTAGAAATACAAGGTGGTGAAATGGATAAGTTGATTGAGCACGGACCAGTCTATTTAGATGGTCAATTACCTGAGGTTCCTTATGTAAGAAAGTCAGAGGAACATTATTTAAATTCATTGAAGGTTGAAGGTTTAACGTATATATACCCTCAATCAACAATAGGAGTTCGAGATATTGATTTTGAAATTCAAAGAGGGACGTTGACCGTAATCACTGGTAAGGTCGGATCTGGAAAGAGCACACTTGTTAAGACACTGCTAGGTTTATTACCCAAACAGAAAGGTAAGGTTTACTGGAACGATCAACTTGTAGATGATCAAGGAGATTTCTTTACATCCCCAAGAAGTTCGTACACTCCTCAAATTCCTAGGTTATCTAGTGAGACGATACGTGAGAATATCTTGATGGGGCTTCCGGAAGACAAGGTTAACCTTGAGCAGGCGATCCGATTATCTGTGATGGAAAAAGATATTTTACAGATGGAGCAAGGGTTAGACACGATAATAGGAGCGAGAGGAACAAAGTTATCTGGGGGGCAGTTACAGCGTACTGCAGCTGCACGCATGTTTGTACGAGAAGCTGAATTGTTAGTGTTCGACGATCTATCAAGTGCACTCGATGTGAACACAGAACATACCATGTGGGAACGAATCTTTAATAGTCAAAATGCTACTTACCTAGTTATTTCAAATCGTCCAGCAGTTCTGCGACGTGCAGATCAGATCATAGTGATGAAAGATGGAGAAGTCGAGGCTAAAGGGGATCTAGATCATTTGTTAGAAACTTCCAAGGAAATGAAAGTTATCTGGGACAGCATACAATAGGATTCATTTGTGACATTCTAGCCGATCTAAAAAGGAGATTAAAATATGTCGTTACTACAAAATGTTTATAACTTGGAATCTGAAGTTCGTAGCTATGTACGAAGTTTTCCTACTGTATTTGAAAAAGCAAAGGGTTATAAAATTTTTGATACTAACGGAAAAGAATTTATCGATTTCTTTGCTGGTGCAGGAGCTTTGAATTACGGACATAACAATCCATTATTTAAAAAGAAGTTAATGGAATATATCATGAACGACAATATAACTCATAGTTTAGATATGGCGACAGTTGCGAAGGATAAGTTTATGGTACGTTTTAATGATGTGATTCTTAAACCCCGCGATATGGAATATCGCATTATGTTTACCGGGCCTACTGGGACAAATGCTGTGGAAGGAGCACTAAAGTTAGTTCGCAAGGTAACAGGTCGCGAAAATATTATCTCATTTACAAATGCTTTCCATGGTATGAGCTTGGGATCCTTAGCATTAAATGGAAATTTTGCTAAGCGGAGAGGAGGAGTACCTTTACACTATACTGTTCATATGCCTTATGATAATTATTTTGGTGAGGCATTAGATACGCTCTCTTATTTAGAAAAATATCTAGAAGACTCGGGGAGTGGTATTGAAATTCCTGCAGCTGTTATTCTTGAAACGATACAAGGAGAAGGTGGGCTAAATTCGGCTAGCATTGAATGGTTACAGGGGATTGAAAAGCTTTGCCGGAAATATGAGATACTACTTATTGTTGATGAAATACAAGTAGGGTGTGGACGAACTGGGTCGTTCTTTAGTTTCGAATCAGCAGGAATCAGGCCCGATATTGTATGCCTATCAAAATCTATAAGTGGTTATGGCTTACCTATGGCGTTAAATCTTATTAAACCAGAAATTGATATATGGTCTCCTGGGGAGCATAATGGGACATTTAGAGGGAATAATTTGGCCTTTATTACTGCTACTGAAGCGCTATCTTATTGGGTCAATGAAGATTTTAGTAGAGAGATTCAAGATAAAGCAAAGATCATTCACGGAGTTTTAAAAGCAATTACAACTGAGTTCACTGAGGTTCCCATGACTGTACGGGGTAGGGGAATGATTCAAGGTTTGGCATTTGATATAAGCGGATTTGCTTTACGGGTCAGTGCCGCTGCTTTTGAACGCGGATTGTTAATTGAAACTTCAGGTTCGAAAGGAGAAGTTATCAAATTAATTCCACCATTAATTATTGATGAGGAAGGTTTACAAGCAGGATTAAGCATCCTTAGAGAAAGTATTAAAATATGTATTGATAATCTTAGATGTGAAGTTTAAAAGCGGATTGTTTCATTTAGTATTTAGCTGATATCATACTTATCGTTCTTATAATAAAAGTAGTATAAATAAAAAATTCAATGTAAACTTTTATATTAAGTTATTTTCTGGAAACTAGATAAATACTGTTGTTGACTCGTCCCTGTCGTGCCATTCTCACTATGTGTTACTCAATATATTTTTACTATAGTTTAGTTCTAATCATTAGTATGTTTAAACCGCAATTATAATATACATCAAATTAGGAGATTATAAATGGATATATATTTCAGAGAGTCGGTTGTAGAGGATGCTCCAACATTACTTCGCATACAAAAGGCTGCATTCAAAGATGATTTATTGAAATATGAAGATTTCGATACAAATCCTGCTTGTGAATCTATTGAGTTACTAGAATATAATATTATGAATTTTCACCATTTGACTATTGAAAAAAACTGTAATCAGATTATAGGAGCGATCGACATTCGCAGAAATAAGGAACGTATACACATAAATAAGATTTTTATTGACCAAGAAATTCAAAACAAAGGAATTGGTACTTATGCAATGCAACATATTGAGTCTTTATTTACAGATGTGAGTCTCTGGACTCTTTATACTCCAAGTTTAAGTTTCCGCAATCATCATTTATATGAAAAACTAGGGTACAAGAAAGTGAAAGAAATACAAGTTAATGACAAGCTAGTTTTATTTAAATATGATAAAACAACCCATTAATATTAGCGAAAATTTCAATGTCCGGAGCCTTCGTTATATGCGGCTTGGTAGAGGACAGTTCCTCTGCAATAAATGGTTTGAGGTATAAGAACAGTTTGAGTAAAACCGTAGTCAATATTGTGGACAATAAAAAAGGAATCTTGGAGCAATTACAAGGGTTTTCAATTACTAAAGCTAGTTTGTTTCCAGAAATTGAATGCCTGAGATGCTTTCCGTTACAGCACTAATTGTAGGAAAAGGTCTCGGTGGGAAAGTTGCTCTCATAACAGATGGTAGGCTCTCGGGTGGCTCGCATGGATTTGTAGTCGGACATGTATCACCTGAGACACAAGTAGGTGGACCGATCTCTTTGCTGAAAAATGGAGACATTATCACCATTGACAGAGCGATATTCAGGAAATAATGGTTCAAGTGCCAGAAGAAGAGTTGGCTGCTCGAACGCAAGAGTGGGTACAACCTCCACTGTAAGTAAGTTCCGGCGTACTCGCCAGTGGTGTGCATGAAGCACGCGAAACAAAAAAAACGCTCAAGAATGTCGCATGAAAATGATGAAGATTATGTTTTGTAAAGATTAAATTTCCCCCCCCCCCAATTACTGTCGAGGGACAAGAACTTGTACCGATTACCGTATTGGACAAGAACATGTTCTATTTCCGATTAGATGTATATCTAATCGGAATTTTGCCCTTAAATGCATTAAACAGCTGATCAATGCGATCAGCTGCTTTTGTCAACTAACGGGTAGGATAGTGAGGATTAATTAGGGGGAACCGTACCATAAATAGGGTGAAAAGTTGAGTTGAAGCTTTAATGCTAAATATATCAGGAATAGTTCTCCATCATTTGACATAAATAATTTCGAAAGTCTTCAACATAGGTTTTGGGCTCTACAACTTTTAGATGAGTGCCGAAGCTTGCTAAAAGTTGAAATCCCATACGATTTTGTGGGACATAAATGGTTGCTAATAAAAATCCAGAACTATGGTCTTCAATACTTCTTCGACCATACCTTTCGATAATTTGATCTTTTATGCTAGACGATATCCATGCCTTAATCGTGACGAATTCAGGTAGATAATTTGCTTCGTGTACTTGCTCTGACCAATCGTCTCTAGGATGAAACGCGCGTTCATCCATAGTAATATGATCGATCCGAGATAACTTGAAAGTTCGATATCCCTGTCGATGTAAACAGAATCCTTTCAAGTACCAACTCGATTCGCTAAAATGCAGCTCGTAGGGCTCGACCATTCTATTCGTTACAGCCCCGTCCTTATCTGTATAATCAAACGAAACCAACCTCTTTTTTGAAATGGATTCTTGACATGTCTTTAAGGTTTCAAGAATCTCGGACCGACCTTCCCAATCATAAAATGACAGCTGAATGGAACGATTCAGAGACAATGGACTAACCATTGCCTCTATTTTTTTTATCGTTCTTTCCACTTCTTCAGTAAGGAGGAGTTGTTCCAATCCGCCGAGCGCAGCCAATATATTCTGTAAATCGGAGCTGCTTAGAAGGCGTTTATCGACCTTGTATTCGTCCATTATGCCGTAGCCGCCTTTGACGCCAATGACAGAGTAGATCGGGATGTTACATAAGCTCAATGTTTCCATATCGCGAAGGATCGTTCTTTTGGAAACATGGAATAGTTGTGAGAATTCCGTTGTAGAAACAATCTCTTTCCTCAGCAATATCATGATAATCGAAATGAGTCTCTCCACTTTGTCCATAATTGCCCTCTTTTTCTACATGAATTCAGAACGGTGACAATAAGATGTCACCGTTTATCCATTATACTACATATATCACAAGAAGGAGGTTTTGATTTAATGATTAATCCACCCGATTTTCCCAAGCCCACCCTTATTTCAGTCAATGGAGTGGAACTCGAAGTGTTTGAAGCAGGCCGAGAAAACGCAGGAAAACCTATTGTACTCTGCCACGGCTGGCCAGAGCATGCCTTTTCTTGGCGCCATCAGATGGACGCACTTGCCGCAGCGGGCTACCATGTCATCGTCCCCAACCAGCGGGGTTACGGCAACTCATCCCGTCCGACAGAAGTAACAGACTATGACATTGAACACTTGTCGGGTGATCTCATCGCGCTTCTCGATCACTATGGATACGAGGACGCTACCTTTGTCGGTCATGACTGGGGTGCATTCGTCGTTTGGGGACTGACCTTGTTGCATCCAAACCGCGTCAATAAAGTGATAAATCTGAGCTTGCCTTACCAAGAGCGCGGAGAAAAACCCTGGATCGAGTTCATGGAAGAAATATTTGGCGGCGATTTCTATTTCGTCCACTTCAATCGACAGCCAGGCGTCGCGGACGCCGTATTCGAAGACAATACATACGGGTTCCTTCGCAACCTGTACCGGAAGAACGAGCCTCTCAGAGCACCAGAGCCAGGTATGGCGTTGATCAATCTCGCCAGAACAGAAACAACGCTCGGTGAGCCCGTATTGAGCGAAAGCGAGCTGGCCGTTTACGTCTCCGCTTTTGAAACATCAGGGTTCACGGGCAGCATAAATTGGTACAGGAACCTTGACCGCAACTGGCGCTTATTGGCGAAAGTGAACCCAATCATCCAGCAGCCGACCCTCATGATCTACGGCGACCGGGATGTGGTTGCGAAGTCTGAAAACCTGACAAAGTTCGTGCCCAATGTGGAAGTGGTCAATCTGGATTGCGGTCATTGGATCCAGGAAGAAAAGCCGGAAGAAACAAACCAAGCGATTTTAAAATGGCTGGAACAATGGGAGATGTATTTTTTTTCAACAACCAAGAAGAGTTTAACGATTGGTTAGAAGAACATCATGCTGAAGCTAGTGAAATTTGGGTGGGCTATTTTGGGATAAGTACAGGGCGTGCAAGCCTTACTTGGTCTGCATCAGTAGATGTTGCTCTTTGTTTTGGGTGGATTGACGGTATACGAAAAACCATTGATAAACAAAGTAAGATTCGCTTTACTCCGCGCAAAGTAAATAGTGTATGGAGTGCTGTAAACGTAAAGAAGGTAAAAGCACTAATACAGCTTGGAAAGATGAGACCAGAAGGAATGCACGTCTTTAACAACAGAACCGATGCACAAGGCTATTCCTCTGAACAAAGAAACATGGAACTTGCCAAAGAATATGAAGAACAAATCAAGGCAAATCAAACAGCCTGGCTATTCTTCACTAATTTACCACCATCCTATAAAAGAGATTCTATCTGGTGGGTAATGAGCGCCAAGAAAGAAGAAACACGATTAAGAAGGCTTGGAATATTGATCGCTTCATCTGAAGAAGGACTAAAATTTCAACATTGCAAAAAAATATTACAGAATAAGGAAATATAAATAACAAAAGAATATCTATTGTTTCCCTGATCTTTAGGAGAGAAGAGCTACTGTATTTCTCAATCATTTAGGGTTTAATTCTCATCAAAAGTCAGAACACGTTTGGTAGCGTCAAGTATTTTGTGTAGTAAGATTATCCATCGGAATGTTGAATGGAATATAGATTGTTGTTGGTGCTGCGGGCAGAGCTAAATAAGAGGAGGAAAAGCCTCTTACTCCTCACGTGGACTGCTCCCGTAACGTTCTTGGTACATCGATTCGAATGCGGCTTTGGTATCGGGATCAACAAACCCGCGAATGGCTCTGCCACACCATTTCTCGTTGTAATCTGTTGCTTGCAGATAAATGATTTTTTCAGCCGCTCCAATGTGAGTCAAGCTGTTCATCGGTTTGAGACGTTTCCGGAGTTTTTTGTTCATTCGTTCGATTGGATTGGTTGTGTAGATGGCTGGCCGAGTGAGCACAGGGTAGTTGTAGAACGTGAGCAGCGTAGGCAGTTGCACTTCCCAGGACTTCACTTCCTTTGGATATAGCTTACGCCATTTGTCCTTAAATCCGTCAAAGATGGCGCGTGCAACGTCCCCGTCCACCGCGGTGTACACCTGCTTGAGATCATCCAGAAATTCCGTTTTATCCGTTACCCGAATTTTCGGAAACGTCGCACGAACCTTGTGAACGATGCAGTGCTGGACATCGGCTTTCGGATAGATTTCACGAAAGGCCTCTTCCAGACCGGGCAAGCCGTCGAATGCCCCCAGAAGCACATCGGTTGCTCCGCGTTTGTGCAGGTCTTTGAGCACTTCGCGCCAACCGTTTGAGCTTTCGTGCCCTCCAACGTAGAAGCCGAGAATTTGGCGAATGCCCTTTTCGTCTATGCCCATTACGACATAGACGGCCTCACTGCTCACCGAGTTACGCTTGAGTTTGACATAGAGTCCATCGAGGTAAATGACGGAATATCGCTTCTCCAGAGGCCGATTTTGCCACGTTTCAATATCCTCCATGACGGTTTGGGTGATGTTGCTAATGGTGGTTGGAGAGTAATGTGTGCCGAACATGGACTCAATAAACTTCGCGACCTCGCGTGTGCTCATACCGCCTTTATACATGTGAATAATGGCTTCCTCCAGCCATCCTTCACGCCGCTGATAGGGTTCAAATAAACGGGTTTGAAACAAGCCTTTACGATCCCGAGGAACCCGTAATGCCGGAATGGTACCATGTTGCGTTTGAAAGCTTCTGGAGTAATGTCCGTTTCGACTATTGCGCGTCTGTGGCTGTTCTGTTTTCAAGAAATTTTTGATTTCTTCTCGCATGATCAGCTCCAGTTTTTCTTGAAGCAGTTGGGTAACAGTATTTTCAAGTAGATTGTTAAACTTATTTTCGGGTATAGTAGTCATGAAGTAGGGCTCCTTCTTTGGTGATTCAGCAATCCCGAGGATACCCTACTTTTTTATGTTTTGGATAGACTCCAAATCATGGTACACAAACTATTGTACGTCACCGTTTAATGAAGGTAGAGAATATCCTCTTACCAAACTTATATACCTTATTCAATCTAAAGATATGAGTAAACAAAGCAGCACAATTCCCAACAAGTATATTAATCCAATTGCCTTCACAATCTAATAGGCTTTGTGTCGGTACAGCGCTTAAATGGGGTACACCTATTGGATCATCTGGTTTCTGTCCATTAGCCACCTGAACAGCATAATGTTGCAGCTGAGCATGAGTAGAATTATTTAATATGCTATCTCGTTGTGTAATATGAACAGGTATATCTGAAGCTCTAGGAGGCCGTGGAGTAACTAAGGATGCAGAGATCTCGAATTGCGGGATAGGGCAGGTTATAATCAAACTGCCTAACAATTCATATCCATACATATTGGAATATTATTCATTTAATGGTATTATTTCACAGAAGAGGGTGCGTATAAATTACGGTTTCAATAATGATTTTTGAGATCTGACCACTTTAATTTCGTTGGAAGAAGATGATCTGGCTATGCAAGATTACGCAGATTACATAATAGAGAATCCAGATGGTGAAATCTACTTAGAAATGGCACAGGCAGAAGCCATAAATTATGTTTTAGAAATTACTGAAGGGCCTCCGTCTGGGTTCATCAGCGAAAAAGGATGAAGTTATTTATTTGAAGGACATGTCAGCATAAAGACATGTCCTTTTTTAACACTATAACACCTGTTTGAAGCATGTGATATATTGATAAAAGAGTTTACTTATTATATAGAGGGGCGATAAAGATGGATGATAACGATAACAAGAATAAGGGTAAGGGTATCCTTGGACAGATAACAGATACCATTGGTTTACCAGCAGACTTAGTGAATAAAGCTGTTTCTTTTATGGGTCAAGTTATAAATCCTGTTGCTTTGGAAGCAGGGGGAATTCTCCATGATCAAGTACGATCATATCGGTTTAAAAGGCAAATCATTATGTTAAATAATACGCAAGAATATTGTCGCTTACATAACATTGATCCTAAGAAAGTTGCCTTAAAAAATATCGTTCCTTTACTTGAATATGGTTCACTTGAGGAAGAATAATCTCTTCAGAATATGTGGTCAAATCTATTAACCGATACGGTTATTTCAGAAAAAAATCATGAAAACACAGCATCCTTTATAGATGTTTTGAAGCAACTGACTCCTACTGACGCGAAAGTGTTACTTTTTATACATTCGTGGGTCAAGCCCTATTCACCTTATTTTGATAAAAATTCTGAAGAATTTTTGACTGAATTAGAACAAAATACTTCTGTAACGAAAAAACAATTACATGATATGCTGTATCGTAAATTTTTTAGGTTGGGTTTAGTAAATTACATTCTTGAAAATCAGGGAATATTGAGTGCTGAAGAAATAATTAAAGATATGGTTAAAGCACTACAAACAAATGATTACCATCACTTTGATTTAGAGAGTTATATGCCTATACAAAATAATTATGATTGGGTCTGTTTATCATCTTTTAGTGAATCGTTCATAGAAGCAGTTCAAAATAAATAGTGTTCAGCCAATTTTCGTTTTACATCATACTCCTGGATCTTTAGGAGTGTTTTTTGTCTTAAAGGAGCTCATGCTAGCAGGGTTACTCCACCCGGCACGGAGCCTAACCCCTATGTAGTAACCTTCTTCAAATAATAAAAGTAGGGATGGATCCACCAAAAGCATGGAGAAGAACCGGCATACTTGCCGATTCTTTTTGATGTGTGTCGGCTTTTCTCGCCTTTTTCCTTCCGCATGTTAACAGGGGGAAAGCGACTAGTCTTCCGGCAGGCCGAGCCTCCTGCTACGCACTCCCCCTCCCGGAAGCCAAGTCGCTCATCCGTTCGATCAAGGGGAACAACTTTTTTTCTTTCAAGAAGGACTTGGTCGAAAAAACTTTTATTCTGAGACCCTTGACCGCCCGGCTATCCCCCTGTTACCAAGCTCCGCGTCAAAAGGCAAGCCCCAGGCCATGCGGAAGTCAAATACACCAAGTAGGAAATTCAAATGACCATAAAACCTGCAGTTATGACTAAAGCACAAGCAAAATCTCTTGAGGGAATCAGAAAGTTTCGGTATACCAAAATCCTGAGCACATCCTGGATGTTCATCGTGCAGATGCGCTCAAGTTTCGCTATACCACAGAGGTAAGAGTTAACCGAATCCTTATCCAAAGAGCTCAAGGTCCGAGCGAGCTGATTCGGATTAAACACACTGTCTTCAGCTGGGAGGAGGCGGGTACTGTTCTAACCAATATGGGTCTCATTGCTCCAGTTGAAGGCTATGACAAGGTTGACTTCACAACCTTGTTTACCAATAGAGAAAGTTACACAGATTGCTACTCTCTTTGCAAGAATGATCAGTTTGCAGGAGTCTTCTCGCTCATGTTCGTAGCTTTTGTGAGTTCTACGCTGATTTATGTCATCCGCTTCCGAATCATATTCCGTCTCAAGCAGCGTATGAGGAGATGATTGCGGAGAGTGCAACCATATCTCTGAAGTTTTTAGACGATGTCCTATATCCGAGTGCTGGCTTGGACCCAGTCGATGCATCTGACTATCAACGAATTATGAACTTACCCAAGCCAATCAGAACAATCTGGACCAATGCTAAACGCAAGTCAGAAGGATCAAGACTCACTCTAATCGTTAGAAACAAAGAAGACATTCTATTAAAAGTGTTAGCGGATAAATACGGATATTCGGCATTTAGTAGTCGAGAGCTATTAGATAAGCGGCTTCAGAAAAGAGGGCTCACAATTGGGAAGGAGATCCGGAAGAATGTCTTTCATATCAACGGTACATTTCAAACATTGATGATTCCGGATCAAAAACCATACTTACATTTGCCACAGTGGCCATTTCGACGAACGGGAGTATGGTTCGGACTTATAAAGAGGTCACACCTGATGGTATCAACTTCTATGTTGTTCAGAATTATCCGGAAGTATTCAAATTTGATTACAACAAACCAAGTGGGCAGTGGTACTTGAATAAATTTTTTAGACGGTAGTCCTTCAGCAGCTTGAGCGCCGCCTTCCCGCTTTGTGGAAAAGCGGACCCTATCAAGACATCCAGGAGGGAACAGTACGTATGAAACAAATGGCCATGTTTGAAATTAATGAGAACAATGAACTTGTTATGAGCTGAAAAGGACCGGTAGGAGAGAGTCATTTTCAGTTTTCGGCTCCGGTCGGCTGCACGCCGACCAATCACATGCCTAATCTAACCTGTGAAGAATGGAAGCTGAAGATCCGAAACGCAGCGTTCACTGGAGAGAATTCTTCCGAGCTTGCCAATAAAGCACTACCGAGCTTGGATCGATTACCAGAACTAGAACCAGGTCAGAAAGTATGTGCATCCTACAGTAACGGGAAAGACAGTCAAGGCTTGATGATCCTGGCTACTATGAAGTATCCCAAAGACAAAATCATGGCATTGTTCGCTGATACCAAAGATGAGTGGCCGGAGACATACGCTTTTCAACCCATTTTTGAATCCTGGATAGGGATCCATATTACAACACTAGAATCAGAGGGGATACATAAGATGCTGAGACACCGAATACCGTTCTGGCCGATGATGAAACGGCGACACTGTACAAATAATTGCAAGATGATCCCTCAGCGGGATTACCTAGACCAACAAGGGTATGACAAGGTTCGTTTACAAGGACGTGCTAAGAATCCACCAAAAGCAAAGTTTCGAAATGGGGAGCTCCTGGATGTGAAATATCCTGCACCCGTGATGCTATGTGGTGAACGTTGGTATGAATCAACGAATAGAGCGGAGTTATCGCACGATTCCAGGGATGACGTAATTTTAAGATATCCCCACCGTCCAGTTCTTGAATTTAACGATTGAAGAGATCTGGGAGCTGATTTTCTGGATGCGTACTCCGTACAACTGTCCAAGGACAAGAACATTGTTCCATTCAAAGTCGCTATTATAGCGTTTTTTTTGTTTTAAGGAACCAAGTTATTGTCCAAAGCGTAGGACAAGAACTTGGTTCCTTTGCCGAAAAAGACAAGAACATTGTGTCATTTCCGATTAGATTGTTATCTAAACATCATTAAGTAAACAGCTTAAACATTTTGAGCGTGATTTAACATTATTCTGGGTTAAGAAGAATTGCTTTTTTTCGTATGACAACCATCTTTGCTAACCGGAAACATAACTCCCCGACTAAAATACCACCTAATATATCTGCAACGACATGCTGTTTGACAAATACCGTTGAAACAATAATGAGTATTGAAATGATTGCTATGAATAAACGTATAGTAGGGTTAAAGACATGCCCACCTCTTAACATAAGGTAGCTTGTTAATACGTGAATACTTGGAAAACAATTATAAGGTTGATCCGTTGAATAAACGAATTGAACTAATCGAGGGATAAATCCCGTCTCGTTTTGCATGTCCGGGCGTTGAATGGAAGTTTGAAATAAAGCAAAGAAAATATATGAAATGATTAGTCCGCTGCATAAGGCAATTAACGTTTGAAAGTAGACCATTCTGTTCCGAAATGCAAGGGCGATCAATACTCCAGTAATGAAAGGATACCAAATTAAATAAGGGACGATAAAGCCGGGAATAAAGGGAATTAGAACGTCCAAGTTCATCTGAAGACTAAACACTCGATCTCCTGCACGGTTTAAGACTCCATAAAAAATATTTAAAATTGGGACTGCTAAAAGCCATAGTAGTGACAACCATTCTGATCTATAGGAAGGTTTTAAATTAGTCATGAAGTCCATCCTTTATTTTAGATTTTGCTTGTTCGAAGAGTTGATGTATCTGTTTAAAACAACGCGTAAAGAGCCTCAAACTTACATCTTAGGTTGCCGAGAAATCAATTTGATTAACTCCGCTGTAAGTATAGGGAGTGCAATTCCTGAGGGGTAGGCCAGATATCTAGCTTGCCATTCAGGAGAGAACTTTTCTTTGTAACGTCTTAGGCCCTCAAAACCATACCAGTAACCACCGTATCGAAATACAAGGCGGGCTAATTTCTCTTCACGATGGGCATTTGGATTTTCACCAACTCGGGATAATGGAGACATTCCCAGATTGAAATAGGCGTATCCTTGTTCTTTTGCCCACTCCATCAGACTTACAAATAAGACATCCATCGTACCGTTCGGTGTTTCGTTTAAATGTCTCATTAGATCAATCGAAATCACTCTGTTGTGGTTATCATCCGGGGCTAGTGTAGCGAAAGCCAAAATTTCGCCTTCGGCACCCCGTAGTAGAGCTAGTGGGAATCGCTGTAAATACGTCTCATCGAACCAACCTAAGGAATAAGTTTTTTCTGTGCGGCCCCCTAACCATTCATCGGAAATCAGACGTAACTCGGATAACAAATCAGGATGATATGGGGGAGTATGCAATTCAAAGGTTTGTCCCTCGCGTTTGGATTTGTTAAGGGCTGTCCGGAAGTTTTGATTTTTTTTGCCACTCAGCGAGAACGTTTCCAGAGGAACCAGAGCTTCTTCTCCGAGTTTGAGAAATTTATATCCATTCTCATGATAAATCGGTAAGTATTCAGGTGTAACCTGATAAAATACGACGGACAATGAGAAACACTTGGCATACTGTTGAAATTCCTGAATCGCTTGACTGATAAGATTTTTGTTTCCTAATGGGTCGCCGAGCACGATTAGTTTATGGCGTATACGAGAATAGGGGATCAACACCTGATGATCCTGTGCCCAGTAAAATTGTTTATCTCCTAAATAAAGAAGGTGAGTCAAGGAATTTCCTTTTTCTCTGGTCATAAATTCATTTAACTTCTCCAGACTGCTCTCACCAGATTGCACATGTGCAGGACGATATGGACGTAGAGCAAAGAGGGAAGCTAGTAAAATGAGAATGCCGATACTCTCAACAAAAATTGTAATGGTGTATTCATGAGGGTTTAACAACCATTGCTGTAAAGAATCGGGTAACTTATTCAATAAGACAGGATGAATAGTTGACTTTTGGGCTCTAATCATGCAAAAGACTACAGTTAAAAAAATCATAAGAGAACTCCAGGTCCAGAAGCTGATTCTAGATATTCTAGCGCTCTGGCGGTTAAACCGCGAACGAGATATCCATAGAAGTATGGTCACAAATAGTAGAAAAAGGGCTTCCTCATAATCGAATCCTTTTAGAAAGGTGAAGACAGCTCCAGCTAACAGTAGCACTACGGTCCATTGGTAAGCTCTTTGTGTGCGTTTAAGAATACCTCGAGATACAATAATGAGTAGGATAGCCACTATCACAGAAAGAAGTGCAGAAACGTGCATGATCGGTAAAGACAAGAAGTGCTCCATAAAGTGTAAACGGTAACTTAAACCCGGACGAGCGGCAGATATCAGTAAGATGATTCCACTGACCAAGACCAGTTTTTCAAGTAACCACGCCCCAACACCGCTTAATCCATTAAACCGCGTAGGCCAACCCCAAAATTCTTCCCATTTGTTGCGAACTGTTGTTATACCCATTGAGGCAAAGCTTTTGATCTTCGCATTGTGTAGAATTACTTCAAACGCTGCCAATAAGATACCCAAAAGCCAGGGCAGTATAAAGTAAAACATACGGAACATGAGGATGATGGCGACAGCATTTGTAGATTCAACGCCTAAAGATTGAAGACCCAGAACCGCAATTACATCAAAAGCACCTATCCCTCCCGGAGCCATACTAATTGTCCCCGCTATGGCAGCTACGATATAGACACCGAATACAGATGAAAAGGGTAGATGTACGGAATGCAACGAGGTGATGAGCCCAAATAGTATCCCGGCGCAGGCCCATTCTACGATTGATGTACATAAAGAAAACATGACTACCTTCCACTCCAGCTTACGCTCTCCCTTGTTAAACCACTTTGCAAAAATGGAAGACCGCTGCATCAACAAAAAGAGGGGGAAATAAAGTGAAACGGCGATTACTCCAAACCGGAGCCATGCATGTTCGTTAAAAATAGCTTCTGCAGGAAATAAACCAGTAAGAACAAACCAACCAAAGAACGCTAAGCCAACAAAAATGACGGGAGATAGAAAAATCACGGCTGGCCCTATTTTGTTGATAGATACACCGCTGTTTTTATAAAGATACGTTCGTAGACCCGCAGCAGTTAGACCAGCAAATCCGATCATATTGTTAAATGTGTTGGCAATCCATGCATAGCGAAAAGTCGTCATCCAATGGATGTCCAACTTAAATTGTTTTTGAATTAAATAATCATATGAACTCATAACAGCTACTGCAATAAATGAAGCAAAGCATAGGAGAGTCAAGTCGGAAATAGACATCATTTTGAGTTGAGACATGACGATGGGCAGATCTATATTTTGAATCTCGTTCCTTCCAAACCTATAGATGATGATTAAAATGACGAGGGGAATAAAAATTTTCATCGCTTTGGATCGAAAACAATGAATGATAAAATGTGTAGTTTTATGGTTTCGAAGCAAGTCATACATGATTAGTTATTCAGGCCACCTTTAAAATACTGAAGTAAGAAGAACGATTTGTTGTGTACAACGATCATAATGAGAAAAAATAAGGAAATCATGAGTAAATTTCTAAAGAAAATCTAAAGATTATATCGATCTCATTCAAACAAGCTGCGAATAAGGATAATATATTCTGAAAGCGACAACATATATTTTGTGTGAGGAAATATAACATTAAGTCGTAGTGTATTATACGTTCGGATTATGAACTAAAAATGACCGGATAAGCAAGAAAACTACCAGAATTGGCAGATCGTATTGTATGACACCCTTTAACGTAATAGAGTATTAACAATATTCAAGTGTGTTAGTGAATATATCAGTCCACGATAAGAATAATCCCATTACTCTAAGAGGAAGAAGACAGGAGATGGTCCAATGTTATCCCAAGTATTGATTGAGAGGATGCTTAATGCGGCGCTTGAAACGGGTGGAGATTTTGCCGAAGTGTTTGTTGAAGACAAGACCAGTTCCACATTGAACATGGTGGGCGGGGTGCTTGAAAGAGCTGTAGCGGGCCGTGATTTTGGTATTGGGGTTCGTATCCTTAAAGGAAGTTTTTGTGTGTATGCATACACCAATGATTTTACAGAAGAGAATCTAATTAAGGTCGCTCGTTCTGCAGCCCAAGGTATTCGGGGGAATCGAAAGGAAATGGTTCTCAACTTGTTAAAAAATGAAAAGATCAATGTTCATAATATAGAAGTTCCTAATTATAGTGTTGAAAAAAAAGAGAAAGTCGAATGGCTTAGAAGAGCGCATTTCGCGGCAAAAGAGTATGATCCCGTGATCACTCAGACCAATATGACTTACAGTGATTCAATCCAGCATGTATTGATCGCTAATACGGATGGCATTTTAGTGGAAGATACGAGAAGCAGAAATATGATGAATTTTTTAGCTGTGGCATCTTCGGACTCTAACATGGAAACAGGGTATTTAAATCCCGGTTTTTTGGGAGGCCTTGAACATATCCAAAATCTCGACATTGAGTTTTATGCAAAAGAAGTCGCTAGAAGTGCTAAAACGATCCTAAATGCAGACTTTGCTCCGTCTGGTAAATTTCCGGTCATTATTGACAATGCTTTTGGTGGGGTTCTCTTTCACGAGGCCTGTGGTCATGGGTTGGAGGCGACATGTGTTGCAGATAATGCATCGGTATTCTCTGGGAAACTGGGAGAGTATATCGCCTCTCCGCTTGTGACCGCTTATGATGATGGTACGATTTTGAATCAATGGGGATCGGAGAATGTAGATGACGAAGGCATGCCTAGCCAAAGAAATGTGCTTATTGAAAAGGGAATTCTAAAGGGATACATGATCGATAAAATAGGTAGCCGCAAAATGGGGATGGCTCCTACGGGATCGGCAAGAAGAGAATCCTATCGTTATAGTCCGACGTCCAGAATGACGAACACATTCATTGCGGCCGGGGATTCAAAACCGGAGGAGATCATTTCCGATACGGAATTCGGAGTTTTTGCCAAGTACATGGGTGGTGGATCAGTCAATACAGCAACCGGTGAATACAACTTTAGTGTAAGTGAAGGATACATGATCAGAGAAGGGAAACTTGCAGAACCGATAAAAGGTGCAGCGCTTATTGGTGATGGTATGGACACATTAAAGAAAATTGACAGAGTTGGAAACAATCTTGATTTTGGATGCGGAATGTGCGGGGCCAAGAGTGGGAATATTCCTGTAACTGTAGGGCAACCCATGATCAGAGTATCGGAACTCACCGTTGGTGGAAGATAGGAGGAAAATATACGATGGATATCTATGAATTTCAAAAGCGGCTGTTTGAAAAGGGAAAGCAATATGGCTTTAGTGAGATGGAAGTGTTCTATTCCTCCAACAAATCAACTACGGTAAGTGTGCAAAATACAGTGGTTGTGGACTATAAAATCGCTGAAGTACTTGGTCTTTCATTTAGAGGAATGTATATGGACAAACTTGGGTATTCTTACTCTGAAAATATCAGCGAAGAATCTATAGATTACATTTTGAAGGAAGCTTTGGAGAATGCTCAAGTTATTGAAGTGCAAGATGAAGAGGAATTATTCGAATCTATTGAACAGTATGGGAGCGTTAATGCTTACTCAGAAAGTTTGGCCAACCTCTCCGTAGAAACGATGATTGAATCGGCTCTTCAAATGGAAAAAACAGCTCATCAAGCAGACGCTAGGGTTAAACAAGTGCTTGAGTGTAATGTATCTAAAGCAGTGTATGAAGTATCTATTATGAATACCAAAGGTCTGAATTGTCATTCGAAAAGTTCGTCTGCGAGCGCAGTCGTCTATGTTATGGCAAGTGAAGATGAACAGGCAGCAACCGGCTTTTATTTTGATTTTACATTGACGGATTTTGCTAGATTGGATGTGAACCATATTGCAAAAACAGCCGTAGCTGAAGCGGTTTCCAAATTAGGAGCTGTATCCTTACCTTCAGGAAGTTATCCAATCATCTTCCGCTATGATACGGCTACAACATTGCTAGGCTCTCTCGTATCAAATCTGTCAGGCGAAAATGTGGAGAAGGGACTATCCAAGCTACAACATAAACTGAATGAAAAAATAGCTGGATCGAACATTGACCTTTTTGAAGATCCATTAATGGTAGGTGCCCCTGGTGCAACCACGTTTGATGCAGAAGGTTTTCCTACTCGAAAAACGATTTTGATCAAATCTGGAACACTCCTAAGCTTTTTACACAATCGGAAAACAGCCAAAAAAGTTGGTGCCCAATCAACCGGGAATGCTTCTAAACATAGTTATCGCTCTACAATCGCAGTGGGTCCTCACAATGTGTATCTCAAGCCTGGAAGAAGAAGTGTTGATGAACTTGTTCAAAGTACGGAAGAAGGTATTTTCATTATCGAATTACAAGGTACACACGCCGGAATCAATAGTGTATCGGGTGACTTCTCCTTATACGCTGGAGGTTTCCTCATTGAAAATGGAAAATTGACTAAACCGGTAAATCAAATCACTGTATCTGGTAATATTTTTGACCTTATGAATCACGTCGACGAGCTGGCAAACGATCTGATAATTCGCGGAAATATCACAGCACCAAGCATTAAGGTGAATCGTCTGGCTATATCTGGTCAGTAATCAATTATGCAGTTTTGGATGTTCAAGGGGGAGTTTTCGTGGAAAGTCAAACACATACTAAGCCCATTACGACGTTGAGTAGCTTGCACGATGAAAAGCGACATGCCGGAGTGTGGAGGCCATTCCTTCGTCTTATAGCTTCAGTGAAGCTTCCATATTTTTGGATTATTTTATGTGTTATTGTCACTATGTCTCAAAGTACGATAGCACTCCTTTTTCCTCAATATGTCCAAAAAATATTGGCCGGTGATATAAGCCAGCGTACGATTCTTATTAATATAGCCTTGATATTCGGGATGGGTGTAGTTGCCAGTGTATCGCAGTTCGTGGGGGCATTAACCAGTTCTAAGATTTCTTTGCGCTTTCGCAAGTTTATTTGGCGTAGACTTATACGACTTCCCATCCCCTATTTTGACCGGAACAAACCAAGGGAATTGATCAGTCGCACGACGGAGGACACAACCCGGTTAAGCAGCTTTTTTGCCGTAGATCTAGGAGGAATCCTTTCTTCCCTATACCTGCTCATTGGTACATTTGTGATTCTATTTAGTTATAACTGGCGTCTTGCTGCGGTTGAAGCGTTCATTATTCCACTTGTTATCGTAGTTGGGATTGTGAATGGGCGGCTTAGTTACAAATGGACGAATCGGGTGCAACGAAGTCTTGCGAAGTTGACGGAGTTACTCTCAGAGTTGCTAGTAAACATTCCCTTAATTAAAACTTTTACGAAAGAAAATGTAGAGGAAGAGAGAGGGAAGGAGTATATTGATAAGCTATATTTAGCTAAACTCATGTTTACTTTTATAACCAAGTTAATCCGCTTATTAAACGAGATGATTAATGTCCTTCAGACGATTATTGTCATTGTACTAGGGATTTATCTTGTTTCCAAGAATATCATAACACTGCCCGTTTGGATTGCATTTTATCTGTACGCCCGATCCCTCACCAGTTCTGTAGCTACGGTAATGAATTCATGGGCAAATTTGAAAACATGCCAGGGCGCAGTGAGGCGATTAAGCGAAATCACATCTGAACCGTTGGAACCATATGAGAGTGTATCGCAAAAGATGAAACCGAACGATGAGCTGTCATTTGATCAGGTTACATTTAGTTATGCTGACCATACCGTATTACGTAACGTAACGTTTAACATCCCTTCGGGCAAAACAACCGCCATTATAGGGCCGAGTGGAGCGGGGAAATCGACAATTTTTAATCTGATTGAACGATTTTACAAAGCAGATGAGGGCGTAATCAGGTTAGGTGACCTTTCTATCGATCAATACAATCTGCAAGAATGGAGAAATTCCATTGGTTGTGTTTCTCAGGAGACGAGACTGTTCTCCGGTACCATTCGTGAGAATATTACGTATGGCCTTGATCGTAGTGTGAGTGATGAAGAGATCATTGATGCTGCTAAAGAGGCTTTCGCATGGGATTTTATTTCCTCCTTTGAGCTTGGATTAGACACCGATGTGGGCGAAGGGGGAAACAATCTATCAGGTGGGCAAAGGCAGCGAATTGCAATTGCTCGTGTGATTCTTAAAAACCCCGGTCTGCTATTGCTTGATGAAGCCACTTCAAATTTGGACGCGGAGACAGAATCGATGGTGAATCAAGCATTGAAAAAACTGTCTTCAGGCCGAACAACGATTATTATTGCCCATCGTCTATCTACGATTGAAGCAGCAGATCAGATTATCCTGTTAGGTGATGAGCACGTCAGAGATGTTGGCCATCATACAAGCTTACTTGAGAGAAGTCCTATCTATAAACAAATGATTGATATTCAAAAGAGCTTTTAAAGCTGGTGGGGGTGGAGAAATGAGTCGTGATTCTAATCAAGAACAACGTTGGGGAACGTTCATGAAGCTGCTTCTCCGATCAAAACTGCCATGGAAATGGTATGTCGTCCAGGTGATCGGCGGTGTGATATTATCCACAGCTACAGTAAAAATACCACAGTTAGCTGGAGAGATCATGCAAGGTAATATTTTCGATAACCAGCTTGTCACTCGATTCATTGTCTTCACCATAGCTGTGACGTTATTCAGTGCAGCTGTCGATTTTTTTACCGAGTGGGTTAATCTGAACACGGATCGTAATTTAGAAAAATCCATCTGGAAAAAAATAATACGAATGCCTATGCGGTTTTTGGACCGCTTGAATCCATCATCGTTAACAAGTCGTGTAACCAGCGATGCCTCCACAGTCAGCCAGGGACTAAGTCAGTTCTTCTCTCTTTTTTATGTGACCTATGCACTGATCTTAACTTTTGTAACAATATACTCCATGAGTCCAGAGATGTTTGTGGCCCTGTTCCTCCTGATACCGTGGGTCTTGATTGTAGCCATATTTCCGGGAAGATTTATGTTCCGTGCACAGAACAAAATACAATCCCGATATTCCGAATTTACAAATTATGTGACTGAGCGGTTAGGGAATTTGCGTTTCATTAAATCGGCCAGCGCCGAAAAGTTTGAAATCAACAATGGAGATCAGACGGCAGAAAGTCAGTATAAATCCGAAATGTATTTAGCTAAAGTTAATCTGTTTACGTTACCATTTATTCTTTCAACGCAAGGCGTTTGCCTTGCAATCATACTCGTGTACGGTGGAGTGCTAATCAACCGGAACGAGCTTGAGATGGGGCAGTTAATTACGCTGTTTATGTACTCTCAGATTATCCCTGCTTATGTGAATCAATATATCCTTTGTTATCAGGAAATCAAACGAGCGCAGGGCGCGACGCGAAAAATCAGTGAAATTGTAGAGTCAGATAGTGAGTTGGTTGAGCGTAAGAAATCATTTGCTATTCCAGATGATGACATCCGGTTTGAAGGCGTTTCTTTCAATTACGGTAGAGAAAATATACTTTCAGAGCTGGATTTTGTAATCCCTAAAGGGAAAGTAACTGCAATCGTCGGTCCCAGTGGATCGGGCAAAACCACGATTTTGAAAATGCTCGAACGGTACTATGAGCCTAATGCAGGTAAGATTACATTTGGCAATGTACCCATTGAGGATATTCATTTGAATGAGTGGAGGCAGGCGTTTGGATACGTTCCTCAAAACAGTGCTTTATTATCCGGTACGATATGGGATAACATTGTGTATGGTCTGGAGCGCAATGCGACAGAAGAGGAAGTCATTCTTGCCGCCCAGCAAGCTAACATATATGAATTTATTAAGAAACTACCTGAAGGGTTGCATACGGAAATTGGTGAATTAGGTTCCAAGCTATCGGGTGGTCAGAGACAGCGCATTGCCATTGCACGAACGATCATTAAGAATCCTGATTATTTAATTCTGGATGAAGCGACATGCAGTCTGGATCCCCAAAGTGAACAAGAGGTTCAGAAGGCGTTAAATAATCTTATGCAGGGTCGCACAACCATCGTAGTAGCGCATCATATTAAAACCATAGCCAGTGCAGATAAAATCATTGTTGTAGAGCAAGGAAAAGTGAAGGCGACAGGACAACATCAGCAACTGTATTGTGAGGACGCTCTTTATCGGAAATACTGTGATCTGCAATTTATCTCTTAAAAAAGATGCTAATTATAAAGGAGTTCTGAGATGTGATTCGGGAAAATAGTTCGACCTTTTTCATTCATGGAGAGACTGCCACGCATAAAAAGATGGGTCCAATTGTTAGTCAGGTAATACCGGCTGTCGGATATTCTTTCTCTGACCTTGAGAGTGCCATGGACACGGTATCTGGTAAGGTCTCAGGTAACTTCTATGGGAGGTACGGTAATCCAACCACACAGACTTTACAAAGCAAAATAGCTTGTATGGAAAAAGGCGAAGCAGCTCTGGGAGTAAGCAGCGGAATGGCGGCAATTTCAAGTTCTTTGTTAGCTTTCCTTCAACAAGGTGACCATATCATCTGTACCAAAGATGTATACGGGGGGAGTTACAAGTTTCTAACCCATTTTGCGTCGTGTTATGGTATTTCGACGGACTTTGTAGATTGTACGGATTTGGATGTTGTTGAAGCAGCGATCAAGACAAATACGAAGGTACTTTATCTCGAGACACCTTCCAATCCTTGCCTTACGATACTTGATATAAAAAAGCTGTCCGATTTAGCGCACTCCTATGGCTTGAAAGTGATTATCGATAATACCTTTATGACTCCGTTCTTGCAGAGGCCCCTAGAGTTGGGGGCGGATATTGTTATACACAGTGCAACAAAGTACCTGAATGGTCACGGTGACGTGATAGCCGGTTTTATTGTTGGCGATGAAAAATCGATGGATATGATGAATCGAAGAATAGTCGGTGATCTGGGACAAGTCTTGAATGCCTGGGATGCATTTCTCATAGAAAGGGGATTGAAGACTTTAGGAATCCGGATGAAACAGCATTGTCAGAGTGCCAGAACAGTCGCCGAATTTATGGATAATCATACAAGTGTCAAAAAGGTTTACTATCCAGGTTTAAGCTCGCATCCTCAGCATGAATTAGCAAAGAAGCAGATGGAAGATATGGGGGGAATGGTGTCATTTGAATTGGAAGGTGGTTTTGATGAGGCGAGAACATTTATTAACTCTCTTCAGATGGCCATGATCTCTTTTAGTTTAGGTGATCCTGAAACACTTGTGCAGCATCCAGCCACGATGACTCATGCTTCCGTACCGAAGGAAGAAAGAATGATGTGCAACATTACGGATGGGCTGATTCGATTATCAGTTGGCCTTGAAGAAACAGAAGATATACTGTTTGATATTCAACAAGCTCTCTCACGGTTATGAAAAAATGAGCAAGGTGGCAAACGAGCAAAGAACATGTCGTTTGTCATTTTGCTCATTTAATTGATTTCCCTTAAATCATCAATGATGGTTCCAAACCTTGTTTGATATCGGGTAGTGAATTTCATTGATATCATTTTTTGCGACATACGTATACAAATGCAGGAGGAAAATTGGAAGGTACAAAGGCGACGTCTTCGATGATAAAATAGTGGTTTAATGTGCGTTTCATTTGAAGAGAAAACTGATAAACAATAAGTGTGCCTCCGGGTTTCAGGGCTAACTGAATCTGGTCCAATATTCGCTGTCTCATCTCATTAGAAAAATTGAAAAAGGGCAAACCACAGATGACACAGTCTACGCTTTGGAGATCTTCCTGAGTGATTTTTTTATATAAATATGAGGCGTTTGAACTGACTTGGAAGTGAGGGTACGTCGATTTCAAGCGTTTTCTCATACCAGGATCCCGTTCGAATAAAAAAACTTTTGTAGGATCAGCAATGTGATGTTGCACTAATCGAGTTATTGCCCCTGTACCTGAACCAAGCTCGGCTATGGAACTCACCTCGTTCCATGGCACCGAGTGAACCACCTTTTGCGCTAACCATTTTGAACTCGGTATAACACTTCCAACCCGTTTCGGATTCCTCAAAAATCCAAGCAATAAAAGCAAGTAATTGTAGAACTTCAAGTCTTTCTCCTCCGTAAAACATCATGATGGTGTGAGTGCATCTTAATCAGGTTTGTGTATAGGCAAAGTGATTTTAAACGTAAACCGAGTGTCTACATGATCTAATGCTATGGTACCGTGGTGTAATTCCACAATATTTTTGGAAATGGAAAGGCCCAAGCCAGAACCGGTCTGAATGCCCTCACTACTTCTGGAATGGTCAACTTTGTAAAAGCGATCGAAAAGTTTGTTTTCTTGTTCGCTCGTGAGAGGTGTTCCGTTATTCTCGATTTCTAATGTAATCGTTGGAAACTCCTTTTTGATCCGAACATAGATTATTCCGGGTTTAAACGAATACTTCAAGGCATTCATTAGCAGGTTATCGATAGCTCTGGCTAACTTGTTGCTGTCTATACTCATGATAATCGGAGAATCACCGATATCTTTCTGGAGTTGTATATGGTTCTCTTGAGCGATAGGCTCAAAATCAAATAATAATTGATCTACGAGTTGATATAAATCAACTTGTTTGTAATCCAATGTGGCATCCACTGAATTTAACTTCGTATATTCAAACAGGTCATCGAGTAATTTTTTCAGATGAATAGCTTTATTATAGGTGTTATTCACAAATCGATCGTATTCTTCCTGATTTTGAAACGTATTGGTTCTCAAAAGCTCAATATAGCCGATGATGCTTGTAAGAGGGGTTCTGAGATCATGTGAAATACCCGTAATCATTTCCATTTTGGAATTTTCGATCTCACGCTCTTTCAGCATCTGCTTTTGTAAACGTTCGGTCATTTGATTAATATTATGAGCAACTCGCCCGAGTTCATCTTGGCGATTCATGGATACACGATAACTTAGGTTTCCCTCCGCTATGGTCTGAAGTCCACGTTCCAAGGACATTAAATCTTTCACAATACGTCTCGTGGACAGTAAAAATGTCAAGATGAATATCAGAACAAAAAAGGGTGTAATGAAATAAGGGAAGAGAGTTCGAATCCATTCATTCTCCCACCCATTCATATTGGTTATGAAAAAAATGAGAAGATTATTTATACCAGCCGCAAGCATGGCGCTCAATACAACGCGAAGCAAGAGGTTAACTTGAATTCTTTTTTGGGGTTTCTTAAATAGTCGCTTCAATTTTATACCCAACTCCCCAAACCGTTTTAATGTACTGAGGGCTTCTAGGTGTTTCCTCGATTTTTTCTCTTAAATTCCGAACATGAACCATAACGGTATTATCTGAATAACCATATGGCTCGTTCCAAACCGTTTCATAAATGTGCTCCGGGCTAAAAACTTGTCCAGGTCGACTGGAAAGCAACTCTAAAACAGAAAATTCCAAAGGGGTTAATGCGATTTCTTTGTCGTTTTTCTTAACGGAATGTTTACTCTTGTCGATGATCAGATCTCTAATGATGATAAGGTCTTTGACTTCTTCTTTTTTGTTCAGTAACGTCTGGCGCCGGAGCTGGGCTCTTACCCTGGCCAAAAGTTCTAACGGATTAAAGGGTTTGGTCATGTAATCATCAGCACCCGTAGTTAACCCTGTAATTTTATCAATGTCTTCTTCTTTGGCTGATAACATAATAATAGGGACGTCGGAGATCTCTCTGATTTTGAAGCAGGCCTGAATGCCGTCCATCTTTGGCATCATGACGTCGAGGATCACAAGTTGGATGGAGGCTTGGTGCTCGAACGCATGCAAGGCTTCTTCTCCATTAGCAGCCTCGATGATTGTGTATCCTTCATTACGTAAATATACGTGGATGATATCTCTGATCTCAGGATCATCGTCTACAACAAGAACGGTATTCATTGGGATGGCTCCTTTTGTGCACTAAAATAGAATTTCAAAATCATGAATGATTCAATAGCGTTTCCTTTTTTCGACATACGTATACAAAAGCTGGAGGAATGTTTAGTGGAACAAAAGGAATCGTCTCAATAATAAAATGCTCAGAAAGTATCTTCTTCATCTGTAACGAGTATTGGAAAGCAATGAATAATCCTCCAGGTTTCAAAGCCTGTACAATTTGATCCACCAATGTTTTTCTTAATTCAGATTCGAAGTTGAAAAAGGGAAGACCGCTGAATATACAATCTAATTGTTCGATCTGTTGTTGCTTCATGCATTCTACCAGATTTGCTGCATTTTTATAACTTGAATACTGAGGGAATTCCTGTTCCAGACTTGTTCTCATCGTATCATTCATTTCAAACAATAGCACTCTCATTGAATCCGTAACATGATTGCTAATATGCCTTGTAATTGCTCCGGTTCCCGATCCGAGTTCAGCAATAGCCTTCACCTCACGCCAGGGCGCTTGTTTGACCATTTTTTTAGCTAGGAACCTGGAACTAGGAATGACACTTCCTATGTGTTTTGGGTTTTGCATAAAGCTGCGTAAAAAAAACATATTTTCTTTGACTTTCACCTTGATGACCCCCATCTTAAGTTAAGAATTTAAATCTTGTTGAGTTAATGAGCCATAGGCTCAGGTTTGTAAAGCAGGAAGCTTGTCTTAAAAAGGAAGAACAGAAAGCAGGCGTTCGCCGAAAAAAGTACCGATTGTAAACAATAGCATTGTCCAGAAGATTGCAACGGAGTATGAAACCACAGCAAATTTTCTGTACTTTACACCGCTTAGCCCGATCAATAAAGGTAAAAAATATCGGACGACGGGAATAAACATGCCAACACAGATAGCATTATTCCCTTTACGGTCTAAAATGTTCTCCGCTTTTTTATAATGTTTATTGGTGTGGAATTTTCTCTTTAAACTCGGACCAAAAAATTTACCTGCCAAATAAAAAAGTGTCGTTGCGGTTAACAATCCCATTAAGATACAAAAATATGTCAGCCACGAATTTATTACTCCGCTATGACTTAAGATCGCCGCGGTAAGAATAGTGATTTCGTTTGGAATGGGAACCCCAAATGGACCTAACGAAAAGGCAAAGAAGAAAAACAAATAACCATAATGATGCAGAAATTCTAAAATTGTATGGATGACCATTCGTTTCCCTTCCTCTCTCGTGATGATGTCTACATATTACTCATGAAAACTAAGGATTTTATGAGCATCTTTCTAAAGAAAATCTAAAGGTTTGTATTTGCTTCATTGCGTAGAGCCTTGTCTATCCAAGGGTAACGTTATAAAAACGCTATTGTTAATATGGCTTAACGATAAAGAGCCTCCGTGCTTTTCGATGATTGTTCGAGCTATGGATAGTGCGAGCGCTCTTTGAGACTGAATTTGATGGGATTTTTGCACAGCATTATATAATGTTTTTTGATGTGCAGGACTGACAATGGATTCCGTTTGATGCTCAATACCAATCATGATATTGTTCTTCAACACGTTCATTGTGAAACGAACAACCCCATTATTGTTTGAATAACTCATCGTTATTTTAAGAAGGTGTGTTATGGCTGCAGATATCTTGCTTTTATCAATCTGAGAATGGATCGGAAATAAGATCAATTCTTTTTTTAATTTGACTCCTTTTTTCTCAGCTAGCGGAATCAAGCCGAAGATGACCTCATCAAGAAAAAAGGAAAGGTCTGTATCTGCAAAGTTGAAACGGTCTTCTGTGAAAGTAAGTCGGGACAATTCAAGCAAATCATCCATGATTTCTTTCAACTGGAGTGCGTCGTCATAAATGATCTGTAGAAGGGTTGAGTATTGTTGTGAATCCTTGGCTGAATGGATCGTTAAACGCTCAACATTGCTGATCAAGTGAGTCAATGGAAGATATAATTCTTCACTTGCCTTTTTTATTAAATCAATGCGACTGTCCTCCAGCTGGTTATGCTTCTTTGTTTCGTTGTGAATATGATTCAGTATGGTGTTGAGATTCGATGAAAGATTTTTGAATTCACTTATGTGCATATCTGGAATTCTGTATCCGAGATCACCTTTGGCGATGGTTTGTACAGAGTGATTAATCACGATTAAATCTTTTACAATATGACGCGTTAAAACTAGGAACGACAGAATAAAAGCAATCAAAAAAAGAATCGGGATGAAATAAGGCAAGTGTTTATAAATGACAAAGGTTTCGCTCAGATATGCAAATAGGGCTAATGAGAATGTGAAAACGAACGTAGAGAAAAATCCAATCAAGAAACTGATAGCCGCACTAATCAAAATATTCGTGCGAATATTACTGTTGCGAAATAATGATGATGAAAAATGAATCAAATCAATCACTCCAATGACCGGCGCTTTTACTTACCTGACTTCATTCATCATCATAAAGAGAACCTATAAAGAACTTCTGGTGAGAAATCTAAAGAAATTCTAAAGATTGCGTTCTAAGCTCTCCTCTTTACTCTCTTTTCTGGTACGATGAATGAAAACTTAGGACACACTATGATTTATTGTTTCGAGTGAGCATGTAGCATATTTTCAATAGAGGAGGAGCTCAATTTTAGATTTTTTCGGATGATATGTTATATTTTCTTACTCATCCATCCTCTGAATGAACAGAATAAGCACGTTTTCTACCTGAATAAACGAGGTGTATAGACGTGGTGTGATTATGATGTTAGCATTATGGACATGAAGAACTATTTTTTAATAGGGGAGGAAAATAAGTATGGCCATTACGAATTACAATGCTGCAACGTATGAAGAAATCATCAATGAGGGGTTCACTATTGTTGATTTTTACGGAGAAAAGTGCGGACCTTGTGAATACTTGTCTGATGTTTTAGATGAGCTTATTTTTGAAATGCCTTTCCTTGATATTATTAAGGTAAATACAACCGTGGAACATGACATGGCTGAGAAGCACAATATTCGCGGGGTGCCTATGGTTCATTTCTATAAAGACGGGAAATTGGTTCAAGACCAAGTGGGAAGTATGACTTTGCCGCAAATTAAAGAAATCATTAGCAATATTATGTACTAAGAGAGACTGGCTAAAGAGAATGGGCTATTTCACTTCTCCTTGGCTTTTTTTATAACAATTTGCCAGAACGGAAAGACAACAACTATAAACAGGTAAAGGAATGATTCGATGTTGGCTTCTACATTGATTGAATTAGTCGATTATAGACAATTTAATATTACAGATGATATGCGCGGGGTTCCTTTAACTGAAAGTGAATTGAATGAGCGGTTAGATAAAATTGCTAAAAGGAATGTAGTGACTACGGAAGTGGATATCATTGAAGACGGTGATTCCGTTGTGTTGGACATTAAAGGGGATCGAGACGAGTTAAACAGAAATAATCTGACGTTAACGATCGGGCTTGGCCTTTTTGATGTTGAGGTTGAGAAGCAGTTGATCGGGATGGAAAAGGGAGAAACAAGATCTTTGAAATGGAAAGAACAAGAAGATGTTGTGGTTGAAGTAAAGTCGGTGAAAAGGAGAAGCTTGGCAGAACTCACTGATAACATTATTTCATCCCTTAACATAGACGGTGTAAATACTGTTGAAGAGTATAAGAAATCACTATTGGAAGAAGACTTAAGGGAGAAAAGACTTATGGCGGTTACTCGAGATGCCATTGATTATGTACTGAACAATAGTAAATTTAATATTGCAGAACAGGACATATCCTATTTGTACGATTTGACCTTGAAGGCGTATAGGAACCTTGCAAACAAGGAGGAAATGACATTAGAAGAGATGGCCGAGAGATATTTCAGAAAATCGGAAGAAGAGTTAAAAACGAAGATAAGAGAAGACTTATATACCACAATAAAATATGTGCTTATCGCGTTCGACTATGACAAAGACAAGCCTCTCATTTCAATAATAAAAGAGGAATATGAGAAACAAGTAAAAGAAGATTCGAGAGTTCATGCCCAGACTCTGGAGGAAGCGAAAGAAAAGAATCCTTATGATTACTATATGTTAGCGATGTGCAGAGGATTGGTTCAAGTTCGAATCCATGAATTTTGTAAAGAGTTACTATAAGGAAGAACTTATAATTTGATTGGGAAGCGCTAGTTGTGCTTAAAGTGTTTGTTCATTATGATTCACCTATAAGCGAAAGGGATTTATGGTCAAACATAAATTCTTTTCGCTTTACTTGCAGTTAGTGCCGATAAGTTCCTTTATGTGTTAGGAAAGTCATTCGTGATTACGGGTGAGCTGGGTATTTAGCATAGGATATCATATGGATGAACTTTAATGAATTACAGCATGTTAGGGGGAATTTGGTTGGAGACAAATATAAAGGTACTCATAATAGATGATGAGCAAGTATGTTTGGATACGCTAAGAGCATCTCTCGAGATTTTCAATGATGTTAGTGTTGTCGGTGAAGCTACAAATGCATTGGAAGCCATAAGGTGTTTACAGAATCACAATGTGGATCTGGTATTTCTTGATATCAAAATGGGGGATACCCATGGTTTTGTACTTGCTGAACACATCCAATCCTTATACCCCGGAATGCTGTTAATTTTCTTAACCGGAAATGTAGAATTTGCATTAAGTGGATATGATTTTAGTCCAATCGATTTCCTCGTGAAGCCTGTTCATGTCATACGACTTGAAAAAGCGCTATCGAGGGTCAGGAATATAAAAGGCAACGAGAAGGTAAAGGCTATATCAAAAATTGGCATCCATGTAGATGGAGGGATGGAAATCATAACTGTGGATAACATCACGTTTATAGAAAAAGTAGGACGTAAAGTTCTCATTCATTTTGAAGATGGAAAGGTCATTCATTCAAGTGATTCTCTACAAAAATTAGAATCCATTTTTAGTGAATTTAATTTCTTTCGTTCCCACCAGTCGTTTCTAATTCCTTTAGACAAAATAGAAGGGATTTATATAGATGATTTCAAAAGATCGTATAATCTCAGACTAAAGAATGCCAAAGATGGCTTACCCTTAAGTAGAGATAAGCATATTGAATTGAAAAGGTATCTGACGAAAAAAGGAATTAAATTTCATTAGATGAAACCAAAGACCTTGCTGAGTGGAGGGGAGTGCGTTGGACGTGTCTATTTTTGTAGTAAACTTCTTCGCTGATTTTGCAGCAGTCTATGCCTCACTTCTTTTTGGATTTGTATGGATTAGAAGAACATATGCAAAGAAAATCATAATTAAATTGAGCTACGTAGCTTTGATTGTGAGCGTGTTTTGTTCCATCCTAAAATTCTATCACCATTACATTGATGAGTTTATTATATGCTTAGGTATTTTAGCTATATTTACGGCAAGTGTAGTATCTTTTAAAAAAACAGCGGTGCTCTCTTATCCAGTTACCATAAATGGTTTCCTGCTTGCGAGTGTGTTACTGATGTTCATAAGTGGTCTTGATCAAATTATTGTTCATTATAGTGGATTGATCACCATTCACCATAAACCGTATATCCGTCTAATCGTAGCATTACTCTATTTGAGTGTATCCATAAGTGTTACTCTAAAAAGACTATTCTTTTCATCTAAATACATGGAATGGAGCCCCTTGCCCCCAACAAAATATAAATCGAAATTTGGCTACTATCCGATCATAATGATGGTTGTCCTGCTACTTTTTATTGCGTGGTTAGTTATCCTCAATGAAAGATTAATTTTGTTTCCGCCATCGCTTCAAATTTGCCTTATATTGATTGCGTTCATTCTATTTTTAATTTTCCTTCTATTCATGAGTAGAATTTTCTCATTTACATCGGAACGGATTGAGTCTGAGACAAGCCAACAATATCAAAGTGATTTGTTAGGTTTCATGCAAATTATTCGTTCTCAGCGTCATGACTTCAATTTTCATTTGCAAGCAGTTTATGGGATGTTAGAAAACAATAAATATAAGGAATGTAAGGATTATATTTTAACGATGGTCCATGACGTAAGTGTTGTTAATGATGTTCTACCGCTAAGTGAACCCGCAGTCAGTGCGTTGCTCAGCACGTTTAATGAAATCGCCGTTATGAAAAACATTAAATTGGATATTATGATCCATTATAATTTAGAACAGATGCCCTGCTCCGTTTACGAAACGAATAAAATAATTGGGAATTTACTGCAGAACGCTATAGATGAAGTGGACCATTATGATGATGACTCGCGATGGATCGGCATCATGATATTAAAACGCAACAATAACAATGTCATTAAAGTTTCAAATAAATTAGACAGAGATATAGAAGAATTAAAAGGAATCTTTAATTCAGGATTTACTACCAAGGAGGCGCACGAGGGGATAGGGCTTTCAACAGTACAGCGAATTGTTAATAAATATAAAGGTACAATACATTTTGAACTTGAAGAAGATCTGATTCATTTCATTGTAAAGGTTCCATTTCGATTTTAATGATTTAATGTTTGTGCGTTGGACGCACCAATTTTGGATATTTAGTTAAATTGGTTCAAACAGTGTAGCACTATTGTGGTATCTAATTTCCAAAAAAACAAGTCGCTTTTCAAGCAGATCTAGAAGCTCCAGTGACTACGTTGAACAGGTAAAATAGTTTGGGATAAGGGGGAAGTTTAGATATAATTGAAAGGTCTTTCGCACAAAGATACGCCTTGTGACATACTTACTTAGTTTCTTTAGAAAGAACCGTTTATAATGGTAAATCACATTTATTCCTCCATCCCATAACATGCGATCCGGTGTTCTGGTGGGAAAATGTAAAGATAGACAGAAGAGCAGGAGGGCTTTTCATAGCCCCGTCAAGCAGACAATCAAAAAGCATTTTTACGAAGCGACCGCAAAGCTTTATTCTTCAGGTACCGGTGGCTTAAATTTTTTTTGCAATCGTTAGCTATTGTTGAAGTGAATGTATTTATAAATCACTGCATCAGTTTCCCCCGCAATAATTACCTTTCGATTAAAGTTATATTACCCAGGATTGTCTTCATAGAATTTAGCATCTAAACGGAAGGCGGTTGATACAGCTTATGTCGGATGATTTTGAATTCTCAAGAGGGTTTCGCTTCAGGTTTGCTTCGCCATTCATATCAATTTCAGCGAGGGAACTGGAGCAGTATGAAGTGATTTTGAGCGCATTGGCGGTCAGCATCCCGGCAGGATTTGCTAATCCGACGCCAGAGAATATTGCCAGTTTACAGAAGGAACTGCGCAGTATGCTGTTGCTGGTGAATCAATCCTCATTCAAGCCTAATGTGAAGGCAGAGCTTCAATCTGCATTAGAGCTTACTATTGCTTCATCGGAGGTTATCCCGGTTTCATTGTTCATGCTTGCTGTGAATCTACAAATTCTCCTAGATTATTTACTGGAAGTAACTCTGTTATTCAATATTAAGAAGCAGCTAAAGGATGATTTGGTTATTCAGATCCGATGCATCTCCATCTCTTTGAGCACCGCAATGAATCAAGTAACATCTGGATTAGTTGGACCACAAGGACCAGTAGGTCCTCAAGGTCCTCCAGGTAAGTCAGCACAGTTATTAACCAATATTGTGCAATTTGATCCGAGCAATGCTTCTGCATATGCCCAGGGACAAATGGTAACGTACAACAACAATGTATATGTAGCTAATGCAAACAACCCTGCCGGTGTGCCGGGAGCGTCTGTAAATTATACGCTAATCTTTTCTAGCTCCACAGGAGCAACTGGACCTACAGGAGCGACTGGTGCTACAGGTGCAGGGGTAGCAGGTGCAACCGGAGCAACTGGTGCCACGGGTGCAGGAGTGGCAGGTGCAACCGGAGCGACTGGTGCACAGGCTACAGTAGCAGGGATTATTCCGTTTGCCAGCACAAACGATGCAGCTACCGCAATAACTACTGATGATCAAGGAAACCCGGAAACGGTTATATTCTCTGGGTTTGGCCCTAACACCAACTATAATATTTTACTTGCACCGGGCGATTGGGCGAATGGAACGATTACATTTAATGACACAAATATTGAAAACAATTATGGAACATCATTTATCATGCCGTATGACGGAACGGTTCGGAGTATTTATGTCACAATTGGCAGCAAATATAGCGATACGATAAGTGCCGGTGCCACAATGACACCATTTGCATGTCTCGCGACGGCTACACCGAGCAGTGCAGTTAATGAAATTATCTATACCATTTTGCCGGGAACTTTTACGTATACTGAACCTTACATTGGTGATGGCATGGCGATTCCAAAGTATTCAATCAGACAAGGAGAATTAACGGGTTTGAATATTAGCATTCCCGCAGGCACATTAGTTGGTATTGTTATTGGCTGGCAAGGTGTAGGGGTAACGACACCACAATTCAGCCGGTTTGCAGTGTTTGGTGGCATTTATATGGACTAATGATGAATTCAGGTATAATTGCGGTCTATGTTTTATACCGGCTTATAATCAAACGTAGACCGTACTATATCCTTCAGACAGGACGGTAACGTGGCATGCTGAACGACGAAGTGTTAGAAGCAATTAATAAGGCAAAACGAATTCCAGTTCCAGTGGTGCCAGATAGTCACTTTTTTATGGATCTGGGGCTGGATTCCTTAGGTTTTGTTGCATTCTTACTTCAATTGGAGCGAAGATACACAATTACCTTCGACATTATGGAAATCGAGCAATGTGTACAGGTAGATCGCCTGCTTGAACTGATCCATTTCAAAGTGAAGGAGTGCAGTCACGATCATGATTAGAGCCATGTTATGTAATCCTCCAAAAAGGACTTCTTTGGCCATTATTGAAAATGATATGCCTGTTGACTACGACATGTTGGTACAGAAGACTGCAGCCATCCAAAGAGAATTGCTGATGTTTGATGCTGAACATGTAGCGGTCTTTCTTCCAAATAGTAGCGATTACATCGCAGCCCTATGCGCCGCTCTTATGTGTGGCAAAACTGTAGTTCCTGTGCATGCCACATTAACCTCGTTTGAAATTACTCATCTTCTACAACGAACGTCTACCCACGTCATAGTTACTTGCACTGCTCTTGGAACTGTACTTCAACACACAAACACCGCGAATGCCGAGTTACTGCAGGATGTGCATATCGTTTATGCAGATCAGTGTGTAATGGACAAACACAACAAGACTGAACTCATCACCGTGGAGGTAGGCAAGGATTACCCGATGATTCTCTCTAGTACCTCCGGATCAACAGGAGACTCCAAAATTGTTACACTTTCGGAAAACAATATTATCGCTTCCCTGACAGGTTTCATGGATAAGCTGCAGTTGAAGCGTTGTGATCAGGCAAGATTTATCGTGGCTACTCCTTTTACCAGTATCTATGGACTGATGGTGATCTCTCTTTGCCTGGTTCATGGCTTTCCAATCATTATTACGCCAGAGCCTTTCACATTAAATATGTTCTATCGGGTAGTGCAGGAGTATCAAGTAACCCATTATGAAGGTGGCACAGTATTGCTGCTGATGATGGAGCAAACCGCTCAACGCAGCATCCCGTATGACATCAGTTCCTTGAAGAAAGTTGGGTTCGGGGGAAGCAAAGTGTCACAAGAAACGATTCTTGTGCTTCGCAAGGCCTTTCCAACGATAACATTCGCTCAAGGCTACGGTATGACAGAAGCTTCTCCGTTAATCTCCAAGAATACAAGCGCAGCAATCGAGAAAACGGGTTCTGTAGGGACAGCCATTACTGGCGGGGAAATTGCTATAGATATCGCAGGGAGCATTACGAAAGCACCGTATACAGAAGGTGAAATTGTGGTCTCAGGCCCGAACGTCATGCTTGGTTATTATAACAATCCGGAGGCAACCTCCGAGATCATCCGAAACGGATATTTGTATACGGGAGATATGGGATACCTGGATGAGGATGGTTTTCTTTATATTTGCGGACGTAAAAAAAATATTATTATCGTTCGCGGACACAATGTATTTCCTGAAGAGATTGAGTCATGCCTATTAAACAGTCTCCTGGTGAAGGATTGTGTTGTTTATGGTCAAAGTGAGGATTTGGGAGATGAAATAATCTGCGCGGATATCATACCAGCACATTTTCAGGTACAGGTGGAGGACATTCAACGTTATTTAACTTCTCATTTGGCGAACTACAAGTCACCCCATAGAATACAATTTGTAGATCATATCAAGAAGGTGGCTTCTGGTAAAAACGAAAGGAAGAAATAAAATGGAGCGCTTGCTTTATTTTCAAGGACTGAATTGTTATTTGGGGTGTGTGGTGAATGGGGCCAGGCTACTGGGTGTGGCGTACGATAAGGCTATGGCATCCCTATGGTCGGAGACAGAATTCAAATATTTTCCGGTTAACGGCTTGTATCTCACGGAACGTATGATGACTGATTTGAATAAGCTCGGTATGCAGATTGAGCAGTTGCATTGTAACTCCGCCGAGGAAACGGCACGGCATCTGTCCACCTTCTCTGTGGGAGAATGGATGATCGTTGGGATGGATGCTTTTTATATTTCGGACAATCCCTTTTATAAGAAGCTCCATGGCACACATTATTTTCTGGCTGCTAAAGACCAAGGCAGCGCATTGAGGTATATGGACCCGACCTATAATACAGCCACATTGAACATCAGCTACGAGGAACTGGTTGCACATGCGTTTGACATTAGGCGTTTGTCTGTAGGCGAAGCCTCCAATCTGAACAGCAATATGTACCAGGAGATCCATGAGGTGATCCGCGTTCTTCAAGAGCAAACAATCACAACTCAAATCCGCGAATGCAAGGGGCAGAAACAAAAAGATGCAGAGCTTCTGGGCAAGTATGTCGAGGCTATGCTTAACAACAGATATTTATATGCTCATTATTTGCAAAGGATAGGCAAGCATGACAGGTATGACCTGTTTTATCAACCAGAATATTACTCTCGCTGGATTAGTCTTAGAAATGGTTTGTATAAACTGTCGCTAGCCCCGGATTACGAGACTGTAATTGAACAGGTCTGCACAATGTATGAGCAGCTTATTGACGATGAGCTACATTTGGCGCAGCAGATCCTGAATGACCATCCTTTATCATCTTCATGACAACAACCTAGAACATATATTATATTGGCCCTTTTCTCATGTCTTTTGAGAAAAGGTTTTTTTATGGTTGTCTGCAATTGTTAGATGTCGGGGGGACAAGATCATTGTATCATTGCAGATTAATTGATTACCTAAATAGATAATGATGGAGATCACTTGGCTAGATAAAAACATTTATGAAATAAGGCTTCGCTTAAATGAAATAGGTTCTTCCGACCAAAGGCACAGAACTCGTTTATTATTGGAAAGGTAAAGAAAACGGCACATATGATGATAGATTCTTTATCGGTGTCATTAAGCTGACGGGCAGGTTAGTTTGATGCTCATATTCAAGTAATTTGTGAACCATTGATACACGACATTTAGCGGCCAGGTTCAAAGTCTAGTAACGTTGGGTTTGGTCCAAAAAACGCCCTTACCTGACGATCAACGATTTACATAAGCAACTAATTATGAGGAGGAAACTAAAATGTATCTTTATTGCAGACTTTTTTGGTGCACTAAACCTACTTATATTCATCATTGATTATATAAGTGAATTATTATATGCTTATTTAATTAAATGAAGCTGACAAGACTAATCACAGGGGGTGTACATATGGAACAAACAATTCAGGAGATGGCTGAGGCGTATAAGTTATTAGCTGATAAAACACGTTTGACCATCATTGCGCTACTTCAGGAACAGGAACTTTGTGTATGTGATATCACAGACATTATTGGCATGTCACAACCAAACGCCAGTCAGCATCTTCGAAAACTAAAGGCAGCCGGTCTCCTTAATGAAAAGAAAAAAGGGCAGTGGGTGTACTACTCTCTTAATCCAGATGCAGAAGCATATGTTCAGTGTGTGTATCCGTATCTGCCATCCATGAAAGATAAAATAGCAGGATTGAATAACTGCTGTGGTCCTCAGGAGGAAGCATGACCATTATCGCGATATTAATCTTTTTGATTACACTGACTTTTGTGATTTGGCAACCTAAGGGACTTAATATTGGATGGTCCGCGTCAGCTGGAGCTGTCCTTGCGCTTCTTTTTGGTGTCGTCAGTCTATCTGATGTAGGTACGGTTACAGAAATCGTATGGAACGCCACGCTTGCTTTTGTAGCTATTATTTTAATTTCACTGATTTTAGATGAAATTGGATTCTTTGAATGGGCTGCACTACACATGGCAAGGCTCGCACGAGGTAATGGTAAGCTGATGTTCGTTTATGTTGTGCTGCTTGGCGCTGGTGTTGCAGCGTTCTTTGCAAATGACGGTGCCGCACTGATTTTAACGCCCATTGTGCTTGCTATGGTCCGAGCACTCAAATTTGATCCAAAGATGATTTTACCTTTTATCATCGCTAGCGGCTTCATTGCAGATACAACTTCACTTCCACTTGTCGTGAGTAACCTCGTCAATATCGTTTCTGCGGATTACTTTGGTATTGGCTTTGTGGAATATGCAAGTCGTATGATTATTCCAAATTTCTTTTCAATACTGGCAAGTCTTCTGGTCCTGTTCTTGTTCTTTAGAAAGAGTATTCCAAGGAACTACGAAGTCAGTCAGCTCAAAAAGCCAGCTGAAGCGATCAAGGACAAGAAACTGTTCAACATATCTTGGGTGATTTTAGCCGTGCTACTGGTGGCGTACTTGTTGAGCGAGTTCATTCAAGTTCCGGTTTCTGTTATCGCTGGGGTTATAGCCATCTTGTTTATCTTAGCTGCAAGGCAGAGTCACGCTATTCAAACCTGGAAGCTCATTAAAGGGGCCCCATGGGCAGTCGTGATTTTCTCCATTGGTATGTACGTCGTCGTTTATGGACTCCGAAATGTAGGATTGACGGATGAACTTGGTAAGGTCATTCAAGCTATTGCTGACCAGGGGCTCTACATCTCCACACTTGGTATGGGCTTTATAGCTGCAGTATTGTCTTCGGTTATGAACAATATGCCCACAGTGATGATTGATGCGCTTGCTATTGATGGAACCAGCACGCAAGGTGTCATTCGGGAATCGCAGATTTATGCCAATATTATCGGCAGTGACTTGGGTCCAAAAATCACACCGATTGGATCGCTCGCCACACTTTTGTGGCTACATGTACTGTCCCGCAAAGATGTAAAAATCACGTGGGGAAGTTATTTCAAAATTGGAATTGTACTCACCATCCCAACGCTCTTTATCACGTTAACAGGACTGTATTTGTGGTTACACTTGATTCATTCAACAAACATAAACGTTTGGTTAATGATTGCCGTAATCACAGTAGCATTGGTTGTTATCGCTATGATTATAAAAACGTTAATTAACTCAAAAATGGGCGAAGCGAAAGTACAAGTAAGCCAAGCCAAAGATAAAGGAGATCAATAATCATGAACAACAAACCACTTGTTTACTTTTTATGTACAGGAAACTCTTGCAGAAGCCAAATCGCCGATGGATTTTTAAAAGCACTTGGTAGTGACAAATATGAGGTGAGAAGTGCAGGATTAGAGGCGCATGGCTTAAATCCTCGTGCTGTTCAAACGATGAAAGAAGCTGGAATCGATATTTCGAATCATACATCAGATGTAATTGATCCTGAGATTTTAAAACAAGCAGACTACATCATCACACTTTGTGGTCATGCCAACGATAATTGTCCCGTTGTACGTAATGACAAAGCTGAAAGATGGCACTGGGGCTTCGATGATCCAGCCAAGGCGACAGGTACAGAGGAAGAAATCACAGCTACATTCGCTGAGGTCCGCGATTCCATTAAAGCTCGAATCGAGCAGTTCTTGAAAGAAGGTAAGTAAAATGGATCACGCCGAAAAGAAATACCATGCACTTATTGCTGAACAAATTTTTATGGGCGGAGCTGTCGACGTAGAGGCTATGGTTCTGAACGAAGGCATTGAAGTCGTGGTGGATCTTCGAGAAGAAGCAACAGAGTGTGCGTATCCAACAGATCATGTGAACTGGGTGAAGATTCCGCTTGATGACGATACGAAAGAACATGAAGCCGAGCTTTTTAAACAAGCCATTCATGAGGTTGTTGGAGCATATAATGCCGACAAGAAGGTTGCCTTTCATTGTGGTGGAGGCAAGGGTAGAACGGGAACTGTTGCAGCTGGCACTCTGTTAGAGCTAGGGGTAGCCAATACAGTAGAGGATGCTGAACTGAAGGCAAAAGGCATTAGAAGTATCATTAATATTAAACCGATTCAAAAGGAACTATTAAATAAAATATTTAATCGTTTATAACTGGAAACGATAGTTCAACAAACCTGACAGTTCAGCACCTTATTTTCACGTTCTGGACTGTCATTTTCTTTTTTTCTTTTTCAGGGGATGAAAATTATCGGGGGACAAGAACATGGTCCGATTGCCGATTAAGCATATATTTAATCTTCGTCTTGACCTTTGAATCATTTTTCTCAGTTTTTTATATAAATGAGCTTTTTAAGAAAAAAGGACTCGCAGAGTGGCGAATCCCTTTTTCTTAAGGAAAGCTTATTTTTCAAATAATTGAATAATGCTCACAACAAATTCATAGAGAAAATATAGTGAGAAACCGAGTAACATCATACCAGCGATAACAGATACCCATTGGATCATTCGACGACTCATCACTTTTCTGGTTACTGAAACAATGGATAAAAGGCCTAAATCATGAAGTAATATTCCGCTCATCACACCGCTTGCTGCTACAACAAAGCTGCCTGTATTGGAAGAAATATACGATTGTGACAAAACAGCACCAAATACAGAGATCCAAAACACCAAGTTACCAGGTGAGACTGCAACGAACAATCCATTTCGGTATGTA
The DNA here is from genome assembly GCF_014639235.1 of Paenibacillus silvae. Classification (GTDB taxonomy): domain Bacteria; phylum Bacillota; class Bacilli; order Paenibacillales; family Paenibacillaceae; genus Paenibacillus; species Paenibacillus silvae. The sequence goes on along the minus strand of NZ_BMFU01000002.1, from coordinate 294,340 downwards.
CTAAAAAATGATTTTTGAGCCCTCTCGTTTGATGGCGTAATATCTTTATCCGCATTTTTAATTGAATCATAGCCCAAGTAGGCAAGAAACCCGGCACCTACAATCCATAATGGGATTTGGATATAAGGTAACGCAAGGACGGACGCAAAACCGAAGTACAATGCGAGTATAAGCATCAAGTCTATGGTCATGCCGCCCAGACCCACAGCCCATCCATGAACAAATCCATTTTTTAATCCTTGCTTCGTCATTTCTACTGTAATTGCTCCAACCGGCATTGCAATAGCAAGGCCAATTAAAAAGTATTTAAGATAAATTTCCATGACTATCCCTTTCGCTTCTAAATTATTCATTTAAAAATGTAATGTCAAATCTACATTAAAATTAATCATATATCAATATTAAATTCTAGAATGGATATTCTTAGTTCAGGTCTACAATACTGGGAGGGACTTTGTTATTCTCTCAGATAAGTATGTTCGGTAAATTCTAAAATCCATATTACATATCGTTCATACATTGTTTGCAATTGAATAATAATCTTTTGAACGCATGGCTCTATAGAGTCATGCTTTTTTTTATCATTTAACGGTATGCTGGTTACGATAAACTCATTTTACTCTGGAGCAGGACGTAAATGAACGCTATTTAGTTTGATTAGATGGAGGTATGACATATGAATGGGACCCTGCAAAAAAACAGAATATTGATCGTGGATGATGATGAAAGGGTCCGGAGGCTGCTTAAAATGTATCTGGAAAAAGAACAATTTATTATCGAAGAGGCCTCCCTTGGTGTGCAAGCTTTGAGCAAACTTCATAAAGGTTCTTATGCATTAATCATTCTTGATTGGATGCTTCCTGACATTATGGGTATTGAAATATGCAATTATCTGCGATTGAGCACAAGCATTCCTGTGATGTTTCTGACAGCAAAATCTGAAGAAAGTGACCGAATTGAGGCGTTTAAGGCTGGAGCAGATGACTTTGTGATGAAACCCTTCAGCCCCAGGGAAGTTGTGCTTCGGATCAAGTCGATGATGGCACGTTTTACCGGTTTTTACGGGCATGTTATACCCGATCATTCCGCCAGTGAGGTAATGATTTCATCCATTTTAATTAATCCCACTTCTAGAAAAGTTCTGGTCAAAGATGAAGAAATTCATATGACACCAAAAGAATTTGATTTGTTATACCATCTGGCAACTCATCCGGAGATCGCCTTCTCCAGACAGGATTTGTTAAGAATCGTCTGGAAGCTGGAGAAAAACGAAGAACTGGATTACCGAACAGTAGATACCCATGTCAAAAGATTACGGGACAAATTATCGGAGTATGTATCGAATCGTGAAGACCTCATTCAAACCCTATGGGGGTTCGGATATATTCTTCGTTTGCCCCATTAATAGTTCTCTATTCAAATACAGGAGGAGCATTATGTCCTATAAACAAATTAAATGGATGATTCTTTTCATTCCAACCATTACGGTGGCTATTTGGGAATATGTCAGACATCAATTTTTATTACCCTATATCTCGATGGATTTGGGCAATTGGTTAACACCGGTGTTGGTGTATCTTGTTACGATTACATTGTTAACCAAGCTATTCCGTATCCTTGAAAACATTCAGAAAGAATTGGAACGTGCACGCTCTGCCAAAGCTGCACTTGAAGCACGTGAAGAGCTGGCACGAGAACTTCATGACGGAATAGCTCAATCTCTGTTTTTGCTATCTGTTAAGGCAGATAAGCTTGAAATAGGAAGTAACGGGAATCAACAAGAACAAAACGTTCTGTCCATTCGTAAAACGATTCATGAGGTAAATCGTTATGTCAGACAAGCGATCACCAATCTTCGACTGGATCGTGACGAAAATCCTGTACACCGGACCTCACCATCACTTCTGAAGCAAGTTCATGCGATGTCTAAAGACATCCGTACACCAATCCATATTCACTGGGATCTAGAGGAGCATCATCAAGATGATAAAGAAAAAATAGAATTATCTGCTTGTATACGTGAGGCACTTATTAATATGGACAAATATGCGTCAGCTACTGAAGGCTCAATCACTGCAGTAGGGATGAGTCATAGCTGGAAAATTACTGTGTCGGATAACGGTCAAGGGTTTGAGGGAGATCCATTTGCCAAGAAAAACAAGTTCGGTTTACGAATTATGAAGGAGCGCTGTAATGAGATGGGTTGGATCATGAACATGTATCGTAAGGATGGAAGAACCATCGTCGAGATTCAAAAAGGGGGATTGATATGACAATGACTCCAACAAGAGTACTGGTTGTGGATGATCACGCCCATGCAAGGGAGGCCATTCGTGAAATTTTGAGCCTGGACAATCATTTTGAAATTATTGGTGAGGTGAACAACGGACAAGCAGCGATTGACTTCATGGAAAAGTGGCTTCCCGATCTCATTTTAATGGATATTCAAATGCCCATTATGGACGGACTCGAAGCAACGCGGAGAATCAAACTCGGTTTTCCCTATGTGAAAATAGTCATGATTACGGTTTCGGATGATATGATTCATCTACTTGAAGCTCTCAAAAGAGGAGCACAAGGATATCTGCTCAAAAATTTGGAACCAACGACATGGCTTGAATATCTGCATTCTATCATTAACGAGGAAGCTCCCATGTCCAGAGATGTTGCCTATCAGATTCTGAAGGAAGTCAATGTAACAGAAAAGAAGAAAACCGAAGTTAAGCTGACGACCCGAGAACTGGATATATTATATGGGGTGGCTGAAGGATGGACAAACAAAGAAATTGCAGGGAAATATGACATATCCGAATACACCGTGAAGAACCACTTGAAAAATATTTTGCAGAAGCTACAGTTACAAAATCGGGTGCAATTAACGCGTTATGCTCTTGAGCAAGGACTTGTTTGGAATACGAACAGACAATAGGTGTGAGCTTTATCCTGTTATTTCATTCATTGTTAGTTTTTCTTCTCACTAAGCTAAAAAATAGCTCAGTTGAGGCATATATTTATTCACATGATTTACCATAGACTTAGGTTTGTTGAGTGAAAATTTAAGAAAACGATCAAAGGGGATAACAATGATGAAGCACCGATTCAAATTCATAATCAGTATTTTGGTCACAATTCTAATTGTATGTGGTTGCCAAAGTACTTCACAACAACAAGGGAACATAGAAAATGTTGCGGCAAATGATTCAGCTAAACCTTATCTAACTTTTAAAGACTTTGATGGGGAAATCGTTACATTTCAGGAAAAACCTCAAAGGATCGTTATCTTGAATGAGCAGGTACTGCATTCCTTTTATCAAGTTGGAGGAAAAGCAGTGGGAGTACCGACTCCCTTTAACATTGATCCACCTGCAGAAGCGAAAGACGTTCCGAAGGTAGGATTGATGCACGAGGTTAATATGGAAAAGGTATTCGAATTGAAGCCTGAATTGGTGATTGGTCAGCGCTTTGACCATGGGAAATTGAGAGGAATGTTCAAAGAAGCTAACATTCCTTTAGCAAATTTGAATACCCAATCTATCGAAGACATAAAACAGAATACGATTTTAATGGGGAAAATTACGGGTAATGAACAAAAAGCCAAAGAGCTTGTAGATAAAATGAACTCAGATATCAATCAAACGATCGCGCAGATTCCAGACCAGAAAGAAATGCCGACTTATGCCATACTAACTGTCATGGGAGACACTGCATATGTTGAGCAAAGTTCAACCATAGCTGTAGATATTGCAGATCAGTTAAAACTTCGTAATGCTACAGTATCCATAGTTGGAGAAGCATTTGCTGGATATATTCCGTTTAGCATGGAAGAGATGGTAATGATTAATCCTGATTATCTCTTTATTCTTTCTCATACAACGAATGAGGAAGCAGAAGAAATGATTGAGAAAAATTTCAAATCCAATCCAGCATGGAAATCACTTTCAGCTGTCTCAAATGACAGAATGTTCTTTCTTCCCAAACATAAATTTGCAATTGCTCCTGGTGTTGATGTTGCCGAATCCTATAAATATATGGCAGACTTGATCACTGCAAGTCAACCTAATTAAACGAATATGATTAAGAATAGCGGCTTTAAAAACAAACTGAACTGGAAGCTCTTTATTATTGGACTTTTTATGAGCTCCGCCATAATTAGTATCATCATTAGTTTAGGCTTTGGAGCTGTCTCCGTGGATGTACGGTCTATTCTAAGTATTTTATTCGGAAATACAAGTTCTGATTATTACACAATTATCTGGAATATCAGATTGCCACGTACACTTGTAGCCGTATTTGTGGGTATAAATCTAGCACTTTCAGGCACATTATTACAAGGAGTTATGCGCAATCCTATGGCTGATCCCCACATCATAGGTGTTTCCTCTGGTGCGGGGTTATTTGGAACCACCATGTTGCTGGTTTTCCCGGCATTCTCACATTTGTTAGTACCAGTTGCGTTTGTTGGAGCGCTGGCTTCAGCTTTGTTAATCTATTTACTTGCTTGGGATAGAGGCGTTTCTCCAATGAGAATAATTCTTGCTGGGGTAGCAACATCTGCTTTTTTAAATTCTGGGGTCTCCGCACTGTATACTTTTTATAGTGATCGTATACAAGGTGCGGTTTCCTTTATGGTAGGAAGTCTGTCTGCTAAAAGCTGGGGACATGTCGAGACGATTATCCCATACAGCATTATTGGATTACTTTTGGCACTATTAAGTGCTCAACGAATGAACGTACTGTTGCTCGGGGATTCAGAATCGAAATCACTGGGATTAAACACAGAGGGGTACCGTTTATGGTTTATTGCTGTAAGCGCCTTGCTTGCTGCAAGTGCAATAAGTATCGTGGGCATGCTTGGTTTTGTGGGATTAATCGTACCTCATGCTGCCAGGATGCTTGTGGGGAATGATTATCGGATATTACTTCCTGCTTCAGCACTCCTGGGAGTGACCGTTCTGTGTTTATCTGACACCATTGGCCGTATTGCCTTCGCACCAATTGAGCTGCCTGTGGGCATTATTATGGGTGTTATAGGTGCTCCATTTTTCTTATATTTGTTACGAAAGAAGAGAACATTATGACACTGGAGACGAAGAATACTCATATTGGATATCATGAAAATGAAGTCATTTCAGCTCTAAACCTTACGTTTGAAGCAGGAAAGATTCATAGTATTCTTGGTCCCAATGGCTGTGGTAAAAGTACACTATTAAAAGCGCTGGGAAAGCAAATTCGGACTACAGCCAGAGAGATTCTATTTAAAAATAGGGATATCAATACATGGGGCAGAAAAGCTTTTGCAAGAGAGTTAGCCTTTTTAATGCAAGTCCATGAGAGTAATCCTGAGGTAACAGTTAGGCAACTTATCGAATATGGTCGTTTCCCTCATAAAAGTAAATTCGAACGATTGAATCAAGAAGACCATGCCATTGTTGATCAAGCCATCTCACTTACTCATTTAATGGATTTAGCGGAAAGAACACTAGATCGTTTGTCGGGAGGGGAACGCCAGCGGGCGTGGATCGCGATGGCTATTGCCCAACAGCCTGCTGTTTTGTTATTAGACGAGCCTACTTCTTATCTAGACATCCATCATCAACTCGAAATCATTGAACTGATTAAACGGTTAAATAGCGAACAAGGTCTTACCATTATTTGGGTCCTACATGATATTAATCAAGCAGCCATGATTTCAGATCACATCATTGTGCTTCAATCTGGAGCAGTATATAACTTTGGAACGCCTCGAGAAGTAATTACAAAAGAAATGTTACGTGATGTTTTTTACGTGGATGCTGAGATAAAAAATATTGAAACTGAACCCATTTCCGTCTACAACTTTCAGCTTTTTAAAGAATAAATTTGTTTATCCGCCTCCCATGTTTGTTACAAATCCCGGCGTAAAAGTACCACTGTCAGTAAAGTGCATGAAATAGATGTTTTTTTATCTAAATTAATTGAAACATAGGAATATGTACTACTGAAAGTCTGTAACCACAATTAGCGGTTGCGGACTTTTTAATGTGCGTAGGTTAATAAATGTCGCTCTATTGGAGTGGGTGTATTGACACAAAGCAGCATATTAGAAAGGCTCGGTCCGTCAGAAATATATTATGATCTTCCTTGATCTCACAAATTAGACACAAAACGACTATCACTATAGCTAAATTGAGCTATATGGAAAAAATATCTTTTTATGTACACTATGAACAGCATAATGTTAGCGCTTTATTTACAGCTCTGTTTATACTCCAATGAATAAGGATTAATGAGGTTTCTAATCCAGAACGGAGGAAATACATTGAAAAGTAAATATGCCTTCTTACTTTCCTTGAGATCATTAGAATACGAGATTAAGCAATTAAATGCCTATGCCAAGGAACATGAAGAATGTTTTGATCTTTTACAACTGAAGCTGGATTCACTTTGTCAATTTATGACGTTGGAGGAAAACGACAGACAGTGGCTTGCGTGGGGAAGTCAGGAGGAAATCCAGTTATATGGCACCCAACTTCGCGAAACATCTGTACAAGCGTTGTGTGAAATGGAAAAGTATCAATCTGCTCTAGCGATTGAGAATCGTTTGAATGTGAGTGAGTATATCGAAATACTCTCACAATCCGTCCGAAGCGAGCTTCGGGATTTCCAGCTTGATCCGCACTCTAAAGTTCTTTTTATTGGCTCAGGTGCATTTCCTCTCTCCGCATTGACCATCGCTCATGAAACGGGTGCAGAAGTTGTATGTCTCGACATCGATCCGGAGGCTGTTGAAAAGGGGAGGAAAGTAGCCGACACCTGGGGGCTTGCCGACAGAATTGTTTTCTCTGGAAGACCGATCGCTGAGTTGTCTTTTGTGAGTAAGGCTACACATATCATCATTGCCTCTCTAGTTCGTAACAAACTGGATATCCTGAATGATCTCAAAGGAAGAATTCAACTCGACACACGAATCTTGATGCGCTATGGCAATGGATTAAAATCCCTTTTCAATTACCCGGTTGAAGAGGAGTTGTCAGACGATTGGAGAAAAACTTCGATCTCCGCAGGGAAAGGTTTCTATGAAACGATGATTATTGAACCGAAGCACAGTGTCATACAGAGAAGGTAAGGAGGTGGGACAAGATGCAAGAAAAATCGGCTCTGGGCACCGTCTTGATTGTTGGCGCAGGCCCGGCGGGGATTCATGTTGCCGTGGATCTGTCCAAAGGCTGGTCTGATCAGATGGGTATAGCGAACCGGAAGGGAACACACACACAGCGACTTCAAACAGAGCTTGATGAGCACGAATTCTACGTATCCACAGAGGTTCTGGTTGAACGCGCCAAACATTTTTCGGCAACTGCCCGTCTGGACAGGTTTTATGCAGGATTCGACACGATAGAAGACGATTGGCAAACGATTGTTATGTGCGTTCCCTGTCACAGCTACGTTGATGTCATCCGTGAATTAAAGCTGGATTACAAGCTTCGGGTTAAACGTATCATTCTAATCTCGCCGGGAATCGGTTCGAACATGCTTGTACAGGAAAGCCTTGGCGTTGCGCGTGAGCGCATAGAGGTGATCAGCTTCTCCACATACTATGCAGCTACAAAATTTGATCCAGCTATGCCTACTTTCCTGAAATCAATGGTCAAAGGCTTGAAGAAGAAGATTTACATCGGTTCCAGTCGCACAAGCAGTCGTACGCTGCTCCACCTTCAACAATTTTTGAATAGTTTGGGCATTGAAGCTGAATGCATGTCTTCCCCCATCGAAGCCGAAAGCAGAAGCATTACGACCTATGTGCATCCACCGTTTTTTATGGATTCATTTTCGTTAAATGAAATTTTCAGCCTTACTCGCTCCACCAAATATATGTATAAGCTATACCCGGAAGGCCCTGTTACATCGGGCACAATCCGCAGTATGGTGCGCCTGTGGAAGGAAATTTCCAGCGTGCTTATGAAGTTTGGAGCAGAGCCGATGAATCTGCTGAAATTTATGAATGATGACAACTATCCTGTCCAGGAGCAATCACTCTCCAGATCAGATATCGAGGAATTCGTTCAGCTTGATGAACTTCATCAGGAGTATTTGCTGTATGTCAGGTACGCTTCACTTCTCATTGATCCATTCTCCACCCCTGACAAACAGGGTCAATATCGTCCATTCGCAGCCGTACCTTACCAGCAGGTAAGCCTGGATCAGCATGGGAAATGGGTTATTCCACGTGTTCCTTATGAAGATTACAGGAAATTAAAGCTGTTGTACCATGTTGGACAAACATTACAAATTCCAATGCCCCAAGCCAGCACACTATTGCTGAACTTTGAACATCAATTAGGAACGTTCATGGAGCAACAAGGAGCAGGAAGATTCCCTTCTGAGCTTGTCCATGACCGCACATTGGAGGAAGCACAGACCATTATCCCGGAAATGCAAACACAAAATTTAAAGGGTAGAGAGGATGTTTTCAAATCATGAGTTTATGGATTCGATCACAGCACAGTAAAGTCTTCTTGGGACTTATCTTGATGTTATGCACGGTCATATTTCTGTCCGGATGTAATCAGAACAACGCGGGAAATAATGCTTCTGGTTCATCTGACAAGGAAAAGAGTCCAACTGTATCGACATCCAAGAATATTACGATCATACATAGTCTTCCCAATGATACGTTGGATCCGCACAATACGTGGATTGCGCTACGTGCTGGTGTAACGGAAACATTATTGCGACTGAATGAAAATATGCAGGTTTCTCCGTGGCTCGCAAGTGACTGGGAAGCGAAGGATGATTACACATGGGTCTTCTCGATTCGGGAAGGCATACAATTTCAGGATGGAACACCACTGGATGCTCAAGCGGTAAAAGCATCATTTGAGCGTGGCATTGCCGACAGTAAAGCACTTGCCGCCGCTCTTAAAATCGCTTCAATGGAGGCGGACGGACAACAGCTTCGAATTAAGACTACCGAGCCTTACCCGGCATTCCCTACAGAACTGGTGCATCCAACCACTAGCATTATTAGTGTAGCGGCCGAGGATCAAATGGGCAAAGAAGCCTTCAACATTGCCCCGGTAGGAACCGGTCCGTTCAAGGTTACAAACTTCACACCAGGCAGCGAAATTCATCTGGTGCGTAACGACAATTACTGGGATGGTGAGGCCAAGTTAAACGAGGTTACATTCAAATTTAATGCTGATGCCAATGTCAGAACACTCGCTTTTCAGTCCAAGCAAGCGGACATTGTATTTCATTTGTCTCCAGAGATGCTGGCCTCCATCGAAGCTGACAACGAGCTAAACGTTAGCTCTGTTACGAGCTTGAGAACACATTATTTCACCTATAATCCTGCAAGCTCAAGCGTCAGTGACCACCGTGTCCGAGAGGCCTTTGACAAACTGATTGACCGGGATGCAATTGTGCAGGATATTATGCTTGGTCATGCATCACCAGCCAATGGGCCATTTAATGCTACTCTTCCTTTTGGCAACAAAGAAGGGTATCAGAAAACAGACGTAGAAGGTGCACTTCAGCTATTGGAAAGTGCAGGGTACACAAAAGGCTCAGATGGAAAATTACAAAAGGATGGCAAGCTGCTGGCATTGAAGCTTATCGCCTTTACAGGAGTAAATCCCGAATTGCCACTGATCCCGCAGGTGGTTCAGTCTGAAGCAGCCCAAGCGGGTATTACGATTGAGATTGTTTCTGTGGAATATCCGGAAGTTTATATTGCAGATCATAGCGATTGGGATATATCTACATCGAGTTATTTAACATCGCCAAGAGGAGACGGAGGTTCATTTCTGAATTCCGCATATGTTCCAGGAGGTTCTTATAACCCTGCCAATATTGAAGTTGATGGATTGCAGCCTATTCTGAAGGAACTAAATGAGACAGGTGATACGGAGAAGCGCAACAAGCTTACACAGCAGGCGGTTAAAGTGATTAACAAAGCTTTGCCTCATTCCTATATCATCAATCCCAGCATTCTGGTAGGGATCAATCAGCGGGTAACCGGCTGGAAGCCTGGAGCAGAGGAGTTTTACATTGTAACTCGTGCACTGGATGTGAAGTAACATGTTTCGTCAGTTCTTTTCACGCATTATTCATCTGATTTTTGTACTTTTCGTGCTAAGTCTGGCGACATTCCTGCTTATGAAGATGGCTCCGGGTGATCCCGTGCTCACGATATTAAAGGCCAGTGAGGGGGCCGTTTCCCTATCGGATCAGGAGCAGGTACGGGAACAGCTTGGGCTGAATTTGCCACTCGTACAGCAGTATGGTCTCTGGCTTCGGGGCGTGATTCAGCTAGATCTCGGAACGTCATTTGTTAACCATCGAGCCGTGTGGGATCTGATGATGGATCGGCTTCCTGCCACAGTATACCTGACTTCGGGTGCGATCATTGTAATATTGCTGATATCCGTGCCGCTTGGCATATTGGCTGCAAAATATAAAGGGAAATGGCCGGATCATCTCAGTCGACTATTCACACTGATCGGAGCCTCCATCCCCAGCTTCTGGTTAGGCTTATTGTTGATCTACGCCTTTGCCTTCAAGCTAAACTGGCTGCCTACGATGGGCAGTGGCAACGTCAGGCATCTCGTGCTTCCATCCATTACACTGGGGTTTGTCATGGCCCCTGAGTACATTCGTCTGCTACGGTCGGGATTGCTGGATGCGCTATCTCAGGAATATGTACGTGCCGCGCGTGCAAGAGGCTTAGCGGAGTGGAGGGTCATCGCTAGACATGCGCTTCGTGCCGCTCTTCTGCCAGTCATTACGATTTTCGGGATGAGTCTGGGTGCTCTGCTGGCCGGTTCAGTTGTGACTGAAACCCTTTTTGCCTGGCCGGGTCTGGGAAGCATGGTTATGGAGGCGATCACTCAACGTAACTATCCGGTTATTCAGGGATATGTTCTTCTCACAGGCATATTTATTGTGACGGCCAATGTGTTAGTGGACCTTAGTTATAGTCTGCTCGATCCCCGAATTCGCTCGGGAAGGGGGAGAAACATGTGAAATGGACATCTCTTGAGAACCCTGTGGAGTTTCACAGAGTCCAACGTCTTCGATCGAGTCTGCTGCTGCGGCTCGGTGCGGGCATTATTCTGTTTTTCCTCCTGATCGCTCTCATTGGACCCTGGATATTACCTAACGATCCTCTGCTGGTTGGTATGTCCGATCGTTTACTTCCACCCAGTGCCGAATTTCCGCTAGGTACTGACCATCTGGGCAGATGCATTTTGTCCCGCATTATAGATGGGACCCGAACAACGATGAGCACATCCTTTCTGGTGTTGACTACAGTCATCCTTATAGGTGTTCCCATCGGCATGGTATCCGGATTTTGGGGTGGTAAGCTGGATACGTTCCTTATGAGAACCGTCGATGGCATTGGTGCAATTCCTGAATTTCTATTGGCTGTTGCTGTTGCCGGCTTTCTTGGTCCAGGTCTGCTTCATGTCATGCTGGCTGTGGCGTGTGTGAAATGGATTACCTATGCAAGATTGGTAAGGAGTATTGTGCTGCTCGAAAAGGAAAAAGATTATGTCAAAGCTGCTGTTGTGGCTGGCAGCGGGATGTGGATCATTCTTTATCGTCATTTGGTAAGACAGGTTGCGTCGCCGCTCGCGGTCATGGCTGCACTCGATGTAGGTCGTTTCATTCTGCTGATATCGATGCTTTCATTTCTCGGTCTGGGTGTGCAGGCTCCTGCTCCAGAGTGGGGGGCAATGCTGAATGAGGGACGCTCGTACTTCCAGTCGGCTCCACAACTGATGATTTACCCTGGGTTATGCATTCTGATGGTTGTATTCAGCTCTAATCTGATCAGTGACGCTATTCGGGATCATTTGGACATACGTAATCGTTAAAATGGTTTCAGGTGAAGGGAGGGAGAAGCATTGAGGAGATTAACGGAAGGGCAACCCATCCTGAATGTAAATCATTTGACGATCAGTGCCGTCCATCAGGGACACAGCCACAGAATTACGGAAGATATTTCGTTTGATATTCGTATCGGAGAAACACTGGCGCTTGTCGGAGAAAGTGGAAGTGGAAAAAGTGTTACAGCCAGTGCGGTCGCCGGTCTTCTGACCAAACCACTCACCATTACCCATGGGCAGATTATTTTCCAAGGGATAAACTTGTTAGAGTCACGCGCAGGGTACGTGAAATCGCTGCGAGGTAAAGAAATTGGTTGTGTGTTTCAGGATTATCGTGGCAGCTTCACTCCGTTCATGAAGGTTGGCCATCAGTTGATCGAAGTCATTCGTACACATACCCGGGCTACGCGAGCGGAAGCGAAAGAAATGGCGTTAGACTGGCTACACCGTGTAAACCTTCCTGCGCAACGCTCCTTTCGGAGCTATCCTTTTCAGTTGAGCGGAGGACAATTGCAGCGAATTGTCCTCGCAGCCGCTTTGATGCTGAAGCCGGCTCTGCTGGTTGCAGATGAACCGATCACCGCGCTTGATGTCATCACTGGACAAGCCATCATGGACTTGATGGAGGAGCTTCAGCATGAAGTCGGTTGCGCAATTTTGTTGATTTCTCATGATTTGAGGCAGGTTGTTAAGCGTTCGAACCGAATCGCGGTCATGCAACGTGGCCATATTGTGGAAACAGGAAGCCGGGAACAGATTAAGCATGCCCCCCACCATCCCTATACGCAAGCACTGCTAAAGGCTTGTCCGACTATCTCTCGCAAGCAGCATATGAGTCCTCAAGAAACACAATTTGGGGGTAACAGATGATGGAGCCTTTATTGCTGGTTAAAAACCTGGTTAGAACCTATGGACGAGGTAGGGATGCGGTCCGAGCAGTTCATCAGGTTTCGTTCACCATCCAAAAAGGGGAGTGTCTGGGGCTAGTTGGCGAGAGCGGCAGTGGCAAAAGTTCGCTGGCTCGACTGCTGCTGGCCTTGGAAAAACCTGATCATGGAGATATACGAATGCTGGGAGCCTCACTTGTAAAGGCGAAAAAGAATACGCTCCGAAAGATGAGGCAACACATTCAGGTTGTATTTCAGGATAGTAATGCCTCCCTGAATGATCGGTTGCCTGTCTGGCGTTCTGTACTGGAGTCTTTGGACAATTTTCCAGAGGTTAAACCTCCTTTTCTGGTAGATGTCAGGGAGAACAGACGTGCAACATCGGTAAGGCTGCTGGAGATGGTGGGACTGGGACTGGAACATCTGGATCGTTACCCTCATGAACTGAGCGGTGGACAACGCCAGCGGGTAGCCATTGCAAGAGGCATCAGCCTCAAGCCAGAGCTGCTTATCGTTGATGAGCCCACTTCCAGCCTGGATGTTACCGTGCAAGCGAATATTCTCAAGCTGTTAAAACAATTGCAAACCGAGCTGGAGATGTCATTCTTATTCATCTCCCATGATATTGCAGCCGTTCATCAGATGAGCAATCGAATCCTTGTCATGAAGGATGGGGCAATCGTTGATGAGTTTGCAAGCGAGCAAATCAGCGAGCCAGAGAGACATGATTATACAAAATGCCTGCTTTCAGCGGTATATGACCTGGAGCAATAGTTTTTTTACACAAGTTATGATGAAAGAGGTTCTCATGAAAAACGGTGTATGGTTAGCGTTGTTCTCCTCATTGGTATTCAGTGTGATGAATGTTCTTGTGAAAGAGGTCAGTGCGACGATTCCACCGGCAGAGATTGCTTTCTTTCGCGGACTGATAGGAACTATTCTGATCCTCGTATTGATGCATTATGGACAGATTTCTTTTTCCCGAACAGGAGTTCCCATGCTGGCATTAAGAGGTCTGCTCGGCGGATTGTATATGCTTGCCTATTTTTTCACCTTGTCCAAGATTCCTTTAACTGATGCGAGCATACTTGCACAGATGTCACCCGTCTTTGTCATTGTGCTCTCGGTTATTTTCCTGAAAGAGCGACTTTCCCGCAGAACTATAGCGATACTGCCCTTGATTTTCCTGGGTGCAATATTTCTGATCAAGCCCCATGAGTATGCCAGTTATTCTGCCTATGCTCTGGTCGGGATATTAAGCGCTGTCTTTTCGGCAGCAGCCGGGATCTCCATTCGCTACTTGAGTAAGACTCATCCAGCCTATGAAATAGTGTTTTATTTTGTCGCTACCTCAGCGCTGGTGGCATTGCCCTTTATGTCGCAGCAATTTATTATTCCAGACCTGATGCAATCGGTGTACCTTCTAGCCATTGGTGTGGTTTCACTGCTTGGACAAGTATTCCTGACCCGCGCATTCACACATGAAAGTGCCATCGTGGTTCAGGTCGTCAGCTATTTCGGTCTGGTATTGAACGGAATGTTTGGCTTTATATTCTGGAAGGAAATTCCGGATGTGCTGACCTTATTTGGTGGTTTGATGATTGTTGCGGGATGTATTGCCCTATCCAGTCGAAGAGGCTCTGACAAAATGCGATAGAGCTTTAAGGTACGTACTACAAATGAAGGAGGTTATGCTCTTGAATGAACAGACATTATATGATGTATGGTGGAAGCATCCCGAAGAAGGGGATCAGGGCATGGAGGAAGATCATATTCCTCACTGGAAGAGAGTGCTAGGCTTTATTCCTGAGGAGAATCTGGAGCAATGCAGTGTTCTCGATTTTGGATGTAACCAGGGAGGATTTCTCAAGCTTTTGTATGAACTTCGACCATTCAAAGAAGGAGTGGGGACTGATCTGGCTCGACGTTCCATTGAGATTGCCAACGATCGCAAAGGCGACTATCCGCTTGAATTCCATGCGACAGGGCAACCCGAGCGGTTTGTGAATCGGTTTGATCGCGCTTTTAGTTTGGCTGTGCTGTATCTGCTTCCGAACCTGGAGGAACATGCATTGCAGATCAGGACCTGTCTCAAACCTGGCGGCATTTATTATGCAACTTTTGCCGACTATAGTAATAACACCAGTCTGCCTGCCATTCGGAAACGGATCGACAGCAATGCAGCCGTTCCGATGCAGGATCACTCGCTGGATACGATAACCGAAGCCTTCATGAAAGCTGGATTTCAAGTTAGCCTGCGTCGTATGAAGGCCACAGACTTCGTAGATCTGAGTCACGGGAAAAAATGGTATAACAGTGTGGCCGATCAGCTTCAATTTGCCTATGAACAATCCTATTTATTTCAATTTTCAGCTCCAAGATCAGAATAACTTTAAATAGTTTGATTTTTTTTGTCACAAATTTTAGTGATGAATAGCTCGTTGGAGCTATTACACATATGCATGTCATCAAGTACGATAGAACACGTACTGTTTTTGCGTACGTTCTCATTTTGAGATGGTACAAATGATTAATGTATGAATGATTAATGGAGGTTAGATGGCTTTGCAGACAAAAAGAAAATTAATGATGCTTCTGGTGTTATGTACACTGCTTGTCATTTCGGCATGCTCCAGTGCATCCAAAGAGGGAGCAACACCAACTGCGGCAACAAACGAAACAAAAGAGAAAGAAGTTAGTTTTTTATTTAACTTTGCAAGTCAAACGATAGATCCCCATCAAGATTACACCCCTTTAAGAGCTGGGGTTACGGAAACATTGGTCAAGCTTGGAGAGGATCTGAAGATCCAACCATGGCTGGCTGACAAGTGGGATACAACGGACGGACAGCACTGGACGTTTGAGATCAAACCCGACGTCACGTTTCAGGATGGCCGAGCACTTGATGCAGAAGCAGTGCGGAAATCCCTGGAAAGGGCAATTCAGGTGAATCCGGGTGTCGAGCAGGTGTTGAAGATTCAAGAAATGCGTGCATCTGGTCAAACGTTGAGCATTACCACCAAGCAGCCGTTTCCTCAATTTCCATCCGAACTGGTTCACCCGAATACGTCGATTATGGACGTGAATGCAGCTGACCCGGATCATAAGCCCGTGGGTACAGGGCCATTCAAGGTTACATCGTTTACAGCGGGTAGCTCGCTCAAGGTCGAACGGTATAATAATTATTGGGGAGGAGCAGCCAAGCTTAGTCGTGCCTCCTTCAATTTCAACGAAGATGCGAGTGCTCGCCTGTCTGCATTGATGTCTGGAGATGCGGATATCGTCTATCGTCCACCTGTTGAAAGCATGGAAACAATGAAGGCTGATACAAGCCTGCATATTGAATCGGTACTGAGCTTGAAAACACATGAGCTTATTTTCAATACACATCAGCCTGAGTTCCAGAACAAATACGTTAGAAAAGCTTTTGACGCACTTGCCAATCGTGAAGAATTGAAGGATGTTATTATGGGTGGACAAGCCACTGTAGCTGCTGGTCCGTTTATGCCAAACTTCTCCTTCAACCCGAAATATGAAAACAGAAAGACAGGCACAGAAGCCGCTCTGGAATGGTTTCAAAAAGCCGGTTATCAGGTGACTCAAGGCAAAGTAAGCAAAGATGGCAAACCGTTAAGCTTAAAGCTAGTCACCTACACTTCACGAGCAGAGTTTCCACTTTTTGCACAGGTGTTACAGGCTCAGGCGAAGGAGATTGGCATCAACATTTCGATAGAATTTTTGGATCAATATGAAGACTATCTGCTGACCAAGGATGATTGGGACCTAGGCACATACAGTCCGCTTATTGCACCGCGCGGAGATGCCTCCTATTTCCTGAACGTTTCCTTCAAACCCGATGGCTCGCTTAATTTTGGCAAAATCGATGACCCTCAGTTAACCAAATGGATTGATGAGCTTGATCAAATGGTGGATACGGATAAACGAACAGCGCTCATTCAGAACATACTGAGCTATATCGATCAGGAAACCTATTATTCCTACCTTGTGCATCCGAATATCCTCGTTGCTTATAAGGACCGGGTGAAACATTGGGTGACCAGTAAAAGTGAATATTACATGCTGACCAATCAATTGGATGTTGAATAATGAGACATACGCTTTTGAAACGGAGCATAGAATTTGTTCTCTTTGTTTTATTGTTATCCTTGATCAGCTTTGTCTTAATGAAACTAGCTCCCGGCGATGCAGTCAGAGAGATGCTTCGTTCTGATGATGTAGCCGTGACCTCTTCACAACTGGAGCAGCAACGGGAAGCGCTCGGGCTCAACCAGCCTGTGCTTGTACAGTTTGGGCAGTGGCTGTCGCGTCTTGTGCATCTTGATCTGGGCACTTCGTATATGACCAAACGTCCCGTAACGGAGGAACTGCTGAACAAGTTGCCTGCAACATTACTGCTGACCTGCACCTCACTACTCGTTTTACTGCTGATTGCCGTGCCGCTCGGTACGCTGTCTGCCTTATATCCTAATCGTATGATAGACCGAATCAGCCGTCTTTTGGCTGTACTCGGCACCTCTGTCCCTAGCTTCTGGCTGGGGCTTCTTTTAATAGAAGGTTTCTCAGTGAGAGCACACCTGCTTCCCTCCATGGGCACAGGCAGCTTAGCACATTTGGTGCTGCCTTCATTGACACTGGGATTGACCATGTCAGCAGTATATGTGAGACTCATTCGTTCGAGTTTGCTCGCAAGTCTGGGACAGGATTTTGTCCGTGGGGCACGATCGCGAGGTATTGGGGGAAGACGTGTGTTATGGCGCCATGCGTTTCGGCATGCGTTAACCCCGGTTGTTACGATGTTTGGCATTAGTATTGGAAGCTTGCTTGGAGGAACGGTCGTGGTTGAAGTGCTGTTTGCATATCCCGGCCTGGGCAAGTACATCGTAGATGCCATTCAAAGCCGCGATTATCCAGTCATCCAAGGGTACATGGTGCTTATGGGTATTATCGTTACCTTTATGCACATGCTGGTAGACTTTGTTCATGATCAGCTCAATCCCGAAATCCGATTGAAGGGGGAGCGCTCATGAGGTTTCCAGGGATGAAGAGTGGCCAGCGCCAAGCTAAAGCAAACCGACTCAAAGTAAACAGATTTAATAATACTCATATCATCATGCTCATCATAGTGGTACTGGCCTTAGTTTGCGCACCGTATATGACTCCATATGACCCTTATGTGGTTCAGCTCGGAATACGCCTCTTGCCACCAAGCATGCAGCATCTCCTGGGAACGGATGATCTTGGACGCGATCTGTTATCTCGTCTGATGCTAGGAGGTCGTAATACAGTAGGTACAAGCCTGCTTGTTCTGCTCGGTGCGCTAAGCATTGGCATACCTGCAGGTTTATTAGCTGGCTATGCAGGAGGGTGGCTGGATCGCGTGTATAAGCGAGTAACTGATGCTTTTCTGGCGTTTCCAGACTTCATCATTGCCATTGTACTCAGTGGGCTAATGGGGCCAGGTATTTTTAATCTGATGATTGCGATCATCTCGGTCAAATGGATTACCTATTCTCGCATTGTTCGCAATAGCGTCGTTGCAGAGAAAGGACAGGAGTATGTTACTATTGCCCGCCTGAGCGGGTTGCGTTCCTATCAAATTTGGTGGAAACACTTGCTGCCGCATGCATTGTCTCATGTGATTGTGATCGCTTCACTGGATATTGGTAAGATTATTCTTATGATTGCATCGCTCTCCTATATAGGTCTTGGCGTACAGCCGCCTGAACCTGAATGGGGAGCGATGCTGAATGAGGGCAGGCTTTATTTTCACAGTTCACCTTATCTCATGATTGCCCCTGGACTTGCCATCATGCTCGTGGTGCTTTGGTCCAACATGCTAGGCGATCGTATTCGTGATATT
The DNA here is from genome assembly GCF_014639235.1 of Paenibacillus silvae. Lineage (GTDB taxonomy): Bacteria > Bacillota > Bacilli > Paenibacillales > Paenibacillaceae > Paenibacillus > Paenibacillus silvae. The sequence goes on along the minus strand of NZ_BMFU01000002.1, from coordinate 275,702 downwards.
CTTGATATCAAACGCAGCAAGGAGTGAGCGCATGTCAACATTACTGGAAATCAAGGGACTCCGACTTGCCGTTCGTGAGCAGACGCTCATACATGATATCAGTCTATCGCTCAATGTTGGTGAGTGGTTAACCATCATAGGGGAGAGTGGAAGTGGAAAAACATTGACAGGTCTGTCGATTGGCCAGCTGTTACCCCATGAAGTACGTCATTCAGCAGGGGAAATCCTGCTGAACGGTATGCCGCTTCAGACATTGTCCGAGAAAGAAATCAATCGGCTTCGCGGTAAGGAGATCGGGTACATTTTCCAAGACTATTCCAGCGTATTCAGCCCGTTTATTACCATTGGGAAACAGTTGAATGAGACGCTTCAGGAACATTACTCGTGGGGCCGTAAGAAAAGACAACACCGCATCATTCAGGCTCTAGAGGATGTCGGCTTACCCGCACAGCGCGTGATTAAAAGCTACCCGTTCCAACTAAGCGGTGGACAACTACAACGGGTATCTATTGCAACAGCTATGATGCTTGAGCCCAAATTGCTTATTGCGGATGAGCCTACATCTGCGCTTGACGGGATTACGGCAACAGACATCCTCGAGTTGTTAATTCGGCTGAGAAGCAATACTGGCTGTACCATTTTATTTATTACTCATGACCTGAAGCTGGCGAGAGGTTACTCCGATCAGATCGCCATAATGTGTAAAGGAAACATATTGGAATCAGGAGAAACACAAGCTGTATTGTCACATTCTACCCATGCCTACACTCGAAAGCTTCTGGCAGCCGAATCTTTACTAACCTGCACTGAGCCCGAACATTCAATAGAGCATGTGAAAGTGGGGGATTCGTCATGAGTGAAGATAGAGAGGTCGTACTTGCAATTCAAAATGTAATTAAAAGCTATGCAGGGCATACGAAACACAAGATCCGAACGAAAGCATTAGACGGTGTTACCTTCCATCTCCATGAAGGGGAATGCGTCGGATTGATTGGAGAGAGCGGGAGCGGTAAGAGCACACTGGCACGTTGTATTTTACTTATGGAAAAGATTGATGCTGGACAAATCCGCTTTCAAGGAAAAGAACTCGCAGGTCCTGGAAAGGTTGCTAAGTACCAGGCCTTAGAGGGACAGATTCAGGCAGTATTTCAAAATCCGGCAGCCAGCCTCAACCCTCAGCTCCGAATTATAGATTCTCTCATGGAACCTCTGGATAGTCTCCTGAATAAAACACCTGCAATTCTGGCTGATTGCAGCCACGACAGACAAAGATGTGCGAGGCGTTTGCTGGAGATGGTTGAATTGCCCGTTCAAATAACGGATCGTTATCCGCATCAACTGAGTGGCGGACAGAAGCAGCGAGTAGCTATTGCCAGAGCTATTAGCAGTAAGCCCTCACTGATTGTGATGGACGAGCCCACTTCCAGTCTGGATATGATTACTCAGGCACATATTGTTGACATGCTGTCGAATTTGCAAAAGAGCATCGGTTTTTCCTGTTTGTTCATTTCTCATGATCTAGGAACAATTCAACATGTATCTGATACAATAATGGTTATACAGCAGGGGCGAATCATCGACAATTTTGCTAGAGGAGAGCTGTTTTCATCCCAAAGGCATGCCTACACGCAAAGTTTAGTACACAGATATCAGTCGTGAGAATGTGAGATAGAGAGGCAATTCAATAAAATAGAAACATAACTGTATAACAAAAATCCGACCCAGCTTTTCTGTAAAGGGTCGGATTTTATGTTTAATCTCTATTTAAATTTTCCAGATGGAGTCCCAGCTTTTTGGCATTTTCCTGAATAAGCTCTACCAGTGTTTGTTCGGCAGTTTCGGGATAGTTACGAAGTTCGACAACCGGACGATCTGCGATATTGGCAATTTCCGCTCCTTGAGGTAAGTGGAAATTATCGATAATCAGCGCAGGCTTCAAAGCGGCAAGCTCTGCTGCTTGTGTCGGCGTCACTTCAGTCGGACCGAATTCGCCAATGACCTCGTATCCGAGAGCTTTGGCTACAGGTACCATGTAAGCCTGAGCAACCACTCGTTTGGATTCAGTGTCCAGCTTGGCCGTTGCAGCAGTCACTGCTTCAAATGTGCTGTCAATTTCCTTCAATGCCTGCTGTGCAGTATCCGTTGTTCCCAATTTCTTTGCAATGGAGGTGATCTGTTTGCGAAGCATGTCCGGTGTATTCTCTGTTACCACGATAAGCCGAGCTTCGTCGGATACTTCGGCTGCCTCCAAAATTTGTTTCATAAACGGTTCATATTCAGAGTAAATAACCGTTGACGCATCATTTACTTTTTCAATATCGGTAGGTTTAAAATCATACTCATTGGGATGTTTCATGTCCACGGGAGCAAGGGTCGAGATGCTGTCCGCACCAGCTGTTTTAGCCAGTAACGCTGTCCAGCTTGTGGATGCGACAATCTTTGGAGTGACCGTTTCAGCTTGCTTCAATTCTGTGTCCTGAGCATTTTCAGTTACCGTACTGGATGCATTTCCTGTACATCCGGTGAAAAGAATGATTCCCATGACAAGCACCAACAGAGGGGAGAATTTTTTTAGTATGTTTCTGGAATGTTTCATTAGAATTAAACCTCCACAGATATCATTATTTTCGTGTAAACATATAACAAAGGCTTGAGATGATGACGCCAATCATGGTTATGGAAGCACCTGTTGGCAGGTCGAATACAAGCGAAGCGATATAACCTCCAACAGCAGTCATTGTGCCAAAAAGAGATGACAACAAGAGTAATTGTTTATACGTTCTGCTTACTCTAGTAGCTGCCATGGCAGGTAGAAGCAATAGTGCGTCAATCAGTAAAGCTCCCACAAGCTTCATCGCGATTCCAATCGAGATTCCAGTCAGAAACAGCAGCACATTGCGAATTTTGGTAGCGGGAATACCTAGCCATTCCGAATGGTCTGCATGATGAAGCAAAAGTTGAATCTCCCTGTAACAAACTATGAACAAAAACACAATAATTAAGCTGATTCCACCCAGCAACCACATATCTAAAGAAGTGAGCGTCAGAATACTGCCTGCAAACAGACCAAATACATCCATCGCAGGGATTCCCCCCATATGGAACAGCATTAAAGCTGCAGCAAGCGAACCTGTCATGAGAAAGGCTCCAGTTATGGCGGGTTCGAGCTTGACCTTGGCAGATAACGGACCGAATAACGACGAGCCGGCAAGAATAGCCAGCATGGCTCCGGGCATAGGCTTCATGCCGATGAGCAATCCGAATGCGCCTCCGAGAAGAGCCAGATGCATCAGAGCAAATCGCACAACTGTCAACTGGAACTGAACCACGACAATACCCACGAGGGACAAACAGCTACCCCCGATCATACAGGCGATCAATGCCCGCTGGAACAATGGAATATGTATGTAGTCGATTAACGTCATGTAGTACCACCAACATCCGTTAACATGCCATCCTTCATAAGACAAATGCGGTCATGCAAATGTTCCGTTTCTTCCAGTTGATGAGTGATCATAAGCGTGAGCAACTGAGGTGCCCGCTGTCTGTATTCATCTATAAGTCTATACAGCAAATCTCTTGAGAACGTATCCAAATGAGTGCTTGGCTCGTCCAAAAGCAAGATGTCAGGCTCACGTATTAATGCATGAGCTATATTCATCCGTTGCAGTTGTCCTCCAGATAAATCCTTGCAATCGTGATTGGCAAGTTCCGTTAATCCGACATGCTCAAGCCATTCAGTCGTTTTTTGTTTATCTGCTATAGAAGGACGCTTCCAATAAGCAAATGACTTTCCCCAGTTGCCAAGCATCACATACTCAAAAACCGTGATGGGCAGATTTCCTTTCTGTACGCCCTGAGGCACGAATCCGATTTTTTTCTGAGCCCATTTAAAGTCTTTTTTGTGTTCCATCCGTCGTCCGCCAATGCTAATGGAGCCTTCCCTCAGAGGAATCAGACCGAGGATGACTTTAAACAGCGTTGTTTTTCCTGCGCCATTCGCACCTGTAATCGCAATCATCTCCCCGTGATCGCCTTGAAAGTCTAGCTTGTGAAGAACGGGGGAGGTGCTATAACCGGTCGTAGCATGCTGAATTTCCAGAGCTGGAGGCATGATTCATCGTTCACCTTCTTTCCTATCCAGTATGCACATTGGAGGAGAAAGCGAACATGGCTCGTTCTAGCTATATTAGGACGGATATTGTTACGAAGACATGAATTCGGAACCAAACTGCTGTAGTTTGGTGAAAAAGTTCATATATTATTTTCATTTGTAAACTGTAACTGCCTGGAGATAGCTCTTATGAGTCATCCTGTGTTTCCTATTATTCAAGTATGATGGTTCTAGACGAACGGATGGAGCAAACATATTCAAAAAAGGAGACCGGAAATATGGACAAGCTTTCTACCCCAAAATTAACACAGCCTTCAACTAATACAGATGCTCATCCTGCACTGTGGCAAACAACCCTTCACATTAAAGGGATGACTTGTGCAGCCTGTTCTGCTCGTATTGAAAAGGGATTATCTCGTATGGAGGGCGTACAACAGGCTAACGTCAATCTCACTATGGAGAAGGCGACGATATCCTATGATCCTGCCCATATCGGTATAGATGATTTTCAGAACAAAGTGGAAGCGCTGGGCTTCCAAACCGTCACCGAATCTGTCGACTTGAATATTACAGGCATGACATGCGCGGCCTGTTCAGCGCGAATTGAGAAAGGTCTGTCCAAGCTGCCTGGTGTGTCACGTGCCAATGTGAATCTGGCCCTGGAAACGGGTCATGTCGAATACGTTTCGGGAACATTGAAGGGCTCTGATCTCATCCATAAGATCAGACAATTGGGTTTCACTGCCCAATTAAAAGAAACCGAAGAAGAGACCGTCTCCCTACGAGAACAGGAAATACAACGAAAAAAATGGAACTGGATTCTGTCGGCTATTCTTTCTCTCCCGTTATTATGGGCGATGGCAGGGCACTTTTCATTCACTTCCTGGATCTGGGTGCCTGATGTATTTATGAATCCATTGTTTCAATGGGTACTCGCGACTCCTGTGCAATTCTTCCTGGGTCGCCAGTTTTACATCGGTGCGTATAAGTCATTGAAAAACCGAAGCGCCAACATGGATGTACTGGTTGCTCTGGGAACAAGTATGGCTTATTTCTACAGTCTCTATTTAACTTCATTAACTAGCACAGGTGGATTATCCGGTCACAATCATGGAGGTAGTTCAGTTGTAACGGATACTGCGAATGCTGCGTCACAAGCTCCGGGTGATTTTTATTTTGAAACCAGTGCGGTACTAATTACTCTTATTCTGCTCGGCAAATGGTTGGAGGCTTTAGCCAAGGGACGTTCCACTCAGTCAATCAAAAGCCTAATAGAAATGGCTCCGCGTAGTGCAAGAGTGATTCGGGATGATCAGGAAATCAGTCTCGTGCCTGAATACGTCTTGATGAACGATCTTGTTATCGTGAAGCCTGGCGAAAAGATACCCGTAGACGGTGTAGTGGAAGAAGGATTCTCATCCGTTGATGAATCCATGTTGAGTGGTGAAAGCCTTCCCGTGGACAAGAAACCGGGTGACTCCGTCACAGGAGCTACAATGAATAAAAACGGTATTCTGCGTTTGAGAGCAACACGTGTGGGCGCAGACAGCGCACTATCGCAAATTATTAAGATTGTGGAACAGGCACAAGGCTTCAAGGCTCCCATACAGCGGATTGCCGATGTAATTTCAGGTATTTTTGTCCCCATTGTAGTCAGCCTTGCAGCCATCACGTTCTTGTTCTGGTACCTGTTGATCAGTCCTAATGACTTCGGTGGTGCTCTGGAGAAGGCGATTGCGGTATTGGTCATCGCCTGTCCTTGCGCTCTCGGGCTAGCCACTCCAACCTCTATTATGGCGGGTTCAGGGCGTGCAGCCGAGTACGGCATTCTGTTCAAAGGCGGAGAATATTTGGAATCTGCACAGCACATTCAAACGGTCGTACTGGACAAAACAGGAACGGTGACAAACGGTAAGCCGGTTCTGACAGATGTTAAAACTGCTGCGAACTGGACAAGAACAGCACTTCTGAACCAGGTAGGTGCGGTGGAGCAAAGCTCTGAACATCCACTGGCTGAAGCGATTGTCGAAGGGATTAAAGCATCAGGAATGAAGGTTTTTTCGAAGTCTGAGCACTTTAAGAACATGCCAGGCTACGGAGTGCAAGCTACTGTACAGAGCCAGGACGTTCTCATTGGTACACGACGTCTTCTCTCAGATCAACATGTGGCCGTTCCGCCAGAAGCGCTCACTCAAATGTCTGAGCTGGAAAAACAGGGAAAGACCACGATGCTCGTAGCCGTAGATGGACAGTGGGCTGGCATGATTGCTGTTGCAGATACAATCAAAGACACGTCAAAACAAGCCATCCGCAGGCTACAAGTCATGGGTATCCAAATCGTTATGATGACAGGAGACAATGAGCGCACAGCGCGATCGGTGGCTAGACAAGCGGGTATCGAGAACGTACTGGCTGAAGTTCTCCCCGAACGCAAAGCGGCAGAAATACAAAAACTTCAGGAATATGGACAAAAAGTAGCTATGGTGGGAGATGGAATTAATGATGCTCCTGCTCTGGCTGTAGCCGATATCGGAATGGCTGTTGGGACTGGAACACATATTGCCGTGGAAGCTGCGGATGTCACGCTGATGCGCGGGGATCTGAACAGTATAGCGGATGCCATCGAGCTTAGCCAAAGAACGATGCGCAATATCAAGCAAAACCTGTTCTGGGCTCTTGCGTACAATGTCATCGGTATTCCGATTGCAGCCCTGGGTTTCTTGGCGCCTTGGCTCGCTGGCGCCGCAATGGCCTTCAGCTCAGTATCGGTTGTATTGAATTCTCTGCGTCTGCAAAGGATGAAGCTTTAGCATTCCTCCTTGAGATGAACAGCACTAGTGGGACGAGCTAAGTTTGAAAAGGTCAAGAAGTCGCTAACATAGCGACTTCTTTTTTTCATGGACCAGGTTAGCTGTATGAGTATAAGTTATCATTTTACGTCGTAACGAGAGGGAAGTAGTGTTTGTAGAGGGATTGTTTGTTTAATGGTGATGTCCGGCTGCTGGAGCAGGCGCATCCGTGTGTTGATCGTTCTCAAGCTGTACAAGACGCTCTATGGCCTGATCTCCAATAGCAAAACGTTTGGTTGGCATAACCTGAGCATCCGCGAATTGGATTCGTGATTGCACCACATATAGTCCTTCTTTCTCAATAACATAAGAGGCTTCATACGAACCGGGAGAAAGCTCATCGGCCTTAATCGTTACGGCAGAATCCTCATCGTTCTCTGGCCATATCACAAATTCAGCTGTCTCCGCATGTTCCATCGGTACATTACGTTTGGACACTTGTACTGAAAAAATGTTAGAGCTACCTATTTTAAATTCTTCAGGTAATTGAAGATCCACGCTTATATGTGGGGGAAGGCCGTTCTCATCGGTTTCTGCAACCTTGGCAGTACATCCGCACAGCAACACAACAAGCAGTACAGGAGACATCCATTTGTACATTCGATTTATTTTTATATTCATATTTAGACTCCTTTAGCTATTAAATCGAGAACCAGTGCCTGAGCGACTTGATTCTGCAGAGAATGAATAGATCAAGAACAAGCACGATTAAAATGGACAAGCCTACTAGCGGCATGATGGCGCCGCAAACCAGCATGATTATCAGCACACCTATCGTTACTTTTGGATTTTTGGGTTTAGTCGGTGCTCCAAGCTTACCCGCGGGCTTTCGCTTTCGCCACATGACATAAGAGCTAATGGATATGAGCATTAAGCCGAGGCAAGCAATCAGACCCAGTAGCTGGTTCACCAGACCGAATAGTCTTCCTTCATGAAAGGCGATACCATACGAGATAAGTTTGGCCATAATTCCATAATCCGCAAAGCGAACATCGGTCAGTACCGCACCGCTGTATTGGTCAATATGAAGTGTGGCGCTGTGACCTGGCTTGGAATGGGAAGTAGATACGGTGAACACACCCGTTGCTCCGGCAGGATAGGTAATGGTATAGGGCTTGATAACTCGCTGATCATCTGCGATAAGGGCAATGTCGTTGAGTCCAAGCGGAACGTACTTTCCAGACATTGAAACGGGTACGGGAACATTCTCGGCTGCCCAAGGCAGATCCTCGGCAATATCTTTTGCTACTGTAACGGATTCCGGTTTTTCTCCAAAGCTGTAGGCGAAGGGAGGCGTATTCGTATTGGTCGAATTGGCTAATTTATCAATCTGACCGCCGAGGATCCCTGACCAAGGAAGGCCACTTAAAATAATTATCAGAATCAGCAGAGATAGCCAGAAGGCAGGGACAGCATGTAAATCACGCCAAAAGAGACGGCTTCCCGGTTTACTAAGGCGTGGTAAAATCGTTCCCCAAATGGATGCTTTATTTCTTGGCCACCACAGGAATAGTCCCGTTAAAATTAAAATAATCGCCCAGCATGCGGCAAGTTCGACAAGTCGGTTAGCGAACGTCCCACCAATCACAAGCTCACTATGCATTTTTTTGAAAAAGGCCGAGAAGGTCTTGCTGCTATCCATCGCGCCGCGCGCATGCCCCGTATAAGGGTCAACATACATCGTCTTGGAAATTCCATCACTAGTGACGGAAAGCTTATAAGTAGACTCTCTGTTGTTTTCCAATGTGATCGAGGATACCACCGTTCCGGGATAACCCTTGACTATCTTTCCCACAATACTCTCTGGTGCCATCGGAGTTGTCCCGACTTCACGGACCGTCAACATATCCTTGTACAGTAGTCCTTCAATCTGAGGCTTGAATAAATAGACGGCGCCGCTAAAAGCCAAAATAATTAAAAAGGGCGCAAAAATAATACCGGCGTAAAAATGCCACCTCCATGCGGATTGATAGACGGACTGGCGTACTACGGATGATGTTTTTCTTTTCATTTCGGGTGTAGAAGAGCTTGAATGTTCTGCGGGCATCGTCCTCATCATCTAACTCCATTCTTTAATAGATAAAATACTTTTTAAGTATACGTGAGCCTTCTCAATTAGAAGATGGCTCAATAGAGCTATCTCATAGTAAATAAGAGGTTTTTTGTTCATTGTTTGTTCAATATTTGGAATAATATTTTTAGAATGAAAATTTGCTAATTATAATTTTTCAATAGGTCATCATGTTAGCGATGTAGAAAAACGGTTAAGCATAGCGAATGATTAACAGAGAAAATGAATAATTTGTAAAATCCGTTATAATGGAAGTAATTACTGGGTACAAAACATCTAATTGGTGAAAAACTGTTTGAGGCGATTCGTCGTCATAAAGAATCAGGAGAGGGATCTATTTTGTATAGATTCGATGAGCAGGGAATCAGAAACATACTGTTTAGGGGAAGAAATAGAAAAAGTGATTCAGCTTCGATATTCACGAATGCCGAAATGTGGGCACCGCAATCGGGTTATTCGAGTCATGGACGTTATAATGCTATTAGTAAACCTGGCGATACATATGTACAAAATACGAGTTTTGTGAAACAGTGTGTAAGTTGAAAAAAGGCTCACTCAGATTTAATCCTTTTTTCAACTTTTACTTTTCCTCACCTTAATCCCAAACAACTTCTGTTCCCGCAATAAAATCATGAATTGCACGGCGATCCTCTCGTAATCCGACCATAAATGCACTGACAATAACTCCAACACCTAAAGTTAGTACGTACACAATTCCAGCAACCAAAACTCGCATTAACATTGTCGTTATTTTAGGCGGTTCATGTGTATCATACGTTTGAATTCGAATTCCGCATATGCGTTTGCCGATCGTTCGACCATACCAGTAAACTGGTAAAATAATTGAATATAACGCACTTAATATTCTGGCGTTCAGATCGTCTGTGTCATAGTGACCTGTGAGCATATACACGATGATGGCCACAGGAATCGAAATAATCAAACTATCCAAAATGCCTGCTCCTAATCTAATCCAAAAACCTGCTTTGTACAAAATGATTTCCTCCAAACGATTTTTACATACCTGGTACAACATTTTATTATACATGAAAATTATTCCAAACATATGATTTATATTTAATTCTTTATATATTCACTCTCTTGAAGTTTGTGAATTTCAGAACAAACTTTAAGGGGAATTTGTCTGTTTTCACGTTAACTACATTGCATATGTTAGCTCCTCTCCTAGTTTTCTTATTTATTCGCCATATTATATAAAAAGAAGCCATATTGGACATATGGCCTCTGCTTTGCGCGTTTTGGAACAGATTACTCCCCCATCCCCCATTCACATATGAAAAGCTTTCCAGAACGATCCTTCGGTATTGATTATATTCATGATCTGGCTGAACGGAATTGTAAACGTCGGGAATCCTGCAGCATACGGTGCAATATCATATGGGTTGAAGTACAGATGCAGCGCGTCTGCTGTAACAAAAAACGGCTGATTGGCACTGATGCCTGTATACGTATCCGGGAAAACATAAGAATACTGCGGATCATTTTTGATCTGCTCCCCGACAATCTGGCTTAACACCTTCACATAGTCGCTGCCTGCTTTAAACAAATCCTTTAACTCATACAGCTGCCCATCCGACAGATTAATAATGGCATAGATCATCGTTGGCATGCCGTGTGCGGCTCCAGCTGGATAGTTGTAACCGGTTAATTGCAGTTGAAGCAGCTGCTGCTGGTAAAACGTAATATCGAAATCCCCCGTATACGTATAATCCAGTTGCTGATCGGCAGGAATCGGTTTGACCTGGGAAAGCTCCTTCAGCTTACCATTCAGTACATCCTGCTGCGCCTGACTTGTTAAGCCTTCGACCTGCGGATAATAGACAAGGTAGTCCCGGTTAGGCTTGTATTTCTCCTCACGCACTCGATAAGGCGGCTCAAGCGGTACGATGGTGTTTTGATACCAAATAATCTGCCCTGCCCGGTTCACATAGGATAAACGCTGATCCACAAATACTTTAATCAGATCGGGTGCCACGACTTCAAGTGATCCCGCTCCCTCAATATGAGGATACCCAGGAGCAGGTCTGCCGCTCAAATCCAGCAAATACGTCTGAGTTCCATTCGATGCCGAAGCAAGACCATGTTTGTAATTTTCTACATTTCGATAGATGAACTCCGTTAATCTCCTGCCATTCACATCAGCAATCGCATACAATGAGCCAATATAAGGCTGCTCCGGATCAATAGCTTTCCCAAGTGCGTACCTCTGCTCTCCCAGCTCACGAATGTCATTGTAAGCCGGTTGAATCACAAATGATCCTTGCTTATTAATGACCCCATAATTCGAGCGATAATCTTCTGACGTATTTACAATCGCTTGCCCGCCACTAAAAGGAAGTGCAGAAGAGAACTTCGGCTGAATTCGGACATTCCCCCGTTCATCAATGTATCCGTATTTGCCTGAAAGCTCCTTCTGAAAAGCAAGCAAGCCATCCCCAAGCGGTCCTACATAGGCATAGGGATAGGTTGATATCCTATTTCCATTGCGATCAATAAGCGCATATTCCTTTTCTTTGATCTGTACAACCGCTTTACCATGCTGGAAATCATTCGCAGACATATATTGTGCCCGAATCACTTCTTTGCCCGAGGCATCCAAATATCCGTAAAGAATGGAGCCTGGTGTTGTCTGATCCGTGCCCGTATCGTAAAATACCGCACGTCCGTCCTGCACATCTGCAATAAACGGATAGGCCCTTGGGGTCAGGACCGCCCCGTGTTCATTAATCATTTTAAAACCTTGAGAATCTATAGCTATAGCCCGCTCTTCGGAAAAAGAATTAATAGAATCATATAAGGGCTGAACCACATACTGTCCCTGTAAATTAATGACCCCTGCACGATTGTCCTTCTCCACAACGGCCAAGCCATTTGGCTGGAACGCCTGAGCCTGCTGCAGAACAGGTTCAAGGCGAATATGTCCTTGTGCATCCATATAACCCCAGCGTATCCCGTTTGTCGTGCGAACAGATATCGGATATAACCAGGCTGCCGCTTGAGTACGGTCACTGGTGGTCATGGTCTGTTTAATTTTTTTCTCCAGTTTGAGCAGTTCTTCTCTGGAAGGATACGCTTCCGGTAGGCTTAATGCTTTCTGGACGGAAGCCAGCGCGGCTGGATATAACCCGGCATGAAACTGGGCATCCGCAAGATAATACCAGTAGAACACATAGTCCGGATATTGTGCTGTAAGCTGCTTGTAATAATGCACGACTTTGGGAAAATACGTAGGATATACATCCGTCGCTGCAACCCACTGCCCCTGCTGCCACCGAATAATGTCCACCCGATAGGCTTCACCAGTATCATGAACCCATAACGCGATTTCAACCTTTCCATCTCGGCCCTGCATGCCGGGCATATCCACAATCTCTGCATAGCTGTAATATAGATCATCAGGCACGATATCGGTCAACCCGGATTCAGTCCATTCATACACAGCGAGCTTTGACCATATTGCGCCAATCTGCCAGCCCACAATAAGATTATTCCTTGCCGTTGATGTGACCGGGGCTGCCGTCAGCAGCGTAACCCCATAACCTAAACCTCTGGTAAGAGCCATTTTGATCCACTGACCTTGAACAAATTTCAGAATTAACAGATACAGCTCACTATGAAGCTGATATACTACAGCTATCTCCGGCAACCCGTCACCTGTAAGATCGGCCGCATACACAGCTGGATGTTGAACCGGTTTATCAATCGTGATGACCGTTGCCCCGGCCGGAATATGCTGATTCACAATTTGCAGTAATAGCGGTTCACTCATCGACATCTCCGCTTCCTCCCTTATGACCGCATTCGCCTAATGGTATGCAGCATAACTCGGGATATGACACGAAAATGCTTTCACCTTCTCTCCAAAGACTCACTTTCTTCCCATCCATTAAAATATAGCTCACATAACACAAAAAAATTGCAGCGGCCTAGCTGAGCCAACTGCAATTTTAATCGTGATTATTTATAATTAGGGTTAATGCTCCAAATCTGTTCCCATCCTCCCACCAGAAGTTAAACTAATCCATAACCAGTCCGGAGATAACCTTTTCAAAATCAAGCTTGTACGTTCGCATTAAGCTGAACATATTGAGACAGGCGACAATACTGATCTAGCAATCGCTCCTCTTCACCTTCACCCAATGCTACCCGGCGCCCGGCTTCGATAACACTTGTTATCAATTCGTGCAGAAACTGCATCTGTAGTCGCTGCGCGGCAGCAGCACACTGTTCAAGCAGTTCAATATCCCGAATAGTAAATTGAGATAACCCCCGAAGCAGTAATTCCTCGGACCAGCTGGATAAGTGCTGCATCAATTCATTATCTTCGTGCAAAACGTCCCATCCTTCCATTGCTGGAATCCAGCTTCAAACTAAGCAGCGTCTGACCTTTCAGGAAGCTGATCGGACTGATGCGCTTCGTTTCCAATCGTACAAACGCATAGAAGTGCTCCAGCTTCTGAGAACCGAACCCTGATTCCAGCCGATGAATCATGGACTGCCAATCCGAGGAATACGGAAGAGTGAGTGGCAGGCACTGCCCGTCTGTATTTTCTACCGTAAGAATCAAATCCTGTGTCTGTTTGTTAAATGTATGCTCTACAATGCGAGTAACCTCAATGAGGGCCAATCGTTCTTTCGGCTCCGTGAACAAGGATATCGAGTCCGGTTGATGCTGGAGTGCAGATGGTATATCCATCAGATACGACCCAAAATTTACCTCGGTCACATGTGTTCGCGGCAACAGGGTCAATTTGGCCCCATCGCCAGAAGATATACGACGTTCTTCATTCACTTTAACCGACTGGAACAGCACTTCTTCTCCAGTAAATTGACTAAACGTCAGGCTTGGCAGCCATGGGGTAAATGCAGCATAATGCTCCGCAAACGAGAATTGCTGATCCTCATAATAGACCGCACGCACATCGCTATACGTATACATCTCTCCATCATCCAGACCATAGAAATAATACGTAATCCCGCGAAAGCCGGATCGGGTCTCCCAAGAATCTGCTCCCAGGCCATAGAGATGAAGAGAAGGCACGGTAAAATACTTGCTGCGAAAGCTGCCTACAAGCTGACTCTGCTGCTTCACAGATATATCGCCTTGCATAAGTACTTCTAACGCAAGATAAAGCTTGCTTATTCGTTCCAGCATCGTCTGCATGGAGAAGCGCACATGCCGCTTGAAAAAAAGCTGAAGCTCACCCTGAATGCCGCGCAAGCTGCGCTCAATATCCGGAAGATTACCGCTGTGTGCGGCAATGGCAAGCGTCTCCAGCTGCGCCAGATAAGATTGAGGCAGCCGGGCAAGCCCAGTCTTCAGCATACCTGCCAGAACCTCGCGGCATTCCTGAACGGTTTGAAGCGAGAACTTCGCTTCATATGCACGAACACTCAGAACCTCCATATCATGGATTCCATGAATCATCCGGTAGCGCAGCAACGCTTCAAGCTTCGCCATCTTTCCGGGCGTCTGCTTCACCTTGCATAAAGCTTTTGTCAGATTAGGCTCATCTGTAAAAGACACTTCAATGTCCTGAGTTTTCAACTGCACAGTGAGCAGCGTATCCTCCTTGATGCGAATTTCTTCAGGATAACGCAGCCGAAAAACGACTTCCTCAATCATGGATGCAGTGTACGATTTAATCATCGTTGCAAGATCGGTCTCAAGCATCCAGCGAAAACGGGAAGGTGTATCTGCTGGCTCTAGTTGCAGCTTGTAGTCAGAATGGTCCTGCTCCATAATCACAGGCAGCTCCTGTGCCACGGAATCAGCAGGCTTGGCATATTCATTCGGCAAGCCAGAAGAAGATAACTGCGTTTCCGCTGGTTTCAAGGAAGACTCTTCAGAAGTTACATGAGATATTGCTGATGCTGCAGCGGATTCCTCCCCTTCTGCCGCTTGCTGACGCTGGTCATACAGAATGGCAATCAGCACATGTTTGCAAATATGCTCGGACGGACAAGAGCACTGCCATTGATCGAGCGAGGCATAGAGGGTACATTCGGTACCCTCACTTAGCTCACACTTAACCGATGCCTCACCCCAGGTATAATTCACATGTATACCTTGATCCAGTTCCTTCAGTGCCCTCTTATATAATCCCTTGTTCGCATAACGAATGAGATAATCCTCGGTGCATAGCTTCGAGAAATGCCTGAATTTCTCTTGGAATTTATTCATACTCACGTGCTCAGCGCCCCGTTGCTCTCAAAATATCATAGATGGTCTCACTAAACACACGGCCAGGAATTTTGCCCAAAGCAATCGATTTATGATCTGCATAATAATAGTGCTGTCTCGTACCGTGTGGCTTGAAGAAGTGCAAGGATTCCAGCGTAACATCTTCCATTCCTTCATAATAGGTAATGCTTGTACCGCTGAATTGAAGCTCGGCAACCAGATCACCGTATTCCTTGTAAAATGCATTGAACCAGCCGCCATCCTGGGCAGGCCCCTTGATCCAGCCATATTTCTCCAGCGCTTTCGGAAGAGCCGTTGGTGAGAACTCTTCTTGTGGAAGACGGTCATACTCTGTTTTGGCCTGATCCTCAGCTTCAACCAGATGGATGGCACGCTTCAGCTGCTCGAACGGCTGCTTCACCTCATAATCCTCAAGCTGTGTAGTCCAGCCCTCCAGCGTTTCCTGATCCAGTTCAAGCGGATGCACGAGCCCTACCTGAGCCCCTGATGGCAGCTCTGTTTCATCCTCATCTACTGTGTTAAAGGTTCCATCCTCCATATACCGGAACGTATGAAGCAGCTCATCTTGCTCATAGATGCCCCAGATGAGTCCAACTGCGAACTTTTGCATAATGACGTTGTCTACAAACAGAGCCGTCCATTCCTCTGCTGTCCAGAGACGTTGTTTGGATAACGATTCTTCCAGACGCAGCGTCTGGATCGTCACCATCGTTTTGAGATCCTTCTTCAGCTGAGTGAAACGTGCTTTGGATTGAGCCGCAAGCTCAGGATCATCCTTTTGGGCTGGAGCAGGCAAGCTTTTTACCGCTTTCCCTGTATCCTCATTTAAAACAACCACCTGCAGGTCTGCATTCACTTTTACTTGGAAAGAACGCTCTCCGTAACTAAGCTGCAGCGTGCCCTTCTCATCAAATCCAAGGGAAGTTACCAGTCGATCCTCCAGCTGCTCAGCCGTTAGTCCAAGGTTCTCGGCAGCAAGATGCAGCGCCTCTTCAGCTGCGCCCTTCACCTGACGGTTCTTCACACTTCGTTTGATCTTGTCGATGGCCATCAGTGCAGCAGGTTCATTCAGGAAAGCGAGCACCTTCACCGCCTCCGCGGCAATTGCACCTCGACTGTTCTCCGTCCACTCCTTAATCTGCGGCGTCAGAATATGAACGATCTCAATATCTCCGAATAAAGCGGACAGATACATGATCCATTTTTCCTTGGCAGGTGCTTCTTCCTGAATCCATAACTGCAGCAGCTCTTTAGAAAAACGAATAAGCGACGTTTCGCTCACATATTCTCTCAGCTCATTCAATCGTTCGTTGGGCCCAGAACCGTGATCAATGGATTGCACTAATACATACTGCTTGATCCGATCATCCAGCGGCTGGCCGTCTGCTTCGCGAATCAGGGTAGGCAGTTCCTTCAGGGGCAGCCAGCTGATGCGGGACATTTTTTTGGCATCGGCCAGCTCAGCAAGAGCGGCGTGTGCATACTCCGGACTCAGCTCAGCGGTATCGAGCAGAATTTGAATCAGATTTTTCCACTCCGCTGATTTCTCGTTCTCCAGGAGCTCCATATACAGCTGCTTGCTGTTATCCAGACTGCGGATCGCTGTCAGCGCCATTTCTTTGATCGCAGCCTTTTTCTCTGCACGGTAAATCATCATATACAGCTCTTGATCTGGAATGCGGTTAAACTCAGCAAGGGCGATGCTGTTCGCTCGCTTGGATGCATCCTGCAAACCTGCCTGAACGGCTGCCACCAATTGTTTCTTAGACAGTGTATCGCGCTGCTCAAACGCAACCTCCAGTGTCAAAATGCGTGTATCCGTTGGCAGTTTTTTGTACTGCTTCAGTGCATGTTCCATGTTTTGCTGTAAAATACGGCGATACTCATCCTGCGGCATCGACAGATACGTATAATCCGTCATACCATTCAGAGAGATCAAACTGGTTAGCAGCTGCTCCCGTTTGACCTTAGGATCATTCCCGTACGTATTCAGGATCTGCTCACCGCTAAACGCATAGGAGTGATACATATCCGATACGATATCAAGCGTCCAGTCCGGGTGTGTCAGCAAAATAGAAAAACGGTGCATCGGCTCTGAATCGATTGGCAAGAAGCTGATGCTGATCAGAAGGTTAACTCGTTTCCGATCCCGGTTCACGTGATTGAACAAGCCACGGCTGTCTTTGTCTGCCCAGTATTCCTCAAGGGAATATTCTCCGCTTAGATATCTGGCAATAGCAAGCCCTTGTCTGCCGCCTTCCAGCGGCTGGCGCAGCACTTGGAATACAGCTTCTTCGATAGTAACATCCGACTGAGGCAAGGCAATATCCTGATCTGACATCATCTTCTGTAAACATAACTTCAAAAATGGAGCTTTGACAATTTCATAGGCCCGTTTGGACTGCTCAGGCTGACTGGCGATGGCCGCTTTTAGCGTATTCCAGGATACTCTGTACGAGTTCAGCTCCAGCCGCAGAGTTTCAATCAATTGATAGGGTTCATCCAAAGGCACCAGCCTGTCCAGCAAGTCATTTGCATTTCTTGAACGAGGATTCATGCTGAGCAGATACTGACGAACCTCTATAGGGTACAGCTCATGCAGATGCTGGATTATTTCATGCAGAACTGCACCTGCACCACTTACATTTTCAAGAAAACGCTGTTTCCCCCCATGAATATTCGTCAGATATAATAACGCACTGCTTACTAACACCATCGTTTGATGGAACACAGCATGGGAAATATGATGTTTAGGCGAAAAAGTAATTTCAGGATAATACTTGGCAATCAGCTCGCTACGGTTCTGCTGAAGAAATTCCTCTTCCAGCAGCTGAGTGGAGCTGTTTTGCTTGCCTTGGACACTGCCTGCAATCAATGGTTCGATCAGGCTGTAGAGCTCTTCACGAAGCTTTACGGTATCATTTTCCAGGAGATGCTGGAACAGCCGGGGCAGTCTATCCCTGCTTTCTTTGATCTCGTCGGTGTTCGTAAACTCATCCTGCAATTGCAAACACAAATGAATGAGCATCATAGCATCAAGCACATCTCCGAAATTGCCTTCACTATCTGCTTTTTTGGAGTCAAACAGCCATTGTGCGCGTTTCACACGTCGCTTGAGCTCAGTGAGAATCTCCTGCTCACCCGCGAATTGCTTCATTTTTTTCAAACGGGATGATAAGGCTGCCATACGATCCGGGTGCTTGCTTTTCCCATTTAATCCGTAGGCCTCCGAGTCATCACCCAGACAAGCATCAAATGCACTTACACCCCAAGGGCTTCTTCGAAAATAATTCGATTCGAGATGCATCGCCACTGCGCCAGCACGGAAAAAGAGATCTCCTTCTTCCTTCTTGCCAAGTTTAGTTAAAGCATCTACGGTTCGATACACATAATGACTCGTTTTCCCCATCATATCCGGAAACTTGTCGGTCGCCCCCATAACATAATCAATAATCTCGGAGCTGCGATCCGTCTTCAGCGAATAATCGTCTGAACAGACGGAAGCGAACTTCTCT
The DNA here is from genome assembly GCF_014639235.1 of Paenibacillus silvae. GTDB lineage: Bacteria > Bacillota > Bacilli > Paenibacillales > Paenibacillaceae > Paenibacillus > Paenibacillus silvae. Next base: position 256,927 of record NZ_BMFU01000002.1, on the reverse strand, counting down.
ACCAAACTCTCAACTGCACGGTCAGCGGTAAGCATAATCATTTCCTCCTTAAAATGAGATGTTAAAGTAATTCAATTGAAGTTAGATCATTTAGTTGAATTTCAGGTAATGATATCTCCAATCCATTCTGCGAGTTCATTCGGGGTAATCGCAGCGACATGTGCGCCCATGTTGGCGAGCGTTTGCGCGGCATGTTCGTTATACACCGAATTTCCATTAAAATCGAGCGCTGTAAGCACCAGCAGCTTGCAGCCTGCATCAATAATATCCTTACACGCCTGATACATCTGATTGATTGGGTATCCTTCCTCAAGATCACTGACCAGAATATAGATTGTTTTGCCCGGATTCTCGATCAGTGTCTCTCCGTAACGCAGCGCTTTGGCAATATGAGTTCCTCCCCCGAGCTGCACATTCATCAGCACATCCACAGGGTCCTCCAGCCGATCACTCAGATCAACCACCTTGGTGTCAAAAATAAACAATTTTGTCCGCAAGGCATTCAAACGATAAAAAATACTTGCCATAACGGAGCTGTAAATCACCGAATCCATCATACTGCCGCTCTCATCAACACCGATAATGATGTTCCACTTGTTATGCTGCTGTATATTGCCATCAAAATAAAGACGATCAATCACAAATCTTCGTTTGTCTTTATCATAATTTTTTAGATTGCGTGTAATCGTACGTTTAAAATTCAAATTGCGCAGGGAGCGCACCGAGCTTGCTGCATATCGACTGCGTTTGCCCATAATGCTTGCCCTGACGTGAGATTCGAGTTTCCTGCGCAGATCATCAACGACCACCCGCACAATATCCTTGGCACTTCGCAGCACATCATTTTTCATTCGGCCTTTAAACTGCATGATGTTTTTGAGAAGATTCATATTGGGCTCAAGCGACTCCAGCAGCTTTCGATCTGTCAGCAGTTCCGTCAGCCCGTAGCGATCCAGTGCCTGCTTTTCCAGAATTTCAACCGTGGATTTGGGAAAAAGCTCCCTGACCTTATGTAACCAATGAGGAACGGTAAGCTCTGACGAACCGCGCCCGCCTTCTCTGCGATAGCCTTGCTCTTCCCCATATTCACGGTTGTACAGGTATCCCAGAATTTCATCCAGCTCGGTATACTGAAATTCGTCAGATGCATATGAATCGGCTTCACACAGCCCTTCTTCTGCAGATTCCCCCAGAATCAAGCGCCACCGGTTCAATGTTTCAACAGCACTGCGTTCAGCGGTTAAAGGCAGCTCTGTCAACGTTTCTTCCTGTTCGTGGCGAGAGCCGTTTATATTAATTTCCATGCAGCAAACTCCTTTCGAAGTGCCTCATCCTGCGTTCTGAACTGCATCAGAAGCTGCTCATCCAGCGCTGGGGTAGACATCTCATCCGGCTCCACCTGATGCAGCTTGGCCACACGTTCCGCAATCAGACCCGTTTCCATCGGTGTAAAATAAGTAAAGGCTAACCGCAATTCAGGAATCATCGCAATAAAATCATCGTAGGATAACTGTTCGATCAACCCGTTCAGCTCGGACAGCAGCTGATCTTCATATAAGAACGCATCCCGCGCCACCGTGAAGACCCCCTGTAGAAATAAAGCTGTCTGACGCATCTGTTCAGGAGTCCCGTGAATATATCCCCGGGCACGCTCCACAATCTCGTCCCTTGATCGATCACCCAGTCCTGATGCAATAGCGATACATACCCCTTCCAGCTGAGCTGGCAGCTTCGGATCACGTAAAAGCTCGTTCAGCTGATTGCGAAACGTTATATCCTGAAACTGCTCCTCTGATGATTCTGCCAGCATCGCAAGCAGCTTCAGTCCCTGAATAATCCCATCATGCTCATCTGCATTAGTTCGGGACAGCTGAAGCAGCTTGTCCACCGCATTGTTATACGCTTCCGACACCAGTTCTGGAAGATGGGGATCATCCGATAAACCCAGCAACCTGCGGTGCTGATGAACACGGTTCAGAATGGTCAGACTGCTGCATAAAGACAAGAAATGTCCATCTGTTCGCAGCGCTGCCCGCACCTTCGCATACAGCTGCAGCGCTGTCTCCTGAAGTCCCATCAGCAGTGCATGAAGCATCAGCTGCGCAAGCTCGCCGCTGTGATGATTCGGAATGTCCTGCATTTGCTCTTCCATTTTGCGAGTAGCCGCAGCAGCAAGTGTACCGCCATATAGGGAATTTTCAATAAGCCTGGCTTCAATCCGCGAAGAATACATATACTCCCAGGTTTCGCGAACGAGATTCATATCACGCTGTGCGATCCAGTCAGGGCCGGCCTGTCGTTTCGCAAACTCAGGTACCAGATAGGCAATACATTGAAATAGCTGGCTAAGCAAGCGATGCTCCGGCTTGGCATACAGATCAAGCACCTTTTTGTGCTGACCAGTCGTTCGGATCTGGAGTTTAAACTCCGTGCAGCGGGTTTTGAAATCCTCTACAATCGGAATATGAAAAGCATTAGGCGCTACACTTCCAATGCCATCACCGGTTAGCAGAAGCTGCAGTTCCTGCAGCGGCTTGTCGGTAGCAAGCGTTAACTCCCCTTTGACAAAAGAAGTAAGCGCCGCATCCATCAGCTCGTAGACTCCGCCTTCCTGCTTGCCACGAAGCTGTGCCAGCCCCTGGATCATGCTGTAAGCTTCAATCGCATCGCTCGTAGATACGTGCTCCTGATGGTCCCGAAGCTTGCGCGTCAGCCTGGATAACACATTCAGTGTTGTTAAACGGTAAGCTGAACCTGGAGTGCGCAGCAGCTCGCCCCATATTTGATCATAGAAAAACACGTAAGGCATGCCACTGGCATAACCGTTCAGACGATCCGCCTCGGCAAACGTATATACCATCGGATACATCTGCTGCTGCATCTCTGATGCAGCTTCTTGCAAATGCACCTCCTGTTCCGCCTCATAGACGTTCTCATGTAGTAAACCGTAGGTATGAAAACCACCTGTGATCACAAGCAGCCGCTCATGTTTCTCCCCGGCTTCCCTGATTCGTTTTCTCATATGAGCTTCCCTTAACAGGTCACCGCTCGCAATTAATCGTTCCGGGGTATAACACATTCGGGATAATGTACAGTAGGTGAATACATCCTGCACGAATGCACAGGTTGACTTCTCCAGCCCGCCGATCTCAAACACCTTTTCCCACAACTCATCAAAGCTGCGGCAGTTTGTTTTCTCGCATAGTCGGTTAATAAAATCCGAGCTGGCCAGCAGCGTTTCATCCTGGAACGAAACGTCCTGCTGTTCCGTCTGCGCCGGATTAGCAGGGCTGTCTGTACGCCTTGAGACATGTCGATAATCCAGATCCATGAAGGATGCTCGTATATCCCGTCGTTTCGCTTCCTTCAATGCAACATATTCGGGTGAATATCGAAGCATCGGATAATAACAAGCTTCCCGGCCATGCTCATCTTCATAGGTGTAATAGAGACTGACTGGAGGTACGGTCGCCTCATCCGTCAGCACGGAAATAAGCGAGTTGCCTCTTTCGGGTCCCTCAATCAAAATCATTTCTGGCTTGTAGTCTTCAATCACTCGCAGCAGATGATGTGCACAGGCTGGACTGTGATGCCGTATTGGAAAATAGAGCGTTCGATTGTTCAGGTTGTATACATCTGACTCCAACAAAGAATGCAGCTGCTTTAAAGCCGCAGCATCCGATAAAACGGCCGTGTCAGCAGGCGGTACCGTGCCTAACCGATCCATTTTCTTTCCTCATAATAATTTTTCCAGATTTCCTCTTCTGCGGAGCGAGCCTTCACAATTTTGGAGAAATAATTTTTCAGAATGCTCAGATCCTTGTCATTTTCCTTGGCAATCGTACCCAGCATATTCTGAACCAAACGATCCAGCGCAATCGATTTACCCTCGTAATAATACGATGTCATCGCACTCTGCACATATACAGATACCGCTTCTGCAGTGCTCATCGACGCTTGCGGTGTATCCAGCTTGTAGCCTTCACGCGACATGCCTGTGCGCAGCTCCATAAACGTTGTTGCCAGCAGCTCCACCACATCGGTCTGAATTTCGGTATCAATTCCACTATGTAATAACAGATTTCTCGCCTGAGATTCAATGATCTTCGCTTCCATTTTCACATTCTGGATCGGCTTGATCGTTTCAAAGTTAAAACGCCGCTTGAGCGCGCCGCTCATCTCGTTAACGCCTTTGTCCCGAATATTGGCGGTAGCAATGACATTAAATCCCGGTTTAGCAAAAAGCACTCCCCCATCCAGTTCCGGAATGCTCATGACCTTATCGCTAAGAATGCTGATCAGGCTGTCCTGTGCTTCTGCCGGACAACGTGTAATTTCCTCAAAGCGGGTAAGTATCCCCTTTTTCATTCCGTTATACAGAGGAGAAGGCACGAGCGCAGCTTCAGATGGCCCCTTATCAAGCAGCATGGCGTAGTTCCATGAGTATTTGATCATATCCTCGGTCGTTCCAGCCGTGCCTTGTATCGTATTCAAACTTGTGCCGGAGATTGCAGCCGTGAGGAGCTCACTTAACATCGTTTTGGCTGTACCCGGCTCACCCACCAGCATCAACCCGCGATTACCCGCAAGTGTAACAACCGCACGTTCTATCAGAACATCATTACCATAGAATTTACGTGTGATCGCAACCTTCTCCCCATCCAGCATAGCTGGCTGATCCCGTCCAATAATAAAATCCCGTACATAGGCCGGGGATAATAACCAGTTTGGGGGACGATGACCCTGATCCTCCTGTTGTAACGCCCGTAACTCGGCCTCGTACAATGTCTCGGCAGGCGGTTTAAGCATCTCCATCTTCAAGATGTCTCCTCTCATGTAAACAGATCGTATGTTCCTATTTTCCTCATATTATCACAGCTTTCAGCCCATGACGCTGAAAACAGGCAAAAATGGTTGAAACGTCCTTCTTATCTGCACTCCCCTGTAAGTCTCAGGTCTTACTCATGAACACGCTTGAGCACAAATATGAATACTCCAGACTACAAAGGAAGGGCACTACCAGTCAATAAACAACTCTATACAGGCTTTAATCACCATTTGAAAAATAAAAATCAAAGAGCACAGATTCCTGAGAACCTGTGCTCTTTCACTACATTCTGCGTCCGCAGGAAGACGAATACAGCTCGTACCACTCATCACGTGTGAGTTCAATTTGGGTCGCGTCGCGGTAAGCCAGAATGCGCTCCGGGCGAATAGAGCCAATCACCGGCTGAATGCCAGCAGGATGTTTCATCAGCCAGGCCAGCACAATCGCTTCAGGCGTGACATCTCTTTTCGCAGCCATTTGTGCCACAAGCTCTGATGTTGCTTTAATCTCCGGCCGCTGTCCCTCAACCACTCTGCCTGTGAATCTTCCTTGCGCCAAAGGGCCCCAGGCCTGCAGCTGAATGTGCTCCGCCTGGCAGAATTCCATCGTACCGTAAGGGAATACATTCTGTTTGGAAGGTTCACGGTTCACGGTTACACCCGCTTCGACAAAGCCGATTTTATCAAGGCTCATCTCCAGCTGGTTCACAATAAAGGGAACACGACTGTACATCTGAAGAAGGCGAATCTGCTCGGAGCCCATGTTGGACACGCCAAAATGTCTCACTTTGCCTGCCTGATGAAGCTTAGCCAGCGCTTCTCCAATCTCCTGCGGATGGGCAAGCGGATCAGGACGGTGCAGCAGCAGAATATCCAGATAGTCGATGCCAAGCCGGGAAAGAATGCCGTCAACACTTTTCAGAATATGTGCTTCTGACGTATCGTAGCGCTGAGGACCTTCATCCTCCCCGGCCAGTCGGATGCCACATTTCGATTGAATAATAATCTGTTCCCGTAACCCCCCAATCTCGGACAGAACACGTCCAAACACACGCTCCGCCTTGCCTCGTGTGTAGATGTCCGCAAGATCAAAATGATGAATTCCTATTTCCAATGCTGTTTCTACCGCCTGGCGGCCTTCAACCACCAGATCATTCGTAATGGGCTGTCCATCCCATGCTCCTCCAAAACGCATACACCCCAGAACAATGGGACTTGCGGGAATCTGATGATAATGCAAAGGCAGCTGTCTGTATGTCATACGCGTATTCTCCTCTTTTTCCAAATTTGCTACACGTGCAAGCGCATTCCTCACTTAAATTGTTCTTTTCTGGAGCTATGTACGATATTCCTGCATCTTTTTGGATATTTATCATTATGAAACAAGGTTTCGATGCTTTACGTATGGAATACATACAGAGCAAAAGGCTCTAACATCACAGGAGAGGAGATTGTGCATTTGAATCCGAATGAAACCAATGAGATTCATCAAAACGATGAGAAGCATGCGTCCAATCAGAACCATGAGAACACAAACTCCCATTTGTTCACAGCTTCATTCACGAATAACCCTTATCCGGTCTATGAAAAATTAAGAAAAGATGAGCCTGTCTTCAAAGTCATGTTTCCCCATGGCGAATTTGGCTGGATCATTTCCCGATATGAGGACGCCGTTCAGGTGTTAAAGGATTCACGGTTTAGCAAAGATATGGTCAAACGTTACGGAGCAGATCGCCAAAGCATTTTCTCCAGCACGATGCTGTTTTCTGATCCGCCCGATCATCGTCGCTTGCGAGGACTTGTGCAGAAGGCTTTCACACCTCAACTTGTCGCAGGCATGAGAAGCCATATTCAGGACATCGCTAGTGATCTCCTGGACAATCTGCCTTCACAAGAAACGATGAATCTGATTGATGACTATGCCTTCCCGCTGCCCATAATTGTTATAAGTGAGATACTTGGAGTGCCATTGGAGGATCGGGACAAGTTCCGCATGTGGTCCAACACCTTTATTGAAGCCTCCACGATGAAGAATACAGTGCTGCTGCAGCAACACGTTCAGGAATTTACCGAGTATCTCACGGCCTGGTTCGCCAAAGTGCGCAAAGACCCTGGACAGGATCTGATCAGCCAGCTCGTGATTGCTGAAGAATCGGGAGACCAGTTAAGCGAAAAAGAACTGCTCGGCGTCGTGTCGCTTCTCATTATTGCTGGACATGAAACCACTGTCAATCTAATTGGCAACGGTATACTGGCGCTGCTGGAGCACCCAGAACAGCGTGATCTGTTAATAAAGCGGCCCGAGCTTATCCATCAGGCCATTGAAGAAATGCTTCGATACAACGGACCTGTTGAGTTCAGCACATCGCGGTGGGCTTCAGAGGATATCGAATTTCGGGGGCAACACATTGCTAAAGGTGATCTGGTGATTGTTGCGCTGGATTCAGCGAATCGGGATGAGGAACAGTTCAAGGACCCGGATGTTTTCGATATTACTCGGGAGAAAAGTTCTCATCTCGCTTTTGGCAAAGGCATTCATCTCTGTCTCGGTGCACCGCTGGCACGTCTTGAAGGAGAAATTGCTGTAAGCACGTTGTTACATCGTTTTCCAAACATGAGGCTTCAAGCGGATGTCGATACACTGGAATGGAGACCGGGCATGGTCGTTCGTGGTGTCAAAGAAATCCCGGTACAACTGATATGAGCGGCTTCTTGATGGTTGTTTTCCTGCTAATTATTCCCATTCTGTGGTCTAAAATGAGTAGTTTGCAGCGTCAAGTCGATGACTTGAAATCCGAAGTGGAACGCCTTCAGAACAGCACACCCGGCGTGGGAAATACTTTTACTATGAACAGCTCTTCTTCAGTCCATAACGCTTCTCCCTTTTCTCATCCTGTTGATGGAGATTCGTTGAATTCAATGAGTACAATCCATACAATGAATACTAGTGACCACGGTTCCCAGGATCGTGATCTGGATCGGGAGCTTTTGGACATGCTGCGTCGAGGCAACAAAATTCAAGCGATCAAGCGACTGCGCGAAGCCCGAAACCTTTCTTTGAAAGAAGCAAAGGATTACGTAGAAGCACTGGACAGGTAGGGGAAGAAGTCAAGTAACGGCAACCTCTAGAAATTGACGAAGATCGTCAACTGGAGGAAATGTCGTGATAAAGAGGGGTTTCGATATCCAACCTAGCATCGTAACTCAGTAGGTATGCTCTATTACAGAAGTCATGTCTCCTATTCAACGAAAAAAGGAACTGTGCGGTTGATCCGCACGGTTCCTTTTTATTGAGCAGTAACAGCACCATCAATTGCATATACAGCGCCGTTAATGTATGGTGCATCGTCTCCAAGCAGGAAGGATACCAGATTAGCGATCTCTTCCGGCTTGCCCAGACGTCCAGATGGAATGCTATCTACTGTAGCCTGGAAAACCTCCGGATTATCTTTACCGAATTGAACGACCATCGGAGTTTCAATGGTACCTGGCGCAATGGCATTAACGCGGATGTTTTCCTTGCCATATTCAATTGCCGCTGTACGTGTCAAGCCAACGACACCGTGTTTGGTCGCAGCGTACGGAGCCACTGCCGGAACACCTACTATGCCCGCTGTAGAAGCCGTGTTTACGATTGAGCCGCCCCCCGTTTTGAGCATTTCTGTAATGACATATTTTAATCCATAAAATACACTTCTCAAATTGATATCAATAATTTGGTCAAATTGCTCAATCGTATGTTCAATTAATTTGATGCCGGGGCCAGCAATGCCGGCATTATTGAAGAACATATCAATTCGACCGAACGCTTCGATCGTCTTTTTCACATAATTTTCTACTTCAGCGGCTTTACTCACATCAGCCTGAACAAAAATCGCTTTACTTCCCAGCTGTTCAATCTGCTTCACCGTTTCAAGTCCTGTCTTATCAACCAGATCAACAACAACGATGGAAGCACCCTGTTCAGCCAATTTCAGCGCTGCTGCCTGACCTAACCCGCTACCTGCTCCTGTAATGATTGCTACTTTTCCTGTGTGACTCATGATGATCTCCTCCAAATAATGTGTCATTTCTAACTGTGCTTGTACATTCCCCGGATCACTTGGATCAACTATGTAAGAATCAGGAAGGAAGATTCTTCCTCCTGACTGTACCTATTCTAATCAAAAATATGTTCAAAAACAAACTTAAGCTCTGAACTTGCTCCCGAACCTAATGCACATGACAACTGCCTCATCGAAGCAGATTCGTTTTGGCAAGCTCGATCAATTCATCCCCGCGCCCATTGAGAACAGCCTTCATCATCCACAATGTGAAGCCTTCGGCCTGTTTAAGATTGATTTTTGGCGGCAAGGACAGCTCCTGACGATTAACAACAGCGTCAATCAGAACCGGACCATCATGCTGCAGCGCACGTTCGATAGCTCCTTCCAGTTCCCCCGGATCTTCTACGCGTATTCCTTCCATGCCCATGGCCTGTGCAACCATTGCGAAGTTTGGATTCACAAGCTCCGTACCGGATTCCAGGAAACCGGCGGCTTTCATCTCAAGCTCTACAAAGCTGAGTGCGCTATTGTTAAACACCACTACCTTCACTGGAAGGTTATGCTGCTTCAGCGTGAGCAGATCGCCCATTAACATCGCTAATCCCCCGTCTCCTGACAACGAAATGACCTGTCTTCCGGGATTAGCAACCTGAGCACCGATCGCTTGTGGAAGTGCGTTTGCCATCGTGCCATGATTGAACGAGCCGAGCAATCTGCGGTTCTGACTCATCTCCACATAACGTGCAGCCCATACGGTTGGAGTACCTACATCACAGGTGAATATCGCATTCTCTGCAGCGGCATCACTGATAACTTTGGTCAAATACTGCGGATGAATCGGTTTTTTGCCTGGTTTACCCACAGCCAGCTCGTCCAGTTCCTCACGGACCTTGGTATAATGCTTCACACTTTTACGCAGATGTTTATCGCTATGTTCGGCCGTCAGATGTGGGAGCAGCGCTTCGAGCGTTGCCTTGACATCCCCGCACACACCATAATCCAGTTTGGTACGACGGCCGAGATGAGAGGTTTGAATATCTACCTGAAGCACAATTGCGTCCTCGGGATAGAATTGCCGATATGGAAAATCAGTTCCCAGCATAAGCAGCACATCACAGTCCATCATCGCATGATATCCTGAGGAGTATCCAATCAGTCCGGTTAGTCCGACCGAATACGGATTATCATACTCCAGATATTCCTTGCCTCGGAGTGCTATGACCATAGGCGCTTTCAAGCGCTCACAGAGCTCCAGCAGCGGTTCACGTGCACCAGCACAGCCCGCTCCGCATAGAAGTGTAATTTTTTTATCCTCATTCAAATATTCTGCCAGCTTGGCGAGCTCCGGCTCTGATGGATGTACGACAGGATGCGGCGTATGATATACATGCTCGGGAACAGGCAGATCGGCAGCGGTCAGTCCCGCAACATCTCCCGGCAGCACGATAACAGATACACCCGAACGCGCAACCGCAGTCTGCAGCGCCATCGTAACCGATCGTGGCATCTGCTTGGCGGTTGTAATGACTTCACAATAATGACTGCACTCCTGAAAAAGATACTCTGGATGGGTAGCCTGAAAATACTCGCTGCCAATCTCGTCACTCGGAATATGAGCCGCAATAGCCAGTACCGGCACACGGTTGCGGTGGCAATCATACAGTCCGTTAATCAAATGCATATTACCCGGCCCGCTGCTGCCCGCACATACGGCAATGCTTCCACTGACCTGGGCATCCGCACCGGCAGCAAAAGCAGCAACTTCCTCATGCCGGACATGAATCCATTCAATTTTGCCCGACCTGCGTATAGAATCGAGAACCGCATTCAGCGAGTCTCCAACAATGCCGTATATTCGGTGAATACCAGCGTTTAATAAAGCTTCAACAAGAACATCAGCTATCGTTTTTTTCATCGTGTGTGGTCACTCCTTTAATCCGTTGTTTAGAATAGGTTTCCATCCCGTGAATATACCTATTCTTATACCCCGGATTTTTGAAGAGCGAATCAACTTCATATGTCAATTCAAATATAAAAAGACCGATGTATCAATTGGACTAGAGATATTCGTAGTAGATTTGCACAGTCCAATTTACACAGACCACCAACATACATAATAATCATTCTTATCAGTTCTGAAAAATAAAAAAATCCGCCTGCCCAAAGGGCAAACGGAAATTCTTCACAAACAAAGCGAGTCCAATTTATATGGCTGGCATTACATTGCCACCGCTTACAGGAATATACGCCCCGGTAATAAAAGAAGCCAGGTCAGACGCCAGAAAGGCAACTACATTGGCAATTTCCTGATCTTCTCCCCTGCGTTTCAGCGGCACGGTTCGAGTGTAAGCTTCATCATGTCCAGACTCACTGATCCGATCACGTTCACTGATCGTCCAGCCTGGAGCCACCTGATTCACCGTAATCTGATATTCGCCAACTTCCTTGGCTAACACCCGATATACCCCGTCCATGCCGCGCTTGCCAGCCGTATAGGCAGATTGGTGCGCAAAATTTTGCATTGCACATTCAGTATTAATACCGATGAAACGACCCGCTCTCATACGCTGCATGTGTGGGATAAACGCTTTGGAAAGATACACACTTTGCATCACGCAGGATTCGAACTGGCTCACATAATCCTCAGGCGCCTGCTCCAGTACACTTGTCCATTCATACTGAATGACCGCATTGGCAACAACGATATCAACGCCGCTCAGCCTGCTTTCAATTTCATCCCGTATCCGAAAAGAGGTATCCTGTTTGGTGATGTCACCTTGCACTATCACGGCCTGACGGCCCATTGCTTCAATTTCGCGCTGTAATTCCATAGCCTTGGCTTCGTTGCTTATGTAGTGCAGAGCCACATTTGCGCCGCAAGCAGCAAGAGTACGTGCTATAACTCTGCCCAATTGCCCGGTTGCTCCGGTAACTAATGCCGTTTTCCCCGTCAGGTTCAGCTGCATCTCTGAAATAACCTCCTTCTGCAATGTGATTTATGCATTCAAACTTATGCGTAGAAAACGGTTTCGATTGTCTGCATGTTAAGTACATTTTGTTAAGTAAATTTAACCGAACAAATCAGCTTTTCAATTCAATCAAATCATGATGAATATAAAAATACAATGGCTTTTCGCATCCTCGCCGCCCTGCTCTTAGGCACCATTGTGCTGAATCAGGTCGATTTCCTGAAAGCGGCTAACTTCCTTCTCCCAGCGCTCTGCAACATACTGACGATGCACCGGATGATCATTATAAGCGTCATATGCTGCCTGATCTGCAAAAACCATCGAAAAGCTGTAATCAAACTCATTCTTGGCACTCACCTGGCGTAACACCTGAAAGTCCTCAACACCCGGGATAGCCGCAAGCGCTTCCTTACTTTCCTTCAAAAAAGTTTCAGCTTCCGCCGTATCCTTGCCTGCATAAAGTGTAAATGTCACCATATGTGTTATTCTGCTCATCTCTGTTTCCTCCTTCATATGTTTAAACCTATGCTCTAGTTTACAACTGAAAGGATTGAAAGCGCAATAATTGGTTGAACTCTACTTGTTCGAACGATTGCTGAAGACACAAAAAAACCCCGGAAATAATCTTCCGGAGTTTCCTTTGTTATCTATGGGTAAACTAGTTTTTGAGGTTGTATTTACGGTTGAACTTGTCAACACGTCCGCCGATATCCACGTTTCTTTGTTTACCAGTGAAGAACGGGTGGGATGCGGAGCTGGTGTCTACACGGATCACAGGGTATGTGTTACCGTCTTCCCATTCCATTGTTTCATTCGAGAATTTAGTCGAAGAAGCAAGGAATTTGTAGTCAGCACTTGCGTCGTAGAAAACTACGAGCTGTGTTTTAGGATGGATGTCAACTTTTGGCATAATCTATTTACACTCCTTTAATATGGGTACTCCCTAGAATCAAACTAAATCTTATTATACTCTTTTTTCGCACGAAGTACCAGCAAGATTTGCAGAAAAGACAAAAAATTTATAATCCATGCGTTGATCCATCTGATTCAACGTTACGCCGAGCCTTTCTCCAGTACATGTAGCATGTACTCGAGCGCCTCCAATTCATCTCTTCCCCGTGTCTGCAGGCGGACCATGCTGCCATTTCGAAGTGGAAGCAGTGCCATACCAAGCAGACTCTTCACATCTACACGATGCTCGTGATCTGCCTCCGTATACGACAATAATATCTCTGAGGAAAAACGTGACGCTTGTGAAGATACCGACAACAGCTCATCCCGATGGAAATCCGCGTGAATCATAAATTCATGTGTTCTCACAACCTTCAGTTCCTTTCGCTAAGTTCTGAACACCTTCAGGGTGTATGCTATCGTTCATGTGTTTTCATTTATATATTAAAATCATCATGAATTATACCATGTGCTGGCAGGTTGTCCATGCTTTTCAGGCAGAAAAAACAAAAAAATGAGCCTAACCGATAACAAAAGCCCTGCACATCTCTATGCACAGGACTCCTTCCTACTTTTCACATCCCATTCGGGTAAACCATAACTTTCAGACTTCCGCTCTTGTTATACAGCGCCCGCTCCATAGCCTGCTGTGTCTCTTCCAGCGGATAACGATCCGTAATTAACGACATGACATCATGCTGTCCCGAGCTTAAAAAAGCAATGCCCGCCGGATACGTATTGGCATAACGGAATATGCCGTAAATATCCACTTCATTGTCCGCTATAAACGGTACATTGATTGCAATCTCATCCTGCGAGGGCAAACCAACAATGGCAAGCTTCCCACCTCTTCGCAGCGAGTAGAGAGCAGACTGTAAAGCCTTCGGATTGCCTGCCGTCTCCCAGGCGGTATCCACCCCGATGCCTCCCGTGATTTCCTTAATTACGGTAAGAGCATCCTCATGACGCACATTTATCGTGTGTGTAGCTCCCATCCTGCGTGCAGCCTCAAGGCGCACCTCTTCCAGATCCGTTACGATAATCGTCTGAACCCCGAAGGATTTGGCAGCCGCTACAGCCATCAGCCCGACAGGACCCATGCCCATAATGGCAAGTGTTGTACCTGGAGCCAGTTTACTTCGACGTGCGGCGTGAATACCGACGGAGAAAGGTTCATTCATTGCCGCTTCCTCATACGTCAGCTGATCCGGGATCGGGAATACCATATCCTCTCGTATCACCATGTACTCTACAAATGCACCGTCTACCGGAGGGGTAGCCAGAAACTGAACGTCCGGGCACAGATTGTAACGTCCCTCTTTACATGCATGACATCGACCGCAGGTTACTCCGGGCTCAATGGCAACCCGATCCCCCGGTTTCAGCCTTGAGACGTGCTCTCCAACTGCCACAATCATGCCTGCACACTCATGACCCAGAATAATCGGCTTCTCTACAATAAACCTGCCAATGCGGCCATGCTCAAAATAATGGACATCTGATCCACAGACACCTACAGCCATGACCTTCACCAGCACTTCGTTCGCAGAGGGCGTGGGCACAGGCTGTTCCTCAATGATGATATGTCCAGGCTTTGTCATAACTGCAGCTTTCATTGTTACGGGTAGCTCATAGGGTTCATGTCGAGTCATACGCATTCTCCTCCTTGTGCATGTCAGTGCTGTCTTTTGGTTCAACGAAAACGCTGCATACTGTTAATCATTAATAAATCTTTCTTGCATGCTCGTCCTGAATACCGCTCTTGCGGTAGAAGTAGGTGTTGATCATATCCCGCCATTCCTTCGCGTGCTCTGCCTGTTCCGCCTGAAGTTCAGCCACCTTGCTGTAAATGACCGGGTCCACCTTGCCCTCCAGTTCTCTCCAGGTTTCTGCCAGCGCTTCTGCCTGCTCTACCCCTTCGAAATGAGTGTCGTAGATATGCTGTATAACCGTTTTACCGGAGTGCAGCACATGCGTATATGGCACATGATGGAAAAAGAGAATCAGCTCATCCGGACAAGTCTCCAATGATTCATATCTGGCCGCATTTTCGGGATGATATTGTGACGTGTATCCTGTACCACTTTTCACCGTCCGATCAACCCCAATTCCATAACGATCGGCAAAGTGATACGTTCCCCACTTGGAATACTCATACCCGTCCACATTTGGCCCGTAGTGATGATCCGGATTCACCATCCAGCCTACCCCGAGAGGGGCCGTATAATTTTCATAGATATCCAGTGAGGATAACAGCATGCCCGTAATCCGCTCAACAACCTGCTCATCATGCCCGAACGTTAAACGCACCCATTCATCTGCAATCTGCTCTGCTGACAGGTCGGGATTCCACCCCAGTCTGCCATAGCCGTAAAGATTGGCTTGAGCCAGCGGATGCCCGGTCCAGCATGCATCAGCACCAATATTGGATACCGCGGCAAACCCGCTATATGGACGCTGATAAAGCGAGCCGTCAGCAATGCGTTTGATCTCGGAGCCCTTGCCCTTGGCATACGTGTCGAAATCCAGTACTTCCTTCCACTGAGGCACAAGAAACGCGAGATGTCGCTGCTGCCCTGTGTATTCCTGCGTGATCTGGAACTCAATGATCTGGTTTGTGTCTTCCATTGCTCCGAATAGAGGTGAGACGGCCTCCCTTACCTGGAAATCCATCGGTCCATTTTTGATCTGCAAAATAACGTTATCCGCAAACCGACCGTCTAACGGCTTGAAATGATCATAAGCGGCACGTGCCCGGTCTGTAGATCGATCCCGCCAGTCCTGCTTGCAGTTGTATACAAAGCAGCGCCAGATCACCAGCCCGCCAAACGGACGAAGAGCTTCAGCCAGCATGTTGGCACCGTCAGCATGATCACGATTATAAGTGAACGGCCCCGGTCTATTTTCAGAGTCGGCCTTGATCAGGTAACCACCGAAATCAGGAATTGCAGCATATACCTTCGCGGTCTGGATGCTCCACCATTCCCTCACCTGCTCATCGAGCGGATCAGCGGTTTGCAGCCCGCCTACTTCAATCGGACTCGCATAGTTGGCACTGAGAAATAAACGAATGCCATATGCTCTGAACGCAGCGGCGACCTTTGCAACATCACCCAGATACCGTTCGGTAAGGAACAAGCTCTCTTTCCTGTGAACATTGACGTTATTGATCGCTACAGCATTAATACCGGTGGAAGCAAGCAGCCGTGCATAGTCTCTTATGCGGCCTATATCTTGTGTAAATTCTCCGTTCTCGTAAAAAATAGAACGTCCGGCATATCCCCGCTCAATACTGCCGTCCACGTTATCCCACTGATTGATCATTCGCAACGAATTCACAGGCTGCTCGTTTATGACAATCCGCTCAGGCTGACTTTCCGTCGCGACAGCGACAGCGGCTGCACCAGCTTCGGCGCCTTCCTGCTTCAATGTCAATTCGCGAAGCAAATGAAAGACTGCATACAAAATACCTTGCGGTGTTTCTGAACCAATCACCAGTTCACGTTGCGACTCATCTTCCCGAATAATGAACCCTTCACCATGTACAGCGGCACGCTCAGCATCGGTAAGCACGTTCGCTGCGAAATCACTCCCGGCCCAAGTACCCAACCGGATAGCTGGTCCACGTTCGTTCTGCTGTGAGCCCTGCGTTTGAGATTTAATCATTTCGGGCTGGACCCCATATAACTTACCGAGCCCTTGGGAGAGCTCAGTAAGTGCTGTATCCATCACTTCATGCTGCTCCTGCACTTCAACCCGCTTGCTCCAGAGAGGAGCTGCCTTTCGTGCAGTATCGTTCGCTCCTGGAAGTGCAGCGTGATAACCTAGCCAGGCATCATATTGTGGACCGGACAGACCGGATTGAATAGTAGTTTGACTCATAGTACAGCCTCCTTGCTTGCATAAATCTCTGCCAGACGATTGCCTTTTCCTTCAAGCAGCCACAGTATGGAAGTTACGCCGCGTGGATAGTATTTGCTGCCCACCGCAACACCGGACAAAATCTGATCACTCCAGCACCAGTAGGACTCTTCCGGATGAAGCAGCCACTTCACATGAGCAGCGTCTGCGGCTTTCCCGGACTCATCCCATTCCACGCCAAGTATCTCACGAGCAATAAATTGGGACAGATAGATTTTGCTCAGCCAGGAGTTGTTGCTTGTGGAAGACAGCTTCCATCCTCCATCTTCAAACAAACATGTTCCCGGAACAAGTACCGTCTGCAGATGTGTGTGGAGTGCCTTCATATAGGATCCGAATCGGCCGTTAATATCCAGCGCTGCTTCACAGCCTGTAAAGTACGGGAATACCAGACCTTCAATGGCCGGAATAATACGGGAATCATTGTTTTCTGCAATGACAGCCGGGATATAACCACCATCGGTCAACTGAGCCGCCACGCTTGCTGCACAGCGATCTGCCTGCTTGCCTGCCTGATGAGACAGTTCCGTCAGCTTCTCCGCCGCAAACAGCTTCTCCAGGGCAACATATACGGCCCAGCACTTGCCGGCAAGATAAATGTTGTTGCGAGATTGTCCGAGTGATACATCCAGGCTGTCGTATGTTGTAATCTCTGCTCCACCCTGCGTACGGCTGCTATCGAGACCCATCAAGCCATTACGCTCTGCTTCTTCAGGATGATCGCGGTTAAGCATGCTTTCGAAGCACTCCTGAATCACTGGCAGCATCTTCTGTACAAAATCCCGATCTTTCGTTTGCTCAATATAGACTGTTGCGCAGCAAAGCCAGTTCACCAGCTCTTCATGGCTCATCTGTGAGAAGCAATCATCAATGCCGACCAGCTCGTATGCCGAGTGGCCCGGACGAGAGAATACATTGGCAATACCGATGTCATGCGTAAACGTAATCCCGCCTGGATACAGTTTCTCTTCTCCCGGGAAACGCACCTCATCCGTATAACTGTATCGTTTCACAAACCATTCCAGCTCGTTGCGCACTGTCCAAGGATTGAGAGCAAGCTCGAAATACAGCTGGTCTGCGGTCAGATCCAGCGTATTCATCATGCGGTATTCCCCTTCATTGACAATCCATAGCGGCTCGCCATCGGCCTCCAGCAATTGTGTGCTGGCATAATAACTGTGAATGGAATGAGCCAGCATGAAGGATTGATCCTCACTAAGCGCTGCCGTTCCAAGGCGCTGATCCACCTCGGCGCAGGATGCAGTCAACGCATCAAAGCGGTTCAGCGCATATTCACCCGCCTCCAGAATGTCTGAGAAATAACGAGTATACCAATACGTTGTGTCCATGCCGGTCGTGACAATTCCGCCGCGATAGAAACATACCGCGAACTGGAACGTACGCTTCTCACCTGCCGGCACTTCCATCAACAGTACAGATGTAGACCCTAGACCAAAAGCCAGATTATCCCGGTGCTTCTCCTCCAGAATCTTCTCCAGTGTGAATCCGCGCGCCGGCCACAGGCCTTCATTTTTGGATAATATTGCGGTCAGGCGGCCTTGTCCAACCCCTGTTAATGATCCGCCCTCAGGTCCGCCAATCAAACGCATCGCGGAATATGGATCACTGCCTTGATAACCAAAGTAGCCTTTACGCGTCTTTGTGCCTTGACTGTTGTCGATGGTCAGCTCTACCAATACCGCTGGCACAAGCGCATCCATCAGAGCTTCACGATCGCCGCTTGCCGGGTCTGGCACAGCACGTACAGGTGAATAAATACGGAACTGCAGATCACCCGCATTCCACGTATCTGTGCCTGAAGTGAACTCACGTGTGATATCTTCATCCTGAAACGCAGCGATCAGCGGGTGCGCCCCTGAGCTATCTGTTGCCTGATTTCCGTGCTCGAGCTTCTCCACATCATAACGGCTGCTCTCGTCCTCGCTTGCCTCGTAGAAAGGCAGTGCCTGATAATGCTCTCCATCACGAGCCTGTAATCCAATATATACATTCTGGTCTGCCGGCTTGCCGAGTTCAAGACCCAATCCGCCTTTGGCCCCCTTATAACCTAGCGTGAAACTGGCAAATGCCCCGATTGGTGCGTGATGCGCATTGTAAAAAATAGATCTGGCTGTACTCATTCTCCGTAACCCCTCTCGGAATAGATATGCATACGTTTTCATTAGCCCCATCCTATCACGCACTGCCCACGCATACCATGATCAAATCAATCGGATATTTACCCAAATCAAGCTGATGTATGTTAAAATATAAAGCGGTTACACCCATTCGGCTTTATGGCTATCTTAATAAATACAGGTATAAAAAGAAACATACATAAGGAGAAATTCAGATGTCTTCCACTTATTTACCGCCCGACCTTGGAGAAAATGTGCAGGAAGTTTTTTACCCGGATGTGCAAACAACCGTCAATCTGTTCGCAATCCACCTGCGGAGTGTCGGGAAAGATTGGGACTATCCGGCGCATGAGCACCCTCAGTATGAGCTGAACTACGTAACAGAGGGTGTCCAGTACATGACCATCAACAGCACGTTATATGTACAACATGCAGGCGAGCTGCTCCTGATCCCGCCGGGAAGCGTGCACTCCAGTCAGAGTCGGAACGGGCTGGGCTTTACTTACTTCTGCATGCATTTCGACATTGATGATCAGCTCTTCCTCTCCCTTCTGGCTCGAATCAAACAGGTCTTGTTCAGCGCAGACAGCCCGGTAACCCGGCAGATCGAGCCTGTCTTGCACAAGCTCATGTCCTCAGCTCATGACCAGTCTGCCAGCGCAATGGTGCAGCGTATGCAGCTGCAGTCGGCGGTATTCGAGCTGTTCGGGCATTTGTGGGAGACCGTGTCTCAGGAAGCGGCACAGACGTTTACGGATGGATACGAACGAATTGAACTGGCGCACATGATCCGTACTCGGCTCCAAGGTCTGATGAGTCAGCAATTCAAGCAAGGACACGAATCCGACAGTCACTATGGCATTGACGATATTGCGGCTGAACTGGGGATCAGTCCTTCACATTGCAATCGGGTATTCAAGCAGGTGTTTGGACAGTCTCCTCGAGCGGTATTATCCCAGATGGTGCTGCATGAGGCTAAAGTGCTGTTAGGCAACCCCCAGCTCTCTGTGCAAAATATTGCACTAATGCTCGGTTATAAAGACATTGCCCATTTCAGTCGTCAATTCAAACGATGGTCTGGCTTGTCGCCCACCCGGTACAGACAGGAACAGCCTGCTCTGGAATAAGTCCAGCGGCAGGCTGTTTGAAGTTATATTCATTTATGATCGCATAACAGCACTTCATGTCTGTGACAATGGTTAGCTGTTATTTCAGCAAACGCTTGATCAGCTTCAGCTTGTTATCATACGGCGGGTACAGCACAGGCGGGTTAATCCTGGTGCTTTTTTTCAGAATACTCTTCATATGAGAAAAAGTCTCAAAGCTGTACCGCCCATGATATGAGCCTATGCCTGAATGTCCGACTCCTCCAAACGGCAGACGCGGATTGGCAACATGTGTAATCGTATCGTTAATACAGCCACCGCCAAAGGAAACCTCGGTTAATACTTTATCCTGAACATCCTTATTGGATGTAAACAGATACAACGCAAGCGGCTTGGGACGTTTCACAATCTGAGCAATCGCTTCATCAAGGTGACTATAACTGATTATTGGCAAAACAGGCCCAAAAATCTCGTCCTCCATCGTGGCTGCATCCCATAAAGCATCAATCAAAGTCGGCTCGATAAAACGATGCTCCTCATCCGAAGCCCCGCCATAGATCACCTTCTCGCGATCTCGTTCAATAAGTGTTGTAAGTCGTTTAAAGTGTGAATGGTTAACAATGCGCCCGTAATCCTTATTATTTTGAATATCTGTTCCGAAGAAAGCAGCAATCGCTCCTTTCAATGCTTCAATCAAGGGCTGTTTTACACGCTCATGTACTAGCAAATAATCGGGTGCGATACAGGTTTGCCCTGTATTGAGCAGCTTGCCCCAGATAATGCGTTCAGCCGCCACTTGAATATCAGCCTGTTCATCTACGATGACAGGGCTTTTGCCACCAAGCTCCAACGTGACAGGCACGAGGTTTTGGGCCGCAGCCTGCATCACAATTTTCCCGACCGGTACACTGCCTGTGAAAAAAATATAATCAAATGGCGCATGAATCAGCGCTGTTGTCGTATCCTTGGCCCCTTCGACGACCTGCACATACTCTGGCTCGAACACCTCACCAATCAAGTCCCTTACAACAGCGGATACGGCCGGGGTATGCTCCGACGCTTTAAGCACCGCCGTATTGCCCGCAGCAATTGCACCAACCAGTGGTTCGATGAGAAGCTGGAATGGATAATTGAATGGTCCAATGATCAGAACCGCACCATATGGCTCAGGAATGATAAAGCTTTTGGAACCGAGAAGTGCCACTTGAGTTTTGACTTTGGTGGGTTTCATCCACTTTGATATCTTGCGAATCGTGTGTGTGATGCTATCCAGCATAAAACCAATCTCCGTCGTGTATGACTCGAATTCACTCTTTCCCAGGTCTTGGTATAACGCCTTTGTCAGTCTGGTTTCGTACTTCTGTATAGCCTGCTTCAGGCGGGTTAGCCGCTGTATTCTCACTTCAGCCGAACGTGTGGCTCCTGAACGAAAAAACGACTGTTGTCTTGTCAAAATCAATTGAACATCTTCACTGCTTAACTCCTGCAACGTTGTCATAACTGCTTCACTCCTCATTTATTTTAGTGATCTAAGGTAGTTGTTAAAGGTTTAAACCTACGAACGTATACTATACATGCCGAGGCATGTTGTCGTTGGTAAACATAGCTTCTTGCTTTTGGTGAGCCTATGACCGACCGTTTTACATGGTTCGAATTACAAACATTCCTCTTCCAATGCAGCAACAAGCTGTTTCAGCAGATCAACAGAAGCATGCAGGGAAGCCGAATAATAACGCTGTGTGCCCTTCTGTTCCACCGAGATCAGACCCTTCTCGAGCAGCAGCTTCAGATGATGGGATATGGCTGGACGGGAAAGACTTGATTGTTCCGTGATTTCATTCACCGTCATCCTGCCTTGTTCGCTAAGCATCAGCAAGATGGACTGGCGATGATTGTCGCTTAACACCTGGAACAACGGAATACAGGTTTGGAAAATAGATATGGCCTTCTGGCTCATCGGTACACCTCATCTGTCTATATAAGTTGAGCTAAAGATTTTACACAATCCACTCCGATGACAGAACAACCTGAGAGTAGCTGTTATCCCCAGATTTTTTCGATTCCCTTTTCCAAAGGGAAAATCCGGTGAACAGCATATGCTTCCGAAGTAGCTTTCTTGCAGAAAGCTTTTAGGCGACCGCTTCGCTTTTTCAGGTTTTTTCTGTCCTCTTCGTTCACGTGTAAATAAATAGATCAACTTATATATTTCTGATTTATATTTAACGTTTATATTTATGTCGTTTGGTTTAAACATTTAAACATAATAGTTAAATAATATTACAAACCGGAACTAATCGCAACCATGCACTTGTCCTCGTACAATCCATGCGCTCATATCCTTCAATTTTCCCTTGCGTTAGAATCAAAATAAAACGCTTCCATTTCACCATACTTGTATGGTAGTATGGCAATGAAGGAGTTGAAGTTGTGGATCAAATCCCGAAGTTGTCAACCAAAGCCGCCTTGCCGCCCATAACAAGTCATCTGTCTGCGCTGAACAAACAGGCCTACTCGACGCGAGATCTTGTTTATGACACGCTGAAACAACAGATTTTGAGTCTCGAACTGCCACCGGGCACAGCCATATCGGAGAAGGAAATCTCGCTGGGCTTCCAGGTTAGCCGAACGCCTGTCCGCGAAAGCTTTGTAAGGCTGGCCCAGGAAGGTTTGCTTGAAGTGTATCCGCAGCGCGGGACGTATGTCTCCCTCATTCATGTTGATCTGGTTGAAGAAGCCAGGTTCATGCGAGAGCATCTTGAACGAGCAGTCATTCGTCTGGCATGTGCACATTTTCCGGCCGAGCAGATGTCAGCTCTTGAACAAAATCTTACACTCCAGCAGCAATGCCTGAAGGAACCGGATGATCGGCGTATGTTTCAACTGGACGAGGAGTTCCATAGCACTCTTTTTGCAGGCTGTAACAAAAGTAAAACCTGGACCGTGATTGAGCAGATGAGTGTGCATTTGAATCGAAGCCGTATGCTCCGTCTGTCCTCGGATCATCACTGGGATCACCTGATCGAGCAGCACAGATCCATGGTTCAAGCGATCCAGCAGCAGGATGCAGATCAGGCAGAACGTCTGGCACAGGAGCATCTGCACCTGACCGTGACAGACCTGAGTATGCTTCGGGATACATATGCTTCCTATTTTCAATAAGCTACATTTACTGCCCCCGTATCACAAAGTTAAAAGCAGCTTCCACTAATCATGATGAGGTGAATGGAATGAAGATGGTTTTTCGCTGGTTTGGCGAAGGCAATGACACAGTTTCACTGGATCACATCCGGCAAATTCCTGGCGTTGAAGGTATCGTATGGGCGCTGCATGATGTTCCCGCCGGGGATGAGTGGCCGATGGACAAAATTCTCGCGGTCAAGGCAGCTGCCGACAAAGCCGGGCTGCATCTGGATGTTGTAGAGAGCATTAACATTCATGAGGATATCAAGCTTGGATTGCCTTCCCGGGACAAATATATTGCAAATTACATTAAAACGATGGAGAAACTTGCCCAGGTAGGTGTCAAAGTCATCTGTTACAACTTCATGCCGATCTTTGATTGGCTTCGTACCGATATGCACAAAGAGATGAAAGACGGTTCAACTGCCCTTTTCTATGAAAGCAGCAGATTGCATAACATCGAACCGCTGGAGCTTGTTCGCAAAATCACTGAAAACTCCGCGCTGACCATGCCAGGCTGGGAGCCGGAACGTCTTCAGTATCTGACCAGTTTGTTTGAAGCCTACAAGGATGTAACCGAAGAAGATATGTGGGAGAACGCCCGTTATTTCCTGCAGGAGATCATCCCGACTGCCGAACGCCTTGGCATTCGAATGGCAATCCACCCGGATGATCCGCCATGGCCAATCTTTGGTCTTCCTAAAATCATCATTAATCAGGATAATGTTCGCAGATACCTGAAGCTGTATGACAGCCCTGCTAACAGTGTAACCTTGTGCAGCGGTTCTCTCGGAGCCAATCCTGACAATGATATCATTGCGATGATTCATGAGTTCAAAGATCGTATCCCGTTTGCCCACATTCGTAATGTGAAGGTCTATGACAATGGTGACTTTATTGAAACGTCTCACCGCAGTCAGGACGGCAGTGTAGATATTGCAGGCGTTGTGGAGGCCTACCACGATATTGGCTTTGAAGGATATGCCAGACCAGACCATGGACGACATCTGTGGGGAGAACAATGCCGACCGGGCTACGGGCTGTATGACCGTGCACTCGGTATTATGTATCTCTGGGGTGTCTGGGATTCACTGCAAAGGAGGTCAAACGCATGAGTAGAAACGAGCACAGCTCCATCTCACATTCTGAACAAACACCACGGCTGAAGGGCAAAACGGCTGTTATTACCGGTGGTGCCGGTGTCTTATGCCGTGCCATGGCTGAAGAGCTTGCCAGACATGGTGCACAGATCGCCATTCTGAACCGCACCGTATCGAAGGGTCAGGAAGTGGCTGCTTCTATTGAGCAGGCAGGTGGTCGTGCCATTGCCGTTGCATGTGATGTAACACAGGCTGACAGTGTGCAGGCGGCGGCAGATATCATTCGCGAGCAGCTCGGCCCTTGTGACATTTTGATTAACGGTGCAGGTGGCAATCATGCAAGCGCCAATACGACGAATGAAATTTTTAAACCCGAGGATCTGGGCAACCCGGATGTAACCACCTTCTTTGATGTTAGTGTTGATGGTTTTCGTCAGGTGATGGATTTAAACTTTGTCGGCTCCCTTATCCCTACTCAGATTTTTGCCAAGCAGATGATTGAACGTGATGTGCCGGCTACAGTTATCAATATATCGTCAATGAGCGCCCCTTCGCCTATGACCAAAGTTCCGGCGTACAGCGCTGCCAAAGCAGCCATTAACAATTTCACGCAGTGGCTTGCCGTGCATCTGGCGGAGTCCGGCATTCGGGTCAACGCTATTGCCCCCGGTTTCTTCCTGACCGAGCAGAATCGTAATCTGCTCCTGCAGCCTGACGGTTCGCCAACCGAGCGCTCCAGCAAAATCATCGCACATACACCGATGCGCCGCTTCGGCAAACCGGAGGATTTGCTGGGAACATTAATGTGGCTCGCAGATGAGCAGCAATCCGGCTTTGTGACGGGCATTGTTGTACCTGTAGACGGTGGCTTCATGGCTTATTCAGGCGTATAAACTCTTTTTTCACATACTTTACCTCTTGAACTGATTATCTATATATCTGTAACTCGAACCGAAGCTCGTGATTTCATCATGGGCTTCGGTCTTTTCATGTTTGCAGTCTGAAGCAGAAGGAATAAGTTGCCTGCTTGTGGGCAAGGATTGTGGATGTAAAGGACGGTGAACTGCACATGATGGAGGAAACGACGGTTGTTGCCGTGCGAGCTATTATCGCTTTTCTCACCTTAATTATCTATACGAGGGTACTGGGAAAACAGCAGATGGGCAACCTGACCTATTTTGACTATATCAACGGCATTACGATCGGTTCCATTGCAGGTACGTTTGCGACCGATTTGTCGTCCAAGGCATGGATTCATTTTGTGGCCCTGACCATATTTACGCTAATTACCATCCTCTTTCAATACATTACACTCAAAAGTCGTACCTTCTCCAACTTCATGGACTCTGATCCCACACTCGTCATTCAGAACGGCAAAATTCTGGAGCAGAATCTGAGTAAAATGCGCGTAAAGTTCGACGAACTTACCATGATGCTGCGGCAAAAGGATGTATTTGACCTGACCACTGTCAATTATGGCATTCTCGAGCCGGACGGCACCCTCTCCATTGCACTGAAACCGGAGTTGCAGCCCGTCACTGCAAGTGACATGCACATGCATTCACCACCCCAAAAGCTCATGACTGAGCTGATCGTTGATGGCGTTCTGATCAAGCCAAATCTGGCGAAGCGAAACAAAAGCAGTCAATGGTTAACCGAGCAATTGAAAAAACAAAATCTGACCATTCGGGACATTGCCTTTGCCGCCATTTTACCCAATGACAAGCTGTATATTGATCTGTACAAGGATCAGCTACCTGAAAAGTCAGAACCTGAAGAGGACAACAAGGAGGGCAGAAAATGAAAAAACAATCATGGCTGCTCTATGCAATCCCCATCGTCATGCTGTTACTGTTTATCGCTATTATGGTTAGCGGGACTTGGCTGAAAAAACCTTTTGGTACGCAGGATCGGTTATTCGAATCTATACAGCTGCTGGAGAAGCACGTTCAGGACAAGCAGTGGACCAAAGCCAAAGCACAGGTCGACTATGCCATGCAAGCCTGGGATCGCATCGTCAATCGTATCCAGTTCAGTGTGGAACGCGAGACCATCTATGATATTCTGGGTGCACTCGCACGAATGCAGGGTGGTATTGCGGCGAAGGATGACCAAGCGATTATGGAGGAAATTTATTATTTTTATGCATTGTGGGATAACCTCGGGGATTAACTGTTACTGATCAAGAAATGAAAAAGCGAAAAAACACTCCCTCTCTCTGTGAAAAGGAAGTGCTTTTGGTTCAGGCATGGCTGCCTGTTCCCGTGATACCCGGTCGATTATGCTCGGTCGAACCTGCGAGACCTAGGCGCATTTGCCGTGCCTTCTTTGCGGAAGAAAAGTGTGAGCGCTCCCCTTGCACACCATAGAGCAAACAAAGCAAACAGCGTACCCCAGAACAACGCAGGCAGAAATGTCTGCTGTGCCAGATTTGCTGCATCTCCCGCCTGAGACGGACGTGTCAAGGACGCCCAGCCGATATACATCGCACTGACCACCGACTCCTCCAGCGTAATGAAGGCGAGCAGCAAATAATAATACTTGGAAATCTTAGCCCCGAAGATCATGATAACTACATTCAGAGCAATAAACCCGGTCAACCACAGCATGCCGAATTCTCCTCGGACATACAACAGCAATGAGACAAGAGCCACAGCCGTCATTAATCCCAGTCCCCATATGTGCCGACCTTTGCGATACAGATAGAACAATAACCATGCAAACAGCGATGCCCCAATGTAACCCGCCAGCGAAACCAATATCGATCTCCCTGGTGTCAGCATGGATGAATACGTTACACCACTGTGGTCCGCATACAATTCAATCCGCAGCACCTTGCCGGACAACACCAGTGTCATTAGCGCATGCGCGAATTCATGAATCATCGTATCCAGATTACGAAATAAGGATGAGAACGGGATCATCCGGGTAAGAAATACAGAGGCCATCAGAAAAAGAATCGTTTTGAGCCACTTGTTCACTCTGTTCAGACCTCCTTGCCTTCATGTAAGCGAGCCTATCCCATTATACTACGTGCTCTTCCCCTGCTTCGTTTCGTCTTTTGAAGTCCAGTGCACATCGTTCCATCCACCAGCAGAAGCTGCGATTATGCCCAATGAAAAAAGAGGAAAGATCATATCGGCCGCGCCCGGGCTCATATGTCACCAATAATCGGTTTTTCATTCGCTGCAGCGCATACTTTACGAACCGCTCGGATGCCGGGTTATGAATCAGCGTTACATAAGCATACAGGGAGTGATCGACAGGTTCATCCAGCGGACTGACGCCTGCACATGAAAACTCCGTCTGCACACCTGCTTCATGCAACAAGCTTAGCGTAGAGACTAACTCTGTATCAACCTCAATCCCGTTCCAGATCGCTGTCTGTTTGGGAATAATGACCTGTTTATCCCGCTCGGTCCAGTGCATCAATTCCTGCTTTCGTCTCCTCCACAGATGGGCGGGCTGCTCACTTAACAGCACTTCCTGCTCTTCATATTGTTCATGCGGGTCCATCGTATCCTCCTCTTCTGCTTCATCCGGTCGTCTCAAGCGAAAGAGAGCACATCGCTGTGCTCTCTGCTTCGCAAAAGGCAAAGGAATCGATCTCATTCATTCCTTAGCATGTTGTTATATTGTACCTTTTTCGGTGCTGTGCATCAAACTGAATCGGGATGCCTGCTTATTCGTTCAGCGCCAGCTTCAGCGCCTCCAGGTTCTCTCTCATGACGCTGATGTAGTCCTTGCCTGCTTTGACTTCGTCCTCAGTCAGACCTTCAATCGGATTTAATACAGCCGTTTTGGCCCCAACCTCCTGTGCAATTGTATCGGACACTTTGGAGGATACTAAGGTTTCGAAGAAGATTGTTTTGACCTTGTGTTCTTTGGCAAAATCAATCACTGACGCCATCTGTGCCGCGGATGGCTCCTGTTCAGGAGACAACCCGGCAATCGGTACCTGCTGAAGACCGTACTCCTGTGCCAAATAAGCAAAAGCCGCGTGCTGTGTGATGAAGTCCTTACGTTTGCTGTCCTTCACAGCCGCCTTGAAATCCTGATCCAGTGCTTCGAGCTTGGCAACATATGCATCAGCATTCTGTTTGAACTGCTCTGCATGCCGAGGTGCCGCTTTCGCCAGTCCCGCTTCAATATTGCGAACCTCTTTTATGGCCAGTGCCGGAGATAACCATACATGAGGATCAAGTACGCCATGATCATGTTCATGGTCATGTTCTTCACTGCTGGCTTCTGCATGGTCGTTACCGTCCTTCGCAGCATCATCCGCGTGATCATGCTCGTCCGAATGGTCGTGGTCTGTTGCAGCTCCGTTCGCATGGTCGTGGTCATGCTCTTCCTCTTCCCTACCCTCACGAATGCTAATGCCTTGACTCGCCTCGACTTGGATCAGCTTGCTGCTGCTCAGACTGTCCTTGACCTGATCAATCCAGGATTCCATGCCTGCTCCGTTGTAAACGAGCACATCTGCCTTTTCGATGCTGGCCATATCCTGAGGAGTCGGTTCCCAGTCATGCGGCTCCATTCCAGCGGGTACAAGCGTATGCACATCTGCCAGATCGCCCGCAACATTTTTCGTGAATTCATACATTGGATAGAAGCTGACCTGCACATTCAATTTTTGCTCCGTCTCCGCCGGAGTGGATGCGGCTGTGGATGTGGATGTGGATGCATCCGACTCAGCAGCCGGGGCCTTCTGCCCGCAGCCCGTTACAACGAGTGCCATGCTGAAAACTAGTGCAAGCGCGGAATTTTTAGCAAATTTCATATCATAAGTTCCCCATTTCATATTATGTGTTTCCTTTGGAATGTATATATAGTGTTGCTGTCTGATTTTGCTGTGCCGCGCGGTGACGTTTACGGTTATATAATGAAATCAGCTTCTGAGCCGATATCCCGGTCAACAGGAAAAATAACAGGATAAGTGCAATCGTTCCACCTGGGGGTGTGTTCCATTGGTAAGAAGCGGTCAGTCCGCTAAAAATACCTGCCAGCCCCGTAATGACAGCAATGACGATTGCTGTTGCAAAACTGCGTGATATTCTCAAGGCTAACGCTGCCGGCAATACAATCAGTGCAGAGACCAGCAGTACGCCGACAATCGGCATGGCCGAGGCTACGGTCATTCCCGTAAGTATGGCAAAAGCAAACGACAATCCTTTGACCCGAACTCCCCCGATCGAGGCGGTTTCTTCATCAAAAGTCAGATTGTAGAGCGGTCTGCGCAGACAAATAAAAAAGATTAATCCAATCAAGCATACAGCCGCCATCATCCACAGCTGTGTGTTACTTACGGCTACGATTGAACCGAACAGATATGAACTGAACGTTTTGGAGAGATTTGTCTTCAAACTCATTAATACGACAGCTAAGGCCAGACCCGACGTCATAATTATGGCCACGGGCACCTCGCTGTAGGTACGATAGCTTCGCCGCAGCTGTTCAACCAGCAAAGCACCGATCATGGCTACCGCAAAGCCGCACAGCACCGGATTCAGGTTCATGACAGAACCAAGCGCAACCCCGGCAAGCGAAACGTGAGAAAGGGTATCCGCCATCAGTACCTGCCGTCTGAGCATCAGATATACACCCAGAATGGGTGCAATCAATCCGATTAACCCTCCAGCCCAGAAAGCACGTTGCATGAATTCGTACTCAAACACTGCCATTCCTCGCTTTCCTGTCGCTCCAGCGTGATCGTCCGGTCCAGCCGATTGCCGATCTCCTCCAGACCATGTGTAACCATAATAATGGTCAGCCCGTGCACATCTGCATAATGACGCATCAGATCATAGAAGCCTTCTCTGCTGCGCCGATCCATGCCTGTTGTAGGTTCATCCAGCACAAGCACATGAGGCTGTGCAGCCAATGCCCGTGCAATACAGATACGCTGCTTCTGTCCGCCCGACAGCTCGCCAACCCGCGTGTTGCGATATTCCCACATGCCCACTTCACGCAGGCTGCGTTCAACAATCGCTTCCTTGTCCGCAGTGAACCTGCGAAAAAGTCCCAGCTTGTGGTAACAGCCGGAACGAACCAGCTCGATGACCGTGCTGGGAAAACCGCTGTTAAACGAGGCCACCTGCTGCGGCACATATCCTATTTCCAGTTTGCCCCCTTGATGCTGCTGTGTGTTTATATGTACCGAACCGCTCCAGGGCTTTAACAGCCCCAGCAGCAATTTCAGCATCGTTGTTTTCGCAGAACCATTCGGGCCTGTGATGCCAACGAATTCGCCTACATGAATATCCAGCGATAGTTGATCAATGACCGGCTCTTTGCCATATCCAAATACAACATCACGCATGGAAGATAAAATCATGGTGTACCCTCTTTTCATTTTCGTAAATTTTACGATTTAGAGAACTCAAAATTTTTTAGCTTATGCTTCGGTATTATCGTGTTGCCCGATTTTAGCGTGTTTCCCGATGAATCGTCATTTTCTTCAAACGTGGAGAATACTTCTTCATTTCCAGTCGCTCCGGATGGTTACGTTTGTTCTTCGTTGTTGTATAGTTGCGATCTCCGCACTCTGTGCAGGCTAATGTTACAATGACTCTCATGGTGCTGCCTCCTCTTTTTAATTCGTAATAATTACTATTTAATGATAGTAGCTTATGCCTTTTCTTTTGTCAACCTTGCAATCACCTAGCAAAATTGTTGTGTGCACACATCATATTCTTCTGAAAGATGGACAGGTTCATCTGCAGTAAATCTCTCTTTCAGCTTTAGTCCACAAAAAATGGAATGGCGATTTCTATCTCGCAAATCCGCTGTTTAGCTAATCTTTTTTGCGCAGCAGCAGATTTAAAGCGGCTGGCCCATAAGTCCTGAATGGCTGGGGACAGCCCTGCCTGCTTCGGCGCTAACGATCAGGAGAAGCCTTATTAGGCGCATTTTTAGCGAGTTTCAACTCTAACGATTCCCAGAAACGCTATCTCGACAGAAACAGTCCTCTGTGGCACAAAATTGGCTTCATTGCGCGAAATAACGTCTCCTGGATTCGTTAGATTTCACAAAAGCTCAAAAAGCGGGAAATAAGGCTTCCTGAGATCGTTAGGATTTTACCAGCTGCAAAAAGCGCACATACTCCCCCTGCTCAAATACATGATAGCGCTCCATATTAACATTCCATGCGTCTAACATGTCGTAAATTACTGAATTCACTTATATTCCTGACTGGCCTTCTCCCGCCTTAACTTTACCTGCAATGAATTTATCATTATCTGAATGCACTTTATTAACGTATCAGCTCCACTGTGGAAAAGGGTCTTTCAGCTCACGCCAGTTCATCTGCATCTCTTCATCGGTAAGCAGCGTTTCATCCAGTGTCCGCTCTATAGCCACGCGATCCATGTCAATGCCGATAAACACAAGTTTTGTCACCCGGTCGCCCCACTCATCATCCCAATCTGGAATAGCAGGCAGGGTGCAGCCAAAGTGCAGATGCCGCTCTTCCTCGCTCATTGCGCCGACCCATATTCCTGCTGGTGCAAGCTGTTTGGAGGTTCCTGCGTGGCTGAACGATATCGCCATATGGTTGCGTGTAGCCATCCACATCAATCCTTTGGAGCGTACAATGCTGTCCGGCCATTTGGCTATCCAGCGCAGCAAGCGCTCCGGGTGAAACGGACGTTTGCGAAGATATACAAACGAGTGAATACCGTATTCCTCGGTTTCAGGCGTATGTTCTTCCTTCATTAATTCGCGGATCCAGCCCGCGGACTGGCTTGCTTTTTCAAAATCAAAGCGTCCTGTATTCAGAATCTCTCTCGGATCAATCTGTCCATGCGTTGTACGAACCAGCTTGGCCTCAGGCTGCATCGCGTGCAGTGCTTTTTCCAGCTTGGCCAGCTCCTCCTCGGACACCAGATCACACTTGTTCAGCACCAGAACGTCACAGAACTCCACCTGATCCGTCAGCAAATGCACAATGCCACGCACATCGTCTTCCCCGGCCTCCTGTCCCCGATCCTTTAATGTCTCTTTCGAATAAAAGTCACGCCAGAACTGAGCGGCATCCACCACTGTCACCATCGTATCCAGACGGGTGAATTGGGTTAGATCAATGCCAAGCTCCTCATCTATATAAGTAAATGTCTGTGCTACCGGGACGGGCTCACCAATCCCTGTTGATTCAATCAGGATGTAGTCAAACGAACCATCGAGCGCAAGTCGCTCGACCTCTTTCAGCAAATCCTCTCGAAGCGTGCAGCAGATGCAGCCGTTGGACATCTCTACGAGCTTCTCATCAATTCGCGATAACCCGCCTCCGTCACGAATCAATCCTGCATCAATATTGACTTCACTGAGATCGTTTACGATGACGGCGACACGCATGCCCTCCCGATTATGAAGCACATGGTTTAACAATGTGGTTTTGCCTGCTCCGAGATAGCCGCTAAGCACGGTAACGGGAATTCGGTTCTGAACTTGCTGTTGATCTGACACTGACGATGACATATTGGCTCCCTCCACTCTTTAAAGGTACGTGTAATTCATGATGTTTTTCGGGTACTGCTTCTGTTTCAAAAACAAATCTGATAAGCTTTTAATCGTAATTATTACTATTAATACACAAGAAACTATACCTCACTCCGCTTTTGCTTGTCAACCGATGCGTGACGAACGAAAACTGGTTTAATCGTAAAATTGTTGATTTACAGGTCAGATCGATGTATGTTACAGCACGTACAAGCATATATTCTAGCAAAGTTCTAGTGACGGAGGTCTTTTCATGAGAATGGCAGCCAGCTTGAAGCTTCTAACCTTCCTGGTTCCATGTGCATTTGTGGTCCCGGTCATCATTACATTTGCTCCTGATCTGAGTAGGGTCTGGAATAGCGAAGCTTTGCAAAATATAAAAACGGTGTTTGTGAGTATTTTTCTCGAGGCGGCCCCCTTTTTGCTGATGGGTGTTTTCTTGTCCTCTCTTATGCAGTGGTTTGTATCGGAAGAAATGGTGCGCAGACTTACACCTAAACATCCCGTTGGCGGCGTATTAGTTGCCGGGCTGCTCGGTATTATTTTTCCAATCTGCGAATGCGGTATGATTCCTGTTGTGCGCCGACTTATGCGTAAAGGTATGCCTGCGTATATTGCGGTTACGTTTATCCTCAGCGGGCCTGTGGTCAATCCGATTGTGTTTACGGCCACCCTGCTCGCATTTCCCAATCATCCAGAAATTACGATTGCTAGAATGGGGCTGGCTTTTGCTGTAGCTGCTTCCGTCGGAGGGCTTGTCTATATGTTTGTTAAACGCAGTCCGCTTCGCTTACCCAAAGGTGTGACAACCGAAGTGAAGACACATCCTGGCTTCAAAATGGCCGTTCCTCCCTCACACTCTCATTCTCATGCTCATTCGCACGGAGACGGAGGCTTCCATGATCATCATCATACACATCCAAAGGACTGGCGCAGCTTTTTTCTTCATGCAGGCGACGAGTTCGTCGATATGAGCAAATATTTGGTGATTGGTGCGCTGATTACAGCGTGTATTCAGACGTTTGTGAGTCGCAGTGATCTGATTGCGCTGGGGAACGGCCCGGTTGCGTCGTATGTATTTATGATGGGGTTTGCTTATGTGCTGTCCCTGTGCTCAACCTCAGATGCTTTCGTGGCTTCGGCTTTCTCCCATACGTTTGCTTTGGGCCCGCTGATCTCCTTCCTTGTGCTCGGGCCTATGCTGGATTTCAAAAGCACACTGATGCTGCTCTCTACCTTCCGCACCCGCTTTGTCATTGGATTAAGTGTAGCGATTGTTATACTGGTCTTTGCCGGGTCGTGGCTGGTGAATTTCTTTGGGTGATTGGGATGAAACGGGGATTAAGATGATGTTATAAAGAATCAGGAACAGCGATAAGAAATACGAAACGTTGAAAATTGAAAATGGAATATAGAATATAGAATATAGAATATAGAATAGTTGCAATATTAAAAATATTTAATGGAGTTAATGATTAATGCTATTAAATATTTATCTTCAAATTATGATTACACCGATTAAAAAAATGCTGATAGAGAGAGGGTGAAATTTGTGGGCTACGGAAATCATGCGATGAACAGGAGCTTTTTCTCAAAAACAAATGTGATTCAGTGGCATGCTCTCATACGTGCGGGCTGGATTGGCAGTCTGGCTGGGTATATCATACACCTCCATTCAAGCAACGCCCTGCATTATTATCTGGCTCCAACTCTGCAAAAGCTGCTGCTCGCTTGTGTCATTCCGTTCATTTTTATTGCGGTCATTATGGCCTGGCATGCTCTCTTTGGCAGAAATGAAATGCAATGCGGGTGTGAGCACCCTCCACCTTCCGGGATTATGCGCAGTTCGCTGGTGTATGGTTTGATTACACTCCCGATACTGCTCGGTTTTCTGCTCCCAGATCAGGCTTTGGGCAGTTCAATGGCCAGTCAGAAAGGCATGTCTCTGACATATGCAGCACCTGAGATTCGGCGTAAAGAGCCGCTGCCTGCTGCCTCGCCTCGCTTGAACGTGCAGGACGTGAAGGTGCCTGTTCCGCAAGCGTCAGCAGGTCTGCCAGTTGCCACTGCGAGTGTACAGTTTGTACCTCCCGATGAATACAGCGATGAGTTCGCAGAGCTGGCAAAAAGGTTATATGCACAGCCTGTCATTCAGGTATACCCGCAAATATTTTCAGAAACACTTGGCGCAATTGATATGTTCCAGCGTCAATTCACAGGCAAAGAGATTATGCTTACCGGCTTCGTCTATCGGGATGACAGCATGGAGCATGATTCTCATTTCGCGCTGGGGCGTTTCCTCGTCATGTGCTGCCCGGCAGATGCGGCCCCGTTCGGTGTGATGGTTCATGTGCCGGAAGCGAGCAAGCTGAACAAAGACATCTGGGTTCAAGTTCGCGGTACGATTGGTTCCGCCCAAGTGGATGGAAAGGATACGATGGAGATTCGAGCAAAAAGCGTCACACCAATCGATCAGCCAGCCAGTCCATACATCTACACCAGTGCAGATTCCGTGAAAACATACGATAAAATTCTGAGCGAGCAGAAATGAGATCCTAATGAGACTCATATTGACTCATGAGTGTGCGGGAGCTGGTTTAGGATGAAGCTGATACTCGCGACTAGTAAACGGAAATAGGTTAGGATGAAGCTGATGCCCATAACGAGTAAACAGCAGTAGGTTAGGATAAAACTGATGCGCGTAACAAGTATACGGAAAGTGGGTTAGAATGAGACTGATCTTGCAACGAGAGAACAGAAGTAGGTTAGGATAGGACTGATGCGTACAACAAGTAAATGGAAGTATGTTAGAGATGAGACTTATGCTCGCAACGAGTAAACAGGGTTAGCCCTAGGGATGAGACTGATGCTCGTAACTAGTAAACAGAAGTTGGCCTACGATGAGACTGATACGCACAACGAGTATACAGAAATAAAGTTAGAATGAGCTGATGTCACAACGAGCGGGCGAAAGTGGGTTTATGATGTGATAAAGGTTCATTTGCGTATGACCTGAATGTGAAGTAAGGCCGCAATTATAAGTTGTTCGAAGTTACTAAAAAAATGATGCATTCACTCACGCCCCTGTTCAAGCTTATCGACTACTGAACTCTCTGCTCAACCTTTGCTGGACTGAAAATAAGTAACTCTCCTCAGCGATTTCCCTTCACACACTTCATTCATTTTAACGAATCGAGAAGAGCTTATTTGCGTGAAAATGTGCTTCTGGAAATTTTAACGAATCAGAGGAACCTTATTTCACTTAAAACACAACAAAAATGCCCCTTTTCACCCCATTCTAGGGAAATAAGGTTTCCTGAAATCGTTACAAAATAAAAACGCATGAAAACACCCAAATAGCGTTTCTGGGAATCGTTAGGAGTAACAAGTTGCCTCCAGCGGGTTCATCCCAATCATTTTGCACACCACCAGCTAGAAGTCACACTGTTTACGTTCTTTGTGTTGATAGAATTACTTGGGTTAAATTGGTTGTTCGCGTTGATTGAGTTGCTTGGGTCGGATAGTTGCTTGCGCTCATTGGATTGCTGGAGGTAGAGATTCATCGCTTCGGTTGGTTGAATTGCTGGAGTTGGATTGGTTGCTTACGTTGGTTGGGTTTGCTGGGCTGAATTGTTTGCTTACGTTTGATTGGATTGATTGTTTGAGTTGTCTGAATTATTTGAGTTGGTTGTGTTGCGTTTGAGTCGCTTGCTCGCTTAAACTTCCTAACGCCACTTAAAAAACAAAAAAAAGACGGGCAGAATCAAGCTGCTCCGTCTTTTTAGTCTCGATATATTACCTGTATCCCCACAACTGGGGTTGAGGCAATGCAATGCCTTTTATTTTAAATTACCCGGCTTTCCTCTTACTCGGTTACGATGTCATGTACCAATACCGGTGCATCCGCATGGTCAGCAATGGTAATGTTCTCTTTAATTTTTGCGATAACGGCCTCTACATCTTCACGGTTGGCATGAATAGTGACCAAAGACTCGCCAGCTTTCACTGCATCGCCTACTTTTTTATTCAGCATCAAACCAACAGCCAGGTCAATCTCGGATTCCTTGGTTGCCCGACCCGCACCAAGCAGCATTGCCGCAGTTCCAATCTCATCCGCAACGATGCCTGCAACATAACC
Source organism: Paenibacillus silvae (assembly GCF_014639235.1). Taxonomy (GTDB): domain Bacteria; phylum Bacillota; class Bacilli; order Paenibacillales; family Paenibacillaceae; genus Paenibacillus; species Paenibacillus silvae. Next base: position 220,052 of record NZ_BMFU01000002.1, on the reverse strand, counting down.
GTCACGATCTGCTGGAACCTCGATTAAATATTTGGCTTGTGGCAGGCGGTCTGGATGATCCACGACCGAAGCATCGCCGCCCTGGTTTGCCAGGAAGTGCTTGAATTTCTCCAGCGCTTTTCCGTTGTGGATGACTTCTTTCAGCTTTTCTTCAGCCTGCTCCAATGAATCCGCTTTGCCCGCAAGGAACACCATCTGACGTCCAAGTGCCAGACACAGCTCTTCCAGATCCTTAGGACCTTTGCCTTGCAAAGTAAGGATCGCTTCCTTCACTTCAAGCGCGTTACCGATCGCAAGACCGAGCGGCTGGGACATGTCCGAGATAACCGCCATCGTTTTACGGCCGACATTGTTACCAATGCTTACCATCGCATGTGCCAGCTCTTTTGCGTCTTCTGTTGTTTTCATGAACGCACCAGCACCTGTTTTTACGTCGAGCACAATGGCATCTGCACCTGCCGCAATTTTTTTGCTCATAATGGAGCTTGCGATCAGTGGGATGGAGTTAACCGTTGCCGTTACATCACGCAGTGCATACAGCTTTTTGTCCGCTGGTGTAAGGTTGCCGCTTTGGCCGATTACCGCTACTTTATGCTCGTTGACGAGACGGATAAACTCTTCCTTTTCAAGCTCCACATGGAAGCCAGCTACGGATTCCAGCTTGTCCGTTGTACCCCCAGTGTGACCAAGGCCACGCCCGGACATCTTTGCCACAGGTACATCCAGTGCAGCGACGAGTGGTGCAAGCACCAGTGTAGTTGTATCACCCACGCCTCCGGTGGAGTGCTTATCTACCTTGATGCCTTCAATGGCAGAGAGGTCAATTGTTTCGCCCGAGTTAACCATAGACATGGTCAAATCTGCACGTTCTTTATCTGTCATGTCTTTGAAAAATACAGCCATCGCCCAAGCGCTGACTTGATAATCCGGAATCTCTCCTTGCGTATATCCTTGAACAACAAAGTCGATCTCTTCTGTTGTCAGTTCTTTGCCGTCACGTTTTTTGGCAATAATGTCTACCATTCTCATGATGATCTCTCCTTGTGTAAAATTGATTGTACAGAACACGCATTGAGCGGGAGCCGTTCCGGACCCGGATCGCTCTTACAAGCGCTGTTGTCTCCCAACCGGCCCGAATCGTTACAGCATTACAGTGTAGTTGCAGTCTCCAACGCCACAACCATCATGTCGTTGAACGTTTTTTGGCGCTCTTCTGCAGAAGTTTCTTCACCTGTCAGCAGGTGATCACTTACTGTCAGGATGGTCAAAGCGTTCACGCCGAATTTGGCAGCAATGGTGTACAGCGCTGTTGTTTCCATCTCCACACCAAGCACACCGTGCTTCATCAATTTTTCTGTTACGGAACGGTCATCCCGATAGAAGGAATCGGAGCTGAACACGTTGCCGACATGAATGTTCATGCCTTTAGCTGTTGCACGGTCGTAAGCTTCCTTCAGCAGCGAGAACGTTGCGATTGGCGAGAAATCATATCCACCGAAAACATGTTTGTTCATGCTGGAATCCGTGCAGGCTGCTTGTGCAAGTACGACGTCGCGTACACGTACATGCTCCTGCATACCGCCGCAAGTGCCGACACGAATCAGGTTTTTCACACCATACTCGCTGATCAATTCATTGGCATAGATCGCAAAGGACGGAATCCCCATACCCGAACCTTGCACCGAAATCCGGTGACCTTGATATGTACCTGTGAAGCCAAGCATTCCGCGAACTTCGTTGTAACAAACGACATCCTCAAGATACGTATCTGCGATGTATTTTGCGCGCAAAGGGTCTCCTGGCAAAAGGATCGTTTCTGCGATATCTCCCGATTTTGCTCCAATATGTGTACTCATGTCATTTCCTCCAATATATATAGAATCATCTATGGTTAATTGCGATAGGCGGCCTGACTCGGGAGAGACTTCCTCTTACGTCACTCCCGCAGTCCAGCACCCATGTTGAACGCCCCGCATCAGTTTGAACAGTCCAAACTTTTTCAGTTACTTACGATTCAGTTCAGACATTCATTGTTATTTCAGATCATTCAGGAAGCTTTTGCCGTATTCAGGCAGCTTTACACCAAAGTTATCTGCCACGGTTGCACCAAGGTCTGCAAAGGTGCTGCGTAGCTCCAGCTGTTTACCCTCGCTGAAACGCGGGGAGTAAGCAAGCAACGGAACATATTCACGTGTATGATCTGTGCCGCGGTAGGTTGGGTCGTTACCATGGTCGGCCGTAATGAGCAGCAGATCATCGTTGGTCATTTTTGCAAAAATCTCGGGCAGACGTGCGTCATAATCTTCAAGTGCCTGCGCATACCCTTGCGGGTCACGGCGGTGGCCGTAGAGCGCATCAAAATCAACGAGATTCAGGAAGCTCAGACCCGTGAACTCTTCGTCCATCGTTTCAGAAAGCTTGTCCATGCCATCCATATTCGAGACAGTGCGAACTGCTTTGGTCACACCCTCGCCATCATAAATATCTGAAATTTTACCTAAAGCAATAACGTCAAAGCCGCCATCCTTCAGCTCATTCATAACTGTGCGCCCAAACGGCTTGAGTGCATAGTCATGACGGTTCGCCGTGCGCTTCCAGTTCCCGGCTTCTCCAACGAAAGGACGTGCAATAATACGGCCGAGCATGTACGGATCTTCAAGTGTGATTTCACGGCAAAACTCACAGATTTCATATAGTTCTTTCAAAGGAACAACGTCCTCATGAGCTGCAATTTGCAGTACGGAGTCAGCTGAAGTATAAACAATCAGAGCGCCTGTTTCGACATGCTCCGCACCCAGCTCATCCAGAATTTCCGTGCCGCTGGCTGGTTTGTTGCCAATGACCTTGCGGCCTGTCTTCTCTTCAATACGCTGAATCAGCTCATCCGGGAAGCCATTCTCAAATACACGGAAAGGTGTATCAATGTATAAACCCATAATCTCCCAATGGCCTGTCATCGTATCTTTGCCACGGGAAGCCTCCTGCATTTTGGTGTAATACGCTTTAGGTTTATCCGCCACCGGAATACCTTGAATTTCTTTAATGTTAGACAGTCCAAGACTTGCCATGTTAGGCATGTTCAGACCTCCGCGTTCACGTGCAATGTGACCAAACGTATCGACGTCAAAATCATCGAACTCGGCCGCATCCGGCGCTTCACCGATTCCTACAGAATCCATGACGATCAGATGTACTCTTTTGAATGTTGACATAATCTAAGCACTCCTTCCAATAATCCGGCTTACAAAAACAGTCCAGTGATGATCGCAGACAGCACGCTGACAAGCGATGCACCATAAAGCAGCTTCAGTCCGAAGCGGGCCACCACATTGCCCTGTTTCTCATGGAGTCCCTTCACCGCCCCGGCAATAATACCGATGGAGGAGAAGTTGGCGAAGGATACTAGGAAGACGGATACGATCCCTGTTGTTCTGGCTGACAATGCTGTCTGTTTACTCAGATCAAGCATGGCAACGAATTCGTTGGACACCATTTTGGTAGCCATAATGCTTCCTGCCTGAATCGCTTCTTTCCAAGGGACACCCATAACAAAGGCAAAAGGTGCAAATACATACCCTAGCAGTTCCTGGAACGAAATGCCGATCACAGCGCTGAATATTCCGTTAATCAAGGCAATCAGAGCGACAAATCCGATCAGCATCGCTGCAACGACAATCGCTACCTTGAAGCCATCCAGAATATATTCACCCAGCATTTCAAAAAACGATTGTTTCTCTTCTTCCTGCACTTCCAATATATCTTCTTCCTCGGTTACCCGGTACGGGTTCACAATAGAAGCAATGATAAAACCGCCAAAAAGGTTGAGCACAAGCGCCGTCACCACATATTTCGGATCAATCATCGACATATAGGCACCGACAATGGACATCGATACCGTGGACATGGCTGAGGCACAGAGGGTATAAAGCCGATGTTTCGGCAGTAACCCGATTTGTTTTTTCACGGATATGAACACTTCAGATTGCCCCAAAATGGCCGAAGCAACCGCGTTATATGATTCCAGTTTGCCCATTCCGTTGACTTTGCTTAATACCAGACCAATATATTTTATAACAAAAGGCAGGATTCGGATATACTGCAATATACCAATCAAGGCAGAGATGACCACAATAGGCATGAGCACAGTCAGGAAAAACGGCCCACTCCCGCCTTCTGCTCCAACGTTTACTAAACCGCCGAAGACAAAGGTAATCCCTTCGTTTGCATATTCCAGCAGGTTCTTGAATACCGTGGAAAACCCGCCAATGAGCCATGTCCCCACTTCGGTGTTCAGCAAAGCGTAAGCTAAAATGATTTGTAACACAACCATAACCGCAAGCGGCCGGTATCGAATCTGTTTCTTGCCGTTGCTCGCGATATAAGCCAGTCCAAACACCACGAGTAATCCAAGTATGGCTATAAGATATTTCATGTTATCTCTCCTTTGAAGATCGTTAAGCAAGTGTTGTATAAACTGCTCAAAGGGTACTGAACCTCAAGTATGAAAATCGGATATCACTATTTCATTTTTTCAGAAAATGTATTAAAGCGCTTACAACATTCGCCGATAAATCAATTTTCATTTCATGAACCTCTTTGATTGTGATCGAGGTCACCTGCACATTACATAAACTCAGCATTACAAGCTTCCTGAACCCTGTCTTTATAACGACAAGGTCCAGGAAACAATCAAGTTTTAGTAAGACGAAGAAGACTCGCCGCCCTGCATGATCTTCACACCAGAGCTTGCCCCGATTCGGGAAGCGCCAGCTTCAATCATTTTCTGCATATCTTCAAGGCTGCGTACGCCGCCCGATGCTTTTACGCCCACGTCGGGTCCAACCGTGCGACGCATCAGAGCGATATCTTCCGGTGTTGCTCCACCTGTGGAGAAGCCTGTCGATGTTTTGACAAAATCTGCTCCGGCTCTGACAGCCGCTTGACAAGCACGTACTTTCTCATCGTCTGTCAACAGGCATGTCTCAATAATCACTTTCACAAGCGTACCTGCTGCAGCGTCAACAACAGCACGAATATCCTGCTCCACGTAATCATCGTTTCCGTCTTTCAATGCGCTGATGTTGATCACCATATCGACTTCCGTTGCACCTTTGGTAATGGCATCTTTGGTCTCGAACGCTTTAGTTTCGGTTGTGGACGCTCCCAGCGGGAATCCGATAACGGTGCAAATATCAACGCCTGTGCCTTGAAGCTGCTCTGCTGCGTAGGACACCCAGCCCGGGTTAACACAAACGGAAGCAAACTGGTACTGCTTCGCTTCTTCTGTCAGCTTGGTAATCTCGTTACGGGTTGCATCCGCACGAAGCAGCGTGTGGTCGATCATTTTAGCCAATTGTGATGTAGTCAATTCAATCTCTCCCTTATCTGAAGTGAACTGTGAACTTATATCCCTACACTACCATGAACATATGTAAAAATCAATTTGAACTTTTGTTCATATGTAATTTTTGGATAGAAGCGTGAACATTTTGTTACACCAGAAGCAATACTATTTTGTTTTATTTTCCGCTTTACATAATAAAACATCCGCCCTAGTGCATGGCAGATGTTGTCATCTCGTTATTCAGTTTAGGAACTATAGACCAATCTTAAAACCCTCTATAAACGAAGCAAAGCCTGGGCTGTGTACTGATCTGTAACAAGAATGTTGGCGTACTGCCCCTTCAGGGCGGCATGGATCGCTTCTATTTTGCGCATACCACCAGCGACAAGAATAGATTTCTCCTTATTCCGTAACTCCGCGAGATCAATTCCAACCGTTCTGCTGTTAATCTCCTCGCTGATCAAATGCCCCTCCGCATCAAAAAAACGTGAACAGATGTCCCCGGCACCCGACTTCATCAGGAGCTGCTGCTCTTGCTCATTGAAATATCCAAGCTTGAACAGAAGTGCATCCTCCTTCACCGTTCCCACCGTAAAGATGGCAATGTTCGCCTGTCTTCCCAGCTCTACAATTCGTCCAATGTGCCGATCGGCCTCAACCATTTTCTTCACTTCAAGGTTGTCGAAGATAACAGGAAGCGGCAAATACCTTGGCACCGTGTGAAAAGCTTCTGCAAACAGATGCACAATCTCCGCCGCATATGTATTCACATGGGAGTGGCTTACGCCCCCCTTGAGCTGTACCACTTCAACACCCTTGACCTGTTTGGGACGGAGCTGTCGTGCCACGGCATGCATCGTTGTTCCCCAAGTCACACCGATAATGTCCGCATCCTGCACAGTGTCCTGCAAATAGTCCGCTGCTCTCTTGCTGATATGCTTCTGAATCTCCTCATCGCTCTTGAGTGGCGCGAAACAAACAAGTGCTGTCTCCAGATGATATTTGGCCTTGAGCTCTCCCGCAATAATATCAATATCCTCAAGCGGGTCCATAATCTCGATGCGTACATATCCCCGGTCCTTGGCATATTGAAGCAGTCTGGATACGGTCGGGCGTGACACCCCGAGTCTTGTGGCTATATCCTGCTGACTGTAATCGGACTGGTAATACAATTTCGCCGCTTCAATGCTTAAACGCTGTTTCTCCAGGTCCATTCCCATGTGCACTCATCTCACTCATCTTATTATCGTTGAAAATTGAAAACGTGGAACATCTCGGATCTAGCCTGATTTCATTTGTTTTACTGGGCTTGCTCCACCAAAATACTCGTCCTATATATTATACATATATTAAGTATCCCATCACTATATTTTGCCAAAATACTCTCATGCTGCGGGTAATCCCTAACCATAGTGAATAAAATAAAGCTACCCATAGCATACTACTCCAGTCAATGAACATATATTCGGAAAGCGAGGAAATATGGATGTCAACTCTCTTGTACATTACTGCCCATCCGCATGATCATCAAACCTCTTTCAGTATGGCTGCCGGGAAAGCTTTCATTGAGGCTTACAAGCAAAGCCATGCATCTGACGAAATCATTCATCTCGATCTGTACCGTTCCAACATTCCACATATTGATGCGGATGTATTCAGCGGGTGGGGCAAGCTTCAGGCTGGCGGAGACCTGACCTCTGAGGAGCAGGCCAAAGTTCAGCGTCTGAACGAGCTTTCGGACCAGTTTGCGAGTGCAGATAAATACGTATTTGTTACGCCGCTGTGGAATTTCTCATTCCCGCCTGTATTGAAAGCCTACATTGATTCCATCTGTGTAGCAGGCAAAACGTTTCGTTATACAGAGCAGGGCCCCATCGGTTTGCTCACAGACAAAAAGGCACTGCACATCCAGGCACGAGGTGGCGTTTACTCGGAGGGTCCTGCAGCCGAGATGGAATCCGGGCATCGTTATCTAAGCATTATCATGTCATTTCTGGGCGTGCCGAAGCTGGATGGCATTTTTGTGGAAGGTCATAACCAGTACAAGGATCGTGCAGAGGAAATCAAGCAAAAAGGAATCGAAGAAGCACAGCGTTTTGCCAAGCAGTTTTAGGGCTTGTCTGAAAACTCTGAAGGCGGCAGATTTTGCTGAATTTTCGTTCCAAGCCAGGAAGTTTTCCGCAGGCGTGCCGGGGCATGTCAAGGGAAAGTGACGCAGCAGGGGGCGAAAAGGCGGTAAAAGATGCACTTCAGTAGGTCTCAAGACACGTCCGAATCCGCTGAAAAAACAAATAAAACCCGCACCACTTCCTCGAGTATAAACTCAAGGCGGGTGCGGGTTGTTTAGCTTAGACAAACGTTATCGTTTTGGCGTTCCTGCGCTGGCACGGCTCATCGTTTCGAGCTTGCGAGTGATCGCATGCCGATCTATTTTCAGCCCCCAGATCAGTTCAATGATCTGTTCCTTGTCCTCAGGAGAATCTGTATGTTTCAGCTGCATCAACAAATCGTGCATCTGCTCATTAATATCCTCGAATTGATTCCAGAGATCCTGACGCACCTCGGTGGAATCTACGTGATGGTTGGAATCGACTTCTTCCTTCAAGGCTTGCAGGATGGAGTCCTTCCACTCCTCATCACCTAACTGCTTTGCAATATTCAGGAGATCCAGATAATCGTCAACAAGAAGTGAGTTCAATTCAGCATATGTTTTCATCGTTTATTGCATCCCCTTTTCGTTCTATTTACCCAGTATTATACTCGGTATTTCAGGTTATGCAATAGTTGTCGAGAAAAAGGTTAAAACCTGACTTGATCATGTCACATTCTGACGAACCGGATTTCCTACTGCAATCGCTTGTACGCATTCAGTATGTCTCAATATGAACGGTGAAATGAACTGATCAGGACTTGAGCTGCTGTAATAATTGCACGCGGTAGGCTTCACTTTCAAGAGACTGAATCTCTTTGTATCGCTCGGCAGTCAGAACCTTGGGTTCTCCCGCAGCCTTTGCAATCATATATACCTTGGCACTTTCTTCAACCACTTGTGTGCGGTAATATGCTTCTCGCAGATTTTTGCCTGTCGTCACCAGACCGTGATTGACAAGGATAAGGGCTGTGTGCTCCGTTACTTTGGCAGCTACGGCATCCGCCAGAAGCTTGGTTGTGGGCAATACGTAAGGTACAAATCCGATATCTCCAACCAGTGCTGACTGGTCAGGGAACAAATGCGGCAGGCTGTCATAGACAAGACTTAATGCAATCGTATATGCGGGATGCGTGTGCACAATGGCCTGAATATCGGGATTCACACGATAGCTGAACAGATGCATCAGCACTTCAGAAGAGGGACGTGTGGCCCCTGCACGTGTCTCTCCTGTCTCTATATCAATGGCAATCCATTCATCCGGCTCCAGCTCCTCCAGCGCGAAGCCGCTCGGTGACAAGAGCATGGTGCCATCTGAGCGCGCGCTAATGTTCCCACCTGGACCAACAACCAGTCCTTGAGCTACCGCCTTACGGGCGTATTTGGTCAATTCCTCTCGCACCTGTTGTTCTGACATGCTTCTCTACCACTCCTTTATCTGTTTCTTTTACTCCTTCTGTCTTACAGTTTCATGGCATTAAGGTTGCTCCTGTTTCAACCCATTTAATTGCTGATACGTCCCATACGCCTCCTGCCAGCCATCCTGCTGCTCAGGCGTGTAGATGTCAGGTTCAAAAGAACACCCTGCAATTTCATGTGCATCTGACAAGCTGTCTAGTTCACCAAGTGCAACATACTGCATCAGGCAGTTACCTGCTGCAGATGCTTCAACGGGCCCAGCGATTACCGGGACTCCAGCCGCATTCGCTGTAAACTGGCATAACAAGCGATTCTTCACCCCACCTCCAACCATGTGAATAACCGGAGGTTTATTGCCTGTAATCTGCTCAAGTTCATCCAGTGTCTGCCTGAACTCCAGTGCGAGACTTTCCAATATACAGCGCACGATCGCTCCGACACTATCAGGCACCTTCTGGCTGGTACTTTGGCAGTGCTGGCGAATTCGCTGCGGCATATCACCAGGACTCATGAACACCTCGTCTCCAGGCGGTACAAATGATTGATGCGGACGCGCCAGGGAAGCAAGCTGAATAAGCTCTTCATGGGAATAGACCCGATTTTCCCGCTGCCACTGGCGTTTACATTCCTGCAGCAGCCAGAGACCTGAACGGTTTTTGAGCGTCCTCACCTTGCCGCTTACCGTTCCCTCATTAGTAAATCCAAGCTTACGGCTCAGATCACTCAACACCGGGCCATCCCGTTCAATGCCCATCAGAGACCATGTGCCGCAGCTGATAAAAGCATATTCAGATGCAGTTGCAGGGATGGCTGCAAGTGCTGAAGCTGTATCATGTGATCCTGCGGAAACAACGTGCATCGGACCACTACGCAGCTCTTGAAGCAGATCGCTGTTTAATGCACCAAGCACGGTGCCTGGCTGAACAAGCTTCGGGAACAAGCTATGCGGCAGACCCAGACGGCTCATCAATGCTTCATTCCATCTTGCTTCCCCGGTATGAAGCAAACCGCTTGTGCTTGCAATCGTATACTCACAAGCCTGTTCACCTGATAGATAGTAGTGGAACAAGTCCGGCATGAATAACAAACGCGTGCCAGCATCGACATCCGCTGTCCGTTCTCGAAAATCACCAAAGAGCTGGAATAACGTATTAATCTGTTGAGGCAGTACCCCGGACATGGAATATAGCTCCTGCTCACTCACTACAGAAAGCACATCTTTCATCCATTCCCCATGGCGTGCATCCCGGTAATGACGCGGATTAGCAAGTAATCTGCCGTTGCCATCGATCAGTCCGTAATCTACGCCCCACGTATCAACTGCAATAGAATGTATGGCAGAGGATAAACCGGCAGTGCCTTTCATCATGCCCTGCTTCAGCTCATGAAATAAAAGCGGGAAGTCCCAATATAATTCCGTTCGAAGCTGTACAGGATCATTAGGAAAGCGATGAACTTCTTGCAGTGTCAGCTTGCGTCCCTCCAGTGCTCCCCGAACCACCCGTCCGCTTCCGGCGCCGAAATCGGCAGCAAGCACATACGCAGCGTTAGCCTGATTTCCCATAGAATGCTCCCTTCGGTCAGCGTCTTAACGATACAGCGGGCCAAATACATGACAAGCGCGATAATCCGCACTTTCCGGCTCACTTGTGCCAAACATGCCCCAAGCACGCGGACGGAAAATGTCTTCTTCAGGCACATTGTGCATATTGACCGGAATACGTAATATGGAGGCGAGAGTAATCAGGTCCGCACCGATGTGTCCATACGAGATCGAACCGTGGTTCGCCCCCCATTGGTTCATCACCTCGTATACTGAAGTAAAGGCTCCTGAGCCCGTCAGTATCGGAGCAAACCAGGTGGATGGCCATGTGGGATCAGTCCGCTGATCCAATGTGTCATGCACATGCTCAGGCAAGTCCACTGTGTAGCCTTGAGCCAGCTGCAGCACTGGGCCTAACCCTTTCACCAGATTCAAGCGGGTCATCGTTACCGGCATTCCGCCTTTGGTGAGAAAGTCCGCCGAATAGCCCCCGCCCCGAAAATACTCAACGGAAGCAGGTCTCCATGAAGTCGCTTTCAGACAATTCTGCACTTCCTCGTCCGTAATTTCCCAAAAAGGCTTGAGCACAGGCTTGCCATCCCGTGTTTGCTCTCCCGTACCGTCGAGCGCAGCAGAGCCTGAGTTAATCAGATGCAAAATACCTGCCGCGGCCTGCCCCTCCAGCTGATGTCCTGTCACACGTTTCACGGATTCAGGGCTCCAATACGTACGTACATCGGCGAAGATCTGCGCGGTATGTGTCAGTAAAGAACCAAACAGCATAGAGACACCGTTCAGACTGTCATTCTCCGTAGCTACCAGATATGGCGCACGTTTACCGTTCCAGTCAAAGGAGGAGTTCAGCATGGACTCCAGAAAATCCCCATTGGGTGCATGATCCGTCCACTGCCGCTGCCCCTGAAACCCGGATACAATCGCATGATGTCCCATGGCTTCCTCTTCAAACCCGAGAGCAGCGAGCTTAGGATTACCTGCCATCAGATCACGTACAATCTGAGTCATTTTAACCACCGTTTCCCACTCGGCATCTTTGCGCTTCCGTTCACTTTGAAGATGCTCCGGGTTGTTATCCGGGCCCTCACTGCAATTTTCCTTTACCCAGGCGAGTGCAAGCTTGTATTCCTCAGGATCATAGATTCCCTCTTCCATCCGACGCGTCAATTCGCTCATATCCACGTATTCATTCCGCATGCCCAGATATTCCTGGAAAAAAGAATCATTCACGATGGAGCCTGCAATCCCCATCGACACCGAGCCTATAGATAGATATGCTTGCCCCTTCATCATGGCCGCCGCAAGACCTGCACGACTGAAACGAAGCAGCTTCTCACGCACATCGTCTGGAATCGTAGAATCGCCCCCATCCTGCACCTCTTCACCATAGATGCCGAACGCAGGAATACCTTTCTGAGCGTGTGCAGAGAGCACTGCCGCCAAATATACAGCTCCTGGACGCTCCGTACCGTTAAAACCCCAGATCGCCGTAGGAACTGAAGGTGACATATCCATCGTTTCTGTACCATAACACCAGCATGGCGTTACCGTAATCGTTACACCTACATTGGAACGACTGAACAAGGCTGCTGCTTGCGCTGCTTCCGCAACGCCTCCGATACAGCTCTCGGCAACGATACATTGTACTGGAGAACCATCTGGATAACGAAGCTCTGTTGAGATCAGCTCAGCTACCGACGTAGCCATGCGCATCGTTTGTTCTTCCAGTGACTCGCGCACCCCTTTGCGTCTGCCATCTATCGTGGGACGAATACCAATTTTAGGAAAATCCTGTTTGTAACGGTAATCCTGTTGAGTCATGGTCATGCGAGAACGTCCTCCTTTTAGTGCATTTCAATAAATGCATATGGATTTGAGAATATTCTGACTGAATACGAGGTCGAGGTCGGATTTGAGGAAAATTGCTTGTTTCATACCGGAAAAATGCGGCTGCCGATAACCTTCCGTTTTTTGAATGCGTTTACATTATGTTAAAAAATAAACCACTCTCATGACTTCATCATTTAATGTCATTCGCTGTACCTTAGTCGGACAAGGGAACATACATGAAAACGAACGAGAGCGGTTCTTCTGTCTAATTCATTTATTCCGTTTAGGGTTATCGGTAACCCTAACATAGCATGCGCATATCTTGCTGTCAATCCACATTATCCTATAAAATGAAAAGACTACACTGCGGAAAGGTCAGATTTCATGTGATTACTATTTATGATATTGCCAAAAAAGCCAACGTCTCCGCGATGACCGTCTCCAAAGTGATTAATCGCACCGGGCGTATTAGTACAGCTACGCGGGAGCGAGTGCAGCAGGTGATCGATGAGCTTGGGTATATCCCTAACTCCAATGCGCGGAGTCTTGTGCTTCAGCGAACACAGATGCTTTCTTTACTTATTACGGACATTACCAACCCTTTCTATACCACGCTCGCACGCGGAGCGGAAGATGCGGCACATCTGCGTGGATACCGTGTTTTATTCGGCAACAGTGACGAGGACTATCACAAAGAGAAGGAGTATGTGGAAGCTATTCTATCGACACGGGTAGATGGTGTGCTCTTTGCTCCAGCAGGTGATCGCTCTATTACCCATTTGCAGCAGCTGCAGGCGCGAAACATTCCATTTGTTTTTCTGGATCGGACAGTACCTAGTATTCATTCCGATGTCATTGCCGGAGACAGCCGTCAAGGCGCTCTGGAGCTTATGCGTTATCTAATTAAGCTGGGACATCAGCACATCGCGCTGGTGAACGGTTCATCCGAGGTGTCCACAGCCAGATTACGTGAAGAGGGATATGTAGAGGGGCTTCGTGAAGCCGGAATTGCTCCCGATCCTTCGCTCGTGCTTCGTACCAGCTATCGGGATTTCAGTGATGATGAGGGGTTGGAACGTCTGGTTTCCCGCCCGCAGCAGCCTACAGCTGTCTTTGCAGCCAATAACATGCTCGCGATTGGAGTTATTCGTTTGCTGCGCAAGCGCGGACTTCGAGTGCCGGAGGATATTTCCGTCGTATGCTTTGATGATCTTGATCTGGCGTCGGCCTTTGATCCCTTCTTAACGGTCATTGCACAGCCTGCCTACGAATTCGGTTATCAAGGGATGCAGATGCTGATTGATCGTATCGAAGGAAAATTACCTCCAGACCCTCAGACGATCATTTTACCTTCGGAGATGCGAATACGCGCTTCTGCTGCGACTCCCGCCCCTGACTGATGTTTACCGCAACCATCTTCCCGCTGCATACATAAGAAAAACAGGATGTCCCTGAGAGCAATTCTCTGGTTCATCCTGCATCTTGCTTCCGTACTTTATTTCTCGGATTGTAGAGCCAGCGCAACCTCTCGCACAAGACCCGGGAACCAGTTCATGAGCGCTTCAAACGTATACCCCGCCTGCTCCGCTTTTGAAGTATCCATTGTCCAGGACTGCTCTACTCCAAAGGGTGACATGTCCTCGTCCACCGTCTGCTTCAAAATCTGCGACTGCATCCCCGTCACGGTTTCGATAAGATGCATCATAGCTGTGAGAGTAATGGAGCCCTTGGATGCTGCATTCACTGGACCTGTCAGCGACACCTGACCAAGCCAGGCCAGAAAGCGAGCTGCTTCCGTGGAATGAATGAAGCCAATCTCGGCTTCGGGATTTGGCATGCCGATCGGTTTGCCTTTTTGCACATGTTTAATATGAAAATGAAGTCTTCTTGTGTAATCGTCTATTCCAAGTACAATTGGAATTCGCATCGCCGCTACCGGGAAGGATGCCGTTTGGAAGAACACAGCCTCTGCAAGCCGTTTGCCCTCACCATAACTGAAATCCTCCTTGCCGCCATACTGCAGCGGGTACGTATACGGATCAAAATCCGTTTCCACAAATCCTGGTCTGGGTTCCCCGTATACAGACAGCGTAGATGTCAGCACATATCGCTGCGTACGTCCGGCAAATGCTTCACAAGCAGCCTTCGCTTCATTCGGGGAATAACAGATATTATCATAAACAACATCCCATTGATCAGACTGCGCGGCCTCTGCGACAGATTGGGGGTCTTCCCGGTCCATGCGAATTCGCTTCACTTCCTCGCCAAAATCCACTTCAGTCTGGCCGCGTGTCGCGACCGTGATCTCCGATTTCCCTTCCCATAACAGATGATCCACCAATCTTTTGCCAAAAAAACGCGTACCACCAAGGACAAGCACCTTTTTCATCCGGTTTCCCTCCAATGCTAATCTAGTGTGACATCTTCTGAATACGAAGCATGGTATGTGCATTCCGCTGGAATTCGTATGACGTCTTGGCTTCGGATACTATATATCCTCTTTTTTCCAAAAGTGACTTCAATTCATCCATATATTCATAACGCTTGCCTGACAAGTCTACGGTCGGAAAAACACGCACCTCATGTCGGGTTACACGCAGCATTTCCAGCAGTGTCTGCATATGAAAATCAACATCCAGCCGATCCGCGTAGGTAAACAGGAAATGCGCAGATAAGGTTAAATCAAACTGTTCATCAGCAAACGGAAGTTCAGGCAATACAGCTGCTGTATACCCGCCCGGATATTGTCTCATGTCCGCAACACAATCTGTAATAGCACGCAGCCGCTCTTCCTTCAAGCCCTGAATCGAACCGAACCGATCCCAGACATATGCCCCCTGCGCAGCCTGCATCTGCTTCATCGTATGTTCAATGTCCTGCAGCCCTTTGGCGTTCAGCTCATTCGTGTCGAACTGATACACGATATCGGCTGCCACAGGACGTGCGCCGCGCTTCCGAGCCTGACTGCTAAAGGAACATGCACCCCCGGGACAATCGAGAATGTGCTTGCCTGAAAGCTCCTGCTCTGTCAATTGAAACATGCTCATATACTCTTCGTACGTTCTTCCGATAAACACAATCTGTGCCAGTTCGAGGCTGCTCTCTTCTCTGCTCTGCTGATCGTTCATACTTCTCTGCTCATCTCTACTCATCTCTCTGTCATCCTCTCACTGTCCATTAATCGTTAGGGAAAACAAGACCAATCTGCTGCCTGATTTGATCCATTACCTGCATCGTTTGGTAAGATCGTTCATAGGTGTTCATGGCAGATTCTTTCTTTCCTTGCTGTACCAGATTAACAAACTCCTCCATCTCATAATACATCACAGGATTTTGCTGCTCTACGGTCAATGGCTCGACCGTCCCGTCATTATAACGAATCTCAGCGTGTTCAGGCGCACCGATCTTGTCAATCAGGATACTGCCTCTTTCTCCGATGATCTCGCTTGGTGCATGCGAATTAGCGATTTTGGAGTATGTTACCACCGCTTCCATTCCGTCATAATTCAGCAGCACGCTGCCCTGCCCGTCAACACCGGATTCCAGCATGGTGGCTTGTGATTGAACCTGCTTTGGCGCACCAAACAACGTAATGAGCGGGTATAAACAATATACGCCCAGGTCCATCAAAGCTCCATTTGCCAGCTCAGGCTTGAAGGCGTTAAGCACGATGCCCTCCTTGTACTTGTCATAACGCGAGGAATATTGCGAATAACCCGCTATGTATTTGCGAACAGGGCCGATTTTATGCAAATGCTGCTGCACACTTTTAAACACCGGAACAAGCGTTGACTTCATGGCCTCCATCAAAAGAACGTCATGCTTCCGTGCTGTCTCAATCATACGACTCACTTCAGTACGATTAGCCGCCAGCGGCTTCTCACACAATACATGCTTGCCATTTCTCAGGAACAATTCGGCCTGCTGTGCATGCAGTGTATTTGGCGTGGCAATATATACTGCATCCAGCGTATCGCTCGCCGCCATTTCCTCCAGAGCCGTGAAGCGATGGGCTGCATCATACCGATCCGCAAACGCGTTCGCTTTCTCCTCTGTTCTCGAGTATACCGCTGTAAGCTGGAAACCTTGAACCTGTACTGCTGACTCTAGCAGCTTTTCCGTAATCATATTCGTACCTACGACCCCGAATCGAACCATACCGATCTACCTCTTTCCTTATGACTGATATTTGTTAGATATTAAATGTGTTAAAACATTGGAGTAATTCTTATTACACAACCTGTCTCTCTATTGTAACGTATAATACCATTGGAATGAAGAAAGAGCTCGTTGCGTTAATGAAAAAGAAATTAATGTGATTTTAAAAAAGAGCTAATTATGATTTTGAAAAAGAGATAACTTTAATAATTCAGAAAGATATGTTCATTGTGATAATCCAGAAAGATATGGTTAATATTGAAATCTTGCGATTTGATTCGAAATCTCGTGATTTTCTGATCGTCAGGGGTATAATTATAGCTGAGGTGATTCCATGAAACATACAGAGCAGCTTCATTCCCTGAAACAAACCATTCCTGAGGAGTATTGGAATGCAATAATCAAGAACGATTCTACGTACGATGGTACGTTTTTTTACGCGGTGCAAACGACCGGTATTTTCTGCCGTCCCTCGTGCAAGTCGAGACCGCCCAAATACGACAACGTGCTCATCTTTCCCTATGCAGAGCAAGCTTTGGCTCATCAGTTCAGACCGTGCAAGCGCTGCAAGCCAACTGGAGCACGAGTGCCAGACCAGGAATGGATCTATGGAGTTACCGATTATATTGACAAGCATTATACCGAAGCGTTAACGCTGGATGTGCTGGCTGCCGTTAGTCACGGGAGTCCATATCACCTGCATCGGGTGTTCAAACGCATTACAGGACAAACCCCGGTTCAATATATACAAGCCAAACGAGTAACCAAGGCTCAGGAACTGCTGAAACAAACCCATTTAACGGTAAGCGAGATCGGACGCCAGGTAGGCATATCCAACGCGGCTTATTTCGTTTCCGTTTTTCGCAAGCATATCGGTTACACCCCTGCACATTACAGGGAAAAGCAAGGCAGCAGCTTATGACCGTTCAATTGAACTATAAATTCCCCAAAACTTTATTAAACAAAGGCAGCGGCTTCCTGTCCGGCTACACCCACACCTTGAATCCGTACACTGGCTGTTCCTTTGCATGCTCTTACTGCTACGTCAGACAGATGCCTGTCTCCTTATTTCGCAAGGAAGACTGGGGAAGCTGGGTGGATGTGAAAAAAGAAGCCGCCGGCATTCTCGCCAAGGAACTGCAGCGTGCCCGTAAGAAAGGTAAAGTGACCATTTTCATGTCGTCCAGCACCGACCCGTATCAACCCGTCGAAGCTCGCGAACGGATTACCCGTTCCTTGCTCGAAACGATGCTGCTGCACCCGCCCGATTTCGTGCTGGTACAGACTCGAAGTCCACTTGTCACCCGTGATATCGATCTCCTCCAGCAGCTTGGTGATCGGGTGCGCGTGAGCATGACAGTGGAGACGGATCAAGATTACATTCGCAAGCACTTTACACCCGCCGCACCGCCCCTTGCAGGTCGATTGCATGCACTCAAGCAATTGCGGGATGCCGGCATTCAAGCGCAGGTGGCCATTGCACCTGTTCTGCCAAGCAGTGATCAGTTTGCTGTTACGTTAAGACCGCTCGTTGACCGTGTCTGCATTGATGATTATTTTATGGGAGATGGCAGTGAAGGCAAGCGCACGCGGAGACTGGGAATGGAGCAGCTTTACCAGGAGATTGGACTGGAGCAATGGGTTCAGCCCGGGGCGTATAAACGCGTTGCAGAACAGATGAGGACGCAGTTTGCCGAGCATGAAATTTATATTAGCCAGGCGGGATTTGAGCCATGAGATTGATGCGCACTCTGCATACAGATCAACATAGAGCTCTTTCCACTCTTGATCATACCAGAAATAGCAAAAAAACAGCCTCCTTCCGTTCATCAGGAAAGAGGCTGTTTCTTCGTTGGTAAAACAGGCTATATACTTTATACTTCACTTCACTTAAAGCTTCCCTGTACTTTACTTCACATTCCTTACGGTGCCTTACATTAATACAAACAATTCGTCACAAGTCTTAATACGTTTAAATTATTTGTCCAATGTATACAGTGGAAGATTAACAGGCAGAGCCGCTGGACGCTCGCATGTGCTCTTCATCGCGTAGAAGGTCTGCTCATCTGAAGAATCATGGAACGCCCACATCGCTTCGAGCACATGATAGGCCAGCTCACCGCTGGCCCGGTGTGCACGTCCACTCTGCACCGCATAAGCCATATCTGCGACGCCGATGCCGCGTGTATTTTGCTGATATCCCGGGAGCAGCGGAGCTTCTGTCCATTCGTGCTCGCCCATCAAACGGTATCGTACCGGGCCGCCAAAGGTGTTCGGATCAGGCACCTGTAGTGTGCCATGTGTGCCGTAAATCTCAATCGGAGGCAGTGCACTTCCACCAAACACATCAAAGCTTGTAATGAGCGTACCGATCGCTCCTTGCTCAAATTGCAGCAGACCGGTGACATGCGTCGGGATGTCGACGGGTATGATCTGGCCCCTTTTTTTCTCACTGGTAATCATACGTTCATTCATCGCTTTCCCGGTCATTCCGGCAATAGATTTGATCGGTCCCAGCAGCTGCACAAGTGCAGTCAGATAATAAGGCCCCATATCAAACATAGGCCCGCCACCACTGGCGTAATAAAATTCAGGATCCGGATGCCAGAATTCATGTCCCCGGCTCATCATAAAGGCTGTTGCCGCTACCGGCTTGCCGATAATTCCATCCTCTACGAGCTGAAGTGCCGTCTGAATACCTGAACCAAAGAACGTTTCAGGGGCACAGCCCACCAGAAGACCTTTACGTTTAGCTGTCTCCAGCACTGCCTGCCCTTCCTCACGAGTCACTGCAAGCGGCTTTTCAACATAAACGTGCTTGCCCGATTCCAATGCACGGATGCATACCTCTGCATGGACAGCAGGGATTGTCAGGTTGATAATCAGCTCAATCTCGGGGTCAGCGAACATTTCGTCTACAGTATATACATTGGGCACGTTGTAGGCTGCGGCCTGCTCCTCTGCGCGCTTCCGGTCCAGATCGGCTACAGCCACAAGCTCAAGCACCTCGAAACGGTGACAATTCTCCATGTAGATGCCGCTGATTTTACCACAGCCGATAATACCAACTTTCATTGTTTTCATACTCTTGCTCCCTTCGCCGTGGATCAAATATAGGGTAGTAAAATCCTGCATAAATATCTTTCAAGTCGGCAGATTTTAGTTCATCGTACACACTCAACTAGATATGAGATAGAAATATTCCAAACGTCAAACCTGCCAAGGTCTGATTACAGGTAAAATGTCAGCCTCAGGTTTGATTGTCAGCCATGCCTGTGTAAGCCTCAGCTGCACCTGTTGATCTGCTTTTCGCCAGCTCTTTGCCAGCTGCTGTCCAGAGGAAACCACTGCGCATCATCTCGGTTACCGGCTTCATATCTACGATATCCGCATGATGTCCGAGCGAGTTGTAGAATACACGCCCTGCGCCCCAGCGCTTCGTCCAGGCTACAGGCATATCAACTGGTCCGTTTGCTGCGTGAGGCCCTGATACGATCGGGAAGCGAGTGGTTGCCAGTACCTCCACAGCGGGATCAACATGCAGGTAATACTGCTCGCTTTTCACCTGGAAATCCTCGATATGATCAAAGAGCGGGCTGGAGCCGCGTTTGATATTGACCATGTACTCCACACCGTCATTCCCTGGATGAGCTACCCACTGTCCACCTGTCATAAACTGCCAGTCTACGTTCGTACGAAACGCATCACACATGCCGCCATGCAGCCCGGCAAGACCTACACCGCTCTGTACAGCCGCTGAAACGTTATTGACGAGCTCTTGCTCAATCTGTCCCATCGTCCATAGAGGTACAATGAGATCCAGACCGCGAAGCTTCTCTGCATCCGCATAGGACTCCAGCGTGTTGGAAACCTCAACCTCAAACTGCTCTTCCTTCAGGATACGTTCAAAAATGGCTGCTACCTGCTCCGGCTCATGTCCATCCCAGCCGCCCCATACAATCAATGCTTTCTTCATCGCTTGATCACTCGCTTTCGTTTCATTCAATTTGATTTGCGTCGTTCATTATTACATCTCTTCAAGCGGAACCCAGCGACGCTCAGCGACCGAGCGTTCTACCGCTTCCAGTACAGCTTGACACGCAACTCCATCATGGAAGCTTGGCGACGGCTGACGACCCTCGGAAATTGCCGTAACAAGCTCCAGCATCTCATGTGTAAAGGTGTGCTCAAAACCGATTGTGTGACCGGCAGGCCACCAGGCTTCGGCATATTTATGCGCAGGATCGGTAGCCAGTACGCGGCGGAAGCCCTGCACATCCTCATCATCCGTTGTGAAATACACTTCCAGCTCGTTCATCCGTTCAAAATCAAAACGCACACTGCCCAGGCTGCCGTTAATCTCAAAAGAATTCGTGCTGCGATGACCCGCCGCAAATCGTGTCGCTTCGAAGCTGCCGAGTGCTCCGCCCGCGAATCTTGCGAGGAATAGCGTAGCATCATCCACCGTTACTTCACCTTTCGGTGCATCTGCACTTGAACTGCCTTTTGCGCTTAGACCTGTCATCTCGGACGCAAGCGGACGTTCTTTGATGAACGTTTCACTCATGCCGATGACCTCCTGGAACTCGCCAACGAGGAAACGGGCCAGATCGATCAAATGTGCTCCAAGATCACCATGTGAGCCAGAGCCAGCGACTTCTTTTTGCAGACGCCATACGAGCGGGAAGTTCGGGTCCAGAATCCAGTCCTGAAGGAAAAACGCACGGAAATGATAGATTTTGCCCAAACGTCCGCTCTCGATCAGATCCTTTGCCAGCTGCACGGCTGGAGAGAAACGATAGTTGAAGCCGACCATATGAGTGATGCCCGCTTCTTCGGCGGCCTTCAGCATCTCACGGGAGTCAGCCAGCGAGAGCGCAAGCGGCTTCTCACAGAACAGATGCTTGCCTTGACAAGCAGCCTCAAGCGCAATCTCTTTATGAGCATCACTTGGAGCATTGATATCAATCAGGTCAATATCATCCCGTCTCACCAGTTCACGCCAATCCGTAACACTCTCGGACCATCCAAACTGACTTGCCGCCGCCTGCACGCCCTGCTCATTGCGCCCGCAGATGACAGACATTTCGGGCTGCAGTGGAGCAGAGGGGAAAAACATCGGTAAACTGCGATATGCATTGCTATGGGCCTTCCCCATAAACTTGTATCCAACCATTCCTACACGAAGACGTTTTGACATGAACATTTCCTCCTCAGATAAAATATATAAAATCAATCTCATATCTACATCACGTTTCGACTGGATGAGGCTCGAACAATCAATTCAGTTGGCAGAAGTGTCCTTGGAGACTGCAATGCTCCAGCAGGATGCATCAATTTGGAGACTGCAATCTCGCCCATCTCGAAAAAGGGAACTCGTACACTGCTTAGTGCCGGAACGGCCATCTCGGCTGCATCGGAATCATCATAACCAACGAAGGCGGGGAAATCCTCGACCCGTACCCCCCGTTCACGCAAGCCATGCATCACTCCGATCGCCATCCGGTCATTCGCTGCAAAGACTGCATCAATCTCATGCAAGCGTTCAGCAATGATTGCTGCTGCCTCGATCCCGCTCCGTCTGCTGTAATTGCCTTCAAGCAGCAGACTCGGATCAAGCTCCATGCCAGCCTGCTGCAGACCCAGTCGTACACCTTCCATCCGTTCCTGACTGTTCGAGTAGCTGTCTGGTCCGTTCAGAAAAGCTATGCTGCGATAACCCTGATCGGTGAGATGACGTACAGCAAGACGGCTGCCCTCGATATGATCAGCATCCACTTCTGAGAATGACTCCCCTGCAAAATGCTGGTTCATCACGCAGAACGGATGTCCTTCCCGGTCCAGCTGCTGGATCGCAGCCAGCTCATCATGATCATGCCTTGCACCCAGAATGATACAAGCATCAATCTTCTGTCTTCGGAACAGATCGGTATAATTCATAACCTCACCCGGTGTTCGAAACATGACCAGCAGATCAAGACCGTTGTCTCGCGCTTTGCTTCCAATGCCGCTTAACATTTCCGAGAAAAAATAGGCCGAAAACAGATGTGCCTTAGGAACATAGGGCAGCACAACACCCAGATTACCGCTTTTGCTTCTGGCAAAGCTGCGGGCAAGTGCACTGGGCACATAACCTAAACGCTCGGAAGCTTCAAGCACCCTGCGGCGAGTCTCCTCCCTGATCGGTCCAACGCCGTTGAGAACCCTGGATACCGTTGCCTCGGATACCCCTGCAAGCTCAGCCACTTCTCTGCGAGAAGCCATGTCCTTCACCCCCTTCAGATGAATTGCGCAGTTATAATCAGCAGTATTTTAATTTATGTACGCGCGTACATTTTCTCATGGCATGTAACCGTTGTCAATGCAAAAACAACAAAAAAAGAATGAGGAATTCAGGATTAACCTTTTTCCTCATTCTTGATTTGTCTATGACCCAGTTCATAATGACTTCTATTATAAATGAAACTTTATTGTACAGATGAAGATAAAGTTTTATGCCTTTGCTGCAGCGCTAGGTTCCTTGGCGGACTGATTAAATTCGGCCTGCTCCTTATCCTTGCTAAGCTTGCGCACACGATCCGACGGTTCGGCCGAAGCTTGAAGCTTGCGAACTTTATGCAGGACCTCCTTGTTAGGTAAAAAGTGCTGGGACCGAATAAAACGAATGGTTTTGGTTTTGGCACGCATAACGATGGAATCCGTCTCTGCCCGGTCATCTGCAAGATAGCGCACTCCACCAAGGATCTCACCCGGTGTTACACCCGTAGCGGCAAAAATAACATCCTCTGTACCGATCATGTCCTCCATCGTTAACACCTTGTATGGATTGTCGATCCCCATCTGCAGGCAGCGCTGGAACTCATCTGCATTGGCAGGCATCAAACGACCTTGAATCT
Source organism: Paenibacillus silvae (assembly GCF_014639235.1). Taxonomy (GTDB): domain Bacteria; phylum Bacillota; class Bacilli; order Paenibacillales; family Paenibacillaceae; genus Paenibacillus; species Paenibacillus silvae. The sequence continues at coordinate 196,698 of NZ_BMFU01000002.1, read as the reverse complement.
CGCCTCCCAGGCAGGATAAAGCTGCTGCTGCGAGCACCCCTTCAGGTGCTCCGCCTGATCCGACATACAGATCGATGCCCGCTTCGGGGAAAGCAGGAGCCATTGCTCCCGCAACGTCGCCATCACTAAGAAACTTGATCCGAACACCCACTTTGCGCAGTGTCTTGATCGTGCTCTCATGCCGTACACGGTCAAGTATCATGACTGTCAGATCGGATATATTTTTGTTCAGGGCGGCAGCAGCCTTTTCCAGCGTCACCTCAACCGGGTCTTCAATGCTGACCTTGCCCACAAGTGCAGGGCCAACAGCCAGCTTCTCCATATACATATCCGGAGCATGCAGCAGATTGCCTTTTCCCGCCACAGCAATGACTGACAACGCGTTATTCAGACCTTTGGCTACAATCTCTGTGCCCTCCAGAGGATCAACGGCCACGTCAACCTCCGGCCCTTCCGCATTGCCTACTTCCTCACCGATGTACAGCATCGGAGCTTCATCCATCTCGCCTTCCCCAATGACAACGGTTCCGCGAATAGACACGGAATCGAACATGGCCCGCATGGCCAAAGTAGCTGCCTCATCCGCACTGTTCTTGTCGCCTCTTCCCATCCACGGGGCTGAAGCTAATGCTGCCAATTCTGTTACTCGTACAATTTCCAACGCCAGTTCGCGTTCCATGCCTGCCACTTCCCTTCTGGTTTTTCACAGCATAACGTGAAGGGCAGCCGAAATCTATCGCAAATCCATATGAAATCAATCTATAATCAGCGCAGCGACAGTATTTTTCACTTCACTTTACTTATTTTAACATTTATTAATTTAACTTTTTTTCGGGTTCAAGACATTTCATTGCAGCTTGATTTTGTTCCTTTCCCCCCCCTTCAAACATTAATATTTTTTCCAATTTTTCTGGCTATTTTTGTGCCTTTTGTTCGGATGGCAACACTTCTCTCTTCAGTGAAGCACGAACTTCCTCTAACCTAAGCAGCATCACATTTTGCATTCATAATCAGAGCTTGGTCTGCCCGTATTTTGACAAAATCGAAAACGATTTTCGGGAATTCTCATCTGCTTCAATATGTGCTAATAAAATGGAAGTATCGAGTCACTTATGAGAGTAATCCAGCGGTATTCAAGTGACTGCAAAGAGATATATTTTAAAGTATTAATCAGGACTTTAGCCTTTGCTAATGTCATAGATACAGTCTATATTGGATATCGAAAAATATGAGTTTACATAATATTAATTACGTTATATTTTTTTTGAATGATCAAACCATAATTTTCTACAAATTTTATAATACATCTCATCCATCGATCTCATCCAGCTAAAAAAAGACCAAATCAGCTGCTTCACTGACTTGGTCTTCTATCTATTTCATGTTCATTAAGGTTCAATGCCCCACACTAACTGATCGTTTACATATCCGGTAACCTTATTATGGTCCGTATACTGACTCCCTGAAGCCATAAAGGAATAGTCATCTGCCTGATTGTAATTGGACCAGTTATTTTTGGAGAAACGTGCCTGAATCTCTGCACTCCCGCCAGGCTTCAACACTCCGGCACTGCTGGTGAAGCCCAGCTCCACATAAAAGTCAGCTCCGGCAGCCGGTGGTGTCATCTTCACAAATGTACTGGTGACATTGGCACTTCCAATACTCGACCAATCCGTCCATAAGGTCTGTGCTTCCTCACCATCAATCGTATAGTAGTACCGTACCTTCACATCGCTAAGCTGAATGTCTGTATCCCCGGAATTAATCAGCTTGAATTTGGGAGCAATACCATTGGTAGAGGCACTTGTATTGCCATTATACGCCTGAATCGTTAATTGTGGGTCCGTTGGTTCAACCACCGAACTATCCGTTACATTCAATTTGAGAACAGCAGCTTTCCCACCATCAAAATGAAAAGTCAGACTTGACTGGCCCACAGGCAAAGTGGACAGGTAAGACGAGTTAAAAACTACCGTTGATCCCGATGCTGTATAATCCTGGCCGGATACAAGATGCACACCGCCCTTTGAAATGTTCGTGAGCTGATGTCCGTTCAACGTAAGTGTAATCGTAATATCCTGACCAGCCCCTGCTGCTTTATCAAAGCTTGCACTCTCGGGTGAGATAGATGCACTCGGATTCGGCTGATTCACCTTCAGATCTGGCAGCTCATCCAGGGTAATCACATAGTCGCTCTGATAGAGCGTCTTCAGTGTAGCCGGATAATTGAACGCATCGCTCATCAGATGTTCGCCGTACCACGGACAGAAATAGAGCCAGCCCGCTTTTTCCTCCGTAAGATTCTTCACACTTGGAACCGTATCATTTTCTGTCATGGCCACCATCTTCTTGCCATTAGTCAGCTTCACCAGCTGATAGAAAATGGAAGATATCGCATCCTCATTCGGTACACCGGATAAACCGTCATACCGATTGTAGATCGTATTGTATTTGTCATAACCGACCAGATCCACCTGATCATCTCCCGGGTACCATGCTGGCGAAGTGCTGTATACGTAGCTGTTGTACGTCCAGATCAGATTGTGCAGATCGTAGGTTTCAGTCAGCTCCGTGTAGAGCATATCCCATAACTTTTTATAAACATCCGCTCCAGCAGAAGCCCACCAGAACCATGCGCCTTCTCCGTTCAAGCCTCCGTTCCCTTCTGCTTCATGATACGGACGGAAGATGACCGGCACATCGTTATCCTGTAAAATCTGCAGCTGCTCCGCCAGATCGGCAATCGTCATCATGACATATTGATATTCCTTTGTACCGGGAATAACCGCTTTGGCTGTATCAAAATTCGTTTCGGTCGGTTTATAGGTCGCCTCCTTCCAATCTACGAAATCGCCCAGCTGATACGTATTAAAGTTGCGTGGTACAGTAATATGCCAGGATGCCGTTGCAATACCACCACGGTTGTTAACCCAGTCAATCATCCGATTGGTGGTTCCGTCCTCCCAGCCGTAGAGCGGATTATAATTCAGGAAGTCGAATCCACGAATTGCGGGATATTTGCCCGTCAGATCATGTATCCATTCGAACTCCAGCTCAGCATTTCCGTCATTCCCTCCTCCATAGATCTCCTGTTGTCCCGAAATAATGTTGTGTCCGTATACCTCCGTCAAGTAGTTCATTAATATTTGCGTTTCCGGCGTAGCCTGAGGGTCGGTCAGTACAGGCTGCACATTCAGCGGATCAAGATCGGCATAATCCACCGTGAACATATCAAAATAAGCGTAGCCCCAGCCAGCCTTCAGCTGAATCGAGTTGTTACCCTTGTTCAATTTGTGAAAACCAAAATCATAATCCGACCATGTCGTCGTGTAAGGAAGCATATAGGAGCCTTTGGTCATTCCGTTTACCGCCAAATATTGCAGCCGACCATCCATGCTAAGCTCCTGCATATAACGTGTGGAGATGCTGTACATGCCTGTTTCCGGCACAGTCACGTTTAAAGTAATCGTTCCCGAGCCCTGCATCCAGACGAACCCGCTTCCTGAATATCCGGGCTTGGGCTGTCCATAAATCTCAGTAACCACTTGTAGTTCGGGGCTTAACTCTGCATCCTCGCCTTCAATGGTCAACAGCGGTGCATCCGCATGAGCTGTATCAGGTACTCCTAATGCAAGCAAACCTAGCAAGAGAGTACTCAGCAGCATAGCACCTGTCAGCATTACTACAGCTGTTCTCTGAAGCCTTTTCCTCCATCCCGTATTCATTCCGATCTTCATTTCCATCTCCCTTTCCCTTTGAAATGTGAGAGCGAAATGTGCATAAACCTGATCATGATGACGCTTTCAAAGTAAACATACCACGAGTGAGAAAAGTTGTAAATATATGGTTATTCCGATTTCGAAAACGATTTATTCTAACCAATGATCGTCCGCTTTTTCTCATCCTATGCCTCCAACGCAAAAAAATAATAAAGAATTTCTGCGTTTTGAGCTTGCTTTATCACTCCATTCGCAGAATATTCTCTATTATTCATAATATTACCATAATATATTTACTAGGGTGAAAAATGTAGTTATTTTACATTTGCATAATCAACAAGCAGATAGAGACGGCCTGGACTGCGTTGTTTCTGATTTTTTGATTAATTAGCAGACTCTATTGCCGTTTCTGTTGCCGTTGTGCCGCTTTTCTCTTTTCCACCATATCGCTCGCTTGCTTTGTTCACCGCTCTTATAATTCCACCATAGCCGGTGCAGCGGCAAAGGTTGCCGCATAATCCGTTTTCGATCTGCTCCTGAGTAGGGCTCGGGCACTCATCCAGCAGCGCTTTTGTTGAGATAATCATGCCAGGTGTGCAGTAACCACACTGGAATCCTCCCTCTTCTACAAAGGCTTGCTGAATGGGATGCAGCTCTCCCTCCTGCTCGCCGCCCAGCCCTTCGATCGTTGTAATTTCACCGCCATCACACTGATAAGCCATGACAAGACAGGCATTCACAGGCTCACCATTCAGCAGAATCATACATGCACCGCAACGTCCAACCTCACAGGACACTTTCGTGCCTGTCAGCTGTAATTCATTTCGCAACATATCGACAAGCCGGGTTCCGGGAGCTACAGACAGCTGTCTGGGATGTCCATTCACTACGGCGCTCCATTCCTGTTCAAGTGGCAGGTTTTTCATGATGGCCTCACTCCTTCCGGCAAAAAAACATTAAAGGCTCGGGTCAACTCTTCCCTCGGCACAGGAAGGCGGCTAACCCACACCCCTGTAGCCTGATGGATCGCTCCAGTAATCGCAGGAGCCAGCGCTACAGAACCAATCTCGCCAATACCCCTCGGTCCGAATGCATCACCTTCAGGCAAATCCTCAATGGCTTCTACTTCCAGATTTGTGTGAATGTCCTTGATGGTTGGAATTAAATACGTGTCCAGATTGCACGTCACATAGCGACCGTTCTGCATAACAGCATCCTCGGTCAGCGTAAATCCAAGAGCCATCACACTTCCGCCTTCAATCTGTCCTACGTACCCCATCGGGTTAATGACCGGGCCCGCAGCCACGATATGGCGTGTATCCAGAAGTCTGGTTTCTCCCGTCAGCATATTGACCTCCACCTCCGCGGCTACTGCGGCATACGTATAGAGGTAGTGACCGCCTACAACATGATCGGGTGTGGTCGGATATTGAAAGGTCGTATCAAATATCCAATCCTTCGCTTCACCACGACGCTGTACAAGCTCCGCATAAGCAGCCACCAAGCGGGAAGAAGACAAAGATGATGAATCCTGCCCTTTCGTCCATATCCCCCCGGGTCCAGTCATCAGATTATCGGCAGGAATACCTGAAATCTCGGAGGCCACAGCGAGCACCTTCGAACGGAAACCATGCTGCAGCCGTTGCAGAGCCATCCAGGCCATTGTTGTCGAACGGGAAGCCGTACTGGAGCCGCTATGAGGTACACGATCCGTATCTCCAATGACGATGCTCAGATCAGAGGTGTGGCACTGAAACAGGTCACAGAGCATGATCTCCAGCGTAGCAACGAGACCCTGCCCGAATTCTTCATAGCTGAACGCTACTTCGATCTTACCCTCTGCGTTCAAGGAAAGACGTCCCCCCGCCGGATCTGGAATACCATACCCCAGCCCTGCACCATGCATTGCGATGGCTGCCCCGACCCCACGTTTTATCCAGGGTGGACGTGACGTTTCCCCTTCGGGATGAAGATGCTTTTGCCATAGATCGGAGCGATCCAGCGCCTCCCACACTTGAGAAAGTCCATCCGTAGGCAGAATCTGCTGATTCAATGGCCCCGGATCATGCTTTTGCCGCAAATTACGTCTGCGAAATTCCCATGGGTCCATATTTATCATCTGTGCCAGCCGATCCATCTGTCCTTCCATTGCAAAGATCGCCTGATTGCCGCCAAAACCGCGAAATTCGCCTGATAACCCGTTATTGGTATAAACAGATACTCCCTCTACATCAACGTGCGGAATCACATATGGCCCCATGCAGTGTTCGGTACAGAAATTCAGCACAGGGGCTCCAAGGGTAGCATAGGCTCCCGTATCCGCTGTAATCCGAACACGGTGCGCCTGCAAAATGCCTTCCCGGCTTATGCCCGTCTGCATCTCGATCTTCATCGGATGGCGTTTCAAGCCGGCCCTTACCGATTCCTTACGGGAGTTATGCATCTTGACTGGACGACCGCATTTCAAAGCAAGCAGCGCCCCGTAAGGCTGCACATTCAGTTCATCCTTACCTCCAAATGAACCTCCAATAGGGGAAGATATGACCCGAATATGCTCCTCGGGACAGCCGATAATCCGGGCCAGCTGCATGCGGTCTTTATATCCATGCTGCGTAGCCGCATAGACATTCAAACGCCCCGCTTCATCTGGTACAAAAAGACCACCCTCTGTCTCCATATATGCATGCATCTGTCTTGGCGTATAATAGGTCTCTGTTACAACATAAGCACAAGAGGCAAAAGCTTGCTCGGCATCCCCCCGTTTAACCTCCGTTCGGTGCAGAACGTTGCCCGGGCCGTGCGGATGCAGCTCAGGCGCACCGGGAGCAAGTGCTGCATCCGTGCTGTCCAGCGGCTCAAGCTCTTCATATTGCACCCGAATGGCAGCCAGAGCCAGCATGGCCCGTTCGGGAGAATCGGCAGCAACAGCGGCAATGGCATCACCGACATACCGAACGAGATCCTCACAGAACACCGGCTGATCCGGTGTGGCGATGCCAAAACGGTTAAGCCCGGGCACATCCTTGGCTGTTAAGACGGCGTGCACACCTTCCATTGCTTCGGCTTCCGATGTATCGATGGACAGCAGCCTTGCATGCGGATAAGCACTCCGCAGCACTTTGCCATAAATCATATCAGGTGAGCTCATATCGGTCAGATACTGCAGCTGCCCCGTAACCTTCGGAGGGCCATCCGGCCGCAGGTGCCAACGTTTTCCACTCTGTTCTCGGTTAAGCAGCATGCTCTATCTCTCCCTTCATTGCTCGATAGTTATTAGGGTATTCCATTGAAAAATCCTATGGTTGGAATGCCTGCCACAGCTCAGCTCCAAGCATATTGCCTGCCGCCTGCTTCCTGTAGTCTTCTGTTGCAAAAGCATCGGTGTAGGTTGTAAATTCAGCCATGACCTGAGCAGCAAGCATGGGGGCCTGGGCCGCCTCCGCTGATCCGGTTCGAAGCAGCTGCTCCGATTCTGTCAGTCTCATCGCCAGGCCAGAGCCGCCGCCAGCCGCTATTGCAATTCGTTCCCAGCGTCCATTTTCCAGATTAATCTCTCCGAATAAAGCGACCGTCACAAGCGAGGCCGTGAATACCTCCCTGCGCCCCAGTTTGCGGTAAAAGGCGACCTCACGCTTTCGAGCTGGCACAGGGCTGCTGTGTGCTTGAGAAGGAAACGAGCCGCCTTCTCGATCTTGATGCTTTGGAATATGAACCGATACTAGTACATCTTCTTCGCTTCGTCCGCGAATACCGCCGTCAAGAAGCCATGCGGTGACAGGCTGAATCTCCATGCCATGGCATGTCATCCATTGCAGCTCGGCGTCATATACGAGCAATGCAGGCAGTGTATCCCCGATCCCTGATGCGATATTCCCTCCAATGGTTGCCAGGTTTCGTACAGAAGGAGCGGCAATAGACAGAACCGCTTCGTGCAGAATCGAAAGCTGCTGTACCAAGGGGGATGCTGCACATGCTTTTAATCGGGTCATAGCCCCAATTACAATGTAATCCCCTTGTACAGTGATTCCGCTCATCTCGGGAATGCAGCTCAGGCTAACCAGATGCTGAGACAGAGCTTTCAATTCTGCCTCCCATTGGGTACGCAGCAACGTGGCTCCAGCGGTATAACACCATGCCCCTTGAAGCTGTTCTCTGATGGATTGCAGTTCCTGCAAACTATGCGGCTGCCATACAAAAGGCTGCGCTCCTGATCCGTATGCTGGTGCTGCCATGGCTTCCCCCTCCTTTCTATATGGGTTGTTTATATGCAATCGACGTTAACAATGGCCAAAATCCATCATCAAGCCTCTCTCCACAGCTGTCCTTCTGCATAAGTCAGGATTTTCTGCAACTGCGGCTCCGTATCTGCATCCCAGAAGCTTTCCCGCGATAAGGGGACCTTCACGCCTCTGTATATGGATTTGCGAAGTATTTTGCGAGCACCCTCGTCACCCTGGAGAGATAACAGCGGGCCGAACATGTGGGAACGAAAAGCAACCGGCGGCTTCGCATCCGCATCTTCAGCCGCGGCCGCATAATCAGCATCTGGATGGGAAGCCAGTGCGTCCAGAACACCATTAATATGCCGTGCCGTAATTAGGGGTTGATCCGCCATTAGCATCAGCACCCCCTCCGGCCTGTACTCCATAGCTGTCCAGATACCGCAGCGTATTGAATTAGCCATACCGCCAGCATGATCATTGCAGACTGCAATACGCAGTCCGGGTGCAGTAGTATACCTGCCCGTGGCTGTTCGCAGGCATTCTTCCGGCAGCCATTCGAGGTGATCTCCAGGTTTAACAACACAGATAATCTGGTCCAAAGTTGAGCTCAGGGCGGCCTTCAGTGTCCAGGCCGCAAGCGCGATTCCATCCGGCATCGTCACCGAGAGTTTATTCCGTCCGAGTCTGCTGCTGTTACCAGCTGCCAGAACGATACCTGTCGTTTGCATAAGCATCGCTCCCTTTTTCAATCATTGCCGTGGCAATCCCGGCATCTTTCTGCATTTTACGTCGACACGCAATCAGCTCAGCAGCAATACTTATCGCAATCTCTTCCGGCCCATCAGCTCCGATCGACAAGCCAACCGGGCTATGCAGATGCTTCAGAGGCGGCATGCCATCCAGCAAACGCACTGTTCGGGTACGTGAACCCATAATGCCAAGATAGGTATAAGAACGATTCGCGAGAAGGGCCAGCCATTCACGCTCCCGTGGAAATTGGTGACTCATCAGAAGAATATAATCCTGCTCATGAATGTTCAATTGACCACAGACCTCCTGAGGAAAACCTGATATCAGCTCTGCTTCAGGAAATCGTTCAGCTGTACATAAAGACTCCCGCCAATCTGTTACAAGCACCCGGAACCCGGCCAATAGGGAGAGCTTAACAACAGGCATAACGTCATTTCCCGCTCCTATGATGATCAAACGCGGCTTAGGTACATACACCGATGTTAACTTTCGAGGAAGGTTCCACTCATCAATTACAGCCTTTGGGTAATGTAGAGTCATCAGAGGCTTACTTGAGAGTTCCTTTCCATCCTTTCTATCCTTTCTATCCTTTCTATCGTTTCGATCCTTTTTATCCTTTTTCATCGGAACGAGCGGTCTTCGGCCGGAATCCAGCTTGGCGCATGCATACGTAACTCCCCGCCATTCTTCATCGAAAGACCTGATCAATGAAACCGATGCGCCGGTATCCAAACATAACTGCATCTGCTGCATCATCGTTCGCAGTTCTCCACGGATCGGCTCCAGCAGTACAATGACGAGGCCACCGCAGCCAATTGTTTCTCCCCAGGAGAGATCATCCTCTGGCCGCATATCGTAGGCAACCAGCTCCAGCTGTCCCGTCTCCAGTACACCACTTACCCGCTCCTGAAGATCACTTTCCAGACAGCCCGGACTGATACTGCCATATATGCAGCCGTCCTCGGTCAGCAGCATCGAAACTCCCTGCTTGCGGTAAGCATGACCCTCAACCTTGATGGCTGTGGCGAGCACGCTTCGTGCTTCCCGCATCGCAATTGCACATAGATCATGCATCTCCATCTGAGCCGCCGCCTTTCCATGCCATCTTTTTAAGATCGAGCCAACAAATCAACATCAAACAGACTAATCTCAAACAGGTCTTGTGCGGTCGTTACATCCGCTTCATCAGACGTGCAATGCTTTTATCCGACTCCCTTAGCACAATACTGCGGTCGATCGTTTGTATTTTGCGGTTGCTCAGCACAACGCTGCCATCAATAATGACTGTGTCCACACAGCTTCGGGTTGCCGAATAAACGACACGGGAATATATATCTGTTTCATAGGAAGGGTACGTGTGAAAATCATCGAGATCCAGCAGAATCATATCCGCCTTTTTGCCTGCTTCAAGACTGCCGATCTCCTTGGACATGCCCAGTACCTCTGCGCCACCCATCGTTGCCATGCGCAGTACCGTTCTGGCATCCATCACCGTTGGTCCATGCGGCACCTTCTGAATCAGCGCCGTCATTCGCATCTCCTGAAACATATCCAGATTGTTGTTGCATGGAGCCCCGTCTGCACCAATACCTACGGCAATCTGCCGATTCAGCAGATCGGGAATCTCTGCAATCCCGGAAGAAAGCTTCATGTTTGAGCCTGGACAGTGAGTGACCTTGACTCCGCGCTTGCGGATAATTTCCTTCTCTTCCTCACTCAGCCACACACAATGCGCAAGCACCAATCGGGGTGTAGCCAGCCCGATGTGATCGAGATAAACGATGTTGCGCATGCCGCGTTCATGTTCAACGAGTTCAATCTCGCCCCTGTTCTCTGAAGCATGGGTGTGGACCTTGACGTGATATTTATTGGAAAGGTCGCGCACTTCCACCAGCAATTCCTCCGTGCAGGAAACGACAAACCGCGGACAGAACGCATATTGAATGCGTCCGCCGCCGAATCCGTTCCACTTCTCCAGCAGATCCACGCTTTGCTGCAGCGACTCCGCTGTATTTTCACGCAGAGGTACAGGCACCTCATCTCCATGATCCATCATTACCTTGCCGGAGATGACCCGAATACCGCTCTGTGCCATGGCCTGAAAAGCAGATTCCGTATGATGCACCGTTTCCATGTCCAGAATCGTTGTCGTGCCGCTGGAGATCAATTCACCAAGTCCAAGCATTGCCGAGTAATACACAGACTCCTCATCATGTGCGGCTTCCAACGGCCAGATACGCTTGCGCAGCCAATCCATCAGCTCCATATCATCTGCACGTCCGCGAAACAGTGTCTGACACAGATGAATATGTGTTTGGATAAAGCCGGGCAACAGCACCTTGCCCCTCGCATCTATCACCTGATCCGCCTGACTTTCTTCAATGTCCACTGCAATTTCTTTGATTTTGTTATCTTCTATCAGCAGATCTCCCGTAAATACGTCTTCCTCTGCATTCATCGTGACCAGCTGTGCGCCCTTGAGCAAAATCGTGCCCATGCCAATCTCCCCCATCCGGTTCTGTCTTCTCTACTTGGTTATGTCCACTCTCTACGGGATGTCGGAAGACCCGCCTTCATCTAATGACTACAAAGCTACAAACCTACAAACCAATAGCCATGCCGTCTCCCCTGGGGTCAGCCGCACCGCTGATCATACCGTCCTCTCGAATAACGATGCCCTGTGCGTGCCCCATGACTCCATCCCACGGCGCTCTAGCTTCCACTTTATGTCCCCAGCTGGCGAGAGCAGCACACACGTCGTCGTGATATCGATTCTCTACACGCAGCGTATCACTTTGTTCTCCCCAGGTACGTCCATACAGCCAGCGCGGCAGATTGATCGCCTCCTGTATACTCATGCCATAGTCCACTACACCTGTGAGAACAGATAACTGCGTCTGCGGCTGCCCTTCCCCGCCTTGCGTGCCAAAGAGCATATAAGGCTTTCCGTCACGTGTGACCAAAGCGGGCATAAGCGTATGAAAAGTACGTTTACCTGGCTCCAGCACGTTGGCTTCCCTCGAGTCCAGTGAAAAAAACGAACCTCGGTTCTGCATCAAAACTCCTGTATTTCCCGGTACATAAGCTGCGCCAAAATCAAAATACAGGCTTTGAATAAAGGAAACCGCATTGCCTTCGGCATCCACCACCGCTGCATACGCCGTATCCTGACCCATGGCTTGGGACAAAAACGGTTGAGCCGTTGTCGGATGAGACTGGATTTCGCTCCATAATTCATCTGCATAGCTTTTGCATAACAGACGCTCCAGAGGAATCTCCCTGAAATCAGGATCTGTCAGATACCGATCCCGGTCTCGAAAGGCCTTTTTCACCACTTCCGCCATCAGATGGTAAAACTCAGGGGACGTACGTGCTAAGGCAGCCATATCTACATGCTCCAGCATATTTAACATCATCAGCATGGAGAAGCCCTGTGTGTTGGGCGGCAATTGATGAACCTCATAACCACGATAATTCGTGCTGATTGGCTTTACCCACTCGCCCTGATGTGCCGCAAAATCCGCTGCCGTGAGCATACCTCCATCCTCCTGAATCGCCATAGTTATCTGTTTGCACAGCTCCCCCGTGTAGAACGCCTCCCGTCCACCCGATTGAAGCTGTCGCAAGGAGGCTGCCAGTTGTTTCTGAATGAGCAGGTCTCCTTCCTGCAAAAGAGTACCCTCCGGGGCAAATACGGTTCGCAGCGGCGTATGTCCCATAATCAGCTCCGCATCCTGCTCCAGCCATAACGACAGATCGCGCGATACCGGGCAGCCTTGGTCTGCATACTGAACGGCCGGTTCAAGCAGCTGCTCCCACGCCAGTCTGCCGTAACGGGACCAGACCGCCCACCATGCATCCACCATCCCCGGTACGGTAATCGCACTAAGTACCCCGCGCCGAGGAATGTCGTTCATGCCCATCTTTTTGAATGTATCTGCATGAAGGCAGGACGCCGAGCGACCGCTTCCGTTGTACGCCGTAATCTCGCCACTCGCTCCATCATGAATCAGAAAAAATGCATCGCCGCCTATTCCGGTCATATGTGGATAGACCACACCAAGTGCTGCACTTACCGCTACCGCAGCATCATAGGCATTGCCACCCTGCTGCAGTATAGAGCTTCCAACAGCACTTGCCAGATAATGTGGTGTCGTCACCATGGAGCTTGTTGCCATTGGCATCTGATTCAGCATAATACTCCCTCCTTCCCTTTCCCTGCATAGACGTCCAGAGCCGCCTGCACCGCTTCGCCCGAGGATACACTACAACCGTGGCGCCGCAGCACCGCTTCCAGAGCACCCAGCACATGAAGCACATTTTTACGCTGACAGCTGAACCCCATCGTGCCAATGCGCCAGATTTTCCCTTTTAACGGACCGAATGAACTTGCAATTTCGATACCAAAATCATACAGCAGCATATTTCTGACGCTTTCCCCGTCGATGCCTTGAGGAATGTGAATACAGGTCACCATCGGCAGCTTGCTGGACAGATCACCATACAATGACAGTCCCATTCCCTCAATGCCTGCCATTAGTGCCTGTTCATTGATTCGATGTCTCTGATAACGCGCCTCCAGTCCTTCCCGAAGCACAATGCGCAGCCCTTCATATAGACCATAAAGCATGGATGTAGCTTCCGTATGATGGTTCAGCCTTGCTGGCCCCCAATAATCCTGCAGTTGACTCAGATCCAGATAATTGCTTGCAATCGTTCGCTCTCCAGCTCGAGCACCATCTGCGTCCCGAAGTCCACGTTCGATCGTTTTGCGGCTCATCAGCTGCTGCTCTACACGATTGTTGTAGGTGATCGGCGCCATGCCGGACGGCACGGACAAACATTTCTGTGTTCCACCAATCACGGCGTCGAGATACCATGCATCTGTCTCTACAGGCGTACCGCCAATGGTTGCAACGGCATCTACCACCAGCAGGATGTCCAGTTCCCGGCACACCTTGCCAACGTCAGCCAGAGACTGCATCTGACCCGTTGAGGTTTCACCGTGCACCACAGCAACGAGCTTTGGCTTGTGCAGATGAATGGCCTTGATGATTTCTTCCGGATCGAAGACCTTCCCCCACTCTGTGTCAACAAAAACAACCTCAGCGCCACATCGCTCTGAGATTTCCACGAGCAAATGGCCGAATCTGCCGTAGACTGGCACAAGCACCTTGTCTCCCGGCTGAATCAGACTAACCAGCACGGCTTCAATGCCGGAGCGGGACGTACCGTCCACCGGGTAACTCCATACGTTGCTCGTCATATATAACTCACGAAGCATAGCCATCGTGTTATTCATAAGTGAAGTGAATTCGGGATCAAACTGCCCGAGAACAGGGAAGGACATCGCTCGTAATACACGTGGGTCAACTTCAACAGGTCCCGGGGTCATAATGGTCCGCAAGGACGGCGATAACTCTTTATAGACAGCCATGTTCATTCAGCTCCCGTAACCGTATTTGTAGAGCAGTCTGACCAGTACCCGAAAGCCCCGCATCAAATCTTCCTCTGTTGTGAATTCAAGCGGATTATGACTGATTCCGCTGGAGCTCGGTACAAACACCATCGCCGTCGGACATGCAGGCTGGAAAATCTGCGAATCATGACCGGCACCGCTTGCCATCGTGTGACTGGACAACTGCTCCTGGATACAGATTTCCTGAATGTCCTGAATAATCCCGGCATTCATAGCTATAGGAGCAACTGACAGATGCTCTTCCCAATCCAGCTCAAGCTGATGCTCCTCTGCAATCGTGGTAAAAGCCTCCAGCATCTGCTTCCAGCATTGCTCTATGCTCTCCTGCTGGATATGCCGAATGTCGAGCGAAAACACGGCTCGCCCTGCCACTACATTGCCTACACCCGGATCGGGGATAATCTGTCCTACCGTTGCCACAAGCGGCTGCCCTGCCTGCAGCGCAATTCGTCTGACTGCACTGATCATGTCGGCAGCCCCGGCAAGTGCATCCCTCCGCCAGATCATCGGTGTTGTGCCTGCATGGTTGGCTTCTCCACTAACCGTCACACTGAACCTCTTCTGGCCTACAATAGCTGATACGATACCGATGGAATGCCCCAGACGTTCCAGCACCTGTCCTTGCTCGATATGAAGCTCGATAAACGCTCCAATCTTGCGCTCGGCTGCCCGATAATGGCTACCAGGTCCAAAACCCGCCTGAGTCATCGCGTCTTCAAACCTCACCCCGCCAGCATCCTGAAGCTCACGCACATCCTGCAGATGAGCTGCGCCCGTTATACTGCGCGAGCCCCAATAGGCAAAGGGGAATCTGCTGCCCTCCTCCTCGCAAAGCGAAACAACCTGGAGCGTACGCCGAGGGGCTCCGAACTGCTGCTTCAAATATTCCAGAGCCAGTATTCCGGCCACAACGCCGTAGGCCCCGTCATATTTGCCACCGTGTACTACGGAATCAATATGTGAGCCAGTAACGATGGGCAGATCGTGTGCACTCGCAGCGGAAGAGTCAGGATCGGCCTGCAGTGTGCCAAACAGATTGCCGGACTGGTCGAACTCGGCCGTAAGCCCCTTTTCCTGCATTTTAACAGCGAGAGCCTGCTGTGCATCACACCACGCCCTGTCATATAACAACCTCGTTACACCGCCCTGTTCGTCCGCTCCATAACCAGCCAGCCAATCTAACATGGCTTGCAGTTCTACCTTCTCTACATCCGGGAGGCTTATGACTTTTGCGAGGAAATCGTTTGTATTGAAAGAGGCATATCGCCCGGACTCATTCATAGCGTCTTACCTCCGTCCCTTTACACATACCTTCTCATAGTTGTTATTGCTTCATTTCAGATTTCCTGTTATTCTGTGATTTCTTATTTTGTTGTTCTTTATTTTGTTCTTGATCAGCCTCATCAGCTTCCTCGATATGTGCTGTATCCTCCCGGAGCAATCAAGAGGGGGATATGGTAGTGACTTGTGGCATCGGATACAGCAAAACGGATCGGCACCGCAGTCCACAAGCAGCTTGGCGGATCATTTTTGTTACTGTGTACGAAGTACGGATGCACGTGAAAAAGCAGCTCATATTCACCCGTTTGAAGTTTTCCATCCGCAAGCATAGGCTGATCCAGTCGTCCATCTGCATTGGTCAGCATTTCTGTCAACTTGATGCTGCTTGCTTCTGCTCCTGTGCGTTCTATAAAATACAATTCAATTCTGATCCCCGCAGCAGGCACACCTCTGGACGTATCCAGCACATGAGTCGTAATGCGACCGTTATGCTGCTCCATCAGATATCACCTTCTTCCGGGATCTTCTCGGCACGGTTTGTATACGATACGTTCATTGAAGAAAACGACTTAGAAGAACTTTGCCCGGATTCAGTTTCCTGCCCATGTTCTTCGAGCCATTGCTGCAGACGTATCCCGGCTATCTTGAACACTTCCTTCAATGCCGTCTCAAACTCCTGC
This sequence comes from Paenibacillus silvae, assembly GCF_014639235.1. Lineage (GTDB taxonomy): Bacteria > Bacillota > Bacilli > Paenibacillales > Paenibacillaceae > Paenibacillus > Paenibacillus silvae. The sequence goes on along the minus strand of NZ_BMFU01000002.1, from coordinate 180,566 downwards.
TGCGAGGCTCGCCCTTGTCGCTGTCTCATCAAATCAAGAATCGATTCGGTTGTATGCCCCTTCACTGCAACTATAAATGGAAAGCCATATCGGCTTGTGTATGTGCTGTTTAACTGCTGCATTTCCTTAAATTGCTCCGGCGTAAGCGAATCAAGACCCGCACCGGCCTGCTCCCGTACCGAACTGCTGCTCATGCTGATCCTTGCCCCCAAGTCGGGGTGCTTGCGAAGCAGCTCCAGCTGTTCTTCATACTCCGAGCCTAGAACTTGCTGTATCATGGTCTGCATCATCTCTTCGAAGGAATCGAAGGGTCGCAGCGGAGCGGAGCGCTCTGCAATCCAGGCTGAATCTTCAAATAAAGAACCAAAGGTCTGTACAAATTGTGATTCAGACCAGCTGTTAACGAGATGAAGAAGATTGTGCATGTTAACCCCCCCGGTCTTTTTATAGCGATGATTTTTCCTTATATTAAGCGCCATCTCGTTCCGCGGCAACATTATTTACGCAAATTTGTTATATAACATAACATAAAACATGTGGATTGTTATTCATGCACGGGTTAGCATGTGCTTTTCCTCTTTCAACGTCAATAAACCGCACCTCAAATAACAAGGTGCGGTTTATTCTGTGGTTGATACGTTGTTATACTTCACACGGCCTGATGGGCGGAAAACTTTAATCCAGTTTTCTATCTCACATCATTATTTTTTAATCCATCATTTCTGAAGCCTTCATTTGTCAGATGCGGGGTCTGGCCGTTGCTTTATCACGTACGAATTTACGGAAGGTGAACACCAGCTTCAGTTTGAGCAGATCATTCGTTTTTTTGAAATCCATTTGCAGCAGGCTGCCGATCTTTTCCATACGGTAGGTAACGGTGTTGCGGTGCACAAACAGCTGTTTGGCTGCCTCATTAATCAGTCCATCGTTCTCGATAAAGGATTCCAGCGTGTTCATAAGCACCTGATTGGGATCACCGTCTTTGGCTAGTAAAGGCTCCAGCACCTTATTGCAGTAGTTCTCCATAATCTGCTCAGGTACATGCTGAAATACATATGCAAACTCCAGCATTTCAAATTGCAGCGCGCGATCCTTCATTCCAAACCGGTGAGCAAGCTGACGTGTATCCAGACATTCATGATACGCTTCACGCAGCGACACGGGTTCATGTTTCATTTTACTGATCCAGAAACGGGGCCCCGGCGCTCCTTTTGCCTCCTGTGCAGTGAGCACATCCCCGAATCGGTTCAGGAGAAAAGCAGATAACTCATCCCCATAATCCCGTCCTGTTGGACAGGTATAGATGGATAGAATGCCTTCATTCATCTGAAAATGGTGGGAGGCCGTAAATTGCATCAGCGGATTGTACTGCAGCTCCCGGTGAATCTGCTTGAGCAGTTTACCCTCAGCAAAAACGTTCGGCTCCAGCGTGGTCAGCACACATTGATACGTGCCCTGGAACAAATGCATGCCTTTATTTTCACTCAAAGTCATCAGTTCCTGAATGGTCAGTTTCTGATCCACATATTGTGTAAGCAGCGTACGCATCTCGTCCTGAACCGTCGGATTTATATGCTCCCGATAGGTCATATCCATGTAAAAGGCAAGCACATCTGCCGCCTGCTGAAACAGCTCCTCCTCCGCTCGCAAAGACAAGGCCGAGTCCGTATATACCAGCAGAAAACCAAACTCCTCATCACTTTGCCTGATCGGTACCCGGTGACAGCTGCCCTGATTCCATTTCACGCGATGCATAACCGATTTCCAGGGCCAGCCCTGTGTGACCGCTTGCTCCCCCATTCCCTCATTGCCATAGAGCACATGCCCGCGCGAGCCGATGACTGCAATCGGATAATTCAGGATGCTCGACATTTCCGCAAACACGTTGCGGTGGTGCTGCTGCTGCAGTGCAAACTGCATGAGCTTTTTCTGTTTCTGTACCACTTCATGCAGCAACCGGTGACTCCGTTCATGCTCCACCTTAAATAAAGCATTCATCTGATCAGAGAAAGTGAACTGGAACGGAAGCTCCAGCAGTGGCAGGCGAAGCCGATCCGCCTCTTCTATAATTCCGTCGGGAATGGACTGCCAGAAACGCCCGAGTTTAATGCCCAGTCCCGCACACCCACGATCATTCAGGCGCCGCATCAGATGCAGTGCATCCGTCTCGCTATCCTTCATAATAAAAGCGGTTGTGAACAGCATCTCTCCCGACTTGATCCAGTCCGCAATATCAGGAGCGTCCATGACGTTCACGGATTTCATCATGCGCGAAGTCCCTTCTCCGCCCGCCACCAGTTTGGCCTCAGACAGCGGGTATACCTGTAAAGCCTCTTTAACGGTCAGCTGCATGAACAACACCTCCCATATAATTCACATATAGTGTAAATATCTAAATAAAAATCGACTCTTTTTCATTATCATATTCATTCATTATATGCATCAGACAACGAAACTGAATTTGTTGTTAAGTATTATAACATCATTTTTCGAAAAGAAGCTGACATGAAAAAAATAAAACCTATGGCCTACAAACCGCATTTATCATGCGATCCATGGCATAGGTTCAATAAATCGATTGAAGCATGCTCATTTTTGAAATAAGCCGCTCCACAGAATAGATGGATAAATACATCCGATTACTCTAGATCTCCATTTTTTCGTGAGTCATCCATAATTTCATTCGGGACAATACATCTTTGACATTGAGCGGTTTGCTCAGATAGTCCGTCGCTCCAGCAGCGATGCTTTTTTCCCTATCTTCCTTCATCGCTTTGGCCGTGAGCACAATAATCGGAATCTCGGTCAAGCCCAGCCGCTCCCGAATCTGGCGAGTTGTTTCATATCCATCCATCTCCGGCATCATAATGTCCATCAAAATAACATCAGGCTTCAGTCCACCATACTCCAGTAGCTCCAGACATTCGGTACCATTCTGCGCGGAGATCACATGCATACCGTAATGCTCCAGCGCATTGGCAAGCGCATAAACGTTGCGGATGTCATCATCCACGACAAGAATTTTACGCCCGCTTATCATCGCTTCCTCAAGCGGTGTGAGCCAAATTTCAGGGCTTTCCTCCGGTGTCTGGAACAATGATGTCGTCGAAGAGGCGGAAGCCAGTGAAGACAAGGTCTGATCTTCTGATGCAGCACTTGTACTACCTGCCGCTTCGCTCACAAACAATCTGGCATTAGGCTCATGGGGTATATCCGAGCCCTCTCTGTACAACGGGAGGAACAGTGTAAACACACTACCCTGTCCCGGACGGCTTACTGCCGAGATGGAACCACCCAGCAGTGATGCGAGCGATTGCGAAATAGACAACCCTAGCCCCGTGCCCCCATATTTACGCGCTGTTGCCCCGTCGGCCTGTTTAAAGGCTTCAAACACCTGGAGCAGCTTGCTATCCTCTATTCCAATGCCAGTATCACTCACACTAAAAGCGATGACTTCTGTCGCTTGACCAGCCCGATCGGCATGATCCAGAGTCATTTGAGAGATGGTCAGTGCCACCTCACCCTCACTTGTGAATTTGAACGCATTAGAGAGCAGATTCCGAAGGATTTGATGCAGCCGCATCTCATCCGTTTTGATGGATTCCGGGAGCGGACTTTGCAGCTGAATGCGGAAATCCAGATTTTTCTGCTCGGCGGTCTTCAGGAAATACTGGTTCATTACTTCGGGCAAGGTATCCAGATATACTTTATTAAACTCCACCTCCATCTGGCCTGCCTCCACCTTGGAGAGATCCAGAATATCATTGATGAGATGCAGCAGGTCTTTGCCTGATCTGTGAATGACGGAAGCATAATTTTGTTCTTCATTACTCAAGTGCTGATGTTTGTTCTCGGCCAAAATTTCAGACAAAATCAGCATACTGTTCAGCGGTGTACGAAGCTCATGTGACATGTTTGCGAGAAATTCAGATTTGTAGCCCGAGCTTGTACGCAACTGATCCGCAACATTCGCAAGTTCTTTGGCTGAACTCTCGGCAGCACCCTTCTGAGCCTCCAAACGTTCATTTAACATATACAGCTCTTCCGTCTGCATTTGCAGTTCTTCGGTCTGGGATTGCATTTCCTCCGTTTGAAGCTGCAGCTTCTCGGATTGCGCCTGTAACTCTTCATTCAGAACCTGAGATTCATCGTAAAGGTGCTGCAGCTCCATTCGTGTAGCCGTAGAATGCAGGGAGACACCGAATATAACTGTTAATTCATCGATTAATTTCATCGCCCGCTCCTGTAATGGTTTCATTGAAGCAAGCTCAAGAACAGCAATCGTCTTGCCCTCAAACAACACAGGCACAACCGTTAGCGAACTTGCCGATGCAAAGCCAAGGCCAGAAGAAATCCGAATGTAATTTTGGGGCAGATCGTTCATTCGCAGTACACGCTTCTCCACAGCACATTGCCCTACCAAGCCTTGACCCGGTGCAAGCGATATTTGTCCAAGTGAACGTTCCTTTTCACCATCTCCTGCATAAGCAGCTACACGCAATAAACGATTTCCTTTCCAGTAATACAACACACCATACGGGACCTCCAGCAATGCGGCAAGCTCACTCAGAAACAAGCGCGATAACCCTTCGAGTGTCGTTGGATTTTGCAAAAGCGTAGCAATGCCTGTAATCTGATCCTTTACACGGTTCTGCTCCTGTACTTCATCCAGCAGTTTATTGGTTTCATAACCGAGATCAGCAACCTCATCCCTTGTCCGCACACGTATACGCTGCTTCAGATTTCCGCCTTTGGAAATATCACTGATGGTCTGTTTCACTTCCAGCAGCGTTTTCACAATGTTACCGGAGACGATGAAAGCTGCGGCAATAGACATTGCTGCAATCAGGCCCCACAGCGTGTACATGACCGTCAGCAAAGTGGAGCTGCGGTTCGCCAGATCGGTCACCCTTGCTTCCGTCAGCATAGTCTCGGTATTGCGAAAGGCCGCAAGCTGGGAGCGAAGCAGATCGATTTCAATTTTACCCGGATCGGAGCCGAAAAAAGCGATGACCTTGTCCTGATCTCCTTCTTTTTTGAGCTGTACCGATGGTTCACCGGCAACCTCGATCCAGCGATTAATATGAGATTTAATATTTTGCAGACTTTGCTGCTGTGCCGGATTATCGCTGATAAGTGCAATGAGCTGATTATAATTGGAGTCCCATTCAGACAGCCCCTGGGTATACGGATCGAGATAGGTTTCATTCCCGGTTAGCATAAATCCGCGCTGCCCGGTTTCCATATCGAGCACATTTTTTTCAATCGCATTTGTCAGATTATGTACATCCAGATCATGGTGACTAATAAAATCATTTTCCTTTTGCAGCACATTAATTTGGGCCGAAAGTACCAGAAGTACCACACCAAATAAAAGCACAACTACAAGATAGCCCAATACAATTTTGGAGCGTATCGTAAATCTTCTCGTTTTAAACAACGCGTAACCCTCCAAATTTAGACGAGTGCTGTATCAGTACATGAATTCAGTTGCATAAGTATTTTATATGCGTGGATACCATCTGACAAGCATAAATATTACGATGGCATAAGAAAAACGACCTACTTTCGCAGGTCGTACTTTGGAATGATATGTTGGTGGATTCTTATGAAAAAATCAGGCTTTTGGTGCAATCATTTTGGCTGGGTCTACATATTGATCAAATTGCTCTTCTGTAAGCAGTCCCGTTTGTAACGCAGCTGCCTTCAGAGATAACCCTTCCTTATGCGCCAGCTTGGCGATTTTGGCTGCATTCTCGTAACCGATGTACGGATTCAGAGCCGTAACGAGCATGAGTGAGTTATCCAGGTTATGCTTGATCTGATCCAGGTTTGGCTCAATACCTACCGCGCATTTGTCATTAAACGCAACGATCGAATCAGCAAGCAGCTGTACAGATTGCAGGAAATTATAAATGATAACTGGCTTGAACACGTTCAGTTCAAAATTACCCTGGCTTGCCGCAAATCCGATTGCTGCATCGTTACCCATTACCTGCGTCACTACCATTGTAATCGCTTCGCTCTGTGTAGGATTCACTTTCCCCGGCATAATGGAGCTGCCTGGCTCATTCTCTGGAATACGAATCTCGCCAAGACCACTGCGCGGTCCACTTGCGAGCCAGCGTACGTCGTTGGCAATCTTCATCATATCGGCTGCAAGTGCTTTGACTGCACCATGAGCGTACACCACTTCATCATGGCTTGTCAGTGCATGGAATTTGTTGGGCGCGGATACAAAATCTTTACCTGTATGTTTGCCAATCTCTTTGGCTGTGAGATCACCGAATTCGGGATGTGCATTAATTCCGGTTCCGACAGCAGTTCCGCCAATCGCAAGTTCCTTCATATATTGAACGCTTTCACGAATCATGCGCTCACTTTTGCCCAGCATCGCTTCCCAGCCGCTGATCTCTTGACCCAGCGTAATCGGTGTCGCATCCTGAAGGTGTGTACGTCCAATTTTGATGATATCCTTAAACGCTTCCACTTTTTCTGCAAAGGTCGCTTTCAATACTGCAATCGCCGGGAGAAGCTGATCCTCCACAGCCAGAACACCCGCTACGTGGAGCGCTGTCGGGAACGTATCGTTAGAGCTCTGCGACATGTTTACATCATCATTCGGGTGAAGACGCTCGTCGCTTCCCTTCTGTTCCAGCAGCTGATTACCGAGGTTTGCAATGACTTCATTCACATTCATGTTAGACTGTGTTCCACTGCCCGTCTGCCATACAACGAGCGGGAAATGATCGTCGATGCGCCCTGCAATAATCTCGTCTGCCGCATAAGCAATAGCGTCTGCCTTTGCCGCTGATAACTTGCCTAATTTATGGTTGCTGGCCGCAGCACTTTTTTTCAAAATAGCAAGAGCGCGCACGACTTCCATTGGCATATGCTCGCGCCCGATCGGAAAATTCTCCTTACTGCGCTGCGTTTGAGCGCCCCACAGCCTGTCGGCTGGTACTTTCATTTCGCCTAACGTATCTCTCTCAATGCGGTATTCCACTTGCTTGTCCTCCTCCAAAAAAGTTGGTCTGGGTCTCTACAAAGCTTGTGTATCTCGTCATATTATACATGATTTACGAGCAGGTTTTCACCTTTTCGACAAAATTGTAAGCGTAGCGCAAAACGAATTGAACCTTCAGCCCGCTTAGCCTGTGAAACGATTGAAGAACAATGAAAACTATTTCCGAGCAGCTATCGGATACAAACGGCTTGTCTGCTCGAACAGTTGCCCCGGCTGCAGGCCAACAAGACCGATCTCTTCCGCAGAAACACCTTCTACGTTTGGTGCATTAACCAGATTCATCTGCGGCTCAGGGCAGAAAAACTCATGACAAGCGTTATTGTTCCAGATCATCCAGTGTTTATAGGATGTGCCCACATCGTAAACCAGCTTGTCCCCCGTGCGGTGATCTGTTAGCTCCATGTAGTTACGGCCATTTTGCGGCTCCGCTGTGTAGTGATTGTCCATTGCTGCAAAAAACGGACTTACTCCGTTCGCCTTCAGCTGCTCTTCTTCTGGTGTAAGCGGTTGAAATTGTCCTGTCGGCAGAGAGCGTTCATTTAATTCACGACGCTGACCGATCGTCACTTTGGCCGTATAATCCGAAGACTGACTGTCCGGGGCAAAAGGCACTTTAATCGCAGTATGAAATGCAAACAGATTCGGCATGTACTCGGTACCCGTATTGTTCACAATCAACTGCTGCTGCAGACCCTGACTGCTCAAGGAATAACGAAGCGTTACAGTGAAGGTGAACGGCAAATATTTGTAAAATGTATGTCCTTCCCCGATGCTTTGGCTTAGCGTGACATAACTCTCCTGATCATTGGAGCCATATCCCTCCAGCTTCCACTCCACATCATGCAAAAATCCGTGCAGATGGTTGCCGGTAGCAGGTTCATTAATCGGCAGCTGATAGACTTTGCCATTCCACGGGAAGCGACCATCCTCATAACGGTTTGGCGGGGATAGAATCGGAATACCGTACACGGCAGGAGCCGCCAAAAACTCCTTCATATCGTCCTGATTCGGCTCGCGCAGATAGCGATATCCCTTTTCTGTATCCCGGAACGCAACCAGGTTGGCCCCAATACTAGGAATGACCGCCGCTTCAAATGCACCAAATCGCAGCCACACCGCCGGAATGCCTCCGAATTGTTCTTCAAATGCTGTATTCTGTTGTGTCATCGTTATATGTACCTCCTGCATACTAAGGTTATATGATACGGCTCGACTATATCATGACTGCACCTAAAATAACAATCTGAGATCGAGAACAAATTAAACATTCCTGAACAATGGACAAAATGGATATCAATTCATCTCAACCGCTTGCAAAACAAAAAAGACAGCTGCTCATTCCGCGCTGTCTTGGCCTGCTGCCCGCTCTACCGCCTAAGCCGAGCAATGACATATTAATCCACATACTTGCCATGCTTCGGCACCGTATCCTCTTCAAAATTGTCATCCAGCTGACGGAGCGATGTATACAGCATCTCCCCGCTTAACTTATGCCCATGTCCGGTTACGGCCACACTCGGCTCCAGCTGCCTGATATGGTGAACAGATTGATGCGCCGCATTCCAATCGGTCGTAAAATAAGCAGGCGGGCCGTGCAGCTGTTTGTCCTGAAGCAGAACACTCCAGAGAGATTCCTGCTTCACTGTAACGATGGCATCGCCAGCAATCAGCATGCGATCCGATTCGCGGAATAAAGACACATGCCCGGGGGTATGACCAGGCGTATGCACCCAGCGCCAGCCACTCAGGCCAGGTACAGAGTGATCCGAAGGCAAACTTAACACTCGATCATCCAGATTAATCGCTTCGTTCGGATACGTGAAAGATAACCTCGCCATCAATCCTCCTCCAACGGAGGGATCTGCCGGGGGGTAATCTTTCAAACCTGTCAGATACGGAATTTCCAAGGGGTGCGCATATACAGGAACTCCCCAGAACTGCTCCAGCTCAACCACAGTCCCCACATGATCAAAGTGACCATGCGTTAAAATAATAGCCGATGGCGGGCGCTGGAAACGTTCGGATGCCACATGAACAATGTGTTCCGTGTAATTGGGCATGCCTGTGTCTACAAGCACCCAACTCCTGCTTCCCGGTTCTCCAATGAACACGACATTCACAAAAAGGGTACGTAAACTCAGAATATCAGAAGCCACTTCCTCAAATCCGGTCATTCCAGATGTCATCAGATTGTCAAATGCCATTCACGGTTACCTCCCATCAGGCGAATTGTCTCTGTCTTATGTTCATCTCGTAGATTTCCCTGTTCCGGCACATCTATTCGCAATCAGAATAAAATAGACGGCGCATGCCCTGTTAAGGCGTACACCGTCTAGTATAGTCATGCAGATCGGACAATAGAACAAGAACATGCCCGGCCTATTAAGCCGGGTATGCATCCAGAGCTGCATCCAGCAATTGATTGAACAGATCATCGTCATTTTCAAGCAGCTCGTCCATTTTCAGCAGCTCGTCCTCATCACCGGATTGCTCCGTAAAGTGCAGGCTGTAGTCCCAATCCTTGCCGTTCTTGCTCATAAACGTAATTTCGTATACGGACTTGTCACCTTCTGTTTTGAACACAGTATTCCCTACAAAGCTTTTTTCGTCCTCACGGCGCATTGCAGCACGAATAATTTCAATACTCACTCTCATACTCTCCTTTTACTCTCTCGTTTGAAGCGATTCCCTGCCTCACTCATGTAAAGCATTCGGGGAAATCTTTGAATTTACAACTTTTCTCCAACTTTCTGGCAAAGCTGTTTGGTAATTATTATTGGTTAATTGTACAATATATATCGTAGCAACGTATACATTATTCAATGAAGGACCTTAATGACTCCTTACACTATGGTAATGAGGACTTTGAAAAGCCCGCCAGCTACGATATTCATATCACATTGGAGGAAAAAATAGCATGAACAATTTTGAATCGAAATTGCAGCAATATGCTGAACTGGCTGTCAAGGTCGGGGTCAATGTTCACCCTGGACAGACCCTTGTGGTGAACGCGCCGATTACAGCAGCACATTTTGTACGACTCATTGTCAAAGCCGCATATAACACGGGTGCCAAGCTCGTCAAAGTCAACTGGAGCGATGAGACCGTTACACGTCTTCATTATGATCTGGCTCCGGATGAAGCATTCTCTATTGAGCCGAAATGGTTTGCGGGTGAAATGACAGAGCTCGTTGAAGAAGGTGCAGCCATTCTGCACGTCATTGCTGAAAATCCTGACCTGCTCAACGGTGTTGCTCAAGAGCGCATCGTGACCAGTCAGAAAGTGCGCGGCAAAGCGCTGGAGAAATATCGCGCTTATCAGATGGCTGACAAGTTCAGCTGGTCCATTGTGGCTGTTCCATCCCCTGAATGGGCTGCTAAAGTATTCCCGGATCTGCCCGAAGCGCAGCAAGTGGATCGCCTGTGGGACGTTATTTTCAAAACCGTACGCATTGGTGAACAGGATGCTGTCGCTGAATGGAAAACTCATCTGCACAACCTCGATTCCCGCGCCGATCTGCTGAACAGCAAAAAATACAAAAAGCTTCACTACACCGCTCCGGGTACAGACCTGACCATTGAGCTTCCGGAAGGCCATATCTGGGTATCTGGCGGCAGTGTGAACGAGCAAGGTCATGTGTTCATTGCTAACATGCCGACAGAGGAAGTCTTTACGGCTCCGCTGAAAACGGGTGTAAACGGTACGGTTCGCAGCACCAAGCCGCTGAGCTACGGTGGCAACCTGATTGATGGCTTCTCCCTTACCTTCAAGGAAGGACGTATTGTCGATTATACGGCTGAGCAAGGTCTGGACGCACTGAAAAACTTGGTCGAAATGGATGAAGGCGCACACTACCTTGGCGAGGTTGCTCTGGTTCCGCATAAATCCCCGATTTCGGACACCAACATTTTGTTCTACAATACCTTGTTTGATGAAAATGCATCCAATCACCTGGCCATTGGTAACGCCTATGCTTTCTGTCTGGAGGGCGGTAAAACGATGTCCAAGGAAGAGCTGCTTGAACGTGGTATGAACTCCAGTCTGACACATGTCGATTTCATGATTGGTTCTGGCGAGATGAACATCAACGGTGTAACCGCTGAAGGTGCGGAAGAGCCTATCTTCGTGAATGGAAACTGGGCCTTCTAATCAGCCTTAGTCTATAGAGAGAGGAGGCATCTCCTCTCTTTTCCTATGTCCAGATAATCTACCTTGAAAATGATGGAGGGATTTTCATGTTAACTTTTGAACAGAAGCTGGAGAATTATGCCGAACTGGCGGTCAAAGTTGGAGCAAACGTGCAGCCAGGCCAGGTATTTGTTATCAATGCCATGATTGACGCGGCCCCGCTCGTGCAGCTGCTCGTGCGCAAAGGGTATGAAGCCGGAGCAAAGCAAGTCATTGTGAAGTATTCCGACGAAACCGTTAACCGCCTTAGGTTCGAGCTCGCTCCTGAGGAATCCTTCAATGAACCACCCAAATGGCACGCTGCCGAGATGGATGAGCTTGCGGCCAACAACGCCGTTTTTCTGACCATTCTATCCTCCAGCCCGGACCTGTTGAAGGGGATTGATCCTGCCAGAATATCGGCGCATCAGCGTGCCTTTGGTAAGGCGATGAGTACATATCGGCAGTACCTGCAGGCAGATAAAATGAGCTGGACCGGCATCGCTTGCCCTTCACCGGACTGGGCCGCCAAAGTGTTCCCGGATCTGCCTGCAGAGGAGCAAATGAACAAGCTGTGGGACGCGATATTTGCGGCTGTGCGCGCTGACGTTGAAGATCCCATTGCTGCGTGGGACCAGCATATCGAGCACCTGGAATCCCGGGCTGTCGCGCTCAATAACAAAAAATATAAAGCACTGCATTACCTCTCTCCAGGAACCGATCTGACGGTGGAGCTTCCTGAAGGTCATATTTGGGCTCAGGCAGGAAGTGTAAACGAGAAGGGTACTCCGTTTGTAGCCAATATTCCAACCGAGGAAGTATACACGGCTCCGGCGAAATTCGGTGTAAATGGCAAAGTGACCAGCACCAAACCGCTGAGTTATGGCGGCAGCATCATTGATCGCTTTACGCTTACGTTCGAGAAGGGACGGATTGTTGATTTTCATGCAGAGGAAGGTCTGGAAACGCTGGAGCGTCTGATCTCCATGGATGAAGGCTCCCATTATCTGGGCGAGGTTGCTCTGGTGCCATTCCACTCCCCCATCTCCGAAAGCGGCATTCTGTACTACACCACGCTGTATGATGAGAACGCATCCTGTCATCTGGCGATCGGCAGCTCTTACGCTTCCAATATCGAAGGAGGCAAAACGATGTCTCCCGAGCAGCTTGCAGCCCGCGGCATGAACGCCAGCATTACACATGTTGATTTCATGATGGGCTCTCCCGAGACAGACATCTACGGCATCACAGCGAATGGTGAGCGTGAGGCCATCTTCCTGAATGGAAATTGGGCTTTCTGATTCCAGATGTGAGCAAGCCGCTTGGCAGCCACACTCCAACAGACGATTTTGCAGCCACTTATTGACTAGAGGATCTTTAACCTCAAGTAGGTGGTTTGCAGGAACGTCTGTTTTTTATTTTTCAGCAAACCTCAGACAGGGCCAGAATTCCTTATTTTCAGGACATGAATCAGGTCTAACGGACATTGTAACGTTTCCATAATCTGTTGTAAAATGTAATGATACCAATGTTTGTGGACTGTTGACCAGAAAGGAGAACATCATGGCCAATCGGCTCCAGCTTTTGCTTGCTTCAGATTTTCATCAATTAGGACCTGTACTTCAGGAAGAAGTGTATTATGAATATTATAATATGGTATATGGACTGATCGTATATATCATCAAGGAACGAGCAGCAGCAGAGGATATTATTCAGGAAGCTTTTATCAAGATTATTAAAAACAAACCTCTCTTTGAGGACGAGGTCAAACTTAAAGCCTGGCTCAAGGTCGTTACCCGGAATACCGCAATTAATTATTTAAGAAAAAATAAAAATAACCGTAACCAACTGGACACGGATAGTGTTTTTATAGATATAGAAACGATGAATCAAACCGCTGCTTCGGTTGAAAGCATGGTTGAGACACAGATGATGCAGGAATCCATCGAGATGTATCTCTCACAATTAAAGCCGGAATACCGCGTGCTGGTGGAGCTTCGCTGGAAGGAAGGTTTCTCTTATCGGGAGATTGCAGAATTGCTGAATACTACGGAAGACATTGTAAAGCAGCGTTTATTCCGGGCCAGAGGTAGTATCAAGAAGAAATTACATAAGGAATGGGGTGGAAATGTTGAACAGAGGCAGGCAAAATAAGCTTGAAGAACAATGGGATTCAGGCCTGGAGGACGAATATTTTGATGCGGCTTTTGAGCAGGCTTTTGATGAAGCTTTCCAGCAGGCTGTCTCCGCCCCTTCTGTCTCGCGTAACGAATCCATGCACCAATCCTGGCAAAAGGTACAGCAGGAGATCGAAAGACTGGGCGCTCGGAAACGGAGAATGCGTACCTTGAAATTGTCAACTATTGTTGCTGCCTCCGTGATGGTTGGAGCTGTTATCTTCAGTCTGCCCTCCGGGACACAAGCCGTATCCCCCATTGTGCAATCTATTAAAAATTGGAGCAATGGCATGAAATCCATCATTGTTGAAGATCAGTCTGTACAGCTTGCTCCAGACCCCTCTACTGCCAAAACACCTCCACCGCCCGACAGGGAATTAAGCGCGATTCATGAGGAAGAAGGACAGTTCCCTGCCTTTGAGCTGGATAAACATGTGTTTCGCCCTGTTGTGGTGACAGAACAGGTTGCTCGGGGCGGATTTATGGGAGAATTTATCGTACCCAACGTCCTTCCTGCCCGCTTTGACAAAATAAAATATATGCTAATGCTGGATACAGAGAATCCGGTGAATGAAGACGATTACTACGAATCTGACCGGATGAGAATCCGCTATACCGTCACAGGCAAAACGGAAGACGAAGAACTGATGATGTTCGATTATGAATATGTAATGCCCGGGCAGTCTATTGAGAAAACGTCGCTGCGTGAAAGTGAAATTGTGAAGCTCATCGATGGTAGTGAAGCACTAGTATATGTCGGAGAACCCTACAATTCCATTCAGTGGATGACAGGATCACTCAGTATGAGTCTGTTTGGAACGATAACCCGGGAAGAGATGATTGCGATTGCGAATGATTTTCTGGAGCAAAGCTCTCCCACCAAAGTGAATTAAATTAAAATAAAATACTGTTTGAAGTACGTGTAACCTGATCTGTCACCTTTCCATCATAAGCCGTATGGGTACTAACCACGCGATAATAATAGCCGGCAAGGACATCCCAATCTGAACCTGCATATAGTACACTCGTTTGGGTCTGAGAGGAGGAGCTTGCTTTGTAGGTTACCCACGCTGTTCCTGTCCAGCGCTCTAAGCGATATTGGGCGGAAAGAGTCTTCATGTTCTTGTATGTCATTGTTGTTGTTTTTATGATAGCCTGCAGCCCCTCTCCACGGGTTAAGGTACTCTCTGCTTGATAGATATGTACGGGGTTGGCTGCTCTGGATTGAATGGAATGATCCCGAGAATCGAGCGGCGGCGGAGCCGTTTTTGCACCGGACATCGCGTTATTCACGGGACTCGCTGTAGCCGAATGGACTTCGGGCAAGACCAGAACGGCCGGGGTTAATAATGCGAGCACAATGGCTATTTTCAGAATAGGTGATCGGTTCCTTTCTTTACTCCGTACACGGTCAGTTGTCATCATTTTTCCTCCTCTGCATGCTTTTTTAATTTTGATGTAATCTATTAAACGAACTAACCAAAGAACTGGTTTCAAAAAAAAAACAGGACGCACCGATCCTACATCGGCACGTCCTGTTAATATTTTCGGAATACATTGTTCCCTGAAACCTAAATGTTTCCAACCCGTATGAAGAACCAAGTAAGCTATTCTACGTTACCTGATTTGAATGATTTTTTTATGCTCTATAGCATATACCTGATCAGCAACATTTTCGACTAACCAGGCATCATGCGAGATGAAAATAATCGTACCCTCGTAGCTTTTCATCAAATGCTCCAGTGCTTCCATTGCTGGCAGATCAAGAAAATTACCCGGTTCATCCATAAGCAAAATATTGTATCGCCCCAGCAGTATTTTTGCCAGCTGCAATTTCATGATCTCTCCACCACTTAATGCCGCCAAAGACTTGCGCACATCATGCTGGGAAAATCCCAGAGATGCCAGTACAGCTCGAATTTCAGGCACCTGATAGTCGCAGTTTTCCTGCATGAATTCCATAACTGCATGATGGTGATTAAACGTATATGCATGTTGTGCAAAATAACCAATCTCCGCTTTGGGCGATAGTGTAATGCCGTCTTCTCGGTTCAAAATCATGTTGAAAAGGGTTGTTTTCCCGGCACCGTTTGGGCCTGTCAGGGCAATCTTCCCGCCGAGCCGGAATTGGAAAGAAGCGTTCTCCAATATGACTTTATCATCGTATGTTTTGTTTATCTCTTTTCCGATGATCGGAAACGGATTGTGCAGCTCTAATGCATCACTCTGCCGAAAGTGAATCGTGCGAATTGCCTCTGGTGCTTGCATAGTTCCCAGCGCTTCGATGCGCTGTTCCATATTTCTGGCCGCTTGATGAAGCTTTTTCTGTTTACTCCCAATCGACTTCTGATGGGCAAGCCGCCCGCCTTGATCGGAGTTGTTTTTCCTTGAAGCACCTTTCTCTTTCTGATCCATTTTCCGAGCCTGATTCTTTTTATCCGCAATTGCTTTTTCCAACCGCTCTCGTTCAGTCATATATTGCTGATACTGAGCTTCCTGCTTTTTCTGAATTTCATTTTTCTGGGCCATATAATCAGAGTATCCGCCCCAATACTCGGTAATTTTTCCATCCTTCAGCTCCCAGATTTTATCGACTACCTGATCCAGGAAATACCGATCATGACTGATGACCAGCAGCGCCCCTGTATAAAAAGAGAGCTGACGGATCAGAAAATGGATCCCCTCTGAATCAAGATGACTGGTCGGTTCATCTGCGAAAATGCCATGTACTGACCTCGACAAAGCCTGAGCAATTTTCAGTCGTGTTTCCTCTCCGCCACTCATCTGCTCTCCACTGCCCTTGTCTACGCCAAGCTTGCCTGCTAACGCATAATCCACTTCTTCCTGAGTCCCGCCCTGCTACAGCTGCGGAATATAGGCAAAACTGCCATTCCTTACAATACTCCCGCAGGATTCAGGCATATCACCCAGCAGTACTTTTAACAATGTGCTCTTGCCCGCTCCATTGGCTCCAACCAGGCCGATCCGGTCATATTCATAAAGCTCCAGATGTTCTATATCTAATATGTCACGGCCCGAATATTCCACAAATATCTCATTTGCTTTAATCAATGCATTCATTTAATTTACCTCCCTCTAAAATCGCAGTTTTCATGCTCGCAGGATCACCTGCGATTAAAGAAGGGGGATTATATAAAGAAATACCAGTGCAAATACCTCATAAATCTTAGCTCCTTTCCGGATTTTACTTGTTGGCGACAAACAAAAAATGCAGATCCAGGCCCACATCAGGCTTGAATCTGCATTACTCACGTATAGAAGGACACGTCAATATAAATACAGCTAAATAAGCTTACCCATATCGCGATCTATGTCTCTCCATACGTAAAATAAGCAGATCAAAAAAAGCCCACGATTGTGGAAAAATCAGCTTTTTTGACTGCTTATCGAAGACGCATGGAATGAGTCATAGAAATGAGCCCTCCTCCTCTTTTATTGAGTTGAATAATACCATGAGATTCTCCGGGGCGTCAACCCGGAACGAGAACTTATCGAGGTGCAGCAAAAAAGCCGCTAAACGTTAGCGGCTTTTTTGCCATAGATCCTTCTTTATGAATAGAGGGCATTACGCCCCCTCCTCTTCAACCAGCATTTCCATCTTCACCACATTCACACGTGAAATCCGCTTCTGCTCTGTCTCCTGGATTACAAACAGATACCCGTCATATTCAACCGATTGACCAATCTCAGGTGGAATAGCATCCACTCTGGAGTATAACCAGCCGCCAATGGTATCGTAGTCAGCCCGGTCCATCTCGATGCCGAACCGTTCACTGACTTCTTCAATGAGCATTAACCCATCAATGGAATATTCCATCTCATTCACTTGCTCAATCGCTGGACGCTCCTGGTCAAATTCGTCCTGAATTTCACCAACAATCTCTTCCATGATATCTTCAAGTGTAACCATGCCGGAGGTTCCTCCGTACTCGTCGATCAGCACTGCAATCTGTGTCTTGCTGCGCTGCATACGCTTGAGCAGATCACTGATTAATGTTGTATCTGGCACAGCCAAAATTGGACGAATCACGGAGATCGTATCGGTGAGCTGCGAGCGCATCAGATCTTTAATATGAATAAAGCCGATAATATGATCCTTGTCGCCGTTATACACCGGATAACGGGTACGCATGCTTTCACTTGCAATCTCCATATTTTCCAACATGGACTGATTGGCATTGAGACAGATCATTTCCGTTCGCGGAATCATGATTTCACGTGCGGTTGTATCCGTAAAATCAAATATATTATCAACAAGTGCTAATTCAGTATTATCAATTAAACCGCTCTTATTGCTTTCTTTCATAAGAATACGTATTTCATCTTCACTATGTGCATCATCCAGTTCGGAAGCAGGTGCCATCCGAAACAGTCTGAGCAATCCGTTCGCCATGCCGTTCAATGCCCAGATGAAGGGAAACATTAGTTTGTAAAAGAACGTTAGCAGTGCTGCGGACCACAGTGTAATCGTCTCCGACTTGCGAATTGCCATCGTTTTGGGAGCAAGCTCACCCAATACAATATGCAGAATCGTAATAATAACAAAGGCGATCGCAATGGAAATGCCATGCACATATACCGGACCCAGTCCAAATGCCGTAAATAAAGGCTCTAACAGGTGTGCGATTGCTGGCTCTCCCAGCCACCCGAGTCCAAGTGAAGCTAAAGTAATGCCGAGCTGACATGCAGACAGATAAGCATCCAGATTACGTACAATATTGGAAGCATAGACCGCATTTTTGTTGCCAGCTTCCACCAATGCTTCAATCCGGCTGCCCCGCACTTTCACCATCGCAAATTCTGCCGAAACAAAGAAACCGTTCATTAATACCAGTAAACCAATTAAAACCAAATTTAATATACTCGGTAAGGGGTCACTCAAATGTTCTTCCTATTCGCCGTTATTCTTCGGCAAATAGGTCCACCTCCTTCGAAAATGTAGGATATTAGCCATTCTGCCGCTCATATGCAATTTCAACTTCCCAATGCTTCCACCTCCTGCCGTTTGTGCCCAAATAACATGGATATGCTTCTTTTATTATATAATTCTACACTACACAGTCAATCCGTGTCCTATGACACTTAAAAGGCCAAATCGGCACATTTCGTTTACAAAAGCAGCGATTACGCTGTTTTTTTATCATTTGCTAAACAAAAAACAGGAGAACGGAATTTCTACCCCCGTTTTCCCCTGCTGCTCCGTTCAAGCTTTAGAATATTCCTTTTTCAACATGTATGCCACCAACCCAATACTCATCCTCTCGCAAAGTGCGCCAGTCCACTTCACCATGCAATACCTGAATGCCAAGCTCCGTTACAGACAGCACAGCATCATGAAAAGCCGGTTCATGCTGATTATATTTTGGAAAACGTGCCGCACCAGTCATTCGAATGAGCGCATAAGGTCCCTCCGACATCCTCTTCAGATGTGCCCAATATTCCAGATCACCCATACCGAGAACAGGCAGCTTGTCTCCCATTTCACGAAATAAAGCAGTGGGACGCTGAATGCCTGTCATTATCGTTTCAAGTGTGGTCTTCTCAATGATGCCCAGACCATTGGTTTCGGATGGCAAGCGGGACAGGTGCGCCTTGAACGCAGCGCTGGCAAAAGGAAGATCCTGTGAACCCTGCTGCATGTATTGCTCGTGATCACGAATGTCAGAAGACGAATACGCTTCCCAGAACGCTCGGCCCGCCTTCATCTCTTCCTCCTGAATGACATGCCATGTACCGGAGAGCGTCTGCATTTGAGCAGGTGTAAGCTGTCCCAGACCTCGGAAATGCTCGATCTGCGGGAACGAATCAATACATAACAGGTTGATTTTGAATTCCATAAATTTTTGATGACTCAAAAAGTGCAGCAAATACGACAGCATCGTCTGATCGTACAAATCATGCTCAAACCACAATACAATCTCTTGTTCCGGCTTGAGTGAAAGCAGCTTGTGTTCCAGCTTATCAATCTGTAAATACTCTCTCTGTGGTATGCCTAGCTCGTCTTCCAGTGCAACTGCGCGATGCTGCCGCGCTTTTCGATCGGCCATATCAGTGGATATGGGGCCATACGTGTACAGTTCGCGCCATACAACAATATCTCCCTGAATGCCGCTTTCTCGCAGCCGGTTGGCAGCGTGATCTCCATTCATAATATGCAGCATGCCTTCTCCCCCTTCATAAAGCTCATTAAATGTAATCGCCAGATTTCGTACGGGTATGGAACGTTTCAACTTTGCTCGCGCATCGAACAGCCTTTTCTTCAACGCGGATATGCTCACTCCCAGGAACTCCGAAATTTCTTGAAGCGTATATCCTTGAAAATAAAACAGGTCTACCACAATCTGCATTGTGGATGGCAGCTTGGTTATGGAGCTGCGCAGCGTCCGCTGCAGCTCCTTCTGCAGCGCCCAGGTCTCTGGATCATGCTTCTGGTCCTGCATTAAACATACATCGTCTAATTCCTGCATGGGAACAACCGAGTGTCTCTTGCGTCTCATCCAGCGGTAACACTGCCTTTCTACGATGACTTTGAACCAGCCTGGGAAAGCTTCAGGCTTTTCCAATTTGAACAGATTGGCAAACGCCTCGGTAAATGCCTCCTGTACCACATCTTCTGCTCCATGCATATCCTGCAGCAGCTGATATGCAACGGCAAACGCCATTCCGCGGTATTGTGCAACCAGCTGCTCACAGGCTTCCGCCTCTCCCTTCAATGCTCCATCAATCCATAGCTTCAACACCGTAGACTCCCTTCATCTCTAATTCCGCAGCTGCCTGACTACGGCCTGGCCTGTTATGCTTCTCTCGCCTCTTGCCTGTGTTTCATATGTAAGTGCCATTCATTCTCGTTCAGGTTACTTTTATTTATATTGTCTGGATTACATGCTGGTTTGCATCCGATAAATATGGAAAAAGCCGTCCTGATGCAGATTGCACTGCACTCAGAACGGCCCGGCTTACCGTATGTGTTGGCCGTCAGGCCCATTATATCAGATAACGTTTAATTACATTTCAATCGATTAAAATCTGCTTGGTGCCTGCGGGTAGTTGCCAATAACACCAGGATATTGATATAGCAGCGGCTCATCAAAAGTAGCATAGTCAAAGTTAACCATCAGCAGCATAATTCTTCTGCCGGTTTTCGGATCACTGATAATGATGTGGTCACGTCCAGCGGCTTCAATAATTCCTTGGAAAATGCGGGCATTCCATTCTTTGTTGCCTTCGTATGTCATGTAGAATGTGCCGAATTTACCGAGATTCAAACGCAAGATGTTCTCGATGTATGACTGCTCGAACTGCGGAGCTGTTGTAGGTACAACTGTACCTGTAGGCGTCATTGGGCTTCCGCTGGACACAAGCGGCGGCATACTTGTAGAGCTAGGGGATACCATGCCTGGTGTAGGCGACATTGACGGCATGTTGTTGCCAACCTTGTAGGAAGTGCCTTGAACCTGGGAATTCGCTTGTGCACCGAGCACAGCATTCGCTTGCTGACCCATCGTTTGAGTGGGTTGATAAGGCTGATTAATCATTAGTGATTCCTCCTCGAATGATGAAAATGTAACGGATTAATAAACGCTCGGACAATCTTCTCCGGTTGGACTAAAGAAACAATGTGCTTTGAAACGTCCTGTATTGGCTTGGTTATACCATGTGTCCGGGCAATCCCCAACCGGTCTGAAAAACCATAACGAATTACTCGCCGGCCAGAAACGTTCCCCGTTAATGACGCGTTGCGCAAGCCGAATCTCGGATTGTCTCGCCCGCTGGTAGAAGTATCCCTTCTGCGTAGACTCAAAGCCACCCGGATTCTGAAAGACCATGCGATTAATATCGCGGATGTCGCCAAAATCCAGACAATCTGCCAGTACACGGTTCACGCCAACATTGCCGACCAGCAGCATGCCTTGATCACCGTCTCCCTCGGCTTCAGCTCTCATCAATCTGGCTAGCAGCCTGACGTCTTCCGTGTTGGCCTTAATTACTGCCATCACCTGTTCCCTCCCTTATAGCAGCTGTTCATCACCGTACATCGTATTGTGCAGGAGCCCATTCGGTGACACAATTCCAGCTTTTTTCCATAAAAAAACCCGGAACCTCACTCAAGTGTGAAGTTCCAGGGCATTTTCCTTTCTTGATCTAAAGCGCTTATTAACCGCTTCAGTGCTTGTTAAGGCTTTGCATCAACCCAATAATCATAGGCATGTACCAGATTGCCTTTGTACGCCTTATATCCAGACAGGAGCTCCGGCAGCTTGTCCAGCTGATTTTCCATTTCCTTGGCCCCGTGATCGTAAAACGAGATATGCTCACCCTCATGATTCTGCTTCATTTCAACGGAAACGAGCAGTGATTTCCCCAGACGATCAGCAATCTCCATCTCCTGGCTTACAACCGCAGCGATCCCGTTCGATCCTTCTGCCGTGTTGCGGAAAGCCATCAGAGATACATGATCAAGTGTATCAATCATAAATTCGGTCACCGTTACATCGTTACCCGGGAGCGGGAAGGTATCCAGCCATACCGCGAGATCCGCACTGGTTTCCAGGCTGCTGTCCTTCTTCGTTTCTTCCTGGAAATAAGCAATGTTCGACGCCCATTCGGTCAGCAATGTATCCCGATTCTCCGCCCATTCAGGCAGCGTGTACGGCTCGATATCCAGATGTATACCTACGAACCGCTCGTCCGGTTCGACTTCTGCATTGTAGTTTTTCACATAATCAATCAACCGTTTGATCCGTGGACGATTTTCCTTTTTGCCCCAGATCGGGTGGCCCCCCATAGCATGAACTTCTATGCCCTGTGCTTTCGCTCTTTTCACAAAACTGCGATAACTGGAGTATGGCTGATCCAGATCAAGCCGCACATATAACCAATTGATCCTCTGCTGCTTGGCAAACGCCAGAATATGATCTCCGCCATCATCCGTGACTTGTGAGGCTTCCCAGATGTAGGTGCCGCGAATCTCGGGCGCACTCACAGGCGGATTTATAGGCTTCTCGGGTAATGGCTGCTCCTCCGGTTCCAGTTCTCCCCAATAGGTCAGATCATGAACAGCTGAGCCGGCGTAGGATTGATGCTCACGGAAGGCCGTAGCGACCTCCTGCAAAGCCCCTTCGAGTTGGGATGAGCCTTTACCCGCAAAGCTCGTAAACTCTTCACCAGGCATCGGTTTGGTATTTACACCTACCGTAACAAGAGTGCCGCTGGCGTCCGCCCATTCCATCTCCTGCTCAATCAGACGAATAATTCCGTTGCTCCCTTGTGCATTATCACGGTAAGCGAGTAAAGTGACTTGATCTACATTCTGAATAAACCAGTGTGACAGTGCTTCGTTATCTGCATCTTCAGCAGTTCGACTGCCCTTCACCGTGTAGGAATCCAGCCAGAAAGGCAGATCGACATGCACAGCAATTCCACCATCCTGCTTCGCTTGCTCCAGCACCCGCTTCATGTTGCTGATCCAGGATTGCACCAGAGGTTTTGCGTCTTCCTTCCAGGCTGGCAGCACGTAGGGCTTCACATCCAGATGCAGCGCATCAAAGCGTTCTCCCGGCTCCACGGCCTGATTATAGTCATGAACCCATGAAGCCAGGCGAAGCATAGGACCCTCACGTCCCTCCACACCCCAGGAGGGATCACCGCCAAGTGCCTCAATAGCAATGCCTTCACGACCCGCTTTGGCGATAAACGTTTGATATACCTCTTTCGATATATTCATGTCCACATTCACATATAACCGATTAATCTTATGTTTAGCCGCATTGGCTAGAAGTTCATCTCCTGCATTCTTCACAGACTGTGCCTGCCATACCCAGGCAGCCCGTATATCTACATCATCCGCCTCTGCAGGTGCCTTGATCCCGATCATTATCATTCCTCCGATCAGTAATAACAGCCAAAATACTTTCCGGGATGTTTTCCCGAACATACACTCCCTCCATTCCTGTTCTGTTGTAAAATCACATTCATTATAGCAACCGACTTATCAAAAACAAATAAGCCCAAGTGCTTAACTTGGGCTTATTTCATTTCGGAGGAACCTGGAGTAGACCATTACGGGGGAGAGTCCCGGTTCTAGTCCTCATATATCATTTTTCGAGTCATGCCCCCGTCAATTACGAGATTAGTCCCAGTGACAAAGGTATTAGCCGGATCGGACAAATACAAACAAGCCCTTGATATATCCGAAGGCACGCCCACCCGGCCAGATGGATGCTGTGCATGGTCCGCATCTGTAAGCTTGGACACATCACCGGTCTCGATCCAGCCGGGACTGATACAATTGACCCGAATTTGATCTTTCCCGAGTGAGACTGCCATCGCATGGGTTAATGCAGTAATTGCCCCTTTAGATGCGGCATATGCTTCGCTATCCGGCTCCGACATCATTGCACGAGTAGAGGCCATATTGACGATAGCCCCACCATGTTTATTTTTTTTCATATACCGGGCCGCCTCCCGACTTGCCAGAAAGCAGCTCCTGACATTGATATTAAGCACATCGTCCCATTCATCCACCGTGAGCTCATAGGGAGACTTCCATCTGGAGACACCCGCGTTGTTCACGAGTACATCAATCTGCTTGAATTCCTTCATTGCGGTCTCAAACAGCTGCTGAATATCCTGCTCCTTGCGAACATCGCAATGCACAAAGATCGCTTCACCGCCCTCATGGCGAATGGAAGCCGCTGCGGCTGCCCCCTCCGCTTCCTGAACATCCGCCAGTACCACTTTGGCCCCGGCAAGCGCGTAGGCTTCTGCCACACTTCTCCCGATCCCCTGCGCAGCTCCCGTGACAACAACAACCTGATCTGTAAATGACATCATAAATCCTCCTCTATTGCATTCTCTATATACTAATATACAAACATGCTTCTGCATTAAGAAACGCTTGTCCTGCAGTTCGCCAAAAAAAGCTCACGCCACTCGGGCGTAAGCTGCTTCATGTTTAACCTCGCAAACGTTCGGTATACAGGCGATTCGTCCGCTCAAATCCGATATACCGGGTTCCTTTGAAGGACAGCCGCCCTTCATCTCCTTCTGCGCACATGCCGTACTCTTCACCGTTCACTTTGAATTCCAGACGATCTCCGCTCTCCACTTCAAACGTGACATAGTACAGCGTTCGCGCTGGAGTCGTGCTGGCAGCATCGGACGGCGACTGGCTCATCTTCACCCGTCTGCTGGTAATGCGGGAGTGTACGGTCAGCAGCGGTTCCGCATTGTTGCGTCCCCACCTCCATACTTCTTTGCCCATCGATAACAGCACAATCGCCAGAATCAGGACAAATGCCACCGGAAAGACGGTTCCAAACAAATCAAACATCCAGGATGATTCAATGCCCATGTCTCTCCCCTCCGTTCATACACTTCGGACAGCCGGAGTCTTGACCCGTCTTCAATAATGTATATGCGGACGAACACAGAACTTGTTAACCTGATGAAATATTTGCAGGGTAAGTATGGAGCTTTGGCTCTACTATGGAATGATTATGCCGATTTATCCAAGGAATTCAGCTTTGGTTCAATCACGATATAAGAGCGGCGGCTGAAAGGCAGCCATGGTTTCCACAGCGATTCCAGTTCACTGACGCTAATCTTGCGGTTATACAGCGGCTCCTCGCAGTTACGCTTGAAATCAAGTGACTCTGCCAGATAGAAATGTGTTTCATCGTATCCGACAACAGGCACAAAGTGCAGAGAACGCCGGTCCGCATGCACTCGTATAAACAGAATGACCGGAACGCCGCGGCTGATGTGCTGTCTTAACGTGTTGATATTACCGTGCAAATATGTACACGAATACCCTAACCTTTTGAAAAAAACAGTAATCGCTTTCGGATACACGGTCCCATCCAGTAACTTGCGAGGATACGTCGGATACAGCTGATCCCCTTCCGACTCCATGCCGAAATGTCTCAGCACAAACGCACTGGAAAAAGCAGCGCATTCAACGTTCTTTTGTATCTCCGTTCTGTTCGGTGAAGAAATCAAATAGGATGCTGGCACGATTGTACTGTACATGCGGTCTTTCTTCGGAAGACTGTAATATCGAAAAATGAACCAGATGATGACCAGCCATGGCACAATATTGGATATCATTTAGACACACACTCCTGCCATTCACTCGACAATAAACTGTACGTCACAATGTTCTCATAATGATCATACAGCCACTGAGCCTGTCTGGAAGTGCCTTCGTTGACGAATCCGAGCTTCTCAGGAATCGCTCTGCTTCTGATATTGTTCTCTGCACATTGAATAATAACTCTGTTCAACTTCAGGTCATTAAACAAATATGTAATCAATTTTTCGATGGCTGTTGTGACGATGCCCCTGCCTTGAGAGGATTCCGACAGGAAATATCCGATGCTCGTTGCTTTGTTTCTCCAATCTATGTAATGCAGACCTATCATGCCAACCAATTCCTGATTGAACCACACGCCTGCATCGAAACCATTGTTCTCCTCGTAATTACGTGTCCATACTTCAATTACAGCATCCAGATCGTCAGGAGATTGTCGTTTATCCACCCATAGCAGCCATTCTCTCAGAAACACTCTGTTCAGATCAAATAAGGAGTACAGCTCATCACGATCTTGAGGTTTTATTAGCTTTAACTGAATCGCATCATTAACTTGAAAAGGTAACATTCACAACCTCCATTCATCATCAAAGTTCATCGGATCAAGCCGGGGAAGCAATATTTTCAGGCACCATCGTTCCACACAGAACGGTCCCTCTTCCACTCAGCGATATGCTGTACGCCACACGCAGCCAGTTCTCTTTGGCGATCTGCCAATCCACGTTGTCGATGATATCCATATCAAATACGTCAAATTCAGGCAACAGCTTGCGAACATGCGATGACACCGTTGTTTTTCCCGTACCACTTGCTCCGGTGATTACAAATAAAGGCTGTTTACTCATCTGAATTTCCTCCTAGTGTTCTCCTTCTGTTGGTGTTGTTCTTGTTCTTGCTTTATATAAGAGCCAGGTTTTTATCAAAGACTCTCCGTCATTATGTACTGCAATTTTGTTAAAATAATAACAGTCCTCTGGGCAAACCTTTAGCTTGGCGATAGGAGCAACAGGCTCATGGCAGAGCCATTCATCAAAAGAGATCCCCCTTGGTTTTGGTGCAGTGAATGATTGTCGTGGCAGGAAATAAACCATTCCTTCTGTCCATGGATCATTTGATATCGTAGATTGATTCAGGGAATAGAAATGATAGTTTTGCTTCTGTCCACGAATACATCCGTTACGAAAGTTCCCCTTCAGTCTGCTGCGGTTGAAAATAGCATAGAACATCGGCCAGTGTGGATCAGAAGCAGCAAAAACAGCCTTGGTCCATTGGCCGTTGTATAAAGTCTGTTTTCTCGGTTCAAAGATACGTATACCGGTGTGATTTGACCCGTGAAATACATAAAGTCCTTTTAAAGAAACATAAGTCAAATATCGAAATTTAGCATAAGGCAGGTCATATTCAATCAACCCTTCATCCGTTACATTTAAAGCTAATTGCTCATACGCTTGTATCTCCTCGGTGGAAAACTTGATTTCTGGAGCATAATGCAAAAAGATGCGACACAGCCAATCGATCATATGGGCCCCCAACCTTCGTTATTTTATGGATTCCGTCCATTCCTCACGCCGTAAACCATACATTACTCTATGATGGAACCTCCCGTTTAAAAACTCATAATCTCTCAGCTCACCCTCCTGTTGAAAGCCCAGCTTCTCAGGTATTGCCCGACTCCTCCAATTATCTGCAGCAGCACCTATCTCGACTTTGTTTAAGGAAAGCCCCTCAAAGGCATGTTGAATAAAAACATTGACCGCTGCCGTAATTAGCCCGTTTCCCTCATATTCCTTGCCCAGCCAGTAACCAATCTCTGCCTTTCTGTTCATATAATCAATGTCACAATATCCAATCGAACCGGCTAACTCGCCGCGCAGCCAGATTCCTAACCAATACCCCTCCTCTCGCGCATAGCGAAGGCGTGTTCGTTCAATAAAACCTCTTGAATCCTCTTTCGTTAAAGTCATTTCGGGAATTCTGAGCCAGGCTCCAAGGTGCTCCCTGTTTCGATCTATTAATTGATATAACGCAGCTGCGTCACTTGATGCAAATAAAGAAAGATATGCAGTACCTGTATCATCTAGATTGTGTTTAAACATGCTCATCTCTCCTATCCCTGGCTCCTCAATATGGGTTACAGTGCGGTTATGATATTTTCAAATGTTAGATCGGATGATACTCTCCTTGAAAATCATATTGGTAATCATCGCTGATGCGAATATACCCGAGAATACAATGCGCTCTCGATCTGGTCACAATGCCAGAGTAGTTCAGGTTATCAACGTTTCCTTCTGCAACAATCAGAACTTCGCCTTCACAAGACAAAACAATGCCAATATGATCATGTGAATCATCGGTCAGAAGCTTTTCATATACGACCAGGTCACCGCGCTCCGGCTCAAAGCCATCTTGTCGATCTTCATGAAAAAATCCTGTCTCAGGTAATCTAGACCAGTCCAGCCATGCCCCCACTCCAGCCAAACGATACGACTGATTCGGATATCGAATGGGCAATTGAATACAAACCTGCATACAGCAGTGGTACACAAAAGCTGCACACCAATTAGCTTTGAGTACGGTGTAGATATTAGAATCCGGCCAATATCGGCAGATTTTCCTGAAGTGTTCATCCTCTGAGATTCCTATGATTCCTTGTTTCGCTAACCTTTCTGCGTAATCTGCAAGTTCCAGGCGTCTTCGTTCTTGATGATGTTGTACTGCCCCCGTCCCCGTTTCTGTGCTCATTCCAACATTCTCGATCTTTATCTCATTTGTCATTCCAAGCTCTTGTAAGACTTGATCCAATCTTCCTTGTTCAATGTGGGTTATGTACTGTTCTGATCTATTTGTTACAGGAGAAAATACGTTTTGCATCAAAACAGCATCATTCAACATTTTTTCATACGGTCCCTGAGCCTGCCTGTAAACCCCCTGATAGAAAATAGCCTGCAGTATAGTGAACAATTCATCATCACTCCATAACTGTACTCCTCGAAGCAGTTGTCTTGCGGCATCTGCGCTGTTTGGCCCCGGAAAGTGCTTTATTCCTGTTCGATACAGGTAATAACCGTGAAGCAGTCCTGTGACCGCAGCAAGCTCATGATCCCCTCCTCTCCGGGCGGCTAGCAAGGAAGCGAAACCAGAGACATCTACCAGCTGCCGCCATATTTCATCCTGGCCTGAAAATCCTTCGTTAGACATTTCACGAACTGCACGGTACACTGCGTTCAGCCTTGGATGTTTGGTCCCTATGAATTGATTCATGTCCAGTCTCATAAACCTTCCTCCCGTCGAGGTCAATCTCAGAACAGCTCTTCTACAATCGCTATACCTTGCTCTAGCCTATCACGACTTTCGGTCAGAAGCAGTTGCTTTTTCAAATCGATTCGTATGTATGTTTTCTCGTAACTTGTACCATCTTCATTGTAATATATGGCCTGCTTGGTATACGACTCTGAGATCGCATGGTAGCCGTGCGCCGAGACAAGCTTGATCATTTTGGGATTCTCGACGGGGTCAACACTCACAAATATTTCGCTGAACCCCAGTTGTATTGCTAACGCTTCCCTGTAACGGATTAACGCTGAACCAGCACCCTGACCTCGATACTTTTCCTTTACATACAGATCACTTAACTTTGGGACCTGCTTGCCCTGCTATTTGAGCACTCCAAAACCCAAAATGACACGATCCTCATCCTCTGATTCTGCAATAGCTAGTATAACTTCGTTATTATCCTGCAGTTTCAAGTACGACCTCAATAATTGTTCATTATTGCGAACAGCACAAAGTTTCGAAATGTCTTCTGCAACGGCTGATCTTACGAAATATCTCAACTCCTGCACCTCCTACTCCTTTACCGATATTACAGGTACAGTATCAATTGCATTTCCCATAGCCACAGGCCAGCCACACCGATCAAAAAGCCCTATATCATTGGCATCATCCCCAAACACCATCACATGTTGTAACAGAACCCCCATAGCATCACATATCACCGAAACAGCATGTTCCTTGGAAGCAAGAAGGGATGAAATCTGCGTTAGCTGTCCATCATCTGTAATCAATTTGTTAAACCCAGCCTGAGCAACTCTTCTGGTAAAAAAGCTTTCACCGCCCTTGGTGGACGCGCAGTTGCAAATATAAATCTGCTCCCGCAGCTGGCACAATCCAGAATCGCCTTTATGCTTCGTTCAGACACCTCTTTGTTAGCCTTCAAAAGTGTTCCATCCAGATCAACAACAATCATTGGGAATTCCATAGGCGTTCTCCTATCATACTTCTGTACATTTCTAAAAATTATTCTAAAAAAAATTATAGATTCCTTGCTCAAAGTAGCGATATTCTTCATCGGTTAATCTGCGTTTACCATAGGCATCATAAAACACATCTTTGTCCCGCTCTTCCTCAAATGCACTTGCTTTAGGCCGAATAGCCAAAGCAACATCATACCGCGGATCACCATAGGCCGCTCCGGCCCAGTCAATCACACCTGTAATCTGCCCGTCACGTACAAGCACATTATCCGTCGTAAAATCACCATGAATTAAAGTCGGCTCGACCCAACCGGGTCTATTCTCTTTCAAATATGTGAGTAATCCCGCATTTCCATCTACTGCAAAATTCGCTAGATTATACTCTGCTTTCGATATCATTGTATCAAGCCAGGTGTGCTCTGTATGCTTATGCTGCCAATCCATTGGACATGAACATTCATGCAGCTGTTTCAGACAGCGACCAAAGCTGGCTATTGCTTTATCTCTTTGCTTTTGGTCCGAATTATCGATCAGAAATCGCCTTAATGTAACACCTTCCATATAATCCATTAACAGCCATCTGGCGTTCTGATCTGCAAAAAATGAATGCGCTGTCGAAACAGGCAATGCCGTTTCTTCAAGATGTTTCAATGCTTTATACTCATCGGCCAGCCATTCGTTATACAATTCGTGCTCTGTTTTTTTGATAACATAACTATGACTCGATGTATGAAGAATGGTCACAGAAGATGTATGTCCCTGACGCGGTATAGTAATCTGCTTGACGTTCCCGATAAGCTCCCGCATTTCGGATGGAATATCTGTCAGCTGCATCGTAACAAGAAACCTCCTTCTATAATAACCTTCTTATATGAAGCTGGAAGGAGAACCGGTGAGATGTTTGGTACAATTATACAATGAGCAATCCCACCGAGGCTCACCGCTGTGAAGTAACGTTAGAGATGTGTTCGACAGATTCTCGCGAATGTCTATATGAGCGAGAAGTCGTTTTAATGTGAGGCCGAGCAGCGCCCCATGACTTACAATCAAAATATTTTGATCCGAATGTCGTTCAGCCAGATCGGCAAAACATTCTCTGCCCCTTTTTACAACAGCTTCATGTGGTTCAATGCCCAGATCCAGCTTCGACCAGCCATACCCCCATTGATTCACTCGTTCCTGCTCCGTTGTACCCTCGATTTGTCCGCAGTCCATCTCTCTAAGCCGCTCATCCACACGTATTTCGATTCCATTGACTTCACCAATAATCACCGACGTTTCCATTGCTCTCGACAAATCGCTTGTATAAATATAATGCCACCGCTCAGAACGAATTCGCTCGGACAACAGTTCTGCCTGTCTCCGTCCTTCTGCGTTGAGTGGGATATCTGTGTGTCCTTGCGCGCGATATTGCCCATTCCAGTCCGTTACACCATGCCGGATAAGCCCTAATGTCGCCATATGTATTCCTCATTTCTTAATATCGTTCAAGCATTCCTTCATCTTCCAATTAAATTGAAGCTATCACAGGTTCGGAGTGTTCGTCAATGAATAGGTAGAGGGCACTGCAATAATGTTTGGCTAACAATTCTGAGAAGCCTTATTTCGCTTGAAAATGATGCATTGAAACTCTAACGATTCGTAGTGACGTTATTTGTGAATTTCAGCCCCTTTTCCTCCTTCTTCAGCCGAAATTCGGCTAAATAGCGTTTCTGGGAATCGTTACATTTCTGAATGGCACTAAAATGGCTAAATAAGCTCTGTGGGAATCGTTAGCGCTAACTAGCATGAAACGTCACATTATGGGGCTGAGATTGCTCCAAGATAGCTCCAATATTACTTCAGAGATTACTCCAATATTACTCCAAGCTTGCCACCAGTTTGCGACCTTGCCCGCCTTATCTCATTCTCATATAAATACCCGTCCCAAGCTCCGAACCATTATAACTTTGCCTTCATTGCCTTATTCATTCCGCATACAAGAACACAACACAAATAAACAAACTGCCGTTGGTCGAAGGCTGACGGCAGTTTGTTAGGCGGTTTTTTGTGATTGTAGCTGCTTATTCTTGAGCTAAAACAATGTGCGGTGGCTCCAGCT
This sequence comes from Paenibacillus silvae, assembly GCF_014639235.1. Classification (GTDB taxonomy): domain Bacteria; phylum Bacillota; class Bacilli; order Paenibacillales; family Paenibacillaceae; genus Paenibacillus; species Paenibacillus silvae. The sequence goes on along the minus strand of NZ_BMFU01000002.1, from coordinate 148,728 downwards.
GTTCGTAATTCTGATCTCGTGTCCATTTTCTTAATTACGCGTACATCATATCCATATAGCCTCGGGTAACGTCTACACCTTCTGCCGGCTCCGGCTGATCTGTCTCTGCATGTGCAGCCATGCAAGCTCTCACCGCTTCTTCGGTTGTGCAGCGATTGGCATCGTCGCATGTGTAGCATAAGTGCAGCATGTATCTTGTTAAATCATCCGCCTGTGTGTGTTGAGTTTGTTCGTTGGTTCTCATTGTTATCACTCCTTCTTTTGTTGAGTTAAATATAACATCATCTACGCTTTTTATTTGTGATTTAATTCACAATGTAGTGAAAAAATAAATTAAAAATAAAGGGAAAATCTCTTTTGAGATTCTCCCCATCCTTCACTTCTCATTCTTCGTTTCATGTGCTTGCTTAACCACTTTACCATAGGCCAGCAGCCCTGCAATCACAGGGCTACAGCACCTTCCAGTGCTCTCCCCCATCTACCGTTTGCAGCAGCAGCGAACGCTTCGCATCTGTATTCTCTACCAGAATCCAGCCCAGCTTGGGCGAGGCCATCTGCAGCTTCACGATTTCAGGGTAGTCTTCGAAAATCTTCTTCAGCACGCTGCTCTCGGGATATGCCTTCCATGTTTTTCCCGTGTCCACGGTGTAATACATGATGCCCTTCTGCATCGCCCAGCCTTCGGTTGGACTTAGAAATACAGGAGGAAGATTGCGATTAATACCTGTCTGCTTGTCCAGGCTGAAAGAGTACAGCTTCCAGCTTGCTCCCCCATCGGCGGTGAAGAAACCACTGAATGTCGTGCTTTCCCCGCGAGCACAGGACATCGCCATCCAGGCCGACTTCGCTTCACGACCGAAGAACTGGGGTGCGCTAAGATTGAAGTTGCCACAGCCACTGAATTTACTTCGATCAAAGAAGGAGGAAACAGTCCTCCACTGCTCTCCGCCATCTGACGTAACATACAGCTTCGGTGTGCCAAACTCAATCGCGCTCAAGAAGCCATGCTTGGCATCGGAGAACGTCATACCGGTCGTATAACCGCGTCTCGAGATTTCCCCGGTGGTCGTTTTGTCCTTCTCGTCGCTTGAGGTCATTCGTTCCCACGTTGTGCCTCCATTATGCGTAAAGTATAGCATTTTATCCTGTTTGCCAATCCCGGTATCTACCGTGGTTAGCACCCAGCCCTTCTCAGGAGAGACAAAGGATATGGCTGTTACTTTATCCGTCTTGGACAAGGAAGAAAGACTCCAGGTTACACCACCGTTATTCGTTCGAAGCACAATCGTATCTGTGCCCCCCATACCCTCTCGAACAATCCAGCCATGCATCCGATCTACAAAATAAATACTTTCACCGTACTTCGGATTCGCCGGAAATTGCACATTCTCAGACGGTGATATGTTTGTCCATGTTTTTCCCTGATCCTGAGTGTAATACAGCCTGAGTGCATTCCGCGTAACACCCCAGGCCAAGCCGCCGTTATCATTAATTAACTGAAAATCGGTCAGACGAGTCTGAATTTGATATTTGGACATCTCCGTCGCTTCAGCATTATTGTTGGTGGGGGGGACAACCGTAAGGGTCTGCCCGATGTTGCCACCGTCTTCCTGCTGATCCGGGGGTTCCGCTGCAGGCGGCTGTTCCGTTTTGGTGCAGCCAGCCAGCATAATGATCATTCCTATAGACAGCAAAGCTGTCTGCGCTATTTTTTTCCATTGCCAATGCAAGTGGGTTCCACCTCTCTATCCACCAGACAGGCGCGCATGCCTCTGTGATGGCGTTGTATTTACGATTCATCAGAATCCACTGCTCCTATTCTACCACAAACCTCAACATAAAGGCTCACACCAACTTAGCACCTGCCGATTCGTGTATAACCTCGCTGATTTTTGTCTTCTACTCGAAGTGATTAGCTTATCTTCATCTAACACGGTTGTTTTCACTGAATCTTCGAATTTGTTTTTACCAGCTGCCAAATGATGTGAAAAAAGTTATAGACAAAACTCGCTTTATCCGACTGAATCCCTTAATATGGATGGTAGTATACCCTAAAAGGAGAGGATAAGAACATGACAACCAATGCAGCATTGAAACCTAGCCGTGTCGTTATTATCGGTATGGGTGCAGTAGGAACAACAACGGGATACACGCTGATGCTCAGACAACGCTCGTCCGAGCTCGTATTCGTGGATGTGAATCATGATAAAGCTACCGGCGAAATGCTGGATATGAACCACGGCCTGCCGTTTACCGGAGGGGTTAAGGTATGGGCTGGCGACTATTCAGACTGCAAAGATGCCGACATCATCATCATTACCGCGGGTGCTTCTCAGAAACCAGGTGAAACCCGAATTGACCTGCTGAAAAAAAATGCAAGCATTTTCAAAGATATCATCGACCGGATCACGGAGGTCAACTCTCACGGAATTCTGCTGATTGCGACCAACCCTGTCGATATCTTATCCTATACATCCTGGAAACAAAGCGGCTGGCCGGCCTCTCGCGTGATCGGCTCTGGTACACTGCTGGACAGCGCACGGTTCCGTTATCTTATTGGTAAAAATAAAGGCATTGATCCACGCAGCATTCATGCTCATATTATCGGTGAACACGGCGATTCCGAAGTACCTGTCTGGAGTCTCGCCAATGTTGCGGGAACAGACCTGGAACTTGACGAAGAAACCCAGCAAGAGATTTTTAACAGCACCAAAAACGCAGCCTACGAGATTATTAATGCAAAAGGAGCCACTTCTTATGCTATCGCTCTGGCTCTCGACCGGATTGTAGCTGCAATTCTGGGCAATGAAGGCTCCGTTCTGAACGTATCCACACTGCTTGAAGATTACAACGGTGTTTCCGATGTGTATCTGGGTGTGCCTTGTGTCGTAGATCGTCATGGTGTACGTGAAATTTTACCGCTGCCATTAAATGAGACAGAGAAAACAGCCTTCCAGGCTTCTGCAAACAAATTGAAGGAACAAATTGCCGGACTGGAATAAGTTTGCGTTCATCCTTACGAATTCAATAAAAAAGATCATGCAAACACTCCGCAGTAGAGTTTTGCATGATCTTTTTTTGAATATCCAGCAATGGTATCGCATGATTTAACAAAAGGCTGACGTATAATATTACTTTTATCTAATGCAACTTTAAAAATTGATCTTTGAATAGTCTCGACAATTGGTTTACATAACAATAATGACGGAAACTACGTCGGTCTATTTCAAAAAGTTCACTATTTTTTTCAATGCACGATCATGCCTCCAACGATTCCCAGTACAACAATAACCCAAGGCGGGCACTTCCAGAAGGTAAGCAGCACAAACAGAATACATGCCAGTGCAAAGTCAACGGATGACAGCACAGCGGTTGTCCATAGAGGCTGATAGAGTGCAGCAAGCAGAATACCTACGACACCTGCATTAACCCCGGCAAGCGAACCCTGCATGTGAGAGTTGCTGCGCAGCGCACTCCAGAAAGGCAATGCTCCAATAATCAGCAAAAATGCGGGTAAAAATATCGCAATTGTGGCGATGATCGCCCCTCCTCCACCCATGGAAACAGCTCCGAGGTAGGCAGCAAACGTAAATAACGGCCCCGGTACCGCTTGCGTTGCACCATAACCCGCAAGGAAGTCGTCTTTGCTCACGAAGCCGTGAGGCACGAGTTCCTGCTCCAGCAGAGGAAGCACGACATGTCCCCCGCCAAATACCATCGAGCCTGCACGATACATGGAATCAAACAGAGCGATCCACTCTACGTTAAAGGTCTGGCGAAGGACGGGTAACACAACGAGCAAACCTGCAAATATGGCCAAGCAGCTTACGGCAAAGCTGCGGCGTATAGGGATTTTCATCGTTGCAGCGGGAATAACAGGTGATTTTCGGTACATGCTCCATCCAGCCAAACCTGCGAGCGCAATCAGCATGACCTGGCTGTAGGGCACCGTCCACACTAACGCCGCGGCAGCGATAAGCACGGCCAGTGTAATTCGCTCTTTATCCGGCGTAAGCTTCTGGGCCATGCCCAGAATTGCGTGAGCTACAATCACTACAGCTACCATTTTCAGTCCGCTGATCCAGCCAGCGTGGCTCACATCAACCTCTTTTAACAGTAAGGCAAATGCGATTAAGACAAGCACCGATGGAAGAGTGAAGCCAACCCAGGCCGCCAATCCACCCAACAGCCCGGCTCGCATGACACCAATACCAATGCCCACCTGGCTGCTCGCCGGCCCGGGAAGAAATTGACACAGTCCAACCAGATCAGCATAGCTGTGCTCGTCTATCCATTTTCGTTTGCGTACATATTCGTTGTGAAAATAACCCAGGTGTGCTGTAGGGCCTCCGAATGAAGTCAGTCCTAATTTTGTTGCAACCATCAGCACTTCCCATACAGCCAGCAGTCCGTTTGGCTGAACATGCTGCGCTTGAGGTTGAAGTTCAGATTGAGTTGAAAGTTCATCGCGATCTCGAACAGTTGCAGCCTGCTTTCTTTCATTCATGCTCGTTCATCTCTCCTGGCAGATAAATATGCTGCTGTTGTGTCGCTGACTTTACGCTCTTTCTTTTCATTTCACTGCCGGAAGCTGAACTTCAAGCAGAGCCATCGCCTCTTCTTTTTCCCGGCTGGTGACATGGGTGTAGACCGTTGTTGTCTGGATCGAAGCATGTCCCAGCAGCTCCTGTACCGTTCGCAAATCAGCCCCGCGCCGAAGCATCATCGTCGCAAACGAGTGACGTAGCTTATGGCTGGAGTAGCTTTGTCGCTCGTGAGCCGGCGCTTCCTGCTGGAAGCGTTCGAAGGTTTCTGTGGAGATCAGCTGAATGCTGCGGATGGACAGACGTTTTCCTTTTTGCGATATAAACAGAGCCTCCTCCTTCTCGCCGCGCCACGGCTTCAGCCGTTCCTGAAGAGACTGGGTTAATACGTCTGCTACAGTTTCTGGCACAGGGATGGAACGCCATTTTCGTCCCTTACCAAATACATCGAGCGTACGCCGCTCCGGATTATAATCTTTGCAGTTCAGCGCATGCACCTCGCCAACCCGCAGCCCCATATAACCCATTAGCAAAAAAACTGCCAAATTACGTGTACGGTACTTGCCCTCTACAGAAGCCAGAAAACGAGTCAATCCGCCTTCATCCAGGAAAACGGGAGCCCGATTTTTCTCGGTTTTGGACTTTTTGATGCCCGCTGCCGGATTATTCGTGAATACTTCCAGTTCGATGAGGGACTTGTAAAAGCAGTTGACTGCCGCATGTTTACGATTCCGGGTAGCATCACTCACGCCACGCTCCCGTGCGCGGGAGAGATACGAAAGCACATGCAGCTTTTTCACTTGCTCCAGCGATTTGCCTTGAATGGAAATGAGGAATTCCATCACATCACCTGTGTATGATTTAACCGTATGGCCAGTATAACCGGCATCCTTCATCCAGATATGAAATGCCTCCAGTTCGTCAGCGTACTGCTCCTGAATCTCGTCGTTCATCATCTGCTTGTCACCTCCATCGATATTTCCTGCACCTTTAAGCCATTGGAAAATCAATCTCTTCCACAATCACAACATTCGCCATAAGCATGATCATGTCCGGTTTACCCTCGCTACGTGTGAGTACAAAGGTTGGAATCGGATTTTCATGCAGCCCATTCACCGATTCGGCAATCTGCACATACAGATCCAGATGAAGCGTCTCTCCTTCTCCCGAAAGCTCCACGACAGGCCACTCTTTGCGAATACAGTTTGCCCAGAAAGCCAGTTCATTCGCTGGAATAATACTTAAACGCTGCACTTCGGGATCGATGTAATATATCCCTTGTCTTGCAGGCTCTTCCCCTAACTTGTCCCACGCAAGCACTTGAGCTGCCTGCTCGTTTGGTGGACAGTATAGCGAATAACACCATGGCGTAATCCCCCATACAATAGCCATAAGTCCTTCTTCCAGCAATGGATCGAGCCGTCCTTCAGTAAAATGTTCCAATAAATTATGATTACCTGGCCCGAACATCTCCTCTACTCGTCCAGGGAGTCGTTCCAGATCAGCAAGAATAAAACCCCTTCTGCCATAGGAATCAAACACATGATGATTTCGTGTCCATACTGCGGCAGATGAAGAAGCCAATTGTGAAACTTCTGCTGGAAACAGCATGATATGTAGTGTATTCACTTGTGCGTATTTCACCATCGCCAGCTGCTCGGGTTCTAATGGACCTTCAGCGATTCGAGGTGTTTTTCGGTGTAGCGCAATACGAACCTCATAATCTCCTGGTATATAAGGTCCGAGATCAAGTGTAATCGGGTAGTCTACGCCCTGAATAGACGCAATGCTTATGCTGCTAGTGTCTGTTAGAGAGATTGCATATTGTACATAGGACAGCTCAGGTCCATAGAGAACACTGGCCTCCTCACGCTGCAGCGGATTTTGAAATAGCTGTGCAATGACAGATACCTTGCGACCATCTTCGAGATGTGACCGCGGATCGATATCCAGTAGCAATTCATCTGCTTGATCCCCATGCGATATGATTAGCTTCGCCTCGGTGAGAACGGATGAATCCGAGAGTGCAAATGCAAAATGGGATGAGTGCTCATTTATATTATTATGTAATGGTATATTCATAAAGTAACCCCTCTCTTCTTCTGGTGGCAGATCATACCCACCAAATATATTTCATATTTGGCTCAGCCGCAACCCCTCCCAATCCAGAACACAAAAATCCCCGCTCACCTTCGTCCAGCGAAAGTAAACAGGGATTGGGCAGATTGCATCTTACAATAGTACCTATTACAGTAGTAGCTATAACTGACTATCGAGAAATTACTTTCTTCTAAGCGGATTCAGATGACTATGGTGACGTCCATAGGCAAAATAAATCATTAATCCGATAATCAGCCAGCCAAAAAACGTAATCCAGGTTAATGCTGCAAGGCGGGTCATCAAATATACACAACCGATCGCGCTCAGAATGGGAATGAACGGTACGAACGGAACCCGGAAGCCGCGTTTGAGATCTGGGTTATTTCTGCGCAGCACGATAATGCCCAGACTCACGACAGCAAAAGCAAATAACGTTCCGATATTCGTGAGCTCAGCCAAATGTCCGAGAGAGATAAACCCGGAAAACAAGGCTACGATCATACCTGCCAGCCAGCTTCCGACCGCCGGAGTCTGGCTTTTGCCGCTAACTTTAGAGAATACGGGAGATAACAGACCATCACGAGACATCGAGTAGAGCAAACGTGTCTGACCATACATCATGACGAGCAATACCGTCGTAATGCCTGTAATTGCTCCAAGAGATACGATCCAGGACAAACCATTCAAGTTCACAAATTCAAAAGCAAAGGCTACCGGATCACTTACATTTAACATGCTAAACGGCACAATGCCCGTGAGGATAAGAGACACCACGATATACAGGATCGTGCACACAGCAAGCGACGCAATAATACCGATCGGCAGATCCCGTTGTGGGCGTTTCACCTCTTCCGCTGCTGTAGAAACTGCGTCAAAGCCGATATAAGCAAAAAATACGGTAGCGGCACCAGCCGTCACCCCCGAAAAGCCAAATGGCAGGAAAGGATGCCAGTTCGCTGGCTGCACGTAAAACACACCGACACCAATGAAGATCAGCACCACAATAATTTTAATGCCTACCATAATCCCGTTCGCACGTGCGGCTTCCTTTACGCCACGAGTGAGCAGAAACGTAATAATCAGAGTAATTACAGCCGCAGTAATGTCAAAATATGTGCCCTTCTCCGGATTAAATGCACTAGTTAAAGCATGAGGCAGCTCCAGTCCGAACCCGGACAATAACGTTTGAAAATATCCCGACCAGCCACTTGCTACCGCCGCACTGGCAAAACCATACTCCAGAATCAGGTCCCACCCCAAAATCCACGCAATCACTTCACCAAATGCAGTATAGCTGTACGTATATGCACTACCCGATGCCGGAATTGTAGAAGCAAATTCAGAATAACACAAGGCGGCAAACGCACAGATGATACCAGCCAGCAGGAAGGATAACACCAGCCCGGGTCCGGCGTACTTGGCTGCCGCCACACCTGTCAGCACAAAGATTCCTGTGCCAATGATGGCTCCAACTCCAAGCGTTGTCAAATCCAGAGGTCCAAGGGCCCTCTTCAATGCACCGCCCTCGTTGCCTTCACTGGCAATCGGTTTTTTACGGAATAATAAGCTGAATTTTTCATTTGTGCGCATAGGCATGTTCCTTTCATGATGAATCTGGAATGTGTTATGTGTTATCGCATAATACGATGGAGCATGGTATGGTTTCATCTCATCTGTTCTACGAAAAACTCATTTGTTCTATCTTATCGGTCATCTATAAAAACCTATCGAATTCTACACGTTATCGCGTTGAATGATTAAAATTATTTTGGATAACAGCTTATTTTGGCCTTTTTCCACGAAATTTATCATGATCTGTTGCCTGCGCCTTAGAATGAAAATCGCTTTAAATAAAAACTGCGTATAATTTATATTATGCGCAGTTTTTTTAGGGATTTTTGAACGGATAAACGTTTATCTACCCATTGTTATCTGCACTTATAGAAATGGAGGACTTTTTCGTCTTTTTCCGCTGTCACTTCGCGCCAAAATCCGTCTAAAGGCCACACGTCCATCCGGCTTACTATCTGCAATGGTTGATTTACATATGCTTGAATATAAAAAAAACCGCTAAAATTAGCGGCTTCATTCCATCGGTTGTTATTTAATCCTAACCCAGATCTTCTCCATTGGACTCGATCACCTTTTTATACCAATAGAAACTGTTCTTTTTACTTCTCTTCAACGTCCCTTTTCCTTCGTTATCCTTATCTACGTAAATGAATCCGTAGCGCTTAGCCATCTCGCCAGTAGATGCACTTACAATATCAATACAGCCCCATGCCGTATAACCGATCAGATTAACCCCATCACGAACCGCTTCTTTCATTTGTTCGATATGAGCGCGCAAAAATTCAATTCGGTACGTATCGTTAACGGTGCCATCCTCTTCAACGACATCTACCGCTCCAAGACCATTCTCTACGACCATCATCGGAATGCGATACCGATCGTATACGTGGTTCAAAATATACCGGAGTCCAACCGGATCAATCTGCCAGCCCCAGTCCGTCGCCTTCAAATACGGATTTTTGAATCCGCCAAAAACGTTGCCTTGGGTCTCATCGCCCTCTGGTCGGGTACCCACCACATGAGATTTGTAGTAGCTGAAGCTATAGAAATCAACACAACCTTGTTTTAAAATCTGCTCATCGTCATCGGCCATTTGAATGAGAATATTTTTCTCTTCAAAATACCTCTTGGCAAAGTCAGGATATTCTCCTCTGACTTGTACGTCGCTGCTCATCATGTTGTTGATTTGATCCATTCTTAGCGCTTGTAACATATCCTCCGGTCTGCACGTGCTTCCGTAGCCATGACTGTAATTGATCATACAGCCAAGCTTGAAGTCCGGATTGATCTCATGTGCAAGCTTGACAGCTTTGGCACTCGCCACAAATTGATGGTGCAGCGCTTGAAATCTTAACTGGGTGCTGTCTACTGCTGTATTGTTAAATACGCCGCCTCTTTTATCAACGAGAAGTGCTCCTGCCAGATAGGCACCTGCTGGAACAATCAGGCTATTGATCTCGTTAAATGTAATCCAATATTTCACTACATCTTTGTAACGATTGAAAATAGCTTCGCAATACCGAACGTAACAATCGATCATCTCTCTGGAAGCCCAAGCGTTGAATTTATCCGTTAAAGCAAATGGTGCTTCATAATGGGAGATGGTAACAATCGGTTCAATATTGTACTTTTTCAACTCATTAAATACATTGTCGTAGAATTGAAGCCCCGCTTCATTCGGGGTTGCATCGTCTCCGTTAGGGAAAATTCTGGACCATGCGATAGACATCCGAAAGCTTTTGAAACCCATCTCTGCAAACAAACGAATATCTTCCTTGTAATGATGGTAACCATCTACCGCTTCATGAGAAGGATAATGAACTCCCTCTTCAGTCGTTACGGTAATGCGACGGGGAACCGTATGGGTTCCGCCTGTCATCATATCAGCTGTACTAGCCTTTTTACCATCAAGGTTCCAGGCACCCTCATATTGATTCGCCGCTGTTGCACCGCCCCACATAAATGAATCCGGGAAACCCTTAATATTATTCATGAACCATTCCTCCTTAATTAATCTTTAAATAATCTTGATCAGTCTTTCACCAATCGTAATCGAAGCTTTGTCCGTACTGATTACATCTAGAAAATCATCCGAATTCGTTACAATAATCGGTGTAGTCAGATCAAAGCCTTTCGACGCGATCGCATCCGTATCGAATTCAATGAGTAAATCTCCAGCTTTCACGGCATCCCCTTCCTGGACATGAACCTTGAAATGCTCCCCTTTCAGCTTCACCGTATTCATGCCAATGTGAACGAGAAGCTCCGCACCATGATTCGTGCTGATTCCAATTGCATGAGAGGTAGGAAATACAGCAGATACAACTCCATCAGCAGGAGCAACGAGTTTTCCAACCTCGGGTTTAATGGCAACTCCTTTTCCCATCGCCCCCGATGCAAAAGCTTCATCTTTTATCGTGGATAACTCTAAAACTTTCCCTGTTAACGGTGCAGTAAGAACGTGTTCCGAAACGTCGGCAACCGTCACACGATTCGTTGAAGAAGACTTTTCTTGTGTATTTTGATTCTTTCCATCCTCAGGTACATCTTCAAATCCCAGGATCAGAGTAATGATGAATGTAACTACAAATGCAATCACACAACCAATTGCCGCATGAACCAGGTTCCATGGATGATCCGTGATAAATGCTGGCAGCGTAGCTATACCTGCAATACCTAAAGCCGATCGAGCTACACCGAACAATCCGACATATATACCCGCTACAATCCCACCAATGACAACAGCAATCAGTGGTTTTTTCAAACGTAAATTGACACCAAACAAAGCGGGCTCGGTAATTCCGAGCAGTGCAGTTACACTGGTAGAATAGGCGACCTGTTTAAAAGCTTTATTTTTAGTTCGTAAAGCGACTGCCAGAGCAGCTGCACCTTGAGATATATTGTGTACAAGCATACCTGGACCAACAATGCTATCCGTCTTTGTCTGTGCATAGGCCGTGAGCACAACAGGTCCCAAACTATAATGCATACCCGTCATAATCAGGAATGGGAATGCGCCGCCGATAATACCGGACACTAACCATCCTGCATGTGTATTGACAAATGAAACAGCTGACGCAAGGTAGTTACCCGCAATTGCACCGATCGGTCCGAGTACAATCAGCGTAAGTGGAGCCATCACAAGAATCACGATTAATGGTTTAAGAATGGATTTAATAACCGATGGAGAATATTTCTCGGCAAAGCGTTCCACATACGACAAGATCCATACCGCTAAAATAATCGGGATAACCGACGAAGTGTACGTCGCCGGAGTGACAGGCAGCCCTAAAAACGAAACGGGCTTACCAGCAGTCATCAAAGCTGCAAAGGTGGGATGCAACAGAACACCAGCAATGGTTAATGCAAAGCCCACATTAGCTTTCAGCTTAACGGCCGCACTCCAGGCAAGCAGCATCGGCAAGAAGTAATACGCCGCATCACCGATAAAGGTCATAATCGTATTGAATTGTCCTTCCAGATCAACGAGATCAAACGTTTTTAAAATTAGAAGAACGGCTTTGATCATCGCACAACCAATCATGGCTGGCAGAATGGGTGTAAAGATTCCGGAGATGGTGTCCAGAAGCGTCGTTAGTTTCCCTTTTTTCACAGACGGAGCATCATTATCTTTTGCGAAGTTCCCCAGCTGTGTCAATGCTTTATACACATTATTTACCTCGTTACCGATAATGACCTGATACTGCCCACCACTGCTGGCAACACCCACAACACCTTGTACATTTTTTAACGCTTCATCATTCGCGACTTTCTCGTCCTTCAGATTAAATCGCAGTCTCGTAGCACAATGCGTTACACTGTCTACGTTTTTTTCTCCACCGACCAGTTTTAAAATCTCGGCGGCTGTGCTTTCATGTTTCATGTACTGCTCCCCCTTAAATATTTTTGGTATAAAAAAAGACCTAGAATTCTATCGAATATAGATAAGCTCTATACACGATGGAACTCTAGGTCTTGCCTGCCTCACCAGTAACAATCCTAGTATAGTCATTATAGTGGGCTGATGAATCAATCCTTCTCTTCATCAATAACCCTTTTGATATGAACTGTTAAATATACCAACTCATCTTCGGTTAACTCTTTTCCATAGTCTACTCGAATCAGCTGTGCAATGCGGAGACTGCATTGATATTCTTGCGAATACTTCTCTTTAATGATATGAAGAAAATCACTATCTCCACTTTTCACAACCGTATTATTAAACAAGCGATAGGCGAAAAATTTCAAATGAGTAACAAGTCTGGAATAATGAAGCGAGCTTTCATTAAAATGAATATTAAACTGATATCGAATAATATTCAAGACTTTATGAATAAACTGCGTAATCTTCATCGTTTCTTCCATTTCAGATCCCAGCTCTGCATTAACAATATGAAGTGCAATGAATCCGGCCTCATCTTCGGGCAATGTGATATTAAATTCCTCGTTAATCATATCCCGAGCTTTCATAGCTACACGGAATTCATTGGAGTAAAACGCTTTAATTTCAGACAACAAAGCATTATTGAAGTTCATGCCCTGCTTATAACGTGCCACGGCAAAATTAATATGATCGGTTAGCGTCAGGTATATATTTTCATTGAGTTCCTTGTTTAAGGACTGCTTGGCGTATTGAATAATGCTGTCCGACACACGAATATATTCCATTGGGATTTGCGCCAGCAGGGCATATAATTTGCCTGATACGTTTTTGGACTTCAGAAAAAATTCCTTTTCAATTTTAACGGTGTCCACATCGTCTCCCTTTTTCTTCTGAAAGCCAATGCCACTGCCTAAAAGCATCATCTCCTGGCGCCTATCATTAACCGCACAGACGACGTTATTGTTAATAATTCGTGTGATCTTCATCGGAATCTCCTTTTAAAATGAAACGTTAACAGAATTTAGCAACAAAAAAAAGACCATTAATTATGCACACATGAAAAAATATAGCTCTGCATGTTTGCATTATCAATCGGTCTTGCCTGCTGATCAGTAACAATCCTGATTATATTCATTATTAACTTATATCGCTATCTTAGTGGAAAGCGTTCTATTTGTCAACATAGCTTGCTCCACCCCCAATTAAGTGGTGAAAACAATGTACGAATAATTGATCAGAGAAGAAAGATAAGATGAGAAAGAGCCGCTTTGTAAAAACGGCCCTTTTGCTTAATTTTATGTCAGTTCTTTTATGAAAAAACAACCCGGTCCGCATCGGACATCCGATACTGCGTCAACAAATATTCCTTACTCTGCATCGCTTTGCTACGAATGGCATCCAGATCCACATGCAGCAGCTTGCCACCCCGCTTCACCGGTTTTCCAGCAACAAAGACCGTATCCACATTGGACGGATTCGCAAATTGCACAACAGCACCAATCGGATCATGCACAGGGAACAGGTTCAGGTCCGTCGTACGAATCATGATCAAATCCGCTTCCTTGCCCGGTGTTAGTGAACCAGTTTTCTGCTCCAGCCCTAACGCCTGAGCACCCGCCGTAGTTGCAAAGCGCAGCACCTGACTTGCTTGCAGACTTAATTCCCCTGGCATTTCTCCCTGCGCCAGCAGTGACTCATTGGTTCTGGAACGTTCTGCTTGCAGCGCAAACTTCATCTGTGAGAACATATCGCCACCTGTCGAAGTTACCACATCGACCCCAAGGGTTGGTGTACCGCCATGTTCGATAAAATAGCCTGTAGCCGGATATCCATGTCCCATCATCATCTCGACTTCAGGGGTAACCGACAAGGAGGCCCCACTGTCTGCAAGCATTTTAAATTCATCCATGCCCATTGTGTTGCCATGAACCACATTGATGCGCGGACTGAGCAGTCCTGCCTCATACATTCGGCTGATCGAACGATCTGCCGACCCCCAGCTGCCAAACCCGACATGCATGGAACAAATTGCATCCAGCTCTTCCGCAAGCCGAATATCCTGCACCGTGGTATCCCAGTGACTGAATTCCGGGCCGCGGATGGCGAGACCATAGGTGAGCAGCTGATCTTTGGAGGAAAAATGACGCTCTTTCACCGCTCTGACATTCTCTGGATACGAGAGCTTGCTCTCCCGATTCCAATATTCGGTCTCCCCCGGTACACCATGAGCAAAAACGGCCCGAATGCCTGAATCCTGCAGTCCCCGAATCAATTCATCTGTATGTTCAGGCGAATAGGGCATGCTCCAATCCAGTACTGTAGTGACACCGGCGTTAAGCGCTTCCAACGATCCGAGCAAATTGGCAATGTAGCTGTCCTGCGGTCGAAGCTTGCTTCCCATTGCGCCGTAGTACAGATTCTGCAAATACACGGGCAGTGACCAGTTCGTTCCAGCTGTCTTGACAAGCGATTCCCACATATGGCGATGTGTATCCACCAGTCCAGGCATAATGATCATGTCTGACGCATCAATCACCTCAACCTCGGGCCCTGATACCTCCAGATCAGGCTGAATTGCTGCAATGACAGAATCCTGAATAAGCACATCCGCCCTGTTATACTGACCAATACGAGCATCCATCGATAATACACAACCGTTTTTCAAAAGATAACCTGTCCCCATGAGACATCTCTCCCATCATACTGGTTTGTAAAATGATCTGACATAGTGGCTTGTGAAATGATCTGATTCACATTGCTTCATTTCTTTTTGCTTATGACTATATTTTCGCTAGTATATAACCATTATATATCAAGTGTTAATATTTATCAATTCTGGTATAGCTCACTTTTACTCTGTTGCTGTTTACTGATCGTACAAGGTTAAACTAAAAGGTTAAATTTCATTTTTTTTCTCACCAGGTTCCTTACTCGTTGCCTGTTTACGTTTAGCCCGAAACCGTCTAACCTTCATGAGATTACCGCACATTTTGTCATCACAATATTTCTGTGTTCTGCTCCGGGTATCATCATAGAAGATCCAGCGGCAATCCGGATTGTCACAGCTTCGAATGCGCTGTCCTTCTCCCTTTAATAATGTCATGGCAAAATCAGCGGCCACTTCTGCGATTACCTGCTGCCAATGAGCATGCATCGGAACCAGTACAACATCCAGTCCTTTTTCTTGTAAGATCAGTTTTCTGGTTACCCCGCCTGCCTGCATACAGTCATTTAACCAGGTTTGATCCTTATCCGTTAACAGATCTCCAGCAGACATGCGAATAGCCAGGGACTGTAACTCATCTCTAAAACTTCTCATCGTCGATTCCTCCGCACTCGAGGCGGGTACCGTTGCTTCTAATTGCCAACGATTCAAAAAATCCTGCTGCCAGCTTGCTTTCCCCAGCCTGTCTTCTGATCGGTCCCCACCACGCCAGTCATGATAATCGCTGTTCACAAAATCGGTCCATAATCTGTCCATGTATACCTCCGCCTGTGTAACTATCTAAAATCATAAAAGATGGTTACAAATCTTCGAATTGTGGTATATTTATTGTAACCATTTCAGTCTTCGTTAGCTAGTTACATCCAGCAAGACATAAGAGTGAAATGAGTCCATACGAGAGGAATGAAACCAAAGATGAAGTCAGCGACAACGGCATTAGATGTGCTGCTTATTCAAAAAGAAGATACCTGGGATCAATGCAACTGGATTGTTACATTGTCGAAGGCACTTGAGGGCCTTACCGCAGAGCAAGCAGCTTGGGTTCCCCCTTCAGGAGGATTAAGCATATGGCAGCTGGTGAATCATATGTATTATTACAACCAACGGATCTTGGATCGTCTTCAGGATAAAACTCCATCTGTGTCTGCTGCCGATTCAAACGTAGCTACATTTGGTATTTCCGGTGATCCATTGAACGAAGCCGGTTGGAGCAAGCTGATGGAGCAAACTACTAAACTGGCTGAGCAGTTGCGCGATACCCTTGCTACCTTGCAGGAAGCTAAACTCGAAGAAGCTTATATGGATTCCGAACAAAACTGGGCTCACACCCTTGCCCGGTGGGTTCTGCACGATGCTTATCATGCAGGGCAAATTGTGCAGTTACGCAGACAACAGGGCTGCTGGAGTATTGTTTTCTAAAAAAACACTTGAACTGCTAGCGCTTTCAGGAATAAGATGAACTTCATAAGGTTACAACTTGTTCAATATACTAATGAATTGAATAGGATCTTCGGGGTAGGGTGCAATTCCCAACCGGCGGTGATGTTCTTATTTGATAGAACCAGCCCGCGACTCGCTGTTTGTGCTTGTGATGACTTCCAGCGACTGACTTGGTGAGACTCCAAGGCCGACGGTACAGTCCGGATGAGAGAAGATCAACACAATGACAGGCCTGTTTCGGGAGTCTTTTTCCCTGACGTCTTGTCTTTGAATGATCCCCCGTTTATTTGGCGTACGCCAAGACGGGGGATTTTGTCGATTTTGCCAACTGAAGATTCCGTGTTCTGACGAAGGAGTCCTGAATATGGAAAACACATCAACTGCATCAACGTTTTATCGCAAGGAACGAAGCAACACCGGCTTTTGGCTTGTCGTACTGGGGGCGGCTCTCTGGGGTGTAGACCCGTTATTCCGTATCCTTTTGCTTGAAACGATGACCTCTACACAGATTGTGCTCGTAGAACACATTATCGTGAGTCTGGTTGCACTTCCGGTACTATGGAAATTCCGCGATGATCTGAAGCAGCTGCGCGCACGTCACTGGATCGCTGTTATTTTTATCTCCTGGGGTGGCTCGGCACTCGCAACGGTATTGTTTACTTTGGCTCTGACTCATAACGATCCCAACACCGTATTGTTATTGCAAAAAATGCAGCCACTCTTTGCGATTGTACTCGCCAAAGTGTTATTGAAAGAAACATTGCCGCGTCATTTCGGCGGCCTGTTCATTATTGCGCTTGCAGGAACATACCTACTCACATTCGGATTTACCTTGCCATTGGGCAATTGGGATAACTGGATTCATGCAGGCAGCCTGCTCTCTCTGGGTGCGGCAGCGTTATGGGGCGGTTCAACCGTCATGGGTCGTCTGATGCTGGGGCAAGCTCGATATGAAACAGTGACCGCCCTTCGTTTTGTCGTTGCACTTCCACTCCTGATCTTTATGACCTGGAATGAAGGCGCACCGTGGACACTACCAGCCGGTGCTGGTGCACAAACTGCTGTTATTCTGAATATTCTCGGTCAGGCTTTGTTGCCCGGTTTGCTTAGTCTGCTTCTATATTACAAAGGCTTGTCATCAACCAAAGCGTCTGTTGCAACACTTGCAGAACTTAGTTTCCCTATGGCTGGTGTGCTTGTGAACTGGATTGCTTTCCGTACACTGGTAACATGGGAACAATTAATCGGCTTTATCCTGATCTGGATTGCCCTGTTTGCCATCTCCAAACAGCGTGAACGTTCAGTGCCGATTGCTGATGCTGCACCAAAATTACGTACGGAGTAACCTGCACAACAACAGAGATACCGAAAATCGGATTTACATCTCTCAAGCAGATCTTGCCGCATAGGGCTAAACGCAAAGAATACAATTCAACGAAAGCACGGCTTCGCCTTCAAGGGGAGCCGTGCTTTTTCTATCGTTACAGCTTGTTTTGTCTTTTGTCCTTTGGGGTGGTACGATGAGATATGGCACACGAAGATTTCGTGTACCTTGGTATAATACATGATCAAGGATTAGAGAGGAACGATAACCCATGTCTTCATTCACATATACTGCTTACGATGCTATCGGGCTGGCTGAATTGATCCGCTCCCGGCAGGTATCTCCCGTGGAAATGCTCGAAGCCGCCTTCGCACGTCTGGAGGAAGTTAACCCGCAGCTGAATGCGGTCATTCGTACATATGAGACCCGTGCCCGGCAGGAAGCCGGTGCAGTTCGGCCGGGGGAACAGCCCTTTGCCGGTGTACCCTTGCTGTTAAAAGACATCTCTCAAGCGCTGGAAGGTGAGATTCTCACCTCTGGTTCACATCTGTTCAGCGAGCATCGCGCCAAGCGGAGCTCCAACTTTGTAACTCGTTTGCAGCAGGCCGGCTTTATTGTTATTGGTCATACCAACACTCCGGAATTCGGGTTGAAAAATATAACAGAGCCTCGGCTGCACGGACCCTCGCGCAATCCGTGGAATGTGAATCATTCACCAGGCGGCTCAAGCGGCGGGGCCGCTGCCGCTGTTGCTTCAGGCATCGTACCTCTTGCCGGTGCAAGCGATGGCGGAGGTTCAATTCGCATTCCGGCTTCGTTCAGCGGTTTGTTCGGACTAAAGCCTACACGCGGACGTACCCCGGTTGGACCGGGTGTGGGGAGACAGTGGCAAGGCGCTTCCATTGATTTTGCATTATCCCGCTCCGTGCGAGACAGTGCCGCCCTGCTGGATACGCTGCAGATCCTTCAGCCGGAGGCTGCATTTCATGCCCCATTATTCCCGGGAAGTTATCTGGCGGATATGAATTATCCGCATCAACGGACTTGGCGAATCGCCTATACAGTGGACTCTCCTGTAGGCACCCCTATCAGCGAAGATGCCAAAGAAGCTGTAATGAAGCTTGTTCGTTTTCTTGAAGCTCAGGGTCATCATGTCGAAGAGAAGCTCAGTCCAGTCAACGGCGTGCGGCTGATGGAGAACTATTATATGATGAACAGCGGCGAGATGGCGGCAATGATCTCGTCTATGGAACATAGCATAGGCCGTACACTTACTGCCGAGGATATGGAGATAGAATCCTGGGTACTGGCCGAAGCAGGTAAAAAAGTGTCTGCTGCCGAATTCGTACATAGCCTGGCAGAATGGGACGTAGCTGCTGCGCAGATGTCCACGCTGTTTGAACGGTATGACTTTTACATCTCCCCTGTTAATGCATTTGCCGCTCCACGGGTTGGAGAACTAACACCTCATGCAGAGCGCATTCAGCAATTAATGGCTGTCAGTGATCTCGACAAAACAGCACAGCAAGAGCTGATCTATGATATGTTCGAGCCAAGTCTTACTTACACCCCGTTCACGCAGCTCGCGAATTTAACAGGGCAGCCCGCCATAAGTCTTCCACTGCATTTAACTGCAGAAGGGCTGCCGATGGGCGTTCAAGTTATGGCGACCAAAGGCCGTGAAGACTGGTTATTACATCTGGCCCGACAGCTGGAGACATCGGAACTGTGGATTGGAATGAAGGGAAATCCGATGTTTCCTGGCTCAAGCAATACTTAAAACTTGGACAAATCCCGATCAAGCCAGCAGATTCTGCTGGCTTTTTGGCCTCTCCTTTTGAAACTCGCTCGGCGGCTCTTAGGCTCAGAAAACGCATATTAGTTTACATAATAATTATGATGTATTCTTTATTGCTTATTGCGATGCTTGGTTAAGAGCTTTTAGAAATACTTCTGTTGGTTGTGCGCCAGATACCGCGTATTTTCTATCAATGACAAAGAAAGGTGCTCCTGTAATCCCTAATTGTTTTGCGGCGGCTTCATCTGAACGCACTTCGCCAGCATATTTGGAGGAATCATGGAGAACGGCCATTGACTCGTCCCTATTCATTCCAACGGATTCTGCAATATCTGCTAAAGTATCATGGTCGCTAATTAGCTTGGCATCCGTGTAATAAGAATAGAACAGCTTCTCTGCTAATTCCTGATCTTTACCCACAGATTTGGCATATTGGGTTAAACGATGAGCATCAAACGTATTGGTGGGCTTCATTTGGTCAAAATTATACACGAGACCCATTATAGCCGCTTGTTGTCCCAGTTCAGCATTTGCTTTTTTCGCTTGCTCAATGCTCATACCATGTTTTTCAGAAAGTGTTTGATGCATATTTTTGCCTGAGTACATGGATGCTTGCGGATTAAGTTCAAAGCTTCTATATTCGATAACCACCTCATCCTGATGGCCGAATTGCTCCAGTGCAGACTCTAATCGTCGTTTCCCAATATAACAAAATGGGCAAACATAGTCCGACCATATTTCAATTTTCATTTTGAATCCTCCTTCACTAACCACTAATAGTTGAAAGTTGCATTTTTGCCTCTATTATTTGTTATAAATAATAGGCATTTTTTTAATCATTTTTTTGTCACGAGCAGCAGAGTACATGAATTTAGCAACATTTTCTCTGGAAACAGACATTTTAGCCGATTGATCTCCGAAGGAATAGCCATAAGACTGCCCTGTGTATTTAACATTGGGATTAATAATTCGAACGACTGTCCAATCAAGATTCGATTTCTTAATCATTCCTTCCATTTTCTTCATTTCTGCATATCCGTTTGGAAGGAGCACTTTGGCTAAAACACCTGGAAGTATCGTGGACACATTTTTCTTATCGTCATCGGATTGCAAAGCTGGCGTCGCAAGTGTAATGAACCTTTTTTTGTTATGTTTCTTCATAGCCTTAATGATCAGTTCGTGTCCGTCAGCAATCGGTGTGCCTTTAAGCTTTCGTGACATATCGGATCCTGGCCCCAATGTGCTGATTACGACATCGGATTCGGCAACGGCCTTCTCGATGGTTGAGCTATTTGAAAGTTCCCCTTGTACAAGACTCAAATTTGGATGTTTGAGGCTGATTTTTTGGGGGTTTCTAACGTATGCCGTAACGAAATCTCCGTGATCTAAAGCTAGTTGTGTTACAAGCTGTCCAATTGCACCACTTGCACCAAAAATAGTGATATTCATATTTTTTTCTTATATCTCCTTTAACATAAATTATTGAACTTAAACTTTATCTTCAGTTACAAACTCTTCTACTCTATCTCTTTTAGTGTACATGTCGTACCAAATATCAGCGATTTTATCCTGAACTCCTGAATTCGGCTGCATCCAGATTCCGATCGAAAGGTGACCTGCATAAACTCCTTTGTCTGCTAATTCGCTGTTCAAATTAAAGATATAATTACGAAGTCCTGAGATTGCAATTCCGACGTTACCCATCCTTGGAACCGGGTGGACTGAAGCACCTCCAGTTGTAAATAACAGAGCACCGCTTTGCTTATCCAACATATCCGGAAGTACTTGTTTAACACTCGATAAAGCACCTAAAACATTATATTGAAATTGGTATAACGCATTTTCTTCAGTTACATCTAATGTTGGCGCTACAGAGTCAAAGCTCGGCGTTGGACTGTACTCAAGAACATCAATAAATCCGTACTTCTCTTTAACAGCAGCAAATGCCTTCTCAATTTGTTCTTTATTCAATATGTCCGCTTGAAATGAGGCAGCTTCGATTCCCAATTGTTCTAATTCAATAACCAGTTGGTTCAACTTTTCTACATTTCGAGCAATAAGCGCTACGCGAAAGCCATTTTGTCCGAATTTTTTTGCAATGGACATTCCTAAACCTGCTCCTGCTCCAACAATCGCTATCGTTTTCATTTAAAATCTCTCCTTTAGTTAGAGTTAATTATCAACCAGATAAATAATGGTCAACGTGTTGTATATTTATCTTTTGTTTATTATGATTAATAAAAGGTCAGCCATCAATGTTTAATAATTTTGATTTTGAGAGATAAAATACAGTTTGAGTCCAAATGTCGTATATCTAACAAAAAAAGTTAAGGGAATGGAGTCATAATGAACAAAAAAACCGATTTGCGTATCCTTCGCTCCAAACATTCGATAAAAAAGGCGTTTATAGAACTTCTTAATGAAAAGGGATATGAAGGGATTACGATTCAAGATATAGCTGATAAAGCGATGATAAACCGAAATACATTTTACCTTCATTATCAGAACAAACCCGATTTGTTAAATGTATCTATGGACGAATTATTAGAAGAATTAAATAATACACTCACTCTTTGTTCAAGCAGCAAATCTCCTATAAGCGGCACTATGCTTGAACAATTAATGCAAACCATACTTGAGAAAATTAAGGACAATATTCCCTTTTACAAAGCACTGTTACTGGATGAGAATAGAATATATGGTTTTCAATCAAAGATGGAAGAAATTATAAAAAATACAGTGGAAGATGGCTTGCATAATACGCCCCTGAAGATTTCAAAGGACTTATTGCTCCAATATATCGCATCTACTTTTATGGGCATTGTAATATGGTGGGTTAAAAATGATTTTTCGTATACTCCAAATGAACTCGCTTCTCAATTCGGAAAAATTCTAACTCATGGACACTTAAAAGCCGCAGGTATTTCAAACGACGGTTAAAGTGATCCATGCTTATGAACGATAGCCGGGGAGATAGAACAGAACAGGAGCCCTCGAATGAGGGCTCCTGTTCTGTTCTCCGCGTAGACATTATAATATCTGCCCGTATAGAAGCTTCACTTTATCTTGCTTTTTTGCTTTCGAAGCCCTGTGATATGAAAGCGAGTGCCTTGTGCATGAGCATTGTCCTCTACCGGGTTATTCATGTCTTGTTGACAGGTACCCTCTGGCATTCCCTTTTTCTTTCGCATTTTCTGCACAATGAAATCACTTATGCCAATCAGACAAACCAATAGCAAGCTGATAAAAAAACCGGGCCGACTCAGGCTGTGAAACAGTGTTCCTATTACAGCCGAGCTGATTAATACAAGACCTGTCCACCGTTTGAGTACGTCCAACGTTCGTGATTCCAATAAGCGAGCTGAAGAAAGCAGGATGAACAGCCAGTTATACATCAGCATTAACCCCGCAGCAGTAGTTATATATTCGTATACTTTTCCTGGTAAAAGAAGTGACATTATAATCGTTCCGATCAAACCGCATCCAATCAAAGAAAGTGCAAAAAGGGGATATTTGTCCTTCCATTTCCGTGAAAATATCTGTGGAGCATCACTCTCCTGTGCAAGTGTAATCATCATGGACGTTACCGCATAGAGCGATGCTGTCATTGTGGAAAATCCGGCAACAATCAATACCCCATTGAACACATGTGGTACAAAGGCGAGATGATCACTGCTTAGTGCAAGCACAAATGGACTTTCCTTAGGATTAAACGCGCTTAATGGAACCATCGTAAGTGCGAGTCCGATGGATACGATATATACAATAGACAGCGCAGTAAGCATGACTTTGCCCGCCTTTGGTGCATCTTCCGGCTTCTCTAGTCGATATGACATAATACCTAGCACTTCGATTCCACCATAAGCATAAAACGCAAACAGAAATGCGGACCACAATCCCAGACCGCCTTTAGGAAAAATAGAAGCCATGTCCATAGGCACTTTATGAGCATACTTTGTACCACCAATCCAGCCGGCGAGCAAAGCGATGGCAAGAACTAAAAACATAATAATCGCGGCAATTTTGATGATAGCCAGTACATTTTCCACCCGATCGAAACCCTTGTTTCCAAAGAAAACAATACATAATCCAACCAGCCCGAAGCCTGCAGCGAAAATCCACAAAGGCACTGACGGGAACCAGAAACGTGAAAATATAGATAACGCCGTTAACTGACTCCCCATAATAAGCAATTCGGAAAACCAGTAGACCCAGCCACTGGCAAAACCTGCCCAAGCGCCAAATGCCTTCTTCGCATAAGAGCGGAACGAGCCTTGCTCTGGTTGCTTGGAGGTCATTCGTGCCAGAGCATCGAAAACGATATATGTACCTACAGCGGCCAGAGCATACGCGATTAGTACAGCTGGGCCGCCAATTGAAATCGCCAGACTTGAGCCCAGAAAATATCCGGTTCCTATCGTCCCCGCTACACCTAACAAACTGAGCTGCCACCATTTCAGTTTCTTTTCTGCTGTGGAATTGGTTGAGCCCTGTGACATTTCGTCAATCCTTTCCGATGTTATTTAATCATTAAAAGGTAGCGTACCCTTCTTAGACCAAAACATCTCACTGAATTTTTCTAAAAATCTAACATCATAATATACAGGTAAATTCAAACACATAGGAGGAACCTAAATACTTCTTCACAACACAGTTCATACATCGACCAGCCGTACAACACACCTAACATTTCGATTCAAGGTCAAGGCCAGTCTTTCGGCAGCTTTCAAATCAGCATCGCCAATAAATCTCTGCATACTGTACTGGTTATGCCAAAGCAAGAGCCCGAAAATCGGGCTCTTTTTTTGTTATATTTGCTGCTCCAATTGAAAAAGAGCTCCCTATGCAGTGGACAGTCACCAATTTCCTTCCGGGCCGATATCCTGTAAGTAAAAGGAGGACTGTTGATGCAACTGTTGTTTTCTTCTGCTGACATTGAACATAACGGAGAAGCTCTTGATCTCTGGAAAAAAGATGCTCACCATCTCTTCTCCAAGAAGATGAGTGATCGGGAAGCCCGTTTTCCATGCATTCCTGCTACACAGGCATACGCATTAGGCCATCTACGCTATGGATTTATAAACCGATCCGGCAAAACAACTCCGGCTGAGCAGCTGTCTCGTGTGGTGCAGGAATACGGAGCTTCCTCGCGTTCATTCGGAGATTACTCATCACTGGTCATCTTTTTCGAGCAAGAGGAGCATACCGAGGATGTTCTTACTTATGAAAAGTCGTTCTGGAGTCTGCTAAGCGAGATTCGAAGCATGGATAACACACCTTGGCCAGAAGACATTCCAGAGGACCCGGAAAATCCGCTGTGGGAATTTTGTTACAATGATGAACGTTACTTTGTATACTGTGGCACACCAGCACATACTGCGAGACAAAGCAGACATTTTCCATATTTCATGCTGGCTATGACCCCACGCTGGGTACTTGATTTGTGGAATGAGCAGCCACAGCGAGCTGCCGCAATCGGGCCTAGAATCCGTGCTCGTCTCGCTGCGTACGATACTATTCCCGCGCATCCTGAGTTAAAGCAATACGGAGCCGAGGGAAATCTGGAGTATAAACAGTATTTCCTTCGCGACGATGATACAGCTCCCACTAAATGCCCATTTCTGCGATCCCTGCAACAGCAGGAAAAAGAATAATATCCTTCGTAAGCGAGGTATTCTAAACAAGCTCTCCCTCGAATAAGCTGTATACCAGCCACTGGCATGAGGAGAGCTTGTATTTTTTACAAACAACGTAAACCGTCATTGTCGTCTAACTACTGGACAAGCTTTCTTTTCGTCAGCTCATCTCATTGGAAAGGGTATGACTATGGAAATCTATATCAAATTCATTCTTATTGGTTTGGCTGTTGCCATGCCTGTCGGAGCAATCACCGTTGAGATGACCAAGCAGGGATTAAGAAATGGATTTACACATGGATGGGCTGTTGGTCTGGGTGGTATGACCGTGGATGCCGCCTTAATCCTGGCTATGTACTTTGGCTTTGCTTCCCTGCTATCGCTTCCATACATACAAATTCCGCTATGGCTTGCAGGTGCAGGAGTTCTGGCCTATCTGGGCTATGACTCCATCCGTCATTCCGATCTTCCTCTGAACGGTGCAGCGGATAAGACCGGCAAAATCAATGCATCTTTTTGGCGAACCTATCGTAACGGTTTATTTGTCGCTGTCTCCCCGGGTAATCTCATTTTTTGGATCTCTGTTTTCGGTACAGTTCTATCGGATTCCTATCAATCCACGGGTCAGCTCAGCTTTATGATCGCGGCAATCGGCATATTATGCGGCATTTTACTGCATGATCTGGGACTGCTCTCCATTGTGTCCGTTACTCGCAAAATGATGAGCTCGCGAATGATTCAGCTCGTATCCAGCCTGGCAGGTGTACTGTTGATCGGTTTTTCCTTTTACTTTTTGTACAAGTTTGTCATGGCCGTCTGGCAGTATATTTAAAACATCTCATTTCGCTCACCTATGTCTCAACCTTTGCCAATCTCACATCGTTTGTACATCGTTTATTTAGAGGGGCTGCTCTTTCATCTTGAAAGAAGCAGTCCTTTTACTTTGGTTACTTCCGTATGAAGCTAAGCTCAGCGGTGGATAAATGAGGTTGACTCTGGCCTTTGAGTGTGAGACTTCCTTTATACGAGTTGTCTGAATATATGGAGAGCTTTAGTTTCTTTTTGGTGTGAAGAAGCAAGGGAGATGACTGCTCTTTTATTGTGAATTTTTCATATATTGAAATAGTATAAAAAACTGCATACAATTAAAAAAGGCAAGTCTTTTAAAATCGACTTTGCCTTTTCGTTGATTTCTTATTTTCCAGTATACTCTAATGCTAAAATTTCAGTCGAAAAGTAAACAGCTCCTCCAACTGTTCCTGCACTTCATAGAACACATTTAATACTTGATCGGCATAAGCACCAAGAGCATATCTGCAGACGGTATAATGTGTCCATTCTACTGTTATTGGCACCGGAATATGCCACATTAACCCATCTCGTAATGTATCCAAATTTTCGAAATACAATTTCTCCAGACCAAGCTGTCGATGAAAAACGTTGTACAGCTCTTCACGTGTGGTTATGTCGCAACCCTGAATAGTAATCTTGTTCATAGCGTTTGTCCTCTGATGTTATTCAATTCTAGTCATGTTCTCCTACCGTTTTTCGCCGATTGGCAATAAAGAGCGCAGCAATCATGACCAGGATGGCGATAGACCACCAAAATGTTTTGAGTGCATCATCATAATCAACGATGATTAATCGAATGACGGCTGTAATGCCAATGTAAAAAAAGTAACGGAGCGGAAAATGAAAACCGGACTTGAAGTATTTGATAATTAACGCGATGAACTCGAAGTATAAGAAAAATACAAGCAATTCGGACAACATTTCATAATAACTGTCCGCTCTGTTAAACAAGGACTTATATACGAAGGTCACAATGTACCACGTCTCACTGATTAGAAGTACGCTCAAAGCAATGGCGAGAAAGAAAAGACATAAATTTAATAAACCTTGTAACAGCTGTGGCACTTTCTGGAATTGGAAAGGAATCTTCATCATTTTTGCTCCTATATTCATTTTTTCATGGTGTCTTTTCAGCAAGCTGAATCCGGGTATTCCAGAAACGAAGCACGGTCTTATAGATCGTATTGTCCTGTGAGCTATAGAATTGCCCCTGCATCCGCGACATCATCCTAGCTATGCTTCGTTCACCAAGACGGGTGCTTTCAGTGGTGCTGTCTGTTGCTTTAATTGTATTACTGATATGAATCTCGAATTTTTCCCGATCAGAACCAAAGGTGATATTAACCGTTTCCTGCCGATCCGCATATTTCAACAGATTGGACATGATATTATCGAAGACACGACCCAGTTCCTCCATATTTACATCAATAAACGTATCTGGCAGTTCCCCCGTAATAGAGACTCGAAATTGCTCCTGGTGAAGAATCGACATCTGATCCGAGATCAGATCATAGATCACTTCCTTGACCGCAACACTTTCCAGATCGGCCGCATGTTCTTTATCCAGCAGGAAATAATCAAAGAGATTATCCGATAACGTCTTTAGCTGCAAAGCTTTTCCATATGCACTCGCAATATAACGTCCTTGATCTGTTACGATCGGAACGTCCTCTTGCTTGGCGAATTCCAGATACATGATCAACGAAGTCAGCGGTGTACGCATATCATGCGACATTTCTGTAACCAGGCTTCTGCTCTCTGCTTGCAGCTTCTCAATCGCCAAAAGCTTGTCCAGAAAAGCTTTGCGCAATTCTTCGATGCTTTCGGCAATCAGCGCGATTTCATCATGGCCTTTGACCGTCATCCGGTAGTCCAGTTCTCCGCCCTCCAGCATGTGAATCTCCTGATTGATTTGCCTCAAATAACGAACTCTGCGGCGAATGCCAAGTAAAACAACTGTTAAAAAGATAAGGGTAGCCCCGATCAATTCTGCTGTAAAGGCCAGGTCATAGTAGCGAGAAGAGTAAAAGCCATCAATGATAACTCTCCCTTCACCATCACTGAATTTAACCGGATGTGAGTGATTCTGCACATATTGATTGACCTTCTCTTTTCCGTATGCTGCTTCATCTGCAGTCGTGTAATTGGAGTCATATTGCAGCAATTGGTCTTTAAAGATCGTAAGCATAATGTAGTTTTCCTTGCGCACCCACTCGCCAAAAGCTTTCCGATCCGTCGAAGCCAGCTCATTCAATGAAACATACTGGCTGAACCGCTTAATATATCGTGCAGATGTCTCTTGATAATACTCATCAGAGTTCATGTAACTGTCGATTAAGTCATTACTGATCTTTTGCAGGGTCAGAAAAACGATACCACTTGCGAAGGCAGCCACCACAATCAGTAAAGCCAGTTTTTGATTCAATGTAAATTTACGATGTGCCAAAGCGGTAGCCTCTTCCCCATTCTGTTAATATATAAACCGGTTGTGCCGGATCATCCTCAATTTTTGCGCGCAGCTTGCGAATATGAACCATCACTGTGTTATTGGAGCAATAAAAATAAGGCTGGCCCCACACGCTTTCGTATATATTTTGTGCGGAAAATATTTTGCTTCGTTTGCTCATCAACAATTTGAGTATGCGATATTCCAGATCAGACAGCCTGAGCTGCTCGCTCTCCTTCCACACCTCATTAAACTGATCACTCACTCGCAATTTGCCCGCAACATGAAAAGTCTCCTCATGATCCGTTTTTTCCTGATATACGGTATATCTTCTTAACTGTGCAATGACCCTGGCATGCAGCTCCTCTTCCGAGAACGGTTTGCTCATATAGTCGTCTCCACCAGCTAAAAGCCCTTCCGTTTTGTCCAATACGCTTGATCTGGCTGTCAGGAATAATATAGGCACATTGGACGTCCTTCGAATCTGCTTGCAAGTATCAATGCCCGACATACCAGGCATCATGATATCCAGAATAACCAGTCCTAGTGAACTGTCCACGAATTGCAGAGCTGTTTCCCCATCTGTTGCTCTTAACACCTCATACCCTGCTCTTCTAAGCGATTCTTGCAGCAGATCCCCGATATCCAGATCATCCTCTACGACTAATACTCTATGGCTCATACTTTCTCACCTCATGCTCTTGATGATGCAATTGATTGTGTGCCCTACTATATTTCGTCAATACGACAGGTATTCATTACAGGTTACATCGTAAATCTTAACAGTTTATGAAACGGAGAAATTGACACTGATCCGTCACAAGTTCCGGGAAAAATATGGAGCCTTCATAAATGGTTAAGATTTTTTTCTTATATTTACCATTGTAAGGGTCTTGCTTATGCCTCTGGCAGATCCGAACAACACGTTTCAATCATAATAATATAGAAAGGAAGTATGGATATGACTTTATTGAAAGACGGCCATGGACAGCCCATGGGTCTGCAGGAACGCCTTCATTTTCTGGATATCGTACGTGGCTTTGCCATGCTGGGTATCATTATTGTTAACTATTTTCTTATCGTCGATTCTGTAAAAGGGTTCGAGATTTCGTCGGATGATCCGGTACATAATCTGGTCTCCTGGTTTGTTGAAGGTAAGTTTATTACGCTGTTTTCTTTCCTGTTCGGGGTTGGATTTATGATTTTTATGGATCGAGCAGCACAGAGGGTAGCGTATCCAAACAGACTTTTCATCCGCAGATTGATGATTCTGTTAGGTTTTGGTCTGTTGCACATTACTTTTGTATGGGTCGGTGACATATTGAGCTATTATGCGATTGCAGGTTTGCTGCTGCTTGTTTTCTACAACCGTTCAGCACAAACATTGCTGCGCTGGATCATCACATTCATTGTTGTTCAATGTCTGGCCCCCGTGCTTGGTTTAATCCTCAAGGCGTTCAGTAGCAGCGCTCCCACTGATCTGAATTTTGCAGATTTCTCGCTGAACAGTCATAGCAGCGAACTTTCCTATATCCAATCCATCGGTGCTCGCTGGGCTGACATGTCGTTTATGGCTTCAAGTTCTTTTTTCACCGTCTATTCTATGTTCATTATGTTTCTGCTGGGCATGTATTTTGTCAAAATGAAATGGTTTCAGAACATGGAGCAAAAAAAACAGACCTGGAAGCGAATTTTTCTTATTAGCTTCATCGCTTATCTCATTACGCTGAGCAGCACACTGCTCGGCACACTTGTTCCTTTTGACAATACACTTATGATGGAGCTTTCCTCTGTAGTAGGTCAAATCAGTGGATTGACTGGAAGTATGTTTTACATGAGCACACTTGCCATGCTCTTCCTGTATGCTCCCTTTCTACGCCGTGGACTCATGATTTTTGGCCAAGTAGGACGGATGTCATTAACTTGTTATTTACTTCATTCGATTATCGGTACGATTCTTTTTCTGGGTTATGGCTTTGGGCTTGCTGAGAAGGTTCAGCCGATTCATGTACTGTTCATTAGCTTTGCAGTATACGCCCTGCTGGTCGCCTTCAGCACGTTCTGGCTTAATCGTTATAAGAGCGGCCCGATGGAATGGATCTGGCGCAGATTAACTTACGGAGGTATGAAAACAAGCCCCGCCGCCTCCAGACCTCATGTCATTCCATCCATTCACAAATAAGTCGTTACAGTGTGCGAACACGCCCCCTCTTCTGTTCAGGGGGCTTACTCTTTATAGTTCGCTGAATTGGATTTGATTTTTGGTGGAGAAGGTGGAAAGGCCCTCCTTATGACGGATATTATTTTTTGCTATATTATTGTGAATTTTTCATATGTTGAAAATAAGTAATATTTTAGACGTTTAAACTTAACATGTTAGTTGGCGTTTTAACACAAAAAAATCCCCTTAGCCTTATTGCCAAAGGGATTTTCCGCTTGTTCATATACGGTTTGCTTTGTTTCGCACCACTCCAGCCGTTCAGATCCGGCCTGTCCAATCCTTGGCTGCAACCTGCTTCCAGCGCGCTCGGATTGCATCATATTGTTCCTGTGGAAGCGGCCCTTATTTAACAACAGCTCGACATCGGCTCTCGATGCATCACGGATCTCGGATCCGCCAAAACCAAGTGTACTGACTTTCATGCCGGTATTTCCATAATTACGCAGCTCCATTGTGATCGTCCTCCATATCAAATAGTGAACTATGCAGAATTCATGCATCATGTAATAAAGTTACGTTGAACTCACCATCGTTTCTGACTTCTCTCATCTCATCGTTGTCATATGTTATTAACCTATTATAAGCAACGCGGCACAATTTTTTATTTATCTTTTTGGGGTATAGATTGATAAGGTTACCCTTTCCGGCTCCTCTACCCTAAAAACCATAAATCGACATCCCGCCATCCACCAATAAGGTTTGTCCTGTAATATACCCCGCTGCATCTGAAGCAAGAAAAACAACGGGCCCCACCACTTCTGGAAGCTCACCCACACGGCCAAGTGGTGTTCGGCTGACAATCTCCTGCAAATACTGGGCATCATCTAGCAGCTTCTCGGTCAGCGGCGTTCTGAAATACCAAGGGCCAACTGAATTCACACGAATACCGTATTTCCCCCACTCCATCGCCAGTACCTTCGTCATATGAATGAGCGCCGCTTTCGTGGAGCCGTATACTACGCCTGTTCGAAGCGCGGTATGTCCTCCTACCGATGAAATGTTGATGATTTTGCCATCTCCATAAGCCTTCATATGCTGACCCGCTAGCTGCGAAGCAAAAAAAGCCGATTTGAGATTCGTTTGCATAATGGTTTCCCACTGCTCCTCTGTCACGTCCAGCGCAGGCGTGCGAATATTCATCCCCGCATTGTTCACAAGAATATGAATACGCCCCATCTCGGAAATAGCCTTCTGAAATGTGACCTCCAGCTGCTCTTTGCTTGTCACGTCAGCGCTTAGCGCCAGAGCTTTACGCCCTGTTCTCTCCGCAATGAATGCCGCTGTTTCTTCAATTTCCTTCATTGTACGGGATACAAGCACCACATCGCTTCCCGATTCCGCCAGTCCGATGGCAATTGCTTTACCAATGCCTCTACCTGCACCCGTCACCAGTGCTGTTTGTCCATCAAGTTGAAATGCCGGTACATTCATTGTTTATAAGCTCCTTTTATCTATAGTCCGATAACCGTTTCATCGCAGGTTCATATGTATCAGGTCAGAAAATACTGGCTGGGATTACCAAGCTCGGGATGAAACTTTTCGCGGAAACGTCCCCCGGTATAATCTCCAATAATTTTACGCCAGAACGCCTGCGCAATCACATTGTTTCGTACTTGTGTGACTTTCCATCTCCCCGGAAAACGTCTGAATAACTCGTACGCTGCACTGGTCCCTACCCCGCTCCGTCTGTACTTTTGCATAACAAAAAACTCGGTCAAATAATAATCGTTATCCTTGCTTCCCGGATCTAATTTCTCTACGAGGGCGAACCCTGCCGGTGTTCCGTCACCTGTAATCAGAAAAGGAAATTTGCGATCCTTCTCTGTCCAAAAAGCGTCCAAACCCGGATACTCTGGAAAAATACCATCCTGATCTACATCAATATTCAGATATTTCGTAAAATCATACAAATAAAACTGCATGAGATGCCGAATGACCTGACTACGTTCACGGGGAACCAGCTCGATCCGTATATTCATTAGGTCCGCCTCCTCTTGTATCTGCATATTTACAACTGTAAAGCTTTATTAGTTGAAGGGCAACCATGGGCCAACATTAACGCTGTAGAGCCTGATTCGCAAAGCATAAAAGAGTGATCATTCGTGACCTCGAAGCAAATCAAGCCAGATGATTCATGTAAATTATGGTACACTAAATAGAGCTTGCCTCATTTGACTGGTTTAGATTTTCCTCTTAGCGAATAGTCTTGATAGAGGAGTACGTTTTTCATTTTTTTTGATAAAAAACATGTACACATGGAGGTGCCGAACTTGACCAACGTGCAAAAAGAGATTGACCGACGCAAACTGGATGAAAAGCTGCCTTCTATGCCCTGGTTTGTTCAGCAATTCATTGACTATAAATTACCCGATCTGTCGCCGTCCACGCTGCTGGAATATTTAAGAGACTATGATACTTTTTTCACCTGGTTACGTGCAGAAGGTTTGTCTCAGGCTGACTCGAATCAAAGCGTGACCTTAACCGAACTTGAGGTGCTGCGTATGGATTCCGTTACGGCCTATCGGTTATATCTCACCACCAGACGCGAGGGAACGAATTCGAGAATTACCGTTTCACGTAAACTGTCCTCTCTCCGCTCCTTATTTCATTATTTAAGCCAGATTGCGGAGGATGAAGAATTCTATCCGCTGCTTAAACGGAACATTATGGCCAAAATCGAAATCAAGCGCACGCATAAACCGAAGGACACCGCTGCTAAACTCAAAGGCAAAATTCTCGAAGAAGACGAGTTGCTTGAATTCATCGGTTATATCCTGGAAGGGTATGCGGTAGATATGCAGAAGAACAAACAGGCCTTATACTCACATGAGCTGAACAAGGAGCGCGATGCTTGCATTGCCAGCCTCATATTGAACTCGGGTCTGCGGGTATCCGAAGTGGTCAACCTGAATGTGGACGATCTGGACCTGGGCAACAAGCTGCTTTATGTTTACCGCAAAGGTAACAATGATGAAACGTTCAAAACGCCCGTTTATTTCAGGGAGCAAGCCAAAGATGAGCTCGCAACCTACATGAGCCTGCGTCAGACACGTTACCGCACCCCTAAACGGGAAAAAGCACTTTTTATCGCACTACGCAATGGAGAATCGGAAGGCAGCCGCATGACCAAACGCGCGATTCAGGCCATGATTATGAAATATGCCAAGTGTTTTGGCAAGCCTTACCTGACGGTGCATAAATTACGTCATTCCTTCGCAACAGACTATTATTTGCAAAATGATATCTATAAAACAAAAGAGCAGCTTGGACATGCTTCCACCGAAACAACCGAGATATATGCTCATCTGACCGATAAAACGATGTCTGAAGCGATTGAACGTCGTCTGGAAGATAACGCGTAATGCGTTATTCTTCCGAGCTTGGACGTAAACATGTCATTCTACTCTTTCGGTTTACTGTTTACACTGATACCTAAATTTTTCGTATGATGCAATCCAGTCAATTTTATGGTTTACATAATAATAGTTACGTATAGATTTAGCTTGATTCGATCAATCCATTTAAATCATTGCTTATCTACTCACAGGATCTGGCACGTCCAACTTCATATTACTTTTCATAACCCGTTCCTTGCCAAAACCCGTTCGGCATGAAGTGTGAAGCTTCCCACTTGCGTATTATGCTCCTAACGATTCGAGATAAGCTTATTTAAGCAAAATAGTGCTGCTAGGAATTGTAACGATCTCAAGAAAGCTTATTTCACTGAAAACAAAGCAAAAACGCCCATTTTCACCTTAAATTCTCGAAATAGAGTTTGCTGAGATCGTTAGAAGTATAAACCATGTAATATCGCTTAAATAGCGTTACTGGGAATCGTTAGGACAAAAAACTCCCTATGGCCCCAAATCACTACTCTAAGCTCCATCATCTTTATCTATATGTTTATCATCGACTATATTAAAAGTTTGCATTGTACCCGGCTCTTTACCCGCCGGCCTGTTCAGCTGAACCACAGCTTCCACAATTGTCTGCTTGTCATTGAACAGGAAGCTTGAGAAGCTCTTATCCCCTCTGCTTTCGGCTTCCTCCAATAAGTCCGGTGACCAAAATACAATGCCAACGACAGATTGAAGCTGGTTGACCAATGCCAGGTCATTCGCATGCCTCACCATTACCAGCTTGGGATAGGCAACATCCTTGAACCCTTCGATTACAACCCAATCATACTGACAAAATTCCTTCAGCATGTCCTCCAGTCTGGTATGTTGTTGTTTCACAACCGCCGTTCTATGGGAAGACATTACAGCCACGGCAACCGCACCTGCTTTACCAAACTGATACGAGTCCGTGCCCTCCTGATCCATCTCAAAATGATCATGGCCATCATGCTTGATGGCAGCAACCCGCAACCCTTTGGTGGCAAGCCCGGCGATGAGTGAAGCAGTCATTGTGGTTTTGCCTGTATTTTTGTACCCGACAACCTGAATGATGTGAGGTGAGGCAGCGTCCATTCCCTTTTCCTTCATCATCACCAGCTACCTCGCTTGCCCGGCGGGAAGCCTGAGGATGGTCACTTGTTCTCCTGCGGCAATGCCTTTTTTCTCAGGTGGAACAACAATCAGACAATCGCTATCTTTAATCGTGATCATGACGCTGGATTCATCTACACGAGCAGCAGCCGGCACAGCGTAGACTTTGCCATCACGAATGATCGTACGTCCGCGTACAAAACGTGTGAAATTGTTGACTTTATCGTAGCCATCCTGCAGAATTGCCGTCCATTCCTCCAGATAAGGTTGAGCATCCGCCTGCATCGCACGCAGAGTCGGTCGAACAAACAGATTAAAACCGACAAAACAGGCCCCCGGATTACCTGATAATGCAAATAATAGCTTGTTCTTATAAACGGCAGCCGTGGTCACGCTTCCGGGTCTCATGGTGACTTTATTAAAAAGCATCTGCATCTGCTCTTCTAGCACAAGCTCCCCCATAATATCGTAATCGCCTACAGACACACCACCTGTTGTAACAACCAAATCATTGTCGCGGATCGCTTCCTCCAGCTTGGCTCTTGCTGTGTTCACATCATCGGCAATCGCTCCGTACATCACTGGCTCTCCACCCGCTTCAACCACAAGAGAACGCAGCATATAACTGTTACTGTTCCGTATCCGGCCGGGCTGCAGCGGCTCATGCACTTCAAGTAGTTCGGTTCCTGTTGCAAAAATTGCCACCTTCGGGCGCTCAAACACAGGTACATCGGCTAGCCCAAATGTCGCCAGCACAGACTGTTCACCTGCCCCGATTACCGTGCCCGCTTCAAGCAGCAGCTGCCCCTCCTGAACCTCCAGCCCGATCGGGGTAATATTCGCTCCCGCCTGAATCTGACGTTTCAAAGCAATCCAGTGCTCACCTTGCTCCTGTTTGCTTTCGGTCATCTCCATCATCACTACGGCGTCCGCACCTTCCGGCACTTGTGCCCCTGTCATGATTCTGGCTGCTGTTCCGGGTGTAATGATATGTTCAGAAGTGTATCCGCACGGAATCTCGTCAATTACACGGAACCACACTTGATGCTCACTTCCAGCCTGGAGAGTATCTGTGCTTTGAATCGCAAAACCATCCATACCTGATCTGCGGAAAAAAGGATATGCATGTGGTGCTGTAATGCTATTGGCCAACGTGCGCCCGTGCGCATCTGCAAGGGAAACATATTCGATCCGGCCTGTTGCAACATGGGAAGCAATTCTGGCCTGTGCCTCATGTACTTGTACAGCTGTACGCTGGAATTTTGCGGTGCTCATCTCATAGGAATGCGAACTTGGTTTCACTGTAAAGTACCTCCTGAAGTGGTGATCTCATTTAAGAAAGTGTATCCCGAATACGGGTAGATGACAAGTCGATACCTCACTGTATCCCACGCCAAAATGAAAAACGATCTTACTGCACATAATAGCATTCGTTAACAGGAGGTGGGTCCCATGAATATGAGCAATCATTGTGAGTTATGCGGTAGAGAGCCCGTCGAAACAACGGTGCATCATCTGACTCCGAAGGAGATGGGCGGTACATTTCTGCCTACAGCCAATCTATGCATCCCTTGTCAT
The DNA here is from genome assembly GCF_014639235.1 of Paenibacillus silvae. Lineage (GTDB taxonomy): Bacteria > Bacillota > Bacilli > Paenibacillales > Paenibacillaceae > Paenibacillus > Paenibacillus silvae. The sequence goes on along the minus strand of NZ_BMFU01000002.1, from coordinate 112,119 downwards.
AAGCAGATTCACTCGTTATACACCAATCGTGATTTGATCACACTCGGTCTGACCACACTGGAGGCACTGCGGTCAGATGAGCGTATCGTTCCCTACCTGCGCTGGATACGTAAACAACCCGCTTCCACGATACCTCGTGTACGGAAGTCTCATCACGTCCGCAAAACATAAAAAAACAGTAACACGATGCCTGCTGACACCTTTGTCAGCTCACCATGTTACTGTTCCTTATTTTGCTCTTAGCTTTATGCTGGTTCTCATCTTCAGCCGCCTGGTCTCAGACCGTCATCTTCGCCTCATAATCCGGCCGCCGCCAACGCGGGTTTTTGGCTTTTTATAGGATTTTTTCGGAGAATCAAACAAACCACCCAAGCCGCCGCTGCTTTTGTTACGATCGATGCTGCCTCTGCTCTGATCTTTCTTTCGGTCAAACAAACCGCCGCCAGAACCAACGCTTGTATCCTTGTCACTTCCACGTCTTGTAATTGAACCTTTGCGTTCAACGGTGAGTGGCGGAGCCAGTTTTTTATCATTGCTCGTAGGTGCCCGGTATGATCCGGCGCTCGGTTTATACGTATCACGTTCTGTATAACCCCGATAGTTGCCAGACCCGCGCCCCCCGAAAGTATCAAACAGATTACCGATTAGCGTTGCTGTCAGATACCCTTGTAAAAAGGAAGAGCTGTAGTTCTGCCGAACATATTCCTTGGAATCCACCTCAACCAGTGTATCTTCCGGTTTCTTGGGGTCCTGCTGCAGGTGGTAATATTGATCGGAATATACCAGGAACATTCGCTCCGTGCTCTCGGCAGAGATTTGATCCGGCTTCCGCTGATCGGAAAGCTCCTGAGCAACCTCTGGCACGGTGCGATCGGCAGCACGGTACACATAAGATGTGGACTGGCCGCTGCCGCTGACCGATTCAAGCGGGTAGTTCTCCTGAACCGAAGGGGCTGCCCCGCACGCAGACAGCAGAGACATCACAAGGCTGAGGACCAGCATTAGTTTTAATCCATGTGCCAAGCGTTTTTTCATTGGAACCTCTCCTAGTTCGAACGAATCACTTTGATATCCGCAGGAAGAATGGACTCACCCTCATACAGGTTAAACCTTCTGTCTTGCCATTCCACACGAAGAAGTTTGTTATCATCCGATTGATACTGCCATACCAGCTGTTCGCCAGCCTGACCATAAGGTGTTCTGCCCACCGTTTGAACCATTCCCCCATACTCCTCCTCCAGATGATACACATGATCATCCAGCTCAAGAATGGTCGGCACTTCATCTGGAGCATCAAGCCTGCCGTCAATAGGAATGTACAGAGCATAACGAGTGATTTCCCGCTCTTCCACATGCAAATACCGGAATGAACTGCCATCCTGCAATGTAAGCACGACGGCATTACGTGCCCGATTCTGCACCCTGCCTACAACTTCGTACGTAATGAGGGACACTTCACAGATATCGCCAGGTTCGAGCTGAAGCATCGTTTTCTCTGCCTTAGGCGGTTCAGGTTTAGCTAGTATTCCTTTAATGCGTTTCCATACACTCATGCCAATTACTCCTGTTCCTTATCTTATAGACAAGCTGCAATAATCAGTGCGCCCACGATATGTAAAGCGCCTGAGAAAAGTCCATATCCCGTTTTGCCCTGCTGTATCCCTGTATCCAGATCCAAAGCAGCCCATCTGCGAATGACGAAATGAACAATACTTTCCAGAATCAACAGAATAACAAAGGAAACCACAGAAACAAGAAGTGCTTCCCCAAGATGTCCAGCCGTTGAGATCGATGTTGCAAGCACGTACCCTTGTGCGAACAGCTTCATAACCATACGCGTGGTTACAGCCATGTTGCCGGCTTTCACCTCGGCAAAATCTTTATACTTCGTAAAGAGTGAATCCACGTACATCAGCAAAAATAGCAAAACCGAACCTGAAGCAGTCCAGACCAGCATCGCCAAAATGTTCAAATCCATTTACACAGCCTCCACTTATCAACATGATTCGCATTTAAAAGCGAAGGAGAAACTTTGTTCTCCTCCGCTGATTAACCCTGCTGACTGCCAAGGTGTTTAGTTTTTATTCTCGTACTGCTTCATCAGAGCAGCAAGTTCGTCTTCAACTGCGGCATCCTTGCCCAGCTTTTCGAACTCTTCATCCAGTGATTTGCCTTTGGAAGACATCTCGTTGCTGGCTTCCGCCTGAGCTTCCATTTGCATCATTTTCTCTTCCATACGTTTCATGCCAGCACTTGCTGTGTCAGAGCTGAATCCGTTCAGCGCTTTGTTGATCTCGGTTTGAGCCTTCGCCGCATTGTAACGGGCAACCAGCGTTTCGCGTTTGTTTTTCATTTGTGTCAGCTGTTTACGCATCTCATCCAGTTTGCCCCGAAGATTGTCAGCAGAAGCTTTGTTCTGATCGTAGCTGGCTTTGTACTCCACCATTTTTTCTTCAGCTGCTTTTTTCTCTTCCAATGCCCGGCGCGCCAGATCCATATTCTGTGCACGAGCTGCTGTGTGGGCCTGCTCTTCACGTTTTTTTACGAGAGCTTCCTGCTCTTCATACAGCTGCTTGAACTTTTTCTCAATGGCAATCTGAGCGGCTACTGCCTTCTCGGCATCCTCCAGATCTTCTTGCATGTCTCGGATATATTGATCGGTCATCTTGATTGGATCTTCAGCTTTGTCGATAATCGCGTTAATATTGGACATCGTCAGGTCACGTAATCTTTTGAAAATGGACATTAGGTTATTCCTCCTAGTGATAGTTCATCGTATATATAGATACATACGCAGCATTCTGTAACTCGTTTCAATTTTAGCACAAAAAAATTAAAACAAGATGAAAGCCTGGTTACCAGAAGCAATTTCTACATCCTATTTATATTCTTTTGTTAGATCGGCTGCTCTTTCTGCAATTCCTTGGACAGCTGCGTTTGCTCCGGCGCCCTGCTCAGTTGTTCGTCCATAAGCTTTTCTGCAGTGTGCACGATTTCGTCGATTTGCATGCGTGTGATGCTGTCAAAATGAATGCCCATAATTACCGTAACGGTAACCTTTAATTGAAGTGCTGCCTTTCGGGCAAGCCGCTCACATAGCTCCTGCTCCTTATGGCCCGGGATGTGCACCGTCGTACCGCTAATGCGCTCCTGCTCCAAATAAAAGGTCGATACAGCTCCGATATGAGCTTGCCCGCCAGTAACCAGAAATACTTTGTCTATTCCGGCTTCAACAACCTCTACTCGAATGGATTTCAAATCATATGTATTCATCCCACTCCACCTGTCCTTCTCTATATGTGATATATGGTGGAATTATGACTTTCTAGACGTCTACTGTGCAATGAGACTTCTCACACACGCATAAAAGCCCCTGTCACAGGGCATACCATAGAGAACGTCATTTCTGAAAAAGGAGGCCGTTACATATGCGTTTACGCCTCATCATGCTTATGCTTATGTTTATCACGGTTATGTGTTTAGGAGCTTTGCCGCTTTCTCCTGCTCATGCTTATGTGTCAACAGAAGGCACTGAAAAACAGTCACATACCCCTGCATCCACTTCGGATACCGGAGAAGAGCAGCTGACCTTGGGACAACTGCGGCAGAAATATGCGGACACCTTCAAAACAAACGGCCCTTCCACCAAGCAGGTTGCGCTTACTTTCGATGACGTTCCCGATCCGCGATTTACCGGTCAGGTGCTGGATGTATTAAAAAAATACAAGGTGCGCGCAACATTTTTTGTGGTAGGCAGCCGGGCCGAGAAACATCCGGATCTGGTAAAACGTATGGTGAAGGAAGGGCATGTTATAGGCAATCACAGCTATAATCATCCTGAATTCAGCAAGTTATCCATGACCGCTTTTCGCAGGCAAATTTTACGTACTGGAGACATCATCCAGCGTCTGACCGGATACACGCCAAAAATGATTCGCCCCCCATATGGAGATATTAATGAGGAACAGCTTCGCTGGGCTCGAAAGCAGCGTTACAGCATCGTCAACTGGAATGTTGATTCTCTGGATTGGAAGGGTCTTCCGAAAGAGAAAGTGAAACATAACATTCTTGCTGCGGTCAAACCTGGCTCCATCGTACTGCAGCATGCCGGAGGCGGCACAGGGTCCAATCTCAAAGGAACCGTTGAAGCTTTACCTGAAGTGATTGAGGAACTGCGGAATCAAGGATATGATCTCGTTACTTTGGATGAAATGCTGAAGCTATCAAAGGAAAAGCAGTAAATATAGCTCACTGCAAATAAATAGGGTGTTCCTTGGCATTAACATGACCACACATCATGATAACACCTAAGAACACCCTGTATCTGTTTGTTATTCAATTTTATTAGCTTTAATCATTAATACATCCAGAATCAAGTCCATTAATCAAGCAACTACTTTAAAACGTAAAGCTCAACATCCTGAAAACCAAATGAATTTACAAACTGCTTGCTGCCCGGAATGAAAATATCAATCCGATTGCCTTTAATCGCGCTCCCTGCATCCAGTGCCGTAGCTACGAAGGCTTGCTTTGGCAGCCCCGGATGTGAATGACCCGTTACCAGCACTTTCGTGCCAAAAGGAATGACCTTTGGATCTACCGCAATGGTTCCAAGCTCCAGCGGATTGCCGAAATAATCGACAGCACCCCATCCTCCATTTTCAGAAGCATCAGCAGAGTATGCTGTGGCCTTCACATTGATGGTTTTGCTATAATCAAAGGTTTTACCCCAGGCCTGTACAACTTTATTCTCGGCATTCACATCCAGGCTGGCAGCTTTAACCGTATTTTCTTGAGCTTTCATCTGTGCTGGTGCCGCTGCTGCTTTATTTTCCTGCCCTGGAATCGTAATTTTCAAACCGCCATAGATGTTATATGGTGAAATGTTTTTATTGGCATTCATTAATTTGTCTGTGGAAACGCCATATTGCTTCGATAACGTAAAGAACGTATCTCCCTCTTTGGCGACATGTACAGATTCTGCGTGAGCGGGAACAGCTTGAATCAATAAAACGGATGTCATTAGTGCGATGGCTGCTTTTGATATGCGTTTGTGGTTAAACATGGTCTTCCTCCTCATTATGCCTGCGAAGTTAGCTGTCGGATTCGGATGGAGGAACCCACCCTATAGGCTGTACTAAACATGCTGATGCATTATGTATTCCTAATTCACCCCTAGCAGTGTGCTATCCATATGACAGGACAACTGCATTGTTACATCCCCCGCATTTCCTCTCCGGAAATTTCGGCCGCATTCAATATATCACAATTTTGTAACCATGGGCTGTAGTAAATGTTACCATTTTGCGATTCAACAGCCATATCCAGTCTGCTTTTCATAAGAAATTTACTAATTAATAGCTCTTCCCCGGTATTTTCCATTAGTCACCAGGTAACAGAAACGTTACATTTCTTGATCAAAAATTAAAAAAAGCGTTACCGACACATCAGGTCGATAACGCTTTGATTCCATTAAAGTATAAAATCAATCAGAGAACTTTTGCAAGAAAATCACGGGTCCGTGGATGCTTGGGAGCGCCAAACACCTCATCAGGTGTGCCTTCTTCAACAATAATTCCGCCGTCCATGAACAGGATGCGGTCACCCACCTCACGCGCAAAGCCCATCTCATGTGTAACAATCACCATCGTCATGCCACCTTCGGCCAGTCGCTTCATAACTTCCAGCACCTCTCCAACCATCTCAGGGTCCAGAGCTGATGTAGGCTCATCAAACAGCATTACATGCGGCTGCATGGCCAGTGCTCTTGCAATCGCAATCCGCTGCTTTTGTCCACCAGACAGCTGATTGGGATATACCTCTTTTTTGTCAGCCAAACCGACCGTCTTTAGAAGATCCTCGGCAATTTTGTTGGCTTCCTCCGTCGATTGCTTCTTCACCTTAATTGGAGCTATTGTGATGTTTTGCAGCACCGTTTTATGTGGGAACAGATTAAAATGCTGGAACACCATGCCCATCTTCTCACGAGTTGCGTTGATATTATGCTTGGGGTCAGTAATCGACACACCCTCGAATTCAATCTGACCTGAGGTTGGCTGCTCCAGCAGGTTCAGACAGCGCAGAAACGTACTTTTCCCTGAACCGGAAGGACCGATTACCACAACAACCTCACCTTTGGCGATGGATACGTCAATTCCCTTCAGGACATCATTTTTTCCATAAGATTTGTGTAATTGTCTAACGTCTATCACTTGCACCCAACTTCCTTTCCAATCGTCCGAGCAACTTGGACAAAATAAATGTCATAACAAAGTAAATTGCTGCCGCAATAATAAACGGATTCAGACCCTGGAATGTAAGATTTTTAACTACACTTGCCTGATACATAATATCCACCATACCAATAACGGAGATAATGGAGGACTCTTTAATAATGGTCACAAACTCGTTACCAATCGCCGGCAACACAGCCTTGAAGGCTTGTGGCAAAATAATATAACGCATCGCTGCGCCTCTGCCCATTCCGAGTGAACGAGCTGCTTCCAGCTGACCACGATCCACACCTTGAATACCGGCACGGAAAATTTCAGCAAGATACGCACCACTGTTGATGGACAGCGTCATTATACCAGCTTGAAGCGCTGTGAAGTTGATTCCAAAAGTTAAAGACACCCCATAGTAGATGATCATGAGTTGAACCAGCATTGGTGTACCCCGTATCACTTCAACATACGTTGTTCCGATCCAGCGTAAAATTGCCATATTGTGAAGACGGAACAGGCAGATAATCAAACCGATGATTACCCCGAAAAATACACCCAGAGCGGATAATAGCAGTGTATAGCCGATACCTGTTGCGTATAAGCCCTTATACTGCCAGAATAATTGGAAAATGTTCTGCGACTTGTTAACTTTATCAGCCATCAGCAGACTTGCTTCCGTAACCATCTGGTTGATCTTGTCTTCGCTTTTCAGTCGGTCTAACGTTTTGTTTACAGCAGTTAACAATTCCGTATTACCTTTACGAATCCCGACAGCAGCCTCAGCCTGCTCCTCGTCCGGAACAGCCGGTGCAAGCACAATCATGTCATCGAGGTATCCGGCAGCTACGGTATCCTCTACAATGGCTGCATCCACACGTTTCGTCTGCAGCTGCAGCACGATATCAGAGATTTTATCCAACGAAGTCAGCTTTGCGCCAGGAATGCCTTGTCCAATCGTTTCTTGAATAGAACCTTTTTGCACACCGATTTTGACATTCTCCAATGCCTTCATATCCGGGTACTTGTCTTTGTCCGCACTACGAACCAGTACAACCTGCTTTGATTTATAATATGGTTCCGAGAAATCGATGCTCTGCTTACGCTCATCCGTTGGTGTCATGCCTGAGACAACAAGATCCACACGACCGCTCTGCAGCGCAGGCAGGAGTCCGTCAAAGCCCATATCCTCGATGACAAGCTCTGCTCCCAGATCCTTGGCTATTTCTTTGGCAATCGCAATATCAAAGCCCACGATTTCATCTTTACCATTAATTACTTTGTGAAATTCATAGGGTGCAAAATCGGCACTCGTCCCGAGCACCAGCTTCTTGCCGCCTGAGCTGTCTGTAGTTCCACTCGCCAGCGCCGCAGGTGCAGCCGCCGTCAGAAAAAGAAGAAACGTTAACAGCATTACGGTATAACGACTTATTAATTTCAACCTTGTTCTCCCCTTACAATGCTATAATTACTTTTACGTACTGATTCGTCAGTCAATGTGTTGATGACTGAGTCATTATAAAGTACAATGCATGATTATGCAATGCATTTTCGAGATTGAATTTTGATGTGTTTCTGAGAATAACATTGCAAATATGTTATGATTACAAAATCATTTTCATTTACCAAAGGAGTTTAACTATGACACCAGATAAAAACCGAATATTTAACGTGATTGATCAATATGCTTCCCGTTTCAAAGACATTTCATCATATATTGGAGCACATCCTGAACTTGGAAATGAAGAATATTTAGCCTCTGCCCGTCTGAAGGAAGAACTTTCCTATCATGGATTTGAAGTTCAAGCTCCGGTCCTTGGGCTGGAGACTGCCTTCATCGGAACTTACACTGCTAGCAAACCCGGCCCTACGATTGCGCTGCTCTGTGAGTACGACGCCTTGCCTGAGATCGGCCATGCCTGTGGTCACCATCTGATCTGCATGATGAGCCTCGGTGCAGCTGTCGGCTTGAAAGCTGTTCTTGACGAATTGGGCGGAACAATTAAAGTTTTTGGTACACCTGCAGAGGAAACACGTGGAGCGAAGGTTCCAATGGCGGAAGCCGGTTTATTCGATACATGTGATGTAGCCCTGATGGCCCATCCGTTCTATGCGTATGAAAAATCAGGCAGCTCTCTTGCGATTGATGCGGTGCAATTCGAGTTTCACGGAAAAGCTTCCCACGCTGCTGCCAGCCCGCATGAAGGTATCAATGCACTGGATGCTGTTATTCAAACCTTTAACGGAATAAACGCGTACCGTCAGCAGGTCAAAAGCAGCGTTCGCATTCATGGCATTATTAACAGCGGCGGACAAGCGGCAAACATCATCCCGGATTATGCCTCCGCTCAGTTTTACGTTCGCGCTGCTACCCGCAAGGAATTAAACGTGTTAACCGAACGTGTCATTCAAATTGCACAAGGAGCCGCTCTCCAGACAGGCTGCAGGCTCGTAACATCCAATTACGAAACGTCTTATGATGAGATGGTAACCAATGAAATCTTTTCTAACGCGTTCAGCCATAATCTGATCGAGCTTGGCATTCCGGAGGAAGAGATTATTAGCGGAAACGATCATGGCTCGATGGATATCGGCAACGTATCGCTGCGTTGTCCAGCCATCCACCCTTACATCAAAGTGGTGGACGAAGTGCATACGCTGCACTCGATTGAATTCCGTGATCTCGCCTTGCAAGAGCGTGCCCTGGATGGCATGATTCTTGGCGCCAAAGCACTTGCCGGAACTGCGTTTGACGTTATCAACCAACCCGAGCTGCTGCAAGCTATTCGCGCAGAATTCGAGCAGGCCGTTCGGTAAGCAGCCACCTCACTAAGATTAGAGTTAGTTTGAAATGAACAGACAAGAATTATTTAATTCACAGCTGTTCTCATTTCAAGCTAACTCTTTTCGATTTTCACCATTCCGACTTCATCAAACAGCCTTCTAGCTCACTCCAAACATGCTGTGAAATGGAAAAACCGCAGTTTCAACACTGCGGCAATACTAAAGCTCTTTCAGTATAAACAAGGCAAGCCCTACGAAATGATCTAAACCTGAATACGACGGTAAATTTCCATGTATTCCTCTGCTGATACATCCCAGCTGTACTCTCCACCCATCGCATTTTTAACAATTTTTTTCCAGTGATCTGGCTGACGATAGAAATCCTCTGCACGGCGAATGGTGTTCATCATATCGTGGGCATTGAAATTCGTAAAGGAAAAGCCGTTCCCTTCCCCTGTAAACTCATTATAGGCCTGCACTGTATCATTAAGCCCTCCAGTTTCCCTTACCAGCGGTACACTGCCATAACGCAGTGCCAGCAGCTGGCTGATTCCACATGGCTCAAACTTTGATGGCATCAGGAAAATATCACTTCCTGCGTAGAAGCGGCGAGACAAACCATCGTTAAACGTAATTTGCGCAGACATTTTGAGAGGATATCGGTTGGCCGCTTCCCGGAACCAATGCTCATATGCTTCATCTCCAGTGCCCAGCACCGCAAATTGAATATCATCATAATAAAGCAGTTCATCCAGGACACGACATACGAGGTCCAGACCCTTTGAATCCACAAGTCTTGTCACCATCACCATCAGAGGAGCATCCGGGCGAACGGGAAGTCCCAGCTCCTTTTGCAGCTCGATTTTATTTTCAACCTTTTTGGACAGACTGGTTCTATATTTAACAGCAATTTTATTATCGGTTGCCGGATTATAACTTTTCGTATCAATCCCGTTCACTATGCCACTAAAACGGTCTCCCAATGAGCTGAGCAGTCCGTCCAGCCCGTATCCGTAATGTGAGGTCTGCACCTCTCTTGCGTAAGTGGGGCTTACGGTTGTCACATGATCCGAGAACACAATTCCAGTTTTCAGAAAATTCACATTGCCATAATATTCAGCTCCATCCATCGTGAAATAACGGTCATCCAGTTCCAGTATCTCGGTAAACAATTCGTGCGGAAACACGCCTTGATACAGCAAATTATGTATAGTGAACACCGTTCGCATCTCACTATAGAACGAATCGTGGGCATAATGTGCCTTCAAAAGCAGTGGGATCATGCCCGCATGCCAGTCATGCGTGTGCAGAACATCTGGCTTGAAACCTAGCTGCGGCAGCACCTCCAGCACAGCCCGGTTAAAAAATGCAAACCTCTCCCCATCATCCATATATCCATAAACCCCGTCCCTTGCAAAATAATACTCATTATCTACAAAGTAGACCGGAATTCCATCATGCTCCAGCATTTCAATCCCGCAATAGGGTCTGCGCCAACCCAGCGGAACATCCGTTACAAGCACAGGCTTCATCGCCTGTTTGTATTCGTCAGGAATACCTTTGTACTTCGGAAGGATCACTCGTACATCTGCTCCATTTTTTTTCAAGGCCTGAGGCAGAGCACCGATGACATCGGCAAGTCCTCCTGTTTTAATAAACGGATGTGCTTCCGCTGCGGCAAATAAAATGTTCATGCTTTTGTCCCCCTTTTTGGCTTAAGCGTGCTGTCCTCCGGAATAGCTTTCACTTTGGTCTTTTTCTCTTTTTTTTCTGTATTTTTTTTCGATTTCACGGAAGCGCTACCTTCAGCGCCGGGCTCCGTTTTCCGACGTGTCATCTTCTTTAAAATGACAACGCTGAGCGGCGGCAAATCCAGTTCCAGACTGTGTCCATGCCCGTGAAAAGGAATCTTTTGCGTAGGCAACTGCATATTATTAGTTATCCCTGAACCACCGTAATCGATATGATCACTGTTCAGAACTTCGGTATACATACCGGGACGCATGACGCCAATCCGGTAACGCTCCCTTTTGACAGGCTGGAAATTAATGAGCACCAGGAGTGTATCCGCAGGTTTTTTTCCTTTGCGTACGTATGAAATGACACTTTGGCCCTGATCATCCGGAGTGATCCATTCATAACCGTCAAAGGAATGATCAAGCTCCCAAAAAGCTTTTTCACGGATGTACAGATTAGACAGCTCCCGTGCATACCTGTGCAGGCTGCGGTGACTGTCATAATCGAGCAAAAACCAGTCCAGTTGATCCTCATCTTTCCATTCGATGAACTGGCCGAACTCTCCGCCCATGAATAACAGCTTTTTGCCCGGGAATGTCATGAAATAACCGAGAAACGCGCGCATACCCGCGAATTTCTGCTCATAACTTCCTGGCATTTTGTTCAGAAGTGACTTTTTACCATGCACCACCTCGTCATGAGACAGAGGAAGCACATAATTTTCAGAAAAGGAGTATACAACCGGGAATGTCAGCAAATGGTGTTTGGAAGCACGTTCATGAAAGTCAGATTCCATGTAGTCCAGCGTATCGTTCATCCAGCCCATGTTCCACTTATAGTTGAAGCCCAGACCGCCTTTGTCCACCGGCATCGTAACCATCGGCCATGCACTGGATTCTTCAGCCATCATTAAGGCATAGGGAAAATATTCAAAAACCGTAGTATTTAATTGCTGTAAAAAGGCTACCGCTTCTTTGTTTTCCAGGCCCCCTTCGTCATTGGTACGATACTGACCGGGCTGCTTTTCAAAATCAAGTCTCAGCATGCTTGTTACCGCATCTACCCGAAGTCCGTCAAAATGATACATTTCCAGCCAATACAATGCATTGGAGATGAGAAATGAACGAACCTCCGGTTTGGAATAATCAAAGCTGAGTGTGCCCCATCCCGGCTTCTCGGCTAACATCGGATCTGCGTATTCATACAGCGGTGTTCCGTCGAACAAACGCAGACCATGTGCATCCTTGGCAAAATGAGCAGGTACCCAATCAAGCAATACGCCAATACCCGCCTGATGTAAAGTATCCACCAGATACATCAGATCTTTTGGATGCCCATAACGGCTGGTTGGCGCGTAAAACCCGGTGTTTTGGTATCCCCAGGACAGATCATACGGATGTTCACTGAGCGGCATCATTTCGACATGAGTGTAATTCATCTCCAATAAATAAGGAACGAGCAAGTCTGCCATCTCACGATAGCTGTATAAACTTCCGTCGTCCTTCCGCTTCCAGGTACCCAGATGCATTTCATAAATATGTAAAGGCTTATTGTAGATCATGCGTTGCTTGCGTCTCCAAGCACCGTCATTCCATTTATAGCCTTGGATCGAGCTTGTAACGGATGCCGTTTGAGGGCGAACCTCGGCCTGAAATGCATAAGGGTCGGCTTTGAGCATTTCGGTGCCGTCTTCCGTTAAAATGCGAAATTTGTATAAAGTACCTTCTTCAATTCCCGGAAAAAAACGACTCCAAAATCCTGATTCGGGTATCTTATATAATGGTTCCATTTCACCCTTCCACCCATTACGGTCCATAGCCAGTCCAACTTCTACGGCGTTTGGTGCCCACACGGTAAAGCGGAACCCTTGACGGTGATCGCGAGTCTCAGGCTGCGCGCCCAACATTCGATAACTGTGATGAAGATTGCCTTCATGAAATAAATAAATATGCTCCGGCGAAATATCCGGATGTGTCAGCGGTTGAATAGCCAAGAGATCACCTTCTTTTCTCCAGAAAATAGATATAACGCTAACCATTACCCCATTTTAGCCAAGTTGAAAAGAAAAATGCGTTATTTAAAAAAATGATGTAGTTTTTCAGAATTTTTACAATAACAATAGTTTCACAAGTCCTGCTTTCGTTTACTAATGTACTACAATGCACAAATATTTTGGGAGGGAAACGATCATGTTTAATAAAGATTGCATCGCTATGCTGTTGGCGGGAGGAGAAGGAAAGCGATTAGCTCCTTTAACCTCGAGAATTGCAAAACCCGCTGTACCGTTTGGCGGGCACTACCGTATCATCGATTTTCCTCTCAGTAACTGCGTTAACTCAGGCATCGACACTGTAGGAGTTCTGACGCAGTACCAGGCGGATTCGCTGCACGAACATATTGGTCAAGGAGAGCCATGGTCACATGGTGATTCAAAAAAGACTGGAATCTCCTTGCTTCCATCTTATCATACAGGAAATGACGAATACTTGGGAACTGCGGATGCCATATTCAAAAATATGGACTATATTGACCAGCAAAATCCCGAAAATGTGCTGATTTTGTCGGGTGATCACATATATCATATGAACTATCGCGAGATGCTTGAGGCACACCAGGCGAACAACGCTGCTGCGACGATTTCCGTTATGGAAGTGCCGTGGAAAGAAGCACATCGTTTTGGTATTATGGCCGCAGATGAAAATCTGCGCGTAACTGAATTTGCCGAGAAACCTGCGGAACCAAAAAGCAACCTCGCTTCTATGGGTATTTACATGTTTAATTGGCAATATTTGAAACGACATTTGCTTGAAGATGCTGCGAATCCAAACTCAAGTCATGATTTTGGCAAGGATGTCATCCCGCAGATGTTAAATGAAACAAACTCTCTTTACGTTTACAACTTTGATGGGTATTGGAAAGATGTTGGCACGGTGAAAAGTCTTTGGGATGCACATATGGATCTGCTGTACAACGAGGAGAACTGGAGCCTTCAGCGAGAAGACTGGCCGATGTTTACCCGCGAATGGCGCTCTAAACCGAGTGCAATCAAAACAAGACAACCACAAGTGGAGCATATCTCCTCTATGGTTCACGACTCTTGTGCCATTGAAGGCCGAGCAGAGCGCTCCGTCATTTTCTGTGGTGCAGAAGTTGGCAAAGGCTCCGAAGTGCTTGACAGTGTTATTATGCCAAATGCACGCGTAGGCCGCGGCGTTCATATTGAACGTGCCATTATCGGTGAAGGAGCCATCATCAAAGACGGTGCCATTGTTAAAGGTACAGCCGATGAAATTGTGGTCGTTGGACCAAATGAGGTCATAGCACCTAAACCAGCTGTTCGCACACAGCCGGTACGTATACTGAAAGAGGTTTACGAAAAAAGCGGTCGTCTCCGCACAGGTGGATTATCCTCATAATGTATGGACTTGGCATTTTAAGGATTTAGACATGAATAACAACATAAGAACATGCGATATGATAAAAGGCGAGCCATGACGGCTCGCCTTTCGTTTTTCTCTATATCATCCTGGTAAGTGAGATTAACCCACAATGATCATTTCTTCTCTTGATCAGACGAGTCTTGAGCTGAATGCTGATGCTCCGACTGAGCAAAAGTATTGCCCGATTCAGGCTTCACTTCAGGCTCTGTCATTATCACACTTTGTTCCGCCAGCGAATTCTCCTCGTTAAGCATAGGCAAGGTTACTGTAACCGTTGTTCCTGATCCAAGCTCGCTTTGCATCGTAATGGTACCCTCATGAAGCTCCACAAGTTCTTGTGTGATGGCAAGCCCGAGCCCGGTTCCACCATTTTGATGGTTGACCTGGAAAAAGCGATCTCTTACCTTGATTAAATGCTCCTCGCTAATGCCGATTCCCGTATCCTGAACAGCTGCAACAATCTGCCCTTTCTCCTCTTTGACAGACAGAAAGATCCAGGAATTCTCATGCGAGAACTTGATCGCATTGTCGACGATATTCAGAAAGACCTGCTTCAGACGATTCCCGTCGCCATACACATTGTAGGCACGCGTCTCATCCGTCTCCAGCTTCAGATGAACCTGCTTTTGTTCGGCTTTGGCCCACACATTCAGCATAGTCTCCTGTACAACCTCACGGATATTCACTGTCCCTTTAACCAGCTTCATCTGATTTTGCTGCAGCTTGGAGAAATCAAGCATTTCCTCCACAAGCCCAATCAGCCGCTCGGTTTCCTTGGCGATGATTCCCATACCGATGCGTGTCTCTTCCGGGTCATACCCGCCCGAGTCGAGTGTCTCACTCCATCCTTTGATACTGGTCAGAGGCGTTCGCAGTTCATGTGATATGGAGGAAATAAAGTCATCCTTGATCTGGTTACTGCGCACAATTTCATGGGCCATGAAATTCAGCGTTGAAGCCAGTTCCCCGAGCTCGTGTTTGTAATTCCCCTTGACTCGCACATCCAGCCGGCCTTTCGCCATCTGTGCGGATACCGCTGTAATGCTGTTGATTGGACGTACAATCGAGTTAGCCATACCTATACTTATAATTAACACGATGGCAAGTACGCCAACACCGACCGCAATAGCCAGCAGCCCCATGACGAGCAGCTTCGAGTTGACCGATTCCAGAGAGGTCAGATAACGTACAATGTACGTGTTCTCCCCGCCCAGATCGAATTTGTTAGCCACAGCCATGACCGATTCACCCGTATTCGGCTGCCTGCCGATCCAGCGTCCCATATCGCCGTTCAGCGCCTGCATAATATCACTTGTCTGCAGCACTGCCCGATCTGATTCAAATGCTGTCGAACTTGCTAACACCCGCCCGTTCAGATCCAGAATCTCCAGCTCGGTGTTGTCTAACGCAAGACGAACGAGCAATCTGGAAAGATTGTTATTGCCGTCCTCTCCGTTGCTCGCTCTGGCAATCGGCTCAAGAAAGTCTCTGTTGTTGGTGATGTGGGTGCTAATCGTATTGTAGATACTCTCGTAATAAAACCGCTGCACGGCCAGCATAAACACAAATTCAACCAGTACAAGTGCGAGAAATACTACAATAAAATAATGCAGCACAATCTGCCGCGTAATACCTTTTTTTATCATTGATCCCGGCCCTTCCATTTGTACCCGTGACCCCATACAGTTTGCAGGTATTCAGGCTCGGAAGGATTGTTCTCGATTTTTTGACGCAGACGACGGATGTTAACATCCACAATTTTAGGATCACCCATGTACTCTTTGCCCCATACGTGATCCAGCAGCAGATCCCGGCTCAGCGGCGTATTTTCTTTTTCAAGGAAGAACTGTATTAAAGAGAACTCTGTAGGCGTCAGCTCGATCGCTTCATTATTCTTTTTAAACTGTTTGGAGATTAAATCCAGAGAGAACGGTCCGGATTGGAACGTTACCTTGGCGGCGGTTTCGCGATGTACGTTGACCCGGCGCAGCAAGGATTGAATACGTGCAATCAGCTCGGTCGGACTGAACGGTTTGCTTACGTGATCATCTGCCCCGACGGACAGAGCATAGACTTTGTCCTGCTCCTGAACCTTTGCCGTCAGAAAAATAATGCCAAGCCGTTCGTTCGTTTCACGAATGCGTCTGCATACTTCAAACCCG
The DNA here is from genome assembly GCF_014639235.1 of Paenibacillus silvae. Classification (GTDB taxonomy): domain Bacteria; phylum Bacillota; class Bacilli; order Paenibacillales; family Paenibacillaceae; genus Paenibacillus; species Paenibacillus silvae. The sequence goes on along the minus strand of NZ_BMFU01000002.1, from coordinate 95,775 downwards.
TCAATTCCCGGCACCATAACATCCAGCAGTGCAAGATCAATATCCGGAACGGATTGTAAAATGCGCAGAGCTTCATGCCCATCCCCGGCTTCCAGCACTTCAAATCCGTTTCTTTTCAAGTTAATGACAATAAAACTACGGATGGATTCTTCATCCTCAAGAATAAGTACTTTACTCATTAAGTTCTTCCTTTCTATTCAGCTGAGAAGTTTTACTTAATGCATCCTTGCCCGCCTCCGCTTGTGCAACACGTGATGCAATTACCCGATCTTTCGTTCGCGTAATTTCCTTCCAGCTCTTCCCCTTTTCAAGATCCCACTGTGAAAATGTAAAATATTTGACCTCGGCTACGGTTTCATCCGTTTTGATCATTTTGAACCGGATATATTTTTCCTTCTCCGATTTGGTGTCAATAGTGATCTTGCCGTACCATTCCGGCTTCAGGTTAAGATGGAACAGATCTGCATCATCCCGGAACTGGAACGACACAAACTTCTTGCCCTCTTTGCCATCCCACTGGTAGAACGTATAGAACCACATGCGTGAATCAAACACGTAATGCTCCCAGCCCTTGGGTGTTTCTTTTAATCCAAACTCAATAATACCATCATTGTTCACATCACCGCTTAAAATTTTGTCATCTCTGTACGTTTGATCCGGTGATTTAAAAGCACTGACGAGTTTGTTGTCCTGAACATACATAATTTGTGTGAAGGAACTGCGATCATCGAGGTCTGCATCCAGCACGATGCCCATTTTTCCGTCAGCAATCTCGCCGCCAAGCGCATTGTATACTTCCTTGACCGTATAGTCCGTAACAACCTTGTCTATTTCCTTAAAGCTGTCATCCTGATACTGGTACAAAGCAATCGTGGCGAATCCGCTAGCATTCAACGAAACAACGACAAAATCACTTTTGCCGTCCCCGCTTAGATCAAGCGCATCGCCCTGCATATCATCAATAATCACCTGATTGTATGGCACACCACCCAGTACCTGCTCCAGAACGCCTCCCTTATAAGAATAAGCCGTCAAGGCTTTCTGATCCTGCAGGCTGACGCCCACCACAATGTCCGGATTCCCGTCATTCGTAATATCCATTACCTTAAACGATTCCAGTTCGTTACCTGGTACATCAAACGTCAGTTTTTTGACCCAGGAGCCTCCCTGCTCCTCCAAAATCATGCCATGGATACGCACATTTTCATTCGGCGTCTCATAGAAAACACTCGCCTCACGAATACCGTCGCCATTCAGGTCCTCGACACGAATCATGCTCGTGTTGCTCATGTCCTTAGGACGAATCAGCTTGCTTTCGGGCGGAGTTTCCTTTTGCACAATATTATACAGCTTCTCTTTGTCCGTAGACATCATCGGCGGCTTCATCAGAAGCTTGGGGTCGCTAATTACCGTACAGCCGCTCAGCACCGCTCCAAGCAGAACAGCCATTGAACCTGCTGCCATGCAGCGCCCCCAACGCGAATTAAGCAATCTCATCACTCTTTTCATTATATCGGTTAAATCTGATTTTTTTCCTGCTGTGTCAATCTGCGTCCGCGTATATCAAACACAATCCGGCCTTCCGCAATGCCCCAGATTCGTGAAGCATGCTTCTCTGCGAGTTCAATCGGAAGCACGGTAATTATGGTTGCTCGTTCCTCTTCACATAATTTGCGCAAAGTCTCCAGTACGGCGTCAGCGGTGTGGGGATCAAGCCCGATGACCGGTTCATCCGCCAGAACAACCTTAGCTCCGTGTGCAAGAGCACGTGCAATGGCAACACGCTGTTTCTCGCCGCCGCTCATCTTCTCGGCAGTCTGATGAGCCTTGTCCAGGAGACCAAGGCCTTCGAGATGATCCATCGCCCCCATGTAGTCGTCTGAACGCACCATGCCTGTTGCCATCCTCCATAATGGAGTCTGACCAAAACGTCCAATAAGTACGTTTTTCAGCGCCGTTTTTCTCGGATACAACTGCGGGTTCTGCTCCAAGTATGCCCATTCTCTTCTGATTTTCTGTTTACCGGACCAGCCCTCTTTCAAAATATCGATGCCATCGACCGTGAAGCTGCCGGAATCCCACTTTTCCTTCATCGCCAAACATTTTAGCAGCATGCTTTTGCCGCTCCCGCTGGAGCCGACCACCGCAATCATCTCTCCTTGCTGCATATCAAAACGAATATCACGCAGGATTGGAATACGATCCACTCCAACGGATTTACTCAAGTTCTCCACTCTGATCATCGCGATGTCTCCTCTTGTCCATGTTTTTCCCTGCTACTAGTGTACTCGGAAATGGACATCAATTTCCATGCGAACACCCGCTTCTATTTTAACACAAATTCCGCTTCACGTTTACGCCGAAATAATACACCCGTGATACCAAAAATGAAATAAAAGCAGCCCAGCATCGTAAACATGCTGCCAGGGGACACCCAATGAATCAGTTGCCCTCCCAGATTGGGGCCGACGATGCTTCCGATCGTAAAATGAAATGAGGCCACTACATTAGCTGCAGGCAGCAAGGCTTTCGGCAAAATATCTGCGGCATACGCCAGACCGAGAGAGAAAAAGGAACCGACAAGACCTCCCGCAATGAGCATGAGTATCAGCGTTAACCAAAAATGCGTGCCGGCAAGAGGGACCAGCATAAACGCAATGCCTCCTCCTATACCGGCTGTCATCAGAACCTGTTTTCGACCGTATCGGTCACTTAACAAGCCAAGCGGAAGCTGAAGAAACAATCCTCCGAACCCTATAAAAGGAAGCAGGGAAGCAATCTCGTTTGCATCATATCCGATTCGGAGCCCATACACAGGGAAATTGCTGTTCATGCCAGCCTCCATATAACCGTATAATAGTGCCGGCAGCAAGGCATACCATGCCCAGGCGAAGCTGCGGCGAAAACGCCGTTCCGGCAAATGGCCATGCTCCACCTTTTCCGGCCGGGTATCTGGCAGCTTCACCATAACCAGAACAAGCACTGCGGCCATGCCTGCAAACAGCACCAGAAACGGAACAGCATCACCGAACGTGAGCAGTTTAATTCCTAGCGGGCCGATACTGAATCCCAGTCCATAGGACATACCGTATAGCGATATGTACTTCCCCCGCTTCTCAGGCGCCGTAACAAGCAGCACCCATAGCTGGGCAGCATAATGCAGGGCACTATCTCCAATGCCAACAATCAGGCGAAGCACAAACCATATTTTCAGTCCGGAAAAGTAAGGAAACAACAGTAAAGGCAGCATGACCAAAATCAAACCGACAACAATCAGCTTTTTAAATCCCAATACCCCGAGGAGACGCTCGGCAGCCAGTGTCATGGCAAAGGAGCCTACATAAAGCGCTGCAGCATTTAGTCCATTCACACCGGGCGAAACGCCCCGCTCTTCCAAGAAAATAGATAACACAGGCAGCAACAGTCCTTGGCTGACTCCTGCTGCAACAATCACAGTAATCAGGATCAAATAGTTTGATGTGGATGGTGATATTTTAGATCTGAATAGGGATGTCACAGTAATTTATTCCTCCTGCAAGCGCAAACAAAGAAAAATCGCCATCGCTGACGATCTTTAGTCTGTCATTATATAGGTGTATACTTTAACGATTGTGTCGCAATATACCCCCGAACTTGAACATTATAGTGGACAACGCCCTGCAAAACAAGCCATAATAGTACATAAGTCGCTGTGTATATCTAGATGTGACGGGAGGATTCTGCATCATTATGGCTTATCACGTTAAAATTGATGTCTCACCGATATATGAGATGCTTAACAGCTTTCTGGTCTATGTTACTAAGAAATGGATTCAGCATCTGGACATTGGTCCTGAATGGATTCAGGACGTTGAAGGCAAGCTAAGCTCCAATGTGAGAGCTGCACTTGCACCAGCCGCAACGTGGCCCTTTGACGATTTCGATGTTCTGTTTGCATGGGCAGCTTATCAGAATACAACCTCGGAGAATCAGGACTTTCTGAATATGCTCTCTGAGCTTTCAGCAGAAGAATTGTTTGCACGCATATCTCCTTTAATGCCTGAGCTTACAATAGAAGAATCCACGCGTATTCGGAACAGCTATGTCCCATTATTGCGACTATGGGATCAGCATTACTGCCAGAATATAAGCGAGGATCATCGTGTATGGCTTGAAGAAGACGCTGAAGAAAAACGTATTTTGCTTGAAAAGATGGGGCCCGAATTATTAATTGAATACGCCACAGCAGGCGTAATTGTCGAACCGATGCCCGGACTTAACGAAGTTATTCTGTTCCCGACCGTGCATAACCGTCCAATTAACATGTACTGCTTCTATGAAGGCATGATGATTATACAATATCCTGTAGATACGCCCGAGGAGAGCGAGGACGAGCCGCCAACATGTTTGCTTCGATTCACGCATGCATTGGCAGATCCCGAAAGACTTCGCCTGTTAAGATATGTATCGGACGAACCGAAGTCGCTTGCGGAGATGTGTGAAGAGCTTGGCAAAGATGAAGACCCCGTGAAGGATCAGGTCATGGCCCTTCGTATTGCAGGTTTGCTGCGTACCCATCTGCTCGGAAGCAATCGTAAAGAAAAATACAGCATTCGGCCGGACGGCGTATCTGAATTAAATATGTTTCTGGAATCCTATATTCGCATCTGAATGATGAGAAAGTGAAGTTTGCCGGCTGTAAGGAGTGAGTAACTATGGCTTTAATTAAACAACATATTTTGTTTGATCTCGATGATACTCTTGTGTATTGTAATAAATATTTTAATCTGGTTCTGGGAGAGTTCTTCGAGAACATGATGCAATGGTTTGATGGTCATCCCCTGACCACACAGCAGATTCGGGAGAAACAGCTTGAAATAGACGTGACTGGAGTAAACAAGGTCGGGTTCGCAAGCCACCATTTTCCGCAGTCTCTGATTGATACGTATCGTTACTTTTCCCAAAGGTATGCGCGGCCTACTTCAACCAAAGAAGAAACATACCTGAGCAAGCTGGGCATGAGTGTATACACACAGGAAGTTGAACCTTACCCCCATATGGTTGAAACGTTAGAAGACCTGAAGTCCGCTGGACATTCGCTCTATCTGTACACTGGCGGGGAAACGGTAATTCAGCAGCGCAAAATTGATCAGATGAAACTTTCGATTTATTTTGATGACCGCATTTATATTCGTCAGCACAAAAATATCGAAGCACTTGAGGGTATTCTCGCGAGCGGCACATTCGACCGGCGTGCAACCTGGATGATCGGCAACTCGCTTCGCACAGACATTATGCCTGCCGTGAATGCCGGAATCCACAGCATCTACATTAAACAGCCCAATGAATGGCAGTATAATATCGTTGAGCTGCAGCCAAATCCCGAAGTCTCCATGTATACAATCACTGCGTTGGAAGAGGTCCCTAAAGTGATTCATGAAAATATACAACAGCAGCAGAAGCAAAGAACCCATGGTTAATGGGTTCTGCAAATGACAAGAAACCCTGCTTCCTGGCGAATGCATCCTTTGCCTGAGGACATTTCACCGGAAACACGGGTTTCTTTTTTCATTGTGTATACAGACAGGATTTTCAGATTTTCAGGATTTCTTAGGTTTCCTGCTTCTCCCCTGACAACTCACCTGTTGCAGCATTCTTCAAGATGATACGTGCCTTCACCGTGCTGCCGTCCTTGCGTTTGAACGAAAGCACCTGCGTGCTGCCCTTCTCTACTAACGACTTTAACATACTACTTGTAATCTTTTTACCCGCATACTCTTTCCAAATGACAAATTTACAGCCTTCTTTGAAACGGGAACAGCCATACCCCTTCTTGCCCTCAATGATTTGCCCGCTGCAGCCGGGAGAAGGGCATGAAGCAAGAACCTCTCTCACACCTGATTGTGGTGAAGCGCTTGTTCGCACAGCTGTTTGTGTACTTGAGCTTGTATTGACTGCGGAAGCTTTCCTGGAACCGGCACGATTCGTGGAGTTGTTTGCTGCCGATGACTTGCGAGCCAAAGTTCCTTTCCCCCTGCCCTTGCCTCCACGTGTATCTTCACCAAAAGCATTGGCCGCAGCCGGAGTCTGAACACGTACCTTCTCAATAATGGACAACGTAAATTTTTTGACGTTTTCCATGAACTTGTCCTGTCCTGCCTCACCTTTGGAAATCTGGTGCAATCGGCGTTCCCACTGCCCGGTCATCTCAGGGGAAGTCAGCAAATCTACACCTGCACGACGAATCAGCTCGATGGCTGTCCGTCCTTTCAGAGTCAACTGCATCTTTTTCCCCTGCATCGTGATATAACCTACATTTTTGAGTCGCTCAATCGTTGCGGCACGTGTCGCCGGGGTACCCAGACCGCTGTCTTTCATCGCATCCCGCAGCTCTTCATTCTCGATCTGTTTGCCTGCACTCTCCATCGCCTTGAGCAGCGTTCCCTCCGTATAACTTTTGGGCGGCTGGGTAGCTTTCTCTTTAAACTCACTCTTTGTACAATGAACAGGCAAGTCAGGCTGCACGGCAAACGCTTTGTCCGTCCACTCCTCGGCTTCCTCTTCTTCATTGCTGTTTTTTTTGCTTTTTTTCTTGCCCGAAGCCCCTTGCTCCGAATCATTGGAACCCAGTACGACTTTCCAGCCAAGCGACAACAGCTCTTTGACAGACGTTTTGAACTCATGCTTTTCAACTACCGTCAGCACGGTATGCTGCTTGTACTCCGCTGGGGGATAGAAATGAGACAAAAAACGTCGCACAATGAGATCGTAAATGTTCTGTTCATCCTTGGACAGCGTTCCTGGCCGTTTCAACGTTGGCAGAATCGCATGGTGATCCTCCACCTTGGTCGGATTACATACCCCTTTATTGTTCTTGTGCACCAGCTCAGGCTTTGCACCCAATGCCAGCTCGCTGTAGGTTCCATTTTTGAGCAGCTGCAGCGTTTTGTGCATGCCTTCAATGTTCTGCTCCGTCACATAGTTGGAATTGGTACGCGGATACGAAATGACTTTATGTTTTTCATATAACGCCTGCGCGATATCCAATGTTTTTTTGGCCCCGTAACCATACTTCGCATTCGCCTCCCGCTGCAAAAGAGTAAGGTCATACAGCCGATACGGATACTCCTTCGTTTGTTTGGCTTCATATTTCGCGATGTGCCCTGTCTTGCCCTTCACACTGACCGCTATAGCCTCTGCGGCTTCCGCATCCGTAAGCTTGTCGCCTTGACGTACCCCCCGATACTCGACACCCTCCTGTCGAAACCAGGCTGCTACTTCATAGAACGTCTGTGATTGAAAAGCCTCAATCTCGATCTCCCGATCGTAGATCAGCGCGAGCACAGGTGTCTGCACACGACCTACAGACAAGAGAGCATTATGCCTTGTCGTGAACGCCCTGGAGGCATTCATGCCAATCAGCCAGTCCGCTTCACTTCGCGCACGCGCTGCATGTGTCAGATTTTCAAATTCAGATGCATCTTTAAGCCCATCAAATCCACGCCGAATGCTTTCGGCCGTCAAGTCCGATATCCACAAACGTTTGACAGGCTGGCGCAGCTTCAACTGCTGCTGAATGAGGGCAAAAATATACTGCCCTTCCCGCCCGGCATCGCAAGCATTTACTATTGACGAAGCACGCTTTGCGAGTTCTCCGATCGTTTTAAGCTGGTCCTTTGTCCGTGGATTGGGCACAATTTTGAATTGCTCCGGGATGATCGGCAGGTCCGCAATGTTCCAGCGCTTGTACTTCGAATCATAGGCATCCGGTTCAGCCAATCCGAGCAAATGTCCAATTGCCCAGGTGATGATATAATGCTCACCTTCCAGATATGTTCGATTATTTTTGGCTTTTGGTTCTATGACGGCGGCAATGGTTCGACCCATGTCGGGTTTCTCCGCGATAACCAGTGTCTTCATCCGTCCATCTCTCCTCCTTCACCGCCCTGTATGACGGCAAAAAGGGGCCTTCCGCCGACGGAAGCCCCTTGCTTCTGAAACTTATTATATCAGATTTTGGATTCAAGAGCACCTACCGGAAATGAATTATCCAGCCGCTTGCTCGTCCAGCTTATGCTTTTCTCTGCATTCTTTGCAGACTCCCTGAAAATCAAGCCGATGATCTGTGACCGCAAATCCATACTGGCGCAGCACCTGCTGCTCCAGTTTGAGCAGGCCATCTTCCATAATTTCCTCTACACTTCCACATTCGGTACAGATCAGATGGTGATGATGATGAGATCCGTCTGTGCTGCGAAGGTCGAAACGAGCCGCTCCATCCCCAAAATTAATTTTCTCAACAACCTGAAGGTCATTCAGCAGCTCCAGTGTTCGATAGACGGTTGCAAGCCCGATCTCCGGGAACTTCTCCTTGACCAGCAAAAATACTTCCTCAGCGCTGAAATGATCCTTCTCATGTTCAAGCAGCACACGTACTGTCACTTCACGCTGCTGTGTTAGCTTGTAACCTTTATCAACCAATTGATTTTTAATTTGATGAATTTGCTCTGTAATGGACTTGTCCCGATTACCTGCCATGCGGGTGCACCTCCGTTAATAATTCTCGCCTTAATTTACTTAAACGTATGTTCTTAGATATACTCACATTTTTATCATGGTCATGTTTCACACTACACATTATCTTATTTATAATAATTATAATCTAATAATAAGTCTTTATCTTGTAAAAAGCAATGCTTTCAATCACACTTTCACAACAAATACGGCAACGATTGCGGTGTAATACAATGAACAACAAACAGCCCCCGCATCTGCGAGGGCTGATCTTTTATGCAATATGCTATTTGCTTTGACTTCTTAATAAACAGTAATAATAACAGCTCATTTATGCAGCAGTATTAAGCAAGCACCGTTGCACCCATCAAATATTTATCAACTTCACGAGCTGCTTCACGACCTTCATTGATTGCCCATACGACCAGACTTTGACCACGGCGCATATCACCCGCTGCAAATACTTTGTCCACATTGGTGTTGTATTTGCCATAACGTGCTTTAACGTTTGTACGACGATCTGTTTCCAGTCCAAGCTGCTCAACCAGCGTTTGTTCCGGTCCATCGAAACCAATCGCAATCATGGCCATCTGAGCAGGGAATACACGCTCTGTGCCCGGGATTGGCTGGTAGATTTTGCGGCCTGTCTCATCAACAATACGCTCGATTTGAATGGTGTGCAGCTCTTTGAGATTGCCTTCATCATCACCCACAAATTTTGTAGTCATGATCGAGAACTCACGCGGGTCTTGACCAAACAAAGCTTTTGCTTCTTCTTGTGCATAGTCAAGCGTATACACGTTAGGGAATTGCGGCCAAGGGTTGTTGATACGGTCACGCTCCATTGGTGCTTGCGTGTGTGTACCAAATTGCGTAATGGTACGGCAGCCATGACGAAGCGAGGTTGCAACACAGTCAGAACCTGTGTCCCCGCCACCGATTACAATCACATCTTTATCCTTCGCTGAAATATAATTGCCATCTTCCAGGTTGGAGTCCAGATAACTCTTGATGCTGCCATTCAAGAAGTCCATGGCGTAATGTACGCCCTTCAGAGTAGAACCTTCGATGTTAAATTCACGTGGTTTGGTTGCTCCGCCACACAGAACTACTGCATCATATTCATCAACAAGCTGTTGAGCGGGAATATCTTTTCCGATCTCGGTATTCGTAATAAACTGAATGCCTTCCGCTTCCAGCAAATCTACGCGACGCTGAACCACTTTTTTATCCAGTTTCATCGTTGGAATTCCGTACATCAGCAATCCGCCGACACGGTCCGAACGTTCATATACGGTTACCGAATGTCCGGCTTTGTTCAATTGAGCTGCTGTTGCGAGTCCCGCTGGACCTGAACCAACCACAGCTACACGCTTGCCTGTGCGTTTCTCCGGCGGCTGTGGAACTACCCAGCCCTCTTCGAATCCTTTTTCGATAATCGCTTCTTCAATCGTTTTAATGGTTACAGGCTGACCAATGAGTCCCACTGTACAAGATCCTTCACAAGGAGCTGGACAGATACGACCTGTAAATTCCGGGAAGTTGTTCGTTTTGTGAAGGCGTTCAAGCGCTTCTTTCCACAAACCACGATAGACGAGATTGTTCCACTCTGGAATCAGGTTATGAACCGGGCATCCCGACGTCCCGCCAATCATATCTATACCTGTATGACAATACGGGGTCCCGCAATCCATACATCGTGCACCTTGTGTTCTGAGTTCTTCCTCAGCCATATGTTTATGAAACTCTTCCCAATCCTTGATGCGCTCCGCTGGCTCTCGATCGGCAGGGAGCTGCCGTTTGTATTCCATAAATCCAGTAGGTGTAGACATCTTACGTTTCCCCCATCCGTTCTTGTCTTAATCCCTTCATTCGCATGGCTCTATATGAAATGGATTACTCGTTTACCTGAGTTTTTGTCTATTGTATCACAAAATCTACTCAAAGATATTTCAATTATAGTAGCATTTATGGCAATGAATATTAAATGGATTATCCGCATAATTATTTGTATTTTATTCATGATAGCGTTCAAATCAACATATGGTCAATAGCAGAAATTTGGTTTTAAAACGCAAGATGCCCTTCGTAATAACCGATAGTTTCAGAGATAATTCTTAATAATGTTATATAAATGTAAGATAAATTACCATTAAAATCAATAGTTTTGGAAAAAATAACTCTGATACCGAATTAGAGTCATGATTTAAAGCTTTACAATGTTGACTCACACTGTTTTTACACTTTTTAACCAAAACTCAATCCGGCCAAATGTATATTATGCAAAAACATCCAGTTCAGGTGTCATATTAATGTCATATCATAATACTGCTTCAATTTTAACTATCCATGAAAAATAAAAAGGCACCGTTCACGAAAAATTCGCAAGTCGATGCCTCTTGTTCTATTGTATTCTCACTCGAATCACACGATACGCTTCACACCTGTTGTTTACGCTCGTAAAATTCAAACGTGAAGGGATAGACGTTTTTCTCATCCTGCTCGCCTTCAATCTGCTCCTTCAATTCCCATTCCGACCAATCTACTTCAGGAAAGAAGGTATCGCCCTCAAATTGTGCGTGAATTTTGGTCACGACCAGACGGTCGGCAAACGGTAAGAACTCCCGATACACCTGAGAACCACCGATAACACAGAGCTGCTCGCCCCGTGCAGCAGCAAGCCCCTCTTCAATCGTATGTACGATCTCCGCTTGATCTGCTTTGTAATTCAAATCCCGGGTCACAACAATATTACGACGCTGGGGAAGCGGCTTGCCGCCAAAGGACTCCCATGTATTCCGCCCCATAATAATTGTTTTGTTAATCGTCTGCTGTTTGAAGAACGCCATATCTTTCGGCAATCGCCAGGGAAGCGAATTGTTAAGCCCGATAACACCGTTCTCTCCCATAGCCCATACAAGTTCAATACTCAACAAACGTGCCTCCTTCCGTTGAATGAAAATAAGTAAAGGTTGAACTAAAGATTTTACACCATCCACTCCCATGACAGAACAATCTGGAGAGCAGCGGTTATACCCAGATTTTTTCGATTCCCTTTTCTTTAGGGGAAAATGCCGCCTGTTATACCGCTATTGGTGCTTTGATGCCCGGGTGGTGCTGATAGTTCTCAAATTCGAAATCTTCAAACTTGTAGTCAAAAATGGAATCCGGCTTCCGCTTGATAATCAGCTTAGGCAGGGCAAAGGGCTCTCGCTCCAGCTGGGTTTTCACCTGCTCCACATGATTGGAATAGATATGCACATCTCCGCCGGACCAGATAAACTCACCAACCTCAAGGTCACACTGCTGAGCAATCATATGTGTCAGAAGCGCATAACTGGCAATGTTAAAGGGAAGTCCAAGGAATGTATCGACAGATCGCATCGTCAGCATACAGGATAACTTACCCTCAGCTACGTAAAATTGAAACGCAAAATGACAAGGCGGCAATTTCATATTGTTGATCTCGGCCACATTCCATGCGCTTACCAGATGACGGCGGGAATCCGGATTATTTTTAATGGAATCCACCACAGCTGCTATCTGATCTATTTTTTCCCCATTGGGCGCTTCCCATGTACGCCACTGTGAGCCATACACCGGGCCAAGATCACCGTTCTCATCGGCCCAATCATCCCAGATCTTCACACCGTTTTCCTTCAGATAAGCGATATTTGTATCACCACTCAAGAACCACAGCAGCTCATGGATGACCGATTTCAGGTGAATTCGCTTGGTCGTCACCAGCGGGAATCCTTCGGACAAGTCATAACGGAGCTGTCTGCCAAACACGGATTGCGTGCCTGTTCCAGTACGATCCCCTTTATGCACGCCGTTATCCAGTATATCTTGTAATAAATCGAGATAGTTTTTCATGTTGGTATCTCCTCGCATCTCTATATATGTTGCTCACTAATAACCAAATGGGCTACAGACATTTCAGGTCTGATCATTTTAATAGTGTACCATAAATCCTTCACACTATGGCAAGAGACTTATAACCTCATCAAACTTGTACCAGAACACTGTAAAACCGTAATACCACGATACACACTTAACAAAAAAAAGACGAACAGCGCATCAGCGCTATTCGTCTCTTTCGGATGTACATATGATGCCGGACGAATCCGAGCTTTAGATGATCTTAACGGGAGATGATGTGGATCGGGTGACCCATTACCAGTTCCGCTGCTTCCATTACGATTTCGCCCAAAGTTGGGTGAGCGTGAATAGTAAGCGCCAGATCTTCCAAAGTTGCACCCATCTCGATTGCAAGACCAAGCTCAGCAATCAGGTTGGAAGCTTCCAGACCAACGATTTGGCAACCCAGTACAAGGCCGCTTTCTTCGTCAGCAACGATTTTCACGAAGCCTTCAGCATGGTTCAAAGATACCGCACGGCCGTTACCCGCATAAGGGAATTTGCCTGCTTTTACTTTGTAGCCTTTTTCTTTTGCTTCTTTTTCCGTGTAACCTACGCTGGAGCACTCAGGATCTGTGAACACAACAGCTGGCATACATTTGTAGTCTACTACAGACGGTTGGCCAGCGATTGCTTCAGCAGCCACTTTACCTTCGTAAGAAGCTTTGTGTGCCAGAGCCAGACCAGATACGATATCACCAATTGCGAAGATATGAGGAATGCTTGTGCGACCTTGGTGGTCAACTTTAACGAAACCACGCTCGTCAACGTCAACACCGATCATATCAAGACCCAGTTCTCCGTCTGTGTTAGGACGACGTCCTACAGTAACGAGCAGGTAATCTGCAGTTACTTCTTTGGACTCACCATTTACAGAATATTTAACAGTAACATCTTTATCTGTTTGCTCAGCGCTTTCCGCTTTTGCACCCGTTACGATTTCGATGCCTGTTTTCTTCATGTTTTTAGCAACAAGGCTAGTCATGTCTTTATCGAAACCTGGCAGTACAGTATCCAGACCTTCGATGATGGTTACTTTCGCACCGAATTTGGAGTACATTTGACCAAGCTCAGCACCGATGTAGCCGCCGCCGATAACGATCAGGCTTTTTGGTACTTCAGGCAGGTTCAATGCTTCTGTCGAAGACAAGATGCGTCCGCCAAACGGGAAAGGTTTCAGTTCGATTGGACGGGAACCTGTTGCGATAATTGCATTTTTGAATTTGTAACGCGGGGATTCGTGATCGTTGAATACACGCGCTTCGTTTTCGTTGATGAACATGCATTCACCGTTAAAAACTTCAACTTTGTTGCCTTTAAGCAAACCAGCTACGCCGCCAGTCATTTTCTTAACAACGCCGTTTTTGAATTCTTGCGTTTTCGCGAAGTCTACTTTTACGTTCTCAGCGGAGATACCGAAAGCATCGCCGTGAAGTGCAGACTCGTATTGGTGTGCAGCAGAGATCAGAGCTTTAGATGGGATACATCCGCGGTTCAAACATACGCCGCCCAGCTCGGATTTGTCTACGATCAATACGCTTTGGCCCAGTTGTGCAGCGCGGATGGCAGCTACATAGCCGCCAGGTCCCGCACCAATTACTAATGTGTCGATATTGAGAGAAGCGTCGCCTACTACCATATCTTACACCTCCATAACAAGCAGCTCAGGGTTAGCGAGCAGCTGTTTAATGTAATTCATAAAGTTTTGTGCTGTTGCGCCATCGATAATACGGTGGTCGAAGCTCAAGGACAGAGCCATTACAGGTGCTGCAACGATTTCTCCGTTTTTCACAACGGCTTTTTCGCTAATACGTCCTGTGCCCAAGATTGCAACTTCTGGGAAGTTGATGATTGGAGTGAAGAACATACCGCCAGCAGAACCGATGTTAGTGATGGAGATTGTGCTGCCTTTCATTTCATTAGGACCCAACTTGCCTTCGCGTCCACGAGCTGCCAGATCACGGATGGAATCAGCGATCATCCAGATGGATTTGCGATCAGCATCTTTGATTACAGGAACGATCAAGCCGTTGTCTGTATCTGTAGCGATACCGATGTTGTAGTATTTTTTGTATACAATTTCATTTGCTTCTTCATCGATCATTGCGTTCAAAGCAGGGAATTGACGGGAAGCCGCAACCAATGCTTTAACGATGAATGGCAAGTAAGTAACTTTTGTACCTTTTTTCTCTGCAATTGGTTTCATGCGCGTACGGAAAGCAACCAGCTCAGTTACATCCACTTCGTCCATGATTGTAACGTGCGGTGCAGTGTAAGCCGATTTAACCATCGCATTGGAGATTGCTTTACGGATACCTTTGAATGGTACGCGCTCTTCTTCAAGACGTTGATCAGCTGCTGCAGCTGCAGGTGCTGCGGATTTTTTCTCTTCTTGAGCCGGAGCTTCGGAAGATGCCGCTGCGGAAGAACCGCCACCGTTTTTGAAGGATTCCACATCTTCTTTGGTTACTTTACCGTTGTTGCCAGTTCCGTTAACCTGAGCGATGTCTACACCTTGCTCACGAGCAAATTTGCGAACGCTTGGCGTAGCCAGAACGTCTTTTGCAGGTACTGCAGGAACACTGTTACTGCCACCTTCTTGCGCTGCATTGGAGCTGGAAGCTGCTGCAGAAGAACCGCTAGTATCAGCTCCGCCTTGTGCTGCGTCTTTCTCTTGTGCACCTTGGTCGCCAGCAGGAGCATCGTCTTGCTCAGGCAGTTCGCCTTCTGCATCGATTACCGCTACAACTTCACCAACGTGGCAAATTTGACCGTCTTTAGCGAAAACTTCAGTTACTGTGCCGTTAACCGGACAAGGAACTTCAACAACCGCTTTGTCGTTCTGTACTTCCATGATGATATCGTCGTCAGTTACTTTGTCCCCGACTTTGATGTGCATCTTGATGATTTCGCCTTCGTGAAGGCCTTCGCCCAGTTCAGGGAATTTATATTCAAATTTAGCCAACTGAAAAACCTCCTTGATTATTTGCTCAATCCTGAAAACAACCCTTAGCTCCAAAAACCAACTGTTACTGCGAGTGCAAATAACTGTCAATCAAGGGGCTAATGGCTGTTTACAGTGCAGCCTGAGCTGCGATGTGAATCACCATACTGCGCCTTGCGGCATGTCAGATGATTGAATTAGAAGTTCATGACTTTGTTAACCGCTGCAACGATACGCGCAGGGTTAGGCAGCCATGTATCTTCGATTTGTGCAAATGGATATACCGTATCCGGACCAGCTACACGCAGAACCGGTGCTTCCAGATGCAGGATTGCTTTTTCATTGATTTGTGCAATGACTTCAGCAGCAACACCCGCGCTCTTTTGAGCTTCTTGTACAACAATTGCACGGTTTGTTTTCTTAACAGAAGCAACTACCGTATCGATATCGATCGGGCTGATCGTACGAAGGTCGATAACCTCAACTTTGATGCCTTGTTTTTCAAGCTCTTCAGCAGCTTTTACAGAAGTATGAACCATCATACCGTAAGTAATGATCGTAACGTCAGAACCTTCACGAACAACGTTTGCTTTACCAAGCTCAACAACGTAGTCTTCTTCAGGCACTTCTGCACGGAATGCATGGTACAGGTTCAAGTGCTCCATGAAGAATACCGGATCGTTATCACGGATAGAAGC
This sequence comes from Paenibacillus silvae, assembly GCF_014639235.1. Lineage (GTDB taxonomy): Bacteria > Bacillota > Bacilli > Paenibacillales > Paenibacillaceae > Paenibacillus > Paenibacillus silvae. The sequence continues at coordinate 79,719 of NZ_BMFU01000002.1, read as the reverse complement.
GATCATCAGACCTTTTGCATCATACGGATTCGAAGGAACTACCACTTTGATACCCGGAGTTTGCGTGAGCAAACCTTCCAGAGAGTCTGTGTGCAATTCTGCCGCTTTAACGCCGCCACCGAATGGTGTACGGAATACGATTGGAGAATTGTATTTGCCGCCAGAGCGGAAACGCATACGAGCTGCTTGAACCACCATTTGGTCAAGGGCTTCGAAGATAAAACCTACGAATTGAATCTCAGCTACCGGACGGAAGCCTTGAATACCCAAACCTACAGCCAGACCGCCGATTGCGGATTCAGCCAGCGGTGTATCAAATACACGCTCTTCACCAAACTCTTTTTGCAAACCTTCCGTTACACGGAAAACGCCGCCTACATTACCTACGTCTTCACCGAAGAGCAGAACGTTAGGATCACGTTTCAGCTCTACGCGAAGCGCATCACGAATTGCTTCTTTCATGTTCAATTGTGCCATTTGCTTCATTTCCTCCTTAAACATTGACAGTTCACATTTGAATTCATACATGTATACCGAGACACCAGTGCTGGTGCCGGATGTTTATGCTTTATCGGAAAAAACTTATTGGAAATCAGCTTTTTGCTCTTCCAAGTGCTTAGGCGTTTGTTCGAACATGCTGTCGATCAGGCCTGAAATAGTCATTTTCTCGGTTTTTTCCGCTTTTTTGATCTCTTCGTTCACTTTTGCTTTTGCTTCTTCTTTTACACGTGCTGTATCTTCTTCAGTCCACAGACCTTTTTTCTCCAGATATTTAGCAAAACGTGCAATTGGATCTTTTACGCTCCACTCAGCCTCTTCTTCTTTCGTACGATACTTGGAAGCATCATCAGAGAGGGAGTGTGGACGGAAACGATAAGTAACAGCTTCGATCAACGTTGCGCCTTCGCCATTACGTCCGCGTTCAGCAGCTTCCTGAACCGCTTTGATAACAGCAAAGATGTCCATACCGTCAACTTTAACACCTTTGATACCTGCTGCTACCGCTTTGTGAGCGATGGACAGAGCTGCTGTTTGTTTAGCAAAAGGAGTTGTGATGGCATAACCGTTGTTTTGTACAAAGAAGATTACAGGCAGTTTATATACACCAGCGTAGTTCAGGCCTTCATAGAAGTCACCTTCGGAAGAACCGCCATCACCTGTGTATGTGATAACTACTTGTTTTTGTTTTTTCAATTTGTAACCCATAGCAATACCCATTGCGTGCAGAATTTGTGCACCAATGATGATTTGCGGCATCAATACGTTAACGCCGTCTGGAATTTGTCCACCGTGCTGGTGTCCACGGGAGTACAGGAACGCTTGATAAAGAGGAAGTCCGTGCCACACGAGTTGCGGAATGTCGCGATAGCCTGGAGCGATAAAATCTTCTTTTTCAAGGGCAAACTCACTACCTACCATTGTAGCTTCTTGACCAGATACTGGAGCATAGAAACCAAGACGTCCTTGACGGCCAAGGTTTACTGCACGGTCATCCCAAGTACGGGTAAATACCATGCGATACATAATTTCTTTTAATTGATCGTCGGAAAGCTTAGGCATCATGTCTTTGTTAACAATTTCGCCGTCAGGAGACAGCACGGACAGAGCTTCTACATCCTCCGTGTATACTTCATAAGGAACCTTGCTCATTTTTTTCTTCACCTCAACAAAAAATTTGAATATCAAGTTCCGCTGTTATATTATTATTATACACCTGTTTCACTGCATACGTCAAAGAAATCCGTAATATTTTTATGTTTCCTTTTGGATTGTATGTATAACAGGGGTCTAATATTGGTATAACAGCATAATACATGATTGCGTGTTTGACCCATCCCCGCACCAGGTTAATCTTACCGTATTGCGCGGTCGAATGCAAAAATAACCCGGAAAGGTGACGTTTTATGACGGATTCCCGCTATTTGAAACGGACAATTGTTAAGGAAGAGATTGAAAGCCGTTACCTCGGTGAGAAACGGACCCTTCGCATCTATCTTCCTCCAGGCTACAACGAACTGCTTAGCTACCCTGTGGTGTACTGCCAGGATGGCGAGGAATTTTTTAACTTTGGACGAATCGCCACAACAGCCAACCGCATCATTCTCGATGAAGGTGCCGAACCTTTCATAATAGTAGGGGTTCAAGTGCACGTACCCGTAAGAACTCAGGAGTACGCTCCTTTCGGCAGTCGATTCACAGCCTACACCAAGTGCTTTGCAGAAGAGATTATTCCCTATGTGGAAGAGAAATATCCTGTAAGACGTTCTCCGCAGGAGCGTGTTCTTGCTGGCGATTCGCTTGGCGGCAGTGTTTCACTCCATTTGGCACTGTTGTATCCAGAACTGTTTACCCGCGTAATCAGCATGTCTGGCGCATTCTACTCCGCTTCTCAGGAAATCTATGCTGCGGCTGAGGATCTGTCATGGCTGTCGATCTGGATGATTGTCGGTTTACAGGAAACGGCCTTCGAAGCCGACACTGGAACGTATGATTTTGTACAGCTGAACCGGAATACTCGTGATTTGCTGGAAAAACGCGGGGCTCACGTCTCCTATCAGGAGAAGGACGGGAATCACCAATGGGGCTTCTGGCAAAAGGAACTGCCGGATGCTTTGCTCTACTTTTTGCAAGAATAATACAAGCAAGATTCTACCCCATTTATTTGTCAGGCGGCTGCTCAGCCGCTTTTCTTTTTTTAAAAACTTGATTTGATCCTCCACCATATTGTTACCGCTTACATTAATGCCCTGAAAAAGAAGCAGGAGCTTCTGAATCATTCTCGTTTCCTTCCTGCTTCTTTGCCATTTCACCAATGTTTAATATCTATAACGAATGCTCTTGCTCAATTCTGTTTAACAACACATCACAGCCAGCATTCACCAGCTCGTACACTTCTTCAAAGTTGCCTGTGTAATAAGGGTCCGGTACTTCTCTCAGCGTTTCATTCGGAAGCAAGTCCATAAATTTAAGGATCTCTGCCTCTTCTCCTCCCGGCAAGCTTCGCACATTATCCGCATTCGCGTTATCCATACATATAATGTAGTCAAATTGAGTAAAATCTTCACTCGCAAATTGTCTCGCTGTCATATTCGCATATGAAATTTGAACCGAATCAAGCAATTTTCGCGTACCTTCATGCGGAGGTTTTCCGATATGCCAGTTGCCTGTTCCCGCCGAATCCACTCGAATCTGATCCGCAAAGCCCTTCTGAATGACCTTGTGACGCATAACCGCTTCCGCCATAGGTGATCTGCAAATGTTACCAAGACATACAAATACAACGTTAATCATGTTAATCCCCCTTGCTTAGAGTCCCTTGAATTGGGGACGGTGTATGCTGCTTGATCAGGTTCTCCGACTTTACGACAGTACTCTCGCCTGCAGCCAATGAGCGGCGCGGCAGCTTCCATTTATAATGCACCGAGCACATCCGGAAAAAGACTACCGTCACGAAACAAATCAGAAGACCAACGTTCGTAGTAAACCAGCCCATACCGATTGCAAACCCGGCTGTCATCGCCCAAACGGCATAGATTTCATCACGCAGCACAAGTGGTTTTCGTCCGGCAAGAAGATCACGAATGATTCCTCCCCCGATGCCCGTCATCACAGCGGCTACAATGACTGCACTGATCGGATGGCCCATATTAGCTGCGTATAATCCTCCCTGGATCGCAAAGGCAGCCAGTCCAATCGCATCAAATAATGCTTCTGTGCGTTTCCAATGACCTATCCATTTGAGAGGCAGTACAAAAGCAACAGCTACCGATACCAACGCAAGCATAATAAGCGTACCCTGACTCCATAACGTCGTTACTGGCACACCAATAAGCACATTGCGGATAATACCTCCTCCGAATGCTGTCACCAGCCCGAGCACCAGCACACCCAAAATATCATACTCCTCTTCCATTGCCACAAATGCACCAGACATTGCAAACGCGATTGTACCGATAATGCTGAATACTTCAAAAATGTGTAAGTCCAACCTGTTCAAACCTCACTTTTCAAGTCATCTCCATGTCGCTCTCCCCATTGTATCCGCGAGTGTAGAAATTGTGCAACCACATTTTGTCGATTATACTGGTTTTGTGTACAGTTGTATCATTTGTTGTATTGCAACCTACTATAAATGTAAATGGTTTTCCTCTATATAATAAGGAAGGATGAAAATAGAATGGATTATAAACGTATCGTGATTTTTACAGGCGGTTTGCTCGCTAGAGAGTTCCTTCAGGAAATCAAGGCTGATGACATCGTCATCGCAGCTGACCGCGGAGCCCTGTACCTAATCGAACATGGAATTAAACCACATATCGCTGTAGGTGACTTTGATTCTATCTCCGAAGCAGAACGGGAGATCGTCAGCCGTAATAGTGTAGAGTTTATCGCATGCGATCCTGTGCACAAGGATCTTACCGATACAGAAATGGCTTTTGAAACAGCTCTTGATCAGGAGCCTACCGATATTCTCATCTTTGGAGCCACAGGCACACGAATGGATCATACACTTGCGAATGTTCATATAATGGTACGGGCTATGCAGCATCATATTGCATGTGCACTTCAGGATGAGCATAACTATATGACGCTGACGACCTCAAGTGCTGTTGTAGAGAAACGTGGATATACATATGTGTCACTTCTTCCTTTAACGCACGAGGTTACCGGCATATGTCTGGAAGGATTTATGTACCCGCTGGATCAAGCAACCATCCGCATGGGACAGTCTTTGGGGATCAGCAACAAGCTGTTAAGTGATTCTGGCACAGTGACAATTGACAGTGGTCTTCTGTTGATTATCCAAAGCAAAGACTGATTTTTTGCCCGAATGCTTATTGAGCCGCCCTTTAATTATTACTTTTTTGTAACCTGATTTTGAAAATAAAAATATAAATAAACAACGAAATCCCCTTGATAATCAAGGGGATTTTTAATTTTGTTCTATTTTCTCATTCGTCAATGATTAATTTTTTGACATTTTTAATCGTATTTTAATAATCATAGTAAAACTACTGATCTATCAACCTTTTTGCTTATGTATCCAATTTCTAGGTTGTTACAAACCTGTTATACTCGCTCTAGCAACTTAACGAAAACGAATTTTGGAGGTAATAACAACATGAAAACAAACTTCTTGATCCAAAAGGCCGTAACCGTCGGGTTGTGCGCTACACTAGGTTTTGGAGCTGTACTAATGACAAATGCACCTGTGGCGCAAGCCGCAACAGCATCTGTATCGACAGGACAACAAATTGTGAACTATGGAAAAAACTTTATGGGAACTCCATATAAATTTGGTGCTTCGACTACAACAACCAAGTACTTTGACTGCTCTTCATTCATGAAATATATTTTTAAAAAGTATGGTGTAGACCTTCCGCGCACGTCCGTAAAACAATCCAAGGAAGGCACGTATGTCTCAAAAGCGAATCTTCGTGTAGGCGACCTGGTCTTTTTCTCTAGCGGCAGCCGCTCTACTGGTTCCAACATTACCCATGTAGGTGTTTACGCCGGCAACGGACAGATTCTTCATACGTATGGCTCTCCAGGCGTAACACTGTCGGATTTGAACTCTGGTAATTGGAAAAAAACGTACATTACAGCTCGTCGCGTACTGTAGTACGCCCTTACCTTACAATCGAATAATGATACGTGACCGGGTCATATTGATCCGGTCTTTTCTTTATCTAACTGAATAAATAACGGAATAGATTACTTCTGTCCCCATTTAGTCAAGTGTTTCTGTATTATATATTTACCCGATATGCTGTTCCGTTCAAACTGGATAATGGTGGATGCTCTCCTTATAATAAAGAGATCCATTATCTACTTATTTCATTATCCGTATAGCATATATCCAACCCCCCGTACCGTCTGGATCAGCTTTGCATCTCTCCCTTTATCAACCTTGCCCCGGAGATGTTTAATATACACGTCTACGACATTCGTATCCATCGCAAAGTCATACCCCCACACCTCACGTAAAATATCACTACGCGTGCAAGCTTCATTCAGATGTGTCGCCAAATATTCCAATAATTCATACTCTTTGGGAGTCAGATTCAAGTACTGTCCCGCACGGCTCACTCTGCGTGAACGAAGATTGATTTTGAGGTCCTGCACAACGATGATTTCCTCCCCATCATACGAAGAAGTGGCAAAAAGCCGAAGCAAGCTGCGTATTTTGGCTAACATCACCTTCGGATGCAGGGGTTCCTCCATGACGTCGTTTGCTCCAAAATCAAGCCAGTCAATCACTTGCTGCGGAGAAGCTTCGGGAATTATGACAAGAATGGGGGGCACGTTTCCTTGAATCCATTTTTTCAAAATCATTCTTTCCTGCACGCTTCTCTGTAAATCCGCTGTATCCCGATCCACAAGAATGATTAACTGTTCCCGAGCAGCATCTGGTTCTCGCGGCTTTTCTAATTCAGACCAGTCAAGCCGCCTCACTTCATAACCTTCTTCTTGCAAAATATGCTCTATGCGTCGGGCTACCTCACCCGTACCAGCTAACATAATCGCTGTTTTCATACATCTCACCCGGCCCGTCTGTTTTCCGCCGCTCTCCGGCAAGCATTGTACCGTTAGGATGCCTTAAAAAGAAAAAGTCCATTCCCACCACCGGGAACAGACTTTAAACCTTCATCACATTGGAGTGTACATTGAGTTTATTTATTTAGCCAAAATAGCGATGTACCAAAGTACGCGCCTCAGCCGTGTCTTTTATACCGTGAACAAGAACACGACCATCCTGAAAAATGACCAATCTATGCTTACCTGTTGTCAATGACACGAGAAAAGGATTACTCTCCACTTTTCCTTCTTCAAGCCGAGTCAGACGATCAGCTGTCTGCTGAAGATCAAGCCGCATGGGCCGCGCAGGACGAATCTGCACCGTGTCTCTGCCGCAAAGTACATCCGTTTTCTCCAGATTGGATGCCGAAAGAAACGGATACGTGGCAGATGGGCCGCATGAAGCACAGTCCAGCTTTTTCGCTCCATCCACATTAATGGATATGTACTCGTTGCGCCACACGTCAAAAGACAACAGCTTTCGTCTAAGAGCCGCTGTGTTGCCACTAAGCAGCTTCATCGCTTCCGCTGTCTGATTCGCCGTTACCATCTGCACCGCTTGAGGAATGATTCCCGACGTATCACAGGTATCTCCGCCAAGAGGCACTTCGCCCAGCAGGCAGTTCAAACAAGGTGTCTCCCCGGGCAAAAACGTATACGTAATCCCGTAGCTGCCGACACAGCCCCCGTAAATCCATGGAATCTGATGCTTCTGAGCCATATCATTAATGAGTAACCTTGTATCAAAATTATCGGTTGCATCCATAATCAGATCGGCATCCGCGATGAGCTCTTCCAGTTCGTCTACGCGTACATCCATCACCTTGGCTTTAATGTGAACGGTAGAGTTAATCGCAGTTAAACGTTTGACGGCCGCCATGGCTTTGGGCATGCGCTCTATTGCATCCTGCTCAACATAGAGCTGCTGCCGCTGCAGGTTGCTCCATTCCACATAGTCCCGATCGACAATGGTAATCTGCCCAACACCAGAGCGAACCAGCGTTTCGGCAATACCTGTTCCAAGTGCGCCTGCTCCAATAATTAATACCTTGCTTTCCTTTAATCTGGCCTGACCCTCTGGGCCGAGCGGTGCGTATCGCTCCTGTCTGGAATAACGATCGACCTGCTCCGCTTGGTATAACTGTTCTGTCATGTATGAACCATTCCTTCCGCCGGACTGCTTGCTGCCGCATAACGCTTCACCGGAATCATGCCTGCTGTATACGCGAGCCTTCCTGCCTCCACCCCGAGCCGCATCGCTTTGGCCATACTGACCGGATCATGAGATCCGGATACCGCCGTGTTCAGCAGTACACCGTCCGCTCCCAGCTCCATGGCATAAGCAGCATCTTTGGGTGAGCGCAAACCTGCATCAACAATGACGGGCACAACAGCCTGCTCAATAACGATTTCCAAATTATACGGATTAATGATGCCTCGGCCCGCACCGATCGGAGAAGCCCCCGGCATCACTGCATGAACTCCCAGCAGCTGCAATCGTTTGGCTAAAATAACATCGTCCGAAATGTAAGGCAGCACCGTGAAGCCTTTTTCCAGCAAAATGCTGCAAGCCTTGTACGTTTCAAGCGGATCGGGAAGCAGCGTTACTCCGTCTCCGATGACTTCAACTTTTATCATATCACAAAGTCCTGACGCCCGTGCAAGCTCCGCAATCCGCACCGCCTCTTCTGCAGTTGAGGCACCTGCCGTATTTGGCAGGAGTGTATATTTACTTAAATCCAGCGTGTCCAGAAAATGCTGCTTACCCGCCTCCTCCAGATCCAAACGGCGTACCGCAAAGGTCAATATCTCTGTACCCGAGGCTTCTACAGCCTGGCTCTGAACTTGCATATCCGTGAACTTGCCTGTTCCCAGCAGCAGTCTTGAATTAAATTCATATTTTCCGATATGAAGCATATCATCACTCTCCCAAATTAAAATGATTAACTATGCTGCGATCTATCTTAGTTAGCCCCCACCGACAAAATGAACAATTTCGATTCGATCACCTTCTCTCAGCGCTGTTGTTTCATGATGATCCTTTGTCAAAATGTTACGATTTAGCTCTACAACAACCGTTTTCACTTGCAGGTTAAAGGATTGCAGCAATTTGTCCACCCGATTCAAATCATCATCAATTTCCATCTTCTGTCCGTTCACGATAATGTTCAACGCACAACTTCCTTTCTGTTCAATCGATTAGGTGATAAGGCTTCAATCCCAATCTCTTCAGCTCTTTTGCCCTCCAGCATGTCTGCAATCCAGCGTCCGGTTACCGCACTGAGCAATATTCCGTTGCGGTAATGCCCGTAGGCAGTAAACAAACCAGGCATGTTTTCGCATTCTCCTATATACGGAAGACCATCCGGGGTTGAAGGTCTCACACCTGCCCATGCCCGCAAGAAATGAGCTTCTTTGATGCCCGGAACCCAGCTGCTTGCGGCACCAAGCAATCGTTGCACACTATAGGCTGATACGCTGTGATCTTTTTTCCCGGGCCAGCTCGTAGCTCCGATCCACACATCTCCATTCGCTTTTGGAACGATGTAGACATCCTCCGCATAAAGCGTGCGATCCGGCTTGTAAGCTGTTTGGTCCGCCGGAAATTGAATCGCGGCTATCTCTCCTTTGACCGGAGTTGTAGGCAGGTCAATACGAGCCTGCTGCAGCAGCGTTTCACCATTCAAGCCAGCGGCTATAATTACGTGTTTACAAGTGATATTTCCCTTCGGGGTAGCAATCCCTTGTACACCAAGTTGATTCCCTATTAATTGAATATCCTTGACGCCTTCCCATATCGCGGCACCCATCCTGTGTGCTGACCTCACATAAGCTCTTGTCAATGACACGGGCAGAATTTCACTCTCCAATGATCGGTAATAAGCACCATACGTATCCCGATTGAGCCAGCCGGCTTCTCGCTGCACCGTATTTCTATCCCACCAAATCTGTTCCGTCAATGAAGAAGACCTTCGATTTTCCTTATAACGACTTAGTTCACTGTATGATCTGAAGGGTGTGATGAATCCGCTCTGCCTCAATCCGAGCTCCATGCCCGATAGAGCAGACAATTGATCCTTTTGACTGTGCAGCAACGCCCTGCTTTCAAGAGCAGCCTGAGCAATAACAGGATGAGTAAAATCCTCACTATCCGCAGCCAGCATTCCCGCAGCTGCACAGGAGCTTCCACTGGCAATCTCGTTTTGCTCGATCAGAAGCACTTCATGTCCTCTTCGTGTCAATTCATAGGCAATAGCACAGCCTATAACACCTCCGCCAACAATAATGGTTTCTGCATGGAGCTTGCAGGATGCTGTGGATCGCGGGATATTGGCAGTTTCATATGAAGTATCGGATTCATATGTTTCATCCGAGGCATAGCATGCATCCAATCTGGATGGATCATTAGAACCTTGATCAGGTGGAACGCTTCCACGCTTTTGCATGTGCTCATCTCCTTGATTTTGAAACATTCATATTACTCTTTCTGCAGCCTGTTTTATAAGACGAATCGCATGAGCCGGGTGCTCATGCTGAAATACACTTGAGATCACTGCAGCACCACGGGCTCCAGCTAACCGCACCGCCTGGATGGTGGATGCCTGGATACCACCAATGGCAATCACAGGAATATCAACGCCTGAGCATACTTCAGCCAGCGCGTCCACCCCCCTGGGCGTTAGATCAGGTTTGCTGCGGCTTGTATACACATGACCGAAAAACAGGTAATCCGCACCGTAATCCGCTGCCGCACGCGCCTCATGTAAGGAGTGCACCGATACTCCCAAGCGCATCCGTTCCCCCTTATTCACAGTATTCATGCTCACCTCCGCCTTCGTCAGCATCTGCTGACTCCAGTGTGCACCCCGGCAAAATTCGCTGGGCACAAACGGATTGGCCCCGTTGATGACAATACGTGAGGATGGAACCCCTGACTCTGTCATGTGGCTGGCCCAGATGAAATGCTGCAGCAGCGAGAGCTGTTTTTCCCGGATATGAATGTAATCCACCCAAGGCCATATCTGCTTGACAACGTTCAGTACAGTGGTTTGCTCACCCCTATTGGTAGACACAACATGCAGTTCAAAGGAGGAGTCATCTTGGCAGCACATCGGGCTGCATTTGTCCATTTGCTTTGGAGAGGGATCGTTCAGCTGTTTGTTCATTTCATTTCTTTCTGCCGCAAGTTCTGTTTTCGCAAGCCTTGTTTTGTTCACGTTGTCCTTCCTCTCATCGGTTCAGCATAAAGTACGGAAATGGCATAACACAAAAAAGCCACTCCCGTAGGAGTGGCTGCGTATAAACAAAGGTCCAGTTAAATAACGAGCGTGCAGCTAATACCTGTTAAACAGTTAAGTCATAACCGTTCGGCGGTAACTCATGCCTGCATCACTGTATAGTAAGGTTCCTGTTCGTTCATAAAAGGATCACTTACTGTCATTATGCTGAAACGCGCCACTTCCCTACGCTGGTATGATCCAGATCAGGTGCAAAGGGTCCGGAATCGCATTCTTCCATCTCAGCCGCATCGTGCGGCCCCCCTAGTGTTCATATGAAGTTGAAGTTGTAGCCTATATTACCACAGTCGGATTTTTTTGTCATCGTGCTTTTTCAGACCATTCTTCCACATTCCACGTTTTGGTGACCCAGCCTTCGTAAAAATCCGGTTCGTGGGATACAAGCAAAACGGTTCCTTTGTATTCCTTCAACGCACGCTGAAGCTCGGCCTTCGCAGTAACATCCAGATGGTTCGTTGGCTCATCAAACAGCACCCAATTGCTTTCACGCATCAGCAGCTTGCACAAACGAACCTTAGCCTGCTCCCCACCGCTCAGCATGTTCAAAGGACGTGTAATATGTTCATTTTTGAGGCCGCAGCGGGCGAGATGTCCACGCACTTCATTTTGAGTCAAATGAGAAAACTCATTCCACACATCGTCAATCGGCGTGATATTTGCAGCACGTACTTCCTGCTCAAAGTATGCCGTCTCCAGATAATCTCCGAGAAAGGTTTTACCGCTAATGGGCGGGATTTTACCCAGAATTGTCTTGAGCAGTGTTGATTTGCCGACACCGTTACAGCCCACAATAGCAATCTTCTCTCCGCGTTCGATGGTCATCGTCATCTTTGGCAGGAGCGGATACGTATAACCAATTTCAAAATCAACACCTTCAAACACGGTTTTGCTGCTTGCACGGGCATCCTTGAATTTAAAAGTTGGTTTTGCCGCTTCGTCCGGACGATCAATCCGCTCAATTTTGCCAAGCTGCTTTTCCCGGCTTTTTGCGCGTCCCGAGGTGGATGCACGAGCTTTATTCCGCTGAATAAAGTCCTCCTGCTTTTTAATATATTCCTGCTGCTTTTCATAGGCGTCAATATGCTGCGCCTTCTGCATATCCGCCATCTCCAGAAACTTCTCATAATTGGCAGCGTAGCGTGTGAGTTTGGCAAATTCCAAATGGTAAATCACATTCACAACTTCATTCATAAATTCTGTATCATGTGATATCAACAGAAAGGCGTGCGGATAGTCTTTCAAATAACGCGTCAGCCATTCAATGTGCTCTACATCAAGATAGTTTGTCGGCTCATCCAGCAATAAGGCAGTTGGCTTCTCCAGCAGCAGCTTTGCAAGCAACACCTTAGTGCGCTGTCCACCGCTCAGGGCAGCAACGTCCCGATCAAGACCAATCGCATTTAACCCCAAACCGTTTGCCATTTCTTCCACTTTGACATCAATCAGATAAAAATCGCCCTGCTCCAGCTGCTCCTGAATTTCACCCATTTCCTCCAGCAGCTGCTCCAGTCTGTGCGGATTTGCATCAGCCATCTGATCGGTGATCTGCATCAGCTCTTTTTCCAGCTCAAGCAGTGGCAGAAAAGCATCCTTCAGTACATCACGAATCGTTCTGCCAGGAGTCAGCTTTGTATGCTGATCCAGATATCCATAACGGACTTTAGGCGTCCATTCCACTTTACCGCTGTCTTTCAGCAGTTTTCCCGTGAGGATATTCATAAGGGTTGATTTGCCTGCACCATTGGCCCCGACCAGGCCGACGCGCTCTCCTGCAAGCAGACGAAAAGAAACATTTTTAAATAATGTACGGTCCCCAAAATTGTGACTGACATTCTCTACAGACAATAAACTCATAAGATGAGGCTGCTCCTATCTATTTACATGACTTCAGTTAATTTTTGAACCTTTATTTTAGCACAGGTTCTGTCTTTTCTGAAAGTAATGAAAATTGAGCAGAGCAATTGTATTCAAAATAACCTTGAGCCGCTGCCTGCCTCGCAGTCGTAAACACCTCTTGAGCGCGAAAGCCAGGATTGCAGTTGGCAGGATAATGATATTTAATACCTGTTGCGGGATCGAGCCCGCCAACAACTGCCGTTCTTTTGACCAGTCTGCTCCCGCCGATCGCAAAATTGTTTATTTTCTGATCCCCGGATGCAATTCCCTGCATAAAAGCGATAAAACCGATGTCATTGATCGAATTGTACCAATCCTCCTGCGAAATTAGTGGCATCGTGAATACATAGGACACACCATTTTTTCTTGCAAACTCATTATGCCGATTAATGACCTCTGCAAGCTCATCCTGAACACGAGTCACGATTCGAGTACGCCGTACCTGTTCAAATACAGTTGAATCCTGAAGCAGTCCGATCGTGCTGCTACCAGCCAGTTCTTGCTGGAAGCCCTCGATCCATTTACCTGTGCCAGCATCATATGCATACACATAACGATCAAGTGTAAAATTAATGCTGTTCCCATCCGAATCTGTATATGTATAAGGCCTTTTGGGGCTCCACACCTGTCTGAAGGACTGCTGCATATCCCCGGTCATCTCGTTTTCTTTGGCAAAAATGTAATAACCGTCATAATCCAGTACAACGATGGCTGGAATGTAATCAAACATATGCTGAATAGCCCGCATATCATCCTGAATCCCCATATTTAGAGCCATCGTTTGTGTAAAGGTGGACAATGCCAGCTCCTTATCCGCTCTGACAAACTTGGCAGAATCATAAGCCGCCTCCGCATGCGGTTTCTCGTTCTGATGCATGACTGCACCTGCATCCATCACTGCGGTTTGAAGTGCTTTTTGGTAACGGGTTGCAAGCAGGTTCGCCTTTTGTGCATCATCCGTATGAAGTGTGAGCATGTAAAAGCACGGGAAGAAAATCAATACAAACACGATGCCAAGCTCAGTAATCTTCATTCAGCACCATGCCTCCATGTGCAGTAAAAACCGCGGCCGCCTGTGCTGTACCGCCTTGCAGCCATTCTCGAATAAGCATGGACGGTGTACGATTGGTGCTTTTAAGGCTTACAGAGAAAAAATCCCCCACGCTTAGCTTATATCTGCGCCCCGGATCATCCATTGTCAATGTGCCTGACACCGGAAAGAGACTTTCCCGGATCTGGGATAAATAATAGCCGTCATGAACGACCTCATAGGTCCCCGTAAAACTGCTCTGATTCATCGGGTCCGTATAACGCGGTACATATTTTTTATGCAAATGCTCCATGGAGAGTTCATAATTGTTGCACGTCTCCGCTAACTGCTCTTCAAACTCTGCCAGCATTCGAGGAGAAATATACCCTTTGGTCCGCACAGCATCAACGAAACGAGTGACACTCTGGGACGCAGTCATCCGTGCTATGTCATCCTGACGTTGAGCCGTCTCGGCTGCAGGATAAATATAAAGCAGCAGCACGGCCAGCAGTACGGCCAATAATTTGGACGCTGCATTAATCATTGCTTTCTACCTCCTTCCGAAAAGAAAGCTTTAACAGTTCTCCGGCGTCGCTTCGGTTATACACAGGCAGGTAACTGCCTTCCAGTTCGACCGGAATTGTGGCTGGCGAATCAGCAAGCGGATCAATGACATATTCATGACCATCTACCTCCACCTGGACCCTGGTGCCTGTCATTTGCCGCACAGTATGCAGCACTTCAGCTCCAGTGTAACGATTCAGCTGACTTGAATGCAGCGTCGTATGGATTCTGCCATCCATTTCTGTAACGCTTGCTGCTCTTTCATTCAGGGCACCCATTAAGATAGCGATGTTCCGCTGCCCGTACAGGCAGGCTGCCACAAAAAGCACAACCGCCGTACAGAACAGCATCAGATGCTGTGTATTACGTGACATGTTATATCAGCTCCAGTCAAGACTGCTGGAAAATCAGCCCTCTCACAACGTTGGATCGGTCCTTGATGATAATCGCCTTGAACTTACCACTCGGATTAACATATTGATTGTCTTTTTCACTCATCGTCTGATTGATGCTGCCTACCTTCTCATCTGGTGCAAGGACAGAGCCATAGTCCGCGTTGTTAATGTCCTGAGAGATGTTGAGCTGATTGCCATACCATTGTCCACCTCTATTTTTCCCTGTAATCACTTGAATTCCGAACTGGTCTTTGTCCGCGTATTTACGCAGAGCGTTTGTCACCTGTGATCCGCTGATGGTTGTCCCGTCATATACCGTAAATGCGGCTTGGGACAGCTCTGTTTGAATATCCGCAAAATTATTTTGCGCTGTTTTGGTAGCCTCCTGCGCTGATATAAACAATAACACCACAATCGTAATCAAAGCGATGGTCAAAAAGATTCCTGCGGCTACCTTCAGAGCACTTGATGCATTATTCATAAATGAAATACCCTCCTGTAATTTATATTGGTTAATATCCCGTCTCCAGCTGCTTCGCGAATCAGATCTGTATGCTACAGCTTCTGAATTTGTTCATAGTACATGTTCATCTGCACAAAGCTCATACCGACCAGCGGAATGACCAGATACAGAAAAATCAAGGCATACATCGGTGCAAAACCGATTGTTCTTCCCCAGCCTGCTTTAATATCAATCATTTTGCTGTACTCCTGTTTACGCTGTTCAAAATAAAAGGACATCATGCTCTCCAGATCATCGAATGCTTCACGGATAGAGATTTTACCCAGTGCAAGCTGCAGCTTATCAATTAAACGCTGAAACTCAGGCAACCCCACCTCCTCTTTTAATTGCTCAAGCGCGTCTTCGGGACCATGCTCGAAATGTAACAGACACTTTTGCAGTGGCCTTTTGAAAATAACAGCAAATCGATTCAGCCATTCAAGCATTTCCTCTACAGACATGCGATCCATCTCACGCAAAATCGAAATCACCGTTTGAAACTGATAGATTTCATGCCGCATATCCATGCTTCGCATCTTACGCTGGAACAACATAAGCCAGATCGGCAGATGATAACCGCATAGAGCAATGCTTATGGCCAAAACCACTTCCCACCAGCGCATGTACTGCTTGTTATACGATTCGATCTTTTCCAGAATGCGTATAGCTGCTTCTGCCTGTGCATCGTGATTCATTGCAAGCGGTGCAAGCTGCTGCATTGCTTCGGAAATATCCTCATACGAAACTACGCGTTGCATCCCCACGTGCTCCATAACCGAACGGTCAAGCCTTGTCTTGTCTTCAGCCACCTTCAGATCTGCTTCAGACATCGCACCGAACATCCGGTCATCCCTGATGGGATCATACAGGATGTGATTACGCTGAACCTGATGCAGCAGAAGTATAAACCCTATAGTCAGAGCCAGACAGCTGACAAATAACATAAGTCTGCGTACCGCCAGCCATTCGTATTTCAACTCGGTACTGCTCTCTCTCATGAGCCGGATTGTCTGATGATATGAAGCAGTGCCTGGCTTGGGGGTGAACAGCATAGCCAGTCTTCGTAAAAAGAGCTGCTTATACAAGAAGCGATCCAGTCTGGAATGCTTTTGCCCGGAACGGTAGCGAGTTTCATCATACTGCTGAAGCCGCTGCAGAAGCAGGTAGGCAACAATGATGATCACATAGATGGAGATTTTCGTGATAAAACCAAGCTTGCTCCGATAAAACTCATCCATTGTAGGGAAACTGAGCCTGGCCCATCGCTCAATCGGACCTGTAAACAGTACAGGGGCAAGCGCGATTACATTTAATCCTTGCAGCATATAGTCGAGTCGATCACGTCTCAAAATCTCCAGATGAATCTCCTGAGTCAGATGACTTAATCCTTGAAGATAAATGGATCCCTGCTCCTTGTGCTTGTCACCAAACTCCATAACCATATAAGAAATACCGGCAAACCCTTTCAGAAAACGATTGGGCGCAATCTCGTAATAACGCTCCAGCGCTTCATTGGGATCGGGAGAGGTCAGTGCTTCATAGATCAGCCTTACTTGCTCAGCAACTTCCCCTGTTCCCGCCTCGGCGGCCTCATATAATGCTTCCTCAACCATTCCATGCTGATGATATCGATGTCTCACATCTGCAAACAGATCAAGCATCTGTACAAGCAGCTTCTTCTCCATCCGGCTCAGGCACAAATCCAGCACAAGACTATTCAAAACAACGGCGCAGAGAATGGAAAGGATAACAAAAGCAAGTCCCGGCTGCAGCAAGAACAGCACAATACTAACACTTCCATACCCGCCTATAATGATAAGCACAATACTCATCGTTAGACGTCTGAGCGTAGGTTCATCCCTGGCATAGCGATAGGAGATTCTTTTTCTGACCTGTAAAATATATGTCGATATCCCAGGCATCTTGATGCCAAGCCGATATGCCTGCAGCAGGAGGGAACCCCAGCCTTTATATCTCTTGCCTCGAATGGGAAGGACAAGGGCAGCAGCATGTATCGGCAGTGCCCCTTTTCTCCGCAGTACATACAGGATCATCTGGGTAATTACCAGGCCAACTGCACAGACACCTAATACCAGCAGCAAGAGCCACTTAACACTCATTGGTCTTCCCCCCAATGCTGCCCGATGAATCGAGCGAAATGTTCCGCATCCTGCAGCGTCATCTGCTCCCGCATCTCCGTTATGCTTGAAAGGGAAAGCGCTGCATTTGCCACATATGTCCCGTCCCGATACTCCACAACATTACGAGATGCAAATCCATCCCTCTCTTGAGCCATTCCTGAAGGGCCAGCATGTGGAATACATTCGGTGATTCGTTCAATATATCTGCGTCCTTCTGCATCCTTTTTCATGTGAACATCGAAATTAATCACACTGACGACCTGTTCCTCTGCAATATGTTCATGCTGGAACATGCCTGTTTTCAGCAATGAATTGCGGAGTGAAAATACCAGATCACGAAATGTTTTGGCATGATGCGTAAACAGGGTAAACAGGGATGCCACTTGAGACATCTGGATCATCCATGCAGCCACCTCATCACTTGCTACCTCACCTAGAATGTTCACCGTACCATCTGTTTTTTTCTGTAAATCTAGCCCCTGCTGTCCAGATATATGCTCTGTTTCACGAAAGCTGAGAATGTTACGGCGGCTGTAAATCCGTCTTAATTGCAGCTCAAACGCCATTTCCTGTACCCTGAGGGTGTATGAAGCATAGATGTGCTTGACCATAGCCATCAGTAATGTCGTTTTACCAGACCCTTGTGCACCCGTCACCGCTGTAATCCGGCTGCCTTTCATCAAATATTGAAGGAGTTGGATTGGTAACTGTGCGTTGTTACCTGTAATCAGCTGTTCAAGTGATGCATTAGGAATATCAAATTTTCGTACAAAGAACGCCCAGGATTCGGCAAATGGCGGACGAACCACAACAACACGCGAGCCGTCTTTCATTTCATTGACTTTATAACCACTAGCCTCCGACAGTTGACCAGGGTAGTTGTATTTGTATATATTCTGACATACACGCTTCAATTCCCGGGTGCTGCCAAAGCTTAAAAAGGACAAATGAATCGACTTTCCTTTATAAAATATCCAGACACTTTGCACGCCGCTGAGCGGTTCTTCATACTGCTGATCCTCGAAAGCATGCTCCAGCAGGTCATTCCAGGAAGCAGGAGTGTAATGATTCATATGTGGAAGCACATCTGGAATCCCGTTTACCCCTCCGCTTACCCCGTCAATCCGTTGGTCACGAATCTCATCTACAACCGAGAATCCTTTATAGCTCTGATAGATACGCTGCACAATAATTTCGACCTTTTCTCTGAATTCCAGCTCGCGATACTCACATTCAAAGACATACTGGATATCCTGCTCGGAGATATAATAGCTGCCACCATCTTCAGAATTGGCTTCCAGCCTGAGTTTACCCAGATCATACGTGTCAATCATTCTGGAAAGTGCATCCGTACCAAATTGCTGACGATATAAATAAAAGACAATTTCAAAACGATCCTGTACGGTCAAACGTTCTGGCTCTGCAAACATCATTACTTCATCCGCGTTAGACTTGTTCAGACCAATCGTTCTTGTAAGCAGATCTGCGATCAGGTTTTTAACATACGTTTTGTCACTGATGCTTCCCGATACACACCCCTTCAATGCCTTTCTCATCTCGGCACGCTGATTTACTCTGCGGCGATACTCCTCTTCATGTAAACCCGCATCCGCAAGCTGACTGTGGCTTATTTCATGCAATGAATGTTTAACCTGATGAATTAATGATTCAATGGTAAGAGCTTCTCGCTCAGGTAATGCTTCATTTTGTTCCCGAAGTACGGCGCGATACTTAAACCAGATAAAATACAAACCGGCCATAACAATCATCGTTATGCCTATCGAATTCACGAGCATTGGATATTCAGGCTCCCCTTTCCAGCCTCTTCAGTACAGTACGCATCTCCGCACCATCCATCATCAGGCGGGCAAATTCACCCAGACCAGCGGCAAAACTCCCTTTACGGGCATGTTTGCTGTCTCCCTGAATCTCAAGCTGCAGATATCTGGCCGCATCTCTGCGATTCATAGCATCCAGGCAGCTTGTCGTGTACGGGATCGCAGACAAACTCCCCTTATATTTGAAGCCACGCTTAATATTAGAGAGAGTTGCACGAGATTGAGAGTCATATTTATTAATGAGCACATGCACTTTCTTTTCACGCAGCTGATCTGGCATAATCTGTCCAAAGAAGGTTTCCAGGTTCCTCATATTCTGATTCAGCACAGCAACAACACAGTCTGCTTCCCTTAGCATTAGCGGTGTATCGACATGGTCATAAGGCGCATCCAGAAGAATCAGATCGTAACATTGATTAGCCGTATGCAGCAGTTTTTTGAGCATTTCCCCTTTGAATCCGGCGGAACGCTCGGCCCTGTTCTGACTTCCGGTGAGCAGATCCAATCGATCCTTCAGAAGCGGCTTGGTGTAGTCTCTTAAATTGTGTTTGCTCAGATTACCGCTGATAAACAATCGCTCTACAGCATCCAGGCCGTTCTCTTCAAAAGAAAATAACACTTCGGATGAAAGTTTCTCGTCTTTAAACAAACTTGCTTCGATACCCTCGCCTGCCAGGCCTGTATTCACCAGCAGCACTCTCGTTCTATATTGGAGTGCCAACGCATAAGCACCGATTAGAGTACTTGAGGAGCAGCCCGTTGCAGGAAAAGGGCTCCAGAAGGAGATTGTGCTCATGCCCTCATCCTCCCCGCAGCTTTCATTGCACGGCGACTGTGCATGCGCTCCCAGCCAGTGAATTGCTGCACAACACGACATAACGTTTTTTTGTAGTTTCGCGATAAATGCCCCAGTTCTACCCGGTGATGATGCTCGTTTTCCAGCTTAACGGCTGCACTCAGCTCGTCCCACGGAAGGATCAGCGATTCCCCGGTCCATGTGAAGGGACTTCCCTCCAGATAAGCCCACAGATAATGCGCTTCAAGCTTGCAGTCCACGCCGTTGATCAGCATGCGGTGGAAGGTCAGTTCTGGAGGAAGAGACTGTTCAGCGAGCAGCTGCTCCAGCCATGCTTTGCCGCGCTCCAGGTTGTACCTTTCATAATCACTTACCCAGACACGCACCTCTGCCGCAAGCCACAGATTTCGCGAAGCAAAGTGTAACGTCTCCAGGTCGTATAATACATAATCATACCCTTCCATACTGTCGCCGTTTACCTGCAAATGCTGCTCTACTGCCGTTGAAGTCACAAATTGACATGCAATATCAAAGCCCTCAAATTCCACAATTCGCAGTGACTGGTGACGATGATCTCCAACACTGTGTCCATATTTTTGCTGCAGCGTACCATCGACCAGCAGAACACGCTTACCCGTTGAAGCAAGTATTTTGCACAGGTATAACATTAAATCATGCTTCTCACATAAACCTGCCAGCATCCATATATGCATGAAAAAGCACTCCCTTCTTGTCTCAAAATCTATTCATTTCCCGTTAACAACTGCTGCTGCTCATCAAGTGTCGAGGAATCGAGAACATTCGATGCATTCCCCGCTTGATCCGATGTACTTCCTGAACCATCGTTCCAAAAGGTTCCCGCCGATGATGACTCTTGTGCGGACGGTCTTTTGTTATATGTAACCGACGATTGGGCGACATCCTGTTCTATGCCTTTGGATGGTGCAGACATGGAAGCAGCTAACGAGCTTTCGAGCGAGCTGCGCACCTGTCTGGTTAACTCCTGTTCGGCATGCCGCACAATGTTTGGATCACTCTCCAGCAGCTTTAACACTTCGGAATTGGCTGGATATGTGGGAATAGCCGCTGTCTGGAACTGTGGTTCAACATACGTCAGAGCATAGATTGAAGCTTTATGTAAGTAAGCATCTACGATTGCGCTGGACAGTGACAAAATCTCTTCTTCCGTCATCGTAACCCATAAAGTTGCTGCATTTAGCCGCTCCACTTTTTTCTTGGATAACAGAATGTAATCCTGTCCGGTTGGAAACTGAATCCGTATATCGATCATATCCCCTTTAGCCAAAGAAGAAGGCAGCAACACCACCTGCAGCTCGCGGTTTCTTAAATCGGATGGAGCCGGCGTATCTTCATAGACCATTTCGGTCGTAATCGCTGTTCCTTTTTTCAGCTCAATCTTGGCTACCTGACCCCGCAGCTTCTTTGTACTGGACCACAGATTTCGAGGGGCCTGCGCATCAGGTATCGCAATCAGCTTCAGATCATCGGGCATGACAGGCTCACCAGCTTCAATATCCCTGATTGTCACCCAGCCCTGAGCTCCTGAATTCCACTGCTGCAACAATTCAGCCTGCTTTTCCTCGTATGCTGACGCGTAACGGTCTTCAATCACTGACCTGACATGCTCGGCAGTTCTGACCTCATATATCACGTATCCCGCAAAGAACATCCCCACCACTCCAGCTCCAATCAGCCCTGCGTAAATCCGCTCACGACTTTGTTTTCTTAATTTGGACAAAAGAGGCTCTCCTTTCGTTATCTCCTCTATTCAACTGGTCTTCTTCGTGAAAAAAATGAACGTTTTCTGGACTGCTTTGCCATTAGATGCCCCAGAATATGTGAAAACACCTTATCCGTATGTGAGTCCTTGTCAAATGGGTCCAGCTGCAGCGGCAGTCCGTAAACACTGGACGTATCCAGATCTCTGCGTACACGCTCCACAGCATCTGCTGCTGCAAGCGGAAGACAATATATCCATTTATCTTGGGGATAGCGGTGATGCGTGCGGACAAAAGCAGTAATCTCGTCCTGTTTCCATTCTGCACCCGACCCGACAACGATGGGCAGATCCGCACGCAGAAACTCTTCCAGCCGATTCTGATCCTGACCGCTCCCGAGATCCATCACAATAAACTGGTAGCTGCCACCCAGCAGGGATAAAATATCCGCTCGGCCAGATTGCTTCCAATAATGCACACCGTCCACGGCAAACTTCCTTCCTGTCGCCACAGCTTTACCACCTTGCACGACTTGCTGAATGCGAGCAAACGATTGGGAACGTGGAGACATCTCAATTACAGCAACTTTATAGTTCTGCCGCTCCAGAAAATGGCTAATGGCTATCGCGGTGTGTGTCACTCCTGCTCCGGCAGAGGTTCCCGTTAATGCTATAACTCTGGTCCCTCCACTAAACATCAGCTGTGATTCGGAAGCAGAGGCGGGAACCGCCGCTCCCGGTATTCGCAGAAGCTCCTTCCTCACCTCATCGGCCGTTTGGAAGCGTTCCTCGGCGTTATACCTTAGCAGCCGCCTGGCTACAGGAATATAGGTGCGAGGCACATCACTTCGTATCGAGCTTTCGACCCCTTGAATCCATTCGGTATAAGCTCCGCTCGTCATCAGATATAACATTAAAGCGCCAAGACCATACAAATCAGAGCGAGCATCCGTTTGACCTGAACCATATTGTTCAGGCGCTGCAAACCCTGCGGTCCCCAGCTTGATTGTGTCCTCTGTGTGCTGCCTTTTGTAGCTGCGAGCGATGCCAAAATCAATTAAACGCACCTCATGCTCTGGTGTAATCATAATGTTGGACGGCTTCATATCCCTGTAGATGACAGGCGGGTTCAGATTATGCAGATAACTCAGTACATCCAGCAGCTGAAGC
Source organism: Paenibacillus silvae (assembly GCF_014639235.1). GTDB lineage: Bacteria > Bacillota > Bacilli > Paenibacillales > Paenibacillaceae > Paenibacillus > Paenibacillus silvae. The sequence goes on along the minus strand of NZ_BMFU01000002.1, from coordinate 56,772 downwards.
AGAAATTCAGCGAACTGCTGGATCGGGATTTGGCCCCTGCACTGCTTGATGTAATCGCTAAGCGTCAAACCCTCGATGTACTCCATCACCAGGTACGTATACCCCTCTTCATCAGGTGCGAAAAAATCAACAATTTGCGGAAGTCTCGGATGACGCAGCGATGTGAGCAGTGACGCCTCCCTTTCTACACTTCCCTCGTAAGGCATCTGCGTGATACTTTCTTTCACAGCCCAGATTTTCCCTGGCAGCTTCATATCCTCTGCCTCATACACGTGGCTCATCCCGCCTGATGCCAGCACCGACAGGATACGATATCTTCCTCCAAGCAGGCTTCCGCGTTCCAGCCTGACCGGATGTCTCATAGGTTTACCTCCTTCCACACAGCACAAAAAAGGGAAAGCTTCACCGAAACGAACCAACCAGCATGCTGGTTAAGTTCACTTCGGGATGCTTTCCCTCAAAATTTCTAACGTTATGGTTAATATTGGTATCATTATAGTATACAGAATCATTCGTTGTAAAGCAGAAATTTCAAAACATATATGATTTAATATTTAATCATATAGAGCGTGATCTCCTCACGGTTATGAAACAGCTGCTTCGAACGCTGAATCTGCATGCGTGAACGCTCAAACGTATCAATGACTTCCTTGATCAGCGCGAGCGGTTTCTTATGCAGCAATTTTACGGTTACAATAGCGGTTCCACCCGATTGCAGGCTGTATAACAAATCCGATACGAGCCTGCTCATCAGCTTGGGACTCCAGCTCATATCACATACAAGCAAGTCGAATTCTCCTTCGCGGAAGCGGACATCGCCTGCATTTTTTTTCAAAAACGTCAATTTGGGCGAAGCCAGCAGAGATGCATCCATTTTGGCAGGATCAACAGCCGTCACTTCAAGTCCGCGCTCCAGCAGGAACGATGTCCAGCCTCCTGGCGCTGCCCCGATATCCAGTGCTTTGTGAAAAGAAGTAAAATCAATGCCAAACGTTTGCTCTGCTTCAAGCAGCTTGAACTTGGCTCGTGAAATCTGTCCTTCTTCCTTCTGGAAACGAACGGCCCCGCCGCTCCAGTCCGACAGATTTTGTTCAGGTCTGGATACACCGGCATATAACATGTCATCGGCAGCAAAAACCGAGACAACATACTCGGCGTCCCGAATAACCCACTCACATCCGAGTTCATCCAGCTTCTCTGTCAGCGCTTGTTTCAAGGAAGCCGCATTTTCGCGCCAGAACGAAGCTTCTGTTTTACGCGTTTGCAGAACGACCTTAGCACCAGACAATTCCTTATGATTCAAGATGAAGGCGACCAGTTTATCCAGCGACTGCGCAGCATCTTCTGTATTTTCCTGAAATTGCACAGGCTGAATATGACGTAAAAACGTTGGAGACTCCTGCAGCAGCCTGACCGAAACCTCTTCCTCTGCAGCAGGCAGACCAGCAAGCAAAATCTCACCTGGTACCAGCACTGTGCTCTTCACTGCTCCGAATGTTCGGCGCAGCTCCTCCTGAGCATAAGGTGCAAAGCCATGATTGGCCGTGCATATGAAACGGGAAAAGTCGCCTTCTCCCCATGACGATTGTGTACTCAACTTGTGTTACCCTCCAGAACGTACGCGTATCCACGGCCGGCCTTCATGCCACTGTATATCCACCGGAATATCATACGTATGCTTAATTGTTTCTTCTGTTAATACCTCATGCTTCGGCCCCTCAGCCGCAATCCGTCCGTCACGAACCAGAGCCACATGTGTGAAAAGAGGTACGATCTCCTCCACATGGTGAGTAACGTATACTACCGTCATATTTCGCTGGCGCAGACGATCAATCTCGATCAGCATCTTCTCGCGTTCATACAGATCAAGACCGGCACAGGGCTCGTCCATAATAAGCAGCTTGGGCTCAGCCATCAATGAACGTGCCAGCATGACTTTTTTGCGTTCTCCCTGGGATAACGTGCCCAGCGGCTGATTCGCCAGCTTGGTAAAGCCCATGTCGTGCAGCAGCTGCATGGCTTTGTTCTTCACTTCATCAGGAATCGTCTGGTAAAAGCGTAAAAAGGCATAAGCCCCTGTAGCGACAACTTCCCACACCGGATCACGCAAGGTCAGCTTTTCAATCAGCGTTTGACTGATATAACCGATCTCTTTGCGAACCTCCCTGACGTCGCATTGTCCATAAACATTGCCGAGCACTTCAATACGACCTTGACTTGGGAAAAGATAACCGTTCATCATCTCCAACAGCGTAGTTTTGCCTGAACCATTACGACCCAGAATCACCCAGTGTTCACCTGGTTCGATTCGTAAATGAACGTCATCCAGAATCTGATGCTCTTCACGGCGCAGCGAAATTTTCTCCATAGCGACAACACTCATCTCACTACCACCTTCCGAATTTCATTCAGCAGATGCTCTACCGAATTCATGCGATACACCATCGAGGGTACATCCATTTCACCATCAAACAGCATCAGCGCAGGTACACTTGAAATCTGGAATTGCTGTACAAGTTCAGGAATGTCATGAATGTTCATCTCATATAAAATGTTGTCAGGAAGCATATGCTCTGTAACCTCCAGCATGCGGCGAGCCGCCGCGCACGTTCCACACAGCGGAGTATAGATAAAAACAGCCTGAGGCACGCCTTCCCATACACCGCGCATTAACAATTTCGATGTGATCGGCTTCATAACTTCTCAGCCTCTGCAGCTACACGCAGCATTACTTCACCTGTCATCGGCCCGTTATGAATAACCACCGAATCAGGTTTGTTGCTGTACAGCATCTCGTACATCTGACGCTTTCCATACATACTTGAAGTATGTATATAGATTTGACTTGGATACAGCCCTTCTCTTACAATCGCTGCAGCCACTTCACCACCGTTCATCGAATCCGGCCCAAGCTCATAATCCAGCGAAAGAATGTCTACATCGCCTTCTCTCAGGAGCATAAGACATTCCTCGGCATTGGTTGCCAGAACAAACCCTTTTGGACAAGAACGATAATCATCCAGAAAAACATGCATCGTCTCGCACCTCCCCAACTTATAACCAGGAACGCATGATCTTTATATCCTCACGATGCGTTCCGTCTTCTCCCGCTTCTGTCTCCAGTACAACAACGGATTGATGAATCTCCGGCGATTGCAGCAGACTTTGCATGGAAGAATAACCGATCTCTCCCTGACCAATCCTCGCATGCCTGTCTTTGTTCAAGCCGGAGGCGTATTTGGAATCATTAAAATGAACAGCGGCCAGTGCATCCCAGTACCCAAGCTGCCTGCCCTTATCCAGTAAAGCCGCCTCATCTCCGGCAGTCCACATCCCTGAAGCAAAAGCATGACATGTGTCGAAACAAAAAGCAATATGTTCCGGGTACCGGCTTAGCTTGCGAATCTGTATCATCTCTTCCATCGTTGTTCCCATAGGCCCATGATCGCCCGCTTGATTTTCCAATAAAATCTTGGCCTCACCCTGCCACTGTTCGAGTACAGTATCCAGACATTGAATCAGATTGTGGTATCCCTCCAGCGGGTCTCTGGCCTGAAGATGTCCAAAATGAACAACCGTACCCACCGAGCCGCACGCATCCGAGATTTCAAGATCATTACGTATAGAATCAACTACAGCATGAAATCCCGCCTCTCCACGGGTCATGCCAAGCGCCGGATTCGTAGGATAAGGTGAATGGGCAATGGATGCAAGTCCATGCGCTTCACACCAATCCCGGCACTGAGCAGCGTCCTTCGGATCAAAGCGTTTCAAGCTGAGACTGCGCGGGTTTTTCGGAAAATACTGAAAAGCCGTTGCTCCCATCTCATATGCCCGTTTGGCCGCTTGTACAAATCCCCCTCTGGTGCTGACATGTGCCCCGATGCCGGTTTTAGGCCTCATGCTGACAGTTCGGACAGAAAAATGCTTTTTTGCCCGTAATTTCAACACGCTCAATGATTCCCCCGCAGCGCGGACAAGCCTCGCCTTCCCGATCATACACCCGACACTGCTCGTCAAACTTACCGGTTTTGGTATCTCCCTGCATCAAAGGCATCTCCATATAACCACCCTCGGATGCGGCTTCACGCAGCACGGACTGCATCGCATGATACAGACGCTCCGTCAACTCGGGCGAGCTCGCGATATTCTGTGTTTTGGAGCTTGGTCTGAGGCTCGCTGCAAAAGCAATCTCATCGGAATAACAGTTACCAATGCCCGCAATGATATGCTGATTCACCAGCGTTGTTTTGAGTGTCCCCCGGCGTCCTTTGAGGAGGGAGGCGAAGCGTTCCAGATTCATTCGCCGGTCCAGCGGCTCTGGGCCCAGATCAGCCATCGCTGCTTCCGTTTCTTTCGAAGTCATCAGATGCAGATATCCGAGACGCAAGCCGATGAAAAACAGAATATGATCTCCAAATTGAAGCTCTACCTGGGTGGTGCGGTCAGGACGCTCGTCCTCCGTGCCCCAGAACAGCATGCCGCCCAGCATCAGGTGAAGCACCAGACGTTTGCCATTTGCGAGGTGAAAAATCAGATGTTTTGCCCTGCGCTCGACAAAAATAATACGGTTACCCGTCAGTTCACTTACGAACACATCCGCTGATGTATTAATCGTTTTCTCCCGATTCACAACGACACCGGTAATCAGTTTATCAAGTATATGCTCGGACAGTAAAGTCCGGTAGTTTTCCATTTCCGGCAACTCTGGCATTCTTTATCTACTCCTTCTTGGAAGCTGGGTCTGCCTGTTCGGTCAGCCATGCAATCAGTGTATGCAAATCTTCAAAAACATGATCAGGACGTGCCTTGGCCGCCTGAATATGACCATCCATATTATCACGTGTTGTCACACCTGTCAGCACTAGCAGTGTCTCACAGCCGGCCGCTACACCTGCAGCGATATCTGTACGCATATTGTCACCAATAACCGCTGTTTCGTCAGCCCTCAGGTTCAGACGGCGAATAGCTGATCTCATAATGATACTTGAAGGTTTGCCGATAACGACGGGTTGTACACCCGTTGCCGCCTCGATCGCTGCTCCAATTGTACCCGCACCGGGCGTAAGACCGTCATCAGCCGGAAGCTGTAAATCCGGATTCGTCATAATAAACCGAGCTCCGCCATTAATCCAGCGGAGAGCCTTCGTTAGTTTCTGGTAGGAAAAATCACGGTCGATTCCCTGAATTACATAATCCGGGTTATCCTCTGTCAGGATCAAACCAGCATCTTTGATCGCCTGAATCAGGCCAATCTCCCCAATACATGCCACCTTCGCTCCCGGAGCTTCTGCTGCAACGTATTCAGCTGCGGCCACCGCGGAGGTACACACCTGTGAAGCATCAGCGGTAATACCCATGCCGTTTAGATGATCCGCCACACCTTGAGGTGTACGCGAGGAATTGTTAGTCACAAACAAATAAGGCACACCTTGCTCCTGTAGTGTGCGAATAAGCTGATCAGCTCCATCAATTCGATGTCTGCCATGATACAGTGTACCATCCAGATCGATCAGATAAGCTTTGATCATACGAGCACTTCCTTTCTTCAATCCATTAACCGTTCATGCCATTAAAAAATGCATGAAAACTAACCTATATCCTATGTATTGAGGCGTACAGAATGAATCTTGTTAACAGAGACACGTAACGAGTCGAACCAAATCGAACTCAGACGTTTTGTCGCGCGCGCCTGCTGTACAAGCTTGTCATTTCCTGCGCTTTCCCGGAAAATAATTCAGATCATTTCCCTGCTCATATTGCCCATCCTACACGCTTTTTGAGCAGATTGCAAAAGGGACCTCGGGAACAATTCTCCCTCAGTCCCGTCTCATTCGCCGGTTCTTGAAATCGTGCATTTCGCGCATCATCACATACGGTTCAGCTCAAGCATGATGCAACATGTCTTGCTTGTAAGTCCGACCCTCAGTCTGAAGGTGAAGAGTCCTGCTCACGATGAACAACAGGAATAAGCTGATGCTCATCAGCAAGCCTTGTGTTCGGGAAAATAGATTTAGCCTCTTCCAAAAGCGGTTGAAGCTGCTCTTCATCTTTGTAGCGCGAGCTGAAATGAGTCATGATAAGCTGACCCACATTAGCCGCTCGGGCCGCTTCCGCCGCTTCTATGGATGTACTATGGTAGTACTCGTGAGCAGTATCCGCAAGATCATGCATAAACGTCGCTTCATGAACGAGGACATCAGCATTCAGTGCCAAGGGTTGAACATTAGCGCAAGGACGGGTATCGCCCAGTATGGTGATCACCATTCCGCGTTTGGGTGCTCCCAGCACATCCTCGGGACGCACGGTCTCTCCACTATCCAATAAGATCGGTTCCCCCCGCTTTAATCTTCCAAACAAGGGACCCGGCTTCAGGCCATATGCTGCCAGCTTTGCTGGATCAAGACTGCCAGGACGATCCTTCTCTGTCACGCGATACCCGTAACTGTCAATCCGATGCTCAAGCAAGGCGGCCTCTACAACAAAGCTGTCATCTTCAAAGACAATGCCGCCCGTATGCTCAACAATGTTCAGATCATAGTTCAGATGCGACTGACTAAGTTCCATCGTCGTTTTGATCATACGCTCTGTCCCTGGCGGTCCATATACCGTGAGTGGAGTTGTTCCGCCTTGATATGCTCTGCTGGAGAGCAAACCTGGCAATCCAAACACGTGGTCACCATGCAGATGAGTGATAAAAATCTTTTCCAATTTGCTTAATTTAAGCGGTGAGCTTAAAATCTGATGCTGTGTTCCCTCCCCGCAGTCGAATAACCACAAAGCTCTGCGTTCATCCAACATACGGAGCCCAATAGACGTTACATTCCGTTGCAGCGTAGGTACACCAGCATTCGTTCCCAGGAAATATAGTTCCATTCTGGATCGCACCTCTTTCTGTTGCCAGCAAAAAACCTCCGACCATGCGGAGGGCTTGCTTGACGACTAACGATTTTATGCTTTTTCGACGTTAAAATATTTGGCCTGAGGATGGCTGAACACCATCGCAGACACCGATGCTTCCGGTTCCATCATGAAACCTTCCGTTAATTCTACTCCAATATCTTCAGGCTGCATCAGCTTGAACAGCGGTCCCTGATCCTCCAGATCCGGGCAGGCTGGATATCCAAAGGACACACGAATACCCTGATAACGCGCACCATGACGCTGCTTCATGGTCATGTCGGCAGGGTCCGGGAAACCCCATATATCCCTCATCATATGATGCACGCGTTCTGCCAAACCTTCCGCTACTTCAAGCGCTACCGATTGCAGAGCGTGTGAACGGAGATAATCCCCTTGATCCTTCCAAGCCGTAGACAGCTCGCGTACGCCATGTCCCGCAGTGACAACAAGGAAACCAACATAATCCATTTCACCAGATTCAACTGGCTTCAGGAAATCGGACAAGCACAGGAAAGGCTCTACCTTTTGACGCGGGAACGTAAAGGTATGCAGGATGTTGCTTGTATCTTGCGGATCATAAATAATGACGCTATTGCCGCTCGACTGGGCCGGGAAGAAACGATACATGGCATGCGCCTGAATAATTCCGTCTCTAACCGCTTCCTGCATGATGCCATCCACAACCGCTTTCAGATCGGTAGCCTTGGGATCGCCGGAAGCCAGAAGCTGCTCAACCGAGCCGCGCAGCCCCAGATGATGTCCCAGCAGCATCTGCATATTCACATACGGCAGGATGTGGGACAGCGGATAATTGCGAAGTGTATGCCGCTCCAGATCAGGCGGTACAAGCACCGGATGATCAGCGGAGATCGCTGATCGCTCCACCCGTGTAAGCTCAGGCAGTGCCTGAACTTCACCTGCACTGGAAGCATCGGCTTCTTTTTCCGCATCCATCTCGGCCTGCATCGCTTCTCGCGTAACAGGATTCATCAGCTTATTCGCCAGATCGAGACCATCCATTGCATCCTTCGCATACACAACCATACCGTTGTATTCAGGACGAATGCGGTTTTTGGTGAACTTGCGTGTTAACGCTGCTCCCCCTACCATAATCGGCACATCAATGCCAGCTGTACGCAAATCCTGAGCAGTGAGAATCATCTGTTGAGCCGATTTAACAAGCAGCCCTGACAGGCCGATGGCATCAACCTTCTCTTCTCGATAAGCCTCGATAATACGCTCTGGTGGTACTTTTATACCCAAATTAATGATCCGGTAACCGTTGTTGGACAAGATGATCTCCACCAGGTTTTTGCCGATGTCGTGTACGTCCCCTTTAACGGTAGCCAGAATGATCTTTCCTTTTACGGAAGTTTCATTTTTCTCCATAAATTGCTCCAGATACGCTACCGAAGCCTTCATCACTTCTGCACTTTGAAGCACCTCTGCTACAATTAACTCATTGTTGTTGAACAGACGGCCGACTTCCTCCATGCCCCGCATCAATGGACCATTGATAACTTCGAGCGCGGAATATTTGGCGAGAGCCTGCTCCAGATCGGGCAGCAGCCCTTCTTTGCTGCCTTCCACCACATAGGATGCAAGCCGTTCTTCCAGCGATAGGTTGGAAATTTTCTCTTTTTTCTCAACCTTTTTGTTGCGGAATGCCGCTACGAAGGCAGCAAGTGTATCATCGTTTGTGTTATATAAAAGCTCTTCCGAGAGCCTGCGCTCTTCTTCCGGAATGGATGCATAACGCTCCAGCTTTTCAGTATTTACGATGGCATAGTCCAGTCCGGCCTTGGTACATTCGTACAGGAATACGGAGTTTAACACCTCACGGCCCGCTTCAGGCAAACCAAAGGAGATGTTGCTGATACCGAGAATCGTGTGACACTCCGGCATGGCTTCCTTAATAATCCGAATGCCTTCAATCGTTTCTTTGGCAGAACCGATGTATTGCTCGTCGCCTGTGCCCACCGGGAATACCAGTGTATCAAAAATAATATCCTCCGGCTTCAAGCCGTACTTGTTCACCAGCAGGTCATATGAACGCTTCGCCACTTCCAGCTTGTCCTCACGGCTGATCGCCTGACCGCGCTCATCAATGGTTCCGACAACCACTGCACCGCCGTATTTATGAAGCAGCGGAGTGACCAGCTCAAATTTTTCTTCCCCATCCTCAAGGTTAATGGAGTTAATGATCGCCTTCCCTTGCGAATATTGAAGAGCCGTATCAATAACGGACGCATCTGTAGTGTCAATCATGAGCGGCACCTTGACCTTTTTGACAACAAGCTCAAGGAATTTGATCATATCTTCCGTTTCCTCACGGTCAGGGTCCTGCACGCAGACGTCAACGATATGTGCTCCATTTTTCACTTGAGCCCGAGCGATCTCTGAAGCTTCCTCGTACTTGCCTTCGACAATCAACCGCTTGAATTTGCGTGATCCCAGTACGTTGGTACGCTCTCCAACCATATATGGGCGATTATCCTGCTCGACATATACCGGGTCGATCCCGGACAATGCGGGCGGATGTGTTCCGTTCAATTCTCTTGGGGGGTACTTTGCAAGCGTGTCACGCATAGCCCGAATATGAGCCGGGGTTGTTCCACAGCAGCCGCCTGCAATGTTCAGCCAGCCTTGTTCGGCAAAAGCCCCGATTTTCTGTGCAAGCGAATCTGGAGATTCGTGATAGTTCCCGTTTTCATCAGGAAGTCCTGCGTTGGGATAACAACTCACAGCTACAGACGCCATGCCAGACAGGGAACGAATATGGTCACGCATGAATTCCGGACCTGTCGCACAGTTTAGTCCCACCGAAATCGGGTTAAGGTGTTCTAGGGATATATAAAAGGATTCAATGTTCTGACCTGCCAGGGTCGTGCCCATCGGTTCAATCGTTCCTGAGATCATCAGAGGCAGCTTGATGCCACTTTGATCAAAAGCCTGCTGTATGCCAATGCTTCCTGCCTTGACATTGAGGGTATCCTGCGAAGTTTCAAGCAGTAGCGCATCAACGCCTCCCTCTATTAAAGCAAGAGCCTGCTCGAAATAGCTGTCAACCAGTTCCTGGAACGTTACGCCTCCCGTCACGGACAACGTTTTGGTTGTTGGCCCCATTGCGCCGACGACATAACGTGGTGACTCCGGTGTGGAAAAACGATCCACGGCTGCTTTTGCAATTCGGGCTGCTTCCAGATTAATTTCGCGTGCACGATCTTGAATATCGTATTCAGCAAGCACGACAGAAGTCGCACCAAATGTATTGGTCTCGATTAAATCGGCACCGGCTTCCAGATAATCCTCATGTATTCGTTGGATTAAATCCGGGCGTGTCAGCACCAGCATTTCATTACATCCATCCAGATCTTCACCGCCAAAATCTTCGCTGGTCAGATCCACCTGTTGAATCATCGTCCCCATTGCGCCGTCGAGGATTAATATTCGTTGTTTTAATGCATCGTGTAGACTAAGCTTATCCAATATCTTCACCCCCGCAAAACGTTAAATCTTAGTTTAACAGAAACTTACTTATTGTGAAAGATCGGTTTTGCTCCCGAATGGCGGCGAATTCACAGGAATACAGGCCAATTGTGAATCGACAAAAGTCAAGCAATCCGATATAATATCAATTAATCCAAGTGGAAAAGAGGGAAAGATCATGGCTGAAATTGTTATCCGAAATACGAACGAACGCATCACTGGAGACGAAAACGTTCGAAATTTCTTGAACAAATATGATGTATTATATGAAAAATGGGACGCTACCAAATTAAGCACGGAGTTACAGAATAACTTCGGCTTAACGGATGATCAGAAGCAGCAGGTATTGGAAACCTACGATTACGAGATCAAGGATTTGGCCGCACGCCGCGGGTATCAAATCTGGGATGTCATCACCCTTTCAGAGCAAACACCGGACATCGAAGAAAAACTCGCTAAATTTGAAGAAATCCACACCCATGCAGAAGATGAGATTCGTGCAATTGTCGCAGGTAAAGGCATCTTTGTGATTAAGGCGACAGATGACACAGGTTACTTTAATGTAGAATTGTCTCCTGGAGACGTCATTTCTGTTCCCGAGAACACACCGCATTTCTTCACATTGATGGAGAACAAACAAATTATTGCCGTGCGCCTGTTTATCGAAAAAGACGGCTGGATCGCCGATCCATATCCTGATCCAACGTTTATCAAGAACGCCTAAGCTAACCTCGGCTTTCTTAGCGGTATGATTGCATCTTTTTTATACCGTATCACGGAATTTTTGCACCTTATTATAGAATATAAATTTAAAAGTTGTATGTATGAATCACCCCCTGCTCTTAGGAACGGGGGGTTGATTTGGTTCTCCAGATCATGTGTTCGCTAGATAAAATAATGAGGATATTTTGCCTTTAGCATCTCCTGTTCAACCACAACAAGCCGCAAATGCGCTTCCATCACCTGAACAGCTTGCTCCGTCTTACGCTCCGTCACCAGCCGCAAAATCTCTTTATGCTGAGATATAACGACTTCAAGGTTCGAATCCTCTGCAAGCCGCAGCAAACGAAGCCGATTAAACGGCATGTTCAGCTGCTGCAGCATCTTCCAGGTTCTCAGCTTCCCGGTTCCCTGAAACAAGATTTGATGAAACTCCTCGTCCAGCTCAAACAGTCGATAAAAATTGTTTTTGCCTACGCACACTTCCTGCATCGCAATGTTCGTTTCCAGTCTGAATACGTATTCTTCCGGGAATGAAGCACATGCCAGGGTGACAATCTCCTTCTCCATTTTCTCGCGCATAAAGCGGCCTTCTTCGACATGCTCCAGGTTAATGTGTGACACAATCGTGCCGCTCTGCGGGATAATATCCAGCAGCTCTTCCTCTGCCAGCTTCATAAAAGCCTCTCGGACCGGAGTCCGGCTGACCTGCAGCTCATCTGCAATTTCTTTTTCTGAAATTTTGGTGCCGGGTTTCAGCTCCAGATGCAGAATTCGTTCTTTGACCAAATTATAGGAATAAGCCCTTGTCGAGCCTCTCATTTTCTGATTAAGTGACATGAATTGACCTCTTTCTCTCAGCCATATTCCTTCATATTAGCACAAACTGCCGTTCCACTTAAAATATCTTTAGCGAAACGGCAGTTTGGCATAAATATTTCAAGTTTTTTAACTTTTGCAGCTCAGCTCCAAACAAACCCTTGATGTGCAGAAGGGGAATAACCTCTCGGTGACTTAAGTGTACAACCGCATCAAACTTTGGGAAAAAGACTCCACCCAGCGTTTGTATCCATGGCTTCGCTTGACGAGATAGGAAGCTATTTCGCAATAACGATTGGCTCGTTTGGCGGAAGACAGCATGGCAAAATCCAGTGGACAAAGCTAAAACATAGATGTAAAAATAATTTTTTTTAAAAAACAAGGAAATCCAAAAATGAAGAAAGTATATTTTAATACATTTATAGGTGAGTGCAACTCTGCATTGATTCGAGCCGTCAACCTTTATAGGAGGAGATGAAATGATGCGTATTACAAAAATAAGTGTTCTTATAGGGCTTTTGTTTTTGGTCCTTTCTGCATGTGGAAATGGGGCTTCAGATGACGAAAAAAACGCTGAACAATATCTTAAACAGTATGGTTATCAAATAACTTCTAGGCAAGGTCAAGTTGAGAAATATATCTTAGAAAAGAGCAAACTTAGTGCGAGCACCGAAAACATACCTTATCAGCAAAGCTGGGGGGTTCAATCTGTTGAGCCTGATAGATATTTTGGAAAAGAAATTACCATTTATCAGTTTACAGTGAGAAATCATCCTCTTGAAAAAAAATATAATACGGAGACTACAGTCAATGTCATTCTTTGTGAAGGGAACGTCATTGGAGGAGCCTCTATGCCAGCTCAAGGAAATGCGGTTCTGATGGGAGCTCCTTATTCACTTGAAGGACAAACGTTAGAGGAAATAAATAAAATGAGCTATAAAGAATGGTCTGAAAAATGGATAATGAAATATGGTAGCTAATTGAACTAAATGGGACATGTATGAAAAAAGCGCCAGTTTCGGACAACTCGTCCTAGGCTGCCGCTTTTTTGACTTATACCAAGCTGAAAAACCAAAACTAGTCCCAAGACTTGACAACGGGTATCCAGTTCTCAAACGTTTCATGAGAATACATTTACCGGGAGAAAGAAGCTTTGCGCGCTCCTCATAAGCATTCTGAGTTTCTTCAGCCTGATAGGGATATGATAAAACAAGGATTTAATATTAACTTATGCTGTGAAAGTTGTGTTATTTATTGTTTTCTTTATATGTCTTGTAGGTATCATTGGCCAGCTTCACGTAATTCGACAGCCCCTGGCTCTCCAGCTCTTTGATAAAAGTATCGTACTCAGACAATTTCCGCTCACCCAATATAAACTTCAATGTGTTCTGTTCTGTGTAGTCTTTCAGCGGCGTGCTGAGAAGTGTTACACGCTCACGGTCCTCGGAGGAATACGGAATAGGTGGTTCGGCCGGGATCACTTCTTTGGTTTCTTTCATACTTTTCTGGAAAACAAGCTCCTCTTCGCTAAACATGGATTGCAGCAGCTCTGTTGTGCCTCCGTAAGCAAACACACCGCCGGAGAAGCCGAAGTCAATACGAAGGTCTCTGGTGCCCTTTGGATTCAATCCGTTGTAGTTGATGTCATCTGCTAATTTGCGTTTTCCACCTTCTTTGGTGAAGGTCTCGTTCTCTACACCCCACTTGGCGAATTCCTGTCCTTCATCACTGTAGTACAACCAATCAATGAATTGTAATATGGCTTTGAAATTGTCGTTATCTTTAATTTTACCCGAGATCATCACACCGTTTTCAAGTCTTGAACCAGACATTAACTGTCCTTTGGGTCCTCCCGGAACGGTAATTTTAGCAATCGAAAATTTGCCTTCACCAAGCGTTTTGTTCATATCATTCCGATGCAGCACCAGCGTCTGGGAATTACCGTTAATCATAAATGATTTGCCCGATACAAACTTCTGAATGGCTTGGTCATCGTCTTGTGTGAAGCTTTCTTTATCGAGCAGCCCTTCTGCAACCATCTTATTAAAAAACGTGAGCAGTTCCTTGTACTCTGGTGTCGTAGCCGTGTATACGAATTCGTCCTGATCTGCTTTGTACGTCAAGCCATTTCCATAACCCCAGCCAGCCTTCGTGCCAAAACCGGTAGCTGCAATGCCGAGCGTACTTTTAAACTTGAAGCTGTCCGAGAACGGAATAGAATCGGGATAGATTTCTTTTAACTTTTTCGCGGCCGTATATAGCTCATCCCAGGTTGTAGGAATAGCAATATTGTTGTCTTTAAACAAATCCGTTCTTACAATCAAGGTATAATCCGGCCATACGGCCTCATGCAATCCCGGCAGCACGTAATACTTGCCATCCTCTTGGCGAAGGCTTTCAAGATCAGGCTCCAGATTCCACTTTTCCACCTTATCTTTGAAGTTAGGCATTAAATCAATGTAGTCGCTAATCGGAAGAATCGCTCCTGAGGATACAAAAGCAGCCTCTTCCCCCGGGTAAGTCTTCGGAATAACAAGCGGTGCATCACCCGAGCTGATCAGAAGGGATCTTTTTTGCGGATAATCACTCATCGGCACAATTGTTGGTTCCAGCGTGACACCCGTCATTTCTGTAATTTTTTTAAATAACATCCAGTCTTTTTTGTATGGGTAGATCGGGTGATCACTGTACAAAATAGACAGATTAAACGGCTCCGTTGCTTTGAACGTATCACCGACGTTATAACTCTCCATCGCGGCTTTTGTTGACACCTCCGACACATCCGGCCCTGTTCCAGCACCGCTGCTGCACGCAGCGAGTACTGCAGACATTGTCATTGCCAAAATCATCTTGCCAAGCATTTTTCGTGGCTTTCTGCTCAAACCATTCATCCCCTTTAATCTATTTTGTTTTGAACCAGGTCTACTGTTGTTACTGCTTAACAGAACCCAGCATGATACCGGTTACAAAATATCGCTGTACAAACGGATAAATCGTCAAAATCGGCAGGATGGTCAAAACCATGGTTACCGATTTGATATTGGCAGCAATCTGGGTCAAGTTATCCGCAGAGGTTGCACCGGCAGTGGCCCCGCTCGTTGCTCCGGCAATCATGTTGCGCAAGTAGATCGTAACCGGAAAGAGCTCTTTTTTGTCCAGATACAAGAAGGCCGGAAACCAGGAGTTCCAGTGTGCAACCGCGTAAAACAGCACCATCGTAGCCATAACCGCCTTACTGAGAGGCAAAATGATACGCAGCAAGATGCCGTAAGTGCTCAAACCGTCAATTGCAGCAGCCTCCTCTAATTCTTCAGGCATGTTTTCAAAAAAAGATTTCATAATCAGCATGTTATATATGCTTATTGCACCCGGGACCACCAAGGCCCACATGGTGTTATTGAAGCCAAGGGAATTAATCAGCACGTAGTTTGGAATAAGCCCGCCGCTGAAGAACATCGTAAATACGGCAAACATCGTTAGAAATTTACGTCCCATCAGTCTCTTCTTGGACAGTGCGTATGCAAAGATCGTTGTCATAAACATGGAGATTAATGTACCTACCACCGTATAAACGACCGTGTTTTTATAGTTCATCCAGAACATGCTGTCCTTGGAAATGGTTTTATACGTATCCACATTGAACCCACGTGGGAATAGACTAACCTTGCCTGAATTGATATACGCTTCACTGCTGAAGGATTGCGCAACAACGTTCAGGAACGGGTACAGCGTAATAAAAACGATAAACAGCAAAAATGTAACATTAAACACCTTAAACACCTTGTATGATCTCGATTCCTGCATGATGCTCCTCCTCTACCACAAGCTTCGCTCGGTCAATTTACGTGAGATGGCGTTTACAGTGAACACCAGAGTCAGCCCAATCACTGATTCAAACAAACCAATGGCTGTAGCGTAACTGAAGTTACTGGATTCAAGACCCACACGGTACAAATAAGTCGAGATTACATCGGAAGTTTCATAGATCAGCGGATTGTACAGGAGCAGAATTTTCTCAAAGCCTACTGCCAGAAAGTTACCCATGTTCAGGATAAGCAGCGTTACAATCGTTGGCAAAATGCCTGGAATGGTGACATGAATGGTTTGCTTCCAGCGATTCGCTCCGTCAATCCGTGCGGCTTCATACAACGAATCATCAATGGTGGTCAGCGCCGCCAGATACAATATGGCTCCCCAACCCATGCCCTGCCAGATTTCCGATGAGATATAGATGGTTCTGAACCACTCTGCTCGCTGCATAAACGGAATGTTATCCCCTGTAAAAAAAGCAACCAGTCCGTTAATTGAACCATTCACGGCTGTCAATTGCAGAATCATACCGGCCACGATCACGATGGACAGGAAGTGTGGCAGGTACGAGGCCGTTTGCACAAACTTTTTGAAGCGTTTGCTCTTCACCTCGTTGAGCAGCAGTGCAAAAATAATAGGCATGGGGAACGTGAATAACAATGCAAGCCCGCCCAGCATCAGGGTGTTACTAAAGACTCGCCAGAAGGTCGGGTCCTCAATGAACATTTTGAAATAACGTAAACCTACCCAGGTCTCTCCAAATATACTGCCTCCCGGGACAAATCGTCTGAAGGCAATAATATTGCCCAGCATCGGACCGTATTTGAAAATAATCAGATAAATGATGGGAAGAACTAACAGTGAGTACAATTGCCAATCTTTACGAATCAATATGAGCGCTGTTTGCAGCCTGCTTTCTTTACGTGAAGATATCATTGGTAACGTCGCCTTGGATGTCTCTGACTCCATGTGTCATTCACTCCGATCCATAACTTGATTAACGAGATTCTGTGCTGCACCTTGTGACGTCATTCTGCCTTACCTCTGTACGCAGAGGACGGGCCTGTTGTACATTTCACCCCCACTCAAAATAAATTGTAAGCGGTATCAACTTTAACTTTTATGTACACTCAAACATATCTGCATATGCTTCTGAAGCAAGCGAAACATGCTGATGTTTGAATGAGTCCAACAAGAACAATTGTTATAAAGCGCTTACAACGCATTGAAGTAAAAAAGCAGCAATCATTGTTGCTATTCATGTTGCACTCTGTTTTTCCATTCACAGATTGTCTGCCACTGTACTGTTCAGATGAGATAGATATTTAAAACGACATTGTCAACGAATCTCTTCTGAAATACTAGTCATACTAGTATGTTAGTTGTATTTTAAAACAGAGCCTTTTAAATTTCAATATTTTTTCTCGATAAATCATACAAATCACTTCTAACAGTAAGCAAAAGACACTCATAAAATTGGATGATAATAAAAAAACATTGGTTAATGCATGAACGAGATAAACATCATTCATGTCATAACCAATGTTTAATTTAAAGAAATAAGATAGAAGATTTAATCACAGCTTTAAAAATTAGCAATCAGTTCTTCTAATTCAGATAAGTGCTTAATTTCGTGATCTGGGGAATAGGTTTCATTGTTGATTTTGTTTTCGCGATTAATCCATACTGCACGAATACCTGAAGACAACGCACCACGGATATCCGTAGTTAATTTATCTCCAACCATCATGCTTTCTTCTGGCTTCACACCTAATTTACTTAAAGCGTGTTGGAAAATGGACGGATCGGGTTTGCCTCTTCCAAAGCTTCCCGAGATGATAATCTCATCAAAGAACGGAGATAACTCAGGAACACCATCCAGCTTCTCCTGCTGTAACGCAGGACATCCATTCGTCAGAAGCAGTAATTTATATTTTCCATGCAGATGACGCAGAGTATCCATTGTTTCTTCATAAACATGCGGTCTGGATCGACGTTCAGCCCCAAATTGCGAAGCCAATCGCTCTGCAAGATCTTCCTGATCTACACCAAGCTTTAACAAGCCACGGCGCCAGGACTCCTTACGGTAGATTGGAGCCAATTGTTCCAGCTGGCGGAATTCCGGCTGCTCTCCAGCGGTGAAATTAGCCCATAGACCTTCAAAAGGATTAATTCCAATCATTTTGGTAAAAGGAAATGTCTCGTAGGACTCATAAAGCTCACGTGCTTCATTACGAACAGCCTCTTCGAGCGCTTCGGCGTCAACTCCGGTCTCGTTCGCTGCAACTAAACAAGTTTCATGAAAAGCCTCTCGAACACTGCGTTCGTCCCACAATAAAGTATCATCCAGGTCGAACATAATCGCTTTCAATGCCATGCTGCTCATCTGCCCCTTTATACATGAATTACTTATCAATGGTTTCTACGGTGATCTGGTGTGCTTTAGCAAATTTCAACAATCGCTCTGTCATTGCATCCGTATCGTAACGGTTTAACAGCTTGGTGAAGACCCATCTCTTGCCACGGCTGTTATGTTCAATCACTACAGTGCCCGGTTCAAATCTGAATTTGATAATATCATCAACCCCGATGGAGCGTTCACGATTGCCCTTCGTTGTAATGATCCGGTTACTGCTGATTTTAATGTAAGGACGACGAAGCATAAAAATAACTGCAAGGAATACATAAAGCAGCATCGTTACCCAATCCCACGTTGTCATAGGCGCCTTCACCAAAAAAGTGCTCATGAACAGATACAAAAAGGCAAGACCAATCAGAAAAATAGGGAATAACAGGCTTCTACCCTTGAAAATATCTTCACCTGGATTTCCCGTAATTGGCTGACCATTTTTTTTACGCTGCTGATTCAATTGCTTCGAATTCTTCCGAACCGTTCTCTCGAACGAACGCCGTGACATGTAAATCCCCCTTATGTGTCTTGTATCGGCTTACATAACAACACGCAAACCGATATTCCCCCTTTATAGTAAGCAGCCTCAAATAACATGAAGAAACCTAAATATCATTAAGATATGTTTAGGTTTCTGGAATTAATGTTTGAGTTTGCCTTGGTGGCCTTTGCCCTTATCGTCATCTACAATTTCAATTGAATCCAGCTGCTGTCTGAAATTGTTACGAATGTTACCCAAATAAATCTCTCTTAGCTTGGCACGTTCCACAAGTTCTTCCTCTGACAGTCCAGTGGATTTCTGCTTGCGAGCCAATTCATTAATACGTGCTACCAGACTATCTATATCCAAGCTTGTCCCCTCCAAAAATACAAAGTCACATTAACTTTGACATGATAAGGGCTGCTTGTCAAGTTGGTACGCGGCAATGCCTGTTGATACGAATTTCTATTTAGCAAACTGAGGTAATATCAGAACTTGTCCAGTCTGAATTGTAGTTGATTCCAGCTGATTCACCTTTTTTATTGCTTCTATATATACCCTGGTGTCCATTGTTGCTGGCTTATGCTCCAAAGAGATGCTCCACAGTGTTTCCCCTTGAGATACAGCGATCTTTCCCCCTGGAAGTAAATCATTTTCGTTGCCGGCAAAAACGGTCAGTACAGTGCTGCAACCTATAAATATGATTAATGAAGCTATAGCTAGTTTGATTAATCCTGAGGAAAGCTTGAAACGTGCCATAAATGTTCTCAATTGCCCTATGTTAGACTTCACAGCTGCTGAATTTACCGGTTCATAAATGCTTTGATAAGTAGAATATCTCATGTGTATCCCGCCTCCAAACGTTTGTTCCTATCTCATGGAATCAATATAACACGAACATTTGTTTTGTTCAACACCTTTTTAGAACAATTGTTCGCTCTTTTTTCGATAATTTAACGACCTTTATCAGACCAACGAAAACTTCTCCTACTAGTAAGTCTTAATAAAGCAACTTATTATTGAAGTTTGATAACATAACTCAATATTTAAGTTTGAGAGAACGGATTCATACTGAGTCCTGGCAGAACAATTTTATATTCAGCATCTGCAAAGCAATTTTTTATACCGAGCATTGGCAAAACAATCGACAGCTATCAGAATTCATAATCTCAAGGAATGGCATATGTTCTAATCAGATCATGTCTTAATTTCGAAAAAAACACTGAAAACATGCGATTTGTTTAGAACTTATGTTTGTACGAACGGAGGTTCTATGTTATAATTTTCCCAAACGTTACTAAAATGGGGTTGATACGGTATGTCGAAGATATCCAGCAGGCAGCAGGCAATTCTGGAGTTTATACGAAATGAAGTCCGGTTGAAGGGGTATCCTCCTTCCGTACGGGAAATTGGCGAAGCTGTTGGACTGGCTTCCAGCTCCACGGTTCATGGTCATTTGGATCGTTTGGAGAAGAAGGGACTGATCAGACGCGACCCTACCAAGCCAAGAGCGATCGAGCTTTTGAGCCAGGAGGAGTCGGAGCATTCTCATCAATTTGCCCACAGCGTTGCACGAATTCCAGTTGTAGGTAAGGTTACAGCCGGGGTTCCGATTACAGCAACCGAGAATATCGAGGATTACTTCCCGCTTCCAACTCACTATGTTGGCGAACAGAAGGTGTTTATGCTTTCCGTTGTCGGGGACAGTATGATTGAAGCAGGAATCGTGAATGGAGATTATGTCATTGTTCGTCAACAGCAAACTGCGGACAATGGTGACATTGTCGTAGCTATGACTGAAGATGATGAAGCAACAGTGAAAACGTTCTATAAGGAGAAGGATCACATCCGCCTGCAGCCGGAGAATGCTACACTTGAGCCGCTTCGTTTGAAGCATGTCAGCATTTTGGGCAAGGTTATTGGTCTTTTCCGTGATATTCATTAATACAATCAGTTTCTATATTAGGTATATTTCACGTTATATGAAAGAGGTTGCCCTGACTACAGGACAACCTCTTTTATTCACTTTCATAAGTTACAAACATGCGCATGTATAATGAAGAAAACTCATCTATTTTTTGACAAGATAAAATTATTTATTGCGTTTAAGAACGCTTTTGTGATGGGAGAATACTTCAAAGCTTTGCTGCCCGTGATATGAACCCATGCCGCTCTCGCCAACGCCGCCAAAAGGAAGATAATGCGAGGTCATATGGGACAAAGTCTCATTAATACATCCCCCGCCAAAGGAAACCTGATTCAATACCTTCTCCTGCAAAGCCTCATCCTCCGTGAAGAGATACAACGCCAGCGGTTTCGGACGACGCACAATTTCATCAAGCATCGGATTAAGGTCACTATACGTGAAGACAGGCAAAACAGGACCAAAAATCTCTTCCTGCATTACGGGTGAATCCCAATCGATGTCAGTGAGAACAGTCGGTTCAATCATAAGTTGGTCGCGGCTCGATCGGCCTCCCAGAACTGTTTTCCCATTCGCAAGAAAAGCAGCTAAACGATCAAAGTTACGAGTGTTGACGATATGCGGAAAATCGGCATTTTGCATCACGTCATCACCAAACTTATCGTGTACCTCCGCCTGGATCTGTTCCATCAATTGATCATACACCTGCTCATGAACTAACAAATAATCCGGTGCTACACAGGTTTGTCCTGCATTCAAAAATTTACCACGTACAAGACGTTGTGCTGCCGTTTGCAAATCCGCGTCATGATGCACAATCGCCGGACTTTTACCCCCGAGCTCTAACGTTACCGGAGTCAAGTGCTCAGCTGCAGCTTTCATTACAATGCGACCTACGCCTGTACTGCCCGTAAAGAAAATATAATCAAATTTCTCATTCAGCAGCGCTGTGCTAGTCTCAACCTCGCCCTCCATAACAGCAATATACTCCTCAGGGTATACCTCCTGTATAAGATCATAGATTAAACGAGACGTTGCAGGTGTAAGCTCAGAAGGTTTGATCACTGCACAGTTCCCTGCAGCAATAGCGCCAATTAAAGGTCCAAACGCCAGTTGAAACGGATAATTCCAAGGGGCAATGATCAGCGCAACTCCGTATGGTTCAGGGTATATCGTGCTAACTGCATCCGTCATAACCGAGCTCGTTGGTACTGTACGCGGCGCAGCCCAGTCACGCAAATGCTCCAGCGCATGATCCAGCTCCCCCAATACAATGCGAATCTCGGAACCGAAACCTTCAGCTTCAGATTTATTCAGATCAGCTCGAAGAGCATTCAGAATGCGTTGCTGGTACTTTTCAATCCCTTGTCTCAAGTCTTTCAAAGCCTGAATACGGTACTGCACTTGTTTCGTTTTTCCTGTATTAAAAAACATGCGCTGTGTATCAACCAGTTGTTTCGCTTGATTCATATGAACATCTCCAAATCAATTATTTAAAATTATATTGCTTCAAATTTAAAATCAGTATACTCTTTATATATGAAACTATCAACATATATTTGAAACATAATTGATGTAAATTTCTGAAAACCCACCTGTTGAATGCATAAAGAAAGGACCAGCAGCCCTGCCACCCGTCCTTCTCGCTTGTACGACCTCTTTTTTATTTCCACTCTCTTTGTTTTATGTACTGTGCTTCGTAAGCCACAATGAGAGTTGTTTCTTTCATCACCTGCTGCACATCATGCACGACCACCATCCCGCCGCTATAGTCGATATCAGACTTTTTACTTTTCACAAAAACACCGCAATCTTTGACATGGATTTCATCAGGATGCTCACTGTCATATACCAAGCTTGCAGGCAATGGTTCCATTAAATCCGTGTAAGGCCTGCTCATATCATCTCTGAAAGCTTGCATTTTTGAAGTGCTATCGAATGTAACACCCATTAAAGTAAAACTGAATAACACAGCAGTTAAAGTAGAAAACATCCATTTTTGTCGCATAAGTACCCGCCTCTCTAGATTGAACTATCCTAGAATTTGATATGATTTGTTGAGTGCTTCACCAAAATTAACAAATAGACAAATGATTAGCACCATCGTTAAAACTGCAATGAAACTAATGATCCAGATTTTCCTCCAAAATGTATTGTTCATCGCGTTCACCCTTTACTCGTTGGTATGCCTATGATATAAACTAGGCTTCACGGTAGAAGGTTTGCTTTTATTTTGCAAGTTCAATAAAAAATACTTTTATAAATGAACCGTGGCCTTCTTGCGCTAAACACGTCTGCAGTTCCCCTCCCCCTATTGATCTGATTTTCACGTTATTACAAAAAAGGACGGCACAAAACGCCGTCCTAACTTGATTTAAGCTTTAGTATACTTGAAATCAATTGGGAATTCGTCCCCTTCATGTCCGCTGTCATTGCGAGGATAAAGAACAACTTTGGAAAATGTCTTGACATCTCCAAGATTGATTTCTATCCATTCTGTATGATTGGAGCTTTGACCAAGTTGACTGAAATAACCCATGAATCCATTGATTGAATTTCTTCTTCCGTCAACCACTTTGGCTTTACCCCATCCGTAATTCTCAAGTGAACTTGATGCCGTTACGGCTTTAAATAAAGCTTTATTATTTGACGTATCGCTCCAAGACCAGTCAGAAGAATTCAAGCTCCAACTATCGTAGTAATTTGGAATGTACATGGTTTTTGCAGAGCTATTTACGGTCATTGGAAGCATGATATAGCGTGAATCAGCAAGATTACCTTGAGCCCATCGTCCACCGACATAAATAAAAGTATTACCTGCCCTGATAATATTCTGTGTCTGGGTATTGTAGGTATTGGTTTCAGGCGGGGCGACATCTACTCGATCTGACCAAGGACCTGCGAGCGAGGTGGCCGTTTGGTAATTATTCCGATTAGTTGACCATCCTGTCAGTTCCGAGCTGAGTAGATAATAGACTCCATTCACCTTCTGAACAGCTGGCGCCCGATGTGTCCCAACGATGCGACTTCTGAATCCAGGTCGGTGTAGCTAGAATTCATTTAAAAAAACTTCAAGTTTCTAGCACCATTAACATCATCATCCGCAAACATGTACCCGGTCCCATCATCATCTACCCAGGCTGTTTGATCACGTAATAATTTTCCAAGCATATTAGAGCTTCCTTTGCACGTATATGGCCCAGTGATAGAATCGCTCGTAGCAATGCCAACCTTACCTTCACCATATCTCCTACCAGAAACGAACCGCTCAAAGATATCTCGAAGGCTTCCTCTGCAGAAGACCCGGGCAAGTATCTGGTCAAATAATCAACAGCCATACCCACTAAACTTGCATGAAGGTTTTCTTCTGGGTCAAGCTCAATCCCATCACTCAACACTATCTCTTTAAAGTCTCTGGGCCGTATGTAGCCTCCTCTAGGCTGTTTAACTTTGCTTACTCTTTGCGTAACTGAAACTATAGCAATCCAGCTCCTATGTATTATTTATTGAGTTCCACTGATTGGGAATCTTTGATTTCCAAAAGCATTCATCGCAGAGTTTGTGCCGTTGGGTATGGCAACTTTATAATCCAGGAGCTCAATTCCATTCAATATCTTGATTCAATGTCAATGGAGAGCAAATGCTCTCCACGAAGTAGTCTAAATTGTAATATTTAATGTGTTATTGTTTGAATCAAATTCCATAGTTGCTACTAGGCCTTTGATAGCCTGTACTGGAATGTATGTAATGCCATTTATGACTTTTGGAGCTACGCTTAGCGTGCTGCTGCTACCATTATAGAATACCTTTTTGCTTCCCAAGGTCAATGTAACTTTGTGTTTATCTTTTGTTATGCTGATTGTCCCACTTTCAGGATAGTAAGCAAACGTTGCTTTCAATGCTTCAGTAATATCACGTAGAGGGACTAGATTATTCCCCTCATACTGTAAAGATTTATTCGTAAAATCGACTTTTTTAACATTGATAAGAACCTTTAGATTAGATTGCGTATACTTTGGTTTAGAATCTTTAGGTTTTGTGGATTTTGATGTAGATGATTTAGAGCTTTTTGACGAAGAACTCTTAGAAGACTTAGTAGAACTGGAACTAGATGACGACTTCCCTCCATTATGATAGTGATATTCCCCGTATTCCAGTCCCCATTTGGCGCAATTGGTCCAACACGTATGACCGCCACTTGCATCGGTTCTGCCTGGATGAGCGAACACACTTGATGTACTTGATAAAAGCAAAACAGATACTAGAGAACTAACCAGAAACTTTTTATTCACGATTTACACCCTCCAACTGGTACTATTTTCCTGCGCATCGTATCATACAAGATCTGAAAATTTAATATAAGATTAACAATTCCTATAGTTACTTTTCATTCAATTAGATATGAAGATTCATCAACATACTATCTGATAGTAGTTTTAATGAATGCTGATAACTTGATTAATACCCAGCAAGTTTAAAGCCTCAGAACCGCCATAAGTTCGTTCAACAATAAAACAACGAAAACAAAAATAAGCTATCAGAAGCTATTTTAGAGATGTTGCGCAAAATAAAAATCCACTTGAATGCCCTGCTTCAGAAGAACCGACTCAATATCTCTATTCGTTACATTGGTCTAACATCAATACTACAAGCAGGATAAGTATTTTCTTTATTTCTTGTGTATTCCATAGCTACTGTTTACTATCGAGATACCATCCGCGTTCCATATCCTATCCACTATTGAGCCTATTTCAAGGAACACAGCATCGCTCTTTTTATCCTTTAGATAACCAAAATGTAGATCAATATTGAGATCGATACCTTCCCAGATCTGCAACATGTTTTCATTAGCAAACCGCATAGCTATTGGCTCCGCCAGCAATGAACAACCAATTTCTCCTTGAACCAACTTCCCTATCAGAGATTCGTCATCGACATACATGATTTTTTGCGGAACCATATCCTGTTTCAGGAAGTAATCGATGGATTGTTTATAAAAGGGGCAACCTTGTGTTGTCCAAATCCACGGCTTTTCTGCAAAATACTCCAGGGACAACCTCTTCTTCGGTGGTGCATCCCAACTGTTGGGATAGACCACAACCATCTTGTAGGAATGGAGTTTGATGGAGTATACGGACGGATGTACAACATTCCCATAATAAAAACCTGCGCTTATTTTCGCGCTGGTCAAATCCTGGGTGAAATCTTCACTTTTAGTATCGATAAAATGCAATTCTACCTGCGGCAGGCATTTCGAAATAAAACTAATCAATTTCTCTATTCGAAGAAGCTGCCCGTTTGTATTTAACCCGATCCGAATGGTGTCTGATTCAGCCTTCAAATCACTCGCTTTAAGATAGAAATCATCTAGGGAGGTGAGTATTTTCTGTGCTTCCAACAATATCTTTGAACCTTTTTCTGTAATAGTCATTCCTTTGGAAGTTCGATAAAAGAGAGGAAAACCAACTTCTTTCTCCAAGGCTTTGATGTGTGCACTTGCAGCCGGCTGACTTGTGTTAAGATGCGCTGCCGCTTCGGTCAAATTGCCAGTTCGGGCAATTTCTATAAAGGTTTTCAATTGATACAGTTCCAACTATCCTAGACCTCCTCAGATGTATTTGCATGAATCATTCCGTTTTCCCGATGGGTCCGATCAGAACTTGAAATTGGACGGTTTTAATCATGATGAACTATAGTAATCCCAGATAAACTATATAAGGAGTATGCAATCATGTCTCTTTTCATTGCAATGTGCTTTTTTTCATTATCCATGTCGATCTCTCCAGGCCCTGTGAACATAACAATTCTTTCTTCTGGAGTCAACTATGGTTTTAAGCACTCATTACCCTTCGTATCCGGTTCAACAGTCGGGTTTACATTCTTGTTAACTGCTGTTGGTTTAGGGGTATCCAATCTCGTGGCGCAAGTCCCTATATTCTATGAATTGCTAAGATATATAGGGACAGGATACATGAGTTATATTGGCTACAAAATTATGGTCTCACGTTCAGAAATCGAGTTAAAAGAGGAACAACTGCCACGTTTTCGTCACGGTTTTCTTATGCAGTGGCTTAATCCCAAAGCTTGGATTGCATGTCTTTCCGGCGTTTCTGCCTTTGGTTCGAATACTTCCTATTCGATGCTTCTTGTGTTTGTGTGTATTTATTTTCTCATTTGTTATCTTTCACTTGCCTCCTGGGCCCTTTTAGGATCGAAATTACAATTTCTTATGAAAGTGAAGAACGGCATTAAGGTTTTTAATTTGGTGATGGGCGGATCATTGATTATTGTAGCAATTTTTCTTTTATTTTCGAACTATTAGGATTCAGAAGATTCGCTTGTTTTCTTACTCCGATTTCTCGAAGGTCTCGTCTCCCCATAACTTGACTCATTTGGCAATATGCAATTTCTGTACTTCTATATCACTACTCTGCCCGTTAGCTTAATGAATTAACGGGCAAAAACGATTAAGTATACACCTATTTGAGAATAGGAACATGTTCCTGTCAAATATAGTAATAGGTACAGGTTTTTGTCCCAGATATCAGCAAAAAGTAAGATAGTTCATATGTTTCTCCTCCCTTGACCCAGAGTCACATTCAACATTCATTGTATCCCATGGGACAAAACTTGTACCGATAAATAGAAAAAGCCGCTAAAATAGCGATATTAATGGTTACAAATATCAATGATACGTAAACTTTAAAGCGAAGGTATAATTGGATCAGAAAATCAAAAACCGGGGGACGTTTGGGGGACGCAACCTCAATAGAAGTGCAATTCCCTCAAAACGTCCCCCGGCTCATTTCCTCAAAACCCCGTAGTTACAAGGTTTTTTTCGATTAGTACAACGTGATATATTGATCGCGTTTCCATTGGTGGACTTGTGTTCTATTTATGTACGTTGATTTCATATGTTCGCATAACTCAATAAAAACGGGCATTTCTAGGGATAAATACAGAATAGCGAATTCAAATTTGATCATAAGTTTTCATAAGTTGGGGGACGTTTGGGGGATGAATTGGGGGATTTCTACTCTACAGTTATTTGGCTCAAATATTACGAATTTACAAGATTAAAATCCTTAAAAGAATATAATAAAAGAAAGAAACCGAGCCCTGGAATAATTCTTGGGCTCGACCTAATTATAAAGTAGCTGCAATTATCTCTTCAATCTTAATCCAACTGTAATCTTCTGCCCTTCTTACAAGTTTGACTGTCCTGTTTGGCCTGTCAATTGATGTGATTACACCCGTGATCTTTTCATCATCAAAAGGATTAAACACCGTCAGCGTAACAGAACAACATTGCTGATAAGATTGAAAAATGACTTCCTCAATCAGTTGTACCTCCTGTTCGTCCAACAGAGGCTTACCCAGTCTTTCTTGTACCTTCATTTCGTTATGTATTCCTTCCGATGTCCTGGAAGGATTAAGCAAGATCTTTCTTAAATACCGTTACCCGAAATCTAATCACCATAATTCATTACTACTCAGTATTGAGTCCAGTAATTAATGTTACTAGCAATTGTTGATTGTAGCATGTGGAAGCTTTGACTTTGTTTTTTCTTCTTCTCGCTCCCAACCTTCCAGAATTACCATGGTCGCAGTGTCTGACCTATCATCCCATTGTATGTAATTGGCAGACACGAGAACGTCCAGTGCAGCCATGACATCAGCTTTATATTTCCCCGTCTTTACCGTCAGCTCATGTACTGTAGAGAAACGTCGGCGGCCTTTTATAGTTGTATAAGATACGGAGTACCTTGCGTTGAAAATCCGATAGCACAAAATCTCCTCTGTTTTATTTTATGCAAACACTAGTTCTTTTATCAACAACAAAAATCCCCAATCACATGGTCTATGCACATATATAATATCCTAAGTGTTATAATTATTAGAACAATAATTCTAGCTACTAAAGAGCTATAGAGTATATGAAAGGATGTGAGCATTGGTCTGAGGGCGTTGAAGGGAGAAGATCTGAAATACATAAAATTATCGGATAATTTCAGGATGGAATTAGGTAGTGAATCTTTTGGAGAATTATCTATATGATCGTGCGCTAGAGTTACATTAATTGAAGGGAAAAATGATTCGTATGAGTGAACAAATGAATAAAATAAGTAACTACGTCGGTGTATTTGTTTTAGGAATACTTGTATTAATATTTTTTTTGGTGGCAATCATAGCTGCAATCCAGATGTTTATCAATATCTATAGGAAATTAAGAGGTGTTAAAGTAAGTAAGACCATATCTTGTAGAACGTGTGGACGATCAATATCAAGCTCAGCTTTAATTTGTCCTGATTGCGGAGAAAATTATGGTGAGCTGCATGGAGCAGGTGATTCCATAGTTATGTGTTTTTTTCTTGCTTTAGTTTTTTTCGCAACAGGAGTTGGACTTTTAACAGAATCAGTTGGATGGTTTGAACGAACATTTTTGAACTGATTGATGTATTCCAATTAACCCATAACTTACCTCCTCAATCTATTATGGCAAAACGCTATAATTAGATTGAGGTGTTTTTATGTTTAGCAGTCCAATGTTACTTGAAACAGCACCGGGTCCCTTCTCCCATTCAAATTATCTATTTGAGCCAAAGGTAGACGGTCACCGATTGATATATTCGCAACAGGACGGTAACGTCCGATTATATACACGTCACAACAACGATTGCACAACTCAGTACCCGGAACTTCAGCTACCTTTCGACTCAGACATCATCTTAGATTGGGAGGTCGCTTGTACCAATCCAGAGACGGGGATAAACGACTTTGAGGGTGTCATGAGCCGTTTCAGTACACGGCAGCATACAAAGGTCCAGCAGCTGGTCAAAACTATGCCTGCCACGTTTGCTATTTTCGACATCCTCCATTACAAAGATCGCGACTTGCGCAAGCTGCCGCTTATAGAGCGTAAAGTTATCCTTCACAGCCTCGTATTGCCTTCCAGCAGTTTCGGTATTTTACATTATGTCGAAGGCGCAGGAGAAGCCTTATACGAACAGATAGAAGCAAGAGGTATGGAAGGAGTAGTCGGTAAACGCAAGGACAGCCATTATGTCTGCAGGCGGTCTAAAGACTGTATCAAGGTTATTAACTGGTCGTGTACAAATGTGTTCATTACGGGATACAAAAAGAGTGAGTTTGGTTGGCTAGTTGCTGTTCTGGATGCCTCCGGGAAGTTACGACCAGTTGGAGTTATTGAGCACGGGCCGAATCAAAATCATAAGCAGGCATTCCGCAGTGTTTGCAAGCAGCTCGTAACTGGAGAGGACAAGAATCATGTTTACCTTCAGCCCCGTATCCAAGCACGGGTGAAAATGCGGAGCTGGACGAAATCAGGTCTGCTGCGCACTCCTGTGTTTGAACAGTTTATTGTGTGAGTAGAAAGAAAAAAAGGCTTCGCAATTAAGCGACAGCCTTTTTTTTCTTTACAGATTAATATTCGCTAACTTCAAACGTTAGGACACGATCAAACAGGATGTAGTCCTTACGACTCTTAAATGGTCCTTTGTTATTGTCATGCTTATCAATAGCATAGGACGCTCTTCCACTTCCCGCTTGTTTTGCTTCATACCAGTCGATGAAGTCAATTACTTCTTTCATACTCAGATCAAATTCCTTCTCTAACCCGGTAGTCATTGTAACTACTAGTATAGCACGGTTTCCTTGAGGCTCTTCTGGTTTTGGAGTTGGCTGGCCATCCACTAGGTATCCATCTTCATTAATGTCGATTCCATCCAGACTCAAATAACCATCTGCCTGATCTAACTTAATAACTACATTGTGAATATTGTTTGATAACCCATTTTTCTCATATACCAATGTTTGGCCATAAGTCATGCTGTTCTCACTAAAGTACTCCGTTGTTCCATCAATGGTTATAGCAATCTTTTTACTTTTGTTTGTGAAATTATCTGACAAAATCCTGACCTGAGTCCCCTTAAAGGCAAATGAGACTGAAGCATCTAACGATTCTGTGGCATGAGCGTACCCATTGCTAAGGTTCTCGCCATTACTATATTTAAGCCATTCTCCTTCATACTTGATAAGTTCATTCGAATCATCATAACGTTTCCATCCTTCTTCAGGAGCATAAAGATTCTGACCTAATGTAGCTGCGTATGTACTTGAATTTAAAAACGTAACCATCGCAAACATAAGAACTCCAAATAATACACCTATCTTCGTTCGAAAACTAAGTTTCACTATTATTCCTCCTCGGTAGTAACTCTAATGAATATTAAAGTAATACATCACTGAACATATGTCTAAACATAAACTTGCTGATCTATAAATATCATCTAATTTATTGCATTTTTATTTTATATTGGATGCGTATCTCCACAAATTACCCGTTTCTATTCTTAAAAATTTGAGTAAAATTACAAAGTATAGAGTCTCAAAGGAGGCATTATCATGTGCGGAAGATTTACAATTACAGATCCTTTGGAAGCAATCATCGAGCGGTACATGGCTTCTATAGCTGATGGATTTGAGTACAGACCAAATTACAACGCAGCACCTATGCAATACATTCCGACAATCATAGCTGGCAAAGATGGAAATAATAATTTGGGTGCTCTCAGATGGGGTCTTGTCCCATCTTGGGCAAAGGAAGATAAGATCGGAAACAAGATGATCAATGCTCGGGCTGAGACACTGGCTGAGAAGCCAGCCTTCAAACGCCTGATCAGTTCCAAACGATGTATCATTCCGACAAACGGATTTTATGAGTGGAAGAAAGAAGGTTCCAACAAGCGGCCGATGCGAATACTCATGAAGGATGATAGCATCTTTTCTCTAGCTGGTCTGTATGACACTTGGACCGATCAGGACGGAAACAAGTTGAGCACTTGCACAATTATCACGACGGAGCCTAATGAATTGATGGAAGATATCCATAATCGGATGCCAGTGATTCTGCATCCCGATGATGAAGCCGAATGGCTCGGTAAAGATAATAAAAATGTTCAATCTTTACTTAGACTGCTCCAGCCATATCAGGCATCTGAGATGCGAGTATATGAAGTGCCGAAGGAAGTTGGCAATGTACGAAACAATAATGAGGGATTGATCGAAGAAGTGGGTTGAATAGAAAAAAAATCCTCCTACTCTAAATGAAAAGAATCCTGACTAAAGGTCCAGGATTCTTCAGTAATACTTATTTATAGTGTGATGTAGGAAGAACTACAAGAGCAGTACCTTTACTATAATTTTCAGCTTCCATTGTTAATCTAATGCCTTTTCCAGTTATATTTGTAACATTAACTTCTACTTGCTCGATTTTCCCCTCTTCCAAAAAGAGAGTTTGAACTTGATTACCTGTTTCTAAATCTTTTAAAATGATTTTCCCAGAACCATCGAATAATTTAAGATCAAGAATCATTGTTTGATACTTACCATCTGGAAAATACTCAATAAAACCTAAATTATTTATCAATGATACTTCTTTGTTCTTACCTTCGGTATATTTAGCATCCCTTGTTAGTGCAGCATAATTCCCAGTATGATATATCATTTTTTCCTTATCCAATGGTGTTTTCGTAAGCTTTTCGCCAAAACTCATTTTTCCCGATTTCGAATCTACAGTGATGTTAGTATTTGTTGCTTCTTTTGCTAGACTAACTGGTATGTAAGTCTGTCCATTAATTACTACTGGTTGCGTTTTTGATTGAGGTGTCCAATTGCTACCATTCAAAACGTATTTCAAATTACTCACTGTTGCTTGAACTGTTTTACTTTTTGTTGCTGCATATGCTCCTGTTCCACCAACCATCAAGAATGCCATTAATAGTAATCCCGCTTTTTTAAATCTCATTTTTTTCCTCCTCAGAACTATTTTAGTTTCATACTACAACATTATCTCAAAACTTCCCTATATAGTAAATAAGTAATATAATCAGGTAGATAAATAGTTCTTAAGATGGAGGTTGAAATGATTAAAGACTTGCTTATTGCAGAGAAAAAGGGATACTCAGTTTGTTTGGTTTTTGAGGATAATTCAAAGTACATAGGTAAAATTGAAATGTCAGCTGATAGAGAAAGAGTTAAAATAAAGCACCAAAAAGCCACAGAATGGATTCCATTACATGATATCGTCAGTTGCTCTACCGTTATAAACGGTTCTTTTAAAATAAACTAAGTATGTCACAAGGCGTATCTTATTGCGAACGCCTTTTTCATTTTTCATCTATATCTAAACTTTTTCCCCTCATCCCAAACTCTTCTCCATTTTCAACGTAGTCATTGGAGCTTCCAGATCTGCAAGAGGAGCGACTTAGTTTTCTCATAAATTGCTTCATCCCGCTTGCCCAAAACGCAGTAGTGTTACAAACAACTTTCTAGCAACAAATACTCCAATCAAAATATAAACACTTAATAATTCTACTTAGAACATTCTATCCGCTTTACAGACTTAATGCTCTAACTCTAAAATGTACTCTTTTGAAGGCAAGATTAAATTAATCTTTAAAGGCAAAGGTAGTTCAAACTCTTTTATGATTGCTCTTACATAGCACTCTGCACTTCGCTTCTGTATGTCCCACGGAAAATAAATTGTGTGATTCTTCATTTACTGTCCTCCATGATGCCAGGCTTAGTATTTGAATTTCTTTACTAGTCACGAGAGTGGTATTTTACTGTGAAAAAAATCTTAACTTAATTAAATGCTTCTAATGAATCAAAGCATCTTATGCTCAATTTGTGGGCCAATGAAAGTTGTAAGGGATTAAATTCTATGTAACTAGCCCCAAGCTAATAGTATATTCAAAAGATAAACTTCCAGATATACATGAGTAGTGATTCATGAACCTTCCCATTGTTTTATATCCCAATTCACTAAGTAGACTTAGTCTTATTGTGTTGATTTATTAATTCATCTAACAGTTCAGATTGTTTTATAACCAGAGGATGTTCAATACCGTAGATGCAAACTAACTTATTTAAGACATCCCTCTCTTGTTCTATTTTTTCTTTAATTGTAGGATTAGTTGACATCGCCCAATCACCTCTATAGCTAATCCTATCTCTTTCTATTCAAATTTAAGACTGGTGAATTTATACAAAAAAGACAATTAAAAAACCTCCATCTCAGGAGGTTTTGAACATTATTACATTATTATTCTGTTTTACCAACCGCCAGCACCATGTGAGCTCGTTTTTATAATGGAAATATCTTTTTTTGGAATAACTTCATTGTTATCTGCTGATACATGATTAAGTGGAGCAATTACCAAAATCGCTAATGTCACAGCCATAGAAATGATCTTCATCTTCTTCATATAACTAATTCTACCTCCTTTAAAATTGCTTTATACTTATCAAGTTGATCCTCTGTTGCTAAATGCCTCAATTTCTCAAATAAGCAGAAGCATCTGACCAAATAAGCATCATTATTTAGTTTAGCAGATATTGCCAAACTATCTAACACAAAGATTATACCAATACTTGGGCGTAGAGATCTAATATAATATTCAGCTAAATCAGCCAAGAAAACTACAAATCTGTCGTTAATTACTTGTGAGGTGTATGTTCCTACCCCTTTTTGGGAGATTACCTGATTGTGAATCATTTCATGATAACGTTCTAAAATATGATCAATATTACAGGAATATTTCAACGCTGCTCTAACAATTTTAAATAGACCTAGAAGTATTTCGTTATCATTGCTAGCCAGAGAATCTACATACTTATCAATAAGATCGATATCCCCTGTCATTATTCTATAAAGCATTCTATTAGCGGTGGCCCAAAATAAAAATTGTTTTTTAGTATGTTCTGCAGCAGCATCAGTTTCAACGATCCAACTGTGATCTTCGTATTTATCTAAATGATAAAAAGCTTGATTAAAATCCTGAGCTTCTTCGGCAACTGTACCTAATATCAAATGTGAGTACAAAATATATCCAAAAAGCATTTTTTTGGGAGCAATTAATTTCACCTTATTGCCCGTTCTTTGATGTTTTAAATCGTATTGTATTCTAGCTATTCTTCCCATTTCAGTGCTTAGTTGTTTTGCCTTTTCCCACTTCTGCAAAGAAACATACAAGTTAACAAGATCTTTCAATGCATCTAACTGTTCAAATTCACTGAGCCTTTTGACAAAAGGCTCAAATACAAGAGCAAGCTCATAATTGTGTTGCTGATCATCCCCAAGTGATAATTTAAAGATTCTATACTGGCACACAGCCAATCTTTCGGCGTGTTGGTAACGTTCTCCTTCTGAGACTTTTTTATAGATAAGAAGTGATGCTGCTGTATTGCCTTCATCATACAAAGATTCAGCAAAATCAAATAGCGAAGAAATATAGTAAGACTTCTCCAACATAAGATCAACAATTTTTTCAATACAGGTTAGCTTATTTAACTGTGAGCATCTAATTAGAAACGGCCGTAACCTTCTCCAATCTGTTGATGGATCAATCAGCAGCTCATCTACATATAAATCATAAAAAGTGCCCTCTTCAAGTCCCATTGTGTATGTCATTCTATCAAGAGCTTTGATCGGAATGAGCTGAGAACCATTTATAAAGCGACTCAGAGTTCCAGAATTTATACCCGATATTTCAGCAAAATGATAAACAAGCATTTGATTTTCTTCTATGTAATTTAACAACTCTTCCCGAATTGATTTTTGAGTTATCACTTCCAAGGATGATTTCACCTCCACTGATAAAAATCCATTTTTTATGTCTTTATTATCTATATAGGTAATCATATGGATTATTCTACCATTGGTCAATGCTTTCCTGCAAAAATACACAAACAATTGAATTTCGCAGAATTATAAGCTAACTTTTATACGAACAACAAAA
The DNA here is from genome assembly GCF_014639235.1 of Paenibacillus silvae. GTDB lineage: Bacteria > Bacillota > Bacilli > Paenibacillales > Paenibacillaceae > Paenibacillus > Paenibacillus silvae. The sequence goes on along the minus strand of NZ_BMFU01000002.1, from coordinate 21,394 downwards.
AAAGGAACCAAACTACCCCGGCCCTTTAGGAAGTTCATCTAAAATTAGTTGAATCAGTAATTGTAGTATAGTGGAATGATTTAAGTAATCGACTTATCTGATCTTTCTGGAAGTCTACTATAACCATTAGCAGTCTCTAATTTGCCTCATTACGTCTGCATTTTAGAGAAAAGAACTCCCGATTAAAATTATAATTAGAGGCTGATCATTTTTGATATATACATATGTTCCTCTTCTTGAGTCTCAGCCCCACCTGTACCTCAAAATTTGTATGTAACTTTATTACTTTTAATGTTAAGAAATACTTATTACAATTATGTTTAATCTTTACTTTGCAATTAATCTTTCAAGGATAAAAGCCTTAGAGTCTTTAAACTCTAAGGCTTTTATTTTTCTCACAAATTCAATCATTAAATATCCATAGTTATTTGGTTATTTCTTTCAGAATATTAAGGGTTTTAAAAGCAGTGAGTGCATTAGCTTTTGAAGCATATATCTGTGGGCTCTCCAAATTGCTCAACTGAAAAATCTCTCCTGATTTAAAAACGATAAATCTTTTGAGTAACTTCACTAATCTCTCTTGATCCAGATCCTTAAAAACCTCTGATGTAAAAGTTGCCAAAATATGATCAAATTCGACTTGTTTACTTCTCGCTATATAGACATTATAATCAAAAGCCGCAATTGTAAAATCTTGCGGTAATGCATATACTTCAAGAGCTTCAATATATTCTTCTTTTTCGAAAGATTTTAATAGTTTTTTTTCAGTACGAACCAAAGTCCTAAGCTTACTATCTTGGAATGAATCACCCGAAATTCCGATATAATTAGGCTTAAAATTTAAACTCGTAATGATCTCTTTTGAAAAAAGATAAAAATCATTCCACTGTTTGATATCATTTGGTTCGATTTGTCCGTATAGAACTATCGAAGTTGTTAATCTTTCCTCCATGTACTACCTCCGTTATTTTTTTGGTGGCAAAATATAGATGTCCCCTGCTCTATTCCCCATAAGTCTTTGATTATCCTGCATCCGTTTTATTAAATCAGAGACTCTATCAGTTTTACTAGGAACCTCATATTGATCTATTTTACCATCTCTTCTAACCGACATTATATCAGGTCTTCTATTCGGGCTGATGCCCTTTATCTCATTCCCCATGCCTTTATTAAGATATACCTTAACTACATCCTTACTTTGAGCTAATTTTGTAGCTTTGTCGGTCATTGCCTCCCAGTGACCAGGTGTTTTATTAGTATGGGGCTTACTGGGATATACAATCTTAGAATTAGCCGTAGTGGATTTTACTGTTTGACTTACTTTGGAAGCTTGTATTGATCTTACTTCAGCTTTAAGCGAGTCAACAGACGGTGGCTTTACGAGTTTTAAATTACTTGATGATCTTGTAGTTTTAGGTGTACTATAAGTTATTCGGCTTACCGGAGAAACCCCTCCTCCACCGCCACCTGGACTCATTTCTTCTCTATGACCACTCGGATCAACATAAATTAGTGGATTGTTCTTCACATACGCATACAAGTTCAAACTCAGTGGATCGTATAGCTCACCCTCAAAGGTGTCCTCATTATTAAACCTTCCCGTATTTGGATCATACCATCGCGCCCGTAAATACTGCAAATGAGTAGTATCATCCCATAATTCACCAGAGTACAAGAACGGATTATGGACCTTTTCTTCTTTCGACTCCAGATTGCCCCAGACATCATACTGATATTTGTTTAACAACGCACCATTGGTATCCCTCAACTCGGTAATATCTCCGTGTCCGTTCGTTTGTACATACGCCTTACTAGCATCGGCATAAACAATTGCTTCCAGTTTAGTTCCGCGAATATAGTTGGCTTTGAATTCCGGCGTGCCGTTTCGCACTTCGGCTTCTGCAATGATCTGAGCTCCATCATCATAGTAGTAACGCGTGGTTAAACCATTTTCAGTACGCTCAACCAGCAGATTGTCACCATTGTACTGATATCCGACCGTTGCTGTATCTGTGGTGACTTGAGTCAAACGATCTTGGGTATCGTACTGATACTTGGTGTTGACCGCGTTAACTTCCTTGTCCGACTGCATCGTCAAGCGGTTACCTTGTTTATCATAGTTGTACTGCTCATTATTTCCACTAGCCGTGACTATGCGATTAAGCTGATCATACGTAAAGTCATCCTGTACACCCTGCTGTACACGCTTCGTTATATTTTTATTGTTATCATAACTATAATTGTACAAACCAAGCGTAGCTTGATCTCGCACTTGCTCGAGACCAACCAAATCCAGACCGATATACGTTTTACTATCATTCACACCATTTTGAGCCTGTGACGATTTGAGCAATCCATTGAGATAATACGTGTACTGTGAATCCGGTACATCCTTCAACGTACCCACAGATACCATTCGATTCATCGTATCATACGTGTAGTAAACCGTGTTGGAGAATGGCCCTTTCATCGCAGTTCGGTTACCGTTTAAATCATAGGTGAACTCGATTGCAAGTCCATCTGGATATGTCAGTCGTGTCAATTGTTCCGTTGCTTGATCGTATTGGTAGCCCGTCGTACCTGTACGGTCTGTCATGCTCGTACGTTTACCCACAGCATCAACTGCAAAGCTAATCGTTTCGTCGGAACTCGCTTTACGGATCAAGTTACCTCGTAAGTCATACTCATATGTGAAAGTATTACCATTGCGATCCACATATTTTGTCAGATTGCCGCCAGGTGTATAGTAGCTCTTCGTGCTATTACCTGACTTGTCCTTCGTCTGAATCCGGCGATTAAGCTGATCATAAATATTTTCTTTGATGTTACCCGCTGGATCAATTGTCTTGATCAAGTTACCTGTCAAATCATAGCTGTATTGTGTCTGTTCGCCGTTAGGGCTAGTCACTTGGCGAAGTAGCCCCATCACATCGTAATTGAAAGCAGTGATGTTGCCGTTGCCGTCTGTTTGCTCCAACGTATTGCCGCTGATGTTATCATATTTAGTTTTCTCCAGTGTACGTACTACCTGTTCCAATTGTGTTTTCTCTTCTGTTTTGATACCTTTGCCCCACTTGTCGTGGGTTACAATCTGGATATAGCCTTCCGCATCGGTACTTGTCGCTGTGCGAGTCACGTCATCATATTTCATGGCTGTGGACGTACCATCTGCTCCAGTAGTCATTACTATACGACTCCAGTTATCATATAGATTACGAGTACGGTTGCCCAGTGCGTCGTCTGTCCAAGACACCCGGCTGTATGGATCATATCCAGTACGTTGAGACACGATATAGCTGTTCCCTGAGTAATAACCATTCTCTATCGCCTGACCAAGTGAATTCCATTTGTTTATTCGCTGTTGACCAAGCTCATCCGTCACTTTGATTGTATTGTTTATATCATCGTAATCTGCACGAAGCGTCGTTCCGTCCGTTTGAGTTACTTCGACAGTACGACCAATCGCATCCAAGCGATATTTAGTAGTGCGCTGCTCTGCGTCCGTGGATGAAATTAAATCACCTGTGGACATATCATATTCCGCCGATGTACTTACAGGTGTTGTTTGACCGTCCACATCAGTCACTAACGTACTTAGACGAGTTGGAAATGCGTTCTGATAACGACCATCATATTCGAGTGTCGCATTTCGTTCCTCTTTGCCATCCGATATCCGTTGAGTTAACAAGTTACCATAAGAATCATAGGTGTAATCTGCCTGTGTCAACAGTTCACCACTGGCACTGTCTTTACGGTTCACAATTTGCTTAATGTTACCCAGGTTATCCCGTGTAAGAGCCGTATATTTCTTGTTGGTTACATCCACCATGTCGGTAACACTCGTTAACCAGTGTCTGGTATCATCATACGTACTGGTGGTGGTGCGTCCAGTTTCATCCGTTACCGAAGTAATATTACCGTAGTCATCCAACTGTACCGTAGTTGTTAAGACGTCCTTGGTTTGGTTATCCGTTACCGTGGTGACAGTTGGTGTTGGTGCAGCATAACTACGCCCTTTAACGGTTTTACCATAGGTATTCGTTGTTGTTTGAGTTTTACCCTCTGCACTAACTACACTCCCATCCAGATAGAACTGGGCTGGTGTATCATTGTTAATAAAATCTTTACGGTACTTATATTGTGTGTTGGTTAATCCATTACTCACCAAGACAGCAAAAGTTGTATCCTGTGAAAATGATGCTCCTATATCTGAAGTGTAGCTGTAAGTCTGACGGTTGAAATCCTCTGTTGATCCATTTTCATACGTAATCTGATCTTTACGAGAAAGTACACGATAGGCATCATTGAACGAATCTTCACCAATGTAACGCTTAACTGTTCCATTCTCATATTCATAGAACGTTTTGGCACCCGTGTTATGTTGTACAGATGTCAGCAAAGCGTACGGATTAAGTGCCGCACGTTCCGGGCTGAATCCAGGCAGGTTAAACTTGGCATCAGCCAGTTTGTAAGAATACGTTGTTTTTCGTCCCAGCGGATCGATGACCGAATCGAGTAGTTCTATGCCATTTTTCGTCTGTTTGTTATACGTGACTGTGCGGTTTCCTTGCACGATCGTTACAGCTGAAGAACTATAGCTGATACGAATTGTATTACCTATAGCATCCTTCACTTGGGTTAACAATTTGCTGTTATACAACGAATTATTTTCATAGAAAAATTGAACATCATTTTTCTTCCCATCGGAAATCTGGAGTAAACGTCCATCCGCAGAAAAATATTGCTTGGTTAAGCCATCTGCAGCAGTTATGACTAATGATGAGCTTTCCCCATTTACCGTTACCGAGGTATCTGGATTCACGGTAATGCCTTCCCATTCATACCCTTTAAGCGTATTCCCTGCAATTTCATATCGGCCACCATCTGCCATGTTCATATACGACTTGCCATTCTCCGTTTCGGTAAAAGGTAGTTTCCAAGACCAGCCTTTACCAAGTGGTGAACGTTTGTCTGCAGCGGCAGGAACCGTTTTGTTGTAGTAGGTGACATCAAAGTTACTACCTACTTGATAAGCTCGTATCTCTGCAGATGGACTTGAGGCCAAGTAATAGTTGTAACTACTATCCATTGAAGTAGAGATCCCTATTCCAGCATTACTATTTACGTTATTTTTCAAATCGTTAACTGCTGACCAATCGGGTGTACCATCCGTGTATAGCGTGATCGCTTCAGCCGGACCTTCTGTTACTTCCTGCTCTACCCAAGGCTGCTCTCGCACAGAATAAGCATAACGATACTGATATGGAGCCTTACCTGCAACCCAAGAATCATAACGCTGTTGAGAATACTGCCCAGGCTTAACGACACTTCCGACATAAGATTGAGAATATACTCGGGTGTCTGATTCTGGAATGGATACGGACCCGTTATAACGTGCTTCCCATGTTTTGGTACATACATAGTTCGCTACCGATTTATCTGGTGATGGGCAAGCTTTCGTAGCCGTCACCGAGGAACGGGTAAGCGTAATCGTCTTGCCCTCAACAGTCGCTGTTTTGGTATCTGGACATGGGCTACCTGAACCTGTCTGGGCCCAGACACCTTTGGAGTCATATTTTCCTGGAATTGAGTTCGTGCACGTCTGTGTTGGGGCAGTAATTGTGCGTGCAGGCTGATATTGTCCAGAAATAACCTGAACACTGCCTGATTTGTTTAGAGTACCGCTAAATCCACCCTGATTATAGCTTATACTCGAAGGTAGACTACTAAGGCTTCCACTACGAGTTTGTTGTTCTATGCGGCTTTCTGAGGGATTCCAAAATGTAATTTGTGTACTTGCCGCATTTCGAGCCTCAGCTTCAGTTGTAAAAGTACCTTGCAGTACAGTGGGTGTTTCCACAATGATCGTGTCATTATCTTTCAGACCGTCGCCATTGTAGTCTTCCTGAACCCACTTATTGAGTTTGTATTTGACATTATATTTGATAATTATTTTTTTCTTGACTGCCTGATACGTGAGAAAATAATTGTAGACCGGATACTCATATGTATTCGTTCCCACAGCCGGATCATAAAACTGAGCTGAATTCGAGTTATATTGCCTTTCCAATGAAAAGGACATTCCTGCACGGCCAGGCAAAGACGCATCAACATGATCCAACATCAGACCACCACTCATAGTCGAAATGGTCTCTCCGTTTTCACCCACGGTATAAGGAGCCTCGTTAAACGACTTTTTACTATAGACTGGTGCTTTTTCAGCGATATGTTTCCCTGGATCTGGGATACTCGTTTGTCCTGCAAGTGGTTTTACTTCTGATTTTGATTTTTGCTTCGATGGTGATGATGAATCGGATTGCTTTTCATTCGTAGTTGAAGCATCGTTTTTCTCCTTAACCAGTCCCTTTTCAGACACAGGTTTGGATACTTTTTCCGAGATATTCTTCGGTTCTGACTTCGATTCCATCGACGTAGGAGATGGACTTTCTGCACTTCCTTGTGATGAGGGTGTTTCCTTGGCTTCAGCAGCCTGCTTTCTTTCAAGGTTAGAAGTGATTTCGCTTGAAGGTGCTGTCGGTTCTTGACCTATATCCTGATTCGTTTGAGGTGCATTTTCATCATCCGTTGTAGTTTCTGTCGGTGTTGCTGTTTCTTCAGGCTCTTTTTCACCTTCTGATTGATCATCTGGATCAACCTGTTCTTTTTCCTCACCCTCAGCGTTTTTGTCTTCATCTTCTTTCGGTTCGTTTTCTTTCTCAAGGTCGGTATCTGGCGGGGCAGTCAGTTCCTCTTCCACCGCGAACGTTTCATACCGTTGCATAATGCTGGATTGGTCAGCTTCCACACCAGTGATTGGCGCTTCCTCGGCTACTACAGGGTCCGAATAGACGTCACTCGTGACCGTAGCGGATTCATTAACTTCCTGTGGGCGTACGCCTTGCAAGGCTTCGTCGAATCCAATCTGTTCGTCTCTAGCCTTATATAAAGCACTAATGACTTCATTCAACGTGTAACCCTGATCCAAGTAATCTTGGATAAAGCTCTCTGTTCTGTCAAACTGCTCAGAAATCAGAGGAAGAACTTCTGATTGAGAAGAATCTTGTCCTGTGGGAACGTTCTCTTCGATTTGTTCCCCTTGCTCTTCTGCATACGTAGTTGCCGGTATCCAGTTTCCAAAAAGTCCTGACAATACGGACACGATAAGCAGGACAGACATGAATTTTTTCCTTATAGATTTCTTCAACTTGTTCTCCCCGTTCAAATAGTGTGTGGTAACCTGCATTTATATACTTAGGGTAGGTATACTTTTTAAGAATATATGATTGTTTTTTATCGAATCCACGTTGTTAGAACACGTTTATTCAATCTTCTTGCCATAGAGAAAGATAACTTTCATCAGACGATCATCAGAATTATAACTATACATTTTGTAGTTCTTAATCGCTTCTCTCTTAACAGAGTTGCTTGATACAGACGAATTTCCTTCACCATTAGTTGAACGTACTGAATACGTATATTCCATTTTCGGATTCAGTCAGTTAAACATCAAGGCTGGTTCTAGTCTTGCGTCCAGTTTGAACCTAGTAATGATGTATCTCAAATACCGTTAAATATTCTTACAGACGTGTCTTAAAACCTAATTTAATCATCACAAAGGCTCGAAACACATTCAGTCTTTCTAGATTACTGTCGCTGGATGCTCAAAAGATTTCCATTGCGATCATAGATGTATTTATATTTTTCTCCTGAAGGATGAAGTTGAATATAATCTATTCTTCCAGCTGAATCATAATGCATTAGTACGAATTTATTCACTTTATAACTTGTCACATTAGAAACGTTGCCAGCTGCGTCTTTGGAACGAGCAAATACATTAGCATTAGCGGGTATAACGATAGAAGTGTTAGAGTTGTACTCCATCCATGTCACGTAATCTAGTGAGTACTCACGTATCCTAGCATCGTTCGGATATGTGATAATAACGCGAAGATTACTACTCATTGGTTTATCAGGGCGTGCTGAAAACGTTGCATCGGCAGGGGGAGTTACGTCAATATTGCTAATATTAATTGTTTGAATTTTTTTGTTGCCGATGTTGTCTTCAACATAGACAGTGTAAGTATTGTTTGTTTCAACCATAAATGAATTTCCAGTTACAACAGTACCTGCACTTTCAAAATAACTAACAGGCTGATTACCCACGGCAAATTTCGTAGAGATAACTGTTCCACTATTATCATTTGTCGATACTTTAACTGTTACTTTTCCATTTGTAGATGTATCGGGAGTTTGTGAAAGAATAATAACAAGTGGATTCGTAAATACTGGTGCTGTGTATGTACCAATAGATGCAGACCTATTATAATGTGATTCATTTTCACCTTCATAATATATATCCACCATAAACTGATTACCTTTAATATAAAAATCTTTTTGTACAAGCTGGGAAAACCAAGTCAATTCTTTGTCCGTAAGAATATTTAAGCTTTGTATGAGTTTTCCGTTTTTAAATAAAGATAAATCACCATATCCAACTAGCTGACATTTGTAAATCGTCCCATCTGTGTCAATTATCTCTCCATAACTGTTTAAATATGAAACAAATTTACTGTTGTACCCGTACACATAGTCGAATGATACTGTTCTTGACGTGAGAGACCCATCTTTTCGTGTATAGTGTATGACAAATTGTTTATTAGAAATTTTGTCTACTGATATTAATCGAATTGGCTTTGTACCTGTCATTGAGTTGTCCGTTAACATGTAATGATACTGTTGGTAATTTCTCGTGTAATCAATATAACCCTTACTTCCCGGATCACTAACTATACGAATAGTCACACCATCACTTTCCACAACCGTATACATGCCTTCAATCTCAATCGAACCATATTGAGAAGCAGTTGCATAACTAACTTTGTTTATCGAAGGTATTACAAGAAAAGGTTCAAACAAGCAAAAAAAGATTACAATCATTAAAACCTTTGTTAATAGTTTTCTTCGTTTTTTCACTTGACTTCAACTCCCTATAGTTCTTAGGATTTACGATATCAGTTATGCACTTCGCAACATTAACTAGTATTAGCTTTGTATTTAATAAAGATTAAAAATTATTTGGTAGGAACAAGTGACTAGACTAGCGAGGTTGACACAGGCAATCTCTCCGACTAAAGATTTGTTGGTCTAATTAGCACCTGTTTAACCGTTAACCTATTGATCAATTAGAAGGGATCTTCTCTTGTGGAAAAAAGTTTCGTTACCACAAGTTTATTTCCTGACCAAAAATTTAGCTTGAATTGCTTTTGTTCACCTTATAAAGATGAACCTTATCTTCAGTTATTCGTTAACCCCCTATTATTTTAGATCGTTTAATATAAAATTAAATTTTAACAATCGCGTTGAATCTTAGCTTTCTCTTTCCATTTAATATAGATGCAAATTTACAACTCGATTTCATCTTCATACCAAGAAATATTCCAACTCCCCTCAGCCTTATTTCTTTTGATTAATATAAATAGCTATTTCATTATCAGCGATTCTGTACAAATTAGAAATAGGTTTTTTTTGTTTTATTTCGTCTTTTTATGTCGAATTACCCCTAGTTTACTTGTATAAAATCAGAAATTTTATGTGTTATACCTTTATTTGTAATATGTAAATCATTCAATATAAACACACATATTAAATGAAACTATACTATTTTTCATAAGAACGGGTGATTTTCACTTTGTTCTCATACATAGATTAATCACTGGGTAACACAGACAAGACTTCTCTCTTCAAATACAATTAATGTTATTTTTAAAAAAAACCTTTTTGGGGTATACATAAAACCACTAGTTTTGCCGATGAGATTATCACTAACAATATTAAAACCAGATTTTTTGTACAAAGATTGTAACGTATTCATATATGCCTTCTTATTATTCAAATTATGTTTCAGACTATCCTATCTATAAGGGGATTTGTTTCATATCCTCTGTCATCAAACCAATCCTTTTTTCTATGAACTGGTTGCACCTTTCAGGCAAGCTGTATCAACGGAATATCGCTCAATCTAAAACGATTCTGTCCATGTTCCAAAATCATCCTCAGACCAGTCAAGCTGAATCGCATAGTCCACTACTTGAAAAAGACTACCAACATGAACCTTTTTCAAAACCTTGCGTTTGGCTTGATCCCAATTATGAAAAGCACCATCCATAAACTCTACCTTCTGCTCGATCAACTTCGTCACCGGGGTTGGAACCTCTTCCAAGTTTGAAATGAACTTGTTTAAACTTGACCCACTGAAATCTATGTCCTGGTTAGAGGCTGAAGCAATGAACTGCCAGATGAGTTGTTCATCCACATACCGATTTCGGTCTGCTTTGGTAAAAGCGATCTTCTCGAAGAACATGTGCTGCGCAAGCTCATGTACCTTTCTCTAACAGCAGGACTTACCTTCACTCTAGTTTTCTCTATAGATGTCAAGGGAACGGACTGATTCACACGATAGAACATCTCTTCCACTTCTTCAAATGTACAGTCACTAAACTCGTTCACTGTGAAGGTGTACGTAAGGAATTCAAATTGCGATCAGAAATCAGAAGACGAACTCTTTCTTGTCCTTGGCTTGGGACAAGAACTTGTACCGATAAAACAAAAAACCAGCTAATGTTTGTCAAGCCTTATTGTCTTGGCTGGACTACAAGAAACTGATATAATTTTCTCTGTACCCCAAATAACCTCCATTGGCGCGGAGGTTATTTGGATAATTATAGGTATTAATGTGTATAGGGCTCGCCCTTTTTCAAGATGGCGTATACGTGATGGAGAAGCTTGTTGGCACAAGCGATCACGACCACCTTGTAAGGCTTGCCCTCTTTTCTTTTCTTGTCGTAATACTCTTTTAACCTGCGGTTGGCTGCTTTTCGAATTCCGCACTGTACGGCCAGATATAACGCTCGTCGAAGCCTCTTGGAGCCTCGCTTCGTAATCCGACTGCTTGTCGATGTAAACTTCCCTGAGCTGTAAATCCCTGGATCCAGTCCTGCATAAGCGACGAGCTGCTTCGCATCCTGGAATTGACTTGCATTCCAGAGTTCCGCCACGATGGCAGCGTCCAGTTTGCCTCCTATGCCTGGGATACTTTTAACCAAACCTACTTCGGGCAGTTCCATCGCCAGTGCTTCCATCTGTTTTTCCAAATGGCTTAACTGGTTGTCAAACTCCAGCAGCAACACGACCATGCTGGCCAGTGCTACGGTTTGAGATCGGCTTCTACTTTGTCTGTTCCACCCTCCCATAAGTTCCCTCAATCGTTCGGTTTTTTCTGCAATCCATCGCTTCGAATGAGATCTACCCACACATTCCTGAATTAGACCTTCCACATTCTCGGTATTATTCTCCAAGCATCTTTGCAGCACTTTTAGGGACGTTGTCGCATACAAGTTGCAAAAGACTCCGATGAAATCAGGAAACACCTGCTCAAGCAATGCTCTGCTGTTTAGCTTCGCCTGCACATACATAGCGGTCACAAACTCATGCTGCCTGGTCAAGTGCTGAAGCTCACTGTAGGACTCTTCCCACTCGCGATGCGCTTTAACATCCCCACGGTAATACATCTCGGCCAAATGCCAAGCATCTGCTGCATCGGTTTTCACTTTTCGAAGTTGTGTGCCTTTGGATCGTTTCGCTTGCAAAGGATTGATGATGTAGTGAATCCATCCGCTACGTTTCAGATATCCTGCCAAACCTCGATGGTAATGTCCGGTTGCCTCGAAGACAACGACAGGCTCCACACCACTTGTCTCTTTCAGTATGCTGAGCACTTCCCCTAACCGCTCGAAACCTTCTTCACCATGCTGAAGGGTCTCCATCTTTCCATATGGTTCGTTACGCTTTTTGAAGGCCTGAATAACACTACATCCTTTCGCCACATCAATTCCAACAACGGGTTGCATAAAAACCTCCCTCATTCAAATTTACCGGCATTCCCACCTGGTTTCCAAACCCATAGCTTCGCTTGTGATACGAGGTCATAGCCTCAACCAGCTCAAACATGGTCGTTGGAAGGTAGTGAGAGAACAGTTTTTTGTACGGGTTCTTTGTCCCTAAGCCGCCCTCGTTCTCCCGGCTACCACCATCTTAAAACACCCATAAAAATAGGCCAACCAGAAAATTTCTGGCTGACCTAATAATACGAAAAGCCGCTATAATAGCGACTTCAATGGAGCCATATTCGTGTCCTTAAACAGTTATGTCGTTTACTGGCAATCGACTCCGCTGTCCCGTTACTCAACTTATAATCGTTATCTAGAAAAAAGAATATAGACTCCCAACGTTGCCTAGCATCAGTAACCCAGATATGCCCTTCTCCATTACCAAACAAGAATGTTTGGGATATAGCGATCTCTAATGACGGAATCCACCAAGTATGAGCGTCGATCATTCTTCCACACGCTGTTGCGTTGGAATGGCAAATCAAATCGAATACGGTCACGCATATTTAAAAGGCTCTTTGTAGTTCTCTGAATACTTGATCTCTTCATGCTTGTACCCTCCTCATATTAAGAATACAGGACGCATTGTACACGCCCTGTTCTTTAGTCATATATCAAAAGCCTGCTGTATAGATTGATCCTCAAATGACGAAGCTCGAACAATTCGGTCAGAAAATCCCTCTACTCCACGAATGGACTCTTTCCCCAATAATAAGGACAAGACAGAAAATCCTTTTTGTTCCTTCAAGCTACTCCATGCTTTTAAAAAGTCGTTATTTACATGGGCTTCCCCATCAGTGACAAAAATAATGTCCGCTTGATTAAATCGACTTTGTTTAATGACTTCGCTTGCTTTGTTTAAGGGTTGTACAAAATTCGTACCTCCGTCAAGAAAAACGGTAGCAAGCCGAATCATATCCTGCACTTCAATTCTCCCTCGTTCATAAATGATGGCATCAGAAGCATGTGAGGAAAACGGAATCCACGCAAAATCCCTTCTCTGTTTCCGGGCAATGCTCATAAGAGCTAAAGCAAATCCCTTGGAAATCGTATCCTGACCCTTCATACTCCCGGATTGATCGAGACACAGGATAATGGGCCCTTTGCCGAGATGTTCTTTTCCCTTGGTATCATACTGAAGGGTTTGGCCTTCCGCATATCGGTGTAAGAAATCCATTTTGCTAATGGGGCTGGCGTAACTGCCTAGTTCCATCGGCAGCAGTTGCTCAACGTCACTGCCTTGCCGGATTCCATTCCGATCAATCGCATCCTTGTGTTTAGAACGCTGTTTGCGATTGGCAATAACTTTCATTCGTCCTGCCCATTTGGCGATTTCCTTCAACTTTTTATTATGACTCAACTTTTCAGCTAGAAATAATTGTTCTTTTAATGGAACCTTCTTCAGCTCACTATCGCCACTTCCTGCCTGTATTCCACCTAACATAGATTTCACATTTTCTTTAGTCTCTATCACTTCATCAGCAGCCTGAGCGAGCATTTGAGATAATTGAGAACCATTCTGATTAAGCGCTGCGGACAAAGCATCTGTAGCTTGCTGAGAAGCTTCCTGATCCCCTTGAATGAGCTTCTGCAAAGTTTCTGCCAAGTCTTGATCCTGCTTGGCCTGCTCTTTCACCCATCTAAGAACGGTCTCACTGTATTTTGTTGTTCCAATGGCTGCCGCCAAATCATCCAGGCGAGTAAATTCACGAAAATCCAGATATCCTTGATCGGTAATGACTCTTTCCATGAGTTGGCGGTTCATTCCAAGTTCTTCAGGAACATCATTAAGCAACTCTGGCTTCATTTTGAACAAACCCGCCCATAGATCACTCATTAAAGGCTGGATAAAGGGGAAGATGTTCTTCCCCTCTTTTCCGATCTTCTTCAACTTGTCTGACATTTCCATTAACTGTCCAAATCGTCTACGGTCATAGGCATCTGTGTTTAAAACCGATTTCATAGGTACAGTCATCGGCTACACTCCTAACACTTGTGACGCAATACCACTCAGAGAGCTTTGGACAGTTGCAATTGCACTCTCAATTTCTTGCCTGTTTGGATTATCTTTTTGAAGTTTTTTCAGCTCATTGACCAACGATTTCAGTTTCTTCGTACTTTCAACAGCAACGTCCGTAGAATTACTGGACTGATCCAAATTTTTCATGATATCTGTTGTTTCACCTTCTATTTCTTGAATACGTGTCTTCACTGCATCCTGAGCGTAGTTCCTCACGATTTTCATGACCTTATCGCGCTGTTCTGGTTTTTCCCACAAACTATTCTTTAGAATCATGAGGTCGTCCAAGATAGCCTTATCTCTTCCCGCGAGTACGGCCTTCGCACGAATCACGGAGAGAGTCTGCTTAAAACGCCGATCTGAAGGCCGAATCCCTTCATCCATGAGTTCTCTCCTCATTTTGCTCAAGGCATCAAAAACCTCATCAGGAATCACTACGGTGTCACTAAAAAATTGAAGTTGAAATAGTTCTTCAATATTCATATCCGCAGGAACTGGTGGAGATCCTTTCAACATAGATACAAAAGATTGATCTTCGCCGATGTAGTCCACCTCAAACCTTAGTAGAAATCGGTCAAACAATGCCTCCAATCCTTCCCCTTCTTCCGGGTACTCATTCGAGCTCCCAATGAGTGACATGAGCGGAACTTGTGCTGGCGCGCCATCATTGTAAAATATCCGTTCATTTATGAGTGTCAAAAGTGCATTCAAAATGGCACTATTCGCCTTAAAAATCTCATCGAGAAAGGATGTATGTGCCATTGGTAATTTGCCAGACGTGTTCCGCTTGTACACACCCTGCTCCAATTCCTTTAAGGATACAGGTCCAAATAACTCCTCTGGTGTACTGAAGCGTGTCAGCAGCCATTGAAAATAATTCGCTCCTGTAATTCGTTTGGTCAGATCACTTACCATTGCGCTCTTTCCTGTTCCGGGAGGTCCTATCAACAAGGCATGTTGACGAGCAATCATGGCTACCATAAGCCCTTCAATAACTTCTTCACGTTCTGCATATTGTTGTGACAACGCATTTTGAATTTTTTTAATTTTCATATTTAATTCCTCCATATCTTATTTTAGAAATCAAAAAGAGCTGAACCTAAATAGGAATAGGGTCAGCTCCGTTTCATCAAGAATATGTGAAAATCAGTCGGCCATATTTGCCAAAGCTTCCGCAACTCTCTTACGGATGAGCGCAACATAAGCCTCCATTTCTTGCAAATTCCCTGTAACAATACTTTCGTAGTCTTTAAAGTTGCTCACCACATTTTTCGCATCTTCAAGAATAGCTTTTAGATCATTCTTCTTGAGCTGATTCTCAACCCCGTTCTCACAAGCAGCCAGCGTTGAACGGAGATGATCCATCAATTTACGAGTCACCATGTTTTTCATATCCAACGTGTTCATGACAGGAACCTTCTCTGCTTCCCCTTTTTCAAGAGAAACAATAAAGCGGATCAGTGCATCCAAGTTCCCATCAAATTGTGCCGGAACAAAATAGACACCTCCAGATGGTCTTACTGGGGTTGGTGACATACTCTTTAAAGCATTCGTAATCACAGTTCGCAATGTCGTAGACCCATAGTTGTTTCGGAAGATATCAAATTGTAGGGCAGCATTACTAACGAGTTGCTGCGCCATGGAAGAGACGTAACTGGCATCTACCTTCTCCGTTTTCCGATCCAGTACTAGCGATCCTACATCCGGGATGTAGTTCAACCTTCTCCCTTTGGTATCGACTGTTTCGCAAACCAAATTACGCTGAACGAAAGCGCTCGTCGATGCTACCTCTCTAAACATGTAGTTTTCATACACACCTGGCGACATCTCCCGTTTAAACTTTTCACTGGTCGCTCTTCTAAAAGCATCTGGTAGACGGATTGCGTTCGGCATCCACCCTTCTCCCAGCCCTGAATCAATGAGTTTCTGTTTCAAGTCGTCAGGGGTGATTAGCATATTAGATAACGAGTTCCAGGTTAAGAATCCAATTGCATCTCCTTGACCAGCCGGAACCACAACAGCATCTTTTAAAATTGAGTTCAATGAAATAACCTCCTCGTTTTTTGAATAAAGAAGAACACTTGAAAGTTGCTCAAGTGTTCGGATCGACATTATATGCTTGCTTAGAGATAGTCTTTGGCTGGCTTACTTCCACCATAAAGTTCAAAGTTGGTTGTAATAAAGTGCTCCAACTCCTCACGAGTAACCCCATCAAACTCTTCAAGTCTTTCGTAAATGTACATTTTTTCTAATGCTTTAGCATAACTCGGATAAGACTTTTCCACGATATGTTGAATCGTACTCCAGTGCTGGACAAATCCACAATCGTAGAAAATGTTATTCCCGACATCAAGTACACCAAGACCGGTAGCCCCAAATCCTCTTTTCTTAAAGTCAATTTCCAACTTCTTGTAATTTTCTTGTTCAAAAATAATTTCGAAGATGAGTTCACCATCTTGCTTCCAATTTTCCAACGTAATGAACTCAAGATTGTGTCGTTTAGTGTACTCCCTGAGCAAGTTTTCCAAAGATTCATCCGACAGTTTAGACAAGTATTCATAACATGCAAATTGCTTTGCTTTATAAAACTTCCCTTGAATATTCTCTTCAACATGCCGCTGAAGGACAATCCGTACAAGTGCCAGCGGGTCATATGTAAATTTCACTGTTTTCATCCTACCTTACCTCCCTTGTCTGTAACAGATATCCTACACGCTGGCAATATTCCAAACGACTCATCCTGCCTAACATGTAGTTATCAAAAACACGTTCAATTGAATAAAATACCCGCTCTGGACAAACTCTCCAATTATTTCTCACTTCATATCACTCTCCTTATTAAATTGAAAAGCCGATTTCTTCGCATGAGAGTACATGCATGAAATCGGCTTTCTGTATTGTTCAAACTATACACGAAACATTTTCACTCTCGACATAACGATTGAACTCTCATTCATTTGTTGTGTCAGGTCAGCAATATTAGATACCAACTGCTTGCGGCCTTCTTCCCGTTCTTTAATGTCATCCAGCAAGTCTTGCCCAAAGACCATTATTTGCTGCACGCTTTGCCAAAAAGGTTGTCCTTTAAGGGCCTGCACGTTAATCTCATTTCCGTCCGTTTTGTAAAAGAAACTTTGAGTTTCCATATCGAAACGGACGGTATCACTTATTTTCATTTCTGTCTCAGTGGTTCCCCATATTTCTTCAGCGACATAAACGGTTACTCCGGCCATCATCTGAAGGAAGTCCACGGCATTTTTATGACACTTTTTCTCTTCATGAAGGAACCCACCTACAGCTGTATGAATCGCACTTTTCGCATTTTTACCTCTGAACAGATTTAACATCTTAACCATCCTCTCAATTTTTAATGAAACGCAAAAAAGCCGATCTCCGCACGGACGAATCCATGCAAAAATCGGCTTTTAAAACTCAGTAACAATGCTTTTCCAAGAGCCTTTCGGTACTCTTCATTCCTTGTCTCCAGCAAAAGGGAGCTGTGGAACTTCATTGGCCTTTGCCTTTTGTCCTACATTTTTCCTCTCTTCATAACTGTCATCAGCACGAAGGTGTAGGTTGAGGTAGTGTACTAAACTTGTTCTTTCGATACAAGTTACCCTGCTGTTATCAACTCTGTGAAGTGCAGAATCATAGCGTAGGGCATTACCCTTGTCTCCAGCGAATGGGAGTTTAGGACTAAGGAATAAATTACACATCCATTGTATCATTCGTATACGAATTAGTACAGTCCTATTAGAAAAATATTCGATTTAGAACTTTTAACTATTTTCATATGTGGAGTTAGATAACTAATCATTGATTAAAATTCAATCGCTATTTTAAAGGATATTAAGCTAGCGGTTATCCCCCTTGTTTTCCTTTAATAGATATTTGGGATATTTATATATTTTCAAAAACAGAGATCGATCTATGGAAGATTAATCAAAAGCATTCGGGAAATCCGATTTAGTTGCAACTATTTGCTTTTGAATTTTTTTATCAATGCCTAGTTTTCCATTATCATTGCTACCCCAAGACCATAAAGAACCATCTGTTTTCAAAGCATGTGAATGATTGCTTCTTGCTACGATGGCAACAACATCAGTTAGTGGAGAATAGGAATTATCTAAGACTTGAACTGGAGTATTATAAGAGAAGTTTGTGGTTCCGTTACCTACTTGTCCACTGTTATTTACTCCCCAAGCCCACACTGATCCGTCCTTTTTCAGAGCCAAAGTAGCATTGCTACCTACACTTATTTGTTCAACATTGGTGATATCAATAGATACGGGATAGCTTCTCTTAATTTTTGTACCATCTCCGAGTTGACCTTGTGTGTTTCTTCCTGAACCATAAACTTCACCACTATGAGTTATAACATATAATCTTTCCGGCCCAACCGAAAAGCTTTTTACATCTTCAATTGGATATGGTACTGGTGAGGGTTGATCTTCATCACTATTCTGTCCTAGAGAACCAGTTGCTCCTTGTCCCCAAACCCACAAAACATTATCCTCATCTAATGCAGCGCTAGTACGTTCATTTGAATCAATCGCTACAATACGACTCAATCCCTGAATTTTAGTAGGTACACCAATCGGTTCTCCTTTAGTTCCGATTCCTAGTTGCCCGTATGAATTCCTCCCATACGACCACACAGTTCCATCATTTTTCAAAACTATAGTAAAACCATCTGCTGCTCTTGCCTCTTTAACGTTATCTATTAGAGAACTTTTAGTTGGTACTTTCAAATTCTCTTGCCTTTTACCAGTGCCCCCTTCTCCATATGCTATATATCCCCAAGACCGTAGTGTCCCATCATTTTTTACTAAAACTGAGTGTGTCCCCATACCACCATCTATCATGGATATATCAGATATATCAACCTTTAAAGGAATAGCTGAATAATTTCCAGCACTCACTCCTAGTCTTCCACCTTGTCCAACTGCATAAAAAGAAGAACCATCTTTCATAACAAGATAAGTGTTATAGTTGGCTGCTGTAAGAAGATTATCATAACTTGAATTAGGGGCAGCGCTAGCTATTCCCGAACTTAATCCAACCATTGTCACTAGTGACAGTACACTTAGTAAAAATCTCTTTCTTAACATGACACTCACACCTTTCTATAATTTTAAATTTATTCATCATTTATATAATAAAACCAATATTTAGTAATTTAAATACCTTTTATACAATGTTATAAGAATTATGTTTCTCCATCTTGACTTTAAGATATAGTTTTAAAACAATTGATTTATTTGATATTAATAAACTTAAAGGAAGATAACTATTGTTTTATATGCCTGTTAAAAATATTTATTATTTAACAAAACTTCGTTTTGATACTTAAATTGTTCTTATGTTTTGACTACTTCTGTAGTAAAGCAATCTTATTTTTTCTTATCATTGACATATTCTTCTGGCATGATGTAAAACAACTCAGAAACCTCGTCTTCGTATTAAGCTATATGAACTGGGTACGTGTCCCAATCTTCAGCTATTTCCTAATAAAAAAAACTTCCAGATAAAAAGATCACTCTTTAAAGAGCGACCTTTTTATCTTTAACTAACTGAATCATCAGATTTTCCAGTTCCAGTTCCAGAACTCCTGACCCTGACATAGCACTAAACGATGTAGCCATTCCGTAAAATCAAGAGGTATCCACACCGCATTCTCCATGTTCTCCATTGCATCAAGAAAAAATAAATACGAATCTTCACCATTTTTTAATTTAACTGAATCAATACAAATTGCACCAATTATATGATCGGTCCATGCGATTGGATAACAATGTTTTGGAATGTTATCATATTCACCTGAAATAATATTAATCTTCTCAAGACTTAACAATTCTGTCCCTCCACCATAATGAGCATGTTGAAATAATATTCCCCCATTATGTTCTCGAAGAAATATCTTATAATCCTCAGGGAATAACCAATCGTTTTTCTCATATAGTTTACTTATCTCTTCCGAATCCGCTCCCTTATTCCATTCGCACTCAAGAAGTTGACTTTCACTCCCAGGAATTAGACTTTGAAACGGATTCTCTGAGGAAGCATTTTTTCTTAGAAGTCGTATAATCTGTATGATATCAGTTTCCAAAATTCTGCCCTCCAAATTATCAATAATTTCTCCACCAATTATTTAATTCAGTGTGATTTTTTATACCATTTTTTTCACTTGATCCAGGTTTCCACAATGGAATTAAATTAGACACGGAATCCTGACCATTATATTTTACAGGACGCATATGATGGATTTGTACATCAGTCCACTTAAAATAAGTTGGTGCCCCCCAATTTCTTTCATAGTATTCAATAAAATTTTCTCTGTATTTCGAACCAGGGGTTCTTGCATTAGCAGTAAGATTAGCAGGTGGCTCCCACATAACAATACCAGATTGTCTGTCTTTGTAGTCACTAGGGTATTTTATGCCTTTTTTATTCAAAAGCATCACATCACTCGATGCTGATGCTGCTGTTATCACTAAACTCCCATCAAAGTTGGCCTTTGCTACAGTTACACCTTTCCAATATTTTGTGATCGATATTGGGCTCTCCAATACAAATTCTTCTTTCAATTTCACTGTAACATTTTTTTCTTTATCATTACTATAGACACCAGATCGCGTATTACTGATTGTATTTTTAAGTGAAACAGTATAATTTTTAGGTTTTGTACCGGAACCGCTTACATTTGTTACTGCACCTGCGGACACAAATTTAGGTTTATCTATAGCTATATCAGCTACCAAGTAAAACATATCCATCCGATACGTAAGTTTGTTATTTTGAATACTGTATTCATTTTTAATTTGTGGAATAATATCCTTAATATCATAAACTTCTGGTTCTTTAGTTGAATAAATAAGCTGAGAACTAGCATTGTCAATATCAATAGAATAATATAACGTTTCTTTATCAAGAATTTCAACATCATTATACAATTCAAAAATCTTACTAGAATCAAATTCAGAAAAAAGATCCTCATTACCAATTTGTACTACTTGATCTTGATCTTCACTCACATTTGATTCAGGAGAGGTAGCCCAAAGTGTTGTTTGTAGAGAAAGGCTAAGTATTAAAACATAAACTAAAGATAGTATCCAATGTTTAAACCTCATTTCGATCGAATCCTCCTTGTTAGATGATTTTTATAAATAACTCCTATTTAAAAACCTATCCACCCTCCTCTCTGTAAACATTGGAATTATTTACTATAATTAGATTCTATCAACATACTCAGGAATAGTAAATAAGTCAATTTTTACATACAAATTTATCTGAAAGAACCTTGACACAACGAACACTTTAAAAAATTCTAGAGTAAAAGGCTGGGCAAAACCCAGCCCCTCCTCATCAAACCGTACGTGAGGTTTTCCCTCATACGGCTTTCCGATGTTCGTCATTCATGAGCATGCAA
>NZ_BMFU01000001.1 GCF_014639235.1 Paenibacillus silvae | reverse complement strand
AGGCTTTCTTCACGGAAAGTGATCTGGAACCGTGGTGTAGTTGGCCTAACATGCCTGCCTGTCACGCAGGAGATCGCGGGTTCGAATCCCGTCGGTTCCGCCATCTTTACAAACCTCAGGCATGAGAATCCGGATTTGGGTTCGTCGGAGCATACACTTCGAGAGCATCTGCTTCGCAGTCTCGAACGAAGTGAGAGTATCCCGTCGGTTCCGCCATTTTTAAATGCTTCAGGGATGAGAAAATTTCATGTTTTATTTTTCATGCGGAAGTGGCTCAGCGGTAGAGCATCGCCTTGCCAAGGCGAGGGTCGCGGGTTCGATTCCCGTCTTCCGCTCCAATATTTTGCGCCCTTAGCTCAGCTGGATAGAGCGTTTGACTACGAATCAAAAGGCCGGGAGTTCGAATCTCTCAGGGCGCGCCATTATATTTTATCGTTTGCCGGCGTGGCGGAATGGCAGACGCGCTCGACTCAAAATCGAGTGGGAAACCGTGGAGGTTCGAGTCCTCTCGCCGGTATATATAACGGGATGTAGCTCAGCTTGGTAGAGCACCTGGTTTGGGACCAGGGGGTCGCATGTTCAAATCGTGTCATCCCGATCTTTGGAAAGCACTATCTTAACGGATAGTGCTTTTTGCTGTTTTATAATACATTTTAGCTGCAAAACAATGTTGCTGAGTCCCTGCTACCTGTTTTGCATAAAGCTTGATACATTAGGTCACAATAGGTTTAAAAAGGGATTGAAGGGGTTTATGTGAGCAGGCTCAACTTCAGAAAACAGTTCAAAAAGCGTTGGCGGCGATGGAGACGAACGTTGTGGATGGCCAGTGCGATCATAGCGATTACGATATTAGCATACCGTGGTTTAACTATATCTGCTGCGGTAGAGCGCCTATTAACAACAAATTTCGGGGAAGCTGTGAGTGTTATGGGCCCAGTCCAGCAGGACACCCGAACTGAGCAGGAGATTGAGACACTGGTAAACCAGCTCAATACGGAGAGAACAAAGTTAATACGTGTTGTTTTGCAAACTGAGTATATCTGCGGTGTGGAGACAGAACAATTAGGGAGAATGGATACAGCGCAGTTAAAAGTATTACTTGTTCAACATCCAGAGTGGGAGGCTAAAGTCACCTCAACGGACACCCTGCAGCTAAAGCAGCGGGTAGATGACCTCTCACCGATCTGCAAACATCAGGCATACATCAGCATTGATGCTGACGGAAATCTTAATTTGTACGAGGGAAAGCCAGCGGAAGAGAACGTGATTCGTACGTTTTTTCAACTGGATGTAGGCACGCTGGAGAGTTCATTGCCTGATGGCGTTTTAGAGCAATTGCAGGAAGGGATTCGTGTTCAGGATAAGGACGAGTATGACAGTGTTATTTCTACATTTAGTGACTTTGCTGTGGATGAAAAGCATCGACTGCTGCGAAATGGCGGTTAACCGTCCGTTGAATATATAAGTCGAGCGCAGAAGTCGAATATGTGATAACGCAAATAACTTTGACGAAAGGACATCATCAGATGTCCTTTTTGTCTTGCTCTAGGAAGACTTGCAAAATGTAAAACATGTTGCAGAATACAAACGAAAAACAGCAAGTATTAGCATAGCTAAAGTTTTTCCTGCCGTGCGGCTTATCTTTTGTTATAATGAAATGAACGATACATATGTTCGCTTTTGTAAGGGAGAGATGGTTTTGCGTTTTTTGGGGATTGACCCGGGGATTGCGATTGTGGGTTTCGGGTTTGTGGATAAAATCGGGAACAAGGTTGTGCCTGTGCAATATGGATGTATCCAGACAGAGGCTCATACTCCCGAAGAGGAGCGGCTTCTTCATGTATATGAGGGCATGGTGCAGTTAATTGACAAATATAAACCGGATACGGTAGCACTGGAAAAGCTTTTCTTTAACCGGAACGTCACTACAGCGATGTCTGTCAGCCAGGCCAGAGGGGTCATGGTGCTTGCAGCTGCCCAGAAGGGGCTACCGATTGCAGAATATACTCCGATGCAGATCAAACAGGCCATCGTGGGATATGGCAAGGCGGAGAAGAAGCAGGTGCAGGAGATGGTGAAAATGTTCCTTCGCCTTCAAGTTGTGCCTAAACCGGATGACGTGGCAGATGCGCTGGCTGTTGCAGTGTGTCATGCACATTCTTATACATTAAATTCCAAGTTGAATGAGGTATTGCGAAAATGATTGATTTTCTAAGAGGACAGTTCATACATGTTGAGAGTGATTATATTGTTCTGGATGTTCATGGCGTAGGTTATCGTGTATTCTGTCCAAATCCCTATGCGTTTGCGAAACAGGAAGGCGAAATAACGGTGTATACCCATCATCATGTTCGTGAGGACGCAATGCTGCTATTCGGTTTCGTAACGCGAGAGGAGCAGCGCTTGTTCCGCAAGCTGATTGAAGTTTCCGGCATTGGACCGAAGGTGGCCTTGGGCATTCTTGCAGGGGGCACGCCAGATCATGTGGTCACCGCCATCTATCAGGAGAACTTGACGTTCTTGACAAAGCTGCCAGGCATCGGTAAGAAAACAGCGCAGCGCATGATTCTGGATCTGAAAGACAAGCTGGATGGTTTCGGTACGGCAGCGTACGAGACAGGATTGTTCGCACCGCCATCTGAAGAAGTTGGAAGCGGATCTGCATGGGATGAGGCTCGCGAAGGCCTGAAGGCGCTTGGATACACGGATAGTGAATTGGATAAGGCATGGCTGAAACTGAAAAAAGATGTGACTACGGCGGATTCTGTGGATGTGCTGATGAAGCGTGCGCTTCAGATGTTATTTACCGGATAAATTATTTTTCATAGTATAGTAGAGTTGCAGCCTGCAAGAAAAGGGTGAGAAACGTATGGATGAACGGATTATATCCGCGAACCTGATGATGGAGGACCAGAACGTTGAATTAAGTCTCCGTCCCCGTTATTTGAATGAATACATCGGGCAGAACCAGGTGAAGGAAAATCTTAAAATATATATTGAAGCGGCTAAATTGCGAAATGAAGCATTGGATCATGTGCTGTTATACGGTCCTCCGGGACTTGGTAAAACAACACTTGCTAATATCATTGCCAACGAACTTGGCGTAAACCTCAGAACAACCTCAGGTCCCGCGATCGAACGCCCGGGTGATCTGGCTGCGCTGCTGACTAATCTGCAAGAGGGAGATGTCTTGTTTATTGACGAGATTCATCGCCTGCATCGTACGGTTGAAGAGGTTATGTATCCCGCGATGGAGGATTCAGCTTTAGATATTATGATTGGCAAGGGTCCTAGTGCACGTTCTGTTCGTCTGGATTTGCCGTCATTTACGTTGATTGGTGCGACGACGCGTGCAGGGTTATTGTCTGCTCCTCTTCGTGATCGGTTTGGCGTTATTAGCCGTCTGGAATTTTATACAGTTGATGAGCTGGCATACATCGTATCACGCTCTACTGAAATTTTAGGTGTAGAGATTGTCGGCGACGCCGCAGAAGAGATCGCTTTGCGGTCACGCGGGACACCACGTATTGCTAACCGTTTATTGAAACGAGTCCGTGATTTTGCACAGGTGCGTGGTGACGGTATTATTACACAGTCACTGGCAGAAGAGGCATTACAGCGATTACAGATTGATCCACGCGGTCTGGATGAAATTGATCATAAGATGCTTAAATCGATGATCCACAGTTTCCGCGGAGGACCAGTAGGGCTGGATACCATTGCGGCTACAATTGGGGAGGAGCCTCAGACCATTGAAGATGTATACGAACCTTATCTGCTGCAGATCGGTATGATTCAAAGGACACCGAGAGGCAGAATCGTAACGGACCTTGCCTATCATCATCTGGGCTTGCCTGTTCCTCCTAGAGATGGCAAGTAAGGATAAGATTATCTGTGGGTAGATGTGGATCGGTAGAAAGCTCTAATTTCTAGTTATACAATGGGATGTAAGAAACCGATATAAACGAAAGACATGTACAGAGAGGAGTCTGAAGGTGGGAAAAGCAATACGTACGAGAAAGTGGAGTCGTCGATTGAAAGTACTGGCGGCTGCTCTAATGACAGCAGGATGTTTGCAACTGCCTGCTTATGCTGATGGCAATGATTCGCAGTTGATCAGGGTAGCTCTGTTTGCCAATTTAGGGAGCACATATAAATCAACAACCCCACTTATTACACTTGAAGCGAGTGAATCGTGGGGCCTTCAGTCTGACAGGGGAACCAACATGACGATACCATCCGGACAAGCACGATTCAGTGCAGATGGATTTCGCGTAAAAGTACTGGAAACGACTGATTTCAAAACAGCCGCAGCGGCTGCAAAGCTGCTTCAGGCGACCGCAGATAAACCGTTATTATTCACAGCATCCTTCAATGGTAAAACACTTTATCAGCTGTACACGGGGAATTATGGAACGGCAGCACTGGCAGGACAAGCTGCGGCAAGAGTAGAAAAAACAGCTGCAACTCAATTGGCAGGGCAGCAGCCTGTTGTAACAGGCAGCGAACGTTTGCAAGCAGGCAGCTACAGCTCTCTTCAGGAAGCTGAGGCGGCGCAGGCGAGTTTGATGTCAGCAGGTTTTACAGCTTACCCTGTGCTTCAACTGGATGGAAGTCAGGCATATACAGTTTGGGTCGGCGAAGCTGCATCTGCAGCAGAGTTATCCTCACTAAAACAGCGTATCGAAACGAGTACACCCGGTGTTAACCTTTCTCCTGCAGGTGACAGTGGCGGGCTCATTATTCGTCAGGATGCGGGATTGAGTACAGACAAGCTGATAACTGCTCCGCATTATACAATCGCAGGCAAAGACGCTAAAGTGCTTGTGCAAGGAACAGGCAACGGCATAAAAGTTGTGGAGCGCTCACAACGAACCTATCGCGGGGATATGGAGATCAGCATCGTTAACGGAGATTTGGCTTTGGTTAACGTTGTAGCACTGGAACAGTACTTGTATTCGGTTGTGGGTGCCGAGGTCTACTCTTCCTGGCCAGCCGAAGCACTGAAAGTGCAAGCGGTCGCAGCTCGATCTTATGCGCTGCAGCAAGGGGAGCGTTTCAAGATTGCCAATGTTGTAGATACCACACTGAGTCAGGCATATAACGGAATGTCTTCAGAGAACGACAAAGTAACGAGCGCTGTAGATGCCACTGCCGGAGAAGTTGTTAAAAGCGGAGGCAAAATTGTAGAAGCCGTATTTTCCTCCAATGCGGGTGGTCAAACGGCCCATCCTTCCGAGGTATGGAATGGCGGCGCAGGGGTCTTCACTAATGTGGAAAGCCGGGGGGATCAATCTGCCCAAGCCGGACTTCAATCCTGGTATCATGTTCTTTTGAGTTCAGGCGTGAGCGGATATATTCGTGAGGATAACGTAAGGCAGCTAACAACAAAAACAGAAGCGGGCCTTTCCAAAGTAACCGTAACGGCTCAAAATACGAATGTAAGACCTATCCCGCTGATCCAATCCAATGTTGAACCCGTAGCCAAAATTAATCCTGGAACAGAGGTTGTAGTATTGGCCAAAGTGGCTCAATCCAATGATTATGCATGGGTAAGGGGACCATTTACCTCGGCACAGCTGCTCAAGACATTGCAAGGTAAAACAACAACGGCCCTTCCTTCCTCTATCTCAACGCTGGAAGTGAGCAAGCGTGGTCCATCCGGGCGAGCCCTTGAAGTTACAGCTAACGGACAACCGTTGACGGTCAAATATGCGGATACGTACCGCTCTGCATTAGGTGGATTGCCGAGCACTTTATTTGATATTGCGGGAACCGGAAGTTATACTGTACTAGGCGCTGACGGTAATAAAGTCAGCAAAACGGGATCACAGGGTGCTGCTGTGTTATCGGCCTCAGGCACTGGAACCTCTTCGAGCAATGCCTTGGTTGTGATGAGTGCAGATGGTCAAGCGAGAGCTGTAACACAGGGGCAGACTTTTATGTTTATCGGTCAAGGTAACGGCCATGGGCTCGGATTATCCCAATGGGGAGCCAAGGGGATGGCTGATGAAGGGTATGATTACCAGACAATATTGAAACACTATTATCAAAATGCGACGATTGTCAAAGAATAAAACGATATGATGTTAGCGAAATCAATGAAAGAGTATGATCTTGGTTTGTTGAAAAAAATCACGTGGATTCAGCTCAATAATGAAATGAAAGAATATGAATGTGTTAAGGAATGAGTAGAACATGAATGTGGACTTATATGATTTTGAATTACCAGAGGAACTAATTGCACAGACACCATTGCTGGATCGCACAGCTTCTCGTTTGCTTACTTTGAATAAAGAGACGGGTGAAGTTGCACATCACCATTTTCCTCACATTCTCAACGTGCTGGAGCCGGGAGATACACTGATTCTGAATGATACTCGTGTATTGCCTGCCCGCCTGTTTGGTACCAAAGAAGATACAGGTGCCAAAGCCGAGGTGCTGCTCCTCAAAAATGTGGAAGGTGACAAGTGGGAGGCACTGGTCAAGCCAGGTAAAAAGCTAAGGCATGGCGCAGTCATTGTTTTTAGTGATGAGCTCAAGGCCGTGATTAATGAAGTTGGTGAAATGGGGGCGCGTACGCTAACATTTGAGTACAACGGCATCTTCCAGGAAATTTTGGATCGTCTGGGCGAAATGCCGCTGCCGCCATATATCAAAGAAACGCTTGATGATCGTGAGCGTTATCAAACGGTATACGCGAAACACGAAGGCTCCGCTGCCGCACCGACTGCAGGGCTTCATTTTACCGATGAGCTGCTCGATCAGATTCGCGCCAAAGGTGTGAATATCGGCTTTATAACACTGCATGTCGGGTTAGGCACCTTCAGACCGATGTCTGTTGATGTGGTTGAGGATCATGTGATGCATGAGGAGTATTACTCTTTATCTCAGGAGACGGCAGATCTGATTAACCGAACCAAAGAACGTGGCAATAAAGTATTCGCGGTGGGTACAACCAGTTGCAGAACATTGGAGACCGTGGGAAGTAAATTCGAAGATGGTGTGCTGCAGGAGAGCAGCGGCTGGACGAGCATCTTTATCTACCCGGGGTATTCCTTCAAGGTTATTGACGGGATGCTTACTAATTTCCATCTGCCAAAGTCAACACTGGTCATGTTGGTCAGTGCGCTGGCGGGGCGTGAAAACATCATGCATGCTTATGCTGAAGCGATCAAGGAGCGATACCGTTTCTTCAGCTTTGGCGATGCGATGCTGATTTATTAACAAAAGATTAGATTAACTTTTAGAGGATGATTATAACCAATGGCAGCAATTACGTACGAACATATCAAAACGTGTAAACAATCCGGTGCGCGTCTGGGACGTGTGCATACCCCTCATGGCGTTATTGAGACACCAACCTTCATGCCGGTTGGCACGCAAGCAACGGTAAAAACGATGAGTCCTGAAGAGCTGAAAGAGATGGATGCTCAGATTATATTAAGTAATACGTATCACCTGTTCCTTAGACCCGGGCATGAAATTATCCGTCAGGCTGGCGGTTTGCATAAGTTTATGAACTGGGACCGTCCTATTTTGACGGACAGCGGCGGGTTCCAAGTGTTTTCTCTTAGTGAGATGCGCAAAATTACGGAAGAAGGCGTACACTTTCGCTCCCATCTGAACGGAGACAAAAAGTTCCTTTCCCCGGAAGTTGCTATGGAAATTCAGAATGCGCTGGGATCGGATATTATGATGGCGTTTGATGAGTGCCCTCCGTACCCGGCTGAATATGAATACGTGAAAAAGTCACTTGAAAGAACAAGCCGCTGGGCAGAGCGTTGTCTTGAGAGTCATGCTCGTCCACACGATCAAGGCTTGTTTGCAATCGTACAGGGAGGCATGCATGAGGATCTTCGCCGTCAAAGCGCGGCTGATTTGACTTCCATGGATTTCCCGGGGTATGCTATTGGTGGACTGAGTGTTGGAGAACCGAAACATTTGATGTATGGTGTATTGGATTATACAGTGCCTTTGCTGCCTGCCAATAAACCACGTTATTTGATGGGGGTAGGTTCACCCGATGCATTGATTGAGGGATCAATTCGTGGAGTGGACATGTTTGACTGTGTGCTACCAACCCGAATTGCCCGTAACGGAACAACGATGACAAGTCAGGGACGTCTGGTCGTTCGCAATGCCAAGTTTGCAAGGGATTTCGGGCCGCTTGATCCGGAATGTGACTGCTACACTTGTCGCAACTATTCCAGAGCTTACTTGCGTCATCTGATTAAGGCAGATGAAACATTTGGTTTGCGTCTTACAACGATCCATAATCTTCATTTCCTACAAAATTTGATGCGGAATGTGCGCAAAGCCATAATGGAAGATCGTTTGCTTGATTTCCGGGATGAATTTTTCGATCAATATGGTCTGCATGACAATGACAAAGGTTTCTGATTGAGGTTTTTGCGGAGCCGATGTAACAAGCAATATCTGTACGTATAGTCGATAAGGGGGAGTTTTGATGTTTCAAGCAATGACTGCTCAAGCTACAAATGCAGGTGGTGGAATCTTTTCATTGATCGTGCCTTTAGTATTGATGGTAGCGATTTTCTACTTCCTGATGATCCGTCCACAGAACAAAAAGCAAAAACAACGTAATGCAATGCTGAGCCAGTTGAAAAAGGGCGATAAAATCGTAACGATTGGCGGCCTTCATGGTACAATTGCGGAAATTACAGACGATGTGGTTGTATTGCGTGTTAACGATGTAACCAAGCTTACATTTGACCGCAACGCCATCAGTAGCGCTGTAAGCCGCGAAACGGCTCAATAATTTTATACATGATGAGAATATGCCAGGCATATTCCCGAACAGAGAATCGGATCTGAGCAGATCCGGTTCTCTTTTTGTATTCTCAGGAAGAACGATGAGTGTTTACACCGAAGATACCTCCGAACGCGGCAAGCACAAACGCACTGAGCAGCTGCAGGCTGTCCTTCCAGTTGAAGGAGGCATCAAGTGCAAGGAAGCCGATGAGCAGCACGAGAAGTCCGTATACGATGCCTGTAAGCCCCCCGTAGTACCATCCTTTCTCGCCCGACCGTTTGCCCGCAATGAAACCGCCAATGATCAGAGACAAGCCATGAACAACGTAGGTATAAGTAGAGAGGTCCTGTTCTCGCATGCCGCTCATCCACAGGAAGAAGGAAAGAATTAAAGCGCCGATAAACATCCAGACAAAAGCATGACAGAGGCCAGACAGAATTGGATTGGACATCCGAAATGAGAACAAGCGGCGAATCAATTGCATGAAGCAACCCCCTTGTACAAGTTTGAAATTAATACAGTGTATGGTCAAGCCTACGTACTTATGAGCCGATTTCCATTAAATAAACGGATTATTTCTGCATGAGCCTGTCAGGTTCAGGTCAAAATAGGGATTGCACTTCCGCTGTCTGTCCAAATGCTGAGATTCGAAGGAGGTCCCTGTTATGAATTTCACTGATGTTGGCCCGCATATCTTCCGAACGATCCTCATGTATTTTCTGGTTTATTGCGCGATTCGTATTATGGGTAAACGTGAGATCGGCAAGCTGTCGATGTTTGATCTGGTTGTATCGATCATGCTCGCGGAGATGGCTGCTTTTGTCATAGAAGATATCAAAAAACCGCTCTCCCATGGTATAGCGCCGATGCTGACCGTTATTGTAATGCAGATTGGCATGGCTTACCTCGGATTGAAGAGCCGCAAGCTTCGTCTGATGATTGACGGTAAACCTACGGTGGTCATCTCCAAAGGCAAGCTTCATCGGGATGAAATGAAAAAGCAGCGTTACAATCTAGATGACCTGCTGCAGCAGCTAAGGGAACAAAACATAGACAGCATAGAAGATGTAGATTTTGCTTTGCTGGAGACAACGGGCAAGCTGACGGTATTTCCTAAGGATCAAAGTGCAGGTAATAATGCTTCCTCCGGTTCGGATTCAGGTAATTCATCTACCGACAAAAAAGGCAGCGTCAAATTAAAAGGTTTCCCCAACATTAAATATGAAGGGCTGCCAGTTCCACTCATTATGGATGGAAAGGTTCAGGATGAAAATCTGGAGATGATCGAGAAAACACGCTTCTGGTTGAAAAATCAAATTCAACAAAAGGGCATTATGGATTTCAAGGATGTATTTATATGCTCCATCGACCATAACGGTAAAATATATATCAGCCCTCGTGAAGATAAGAAGTGAATCTATTTTCCAGAGCGGCGTTTGAACCATGAACCAATGATCGGGGTACGTGATAAATCATGGAAATCAATCATTTTGGTCATACCCATGATGAGTAAATAGACCATTAAACCGACAGCCGGGGCTAGAATCATGCGTAACCAAAAAGGAAACATGGCTGCTGTGTACTCGTAAACGAGCAAGGTCGCTGCACCCATAATGAACATGCCGGCTCCTGTTTTGACCCAATCCAGCAGCTTGAAGCGAAAATTCAAAAGCATGCGAACACTGCGTGCATGTAGTAAGGTTACGACCATAGAATTAATGCAGATTGCAATGACTGCACCGAAAATACCGTATTCGGGCTGTGAAGCCAGCATCAGAATTAACGAAATTTTGATAACAGCACCGATAAACGTATTTAACAATGCTTTACCTGGGCGATCAAGGGCCTGCAATGCAGCCTGGAGCGGAGCTTGAATATAGATAAATAATGCAAACGGAGCCATCAGCTTCAGCATGCTTCCAATCGATGCATCGTTGTAAAGCACCAGACACATCGGTTCGGCAAGCACATACATAAAGACGGAAAACGGTGCACCGGTGACGAGTGCAAGCCGCAGAGCCTGATGCATTCTTTTATGAATAAGCGCGCGATCCCCTCGTGCAGAAGCTTCTGACAAAGAAGGGACCAGAGAGGTTGCGAGAGAAGAGGTCAATGCCCCAGGCAGCAAGAGCAGCGGTATGACCATGCCTTGTAATGCACCGTATTGAGCAGTAGCGAGTCCTTTGGCAATTCCGGCAATGGCAAGACTCTGGGCTGTTACAATGGTCTCCGCGAGATAGGATAGTGAGCCGACCAGACGCCCGGCAGTAACGGGAACGGATATAGCAAGCAGTCGCCGGATCAGGCCGCCCTGAGAGGTTTCTTTTTGTATGGGCTGCTCCGTGCGATTTTTCGATAAAGGCAGTTCCTTTCTTGCCCTTGCATAGTTCCATAACAGGACAAGCATACCACCCAGTTCACCAACCATAGCGCCCAGCATTGCTCCCGCGGCTGCATGTTCAATCCCGTGAGGCAGCAGCAGCCATGCAAACCAGATGACACAAATAATACGAATGATCGTTTCCACAATGGATGATACGGCTGTAGGCATCATATTTTGTTTGCCCTGGAAGTACCCTCGGTAGACTGCCGAAACCGCTATAATGGCAATCATAGGGCTCATGCTTACAAACGTATGGTATACCCGTTCGTCCGTGAGTACATATTGAGTGATCCACGGGGCAAACACGATGCATAGAAACATAAAAACGACACCAAGCGTGAGTGTAAAGCTAAGACTGATCTGCAAAATACGCTGAGGCGAATAACGGTTAGCACCCGTTTCGGCTTCTGCGACAAGCTTGGCTACAGCTAAAGGAATGCCGCCGGTAATCAGCGTGACCAGCACGATAAAGAAGGGATAGCTCAGCTGATAGATGCCAACACCCTCTGCACCGATGACCCGTGGCAGTGCAATACGCGGAATGAAGCCGAGAATGCGGTTGATTATACCTGCCGCGAGCAGGATCATGGCTCCCTGAATAAATGTCTGTTTCTTCAAAACTACCCCTCTCTCCCGGTTGAAGGTACAGGTTATCCTCATTGAAGATACAGCTTATCATCATTAATGGGACAAAGCCGTTGTATTTCATCCTATGCAGGGGTTTTATCATCTCATGACAACTTGCTCACGATTAACAAAAAGAACCATCACCAGCAAGAAGGAATATGATCGGGTGAGGTCGAATGATGTAATATCGATGCCGCAGAGAGGCTTGGATGTAAGAAGGGAGGCTCCCCACTTGGAAGAAATGAATGATGTGGAGTTGGAAGAGTCCATAGAGATACTCTGCCGAAGCAAGGCAGAGGAATTAAGGCTTGTCGGTTACCAATATGTCACCAGCAAAGATGTCTGGAATTGCGTCAGTCATAAATACGAAAAACAGGGCATTCCACCGCTTCACCAACTGGTGAACGACATATTGTCACTGAAAGCAACAAGCTTTATGAACTTTATGACCGTGTCTGCATACCGGGGGTCCTCTTTCTAGACGAAAGGGATCTTTTTTGTTGAAAATTGACTGCTTTTTACGGCATCGCTATAATAGGAATATTGAGAACGAAAGGGGATCTAGGAACGGCATGAAAAGAATTATCAGTTTCATTCTGGTCGTGCTTGTCACCACAGGGGTTATGGTGGGTACAAGCCCGGAGCTGCTCAAAAATATACGCTTGGGCCTCGATTTAAAAGGAGGCTACGAGATCTTATATGAAGCAGAGCCGCTCGAAGCAGGGCAGCAAGTCAGCAAAGCCTCTCTGGTGCAAACAGCCAAAAGCCTCGAAAGCCGTGCCAATGCGCTCGGAACCAGTGAGCCGGAAGTAACTACGGAGGGAACCAACCGTATTCGGTTGAAACTGGCAGGGGTTACGGATGAGGCCGAGGTTAGAGCCAAAATGAAAGAACCAGCTGTTCTGACCTTCCGAAGTAAAGCAGAGAATGACAAGGAAGGCGAATACTCCAAAATTGAGCTTCGCGGTAATGAATTTGTCGAAAATGCAGCTAAGGTTGTGTTTACTCAACTGAATCAGCCCATGATTGACATCAAAGTGAAGGACAAGGCTAAGTTTTCTGAAATTACAAAACGCCTGATTGGCAAGCCACTTGCGATTTATCTGGATGATCAGCTACTCTCTGCGCCAACTGTTCAACAGCAGCTGACGGATGGTTCGGCTCAAATCTCGGGTAATTATACCCGTGAAGAAGCGAACCAGCTGCGTGATACTATTAACCTGGGTGCACTGCCTTTGAAACTTACCGAGAAGTACTCCCAAAGCGTTGGAGCGACCCTTGGTAAATTGTCTCTGGATCAAACGATCAAAGCCGGTTTGATTGGCTCTGTCATCATTCTGGTATTTATGATTGGGCTGTACCGCGTACCTGGTATCATTGCAAGTTTTGCGTTGATTACTCATACATGGTTAGTGCTTGCGATCTTCTATCTCGGTGAATTTGTCCTTACTCTTCCGGGTATTGCAGCCTTCATCCTGGGTATAGGTATGGCGGTCGATGCAAATATCATTACGTATGAACGGATCAAGGAAGAGATGCGAAGCGGCAAATCCATCCTTTCGTCTGTTAAAGCCGGAGGTAAACATTCCTTCCGTACAATTATCGACTCCAATATCACAACGATTATTGCAGCGGCTGTGATGTTCTTCCTTGGTACTGGCGCGGTTAAAGGTTTTGCACTCGTACTGATTTTTGACATTGTGACCAGTATTATCACGAATATTTTCTTCTCCCGCTTCCTGTTAGTCCTGCTTGTACGGGGTAACGTGCTCAAGAAGCCTAAGTATTTCGGAGTGAAGGAGAGTGAAATTCGTGCGCTTTAATTGGAATTATGACTACGTTAAGGGCAGTAAGATTGCCTATACATTTTCAATTATTTTGACAATAGCAGGGATTGTAAGTTTATTGGCACTAGGTTTGAACTATGCGGTTGATTTCAAATCAGGCTCCAATGTGGATATCACAGTATCCAAAGCAATTACAACGGAGCAGATTGATCCGATTATCAAGGATATGGGTGTCAAGGAGGGTGATGTGCACATCACACCTGGCGCTGATCGGGTCAACGTTCGTTTCTCGAATGTTCTGGATGAAAAACAGGAAAGTAAGTTCAAACAGGAGTTCAGCAAGCTGGACTCAACAGCATCTTACGAGGTAAATACGGTCGATCCTGAAATGGCCAAGGAACTGGAACGAAATGCAATCTACGCCGTACTTATTGCAAGTATCGGGATTATGATCTATGTTGCGATTCGCTTTGAATGGCGCTTTGGACTTGCAGCGGTTATTGCCCTTTTCCATGATGCATTTGTTGTTATCAGTATCTTCTCCATTTTCCGTCTGGATGTGGATCTGACCTTTATTACAGCAGTATTGACGATTGTTGGTTTCTCAATTAACGATACGATCGTTATCTTTGACCGGATTCGGGAAAACCTGCGTTTTGCCAAAAAGACAACCAAGGCCGATTTGCGGGAGGTTGTGAACCACAGTTTGGCTCAAACGATGACTCGTTCCTTGAATACAACGTTTACGGTATTTGCCGCTTCGATCTGTTTGTTCATTTTCGGTGGAGAGTCCATTCGTATGTTCTCCCTTGCCATGGTGATCGGAACATTGTTCGGTGCCTACTCTTCCATCTTTATCGCAGCCCCGCTTTGGCTGGTGCTTAAAGGTAAACAAGTTGGCAAACCAAAAACAGCGGCGAAAGCTTCTAACTAAACATCGAAATGTAAAGCCGCGTCTGCCAGGCGCGGTTTTGCAGCGTTAAGTACAGAATTAAGGGGGAATACACATGACAAGAGAACCTGGCCCGTCTGCACATGCGGCGACATGGAGCGGGATCATTGGAAATATGGCACTTGCCGTCATTAAAACAGGAGCAGGTTACATGGCCAACAGCAAATCTTTGCTGGCAGACGGTCTGTATTCTGCTTCAGAAGCTGCCTCTTCCCTGGTCGGTCTATTCCCCTCGAAATCTGTAAGGCTCAAGGACAAGGTGCAAAGGGAGCGTCTCAGAGAGCATGCTCGTGCCGCACGGCCTGGCATGACTGTTCTGCTAGCGGTGTTAATCCTGATGGGAGGCCTGCAATTGGCAATATCCGCGTTGGGAACCCTGTCCAGCGATGAAATTGAGGCTCCCGGCAGGTCCGTGCTTCTGATTGCTGTTGCAGCGCTGGCGGTAAAAGAAGCCATTTTTCAATTTCAATATCGGGTGTTTCGCAAACGAAATCAGTCTCAAGCGATGTCATATGCGCTTCAGCATCGCCGAGCACTATATTGTTCACTTATCGTTCTAATTGGAATTATCGGCTCTATGGCGGGGGAAGAGACCGGATTAAACCTGCTGCTCTATCTTGATCCGATCACGGCTATACTTGCTTCCGGCTTCATTTTCTATAAAGGATATCGAATGATTGTAGACACGGTGTATGGCTCACTTGTTCAGGAACTGGAGCAGGAGGATGCAACGGACTTCAAGGAAACGGTTCAACGGGTATACGGCATTATTACGATTGAACACTTGATTGCACGGGAGCAGGAGCATGACGTTACCATAGAACTGGTGATTAGTGTGAATCCCAGAATCTCTATTCTGGAGGCGCAAGAGATCGCGAATAGAGCAAAGACGTTATTGTTAACAAGATTCAGTCATGTCAAAGAAGTCCAGGTGCAGGCTGTACCTTATGACCCTGGATATCCTTATAAATCCAATCATGAACTGCCCGATCATGAAGCGACATTAATTCAGTAGTGGCGCGGGTTACGCAGATCAGGAAAGGAGCGTTATCATTGCTTTATTCGCAATATCGGTGGAATACACCACATATTAATCTGGAGGCGGCTGCGGGACTTTCGCAGGCGCTTTCCGTGTCACCTCTTGTAGGACGTTTGCTTGTCAGTCGAGGTGTGCACACTGAACAAGAGGCAGAACGATTTCTGCATCCTGATCTGAATCAGATGCATGATCCATATCTGCTGCTGGGTATGAAAGAGGCTATTCCTCGAATCAAGCTGGCCTTGGAGCGAGAAGAACATATTTTAATATATGGGGATTATGACGCTGACGGGGTATCCAGTACCTCGCTGATGATTCATCTCATGCGTCATTTGGGAGCCTCATATGATATCTATATCCCACATCGTTCCAACGAAGGTTATGGACTCCATAACCATGCCTTGGACTGGGCACATCAGCAAGGGGTTACTTTGATTATTACCGTCGATACCGGCATCAGTGCTGTGGAACAAATTGCCTATGCTTCTACACTTGGCATCGAGGTGATTGTAACGGATCACCATGAACCCCCTGAAGTGTTGCCGGATGCCTACGCCTTAATCAATCCCAAGCTGCCGAATTGTCCTTACCCTTTCAAAGGTCTGGCGGGAGCGGGGGTGGCTCTGAAGGTTGCTCAGGCGCTTATTGGTGAAGTACCTGGTGAATGGATGGAGATCGCTGCAATTGGCACAGTAGCCGATTTGATGCCGCTGGAAGGTGAGAATCGGGTGATTGTCAGTTACGGTGTAGAATCCATGCGAGGTTCAAAATTGCCGGGAGTCAGCGCTTTGCTGGAGATCAGCGGTGTGGACCAAAGCCAGGTGACTTCTGTTAATATTGCCTTTGCCATGGCTCCGCGCATTAATGCCAGCGGTCGTCTGGATCATGCCGGAAGAGCCGTATCCCTGCTTACGACTGAGAGTCTGGATGAGGCCCATACACTAGCGGGGCAGCTTGATCTGTTGAATCGGGAGCGACAGCAGGTCGTAGAGGGCATACTACAGGAAGCGACAGCACAACTGGAGCAAAAAATCGAGTCGCGTTCAGGATCGGTGCCGGATGTGATCGTACTGGCTGGTGAGGGCTGGAATGTTGGTGTGGTGGGCATCGTTGCTTCCAAATTACTTGAGAGATATTACCGACCAACATTGATTCTTGGTATTGATCCCGAAAGTGGTGTTTGCAAAGGCTCCGCGCGTTCGATTGAAGGCCTGGATATCTATGAGGCTCTTACAGCGAACAAACAGTATATGGACCACTATGGCGGACACCCGGCGGCAGCGGGAATGACACTTCATCGAGATCAGTTGCAGCAGCTGGAGACAGGTTTGAATGAATATGCTGCAGCTATACTGACGGAGGAGGACTTTGTACCTCAGCGGTTGGCTGATGATGAATGCATGATTCATGACGTTCCAATCAAGGTGATCCAGGAGATCGACCGTTTGCAGCCGTTTGGTATGAGCAATCCATCGCCGCGTTTTGTATTCCGAAATGTAACTGTCAAAGAAACACGGACGATGGGGCGGGATAAACGCCATCTGAAACTGGTGCTGGAGCAAGAAGGACAGCAGCTGGAAACTGTTGCTTTTGGCAAGGGAGACTTGGCTGAATTTCTCACCCCGGGTGCTGTCATTGATGTGATGGGTGAATTGTCCATTAATGAGTGGAATGGCATGAGGAAGTCACAGCTAATGCTGCAGGACATCCATGTCCCTCATGCTCAAGTATTTGATATGCGAGGGCATGCTGATCCGTTACATGCAATGAAACACTTCCTGAGCGCCCTGGACGTACATCTGCGTTATAAGGCAGGTTCAATTGGAGCGATTGTTCGTAAGGAAACGAATGTTTCTGAGGGAAATTCATTGTATGAACCGTGCCTTTGGGTATATGATAGAAAGGTCGGGCTATTTCCGTGTAATGCTGCTGCAGAGCAGTATGGACAGGAACAAGTGCGAACGTTATTTGTGTTTGATACGCCGGAAACTCCGGAACAACTTGATGCAATGCTGGCTCTGTTCAGCGGAGCTGAGAATATCATCCTTCTGCACGGATCAGGCAACCGCCTGGATCGCCTTCAGATGCCTTCCAGAGAACTGTTCAAGCGTATTTATATGCTGGTGTTCAAATGGAAAGCAGAACCCGTGGTGGAACAAGACATTATTCCTGTGCTCAGCCGTCAGTGCGGCTGTTCTCCGCGTATGATTACGATGATGCTGAATGTTTTCGAAGAGCTGTCCTTTATTACACGAAAGGATGGAATGATTGCGGTCGCGGACAATCCGCCGAAACGTGATCTGACTTCAGCACGCCACTATCAGGCGCTGGAGCATATGGCCGAGACGGAGCAGGTGATGCTGGACGCATCGACACCTCAGCTGACACAATGGATGATATCCCGGATGAAGGGCGTATCTTAGATGGAAGTTTGTGTATTTATTTTAGGAGGAGATTATTTTGGATTTTAAAGAGTATATTCGTGTCATTCCTGACTTTCCACAACCGGGAATCAGCTTTAAGGACATCACCACGTTGTTGAAAGATGGAGAAATGTACCGCAATGCAATCAATGAACTGAAACAGATGGTGGCTGATCTCAAAATTGATGTTATTGCTGGACCGGAAGCACGTGGTTTTGTTGTGGGCGCCCCACTCGCATACGCGCTTGGTGTTGGATTTGCTCCAATTCGCAAAAGTGGAAAATTGCCTGGAGCGACCATAGAAGCAGGGTATGATCTCGAATATGGCAAGGATACACTTGCAATGCATACAGATGCAATTGAAAAAGGACAAAATGTCCTGATTGCAGATGATCTGCTCGCAACGGGTGGAACGATTGCAACTTCCATCAATTTGATTGAGCAGCTCGGTGGCAATGTGGTCGGTGCTGCATTCCTGATTGAGCTGAACGATCTGAATGGCAGAGCAAAGCTGCCTGAGAACATGAACGTGTTCACGTTAATGAACTACTAAAAGCGCAATCCCGTGTGGTTCTGGATGGCTGTGAGCCAATGAAGTTTAACTTCCGCGTTTCCCGGGAAATAATATACAGCATTAATGATTGGCAAAAAGCCTGTTTCTTCCAAGTAATAGTTGGGAGAGACAGGCTTTTTGAGTTCTTTTTTTAAAATTATACGTTCTGAGGTTGAGATGAGCTTGCATGAATCTGTATTCGAATCTTTCTTTGTTTAAGCGTTCTGTGCTCAATCAGGTGTTTTTTCGATGACAGGTTGCTTCTGAGTCTCTTCGTTTAACAGACCGAGCACTTCAAACAGCTTGAACAGCAGGCTTAGAAGCATTCCGGCAATTGTAGCCAGCGCCATACCCTTCAAATGCACACCATAGAAGGAAATTTCCGTACCGCTGAGTCCAATGACCAGTACCAGTGTAGTCAGGATCAGGTTTGTCGGTTTGGCAAAATCGACTTTTTGTTCAACCAGAATACGCAGACCAGACGCCGCAATAACTCCGAACAGGAGCAAGGAGACACCACCCATAACAGGTACAGGAATGTTCGCAACCAGTGCCGAGAATGTACCCGAGAATGAGAGCAGGATAGCAATGACAGCAGCGCCGCCAATGACATAGATCGAGTACACACGAGTCAGCGCCATAACACCGATGTTCTCACCATACGTTGTATTCGGTGTTGATCCGACGAAGCCTGAAAGAATCGTAGATACACCGTTACCCAGCAACGAGCGATGCAGACCAGGATCTTTGGACAAATCTTTGCCTACAATGCTGCTAGTAACCAGCAAATGACCGATATGTTCGACAATTACAACGAGTGCGACCGGTAAAATTGTGAGAATTACTGACCAATCGAATGCAGGTGTTGTTATCGTTGGAAGAGAAATTAAATTAGCGTCAGAAATTTTGTCTGAATTTACGAGGCCCATAGAATATCCAAGAATATAACCGACCACGATACCGATCAGGATGTGAATAATTTTGGGGAATCCGCGGAACGTAACAGCTCCGATCACCGTGATTCCCAAGGTTACCATGGATAAAATAATGGGTTTGGCTTGAGGAACCCAACCAGGGTTGTTCACAGGATCTGAATTAATGAGACCTGCCATTTGGGC
This sequence comes from Paenibacillus silvae, assembly GCF_014639235.1. Classification (GTDB taxonomy): domain Bacteria; phylum Bacillota; class Bacilli; order Paenibacillales; family Paenibacillaceae; genus Paenibacillus; species Paenibacillus silvae. The sequence continues at coordinate 1,334,126 of NZ_BMFU01000001.1, read as the reverse complement.
GGCGACAGGTACAAGCTCCAGACCAATCAAGGCAACGATCGCGCCCATTACTGCTGGAGGGAATACTACGTTGATCCAGCCGGTGCCTGCATATTTAATGATGAGGGCTACGATACAAAATACGATGCCTGTTACGATGAATGCTCCGAGTGCCATGGAATATCCGTTCTCAGGATGTCCTTTTAATACGGCCATTACAGGAGCAATAAAAGCGAAGCTTGATCCGAGGTATGCCGGGATTTTTCCTTTACACATCAGAATGTAGAGCAGCGTACCAATTCCGTTCATTAACAGGATCATGCTTGGATCTACTCCAAAAAGGTTAGGTACGAGTACCGTACTGCCAAACATGGCAAACAAATGCTGCAGGCTCAATAATGAGCCAGGGCCAAACGCCATCTTCTGATCAACCTGAATTTCGCGTTGCAAAGAATCTCATCTCCTTTTCCGATACACAAACTTTCAATAGATTACAGAGTTTCGTGCAAATAATCAATAACATTTTTCAGGATTGGCTTGTAAAACGTTCGTTTTTTCAGAATTCCCTTCTAAAACCCTTCTATTTCAGCAAATAACGGCAATAATGTATATCAATCGGATAGTTAAAAAAATTGGATAAACGCTCTTATTCGTCACTAGTTGACGGGAAACGGGCGAAGCGTCATAATTATAGGAAATTACTTTTACGGGGAACCTGTGTTGATGTATTGTCACGGGTTCCATTTTGTATAGAAAGGACACGGAACAGATCAGAATGGGCATAGAGCAATTACTCGAGAAGGCCGGGGCATATATCAAAGAACCCGATTTGGTGCGCATACGAGAGGCTTACGAATTTGCTGATCAGGCCCACCACGGACAGACGCGAAAATCGGGAGAACCGTATATTCTGCATCCGCTTGCGGTTGCCGATATTGTTGTGAACATGCAGATGGACACCATCTCCATTATTGCAGCGCTTCTTCATGATGTAGTCGAGGACACTACGGTGTCGCTTGAAGAGATCCGCAGTCATTTCGGCAATACGTGTGCCATGCTTGTTGACGGCTTGACGAAGCTGGAACGAATCCAGTTCCGCTCCAAGGAAGAACAGCAGAACGAGAACTACCGCAAAATGTTCATCGCCATGGCGCAGGACATCCGTGTCATTGTGATCAAATTGGCTGACCGTCTGCATAACATGAGGACCCTCAAGTTTCAGTCGGAAGAGAGCCAGCGCCGAATCTCGTATGAGACGCTGGAGATTTTCTGTCCGATTGCCAACCGTTTGGGGATCTCTGCAATTAAATGGGAAATGGAGGACATCGCCCTCCGTTATTTGAACCCGCAGCAATACTACCGTATCGCGAATCTGATGCACAAGAAACGTGCAGAACGTGAGCAATATATAGACACGGTGATGGACGGCATTACGAGCAAACTTGAAGAAATGGGCATTCAGGCAGATCTGTCAGGGCGTCCGAAACATATCTACAGTGTGTTCAAAAAAATGACGACAAAAAACAAGCAGTTTAACGAGATTTATGATCTGCTTGCCATTCGTATTATTGTGGATAATATCAAGGATTGTTATGCTACGCTGGGTATTATTCACACGTTATGGAAGCCTATGCCTGGGCGATTCAAGGACTATATTGCCATGCCGAAGGCGAATATGTACCAGTCTTTGCATACAACGGTGGTGGGACCGAATGGTGAGCCGACCGAGGTACAGATTCGCACCTGGGATATGCATCGTACCGCCGAGTTTGGTATTGCGGCGCACTGGGCCTACAAAGAAGGAACGGCAGCAGGTCCTCAGTTTGAAGACAAGATTACCTTTTTCCGGGAAATTCTCGAATTGCAGAATGAAGCACAGGATGCTTCCGAATTTGTGGAATCGCTCAAAATGGATTTCTTCTCTGATCTGGTATTTGTATTTACGCCAAAAGGTGAAGTCATCGAATTGCCAAGCGGCTCTGTGCCGCTCGACTTTGCTTACCGCATTCATACAGAGGTTGGTAATCGGACGATTGGGGCCAAGGTCAATGGCCGTATTGTGCCGCTGGATTACCATCTCAAAACGGGTGACATTATCGAAATTCTCACCTCCAAGCATTCCTATGGTCCTAGCCAGGACTGGTTGAAAATTGCAAAGTCTTCTCATGCTCGGGCCAAGATCAAGCAGTGGTTCAAGAAGGAGCGCCGCGAAGAGAACGTGGAAAAGGGTCGGGAAAGCTGCGAGCGCGAGCTGAAGCGTATGGGACTTGATCCTTCTGCGTGGATGACGGATGACAAGCTAATGGAAGCGGCCAAGAAATTTGCGTTTAACGATATTGATGATATGCTCGCAGCAGTAGGTTTCGGTGGAATTACTGCCGCGCAGATTGTTACCAAAGCAACGGAAAAACTCCGCAAGGAACAGGAAGAATCCAGCTTGCTGGAATTGAATTCCGAGATGCGTGAGCTGAAGCCTGCACCAGAACGTAGAAACAGACCTACGAATGGTATCCGTGTCAAAGGCATTGATAACCTGCTGGTTCGTTTCGCACGGTGCTGTAACCCGGTGCCCGGGGATGACATTATTGGTTATGTTACACGCGGGCGCGGCGTATCGGTTCACCGCAGTGACTGTCCGAATATTCCTTCAAGCGCGGATGGAGAAGAAGCAGCACGGGTGATTGAAGTCGAGTGGGAGGAAAATATCGAATCCAGCTACAGTGTCGACATTGAGATTACCGGCCATGATCGCAATGGACTGCTTAATGAGGTGCTGCAGGCTGTTTCGGAAAGTAAAACAAGCATATCAGCCGTCACCGGACGGACCGATAAAAATAAATTGGCATTGGTGCACGTCACCATTCTGATTCGCAATACAGACCATCTGCATTCCGTAGTTGAACGAATCAAACGGGTGAAGGACGTTTATTCTGTGCACCGGATTATGCAGTAAGGAGTCTGTACGATGAGAGTGCTGGTACAACGCTGTAAAGAGGCTCAGGTTACGGTAGGGGATGAACTGACAGGCAGAATTGAATCCGGTTTGATGCTGCTTGTGGGCATTACACATGAGGATACCGAGAAAGATGCGATATATCTGGCAGACAAAATTAGCGGGCTTCGCATCTTTGAGGATGAGCAGGAGAAAATGAATCTCAGTTTGCTCGATGTAGGCGGGGCAGTTTTGTCTGTTTCGCAGTTCACGCTATACGGGGATTGCCGCAAGGGCAAACGCCCAAGCTTTGCTGCAGCAGCCCGTCCTGAAGCGGCTGAGCGCTTATATGAGACATTTAATCAACTGCTGCGGGACAAAGGGATTCATGTGGAGACCGGACGTTTCGGAGCGATGATGGACGTTACATTTACAAACTGGGGTCCGGTTACGCTGATGGTGGAAAGTCCTTTGCGGGACTGAACTTGCGCATAATTGCACAGTGAAGAGGCCATAATGAGAGATAAGTAAACGTTGGTATCCCATTAGTCGGTATCTTTGTTGACCAAAGGAGTTTCTCTTATTATGCGCCAATCTGCAAAAGTAACCAAGACACAGATCGAGCCACTGCTGATCCCTGGCAATCTTGCTGAGTCACTTCACCTTGCCCGCTCTGCGGCAGCTCATATGACCGCGATGTGGATGCTTCAAACCTCGGATAAAGACCGCAAGGAGTATCATCCACGACCATAAGGCATGCATTTAAACAAAACAGGTAATATCGAAGCCCCGATTGCTTGGCAATCCGGGGCTTTTTGCTGTGATCATTCAGGGCATCATCTTCCCGGATGCGAGCTGCAAACTCAATTGCAAATGTATTGAATGTATTGATTGTTATAAAAGCTGCTGCTTGGGGTAATAACAGAACGAGGCACAAAAGACGTGCCAAAGGATAAAAGCTTTTTCTCCTAGTTTTATCACATTCGAATACGGAAAGGAGACCATAGATCATGAGTAAAGTTGCTTTTTTGCTTGCGAATGAGTTTGAGGATTCAGAAATGAAGGTTCCGTACGATGAGGTGAAGAAGGCAGGACATGAGGTGCATATTATCGGATTAAAAGCCGGTGAAACACTTCAAGGCAAGGGAGGCAAAGCCTCCTACACAACGGACAAAGCGATCTCTGAGGTCCATGCGTCAGATTATGATGCTGTTGTTATTCCAGGTGGATCATCGCCGGAAAATCTGCGGACAGACGCAAACATCCTGAAGTTTGTTACAGAAATCAATGCAGCCAAGAAACCCATTGCTGCAATCTGCCACGGTCCGCAAATATTGGCCAGCGCAGATCTGCTAAAGGGACGAACCATTACATCCTATCCACCATTGAAGGATGACATGGTAAACGCAGGTGCCGAGTTCAAGGACCATGAAGCCGTTGTGGATGGAAATTACATTACATCCCGTACACCTGAGGATGAACCGGCATTTGTCCGCGAATTGATGAAAGTAATATAAGCAGCCCCAGAAGGTTAAATTCTTTAAATTTATGGCATTCTATTGATATATTTCTTTCCTCAAAGGAAAAATATTAATTTATAGTGGGAGGGTTTGACATGGCAAAACATATTCAGGCGTATTTTCGAACCGAAGATGAGGCAGAGGGTGCAAGAACTTCACTATTAACGTTCCATACCGAGCAGCTTGAGGTAGGTCAACTGGATGCTGCCATTGGCAGGGATACACGAGTTATGGTTCCACTGGTTCCTTATAATACGGCTGGTGGTGTAGGCACGAATGGTGCAATGGGCGTTGGAGCTGCTCCCGGGGTTCCAGCTAGTGAAAATGTAATTCCGGTTGTCACTGATGTCAATCGTGACGCTGAACGTGATCCTCGCAACAGAGTGAACGAAGACGGAGATATGCTGGATGCCGCAGAAGTAACTTCGGCCGATTATAATGACCTGCATTATGTTCTGTCTGCCAAAGTCAGGGATGAAGACTATGATGCAATCGTTCATAAGCTTCGCTCCAACCATGCCTATGTGGAAGAACTGGATTAACCTTTAATTACAATCCGGTCCTTACGTTACCCTGTCACTTATTGACGGGAAGGCGTAGGGGCCTTTTTGTTATACGCGACGACAATTCAGTACTCTGCAAATTTGCTGCTAATTAGCAAGGGATTGCGGAATAATCCGTAATTAAAGCGCTATCATTTTTGTAATATTCCTGTAATATTAGTAACACAAGCCTTTAACAAAGTGCGTTTATAATAACATACATGACCCCCTTTTTTTATATATCCTTTGGACCTGCACACCGTGTGCAGGTTATTTTTTTTCTATCTTGACATGTTAACCCTTGACTTTAGTACTGCGGTTCATTACAATCAGAAAATAATACGTTGACTATAGTCAACTAAAGTCGTTTTTTGAAACCTATGACTGATTTGATGACGGGACCAAGTACTCCGTGCCCACATGACCAGAGAGGAATCCCCAGGCTGTAAGGATTCTCTTGATGAGCGGACGAATGACTTCCCCGAGAACAGACGGCGAACAAAGCAGAGATATCTGCGGATCTTAGTAGCCGGCCTGCGCATGACGTGCGTTATACGTAGAGCGGAAGAACTGTTTGAACCGGGAGGCATTTTAAACCATCCTGACTCAGCAGACAACAACCTGAATGGCTTTGACTCAGGCTTCCGGAATGTGGGTGGTACCACGGGTGAATGTATATTACAATCTCTCGTCCCTTTGTTTGCTGATAGGAGCAAACAGGGCGAGGGATTTTTTTGTTATTCAAGTTGAGATATGAGATTTACACGAAGAACGGAGCAGACAGAAAAAACCTGGAAAAGCGAAGCGTTCGCCTTTATCACCGAATTTTAAACATTTCTAAAGTTAGATCAGAAAAATTTGGGGATAACAGCGATTGAAAGGTTGTTCTGTCTGCGTAGTGGGACTCGTGAAATATCTTAACGTTTACAGAGAAAATCAATGCTGGAGGGATACAGATGGCTTTTCAGAAACCAACAGGAACACAGGACCTGCTGCCCGGTGTAGTCGAGAAATGGCAGTACGTCGAAGAAAAAGCACGTGACCTGTGCCGTCGTTTTAATTACCGCGAGATTCGCACACCCATCTTCGAGCAGACTTCCTTGTTTGTGCGTGGAGTAGGTGAAACGACAGATATCGTAGAGAAAGAAATGTACACCTTTGATGATAAAGGTAATCGCAGTATGACACTTCGGCCGGAAGGCACGGCAGGCGTAGTCCGCGCTTATGTGGAGAACAAGCTGTACGGCGAGCCGGATGTGAGCAAACTGTATTACATTGGACCGATGTTCCGATATGAACGTCCGCAGGCAGGTCGCCAGCGTCAATTCCACCAGTTCGGCGTAGAGGCTCTGGGTGCGGTAGATCCGGCAATTGATGCCGAGGTCATTGCACTGGGGTACCAGCTTTGTGTGGAGCTTGGCCTGAAGGATGTCAAGGTGGAGATCAATTCGGTGGGTAATGCCAAGAGCCGTGCTGAATACCGCGAGACACTGCTTGGTTTCCTGAGACCGATGAAGGACAGCCTGTGCAAGGATTGCCAATCCCGTATGGAGCGTAATCCGCTGCGTGTACTGGATTGCAAGGTGGACCAGGATAAATTCGTTGGGGCGCCGTCCATTCTGGACAGTCTTGATGAAGAATCGCTCAGTCATTTTGCCAAGCTGCAGGCGTATCTGGATGATTTCGGAGTAGACTACGCGGTGAACAACCGTCTGGTGCGTGGGCTGGATTATTACACCCTGACCGCTTTTGAGCTTAAAGCACAAGGCATCGGGGCGATTGATACCGTCGGCGGCGGTGGAAGATACAACGGTCTTGTCGGTGATATTGGCGGGCCAGATCAGCCAGGCATCGGCTTTGGTATCGGACTGGAGCGCATCCAGCTGATTCTGGAGCACCAGAACATTGAAGTTACAACACTGGCTCCGCTGGATGTGTACTTTGTTGCTCTGGGTGAAGCTGCGGATCGTGAGGTTAATCGATTGCTGTTTAAATTGCGTCAATCGGGCTTATCTGGTGAACGTGACTATCTGGGCCGTAAAATGAAAGCTCAGATGAAATCGGCCGATCGTTTCAAAGCTCGCTACACAGCAATTCTTGGGGATGACGAGCTGGAGCGCGGCGAGATTGCATTGAAAGCGATGGATACAGGCGAACAGCAGACGGTGAAGCTGGATGATCTGGTCGCAGCGGTACGCGGAAACCAATAAATGTTGAATTAACCGGGACGTACAAGTAAGGTCTGAGCCTGCCTGAACAGAACGGAAATATATATAATGAGGAGTTTGATTATGAAAAGAAGTCATCATTGCGGCGCATTAACTAACGCACACATCGGTGAAACCGTAACATTGAACGGATGGGTACAGACCCGCCGTGACCTGGGGGGCGTACTTTTTATCGATCTGCGTGACCGCAGCGGCATTGTACAAGTCGTGTTTAACCCTGCTTATTCTGGTGAAGCACTGCAGATTGCAGATCGCGTACGCAGCGAGTATGTCATCGCCGTAACGGGTAAAGTTGTTAAACGTGATCCTGAGACAGTGAACAAAAACCTGCCAACAGGTGAGATCGAAGTTCAAATTACAGAAATCGAAGTGCTGAATGCAGCCAAAACTCCTCCGTTCTTCATTGAAGATGGAGTTGAGGTCGATGAGTCCCTGCGTTTGAAATATCGTTACCTGGACCTGCGTCGTCCGGAAATGTTTGAAACATTGAAGCTGCGCTCCAAAGCGTCCAAAGTATTCCGTGACTTCCTGGACGGAGAAGAGTTTGTTGAGGTAGAAACACCTATCCTTACAAAGAGCTCCCCGGAAGGTGCGCGTGATTATCTCGTACCAAGCCGTGTGCATGAAGGTGAATTTTTCGCCCTGCCACAGTCTCCGCAAATCTACAAACAATTGTTGATGGTCGGCGGACTTGAGCGTTACTACCAGATCGCTCGCTGCTTCCGTGACGAGGACCTGCGTGCAGACCGTCAGCCTGAGTTCACTCAAGTCGATATCGAGACGTCCTTCCTGCAACAGGATGACCTGCTGCCAATGATGGAACAATTGATGGCGAAATTGCTTCGTGAAACAAAAGGCATTGAGCTGGAATTGCCATTCCAACGGATTACGTATGCTGATGCCATGGGCAAATACGGTTCCGACAAGCCGGATCTGCGTTTTGGCATGGAACTGGTGGAAATGAACGATATCGTAGCAAACAGTGGTGTGAAAGTATTTGCTTCCGTCATCGAAAAAGGTGGAGAAGTGAAAGTGCTGAACGCCAAAGGCTGCGGCACATGGAGCCGTAAAGAGATCGATGATCTCGGACCATTTGCTGCCCGTTACGGTGCCAAAGGTCTGGCTTGGATTCAAGTGAAAGACGGCGAATTCAAAGGGCCAATCGTGAAGTTCTTTACACCGGAAGAGATTGAAGCTGTAAAAGAACGTACTGGCGCTGAAGAAGGCGATCTGCTGCTCTTCTCCGCTGACAATAAAAAAGTGGTTGCTGATGTTCTCGGTGCCCTGCGTCTGAAAATTGGACGTCAACTTGGTCTGATCGATGACAGCAAATTCAAGTTTGCCTGGGTTGTGGACTTCCCGCTGCTCGGCTATGATGAAGAAGCGAAACGTTATGTGGCAGAACACCATCCGTTCACACGTCCAAAAGACGAAGATGTACATTTGTTCGACACTGATCCGGGTGCAATCCGTGCTCAAGCCTATGACCTTGTGCTGAATGGCTATGAAGTCGGCGGCGGTTCGATGCGTATCTACAAACGTGATGTACAGGAGAAGATGTTCGCTGCGCTCGGACTTACACCAGAAGTAGCCAACGACAAATTCGGTTATCTGCTCGAAGCATTCGAATATGGTACACCACCACATGGCGGTATTGCCTTTGGTCTTGACCGTCTCGTGATGCTGCTGGCAGGGCGCACAAATCTGCGTGAAACGATTGCCTTCCCGAAAACGGCAAGTGCAACGGATCTTCTGATGAATGCACCTTCCGAAGTGGATGGATCACAGCTGGAACAACTTCACATCCGTGTGGCACGTAAACCAGTCGCGGAAAAGAAATAAAGGAGGCATCGATTCTCAATGCTCCATCAATTTTCAAGAACAGAGCTTGCAATCGGACCTGAGGGTCTGGATGCGCTCAAAAATAGTACGGTAGCTGTACTCGGTATCGGCGGTGTGGGCGGTATTGCTGTAGAAGCACTTGCCCGCAGCGGTGTTGGCCGAATCATCCTCATTGACAAAGACGTGGTGGATATCACCAACATCAATCGTCAGATTCATGCACTTACCACCACGGTAGGTCAGAAAAAAGCCGACCTGATGGTAGAACGCGTGAAACTGATCAATCCGGAATGTGACGCGATTGCGCTGAACATGTTTTATACCGAGGAAACGTATGAGGAACTGTTCAAGTACGAGCTGGACTATGTGCTTGATGCTTCTGACACAATTATCTATAAAGTGCATCTCATCAAAGAGTGCCTGAAACGCAAAATTCCGGTCATCTCCAGCATGGGCGCTGCCAATAAAATGGACCCGACGAAGTTCCAGGTTGCGGATATTTCGAAAACGTCGATGGACCCTATTGCCCGTGTAGTACGCACCAAGCTGCGTAAAGACGGCATCAAAAAAGGCGTAAAGGTGGTTTTCTCCACCGAGGAGCCGCTCAAGCCGCGTGCAGACGTGACACAGAAAATTGTGCCTGAGAATGCGCCGGAGATTCGCAAAGCGAAGCAGCCACCTGCGAGTAACGCCTTTGTTCCACCGGTAGCCGGTCTGATTATGGTCAGTGTAGCTGTCAAAGACCTGCTTGCAAAAGCGGAGGAATCAGAGGCGTAAGATGAATCCTGCTCGTTGGCAGATCAGCTTCATTAAATGTTTGCCCATCCAGCGCGGGTGCCATGTGCACCTGCGCTATTTGGTGTTTTTCTACGGCATGTACTTCCCCGCGAAAACGGTGTATGATATGGTGTGGTGTGCTGCGCGATGATACATACATAATGAATTGTGGCATATAGGTTCAACTTAACTTTTTACACGAGAACGGAGTGGCAAGTGTAAACATTCTTTAGTTGAATTTATAAATAGAGAGAGGGGAACAGAACGAATGAAACACGGATGGATGTCCAGACAGCTGGGCATGACACCAGAAGATCAGTGGAAGAAGGAGATTGTGGCGGGGGCCATTTCCTATTTTGCTGTCGTTTATATTGTGATGGTTAATGCAACCATTCTTTCCGATGCCGGAATGCCGCTGCAGGCAGCGATGGTGGGCACACTGCTCACGTCCATTGCCGGATGTCTGCTGATGGCATTTGGCGGTAAATCACCGATTGTGGTGGTACCCGGCATGGGGATTAATGCGTTTTTCACATATACACTTGTGCACTCGATGAAGCTTACATGGCAGGAAGCGCTGGCTGTGGTGGCTGTTACGGGTGTGCTGTTTGCTATTGTTGCCTTTACTTCGTTATATAAAATAATCAGCGAGGCAATTCCTAAAAATCTGCAGCACGGCATTACCGTAGGGATTGGATTATTTCTGACCTTTATCGGACTGCAAAAGAGCGGCATTGTCATCGCCCACCAGACCACCTTTGTTGCGATCGGACATTTCAATGATCCGAATGTGATCACAGCCTGTGTAACCCTTGTGCTGGCCGTTATTTTATTCATACGCAATGTGCAGGGCGGTCTGCTCATCAGTATTTTAATCGGGACAGGGCTTGCCTACCTGCTTGGAGCAGTACATCCCGGTGAACCGGTATCGGCGCTGGATGCACTGCGTCAATACGGTGGCTTGTTCGGTCAACTGTCTCTGATGAAGCTGGCGGATATTGCGTTCTGGATTGCTGTATTTCTGCTGTTACTGATTGTTGTGTTTGAAAATATCGGACTGATTACCGCCCAGACCAACATGATTGATCGTCCGGCACGTTTCAAGGGTAGCCTGCGTGCGTTATCGATCAGCACGGTGCTGGCAGGCATCTTCGGCAGCAGTCCGCCAGTGGCGGCAGCCGAGACAACAGCAGGCATTGCTGCAGGCGGCCGTACAGGCTTGACTCCGCTTGTGACAGCTGTGCTGTTCGGAGCGACTTTTTTCTTCATTCCGCTGCTCGGTTATATTCCCGACAGTGCGATTGCACCTATTTTGATCATCATCGGCGGTTTGATGGTACAGGGTGTGAAGGATATGGATTTCAGTGATTTTACCGAAGCGTTTCCTGCGTTTCTGATTATGGTGATGATTCCTTTTACATACAGCATTGTCGATGGTATGGCGTTTGGATTTATCGCCTATCCTCTGGCTAAGCTGGCTGCAGGGAAAGGGAAAGAAGTGCCAGTGGTGATGTACGGCATCTCGATCCTGTTTCTGGCGAACTTTGTGCTGCATGGTGTTCTGTAAAACGAAGGTGAACTGATCAGGAGCAGGAGGAACGGATGATAGAAGAACGGGAGAAAGGGATAATAGAGAGAACGGGAGGAAGCGGGAATGGAAGAACAGCAGCAGTTGGAGTCTGATTCAAACGAGCCCAGAGTAGGGAAGAAAGGATTCAAGGATTTCGTCAAGCTCATCGCTTCCACGAATCCACCGAAACTGGTTCTAATTGTGGCTCTCATCCTGACATTGATTCAAACGACAGCAGGATTAATCGTTCCCTTGATGACCAAAGGTCTCATTGATGGGCTGACCACATCAGCGCTGAATAAAACGGTTATTTTTCTGTTGCTCGGGGCTTTTGTCATTCAAGCCATCGCTTCCGGTATCAGCATCTACATGTTGAATTATGCGGGTCAGCGCGTTGTAGCTACGCTTCGCACCAAGCTGTGGAACAAAGTGTTATCGCTGCGTATGCCTTATTTTGACCGCAACCGTACCGGGGACACGATGAGCCGGATTACGAATGATACAAGCCAGATTATGACGCTGATAGCGGATTACCTGGTTTCATTTGTTTCCAACATCGTTGCTGTCATCGGTGGTGTGGCGCTTCTATTTTATCTGGATTGGGTGATGTCACTCATCATTCTGAGCCTGGTGCCGTTGACCATGCTGATTCTCATGCCCGTGGGCCGGAAAATGTACAAAATCTCCAAAAAACAGCAGGATGAGATGGCCGGACTTACCTCCGTGTTGAGTCAGGTCATTAGTGAAATTAGACTGGTCAAAGCGTATGGAACCGAGAAGCAGGAAGCAGAGGCGGGAGATTCCCGCATTCGCAAAATGTTTGCGTTCGGGTTACAGGAAGCGCGTATTCTGGCGCTGATTGGTCCTTTGTTTACTTTTGTCATGACGGCTGTGTTGGTTGTCATCCTTGGTGTTGGGGGGATGCGTGTAGCTTCCGGCCTGCTGTCGCCAGGGGAATTGGTTGCATTCATTCTGCTGCTTTTCCAGGTCATTATGCCGATGGGACAGTTCACAACCTTATATTCACGTTTGCAAAAAGTAGTCGGTGCCACTGAGCGTATTCAAGCTATACTTGCGGATGACGTAGAACCGGATCACAGTACCAAGCAAGCTCCTCGCGGGAATGATACAATCATATTTCACAATGTACATTTCTCTTATGTTATAGGGGAAGAGGTGCTGCACGGTATAAACTTGACCGTTCCGACCCGGAAGGTGACAGCGATTGTTGGTCCGAGCGGCAGTGGCAAATCCACGCTTTTTTCGCTGGTGGAGCAGTTCTATCTGCCAGATTCGGGCTACATCTCCTATGGGGGAGAAGCGATCAGCGAGTATTCCCTCGCTTCCTGGCGTAACAAGATCGGGTATGTATCGCAAGAAAGTCCGCTGATGGCAGGCACGATCAAAGACAACATCACCTATGGTTTAGGCCGTGAGGTGACGATGGACGAGATCAGAAGAGCGGCAGAAATGGCATATTCAGCGGACTTTATTGACAAGCTGCCGCAAGGCTATGATACGGAAGTGGGCGAGCGCGGCATCAAGTTATCCGGCGGGCAGCGTCAGCGAATTGCTATTGCTCGTGCGCTGCTGCGCAGCCCGGACATTCTGATGCTGGATGAAGCGACCTCCAGCCTGGATAGCACCTCGGAGTACGAAGTGCAGCAGGCATTGTCCAATCTGATGGAAGGCAGAACGACCATTGTTATTGCACATCGATTATCTACGGTGGTGGACTCCGATCAGATTGTCGTGCTGGAGCACGGACATGTTACCGGGACAGGAACTCACACAGAGCTGATCAGCACGCATCCAGTCTATCGTGAACTGGCGCAGAAGCAGTTTGTGGCACAGGATGGAGAAAATTAGCATATGGATTGGACTGAGCCTGATTATTATAGATCTCAATAATAATCAAGCAGCAAGCTTCTCATCGAGAAACCGTTGATCTTTCGCTCGTGCATTCATTTTGCATAGGCGGGGACACGGTTTTTCTTGTTAAGTGATGTTACTGTAGCTTTTTCCCTTTTTATGTGATATAGTAGGTTTCCTTTTGCGTTGTCAGAGATTGGCGATGTAGAACAAAACATATATTTCTTAGGAGGTAACTGAAACATGAAAGACAGCTTTCAAAGTGCCTATCAAGAAGAAGAGTACAGGTTAGAGCAAACGATGGAAGAAGTGGATCGCCAGCTGGAACGGCTGCGGAATTTTCCGGTGTATACCGGCCACGACTTCACGGAACAAGTGCTGGAAGCCGGACGCGAAGAACGCCGTCAAGCCTTGTCCAAGAGTGCGCAGCAACCCTATTTCGGACGCTTGGATTTCGAAGAGCAGGGCAGCGGGGCACGAAAACCGCTATACATTGGCAAAATCGGTGTGGATCGCGAAGAGGTGGGAGAGCATCCGCTCGTCATCGATTGGCGGGCTCCGGTTGCAAGTTTGTTTTACTCCTTCACAGGAGGCGAGGCCTCCGCAACGTATGAAGCCCCGGAAGGCCTGATCGAAGGTCTGGTGTATTTGAAGCGAAATGTGGTGATTCGTCAGCGCATACTGGAACGGGTAGCAGATACATATAACCGTGACAGCGACCAGCCTGCGGTATCTGACGAATTCCTTGTATACCGCCTTGGCGAAAACAAGGATAACAAGCTACGGGATATCGTGTCCACGATTCAGGCCGAGCAGGATCAGATCATTCGGGCGGCGAGAAACACCGCGTTGATCATCCAGGGGGTTGCCGGATCAGGGAAAACCACGGTTGCCCTGCATCGTCTTGCTTTTTTGCTGTACCAGTATAAAGAGCAGGTATCGGCCGAGAAAATGGTTATTTTTGCACCCAACCATATGTTCCTCGATTACATCTCGGATGTACTGCCAGAGCTCGGTGTAGGTGATATTCAGCAGCGCACCTTTCCGGATTGGGCGATGAATCTGCTCGGACTGGATATGCCGCTTGAGGATACGTCAGAGACGCTGCATACGTGGTTTGAAACGCCTGCCGCACGACCTGAACTGAATGATGAGGTTCCGGGACGTTTCAAAGGTTCGATTCGTTTCATGGAACTTATTCGGGAATGGTTATCAGGGATGGAAGCAGAATCCGTGCCGGATGTTGATTTCAGTCCGTGGGAAGGCGCTGTGCTCAGCAAACAGGAGATCGAGAACTGGTTTGGCACGGAATACAAGCATTATCCACTAGCGAAGCGCAAAGAGCGGGTAATGGCACGTATTCATCGCTGGATTGAGATGGAATTGAAAAAGCCGATGTCTGAAACAGTGCGTAAAGAACGCAAGAAAAAAGCAGCGACTCGCGAGAAGGCATACGCTAAAAAATGGCCTGAGTACAATCCGCTGACGCTGTACAAACAGCTGTTCAAGACCGTGAAAGGCGGGGCTGTGCCTGCGACGCTGAGTGCATTGATTCCGAAAGCCGTGATGAAACAGACGGGAGCCGACCTGAAACAGGACGTCATCCGGGAAGAGGATCTGCCTGCACTCGTATATATTCATACACTGGTGAATGATATTGAAGGGTCACAGCGATTTGACCATGTTGTCATCGATGAGGCACAGGATTTTTCACCATTTCATGTGGCATTACTGGATCAGTTTGTGAAAGGGCATTCCTTTACCATTCTGGGCGATCTGTCTCAGGGCATTCATGAGTATCGCGGTGTGCACGCATGGGAAGAGATGAGTTCATTGTTTCCAGAGGAACAAAACGCCTATTTTGCTTTAACCCGAAGCTATCGTTCCACGATGGAAATCATCGATTATGCCAATACGATTCTGGAGCAGGGTGTGAAGAGTGGCATTACGGCCATCCCGGTGTTCCGGAGCGGTGATCCGGTGCGCACACTTGCTTATGGAAGCGAAGGACGGACACGCAGTCTGGAGCGTGCTCTGAAGATGCTGACGACCAAAGACTATCGCACGGTTTCTATTCTGACGAGAACATTGCATGAAGCTGAAGAGCTTCATCGGGAGCTGCAATCGGCGGGCTGGGAGTTGAATCTGATTGACGGTGGCAAAAAGCAGTATAGCGGCGGTCATTCCATTTTGCCAGTATATCTGTCCAAAGGTCTGGAATTCGATGCAGCCATTGTCGCTGATGTAGATCAGCAGCATTATATGCCGGGTGCCGGTGATGCCAAACTGCTTTACGTCGGCTGTACACGGGCGTTGCATGAGCTATGGTTATTCCATGATGGAAATATGCCTGAATATGCGGCGGCAACGCATAATCCCGAAGGAGAGCAGGTTACGATCCAGGGTTGGCCGGACGAAGATGCATCCTAGCATTAGGGGCTGCCACAGTTCGTATAATGTATAGATCAAAAGGCATGACGTGCAGGGATTTGTCCCGAACGCATGCCTTTTTTGCTTTTTTTAATATAAAAAGGATTACAACGATGACGGAGAGTGACGGTTTACCAAATAAATGCCGACCCCAATCAGTATACCTCCAGCCCAGACAAACCATTGAATGTGTTCCCCTAACATCAACCAGCTCGATAGTACGCCGAAAAACGGGGCGAGAAACAGATAGGAACTGGTTTGGGCAGGATCACTGTTCTGCAATAAATAAAACCAGAGAGAAAACTGCACGACGGAGCAGATCAGCGTCAGATAGAACAGAGACAGGATAGAAACGGCCGTAACTGTAAAATGAGGCTGCTCCACCCACAGACTCAGCAGAAGTAAAACGAGCCCTCCCGCGAGCATCTGATATGCCGTAAGCACAAATGTATCAAAATGTATGCCCCAACGTTTAATCAGCAGTGTGGATACAGCAAAGGATATTGCACCGCCCAAACCGATCCACGTTCCAGGGGTGAAGCTCATATGCAAGCCAAAAGTAAGTAAAATGCCAGCAAACCCCGCAATCACACCGATCCATTGGCTTAAGCGATAGGTGATGCCATACAGCAATGCACTGAAAACAATGACGATGAGTGGATTCGTAAACGTAATGATGGCTGATTCACTGGAGGAAATCCAGTTCATGCTGTAATAGGCACAGCCCATCACTCCGGCTGATTGAAACAGTCCGATAAGCATGATTTTAACCCATGCCTGCCACCTCCGCGGTAAAGGACGCTTGCGCAGCACCAGGGCCATCAAACCACCCGCCAGAATGTAGCGCAGTCCCATGAGAAGAAATGGTGGTGCATACGCCATACCTATTTTCCCCACAGGAAAAGAAGTTCCCATGATAAGTGTGGTTATGATAATCAATAGAGTATATTTTACCGGGTTGAGAAAAGAGGGTTCCCGGGCCGCTACGGTTGAATTGCGGTTTATGCTGCTCATAACGTTTGTCCGCCATCTACTGTAATGAGCTGTCCTGTCATCGATGGCTGCTCAAGGGCGGCACAGATCATATGGGCGATATCCTCGGGCGAAGCGATTCGCTTGAGCAGTAATTGTCCGCCGAGCTGATGCATTCGTTCCTCATTGCCGGCCCACCAGCGTGTTGCGACCGCTCCGGGAATGATCGCATTTACCCGAATATGAGGGGAGAGGGCGTGGGCCAGAGATAAAGTCAGGCCATGAACTGCTGCTTTGGATACAGCATACGGAAGTGATGAGCCCTTGCCAGTGCTGCCTGCAATGCTGCCCAGATTAACGATGGCCCCTCCACCAGCATGAATCATGCCTTCGGTTACAGCACGAGCGCAGTGAAACATGCCTTTCACATTCACATCAAGGAGCTCGTTCCAAACCTCATCCGTCACCATTTCGAGGTCTTCTAAAGGGATATGATAGGTCATTCCGGCGCTGTTCACCAGATCCGTAACGGGTCCAACCGTTTCAGCGATCTCCCTAACCATTCGGCGTACTTCTTTGTCCCTTGCAACATTGGCTTGAATAGCTAAGGCTTGTCCACCTTGATTATGGATGTGCTGTACTGCTTCTTCTGCATCCAGCTTGGAGCGAGAATAATTCAGGACAACCGTTGCTCCTCTTTCCGCAAGCATTATAGCGACAGCCCGGCCAATGCCTGTACCTCCCCCTGTAATCAAAACGATTCGATCTGTCCAGTATGACATGTTGAACACTCCTTTCTGAATTCATTGTAGTGTGCTTTGTGTATGGAGTATAATGATTACTAATGAACTGGACATCATTTTGAATGATGTCAGAGTGGAGGGATGATGGATGGAGAGCGGAGACCTGCGAATATTTCAATGTGTGGCACAAGAAGGTAATCTGACCCGGGCTGCTGCCAAGATGGGGTATGTGCAATCCAACGTTACGGCGCGCATCCGGCATCTGGAGTCTGAGGTAGGCACGCCATTGTTCATCCGCCACAATCGTGGAATGACCTTGTCACCAGCAGGCGAGACACTGCTCACCTATGCGGATAAAATTATCGGGCTTCTAAATGATGCTTCCAGAGCCCTTCAGGCTACCAATACACCTTCTGGTCCTTTGCAGATCGGTTCTATCCAGACAGCTGCTGCGGTAAGGTTGCCGCGTCTGCTGGCACAATATTATAGCCAGTACCCTGACGTTTCACTGGCACTGGCGACGGGTCATTCCCAGATGCTGATTGATCAGGTGATCGGATATGAATTGGAAGGAGCTTTTATCGGCTGCTCCTGTGACCATCCTGATATTAAATCTGTGGATGTATTTGATGAGGAGCTGTATGTTGTTTCTTCACGTCCTTTGCCCGAGGAGGAGCTGATACGGAAGCCGATATTGGTGTACAGTATGGGCTGCTCTTACCGTAAAATTCTGGAGGACTGGATGCTTCTGAGCGGTGTTCACCGCCCTGTCATTATGGAATTCGGGACACTGGAGGCCATTATAAGCGGCGTAGCTTCAGGCATGGGGATCTCCTTGCTGCCCGAAATTGTTATCCACCAACATCTTCAAAATGGCACGCTGCGCAAGCATGCTCTTCCTGAAGGAATGAATCGCATGATGACACGTTTTATTACACGCAAGGATGCGTTTGTCAGCAGCGCGCTTGGAGCGTTTATAGCCATGCTGCCTCAGAGATGTGATATGATAGTGAGTGGAGATTCATTGGTCGATAATAAATAAGTTGAACTAAAAATGTTTACACAATCCACTTCGATGACAGAACAACCTGGAGAGTAGCGGTTATCCCCAGATTTTTCCGATTCCCTTTTACAAAGGGGAAAATCCGGTGATAAAGGCGAAGCTTATGCTTACGATGTAGCTTTCTTGCAGAAAGCTTTTAGCTCCGCTTTTTCAGGTTTTTTCTGTCCTCTCCGTTCACGTGTAAATGAATAGTTCAACTTATATAGATGCAGCATTAAAATTGGCAATCCGTTAAGGAAGTGAACTATACATGGATTTATTTTCGTTTCAACAGGATACACAGCCGCAGTCGAGACTGTTAGCCGATCGTATGCGGCCTGAGCATTTGGATGAATATATTGGTCAGGAGCATATTATTGGCCCTGGCAAACTGCTGCGCCGAGCCATTGAGGCCGATCAGATTTCATCCATTCTGCTGTATGGTCCGCCAGGCTGCGGCAAAACCACCCTTGCCCACATTATCTCTCAGCACACGCAGGGACAATTCGTTCGGTTGAATGCCGTGGATGCTTCGGTCAAGGATGTACGCGAAGTGATTGAGCAGGCGCAGACCAACAAACAGCTGTACGGAAGCAAGACAATACTATTTCTTGACGAGGTGCATCGCTTCAACAGTTCACGTCAAGACGCGCTCCTGCCAGCAGTGGAGAAGGGCACGATTATTTTTATCGGCGCAACGACGGAGAATCCTTTTCATTATGTAAACGGAGCCTTGATGAGTCGTTCCACTCTGTTTCAGCTGGAATCGCTGACCAAGGAGCACTCTATGGTGGCGATGCGCAGAGCATTAAGTAATGCGGATAAGGGGCTTGGCTTTATGGAGCTGCGAGCTGACGATGAAGCGCTGGAGCACATTGCAACGATGGCCAACGGCGATATTCGCCGTGCCTTGAACGCACTGGAGCTGGCTGCGCTCACTACACCGCCTGAGCCGGACGGAACGGTTCACATTACCCTTGCGGTTGCGGAAGAGTCCATTCGCCGTCCCATTGTCAAGGCAGATGAGTCTACACAGTATGACGTGCTGTCTGCTTTTCACAAAAGCATTCGCGGTTCGAGCGATGCAGCACTGTTCTGGTTTCTGTATGCGGTGGAGAGGCTGGGTATGGACCCGATGACGTTTATTCGCCGCCTGATTGCCGCGAGCAGTGAGGACATTGGACTGGCCAATCCGCAGGCGATGACACAGGCGATTGGTGCACTGGATGCTTACCGTAATAACGGCTGGCCTGAGGCCAAGCTGAATATTGCGCAAGCGATTCTGTTTGCAGTTGAAAGTCCGAAGTCCAATGCGGTGTACACTGCGATATCCAAAGCGATGAGTGCGATTGATGAGGTGAAATCGGCTGAAGTGCCCTTGCATCTGAGAGATACACATTATTCGGGAGCCACCAAGCTGGGGCATGAGGGATATCAATATCCGCATAACTATCCGGGTCATTATGTGAAGCAGGAGTATTTGCCAAAGCAGCTATCTCGCCGAGTATTTTATGAAGCGACAGAGCAGGGGAATGAGTCGAAGATCAGGCTGAATCAGCAGCGGCGCAGAGAGTTATAATCTCGCTTGCAGTTTCAAGCTAAAATTGCCAATCTGGATCATGTAAGTTCAATCAGGCAAATTCGGTCCGGTAGCTATTTCGATTATTAGAGGTTAACCAACGATTGATTCCAAAGCTTGATCCGGGAGATGTACACAGATGAGAGAGTTAGCATATATCGGGGCAGGCGGCTTTATAGGCACATTGACGAGATATGCCATTCAACTTGCGATACCTGCTGCCAATACGGGTTTTCCATGGGCAGTGCTGCTCATTAATGTGGCAGGCTGTCTGTTCCTGGGGTGGTTTTTTACCATCGCTATACCTGAAAAAATCACACCGAAGCTTCGCCTGGCCATCGGCACAGGATTTACTGGAGCGCTCACTACGTTCTCCACATTTACACTGGATATCGTTCGGTTATCCGAGGGTGGAGAATGGATTAAAGCTACGGCTTATCTTTTTCTTAGCATTGCGGCGGGACTTCTGCTCTGCACCCTTGGCATCAAGCTGGGAAATCATATGCTTGCATCTTCCAAACAAGAGGGGAATATCCGATGATCATATGGATTGGACTGGCCGGGGTGCTGGGAGCGCTGCTTCGTTACAGCCTGGGCAAGGTGATTTCAGGTAAACTCGGAACCGCATTCCCTTGGGGAACCTGGCTGATCAACGTTAGTGGTTCTCTGCTTCTGGGTCTGTTATATGGCAGTCATCAAGCAGGGAGGTTACCTGATGAAATGTGGGTTGTATGGGGCACGGGCTTCTGCGGAGCATACACCACCTTCTCTACCTTTGGTTATGAAACCTTAACGCTGATGGGACGGGAACGATACGGTAAA
Source organism: Paenibacillus silvae (assembly GCF_014639235.1). Classification (GTDB taxonomy): domain Bacteria; phylum Bacillota; class Bacilli; order Paenibacillales; family Paenibacillaceae; genus Paenibacillus; species Paenibacillus silvae. The sequence goes on along the minus strand of NZ_BMFU01000001.1, from coordinate 1,313,276 downwards.
GCGTTGCTGTATGTGGCAAGCTCTGTTGTGCTGGGTGTATCAGGTTGTCTGGCAGGTGTCTCGCTCACTGCATAAAGAGTACATTTTAATTTTTTTGCAAAAAAAGCAGGAAAAAAGCCATCCTTCATGGTATTACATGAAAGACGGCTTTTTTTGTAGGATTACATGGGATTGACTCGCTCATGCTGTGCATAATGATAACAGTCAATCCGTCATAGTATGTCCGGCATGTTATTGCATGGCCAGAACGGGTACTTTCTGCACCTGATCAATGGTACCGCCGCCGAGACACACTTCGCCGTCATAGAAAACAACAGCTTGTCCTGGTGTGATCGCTTTTTGCTGCTGATCAAACTGCACATCCACACTGCCGTCCTCCTGCCAAGTCAATGTCACGCCTTGGTCTGGCTGACGATAACGGAATTTGGCTGTGCAGCGGAATGGAACGTTTGGTGTGTGCTCAGCACCTGCGATCCAGTTAACGCCTGTTGCTGTCAAGCCGGTGGAGTATAAGCTGGCATGAGCATCACCTTGCACCACGAGCAGTTGATTTTTCTCCAGGTCCTTGTCTGCGACAAACCAAGGCTCGCCGTTGCCGGAACCGCCAATGCCAAGTCCTTGACGTTGACCAAGGGTGTAGTACATCAGACCGTCGTGACGCCCTTTAACTTCACCAGTTACGATATCAACCATGTCTCCGCCTTTGGCTGGCAGATAGTTACTTAGAAACTCCTTGAAATTGCGTTCGCCGATGAAGCATACACCCGTGCTGTCTTTTTTCTTGGCTGTGTACAGACCGGCAGCTTCAGCAATTTTGCGTACTTCCGGTTTAGGCAGGTGACCAATCGGGAACATGGCTTTGGATAGCTGCTTTTGATTAAGAGCGTTCAGGAAGTAGGTCTGATCCTTGTTGTTGTCAACACCACGCAGCAGCTTGAAAGCGCCATCCTCTTCAATGAGGCGTGCATAGTGGCCTGTAGCTACATAATCTGCACCGAGATCCAGCGCTTTGTTCAGAAATTCACCGAACTTGATCTCACGATTACACATGACATCCGGATTCGGCGTACGACCTGACTTATATTCATCAAGGAAATAGGTAAATACTTTATCAAAGTATTCTTTCTCGAAGTTGACAGTGTAATATGGAATGCCGATCTGCTCGCAGACCCGGCGCACGTCCTCTGAATCCTCTTCAGCGGTACAGTGGCCGAACTCGTCCGTATCATCCCAGTTTTTCATGAAAATGCCGATGACATCGTAACCCTGCTCTTTGAGAAGCAATGCGGTTACAGATGAATCTACACCTCCGGACATGCCAACGACGACCCGTGTATTTTCATTTGCTTTGGACATCGTTATCACCATTTCTATATATAAATGTGTTTCGTTTCTATTCTAGCATAACCCGGCTCAACTTACGATACACCCGGCCAATTTTGGATAGTGTCCACTCCAGGCGCACATTTTGTAAAATCGTCAATCTTTCTTTTCCATAACGCATGCAATTATGTTAACATTACTTGAGGGTTATGATCGGAATACGGTGAATTAGAACAGAAGGACCTGTTTCCTGTGTTCCTGCCAGGCGGACTTATGGGTTAGATGATTTTTCTGAAAATTGAAAGAGGTGACTCCTTTGAAAATATCGACAAAAGGCCGTTACGGCCTCACAATTATGATGGAGCTGGCTGCCAGAACTGGCGAAGGCCCTACATCACTTAAAAGCATTGCCGAGCGCAACCAGCTCTCGGAGCATTATCTGGAGCAATTGATCGCACCATTGCGCAATGCCGGATTGGTCAAGAGCATCCGCGGCGCATACGGCGGTTATATTTTGGCAGGTGATGCTGCAACAGTAACTGCGGGAGATGTTATTCGTGTACTTGAAGGACCAATCTCTCCGGTAGACTTTACAGAAGAAGATGACCCGGCAAAGCGTGATCTTTGGCTTCGCATTCGTGACAGCATTGCAGATGTGCTTGATTCAACAACGTTGAAAGATTTAATCAGCTTCGAGGATCAGGATAAAAAAGATAGCTACATGTTCTACATCTAGACCGCGATATGAGTTGATCATCCAGACGACACACTAAAGCCCCCAACAACATGGGGGCTTTAGCCGTGCCAACAGAGATTAAAGTATTCCGTGATTGCTCTGGTGTGGTATCAGCCTTGTTAATTGAATCTTTATGTGAATCTTGGATGAAATATTATATGTACATCAGCATTAAATGAAACAAGGAAAAGCCGCCAGATCACATGCAACTTGATCAATGTTAGAGTGCCAGGCTGTGCATTTGTCTAACGGCTTTTCAATGCCTCAATATCTGCTTCCATACGCAACTGACGGCGGTTTAGTATATCTATACTGTGCTGGTGGGTGTTTAATTCGGAGGTTACTTTACGTTCAAACGTCATTTGAGAAGTCTCCAGGCGTTTGGTGATATCGAGCGTTTCCAGAACAGCTTGCTGAAGTAATGGGATGTTCTTGGTGTGCTCTTCGATGGTACTAAGCCTTTGATCAAACGAATCAAGTCGTTCATCCATATTGTCAAGTCGTTGATCCATTTTGTCGAGCCGTTGCTCCATATGATCCAAACGTTTATCAAACTTATCGAACTGCTTGTCGACCTGATCAAAACGTTTGTCCATCTGCTGCAGCTGATTCAGAATTTGATTAAGGATCGCATCACTCATGCTAATCTCTCCTTTCAAAGTTATATTTTACATTATACACGATGATGCGACAGGTTCACATTTGATTAATTTGTCAATCGGACTTGTTATACCAGACAAAGAAATGCAATGACATAATGAACTTTAACAACCAGTGAGGTGACAGCAATGCAACGTATTTATTTGGATCACGCCGCATCGACCCCTATGCATCCACGAGTCGCTGAAGCGATGATGAAGGTTATGACCGGGCAGTATGGTAATGCATCCAGTATTCATGCTTTTGGACGGGAAGCCAAACGGACTGTCAGTGGAGCGAGAGATGTGATCGCGGCATCCTTGGGCTGCTATCCGGACGAGCTTGTTTTCACAGGTGGCGGCACGGAGAGTGACAATCTGGCAATTTTCGGTGCGGTAGCTGCACGAGCGGATCAAGGAAAACATGTAATTACTACCGTGATTGAACATCATGCCGTGCTGCATTCCTGCAAGGAGCTGGAGCGCCAGGGGTTCGATGTGACTTATCTGGGTGTAGATGAATACGGCCGCATAAGTCTGGAGGAGCTGCGGGAAGCGATTCGTCCAGACACGGTGTTGATTACAATGATGTATGCTAACAATGAAGTTGGCACCATTCAGCCCATTCGTGAGGTTGGGGAAATCGCACGCGAGCATGGAGTTTTGTTTCATACCGATGCGGTTCAGGCACTGGGCAGCCAGCCGATCTCCTGCCGAGACTTGCCTGTAGATCTGATGAGCTTCTCGGCACACAAAATTAACGGGCCTCAAGGTGTCGGTGCCTTGTATGTCAGACGCGGGGTTACCCTGGAGGCAAGATCGCACGGAGGATTGCAAGAACGCAAACGTCGTGCAGGTACGGAGAATATTGCAGGTATCGCAGGATTTGCAGAAGCGCTCAAGATTATAACGGAGGAAGCGGATGCGCATCTTCAGCATGATCTGGAACTGAGAACGCTGTTGCTCGATCAGCTTGCGCTTCATGTTGGAACTGAACATTTTCATGTAAACGGCCATGCAGAGCACGTTCTTCCCAACATTCTCAATATCAGCTTCCCCGAGGTAACTACCGAGACGATGCTGATGAATCTGGATATGGAGGATATTGCCGTGGCAAGCGGCTCGGCCTGTACTTCTGGCTCGCTGGAAGTATCTCATGTGCTGCAAGCGATGAATTTGCCGGAGGCATTTTTACAGTCTGCGATTCGATTTAGCTGGGGTTTGGGTAATACTACAAAAGAAATCATCATAACCGCCGAAAAAATTGGAACCATTCTCGAACGCCTGCGTAATAGACCCTAAGGGGCTCTATATACTTGGAACAGAAGGAGGGGAGAAGTTCCATTTTCATCGGTTGCATAGAAGCGGTGTGATGATCGGCGTCTGATTGCCACTCATCAACTTTGGGCATACCTAGCAGTAACGCCGCGCCTATACAATGTGAAGAAGATGAGGGGGACCCAGCGATGAAGCTTCAGGAAATGATCGGACTTGCCGTTTTTGATGTCGAGGACGGGAAGCAGGTCGGTAAAATCCAGGATTTCATTGTGAATGATGATTGGGAGATTGAAGGCATTGAACTTGAAAACAAAGGCCTGTTTACCAATCATGTCAAAATGGTGCGATGGGAAGACATCGTTGCCTATGGCGAAGATGCCGTCATGATCCGTAATCAACAGGCCGTCCGCAAGACGGGGGCCGACGACATAAAGTACACGTACCTCCTTGGTCGTTCGAAGCTGAAGGAGATGTCCGTGCTCACCGAAGAAGGTTTGCTGCTCGGACGAGTCTCTGATGTTTATTTTGACCAGGAGTTGGGAAATACAATAATAGGGATTGAAATTACGGACGGTTTTGTGTCCGATCTGATCGAGGGCCGTAAATGGCTGCCATGTACAAGTGATATGTCTATCGGAGAAAGTGCCATTATGGTGCCGCCGCTGAGTGAGCAGCGCTTGGAAAATGCCATTCATTCTGTTAACGGATAGGTGAATGAATATGAAATGTCCAAATTGTAGTTCAAAAGATATCGGAAAAATTGGCTCCCATCAGTTTTATTGCTGGGGATGCTTTATTGAATTAACGGTAAACGGTGAGAAAATGTCGGTTTATCAGGTGGAAGAGGACGGCACGTTAAGCTCCCTGGATGATCTTTTCTTTGGAGAAGAGCTGCCGCAAGACTTCCCTCACATCCATGCTTCTTCTTAAATCGCGGCATAACTTCCTCTATATGCGGTTTTTTGACAACACATGTCAATAAAAGCTGTCGCAATTCGGCGGCAGATGGATATAGATGCAGTTACATATGCTCATACGGGACATGTATAATGATATGCTGTACATTTTTGCAAAATGCGCTCATTCTTTAATGAAGGGGCGTTTTTTTGTTTTCGTAAATAAATTTCTATGCGCCTGGCTCACCCGCTTCCCGGATTTAGGTTAATAAAGAATCTCTTTCCTACATATACTGACTTCTAGAGCCAGTCCAACAACCGGATAAAAGAGTCAGTCAAGGGGAGAGATTAAGGTGGAGCAATTAACCAAAAACAAAATGTTTCGTTATGCGATCTGGCTCCTGCTCGGATTGATTATTTTGTATTTTATCTGGCTGCTGCGTCCTTTGTTTTTACATATCTACGGGTTCATCAAAACGGTGCTTGCCCCGTTCATCGTAGCCCTGATTATATCTTATGTGCTGAATCCAATTGTCAGCATGCTGGGTGGACGCAAGGTCCCACGCTCGATCGCGGTGCTGTTAATCTATGCTTTTTTCCTCACCTGCATCGGGGTTATTCTAATGAACGTCATCCCTGTGCTGATCGAGCAGCTTGAGGAATTAAACGAGCACATGCCGGAATTATCGATGCGCGCTCAAAGCCTGATGAATAGCATGGACCACAAATTAATGCCGCCGAGCATACGCTCAGGCATGAACAGCTGGTTTTTTCAGATGGAGGATCGGCTCACTCAAGGCATTACCGTGCTGATGGACAATATCGGAGCGACCATTAATGTGCTTTTTAACGTCTTTATTGTGCCATTTCTTATTTTCTATATGTTAAAAGATTTTGATGTGTTTGAACGCACGATCGTGGCTTATCTGCCGCGTTCTCGCCGTAAGGCGATTGTTTCGGTTATGAAGGAAATCGATACCGCTCTCGGCAACTATATTCGGGGCCAATTTATCGTTTGTATAATCGTTGGCATCTTTGCGTACATCGGATATATTGTGATTGATATGCCCTATGCTCTGCTTCTGGCAAGCATCGTGGCTGTGTTCAACATCGTGCCTTACCTGGGACCTTTTCTGGGGGCAGCACCTGCGGTGGTGATGGCTTCAACGGTTTCTTTCAAAATGGTCCTGCTGGTTATTGGCGTGAATACACTCTGCCAAGTGCTGGAAAGCAACGTTGTTTCGCCCCAGGTGGTGGGCCGTACCCTGCATCTGCACCCGCTGTCCATTATTTTTGCCCTGCTGGTTGGGGGCGAGCTGGCGGGCATTGTGGGACTCATATTGGCAGTGCCTGTTTTTGCCGTACTCAAGGTCATTGTGCAGCACTTTTTCGCTTATTATATTAAACGGAAAACGGAATGAGCTCAGAGGATGGCAGAACGAGTGAAATGTCTGCGATTCGTCTATCCGGCGCGTTGACACTGGCTGACTCTGTCGATATAATGAGGGTGTATGTTTACAAAATAAAATCGATGATGAAATGAAGTATGCCGAGGGTTCCTTTTCTCAGAGAATAGACTTCTTTGAATTCAGACATGTTCTGAGTTCGCTGGCTGGAAAAGTCTTGAAAGTTGAAGCGGCAGAAAGCTGATTTCGGAGTGCAGGACAACCCTGCCGGGCGCGACCGTTATTCGCATTAACGAGGAGATTGTTCATTCACCCGCCTAGAATGGGTCAAGAACAATAACCAGGGTGGTACCGCGATAACATCGTCCCTGATTTATTCAGGGGCGTTTTTTGTGTTTATTTTTACACATGTGTTATCCGGAATTCATGTTAACCAACCGAAGCGAAACCGCTGCGGAACTTATAATTTGATGGGGGCAACCAGTATGAAAGCTAGTGAAATTCGTTCCAAATGGATTGAGTTTTTTGCAAGTAAAGGTCACAAAATTGAACCAAGTGCATCGCTTGTGCCGCACAACGATCCTTCGTTGCTGTGGATCAATGCAGGTATGGCGCCGCTCAAGCCGTACTTTGACGGACGGGAGAAGCCGGAGAATCCACGCCTGGCCAACTCTCAAAAATGTATTCGTACAAACGATATCGAAAATGTCGGCAAAACACGTCGTCACCATACGTTTTTCGAAATGCTTGGTAACTTCTCCATTGGAGATTATTTCAAGGAAGAAACGATTACCTGGGCTTGGGAATTTCTAACGAGCAAAGAATGGATCGGATTTGATCCGGATCGTCTGTCCGTTACCGTTTATCCGGAAGATGAGGAAGCATTCAAGCTGTGGAATGAAAAAATCGGATTGCCTGCAGAACGGATCATCAAGCTGGATGAAAACTTCTGGGATATCGGCGAAGGCCCATGCGGACCTTGTACCGAAATCTTCTATGACCGCGGCGAAGCCTACGGTAGTGACATGAATGATCCAGAGATGTATCCGGGTGGAGAAAACGAGCGTTACCTGGAAGTGTGGAACCTTGTATTCTCGCAATTTAATCATAACAAGGACGGCAGCTATACACCGCTTCCGAACAAAAACATTGATACAGGCGCGGGCTTGGAGCGCTTTGCTTCCATTCTGCAAAATGTAGATTCCAACTTTGATACAGACCTGTTCCAACCGATGATTCAAAAAACAGCTGCGCTTGCAGGTGTAAAATATAACGATAGTGTCGAGATTGACGTTGCACTCAAAGTGATTGCCGATCATATTCGTACGGTGGCGTTTGCTGTAGGTGATGGCGTACTGCCAAGCAATGAAGGCCGTGGGTACGTTATCCGCCGTTTGCTGCGCCGAGCTGTTCGTTACGGTAAAGTGCTGGGGCTGGATCGTCCGTTCCTGTATGAACTGACAACAACCGTTGGTGAAGTCATGGGCATGTACTATCCGGAAGTGGTGGACAAGCAGGAGTTTATTGCCAAAGTGATCAAAACCGAGGAAGAGCGTTTCCATGAAACGTTGTCCGATGGACTTGCAATTCTGGCTGATATCAGCGAGACAGCAAAATCCGAAGGGCGTACGGTGATTAGTGGACCAGAAGCGTTCAAGCTTTATGATACGTATGGATTCCCGTTTGACCTGACAGAAGATTATGCAGCTGAACATGGTCTGACGGTAGATCGCGAAGGCTTTGATGCATCGATGCAGGAGCAGCGCGATCGTGCGCGTGCAGGACGCCAGGAGAACGAAAGCATGAAGGTTCAGGGCGGACCTCTGGCCGACCTGGAGGTTAAAAGCGAGTTTGTTGGATATACTGACCTGTTGACGGAAGCAAAAGTGGTAGCCATTGTTGCGGGAGATGCTTTTGCAGACGCTGTAGGCGAGGGACAAACCGCTCAGGTTATTCTGGACAGAACACCTTTCTATGCGGAAAGCGGCGGTCAAGTCAGTGACCAGGGCTTGCTTCGCAGTGCAAGTGCTGTAGCAAAGGTTCAAGGTCTGTTTAAAGCTCCGCAAGGGCAGCATGTGCACATGGTAACGATTGAGTCTGGTGAGCTTTGTGTGGGGGATGTTATTCAAGCCGAAGTGGATGCAACCAAACGCGGCGACATTATCAAAAACCATACGGCAACCCACTTGCTGCATAAAGCGTTGAAAGATGTGCTGGGCACGCATGTGAATCAGGCTGGTTCCCTGGTGGAACCGCAGCGTCTGCGTTTTGACTTCTCTCACTTCGGCAGCATTACGCCGGAAGAGCTGACGGAGATCGAGCGTCAAGTAAACGAGCAGATCTGGAATCGCCTGAACGTGAACATCGAGCTGAAAGGCATTGATGAAGCGAAGGCTATGGGCGCTATGGCCCTGTTTGGAGAAAAATACGGTGATATCGTGCGCGTTGTTCAGATTGGAGATTACAGTTTGGAACTTTGTGGCGGCTGTCACGTAAATAATACTTCAGAGATCGGAATCTTCAAACTGGTGAGCGAGAGCGGAATAGGCTCTGGCGTACGCCGGATTGAAGCTGTAACAGGTCGAGGTGCTTATCTGTATGTGGAAAGTCAGCTTGAACTGCTCAAGCAGTCCGCAGCGCTGCTTAAAGCGAATGTAACTGATGTGCCTAAGCGGATTGAAGGTCTGAATCAGCAGCTGAAAGAAGCGGCAAGAGAGACTGAATCTTTGCAAAGCAAACTCAGTGCAATGGAAGCGGGTCAGCTTACGGATCAAGTCGTACAAGCAGGTAATACACAAGTGCTGGCAGCACGCGTGGATGCACCGAATATGGATGCACTGCGTACCGTTGCCGATGAACTGAAAGTAAAATTGCCTGATGCTGTGCTTGTATTGGGTGCGCCAGCAGACGGTAAAGTGAATTTTGTTGTTGCGGTGCCTGCCGAGCAGGTGAAACAAGGTCTGCATGCGGGCAAAATTGTCAAGGAAGTTGCGGCTGTATGCGGCGGCGGTGGCGGTGGACGTCCCGATATGGCACAGGCCGGAGGCAAGGACGCAAGTAAGCTGGATGAAGCGCTGAAACTGGCCGTTTCGATCGTTAGCCAGTAAAGGACAAGCAAAAAACACAATTGCCTTATCCTTTGTGTACTTGTGGCAGTCAGAATATGTTATTATATAAACAGAAATCAATTCGGCAGGACATGGTCCCCATGTTCATGCAGGAGCGAGGTGTCATCAATGGACTCCATGGATAAGACGGTTAAATTTAATGTGAAAGGTGATGAGCAGGAGGCATCTTCACAAGAGATTCTTCTCACGGTATATGACGCGCTGGTCGATAAAGAGTATAATCCCATTAACCAGATCGTTGGATATTTGATATCTGGCGACCCCGCGTACATTCCGCGTCACAACAACGCACGCAGTCTGGTCCGGAAAAAGGAGCGCGACGAGCTGATTGAAGAGCTGGTACGTTCCTATCTGGCCAATCACCGGTAATATACGCCGCTTTCGTTGATCTGCAGCCATGCAGAACAACGAACAATGAACCGACAGAAGACAGACTGAAGTCTGAGCAGGCGATGAGCTATCGCTTTGCACAGGCCTTAGGATGGGAGAGCATGATGAAAAAATTAGGTTTGGACTACGGGGACCGCAGAATCGGAGTTGCCGTGAGTGACGCCTTCGGTTGGACTGCCCAGGGATTGGAAGTACTTGAACGCCGCCGGGATGAAGGTGAGTTCGCGCGAATTGCTGAATTGGTGCAAGAGCACGAAATCAGCGAGATTGTAGTTGGACTCCCCAAGAACATGAACGGTACCGTAGGACCGCGCGGTGAACTATGCATTGCGTTTGCTGACCGCCTACGGGGCGAGCTGAATTTACCTGTTCACCTTTGGGATGAACGGCTGACAACGATGGCAGCCGAACGTACGCTGATCGAAGCGGATGTCAGCCGCAAAAAACGCAAACAGGTTGTGGACAAAATGGCCGCCAGCCTGATTTTGCAAAATTATTTGGATGCCAATAGTACAAGGTGAGGGGGATCAACAATGGCTGAAGATCAACTGGGTATGGAAGAAGAAGCCGAGATCATTTACATTGCAGATGATGAAGGTAATGAAGAGGAATTTGAAGTCATCATGAAATTCGAAGTAGACGGTTCGGAGGCCAAGTATATGATGGTTGCTCCGGTTGAACCTGAAGATGGCGAGACGGATGTATATGCATTCCGTTATGAGGAAGACGGCGACGATATCAAACTTTTCGTGATCCAAGATGATGCCGAGTGGGATATTGTCGAGGAGACCTTTAATACATTTCTTGCTGAAGATGAAGAGGAAGCGAACTAAATGACGGAATATAATCGCAAAGACCTGAAATGGACAGATTCGCTGCGTCTGGCATTCGGTGCTCATGTGGAGCTCGAGGAAGAGAACGGTAAATCACATCCGTATGAACTGCTCGCTGAATTTGAAGTACATGGGCAGCAGTACGCGGTGCTCCGCAGTTCATTGCGTCCGTATGACGAAGTTGAGCTGCTGCGGGTTGTACCTGGCAGTGAAGACCAGATCATGCCGGAATTAGTTACGATTGATGATGACGACGAGTGGGAGAGCATCTCGGAGCTTTATGACGAGTGCACTCTCCCGATTGACGAGGATTAATCAGCTTCAAATTGAGAAAACCGGAAGGGCGGAGCAGTCCGCTCTTTTTGGTTGTGTAAAGGAGTTGCATCTCTGTTGAAAGGCAAAGTCATATGGAGACTGCTGTTGGTGTTGCTGATTCTGGCCGCGGGAGCTGCCGGATTTATATGGAGCATGATGCGTCCGGTCGAAGCTTCTTCCCAGCCTGTCGTGTTTGAGATCAAAAGCGGATCGGGAACTTCCCGGATTGCGGATCAGCTTCAGCAAGAAGGACTAATACGAAACAGTCTGGTATTTAAAGGATATTTGAAGTGGAACAAACTTGGCGGTAAATTTATGGCCGGAAAGTACTCCATGAATCCAGGCGTAACGTATGATGAAATTATTCATAAATTGAACAGCGGTGATGTCGTTCCCGAGGAGATGGTGAAGTTCACCATACCGGAAGGATACACCGTTTTGCAGATGGCGGACAAGCTTTCGGCAGAGGGCATTGTGGATAAAAAGGAATTCCTCAAGCTGGCGAATGAACCATCCGCCTTTGATGGGGAGATCATGAAAAGCATACCAGTAGACGAGGAACTGCGATATGCACTCGAAGGTTACTTGTTCCCGGAAACGTACGAAATGAAAAAAGGCAGCACAACGCATGATGTGATGCAGCGAATGCTGGAAGAATTCGAGACGAGAGTTAACTCTATTCCTGATTTGCAGGCCAAGCTTGAGGAGAAAAAGCTTTCACTGCATGAATTGTTGACTATTGCATCGCTTGTGGAACGAGAAGTTGTTGTAGACAAAGAGCGGGCATTGGTATCAGGCGTAATCTATAATCGGATTAAAGACGACATGAAGCTGGAGATTGATGCAACGGTGCAGTATTTGCTGGATAAACCGAAGGCAAGGCTGCTGTTCAAGGATCTGAAGGTGCAAAGTCCGTATAATACGTATTTGAACAAAGGTTTGCCGCCAGGTCCGATTGCCAGTCCGAGTCTTGCGTCCATCAACGCCGCGTTGAACCCGGAAGCTTCGGAATATCTGTTCTATGTAACGAAAAAGGATGGTACCTCAGGGCATCTCTTTGCCAAGACATACAAGGAACATCAGCAAAATATAGCCAAAAGTAAGGCTGCGCAATAAGCGGAGGGGATTAGATGAGTAAGAAACATGAGTTGCTTGTGACGGCGGCTAATGTAAAAGAGGCAGAAGCGCTGCTTCAGGCCGGAGCAGACGCTTTGTTAATTGGAGATGACCGCTTTGGCATGCGCCTGCCGGGCAGCTTCAGTATGGAAGAAACCGCAGAGGTCGCAGCTTTGGCTGCGAAGCATAATGCTCAGGTTATTGTGTCTATGAACAATCTGATGTCCAATGAACTGCTGAAAGAATTGCCTGAATATGTGCAGGCTTTGGGCCAGATTGGCGTGCACGCAGTTGAGTTTAATGACCCGTCCGTACTGGCTGCGATCAAGGAGCATGCTCCGCATATCCGTTTGCACTGGAACGCAGAGATGACGTCCACGAACTATGCCACAGCAAATTATTGGGGAACCAAAGGGGCTAGCCGGGTTGTGCTTGCCCGTGAGCTGAATATGGACGAGATCACGGAGATGGTTCCATTTTTAAACGTGGAAGCGCAGGTGCAGGTTCATGGGATGACCAATATTTATCACTCCAAGCGCAGTCTGGTGCAAAGTTACATGGCTCACCAGGGGCGTCCGGTAGAAGGGCATCTCGGCAAGGAACGTGGCTTGTTTCTGATTGAAGCGGAGCGGCGGGATGAGAAATTCCCGATTTATGAGGATATGAACGGAACCCATATTATGAGCTCTGAGGATATCTGCATTCTGGAGGATCTTCATCTGATGATGGAGGCAGGTGTGCACAGCTTCAAGGTTGAGGGGCTGCTGAAACCTCTTGCTTATAATGAAGCCGTGGTTAGAGCGTATCGTAAGGCTATCGACATGTATGAAGCTGACCCGGAATCGTATGAATATGACGAGCGGTGGCTGAAGGAAGTTCGTGAACTGCAGGATCCTGAGCGGGAATTGTCGTTTGGATTTTTCTACAAAGAACAAGTGTATTAATCGAAGAGGTGAACAAGATGGAAACAGTGGCGGTCAAGCGGAAGTTCTCCGGTAAACGTAACCGTCTGGATAAACCGGAGCTGCTGGCTCCGGCGGGAAATCTGGAAAAATTAAAATTCGCGATTCACTATGGTGCAGATGCTGTATATATCGGCGGACAGGCGTATGGACTTCGTTCCAATGCGGACAACTTCAGCTTTGAAGAAATGCGTGAAGGTGTGGAGTTTGCGAAAAAGTATGGTGCCAAAGTGTTCGTCGCAACGAATATTTATGCCCATAACGAAGATGTGGCAGGCATTGAAGCGTACCTGCAGAACCTGTATGATGCAGGCATCTCCGCTGTTATCGTTGCTGATCCGGCGATTATCGAGGTAGCATTGCGTGCCGTACCAGGTCTTGAAGTGCACCTTAGCACACAGCAGTCTACATTGAACTGGCAGGCTGTGAAGTTCTGGAAGGACGAAGGACTGCCACGTGTGGTGCTGGGCCGTGAAACAAGCTTTGAAGAGATTGAAGAGATCAAAAATCATGTGGATATCGAGATCGAAGCTTTCATTCATGGTGCGATGTGTTCCTCGTATTCAGGACGCTGTGTGTTGTCGAACCATTTTACAGACCGGGATTCCAACCGCGGAGGCTGCTGCCAGTCCTGCCGCTGGAAATATGATCTCTTCGAGGACGCAAGAGAGGGTACGGTCTGGGTAAGTGAAGAGGACATGCAGATGAAGGCTCCCGCACCGTTCAAGCTGGGTGAAAATCAGTTGCCTCTATTCCAGGAGCAAGATAACGCCTTCTCTATGGGTTCGAAGGACCTGTGCATGATCGGGCACATTCCTGAATTGATTGATGTCGGTGTTGACAGCTTCAAGATTGAAGGCCGCATGAAATCCATTCACTATGTTGCAACAGTGGTCAATGTATATCGTCAGGCTATTGATTCATATATGGCCGATCCTGAAAATTATGTGCTGAAACCCGAGTGGGTGGAAGAGATGAATAAGGCGGCGAACCGTCCGCTGAATACCGGATTCTTCTACGACACGCCTGATCACGAAGATCACATCTATGAGCCGGAAGAGAAAGCCGTGCCTTACGACTTTGCCGGTCTCGTTATGGATTATGATGCAGCTACAGGCATGGCAACGATTCAACAGCGGAACCACTTCAAACCGGGACAGGAGATTGAATTTTTCGGTCCAAACGGTACGTTTTTCAAACAGGTGGTTGGCGAAATTCAGGATGAAGAGGGCAATGTGCTCGATGCTGCTCGCCATCCGTTACAGCTGGTGAAAATGAAAGTGGATCAGCCAGTGTCTTACTTTGATATGATGAGAAAAAAGAAGTAAATTATATACCTGCTTCTTGTATAAGTTGAACTGTTCATTTACACGTGAACGGAGAGGACGGAAAAAACCTGAAAAAGCGGAGCGGTCGCCTTTATCACCGGATTTTTCCTTTAGCAAAAGGGAATCGAAAAAATCTGGGGATTACAGCGATTGGAAGGTTGTTCTGTCATCGGAGTGGATTGGGTGATCGGAATGAGAAGTCTGGAGTCTGGAATGTCCGTAGACAACGGGTTATTTTCGGATATGGTCAGATATGAACACGAAACGATTAGCGGGACGACGATTACAAACTCGAATGTTGGTTCACCGATATTTTGGGGCTGTAACCTGCATCAGCTTGTGTTTGATACCTGTGATCTTACGAATGCGAGATTTTTTGACGGTTGTACAATGGATCATTGTACATTTATTCGTTCCGACTTGCGCTCTGTTGGCATGGCCAAAGACGAAGCTGTTTTCACCAACTGTGAATTCTCCTCCTGTGATATGAGAGGCATGACCTTAGAAAATGCTACCTTTATCGACTGTTCTTTTGTTAAATGCAGATTCAATGATCGGATTTTACAAGTGGCGAAAATCGTCAATTGTTCCTTTACTGGCAAGCTGGTGGATATTACGTTTGAGGGAAACGGCAGACAAAAACTAATCGCCAAGATATCCGCACGTGTCAAAAAGGCTTTGAAGGAGATCGAAGATGACCTTATACTGTCTGACGACGATCGCAAAATACTGAGTCGAAGCTTGCGCAAGCTTGACTCTATGGAACAATACATGTTTAACACGGCGTATATGAAGAAAATATATGGTGAGTTTTTTGTTGAGCGATTTTTCAGTAGTCTGGGGGTAGGGGAAGCTTCGTCTTAAGAAAGAATGAATGCTAACCGATTGCACTGGATGGCTGAATGAACGTTTGCGGCAAGTAGATAAATGTACCCATTAATCCACCTACAGTACTAAAGGATCACAAAAAGGCATCTCCCAATCACCGCAATAAAGGTGAAGGAGATGCTTTTTTTGAAAATAAACCTCCCTATATCGGTAAATGGGTCTCATTTTTTTATAGAAAAATAGGAAAAAAGTTGTAATATATTTCCGAGGAATTGGAGGGAAAGAGGGAATGCTGTCGAATACTACATATTTATAGGGGAGAGATAAAAAATCTAACAAGAAAATTAGTGGCAGGTGAATGGGATTGGTTCAAAAGAAGGATAAAGACAGTGGGGAACAGTTTACACAGCCCGAACAGGCTAAGCCTGATAAGACACAGAAGGTAAAGAAAGCTAAACCGGTCAAAATCAAAAAAGAAGGAGGCAATAAAAAGCCTTTCAAGATTGATTTTAGTAAAATCCGGCTTAATCGGCTTAAGACAGATTGGGTGAAAAAACAGCTGAAAAATCGGGATTGGAAAGGGCTCGGAGGAACTTCGTTTAGACAGATCAGAAAGGTGAATCCAGCCAAGTCTGTAGGGGTTAAGCTATTTTTGATCTTTTTTGCAGCAATTATGATTGTGGTTGTGAGTTTAGGTCTATTGTCCTATTCGAAAGCTAAAAATACGATTGAGGCCAATGCATCCAGAGCAAATCAGGAAACCATTGATCAAACCAAACAGAAGCTTGATATCATTCTGGAGAGATTTGTGGATACGTCTACTCAGATTTTCTTTGATCCAGAAATGCAAAGTCTGCTTCAAAAAATGTCAGATCCAAATCTGACTGCCTATGATACCTTTGTGAATACGAGCTCAATCAATAAACAGTTATCAAATGTTGCATTTACAAATAAATCCATGGAAGCGATTTATCTTGTGCCTACAGATGAATCCAAATCGGTGATGGGCACAGGGAATAGCAGTTCTTCCATGGGAAGCATACGTCAGGAACCCTGGTACAGTGATCTTATTTCGCAAGGCGGATACCGTTGGCTGCCTACAGAGCAGAAGACAGACGGATCATCACCAACTTTCCGAATTGCACGTTCCATGAAGAACCTGCAAGGTACGACGCAGTCCTACGTGCTGATCATTGAGCTGAAGCTGGAGGTACTGGAGGAGCAATTGAAATCATTGGATCTGGGACCTGGTGCAGTCCTTCAATTAATTGCTCCTGATAATCGGGTGGTCGCTTCCACCGTTGCGGATCATACTGGTAAAGAGACGGATCTAACCTTTGTCAAAGATTTAACGGAAACAGCCGGAAGTACGAATGCCGAATATGATGTAGATGGTAAAGCAACCAACATGCTGGCTGTATACAGTACGATGGATACATCCGCCTGGAAGCTCATCGGTTTGATTCCGACTTCCATGCTGGTTAAGGACGCAAAGGGTATTTTGACACTGACCCTGTGGATGGCACTTGTAGATGCTGCTATTGCCGTATTAATTGGTGTATGGATGGTTCGCATGATTGCACGTCCACTCAGCAAATTGAAAGATTTGATGCAGGAGGGTGCGAAGGGTAATCTGAAAGTAAGGACCCCATTCGCTTCCAAAGACGAGATTGGGCAGTTATCCGCTGCATTTAATACGATGATGGAGCAGATTACGAATCTGGTAGAGCAAACCAATCGTACTGCGCAGGAAGTGCTGGATACAGCCGCAGAACTGAGCAACGCATCCAAGAAAACAGCGGTATCTGCATCTGAGATCGCTGTAGCGACAGAAGAAATTGCGGGTGGTGCAGGCAGTCTGGCGACAGAAGCAGAGAGAGGCAATGAATTGACGGACAACATTTCTCGCCAGATGGAAAGTGTCATTGCTGCCAATGAGGAAATGGGCGATTCAGCTCGCCATGTGGAGAAGTCCAGTCAGACGGGAACACAACATTTGAATCAGCTGATGACCAAAACACAGAAAACCGAGGAAATGATCGGTTCATTGATGAGGAAAGTGGATTCCCTGAAAGAAAGCACATCCTCTGTCCTGAAAGTGCTGGATGTTATGCAAAATATTACGAAACAAACGAACATTTTGTCTCTGAATGCAACCATTGAAGCGGCACGTGCAGGAGCAGCAGGTCGTGGATTCATGGTTGTAGCGGATGAAGTTCGTCAGCTTGCAGCCCAATCCAGACAGTCCATTGATATGGTCGGCGAGATTACGGACAAAATTATGACAGAGATGAATGAAACGGTTTCGGCCCTGTCTGATGCCTACCCGTTATTCAAGGAACAGATGGATGCGGTGAAGGATACCAATGTGATCTTTGCTTCTGTACAGGAGCAGATGGGTGCATTCGTCGAACGTCTTGGTATGGTTACAGGCTCCATTGGAGAACTGAGTAAATCTCAGGCTACATTGTCTGAAGCGATGAGTAATGTCAGCGCGGTTGCTGAAGAGTCCTCGGCCACTTCTGAGGAAGTTGCTTCATTGAGCAGTGAACAGCAAAATATCAGTAACCAGCTAGTAAGCCTGTCTGGCAAGCTGGAAAGTGTATCCAATGAATTGAAAGAGACATTGTCACGTTTCACCATATAAAATGTTTATCGGACCTGTCCCTGATCGGGACAGGTTTTCTTTTATTTTTCCGGATAATTCCAACCAGGTTAACGGATAATAGTTGAAAACGGCAAGGGTGGAATATACACGTGCAATTGCAGCTTGGATGGAAGCGCCGCATCGCGATTCTTTGCGCGGGCTTGACACTCATTTTTACAATGCTCGCACTAAGACTTGGGTGGATTCAGATGGTGCAGGTGAACCGGGTGATGCCAGGATATCAACGAACGCTCCGTGAGATGTCTGTGCTGCAGCGTGAACGAGGTGTGATGCTTGATTCGGGCCGAGGGCAGTTTACGGATCATCATGGACGCGCATTAACCGGCAGACTTGAATGGGGGCTTGTTTTTTTTCCAGAACAGCACAAATTGGACTCGAATTCGAAGGCGGACAAACATAAGAGGCAGTTCAAGCTTGAACAATTGGCGTCAATACTAAATAGCCAGACAGATTCACTCAAAGCGGAGTGGCAGCGGGAGCAGACTCCTCATTTCTGGACTGGAGGCGGGTCAGAGCCCATTCGGCTAAATGAAATGCAGCGGGAACGCATACATGAGCTGCAGATCGATGGAATTGATGTCTATCCGGTTATGGTGAGGTACCCCCACAAAGCAAGCGGCAGTCAATGGTTGGGATACTTGAATGAACAACCAGCCGTATCCGGAGGGTCAGATAGCCACCGGGATGAGGTGAAGCAGCCATATGCAATGAAATCTGGAGCTGCCGGGCTGGAGAGAACGCTGGAGCCTTTATTAAGGGGGATCGGTCCGACTTTGGTATCGCGGATGGTAGGGGGAAATGGGCAGATTATTTCGGAAATGCAGCCACGAGTTATCGCACCTGCAAATAAATACTATCCTTTAATGGTGGAAACGACAATCGATGCCGGGGTACAGCAAGCCATTGAGGACCTTACGCAGTCTTCCGGGATGCAGGAAGGTGCAGTCGTTGTGCTGGATGCAATGAACGCAGATGTACGTGCCATGGTCTCACGCCCTTTTTACGATCCACAGCATGTGGACCCCGAGAACTCGTCCTCCTGGGGAAATCGAGCTATCCAGGCAGCAGTACCGGGCTCTATTTTCAAAATAGTAACTGCAGCCGCCGCACTGGAGAATCGAGTTGTTTCCCGGAATGAACAGTTCCACTGTGAAGGCAATTACGGAAAATATGGTCTTTCCTGCTGGAAGCAGCATGGACATGGGGAACTGAATCTGGAGCAGGGCTTTGCCGAGTCCTGCAACATTGTTTTTGCTGAAACGGCCCGCAGACTGCAAATGGAGCAGTTGGAACAGACTGCGGACCGCCTGGGTCTTGCACGTGCTGTAGGCTGGCAGGAGCAGCATGTTGCGGGCATGCCTGTGTTAAAACATTTTGACCACGAAGAGCCGGGGCGTATTCGAACACCCGCTGTCAAGTCTGACGATGAAGGAGCCAGAATTCAGACAGCCATTGGACAGCGGGACGTTCTGGTTACTCCATTGCAGGCGGCAAACCTGGTGGTGACACTGCTGCATGAGGGTCAAGTGACTGCTCCCCGACTTGTACAGCGTATCCGGTATGCGGACGGAGGCACAATGCTGGAGATGCCATTACATGTATCTCCATCGGCAGCAGGAAAAATATCTCCGGCTACCGCACATCAATTAGTAAGCTGGATGCATACCGTTGTCCGTCAAGGCACAGGAAAATCCCTGCAGCACGCAAGATGGCATGTTGCAGGGAAGTCAGGTACGGCTCAGGTAATGCAGAAGGGTGCACCTAAAAACCATCAATGGTTTATCGGATACGGCCCCATCGAAGAGCCTAAATATGCTGTTGCCGTGCTCGTGCAGAACGTCTCTCCAAGCAGTTCTCATCAGGCCACAGCTTTATTCGGCAAGGTGATGGACTACTTGGCAAGCCCGAAGTGAGCCGGGGACTCCTGCTTGAGTTTACTCTTCACCCGTTTTCCTGGAAGAGACCGGCTCAGGCGAGTCCATCACGAGAGGTGAGGAGTCGAATTCGTCCTGCGGCAGATGAATCCATTTTTGCAAGTAACCTTGCTGAAGCAGTTCTTTTAATAAAATCAGAAGCACAGGAGAAAGTACAACCCCTGCCAGTCCAAAGATCGAGAGAGAAATCAGCATAAAGGAAAGCATCAGGTAAGCAGAAGAGACACCAATCGAATTGCCCGAAATTTTAGGCTCAAGCAATTGGCGAGTCAGCATCGTTACGGCCAGAATGACAATCAGACCGATGGCAAGCACGCTGTCACCCACAATAAGTAAATAAATAATCCATGGAATGAATATGACAGGCACACCGAGCAGCGGTACCAGGTCAAAGATGGCACAGACGGCTGCGATTGTAAAAGCGTTGGAGGTTCCCAGGATCAGCAGTCCTGCATATATCAATACGAATGTAATAAGCATCATAATGATCTGTGCTTTGATGTAGGAACGAATGGTCTTGAACACATGGGTGCGCATAAAATCGTTAGCCGTTTTTAATGTCTTTGGCATTTTGGCACGAGCGAACTTGCGCCAGGATTCAATCTCGATGCTGAGAAAAAAGGCGAGAATGATCGCAATCCCGAAGTTGGTTATAAAGGAAGAGAATGAGCTGAGAAAACCGATGATAAACTGTGCTCCGCTCGTAACCCATTTGGACAGAAAACCGGACAGGGTAGCGAAATATTCATTGATTTTATCCAGTATGCCCTCAGGAAGGGCATCTGACTTGTCCTGTATAAGCAGTACCAGATTGGTGAATTCACGCTGGATTAACTCAACATATCCCGGGAAGTTGACCTGAAGATCGGAAATTTGCGAGACGATGAAGAAACCAACGCCAAAGAAGCCGGCAGTGATCAGTCCGAGAAATAACAAGAGAGAAATAGTCGTGCCCAGCACTTTGGGCAGCCCTTTGCGATGCAAAAAACGGGCTAATGGTTCAATCATCCAGAATACAATAAAGGAAAGGAAAACGGGTGCAGCGATGTGATACAATTTACTAAAAGTGAACATGATAACGTACACGGTTAACACGAGCAGAGCGATATCAAAAACGGTACGCCCGTATTTTTTATACAGCGGCAGCATGGACATAGACTCCTTTACAGGTAGAAATTAGACTGTATTTATTGTACATGATAGCGCTGTTTTGGGGAAACAGCATTTATGTAATTTGATAATTATGATAAAATTAAAGGCGGTTTATTTTAGATAGTGCCTATGGGCCGTAAAATAGCAGGAGAAGTGGGGAATCAACATCATGACAACGATGCTTCAGAGTATTTTACTGTGGTTATTGTATCTGTCCTCTTTTTACGCTTTTATTCCAAGTCTGATTAGCAGACTTTTTGGTTTTCGTGTATTTAGAAGGGGAAATAGCGATACAGCCTATGCTTTAACATTTGATGACGGACCAGATCCGCAATATACACCTCGTTTGCTTGATTTGCTGCGAGAGCATGACGTCAAGGCCACCTTTTTTGTTGTGGGAGAGCATGCGGAGAGTCACCCGGAATTGATCAGACGTATACATGCAGAAGGTCATCTCATCGGTATTCATAATTATATTCATAAAACTAACTGGTTGATGCGTCCGCGAACGGTACGGGATCAGATCGAAAGAACGGGTCAGATTATTGAAGAGATTACAGGTGAGAGAACCTGCTATTATCGTCCGCCATGGGGCATTATGAACCTGTTTGATTTTTTCAGCAAAAAGGATCGTAAAATCATTCTGTGGTCCGCCATGTTTGAGGACTGGAAATGCAACGTAGGTGCTGAGAGGTTGACGGAACGCATGCTTCGGAAGTTGAAGGGCGGAGAGGTATTTCTGCTGCATGATCGGGGCACAACATTGGGAGCAGATGCAGAAGCGCCAGAGCAGATGCTTGGAGCGCTGGCAACCGTGCTTCAGGAAGCGAAGCGCCGCGGGTTAACCAGTGTTCGAGTGGATACGCTGATGTATGGTGACCGAGCAGCTGCCCTTGTAAGTCAAAACGAGACACAAATCAAACTAAAGCTGTGGAAACGTGCTGTGGTTGCTTTATGGTTAGGTTGGGAGAAGCTGTTTCACTGGGTATACCATCTGAGAACGGCTTCCCCGGAAGATCCAATGCTGCATTTCCGTTCCAGGGTATACCACGGTGCAAGGGTAGAGATGGGGCAAGGATATGTTATGCAGAACGGAGATCCGATGATTGAGCTGCATTTTGATAATCAGAAATTATATGAGCTCGGAGTAACCTCACGTTCAAGCATGCATCTGGCGATTCGTATGATTCGTACGATGGAACAGCAGCTGCCTGATCTGGCTGAGCTTGTTGCAGCCGATCCTGAGCTGCGCTCAGCGAAAGCCATCTACGGTGTGAGTATGATTAATCGTGGACCCGAGAAGTTTGGATTTACGATTCAGGAACTGCCCCCAGGGCCATTCAGCATGGCCTCCAGGTTATATCTGAAGCTGCTGCTTAGTGTTATTCATCCGGCAGGCACAGAGCGCTTGAAGCAGCGTACAGATCAATTGGTGCCTAAAATGATTGTAATGCCGGTGGAGGAACTGCTGAGGCGCTACGGACAGCACCATAAACTTGCTGCTGCTTCGACTGAGGATAGGCGAGACGAGTCCATTCTGCTCGAAAATGAAATTTTGCCAGAACGAAACTAGGCAACGAACTGAAATGAAATCACACGAAATTATTTAAAATACAGGCCAAGGACTTATTATGCTGTGGTACAAAAAGGATGCGCTCTGCCACACTGGCTGAGCGCATCCTTTTTGTATTTCAAGTTATATTTAGTGTTTGTATGATTGCAGATTAAATTTTCAGTACGCCACCGTTGCTTGCGTTGGTTACAAGCTTGGAGTAGCGAGCGAGCAAGCCGGTTTTTACTTTTGGCTCGAAGCCTTTCCAGTTCGCGCGGCGACGTTCAAACTCCTCATCGCTGACGTGCAGCTCGATGATTCGATTGTTGAGATCCAGCTCGATGATATCTCCTTCTTCAACAAAGGCAATCGGACCGCCTTCCGCAGCTTCGGGAGAGATATGACCGATACTGATGCCGCGGGATGCGCCGGAGAAACGTCCATCAGTGATCAGACCTACTTTTGCACCGAGACCCATTCCTACGATCTGTGAAGTCGGGGCGAGCATTTCAGGCATACCTGGACCGCCTTTTGGCCCTTCATAACGAATGACGACAACATGTCCTTCTTTTACTTTGCCGTTAGCAATGCCCTCAAGTGCTTGCTCCTGGGAGTCAAAGCAGATCGCAGGACCTTTGTGGTATCCGCCAACAGAAGGATCAACCGCACCTACCTTGATGATCGCGCCCTCTGGTGCAAGGTTACCGAACAGTACAGCCAGTCCGCCTTTTTCGGAGTGAGGATTGTCCAGTTTGTGGATTACGTTGGTGTCTTTGATTTCCTGGCCTTCCACGTTCTCACGGATGGTTTTACCTGTAACCGTAATACAGTCTGCATGAATTGCACCTGGTTTCTTGAGCAACTCGTTGAGTACTGCGCTTACGCCACCTGCATTGTGAACGTCCTCGATGTGCAGGTCGGAAGCAGGAGCAAGTTTTGCCAGATGCGGAACACGGTTAGCGACTTCATTGATCCGCTCGATTGGATATTCGATGCCAGCTTCATGAGCAAGAGCCAGCGTGTGCAGTACAGTATTTGTAGAACCGCCCATCGCCATATCCAGTGCAAACGCATTGTCGATCGCTTCTACAGTTACGATATCACGTGGTTTCAGATCCAGCTTGATCAATTCCATTAATTGCTTAGCGGATTGTCTAACAAAATCACGGCGCTCTGGAGCAACAGCCAAAATTGTTCCGTTACCCGGCAACGCCAGGCCCATCGCTTCTGCGAGGCAGTTCATGGAGTTAGCTGTAAACATACCGGAGCAGGAGCCGCAAGTCGGACAACCAAATTGCTCAAGCTCAAGCAAGCTTTTATCATCAATTTTACCAGCCTGGAATGCACCTACGCCTTCGAATACGGACGTGAGGGAGAGGGCTTTACCGTTGCTGTCACGGCCTGCCTTCATCGGGCCACCACTTACAAATACGGTAGGGATGTTGCAGCGCAGTGCGCCCATCATCATACCAGGAGTGATTTTGTCACAGTTCGGGATACAAACCATGCCATCGAACCAGTGTGCAGACACAACCGTCTCTACCGAATCCGCGATGATGTCACGGCTTGGCAGGGAGTAACGCATACCGATGTGGCCCATCGCAATCCCGTCATCTACCCCGATGGTGTTGAACTCAAACGGAACGCCGCCGGCTTCGCGAATGGCATCTTTAACAATTTTACCGAATTCCTGCAGGTGCACGTGACCAGGCACAATATCAATGTAAGAGTTACATACCGCAATAAACGGCTTGCCGAAATCCTCTTCTTTAACGCCCGCTGCACGGAGCAAACTCCGGTGTGGTGCGCGGTCAAAACCTTTTTTGATCATATCGGATCGCATCTTATTGGCTGACATGGTGTATTCCCCCCAAATATATAATATTGAGCAGCATGAATGGAAAAATAAATGGCAGTGCATCTGTCGTTTAATTTCATCCGTACTCTAAAAAAACAGACCGGTTATTCCGGTTCCAGGACTTCCGTAGTTTGTGCATTCTCTGTTGCTTTAAACCCGTGAACACCCGGTTTTTCTATAGAGTCTATCACAACCCTCGTCATATTTCTACAATCAATAGACAATAGAAAAGAAGCCAGATTCCATTTTCATGGGTTTGGCTTCTGAAATAGTGGGGAAAGTGATGTTTATTTTAAAAGCAGTCCGCTTCAAGGTACAGTCAGCTGCTTCCGCCTTTACGACCGATTTCACGATAGAATTCTGTATTGTGGTTCTCGGAAGTCGCTTCGCCACCCTTGCGTCCGATTTCCTTATAGAAATCTGCATCATGAGCATCAGAGGTGGCTTCACCACCTTTTTTACCAATCATCTGGTAGAAGCTTCGGTCATGGTTTCTTGAGGTGGCTCTGCCGCCAAGCCGTCCAGCTTCCTCTCTGCTCATCTTGCGATCTGATGTATGCCCTCGTGCCATTACAAATCACTCCTTATGATTATAAGTTGTTTTTTGCAGTGTGTATCCTGAATTACCACATCACTTCCAGCCTGAAACAAAAAGGATGGGTTTTTATGGATATTAGGGCTTTGGTCCGAGTTAAGGAAGAGAATCTCAAGGTATCAGGCTGAACGTTTGAAAGCACCAGGCCGATGCAAGGAAATTCGCGTAATGTCCGGTTCAATCAGTGCCTTGAAGGTACGGCGCACAAGCGGATGAGCCAGCGTAATGGCAAACAGCACAGCAGCGACAAGGATGATTGGCACAAACAGTGCACTTCCCATATAACTGTAGATGCCTGACCAGATCGCCAGCCGTACAAGGAAGCCGTGCAGCAGGAAAACGTATAGAGTACGCTTGCCCAGATCGGTTATTTTGGAAGTCAGATTAGGCACCCAGGCCAGGAAAAGCAATGCGGAGACAATCTCCAGCAAATACACCCCTAGACGAAGCGCTCCGGCATACCATTCATGATGACCCAGTTCGGCAAACGTTTTGCTCCCAAGCAGCCAGCCCGCCGAAATATTCAAGCCGCCGAAAGCGATGTAGATCAGCAGGGCAGCAGAGAGAACAGCAGCTGCTCTCCGGCCCCAGCCTGGAACAAGGTATGAGCGAATCACGGCACCGTAATCGTATCCAAGTACAAAAAATGGCAGGAAAACAAGGGTGCGGCTGAAGCTTAGCCAGAATCCGTCAACAGGCATGTAACCGACAATAACCCCTAGAGCAATGGAGGCGATTAATCGTTGATGCGGCTTCCAGTTCATCGTTAACCAAACGAGCAGTCTCCAGCAGAAATGACTGGCGAGGAACCATAACAGCAGATAAGGTGCAAAAAAGGAAAGCCGCATATGGGGCGTATGGAACACAGTTGCATCCATCAGGGCGTACAGCGTTTGAAACAGAACATATTGAATGGCGATCTGTTTCAGCACGTTGCGTGCTGCAGTCCCTCGAATGGAGGATCTGGCGAAGTATCCTGTAACCCAGACAAAAAGCGGCATATGGAAGGTATAGATCCACATAAACAAAGCCTCTGCCCCTGCGAAGCGTGTAATGAGCGGTTCCAGTGCGTTCGCAGCCAGTACGCAGACGATGAGCATGAAGCGAAGATTGTAAAAGAAAGATTCCTGATCATTCTGAATCAGTATCCGGTTTCTCATGATGCTGCCCCCTATTAAAACCTCATTCAAAAGTTATATATCTGTATCAAGGGTAATATGAATTCAACGGAATGATTGTGATTTAATTCACATTAGTAAGCGTTATCTTTTTTCAAACATGTGACAACAAAAAGAAGGCTTCGGGATTGACAACGCTTGCGTGCGGCATGACAATGGAGGAAGAAGATGAGGTAGTCAATATTAAGGAGGAAGGCAACATGTCAACGAGTCCCTTTCCAAGCCCTGATATTATTACATTCGGGGAAAGTATGGGGTTGCTGACGGCCAGAGATACGAGAGGGCTTGAATATGCAGCTACACTGGACAAGACATTTGGAGGAGCAGAGAGCAATCTGGCCATTGGCGTGGCACGACTTGGACATACCAGCGGCTGGTTTGGACGTCTCGGCAATGATCCGATTGGAAACATGATTCTGAAAGCCATTCGCGGCGAAGGCGTGGATGTCTCCCGAGCGAAATTAAGTGATCACGAGCCAACTGGGCTAATGATTCGTGAGAACGCTTCCGGGAAAGCCTCGGTGCATTATTATAGGAAGTTGTCTGCCGCAAGTGCAATAACGCCGGATGATCTGGACCCTGAATATATCGCCGGTGCGAAGATTTTGCATGTCACTGGTATAACTGCAGCCATCAGCGAATCGGGACTCGCCACGGTTGAAGCCGCTATACATATCGCCAAGCAGGCAGGTGTGAAGGTGAGCTTTGATCCGAACCTGCGCCTCAAGCTGTGGTCAGCGGATCAGGCTCGCCCTGTACTGCTGCGTTTGGCTGAACAGGCCGACTACTTTTTGCCGGGTCTGGATGAGATGAAACTTTTATATAACGAAGATAGTGATCAGAAGGTGCTTGAACGATTGGCAGCGATGGACGCCGTGTGCATCGTTAAAGGTGGGCCTGATTTGACCTATGTACTCGCGGATGGTACCCTAGCGGAAGTTCCGTACTTCAAAGCAGATCAGGTTCTCGACACCGTAGGAGCCGGGGACGGATTCTGTGCTGGCTTCCTGGCTGGGTTGTTGAAAGGATACACCCCGCAGGAAGCGACACGACTTGGCAATCTGACCGGTTCGATGGTTATACAGGCAGTTGGTGACTGGGAAGCACTTCCAACCTGGGCACAGGTCGAGGCCAAGCTGAATAACGTTGCTCACGTCGAGCGTTAAATTTCCGTTAAAATCAGGATGACTCATCTTCGTTTTCCAAATGTAAAGCTTGTATTCACAACCACCACATTGACAAGGGAGAGAATGAAATGAAGAAGCTTCAACTGTTGCAAAAAATGACGGAAAGTGGTGTGGTGGCGGTTCTGCGCGCAGATTCTGCTGACCAGGTTATTGCGATGGCCGAGCAGGCAATTGCGGGCGGCATCAAGGTTATCGAAATTACGATGACCGTACCGGGTGCGCTTAAAGCGATCGAAAAGCTGAGCCGTGTATATCACTGGAATACGCAGGACCCGGAGAAGTTTGCAATTATTGGAGCAGGAACCGTGCTTGAGGCTCAAACGGCGAGAGCAGCGATTATGTCAGGTGCCGAGTTTGTTGTCGGGCCGTCTCTTAACCCTGAAACCGTACAAATGTGTAATCTGTATCGTGTGCCTATTCTGCCAGGTGTCATGACAATTGCTGATGTGCAGCGTGCGCTTGAGCTTGGCGTGGATATAATCAAGCTGTTCCCTGGAAATCTGTACGATCCGTCCATCATTAAAACAATGAAAGGCCCTATGCCGCAGGCTAATTTTATGCCGACAGGCGGGGTGTCCCTGTCCAACCTGGGTGAATGGATCAAGGGTGGAGCAGTAGCTGTTGGAATCGGTTCTGATCTGACATCAGAGGCTGTCAAAACAGGAGATCTGAGTCATGTTCGCCGCAAAGCGGAACAATATATGGAAGCTTATCGTAAAGCCAAGGCTGAATAGAACGTCAACATGGAAGGGAGCCTGCGGTAAGCAGGCTCCCGCTTCCATAAGCTGCGGCAGTTGCGGAAGCACAGAAAGGTGATTGATATTGAGAAATCGTTATAATACCGGGCGCAAGAAGAGGGGCATTGGCAAGTTTCTGCTCGTACTTCTGGCGCTCATTGTTATTGGATGTGGATATGTGGCATGGAAGCTGTTCACGCCTTATGGACCTCAGGAGGCAGCTCAAGCGGCGATGGAAACATCCGGTGGGGTGACGGTCAGTGAGCAGGAGAACTGGATTGATTTCAAGCCTGATAAGCCAGCTGGTAAAAGTGTGCTGTTTTATCCCGGCGGTCTAGTTAAACCGGAAAGTTATGCTCCTCTTGCTCATGAGCTTGCAGCGGCTGGACATCATACAATTATTGCCAAGATGCCGGTTAATCTGGCTGTAATCAAGCCGAATCTCGCGGACGATATTTTGGCTGCATACCCGGATGAGCAGTTTGTTATGGGCGGTCACTCTCTGGGTGGCTCCATGGCTTCACGGTATATAGCGGCACATCCCGAGGCGCTTAAAGGCATATTTTTCCTCGCATCCTATCCGGATGAAAAAGGAAGTGTGCAGAAGCTGGACATTCCTGCTTTGTCCATTCTCGGCACCAACGATGGAGTCGTTAATATGAGCAAGTATCAGAACGGACGGATGTACTTGCCACCAGATACGGTGTATTACACGATTGAAGGCGGGAACCATTCCCAGTTTGGTGACTATGGTCATCAAAAGGGGGACGGTGAGCCGACAGTCAGTGCAGAGGATCAGCTAAAGCAGACGGTCAAAACAGTACTGTCCTGGTTAAATACCATTAAGTAGTCACATTCGCAGTGGAGGTGATCCCAAGTGGCTGTGCTGGAGATTCAGGGAAAAAGTATTGCCTGCAAGGCCATGTTATTTGATAAAGATGGAACCTTGCTGGATTTTCTGCAATTATGGGGCCCGTGGGCTGAAAGTATGCTCTCACAGCTGCAGGTCTGGATGCAGGAACGAGGGGCCTCCTTCACCGTAGAGCTGGAGCATGTACTGGGTACTCTTCACGATTCACAAGGTCGTATTAACGGATACGACGTTCAGGGACCGCTGGCGATTGCAACGGTAGATGAGTGTAACGGATGGCTCGCAGGTCAGCTCTATGCTGCCGGGACACCCTGGAATGAAGCGATTACGATCATTCGCGGGTTTTCCAGTGCTGCAATGAAATCTGTGCGGGAGCGAAAATCTGCTGAACCGTTGCCTGGCCTGCTTGACTTGCTGCGGCGCTGCAAGGAAGCCGGGCTTTCACTTGCCGTGGTCACATCGGACAGCACAGCCGCGGCTGAAACACATCTGGAGTGGATGGGAATTCGTTCTTTTTTCACTTCCATCGTCGGCTGTGACCGGGTAACGCGCGGCAAACCTGATGCTGAATCGTTCCTGCTGGCTTGCCGGGAGTTATCCGTTGAGGCACATGAGGCTATGGTCATTGGAGACAGCAACGGTGATATGCAGATGGGGCGTCATGCGGGAGCAGCCTTTACGCTGGGATATTGTCCGCAGCTCGATCAGAGTTCCTATCTGCATGAGGCAGATGCCGTCATTCGTCACTATGATGAACTGGGCATCGGGTTAAAGGAGGAGAGAGAATGAACGCGACAGAGCAGCTGGCTGCCTGGATTAAGGAAAGTTCGCGCATTGTTTTTTTTGGAGGAGCCGGTACGTCTACGGAAAGCGGTATTCCCGACTTCCGCTCGGCTGCGGGATTATATCAGACAGAGCAGCACTCTCCTTATCCGCCAGAAGAACTATTGAGTCGCCATTTTTTTGATCAGCATGCGGATATTTTTTATGACTTCTACCGGGGAAAAATGCTTCATCCTGATGCGGAGCCTAACGGCTGCCATCGTTTGCTTGCAAGACTGGAGCAGGAGGGAAAGCTGCACGCTGTCGTTACACAAAATATCGATGGTCTTCATCAAAAGGCAGGTAGCAGCAACGTGCTGGAGCTTCACGGCTCGGTTCATCGCAATGCCTGCATGGACTGCAAGCAGTTCTATTCCTTGCAATACGTTATAGATTCAAAGGACATCGTACCTCGCTGTGCGTCTTGCGGAGGGGTAGTCAAACCCGATGTGGTGCTCTATGAAGAAGAGCTGGATCAGGCAACGCTGTATCATTCCATTGATGCCTTGTCATCAGCTGATCTGCTGCTCGTAGGTGGAACCTCACTGACGGTGTATCCGGCAGCTCAGTTGATTATGTATTTTCAAGGGAAACATACCGTGCTGCTTAACGCCACACCAACTGCGTATGACCACCGGGCAGATATATTGATTACCGAGCCGATCGGAGCGGTCATGCAGGAAGTGGATAGGCTCCTGGGTTAATTCCTGGCTAATTCTGTGGAAAGAAGGGATTCATGATGGTCTATGTAGCTGCTGAAGCGCGTTATGAAACAATGAAGTATAACCGTGTTGGACGTTCGGGGCTCAAGCTGCCCGCAATTTCACTTGGACTGTGGCATAATTTTGGCGGGATAAACAGTTTGGAAAATGGGCGCAGCATGATTACCCGTGCGTTTGATCTCGGGATTACACATTTTGATCTGGCCAATAATTATGGTCCGCCGCCAGGTTCTGCAGAGCAGCTGTTTGGGCAGGTGCTTGCTCAGGATCTGAAGCCTTATCGTGACGAACTGATTATCTCCACCAAAGCGGGATATCACATGTGGCCGGGGCCTTATGGCGAGTGGGGCTCTCGCAAATATCTGATCTCCAGCCTGAATCAGAGCTTGAACCGAATGGGGCTGGATTATGTTGATATCTTCTATTCCCATCGCTATGATCCGGACACACCGCTGGAAGAAACCATGATGGCACTCGACCAGATTGTGCGTTCCGGCAAAGCGCTTTATGTGGGCATTTCCAATTACCCTGCTGAGCAAACGAAACAGGCTGCCGAAATTTTGAAAAGCCTGGGTACACCGCTCCTGATTCATCAGCCAAGATATTCCATGCTGGATCGCTGGATTGAAGACGGGCTTCAGGATGTTCTCGACGAGTACGGCGCCGGCAGCATTGCATTCTGCCCGCTGGAGCAGGGAGTGCTCACGAACAAATACCTGAATGGCATTCCTGAGGATTCACGCGCCAAGGGTCCTTCTGTATTTCTGAATGAGAACAATATATCGCCAGAAACACTTCGCAAGGTACGTGCACTGAATCAGATGGCTGCAGCACGCGGTCAAAGTCTGGCCCAGTTTGCACTGGCATGGGTACTGCGCAATGGACGAGTGACGTCTGCGTTGATTGGCGCAAGTCGTCCTTCCCAGATTGAAGAGAATGTAGCTGCACTTAGCCAGCTTGAGTTCTCCTCCGAGGAACTGGAGCGAATCGAATCCATTCTTCGTCCCGAGCCTGCGAACAAAAACAAGGATTAACATCAGAACCTTTGCTAAAGGGCAAGCATTACAAATAAATCATGCCCAAAAAGTGCATCTTAGCCATAAAGGCTGAGGTGCACTTTTTTTGTTTGGCATATTGATATATGTCCAGATATGCGTGAACCGGTGCTGAATCATTCTAATCAGCGAGGGCTATTCTTCTTTTTTAACGGAGTGGATTGCTCTGTTTTTGCTTTTGACGGACGCGCGAGCAGTTTCTCCCGATAAAGACTGGGCGCTTCTCCGTGGAAACGTTTGAACTGTTTCGAGAAATACAATGCGTCCGGCATGCCCACCGAGGCTGATACCTGCTCAATGGATAGATCGGGACGCTCGCGCAGCAACTGACGCGACTTGTCAATCCGCAGCTTCAGCAAATAGGTAACCGGTGTGAGGCCAGTCTCCTGCTTGAAAATACGGGAAAGATAAGCCCGGTTATATCCCAGACTTGCAGACATTTGCTCGATGGACACAGGGTAAGCGTACTGGGTAGACATGTATTGAATCATCTGTTTGACCGTTCGACTAATGGAGGATTCGCCTGCAGTCAATGTGGGTCCTTCGGACAGCTGATTCTGGGCTTCTGCCAAAATCATGTATAACGTGCCAAGAGAAGTAAAGTGGGCGCTCTCTTTACGCTCGGCAAAAGCATCCTGCATGACCGCCAGCCAGCTCGAGATATCACAGGAGGTTCCGGCATGAAAAACAGACTTTTCCGGGCGGAAGCCAGCCTCTTCCGCATGCTGGGGTGCCTGACTGCCGGTAAAGGCGATCCAGCGATACTGCCATGGATTACGGGGATGCGATTGATAGCTGACCAGCTGGCCCGGATGTATAAGAAAACAGTCACCTGCGTAGAGATCGTAGGTGTGCAGCTCGGTACGAAACGTACCGGCCCCCTTTTCTACATAATGCAACAGATAATAATCATACAGCTTTGGCCCCAAGGCATGTCCGGGCAGCGTCTGACTGGCTCCGGCAAACAGGACATGCAGAGCACCTCCGTCATAATAGACCGGATTGGAAGCAACCGAGTAACTGAGCGCGCCACTCTTGCCGGAAGTGGATTCCTGTACGGACCGGGGAGTGGGCACCTCTGCAGTGTTAGGAGATGTTTCTGCCGAATTTATGTTTGAGTCCTTCATAGCTGTTCCTTCTTTCCTAAGTTTCCGTATTCACTTGTTACCATTATTATAAAATGGAAGGTCACATTTATCCATATGAATCACACATGGTTTCATTTCAAGTGAGATCGCTGTCTTATATAATAGCATTAAGAAAACCACAACAAAGAGGCGAGGTGCATCAGCTTTGAAGGCAACTGAATTGCAACAAAAGTTTATTGAGAGGTACGGAGAAAGTGGAGCGGACATCCGCGTATTTCATGCCCCTGGACGTGTGAATCTGATCGGTGAGCATATCGACTATAATGGTGGTTACGTACTTCCGGCCGCACTTGAATTCGGAACGACCTTGCTTATTCGCGAACGTACGGATCACAAGCTGAATCTGGCTTCCACGAACATGACGTACGAGGCAACACTGGACACTGCCTCTATCGGTCAGGAGAAAACGGGAGAATGG
The DNA here is from genome assembly GCF_014639235.1 of Paenibacillus silvae. Classification (GTDB taxonomy): domain Bacteria; phylum Bacillota; class Bacilli; order Paenibacillales; family Paenibacillaceae; genus Paenibacillus; species Paenibacillus silvae. The sequence goes on along the minus strand of NZ_BMFU01000001.1, from coordinate 1,280,202 downwards.
ACAGATTATCCGGTTGGCGTCATGGTAGAGCTGGAAGGCAAAGGCGTGAAGGTGACCAAAGGATATGATTTTCTGTACCACGGCGAGATTCCGAACGGGGCAGGACTTTCCTCGTCCGCATCTCTGGAGGTACTCACCGGTTATGCGGTTCAAGCGATGGAAGGGATATCGGAGATCGATACAGTTGAGCTTGCGCTTTTGTCCCAGAAAGCAGAAAATGAGTTTGTTGGTGTCAACTGCGGCATCATGGATCAGTTTGCTGTAGCGAATGGAGCTAAGGATCATGCCATCTTGCTGATGTGCGATACGCTGGAATACGAGAAGGTTCCTTTCCGTACCGGTGCGTACAAGCTGATCATTGGCAACACAAACAAACGCCGCGGTCTGGTTGATTCGGCTTACAATGAGCGGCGCTCTCAATGCGAGCAGGCACTTGCCATTTTGAAGGAACAGCTGCCTTCACTGAATCACCTGGCTCAATTAAAGCCGGAGCAATTCGTAACTTTACAGGATCAGATCAAGGATGAGAAAGTCAGACAGCGTGCCGAGCACGTTGTGCAAGAGAACGCACGGGTGCTGGCTTCTGTTGAAGCGCTGCGAAACAATGATCTGGAAGCGTTCGGCCAGTTGATGAATGCTTCTCATGATTCGCTGCGTGATCTCTACGAAGTCAGCTGCACTGAGCTGGATGTTATGGTAGAAGAAGCTCGGCGGATTCCGGGCACCTTAGGTGCGCGCATGACCGGTGCAGGCTTTGGTGGATGTACAGTATCTCTGGTGCATGAAAATGATGTTGAACGCTTTGTGAGTGAAGTGGGTGCAGCGTATGAGGCGCGTACCGGTCTCCAAGGTGATTTCTACGTATGTGGTGTAGGTGAAGGCGTTAACGAACTCAAGGAGGCGAAGTAAAATGGCAATTTTGGTGACAGGTGGAGCAGGATATATTGGTTCTCATACAGTGGCAGCGTTGCTTGAGCGCGGTGAAGAGGTTGTTGTACTGGATAACTTGCAAACAGGACATCGCGAGGCGTTGCTTGGTGGCAAGCTGTATGAAGGGGACCTGCGTGACAAGGAGATTTTGACAAAGCTGTTTGCGGAAAATTCAATTGATGCCGTCATTCACTTTGCTGCGAACTCACTGGTTGGCGAGAGTATGAAAGAGCCGGCGAAATACTACGACAACAACGTATTCGGTACATTGTGTCTGCTGGAAGCGATGAATGCAGCGAACGTACGCCGCATCGTCTTCTCTTCTACAGCAGCAACCTACGGTGAGCCTGAGAAGGTGCCAATCGAAGAAAGCGACCGTACTGAACCAACCAACGTATATGGTGAAACCAAACTAATGATGGAGCGCATGATGTCCTGGTTCGATAAAGTACAGGATATCAAATATGTGTCTCTGCGTTACTTCAATGCAGCCGGAGCACATGAAAGCGGCAAAATCGGTGAAGATCACCAGCCGGAAAGCCACCTGATTCCACTCGTATTGCAAACAGCGCTGAAGCAGCGTTCACATATCGCCGTATTCGGTGATGACTACGCAACAGAAGATGGCACATGTATCCGTGATTACATCCATGTTAGCGATCTGGCTGATGCCCATCTGCGTGCAGTAGATTACTTGCGCAAGGGTGAGAGCAGCAACGTGTTTAATCTGGGTAACGGAACAGGCTTCTCGGTAAAACAAGTGATTGAAACAGCGAAAAAGGTAACAGGTCTCGACATCCCGGTTGTTCAGGAACCACGTCGTGCGGGTGACCCGGCTGTATTGGTGGCTTCTTCTGCCAAAGCAAGATCGGTTCTGGGCTGGAATCCGAAATGGACCAACCTTGAAGATGTCATTCAAAGTGCCTGGAACTGGCATCAATCACGTCCAGAAGGCTACGGAAAAAACTAGGAGGCGAACATCTTATGTCACAGACTCAACCTGGAGCAGAAGCCACAGAGCGTACACCCGAGCAGCAGGAAGCACTGCATGCCATTGAGCGTCTGGTCGCATTTGCCTTACAGAAAAAACTGATTGAGGAAGCAGACTATGATTACAGTCGCAATCTGCTGATGGAGCAGTTCGGATTCTCCGAGCCGTATGCCGGTGAACTGGATACAACGATACCTGACGGGCCACAATCCATGCTGGATACATTGATTGATTACGGGTATACCATTGGGCTCATTCCCGAGAACAGCGATACATTTCGTGACTTGCTGGATGCGAAAATAATGGGTCACCTGATGGCGCGTCCATCGGAGGTCGTACGTGCTTTCCGCCATACGGAGCAGACTGAAGGCATTGAGGCGGCAACATCGCAATTTTACGACTTGTCTATTAACTCCAACTATATTCGGATGGACCGCGTTTCAAAAAATGTGTATTGGACGCAGGATACCGCTTATGGCGAGATGGAGATCACGATCAATCTGTCCAAGCCGGAGAAAAGTCCCAAGGAAATTGCCATGGCCAAGCTGCTTCCGCCGCCGGTCTATCCAAAGTGCCAGCTGTGCCGTGAAAATGTAGGTTATGCGGGTCGGGTCAATCATCCGGCTCGTCAGAATTTGCGCGTCATTCCATTGCAGCTGAACAACGAGAAGTGGCTGTTCCAATACTCGCCGTACGTGTACTACAATGAGCACTGTATTATTTTCCATCATGATCATGTGCCGATGAAGCTGACGAAGGATACCCTGCGCAGACTGCTTGCCTTTGTTCAGGAATATCCACATTACTTTATCGGGTCTAACGCCGATCTGCCGATCGTGGGCGGTTCCATTCTGACACATGACCATTTCCAGGGTGGACGTCATACATTTGCGATTCAAAACGCACAGCCAGAGGCAGTCTTCCGTCACGCGGATGCACCAGGGCTGACACTTAGCCTTGTCAAATGGCCGATGTCCGTGATGCGTCTGCATTCACATGATCCTGCGGAACTGCTGGAAGCGGGTAATGCCGTTTACGAAGCATGGAAAGTGTACAGCGACTCCGCAGTAGAGATCGAAGCATTCAGCGAAGTAGACGGGGAGAAAGTGCCTCATAATACGGTAACACCAATCGTTCGCCGCAGTGCGGATGGTGGTTATGAGATGGATCTCGTTCTGCGTAACAACCGTACAAATGATGAGCATCCGGAAGGTATTTTCCACCCGCACCGCGAGATGCATCATCTGAAAAAAGAAAACATCGGTCTGATTGAAGTCATGGGACTGGCTATTCTACCGGGACGTCTGAAGCAAGAGCTGGACGGCATTGCCGATATTCTGGCAGGCAATACCGAGCTTGAAGCAGCTGCCCAGGCAGCAGATCACGAGCTGAACAAACATTTACCGTGGACAGAAGAATTGAAACAGAACCATGGCTCCAGTTTGACGAAGGAAGAAGCCGTTATCCTTGTGCAGCAGCAAGTAGGCCTGAAATTCTCTGAAATTCTGGAGCATGCTGGTGTGTACAAACATGATGAGGCTGGACGGCAGGCCTTCCGCCGCTTCGTAAGCAGCATGGGATATACCGAGTAAGAAGGCCGCGAAAGCAATTGCGTTAAAAGCTTAAAGATATCAAGAGGCATCCGTTCAACCGTGAACGGGTGCTTTTTTGATATGAATCAAAGTGTGAATGGTTCATGATTATGTATAATGGAGGGAGCATCCAGGCAGAGCCCAGTGATCAACAAAAACAAATCGAAAAGGGGACGAGTTAATGGAAAAAACGCCGCTTCATATTCCGTTCATTTCCGATGCAAAGGAACTTAAAAGCATGGTAGGCGAATCAAGTGAGCGCGTGCGCCACAAAGTGATTCCTTATGTAGATTCCCATGTGCAGAAGTTTATAGCAATGTCACCTTTGTTTTTTTTGTCAACCTCGGATCGTGATGGGAAAAGCGATGTATCTCCGCGTGGAGACAGCCCTGGCTTTGTTCATGTACTGGACCCTCATAGACTGGTTTACCCGGAACGACCCGGCAATCGCCGGATTGATTCCTTGTTAAACATTTTATCAGACCCGGGTGTGGGAATGCTGTTTGTGATACCGGGATTAAATGAGGTGCTCCGCATCAACGGAACAGCAAAAATTACAAAGGATGAAGAGTTCATTACAGGCATGAACTGGAGCGGTAAAACGATTGGAGCAGCCGTCATTGTGGAGGTTGAGGAATGCTTTATGCATTGTCCTAGGGCCTTTGATCAGGCGGGGCTATGGGATACAGCGACATGGGCAAAGTCAGAACATCTGCCTTCCATGAGTGAAATGATTCGTGCCCATCTGCAGATCAACGGATTGAACTAAAGTGAGCGGCTATGGATTTGTTTTTCTATAAACAGGGTACTATAATTGAGGTTGCACTAAAAACTTAACTCCATTGGAGGCGATTATAGATCATGAGATCTTTTCAATTTTATAACCCGACTCGTCTGATCTTCGGTAAAGGACAGCTTGAAGCACTGAAAACTGAAGTGCCGAAATACGGCAAACGGGTTCTGCTTGTATATGGCGGTGGAAGCATTAAACGCAGTGGGCTGTATGATCAGGTGCTTGGCTTGCTCAAGGAGATCGGAGCAGAAGTCACTGAACTTGCAGGCGTAGAGCCTAACCCGCGTCTGTCGACTGTGCACAAAGGTGTAGACCTTTGCAAAACGAACAATATTGAGCTGATTTTGGCGGTTGGCGGCGGCAGCGTGCTTGATTGTGCCAAAGCGATTGCTGTTGGTGCGAAGTACGATGGAGACATGTGGGACTTTGCGCAGCGTAAGGCTGTTGCACAGGACGCTCTGCCGCTCGGCACAGTGCTGACAATGGCAGCTACCGGTTCAGAGATGAACTCGGGCTCTGTTATTACGAATCAGGAAACACAAGAGAAGCTGGGCTGGGGCAGTGCGTATTCTTTCCCTGCATTCTCCATTCTTGATCCGGTGAATACATACACGGTACCGAAGGATCAAACGGTATACGGTATGGTGGATATGATGTCTCACGTCCTGGAGCATTACTTCCATCTGGACCCGAACACACCGGTTCAACTTGGCTTCTGCGAAACGATTCTGCGTACCGTAATGGAAGCGGCCCCTCGTCTGGTTGAAGATCTGGAGAACTATGAGCTGCGTGAAACCATTCTGTATTGCGGCACGATGGCACTGAATGGTGTGCTGAACATGGGACTTGCAGGAGACTGGGCAACCCATAACATTGAACACGCGGTATCTGCCGTTTATGATATTCCGCATGGCGGGGGACTTGCTATCTTGTTCCCGCACTGGATGAGACATAATATCGATGTGAAGGTGGAGCGTTTCAAACGTCTCGCGATCAATGTATTTAATGTGAATCCTGAGGGCAAATCGGATAGACAGATTGCCGAAGAAGGCATTGATGCACTCAGCCAATTCTGGACGTCGATTGGAGCTCCAAACCGTCTGGCGGATTATGATATTGACGATAGCCAGATTGAAGTTATGGCGGATAAAGCGATGCTGTTTGGACCGTTCGGTAACTTCAAAAAACTGCAGCGTGAAGATGTGGTATCCATTTACAAGGCTTCCTTGTAATTAAGCCAACGAATACAAACCGAATATAGACATAACGACATATATATGAAAGATAAATAACCCGGAACGCAAGCCTTAATTGGCTTGCGTTCTTTGCTGTGCTGCTGTGAAACCGCAATATCCGAGTGAACTGGAGCATTCGTGAAGATTGTGATGGTAATCCCCATTAGCGGCTTCTGAATACATCTCAGGAAAGATTTTGAAACATTTTGCCTGGATGTACGTATTTATTTACATGTGGAATGCACAGTTGGGAGAATTTGCAGCAGAGAGAGGAGGAAGAGGGGATGGAAGCACTTTATTGGGGATGTCTTATCGGAGGCGCTGTTTTTGCTATAGTGAGCCTGGTGCTGGGTGACTTGATTGACGGCTTGCTGGATGGGGCCTTCGAAATGCCTGGTGTTGATTTTTTTAAACCTGTTGTACTGGCAGGGTCCATTACTGCTTTTGGTGGAGCGGGCATCCTGCTGACACGGTACAGCTCGCTCAGTGTGATGTCAAGTCTGATCTTATCCCTGCTGATCGGTATTGCTGCAGCCATGCTGGTATTCTTCGCATATATCAAGCCGATGCGCAACAGTGACGTTTCAATTGCTTTTTCGATGAAGGAATTGGCGGGCAAAATCGGGGAGATTACCATTCCGATACCGGCAAACGGATTCGGTGAAGTCATGATACGTTTTGCATCCGGAAGTACGATTCAGACGGCATCCAGCTTCGAGCAGCTTCCCATTGCGGCGGGAGCGCGAGTAGTTGTTGTTGATGTGGTGGATGGCGTGCTGAGGGTATCCGAGTGGGATGAGGATGTACTTAAAGAATTGTGAGGTAGTGAGTGATCCCGAATACGGGACGGGGCTCACAATGCAGGTAGTCATTTTAAAATACTTACGAGATAAGGGGAGAGATGTGAATGACAGCTAATCTGGATTGGGATGTGTTATTGATTCCTGTTGTGGTTATAGGGGTTATTTTGATTCTGGGTCTGGCCTTCTGGGCAAGATACAAGACGGTTGGGCCGGATGAAGCGATGATTGTGACAGGTTCATTCCTGGGCAGCAAAAATATATCCGAGGATGATTCCGGGCGCAAAATTAAAATTGTTCGCGGCGGCGGTGCGTTTATTCTTCCTGTGTTCCAGCAATCTGAATTTATCTCCTTGCTTTCACACAAGCTCGATGTCTCCACACCTGAAGTGTACACAGAACAAGGTGTTCCGGTTATAGCTGACGGGGTGGCGATCATCAAGGTTGGAAGCGCTGTAGAGGACGTTGCAACGGCGGCAGAGCAATTTATCGGCAAACCGGTTGACTCTCTTAGAGGCGAAGCGCAGGAAGTGCTGGAGGGCCATTTGCGGGCCATTCTCGGTACGATGACGGTAGAAGAAGTGTATCGGAACCGGGACCGTTTCGCTCAAGAGGTACAGGGCGTGGCAGCTCGGGATTTGAAAAAGATGGGTCTGCAGATCGTTTCCTTTACAATCAAGGATGTTCGTGACAAACAAGGATATCTCGATGCGCTTGGTAAACCAAGAATCGCAGCTGTAAAGCGTGATGCCGAGATTGCCGAAGCAGAAGCGATGCGTGATGCACGGATTCAGAAGGCAAATGCGGAAGAGCAGGGACAAAAAGCCGAGTTGCTTCGTGATACCAACATCGCAGAGGCAGCCAAGGAGAAGGAACTGAAAGTAGCGGCATTTAAACGTGATCAGGATACCGCCAAAGCGGAAGCGGACCAGGCTTATCACATTCAGGAAGCTCGTGCAAGACAGACGGTTGTTGAAGAGCAGATGAAGGTTGAACTCGTACGTAAAGAGCGTGAGATTGACTTGCAAGAAAAAGAAATTACCGTTCGTGAGAAGCAGTATGATGCCGAAGTGAAAAAGAAAGCCGAAGCGGATCGTTACGCGGTGGAACAGGCTGCGGAAGCGGACAAAGCAAAACGCATGCGCGAAGCCGATGCGGTACAATACTCGATCGAAACGCAGGCCAAAGCAACAGCCGAGCAAAAGCGGCTTGAAGGTCAGGCGATTGCGGATGCAGAGCGCGCCAAAGGTACAGCGGATGCAGAGGTTATTCGTCTTCGCGGTCTTGCCGAAGCGGAAGCGAAAGAGAAGCTGGCGGAGGCGTTCCAGAAGTTTGGCGAAGCAGCGGTACTCGATATCATTGTCAAAATGCTGCCTGAGCTGGCTGGTAAAATTGCTGAACCGATCTCATCCATTGATAAGCTGACAGTCGTAGATACAGGCAAAGGTGAAGGGGCTGCGCGTGTCAGCAATTATGTAACCGAACTGATGGCTACAGCACCCGAAATGTTGAAAAGTGTGTCTGGCATCGACGTAGAGCAGCTGATTAAAGGTTTGACGAAAACAAAAGCAGCTGTACCCACCGCTGTGCAATCGAGTGAGCCTGTGAAGGCGACCTCACCAGTGATCGAGAGCCTTGTGGAAAGAAGCGAGAGCAAGGAGTAAGAACTGGCAGCGGCATTACAAGGCTTGTCTATTGACCTTAAGGCGAATTTTTGTTACTTTTTAAGCGAGACGTCCGGCGCGGTTTGCCCGCTCCGGTCGTTTTTTTGTCTGTAACAAGATGTGTGCGGCACATCCAAGATGGTGTGAAAAAAGAGGTGCAAAAATGAGCAGCCTGCATGTAAATAAAGCGCTAAATAATAATGTAATTATTGCACGACATCCCGAGCATGGTGAAGTCGTGGTCATTGGTAAAGGCATCGGCTTTAATCGGAAGCCGAGTGATGACATTCCACTGACGGCTGTGGAGAAAATGTTTATTTTGAAAAACCAGCAGGAGCAGGAGCAGTACAAGCAGCTTCTACCACAGGTAGATGAAGCGTTGATCGAGATTATTAATGAAGTGATTACGTATATTGCAGAGCGTACAGACGTTCCGCTCAATGAACATATTCATATTGCCTTAACGGATCATATTTCTTTTGCCTTGAAACGCAAAGAGCAGGGCATTGTTATTCAGAACCCTTTCTTATACGAAACACGGGAGATATATCCCGATGAGTATCGGATGGGCGAGTATGCGATTCGTTTGATCAAGGAAAAAATGGGTGTGGACTTGGGCCAGGATGAGATCGGGTTTGTGGCTTTGCATATCTATAGTGCGATGACAAACCAGAACATCTCCCAGGTGCGGGAGCATTCGCAGTTAATTACGGATCTGGTGAATCTGGTTGCCGAGCAGCTGGATTATTCGTTTGAAACGCAATCATTGGATTATTCCCGTCTGTTAACCCATCTGCGGTTTGCTCTTGAGCGTATACGCCGCGGAGATAAGGTGGAGGAGCTTCACAAGCTGGATTCGCTGTTAAAATTGGAGTATCCCGAAATGTACTCGCTTGCATGGAAGCTGACCAAGGTGATGGAAAAACGACTCAAGCTGCCTGTTTATCCAGCAGAAGTTGGATACTTAACCATACATCTGCAGCGGCTGAACCAGCGGAAAGAGGAAGAAAATCAGTAAAGTGTGCTCTGAAATAAAACAGGAATAACGTTTTTTTCTGTAAAGGCTTGCAATACGTGCAGAGTGATGCTACAATGGTGACCGTAATCAAGCAACTGAATAAACATAAGCGACGTGTTACTGACTCGATCAGGCATGAGTTAATTTGAGTGTGATTGTTCTACCTTTTTAAGGGTATGCTATACCCCAAGGTAGGCACAGTTCACTTTTATTAGTTCATGCCTTTTTTGTGTTCCCTTGCTTGCATCACGACATATACACTCACATGAAAGGAAGAATACGACGCGATGTTTAAAAAGCTTTTTGGAGTATTGCAAAGAGTAGGTAAGGCGCTCATGCTGCCAGTAGCGATTCTGCCAGCGGCAGGTTTGCTGCTCGGAATTGGTAACATGCTGGTCAATCCTGATTTCTTGCAGTACGTTACTGCGCTCGATACCCCTTGGGTAAACTCGATTGCAACGATCATGATGAACGCAGGTCAGATCGTATTTGATAATCTGGCATTGCTATTTGCGGTCGGTGTAGCGGTCGGACTGGCTGGCGGTGAAGGTGTTGCGGGACTTGCAGCCATCATCGGTTATCTGGTCATGAATGTAACTTTAGGTTCTGCTGTAGGGGTTACGCCTTCCATGATTGGCAAGGTGCCGGGTTATGCAAGTATCCTGGGGATTCCTACATTAAGCACAGGGGTGTTTGGAGGTATCATTATCGGTATCGCCGCAGCACTGTGTTATAATCGGTTCTTTAAAATAGAGCTGCCGTCTTACCTGGGATTCTTCGCGGGTAAACGTTTTGTCCCTATCGTTACTTCAGTCGTTTCCCTGATTCTCGGGTTGCTGCTCGTAGTAATCTGGCCTCCGATTCAGAACGGATTAAATGCGATTTCTCACTTCATGGTGGATACCAGTCCGACCTTGTCGGCTTTCATCTTCGGTGTTGTGGAGCGCTCACTGATTCCGTTCGGTCTGCATCACATTTTCTACTCCCCATTCTGGTTTGAGTTCGGTGAGTATGTGAACAAAGCCGGCGATGTCATTCGCGGAGACCAGAAGATTTTCTTCAGCCAGCTGCGTGATGGTGTTGCGCTGACAGCGGGAACGTTCCAGGTTGGTAAATTCCCGTTCATGATGTTCGGTTTGCCAGCTGCCGCACTTGCGATGTACCATGAAGCAAGACCTGAGCATAAAAAATATGTTGCAGGTATCATGGGTTCTGCTGCACTGACATCGTTCCTGACAGGTATTACAGAGCCGCTTGAGTTCTCGTTCCTGTTTGTAGCACCGATTCTGTTTGCTGTACACTGTATCTTTGCAGGTTTGTCCTTCATGACGATGCAACTGCTTAATGTCAAAATCGGGATGACCTTCTCAGGTGGTTTCATTGACTTCCTGATCTTCGGTATCATTCCAAACCGTACGCCATGGTGGGACGTTATTATCGTTGGTCTGATTCTTGCGGTAATCTATTATTTCGGTTTCCGATTCATTATTCGCAAGTTCAACCTCAAAACGCCTGGACGCGAGGAAGCTTCTGCTGAGGCTGCATCGAGCAGTGGTGCTTCAGGCTCTGCGGATGATCTGCCGCATAACATTCTCGAAGCGTTTGGCGGTAAGGAAAATATCAAACATCTGGATGCATGTATCACTCGTTTGCGGATTGAAGTTAATGAGAAATCGAATGTGCAAAAAGACCGTTTGAAGCAACTGGGTGCATCTGGTGTGCTTGAAGTGGGTAATAATGTTCAAGCCATCTTCGGAACACGTTCCGATACGATTAAATCCCAAATGCAGGATATCATTGCAGGACGTACGCCTGCACCAGCTCCGGCGGCAGAGGTTAAACCAACTCCTGAAGAGGAGAAGGCGCAAGGAGAGCAGGGCGAACGCATTGTACCAGAGGATATCGTTATGCCGGTTAATGGCGAGCTGCTTGATATAACCAACGTACCTGATCCGGTCTTTGCCGAAAAGATGACAGGTGACGGGTTCGCTATTTTGCCACATGATGGCACGATTACCTCACCTGTGTATGGTAAAGTATTTAATGTATTTCCAAGCAAACATGCCGTAGGCATTATGTCCGATGGCGGCAAGGAAGTGCTTGTTCACATAGGTGTCAATACGGTGAAACTGAAAGGTCAAGGTTTCAACGTACTGGTTCAGGAAGGTGACCTGGTATCTGCGGGTCAGCCGATTATGGAAGTGGATCTGGAGTACGTCAAAGCAAATGCTCCGTCCATCATCTCTCCGGTGATTTTCACCAACCTGCCAGAAGGCTCCACCGTCACACTGAAGAAGAGTGGCGTGCTCAAAGTTGGCGATCAGCCGATCATTGAGATAAAATAAGAACTGTTCCAACGATGGCAAGCAAGTGTAAATATACGCAATGCCTAAACTAAACTACCGAAAGCGAGATGATTGTAATGCAACAAACATTCAGAATTACAGACGAAGATGGTATCCACGCACGTCCGGCAACTGCCCTGGTTAATACAGCAAACAAATTCAAAGGTGCAGAATCCTTTGCAGAAGCTAACGGCAAAAAAGTAACATTGAAATCCATTCTGGGCGTTCTTTCCCTCGGCCTGGAGCAAGGTGACACCATCAGCATTATCGTTGAAGGTGAAGGCGAAGCAGAAGCTCTGCAAGCTTTGACTGACGTTATGGTTAACGAAGGGTTGGGCGAAATTAATGCTTAATGTTTCCGGGATCGCGGCTTCGGCGGGTATTGCTATCGCCAAGGCGTTTATCTTGGAGCATCCTGACTACTCTGTAGAAAAACGCCAAATTAACGACGTTGACGCAGAGATCGCTAAACTCGACTCGGCTCTGGGCAAGTCCCGGGCTGAGCTCGAAGCGATCAAAGAGCGTACTTTACAAGAGCTTGGCGAGAAAAAAGCTGAAATTTTCGCATCGCATTTGCTCATTCTGGATGACCCGGAACTGATTGATCCGGTAAAAGCCAAAATTGCGGATGAAATGGTGAATGCTGAATTTGCACTGAATGAAACAGCTTCCCAGTTCATCTCCATGTTTGAAAATATGAAGAGTGCATACCTGCAGGAACGTGCAGCAGATATGCGTGACGTGACAAAGCGTGTGCTAAATCACTTGCTTGGCATCGACTTCATGAGCCCGGCTGAGATCAGTGAAGAAGTGATTGTGCTAGCGGAGGACTTGACCCCTTCCGATACAGCTCAATTGAACCGCCAGTATGTTAAAGGTTTTGCGACGAACATCGGTGGACGGACTTCTCACTCTGCAATCATGGCTCGTTCGCTCGAAATTCCGGCTGTAGTCGGAACGAAGGACATTTTGTCTCAAGCGAAACAAGGCGACCTGATCATTGTTGACGGTCTGGACGGCCACGTTCTGGTTAACCCTACAGACGACGTAGTTGCTGAATACCGTGCCAAACAGGAGCAGTATGATGCACAGCGTGCGGAGTGGAGAAAACTGCGTGACGAACCGACAGTTACCGTGGACAACGTTCATGTGGAGCTTGCTGCAAACATCGGTACACCGAATGATGTAACAGGTGTATTGGAGAACGGTGGCGAAGCCGTAGGTTTGTACCGTACCGAGTTCTTGTATATGGGCAGAGACAAGCTTCCTTCCGAAGACATTCAGTACAATGCTTACAAAGCGGTACTTGAAAAAATGGAAGGTAAACCGGTCGTTGTTCGTACACTCGACATCGGTGGGGACAAAGAGCTTCCTTATCTGGATCTGCCAAAAGAAATGAATCCATTCCTCGGCTTCCGCGCAGTTCGTCTGTGTCTGGACCGTCTGGATATCTTCCGTACACAATTGCGTGCGTTGCTGCGTGCAAGTGTACACGGAAACCTGCGTATCATGTTCCCGATGATCGCAACACTGGGTGAATTCCGTGAAGCAAAAGCTGTCCTGCTCGAAGAGAAGGAAAAGCTGGTCGCTGAAGGGATTGCTGTTTCCGACAGCATTCAACTCGGTATCATGGTCGAAATTCCATCAACAGCTGTAATGGCGGATCAATTCGCCAAAGAAGTGGACTTCTTCAGTATCGGTACAAACGATCTGATCCAGTACACAATGGCTGCTGACCGGATGAACGAGCGTGTATCTTATCTGTACCAGCCTTACAACCCGGCCATTTTGCGTTTGGTTAAAATGGTTATCGATGCAGCGCATCGTGAAGGCAAATGGGCTGGCATGTGCGGTGAGATGGCAGGAGACGAAACAGCAATTCCATTGCTGCTGGGTCTCGGACTGGATGAGTTCAGCATGAGCGCAACTTCCATTCTGCCAGCTCGCAGCCAGATTACCAAGCTGTCCCGTGCGGACATGCAGGAACTGGCAGCCAAAGCGTTGGAAATGCAAACCGCTGAACAAGTGGTTGAACTCGTTCAAAGCATTCAAGCGTAATTTTGCCGGAGTTTCCTCCGGATTTGAGGTTTTCTTTTTCCGAATTAAAGGGCTGCCTTGGGCAGCAATATCGCCGGTGTCCACGAATCAAGTGGGTGCCGGCTTTTTTTGTTTTCACGTTGGAAATATTAGTCGCAATGCACGCTACAAATAAATCCAAAAAATCCCCTTGCACAGTCGAGGGAATACCTCCACCCGCACAAGGGGATGACATGCAGTCAATCAGCAGCAAGTAAATTAACGGTTATAAATCGATGCTCAGCTGCAGGCACAATTCAATACAGGTTTACGTGCCGCGGTCGTTTCATCCAGTCGCGTGACGGGTGTACCATAGGGTGCGTTCAGCACCACTTCAGGTGTTTCTTCCGCCTCTTTGGCGATGCGAATCATCGTATCAATAAACCCGTCGAGCGTTTCTTTGCTTTCGGTCTCGGTTGGCTCAATCATGATACATTCCTCAACATTAAGCGGAAAGTAGATCGTTGGCGGGTGATATCCAAAGTCCAGCAGACGCTTCGCCACATCCAGTGTGCGTACACCGTACTGCTTCAGTCCGCGTCCTGACATCACAAATTCATGCTTGCATACACCCGGATAAGGAATCTCATAGTGAGGTGCGAGACGAGCCATCATATAGTTGGCGTTCAGCACGGCACATTCGGATACACGGCGCAGGCCTTCCGGGCCATAGGTACGAATGTAAGCATAGGCACGAACCAGGATGCCAAAGTTGCCATAGTAGGCTTTTACCCGGCCGATGGATTGATCTCCTTCATAATCCAGTGCATAAACACCCTGATCATTCTGAACAACCATCGGTTTGGGCAGGAACGGGATCAGACGGCTTTTCACACCGACCGGACCTGCACCCGGGCCGCCGCCGCCATGCGGAGTGCTCATCGTTTTGTGCAAGTTCAGATGCACCACATCAAAGCCCATATCCCCTGGCCGTGTAATACCCATGATGGCATTGGAATTGGCTCCGTCGTAATAAAGGAGGCCGCCAGCCTCGTGTACGATCGCCGCAATCTCTTGAATGTGCTTCTCAAACAAGCCGAGTGTATTCGGATTTGTCAGCATCAATGCAGCGGTATCCGTTCCAACCGCCGCACGCAGCGCCTCCAGATCAACAAGACCGTCTGTACGGGAAGGAATAGTGACCGTTTCGAATCCAGCCACCGTTGCGCTGGCCGGGTTCGTGCCGTGAGAGGAGTCGGGCACGATAACTTTGGTACGAAGCTCGCCGCGACTTTCGTGATAAGCGCGAATCATCATCAGTCCGGTCCATTCGCCATGTGCACCTGCAGCCGGCTGCAGGGTTACGGCATCCATGCCAGTCAGCCCGGCCAGATCCTGTTGTAACGTATACAGCAGTTCCAGCGCACCTTGAAGGCTTGATTCATGCTGGTAAGGATGGATTTTGGCAAACCCGTTATACCGGGCAACATCCTCGTTAATCTTCGGATTGTATTTCATCGTACAGGAGCCAAGCGGGTAAAATCCGTTATCTACCCCGAAGTTGCGGCGGGATAATGCCGTATAGTGGCGAATGACATCCACTTCAAATACTTCCGGCAAGGCTGCAGCTTCTGAGCGCAGCATTTCCCGGGGAATCAACGTATCGGCCTCCAGACGGGGCACATCACACTCCGGCAGGGAATAAGCTACGCGGCCCGGGCTGCTCAATTCAAAGATCAATGTTTGCTCGGGA
The DNA here is from genome assembly GCF_014639235.1 of Paenibacillus silvae. GTDB lineage: Bacteria > Bacillota > Bacilli > Paenibacillales > Paenibacillaceae > Paenibacillus > Paenibacillus silvae. The sequence goes on along the minus strand of NZ_BMFU01000001.1, from coordinate 1,265,065 downwards.
GCAGCCGATGATGAAGTTTGCAGATTGGCAGCTGCGGATTGCACATCAGTCTCGGACTGCTGATTCGCAGGTTGAACCGCACCAGTTGTATCAGAATGTGAATTTGTCTGACCTTCCGATGATGCTCTTGAAGCGGTCGCTTTTGTTGTCATTTCCTGAGTCACAGTGATCCCTCCAATACACGTGCGAATTCGTCAATCTCTTCTTTGCTGCGACGTTCGGTAACCGCGATGAGCATATGTCCTGCAAGCTCTGGATAGCTCTTTCCAAGCTCATAACCACCGATGAAGCCTGCATCCAGCAGCTTCAGCTGGAGGGCATCCATGTCGCTTCCTTCCGGAAGCTGGATCACAAACTCGTTAAAGGTAGGAGCTGAGAAAGTCAGGCTTACACCCGGGATCGCTTTGAACTTCTGGAGTGCATAGTGGCTTTTCTGTAAATTCAGGTCAGCGACATCGATCATGCCCTGTCTTCCCATAGTGGACATGTAAACGGAAGCACTTAACGCGAGCAAGGCCTGATTCGAGCAGATGTTGGACGTCGCTTTTTCGCGGCGGATGTGCTGCTCGCGTGCTTGCAGCGTCAGCACGAAGCCACGTTTGCCGTTGCGGTCGGTGGTCTGACCGACGATACGACCGGGAATCCGGCGCATGTGAGCCTGGGACACGGCGAAGTATCCGCAAGTGGGTCCGCCAAGCGAAGCGGCGATTCCAAGGGGCTGCGCATCGCCTACTACGATGTCAGCACCCAGCTTGCCTGGGGCTTCCAGCAGACCGAGCGACAGCGGGTTGGCGCTCACAACGAGCAGGCCTTTGTGTGCATGCACAAGGTCAGCAGCCTGTTTTACATTTTCCACAGCACCGAAGAAGTTGGGGCTTTGAATCATAACTGCCGCAGTGTCGTCCGAAATGGCTGCTTGCAGGGCATCCCAGTCCGTCACACCATCCTTGTAACCAATCTCCACGATCTCCAGACTCAAGCCATGTGCATAAGCCTGTAATACTTGACGGGCCTCCGGGTGAACGGTGCGGGATACGATAAGCTGTTTGCGGCGTGTGGCAGCTGCGGCGAGATTACCTGCTTCGGCAAATGCGGTTGCACCATCATACATGCTCGCGTTGGCCACGGCCATGCCCGTCAGCTCACAGATATAGGATTGAAATTCAAAGATCGCTTGCAGCTCCCCTTGGCTGATCTCAGGCTGATAAGGGGTGTAGGCGGTATAGAACTCCGAACGGGAAATAACATGGTTAATGACAGAAGGGATGTGATGGTCGTAGATGCCTGCGCCGAGAAAGCTGGCGTGTGTCTCGAAGTTGGCATTTTTACCGGCTTGCTTGGACATGTGACGGGTTAAGGCATATTCATCCAGTTTGGAGGATACGGGCAGCTCGCCCTGATAACGAATCTCCTGCGGGATGTCTTTGAACAGATCTTCGATCGTATCCACACCAATCGTGGCGAGCATCGCGCTCTGGTCCTGTTCAGTCATGGGGATATAGCGGTGCTTGCTCGTCATGCTTGCTCAGCTCCTTGGGTAGGGGTCTTTGAAGTACGTGTCCGTTTATGAAAAGGGGTTCTGACGACCTCGGCTTTCAGCTTTTTGCCACGAATCTCAATCTCCAGCGGTGTGCCCAGTGCGGCATGTCTGGCATCAATCAGGGCAAGGCCCAGATTACGCTTCAAGGTTGGTGATTGGGTACCTGTTGTCACTTCTCCAATCTGCACGTCACCTGTGTAGATCGGATAATGCGGACGCGGAATGCCGCGCTCCAGCACTTCAATGCCAACGAGCTTGCGGGCAGGACCGTCATTTTTCTGCTTCAGCAGAGCTTCGTGTCCGATAAAAGGTCCGGCATTCAGCTTCACAAACATGCCAAGACCTGCCTCCAGTGGAGAGATGGTAGGAGACAGCTCCTGGCCATACAAAGGCAGCTTCGCTTCAAATCGAAGTGTATCACGAGCGCCAAGTCCTGCCGGAACCAGACCCAGATCAGCACCGGCTTCCATCAATCCGTTCCATACCAGAGCAGCCTGTTCTGCTGAAACGTACAGTTCAAAGCCATCCTCTCCCGTATATCCGGTACGCGATAACAGCAGGCTGACCCCGCATACGCTGGCATCCTGTACAAAACGGAAAGGTTCGATCGAAGCTGCATCCGTGCCCGTGCCTGTAACTTTGCCGAGAATTTCGACTGCCAGAGGACCCTGCAGTGCAAGCAAAGCCGTCTGCTCCGAAACATTGGTCATGTTCACGCCAGGAGTCATGTGTTCTTGCAGCCAAGCCCAATCCTTGTCGATATTGGAGGCATTCACAACGAGCATATAGTGCTGCTCCGCCAGCTTGTAGATCAGCAGATCATCCACCACGCCGCCATCAGGATAACACATCAGGGTATATTGGGCCTGGCCCGGTACGATTGTGGTTACATCATTGGTGGTCATGCGTTGTAAAAAGGCTTCCGCCTGCTCTCCCGTTACGGTGAATTCACCCATATGGGACACATCAAACAGCCCGGCACGCTCACGCACCGCTTCATGCTCCTTTTGAATACCGCTGAACTGCACCGGGAGCTCCCAGCCTCCAAAATCGATGCAGCGTACGCCTTCATATTGAGCATATAGGGGGAAGAGTGGTGTTCTTAATAAGTCGGACATCCAATCACCTCGTCAAGGGCCGTTATCGGGCCAAGTATAGAAACGCGAAATCTGTGAATCAGGTATAGATGCTAAATAACAAGCACATTCATAAGTATTGGATGAAGTCGTTTTATGAAAGACACGCTGCCAAAGGCCGACGATTCGATATCCTGCATTCTTTTTTGGGGAAAAAGGAAAAGGACAGGCCAAAGAACCGGCATGCCATATAGCACGCTGTATTCTTAGGCTCTGTCCCTTGTACCTGAGAGTTACCCCGCCGCTAGTGCAGACAGGTTTCCCCTTGGGTGATCATAACGTCCTTTAAGGACGATTAGATGCTCTCCAGAGTTGCGTCCTGTAAAAGTCCTTTTGCCTGAGAGATTCACCTCCGCTTGTCGGTGGTTTACTCCTTCGGCGCCGCCTTAAGTACATCCCCAGAACGGGTGTCACAGGCAGTCTCTCCCTTTACATTCATCCGCGGTTCATACGTAATGCAATTCAATTCAGTTGCTACTCTCATTAAAACGTGAATCCAATCATGATGTCAAGAACAATATCATTAAACTTGTATAAAAGACGAATATTATACTATTTATTGAATATAACGTTCGTGTATTTAAAATGAGTGCGTTTACTATGTTATTATTCTCCAGTATATGTAGAAAGAGTGCATTTTGGTGATGGGAACACCGGCATGAATTTCGAATAAATTGTAAGCTATATTGACATTTGAATGCGAAATATTTACGCTGTTGTTTGGGGAAGAGGTAAAGGTCAAAGAACGCATGCACTCATTATTGAAGAAGCGAGGCGGATATGGATGAGCGAATTGAGAAGTGATTTCCTGTACAGTGAAGAGCATGAGTGGGTGAAAACCGTTGGAGAGCATACCGTTCGGATCGGCATTACCGAGTTCGCACAGCATCAGCTGGGTGACATTGTGTTTGTAGAACTGCCTGACCTTGAAGCAAGTGTCGCTGCGGCCGAGAGCATCGGAACCATTGAATCGGTGAAAACGGTGTCGGACTTATTTTCGCCTGTTAGCGGTACGATTGTTGCAGTCAATGAAGCGCTGCAGGACTCGCCGGAACTGGTGAACAGCTCTCCTTATGAAGAAGGCTGGATGATTGAAATCCGTGTTGAGGGAGATTTGCAGGCGGCTCTATCCGCACTTCTGAATGCGGACGCTTATCAGAAGCATATCGAGTAGATGATGCACTGCATGATCGGATTGATTTGTACTTACTGACATATATATTATCATATAAACTTAAAAAATGATGTTCTTTGAACCTGTGTGGGCTGACAGCTCATGCAGGTTTTTTGATGTTTTTGCAGGAGTAGATGAACGGTTTCTGAGCCTTAATCATATGAATTCAGGATAAAAATGGGGAGTGCGGACCAAGCTATGATACTGCTTCCTGTACTGTATATGATCTGGATCATAGCTCGAGAAAACCTTGTGTATCAAGGGTTTAAAGGAATATGAATGCAAAAAAGCGATTACATAATCTAATGTTGTCATCATTGTTCATGACGAAAGTACGCTTTCATTTGATTGAACAGCAGCGGTTTCTCGCTTAGGATTACAGCAGGGATGCATGACACCCCTTTCAAATTTATAATGACTTGATTCAAGGAGGATAAACCAATGAGTAATTTGGACCAAACGTCCAATTCCAAGGGTGGGTTACGTGTCGGTGTGCAGCGCTTTGGACGATTCCTGAGCGGCATGGTTATGCCTAATATGGGCGCGTTTATTGCTTGGGGATTAATCACCGCGATGTTTATCAAAACAGGCTGGTTCCCGAATGAAACGCTGTCACAGCTCGTTGATCCGATGATTAAATATTTACTGCCGCTGCTGATCGGTTATACCGGGGGTACGATGGTGCATGGAACACGCGGCGGGGTCGTCGGGGCGATTATGACGATAGGTGTCATTGTAGGCAGTGACATTCCGATGTTCCTTGGGGCCATGATTGCGGGGCCGTTCGGGGCGTGGGTGATCAAAAAATTTGATAAATCGGTAGAGGGCAAGATCAGAGCCGGTTTTGAAATGCTGGTCAACAATTTCTCGGCCGGAATTATCGGCGGTATTTTGGGCATCATTGCCTTATTGGGGATCGGACCTGCCGTAGAGGCCATCAGCAAGGTGCTGTCTGCAGGCGTACAGGGTTTGATGAACCTGGGTTTGCTGCCGCTGGTCAACCTGATCATTGAACCAGGTAAAGTATTATTCCTGAATAATGCAATTAACCACGGGATATTGACACCGATTGCTACAGATCAGGCAAGAGAACTGGGTCAGTCCGTGCTTTATATGCTGGAATCCAACCCCGGGCCGGGTCTGGGGATTTTGCTGGCATACTGCTTCTTCGGACGGGGAACAGCGAGATCATCTGCACCGGGTGCGGTCATTATTCATTTCTTCGGCGGAATTCACGAAATTTATTTCCCTTACATTCTGATGAGACCGATTCTGATTCTGGCCGCTATCGCTGGTGGTGTAACAGGGACATTGACGTTCATGCTGACAGGAGCAGGACTGGTGTCGGCACCGTCACCGGGCAGTATCATTGCTTATTTCCTGCTGACGCCGAAAGGTGGATACATCCCGATGCTTGCAGGAGTTATCGTTGCTGCGGTTGTTTCCTTCCTGGTGGCCTCTCTGCTGCTCAAAACGGGTAAACAGAAGGATGAAGATCTGGAATCGGCCTCCAGCCGAATGAAGGACATGAAGAGTCAAGGCAATACGGCAAATGCAGCCATTACGGCAGATAACCGTGATGCAGACAGAGCAGCAAATATCGGTATCTCTGCAGCTGCCAAAGCCAAAGCAGATGTGAAAAAGATTGTATTCTCCTGTGATGCAGGTATGGGATCAAGTGCCATGGGCGCTTCCATTCTTCGCAAGAAGATGAAAGCCGAGGGAATCGACGTTGCCGTAACCAACACGGCGATCAGTGAGATTCCGCAGGATGCTGACGTTGTAATCACGCAAAAAACATTAACGGATCGAGCGCGTACAGTCGCACCGAATGCAGAGCATATATCCATTGACAACTTCCTAAAAAGCCCGGAATACGATGCGCTTGTTGAACGTTTGAAGTAAGCAGTGATCCACTGCGATACAGCTTTAAACTAAGCAGCCGTTTTCCAAGAGCCGGAGGCTGAGATATGAGTATTACCAAAAGACAACGTGAAATTGTGGAGTTCCTGCTGGAGCATCCTCATGAAGTCACGGCCGGCGAAATCGCCGTTGAAGTAAAAGTGAGTACCCGTACTGTGCATCGTGAGCTGCTGATGATCGAACAATGGCTTGAGCCGCTCGGTATGCGATTGGAAAAAAAATCGGGGACCGGCATTCGGATTGATTCCGGTTCCGGTTCAGACGACCTCAGTGCATTACGCCAGAAGCTGGAAGGTCATGAATATATAGAGTTTACGCCGGAAGAGCGTAAGCTCTTCATGCTTTGCATCCTGCTGGAAGAGGCGGAGCCAGTCAAGCTGCTTGCTCTTGCTTCTGATCTGAAGGTGACGGTGTCTACCGTCACGACCGACCTGGATGATCTGGAATCCCGCATTCGTCAGGCGGGGCTGAAGCTGGTACGAAGGCGAGGATACGGGGTCAAAATTACCGGCAGTGAGGCGGTTCACCGCAGAGCGATTGCCGCGCTGGCTCTGGAAGTGCTGGATGAGTCGGACCTTTTCGGCAGACAGCCAGAGCAGGGCGGTTCCATCGTGAATCAAAAGCTGCTGCGAATGATTGGGCATAGCGATGTGCTTACGATTGAAAATGCATTATGGCAGCCGGATATCGAATGGCTCGAAAAAATTCCTGAACGGCAGTATATGAAGCTGCTTATTCAACTATCAGCGGCAGTTGTTCGTATACGCAAAGGGTTCCATATAGAACGTGCAGGAACAGGATCGGCTGCAGCTGTCAGCACTATGGCAGAGACGCATGAAGCACGAGTACCCGCATTTATGGCTTCCCGTCTATGCAGTGTATTATCCTCACGGCTTGGCATGAGCTTCTCCGATGAGGAGCAGAACTATTTTCACCAGTTGCTAATCGAGACCGAGCAGCAGCTTCACTCCTCCGGTCTGCTCCCGATTGATGATCTGATTCTGATGGATCGGGTGCATTCGCTTACGGATCAGATGCAGGAAAGAACAGGGTATGCCTTTCATGAGGATCGTTTGCTTCGGGAAGGCCTGATTGCTCACATGATTCCGGTGATGGAACGTCTTGAAGGGCATCAGGTCATACGCAATCCGCTGTTACAGCAGATTCGCAAGGATTATGAGTTACTGTTCGAGCAGGTAAGAACGGCGGTGTTACAAGCATGGCCGGCAGCAGAGGTACCGGACGAGGAGATCGGTTTTCTGGTTATGCATTTTGGCGCGTCCATTGAGCGGCTGCGCGCGTTAAAGCAGGACATTCGTGCAATTGTGGTGTGCAACAGCGGCATAGGCTCGTCCCGCATGCTGTCCAGTCGGCTGTCCAAGGAGTTCCCGGAAATTCAGATTATAGACAGCGTGTCCTGGTACGAGGCCGCCCGAGTTCCGGCTGAGGAATATGATCTTGTGTTATCCACCGTTGATCTGCCGATGGAGGAAGATCAGTATTACAAGGTCAGCCCGCTGTTAACCGCAGAAGAAAGTGAGCGGCTGCGCCATTTTATCAAAACGACAACGTTACAGCGGCAGCACCGCAAACCTCGCGAGATGGGAAACGAGACCCTGAATCGTTATTCTGACCCGGATACGATGGAGGCAACACTGCTTGAGATTGTACGTGTCATTGGCAAGTTTCAGGTACATGCCCTGGATAATGCTCATCTTGATTTTGCTCAAAGTGTGCTTGCCATGTGTAAGGTTGCACATCGAGCAGGTGTACTGAAGGACCCGGGAGAGGTTGCGAAGCTGCTGGAGGTTCGTGAGTCGATGGGAAGTCAGAAGATTCCCGGCACCAGGCTGGCTCTGTTCCATACAAGAAGTGAGAGCATCTACAGGCCTTCCATCAGTCTGTTCCAGCTTGAGGAACCGCTGCTTCAGACGATGGATGATCCCGAGGGCGTCAGTCATGTGTTATTGATGCTGGGTCCGAAGGAATTGTCCAAGGAAAGCCTCGAGGTTCTCAGCGAGATTAGCGCATTACTGTTACAGGAAGAGATGATTATGTTGCTGGGTAAAGGGAGCAGAGATGAAATTATTCATTATCTGTCCCGGGAGCTGGTTGGATTTTATCGCAGCAAAAACGAAATTGGAGGGCATTAACATGAGTATGTTAACAACAGACAAAGTCATCATGAACGCAACGGCTCAGGATAAATATGAGGCTATTCGTATGGCAGGACAGATATTGAAGGACGCAGGGCATATTACGGCGGATTATATTGACAAAATGCTGGAGCGTGAAGAGATTGTCTCCACGTATGTTGGCAACGGGCTTGCCATTCCACACGGTACGAAGGAGTCCAAATCGGCCATCCTGTCTACAGGCATTTCGGTAATTCAATTCCCGCAGGGGGTTGATTTTGGAGAGGAAAAGGCCTACATGGTCATCGGCATCGCCGCACAAGGCGGAGAGCATATGGAGATTCTGACCAGCATTGCGGTCATCTGTGCCGAGGAAGAAAATATGGAAGCACTGCGTCAGGCGAAAACAGCAGAGGAAGTCATCACTATTCTCGAAAGTGAAATGGAGCTATGAAGGCTCTCCACTTTGGCGCAGGTAACATTGGACGTGGATTTATCGGCTTGCTTCTCTCCCGTGCGGGATATGAGGTAACGTTCTCGGATGTGAATCAGGAGCTGGTGCATGCTCTTCAGGAGCGAGGGCGATACACTGTGGAGCTTGCCAACGAGAGCAAGGATGAGGAGACGGTGAGCGGAGTAACAGCTATTGACGGCCGCGATCTGCAGAGGGTCGCAGAGGCCGTAGCTGAAACGGACCTGGTGACAACCGCAGTTGGTGTGGGGGTACTGAAACATATTGCGCCAGGCATTGCGAAAGGTTTGGAGCAAAGAAGGCAAGCCGGTACTGTGCACAAGCCGCTGCATATTATCGCATGTGAGAATGCGATCGGTGGAAGCACCCAGCTGAAAGAGCATGTGTATGCTTTGCTGGATGAGCAGGCTCGCGCGTTTGCTGATGAATATGTTTACTTTCCGAATTCGGCGGTAGACCGGATTGTACCTATTCAGAATCATGCAGACCCGCTGCATGTCCAGGTGGAACCTTTTTACGAATGGGTGGTGGATCGCTCCCAGATGGCGCCTGCCTTCAAACCAATAAATGGTGTCGTCTATGTGCATGATCTGGAGCCGTACATTGAGCGCAAATTGTTTACTGTCAATACCGGGCACTGCGTTGCCGCATACATCGGGTATGTGCACGGATATGATACGATTCAGCAAGCCATCGCCGACGAAAAAGTAAAATCTGTTGTATACGGGGCTTTGCAGGAAACGGGGCAGGTGCTTGTTCAACGCTTTGGCTTTAACCCGGAGGAGCATGAGCAGTATATTGTAAAAATATTGGGCCGGTTCGTTAACCCTTATCTGACCGATGAGGTAACCCGTGTGGGACGCTCGCCGCTGCGCAAGCTTTCCCCGAATGATCGTCTCGTTCGCCCGGCGCTGCTGGCTTATGCTGAAGGAATTCCTGTGACTCATCTGGCTACGGGCATGGCAGCGGCCTGCAAGTTCGATGTCTCCGATGACCCCGAAGCAGTTGAGTTGCAAAGCCTGATTCGCGAAAGGGACGTGGCGGCAGCCTTGTCACACTATACCGGTATAGAAGAAGGACATCCGGTGCTGGTGGAAGCGGTGAAACAGTACCATCAGATGTGATGGGGGATGCTCTTGCTTGTGGCTGACCACCCTCGTCAATGAAGCAGGGCACTGCGTGCTGGGAGCTGCACTGGTCAATAGCAATGCCAGTGTCACAGTCTGCCAGGTCAGTAGCTGGTGTATTGAGCATATGGTGGGTGAAAAAGGAGAAGGAACAAGATAATTCAATTCATTCTAAGGTAGAAAAACGGGGATAACGCTATAAGTTTAGCTAGTGCTAAACACTTATCATCTATTTATACGGAATTATAGATATGATAAGAAAGTTAGAGAGTGTACTGAAAGGTTTTTCGTACAGCCGATCATCTTCATTATATAGAAATAAAGAAACCCTCCTCTGTAATGGTTGTTGCACTGAAGTTCACACCATTGCTGCGAGAGGGGTTTCTTTCGTTATTGGGTAAATCGAGTTCTAACGAATCGTACGAACGCTATTTGGGTGATTTTAATGAATTTGCACATCTAACGAATCCTAATGACGCTATTTGCCTCAAAATGAGCAAAAAGTGGTGATTTGCAGCCTCAAATCGGCAAATAGCGTTTCTCAGAATCGTTAGGTTTGAGAATGGCCTCAAATCAACGAAATAACGTCTCCACGAATCGTTAGCCTTGGACAGTAATGTGACTGGACGAAGATGTTAGAGAGTTGCAGCTCAGCGTCGTTCCACAAGTTACATTTATTTATGTTACCTGCGAACCGTGCAACCTTTACCTATCTAATTTACTCGCTAGTTTGCGCCACAGTTATACCTGTACACGAATCGTTAGCCTTGGACAGTAATGTGACTGGACCAAGATGTTGGAGAGTTGCAGCTCAGCGTCGTTCCACAAGTTACATTTAATTATGTTACCAGCGACCTTTGCGACCTCAGCCGATCTAATTTACTCGCTAGTTTGCGCCACAGCTATACCTGTTCACGTACGTAGGTGTCCAGACATCGCTGACATATACAGGATTTGCGGCGTTGCTCAGCCGGGATACGCTCAAACACACCTTCAGGGAAAGAGGCTTTATTGCACCAGCACTCTGAATGTGGCTTGCCTGCAGCGTAGGAACAACCGTTGCTTTCTCCGCAAAGTGGACATACAAGCTCGTTGACCGCATTTGTTTTACTTTGATTGCTGTGATTACTGTCCTGTGTATCCTTCATATTGTTCCTCCTTGTTCTACATACCCAACCCGTTGCTGTATTGCTCATCTATACATCCACCATTCACTGATGAACACATTTACCCAAACCTTCCTACTTTCATACATATCTCATCCATCTAGCCATTCATCTACTGACGCATCTAGCCATCCATCTACCAATGCATTCCTACTAGCCATTCATCCATACATTACGAATTCATCCCGACCATACATCGATACAGCCATAAGCTACCATTCATTGTTCATCATACATCTATCTTACCTGCATCTGATATCTGGACATTAATCTATCTTTGCATTCATCCATTCCCGCCACCCGTGGTATTCTTGTTCATTCCAGTATACCAAATACAAGCGCTCATACACCGCATTTCCATTGATCATTGACTTGATTGCGGTACAAGTTACCGGGAAATGAATGTGAAGGGGCTCATCCCCCTTCCTCATTCCTCCGGTGGCAGTTCAATTTGCAGCCCTTCAATATGCTTGCGCCCCATCAGCTTGCGTTTTTTACGGTTTTCTTTGGTCTCCAGCACAATGTCCAGATCGTAGTTACCCGGGTACAGCTCATCCGCAGAGATGTGCAGCCGCAGGCGTTTCTTATGAATTTTCAGCTTGCGTCCGCGGATCAAGACCCCAATCTGACCTCGATTGTCCTCTTCTTCACTTACAATACCCGCCTGGTCCAAATAGGCCGCATAGACACGGTCCCCTTTACGAAAAGCACGAACTGGCGAGACATTAGAGCTGGCCGTATCATTGGTCTTTGGAGCAGTACCCACTGGTAAAGAATGTTGCGAAGCAGATGCCGTAGTGTCATTTGGGACAGCAGGATGCGAATTATACGCTTTAGGAACCTTGTGTTCGTGAAGGGCTGTATGCATTTCCATTTCGAGGGTCGTATGCTCTTTAGGGACGACAGCCCTGGCAAGACTTGTATCCTCCTCCACAGGGACATTATGTTCGGCAGAATCAGCTCGTTTATTAGAAGCGGTTGCCGGAGTGTGCGCTTCATTATCCGATCGCAGCTGCGGTTGCTTTGGAGCAACGTGTACAGCACTTTCTGTCAAAGCTTTACCCGACACACATTTGGAGCGGTTGATAATATGCTCAGGCATGCCCAGCTTCAGTGCGATGGAATAAGCATAGCTCTCCCCGGCTTCCCCGATACGAAGGCGATACAGAGGCTGGAGCGTGACCGTATCGAACTCCATACGTGCATTTTCAAAACCTGGTGTGGCTGCGGCAAAATGTTTAATTTCCCCGAAATGTGTTGTAGCCACAACGGTTGCTCCGCGACTGTGCAGTTCCTCCAGCATGGCTATAGAGAGTCCGACCCCTTCTCCGGGATCAGTACCTGACGCCATCTCGTCAATAAGCACAAGTGTTGAAGGATTGGCCTGCTCCAGAATCGCAATCATTTTCCGAATATGCGCCGAGAATGTGCTCAGCGCTTGCTCCATACTCTGACCATCACCGATATCGACGGCAATCTGATCATATACTGCCATCTCGCTACCTTCATCTACGGGAACAAGCAGTCCGGATTGCACCATCAGCGTCAGCAGCCCCAATGTTTTAAGTGCAACGGTTTTGCCGCCAGTGTTCGGACCTGTAATGATGAGAGAGATGTACGTATATCCGATGGAAAAATCAAGCGGAATCATGGACGGCCCCATCAGGGGATGTCTCGCTCGACGCAGTTTTACCTTACCGCAGGTATTCACTTGTACAGGCCGTCCGTCTATAGCTGCTGCATATTTGGCTTTGGCAAACAGAAAATCCAGAACACCTATCGTTTCAGTATTCAGTGTAATTTCACGGCTGTACGATTCGGTGAGGGAGGTCAGGTCACCAAGAATTTTCATTTCCTCTCTGGATTCCTCGGCCTGCAATAAGGTAAGCTCCATCTGCAGACCTGTCAGCTCGGCAGGTTCAATATATACGGTTTGCCCGCTGCCCGATTCGTCGAGCACAGCGCCTTTGACATGCTTGCGGAATTCTTTTTTGATCGGTAATACATTTCTTCCATTACGCTGGCTTACGACCTGCTCCTGCATGATCGAACGGTGTTGGTTAACGAGGGAATCCAGCTTTCGTTTCATGCGCTCTTCCGTCACGCTCATCTTTTTTCGAATACGAGCCAGTTCTTTGCTCGCCTGATCCTGAATGCTTCCATGATGGATGCAGCGTTCGATCTCACTGAGCAGTGGTTCCATTAGCATCATGGAAGCTGCATAACCGCTAACATGGGGAGCAATGCCGGATTTGCTTTCCATGTATTTCATGAGTTGTGCGCTGCTGCGGAGAAATTGCACCAGATGACTAAAATCACGTTCACTGAACAGGTAACCTGTTCCAAGCAGGTCCATAATCGTCTCCATACCATCGAGCGAAGGAATGGGTACACTTGCTCCGAGACGGACGAGAGCGGCGGCTTCTGCGGTTTCATTCAGTCGTATCTGGATCTGGCGGGCATCGGTCATCGGCTGCATTTCTCTGGCATAACGTTTGCCGAGGTACGAGAGGGCACAGTCTGCAACATGTTTTTGAACATGCTGGAAGCCCAGACTGGTCAGGGTGTGTTCGTTTGAATTTTTGATATTTGTTGCAAGGCTCTGGTTCTGGTTTTGGTTCTGAATATGATTCTGGTTTTGATCAGGATTCATGTCTAAATCTCTCCTTAATATCGTTTTTGGGGTGTTGTATTGCCAATATTCCTCATGGAAAACACAAAAAGGGCGGAGAATGAACAAACGTCATTCTCCGCCCGGAATGTATGGGAAAGCAGAGTCCATTATGGGCCTATAACGAAAAATCCGCGCTGAACACAGCGCGGAAATAGACCCGGACATTTGGCAATCCCGGAGGCGATGTTTGATTTCCGCTGTTCTTAACTAAGTACAGGGCTCTGGCGCATCATGAAATACACGTATGCCACAAGGGCACAAGCGTCATGAAATGCCAAACTCCTGAATATGAAACTTGATTAGTTAAGAACGCTCACCGACATCAAAATCTCTCCTTCAACCTGAGGAATATATATGTAATATAAGCTGGAAATCACTTCAAAGTCAATGAATCGTAATAAAGATGTGGACTTGATTATGATTGGGTTTTAAAATAACAATAGTAATTTAATCCAATGAAAGCGATTTTATTAAAAGGGAGATGCTCTTCTTGCCTAAATATCTATTGCGTCTGCTCTGCTTTACCATGATTCTTGGAGCCTTGCCAGTCATCGTAATTGGTTCCGTCTCCTATACGATTGCTTCGCGGGATATCGAACAGAAGGTGCGCGAGAGCAATCTTCAAATACTGCATCAGACCCAGATGAGGGTGGAGCAAGTATTAAGAAGTTTACAGTTATCCTCGATTCAGTACGTCAATTCACCACTGGTGCTGCGGGCGATGAAGCAACCGCTGGACAGCAGCGAATTTCAGGAGATTCGTGATCTGACCTCAGGGTTTAACAACCTGCAGGCGGTGACAAGTATTGATCAGGCATATCTTGTGAATCTGGACGAAGACTGGGTTGTGTCGATGCGTTCATTTGGCAAACTGAGTGACTTCAGCATTCGAGATCGGATTGGGACTTATCTTACATATACCAACAGTTTATTTTGGGTGACTCAGAATAAAAGCTCAGCCAAAGAGAGCGTGCCCGTATCGGCAGGCATGGGCGAGGCTTTGACGGAACAGGCCCAACCTCCAACCTTGATATCTTCCGATAACGTTGTGAGCATGGTTTTTAAAATTCCGATGGTTCCCACCAATGTCAAACCGAAAGGGTTTCTTGTCATTGATATTGCGGATGCAGAGCTCAGCAGCTTTCTGAGCCGGAATCCGAATTCCGGTGATCTGTACGTGCTGGACCAGGACCAGCAATATTTTTTGAACGATACCAATTACGGCAGCAAGTACGATCAACTGAACAAGGATATTCAAGAGAAGGTTCAGATGTCAGGTGAATCGCAGGGTTTTTTCAGTGCAGAAGTAGAAGACAAACCTGTAGCAGTCAGTTATAGACAGTCACCGCTTAATGGCTGGTTATATGTATCTGTGGTCTCTCTGGGGCAGATTACGGCCCAATCGCAGAAAATTGCTGTAGTCACCGGTGTGGCTACGTTAATCATGTTATGTGTGACAGGGCTTGTGGCGATATATGGCAGCAGGCGTATGTACTCACCCATCTCCAGACTGCTGCAATTTACCAAGGGCCTGGATTCACCTCTCCCTCCAGCAGGACGGCGTCAGGATGAGTTTATTTATATCGAGGAACGCCTGTCCACCCTGTTCAGCTCGGAGCAAACGATGCGCGAGCAGATGAAGGGGCAGCATGTGCATCTGCAGGAGTTCTTTATGACCAAGCTGCTGACAGGCAAAATATCGGAAGAGGATTTCAGATATCAGGGGGAATTATACGATTTTCCAACCGGCTGGTCACATCTGGGTGTGCTCATGCTGCAGATTGATACCCTGGAAGGTACGAGGTATGAGGAGAAGGATCGCGATCTGCTGCTGTTTGCCGTAAATAATATGGTCGGTGAGCTGCTGCCTTCTGAAATTCGCTTCACACCAGTCATGCTGGATGATGCACAGGTTACCGTGCTTGCGTCATCATTGAAGGATGAGCTGCAACTGAAGGAATGGATGCATAAACAGGCCGATTGGATACGCGAGCGGGTTGTGACCTATCTGAACCTGCCCGTAAGTATAGGCATCAGTCGAGCGTATTCCAGCATTGGAGCTACGCCTAGAGCGTATCAGGAGAGCAGAGAGGCTTTGCAGGGCAGAGTCAGCCTGGGCAGCCGGATTATTTTGCACTATGAGGATATTCAACCGAGAGGTCAGATGGAGGCTGCGCTCTACACCCAGCTGCGAATGATCGAAGATCAGTTGGCTTCAGCACTCAAGCAGGGGGATGAGGAGAAAACAGATATGTACTTCAGGCAATATTTAGGTCTGCTGGCAGACAAGAAGCTTCATTTCAGTGAATATCCCGTCATTATGGTTCAGCTGCTGTCCCGGGTATACCAGCTGGTGCAGGAGCAGGGGGGAGATGTGGCCGAAGTGCTGGGGGAGAAGGCTTCCATGGCTTACCTGCTCAAGCTGTCCACCCTGGATGAGATGACGAGCTGGTTCCGCAAGCGACTCTTTCTGCCTGTCATTCGTTTCTGGAGGGAGCAGGAGGAGTCTCAGTACATGAATATCGCTCGTCGGATGATTCGATTGATCGAGGAGCGGTATGATCGGGATTTGTCGCTGGAGGCTTGTGCGGAAGAACTGAACTTCCATCCCGTCTACCTGAGCCGGGTTTTCAAGAAGGAGGCAGGGGTGAATTTTACTGAATATCTTGCCGAGTACCGTATGGAAAAAGCCAAAACATGGCTGCAGACGACGGATCTGAAAATCGCAGAAATCGCAGAAAAATTGAATTATACCAATCCAACGGCATTCATCCGTACTTTTCGCAAAATAACAGGAACAACTCCCGGCAAGTACCGGGAGCAGCAGCGGTAAAAACAAGGCCTGCTCTGCCCGCCATGGCAGACAGGCTTTTTTGCAACATAAGCTAGATTTATCCAGGGCTGTTTCATGCTTATATGCCAGAGTTAAACGAGGAATATGCAGGTTGAAAACAGTTCATTTGGTCTGCATCCAGCCGGCCTCCAAACGCTGTAACCCTTGATACATAAGCATAAACAAGAGGCTAAAACGAGACGATAGCCAGTGATTCGATTATCAGCCACAATGGAGACATGAATTCAGGAAGTGATCTTTTGTAATCGTTTCCAACGTGGGGAGGAAGACACTATGAAAGCCGAAACGGCGGCTCGGACACGGCCCGCTACCCGCAGTGACAAAAACCTGCTGTGGAGGGACATCATCAAAAACCGGTGGCTGTATATCATGCTCATTCCGGGAGTGCTTTACTTTGTTATTTTCAAATACATACCGATGTATGGCATTACCATGGCTTTTCAGGATTACACACCGTACAAAGGTATCCTGGGGAGTGATTGGGTAGGCTTCAAACACTTCCAGCGTTTCTTTGGAGAACCGCAGTTCTGGACGTTGTTCCGAAATACGTTTTTGCTTGCCATCTATAATCTGGTTTTCTTTTTTCCACTGCCAATCGTACTTGCACTGATGATGAATGAGGTTCGGCGGGAGCGGTTCAAACGATTTGTACAGACTCTGGTTTACGTTCCACACTTTGTTTCCTGGGTCGTTGTTGTTGGTGTGTTCTACATGCTCTTCACGACAGAAGGCGGCGCCATTAATGAACTGCTTTATAATTTGACAGGGCAAAAAATAGCTTTTCTGCTTGAGCCAGGATGGTTCCGGTCCATGATTGTAGGTCAATCCATCTGGAAAGAGGTAGGCTGGGGCACGATCATTTTCCTGGCCGCACTATCTGGTGTAGATACACAGCTCTACGAAGCTGCACGGATCGACGGTGCTAACCGCTGGCGTCAGACCTGGCATATTACGCTGCCTGCGATTCGCAGTACCATCATTATTCTGCTTATTCTCCGTCTGGGCAACTTCCTGGACACAGGCTTTGAACAGATCTTCCTGATGCTGACACCGACCAATCGTGATGTGGGCGAGGTATTTGATACTTACGTTTACACCAAAGGTCTTACTCAGGCACAGTACAGCTACAGTGCTGCCGTCGGATTGTTCAAGTCGATTGTCGGACTGGCGCTGGTGCTTGGTGCGAATACGCTGGCCAAAAAATTCGGGGAGGAAGGCGTCTATTGATGCATTACAGCAGACGTTTTTCATCAGACAGGAGTGAACATTCAGATGCAACAGGATAAAACATGGGGCAACCGGATCTTTGATTTTGTGAATCATGGGTTGCTGCTGCTCATCGGCATTGTGACCGTAATCCCGTTCATTTATATTTTGGCTGTGTCCTTTACCAGCCCGCATGAAGTAGCCAAGGGAGGATTTATCCTTTTCCCAAAAGAATTCTCTTTGGCGGCATACCGTTACATTTTCTCCACGGACACCTTGATTCGCAGCTTGGGCGTTTCGGTTTACATTACCGTGGTCGGCACACTGATTAACCTGCTGTTTACGTCGCTTATGGCCTATCCGCTCTCCAGAAAATATTTGCGCGGACGCCAGCCGATTCTGCTGGGTGTGCTGTTCACGATGCTGTTTAGCGGCGGTATGATTCCAACATACTTTGTCGTTAAATCTCTGCATCTGACCGATACGCTATGGTCCCTGATGCTGCCAACGGCAATCAGTGCGTTCAACCTGATCGTGCTCAAAAACTTCTTCCAGGCCATTCCGGATGAGCTGGAGGATGCAGCGAAGATTGATGGCTGTAACGATGTTGGCGTATTGTTCCGCATTGTGCTGCCGCTGTCGATGCCAGCGATGGCTACCTTCTCCCTCTTTTACGCCGTGGCACACTGGAACAGCTTCTTCAGTGCCGTTATCTATATTAACGATAGTGAGAAGTGGCCTGTTCAGGTCTGGCTGCGTGAGATCGTCATACTGGCACAAAGCCGGATCGGTGATACGAGCATTGAAGAAACCGAAATTCAGCCGCTGACAATTCGTATGGCCGTTATCGTGTTCTCTACGATTCCGATTATGCTGGTGTATCCATTCCTGCAAAAGCATTTTGCCAAAGGAGTGATGCTTGGTTCGGTCAAAGGTTAATGGTGCTGGATTGAGAATGTACTAATGAAGTGAGATTGGGTAAATGAAGTGAGACGGATTGAGATTGGATTGAAATATTTCAATAAAGTGTGACTGTATATCCAAAGGGAGGTTTTCATGAAATGAGAGCAGTGAAAAAGAAAGCCGTAGCTGCCTTGAGCACACTGGCGTTAGTGGGCGGTTTGCTGGCAGGATGCGGATCAGATGAGGGTCAGGCTGCCGAGGGTGGCGTACAGAACATATCCATCGCTATTGCACAGGTGGGTGATGTGCCAGGCAAGGGCAACGAGGTGCAGAAGAAGATTGAAGAGTACACCAATACCAAGCTGGATATCCAGTGGATTCCCGCTTCTGCATACAATGACAAAATCAATGTCATGATTGCCTCCAGCGATATGCCCAAAATCGTCAAGGTGCAGTATAACCCGACGGTGACCAGTGCAATGCGCAATGATGTGTTCTGGGAAGTGGGGCCATTGCTGAACGATTACAAAAACCTTTCTGCCCAGAATGGACGTTTCTTTGACAACATCAAGGTTGACGGCAAAATCTACGGTGTACCGGTATTTTCTGATATTGCACGGGCAACGGTTATATACCGCAAAGACTGGTTCGACAAGCTTAATCTGAAAGTGCCAACGACACCGGATGAGTGGTACAACACGATCAAAACGTTGGCGACCTCTGACCCGGATGGAGACGGTAAGGACAATACCTTTGGATTAATGCTTTTTAAAAAGTATAACGAGGATCAATACTCCTTCACGACACGTCTCGGTGTAAGTTTCGGTGCTCCGAACAAGTGGAAGGTGGAAAGCGATGGCAGCTTCACACCTGAATTCATGACACCCGAATATAAACAGGTGATGGATTTGCTGAAACGACTGTATGAAGAGAAGCTGCTCAACCAGGACTTTGCCGTTTTTGATTCGACCGAAGCGGAGAAAAAGTACGATTCCGGCGTTGTGGGCATGCGTGTTGGTGTGGCCCAGAACGGTAAAAGCCAGCAGGAGCGTTTGTCCAAAAACAACCCGGACGGCGTTGTTGATATTGCGGGTCTGCTAGGGCCGAATGGCGATCGTGTAGCTGGACAGACAGGCAACTCCGGCATTCTTGCATTCCCGAAAGCAACGGTGAAATCAGAAGAAGAGCTGAAAAGCCTGCTTGCTTTCATTGACAAACTGATGGACCCGGAGATGGCTACACTTCTGATGCGGGGTGTGGAAGGCAAGCATTACACCAAGTTAAGTGACAATGAAGTAGAGATGAGTGACTTCGATGCGTTCCAGCGTGAAGTAAAGCCTTATCGTGATAACTTCCCTTATGTAGAGGGTTACAACGTACCTAAGCTGAAGGATACGGAGCTTGGAGAGAAGGGCACAGCCCTGGTGAAGGAGCTGGCTGAACATGCCGTGCCAAACCCTGCATTGACGCTGTATTCACCAACATACGGTGATCGCGGAGCAGACCTGGATCAGATGATTGCCGATGCACAAACCAAGTACATTATGGGCAAGATCGATCAAAGCGGCTGGGAAAAGGAAGTAGAGAACTGGGCCAAGTCTGGCGGAGACAAAATTCGTGAGGAATACGCCGAGGATTATAAAAAGCAGGCTCAATAAAAAGCAGAATCGGAGGATGAAGCATGAAGCAAACGCTGCAACATACACCTATGCGCATGGCTGACCAGTTTATGGAGAGTTACCGCAATCATGAGCTGTATTCCACCTGGCATTATGAGAACGGCTGTCTGCTGAAAGCACTGGAGGAGCTGTACGCGACCACAGGTGAGCAGAGATATTTTGATTACATCAAGGAGCTGATGGACCTCTATATTCAGGAAGATGGCTCCATTCGGTTCTACACAATAGAGGAATATAATCTGGATCAGATTAATCAGGGTAAATCACTGTTTTTCCTGCTTGAGAAAACGGGAGAAGAGAAGTATCGCAAAGCTTCCGAGCTGCTGATGACCCAGCTTAAAGGACAGCCGCGGACCCGTGAGGGTGGATTCTGGCACAAAAAGATTTATCCGTTCCAGATGTGGTTGGACGGATTGTACATGGCAACACCGTATCTGACCCAATACGGGGCAGTGAATGGTGAAGCGAAGTGGTTCGACAAGGCTGCCCTGCAGCTGCTGCTGGTCGAAGAGCGCACACGTGATGCACGAAGCGGTTTGTTATACCATGCCTGGGATGAGAGCAAGGAGCAGCGCTGGAGCTCAGGCGAGACAGGGTGCTCTCCGCATGTCTGGAGCCGGGCAGTAGGCTGGTATGTGATGGCCGTTGTAGATACGCTGGACTATTTGCCAGTGGATCATGAACAGCGCGGCCAGATTATCGGTATTTTCGAGCGGCTTGCCAATGCGCTTGTACATGTACAGGATCAGCAGACAGGGTTATGGCCGCATCTGCTCGATCAGCCGGGACGTGAGCGGAACTATCTGGAGGCGTCGGGTACGTCGATGTTCGTTTATGCTCTGGCGAAGGGTGTGCGCAAAGGTTACTTGAGCGGCAAGTTCAAAGCGATTGCGGAAAAAGGGTATCAAGGTCTGCTGCGGCATCTGCTGCAAACGGATCAGGAGGGCATGCTTTCCCTGACACAGTGCAACGGGGGAGCGGGACTTGGGGGAACGCCTTACCGTGACGGATCTTACGAATACTATGTGACCGAATCGATTCGTATCAATGATCCGAAATCGGTTGCTCCGTTTATTTTGGCAGGGGTAGAGATGGAACTGGCATAACGCTGGTTCTTTTCTTCCGATATTTATGATAGCGCATACATTTTTGAGGTTGAAGGCATCTATGAGTGGGGATGAGGGCAAGATCGCTGAACAATAGGCTTATCCAAAAAGGAGAGATGGTTCATGAGTCCAAAAGGTCCAGGAATTTCAAAGAATAATGCTATGCTTCGCATAGGAAGCTTCGTTATTGTAGGTGCGATGTCTGCCGGACTGCTGGCAGGATGCGGGGGAGAAAAGGCTCCGGCTGCAGAAGGAGGCAAGCTGCCTATTTCCATTTCATTGATGCAGGTGGGAGATGTGCCCGCCAAGGAAAATGCGATTGAGAAGAAGATTGAGGAATATACCAACACGGATGTAAACGTGCAGTGGATTCCACAGTCGGCGTTTGATGACAAGGTGAATGTCATGGTGGCATCAGGGGAGATGCCAACGATTATGCGTGTCAATTATGTGCCTACTACATTTAATGCAGCGAAGACAGGGCTGTTCTGGGAGCTCGGGCCTTATTTGAAAGACTACAAGAACTTGTCTGCCCAGTCCGAGGCTCATTTCAACAATATCAAGATCGAGGGAAAAATCTACGGCATTCCGAACTTCCGGGATATCGGCCGGACGGCGATTGTGTATCGCAAAGACTGGTTTGACAAGCTGAAGCTGGGTGTCCCGAAATCGCTGGATGACTGGTATGAGGTGATGCGTGCGATTCGCAAGGATGATCCGGATGGCAATGGCAAGGAAGATACGTACGGTGCGCTGCTGTTCAAAAAGTATAATGAGGGCGTCTCCTCACCGCTGACCCGGATTGCTGTAAGCATTGGCGGAGTTAACAAATGGGGTGTGGATGATGCTGGCAAACTGACCCCGGAATTTCTGACCACCGAATATGTGGATACGATGAAGCTGTTCAAGCGTCTGTTTAATGAGGGGCTGATTAACAGTGATTTCCCTGCACTCGACCCTTCCGATGCGGACAAAAAAATGGATTCGGGGCTCGTTGCCATGAAGCTGAACGGTGTGGCCCAGAACGGAAAATCCTCTCAGCAGCGTCTTACACCGAATGCACCGGATGGAATTATTGACGTAGCACCATTCCAGGGACCGCAAGGCATTCGCATTGCGGGTGAGCCAGGAAACTACGGCATGCTGGTCATTCCTAAGGCCTCTGTACAGGATGAAGAGCAGCTCAAAAAAGTGCTCACATTCCTGGACCAGCTGATGGACGAGGAGCTTAGCACGCTTCAGCTGCGTGGGTTGCTTGATGTACATTACAGCAAAACAGCGGATGGAAAAACGGAATTAAAAGACTTCGACGCGTATCAGCGCGAGGTCAAGCCGTATCGGGATAACCTGCTTAGCGTAGAAGGATATAATGTGCCTGAACTGGTCGATGTTCCGATTGGCATGAAAGGAACCAAGATGGCTCGTGAAAATGAGCAGTATGCCATCGCTAACCCTGCACTGACCCTGTCCTCGGAGATTTACACTGAGCGTGGTCAGGAACTGGATCAGATGATCTGGGATGCACAGACCAAATACATCATGGGTAAAATTGATGATGCTGGCTGGGAGCAGGAAGTTGCCAGCTGGAGAAAAGCAGGCGGTGACCAGCTCATTACTGAACTGGAGGCATCGTATAAAGAGCTGAATGGTAAATAAAACAGGATCAAACCTGCGAGAAAGCAGCTGTGATGGAAGTATACATCACGGCTGCTTCTTTTTGAGCTAATCTATTATGGCTTATCCGTAGAACGGGTATAAAGGGTAAAGAGCCCTCTTTTTATAAACACTTATTACACTTAACTCGCCGAGAGGAGAACGATGATGATTGACGACAAGAAGAGACAGCCAGCCGCCAAAAAAGCGAGTTCAGTCCAGATCACTGCTGCATATGAAGGAGAAGATCTCGGGGTTACACTTGGAGAGAATCTGTGCGTTTTCAAGGTTTGGTCTCCAGCGGCCGTTCAGATGCAGGTTCTTCTATATCCGCCACTAACAGGCGAAAGTTCTGATGAACATTCAGAACAAATGAAGCAGCAGGTTATGCCGATGCAGTCCAATGAGCAGGGGGTGTGGATTCTTGATCTAGCGGGGGAGTGGCGAGGTTATCGTTATATGTTCCGGCCCACCTTTGCCAATGGAACCTCAACTACAGCCGTTGATCCTTATGCACGAGCAGTTACCATGAATGGGGAGATGGGGGTTATCGTAGATATGGAGCAGACCCATCCTGAAGCATGGCATGAGGACCAGCGCCCGGAGTTGCATCATGCCACCGATGCTGTGCTGTACGAGCTGCACGTTCGGGACTTTTCCATTCATCCCTCATCAGGCATCGTGAACAAAGGCAAATATCTGGCATTCACGGAAACGGGGCTGCGTGATGAAGCAGGCCATACCCTTGGCATTGATCATCTGGCTGAACTGGGCATTACGCATGTGCACCTGATGCCTGTTTTTGATTTTGCCACGGTAGATGAAGCAAGTGTAAATGATCATATGCATGATGCTTCCAACTATAACTGGGGATATGATCCACTGCATTACAATGTGCCGGAAGGCTCGTATGCATCACGTGCAGACGAGCCCGAGACACGTATTCGTGAATTCAAGTCCATGATTGCTGCACTCCACCGTAAAGGGATCGGGGTCATTATGGATGTAGTTTATAACCATACATTTGATACAGCAGGCAGCTCGTTTGAGAAGCTGGTTCCCGGCTATTATTATCGCCAGCATGCAGATGGAACCTATAGCAACGGTTCAGGCACCGGGAATGAGGTGGCAACAGAACGAGCGATGGTTCGCAAGTTTATCATTGATTCGGTTCGATTCTGGGCCGAGCAGTATCATGTGGATGGTTTTCGTTTTGACCTGATGGGGCTGATGGATATTACCACCATGAAACAGCTTGCCTCTGAGCTGCATACTCGCGTGTCGCCTTCCATCCTGTTATACGGGGAACCTTGGGGAGCGCTGGAATCCCCGCTGGCAGATGAGATGATCTTGAAGGGAACGCAGCGCGGAGCAGGTTTTGCAGTATTCAACGACAATTTCCGAGGCGTCATTAAAGGGGATAGTGATGGAGATGGCAAAGGGTTTGCGACAGGTGAAGAAGGGAAGGCAGCCGATTTATGGACAGGGGTGCAAGGGTCTATTCATGATTTTGCGGAAGCACCAGCCGAGACGATTAATTATGTAACCGTACATGATAATCTCAATCTGTGGGATAAGGTTGCACGAACACAGGGTTTGCAGGAGGTGCTGGGTTTTCTGCAGTATAACGAGGATGGAAGCCTAAAGGGCTGCAGCAGCGTGGAGGAGGCGGTGAGGAAGGCCAATCCCTATCTTCAGGTCGATCCGCATGATGTACTTGGGAACGAGACGGTAAGACGCTGTCTGCTTGCGAACGGCATTGTATTGACCTCACAAGGTATTCCCCTGATTGCGGCTGGAGACGAGCTGCTGCGCAGCAAATACGGGGATATGAACAGCCATCAGAGCGGAGATATGGTTAATGCGATCCATTGGGAACAGAAACAGCGGTTTAAGCCGGTGTTCGACTACTACCGGGGGCTGATTCAGCTGCGGCGGGAGCATCCGGCATTTCGCCTGCGTACACGCGAAGCGATTGAGCAGTATGTTTGTCTTTTGCATCAAGAAGAAGGACTTCTTGCTTATGAGCTGCAAGGTGCTGCGGTGGAGGATATATGGCAGCGGATAGTAGTGATCTATAATGCGGCCATGCGTGCTCGCTTGATCCCCATCCCTTCAGGTGTGTGGAATGTCGCTGTTGAAGATGGGCGAGTGGATGCGCATTCGCTTCGTACTGTGCAAGATCGTCAGAACGGCTATTACGGAGAAAACGGAAAGATCAAGGTCAAAGGTTTATCTATGACCATTTTATATTCAGTATAATATTTCATTCGGTTACATGAGTAATATCTGTTTCAAAATATATACAGGATAATGTAGTAAACATGTATGATATGCCTATGCGTCAAGACACTCTCTTGCAGGTTTGAGGGAGTGTTTTTTTGTTTGTACAGGTACAGAAGCTGTCAACCACAGCGCTTGTTTACATATGCTGTAGATGAAAGCGATTGCTCATTGAAAGCCCAATGAGAGCCCAATTAAAGCTCTTAAAAGCCCGATTAACGCTCATCGAATACGTCGCTTTGACCGATATGTTCAGTACAGACAACCCCGGGTTGACAAATGGCTTCCAGCTTCGTAACATCGGGAAAACACGAAATTAAAGGATATAAAGGCGGTGGCATGATGCCGGAATGGACTTCTTTTCGTTATGAAGGCAGCGACCTTGGCTTAACTTATACCTGTGCTGCGAGTACGTTCAAACTGTGGGCGCCCACAGCACAGCTGGTCCATATATTGATTTTCGAAAATGAAGGTGAGTATGACGAGCTCGGGTTTGTAACCGGGCATGATGAGGGCCGGGCATATGAGATGGTCCGTGATGCAGATGGCATCTGGCAGGCGACGCTTGCGGGCGACTGGGCAGGACACTTTTATATGTACCGTATCGTTCATGATAATCAGCGAGAGCATATCGTTGCAGACCCGTACAGCAAAGCCGTTACAGCGAATGGACAGCGTACGGCAATCATTAATTGGAGCGAGACACATCCAGAGGGTTGGGATGAGGATGTAAAGCCCGCGTTTGTGCACCCGGTTGATGCCATTATCTATGAACTGCATGTTCGTGATTTCTCTTCTGATCCTTATGCAGAACTTCCGTATAAAGGGAAATATCTGGCTTTTACAGCGACCGGACTTACAGATCAGGCAGGCAACCGGATCGGGATTGACCATCTGACCGAGCTCGGTGTTACTCATGTTCATTTACTTCCTGTCGCCGATTATCAGACGGTAAACGAGCTGGCGACTGCGAATCCCGATATCAATGTCAAAGCCCCCTACAACTGGGGGTATGACCCGCAGCATTACAATGTGCCTGAAGGTTCGTATGCGACCGATCCACGCGACCCCGCTGTCCGCATCCGCGAGTTCAAAACGATGATTCAGTCGATGCACAGGCAGGGGCTGCGCGTTGTGCTGGATGTTGTTTATAACCATACGTATAGCGTGGAAAAGGGCCCTTTTGAGCGAATTGTCCCGGGTTACTTCTATCGTCATTATGAGGATGGTACACTCAGCAACGGCTCTGGCGTGGGTAATGAACTGGCGACAGAACGCCCGATGGTACGAAAATATATTCTGGATTCATTACGTTACTGGGCCGAGGAATATCATATTGACGGGTTCAGATTTGATCTGATGGCATTGATTGATCAGGATACGATGATTGAACTGACCCGTGAATTAAGAGAACTGATGCATGATCCCGCCTTTCTGATCTATGGAGAGCCTTGGACTGGCGGTGCTTCTCCACTGACACGCCAAACCCTCAAAGGAACGCAGCGAGGTCAGGGCTTTGCTGTATTCAATGATCATTTTCGCAGTGCAATCAAGGGAGACAGTGACGGCAGCGGAAGGGGATTCGCTACAGGAGCTGAGGGTCAGGAGCATGCCATTATGCAGGGTGCTGCAGGGGCAATGGACGATTTCGCCTCTTCTCCTGCTGAAACCGTTAATTATGTAACCGCTCATGATAACCTGAATCTATGGGATAAAATTGCAACCTGCCTTGATCTGCGTCATGATCTGGGTTTTCCCGTATGGAAAGACGGTCAGCCGATAGGCGGCGGCAGCGCAGAATCTGCGGTGAAAGCAGCCGATGCTTATCGGTATGTGCACGAAGCTCATCTGATGGAGAGTGAGATGGTTCGCCGTTCGCTGCTTGCTTCCGGCATCCTGCTTACGTCACAGGGGATACCGTTTCTGCATGCCGGAGATGAAATATTAAGGTCCAAGGCCGGAGACCATAACAGCTATCGCAGCGGCGATGCAGTGAACAGGATAACATGGGCGAATAAAGAGCGCTTCAGACCTGTCTTTGACTATTATCGAGGGTTAATTCATCTGCGGCGCACACATCCGGCATTTCGCATGACGGAGGCAGAGCAGGTACGCAGGCATCTTCGGGTTATTCGTACAGATGGAAACGTAGTGGCCTATATGCTTGAGCAGGGGGCTAACGGGGATTCGTGGCATCAAATTATGATCATTTATAATGGCTGTGATGAGGCTCAGACAATTCACCTGCATGAGGGAGAATGGAAGGTGGTTGTGAACCACCATACGGCTGGCACGGACGTACTGGAGACAGTCACAGGAGAGGTTCAGGTGGAACGATGGTCGCTTATGGTCCTGTATGATCAGGAGCATGCAATCGGGGCAGAACCTGCTGCGCTGGATATTGGCATTCCGCGGCGGGTATTTGCACCACAGGAGATAACGCAACTGCGAGCCGTTGTGAGAGACAGTATGGGAAATGTATTGGAAAATATGCATGTGCTGTGGAGTTCGTCCGAACCGGACATTGTGCATATGGATAACGACGGTACGATGCATACGAAGACCCGGGGCACCGCAACAATCACGGCCGTTTGCGGCCAGATCACAGCGTCCTGCATGGTGCAGGTCGAGGCCCGGTTTGCAGATCGAATCGAGATTGTAGGTGAATCGGTATTATACACGACACGAATCAGTCGTTTTCGGGCACTGGTGCTGGATCAATACGGGCAGCCCCTGACAGATGCACATATCCGCTGGAGTTCTTCACATTCGGATATAGCGGCTGTGAGCCATGCTGGCCTTGTTAGAGGGGTGACGGCAGGCACGTCACATATTATCGCAGAAGCCGGGAATGTCCGGGCTGTATATAATGTAACGGTTCACAGACATCTGTCGCGAGTGATCACCATCCGATATGAACGAGAGGATCACTGTTACGATGGCTGGGATGTCTGGGTATGGGGTACAGGCATGCAGGACGGTGCGTTTCGTTTGGAACGGGCAGGCAGTGGGGCTGAGGCGCGATTCCGTGTGGCTCCAGGTCTGCATCATTTGGGCTTTATCATTCGCCTGAATGAATGGGAGGCCAAGGATACGTGTGGAGACCGCTATGTGGATATCGCGCCTGAGGATGGTGACGTGCAGATTAACGTGCGGAGCGGATCAGATGAGATGCACATTATGCGCGAGTCTCGTGACAATGATGACCTGAATAGCGCTTGAGTGAACTGACAGCTGGAAGCAATTCCGGCTGTTTTTTGTGCATAAAAAAGAGTGAAATAACAAAAAAAGGGTAAAATCTTCGGTTTAATGTTTTAGATGCGAGGTCATTGGGGTAAATATAGATATGGCCCAACATACGGCCTTCGAAAAAAGGCCATTCCGGTCTAATAGAGAAGATGCAGAGCTTGCCAACAAAATCAAAGTAGGGAACCCTTGAAGGAGGATGTTCAATCATGAAATCCAACGGAAAAATGGCTCAACTTACAGCAACTCCAAGAACAGAAAAGAAAGGTGCAGCATTGCGCCTGTTAAGACAAGGTGGACGAGTTCCTGCCGTTGTATACGGACCGGGACAAGAAGGCGCCGCCATACATGTGGACGAGAAAGAAGTGCTTAAAGTGGCACGTACAGGCCGCTCCGAGATGTTTAACCTGAATGTGGAGGGTGGCAAAACGATTCCTGTGCTGATCAAGGATCAGCAGGAGCGCAACGGTCGTCTGCTGCACGTAGACTTTTTGCAGATTTCCAAAAACAAACCGATCACTGTAAGTGTATCGATTGATTTTCAGGGAACTGCTGCCGGCTCCAAAGCAGGCGGTGTATTCCAGACACAGGAAACGCAGCTGGAAGTGGAAGGTTTGCCAGCTGACCTGCCAACCTCCATTGAAGTTGACGTCAGCGGCCTGGAGATTGGTGACCGTCTTACCGCAGGTGAGATCAAGCTCGATAAGGGCCTGACTTTGGTCACGTCACCCGATTCTATTGTGGCTTCGGTGATGCCGCCACAAGCTGCTGAAGAGGAGCCAACAGCTTCTGCCGATGAAGCACAGCCGGAGGCCAAGGCAGAGGGCGAAGCCGCAGAAGAATAATTGAACGCTGGCATCCTGCCGGATGCTCGTTGAACAGATCAAGCTCAGTCCACATGTTGTGGGCTGGGCTTTTCTTCTTTTTACAGCAGGGTTCAGCTATCATTGGAATAACGGAGGGAATTGTGGTACAACGTGAAGACGGACGAAATTGAGAAAACGAAGCAAGCGAAGAAAAGAGAAAAAGAAAAAGAAAAAGAAAAAGATAAAGATAAAGAAAGCAGGTTTTCTGTATGTTTGATCCTACCATCTACGATAATCTCAAAGTAGCCATTGAAAATTATATTTACGATCTGGACAATCTGGATGAACGCATTCATGTCACTCATCGAAGAGATCAACTCGACATGGCCAGCATGTCCAGAGTATTTACCCTGCAATTTTGTCTCAGAGAGCAAGCTGGCATTTCTGCTGAACTGGTGCTGAAAAGTGCGCTGGAGGATACGGCCGCAGAAATTCTGGAGACACCAGGCAGCCATCCTGGTTGTAGTCTGGAGCTTTGCTTTGAACTTGTTACGACGAAGCAGCCGGATTTTCTTTGTCATGGCATTCAGGCTATCCTGCAGGAAAATTGGCCAACTCAGCGGACTGTACAACAAATTCATTACGTATTTGGCGAGACGCCGACAACATTCACCATTGCCTCCAGCGTGTGTTTTGATCGCAAAGTGAATGAAGAGCAGATGCAGGATATCCCGGATCTATGTGATCACATGCTTCATGCACTGCACAGTTTGGGTAAAATGGAAAAATAAAGAATTTTAAAAAGATGAAAAACAAAAATGTATCGTATAAATTGAACTTTTCAAAGCCCTGCCTCGTTTAGAATCAGGGCTTTTTGCATTATTTTTAGATTTTTGTATAGGCTTTCAGGCTTAGGTGAACTCGATTTTGGGTTATTAATTTACGCAAGCGAGTAAGAGAATGTATATTAAAAGGGGGGAAAAGTGCAACTGAACTAGCAATAAAAGGTGAATTTGCGAAAACTTATTTGGGACTAAAGATTTAGATATGAACTAAAGGAACTAGTTTTCCTTGCCGATAAAATATCGAAGGGGAGAAACTACATGACAGAGAAATTAATTCGTCTGCTGCGTATACTTCAGGCTATACAAGCTAATCCCGGAATCTCTGCTAAGGAATTGGCCCTGAAATGCGGTACAACTGTACGTACAATTTATCGTGATCTCCGGATTTTGGACAGGGTTGCTCCCATAATGAACGAAGGATATGGAAAGGGCTATCGATTTATTGGTGAATTCGCGATGTATCCGCTAGATTTTACCCAACAGGAGGCCATGCTTTTTTGCATGCTTCCGGCCTTGGTCGATACTTCTAAATTACCTGCTGAGTTTGATTCAGCTTTTGATAAAGTTATATCGGCACACACCAAACTTAAAACAAGGAATAGTGAAATTGTGGAAAATATTGCTGGCATCATCCGAATGGGAATACCTGCATACCGTGAGGAAGGGAAGGATCCCAACCTGTTAATCCCTATCATGGAGGCAATTATAGATGGGAGGACAATCCAGGCTCAATATCATACGCTCGCCAATAATGAGATTACATTTCGACATATTGACCCTTATTATCTGGTGCCGCGCGATCAACGTTTCTATCTGATAGGATATTGTCATCTGCAGCAGAAAGTTCGTTTGTTTCGCATCAGCCGTTTTCTCGATGTTACAAAAACCAATGCTGTATTTGATATGGGTGATTTCAACATAAATCAGTATATGAAAAATACCTGGTCCGTGGATCGGGGTGACGAACATATTCATTTTAAGGTGAGATTCTCTGAAAAAGTTGCCCCCTACATAAAAGAAGAAGAGATGTTTGTTCGTCCGCGCATGACAGATCTTGCGGATGGCGGCTTGTTGTTTGAGGTAACTCTGAATAGCAGTCGTGAATTTTTGAAGTGGTTATATCAGTTTGGTCCTGAGGCGGAGGTGCTTGAACCCCGCGAATATCGAAAAGAGATTCGTAAACAACTTTTGGCATGGCTGGAACGATATGAGGATGAAGAGGCACTCTAGTCACCATAGGAAATAACGGAATAAAAGGAGTAGTTATATGAGTGTGAAAATATTTGCTGCAGTAAGTGGCATGGATAATTATCATGGAGCTCAGGCATTTCATGTAGGAGATACGCTGTATCTTGTAAAAGACCCCGATAATCGCCTGGATCACCAGGCAATTAAAGTGGTTGTACCACCAATCGGAGAGGTAGGATACATTATCAACCATCCGGGCAAGGTCCCTCATGGCTGCTGGACCGGGGCGGGATTCTATGAAGCCTTCTATCAGCAAACCTGTGCAAAAGTGAGATTTATGATGAAGGATATGCTCATTATTGAATTGATTGAGATTACACATGTACCTGTGCCACAGATGGATTCAATGATCGCGGATTGGCAGTTTCGTGAGAAAGCCTGAGTATCGATGAAAATAGAAAAAGGCTCATGCACGGATGAGCCTTGTGTAGGCAGCCTCCAGGTGCATGGCTGTCCTTGCCCAGCTGAATTGGGCAGCAGCGGTTTCACGTCCGCATTCCCCAAGCGATTGTGCAAGAGCAGGGCTGCTTGCCAGCTGAGATAAAGCGGCTGCGAACGGCTGCGGCTTTCCGTAGCCGGATATCAAATATCCGTTCTTTCCCGATTGAATGATTTCACGAATCCCCCCATTATCGGAAGCAATGACGGGAATGCCGGAGGCCATCGCTTCCACATTAACGAGGCCAAAGGCTTCATGGTTCTGTGAAGGGCATACGAGACAGTCCACGCTTCGGTAGAGCTGATCAATCTGCTCATGTTTCATCTGACCGAGAAAGACCACCTGAACATTATATTTACGTGCCAATTTACGCAGGTAGCGTATAAATTGCTGAGGTCCCTTACCTGCAATGACCAGCTGGACAGTCAGATGTTTCTGTAAGAGAGCAATGGCACGGATAAGAACATCGACCCCTTTGCCAGGAATTACTCTACCGACATACAGCACAGTGAAACGATCGGTTAAGCCAACATTTTTGCGCAAACGAAGCTGTTCATCTCTGTTAACTGCTGGTCTGAATCGCTCAACATCCGTACCTAGGGGGACAACATGCAGACGCGATTTGATAGCAGGAAAACGCTGAGAGAGTCTGCGCTTTAAAGAGTGGCTGTTCACAGCTATGCAATCCGCTTTTTTGAGTGCGGCCACCTTCCCTGGGCCGGGTTTAACGAATGTAAGAGAGTGAAGATAGAGCACAACGGGGATGTGGGGAAATGCCTTTTTAATCGCTGCCATACTGTGGGGTCTGTTATCCACTTGAATAACGTGCAACTCCAGTGTATGCAGCAAGCGAATAACAGATCGTGTATAGTCAGCCGCATGGGTAGCGGAGACACGTCTGATGGTGATCTGGTCAATCCGCTCCATCGCCGGAGAGCCTTTGACAGAACGACTTATAATGGTTACCTGATGACGACGGGCAAGCTCGCGTGCAATGCTCAAAATACAGATTTCGACTGAACCATTGCCGGGTAGAGGCAGTTTCTCTGGTGCTATCATGACGATTTGCATGTTTCGCTCCTCCTTGTCCGACCTGGGTAACAACCTTCGTTATGTATTGTATGTGTGAAGCAGCCATTTGGCTCCTGTGCGTCGCTTGAACATAGCAGTGGTCAACGCTTCATACATGGAATATTATGCTGTCGACCTGTGCTGCAGATTGGAAGTGCTTTTGTGATATACTGTACAGGATATACTATGCGTTTCTTGCATATAGAAGCAGGGGGATAAAAAAATGTTACGTTCAATGCTGGGGCGTTTCCGGCTGATGTTGTGGTTACAGGGAATATCGTATCTATTATTATTATTTGTTGCTTTTCCCCTGCGTGATGCAGGCATCATGCCTCAAGCCGTCACGTGGTTTGGCAATTTATACGGATTTCTGTTTTTGATGTACCTTTTGTTTATGGTGTCCTTATACACGGTTCAGAAATGGCAATTGCGCCGTCCCATAGCACTCTTTTTCGTGTCATTTGTACCACTGGGCAACATGATTTACGACTTTTTTGTTTTTCGAAAATTGTACCGTGAATCCGTAAATAAAGCTTGACTTTATTTTATGTTATGAAATATGATGTTTACATGTTATTCATCGGTTGTACTAAAACTACATATTCCTGTTAAAGGGGAGTAGCTTTTACAATAAAGTCGTCAATTCGGGATCACATCCCCGGCTTTATTGGCAGCATTTCGTTGTTAGCGAGACCTTTACCAAGTATACATGCTCGGTAAAGGTTTCTTTTTGTGGTTATAAAAGGACCTTGCCAGTAATGGTAAAGGTCCTTTTTTTTGTACATTATAAGGATATTAAGGAGGAGTCAATGTTGGATGCAGCATTATTATTGGAATACGGGTGGGTGCTTCTGGTCCTGGTAGTCCTTGAAGGATTGCTTGCAGCAGATAATGCTTTGGTGCTTGCAATTATGGTCAAACATTTGCCAGAGGAGAAGCGTAAAAAAGCGTTGTTTTATGGTTTGCTGGGCGCATTTATTTTCCGTCTTGGTTCTTTGTTCCTTATCTCGTTCCTGGTCGATGTATGGCAGGTCCAAGCGATTGGAGCACTTTATCTCCTGTACATCTCGATTAACCATATCGTTAAGAAGATTATAGGCAGCCGCAATAAAACGGATGAAGCTGTGGAAGATACACCTAAAAAACCGAAAAAACAATCCGGTTTCTGGATGACCGTGTTTAAGGTTGAAGTAGCGGATATTGCCTTTGCAGTGGACTCGATTCTGGCTGCTGTAGCGTTGGCCGTGGCTCTGCCTCCGAGTGGTTTGCCGCCAATAGGCGGATTGGATGGCGGTCAGTTTATCGTCATTTTCCTGGGTGGTTTTATCGGGCTTGTGATCATGCGTTTTGCCGCTTCATTTTTCGTAAAATTGCTTCATTCCCGTCCGGGTCTCGAAGTAGCTGCTTTTGTCATCGTAGGTTGGGTAGGGGTCAAGTTATCCGTAATTACGCTGGCTCACCCGGCACTCGGTGTTCTGGATGAGCATTTCCCCGAAAATAAAATATGGAAATTCGGATTTTATATTGTGTTAATTGCGATTGCTGTGTGTGGATGGTTCCTGTCATCCAAGGTTCCAGCGAAGGAGAATGAAAACCCGGTTGAAGAACTGGAGAAGCAGACTGAATTGTAAAGTTCTCCTGAAGAAAAATGGCTATGGAGGAGGCGTCTTCGGACGACCTCCTCTTTTTGCGCAGGTGCACACGGGTTTCACGTGTACATCAATATTTTCCAAGGAAAGGGTTGACAACCGAAAAGATGTGCCCTTAATATAGTACTATCAATGATGAAGGGAGGCCGAGAGACATGACGCTTGGTTATAATTTGAATTCGACACAACGTAACTTGGACACAACTGCATATCCGGCTCATCGTCTTTTTGGCCTCATACGGTCGACATAAAAGAAAAGGCATATTGATTATGGAATGACATGACATTCTATGAGCAATATGTGTTCTTCGCGATATCAAGCGATGGATGACAGGTACAGACTCGATTTGTCCTGTTACCCATTATTGTCATGCAGTATAAGCCATGGACGACGAGTCCATGGTTTTTTTTATATTTTTTTTAAATAATTACACAAGTTGAATTGTTTTCAACTTATATAACAGCAAACTGAATTTGCTGAACGCACAGAAAGGAATAAACTTTTATGAATATTGAGAACAATCCATTTACAAACTTGAGCGAGCCAACGGAAGGCTTTCGCCATCAAGTTCATCTACCAGCGGGAGAACTCACCGTATATGCTGCTCAGCAGCTGTTCTCTTCTCTGGATTATAAAGTATTCGAGATGGCCAACAATAATCTGCAAATTCCCGGCATTTCTTATATGGGGTATACTCCGGATGTGCATGTCGGTGTAGGAACATGTACCGGCACAACGGCTGTCTGGGAGGCACAGGGTGGATATGTATCGCCGTCCATCGTAGGAAGTGACATTGGCTGCGGCATGCGTGTGCATCTGACGAATCTGCACAAGGATGATCTGAAAGAGGTTAAGCTGCGTCGCAAACTGGTCAAAGCCATTGAAAAGGTACTGCCTATGGAGGCAAACCAGCGGGGACATTACTCGGATATCAGACTAGAGCACGTCGTACGTAAAGGACTGCACGGACTCCCGAAAAAATACATTCCCGACAGCTACACTCCCAAGAAATCGACTTCACTTACACATGTAGAAAGCAGCAAGTTTACTTACGATGAAAATGTGTTAAACCTTGTCCCGGATATGACCTGGCATCGGTCTCATCGTCAGCTTGGCACATTGGGTGGCGGGAATCACTTTGCCGAGATTCAGGCGATTGAGATTGCTGAGGAAAATCGTGAAGTGGCCGAGGCTTGGGGACTGGTGGATGGACAGATCGCAATCATGATCCACTCAGGCTCCCGCGCATGGGGCGGGCATGTGAGCCAGACGAGCTCGGCTGCCATTGCCAAAGTGATGCAGCGGCTGGGACTTGGAACTTCTGATCCGAGACTGGTATTCGCCCCGCTGGAGCACGCGGAAGCAAGACACTATGTAAACATGATGTACTCTGCGTTGAATTATGCCGTGGTGAATCGTCATCTGATTGCTTATTCCATACGCGAAGCATTTCGTGATGTATTCGGGTCTAAATGTGAATTCCGTACCTTGTACGACCTGATGCATAATTATGCTTGGGAGGAGTCCCATGCAGAGCGAGGCTCCGTGTTTGTACACCGCAAAGGGGCAACTCGCGCATTGCCTGCGGGTCATCCTGATAATCCCAAGCCTTACATGGCTACGGGCCATCCGGCATTGATTCCGGGGTCTATGGGCACGGCCTCCTACATTATGGTGGGTCAGCCTGAAGGAGCAGACAATTATTATTCAATATGTCATGGCGCGGGCCGTGCCCGGTCCCGTACAGCGACTAAACGTCTGGTCACTGTGGAGGATTTTGCCGGAGCATTAGGGGTAGGTACAGCTGACGAGATTGTTGTAAATCAGAGGTCTCTCGAGTCAATTATCGATGAATCACCTCAGGCTTATAAAAATGTCGATGAAATTATAGATAGTGTTACTGGTGCCGGATTAGCACAAGTGGTAGCCAAATGCAAGCCGCTTGCTGCGGTAAAAGGAGCGAAATGATGAACCAAAATGAACTACAGATGAAAAAAGAAGAAGCAATGAAGGCCATCTACACCTATGACGAGCAGCATGATAACCGAATTCGGGTTGAAGGATATGCGGTTTATTCCAGACTGATCCGTGGCATCGGTGAAGCCCTGTTGAAGCGGTACGGCGTGGAATACAAGTTGTATTCAAGCTCGGATCCGAATAACGAATATTGGGAGCTGCTGCGTGAGGATTTACAGAACGGCAGCGCAGAGGTGGAACTGGTCGCTCGTATCTTCGAGGACCTTGAGCTTCAAACCCTGCATTATGATGACGATGGGGATGTGCCTACGTACGGTGTGCATTACTCCATCCGCAACAACGTGTTTGCTTATCCGAAGTGGGGTGTGGCTTTGGTCCGCGTTCCTTTTTTCCGCGAGAACGGGATCTACAGTGAGGACTTTGTGTTTGCTATCGGCGATGAAGAGATGAAGCAGTTTCTTGGCAGTGTACGGGAACGGGAACGTCAGCAAAATATGAAAAAGGTCACGGTATATACGGATGCCCGCAACGGGAGTGACCGTCATGTAGAGTCCATCACACGTTCAGTAAGCAGAGAAGATGTAGTCCTTTCTGCACAGATCAAGCAGGATATTTTCCGCTCGCTGGACCAGTTCTTTGAAGCGGATCGCTCCTTCTATCGCGATTATGATATTCCTTATAAACGCGGCATACTGCTCTATGGTCACCCGGGAAACGGAAAGACCACACTGGTAAAATCAATCGCAGGCAGCATTCCCGGACCGGCTGCTTACTGGCAAATAACCGAATACACCAACAGCGAGTCGGTACGTGAAGTGTTTGACGCAGCCAAACGACTGGCACCGATGGTGCTGATTATCGAGGACATTGATTCGATGCCGGATGAGGTGCGTTCCTTTTTCCTGAATACACTGGATGGCGCGACGTCCAAGGAAGGCATTTTCCTCATTGGCACAACCAATTATCCTGAGAAAATCGATCCGGGTCTGATGAACCGTGCTGGTCGTTTCGACCGGGCTTATGAAATTCCGCTGCCAGATGAGGCCTTGCGTTTACAATATTTGCGTCAGCGAGGATTTGGCGCATTTGCGGGTGAAGAAGGCACCATAGAGGCGGCACGTCTGACAGATACGTTCTCGCTTGCACAACTCGGGGAATTGTATGTCAGTGCAGCGCTGGAGTGGCATCAAAATGGGCGCACAGACATTGTTCAGGTGATTCAATCCATGCGTGGGGAACTGGACAAGAGTCATAAACACAACTGGCTTGCTCAGCCGGGCAAGGGTCGAGCAGGATTTTATTGATTTGATGAAGATGATGATGCATCTTTCGGCACAATTGCACC
Organism: Paenibacillus silvae; assembly: GCF_014639235.1. Taxonomy (GTDB): domain Bacteria; phylum Bacillota; class Bacilli; order Paenibacillales; family Paenibacillaceae; genus Paenibacillus; species Paenibacillus silvae. The sequence continues at coordinate 1,227,407 of NZ_BMFU01000001.1, read as the reverse complement.
TGCCATAAATATAAATTCATCTGGTCTGGGTATACTAACCTTGTCTCTGATAACATAGAATGACTTTCGGGAGGTACCTATCGCAGCCATGTGCTGATGAAATGCCGGATACTGACACGGCCTGTCGCCATGCCTCAACGGAACGTCTGTTTAGCAGAGAAGGAAGCATTTGGATCATGGTAATATGCAACAATTTTTATGCCAATTGTTTAAATGCCTCTTGAGCGGTTAATAGTAGTCAGACGCAACAAAAACTTAAAATTAGAGGTGAATGATATGGGTTGGTTATGGTCATTAATTATCGGTGGTATCATTGGTTGGCTCGCAGGTCTGATCGTTGGTCGTGACATCCCGGGCGGTGTTATCGGTAACATTGTTGCCGGATTTATCGGTGGATGGTTAGGCGGAGTGATTCTGGGAGACATGGGACCGGAGATGGGTGGTTTCCACATTGTACCTGCATTGATTGGTGCGATCGTGCTTGTAGCTATCGTCAGCTTGATCTTCCGTTCCATGGGACGTAGCCGCGGATAAACGGCGCAATGATTACAATGTTTTGATGAAGCAGCATTTGAAACGTTTGCTGTGCAGCATGAAGCTGTACGAAACATACACATATGAGTGCTTCCAAACGAAGCCGAATGAAGAGGTTAATGAAGAGATTGATGAAGAGGTTAATGAAGAGATTGATGAAGAGGTTGATGAAGAGCTGCCTGCGGCGGCTTTCCATCAACCTCTTGTTTGTTTTACAATGGAAGAATGCAGGCATAGTCTGAGCACAGGGAGATGAAGAGGTTTGGGAATTGAAGAGAAAAAATTAGAAAAGGCAACGTTTGCCGGTGGATGCTTCTGGTGTATGGTCACTCCGTTTGAGGAACAGCCAGGCATACACGGTATTATATCGGGATATACAGGTGGTCATGTCGAAAACCCGACATATGAGCAGGTTAAGACCGGGGAAACCGGACATGTGGAAGTGGTCGAGATTACGTTTGATCCAGAGGTGTTCCCTTACGAGCATTTGCTGGAGCTGTACTGGCCTCAGATTGACCCGACAGATGACGGAGGGCAGTTTCAGGATCGTGGGACGCAGTATCGTACAGCTATCTTTGTGCACAATGAACGTCAGCGGCAGCTGGCCGAGCAATCGAAGCAGGATGTGGCTGCCAGTGGTCGGTTCACCCAGCCGATCGTGACCGAGATTCGCGATGCTGTAACCTTTTACCCCGCAGAGGATTATCATCAGGACTATCACAAGAAAAACGAGAAGCATTATAAAGAAGACCGGGCGATGTCCGGCAGAGACGAGTTCATTCAAACAAATTGGAAATAAGAGAAGCCGGAGCGGCTCCGCAAGGAGCTTATCCGGCTTTCCTCATTCCATCATGAGTGTTCGGGACTCGATGGAAATTATTTGGCGGATGAAACCTTTAGTGCATACTTGGACAGCGCATCACCCTTCATGGAATAGATGACATCGTTCGCGTAAGCCGATACATGATCCAGTGACGGAACAGCAGTGCTGACGGTGTATACGTGTATGTCTTCCAAGGTCTGCGGATCAAGGATATATCCTGTTTTGGCAAAATCCAGCTGATATAGTCCGTCCTGTGTCCGGTCCACATTCATGAGCACTGGCTTCGCATCCTGGAATAAACGTTCAGTTACCTTGCCGTTCATCGTGTACAGTTCCAGCTTCGGTCCAGTGAGTACGGTATAACCGTTCCCTGACGTTTGGATGAAGGCATTGCCAGCAATGGCACGACCCCATGCAAGCTTGCCATCCGTGCCAAACCCCATCAGTCGGTTGCCTGTGCTTGCAAAGTTGGCACGCATGATGATGGAGCCGTCCTCCAGAATAGCCAGTGAATCACCGCCGCCATCGCCTTGTGTACTTGCATCTGCCGGGAATTGATAGAAGGACAGACGGGTGAACGAGGCATCGTAAATTTCAATTTTAGGGTTTGCAGCGGGCTGCCAGAAGCTGCCTGACTTCACCTGTTTACTTGCATCAACGACAATTCGGTCATGACCTGCCTGAAGCACCGTGCCTGAGATCGTTTTCTCGCTCAGCAGTTTTCCTTTGCTGTCATACAGCGAGAGTGTAGAGCGCACAGAGCCGTTTGCCTGCACCCCCTGACTTGAAGCCACCAGCAGATTATCATTATTCATGAGAGATATATTGGCTGAAGCATTTATATTTTTAACCCAATTGGTCTTACCCGAAGTGTTGAAGGAGTAGAGTTTTTTGCTTTTATCCGAATACTCCATGTACACATAGGCTGTACCATTGTTTGTATACCAGGAATTGGAGTAGGTCGTATAAGGCCCGCTTTTCTCATGGAAAATGGTGCTCCATTTGACTTGACCTGTCTTGGCATCCAGTGCCTGCAGTGAATCAAGCTGCCAATCCAGTGTCGTTTTGCTGCTCGTTTTGATCACAGGCTGGGAGGAGTGAACGTAGACCAGATTTTTGGATGGTACAGCGTAAATATTGTGGATCATCACTTCTTTCTCTGTATTGGCCTCTGTCAGCATCAGAGAAGATGAGGTCCAGGCTGGTTTTGGAAGAGATTCTGTGGCTGCCGCCGCGTGTGCTGCTGTGTTCATGTTCAGGAAAAGCATGCTGCTGAGCAGCAGGGCAGCCCATGTTGTCGTCTTGTGTTTGTTCGTTGGATACAAGTGAGAAACCACCTTTCGTCTTCGGTCAAAATAGAACCGATGGAAGAATTCTACCATTATATTCTAGTATAATTCAACCAGGCACGTTGTAACCTTTTCGTACTTTTGATATGTAAATTCGTTGTTTAAAGAAGCGGAACAGTTACAGCGCATTCATCTTCTTCCGATGTGTTTCGAAGTTTGATATATTTAGTGCTGTAACATGAGCTGCACGGAAGGTACGGAGCAAGCCGGACAAGGAGAACAGACATGAATTGGAGTGAAAACCTGACTTTATTGATCCTCGCAGGCATCGCCCTGTTGTTACTGCTGACCTGGATCATAAGGAGAATAGTATATCGCGGGCAGCGGATACGGAGCGAGGCGAATCCTCAGAAAATTACGATCAAGGATATTGATCAAATGCAGGATGGCTCCGAATTTGAATTGTATCTATACAATCTGTTAGGGCAGCTAGGCTACGATGAGGTTCACAAAACGACAGGCAGCCGGGATTTCGGAGCAGATCTCGTTTTTGTGGACAGACTGGGCAGAAGAAGTGTTGTGCAAGCGAAGCGTTATGGAGCAAATCATCCAGTGGGTCTGGGCGCGGTGCAGGAAATCTACACGTCGATGCGTTATTATGAGGCAGAACGTTCGATTGTACTGACTTCTGCCCGGTATACGGAGTCCTGCCGAATACTGGCAGCGGTGAACGGGGTAAAGCTGCTGGACCGCGAGGATTTGATGGAGCTGATCCGTCTCTTCAAATCGCGCAGGCTGGACGAGGCGCTGGAACTGATCGAAGAGGAGGATCACGAGCCCATTGAAACGTGGCAATCCCGGCGAAGGCGCACTTGATGTCAGACGGGCGCGGCCTTGAGCGCGGGGATGGAGGGTTTCTTTTACATAAAAGGGATGTGAAACGGGTCTCAGGCTTAGCTGCACCTTCACTTGTAACGCTGCACATGATATATTGAACGTATATCAATTGAAGAAGGAGTGTGTAATGGGTTATGGCACGTACACAGACACAAAAAGCGTTGCGCAAAGCAGCACGGTCAGGGCAGTGGTGTCCCGAGCAAAGCCGGAGAATCAATGGAGATTATGGGGCGTTATCCCAGCATGTTCGTCTGACGCCAACCAAACAGGAAAAATTGCAAAAGGTCAAACACAAGAAGCAGATCATCCAGGATGGTGGTGCTTCTTTTTATTTTGTCTTGGAGCGGAGTGTGTTAGGAGGCGTTCACCAGGAAGGCTGATTGTATGAGTGAATACTGCATAAAATATGGTATAAATGCTGCATTAAAATGAAAAAAGAGAGAAGCCGTGCAGCTCCTCCCCCAAATAAAACAACATCAATTTTATGACTGAACAAGATGTGGAACTTCTACGTTTGGATCAACGTCAGCTTCATAATCGACCCCATCGGTTTCAAAACCGAATAGCTGGAAAAACTCGCGGCGGTAGCCTTCCAGATCGGACAGGTCATAGATGTTCTCGGTTGTCAGCTCGTTCCAGATCTTCGCAACTTCCTCCTGCACGTCTGCTCTCATCTCCCAATCATCGATCCGAATACGTCCTTGCTCATCGGTCGGCACATCACCGCCCGCATACAGACGATCTGCAAACAGCCGCTGCAGCTGTTCGATGCAGCCTTCATGCAGTCCTTTTTCCTTCATCACTTTGTACAAAGCGGAAATATACAGCGGCACAACCGGTATTGCAGAGCTGGACTGGGTGACAAGCGCTTTGGCTACGGTAACGTAGGCACGTCCGCCTGTTGCACTCAGACGTTCATGCATTTTGCGTGCTGTTGCTTCCAGGTGGTCCTTCGCCTGACCAATGGAGCCTTCACGATAGATCGCATGTGTCAGCTCAGGCCCGATGTAGGAGAAAGCAATGGTCGTAGCGTTGTCTGCAAGTACGCCGCCTTGCTGCAGTGCATCCATCCACAGCTCCCAGTCCTCGCCGCCCATCACGTTGATGGTCTGACGAATCTCTTCTTCTGTAGCAGGTTCAAGCGTGACCGAACTGATCTCACCTGTATGGAAGTTTACGGTTTTGTTCGTATAGGATTGTCCAATCGGCTTCAGCACCGAGTTGAACACTTCACCTGTATTTGGATCGGTACGGCGCGCGGAAGCAACGCTGTAAACGACCAGATCCACCTGACCGAATTCGCTGCGGATCAGCTCGACGGCTTTGTCGCGGGTTTCGTTGGCAAAAGCATCACCCGTGATGCTATACGATTTCAGGCCTGCGGCGTCAGCAGCCTTCTCGAAGGCTGCAGAGTTATACCATCCGGCAGAAGCGGTACGCTTGTCCGTAGAGCTGGACGGGCGGTAGATGCCGATTGTATTGGCTCCTGCTCCAAAAGCGGATACGATCCGTGAAGCCAGGCCATAACCTGTAGACGCACCAATGACAAGCACGTTGCGTGGGCCCTGGATGGCTGGCTGGGATTTTACATAATCAATCTGCTCCTGAACTTGTGCCGCACAGCCGACAGGATGGGACGTTGTGCAGATAAAACCACGTGTTCTTGGTTTAATAATCATTATTGTGACACCCTTTCGTGTTCAATTCATGTTTTAATCATGGTCAAAGCATAATCGTTTCATTTGTGCTGCTGCTTGTCTTCATACTCCACATGTTCCATACTCTTCATGCTCTAATCGTTCCAGACTCTGAATGAATGCTCTAATGTGGGTATGCATCTTCCCTATTGTAAAACAATTATGTTCGAAACGGAAACCGTTTTGATCATTTTTACTGCAAGTCTGGCTATTGAGGAGTTATTTTGGGATGATAGGTTTTATCAGAATGATTAGACTTCTTGCGGAGTGAGAAGGTATAAGATTATTTTTATTGATGAAAAGGTTATAACGTGATGATGAAAGGATAGACTTGGCATGTTAAAAGAACGGATTGAGTATTTGAGCAAACGAAAACAAATTGCACGCAAAGACCTTGTAGAAGGTCTGGTTACGCAAGCTCATTTTGCCAACATTCTCGCAGAACGGTATCCGCTGCCCGAGGATCTGGCGGAGAGTATTGCCGGGCGTCTGGGGGTGAGCGCCCCCTATCTGCTGAGTGCCAATGCACAAGACGAGCAGACGATGGCGCGGGCAGAGCAGATTTTTGCACAGATGTCCGTACCGGCCACAATGATCCAGGAGGAAGAGGTGCATGCACTGGAGGATCGGCATGATTCACTCGTGATTGAGTTAACAACGGCTCTCATGAAGGCAGTATATTATCAGCAATTAAATGACGCTGCGGCGCATGAATATATTCATACATCGTATCTCAATTTTTATCTGGAGAAGCTTGGCCGCCCGGATGATGTACAGCTTCCCCGGCCGCTCAGCAAAGCGCTGCTTTTCTATAAAATTCAATATTATCGCTCCAAGCTGGCCTATGTGGATGTGCTGACTCACGTGACAAGACTGAGCAGTCTGACGGAGCCGGGCAGTGAACTGTGGCTGTCCATTCAGAATGTCCAGATGGAGGCATATATTCAGACCCGGCAGTACGAGGCGGCGAAAAACACGTTTGAACAGACGATGAAGCATGTCTATGATCAGCGTTTGTTTCACCGATTGTCCAGTCTGTATGTGGCCTACAGTGGCTATTGTTTTACGATGGGGCTTGTACAGGAAGCGCTGTCCGCCTTGTCGATGGCCGAGGCGAATTTGGTATATGCCGGGAATCCGGGGGATCTGGTGACTGCGATTGCGAATAACCGGATTGTGATGTTAACGATGTCAGGTGAACTCGACCAGGCACAAGCGGAGATTGAGCGCTTCGAGAACCTGCTCCGTGCCGAAACGGAGGAGACACAGCAGGCGATGAAGCCGTTGCTCTGGGTGTACCGCTGCGAGGTAGCCTCGGCCCGAAAAAGCTGGGGCGTGCTGGCGCAAGGGGTACATCAGTTGTTAAGCTGTGCTGGCACAGAGGATCAGCGGATGAATGCCGTCTTCTATCAGAGTCAGCTGGCTCTGGCGCACGGTGAACAGGATGTGTTTTTGACGCATGCGCAGGCATGTTTGCCTTATTTCGAGAGTATCCAGCAGTCGATGCGTTTGGAGTCATTATATGAAGGACTGGCTGTAGTGAGTGAGGATCAGCGGCGGTACAAGGAAGCAGCAGCGTATTATCGCAAACTGGTGTATTTGCTGCGCAATTCCCGCTAAAGGTCGGACGAGGTGGCAAGGTGTGTTGAAATCTGGAGAAATAGTAAGGTCTGGAGAGCTAGTTGGTGCGGTGAAGTGCTCGAAGGAAATGAAGGGGGAGGGGGACATTTAGAAGGTAAAGCTGTGGATTGTGGACGGGTGAGGGCTGAGAGGATATGAAGGAAAGTAAAGCTATAGGCGTCGGGGGCGGGGAGATGGATATAGAGCAAGTAAGAATATGGACAAGCATGATGGTAGGAGGGAATGAAGGAAAGTAAAGTAATAGATAGTGGGCGGCGAGTGGCAGGAAAGCACTAAAGAAAGTGAAGCGTGGCTGGATAAACTAAGTAAGGTAAAGTAAGTAGCGAAAGCGAAAGTGTAGCGGTGAGACAAAGTAACTTTAAAGATTTCTATGGGGAGACTTTGGCTAGAATGCTCCGACATGATGGGTTTTATGATTCTAACGATTTCAGGAGACGCTATTTGAGCGATATCACACGTTTTTATTTTCTAACGATTTGAGGAAGCCCTATTTAGGAATTCTGATGTGGAAATGGGCAATTTTCTGGCGATTTGAGTGAAATAAGGTTTCTGGGGATCGTTACAATTTTAGAACGCCACATATCGCTTCAATAAGCTTATCTGGATTCGTTAGAATCATTAGCTGCGTCTGGCTCATGTTCAATATGAGAGTGAATCTTAGGTTTCATATTGAACCGCTCTGAGGCATTCTTGCAGGTTACTTGCAGGCGTACATGGGTACATATGTATCTAAAAAATGGGTGTCGGGCTGGGATGAGCAACTGAAATTCAAGGTAATGTTACAAAAATAAACGCTTGAATGCTCATTGAGTCAGGCCGAATATTCATTTTTATTGGGGAAAGCAGGGCACAGGGGCAAATATCTCGATGAAGTTGTGTCTGTAACAGACGCATTTCCTCGGTTTTTTTGTATGTGTCCGGATGTGTATTCAGGGCTGTCACGTTGTGTTTATAATTAAGCATACCCAATAAAAAACAAATGAGGTGCTTGATATGATGGGATGGTTTACACGTGAAAATAAACAGGAAGATGCGATTGCCAAAGCGGATCGCACGATAAATAGCGGGCTTACGGGTTTGCTGATGAAAGGTTTTGTACCTAAAGAACATCGGGATGCCATCAATCAAAGTTTGGACTCGGCTAAGCAGGCACAATTGGCTGCCAGCGGTTCGCTGCCCCTGACGGCAACCGGGACCGTGCTCAGTGTATCGGATACAGGGAAATTAATTAATTTTGATCCGATTGTGGTACTTGTGCTCGAGGTAACTGAAACGAACGGTCTCACCTATCAGCGCACGATGGAAACACTGGTGTCCAAACTGCAGATTCCGCGTACCGGTGATCTTGTTGGTTTGGGGCAGAATCCGGCAAATCCGTCTGAACTGATCTACATGGGGCTGCTGTCGGTGTAGGAAGAGCGGCGTGAAGGCGTTTCGAGATTGGATCAAGTTTATCTAGGATCAGGCCGATACTGTTGTGCCAGTGCCATTTGTGAGCACATGTAGATAATAAATGCGACAGGACGTATCGTTTCATGGACAGGACTGTAGGGGAAATAAGAGATGGTGAATAAGTTGTTACAGATAACAACGTTAAATAGACATAAAAAAGGGTGATTGATATGAGTCGTTTTTTCAGATTAATCGGTTTGCTTATGGTATTGGGGGCGGGGATCTCTCCCGTGGTAGCGCAGTGGCTCTGGGATGATCCGTTTATGGTCATGCAGGCGTGGTGGTTTAAACCGATGATTTTTGGCGGAATTGGGCTGATGGTGTTGACATCTATATTGGGTACAAGTCTGGGACAGCGCAAGATCAAATCAGGACTGCCGGCGCTTGGCGTCATTCAAAGTATACAGCAGACGGGTATCTATATTAATGAGCAGCCTGAAGTGCGAATGACGCTGAAGGTATCTCGCCAGGGACGGGAAACATATGATGCGGAGCTGAGAAGTGTCATTCCGTTGACCTCGTTGTCCCAATTTCAGCCGGGCAGTGTTATTCCGCTTGTCGTGTCCGAGAAGGATGAGCGCAAGGTCGGGCTGGATCAGCATGGAACGGTATCACAAGAACATATGCAGGAGCTGTTGAATGAAAAGATGATGCAGCAGGGCATCGCGCCCGAAATGGTGGATATTGCACGTACAGGAGAGAAGGGACTAGCCAAGATTGTAGATGTTACTCCACTCGGCAATGGAAGCAACGGCAACATCAAGCTGCAGCTGAAATTAAGTATTACGAAGCCGAACGGGGAAACCTTTGAGGTGACCACGCAAAAAGAAATTGTTCCGTCTGCGCTGGCTCAGGTCCAGCAGGGTCATATCATTAACGTCTTTTATTCCAGACAGGACCCTTCCAAGGTCGCCCTCGCACTTCAAGTGCAGGAGCAGCAGTTGAATCAGCTGTTCTCGTCCTGAACCTGCAAGTCATTAAAGCTATGCCTGCCCCAAGTCAGAACGATGACCGGAGCAGGCTTTTATTTTTCCAACGGTCTCATAGAGAAGGTCAGAAACGTGAAAAGTCATTTGGAAGCGGACTGCATCAGCATGGCCCGAAATGAGGAGCAAAGAGTCTGCGCATGCAGTTCAAGCTTCTCCCGGCTGTACTGCTGTTCATCCAATAATGATTCGTGATCGAACCATACGACAGCATAGTCTCGCTCTTGATCAGGCTTATTAGCATCCCAGCACACGGGACCTGCTCCATCTTCATAGGAAGCAAAAGGAATATATCCCGCCTCAATCAGTGTTGGCCATGCGGACCAAAGCTTACGAATTTCCTCCAGAGGGGAGTCCGAAGGCAGGTTGGGCAATGCAATTGTACATCCATCGTAACGGAGATATACGTTTAGAACGTATCTAGTGCTCAGATAAGCGGCGTACAGCGGCGGCACAGAAAAAGCGGCACCGCACGCATCAGAGCGAGGTCTGATCAAAGCTTCAGCCAGTTCGTCAATCTGCTCCTCGGTAACTGCCGAATCCAGCATTCTCCAGTGAACCCAGCCCTCTTCGTCAACCTCACCATCCTGCATCTCCACAGGCACGCCCGCGTCATCTTCATTCATTTTGGCTGGAAGGGACATCAGTATATCCCGGTGGGGGGAATCAAAGTATGCATCGAGCCAGCTTTGGATATACAGCCGATCCTCTTTCAGTATCTGTGTGTCACCCAACGTGTTCACAGCCTTTCTGGTTTCCATTTTTCACTTCATCAAATGCATTACAATACACTTTAAACAATACCTATCCGCATGCGATAAGAGAATAAAACTTCTTTGGAGGCTCCATCAAAAACAAGCTCGGCCTGGCGTCTGAAGTCATCCGCAAGCTCATTCAATTCTGCTGCACCGAGCTTCAGCGCCGTTTGCAGACCACCTTGGCTGAGCGCCAGATTGGCATAACGGTCAGCGGTAAACGGCTCGTAATGATGGAATACAATCTCGCGGCTGTAGCGGAACAGACCTGACTGCCGAATGCGCTGCAGATGTTCCTCCTTGCTCCATTTATGTGCCTGCTGCTCTGCACTCGACAGACGTGAAGCAAGCTCGTCTGCAGTGCTTACCAACTGCTGGTAGGCTGCTTCGAGCTGCCAGTCCAGCACTGGCGGCCAGTCACAATCGTAGGCGGCAAAAATGCCACCAGGACGCAGCACCCGTGCAAACTCACGCAGGGTGGATGCCGGTTCCATCCAGTGAAACGATTGGGAGCAGGTCAGGATATCCACGCTGTCATCCGGCAAGCCGAGGTCATGGGACATGCCTGCCGCGAAGCGAAGCTGATCCGGCTTGCCTGCTGCTTCCCATTTGGCAATGCCCACACTGCGCATATCGTCACTAGGCTCCACACCGATAATACGCTCGGCATCGTTCAGCCAGATCCAGGTGGATAATCCTGTGCCGCAGCCGACATCAGCGACGAAGCGAGGTTTGCTTCCCAGAACATTCGTAAGTATATCGACAATTTCGCGGGGAGCAGAGGGCCTGTTTTGATCATAGAGTGTGCCAAATCCTTTAAAGCGTTCCACATTATTAAGCCTGATTTGCTGATTCATCGTCATGCCTCCCAAAAACGTTTAACGGCTATCCATGTTTCTTGGATACCTCAGTACATCAACGGTTCAAATCCTGAGAAGTTGAACAGCTCAATATCTGAGCAAACTCGATAGCTCAAAAGTTGAACCTGCTGCTTCCCTTAATAGCTTTATAATATAGCTATATATTATATTGTATCATCATGCGCAGCTTCGTGCCCATCATCTTCCAGCAAGAGTGAATGAGACACCGCATCCTGATGTCTGCGGCGCAGCTCCTTGCGCACTGCCGAAGGCTGGATTACCGTTACTTTTGAGCCAAAGGAGAGCAGGAACGAATATAATCGCTCACCCTCTTCAATCTGAAGCGAAACGCGCAGCTTTCCATCTGCCTCTTGCTGAATCAAAGCGGGGTCGAGCAGATCATAGACACGGTAGGCGACGGATTGCTCAAACAACAGCTCCAATTGAATCAGCTCAGGCTGCTCCTCGGCAGGTTTGTCCTCAGCGGGTGTTCTTCCTGCGTTTATATTCTCTTCTTTCATCGGCGCTGACAGCGTACGTTCATATGCACCAGGTACGAATTGAAGTTCTGTTATACGCTTGATTTTGTAAGTCAGTAGCGTATCTGGCTTATGCGGATCACGTTTCAGACCTTTGAAGTACCATGTATTGTTCTTGAAAATAAGCTTGATCGGTAAAGCAGTCTCTTCGCTCTCCTCCCCGTTCGAGTCCACATAATGGAATGAAAGCAGCTGGCTGGCGAATATCGCCTGTTTTACTTGGTTAAACAGCTGCACCTCCTGCTCGGGAATGCTGCCCCAAGGAGAATACTCAAATTCAATCCAGTCCAGTTTATGATCAAAAAGGGTCGTTAATCGCCCTAACATCCGGGCGCTGTTCAGATGAGGAATAGCACTGACGCTGTACAATCCCAGCAAAATTTCATTTTGCTCATCCTCATTCAGCAGTGACTTGTCCATGACATAGTGGTCCATCAGATGAATGCCGCCATGTTTGCCAGTTGTCGTATACACGGGAATACCTGCCGCACTCAGGCGGTCAATGTCCCGATATACGGTACGAACGGAAATTTCGAACAGGCGGGCAAGCTCCGGTGCGGTCGTTTTCTTTTTTTCCAGCAACAGCAGCAGCATTTGAAATAATCGGTTATGTTCCATGACAAAATTATATCATGACAGCCCTTGTCAGGGTATGGGTGCTAGACTTGGGGTATAACGTTATATTTCACAGTGAAGCTAAGAAACAAAGACTTGCTCCAGCAGGAGTTAACTTAAAGAGGAGGAACGCAGCATGAAAATGAAGGACGGATTTTTCTGGGGCGGCGCAACGGCGGCCAATCAGTTTGAAGGCGGATGGAACCGGGACGGGAAAGGGCCGAGCACATCGGATATGATGACAGGCGGCACACACACGACACCGCGCCGGATTACACCTGTACTGGAAGAGGGAACGTATTATCCGAGCCATGAAGCAGTGGATTTCTACGGGCATTACAAAGAAGACATTGCCATGATGGCCGAGATGGGCTTCAAAATGTTCCGCATGTCAATCAACTGGTCCCGCATTTACCCGAACGGTGACGACCTTGAGCCGAATGAAGAGGGCTTGAAATTTTATGATAACGTCTTTGCCGAGTTGAAAAAATACAACATCGAACCTTTGGTAACGATCTCCCACTACGAGACTCCATTTGGATTGACGCAAAAGTATAACGGCTGGGCTTCCCGTGAAGTAATCGATTTTTACATCCGTTATTGTAAAACCCTGTTCAACCGGTACAAGGATCAGGTGAAATACTGGCTGACCTTCAACGAAATCAACTGTTTGACGATGCCGCTGGGGGCATATATGGCAGGGGGATTGCTGTTTGAAGGCAAAGAAACATTGACCGATGGGGTAGATCAGCCGCAGACCCGCTTTCAGGCGCTGCACCATCAATTCGTCGCCAGTGCCAAAGCGGTGAAGCTGGGGCATGAGATCAACCCGGATTTCAAAATCGGCTGTATGGTTGCGTTCATGACCACGTATCCGAACACATGTAACCCTGACGATATTTTGCTTGCGCAGAAAAAGGACCAGCTGTCCAATATGATCTGCGGTGATGTGCAGGTTCGCGGAGCCTATCCGGGCTTTGCCAAACGTTTCTTTGCAGAAGAAGGCATCGAGATTCAGATGCAGCCGGAAGACGAGCAAACACTGCGCGAAGGCTGTGTAGATTTCTATTCCTTCAGTTATTACATGTCTCTGGTGGAAAGCGCCGATGCATCGCTGGAGAGAGCGGAGGGTAATCTGCTGGGCGGCATCAAAAACCCGTATCTCGAAGCTTCGGACTGGGGCTGGCAGATCGATCCCAAGGGACTTCGCTATACGCTGAACCATCTCTATGATCGCTATCAGATTCCGCTTATGGTTGTTGAGAATGGTCTCGGTGCGGTAGATGTCATTGAAGAGGACGGCTCGATTCAGGATGACTACCGGATTGATTACCTCAAAGGTCACATTGAGCAGATGAAAGAAGCGGTTGCGGACGGCGTAGATCTCATCGCGTATACGATGTGGGGCTGTATCGACCTTGTGAGTGCATCGACCGGGGAGATGAAGAAACGTTACGGCTTTATTCACGTTAACAAAGATAATGATGGCAACGGTGATCTAAGCCGCACGCCGAAGAAGAGCTTCTATTGGTACAAAAATGTGATTGCATCCAACGGTGAGGAATTGTAAAGCCGGAAGGTGGCATAGGAAAAAATTATTGTTAATGCAAAGCACCCGCCCATTCCTGTATTCAGGAACGTGCGGGTGCTTTGTTGTGTTTTAGACGATGCTGCTGGTTTGTAACCGGGACAGCCGTTGCAAATAGCGTCTGTAGAACCAGATGCAGGTGAATAGCCAGCACCCGCTGATAAAGTAACCCCCTACGACATCACTGGGATAATGCACACCCAGATAGATACGGCTCATACCGATGGTCAAAATAAAGACTGCACTGGCTACCATCATGAATACCCGTCCCGTAAAGCTGGGGATATGCTTCCAGATCAGAAAAGCCAGTCCGCCGTATAGGCTGAATGAGGCCATAGAATGTCCGCTGGGAAAGCTGTATCCGCTGACTTCGATAATGCGGTGAATGGTGGGGCGAGCCCGCCCAAATACAACTTTGAGAAGCGCATTTAACACGGTAGAGCCGACAAGCACACTGGTAAGAAACAGCAGCTCGCGTCTGTGCCCCAAGTAGAGATAGAGCACCAGCATAGCAAGAATCGTGATAATGACGACTTGCCGCCCGCTGCCAATCCAGGTGAAGAATTGCATCCATCGGGTCATACCGGGGGACTCCATCCCCTGAATCCAGTTGATCAGCACATCATCAAAGCGATGTATCTGGTTGTCGCTGATCGATAGCGCAATGCTGATAAAAGAGCATAAACATAATGCTGCAGCTAGCAGCGAAAATGAAATTTTTGACGTCCAATGGTTCTTCAATAATTCAAATCCTCCGTGATATATGATTCTTATATTTGCAGCTGTTCAAGAAATCATGTATATACTGATTTTCCTGAGCATAGTGTTAACCATTTTACAACAAAACAAACAAAAATCAAATGGAGGTGTTCTTAAAGATAAAGGCAACCTATAAGAGGGGGAGATGGAGGATGAGGAAGGTTGTCACAGTTGTTCTGATTCTGATGGTGTGTGCAGCAAGCTTATTTGTTTGGTCGGGGAAAAGAGCATATGCATGCAGCTGCGTGAATTCCACGGCCAAGGAGAGACTGGAGACGCACAGTGCGGTGTTTACGGGGAAAGTCGTAGATATTGGCGGTAACTTCATATCTATATTTAACAGTCAACAATACAAGACATACACGCTGGATGTGGATACGGCATGGAAGGGTGTGGATGCAAAACGGATGAAGGTCCTGATCAGTGATATGGGTGAGGCCGTGTGTGGAACAACATTGGAGAAGGATCAGCTGTATCTGATCTTTGCCAGTAAGGATGAGAGGGATGGCAAGCTTTACAGCAGCTTGTGCAGCTTCAACACCCGGCTGGAAAAAGCTGAAGATGCGGCAGAAATATTAGGCAAGGGGACTTCTGTCAGCTCCGATGATTTCAGATTCAGCAGCGGGTACCGCAGTTCCTGGATGATTGCTTTTTATGCTGGAGGCACAATTGCATTGCTTGGACTGGCAGGCGGCTGGCTGTGGAGAAGAAAGAAAAGGCAAGTTTAACCTGCCCAAGTATTAAAAAAATAACGTGTTGTGGCATAATCTGCGCAAGCAATCATAGCTGTTTGTTAAATTAATCCCCTTATGAACGTAAATGCGTTCTGTAAGGGGATTTTGACCTTCAATTCAGCGCTGCAGCTGCAGCATGTATTCATATGCGGTAACGCCGAATACCCGCTTGAAATGTCTGTTCAGATGTGTCAGATCCACGAAGCCGCAGTCGGCTACAGCGGCGTAGAGGTCCTTTTGCTTTTCCAGTGCTTGTCTCGCGTGTTCAACCTTGCAGTTCAAGAAAAACTGGTAGGGTGAAATCCCGGCACAGGCTTTGAATTCCCGAATGAATTGAAACTTGGATAAGCCGAATTCCGCAGAAAGATCGTCCAGCTTGAGCACGTCTGCGGTGCTGCAGTACATGATTTCTTTAGCTTTGCGAACGAGGCTGTCCTGAGGCTTCCAAAGCTTGGCGGGCTGTTCTTCCCGGGCAAGCATCTGCACCAGATCATAGAGCCGTGTGCTGCACTCGGCTTCGTCCTGTCTGTGCTGCACGGCATCGTTCAGCATCAGAATGCTTCGGGCAAGCTTCGGATCATAGACGATGGGAGTGGAGAAGCAAAGTTCTTTTTTACCCATAATCTCTTCAACGAGTTCGGGTTTCAGGTAGAGCATGACATAGTCAATGCCCTCTTTATCATAGGAGCTTCCGTCATGGAGCTGCTCCCGGTTAAACAGCATGACACCGTTCGGATGTGAAGCCTGATAGTGACCGTCCAGATTATATTGCTGGATACCGCGCAGCGTTACCCCTACAGCATATTCCTCATGGCAGTGCTTTTTATAGGTGAAATCGGTGAAGCTGGCGGACAGGGCCAGCACGTCTTGTGATCTTCTGTAACTAAACTGTTCCATGCCGCACACCTCCGCAGATTAGGGCGTGTCTGAGATAAGACCTGACACTATAATGGCTGAGTATATCAAAAAAAGAGCCATCAGCACACTGCATGTCCGCTGGTACCGATTCAGCAAGGAGCGAAAAACGGAGCCGAACACGACCCAGCTCGAATACGCCAAAAATCCGATACATGTAATCAGCATAACATATGCAAACGCAGACCACGATTCTGCAGCGACATAAGGAAGTACATAGGCCGGAATGACGGTAAACGTAAACAGCACCACCTTGGGATTCACAAACTGCATCATCAATCCGTTCCAGAAGCCTAAAATGGCCTGTGGAGCAGCCTCGGTAGAGCCCATGCGATAGACCTGATAAGCGAGATACAGCATGTAGATGCTGCCAATGACCTTCATGAACCGTAATATTCCCGGCAGAACGTCTGCGAGTACCTGGTTCAGAAAAGCAGAAGCGGTCAGCAGCAGACCAAACGCCAGCGTAGCTCCCCATACATAGGGCATGGTACGGCGCGCGCCTACCTTCTGGGTGGAAGAGAGAATGACAATATTGGCGGGGCCGGGGGTGAAGGTGACAACGATACAGTAGATTAAAAAAGATAGTATATTCATCTTGAGCTCCTTCTTGGATGATATCTTAATTTCAACTAAAGATTTTACACACACCACTCCGATGACAGAATAACCTTCCAATCGCTGTTATCCCCAGATTTTTTTGATTCCCCTTTCTAAAGGGGAAAATCCGGTGATAAAGGCGACCGCTCCGCTTTTTCAGGTTTTTTCTGTCCTCTCCGTTAACGTGTAAAAGAGTAGTTCAAATTAAATAGATTTTAAATTTCACAATCATTTTCGTAATCATACGGCGAAGCAGGCGTTCGTTTATAGTACATTATTGCAGAGAGGTTCCCTTTTTGAATGATTGCGTTTACAATCTATAACGAAGTGAGGGGTAATAGATATAGAACACTTGAGGAAGTGAACGAGATGAAAAAAATGCTGCTGGTCTATGTTGTATTGATTGCGGCGTTTGCTCTGTATGTATTGAGGTTTGAATATACCAGTCGGGTGAACAGCTCGTGGGAGAATCGCGGCCTGCGCGGTGATCTGGGCGAGACGTACATGATGATTACGTTCCAGTCGGGGCTGGAATATTGGAAAAGTCCCTTGAAGGGGTTTGAGGATGCTGCGGATGCGCTTGGAGTAACCGTCGAATATCGCGGGGCTACACGATATGACGCGAAGGAGCAGACAACGGTGATTGAGCAGGCGATTGCGCGTAAACCTGCGGGTATAGCCATATCAGCGATTGACCCGAAGTCGTTAATTCCAGCCATTAACAAAGCGGTGGAGGCAGATATTCCTGTTATTCTGTTCGATTCGGATGCCCCGGGCAGTCAGGCGTATTCTTTTCTCGGAACAGATAATTACAAGGCGGGCGTAACGGCAGCGGATAAAATGGCCGAGCTGCTGGGCCGAGAAGGAGAAGTGGGTGTATTAACGTCCCCGGGACAGCAAAACCATGAGGAACGTACAAAAGGATTCCGCGAAACCATTCAGCAGCGTTACCCTTTGATGCATGTTGTTGAAGTCGCAGATGGACATGGGGATACACT
Organism: Paenibacillus silvae; assembly: GCF_014639235.1. Taxonomy (GTDB): domain Bacteria; phylum Bacillota; class Bacilli; order Paenibacillales; family Paenibacillaceae; genus Paenibacillus; species Paenibacillus silvae. The sequence continues at coordinate 1,209,725 of NZ_BMFU01000001.1, read as the reverse complement.
AAAATCCCGGGACGAGACGCTGCGTATGATGAAGGCGCATCCGAAGCTTGCGGGCATATTTGTAACCGAGGCAACGGGAGGGGCCGGGGCTGGAGAAGCTGTTCAGAATGCAGGGAATGCACAGAAGCTGCATATTATTACTTTTGACACCAACAAAGCAACGCTGGATCTCATCAAAAACGGGACGATATCCGCCACGATTGCTCAGGGAACCTGGAACATGGGATATTGGTCGCTTCAATACCTGTTCCATCTGCACCATCACTTGACCGTGCCTGCGCCATCGTCTTCCGGGGAAAACGCGCCGCTGCCAGTTACGGTGGATACGGGGATTTCCGTAGTGACACGTTCGAATGTGGATGATTATTATGCCAAATAACGATCATGAAGTTGAGAATAACTTCGGAATTCGCAGAACGTGGCGATCTGCAGCCGGAGAGTATGTCCGCCGTTTGCGTTTACGCAATATGCCGTTGCGGTATCAGCTGATGCTGCTGTTTTTGCTTTTTGCGATCGTGCCATCTGTAGGGTTGGGCCTGCTCGTCAACTGGACGGTAGAACGGGTGGTGGAGCGGCAGGTCGAGGGACATACGATGCAGCTGATTGGCAAGGTGAATGAAGCGTTGAACACCAAGATGGAAAATTTGCAAAATATGACCTATCTGATTGCGTTTGAACCCGATGTGGATGCTTTTATGGATGAGAAGCTTGCCGGAGACGGGGATCGACTCAACAGCAACAAACCATTCATGGGTAAAGGGGATGCAGAGTCTGATCAGGATCGCTTGTATGGCATGAAGCAGACTTTGCAGGGCTTCACAACGTTATATCCTGAAATTGCTGGCATCGTGCTGGTGAACGGGAAAGGGGATTACGTCAGTAATGATATGTATCCGCGAACCGCGGTCAATCTGACCCGGGAGGAATGGTATAAACGAGCCGCGGCACAACCAGGTATTTTTACGGTGCTGGGTCAGCCGCGGGAGCGTAATATGACAACACATGTGCGATATAAGGAGGATGAGATTGTATCTGTTGCCCGCTCGATTACGGATGAGACGACCGGACTGGTGAAGGGTGCAGTGCTGATTGATCTCAAGCTCAGGTCTGTGTCGCAGGCAGCACGTAATGTCACTCTCGGGAAATCCGGTTATGTTATGGTTACAGATGCTGCGGGAAGGAGTGTGTACAAGCCGGAACATCCGCTAATTGATCATATCCCGACAAACTGGTTTGCGGCGGGAGAAAGCGGAACATTTACTCAGGTGGTGGAGGGCGAGACATTATTGTTCATGTACCAGTCATCTACCTTTACGGGCTGGAGAACAGTCGGGGTATTTCCAACCAAAGATTCGATAACCGAGGTGAGGCAGATTCAGTTTTATGTGGTCAGCTTTGTCTTCGTTGTATGTTTGTTTGGTCTGAGCGCATCCTTGTGGTTCTCCCGCTCGATTGCCCAGCCGATTTTCCGGCTGATGTCTTATATGCGCAGAGCGGAGACAGGCAACCTCAGTGCAGGCCGCTGGAGTGATCGTACGGATGAGATCGGTATGCTGGGAAACAGCTTTAACCGCATGCTCAGCCAGATTCGTCAGCTGATCTCGCTGAATGAGCTGCGGGAACGGCAGAAGCGTGATGCGGAGATGCGCAGCTTGCAGGAGCATATCAAGCCTCATTTTCTATATAATACGCTGGATACCATTCACTGGATGGCTCGTAAGGAAGGGGCAGATGGTGTGTCGGATATGGTTGCTGCGTTGTCCCGCCTGTTCCGTATCGGACTCAGCAAGGGACAGGACTATATTCCGCTCCGCTCTGAACTGGAGCATATCCACAGTTATTTGCAGATACAACAGACAAGATATCGTGACCGTCTTCAATATACGTTAAACGTGCCTGAAGAAATACAGGGCCTGTATGTACTGAAGCTGCTGCTCCAGCCGCTGGTGGAAAATGCCATATACCATGGCATCAAGGGTAGACGAGGCCCGGGCCATATCGGGATAGAGGGAAAAATAGAGCATGGCAGGCTGCATCTGACGATTCAGGATGATGGTGCGGGCATGAGCAGCGAACGGCTGACCGAGATGCTGCAGCTGCTGGATATGCCCATGGAAAGCCTGGAATCGAGTTCGCCGGAATGGACGGGGAAAAGTTACGGCATGCTGAATGTGCAGGCACGGTTAAGGCTGGCGTTTGGAAGGGATTACGGTATTACGCTGCATAGCAGCCCTGGTGCGGGAACCCGTGTTACGATTGTTCATCCCCTCATGCGGGAGCTGCCAGCAGTTGTGCTTCCCCCAGCTAAGCGAGAAGATAACCAGGAGCGACAGTAAAAGGAGTGAACAAGGTCGTGGATGATATAAAAACACCCGTAAATGCAGCGGATACGCTGTATCGTGTGCTGATTGCAGACGATGAGCCGATTATTCGGGAAGGCATACGGGAGGCCATGGATTGGGCTGCGCTTGGCATGCAGGTGGTCGGCGAAGCCGAGGATGGTGAAGAAGCACTCGAACGAGCGGTTGAGCTGAACGTTCATGTCGTGCTGGTGGATATGAACATGCCGTTCCTGAATGGGATCGGGCTGATTCGTGCTTTACAGGAGCAGTGCCCGGGGGTGCGATATTTGATCATATCAGGCCATGATGAGTTTGCGTACGCGCAGGAAGCAGTGCGTCTCGGCGTGGAGGATTATATCCTGAAGCCTGTTCAGGCAGAGCAGCTGAAGGCTGCACTTGAGCGGCTTCGTCAGCGGCTGGATGAAGAGCATCAGCGGACAGCATATGTCAGACAGGCCGCGCAGCAGATTGAGCGAAACATTCCGCTGCTGCGCCAACGATTTTGTCAGGAATGGATGGAGGGCGAGCTTGGCGAGAAAAACCTCACAGAGCAGCTTGCCTTTCTGCAACTGCCCTCTGTGTCACCTGTTCAAGTCGGTGTTGTGCGCTGGCCTGCTGCGGAAGCACGTCAGACTATTTTGCGAGAGAATGATCGCCAGCTGTTTCTGTTTGCCGCGGAAAATATGATCACAGAGCTGCTCGAGAACCGTCCGCATGTGCTCTTTCGGGAGGGGAGCGGTCTCATCGGCATCTGTCTGTGGCAGGAGGCTGGAGAGGAGATATCATCTCTGCTGGAGCAGCAGATCAGTGCTTGCCTGAATATCGCAGTACATGCCTATGTCGAGTCTCATACGGGAACGCTCGAAGAGGTGCCGGAGACGTACCGGCACTGCCGTGCACAGGTATACGAGGAAGTGAAGCTCTCCCCGCTTGTGCGCAGGGCACGGCAGTTAATTCAGGAGGAATACGCGGAGCGGGAGCTGACGCTGGAATCACTCGCATCCCGTCTGCAGGTGTCGGCAGTGTACCTCAGCCGTGTGTTAAAAAAAGAGCTGAACGATTCCTTTGTTACACTGGTTACACGCGCCCGCATTCGTAAGGCTGCTCAGCTTCTGGACTCCACTGCGCTCCCGATCCACACGATTGCTGAACGAGTGGGGTATGATACACAGCATTATTTCAGCACGGCCTTCAAAAAAACGATGGGCATCTCTCCTGCCCAGTATCGGAAGAACGGCGGAACGGACAATTCGTCCGCAGGGCCAATGTAGACTATTAACATATCGAACCTATAATCAAACCCATCGCAAAAGGTTAACCGCCTGCGGTGGGTTTTTCGTTATCCTCTTCCATCAAAAGTTAAATTTTTATAAAAAAGGTTCAAAACCTGCAAAGACCACACGTAGTTGAAATGCTACGATAGGAGGCAGAAAGGCATGATGACTGCGTGACACTCGCCCAGTTGTAAGCGTTATCTCGATAATGAATCGGAACGTAAAGACGTGAAGAAAGGGGAACTTCATATGAAAAAAGGAGCAATACTCATCTGGCTTCTGATAATGGCTTTGATGCTCTCGGCCTGTAATCTGGCTGAAAGTGATGTAGGCAGCAAGGAAAAAGGATATGTCGGTATATCCATGCCTACCAAATCATCGGAACGCTGGGTGGGAGACGGGGAGAACATGGTTCGTCTGTTCCAGGAGCAAGGATACAAAACCGATCTGCAGTACGCAGAGGATGTCGTCGAAAATCAGATCTCCCAGATTGAGAACATGATTACCAAGGGTGTGGATGTGATGGTGATCGCATCGGTGGATGGCAACACGCTGACAGATGTGATCAAGAAGGCTCATGACGAAGGCATACAGGTTATCTCGTATGACAGGCTCATCCGCAATACACCTTATCTGACGTATTATGCTACGTTTGACAACTTTAAAGTGGGCGTGCTGCAAGCCTCCTACATTGAACAGAAGCTGGGGCTCAAAGAAGGCAAGGGGCCATTTAACATTGAGTTGTTCGGTGGATCACCGGATGACAATAACGCCTACTTTTTCTTTGACGGTGCAATGTCTGTGCTGAAGCCTTATATTGATTCCGGCAAGCTGGTCGTACGAAGCAAACAGATGACGATGGCACAAATCGCCACACTGCGCTGGGACGGGGCATTGGCTCAGGCACGGATGGATAACCTGCTGAGTGCCTACTATTCGGGCGATAATCTGGATGCGGTGTTATCCCCATATGATGGCATCAGTATCGGGATCATCTCATCTCTGAAAGGCATCGGCTACGGCAAGCCGAACAAACCGCTGCCGGTTATTACCGGACAGGATGCGGAACTGGCATCCATCAAGTCTATTGTGGCCGGGGAACAGACACAGACGGTTTTCAAGGATACACGTAAGCTCGCTGAGAAAACGGTGGAGATGGCCAATAGCATTTTGCAGGGAAAACAAGCAGAAGTGAATGATACGAAATCGTATAACAACGGATTAATGGTGGTTCCGGCTTATCTGCTCGACCCGATCTCTGTAGATCGAACCAATGTCGAAAAAGATATTGTGGGCAGCAAGTATTACACGAAACAGGAGATTGGTTTGCCATGAGGTAGATCATGAAATAGGGCTGCCGTAACGCAAACCCAGGAAAGGAGCACATGCCATGACGGACATCATTCTTGAAATGAAGAACATAACCAAAACATTTCCCGGTGTCAAAGCGCTGGAAAACGTCAATCTGAAGGTGCGGGAAGGCGAGATTCATTCGATATGCGGTGAGAATGGCGCAGGCAAGTCTACGCTGATGAAGGTGCTGAGCGGGGTATACCCCTATGGAAGCTATGAAGGAGATATTTTGTTCCGCGGTAAAACGTGTGAATTCAAGGACATTAAACAAAGTGAGGAGCTGGGCATTGTCATTATCCATCAGGAATTGGCGCTGATCCCGTATCTCTCGATTGCAGAAAATATATTTCTGGGCAACGAACGTGCCAGCAAAGGCATCGTGAACTGGAAGGAAACCTTTGTCGGAACGCGTGAACTGCTGGGCAAGGTGGGCTTGAACGAAAATCCGAATACTCTTGTGTCCAGCATCGGAGTAGGCAAGCAGCAATTGGTCGAAATTGCGAAAGCGCTCTCCAAAAAAGTACGTCTGCTCATTCTCGATGAGCCAACTGCTGCGCTGAATGAGGATGACAGTGAAAATCTGCTGCAGCTGATGCTCGAGTTCAAAAAGCAGGGCATCGCCTGTATCCTGATCTCCCATAAGCTGAACGAGGTGTCCAAGGTTTCGGATGCGGTGACGATTTTGCGGGACGGCAAGACGATTGAAACGCTCGATATGAAAAAGGACAACGTCACCGAGGATCGAATCATCAGCGGAATGGTTGGACGGGACCTGACGAATCGTTATCCTGAACGTCATGCCACCATTGGAGACGTGGTGCTGGAGGTGAAGGATTGGACAGTGTATCACGAGCATCAGGCGGAGCGTAAGGTGCTGGATCAGATCAACATGAACATCAGACGCGGTGAGATCGTAGGGATCGCGGGACTGATGGGTGCGGGACGTACTGAGCTTGCGATGAGCATTTTCGGCAAATCGTATGGTCGCAACATCTCGGGACAGCTGATCAAGGACGGCAAGCCGATTCAGAACAACAGTGTGACAGAAGCCATTCAGAATGGTTTTGCTTATGTGACAGAGGATCGCAAGGAATATGGACTTATTTTAATGGATGATATCAAACGCAACATTTCACTCACCGGACTTGGCAAACTGACCCGCAATGCCGTTGTGAACGAGCAAGAGGAAGTGCTGGTTGCGGAAGAGATGAAAAAAAGCATGAACATTAAAGCACCTAACATCCTCCAGAAAACAGGCAATCTGAGTGGAGGCAACCAGCAGAAGGTGGTGCTGAGCAAATGGATTTTTGCCGGGCCCGATATTCTGATTCTGGATGAGCCGACGCGTGGAATCGACGTAGGTGCCAAGTTCGAAATTTATACGATTATCCATAAGCTTGCTGCCGAAGGCAAGGGTGTGCTGGTAATTTCCTCCGAGCTGCCGGAGGTTCTGGGTCTGTGTGACCGGATTTATGTGATGAATGCCGGAAGAATCACGGGTGAAGTCAGCCGGGAGCAGGCATCGCAGGAAACATTGATGAGATATATGACCAAGTCTGGAGGCGGTAAGCATGGAAACGGTAACTAAACTGTTCAAAAATAATATACGTCAATACGGTATGATCATCGCCCTCGTTGTCATTATGCTTCTGTTTGAAGTGCTGACGAGTGGGTTGCTGCTCAAGCCGATCAATATTACAAACCTGATTTTGCAAAACAGTTACATTCTAGTCCTCGCCATCGGCATGGTGCTGGTAATTATTACAGGCCATATCGACTTGTCTGTCGGTTCGATTGCAGCCTTTGTCGGCGCCGTAGCCGCCATCATGATGGTGGATTGGCAGCTGCCCGCGTGGCTTGCAGTTATTGCTTCCCTGCTGGTCGGTGCGCTGATTGGCGCATGGCAGGGCTTCTGGATCGCATATGTACGGATTCCGGCCTTCATTGTGACGCTGGCAGGAATGCTGCTGTTCCGTGGTTTGACGATGATTGTGCTTGAAGGGCAGTCCATCTCCCCTTTCCCTGCCGGATTCCAGAAAATAAGCTCCGGTTTCCTGCCGGACGTTCAATTCTCCGGTCTGGGTCTGGTGTCCATTATTGTGGGGATTGCACTTACGATCTGGTACATCATTAATGAACTGCGGGAACGCGCATCCCAGCGCAAGTATGGCTTTGAGGTTGTATCTCAAGGGCTGTTCCTGCTCAAGCTGATTGTGGTCGCTGCGGTCACGAACCTGTTTACATTTGTACTGGCAAGTTATGCGGGGATCCCGAATATTCTGGTGCTCTTGTTTGTACTGATTGTGGTGTACTCCTTTGTGATGAATCGTACCGTCATGGGACGACATGTATATGCTCTCGGCGGCAATGAGAAAGCGGCAGGGCTGTCTGGGGTCAAAACGAAAAAAGTCACGTTCTGGGTGTTCGTGAACATGGGTACACTGGCTGCGGTATCCGGTCTGATCTTTGCCGCACGTCTGAATGCTGCTACGCCAAGAGCGGGTACGAACTTTGAGCTGGATGCCATCGCGGCTTGCTTCATTGGGGGGGCGTCGGCTTCAGGCGGGATCGGAACGGTGTTTGGTGCCATCATCGGTGGTCTGGTTATGGGTGTGCTGAACAACGGGATGTCGTTGATCGGTCTCGGTATCGACTGGCAGCAGGGAATCAAGGGCTTGGTGCTGCTTCTGGCGGTAGCGTTTGATATCTATAACAAAAATAAAAGAGCGGCTTAATACAAACTTAGCAAAAAGGCTTGGCGTGTGCCAAGCCCTTTTTGACTTTATTTTGGAACGGCAATCCATAATGTCCATGAATCTTTTTCAATAATCGGAGCTGTGCTGTTTTTAAGTTTGCTGTTAATAAACACAATCAGCTCGCCAAGCTCATGGTCTGTTAATTCATGAAGAATCGAGCGTCCGGTCCGCTGCGCCAGATCTTTATTTAATGCAGCCAGGTCCTGATGAACACACCTGGTTTCCCAGAGCTGCACTGTTTTTACGATCACGAATCCATTGGAATCAAGCGATCTCTGGACTTCATGGGCTTCGTGCCGACGGGAGCGCTCCATGTCAATCCATTCAGGATGCTTTTCGAAGAAGTAACCCCTAATATGATGTTCATCCCCTGGCAGTAAACAATCTTCCGGTGTTCTGTCTTGAATGATGAATACACCATCTGTTTTCAGGATACGCTTAGCTTCTTGAAAACAGCTGTCTAAATCTTGTAGATGATGTATGAGCGCTCTTTCCAGGACGATATCGAATGTACTGTCTGGAAGTCCCGAGCTGTAGGCATTGCCTTGTCTGAATGTGACATTGCTCAAATTCTCACAATGCTTGGCAGCCCCGTTTAACATCTCTTCCGAAAAATCTATTCCAGTGACATGCTTCGCTCCTGAGCTTGCTAAAGCTTTAGTATAAATTCCTCCACCGCAGCCGATATCAACAATTTCTTTACCAGCTATGCCTGCATGCTCCTCAATCAAAGAGAGCCAAGATGCATCCGCAGTTCTGGTCGCATACGTCATTCTGTTGCGTTGATCGTGAAAATCGATTGGCACAATAACCACCTCTTGTTTCATTGTTTGAAACCAAGTTTCAACATATGATATAACTTACGATACCATATTTTTCTTTATGGTCAAGAGGTTCCAGCTTATTCCCATACGTCCTTACGATATAACTTGAGAACCATTCAATTACAAGACGTTAACGGAGAGAACAGAAGAAACTGATCCTGACCTCGCATTATCTACATCAATGCACCTATGAAACGGGTAGCGATGCCGAAGTAGATAAACAGTGAAAGAATATCGTTCAACGTTGTAATCAACGGACCGGAAGCTACAGCAGGATCGACCTTGAAGCGGCTGAGCAGGAGCGGAATGCAGGTGCCTGTCAGTGTACCGATGATCAACGTAAAGAACAGGGACACACCGATGATCATACCGAGCAGCCAGTCCCCTTGCCAGATATATGCGATCACCGTAATCAGCACGCCGCAGACCACACCAATCATCATGCCGACTTTGATCTCTCGTATAATCAGAGCAAGCACCGTTGTTCTGTCCAGCTTGCGTCCAATCAGTCCGCGTACAACAACCGCGAGCGACTGCGTTCCCGTATTTCCTGTCATTCCGGCAATCATGGGCATGAAAAATGCGAGCGCCACAACCTGATTCAATGTATCCTCAAAAAAATCCACAATGCTTCCCGAGATCAGGCCGATTAATAACAGCAAAATAAGCCAGGGCAGCCTGCGTCTGACCGCGACGAGTGGTTTGGTATCAAAATCAATATCCTTGCCGCCGCCGCCCATCTTGGCGAGGTCTTCACTGGCCTCATCCATAATAATGTCAATGACATCGTCCATCTGGATGATGCCGCACAGACGGTTGTTCTCATCTACAACGGGCAGAGCCATGAATTCGTAGCGCTGCAGCAGCTGGGCCGCTTCCTCCTGGTCCATATCTACGGTGGCGTGGATGACCCGTCTGGTCATCAATTCCTCCACCTTGGTTTTGTCATCGGCCAGAGCGAGAGAACGATAACTGACCACACCAGCCAGCTTGCCCTCATTGTCGGTGACATAGAGATAACTGGAAGCGGAGAGATGTAAAGTGCCTTGTGATTGTCTTAGTGCTTCCTTCGCTGTATCGTGAGTGAACAGGGTACGATAACGGTCTGTCATAATCCGTCCGGCCGTTTCCGGTGGATAGCTGAGCACAGAGCGGATAATCGCTGAATGATCCAGATTCATGCTGGACAGCAATTCTTCTCTGCGCTTTGCAGGCAGATCGTGCATGAAGCGGATGAGGTCACTTTTATCCATCTGCTGCATGACTTCCAGTGTACGCTCTGGCCCGAGTCGTTCAAAAAGTTCAGCCTGCTCGTGCAGCTTCAGGTTCTCGGCCAGATCGGCCAGTATATCCGGCTTGAATAGAAGAAGAAAGCGATTTTTGTCGTCTTTCGGGAACTTTTTATAGATGAGTGAAAGATCATAGGGACGCAGTTCCTTCACAAGTTTATAGAATTCCGGCAGATTCCGGGATTGTACATGCTGCGTAAGCTGCAAGGTGATTTCCTCAAGGGAAAGCTCTTTGGTCGTCTGTGACCTTTTCATATCGACACTCCTTTTCTAATGCTGGGTTTCATATTTTTAAACGAAAAGGCGCTAGTGTTAAACAACGCTGTACCCACATGGGACAGGATATTGTAATCTTGCTTAAACATTCGAGATAGGCTTACAAACGGAAGCGCTCAGGATATACTTGTTCTACAGCTTTTACAATAAAACCGATGTGGAGGTCGTCCTTCTTGGAAAGAGATATTCGAACACAATTGCTCAGTCTGGCTGAGCCGGAATACCAGAAATTCGCGGCTTCTCTTATCCCGAATATATCCAATGTAATGGGGGTGCGCTTACCCGCAGTCCGCAAAATAGCCAAACAGATCGCCGCAGGAGACTGGCGGACGTACCTGAATACGGCAAAGGACGAATATTTTGAAGAAGTGATGCTGCAGGGCATGGTCATCGGGCATGTGCAGGCAGAGCTGGATGAGCTGCTGACCCTTATTGCGGCTTTTGTTCCCAAGATCGACAACTGGTCCGTGTGTGACAGCTTCTGTGCCGGACTGAAATATACGAAAGTGCATACCGAAGCGATGTGGAACTTTATTCAGCCTTATCTGAAATCCGAGAAGGAATATGACATCCGCTTTGGCGTGGTTATGCTGTTGAACTTTTATCTGGAGCAGCCTTATATTCATCAGGTGTTACCGTTGCTTGATCAGATTAAACATGAGGCTTATTATGTGAAAATGGCTGTGGCCTGGGCAATCTCGATCGCTTATGTGAAGCAGCCTGAAGCTACCATGCCGTATTTAAGGCACAACACGATTGATGATTTTACGTACAACAAGGCACTGCAGAAGATTACGGAATCATACCGGGTAACGCCGGAGGACAAGAAAGTGATCCGCAGCATGAAACGTAAGGTGAACAAACAGACAATTGCGCCAAAAGAGACAAGCTCCTGACTCAGATGATGGCAAAGGGGTTCTGACTCAGACAATGTTAAAGAGAGGGTGAATAGGGAATGCGTCAAAAGATAATGTATACCACGATGCAGCTGGACGGTCGTCCTTGGAGTCTGCTTGCAACAGAGAAGGGGCTGTGCAGGATCGTTATGCCGAATGAAACGCTGGAGGACTGGCACGGCTGGATTGGTAAAATTGCACCTGGCGCCGAGCTGGAGGAAAATGAGCAAGCGTTAAAACAGACCGGTATGATGGACTGGATAAAATCCTATTTTGCAGGAGAAAGGACAGCTTACACAGAGGACATCCCGCTTGACCTGATCGGTACCGAATTTCAGCAGCAGGTATGGAAAGCGCTCGGGCGTGTGCCATACGGTGAGACACGTACCTATGGCGATATCGCTGCCGTGATCGGACGGCCTTCGGCTGTGCGGGCTGTAGGTGCAGCGAACGGAGCGAATCCGATTCCTTTGCTGCTCCCGTGTCACCGAGTTATTGGTGCGAACCGCAAGCTTACGGGCTTTCGTGGTGGTCTGGAGTTGAAGCGCAGGCTGCTGGATATCGAGCAGATTCAAGGTGTTGAAGCTGGAGGGCATGCAAGGTTTGAATTTTAACATCAAGAGGTGAATGATCTATGCAACAGACATATTGGCTGACAAATGTCATTTTGGAACAAGGGTACATTCGTGAAGGAACAGAGGTCACAGGCACACAAACAGGACTCTCGCATCTTCGGATTGAGAACGGAGTGATCGCAGCCGTTCTGGATGGTAGTGAACAGCTGACGGACAATTTGCCGCAAATAGATGGCAAAGGGCTTCTTTTGCTGCCTTCGTTTGAAGAAGCACACATTCATCTGGATAAAACCTACTATGATGGGCCGTGGAGAGCGGTTAGACGTATCTCCAGTATCTTTGATCGCATGGAAGAGGAGAAGGTGCTGCTGCCTAAGCTGCTGCCCGAGGCCAGACGCCAGGCAGAAAGCCTGCTCGCTTTGATTCAATCCAATGGCTCCACACATGTTCGTGCACATTGCAACATTGAACCGGTCAGCGGGCTGCGGCGGTTGGAGGTTACGAAACAGGCACTTGATCGTTATGCAGGAAAGTTATCTTCCGAAATTGTTGCGTTTCCGCAGCATGGGCTGTACCACTCAAACTCGGTGGAGCTTATGGAACAAGCTATGGCAGAAGGAGCAACTCATGTTGGGGGACTTGATCCTTATACTGTAGATAAAAATATAGAGAAATCGCTGCATACGATGGTTGAGCTGGCAGTGAAGCATCAGGCGGGGATTGATATGCATCTGCATGACAGCGGAGAAGCGGGCAAGCAGACATTGCTTGAGCTTGTCAGACTGACGGAAGAAGCGGCGCTTCATGGTCAGGTTACGGTCAGTCATGCGTTCTGGTTTGCCAGTGCAGAACAGCACGAGGCCGAAGAAATGGCGGGTCGAATGGCATCGCTAGGCATGAGTGTGGCTTCAACCGTTCCGATTGGCAAGACGATGATGCCGCTTCCGATGCTTCGGCAAGCAGGTGTCAACGTGAAGCTGGCAACGGACAGTCTGACGGATCACTGGTCACCGTTTGGCAGCGGCGATATGCTGGAGAAGGCTGGCCGATTCGCTGAGCTGTATGGATACAGTGACGAGTTGTCTTTATCACAGTCGCTGGCCGTGATTACAGGCGGAGTGACACCGCTGAATGCAGCAGGGGAGAGGGTCTGGCCGAAGGCGGGGGATGCGGCGAGTTTTGTGCTGGTACATGCGAGCTGTGCGGCCGAAGCGGTGGCTCGGCGGGCACACAGAGAAGCTGTATGGTATCAAGGCCAGATGGTGAGCGGAAGAAACGAACAGCAACTCTGAAGCTAACTAGCTAAAGCTTGAATAGATAAATCGGGATTAAGCACAAAAGTGAGCCGCGGATAACGCGGCTTTTTTGCATGCCATGCTATGAGCATGGTGATCAGAAGCAGAGGAAGAAATCATACGCAGATACCACATTTTGGGTTATGATAGATGAGATTCCAACATAAAGGAGAGTTATGCACATGAACATTGAATATGCCTTGCAGACAGACTACACCTACATCGTTGATAAGGATCGGCATATTCATCAGGGACTGGTTGAACCCAAGATAAAGGAGAAGGAAATTTACATCCTCTGGGAAGGTGAAGCAAGGATCGGTTGGATGAGGTATGGATATTTTTGGGATAACATGCCCTTTATGAATATGATCTGGATGGAAGAGCCGTATCGCGGTCGCGGATTAGGGCGGCTGGTTGTGCAGCATTGGGAAAATGAAATGAAACAAAAGGGTTTTGATATCGTCATGACCTCCACACAATCGGACGAGCAAGCACAGCATTTTTATCGGAAAATGGGCTATGTAGATGCAGGCGCACTCCTGCTGGACAATCAGCCACTGGAAGTCATACTGATCAAAAGAATTTAGGCAGTGACAGCTGAAGGAGTGTTGAGTATGAATTATCACATGGAGAAACGAGTAACTTTACAACGGATAACAAAGGAAAATGAGGAGCAGTGTATCCGTCTTCAACCACGGGAAGATCAGTTAGCACTGGTAGCCAGCAACGCGGATTCATTAATCCATGCGACCAAGGAAGTCACTTCAAGACCCTACGGGATTTATGCGGGAGATGACATGGTCGGATTTGTTTTATTTGATAACGAGATGTATACGGATGGGTACTACTGGATTCTTCGCTTTATGATTGATAGGCAATATCAGGGGCAGGGTTATGGCAAAAACGCTATCCAGGAGATTATTCACATGCTGGAAGAACGAAGCGACTGTAAACAGATCAGAGTATCTCATGTACCTCACAATATCACAGCCAATACGCTGTACAAGCATTGTGGTTTTGAGGAAACAGGTGAACGAGAGGATAACGGTGATATTATTTTGAGTTACCGTATAAGAGAATAGGGGGCAGCAAGTCATGATCAGAGAAGCGGAAGCCAGGGATGCAGCATGTATTGAAGGATTGTACAGAGAACTACTGCCTGATCATGCGGGTACGAAAGTGCTCGCTGAACGCATTGAAGAGATTAGATGCCACGAACACAGCTTTCTGTTTGTATACGAAGTGCAGGATCAGATAGTCGGTACCGCACATTTACATATATGCTTGGATGCTCTCGCAGGAAATCGACCGTTTGGTGTGGTGGAGAGGGTTGTTATTTCTGACAAGGTGCGGAGCAAGGGATATGGTTCAGAATTAATGGAGCACCTTGAACAGGTATGTGTACAGTTGAACGCTTCGAAGATGCTTCTTGCCAGTGGTGCCTCCAGGCACGGGGCGCATCACTTCTACACGAAGCTTGGGTATGATGGAGAGTCCAGTAAAGCATTTAAGAAATATCTATAACTTCAGGAGAGACGTCCAACTGTAGTACAGGCTTTTCTATATGTCATTGTTTCACTGCTTAATTTCCAAAGCAAGGAGCTGTCCCCATGAGAGTAGCTATAAACCGTGTTCGTTTGCTGGAGCAGTTAAGCAGAACGGTCCGATTTGTGTCATCCAATGAGCATGTTCGAGTGCTTGAATGTGTGTATATAGAGGTGTCTACAGACCGAATTAGCATCATTGGTGGAGAGGGCACCACTTTTTTTATGACGGAGATGCATACAGAGCATGTTCAGATTCAGCAATCAGGCAGAGTTGTGGTGCAAGCCAAACTTCTGGCCGACATTGTGCGAAAGATGCAAGAGAGCGAGATTATTTTATCCAACGAGGAAACGAATGATCGTTTAACGGTGACTACCCCCTCTGCCAGATCCACCTTTATGCTGCAACTGCTGCCGGCTGATGAATACCCGCTTCCAGAGCGCATGGAGGAAAAGACATTGTTTACGATCCACGGAGGATACCTGAAAGCCGCGATTCGTCAAACCTTGTTTGCAATCCAGAAAAAAGAACAGATGCCCACACTTACCGGTGTGAAGATGGAGGTTCAGAATAACACGTTAACCATGATTGGCTGTGACCGGTATCGGATGGGGAAGGTGAAGCAGACTCTAAAGTCTGAAAGTTCTGCTGCCAGCGAAACGGCAATTGTTCCTGGCCGGGCCATAAACGAGCTTGAAAAACTTCTTGGCGATGAGTCTGTGGACGTCAAATTATGCAAATCCAAAATTGAGTTTAACGGCAAAGATTTTACACTTCTAACCCATTCCATTTCAGGCAATTATCCGAACGTTGATATAGATGTAGAAGGGGCGTACGCAGCTCGTTTTAACCTCCAAAAGTCTACACTTATAGCTTCGCTGAAACGAGTAGCAATTATTGCCTCTCAGGAGAGAACAAATCTGATTAGAATGCGGGTTCAGGCGAAGCAGGTGCAGTTCAGCGCCTCAAGTCAAGTAAATCAAGCGTTGGAGTCTCTGGATATCGATCAATTTCTCGGAGTGGAATGTAAAGTGTCATTCAATGTGGGTTACGCTTTGGAAGCTTTAAAAGCTCTGGATACAGAACAGGTTCAAGTACAGATCAACCAAGGGATGCAGATGGTTCTATTTACCTCGCAAGAGAAGGAAGGGGTACTGCAATTAATTATGGCGGCTCGGACAGCTGGCTGATTTTTGTGCGCAAGAGAAGCAGCAGGATAGATTAATAACATCATTCAGGAGGTAAAGGCATGCGGAAAGCTTCTAGTTTTATCCAGCAACTGCCCGATATTCAAGAGTGCCAGCGGATGTTCAAGGCAGCAGCGATGCTGGATGCCATTTTGATGCCGGAATGGCAGTATAGATTCTACTCATACAATGCGCATTGGGATGTGAATGAACAGATGGCCTCGCTGAGAGATGGAGAGGGAGATCACTACTTTGCGCTGTTTGATTCCCGCGGTTTGATCGTGAAAGGTTACGACAAAGCCTATGCATCTCTTCATAAGAATCAACTTGGTGACGTGTTGACGGGTGTGCCTAAGGTATATGAAGCGTTTCTGAAAGAGCCCGCTTTTATGATGGATCAGACGACATTCTGCATCTGGAATGAAGCGGGGCGGAACGAGTGGGCCTCGAGTCAGCAGCTTGCGGATGAAGCCTATGCCTTGCTGCAGTTGCTTACTGGAGGTGCAGCGTATTATCTTGCCTGGGCTCAGGGGTATTATGAGATTGAACTCGAGCTGCAGTGGGTACAGCATGTTTTTGCTATGAAGCCGCTGAATGAAGAACTGCTGCAGGGGCTGAACGCGGAACTGGAGCTTGATGAGCTTCAGGAGGATATTACGGAGATTGGATACGTGGTCTAGGAGGAATGACATATGAGTTTAACAGAGTGGACTGCAGACACGCTTCAATATGATCTGTCAGATGAATACTCGCTCAGGCTTGCGGATGATCAGGAGTGGGGGTTATTTTGCACCATTTATTATGATATGGGTTACGTTGGATTTTTCAGAGAAGAAGAGTTCAACTCCTCAAGGTGCAGCGCGTACTGGATCTATCAGAATGAGAGCAAAATAGGCGGTGTGCGAATGGAACCGAACAAGATGTATCATTTATTCTTGATTCCGCCATTCCAGCAAGGATATCAGGTCGTCAAGCTGCTGAAGCAAAAATTAATGCAGTGGTCTGATCGCAGTAGACGTATTGTGACATTTGAGATTTTGCCGGGTCAGGTGGACTGGTTTGCCAGAGCTGGATTCTGGCCGGCCGAATTCAGGTGCCGCTGGATGCAGCGGCCTGTGGATCGTTATGAGATCGAATGGGAGGACAGATGGTCTGTACAAAGTCCCGAGATTATCGAAAACGGAACGGGCGGTTTGAAGTACATCAACGAAGAGCAGATTGCCCGGTGTGATCTGGAGAGTTTTGGCGGCAGTCTTGAAGCAACGCGAAGAAAGCAGAAATCCCTGGAAGATTTTACGCCTGACGAAGACCCTAATTATACGAACGAGATCCTGTCCCGGGCCTCTACGCTTGTATATGATCAGGAGACGGGACAGTTGGTTGCCAACTGCCGCTTGTGTCTACAGGACAATCAGGCTGCGGTATACAGTATCGGCGTCATTCCTTCGTATCGAGGAAGAGGACTGGCTACCCGGATGTTACAGAGAGCATTAACGATGCTCAAGGGTCATTATCCATTTTTGCGGCTGTATGTGATGGAAGGTAATGAAGCAGAGTCCGTATATGTGAATCTGGGCTTTGTACAGGGGGTTCAGGAGATTCAGACGATGTATATTCCCGAGGAGGAATCGGAATGAAAGCGGCTATTCTAACCGATATTCATGGAAATGCGCCTGCACTTCAAGCTGTACTGAAGGATATTGATCAACAGGGGGATATTGAGCGGTTATTTTGTTTGGGAGATATGATCGGCCTTGGCCCTTATTCCAATGAAGTTCTTGACATGTTATACAATCGCAAGAACCTGACGGCTATCGCAGGAAATCATGAACAAGCTGTACTGCATCTGCTTGAGGGGAAAGGGCCGCTGGAAGGACACAAAGGCATGCAGCAGCATCATGAGTGGATTGCGGAGCGGCTCAGCGAGGACTCCATCAAGCGAATACAGCTTTTACCCCAAACGATCGAAGAAGAAGTTGAAGGACAGCATGTGCTTTTGACACATTATCATATGACGGATGACAAGCTGGATGCAATCGAGAAGGAGCCTGCCGGAATAAAGTGGGATGCAAAATACGAAGGCAGCTCGTATGATCTGATTTGTTTTGGACACTATCATATTCTGCATTATTTCAGGACAGCGCGGCGCGTCTACCTGAATCCGGGAGCATTGGGTTGTAATGATCTGGCGGTGGCGAGATACGGAATTGTGGATTTTCAGAAGCATCAGCTGGATGTGAAATTTACGGCGGTGCCCTATGATAATAGACCATATCTGCAATCGTATGCGCGTCTGAACGTGCCTGGTCGGGATTTTATTTTAAAAGCCTTCTACGGGAATCAACTCGAAAAAGAAATGAATTAGCGACAAGGGCGATCTAGCAAGGTCGCCTTCTCTCGTTTATAAGATCGCCTTTTTCATTCATTGGTCTAAATAGGGGGAGGTAACTATCATTTTTGTTGTCATTATTGGTGTACTTGTATTGCTGATTCTAGGTCAATATGTAGTTAAGGCGGCTATCGATACTTCGAAAAATAGTGAGCATACGCGCGAGATTTTGGAAGAGTTAAGGGAAATCAAAGCGTTATTGAAAGATAAGCAGTGAAGATAGATAAATCTATTAAGGAGTGATGAGCGTGATTCATGATTTAAAAGGTGAAGATCACATGAGTTCTGCGGTGGGCATGCTTTTCGCTATGGTAGAAGAGAACTGGAACAGGTTGGAATCCATTACGGGTTCAATGTCACAGGAGGAGGTCGATTATAAAGGACCCGGTAATCTCTACAACAGCACAGCTCAGCTGCTAAGACATATTATGTTCGTTGACCTGAACTGGGTATATCGCATGAAAGGACAGCAACTCCCATACGATATGTTGGAGCAGTATGGCCCTATGATCGGTAAAGATAACAAACTTCCGTTCATTGAGGGAGTGTCAAGAGACACACTGATTTCTCAACATCGTTTGGTTATGACCATGCTGCAGCAAACATGCTCGCTGCTGACTGATCAAGACCTGAATACCGTGCTTGCTTTCGGACATGAGAATGAAAAGCAGGCTTCCGTTCGCTGGGCACTGTGGCATATGGCTGACCACAATCGTTATCATCAGGCACACATTAATCAGCTGCGGAAATGGTATAAGAATGATAACTCTAATCGATGAAAGGCAGGCGGTCATTGCATTAAACATGAAATAGAACATAACCAAACGTCAAACCAGCGTGTTAATAATTAAGAAGAGGAGCCGGATTGCATCATGGCAGGTCATAAAGTTCTTGTTATTACTGATGTGCAGGAATTATCTGGATAAAGAATTGGAGGGAACATACTATGGAGGTAATCCGATTAAGGAAGAACAGGAGGAGACGTGATGACGATTCATAAAAAAATATTTAATTGGTCTGCATGGCTTGCTCTACTATCTATCTTTTTCATTCCCGGTACATTGCAGACGGAAGGCGGCCCGCTTCATACGGAGTATGGATTCCCGCTCCGTTTTCTGACGGACTATCATATTTCAAACCCGGAGGCATCCATCTGGTTTATTTCGGGCATGCATATTAATTTGCTGGTGTACTTTGTCAATATTCTGTTTATTTATACCGGAATACATATAGTCTTGTATATCAAGAAGAGATTAACTGAGAAAGATATAAGTTGAACTATCCATTTACACGTTAACGGAGAGGATAGAAAAAACCTGAAAAAGCGGAGCGGTCGCCTGAAAGCATTCTGAAAGAAAGCTGCTTCGGAAGCATACGCTGATCACCGGATTTTCCCCTTTGGATAAGGGAATCAAAAAAAATCTGGGGATAACCGTTACTCTCCAGGTTGTTCTGTCATCGGAGTGGATTGTGTAAAATCTTTAGTTCGATTGATATAAATGGAGTGAATAATGGTGGAACAGCTTCCTTCAAGATGGAGTTCAGAACGGCTTCTAATATCAGATGTAGAGGTTTCTGATATTGCTGAACTTCAATCACTGTACGATACAAGCCGCTATATACAACAATGGGATGGACAAGAAAATGATCCGAATTACGTGAAAAATTGCTTGGAACAAGGGAACCTTCCTCCAGGTGGAACGTTGAACAATTACAGAATTCAAAGCATACGCACAGCTGCGGAAGATCAGAAGATAGGACTGTTAAGTGTATATCACGGTTACCCTGCTGAAAATGTGCTGTACTTAGAATTTTTGTATATTCAGAGTGGTGTTCAGAAACAAGGGTATGGACAGGAAATGATGTCTGCTTTAACTCGGCAGCTTGCCGGACTGGGTTACCATGAGATTAGAATTAATGTAGCACTCAAAAATTGGCCAGCCTTACGTTTCTGGTTCAGATCCGGCTTTAGCCAAATTAGCGGCATTTATGGTGATACCGAGCATACGTCAACCAGTTTTGCGAATATGGAATTAATCAAGAACCTGCTGTAAAACAGGTCAATCCAACCTAGGAGCGTGAAGCTGTATGGAAACGTTTTTTCGATATAACTGGATGGTGCGTGAACAGTGGTACGCGTGGTGTGCAGAACTGCCGCCAGAAGAACTGCTTCGTCAACGTACAGGTGGGGTCGGGAGTATTTTGAGAACTCTCTTTCATGTCATTGATGTGGAGTGGAGCTGGCTGCAGGTGCTGCAAGGCAAACCCGACGGTGCGGAGGACTTTGCAAACTATCAGACGCTTGAAGCGGTTCGTGAGTTTGACCGAAAACTGCATCTGGACGTTGAATCATTTGTACTGGCCTGGGAGCCGAGTATGGAAAAGAGACCTTACATCGACCGCCGAGCCGATGGACGTGTAGATATAGACGCTTGGGGTGAAATCATGCGTCATGTGATTGCACACGAAATTCATCATATGGGGCAGTTATCGATATGGGCCAGAGAATTGGGCAGGGAGCCTGTGTCTGCCAATGTTATAGGCAAGGGCTTGATCCGGCATGATGTAAACGAAAGGTTGTGAGTACTATGATACAGCTTGACAGTATTAACTGGGTTCAACTGGATGAAGCAGTTCGGCATGAGATGAAACAGGCGTATCGACTCATCTCATTGAAGCCAGGATTAGAAGCCGAGGTTATGCGCGTTGAGCTGCCTGATCAGCTCTACGTGTTGAAGATATGGAATAAGGAATCACGCCCGGATATTGGTAAACAGTATGAGTTACTATCTGCTCTTGCGCAGAGTGGGGTTCGAGTGTCCAGACCTTATGGATGGGGGATGGACCAGCATCAGAATCAAGTGTTACTCATGAGTTACGATGGTGTCCCGGTTAGCCGACTGGATCGAAATATATTAAGTCGGATGGCTCAGACTTTACATGAGATTCATCAATATTCTGTCAACGTTACAGATCATCGAGAGGAACTTGAAGCGAACTTGCCCCGATATGACTTTGTGGACTACTTTTTTCCTCAGGCTGCCGAACACGAGGATATTTATCCCATTGTTCATGATCTGATGAAGCGTGTACAGATCAGACAGGAGCATTTGATCCATGGCGACTATAACCTGGGAAATATGGTTGAGATGAACGGACAATATACGATTATTGACTGGACTAATGGACAGTATGGAGATCCGAGATACGATGCTGCATGGTCTGTTTTTCTAATCAGGATATACAATGGAGAAGAGTGGGGCCATTTTTATCAGACCGAGTTACAAGCTGTATCCAATCATATGTTGGATGAGGAATCGGCTTTCGAAGCCTTGGCCTGGTTACGTTGGGTGCTGCTTTCACGCGGCGGCGGTGTTCCCAGAGATGCTGAAGTTACGCGGCGGGTCCTGAATATTGCTGCTCATAACCCGTATTTGCACGCAAGCTTGCTGTGAGCCTGTCCTAAATTCACACCTTCTGCATACCTATGGTAGTAGAGGAGTGTGATGGATGATGGAACAGAAGGTACAGGCGTATTTCGAGCTGAAGCAGCAGCAGAAGCAGATTGAACAGCAGTTATCTGTGTTGAGAGATGAGATTGTGGCGTACTGTGAGCAGCAGGGGGTGTATGAGGCGGAAGTAGGCTCTTATAAGGTGAAAACAGTGCTTCAGCATCGCAAGGAGTATGACGATCAGAAGCTGTACGCTTCTCTGCCCGATCCAGAGATCTGGAGGCTGCTGTCCAAAGTAGACAGCCATAAGCTTAAAAGCCTGATCAAGCTGAACATTCTCTCGGAGGAGCAGATTAGTCCGGCCTGTACTGTGAAGCAGGTGACCCTGCTGCAGGTGGAAAAAGTATAGCATGCAGATCTATTCCGCCTGCTCGCTGCTCGAATTGGTAGAATTTCAGGGGGCAAAACGTTTATTTTGTATATGGAAAGCGCATTCATTTTTCGATATGATGAAAAAAAGAACCTGTGAGGAGGAACGAGGATGTCTACCGAAATTCCGTCCCTATCTGCATCTTATGCCAATTCATTCAAAATAGGTGCGGCAGTGCATACGAGAATGCTGAAGACTGAAGGGGAATTCATTGCGAAGCATTATAACAGTGTAACCGCGGAGAATCAGATGAAGTTTGAAGAGGTTCACCCGCGAGAGCATGAATATACGTTTGAGGCGGCAGATGAAATCGTTGATTTTGCTGTGGCCCGTGCAATCGGTGTACGCGGGCATACCTTGGTATGGCACAATCAGACGCCGGCATGGGTATTTGAGGATGCTTCCGGAGGACCGGCTTCGAGAGAACTGATGCTGTCCCGGCTGAAGCAGCATATTGATACGGTTGTTGGCCGTTATAAAGGACAGATTTATGCCTGGGATGTCGTCAACGAGGCGATTGAAGATAAGACTGATCTGATTATGCGTGATACCAAATGGCTGCAGTTACTTGGGGAGGATTATCTGGTTCAGGCATTTAATATGGCTCATGAAGCAGACCCCGATGCTCTGCTGTTCTACAATGATTATAATGAGACGGACCCGGTCAAACGGGAGAAAATCTATAATCTGGTTCGTTCTTTACTGGATCAGGGCGCTCCTGTCCACGGTATTGGTATGCAGGGGCACTGGAATATTCACGGTCCATCTATCGAGGAGATTCGGCAAGCGATTGAACGTTACGCTTCATTGGATGTGCAGCTTCATGTGACTGAACTGGATTTGTCCGTGTTCGATCACGAGGAGCGGCGTACCGATCTGACCGAACCAACGGCAGAGATGGCAGAGCTCCAGCAGAAGCGCTACGAGGATATTTTTGCGCTGTTCCGTGAATATCAATCCAATATCACTTCGGTGACGTTCTGGGGAGTTGCTGACAATTATACCTGGCTGGATAATTTCCCTGTACGTGGTCGCAAAAACTGGCCGTTTGTATTTGATACACAGCTTCAGCCAAAGGATTCCTTCTGGCGGATTATCGGGCGAGACTAGGTTATGTAAGTCAAACTAAAGATGCTTTCAGAGTCCGCTGGTTTTCCCGGATGTATAGCCTTGCATGCGCCCTTGATAAAGGGATAGCCTGTAAGGCTTTTTGAAGTATCTTATAAATATAGCAGATATATTCTAATTTTAGCATTGTCACTTTGACTGTACGATGCCATACTTGAGAAAAAAAGGGGAAATGGCAGGTGAATCCATGTACAAGGTCATAGTAGCAGATGATGAGCCGTTTATGCTGGAAGGCTGGAGAACGATGATTGATTGGCAAGGCTGCGGATATGAGTTATGTGGAACTGCAACGGATGGAGAAGAAGCGCTTGAGCTGATCGGCACGGTGAATCCGGATTTGGTGGTGACGGATATCCAGATGCCGGTACTGGATGGACTGGATCTGATTCGAACGATGCGTGAAGAGCTGAAATACGATTCCCAGATCGTGATTGTAACCGGTTATTCCGAGTTTGGATATGCACAGCAGGCGATACGATATCGGGTGAATGAATATGTGCTTAAACCTCTGGTACCTGAAGAGATTCATGAATTGTTACGCAGTATGATTGTTCCTTTGGATTTACAAAGACAGGAGATGGAGCAGCTATATGCAGGCGAGCAGTTTGCAGCCGCGGAACTTCTGGACACACCTGCCGAAGTCAACGGCACACTTGAAGAGACTGATCTTGAGAAAATGACGTCTCATGCCAAGCAAATGCTTTCTTTTATGGAAGCTGGAGATGTGAAAGGCATTACACATGCGATCGACGAGATGCTGGAGGAGATGCAGACATTACGGTCTGGACTCAGCCTTGCTCAGAGCATTGTGCTGTATATTCACGGAGAGCTGCTGCGTAAATATCGAGTGCTTGGGGAAGATTCCATGCTTCTTCAAGAGCAGGCTTGGCACCAAACCGAGAGATGGATTACGGGAGATTTGAAGGAGCTTTTTGTTCGAATTACAGAAACCTTTGCTTCCGCTGGCCAGAGCGATCCAGGCTCCGGGGGACTGGTGACTGAAGCGGTTCAATATTTGAAGCAGCATTATCGGTCCAAAATCAAATTGCAGCAGCTCGCTAATCACATTCATGTAAATGCGGCTTATTTGGGGCAACAGTTCAAGCGTGAGATGGGTGTCAGCTTCAGCGAATATGTGCATCGCCTCCGGATAGAGGAAGCGCGCAGACTGCTTCGGCGCACCAATATGAAAATTTCAGATATAGCGTTTGAATTGGGTTATCACGATGCCGAGTATTTTACAGAGAAATTTAAAGCGCTTACAGGGGAACTGCCTTCTCTATACAAAAACAACAGTCAAGGGTGATCATGTGCGCACAAAATGGAGAAACTTTCGGACCGTCAACGACATCCCCCTGCGATACAAGTTTTTACTGATTTACGTGCTTAGTATTTTGCTTCCGATCATTGCGATCAATCTGTTTTTTTATCAGCGAACCTCGGCAGATATCAAGGTACGGGAGCAGGAAAATCTGCGCAAATCCATCGACCGGGCTACTGGCGAGCTGGTGGGTATGATTGATGAGAGCGTTGCACTGAGCCGGATGATTGCGGCAGACGATTCCTTATATGAGGCTCTTGATCGTACCTATCAGTCGCCTGTGGAATATTACAATGAGTATCATGTTTTTCTTCGAGATAAACTGACAAGGTATATGTCGGCGAACATTCTTGAGGTCCGTATTTTTACAAATAATGATACGATCCAGACCGGCAGCCATTATATCGTCATGAAGGATAAGGGAACCACGCTGCCAGGGATTGACCAGCTGAATCAAGCCAGCGGAGATATTCTGGTTATTGATTATGAAGAAGAGTCGGGGTTCAGTCGGGGGAAACGAATCAGTGTTATTGGAAAAATGAAGACGTTCACTTCGTACGCAAATTACGCGAAGTATTCCAAAATTGATCTGGAAGTCAACCGGATCTACAGCATCCTGAATCGTGAGACGAACAGCCTGCAGCTGAGGCTGGTGGATGGCAACAATCGTCCCGTGGTGTCCAGCGCACGCTTCCCGGCGGATGGCGAGTGGTCCGGTGATGTAGATGCTGAATATGTGCTGGAAAAGTCTCTTGGCAATTTGGCTTATCTGGACGGCTGGAAGCTGATTGGGGTTGCGGATACGCGGCATGTCGATCAGCTGCTGAACGAGGCGCGTAATTCAATTTTGTGGCTGGCCGTCATCAGTGTTATTGTGCCCTCGGTGCTTATTTATTTTATTCTGCGTTCTTACCATTATCGTATTAGGAAGTTATCACGGCATATGGAAAAAGTACGGAATGAGCGTTTCGACCTGATTGAAATTCAGGAGGGCCGGGACGAGATCGGTGGATTAATTCGTACGTTTAATATGATGATTAGCAAAATTCATTCTCTTATTAACGATGTCTACAAATTGGAGATCAGGCATAAGGATCTGGAACTGGATCAAGTGCGCACAGAATTATCTATGCTTCAGAGCCAGATGAATCCGCATTTTCTGTTTAATACACTGAATGCGCTGCTGGTTGTGAGCACCAAAAACGGATATACAGAAGTGTCGGAAATTATCAAGAGTTTATCGCTGCTCATGAGGCAGCTGCTCAGTCGATCCGATAATCTGATCCCGCTGCAAGAGGAGCTGCAGTTTACTACCCTTTATCTTCAGATTGAGAAGTTCAGGTTCGGGGAGTTGTTCGACTATACACTGGATATTGATCCGCAGGCTGCAGGCAAGCGGATTCCGAGAATGAGCATTCAGCCGCTTGTGGAGAATGCGTGCAAGCACGGTCTGCAGGCCCGTAAAACAGGTCGGTTGATTCATATAACGGCCCAGCTTGAGGAATCAGGGCTGACGATTGGTGTGATTGATAACGGCGTGGGTATGGAGCAGGACAGATTGCGCCAATTAATTCAGGATGTACGCTCGGATCAGGCGAAGGACGGCTCGCATGTGGGCATCCGCAATGTCTATCGACGTCTGGAGCTGTTCTATGAAGGGCATGCAACGTTTACGATTCGCAGTGAGAAAGGCAGCGGAACAGAGGCTGGATTTCATATTCCTGCAGATCGACTGTAACGTATGAAAAGGGGGCAACGAGATGTATAAAGTGCTTCTGGTAGATGATGAGCCGTTTGCAATTGAAGGGCTGCAGCTTTTGATCGACTGGCGGAAATTCGGCTT
Source organism: Paenibacillus silvae (assembly GCF_014639235.1). GTDB lineage: Bacteria > Bacillota > Bacilli > Paenibacillales > Paenibacillaceae > Paenibacillus > Paenibacillus silvae. The sequence goes on along the minus strand of NZ_BMFU01000001.1, from coordinate 1,183,550 downwards.
CGAAATAAACGGTGTATGTGCCAACGGTGAAGAGGCTGTTGAGGCCATACGCACAAGCAAGCCTGATCTGGTTGTTACAGATATTCATATGCCCGCGATGAACGGACTTGAACTTATTGAAGAGGCTCGTCGTCAAGGGTATGATTCGACGATGTTTGTCATTACGAGCGGTTACAGCGATTTTAATTATGCAAGGCAGGCGATTCGGCTTGGTGTGAGCAATTATTTAACAAAACCGGTCGATACGGTAGAAGCGGATGATATGCTGGAGCGACTGGCACACGAATTGAGGCAAAAGCATGAGCGCGAGTCTATGCGTGAACAGGCTAAACATCAGGAAATCAGACAGATTCTCTTCGCGCTCGTTACTGATCAGGCATATGAGAATAGAGAGACAGCAGCTCATGTGATCTCAAGTTTGAAGGAGCAGGCCAGTCAATGGTCATATGTCAAAGTAAGATTTCAGCGAGCTGATTCGGGTCAGATCCGTTCTACGATTCAGGATGTTGTGACCCGTGAGCACTGCTGTTATGTGGTGGAGAATGAGCAGGATGTCTGCGGCATCGTATGGGGGGAACGTAGTTCCGAACGGGAGACTCTGCAAGAAGGAAATCATCGGGATTTTGCCACGCGGCTGTTATCTGCTTTAAACGAAGTGGTGCCACATGGCGTGCAGCTCGCCACTGGTCTGCCTGTGCAGCAGTTGGAGAACTTATCTCTGTCGAGAAGCACGGCAGCCCAGGCGGAGCGTTTTTTATTTTTGCATGAGGGTGATCTGCTGTTCGCCGAAGATATTCAGGAGCAACGTCTCATATTTAACCCGGAGTCTCTTCGTGAAGTGGATCTCATTATGGAGCATGTGGAGAACGGTTCGCCAGAACAGGTGAGCCAGTCGATCAGAGAAGCCTTCAGCCAATTGGTGAAAAATAAGACGGCTCCTGAACTGGTTCATATCTTCATCACCCAGATTTTGTTTCGGGGGCTCTCCCTGTGCAAGGAGCTGGGAGGAGAACCAAAAGAGCTGTTGAAGAACACAGCTATCTATCCTGGGCATCAGGATTATCGGAATATTGAGGAGTCTGCCAATATGTTGGAGTCGTTTTGCTTAAAGTGCCGGGCACTGGCAAGCTCCCTTCGTCAAAAGCAGCTCGGCGGGACACAGGCAATGGTGGCTGAATACTTGCAGGAGCATTTCAGAGAAACTTTTACAATCAAGGAGCTGGCAGAACGCTTTTATATGCATCCGGTGCATCTCGGGCAGTCTTTTATGCGCAAGTATGGTAAAGGGGTGCTGGACATGGTGCATGATCTGCGGATCGAGGAAGCGATAAGGCTGCTTGAAGCATCGGACATAGCGTCATGTGCAATCGCAGAGCAGGTCGGATATAAGAGTTACCAGCATTTTTTGAAGCAGTTTGAGCGAAGAACAGGGTTGAAACCGGCGGAATATCGTCTGAAGTTTGCTCAGTGAAGAGCACTTGACGGGGGTATGAGCTGGTTTGTTACCTCCTGAAATTAAGGGGGGCAGATGCTTAAATCTGTTTATTTTGTAACCGCATACATTTCCTCATAATAAAGACAGTAAGGCAAACCACTTCCAAGGAGGCGCAATACATGGGGGGATTGAAGAAAAAGAAACTTTGGGGTTCCGTTTCTCTCGTTATGGCATTAACTCTGGCACTTGCAGGATGCAGCGGTGAAGAGGCCAAAACGACGACACCCGATGGCAAGGAAGTATTAAACATCTCGGCTTTTATCGGAACACCAAATCAGGCACCGGCAGCGGATAACCGCATCTACAAAAAGATCGAAGATGAGCTCGGCGTCAAACTGAACATGGAGTTTCTCGTAGGTGACTTGCAGCAAAAGCTGGGGGTTATGGTTGCAGGAGGAGATTATCCTGACCTGATTACAGCAGATACCAAGCTGGTTGCGGCCGGTGCGGTTATTCCGCTGGAGGATCTGATTGAGCAGCACGCACCAAACCTTAAAAAGCACTATGCAAAAGATTGGGAGCGGATGAAGGATTCCAGTGACGGTCATATTTACTGGTTGCCGAACTACGGCGTATACACGGGTGAGTTCATCAGTAACTACTACTCCGGCCCTGCATTCTGGATTCAGAAACAGGTGCTGAAAGAGGCTGGTTATCCAACTCCGAAAACGCTTGATGATTACATGAAGCTGATTCGTGATTACACAGCCAAGCATCCTACAACAGAAGATGGTCAGCCGACGATTGGTTTTACAACACTGGCTTCCGACTGGAGAACCTTCCCGCTCCTCAACCCGCCTGAGCACTTGACAGGTCATCCGAATGACGGCGGCGTTGTCGTTGATGACAATGGTGTTGCAAGCGTATTCGCGGATAAAGATATTTCCAAACGTTATTATAAAGAGTTGAACGGTCTCTATAATGATGGATTGCTGGACAAAGAAGCTTTCGTTCAGAACTATGACCAGTACTTGGCTAAAATTTCTTCTGGACGTGTTGTCGGTATGTTCGACCAGCACTGGAACTTCCAGCAAGGTGAAGATACGCTCGTAGCTCAGAACAAAATTGGTCAAACATATGTAGGCTTCCCGCTAGTATATGACACAAGCATCAAGGATCATTACCTGGATCGTCCGGTTATCAACTTGAACAACGGTTTTGGTATCAGTAAAGATGCGAAAGACCCTGTAGCCATCCTGAAGTTCCTCGATGCATTAATGGATGAAAAGTATCAGAAGCTGTTGTCCTGGGGTGAAGAGGGCGTAGATTATATGGTCAACGAGGAAGGCAGATTCTATCGTACACCTGAACAGCGTACTCAACAGGAAGATCCGGCATGGAAGCTGGCTAACAAAGCAGAAGGCTTCTATGGTGCAGCGCCGAAAATGGAAGGTACATTCTCGGATGGCAATGCTATCGGTGCAACCAATCAGCCTGAGGAATTCTACGACAGCCTGAAAGCTGAGGATAAAGAGCTTCTGGATGCCTATGGTTTCAAAACATGGAGTGACTTCTTCTCTCCTGCACCAGAGAACCCGGTGTATTATCCAGCTTGGCAAGTGGATCTGAAGGAAGGCTCCGATGCTTCGGTAGCCAACAAACAAATGACAGATACATCCTTGAAATATTTGCCTAGAGCGATTATGTCCAAAGCCAATGAATTCGACTCCATCTGGAGCGAGTATGTGGATGCTTACAAGAAAATTAATGTGAAGGCGTATGAAGACCGAATCAATGAGCAATTGCAATGGCGGATTCAGAACTGGACCGTGAAATAAATAAAAGCGACCGAAGGATTGCTTTGGAAGGCATAGGCCGCAGCAACTGCTCCTGTGCCTTCTGAACAATCGATCCCCGAGTACCGCTGTAAGTTGATAGGAGGAGTGAAAGATGGCGAACACGCCAGGAGCTATACAGGATAAATCCGCTCCAACCATAGTGACCAAGACGCCTCTTATGAAGCGCCTGCGCAGTCAAAAACAACTGATGTTTATGTCTCTGCCCATCGTTGCTTATATTCTGGTTTTCTCGTATTATCCGATCTGGGGCTGGGTGATGGCATTCCAGAATTACAGTCCAGCGAAGAAATTTTCGCAGCAGGAGTGGGTCGGACTTAAGCATTTCAAATTTCTGCTTACGGACGACGCGTTTCTGAACGTACTTCGCAATACGATCGCGATGAGTTTGATTAACATGATTCTTGGCTTTGTAACAGCCATTGTTTTTGCGATTTTGCTGAATGAAATCAAGAACAAGCTGTACAAACGTACGATTCAAACGATTTCGTATCTGCCTCACTTTTTGTCCTGGATCATCGTTACGGGTATTGTAGCCAGCTCGTTATCGGTAGACGGCGGGATCGTGAACGTGGTGCTGATGAAGCTTGGATTCATCAATGAACCGATTATGTGGCTTAGTGTTCCAGAGTATTTCTGGGGAATTGTCGGTGCGTCGCACGTCTGGAAAGAGGTCGGCTGGAATGCGATCATCTATCTGGCAGCGATCACCTCGATCGACCCTTCGCTGTATGAAGCAGCAGAGATTGATGGAGCTAACCGTTATCAGAAGATGCTGTATGTAACCCTGCCAGGTATCAAGTCCATCGTTATTATTTTGCTCATTATGAACATGGGATGGATTCTGGAAGCCGGATTCGAAGTACAGTATTTGCTAGGTAATGGTGTTGTGGTTGACTGGTCTCAAACGATTGATATCTTTGTCTTGAAATACGGTCTGCAGATCGGTAACTATTCACTCGCCACTGCGGCAGGTATATTCAAAACGGTGGTCAGTATCACGCTAATATTTGCAGCGAACTCTATATCCAAACGATTCGGCGAAGACCGATTAATATGAGGAGGACTCATCGATGGGAATAAACAAATCTCGGGTTGAGCCGATTGTCTTCCATACATTTAACGGCTTGCTGATGATCTTTATTGCAGTAGTGACCTTGTACCCGTTTTTGAATACACTGGCTATATCTTTTAACGCGGGGAATGATACCATTCGCGGTGGAATCTACCTGTTACCTAGGGAATGGACCACTCAAAACTACAAAGCTGTATTTGCAGGCGGAACGATATTTGCAGCTTTTTGGGTTTCCGTTGCAAGAACTGTACTGGGTACGGTACTCAGCTTGTTCCTGACATCCATGCTGGCGTATACGCTCAGCCGTAAAGATTATATCCTGCGCAAACCGATTACCATTATCGTGGTTATGACGATGTATTTCAGTGCTGGTCTGATCCCAACTTACTTTCTGATCAAGGACCTGCACTTGCTTAACAACTTCCTGGTATATATCATTCCGGGACTGATCAGTGCATTTAACATGATCGTTATTCGTACGTATATCCAGACGCTGCCTGAAGGATTGATTGAGTCCGCCAAGATTGATGGCGCAGGCGATTTCAGAACGTTTATGTCCATCATCCTGCCGCTCTGTCAACCGGTGTTGGCAACCGTAGCACTGTTTATTGCTGTAGGTCAGTGGAACTCCTGGTTCGATACATTCTTGTACGCATCTTCCAAGCAGAATCTGAGTACATTGCAGTACGAATTGATGAAGCTGCTCTCCTCGTCTATGAACACCAACAGCAGTGCATCCGTTTCAAGTGGAGCGGACATGGGTCAGGCACGCAACCTGGTAACGCCGATATCGATCCGGGCAGCGATTACGATTGTTGCAGCCTTGCCAATTCTGGTTGTGTATCCGTTCTTGCAGAAATATTTTGTACACGGCCTGCAACTGGGTAGTGTGAAGGAATAGTTGAAGTTGAAGTTGAAGTGAAGTATCACGTCAGTTTTTTATTAAATGTAATTGGATATCGTATTCAGAGAAATCGGCCTATGCAGGCCGATTTTTTTGCTGTACGGAGAAATTTGGATTAAGGAAATGACATCCATTAATATGAAGTATATGTTATCATTTTAACGATGAAGCGAGTTTCTCAAAAAAGAGGAGCTGTAACGAAGATTTTGATGAATCGGTTATTTTCAATTATTATCAATCCAAGCTCAGATGGAGTTGAAGAATGTGGGAAATATTCGCAACAATATGTTAACGTTCATTGGGAATTTCGTGATGGCCTTTTTTATTTTTGGCGAAGGCGCGATTGAAAGGCCATTGATGTTTGCGATGTGGATGTTCATGCTGATGATGGGGATGGATTGGTACAAAAGCAGAGGAAACCATACATTGAATTAGTGCTGGAATAAACGATGGAGCCGATTCTGGATTCCTTCAAACATTGGATGCAGCAGGAACAAAAGTGGCTACAGAAGCGTTACATCACAACAGAGGAAAGGAAGCAAGACGATACAATATGTAATGATGACCCTTATGAACCCTTCATTGGATATATTCATGAATCGAAGAAGGCCGTCGGGCAGGTCACATTGTGGGCATCCAGGCAGATGGAATTCGAAGTGATCAACCTCGAAACAGAAGAGCGTTTATTGTGGACGTATGTTGAGCAGATTGAAGAGCAGGAGGCGAGTTTCAAAACGATACTCGAACCTTACTTTGGTGCGCTGCAATCCGGGGACAAGGTGTGATCATGCTTTGTTCGGACTGCGAAACAGAACGAGAATAAGGGATTCCATTTACATCAGGGCGCTTGTTCATTAAACTTGAGAAGTAAAGCTTATGTTTCACACCAATTCAGATGTTCAGGAGGACGTTTATTATGCATCAATCAGCACATATTCAGGAAGCACGTGATTACATATTAAATCGGATCAATACCAAACCCGTTACAGGTATGATTCTGGGTTCGGGGCTGGGAGCGCTTGCGGACGAAATTGAAAATGCTACGGTTATTCCATATACCGATATTCCTTATTTTGCGCAATCCGAGGCCATTGGTCACGCGAATGAACTTGTGATCGGAGAGCTGATGGGACAGACCGTGGTAGCAATGAAAGGCCGTCTGCACTATTATGAAGGTTTCACTTTGGACGAAGTAACTTTCCCGGTTCGTATTATGAAAGCACTCGGCGTGGAGAAGCTGATTATTACCAACGCTTGCGGCGCGATTAACACCAGCTTTGAGCCAGGTCAGCTGATGCTGATCACGGATCATATCAATCTGGTTGGCAATAATCCGCTGATGGGTCCTAACAATGCTGAACTAGGGGTACGTTTTCCGGATGTATCCCAAGTGTATAACCGTGAACTGCGCAGCATCGCTCTGGAGGTTGCCGAAGAACAAAACGTAAGCTTGCAGCAGGGTGTATACGCATGGTGGAGTGGCCCGGCTTATGAAACCCCTGCGGAGATTCGTATGATCCGTACGATGGGTGCAGACGCTGTAGGCATGTCTACCGTACCAGAAGCCATCGTTGCGATTCACGGCGGCATGAAGGTGCTCGGTATCTCCTGTCTGACAAACATGGCTTGTGGTATTCTGGATCAGCCGCTGAGCCATGATGAGGTTATCGAAGTCGCAGCGAAAGTGAAAACAACGTTTATTGGACTCGTGAAAGGTATTCTGCAAAAAATGTAATAAGAGGCTCTATCTAGTCCGACATCGTATTGCAGGTGTTAGCAAACGCATTGTCCAAGCCAAGCTTTGGGTTGGCAATGCGTTTTTGAGTTTTTATGAAAGAAAAAAATTCCTTAATCTGAAGAATCATCCTATAATAAAAAGAGCAATGATCAGAATATGAATTTAAAGGAATGCGATAAAGGAGACAAGGAAACATGGAAGATTTACGTGAAAATGAATATGTCATTTTCAAGCGCATTCATGCGAATTGGTTGAGAGGACTTGAAGGTGTAGGGGGAAGATTATTCCTGACCAATCAACGTCTGATTTTTGTTCCCCATAGCTTGAATTTTCAGACCGATGGGGTTCAGATCGAGCTTTGGGGAATGAGCAAGATCGAAAAGCATCAAACGTGGGGATTAATCCCGAACGGTATCAAAATTACGCTGGAGTCAGGTCATATTTTTAAGTTTATCGTATGGAATCGATCCAAAATTATCCGCGAGATTATCTATGCGAAAAGAACGGACGATATTATACCAGGATAGAATTTGGAGCAAACGTACATAACGATCTGCTGTCTTGGGAAGAGATTGCAAGGGACAGACAACAACCAGGAGGGACACGCTATGATTAGAGGATTAACCAAAGCGGGACTGGGCAATATCGAGTCGGATGAACAGTACATTACTTCTGCTGCCCAGTACGGGTTTGGGGCTGTCGATTTGAATCCGCTCTCATATGTACAAACATACGGTTTGGAACAGGCTGTATATTTGCTGGAAAGTAATAAAATCATCATCGGTTCATCTGATCTGCCTGTGGAATGGCGCACATCCGATGAGCAATTCCGTGACGGGCTGAAGACCTTGACGGCGATGGCTGAGGCTTCTGCTGCCCTAGGTGTTGATAAATGCTGCACCTACATTTTGCCTTCCACGGATCAGCCTGCTGCGCCGTTCATGGCTGCCGCCACGAAACGACTCAGGTTATGTGCGGATATTCTGGATGCTTACGGTATCCGGCTCGGACTAGAGTTTGTCGGGTGTCATCACTTGCGTACGCGATGGAAGAATCCATTTATATGGCGTGTAGAGGATACACTCGATTGGATCAATACCATCCACGCACCCAATGTGGGTCTGCTCGTGGATTCCTACCACTGGCACACGAATGGTTTGGAGATGAATGAGCTGCTGAAGTTGAGGCGGGAGCAGGTGGTTCATGTGCACATTAATGATGCCTACGACCTGCCGATTGAGGAATTAAAGGATGGGGAACGGCTTTATCCGGGAGAAGGTGTCATTGATCTGAGAGGTTTTCTGAAAAATCTGAAGACCATCGGTTACAACGATGTCGTGGCTCAGGAAGTGCTGGCACCTGAAGCCGAGCTGGATTTAAATGTAGTATTAACCAAGTCTAAGGCAGGCTTTGATCAAGTGTTTGAGTCATTATAAACCATTTTAAAAAACGTGTCTTCACTTAATGAGCGACTGCGTCGAACGAAAATTCGTTTATCCCAGTCGTTTGTTTGTTTTATGGTTCATGATCAAACATGTTATGTTCAGTAATTGTTAAGAGCTGTCTGGTATTGTTAAGTGGTAGGGGAGATTCTGGTTGTGTTGAATCGTTTTCTGACCATTTTAACAACTGGTGAGATTGAGTGCTATTATTACGTAACGTAATGGGAAGGCATCCTAGGATGCCTTCTTTTCAGTCTAATATAAAAACGGATTGGATTAAGCATAGACAGTTTAAGCTGTGAGTGCGAAAATAACGCTAGATTGCTGTTTCTGAGATAGACGTTACTGGAGAAAGAGAGATGACGATCATTCGAAAGGATCGATTTTTGTTATGGATCGGCTGTATGACTTTACTGCTCGCACTGATTGTGTTGTGGCAGATTACATCTGCAGACGAGAAGCCTCAAGCGAAAAAAGGTGTAATGGATCTAGCGGGTCTAGAGTGGACCAGCCAATCCGTTATTCCGCTGGACGGGGAGTGGGAATTCTATCCCGAGCAGCTGCTTACGCCTCAGCAGATCCATCATACACGGGTACAGCCAATCATGATGCAGGTTCCGGGGAATTGGGACGACAGTAGCAACAATCAGGGATATCCCATGAATGGTAAAAGTTATGGCACCTATCGTTTACTCGTGCGAAACGTACCTCAAGGAGAATGGATGGCGATTGCCAAGCGTTATGTTCGCTTCTCGGATGCGATGTATGTCGACGGGAATTTAATCAATAGCTCCGGCATTCCGGGGGAATCGGCGGCTTCCTATGTACCGCGCAATGAGCCGTATATGGTCTACTTTCATCCTGAACGCTCAGAGATCGAAATTGTGCTGCAGGTTGCTAATTTTGATTTTCGCAGTGGCGGCATCTACAATTCGATTGATTTAGGCAAAGGGCGTTATATGGAGGCCAGAGCAATGATTCAATCGGGACTGGAGCTGCTGATCATCGGGATCGTAGGCATTTTCAGCTTATTGTTCTTCTATTTATATGTACGTCTGCATCGGGATCGAATTCAATTGCTGTATGCACTATTTTTTATCGGTTATGCTTTGATCGTGGTGACCAACGGCGAACGTCTGCTGCTGCGTTTGGTGCCGGACCTTTCCTTTGAACTGGTCTATAAGCTGAAATACATATCTGTATATGGTTTATCTGTCATCGCCAGCTTGATTACATTAAGGCTTGCCCCTGATCCGGTAAAGGGATGGAAAAAATGGACAATGGCTCCCAGTGCTTTGCTGGTGCTGTATCTTGCTTTAATTGTCATGACTCCGTTTCAGATATATTCATGTATACAGGAAGGCATGTATGCCGTAAATCTGTGTGCTTATGCGTTGTCTTTCGTAGTCATTTTTCGTCATTACAGGAGAACAAATGACGATAAACGGAGCCGTTCCGAGGCTCAGCTGCTCATTGTATGTATCTGGCTGATGCTGGTCAATTATATTCTGGGAGTTACTGTGACATTATACCCGGTCAGTCAAGTGCTGTTGAACTGTACCACTCTTGTGATTCTTGGCACATTTGCCATGCTGTTAATCTATCAATATGTGAAGGCTTATGCCTCAATGCAGCGGCTTACACACCAGCTCCAGGTGGCAGATAAGGCCAAGGATGAATTTTTATTGCTAACATCACATGAATTAAACTCGCCGCTGCACAGCATCATCCATCTATCCCGTTCTCTTCTGACAACGTCTATGAAACGAACGAATGAACGGGAGATCCGGTCCAAGCTTCAATTGATTCGCAATACAGCCTACCGCATGTCCAATCTGGTGAACGATCTCATCGATGTGTCAAGGTTCAGGGATGGCGCCATGAAAATTTCACTGGGTACCGTTGATCTGGTTTCGTGCCTTTCGCTGGTTACAGAGGTGTTGGGATTTCTGGCATCGGGAAAGGAGATCGTTATCGTTCGTAAAATGGAGCCGAATGCAAGGTATGTTACAGCGGATGAGAATCGGCTGCTGCAAGTGTTATATAACCTGGTCTATCACATGATGGGACAGTATCATAACGGGGAATTGATTTTTACAAGTGGGCGGATTCAGAAGGTTATTCGAATTACGTTACACATGAAAGCAGAAAGTGTATCAGGTTACTGGCCTGCGGCAGAGAGCTCGGGTATTGCTTCATCACAGATCGAACGGACATCTGCCGGATTGTCTGCGGCATTGGAGATTGTCAGTGCTATGCAAGGAACATTGACCATAAACGAAGAAGAAGCATGGATTGCCCTTGAGCTTCCACCGGCTGGTGATACCGACTTGAGTTTTTTAGAGGCGGCAGCTGCTGAGGAAATGACTGTAGGGGAGGAGAAAAGAGTGGAAGGCATGAGTTCAGCTCACGTATTGATTGCAACATCTGACCTCGTAGACCTGGAACAGCTGAATACATTGCTTTCTGCGGAAGGGTTTCAACTAAGCTTTGCGGACAATCACAGCAAAGCGCGTTCCATATTGGCTGGCGGCAGGCTGCCGGATCTTGTGATTCTGGATGCGATGCTGCCTGAGATCACCGGATATGAGATGTGTAGACAGATTCGTATGGATTCCAGCCAGGCTGAACTTCCCGTGTTATTTATTAATATGAGGAGCACGCCGGCCGACATAGAAGCCTGCATTCAGGCAGGCGGTAATGATTTTATTACACGCCCCCTGGATGCAGGGGAGATTCTGGTTCGTATCCATATGCTGCTTGGCATGAAGCAGCTTGTGAAGCAGGCCGCGAATAACGAGATGGCATTTCTGCGTTCGCAGATCAAACCCCATTTTTTATATAACGCGCTGGGTACGATTATGTCTCTTTGTTTTACGGATGGGCCCAAGGCTGGGGAGCTGCTGGGCAGCTTCAGTCGGTATTTGCGAATTTTATTTCATCTGGATAATACGGAAGAGCTGATTCCGCTTCGGCAGGAGATGGAGCTGATTCAGGCTTATGTTGAGATTGAACAGGAGAGATTCGGCTCACGGCTTCAGGTGGAACTGGATGTAGACAGCTCACTTTATTCTTGCAAGGTGATGCCGCTGCTGATTGAGCCGCTGGTGGAGAATGCCATTCGCCATGGAGTCTCCAAAAAAATTGACGGTGGCAAGGTAACTCTCTCCATTCGCAGACAGCAGGAGCGGGTTCAGGTAGTGGTGGAAGATGACGGCATAGGCATGTCGAAAGAACAGGCTACACTTGTGCTGAACCGAAAGCAGCCGGATCAAGGCATAGGTCTGCAAAATGTGCAGAGACGCTTGAAACACTTGAACGGCCAGGGGCCTGTCATTCAGAGTGAACTCGGTCAGGGGACCAAAATCAGGATTGAATTTCCTTATCAATAATAGAACAGGGGGACGGCGATGCTTCGGGCTTATTTGGTGGACGACGAGCCACATGCGCTGAATATGCTGGAAATGTTCCTGAATCGAACAGGAGAGGTACAGGTTGCTGGTCGCTGGATGAATGGTTTTGAGGCGTTGAAGGCACTCGATGATGTTCGTCCAGATATCTGGTTCGTGGATATCGAGATGCCGGGCATGAGTGGGTTGGAGCTCGCGGCTAACATTCATGAGATCGATCCGGAAGCGGTTATCGTTTTTGTTACGGCTTATGATCAGTACGCTGTTGCAGCATTCGAACATGAGGCATTGGACTATTTGCTCAAACCGATCGAAATGGGACGTTTATCTCGCACAATTGATCGCATTTCAAGAGAGAGGAAGAGAGAACACGAGAAGAAGGAGCAGATACAGAAACAGCAGCAGACGCAAGGGTTGATGAAATCTTTCATTTCTTCATCTGAAAATGCTGTGAACCGACATGATTCTGGCAACGTTGTCGATGGAAGCTGCTTATTCGTGCAGATGTTTGGAAAATTACGTGTAACGCCGACCAATGGAGATTCCGTGATGTGGCGCACCGCCAAGGAGAAGGAACTATTCGCCTACCTGCTGCTGCAAGATCCTAACGCCCATGCGGTTCACCGAGATCGGATCATTGAGCAGCTATGGCCGGACGAGCGGTATGAAAAGGCGAAAATTTATATGCACACCTGTGTCAGTCTGCTGCGCAAAAACCTAAAAAAGCTCGGTATGGAGCAGATGGTCAGTTACAGGAACGAGCATTATATTCTGGATAAGAACAGAATTCGTGCAGATGTCTATGATGTATTGGACGTTGTGCATCGTATGCAGCGTGAGGAGCATGTGCCGCTGGATCAGATGGAGCGGACCTTGCATATGTATCAGGATGAGCTTCTTGCGCAGGAAGATTATCCATGGGTGTACGAGCTTAGTCAGAGGCTGGAGCGAAATGTGCTGGAACTGATGTTAAGGCTCTCGGAGAAGCAGCTGGCGCTGGGCAATGGTAAAAAAGCAACAGAAGCAGCAGAGAGGGCTGTGGTACATTCGCCTTATGAAGAGGAAGCTTATCGATGTGCGATGCAAGCCTATTTATCTTTGGGAAAGCATGATCAGGTGCTGCGCATATATCGTGATCTGGAAGCAAGGTTGCAGGAGCTGCACATTGGCCCCTCTATGGCGTCAAGACGATTATATGACCAGATTCGAATGTGAGGCTTGGCGTAGAAATCCCTTATAATACAAGGGGATAACCGACTTTATTACAGATTGTAGTGCTGCATGATCAATTCTAACGTGTCAGATGACAGCATGTCATCGGCACGTTTTTTTATTTTATGAAAACATTGACAATACGTTAACAATTCCAGGATTTCCCGTTTACAAATCACTCCTATAATTACAGAGGTGATAGGTCATTTTTACTATGAACGTGGATGTTTGGGGGGATGAGCGGACAAGCTCTCATATTGATGATATATGCAAGTGTACCGTACAGTGAACAGCTTCATCAGGCAAGTATATATGGAGAAAAGAAGGGTGACAAAAACCAATGTCAATGAAAAAGGTGTTCGCAGCTTCCGTAGTAGCCACTGCATTAACAACTTCTGTGGTTGGTGCAGTATCGGCTGCCCCCGCAGCCAAGCCTGTGGCTAGCACAACTCAGGTCCAAAACTCCACGTTTACCATAAACGGTAATCAAGTCATTGTACGTTCACTCGTGAAAAATGGTGAAACACTCATTGCTGTCCGCGACGTCATCAAAGCGATCGGAGCACAGGCCGAAATCGTAAACGGGGCGACTGTGATTCAGCTGAATGGTCACACGGTCAGCGTGCAGAACAAATCCAAGCAACTCGAGGTTGACGGTACAAAGGTCAATCTGAACCAGCCCGTTGTTATCATTGGTGGAACAAGCTACGTCGCACTTCGTCCATTGGTATCGAGCGTAGGCGGAACCGTTGGCCTGAGAAACAGTCAGCTAGAGATTAGCACCATCGCTTTAATTGAAGGGGCAGAGAATCCTCGTTTTGCCGGAGCGGATCAGATGATTGTGTCCAAAAATGATGATCAAGGCAGAAGCGACTATCTCATAAATACAGCTACGGGCAAATATGAACTGCTGCTGACGTCTGATGGCGGTTCGGATCTGGTTGTATCCCCAAGCGGTAATCAAGCTGCCTATACGAATGCAGAGGGAGCCGTCTACATTATCGATCTGAAAACGAAGGCCTCCAGGCTCATTACAAATGATACAAGCATCAAGCCTGAGCTGGTCTGGTCCGCAGATGAAAGCTCGCTCTACTTCCTGCAAGGGGATAAAGGCTCGGTGATTGCGAATCTGAACCTGGCCGATGGCTCCATTAAGAAACTGGTGGAGGACAAGGTAGATTACAAAGAAAACCTGAATGTGTCTGTGAGTGGCAAACGCTTCGTGTACACGGTAACCACACTTGGTAAAGTGACATCAGATGCAACCAATGTAGATGAAGATAACGTATCCATTGACTTCTCAGCCAATCAACAGCAATTGTTTTCGTATAACAACGGTTCAGATAAACCCGAAGCAGTGAAGCTGACTACTTCTACGGATGATAAAGTATTTATTTATTCGGTAGACGGTCAGAAAGCTTATTACGTAAGTGTGCCGTCCGAGGATGGCAATGCTTCGCTGATGTCTGTAGATGCATCCCAGAAACCAGTTACGGTATATAACGAGCATGATGTAGAGCAGGCGATTCTGTCAGGCAGCACATTATATGTGCTTGCAGCACAGGATGACAAAAACAGTGTGATTCTGTCCATCGACACCTTAACCGGACAACAATCCAAGTTATACACGGTATCCTCTGATGTATCTTCCATTGTGGTGACGGGATCACAGATGGCTATTGTGGAGAACGGAAGAGTGCTGGTACAAGCTGGCGGTCACTGGAAACCTGTTACGAAGTAAGAAGCAGAAGTAAAAAGAGAAACTTCTAAATGAATGAAGTTGAGCTGAGAAATGATATCTAAAATGAAATGTACTGAAAATTATAATTGAACGTTAAATTCGAGAGGAGCTTTTTACAATGAAAAAATGGATTAAACCTTTCACAGCCATGCTGATGGCTGTATCCCTGGTTGGTGGACTTGGTGGACTTGGTGGTGCAATGACAGCATCGGCTGCCAAAAGCACGGAGAAAGGCAAAATTGTCATTAATGGATCTTCTGCACTGCTTCCATTAACACTCCAGGCAGCAAGTGAGTTCAAGAAGGACAATCCAAAAGTAAAAATCTCCGCATCGGCTGCCGGTTCGGTGACTGGTCCGCAATCGGTACGTAAAGGCATTGCCGATATCGGTGCTGTAGACTGGGATGCATCCAAGGATGTGCCTGGCTTCAAAAAATTCGAAGGACAAGTGGCGAATCCGGTAGCCGTAACCGTGTTTGCGGCGGTAGTTAACTCCAACGTAGGTGTAACAAGCTTGACCACAAAACAATTGCAGGACATCTTCTCCGGCAAAGTAACGAACTGGAAAGAAGTTGGCGGTACAGACGGTAAAATTGTTGTCGTTAACCGCAAGTTTGGATCAGGAACACGTGTTAACTTCCAGCAAAAAGCTCTCGATGGCAAAGACTTCATGAGCAAAGGGGATAACTACAAAGAAGTAGGCTCCAGCGGCGACATGAAAACAACCATTGAAACGACACCTAACGCGATCGGTTACATCGACCTGCCTTACGTAACAAGCAAAATGAAAGCTGTCTCCATTAATGGCGTCGCTCCAACAGAGAAAAACGTGTTGAACAAAACGTACAAAGTATGGGGCATTGGATACTACATGACCAAAGGACAACCAACAGGCGCAACCAAAGCGTTCATCGAATACATTCAAAGCAGCAAGTTCCAGAATGGTTCCCTGAAAAAGCTGAAATTTATTCCGCTTGCAGCCGTTAAATAAACGTTCAGTCTGATCTGAATCAGACTTCAATTCAGCACCATGCATCTTATAAGAAAGAGACAGCCAGCTTCCGCGCATGGTCGCCAAGCTGGCTTCTCTATGTGAAAGGAAGAGTCCTCTATGATGGAAATGAATCCACCAGCGAAGAGTCCGGCTCCGAATGAGCTTGGCTCAAGCCTTGGCAGAGCGCCCGGCAAGGGAAGACGTTTTGACCGAAAAGCACGTCTCCGGTGGTCTAACCGAATGTTTCGCATCCTCTGTATTGCCAGCGCGGCATTTGTATGTCTCGTTCTGTTCTGTATTCTGGTGCTTATGCTGCGTACAGGTGTCCTGACCTTTGCCGATGTTTCGTTGAAGGAATTCTTTTTCTCTACCAACTGGGACCCGGAAAATGAACACTACGGTGCTTTAACCTTTATTCTGGGTACGTTTGCGCTCACTGGATTAACGATGCTGATGGCAATTCCTCTGTCGGTCATCATCGCTGTTTTTCTGGCTGAAATGACACCGAAATGGCTTCGTACCTTGTTGCGTCCTGTGCTCGATCTGCTGGTGGGTATTCCGTCTGTCGTGTATGGCTTTCTCGGCTTGACGGTGTTGATCCCCTGGCTGAGAGACTTGAGCGGTCGTGATCTGGCAGATGGTCTGCTTGCCGCGTCTATTGTGCTGACGATTATGGTGCTGCCAACGATTAGCCGTATCAGTGATGATGCCATCTCGGCTGTACCGAACAAATATCGTGATGCGGCTTATGCACTCGGTACGAATCGGTTTCAGACGATTACCCGGGTCGTGCTGCCTGCGGCTAGAGGCGGTATTATGTATGCGGTCATTCTGGGAATGACGCGTGCAATCGGAGAGACGATGGCGGTGGTCATGGTTATTGGCAACACAGCGCAGCTTCCAACCAGTCTGTTTACGCCAACCGCCGTGCTGACCAGTAACATTGTGATGCAAATCTCCAGTGTGGAGTTTGATTCCACCTGGAATCATGGCCTGTACATGATGGGCTTTATTCTGCTTGCTATTTCGATCCTGATGATCGTTGCGGTGAGAATGCTGCAGAAGAGAGGGGGCCGTCACCTGTGAGCATGAAGAAAGAGGCGTCTCTAGCTCCAGCGTATTCCTTTGGCAAACGAAGAGCATCTGCTGCATGGATGGATCGGCTGTTCACCGGCGCAGTATGGGGTATCGGTATCCTTGTCATTCTATTTATTGTTGGACTTTTGTTCCTGCTGCTGCAAAAAGGCCTGCCGATGCTCAGCTGGGATTTCCTGTACGGTGTACCGAGTGAGATTGAGGAAGGCGGAGGTATAGGCCCGGCACTGTTCAACTCGTTCTATGTGCTGTTTCTGTCTCTTCTGATCTCCATACCGATCGGTCTTGCAGCCGGAATCTATCTGGCTGAATTTGCGCCTAACCATAAACTCATCGAGATTGTACGGATCTGTGTAGAAGGGCTGTCGTCCGTTCCATCCATTATTTTCGGTTTGTTCGGAATTGCGCTGTTTGTGGAGTATTTCGAGATTGGTCTGACGATTCTCGGAGCTGCGGTCAGCCTTGCTTTTCTGAACCTGCCCGTGTTGACCCGGGTAACGGAGGAAGCGGTCCGCGCTGTGCCGACCGAGCTTCGAAACGGCTCGTTTGCACTGGGAGCAACGCATCTGCAGACGATTCGCAAGGTCATTTTGCCTGTCGCTCTGAACGGTATCATGACAGGCATCTGTCTGACCGCGGGCCGTGCTTTTGGTGAAAGTGCTGTGATTATCCTGACTGCTGGCGTATCGACATCCGGCGAGATGTGGGATTTCAATCTGTTATCGCCAGGCGGAACGCTGGCTGTGCATCTATGGTATATCCAGTCCGAGGCCATTGTGCCGGATGCGGAGCAGATTGCTCAGAAATCTACGGCGGTGCTGATCTTTGTCGTGCTGCTGATCAACATTTTGTTCCGTGTGCCGCTGTGGTTCAATTCTCGCAAAAATAAAGTCTGAGACTCAAGGGAGTACATTCTAATTCATGGTCAGGAGGACACCTCGTGCAATCCATTATCGAAATCAACAAACTGAATTTGTTTTACGGCACCTTTCAGGCGCTGAAGCAGGTTTCTATTGATATCCCGGAACGGGCTATAACCGCATTTATCGGTCCATCCGGCTGTGGCAAATCCACCTTGCTGCGTACGCTAAATCGTATGAATGACCGGATACCCGGAACACGCATCGAAGGGACAGTGGCTGTCGGTGGAACGGATATATATAGCGGTGACGTTCATGTGGAGACATTGCGCAAGAAGATCGGTATGGTTTTTCAGTCGCCCAATCCTTTCCCGAAATCAATCTACGACAACATAGCATTCGGACCAAGACAGCACGGGATTCATGGCAAAAAAAAGCTGGATGAGATCGTGGAACGCAGTCTGCGCTCCGCCGCTCTCTGGGACGAGGTCAAAGACAACCTGAAGCGCTCGGCACTCAGTCTGTCGGGGGGACAGCAGCAGCGACTTTGCATCGCTCGCGCTTTGGCGGTGGAACCGGATATTCTGCTAATGGATGAAGCGACGGCTTCGCTTGATCCGGTCTCCACCTTCAAAATTGAAGAGCTGACGCATGAACTGAAGGAGCGTTATACCATTGTGATGGTTACGCACAACATGCAGCAGGCAGCGCGTGTTTCCCAGCAGACCGTTTTTTTCCTGAACGGCGAAGTTGTGGAATACTCGGCGACCAAGAGCATGTTCGCCGAACCTGCCGATCCGCGTACACAGGATTATATCAGCGGCCGATTCGGTTAGATTGAATGTCAGTGAAAAGTAGAGTGTAAGGGAAAGACTAAAGCAGCATTTTGCCTTCAAGACCCTATTCTTCCTGCTCTGTAATTTCCACATCCGTTTTATTGGAGGACAGAAATGAAGGCAGGAGGCTACCATCGGGCAGAGCAATATAGAAATGCAGTGAAGCCTGATTTACCAGCCTGTAGTTCTCAGGTATACGATTAACCCACACATTAAATTGAACGTCAACAGTTCCTTTTGGTGGAATGGTTTCCAGTGACAGCCCTTTGGTAATATCCGCATCCGGCTTGAGTTGCCCGTTTACCACCACACTTCCGGCAATAAAAACAGACTCTGCTTGAATGATATCCCTCAAAGTAACCTCTGTTGCAGGTAATGAACTTTCGTTCTGAATGAGAATTTTGTAACGCAGGTGAGTATTGACCTCGGCTTCCGATTTGTTGGCACTTTTGACAATCGTAAGCTGAGGCAATCGGCTGGATATAACCACTGTATTGGATTGCAGTGACCCTGTTGTGGTCTGGCCTTGGGCCTGAAATACAGCTGTAATTTGATTAATGATATTACCGCTCACAGGCTGATTGATCACGATGGCCTGGAACGTCACATAAGCTACCCTCCCAGGCTGAAGGGATGCGATGAAGATGCCTGCTGCCGGATTGGCACCAGCAAGCAGCTGTCCATTCAATCGTACACTTCCTTCAACAAAACGAGTTCCAATTGGAATCGGATCGGTGATCGTAACCTGAACGATTGTGTTTCCTGTATTGGTAACAGCGGCCTGATATGTGATGGCATCGCCCACAACAACCGAAGTTTTGTCCGCCGTTTTTTGAAGCGTAATCTGTGTTGTTGAATGGGAAGTCACCAGTACGTTGACAGGATTGGATTGGATCGTAAAAACCGTCTGTCCCAACATATAGCGAAGGTTTGCCTGATTGGTAATCGGTGAAAGCGTCGTGTTGGTGTTCACGCTGACTTGGAAGGACACGGTAGCAGTGCCCCCGGGTGGAATAATGCCGAGATTGATTCCATTCGCAGGGCTTCCTGACGGTGCTGCTACTCCGTTAACGACAACACTGCCCGTTACCAGGGCTGTCCCCGGGGGAATTGGATCAGTTAATACAACGGAACTTATAAGAGATTGATTATTATTGCGTATAAGTATGGTATAGGTAATGACATCACCAGGTAAGGCATCCGGCCTGTTCGTTGTTTTGTTAATGGATACATTAGGGCTGTTTACATAAAGGATGACGGGATTCGATTGTGAGTTGTCAGTGAGTGTTCTTCCATCTGCAGTAAGGAAAGTAAAGCTTACGGTCGCTTGATTTATAATCTCCAGATTCGGAGGTATGGAGGTAAGGGTCACCGAGAGGGCTACTTCAATTTGCTGCCCCGGAGCAATCGTTCCCAAAGGAATGCCAGTAACCGGGTTTGCTGAAGGCAAACGGCTGCCATTGGATTCGACACTGCCCTCTACAAAAGCCGTATTGGAAGACAGTGTATCGAACAAGGTCACCTGAGCTGGAATCTGCCCTGAATTACTGACGGTAAACAGATACTGAACCGTATCTCCAAACTGTACATTCTGAGAGCTTGCCGCTTTGACAATCGTGATGACCGGGATATCTACAGGTGTTGTCACTGCATTGGACACCACGGTATCTGTGAAATTTCCTGTGGTAAATTGAACTTGGGCCTGGTTGGTTACAAGGACAGGCACAGGCTCATTAAGAACAAGTTCATTAACGATAACTTGAAAAGTGACGGTTGCTGAGTCATTTTGCATGATTGAACTGATCGCTATGCCTGCAGCGGGATCGGCATCGGGGATAACCGTGCCATCTATAGTAACACTTCCCAGAACAAATGTGGTACTGGCTGGAATCGGGTCCGTAAGCACAACATCGGTAATTGGCGTTGCTACATTATTTTGGATCAACATCGTATAGGTAACGGTTTCCCCAATCTGAACACGCTCAGTAGGCGTTGATTTCACAACAGATATAATATCATCAGCCGTAACCGGGATGGAGACGATATTGGATAATATACTGTCACTGAGAATGCGACCGTTCGGCAGGAGGGCAACATAGTCAGCTCTGGTTTGATTGTTCAGTACAGGAGAATCAGGAAGTGAAGTGACTGCAGCCTGGAATGTTACATTTACAGGAAATTCACGAGAAATCGTGCCTAGAATAATGCCTGTCAAGGGACTGGTTCCGCTCCAACGATTACCGTTAATGAACACACTGTTTTGCACAAATGTCTCTCCCGGCGGAAGCGGGTCGAACAATATGACATCTGCATTCAGATTCCCCGTATTGGTGATAAGTAAAGAGTAAGTAATCGTATCTCCCACAATCGCAATGGATTCGTAAGCGGATTTATCGATAGTAATTATTGGACTATACACGGGGATGGTTACGATATTGGACAAGTTCTCTACAGCGGTTGTTCCGACAATAAAATGGATGCTCGCTTGGTCTGTCAAGTTAAAAGGATTGGGCAGAGGCACGGGCAGATCGGTAACACTGACCTGGAAGGTCACAACAACCTGACTATTGCCGGGAATGCTCCCGATATTAATGCCAGTGGAAGGGTCTGCTCCCGGAATGACTGTCCCGTTCAAGGTTACACTATCTGGCACAAGCACGGAGCCGGCTGAGATCGAGTCGGCAAATATAACGTCATTGACCGTGAAGCTTTCAATATTATCGATAATGATGGTGTAAGTGATCACATCTCCGTCCACAGCATCAATGACATCTGCGCTTTTGGTTACAATCGGGTCCGGGGCAGATATCGGAAGGATGATCTCATTGGAGGGGGAGCTTCCCGGAATGACCCGGCCATCCGGTGGACTAAATGTATAATCCGTTACTGCCTGATTGGTTAACTGCTGATTGGCAGGCAGTGTATTTACGATGATCTGAAACGTAACGAACAGGGATTCCTCCGGAGCCAGCGTTCCTAACGGAATGCCAACATTAGGGTCAGCTGCAGGCAATGGAATGCCATTGGATATCACGGTCCCCGGCACAAACGCGGCATCAGGCGGTATTACATCCGTCAGTGTTGAGTCTGCTGCAATGTTGCCGGAATTTGTGAAATTGAATTGGTACGTCACCGTCTGACCCACAGTTGAAAAGGTCGGATCAGAGGTTTTGGTTGTTGTAATGATCGGCTGATATACAGGGATCACCAAAGGATCAGAGAAGGATGCCTGCTGGAATGGTCCACTCGTAAAAGTAACCTGTGCCTGATCAGCCAGCTCGGGGGGCTCGGGTAAGGTAATAACGTCAGTGCTGAATGTGACGGTGACAGATACACCAGGATCAATGGTCCCAAGACTAACTCCTGCGGCCGGATCTGTTGTCGGCTGAACGATTCCATCAATGGTTACACTGCCGGGAATAAATACCGATCCGGCTGGAATGGCATCCGCAAATACAACGTTGTCAATCGGAACAGTGTCTGAATTAGTGATAACAACGGTGTATGTCAGGGTATCTCCGACCACAGCATCAATGACATTGGCTGTTTTGGTAACACTGACCAGTGGAGTGGATACCGTCACCGTTACGATATTGGATACGGATGTGTCTGTGATCACCCGCCCATCAGGCAGTTGGGAAGTATAGTTGACCGTACCCTGATTCGTTAGGTCGAATCCTCGAAACAGCCCAGCCACCAGTACCTGGAATGTGATGGTGACTGTATCACCAATAGCTACATTTCCAATGTCAATCCCAGAAACGGGATCAGCCGCAGGCTGCACGGTCCCGTTAACTGTAACACTGCCCGGTACAAAGCTGGAGCCTTCCGGAATCGGGTCTATTACTGTGCTGAATGCATCAATATTTCCAACATTTGTTACGACTAGTGTATATGTCACTGTACTGCCAACGAGTGCATTGGCTGTATCTGCGCTTTTCACAATCGTGATGTCAGGTTGAAAGACAGGAATCGTTACTGCGTTAGATGGAGCCTCATTGGAGATGATTGGGCCATCCAGAACGGTAGGTGCTGTATAACCTACTTTCGCCTGGTCAAACAGACGAGGCGGCGTAGGCAATGAGGTTACCTGTACCTGAAATGTAACAACAACCGAGGTGCCTGCCGGAAGTGGGCCGACAAAAATTCCGGTTATAGGCTCCGTTCCTGGCTGCGAGACACCGTTAATTGTCACACTGTCAGGGATAAACGAGCTTCCCCCTGGAACATTGTCGAACACAACTATGTCCGTAGCATTCGAAGCGGAAGTGTTCTCTACAAGAACTGAATACGTAATAATGTCTCCAACAATGGCGTCCTCTTCACTTGCTGTTTTCGTAGCGGTGATCACAGGTGTATTAATATCGATTTGCAGCGCAAAGGAATCAACCAAATAACCGTCACCCGATGTGGTCAGACGCAATAAAGCTGAAGTCTGAGTATTTCTTAATGTGCTGCTCACATCTACGTTTGTAATATCCCAGCCTTGACGTCCACCAACGATATCTGTACCCGGTGTACCGTTAATCTGATTCCGATTGCCAAAGGTGCCCGTGGTGTCGAGTGCCCCGGTGTCTCCGTTGATCTGGGAAGCGAAGAAATTGGTTGCAAAATTGTTAGGACCGGATAACGCCGTGAGATTTGACACCGTAGGACCAAACAGGGCTTGATCTCCTGTTATTCTTGCATCTCCCTCTTGTGCTCCGAGTAAGGCTCTGCCTGCCAAGGGACCAGAAAAGGGGGTCGCAAAGCCCTCGATCGATGTAGTAACAGGACCTAATGTGGCAAGAATAACCTCGGCTCCTACTCGAATTGATAGATTACGCAGGGGAAGAGAGGAATTACGATAAATAACGCCAAGAGTCCAACCCGCATGATTGGAATTAGGGTCCGGTATAGACAGTGTCCCTACAACACCACCTGTGACATATGTACCCGCACCTCCGGCCCGAATCAAATCGGTAACGTCGGATGATCTTACGTAAGCGAAGGTTCGTGGAAATCCAGATGCCGTTGATAGTAAAACTTCTCTAGCTGTGGCTGGATCGGGAGAGACGGTGGTTACACCGACAGGCGTTGTTAGAATGACATCTTTGTTAATAAACGCCGAATTGTCCTCCTGATTATCAATATACGTTCCGCCCCAGATTAACTCGGCATAGAGAACGGTGCTGCCTGCAGGCAAATTCAGAATGGCAGCGGAGCTATTGTTTTGAAAAAGATTAGTTGTTCCAGGGGGATAAGAGCCAAATTGTATGCTGGTATCCGTGATAATATAAGCGCCAATACTGTCCACCGTACCCGGAACGCCAACGGTATTGGATCGACTTAGCCCCAGCGTATTTCCTGTAAAAGTTATAGCACCGGTATCATTGATTACGTATCTTTCAATGAAAGCCACTTTATTTCACATCCTTTATCATAAATTCACTCTAATCAATATATTGGGGTAATAAAAAATTATGAGGAAGTACAGGCTGATTTAAGCAGAAACCCAATCATTTTAAGTACAGTATGACTTATAGTTCATACACCAAACTAAAGAACGAGTCTTATGATAAAATGGGTTAACGATGGATGTTGAAACAGTGGGGGCCTGAAACATGAACAAAACGGAGCGGCAGCTCGCAATTACACTTGAATTACAGCGAACGAAGCTGATCAGGGCAGAGGATCTGGCTTCTCGATTCGAGACGAGTGTACGCACGATATATCGGGATATCCAGGCATTAAGCGAGGCTGGTGTTCCCATCGCAGGAGCCCCTGGTCACGGATATTCACTGATGGAAGGATATTTTCTTCCTCCGGTCAGTTTTACAGCAGAGGAAGCAGTGTCCTTGCTTATGGGAGCCCGATTTATCGAGCAGAGATGGGATGCTGCCTATGGTATTCAAGCCAAGTCTGCACATCGCAAAATTGAAGCCATTTTACCTGAAAATGTGCGTAAAGCGTCAGCGCGTGTTCAAGAAACGATGCGTGTGCTTTATCCTGCCGAGCCGGACACTGCAACCCACGTTAAAACGTATCTTCACGACATACGTCATGCAATTCTGGAACAACGTAAAATCAGCTTTACCTATATGAAAAATTTGCCTGAAACGGATGGTAAACGCTCAACGCAGCGTGTCGTCTCTCCATATGGACTTAGCCTTGTGCGGGAGCATTGGATGCTGGTCGCCAAATGTGATCTGCGGCAGGACCTTCGTCATTTCCGTTTGTCCCGCATGTCCGAGCTTGTTGTGCTGGAGGATGCATTTCTGTTGCCCCCGGATTTTGATCTGAACCGTTATCAGCCCCGGGATGATCGGGATGAGCATGTGCTCATTCGTGCAAAAGTCGAAGTGGCTGACAAGATTAGAGAGTTACTTCATTTTTATATAGATGCGGTCCATGAGCAAGGGGAGGGGATTCATTTCCATTTTCGTGTCCGCCATCCCGAAGAAATACTGCATCATTTATTAGGACTAGGTGGAGATATCGAGGTAATCAAGCCGGAGTTTCTACGGAATCGTATGCGAGAATTCGCAAGCAACATCCTGAAACACTACTGACATACTCTTGTCAGGAGCCCCTCTATATACTGGAGCTATTCAGAATGAAGAGGAGCTGTTTGAACGATGAGAATTACGAGTGAAGTGCTGCAGTCTTTTGAGACGTCCGTAAAGAAATATGTAGGAGAATTGAATACATTGGATATGGAGGATTTGCTTCAAAAGGAAAATGAAGAAGAGTGGTCGATTGGACAGATGTATATGCATCTGATTCAATCCGCGCTGTTTATGCATTTGCGTAATAGTGAGCATTGCCTCGCTAATAACGAGAACACGGTACATGCTGATGCGGAAAAAACAGAGCTTGGCAGAACGTTGTTCGAGGCGGGGCAATTTCCTCCAATCCGTGTTAAAGTACCCGCTTCTCCGCAATATACACCGCAGCCACCTGAAAGCAAGCAGCAATTGGTGGAGGGACTGCAACAGGTGGTGCAGCAGATGAGGCGTGCAGCGTCAGTTCTTGACGAAGTGTCCGTGTCCACAAGCAGGAAAATATCTCACCCAAGGTTTGGCGCGCTTAACGCTGAGGAATGGTTTGTGTTAATCGACATGCACTACAAGCATCACTTTTTACAGCTGGATCGGTTGAAGGGCAATCTGGGAAATTGATGAACTTACCTTGCACCTACTCATGTATAGAATGAGACATATAGCGCATTACACTTAGAAGTCTTCTAAAAAGACATGGAGAGTTAAATTAAATGTGTGGAATCGATCATAGGCAGGGATATGCGAATACAGTACAAATACAAAGGCAAATGCTAATACTAATACTAATGCTAATGACTAGGGGAACGACAGGTTAGTATTAAAACAAAATTCAATAACAAACTACCGCAATATAGAGCCTATAGACTATTTATAGGTTCTTTTTTTGTATAAGATAATAGACGGCTGCGCTTGTTATACTCTATTTCTCTGGATGGACTGACTGGGTTATCCATTTAGGTTTAAATTGAAGGCGATAAGCTAATACATGTTGGATAAGTGGTTCTGAAGTGGCGCTGTATACTCTCTTGAAAATCAGTACAAACAAACCGATAAATAAAGGTGAAATAAGATAAAAGGTAGTCAGCGCAAAATGAGATAAATTAGACTTGATTGAATAAAACACAACTCAATTGGTTGAGAGGAAGAATCCTATGACGACGCAGAATACCAATCCCAAAGTAGATGCATATTTAAGCAAAATCAAAACGTGGAAGGATGAATCCGTGAAACTGAGAAAGATCATTCTGGATTGTGATCTGACCGAAGATTACAAATGGATGCATCCATGCTACACGCTGAACGGGAAAAACGTAGTGCTGATTCATGGCTTTAAGGAGTACTGTGCCATCATGTTTCTTAAGGGTTCTCTGCTGAAAGACCCGCATGGTATCCTGATTCAGCAAACGAATAATGTACAGGGAGGCCGCCAGATTCGTTTCACTAACCTGGAGCAGATTATCGAACAGGAAGAAATCCTGAAAGCCTATATTCGTGAAGCGATCGAAGTCGAACAAGCGGGTCTGAAAGTGGAAAAAAAGGAAGTAGAACAATTCGCTGTTCCCGAGGAACTTCAGCAGCAATTCGATGCCAACCCTGCATTTCAGACAGCATTTGAAGCACTAACCCCTGGCCGCCAGCGTGCGTACCTGTACCACTTTTCCCAGCCAAAACAATCCAAGACCAAAACATCCCGCATTGAAAAGTGCATGCAACCTATTATGGAGGGAAAAGGGTTGAATGACTGATAGATACTCCGCACGCTAACGATCCCCAGAGAGCTTATTTGCCGGATTTATCGTGTGATAAAATTCTAACGATCCTGAGGAACGCTATTTCAGCTAAAATGGGCTCCGAAGCCTGAAAAATGCCTGAATTCGTCAAAATAAGGTCCGTACGGATCGTTAGATTTTAAAACTGCCCAAAACGGGGTGAATAGCGTCTCCTGAGATCGTTAGAATTTTTGAAATACCAAAAGGCCATTCCCCGTCGCCCAAATGACCTATAGGAATAGCCTTTTATTGTTTTGTAGTACTTTTGATAGATCGCATGATTATTGTATAGGTTTCTACAAATTTACACTTTGCTAAGGATAATCATATCCCCCGCCTGTGATATTACATCTTCGAAGACGCTGAACACCAAGTGAAAGGCCCTTGACCGCTCCATACTTTTTGAATCATATACATCGAACAGCTGGGCTCAAAACGGGCATTTGTCCCGGATTTTCAAAGGCGCGAATCGTTGATAAATTCGGATAATCCAGACTAGAACGGCTTTAGCTCGAATCAGAGCGATGAAGAACATGTTTGCTACGAAAACCAATGGAACACTCATTAAAGCATACGCTGGAATGAACGGCCTGGAGCTATAAAAAAAGACTAACGATACCAGCAAAGAAATACATAATGATAGGGTAACCTTGCTAATAACATTTAACCAATTCACTTCCGGGATCACATGAGTTCTAACATAAAAATGGCTTCGAGGATCATTTTTCTCGTGGTGTGTATGTAAGAGCTTTATTAGTTCTTCTTCGGATGGCAGGGTATTGTAAATAGGTTCCTCGGATGCTGAGATTTTCATGACTCTTGCGTGCGGTTCTGTTTATTAAAGGTGCTTTGCTCAAGGACACTCACGGTCTATTGGTTCAGCAAACGGATAATGTACAAGTCGGACGTCAGCGGGCGTATCTGTATTATTTTTACAGCCGAAACAGTCCAAAACCAGGATCTCACGTATTGAGAAGTATATACCATCCATTCTGGATGGTAAGGGTTTGAACGATTGATCGTATTCTGTTTGATGCAGTCTGTTATAATCCAATATCATGTGCTATTGGCAAATATCTAATTAAGATATGAAAAATAGTATAATTAGCAGGGTACATTTTTGGTTTACAAAAAGGTAATATGTTAAAAACAATGGTTAAATATGTAACCTGGTAGCTTGTGTTTCATAAATGACGTGGATGAGGTGTGATTTATGAGCATTATTGATGTAAGCGGTATCACCAAGGTGTATCGCCAGTACAAACGATTTCCGGGATTCGTAGGCTCTTTGCGAAGTCTGGTAACCAGACAATATACCGAGGAAGTCGCCGTACGCAATCTCACCTTTTCGATCAAGGAGGGGGAGGCGGTCGGGTATCTGGGGCCTAACGGTGCAGGCAAGTCCACCATGATCAAAATGATGACAGGTATTCTTGTGCCTACGTCGGGTGAATTGAGAGTTATGGGCGTGGTCCCACATGAAGCCAGACAGCGTAATTCTCAACACATCGGGGTTGTGTTTGGACAACGGAGCCAGTTGTGGTGGGATCTGCCTGTCCGTGATTCATTTGATCTGCATAAATACATATATAAGCTCTCGGACACCGTTTTTCAGAACAATTTGAAGTATTATACCGAGCTTTTATCGTTATCCTCTTTCATTAACAGGCCGGTACGACAATTAAGCCTGGGGCAGAGGATGCGAGTGGAGATCGCGATGGCGCTGCTGCATGATCCCAAAATTTTATTTCTAGACGAGCCGACCATCGGTCTGGATGTTATGGCCAAAGAACAAATCAGAGAGTTTCTGAGAATGATCAACCAGGAGAAGAAGGTTTCTATCATTCTGACGACACACGATATGAAGGATATTGAGGAGATCTGCCATCGTATGATTGTCGTAAACAAAGGCAACATGGTCTATGACGGTTCTGTTGAACAGCTGCGGACCACACTTGGGGATCAGCGTCAGGTCATTATTTATTTTCGTGAAGAGCCTGGCTTGATTGATATTCCCGAGATGAAGCTCACTCATGATGAAGGATTAAGAAAAACATATTTGTTTGAAAAAAAAGATAGAACCGTGTTTGATTGCGTAAATCAGATTGCAAGTGAACATGACATTGAGGATGCCACCATTGAAGGCGTGGATATTGATTCCGTCATTCGCAATCTCTATCGGAAACTGGAAGAAGATGAACTGGCGAACGGCATGTGAGGGAGGGGATGAACATTGAAAACGTATATTATGTTCGGAGTGAAAACCTTTTCGAATCAGCTCTCCTATCGTTCTGAAGTGTGGTTGAGATTGTTAGGGAACGTTGTGGCGATTCTGATTCTGACAGAAATCTGGAGAGCCGTTCTGGGGGACGGGGAAGTTGAAGGCGTAGGTCTGGAACAGATGATTACATACAGCATTATTAATACACTTCTGGCTGCATTGCTGCTTACGGGCATCAGTGCCAAAGTGGATAACAGCCTCAAGACAGGTTCTATCGCTTCCGAACTGATCAAACCGATGTCTTATCCCTTTCATCTATTAGCAGATGGTCTAGGAAATTCGTTATATCAGCTGGTATTTACTTCTCTTCCTTCGTTAATTATTGCCTGGATCTTCTTTGGTTTTCTCCCTCCTGCTTCGGTAACTCATTTTCTGTTGTTTATCTTATCCCTGGTGCTTGCTTTGGCCATTTCGTTCCTGCTGGGGTATCTGATTTCCCTGCTGGCTTTCTGGCTTATGAATCACTTTGCACTGAGCTGGATGATGGGTGGACTTATTACCATTTTCTCCGGGGCATTTTTACCTTTATGGTTTTTCCCGGAATCATGGGTAACGGTAACCAAAATGCTTCCGTTCCTCTACCTGGGCTATCTTCCTGCAGCTGTCTATCTAGGGGCCATTTCGATGGAGGAGATCGGAAGTTTACTTCTTACGGGGCTGGCATGGAGTGCGGGGCTGACGTTGCTGGTATGCTGGTTATGGAATCGGGCCATTCATCGCTTGGTGGTTCAAGGTGGTTAAAGTAGCTGTAGAAAGGCTGATCTAGATGACACTGAAACTTTTCGGGAAACTGGTCTTTTTGTTAACCAAAGAACGAATGGAGTATCGCGGGGATTTCCTGCTAGCTATGCTCGCCCAGATCATCAGTTACAGCGGAGATTATATTATCATATGGCTGTTTCTGAAAAAGTTCGATACGCTTGCCGGCTGGTCCTGGCCTGAAATTGCATTGCTATACAGCCTCGGCTTGTTCACCTATGCGATCGGTGCCTCCTTCTCGTTTGTGCAGATGCGTGATCTCGAAAACCAGGTGAAAAATGGAACCTTTGATGCCATTCTGATCAGACCGGTGAATCCGTATCTTTATCTGGTGTGCAGAGGATTCAACCTGGCTTATCTGGCACATGTGTTGATCTCGGGCTCCGTGCTGGCGTGGGCTTTGATCAAGCTGAACATCAGTTTATCGGGTATGCAAATCGTGTACCTTGTGCTCTGTGTTATAGGAGGTGCTATGATTCAGGCTGGTTTTATGTCGGCCATCGGGGCTGTATCTTTTGTTTGGGTAAGGACCAATTTCCTGTTCAATCTGTTTTTCAAATTTAAAGAATTCATCTCCTATCCGTTACCTGTTTTCGGTACACTTATTCAAGTGCTGCTGACGTTTATTCTTCCGTTTGCCTTTATCAATTTCTACCCTGCTGCATTCTTGCTAACCAAGGAAACTCCATTGTTGTCCTCTTGGACGATGTGGATCGTACCCGTCGTTGGCCCATTGGTATATTGGTTGGGTTATCGCTTGTGGATGCGAAGTGTGAACAAATATCAAGGGGCAGGCGGGTAAAGTTGGGTGGAACCGGCAGCGCGGAGCCTGTCAAAAGATCGTACAAAAGTGGTGGAACACGAGAGAGCAATAGAAGGTGCGGAATATGCGGAGAAATAGAAGGTGCAGAACATGCGGGGCCGATAGAGGGCGCAGGACATGAGGGAACAACAGGAGGCGCAGAGCATAAGGAACCAATAGAGGGTGTGGAACATACGGAGCAATAGAAGGTGCAGAACACCAAGGAAGCAATAGAAGGGGCAAACATGTGGAACCAATAGATGGCGCAGACTATGCGGAGCAGATCGAATGTATGAAAACAAGTAATGGGGGACCTATTAGTATGTTTGGGTACCGTAGGCAATTTCGTGGGAATCTGCCTCAAGAGTTGGGGATGTAGGGCCAGTTTCTGGTATGGAGAGTTCTGCTGCTCTCGGGTATTTAGTATTGAGATGTGCTCCAAACGTTAACGATTCTGAGAGAGCTTATTCTGCCTATTTTCGGTGTAATTAAATTCTAACGAATCTGAGAAACGCTATTTATGCTCAAACGGGTGTCAAGGCCCAAAAAATGCCGGATTTCTGCAAAATAGCGTTACTACGAATCGTTAGATTTTCAAACTGCTTAAAAAGGGGCAAATAGCGTCTCCTGAAATCGTTAGAATGGGTGCGCTTGGGGAACATTCGCATTCGCTCGCTTCTATGACCGACTAGGCCCGCCGTGTGGTGTGTTTCAGCCCAAAGTGCTTGCAGATGTACCCCTGAATAAAGGCGAAGTGTGCTTGCTCGTTTGGATGAACGTCTGGATTACAGGACAAACTTGGAGATGGTGTGGGGGAGCACTTTTGAGCAAAAAAGCCCTGTCCATGTTCATAACTCACACGCAGTGCATTGATCCGAATCAAGAAAAAATCGGGGACGGGTTAAGGGGAACCTGGTGATTCGTTGTGCTTGATCTATGGGATGAAGCGGGATGTTACATTTACAATTGATAGTAAGTAACGACATGAATTTTTAATTATAAAATATCAATACCGGACTTAGGCATAGTTTCCCTCAAAATACTCCATCCACATGTATAATGGTTGAAGTACTTTGGGGGATTTTGCTATGGGTGATTAAGTAATAACTTAACAACTCTAGTATTTGTATTTTAATCAATTTTGTTAGTATCATTAGGTTTGTTATATTTGTTTTCATTTAAAATTTTTTTTAAATCCAAAACTTCATTTTGTAAATGATCAATTTTTGATTTTAAACCTGAATTATTAAGTACAGAGCTAACAACAAGATACATGATTAGATAGTTGGCGGCCATTATAATTAGAAAAATAATGAGTTCAGGTACTCCTCGTACAACTAGTGGCATATCATTTTCCTTTCTTGAAAATAATATTTTAAATCTCCTCTTTATATGGATAATTGTAACATAATACAATTTTATAGATATGTCTTGATATCATTGAATCGGTGCAAAACCGTTGAGGTGAAGATTTATGTTATTGCTAGTTCAGTGAGAGTATATGTTTTGCTGTAAAGAAAAAAAATCTACTTAATTGATCTCACCACACCGCGTTAAGAACCTCATCTACCTCTTTAATGTGTGTGACGGATGGGTTCTGGATCAGATTGCCTTTGACCATAACCATCGACATGTTGGATAAAGCTTCGATCTGTTCTAGCGGATTGTGATCCAGTACAATCAAGTCCGCCTGTTTGCCGATATCCAACGTACCTGTCACGTCGTCGATCCCGAGAATTTTAGCATTGTTGCGAGTGACCATGTCGATGACATCTTTATTAGTCAGATTCGTTTGTCGCATATAATGATCCAACTCTCTCCACATATCGTAGTGGGTCACGTAGGACATGGCCGCATCGTTTCCGATTCCAATAGTGATGCCGTTGTCGATGGCCTGTTTCACCCCTTTCAGCATGGAGTCGTAGACGAGTCTGGAATTTTCTTTGACTGTGGCACTTAACTTGGTCACACTTGGATCGAGCGAAGCGGATGGATAAGCGGCTTGCAGCGTAGGGATTAATGCGGTGTAACCATGAAGGGCTTTCGGGTTATTTTTGTACAAATGAATAATCTCGTCATCCATCTCAGCCCCATGCTCAATCGTATCCACGCCCCCTTGAAGCGCAACGCGCACACCTTCCGTGCTCTCCACATGAGCGGCAACCTTCATTCCAATCTTATGCGCTTCATCGCAGACCGCCGCGACCTCGTCAACCGTCATCTGCAGACGTCCAGCTTCCCCAACCATCTTGGCATCCGTTACGCCGCCCGTCACACAGATTTTGATCCAGTCCACACCATTCTTCACATTAATCCTTACATTCTTACGCATCTCCCAAGGCGAGTCACCCACCAGCGCCAAGTAAGGAGCACCATGTCCACCCGTCACACTCAGGAAAAATCCCGAAACAAGCAGATTCGGACCGACCCACTCCCCACGGTTAATCTCATCCCGCAGTTGCACATCGGTATAAAAGAATTCCCCGACACTGCGCATGGTTGTTACACCCGCGTGGAGTGCGGTAAGTGCGTTACGTTTCATGCGTTTCTTCAAAACATTTCGACCGAATCGGGTATTCAAAATCCGATGATAAGCAAAATCCAGCAATCCTTCACTGACGGAGAGGGTGAGCGGTTTGCCATCGGCAAACAGATGCACATGTGCATTAATCAGCCCGGGCATCACATATTTTCCGGTAAGGTCGATTGTTGTGTAGTGACTAGGGATATTCAGCTCCTGATCTTGAGCAATGTTCTCGATAAGTCCTTGTTCGTTGATGAGAATCGTCATGTTGGGCTGCGGATTACGGCTGGCGTCGCCGTGGATCAGATGCACGTTTTTCAGAGCGTAAGCAGTGTTCATAATATGTTCCTCCTTGGGGTGGGTGGTGTTCATGATGTTACAAGTTGCATCAGTTGAGTGATACGGTTCTGTGCTATTTGGTTTCTCTGTGCAAAGTATTCTTGTGGTCTAAAAGTGAATTTATAATTCATTTTTGGTTCAAAAAAATAGATCGACTTGCCTATGCTTATTTTTTTGCGTGCAAATCAGAGGAAAGTGCAACTGATCCGCACGCCGTGCGACGAGTAATGTTCTATAGTCAAAGTGGACTTTTGCTTTGTAGCGATCCAGCATTATTCCTTATTCGTTCAAACTCTTCATGCCGTACAGTCGGTATATATACAACGCTTCAAAGATTTGCTTACGGCTGTCCTCGCTCATGTCTCGTTTCAATAAGTCCAGATTCATGTCGATGACGTTATGTGCCAGAATGTTCAGCAGAATCAGGTTCTCCTCGGTGCCGATCTCATAGTGTTTGTATTGATTTTTGAGATAGGCTTTCTTCGTTTCGATCATCAGCTCAACCAGCTCGTTCTTGGCGTTGGTGTAGATGGTGCCTTTATTCTTTTCAAAAATAATGATGATCTGATTCCGATACTTTCGCAGCACATCCACCTGCTCTTGCATTAGGACAGATCGCTGCTCGCTGTTCGTTTCCTCAAACGCGTTCTGGTTATCAAAATGAATCGTCTCCACCAGTACTTTTTTCAAATAATCCACCAAATCCGGCGGAACAACGGCGTAGAATAGCTCCTTCTTGTTCTTGAAATAGGTATAGATGTTACCGACCGAAATATTGATCTCGTTCGCAATATCGTTCATCTTAGCGTCCGCATAACCCTTCTCAAAAAACACCTTGAGCGCCGCGTATTCAATCTCTTTCCTGACTTCGTCTTTCTTGGCCTGCACCATCGGGAACGACTCCTTAATAGTGAATGGATGATTCGTTATTAGGATAGACCTTTTTGGAGGGGGTGTCAAATTAGAAGAAGTGATGTGTGGCAAATGAATTTATAAGCACTGTTACCTTACAAGCCTTTAATGCAATACAGCCAGGTTAAAGGTGATGGAAACTAAGATGAATTTTGTTAATTTATTTAGAGGAAGAGGCATAAGAAGTGTACAAATGACTTAGACCAACTCAGTAAACTCAGTCCGATGTATTCTTTAGATGTGAAGGTATGAATGGTTGAGGATCATTTTGTACAAATAGGCAGAGACATCAGACTGAACGTTTTCTTGGTATGTAGTTGGTCGTGCTAAATAGTCCAAAGAGATAAAGTGAGTGATATTTGTTACGTTGTTCAGTAAACAGATTTGGAATCCAACACTTTATTAACGGATCAGAAAGTATGCCAGCACGGGCGAAGCCAGATATTGAAGCTCTCATTCCTGATCGAACGGAATATCTGTGATGATGACGAATTGAGGTGCAATCAGTGGAGATATTGTAAAATTAAGCTTGGCCAGCGCATCGCAAAATCGACTTAAACTTTGGCTATGAAGTAAGCATGTTCTCGTCTAGCTGTAAAAAAGGATGTTGGAGGAAAATGATCGTATATACAGAAATATTATATATAAATCAATTTTAATCGCTAATTTTAAGAAGTAATTAAGAGGGGGGAGCTCTTTGAGTGAAATTTTTCCGCACACAGTTCTGTCAGATACTGATTATGGCGACGAGATATTAAAAAGATTTAGATATCAGGTAGCATATACAGCACTAGTTGCAACTCAAATGTATAATGGAAAGTTGCCTTATAAAGAAATATTTTGTGAACATCATGAAGATATTCTAGCTGTAAATCAAGATGACACTTGTCATGCAATTCAAATAAAAACAAAACAAATAATAAATGGACCTTTGAAAATTAAAGACCCTGCTATTATGAAGAGTCTCATCAGATTTGTTAAACTTTCTAAGAAGTTCCCACAGAAATTTTCTAATTTTATTATTGTTTCGAATTGTCCTTTTCGTGATGATGATTCATCAAAAAGCCTTATTAATTTATTGAATCAAGTGAAAAAAGTGGCACCTGAGGAACTCTCACCGAGAGGGCTGAAAGAATGTATAAATGATTTAATTCTTGAATCGGAAGCGTCTATTGAAGAAGTAATAAGTGTTTTAAAAAATACAGAAGTGCAAATTGGTCCGTCTATGGATGATATTGATGCTAGAGTAATAAATGATCATGTAGGGAAGTTAAAAGCTTGCGAAGATCAGTCTATTGAAAGAATAAGATTAATATATCGTCTTCTTTGCGAGAAGATTTTTAGTGCTTCATCAAAACACCTTGAGAATGGAATGAGTAATTATTATTCTTTAATTGGTGGAATTGAAACATTGCAAGCTGAAGAAATTAACAATAAAAGAATTACTAGTGAAACTGTAGCATTTAGAATTGATACTAGTCTGAAAGAGCATTCCACTATAAATTCTAAAGTATTAATGAACGAAACTTCTTCTGCTGGAGCAGAAGGATTAGAAAGTTTTGAAAACTTTTTAATCCAAAAAATTGATGAGACTTTTTGTTATGAAAATCGTCCTAATGCAATAAATTTTAAAAATCTTATTCTTACTGATGATCCTCTTTTGTGTATTGACTTTGGAACAAGTTATACCTTAGTAACTATTAAAGACATCTTCTCTAATACCTACTTTATTCCTGACATTAAAGGGAACACAACAATTCCAACAATAATTGAAATTTTTGAGAATGGTACATATAGTGTTGGTTCTTCAGTTTCCTCTCATTACAATAATTCATCTTTTATTGTGAAAAATATAAAAAGACTAATTCTCTTAAATAAATATTATTCTATTGGGAATAAAAAAATTAGTATAACATCACTTATTGCTCTGTTCTTCAGATCTTTATATAGGAATGCTTACGAGTATTTAGGAAGACCAGTCTCAAAGATACTATTATCAATTCCTACTGATTTTGGAGTAACTGAAAAAGAAATTATTGAGAAAGGAGCCGAAAGAGCTGGTTTCACTATCTCACGTTCAATTCAAGAAGCTTCATCAACGGCTCTGTTGATTTCAAGTTTTGAACAAGCTGAAAGTATTCAAATTAATATAGACTTGGGCGGGGGGACTTTAGATATATCAATATCAGAAGTTGGGGACGGACTTTGTGAGATATTGTATACTTTGGGGAATAAAAGCCTCGGAAGCATTGATTTTGATTTTGCTATTAGAAAATATATTCAAAACGAAATTGAAAATAAGTATGGACTAAGTTCGATAATGATGACAGATTCTTTGTACACTCAAATAGAGAAAGAGTCAGAGAGAATTAAAATTATGCTTAATTCTCAAGAAACCGTCCCTTTAATTTTTGAGTGTTTAAATGGCACGAACGGAAATGTTATTTATTATGACTTAGAAATCACAAAGGATAAATTTATTGAAATTACAGAATATCCTATTCAGCAGATAAAAGAAATGCTCTTAAAATTAAAAGTAATCCTTAGCCAAGATAATTTTCACCTCAGAGATAAATTAATATATTTAACAGGTCAAGGTACAAAACTTTTTTTGATTAAAAATCTGATCAAAGAGATGTTTCCTAAATATAGTATAATTGATAAATATGAAGAAAGTGCAGTTGCTCTAGGCCTCTCTATTCAATCAGGTATCATGTCTGGAGTTACAAAGGGCAAGATACTTCTGGATAACTCTCATATTTACATGGATGTACTTTGTAATAGATATGAAAAGGAAAATGATACAATTTATTTTTCCGCTGACAACAATTTTTATTTTAATATACTTTCACCTGTTAAGGAGTCAAAGGACGGGCAACAATCACGAAGTATTCCTGATACTAATTTCTCAAAAATAAGTTTTGATAGTATAGATGGGAAAGGATTTGAGATTTCGTTCTTTGAAACTAACCCTAATGACGGAAGAAAAAATTATCTTAAATCTCTTTTTTTTAATCCGGAAATTATGAATATTTACTATATCAAAACTCATATTGATAATGGAGGTAATATAGATATCATAATATGTACAGAAGATGAAATGAATGCGTTTAAGCAAATGGAGTCAGCTCAATTTAAAGCATTTTTATCGAAGATATCCTTAGAATAATCATATCTTAAATGACTGAAGTAATAAAAATAAAGTTCGTACTAAATTTGATTTGATTCTATATTTTAATGTGGAATTCATACAATTTCCTAGCTGGTACTTCATCACGTACCACATCTTTTCTCGAGCTATGTTACCCTCTTCTTAACAAAGGAGTGGTGACATGACAAGTACCCACGGCGAAGATCTGGCTTCGCAGTACGCACAACTCGTAAAGCAAGAAGACGATTACGTTGATCAACTGGTCACATGTAACAAACTCATCCTGGATGCCATGGACATTATCGTAAAGCGTGCAGGGGTGCTGCACATGGATACGGTAAAACAGGCGGCATATCACCTTCACGCGATGGAACAGGATTTGGACCGCAAGTTATTTGAAGTCAGACTGGAGAAGAGCATCTTGTCCAATCACATGAGCCAGTCTACATAATCATTTGAACCAAAGGACAGCACAGGATCATCCAAAAGATGATCTTGCACTGTCCTTTTTCCCTTATTACCCAGCCACTTTCCACTTTCAAATAAGCATTGACTTTCCACACCAATCCCCCTAAACTTCAATTATTAAAATACTTTTAAAAACTCCCCTCCAATATTTTCTCGAATACGTGATCACCCATATACATACAAACGAAAGGAGGCACACAACAAGCGATGTTACCCACATCCCACAATACCCAACAGGTCAAACGCATTAACGTTGAAATTGTAAAAAATACACTTCGGTCGATGGGTGTAGGCACGAAGGCTTCCATTGCAAACCTGACCAAACTCAGCGTGGCAACATGCGGCACGATACTAAATGAACTGCTACAGACAGGAGAGATCATTGATCTCGGCCCGGATGAGTCGAGCGGGGGCAGACCGGCGAGTCGGTATCAGTTTAATGCGGACTACGCTAGTGTGCTATGTCTGATTATTCGTACGGAAGGCGGCATTCATTCGATCACACATACATATGCCAACCTGAACGGAGAGATGGCAGACGAACAGACGCTTATTTTGGATGAAATTAATGTCTCAGTGGTCGAGGAACTGATTGCTGAGCTGATCGCCCAGCATCACAATGTGCAGGCCATCGGAATCGGGATACCAGGGGTAGCGCTCAATGGTGTGATTGGCATCTGTGATGTGCCGGAGTTGGCTAATCAGCCGTTGGGGTTAAGACTCAAAGAGCAATACGAAGACATCGAAGTGGTCATTGGCAACGATATGAATCTGACGGTGTACGGGCTGTACAATGAGCAGCAATTTGAGGAAGAGAAGAACTTTGCGGTAGTAACGTTCCCTGAAAACCATTTTCCGGGAGCAGGTTTCATTATCGATGGTCGCCCGCTCACCGGGAATACGCAATTTGGGGGTGAGGTGTCCTTTTTACCTTTCGGCGTGTCACGGGAAGAGCAGCTGCGCATGTTGAAAACGAAAGAAGGATTGCAGGAACTCGTCGTACAGACACTGGTCTCCATCATTGCAATCATCAACCCGGCGGTCATTGTAGTGACGGGTGACACGATGGACCCAGCGATGCGGAATGGCCTGATCCAAGGCTGTCTGAATCACCACATTCCACAGGAGCATATGCCGGAACTAATGATTCGCCGCGACACTCGGCGCGAATATGTTACCGGGCTGATAGCCGTAACACTGGAAAGCCTGACCTACCGTATTCAGGTAGTTGAGAAGCAATGGTAAAGGATCGGAGCGTTGATCAGAAGGAGGAGCTATCTTCGGATCAATGAATTGTAATAATTCTTTTATATAAAATGAACGATTTCATTAAACAAGTAACGGAGAGGACAGAAAAAAACTGAAAAGCGGAGCTAAAAGCTTTCTGCAAGAAAGCTACATCGGAAGCATAGGCTACGCCTTTATCACCGGATTTTCCCTTTAGAAAAGGGAATTCAAAAAATCTGGGGATAACAGCGATTGGAAGGTTCTTCTGTCATCGGAGTGTTCGAGTTAATGACCCTTGTTTCAACTTATATAGACACAATGGAGGAACTTATTTTGAATCAGCAAGCAAATACACAAGGCAACAAACGAAAGTTCAACAAGCTGTACGCCATGCAGCTGGCAACGATCTTTTTAGGATTTATCGTATTTGGCATCTCGGAAAATATTAAAGGCCCGGCCATTCCGCGCATTCAATTTGACTTCAATCTGGATGAGAAACAGCTTGGGACGTTATTGTCCCTGAATGCTTTGGGATACCTGATCGCTTGTTCGTTCACGGCTATACTGGTTCGCAAATGGGGTATAAAGGCGGTCAGCATCATTTCATTTGCCTCGATGATTCTGTCGGGCGTGTTCATCTATGTATCGCATACGTATCCGCTCTTTGCGTCATCGTATTTCTTCATGTACATCGGTAACGGGATGCTGGAGATTGCGCTGGCGATACTCGGGGCGCGGATTTTTGTGAAAAATACAGGAACGATGATGAACCTGTCCCATTTCTTCTATGGACTGAGTTCAACGGTGGCGCCATTGCTGGCGACAGGCGTCATGTCGCTTACGGTATTTGGATATCAGCTGGACTGGCGCGGTATGTATCTGGTCATGTTGTCGCTCTGCCTGTTGCCGATCATTGCGGCACTGCGCAGTACGTTCCCCGGGGATGATCTTGCCCATGAAGATCGAACCTCGCTCAAGACGTTAACACGTGATCCGGCCCTGTGGCTGATGGTGCTTATTCTTTCTTTTGGCGTGGTATCCGAACTGGCGGTTGGGGGGTGGCTTGTTAACTTCCTGGAGAAAGCATACACATGGGATATGGTTAAAGCTTCGGGGTTATTGTCCGCATTTTTCCTAACATTCTCGCTGGGGCGTTTGCTGCTTGGTCCGCTGACGGATCGGATCGGATTTGTGCTTTCATTGATCTTGTTCTCTGGTTTTTCGGCGGTATGTACGTTTGTCGCGCTTGCAGGTGGGGAGAGTCTGGCTATCTTCTTTGCAATTTCAGGTGCAGGTATTGCGATGATCTATCCAACGGTGATGGCCTTTATCGCCCGCAGATATCCGAACGGCAGTGATACGGCGATTACCTTCACGGTGACCCTCATGGGAGTCGGCAGTGTCATCGGCAACTATGTGATTGGCTGGGTCATTGAAGGCGTAAAAAACATGTACGGTGCGACGACTCAGCTCGGTCTGCTGCGCGGCCTTCAAGCCGGGTATGGATTCATTGGGTTGTGTGCGGTCATTTGTGCAGCATCTGGCGTGGTGCTGTATGTGTATTTGAAAAGAAGGCGGGAACTGATTTAGAATTTTTTAAATATTTATTCTTGCTGGTGATTCAAATTTTTGGGTTATGTCAGATGAATCACCAGTGCATTTGTTCTAAATAGAGTTTCTTTGTAATTTATAAAAATAATCCGTAAGTTGCGTATATTGCGATTCCGAGACAAGCTACTCCACCAACGCGAACAGAAAGTTTGTATAGAGGCGATGGCTCGGATGTATCCGAGGATTTCCATTTCTCCGTTATCATCCACAAAATAGATGGTGCGATCAGCATCATTAAACCAAGTAAACCAAAAATAACGCCAATAGTTATAATCATTTGCAAACTCCTCTCGTCGTTTCGGATTAAAGCAAAGGAAATGGCACTCTGATATATTGTTAAAAATAGATTTTATAAATGAGATTATTTAGTGTATTACAAGTAAAATATTACATATGTTTTAAATTGTGTCAATAATTAAAAAGAAGTAGTTTTATATCGATTATAAGAATTATAGATGCTATGTAAAGGTGGGATATCCTGGCTTAAATCCCCATCAAAAACGAACAAAGTCCAGACGAATCTTATCATCGTCTGGACTTACATCCATCACTTCCCTTACTTCAACAAGCCGCTCACTTGTTTAAGCCGGTCTTTTTTTCCAATGTTTAAGCAGCATGTACATGCCAAATCCAATCAGGAAGATCACGCCTGCCGGGATGATATACGGTTTAACGACCTCGCCGACTTCCTCCCATTGTGCGCCCAGTTTGTATCCAAGATAGACGTATATAGACGTAATGGGCAGCATCGCCAAGAAGGTAAAAATGCTGAATTTGAACACGTTCATCTTCGCCATCCCGCATGGGATGGAGATGACGGTGCGAATGCCGGGCACAAAACGTCCGTAGAAAGCGACCCCGCTCCCGTATTTTTCAAAAAATTTATCAGAAGCTTCGATATGATGGGCGCGGATCAGAAAATATTTGCCGTACTTCTCGACCATAGGTCTGCCGCCGTAACGTCCGAGTGCATACAGCGTCAGAGGTCCGAACGTTCCTCCAACCGTACCAGCCAGAATCGCCAGCCACAGCTTCATATCTCCGAGATACACCCAGTATCCCGCCATGGGCAGCACCAGTTCAGCAGGTACAAATTCAAATGATAATGCAATAACAAGCCCGCCATACGACAGATCTTTAAAGAAAAGTATAAATTGTGTGATCCACTCCGTCATGCTTTCCCTCCACAAATCTATCTATTTTTGATATAAATAAACACATCTCTCTCCAGAGTAACAAGGGCGAACAGCGCTTGTCAAAACTCACAGGAACAGCTGATTTTTCCTGTTATATACCTGATATGTTAGCCTATACATAAGCTTCGCATAGTCCCAACATAGATACGGATGAACAGGGTCTAAGGTTTCTTTTCTATATGTAATCGTTCTTGAGTCAATATGAATCTGCAAAAATAAGCACACTCTGAAATTGCTTCCAAATATAGTATAATAAGACTATCGCTAGATAAGTTGAACAATTCATTTACACTCTAACGGAGAAGACAGAAAAAAACTGGAGAAGCAGAGCGGTCGCCTAAAAGCTTTCTGCAAGAAAGCTACTTCGTAAGCATAGGCTTATCACCGGATTTATACCTTTATAAAAGTCATATGATAAATCTGGGGATAACAGCGATCGGAAGGTTATTCTGTCATCGGAGTGAACTGTGTAAAATCGTAACTCAACTTATACAGATTTGCCACACAGGGCCTGGATAAGTTCTGCAGCGATCGGACGAAGGCCAGTTAGTGTTCACGAAGACCATCCTATACATATAGAGAAGGAGAGCAGAACATGAGCGTACAAACGATCATCGATCAGATTCATATTGTTGAATACGACCATTCTTACGCTGCCAGCCTGGCCGATATGTGGAACCGAAGCAACGAGAGCTGGGGAGGCGGCACAAGGCAGAGAACAGAGGAAGCCGTTCGCCAGGAGATGGAGAACTCCTCCAATCTGCATGAATATCTGGCGATTCATAATGAAGAGGTCGTCGGTTTTTGCAGCTTTGCTCATTATCGTTTTGACGAGAATGCACTATATGTACCGCTGCTTAACGTACGCCCCGACTACCACGGGTACAAGATTGGCCGCAATCTGATCCTGAAGGCTGTGGAGAAAACGGTAGAGGCCGGGTGGCCGCGCCTGGATCTGTTCACTTGGGGAGGCAATACGAAGGCGGTGCCGATGTACAAGAAATGCGGATTCTTTTGGGAGAAAAAAGACGATAGCGTACACCTGATGAATTTTATCCCGACTGTATTGCAGATGGAAGCACTTGCTCCTTATTTCGAAACTGTAGATTGGTATGCCAACAGCACCCGTGAACTGGTGATTGAGCCGGACGGACGTGAGGAGCGCGGGTTTGATTTCTTTGATTATACGTGGGAAAAAGGAGATATCGCCCTTCGGGCATCTTTTGAAAAAACAGGCCGCGGCTTGGCCGCTCTCGAAACGCCGGATTACCACATTCACACCGAGGTTGACGAGCATCATCTGGTGTTTGGTTCGAGTTATGCCGTGCGTTATCATATCCAAAATAAATCGGCCTCTGATCTCAACATCGAGATCAAGGG
This sequence comes from Paenibacillus silvae, assembly GCF_014639235.1. Lineage (GTDB taxonomy): Bacteria > Bacillota > Bacilli > Paenibacillales > Paenibacillaceae > Paenibacillus > Paenibacillus silvae. Next base: position 1,139,991 of record NZ_BMFU01000001.1, on the reverse strand, counting down.
ACAGGATGACAAAAATATCCGTTTTGCCCTGCAGACTGTGCAAACGGTGAAGGCGGGCGAAACGATCACGGTGGAGGGCGAATTCCATCTCGATCCGGTGTCAGAGGAGCAGAACAAAAACAAGACACATCCCGCCATCAGCAGCATCTGGCTTATCAACAGTAAGCAGGCTCAGTTCCGGCTTGGCATTAATCCCAAGTTTCCGGCACAAATCACCCCTGTTCTACCTGTGAAGGAACTGTATCCGGGTATCCCGGCAGAGCTGGTGCTGAACGTTGAAAACAATGTGGATGCCGAAACGGAGTTTACCTTGGAGCTGCCCGCAGGAGATTTTCTGGATTGGAGGGAGCGTAAGCTGCGTTTCACGGTGCCTGCCAAGGGGAAATGTGCTGTACCCGTTCCGTTTACACTGCATACCTATGGCATCTATGCACAGGATGTGGAGATCACCGCTATGCCAGCAGGAGGATCGGAGATTTCTTTTACAAGAAAACTGTCTGTGCTAATGAAGGGAATGGAGGGCAGGTACGGCGGGGAGGCGAACGGTCAGTGGATCGCGGTGAACGGCGCATATTCCCTCCACATGAACAAACACGATAACGTGATGTGGATCGAATATCCCGGGTCACATCACTCCTTCTGGTGGACGTATCCGAAGCTGGGGAAACCGTACTCGGAGGAGCTGTCCAGAAAAGAAGCGAAGGAAGTGCAGATTGTGGCCGAGGGCAATCAGCAGGTTCTTGAAGCCGTCTATGAATTGGAAAGCTTCCCGGGATTGCTGCTGAAAGCCATTGGTAAGCTGTCCGCTAACGGCATTGCCACCTTCTCCTATGAGGTTGTAAATACTCGTGATACGGCATGGGAAGAGCAGCTTTTCCTCATGAATAACTTTGGCTTTTTCGGTAAACGGCTTATTCTGCCTTATCAGGGGCGTTTTGTGGATATGGGCGATGATTATGCTGGTGATCCAAACCACTGGGATAGTGCACAGATTACAGAGAATTGGTTATTCTGCAAGGAGGAGGATGGGGCGTGCGGCATCTATTGGGACCCTTCACTCAAGCTGTTGAAGCCGGAATATACGCTGGGATTGCAGCATGAGCTTGGACGCCTGGAGGCAGGTGCTGTGGCTGCTACGAAGGAAACGGTTTTTGCGCTGAACACGTTTGCGAAATGGTCGGATTTCCGTGCATTTGCCCGTAAACAGCCTAGTACGGTGATCCCTGTGCTGCACGGTCATCTGGAAATGACGCTGAATGACGGTAATTCCTTTGCACCCGATGTGTTGCAGGCGGAATTAATCGAACGAAAGCAGGTTTCGCTTGCTGGCACATGGGATTTATACGTGCAGCAGGGCGACGAGCCGGAGATGAAGGCCCATACGATGGAGCTGGATGGGGCAGCACAGCTAAGCTCGGCTAAGCTTGAATTTTCCCCCAAGGACAACGGAACGGCAGCAGGTCGGGTTGATCAGTACCGTTCTGACTCTCCTGAACGTGCCCACTCGCAAGAGCACATTGGCAGTTGGAAAGTGCGCGGTGTGTACAGGGGAGAGGACCGGATTCAGGAGCGAAGCGCTCTGTGGTTCCCGCAAACAAGGTCCGAGGTGCAGCAAGTGATTGAAAAGGGATCAGTAGAATCGGGAACATTGTATACCGTCAACAATGGCGTGATATCCATCACGGCTGATCCAGCCTTCTGTGGTGTTGTGCACTCGCTGAAGGTGCAGGGAGAGGAATGGCTGGACAGCTCATATCCAGAGCCTGCTCCTCGTTCCTGGTGGAATCCATGGTATGGGGGAATGACGGTTGATATTCGCGGCATGAACGGCTTCAGTCGTCAATTGGAGGAAACGGATATTTCGTGGTCGGAGCAGAAGGATCAATTCGGCAACGTGTGGAAAGGCATGCAGATCACGACCCGGATCGACAAGCATGAAGCGAATCGGGGAATGACGATACACCAGCATTATCTGATGCTGCCTGGCGTGCCCGTGCTCTGCACCTTGCTCTCTGTGACTAATCAGAGCGGACTGACGCGGGCGAATTATGCTCTTACAGAAGCACAGTTCTTCAAGCCATCCGATGTGTACGCAGAAGGCTGGATCGAGGAGCCGGGACAGGATCGTTTTCCGCTGGGCACGGTGGATATTGGCTTGCCGTTACACCATATATTCCGAACAGGATCGGTATCACGCACAAATATGCTGCATGCAGTGAATCGTCACCCCAAACCGAGTGCCTGGGCGTTTGCCAACAATGTAGTAACAGGGCATCACGTCACGCATGAGCTTACGATTAAAGATGGAGAAACAGTCTGGACAGAGCCGACCTATCTTGTCATGGGCCCAATCAAGCTCAATAAGGCGGATGTGCACGATCTGTTGAAGCTGCGTTTTGTAACAACGACTAGTGAAAAGGAGGCTCACGATGCCCATCATTGATATTCATATTCATTTATCTGACATCGACAGCTTTCACCGTACTGCCATTGACCTGTCCAAGGTAGATTACAGTGCGGCTGGTCTCAAGGCGGAATTTGACCGCAATGACGTTATTCTTGGCATTGGCATGGGCGTAAGCGAGCAGACGAAGGGGGCTTTCCCCGATTCCAGCTCGCCTAACCCGATGGGGCTGGACCTGGAAGAGCAGGTTCCATCCTACCTGATGGAATGTGTAGGCATCAATCCCAACCGGCTGGATGGCAAACAGGCTCAGGAAGAGCTGGACCGGATTGAAGCCAGACTTCAATCGCCCGAGGTTGCGGGAATCAAGCTGTATGCCGGATACTATCATCACTATGTGTATGACAAAATCTATACCCCGGTCTATGAGCTGGCGGCAAAATACAACCTGCCTGTTGTCATCCATACGGGAGACACCTACTCGATGAACGGTCTGCTCAAATATTCGCATCCGCTGACGGTGGACGAGCTTGCCTTGCAGCAGCGCGGCGTCAACTTTATGATCTGCCACCTGGGTGATCCCTGGGTAATGGATGCTGCCGAGGTGGTGGCGAAAAATCCCAATGTATACGCTGATTTGTCCGGCCTTGTAGTAGGGGATCGGCCCCACTTCGAACGTTTTATGAACGAACCGCTGTTTATGGATCATTTCCGCCGGGCTTTGGTTTATTCGGATCATTATGAGAAAATGCTGTTTGGCACTGACTGGCCACTGGCCCCGATTGATCTGTATGCGGAATTCGTCCGCAGACTTGTGCCTGAGCAGCATCATGAGAAGGTATTTTACGAGAATGCCTTTGGCTTGTTCCCTCGTATTAGCCAGCGAATTGCGGAGTTGGGGAGGTAGTTTCGTAATCGGTATTACCGTATCGTCCTAAGTTTTAAAAAATACCAACCGGATATCCAAATTAGAATCTGGATATCCGGTTGGTAAAATGTAAACGAAAGAGCATGATTAGGTTGGTCAGCTATGATCTATGTAAGACTTACTTCTGAGTATGCCTTGTTTGGTGAAATCAGCGAGTAATAGTTCCAATGCTTCTTTTTCCAATTGGTGTAGAAAGTGCAGTTTATCAATTAATTTAGTAAAATTCATCTCTTTTCGGGTTATTAGGTGTTTCAAGAATTGGTTAAGTATAATGGTTGTTTCTTTTTCGACTTGAACATAGTTATCTTTAAAAACATCAGGGAAACGGTAATGTCCTTCTTGTTCTATATAATTAATTTTTAGATTCATAAATTTCTTGTGTTCTTTAAGCGTATATAGAAATCGTGTTTCAATATTCAGTTTTTTGGAAAGTTCCGACGCTAAAAAAGCTGTTAGTTTTTTATAGATATCTAAACCAAAAGTCCGATCTGAGTAAAGCTTTGGTGTATAGAAACTTTGGAAATTTTCCATTTCATTAAATGATGTATAATAGTTCTCCATGCATTCTGCAAAATATGAAAGGGAAAATTCGTAGATTTTTCCGTTGTGGTACTCTGGATTAATTTTCAGCAAATGAGTGAAGTTAAGATAGTCATCATAGATATCACATTCTTCGAACGCTTTCTTCAATTCAGTGTATGAGACAGTAGTTTGAGAATAGTTGCTATTATCGAGAAATCCTGCAAGTTGGAACTCTTGAGTTGAGTCATCATAGCCATAAATCATTACTGCGTGAGCGAATCTAGTCTTTTGATATGAACTTGTGTTCGGAATAAAGTATTCATCAACGTGTGTCAAAACGTAATAATTCGAGTTGATTTGATCTTTAATGAACGAGATTAGATTGGGAATGGACCTCAGTATAAGGTCGCGATGTATTCTTTGAGAGTCTTTAAACCACGGATTAAAGTGATGCTCAGGTGTCTGAACAAAAAAATCAAGGAATAATTCATTATTTTTTAACTCTGATAAAAACATATTTGTATAATTTGAATAAATCCATGGTTGACAAGACTTATTGTCTGAAATAATTGATAAATAGAAGGCATGCTGAGGATAATTTGAAATTAGAGGCTTACAAAGAGGTAGCGTTTTCATCAAGTTTGTCTCCTTAAGATGTTGTCATAGTAGTTTTATACTAGATTTAAGTGGAAATAATGAGCCTTTCATTTGGATTACATATTAATTTAACATAAGTGGAAAAGTTTTTATAGACATTATGGTGTATTTTAGCATTCTCTGAGATTTAATTGTAAGACGGATTGTAATGTGAGGTGAAGACGCCTACTAGCAATGGATAAAACAGTCACATGGTCAAAGTAAATTTGTATAGAATAAAAGACTTTATCCCGTATTTATTTCTAAAGCTTAATGATCTTAAAAAAGAATTTATATTTGATCTTAACAGTATCTATACGAGACAAAATCCTCTATTGATTATAAGTTGATTGAGGAACCAGGAAGTGATACAGATAGTTGGGGAATAGGAGTGTATCCGCTAATTCTCAGAAATGTAGTCTTAAAATATATGAACTCAGAGAGTAAGAAGAATAAGAATATACAACATGTTATTGATTTGATATTTCATTGAAAGGAAGGCTGTGCAGGAGTTGATTTTGGATCTTGAAAACAATAATTCACAAAAATGGAATAAGGAAAGGGGGCTATCTAAACTCTGAAATACCTAGACTAATATAATTTTTATAAAAATACTTCATCCACTATCGTAAAAAAATATAATTACAATTCGATATTAAATTACCGGATATTATATCGATTCATATAAAAAGTGGGTGGATGGTGGAGATTTTCATGTTTTTTTCAAAAGCTAGGCAGCGATTGACCAATATGTCTTTTCGAATCAAATTACCTTTAATGATCAGTCTTCTTGGTGTATCGTACTGCCCATAACCGCTGTATTGTGTTATAAGGTGGCCGAAGGCATTACCCAGAATAAAAGCAAGGATGAAATTCATGCCAAATCTGATTGGATTGGAGCGGGATTGTTAACCTCGCTTAATATGGCGGAACAGGCTGCATTTCTGATGACAAAGCATACGGAGTTTGCAATTGCTTTCCAGTCGGAGTGAGAATGAAGCTCAGGATCTTAACGCATTTTTGGATGAAAATAAAGGACTGATTAATGAAGCGAACAATATATTGGCCCAGAGCCTGGAAGGCATCGAAGGCGCGGTAATCTTATGGTGATTGATCGGAATGGTACGGTTATTGCAGCGAATGAACCAAATGTGGTGGGAGGGGCTCGGATCGAGCACCCGAATCTGGTAGGAAAATCACTCGAATCAGGGGAGTACCAGTCTCTGGTTGTTCTGGCCCCGATTGGAGAATTGCAGCAAGGCGAGTTAAGCATGATGAGAAGGCTGTATTTTATTCGAAAATTCCACAGTCGGATTGGAGCATTATTGTTGAGGATTCCTACGTAGATATGAATAAGCTATTAACAAGCATGGCGAATAAAATGTATATCGTGTTATTCAGTTCAATTATTTTTTCGGTGACCGTGGGCAATCTGCTATCACGGGAGATGTTTAGGAAGTTTAACATTATAACAATTAAATTTCTCTGATTAGTCTTCTAACTCGATTAGTACTTTTTTCAAAGATATTTTTTCTTTTTCACGAAGATTCTCTAATAAAACCACAATCTTTGATGATATTGAATCAACTTTTTTAATTTGACTTTTCAATATAAGACTCCTAATAACTTGAGAGCTTTGTCTTATTTCCTCAAAGCTTTGATAATGTTTATCTGAGATATAACTGTTATCTACCATAAATTTAATTTTATCAACCATTAATGATTTGTGAATATCAATAACATGAAACCATCTGAAGTCTAGTTTCTCTACTTCTTGTAATGAATTTATACTACTTATTATTGAATTATATATGTCTAATCCATACTTATTTTTAACGGATTTACCATACGTTGAATGCATTATTGAATGATAAAATTCGAATGAGAAACGGGAATTAAGATAGTCATTAAGTTCAAGTTTTACAAGCTCTTTATTAAATGATTCTTCCACATCAACGCAATATTGAAAAAGTGTAATTCCATCATTGGGGTCCCATTCACTTGGCAGGTTTAGATAAGCCTGTTCTATCTCATCATAAGGTACCTCAGTTGTTTGATATCGAGTAAAATTATCTTTTGCTACCATAAAGTCAGCCATAAAAAAAACTCTCTTCAAATCATCATAACCAAATATCATAGGGTCATGGGGAATATGTTCTTTTTTATAGTTGTAGTAACAGGAAACATAAAATTGATCAACAAATAAATAGATATAATAATTTAAATCTATACATTCTTTAAAAAATTTAATAGTATCACTGTGCCAATGTTTTATTGATTTTCTATTTATTTTCTGATCAGAGATAAACGGGCAGGAAATATATTTAAAGAGAATAACTTTATCATCTCTGGTCATTCCTTGGGTCAGCTCTAGAGTTAAAAAATTGGAATTCAACCAGGGAAGGTAATCCTGCTTTCCTGCAGAAAGAATTGAAAAAATATGTCCATTGTATGACCATGGTGCTATAATTGGTTTTCCAATAGGGAGCACAGTAGTTGACATTTTGAATTCTCCTTTAAATTCTATTTAAATATGTATTCATTTTTAACTGGAGGATCATAAGGCTACTGAATAAGGTTTATAAGAAATGACCTAATATTATATTTATAAGTAAATCGGGATATGGAATTGAGTGTAATATTTTACATTATTTTATTTCTATACATGGACGTATGTCAACTGTTTCGAATAAAAGTTGGGAAAAGAATCCAAGATATCAACCTCTCATTCCATATTTTTCTTGTCGGAATATTAAGGGTTGGATGTTAAGGGGGAAATAGATGCTTCTATCTGAACGTTTGCCATTAGCTGCGAGTTTATATCCTGAGGCAACTGCGTTATTGCACCGAGGTCATGGAATAAGTTATGGAGAGCTCAATGGTCTTGTTGGGAAGATGAGTGATGCATTCTATGCACAGGGACTTCGAACAGGCGACCGGTTTGCACTGCTGGGTGACCCGAATCCCGAACTGGTGGTTGCATTATTTGCGGCTGTTGCCATTGGAGCGATACCACTCGTACCTTCTCCATTGCTGACTGTTTCTGAACTGGCAGTAATCCTGCAAGATGCAGAACCGACTATCATTATTCATGATGAGCATTATATTGACAAAGCTACAGCTCTGATGCAACTTCTTGGTTCTAATACAAAATGGTTTACCACATGTGAGGAACCTGCGATTTCCGGATCGGAAATGTCGCTGCCCAAGCTTATGGAACAACAATTCGACTGTCGCCGTAATGAAAACTCCAAACGTGATGCAGCAGATACAGCTGTATTAATCTACACAGGGGGTACAACGGGCAGGCCCAAAGGAGTTATGCATTCGCATCGCGGAATGGCGGCCTGGAACCAGCTTACACCTTCCTCGGGTTTTGGGTATGATATCGGACGGCGGGTGCTTGTGCTCAATTTGTCCCATCTGGTTGGTCAGTTTCAGATATGGGCAACGATGGCAGCTGGGGGATGTCTCGTGTTTATGGACGAATATCCAGGGGATGTGCAGCGTATTATTCATGCGGTAGAACAGAACCAGATTACACATCTTAGCACGGTAGGGCAGTTGCTTCGTGATCTTACTCATGAGGTATCCAGGACAGGTGAAGACCTGAGAAGTTTAAAAGTGATTGGTTGTGGAGGTTCGGTTATCGCTCCTGACACCTTGCAGGATGCAGTTAAGCAATTCCCGGCAGCAGTTATTGTCAATAATTACTCCCAGGCAGAATGCGGAATGTCTATTAGTCGTCTTTTTCCTGCAATACATGCGGAGGATACACTTCGGCTTCACTCTGTAGGACGCCCCCAAGACTTGGCTGCACAGGGAGAACTAGCTTTTGAAGTTCGAATTGTACATACAAATGGAAGAGATGCAGTAACTGGTGAATCTGGCGAGATTGTAGTCAGAGGAGCACAAACGATGACAGGGTATTGGCGGCAGCTGGAGCTCACCAGGGAGGTCATGACGGATGGCTGGATTCGAACAGGGGATGTGGGTTGTCTCGATGATGAGGGTTATCTTTATGTGCTGGATCGGTTGAAAGATATGGTCATTGTGAATGGCTCCAATGTATTCTGTGCTGAAGTAGAGCAGGTAATCATGAGACATGAGGTAATTATGGAAGCAGCGGTAGTTGGTGAGCAGCTTTCAGACGAAGGAGAAAGAGTGGTTGCTTTTGTGGTGTTACAGGAGGGGACAAGCTTGGATCTGAAGCAGTTAAGGGCGTTCTGCGAATTGCACCTGGCTCTTTACAAATGTCCAACACATCTGCATATTCTGAACAACCTGCCCAGAACTTCGGTGCACAAAGTAGATAAAAAACAGCTAAAGCAGTATTTGCTCGCCCAATAATTAAAATTTTATAAACGATCGCAGCCAAAGCAAGCATTTCAATATGGATATGAATGGTGTTAACGTTGAAAAACTGAGGATTATTCATTTGTTCACTTATTAAAATGCTAAAAACCTCCCTTCGCACACAAATGCGAATATGGGAGGTTTAAGGGTCTGTACATGGCAAAGCAATTATCCTACAAACCATTCACTAGACTCCGATTTCACATTAGCTGAATCCCTCAGATCTACTACCTTTATATTGTTACCGTAACTCCTTGAGTTACTGTTCAATTGGAATAAATGGAGGCGGTTAGCGGGCGTCAAAAGTAAACAGGATTCAAAGTAAATCTGCTGCTGCTTATTAATCACAAACGGAAGCGAACCCGCATCGATAGACACATCATCACTGTCCCGCTCGTTTAAAATCAAAAGCACCGTAATTCCGTCACTGCCGCAGCTGTCTGTATCATAAAATAATTTGAAAAAGCCGGGCTGGTCGCCCAGCTGCCGGGCAAGTCGTTGTTCTGCCTGCGGACTCACTTGAATGATCATGACGTTGTCACACTCCTCTGGCTCCCAATGAATTCGCTTACATTTTAATATATGGACCACAGCTGCCGATTAGAAGGTAAAATAAAGGAGAGGGGAGAGATGATATGGAAATACTGGAATTGAATGATAAATCCGTTGAACATTTTGCTTACCTGAATATGATGCCTGGCGGGCAGGTCGTCGAGGCACAGCTCCCGATCTATCATGGTACCATAGCTGGTTTGCCAGAAGGCGTGGAGGCTCTGATTGTGACCTCGGATTTGCAGGGAATTGTACCTGGAACGGAGAAGAAGTCTGATGCGGCATCTGGCACGGAGCCTGCGGACAAGCTTCTGGGTGAGGTGCTGCCTGCCTATATTCGCCTGCTGCTGGAGGTGGAATGGCCTGAGCTTGATCCGCAGAAGGTTGGTGTGCTGTTATGTGGAGATATGTATGCCCTGCGCGGGAAAAGGGGAGCAAGCGGCAATCCGGTTCCCGTCTGGCTTGCCTTCAGGGCAGCCTTCGGCTGGGTTGCCGGCGTACACGGCAACCACGATCTAACCGATGACGCAGTCGCTCATCGGTTACACCGCAGCGAGGGCATCCATTGCATGGATGGCCCAGCTGCGGTCATCAGCGCCGGCCCCCCACCGGGTGGCCTTGCGCCAAATGCCGCCAAGCCCTCCCAGCTGCGCATCGCGGGGCTTGGCGGCATCATCGGCAGGCCGGACAAGCCGAACCGGCTGCCGGCAGAGCAGTACCTGCAATCCGTGCGCAAGCTGCTGAAGCAGCAGCCGGATTGCTTGCTTTTGCACCAAAGCCCGGGCATCGCCGAGCTTGGGCTTGCGGGTGAACCGCTCATCCGGCAGGCCTTGGAGGCCGGGCCGGAGACGCTTGTGTTCAGCGGGCATACCCATTGGGATACACCGCTTATTCAACTGAGCAACGGCACACAAGTGGTGAATGCCGACAGCAAACTGTTTATTTTCACACGCTAGCAGCCTGTGCGGATGAAATGCATTACAGTGTCATATCTTATCTGGTATGATAAGCAGAAAAATAGAGAGAAAAGGAAGGTTTCCACCCTATGACATCGATCACCATTTATGACATCGCGAAGGAAGCAAACGTATCTGTCTCGACTGTCTCCCGGGTGTTGAATGACACGGCCCCTGTTCGTGCAAGCACGAGGGAGAAGATTATGTCGATTATTGAAAAACATCAGTTTCAGCCCAATGCGCAGGCACGCAGCTTGATCAAGAAAGAGACGGGCACCATTGCAATTATTTTGCCTGATATAACGAACCCCTTCTTCCCGGAAGTGTTCTGGGGGGCAGAGAATGAGGCTCGCGGACTCGGGTACACATTCTTCTTGTGCAACACGGCCGGAGATTATAATCGGGAATCTGAATATCTGTCTATTCTTCGAGAGAAACGGGTAGATGGCATTATCTTTCTCGGCGGGCGTATTAACCTGCAAGTATGCCCGGATAACATGGCACAGGAATTAATGGATATGAGCAGACATATGCCGATCGTGCTTGTGAATGGCAACATTGCCAAGGGCGGATTCCACCGTGTGTATACAGACGAGGGAGCAGGTGCAGCGATGGCAGCCGAACATTTGCTTGAGCTTGGGCACCGGGAGATTGCTTTTGTTGGTGGTTTGAAGGAATTGTCCACGACAATGGTCAAGGTGAAGGCAGTGCAGAAGAAACTGCGCGAGCATGGACTTGAAATTCCGAAAGAACGTCAGCTGCTTGGCAGCTTCTCCATCGAAGACGGCAAGCGGGAAATGTCCAAGCTGCTGGATCGGGACAATCCGCCAACGGCAGTAATCTGTGTTAATGACAATACAGCGATCGGTGCGATCAAATCAACGATTGAGCACGGGCTATCCATTCCAAAGGACATCTCGATTATTGGCTTTGATGATACGCCGCTGGCGACTGCTGTTATACCGGAACTGACAACCATCTCCCAGAATACGTATCAGCTGGGCAAGCAGGCCGTAGATGTACTCCATGATCTCATCAACCAAGGCAAACCGAAGAAACAGATCATTTTGCAGCCTGAACTGATTGTGCGTCAGAGCACGGGACCTGTTGCCAAGTGAAGGATGTGTGGTGTAAAAGAAAGCGTTGACATTCCCTTGAAGGCTGAAATATAATGAAGGTGTCAATGAAACCCCTTTCATAAATGGAACGGGTTTTATATTCAAGGTTAATGAAACCCATTTCATGAAATGGGTTTCACAAAACGGTCATCCATTCATTAGTTCAAGGGGGCGTAACGTATGAGAAGAAGTTTAAAATTCATTTCGTTATTAATGTTGGTTGCGGTTGTGGGTCTGACTGCTTGCAGTAACGGAAGCAAGGGTGCTTCGGGCGGAGGCAAAATAGACCTGAGCATGACAATCTGGGGCTCGGAAGATGAGAAGAAAATCTATCAGGAACGACTTGATATTGTGAAAAAGACGTACCCGGATATTAACGTGAAGTTAAATGTCGTTGCAGGTGATTATGACCAGAAGGTACAAACGATGATTGCCGGAGGCACTGCACCTGACATTATGATGATTGCCGAGAACTATCAGGCGTACGCCGCCAAAAATCAAATTATTCCGCTGGATGACATGATCAAAGCAAATAACGTGAATATGTCTGAGCGTTATTCTGACGATATTGCCAATCTGATGAAATACGATGGCAAGCAATACGGTATGCCGGACCGGGCAGGGGCGATGGTTCTATTTTATAACAAAGACCTGTTCGATAAAGCTGGCGTAGCTTACCCAACCAAAGAATGGACACAGGAAGATTTGATGGCCGCTGCTCAGAAGCTGACCGTCAAGGAAAATGGCAAAACAGTGCAATGGGGTTACTATCCGGGCAGCTGGTGGCCGCAATGGATGCAGCTGATTTACCAAAATGGCGGCTCCTTGTTTGATGAGAATGGCAAGCCAACCTTCAACACAGAGCCAGTGCGCAAAGCGCTGCAGTTCATGAATGATCTGACCTTTACACATGGTGCCGGACCAACACCAACCGAGATTGCAGACATGGGCAACATCGGGGCTGACCCGCTCTTCGCTCAAGGAAAAATTGCCATGGAGACTACGGGCTTCTGGAACATTGGTTCACTGGCCAAGGTACAAGGCATCAACTGGGATATCTCTCCTATCTGGGGTGAGACCAATGCATTCTTTAACGGATTTACAATTACCAATGCTTCCAAGCATAAAGAAGAAGCCTTCAAAATCATTGAAGCTCTGACTACACCTGAAGCTCAGATGCCAATGATCAAAGCTGGACAGGATGCGCCAGCAACCAAAGCAGGCTTGTCCAGTGAAGAATTCCTGAATGCGGAATATGGCGGCAAAAAGATCAACATGGCTGCTTTCAGCGAATCTAAAATCTATGCGGAGCCATTCAATCCACAGTGGAATGAAATGATGAAGCTGATTAATGACAAGCTGGGCGTATACTTCAACAACAAAGCATCGCTGGATGATACAGTAACGGAAATCCAGAGTGGACTGGAACGACTCTATAAGTAAACGATTTCTGAACATCATGTACAAATAGCATCGACAGGAGGACAGATGGAATTCGGCACCAAGGCGGATTTCATCTGCTCTCTGCGTCATGGGAGGGCTTAACGTGAAAAAAAAGGACGGGAAATGGTTTTATCTCTTCATCTCGCCTTGGCTGGTCGGATTTCTGGGATTGACCCTGGGGCCGATTCTGTTTTCCATCTACATGAGCTTTACGAACTGGGATCTGTTCCAGTCCCCTGAATTTATCGGTATCGACAACTACAAAACCTTGCTGACAGATGACCCGATCTTCTGGAAATCGGTAGGAAATACGTTCTTCTATGCCCTGATATCGATTCCGCTAGGCATGTCGATCTCGCTGTGGATCGCATATTATCTGAACAAAAAGCTCAAGGGCATTACGTTTTTCCGTATTCTGTTCTACCTGCCATCCGTCGTACCGGTCGTTGCAAGCTCCTTGCTGTTCATCCACCTGCTTGCACCGACAGAAGGTTTGATTAACCAGACTCTGGCTCTCTTTGGTATTCAGGGGCCATCCTGGCTGCTTGATCCGAATTGGGTGAAGCCGGCATTGATCCTGATGTCCCTGTGGGGAGTCGGTGGCGGAGTTGTCCTGCTGCTTGCCGGGATGAAGGGCATTCCGCAGGAGCTGTATGAGGCTGCGGCCATTGATGGAGCGAAGAGCAGTCAGTCCTTTTTCCATATTACGTTCCCGATGCTCACACCCGTCATTTTCTTCAATCTCGTAACCGGTATGATCGGGGCGTTACAGACCTTCGCGCAGGTATTTATCGTTACAGCCGGGGGGCCCGACAATGCCAGTCAGATGGTGGTGCCATACCTGTTCCAGAACGCCTTCCAGTTCTACAAGATGGGATACGCATCGGCCATTGCCTGGGTGCTGTTTATCATCATCATGGCGCTCACATTAGTTGTATTCCGTTCATCGGCGCTATGGGTGCATTACGAGGAGGGAAAAGCAAATGAGTAATCCATCGGCTGTAGAGAAGACGATATCTTATATTTTTCTGATTTTGGTCGGGGTGCTGCTTGCTTCGCCATTCCTGTACATGGTCTCTATTGCGCTTGCAAGTGACGCGACAACCGTCAAATCAGCCTTTACATTTGTTCCGAAGGAATTCCAGTGGTCCAATTTCTACACGATCTTCACACATAACAATCTGGGCACTTATCTCAAAAACTCGGTCATTATTACCGTCTTTACGATTATCGGTTCTGTCTTGTCGGCATCGGTCGTATCCTACGGTTTTGCTCGCATCAAGGCCAAGGGCAGCCGCTTCCTGTTTATTGTTCTGCTGAGTACGATGATGATTCCAGGGGAAGTAACGATGGTACCGCAGTTTATCATCTTCCGTCACCTGGATTGGATTAATACATTTTACCCGTTGATTGTACCAAGCTTTTTTGCCGGAGCATTCAACGTGTTCCTGATTCGTCAGTTTGTGATGAGCATACCGAAGTCACTGGATGAGGCAGCCATGATTGACGGTATGGGGCATCCGGGAATCTATTGGAAAATTATTATGCCGCTCACCTATCCGATTCTGGCAGCCATCGCAATTTTCTCGTTCTCCTATAACTGGGGTAACTTCATGGGACCGCTCATCTACATCAATGATCCGGAGAAAATGCCGCTGGCTCTCGGGGTTCAATTGCTGACAACGGTTGGTGGCGGACAAATGCCGCCATGGAACCTGGTTATGGTCGCTTCCTTGTTCCTTACCATTCCAATGGTGCTGGTCTACCTGTTTGGTCAGCGTTATGTATACGAGGCCAATATTAGTGGTGGCAGCAGTGGTATTAAGTAATCAGATGAATCGGTAAGCAAGAATGTATGCTCCATCAAGTTTGTAAAGGTATGAAAGCCAGCTTTAGCATAAGCGAGGACGGGTACCAACGATCGTACATGGAGAAAGGAATGTTAGACCATGGCGCATAACGAACATCGCCGCAGGCGCAGCAAAAGGATCATCTTCGCAGGTACGGCCTTGCTTGCGCTGGCGGCTATAGGAGGAATTGTTATCAATCATTATATGAATCAAGCACCCAAGACACTTGTATTTCGGGAAGAGCCGGTGCATCTGCAGCTGGATCAGTCGTATGATCATTTTGAAGGCTGGGGTACATCGCTGGCCTGGTGGGCCAATGATCTTGGCAACTGGAAGAATCAGGCCAAGGTGGATGAGGTTATGGATCTGGTGTTTGATCCGGCCAAAGGACTCGGGCTTAACATTGTGCGCTACAATATCGGCGGTGAAGAGAACCCCGAGATGAAGGCGCTCCGTCCGGGCGGAGACGTACCGGGCTTCCAGCCCGAGCCGGGGAAATGGGACTGGGATGCGGATGCAGGTCAGCGCTCCATTCTTCAGGGTTCGATGAAACGCGGGGTCAACATTACCGAGGCGTTCTCCAATTCGCCCCCATATTGGATGACCATCAGCGGATCGGTCACGGGAGCGGAGGATGGCGGCAACAATCTGCGTGAAGACCAGTATGATGCGTTTGCCGATTATTTGACCGAAGTGGTGAAGCATTACCGGGATACGTGGGGGATCACCTTCCGTACGCTGGATCCGCTGAATGAACCCTCCTCCGATTGGTGGAAGAAGGGCAATATGCAGGAGGGCAGTCATTTCAGCAACGAGAAGCAGGCCGAGATTATTAAGAAAACAGCCGCTTCTCTCCGAAGCAAAGGACTGGATGGCACCGTAATCAGTGCCGCGGATGATAACAGCATCGATGAGACGGTGTTTAACTTCAGCTTGTATGATCAGGAGACCATTGATGCGGTGCAGCAGATCAATACCCATTCGTATAACGGCAGCAAAATGGAAGAACTGCGCGAGCTGGCCGGCAAGCTGGGCAAAAAGCTGTGGATGTCCGAATATGGTACGGGCGGCAGCGAGCCGCATAACCATGAGGACATGACCTCAGTACAGGAGCTGGCAGAGCGCATCATGTTTGATCTGAAAGTCATGCAGCCGTCTGCCTGGGTATACTGGCAGGCCGTGGAGGATGAAGGGGCGAATAACAACTGGGGATTCATCCATGCGAATTTTAACGGGGATGAGCAGTATGAGATGACCAAGCAATATTATGGCATGGCTCAGTTCACCAAATATATTCGTCCAGGCGCGGTCATCATCCCGACCGATGAAGGTAGAACACTGGCTGCTTATGATGCAAAGGCCCACAGACTGGTCCTGATTATTCGCAATGAGCTGTCGGCGGGAAGCAAGGCATTTGACCTGAGCGGCTGGGATGCTGCCACAACAACGTCTGCCCAGATGTATCAGACATCACCAGAGCACAATATGGAGAAGCTGGAGGATATTCCAGTGTATGCGAACGGCATTGAAGTACCTGTAGCAGAGAATTCCATCACCACCGTAGTACTCGAAGGTGTAATACCAACGGTAGATTGATATCGCACAGAAGTAACTGAAAGAAGCGGAGCGTTCGCTTTGATCCATAAAATAAGAAGGAGGGGAATAACGTTGACAGAACAAACGTCCCTTTTGTTTCAGGAACAAAACAATAACGAGCTGAGGCGAGAGCAGAATGCTCAAGCCCAACTGACGTATGATGCACGCAGCTTTTATCTGAACGGAGAGCGTATTTTCCTGAACAGTGCAACCATTCATTATTTCCGAATGCCCAAGGAGGAATGGCGCGACGTTCTTCTGAAGGCAAAGCTGGCGGGCATGAACTGCATTGATACCTATTTTGCGTGGAATGTGCATGAACCGGAGGAGGGACAGTGGTCCTTCGAAGGCGATAACGACTGCGGTGCTTTTCTTGATCTGTGTGCGGAGCTGGGCATGTGGGTCATTGCGCGGCCAGGGCCATTCATCTGTGCAGAGTGGGATTTCGGAGGATTTCCGTACTGGCTGGGAACCAAGCCCGGTGTAAAATTCCGTGAAAATAACGAAATATATTTGCACTATGTACAGTTATATTTTGATCAGATCATTCCGATTATTCGGAAGCGTCAGCTGTCTGCCGGAGGTACCGTCATTCTGGTTCAGGTTGAAAATGAATACGGGTACTTGATGGATGATGAGGCAGCAAGCGCACATATGACAACGCTGAGAGACGGCATACTGGAGCGCGGCATTGACGTTCCGCTTATCACATGTGTCGGTGGAGCAGAAGGCACAATTGAAGGGGCCAATTTCTGGTCGGGGGCAGACGGTCATTATGCGAATCTGCGCGCCAAACAGCCGGATACACCGAAAATGGTGACCGAATTCTGGACGGGATGGTTCGAGAATTGGGGAGGACCGTCTGCGATCCAGAAGACTGCACCGCTGCTAGAGAGAAGAATCATGGAGGTGCTGCGAGCCGGATATACGGGCATCAGTCATTACATGTTCTATGGTGGCACGAACTTCGGCGGGTATGGCGGCAGAACGCTGGGCAGCAGTGATATTTTTATGATTACCTCCTATGATTATGATGCCCCGTTGAATGAATATGGGCGGGTAACCCCGAAATATGCTGTGACGAAGAACCTGTCTTATTTTGTAAGGGCCTTTGATTCACTGTTAATGGCTTCGGAGGAGATTGCGGCTGAGCAGATTCAGGTTCGTCATTCGGGTGGCATCTCCGTGCGCGGAAGACAGTCCGGGCAGGAGAAAATCTGGTTTGTGGACAGTCACAAGGATGAACGCGAGACGGTACACCTTACATTGGAGGAAGGCCGCACATTGCCTGTATCCATACATCCCGGTCAAATTGTTCCACTGCTGGATCGTGTACAGATTGCGGAGCAGGTGTACTTGACTGCAGGCTCTCTGATTACGGGGAATGAGATGGTTGACGGAGAACTGACCTTATTCGTGGCAGCCGACAGAGGGCAGCGCTCGGTAATCGAGCTGGAGCTTGGCGCGGGATCGACATCAGCATTGGTCGAGGGAGGTCTTGTTCTGAAGGACAGCACAGTTCATGTGCTGATGGGACAGGATGCGAAGAGAAATGCCTATCGTTTGGATCTGTTTCACTTTCAAGAGCCGGGTGTGATACGTGTTGAAGCAAACGGCACACTCATTCGTTTCGTAATTCTGGACAAAGAAACAATGAATCGCACATGGCGCGTAGAATCGGCAGATCGCGAAAGCTTGCGTTATGCCATCGGCTTTGACGATGTGCATGTTACACCATCCGGTCAGGTGAAGGGTATGATCACTGATCCTGAACGCACAATCATGCTGCTTGGCGATTGGCAGGAGGGGGAACAAACCCGGACTGCAAAGACGTTTTTCAATAACGAAGTGCAATCACAGTCCAAAGCCAATGAAGCGGAATCACAGCTGAAAGCGACGGTATCAGGGAACGAACAGTTGGATTGGCTGATTCCTGCGGCTCCTGTGCTGTCTGGTTCTCCTGACTGCTCACGAATCACGCTAACGGCGAAGCAGCGCTCTGCGAGCGGGCAGCCGATGGATTTTTCCCATTACGGACAGGACTTTGGATACCTGCTGTATGAATGCCTTTTTGACAGTGCAGCCGATGAAATCACCTATCTGGTTCTGCCGGATATTCAGGATACCGCGAGAATTATCGTGAATGGTGCCGAGCAAGCACTTGTGCGTCAGGTTGGTGCGGCGGCGGTGCCGATTCGGGTAGTTGAGGGACAGAATACACTGCAGCTGCTTGTACAGCACATGGGCAGACTGAACTTTTCCCCTTATCTTGGAGAAAGCAAAGGTGTGGCAGGGCCGCTGTACCTTGGGGGACACGTTCAGGATCTGCGCCGGGATTGGTTGACCGAGACAGGGCTCCTTCATCTGGATGAAGTGAATGATGCCCCGGGAGGCACGCTGCTTCGTCGCAGCTTTACACTGGAGGGCAGGAATCAGGCCGTGCTTGTAGGTGCCTTGAGCAAAGGCTTGAAAATTAACGGCGTTGAGATTCCGATGCCTGCCTATCAGGACTGGTTTGCATTCCAGACACTCGACCTGTCCGGTTATGTAATGCCGGGCGAGGTGAACACGCTGGAGATGCCATACAGCCGATCACCGATTAACCGACTGGAGCTGATTACCTACTCCAACGACGGTGAACTGCAAAATTGGCGAATGGGGGGTACGGAGGCACTGCTTCCGCAGCAATGGGAGTCATACGATGCAGAAGTGCGTTCACTTGCGGGTGGACAGCACTTCAACGTTGCTAATCATGGCAATTCAATTGCCCCTGCTGCAGCCGGCAGCGGTTCGTATCATCAGCCGGTCTGGTACCGCTGGCGTTTTGCCAAACCTGTCACGGGAGAACAACATAAAGTCAATCTAATGCTCCGTCTCACGGGTATGAGCAAAGGCACGATCCATGTGAACGGGCATCATCTCGGCCGATATTGGCAGATTGGTCCGCAGGAGGATTACAAAATTCCGATGGCGTGGCTGAAGGAAGAGAATGAACTGCTTATTTTTGATGAAGAAGGAAGAACACCTGAACGCGTGCGCTTGCTGCTGGATGAGATGTCACGGCATCCGTGGGTGACAGCGGGAATTTAATGTAGAAATAGCGTTTGAAGCAAGAACTATATAAATTGAACTAAAGAAACGACATTATACCGATTAACGGTTTATGATCGTCAAAGTGCATTGTAATGGGGCAAAAATACCAGCCTTGGCAGGCTGTTTAAGTCGAAGCGAGAAGGCTAACGATCCCCATAGAGCTTATTTCCCCTGAATCGGGGACATTTGAATTCTAACGATCTCCAGGAAGCTTATTCCATTCGAAATCCTGAAAAAGGAGCCTGATCAAGCTGGTTCCAGCAGAATAGCGTCTCTGGGGATCGTTAGAATTTTCCAAAGCCCAAATATGCCGAAATAAGGCTTCTCCTGATCGTTAGCGCTCGCAGTAGAGGGTGGCAGACTTGCACTTGCCATGAGGGATGGACGATATTGGACTAATGTGCCTGGATTGATGAGCATTTTGGAGTGGATTGTGTACATTCTTTAGTTCAACTTATAAGAACCGGAAAAGAATATGCCATTATATGTAGATGTAAAAGCAGATGTAAGAGTAGCGATACCAGTAGCAACAACAGTAGCAACACAACAGCAGCAACACAACAGCAGTAACACCAATAACAAGTAGAAGTAGAGTATAGAGGTTGAAATATAAAAACTAAAATTCAATCCCCCTCATTTTGTTGCAGGCCTGAATCACAGGAGAACTTGATACTAATCTTGAATCTTGTAAGAAACGGTTTTGCACAGCAATGAGGGGATTTATGCTTCAAAAATAGAACCGCATCAGAACGTCTCAGGCAGTTATAAAGATATGATGCAAAGTAATATTGTAAGCGTATACATAAAGCTGGATTTCAATTAATTCGTAAAGGAGGTGATGTTTCATGTAGTATGACTTGAGCGTGCCGCAAGGTGCTGCTTGACGGAAGAAAAATAGATTTGATTACATGCTCGTTCAGTCAGAAGGCAGTGCAATCGGATGTTGTACAGAAAAGGAGTTGGATTCATGTTAATGAAAAGGAAAGACAAGGCACAGCGCTGGTTAAGCAACAAAGCCGCCTTGATTGTCACACTTGCATTATTGTTGATATTCACCACGTTATTCCCGAGTACAGTTAAAGCAACCACCAGTGTGTATACGATGACCGCCTTTACGAACACAAGCGAGTCCAACATGTACATCTACGAATCATATAACGCGACCCATTACGGATTGCTGAAAGGACCGGCGTACACGCCGCCGTCCAATCTTATTCGCGATCCCAGCATCATAAAGCACACCGACGGCCTGTATTATGTGGTGTACACCACGAACTGGTCAGGTAACACGGTTGGCATTGCGTCCAGCCCGGACAAAATGAACTGGACCTTTGTCCGAAACATCACACTGTCCACATCAACCCCGATCGCACATACATGGGCACCGGAATGGTTCAAAGACACAAACGGCAGTGTGAACATCATCGTTTCACTCTCTCCTGGCAACTATGAGAATTTCAAGCCATACGTCATTACCGCTTCGAACAGCAATCTGGCATCCACGTCTTGGTCGGCACCGACGGTGCTTGCAGGCATTGCTCCCAATTATATTGATACCTTTGTTGTCAAGACAGGCTCCACCTATCATGCATTTACCAAAAATGAAACAACCAAATACATCGAATATGCGACCTCCAATTCCCTGACAGGACCTTATACCTTCAAAGGCACAGGCGACTGGGCCGGCTGGGGCTCGTGGGTAGAGGGACCGGCGCTGGTACAGCTGGATAACGGCTCCTGGCGCATGTATTTTGACGGATATGCAGATCACAAATATTATTACAGCGACTCAGCGGATAATTTCCAGAGCTGGACTGCTAAAGAGGAGATTGCGGGTCTGTCCGGTATGGTTCGCCATATGACGGTGCTGAAGGAAGCCGGTCAACCTGGAGATATACGCAAGCTGGAATCATTTAACGTGCCAGGCAGCTTCATTCGCCACTACAACTATCAAGCACGTATTGATTCGAGCATTAGTCCCGCAGAGGATGCCCAGTTTCGAATCGTACCCGGTCTGGCTAATTCGTCTGGCATTTCATTTGAAGCGATAAATTATCCGGGTTATTTCCTGCGCAATAATAATGGCAGCATCCTGCTGGTGAAAAATGACGGCAGTGCTGCTTTCAAAAATGATGCCACCTTCAAACGTGTAAATGGACTGGCGAATGCAAGCTGGAGCTCTTACGCCTCCTTTACCAATCCGAATCTGTATCTGCGCCATTATGATAACATCCTGCGATTGCAGCCTGTTGTTACGACGCTGGATAAACAGGATGCTACTTTCCGGGAAATTGCCCAGTAGTATCAGATTCAATGACATATATAAGCTTGACTATTGATGTACACGTTAACGGAGAGCACAGAAAAAAACTGAAAAAGTGGTTTCGGAGCCGCTTTTCTGTAAAGCAAGGATTCTATTCAAATGATAAGGAGTTGAGCATATGAAGTGGTTGAAACGAATGAGTGCAGTGCTGCTTAGCGGAACACTGCTGGCAGGCAGTCTGGGATCGGGAGCAGAGGTGTCGGCTGCTGGAGCCTATACTGCTGTAGCTGACCCATCGAAGCAGTATCAGACGGTTGAAGGCTGGGGCACGTCTCTGGCCTGGTGGGGTAAGGTGGTTGGTGAATATTCGAATCGAGATGAGTATGTGGAGAAAATGTTTAATCCAACAACAGGGCTGGGGCTGAATATTCTCAGGTATAACATTGGAGGTGGAGATAACCCGTCGTCCAACGTGCTTGAATACCGCAAAGCGGTGCCTGGTTATCAGCCTTCTCCGGGTGTGTACGACTGGACTGCAGATGCGAATCAGCGCTACATGCTGCAAGCTGCCAAGGCACAGGGTGTGAATATCATTGAAGCGTTTGCCAACTCGGCTCCCTATTGGATGACCATTAGCGGAAGTGTTTCCGGTGCGGCGAACGGTGGAAATAACCTCAAGCCGGATTATTATGATGATTTTGCCGACTATCTGACTGAGGTAGTGAAGCATTTCCGGGATCAATGGGGCATTACGTTCGACACAGTGACCCCGCTGAACGAACCTGTCTCGACCTGGTGGAAGCTGGGCAATGATCAGGAAGGCATGCACTTCGACCGGGCAGTGCAGAACACCATTCTGAGTCAGGTGCAGGCATCGCTGAATGCCAAGGGGCTGACAACAAAGCTGAGCGCACCGGAAGAATACAGTCTGGATGATACCAATGCTTCTTTTAAAAGCTACAACAGCTCCGTTCAATCGGCCATCAGCCAGATTAACACACATACGTATGGCGGCAGCAACCGTACAGCCTTGCGTAATACGGCGGCATCTGCCGGCAAGCATCTATGGACATCCGAATACGGGGACGGCGATGCAAGCGGTCTTACGATGTCTCGTACCATTCTGAAGGATATGCGCAACATGGGGGCAAGTGCGTGGGTGTACTGGCAGGCCGTGGACAGCGCGGAGGGCTGGGGCTTTTTCAAAAACGTATTGAACAATACCCAAACGACCGGCTACACAGTGAATCAGAAATATTATGTCATGGGTAATTACAGTAAATTTATTCGCCCAGGCTACAAAATTATCGGCATGAGTGATGCAAACACTCTTGCGGCATATGACGCAGCTTCCGGCAAAATTGTACTTGTCACAACCAACTCGGATTCAACTGATACCTCCGTCACCTATGATCTGAGCCGTTTCTCAGGAGTAGGCTCGTCTGTGCAGGTCTATCGCACGTCTGCGACGGAGAAACTGCAGCAGCTTACGAATATCCCAGTTCAAAACAAAACATTCACCACGACAGCCAAAGCAGGCTCGGTCACTACGTATGTAATCTCCGGTGCATCCTACAATGGCAGCACAGGATATGAAGCAGGAGCGATTTACAAGCTCGTTAACCGCAACAGCGGTCTTGTGCTGGATGTAAATGGTGCATCAACGGCTGGTGGAGCAACCATTATACAGTGGAGTGACAATGGAGCAGCGAACCAGCAATGGAAGCTGGAGCCTGCGGGCAATGGATATTACAATATTCGTAACGTAGGCAGCGGGCTGCTGCTGGATGTCAATTCAGGCTCAACCCAGGGCGGAGCAGCGCTGATTCAATGGCAGGCTAACGGAGGGCACAATCAGCAGTGGCTGCCCATTGATGTCGGGGGATATCTGGTACTGGCCAATCGCAATAGCGGCCTGACGGTAGATATCAATCAGGGTTCCATGACGGCAGGCGCGTCCACCATTCAGTGGGAGGATAACGGTGGAGCGAATCAGCAATGGCGTCTTGTCAAAGTAAACTAGACTGTACAGTGCAGGACAGGCCGTCAAACCATGAACGACGTTAACTTTGTTACAAATGACGAGCGATGAGCTATGAGCTACGGGTTATGAGTCAGAAATGAATTGAAGGGATTAAATAAAGAGCAGTCTGCCATTCTGCAGGCTGCTCTTTCCCTTTAATAGATGATCTAATCTGCATATTGTGCAGACATGGCTTGCAGTCTGGTGCGGATCTGGTCACGAATTTGCGGGGGATGTGTGACATGTGCGTCTGTTCCCAAACCAAGAAAGAAACTGACCACCCAAGGGATGTAACTTGTGCTCATCTGTGCCTGAATTCTTCCTGAACCGTCTTCATTAACCAGCATGAATGAAGACAACCATACATCGGATTGACATCTTCGCACACCATCTGGCGTCAATATCACCTCAAGCTCCAACGGAGTTTCTTCATCCTTGCGCATGATCCACTCCTGAATATTCTCTTCGTCCAGGTCTACTTTCTGGCTTTGATCCACCTCACATTGAACTCCGCTAATCCGGTCAACACGAAATACACGATAATCCGCTGCGCTGAAGCAATAGGCCTGGCAGTACCATAAACCATTCATCGTATACAGCCCGAGAGGTTGAATCCTTCGTTTTTGTGCTGTGCTGGCTTCATACCGAATTTCAATAATTTTTTGTTCCAAAGCCGCCTCCAGTATTTCTTTCAAGTAAGGCACATCTAGTTGATGCGGGGGGACCCAGAATGTCAATCTTTGCTGCATGTGTTCGATTTTACGTTTAAGATCACTGGATAAATAATGGAAAAACTTGCGCAACGCACCTTGCACTTCATTGTTAAAGGGCAGAGATTTATAGTTCTGCAGTGATTGGCAGGCAAAAAATAATGCCATAGCCTCATGCTCGGTAAAACTGATCGGCGGCAGCATTTTCTCTCGTAAAACGCGATACCCTCCATTAGCACCAACCTCGGAATAAAGAGGGATGCCCAGCTCGCTTAATTCCGCCAAATCACGAATCATGGTCCGGCGTGATACCCCGCACTCATCGGCCAGCTCTTGTACGGTAAACGTTCTGCGTTCATTCACTAACATAATTAACTGAACAAGTCTTTGTGCTTTATGCATATGTGCTCCTCAAAATGATTTTTTAAATCATGCCATTAGTTGTCACTATTATCGATTATGCTTATTTTCGAAGTCAAGATGAATCGTCTTCAATCCATAATACATGCACTTGGGAGGAATAAATGATGAAGAAAGTAACGGTTATTGGTTTAGGAGCGATGGGAGGGGCCATTGCAAATGCACTGCTGGAGAAGGAATATGATGTCACCGTATGGAATCGGACTGCAACCAGGGCAGATTCCCTCATTGAAAAAGGAGCTGTGCTCGCAGCTACGGCTGCTGAAGCGATCCGTGCCAGTCAAATATCGATAATCTGTGTATCTGACTATCAGACTTCATATGAAATACTGGACGTAGAAGATGTCCATTCTGCCTTATCTGGGCGAGTTCTAATCCAACTAACGACAGGCAGCCCCGAACAGGCTCAAAAGCATGAAATGTGGGCTAATGTTCACAGTGCGGCGTATATTGAAGGAGCGATAGCTGCTGCTCCCGCCCAAATGGGAGGACCTCATGCAACCATTTTCACTTCAGGGTCCAAGGAAGCGTTTGACCAAGTTAAGCCGGTTCTCGATGCACTGGCAGGTCAGGTTCCTTATTATGGAGAACAGGCTAGTGCTGCCGCTTCGATTGACCTGGCATTTCTCTCGTATCTGTTCGGGTCATATCTGGGTTTCTTCCACGCAACGCGTATTCTGGAGTCGGATGGCCTGCGCATTGATGACTTTGGTTCCCTGATTGCAGGAGTTTCACCGATGATTGGTGCTATTCTTCAATACGAGAGCGAGGTCATTCAACATTCCAATTACGAGAATCCGCAAAGCTCTCTTCAAATGTCCATGGTTACTGTAGGGCTTCTTATGGAGCAGGCTCGTGAAAAAAACATGAATAACGAGTTTCCGTTGTTTCTGCGAAACCTGTTTAATAAAGCTATAGATGCCGGTTACGGTGAGCAAGACATAGCCTCGCTTGTGAAAACCATGCGTTGAGATTCAATACAGAGCTCACGTATTGAATGAAATTCTCTTTATCTAATGGGGCTGAATAGGTTTTAAAATGGAATACAACCACTAGAGGCCATTCCCGGCAAGTAATCAGGGTATGGCCTCTAGTGGCATCATTTTGACTTATCCTGTTCTTCCTATGACATGACTTGGTTATATGAGGTGAACATAGTAAAATAACACAGAAGTTGCAAATACGTAACTGTAACGTACATAAAAACTAGGGCACGCCCTAGACGAGATTTTAGCTTAAAGGAGAAAAAAATAATGAGTGAACGATTTACGTTTGAATATTTTCCACAGCTGGATACGGAGCGTTTTCGGCTTCGGGCGGCTGAAGCTGGTGACAGCCTTGATCTGTTGACGTTATATTCTGACCCAACCGTTGTAGAATATATGCCCTTCACACCCTTTGAGTCCGAGCAGGATGCTTTGGACGAGATGGGCTGGTATGCGAAGATTTTCAAAGAGCATTCAGGTTTGCGCTGGATGATAGAAGACAAGGAGACGCGTCGTGTCATTGGCACATGCGGATATCTGGGTTATGAAGCACCGCATCATCGGGCAGAGATCGGGTATGATTTGCTATCCTCCTGCTGGGGCAAGGGCATCATGACAGAGGTTGCATGTGCTGTACTGGATTTTGGATTCAATCAGATGCGATTGAACAAAATTGAAGCGAAGGTGGACCCGGGGAACGAGGCGTCCGTTCGTTTGCTGCACAAGCTGGGTTTTCAGCAAGAGGGATTGCTGCGTCAGCATGAGTTCGAGAAGGGCAGATACGTTGATCTTGCGATATTCTCGAAGCTGCAAAGCGATAACTAAACGAGTTCTTTATCTTTACTTTCATTTTGAATTTTATTTTCATTTCATTTACAGTCCAATCTCCCATCCCCATAATGTGATGTCTTGTCCCGCGAATTGGGCTCATGTTATATTGAAGAGATGTGAGGAGATGAGATTATGAAGCTGGTGTCCTGGAACGTGAATGGACTTCGAGCGTGTGTGAATAAAGGATTTATGGATTATTATCATCAAAGCAAGGCTGACATTTTCTGTCTTCAGGAGACGAAGCTGCAGGCAGGGCAGATCGAGATGGAGCTGGGCGAAGACGTCTATCAATACTGGAATTATGCGATTAAAAAAGGATACTCCGGCACAGCGGTATTCAGCCGCATCAAACCGCTGTCTGTTCGCTATGGCATGGAAGAGGATAGCGAGCCGGAAGGCCGAATGATTACGCTGGAGTACGATGTCTTCTATCTGATTAATGTATACACGCCCAATGCCAAGCGTGATCTGACCCGGCTGCCTTATCGTCTGGAGTGGGAGGATCGGTTCCGATCATATGTGCTGCAACTGGAGAAGACAAAGCCGGTCATCATTTGTGGTGACTTGAATGTGGCCCATCAGGAGATTGATCTGAAAAATCCGAAGCCGAACATGGGCAACTCCGGATTTACAGATGAAGAGCGCGGCAAGATGACCGACCTGCTTGCGGCTGGTTATGTTGACAGCTTCCGTCACCTGCACCCGGATCAAACGGATGTATACAGCTGGTGGTCGTACATGCCCAAGGTCAGAGAGCGGAATGTAGGCTGGCGTATCGATTATTTTCTCGTGTCCGGGCAGCTCGTACCTAACGTGACTGACGCTTATATCGACTGTCACGTGATGGGCAGTGATCATTGCCCGGTAGGCGTGCAGCTGAAAATGTAAGCGAAGATAGAGTAGTAAAGTAGCGCAAACCAGCGCAAACCACACTAACCAGCATAACCGTTTGTTTTCCTTTGGTGTTCCAGCGAAGGAAAACAAACGGTTTTTTGTTATCAGAGGTAGGGGAAGGAAACTGGACTTTGGTTGGGGATAGAACTGGACTCGGGATTGTTTCAATGCCGCCATTTGTTGGGTACGATTGAAGCATACATAGAAAAATTTATGGGACGATTTATATACATGAGTAAAATGATTCATTTACATGATAACGGTGAGAACAGAAACAATCTGCTGAACGAAGGAGGAGGGAGATGAAAAATATCAGAGTTATCACCCGATTCCTGTCTATCCTTGCAATAAGCTGCCTTTTATCCTTGACGGTGTTGTCCGTATCCGTCGTCTGGATTAAACATTCCGTCGATGCTGTGCCCGAAGTAAAGCAAACATTGGAGCTCGACTAAACAAAGGAGGGATGTGCAAGCTGCATGCAGAAGTGGACTTCTGATGTAACGACTTGACTTGCCGAATGACAACCTGAAACAACGAGAAGGAGTGATATTTTATGGTGAAAAAGAAAACATACGTACTGGCCTGCGCTGCGCTGGCTATGATGGTCGCATTAAGTGCTTGCAGCAGTGCTTCTGATCAGCCAAAGAACGAATCTGAACAGGTGAATAGCGAGGCCTCGGCTGGAACGGCTGAGCCAGCTGTCACAGAAAATACAAATGAAACGTCGACGGATACGGAAACTGCATCCACTCCTGCTGCTTCAGAAGCTTCAACGGAGCCAAGTCAGACCGTTGCGGCGGAAGATATGCCGGAATACTTGCCTAAGGATTTCCCTTTACCAGAAGATGCCAAGGTTACGACAGCTACTTCTACAGAAAGTGATGGCAAGAAATCCGTAATGCTGATCTTCACCACTGAGCAGGATATGAAGACGATATCCAAGCTTTATAAGGATTATTTTACAAGTAAGAAGCTGAAAGATTCAGGACAAATCATTGATGAAAAAAATATCGTTATTCAGGGAACTGAACCCGATGAGAAGCAGAGCTGGTCTCTGATTGGCGGGACAACGGCAAGCAAGGAAGGCGTTATCGAACTGACCTTGACATGGTCGGAGATTTAAACAAACGGTAAGGTGGACACCCGTCAAACATTTGTAACCTGTTTTGCAATGGAATGGAAGACGCATCTTTATACACCCTGTTGTTTTTTTATCCATACCTTGCATGGAGCGGCTTTAACGCGGCACCGTTGCAAGGTATTTTTTTATTTGCATCTGGAAACCTGACAAGTTACATGGTATGTTATATCCTTAGATAGACTTATAGACAAAAAGATTCAGACAGGGAGAGGATTAAACATGATTAAAGTTGGCATCGTAGGTTACGGTAACTTGGGAAAAGGTGTAGAAAAAGCGATTACCCAAAATGATGATCTGGAATTGGTTGCTGTATTTACACGTCGTAATCCCGAGCAAATGGTGGCTGAAGGTACGGAAGCACGCTTTGAGCACATCTCTGCGGCGGAGCAGTATATAGGCAAAATTGATGTCATGATTCTGTGCGGGGGTTCTGCAACGGATCTGCCAGAGCAGACACCTGTTATCGCTAAATTGTTCAATACCGTAGACAGCTTCGATACTCACGCTAAAATTCCTGAGTTCTACGAAGCCGTAAACGCGGCAGCGGAGCAAGGTGGACATGTAAGCGTGATCTCCACAGGCTGGGACCCAGGGTTGTTCTCCATGAATCGTCTGCTGGCCCAATCCATTCTGCCTGAAGGTAAAGAATATACATTCTGGGGAAAAGGCGTAAGCCAAGGCCACTCGGATGCGATCCGTCGTGTTCCGGGTGTTAAAGCGGGCGTGCAGTACACCGTACCTGTGGAGGAAGTGATTGAGCGTATCCGTTCAGGAGAAACGCCAGAGCTGTCCACACGCGAGAAACATCTGCGTCAATGTTATGTAGTGGCCGAGGAAGGCGCGAACCAGGATGAGATTCGTGCAACGATTGTAAATATGCCGAACTATTTCTCAGACTATGATACAACCGTTACCTTCATCAGTGAAGAAGAGCTGAAATCCGAGCATGCTGGCATGCCGCACGGTGGTTTCGTTATTCGCAGCGGAATTACAGGCAACGGTCAAAAACAAATTATTGAATTCGGTTTGAAGCTGGACAGTAACCCGGAATTCACGGCAAGTGTACTTGTGGCCTATGCCCGGGCAGCACAACGTTTGAGCCAGGAAGGTCATAAAGGGGCGAAGACGGTATTTGATATTCCGCTGGGTCACCTGTCTCCGAAATCAGCTGCAGACCTTCGTCGTGACCTGCTGTAGTATTCATATATTTTATTATTGAAAAAAAGCTCGCCCTTCTACGAGAGGCGAGCTTTTGGCATTTTATTATAGGTTTAATGCCAGTGGGAAGGCATGTGCAGGTGGTCAGGCAGCCGTGTATCTGCGTTTCCCTTTGCTGCATTGAGCTGTGCCTGTGTCAGGAAGATTGCGCCGCGAAGATCGGCTCCACTAAGCTCTGTATCCCGCAGGTCAGCGCCAATCCAATCTGCGTTCCGAGCATCGGCATGGCGCAGGTTAGCGGCAATCATAAGCGCACCCCGGAAGCTGGCACCTCTCAGATCGGCTCCTTGAAGATTAGCTCCCAGAAAGTCCATACCGCTGCGTTTTTTGGGCTTGGACTTCTTGGAAGCAGATGTAACCGCTGGAGCACTCCCTCGTACTTGTTCACTAGCCTGGAGCAACAGAGCGTTTACGTTTGAACGATGGCTTGTAAGGTCCAGCGCTAGGAGGGCCGCTGGCTCAAGCTCACTCAGTTGTAATACGCCCGGATAAGCCTCAGTCATGGCAGCATACAGTGAGGAGGTATCTTGCCGCATCATCACCTCTCTCATATAACTGATCAATTCATGAATCTGACGCAGAACAGGCAGACAGTCAAACATCTCCCGCGCCGATTCGGGGTGGGTTCGCCAGCTTTTGTCTGCATACGTAACCTGTGACAGCTTCTGGCCCGCGCCAAAGCAATCATAAACGGTGCAGCCCTTGAAGCCTTTCTGGCGAAGCTGCGTATGGATACCGCAGCGATCATCCTCACGCAAATTAGGACAGGGTGTGCCACTGGATTTGTCAAAAGCAAAATCGGAAGATTTTCCGTAAGGCAGGGCGACACAGCAGAGCCCGAAACATCGCTCACAGTCTGCTTGAAGGTGAGGATTCTCACTGCTAATGAATGGTACGTTAGACAAAATACACACTTCCTTATCATAATAAAACGAATGAATTCAAATTCAGAAATATCCTCAGATGAGTAACACTTTACCATTGTCAGTTATTCACTTCAATTGAAAAGAGAGATTAATATTCTCCCGTTACTAATGACAATAGGAAGTACGGCTATGATAGAATATGAGAAATGTATGGAGGTGTTAGAAAGTGGACGGAATAATCTTGCGTCAGGCCGTTCTGGCGGACACGGAGCAGCTGGCGGAATTACGAGCTTTGGTGTTGCGTGATGACCTGACACGTTTGGGGCGATATGACGAGATCAGGGTCAGGGAGCGCTTCCGCAATACGTTTCATCCGGAACATACCCGGATTTTGGAGCGAGAAGGCGTCCTGATTGGCTGTGTGGCGTTAAAACCGATCGAAGGGGGGCTTCTGCTGGAGCACTTCTATATTCATCCCGAGCATCAGGGCAGAACCTTGGGGACTAAGGTGCTTAACCTGCTGCTGGAACAGGAAGATGTCAGGCACAAGCGAATTTCGCTGAACGTGCTGCAGGGAAGCCCCGCACAGCGATTGTATGAACGTTTCGGGTTTATCGTGGATCATGAGGATGCAGTGGATGTGTTCATGACCAAGGATATCCGAATGATCAGCAGTTAATCGCATAATTGAGTATGTGGTACGATAAAAAGCCTTCCCTCGAAACGATAGCTTGAAAGAGCTACGGAACGAAGGAAAGGCTTTTTTTTAGATTAAGCTATTAAAGGATATACATAAAAATAACTTACACGACACCCTGAGCGATCATTGAATCAGCGACCTTGAGGAAGCCTGCAATATTTGCGCCAGCCAAAAGGTTGCCCTCGCAGCCGTATTCTTCGGCAGCTTCGACACAGCTCTTGTAGATGTTTTTCATAATGTCGTGAAGCTTGGCGTCAACTTCTTCAAATGTCCAGGACAACCGCATGCTGTTCTGTGACATTTCAAGAGCAGACACGGCAACGCCACCTGCATTTGCCGCTTTGGCAGGACCAAACAGTACGCCAGCACCAAGGAATACATCAATCGCAGCCAGAGTAGAAGGCATGTTGGCACCTTCACCAATCGCTTTAACGCCGCCTTTGACCAAAAGGGCCGCAGCGTGTTCATCAATTTCGTTCTGAGTGGCACATGGAAGAGCGATGTCACAAGGAATGGACCAGATACCCTCAAAGCCTTCCGTATATGTAGCGTGCGGGTGTTCTTTGACGTATTCGCTAATCCGCAGACGCTCCACTTCTTTCAGGCGTTTCACTGTATCCAGATTGATACCTTGCGGATCATGAATGTAACCACCGGAATCGCTGCATGCTACGACGCGAGCACCAAGCTCCTGTGCCTTCTGGATGGCATAGATGGATACGTTGCCGGAACCGGAGACAACCACGGTGCTGTCCTTGAAGCTGAGCCCCTTGGAGGCGAGCATTTCGTTAACGAAGTATACGCAGCCATAACCCGTTGCTTCTTTCCGTGCGAGACTTCCGCCATACAGCAGACCTTTGCCTGTCAGTACGCCAGCTTCATGTCCGCCACGAATACGTTTGTATTGACCGAACATATAACCGATTTCTCGTGCGCCTACGCCAATATCACCTGCTGGAACGTCTGCATCGGGACCGATGTATTTGTACAGCTCTGTCATGAAGCTCTGCGTGAAGCGCATCACTTCCTGATCGGATTTCCCTTTCGGATCAAAGTCAGAACCGCCTTTACCCCCGCCGATCGGCAGACCAGTCAATGCGTTTTTGAAAATTTGTTCAAAGCCCAAAAATTTGATAATGCCGGAGTATACCGAAGGGTGGAAACGAAGCCCGCCTTTGTAAGGACCGATGGCGCTGTTAAACTGTACCCGGAATCCGCGGTTAACCTGCACCTTGCCCTGATCATCTACCCATGGTACACGGAACGTAATCACCCGTTCTGGCTCAACAAGCTGCTCTAACAGACTGTGATTTCTGTATTTTGGATGTGCCTCAATGACGGGGATCAGTGAATCCAGGATTTCTTTGACAGCCTGATGAAATTCGCTCTCGTTCGGATTTCTTGCGATGACCGACTCATAAACGGAATGAACATATGCTGCGGCAGTAGTAGCTTGAGATGTTGAAGTTTCTTTTGTAATCGTGGACACTTTTTCAATGCACTCCTTTATCGTGTTAAAGTCTGCAGATACCTATTTGTATAAATTGCATAAAAGTTTGTAGTTAAATATACAGGAAAGAAAATAAAAATACGAGATGAAAATCCATAAAATGTTTTTTATGAGCCAATTAAAATGTTCTATGGATCTATCATAATATGTAATGAATATCGTGAAATGATGGATAATAGTTCCAGGTTATAGAATAAAACGCCAAGTTAGCGGAATAGATTGGATTAATAATTTCATTTTGGTAAGATGGTAAGGAGGGCTCACAAGTGGGGCTCTTTTATTATAAGAAGGAGGACAACAGGATGATGAAAAGTTACAACAAGCGAATCAACGTGGAGAACAAGGCGTGCATAGGAGGTGAAATCTACTATGAACCGTAGAAATCCACTTGACAACCGCAGAGAAAAGCTGGTGAGTCAGCTGTTGACCCTGGGCGAAGAGAAAAGGACATTTCTTGACGCTTATTTTGACGTGCATAATCCTGAGCGTGTGCAGTTGGATAAGCAACTGATGGCATATACAGAGCGGGTGGAGCAGCTGCTTGCCGGGCCGGATGAACAGCTGGGCTCCGTTGTGCTGATTGGCAGCAAAATTGAACTCGAGTATGTTGATTTTCATACATCGGATACGTTAACGATTGTAATGCCGGAGGAAGCAGACCCGGATGCGGGGCAGATTTCATTCCTTTCTCCTGTGGGACGTCAGCTGCTGCTGGGAGATAAGGGAGAAATACGAGCCATCTCTACTCCAGCGGGTTCCATGAGGATACGGATAGCGGATATTCAATGGGCTTCCGAACAAAACTCGGAGCAGATTCGGCATTCTGAGCAACTGGATGAACCGGGTGCGAACTCCATGAAAGGGTTATCCCGGGGAGGTGCAGACCATGCATTTTAAAGAAACGGATCTGCCAGGCATTGGACGCAAATACTGGCTGCATACCCGCAGCGGAGAGCATCTAGTCATTGTTGTCCATAACGATGAGCGTCGTGATCTGTTCCATATGGAGTCAGGCGAGCACGCGGAAGAACTCGGAGATATGGTATCTCTGGTGACCCTTGATGATGATGAAGCTAGAGCTGTAGCGGCTATTGTTGGCGGCATGACGTATAAACCACAGTTCCAGAACGAACGGGAAGTCATGCTGGAAGGCCTGCTCATCGAGTGGCTTCGCATCGAACCTCATGCTGCCTGTGTCGGGAAGACCATCGGAGAGCTGAACATTCGGCAGGTGACCGGTGTGGCGATTCTGGCGGCGGTTGACAAGGAGAAGGAGAAGCAATTTAATCCGGGGCCGGAGTACGTTTTTACCAGCGGAGCAACGATTGTTGTTGCAGGTGAACGTGACCAGCTCAAGCAGCTCAAACAATGGTTGACCGATGGGCGGATGTAGCGTATGGATATGCTCATATTCGAAGTGGGGGTTGCCGTTGCGCTGATTACACTTACGGGATTAATATCTGCACGACTACGATTTTCGGTTATTCCATTTTACATTCTGATCGGTATGGCCGTTGGACCGCATGCACCACAGTTTGGCATTGTGGATTTACGATTTATCGAAAGCTCGTCTTTTATTGAATTTATGGGCAGGCTGGGTATTTTATTTTTATTATTTTATCTGGGCTTGGAGTTCTCGGTCTCCCGGTTGTTAAAATCGGGTAAAGCGATTCTCACCGGCGGCATATTCTATGTCGGTCTTAATTTTGTCTCTGGTCTTCTGCTGGGCTGGTTCATGGATCTGCCCCTTCAGGAAACGATGGTTGTGTGCGGCATTATGACGAGTTCTTCAACCGCTATCGTTGCCAAGGTACTCGTGGATCTGAAACGGACAGCCAATCCGGAGACCGAAATTATTATGGGCATGATTATGTTTGATGATCTGTTCATCGCTATTCACATCTCTATTCTGACTGGACTTGTGCTTAGCGGTGCGACTTCATTGGGTAGTGTACTGCTGGTATCGCTTTCTGCGTTGCTGTTTATTGTGCTGTTCCTGATTATCGGCAGGAAGAGTATTAAATATATAGATAAGGCGCTTAATATCAAGTCATCGGAGCTGTTTCTGCTAGCGATCATGACTTTGCTTTTCCTGGTGGCGGGTTTCTCGGAGACGCTGCATGTAGCCGAGGCCATTGGCGCATTAATGATTGGACTTGTGCTTGGTGAATCGAGACATGTCCACCGGATTGAGCAGCAGATTATGCCGTTCAAGGACTTTTTCGGTGCCATATTTTTCTTCAGCTTTGGCCTGACCATCGAGCCCTCCACCCTCGGCGGGGCGGTAGGTATGACCCTGATTGCGGTTGTTCTGACAATTCTGAGTAACTTCGGTGCAGGTATGATTGCAGGGAAAATGGCTGGAGTCTCGACCAAGGCATCATTAAATGTCGGCTTCACCCTGGTATCCCGCGGGGAGTTCTCGATCATTATGGCCAACATCGGTAAAGCAGGAGGGCTTATGGCTTCCATTCAGTCCTTTGCCGTGTTATATGTGCTAATTCTCGCTGTACTGGGGCCTATTCTGACCAAAGAGTCTCCTAAGATTTACGCGCGTTATGAAAGGATCCGGAATCGGACCAAACAAAAGGAAGCAGGATAAGTAAGACGAGTAGAATAAAGCAGGATAGTAGGCTCAGGCTCAGGTGTTAATACAGAGCCGAGACAGGCGTCACACTTGACTGGAGAGCTAGGTATCTCCCGAGTGTGGCGCTTTTTTTTTTTTGTTGTGTTTGAAAGCAGGACTTTGGATGTGATTTTACAGAAAAGGATTTAAAAATTTTAAATCATATGTAAAATTATGTTATTAGATGTCGCTGCGTCCATGAAAATTGACATAACAACATAAGCGGAATAATTCATTTACACCTTGACGGATAACAGCTGGTCTCCAGATTGTTCTGTCATCGTAGTGGATTGCGTGAAATCTTTATTCGAATTGAAAATCATAAGGAGGAATAACCATGAGCAAGAAGAGTGGATTCCAGCGTCTCAGAAGGTCCGCCGCAGGGGTGTTGCTTGGCCTGGTCTTGTTTGCCCTGCCGGCATCTGCAGCCTGGAACGATACATATCAGGGATATGCTACGTACACAGGCTCCGGGTATTCAGGTGGTGCTGTGCTGCTTGATCCGATTCCGGCGGATATGAAGATTACCGCACTCAACCCATATCAGCTCAATTATAATGGAGTCAAAGCTGCTTTAGCTGGAGCTTATCTTGAGGTACAGGGTCCCAAAGGAAAGACCGTAGTATACGTTACGGATCTGTACCCGGAAGGAGCCAGCGGGGCATTGGACCTCTCGCCTAACGCATTCAGCCAGATCGGTGATCTTCAGGCGGGGAAGATTGATATCAGCTGGAAAGTTGTCAAAGCCCCGATTGAAGGGAACGTTTCCTATCGGATCAAGGAAGGCAGCAGTCAGTGGTGGGCGGCCATTCAGGTTCGCCATCATAAGTATCCGGTGTTGAAGTTTGAAGTGAAACAGAAGGATGGCTCCTGGCTTAATCTCGAAAAACAGGATTATAATCATTTTCTGGGTACCGGGCTTGGTAAAGAAAAACTCAGCATTCGGATCACGGATATCCGGGGGCAAGTTCTGTATGATACGATTCCGGCACTGCCGAACGATGGATCAGGCGGTGCCTACATCGTTCCGGGTAATGTGCAGTTCCCGGATTAGAGGATATATGATATAAACATAAGTATCAGTATTAGCATAGAGGATTTCAAAGTCGTACATCGTACGGCTTTTTTTATATCCCAAAAGGAGTTACATATGAGAACAGGTTTGCCTTCTTATCAGACAACACATTTGTATTGGAAACAGTATCAGCATTTTTTTCCTGAGGAGGTGAGACTGGGGGAGGATAACTGTCCAGAGGAAGAATGGTGGGAAGTGAACGGAGTTCATCTTCATATGGATCGATTACCCGTGCCCGCGTCTCCAGTCAAAATTCTGTTCATTCATGGTGCCGGAGGAAATGGCAGATTGCTTGCTCCTTACGCACGAATGCTGCAGCTGCATGGTTACGAGGTCATATCTCCCGATCTGCCACCGTATGGACTAAGCTACGCATTACATAACACACGTATAAACTATGATCTATGGATTACACTGCTGGACGCCCTTATAGAACGGGAATATAAGAGAGATGGCAAACCGTTCGTTGTGTTGGGAAGCAGCATAGGCGGCATGCTGGCCTATCATGTCAGCGTACGAAACAAACATGTTAAGGGATTGATTGCAACGACATTTGTAGACACGAGTGATTCCGAGATGCGAGATCAGATTGCACCGAACCGATGGGTCAGTCGTGCAGGCAAGCGTATGATGGATCTTCTGCCTGGTGTCCTTGATGCTGTACGTATTTCAGTCAAACGGGTCTCCCGGATGGAGCTGATTACGAACAATAAGGACCTGACCCGTCTCATTATGAATGATCCACAGGCTGCTGCGGCATCTGTACCTTTGGAGCTATTAAGAACCTTTCTGAATAAAACGCCGGAGGTGAGTCCAGAACAATTCAGTCGATGTCCGGTGCTGCTGGTTCATCCTGAGATGGACCCGATGACCCCGTTAGCGTTCAGTCAAGCTTTCTATGATCGATTGACCGTGGATAAGGAGCTTGTCATTTTAGAGGGAGCAGGCCACTTTCCAATAGAACAACCAGGCTTGAGGCAATTGCAGGAAGCTGTTCTGCGATTTTTGCAAAAAGTTCAATAGTGTCATCAGCATGCCTTACTTATGGAATGAACATTCAGTGACATCAGGTCAAGTAAACCGACGTATGGGGTAATCATAAATAGAGAAGAGTATGAGAATAACCTATCACATGTCACATCATTCCATTTTCAAGAAAGGCAGGGATCAGCATGAAAGCTATTGTGATTGATGCATTTGGCGGGCCCGAACAATTAAAGGAAAAGGAGGTGCAGAAGCCGGCGTGTGGTGTCAATCAGGTATTGATCCGCACACATGCGACTTCTGTAAATCCAGTGGACTTTAAAATAAGACAAGGCCACTTGAAAGAAGCCGCAGACCAATTGCCAATGATTCTGGGCGGAGACGTAGCAGGAACTGTGGCTGAGGCCGGTTCAAACGTTACCCGTTTCAGAGAAGGGGATCGCGTATTCGCTCGGCCCCGGCAATTCGGAACCTATGCAGAATACGTTGCTGTTGATGCGGATATCGTTGCACGTATACCTGAGCAGCTCAGCTTCGAGGAAGCAGCAGCGATCCCACTCGCTGCAATGACAGCCTGGCAAGCGTTGGTGGATCATGGTCGATTAGGCAAGGGACAGAAGGTGCTTATCCATGCCGGTGCAGGCGGCGTCGGCACATATGCGATTCAGATCGCCAAGTCTTTGGGGGCTGAGGTAGCTTCCACCGCAAGTGCAGCGAATGAAGAACTGCTTCGCTCGTTGGGTGTGGACCATTTTATTAACTATAAGGAACAGGATTTCTCGCAAGTTCTCTCAGGTTATGATGTCGTTCTGGATACGATGGGCGGCGACATCCAGCGGGATAGCTTCAAGGTGTTGAAATCCGGAGGGCGTCTCGTTTCACTGGTGGAGCAGCCGGATGAGCAGCTGGCAAAGGAAGCTGGTGTGACGGGCAGTGTATTTATGATGGAGCCTAAGGGAGATCAGCTTGAACAGCTGGCCGAGCTTGCGGCAGCAGGGAAGCTGAGATCTATTATTGATGAGACATATCCGTTAACAGAACAAGGCTTGCGTGATGCACACCAAAAAAGTGAATCCCATCATACGCGGGGTAAGCTGGTGATTACAGCATATTAATCGGATATTGATAGCTCGTAATCATAATCGGCAAGTCGAAGCTGTTGCTTACACGCTCAAATTATGGTTACAAGTTAAACGAACGATGACCGTCAATCTGAAGATCACGGCCGTTCTCCACACAGGAGAGCGGCTTTTTATATTTACAATTGCATATTCACCATTGCATAACATTGAGATATAATAGGAGAAATTTCTTCCATTCTACATAAGAGGTGAGACGTATGACCAACGAAATTATACAAGCTATTCAAGTGTTAAAAGAGAAGAAATGGGTTGATCTTACGCATACTTTTGGCCCTGCATCTCCGCATTTCTCTGCTTTTGATGCTGCGCAGTTTGATACGCTGTTTAACCATGATCAAGGTTTCTTTGCCCAGAGCTTCAAGTTCCCCGGCCAGTACGGCACGCATCTGGATGCACCGATTCACTTTGTGCGTGACACGCGTTATCTCGATGAATTGGGACTCAAAGAGCTGGTGCTGCCTCTCGTCGTAATCGATCAATCAGCTGCTGTTGAGAGTAATCCCGATTTCACCTTGGACGTGGAGCATATCCTTGAATTTGAGCAAGCGCATGGCAGGATTGAAGCGGGCAGCTTCGTGGCCCTGCGGACCGACTGGAGCAAGCGCTGGCCTAACCATGAGGACTTTGACAACAAGGATGCTGATGGCAATAATCATGCACCGGGATGGTCTGTTGCTGCATTGACCTTCCTGTTTGAAGAACGCCATATCAAAGCCATCGGGCATGAAACGTTTGATACAGATGCTGCGGTAGATTATCAAAAAAATGGGGCTCTGCTTGCCGAATATTACGTACTGGCTCAGGATACATATCAGGTAGAATTGTTAACCAATCTGGATCAGGTTCCCGCCAAAGGAGCCGTCATTTTCAACATTGTTCCGAAAGCGGAGAAAGCATCCGGATTTCCCGTTCGGTCGTTTGCAATTTTACCTTAATCATGGAAAACGCCACAAGTTACTCTAAAACTATGTAATGAATCGAGGGAGGCTTATTGGGCCTCCTTATATCATGTTCAACTCTATTTACTTATGGTTAGAAGAGGAGTCCGAGCTAAATCGTTCAGAGATGCTCTTCTTGATCTTGCGCCGCCGCAACCAGCGTTTAACTACACCTTCCTCTTTGCGTTCCTGCAATGTTTCCTTCATGCCCTGGATCATAAACTCGGATCGGCGTCTGTCGTCACGGCTAATTCTGCGCAATTCTTTAATAAATTTGTCATCCATCATATTATGCCTCGCTCATTCAGTGTATGTTGTTATTATACCGAACATACGTTCCTTTATCAAGTTTTTCCATATAAATAATCCATATGATCTTATTCGTGAGAAGAAGCACAGGGTTTTATCTTCAGTTATGAGTCCCGAACGCTACTGGGCTTGGAGTTTTTCCTTGTATACGGGGCATGTTTTGCTTATCTGGATCGTTTTGCAGATGTTCTGGATTCAGAATGTTTCGCTCCTTCATTTGTTCTATTTTGCCTGGGGGCTCGGTATCCAGACTGTAACTTTGCTGCCAGACATCCAACAGAGATATACCGTAAAGTGATAGTTCAAGTACTTTCTCAGAGTGGCTAACGTTTTTTCTATATTGACAAGGAAATATGATGCTTGCATACTTATGATAAAAACTTTATAAAGTATATTTATTAATGTCTCACTAATGAAACCAAATAAATGAAGGAGGTGAGAGGCGTGTGGCATACGTCATTATGGCCCTGATCATCTGGGCGGGTGTTTATGTAAATATGACTTTGTGCAAACAACCAATGGATGTTCAACCTGTAAAATCTATAGACGATCTGTTTGAATGAACGTCATGCGTTGAAGCAATATATTATGTTATGATTGGAGCACGATAACAAGAATATGATTGCTTTGGTTATTGGAACCGGGGTAGAAACGAGAGGCTTATGAAAAAAGCGAACGCTACAATGATGAAACACATTAACATGAATATTGTGCGTGAAGTCATGCAGCAGATTGAAACGGCAACGAAACCGCAGCTTGCTTCCCTAACGAATCTTAGCGTGGTAACCATTAATGCGCTCATTCAGGAGCTGTGCGAGGACGGTGAGCTGCTTCAGGATAAAATCGTTCCATCAAATGGAGGACGCCCTGCCCAGGCTTATCGATATAATTATAACTATAGGCTTGCTTTGGTTCTGTCCTTGAAGGAGATGAAAGGTCAGGAGCTGATCTCGGCAGTGGTAATCAATCTGGAGAATGAAGTTCTGTTGAAAGAAGAGAGTCTTCTGAGCGTTTTAAATAAACAGCATGTGCTTGAGTTAATTGAGCGTTGTATTGCGGCGTATCCTTCCATTCATATGATCGGAATCGGTATCCCCGGACAGGTCGTTGATGGAGACATTACCGTAAGCAGCCATGACGAACTTATCCACTCTCGTTTGATTCAGGAGATCGAAAGCAAGTCTGGATTGCAAATTATTGTGGAGAACGATGTGAATTCGGCGATTAGCGGATATTGCAGCTTACATGAGGATACGAAGGAGAAGAGTGTGGCAGGCATTTATTTTCCCAATCGTTATCCGCCCGGGATGGGCATGATGCTGAACGGACACATTATACGTGGTAAAAACGGCATGTTTGGTGAGATCAAGTATCTTCCTGGTTCTCCTGATTGGAAAGGGGATATCAGTAACTCGGATTTCACAGAGCAGGTGTGCCGGATTTTGCACACAGTCAATGCTGTTGCTGCCCCGCACGAGATTGTGATCTATCAGGAGAGGGTTCACAGAGAAGAGCTGCATTCGGCATGGGAACAATATATACAGCAGCACCCTATGCCTGCTCTGCCTGAGATCGTACATCAGAGCTCATTTCAGCATGATTTTGATGCAGGGTTAAGAGGCATGGTGCTTGAAGCATTGAAGGCTTCCATTTTATCTGAAGTTATATAATCCGCAGAACAGGTTCTGTGGATTTTTACTTTTCAAGGGAGCAGACGACCTGATCGAAACTTTGTATTGACATGAAACCAGTTACACGAAGTACGATCATGTGGAGGACAGGATGACTTGCAGATACTTCATAAATATTGTTAATAAAGATTATTTAGTAAGTTATATCCAGCATAAGTGATCCTTCGTCCTTTGATTTTCCTAAATAAATTAATGGAGGCACTTAGCATGATTAAACTTGTTGTAACCGATCTGGACGGAACGTTTCTGAACAGTCAAGGATCATTTGATATGCAATGGTTTAAAGAAGTTCATGAAGAGA
This sequence comes from Paenibacillus silvae, assembly GCF_014639235.1. GTDB lineage: Bacteria > Bacillota > Bacilli > Paenibacillales > Paenibacillaceae > Paenibacillus > Paenibacillus silvae. Next base: position 1,097,909 of record NZ_BMFU01000001.1, on the reverse strand, counting down.
TGAAACATAAAGGTGTTACTTTTGTAGCGTGTACCGGAAAGCAGTGCGAACGTGTGGAGAAATTATTCGGCGAACATGGAGAAGGTGTATGGATTCTTGGGGACAGTGCTGCCAGAATCAAAAAGGACGGGCAGGTGGTTCGGGAGTTTAGTATGGAGCGCACATTGGCGTTGCAGGCCATCGAGAAGATTCGGTCGTTTGATCCTCAGATGACGATTATCGTGTGTGCAAGCGATGCCGCTTATGTGCATTCTTCCATTCCGGATGAGATGTATGACGTTGTGAAAAGCTCGTATGAACAGGTCATCAAAACGGATTCTTTTGCAGGCATCAGCACTTCCTTTATAAAAATTACGGTATTCGATCCACAAGGACGCTGTACAGCACTGCGTAAACATGTGGAACAGACCATGGAAGGGCAAATCTATATTGTTGATTCTGAACCTCGGTGGCTGGATATTACGGCGCTGCATACGCATAAAGGTGAAACGGTCAAAACATTGCAGAAGATGCTGGGAGTAACTCCCCACGAGACGATGTCTTTTGGTGATGGAGAAAATGATGTGGAGCTGATGGGGATTGCCAGATACAGCTTTGCGATGAGCAATGCCTGTGAGAATACAAAACGCGCAGCTCAGTTTATTACCAAATCCAATGACGAAAACGGTGTGCTGGTCACGATCCGGGCCATGATGGACTTACAGGATTAAGCATAGATGAGGGGGAGTCGCGATGCGTGAGGAAGAAAGAATCCTGAGAGGTATGCTGTTTAATCCGGGTGATCCGGAACTGAAGGAAATCAAGATGAAAGCTCATCATCTCAGTCAGCGTTATAGCCAATCCTTTGAAGAACAGACGGAGGAAAGAGGGCAGATATTACAACAGCTGCTGGGTGAGTTGGGGGAAGGCGGATTTATGCAGGGTCCCATTTTCTTTCACTATGGTGTGCATACCCGGATCGGTCACCACTTTTTTGCGAATTATAACCTGACCATACAGGATGATGCACAAGTGACGATTGGAGACTATACCAGCTTTGGCCCGAATGTCACCATCGTAACTCCCTTGCATCCCTTGATTGCAAGTGAAAGGAGACAGATGGTGAATCAGCATGGTGAATTGAAGTCGCTATGTTATGCCAAACCGGTTACGATCGGCAATGATGTATGGCTATCCGCCAATGTTACAGTGTGTGGTGGCGTTACAATCGGGGACGGATGTGTCATTGGAGCAGGAAGTGTCGTTACACGTGACATCCCTCCGAATACGCTCGCAGCCGGCGTACCATGTAGAGTGATCCGCAGCATTACAGAGGCGGATAGCATGAGGCATTATCCAGACATTTTGGCAGATTGCCAAGTGCCAGAATGAAATAACAGGAAAAAGGCTGTCACCGATGGATCTGCATAATCCCGGTGACAGCCTTTTCGTTCAGAGGTTTATTTTGACGCGTTATAGTTGCTCAGGAATTCCTTCACTTTGGCTGGATCAGCCTTGAGTTCATTCCCGGTTTGCACAAGCGGGCTTACGGTAGAGTAAGCTTTGATTTTGTTGTTTTTGTAAAATTGCAGAATCTCATCCTGATTAATGGAGTACAGCACTGCTTTTCTCAGATCACTGCTCTTGGCCACTTCACGATTGGCTGTGTTGAACAGCAGATACGATACGGCATTGCTTGGAATGCTTTGCAGCTGCAATTTGCTGTCATTCTGGATAATGTCATATTTCGTCTCAGGCACCCCGTAATACAGGTGGATTTCACTGCTGCGAAGTGCAGACAGAGCACTGTCGGCATCCGCGATGAAGCGTACGTTTACCTGATCAATCTTCGGTGCGAAGTCAGAACCTTTGCGGTACCCCGGATTTTTCAGGAAGACACCCTCGTAGTCATTTTTATAAGAAAGGATATAAGGACCGCTTGTATACAGTGTGTTGTTGTAGCTTGCACCCTCGGTTACGGTGTTTTGATCGCCATAAGGGATATCCTTGTTCACATCGAAGGATGCGACATCATAGGTATTGATGCTTTCCACTTGTTTCTTGGATACGATACCCGCCGATTGGTGCGCCAGATAATTCAGCACTTGCGGGAACGGTTCAGTGGTGGTTACCTTAACGACCTGGTATTTGCCTGCACCGTTATCAGCCTGATTTTTATCGCTCACAAGCTCTTTGATATCACTGTCCAGTCCTTGATTCAGCGCTTCAAGTACGGTTCCGCTGCCCCCGGATTGTTTCACGGCCTCCAGTGAGCTCAAGTCTGTGACAAGTTCTGCCTGCTTGATATGCTCATGCAGACTGTAGGTGCGGTGATCCGGCACGGAGTCTTTGTTTTTGGCACGGTCCAGCGAGAAGATGACGTCATCTGCACCTACACGCTCACCCGTATCAACAGCCTTTTTGTTCTCGATTTTGGCAAAATTGATGTCGTCACGAAGCACAAAATAATACTCGGAATTGCCATCTGCAATCGTAAAGTTACGGGATAGTGAACCATCCGCTGTCAATTGGTCGTCATCCGTCAGGTTGACGAGACGTACATACATGTTCGTATTGATCTGGTTGATTGAACCGTCGTTTCCTTTGATCGGGTCAAGGGAAGTCAGCACTGCTGCTGCTTGTGTCAAAATCAACGGATCTTTACTGTTCTTGGAGCTGTCCTTGAACTCAATCGGCTCCCACGCCAGCGCACGGGATTTGGACAGGCGAACGGTATCGACATTCAGAATGTCCTTGTTTACAGCCTGGCTTTTCAGAGAGATATAGAGTGGAGCGATATACGCCTGGTCCGTAACCAGACGGTCCTCCAGCTGTTTGTACGTTGCTTTGTATTCGTCTGGTGTCTGTGTTGCCGCCTGATCAATCAGCTTGTCAATCTCTTGGTCCGCAAGGATGCTGTAATCCCCGCCTGTTTTGAAAAGAGAACGAACCGCATAATCCGGGTTGCCCGTTACCGTTGTCCAGCTGGACACGGCGATATCATAATTCCCTGCGTCCTGCTGGGATTTAAAGCTGCCGTAATCCGGCTGCAGATTCAGCTTTACATTGAAGCCGTTTTTGGTTAGCTGATCGCGGATGATGTTGACATCATTCTCGGAAGAGCTCATGGCGAGCAGCTCAATATCGACTGCTTTGGTTGCCGTTTCCGAAGTGTCGGAAGGTTTGATCTCTTCCTGGGATTCGGTTTTTGTTTTCACATTGCAGCCAGAGATCACAAGCACGAGAATAAGCACCAAGGCGAAAAGTGTACGTTTTTTCATAATAATACCCTCCATTATGTTAATAGATGTGATGTATGATTTTTTTTTGAAATTGAACTATATAAATTGAACTAAAGAATATACGCAATCCACTCCAATATGCTCATCAATCCAGTCACATTAGTCAAATATCGTCCATCGCTCATGGCAAGTGGCAAGTGTGCCACCCCCTACTGCGAGCGCTAACGATCAGGAGAAGCCTTATTTCGGCATATTCGGGCTTTGGAAAATTCTAACGATCCCCAGAGACGCTATTCTGCTGAAACCAGCTTGATCAGGCTCATTTTTCAGGATTTCGAATGGAATAAGCTTCCTGGAGATCGTTAGAATTCAAATGTCCCCGATTCAGGGAAAATAAGCTCTATGGGGATCGTTAGCATTCCCTCTTCGACTTAAACAGCCTGCCAAGGCTGGTATTTTTGCCCCATTACAACGCGCTTTGACGATCATGAACCGTTAATCGGTATAATGTCGTTTCTTTAGTTCAATTTATATAAAAGAGGTTTACACGCAGCACTCCGATGACAGAATAACCTTCCAATCGCTGTTATCCCCAGATTTTTTAATTCCCCTTTCTAAAGGGGGAAATCCGGTGATAAAGGCGGAGTTTATGCTTCCGATGCAGCTTTCTTTCAGAAAGCTTTTGGCTCCGCTTTTCCAGGTTTTTTCTGTCCTCTCCGTTTCTGTGTAAAAGAATAGTTCAACTTTTAAAAATCATAAAATCTATCGTCACGCCTTCTCCAGCTTGGGATCAAGTGCATCCCGCAATCCGTCACCGAGAAAGTTAAACGAAAGCACAAGCAGAATGATCGCCAGTCCGGGATAGATCGCCAGATACGAATGAGTTTCCAGATAGGTGCTGCCCAGCTTCAGAATGTTGCCCCATTCCGGAATGTGCGGTTCTACACCAAGTCCAAGGTAACTCAAGCTGCTGGTTGCAATGACGGCCCCGCCGATCGTGAGTGTGGATTTGATAATCATCGGTGCGAGTGCATTGGGAATGATCTGCTTGAAAATAATCGTACGATTGTTGTACCCAAGCGCACGTGCCGCCTCGACAAACTCAAACGTGGATACATAAAGCACGCTGGCCCGCATCGTTCGAGCATACGTTGGGATGGAGCCCAGACTCAGCGCTATAATCAGATTTACCGTGTTTGCACCGAAAGCGGCAATGATTGCGATAGCGAGCAGAATGCCCGGAATGGCATACAGAATATCCAGCAGACGCATGATGATGTTATCCGTATGTCTTCCATAGAAACCTGAGAAGGCCCCCAGTGCCCCGCCAATCACGACCGGAATCAGTGTTGACATAAAACCGACAATCAGGGAAATCCGTGCCCCGAAGACGATTCTTGAAAACAAACATCGGCCGAAATCATCCGTTCCCAGAGGATAAGCCAGAGAAGGCGGCTGAAGCAGAGCTCCATAGTTGTTTTCCACAGCCATGCTGTAGTCGAACGTAAAGAAACTGCAGATCGAGATGGAAAACAGGAAGATGATGAAAAAAAGTCCAGACATCGCTGTCATATTTGGAGCAAGCCGCTCCCACAGATCATTCCAGAAATTTGTTCCCTGCTGCCCCTGTCTGCGCAACCGACGAAGGATAGATATGCCAAGCATCAGAGCGAACAGATTGCCTGTAATCACGCTAATGATCATCACCAAACCTACAACCGTCATCCAGCGAGGGAGAGGTGAAGCGGCATCATACCGGGATATAATCACCAATACAATCAGATCAATCACCAGCATACACAGGAGCACCGCCATGGATGGCAGAAAGGTATCGGCAACATAAGGCTTGAACACGTTGAGCGCCGATACACCGATCACAAACAGCTGGGTTAACAGGGTGTATACAGCAAACGTGTATTCAATGCTGGTTCGCTTCCGAATCAAATGCAGGGCCGCGGTGGCGATAAAAATATTGCCTGTAAAAGCAGCCAGCGTTTGCACCCAGGCAAGCCTGCGTGTCAAACCAGCTATCGCGCCCTGCTGTATCAGGTTATGTCTGATTCGAATGACGAGCAGAATTTGCATCAACGTGAAGAACAGATATACACCAGCCATGCCTGCTACTAAAGGCTGGATGGCCTGCTCGCTCCAGTCATAACTGTTGATCAGCAGCAGCAGAGTCAGCAGCACCGAAGTAATGCATGCAAAGCTGGCTTGACTGTATTGTTGCGAGGACTTGAGCCTGAAACGTGTTTCCTGTGTGAAGGAGCTTGAATTTGTCATAATACACCTGCTTTAATATTGTTTCATTTTGGAGCGGACCCTTGGATCAATAAACGCGTAAAACAGGTCAACTACAACGTTCACAATAGAGATCGTGATTGCTGTGTAGATAACTCCGCCCATAATACTCGGAATATCAGGAATGAATTGTTTATCTACAATATAGCTGCCGAGTCCGCTAATGTTGAATACCTTTTCTGTTACCGCGGCCCCGCCCAGCATAGCTCCGAATTGAAGCCCCACGACCGTAATAATCGGAATCAGTGCGTTGCGTACCGCATGTTTCAGCATGACTTGACGTTCACTTAACCCTTTGGCCCGAGCAGTCATGACATAATCCTCATGAATGACCTCCAGCGTGGAGGAGCGGGTCATTCGGGCCACCGCAGCCGTGAGTCCTGTACCAAGCACAATGACCGGCATAATCATGGACAGCCAGTTCTGCGGATTGAAGGTGGCGGGAAGCCATTGCATTTTAATCGAGAAATTCATGATGAAGATAAGTCCCTGCCAGAAGTTCGGAATCGACAATCCGATCAGCGCGATGAACATAAACGTGTAGTCAAACCAGGAATTAGGCCTGATCGCCGATATAATTCCGATAGGTAAAGCAATAACCAGTGCCAGCAGCAGCGAGATCACGGCAAGAGTCAGTGTGATGGGAAACTTCCGGGCAATCGTGGCTGTTACATTTTCATTTCCCGCAAAAGATTTGCCGAGATCAAACGTGGCGACACCTTTGATGTTGTTCCACAGCTGTGTCAGATAAGGCTGATCGAGACCATATACATGATTAAAGGCTGCAATCTGCTCCTGAGTCGCCGTCACGCCAAGAATGTTGGCTGCCGGATTAAACGGAGACAGGTACAAAATCGTAAATACAAGTGTGGCTACACCCAGAATGACAAAGATTGTCATGAGCACTCTTTCAAATATGTACTTGAGATACGCATTCCCATACAGGAACAGGATGAGGTACATGGGACAGCCTGGAAGGATAGACAAAGTCAAAAACCAGGGCTTGGCAATCCACTGACCAAATGTATCATGCATTTCCAGGCGGTATCGCCCCTGCTTCTCCAATTCGCGCTCTGTTCGTTCCTGCAGTTCCTTCTGAAGTGTTTCCTCAAGCCAGCTGTGAAGCTGCTGATTGAACGCTGCCTCACTGACCTCCTGTTTGAAGAACCGATGCTTTCGTCTTAATTGCTCTTCAAGCTCCAACCGCTTGACCTCAAGGTAGGAAGTGCTTCGCAGTTCCTGTTCGATCTGCTGTCTGACAGCGTCCCATTGATCCTGCTTTCGATCAGAGCGCCAGAGCAGATAAATAATCAGATTTATCGGTAACCCCAAAATCAGCAGTACATATCGGTACACGGGATGAAGCAGCATTTTGCCATAAATGAAGCTCAGATGTGCTGCCAAACGTGAGGTGCTTTGGCTTTGTACTCCATCAGTCAAACGATAATACCTCCTTTCACCGAAGGTTAATTGCATTATTCCGATCAATATAGTATATATTAGGTAGGGTATGTTTAAATGTCAAGGTATGGAATTGTATACATATAAACTGATCGAATGCAGGAAAGGAAGGGTGTACACGTGGAGACTTTACTTCGAGTGAATGATTTGTCGGTCTCTTTTTACACAGGAGAGAGTGAATTTCAGGCGGTCAAGCAGGTAAGCTTTGAACTTCGAAAAGGGGAAACGTTAGGCATTGTCGGGGAATCGGGTAGCGGTAAAAGTGTAACCGCACGTTCCATTATGCGACTGCTTGCCTCGCCTCCTTCACAGATGAAGTCGGGTGAAATTTGGTTTAAAGGTGTTGACCTTGCCGGGAAATCACAAAAGGAAATGGAACACATTCGCGGCCGCGACATCGGCATGATCTTCCAGGACCCGATGAGCTCGCTTAATCCGACTATCAAGGTGGGTCAACAGATCTCGGAGAGCCTGATCAAACATCAAAAGCTATCCAAAAGGGAAGCCAAAAAGCAGGCCATTGCCATGATGGAACGGGTTGGCATCAAACAAAGCGCTATACGCTACAACCAATACCCGCATGAATTTTCCGGGGGCATGCGTCAGCGGGTAATGATTGGTATTGCTCTTGCATGTCGCCCTGAATTACTGATTGCGGATGAACCGACAACGGCTCTGGATGTGACCATTCAGGCACAAATCCTGAATCTGATGAAGGATATGCAGGATCAGCTTGGCACATCCATTATTCTCATTACACATGATCTGGGTGTCGTTGCGGGCATGTGTGACCGTGTTGTCGTGATGAAAGAAGGAGAGATTGTCGAGACGGGAACCACGGAGCAGATATTTGCTAATCCGAAGCATCCGTATACGATCCGTTTGCTGAACGCGCTGCCGCGTCTGGACGAGAAGAAAAAGCCGAAACCGGCTTCTCTGGTTCAACAAGAAGTACATGACGCCCAGCCCTTATTGGAAGTCAAATCCCTTAAACAATATTTCAATCTCGGCAAAGGCAATACATTAAAAGCCGTGAATGATATCAGCTTTCATATCCGTCAAGGGGAGACGCTGGGTGTTGTAGGTGAATCAGGCAGTGGGAAATCAACCACGGGGCGAGCGATTTTGCGTTTGCATGAGCCGACAGGAGGAGATGTGCTCTTCAAAGGCATTCCGCTGCAGCGCCTCACGCCTGCCGAGATGAAAACGATGCGAAGACACATGCAGATTATTTTCCAGGACCCGTATGCTTCCCTTAATCCTAAAATGAGAATTATGGATATCATCGGCGAGGCCCTGGATATTCATCAGCTTGCGGGCACTGGCCAGCAACGGCAAAAACGGGTGGAGGAGCTGCTGGACATGGTGGGTCTTGATCCATCCCACGCACAGCGATACCCGCATGAGTTCTCGGGGGGACAGCGCCAGCGAATCGGTATTGCGAGAGCTCTGGCCGTGGAGCCGGAGTTTATTGTCTGCGACGAGCCGTTGTCGGCACTGGATGTCTCCATTCAGGCGCAAATTGTGCAGTTACTTGAAGAGCTGCAGCAGCGTCTGGGACTGACGTATCTGTTTATTGCACATGATCTGTCGATGGTGAAACATATCAGTGATCGTGTTGCAGTGATGTATAACGGCAAAATTGTAGAGCTGGCCGAGAGTGAAGAGCTGTACACCAATCCGCAGCACCCGTATACCAAAGCGTTGTTGTCAGCTATACCGGTTCCTGATCCGGCCGTAGAGAAAAATAAACCACGTGTTGCTGCAGGGGAGCAAGACAAGGAAGGTTTGGACACAGGAGACCGATATCATCTGGAGCATTCCCGATGGGTTGAGGTGAAAGAAGGACATTGGGTAGCCTTGTCAGGTTAAGTGAGTGTTATTGTACAAAAAAAACAAGGAGCCCCGGCGTGATCGGTTTGCATCATTCGCCGGGGCTTGTTTTTATTTGAATTGAACCGACTTTTTAATGTTGTCGATCTCGGATTTGGTTTGTTCATCCATGTACGTGAAAATAAAGTTAAACGCATATCCCTCAATGATGGTGCTGTAATAATCCTGGGTAATCGTTGTTCCGTCGCCTGCATCCATCGTAATCTGCATCAGATCCATCTTTTTACCTCCGATGGTTTCCGTTGTGAAGTCTTTGTATTCATAAGGAAAGTTGCTATCCTCCATGAACTTCTTGGTGGCTTTCAGATAGTCTTTCCCTGTAAGAATGCCTTGCAGCAAGCTGACTTTCTCGGCAATAGCCATCGCGGAAGGGCCGACCTTGCTGCCATCGAGCGGGTATTGTGATGCCATAAGCAAATTCAGCGTTTTGGCTTGAGACAGCTCGATCTGTTTTTTCTTCGTTGCATCATCACCAGCAATCACTTCGGAAGTAGCACTAGTCAGCTCATTCATGCCCTCTGCATCCTGGAACTGCCAAGCTTCAGGGAATTTCAAGGATACGCCGAAATAATCATTGGTGTAAGAACCTTTCTGAGTTGTGCCCAGCTCTACTTTTGACGTATCGTCGGATGCATTGTTCTCTTCGCTGGAAGTGTTGGTACTGTCAGTACCAGTTTCGCTTGTTTTGTCCGTGTCATCGCTTTTGGATGCAGCGTCATCGGTGCCTGCAGTCGTTGATTCTGCTGCAGTGGAATCGTTGGATTTTGCATTGTTATCTGCCTTGTCTCCACAAGCAGCAGCCACAAGCATTACCATAATGAGCATAGCGAATAAAGATGTTTTTTTCATAATAGACATAAAAGCCCTCCTGAAAAGATGTGTGTGATTTTCTCTTTGTATAGTGCGGGTGAATATTGACGGCAGTGTTCTCCTATCAATAAGACAATTAACGAGTTCTTGAAACAACAATTAAATTATATTAATTGAACGATTGGTTATCCTATCGTTTTAATCACGTTGCCTTCCTGATCCTTAATCTGTGTTGGTACAATTTCGATCTGAAGCTTGTCCAGCGAAGGAAGCTCAAAGAAACTGGCCTGGGGACGAAGCTGACCTGCAAGCTCATCGACGGCCTGCTGATTTACAGTCAGCCTCACTTCTCGTTCGGTTTCCACAACAGATGGCTGGTCCCCGGCTTCAAAGACGATATTGATCTCAGGTCCAATCAGGGACAAGGTCGCTTTTTTGGCGATTCGACTGCGGAGAATGCTGCTCAGAAGTGTGGCCTGCTGGGCGCCCAACACAAGCTTGGCAGGCACATTTTTCTGTAACAGTTTTTTGCGTGCGGGCTCCCAGCTTAGTTGTTGTATGAATAAAAAGGCTGTGCTTGAACCGTCCACCTCAATGCCTCGCTCCGTAGCCTGGATCACGGAAGGAATATCTGCGTAGGAGTTTCTCATCAAATCCGTGACATACTTGGGCATGTAGCTCTCACAGGCAGCCAGAAAACCACGGGTATTCCAGCTCTGGATCATCTCCAGTTCCCGACAGGTTATGCCGACCATTTGAATGAATTGCACTGCGCCGTTAGGTGTCATCCGTTCAGGCAAATCCGGGTCTGCTACGAAGGCAAGTGCAGTCAGCAGTGTATCGGAGTTCAGACAGATGGGACCATTAGCATCAAGATAATCACCAGGCTGGAACAGATTGCCGCTATTAAACACATATCGTCCCATGTTCTGCAGCAGATTTAGTGCCCATGCCGGGGGCTCCGTTTCATCCTCTGTGCGTGTCAGACGAAACGTCAGCTCGAATCCATATCCACTGCGAGACGTATCCTCAGCTTCTTTGTCATAGAGTTCCGAGAAGCCATACGTAACAAAATGCCAGTGCGGCATCGGTGTATCGACCGCGTAGGCGCTAATGCCATCCAGGGGATCAGGCCCGCCAAGCATATAGGGGATTGCTGTGCCGTAATGTTTAGGCTCTTGTTCTCCATATAGTTGCTGCATCGCCTGGTCAATCGCATCCCAGCCGGAGGTATTTTCTTCATGTGACATAATCATTTCATTCCTTCCTGGTTGTTCTTTGGCCTGAAGATCATTTAAAATTAAGTGTAACTTTTAGAATAATGGCTACAAGGAGCTTTAGGCTGAATTATGAGAGATAGGACCTGAGGGGCACATCTCCTAAGAAAGGCAGGAATGTTACATGAGTATGAAAGATACTTGTTCATCTGCATTTAGACAGGAGCATTGGGACTCCTTCGCTCAGCTGTTTGACGAATGGTATACCCGGGTGCCGAACGAATGGAAAGAAAACGCACGAATAAAAGGAATTCCGGATGATATAAGCAAGGTGCTCTTATGTGAAATGGGGGACTATGCGTTCAAGTGGATGGATAAGAAGGTTCCGGCTCTAGGGGACCAAAGTCCTGCAAGTTATCTGGAAACGGTAGAAGGAGCTAATGCGCTAAGGGCAGCGATTATGCAAATGCCGCGTTAATATTGCTTGTTAGATGAGATTAAATGCGGTCTGAAGCGGCTCGTTTTGATGAATTTGATTTTACAAAATAAATGTGTTACGCTTACATCACAAGAGCAAAACAACAGAATATGTTATAACATCTTTTGATGGATTGTAACTGTGAAGACAGGCAAAACCTAAACTGATGGTGAAATGTAGGCCCTTTTTTTCTGGTGCCATTTTACCCTGAGTTTAGGTTTTTCTTGTTTTCTGCTCTGTTTTCGAGCTGCTCTTGAACGATGAAAGACCAAAAAATATTTCGAAAAGAGGTTGTTATGATGACCACGGCAAAAAAAGGATTCCCTGAAAACTTCCTGTGGGGCGGTGCTACAGCTGCGAACCAACTGGAGGGCGCATTCGATAAGGACGGTAAAGGTCTATCCACAGCGGACATGATCGCTCATGTGCCAAAAGAAAAGCGTACGGGTGGACATGCCATGGAAATTTCCTCTTCCCGAATCGAAGAGATTCTCTCTGGCAAAATTGAAGAACGTTTCCCGAAACGCTTTGGTATTGATTTCTACCACCGTTTCAGAGAAGATATCGCACTGTTTGCTGAAATGGGCTTCAAAGTATTCCGTTTGTCCATTCACTGGGCACGTATTTTCCCGAACGGTTATGACCATGAGCCAAATGAAGCAGGCTTGAAGTTCTATGATGAAGTATTTGATGAGCTGCATAAATACGGTATTGAACCGCTTGTTACACTGTCTCACTATGAGACTCCGCTTGGCTTGACGCAAAAATATAACGGCTGGGCAAGCCGTGAAGTGATCGGACACTATGTTCGTTACGCAGAAACCGTATTTAAACGTTACAAAGATAAAGTGAAATACTGGCTGACATTTAATGAGATTAATGTGATGGTGTTCAGTCCGTACACGGGCGGCGGCATTCTGATTGATAAAGTAGACAATAAGCTGCAAACAACGTATCAAGCACTGCATCATCAATTTGTAGCAAGTGCTATGGTGACGAAGCTTGCACATGAGATTATCCCTGGCTCCCAGGTGGGCTGTATGCTTGCACGAATGGAAACCTATCCGGCGACTTGTAATCCGGTTGATGTTCAACTGGCTCAGCATGAGAATCAGCTTAACCTCTTCTTCACGGACATGCACGCTCGTGGTAAATACCCGAACTACATGGCGCGTTATTTTGACGAGAATAACATTGTTATTCAAAAAGAAGCAGGCGATGATGAGATTCTGCTTAACAACACCGTAGACTTCATCTCTTTCAGTTATTACATGTCCGTGACCAAATCGGCTTCTGCGGACGCTGCTGAAACTACAGGTAATCTGACGGGTGGTGTGAAAAACCCTTATCTGGAAGCTTCCGACTGGGGTTGGGAGATTGACCCGATCGGTCTGCGTGTAACGTTGAACAATTTCTGGGACCGTTATCAGAAGCCGCTCTTTATTGTTGAGAATGGTCTGGGTGCGTATGACAAAGTGGAAGAGGATGGATCCATCCATGACTCATACCGCGTAGATTACCTCAAAAAGCACATCGAACAGATGAAAGAGGCTATCAAAGATGGGGTTGAGCTGATTGGTTTTACTGCATGGGGCCCGATTGACCTCGTGAGTATGTCGACTTCCGAAATGTCCAAGCGTTATGGCTTCATCTATGTGGATCTGGACGATGAAGGCAACGGAACGCTGGCACGCTCCAAAAAGGATTCATTTGAATGGTACAAAAACGTCATTGCGAGCAATGGTGAGCAACTGTAATTCTTTCGCTCTGGACGACACTTTATCGAGTGCATGAGTGAGTAGATACACATCCGAAATAAACACCTGAAATATAGAGATATTCAGTGATGACATTCTTAGGATTGTTACCGCACAGGAGCGGGCAAAACCTGACTTAAAAGTGTGATATGAGCTTTCGCTTCATACAGCCCTTTTGGTTGGCGCTTGTCCGCTTTTTACTTTGCAATCAACCATCATATAAGCTGGAGGGGTTCTTTTTGAAAAAGTGGAACAGAGGCGTTAAACATGTTTCTTGTATGTTGGCATTAACGCTAAGTCTGAGTATGATCTGGCCTGGGGCAACAGGTGCAGAAAGCGCACAAGTTACGCAAATTCAGGCGAATACGTTTGTTGGTGATCCGGGTGAAATGGTCGAATCTTTTGACATTACGGTTGCAGACGTGGACAAATACAAAAATCTGAAGGCGTCGGACTTTGATATTACAGGAAACTATGACGGTTATCCGTTAAATGCTGCAGGAGAAATTGTGCAAGACAACTATGAAGATGATGGCATCACGTTGTCCATGAAGGATCATACGATCCACATGACCGTGAAACCTTTCAAATATCCTGGAGGTCTGAAATCCGAGTTTGCCGTAACCAGCAAAACATATCCAGAGCTTTCTTTTGATCCAAAAAGTGTAAACCAGGTGAAAACACGTACCGTCGATGAGTTTGTAAAGGCAGAATTTACAGCCAGCAACGGTGTGACGCTATCCTATAACCTGAAACGCAGTCCTTCCAAAGAAGCTAAGCCGCTCATGGTATGGCTTCACGGGGGAGGCGAAGTTGGAACGGACGGACGCAATCATCTAACTGCTAATCGCGGTGCAGTAGTCTGGACGGAATCGGGGTATGATACTTCTGTGCTTGCGGTGCAATATCCCGAGAATTACAGCTTCAAAATTTACAACAATGCAGAGCAGCTGCCAATCATGCAGGCCTACTTCGAAGCTCAGCATGAATTGATTCAAAAGCTTGTTGCTGAAGGTGAAGTAGACCCGGACCGAATCTATCTGTCTGGTGTATCCAGTGGCGGCGGTGGAGCATTCCGCTTTCTGATGCAGTATCCTGACCTGTTTGCAGGAGCAATCATCGTTGCAGCTAAAGATACCGTTGCGGATTATACGGGCTCCGTTGATGCGTTCAAGAAAGAATTGAAAGGCATTGTAAATGTGCCTGTGTGGATTATGCATGCCCAAAATGATCCAACAACAGATAGTCGCACAAGCTCACTTGCTTATCAGGCTTTGACAGAGATGGGAGCGAAGCAGGTACACTTAACGTTATATGATGATGCATACATGGATAGCCAGAGATTGTACGGAGGTTTGAAGCACTGGTCCTGGGTACCCGCGTTCAACAACAAAGAGGTAATCGCGAGTTTGTTCAAACTTCATAAAGGAACGAATGAAGAGCAGGGCACGGGTTCATCCGAGCATGGTGTACAACCATCTGAAGCAGTAACCCGTGCACAGATCGCTGTGATTCTGGCTGATGCTCTGCAGCTTTCGGAAGGAACTGAGGATTATCCTTATGTGGACAGCGCTCCCGACTGGGCTGCTGAATCCATTGCGAAGGTGACCAAGGCAGGACTAATGAAAGGAATCGGCAATCAACTGTTTGCTCCAGAGAATGAAGTAACACGTGCGCAGATGGCAGTCATTGTAGACCATATCTTGGCTAATAAGAATTGGAAGCCTGCTGCAGATTCGGTGAAACTGGTGTTTGGTGATGTCAACAGCAAACACTGGGCATATGAAGCAATTCAGAATAGCGCCCGTGCAGGTGTTATGACGGGAGTGAGCAAAGGCAAATTTGATACGATGCAAACCGTAACGGGAGTACAGCTTGAGCGGATCATGGAGCGTCTCGAGCAGGTGGGGACTAAGTAAAGTTAAGTACGGTTAGAAGATAAATTCTATATAGGTTGAACTATTTATTTACACTTGAACGGAGAGGACAGAAAAAACCTGAAAAAGCAGAGCGGTCGCCTTTATCACCGGATTTTTCCCTTGGAAAAGGGTATAGAAAAAATCTGGGGATAACAGCGATTGGAAGGTTATTCTGTCATCGGAGTGGATTGTGTAAAATCCTTAGTTCAATTTATATAGATAATCAAAGTTGAGAGGATGAATTCAAATGACAACACCATTTCCGAAGGATTTCCTGTGGGGCGGCGCAGTGGCGGCGAACCAGCTTGAGGGAGCATATAATGTTGATGGCAAAGGTTTGTCTGTGCAGGACGTTATGCCGCATGGTATTACAACACCAAGAACAGAAGGCCCTACCGAAGATAACTTGAAATTGATCGGTATTGATTTTTATAACCGCTACAAAGAGGACGTTAAATTGTTTGCCGAGATGGGCTTCAAGGTGTTCCGGACATCGATTGCCTGGTCTCGCATTTTTCCCAAAGGTGACGAGCTGGAGCCAAACGAGAAGGGTCTGCAGTTTTATGATGATCTGTTTGACGAGTGTCATAAGTACGGTATTGAGCCGCTCGTAACGATCTCTCACTATGAGACACCATTGCATCTGTCCAAAACCTATGATGGCTGGGTTAATCGCAAAATGATCGAGTTTTATGAGCGTTATGTTACTGTGCTTTTTAATCGTTTCAAAGGAAAAGTGAAGTATTGGCTCACATTCAACGAGATCAACTCTATTTTGGAAGAGCCTTTCATGAGCGGGGGCATCTATACGCCAAAAGAAAAACTGTCCAAGCAGGATCTGTATCAAGCGATCCATCATGAATTAGTAGCAAGTGCGCTTGCCGTTAAACTGGGCCATGAAATTATGCCGGAAGCGAAAATCGGATGTATGGTGCTGAGTATGCCAACGTATCCGCTCACACCTAACCCGGATGATGTGGTTGCGGCTATGCATGCGGAGCAAAGAAATGATATTTTTGCCGATATTCATGCGCGCGGGTATTACCCGAAATACATCAATCGTTATTTCAAAGCTAACAATATCAATATCAAGTTTGAAGACGGAGACGCGGAAATTCTTAAACATACGGTAGACTTTATCTCCTTCAGTTATTATGTAAGTATTTGCGAGACGGGTGACCCCGAGAAACGTAAAGAAGGCAAGGGAAACCTGTTTGCAGGTGTGCCAAATCCGTATTTGAAAGCAAGTGATTGGGGCTGGCAGATTGATCCGCAGGGGCTGCGTGTAACCCTCAATAAATACTGGGACCGTTATCAGAAACCGTTGTTTATTGTCGAAAATGGTTTGGGTGCCGTTGATGAGCTCATTACGGATGAGAACGGAAATAAAACAGTGAATGATGACTACCGCATTCAATACTTGAATGACCATCTGGTACAAGTTGGGGAAGCTCTTGAAGATGGTGTAGAAGTGATGGGGTATACGTCCTGGGGATGTATTGACCTGGTAAGTGCATCAACGGCAGAGATGAAGAAACGGTATGGATTCATCTATGTTGACCGCAACAATGACGGTTCGGGTTCACTTGAGCGTTACAAGAAAAAGTCCTTCCATTGGTATAAGGAAGTTATTAGTACCAATGGAGCAAGTCTTCAAAAATAATCGAGTATGGTCTGAAAGCCAAACCGCTTACGATAAGAGCTTTTCATGACAACATTCGATGAGAGCCATTCATTATGCGCAGATACGCATAAACCGCTTTCAGAAAAACGTTGTCATTTGCAAGCTTGTATGGTAAGATAGACCTAAGGCTATTGAATACTGGATTGTTACTGTTCAATCAGGCAAAACCAGAGGCAGGTATACATTGTAACCTGTCTGGGTTTTGCCTTTTACTACTTTGGCGGTGCAAGGTGATGTGGAGAAAATGAAAATTGAGAAGGTACTCAACAACAATGTGGTTACTGTAATTGACCCGGAAGGTAATGAACTGGTCGTTATGGGACGCGGAATTGCCTTCAAAAAGCATACTGGTGAATTGATCGACGAAAGTCTAGTCGAAAAAATATTTTCGCTCGAAAGCAAGGAAGTATCCCAGAAATTGAAGACACTTCTGTCCGATATTCCGGTTGAATATGTGGAGTGCTCGGATGAAATTATCCGTTACGCCGAGACGGTACTTGGTGAGAAGCTTCATGAAAGCATCTACATTTCACTGACCGATCATATTCATTTCGCCATTGATCGGCATCGTCAAGGATTACAGATTCGCAATGCGCTGTTTTGGGAGATCAAGCGGATGTACCGCAAGGAATATGCGATTGGCCTCAAGGCATTGCAGATTATTGAAGAAACGCTGGGTGTGCTGCTTCCCGAGGACGAATGCGCCTTCATCGCCATGCATCTGGTTAATGCCCAAATGAATGGTGAGATGAGGGAAACGATCAGTATTATGAATATCGTGAAGGATATTCTGAATATTGTTCGGCGCAGCTTTGTCATCGAACTCGATGAAGACTCACTGAGCTATTACCGATTCCTGACCCATCTGAAGTTTTTTGCTCAACGTGTACTGCAAGGTACGGCGATTGAGGACAAGGAAGAGGACAACCCGCTACATGACCTGGTGAGCAAGCAATATCCGGAAGCACATGCATGTGCCGTCAAGATTAACGATTATACGCGCAAAATATATCATCGGGTCTTGTCGAAGGAAGAAGTGCTGTATCTCACCATTCACATTGAACGTGTTGTGCGAAATGAACAAACAATTGAATAAATTTGGGATTGTTACTGCAAAAAAGGCAAAACCTAAACGTTGATTAATGATAAGCTTCTGAAGCTTGCATCATTATTCGGTGTTTAGGTTTTTTTTAACCTTTCAATACACATAAAAGGAGCAAAACACAATGGATAAACAACAATTGTCCAAAGATATTCTGAAGCTTGTTGGTGGCGAAGAGAACATTGATCAAGTGACCCACTGTATGACAAGACTCAGATTTAACCTGAATGACAACAAAAAAGCAGACAAAGAAACATTAAAGAACACACCTGGGGTTATGGGTGTTATGGAAAATGGTGGACAGTTTCAGGTCATCATCGGTAATGATGTACCGAAGGTTTACAATGCGCTGGTAGGCAACATGTCCAAAGGTGCAAACGTCGGATCTTCTGCGGCTTCTACAGGCCCGAAACCGAAGAAAAATCCGATAAGTGCTCTGTTTGACTTCATCTCTGGCGTATTTACTCCAATCCTCCCGGCTATTACCGGCGCTGGTATGATCAAAGGGATCGTGGCGATCCTTGTGGCGTTTGGCTGGCTGTCAGATAAGAGTTCGACTTACACTATTTTATCTGCCATTGGTGATGGTGCATTCTACTTCCTGCCAATTATTCTTGCAATCAGTGCTGCTAAGAAATTGGGAAGCAATATGTATATTGGTGCGGCGCTTGCGGCCGGGATTATGCACCCAACCATTACAGCTTTGCTGGCAGAAGGAAACTCATCGTTCGCGGGGATAAAAGTCGTCGCAGCAACATATTCTTCAACGGTTATTCCGATTGTTATTGCGATCTGGATTGCTTCTTATGTGGAAAAAGCGGTTGACCGCATTACCCACTCATCGGTAAAACTCATTGTCGTACCAACGGTTACCTTGCTGATCATGGTTCCACTTACATTGATCGCGATTGGTCCTCTGGGTTCCATTATCGGTAATGGTATGTCTGGCGGTATTGCTTGGTTGTTCGATAATGCATCCATCCTTGCAAGTATTCTGATTGGTGGTACAATGTCACTGTTAATCATCACAGGGATGCACTATGCCTTGCTGCCAATCATTGTAGGCTCCATGACTACATTAGGTTATGACTTTATTATTCCTTTGATGCTTGCAGCGAACTGGGCTCAAGCGGGTGGAGCGATTGGTGTAGGACTTCGTTCCAAAAATGGACAAACGAAATCTATGGCTTATTCCACTGGTCTGACCGCATTTATGGGGATCACTGAACCAGCGATGTATGGTGTTAATATGAGATACAAAAAACCGTTTGTTGCTGCACTTATCGGTGGGGCAATTGGTGGTGGCTTTATGGGTATTGTGAAGGTTAAAGCATATGTACTGACAGGTCTTGTAGGTTTGCCGGGACTTGCAGCATTTATCAGTCCGTCCATCAGTACATTGGTATATGGTGTGCTCGGTGGTCTCATTGCGATCGCCTCTGCAGCATTAATTACGTACATCTTGGGATTCGAGGAAAATAATGCGCCACAAGCGGCTGCGACTTCAGCTTCTACAGAAACTGCAACCACAGCCACAACGACAGCTCCAATTGTAACAGAAGAAACAAAAGCACAAGATGAGCAAGTATTCAGCCCGATCACGGGTGAAGTCAGACCGCTTAGCGAAGTCCCTGACCCTGCGTTCTCGGAAGAAATTATGGGTAAAGGTTTTGCAATTCAACCGACGGAAGGCCGTGTTGTTTCTCCGATTAACGGTACTGTGTTCTCCCTGTCGAAGAGTGGACATGCCATCGGTCTGGTTAGTGATACCGGAGCCGAGATGCTGATTCATATTGGAATTGATACAGTGAAGCTGAAAGGTCAGTTCTTCTCACCAAAAGTTCAGGCAGGAGCCAAGGTTTCTGTAGGGGATGTGCTGATGGAGTTTGACCGCGAAGAGATCGAAAAAGCAGGTTACACAACGATTACTCCAGTCATTATCACGAATATGCATCAGTATGCATCCATCGAATCTGCTGGTCGTACAGCGGTGAAAGAGCAAGAGCTGTTGTTCACTGCCAAAGCATAAAGCCATATAAGTTGAACTAAAGATTTTACACAATCCACTTCGATGACAGAATAACCTTCCAATCGCTGTTATCCTGAAAACGACAAAGCAGCTGTTTTCTCAGATGATGTCTGGGAAGCAGCTGCTTTTTTTGTATTTGTACAAATTAGGTTTAAAGACAGACTATAAATTTGAAAATCTATATATTGTTATGTATATAGTAAAATTTGCAGCTAAAAATGATGGTCTCTTATCTCACTACAATTTTACCTTGACCTGCCAGCATACGCATCTCTTTGGACCATCGGTCCTGGGTTTCCTTTTCGACTTCAAGTTGCACGCCATAGTGCCATAATGTGTTTTTTTCCATCCCCCACCGGAGAGTACCTTCAACATACAACAAATCCTCAGACAGCTTGAGATTGATTGCGATGCGTATATCGTTATTTTCTACAGGCAGAGAAAGCGGAAAAGCAATTTGGCAGCCGGACCGGCTGATGTCGCACAATTCGGCCTGAATGGGCTTGGGTGGACCGTCCATGCCGTTAATGCTCAAAATATAAATTTCGAAGGACATCGGTTCCTTCAGAGTATAGCGAAAAGGTTCTTTCCTATTGTTAATCGGCATAGATTCCTCCATCAAATTCAAAAAAATTCAGTTATCGTTATATCGACAGTTTTGAACGAGAAATGAAGAGTGCAGCGACATAGATGGTTCAAGAGTTGTATTTAACGGGTGTTGTCGGATAGTTATAATGGAATGAAGAGAGGGTGGATGAGCATGGAAGGAAACTTTCATATGGATACCGATACAGCTACGCTGTGCTGCTATGACCTGGCAGCATTGGAGCATCGTCTGGAGGATACAGCGGACTGGTGGTCCATCCCTGAGGATGAACTGCAGGAGGTTAATGCAGGCAACTGTCTGTTTCTGAATCTGGGGGATGATGGATTATACGAAGTGCAGTGGCGTGTGCAGGAAGCGCCGCTCATGTCGGAGCAAGGAATGCACTTTTATTTTCAGGCTCCTTCGGGCAACGTTTATTTGGGCTCGGCAGATGATGTAAGCGGCGGGGAGCTGGAACCGGATGAGTTGTCCCAAGGGATCTTCTTGCAATTAAAGCCCGGGAATTATGCCTGTGCTGTGTTCAAAAAGGACACGCAGATCTCGGTTACACTTTCGCCAAGTGTTCAGGGGCAGAACAGGTTAGATGATCTGATTCGCATATAGCAGATAACTTGGCTTACATAACACAGATTACTGCAGGAAGGGGATTGTATATGCGGGACTGGTTAGGTACAGCGATGGTAGATGCACCTGTTTTGCATGAGCGGATGCGGGTATTGGCTGCACTCGATATCATTCTGTCTGAGGAGGCATGGCTTCGCGTACATCGCTATCACTTTAATATATTCCAACCGGATATGGCTTGGGGAAGTGTGGATAACGGTGCAGGAGATCATCTGCATGTGTTGTTTGCGAATACAGGCACGTTAATCAAAGGATTTGATCACGAATCCCCCCTAAGCCCGCATAATCGTGAAGATGGAGAGATTTATCCGGGAATGTACGACGAGGTGCCGGAGAGCTTCATGAAGGTTTTACGGGAGCACGAGGATGCACTGAATCGGGAGCACATTACATTTTGTTTATGGCAGGAGGAACGAGCTCCAGGTTGGAAGGCAGGCAGCTGGATGGAGCTTGCCATGGCTGAAGAAGAAGAAGTGTATGCCAGCGGCGGGTTTGAATTTCTGTTAGGTTATATCGAGTCAACACCTGAGGGCTATATCGATTGGGCTGAAGGGTACTACGATATTCAGGAGATGTCTTTGACTGCTGTAACTGAAATATATAATAATACACCAGTCACTGCCGACTTGATTCGAAGACTGAATCCGAAGCGTGACGTGTTAGCCGCGATGAATGAATTGCAGCAATGTGGATGTACGGTGGAGCGAAGGGAAACGGATTGAACCAGAGAAACGTGAGAAGAGAAGAGAAGAGAAGAGTGGGATGAAATGAGCTGAGCTGTCCCCTGAACGTTTGAAAGGGAGTGCGCATCTATGGGGTGGGAGTATGGAATCCGAACGCAGGAGCATGCCAGGTTACCTGAAATCATGGAGCGCTTGGTAGCTTCACTTACGTACAGCAGCATGTATAGTCTCGAACACCACACTGATGGTTTTGTTCTTCTGCGTGACGATGCATCCTGGCCGAACGCTTTGGAAGTAAGGCTGGAGGAAGCGAGCGGTCTGGACGAAGTGGGAGACGGTGAACGTTACTTCTATTGCTTGTTTCATATTTGGGGTGAGGAAGGACGTGCCTGGATGCAGCAGATGCAGGAGGTGACAAGTCAGTACCCTGATATATTCGAATGGTTTGAATTGTGATGCCGTATATGAATAACACAGGAAGGGAAGTTTTTTAGTGGCGAGAGCATCCAAAAGCAAAATCCCGGTACTTCTGTACCGATATGAAGGCCCGGCGAGGAATATCGGCTTTACCTTTTCCCCCTTATATTTGAATGAAGATACGTCCAAGGTTCGGCAGGAGGACATGCTGTTTATTTATGACGAAGATTTTGAGCATATACGGCCAGCGATCAGTCGTGTTTTTCCGTTAACAGACCCGTGGAGCGGAGAAATTCATGCTTCTTTTGATCCCTGCTGGAACAATCCGATTGTGAAAGAAACGTGGGATACGATTGTTGCGGACTTGAAGCAGGTGAACAGCGCTGATCCGGATATGCAGGCATTTTTGGATAAACTCATCGTCTGGATTCGAAAGGTTCTGGATCATGCTGACGGCATTGAAGTGACAGGCAATCTGTAAATCATAGCAAAATTAAATAAATACAAAAAAGATGGGGGACGTTCACGCGTGTAGTGTGACAGCTCTCATCTTTTTATTTTTCACTATATCTGACTGCTGTTGCAAAAAAGATAAGATTATTGTCTTTTTGCAATAATTTTATTGTCACAGTGCAGGTTACAAGCTATAATCGAGTTGTTTGAAGGGACAAATTACAAAGGATGGTGATATTTTGAAGAAATTTTCTTTGCTTTTGCTCGCTGTTACATTATTGCTGTTGACCGTGTCCACGGCGGCTCCTGCTACTTATGGTGCAGCCAGCTATCCGAACACAGGCACGAACGGTCTGACCGGTTTTGCAGGTAATGCCAAGAATGAGAATGGTGTATCCAAGGCGGCTACAACAGGCGGTCGGAATGGTCAAGTGGTGTATGTCAGTAATCTGAATGATCTGAGAACTCATATGGCGGGCTCCACGGCCAAGATTGTTGTGGTTGAACAAAATATTTCTTCCTCCAGCTTGCAAAAAGTTGAATTTGGTTCCAACAAAACATTGGTAGGTTCTTTTAACAATCACACATTAACAAACATTCACTTCAGATCCACATCAGGATCAAGCAACGTTATTTTTCAAAACCTGACTTTTAATCATTCAGCTAATATCAATGCGAACGATGATATCCAGATGTACATCACTTCCGGATCAAACTATTGGATTGACCATGTGACCTTCTCTGGCCACAGCTACAGTTCTGGCGGCAGCGATCTGGACAAGCTCTTGTATATCGGTGACCGGGCCGATTATATTACGATCAGCAATTCCAAATTTGCCAATCACAAATACGGTATTATTCTGGGACACCCGAATGATGGCAACAGCAGCTACAACGGCGTACCTCATGTGACGATGTCCAACAACTATTTTGAAAACCTGTATGTACGTGGCCCTGGACTTATGCGTTACGGATACTTCCATATCAAAAACAATTATGCAAACAACTTCAATCAAGCAATCACAATCGGGGAGAAGGCCCGGATTTACTCGGAAAATAACTATTTTGGTGCAGGGGCCGAAAAAGGCGGCATTCTGGATGACAAGGGCAAGGGAGAGTTCACAGATTCAGGCAGTACACCTGCTTTGAACAGCCCGACTTCGCCAAAAACGAATTGGAGACCAAGCTCCAATTACAGCTATCAGGTGGAGAGCGCAGCGTATGCACGTGAATTTGTTACGAAATACGCCGGATCATCCAATACTACATTGGTATTTGGTAAATAACGGAGGCAGGACCATGTGTCTCTAATTCAAAGAAAAGCTGAGTCTGTTTCATGCGTATTTGCGCATGAGCAGGCTCTTTTCTTTTGGACGTTATATAGTATATGAACATAATATTATTTAAAATACTATATTCATTTGTATCATTTCCGGCCGATATATATTTAAGCGGTCTGCTTGCATGTTTATGAAACCGGCAGCCTGCATTTGTTTGAACTTACATAAAAGGCGGGGTACACATGAGTCGTATTGATGAAATTATCTGGAAAAGAAACAAATTGATTACGATGATGTTATGGATTGTAGTAGTATTTGGAATAGCGCTTGCTTTTACGGATCCCAAGTTGTTTGCTTCCAATGCAATTGTGATTATGTATGGGATCTGGTTGACTTATGCCAATGCCAAGAAAAAGCATATCCATCTGATTCCGTGGATAAACGTTGCCCTAATCACCGCATGCGGCATTTTTGCCGGCTGGGGAACCGTGGATTCACTCATAGCTATAGTTATATCAGCTCTACTGCTGGTGTATCCGGATAAGCGCATATTTCTTAGCGGGTTCTCGGTTTTGCTTGCAAACAGCATTCTGCAACTGTTGATTGTACCTACAGCTACTCGGGAGCAGTTGATTGAGAACATCACGAATGTGGCACTTTTTGCAGTGGCGGGGATTATTTTAGTCGTAGTTTCTGCACTGAATCAGAAGTTGTTTCAAGAGAGTGAGAAGAGATGGGATGAGGTAGAGAACTCGCGGAAGCGTGTAGAAGAAATGCTGGAACGTGTTAAAAAATCGGTGGCTGGACTTTCGGGATATACGGAACAGCTCAAGGAAAAGGTAGATGCTACCGGCTCTATCACCAATGAGGTGACGCTTGGGTTCAGCGAGGTAGCCAAGGGAGTGGAGTTTCAGGCCACAAGCATTGCGGATATTTCAGAGTCTCTTACTTTGTCTGATCGTCATATTCAAGATGTGGCTTCCTATTCCCGGCAGATGAAGGAGCTCTCGGCGAGCATGGCCTCAAGTACACAAATGGGCAGTAAACAGATGGATGAGTTGAATATGCAAATGCGGGACTTGTATACAGCAATTCATACAACCGCTGATGATATGCAGAAGTTCAATGACCAGAGTGAATCCATGACGATGATGCTGAACAGCATCTCCGATATTGCAACGCAAACGAATCTGCTTGCACTGAACGCGGCAATCGAAGCAGCACGCGCAGGTGAGCATGGACGGGGGTTTGCTGTGGTGTCGGAGGAAGTACGCAAGCTGGCTGAAAGCTCAGGTCAATCTGCCCATGAGATTACATCGATATTAACAGGTCTGAGAACACAAACACAGGCATTGACAAGCCGATTTGAAGACATTCGCCAGTCCTTGCAGCAAGGAAGAGAAAGTGTACAGACCGCGGGTGAAGTGTTCCAGTCCATTAATCATGGTTCGCAGGATGTGCTGGGTCAGGCTACCGAGATCGAGACAAGCTCGGCAACGATGAAGACATCCTCAACCCGAATAGTGAATGAGGTTTCCGAAATTTCGAGTGTGACGCAGCAGTCGAGTGCGGCCACGGAGGAGATTTTGGCGAGCATGGAGGAGCAGCGTAATCTGACACAGAATATGGTGGAGAGCTTTGGAGGGCTGGAGAGGCTGATCGTGGATTTAAGTGCATTGGTATCAGATCATCAGAGAGCCAGCGCAGCCGCGGTAAAAGAAGCCAAGCTTCCAGAAAAAACGTCAGCAGCCAAGGTCAGTAAGGTCAGTCTGGAATCCAGGTCAGCCTGAGTACAAGTCAGGTTGCAGCTTGTATACTTGTAAAGGAAACGAGCAAGTTTAATTCAATCCAGACGAGCCGGAAAGGAGTCCGCGAGTGCACAAAGATGCTGCACTATGCGGGCTTTTTTTGGCGTTCAAAGGTCCCTTGTAGCGCTTTGTCTTTTTCGATAGAGTGAGAGTAGTGAGATACAAGATGAAGAAACGAGGGGAAGGACCCATGAATTGGACCGAAATCAGTAAATCCAAACATATTGAATATGTCAGCGAGGTCATCGCTTCATCTGCATTAGACCTGAATGAACGGGATGAGCGTGGACGCACACCGCTTATGCTTTTTTTGACCAATCGCATGCCGCTGGAGGGGATTCGCTGCCTGCTTCAGGCTGAACCCGATCTGGAATCGGAAGACAAGCTTGGGGATACCGCTTTGAAAAAAGCAGTCAAGTTCAAGCAGCCTGAAGCAATACGTCTGTTGCTTGAATATGGCGCCAGAGTGGATTCCCCTCACGGCATTTTGGCGACAGCCTGGAATCTGGCAAGAAAACACAACCTGAATCTTGCTGATCTGCTGCTGGATACAGCGGGAGCCGTTCGTTTGAAGCTGACGGCTGAGGAGCAGCAGATCGTAGATGATATTATATATGAGGAGTCCTCAGTCAAGGCGTGTGAACGAGTCCAAACGCTGGATTCGGCAGTGCTGATCCATGCTGTGGTGAGCGAATTTAATTGGGATGACAGCCCTGAGCCGATGGTTGAGGCGGCCAAGCATCCGAAATGTGCGCATATAACCCGGCTGGATATGATTGAACTGATGGAGGCGGATTACTGGCTGGAAATGGACATGGCAGAAGTGAACAGCAGAGTGCACGGTCCAACATATCGACATCTTGCGGAATTTTTAACCGGGAGAAAGGGTGGATTGGATCATGACACATGAATCGTTTAACGAGCAGGTCCGAATCGTCGAGCAGCTGCAGCAGAAGTTAAGGGCAGACCATATTGAGCACTTTTATATCACTGAGCCTTCACAATGGCAGAGCGAGCAGTTGGTGCTGGCAGGCAGCTTTGACTTTACATATTATCATAATGTAGAAATTACGTTTACGGGGGTGGAGTTTATTCTATGCCCGGGAACGATATTCAGCGTGGACCAGATTCGGCTTGCAACCGAAGAGGAGATTGTTCAGCTACATCCTGTGATGTATGGCTATGAACGAAACGGTATCGTGTTTTGTCTGGAAAATGAATTTGAGCATCAGCGCTTCTATATCGTTGCAAAACAGATGACCTATCACTTTGGTATGGTTTATTATTATGATCGTGCGAATCTGCAAGCAGGTGAGCGGATCGCTGATTTTGTGAAACACAGAGGAAGGATTCAGGAATAGGCCGCTATGGAGGGAAAAAGAGTGATAGATACACAGGTCACCTTCTATGACCGCGATTCAATCCAGGATATGACCTGGCCCGATACTGCAGATGCAAAATACGCCCAGGCTTATCTTGAACCGATGATGATGCATGGAACCATTGAATATATGACGAATGTTAATACGACGCTGCTTCTTGCCCGTATGAATGAGCTTGTGCTGCCGGTGACTGTTAATGAAGAAGAGTATGATAACGCATATGTCTGTTCACCTTATACTCATTACGTCACGTATGCCAAGCAGGAACTGATCATGCTCCAGAAGCCGATGCTGGAAAAAGGACTTTCCATGCTGCTCGGTATCCTCGGCCGGGGCATGAAAAAAGCGAAAATCAACAAGGTTGTACATGTGAATAACTGGCTGTTATCGACCAATCTGTATCCCGCCATGACTGGCGAACAGGCCGTTTGTATTCTTGAAGCCGTCAAACAGCGATATCCCCGGCATACCGTGATCTTCCGTTCCCTGAGTGCCCGGCTGCATTCGGACATTATAAAAGAGCTTCAGGGTGCAGGCTGCCGTTCCATACCTAGCAGGCAAATTTATCTGTATCAGGCGAGTGATAAGGGCTTTGGCAATGCCAAGTCGCGGTGGCTGCTCAAGCGAGATAAAGCGCTGCTGGACAAGCATGGTTATGAACTGATAACCGGCGCTGAAATGACAGATGCAGACATTCCGCGGATTGTGGAGCTGTACCGCATGTTATATCTGGACAAGTATTCCTACGACAATCCCCGGTTCAGCGAACGTTTCATTGCTGCAGCAAAAGCGAGCGGATCGTTAAGGATCTATGGCTTGCGCAAGCAGGGGCGAATCGATGCCGTTATGGGTTATTTCTGCCGGAATGGCATCATGACCACTCCATTGTTCGGATATGATACAGACATTCCACAATCCGTTGGCTTGTACCGCATGTTGTCGGCCTGTCTCATTGAACAAGCTCGTGACAACGGTGTTCTGCTGCATGAAAGTGCGGGTGCGGCCCAGTTCAAGCGCAATCGCGGCGCGGAAGCGGATTTCGAATATTCCGCCGTGTATGACCGCCATCTGCCGCTGCACAGACGGTGGTGCTGGGCACTGCTGGATCATCTGCTGAATCGTATAGGTGTGCCGTTGATGCGGCGCATGAAGCTGTAAGCAACGCTGTTCTGCTCCGGCCGTGTGAGTACGCTCATATGTATATCTTATTCCAGATGCTCGGCAAGCTGTACCTCGAAGCCGTCCGGGTCTGCAATGTAAATAAAACGCAGGCGGGAGTTGGGCTGCACAGGTCCGCGCAGCAGGGGGATATGCATTTCCGCCAGGCGCTCCATTGCGATATCAAGGTCCGCAACTTCATATCCTATAGATATGCCGGCTTCAGGTTGAAGCACCTGCTCACTTCCTTCAATTAGCTCCAGCAAGGTTTCGCCGGTTAGACCCAGGCCAAGCATGGCGATCTGCCGCCCGCGGCTTTCGAATCGGCGCTGCACGAGCATGCCGAGCAGATGGTGATAGAAGTGAATCGACGCGTCCAGATTACGTACGCGCAGTGTAATCCAGTTGAGTTTGGTCAACATAATGGATCTCTCCTTTTTGGCATGGGTGGTGTCGGTTCATGTTTATTATACGCGAAGAAAGTAGAGTAGGCTAAAATATTGAAAAAAATTACAAAAATATATATGTAAGCGTTATTTCATAGAGTATAATGTAAAAAACGAGAGGAGGCATTTAATGAATACGTTTAAAAAATGGAGTTCAACCGTGCTGGCAGCAACGCTGATCATGACCATGCTGCCTGTCCAGCAGCCTGTATTTGCACAAGAACAGCAGACGGAGCAGGCATTCAACCCGGGGGCTGCGACAACGGTCAAACAGAATGGTAGTCCGTTTAACGCCGACTTTGAGGATGGCACACTTCAAGGCTGGGTTCCTCGCATCGGCAGCGAGAAGCTGACGGTCACACAGCAGGCAGCGCACCAAGGTACATACAGCATGCTGGTTACGAATCGGGAACGTTCCTATTATGGGCCGAGTTTGCCGATGAAAGGTCTGTTGAAACCCAATACAACGTATAACATATCGGTTTATGTCAGACTTACGGAGAAACCAGCTGCAGATCAAACGATTCAACTCACAGCCTACAAGAAAAACGGGGCAGAGAGCTGGAATATGCTGGACAAGGTGACTATTCCTAAGGACGAGTGGCAGCAGTGGCATAACATTACCGCAACGTTTCAATACAGTGACAATCCGCAGGAATTGAATCTGTTTATTGAAACGCCATATGTTTCCGAAGACGCGGTTGATACCTTATCCTTTTATGTGGATGATGTGAAGATTGAGGAAGCGGGAGAGCTGGCTATTGAGACCGATATTGCTTCTTTGCAGGACTTGTACCAGAACGAGTTCCCCATCGGGGCAGCTGTGTATCGCTGGCAGCTCGAAGGGGCATACGGTCAATTGTTATCCAAACATTTTAACAGCTTGACGGCAACGTATGAGATGAAGCCCAAATTCGTATCCCCTTCGAAGGGAGTGTATGATTTCCAGGCATCAGATGAATATGTGCAATTTGCAGAACAGCATAATATGGGCCTGCGTGGACATGCCTTGCTGTGGCATATTGATGCAGCGGAGTGGATGTTCAAGGATGATCAGGGTAATCCCGCAAGCAGAGACCTGCTTCTCAGTCGCATTCAGAACTATGTTGATACGGTCATGAAACGATATAAAGGCAAAATATATGCCTGGGATGTTGTGAATGAAGCGATTGCGGACAGCAACGGGGATGCCAACGGGATGCGCAAAAGTCCGTTCTATGAGCTGATCGGTCCGGATTATGTTGAGAAAACGTTTGAATTTGCCCGAGCCGCCGACCCGGATGCGAAATTATATTATAACGAGTATTTTACAGAGGTTCCTGAGAAAAGAGAGCATATGTACCAATTGGTGAAAAGGTTAAAGGATAAAGGATTGATTGACGGTGTAGGTCTGCAATCTCACTATAACCTGGAATCTCCTCCAATTGCCGAAATTGAGAAAACGATTAATCTGTTCGCCGGGCTCGGACTGGATATCCAGATTACCGAGCTGGATGTAGACAGCGGTATTCCTTTTGGCGAGAAGCTGCCTCAGGATGTGGCCGTGAAGCAAGCCTATCGGTATAAGGAATTGTTCGACTTGTATCAAAAGCATAGTGATGTGATCTCCTCCGTGACCTTATGGGGACTGCAGGATGAGAAATCGTATAACAATCAAGCCTTCCTGTTTGACTCGGCTTTGCAATCCAAACCGGCCTATTGGGGACTGGCGGATGCATCAAGCCTGCCTGTTTTGACGAATCGAGCCGTTACATTGTCCGGAACACCAAATATCAAAGCACCCAAGCAGGATACGGTCTGGAACAAGGCCGTAGCTACTGCCTTAAAAGGCAATTCGGGTGCAGGAGTAACGGCGTTCCGAACGCTGTGGGATAACAACAATTTGTATGTTTTAATTGATGTGCAGGACACAACGAAAAATCCGCAGGACAAGGTAGAACTGTTTGTTGATCTCAATAATGGTAAAACTCCTGTGTATGAAGCGGATGATCATCATATTACGATAACTCGTGCAGGTACGGCGACAGGAGCACAGCCGCATACGTATCATGTGCGAAAGGTTACGAACGGATATCAGGTGGAGGTATCCATTCCGTGGGCTAATGCACCAGCGGTACTGTCCCGTGAAATAGGGCTGGATGTGCGGGTGACGGATGCCGGAGCAGGTGGAACGAATGCACATCAGATGCTGTACTGGAATGATCGTACATTATCTCAGCATTCGGATACGAGCAAATACGGCGTCATTCAGCTGGCCAATATGCCTAAATCTGCTCAAGCTCTGCAAGGAACCGTCACGATTGATGGTGAGAAGGATGCCAAGTGGAATAAAGTTGCTCCATTCCAGGTGATGCCTCTCAATCCAGGCGGGGGAGCCTTTGCGGAAGCTCGTGCAATGTGGTCCGGTCAAGACCTGTATCTGTTCATTGATGTAACCGATCCGAACATTATCACCAATGCTACCGATCCGTGGGATCAGGACTCGGTTGAGATTTTCCTGGATGAGAATCATCAGCGCACTCCTTTTTACCAGTATGATGATGCGCAGTTCCGAATTAGTGCAGATAATGTGGCTACTTTTGCAGGCAGTGCTTCTCCAGGACGTCTCCAAAGTGCTGTGAAGAAAACGGCGAAGGGATATCAGGTGGAGGCGAAGATAAGGCTGCAATCTCTTACGCCTAAGGCAGGGGATGTAATAGGCTTCGAGCTTCAGGTTAACGATAATCAGGGGAACAATAACAAAAGCACAGCGAAATGGAATGACCTGACCAATGACAGCTGGAAGAATACTTCTCAGTATGGCATTGTGACATTCTTCAAGTAAATATAAGCGTAACATAAGTGAATTGAACCTCAGGTATACGTCAAAAAAGCTGCGAGATGATCTCTGCAGCTTTTTTGGATTGGAAAATAACGAGCCAGCTTGTTCTATTGGATCAGATCCACAGCGCCTTGCGGCACAAAAGCATCGACACCGTTGTACACAATAACACCTTCAAGCGCTGTCTTCTTGCCGTTTACAAGTGCCACGTTTTTGTAGATTTGCAATTCAAGCTTGGTGCTACCTTTTGTAACGATAATTTTGGGATTTTTAACATCCGTAAGATCGAGCTTGTACGCTGCACCTTTCGCTGTAAATGCCTGCTTCGCTGGTACGAACAGCTGCTTGCTCACATTGTCCAGATTGAGATCGAGTACACGGGCCATGTATTTCGCTACATCTGTGTTATCAATAACCCCGAACGGGCGATCATTGTTAGGTGCATAAGTATATAGCACAACGTCTCCGCCTGTGTGTCCCCCGGTTGTCCAGCCGATGTCTGCTCGTTTGCTGATCATCGGGCCGACAACATAGTTGAGGCTGCCCGGTTCAGCGGCTTTGATCGCAGCGATTTCTTCTGAAGTCAGGTCCGAAATGCCGTAGTATTGCTTTATCACCGCTTTGATGTTGGTGCGTTTGGCATTCAATTTGGCTTCCACGCCCTCACCTGTCAGCTTTGCTTTTTTCAGAGGTCCGATAAACGTGGACAGCGGCTCCTTATCATACGTGCCTGTAGTCGCAGCATTGCCAATCGTGAGGCCGCCGTTCTGATGGTCGGAAACAGCAACAACAGCGGTTTGTCCGTCGGCTTTGGCAAAATCCATGGCAACCTTGACGGCATCATCAAAAGCAAGCACGTCACTGATAATGCCAATCGGGTCATTGGCATGTGCGGCCCAGTCCACTTTGCTGCCTTCAACCATCAGAAAGAAGCCTTTTTCATTTTTGGAGAGCACGTCAATGGCTTTGGAGGTCATCTGCGCAAGACTTGGCTGTTTGGCAGGATCACGGTCCATATTGTAGGACAGCCCTGCTGGAGCAAACATGCCCCACAGCTTGTTTGACGTTGAGGCCTTCATCGCCGCAGGTGTAGTTACATAATCGTAGCCGAGCGCTTTGATGGAGGCGACAAGGTTGTCACCGTCTTTGCGTCCTGCTGGCTCCAGATATTTGCTGCCGCCGCCCAATACAACGTCCATGCCATTGAACACCTGCTGCTTGCTGAGTGCATCATAGTTTTTACGATCCGGATAGTGCGCAGAGAAGTCCGCTGGGGTAGCGTGCATAATTTCAGATGTAGCTACAATCCCAGTTGATTTGCCTGCAAGTCTGGAAGCCTCCAGCACGGAAGCAACCGGTTTCTTCTCATCACCGACAGCAATGGCCTTTTGCCCAGGCATAGTCGCTTTATCAGGTAATACACCGACATAACCGGTGTGAGATTTGTGACCTGTTGCAAAGGCTGTTCCTGCAGGGGCCGAGTCGGCAATCGGCGCATCTGCGGAATGTGTACGCACCATACCGCTTGCCATGGAATCTATGGTCAGGGATGAGCCCTTATACCAACGAGCCAGGGCGGTAGCGTCATTTGCCATACCGTCAGGAATCAGAATGATAACATTTTTAATTGGTGAACCCGAAGTCGTTGACGTACTGTCTTCCACAGCCGAGGCTGCATTACTGCCTCCCAGCGTAGCTGTAACAATGGTGGTCACCGCGAGCATCATTTTGGCTGCCCGGGTACTGAAGCGATTTAACATGAACATCCTCCTAATAGATATGTATAGTGTAGTATCCAGAACCCAGTGTATACAACAATTGCTAAAGGAGAGATGGGATTGGGTTAATTAAATGTAAAAATTACGATTAAATACAAGGATTGACATATAAGTCTTGACATATATTTCTTGACATGCATACAAACTGGACAAAATGATGGGCACTCTTGTATGTTAAGGATTAAATCAGACATGCGGAAATATAGTTCAATGATTGTTTTGAGGTGATAAAGGATGAATGAATGGTCAGAAGCCATTCGATGGTGGAACACACATCAGGTGAA
Source organism: Paenibacillus silvae (assembly GCF_014639235.1). Lineage (GTDB taxonomy): Bacteria > Bacillota > Bacilli > Paenibacillales > Paenibacillaceae > Paenibacillus > Paenibacillus silvae. Next base: position 1,064,296 of record NZ_BMFU01000001.1, on the reverse strand, counting down.
GCTTATGGATATTCGCCATATTGTGCTCCAGCCAGGACAAGAGCTACAGCCCTATGTTTTCCCTGCCCGAGCTTTTGTGATTATTCATAAAGGGGAGGTCGACATTCAGTTTGGCACACAGAGGTTCACCTCGGTGCAGCCCCTTATTTTACATGGTGACAAAGGCATGACGCTCTTTATTCGTTGTTTGCGGCAGCAACCAGCGGAATATGATCTGATCTTATATAAACCTCAACCGGTTCCTATTGTTAGTTCCAATGTGAGTAAAGATGCCAGTGATGACGCGAGTCGGATGGAAACGGATGTCTCTCAACCACCTGCTTCATATTACTTTGCGGTCACTTACCCAATGACGCTTCTTGCTATTTTAGATAAAATGGCAGATTCCTGGAACAGCAGCAGGGAACTGGACCGATTACAGGTCATGGGGCTGTTCTATCAGTTGGTGCATGAACAATTCCGGCAATGGGAGATGGCGCGTCAGCATCAAGGTGAATCACTTGAACTGGCGGAGCAGATTGAGGCCTATATCCAGGAGCACTATACCCATTCGATCGCAATGGAGAATATGGCTGCTCATTTCCATTACAGCACGCATTATCTGGCACGAGTATTCAAACGAAAGTATGGCTGCAGTCCGATGGATTATATTGTTCAGACACGGATCAAACGAGCTCAAACCCTGCTGGCCGAGACGGACGCTCAGATTCGTGAGGTAGCCGAGAGCGTAGGTTACAAGGATCTGTATTACTTCAGCCGCATATTTAAACGAACGACAGGAGAGACTCCGGCACAATATAAAATGCACAGTCATCGGCTCAAAGGTTCAAATCGTACGAACAAGAGGTCGGAATCGTTCATTGCTGACGGAAACATGCGTCGTTATATTGATAATAACGATAATCATTATCAATACGACAGATGGAGTGTGAACGATTTGAATTTTGGTTTTAAGCCTTCAATGGCTGTCAGTTTACTGTTTAGTTTGTCTTTGCTGCTTGCAGCATGCGGGGCGGGTGCCGATTCCCCGTCTGCATCGGGTACAGAGCCAGCTCAGCAATCGGTTCGCACGTATACAGATGCTTCTAATCGTCAGGTTGAGATTCCGGCGAAGCCTTCCAAACCTGTAGTCATTACATATGGTGGATATCTGTTGCCGCTGGGTATGAAACCGGCTGGAGTCAATACGGAGACACTGGAGCTCTATCCAGAAGAAATGGCCGGTGTACCTGATATTGGGTCAGGCAATGGCAATGTTGAGATGATATCAAGCCTGGAGCCGGATCTGATCATCGTGCCCGATTATACCAGCAAGGAAATCGTAGGGACCTACGAGAAGATTGCCCCGACGATAACGGTTGCCTGGGGCGGAGACCCGGATGTAGTGAATACGCTCAGAACGATGGGTGATATTATGGATCGCAAGCAAGAAGCAGAACAGTGGATTACGACGTTTGAAGATAAATTGAAGAGTATTCGCAGTGAGTTAAACATTAATATTCAGCCGGGAACAACAGCGATGTCATTTGTTATCTATAATAAAGAGGTTTTGCTCGGCGGTGAGGGCGGTACCCTGGGCAAGCTGATCTACGAAGATTTCGGCTTTTCGATGCCCGAGCAGTACAAACAATACTCGGATGGTGGAACAGTGCTCTCTCTGGAAAAGCTGGCTGACAAACCAGCAGATTATTTCTTTACCCAGATGGAAGACGATGAGATGGATCAGATGATGGAGCTGTTTGAGGAGCCTGTATATCAGAGCATACCTGCAATTAAAAATAATCGAATTATCAACGTCTCTCGCAACTATTGGAACTACGGTCCATATCTGGCCGATAAGGGTCTGGACAGCTTGATCGAGCAAGTTAAAAAACTGCAGGAGTAACATTGACGCACCTGAATTTCAGTGCGAAAAGATATTGCTAACGCTTTCATTGTGTGTTAATATCACGATAATGACAGGATTGTAACCGAATTCAGGGCAAGACCTGTTCCAGTTCAAAACCTCATCATGCTCAGGGTTGTTACGAAATTGCAGGCAAAACCTGAATTAAGGGCGGAAGACCATGTTTTAACGCGGTCTGATTGCCTTTGATTCAGGTTTTTTTATATTCTAAATCGCCTGAGGTCATGCCCGGAAGTGCAGCGGCTCGTACATTTTTAACCGGAAGGAGGGTCATATTTTCGTAGGCTGTTATAGAGAAATAGAAAACTCCAAACATTGGCATACTGTGCGAAGAGTATAACGGTGCCAATGCAGTTCTTTGAATCATACACGATTAGACAGCGAGGAGAATGAACCAATGAAAAAAATGAAGCGTTCTATTGCAATAGCAGCGATTCTAAGCTTGTGTGTGTCGGGTTTTCCGGCATATGCAGCAGGTAATACAAGTCCAGCGATATCCCCGGCGATGGAGAAGCTGATTCAAGCAAAGCTTATCCAAGGTAACGGCCAGGGGGTAAATGCAGCCTATTTGAATAAAAAAGCGACTCGTATTCAGGCTGCTGTGCTTTACTTGCGTTTGTCGGGATTGGAAAAAGAAGCACTCGCTTATCAGGGCACAGCAACATATGAAGATGCTGCGCAAGCAGGTAAAGTGCTTGAACCGGTCGTTGGTTACCTGAAGCAGCATCCTTACCTGGCTGGGCTGGAAGCGGATACAGAATATTTTGATCCTAACGCTCCGCTGACGGCAGAAGAATATGCGGTGCTGCTGCTCAAGGTTCTTGGTTATGAAACAGATGCAGATTACAAATCGGGAGAAGCTTCTGCGTTTGCAGCAAGCCAGGGTATCCAATCCCTTCAAGGTAAAGAAAAATCGCCACTAACCAATCGCCTGATGGCAGAAGCGACTGCACAGGCACTGCAAGCCCAGCTCAAAAACGGCACAGGAACGCTGGAGCAGCTCTTGTCGAAGCATGCACAGAATGGAGCGTTCAAACCTCAGACACTACAGCAAACCAAGTACGGTGCCATTGATGGTAAAACGTATGAGCAATTCGGTACACTTGGCTGGCTGGGCGTTCCATACGCTGCACCTCCTGTCGGCGAGCTGCGCTGGAAGGCACCACAGGAGCCGAAGGCTTGGACGGGTACGAGAGAGGCGAAGGATTTTGCGGCTAACAGCTTGCAAATCTCCGGTAAAAGTACAGCAGGCAGTGAAGATTCTCTATATTTGAACATCTGGCGTCCAAACACAAGCAGTACAAAACTGCCCGTTATGGTTTTCCTGCACGGCGGCGGTAACATGACAGGATCAGGCAAGGATTTTCAGGGGGAACAGCTTGCCCGGAATACCAACAGCATCATCATCTCGGTAAACTATCGCCTAGGAGCCCTTGGCTTCTTCCAGAATGCTGCGCTAAAAACAGGCAATGCGCTTGACGATTCCGGCAACTACGGTCTGCTGGATGCCTTCCGTGCATTAACGTGGGTTCAGGATAATATTGAAGGTTTTGGTGGAGACAAAGGAAATATTACCCTTGCCGGACAATCAGCCGGAGCGCGTGATGTGCTGGCCACACTGATCTCTCCGCTGAGCAAAGGGTTGTATCAGAAAGCCATTGCTTTCAGTGGCGGCTTGACCACTGCCACACCTGAAGAAGGGGAGCAAAAATCCGAGGATGCAATGGTGAAAATTCTCGTGCAGGATGGCAAAGCTGCGAATGCTGACGAAGCCAAAGCATGGATCGCCAAGCAGACACCGGCACAGCTCGAAGCATATTTGCGCGCACTTCCTGCGGACAAACTGGTTACTGCATTTGGCGCAACCGCCATCCGCATGCAGCCATTCCCGCATCTGTTCCGGGATGGTACAGTGATTCCAAAAGAAGGCTTTGATGCGATTAACGATGGCAACTATGCTAAAGTTCCTGTGCTGCTAGGCAGCCTGGAAACGGAATTCTCGGGATTTGCTTTCGGTGATCCGAACTTTGCACCATCCATCAATGATGGAACGCTGTTTACGGATCAGACAAAAGCAGAACAGTATGCAGCAGCACTCCAATATGGCAGCGAAGCGTACGCAGGCTTTAATGCGGAGCGTGTAGCGGAGAAACTGACCAGCGCAGCAGGTCAGCCGCCCGTGTATGCATATCGTTTTGCATGGGGCACACAGCCGGGAGTCATCTCGGAACGTCTGCTGACACTGCTTGGTGCTCCGCATGGTGCAGACATGGACTTCTATACTGGGCATGCGGATGGAATCGCAGCTTATTTCCCGCAAGGTTACTTCAGTGATGAGAACAAGCCTGGACGTGAGCAGTTGTCTGCTGCGATGGCAGCTTACCTGAAGCAGTTCTTATATACTGGCAATCCGGGCACGGGCGGCAAGGCGACACTTGCGGCATGGACACCGTGGACAAGAGATGCGAAGGCACCGATCATGCGTCTGGATGCCAATAACACTACAGCCGAGATCGGTATGTCCTCTCAATATAATCAGGGCAAGGAAGCCGTGATGGCGAAGATGAAAAAGGAACTGCCTGAAGATACCTATAAACTGTTGACCGAGAAAGTGTTTGCAGGTCGTTTCTTCTGGGAGTAGTGAAAAATAACACCCATTAGCTTAAAATGAGAATGAAGGACAGGAGAACGTTGCTCCTGTCCTTTTTTGCTTCTCTTTTAATCTAACAACTCTTGACTTTCCCCTGCACGGGAGACTGTATACTCACATTAAGCTTTATGGATTGGAGATGATATCTTGTTCAAAATCAGTATGTTTGCAAAGCTCAGCAAGCTCTCTCTGAAAACGCTGCGCTATTATGACCAGATCGGTATCCTCAAACCGCGTAAGGTTGATCATGAGACGGGATACCGATACTATGCAGCAGATCAATTGCTTGAATTGAATCGCATTCTGATCTACAAGGAACTGGGATTTACGCTGCCGCAGATCGCGCAGCTGCTTCAGGAAGACATATCACATCAGCAGATTCAGGGCATGTTGAGGCTGAAAAGAAGTGAGATTCAGCACATGATTGACCTGGAGCAAGCGAGGCTTGCTCGTATTGAGGAGCGCCTCCAGCTTATGGAGCAGGACCGGCAATGGGAGACAGGCCAGGAGATTCGAATCAAGACCGAGGCAGCTCAAACGTTCTTGTTCTATAATGCAAGCGGTGGAGAAGAGCGCATTCCAGAGCTGCTGTGCCACCTGGAATCCTTGCTGACCAAAGACATACGTCAATGGATTCAAGGTCCACAGGTTGTTTTATGGCGAGATGTGCATGGAAAAGAGGACGAGTTCGAGTATGAAATAGGCTACTACTTAACAGGCGAACCAGCTTTTATTCCCGAGCCGTTTCAGCTGAGAAGTCTGCCGGCTGAACCGATGGTTGCTTCCATGGCGTTTCATTCACATTCGAATTTTGATGTGGCCGCTTGTGTACATCTGGCGCGATGGATCGAGAAAAACAATTATCAGATCAAGGAGAACGAGCCTGGCAGAGAATTATACTTGCCTTTATCCCCTGAAGAGGATGCACAGTACATTGAAATTCAGATCCCTATTATATGAACGTAACGAGGGGAAATGAATGGAAAACATATAGAAGATGGAGTGAGAACGGTTGAACAATAAAGGCACGATTTATATTCTGGCACTTGCTGTGTTTCTGATCGGCACGATTGAATACATTATTACGGGAATCATTGAGATGATGGCTGCAGAGCTCGGCGTATCCACGGCGGAAGCGGGCATGCTCGTCACTGTATTTGCTCTTGCAGCAGCTATCGCTGCACCGATACTGATTGCTGCAACCATTAATGTCGACCGCAGGAAACTGCTGCTGCTGACTTTTGGGATTTTTATTATGAGCAATGGCATCATGATATTTGATCTCTCCTATGAAGCGATGCTCTGGATAAGGATCATTCAGGGAGCAAGCGGAGGCATGACAACCGTTGTGGCCATGGCTGCAGCGACAAGGCTTGTTCAGCAGGAGAAGAGGGGCAATGCGATCGGAATTATTCTGATGGGTCTAAGCAGCTCGCTTGTGCTTGGTGTGCCCATCGGCACATTTTTCAGTGAGATGTTTGGCTGGAGAATGCTGTTTGTTGTGATCGGTATCCTGAGTATTGTTCCGTTGCTTATTATTTATCGGAAGGTTCCATCCATTCGGGAGCAAGAGAAGGTTACGATTGGCATGCAGCTCTCGATGCTTAAAAATAAAGCAGTTTTGATTGCGTTGATGATGACCCTGTTATATGTGGGTGGATACGCAACCTTGTTCACGTATATTACGCCTTTTCTGCAAACGAGTTCTTCCCTTTCCATGACCGAAATTAGCTTGATCTTGTTTCTGGCAGGCATATGCAGCTTTATCGGTTCCAAACTGGGTGGACAATTGGCTGATGCCAAAGGCTCGAAATTCACTATTCTCCTAGGGCTGGTGCTGCAAGGAGTAACTCTTCTTTTATTTGCGGTGACGGGTACACATCTGATCTTGCTGATTCTCGTTTTGATGATATTTATGTTGGCGACGTGGAGTATCTCTCCTGCCCAGCAATTATATCTGGTTACGCTGGCACCTCGCAGCCCGGATATTGCACTGAGTGTGAATACGTCATTTATTCAATTTGGCTTTGCGTTGGGTTCGGGTCTAGGCGGACTTGTGATTAGCCGTGCTTCTGTTATGACATTGAACTGGGCAGGTTTTGCCGCGGTAGTTGTAGCTTTCTTATTAGCCATATTACAGTTTAGGGGAGCAGGCAAAAGGCAAGTAGAGGCATCTGGACAGGAGATTCATGTGCAGTGAGATACGGTAACGTATCTGGAATTGGTCAGATAAAGTCAGAAGGTCAAAAATGGTCAAATTAAATGAAAAAACGATCTATTTTTATCTAATTAACCAAGACGGCGAATCATCGCTTTATATCGCTGTACATCGACTTTGAACCTTTGCAGTGTCATGAATACAATAATAGATGTAAGCAACAATTAAACCCAACCACATTAAAGGAGATGATGTTCATGTTTGATCTGATTCCATTTCGCAGAAGAAATGATGACCCGTTCGGACAGATGCTGAAATCCTTCCATGACATGGTTGACACCTCATTCTTCTCTTCATTTGGAACGGGTATGCAGCCTTTCCGTACCGACATTCGAGAGGAAGATAGCAGATATCTCGTTGAAGCCGAGCTTCCGGGCATGGCCAAGGAAGACATCGACATTCAGGTACAGGGCAATGAGCTCATCATTCGCGCCAAACGCAACGAAATGGTCGAGCAGAAGGATGACGAGGGCCGAATGATTCGGCAGGAGCGTCGTGCCGGGGAGTTTGTGCGCCGCTTCTATGTCGATCATATTGACGAGGATAATATCAAGGCACGGCTGGAAAATGGTGTGCTGAAGCTGGACATTCCGAAACGTCCGGGCGATGAGCAGTCACGCAGACGCATTCAGATTGATTGATGAAGATAAAGCTCTACAGCATGCTGTAAAGCGAGGATATGCGGATTCAGAGAGCGGTGCACGATGCGTGAATCAAAAGCTCAGGATTTTCTAAGATAGAGGGTGCAAATCCGAAGATTTAACTGGAAAGCATAGATAAGAGTGAAAATTTGTAAAAGGGCTTGGCATTCTAACAAGAATGTTAAGCCCTTTGTCTTTGTCATGCATTTTTAAACGTCAGGAACCCTTCCTTAACAGGAAATTTAACACCAGTGTCGCGGTATGCGATTACTTTTCTGCTGCTGCCTGCATAAGATCATAGATTTTACGTGTCGTATTGACATTTCTGATGGTCATATAGGAATACATTTTGGACCCCACCAGCTTATTCATGCCACTTCTGGAGGCTTCATCTCGGCTGACCGAATACAGGAGTGCTCCAGGCGTATAAATGAGCGCTCCGATCCCCGGCTTAAGCGGCAGCTTCTCCAGAATATCGACATTGTCAATTTCATCCCACAAAAAGAGCACATCACTTTTGGCCTGATCATCGTTTGTCCAATCGGAAGGCAGCACCTGCATGACAGATGCCATCTCCTCCAGGTTTCGTAGCAGTACTTTAATCTGCAAGCCGAAATCCGCCGCAATGGCCTGTTCCAGAAGTTCGGATATTTCCATGTGGGCATCGGTTCGTTCCTGATCATCGGCAAAGATGATATTGCCGGAATTAATGTAAGTCACGACCTTCTGCATCCCGGCCTGTTCAAACGTTTCCTTGAGCTGCTTCATCCCGATTTTGCTATTGCCACCTACATTTATGCCTCGCAGCAAAGCGACGTAAATCATGGATAGATCCTCCTAACCATACCTATCTGATTAACGTATACTCGTCATAAAGATAGATATTCTATAAGGTGTTTTGTGTTTTCTTCTCCGAGCAACGCCTCTAATTTTGGCTGCACCTCAGAAAGGTATTCCGGTTTCGTCTCAAAGGTTTCTTCGTCCTTTACTTCTCCTGCATATGTACGTGCACTTTCGATCAGGATGGCAAGAGCGTTAAAAAAGTCTGCCAGAGAATGAGCGACAATTTTTGCTTCTCCACCCTCAAATGCAGCATATACAGGAGAATCTGGTGCCTCTGTGTCAACGATAACGGGATCATCGTTCATATTGGCGATGACAACATGATTGGGCGGCCAGGAAGCCGATTCCTCGTAAGGTTCCTGCAAACCGGTCCAGCGAAACCCCAGCTGTTGACGATGCAGGTGCTCAGGGGCCACGAAAAAGAGCAGAGCCGCATCGCCAATTTCCACAGCTGCACTCTTCATTTTCAGTGTTCCCTCCGCTTTAGCATCTACCATCTCGTAGTGACTATAGAAGTACTGGAGTTCCGGAGAAAGAAAAATACGCTTGTCCACTTCTGGCTGAACCGGAAGCACCCGGGGCCGAAGATCGTGATTTTGAAAAAGTCCGTAGGCTTCATTATATAAATCTTGCTGTTCCACAAAACGGGTTAAAGCCGCATTCAGAGATTGCATCATGTTATCCTCCTGATATCAGTAATCATCTTATTTTATTCTATATTAAAACAGCAGTTCATCCATTGAAATACAGATATTTGTATAAACTGAAATAAAGGTTATTACCTGGGGGCCAGATGGCCATAGGCTTTGGCCGGGGAGTTGTCTCGCAGGCGATAATCTGCCTTCGAGCTGTTCACAAACGCCGGATCTGCATAGCGTGAGTGTGCATCATTGCCTGATCCTTGTTGGTACGCTGTCCAATCAGGATAGATTTTATTTTTCCATACCCAAAGGGCGTCTTCTGTCTTACCTTCAACATAATAAATATTATGGTCAAACACATTGTTCACGTTGCTCGTATATTCGTTGTAGATCAGCACGCCGGATAAGCCGGCGACAACGATGTTGTGCGTGAAGAGGTTGTTTCTGGTTTGAGACTGGATCAGAAGCTGGCCGTTGCCTGCATTTAACGTATCATTGTTAGCGATTGTATTGTATATGATTGTGCTGTTCATCGTTGCTCCCCGATTGTTGTCATAACCGCCCATGGCGATACCTGTCAGTCGGTTGGCATAAATCAGGTTGTCACGAACGGTAATGTTACGGGTGGAACGTCCGGCGTGCTCGGAGGCAATCTCGATGCCGATATCGTTACGATATACCTTGTTCTGGTCAATGATATGGTCTTTGCCGCCATCAACATAGATGCCGCCAGCAGCATTGCTGTTATTCGGAAGGGGAAGACCGTAAGATGGATTTCGGCTGGATGTGATGTTATAGATGGTATTGCCGCGCACGATGCCGTTTCTGGCCTGATCATACGTATCATCCTCTGAGATGCCCTCGAATCCGATCAGATCAATACCGATGTTGTCATTATCATGAATTCTGTTGTTCAGAATAGCGAATGTATCCACATTGCCATTGACCGCCAGAGATTCGCTGGAGCCTAACACGAGGTCATACAGCTCATTATCTTTAACAATAATGTTGCGCAAGGCCTGTGGATGCTCCGTGCCATAGATCGCAATGCCGTGGGCATCTCTGCCCTGAAGGTTAGCCCCTTTGGGTGTGGCCCGGCTGGCGATCCCGTGTATTTTGTTGCCGAGAAGCTGTACGTTCTCCCCTGCTCCATGGACGTAAATGCCAACAGGAACCTGTCCTCTAAGGGTTGTGGAGAAGTTGCGAATCTCTATATTTTGAATCGTCACATGGCTTACATGCTCCAGCTCAATCATGCCTTCCACACCGCGAACCGGAAGACCTTTGCCATCGAGAATGGCTTTCTCCCCTGGATAGCTGGTGAGAAGGGTAGGCTTGCCCGCGGAAAGTCCGCTACGGGTTATTTTGACTTTCTGAGCGTATACACCCTGACGCAGATAGATGGTGCTGCCCGGGGCTGCATGATCTGCCGCGTACTGAATGGTTTTCCATGGAGAGCGGATTGTGCCGGGATTGTTATCGTCTCCCTGTGGTGAAATATAGTAGATCATCTGGTGATTGGATGCTCTCTCTGCCGTCATTGTATCTGAAGTCATTGGCTGTGTAGCGGAGAGGGGATGGCCCTGATCCGAACAGCTGGTAGTCACTATCGTCAGGAGTAGAGCGGAGAAGAGCAGGACTGAACGAAACAAAGGGACACCTCCTTCAATAATGGTCTGGAAGCTAATTATACCAGATGCGAGAGGCTATAATTTGCTAGCCCCCAGATTTGAATGGCAGAATAAGCCATGTTATGCTTTAGAAAAATTATGGACACGGGAGAGGTGTTTGCAAAAAATGAACAGGTTATCTGCTAACGAATGGATTGACCGCGAGAATCATGCCTGGCAGGAGCTCAAGGAGCTTCTCGATCAGGGAGAAAATACATATAACTACGTCTCTGCACAGCTCGAGCTGGGAGAGGATGCGCTGTGCAGGCTGCAGGTGAGCACACGCTCCTATCTGGGAGCGGTGGCATATGAGACGCAGGGCATCGTGGTAGATCATGGCTGGATTACGCTGCTGGGTGCAGGCGATGAACATGGACATGGCAGCTTGACCCGCTGGAATGGCTTGAGTGATGAGCCTGAGATACAACCGCTCGCGGGTATGATGGTTGTTGCTTACGATGTGGCAGGTGGCTTCTTTGCGCTGGACACCGGCAAGTATGGCGGCACGGGCCAGATTTATTATTTTGCTCCTGATGCGCTTGAATGGGAAGCGACAGACCTGTCCTATTCGGAGTTTATGACCTGGCTGGCCGAGGGAGATTTGCAGCTGTTTTACGAAACGTTTCGCTGGAAAGGCTGGCAGGAGGATACGGCACAGCTGGGAGCGGGCCAGGTGTTTGCCTATTATCCCCCGCTGTGGACGAAGGAAGGCGGCGGAGAGAGCAGCAGCAAAGCGCCGATTCCTATCGCTGAAGCCTGGAAAACTGTGCTGGAAGCCAAGTGACATGAAGACGGAGTCCGTGGAGTAGGAAGATCGAGCGAACACAAGGTAATGATCTATTCTGGTGGCCCGAAGGAGGATTGGATTGACATGAATGATGTAGATGCAACGGTGACTCGTATTCAGCAGCATTACGGTATTATTTTTCCACAGGATTATCTGGAATTTATACGTCTTCATGATGGTGCTTCTTTTGATCTGATGCAGGGTACGGAGGTGGAGGATTGGGATATTCGTTTTCATGTGCTGGATAGTCAGTTTATTGCCAAAAATGCTAAGCTGGTGGATGAAGTTAATCCTGATCCGCAGCGGATTATTCCGATCGCGTGGAGTGTAAGCAGTGGCAACAATTATTTGCTGGATTTTCGACAGAACGAAGAGAGACCCTCTGTGCTCTTGATGGAGCATGAGATGGCCATGGTGCGAGAGGACGCCGAAAGTGAAGCGGAGACGAGTGAAGAAGCACAGCAGTTGATGGAGGAAAATGTACAGCTTATTGCTGCGCATTTCGGGGCCTTTGCTGCGCTTCTCCAGCCCAGGTCCTCGCTGGAATAACGCTTGAATTAACATAGACCAAAGGCTCGCAAACAGATGCGAGCCTTTGGCAGTATATTTCATGAGTATTAACGTGCAGAGGATGCGGAATGAACCTCTCGCCGGGCATGGGAAGCAGCTTTGCTGTGCCATAAGGTGAGTGCAAGCGAAACGGCACATATGAATAAAAGGCAGCCGTATACCACATGGTAGGCTTGTTCTACCGAGACGCCGGGTATGCCATGCAGTAGTATTCCACACACAGCAACCGATACCGAACCGCCGAAGAACTGAATCAGCTGTAGCAGTCCCATGCCTGAACCGATCTGATGCTTGGGCAGTATTCGTGAGGCTTCGTTGTTCAGGGAGGCCATAGATGCCGACAGTGCTGGAGAGAAGAATACATAACCGCCGGTGATGACCAGGGCCGACTGGTCAAGTCCAAGCATAAACAACAGGAGCACTGCAGCGAGCAGGCTTTGTCCGATCAGCATAAAACGCATATTGCCATAACGGTCAATCCAGCGACCGACATAACGAGTGCAGAAGGCGGATATGAGCGCGCCTGGAGCGATCAGCAAGCCAATTGAAAGGGCAGAACGATGATACAGATCAGCAAGCACTAACGGCATGAGAAACAGGTTGCCGAGATTAACGACCAGCACACAGAAGCCAATGAGAATAAGGCGGGTGAAGCCTCGTGTTCGAAAGACATGCGGATTCACAAAAGGAAGACTTGCCTTGCGAATATACAGCATATGTGCCCCCAGAGAAACGACGCCTACCACCAGCCATATCCATGAGCGCTGTGTAATCGCCACCAGCAGGGTGGTTGCATTGATTATGGTGAGCATGGCACCAGTCAGGTCGAAAGGATGTTCACGGTTGACGGGTTCTCGCGGCAGAAAATAAAGCAATACTGGCAGGGCAAGCAGCACCAGTACAGTAATGGCAAACAGCCCGTTCCAGCCCCAATACTCACTGATCAGTCCGCCCACAATGGGGCCAAGTCCAAAAGCCATTGCACTGCCTGATGAGATAAGCGCCAGTGCGGCACCGCGTCGCTCAATCGGGATGTACCGGCTTGCAATGACCAGTCCGAGCCCGGCCATCACACCTGCACCCGCTGATTGCAAAATACGCGTTGTGAGCAGCAAGGCAAAGTTGTGTGCGAACAAACCCAGCAAGGATGAGCAGCCGAGGATCAGTAAACCTACCGTCACCAGCCTGCGGATTGGAAAACGGTCGGACAGACGGCTGTAGATCACGGTAGACAGAGCATATCCGATGGAATAACTGGAGATAACCCAGGATCCCAGGTCGGATGTGATCTTCAGATCGCGAATAATAACCGGCAGCGACACATTAAACATGGTGGTGTTCATCACCACGATAAACAAGCAGCAGGTCCAGAGCGGCATTACAATTTTATCTTTCACGTAACCATTCCTGTCTGTATATAGGGTAATCATGATTAAAATGAATTTCAGTTGTGTTCGGGCATATGAAATCGCCACAAAGCAATAGTTTATTTTACACTTCAATTGCTTATATGGCAATAATGTCATATTTTTTTTGGCGAAACATAGTAGGAAATGTATGCATATGGAACAGCAAATAACGTTAAGCGAAGCTCGATTAGCCGATCACGACATCCAATTTATTTTAATGCAGGGGGATAACGTACAATGGACAATAAATTTCGGGTTACTGTGGCTGTTTTTCTGCTTCTGATCACGGTTCTACTATAAAACTGTGTGCACCATCACACTTGAGCCTGCCCATGTCTGGTACGCTGATTGTATAACGAAGAGCGTTTAAACCAGGTATGGAGGGATATTTATGTTTTGTTATCAATGTGAGCAGACGCCGAGCGGTGGATGTAAAGTGATCGGAGTATGTGGTAAAAATGAAACGATTGCCAGCTTGCAGGATACGATGATCTTTGCGCTGAAAGGCATTGCAGCGTATGCCACACCTGCACGCCAGCTGGGCTATTCCGATCCCGAGGTGGATCGAATCACACATGAGGCCTTGTATATGACGCTCACAAACTCCAATTTTAATCAGCAGGAGCATCTGGAGATGGCGATGAAGGTGGGCAATGCTGCCATTCGAATTATGGATGTACTGGACCGGGCGCATACCGAGCGATTTGGTATTCCGCAGCCGATCACTGTCAGTCAGAACCGGATTGAAGGGCAGTGTATCGTGGTGACCGGTCATAATTTGTATGCGCTGGAGGAACTGCTGCGTCAGACTGAAGGCAAAGGCATCAACATCTACACTCACTCAGAAATGCTGCCAGCGCACGGTTACCCCGCGTTGAAGAAATATGCTCATCTCAAAGGAAACATCGGTAAAGCCTGGTACGATCAGCGCAGACTGTTTGAGGAATTTCCGGGTGCCATTCTGGCAACAACCAACTGTGTGATGCCGATCAAAGGTACCTATGCGGACCGCTTTTTCTCTTATGAAGTAGCTGGCCTTGAAGGTGTAGCCAAGATTACGGGAGAGGACTTCTCGCCTCTGATTGAACGGGCATTGGCCTTGCCAGCAGCGAATGTACAATCAGAGCAAGTGTTAACGACAGGATACCATCACGAGACGGTGATCGGACTTGCGCCAGAGATTATTCAAGCGGTCAAAGACGGACACATTCGCCGTTTCTTTGTCATTGCAGGCTGTGACGCACCGGGCAAGGGGGGCAATTATTATCGGGAGCTCGCGACATCGCTGCCAAATGATACCGTAATCCTCACCACGTCTTGCGGCAAATTCCGTTTCAATGATGTGGATTATGGTACGGTGGGCAATACTGGAATTCCACGGTACATTGATCTGGGGCAATGTAACAACTCGGGTTCAACGGTGAAAATTGCAATGGCCCTGGCTGATGCATTTGGCTGCACCGTGAATGAGCTGCCTGTCAGCATTGTGTTGTCCTGGTTTGAGCAAAAGGCGGTTGCCATCCTGCTTGGCCTGTTCAGTCTTGGCATTCAGGATATCCGAATCGGGCCGAAGCCGCCCGAGTTTATCTCACAAGGTGTTCTGGATGTGCTCGTTGATCTGTTCGGATTGAAGCTGATTACGACAGCAGAAGAAGATATGAACGCTATGCTGGCTTTATCTTGAATTTGAATAGAAGCCAGGAACGAGAGCCTGCATCCGATGCAGGTTCTTTGCATTTTTTAGAGGTGATTTTTGCGCGAAAATAAAGAAGAATCAGGATAATTAGTGTTTTAATCCTATTGAAGTTTTTTCATGGATATGTCTATATAAACTAGGGCGTGTCTGAAAACTCTGAAGGCGGCAGATTTTGCTGAATTTTCGTTCCAAGCCAGGAAGTTTTCCGCAGGCGTGCCGGGGCACGTCAAGGGAAAGTGACGCAGCATGGGGCGAAAAGGCGGTAAAAGATGCACTTCAGTAGGTTTCAAGACACGTCCTAGGATGCATCATAAAATACGGTTTTACCGTAACGCAAGGAGAAGGAGCAGGTACATATGGAGAATAACAACGAAGAAAAGAAAGAAAAGAAGGAAGACCAGCAAAAGAGAGAACCAAAGCAAACGCAAGAACAGCAGCAAGTAAAAGATCAGAAAGCAGGAAGCAAGCTTGAAGAAGGGAACGATAAGAACCAAATGAACCAAGAGAAAGAGAGGCAAGCGAAATTCCGGAACAATACACCTAAAGCGAATAGGGCTTCACGATTGCTGCATTTTGTTGCAGATGTGTTCAGGCCGTTAATGCCTGTTCTTCTGGGGGCTGCGGTGCTCAAATGTATCCTTGGTTTGATTGTAGTTATCGACTCCTTTGGCGAGCAGGAAAGCTCTTTTATGAACAGTCAGACCTGGATGATCTGGAAATCCATTGGTGACAGTGCTTTCTATCTGCTGCCTGTTCTGGTTGCGATAAGCACGGCACATCGTTTGCGCAGTAACCTGTATGTAGCAGGTGCTATTGGCGGACTGATGCTGTACCCGCAGATGGTGCAATTAATGGCGAGCGGTGAAGAGGTGCATTTTATGAAGGTGCCGCTTGTGTCACAGGCTCCTTTCTACTCGGCATCGCTGTGGGTTGTTGCTGCAATCGCGATCGTGTCCTGGGTAGAAAGACATGTTGAACGCCTTAGCCCTGAATGGCTGAAAGGTATTTTGGCTCCGGCACTGGCTCTCGGTTTGATGGTGCCCGTTGTGCTCATCGTGCTTGGTCCGCTTGGGGAGTGGAGTGGTGCACAGTTATCGGAAGGCATCAACTCGCTGCTCAGCGACTCACCTGTGCTTTTGTTAATGCTGCTGGGAGCACTAATACCTCTTCTAATGCTCATGGGTATGCATTACTGGTTAATTCCGATTGCAATCAATGAATTGATGATGACGGGTTCCACCACGTTGCTTCCCGTCATGCTTGTTGCCTTCGTTGCTCAGGCGGGAGCTGCACTCGCAGCAGGTTTGCGCAGCGAGCAGACACAGTCCAGAAAAATGTCTTTTTGGGCAAGCGGAGCGGCGTTGTTCGGCGTTACGGAGCCCGCAATGTATGCCATTAATATGAGAAGCTGGGTAACATTTGGTGGAGCTATGCTTGGCGGTGCCTTAGGCGGATTGTATTTCGGCCTATTGTCTGTCAAATCGTTGGTGTTAGGTGGCACGGGTAGTCTACTGGATCTTCCGTTCTACGTGGAAGAGGGAACGCTGAATATGCTGCATACTTGTATAGGGATATTTATCGCTTATGTGATATCCACGTTATTTGCGTATATGTTGATGAGAAGAAAGGTGCAGTAACAGGAAATGAAGCCCTGACTGTTCCAATCACGAGATGGAGGCTGTTCCACGAGGTCATACGATGATGACCTCGTAAGGAACAGCCTTTATTTTTGGTTAATTTTGATGATGAAGAAAGGAACACACACAATGGAGAGCAGGCGACAGTTTCACATCGCATTTTTATCGGTGATCCTGCTTTGCCTGAAATTTATATCCAAGACCGCGTACAGTCACAATATAACGATGAGGGTCAAGCGGATTTTCAATTTTACGTCTCAGATGATGCATATGCACCATGACTGTACGCACATCACTCCAATTGTCGAGCCCCCATATTTGTTCAAACAGGTGATCCGTGCTGAAAACATGTCCGGGGCGCCCTGCCATCAGAAGCAGAAGCTGCAGCTCTTTGGCAGGCAAGGATAGCTCGTTCCCTCCGACGTAAACCTCATAACGATCAAAGTGGATATCAAGCCATCCATCTCGCCAAACCTTTCCGTTCGAATCGCCAGGATGGGAAGGGATTATTCGTGAAGACATCATTCTCTTTTTGACCCGAGCCACCATAATATCTGGATCAAACGGCTTGGTAATATAGTCATCTGCGATTTCCAAGCCTTGAATAATATCTTCGGCCTCCTGCCGACTACTCAGGAAAATAACAGGCAGGTCTGTCTTTTCCCTGAGAAGATGAATCCATTCTGTTCCCAGCCCATCAGGAAGTAGGATATCACACAGCACGAGATCAGGTTCATGCTCTTCGAACCGCTTGGCTGCATCCTTTAACGTATGCGCTACAGAAGTGCTGTAATGCTGATGATGTAAGTAAATCTGTACCAGTTCCGCAATATCTGTATCATCCTCCACGATGAGAATATGACGTATGTCTTCACGGCTTGTCATGGGGTGACAACCTTCCTTTCCACGCAGGTAATCGGCAGCAGAATTCACTGCCCGAGCCGGGCTTGCTGCTTACACCTATATTTCCCTGATGATAGTGCATAATTTCCTTGCAGATGGCGAGCCCTAGCCCTGATCCTTTATGTTCATCCTGAACCGAGGTTGGACTGGCTTGCTCGAAACGTTCGAAGATTCGCTCCTGCCACTCGGGCAGGATACCTATTCCTGTATCCTTGACACAGACGCATGCGACCCAGCCCGTCTCCGTCGAAGGCGCTTCTGTTAAACGCAGCTGCACTTGAATGATGCCCGTAGGCGAAGTAAAACGCAGTGCATTGGAAATCAGGTTGGATAACACCTGCTCCAGTCGAATCGGGTCCAAACGCACGATCCAGCCATCTCCCCCGGGGGATAGCAGGTCTGCTCCTTCAGGCAAATCCATCACGTACTGAATGCCGTGTGCCTGAACATCCGGTTCATATTTAAGGAACAGCTCTTGCATAAAAGGAATGATATAGACGTTCTGCATCCTGAATTGCACCTGATGCGTCTCCAGCTTGGTCAGGTCAATCAGATCATGGATCATCCGTTCAAGCATAACTGAACGGGTGTAGATCCGATTCACATATTTGGGAGCATCGGTTGTAATAATTCCATCTCTGAGTGCCTTGGCAAAGCCCTTGATCGAAGTAATGGGTGTACTCAACTCGTGAGAAATGTTGGATAGCAGCCGGGTACGGAACAGCTCGGAGTCAGACATTTTTTGATTGGCTTCCTGAAGCTCTGCATTTGTTCGTTGCAGTGACCGTGTTCGTTCCTCGACAATCTGCTCCAGTTGCAGATTCGATTCCTGAAGCTGTAATGATAGCTGTTCTGATCGATGTAATGCCCGCGAGAAACGAGAGGAGAGATTGTACGCCTGGGTTAACAGGAACACTAGCAGTCCTACAGACAACATATCCTCCGTGGGCAGATGGACCGTGTAGAACAGCATATCATTCAGGGCAAAAGCCATAAAAAACAGGAAGCCAATCATGCTGGTCACGGCCCCTTTTCTGCGCTTCATCGCAGATCGGATATAGATGTACAGCGTGTACAGCAGAGCCGGGAACAAAACTCCCCATGTAAATGGCGTTAACAGATATGTATACACATGTGCAGGCGTCACTAGAAAGAGCAGCATGCATCCTGGCAGAATAACTCCAGATAAGGCGGAGACTTGGCGCACAGCTTCCGCCGGGTATTCCCGGTTAATAAACAGGATTAATAATAGAGCCGTCATGGTAACAGATATGTATTCTGCTTTAACCGCCCATTCCCAAGGAAGCCCGGGCAGCAGGTAAAGTGCAGTGGATTCACCAAGCACTACAGTGCGTACACCAACCGCCATACAGAGCAGACTGTAGAGCAGGGCCGAGGTTTCTTTTCTGCGATTCCAGAAGACAAATGCGTAATACAGTGCCATAACGCCGAAAATGCCAACAATACTGGATTGTGCAGAGACATGCAGAATACGGGCCCAGGAGATGTTATCGGCTGTACCCAGCTCTATGTGCTGCCATATGCCTGCATTGCGCTGAGAGAAGTTGGATACTTGAATAATAATTTCGTTCCAGCCCGTTCGTGGTTGAAAATAAACAACTTCAGGATAACTTTTCGGGGTTTCGGATATGCGATCCGTTCCCACACTGCCATTCCCGCCAACGAGCTGACCATTGATCCAGATGCGGTAAGCGGAGGCAATGCTTTTGAGATACAGTGCGAGAGGCTGAGCCTTCTCGCTCAATTCCTGCGGGAGCAGGAGGCTCAGCCGGTATGTTGCATAGCCTTCACTGGGCAGAAGCTTACCGCTGCTGTCCAAATAGTTTGTCCATGGTGCAGGCAGCTGTACGAAACTGGGGGCAGGTGCATGAGCGGCTTGAAAATCAATAGGCTCTAGAAGCTGACGCCAGTAAAATTCCCACTCTCCATCCAGCGGGATGTTTTCTGCTTGATCTGTGTACAGATTGGACCAATCCAGCATGCCCTGTGTGGCGGCAGGAGGAGGCTTGGGAACCTGGGCTGAAATACCATCATTTTTGCTCCATTGTCTCAGTAGGACTATGGCAGCAAACAGTAGCAGCAGCAGGCCAGCCAGCATAAAGGGATGTTTGTGGATAGGACCATATGCCGATTTGCTTTGTTTCATCAGGGTGACCTCCGGCCGAGGGGAAATTTGTATATTTATTATAGATGCATTGTCCGACTTGTCGAAAGAAAAATTTCCTGAATCTCGATGAACTTAAACAAAACTTAAACTTATCTAAGTACAATAGTCCACATAATACATAGGCATTAAGACCCGGCAACCAGGAAGGGAATTGGTTTATGAAGTATTACTTTTCGGACTGCATAACATTTATGTACCAACATCGATATATGGATTTTCTGCTGGCTCATTATAGTGAGTTGAATATACCTTATTCTTTTTCGACAACGCTAAGCTATATCTCCAGTCCGCTATTTATGAACGGTAGTGCAATCTTATGTTTTGATGAAGAAGATGAGACAGCAGGTGCATTTGGATTTATTCATGGTACGGGAGAGCAGAATTATGAAGATCAGCATGTGGTACAACTGCAGGTCGCTTTTATTGTAAATAAGCATCGTGGCAGCCGAATTTTTATAGAGGGGCTCCGGTTTCTGGTACAACATCTGGATGATCATGTGCATGAGGTTGTGCCTGTACAGGAGATTCGATTTTGGGCTCCTCATGAAGGGAGCATGCACCGGCTATTCTCCAAATTTGCAGAACAAGTATCCAGTAAAACATTTGGAGCAGGCACGTTACATGCTTATGCTGTAAAGCTTGCTGAGCTTCGGGCGTACCTGGCTTCGTTTGAACGTGAGGTTTGTGTGTAGAAGGGTAAGGAAAGGATGACGTCATCTTGATTTTGCAGCCAAAGGGCCATCATTCCTTAAAAGATGAGGATTATGCCCGGTTTGCCCGTTTTTATCTGGCGAACAGTGATGAATTCGATGAGCAGTATATGCTTCATGACGCCTTATTTCATTTAATTGATACGATTCAGCAAACTCATCTACTCTTGTTTGATGATGATCAGGGTCAGCTCAGCGCGTTCATCCAGTATCGTTACATCGAGAACGTGCACACCGCTTTTATTGATTCAGCCGTACTGGTTAAAAAGTATCGAAGCAGCAGAGTGTTTTTTGCAGGCCTTAGAGATGTCGTCTTATGGATCTGTGAGGAGAACAGGCATGTTCAGACCATACAGTTTCACGCAGCCGCAAACAACCGTTATATCAATCGATTATACAGCAAATTTGCGGTATGGACGGATGTTCAGGTGCGTAACGGTAGAAGGGAGCATGTATATACGGCTGAATTAGAGCCTTTACTTGTTTATCTGAAGATTCAAACGACGTCCCGATCTGACTGAATGACTAATTAACCTGAAAGGAGGTGAAAACCACTTGATTCCAATACCGAGTTCTTACAACAGACCTGAAAAAGGTGGACGCATTCTCAAGTTTGAAAATGTATTGAAGCTGAATGAACAGCTCCGTGCAAGCACAACCCCTGCAAAATAATCCCCGTTTCGCAATCCTTCCATATTCCTGCTGAGGAACAAGAAAGAACCGAAGAAGCAAGCTGATCACAGATGTGATAGGCAGGCTTCTTCTTCTATGTGATAGGCAGATATCTTTTTCTATATATGAATAAGAACCAAAAATATGAAAAAATGGTGAACGATGCTGGACAGATCCCTTTTAAAGGTAATTTCTTTATATAATTAGAGGAAAGAAGAAGGGAGTTGCCTGATGAAAAAGCCATTATGGATGATTGTCAGTGCTGTCGTTTTGATTCTGCTTGGTACGTATCTGATTGCAAACACAGCAGGCAGAGATAAGGCTGAGCAGGCCGAAGGGACGGATGTTCGAAAGCTGGTAGAGGATATCAGTACAGGCCGGGAGAAACCGCAGTCTGCTTCGATTAGTGCTACAACGTTGACCGTGACAGAAACAGGGAATAAGGAAACGACTTACACCCTGCCGGAAAATGAATTTTTTCTGTCCATTGCTCCCTACGTGCAGCAGACCCATCCCTGTGAAATTCATAGTTTAACGGGCTGTCAGGGCGAGATGGTGAATGAGGAGTTCATGGTGACGATTCATGATTCTGAGGGGAACACATTCATGAAAGATGAAGTGTTAAAGTCTGGAGCGAACGGATTTATGGATTTATGGGTGCCGAGGGACCGTACCTATCTGATCCGTATCGTTCAGGATGGCAAGGTGGCCGAGAAGCAGCTGTCTACATACCCAGATGACCAAACCTGCATCACTACAATGCAGCTAATGTGAGGTATCTGATTATTTTAAGCTGGTATTTTCAAACAACTCAGGCTGAATGGGTACGGGGAGAGGATGGACTGCAAGCCATGCCTTTCCTTTTTTTGCTGAGGTGAAGCAGTGGAAAGATATCGGCAGAAGCATTGACAAAACAGAACTCATTAGTGATAATGATAATTGTTATCATATAAATACATACAAACAGGGGAGACAAGAGATATGAGAAAAGGGTTACACGCACTATTGATTATGATGGCATTTGTTTTGGTGCTGGCAGGTTGCGGTAAGGCAGCTACCACATCAGAACCGAGTAAAGACGCTGTTTCCGGCGGTGCGCCTGCTGAAGAGACTGCCGGTCCGATTACGGTGCAGCATAATCGTGGAGAGTTTACACTGGACAAGCCCGCTAAGCGTGTTGTCACGCTGGAATGGACGTATACAGAGGATGTTGTTGCCCTGGGGGTTCAGCCTGTCGGTAATGCTGATAATGCAAACTATAAAGTGTATGTAACAAATGAAGCTGCTCTGGATGACAGCGTAACAGATATCGGAACACGCAGTGAACCGAATATGGAGGCTATTGCCGCACTCAAGCCGGATCTGATTATTGCTAATGCGGACAACAATACGAATGTGTATGATCAGCTGAATGCGATTGCTCCAACGCTGGAATTCGATCCATACAATGGTGAAGGTTATAACTATGATAAGATGACGACTATTTTTAATACCATTGCAGCCGTACTGGGCAAAGAAGATAAAGCGAAGGAAGTTTTGAGCGGTCTGGATCAGCACTATACAGATGCCAAAGAAAAGCTGGCTGCAGCCGGTAAAGAAAATTTCCATTATGCTTTGACACAGGCATTCACATATCAAAACGCGGCTTCCTTGCGTATGTTCTCGGATAACTCGGTCGTAGCAGGTACCCTGAACAAGATCGGCATGGTCAATGATTGGCAGCCGGACAAGCTTGAAAATTACGGTTTCTCTACTGTAGGCATCGAATCCTTATCTACTGTACAGGACAGTAATTTTATCTATATTACTCAACCGGATGATGACGTGTTTGGAACGGCGATGAAAAATAATTCGGTATGGAACGGTTTGAACTTTGTGAAGGAAAAACGTACGTACCAGCTGGGCAGTACAACTTGGACCTTTGGCGGACCGATTTCTTCCAAAGTGCTGGTTGACGGTGTAGTTGAGGCGATTACCAAATGAGCTCGCTTCAAGGAGCCAAGCCAGCGGTGAACTGGCGTATGTTAAGCATCTATGGGGGCGGTCTGACCGCCCTTATCGTGCTTTTTTTTGTAAGTTTATGTTATGGTGAGGCCGCCATTTCTTTGCATGACGTCTGGGGTGCGCTTACGAACAGACAAGGGACGCTTGAGCATAACATGGTCTGGGATTTGCGTATGCCGCGTACCGTTATTGGCATCCTTGCCGGTGGGGCACTTGCTGTGGCGGGAGCATTGCTCCAAACGATTACGCGAAACCCGCTGGCTGCTTCAGACACGCTTGGTATCAATGCCGGGGCTTACTTTGTCGTTGTGCTCGGCGCTATTCTTTTTCCTGGTGTACTCAGTCAGTCGCCATTTCTTTTTGCTGCCATGGGTGGCCTGCTTGCTGCGTTCGCCGCTTATTTTATGGGTGGTGGACGGACATCCACTCCGGTAAGGCTGGCATTGTCCGGTATGATTGTGTCGATGATCCTTGGTTCATTTACGAGCGCATTGCATATTTTTTTCTCCATGGAGACACAGGGTTTATTTCTGTGGGGTTCAGGGACGCTTGTACAAAATGACTGGACAGGTGTCAAATATGCCTGGCCGTGGGTTATTGGAGTAACGCTGATCGCGCTGCTTTTGTCCAAGCAATGGGATATGCTGGAGCTGGATGAATCTACTGCTTCCTCCCTCGGCCAGCGAGTTGGACTTGCGCGGACGGGTGGACTCATCATTGCCGTTATTCTGGCTGCTGTGATTGTCAGTGTCATTGGCCCCATCGGCTTTGTCGGTCTGGTAGCTCCACATTTGGTCCGTCTGAGTGGTGTGCGCTCCAATCGACTGTTGATCCCTGGTGTATTCATCTGGGGGGCAGCGTTGCTGGTTGGAGCGGATGTGCTTGCCAAAATGGTTCACAACTCCAGCATGGAGCTGCCAACAGGCGCTGTTATGGCAATCATTGGCGCGCCTTGGCTGATTTGGCTGGTGCTTACCCGCATGAAAGCGGGGAATGGCGGCGGCATGACAACATCTATGAGCACTGGCGGGCGTGTGCGCCGCTTCGCCTTCATGCCTCTGGCTATTCTTTTCACAGCGATTACGATTCTGCTGCTGTTGCTTAGTACCATGTTTGGTGGAATGCGTATTCCTCTGGCTGAGCTGCTACCAAGCCTGTTCCAGTCAGATGGCATGTTCTCTGCACTTGTGCAGCTTCGCATCCCGCGTACGCTGGTGGCTGCCGGGGCAGGCGCTGCTCTCGCCATCAGCGGTGTATTGATTCAGATGGCAGTACGTAATCCGCTGGCCGATGCTTCCATCGTCGGAGTATCTTCGGGTGCAGGGCTGGGAGCTATGATGGTGTTCATACTCTGGCCTGGTCTGCCGATGTATATGCTGCCTGCTGCAGCTATCGTTGGTGCAGCCATTGCAGCTTCAGTAGTATTTTCGCTATCGTGGAAAAAAGGCTTGAATCCATCCGCTGTTGTACTGCTGGGGATTGCCATGTCAGCTATAGCCGGCGCGGGCATTCAGATTCTGATTGTACGCGGAGCCGTCTACGGCAGCAGTGGTTACATCTGGCTCACAGGCAGTACGTATGCCCGTACATGGGAACAGGTCAAGGTTATTGGCATATTCCTGCTGGTTCTGATTCCGATCGCCTGGTGGCTTGCCCGCAGATTCGAACTGCTGGTGTTTGATGACAACAGCGCTTCCGGGCTTGGCATGAACGTACGGCGTACTCGCCTGCTCGCAATGGCAACAGGAGTTTTGCTTGCGGCTGGCGCCGTCGCTTGTGTAGGTACGGTCGGATTTATCGGTCTGATTGCACCACATATGGTTCGGCTGTTAACAGGCCACAAGCTGAGACAGTCCATGTTCCTGTCGGCACTGGCCGGGGCAGTTCTGCTGGTGCTCGCCGATACGATAGGCAGAACGGTAATGGCTCCAACCGAAATACCGTCAGGTATTCTGATAGCAATCATCGGCACACCGTACTTCCTGTACCTGATGTACCGTTCGAACTGGCGCAAAGCGGTAAAATAAAAAAAGCACCAAACCCTTTCATACGGGTTTGGTGCTTTTAACTTTTTGCACATCCTGCATACAGCTTATCAGTTGAACTTAATCAGCCATCAGGATACCACTGTCTCTTACAGCGTCAAGGGCTTGCTGCAGCTGCTCGACATCCTGAACGAGAGCCAGTCTGACATAGCCTTCACCTGATGGGCCAAAGGCACTGCCTGGCGTAACAATGACACCTGCTTTGGTAACAAGCTCCGTCGCGAATTGCTCCGAAGTACTGTAATGTGCAGGAATGCGGGTCCAGATAAACATGGTGGCTTCCGGTTTGTCGATAAGCCAGCCTAATTTCGCAAAGCCTTCACACAGCATATCACGCCGTTCCTCATAGATGGCTCTAACCCGTCCAACATCCGTTTGGTCACCTGTAATAGCAGCAATTGCCGCCCGCTGAATTGGAATAAACATACCGTAATCCATATTGGATTTCAGTTTTTTCAGCATAGAGACAACGTTAGCGTTGCCTAGACAAAAACCGATTCGTGCTCCAGCCAGTCCATAGGTTTTGGACAAGGAGTTGAACTCGATCCCTACATCCATGGCACCCGGGTAAGCCAGAAAGCTGCCACACGTTTTACCGTCAAATACAAGCTCGCTGTACGCATTATCGTGCAGCACGATAATGCTGTATTTCTTGGCAAAGGCAATCAACTCTTCATAGAAGGAGTCTGGGGCCATCGCTGTAGTCGGGTTATTCGGATAGGATACCAGCATGAATTTGGCTCGCTCTGCGACAGCCTCAGGGATTTCATGCAGCTGAATAACGTAGTTGTGTTCTTCTTTTTGCGGCATATAGTAGAGCTCAGCTCCCGCCAGAAGAGGACCATCTGCGAACACCGGATAACAGGGATCAGGAACGAGTACAAGATCACCTTCATCCACGATCGAGAGGGAGATATGTGCAAGCCCCTCCTGGGAGCCGAGCAGTGAGCAAATTTCTGTCTGCGGGTCCAGTTCAACGTGATATCGCTCTTTATACCAGTCACTTGCGGCCTGCAGCAGATCACTTTGATCGTTGACTGCGTAAATATAATTAGCCGGATCAGCCGCTGCCTCACAGAGTGCGTTCATAATATGCGGGGCCGGTGGAATGTTGGGTGTCCCGACGCTAAGATCAATGACGGGCTGCCCCTGTTCCAGCCGGCGACGCTTGATGTCCAGTAGCTTGGTGAAGATGCCTTCACTAAAGTGATTCATTCGTTTTGCAAATTCCATGTTAATTCCATCAGCCTCCAATGCTCTTCGTACGCATATTTATTAATAATAAATGCATAACGCACAAAAGAGAAGAGCAGAGAGCTGAGCAGCTTATTTGACCTTGAAGTGGCTCAATTCGTCCTGAAGCTTGGCAGACAGCTGATTCAACTCATTGGACAGATCAGCGACCTGCTGAATGCTATCGAGCTGTTCCTGTGTACTTGCGCTTACCTCTTCGGTTGAAGCAGAGTTCTCTTCGGTGGTCGAGGAGATAACCTCCAGAGCCTGGAATATTTCGTCCTTGTGCTGATGCACACTGGCTGTACTGTTTGTAATCTGTTGCATGCGGAGCTGCAGCTCCTTCAGATCCTTGTTAATGGTGTAGAACACTTTCTTGGTATTCTCCACGGATTTCGCGTTCTCCTCAGCAATGTTCAGACCACGCACGGTATGTTCAACCGATAGAGAGGTTTTCTCTTCGATTACATTGACCTTTTTGTTAATTTCCTCTGTAGCCAGTGCAGTCTGTTCAGCCAGCTTGCGAACCTCTTCTGCTACAACGGCGAATCCTCTGCCATGCTCTCCGGCACGTGCAGCCTCAATGGAGGCATTAAGGGCGAGCAGATTGGTTTGCGAGGCAATTTGTTTCACCGTATCGACAAAGCTGGATATTTCATTCCGGCTCTGATCAATTTCCTGAATAATAGAGGATACGGCCTGAGTTGAGGTATGGTTCTCATCGGACCATCTGGATAATTGTTCTACGACGGCCAGGCCATGACCGCTTTGATCGGCAGAGGTCTGTACCATAGCTCCCATAACCTGTGCATCGGCGGCAATCTCATCAATCTGGTTCGACAATGAGCCTGTTTTGCGTAAAATATTTTCGGTTTCAATGGATTGATAGTTGGTTGCATTGGCAATCTCGTTAATCGCGGTGGATGTATCATTCATCGTCACTGCAGTTCTTGAAGATATGGATTGCAGGTCATTGGAGGATTGGTTAAGAACTTGTGCTGAATTGCCCACGATCTGCAGCATACTCTGAATTTTATGCACCATGGAGTTCAGTCCCTCGGCAATCTGTCCAATCTCGTTCTTGGATTTGATATCCAGTTTGACCGTGAGATCTCCTTGCTCAATCTGTTTGATCTTGCCAAGTAGCTGCGGAATCGTGCGCAACTGACCGCGAAGGGTAATATTACTAATAATTACAAGCAACAAGGTGGCTACAATGAATCCCGCCAAAGTCAAGGTGGTAAACTTGCTGAGTTCCTCCAAAACCTCTTTCTCGGAGATGGTCAAGCCTACCGACCATCCGGTATCTTTGCTGGTTGCATAGCCAATGTAGCGGTTCTCCCCATTGTCATTTATCAAGGTTATGCCGGATTCTCCAGCAATCATTTTCTTACCTACTTCAGCCATATCGCCTTGACTCTTCAGGATATTTTCTTTTAGCACCTTGCTCTCATCCGGATGGTACAGAATTTCTCCGCTCTTGGAGAGCAAAATGGAATAACCTGTGCTGCCCAAAGAATAACTTTTCATAATGTTCGGAATATCTTTAAATGCAATATCGGCTGCTGCAAAACCGATCATATTGTTGTTCTCATCCTTGATTGGATAGAAAATGCCCATAAGAACACTGCCCGCGGCAACATCTATATACGGGTCAGAATAGTAGAGTCCATCGGCTTCTTTCAGCGGCTGAAAGTATGGACGTGCCTGAATATCAAAATCAGGTGCAGAGACTACGCCGTCATTTTGAATCCAGAAGCCTTTTCCATTGAGCCCGGCAACCCATGCATCGGCAAACGAAGGCTCAGCCTCCACGATAGCGGCAAGTGTTTCCTTTGTTTCCTCAGCATAAGTGGACGTGGATGCTTCAGCCGCTGAATTGGTTGTTTCTATGTATTGCCTGAATAATTTGTTCGTTGACATTTGCTTGACCAGAGCGCCTTTTTCTTTAAACAGTGCATCGAATTCACTGACAATGGCTTGTGTTTTGGTCTGGAGCATGGATTCCTGCTGATGAACCATGATGTCTTTTGTACTCGTGAACACAAATGTTCCAAGTACAGCGAACACAACGACAATAATCACCAATAAAACAATGGACAGCGTATTCGCCATACTGGCTTTGCGTGCCCCGGCTTTTCCCCGTTTTTTTAAAATGTTTAACATATTCCATCTCCCCAGATGTTTAATTAAGAAGCGCTAAACTCCTGAGTTATATGTCGGCATATCATATAGGTTTTTGTATATTTTTGTCGAATGAAAAATATTTTAATTTAATTTTGATGTAATTTGCAGGATCGTTCCTTTAATGGAATTCGTTTATAATGGAATGAAGTGATGGAGTATGATTTCGATATCGGTGGAGACAGGAGGAAGAAAGATGAAGATGACCCAGATTTGGCATGCTTCAATGCAAGGAATGCCCTGGAATGAAGAGAAGATGAATCAGGCCGTTCAGCATTTGCGGCGTAGGGCGACGGTTCATTTTCGCGTCGGTGTGGATACGGTTGAGGATCTGGTCCAATTGGATGCGAAGGTTTTCTCAGCCAGACCCGATCTCATTCTTCACATCTCTAATGCAGATGTCAAAGCAAAGTACGAATCAAGCTTCCTCGGACGCTTGGCGCAGCTGAAAAATGTGTCTGCTCTACAGCTGCATGTTTCCCAGAAGCAGGATTTTACTATTTTAGGTGCAATGAGTCAGATGCTTTTTCTCATTATAAACTCCCCTGCCAAGGCCACGGATTTGAGTTTTATTGGACATTTCACACAGTTAACGTATCTTGAGCTGCATGGGAAATTTCAAAGCCAGACCTCCATTGAGAAATGTAAGTCTCTGGAGACGCTCATCCTGAACTGCCCGGTCGATTGTCTTGACACATTAGCAGTGCTGCCGACGCTTCAATATTTGTCTCTTGATAACTGTGAGTTGAGAAGCGAACTGGATATACTGGCACCGTCATCCATCCGTATACTCAAGCTCAGCTCCGTGCGGAAGCTGACAAGTATCCATGGACTGGAACGTATGCGTGGATTGGAATTCCTGCATTTATGCTTGTCCAAGCTGGAGCAATTATGTGATTTTTCGCAGATGCCCCGGCTTAGACAGCTCGAGCTCAGTTATATGAAATCGCTTCGGGATATGGAGTATTTGTGGACGGCCACAGCTCTTGAAGTGCTGGAACTGAAGGAGATCAATACTGCACTCAAAGCAGAATCATTCGCCCGGCTGTCAGAGCTTGAGCTGTTGCGTCAGATTGATTTTCGCTTCATCGATTTTAATAAAGGACGCATTGCTGCTATGCGTGAACAGCTCATACAGCAGGGAAAATCACATATTCTGTATGAGCATATTCCGGAACAAAATCGAGTGCAGTCGATGGCGATAGAGCATATATCCCGATACTTGACATAGAGAACAATGTGAAGGGAATAGCCATCAGACTTAGATTGAAGGCGCAGTATGGATCCAGCTAACTGCCCTATGTGTTCAGATCGGTAAGCGCAGGCACGTTAATCTCCTTGACACAGGCTGCGTTGGACAGGCTGACAACACACTGTACGATGGACACGATGTCTTGAAGAGGGATGCGTGTCCCGCCGTACTCGGACAATGCACGTTCTGCACCTGCTTCGTACGGAATCTCTGCCGCCAGCTCGCCAGGGTTAATGCATGTTACCGCAATGCGGTCCTTCCTGGTATGTTCGCGTAAAGCTTCTGTGATACCCCGTAATGCAAACTTGGAGGCGACAAAAGAAACCTGCGTGCTGCCCGCATTGCTTAGACCGGCGGTTGAGCCAATAACAATAATTTTGCCTGCCGCTGACAGCCGCAGTTGAGGCAGCAGTGCCTGAATACATACAATGGTGGACGTTACGTTGACATGAATCAGCTGTTGAATATCGGCAGGTTCATCCTGATCAAAGGTATAATGCTCCTCGAATCCTTCCTTTTCCCAAATGCCCACGTTATAAATAAGAACATCCAGCGTTTCGCCTCGCAGCTGTTCTGCAATGTGCCGGGCGGCTTGAAGCTCGGAAAGATCCGCCTGAATCCATATCCGCTGCACACCATCGTCCAGCTTCAGGCTTTCCGGCCTGCTGCGGGATACAACCCATACTTTATCACCAGCCTGTGGCAATCCTCTGACAAATGCATCACCGAGTCCTTTACTGGCCCCAAACACAATAAAATTTTTCATTTTTGAAATCCCCCTTATGTTACCATTTGTATCAACACCATTATTAATATGGTATCACCATAAATTTTACTATAAAGGTGCAGTATGGAACATGAAGGTTGAATGAGGCATGTTTCATGTTTCAGATAACAGTACAATCTCTTCTCCCCGCTGCTGTCTGAACGCGATATTATCTCTTCCCCAGGCACACATCACATCGACAATTGTATTGGCTGTCACCCCGTATTCAGTAAGACTATATTCTACTTTCGGAGGCATCTGCTGATAGACATGCCTTTCGACAAGGCCATCGCGTTCCAGTTCACGCAATTGCTGAATGAGCACTTTTTGCGATATTCCAGGGATGCTGCGTTCCAGTTCACCTGTTCTTTTGACACCTGACATCAGGATACAGATGATCAGGGCCTTCCATTTGCCGCCGATGATTTCTAGTGTTGCTTCAATTCCTAATTGATACTGCTTCATGGATACCACCTCGTACAATTTCGTTTATAACTATATATTGTCTCACGGATGCAAAACAGAAGTCCATACGCACTTTGAGGTAAGCATCTTACTTCATTGTGTGTATTTTCTTTTGATCTGGCACAGTGGATAATGGTTCGTATTCAAGCCTGTAATCATTTTTCTGGAGAAAGGAATGGATCGACGTATGAAAACGTTAGTTATTCTGGCACACCCGAATATAGCTGCTTCAAGGGTGAATCAACGCTGGAAAAAGGAGCTGGAGCAGCATGCAGAGGAGGTACACATTCACGAGTTATATCGGACCTATCCTGACTGGAGCATCGATGTGGTTCGCGAGCAAAAACTGCTGGAGGCACACGAGCATATCATTTTACAATTTCCGTTCTATTGGTACAGCTACCCGCCACTGCTTAAAAAATGGCTGGATGACGTTTTCACTCATGGCTGGGCATATGGATCAAAGGGAGATCGTCTGCACGGAAAGCGGATGGGGCTCGCAATATCTATTGGGGACAAAGAGGGAAATTATGCAAAAACTATGCCGGTTGGCTTCAGTGTGGAGGAACTGGTTGCACCATTCAAGGCGAGTATGAATCATGTCGGCGTTATCGCCTTGCCGCATTATGCTGTCTATGGCGCCTCATTTCAGGCAACCGATGAAGAAATTGACCAAAGTGCGAAAGAATACATTCGTTATATCAGGCAGTTCAGAAAATGAAAACCAAAACTAAAATGACCTGGCTCCACGGAAAAGTGAAGTCCAGGTCATCAGATGTGATGGCGTACAGCGTAATCTCAACTGAAGGCGACTAAGGCTACTCTATACGGAAAAAGTCGAAGTCGGCATACCCTCCGGTAGATTTGGTCGCGTAATTAAACAATGCGAACCGATAGCCCATAAAGTGTGGCAGCGTGTACGACATTTGCAGTGTGTTGCCAATGGTAGTCCAGTTGGTTCCATTCAGACTGTAAGCAAAATAAGCTTTATCTGTTTGATTCGTAAAATCACATATGACTCGCAGATAGACCTTGTTTTGATTCAAAGGTACACTTGCGACTTCAGTCATCGTGCCCGAGCCGGCATTAATCATAACGATGGATTTGTTGTTGCCGTTCATCTTTACCCCAACAAAACCGTATTTGGCCTGGAACGCAGCGAGTCCCGCATAATCTCCATCCTTCATGCCCGCTGTTTCCAGCGCGGTAATGCCCGTGCTTTTTGGACCAATGGTACGCTGTGTCAGCGTATTGCGTGCTTCCAAAATGTTTTTGCTGAGCTTGCCTGTGGTTATACGCAGGAAGCCTGGTCGCTGGCTCAAGGACCATTTGCTGGCATCAGGGTTGTGATTCCACTGCCAAAATTTTGAGAGACCCGATGAGCCAGAAGCGGCATTGAATTCATCCGAGCCGTAAATTTTGGTCGTTGGCTGGCCATCCACTGGCAAGTTCATGGTCATCGGGACTTTGCCATTAACTCCGAATACAGGCCAGTTGTCCGACCAGGTGACTGGAACCAGATAAGGAATGCGTCCGATGGCTCCGCTATCACGGAACAGCATACCGTACCAAGCTCCTGATGCAGTATCTACGATGCCGCCTTGGGCGATGCCAGAATCTCTTAACACAACTTTTCCAGTGTATGGGCCTGTCAACGTATTTGCACGATAAGCGAGCTGTATGCGTCCATCACCTGCAGGCCAGGCAATCAGAAATACATAATACATGCCATTAATCTTCTGGATATGTGCCCCTTCTGCTTTTACGATCATATTGGAACCCGCAATATTGCTGGCATTCGGAATCAGCACCTGATTCAGTCCGCCAGATTTGACGGCTTTGGCATCCGGTGTTAATTCCACAATGCTAATGTTGTCACTGCCGTGCACGAGAAAGGTCCGGTTTCCATCGAAAAGCAGGGACGGATCATGATAATAGCTGTTTAAGGTATATGGCGTCCACGGTCCGGTCTCAATATTATTTGTCTGGTAGATATAGGTCCTTCCCGTGGAAAGGGAGCCGAAGGCTACGTAGTAGGTGCCGTTGTTGTAGCGAAGGCTGCTCGCCCAGGAGCCGCGTCCATATTCATTTTGACCATTATTCAAATTCTGCACATCGCCGTTGCCAAGCGTGTCATACACGTAGTTTACAATGCTCCAGTTGACCAGATCGTACGATTTCATGACAGGTACGCCCGGATTCATATGCATGGTGGTGCTGGTCATATAAAAGGCGTTGCCTACACGAATAACATCGCTGTCAGGCACGTCTGCATATAGCACCGGATTGTTAAAGGTCGCCGCAGAGGCGGGCTGATGAGTTAGAGGCAATGCTGTCAACAGCAAGGGAATGGTGAGCAAAAGTGCCCCGATTTTTTTCCACATAACGATGCCTCCCTGAATGTCATGATCACAAATTATAGAGAGTATTCCAGATAATCAATGTAAGCATCCCAGGTTCCATTATCTGTGGTGACAACGAGCTTTACTTCCTGATTCCCCGTAGCATGTGTGATGTTGGAAAGCGTCTGCACCGTTGGTTGTGTTCCGGTAAAATAAAATGAACCTGCCGTTACACCGCCGATCACCAGATCGACTCGGGCTGTACTGTTATTGTTGGAAGCGCCTCTTAGAGAGAATTGATGTGTTGGAAAGGCAAAATATTGATTGTATGCTGCATAGTCATCGTTTGCATACAGCGCAACTCCGTTAAAAGGAGAACTGATCACACCTGCGTATGGACCACCTACAGTCATATTTTCCGCTTCAATCCGTGTCACAGAAGGGTTCGGGTTAGGATTTGGATTTGGATTTCCCCCTGAACCGGAGGTGAACTGCCAGTAGTCCAGATTGAACAGATTTCCGCTACCTGAACCGGTGAACACAAGATACAGATTGTGAATGCCGGTCGTATTGTTAACGTTGGTCTCCAGTTCACGCCAGGTCTGAGCCCCACCCGTGGATGTTACGTTAAGTGTACCAATCAGGGTGCCTGTCGGACTGCCAAGTCGGAGCTCAATGTTACCATTGCCGTTAGAAGCAACGTTCGCTTTGAATTTGGAAGCTCCTGTTGAGCCAAAATCGACATTGCTTACAGCAACCCAATCGCCATTATGGATGTTGGTTACGTTCTGATTGGATGCTGGTCCGCCGCTTGCCTGACTTGGCTGTGTATTAATGCCTGCTTGCCAGGCAATGGTTTCAGCTTCCACGCGTACATACGGGTTGAGGTTCGCCGTCTGCGGCACACCAGTCATATTGCCTTGTACTTCCTGAATTGTACCATCTGCATTATGCGTCAGCCTGTTGATGTGTGTGGAACGGTAGCCTTTGCCATCTCCGAGGAAAGCCTTGCTGACCGTTTGTGCATGATATGCGACGTACCATTGATTGTTAAACTGGAATACAGCATGATGGTTGTTGCCGCCAACACCGAAGAAGGTGCCCGGATTTTTGAGGAAATGACCTTTATACGTAAATGGACCCATTGGGCTGTCGCTCACCATATATCCGATCTCACCTTTAGGATAGGCTGCCGGGTGATTGCCAGCAAAGTTAATGCAATACGAATAGTAGTATTTGCCGTTGTATTTATGAATGCCGGAATCCTCAAACATATAAGGGGCATCAATGGTTGTTGCGCTGCCCACTACACTGGTCATGTCGGCACCGAGACGAATGACCCGAGATGTTTTGGGATTGGCGATGGAAGCCGCGTTACTCTCGTTCGGAATGCCGCCTCCAGCATATAAATATGCCGAGCCATCGTCATCCACCAGTACAGCCGGATCGAAGAGCCAGGTTACGCCTGACATCCCGGGTGTTCCATGAGTTACGAGTGCCCGTCCTATTGGATCGGACCAAGGACCGATTGGGGAGTCCGCTGAGAGAACGCCAATACCTGCACCCGAGTTAGCAAAATACAGGAAAAACTTTTCTCTGCCGTTAACGGTTTTTTTGGCAATCGCTGGAGCCCAGGATTGACTTGCCCAACGGGCGATGCCTTGTCCGTTATTGGCATTATTGGCGCCGGCTACTGGAATGTAACCGTGGTCTGTCCAGTTCACCATGTCAGCTGAAGAGATCACACTGATTCTACCGATGGTGCCGTAGTTATTTTCTCTGACAGAGCCATCGTTGTTATACAAGTAAGTATCTCCCGTCATATAAACATAGACCCGATTGTTGTGCACCAGCACATAAGGGTCGGCTCCCAGCTTATGATCAACCAGGGGATTAGCATTCACAGGTGTTTTGGCAACAGCATTATTGGCTGCATAGCTTGATTCCATAGGCATCATGACAAACACCAGTATGAGTGACATCAGCAAAGCTAATCGTTTACGAATCATACGTTCGCCTCCATTGGATTAGGATGATGGTACCTTAAAAAGTTGAATTGAAGCGCTTACAACGATGGAGAGGGTTTCCTTAACAAAGCCTCCTTTCTAAATAAGCGTTTGGATTCGTGCTCAAGATGTGATCTATGGCTCAAGCTGAAGACCTGCAACAAGGTGAGAACATCAATAAGATGCAGATGCACAGCTTTAACCCGAAGGTATGAAAGCAAAATGCAGGAGTGTTGGTGCTTTTAACTATAATCTGTCAGGTTGTCGTTTGTAATCGCTTTCAATAAAATGGTTTAGAAACGAGTGTCGGAAGAGTGGAAGAGATTTTAATGTAATTATTTTTCATATTTTCTTTAAAATGTTTATTGTTTTGACGATATCATATCATATTTTGGAAAGAATACAATCACTTTGTAACAAAGAATGTAAAATAAAGTAGAAGCAACGGAAGAATATATTTGCGGGTTAACTTCTAAATGTTTATCGTTATA
Organism: Paenibacillus silvae; assembly: GCF_014639235.1. Classification (GTDB taxonomy): domain Bacteria; phylum Bacillota; class Bacilli; order Paenibacillales; family Paenibacillaceae; genus Paenibacillus; species Paenibacillus silvae. The sequence goes on along the minus strand of NZ_BMFU01000001.1, from coordinate 1,028,367 downwards.
TCTCATATGTTATGATTGGAATCAGGTTGTAGCTTTTAAAGCTGATTTACAATACTGATACATAAGAGCAGGTGGTTTATATGAAAACACATGTCTTAATTTATGATGGATATGTGAGCTTTGAAATTATGCTTGCGATGTACCTGATGAAAACCAAGGGAGAGATCATCACCGTTGGTATTTCTTCTAATCCTGTGAAGTCTTATGAAGGCTTGAGGGTTAATCCAGAACAGTCGCTTGATGAGGTTAATGATGGTGATATTGAAGCTTTCATTATTCCAGGTGGGGATATCAGCGAAATTCAGCAAAATGAAAAACTGGTTTCACTCTTGCAAAAGATGAACACAGATCATAAATATATTGGTGCAATATGTTCTGGCGTAGATTTGATTAAACAGGCAGGCCTTTTGGAAGGGAAGAAGTATACGAGTAATGATGCAAGTCACACTGTTACGTATGAGGTGCATGACAACTTGATCACAGCAAAAGCAAACGGATACGTGGATTTTGCCATAGCTCTGGGACAAATGAGAGGCATCTATTCGGATGAAGCGGACTATGAAGAAACGATCCGTTTTTTCAAATATTTTGAGAATGATTAACTTGATTCAGATAGATGTACTAATTTTGATTTGATAGGTTCTAAATGTCAGAAAGGATAAAGGATGTCTAACAATACGGAATGGATTGCCCAATGGAAATCAATAAGCGCATTAGACAGTGCATGGGTGTCTAATGGTGAGCGACATCATCTGGTCAATCACAGCTTTTTGTTAATCATTGACGGAAAAGCAAGCTGGAATATTAATGGTCAACCTATTCAGGTTTCATGTGGAGAACTTATCGCACTTGAAAAAAACTCTTTAGTGGAGATTTTGGAGGTCGGAAATCTCGATCTGGCCGGATTTAATATTCAGTTCGATATTTTTTCTGTGCCACAAGAACACATACAAACAGAGACATTCAGATGGCATCTCCCGTCAGGGAATACGTATGCATATCAGAAGGTGCAACTGACGAGCGGGAAACTGGCCGGCCTTATTCAGTATTTGAACGGGATTGGTTTGCAGGAAGGTGAATCGGCGTGGGTAACCAAGCAACATTTGCTGTATGAGCTTTTACATATCCTCTATCTACCAGAAGATGAGGTTACGCCAGAAGTTGGCCTCCAGCGAACCGTTACTTATATCCAGGAGCATTACGATCAGATGGTGACGCGCAAGCAGCTGGCGGAAGTTGCCGGAATCAGTCCGTGGCATTATTCTCGAAAGTTTAATGAATGCTATGGAAAGCCACCGCTGGATTTTCTGGCGCATTACCGCATTTATCGTGCGCAGGAGGAGTTGGTGTTGACCACTGCAACCGTTCAGGATGTTGCTAAAAAATCCGGCTTCGAGGATGTGCACTATTTCAGCCGTCGTTTCAAACAACTGACTGGCATTTCACCAAAGAGCTACCGGCAGACGTTATGTCAACGCCGAATTCTATCTCTTTCTCCGCTTTTTGCGGAAGCGCTGATTCATCTAGGGATTATTCCCAATGCTGTTGTTGTAACACCGTTATTGCTGTCCTCGCATCAACGTGATTTTTTTGCTGACCATGAAGTTATACTGCTGGAGGTTGCTCAGTATGAAGCGGATATCGAGCTTGTATTAGAAGCGCAACCTGAACTTATAATTGGCAACGTATGGGCGGAAGAGGTCAAATATAAACTTCGCAATGATGGGCCCGTTCTGACCGGACTTCCACAGGATGTAGAACCTGTACTTCATCAATTGGCTGTCTGGTTTCAACGTGAGGAGATGGCACAACAGTTGTGTTTGCAAATGAAGCAGGAAATAGAGAATGCACAGCAACAGCTGCAGCCCGTAATTCAAAATTCCTCCACGGTCATGGTCTTGAGGGTAGAGGCATTCGGTTATCGTTATTTGGGAGGACGTTCACATGGTATATCCAAGCTGCTGTATGAACAACTCGGGCTTGCCCTGCCTCAACCACTGCAACAGGGAAATGCCTGGTTTAATGCTTGTTCACTGGAGCTGCTATGGGAAGCTGATCCTGATTATCTGTTTGTCGAAATACGTAAAATGCAGCATTTGAATGCGGATGAAAGTATGCGTAAATTAAGTGAAACTCTGCAATGGAACGAACTGAGAGCAGTAAAAAACAATACTGTGTATTATGTGGATACATGTTTGTGGGTGAATGGTCATGGTGTTACAGGACATCGAATCATTCTCGATGAAATCACCAAGCATCTGACGAGTACCACTTTTGTGGAAGCACAATAATCCAAATTGATACGCACGATATGCTATGGAAGAGGCCCTTTTGATTTGATAGTATTATTGATAATAATTATCATTATCAATTTGAGAGGGAGAAGCAAATCATGAAAGTCAGAATTAAAGGATTAGGTATTTTGTTGCTGATTGCAGGCTTACTGCTTGCTGCATGCAGTGGTGGGGCGACAGAGGAAACAGATGCAGGGGGCACAGCAGTAGCTGGCACCGAAGTGACAACGGGGGCAGAGGGAGCAGTTAACGTAGCAGATGAGACAAAAGTGGTGCATGATCAGTTTGGGGAGGTAACGATCCCTGCACATCCCCAAAATCTTGTTGTATTAAACTCTATTTATGCCGAGTATTTGATAGAGATGGGGATCACACCACAAATCGTTTTATATACACCGGAAGTAGAGGCTGAATATCGTCCAGCATATTTTAAGGAACATGGTGTTCAAATTATTGAAATTGAGCAATATCAAATGAATTATGAACAGCTGTTGGCCCTGTCGCCGGATATGCTTCTTACAGCAGGTGAAGGTATGGAACAAAGCGTGTATGATGAGTTGTCCAAAATTGCTCCTACTGTGGCACTAGATTCCAATAGTGAAATGACGCGAGCCATGCCAAAACTGGCTGCCATATTTGATAAGTCTGAAAAAGCGACAAGTATATTAACTGAATTTGATGAAAAAGCAAAACAAGCCAGAGAAAAAATAGCTGCTGCTCTAGGGAATAAAACGGTACTGGTACTCAGAGTTGAGCATGATCGATATCGTTTTATGGGGCCAAAGGGAGGAAATAGCAGCATATTTTTCTATAACACGTTAGGTTTGAACAGTCCGGAAGCGATCAAGGACTCTACTGTATGGTTCAACCCATTTTCGTTGGAGTTTCTGCCAGAGATGAGCCCGGATTATATATTCCTGGAGGATCGAACGCTTAAAGGTTATGATACGAAGCAATCTATGGAAAATTTAAAGCAAAGTAAGCTGTGGAAAAATCTCGAAGCTGTGAAGAATGATCATGTCTTTCCGTTAAAAACAAGTGAATTTACATCAGGTGTCGGTCCAATCGGCTCTGTGAAGTTAATGGATTATGTGGTAGAAAAGCTGGTGCCTTAGATGACGAAGCTACCGGATATTTATGATATCACCATTGTTGGTGGGGGCCCGGCGGGCATGTACGCAGCTTTTTATAGTGGTATGAGAGCCATGCAAACCAAAATCATTGAGGCCAAGCAGGAGCTGGGTGGATTTATGCGAACCTATCCAGAGAAGCTGATCTGGGATGTTGGCGGAATTGAGCCAGTTCGCTGTGAGAGGCTGATTCATTCACTGGAGATTCAGTCACGAACCTTTGAACCAACCATCGTTTACGGGCAACAAGTAGATCAGATGCAACGGCGTGAAGATGGGATTTTTGTGCTCACTACTCAAACAGGAGAGCTGCATTATACAAGAACAATCATATTATGTGCGGGAAGGGGCATAACTCAGGTACAGAAGCTTGATATTGAAGGCGCTAATCGATATGAACTGACCAATTTGCATTACACGATTACTGATCTGTCAAGATTCGCTGGAAAGCGTGTTCTAATCTCAGGTGGAGGAAACTCGGCCGTCGATTGGGCGAATGAGATCACTCCAATCGCTTCCGAAGTGACCGTGATTCACAGACAGCATCAGTTCAGTGCACATGAGTTACCTGTTGCGCAGATGAAAGCGATGGTTCGGGTAATGACACCCTATTCCCTTTCTCGTTTATACGGGGCGGGAGAGCATATAGAGCGGGTAGAGGTTACTCAGGTAGAGAATGGAGAGATTACGCAGCTAGACATCGACGAGATTGTTGTATGCCATGGGTATGATCGTGATTTCGGTCAGCTTGTACAATGGGGATTAAAGCAGGATGATTATGGAGTAAGGGTTGATGCACGTATGCGGACAAGTATTCCCGGGATATTTGGTGCAGGTGACTTTATTACTTATGGAAGCAAGTTCAGACTGATCGCAGGCGCTTTTTCTGACGCAGTCCTTGCAGTTAACAGTGCAAAAACATATTTGGACCCTTCTGCCCCGAATATGGCAGGTGTTTCCTCTCACAATGCCCGTTTTTTTGATAAAAACAAAGCGTTTAACAAGCTGTAGTAAGTACAGGCGATGATTTAATTCATTATGGAAGCTGACGTCGGTGATATGCTGATGCCAGCTTTTTTAATTTTATTGTGACCTTTTTTGATCAAAAGTGAATATATTCTTCAATTCTCTTGTGTGCTTACTAGGGCGTGTCTGAGAATTCTGAAGGAAGCCAATTTTGCTGAATTTTCGTTCCAAGTCAGGAAGTTTTCTGCAGGTGTGCCGGGGCGCGTCAAGGAAAAGTGATAAAGCAGGGGGCGAAAAGGCGGTAAAAGATGCACTTCAGTAGGTATCAAGATACGCCCCAATTCGGGATAGAGGCGTTTAGGAGGAAAATGCAAAAAAGCTGTAAACAAAGCGAATTATACCTGTTTGTACCGAACCTTTGCTTCTGTACAGGAATATTATTATTAAGTCTTTAGTAAAGCATTGCTGCTGGAGTAAGAGGTTCACAGAAGGAGGGAGATGGAAGATTGACAATTTTGTCAACGGGACCGATTGAGAATAATGCCGTTTCCGGTGTTAGACCAACAAAGCAGGTAACTATTAGAATTGTGAGTCGGGTAGCTACTCGTATCAGTGCAGGGGTATGTGCTAGACACAACAAGAACGTTGTATGTGAGTGAACTGATAAGTGTTGCTCCTAATGAGGCATTGACTCGTAATTATTTTGCGGATTTAGATGCCTTTGAGTATCTTTTTGAAATAAATGAGGCAAATGTGGGAGATGGCGAAATTTCAGTGTGGGGAAAAAAGGCATCAGGAGAATTGGTAGATGCACATCAAAGGTACTATTCTTCAACGAAGGGAGCAAAGCGATGAGTTTTTTATCGACAGGGCCAATTGAAAATAACGCTGTTAGTGGTGTAAGACCGACGCAATCCGTAACGGTTAGAATTGATAATCGAAGTGATGCTACAGTCTCGACTGTACTAATTCAAGGATATTATATGAGTGGCGGAACAAGGATTCAATATGTCAGTCAAACTTTTGATATTGCACCAAATCAAGTGATAACAAACAATTACTTTGCCAATTTAGATGCCTTTGAATTCACCTTCACTACAACAGCTCAGTTTAATGATCCTGTCCAAATATCTGTGTGGGGGAAGAGCAGTACTGGCTCTCTAGTGACAGCCCATCGTTTAGTTTCTTCGGAACTACTGGGTGAAATTCTGGGTACAACAGGGGCAACTGGGGCTACGGGAGCGGCAGGTGCAACAGGTCCGACGGGAGCGACAGGCGTTGCTGGTGCAACAGGCCCGACGGGAGCGACAGGTCCGACAGGAGCGACAGGTGGTACCGGCGCGACAGGCGTGACAGGCGTTGCTGGTGCAACAGGCCCGACGGGAGCGACAGGCGTTGCTGGTGCAACAGGTCCGACAGGAGCGACAGGCGTTGCTGGTGCAACAGGTCCGACAGGAGCGACAGGCGTTGCTGGTGCAACAGGCCCGACGGGAGCGACAGGCGTTGCTGGTGCAACAGGCCCGACGGGAGCGACAGGCGTTGCTGGTGCAACAGGTCCGACAGGCGTAACAGGAGCAACAGGTCCGACAGGCGTAACAGGAGCAGCAGGTCCGACAGGAGCGACAGGTGGTACCGGCGCGACGGGCGTGGCAGGAGCAACAGGTCCGACAGGAGCGACAGGTGGTACCGGCGCGACAGGCGTGACAGGAGCAACAGGTCCGACAGGAGCGACAGGTGGTACTGGCGCGACAGGCGTGACAGGAGCAACAGGTCCGACAGGTGGTACTGGAGCGACAGGCGTGACAGGTGCAACAGGCGTGGCAGGTACTGGAGCGATTATTCCTTATGCATCTGGTCTTCCGGCTTCACTAACTACGGTTTTAGGCGGAGTTTTGAATACTTCCAGCTTGGTTGGTTTTGGGAGCAGTACAACTGGAATAACGATCAGTGGAGGAGTTATTGACCTCACAGGCTCACCGGGCACGTTGCTTAACTTTGCTTTTTCTGCACCGCGTGCTGGAACGATTACTTCGCTTGCTGCTTATTTTAGTACAACAGCAGCACTTAGCTTGGTCGGAACTACAATAACTATTACTGCACAATTATTCCGATCCACTACACCTGATAATAGCTTTACGGCCGTGCCGGGAGCCGTTGTAACCTTGGCACCAGCGTTGACTGGCATTCTAGCATTAGGCACAATCTCCAGTGGATTGACCACAGGGCTGAGTATTTCAGTAGCTGCGAGTGACCGATTGCTTATGGTCTTCTCAGCAACAGTTACAGCCGGAATCGATGTGGCTACCACTGTTGCAGGATATGCGAGCGCGGGTCTTAGCATCACTTAATGGAAATATTAAATAGTTCCAATCCAGACAAAAAACTCTTAAATATTAGAGCAGTAGGCTCTTATCTACAATGTATAAAATAGGGGATGGATTTGCATTCCTGTCTGATCTTGAAGGAATCTTTTATAAGGCAGGGCACGTTAATCTCATTGTCGATAAGAAAGTAACCGCCAGAAGTTTTAGAACTTTAGGCGGTTACTTTCTCACTGTACACATATTGTTTTCTGTTGGGTCGGCATGGTAAGGATTGCTGCTTCACAAGCTTTGGCTGGTCGAGCCATATAGTGCCCTGATCCTTGAGCAACAATTATGCGCAAAATGGTGGGACAGCGTTAAGAGATCCTGCTGCATTTCGCCCATTTCAGTTCCATTTTTGGTCCCATCCTGTGAGAAATAACGATTGTTCCCAATGAATGGTAATAACGATTAATCTCGGTTATGTGAAAGCATCTCTATCGCTTGCCTTGCATGATATGCAGCAAGATTCTTGGCAAACTGCCGATCGGGGAAGTGTCTGTGAAGAAGCTTTAGTCCCCCTGAGGTCAACGATAAATGATGACATAAACGATAGAATGACAGCCGTGCAAAATCAAGATTTTCTTGTTCAAAATAACGATAGTATTCGCCGAATCGAAGCTTCAGAAAGCTGTGCTCATGCTCAAGGTCAAAGAACCCTGCACCTTCAATATCAATCAGGTACGGCTGCATTTTATGATCTATTATAATGTGATTGGGTCCGAGCTCATCATGGATGACATGATGATGGCAAAATATACATAAGCAGGGGCTGGGCGACTCAACATGTTTGAGTGCACCCAGCCCCTTATTTGCGCTGAAATTAACTGCTTGTTACGGTAAGTCTGGCTGTTCATATCTCACGATTGATATTATCTGCACCTTTAGCTCCCTGTCGTTCGAGCCAAGTAACCAAGTCGGTGAAACCATTTCGCTTGACTGTGTCCAATGGTGTCGATCCGTCCCAGGCAGCTGCCCAATTCAGTTCAGCACCTTGCTGGAGAAGGTATGCGGCTGCTTCTTGCTGGCCCCCATGACAAGCACACCAGAAAGATATATTTACTGTATCTGTTGGAGCCGAGGAGCTACCTGAAGTCCAAGGATAATATTCCGGTAGTGACTTTCCTTTAAAATGGTTTTTGATGGCATCGATCTTTCCGAGTGCGGCTGCATGCCAAAGTGCGGTAAGAGCTCCGCGTTCAACCAGACGCCTTGCGGTATTCCACTGTGCAAATGCAACGGCATCGTCCAGCGGTGTTCCTCCGGCAATTACGGCCCCGGATGCTTCAATGTCAGCACCAGCATCGATCAGAGCATCCAGTGCCTGTACATCATCACAGCTTGCAGCCCAATGCAAGGGGGTCTCGTGATTTGCACCGAGCATGGGGGCGTTAACTTCAGCACCGTATCCGGTCAACATACGAATCGTCTTTGTTACATTGGGAAAATGACCCGGCCAGTCTGTGGCTATATGCAGCAGTGTCCGGGAAACGGTTGAGCAGCCCCCTTTGTTCTGAGGGTTCCGTTCCAGAATTTTTGTTTTTGCCAACCCGGAGTGATCCAATAAAAGCTGCTCCAAAGAGGAAGTATCACCTGTCTGAATGGCGCGTGTCACTCTTTGAGCTACATCTTCATCTTCATACATCCATTCCATGTCCCAGTCTCCTTCTGGAGGCTATTGTTTAACCAGTCACAGCGTAATATATATCACTCCACGTGATCTATTCACTGATACATATCCGGTTTCTATTGTGCAAGCATGGTAAGGATTTGCTGCTTCACAAGTTCTGGCTGGTCAAGGTATACATAGTGTCCTGATCCTTGAGCAATGACATGCGTAGAATGGTTGGACAACGAAGCCAGATCCAGCTGCATTTCTGCCCATTTCAATTCCATTTCTGGTCCCATACCATGTTCTGTTGCAGAAACAACGGTTAAAGGAAGATCACGTAATGTATCTTTGGCACGCAGCTTTTCAATGTATTTGAAGCTTTTGATGACATCCTTATAGCTTCCTTCAACAGTAAATTGTGATAAATACAATTCTTTAAATTCTTCAGGCAGGGTGGCTAAAATGGCTTCCTCCTGCTTTTCATGAGAGGCGTCGATCAGAACAGCTCCTGCAACTTCATCTCTATAACGGTCAGCAAAAGCTCGCACATTTACCCCGCCGAGGCTGTGGCCCACCAGTACATACGGCCCTGGAATATTAGCTTTTCGCAAAAGCTTATGTAGTTCCTTCACTTGCTGTTTTGCTGTTTTATCCTTGGTGGTGTCGTCACTAAGACCAAGTCCGGCCCGATCATAGGATACAGTTAACGTTGTTTTGGAAATCTCGGATTGCATATCAGACCAGACGGATGAATCATCACCATACCCGCTAATGAAAACAACGGTGGGAAGAGAGGTTTTAACGCCCTGAATCTCAGCATATAAAGAAACACCTGTGCTGACTTCATAAAGTCCGCTGGAGCCAACCTGATTCGGCTTTGCTTCTGCAAAGGGAGCAATACTAAGAAAAATCAAACAGAAACTTAGCAATAATGAGAGATAACGATTCATTACGAAAATTCCTCCTAAATTTATAATATAATAACTATATATTTACAATAAAAGTCTACTACAAAACACCAATAATTGTAAGTGAATAGTTTGTGTCTACGACAGGAGGACAATTTTTTAGCATTTATAAAAACCATAAAAGAACATAAATAAAACAGGCTACGATGTCATCATCATAGCCTATCGGTTTGTGTAATTCGCATTAAGTTGTAAAATCAATCACCATGCGGCCCTGAATTTTACCTTCTTCCATCTCTTCGAAGATCTGGTTGATATCATCAATTTTACGCTTGCTCACAATCGGTACCACTTTGCCTTCGGCGGCAAAGCCAAAGGCCTCCTGCAGATCCTCTCGGGTGCCCACCAAGGAGCCAATCACCTGTATGCCGTCCAGAACCAGACGAGGAATATCGAGATCCATTTTGTCAGTAGGCAATCCTACAGCAACTACCCGGCCACCTGCTTTGACAACATCTACGGCTTGATTAAAAGGTTTTTTGGCAACGGCGGTGACTACAGTTGCATCAAGACCATCTCCGTTGGTTAGCTGTTTGGCTTTCAGCACTGGATCATCCTTTAGACTATTCACGGCATGGTCTGCACCCACCTTCAGTGCAAGCTCAAGCTTCTCATCGCTGATGTCAAAAGCAATCACCTTGGCATTGAACACATGTTTGGCATATTGGACAGCCAGATTTCCCAAACCGCCGATGCCAAAAATTCCAATCCACTGACCAGGGCGGATATTACTTACTTTTACCGCTTTATAAGTGGTCACCCCGGCACAGGTTACGCTCGTTGCTGCAGCGGGATCAAGCTGGTCGGGTACTTTGACCGCATAATCTGCGGTAACGATGCATTGTTCTGCCATCGCACCATCCACTGTGTAGCCCGCGTTTTTGACTTGACGACACAGTGTTTCTCGCCCCGTCAAACAATATTCGCAGCGACCGCAGCTCTCAAACAGCCAGGCTATACTGACTCGATCACCAATCTCTAGACTTGTCACGCCTTCCCCTAACTTAATGACTTTGCCAATCCCTTCATGCCCAAGCACCCTGCCTGTAACATTACCGAAATCGGCATTTTTCACATGTAAATCTGTGTGGCACACGCCGCAATATTCCATCTGTACGAGTGCTTCTCCATGATTGAGTGGGCGCAGCTGTTTTTCCTCTACACGAACCTTTTTATCCTCTGTGACGATGGCTGCCTTCATGTGGGATTCTCCTTTAATAGCGAATGGCATCAATTTATTATTGGGTCCAGAATGTCCCAACCATCTCATAGGATTTGAAGCTGATTATGAAAATATGCAAATGATTTCACTCCATGTCGGTTAAGCTTTTCACGACAAATTCAAGCTGGGCTTCCAGCGAAATGGGGTCACTGAACACAAAGCCACGGCTATCTTCCCTGTAAACATGCTGGTTTCGCACAGCAGGAAGACTCTCCCAGATCGTGCCTTCAAAAATCGGAGCAGCACTTTCATCACCTGTCCAGCTGCTAATAAAAATGTAATCCCCCGCGTATTGGGGCAACAACTCAAGAGAGAGTTTGGCCCAGCCCTTACCGCTATCAATGGCCTCTTTTTGAATGATAGGAGGAGCCTTTAGATCAAACTCTCCATAAATAATATCTCCACCTCTGCCGAAGCTGCCATAGGCATAAAATTCTTTGGCACTTCCTGAATCAAAGATGGATACGGTACGATTACCAACCGCTTGTCTCACCAGTGGCTTGTATTTAGTAATTTTGGCATCCCAGTCCGCAATCCATGCCTTTGCTTGTTCTTCTCTGCCTGTCATTTTGCCAAACTCGATCAATTGCTTGCGAAAAGGAACTCCGTATTCAACAGCAACGGTCGGTGCAATTTTGGACAGTTTTTCAATGGTTTCTGCATCATTCCAGACGACGATTAAATCTGGCTGCAGCTCCATTATTTTCTCATAAGACACGTCATTTCCTATGTTTACAACATCATCAAGTTTTCCTTCCGTATAGCTGTTGAAAGACTCGTCTCCTGCTCCAACGGGTTTAATACCAAGTGCTAACAAATGCCCGGTGAATGCCCCTGCTACCATAACGACGCGTTGTGGATTTTTAGGGATTTTTACTTCGCCATTAATCGCATTGTAAGTAATCCATTCAGAAGCGTTGCCCGTTGTTGTGCTGGACGTTGTATTTGTACCTACAGAAGTATTGGTGGCGCTGTCACTTGCTGAAGTTGTGCTTGCTGGTTTGGAGCAGGCCGTGACCAAAAGAGTCAGACATAACAGCAGCGTGATGCCGACAGGTAATTTGCGTTTAAACATCCGTAAATCTCCTCTTTCATTGTTTTGATAATGATTCTCAGTTCTGTTCTCAATATAACGACGAAGTTTACGAGGGGCAATGGATGATCCGAGCTTTATGATAGGATCATTAGCGCTTTTTTTCTGTGAGCGTGTTTCACTTTTATATTGTTTCGGCGTAATTCCAGTGTGCTTTTTAAATATGCGAATAAAGTAGGAGACGTCTGGATATCCGACACTTGCTGCGATTTCCTGTAAAGACAAGCTGGTTTGAAGCAGCAGTTTTTTAGCTTTAGTGACCCGAACACTTATCAAATAATCAATAATACTTGTGCCGGTTTCACGTTTGAAGCATTTTGACAGATAAGCACCACTATAGTGAAAGGTGTGGGCGAGCGTTTCCCTGGTTAATGGCTCAGCATAGTACTCCTGGATGTAATTTATGAGCTGAGATGTGAGATTGGGATATGTTGTATGGACCTTCTGCTGATCCATTTGTCTGAGCAATTCATAGGTGAATTGATAAAACATTGTTTTGACATGAAGATGCTCTAATCGCTTGGTTGTATGCCATTCGCTAAGCATCTGTTCAGCCAGTTTGTATAAGATAGCAGGGTGGAGCGGAATAAAGCCATACTGAACGCGGAATGGCATATGTGGATCCAGATGTCGAAGGACCCGCAGATCAGCCGGGTTGGGAAAAAAAGCCTTGTACAGAATCAGATAAAAACGAAAGGCATCACTGGTCAGGGTGATATCCAGACGGGTACCTTTTCCTCCATGTAACATATAAAAAGGTTTGGAGACATGCTCAATACCATCTAAAGTTATTGTTGCACTGCCGTGTGTTACGTACAGAAAGGCACTTGCTGGAAACAAATAAGGAGAGTGCCGATCGCCAGCTTCTATCGTAATGTATCGTATATCCATAATGCTTAATGCTGCCCGATGCCAAACTAACAGCTGTTCTTGTGTATCTATGGTTGCTTTCAATGGAGAGTGGCTCCCTTCTGTAAAACTGTAAATCCATTCTTGATTGTAATGATCATAATCTATTTTCATTGCTTACTCATGATTTGAACAGGATATTTTCTCCACATCATAAAAGGAGCCCGAATGTACGGTTTTTAGCATTTTAGTGAATCGCAGAAATTTATTTTTATCCTACATATAACCTTTTGCTGTACTCGTCCATCTAATTTAATAGAGGGCCCTCAGAAGGAGTGAAATTCGTGCATCAAATTATGGAGCAAGAAGTCAAAAGAGCACAGCAGGGAGATCGTGAAGCTTTTATTCAGCTATTCCGGAGGCTGGAGCCCGAGCTGTACAGTTTGGCAAAATCCATTGTGGGACGGGATGAGGATTGCGCGGATGCTCTTCAGGAAACAACACTGAAAGCATATAAAGGCATAACCGGTTTACGGAATACAGCTTATTTTAAAACATGGCTTATTCGCATTCTCATTAATGAATGTAATCAGGTGCTCCGTATGCGCAAACGAACCGTTGTCATGGCGGAGCTGCCTGAGCAGACTGAAACACGCGGCAATCTAACACATTTTGTAAACAGCAGGCAGCAAGATTTAAGGGAAGCTGTTGAGAATCTGGACGAGTCGTTACGTTTGGTTATTCATCTGTTCTATTATCAGGATTTGCCGATCAAACAAATAGCGAGTGTTCTGGAACTGTCGGAAGGTGCTGTCAAAGCACGCTTACACAGAGCACGCGGGGTGCTTGCGAAACAAATGGATTGGAAAGGGGAGAGTGCGATTGAATCAACGTGATCTTGATCAGGAACTGCGGGAATTGGGTAAAGCGAATGCGGGTAAGGTACCCGACATGATTCGCCACCGTCAGGAAGAGGTCTATGCCGCACTGGAGGCTCTCCCGATGCGAAAACGCAGTCACCACCGTAAAAAGTCTGTTCGTTCTGTGTCCCCGGTTTACCGGTTCCTTTTGATAGCTGCAGCGGTGATGATTGTTACGATCGGTGGCTTGCTGGGCGGTGCCGCTGTATCACCAGCCATAGCAGCATCACTGCAAAGTGTTCCACTCATCGGCAGTCTGTTTAAGCTGGCCGCCGACGACTTAGGCCTGCAAACCTTGGAGGAGAACGGTCTTGCAGAAGTCGTGGAAGCCAGCGCCACCCATGATGGAATTACTCTCCGTATTCCAGAGCTTGTCTACGATGGCATAAGGCTATCCATGATAGTTACTCGTGATGGAGAAAAACAAAGTGGCGGTATTCTTGACCAAATTTCTACGGGGAACGGAACAAAGCACGAATACCCTAAAGGAGCCATTCATTCCTTTGATGCGCAGATCGATGGACGTCCCATCGATCGGCAGGAAAATGGATGGAATATGGGTCTTAGTGCAAAACGCACATCCGATCCAAATACAGCCATTTATGAATTAACGCCACGTTCCGCATCGCAGCAGTTCACATCAGCACTTCCAGATGCATTTACGCTGACAGTTCAGATTGGTCTGGAGGGGATTGAGGAGCCATTTGTGATGGAACTCCCGGTACGTAAACAGCAGGCCAATGTCATGTCCACCGTTCAGAAGTCGAGAGAATGGAGAGGCCACAAGCTGACCTTAAGTGAAATCCAGTTCACACCAATTACAACCCAAGTGTTGTTAAGTGTTGATTCGGATGATCAGGAATGGCAGCATCGGCTATGGTTTGAACTGTGGGATGACAGGGGCAATGTGCTGGGTTTCATTGGCGGATATGGTGCGCATGAAACCGGCCACGCAGGAGAGCTTCGTTATAATGTGCTGTTTGAACGTATGGCAAAGGCTCCTTCATCGATCAAACTGAAAGCTTTTTTGCCTGAAATGGAGGATCCTTCATCCTCTTCAGGACGCTTCAAACTAAACGAGCGCGGGGAAGTCATTAAAAATTATATCAATGGGCTGGAGATCACCTTTCCGGTGGATCAAGCAGAAATACAGAAACTATACGAGATTTCATCCGAAACAAGAGGAGACGATAAACCATGAAAAACACATCTAAAATGATTGCGGTAACAGCTTTGGCAACAGGATTGTTAGTTGGAGGCGGGGCTTGGGGATATCAAGCAACAACGGTTGATGCTGCGGCAGCTCAAGCTACTGGAGAAAAAGGAAAGGCTGCGATTAAAGCGGACGCGGTTCGAGTGACTCAGAGTGGAATTACGCTTGAGGTGAAAAAAGCTGTGTTTGACGGAAACCTTATTGATATTTCGATCGACCGGACGGGCAAGGGACTAAAGAACAGCTTCGTGTACAACGGTGCAGGAGATGAAAGCAAGCCTATGGATGAAGGGACTCTTGAGTCTATTGACGTTTATATTAACGGAAAATCTATTATGGATCTTGGTGGAAAAACGCTTGGGCAAAGGCCTAACCTAGGGTGGGGGCCTGGAGATCATTCTAAAAGTATTCGTGTTAAAATTACGGATCCTTCATGGTTAGGCGGCAAAGGCTACACTTTTCCAGAGAAGTTTCAGCTTAAACTAAAGGTAAAGCTTGCAGGGGTGGATAAACCTTACATTGTTGAACTTCCAATGCAAAAGACAGCAGACAAACCAGTGGTGTTAACAGACAGCTTGACCAAACAGGCTGGGGAACCTGACTCTTGAGCTTGGTAAAATAAGTCTTACATCAACTTCAACTCGTATTCAACTGATTGGGAAGGGAGATACAACAGAGCGGGTTTTTGGTATGATGTATGAGTTTGTGGATGACAGCGGCCGTCAACTGGATTACTTAACTGCGTTTGGTACAGATGATAACAATAAAGAAAAAGCACTGTATCATGACATCGTGTTAACTCCGATTCAAGCAAACGCTAAATCTATCACGATTAAACCGTTTTATCCCGAGATGGAAGTACCTGGTGCAACAAATGGCGCGTATAAGCTGGATGCCGATGGGGAGATCGTTAAAAATTACATTGAAGAGCTGGAAATGAAGGTTCCGCTAAAATAAAGCCAAAAATGTTGTTTGATAAACAACGCTGAAGCCTCCTCACGGAGGCTTTTTGTTATATCAGCTTGAATTTCTGTTTACGTCATTTTGATATTTTACTCATACCTGGTTGACTTCATGTTGACATTGAAGCCAATGTTTCGGTGTTCTATTCCTCTCCCGTCGCAAACGCATTCCTCTCATAACTGATCCAGTCGCTCCAGCTCACTTCATTTCGTTTGTTCAAATCTCTGAAGAAGGATCCTCAAGTTTACTAAATGTATTTAAATTTTACATGTCTTATTCATGATAATTATATTGACATATATTTATGGATTTTATATGGGTATTCTTGACATTTGGTTCTATTATGTTATTTTTTATGACAATAAAATATTGTTGTTAATACATTTATATGTTATTGTATATTCGTGTTAGGTAATATTACATATTATAGAAGGGGAGCTTAATGTTTATTAACCGAACCATTAGGAAATTTGGCATTTCAGCAGGGATTATAGGTATGTTTACATTTGCTCTACCTTCAGTGGGCTTTTCTATGCCGCTGCAACCAACAACCATCGATAAGGTAGAAGGTGATTATTATGTAACGTCTGCGACTGAGAACATTCGCTGGGGATCACTGCCTAATCGAGACAGCTCACCGATTCTTACTGTACCATCAGGGAGTGCTGTAACGTTTGATACGGTATCGCATGAGGGACTGATAGAGGATCAAGGGAGAAATCCAGTGGAGTACTTCGGCAAATTCGGTATCTCACCCGATGGAGTGTTGGATGATGCGAAGGCAATTGCGGCGTCTGCGATTAAGCATGATTATGTAAAAGACGGACCTCATATTATCACTGGGCCAGTAGCGGTTGAAGGAGCGATGCCAGGAGATGTTCTTAAAGTAGAAGTCCTTTCGTTGCAAACTCGAGTTCCATATGGTGTCATTTCTAACCGCCATGGTAAAGGTGCCCTTCCTAACGAATTTCCAGAAAATACAGGCCCGCAAGAGGGAGCTAGCGCAACAAAACCGGAATTATATAATAATGTATCTATATTTACGCCTATTGAAGAAATCAACGGCAATTGGTATGGTTTATTACCAACAAAAGCCGGCAAGAAGGTACGTTTTCCAATTAACCCGTTTCTAGGTGTGATGGGGGTTGCGCCAAATACCAGCGAAGTTGTGAGTTCTATCCCGCCTATTGAAACAGGAGGCAATATGGATATTAATGAGTTAGGTGTTGGTGCGACTATTTATTATCCGATTCAAGTTAAAGGCGGGTTATTCTATACTGGAGATCCACATTTTGCTCAAGGAGATGGAGAAGTAGCGTTAACTGCATTGGAAGCTTCCTTAAGAGGTACGGTTCGGTTAACGGTGTTAAAGAAAGGTGATCCATCAATACCACATCGTGGAGAATTCACGCAGCCCTTTGCTGAAACAGAGGATTATTGGATTCCCATTGGACTGGATCCTGATTTGGATGAAGCAATGAAAGAATCAGTGCGTGAATCGATTCAATTTTTATCCGATAAGCTTGATATGGATAGAAGTGTAGCTTATGCTTATCTGTCGGCTGCAACGGATTATGAAGTATCTCAGGTCGTAGACCGAACTAAAGGGGTTCATGGACTCATTCGAAAGACTGATTTCCTTGAATATGTTGACGTTGCCATGAATGTAGATGGTACGTTAATCAAACCGGTTGTTCATAACAATGAGTTCTATGTACCGATTCGAACAATTTCGGAGCTTTTGGGCGGTACAGTAGTGTGGGTTAATAAGTCGCGTACAACACAAATCAAATTAGGCACAAAAAATATAAGTGCTCAAATTGGTTCAGATGTGTATTCAATTAACGATAAACTAGTGTTCAACAGTAAAGTACCAAAGCTTTTAAATGGCGAAACCGCA
Source organism: Paenibacillus silvae (assembly GCF_014639235.1). Classification (GTDB taxonomy): domain Bacteria; phylum Bacillota; class Bacilli; order Paenibacillales; family Paenibacillaceae; genus Paenibacillus; species Paenibacillus silvae. The sequence continues at coordinate 1,010,874 of NZ_BMFU01000001.1, read as the reverse complement.
GTTCCGGTTTCCGTTATTAATGAAATACTGGGTGCTTATGTAAACTGGACGACGATCGACAAGACGTTAACAGCAAATGTATCTTTAAGTAAAAAGCAATAATAGATTTCATCCAGAAGCCCGCGAAAAACGCGGGCTTTTTTTATCTCTAATATTTGTATGGTTAACAATTCAATATCAGTTCTACCTATTACGGTAGAGAAAAATTTTTGACCATTAAATTGTTGGGAGGAATCTTTTAAAACCCCGGTTTCACAGTATTTATAGGCTGCTTAGTTTTCGATGATAATTCTGTCCAACTTGAGATTAACCGGATGTGCCAACGTATCTCCAACCGGGCACTTGCTCTCTAGGAATTGTACAAATGCTTCAACCTGCTCTGGAGGAGAATCTGTTTTGATACGGAATGTATACCGAATATCGGAATAGCCCGGACGCACCTCTGATTTGTCGAAAAAGCCATCCAGGTCAATATCGCCTTCTACATCTACAAAGAAATCATTGAGGTTCACCCCGAATTTAGGCGCATATACCCTGGCTACGATCGACTGACATGCTCCCAGCGAGGCGAGTAAAGCTTCCACCGGATTCATGCCGGTATCAGTGCCACCCAAGCTTTTGGGCTCGTCGATAATAAACTCGAAGTTTCGGGATGCTACTTTCACTTGAACTCCGTTTTGCAGATGAGCAGATGCTTTAAACGTTTGGAGGGCAGACATTTTGTAGTCTCCTTTTAGTGGATTTATTTCTACTGAATTTATTCATAGTTTTCCGCTAAGATTATATTAAATTGGATGTCTAGCGCTGTCAATCCTCAATTTTCCAATAGGCTGATTTCGGGAACAACGCAAAAAAAACATATGACGGTCGCTAAAGCTGTGCTTAGGTGGATATTCAGTGTGTCCTGCTGCCGTTCGTATTCGTGATTTGAAAGTACGTATTCAATTCGAGATAACTGCTTATTGCATTTAGAAGCGGGTGAATTCAAAAAAACACCCCTGTCCCGCAAAATTAAGGGAGAGAGGTGGTTACACGAACGATATTTAAATCCTTGGATTAATGTTTTTTTATTCAGCGTAAGATTGATGATTTTTAATTCAGTGTATCATTGGTACAGCTTCAGCTCAGCAATAGACCACCACCACTCAGCATTGTCCGTAGTCAAAGCAATTTTGACATATCGTGCCTTCTGGTTCGTGAATGTCACTGAGATTAAAGAATCTGTTCCCACAGCTTCTGAAACCGAATTCCATTGCTCGCCATCCGTTGAAGTGAAGATTGTAAAACTGCGGGCATAGTCATTGGTGCTGCTGCTTGAGTCCATAGTTAACCGGCTGAAATTCTGGATGCTTCCCAGATCGATCTGAATCCACTGGTCGGCTTGTTGTCCGGATGCAGAGGTCCAGCGTGAGTTCAGATCATCATCCAGCAGTGCACCAACGTCCTCATACGTGGAAGCTGTGGCTGTCCAGGATGTCCGATCCAGTTCGGTAGGCAGCAGCTCATCCTGTTTCCCGGGTATCCATAGTGTCTGATCGGCAGTGTAAACTGCGATTTCAGCTACAGACCACCAGTGAGAATCCGTTCCGGTCTGAACGATTTTGATATAGCGGGCTTCATGAGGAGCGAATGCAATGAACAGCAAGGCATGTTTCCCTTCACCCGTAGCCACAGCTTTACCCCAATCCATGCCGTCGAGAGAGGTGTATACCTCATAACCACGAGCATAATCCTCACTGTAGTGTGCACTATCCAGTACAATCCGGTTCACTGTCTCTGAATGGCCCAGATCCAGCTGAAGCCACTCACCGCCTGTTTGTGTCTGACCGGAAGTCCAGCGAGTTTCGTTCGAGCCATCCAGCACCGTGGCAGCCCCCTCACCGGAAGACGTTGTGACGGACCAGCCATCTGGAAGCAGACGTTTTTGTTTTCCTGTTCCATAGTGATTAACAAATAGCTCAGAGACCGACCACCATTGATCGGATTCACTGGTCTGCATGATCTTCACATAACGTGCCTGCTGTTCGGGGAAGGTGATGGAGAGACGTCCCGGCGTTCCTTCGCCTCCGGCAATAGAGGTTCCCCAGTTTTGCCCGTCATCGGAAACGAAAATGCGATATTGCCGCGGATAGTCATCCTTGGCGTTCCCCGGGTCCAGCTCTATCGCGTCAAAAGCACTCGTTTGCCCAAGATTAATCGTAATCCACTGTCCGCTCGTTTGCTTTCGTCCGTTCGTCCATAATGTGTCTTTATTTCCATCCAGCATGTGAGCTGAGACATCCGTTCCTTGCGTGGAGGAAGCGGTCACGATCCAGGTTGACCGATCGGGCAGCGGGGCTGGAGCTGGATTTGGTTGTTCAGGTGCTTGGTCCAATTTCCCGAATCGGGCGAGCTTGAGTTCCGAGATGGACCACCAACTGTCTGCGGGAGCAGTCAATACAATTTTGATGTAACGCGCGGTCTGCATTCCCAAATCGACGGACAGGCTCGGAGATGTCCCGGTTCCCTGTGCAATCGGCATGCTCCAGTTCTCACCGTCCTTCGAAACGTAAACTTCATACCCGTGGGCATAATCACCTCCACTGTTGCCGGAGTTCATGAAAAGAGTGTCCATCATCTGCTCGTTGCCCAGATCAATATGGAGCCAGTCTCCGGGCTGTTGTGTTTGTCCCGATGACCAGCGGGTAGTCAAATCTCCGTCTATCATGCGTTCCACTGCTTCCGAACTGGAAGAGGCGGTAATCGTCCATTTGCTGCGATCCAGATAGGTGACGCCTTGTGAAGCATCCGGCTGTTCGACTACTGTATGTTCCAATGGATTGACCTTCACTTGAGCCTTCGCATAGACGGTAGCTGAACCCAAAGCACCGCTTGCATTATAAAAGCGAACCGTTTTGGCGGTATCTGATGGATTCCAGATTTGTGCCGTGTAGACGCCATTCTTTTCGTATACGGTCGCTGCGGGGGAATCAGCCCAAATGTCCATGGTACGTGTTCCTGTGGATGCCATACTGTGTATGAACCAATAGGCGTTAAAGACTTCGTTTTGCTGCATCTCTTTCGTATCCCACTTCGCAAGAGTAGCCTGCGGGTCCCCGATGGATTGGAAGGGCCAGATGATGTGCTGCCATGTGTGCTCCTGCTGACCCCCAAGATCCTTGATCAGACCGTTGTATAATGCCGCAGTATTCTTCGGATCACGACCATAATAGGTCATCCACTCTGCGGGCGGCAGCCAGTGAATGCCGTAAATATGCTCGGCCTCGTTGGAGAAGTACGTACCATACAGGTAAGCACTGCCGTATACATGCCCTACGGTAGCATGTTTGTATCCTTCCAGCCAGTTATCCCCATCATAGTTGAACCAATATTGCTCGGCTGCTTTTTCCTCGGTGACAAAGCCCCAGATACCTGCGTCGCGATAGGCTTTGTTCCCCGTTACTTCGCCCCACATATATTGTCCGACCCAACTGAATAGAGCTTCGCCTGCAGCTTCCTGATTGTTTCCGCTGCGATTGTCGGCATAACCGCCCGCCCAGGAATGACCTGCATAAGGATCAAAATTACGCATCCATGGGAATTGATCGTCTGTGTGCGAAGGATTGGCATAATCCCGGATCAGCAGTTCGACCATATCGCCATAATCCTGTACAAAAGCTGGATCATACATAGCCAGCACCGCAGATGCAAAGACGTAATAACCATACGTAAAATGATGATCCGTCAGCCCGGTATTGACTCCGAACCCGCTTCCATAAGGGAAGATCGTTCCCCATTCATCCGAGTAATAAAAATAATAGGAGTGTAGACGTTCATCCGGTGAATAGGTGTACCAGTCGGTCAAAATGCTTCTTAACTGGGACAGGTAGTGGTCCCGACGTTCCTGATCTCCAAGCTGATCGCTAATGAGCACACCCAGTGCAAGCGGATGAAGTTTTTTCCCCTGCCAGTAGGGATCTTCACTCATTATATTGCCTGACGTATCTGCATCAAGCTGATCCAGATAACTGATTAATTGCGCGCGTGAGTAAGTCGGATCATCCGGCTCCACAAATTGAGGAATAATGCCGTAGAAACGATCTTGTGTTGTAAAGCTGTTGCCTTCGCTCACTTTCATCTCTCCACGAATAGAAGGGTAAGCGAGCTCCGTGAGTGGAGTTGTTGCAAGTTTCCACTGATGCGGGAACAAAGCCATTAATGTGCTCGCGGAAAAGTTGGCACGCTTCGTTTGTGTAACCGAGCTGAAGGTCGTTGTAACTTGTGAAGTGCTCTCGTTATAGTCGTAATCGACAACTGTGTCCGTCACAAAAGCATAGGCATGCTGGTAATAGTATGCTAATTCTGACGCAGATGGCAGAGTAGCCAGCGATAAATAATTTTCGTGTGATCCCAGCTTAATCTTAATTGTATTGCCAAGCTTTATAAATGTGGTTCCTTCAGGTGCATAAAGGCCGTAGTTTCTTGTAAAAGTTTGCGGCGAAGGCGCTCTGTCCTGATTGGTGACTTCTACGCCGATATGATCCCCGGTCCATGATTCCCCGTCCTTTAGCACAATCTCATGATTTTGATCATCAAAGAGACGTGTGATGTTCGGTGAACGGAGCAGGATGGTTTCCGGGTTCTCGAACGTATTGTATAGAAAAGGGGAGCCTTTTACGAAGGTTGTATTGACCTTCGCCGTGTCATCATCACTCATGATGATGTTAGCGGAGTAATCTCCGTATCCTGCGACCTTGGTATTGACCTTGGCCGGGTTCATATCGCTTGTTGTCAGGATAAGGTCAGCTTCACCATCAGCATCCATCGAGTTGCCGTCAGCAGAAACGTATCCGGCACCAGGATTCAAAATATGAAGCCCCTGCTTGGAGTATCTATTTTTGAACGGCAGCGTGACCAGATTGTTTCCATCTCCTAAATCCGAAACGAGAATCGATTGCCACCAGTCATTGGATGGAATTGGAGCGGTGATGTCGGCTGTGCGATTTTTCGGGTTTTTCGGCTGCAGCATCGTGATGTCATTAATGGCATAACTGCCAGCGCCGACTTGTACCGAGCTCATCTCTGGAATAGACGGAATGGTGTAGACCGGTTTTTCATTCCCTTGAATATACTCATATACATCAAAGGCATAAAGTGAATACCCATTGGTTGTACCTCGGCCAAGCCCTGCAAGCCTGACATATCTGGCTTCAGCATATACAGGAATGTCATCCCGTCCACCGTTGCTGTGTAACTCCCGATACAGCGTAGTCCATTGCTTTGCGTCGTCGGATACCTGAATGTCGTAAGCACGTCCAAACGCATTTTCCCATTGCAGCGAAATTCCTCCGATTTCATGAGGTTGACCAAGATCCACAACAATCCATTCCTGATCCTTGTAAATGGAAGACCAGCGTGTACCTGAATCACCATCTGTCACATTGCGCGCTTCATAATCGCGCTTCTGCATTTTGGCCTTGTCTTCGGCGGAGCGGCTAGGTTCGTCAATCTCCTCCGATGACGCCATGACCGATTTACCCAGGGCAAGGTTGGCTGCAGTTGGTTTTGGAGGCGGATTTGCTCCACCCGTTCCATACACATCGAACGCGTAAAGAGATACACCGTAGGCTTGCTGTGCCCGTTCATGACTGAACAAACGCACATATCGTGCATTGGCGGAAACCTCCACTTCCGTCAGACCGCCTTGACCCTTCGTTGTGGAGTATACTTGCTCCCAGTTAACTTCGTCATCCGACACTTCAAGATCGAAGGAGGATGCATAAGCATTTTCCCACTGAATCGAAATGTTCGAGATGGAGGCAACTGCGCCCAGGTCAACATAGATCCACTGAGGGTCCTGCTGCCATGCACTTTCCCATCGGGTATCTTTGTTTCCATCCACGGCAAGATCGGCTGTATTCCCACCAAGGGATGAGGAGCTATACACCGGTCTGTTCAGGGATAAGAGATATGACCCTTCGGCTGCAGCGTTCGCTGCCTTGCTTGGCCATAGCGGCAAGCTGCTAACCAACAATAGCATGGATAACAGCAAGTTCACGCAGATGCTGCGTTTGTTTCGTTTGTGACTCGTTCGTCCCTTCATGTCTTCTTCTCCTTTGTTAGTTCCTGCCTTACCACCAGACAGAACTTTCTCTGTTCCTAACAACCTGTTATATGTATTATTCTGTTCTCCCGTGCCACATTTCTGAGCTCGATTTCAGGATGTAAACATGGGATATGCGGATGTTCATTTGTTGTATATCGAACATTTGCAGTGGATTATAAAGCTTTTTTAATCGTTTTCGTAGAAAAGGAGACATATGTCCTACGGGAGGCAAGCTTGGTGTGCAACTATGAAATGCCGAATTGGGATTACGGTCCGATAGCAATAAAATGTTTCCTTTCGTGCTGTAGGAACAAATATCACAGGAATCAACTTGCCAAGAATTTCACTCGATTTTTGGGGAAGAAACGCGGCTAAATGACTTTATAAATTACGTGTAATAATGTAATGTCGATATGAAGGAGTGTGAAAAAATGGATATTCAAAAAGCCACGGAAGAAAAGCTTGAACGTAAAATGCAAATGGGAGTTCCGATTGATGAAACGATTCTTGAAGGTCTTATAGAAAAGAAATTACTTACCGAAGAGGCGGCTCAGCGTTTATTAGCTCAAAAAAATGATCTAAATAAAGAAACTAGAAAAAATGTCGTTTCTGTTCGTATTTCAGATGATGTCATGAGTATTATTGATGATTTAATTACAAGTGGACATGTAAACAGCCGATCTGAAGGAGCTTCATACTTAATCATGTTGGGAGTCAAAAGTCATTATTCTTTTTTCAATGAACTTTCTAAAGAGGTCGTAGTCATTGAAGAACAACGAAAAAAAATTAAATATCTCATTGAAAGCGCATTAATTTTTCCGGAGAAATCTCCAAATAGCCGACTTATCGAATAAAATCAATTTGGCTTTAAAATGATTTCTCCAAAATGGCGAAGGTACGAAGACTCAATCACTAACTTGATGGAGTACAGCTTTAATTTCGTATATCTGGCTTCTCCAGCCCGTTATGAAAATGAGCTGGAAAAGCCGCCTCCAATTCGGTCCGCTCGCGGAATCTTGGTACATTTCGCTGAATATGAAATAGTATTACGAGCAGGGGAGAACAGCAAGAACATCTTAGGCGATATTTGAGGTACCAAAGCGATATATTCCTTAGTAAGCCAAAGAAGACTCAACGATCCAAATAGTTCCGTGATTCTGGATAACGATTAGTTCTTCTCCTCGGTAGCCACCACATTCCTCTCATAACTGATCCATTCGCTCCAGCTTTCAGCATACATTTAAAACTGCCCCTGTGGAAAACAATCCTCTAAACTCTTAGTTCGTGTTTACTCAATGTAGCGTAACCGCTGCTTGTCATAACTTGTTCATTGCGGAGAACATTCGCAAAGAGGCGAGTGCCAGTCGTACAAAAAGCTGCGCCTTAATGACACAGCAATATCCAACTCAAATATCTAATTTCCATAGATCAAAGAAAGTGACAAATACTATGTCTTCTATCTTACGTTTAATATCTCTAAGATTTTTATATCTAGCAAGCTCATTTAAAGGTGTCTGAATCGAATTAATATCCACTAATATGCCAAATTCTTCTTTTAGCCTATCAACTAAGTTACTTGCTGTACTTATAATATATGTCATCTTATCTTCTTCTGCTAAATCAGTGAAATTATATACCATATCAAACCTTGATTTTAATGGGTCTGGTATCATATTTCGATATGTTGTTTGGGACATATTCGAAGTGAACACAATAATATATCCAGATAGATCATGTTCTACCCCATGTCGATCAGTAAATTTCCCATCCTCCAGCAATTCATAAAAAAAATTGAATACACTTGGAGTTGCCTTTTCAAATTCGTCTATCAAAATTATCCTTGATTTTGATGTTTTAATTTTATTTATTAATTCGCCACCTTCTCCACTCCCTACATAACCAAGCGGTGAGCCTATCAAGCTATTCAAAACACCTTCTGTTGAATAATTCCCGAAATTTATTTTTATAAGTTGCTCACTCGGAAACATTATGGTAGATGCAATCTTAGCGAACTCAGTCTTGCCTATTCCAGAATCGCCACAAAGAAATATCGATAGTATCTTTCGTTTAGATAATGTGCTTAAAAAAGTGAATTTTAATAAATTATGACTAAAATCATCTTTGAATGCTTGATGCCCTTGTAATTTTCTGTTTATTTGTCTAGATATCAAATTAATCTCTTCTATATTAACTACTTTATCATTATCACTGATAGTACTAGTGTTAACAGTTTCGCTGTCGATGTATTCTACCCCGTTAAAAACTAAAGGGAAATACTGTAAAGCCTCCTCAGAGAATTCATCAGTAATTGAAAAGCTTACTTTCTCGTTTGTTGCAATATGATAAAGTAATACTTCAAAATAAGAAATTAAATCCTTTCTAACATTAAAGAGTGGGATGATTGATGATATATCAACAAAATCAACATTACTTTCCTTCGTTGCATCTCTTATGATGTCAGGGTTATACTTTAATGATACTCCATCAAATGCATCAACCAGATTTAATAAAGATACTATTTTATTATCATCTGATAATTGTCTAAACGTACTTTTCATTCTATATACGAACAACTTTAAAGAAGAAATAATTTTCAGACTTTTACCAATTATTTCATTTTGAATTTGTTCTGCTTCTTGGAATTCTAAGCTTATTTTATCATCATCAAAAAGGTATGGATATATATCAATTAATGAATTAAAGTATTCGGATCTAATGCAAAATATGGTGTTTTCAAATTCGCTTAGTATTGTAAGTAAATATCTTTCAGTATAAATGCTGTTCAGATTTCCTTCTTTAATAAGATTACTGAGATCTATAACTAGATTACTCCTAGAAGTATAATCAAGATTCATCAAGTCGTCTATATTGTCGCAAATATGAAGCAAATAACTAATGCTAATAAATCTCCTATCAGAAAGAGCATCTCTCATATCCGTTATTTTATTTCTATCATAAATATATAATAATGCTCCCATTTCAATTTTTCCTATCTATGTTTAATTCTTGTATAATTGCTATTACATCAATCAAATTTAATTTTTCGCTCAATTTATTATGACTAAAGTCAAATGCTATCTCTACCGCTTCTCCAGATGCATTACTAGATTTCATGATTGCGTCTGAACCCTCTTTCAACTCATTTTGATATGATTTTGACATTAGATCTAAAAACTTTGATGATGTACTTTCTCGCTGAGAGTAGTCAATTTCCCCACGGTATATACCCATTAAGCTTAGTTTGCCTAATTGCAAGTCATTATGTTGATAACCATTTTCAAAGTTATCGTTATTTTTGAACGGCAATTGAACGATAAATTCTTCTTCAACATCATCAGTTTTATATGAAAATATATAGTCTATAGTAAAGTCATCAAGCATTTTATCCATCATTTTGTTGAGATTTATCTCTAAATTATCATTTGATGAATTCTTGATATTACTATCCCTTAAAATATTTAATACAAGTACCGTATCATCAATATTCCTTGGTCTGAGTTCTATGTTTTCAAAAACAACTAAATCGCCAGTTTTTAGCGTATTTCTACTTTGTTGCTTATTAGCCTGTATTGTTTCATATATTTTTCTAAGCATTATAGACTTCGTATTTTTCACATCAAAACTCTCATACACTTTCTTTTTAGAATTATCTTCCTTCAAATAACCAATTCCAGTTGTCAGAGTATCAGGGACATTTAAATTAAGCGATGAGTTATATTTGAGTAATTCTTCTGAGATTTGTTCTTTTTCTACTGTCTTCATAATCTTATTATCAATTAGCATTACTATTTCATGGACTTTCGATGTATTAATATAAAACAAATTAAATAAACTATTATTATCATTACTCATACTATCTACTTCAGTAACTTTTATTGCTTTATTAACTAGAATCAAATTAATAAAATAAATCAACACAATAAGAAAAGATAGCAATTCTGCATTACTGGTAACCCAAAGATTGATTTTCTCAATACTGATATAGAAATATAGTACGATTAATGCTCCTAAACTTACAGCACTTAATAATCGAGAATTTAAATTTGATTTGGCCCAAAAATTATTAATCAACATAGAAAAAAGATAAAATACCACTGGTATTACTAACCAATATTCTTCAATCCCAATTTTAGTAAGAACATGATATATGACAAATTCTATTAAAGCAAATATCAGAACAAATGAAATATAATTTAGTAATCTTCTCCAAAATTTTTCATTATTTATATTCTTCATTTTTTCTTCTCCAGTCATTATGGCATCTGTATATTACGAGGTAAAAAACTTTTTATTAATTAAACCCAAAATTTGGAATATTGTTAGAATTGCTCTTTCCCTTGGGTAAATTGTACAATTTTATTCACATGAGTAATGGGCATGACTACTTATATATTTTCTTCCTTCGTCGCCTTGCATTGGATACTCATCTCGGTTTCTTCTTATTCGATTCAGCCATTATGCGTAGGGCTACCATAATCGTTTTGTCAGGTATCTACTAAGCTGCAACAAGCTATGTACCACCTTTGTTTCAAATTTCACCAGTAAAAGCAAGCAGAATACGATGAGCACAATTCAAATTTGGCATGAACAGCAAGATTACGTTGCTAATGAAAATGTTTAATCTCTAGATGCTGGTCATCTACTTAAGAAAGATTTCAAACACCCCTGAGACACATCGCTAATTTCGTCACAAGAAAAATAGAATTGAATCGATTCGTGACTGTGAAGAACTAATTGCTGTCTAAGTCTTCTAAATTATTGGTTATCATTATTTCATCTACAATAAATGAATTCCCCTAAAATCTAACAAAACATTACCACATACAGGAATATAGTACCACGTTTTTTATATATTTTGTTGATTACTTTACTTCTTGCATCAATTGTTGATTACCTTCCTATTCCTTTAAGACTATATGCACCAGTAACACTATCTTTTCAACTACTAAGCTGAATTTTCGGATCTTCAGCCAGCTTTTGCAGGGATATATGTGTTTAGGGAAATGTGAGAGGGGATTATACATCGAATATATCGTGTAGATTTGACATAACAAGCACTTCTGGACCTATATAAAATGTTTTCAGCGTACAAACATTGACTCCCTGTTGTCTTCTATCCTTCTCAGCCCAACGCAAAAAGTACATCCCCACATGAGCGATGTACTCCAGATCATATCCTGTATGTCTATTTAAGTCTTTATTCTTCCCCCGTCGCCACCGAGTTCCCCTCATAACTGATCCAGTCGCTCCAGCTCCCGGAATACAGCTTCACATTCGAGAATCCTGCTTCCTCCAGCGCGATCACGTTCGGGCACGCCGAGACGCCTGAGCCGCAGTACACGATAATGGCATCATCTTTCCCCAGCTTCACGAACCGCTCCTCCAATGCCTCAACACCAGACCAGCGACCATCCGCATTAAGCACGTCTTTCCAAAAATAGTTCACGGCCCCCGGAATATGTCCGGCCTTGGCATCGATCGGTTCCTCGAGCCCCGCATAACGGCGGGCATCACGGGAGTCAATCAGCACCGCGCTGCCACTTGCGGAAGCATGCTGTACGTCCTCTACACTTGCCAGCATCTGCGGCTGTAAGTTCCATTCAAACGAAGATGGAATCTGCACCGGCACATCTGTTGTTACCGGGAATTTTGCGTTCTGCCAAGCGGAGAAGCCCTCGTCCATAACATATACTTGTTCATGACCCATATAACGCAGCAGCCACCACAAGCGCGAGGCGTTCATGCCGCCTTGATCATCATAGGCAATGATGCGGCTGTTGGAGCCGATGCCTGCTTTGGCAAGGCGGCTTGCAAGCGCAGCCGGATCAGGAAGCGGGTGACGCCCGCCATGCTCGGTTACGGGAGCGGACAGATCCTTTTCGAGATCAAGGTAGATTGCCCCTGGAATGTGTCCGGCTTCGTAAGCTTCACGTCCGGCATCGGGCTGACCAAGCAGGAAGCGACAGTCTGCGATAACAACGTCCGGTTCGTACATTCTGGCGAGCAGCCAGCGCATGGATACAATATTTTTCATAACAACAAACACCGCCTTTATATGTAATGATTTTTTTCGAAACTGATTTCCTTCGCTCACACTGTTTCATCACCAGAGTCTGCTGTTTGCAGGCTCCGGCCTTTTGCTTTTTTTCATTCCGTATTCCCATGTGGATCAGCTCTTCCTGACCCATCCATTACACTGTCTTGGGTTCAACAGAGCCTGGAGCGGCTATGGGAGCATCAGCCGGAACAGGCTGCGGTTTGGTTTTGCCATAACGAATGAAGATCCACACGCCGAACAGGATAACGACACCCGCCGACATTTGCAGAGTACTCAGTGACTCACCGAGCAGCATCCACGCCAGCAGGGATGAGAATACAGGCTCTCCAAGAACACCCATCGACACCGTAGTTGCATTCATATACTGCAGCAGCCAGTTAAAGAGATAGTGGCCGAAGATGGTAGGTACGATCGCGAGCAGCAGGAAGATGCCCCATTCCGAAGCAGCATAACCGCCAAAAGCATGACCCATGAACAGATTGTAAACGGCAAACGTACAGGCAGCAACAAGGAACACCCAGAAATTATACGAAAAGGCACTGAGCCCCGTCCGCAAAAATTGACCCAGAAGCATATGCACAGCTACTGCCATCGTGCCAAGCAAGGATAAAATGTCCCCTTTCAGTGCAGTGCCTGCCACCTGAAAATCACCAGCACCAATGATAATCGACCCGAACAGCGCTATACCCATGCCGATCAGCATCATACGGTTGATTTTGGCTTTGAACAGCCAGACCGAGCCTGCCAGAATCAGAATCGGCTCCAGTGCAAGAATGACGGTGGAGCTCGCCACACTGGTTAATCGCAATGATCCCATCCACAGCAGGAAGTGCAGGGCAAGCATGACACCGGAAGCAAGCAGCAGAGCCCACTGACGGAAATCAAGCCGCATCATCTCATGCCTGTGAGGCCAAATGAAAGGAAGCATAACCAGATTGGTTAAAAATAGACGATACATGGCAATGACCGCAACATCTGCTTCAGACCAGCGTACAAAAATAGAGGAGAAAGAAATGGCAATAATGCCGACAAAAAATAACAAATAGATAGATTTGCCGACACGGCTTATACTTGTCATGGGTGTAGCTCCTTCTTGAAAAATAGATAACCTAAATCATCTCATTATACAGGAGAAGATCACCGCAGGGAAGCTCGAAATAAACTGCCGGGAGCCTGGAAAATTAGGAGAAGCTTTTGCCTGTAACAAAGGTTAAAATCAGCTGATAAGCAGTCGTTAGAGAAACATGGAAAAGAGATAAGCAGATTGTAACCGAGCTTGTAACTATTCTGTCATTCACAAGGCCCAATTTTCTATTAATCTTCTATATAGAGACATTAGTCGAGAGAATATTCCATGAATCGGGAAAAAATGAAAGTTAGGAAGTGGGCAGTACGTGAGAGTACAACAACAAGAAGCAACGAGAGAGTATGGAAATGCAATTCGCAGCATGAGCCGGAAGCAAACCCATAGACGAAGAAAAATTCGATACGGCAGGTTAAGTGTAGCCCTTATGCTTATAGCCCTGTTTGTTGCGGGTATGACATATCTGTTCATCGGTATGACTCACTGGATCAAAACGGTAGCAGCCCCGCCCCCCATTGCGGTAATTGAGCAGCCCGCCAAGCTGGGCATGATTCAGGTTACACCTGAGGCAAAAGAGGAGCCTGCGCGGTTTCTGGGACAGGTTCGCAAGGTGGCGTACATAACATTTGATGACGGGCCAAGTATCTATACCGATCAATTGCTCGACATCTTGAAGCAGCATGAGGCAAAGGCCACCTTTTTCATGGTGGGACGTCAGCTGAATGAGCATCGGGGTGCAGTGAAACGTCTGGTGAAAGAGGGCAGCTACCCAGGACTGCACAGCATGACACATAACTATACAAAGCTCTATAAGAGCGGAAGCTCGGCAAACTTTGTGAACGAGTTCAAAAAAGAGCAAAAGATGGTTGAGAAGATCATCGGTTTTACACCCCATCTCATCCGTGCGCCATATGGAAGCAGCCCGCAGATCGGCGAAGCTTTCAGAGGGGATATCGCAGCCGCCGGTTTCAAAATGTGGGACTGGACGACAGACTCGCTGGACTGGAACCTGCCGGGTCAGCCTGACAAAATTGTAGCCCGGGTGAGCAACAGTGTGCACAGAGATAAAGAAGTAATTCTGATGCATGAACGGGAACAGACTGTACAGGCATTGCCGCGTATTATGAAATTGCTGGAGGAGCGCGGCTACGAGTTCGAGGTCTACGATCCGAATGCACACTGGGTTGTCAATTTCAGCGGAGATACCCGCTTATAACTGATCGAATATAAAGAGTAATGCAAGAGAGGGAGAATACATGCGAATTACGCGTCAGAAAATAATATTTGGAGTCAGCATTTTGCTGCTGCTTCTGCTCAGTGGATGTGGAGATCCGCAGGAGCCGGCAGCTAATCAGGTCAATCGTTTGGTTCAGGGCGGTCAGCAGATCGACCAGAGTCTGAAAGCCATGACCAAATATGAACAAGAGGATATGGAATTATATAAGTCTATTTTAAGCAAAGGTAAAAGTAAAAACAGTAATATCGAACCGCTGCTGGATCAGGCGGAGGCTCATATCAAGGAACGCAGAGAACTGCTGCAGCAGACTGGCAAGGTCATGCAGGAAACGGCAGAGAAGACGGAAGAGCTTCGTCATTCGCTAGGGGAGCTTACGATCGAGAAGCAAGAGACACTTGCTCACGCAGGGAAAGTACTGGATCAATATGAGGCCAGAGCCAAGACGTTCGAACTGTTTGTTGCCTCCTACGAGAGCAGTCTGGATGCGGAAGAGCAGCTGTACGGACTGATGAGAGCAAAGGCCAAGCCGAATCTGGTCAAAATTAAACGTGCCATTCGCACGCGTAATGAAGAGTACGCCAAGCTGGCCGAAGTACGCAAACAATTCAACTTGCAAACGCAGGCCTTCAACGCAGCTCATGCACAACTGGTCAAGCTGGATCAGGCGGGCTAAAGAGCTGACGGGGATGTGCACTATCCAATACCGTGTTTACGTGATTGATCTGCCTGCCTTTCGTGTAAGTACTAGTATAGAACGAAGCTGTATACTGTATAAGTTAAACTATTCATTTACACGTGAACGGAGAGGACAGAAAAAACCTGAAAAAGCGGAGCGATCGCCTTTATCACCGGATTTTCCCCTTTGGAAAAGGGAGTAAGAAAAATCTGGGGATAACAGCGATTGGAAGGTTATTCTGTCATCGGAGTGTATGGTGTAAAATCTTTAGTTAAGCTTATATAGTTGGGCAGCAACATGGACAAGCAGCATTGCGTATAAGCTAACGGAGGTGTTCATATGCGAAAAGGGAATACGGTAAAGGTCAGCGCCACATTGCTGGTTCTGCTTATGGGATTCTCGCTTGTGGCTTGCGGCAGCAGTGCACCTGCACTTCAGCCGACTGTGGGTAATACGGAGGAGTCGTCACCAGCAACAGAGCCGCCGCAGCAGGAGAGTGATGCCATTGAAGCGGAAGGAATTCTGACAGGCTGGGCAGACCCGCATACGGTTGAGATTCGTGTGAATGACAAAGCGATGTCCTTCCAGGTGGGAGAGGATATGCAGAAGTCAATGGACGATATGGATGATGAGGATACGGTTCGATTCAAATATGTAGAGAAAACGCTTGACGCTTCCACGAAACAGCTCGTACTCACCGAGATTACCAAGATCGCATCTGCCGATGATGGCAACCAGGGTTCGGGTACAGGAGGAGCTGTAACGTCTGATCGACCCGCAGCGTCAGAACTCGAAGTAACGGTCGAAGGAATAACAGAGAAGCGAACAGTAACGCTGGCGCAGGCCAAAGGCTATTCTCTTTATATTTTTGAGCCAATGTCGTTTGATGCAGAAGACCATGAGTTAACGATGAAGATTGATCCTGCATATAAGGTAGAGATTGAGAAGTTGCCTGCGGACTTTAATCTGGATCATTTGAAAATGGATGCGAGGGAAGAGTTGTCCAAGAACGGAGAAGTCAAGGCGTTAACAGCTGAACAACTCAGTAACGGGCCGATGAAAGATGCAAGATTGTTCATGATGTCTCAGAATGAGAAGAAAACGCAATATTTCATCGTTAAAGAACTGGACGGCAACGGATACATTTTCCACATTCATGCACCTGTTGGTGAACCATCCGAAGGTTTCGTGCCTATGGTCTATGCATCAATCAACTCCATAATGAATGAATAGATTAGAGAACTAACAAATACGCGGCGCATTTCCTTTCAGTAGAGAGGGATGCGCTATTTTTTTGTTGTCTGGCGGATCGAAGTCAAAAAAACGGAAGGAACAAATAAGACATGGGTTCCTCCCGGCATTTTTGTCATGATTCATCTGATGTTGTTGTTGGGTTGAATCCAGTTTCTGAACAGCGGATTCAGGTGAGAACAGCGTTTATTTTGCTCCTTTGCAGTTCTTCATATCGGGTGAGCACTTGCTGATGAACGGGATGTTCTTCGGGAATACCCATGCGGTCGTGGATGAAAGAAGAGAGGCCATTTTCACGAATGATGTGCTGCATCTTCATGGCTTCCTCATCACGTTTGTCATCAAATAACATCGCGGCTGCCATCGCAGAGGTTAGATGGGGAATAGCAATTCCGAATTCACTGGCCTGCATCGCCGGGCGTACAAGCCGGTCGTGAGGCGAGAGCTTGCGAAGCGGGGAGCGTGCGACCCGGGTGACCTGGTCGGTCAGATTCGGGTTGGCGAATCGTTCGAGTATCGTATCTATATATTTCTGGTGCTTTTCAGTGTCAAAACCGTGTTTGCGAATCAGCATGGCGCCCGTCTCTTCCATTACATGGCGTACTTTGGCGCGAAGAGTGGAATTGCTCATGACCTGCCTTATCGTTCTGAATCCCGCGAGATAACCCAAATATGCGGCGACACAGTGACCCGTGTTCACGGTAAACATCTTTCGCTCAATATAGGGTTCAAGAGAATCGACGTAATGAACGCCATGGATTTCTTTGAAACCGTCGAGCAGAGCCGGGCGGTGCACAACCCATTCATAAAAAGGTTCAACGGTAACCTGTAGCGGGTCCTCGTGGTTTTGTGCCGGAACAATCCGGTCCACAGCTGCATTGGGAAATGAAATATAACGTTCGGCCTTGGCCCGTGTGCGCTCATCCAGGAATGGATAGATGCGTTTCTTCAGCCGTGTGCTGCCGCCAATGGCGTTTTCACAAGCGATAATATGCAGAGGATTGTAATTGTTTGCTTTCATGCGGAGATAGATGCCTTTGGCAATAGGCTCGGCAATGTCGCCAAGGGCTGACACACCTACCGCCGTTGTGATCAGATCTGCGGAAGCAATCTCTTCCGCTACGCGACGCTGCTCATTTACGTTAATGGCGGTTACGTTGTTGACGATGGTGGTATCCTGCTGCTTGTTGGCGAGTGTAATGGGATACTCCTGCCTTTGTTGAAGCATGGATATTTTCTTCGGGTTACGTGCGACAAAGCAGACGTCATAATCGGAAGCGGACAACATATGACCGATAAATCCGCGGCCTATATTGCCCGCACCAAAATGTACAGCTTTCATGTGTGAACTCCCCCTTTTGAGATTGGATAACGAAATTCGTTCAGACCTTAGACGGTAGTGACGAGCGGATTCGAGATCAAATCTTTTAATTCGAGGTCGGTCAGGCAGGATAGCCGTTGGTGCGGCATTTCGAATTCCAGTGTTCCTGTAATGGTATTTGTAATGACTACGCAGTGCATACCGGCTGCGGCAGCTGCCCGTGCACCGTTAGGTGAATCCTCTATGGCTACAGCTTCGTCCGCATGGACTCCGAGCGCATCAAGCGCCTGATTGTACAATTCGGGGTCTGGTTTCACATGGGCAACATCATCGGCTGTACGAATCACTTCAAAATAATCTTTCAGTTTCAGCTGCTCCAGATGCTGCTCCACCCAATCACGCCTGGAACTGGAAGCAACGGCGAGTTTGAGTCCGGCTTCGCGTGCCTGCTCCAGATACGCCTGAATCCCCGGGCGAACCTGCTCTTTATTCATTAGCGCAGCATGCTGCAGCTGAACGGATTCCCTGAACGCATCCCGATCAATCGGAAGATTCAGATCTGTGATAAGGTACTCGTACGGATTAAACGTTTTGAGACTGGTGCCGATACATTGAGAATACATCTCCAGCGTAAGGTCAACCCCATGTTTTTTATACGCATCACGAAACGCAACAAACCATGCCGTCTCTGTATCAATAATCGTTCCATCGAAGTCAAAAATCAGCGCTTTGATCATGCTTTTGTTCCTCCTGTTTTCAGAATTTGTTTTGGGTTTGGAAAATGAAACATTATTTTCGTAAGTTTTCTGCGATTT
This sequence comes from Paenibacillus silvae, assembly GCF_014639235.1. Lineage (GTDB taxonomy): Bacteria > Bacillota > Bacilli > Paenibacillales > Paenibacillaceae > Paenibacillus > Paenibacillus silvae. Next base: position 992,347 of record NZ_BMFU01000001.1, on the reverse strand, counting down.
CATTCCCGAACATTCATTGAATTCGCGGAACATTAGTTGACGCGAATTCAATGAATGATAATTAATTTGGGAAAAAATATGCGGTGAAGCTAATAAAACCGTAACATAGGACAAAGTTCAGGGTCAAGCATGTCATGATTATTTACATTGAAAATTTTCATAGAAATGATTTGTTTTCAGTAAATTGATGGCTTTGCAAACCGTTAAGCGTTAAGCATGTAAGCGTTATACTGAATAAACGGATTTTTCAGCATCAAAAAAAATAAATTTTTTTATGAAAATAAATGAGATTGACCGTTCAACAGCTTTCGACACGTTTATAATAGAAGAAATGCATCTGCTTGTCGGGCCGCAAGCATGTAAAGTAAAACAAATAAAGAGGAGGAGCACTACACTATGCTTAACAAGGATCGTTTTGACGGATGTCTCATCGGGCTTGCAGTGGGGGATGCACTGGGAACTACGGTTGAATTCAGTGCCCCAGGGACCTTCGAGCCCGTTACGGATATGATAGGCGGTGGCGTGTTTGGCCTGGAAGCAGGGCAGTGGACTGACGATACGTCCATGGCTCTGTGTTTGGCGGAAAGCTTGATCCGTCAGCAGGGCTTCAATGCGGCTGATCAGATGCGCCGGTATACGAACTGGTACAAAGTTGGTTATATGAGCAGTACGGGAGAATGCTTTGATATTGGCGGGGCGACACGAAGTGCCTTGGATCGTTTTGTACGAACCGGTGAACCTTATAGCGGTTCAAGCGATCCAATGACAGCGGGCAATGGTTCCATTATGCGGCTTGCACCAGTGGCGATGGCTTATGCTCATCAACCCGCAGAGGCTGTTCGCTACGCCGGACTCAGCTCTCGAACGACACATGCTGCGCTCGAGAGTGTAGAAGCCTGTGAAGCGCTCGCGGCGATTGTCGTAGCCGGGCTTCGCGGAGCAGACAAGGCAACCATGTTGTCCCCTGAGATGATGAAGCGTTGGCGGACGGAGCCGGGTATGTCTTTTTCACCTGGGATCGAAGAAGTGGTCTCGGGATCTTATCAGCGCAAAGAACCGCCCGAAATTCAGGGTAGTGGTTATGTGGTTCGTTCTCTGGAAGCTGCATTGTGGGCATTTTATAAGTCATCCAGCTTTGCGGACGGGGCATTGCTCGCAGTGAATCTGGGAGATGACGCGGATACAACCGGCGCTGTATATGGACAGATCGCAGGAGCGTATTACGGGCAAAGTGGTATTCCGGCACACTGGCAGGACAAGCTGGCGATGAAAGAGGATTTCGAACGTTTAAACGAAGCATTATGGTTGAAAGCACACGGCGAAGATGCGCAGATAAATAAATAGAGAAAATAATAGTTATCAGAAAGACGGGAGAAGAGAAATCATCATGAGCAAGACAAAACATTCACTCCATGCTTCTGCGGAAGAGCCGCAAGAAGACACAGGACGATCATCTGCCTCTGGATCGGGTAAAAAGAGGACATTTCCTTTATCGCTGTTATGCTTGACAATCGGAGCATTTGCCATTGGCATGACGGAGTTTATCATTATGGGTTTGCTCCCCAATGTGGCGGCAGACCTGAACGTAAGTATTCCACAAGCCGGGCAGCTTATTACCGGTTATGCGCTGGGCGTAGCTGTGGGTGCGCCGATTCTGACCGTGTTCACTCACAAAATTCCACAGAAAAAACTGCTGGTGCTGTTGATGTGTATTTTCATCCTTGGTAACGCATTGTCTGTCATAGCACCTACTTACGGACTGCTGATATCTGCACGTATTCTGACGGCATTTGCCCATGGTACATTTCTTGGTGTAGGTTCAATTCTGGCTACAAAGCTGGTTACACCAGATCGAAGGGCTGGCGCTGTGTCGGTTGTGCTTGCAGGCCTGACCATTGCCAATATTATTGGTGTGCCATTTGGTACATTTATCGGTCAACAGCTTGGCTGGAGATCTTCCTTTGGAGCGATCACCATCCTGGGCATTATTTCACTGCTGGGTATTATTCGATTTATTCCGGTCATTCCTCAAGGGCCGCCTGCCAATCTGGGACAGCAATTTCGTAATCTGATCCGGCCGCAGGTATTACTTGTGCTGCTCATCGGGGCGATGGGCTGCGGCAGTTTATTTGCAGTGTTTACCTATATTACACCGCTGCTGGTGGATATTAGCGGTTTTGCCGAGCAAAGTGTAACCTGGATTCTGGTGCTGTTTGGCTTCGGTGTTACGCTGGGCAATATGGTCGGCGGTCGTCTGGCAGACTGGAAGCTCATGCCTTCGCTTATCGTTAACTTTGCTATTCTGGCAGTTCTGCTGGCAGTATTAACACTGACACTGCACCATCCGGTTCTGGCGGTCATAACCATTTTCCTCTGGGGCGTTGCAGCCTTTGGCATTATGCCTGGACTCCAGATCCGCATTATGAATATGACCCGCGAGGCACCTTTGCTGGCAACAACATCAAGCCACTCTGCGTTTAACCTAGGGAATGCCGCTGGTGCTTATATCGGTGGTTTTGCTATAACACACACGGGGCTAATCTCGGTTCCGCTCTATGCCGCGGTGATTGCCGCACTTGGTCTGGTCGGTTTGTTATTCAGTCTGCTGATGCATGACAGGAAAGCTTCACCTGAAGGTGCAGATGTTATGCATCAGGCATCGGTGTACTGAAGTCAAAGTACTGGACAAGGCCTCTGTTTTCTCTTGAAACGGGAAACGGAGGCTTTGTTGTTCAGCTTATGTAAAGAGAATGAGACGCATAGGCATATATTCGTTTTCTTAAAAAATAGGTATATTTTTCAAAGTAAGAGGTATGGTTTTTTAAGTATTTGGTTGATGTACATAACAAGATCGGTGATATAATGGAGTGGTAAATGGAATTCTTTGTAAAATTTGATTGGAGGATGTCTGTTTTTGCGTTTGTGAAAAAAGGCAGACAGAGGTGCGATTATTTGCGGAAGGGAGGAACTTCACTTTATATTGTAAGGGCTTTCAAGTAGGGGTGCAGCTAAATAGCTGCACTGCAAGGTGAGTGCACGTTTTGAAATCCAATGTTAAAGGAGAATGATATTGATGAATAAACGTCTGTCCCGTATTTTAAGTCTTTCGATCACAGCTGCACTTCTCGTTCCAACGATGGCATCGGCAGCTGAAACAAGTGAAGGTACAGCCCCGGCTGCGATCCAAGCCACGGTTGATCAGGGTGCAGTAAACACTGCAGATATTACAGGTCAGAATGCGCTGGCCAACACTCCGGTTGTGCCTGCACCACCCGGGTATGATGGATATCGGAACAACATTCCGCATGGCAACACAAATCTGATTACGTATTATTCCACGACTGTTGGCAATGCAAGAAAGGCAATGGTGTACACGCCGCCTGGTTATACACCAAACAAAAAGTATAGTGTTCTGTACCTCCTGCATGGTATTGGCGGGGACGAGTACGAATGGGTTAATGCGATGAAACCGAAGAACATTCTGGACAACCTGTATTCAGAAGGCAAGCTGTCCGATATGATCGTGGTTATGCCGAATGGCCGTGCGATGAAGGATGATCGCCCGATAGGTGACATTTATGCACCGGATAAGGTCGCCGCGTTTGAACGGTTCGAGCAGGATCTGCTCAAGGACCTCATCCCTCATATCGAAGCTAATTATCCGGTGTACAAGGATAAGAACAATCGTGCGCTTGCCGGTCTGTCCATGGGTGGCGGACAATCTCTCAATTTTGGATTGAAGAATCTGGATACGTTCGCTTATGTGGGTGCCTTCTCGGCAGCACCAAATACGAAGCCTGTGAACCAATTGATCACGAATCCTGGACAGGCAGCCAGCAAACTGAAATTGCTCTGGATTTCCTGCGGAGGAAGTGATGGTCTGTTGTGGGTAAGCCAGAACTTTAAAAATGGTCTCAGCAGTATGAACGTTCCACACATCTGGTATCAAGATGTAGGCGGACATGAGCCGAAAGTTTGGAATAGCGGATTGTATCAATTCTCTCAACGTATTTTCAAATAAGTACACTTTATTCCATCCAAAAGGAATCATCCATAGACCACGTTCAGTGTTGAAGTGAGTCGGATGAGCAGCAGCCTCAGTTCTGTGTGATACAGAATCTGAGGCTTTTGTGTTATACAGCAATTTGAAGCAGATTCAAATAAGGAGGAGAGATATTATAATATAGAATAAAGAGTACATAGCGGTGGGAAGAAAGAGAGGGATGAGATGATATATTACAGGGGCGCTTTCCGTGAAACAGACAATGTAATCTATTTCAAAAGTGAGGTGCCGTTGGCTGAAAATGATGTCATTTTGCTGGGGGAGAAAAAATACTTTGTTGAAAGTGTTGAGAAGGAGTTTGTGCTCTTGCAGCGAGTCGGGTCGATTATTACCGTGCAATTGCCGACATAACAATCCTCCGGGGTACGCCGCCGCACATGTTCTGGCGGTTCCCCCGGAGGATGTTTGATTGATTAGCTCAACTTAGTATATTTCGAGTTCATTGATTCGGACATATCCGGCTTGATGCGAAGGCCCTTTTTTGCACACAATTTTTATTTTGGAAGTGTTGATCGGACTAAAGCTATGTGAGCGGTATACGTTGGTGTTGTTTGTGATCTTCACAAGTGATACCCAGCTTGAACCGTTCCAGTATTCCACATCATAATCAGACATTACATAACCTTGACTTGTGTACAGATCAACTTTACTTACCTGTTTGCTCTGCCCAAGATCGAGGGTTACGTTCTGTGGTAAAGCAGTGTTGGCATTGTTTGCCCAACTGGAAGCACCGCCGAGAGCTGTACTGCGATCACCATCGTTGATTCTGGCTGTAGAGTATCCGCTGAAGGTGGAGTCTGCTGTTATGGTTGCCGTGCGTGCAAGGTTAGGGCTGCCATAGATTTCGAGCTCATTAATCCGAACATAACCCGGCTGGTGACTTGGCCCTTTGCGAGCAACAACACGAACCTTGGTTGTGTCTACAGCATTAAATGTATGGGAACGCATCAGCTCCTGATTACCTGTAATCTGAACCAGATTCACCCAGGTTGAGCCATTCCAATATTGCAGGTCGTAATCCGCAAGCGCATAGCCTTGGGAAGTGTACAGATCAATGCGGTTAATCGTTTGAGCTGTCTGCATATCTACAACGACATATTGAGGCAAGGGTGTATTTCGATTATTGGCCCAGCTGTAGCTCTCGCCAAGAGATGTGTTACGGTCACCGTCGTTGATCCGGGAAGCCGAGTAGCCCGGGAAGGTTGAATCTACGGTTATGGATGCATTCCGTGCCAGATTGGTTCCTATGCCAGGATTGGTTGAAGGATTCTTCACCAGTTTGACCAGATTCCATCGCAGTTCAAACAGCTTGAAGGATTTATTCAGTACAGCCCCTTCCCCCTTTACAAGTGCATCGATGGTTAGTGACATGGTGCTTGGTACATCGTTGCTGCTTGTCCATTTGCCCGTTCCCTCAATGCCCGCAAAAACACTCAGCTCCAGTATCTTTTTGCCAACGAGCTTCAGGCCCACTTCAGCTTTGGCGCCTGCCCATGCTGTAATCTGTCCTTCGATCTTGTGTGTGACCGTCAGATATCGATCCACACTGCTGTATGGCTTGATCTGGATCGGGATAAATGCAACTGTTTTTCCCTTGACACCCGCCGTAACGGTGTAGCCTTGATCGACCTGAAATTCAAATGTAACGTTCCCGTCAACACCGATGACGAGGAATACCCCGACAGAAACCGAGCCCAGCTTGCCTGCTTCGACATTGAATCCCATGATGGGAACTTTAACTTCTTTCTTGAATTTGGCTTCGCCTTTTAGATAAATATTGGCTTTCTCACCTGCTGTGAATTTAAGGTCATAATTGCCTAAAGCTTTGTATTTACCTGTAATTTTAGGTGTGATTAATGTGAGCTTGCCGCCTGCTTCGACAAAGACCTTGTTGCCGTTTGCATTTTGCTGGTTCACGAGCACTTTCTTGAAATCACAGATGAATTCATTCCCGGATTTGCGGCAGTTGGCAAAATCATTGCTTGCTGTCCCTTGCGTGATCTCGTTCAATTGAATGGCCTCGGCATCATCTGAAGCCGTTTTCGTTTGCGAAGACAAAGACTCACTTTGGAACTCGTCAAAATTTTCGGTTGCGTTTTCGGTTGAACCGGTGACAGAGGAGTCGATCTGAATTTGCTTAATCGATGTAGAGTCGGCTTGCTCCGATTCAACGGCTAACGTGTCAGCTTCTGTTGTCTGAATCAGCCCCGGTTCATCCAGCACCATATCCGGATCGGGTATGACGATGTTGCGTTCCTCCAAAGAAACTTCCTGCTCGGGGATGTCGTAATGATCGAACAGTTCCTCAACGCCTGGTGTGGTGTATTCAATTAATGTTCCATCCGAGCTGCGGCTGGCACTGGTTATTTTGATCGCACGAGCCGCATGTTCATCAAGGAAAATTTGCCCTGGAGACAGACTGGAGGCTAATGGCTCCGCCTCGTTGGACGTAAGCAGCAGGCTGCCCTTCTCTTCAACATTTTCAAAAACGTTATCAACTACAGGCAATTTTTGCGAGATGACCGAGGGCATAGGAAGGTTAGGCTTGAGCTGGTACTCGACTTGTTCGAACTGTCCTGAGGATTGAAAAGGATTAATAATGGATGCGCCATCTTCGCTAACATTAAACGAAATTCGGAAATAGACCTCAGTGCTTGGTGTGTTTATATTACTATTGCCAGCCCAGATCCAGTGTGCGCTCGTGTCGTCTGGCATACCTGCGATCTGATTCCATGGCGATGCGCCATATCGGCCAAAGTCGCTGGCTCTGGACCAGGCAGAATCATCAAATTTGGAATCTTCCCAGCCGCTCGCATAGTGTTCAGACACTTTCCAGTTCATATCCGTGACGATACTGTCTTCCATATAACGGAGATCAGCGAGGAACCCGGCGTAGCTGCCCCAATCCGTCGCTTTGACTGCAACAACGTTATTCCCTGACTGGATCGGTACCTGGAAGGTATACGCTTTGGTCCAATCGTTCCCCGTGCCAATCGTTTTTCCGTTAACATATAAAGTGAATTCATTATCTGCTGTTATTGTTATTGTTGATTCGTTGTTAGATGCACTATAAACATGTGAGGGCCAAATTCCTGTGAGCATAGGAAGCAAGAGAGAGAGAACTAAAATAGAAACCCAGGACTTCTTGAATGAGGCGTACAGGTTGTGCATACTATTTTCCTCCCAGAAAATAAAGTAGTTTGCAGATAAACAAGAGTGCAAGAAAGCATGGTAAAAATGAGGCGTCTTACCTCTTTGTAAATGGAATATATTTCCTCCTTTCGAGACTATAATAAGGTAAAAAAATCAATTTAACAACATTTATTTACAGTAATCGAACAAAAGATCGAGAGAGAGAATCCGTTCGTATTTTCCGCTAATACGAGGGCCTCATAAAGCTCATGTGTTTTTCAATGGTACGTGCACTTATGGGCCCCTGCCCACATACAATAGATCGACCCTGTTCCCTTGTGTGCTCAGGCCAGATCGTTGTAAAACTGCAGGAGGTGTCATCTGTGCCCGGATTGTTTACCGCAATTGCCCTGTTCATTAAAGAGTTAACGTTACTTGTCTCGTATGTCAAAAACAATGCGTTTCCCCAGCCGCTTGCTGAGGATGACGAAGCCAAACATCTGCGCCTTATGGCAGAAGGCAATGCCCATTCGCGCAATCTGCTTATTGAACACAATCTGCGCCTGGTGGCGCATATCGTCAAGATGATGTACACGCAAAACAAGGTAAGATTGAAGATGGAGCAACTCTTATTCTTAAAGGGAAATTGACTCTCGAAAAGTTGGTTAGGGGATCAAATAAAACACGAAAAGCAATTAAGAAAACATCCACTGTACATATAGTGTAGGACTAAACTCTATATGTAATAAGAGCGATTATTAAATCGTAAGTTTAAATACTTGTGATTTGCAAACATACTATAGTTACATGGTATAGTATTCCTATATAATAAGGGGAGTTTTTACATGGGATCATTATCTTTAAAGGACAAGCTTATTCTTTTCGGCGGTTCTGCATTTCTTATCTTATTTTACATTGCTTACAAGACAGACTATAGCTATCAAGGTGTGGGCGATCTTATTGGATACTCATTTGAACATTTATCAGGCTTTATAGCATCAGTTCTTGCACCGCTTAAACCACAGATACCAACAATAAACTTCTAGGCAGCCCTCACACGGCTGTTTTTTATTTGCCTTATAATTGTTCATCTAGCTCCTAAAAATCAAACACAGCCACTCCTAGCTCTATATAATCGTGTCTCTGGGTGTCACTTGATGACACCCTAACTTTAAGAACGAGTTCCGAATTTCGGAAGTGTAATGTTCATTGAAACAGTGTCATCAATTGAATCGCAAAATTTTACTTAACCATGTTATTTTAGTTTAATTGTGATACCATATTATATGTATGGAAGGAGTTCATGCATATGAAAATAGACAGATCAGAAATTGAGAAATTAATCATTACACAACTTGAAGAAATAAGCGATTCGAAGAAACTAAAGTATCAATTTAAATATCAGCTTATTGAACTGAATATTTCTGTAGAAGTAATCGACTCACTATTGAAAAAAGCAGAGTATGTTTCACAATACATTACACAAATTGATGCTTCAATATTGTACGGTGTATGCCAAGCTTTATTTAATGTGACAGGTAAGGAGCAATTAGATCCAAACCAACTTTTCGGTAAACGTGAGATAAGAGATGCTCAGGATAACCTTAAATCTATACTTCAGAAAAGAATGGAATTACCTATTTCATTTTCAGACACTACCATGCTTAAATATGACAGCTACATAACTAAAATTGCTATTACAGATTTAGTGAGGATGTCTGAGAGTCAATTAATTGTGTACGATTACGAAACTCAACGTGGTGCTAAATATGCAGTTAACCAGTCTGAAGGAGTCGTCAAAACACCAATTGTCAATAAGGCGAGTGTTAAGAGGATTGCATCTAAAATGGCTGCTAATCACTACTTTGAAGATATGATTACACTTAATGTATTCTCGACAGAAGTTGATCCTGTGGCGTACTATGAGGACTCTAGAACGCTAACTATTAACGATGGGGCAGTTATATCTATACTCGATGGTTTCCACCGCTTAAAGGGTGCTATAGCAGCTTTACAGATGAATCCTAATTTAGATTTAGACATGATACTTTCTATTAGGTCATATGACCATGAGACAGCTCAAAAGTATTTTGGTCAGATCAATACAATTAACGTATTGAAGAAGGAAAGAAGAGATGAGCTTGCACAGGAAAGAATGTCGGACAAGGTGGTTGCCATTCTCCAGAGGAAATCAGAAATTGGAAAGCAGATTGCTTCAGCAACGACAGTAAATGATTTGGCTGGTGAGTTGACTACTTTTGATATCATGAGTTTCTCAATTGACCGCATGTATCATTTCGACAGACAATTAGACGTAATTAAAACTTCAAATTATCTCAATGATTTCTTTACTTATTTGGTTGGAAGTTATCCAGAAGAGTTTTCAATTGACGCTGATAAGCGTAAAACTCCAATTATGAGCCATCCATTGATGTTTATAGGATACATTGTTTTATCTAAGTTCATGAAAGATCTTGATATAGGATTAGATCAGATAGAACAATATGTGAACTGTATTATTTCTGACTATAAAGAACTTGAGATACTTCTAAATGCCAAGAAATCACTCACAGGAAACAAACGTATCCGTAATCAAATAATTAATCACTTTGAATCTAAGCTCAGAGGGGAATAACAGTGAATAAGATATATGATGATCATCTATACAACGAGTCGCAGAAAGAGCGATTCCTGCAAAGACAGAATGAGAATACAAAAGAAGCATATTCTAGAGTACTTCGTAGAGCATCGGCTATCGAAGAACGGTTAGAAATGGACTTATATGATTTTAATTTAAATGAAATCAAACAAGTATTGCTCCTATTGCAGTCCACTAAACTTGCTACTGTCAGAAGCACAGTGAGCATCATTCAGAATTATATTCGTTGGGCTATTGAGCAGGATTTACGTAAGGACAATATAAATCCGCTTGATGCTGTAAAAGGAAATAGACTTTATATTCAGTTTTTAGATGACAGCAATCCTACACTCTTCAGCGAAGAAGATATAGGAAATGTTGTTGATGGATGTTTAAACTTTCAGGATAAAGCTATAGTACAGGCTATATTTGAAGGTATCATGGGCAAAGAAAATAGTGAGCTGCTTAATATGAAGATGGAGCATATTACTCAAATACGAGAAAATGACGAAATAAGATATAAAATAATGCTCTTCAATGATGGTCGTAAGGGTAGAGAAATCAGGGATATAGCGGTATCAGACTACCTATACAATATTCTTAGGATTGCAAATCAAGAAGAGAGATACATTAAAAATAATGGTGTTCTTAAATCGAACATCAAAATTGATTCAAACGAATTGATTGATAATGATTATATAGTCAGATCTGCTGTAAGCTCGAAAATTAAGCAAAGTCTTGATGAGCCAACGACAAAGTATCTTGTCCAGTCTAGGTTGACTAAAATTGCTGAGTGGTACAACTTGCCACAACTAACTGTCACAAACATTAGGAATAGTGGAATGCTTAAAATGGCAAGAGATTTGTATATCAAGCATGGAAAACTAGAGAGAGAAGAATACTATAAGATCTGTGAGCATTATAACGTAGGTAGGCAACCCGATGGTTCGTACGCCTATTCAAGATATAAAGTTGGCTTTCTGAATATGGACAATTTAGGTTTGATATACGGTATAGGGTAGCCTATTGGGGTTGACATTGCGTCAACCTTTTTGTGTTTTCTATTTTGGACGTAACATTGACCAATTGACTTAAAAGTTGAACTTTATCTAAAACAAGCATATATTGTAATCTAAATGCTACAATTAAAATAAACATTAAGGTGGTTGTTTTATGAGTTTAAAAATCAATTTTTCTAGCCTTGAGCATTTAAAGTATGCATTAATGAAATTAGATTCATATGCTAAAACAACAGAAGGCTTTATTTCGAATGCTGATATTGTTGAAATTCAAACGGGAACACTTCTTATTAATGGAAAAGAAGAAAGAGAGTATATTAAACCCATTATCAAAAACGTTGAAATTTTAAATATATTTCCACATATTTCTCGTTCTTCTTTATTTATTACTATCTGTTCGACATTTGAAAAATGCTTGTATGAAATTGTTGGTTATATTTCTGAACAAAAGAATGTAACTTATAATCGAAATAAGAATACACACTTGTCTCTCCTTGAAAGATTTGAGTTATTCATGAAAGAGGAAGCTGGAGCAGTTTTACCTACAGGGGCAAATAGAGATCGGATTTTAGATTTAAATAAAATTAGGAATTGTATTGTGCATAATGACGGTAATATATGGGAGGAAGAGAGTAAGAGAGCCGAATTAATCTCTATAATATCTCCAGATCCTACAATAGAGTACTCACTTATGGAAGTTATAAATGAAGTGTTAGGAGAAAAGAATGTACATCTTTCACCAATAATTAAATTAACTGATGCAGATGCACAAAAGTTTTTCTTATTAAAGAATTTTTGTTTTGATGTGATTGATACATATATTAAATATATTGATGAATTTTTCACATTAAATAAATAATGCTTAGAAGAATTATTGATAAGTACGTAACTGTACTTGCTCAAAATTAGTTCCATGAAATGTAAATAGAGACACACTTGACTCCCTGCGTAAAATAGAAGTACCACCAACCACCCCACGCAGAGGAGAACAAGATATGTCTCATACGTCTACTTTATCACAACAAAACTATTGGAACAATCGTTGGAATGAGTGGAAACTTCCGTTTTATTTCTCCAAACCTGCACTTCACCACATCAAACATTTTGTGGATGGGATGCTTTCAACTGGATATACAGGAACGTTGACGGATATTCACCGGGAAAGCTTGCAAGAGCGGGATCGCCGGACGCTGAGTCATTTCTTAACTCACGGAAACTGGGAGGCTTCTTATCTGGAACACATCGTTCAACGTGCCGCTTTTCAGCAAATTCAGGCGTTCGCTCGGCGAGAACGTAGCCCCATGTTTGTTATTCTCGATGATACCGTGTGTGAAAAAACCAAGCCTTCGTCACAGGCCACACACCCGATTCAAGGGGCTTCTTTTCAATATTCTCACCTCCAGCGGCGACATGTTTACGGGCACGCTGTGGTTCAAACGCTGCTTCGCTCAGGGGATCATGTATTTCCTTTTGCCACAGCGCGTTACGATCCGCAAGGAAAAAGTAAAATTGAACTGGCTGGTGACATGATTCGGGCTGTCCCTCTTTCTTCCTGCCAAACCTATGTCCTGATGGATTCGTGGTATCCATCTGCTTCGATACTTCAAACCTGTGCGGAGCGCGGCTTTCATGTCATTAGTGGCTTGAAAACAAACCGCATTTTTTATCCGCAAGGCATCCGGCAATCGCTCCAAAGCTTTGCTTCATACATCTCAAAAACGGATACCGATCTGGTGACCATCGGCTCCTCCACTTACCGAGTATATCGTTATGAAGGTAAGCTTAACTTGGTCGAAAACGCCGTTTTGCTCCTGTGTTGGACTGAGGGAGAAGGCTTTGATCCCAAGCAGATGAAAGCTTTTCTACGTACAGATGTTTCCCTGAATAATGAAGAAATATTGAGCTATTACAGCAAACGTTGGGCGATTGAAACCTATTTTCGCACAGCCAAAGTTCAGCTAGCCATGGATCGTTACCAGGTTCGTTCGGCTCAGGCCATAGATCGGTATTTGACACTGCTTATGTTTGCCGCGTTGTGTTGTGCGTATCGTAGCCGGGGAAACCTGATCGATGGGTTACATCGCTACCGTATTCAGAAAAAGCATGACATGATTGAATTTATCTACAACCAAGCTCAGCGCGGAGCGACATTAGAGCAAATTAAAACACGGCTCAGAGTCGCATAGGGATACTGTCAGTTTTTTTAACTTACAAATATTTGAAGCGATTATGGGCAAGTACAGTACGTAAGTTAACTCTTAATGAAATTCTGATTTATATTTTCAATTTCTAGAGTAATTAAGTAGTAAAACAAAGAGAATGGGTTCCTTGCAAAACTCATTTTAAGAATGTAGAATTTAAATATAATTAAATATGTGGGGTGATTTCTATGAATATTCAAGCAGACGACTCCGATGAAGTCAGCAGGAGACTTTCTGAAAAAAATGGGGATAAACCATGTTTTCACTCACGCCTTATTAAAGAATACTTTAAAGGTGCTTCTACAGGGGACTTTATCTGTGCGGATTGTGGCAAAATAGGTTATGGTTCGGATTGGCCCGATAAAAATCAATAGAAAGTTCAACTGAGATGCAGATGCATCTCTTTATTTTTTAAGAAAGATTAATTTTACCCAATAGACAAAAAGAAACAGCGGGAGTGTGTTCTCGCTGTTTTTCATTTTGCTGATTATGCTATTTAATACTGAGAAAGATTGAGTAATTAATCTTTGCCACTGTGAACTCTTATAATGTTGGGGGTGTATTTAATCAAATCAGACACACCATAAACTTTACTATCTTTACCATAAACATCTTTAGAAATGGTGTTTAGAGTATCAAGAAGTCTCTGAAGTGTTTCAAGCTTAATTGCCTTTGTTTTACCTTCTGACATTTCAGTAATTAGGTTGGGTCTTAACTTAGCTTCAACAGCAAGTTTGTTCTTACTTATATTCAATTCTTCAAGGATGGAATTTAGATTAATGTCGATCTTGGACACTTTAACACCTCATTGTGTAGTTGTAGTACTATAGTCAGTATTGTAACACGCATTTCTTATTATATATAGTATATCTAAAAACGATAAATTAATTTAGTTAAACTATTTACATTTAATGAAATTCGATATAGAATGAGAGTATCGAGTGAAGCACAACGCAATCCAAACCAAAAGGAGTTAATACATAATGACACTGATTATCAAATCATCCACAACTACACAAGTAAAGGGGATCAACACTATGACAACTATTGAATCTGCAATCGCTACTCTTGAAATCAGTTCAACAGCAATCGTCCTTATTGCTAATATGAAGGCAATCCTTACAACGCCTGAGTTGATCACTGACTTTATCCAACGTGTAATTGATCACCCTGCAAATAATGAACGCTATGGTAACAGTAGTGCAACTAATCTTGTGTTATATGACATAAGAAAAGAGCAACTTGCACTCAATTCAATATCTGATGATTCTTTCTTGGATATGTACTTACTCAATCCATTGCAAGCATTGCGTGTCTACTTCAAGGAAAGTATTGTGCCTCACGAAGTAGAACGTATGAAACAATGGGGAGTTAACGTAAATGATCTGATTACTGCAAAAAAGTTTGATAAGAATATCCGTTTTGAACGTGCAGTAATGCAACTTGTTTAATGATATTAAATAGAGAATGTGATGGAACAAGCAACATAATATTTTTGTGAATTCATTTAACAATGGTTTAAATATCATATATATTGCTCTCTCTGTAAATACCATCTCCCCAGATGAAGAAAGAGCAATATATATGAATGATACTACACGATTATACCACATTTGATGAAATGACTCTTTCATTCCCACCTGTGGGTACTTAAAAAGCAATTGAAATCAGAGGAGATGAACCATGAATCCTATACTATACATTAAGGGTTTGATTAAAGATTATCGTTACAAGCGTTACGAAGAAGAGTATTACAGGTTATCTGAGCAGGAGCAATCATACTGGACGCTTAATAAATATCAGATGCAACGAGAAGTCATAGATGTATTCTTTAAATCCCCTTCATCATGTGCTTTGCTCACATTAGCATTACTGGATCGTGCAAGGCAGTCGCAGCCACAATGGACAATACTAATGAAAGTTATGGATGCTAAAATCAGAATTAATCATAAACCGCAATCCTTTGCCCTGGAGACATTGTATTCGGAAATGTTTGATATCATGGCTCCATCCGTGTAGGAAGGAGGAACATAAAATGATATCTGACGGATCCTTATTTGATGAGATCATGAGTTTGAGTACTACGGATATTCCACCATATCGCGCAGTGGGGAAAGTGAAGTATCAGAAGAAGATGAGAAATCTAAGACAGACGAATACCATCACAACTGAATTGGAAAGTTTATATAATGACTTGGTTAAAGAGGGATCACGATTAGATATCACAATTGAACGTAGGATGAAGATTAGAAAGGAACTCGCACTGATCAGGAAACAGAAACGATTAATGGATCAGGAGATAACAAGACAAGTTGAATAGATGTATGGGGATGACACAAATGGGTGTTGTCCTTTTTTACATTATATATTCGTGGTCTCAATAAGGACAAAATGCCCACATTGATTCATGACTATATTACTCGTAAGTTTGACCTGAAGCCCCAAACTGAGGGGAACTGTTTAAGGTGAGTTGAAATTCCATCCTCCTTGATTGGGCGTTATGTCCAACTTGAATACAAGTCTCTAATAATGACCGAAAATTGGCGTGAGTCACATATCCTATAACAATTGTTTAACATTGCGTAAAACATAACGAGATATTCCTCGGAATGGTCTCTAGGACAGTCTGTCCTAGAGTCAACAATCTCCTCTGAAGGGCTACGGTACTATTTCGTTTGAAACGAATAACTTACCTTCACTGAGAGAAGAACATTTTTCTCGCGCGAAAATTTTGTCCAACGAGGATTGTATAAGACGTTTGGGTTGAAGTCACATCGTTAATCTGAGAACGGAAATAATCACTTTCTAACTTCAAAGTTAAAAAGAGGTCGGGTTCAGCTTGAACCTGAATTGACACGGTAACTTTGGTGGTAGATATGGTCGACAACGATCATATACAATTTCTCGAACATGTGATCCTATGTGTTTATTTAGATTATTAACCGAAACCGAAAACTCACTCATGAAATGCGAGTCAATTATTATCTCACAGGTGACTTACCATTTTGAGTTTTCGGAAGTCTCGATTTGTTACATCTCAATTTGGGTATCGTAAATCTCGATATCCAATACTCAAATACTCCTTTTGAGCATGTTAGGTGGTATTATATTCCTATCATGCATAAGGAGTGAAAGGATGGCAGAATGGATAAAGTCTGTATGGGATAGCGGAGTACCAATGACATTGTTTACAGGCGTTGCTGTACCTATTTTTGCCGTATTGTTGAGTGTTAGGGTAACGATGAAGAAGGCGAAAGAAAAGGAGCTAGAAGATGAACGGAATCAGCGTATCAAGTTGTTACATATGCTAAGACACGAATTGAAAACTGTAATTACACATTATAATGCAAAGAATAAGTATTACACCAAAGAATCTTTAACAGGAAAGTTGATTGTTAACAGTCCACTGTTTAACGTGAACGAACATAAAGCTATGTTGAATGGATTATGGGAATATTTAAGAGGATATGAATCATTAAACACAGCTATTGACACGATCCCTATGCAGTTCGCACCAATTCAAACAGCAATTTTAGACTTGAGTAAAAATATGATTGGATTACACAACATGGCTAAATATAAAAAACTATCAGACGAGTTTGTAAATGAGGAAATAGAGCCTATAATTGATGAATCCGTCCAATACATCATTGCCGCAGCTAAACCACTATTGGAAGAGGTAGAGAAAGAGATAAGGTTGATTGAGAGTAGGTAGTAAGCTGATAGACTTGTCCAGGTGGATGAGTCTCTTTCTATTAATATATAAGGTGACATTTTGCTTCATAAAACATAGGTGGATGGACACTTGTTGGTGTATAATTGTGGTAGCGAAGTAACTGTATTGATAGGGACCAGCGTATTATCTACTGATAATTCAATTTAAATTGCGAAGTTATTCTTAGTGAAATAATACTTTCATTAAAAGGGTGAATGATAATGCTGTATGACATTAAATCTTATTCAGAGGAATCGGGTAAGCCACTTAAATGTACTATTAAGGCTCTACATAAGGGTGAATTAGTTCGCAAAGTAACATTGGAATACGGAGGAATTTATAAAGTTGTTCCTGATAATCCAAACAAACTCAGACATCGAGACAAAGTAGGTACATTAGTAGGTTTTAAAGTAGATAAGTTAAATAATCCATTGAAAGCTAAAATAAAGTTTGATGAAACTGGAATCGTAGGCTATGTTGAGCTTGAAGATTTACATCATTTTAAATGATTAGATAAAACAATATTACCAAGAGGTGTCTTAATTGATTACTGATTAAGAACTCTTTGAAATGCAGGTTGCAAGGAATCTGTTAGGTAAGGGTTACGAAAAAGAAGGTCAGCTTGATAAAGCTATTGAGCTGTATGAGGCAAATGTTAATGAGGGTTTTGAAGGAAACTTTCCATACGATCGTTTATGCATTATATACAACAAAATGAATCGATATGCTGATGTTAAACGAGTTCTGGAAAGAGCAGTTTATATTTTCGAAAATGCAATCTATAAAGACAGAGGAGATAAACAGTCAAAACTAGATAAGTTCAGAAAGCAATTAGAAAAAGCAAATGAGAATATAACATGAGTCTTTCACTTAAATATGCTAAAAGGGGAGAGTTAACTTGTCAGAGCATAAGAACCCATTGCAAATTTTCGAGAATATTCGAAAACAAAAGATAGAAAGAAACAGACCCTTCCCTTCGGATAAACTTATTACAAATGGTGAATTTTTAAATCCTGAGGATCGTAAGAAAGTTATTGATATTTCTGCTGCTTTGGTAGATCAAGCATATGGTGGAAGATCTGATATGTGTATATACTTTGCTTGCTTAGTTAGATATGCTCTAAACTTGTTGGGACATGAGGCAGATGTTTGCATTGGAGATGCGAAATATTCAAATAATGAAGTGAAATTTACTTGGGAGCATAGTTGGGTTGAATTTGAAGAATACATCATAGACGGAAATGTTGACACAATGATTGAAAATCCTGCTGTTCCAATGAGACTAGATCCTAAACCTTACTGGGGGAAGGCTGCCAACATGCCAACGGATAGAATCTTTGCCATAAATAAAAAAGTAAGCGAATCAGAAGAGACTGAGATACTAGACAGTGCTTATATTGAATGGAAGCACAGATTGAAACATTTCTTAGAAAGTCAGAAAATGATTTAACTGGCACTAGTCAAGTGAAAGAGTAGTTTGATATTAATACTTAAAGTGGAAAGATATTTATATATCGGTTGATTTTTTACTGTCCCCAATGGAGCAGAAAATTAAAGGTAAACAATAAAATGGAGGCCCCCAATGAATAATGACCTGAGTGGTATTAAACCTCTACTCTATAAGATTTTGAATGATGTTAACATTTATCCATCTGATGAAGATATCAAAGTTATCAATAGGGGCAATCCACATCACCTCTCTTTTGTTGAAGGTAATGCTTATGTTTATACTTTTCAATATAAAGGCGAGTTTTTGAAAATAGGTAAGGCGGGAAGCAATAGCCAACCTAGATTTTTTAGTCAACACTATCATCCATCGCGAACTGGTAGTAATTTAGCAAAATCCATATTGTTTGACCCTGTGATGAAAATTTATGAGTTGAACGATGATACGGTGGGAGACTGGATTAAAAAGAATGTAGATAGAATAGATGTTGAGGTTAATGGGTCTCTTGGTATTTTTACGCTCAACCTAATAGAATCAATTATGCACTGCTTGTACGAACCGAAATATGAGGGATTCAAGTCGCAAAGAATTACTAAAATATTTAATAAAAAGTGAGTATCATTAAAATTGTCTTAATTCATGATTAAATCCTTATAAGGAGACTAAATAACATGATGACTGTAATGATAAAAATGAATACAGGCAAAGTTATAGCAAGAGGCGAGGTATTTGATGATGAATGGAAAGGTCAAGATTCTAAAGATATGATTTCAAGAATCTTAAATCGTTCAAACCAACAAATTATAGTACTTAATCACGAATCAGAATATAACGAAATTATTAATACTGATGATATTGAATCATGGGAATTTAGAGGAAACGCATACTAAATAAAATTTGAGGTTCACCCGGAGGGAATCTGATGTTGCTAGATGATATTATATTGAATAAAGAAGAGATTTTGAAGATTTTTAGAATTTATGAGGCAGAAGATGTTTTAATTTTTGGCTCAGTTTCACAAAGGAAAGAGCGAGATGACAGTGATATTGATTTCCTCGCGACTTTAAAGAAAGATGAGAACACAGGTGCAATTGACATAGTTAAATTTAATGCTCTTGTCCAAGAATTGAAGAAATACTTTAACAGGCCTATACATCTATCTGACTACTCTGAAGTTGCTATCGGGGAGAAATACTCTGATGCAATTTCTAAAGGGTTTAAGTTGACTTAATCAGATTAAGAAAATGGATTTTCATAATGGATAATACCTATTATAGAGTTTGAGGTGATATACAATGGAAATCGAATATAAATTCAATATTGTCGACATTACTAACAAGAAAACGGAGGGTGAAAATCTAAAATTTAGAATCGAATTTAAAGAAGGTTATTGGGCAGATATATCTTATGGTAATGGTAAATTTAAAGTCACTCCAGGTAGTGACGAGGATTCCGAAGAAATTGAGAAAATGATATATAATTTAAACGACAATGTCAGTGTTCTAGAGAGGGAAATAAGAAAAAGAGATTTAGAAACAATGGCTAGATTGTTAGACTAATGAAATGAAATATTTCCCAAAGGGTCATCATATGTGGACTGAAGGACCAGAAACAGGCTATAGTGTGGATTATTTAATTGATTTGGACAATGTGTTTTTTGAATGAAACTTACATTTCACAGAAAGTGAGGTTAAAGAGTTTTGAAATATTATCCGATGCCTGAAAATGTTAAAGAACAAAGCAAGAATGCTCGATACTCATATACAGTTCTGGTTAATTTGTATGCTAATCAGGATAGCATGGAGGAGTACATAAACAGGAACGTGAGAATTATTTCTGATGAGAAGCTGGCAAAAGATGAACTGGCACAACGAGCAGCAAATGTGGTGAACGGATTAATTGAGTCTCGTGCAGAGTTTAAGAGTTATAATCAAGTTCAGGTTGTAGGAATTACTTTTGCAAATGCATACGACAGCGAGTTGAAATGAAAGCTTTGAATAGGGAAAAATAAATTGTAGATTACTAATTCTAGATGTCTAAATGGGTTATTTCATTAAAAAAATGAGGTGTTACATAGTGAATGAAAAGCGTATAGTTGACGTTAAGGAACTCAGCGACTTAAGGATAAATCAGCTAATTGAAGCGAGGGGGCTATTTTCTCGTCGAAGTGAAACAGGTATTAGCTATAGAATAGTCTATCTTACTGTTTTGTCTGTTGACGAGTATACTGGTAGTTGTATTTTTGTTGATCATGAGGGGGAGAAATGGACATCCCTAGACATTTTTAACATTATTGAGGGTGACTCGGCCAGTTGGTATAAATTCTTAAATTGATTTTCTGAAGTAACTATTTCATTTAAATAGGAGATGCGTCTGTATGAACTTTTTAGAGCAATTAGCGAGTGAGTATTACACCTACAGAGGGAACTTCGTACGAACAAATATCAAGTTCAATAAGAGAACTAATGGGGGATATGATGGTGAGATTGATGTCTTAGCATTTGATACATTAACCAATTCTCTTACTCACATTGAAACTTCAACAGATGCTCAAACAATAGCCGATAGAAAAGTCAAATTTGCAAGGAAGTTCAATCTAACATTAAATGACTATAATAAGATATTGAATACATCTGCAACAAACTTAATTCAAATTGCTGTAGTAGGTTTTACCAAAACTAAAATTGATTTTGGTGCAGGAATAGTCCACAAAACTGTCCCAGAATTCATTAAAGAGATTAACGGTCACTTGGATGGAAAAAATCCAATGAAAGAAGCTGTGCCTGAAAGTTTTTTGCTCTTAAGGGCAATACAATTCTCAAATTATTATAAGTAGAAAGACTGTTTTATTATATTAATCTAAAATGGAGTGGTAGAAGTGAAGAAAGATCATAGAGATTTGGAAAAAATCGTTTCCTTAACAGAGATTGAATCTGTAGAAAAAGCAAATATGTACCTAAGTGAAGGCTGGATACTTCTTAATATCCATACGACCGATTATGGACATCCTGTGGAGCGTCACCAAAGCACTGTATTTACTCTTGGTTGGAATAGTGAAAAAGGAGAAGTGAGGGTGCCAAGGAGCCGTTTTGAATAACCCTTCTGGATTTAACAAATAACGAAATCAAATGGCTACTTTAATGTGAAAGGAATTTATGTATATGATTGATTTGTCGGCATTAGCAATAAATGATATTGCAGTGAAGTTTTTGTGGTATTTTGGAGTTCCTTTCTTGATCGGTCTCATCTTTTCACTGGTTCTTTGGTGTACCTTAAGATTACAGAAGATTCAATTTTCAAATGCTTTAAACCTGATGAACACAATTATCGATAGAGTTACTTTTGTTAGTACATTTTGGTCTGTGTCAATTTTGGTTTTGATGTTCCTTAGTATACTGGTTTTTTTAGTGTTGGGAATGTGTGCACAGGTGATGCTTAATGTTAATGTATTAGTTACTTTTTTATTGTATGCGGCAATTATAGTTATTCCATCGTTAACTTATTATTGTGTAATGGATATCGCATTTAATAATCTAAAAAGCAGTGGAATACTAGACCTGAAAGATTGGAACTATGTTAAGGGAGGAAAGCTGTACAGATGGCCTGATGCTACATACAGATATCTAAAAAAGATCAATTGGTATGAAAACTTTCTGTTAAAAACTAAAGAAGTTGCTCCTCACATTTATCAACTACCTAATATAGTATTTGTTAGTCCAAGCGCCAACAAAGGGAGGATAGAGGAAAAACTCTATGATTTATTCCCCAAAAAAATTGATTTTATATTGATGGACTATAGTCGAAATATTGATGGTAAAGCCAACACTAAAAGTAATGGCAAATTCACTTATCTAGAGGGTTCTTTTGATGGAAATAGCTTGAAAGCGAATCTTGCCAAAGTTGATATACGTTTTGCGGATATTATAATGGACATCAGAGGTTGCATATGGTACTCAACAGATAAAAAAGATCGTACTGGTGAGGGAATTACTCGTGTATTTAAAGAGTATCATAGGTCATTAAACATGGGCGGTATCATTATAATTGATGCTGTTAAATTAAGAAGCAAAACCATTACCCGAAACCAAATATTCTATAAATGTTTGAACCTCGTATTGGGTTTTCAGGAGGTTTCAACATATCAGAAGATTGAACGATTTCTTGAAAATGATTTCATAAATAAACATTTTCATAAGGAGATTGTTGGTGAAGGTAGTAACTGTTTAGCAACATTTAAAAAGATCTCTTGATAAAAAAATGTATTCAGGGGAAGTGACTGCGACTATGACAGATAAGATCAACCTTTACATTGACGACCTCATAGAGATTGTCCAGAAGGCTTTGTGGTCGCTCGTACATATTATGAATCCATCCAAATACTTTAGACTAGAAAGGTGGCTATTCTAACATTAGACCATGATCTGAGCAAAGATGTAGATGGCGTAGAGTTACCCAACGGATATGACTTAGTGAAGTACTTCTATGTGAGCATGGGTTGAGGGCAGATAAGATATATACTCATACAGATAATCCAGTTGGAAGACAAAATATGTATGAGACTTTGTTGGCAGCTCAACGAAAGAGTTCATTGATAAGGATATTGAGATATATCATTATCCTATAAATGTGAATAGATATTCTGCATAGTTACTCAAATTATGTTATAAGACTCTTTGGGAGTGATCTAAATGTTGATCATGGGATTGGCCGAAAATGGAGTGGATTCATTTAAGGCTGCTTTTCTCACAATGCAAAAGATTAAGATGCTAGAGGATGGAAAAGTACACAATTTAAAAGATGCTGTAATGTCGTTAAATCATGGAATAGAAATACTTTTTAAGCTGTTTTTAAAGGATTATGATGAATATCTTATATTTGCAGATCTCGATAAATATATGACGGCAAGAAAGATAATGTTATCAAAAGGGCTATCTAATGTTTTTGAGGCAAATCCACTTCTCAAAACTATTACATTGAATGAGGGAATCAGGAGAGCCAAATACTTATGTGACTATGATATATCAGAAGATTTCGAGACAGTTGTTCAGTATTTAAACAAAATAAGAAATCAATTTATGCATTACGAAATCAGTCTCTCCAGTGAGGAAGTACAGGAACTACTGTTGAAATTACAGATTGGTTATGAACTATCTTATGAATTTTTTGTTGAATACAACGAAGATCTTAGAGATATGTTTGAGGATGCTAGATATGAAATTACCATAGATGATTATTCCGACGAAATTGCTGAGATGCATCGTAGTTTGATTGAGGAAGATCTTGCTGAGCAGGCATATGATAGATACTTAGAAGAAAAGTATGGTATGTATAAAAAGTGAATTACTGACAAAAGAGGAAGGTAAATTAGATGCGCAATTATAGAGTTACTAGGCGAATGGTAGTTGGAGGGATAAATGGCAAGGTAAAGCCACCTAATAAGTGGGTTATTCTCATTGTGATTATTGTAATAATGATCGTAATGAGTGTTATTTCAAAATAGATTTGAAAAATGCAAGTTTGATAGGGAGGGTTTATCATGACTATATGGTATCATGGCGTTTCACCTAATAGTAATTTTGCAGGATTTGATGATGCAAAAAGGAAGAATGGCGAAAATGGTATGGGATTTCATTTTGCACAATCTATAGAGGATGCCAGTGTATATGGGGGTGTTTTAAAAGTCAATATAAAAGAAGAGGGTTTTATTTGTACTGACTTAGATGAAATAAGCAGTCAAATGGTAGATCCTTTATTGGTTCTATCCAACTGGCGACTTAATATTAAACAAAGAGGAATACATGGAGTAGTCTACAACAATACTTCAGATCATAATAAGAAACTATTGTTGTATAATTCAGGTCTTATCGGATCGTACTGTAGATATCAATAAAAAGGCACTCAGACGAATAAATTCTGGATGCCTTTTTGAGACTCATCTTTTATTAGTATTTAGGACTATTGAAAAAAGTGAACCTAGCATTCTCCAAGTCACCATTTACATCCCTTTACAAAGAAATTTTTCAAAGCCTCATGAGCTTTTGCATGTTCTTCTGGATCACCTGATATTTTGAGTGTAATCTTAAAACCTTTGCTGTTTTTTTCAGTATATAAGAGTTTAGATCCATCTGAAAATTCGCTGTACTCATAAATATCACCACCCAAAATAACCCGTTCTCCAGGATAAGAAACTTTAGTTAATGGCTTTTCCATTTACAATATTCCTCCCCTCTATCATTTCGTTATTTTAATATATTCAATAAGGATAGAAATTATACTAGTTTCCTATAATTTTTATGATTTTAAAAGATATTCTCTGTGTCATTTTATTTTGATTTAATTATCCAAGTATGAGTTCGACAAAATAAATGTGAATAATGCATAAATAAGTCATCATTTTAGATAATGCTGTTACCCTGCGATTGAACTTTAAAAAAACGCTGAAATCCCTTGTCCCACCTATGTTTTTGAGATCTTGATCATAAAATAACAGAATTTACTAATTGGTTAAAATCGTTGCTATGACTAGCTTTTTAGGGTGTTGTTGGTATTCTACGATTGCGTTTACGATATAGAATAAATTGACCTGACAAAGAAGCTAAAACGTTGATTTAAGTGTATAAATGGATAGTTACTGTATCGTACACGATTGGAATCATGATCTATGTGATTGTAATTTGTCGATTCAGTCAGAATTCGGTTACAGAAACGAATTTCAATACAGGCTCACACTGTCCCAATGGATTTCGGAATTTTCGATGTTGTTCCAGTACCATATTAGTACATAAAGACAATAAGAAATAGTATGTCGATTTCCGAGTTTTCACTCTCCAATAAAGTTCTCAACCATAATTCCATATTATTCATTGTCATAGTCCGAAATAGGTATAAAATTATTATGCAGCATAATATTAATTATGTTGCATTTCGTGATGTATAAGGGTAGAATAATAGCATGTAATGCAACATAATTTAGTTGATATACGCCTTTAGGTAATGCAACATAATTGATAGGGAGTGAGCTAATGATTCAATTGTTTGAGCAGCAGCTAATAACCGAGGAACTAAGCACCAACACAATTAAAAGCTACATGCTAAATGTTAGAGGATATATTAAATGGTTTGAGGAAAGTAAGGGAGTCGAGTTTAAGAAAGTACATAGAGAGAATGTTAAAGATTACATAAGCTACTTGAAAACGATTAAGAAGAACAGTCCCACATCGATCAACGCTAAGATAAGTGCATTGATTAAGTTCAATGATTATCTCATTGAAACGAATGTCCAAACTGAACAGGTGATAAACAAGAAGGATATGCTAAAGCTACAGAAACAATATGCTTCATTGGCTACAGTTGGGCTTGCTGATGTAGAGAAATTCAGACAACTGGTATTAGAGAGTGAATCTAAGCGTAACTATGCTATCGTTTCAGTACTGGCCTATTGTGGTCTACGTATTAGTGAATGCTTAAACATTGGGATGAATGAATTCAATCTAACATCCAGGGAATTGATTGTGTCAGAGGGTAAAGGGAAGAAACAGCGGAATGTGAATATAGGGAGCAAAGCAAGAACAGCGTTGCAAAGCTGGATCAAGGAAAGAGAAGAGAAGGGTATCAAAGGAGAATACTTGTTTGTCAGTAACCGTGGAAGCAAACTAGATAGAACAGTAATCAATAAACTGTTTAAGCATTATTCAGGTATCATAGGCAAAGATATCACGCCACACGATTTGCGTCACTTCTTCTGTTCCCATGCATTAGAGAATGATATGTCAGTGCATGAGGTAGCCAATCAAGCCGGGCACAGTAACATACATACTACGTTGCTGTACACTAACCCAACAAGAGAGAAGATGCTTGCTAAGATGGATAGACTATAAAAGTAATGATTAGCCTAGATATTCTTGCGAGGCTTTTTGTTGTTTTGGAATTGATTCTTTTCCTGCATGAGCTTAGTTGGAGTTTAGAGCATATGATAACATTATACATAGGGGGGGGAGATTTGCACCTAGAAAGTAATAATTTCTGGAAAATAATCCGCTAGCACTTATCAATGGGTCATCAAGTTATTGTTTTGACGATACATAGATACATGGGGGGCTATTTTAAATCCAGAAAAGAGGTTAAATTGGAAAATAGTGGCCTAGCACATCTACTTCGACACTAGAGTTGAATTTGAACGAGCGAAATTCTATTGGATAAAAACGACAACATAATGCCATTCCATTTACACAAAATAACCCTCCGTAGGGGAGGGGGAATACACTATTCATTCCAGAGGACTAAATCGTGTTTTTTCATTTTTTTAATGTGCTCATATTTTCTCTGAGTACCTGTTTACAGTAGGTTGGACTCAAGCCATATTCTTTATATATTTTGGTAAAAGCCAGTCCATCAACATAGTGAAGATTATATATCTTCTCAAAGTCACGAGATCGTCTTCTGATCCCTCTTTCTTTGGTGGATAGTAATTCTGCACCCTTAGCTTTAAACATATTCTTAATAGTCCACCAATCGGTTTTAGTGGCTTCTGCAATTTGTTCAAAACTGAGTAAGTCTTCATTGTACATTTTCAACATGCTTGGGTAGAGAAGTTCAATATTCTCCCATTTAGGAGGGGGGGGTTCAACTACCCACTTAAGCTTATCAAAGTTGTCTGAATCAGAGAAGTAGGTATCACTGCTAATTAAATGGCTCTCAGCGGTGAATTTGTAGAATATCTCAATATGTTTGTCATCATGTAAGACTATTTTATTGACAAGGATGCCAACTATTTTTCTCATGTCTATCATTTGCAATTCATTCTTGATGATTTTTTGATATTTCTCCAGCAACAGTAATCTCAATTGTACATCATTTTGTCCACTGTTCAGACCTAAGTTTTCGTTCAATGATGATAGTTCTTGTTGCAATGCAGCAAGTTCTTTCTCAACTGATAGCAGTTTACTTGATAATTCTTCTTTGGTTATGATAAAGCCAGTTGCATAAAGGTCAATATATCTTTCTTTAGACTTTTCTTTGTTGGTAATTTCTTTAATAATAGAGTCTCTTCTAGTTTCCATCTCATCAATTTTACTTTTGTCTGATAAGCGTTCTAATAATTTTTTAATCAATTTTTCAGGATTGATGATTAACTTAGACAGTTCATTCCATACAATAGAGTCAATTATATCGACACGAAAATTAGCTCCTCTGCAAGTGGAATTGGATTCACCAGTTTCAAAACTGAATGATTTTGTTGCTTTTCGCGTACATGAATAGTACTTAAGAGCCCTACTTTGGGTTACACTTGTAACACCAGCCGAAACGGCTGCTCCACACCTTCCACATCTTACAATACTCCTCAATAAGTTATATTCTGATGGCATACCGCCGTTCTTAGTATTGCTATCAAGGACTTTCTGTAAATTATCAAATGTTATTTCATTTATATATGGAGGAATATCAATTTTATGCCATTCATCTCTGGGCTTTGATGATTGTTTTTTCTTCCCATATGAGCGCACAATTTCTGTCTTCCCATAGTAAAAGGTTCCCATGTATGATTCATTCCTTAATATACGACTAATTGTTGTCTGATACCATTTATCTCCTTTGGGAGGGGGATATTTTCTAGTAGCCAAATATTCAGCAACTTCTGAACAAGTTGAACCTCCTAACACCAGTTTTACCATAATTAAATACCCTTCTTTTTCAAGTTTATTTTCCACTAATGTATGTAAGTCTTTATCATAGGTATATCCATAGATGCGGTTCATTCCCGGTATTTTGTTGTCAGCGACCATAGCTCTTCTTCCGCGTTTTGTATTTGCGAGAATCTTAGCTTTATTGTATTGAGCAATGGAGCCTTGGATGTTATAATTCAACATCGATTCGGCATTGTCTTTTTGCAAGTCAAACTCTACAAAATGAAGTTCGCATCCGAGCTCCCAAATCTTATGTGTAATTTGTTGTTGTAAATGCAAGTGTCTACTCAGTCTATCAGGATGCAAGAAGATGACTTTGTTCCCTATTCCTTTTTCAAGGAGAAATAAGATGTAATCCAGCATTGGACGGTTAGGATTATCTCCAGACTCTGCCTCTTCTCGTAAAACAATAATCTCATCTTCGTTGATATCAAACTTCTCTTTTGCTTCCTTTATGCATATTTGTGTCTGTGATTCAAGTGAGTAGTTATCCACTTGTATATCAGATGATACTCGTGTATAAACAATAGCTTTAATCTTATCGATCAAGGTTACAATATCTTCCCTGGTTAGCTTTTCATGATCTTTGAGTACTCTCATCAAAAAAATCAATCCTCCGAATTTTGACTGTTTTCTATTTGGTTCTCACTGGAATAACTCAGTAGAACATGCTCCATCCAATTGAGGATTTGCGTCTCTATAATTTCTTCTGGAACTGCTAGGTTTTCGTCTGGATAACGTGAAATGATCTTATATTCATACCTTTTCTTATATCTCATAATGACCACCTTAAAAATGAATATTTATTACTTGGTTATATTATCGCCCAATTATTCTATTCTATTCTTTTGAATGAATTGAAAGAGTGAGGGAAGTAGAAGACTGAGCATGTAGAATATGATGGAAATCAGAGTCGAACGAATATTATTTCGCATTGTTAGGGCGATGTAGATGATCGTGTGCTAGAAAATTTGTAGATTCTTAGAGGGGCGGTTATTTCATACGAATGACCTGTCATCCCCCATATTCTTCATACTATAATGTGGATATACCAAAGAGGAGGGGATACGATGAATGTAACAGTAGATGAGGAGAAACAACTTAAAGCACTTATTAGACAGTACATAGAGGACGAGAGCAAAGTGGAAAAGCTGGTGGATTACTTATCCAGGCATGAGGTAGCTGGATTAGAAGTGTTTTCATATTTGGGATTCAATAAAATGAACAAGTATTTGTTTCAGCCAGTGAATAAAGAAGTATTCATACGAAGAATTCCATTCTATTTTCACAAGTCACAGAAAAGAAACTTAGATGATCTTGGCACAGTTTATGATTTTGTTAGTCGCGTGCTTGAATATTCTCGTAACAATTACGAAGAAGAACTTGAGCGGTTTTACAATACACTAGAGAAGCTATACTATGACTACAAGCTTGATACAGTTACTATCTTTAACTACACCATTAGGCAAACTGGATATGTGGGAGAATTCGAATCAATTTACACTTGGTTGCATTACCTTGAGCTAGCTCAAAAAATTGGATTAGACGAGAAAACGCCTAAACACCTCATTGTAGACTATAACATTGTCAGAGAAAAGACTGGATTGAAACCGGTTATTTATCAGATTGATGATATGTATATTGGGAATTACATTGAAAGACACGGTAACATATTAAAAATGTCGGGTATATTCCCATGTGATCGCAATAATCAACCGATACTTAAATGGATTGGTGTGAGGATTAAGAACGCCAAGAGGATATGGGTAGATGTTAATGATCGACAAAAAGGATTCCTATATGTAGAGATTGCACCTACAACAAAAGTGTGGGGACTTAATGTATATGGCGAAGCTGAAGATGAATCTGATATTTGGTATGACCTCTACACTGGCCCACTACTAATGGATTTCGATTATGAAGTAATCAAAGATAGACGTGTGGTAATAGGAATGACTCAAAAACAAGTTGCTGAAGCAATAGGAGCGTCATCTCGAACATATCAAAAGTGGGAACGTGGAGAAACAACGCCTGATGGTCACTTTCTGCTCAGGCTGATGAATGTATTGGACATTAAGGAATTGAGTGAAATTACGAAGATACATGATGTGGATGATGAATAACTCATATAGGGGTGTATTGCCATGATATCATTAGAGATGATGTTTGATTTAAAAGAAGATTATAAACGTGTTATACCAGATTTGCTCGAAGAGTTTGATATTCTTAGGTTAGATAAGGATGAGTTTACACTAAAACATAAAGAGACCAATATACAAATTGTTTTAGATTGGTCTGAACTCATCTCAGACTCTGATGAAAATGTAAATTATAGAAGAGTGATTAAAGGAATAGATCAAAAGTGTTTAGAGTATAGAAATTCTGATTTGGAATTTTATAATGATTGTGGATTTTACTCACGGTCAACTAATTATTCTGAATTCCTGCTGACTTATGATTCTCTATTACATGAGACGCCCTCATTTGAAACAGTGTTTGATATTGGCGAGGTTAAAATAGAAATATCCGAGCCAAGCTCAATGTACAAAATAATGTTTGCTAGGTTTTCATATAGTGATTGGTTTGAAGATGATTGGGACACCTTAATTACAATTAAAATTTATGGATGTAGAAAAACTGAACTAGAGAAAACATTACAACAATCACTATTCATAGTAGCTTCTTTTCATGCCCCTGAGATTGACTATAGAGGGGAATACCCTCAAATAATACCCTTTAGATATGAAGGCTATAATGAAATTTATAACGATCCTGATGAACCTAAGGAAGAGTTTGATGTTTATTTATATAATCCAGCAAAATATTCTGAGCCGATAGCTTTTTATAATAAAGCAAGAGAATTTGATGATCCTATTTATTATTATAGAATTATCGAGTATTTTTTCATAATTAATCAAAAATCTGAAATACAACAGGCTGTAGCTTTTTACAATAATAGTGAAGATATTGATACTCTAATTAGAGAGATGACCAATTTATATAACAAAGGTGAACCTAAGTTATTACTGAACTTACTTAATAAAATTGATGATGTTGATGAAGTTATAGCGTATGCAAATAATTACAATGTTATAGATAGTGATGATATTAAAATTTTTTCCGCAGAACTTTATGAATACAGAAACAGTATTGTCCATGGTAAGGGTGACACTAGATACAAGCTTAATATACCGAATATTGAAATTTTTCATCCAGAATCAAAAGATAGTTATTGGACAGAAATTTTAAGGAAATTAGCTGAAAAGATAATCAAACAATTTTGCTTCTGAAATTTATAAAGTCGGTTTTTAAATCGTCAGAAGGTTCCCCAACCGTTTATGATTGGGGAATTTTTTTAAGTCTATTTTATTGTAAAATAAACAACTGGATAACTTGGATTGCCAATTTCATTATAGTGTAGGGGGATATCTCGTTGTTCCATCAGTTTATTATTCAGTTTCTGCTTACCTAGGCTATATTTGATCATCAGGCCACCAATAATTTTCTTGAGCTGTCTTCGTTTTAACTCATACAACCATTTAAACTTGTCTTCTTCAATAACAATGGAATCCTTAATTCGTTTATCACGCTTTCTCATTTCTGCTTCAACATCTTCAATTTCTAAGTATGTATTTTCTATGATTCTATGTTCAGTTACCCATCCATACTCTGTTATGTATTTTAGACAAGCTTTTTCTAATTGTTCGCATACGTACTCATTTAGCCTAGATAGTTGTTCGTTCTTTCTCATGGGAAATATTCGGTTTGCTTCTTCTTCTCCTAACGTTTTCAATACCATCTGTCGATCAAAGTTGCCTACTGTCATACCCAAGTCCTTAAATTGCTTGGCTAACATTTCAACTTCATTCATGTGTGTAGCTGCCATAGATGGAATTGTCCAAAACGTAATCATGTTCTGATAATGCTTTTTCTGTGCTTCTAATTTGGCTCTATTCACATATTCAAATGGCAATCGTTCTATATCGATCCGATTTAGTAATTGTAAGTAAACCAGCAACGACAAAATGGTTCTGATTCGGCGTTCCTTACTATTCTTGTAACGATCAAAATCACACCATCTATCTAGACGCTTCATTATGTAGTTTATCGAAGCATAGAATACAGCTTCTTCAGAATCCTTAATGTGGATCAGTGTCGAAATATTCTCTAGCGCAATCAAGTGAATCTCTCTTAACACTGAATAGTATAGTGGTGTTCGAAGTAATGAATTCAAATTGGGATATGCTTCTTTTATGAATTCCTCATCGTTTAGTAACTCTAGATTTTGCTGGATTAAGTTCTCCATTTCAACGTGCCATTCTGATTTCTGAATTGTGATGTTGAAGCAATCCATTAGATATCGGAGTGATTTAGGCTTGTTTAGTTTGGTCAATCTTTCTGTTACTTCAATAATAGTACCTGTGAATGGATGACTGCTACTCCAACATTTATACCACCAGTAACCTGTTTTGGGATCTTGGTATATATTAGCTGATGGTGACGATTCGTTATGGAATATATCATGAAACTGTTTGCTTGCTATTCCTATATATTCATATAGATTAATCTTCTTTAGATAATCATATACTTCCTTATGTGATGATACAGTTATTGGTTTGTAAGTAGTTTTCATTCTAGGTATTATATTTGTGTTTAAGCTCTTTATCATATCTATATTGCTCATGTATGTATTTACTGTATCTAATGAAGTAGGGGGGGATATTGTAGCCTGAATTATATCTATATTATTACTATAGTAATTGGGGTCATAATATCCCCCCTCTACAAGTAGGTCATGATTAATCTGAAGCCTATTTTCATAATCAAACACATAGAGGTCAGTCCCACCAAAGAATAGCCGCTCAACTTGGAAGGTTGATTCATCAGCATATGAATACTTTTTAAATAATTGATCAGTATGGGCATTCAATAAGCGGATATCTGTGAATGGTTCATTGTAAGCAAAGACTACTCTAAACTTAGGCCAATCATCTGTGTGACTGAAAGTTTTGTACATGAACATTGCTAATAATTTAAACTCTTCCTGTGCTTCTTCCCATGTAATACGTACATCCTTAACTTTCTGCTTGAGTATCTTATCATAATATCCATTGTCAAAGTCCATACAGATAACTTGCTGAGAAGTCCAACATTCTTTGGTACGTGTTAGTAATCCATTTGCTTTTGTTGTTATGTAGGCAGGAACGAATGACTTACCTTGTACAATCTCATTTGCTAACTGTGATGGTTCAACATCAACCGAATTCTGTAGTAGTCGATTACTGATACCACCTATTTCTTTAAAACTTGGCTTACAACTAAACTCCTTCTGGTCTATCAGTAGTTTGATAATATACACTCCTCTTTGGTTGATAATTAATTGTGCAAAAATAACACTTAATTAATTTATATCACATGATAAAGAGGAGGGCAAGTGTAATTTTGATTGCAGGTACACAAAATTTTGCAGAGCTTGAGCCTGTCAGAATTCTTACAGAGGTAGAACGAATGTTCCAGTTGGAATCGTAGACGTGGATGAATGGCAAGCCGAATATATGTTAATCGCTGAGAACACGGAACGTAGAGGGGAAGCGGAAGCTGATCCGGTTAAGAAGGGAAGACAGGGAGCATTCTTGAAGGAATATTGGAAAGCAGGACATGGAGGAAATAGGGCAACGGGACAATACGGCCTGTTGAAGAATGTTGCCGATGTTATAGGAGAGTCACAACGAACCACAATGAGAAGGCAAAGGATGTTCCTCTAAATCATAATAAATCTATAGGAAGAATCAGCCTTGCATTGTTGAGGGTTAGTTTATACCATCGTGGTGAGTTGTGTTCCAAGTTCCTATAAATTAATCAAGGAAGTGAGGAAGAGAATCGAATCTGATATGTCATTATAGTAGAAGAGAAAACAAATATTCAATTAAACTAAAATAATACTTTACAAATAATTGATATATGGATATATTAATAGTACAAGGTTAACGAATTCCAAGGCAGACTCTTGGAGTCTTAGTAACTGTGAAGAGGAGGGGATGAGATACGTGGAAGGTTAGATATGCGTGGTACAAGTTGATGAGCTGGTTATGGCTGGGCTGGAAGTGATCGAAGGAGTGCAAGGAGAAGAAAAACTGATTCAAGTTTGGATATAGATTTACAGTAGATAGTGAGAGTTGAGAATAATACATAATGAAATGGAGATTTGTGAATATGAAAAATCAACAAACTGAACGAGTGTTTATCACATTTAAATTTGAGAAAGGTAATATTAAGTACCCTGTTGATGCTGTATTTGGCAAAGGTGATATTTTCAAGGAAATTATTGACTTGAAAACTAATGGTGGAACACTTGAATACAACGGGAAAGTCTATGACATGCTTGAATTAAAAGCAGTAGAAATTAGCTTCGAGTAAATAGAATAGGGAGGATGATTTGGTGAGCAATTGTTCTATTTTAATGAATAAGCAGAAGGTTTACATTGCGGCAGATTCCAGAGAATGTACATTTTTTAATGGAAAGGCCTACTGGATGAATGATAACGCAACAAAAATACACAGAGTAAGTAACAACCTAGTAGTGTTCACTTCGGGGAACTCCGATATTTGCGATAGAGTTATTAGTGAATTTATTAGTGGAAATGATTTTAGTGTCGAGCGTCTACAGAAGATCTTACGGACGATTGGCGAAGAAGTTGAGGCGCATTATCCATCTACGTTACTTGATAAAGAGGTTGGATATATCGACATTACTGCTATTGCGAGAATCCAAGATGTTAAAGGTAAACGATTAGCCTTGTATAATCTGAATAGTACAGAGAATTTTAACATATACGAATACCCTATTAAAAACGAAGATGGATACATATATGCGACTGTAGGAGTTAAGGGCGAAGAAGCAACAAAAATAGAAAAGCAGATTCGTGGGAAAATGGATCACGTTAAAACGTTCAAGACGATATATAATAATATTTCTGATGAATCAGTTGGAGGCAAGTTTAAAATGTTTGGAATTGACAAAAATAAAGGGGTTTTTCTTGAAGAATCGTATGAGATTGTTGATAAGAATCCTTTGCTAAAATATGAAGATTATAAACACACGATGGGACATTATATTCTTGGAAACAAACTTGTAATCTCAGATGATGAAGGAACCTTTACCATTGAAGGTAATTTGTTAACTGTGAGAGATAAGAGTAATAACATCCGAGTGCAGATAGGCGAGTATAAGTCGGGTGTATATGGGTTTAAGGTAATTGGCCCACTTGGGACAGTAACAGTTGATGAAAATGGTATAGTACAAACGGATACAATCCAAATCGCAGACAACGTAGATAGTACGCATCCACTTAAATTGAAATTTTATATTTCGCCTAGTACATTAAGATTTGACCAGTTTCAATTGAATTTTACACTGGAGAGATTTAGAGCATATAGCAAAGGTGCGGCTAGTGCTAGGATTAATTTGACGACTACGGAGTCTGAGCGGATTCTGTTGACAACGACTGAGATCAAAAGTTTTATTGCAACGTCAACTAAGCCAAAAAATGTTTCTGGGTCAACTCAAACAGAGGGTACATATATATTAGAAGGTGGACATAACCATGGTTGGCCTGAAGGAACACAATTTAAAGATGTCAATGGTTTCACAAGAACATGGGTAGCTTCAGGTCGCCACTCACACGCTTTAAGCTTGCAACCTCATGATCATGAGTTTACTGTCCCAGAACATGCTCATGACATTACAATGCCTCCACACTCTCACAGGATTGATATGCCCTCTCATTCTCATGATATTGAATATGGTATCTATGAGGGAGCTTCCGCAACAGGAGTCAGAGTAATTATTAATGGGATAACAAGAGGGGGCATATATTCTTCTGCTGAGAATAATGTTGACATT
The DNA here is from genome assembly GCF_014639235.1 of Paenibacillus silvae. Classification (GTDB taxonomy): domain Bacteria; phylum Bacillota; class Bacilli; order Paenibacillales; family Paenibacillaceae; genus Paenibacillus; species Paenibacillus silvae. Next base: position 956,546 of record NZ_BMFU01000001.1, on the reverse strand, counting down.
ACATCTTGGATTCAATCACCCGGATGGCATACGATTGAGCTATCTTCTCAGCAATTGGGACGAATTAATGCTAGTTTGTATATGAAAACATTTGTAGGAGCATAACAAAAAGAGGCTGTATCTTACTGTATCTTAAATGATACAGCCGCTTTTGTTTATTCATCGAATATGGATTGGTGTATATTAGCAGCTATTTAAATTTTAGAAAAACCTTTTCTTGTTGTGGTTCATACACAGCTTCCATTTTCAGTTCCAATTTATTGAATACATCATTAAGTGGGACAAGATAATTCTTTGAATCCTTATTGTAAAGTACACCTATACTGGACTGATTATTTAATGCAATGTCATATGTTTTGTTACTCTCAGAACTTTTAAGTTTATATGATTTTTGTTTTTCAATCACTTCAAGGTATTTGTATTCGTTAGCGTAGTGGTTTGCTGTCACAAAATCAGGATTGTCATTATTTGTTTCATAAATGAAGTAATCATTTGAAGCAATTGATATTATCAGATCAATGACATCAGAATTAAATACAATATACGGAATTTTCCCGACGAGATAAATTGAAGTGCTACTAGCTAAACCATACTCTTTATTGTTTAAGTTCAGTTTTAAAGCTGTGGAATCCAGTTTAACAAGTTTATCAGTACTTACCAGAGTTGAAGAGCTATTGCCACCATTTGAGTCTCCAGCAGCACTATTTTCTTTACTCTCAATGTTAATCACATTCTTGCTCTTATCGAAACTCACATCAGCGTCTAATGCTCTACCAATCTCACCAACGGGCAAATAGTTTAAGTTTTGATAGTTGATTGGCTGTGTGCTCATTTTCTTTCCATCTACCACTACAGAAACTGAACTATTAATCTTGGCTTGAATTGTTTTAACTGTAGCAGCTAAAGCAGGAACCGACACTGTTAATGATGCACCCAGTATCACACCTAAACTTACATATCCAACTTTTTTCATTTTACTCATCTTTTCACTTCCCTTATTTTATTTTATGTACATAATTACTTACGATTAATTCTACTATGGGAGTGTGCTTTCTTCCAGATACTTCATTGGAATAAATGTTTCTTACATAAGAGTTATTTTCATATGGACCAACAAAAAACATAAGGATTAGGTTAAATAAACAATGATCCTATTTTTAATTTATAATCAAGTTGAAATAAGTGAATTTAATTGTTATAAAGGTTTACTCGAAATAAAGAATTTATAAGAAAAAAAGTATAAGAGGGTTACTCTTATACTTAATCAATATTAAACAACATAGTGAATATTAAACAAGTCTTGCAACGACTTCTTCATTTCTTTTCTTTTGGTTTCGCTTTTCTCCTCAACATAGAATACGACATCGCTATTGTTGTGAGCCATAACACCTACTGTGTCTCTAAAAGAATAGAAATAGTTGCGTAAATTTGATGTCATAGCCACCTGATAAGGAACGACAAGTCCGTATGTAACGCTTGCTATAACAGCCACGCATGGAACTTCTGGATATGTTTGAAACTCTGGATACTCAACTTCTTTCCAGTCCCATTCTTTCATTTCTTCAGGTAGTTCATTGGTTCTAATTACAAATGTTTTGTTATTCATTATCTCACCTCCTACTTTATATATCGGCTAAATGGTGAGTTTTTATAAATTTGATAATTCATTCAGAAAGGAAGAGAACATATTTGGCGAAACGTCTCGTTGCAGATGAAATATTAGAAGAGTGGATCGATACATATGGTCAACACAATTACGTGGACTACAAGTTGCGCGCACTAGCATTTGCAGAAAAATGCTGCAAAGAAGGCATAATTACACATGATGAAAAATTCAGCGCATTTCTACTTCATGGGAGCATCTACAGCCGAATAACCAATTGTAGATATAACACTGGAATGTATAAGCACGTAGAGTGTGAATGGGAGAATGAAGAGGAAACTTTTTTAGCTGTCCTACATGAAAAGCAAGAATTCTGGTTATCGTGGAAAGATCACACGGAAGAGTACATGAAAAATGATTACAAACCTTCTTTAAGACCAACTATAGATAGAATTGATGAAAAAGAAGGTTATAGCTTGAATAACATACAAGTATTAACAAATGCAAAGAATTGCGCTAAAGCAACTAGCTTTCCTCACTATCTATTTACCGTAGTAAATACTACTGATCCAACGAAACAACAAACATTCCGGCGATTTGATTCAAAGGGCGCGGCACTTAAACATATAGGCTTACCTTACTCCAAGTCTGACACAGGAAGATTCCATCAGGTAGGTAACTCTCTTTTTCTACTCCAGTCTGAAGACGTCACTTTGGGAAGAACAACAATAGAAGAATATGAGAATCCTGAAGACTTAAGCTATACGGGATCTTTCTCAATAACTACAGAGCATCCACATGGTGGAACAATAACGATCAATAGAAATTTCACTTATGAGAGAATGGCGATTATTTTAAAGCAAGACCAAGAAAAGTAATACATATAGAAGTTAAAGAGTTCGTTAAATTGAGAGAGTTAGTTAGAAGTGATCTGGGTAGTGTGGATAGGCTGAAATAAAGTTATGCAAACAAATTAGGAATAGGACGATCTCTCCTTTGAATAAAGTTTCTCAAAAGGGGGAGGGATGCAAAATAGCCATCAAAAAAGAGGTTGAGATTGTGTATGTTCCAAATGAAGAAATTATGCAAAATACATACTATAACGATGAACCACTACATCAAGCCATTGATTACATTATCGACAAAATGTTTCAGAATCAACAAATCGATGAGGGTGGCGAATAGCCACCTTTTGTCATTCTATTTTACTCTGTATGGAGGTGAGTCAGTATTGAGACATGTCGCAGTCTATCCACGTGTGTCCACCGGAATGCAAGCATCTGAAGGAACAAGTTTAGAGGGACAGCTTGAGCTATGTTACAAGAAAGCTAAGAGCTTAAACATCTCAAGGGAAGAGATTAAGGAATATGTTGAATCTGGCTTTACTGGGGAAGACATAGATAGACCAGCATTAAATGAGTTAATGCAAGATGTAAAAGATAAAAAGATAAAGAAATTGATTGTAACTCATCCCGACAGACTTACAAGGGATTTAACTGATAAGTTGATAATATGTCGTGAGCTTGAAAAGAATGATGTAGAACTTATATTTGTAGATACTGAATACCTTACAACACCTGAAGGGCAACTGTTTTTCAATATGATGTCATCCATTGCTCAATATGAGTTGCAGTTAATCAAAAAAAGAACAGTACGAGGAAGAATTAGAGCAGTAGAAAAAGAAGGAAAAATTATGCCGATGCGAGTAGCTCCATATGGATACAACCTTTTTAATGGAGAACTAACTATAAACCAAGAAGAAGCAAAGTTTGTTCATCTGATATATCAATGGTATGTACATGATGGAAAAACTTTAAGAGAGATAGGAGAAGAACTTTCTAAGCTTGGCGCTATCCCAAAGAGAGCAGAAAGTAAAGCCTGGAATGCAAGTTCGATATCTAGAATACTCACTTCTCAAATTTATATTGGTAAATATTTTTACAATAAGCGTGAAACCAGAAAGTTAAAAGGGCAAAAGACCGCCAAGGGGAGAACGAAAAAAACATACAAGATTAGAGCTGAAACGGAATGGATTCAAGTTAATGTTCCATTTATAATTAATGAAGAATTGTTTAATTTAGCTCAAATCCAAAGAGGTAAAAATTTGACCCGCAAAGGTGGAAATGTCAAACACGCATATCTTCTCAAATCCCTTATGCGTTGTGGTCACTGTGGTAGAAGATGGGAGTCGACAACATACAACTCAAAAAAACAAGGCGAAAAAGTGACTTACCCCATATATCGCTGTTCGGGAAAATATCCAAGAAAGTTTGGAGAATCAGTTCATAAATGTCCCGTTCCAACTTTGCGTACAGATATACTTGATGATTTTGTATGGAATATTATAATCAAACTCTTGAATAATCCAGATGAAATCATATCCAGACTAAAGTCTACATCTAATTCACCAGATGATAATTTAAAAGATCTTGTTGCCGAATATGCCCGACAATTAAAAAGCAAAGAAGATGAACGTACTAAGATTAAGCTTATGTTTCGAAAGGGAATTATAAACGAAGAAGAACTGGATATGGATATTAGCCAATTAGATAAGGAGAAGGCCAAAATACAGAGCGAACATGACAAAATCCAATCTAAACTAAATGCAAGAAATAAACATGAGGTAACGCAAGAGCAACTCATAAATTTGGCTAAAGAATATAAAAAATTCATGGAGTTGAATTTATCCAATGAAGATAAAAGGTTTATTGTTGACAAGTTAATTGACGAAATTATTATAACTCATGAAAAGGATAAGAATCGCTTTTCCATATCGTGCATTGGCTACTTAGGCAATAAATTTACATTGCAAGATAATTCATATATTAACCTTGTTTCACGTACACAACATCAAGAAGTTTGACAATACCGGCGAAGATCAGGAGGACCTGATTTCGATTGGAACCATCGGTTTGATCAAAGCCATCGAAAGCTTCCAGCAAGGCAAAGGCACAAAGCTGGCTACTTTTGCCGCGAGATGTATTGAAAACGAAATCCCAATTGCGTTAGGGGTGCTAGTGAGCATGAAAAAGCACCCCGGAGGGTGCGTGTTTACTCTAATGAAGTAGCGAAGTCATATAATTGTTGCGGTGTAATTGAATTTTTTATGTTTTTATTCATTGTAACATAGAAAATTGTTTCTCCTTTATAAGTAAGAATTGGTGGCTTGGTAGCATATTTGTTATATGCACTTTCAATGGAGTAGTCACTTCCATACGTACCGTAATTGTTTGTAATACTGTTTAATGAGTATGAACTGCCATATGTTCCATACTTGTTAAATATAGAATCAAGATCATAAGTATTTGTTGATAATGTACCTAAAAATGTTTTTCCATCGTTAGAGTACAACTTTAACTCAGACGATTTAATAGATACATTGTTATTGATTACTGGCTGTTGCGGAGTGCTGGTTACAGGCGGATAATACGTTTGTGTTTGACCTGTGGAAGAAGTTAAAATTATTGTTTTGTTAATTTGATCCCAAGTATAAGATACACCAACATCTTTTAACATAGAAACAGGGATCATTACTCGCCCATTAAGACTAATAGCAGGAACATCCTTATATCTAACTACGTTACCATTAAATAATACCCTCACTATTTCGTTACCTTTGTATGTACCCCACAGACTAGCGGCACTTACACCACTCACAAACATCAAACTTGCGAATAAAATAATAGCCAATTTCTTTTTCATTACTATTCTCCTCGTTATTTCCGCATCGGTTGCGGTATTTTTCTATATGTATGCCAGCTTATTATATCATTTCCCGTTATTGCCATGGTATATTTTGCCCGATGCTTCCATGACTTTCTTATATTACTATGTATACATAGAATGTAAGGGGGAGCAGCATTGGATATCATAGGCATTAAAATGCATGGAAGACAGGACGATGATTCAGATTTCGTTCTATTTTCGCTGGAGGAAGACGTTAATTTCATCGAACCCTGGCAGATCAGCGGCAATGCAGGGCGTACACTGGCCTTCCACACAGAAAAAGGTTCATTTATAGCGATTCATCTGATGAAAGACGCAGATATGGCATACAGACCGTTTGGATTTGAATCTATGGATCGATCAACCATCGTCAATACAACCAAAATTAAGAGTAAAGAAGGAACTGATAAAGGTACTTGGATATACTTTGTCGATGGAAGTCGCGTGCATGTTCGAAAAAAATTCACACATTGACACTGTCAAGAGGGGTTTAACACCATTTAAGGTGCTGATTTGCTCCGCAATTCGACAGCATTTGACATGTAAGGTTTGCTATATTTATTTCAATCAGTTGGTGGAGTACAGATAAAGCAATTTAATGTATCTGTCAGTACCAATCAGTTGGTACTTTTACCCGAGAGTAGCGGACTGCTACTCTGCTACCGCCATTCCCACACCCACAGATCATCAATCGTGCAATCAAGATGATAAGCGATTAACGCGGCCCTTTGGATTGAGATATTATCCATTCTCAAGTGTACAATATCTGAAATCCTTTGTTTCCCAAGGCCTGTTCGATCAGCTAACCATTGTTGATTCTTTCCAATCTGTTTGAGCAACACGGGAATACGACAGCGGACGGGTACGTACTCCATCACACTGCCACCTTACTATTTTTTTTACTCAAAAATAGAACATGTGTTCTAATAGTATGTGTTCATATGTTATTATTAAATTAACGCAAAAAACTCGATGATACTAAACACTAAAGGGGTTGTGATCGTATGGACGATCGGTTGTTGGAATCTGCAAAAGTAATTTTAGATAGAACGTGTGTATCTGATGACGAGCATGGACTAATCAATCTTTTGTCTGAGAAGATTTCTTCATCTTGGCAAGATTATTTATCAAATCACGCACAGCCGACTCAACAACTGGATCATCCCGAAGGTTAACTCCATAGTGTTCCTCTGCTTCTCTAATAACATTTGAAACAACTTCTTCCGGGAGAGCGAGTTCGCTCTCTGACTTTTCATTCTTCCCAGTTGTAAGCCAATCAATGGAGACATTGAAATACTCTGCTATCCTGGCAGTCATGTCATGTTTTGGCTCTCTCTTATTCGTTTCATACATTCCCAACGTTGACTTTCCTATTTTGAATACTTTTGCGAGTTCTTCTTGCGATAACCCTTTTTTGTTTCTTAGGTAAGAGAGTCTTTCGCCAAATGACTTCAAAATATCCACCTCCAATAAGATATTATATATCACATTTCGTGAACATTATAATTTTGGTCACAAAATGTGAATTTATTTGTTGACAATCACATTTCGTGAGTGTATTATGAGGACATAACCCGGTCACACTTCGTGACTGAAAGGAGGTCGCTCATGAAGAACGAAGTATTGGTTCAATTACGAGGTGACCGCTCTCAAGGAGAAATGGCAAAAGAGATTGGAATTCCTAAAAGCACTTATGCCATGATTGAGAATGGTCATCGTTTTCCTCGAAGAGAACTTCAAATGAAGCTATCGAGGCACTTTAACAGAACAGTAGACGAGATTTTTTTTACTCAAATTGATCGCGCTTCGTGATCAAAACTTACTAAACTAAGGAGTGAATGAAAATGAACAATGTAGCAGCTTTTAATTACGGGTCACATGAAGTAAAAACAGTGATGATAAACAACGAACCTTGGTTTGTTGCTAAGGATGTTTGCAATGTTCTTGAAATATCAGATGTTCGTCGTGCTGTTGAAAGGTTGGATTCAGACGAACGGAGTTTAACTCCACTCGTTGATTCCGCTGGTAAACGACAAGAGATGTACTCAGTAAATGAACCAGGACTATACACGTTAATTCTTGGCAGCCGAAAACCTGAAGCTAAACAATTTAAACGCTGGATCACGCACGAAGTAATCCCATCCATCAGAAAACATGGCGCATACATGACAGAAAGCACCATTGAAAAAGTTGTCACTGATCCTGATTTCCTCATCAAACTCGGTCAGACTTTAAAAGAAGAACAGGAAGCACGGCGAGTGCTTGAACAACAAATCCAACTGGACAAGCCAAAGGTACTGTTCGCTGAATCTCTCCAAGCATCGAGCGATTGCATCCTGGTTGCAAACCTCGCCAAGATGTTGAAGCAAAACGGTGTAGACATTGGTCAGAACAGATTGTTCAAATGGTTCCGCGAGAATGGATACCTTGGTAAACATGGCGAACACTGGAACATGCCAACCCAACGGGCAATGGACCTGAAACTGTTCGAAGTCAAGACAACAGTGATGAACAGACCTGATAAGGACCCGAAAATCTCGAAAACAACGGTTGTTACTGGACGAGGACAAATGTACTTCCTTAATAAGTTGAAACCCGGCGCATAACACAACATGCAGATATGTATAAATCAGCAAACTCAATATATTGTACACAATTTAGCGAAAGGTGGCGAGTATATGCGAGTAACGATGGTCACAACAGCAGAAACGGAAGCGCGCCGAAGGGAAGTGCTCGCAGCACTTGGGAAGCTCAAAAAGCTGGACTACCTCAACAAGATGAAGGAGCTGAAAAAAGATGCCTAACCTTAAACTGATCCGCAAGAACAGTAACAACGTGATCCCCATCGTTAACCCTGCAACAACATGCGGCTGCAACAAGCCAGCAGAGTACGAAGTATACAGCGGCAGCAGCAAGCAAGGACATTGCCTGAGTTGCATGCTGGAGGCGGTAGACAACGAGTATGCAATCAGCGTACGGAAGATTGGAGGCGGCGGCTATGACGATGCCAGCTGAGGGTCTGAGAAGCAGTGTAGATCAGATGCAAAATTACATTGTTTCCACTAAAGCAGGGAGAGTGTTGAAGAGACCAGCTTTCGACTATGACGATTTGATGCGTGACTTATTTTATCACGGTCATGAGCCAGTGAAAATCTGGACTGCTGAGGAATATGAGTCAGAGATCAAGGAACTGCAGCAGGCAATCGAGGAGGAACGAAAGACAGCGTGAAACAACAGACATTCAAGACGGTGGACGACATATTAAAGCACTACGGTTGGGGAGGTGAGATTCGATTTGTGGAGGTGAAAAAGGATGAAGGTAAAGCCGACAGAACCAAGAATGTTCCTGATGCTTGCGAAGATTGCGAAGGGAAAGGGAACGCTGAGCAGTAGTCTGCTGAATGTATACCTGAGGAATTACGCAAAGGCCGTGAAACGAAAAAGGGCCGCTGCGACAACAGCGACCAATCGAACACACGAGTCGAATAATTACGTGGTTATTGTACCACAACGAAAGGAAGAATGGAATGCCTACACAATACAGATACATCCCACAGCATAAAGATGGACACTACTTGGATCGTGTAGCTCAACCAACTGAGGACTACATGCATGCAATGAGATTCAGCAGACAAGATGATCTGGAACACTGGTTAACCACTCGTCACTGTCCAGATGCACCACATAGATTCGTAATACGCCGCGTTCGCGTGGATTATGAACTGGAGGCTGAGGTACTTGAACATTTACCAGAAGCTAATTGAAGTCAGGAAGGAAGTTCCGTATCTCCAGAAGGCCGATCAAGGCGCGCAGTACAGCTATACCGGCTCGAGCCGTGTACTGGCGGCGCTGAAGAAGAAAATGGACGAGCTTGGATTGCTGCTGGTTCCTGCGATAACAAAGCCAACATTGCACGAATCACCGATTGAGTATAAAGACCAGAGCGGCAATGTCACCAAACGAACCATAACCTACTTTACAGAGCTTGAAATGACAATGACATGGATAAATGCAGATGATCCAAAAGAACAAATAATGGTCCCTTGGTACGGTCAGGGAGTGGATATAGCAGGTGAAAAGGGTGTCGGCAAGGCGCTGACATACGCAGAGAAATATTTCATGCTGAAATTTTTCAACATCGCTACGGATAAAGATGATCCAGATGCATTCCAAGCCAAGCATGATTTGGTCGAAATGATTAACCAGCAACAAATTACCGAAATTAAGGAGCTATGGACTGGCCTTGGATATAAAGAACCAGACCTCAATAAACAAACAGCCAAGCTATATAAAAAGTCATTGGTTCAGCTAACAGAGAAAATGGCACATGAATTTATCGAAAATCTAAAGTCCATGAAGGGCACAAAGGAGACTGCTTAACATGTTGAACCGTGTGATTTTGATTGGAAGACTGACCCGAGACCCTGAACTGAGATACACACCAAACGGTATCGCTACTGCATCTTTTAACCTCGCCGTTGATAGACCATTTGGTGATAAGGAAACCGACTTCATACCAGTTGTGACATGGCGTCAGACTGCCGAGGCGTGCGCCAACTACCTGCGCAAAGGTCGCTTGTGCGCCGTAGAGGGCCGCATTCAGGTTCGGAACTACGAGAACAACGAAGGCAAGCGCGTGTATGTGACTGAGGTTATCGCGGACAATGTGCGCTTCCTGGAGCGTGGAGAGCAGCAGGAGAGTGCGCAGATCAGAGATGAGGGAAAACCAATCGATCTCTCTGACGACGACCTTCCATTCTGATGAGATACGCAGACACCCTATTCTACGACGACTATAGCCCACTAGGAGAACCGAGTATAGGCCCATTTACGAAGGAGGAAGAGCATGTCACTGGCACGCAAGAAGGAAAAGAACATCATGCCTTGGCGCATGAACATCCTGTCACACCACAACCGCAAGGAACAAGCCCCAAAGAAACGCCGTAACCACGCTCTGGACGATCCCGAGTACATGACCAAGGAAAAGGTACGGCAAGCGGTAATCGAGCGTGACGGGGGAAACTGGTGCGCCCTGAGTGGCGTGCCGGGACCCGGACTGCATCTACACCGCATCGTGTACGGATCGCAAGGCGGCAAATACGAGGTAGACAATTGCATCTTATTGAGCAAGCAAATGCACGACTTGGTACACAGCAGCAAGAAAACATGGATGCCCATATTACAGGACCATGTACGCTGCATGAAGCTAGGCATGCCGGAGTTATCACCAATACAACGCATAACCCACAGGGAGGAATAGATGTGGCCCCTACAATCAAACAACTCGCTAAACAAGTAGTGAAAGCCGCCAAGGAACATGGATTTGTTGTACAGCGATATGACGCATACTCCACACAAAGTGTTTACTTGAAACTGGACTATGGCGTATCGAACAGCATTCGGATCAGCAACCACGCAGGCAAGAAACATCTCGCCTATCGCTTCAACCTCTTAACAGATATCACGGAGAGTTACAAACAACAAGGGACGCATCAACGGAACTTTTATTGCCACGAAGACGTGCAGTTACTCATAAACGACATTGTACGGCACAGACAGGCTCAGATTGAGCGATATGGGCGCGAGTCATATGAACGACTCATGGAGAAGAACAAACACGCCAACGCGGACGCTAGAGGGTTCTGGCAGCAAGCAAAGTTAGTTTAACCCACCAATAAACCATCTAAGGGAGGATACACCCAAGGGTGGGATAACAGAGGAAGGGAGACAAGACACACTCCCGACCATACCAAAGAGGAAGGGTAAGAGACATGAAACAATCTCTCGAAGAGTGGATTAATGCAGAAATGAAAAAGTATAGCTTATGGGCTTTTCTCGATCAACATGGTGGTGGGCACGGATACAACAGTGGTTATCTCCAATGTTTGGAGGATGTGAAAGCAAAGCTGAAAGAATGCGAGCAATTAACCCTATTTTGAGAGGCAGGGACACACTATGTGGGTTTAGGCCCACCAAAGGAGAGATAACATGCACCAGTTTGAAGGACGTAGGAACAGAGCTAAAGCTTGGTGCTTTGATAACGGAGTTACACGTGAGCAAATAGAAACGGCCTGGAACAATGCAATCAAAGCTGGAAATCAGAAGATTATCCAACTCAAGAACAGCGGATGTATATGGGAGGATATAAACCATGTTCTAATCACGAAGCTGCTTGAACAGTACGGCAATAAATAAGGGGCTTAGGCCCACCAAAGGAGAGATAACACATGTCTCAATATCATTTACGTAAAGGTGATCGAACCGTGTATAAGCATCCCCGATTATCTCGCTGGTACAGAGGCCCGTTTACTGGAATCGAGGGCAAGTACCAAGACATGAGAGTCTACCAGTGCAAAACGTTGAAAAAAATACTGGAGTTGAGACAGAGAACTTACGAGTATTCAGGCGAATACTTCGATGTTCATGACGAAAATGGGAAAGTTGATCTACCAGAATAGCAAGGTGAGACTCGATAAATCCATACAGAGGAGAGATAACACAATGCGGGGAAAGATGAAACGTAAGGACTGGCGGTATTTAAAAAAACATAGAACCCAAGGTAAGGTATCACGCAAGACTAAAAAACGCATGGGAATATCAGCATTGTTGATTCATAAGGAATGGGATAGGTTTGCACACGCAACACAGCCTGGAGGACAGACGGAAGAATGGGACTACACAGTTGGATTCACTGATGATGAATTAGGCGGCTGGTAGAAAAGAAGGGTTTGAGGTCCATAGGGCCTCTTACCAAGGAGGGATATACAGATGGGCATACCAATCATCACGACGCTTGAGCGATTTTACAAGCACCGAGCAGACGGACATGAGGTGTTTGCCATCTGTGAGTGTGTAGACAAACAGGTTTACTTTAGGCCCATGGACTGGATTGGAGATCGCGAGAAAATGTGGTCGCAGCAATTTTATGCGGAGTATGAACGGATACGAGATTAAGGGAGGAAAGTACAAGATGAAAGATCAGGAAAATGGAGTTTTAACTGTTGATTGGGAAATGTCAATCGGCTTCCCGGGTGCGCGTAGACAGGGAAGTGTTGATATAGAGTTGTCAGAGTTGGAAGGCAAGACAGCGGATGAACGTGAGGAAATTATTTATGCGGCTATCTGGGAAGACGCCATGCAATTTGTCGATGTGTATCCTACGAATCTGGTCAAGGAGGAAGAATAGTCATGAGTACAGATTATTGCAAACACATGGTGCCGATCATGAAAAACGATACTTGTCATATATGCAGCTTGGAGGCAGAACGGGATCGGCTCCGCAAGGAGCTTGAAAAGGAACAACGTAGCAAAAATGTAATGTCAAACTACCTCAACGAACTGATGCATAACACAGCCAACACGGTGATTGCATCACAGATTTATAATGTGCTGCGTGAAGCCGTAGGGCGTGAAGAATTTGATCCTGTGGGTCAGGAAGGAGAGGGGAAACAATGAAGGCTATAACCATTCATCAACCTTGGGCGACTTTAATAGCGATTGGCGCAAAACGATTCGAAACGCGTGGATGGAAGACACATTATCGTGGTCCAATCGCTATCCATGCAGCTAAAAAAGATCCTCATGAGGTTATTGTCTCCTTAGACCTTGATATACAGAAAGCAATATTCGCTGCATTCTATGACCATTTTGGAATACAAGCAGGTGCTTTAGATCTGATGCCTACAGGTGTGGTTGTGGCAACGGCTGAATTGACAAACTGTTATCAATCGGTGGATACGTGGACGGATGGTTATGAGTTGGAAGGTAAAAGATTGATTTGGTCACCTGAATGCGATTTTGGAGACTTCACACCCGGACGGTATGCGTGGGAATTGTCAGATGTTAAACGTCTTGAAGAACCGATAGTGGCTAAAGGTCAGCAAGGTCTATGGAATTGGGATGAAACGAACAAAATCGTGGGTTGAGGTCTATGGGCCTCTCCCTACTAAGGAGGATATATCACACATGACAAATTGGGAAGCTTACAAATGTGAGTGCGGTCGGAAATATGCAATCTCGCAAAACCAGGGCAACGAACTTGAGGAACCAGCTTGCCCAGAATGTGGCGGAACAAACAGTGAGGTGTTGCTGAATGAGCGGTTGGACAAAATCTGATGAAATTCAATTCTCTATCGATAATATCCTTGAGACTATTGTAGCTTTTGAACGAGACATTCAAAGTGCTGAAAAGCAGTTGTTGCAATGCAGGCATGAATACAATGTCTGTTCTCGCAAAGAACAGTCCAGGGTGATCAGAGAAATTGAATTTCTTGAGAAAACTGGCATTCCTCGGCTACGAGAAACACACGCCATGCTCAAAGAAGATGTGGGAATTTTCAAGCTACAGTTGGAGACCGGAATGAGTTATGAAGAAGCGGAGAATAGATTGAAGGATGAATCGGAACAACCGACTTTATTTTAGCGACCAAGGAGGATATAACATACATGGCAGTCATTCATAAATACGTCATACAGCCATCTGAAGAGATTCAACACGTATCAGTACCATACGGCAGTAAAATCGTCTCCTGTGGTGTGCAGGATGGTCAGGTGGTTATGTGGGTGATGAAACTTGAGGGGGCAGCCAGTCCAGATACTTTCCTGCGGTTCATGGTTGTTAGAACAGGCTGGAATATAGATGGCACTGAGTATTATCCGAAGTTCAGAGGCACAGCCCAAGTTGATGGTTATGTATGGCACGTAATCGAGATGCAAGACATTCCGTTTTAGGGAGGATATATAGATGACACAAACAGCGTTGACCCGGGAGCAAGTGTTGGCACTAAAGCCCGGAAATAATCTGGATTTGATTGTAGCCATTGAAGTGATGGGACATGAACCGGGTGAATTCAAAGACGGTTGGATCAAACTGGGTCCGAAATTTGAAGGTTGCCCGAAAAGATATAGCACGGACATGTCCGCAGCATGGGAAGTAATAAAGACCGTGCAAAAGGAATGGGCATGGGAGATGAAGATGCACAACACAGCTTGTGAAGTGGATGTGTACATCGGCAGGAAGGTTTATACCAGTAAAAACGTATCTGAAGCAATATGTAAGGCAGCTCTATTGGCTGTACTGGACATATAAAACCAAAAACAAAGGAGATTGATCCAAATGAGATATTTCGAAATCAGCAGCCCATATTATGCCTTGATCAAAGCAGAGAATGAGGAACAAGCAATAGGAAAGTATGTTGAGTTGGTAGCGGACGAGCATGACGACACGTTGAAGGAAGATATCAAGGAGGTTGAGCGAGATTACGCATTGGTCATACATGCTAGAGCTGGATCAGATGACGGAGAAATCAGGACTCACGCCGAAGCGCTTGAAGATTTTAATAAGCCAGAGGCGGACATTTTAGCTGTTACAAGTGAGCTTTGCTAGGTACTGGACATATAGGAGGGATAAACGGGTGAGTAAATTTGCGGCATGGGATTGGGACGGTGGCGAATTCATTCCACTAATGACAGACAACATTGTGGAAGCTATTTATACGGCATGGAACTATGAATTTGATGTTTATGAAAACAACAGAGATTCATACGACTTGATCTTTAGCGGTACACAAGACAATGAGTGGAACTCAGAAATGCTTGAAAAGTATGGGATAAGAGTTATCGACCATGAGAAGCATCGACACTTGCAGAATATCGAAACTGGTGAAATTTATTTTGCTGATTGGCAGAAGGAAATGGGATAAACGATAATCATTGGCCGAAGGCGACCAATCGGCTGAATAAACCCAGTGAAGCGAGGCCGGATCAGGTCTGGTCTCCCCAAATAGGAGGATATACAAGATGATCAATGAGACTGAAATCCGTGAACGTTGGTTCCATAATCACCAAGCAACCTACACCGACCATGGTGTAATCAAAGAATTGATCTGGCGGCGTCCTGAATCTATAGCGTACTATGTACGATTCGTCTTTGACGGAAGAAATATGTATGTAACAGGTGATTTGGGAGAAGCATTGTTCAGCTTCACAGAGACAGCGGATGTTCACGCATTTAATGACTATAGCATGGGTTACTTCAGTGAAAAATTGAGTGCCTACCATGAAGATAAATATTATTTTGATTCAGAAGTAGCAGTAAAGAGTCTCCGAGAGTGGTTGAATGAATTGAAAGTTGACGGAGCGATCTATGATCACGATGAAATGAGAGAGCTATTCGAATCAGCCAGATCCATTGATAAGGAACAAGAATGGGCTGATGTAATAAATGATGCAAAATGGCTATATGAAATCGAACCTGACTACTGGGAATGGATGTACAGCATCGGAAGACAGACACAGCCGCGTCTCAGATCATACTTGGTAGCGCTGAAAATGGCCTCTGAGCAGTTGTTGGCTCCCAAGGAAGGAGCGGAACAATGAAACTCAACAAACTAATCATATCCACCAGTCCAATTACAGGGTCCATATTCGCCGGATACAGCAATGACGGTGGCAAAACATATAGCACAAAGGTAGAAGTCACGAAACAGGTTGTAGATGCTGTGTGTGCACATATGGACATCACAGGTGAAGAATACGTATGTGCGGCTGGAGAACTGATATTTAAAAGCAAGTTGGTTAAGGAAGGAGCGGATACAGAATGATAGAGTGGCGTATCAACCTACCTGGGGAGGAAGAAGCATGAAACTGATCGATGCTGATAAACTGCTGTATGACTTGGCAAACGAAGATGTGCCACCAGAGGTACATTCGTGGGTGTTGGATGCAATCGATCAAGGGAAGTACGAGCCTGATATCAAACCTGGCGACACAGTGATCGTGACGAATGAGACACAATTCTCCTTCTTAAAGTTCAAATTACAGGTAAACAACATTCAATGGCATAGAGGTGGATGGTATGCAAGTTTAGAGTTCGAAAATGAACTGTACACTATTCCTTTATCACGTTGCCAGAAGGTTAGCGAGTCTATACCCAAGGAGGGTACATCAAGTGACGGATAACAACGAACTGATGCGACTGGAATTAGTGGTGTGGGAAGACACATTGGAACGTGCTGGCATTGATTATGAGCATGCAGAGAGGTTTGACGACCGCGGCGCAATGGAGTTTAACGAGGAACTTATCCGGTGGTCGAAGATCAGGATAGCGGAGATCGAGGAATACTTCGCTAATCAAAAAGGAGCTTAGGTGGTGCAATTATGGACGGTTGGATACGGCTACACAGAAAAATCATCGAGAGCGCTATTTGGGACAAGCCACCCCTTTACATCAAGGTATGGATGTTTCTGCTCATATCTGCGCAGCATTCTCAATACAAAGGGTTGCAGCGAGGGCAGATGAGCCTATCCATACCGGACATAATTGAGGGCTGCAAGTGGCGTGTGGGTGCTCGGACAGTCAGGCCGACGAAGGATCAAGTCTACCAAGTAATTGACTGGCTACGAAAACCCAATGAAGGTGGTCACGAAAGCAACGCGAAAGCAACGATGATCACGACGACGAAAGCAACGCATGGAATGCTGATTGAAGTCGTTAACTACGCGGTTTATCAGGATTCAGAATCGGACGAAAGCAACGACGAAAGCAACGACGAAAAGGAGACGAAGCCTGCGCGAAAGCAACGACAACCCAACAATATAAACAAGAATGTAAAGAATGATAACAATGTTAAGAATGAAAAAGATAAAAAGAGTGTACCTAAAATTCAATTTGCTGAATTCGTTTCTATGACTCAATCAGAATACGACAAATTGGTAGAACAGCACGGAGAAGATAGAGTCAAACGGATGATAGAGATATTGGATAACTACAAGGGTGCAAACAAGAAAAAGTATGCAAGTGATTACCGAGCCATTTTGAACTGGGTTGTTAATCGGGTTCAAGAAGAGGAACGGAAGCTAAAAGTCATACAAGGAGGCGGTCAAAGTGGAAGGTCGAGGATCAATGAACGGAATTTTAGCCCGGATCGAACGACTCAGAAGCCAGCAGAATACATCGGAACTCCAGGAAGTCGGAAGGTCATTGTTCCCGACGACTTTGAACAGCAACTCCGCAACTTCGAATGAGGGATGTCCCAAATGCAAATACACAGGAACGATAACTGATCTCCGCTGGGTGGAAGACGACGAATACAAGAAGCCTGATGGCACACCCATGAAACGGGAGGTTACAACGGTAAAGCTATGTGACTGCTTTTATGAGCGGCAGTTCCAGAACTACAACCCTAGAGATGGTCTTGCTCCTGATGAAAAGGAGTACACCTTTAAAACGGCGGTAATTGATAAGGAGAACGAAACGCAACTCAAATTGGCTATGGACTTTGTGAGAAACATTAAGGATCACATGGAAAAAGGGAGTTGGATGTACATCTTTGGTGACGATCTCCGAGCGCAAGAGAAAAACGTATCAGCATTCGGGACAGGGAAGACATACCTGATGGTATGTATCGCCAATGCGCTGGCTCACAGGAAGATACCGGGAATCTATGTGACTGAGGACGATCTGTTTGGCGCAATTAAAGAGACCTACGGTAAAAAAGCAGATGAAAGCGAGTCTGAGGTACTCAAACGATTCCGTCAGGTGCCTATCTTGATGATTGACGACATATTCACCGCACAGTACAAGGATTGGGCAGAAGATAAGCTGTTTAGCATCCTGAACGGTCGGGAGCGCGAGGGGAAAGTGACGATCATGACAAGCAACTATGAGTTGGAGAGAATCCCATCACAACTTCCAATCAATGGAGCCAAGCTGGTTAGCCGTATCAAGGGGCGAATTGGTGAACGAGAGATAGAAATGATCGGCCGGGACCGCAGGCCGGAGCAACACAATCAATCAGCATAGGGAGCGATAACCATGAAACCAATAGACGACTACGACCTGATAGACCAAGACTACGAAGAATTCCTGCGCCGGGGCCGAGAGGCCTTTGCAGACGACACTGAGGAGGAAGCGGCATGAAAGAAGACGAGAAGAGGTTTTTGATAGACATTTACAACCGATGCCACAATGGATACCTGAAAAAAGACGGAATCAGCGTGAAAGAGTTGATTCAAGAAGATGGGTTTTACATGCATAACAAGCGAGCGTGGTACTTGTTGGGGAAGTGGACCCGGAAAGGGTGGTATGAATATGGAGTGAATGTCCGTGTGGGATGGCTCCAGCCTGAAGGGATTGAAAAAGCAAAAGAACTTATCGCGCAGGGACGGGGGGAGTGAGCCCGGGATGAATCACAAAGAGATGCACGACATTTACGCACCATGGGAGTATCTGCTGCGCGAGAAGTTGGAGGATGCCGACCGGTTGGAGGATGCCGACCGGATCGTATCGCGATTTGACTCAGAAGCCGCCATGTTTGGGATACCGGCAGCACAGCGGAAACAGTTTATCGCAAATAAAGTGATGCAGTTGATTGACGAGATTGCGGAAGAACGGGAAAGCCACTCCACACGTAAGGGGCGGCAGAAGGGGGAGCAATACAAGATGTACGTGAAGACAAAGGTGGAACCAGGGCCGGACTTGATCCTGCAAAGTTTGGATGTGCCACTGAGCAAGGCGCAGTCAGACAAGATCATGGAACTGTACGAATACGGATGGCTGCGGTCAGACATTGCCAGAGAGGTCGGTGTACCCAAGACACGGGTCAATCACGAGCTGGTGAAACGGAAGGGAGGTGGTGCAGCTTGATTGAATTTACCGTGGACATTGCTCCTATGGGTGCAGTCCGCATGACGCAGAAGGGGAAATGGACAAGCGAAACGGCTCAACGTTATCTCAGTTACAAGAAACACATCGGCCTATTAGCCAGAGCATACTGCGCAGAGCCACTCAGAAGGCCCGTACACGCCGAGATACACTAATTCCTAGCAGTTGGTCAAAAAAGCGTCAGGAGGCCGCTAGAGTCGGTCAGACGATGCCTGTAGTAAAGCCGGACATCGACAATTGCGTAAAAGGTATTTTCGACGCTCTGAACAAGATTGCCTGGAACGATGACAATCAGGTGGTTTCGTTGCTCACGCAGAAGTTTTATTCGGACAAGCCAAGAATCGAGATCAGACTGAGGGAGGTAGAGGTAGCATGATTGGACGGTACGTACACGTTGGAGACGGATGGGTACTCCTCGACGATTCTGGGGCGTGTAGAGGGCGTTTGATAGACTTTGACGGTAGATTGGTAGGACCAACACAAAAACGTCTCTACGAGCCTACTGGGTGGTTTAAAATGGATGGCTGGAAAGTCGGTAAACGAGATATTGCATGATCGGATTTGTCAAATGTGACATGTTGAAGATAAACCACAAAATATTGTGTAAAACGTAGAAAAAAGTACTTTATAACCACTAAATGTGCTATAATAAGATATATAACTATTACTATCGGAAAACGGGGTGTATGTAGGTGGAAAAGCAAGATCGTATTAGCGAATTACGGTATGAACTCAATGTCGAAAAGCAACGTGGTGCAATGGCGGATGCGGGTAAGTTGGCAGATTTGCAAACGGAAATTGACTTCTTGGAACAACAACATGTGGAAGAGGCTCAGCAAGAGGTAGCCTACATCATGGATAACCTCGACTTGGAAGGAGTCACAATGCGTGAGATGTTTAAAAACGAATCAACTGAGTCGGCGGAAGCAGCGTATCAGGTCGTGAAAATTGCCGTGCAAAACGCATTACTTCAACGTGATGAGCATTGGATGACCGAGGTTAAAGATTTGCGCGAGCGTCTGGCAGCAGAAACAGCGTCCAAGGATGCAGCACAGTCGGCGGCTGACGAAGCTGGGGAAGCGAATGCCAAACTGGTGACAGAGATCAGGGACGTGCGCATGGAGTTGGAGGACACAGCAAGCAAGCGTGATGCAGCAGTGAATCAGCTGGAAGAGGCCAAAGCAGAGATTGCACGCCTGAACAGTCACATTGACGATCTGCGCCAGCAGCTGGCAGTGGGTGCGGCGAATGCGGTTAAGGTCATTGACGCTGGTGATGCAATGGCAGCCTGGAAAGAGCAGAAAAAACGGGAAGAGGAAGCCAAGCCAGCGATTTACGATATTCAGCCGATGGACAACCGTGGAGCGAACTTCAAGGCAAAACTGGCCGCCACAGACGAAGAGATCACCTTCAACTACCTCGAAAAAGGAAAGTACCGGGAGGTGAGCGCCGAAGAGGCGCCGCAATTTCGAGTACGAGTCGAAGAACCCGAACGTGTTGATGAGGATCTGGCACAATCTGAAAGTGTGGAAGAGAGCAGCGAACTGACGCCTCCCTGGGGCTATCTCGAAGAAGATACCGAAGACGGACACAAGCTGGCTGAAGAACAGCTGGCAGGAAGTGCTACTGAGACGACAACGGGAGAAGTTACGCGAGCAGAATTTGAGGAACTCAAGAAACGCGTAGCTCGGTTGGAGCAGCCGCAGGCAGAGGTAGCGTGATGGCGAAGTTCAGGAAGAAGCCAGTTGAGGTTGAGGCGCGTATGCTTGTGAATGAAAGAGAAAAGATTGCGGCGGCGATAGAGTGGGTCAATGATATTGATATGTCAACTAGCGCCTTTGGACGAAACGCTTGTATAGACAGCGCCATTGAGCGGGGTGGTGTAGAAATCACTACACTCGAAGGTACCATGTTAGCAAGGTTTGGTGATTACATCATCAAAGGCGTTAACGGTGAATTTTATTCGTGCAAGCCTGACATATTCGCCAAGACATACGAGCCAGCATGATCTACCACCGCAAAGCAGAAACCGTGAGAGCGATCCAGATCAAGGATTACTCTCCGGCTACTGTTGCCGCAGTAAAGGCGTTCACAGGCAGTGATCATGTAGAGCATCGGAAGTATATCCGGGCCGGGCAAGATGCAATACAGGTTGCGATACGAGGTGTACACGGATACATCAATCTATACAAAGGTGACTGGCTGGTGCGATCGGAGTTAACAGGCTGGTGCAAATATATGGATTATGAGTTTAAACAACGATTTGAGGAGGGAGAACATGGACAACAATCAGGTGACGGAGCTGCTGAAGGATTATAGGTCATACAAATTCGCTGTAAGCAATCTGACCGAGGTCGACACGGTGTATCTACCACGAGTGTATGATGAGCGCTCATACGGCAATCTGGACGGTTGGGACAAGTCGAGGTATAGCCGCATCGTTAATCTGATCGACGGCGCAGTCAATGACGTACTGAGTGACGACCAGCGCACCGTAATCATGCGCAAGTACCTGGAGCGTAACACGATGGATCTGGTTGAGATTGCTAAGGCGATACACCGGGACCGAACAACGGTAGGTCGCTGGCACACTGAGGCGATACGTAAATTGTCAATTGCGCTGGCTCCGCTGAGTGACAAAGAAAAAGAGATTATCAATCTGGATTATATGCTGGACAAGCGTCCTGCCTGATGGTAAATGCATCATCTGTGCATCATTCATGCAACATAATTCGCACACATATGCAACACGGGATTTGCTATGATACTAACATAGGGAACGGATGATAAGCGCCGATAGCTGTATGCGCAGTCGTCGTTTACAACGTTCCTTCAGACGCTTGTCACGGCTGCTGGATGGCACGTTTTACGTGTTGTAGGTGCGTGAGGGGCAATGATGTGGTGGCGGAATAGGTAGACGCAAAAGGGAGTATAAGCTGGTTTGGATAGGATGTGACCCGCCTGTGACCCAATTGTCTTATACATGCAAGGTGCAAATCCTTGCCCACATCAAACGAGAGAGTGACGGTTAAGCGCCGTTGCTCTTTTTGTTTTTGCCGAAGGCCATCGAGGCGACCGAATCACCCAGCGCCAGCGGGGGCCGTATAGGGTTGGGTCATTAAGAGGAGGGATAACACATGACAGTAGGTAATGAGGATATACCAAATAAGTTCAACACAAACAATGAAGAATGGTTGAGGTCGCTAGCGGAAGGTTTGGAAAAGGCGGATCGAATCTATCTAGGAAGTGGGCATGTAGTTCAATTGGACGGTGGTAGATCAGCCGTTGTAGAAGGAGGACATATCATACAAATAACGCATGAGTTAGCACTGCAATTGAGTGAACGGCTCAGAGAGATTGCGGATGACATAAAAAAACTGGAGTAGAGAGGAAGGTGATACCCATGGCATTGACGCCAAAACAACAAAAGTTTTGTGATGAGTTCATGATCGACGGCAATGCCACGCAAGCGGCGATTCGTGCTGGTTACAGCGAGAAAACGGCGTATAGCATTGGGCAGGAAAACCTGAAGAAACCTGAAATAGAGAAGGAGATCAAGAAAAGACAGCAGAAACACGCTGAGAAGTCTGAAATGACCGCTGAGTGGGTGTTACAACAGTACAAGGACATAATCCTTAATACGAAGGTTGAAGACCCCGCTGTGGCTCGTAGTGCGTTAGACAGTGTGGCGAAACATTTGGGCATGTTCAAAGATAAGGTTGAGGTGACTGGAGGTATGCATAACACCACACAGAACATCACCGATCTATCGGCAGAAGAACGGAGGGCGAGGATAGATGAGCTTAACCGCCGCCGAGGAAATGGAACTCATAGCACTGCTTGAGGTAGAGACTAAAGAACAGGCAAAGGCTAACTATTACGACTACATCAAGTACGCTCATGATGGCCTGTACAAGGACAGTACACACGGTCGGTTCATTGCTGAAATCATTCAGGATGCGATAGACCGCAAGAAGGACATGATTGCCGGGAAGATACCTATGGAAGACCAGTACATTGGTTTATCCATCCCACCACGGCACGGCAAGTCGATGACGATAACGGAGACATTACCGAGCTTCTATTTGGGACAGTTCCCTAACGATAGAATCATCGAGGGATCATACAACACCACGTTCGCATCCAAGTTTGGTAAGAAGAACCTACAGAAGATGCGTAGGTATGGCGAAGAGCTGTTTGGGTTACAGGTTAGCCCGACAACCAAGTCATCATCCGACTGGGATATAGATGGAACGCGAGGTGGTATGATCTCACGCGGTATTCTTGCGGGTGTTACTGGTGAGGGTGCCGACCTAATGATCATTGACGACCCAATTAAAAACCGCGAAGAAGCGGATTCACAAGTGTACCGGGATAAGATGTGGAGTGAGTGGATTGATTCATTCTCTACACGTTTACATCCGGGTGCTATTTGTATTTTTATCATGACCAGGTGGCACGAAGACGACCTGATCGGCAGGCTGCAGAATCCTGAGTACGGTCAGCCCATCCCAATGAACATGATCAACTTACCTCTGGAAGCGGAGGAAGGTGACTTGCTTGGTAGGGACCCAGGAGAACCATTGTGGCCCGAGCGATACAGTTACAACTTCATAGAATCGCGTAAGAAGTACCCTTCATCATTTAATGCGTTGTACCAGGGCAGGCCAACCAGCCAAGAGGGTAACATGCTCAAACGGCAATGGTGGAAGTACTATGATGTGCTACCGCCTGTGGCCTCTAAGCTGATAAGTGTAGACGCAGCGTTTAAAGACAGTGACGACAGCGACTATGTGGTCATTCAGGTGTGGGGTAAAAATCAAGCCAATATGTACCTGATCGATCAGGTAAGAGCGAAGATGAACTTTACAGCAACAGTGAAGTCCATTATGAACATGCACACAAAGCATCCTGATGCAGCTTGGAAGCTGATTGAGGACAAGGCCAATGGATCAGCGATCATTTCAACATTGCATTCACAGATAGGCGGAATCATCCCTGTTAACCCAGAAGGCGGTAAGGTTGCCCGGGTTAACGCGGTATCTGCATTTATCGAGAGCGGGAATGTGTTTATACCACGGCAGGCTGAGTGGATACACGACTTCGTGGAAGAGGCAGCGAGCTTCCCGAATGGTAAACATGATGACCAAGTGGACGCCATGTCTCAAGCATTGCACAGATTCATCTATTTTAACGGCAACATACCTGAAAATAAACAAACCGTGACGCCGTTCCCATTCCGGACGGACACAGAAAGCACAGGAGGTGGGTATCTGGAATGGTAGACGATGCAATCAAACTGGGTGAGCTCCTGAAGCTTCCGAACCTTGAGCAAGAGACAATAACGCTAATCAACGGCAAGATGCGTGAAATGATTGGTGACATCAAGCCGCTGACACCAGCGCAAAAGGTGGAGATACAGAGTCTAATGAACGAATGGACAGGAGGTGCGATAAGTGGACAAGGAACAGACGCTGGATAAGCTGGCAGGCGAGATGCAGAAGCAGTATCAGGATGGATTGTCCTACAAACGCCGTATGCGATTCTTGGACAAATGGCCTGAGTATGAGCGGTTCAAAGCTGGAGACCAGTGGCCTGCGGCTACACAACGCACCAAACACCTGCCGCGTCCGGTGTTCAACGTCATTAAGATGATCGAGACACACAAGGTTGCCACGGTCATGAGTGAGCAGATCAAGATGGTGTACAGTGCGCAGGAGATCGTCGAGGACAATCAGATGGACGTTGATGTGGGTGAACTGTTCAGTCGCTATTCTGAGGCCACATGGGAGCGTATCAAACAAGACGAACTGAACGAGGAGGCATTGGACACTGCCGCCAACACTGGAACGTGTGTGATGCACTACTACTGGGATAACGACATGAAGGGCGGTAAACGATTCGCTTGGATTGGAGAGATGGAGGGTGAGGTTATTGATCCGATTAATGTGTTCTTTGGCAATCCTCAGCAGCGCAATGTGCAGAAGCAACCTTACATTATCATCAGCAGCCGTGATATGGTCGACAACGTTAAGGCCTATGCGAAGGCAAACGGGGTCAGTACAGCCATGCGTGCCCAGATCAAGCCCGACAAGGAGACGACAGATCAGGGGTATGACATGGCGAAGGTGGAGCTTAATGACACCAGTAAGGTGACAGTGCTCACCCGGTACTGGAAGGGCAAGGACAAGGATGGTAAGCCAGCAATCATGTTCGCCAAAACGTGTTGTGGGATCACACTTAAAAAACCCACAGCAACAGGACTTAGCCGCTATCCACTTGCAGTGATGCAGTGGGAGAGACGGAAGAAGTCCATTTTTGGCATTGGTGACACAGAGGGACTGATCCCGAACCAGAAAGCGGTCAATATGCTGGTAGCCATGCAAATCCTGTCTGTACAGCTTACGGGCTGGCCTAAGATGGTCTACAAGTCACAGGCAATCGACCCGAGCAAGGTTACTAATGCGCCGGGTGAGATGATCGAGGATCGTCTGGCGCCAGGACAGGGGGATGGCGTGAAGTACCTTAATCCGGGCACTATCAGTTCCAGTGCAGCCAACTTGGTCGAAGCTATCCTTGGCTATACACGCCAAATGACCGGAGCAGATGAGGCTGCTACAGGCTCAGCGCCATCAGCACAGCTCAATGCAACGGCAATCATGCTGCTACAAAAGGCTGCAGCAATTCCAATTGAGTCCATCAAGCGTCGTTTCTATCGTTTCATCGAGGACATTGGTCGGATCTGGGAGGACTTTTGGAAAGTGAAGTACAACCTCCCACGTCAAGTGATACTAAAGGATGATGATGGAGAAGAATATGCGGAGATGTTCAATGGATCACAGTACAAGGATATGGAATTAAATCTGAAAATTGATGTGGGGCCCAGCTCGACATACTCCGAATCCCTTGTACTTAGCAGTCTGAATGATGCACTCAACCGTGGAAACATCACGTATGAGCAGTTCTTGAAGTACGCACCGCGTAATGTCGTGCCGTTCAGAGATAGGCTCATGAAGGAAATGGAAGAGAAGAAAGGAATCGTCGGCATCATTGAACAAATGGTTGCCACCATGCAACCACAGGAACAGGAAGCATTCGCCAGCCTGAAACCTGACCAACAGTTGGTGATTGTTCAGCAACTCATGATGCAACAACAGGGTATGCAGCAATCTCCACCTATGAAAACAGAACTTCCACCGCCGATGGCACCACAGGCGATGGGCATATAAAACAACGGGCTTCTGTTGAACCCGCAGGAGACCTTTATATACAGATCTGGACCGGAAGGAGGACTACAATGCCAAGCTATTGGGATAAGGAAGGTAAACTAGTTGATTTTCGAGTATCTATAGTAGGTTCTAACGATGATGGAAGTTCACCTTCACAGATTGTAAGCTCGCAACGAACAGTAGCCTTTTTAAAAGACACGCCTATGTCCGCAAATGCACAATACACAAGCCCAACAATTGACGTGCTTAATTATACTAAATTATTCATTCGTGCTTTTGCGGACGCGAATGGCGTTTTCTCGATCCAAAGTAGTGACGATGGGATTACATGGGATATATCAGCTTCCTATAATGTAGTAGCCGGAACAGTGTTATTTGCCCCTGTTGTCAACGGACTGTTGCAACTGCAACTCAGGTATATCAGGGTGGTATACACAAATTCAACTACCGCTCAGACTATTTTTCGTTTCAGTGGATACTTGTCACCAATGTGATAAAGGGAGTGGTTAAATATGCCCACTATAAATTGTTATAAGTGTAAAAAAGACATGCTGATCGATGAGCCTGGCGGAGTAGAATATGTGACTGAAGGACTTGAGATTATATTTTCTCCAGAAGGAGAAATAGTCAGTATAGATGATTCAAAAAAGAAAATATCTCATAACGTTTGTCCGGAAAGATGAACAACGGGCTTCTGCTGAGACTGCAGGGGCCCTTTCTATATACATTATTGCTCCTACCATAGAGCAGGGAGGTTTCACAAATGAGCGAATTCGCCAGCCATAGCGAAGAAATTGCACCAGAAACACAAGAAACGGTCGAGCAAGTGGCCGAAACGCAAGTTGACACACCAACAGAAGGGCAAGAATCCCCACCACAGGAAGAGCCCAGAGGAATAAAGGTCAAGTACAACAAGGAAGAACGTTTTGTGCCAGAGGATGAGGTGCCGAATTGGGTTCAGAAAGGATTGAACTACGACAAGGTTTCTGAAAAAGCCAAAGAAGCTGAGCGCTATCAGCAAATGCTTGATCGCACAGCGAAATATTATGGGTTTGATGACCACGAAGCCTATATGGCTGCGCTTGAACAAGCTGAGATGGAGAAACGAATCCAGGAAGAGGCTGACAAGCTTGGCGTGGATGAATCGGTCATCAGAGATCACCTACAACCTTTAAACCAGAAGGTTACGGAGTATGAAAAACAACTGAATGAGTTGAAAGAAGCTGATTTAGTCCGCAAGGTCGAGTCGCAGATCCAGAGCATGGAGAACGACACGGCCAACTTCCCGGACTTTGGCAAATACAAAAACGATGTAATCAACATGGCTGCAACCAACGGCTACACGCTTGACGTTGCGTACAAGATCGTTACATACGACGAGCGCGTCAACACGGCCAGGGCGCAAGCCGAGCAAGAGGCAATACGAAAACTACAACAAAACGCGGATAGCTCAACCGGTTCTCTCGGTGCTGATGCGCCTGACCCGCAGGGTGGATACATGAGCATGACTCCTGCAGAGCGCAAGGCATTCAGAGACAGCAGGCGGGGCCGCGTAATATAAGGAGATGACTAACCATGGCAACATTAGTACAAGGTTATAACGCAACAACCGGAGTAAATGCACTGACAGCAGAACAAGCGGAGTTTTACCAGGACGAATTGCTGGAACGCTTGATTCCCGAGCTGCAATGGACGAAATTTGGTGATAAAAACAAAAACATCCCTAAACGTAAAGGTGCAACAACCAGCTTCCGCCGCCTTAACTCTTTGGCGGTAAACACTACAGCACTGACCGAGGGTGTTACTCCAGACGGTGTGAACCTGGACATTGTTAAAATCACGGCGGTCATTCAAGAGTACGGATCATGGACGAAGATTTCCGAGTTTATCGACATGACAGGGCTTGACCCGCTGCTGCAAGAAGCATCCGGTTTGATGGGGGAAAACGCTGGTGAGTCCATTGACATCATCGTACGTGACGTAGTTGCCGCAGGCACAAACGTGTTCTATGCAAACAGCAAAACTTCCCGTGCCAACTTGTTGCCAGCAGACAAGATCACAGCACTGGACATCCTGAAGGTGCGCCGGACGATGAAACGCAATAAGGTTAAGCCGATCCGCTTGCCAAACGGTGGTACTGGGTATGTGGCAATGGTTCACCCTGACGTTGCACTGGATATCATGCAGTTGCAAGAGTGGAAGGATCAGAACACGTACGTGGACACCAAGAACCGCGAGGAAGGCATTTTGGGCAAGATGTACGGTATTTACTTCATGGAGGTAGATAACGGAGTTAAATACGCTTCTGGTTCGTCTGGTGCACCTGCCGCCAACGATGCATACGCTACTATCTTCCTTGGTCGTGGTGCTTATGGTCTGCCGGACATTGAGGGTTCCATGAAACCGGAAATCATTGTGCACCCTGCTGGTTCTGGTGGCGTAGCAGACCCACTCAACCAATTCAACACAGTGGCTTGGAAATGCGCGTTTGCCGCAGTTCGTTTGCAAGAACTCGCAATCGTGCGTTACGAGTCTGGCGCAACTGTATAATACATGGAGCCTACGGGCTCCTTTTAATTTGAGGAGGAAACGATAATGGCAGCTAAAGAAACCGAGAAAACACCTGAACAAATGCAAATGGAAGAGAAAGCATATGAGCGTCAAGCAGCAGAAGCAGAGAAAAGTGTACTGGAACAGCTGAAAGCAATGAAGAAAGTCAGCATCTTAATCCCGGACGACCCTACTAATCCAGATGATAAAATTGTTCCGATTGTGTTCAATGGCGTGGTGTACACAGTTCCGCGCGGAGTATCTACAGATGTACCAGAAGCTATTGCGGAAATTTGGAAATATTCGTACGAGAAGACACGTGAGGTCAACCAACGGATCGAAAACAGCACCAAGAAGGAAATCAAAGGCATGTGACGAGGCCCCATAGGGGCTTTTTCCTGTTTGAAGGAGTGATAACAGTGAATCTACAGGAAATCCTGGATGAAATTGCAGAGAAGTACCCGCATGGCCTGTCCAATGACAGTGTAATCCGTAAGATCAACAATGTGCAGGGCGAGTTGTTTCGGACAACATACCGTATCAACACGATGTTCCAATACGATGTAACTGAAGGGATTTTCGCTTACCCGCTGCCATGTGCCAAGTCAAACGTTATTGACGTACTGGTAGGTGATGTTGAATACCTGTATCAGGACGTGAAGAAGGGTGCAAACATTCCATTCTATTACTTCACTGAGGGCGATGAACTGGGCATCTATCCAACGCCTGAGAAGGACATTGAGGGCGGTTTGATCATCTTCTACAATCGGGAGCCAGCTAAGTTGACAGCAAACAACACCAATGTCACTCCTGACTTGGATGCGGACTTCCATCAATTATTGGTGTACGGTGCGCTTGTACAAATCGCTGAGAATTTCCAAGATGTAGCGATGGTCAACAACTTTGCGTCCAGGTACAACGGATTGATAAAAGAGTTCCAGCGGGTAGATGACGAAACACCGGATTACCCTGTTATTGAAGATATCATGGGGGTGTGGCCATGAGTCAATCGAGTCAATTAATTGCAAGTCAGTACAGAAATGGAGAGTTAGTCAAGCACAGCTTTGGAGAAGCATTCTACATTGCTACAGCATACGGAGTTTTTCCAAACGGAAATGATTATACAAATGAACTACAAGCACTTGTGAACCTAGCAAATAGCGAAGGGAGATCCGCTATCTTCTTCCCAGCAGGGGAGTATCGTATCACGTATATCAATAATGATGAGAACATCTATTACTTTGGTGACAATGCTTCTTTTATAGGAGGTTATACAAGAGAGATTTCTCAGATTGGTCAGAGTAGCGGAGTTCCTGTGTTTGTCGATATTAAGAATCTCGGCGCTGTTGGCGATGGTGTGTTTGATAACACAACTATCATCCAAGAGGCTATCAATAACTCATCGTACGGTACAGTCATTTGGATTCCTGTTGGCTCTTTCAAGGTATTACAGCTGGATATCACAAACAAACAAGGTGTCTGTATCTCTGGTTATGGTGAGCTTAAAGGAAGTGCAAATACAGCTACTGTTAGCCTTAAAGGTGTTATTAATATCACTAACTCAGCTGACATCACTATCGAAAACATCAACATTAGTGGAGTATATTCAGGGGCTGATGATCGAGGGATTTGGATTGCTGACTCGCACAACGTAAACGTGCGGCAAAACAGGATAACCAACTTTAGCCAAGAGGCAATATATATATGGGGCGCTAATGATAGCGTCCAATCCACGAATCACATTTACGATAATTATATCTACAGCAACAATTTTGGCATAAAAATGGCGATCAATGCCGAGTATTACCACATCCACCGCAACAAACTTATCAATAATACATGGGGGATATACGGTGCTTTTGGTAACTGTAGATTAGACAATAACCAAATCTTGATGAATGGATACGGCGTATATTTGGATAGCAGTTTGGGGTCTAATCCAGACCATACGTCCATCAGTGGTAACGTAATAAATCATAATAAAAACATCGGTTTATACATGGCTAACCTAGTTAATGGTATGCAAGTTGTTGACAATCAGATTCTTTCAACCGTTGGTGGGTCTTGGCCAACCACAGGTTTATCACATAGCTTGGTAATGATCAACGTAAAGGACGTCCAAATGGTGGGCAATCGCATTGATGCCGCAACTGGAAGTTATATTTACGTGAATGGACATGTAGAGTGCAGATACGTTGACAATACATTCCATGGCGGGGATTTCCGAGAGATTGCTGCAGGTGGGATTAATACGTATATCGCTAATCGCTATTTATCTCCATCAACACTCACGTTACACGCATCTACACCAAAGCCGATCAGGGTCGGTGAGATTGATCAGGGGGTAAATGTCACAGATATATCTGCATCAGTTGTGCCAACGACACTGACCAAACAAAACGGATGGGTTGATGATGCGAGCTATCAGCCATTGATCGCTTGGAAGGGACCAGACGGGATTGTGCATATTCAAGGTACGGTTACAAACGGTACTGCTGGAACTGTGATAACTCAGTTACCTACCGGCCTAAGGCCAACAAAGGCAATTGACTTGTCAGGATCGGCAGGTAACGCAGGTACGTTTTCGTCTATCCGAGTATATTCCAATGGTAATGTGCAACAATTGAGCGGCGGGACTACGCTGTTATCAATCTGTGCATCGTTCAGGGCGTAGGTGATCACATGGAAAACTGGGTCAGTAACGTAAACAAGTCAAAACAGGTCGTCAATACCATAACAGGCGGTATCAATCAATCAGTAGAATCCATAGAACTCAAGGACAACCAACTGGTGTCTGCGGTCAATGTGGATTCTTTTTTATACCCTACCCTGCAAGTGGCAGATGGGCATACGTTGTTTCTCCAACACACAGGCTACATCAACCGCATATTCAAGTTCAAGGAAACTTGGTACTGCGGAAATGGTAAAGGGCTGTACAAGCGATCTGGATCATCCTGGGTGGCTGTTTATGAGTATGGTGACATCAACGAAAGCCGGTTCTGGGATGTGGCGATGTTCTTCGACGGTTCAAAGATGTACTTCGTGGACGGAGCGCTGCAGCTTAGGCAGTATGATGGCACGACACTGACCACACTCGGCAGCGCTCCGGACAATAGCTCGTTCCTGACAACGCACGCCAACCGATTCTATCTCGCTAACAAGTTTGACAACCTACTATCCTACTCCGGACTACGAGATGCAGCAGACTGGACCAGCACGAATAAGTACACGGGTACAGGTAAAATCACAGTGGAGACGGTGGACGGAGAGACACCAAGGGGTCTTACGACCTTTGCAAACCACGTCATATTGTTTAAGAAGTACTCCATGCATGAACTATTTGGCGAGGATTCAACCAACTTTCAAATGCAAAACCCATATGGTGTTGGATGCATCTCTGACAGATCAATCGTGCAGACGAACAATGCCTTGTACTGGCTGGCGTTCGATGGTGTGTATGTCTACATGGGCGGTGCAGCACCGGTTCGAATCAGCGATCCAATCCAAAATTACATTCGACAAATCAACCCAGATTTTATTCACCATTGTGTGACTGGATATGACGGAAGGTTCTTATTCCTCACACTGGTTACGGGCACATCCTCAGTGCCTACCATTACACTGAAGTACGATATTGAGCATCGTGCATGGTGGCCTATGTCTTTTGTGGCAACAGCCTATTACCTGGACAACCAGACAATGTATTTCGGTACGCTGGATGGACGAATCATGCAGCAGGGCGGCAACAACTACGCTGGTACACAGATCACATGGTCCATTGAAACCAAGCCAAGCAGCGAAGGCGACGAGACGGTTCACAAGGCCATACATCGCATTTGGGTTGTTGCTGATATAGAGTCGGGGTCAACGCTCAAAGTTGAATATGCAGGCGGCACAGAAGGCGGTGTGTGGAATCAGGTATACACTACTGCGAACGGTACCGGGCAGATACAGAGCATCAAGATTCCTGTGGTCGTGCGAACGCCTGAAACATGGTTCCGGCTGCGGCTGAGCGGCACAGGCAAAGCGAAAATACACCGGATCATCCGGGAGGTAACAAGGAGGGGTGCTTGATGGCATCATATAACTTGCCAAACGTAGACGGAATGTCTTCGCTGGAGCAGATTAAAAATGCTGTTGGGATCATGACAAAGGAACTGGGTTGGCTCTTGAGCAACTTGGATACCAAAAACATGAACGAGATCGACGGTGACATACTGGTAACGGGCACGGTCACCGCAGGTAAAATAAATGTAAATGAACTATCTGCCATCAGCGCCAATCTGGGGCACATTACAGCGGGTTTGATTGAGGCGGTACAAATCTTCGGTTCGTATATCGCTACTCGTCAGGATGACTACCCACGCTGTGAAATGAGCGCTACAGGGAATGTGTTCGGGGCGTTTAATGATGCAAACAATCATATTGATATAGAACCAAATTACGCAGGATCGCCCGCGATTTCTTTTACAGTTGCTGGTATACCACGTGGTCGAATTCATAATCTGCTAGGATACCCTATATTTGAGAGTAATTCCTCAATGGGACTTGAGTCTTCTGGAAATATTTTTGTCAATACCAATCAGATGATATTCGCTAATTGGGATAAACTTTTCGCTAGTAATCCTGGTAGAACTCTTGGTGATGAACTGAGAGAAATTTTCGACCGAATTGAGGCGTTAGAGGGCGGTTGATACAAATCGTATGAAGTTGTACGATTCACGGTCCGTGAAAGCTGTGGTATATTGGTGGAAAATGGTATAAGGGAGAAGTGACATGAAAAAGTACCTCGCCGGATTCCTTGCTGGAGTGTTATTCACCATTGCCGGAGCAGCTTTCGCGGATGATATTCAGTCTTTGATTGGTAAAAAGATTCAGGGAGAGGCAGTCGTGGAGCTGAATGGACAGGCTTTGGACACTGCAATCATCGTTGATGGTAAAAGCTACGCACCGGTTCGTGCAATCGGGGAAGCAGCCGGATACGATGTAAGTATGCAAAACAAGAAGATTATCCTAGGCGAGAAAGCGACTGCGACCACTCCTGGAAAGGGGCCGAGCGTGGAGGAACAAAAGGCGAAATTAGAAAAACGTATAGCAGATGTAAAACAGCGTATTTCTGATTCTGAAAAGCTTATCGAGGCGAGTAATTCTATAATCAACGACCCTAATAAAAACAACGCTGGTGAGGAAGAATTCCTTAAAATGCGTCAGAGGAACTTATCCGAACAACAAGCCCTACTCGCAGAGCTTGAAGCTCAATTGGCTGCGCTCAATTAATCTATGTATAAAGGGACTCCATCCGGGGTCCTTTTTCTATTGCAAAGGAGTGAGAACATGATCGAGACCACAGGTACCGTGCTATCGCAAAAGAAGAAACTGCCCACACTCGCTGCACCTGCTGCTGGTGTACAAGGGATGGCAGCGCCTAAACCCACGCCAAGTGTATCCACTCTAACCGCTCCGGGTGTCGGTAACGGCGGCGCGAACTACAACACAGGCGACCAAGCTATGAAACTGCAGATTGCACAGAATCAGGCGCGTATCAGCGGCGATGCAGGGTACAAGGACAATGAGATTTCCCGAGCGCTACAGGTGATACAGAACCGTCAGGCGCAAGGGCTGGACACATCCGCGCAGCAAAAGTACCTGACAACCAACTTGGGTTACAAAGCACCTGGAGCGGCCCCAGCAACTGCGAATACAGCCGTAGCGAGCGCCACGAGCGCTAACCCTCAAATGACCAATACTCAGCAGGGCATGGACTTACTCAGCCAAATGCGAGCTATAGCGAACCGAGAACAAACACCATTCAGTTATGATCCCAATGCTGACCCGCTATATCAAGCGGCACTCAAACGAGCGCAGGCCAACATCGATAGCGGCAACTCAGCTACTCAGGCCGAACTCAATCGCCGTGGTATCTTGAACAGCACCATTACCAGTGACCGCATGGCAGAGCTGGCAGCACAGGAAATGGGACGCGTTGAAACGGATGTTATGCCATCCCTGATGCAGCAGGCATACCAGCAGTACATGGACAACGAAGCGCTGAAACAGCAGCAGTTTGGTAATCTCGGCGCTCTGGCTCAAAGCTATCTGGGCGAGGATCAACGGCAGTTTGGTAATCGTGTGACAGAGGGTGAACTGACAGGTAATTACATGCCGGAGGGAGCGCAGAATGCAATCAACGCTATCCTGCAACTGAAGCAACAAGCCGAAACGAAAGGAATCACAGCAGCTGAACGTGCAAAATTAAGTGCACAGGCTGATGGATACCGGGCGCAATTACTATCTATGGGCATTGATCCAGCAGCATATGCGTCTGGCGTAAACTACAACACAGCTCGTACAAACAATGCTGGTATCAGAACGCTTGGTGGACAGGCAATGGATCTGAACAACAAACAGGCTAACTTGAACGCAGCTGGCGCTTATATGGATGCTACAGGCCGAGTGGTTACACCGCAGAGTGATTGGTCCGGTCTGGCCCGTCAGGCAGCGAATCCAAATGCACCACTTACGCTGGCAGGACAGAACCAAGCATTTAACCAAGGTCAGCAGCAGTGGCAAAATAACTTTGCGCTGGAACAATTCGCTTACCAAAAAGCACGTGACGCCGTGGCAGATAGCCAGTGGAGCCAGCAGTTCAATCAGAATGCTACTCAATTCGGCCTGAACTACGCGCTGCAGCAGTTACAACAACAGGACGATAGCGCCTACCGCAACGCAATGTTGAGCATCAATCAAGACGAAAACTCTCGTGCATGGCTGGGACTCCAGAATGCGCCAGCAGCAGAGTATAACGGTATGAATGCTAACCAGGTATTGAGTGCATTGCAGTCTCAGTACATTGATCCGACCACAGAGAAGTATGCGCCGCCGAAAGACGCAGCAACCAGAGAACAGATTTATCAGCAAGTAGCTGCATACGGTTTACCTCCGGGCCAGGATGATCAAGTTATGCTGTCCATGGGATTGACCGCAAAAGAGATTCAGGATTTTGACAAAAAGTACATCCAACCAACAACCGGCACGGGAGCGGCAGCAGCGGGAAAGTAGCTGGCCTCACAGCTCCCACGGCTGGTGGGGCCAAACTAAACGCTAAGCTGGGTGGTGCATTACAAGGTAAAGGCGGAGCATTCGAAGCAGCTGGCAAAAAGTACGGCATTGATCCTGCGCTATTGGCAGCTATCGCAATGCATGAAACGGGTAACGGAACCAGTAATGCGATCAAAACAAAGAACAATGTTGGCGGCATGATGACGAAAAAAGGTCTGATGACATTTGGTAGCGTTGATGAGGGAATCGACAAGATGGCATCAAATTTAAAACGTCTTTATTTCGACCAGGGATTGACGACTATTGAACAAATCCAGAAAAAGTATGCTCCTGTTGGCGCATCCAACGATCCTACAGGACTCAATAAAAACTGGGTCAATGGCGTAACCAAATACTACAAATCGTTAGGAGGGTAGGCGTATGGCGACAAGGCTTGAACAATTCTCAGAAGAACAACGAAAAAAGGCGTTACAGATCAGAGATTCCGCACTGAACGGTACGCTCAATTCACAACAACCAAGTGCGCCGATTAACCCTCGGACACAGGCGGTACAGAACTATTTCGCCAATCAGAAATCAATGAACGAGCTGAAATCAGCCTTGCCGCCTGCGTTAACTCAACCCGGTTCAGACATTTACATGAACTCAACGCTGGGCAGATCCCTTGCAGGTAGCCCGAGCGATATCCAAACGTACCAGCAAGCGACAGGCATCAACCCAACGCCTATTCCCCCGCAGCCGAGTCAGTATGAGATCAACAAGCAAAAGATTGCTGATAGTGCTTCGAAAAATAAATTTGTTGCCAACGTCATTGCTCCGTTCTCCAACTTTATGAATGACCTCACCTACGGAAATCCTGTGGGTGGGTTTATCACTCGTGCAGTGGGAACAGGCGGCGGCATGCTGCTGGGCACACCATCCATGGCTCCAGGATCAACAGGGAATGCTACAGCTGACCGGGTAGCCGATATCACGGGTATCGCAGGCGGCGTGATTGGCGCAGGGTTTAACCCATCTGGTGGAGGTAACTTGATTACAGCCCCATGGAGAGCGGCGAACGGACTGCTGGCAACACGTGGAGGTAATGCTGTGGCGAATATGGTTGGTGGAGGCATTAACAAAGTATTGCCACGTCTGAGTCCTACAACAGCAACGAGAGTGGCAGAAACAGCTTTGCGCGGCGCAGGTACGGGCGCACTGAGTAATACGGCAATGGGATTGATCCAAGGCCAGAACAGCAATAGCGATATCGTGAGAAACGCCGCATTAGGTGCTGGATTGGGTGCTGGTGGTGACTTGCTCATTGCAGGGATCGGTGCTGGTCTACGTAATGCACTGACCAAACTTAAGGGTAACAATGGTGTACGTCAGGCAGAAGAAATACTGGCATTACCACTTGGTCGTGGTGACGAACGATTAAACGCCGCAACCAGACGCGGTCAGACAACCGCTGGACGCGATCCGATTATCAACTCCACAGATTGGACACCTGAACCTTTGGGTCTTCCTGCTGGGCAAATGAGTGGGCCTACAATGGGACGTATCGCACGAACGCCAAATATATACCGCCAGAAATTTGAAAACCTGATGCGTGTAGCCAACGAGACACCATTTACCCCAGGTAGAGAGGCAGAGGAACTTGAGGGGTTATGGGCATCGATGGCGGATCGTACTGATCCAGGGCTATCAGAGTTGATTGATCGAGCATACGCCACTACCAAGCGTGAGATCACGCCTGATCTGATGCAACGTGCACGGTCTAACCAAGCGCAACGCGATGTATACGGCGTGCCCCTGCCAGTCAAGAGTCTGGAAGATCGAATGGCACGCCCTACTGTTGCAGAAAATGCAAAAGTCACGCAAGAACGATTGACGTTTGATCGTCCTACTCGTAAAGGAGAGACTGAAGTTATTAATCCAGAAGGGCGTCAGGCTGCTAATCCACGTACAGAAGCTGTTCGTAAGTATCAGACTGAACAGTCCACGTCCTCAAAGAGCACTGAAACATCAAACGATATCAAAGATATAAAAAATGCGCTGTCTGGAAAAGGGTTCATTGATAGCATTTATGAATCTCTCTGGCAGAAGGTGCAAAAGGGAGACGTTTTAGAAAATGGATCTCCCTCTGCACTATTGCAGGTCGCTAAAGCAGTACGGTCGGAAGGGGGCCTGAAAGACATTAACTCCTTTAAGCGACTTGCTCTTGATGTGGATGCTATTCGCAGTAAAGGGATAGGGGGCGCAGATTATCAAAAATCATTAAAAGCAATTGTTCAAAAGTATGTGCAATCTGCTTCTGATGACTTTTTAAGAAGACGACCTGGACGTGAATTTGAATCACCATCGGCCGCTCAACGTACGCCTGAAACGATACCTGCACCAGAACCGGATGCACCGTTGAATTACCAAGAGGATTATCAATCCGCATCCAATGCAGCCAAACAGAACTGGTTTACCAATCTTTTCGGTAATCAGGGCGTAGGGATCTCGCCCTTTGGGAGTAATCGCAGACAAGGTGTAAATCCAATCAGCACAGAGGATCAAATTGTTGGGAATCGAATTAGACGGGACACGGAAGGTACAATTGCAGAAGGTAAGGCGGCGGCTCGGGCTGCTTATCAAAACGCAGTAGATTACTTGTCTCCATTAAAGAATATCAGCAAGAAAGCGTATGAACAGTCTATTGATGCGAATAGGGCAAACAACATTGCCAACACGATTATCAATGATAAGTTTGTAGACCCACAGGGACGTATCATAGGTGAGAGTTTGCAAGAGATATTCAACAAGGTTCCGCGCGGACAATCTAAACGGTTCGTTGACTACCTTATCCAACGACACGCATACACACGCATGCGTCGCGGTGAGCGCGTGTACGCCGAGAATCTGAAGATGACACCGCAAAAAATCAAACGCCAAATGGAGCAAACAGAAATTCGTAATCCAGAGTTTGAGAGTATTGCGGCAGACTGGGATCGGTTCAATGAAAACTTGCTTAAGGTATATGGTGTAGACGAAGGATTGATTTCTTCGAAGTCGTTCAATTCAATGCGCGAGAGTAATCCAAACTATGCGCCAATGCAACGACAATTCAAACTGTCAGAGAAGTTTTCACAACCATTCACCATGAAGCAAGGCAATGCGTTCAGTGGTCAGAAAGCGCCGATTAAGCAGGTGAGTCCAACCGGTTCCGTGCGAAACATCGTAGATCCACGCCGCACAATCATCGAATCAACTGGCGCGTGGGTTAATGCTTCTCTTCGAAACCGTGTCATGCAGTCATTGGTGGATGCTGTCCGGCGTGATCCAGCTGCATTTAAAGGTGTGGCCGAGATTGTTCAGGCGCCAAAAGGACAACCTAATCTTAAGCAAGTGCTGTCCGAAGGCGACCAACTGGACTTTATGGACATGTTAAATGACGACTTTAATAAACTGTTCAATCGCACACGCCTTGATCAAGATAACGTAATCAGAGCCATGTATAAAGGTGAACCAGTGTACTTGCGAATCCATGATCCAGAAGCAGTTAAGGCTTTGTCTGGTATGGGTACTGAAACATCAAACATAGTTCTGGATGCCATCGGAAAACTTAGTACAGCGACAAAGTATTCTGCTACAGGCCCATTTGCACCAATGTTTGCAATTAAGGGTTTCATTATGGATACACCCCAGGCGTTAATCCAGTCCAAGAATCCTGCTATGCACATGGTTGACTTGGGGCATGCGTTGATTAGTTCGATTGCAGACACTCTACCAAAAGGAACTCCTGGTGTTGAAAAAATTAGAGCTCTGGCACAAGAATACCGACGTGTTGGTGGGGGATATTCGGCAATCTTGCGCGGTGATCGCGGTTTAAAAAGGGGTGTTTCTAAACTTAATCGCGATCCACTACTGTCTCCGAAAAATGTTGCAAAGACCGC
Source organism: Paenibacillus silvae (assembly GCF_014639235.1). Classification (GTDB taxonomy): domain Bacteria; phylum Bacillota; class Bacilli; order Paenibacillales; family Paenibacillaceae; genus Paenibacillus; species Paenibacillus silvae. The sequence continues at coordinate 916,796 of NZ_BMFU01000001.1, read as the reverse complement.
TGGCAAGGCTGTTGCAACACCGTTTAAAGCTTTATCTAAATTCGGAGATATGGGCGAGAACTTGAACCGGATGGCTGCATATCAAGGCGAACTTCGCCGCCGTGGGTTTGATCGTAGTCCCGACAATGTCACAGCGGCCTTGAACGAATCTCGCGAGATCACGACCAACTTTAGCAGACGCGGTAACCTTGCCACGCAGGTAGAAAAGTTTGTCCCATATTCCAATGCAGCGATGCAGGGGTTGCGCCGTTTTGTTGTACAGTGGAAACAAAACCCTGTGAAGACAATGGCTTTGGTCGGAGGCACCATTCTGCTACCAAAAGCACTCGAATTGATGTCGCACTATGATGATCCAGATTACCAGAACATCCCTGCTCGGGAAAAATACCGTAACCTGATCTTAGGTAAAACAGAAGATGGTAAGTTCAACAAGGTTCCTATCCCGATGGAATATGGAGCAATGGGCGGCCTGTTTGCTGATATTTTGGAATCTGTTTATCTGGATGATCCGCAAGCATTTAAAGGTTCTGCAGAAGCACTAGTGAACGCATTCCTACCACCACAACTTTCAGGCCCGCTAGCACCACTTGCAAGGGGAGAAGGATTGGAACAGATGATTGTCGGTGGCCTTAATTCAACTGTAGCCGCGCCATTCGTAGCAACTGCCGCAAACATTGACTACGCTGGGCGTCCGATTGAATCACGGGCACTCGAAGGTAATTCGCCAGTTAACCGGTACGATGAACGTACATCTAAAGTGGCAATTGAGATTGCGAAGTACACCAATATGTCACCGAAAAAAATAGATTACCTGATTCGTTCATATGGTGGTGACCCGGCTAGGTTGTTGTTACCTCTGACCTCAGAAGTTGGACAGGGCGACGTAAAAGGAACGTTACTAAAGAACTTTATTGTCGATCCGCAGTATTCAAACACATTGTCAACGGACTATTACAAGTACAAAGAGAAGCTTGCTCAGACTGAGAAGGACGCGAAGGATGGCAAGGCTGATCTTCCGTCTTGGTACAGATCTGATCTAGCTAAAATGATCACAACCACACGAGCGGGATCATACAATAAGCGTCTTTCTTTGCTGAGTCAACAAAAGAGAGAGATTCAAGCGAATAAAGAACTGACAGCGAAACAGAAGACGGATCAGTTACGTGATATCCAGTTTAAAATCAACGATATTTATATGACAGTAAATCAGGCAATGGAAGACGCAGGAATTCCTTTGAATTAGCACTGTATTTCCGTGTTATATGTGGTAAAATGATAGAGTATAGCGGTAGCACCGCATACACCCTAAAAAGGACTCTGGGAAAGCATCCCGGGTCCTTTTGTCATTGAGGTGACGATATGATTGAAATGGATGAGGACGAGTATCAGGAGTCGGCAGTATCTGACGACACCCTGCATCTCGTTTCTTTATTTTGCGGCCCAGAAATAAGAGATAAACTGCTCTATCGGAGAGTGGACGATGCTATACGACTTCGCAATAGAAATTGCACAATCAATAGTGAAAAACGGCCTCACGCTATCGACAGCGGGAACGGTCGTTTTTTTGATTCTCAAGCAACGCCGTATGAAAGCGCGTCTGAAGAGATTCATACCGTGGATGTTCCAAGATGACTCAGAGGTTAAGCCATTCGTTCATAACCAGATGATCATCATGAAAAATCAAGAAATCATTATGAAGGGACTTGGTCTGGAGCCATGTGTGATTATTTTGAACGAAAAACGGCCGGAATCAGTCAGCAGCTTAAACAGATATTACTTATCATCCTGGGCGATCACTACCTATGCCCAGCTTGCAAACAAATACACCATACGGAGGTACTTAAAGATGGCCAAGAAACGAATCGTCATTGACGCCGGACACGGCGCACAGGACCCGGGAGCAATCGGGCCTACAGGCAAACGGGAGAAAGATTTCAACCTGACGATGGCGATCAAGCTGGATGCACTGCTGCAAGCAAACCCCAACCTGCAGGTGAGCCTGACCCGCAGCACGGACGTGTTCTTGGAGCTACGTCAGCGCGTGAAAATCGCTAATGATCAGCCGGCTGACCTGTTTATCTCCATCCATGCAAACTCTTCGACATCTTCCACAGCAAATGGGACGGAAACATACTTTAGTCGCTCAACAAGTGCGCCTTTAGCTGGAGTAATACAGCGCCACATGCAAGCAGCAACTGGATTTAAAGACCGAGGTGCAAGGTACGGAAGTTTCCAAGTTATCCGTGATACGAAAATGGATGCGGTGCTGCTGGAGGTTGGCTTTATCTCGAATCCGGCCGAGGAACAGAAGCTATTCGACAACGACTTTCAGGATCGTGTCGCACTGGCGGTAGCGAAGGGGATCTGCGAATACCTTGGCGTACCGTTTGAAACAGAGAAGCCAGCTGCGCCTGCTCCATACCCTGAAATGACCGTAACCGTGCATACCGCTGCTGGATCAACGTACACCGGGTACAACATCAAAGGCATTACATGGGTGCCATCCAGACCAATCGGTGAGCTGCTGGGCGGTCGGATCGGGTACACCAAGTCCAAGGTAACCATCAATGGCGAACCGGTTGAGACGCAGAATATTAACGGCGTGGGTTATGTGACAGCTCGGGACCTGACGAAGCAGCTGGGCGCACGTATCTTCTGGGATAAGGCAGAACCAACACGAGTCGAAATTTACCCTCAATAAAGGAGAGATTAATATGATGAAAGATATTTTGGAGCAAGCGCAGCCGTATCTGGCAACGATTGTATTGGCCCTGATTGCATGGGCAACTACAGTTATTACGGGAGCCATCAAGAAGGCACAGAAGAAAGCAGAAGCCTATTACAACGCACATACCAACGAGAAAGATCGCGAGTTTTTGCACAAGATTGGTAAGGAAGCATTTGCATGGGCAGAGGCGTTATACAAGGAATATGAGGGTGACGTTAAGCTAAACAAAGCATATGAATACGCAAGTGATCGTTTGAAGTCGGTAGGAATTGATGTATCCGGTGATGAAATACGAGCATCCATTGAAAAAGCCGTTGTAGATCACAACGCGAAAAAGGCTGGTGGCAAGGTTGCCAGCTAAAAGGAGAGGCCCTGCTATCGCGGCAGGGTCTTTTTTTGCGTTATAGGGACAATCTCTTGGCTCATATGATGGGCTGAGGTGATACGCAGATGCATGTTACGTTTGAACCGTCAGAATCTAATGACAGACTCCGATTGGACTGTTATCATTATCTCTATCAAAAATACGGGAGGATACAGCATGATCGGAATACTGGCGAGGGTATCAACAGAGGAACAAGCGCGGACGGGGTACTCCATCGACTACCAGATTCGGGAAGGGATCAAGAAAGCAGGGACGAGTGATATCAAGAAGTATATTGATGATGGCTATTCAGGAGAGTTTCTGGAACGTCCTGGCCTGACTCAGCTGCGAAAAGATGTAAAAGAAGGGTTAATCACCAAAGTTATATGTCTGGACCCAGACCGGCTCGCGCGTAAACTCATGCTGCAGCTTATCGTTACAGATGAGTTAGAAAAAAACGGCGCGGAGCTTGTATTTGTCAGTAGCGAATATGCAAAGACCCCTGAGGGACAACTGTTCTATAGTATGCGTGGTGCTATATCCGAATTTGAGAAAGCAAAAATCAATGAGCGTATGAGTAGTGGACGACGCGAAAAAGCCCGTAAAGGAAAGGTGGTAAAAAACTCATTTACCTATGGTTATGACTACGATAAAGAAAAAAGCGAGTACGTGATCAATGAGGAAGAAGCACGTGTCGTCCAGCTGATATTCGAATTGTTCACAAAGCCGAATCAGATCGCCAAAGGCATGAACGGGATTGCACGATACCTCACGGACAACCTCATACCTACGAAACGCGGAGCTGAGGTTTGGCACAGGAACGTTGTAAGGCAAATCCTAATGAAAGAAGCCTACACTGGACGCATGCCACAGAATAAGTGGGATACAGAAGGGATGCTTGGCAATAAATACCGTGCCCCTGAAGACAAAGTACCGATGACGCTGCGCCCCAAAGAAGAATGGATTTACGTAGACGTGCCGCAAATCATATCTCATGAAAAGTTTGAGCATGCTCAGAAACTCATTGGTGAATCTCGGCGCCGCCACACCAAGGAATCCTTGAACCAGTACCTGTTGTCTGGCCTGTTACGTTGTACGAAATGCGGCAACACCATGACCGGACGTAAAGCGAAAAACTGGGGTAAATATGTCTATGAATACACTGACAAAAAGAATTCTGTCGGCGCCAAAGAAAAGGGATGCGGCCGGAAGATTGCCTGCGCTAAAATAGATGATTTGGTTTGGGACACGATCCTGAACTGGCTGAACAACCCGGACGAAATTGCTGCAGCGGTAGAAGAAACACAGGTTGCTTATATGGACAATGAAATCGAGCGCGTTGAACAGGACATTGAGAAAACAAAGGCAGCACGCAAAAGAGTCATTAAACTATTCTCGTCCGATCTGGGTATTGGGGAAGAAGAGATCAGGGAGGAGCTTAGGGAGCTGTCCGAACGGGAAGAGGCCCTGTCCAAGCGTCTGATGGAGTTGCAAAGTAAACAGGAGGACGAACAGCGTTTTGAGAGCAGCCGGAACATCATGTCCGAAACTCTGGAGTATTACCTGGACCGCAACCCGGATGAATTGACGTTCGATGATAAACAGACATTAATCAGGATGGTAGCAAAGGAGATTCTGGTGTACGAAGACGAGGTGAAAATCATTCCGTTCTAGCGCCACTATTGTTATTAGAATAGAAATCCTGATGCATCTGCGTTCCCTGAAGAAAACACGCAAAGACGTATCTCTGCATGACCCCATTGGTACCGATAAAGAGGGGAATGAAATTACGTTAATTGATATCCTCGGCACCGAAGCCGATGATGTGGTAGATCGTGTTCAGCTAAAAATTGAGAAAAGCAAAATTTATCGCAATCTGGATATACTCGATGATCGGGAGAAGGAAGTCGTGATCGGTCGCTTTGGCCTGGAGGCTGGCGGAGAGGAGCGCACCCAACGCGAGATTGCCAAGGAGCTGGGTATTTCACGCAGTTATGTGTCTCGAATTGAGAAACGGGCGTTAATGAAGCTGTACCATGAGTTCTATAAGCAGAAATAGATGTCAACTGTAGAGATGCATAAGATTAGAAGGGCGGCCTTTCGTTATGAAGGAGGGCGGTCCTTTTTTCGCCTTTTCCAGTTCTCAGGATGATCATTCCGTTATCTTCAACGATATGATCGATATGGTCCAAATGCGAAATAGCAAGTAATCAGCAGGAAATGACGGGTTAGTTCCAGTTCATTCATTGAACACTTTTGAAATAAAGAGACTAGACATCCATAGTGGTGCTTTTCTTTTGCAAAATACTTAAAGAAGAGATGAGGGTGACGTGACTTTCCTTGTTGCTTAAAGATACAAACTGTAACATTGTGGAATTTGACCAATTAATTAACTTCTGATGTTGCATTTGTGTTATAGTAATTAGGTAATATATTACATAGTAAGGAGATGTTTTGAGTAATGTTGAAATATAAAAAAGTTTTATTAGCATCATCCGCATTATTGTTATTTTCTTTGAGCGCTGGAATCGCTTCTGCTGCTGAAGCTCCAATTCAGTCGGTGACGAAAACGTCTATTTCTGCTAAGTTGCTTACTTATCAAATTAAACTTAGAGTAGGAGAGACGTATCAATTACCTTATGGCCGTAATTATATATATGTCCCCTACCAAGGAGGGTCTGGAGTTAATTATTTCAGTGTTTCAAGTACAGGATTGGTGACAGCATTGAGAGCTCCACTAACTCTTCCAGGTGAACCTATTGGATATGTAGGTGTCGTGCAAAATGGAGTAGCGGATATTGCTGAAGTATACATCGAGATTACTGACTAATTTTAATCCAAAACCATAATTTTTGAGAAAGCATCCTTCAGGGTGCTTTTTCTTTTGCCTTCATATGAGGAAATATCGTTTGCTTAATAACATTAGTCAAAAATAATAATTGGAATATTTAAGGGTATAATTTACACGCTGACTGACAAAACATCACCGCAACTATCTCCTGTTTTTCCGTGATTTTCTTAATCGTAAATCTCAAGCAATCGAAAACACAAAAGGCTCTACCAGCTTGTATGCTAGTAGAGCCTTCATTTATCTTACTGTGTATTCAAAAACCTGGTCCTTTACATTAATTGTGGCTTTTAACGGTTTGTCGCTTTTGGCAACCTCGTTTGGTATCTCCACTAAATAATATAGTGTGGTAGTTTTTAGAGGATTGACACTTGTGATGTTACTGTATGTAAAGTCTTTGCCTCCGTTTTCTTCAACAACACTGAAAGTCGGATAATCATATTGATTATCAAATAATAAAGAGACATTTGCAATTTCATCGGCATCGACACCAGAAGTATTTAGATTTTTTGCTTTTATGATGATAGCGAAATAGGTGGAATCTTCTTCCTTTGATTCGTAGTATGTATAGAAGCTACCTGGCTTTGAAGGTTCAATTTTCTGAGAAAATTTATGTTTGATTACTGAAACATCTGCATATCCATCAACTGTAACGGTATCCCCTTTTTTAATTTCAGACACATTGTTTTCTGGTTCTTGTTCAACAACCTCTTCAGATGTTTCAGCAGTGGTTTCTTCAGCTTTAGCCGTTTCAACTATCGGTGAAGCTTCTTCCACCTTGGATTGTGCGGTGCTGTTGTCCTTAGTCGCTGTCTTCTCCATTCCACAACCGCCGATGATCATTAATGCTGAAGTTACTAGAACTGCCATTTTCATTGTTCTGTTCAATTTGCTTCCTCCAATGTACGTATTATGGATATAGTCTATCAGACCTAGGTAAATGTTTCTATATATTTTTGAAATAATTTATAAAATTATAGGATTGGATTACTATAAGACTAAATTCGATAGCATAGGTAAAAAGTGCTTCACTGGCATTAGCGTTGGTGGTCATAGCCCCTTTTAAGTAGACAATAAAAAAAGAGATTTTATTTAAGCGGCGACTTTTTCCCTAAACTCAATCGGGGAGAGGTCGCCCAGTTTGTTTTGGAAATGTTCCATGTTGTAAAACAAAATGTACCCTGTAATTTGGATTCTTGCTTGCTCCAGATTTTGAGGTTTCTCCAAATACAGCTTCTCCGTCTTTAAGGAGAAGAACGACTCAATACAAGCATTGTCATAGCAGTTTCTACGCCGGGAATGGCATCCTGTAAGCTTCTTCTCTTCAAGTAACGTTTACTCATGATAGGGGTTCTTCTTATGTCCAAAAGAAGTCCATTTTTTGTTTACAGTCAGGCAGGATCAGGAATGGGGCAACGTGTCTCCTAAGCCTGCGCGCCCATGGCCGTGTACACACCTAGTCGGGCAAGACGGGTAAGCTGCAAAGCCATATGATGGGGAGAGTATACTTTGTTGTTTTCAAGCCATCGATGAATGATTCCGCTGGTGGAGAAGCTGAGATAATCCAGTAAAATGTCCAGCGGTACCTGAACCTTTTGATTCATTCCGAGTCGAGTTATCCGTTGAAAAAAATGGGCTTTAATCATCTCATTCAACCTTGTACTAAAATTGCCAACAGGATTGATCAGCAGCATGACCCGGTAGAACTCATCATGCTCAAAGATGTGTTCAAACAAGACCGCAAAAATCGGGTCAGGCTCGGCAAATGAGGGAACCTCATCGATGGCAGCACAACGTTCCTTGAGCACATCGTCCAACAACTGAAATTTCTCATTTACGATAGTATCGAGCAAATCCTCCTTGTCTATAAAGTGGGCATAGAACGTTGAGCGGTTGATGTTGGCTTGTTCTGCGATGTCTACCACACTGATGTCCGAGTAATTTTGCTTTGCCATAATGGTCAAAAAGGCTTCGGAGATCATGACACGAGTTCTGTGAATTCTTCGGTCCATGCTTCGGGATTCATTCACTTGTAATCACCTCGAATACAACAAATTGGGATGGATTGTTGGTTAAACAACACCGTTAAGATCCGTATTGAGTGCATCCATGGGAATGTGCTTGCAATACAGCCACCTTCAAATGAAGCTGAATTGTAGTTTATTTTGACGTTGCCCAACAGATCAAGGATTTGTGTTTGGTAACCGTCAAATCGGGAATGATTGATTGTTGCGCTCCAATGGATATTAGCTATGATAAACAATAAAACATAGCAAATCAATCGGAAAAATAAAATTTGATTAAGGGGTGACATTTTGAGGGGAGACACTTTCATATCCAGTCTGGAGGATGGGCGACGTGTCTGGCTCGAAGGGCAGCAGGTCAGGAATATTTCCGAGCATGAGGCTTTTAAAGGCACACTGTCTACCATCAGGCAGCTGTTTAACATGCTGGATGATCCTGTGCATCGGGAGCAAGTGGGCTATGCTCCTGATGGACAGGAGCGATATGCACACAGCTCATTTCTCGTTCCGTACACAGCAGCCGAGCTGAACAAGCGCAGTCAGTCCTTTGCGGTCTGGTCTTCCAGTACCAGTGGCATGATGAGCCGGTTATCTGACTATGCCCGTTCCCTGGTCACCGGGTGGTATGCTGCCCGGCACGAATTATCCGAGCTGGACCCGCGATTTGTGGACAAAATCAGTACCTATTACCACGAGGCCAGAGACCGCGACCTCTTTCTGACGACAGCGATCATTGATCCCCAGATTGATCGTTCCAGCGGGCTGGATGATGAGCGGATTGCAGAGCGATTTCTCCATGTGGTGAAGGAAACGTCGGAAGGCATTGTGGTCAGGGGAGCCAAAATGATTGCGACAGGTGCTCCGTATACACATGATTTTCTCATCTTTTCGTTCCTGCAATTCCAGAACAGACATCAGAAACATGCCCATGTCTTGATCGTACCCGCGAATTCACCAGGACTGCATATTGTGTGCAGGGAGTCGTTTGCTGATGCCAGAGAACGCAACCATCCACTCAGTGCACGATACGATGAGATGGATGCCGTCCTTTTTTTCGATGATGTTCTGATTCCTTGGGAAAGGGTGCTTCTCTACGGAGATTCGGACAAGGTGCTGAAACTTCGCGGGAACCGTACGGCCAATGGACTGGCTTTTCACCAAAATGTCGTGCGCTTTGTAGCCAAGCTGGAATTTGTCACAGGGGTGGCGTTTGCGGTAGCTGAGTCGATTGGAGTAACCGGATTTCTGCATATTCAAGAGAAACTGGGGGAGCTGCTGACACAGATTGACGTGATCAAGGCACTGATTATTGCAGCGGAGGCCAAAGCCGTGCCTGATGCGGCAGGCGTGCTCGTTCCTGATCTAACGTATGTGGAGACAGCGCGAAATTTGGGAACCAAATATTATCCACGGGCTGTCGAGATACTTCAACAAGTTGGCGCAGGCGGCTTTGTTCAGACCCCTTCCGGAATTGAGGACTTCTACGGTCCGATATCCGAACTTATGCATCTGTATTTTGAAGGTGCTGCGGTAAGTGCCGAGAAAAAAGTGGAGCTGTTCAAGCTGGCCTGGGATCTCATCGGCAGTCCGCTCGGCGCAAGACATCTTTTATATGAAAAATTTTATGCAGGTGATCCGATCCGTGGCATTGCATCCCATTACGTTCGACATGACAAACTGTCGTTAACAGCTCCTGTCTGGAAGCTGATTCAAGAGAAAAGCTAGAGCAGAGCTAGGGCAGAATAGCCATCATATGAGCAGGAGGAGAGAAAAAAATGGAATTGTTTTGGTTTATCCCGACACACGGGGACGGAAGATTTCTGGGCACCCGGGAAGGCGCCAGGGCAGTGACCTATCACTATTGCAAGCAGGTAGCACAAGCCGCCGATGAGCTTGGGTTTGCAGGGGTGTTGCTGCCTACGGGAAAATCATGTGAAGATGCCTGGATCGTTGCTTCCTCGCTGGTGTCGGTAACGGACAAGCTGAAATTTCTGGTCGCTGCACGTCCGGGGCTGATGCTGCCTACCACGGCGGCACGAATGGCGAGCACATTGGACCGCTTTTCCAAAGGAAGACTGCTGATCAATGTCGTAGCCGGAGGTGACCCGATCGAGCTTGAGGGAGACGGGGTATTCCTGGATCATGATGAGCGCTACGCATTGACAGATGAATTTCTAACCATATGGCGCAAGGAACTGGCTGGCGAAGAAGTCGATTTTGACGGCAAATATTTAAAGGTCCACGGCGGAGCGGTTCTGTATCCGACCATTCAGAAGCCTTATCCTCCGCTTTATTTTGGAGGCTCCTCTGATGCTGCCATGGAGGTGGCGGCCGAGCATGTGGATGTATACCTGACTTGGGGTGAGCCGCCTGACCAGGTAGAGGCCAAGATCAACCGAATGAGAGAGCTCGCTGCCAAAAAGGGAAGGAATCTGCGCTTCGGCATCCGACTTCATGTAATCGTCCGTCCAACCTCAGAAGAAGCCTGGCAGGCCGCGAATGACCTGATCGCTCATCTGGATGAAGAGACCATCGCTTCAGCCCAGAAAATCTATGCCCGCATGGATTCCGTCGGTCAACAGCGGATGGCCAGTCTGCATAACGGGGATCGTTCCAATCTGGAAATCAGCCCGAATCTGTGGGCAGGCATTGGGCTGGTCAGAGGCGGTGCCGGTACAGCGCTTGTAGGCGATCCCGACCAGGTTGCAGAGCGAATGAGAGAGTACGAGGCATTGGGCATTGAAACCTTTATTTTGTCGGGGTACCCGCATCTGGAAGAAGCCTACCGTACTGCCGAGCTGTTGTTTCCGAAGCTGAATTATGCACAATACGGGAACAACGGCGAACGGTCATTTATCAGTCCTTTTGGCGAGATGATTGCCAATAATACCCTTCCTGATCATGTGGTAAAAGCGCCTGCGGCTTCCAAATGATGCCGTCTGCTTTTTACGATATCTCCATTGAAAACATCATATTCTAGCCGATTAGACGAACTAAAGGCACCTCACATGTATAGGTTGAAGGTGTCTTTTTTGCTGCATTCCGCTCTGGTAGAGAGGGCCTTGGCCCTTGACTATAAATCATTCCATTGAAGAGGTGATTCAACATGTCCATGCAATTTGCGTATTGGGTTCCGAATGTAAGCGGCGGTCTGGTTATCTCCAGCATCCCGCAAAAAACAGGCTGGTCATTTGAGGATAACGCAAGGTATGCCAGAATCGCAGAAGAAGCGGGCTTTGATTATGCGTTATTGCAAACCAGATTTATGGCCAGCTATGGGGCTGAAAATCAACTGGAAGCCATTGCTCTGGCCTCTGCGCTCGCGGTGGTTACAGAACGTTTGAAGCTGATAGCGGCCATATTGCCAGGATTATGGCATCCCGGTCCGGTAGCAAAAGCGATCACGACGATTGATCATATCAGCCAAGGGCGGGTTGCCGTAAATATTGTCAGCGGCTGGTTCAAGGGTGAGTTTCATGGATTCGGAGAACCGTGGCTGGACCATAACGAGCGTTATCGTCGCTCCGAAGAGTTCATCCGTGTGCTGAAGGAGCTGTGGACGCAAGACCAAGCCAATCACCAGGGTGACTTTTACCGTATTCATGAAGCGCCGCACAAACCCAAACCTGTTGCACTTCCCCCCGTGTTTCAGGGAGGAAATTCGGCGGCTGCACGCGACATGGCTGCACGAGTCTCGGATTGGTATTTAATGAACGGGAATACCATCGATGGTTTCCGTACCCAGATCGAGGATGTGACCAAGCGGGCTGCGTCCTATAACCGTAAGCTGCGATTCGGAGTCAATGCATTTGCTATCGTGCGGGATACGGAAGAAGAAGCCGTGGAGGTACTGCGTCAGATTATTCGATATGCTGACCCCGAGGCCGTGGAGGGCTTTCGCAGTCAGGTTCAATTCGCAGGCAAAGCATCCCCTGAACAGGAGGGAATGTGGGCAAATTCGAATTTCGACGACCTGGTGCAATATAATGACGGGTTCAAAACAGGCTTGATTGGTACCCCCGAACAGGTGGCAGACCGCATCATTGCGTTGAAAAAGATTGGAGTAGACCTCGTTCTGATCGGCTTTCTTCATTACGATGAGGATATTCAGGCTTTCGGCGAGAAGGTCATCCCGCTGGTTAAAGAGAAGGAGGCTGCGCTGAACCGGGTTACGACTACCTGAGCAAACCATCAATTTTTAATAGATGGAATGAATTGAATTGAATTGAATTGGGTTGGATTGGCACTTCTGTATCCGTGTTATTGAGGGATGAATTTCTATTTTAATTAGAGGAGAGATGACGCAATGAGTATTCAATCAAACACGATCCACACCCTGCATGACTATGAGCAATTGAGAGCTGAAATTCGGGGCATTGTCGACGAAGTCATTAAACCACGTGCAGAGCTGATTGACCGTGAGGGACGCTTCCCGCGTGAGAATCTGGCCGTGCTTGCCGAGACCGGGTGGAATGGCGTGCTGATTCCCGAGCGCTTTGATGGACGCGGACTGGATCATGTTGCCTTTGCGATTGCGGCAGAAGAAATTGCCAAGGGATGCCCTTCGACTTCACTGGTGTATGTCATGCATGTCGGAGCTGTTCAGACAATAGCCCTCTACGGAAATGAGGATCAGAAGGAGCGCTGGCTAAAGCCGGTACGCAATGGGGCCATTGGTACGTACTCTACTAGCGAGCGCGCTTCGGGAGGTCACTGGTGGTTTAATTTCAGTGAGGCTTCCCGAGACGGAGAGGATTACATTTTGAATGCCGAAAAGTCGTTCACGACAAGCTCGGGACAAGCTGATTTTTATGTGACCCAGACCCGCACGCCAGGAGCACAGACGCCGACAGATGTGAGCTTTTTCCTTGTCGATGGACAACTGGAAGGCATTACTTCGGGGGTATGGGATGCACTCGGGGTTCGGGGGAACCATAGTGGCCCGATCACATACAAAGGCGTCCGGATTGCAGCTCAGGATAAACTAGGTACGGAGGGACAGGGGCGCGAAATTCTGGAAAGTGGTGTATCTCCCGTATATCTGATCGGTCTGGGCTCCACCTGGCTTGGAGTTGCCGAGGCAGCACTTGAGGCTGCATCCGAATATGTGAAGGGCATGGTTCATCGCGACTTTAACAAGCGCTTGGCTGACTACCAGATTATCCGCCAGCAGTTGGCTGAAGTGAAAGTGCTGGTCTCCAGCCTGAAGCCGTGGCAGTTATCTCTTGCGAAGCAGCTGGACGAACTTCAGGCACAGGGAAGACCGCAAGTCGAGCTGTTCCTGCAGCTGGTTGAGTTCAAAATTCATGCTGCGGAAGTTGCTAACAAAGCGACCAAAGCAGCGCTGGATGTTACCGGAGGTTATGGTTATAAAAAAGGCGTGTTTGAACGCCTCTTCCGTGACGCGCGTGCAGGCATCGCCATGGGTCCCTCCAACAACATTGCCAGAGAGTGGATTGGCAAGTCGCTGGTCGGTCTGCCGCTGGAGCTGTGGTACGAGGGAGGGGATTGATCCCCGCAACAAACTGAAAAAAGGTTAGGCAACTTCAAGCTGCTGTCTGTCTCAAACAGGCGGCAGCTTGTTTACATTCCACTGACCTCGATAATAATTGTAGTCATACACGAATCGAAATCCGCTTCATTATAAAAATAGTCAAATAAAAATAATCAAAAAGAATGATAGGTATTCGGGGAAGATTATTATATATTAGATGGTATATTATTTTGCATCACAGAGAGCATGCGCAGAAAGAGAGTGGTGGTGTACCATGCAGCAAGAAACGTTAACAAGGGGTCTGAAAAACAGACATGTACAGCTGATGGCAATTGGAGGGGCGATCGGAACGGGTTTGTTTCTCGGGGCGGGCAAAACAATCCAGCTAACCGGTCCATCCATTCTGCTGGCGTACATCATTACAGGCATTGTATTATTCCTGATCATGCGGGCGCTTGGAGAGCTGCTGCTGAGCAATTTGCAGTATCATTCCTTTGTCGATTTTGTTCGTGATTACCTGGGAAATATGGCGGCGTTTATCACAGGCTGGACCTACTGGTTCTGCTGGATTTCCATCGCGATGGCAGATATTACGGCAGTGGGCTTATATACACAGTTCTGGTTTCCCAATATCCCTCAATGGATGCCGGGATTAATTGCACTGGTCATTTTACTTGTAATGAACCTGGCGACGGTCAAGCTGTTCGGGGAGATGGAATTCTGGTTTGCTCTCATTAAAGTGCTCGCTATTCTGGCATTGATCGTAGTGGGACTGTATATGATCTTTACCGGATTTACAACCAATCAGGGATCGGCAAGCTTTACTAACCTGTGGAGTCACGGGGGATGGTTTCCCAATGGAATGCACGGCTTCATCATTTCGTTCCAAATGGTTGTTTTTGCTTTTGTGGGGATGGAGCTTGTAGGGCTTACCGCGGGAGAAACGGAAAATCCGGACAAGGTCATTCCCAAAGCCATTAATCAGATACCGATTCGTGTGCTGCTTTTCTATGTAGGAGCTTTGCTCATTATCATGAGTATCTATCCATGGAATGCGATTGTGCCAACGGAAAGCCCGTTTGTACAGGTATTTGCAGCGGTAGGTATTGCGGCAGCAGCCGGAGTGGTTAATTTTGTCGTGCTGACATCGGCGGCATCGGCCTGTAACAGTGCGATTTTTAGTACAAGCCGGATGATCTATTCCATGGCCAAGGATCAAAATGCACCTGAATCCTTTGCACGTGTTAATCAGAGAAAGGTTCCAGCCAATGCACTTTATTTCTCCACGATTGTCATTTTTATCGCGATTGTGCTTAATTATGTGATGCCGGAAGGTGTATTTACACTGATCACAAGTGTGTCTACCGTATGTTTCATTTTTGTCTGGGGCATCATGGTCATCTGCCATATGCGTTACAAGCGCACTCGCCCTGATCTGGCGCGTCAAAGTCGTTTCAGACTGCCGTTATATCCGTTTTCCAATTTGTTGATTCTGGCATTTCTGGCCTTTGTCATTATTGTATTGGCGCTTGCAGAGGATACGCGTGTGGCATTGTTTGTTACACCTGTGTGGTTCCTGATCGTTTCGGTCATTTATATGTTGAAAAAAAGAGTGAAGCAGTAACAGGAATCCTCTGTACGTGATATACAACAAAAAGCGAAAGAGCAATCTCGAATGAGGCTGCTCTTTCGCTTATTTTTGAGCCGGGCTCACGGAATAAACGCAGTTTCTTCCTCCGGCCAGAATGTATTCTCCCCGCTCAATCTGAACGTCCTCTCCCAGAACCGTTTTGAATAGTTGCAGCTCATTTCTGCATAACCCCGTACATACAGCGGCTGCGGCACAGATGGGACAATGCTTTTCAATGAACAGGAGACTTCCGTCATCCTGCTCCTTTACTTCCGCCATGTAACCCTCCATCGTGCGAATTTCGGCGAGCTTGTCCAATTTGGACTTGATATCCGATGCACCTTCAAGATGCCGGGCATACTGCACCTGCATGTTCTGATTGCGAACAGCGAGCAGCTGATCCAGCCCGGTCTCTCCAAAAGCTTCTTTCATGGATTGAATCAGGCTGACGGACAATTCGGAATAACCG
Organism: Paenibacillus silvae; assembly: GCF_014639235.1. Classification (GTDB taxonomy): domain Bacteria; phylum Bacillota; class Bacilli; order Paenibacillales; family Paenibacillaceae; genus Paenibacillus; species Paenibacillus silvae. The sequence goes on along the minus strand of NZ_BMFU01000001.1, from coordinate 901,239 downwards.
CTGGGGAAAAAGCGATCGGCCGCAGGCGTCAATATCCATAATTTCGTTGGACGTCCCATGGGGCGGGCTTCTTCGATATGAGTAACAAAGCCTTCTTCCTTCAAGCCGTTGAGGTGTTGACGAATCGCCATTCCCGATAGTGAAAATTGAGAGGAAAGGGACACCACATCCATTCCGCCTTGCTGCTTCAATGCATCAATAATAGCTCGTCGGGTGCGAGTTGAGACATCCTTTTTAGCCTGGTTTCCGCTCATGATGTTGCCTCCTTTGAAGCAAGAAACGATGATTCACTACATTTTAAATAAAAATGTTGACAAAGTCAAAGAGGAACGTTAGTTTATACATTGTAAACAAAAATGTTTAATAAGTATCCGGTCCATACGAAATACGATACGTGTATACATACTCTTTGCTGTACCAATGTTAACGTATTTAGTTCTAATAACAGGAGGGAATGGCTCGCCAGAGGGGGTCCGATGATTGCCTAACGAGAACAGAGAAAAACTTTTTACAGCTTACCACCTGATTGGAACGAAGTGGACGATCCATATTTTATTTGTGCTTTCTCAGGGACCGAGGAAATTCAGTGAGCTTGCCAGAGGCATACCTTTGATTTCGGAGATGGCTCTTACCAGAAGATTACAGGATCTTCAACAGAATGGTTTGGTTCAGAAGACATGTTTTGCAGATCGCAAACCAATTTTCTATGAACTTACACCCAGAGGAGCTGCACTTGCGAACTTTATCCCTTTTCTGGTGGAATGGGCATTGCTCCATTAAAGGTGCGTATTTATAGCGGATTCAAGATCTGGACAGTATCTTTAAACTAGGGGGAGTTAAGAATGAACATTGAGGTTAGCACCAGAGCATCTCATCATATTAAACAAATTTTATCCTGCGCCAATAATCAGTCTTCTTTTCTGCGAATAGGTGTGAGTGAAGGCGGTTGCAGCGGTTTATCCTATACGCTTGTTGTGGAAGATCAGCAGACAGAAGAAGATATCGTACTGCATAAAGATAATTTCAACATATTGGTTTACCCAGCCAGTGTCCCGTACGTTGATGGTTTGAAGATCGACTATGAAGAAAGCGGCATGACAGGAGGGTTCACGATGGACAATCCCAATGCCAAAGCGTCGTGTGGATGCGGAGCCAGCTTCCGAATAGCTCGAGATCGCGGCAAGGTTCAGCCGTGTGATTAAACAGAGAAAAGAGAGCTGTCCCATAGTAAAGTTTGTCGATTAGAGACAGCTCTTGCCTGGTGATAATTTAATCTAATCAAGCCATTCCAGCATGATATCAACAACTTCTTTATAACGCTGGCCAACAAGCAGGCCTGTATGCGTTGTATCCCGGAGTCCGGCATACTTTGCTCCAAGCTGATCCGCAGTTAACTGGCCTCTTCGATCCTCGTCCTCGGACGACACGGCTTTGATTACTAGAGAGGCACAGGTGATTCGATTCCCGTTGATGGATATGCCTTCTGCCCCGCAGAGGACAGAGAAGGTACGGAAAGCTTTTGCAGATTCCATCTGCAGGTACCGACGTTGAAAAGCGATATCTTCCGTGGATTCGTCAATCGTTGCAAGCTCCTCACGTAAAGGTGCTGGCATAATCATTCCCGGTTGAATTCGGTCCGCTGCTGGATAGGGCAGGGCGTCATGGATTTCTTTGCTTATACTGGTGTCAATGATAATTAATCCTGCCAATTCAGCAGTTTCTGCAATCTTTTGGCTGAGTATGCCACCCATGCTGAAGCCGATCAGGACAGGAGGTTCATGCATCAGGGACAACACCTCGCGAATATCCTCCAGGTAATCCTCTACCGTAATACGACTCAGATCCAGCACCCGGCTTTTATAATGACTTCTCAGATTCATCGCATAACAGTCCCATCCCTGCTCCACAAAATGAGGGATATATTTGCTCCACATCCAGCTGCCCGTGTATGCCCCGTGAACAAATAACAGAGGCGCACGCGTAGTTCCTGTGGCAGAGTCAGATGCCTTACTTCCTTTATATACTTCCATGTAAAGGTCATGCTTTCCGATCCGGTGCGCCTCATGTTCAGGCAAGTATTGTGTGTAATCCGTCATATAAAATGCTCCTTTTCAATTTAGTTTGATATCAAACTATTATTGTAAAAAAATTAAAGTCAAACAAACGAAGCACTATCCATATCGGCTGTATGACCTTGCTTTTTTAAAAGTTGTCGTGAATTTTGATTAAAATGCGAAGCAATTCCTGTTTTTCCTCGTCTGTAATTCCTGCATAGAAGGTATCCAGCATTCGCTGTGATATATCCTCAAAGACCGGTTTTAACGCTTCTCCCTTGGCAGTTAATGTTACATACACGATACGTGAGTCTGCTGCATCGCGATCTTTAGCAACATATCCGGTTCGCACCAGTTTATCTACAAGCGCAGTTACCGTGGATTTGTCCTTGCGGATTTTTTGGGCAATCTCGGCCATGGTCAACCGCTGATGGTTGTAAAGGGCATAGATGATATCCCCATGGGATGTAGCCAGATCGTGGATGCCCTGTGCCGCCATTTCGGTCAAAATAAAACGACTGGTTTTCTCTTTAATTTTGGAAATAAGTGAAACAGCATCTCTTGTTTTCATACACCTAATATAGTTTGATATCAAACTAATGTCAAGCATAGACTCGAAAACAGGGGAAGAAGTCTTCCTTGTTCCCGGGTCCATCCATGCATGAACGTAATTCACTTGTGCAGTAAATGTTAAGTTACCAGACTATTGGATCGGATTAGCCTTCATTTCTTTTTCCATTTTTTCAATACCGTCGATAATTTGATATCCGTATCCCCAGAACTGGCTGAAATCGGTCACGTAGATTTGTTTGTTCTGAATAGCCTTCATGCTTTGCAGCGCAGGGTTGGCATACAGATTCTGAATCAGCTTGTTGATATCGGGTGATCCGCTGTAAGCCGAGAGCAGCAGGTAATCCGGATTGGCTGTAATCAACTGTTCTACGCTAACCTCGCCTTGTACGCCCTCAAATGTATTTTTCAGCTTCAACAGGCTGAGTGCATCAAGCTGATACGTATCGTTCTGCATGCTGCTTACGGTAATGCTGTCTTCTGTAGCGGGTACAATATACGCAAAGCTGTGCTCCGGCTGATCAGCGACACTGGCTTTGATCGCCTCTGCCCGTGCTTTCAGGCTGTCGATAAATTGTGTGGCTTTATCTTGCACGTCAAAAATCTTACCTAGCTGTGCAATGTCGTTGTAAAGACTCTCCAGTGTTCCCTTGTGATTGGTCGTTTGCATGAAGGTACGGATGTTCATCTCATTTAGTCCGTCTACGCTTCCCACGCCCCAGTCGGCGTCAGCAAACAGATCACCTCGTCCAAAGACCAGATCCGGGCTGGCCCCAACAACAAGCTCTTTACCCACATAATTCTCGGACAGCACTGGAATTTTGGCGAATTCTTCAGCTACATCGGGTGTTACAGCGCCATAAAGTGCAGCAACTCCGACCATTTTATCCGTCAAGCCCAGCTTGATCAGCATTTCGGCAGCCGATTGAGTATTGGCAACAACGCGCTCAGGTGCTTTATCAAATACCTGTGCTTTGGGTTTCCATTCTCCGCCTTCACCAGACATAGCGAAGTTTTCTATGGTAAGCGGATAGGTCGTTTGATTGGCGGTTTCCGCAGGTGCAGCAGCTTCGGTTGTCCCAGCTTGGGAAGTCGTATCTTCGGCTGTCGATGGTGCAGACGTATTGGATGAGCACGCCGACAACAGCAGTAATAACAGAGTTAATGCGGCAAAGAAAGTAGTTCTGGACGAGCATTTCAACATGATAATAACCCCTTTTGTTTGTATGGTAATTGACAAGGATAATCATTCTCAATTATAATCCGGGAAAATACTTTGTAAATAGCTAATTTAAGTTTCGCACAATTTTAATAGAATTCATGGGGGAAGAAATGGCACAGACGAGGCAGGCTGGGACACAGCACTTGGGGAAAAAAGAATCCCTGATTCACAGCAAAACAGGCTTTACACTACTTATTGCAGCATTAATCGTGATGGTACTGATTTCGGCAGGTATCGCGGTCTCTATTGGACAAGTTCGTATTCCGCTCGGAGAGTCCTACCGTATTCTTTTAGCCAAAATAACGGGAATGGAGTGGGGAGGCAAGCCGCTGGCAGCAGGCTCCTTCACGGATATTATCTGGCAGATTCGCTTCCCGCGTGTATTGATGGCGATGTTTATCGGTGCGGGTCTCGCCTTATGTGGTGCGGTTATGCAGGCGGCTGTGCAGAATCCATTGGCGGACCCTTACATCCTTGGTATTTCCTCAGGAGCCTCTCTCGGAGCAACCTTTGCCATTCTCATCGGATTTGGTGCGATTAGCTGGCTAGGACAGACGGGAGTTGCCTTTTGGGCGTTTGCCGGAGCCATGGGGGCCTCTTTGCTTGTTCTGACACTGGCCGGTATTCGGGGCAAAATGACGTCAGTCAAGCTGGTGCTTGCGGGTATGGTTATTAATGCACTGTGCAGTGCATTTTCCAACTTTATTATCTATTTTGCGAATAATGCCGAGGGCATCAAAACAGTCACATTCTGGACGATGGGCAGCCTTGCCGCTTCCGGGTGGAACAAGCTGCCGCTAATAGGCATGGTCGTGCTCACGGCGATATTGTTTTTCCTGCTTCAATCCCGTGTGTTAAATACAATGCTGTTGGGCGATGAAGCGGCGGTCACCTTGGGCATTAACCTGAGTGTCTATCGCAGATTGTATATGATCTTAACGGCACTCGTGACGGGTGTGATGGTTGCTAGCTGCGGCATGATCGGTTTTGTCGGATTAATCATTCCTCATATCGTGAGAGGTATTGTTGGCTCGGATCATCGTAAAGTGATGCCTGTTTCGGTATTGTTTGGCGCGATATTTCTGATCTGGACAGACGTCATTGCGAGATCGCTCATTTCCAGCGTTGAACTGCCTATCGGCATTATTACGGCGATGATTGGTGCACCGATGTTTATGTATATGCTTGTCAAAAAAGGCTATGGCTTTGGAGGAAAATAACATGCAATTAACGGTCGATAACATATGCTTTTCCGTGCAGGATACGGATATCGTGCGTGATATTTCACTTCAGGTGAGAGAGAAACAATTCGTCGGCTTGATTGGACCGAACGGCTGCGGCAAATCGACGCTGCTCAAAAGCATTTATAAAGTCATCAAACCGAAGCACGGCAGCGTTATGCTGGGAGACACCGATATTCTGAAATCGAGTCCCAAAGTCACGGCCAGGCAGATGGGGGTTGTAGGTCAGTTTAACGAGTTAAGCTTTGATTTTACCGTGCGTGAGATGGTTATGATGGGACGTACACCGCACAAAAAGCTGCTGGAGGCCGATAATGCAAAGGACGAGCAGATTGTGGAGATGGCACTGGAAAAAGTGCAGCTGACCGGACATGCAGGCCGCAATTATACGTCTCTGTCCGGCGGGGAGAAGCAGCGTGTCATTCTGGCTCGTGTACTCGCTCAGCAACCGGAATTTTTGATTCTGGACGAGCCGACCAATCATCTGGATATCAAGTACCAGCTGCAAATATTAAATATTGTTCGCGGACTGGATATCGGCATTCTGGCTGCGCTGCATGACCTTGAACTTGCGGCAGCTTACTGTGATTATCTTTATGTGGTGAAGCGTGGACAAGTTGTTGTTCATGGTACTCCCGCCGATATTTTGACTCGTGAGATCATTGGCGAGGTATTTGAGGTGGAATGTGAGATTTACCAAAATCCGGTCACCGGAGGTTTGGGAATTGCCTATTTGAGCACACGATAACCTGGAAACTGGAGGCTTATAACATTTATTCCAGCCTGGAGTCCACTTGATGTGAATGCTTCCCGCTGCTGACCTCTTCAAAAATATTAGCCGAATTTTCATCTTCACTTCCACGGTTTGCCGAATCCTCACTCTGCTTCTCTTCGGACAGTTGTTCAAACAGAGGCAACTCTTTACTGGATCGAGTCAAGCCATAGCTTTGCAATAATTGCTCCAGATCTTTTACAGTGACGGGACGCGCTTCCGGTTTCAGAACATAGCCAAGCTGACCATTCGGTTCAACGGTCGCCGTTTCCAGGTCATTTACACTGCGGATTCCAGCCTGTCTTAGATGCATCTCGAGCTGATCTATCGTATACCGCATTCGTTTCAGATTTCCAATAATAACTTCCCCATTCTCTACAACGACTTTGGAGCTGCCGCTCATCAAACGTTCGAACAGATTGGATTTCATCTGTAACTGCTCCACAACGAGCAAAGTTACAATAAATACGGCTGCGGAGCCAATCGCTTTGCCCAGTTCATGATTGGCAATCGGCTGTACGATGGTTGTACCGATCGAGATCATAATAACGGTTGTTGCCACACTCATCTGTGAGATGGATTTACGCCCTGCAATGCGCAGCAGAATCATGCCAACGAGAACAAGCAAGACGGATTTCCAGATCCAATCCATGCAAAGCATCCTTTCTTTTCCTTAATAGACGTTAATTATTAGACTGTTCCAGGAGGAATTGGATTATACGAAGCGGAGTCATCTTGATCCATAAACGGCACTAACACTTAACCCGTAACAAACTTTCATTTTACCTGCTCCATCGTTTACAATAAGATATTGATGCAGTGAACAAAGGAGCGGTTACGCATGGCAAAACCAAAATATTACGTGGTATGGGAAGGCAAGAAACCGGGCGTATACAGCACTTGGGCGGAATGTAAGGCTCAGACGGATCAATATGCCGGAGCCAAGTATAAATCATATGAATCCAGGGAAGCCGCTGAAACGGCATATCGCGCCGGATGGAAGGGCAACTGGGGATCGAGCGCAGGCGGAGCTGGCAGTGCTTCCAAGCTCAAGTCCAAGTCGGGCAGCAGCAGAAGTGCAGGGATGGAGACCTCGGAGGAGGTGGATTATGACAGCATTTCTGTCGATGTAGGAACCCGCGGCAACCCGGGTCCGGTCGAGTACAAAGGGGTCGATACACGCACAGGCGAAGTGCTTTTTTCCGTTGGGCCGATCTCGAAAGGCACGAATAATCTGGGTGAATTTCTGGCTATTGTGCATGCACTGGCTTATCTCCAGAAACAAGGCAGCAGCAAAACGGTATATACAGACTCGGTGAATGCGATGAAGTGGTTAAAGCAGAAGAAGGTTGCCACCACGCTGCCACGGGACAACTCAACAGAAGAGATCTGGCTAATGATTGATCGGGCGGAGCAATGGCTTCGCACGCATACGTATTCGAACAAAGTGTTAAAGTGGCAGACGAAACAGTGGGGCGAGATCAAGGCGGATTACGGCCGGAAATGATGATTTTCAAACGGAAACAAAAAAAGCTGGCATTGTCTATTAGAATCGATATTTACAATTTCCAATTTCCATTCTATAATCATCAGCATATGATAAGTCACACATATGGAGGAGCCTGTCATTCATTTACGGGCCCTCCTTATCTTTTTGGATCGGGGATGCCCCGGTCTGGTCACTTGAAACAGGTGAGCCGAGTATACATTTGCAGGAGGCAGACATGAGTTCCATTTATAGAAGTGAAGAAGGAAAGAGCAGTATTCTGGAGGAGTACGAGGTTTATTTGAGTGAGCTGGGTGAAGGAATTACAAGGGAGTATGTGGAGACACGTTTTGGCAGAACGCATGTATTGCTGACCGGGCCAGAAGATGGCAAGCCATTATTTATTCTTCAGGGCGGCAATTGTGTGAATCCGATGACCCTGTCCTGGTTCTCTTCCTTATTCCAATCCTACCGGATTATTGCGCCTGATACGATTGGTCATCCGGGCTATAGCGAGGAAACGAGCATTTCGGCACGTTTTGACAGCCTGGCTTTATGGGTATCCGATCTGTTGGACCACTACGAGATTGAAAAAAGTGCGTTTATCGGTCCTTCTTTTGGCGGCGGCATTATTCTCAGACTGGCTACGTATATTCCGGAGCGGATTGCATGCTCGGTGCTGGTGGCTCCGGCGGGTCTTGCGGTGAATTCCAGAATGAAAACCGTTCATGACATTACACTTCCACTCGTGAAATATCGGATGACTTCTTCGCCGGCTTCTTTGCAAAAAATAACGGATAACCTGTCATGCCATTGTATGAAGGAAGCGGACAAAAATCTGATCGGCAAAATATTCAAGCATGTCAGTCTGGAGCAGGATTTGCCTAAGCTGGCGGAGCGGGAAGAGCTTGAAAATTATAGTTCGCCTACATTGCTTCTGGTTGGAGAGAAGGATGTCTTTTTCCCAGGGGATAAATGTATTGACCGTGCCCGGCAGATTATTCCGAATGTGCAGGCGGTCAAATATGATACGGGACATTTCCCTTCTCAGGACGTGCTGCAGGAGATGAATGCGGAGATTCAGCAGTTTCTGAACAAACATTATTAAGTAACAACAGCAGAAGCATCAGGATAGCAGAATAGACAGTTTGAGGAAACGTAAACAACTGAAACGTGGGGCAATTCGTCTTTTAACAAATTAGATTAACGAAATTGCCCCTTCTGTCGATACTATTTATAGAAGAGAGCGTATATATCTTTGAATAGCCAATGGAAGCTTGGACAAATATGCACATTCTGTAAGCAATGTTTCAAACGACGTGATTGGGTTTATATAGATGGTTGGCGATGAATTGCCATCCGTCTGGACGCATCCATACTGAGTTTACGAAACAATTTGCGGTTATGCGGCAAGTCTTCCAATCGACAAGGTTGAAAAGAGGTTTGTTATGAAAAAGGATAAGTGGAATATGGCCTTGCAGCGCAATGTCATTTTAAACGATACATATCAGGTTAGACAGGTTCTGACCAGCAGTGAGCTGGCGATTGTATATGCAGGGCGGAATCGGCATACAGGCGCCAAAGTGGCGATCAAGGAGTTTTTCCCCCATCAATTGGCTGCACGTCAGACGGATAAACGTACGGTTTTTTGCGCAACACGTGGATATGGAGGGCAATTTCAGGAGCTGCTGTCAGCATTTCTGCAAGAAGGAGAGCTGCTGTCTTCACTTAAACACCCACACATCATCGGGTACGTGGATCATTTTGAGTCTAATGATACCGGATATCTGATTACCGAATATTGTACGGGCACAACCCTGACTGATTATTTGAATGAGCGCGACCATGCACTGGAGCCGGGTTTTATTACCGATACGCTGCTGCCGCTCGTGGATACACTCGATTATATACATAAACAAGGCATTCTTCATCGGGATGTCAAACCTTCCAACATCATGGTAATGGAGGATGGTACGCCCAAATTGCTTGATTTTGGTTCAGCTGTGCGCTGGCCGATGCCGTCCGGGGTAAAGCCGGCTATATTTACCTCCAAAGGATATTCACCGCTTGAATTCTATTCGGAGAAATCCGAGCAGGGACCGATGTCAGACATCTACAGCTTGTCTGCGCTGCTTCATTACTGGACATGCGGTCAGCCGCCAATGGATGTGAAGCAGCGTTTATTTAGTGATGAGCTGCCCTCGGTACGCAAGCATAATGAACATGTGACTCCATGGCTGGCAAGGGTTATTCACTGGGGGCTAATGGTTCGTTCAGAGAAACGGTGTACCTCCCTGACCTGGGTGAGAACATCCCTGCGTGTTCAGGCTTTGGTGTGGAAGGTCCGCAAGCCAGGCAAGATAGAATGGAAGTTTGAGGATAACGAGCATACTCAGATATTCGAGCCAGAGCCGAAGAAGCAGCACGAAACGGCCTGAACACTAAGATAGCATTATGAACCAGATCGACTCTACATCGAGAAGATTTGGTTTTTTACTATATTAATTTATTATAATTTTTGGTAGGGGCTGCTGATCCAATCGTTGGCGATGAAATCAAACAGGAGATGAGACTATGAGAGAACTTGGGAAAGAAGAAGATAAGAAAGAGTTCAGGACTGATGAGCTTGAAAATGACGCTATTTTGGCTTCGGCGGCGAGTGAACTGGAGCAGATGGTGAATCAGGTCTGCGAACGGATTGGAACACCGCTTCATGAGACGACCGAACTGCAGCGCCAGGTGCTTGCTGCTTTTGTTTTTGGCGCAGTATACAGCATCACTCATCGGGATCGACTGGCTGAACCGCAGGCTCATGCGCTGAGCATTCGAATGCTCATCAAGCCGTTCAACTATAGTGAACAGCAGGCCGTTGATTTTGTGGATGATCTGATCCGTGTCGCATCAAATGAAGAGACTCATCCAGTAATGAACACCATTATCCATCGCGGGATTAACGGGCATGTTCAATTTGCACAGGAGGATTACGAAGCGCTGGGTCGCAATATTCAGGAGATTTTGGCCGCAGTTCAGCAATAAAATGGGGAGGTGGATGTTATGGATTATATGAAATTAAGCAAAGAGCTTTCTTACGCTTTGCGACATGCCCCATGGGAATACGAGCTTGAGCTGCACGAAGAAGGATGGGTTGATATTTCACAATTGCTCATCGCTCTGCACGAAAGTCCACAGTGGCGTGACGTTACGGAGAAAGACCTGGAACAAATGATTGCAGATTCGGAGAAAAAGCGGCATGAGATCCATGCAGGCCGAATTCGTGCGCTTTATGGTCACTCCACTCCGCAGAAAATAATCAAATTGGCTGCTCAGCCTCCGGAGTTGCTGTACCACGGTACACCTGTACGTGCGGTCTCCTCTATTATGGAGCATGGTTTACAGCCACGGCAGCGACAGTATGTACATCTGTCTGCAGATATTGAAACGGCACGCAAGGTCGGACAGAGGCGTGACGGTCAGCCAGCTATTCTGCGAGTGAAGGCCGGGCAGGCCGCACGTGAGGGTATCCTCTTTTACCATGGCAATGAGAATATTTGGCTGGCTGACATTATTCCCGCACGTTATATTGAGCAGGATCAAGCTGATAGCTAGATAAAATCATGGTGCAGATGTTGTTCAAAGTGAAAGCTGTATTCAATGTAAGCAAGCAAGCGAAAAGGGTTGTTCCCCGTCAACTTATGACGTATGGAACAACCCTTTTTTGAATGCCGATACCTTGGCATCGGGCTGCAAGCAGCTCAAAGCAGGTCTGATTTATTTGGCAAGAATAGCTTTGAAACCTTCACTTAACGGTTGAGCAGGACGGCCGAGCAAAGTTTCCAGTGCATCACTTTCAACAGCGAGCGCACCTTGGCGGATGGCAGCTTGCATATCAACCAGCATGGATACCACAAAGTCTGGCAGGCCCGCACCTTTCATAATGTCCGCATAAGCAGCATCGTCTACATTTTGTACATGAACTTCCTGTCCCAGCACTTCACCTGCAATCGCAGCAAGCTCAGCTTGTGTGCGCAGCTTGCCAGATAATTCATAGACCTTGTTCTCATGTCCTTCACCTGCAAGTACAGCAGCAGCGGCTTCCGCATAATCACGGCGGGTAGCCCAGCCAACCTGACTGTCATTGGTGGCATGTACCCAAGGCGCACCATGTATTACGGCCTGCGCACTGCCAGCCTCGTTTTCAAGGTACCAGTTGTTGCGCAGGAATGTATAAGGGATGCCAGATTCGCGAATAGCCTGTTCTGTCTTGCGGTGTACCTCGGCCAGGGAGAGCGGGTTATGTTCTGCATTGACAACACTGGTATAAGCAATGAAACCAACGCCTGCTTGTTTCGCAGCATGAACGGCATTCTGGTGCTGACGAATCCGTGTCTCGTTATCTCCATCTGTGGAGATGAGCAGCAAACGGTCAACGCCGGCGAAGGCTTTTGCTAACGTTTCAGGCTGATCGAAATCACCTTGTCGAACGTCTACGCCCTGGGAGCGCAATGCTTCTGCTTTTTCCGGTGAACGTACACTTACCGCCAGATCTGCGGCAGTATTCGTTCTCAGCAGCGCTTCAACCACGAGTGAACCAAGATGACCTGTTGCACCTGTAACTAACATCTTCATTTTATTTTCCTCCTATAATGTCGTTTGAGCATCTACTTCGTGAGCCGTCTAACTATCCTGAAAAATGATATGTACAGCTCTAAGAAAGCAGCTGTGGATGTGTGAATGTTTATCTATGTAACTATAATAGTTACAAAATAATGTGTTGTCAATTTTTATTATAGCTAAAGTCGACTAAAAGATTCTGAATATAAGGAGAAACGAATCAACCAGTGGTTATTAAATTTTTTTAAGCATGCAATAAATGAGTTGTGGTCCTTTAGGAGTGTTAAAAAAGAAACATTTTTTGAGTCATTGTTTGTAAAAATGGTAAATTTGAACCAAAAATTTCAAGTTATAATGGCCTAAATGTAATTTATTGATTGCGTATAAGGGAAGGTAATTGTAAAAAACTTCGACAAATTAGAAAAATATGTACGAATTGACAAATGTAAAAGCGATTATATAATGTGGATATCTACAAATTAGTGTATTTAGTTACAAATGATTCCAAAAAAACTAAGTGGCAGGAGTGAAACAGCAATGTGGTTTTTAGTTCTATGGTTGTTTGGACTTATTTCAGGGGCAGTTCATCTCTGGATGCTAGGGTTTCCTGGTGAAATGAGCGAGATTAGCAGGGTGTTGTTGCTTCATCAGTTTGTCGTTACCTTTGGACTTGTAGGTATCATTGGTTATGTGGTTAACATTGCAAGGGCAGATCAAACAGCCAAAATGTTAGGTTGGCCGGGCGGACCATTCCAGGTCAAATACGGATTTTCACAAGTTGGTCTTGGGGTTATGGGTATAATGGCCATCTGGTTTCAGGGAAATTTCTGGGTTGGTGTATTGGTTACGATGTACATATACGGTTTAAGTGGTCTTTGGTCACATACTTATGTCATGATTAAAAATCGCAAGGCAGACGGAGACAGTATTGGTAATCTGATTATGGACGTTGTCTACCAGGCTTTTATTACGGTTCTCTCTATATTGGCCGGCGGCATTTGGGTCATGAGCTAGATCGTAACCGGATTTATGTCAGCACAGCTTGAATCTCAATTAATGAATGAGGTGTGGTCGTGATGGTACGTAAAACTGTGGAACTCTCCGAAACGCAGAAAGGGATCTATTTCGATTGTCAAGTGAATGATCCTTCTTCGTATAACATCTCAGCTTCGATACAGATAGAAGGACTTCAGCTTGAAACCTTTCGCCGCTCCATTACAATGCTGATGTATGAACAAGTCGTGCTGCGCACGCATATTCAGATACATCAGGATCGACCTGTTCTATCCATCCAGGATGATATGGAATACGCACTGATCTTGCGGGATCTGCGCGATGTGCATCAGGATGAGAGGCACCAACAGATGAAGGCCTCCATAGAGGCGTTTATTCAATCTCCTTTTGTACTGGAGCAGGGCCCGCTATTTCGAATGATGCTGATACATATGGATGAGGACGAGCATATTCTCACCCTGTGTATACACCATTTAATCTGTGATGGATTGTCACTTGAACTTTTGAAAAACAAACTTTTCTATTGGTACAATTGCATGCTGAAGGACCTGCCGGTTGATGTAAAACAGGATGAGGGCTTCATCTCCTACATCGCTGCGGAGAATACAAAGCTGCAAGAGAACAAGTATAACCGGGAGCGTGATTTCTGGTTATCCAAAATGCAAGGAGCTGAGCCGCTGGCTCTGCCGCATGATTACCCCGCTGGCAGTTCACAAGCCGGAGTAGGGCATGAGCTTCGTTTTGACATACCTGAAGCGTTAATGTCGGATATCACCCAGATGTCCAGAGATCATGAGGTCACTGTATTTATGTTTTTCATGGGGGCCTTCAGTGTTCTCCTTAACAAATATGCAGGCAAACCGGATATCACCTTTGCGTCCCCGTATTCCCATCGTCCCGGCTTCGATCTGGAGGAGACGATTGGATGTTTTGTACATATGCTGCCGATGCGGTTCCAGATTGATGCTGAATCGTCGTTTCGATCTCTGCTTGAGCAGGTAACAGCGACCTGGATGGACACCTACAAACATATTGGATATCCCAATAACCTGATTGTGAGAGACAGCATGATGCAGGTACAGCCGGGTTCACCATCGGTGTTTGATGTTTCCTTTGTCTACGATTCGTATGAAGAGGATCTGCCGGGAACGAGGCTCGTGGAGCAGGATATGGTGACATTTCCGGGTGATCTGATGGTTATCCTGAATAGTACCTCCAAGGGCACACAATTGAAATTGCAATATAAACCGAGCTTGTTCCGTGCTGAGTCCATGGAGCGCATGGGACAGCGTTTCCTGCACCTGATGCAGCAGATCGTAACCACACCGGAGCAGCGCATTGGCGAGTACAGTCTTCTGATGCAGGACGAGCAGGAGCAATTGCTGCAGCAGTTCAACCAAACTTCGTATTTCCCTTATACCCCGCAGCACATCATAGATATTTTTCACACCAAAGTGGCGCACTACCCTGAGCGAATTGCATTGCTCGAACAACAGAAGAAACATACCTATGCAGAGGTAAATGCAAAGGCCAATCAACTGGCAAGACAGATTGTTGCAAGAAAAAGAACCGAAAATGAGGCAGTCGCCGTACAAATGCTGCGTTCTTCCGAGATGGTTATCGCTTTGCTTGCTGTGTTGAAAGCGGGCTGTGCGTTTGTTCCTCTGGACCCGGCCTATCCGGTATCCAGAAAAGCCTATATTTTATCGGATGCGGATATCTCCATCGTCATTGCCCGGCGGCATGAGGTAGAGGACGAATCGCTTGCCGCTCACTACATCTACACCGAAGATGCAAACGTATTTACCGGAGACAGTACAAATCTCGAAGAAACGTTAAATCCTCACAGCCTTGCGTACATTATGTATACATCCGGGTCAACCGGCAAACCCAAAGGGGTCATGATCGAAAATCATAGCGTTGTAAATACGCTGCTGGATCTGGAACGTCGATTCCCGGTACAAGCCAATGACGTGTATATGCTCAAAACAGCCTATACCTTCGATGTGTCCTGTACGGAGTTGTTTGGCTGGTTTATGGGTGAGGGCACTTTAAGCATTCTGCCGCCAGAAGCGGAGAAGGACCCTTCCCGCATATTATCTGTTATAGCTGAGCATCAGGTAACCCACATCAATTTTGTACCGACCTTATTCCGTCTTTTTCTCGAAACAATGGAGCTTCGCCACGATCTTTCGGAATTGGATACACTGAAGTGGATTTTCGTGGGCGGAGAGGCGGTCACACCAGACATTCTTAACAAATTTGATCGTTTAAATATCCGTGCCAGTCTGGAAAATGTGTATGGCCCTACGGAATGTACGATCTGGGTCTCCCATTATCCGCTGAGCTCTTACCAGGGCACTGGCAATATTCCTATTGGTATGCCGCTTAATGAGTCAAGGTGGTATGTCGTCGGAGAACAGGACAAGCTGCAGCCCCTGGGTATTCCGGGTGAATTGTGTCTGAGCGGTGTAGGTCTTGCGCGAGGATATTTGAATCTGGAACAGATGACCCGGGAGAAATTTGTGCCTAATCCTTTTTATGACGACAAGAAGGACCCGGACTATTTCAAAACGATGTATCGCACAGGGGATATGGTTCGCTCCCTGCCAAGCGGAACGATTGAATATTTGGGGCGCATTGATTTCCAGGTGAAAATTCAGGGGGCCAGACTGGAGACCGGGGAGATTGAAAATACCCTTTCTACCTATCCCGGAATCATTCAGACGGTCGTTGTTATGAAATCATCAGAGGGTCGGTCCGGCTCACTTTACGCATATTATCTGTCCGAACAGGAATGGCCTGTGAATGATTTGAGAGAGCATCTGTCGCAATCACTTCCTGCGTATATGATCCCATCTGTATTTGTACATAAAACCGAATTTCCGTTGAATAGCAGCGGCAAAACGGACCGGAATGCCCTGATCGCTGACACAACACACACACATACCTCCAGCACAGCTTACGTTGCGCCTGCTACAGAACTGGAGCTGGAAATTGCTGCCGTATGGGCTGAGGTGTTGGGTGTGGAGAGGGTCGGAAGAGACGACCATTTTTTTGAATTGGGTGGAAATTCATTTTCCGTTATTCAGGCACATAATCGCTTGAAACATCGCACTGCTATGGACTTTCCTGTTCCCCGCTTCTTCGAGCATCCTATACTGCGGCAGTTCGCAGCTCTGCAGCAGAACCGGGAAGCCGCGCCGTCACCTGACTCGCGTGAGGAACGTTTTCAACGAAAAGGCGGTATTCTGCGTGAGGATATTGCCATTGTAGGCATAGCAGTGAACGTGCCGGGAGCGGAGGATATTCGTGAATTCTGGCGGAATCTGGTGGCTGGTCAGGAGAGTATTCATTTTTACAGTGATGAAGAGCTGAGAGCTCTTGGTGTAGACGAAGCGCTGCTGCGTTCGCCGCGGTATGTGAAGGCTAAGGGACGGGTGAATGGCATTGAGCAATTCGATGCAGGTTTCTTCGACTATACACCTGGTGAAGCCAGGCTGATGTCTCCCCAGTTTCGATTGATGTATCAGGGAATCTGGGAAGCGCTTGAGGACGCGGGCTGCAAACCCGATGAAGCAGGAAAAGTGGGTGTGTTCCTTGGTGGATCGGACGATTTCGAATGGTATCGTCAAGTGCTGTTCAATGATGCGGGATACAGCAGCAAATACGAGGCGTTCACACTGAGCACCAATCATTTCCTGGCTACACGTATGGCTTATAAGCTGAACTTTAAAGGACCTGCATATACCGCTCTGACAGGATGCTCAACCTCCCTCGTGACTCCGCATCTGGCCTGTCAATCCTTGATGGTTGGTGAATGCGATGTCGCTGTAGCGGGGGGAATCACCGTCGAGCTGCCGAATGAAGGCGGGTATGTATACGAGGACGGCATGATGTTTGCCTCGGATGGTCATTGTCGACCATTTGATGCTGCGGCGAGTGGTACGGTGTTCTCCAATGGAATGGGCATTGTGGTCCTGAAGCGGTTGACGGATGCTTTGCGAGATACAGACCATATTTACGGTGTCATTAAAGGTTCTGCCATTAACAATGACGGGCAGGACAAGCTCAGCTTCCTTGCTCCAAGCGTAAGCGGACAGGCCGAGGTCATTCAGGATGCGTATCAGGCTGCTGGCGTTGATCCTGAAACGGTCAGTTACATTGAAGCCCATGGCACAGGAACGCTGCTGGGTGACCCTATTGAGGTCGAATCTCTGACACGTGCGTTTGCCTCCGATCAGAAGCAGTTTTGTTATCTCGGCTCGGTGAAGGGCAATGTGGGACATATGGATACGGCTGCGGGTGTAGTCGGCCTGATTAAAGTAGCGCTTAGTCTTGATCACAATTATATTCCGGGTACGGCTAATTACGAGCAGCCGAATCCCAAGATTGATTTTGCAAGCACTCCCTTCAAAGTCAGCCCGGAAGGGGTGGAGTGGAATCGGAATAAAGCAGGTGTTCGCCGTGCAGGTATCAATTCATTTGGTGTGGGAGGCACGAATGCCCACATGGTGTTGGAGGAGGCTCCAGAGATGGAAAAGTGTAGTCCCGATGATGATGTGAATGTATTGCTTTTTTCAGCCAAAACAGAGTCTTCGCTGAACCGCACTGCTGAACGAATCGTGGAGCATCTGGTGCAGCATCCGCAGCAATCCGTTTCGGACGCAGCATGGACATTACAGGCAGGGCGCACTCATTTTCCGTATCGCAAGGCACTCATTCTGGATAAGAGCTGGAAGGATGATTCCGAGCAGTACATGCAGCAGCTGAAAAAGGCTAAAATTGTTCATTCGCCGCGTGTTCGGCGCCCTGTATATTTTATGTTCCCTGGGCAGGGCAGCCAGTATCAAGGGATGGGAGCCGGGTTGTATCAATCGGCAGAGCAAGCGGGTATAGCCCCACTGTTCCGCAGATATGTTCAGGAAATTCTGGATTTGCTTCCTGAGAACGAGCGCGAAGATATGATGGCCGTTGTTTATGGTGATCAGCAGCCTGAACGAATGAATCAGACTGAATACAGTCAATTTGCATTGTTTATGACCGGCTACGCTATGGCTAAATCTTTGCAGGAACTCGGTATTCAACCGGATGGCATGATTGGACACAGCATTGGTGAACTGACAGCGGCTGTGGTGGCAGGGGTATTCAACTTGCGGGACGCAGTCCAGATTGTAAGGCTGCGCGGACGGTTGATGCAGCAGCAGCAGCCAGGTGTCATGCTGGCCATTATGGAGGATTCACAGCTGGTGAAGTCTCAATTGGACGGGGATTTGTGGTTGGCTCTGGTCAATACGTCGGGCTCCAGTGTGGTTGGCGGGACGGCAGAGGCTATTGGTCGAATGGAAGAAAAGGCTGCAGCACTGGGTTGGAAATGCATTCGTGTGAAAACCTCACATGCGTTCCATACCCCGATGATGAATGATGCTGCGATTGAGTTTGAGCAGCGCCTGGCCGCTTATTCGCTTCATAGCCCGGACATTCCCCTGCTTTCGAATTCGAGCGGAACATGGGCGAATTCAAACGAAATTACAAGTCCGAATTATTGGGCAAAGCATATTTTACAACCTGTACTCTTTGAAGCGAATCTGAACGAGTTGTTAAAGGACGAACATGCCGTGTTCATCGAAGTGGGTGCAGGACGCACCTTGAGCTCTTTTGTGAGACAGCATATTCAGTCCAGGGATACACATATCGTATTGAATATGCTGCGTCATGTCAGAGAGAACGAACAGGACAGTCTGTATACCAGCCGCAGAATCGCCGAGTTATGGTGTGAGGGCATTGAACCGGATTGGAAGGTACTCAGAGGACAGACAGTACGTCGCAAATGCTCTTTGCCAACGTATCAATTCGATAAGCAGCATTATCCGATTAATCAATCATTGATTGGCGGTCCGCCCGTAGAAGCAAGTTATACCGGGCAGCGGACACAGCAAGCCAGTGAGCAGTACAGCAGCATTTCTTATTCCGCGGCGCAAGGTTATACAGGCAGCCTGGAAGCGATGAAGCAGGTGGTGCTTGAGGCGTATAAATCCATTTTTGGCATACCTGATCTGGAGGAGCAGGTTAATTTCTTTGCCGTTGGCGGTGACTCACTCAAAGCAGTCAGCTTGTCTGCGTCCATTCGGTCTGCCATCGGGATTCAGACAGAAGTAGCCGATGTGTTCAACCATGCAACACCGGCTCAACTGGCGGAACATCTATATGGCATGCTGGAGCCGCAAGCCCAGCAGCATATGATTCAGCCCGCAGCGGTTATGGATGCTTACCCGATCTCGTCTGCTCAGATGCGTATGTTCACCCAATCCATACTGGAGCCGGACAGCACAGCTTACAATTTGCCGTCAGCCACACTCATTGAGGGAGATCTCGATGTGGCCAAAGTGCAAGCCGTAATGGAGAAGCTGGTGCAATGTCACGAGGCGCTTAGAACAACATTCGAGATACGAGGCGACCAGGTTGTGCAGGTTGTTCACCCATCGGTTCCTATAGATTTTGCTTATGCCGAGCAGCATCTGTCCGATGAACAGGCGATGTCTTCATATATTCAGACCTTGATCCGTCCTTTTGCACTACACCAAGCCCCACTTATGCGGGTGAAGCTGATCAAAACAGGAGAGCGCAAGCATCTGTTGTTCTTTGATATTCATCATATTATCGCGGATGGCACTTCGGTTGAGCTGATAACGCGTGACTTTAACGCTTTGTATTTTGGCGAGGAACGTACAGTACGTTTACATTATAAAGATTATGCAGTATGGCAACAGCAGCGATTGGCCTCAGAGGTTTATCAGCCTCATCAGGCTTACTGGCTGGAACGTTTCGACACGGCACCGCCTGTACTGGAGCTTCCACTTGACTATGATCGTCCAACGCAGCGATCCATGAAGGGGGAACGTGTTCATTTCACATTGAGCCGCTCACTTACAGCGCGTCTGCATAAGCTGGCTTCCTCCAATGAAGTTTCGATGTATATGGTGATGCTGAGTGTATGGAATATGCTGCTTGCGAGCCGAACAGGTCAGCATGACATTGTTATAGGAACACCCGTAGCCGGAAGGCTGCAAGAGGAATGGAAGGAAACGGTCGGCATGTTTGTCAATATGATCCCGATGCGTAATTTTCCTGCCCCGAACCGGGTGTATAGCGCATTTTTACGCGAGCTTAAACAGCACACACTTGATGCGTTTGCCTATCAGGATTATCCCTTCAACGAACTGGTGACACAGCTTGGATTCAAACGCGAAATGAACCGGAACGCTATTTTCGATGTATGTTTTGATTATCAAAATATGGAGCTGCATGATCTGGAACTGCATGGTTTACAGTTCAGCTCCGTTCCAGTGGAGACGGGCACCTCAACCTATGACCTGCTATTGACATGTCAGGAGCTTAGGGAACAGCAGGTGATCGAAGGATATATCGAATATTCAACGGACTTGTTCCAAATGCAAACGATAGAGGATATGATCCAGCAATTTATCGGAATCTGTGAACAGATAGCGCAGCAGCCCGAGTTGCCGTTGAGCAGGTTTTATGATAAAGCGGAGAATCCTTCTGAAGATGGTCTAGGTCTTCACCGGCTGACGGGTCCCCTTCTGGAGTACGATCGTACACTAAGCCTGCATCGGTTGTTTGAGCAGCAGGCAAAACGTACACCTGACCAAATAGCTCTGTTGGTATCCTCCGGGAAGGCGCTAACCTATGCAGAGCTTAACGAGCGAGCTAATGCTTTAGCCCGAAAGCTGGTGGATCACGGGGTACGCAGGGACGAGCCTGTTGGTATCTTATGCAAACGGAATGAATCTCTGATTATTATGTTGATTGCAGTGCTCAAAGCAGGTGCGGCTTATGTGCCGCTTGATCCGTCATTTCCGTCACAGCGCATACTGAACATGATGGAGGATAGTTGCATGAAGCTGCTTTTGTGCACTTCTGATGAAGCGGACATATTGGGATATGAAGGAGCTCGCCTCGTTTATGAGCCTGCTGCTGCTGAACGTTCAACACTCAACCCGAATGTGGACGTGCTGTCATCAGACTTGTCTTGTGTCATCTTTACATCCGGCTCGACAGGCCGGCCTAAAGGGGCCATGATCCCTCATGAGGCGATTGTTAATTTTATAGAGGACATCAGACACCGAAAGATTTTTGCACATGAAACAGACCGTATGATCAGTGTCACCACGATTTCATTTGATATTTTTGGTTTTGAAGTGTGGGCTCCGCTATGTACAGGCTACTCGCTTTATCTGGCAGACGAGCAGGAGCAGCTTGATCCGGTACTTGCTGCACAGCGAATACGGGAACACGGCATTACACACATTCTCAGTACGGTATCACGTATCAAGGCGTTTGTGGAGAATACGGAGTTTGCCAAGATCCTTCCGCAGCTTCGCTGTGTACTCACCGGGGGAGAAAGTGTTCCTGCAGCGCTATTGGCGGATGTGAAAAAGAATTCCTCTGCCCGTCTCTTTAATATGTATGGACCTACAGAAACAACAATTTGGTCAACGACCAAAGAATTAATAGAACCTGATCTGATTACGATTGGCAAGCCAATCGCCAACACTGAGCTGTACATTTTAGATGATCAAGGTGAACTGCTGCCTCCAGGGAATTTCGGCGAGCTCTGCATTGCGGGTCTGGGGTTATCGCGCGGATACCTGAACAACATGGCCGAGACAAACGTCAAATTCATGGATTATGCGCCTGCTTTGGGAGGGCGAGTGTATCGAACGGGTGATCTGGCCCGCATCCTGCCGAGCGGAGAGGTCGAACTGGCCGGGCGTCTGGATCAGCAGGTGAAGATCAGAGGATATCGGATTGAACTGAACGAGATTGAACAGATGGCCCTGCGTTATGCAGGGGTGCGGGAAGCCGTTGTAAAGGCAGAGGGGGAGCAGCCTGAGCAGCTGCAAATCATTCTTTACTACAGTATGAAGCCGGACGTTAATGCGTCTGCCATGGGAGAGAAGGAGGCACAGCTGCGGGCGTGGCTAAAGCAAAGTTTGCCTCATTATATGATGCCATCCCGTCTGATCCGTCTGGAGAAGCTGCCGATTCTGCCGAATGGCAAATTGAATCGGAATGCCCTGCAAAGCTCTGACTATGTTCAAGCAGCAGTTCACATGTCAGATTCGTCTGTCACAGCTGTCACTGCCTCTCCAACCAGCCAAAAGCAGACTCGTGAAGAGCTGCAACACATGCTGATTGACGCATGGAAGGATATGCTGAAGCGGGATCATGTTGACGTACATGAGCATTTTTTTGATATTGGCGGCAACTCGCTGGGCCTTATTTTAATCAATAATCGGTTAAATGCGTATCTGGGGAAAAATATCCCGCTTGTGCAGCTGTTTGAGCACTCTTCTATTGCAGCTTTGGTAGATCACCTGATGCCTGAACAGAGATTGACTTCGATGGATATGGACAAGGCCGAAGAAGGTTTGGTGCAGGAGCAGAGCAGAATGGAAGAGCATGGGTTCGAGATGCAAGCAGACCCGGACATGAAAAATAGAAGCATTGCTGTTTCCTCAACGGATATTGCTGTGATCGGCATGGCCGGGCGTTTTCCGGGTTCAAGCAATATAGATGAGTTCTGGGATCATCTGATGGCAGGCGAGGAAGGCATTGTTCGCTTGACTGAAGAGGAACTTAGCGCGGCAGGTGTGAGGCCGGAAGAGTATACGCATTCTGATTATGTGCGGGCCAAAGGTGTGCTGCAGAATACGGAGTTTTTTGATTCCGAGTTTTTTGAATATCCGCATCAGGAATCCGATCTGATGGACCCGCAGATTCGACTGCTGCACCAATGCTCCTGGGAAGCGCTTGAGCACGCAGGCTGTGATCCGTATCGCTACTCAGGCTCTATCGGCTTATTTGCCGGAAGCGGATCAAGCTTGCCTTGGATGGTTCAATTTCTGGGGCGTTCAGGCGACCTTCTGCAAGCCTTTGAAGCGATGACGCTGAATGAGAAGGATTATATTACGACTCGTATATCCCATAAGCTGAATCTTAGAGGTCCGAGTATGGCTGTACAGACCGCATGCTCAACATCTCTCGTAGCGATTCACCAGGCGGCAGAGTCTCTGATCCGTGGGGAGTGTGATGTGGCGCTTGCAGGAGGTGTGTCCATCTCTTATCCGCTGCGAGAGGGTTATCACTGGCACGAGGGCATGATTTATTCCAAAGACGGGCATTGCAGACCGTTCGATGAACAGGCGTCAGGTACCGTTTCCGGGAACGGGTGCGGCATGGTTGTTCTGAAACCGCTTCGTGAAGCGCAGCGGGATGGTGATCAAATATTTGCAGTGATCAAAGGCTCGGCGATCAATAATGATGGTTTGCACAAAATCGGGTATACCGCGCCAAGTGTTTCCGGTCAGGTGAACGTAATCCAGACAGCGTTCGAACGCTCAGGCATATCTCCTGATGAGATCAGCTATGTGGAGGCACATGGGACCGGCACCAAGCTGGGAGATCCGATCGAGATTGAAGCACTTCGACAGTCTTGGGAGACGGAAAAGCAAAATTATTGCGCACTTGGCTCGGTCAAGGCGAATATAGGCCATCTTGATGCTGCGGCAGGCGTTGCCGGGTTTATCAAAACGGTTCTAACGCTGCATCATCGTACCGTTCCGCCGCAGATTCATATGGACAGAGCCAACCCGATGCTGGAGCTGGAGCGTAGTCCTTTTTATATCAACCGGGACCCGCAGCATTTCGAAAATAAGGAACAGGTGCTGCGTGCAGCCGTCAGCTCCTTTGGTATCGGTGGCACGAATGCCCATGTTGTATTAGAGCAGGCACCTCCATTGGAGGGTCAGGCTGTGTATCAGCCTTTGCTGCTGCTTCCTTTCTCGGCGAAGAGTGAAGCTGCTTTGGAACGGACCTACCATTCCGTTATACAGGCACTGGAGAAAATGCCAGAGCAGCTGTCCGATGCGGCATGGACGCTGCAGACGGGCAGAAGCAGGTTCAATCATCGCAAAACGCTTGTGGTGGCTGAGGGGGTTATCCCTTCTGGCGATGATCTGTATGAGGTTGAGGCACAGGGTAGCGTGGAGCAATCCAGAAGACAAGTAGTGTTTTACATCGGTGGGGATGCTGCCTGGGAGCCCCGCATGATTCGCGAAATGTATGCTTCAAGCTATCGCAGCCACATATCTGAACGATTCAACCAGCACTTCGATCGTATGCTGGACCTGTTTGAAGCGAAGGAGCAATATGCAATTCGTCAGAGCATAGGTCGGCCGATTCGTGAAGCACGCCTGGAACGCATGTATTGCTTTGTAGTTCAGCACGCTTTGTTCGCCACGCTCCTTCAGTCAGGAATACAACCAGATGTGATATACGGGCAAGGGATCGGTGAATTGGTGGGATTGGTTCTCGGTGATGCGCTTGAGCCGGTTCAAGCTGTGCGTCTGCTGTATAACTGGCATGAATGGTCATCCCAAGACGGAGCTTTGAGTGATGCATTACATGCGTCAAGAGGCAGCGGGACAGAACATGGTATGGAGAATTCTGTTGCTGAGCTGGCATCTCATGTTTTGCCGTTCATCAGGGCAGCGTCCAAGTTCCCGTTATTAACCCAAGAGGGTCTTCTATCTCTTCCCGAAAGCACACTCTGGATGATCACGTATCCGGCGCAGGAGGCAAAGCTTGAACAAGTGTGGAGGCCTGACTTGAAGGAAGCACAGGTTGTTTCGCTTACCGGAGATCGATCCAGTTTACTCGAGGCGGATATTTATTTTATGAAAACATTGGGACAATGCTGGTGCCTGGGCATGGAACTGGACTGGGAGCAAGTGAATGGACAAGGGTCTGGGCAAAAAGTGTCTCTACCGACTTATTCGTTTGATCCGATTGTCCATAAGCATGACGTTCCGCTGTATCTGCTTACAGGCACGCCCCAAACAGTGGATGCAACGGCATCATCAGCAGATTTGTCGCAGAATCACAAGGCCGGGGTTCGGTGGAGCAGCGATGAGATATACGAAGTAACCGCAAAGCTGTGGCAGGAACTGCTTGGTTGCGAGACTGTAGACTCTGAGGATGATTTCTTCCAGCTTGGAGGGCATTCCCTGAAGGCGATCTCTCTGGCATCCCGCATCAAGGATATGTTCGGTGTGTCGATGGGCCTGGACGATGTTTTTGAATACTCGGTGCTGGCTCGCATGGTGGAAAGGATTCATGAACAGCAATCTACAGGTGAAGAGCCGACAGGACGACCTATTATCCCAGCAGCCTTGAAAGACAGATACCAGACCACCTCGGCACAGAGACGAATGTTTGTTGTTCATGAGTGGTTGAAGGGGGAAAGCACTGCCTATAATCTCGCAAGCTCGTACAGGCTGCGAGGGGAGCTGGATACTGCTCGATTTATCGCGGTTATGGATGCTCTCGTACAGCGGCATGAGGCGTTCCGAACCCGATTCGAGATGGTGGAGGGTGAGCTGGTTCAGATCATCGAGGAACAGGTTGGCAGTGTTGTGGAATTGCTGGAGCTGGAAAAAGCAGAGCCAGAACAGCTGAGCGAGTGGATACAGCCTTTTGATCTGACCCGTGCACCGCTGGTTCGCGTAAAGCTTGCGCGTCTTGCAGAAGAGGAACATATTCTGTTCATCGACATGCACCATATCATCTCCGATCAGAGCTCGATTGCAATTCTGATGCAGGAATTTGCCCGCCTGTACAGAGGGGAATCCCTTGAGCCTTTAACACTTCAGTACAAGGATTATGCCGAATGGCTTGATTCATCGACATCTGAACGGCATGCTGCTGAAGATGTGGCGTTCTGGCTGCAGGAGTTTGGGGATGTACCTGCACCTGTTGAATTGCTTACGGATCACCCGAGACGTGCAGTGTTGTCCCATCAAGGAGAACGGATCAGCACTGAGCTTGAGGAATCGTTAAGTGCTCAGATCAACGAATTTTGTGCAAGACAGGCATTCACTCCATACATGCTTTTCATGGCCACATTGAATGTTCTGATCTGGAAATACACCAGACAAGAAGATCTGGTCATTGGTACAGCTGTAGCGGGAAGAGAGAAGCCAGAGCTTGAGAACGTCATGGGCATGTTTGTGAATATGCTGGCTATACGGTCTACAGTGGACAAGGATCAGCCTGTGGAGCTGTATTTGAACGAGGTTCGAAGCAAGCTGTTATCCTGCTATCAACATCAGCAATATCCGTATGAAGCACTTGTAGAGCAGCTTGGGTTGTTCGGTGACTTGAACCGTAATCCGCTGTTTGACATTGTGCTGAACTACATCAACATGGGCACAGATCATCCTGAAGCTGGAGGTCTGCATGTTGAACCCTGGATCGACGGCAAGGTAGATGCCAAGTTTGATCAGACATGGACAGTAGTTGAACATCAGCAGCAGTATACGATTGAACTGGAATATCGTTCTGAATTGTTCGATCTGTCTTCCATGGAACTCATGATGAAAAAATTTCAATATATTCTGAACCAGATTATCGCGGGAGATGCTGAACGGATTCGTCAAATCAAACTTACTGTGCCTGAAGAGCATGAATGGCTACTGTTCGGAGTAAATGCAAACCAGATGCCTTATCCACGGGAAGCAACGATTCCTGAACTGTTCGAGGAACAGGTTCGTTTACATGGTTACAAGACAGCACTGGTATGGGGAGATGAGGAATGGAGCTATGCCGATGTTCATGCTAATGTTCAAAGGCTCGTATCCACAATACTTGAACGTAAGGTGCAATCAGGCTCAAGTATCGCTTTGCTCCTGGACCGTGGACCGATCCAGATGATCAGCATCCTTGCTACACTAACAGCAGGTTGTCACTACGTACCGATTGATCCGGCTTCACCGTCAGCACGAGTGGAGTATATTTTACAGGATTGCAATGCGCCTTTGCTTTTGACTGAAGCAGCGTATGCTCCGGCATGGAGGTCTGTGGTTGCGAATGTGGTGGTGCCTGCTGAAGAACTGACAGCTGTCGTTACTGGGGAGCCTGAGGAGCAGTTCATACAGGTTCGTACGAAGGCGGTTGACCCGGCTTATATCATCTACACATCGGGATCAACCGGTATGCCCAAAGGCACAGTGATGAGTCATCGCAATGTTATCAAGGTCATGAAAAAAAGTAATTTTGTGACGGTAGTGCCTGAGGATCGGGTGTTACAGGTTTCCAATTATGCATTTGACGGGTCGATATTCGATATTTTTGCTTCATTAATAAATGGAGCTACTCTGGTACTCATTCCAAAAGACATCATTCTTGATATGGCTCGTCTGGCAGGTGTGATTCGTCAGCAGCAGATTTCTGTATTTTTTATCACCACCTCGTTGTTTAATATGCTGGTGGATTGGGATGTGGAGTGCCTGAAGAACGTTCGCCAGGTGATGTTTGGAGGGGAAGCCGCATCTGTAAGCCACGCGAACAAAGCTCTTGCATGTGTAGGGCCAGGCAAGCTGTTAAATGGATATGGTCCAACGGAAGCGACCTTCTTTGCCTCCTATCATTTGCTGGAGCAAACGGAGCCGTATACCGACTCGCTTCCTATAGGTTATCCGTTGTCCAATACAGCTCTGTATGTGCTGGATGAAGAATTGAATCCTGTACCTGTCAATGTGCCTGGCGAGTTATACATTAGCGGGGATGCGGTAGGCATCGGTTATCTGAATCGTGAAGAGCTTACACGTAAACATTTTGTAGAAGATCCTTTCCGTAAGGGAGAACGGATGTACCGTACAGGAGACATGGTCAAGCG
The DNA here is from genome assembly GCF_014639235.1 of Paenibacillus silvae. Lineage (GTDB taxonomy): Bacteria > Bacillota > Bacilli > Paenibacillales > Paenibacillaceae > Paenibacillus > Paenibacillus silvae. The sequence goes on along the minus strand of NZ_BMFU01000001.1, from coordinate 873,511 downwards.
TCGAATGGACGGCAGCCTGATGTTTATTGAACGCTCCGATTTTCAAGTCAAGATCAGAGGTTTCCGAATTGAGCTGTCAGAGATAAGTAATTGTCTTGAGCAGCAGCCAGGCGTCAAGGATGCCTTTGTGATGACCGCAACAGATGCTTCAGGCAGCTTATACGTTTCAGCGTTTTACACAACGGAAGCGAATACTGAACGAACAGTTGACGAAGTTCGTACAGAGCTGCACAAACGGTTGCCCGAATACATGGTCCCTGCACAGATTGTGCGCATGGATCATCTGCCTATCAACGCTAATGGCAAGGTGGATCGGAAGGCTCTATCTGACATGACGAAAGTGCATTCTACCCATGTTACAGCAGATTCTGCAAGCACGGATGCAGAACGAATTATCCTGAATGCGATGAGACAAATTTTGAATAATCCTCACTTGGGCGTAACAGATCATTTCTTCCAGCATGGGGGACATTCGCTTAAAGCGATTGCTTTAACTCAAATTTTGTCAAAAGAAGGAATTGCCATCAGCGTGAGCGAATTATTCCAATATCATACAGCCAGAGCGTTGGCACAATCATTATCAGCTATGGACGAATCATCCATGTTGGCTGAAGAAAGCCTGCACATTCAGTCTCCGATTACAATACCTCAAGATCTTACACTCCACGAGAAGCAACGGGACAGCCTGGTTTTACATGTCTTGAACAATTGTAGTCAGGTTTCAAGTTTTATGTCGGGTACAGCGGCCATAAGCCAATTCCCGATCTCTCCAATTCAGCAGGCACATGCCTGCACAACTTCACGAGCAAGCGGTTTTATCACTACATTGGAGGCGCCTTTACATGAATACGCTGTGAAAAGGCTGATCCTCGGGGTTATTGCCCGCCATCAGTTACTGCACAGTGTTCTATATAAGGAAGACGAAATGCTCTGCTGGCATCAGTGCGATCTGTCTCTTGCAGCAAATATGTTGTTGCAGCTGATTCCATATCTTGACGTTTGTCACTATGCTCCTGCTGCATTGCGACAACTGGAGCACAAGCTGGTTCAGGCAATATTACATCAGCCCTATGTACTGGAGGGCTTACCATGGAGGCTATGCATTCTGCGTACTTCAGCCACAGAGCATAAGCTGATTTGGGGCTTTGATCATCTTGCCTTTGACGGAATGAGTGCCGAGATCATCAAGCAGCAGCTTCAGTCAGATGTTATCCGTAATCAACAAACGACAGCAAGCGATATGAATCGTACATTCGAGCTGCGAAAGTATGAAGATTATGTGCTTGAGCTGTCTCAGGGGCCTGTTGGCATAAGCGAAGCCGATCTGGAAGAGCGGTTTGCCATTCAGACATGGAGCCATCATAACAGCAATGTAATGCATCAATTAAAGAGCAGTTCAGGACATGGCTCGCCTTCGGCGTTGACTGTCGAAATACCACTTACGGCTTCCACAGGCGAGCAATCGGAGCAGGTCTGGTGGACTCATTTTACAACTTTTGCGAACATCCTTACTTCGTGCCTGAATATAAGTCATCTGCCGATTGCTTTGGTGCATTATGGACGCGAGTATGGACAGAACTCCTATTACGATTACGTCGGAGAATTTCTGGATCTCATTCCACTTCTTGTGCATGATGATTTTTCCAAGGAGCATCTGATGCAGCATCTGGACTGGATTAAAAAGCATCGCCTTAATTTTATGGCACTCACTCATGATCCGGTCGTTGCATCCCAATATACGGGCATCCATAGACAGCTTCATGCAGCTTACACACAAACTCCGGAGGAGCCGCGACAGCTGATTCTGTTCAACTTCCAGGGCTTCATCTCCGGTGAGGAGGCCGTACCGGAATCCGAGCTGACGGGTGAGGAACATGCTGTGCAAGGACTGGCCAGTATGGAGTGGGTCATGCATTACGATGAAAAAGCCGTTTATGTACACTTGACTTGTCATACAGGATTGGACATCGAACGGTTGAAACAACAGATTGAGGAACAGATTGGCAGTGGCGTGATAGTGAAAGTTCATAATGAGGCAATGGAGGTGCAGCATGTCCAGTAGATCCATACAACGAGGGCCAGAGTTGATTGTGCCGGAGCATTATGCAACAGTTGCTGAACTTCTCATGTATATCGCTGATACACATCCGGAGAAGGGCATCACGTATATCAGTTCATCAGGTGAAGAGCAGTTTGAATCGTATCCTGAGCTATTGAGACAAGGGCGTTTGTATTTGCAGGGCCTGCTTGAGAGCGGGATATGCAAAGGGCAAGTTGTTATTTTGGAAATTGATCATTCACAGCAGTTTTATCGCACATTTTGGGCTTGCATGCTGGGCGGCATTATTGTCGCCCCTGTCAGTCCTCCTGCCTCCTGGGAACCTGGCTCGGCGGGTCTGGAGAAATTCACGAAAATATGGGAAGTGCTCGATCGGCCGGCCGTCATCGTAGAAGAAGTCTTTTTACCTAAATATACACAGTTGACACAGAGCGCCATATTCCATGGATTGAGATGTATTAGTGTCGGCGAGCTGCAAAAGAGTAAAACCCTTGCTGAAATCAACCTGACATCTCCTGAAGACATTGTATTTCTGCAGTTCTCATCAGGCAGTACGGGAATTCCCAAAGGGGTGCAGTTAACCAACTACAACATTATCGCTAACAGCATTGCCTGCAAGACTTTCCTTGGTGCTGAAGAAGGGGACAATGTGTTCACCTGGCTGCCGCATACTCACGATATGGGAATGTTCGGGCAACATCTAACAACGGTGATAAGTGGTGCAAACCTGATGGTGATGTCTCCATATACATTCGTACGATCACCGTATTTATTCTTGCGCAAAATTACGGAGCACCAGGGGAAATGGTTTTGCTGCACCAACTTTGGCTTTGAATGGATGGTTCAGAAGATCCCGGATTCCAAACTGGCCAGCCTTGACTTGTCCTCACTACGCATGACCTTGAACGGGGCTGAGCCGATCTCGACCAGAGTTATTGAACGCTTTGCCCAAAAATTCAGCTCCTGCGGTTATCGCGCTGAGATGATGTTTCCCGCATACGGCATGGCCGAGGCCACTGTAGGTGTATGTACCTCGCGACTGGGAGAAGAGCCGCGAATAGAGCGGTTGTCTCGCCAAGAGCTTGTGCAGCATGGGAGAGCTGTTGCAGTTGATGCTGCTGATCATGACCCGGCAGATATGATTGAATTTGTGCATGAAGGTTATCCCATGACTGGAATCCAGATTCGGATAGCGAGTGAGCAGGGAGAGGTTGTAGATGAGCGGGTTGTAGGTGAAATCCAGATTCGCGGTGAATCGGTAACTTCCGGGTATTACAATCTGCCTGAGGTCAACCGGGAGCTGTTCGTGGACGGATGGCTCAGGACAGGAGATCTTGGTTTTATGGCAGATGGTTCGCTGGTGGTGAGCGGACGAATTAAGGATATCGTTTTTATCCGTGGTCAGAATCATTATGCACATGATCTGGAAGAGATTTTATATGGCAACAGTAGTATTCCAAGAGGAAATCTGACGGTGGTAGGACATTTTAACAGCGTGACACAAACCGAGGAACTGCTTGTATTTGTGAAATACAAATCGACCACTCCGCAGTTTCTGGACATACGCCAGGACCTGATGAATCGAATGAGAGCTGGTCTTGGAATTGAGATCACACATGTGCTTCCCATTAAGGTTATCCCTAAAACGACAAGTGGCAAGGTGCAGCGATTTATGCTGAGAAACGAATATGAGAATGGTGCATTTAATCCGGATATTGAAGCGATTGAAGCGATGATTCAGCAAAACAAACCGCAGGCCACTCCCGAGATTGTTCACTCTGTATCTTTGGAGCAAACGGTACGAAGCGCTTGGGCAGAAGTCCTGCAATTGCCAATCGAGAAGGTTGCAATGGATACCCCGTTTCTTGCTCTGGGAGGGAACTCGATTGTTGCCTATCAATTACTAGACAAATTGTCTACGCATATGGGCCGTGAATTGGGACAAGAAGTCCTCGTTTTTGGCAGAACGGTACAGGAAATGGTGGAGTATCTTCAGGAGCTTCCTGAAGATCACAAGCCGCTCGAAAAGACACTGCATGCAGATAATCAGTTGAATGTGCACCGGGCTATTGCAATAACGGGATTGTCATTAAGGTTGCCTGATTCAGATACACAAGAGCAATTCTGGAGCAATCTCGTTGAAGGCCTGGACAGCGTGGATCGGGTCAGTCTGGAACGCGCCGCACGCTCCAGGCGTCCGGATTGGGATGACTGGATCGGTGAATTAAAACATCCGGACACCTTTGATCACGAGTTCTTTGAGATTCCAGCAGAACAAGCAGCATTTATGGACCCACAGCATCGCAAGCTGCTTGAGGTTGCTTACGAAGCGCTTGAGGATGCAGGCATGATTCTGGATCAGGAGCATAAGCGTGATGTTGGCGTTTATGTGGGCATGAACCCGAGCTCGTACTTTGATCTGGTTGTAGATTATATGAATCGCAGTGAAGGGTTCGAGGTTCACTCTCATGCGATGGTTGGCAACATGTCTAATATCGCTGCTGCTTCTATTTCACATTTATATAACTTCACTGGTCCTGCACTGGCGATTGATACGGCCTGTTCTTCATTTCTGGTGGCGTTGACGCAGGCAATTGCAGCCATTCAGGACAAACGCATCTCTGGTGCAGTGGTAGGCGGAGCAAGCATTCTCGCTACACCTTATGTACATCAGCTGTCGCGTAATGCAGGAATCTGTTCTTCTACACAGCATACGAAGGTGTTTGACCAGGAGGCCGACGGTTCGGTCATCGGTGAGGGTGCAGTCGTTGTATACCTGGAGCCGCTGACAGAGGCAGTTCGAGCTAATAAACACATCTATGGTGTGATTCGAGGGGCAGCCGTGAATAACGACGGATATTCATTGGGAATTATGGCGCCGAATCCACAGGGACAATATGAAGTGCTGCGTGCAGCATACCGCGATGCCAACCTGAATCCGCAGGAGATTTCTTATATAGAAGCACATGGATCAGGAACCAGAATCGGAGATCCCATCGAGGTGAATGCGCTACTCCGCTTGTTTCAGGAAAAGGGATACGGTAATGATACCTCCATTGGTCTTGGCTCAGTCAAAACCAATATCGGACATCTATTTGCAGCCTCCAGTGGAGCGAGCCTGGCGAAGGTATTGCTTAGTATGCAGCACAAGGAACTTGTTCCGAGTCTACATATGGATCATCCTAATCCAGCGCTTCGTCTGGAGCAGTCTCCCTTCTATATCGTTAATGAGCACAGGAAGTGGGAGGTGCCTGAAGGAAAAACGCGTAAAGCGGGGATCAGTTCGTTCGGCCTTGGCGGTACCAATGCCCATATTGTGGTGGAGGAATGGAAGACGCCGGCGCTTCGGGAGAATGATTCGGCACGGGAGCATCTGCTAACCTTCTCTGCAAAGACAGAACAGGCATTGCATAAGCTCATTCATAACACCAGACAGCATATGCAGCAGCATACGGACCTGCGTACGGCAGACCTTTGTTTTACAAGGAACCGGTATAGAAAACATTACCGTTACCGGGCCGCCATAACCGTAAGCAGCAACGGGGAATGGAACATGAGCAGCATGCAGTCGGGCTTTAAAGCCAAAACCCGTGCCGCACGTATCAATATCGTTGTAGGCGGGAATCAGCTTCAGCCCGCGGAGCAACGGGAATGGATGAGTTTGCTGGAAACACTCGTACGTCTTGTACCTTCCATTCAGGACATTCGAGGTGTTGAAGGTGAAGAACAGTTGCTGGCACAGTTCAAACGGCAACAAGCTGCTGACTCCACGGCGAAGTCGGACAAGCGATCAACATTGGTACGCAAAATGCTTTCGGGGGGCGTTCAAGACATGTCCAGCCCGATGCCAAGTTCAGACCTCGTTATAATGCTGGCTACCGATGAAGGCTTCATACCAGCGGGAAGCACGGGCAAGGAAAAGATGATTTACCTGTCTGCGGGTACACCGCTTGTTATGGAACAACAACTTGCATTGCTGCTGGCACAGCTCTACGTACACGGAGCTTCTCTGGATTGGGAACAGCTGCACCCGGATGGATCTGGTCAGATGATTCATCTGCCAGCGCATCCTTTCGAGCCGCACATACACTGGGTTGATGTGAATCAGGGAACGGAGGTCTTGATATGACAAGAGAAGAGATTGAAGGGTTTATGAAAAGCCAAATTGCAGCTGCGTTAAACCAGGAGCCGGAGGATATTGATGAAGAAACGAATTTTCTGAAAATCGGGATTTCTTCGGTTCAGGCACTCAAAATCATCAATCGTACACGCAAACATCTGCAGGTGGATATCAGTCCTGTTGCCTTGTTTGAGTACAAAACGATTACCGAGTTTGCCTCTTATCTCCATGAATCACTGCTTCAAGGGGAGGCCGTTGAATGATCGAGCTGGATGTGACGCAGGAGCAAGAGATTATTCATGAAGCCGAGCTGTTCGCTGCACAAGAGATCAGGCCATATGTCCGGCAGATTCAGGAGCAGCAATCCATTCCCCGTTCACTCATCACGGCTATGGCTGAAAAGGGCTACTTGGCTGCTCCCATCCCGCGTGAATATGGCGGCTTGGGGCTTGGTGCCAAAGCCTACGGAATGTTGACGGAAGTGTTCGGTAAGGCACTTCCTGCTGTTCGCAGTTTGCTGACGGTCCATACTTCGCTGGTAAGTGAGACGCTCGTGCGGTTTGGATCGCCTGAACAAAAATCGGCCTGGCTGCCCAAGCTGGTCAGTGGAGAATGGATCGGCGCCTTTGGTCTGACAGAGCCAGAAGTCGGGTCAGATGCCAAAAGTGTGAAGACCACATGGCGAGAAGAAGCAGATAGTTACGTGCTGAATGGAAAGAAAAAGTGGATTACATTCGGGCATGTGGCAGATGTCTTCATCATTATTGCCTCTCAGGAAGGGCGTAGTACAGCCTTCTGGGTTGAGCGCCAGTTTGAGGGGGTTCAGACTGAGGCCATTGAAGGCGTCATGGTTGGCGGCGAGACGGGACTCGCTGAAATTGACCTTCATGAGGTTCGTGTGCCGAAAAGCCATCTGATCGGGCGCGTTCATGAAGGCTTCGAATACATCGTAAGCGGTGCGCTGGATCAGGGTAGATACAGCATTGCCTGGGCAGGATTGGCTATAGCGCAGGAGGCTCTTGATGCGATGGTGACCTATTCACGGAAGCGGAAGCAGTTTGATCAGAAGCTGAGTCATTTCCAGCTGATTCGCGGCATGATCGGTGATGCGGTTACGAAAGTGCATGCAGCCAGAGCACTATGTCTGCGGGCTGCGGAGCTCAGGGAAGCGAAGGACCCGCAAGCTATTATGGAAACAACGATCGCCAAATATTTCACCTCTAAAGTAGCCGTTGAAGTAGCAAATGATGCGCTTCAGGTTCATGGAGCGAATGGAATTAGCAGTGATTATGCGGTGTCCAGATTGTATAAGGAGGCCAAAATACTGGAGATTATTGAAGGCTCCTCTCAGATGCAGCAGGAGATGATCTCACACTACGGACTGAAGGCCTATTACAAACGTGGTGGCGCAGTATGACACTCTGTGCGTTGTTTCCGGGTCAGGGAAGCCAGTACATCGGGATGTGCGGTGATCTCTTGAATACAGAACCGGAGTCCAGGCGGATTTTTGCTGAGGCGAGTGAGACGCTGGGGTTTGATCTGAGAGCACTGGTACTGGCCGGCTCTCTTGAGCAGTTAACGCAATCAGAATATGCTCAGCCTGCTGTGCTTGCTGCAAGTTACACGCTGTTTGAATCCTTCACCCGTCGGTCAGGGATTTTGCCGGATTACGCGATCGGTCACAGTCTGGGCGAGATTGCTGCTTTGGTCGCCGCAGGTGCATTGAAGTTTGCCGATGGTATTCGTTTTACAGCTGCCCGCGGGGCATTAATGCATCGTGCGGTACGAGAGCAGAGGGGCAGAGCAGGCATTGTCGTTGATATAGGGCAGAAAGCTCTCGAACATATCGTTGCAAGTATTCGTGATCTCCATTATGTGTCCATCTCCGGATATAACTCACCAAACCAGTTTGTCGTAGCGGGTGAGGCACAGGGCCTGCGTTTGCTGGACGACAAGGTGGATCAGGCTGGAGGGGAATTTATTCCTTTCCGCATGATGCCTATGAAGGCAGATGCACCCTACCATAGCGAACTGATGCATTTTATTCAGCCTGAGATAGAAGAGATTGTATCGTGGCTTTCTTTCTCTGCACCTGAATTCGCCATATGCTCTACAGTGCATGGAGAACTCATTCACCAAGCAGAGGATATTCCAAAGCTGCTAACAGCCCAGCTGCTGCAGCCGATCCGTTGGATTCAGGCATTGGCTCAAGTTCAATTGAGAGGCGCCACCGTATGGATGGATGTCGGACCAGGCCAGAGTGTTAAAAATATGCTTGGCGAGTACGATAACTTGATGAATGTTTACTCACTGGATGATCCGCAGGAGCAATCAAGGCTGCTGGAACGTTGCAAGGCAGAGTTTCAACCATTTGGAGGAGGTGGAGCCCGATGATTACAGAGATGATGGAGTATAACCAGCGGGTAAAGCAGCGGCTTCCCGGCGGCGTGCATTACAATTTTCATCTTCCGTGGGAAGAGACGCCGCTGCACTTCACCCGCGCTGCCGGGAGCAGAGTGACGGATATGAACGGCCGCGAGTATCTGGACCTGTATGCCCGCTTCGGTGCGCTTATTGTAGGTCACGGTAACGAGGAATATAACGACAGTCTCAAGGAGACGATTGATCGTGTTCTTTCGGTCAGCCATTGTGATCTGGATGCGGAGGCGCTGGAATTGATCCACCAATATGTGCCTTCAGCAGAGATGATTCGATTCGGGCTGTCGGGTACGGAGATTGTACAGAATGCATTACGTCTTGCTCGAGCTTGGACAGGCAAAAATCGTTTTGTCCGTTTTGAAGGCCACTATCATGGCAACTCGGACAACATAATGGGGGGCAAGACACCTCGTACAGGCTTGCCTGTACCTTCCGACTATCCAGGCGACATGAAAGGGACGAAAGGAAGGGCCAGAGATGTGATGGAATCCCAATCTTATCTCCTGCCCTGGAATGATGCCGCCCGTCTGGAGCAGCTGTTTGTTGAGCACGGGCATGACATTGCGGCTGTAATTATGGAGCCGGTCTGTGTGAATGGCGGAGGGGTCATGCCAGCTCCCGGTTACCTGCAGCTTGTTCGAAAATTGTGTGATGATCACCAGGTTGTCCTCATTTTTGATGAAATCATTACGGGTTTTCGCATGGGACTTGGCGGCGCCCAGCAGCTCTTCGGCGTCACACCTGACTTGACCACACTCGGAAAAGCTATTGCTGGCGGCGGCGTTCCTGTCTCTGCGCTGGTTGGACGGGCGGATATCATGAAGCTTCTAGTGGACAAAAAAGTCATTCATGCGGGAACGTTTAACGGTTATCCGTTAGGCACAGCCGCGGTAAAGGCAACGCTGGAAATGCTGGGCCGCAATGGAGGAGAAGCGATGAATCGTATGAATCGTCATGCCGAGATGATTCATGACATTTTCAAGCAAGAGGCGGCAAAGGCAGGTTTGCCACTTGTTGTACAAGGTCCGCCGGGATGTGCTTCGTACCATTGCTGTACAGAGCCGCTGCTGGATACGGCCGATTACACGTTTGAATTGATGTCCTTTGACATTTTGTTAAATAACAAGCTTGCCGAGCACGGAATTCTGGTATCTACGCTATCTCGTATGTATCCCAATATTATGCTGGACATGGAGGATGTGGCCTGGTTCAGCGAGCGTGTGCCTGTGGCGATTGCCGAGATGAAAGAGATCTATGACGAGCTTGTCTAATGACAGATTAACAGGGGAGAGATCAAGTATGCATAATCAACTCATCGCGATTATTGGCGCGGGAGTTATGGGCTGTGCCACCGCTCTGGATGTCGCGAGAGCCGGGTATCGTGTGATTTTGCAGGATCATTCAGAGTCAGTCCTGGCCCTTGCTCCCGATCGGATACGCCGTGAGTACCGATCAGCTTGTTTCTTAAAGCAAGGATACGGCGAAGTCTCGCTTGAGGCAATTATCGAGCGAATCTCGTTCCAGCTGCATGACGACGGGATAGAAGAGGCAGGCATCATTATTGAAAACGTAACAGAGCAGCTGGATTACAAAAAGGAAGTCTATGCACGGCTCGGTCAGAAGGTGCGTACGGATGCACTCTTTGCATTGAATACAAGCTGTATATCGGTCACCAGGCTGGCCTCCTTCTTGCCTGACCCGGGGCGCGCGATTGGCGTGCATCTGATGAATCCAGTTCCGGTCAAGTCAATGGTGGAGGTAATCAAAGGGCATCATACAACGCTGGAAACGGAGCAGGGAATGGTGACGTTTCTCGAGTCACTTGGCAAAAATCCGGTTGTCATTGAGGACTTGCCAGGGTTTGTATCCAACAGGCTTTCTCATTTGTTAATGAATGAAGCAGCTTTCATCGTTCAGGACGGGATTGCTACAGCCGAGCAGGTCGATGCCATTATGAAAAAAGGCTTCAATTATCAGATGGGCCCACTGGAAACAGCTGATCTGATTGGTCTGGATACCGTTGTACACTCACTTAAAGTGTTATACGACAGCTATCAGGACCCGAAATTCCGCTGTTGTCCAATGCTGCAAAAAATGGTGGATGCGGGACAATGGGGGCGTAAGACCGGTCAGGGGTTCTATGCCTATTAACATAAAGGGAGGCATGTCCATGGAGCGAACGAAGGATGTCAAATGTGTCGTATGGGATCTGGACCATACGATCTGGAACGGAGTTTTGCTAGAGTCCGGTGATGTGCAGTTAAGGCCGCATGTAAAGGAGGTGATTGAACAGTTAGACCGACGCGGGATATTACATTCCGTTGCCAGCAAAAATGATGCCGAGCTGGCTTGGGCCAAACTTGAGGAACTTGGCTTGGCAACCTATTTTTTGTACCCCGAAATCCATTGGGACGCGAAGTCCATATCCATTCAACGGATTCAGCAAAACCTGAACATTGGCATGAATGCTCTCTTGTTTGTAGATGATCAGCCCTTTGAGCTGGAGGAAGTAAAAAGTGTACACGACGATATTCAGGTGCTTCATGCAGACGACTACGAGACGATGCTGGAAGATCCGAGACTAATGCCTCGATTTATTACGGCTGATTCCTCCCGCAGAAGGCAGATGTATCAGGCGGATACACTGCGAAAGCAGGCTGAAGAACAGTATGAAGGGCCCTCCGAGCAATTTCTGGCTTCGCTTGGTATGAAGTTTACGATCTATGAAGCGACAGAGGATGATCTTCAACGTGCCGAAGAGCTCACGGTTCGTACCAATCAGCTCAATGCTACGGGGATTACTTACAGCTATGAAGAACTGCATCAATTGATGAATTCGCAGGATCACTTGTTATTGGTGTGTGAACTTGAAGACAAGTACGGAACTTACGGAAAGATTGGGCTTGCGCTTATTCACAAGCAGCCGGATCTCTGGAGACTGAACATGCTGCTGATGTCTTGCAGAGTGATGTCGAGGGGGGCAGGTAGTGTGCTGCTCACGTACATCATGCGCGAAGCACAGCGGCAGGGCAAGCAGATGCTCGCTGATTTCAGAGATACCGGGAGAAATCGAATGATGAATATCAGCTATCGCTTTGCCGGATTTACACAGCAGTCTTCAGATGCAGATGGAAAGATCGTCTTTTCACATGATTTGAAGCAGGTTGTGGAGTTTCCAGACTATATTGAAGTTTGTGTGCCTGAAAAACTACATTAATAACAAGGGGGAAGAGAAGTGGATTATCGTCAAGACATTCGGGAGTTTATCGGAAATAACCTCACTATGGAGCATGAGGATGCTCAGATTGGCGACAATGACAATTATTTTGAAATGAGATTTGTGAACTCGCTCTTTGCTATGCGTCTGGTGGATTTTGTTGAGCGCAAATTCCAGATTGAGATCGGGAATGAGGATCTGGACCTGGCCAATTTCAGTACCATTAATCGCTTGCATGATCTGATTGAGAGAAAGCTTGCTGCGAAGGAGGTGGCCCAATGATAACCGCCAATCAGCCATCACTCCGTCCAGTAGCGAGCCCTGCTGCCAATCCATCCAATAAATATATGGTTCTGTTTCTGGCGATCTCTTTCGGGACTTGCTACGGTATTGCGAGCTTGTTCATGTTCTTCCCTGATTTTATTGTGCCAATCACAGGTGAATTGCACCTTATGCACCCGCTGGCTATCGTTGCACTGTATTCTCCTTCGATTGCCGGCTTGATTACATGTTATCTGATGGGTGGCAAGGATGCACTGAAAGGCATGTTTTTGAAGCTGGTTCCACGAAAAAAGGATCTGTTCTGGATTCCAATCATTATTGGAATTTCAATTGTATTTGCCTCCTCCATGCATTTCGGCTCCCTGTTGTTCGGCATACCGGTTCCTGAACTGACATATAGTGTACCGGAAATGATCTGGCTCGGTATTTTGAACCTGTTCAAGGAAACCGGACTCATCGGCGGACTGTTTGGCTGGATTGGATTTTTACTTCCGTTCCTGCAGGGCAAGTTGAAAAACAATGTAGCAAGTGGTCTGATTACAGGTTTCCTGTTTGGACTGTGGGTGCTTCCGGGATATCTGATCTCTTCCTTCGGCACTTCAACGACCTACATATATTACGTGGTTCAGCTTATGGCATTTATCGTATTTCAAAGCTACATCTTTAATGCTACGAGAGGCACGCTGTTATTTTACCTTTTGGCCTTCTGGCTTGTGGCTACCGGAAGTCAGATTGATCTGTATTACTTTAATCCGCAAGTACAGATCATGCAATTTTTCTTTTTTGTAACATCAGCCATCATCATTCACATTGTTTTCAAGCTCAAAAAGGTGGACACTACGCTTCAAACCTTTCCCGCATATGTTCTCGAATGGAAGGAAGCGAAATAAGTAGATCAACGAATGGGGGTGACGGAGTGATGGGACAGACTTATCTTGAACAGCTGCAAAAGGGCAAGGGAAACAGACAGGTGATCTGTTTCCCTTACCTCGGCGGACACTCCCAGAGCTTTCAGCCTTTGGTGTCCTGCCTTCCGGATGTGGAGATCTGGGCATTTACGCCTCCCGGTCATGGTCTAAACTCGGAAGCGCCTTTGTCACATATGCAGCAGCTTGTCGAGCTTTACACCGGCGAGCTGTTGCGTGTAATTCAGCCTGGAGCCGTACTTCTGGGACATAGTCTTGGCGGACTTGCAGCTTACTTTGTCGCCCAGCGGCTGCAGGAGAAGCTTCCGGATACAGCAAGCACTTTACGGCTTGTCTTGTCTGCGTGCAGTACACCTGCTGAATGCGGGATAACCCGTTATGATCAGATGTCAGATGACGATCTGCTCGAGCATCTCTTTTCCTATGATGGACTGCCAAAGGAGCTTATTCACGAAAAAGAGCTTTTGCAGTATTTCATGCCTGTCATTCGGGCAGATTTTCGAGTGCTGACATCCGCAGCAACGATTGAGCATCATCCTGTGTATATACCGGTGCTGTATCTGTGGGGAGAACGGGATCATGCCGTTTCCCTTCCATCGGCACTGAAGTGGGGACAGTACTTGAATACACCGATGAAGCTTCAGACCATTAGAGAGGGTACTCACATGTTCATCATGCACCAACCTTCGACGGTGGCGTATCATCTGACAAGTTTTATGACTCCAGAGTTAGAAGGAATGAATCTAGTAGAGTAGATGAGAGGAGCCATGTTAGTTTATGCTGCTACGAATGCTGAGAAACGATTTAATGAGGAAAAAGGGAATTACAGCCGCGCTGTTTATTTTTGTACTGCTTGCCGCCCTGCTGGTGTCCTCCGGTTCGCGGATGATTATGGAGCTCACAAGCTCCATCCAATATTTGTTCTCTGAATCCAAAACACCGCATTTTGTGCAAATGCACTCTGGGGAGCTGGATCAGGCCAAAGTGAACCAATGGGCCGAGGGTAATGCGCTGGTTGAGCAGCATCAGATTGTCGAGATGGTGAATATTGATGGAGCCAATCTCTACCTTGGTGCGGAGTCGGAGAAAAATACGGTCATGGACATTGACCTGGTTACACAAAATCAGCAATTCGACTATCTGCTGAATCTGAACAGTGAGATCATTCAGGTTCTGGATGGTGAGATTGCCGTGCCTGTGTATTATTTGCAGCAAAACCAATTAAAGATCGGTGACAAAGTTCGAATCAATAATGGGGCATTTGAGAGTGCCTACACCATTGTTGATTTTGTGCGTGATGCACAGATGAATCCGTCTGTCGTGCACTCGAAGCGTTTTATCGTCAGCCCGAATGATTGGCAGGAATTGAAGCAGGGTGTTGGAGAGATGGAATATCTGATTGAATTCCGTCTGAATGATCCTGCCAAGACCAGTGAGTTCACGCAAGCCTATCAAAATGCCGGGCTGCCTAACGCGGGTCCAGTGGTGACTTATGGTCTATTTCAGGTACTCAATGCCATGACAGACGGGATTATCGCAGCCGTGATTATACTCGTGAGTCTCGTGCTGATCCTGATTGCCATGTTATGTATTCGGTTCACGATGCTGGCGACCATTGAAGAGGATTACCGCGAGATTAGTGTGATGAAAGCGATCGGTATCGCGGAAAAAGATATTAAGCGGCTCTATTTGGTCAAGTATGTGTTTATGGCCGGGGTAGCCTCGGTGCTGGGATATGTGGCTTCACTCGGAGTAAACAAACTATTCGTTTCCAATATCATGTTATATATGGGGAAAGCACCAGCAACGCTGCTGCATTTTGCAGTGCCTCTGCTTGCGGCGGCAGTAATCTTCACGATGGTGGTTCTGTTTTGCCGAGCGGTGCTGCGACGTTTTCGTTCCATATCGGCAGTGGAAGCACTTCGTACCGGAAGCTTGGGGGATACACAGATCATTCGGAACCGGTTAAGTCTATCCCGTAATCGCTGGTCCTCCGTACCTGTATTTCTTGGACTCAAGGAAGTGATGCAGCGTGTCAAAATGTTCCGGTTGTTATTGTTTGTGTTCATCGTCAGCTCTTTTATTATGATTGTGCCCATTAACTTTTTGAATACACTTCAGGCGCCAAGCTTTATTTCCTATATGGGTGTCGGGCAAAGTGACATTCGAATTGATCTCAGGCATACCGATGATATTGAGCAGCGTTACGCCAACCTGATTAACCAGATTAAAAACGACGGGGATGTCAAAGCATATTCGCCTCTCGTCACAAGTCAGTTCAAGATCCGTAATGCTGAAGGCAGCTATGATAATTTGAGTGTGGAAAGCGGAGATTTCAGTATCTTTCCGTTGTCTTATCTCAGCGGGAATGCCCCGGCAACAGATCACGAAATTGCCCTTTCCGATGCTAACAGCAGTGAGCTTAAACTCAAAACAGGGGATCAATTGACCCTGCAGGTGGATGGCAAAGATCAGGTGATGACGGTCAGCGGCATCTACCAGGATGTAACGAATGGCGGCAAAACAGCGAAGGCTCTTCTGCCTTATAACAAAGATAGTGTACTGTGGTATGTCGTCAGTCTCGATCTGAAGGACCGGAGTCTCATGGCTGCCAAGGTTGCAGCATATGAGAAGGATTTTTCACCTGCGAGAGTTACGGATCTTCAAGGATATTTACATCAGACGCTTGGCGGTACAATTCAGCAATTGAAGCTGGTCACCACACTGGCTCTTGCGATAGGTGTATTTATATCCATCCTCATTACCTCTCTGTTTCTGCAGATGCTGGTTGCCAAGGATAACAATGATATCGCCGTCTTGCGAAGTCTCGGATTTGCCTTATCAAAGATCAAGCTGAAGTATGTTGTGATGTCACTTGCCATTCTGATTGTGGGCGTGGCAGCAGGCACCATTCTTTCCAATACGCTTGGGCCCAAGCTCGTTAGTGGCATTATGTCATCATTTGGAGCTTCCAACATTGTGTTTGTTATTGATCCGATGCAGGCGTATGTATTATGTCCATTACTCCTGGCAGGAACAATTATCATTACAGCCTGGATCAGCATTCAGTCGATTCGGGAAACCAGCATTTCAAAAATGATTGTGGAATAGGGAGGTATAACCATGACAACGATACTTGAAGCCAGAGAAGTGAATAAATCCGTAGCTATGGGCGAGAATGAAGAACAGCGTATTCTCAAGGATATCAATCTGCAGCTGCAAAAGGGAGAGTTTGTGTCCATTATGGGCCCGTCCGGCTCGGGCAAATCCACTCTGCTCTATAACATCAGCGGAATGGATCAGATCAGCACAGGCAGTGTTTATTTTAACGGCAAACAAATCTCGGCATTTCCCGAGAAGGAGCTGGCAAGTCTGCGGCTGACCAAAATGGGCTTTATTTTTCAAAATATCCATCTGCTCAAAAATCTAAATCTGTTAGACAACATCATACTCTCGGCTTATCTGGCCAAAAACAGTAATAGAGACACCATTAACAATCGTGCGATGTCATTGATGAAAAAAATGGGCATTGACGGGCTGGCTGAGCATAATATTACCCAGGCTTCAGGGGGACAGCTGCAACGGATCGCCATCTGCCGGGCACTCATCAACAATCCGGATATTCTGTTCGGTGATGAGCCAACCGGAGCACTGAATTCCAAATCAACACATGAAATCATGGATATTCTGGGGGATATTAATGCGGCAGGCACAACCATTCTGCTTGTTACTCATGATGTCAAGGTTGCGGCCCGCTCGGAACGAGTTCTGTTTATGATGGATGGTCATCTGGTTGCGGACAAAAAGATCGGGAAATATGACAAGGACAAACAGGATTTGAAGGCGAGAGAAAGTCGATTGGCACAATGGTTAAGCGAAATGGGGTTCTAAATTTAGAGCTTCATGACTAGAATAGACCGACAGTCGGTCGAGAAGTATTGGAGGACAGCATATGAGATTGATGAAAAATCCGGAGGAGCGCAGGAACGAAATTTTGGATGAGGCCGAAATTCTGTTTGTGACCAAAGGGTATAACAAAGCAACAATTATGGATATCCTCCAGGCTTGTGAGATTGCGAAGGGCACATTTTATTATTACTTCCAGTCCAAGGAGGAGGTCATGCATGCCATTGTCATGCGTTTTATTATGAACGGTGAGGCTGCGGCAAGACGTGTAGTTGCCGATCCCGAGCTTAGTGCGCATGAGAAAATTTTCCGTATCATTATGACTCAAAATCAGCCTGATGATCGAAAGCTTGGCGTCATTGAGCAGCTGCACAGTGTGCAGAACGTTGAAATGCATCAGAAAAGTCTGGTTGAAACGGTTATTCGTCTAAGTCCTATTCTGGCGAACGTGGTGGAACAGGGTATTCAGGAGGGGGTGTTTCACACCCCGGCTCCGCAAGAGAGCATTGAGTTTTTACTGGTGTCTTCACAGTTTCTGCTGGATCAGGGCATTTTTCAATGGGAAGAAGAAGAGTTTCAGAAGAAGGTCAGAGCATTCAGCCACATTATGGAACGGGTTCTGGGTGCTGAACAGGGTAGTTTTGCATATGTAACAGAACTGTATTTCCCACATCAGGCTTAATCGCGAAAGGAGTATTAAATATGGAACAAACTGTTCATAAATCATTTGGAAAATTTCTGATTGTCTGGTTCGGTCAACTGATCTCGATGATTGGTATCGGACTTACCGCGTTCTCACTGGGGGTATACGCCTTCGAAAAAACAAATACGGCAACCAGTGTTGCCCTGATTACCTTGTTTACATTTCTGCCAAACATTCTGCTTCGTCCAATTGGCGGGGTGCTCGCAGACCGGTTTGACCGGCGTACAATGATGATTATCGGGGACCTGGGCTCTGCTGCGGGGCTGGTTTTTATTCTGTCGATCATGCTTACAGGGGACATTCAGCTATGGCATATTTATGTGGGGGTGGCCTTCAGTTCTGTATTCTCGGCACTGCAAAGTCCGGCATATAAGGCGTCAGCGACAGACCTTCTGGATAAGGATCAGTTCTCCAAAGGCAGCGGGCTTGTACAGCTCGCGGAATCCTCCAAGTTTTTATTTTCACCGATTATTGCAGGTATTCTGCTTAGTGTGACAACGATTGAAGTGATTATGATGATTAATATCGCGACTTTTCTAATTGCGATTCTGGCCGTGCTGGTCATTCGCAAGAGCATGAAGGTAGAGCGTGAAGACAAAGAGAAGCATAACTGGATGACCGATATTAAGGAAGGCTGGACAGAGGTGGTTACCAACAAGGGCGTGCTGCTGCTCGTCATTATTATCTCCCTGGTTACCTTCTATCTCGGTTTTCTGGAAACGCTCATTGGCCCGATGCTGCTATCGTTTACAGATGCGAAGACCCTTGGAACGTTTCAATCCGTTAGTGCGATCGGTATGCTCATCAGCAGCTTGTGCATCGGTATATTTACAATGACCAAGAAATATGCAAGTGTGCTGGTGGCAGGGCTGATCATGTGTGGTCTGGCGTTCTCGCTGCTGGGCGTTTCGACCAATATTTATTTTATCATCTTTGCAGGTTTTCTGTTCCTTTCCTCGCTGCCATTTGTTAATATGAGCGCTGATGTATTGGTTCGAAACAATATTGCGAATGAAAAGCAGGGCAGAGTGTGGGGCATCATCGGCATTCTGTCACAACTCGGCTTTATTATCGCCTACAGCCTGGCTGGATTTCTAGCAGACCACGTATTTAATCCACTGATGGTGGAGGGGGGGGCGCTGGCTTCCTCCGTAGGTCAGATTATCGGAACGGGGCCGGGGCGAGGCATTGCCTTGCTGTTTATCATTGCAGGTCTTTTCGTTATTCTGATTGCCCTTGTCACATCACGTCTGAAAATGATTAAGTCACTGGAGCAGAACGGCGATATTGCCTCACCTCCCGATGTAGGCGGACTGGCGCATGATTAGTATGATTATATCGTTACCGTAATCAAAACAGCCCTCGTCTGATGCATGTACCCGTTGAAATCAAAACGGTGTACATGTCGTTCAGACGAGGGCTTTTTAGTACATGAGTGTGCTGCTTCATATCTTGTGTCCGATATTTGAATCAATCTATCCCTTCACTGCACCAGAGGTTAGACCTCCTACAATGTACTTCTGTCCAATGAGGAATACGATCAGCACGGGCAGAGAGGTAAGCACGATGTCGGCACTGACCAGATTCCATTTGGCACTGAATTGTCCGAAGAAGTTATAAACAGCCAGAGTCATGGGCCACATCTCCACCGTATTCAGCATATAGAGCGGCGCAGTGAACTCATTCCAGACACTCAGAAAATTCAGAACAAATACAGTCACCAGCACCGAAGTCAATAAAGGCACGATAATTCGAAGGAATAGCTTGATTCCGCTGCATCCATCCATAATTGCCGCTTCGTCCAGCTCTTTCGGAATGTTGCCGACAAATGCATAGGTGATGAACAGAGAGATCGGAATCCCCATCGCGGTATAGAGGAGAATCATGCCCAGGTGGGAGTTGATCATACCTAATGATTTCATGACTTCCATGAGCGGAATGTAATTCAGCGGCAGCGTAATGCCCAGAATCAGAAAGAAGTACAGGAACTTGCTGAGCCTGGAATGATTGCGGGATAACGTGAACGCAGAGAATGCCACGACAAATACCAGCAGCAGAGATGAGGCACCAGAGTGCAGCAGACTGTTGAAAAAGGAACCACCCAAGTGTCCCTGCTCGTAGACGATTTTATAATTTTCAAACACAAATTTCTCGGGAAGGGTAAGCTTGAGCACCTTGGCTTCCGCATCTGACTTGAATGAATTTAACAGGATGACGGCAAATGGAATCAGTACGACCAGACTTAACAGCCAAGCCAGTACATTCAACGACAGAGCAGCCAGCTTTTTTCGTAATTGCATATCAGTATTCCACCTTTCGGTTCATCAGACGAATGATAAAAAGCGAGATCATCGCCATGATGACAAAGAGAATGGTAGACAGGGCGCTCCCGAGTCCCCAGTACCCTTTGGCAAAAGAGGAATAAACGGCTGTGTTAATCACATCTGTAGCGTTGCCCGGCCCCCCGTTGGTCAGCACATATACCGCGTCAAAGACACGCAAACCATACGTAATATTAAGCACTGTGGCAATGGTGATGGTGGGCATCAGCATCGGAATGGTAATACGAAACAGCTTTTGCATAAAGCCCGCACCATCTATTGATGCAGCTTCATAGTAATCCCGTGGAATAGCGAGCAGTCCCGCGATAAACAGCACCATAATATACCCCATGCCTTTCCAGGTATCCACAGCCATGATGGATGGCATGGCCCAGGTGAGCGAGCCCAGCCAGTTTTGGGCAAGTACATCCAGGCCGATGGAGCGCAGGGTCACATTAACGAACCCGTTGTTTGGATCAAGCAGACTTTTGAACACCAGACCTACAATCAGAAAAGACAATACTTGTGGTGAAAAGATGATCATTCGATGCCAATTGGCGGCTTTGACACCGCTAACCAGCAGCAGGGCAAGAAACAAACCGAGAACGGTTTTGGCGATGGAGGTAACCAGCGTAAACAGCACGGTATTTTTAATAAATAGCAGATAGGTTGGATCACCTGTGAGAATGGTGCGGAAATGCTCCAGACCGATAAAATTTTTCTCTGAACTATAGCTGTTCCAATCGGTAAAGGAATAATAAATGCCAAGCAGAGCAGGAGCGACGATGAACAGCAGATATAATAGAATCGCGCCGGATGAGAAATACCAGGGATAGATTTTGTTCGCATTCATAACCCGTAACACCAGTCCTTCCTGTGCAAATGAACAAGCGGGCAGCGCCCGCCTGATATAAAGTATCTGTTGCTTGTTATTGCCACTTCTCGTCCTTCAGCACCTTGGCTTGCTCGGCACGTCGTTTATCAATATTTTGCAGGATTTGCTCCGGGGTAATCGCTCCGGCAAACATGCCTGACAAGTCTTTGCCGATGTCCATCCACTGTGGATCAATATATTTCACAGCAGCCTGCATGACGGTACCTTTCTCATGTTTCTTCTCATAATCAATATAGTCTTGTGTCAGTTTCGGTTCGATCTCCGGCCAGCAAATTGTCAGATTTCCTTCGCCTCCGTCAAATACCTGCTGCAGATGATCATGCTCGGTAATCCACCGGAAAAACTTCAGCACTTCTTCGGGATGTTTACTGTTTTTATTGCCAAACATGGCAGCTGAACCGCCAGGATTGACGCCAATCGTCTGATTGTCTCCCCATGGCATGACGAAGAATCCCATATTATCCTTCATCGCGGGATAAGCTTCGGCTACTTCCTTTTCCGTGCCTGGCACCCGCAGCAGCATCGCTGCTTTTTCCTGACCAAAGGCTTCAATGCCTGCTTCTACCGTATTGGATAAAAAGTCTTTGCCGAAATAGCCGAGATCTGCAAATTCCTTTAATTGTTCAATCACTGTTTTCAGCTGGGTCAGATCAGCGACCTTCATCTCATTATTATTAAGCTTCTCATAGGTCCCTGCGGCCTTTTGCTCATAATTCGGCCCGGTTTCGAACAATGGCAGCACCTGGTACCAGCCGCTCGCCGGAGCTTGATAGAATGGAATGATGTCTTTATCCTTGATTTTCTGGCTGATCGCTTTGAATTCGGCATAGGTGGCAGGCGGCTCAATACCGAGATCAGCAAAGATACGTTTGTTATAGTACACATACCAGATTTTCGTAGGGGCAAAAGAAACCCCGTATACCTTGTCGTTATGACTTACAGTGGGCAGAATCTCTTCCGACATCCGGCCTGTAAACTCCTCATTGGTCAGATCAATGGCATTTTCCTCTGGTCTGACATTGGCTGGCATGCTCAGCGGATCAACATCCACATTGAAAATATCCGGAGCTTCGCCGGAGGATAGCTTTACCTTGATCAGATCACGCCACTGCGCGTCAGGCACCACCTGAAAATCAATTTTGACGCCGGTTTCCTGCTCGTATTGCTTCGCCATCGTTTGCATAATGCCCGTTCGAGGAATACCGGATTGGCTCGTGCCAAAGGTCAGCGTGACCTTGCCATTACCTTCTGCACTTTTCTCCGAGCTGCAGCCGGCAATGAGCAGGGTGGAGAGAAGCAGCACACTTGTCAGCGAAAAAAGAAATCGTTTTCTCATTTTGAAACCTCCCTAAAATTCGATCATATTATGACTTGCGTAAACGCTTTATGTAAGCGTATTCTTATGTGGATAACTTTACTTGGAATACCGAATGGGCTCAATAGACAAAAGCGTTCTTATGGGTGGACATTTTCGAAGCCACCGTAGAAGCGCAAAAGAAGATTGAAGTTTTGAAGGATGAACAAAGACGGGGGTATGGAATGCGCTATCGGTTCAGAACATTACAGCAGAGTTTGTTTGCTTATTATTCAGCTGTATTCGTTATTTTTTCTCTTATTGTGGCAGGGCTGTTATATGTCTTTCTCGCGAGTGATACTCGCCAGCGGAGTGAAGAGCAGCAGAAACAACTGGGTTTATCTATCGTTGGACATCTGGATCAGGAAGTTGTGAAAATGAATAATTTCTCCATGAACATCGTATATTCCAATCTGGTCAAGGAGCATTTCAGTCATTATCTCGCACCTGCGGAGGGGACTGAACAGACGATGTTAAGTGACCCTGCGCTGTATAAGGATACAACAACACTGATTGACGTCATTTTGGCGATCATTAGCAGCTCGAATACAGCCAAGCAGGCTAACATCTACGATGTGAATGGAAAAATGCTGGGGGCCGGGTTGTTTAACGGACAGCTGCCGGTAGATTTGAAGCAGCGTCCCTGGTATAAGGAAACGTGGGAGCGGAGCGGCTGGCGTGTTATTCGTCTGCTGCAGGGCGAAGCGTTGCCGATGCCTACGGGAGAGGGCAAAAGGGATGAGCCGTACATCTCACTTACTCGAGTATATAAGGATGGCAATTATGTCAGCCAGGGTGTGGTCGAGATTTTGCAGCGTGCTGATGATTTATTCCAGCATTTGAATGAGCTGCAGGCGAGTAATCAGGAGCTTCGAATCTATGTGCTGGATGAGCGGGATGTATTGTTATATCCGCTTCCCGCAGCTTCACCTGCTGCTGATGCTCCAACTGGTTATGCAGAAGAGATGAAGCTGATTCAGCATCGTACCTCCCCGCCTGAAACGATGCAGGAGGTTAACGATGCTCTTAACGATTCCAAGCAGATGATGACCTATATGACGTCGCAGGAAACCGGCTGGACTGTTGTTGTCATGCAGTCCAAACATTCTCTTTTTGCGAATCTGAACCGGATGGCTTTGATCTTTGCAGGCGCTACATTGGCTACCCTGATCATTATTTTGATGCTTTCATATCTGATTTCGAAAAGGGTCACCCTGCCGCTTCATCGCTTGCAGCGCATTATTCAGAAAACCGGCGAAAATGACCTGATGTCAGGTCAGGATTCGGGTCAGCTGCTGTTCAAGCTGGAGCATCCCGGCTCGATTCGCGAGATGGCGGAGCTGAATGATACGTTCATCCGGCTGAATCAGCAGCTGGTGCAGTCTTTTCACGACCAGATGGCGATCAAATCGCGAGAAACCGAGGCGAGACTGCTGGCACTCCAGTCACAGATGAATCCGCATTTTCTATACAACAACATTACAAATATAAGCATTATGGCAGAGGAGGGCATGAACCGGCAGATTGTGGCATTCTGTGGTCACATTGCATCCATGCTTCGTTATATCTCTGCTCCGGGCCAGAGCGGTGTCTCGTTATCTCAGGAGCTTGAATATTGTGAGCGCTATCTCGAATGTATGAAAATTCGCTTTGAGGATGATCTGCACTATAAATTATCCATCCCTGATGAAATGAAGCATATTCGGATTCCGATGCTGATCATTCAGCCATTACTTGAAAACGCAATGAAATACGGCCTCGGTGATACCCTGCCTTGGAAGCTGCATATCACGGGTGAGCTGGATATCATACAAGAGACGTGGCAGATTTATGTCGAAGATAACGGCCCGGGGATGGAGCCCGAAGCGCTGGAACACATCGAACTCTATATCAAAAAACTTCAGAATGTGGATCGCATGCCTGAGCTGGAGATTAACGGGATGGGACTCAAAAATATATGGGCCCGCTTGAAGTTATGGTATGGTCCGGCAGCCAGGATGTGTATCCAAAACAAAGCAACCGGTGGTGTGAGCATTTGTATCGGGGGTTCCATTCGAAAGGATCAGGGGGGGACATATGAATATGCAGAGAAAATACAGAACAATTATCGTTGAGGATGAGGCGTTAATTCGTCGTAACGTCTCCCGTAAGTTCAAAGAGCTGAATACGCGGTTTGAAGTCATCGGGGAGGCGAGAAACGGTCAGGAAGCGCTGCAGCTCATCGAGCAGAAGGTGCCTGATCTGGTGATCACGGATATTCAGATGCCCGTAATGAACGGGCTTGAACTGGCTAAGTACTTATATTTTGCCTATCCTCACGTTAAAATTGTCATTCTTAGCGGGTATCATGAGTTCGAATATGCACGGCAGGCCATTCACTATAAAGTGGAGGACTACCTGCTCAAACCGCTGGCGGAGGAACAGCTTCGCACCCTGCTGGATACGATGGAATTGAAGCTGGGAAGTGCAGTGGATTCCCTGTCTCATGTGAGTGCCATACTGGATGAGCAGGTGACAATTGAAGATATTGCGGAAGCCGTCAAGCTGTATCTCAAACAAAATTATATGCATGAAATTACGCTGCAGGATATGGCGGCCCAGATGCATTTCAGTGTAGATTATCTGGGCAAATGTTTTAAAAAGGTAACAGGGGAGACACCCTTGAAATACTTGACGGGTCTTCGCATCAATGAGGCCAAGCGCCTGCTTGCGGCATATGAGCACATGGATATCAAGACGATTGGCGGGGCAGTAGGGTACGCCGATTCCCATTATTTCAGCAGAATTTTCAAAAACAAAACGGGTCTGTATCCGAGTGAATATCGTCAGCAGCTGAAATAAAAAAGCTCTTGTCCATGGATCTATTCAATCCAGATGGGCTGAGCTTCATTATTGCTGTAACGCTTCTTCGGTTATTTTGCGGATATCAAACGGGGAACGATTACCTTCTTCGATAATGTCGGGCAGGATGTGGTTCAGGAAATACCGGACACAGTGGAGGTCGATATTTTTGATCTTGATCAGTGCGTAGCGGTACATGACGATAAATTCTTTTTCCGTATTGCCCCGCTGCAGCTCTGCAAATGCTTCATAGACCTGATCCATTTTGTCGGCCACCTCAAGGATTAACCCTTCGACGGAGTTGTCTTTGCCTTCACGAAGCTGTCGGCGGAAAATGTCCTGAAACTCTTCCGGAATGTTCTCATTAATAAAATGAGAGACCATGCCTTCTTCTACTTGCTGAAGCATGGAACGAAGCTCAAGTGAATAATGCTTGACAGGTGTTTTGATATCACCGATGAAAATTTCGCCGTAATCGTGGCTGCTGGTGATCTCGTACAACTTTTTCCAATCTATGCTTATGCCTTGCTGTTCTTCAATGTCAGCTAACGTTTTGGCATACTGCACAACTTTCCAGGAATGGGCGGATACACAATGCTCTTCGAACTTGAATTTGCCAGGGGTGCGAATAATACGTTCGAGATCGTTCAGTGAACGGAAGTACGTATGAATACCCATAGATAGTGATCATCCTTTGCAAGTTTAGGTAGTATATACACCGACTATACTGCTGTTATGTTAACCGGAGATTAAAGATGTATGCGCCCTTTGTAAATTTGTAAAATGCAGATTAAAAACCGCGAGGCATACTGAACAGGTTCAGCACGCCTCGCGGCAAACGAGAAGATATCAGGTATCATGTTGTATCGTAACCCCGGAGTATGATTTACGCTTTTTTGCGCACCGGTGAAGTGTACCAGTAAGCCATGCCTACAAACAAAGCTCCGCCGATAATGTTGCCAAGGGTTACCGGAATCATGTTGTGGAACCAGCCAGCCAAAGAGATCGTATCCGGGTGATTCGGCAGCAGCCAGGCCAGCGACAGCAAAGTCATATTGGCTACGCTGTGCTCATATCCGCTTGCGATAAAGGCGTACAGACACCACCAGATGAGCACAAGCTTGGCGATATCCTCTTTGGAGCGCGCAGCCATCCAGATCGCCAGACATACAAGCCAGTTACAGAGAATGCCGCGGAAGAACAACTCGGATACGGGTGCAGCCATCTTTTTGGCAGATACGACAAACAGCAGATGCTCGGGTGCGGCTGTTTTGAAGAGGCCGCTGCCAACAATCAGCAGGCTGAGCAGTACGGCACCGATCAGGTTGCCGATGAAGACAAGTCCCCAGTTTTTAAGCGTATCCTTCACGGTTGTTCGTCCAGCTAGGGTGCTCATCGTGAAAAACATGTTATTCCCTGTGAACAGCTCCGACCCGGCAAAGATAACAAGTGTCAGCGCGAGTCCGAAGGACATACCCATCAGCATCGTTTGCAGCGGCGAATGCGCGGCGAGCAGCGGAGCCCCGATACTGAAAATCAAGATGATGCCCAGCCCCACATAAGCGCCTGCCATCAAGGCAGCGACCATATATCTGGGAAGGCTTGTGTTCATCTGGTCTCTTTTTTTAACGGCAGCTTCAATAATTCCTTCAACACCTGGTGTATACATCACGGTTTCCCCCATTAGTCAACATCAATCTCAATCCTTACGTCCAGTTGGTTCACGTTATACAGCGATCCAGACCTGGTCATGCTCCACCTTGACGGGGTACATCTTCACTTGACCATTGTCGGGTGCTTGCACCTGACCGGTTGTCAGATCAATTTTCCAATCGTACAGCGGGTCATACAGATAGTGCCCGGAAACGATGCCTTCAGCCAGCGGCCCACCTTTGGGGTGGGGGTTATGGTTGTCAGCAGCAAAGATGGTGCCGTCCGAAGTACGAAATACTGCGAGCTGTTGATGTTCAATCTCGACAACTCTGCCGATACGGGGCAAGAACTCATCTACCGTACCAGCCGGAAAATACGTACCTGTTTGTTTGGTCGTCATGGTATAACCACTCCTTTTTCTATAATTTTCCGTTAAGTTACTTATATAATATCAAGTCTGTAAGTGATACAGCTTATGGTTGGGCCGTGACTTCAATTCCGTGGAACATTTTGCTTTGTCCTTCTTCGTTCCGAAGTGCTTTCTTCCAAGGGTCTTCGACATGCTCCAGAGCAAACTCGATGCGTGCCATCAGTGCTTTGCGTTCCTCCGGATTATCTACAACAACCGAACGGATCTGTTCAAGACCCATGCGCTCAACCCACTCGGATGTACGCTCCAGATAGTTGCCTGTTTCCCGATAATATTGCATGATGGCTCCACACAGCTCGATAAGTTCCTCATCCGTTTTGACTTTGCACAGTGGATCTGCCAGCCTTGCCTTGATACCGCCGTTCCCGCCGATGAAGATTTCCCAGCCGCCGTCATTGCCGACAATGCCGATATCCTTCGTACAAGCCTCTGCACAGTTCCGCGGGCAGCCGTTAACAGCATACTTGAATTTGGCTGGCAGGTCGAGACGTTCGAATTTGCGCTCAATCCGTGCCCCCATCGCCATGGAATCCTGTGTGCCGAAGCGGCAGAACTGGGAGCCGACACATGTTTTGACGGTACGCAGCGATTTCGCGTAAGCATAACCTGAAGGCATATCCAGCTCCGCCCAGACTTTAGGCAGGTCTTCTTTTTTGACACCAATCAGGTCGAGCCGCTGACCGCCCGTTACTTTGACCGCTTTAATATCGTATTTGACTGAAACGTCAGCAATCCGTTTGAGGTCTTCCGGAGTCGTTACCCCGCCGTACATCCGAGGCACAACCGTGTAGGTTCCATCTTTTTGAATGTTGGCGTTCATCCGTTCGTTCACGAAACGGGATTCTTTCTCGTCTTCATGTGTATCCGGATAGATCATGCCCAGATAATAGTTGATTGCCGGACGGCATTTCGAACATCCCTCAGGCTGATTCCAGCCCAGTACATTCATAACCTCTTTACTCGTTTGCAAGCCTTTTTCCCGGATTTCGGCTACAATCTCATCCCTTCCGAGGGAGGTGCAGCTGCAAATCCCCTGTTTGGATCCGGCTGTGAAGCCATCTCCAAGCACATATTGCAAAATCTGTTCCACGACCGGCTTACATCCACCACAAGAGCGGGTTGCACCAGTGCAAGCTTTAATTTCATCAACCGTTGTGAGCCCCTGATTGGTGATTACATCCACGATGGCTCCTTTGGTTACCCCGTTGCATCCACAGACAATTTCGTCTTCGGGCATCGTTTCAACAGAGGCTGTTTTTTTGTGACCTCCGCAGCCTGTACCCATGAGGGAGCTGTATAATTCCTCGGTCATTTCCGTATGGTTTTTGATCAGCTTCTGCAGCTCGGCCGAATCGGTGATGTCACCGAAGAGTACGGCACCGACCATTTTGTTGTCATGCAGCAGAATTTTTTTGTAGGTTCGTTTCCAGTCATCTTTCTGTGAGATCACCGTATGCTCCGGTCTGTCAATGAACTCGCCAGTAGAGAACACGTCTACACCCGAAATTTTGAGCTTGGTCGATACAACCGAGCCTTCATAAGGGGCTGTTTCAACGCCGCAGATATGCTTCGCCAGAATCATGCCTTGCTCAAACAGGGGAGCCACCAAGCCGTAACATACACCACGGTGTTCTGTACACTCTCCGACGGAGTACACGTTCTCCAGAGACGTTTGCATGTAATCATTAACAACAATTCCGCGGTTCACTTCAATGCCACTTGCACGAGCGACCTCGACATTAGGCTTGATGCCTACCGCCATAACTACAAAATCAACATTCAGCACCGATTCGTCGGCAAAACGAAGCCCCTCAACCCGTTCGCCGCCAAGCAATTCGGCTGTCTGCGCTCCCATTTTGAAGCGAATGCCTTGACGCTCGAGCTCGGCTTTGAGCATGGCTGAAGCCTGTGAATCCAGCTGGCGCTCCATCAGATCCTCCATCAGATGAACCACGGTTACATCCATGCCAAGCTGTACCAGCCCTTTGGCTGCTTCAAGTCCCAGAAGCCCACCGCCGATGACCGCCGCCCGTTTGTACTGTCTGGCCGCTTCCAGCATCACGTTGCAATCCGCAATATCGCGGAACCCGACAACACCTTGCTTGTCATGACCCGGAACAGGCAGAATGAAGGAACTGGAGCCGGTTGCAATAATAATTTTGTCATAAGGAACACGAGCACCAGCTTCTGTAATGACTTCATGAGCTTCAGCATCGATTCGGGTAACTGTAGTGCCGGTATGGAGGGTGATGCCGTAATCTTCATACCAGTGAAGGTCATTAAGCACGATGTCGTCCAGCGTTTTGCTGCCTTCCAGCACGTACGAGAGCATAATGCGATTATAGTTCGGATAGGGCTCTGTACCGATTACAGTAATATCAAAACGTGTAGACAGCTTCAAAATTTGTTCAACGGTGCTGATTCCAGCCATACCGTTACCAATGACAACCAGCTTCTCCTTGTTTCCGTTCATGTGAATGGCCTCCTTGGGTAAATCCTGTTCATTTACCTGCATTTTTAATGGCTTATATTTGAATTGTAAAAGGTTTGCCTTGAAGTTAATGTGATTTATTTCACTAATAAAGATAGATCATTCATATCAAAAGAAGTGTGATGACGCTCACGGAAACTAAAAAAATTTTCAGAAATAAGAAATACGAACTATTGTTCTCGTTATTAATTCATTGTATGATCGGTACGGGATCAAATACGAATAAGTTCCCTATTTCTATGAAAGGACGTTATTGCACCATGATGGGAAGATCCCACCTCATTATCGGCACAGGCGTATCCCTTTCAGTGCTGCAGCTGCTGGGCATGCCGGTCACGGCTCCGGCGGTAACGGTTGCATTGATCGGCTCACTGCTGCCCGATATCGACGAGCCTAATTCACTGCTGGTATCCAAAGCGCTGCCGAGTAGCCTGATTCGGCTGCTGCAGACGATTCTTTTACCTGCGGCAGTTTTTGTGTATTTCTACATTCCGAGCAAGCCTTGGAATCTGCTGCTTGCTGTACTGATCGGGCTTGTATCCTTTTTGCCTTCACGATCACTGCGTAAAGTGCTGATGTTTGTCATTGGACTGGGGCTGGTTTTTTACGGACATGCTTTTGCCCCGTGGAATCTGATTGGAGGCAGTCTGCTGATGTTATGTACTACGCTGACACACAGGGGGCTGACACATACCTTATATGGAACCGCCGTTTGGACCGGTTTGCTGTACAGTACGACCCAGCAGCAAGGCCCGGAAATATGGGTGGCTGGAGGAACGGCTTATGCGATTCACCTGCTTGCTGATTCGTTGACCAACCGGGGGATTCGCCCTTTGCCGCCGTTAAAGCTGCGTATCAGAGCAAACCTGATGAGTACGGGGACCAAACACGGAGCCGTTGTTGAGAATGTTTGCGTAGTGCTCACGTTCATTTTAGCCTGGTTTGCATTTTCCCCTTTATTTTTGTAGATATCACAACAATTAAGCCAAACGCCAGCCCGATGAATGGACTGGCGTTCTTCAAATTTAAGGTCTTCTTATAAGAATGCGATGCGAAATGCGGTATCCATTCTGAACATTGTTGGCTGGACATCTCGCCAAAAAGGGGCGGGTTTAGGTATTTGTAGGTGTACTACTGAGTGTTTCGATGTCTGTCGAACCAAACACAAATAATACGACTAGAATAAGTATAATTAACGTTTCGGCGAAACCGATGCCATCGAATTCAGACATCACATGCACCTCTTTTCGTTCTTGACATTTAGGAATTTATACGCTGCTGAAACGCCTGAATGACATCGTTCAGCGTCATATCACGGCCTGTTTCATCAAGGAACTGTACCAGTTTATCTGAATTGGTGGGTGTGACCTTTTGAAGTGTCTTGTACTGCCCCACTAACTCCACAACTAATGTAGCTTCGCGAAACAACGTAACGGCATCTACTCTCAACTTTCCACTAACTAATAATGCTGCAACAATCAGTTCTAGTTTTTTTCCGCTAAGATTCCCACCCAGAAGGGTGTTCGCAGCATTGGTTTTTCTGGAACCTTTATTTGATTTTCCATTTCTGCCTGCTGCCATATAAAGGTCCCCCGCTGGTTGATAATTGATTATCCTATCTTATGTATCTGGTCCTCATTATGTTCAATAATTACATTCTATTTGTGTGATTCATAGAAAAAGAGATACCCTCGAAGCAAATTCGGTAAGGTATCTCTGTGGTTAGTTCACAAAAGTGTATATAACTAATCAAGCATTATTGATAATGGTGTCCATCGTGGTGCGATCAAGGCCCTTCACCAGCTTCACAATCAGCTCTTTGGCTGCATCATAATCGTCGGTGTGAATAATGGACGAAGAGGTATGAATGTAACGAGCACAGATACCAATAACGGTGGATGGTACACCGATGCCGCTCAGATGAACCTGACCTGCATCCGTTCCACCTGGCGAGATGAAATATTGCATTTTGATCTGATTGGAAGAAGCTGTATCCTGTACATATTCAACCATACCCCGATGGGTAAACATGCCTGGGTCAAAGATGCGAAGTAATGCACCCTGACCGATATGGCCGAAGGATTGCTTGTCACCTGTCATATCATTGGCTGCGCTGCAATCCAGTGCGAAGAAAATGTCTGGTTGGATAAGATTTGCCGCTGTACGTGCACCGCGAAGCCCTAATTCCTCCTGAACGGTTGCACCGGAATAAAGCGTATTCGGCAGCTTT
Organism: Paenibacillus silvae; assembly: GCF_014639235.1. Classification (GTDB taxonomy): domain Bacteria; phylum Bacillota; class Bacilli; order Paenibacillales; family Paenibacillaceae; genus Paenibacillus; species Paenibacillus silvae. The sequence continues at coordinate 841,644 of NZ_BMFU01000001.1, read as the reverse complement.
TCCTTATGCAGCGCTTCAACCAGTTCAAGAGCCAGTCCGACTCCGTAACGATTGTCCCATGCCTTTGCCATAATTTTCTTAGGGTTTGCCATCGGCGTAAATTCACAAATTGGCACAATCTGCATGCCCGGGTGGATACCCCACGCTTCTGCTTCTGCGCGGTCATCTGCTCCGATATCCAGGTACATGCTGTTAAGATCGACGGGCTTGCTGCGCTGTGATTCATCCAGCAGATGAGTAGGCGTAGAGCCAACAACACCAGTAATGCGGCGTTCAGGTGTAATAATCTGCAAACGCTGGGATAGAACCGCTTGACTCCACCATCCGCCCAGTGGACGGAATTTGATCATGCCTGTTTCTGTAATTCCCGTTGTCATGAAACCTACTTCGTCAAAATGCCCGGCTACCATCACTTTCGGGCCGGCTTCATCTCCCCGCAGTACACCAAAGAGACTTCCCAGACGGTCCTGTACAAATTCATCCGTATATGCGGACATTTGCTCCTTCATCCAACCCCGCAGTTCACGTTCAAAGCCGGAAGCAGAAGGGAATTCTGTTAACGTTCGGAACATGTCCAACGTTTTTTCATTCATGTGCAAACAACTCCTCTGTTGGGTATGTAGATCAGGGCTCAGCAGAACGGCTACTGGCCTGATGTCCTTATAAATATTAAGGACTTGTTATTAACCACTGGTCACAATCTAGTATGAACCTTGTACAAGTGATTGTCCATGATTATATTACGTTTTTCAGGCATGTTATTAGATGATCACGCCAGTTTCATGCACCTTGTCTCCGCTTTCGTCTTAATCCTGAGCATGATGTTGTGAATATACTTGGATAAAGGGAACCCTGTCGCTTTTTCCAGAGGATATTCTTCAAAACGTTTGTTTTATAAGGAATGATTTGAATATGAGATGATTAGGAAAGGAGTTGAATATGAGATGAAGCCTCCAGATGAAGGTCATGAGAAGATGCTGTTTATTGTGTTATTTATTTTGCTCGTTATCATTCTTCTTTATTTATAACCAAAACCTTTGATTCGTGAGCCATATTCTCAAACCCCTTATTCGTGAGCAATTTATCCAAACCTTCCATAATTGAATGAAGTGCCCCAAGCTTCATACCACAGAAATATCTAAAAAGCTTCTATTCGAAATATCTAAAAAGCTTCTATTATGGAAACTATATGCTGTTGCTCGCAAGATACATAACCTGCCCGGAATTTACAAATAATGAATAAAGAAATTACACATAGACAATCAGCTACAGCTGTTTGAATCCACATTCACATAAAGGAGGTCCTGTGCTTGCCGGTACAATCTGCAACTGGAAAAAAGAAAACCTCATCACTGTCAATGGATGAGAAGGAGTATAAGAAAGTCGCCAAAAAACATGAGCCTTCACGACCGATTTTCAAAAACTGCCTCAAGGCTTTCTTTGTCGGGGGAACGATTTGTTTGATTGGACAAGCGATTCAAGAGGCATTTATGGCGGGGATGGACATGACATCCAAGGAAGCTGCAAGCCCTACCGTGGCAGTGATGATTTTGATCTCGGTTATTTTGACTTGCCTCGGTGTGTACGACAAAATTGCACAGTGGGCAGGAGCGGGCACCGCTGTCCCCGTAACCGGATTTGCTAACTCCATGTGCTCCGCTGCGCTGGAGCATCGCGCTGAAGGGCTGGTGTTGGGGGTAGGTGCAAACATGTTCAAGCTCGCCGGCTCAGTCATTGTGTTTGGAGTTGTGGCCGCATTTATTGTGGGGATCGTGTATGCCTTTCTTGGATTCGGGGGTGGACACCTATGAAACGGCTGGGGCGTCAGACGTGGGAGTATGATCATCAGCCGCGCATTATAGGCAGAGCAACCGTGGTGGGGCCCGATGAAGGCCAGGGACCGTTAGCCTCCGATTTTGACTATGTGTATGACAACCTCGAGATTGGGGAGAAAACGTGGGAAAAAGCGGAGCGAAAATTACTCGAGCAAGCCTCCCAGCTCGCGCTTATTAACGCGAATAAAACCAAGGAAGAACTGCATTATTTTGTTGGCGGAGATTTGATGAACCAGATTATCAGCAGTTCTTTCTCTGCAAGACAGCTCGGGGCTCCGTATCTCGGGGTGTTTGGAGCTTGTTCTACCTCGATGGAGACACTTGCACTGGCTTCCATGATCGTGGATTCCGGGGCAGGCGATTATGTGCTCGCAGGTACGGTGAGCCACAATTGTACCGTAGAGAAGCAATTTCGTTATCCGACAGAGTACGGCTCTCAGAAACCTCCCTATGCGCAGTACACCGTAACCGGGTCTGGATGCGGGATTATCTCCCGTACAGGTGAAGGGCCCGTTGTAGCTAAAGCGACCATCGGCCGAATTATGGATTTGGGCATTAAAGACCCTTTTAATATGGGTGCAGCTATGGCCCCGGCAGCAGCGGACACCATCATTTCTCACTTCAGGGATACCGGTCTGGAGCCGGGATACTATGATCTCATCGTTACAGGGGATCTGGCTTCTGTCGGGCTGCCTATTACCAAAGAACTTCTGCACAAAGAAGGTATTCCGATGGAACAGACGGTTTTTAATGATTGCGGACTCATGATCTATGATCGTGAGAATCAGCCGCAGGTCGTTGCTGGTGGAAGCGGGTGCGGGTGTTCGGCCACCGTTACGTATGGTCACATTCTGAATCGGATGCAGAAGGGTGATCTGAAAAGGGTGCTTGTCGTTGCAACAGGCGCACTGCTGTCCCCGCTGTCATATCAGCAGGGTGAAAGTATTCCTTGTATCGCACATGCTGTAGCTATTGAACAGGAGGGGTGAAGACATGCAATTTCTGTGGGCTTTTATCGTCGGGGGGCTGATCTGTGTCATTGGACAGCTGCTGATGGACGGGGTAAAACTGACACCCGCACATACGATGAGTACACTTGTGGTCGCTGGAGCGGTTGCCGATGCAGTTGGTCTCTATGATCCGCTGGTGAAATTCGCTGGTGCAGGTGCATCCATACCAATTACGAGTTTTGGCAATTCCCTTGTACACGGTGCTTTAACCGAACTTGAAAAAGAGGGCTGGATCGGTGTAATCACAGGTATTTTCGATCTGACCGCTGCCGGGATATCGTCAGCGATTATATTTTCTTTTCTCGCGGCGCTCGTTGTTCGACCTAAAGGTTAAATTTTTTAAAATATGCAGGGGCTTCGGATAGATTTTATCCGGGGCTTTTTTGTCGTATTTATGCATGAACTGCGTTGTATATGACGGCTGGAAACAAATTGTGAGCTGCTTCGAGTGTACTCGTGCCCCCGGATCATGTACAATAAAAGGAAATCTGTATGCTTGTTTAGGAGGTTAGACCACATGCCTGTGCGCAAAGAGTCGATCCAAATTATATCTGCAGTTCGTTCGAATCTGGAGTCCTGCATTATGGGGAAGTCCTTTGAGATTCAACTTTTACTCACTGCTTTGCTTGCAGGCGGGCACGTTCTGATTGAAGACGTACCGGGAACGGGCAAAACTCAGTTAATCAAGGCACTATCCAAATCCATGCGCGGTGAATACCGGCGTATTCAATGTAATCCTGATATTTTACCAAGTGATATTACGGGAGTATCGGTGTTTCATCCAAAGGATGAGCGTTTCTATTTCCGGCCTGGCCCTGTCATGACCAATATTTTGCTGGCGGACGAAATTAACCGTGCCACAACCAAAACACAGTCCGCGCTGCTCGAAGTGATGGAGGAGCGCAGTGTGACCGTGGATGGAGACACGTATGATCTTCCTCATCCGTTCATGCTCTGTGCAACCCAGAATCCGATTGATTTTGAGGGCACGTATACACTGCCTGAAGCACAGCTTGACCGGTTTATGTTAAAGATCAGCCTGGGTTATCCTGACAAGGATATTGAGAAAACGCTGCTCAAGCAGCATCAATCCGGGCAGCCGGTAGATCGGCTGACATCGGTAACGCATATGGATCAAATCTCGGCGATTCAGCAGGAGATAAAAGAAGTGTTTATTGGTGATCCGGTGGTGGACTATTTGCTGGACGTAGTTCGTCACACGCGCTCACATCCGTCTGTACTCCTGGGTGCAAGCCCGCGGGCTGCTATTTCCTTCATGATGGCTGTGAAAGCCTTTGCCTTCCTGCAGGAGCGAGACTACGTACTGCCGGATGATGTCAAAACGATGGCTCCGTATGTTATTTCTCATCGTATCGTGCTTCGTCCTGAGTCCAGACTGGACAGCATGAGCTCAGAGGCTGTTCTCAATTCGGTTTTACAGCAGGTTCGTGTGCCTGTGTCCATGGGGCAATAATTGATGAGACCGCTTTTGACAACTGTCAATCGAGGCCTGCGCCACCCACGCGTATGGGGCATCGCAATGGTGTGGATGTGCTGTCTCGCGTATGTGTTGTTCCAGGGAGGAAAGACCTCGCTTATGCTGCTGTCCATGGTGACGCTGCTCTGCCTGTATCTGGCGATTGCCGGATTCAGTGGCGTCAAACGGACTAGAGGCGTTCGCAGGTTGTCCTCCGGCCATAATCACGAGGAGCTGCTTCATGCTGGTGATCAGGTTCAGGTGCAGCTCAGCCTGACGATTCCCGGATTTCTTCCACTTCCTTATGTCGTCGTACGCGAGATGCTGCATCGGCATAATGGAGAATCGTGGTCCTTTAAAGAAAGCCTTATTCCGAGTATGCGCGGACATGGGGAGCTTTCTTTTCAAACTCCGCCGCTGGAGCGGGGGAAATATGTTTTTTCCGATACCGAATGTGCCAGCGAGGATATCTTCGGTCTGATTGAACATCGGGGAACCTTCAAGGCGAGCGGGGAGTTCCGTGTACTTCCTCGAACGGTATTTATTCCATACTGGCAGCTATACGACCGCAAGTCTCGTTTATCGGGTCCGCAGACAGCCTTGACTCGTTCACGCAGGGAAACAACACAGATTAACGGTGTGCGTGATTATGTTTACGGGGATCGTCTGTCTCGTATCCACTGGAATGCTACAGCCAAAACAGGCAACTGGAAGTCGAAAGAGTTCGAGCATGAGTCAGTACCCAAAACAATCCTGGTGCTGGACGCTATGGCAGGCAGTTATCCGCATGGGGAAGCGTTCGAGCTCGCTGTTTCTACGACAGCCTCTCTGCTGGAGTACGGTACAAGGGAACGCATGGGGATGGGGTTGTTAACCCTGTCTGAAGAGCCTTGCTTCATGCCTCCGAGTGAAAGCTTGATCGAACGTCAGAAGATGATCCATCATCTGGTGGATATTCAGGATAACGGACAGGATCAATCCCTGCTGCCAGGAGTGGAGAAAATAGCAAGACAGTTCCCGCAAGGAGCTTACTTTGTTGTGGTTTCTCCCCAAAAGGATGACAAAATCCTGGAGCTGCTCCGCTGGGCGGATACTCGCGGGATGACTCCATGTCATATATTGATTGACCCTGCGGAATCACGGCGGAGTTCCGAATGGAATGCCATGCTGCGCGGACGGGGCACGAGATCATTTACCGTTGCCCATCTGCAGGAGCTTCCTACAGTGATGGGAGGAGGTTCGGTATGAACGCCAGAGGAAACGAAAGTCCGGGTATGAAAAGATCCTGGTACAATGCAGCATCGCTGCTCTGGATATTTCTGATTGCGCTGCAGTGGATATCGTTTACACAGGAATCGTGGTATACAGAGACCACTTCGCTGGTACTGTGGACACTGGCGGCGGTGAGCATTCTGGAGGTTGTGCTTCCCTTTAAAATGCTGTATCGAACCATAATCAAGGCTGCTGCAGTCCTGTATATTTTGCATAAAACGTTGATTGATTACATGGTATATATCCCCTTCGGTACTTTAACCGAACGGATCGAGCAATTCATTTTGCATTTGCCGCCATATATCTGGTTTTCCTTATGTGCCTGGGTGATGCTTGAAGCTGCGCTTCGACTTGTGACTTCAACCAAACGTATCCTTGTGTTCCTTGGCGTTAATATTATATCCTTGGGCATTCTGGATTCGTACACTCAAATTCCGCTTTGGGGAGAGATTGCCTGGGTGATGTTTGCGGGCATGGGCTGGCTTGTATGTCAGCACTTCCGTAATTATCAGCTGCAATATCCGCAGGGCTGGAAACGAATGATACGGCATCCTTACAAAATACTGGCGAATATCGCTATCATTTTTTCATTAATTATTGTAGCCAGTGTGAACATGCCGGAAGTTCCGCCTACCTTGACAGATCCGTATACCGCTTGGCGGAATTACACCGGTACTTCCTCTACCCAAGCGGGTAACGGTGTGCTGGATATTCCGACTGCAACAGAATCCGGCTACAGCCGTGAGGACAACAAGCTTGGCGGGGGCTTTAATTTTGACTACACCCCTGTCATGTCCGTAACAACAAGCGACCGGGGCTACTGGCGCGGTGAGACGCGCTCGGAATATACCGGAACAGGCTGGGATGAGCCCGGACGTGTATCGATGGATAATGTGGAGGCCGATCAGAAGCTGGAGAATAATCAGGCCGGAAAAGTGAAAACCAAGCAGGTCACGCAAAAAGTGACAATGCTGAACGACAACGTATATCCGATTCTGTTTGGATCGTATTCCATATCCCAGGTCATCTCGGTGAACGGAGAAGAGAGAGCGGGGCGGATGTTGTGGAATGCGGATCAGGCTGAATTACATGTAGTAACCACACGTCAGCAGCCGCAGTATCCGAAAAACTACACTATTGTGTCCGAAGTGCCGATCATTGTTGAGGATGAACTGCGCACCAATACAGCCGACGCTTTGTATTCAAGCAACCCGGCCGACGATCAATATTTGCAGCTGCCGTCCCGCTTCCCTGAGCGAGTGAAGGATCTTGCAGCAGAGGTTACAGCATCTGCAAATACGCCGTATGAAAAAGTGGCATTACTGCAAAACTATTTACAACAAAATTTCAATTACACAAACAATCCGGATCTGTCCCGGAAAGTGAGCAATGATTTTGTCGAAGGTTTCCTGTTTGATATTCGTGAAGGATACTGTGACTACTTTTCCACTGCACTTGTGATGATGGCACGCTCGGAAGGTATTCCGGCAAGATGGGTTAAAGGGTACGCGCCTGGACAGATGTCCCTGAACTCGGACATGCAGGCACCTCGCCAGCCTGGCGCACCTATTGAGACAACCTACACCGTAACGAATGCAGATGCCCACTCTTGGGCTGAAGTGTACTTTGGCGAATATGGATGGATTCCGGTTGAAGCAACACCTGGCTTTGACATGCCGCTGTTGACCGAGACGCCGGATGTGCAGTCTGTGGATCAGCCCGAGGAGCAGCCGGAGGAAGAGCCGATTCAGGAAGAGACCAAAACACAGGCTCCTGAACAGACAACAGCCGCAATCCCTGCTTTTGTTATCTGGGCTGCGGGTGCTGTCATTGTGTTGTGGGTCGCTTACATGTTCTGGCGCAATCGTCTGTCCCTGCGATTCCTTCTGCTTCGCCTGCGAACAGGCAAGCCGCTGACACCGGAACAGAAGGTACTGGCTGAGACAGAGCGCTGGATTCGTTACGCAAGACGGCAGGGCTTGACGCGTAGTGGTGACGAAACGCTGCGTGAGTCCGTAACTCGCTGGAGCCAGGTCAGACCGTCAGCTCGGGGCACATTGGAAGAGCTGCTGATGAAGTTTGAACAGACACGTTACAGTCCGGCAACAGTAACGGCCGATGACTGGAAGGTTGTGTATCAGGCGGCCCTGAGGCTGCGGAAGGAACTGAAAGCGGAACGGGCATAACAGTGCCCGTCCCGTTTTTCCTTTTTTCCTGGCGATAAAGGCAGTTTGCATTTTCAGGAAAGACGGATTTGTGATATAGTGTGTCGTATGAAACTGAGGTGACTTCTTTGTTTAAAATGTTATTGCCCAAGCTGCGTGTAGACACAGTTTTTGACATCAATTTGGAAGAACTGTACGCTCAAGGGTATCGTGGAATTATAACTGACCTGGATAATACGCTTGTTGGAGCCAAAGCACCCGATGCTACACCCGAATTGATCGAATGGTTCGCGCGTGTTAAAGAGGTAGGATTCAAGCTGATGATTGTGTCCAATAACAATCTGAATCGTGTATCCCTGTTTGCGACTCCGCTGGATATCCAGTTTGTGCATAGTGCACGCAAACCATCGAATGTACCGTTTCGTAAAGCAATGCGAATGATGGAGCTTACTCCCGAAAAGACCATTGTTGTGGGGGATCAGATGCTCACTGACGTGTATGGAGGCAACAGACTTGGACTGTATACGGTTCTGGTGCTGCCGATCTCCATCGGAGATGAGGGCTTTATGACCCGTTTTAATCGGAGAGTAGAACGGATTGCTCTGTCAAGTTTGCGTAAGAAAGGCTTATGGCTCGAGGAGGAAAAGAAGAAATGACAGAACCGCATAACGGCAATATTGCCGTAAGATGCAGTGGATGCGGCGTGCATCTGCAAACGGAAAATCCGGAATTGCCCGGATTTATCCCTGAGAAAGCACTTGATCGTGAACCGGTCATCTGCCAGCGCTGCTTCCGTATCAAAAATTATAATGAGTCATCATCTGTTACGGTGGATCAGGACGAGTTTCTGGCTCTGCTCAGCAAAATCGGGGATAAGGATGCACTCGTCATTCATATCGTTGATTTGTTTGATTTTGACGGCAGTATTATTTCAGGGTTGCAGCGCTTCGTTGGAAACAATCCCGTGCTGCTTGCTGTAAACAAAACGGACTTGCTGCCTAAAGTGACCAACTGGAACAAGGTTCGCAACTGGGTGCAGAAGCAGGCGAAGGAACAAGGTTTGCGCACGGTAGATGTGGTCCTCTGCAGTGCCAAGCAAAATCAGGGCTTCGATCGTCTGCTTGAACTGGTTGGCACGTATCGCGGTGATCGGGATGTATATGTGGTCGGCGGAACGAATGTAGGTAAATCTACACTGATCAATCGTTTGATTCGAGATTACAGTGATCTGGAGCAGGAGCTCACAACCTCACGTTATCCGGGAACAACGCTGGATATGGTCAATATTCCGCTGGATGATGGAAAAGCGATCATTGATACACCGGGAATCGTGTACCCATGGAGATTCAGCGAGATTGTATCGCGTAAGGATCTGGCTGCCATTATGCCAGAGAAACCGCTTAAACCTGCGGTATATCAATTGAATGCTGGCCAGACGTTGTTCTTTGGTGGAATGGCCCGCTTTGACTTTATTGAAGGCGATCGTCAGTCGTTCACTTGTTTTATCAGCACGGCGCTGAACATTCATCGGACGAAGCTGGAACGAGCCGACGACCTGTATCTTGACCATCTGGGAGAATTGCTGACGCCGCCAACACGGGAGAACGCGGCTGAGATGCCGGAATGGACCAGACATGAATTCCGGATTAAACGCGGCAGCCAGTCGGATGTATTTATCTCTGGACTGGGCTGGATCAAGGTGAACGGAGACCAGGGCGCTCTGATTGCGGTTCATGTTCCAAAAGGGATTCGGGTGCAGATTCGTCCTTCCTTGATCTAGCCCGAGATGCAGCTTCTAATTGGAACAACGGATCAGATCGGAGGGGAGCCGATGTCGGCAGAGAACAAGTTCAATTCTTCACTTCCTGTGCTGCTTGGGGTGATGGGCGATCCTATTGCACATTCCAAGTCGCCGGCAATGCATAATGCCGCTTTGCAGGCAGCAGGTGTGGAAGGGATGTATATGCCGCTTCATGTGAAGCCGGATCAGCTGCAAGCTGCTGTTCGTGGAATTACTGCACTAGGGTATCGCGGTGTGAATGTTACCATTCCGCACAAGGAGCAGGTCATGCAGTATCTGGATGTCATTGATGAGAGCGCACGCTTGATCGGGGCAGTCAATACGATTGTGAACGATAATGGCACATTGACAGGGTATAATACGGACGGGATGGGTTATGTTCGTTCGCTCAAGGAAGAGGCTGTTCCTCAGATTGAGGGCAAACGTATTGCAGTGCTTGGCGCAGGAGGAGCTGCAAGAGGCGTGATCTACGCGCTCGCACTGGAGAAGCCGGAGCAGATCAGTATCCTGAATCGCACGGCTGACAGAGCGACGGCTCTTGCTGAAGATTTGAGGAGCTATAGCCTGGGAGACATCTCTGGCAGTGGAATGCACGAAGCACAAGCTGTACTTGCTGACGCGGATATCGTTATCAATACGACAGCAGCCGGAATGCATCCACATGTGCATGATCTGCCGGTTGATCCCGCCTGGATTCGCTTAGGAGCTGCGGTCAGCGATCTGATCTACAACCCGCTGGAGACACGTCTGCTGCGGGAGTCCCGTATACGCGGCTGCACGGTGCACGGCGGTCTGGGCATGTTTATCTATCAAGGTGCGATTGCATTCGAGCACTGGCTTGGCATTCCGGCTCCGATCGATACGATGAGACGGGCGGTATTGGATAGTTTTACGAATAATAATTGAACGGTCAGGTCCACCAAACAGCTTAGGGCTGTTCATCGGTATGGGGCCTGCTCAACATAAGGAGTATGGAATATTCATGTTAACTGGTAAACAAAAGCGCTTTTTGCGGTCACAGGCACATCACCTGACCCCTGTATTTCAGATTGGCAAAGGGGGAACGAATGAACATCTGTTCCGCCACATTGAAGAGGCAATCGAGAAGCGCGAGCTGATGAAAGTGCAAGTGCTGAACAACAACCTGGATGATAAAAATGAAATTGCGGCAGAGGTTGCCCGTGAAACAGGCAGCGAACTGGTGCAAGTCATTGGCAGCACCATTATCCTGTACAAGGAATCACGTGATAACAAACAAATCGAACTTCCAAGATAAGGAGCGTGGCGCGGGTGAAGATCGGCATCATGGGCGGTACGTTTGATCCGATCCACATGGGGCATCTGCTGGCAGCGGAAGCGGCGAGGGATTCGCATGCACTGGATGAAATCTGGTTTATGCCCTCCCATGTCCCGCCTCATAAACCGGAAGCAGGTGCAACGGGGCAGCAGCGTCTGGAGATGACGGAGGCTGCTGTAAAGGATGCTCCCCGGTATGAGGTATTAGGCATCGAAATGGAGCTTGGCGGCGTGTCCTACACCATTGATACGATGCGTGAGTTATGGCGGCGCCACCCTGAGCATGAGTTTTATTTCATTATCGGGGCAGACATGGTGAACTATCTTCCGAAATGGGAAGAGATCGAAGAACTGGCGTCCAGGTTGACCTTTATCGGTGTTGGACGCCCAGGCTTTCAGTTGCATCTGGACGACCTGCCGGAACCATTGCAGGATCGGGTGCTGCTGGCGGAAATGCCGCTTGTTGATATTTCATCCACGGCTATTCGCAGACGTCTCGCGAAAGGGCATTCCGTACGTTTCATGATTCCCGATGCAGTGCATCAATACATTGTAAGGAGCGGTTTATATGGCGTTAAGCCGTGAGGAATTAATCCAGGCTGTCTCCTCTCAGATGCCCGCCAAACGCTGGAAGCATACGCAGGGGGTTATGGAGTCCGCTGTTATTCTCGCCGAAAAGTACGGAGCTGATCCGGTGAAGGCAGACATCGCAGCGATCCTGCATGACGTGGCGAAATATTGGCCTGTAGCTGAGATGGAAGCGGTCATTCGTGATAACGGATTAAATGCAGAACTGTTATCACACGACAAGCAGCTTTGGCATTCTGAAGTAGGTGCTTTTGTTGCGGAACGTGATTATGGTGTGTCCGATTCCGAAATTATAAATGCCATTCGGTGGCATACTTCAGGTAGAGTGGGCATGAGTCTGCTGGACAAAGTGGTATGCCTTGCTGATTATATTGAACCGGGACGTGATTTCCCGGGCGTGGAGCATATTCGTGAGCAGGCTCAGCGCAGTCTGGAGGAGGGCTTGATTGCCGGCTTTGATTCAACGATCAGTCTGCTGCTTTCCCAGCGCCGTGTTATTTATCCGCTCACGGTGCTCTCGCGTAATGACTTGATAGCACAATTGCACAATTAAAGATTATGGAGGTTGGTTCATGACAGTATCATCGAAAGAACTTATGAATATGGTGGTTGCTGCCGCTGATGATAAAAAGGCGTCCAACATTGTAGCGCTGGATCTGAATAATATCTCGCTGGTTGCCGATTATTTTGTGATCTGCCACGGTAACTCGGATACACAGGTACAGGCGATTGCAACAGAGATTCGCAAACAGGCTCACGCAGCCGGTGCGGTAATCAAAGGCATCGAGGGCATGGATTCTGCACGCTGGGTGCTGATGGATCTTGGTGATGTGGTGGTTCATGTATTCCACCGCGATGAACGGGAGTATTACAATATCGAGCGTCTCTGGTCTGACGCCAAAGTGGTGGAGACCGTATGAGTTTGATTGCAGGAACAGTCGTCTCGCTGCCGGTTTCACGTGAAGTGTCTCCTTTTGGCTATTTTTTGACGACAGGATCGGAAGATGTACTGCTTCACTATACCGAGCTGACTCGGGACATCAAAATTGGTGAAACGCTTGAGGTTTTTGTCTTCTTTGATACAGAAGACCGCCTCGCGGTTACGATGAAAAAGCCTTACCTCACGCTTGGAGAGATGGCTAAACTGGTCGTAGCGGATGTGCATCCGAGACTGGGATGTTTTCTGGAGATTGGACTCGGACGCCAGCTGCTGCTTCCCATTCGTGAATTGCCAGAGCTTGAAGAACTGCGCCCTCAAGTTGGAGACGAAGTGTTTGTCATCATGGAGCATGACAAGCAAGGACGATTGCGCGCCAAACTGGCCGGAGAACGTGAGCTTGCTCCCCTTGCTTTCCATGCCCCAACTACCTGGGTGAACCAGTGGGTTGAGGCTTTGGTGTACAAGCCGCTTCAGATGGGGACATTTGTACTTGTGGACGGCGGTGTGCTTGGCTTCGGTGCGATTGGCATGATTCATTCCTCCGAGCGCAGTCACATGCTGCGTCTGGGAGAGAAAGTAAAATGCCGGGTTACGCTGGTACGTGAAGACGGACGTGTGAATCTGGCGATGACACAGCGCAAAGAGGTTGGGCGTAACGAAGATGCAGACAAGCTGCTTGCTTTTATGAAGGAGCGCCCGATGGGCGGCATGCCGTACTCCGATGCGACACCGCCGGACATTATCAAACAGCGTTTCGGCATCAGTAAATCGGCGTTCAAGCGGGCTCTTGGCAAGCTGATGAAGGATGGTCTGGTGGTGCAGAAGGAAAACTGGACGTATCTGTCCGAATCCGCACCGAAGCAGCAGCCAGAAGAGAAGTAAATGAAATTGAAAGTGCGGTGCCGACATGTCTTACCGGAAATTTGCCTACGTTTACGATGAATTAATGGAAGATATGCCTTATCCGGATTGGATAAGGTTTGCACGAACAGCCTGGGAGCAGCATGGCATGCCCAAAAGTGTGGCAGAGCTTGGCTGTGGAACAGGTTCCATCACAATCCCGCTGGTAAACTCCGGTTTTGAGGTGACGGGCATTGATCTCTCGGCTGATATGCTGTCTGTTGCGCGCAGTAAAATGGAAGCCACTTCTCAGGGACATCGTCTGTACCGGGAAGGCAGCGTACGCTGGGTGCAGCAGGATATGCGGGACTGGAGAGTGCCTGAGCCGGTAGACTCGGTCATTTCATTCTGTGATTGTGTGAACTACCTTCTGGAATCCGAGGATGTCGTTCGTACCTTCGTTCGCACGTATGAGATGCTGAAGCCGGGAGGCACATTCCTGTTTGATGTGCATCATCCGAACACATTAATCCGATACGAGCAAGAGCAGCCCTTTGTACTGGATGAGCGCTCCGTATCCTACATCTGGACCTGCGATCTGGATCAGGACCGGTGTGAGATCGAGCATCATTTGAGTATTTTCTCGCGTGTGGAGGATGGCAGCAAGGATACGTATCGGCGGTTCGAGGAAGTTCATGTGCAGCGTGCATATGACCCGGATTGGATGAAGCTGGAGTTAAGCAAAGCGGGCTTTCGTGATGTGAAGGTCTATGCTGACTTTGAATGGAACGAGGCTGGGGATCATGCGGAGCGTTTGTTCTATGTAGCTGTGAAATGATAATGTATCATTCAAAATAACGAGCTGTCCTTAGACTGCATGCAAAATGCGGGCTAGGGGCAGCTTTTTTGAATAAGATATGCATAAAAGTATTGCTGCACAAGGTAAAAAGGGACATAATTAATATGTCTAGAAAGCGTTTTCTATAGGGAGCCGGAGTTTGTTTTGTTCGTTGGAGTGAAGTTTAAGCATCTGATTGAAATGCGATTAACTTTAATAAAAGGGGGAACACATTCATGGAAAGTACATATAAAACGAGATTGAGCAAAGAACAGCTGGATCTGATTATTAAGCATCACTTGGACGCCACGATTCAACATTATGAGGAAATGATTGACGGCTGGGCAAACCAGGCTTATAAAATAAAGCTTGGTGACGAACGGAACGTTGTCCTGAAGATTGCGCCTTCGGCTGCGACTCATATGATGCGTTGTGAACAGGATCTGATGACGGCTGAAGTGCAAGCTCTGCAGCTTGTTGCCAAGCTGGGGGATGTTCCTGTGCCCAAGGTGCTCGCTTATGATGATTCATTAACTATGGCTCCGGCACAGTATTTTGTTATGGACCTTATGTCCGGAAAGCCGTACAACCAGATCAAGGCTGAATTTACACAGGAAGTACAGGATGGGATTGAGCAGCAATTAGGATTATACAATCGGCGGATCAATGAGATCCAAGGTGAACAGTTTGGTTATTTTTCGGGCAAGGACAGACAGCGTGCGACGTGGAGAGAAGCTTTTTCCATGTTAATGGAGGATATGCTGGCAGATGGCGAAGCGGCCAAAGTTAATATCGGGATCGATTACGATGAGCTGAGACGTTTGATTGAAGAGAAATCGGATGCATTGGATGAAGTAACCGAATCGGTTCTGATCAGCTGGGATCTGTGGGATGGCAATATACTGGTGCAGGATAAGCAGATTACAGGCATTATAGATTTTGAACGCTCACTGTGGGGAGATCCGCTTATGGAGCATTATTTCAGCCACTTTAACTACACCCCAGGGTTTATAAAAGGGTATGGCCGGGCAATTACTACGGAAAATGAGCATAAGCGCAGAAGTCTGTACGATCTGTATTTTGATTTGGCCCTGCGCATTGAATGTAACTACCGCCAGTACGATGATCAGGAACATATCCAGTCAACGATTCGTAATATGGAGGAAGGCATCGTACGTTTTAAGCAAAGCTGAGCATTTGGTTTTGCTGTAAATGTTTAAGGTCGTATGAGGCGGGTTTATCGCCCAAAGTCATGAATATGACGGGACATATTGACTTTGTGCTTTCGTTTGTATATAATGTTCCCGATATTGTATACATATTTCGATGATAAGGATCAGTAGTAAATTCTGTACATCACAGAGAGTCGGCGGTTGGTGCAAGCCGATTGACAGTAATTTGCGAACTCGCCTTGGAGAAATGCGGTGATTACATGGTTCTATGCCCTGAGTGTAGAACGGGAAGGAAATCCGCATCGGTTAACCGCCGTTACAGGTCTAAAGGGAGTGGATGACGAAGCACGTTCGTCCGCTAACTAGGGTGGTACCACGGGAATTCAACCTCTCGTCCCTAGCGCTGCAAACGCTACGGGATGCTGAGGTTTTTTTGTTGCTTTAAAAGCGCGTATAAACCTGAAGGAGGAATATAGATGAGTGAGAATCATCAGCCGAAGCACGGCTATCAGCCGCAAGTGATGGAGAAAAACTGGCAGCAATACTGGGATGAAAACAAAACGTTTAAAACAGGTGAGGACCCGTCCAAACCGAAGTTTTATGCACTGGATATGTTCCCGTATCCGTCGGGCTCCGGACTGCACGTAGGTCACCCGGAAGGTTATACTGCAACAGACATCGTATCCCGTTACAAACGGATGCGTGGATACAATGTATTGCATCCAATGGGTTGGGACGCTTTCGGTCTGCCTGCGGAGCAGCATGCACTCGATACAGGAGAGCACCCGCGTCACATTACTTTCCGTAATATTGATAACTTCCGTCGTCAGATCAAGTCTCTCGGTTTCTCGTATGACTGGGATCGCGAGATCAGCACAACGGACCCCGAGTATTACAAATGGACACAATGGATCTTCATCCAGCTCTACAAAAAGGGTCTGGCCTATGTCGATGAAGTGCCAGTCAACTGGTGTGAAGCGCTGGGTACGGTGCTTGCGAACGAAGAAGTTATTGATGGCAAGAGTGAACGTGGTGGACATCCGGTTGTGCGCAAACCGATGCGTCAATGGGTGCTGAAAATTACAGAATATGCAGAGCGTTTGCTGGAGGATCTGGAAGAGCTGGATTGGTCCGAAAGCATCAAGGATATGCAGCGCAACTGGATCGGCAAATCAACCGGGGCAGAAGTTGTTTTTGCGATTGAGGGCCGTGAAGAGGTTATTAAAGTATTTACGACCCGTGCGGATACATTGTTCGGTGCAAGCTTTGCTGTTCTGGCGCCAGAGCATGAACTGGTAGATGTCATTACGTCTGAAGCACAACGTGAAGCGGTTAAGGCTTATCAGGAGCAGGCTGCTCGCAAGAGTGATCTGGAACGTACCGATCTGGCCAAAGACAAAACCGGTGTGTTCACAGGTGCGTATGCAATCAATCCGGTTAACGGAGCGAAGCTGCCAATCTGGATTGCGGACTATGTACTGGCTGGTTATGGTACTGGTGCTGTAATGGCTGTTCCGGGTCATGATGCACGTGACTGGGAATTTGCAACGCAATTCAACCTGAATATCATCGAAGTTATTGAAGGCGGAGATGTAACCAAAGAGGCGTTTACAGGCGACGGATCACACGTGAACTCCGACTTCCTGAACGGATTGAATAATGCAGAGGCTGCGGCGAAGATGATTGCCTGGCTCGAAGAGCACGGCAAAGGACAAGGAAAAACAACGTATCGTCTGCGCGACTGGTTGTTTAGCCGTCAACGTTACTGGGGAGAGCCGATTCCGATTCTGCATCTGGAGGACGGAACGATGAAGACCGTACCGGAAGATCAGCTGCCGCTGCTGTTGCCGGATATTGATCAGATCAAACCATCGGGCACAGGTGAATCACCACTGGCCAATGTGACGGATTGGGTGAATACCGTTGATCCGGAAACGGGCATGAAGGCTCGTCGCGAAACGAATACAATGCCGCAATGGGCAGGAAGCTGCTGGTATTACCTGCGGTTCATTGATCCGCACAATGACAAGGAGCTGATTTCTCAGGAGAAACAGCAGCAATGGCTGCCGGTTGACCTGTACATCGGTGGAGCGGAGCATGCCGTACTTCACTTGCTGTATGCACGTTTCTGGCACAAAGTGCTGTATGATCTGGGTGTGGTACACACCAAAGAGCCGTTCCAAAAGCTGGTGAACCAGGGCATGATTCTGGGTACCAACAATGAAAAAATGAGTAAATCTCGCGGTAATGTCATTAACCCGGATGAGATTGTTAACGAATTCGGTGCAGATACACTGCGTCTGTATGAGATGTTCATGGGGCCTCTGGAAGCGACCAAACCTTGGAATGCTAACGGGGTAGAGGGGATGCATCGTTTCTTGTCCCGCGTATGGCGTCTCTTCATTAACGAAGATACTGGCGCGATTAATGATAAGATTACAGCTGACGGTGGAACCGACGAGTTCAAACGAACAACTCATAAAACGATCAAAAAAGTAACGGAAGATCTGGAGCATCTGCGTTTTAATACTGCAATCAGTCAGCTGATGATCTTCATCAACGATGCGTACAAAGCAGATACACTGCCTCGTGAAGCGATGGAAAACTTTGTTCAGCTGCTGTCACCTCTGGCGCCGCATATGGCGGAAGAGCTGTGGAGCCGTCTGGGGCATGAGGGTGGAATTACGTACGTGGCTTGGCCTGAATATGATGAGTCCATGACTGTGGATGCAGAAGTGGAGATTGTCGTTCAAGTTAACGGTAAAATTGTAACCCGCACCACGATCGCGAAGGATCTGGATGCACAGGGGATGCAGGATTACACGATGGAGCTGACTCCTGTGAAACAGGCGCTGGAAGGCAAGACTGTTCGCAAAGTCATTGCCGTTCCAGGCAAACTGGTTAATATTGTTGCCGGTTAATTTCACTGGCACGAAACACCTCATCCAGCTTGATTAAATCTTCATCATATTTCTCATGTGTTGTGTGAATCAAACTGTCGAATACACCATTCAGGTTGTTTCGCAGCAGGGCAAGTGCCTGGGCGGTTATGCCGCCAGGTACGGCAACACGGGCCTGAAGCTCTTGCGGAGTGTACCCTCCCTCGGTTAACAGCTTGCCTGTTCCGAGCAGCATCTCTCCGGCAAGAGCACAGGCGTCTGCTCGTTTAATACCCGTCAGGCGCACAGCACTTTCGATCCATTCTTCGAGAAAGAATGATATGAATGCAGGTCCGCAGCTGGAGAAGTCGGATGTGATTCGAGTGCAGGCTTCATCCACTTGGTAGGGTCTGCCGATATGACTTAACAGAGATTCCAGTACAGAGCGGTCTTCAGCAGTCATTCGTTCTCCGTGGATAAAAAGGGTAGCTCCGCTGCCGACCTGATGTGTAACACTCGGGATCACCTTGGAGACTTTGCAAGGAAGTGAAGATTCCAGATGACGCAGCTGCACGGGGCTGGTGATCGAGACAATTATATGATTGGAATTCACAACAGGCAGGATATCGTCGATAACATGTTTGAACTCCAGCGGCTTCACGCACAGGAAGATGATGTTGCTGCGAATCACCGTTTCCCGATTGCTCTGCGATTCATGCAGACCAGGGTAACGGAGCGATAGCTGCCGTACTTTGGAAGGGGTTCGATTGCTTGCTGCAATCTGACGGGGTTCGAGTGCACCGGATTGGATCAGGGCATAGATCAGCAGACTGCCCATGCTGCCGGTTCCGATAAATCCAACCTTCATTGGTTCAGGCCTCCTTTCATGCTTTACGGTAATGGCGCAGTATCCTCCTTCTATTCTATGCATGAAGTCCTGATTCAAATGACATAAATATGCATGAAATTGTTGAAATAAAAAGATTAAACGGTTCGGAAGCACCGCCCGTGTTCGAAATGATATTTATTTTGAATATGAGGGAGAGTGCGAAGAATGAGATGGAATAAAGGCATGACCATTGCTGCAGCGGTGGTTGGGAGCATATTAATATTATGGTCGGGCAGAAGTGAACAGCCGCCTAGCGGCTGGGAACCGATGCAGCTCGGCATCGAGCAGCCGACAAGTGCGCAGAATTCTTCTGCTGTACAGTCGGCTGCTTCGGTTCAGGAAAACACTGCGGCGGCTGTGTCAGTACAGGACGGCGGGAACGTGCAAAAGCAGGCTGGAACGGGTATCAATGCTACTGAGATTAAATTAGAGGCAGGGGATAAGCAGTCTCAGGTTGATCCGGTCGTTGATGCAGCAGTTGAAACAACCGACAATGGCAAAATTAATATTAACGCTGCCTCCGTCTCGAAGCTTACCGAGCTCCCGGGAATCGGACAGAAGAAAGCTCAGGCCATTGTGGATTACCGTAATACACACGGGCCATTTGCGAAGGTCAGCGATCTTACGAAGGTGAAGGGCATCGGCACGAAGATGCTGCAGAAGATGGCTCCATATATACAGATTCAGTAAGTTCGACAGGATAAGATGGGGCAGAGCATGAGGAGGAGACTGAATGAGTACAGTAGAGCTTCGCAAGGATTGGGACACGTATTTTATGGATATCGCGTATATGGTGTCCACACGTTCTCGCTGCCCGCGACGGCATGTAGGTGCGGTGCTGGTTCAAGGGAAAAAGCTGCTGGGAACCGCATATAACGGCGCGCCGATGGGAGTGCTGGACTGTTCCGAGGCAGGCTGCATGATTGCGGAGGAATATGAGCTGGTGGTAACGGATGGCCATGAGGAAATGGTCAAAAAGCAGCGCTGTATTCGTACGATTCATGCGGAGCAGAATCTGCTTTTGTTCACGGATCGCATTGATCGGGAAGGCTCCTCCGTCTATGTAACCGATGAGCCTTGCTGGACATGTGCCAACGTGCTGGCAAACAGCGGTGTGACTGAAATTGTTTTTCATCGCTCGTATCCCAAAGATACCAGCAAAGTGACCCATATGATGCAGCAGAAAGGCATTACATTCCGTAGACTGGACAATTACCAGCCACCACGGGAGACGATGATGACGGTAAGCAACTGATCTGAACAGCAAGTTGGGCATGTCGAGGTAGGAAAAGTAAGTGAAAATAAGTGGAAAAGTAAGTACGGGGAAGAACCTCCGGCAAGCCTGAACAGGCTTCCGGGGGTTTTTGTGTATTTTCTGGCATGGTTCCAGAAGGGAGAGGGGATGGCATGAAAGGCAGACCGCTGCTTTGCTTTACAATTTTTTGGCTGTGCGGAAGCGGTATGGCATGTATGTTGACAGGCTGGGCACTATTTTGGGGTATGGTCGGAGCTGTGGCCTGCCTTCCGCTTGTGCTTCGTTTGCTTCATATTCCTGTGAGCGGGTGGCTCAGCATTCTTTTGCTTGCTGCATTCATTGGGGGTGTAGTTCAGTGGGAGTGGAACGATTCTCATAATTCGAGCCGTCTGTCCCAATATTTACAGCTGTCTACGGAGGTCATTGACGGGTTAGATGCCATCGTGGAAGGAGAACTTGCTTCAGACGTGCGGGTTGATGGGGATCGGGCAAGTTTCGAGTTACAGCTTTCATCTATTATGGCTCAGGAGGCGCAGTCACAAGTTCCTTCAACTATGATCGATGAGCGAATTATCGTGCAAGTTCGCTTGATGGAAGAGCAGGAGCAGCGTATTGCAGCAGCATGGAAGCGGGGAGACAAGCTTACACTATCAGGCTCTTTGGCCCTTCCGGGTGAAGCAAGAAATTTCGGTGGATTCGACTATCGACATTACCTCAGGACGCAGTATATTCATTGGATGTTTAAGGTGAAAGGTGCTGATTCGGTTACTGCGATGACTCCCCAAGGATGGGAACGGATCAACATATTTCGATGGGCGGATTCGGCAAGGCAGCTGCTAGGTTCAGCAGTTGATCGGTTGTTTCCTGAGCCACATGCCGGTTACATGAAGGGACTAATCATCGGCATGGCAAAGGATATTGACCCGGGTACGTATGGTCAATTCTCTCAACTTGGACTGACACATATCCTTGCCATCTCGGGTACACATGTCGCGGTTTATGTTGCATCCTTGTTGGCGCTGATGTCATGGCTGAGATTGACAAGAGAGACAGCCTTGACTGTCGCACTGATTCTGATTCCGGCATATGTGCTGCTATCGGGAGGCTCTCCCTCTGTTATACGCGCAGGTATGATGTCGATGATCGGTTTATATATGACGAAACGCGGATTAGCCAGAGATGGTCTTCAGATTATAAGTGCAGCGGCTCTCCTGATGATGTGGTGGAATCCGTATTTTTTACTAAATGTCAGCTTTCAGCTGTCCTTTCTGGTGACGACAGGGTTGATGATCTATATGCCGCTCATCAACAGACTGTTCAGCAGGTGGCCCAAAGCACTCGCGGCAACAGCATCGGTAACGGTGACGGCACAGCTGATTTCTTTTCCAGTCACGATTCTGTACTTTAACCAGTTCTCGCTGCTTTCTTTTGCCGCTAACTTGCTGCTAGTGTCCTTGATTAGCGCAGTGGTGTTACCCCTGGGAACGGTAGCAATGATTCTGTCCTTCGTGTGGCTCCCTGCTGCAAAAATTCTGGCGTGGATTGCGGTTCAGTTGAATCAGATCACTTTTCTGACCGTGGAATGGATGAACAGCTTGCCTGGTTTTGTCATGATCTGGGCATCGCCTTCTCTGTTATGGATTACGGCCTACTATGCGATCTTGTATGTGCTGCTATATTTGCTTCATCAGAGGAGCGGTGGTGATGCACCGCATGGTGTAAAAGCAGGAGAAGAGGACACGGCTCCGCTTCATATGGATCGACAAATGGCTAGTGCAACACATAGTTTGCAGGGGCAAGCTGCCGCTTCGATGGGATCTAAGCTGGGACAGAGTTCGTCTATTTCTCATTTTGCTGGAACTGAATCGCCAAACATAGCGCGGGTGCATAATCCTATGCAGCTTTCAGCGCAGCATGCTCAGCCTATGCGAACAGCTGGCACAGATCAAGGTTCACTCGCGACGCTCGGGGCCAGTATCGCCTGGCCGGAGTATGCCAGTGCCTTTACAGCCAAAGGTGCGGGATTTTATAGCGAAGTGCAGATCAGCAAGGGCCAACGCTGGTTATGCGGTGTGCTTGCCATCAGTTTTGTGGCCGGTCTATGGTGGGCATACCAAACCCCGCAGCCTGCGGGCACTGGAGTGGTGCAATTTCTGGACATTGGTCAGGGGGACAGCACGCTCATCACCACACCGGGAGGCAAACATATCCTCGTCGATGGTGGAGGCACGATTAACTTTGGGGGCAATGAAGCATCATGGAAAACGAGACGTGATCCGTATGAAGTGGGAGCCAAGGTCGTTGTGCCCTTATTGAAAAAGAGAGGCATTCATCAGCTGGATGCCGTCATTGCAACCCATGCGGATCAGGATCATGCTGGCGGTTTACAGGCGGTACTGGAGCAAATTCCGGTGAAACGATTGATGTTTAATGGAACGACAAGTGGAAAAGAGAAATTTGATCAGCTGCTGGATACGGCTACGCAGCGCCAAATTCCGCTGTTCGCTATACGTCAAGGCATGGCCTATAAGCCGGATCGGGAGACGACGCTGCACTTCCTCTCACCTGAACCTGATGGACTGCCGGATTCATCGGGGGAGATTCCCGTTTACGAGAATCAGAACGCTGCGTCGGTTGTTTTTTTACTGGAGATGGCAGGTACGTCTATGCTGTTTACCGGGGATATGGATGCCGCAACGGAGCAGGATGTGCTGTATGCGATCCAGGACGGTTCGCTGGCAGAGGCGTCAATGGGACTGAGACCCTTATCGTCATCGTCCCCCATATCAATTGATGTACTCAAGGCCGCTCATCATGGTAGTAAAACCTCCTCTTCGGATGCATGGCTGCAATACTGGAATGCCAAAGCTGCATTAATCTCTGCCGGCGTTAACAATACCTATGGTCATCCAAATCCTGAGGTGATGAAACGTTTGGAACAGGAGGGTTCCCGGATTTATCGGACAGACAAGATGGGCGAGGTGCAGATGAAGGTGAAGAATGGAAGGATGGATGTGCGGTACAAGCTGGTGAAGGACGAAAAACCACTAGAATAGATATGAATAACAGGTCTATTGACTCTAAATTGAATTGCATATGTATTAAAATACTCTGAAAAGAGATAGGGGACCATAATGCACCTTTCTCCGCTACCCACTCTGAACATTGTCTTTAAAAGAAACTCTACTAGGAAAAAGCAATGAATTGAGATAAAATGTTATTTGTTCAATAAAAAGCTAAAAGGTAGAGGGCTTATTTTTCCCCTTTATAAAAGGAATCGAAAAAATCTGGGGATAACCGCTACTCTCCAGCTCTGTCATGGAGTGGATTGTGTAAGATCTTTAGTTCAACTTATATAGAAATGGAACCTTGTACAGATATTTTAAGGTGATTTTAAAACATAGTTATGAGAAAGGAGTCCACATGAAACCTTTTGTGCTTTATTGCTTGCCTCATGCGGGTGGATCTTCATATTTATTTAATTCCTGGATTAAGGTTTTGGACAAAGAAATAGAATGCATGCCTTTTGAATACCCTGGACGAGGAAAAATGCTGTCAAAATCTCCATACGCCGATATACAGAATGCTTCTATGGACGTGGTGGAACAAATTAAACATACCTTACATGGCAGAGACTATGCGTTATTTGGTCATAGCATGGGGGCATTAATTGCATATGAAACGCTGGATCAAATAAAAAAAGCGGGTATGAATCAACCCGTTCATGTTTATCTTTCTGGGAAAACAGCCCCCTTTCATATAAGAGAGCCGGGGGCACAAAGATATAAGCTGTCTGATGAATTATTTTTGCAGGAGATCGTTCAATTAGGGGGATTACCAGATGAATTCGTTCAAAATAGAGAACTATTAGATTATTTTCTTCCTATAATAAGGGATGATTTCAGATTGGTTGAAACATATAAGTATCAGGTGAGAGAGCCAATAGAACAAGAGGTTTCTATATTATATGGAAGCAAAGACAGTTCAATGATTGGTTCGATAGAGGATTGGAATAGAATATTTAGCAGTACTGTAAACTATTATGCATTTAATGGAGGGCATTTCTTTTATCAAGATTATGTTGAAGAGATTGTTGGCATCATTAATCAGATGTTTAGGGCATTGTCCATTCAAAATTTTTCTTGATGCTTGCTGCATGGGATAAGAGATCTCTTGAGGTGATAAAATGAAGATTCCTGATCCGACATGGGCACGGCTTGGTTTTTTGGAACCGCCGAATTTTGATACATCTGGTCAAGATGTCGGTATCATTATCATTGATCGATTAAAGCCGCATCCTGCTCTACGTCATTTGGGCCATCGACTTAAGTACATTACGGTTCAACCTGATTTGTCTGTACATTGTAACGAGGAAGTGGCTTATCAAGCTTATGCTGACTCTTTCCTGAAAGGACAGGATGAAGGAGCGGGAATGCATGGTTTGCAAACTGTATTGGCACTATCACATGAGCCTTTTGCAATCAACGGAGACATACATATCGGACTTTGCCCTGCGGCCCATATGATTGTGCTTGATCATGGTGCTTTTAGGGAAGGCGAAGGAGAGCGTTTAAAAGCAGGTGTGGATTGGATATTGGAGCAAAAGGCATGGAATTGCAAAATTATTCTGAGTACAGGCTGGCATGCTTCGGAAGATATCGTTCTTCTGAGAAACAGTCAGGAGCATTCCACGGTCCGGGCTTTACAATCCGCTGTGCAGAAAGGTGTGCTGGTGGTCTGTGCCAATGGAAATACGAGATTAGGAAATGTGATGCCGCCAATCGACTATTTTGCGGTGGGCGGTTACGATGATTGTGGAACCAGGGACCGTTATGTGCACATACCATTTCCCGATGAACCCTTCGGCAGAAATGGAGACGGGCACTTCAGGCCGGACATTTTAGCACCAAGGCTTCATTTAACCTTACCGTTTTGTGAATCTGTCACATGTGAAGAGGGGCAGGTTTCCTATTATGGAGGAACCTCTGGAGCAGCCACGCTAATAGCGGGTGCTGCCACATATTTATTTTCAAAATACCCAGGGTTAAATAAAGAGCACCTGTGCAGTACACTCCTGCGTCATGCAGACCCGTTTGTAGACTATGAAAATAATGCTCCCAGAGTTAATGTGGGCAGAGCCATAAGAAGTCTGGAATTCGAAGGACAACCAGAACAACGCATCCTTTGGAAATCGAGTGTGAAATCAGATGCAGTTAAGCCTTCAATTCGATCTTCTGATGAAGTCGAGAGAGGTCTGGCTTTATCCCGGCTCGTCGAGCAAGAGCAAATAAACAGGGAGGAACTATGGCGATATTCGCGAGATACATCTTCAATCGTTAGAAAGATTGCAGTCCATGCTCTGATGAAGCCGAAGGATGCAGAGGAAAGAGCTTTATATTGGAAGCAACTTCGTATGGAGCATGAAGGGGGAGTTCGAGGTTGGTATGCATACGGGCTTTTGCAGGATGCCAATGAAACGGAGGTACACCTGTGGATTCCGTGGTCTATAGATATTAACTGGGCAGTAAGATGGTGTGTGAGTGAATATGTTTCAAAGTATAAGGAACTTTTTCCACAACTTGAGAAAACCGATGCTCCTGGGCTGATTCAGGTGAAGGCTAGGGATGTATTGAGGTGGCTTGAACTTCAAAAATAATAAAAGAACCACGATTCAACTCTGTCAGGTGGAATTGAGTCGTGATTCTTTTTACCTTGGTACAATGAAGGATATCGTGGTTCCTTCGCCGGATATACTTTGAATCGTCAGGCCTTGACCGTAAATTTTCTTGAGTCGTCGATCTGTATTGGTTATTCCGACACCGGATATTCCTGCTTTTTTCCTGCTGTCGAATAGCGAGGAGCGTGTTTTCTCATCCATACCGATACCGTTATCTTGAATGACGAATTGAACATAATCCTGTTTTTTTATAGCCGAAATGGTTAGCTTACCTCCTCTTGCACGCTTCAATATTCCGTGACGAATTGCATTTTCTGCAAGAGGCTGGATTGTTAATGGTGGAAGCCTAACATTCAGATCATCCGCAAAGTTCCATTCTACCTCCAATCGTTCTCCGAACCGTTCTTGTTCGATATATAAATATGCTCGCAGTAAATCAAGCTCATGAGACAGGGGTACCAAGCGTTCTAAATTATTCGAGTTAAAACTTCCCTTCAGATAATCACCAAATGCCTCAAGAAGTTTAATCATGCGATCAGAATCAATCACACTAAGCGAAACGATAGAATTGATGGTGTTAAATAAGAAATGAGGCTGAATCTGAGCCTGTAGCCATGCAGCTTCCATACGCAATTGCTCGTCAACGGATTGTTTAAAATGAATTAACGCACGAATTCTTGACTGTAGCTCCAGCATTTCAACCGGTTTGGTCAAATAATCATTTGCTCCGGCAAGAAAGCCTGTATGAATATCTTCAGGTCTGTTCCTTGCTGTCAATAGCAATATCGGCAGTTCGAAAATAGTAAATTTTTTACGTATCCTTTCCGTAAGCTCATAACCGGACATTTCGGGCATCATGACATCCGTGATAACCAGATCCCACTGATTATGGGATACTTCTCGCAGGGCATCATCAGCATTCGTTACCGCGATAACCTTATAGTGATCAAGTTCAATTAAAGACTTAATAACTTTCAAGTTGATGGCATCGTCATCCACTAAAAGAATGGATCCTGCGATACGGTCGATCTCGTGCATATTTTCTGAAGAGAACGCAGACTCCATATTGCCAATTATTGCGTGTTGTCCTGATAGAACGATAGAATCATCCATGATCTTAACGTTGTCCAAGGCTTTGGTGGCAGAGGCCAAAGGTAGGGTGAAAGTAAAAACTGATCCTTCTCCCACTACAGATCTAAGCTCCAATGTTCCGCCATGGAGTTCAACTAAATTTTTGCATATGCTGAGACCCAGGCCTAAACCGCTGCCTTGAGATGTGATGCTGGAATCAGCTTGTTCGTACGGATAGAAAATCCTTTGTTGCATTTTCTCGTGAATCCCGATGCCTGTATCGATAATATGGATGTGAGCATATTCATTCACGATTTCTGCATGAAGTGAAACATGTCCCTCTTTAGTGAATTTCAAAGCATTGTGCACTAAATTAAATATAATTTGAGTAAGGCGATTCTCATCTGCTGCCACGTTAGGCAATGAATCGGGAATCTCGTTCCGTAGCTGCACATTTCTGTTCGCTGTCATGTAGTTCAGCATGTGAACAACGACTTTTGCTATTGAAGGCAACGACACACTTGTTGTATCCAGTGTTAGCCGGCTATCTTTAAGAAGGGAAATATCAATCAGGTCATCAAGCAGATGTGACATTCTTTGTCCAATTTTGGCAATCAGCTTCAAATCTTCATGATCAGGTGCATCCAGCTTGCTGCTCCTTCTAACGATGATGGATTGAGTCATATTAATGATCGCATGAAGCGGGTTGCGAAGCTCATGTGACGTATTAGCAAGAAACTCATCTTTTTGCTTGTCTACTTTCTTGAGCACCTCCGCTTGTTTTTCGGCACGAATTGCAGTTTTAGTAAAGCGTACAAACCAGAAAGAGGCAAAAACAACAAAGGCTACTATAAGATCAATGGGGTAAAACGGCAAATCTTGATTCATCCATGACTTGAACAGTCCGCTGAATACCATATTGAATGATACGGCAACGCCGGCAAGTAATATGGAAATAGCGGCTTCTTGACCTGTTCTCACAGCCTGTCTTGAAATAATAGGTACAAGTAAAATGGCGGAAAACATGAAAATACTTAAAATCTTTGAGCTATAATCCAACCAAGCAAGAGGAAAGAAAAGGGTTGCAATTATATAGGTATAAAAGAAAATAGAGAAGCCGGAAATAAATTTTCTGAAATTATTCACCCTTAGTAAGTGCTTTGTACATAACACTAAACAGTATGAAAGGGCTGAGTACCCAATAATTCTCATACGTATCGCCCATTCAAAATTGATCGGGAGCCAACGGAGCATCATTCTGTCGTCATCTAATAACGTAACAAGTAAGGCAAAACAAATAATTCCGGCAAAATAAAAAAGTTCCTTCTTTCGGTGGCCGACGAAAAGCAGGATTATGACATACAACATGTGAAGCAGCAAAATAATAGCTACTAGCAATTGCATGTTTTCACTAAAATGTACTTCATTAATAACTGCGGATTGAGACCCAAATTTGATGGATTCAATAATGCCACCTTTGTTGTGATAGTGGAAATTACTTACATGAATGATAATATCCATTGTGGACTGATCCACAGTAAAGTTACCTGTATACGGTACGACCTTGGAAATTGTTCGAATCGCCGTTTCATCAGGAGACCCCGATGCATATAAAAGCTTGCCATTCACATAAATGCGATAAGCTGATTTAATTTGAGGAATGTGAATCCCGTAGGATGTATTTGATTTGGGTAGTTGTACTTGTAGTCGATATGTACCGAAATTGGCTCCTGAACTTGTATCATTGTATGTACCGGGAACAATTGTCGAATTGGCGGCATTAAATGTATCACTAATGGCTATGTCAGGGGAAATGAAGGTTTCGGGGTAGAAGTCCCATTCTCCATTCAGTGTAATTGTATGTTTATCATCAAAAACCCAGTTGGATAAATCAAATTTTCCCTGTGCTGCATGGGGCTGATTGGGCGGAGAGAACTCCGTATACCATAACAGTCTCATTCCAATTAAAGCTGCGGAGTAGATTAGGATTAACCAGGCTATTTTATGTTTTGCTAAGTTTTTTTGAGTACGCGTGAGCAATTTCAACATGAACAATCCTTTTCAAACGTAATAGGTAGGGTCAGCAAACATTCTTATCATTTTAAGCTTTAAGGGAGTTGGTGTTTTTGCCATTCCTTGAACCAGTGTTGAATATCGTCTCTTACACGATCATTCACATTAATGGTATGATTTCGTTGATGCGATGCATTGTTTTGGACAACCGTTCAAAACGAATTGGCTTGACAATATAATCAATTGCGTTTAAATCAAAGCCCTCGACAGCGTATTCTTGATTAGCGGTAATAAATACGACCTTCAGATCAGGATTATATTCCAGCAATCTTTCTGCGAGTTCAATTCCATTTATCTCGGGCAGCTCAATATCAATAAACGCTATATCCACTTTGGTATGCTTCACTAATTCGATGGCATCGTAAGGGTTAGTGAGTTTACTGATGATTTCCAGGATGGAATGGTCCATCTTCAATAATTGAAACTCCAAATAAGACAAGGCTAACAGTTCATCGTCAATAAGAATAGCTTTCATTTCAAAATACTCCTTATATAGAGTCTATTTAATATATCTATTTTATCATGGATGTTGAATAAGGACATGACAAAAAAGCCTCTTTCTCCAACACTCTCTTTCAAAAGAGGATTTTGGAAAAGGGGCTTTTTCATATCCGATCTGATCAATGAATAATAATGAAAGTGTTGATTACTCCACGCCGTCCTTAAAATGTTTGTTCCAATGTTTGTCGCCTTTATGCAAAATGTCTTCGACTGTTTTTTCCAGCGTAGTCAGAAGCTGAGCTCTGACATCAAGTACGGTTTCTCTGTACAAACGCTCTTCCGATCCGACAATTTTATCGCCGTATAACGCTTGTGCAGCAACATATTTGCGGTGCTCTTCAACCAGTGTATCGATGGATTCCAAAGCGTGCTCCACAAAATGGGAAATGCTTTGATATTCTTTTGGCATTTGTTCTTTTAATTGTTGAATTTTCGCTAGAGCTGGCATGCTCATCACCTCGTGTTATGAATGTAAATTTACAATACACTATTTTCATGAAAATTGCATTAAAAAAACCTTAAGATTTGAACAAATTTCGACTTTTTTTATTTTTGGCTCAGTAAAAGCACTTGGCTATAATGTATGCCATTGCATTTGTTTTGAGTCGTGTAAGTACTGGAATCCCTAAAGCCAGACGTCTGGTGACTACGTTTGCATTTTCTGTTATTCTTAGATAAGATTCAGCGGCCCCTATACATAAGCCGTTATTTTGTGATGGAAAATTAAAATATACTTAACTTTGCAACAATTTTATCGATGATCACGTCAGTAAGGTTGCAGGGAGAGGGGGATCCTTTGTGGTAGAGCCGGAACTCATCAGAGCCGCTCAATCGGGCGATCGCGACGCTCTAATTACCCTATTGCGGGAGATTGAACAGCATGTCTATCGTACCGCATATTACATTCTAAATAATGAACAGGATGCCTTGGATGCTGCGCAGGAAGCGTTGATCCGAATTTACACCAAGATTAATTCTTATGAAGAGAAAGCCCAGTTCAAAACCTGGGTGCAGCGCATCGTTACCAACATCTGTATTGACAAGTTCAGAAGAACCAAGCCATCCGTATCCATTGATGAGCATGAAATGGTTTTTCAGGATAAACAGAATGTGGAATTCGAAGTGATGTCCACTTATGTGGCGAAGGATATACAAGAAGCGATCAACAAGCTGCCAGAGCATCATCGGACCGTCATTGTTCTGAGATATTTGCAGGATTTATCCTACAACGAAATTGCGGATTGTCTCGATCTTCCGCTCAATACGGTGAAGTCTTACTTATTTAGAGCCAGACAACAGTTACAGAATCTACTACAGGAGTATCAGAAAGGTGGTGTGACAGGATGAAATGCGAAGAGGTGGTGGAATGGATGCACCGGTATCTGGATCATGATCTGAGCGAGGCGGAAGCGACGCAAATGCTGCAGCATGTGGCCAAGTGTCCGGAGTGCGCCGAAAATTTTAGCATGCTTAGAGCTCTATCCAGAGAACTGGAAGATTTGCCGAAAGTAAGCCCCAGGTTCAGTCTGGTTGATGCAATTATGCCTCAATTGGATGCAATTGATGAAGCACGCAAGGAACAAAGCAGCACTGTGCAAGAAATGAGTCCTGTCCCTGCGGCGTTTGAGAATTTGCAGCGTTCCAGTTCAGGAGAGCGAAAAGCAAAAACCAAATGGTTTAATTCGATGGCAGGTCGCATGTCGATGGGTGCAACAGCGGCTGCTGTTGTATTAGGTTTCGCCATATTTGGTTATAAGCCGGAACAGATCGAGAATGCAGACTCTATGATGATGAAGTCGGGGGCATCCCAAGAAAGCAATGCTGGTCAGTCTGCTCTGAGCATGGAAGTGAATAATGACCAAGGCAGCTCACCTTCTCAGGAAGATGGAAGTGTAACTGCACCTGATTCAAATGATTCGCTTCAGGAACGTTCTGAACAGCCGCAAGCAGATCAGCCCGAAGCAGGTAATGGTACTGAAACGCAAGCACCTGATCATCAGGCGGATCAGAAACCTGTGGAACCTTCTACCAGAGGAGCGGATGCCCCAGATCAAGGAAAGCAGGAAAGCAGCCCTTCGGTGGATGCGGCCCCTTCCCAGAAAAATGAGAAACCGAATCAGGGCCTAGATCAGAAGCAGCCTGGAACCAATGCTGGTAATGGGGCTGATTCAAATGCCATGGACCCAAAAAGCATGCCTGAACAGAATGATCAAGCAGACGAGACCTTTTCAGCCCAAACGATAATTCCTAATGAGGATGCACCGGCTCGAGGAATAACCAACAATGACTCCGGAGCGGGTGGGGATACGGCTGACGGACAACAATCGCAAGGGTTAACGGCCACTGATCCGGGAAATACAGGATCGGATGCAACAACTGCAAAAGAATGGAAATCGCCTGACGGAGCGTATGTAGTTATGCTGATGGGTGACCAGTTAAGTGTTTATGCAAAATCTGCCAATGATCCAGATATGCTGAATCTGATTGAGCAGCGGAATATAGAGGGAACGTTGAAATCCGCAAGCTGGTCCCAGGATGGTAAACAGTTCAGCTATGAAACGGACAAAGACGGAACAACAACGAAGAATTCATTCAAGCCGAATGCAGCTTCGGAAACACCGCCTGCAAAATAAGCCTGAAATCTCAAGTAAAACCTATTTTATTACAACAAAGAACCTTTCGTTATGACAAGCATATACTAAAATTAACTACAGAGTATTCGATCACTGATCCAACTGACGTCGTATGACCGCGCACTGGTTATTTCTAGAATGGCTGGTGTTTGCGTTTATATAGATGCAGAACGGGGGCCTTTATCCATAAACGGATGAAGGTCCCTTTGTTGTCTTGTGTTTTTTCTGGTAGGATAAGAGGCATAAGGAGGCACGGTGAATGGATGTCAAAAGTGCAACAAAGGCAATACGCAGTGGAGATCCGGCGTCAATCTACGTGTTGTACGGAACGGAGAAGTATCAGATCCAGCAATTTACGGAGATGCTGAAAACACAGGTCATTGAAGAGGAGCATCAGGATTTTGCTGTCATTCCTTATGATCTCTCCGAAACACCGATTGAAGCTGTTGTGGAAGAAGCAGAAACGGTTCCCTTTCTCGTTCCGCGTAAATTGATTATTGTCAGGGACACCAGCTTGTTTACTGCGGGCAAAGAAGCGAAAATAGAGCATCAGGTCGATCGTTTGATTACATATATGGATAATCCGGCTGAGTACAGCACGATCGTTTTTTTGGCGCAGGGCGATAAGCTGGACGAGCGGAAAAAGCTGGTGAAGGCTGCCAAGAAACAGGCGGTTGTATTAGCGTTTGCTCCGTTAAGTGGAGAAGAACTAGTGCAGTGGATTGTGAAGCTTGCGAAGCAGCGGGATGTTGCCTTAGAAGCGGGCGCAGCAGATACGCTGATCAGTTACGCTGGAACGGGGCTGCAGACGTTATCTGCCGAGGTGGACAAGCTTTGTTTGTTTGCTGGCAGCGGCGGCACGATTCGACGTGCAGATATTGAGTCACTCGTGGCGCGAAGCACCGAACAAAACGTGTTTGCATTGGTGGAGGAGTTAGCGAATTTGAGGCTGGAAAAGGCGCTTGCACTCTTCTATGAGCTGCTTAAGCAGCGAGAGGAGCCAATCAAAATCGCAGCGCTCATCGCCCGTCAATTTCGCATCATGATTCAGGTGAAGGAATTGGGGCAGCAAAGCTACTCACAGCAGCAGATTGCCAGTCAGCTCGGACTGCACCCGTATGCCGTGAAAATCGCCGGGGAACAGGCTCGCAAATTTGAAGCGGACCGTCTGCGCAAAATTCTCAGTCACTTGAGCGAACTCGATTATCAGATGAAAACGGGTGCTGTGGACAAAGTGCTGGGTCTGGAGCTGTTTTTGTTAAGACTTGGCGCGTGATGGTTATGTAAAACTATCAAGGGAATAATCGCAAAAAAACAACCTGTGCGTTTTCCGAAGTAAAGTATGCAGATGAATTCTGACATACGGCTTGGAATTGGCCTCAGGTTGGTTTTTTATTGCTATGTTTTTGTGTCTTCTCGGCGGAACAGATGCTAAAAAATCCTGAAAGCCCATGCTGTTCAGGATTTTTCCATTGGTTCGTATAAGTAACGCTTCTTACGCTTGTGCGGAAAGAGCGTTCAGTTTTTTCGCCAAGCGAGACTTTTTGCGTGCAGCTGCATTTTTGTGAACCAGACCTTTAGTTACAGCCTTGTCCAGCTTTTTGGAAGCAGCTTGAATCGCAGCTTTCGCAGTTTCAACTTCGTTGCTTACCAGAGCAGCATCAGCAGCTTTAACAGCTGTGCGGAGTGCAGACTTCTGAGAAGCGTTGAGTGCGCGGCGCTTGTCGCTCGTTTTTACGCGTTTAACAGCGGATTTGATGTTTGGCATTACATTCACCTCCTGTAAGGCATTCGCATGAATACAAACGTTTCACAACTTAAAATATTCTATCACGCTAGAATGTAAATTGCAACAGATTTTGCATGGTTGTTCAGCAGAGTGCATAAAGCCCGTCTTTTTCCCACACAATATGCTCAAATGGTTCAAGGGAGGCAGCGAAAGATGACATTGGATTTGCAAAACTACACCGTGCGCACCGATTTGGCGATTGAATCGAAAGAAATGGCACAAGGCAGCCAGAAACAAACGATTCCCGGACTGCGTGAAGATGTGGATACCAAAGATGGCATTACGATTACCCGCATAGATGTTCTGAATGATGAAGCCGCAAAAGCGATTGGGCGTGTTAAAGGTCACTATGTCACACTCGAGGTGCCTTCCCTTCGTAACGGGGATACCGATCTGCAGGAGCGGGTAGCTGCGGAATTCACACGTGAAATGGAAAATTTTATGCTGAAGGCCGGAATTAATAAAACATCCAAAGTGCTGATTGTAGGCTTGGGTAACCTGAATGTGACCCCGGATTCTCTCGGCCCATTAGTTGTGGAAAATTTAATGGTCACTCGCCAGTATTTCGAACTGGTACCTGATCAGGTAGCCCCCGGATATCGTGAGGTCAGCGCGATTGCTCCGGGTGTGCTTGGTACAACGGGGATTGAGTCGAGTGACATTGTGCAGGGCATTGTTGAACGTACCCGCCCTGATGCGATTATCGCTATTGATGCACTGGCCTCCCGCTCTCTTGAACGTGTGAACACTACCATTCAGGTGGCGGATATTGGTATTCATCCAGGCTCTGGCATCGGTAACAAACGTCGCGGATTAACGAAGGAAATTCTGGGTGTTCCTTGCATTGCTATTGGCGTGCCAACCGTATGTTATGCCTCCACCATCGTTAATAACGTCATTGAGATGATGCGTTCTCATTTCCGGCAGGAAACGGATCAGACGAAACAAATCATGGGTATGCTCGATGACATCAGTGAAGCAGATCGTTTAAGTCTGGTAAAAGAAGTGCTTGAACCGCTCGGACATGACCTCATCGTGACACCGAAGGAGATTGACGAGTTTATCGAAGGCATCGCCAACGTTATCGCTACCGGCCTGAATGCTGCACTGCACGAAGCTGTACATCCAGGAAACGTTGCGGCGTATACGCATTAGGAAAGCTCCCGTACCTCTGCATATCCTTTCAAGGGAACTTCCCTCATTTCTCCATATCTGCTTCTAAAATGAACAGCCATGAAGAAGGTCCGAATCTAGCGGGCTTTCTTTTTTTGTTCAAGTAATCTTTCTACTTCCTGTTCTATCAATTTGCGCACGCTCATAGAGTTGAAGTATAAGAGTTGTCCAGCAAGGGAAGGAGACAGAAGAATGAACAAGATCCTGGCATGGAACATCGGCAAGTGGAAAAAAAGATGTCTGCATGTGCTGGCCATGGGCCGTACACTATTGTTGCTTATGATAATATCCGCCCTCTTTTTTGTTGCACTGGGGCTTGGTGGAATGGCCGAAAAACGGCTGAACAGCTCACCCGTTTCTTCAATGAAAGGATTCGCAGGATCGGTCTCCAGTCGATTTTTTGTAGATATGCTGGGCATGGAGATGCCTCATCTAACCCAAAAGGAGCAGAATTCTGCGATCTCCGGTGAAAATCTGACCTCTTTTGTATTTCAACTGCTGACTAACGTCAATCCGCAGGACCCGAAAAGCCTGATTGCACGTGAGATGCCGGGCATGGGGACAAATCAGCCGGTCCTGCTCCGGCCCGGGTCGGGAAATACGAAGGCAGAAGCGCCCGAAGATTATCAGCCGGGTCCGGGACTTACCGAAACAGCCTCATCAGGCGAAGGCAATCCTGAAAGTGACCTGCATCTTCCTCCGGGTCAGGACAACACCCCCTCTTCGGGGGGAGACAACACAGATTCCGGCGAGGATAATGGAGATCCCCCATCCAAAGGCAGCGGACAAGACAAGGGCAATGCTGCTATTGCTAAAAAGTCGGTACTAATCTATCATTCGCATCCGCGTGAAGGGTATAATCCACTGCTCGGCACGAATAGTGACAATCCTTCCTCCGGCAAGCCGACGGGCAATGTTTTTCAAGTAGGGACGTATCTGTCTGACAGCTTGCAGAAGCTCGGTATT
This sequence comes from Paenibacillus silvae, assembly GCF_014639235.1. Lineage (GTDB taxonomy): Bacteria > Bacillota > Bacilli > Paenibacillales > Paenibacillaceae > Paenibacillus > Paenibacillus silvae. Next base: position 805,504 of record NZ_BMFU01000001.1, on the reverse strand, counting down.
GGAGTTGAACATGCGCAGGAGGATTACCAGACCAAAGTAAAAGATTATAACTGGAACTTCTCTTATAAATATTCGAGGCAAACCGTAAAGGCAGCGCTCGCTCAGAATGATGACTTGACGTATCTGATTGATATTCACCGTGATTCACAGCGGCATAAAAAAACAACAACAATGATCGGTGATCAGAGCTATGCCAAGGTATACTTCATCATCGGTCATGAGAATCCGAACTGGCGCAAGAATGAAGCCTTTGCTGCCAAAATTCATAAAAAACTGGAGGCGAAATATCCAGGAGTGTCCCGAGGGGTGTGGGGTAAAAATGGTGGTGGAGGCAACAATGGAGAATATAATCAGACGCTTTCACCGAACAGCATTTTGATCGAAATCGGGGGCATCGACAATACGGCGGCCGAGCTCAAACGAACGTCCAAAGTTCTCGCTGACATGATCGCAGAAGTGTACTGGGAAGAGCAGAACGTGGATAAAGCCAGCGCAAAGCCAGCATCCAAGAACGGGTAGTGAGCTAGTAATCTCGTGATCCCGGAACAGACTTGAATTCTATTTATCCTATACAAGAGGGAGGAAGACAAGATGTCCAGATTCGGCAAAAAGATGTTATCTGTCAGCGTGCTTATGCTGCTCGGCGTGCTGCTTGGCATGCAGCTGGCGGGTAATGGTTTTCAGAAGAACAAACCTGTCGAAAGCATTCCGGCAATGGCTACTACTACTGAATCGACTCAGGTGCAAAATGAGTCTGCACCTGCTGGAACTGCTCCATCTGAGGTGAAGAAGCAGCCTTTTGTTCCTGTCCAGACTCCAAGTCAGGTGCTTGGAGCAGATCAACATAAACCTCCAGTCGATGTGCTCGCAGACAAAACAGCGGGCCTGCTGCAGAACCTGTCGAACAGCGGCATCAAGTGGGTCGTCTCTCTTTTTGGCGGAGTTGATGAATAGAAGTGGAGGGGAAGGATGAATAGAAGCTGATAAAATAACGGTAAACTAAACTTTCAGGACGTTAATCCAGTGTGCTTTGTTATGAAGTTGAACATGATGGGATTGATGCACCTTGCAGCAACTGTTATAATGAAGTGATTGACACTAGGCTGTTTCTGGGGGTAAGGAATGACTGACATTCGGGAAAGACAACGTAAAATTCGTAACTTTTCAATTATTGCACATATAGATCACGGTAAATCAACACTTGCGGACCGGATCTTGGAGTACACAGGTGCGCTGACGTCACGTGAAATGCAGGAGCAAGTGCTGGATCAGATGGATCTGGAGCGTGAACGTGGAATTACGATCAAGCTGCAGGCAGTTGCTTTGAATTACAAAGCGGACGATGGAGAAGAATACCTGCTGAATCTCATTGACACACCAGGACACGTAGACTTTACGTACGAGGTATCACGAAGTCTTGCTGCTTGTGAAGGGGCATTGCTCGTTGTTGATGCCGCTCAAGGGATTGAAGCCCAGACGCTGGCTAACGTATACCTTGCACTGGATAACAATCTGGAGATTCTTCCGGTCATCAACAAAATTGACTTGCCAAGTGCTGACCCGGAGCGGGTGAAGCAGGAAGTTGAAGACGTCATCGGTCTGGATACAAGCAACGCTGTACTCGCATCAGCTAAGGCGGGTATTGGTATCAAAGAGATTCTGGAGCAAGTGGTACAGAGTGTACCTGCACCGGTAGGTGATCCGGACCAGCCGCTGAAAGCGCTGATCTTTGACTCGCACTACGATCCTTACAAAGGGGTTATCGTGTACGTACGTGTTATTGATGGCAAAATTAAAGCAGGCTCCAAAATTAAAATGATGGCGACAAACAAATCGTTTGAAGTTATCGAAGTTGGTGCGTTCAAGCCACGTATGACGATTGTGGACGAGCTGAACGTGGGTGACGTAGGATTCATCGTTGCGGGTATCCGTCATGTAGGCGATACACAGGTCGGGGATACCGTTACCGATGCAAAAAATCCAACTCCTGAACCACTTCCGGGTTATCGTAAAATTAATCCAATGGTATACTGCGGTCTGTATCCGATTGAGACTTCGGACTATGTAGATCTGCGTGAAGCATTGGAGAAGCTGCAGCTGAACGATGCATCGCTCAGCTTTGAGCCGGAAACTTCCAGTGCTCTGGGCTTTGGATTCCGCTGCGGATTCCTGGGTTTGCTGCATATGGACGTTATTCAGGAGCGGATCGAGCGTGAATTCAACATTCCGTTGATCACTACGGCCCCGAGCGTAATTTACCACGTAACGTTGACCAATGGTGAGATGATTCAGATTGATAATCCATCCAACTATCCTGAAGTAGGACGGATTGATTACGTGGAGGAGCCTTATGTGAAGGCTTCAATCATCGTACCGAATGATTATGTGGGAACGATTATGGAGCTGTGCCAGAATAAACGCGGCGAATTTATTAATATGGAATATATGGATACAACGCGGGTTACGATTACATATGAGATCCCGTTGTCCGAGATCGTATATGATTTCTTCGACCAGCTGAAGTCAAGCACCAAAGGTTATGCTTCCTTCGACTACGAGCTGTCCGGCTATCGCCAGTCCAATCTGGTGAAAATGGACATTCTGCTCAATGGCGAACAGGTCGATGCCTTATCCTTTATCGTTCACAGAGACCGCGCATACAACCGCGGCCGTATTATCTGTGAGAAGCTGCGCGAGCTGATTCCGCGGCAAATGTTTGAAGTGCCGATTCAGGCATCTGTAGGCACCAAGGTTGTTGCCCGTGAAACGGTTAAAGCGATGCGTAAAAACGTACTTGCCAAGTGTTACGGTGGTGACATCTCGCGGAAACGGAAGCTGCTTGAGAAGCAGAAGGAAGGTAAGAAGCGGATGAAGCAGGTCGGTAACGTAGAGGTGCCGCAGGAGGCATTTATGGCGGTACTGAAAATCGATGATTAATAAGATTAAAATTTAGCTGAAAGGGAAGCCAAATGGCTTCCTTTTTTCAAATAGAGGGGGACTTGCCGTGACACTCGCAGCACACAACCAGAAAACAGGTGCGCCCCAAGCGGTGTACCTTCACATTCCATTTTGTACGAATAAATGTTTTTACTGTGACTTCAATTCTTACGTGCTGAAGGATCAGCCGGTCATGCAATATCTGGAGGCACTCGAGAGGGAAATGGAGCATACCGTCAAGGCGAATCCGCCTGGTGAAATCAAAACCATCTTTGTCGGCGGTGGTACGCCAACCGCACTGAAGCCCGATGAGATGGCGTATTTTCTGCGCTCGGTCAAAACCTACTTCCCGAATTGGGCAGACGACATTGAATTTTCAATGGAAGCTAATCCGGGAACGACGGATGCCGAGAAGCTGGCAGCCATGAAAGAAGGTGGTGTGAACCGGGTCAGCTTTGGCGTGCAGGCATTTCAGAATGAACTGCTGACAGGCATTGGCCGTATTCATAATACGGATGACGTCTATCGCAGTCTGGAGAACGCACGTAAGGCAGGACTGGATAACCTGTCAATTGATCTGATGTTTGGGCTGCCTAACCAGACGGTCGAGATGTTGAACGAAAGCATTGACAGGGCACTCGAACTGGATCTGAAGCATTATTCGATTTATAGCCTGAAGGTAGAAGAGAATACGCTTTTCCATACCCTGTATCAAAAAAATCAACTGCCTCTTCCCCATGAGGATGATGAGCTGCAGATGTATCTTCTATTAATGAAACGCATGAAGGAAGCGGGCTATGAGCAGTATGAGATCAGCAACTTTGCCAAGCCGGGCTTTGAAAGCCGTCATAATATGACCTACTGGCGCAATGAGGATTACTATGGACTCGGTGCGGGTGCGCATGGGTATGTGGGTCGTGAACGCCATATGAATATCAAGGGCATTAATCCTTATGTTGAAGCGTCGCGAGCAGGGCTACCTCGATTGGATCACTTTGAGATCGGACGGGCGGAAGCGATGGAGGATTATCTGATGGTTGGTCTGCGTATGCTGGAAGGCGCTTCGGCATCCCGATTCCACGATCAATTCGGGGAGTCCATGGAGGACGTATTTGCGAAGCCGCTGGGCAAAATGCTACATGCAGGCCTGCTTGAGCGGACAGCAGACGGCTTTAGACTTAGTGAGCAGGGTATTTTGTTCGGTAATGACGTTTTTGCCGAGTTTATCGGCTCCATATCGCTAAATTCGTAGCTTGAAATTCTATACGCTCTGTTGTATATTTATTCATATTGTTTTACAGGGCGTGTCAATTTAACAACTACGAAGCTGGCTTTCCTCGGAAAGCGTCGTTATAGGAGGAGAGCTGGATGTCGGTTATATGCAGAAAAGCTGTACCGGAAGATGTTGAACCACTGTTTGAGATGATTAAAGGATATGCTGAGCGTGGGATCATGCTTCCGCGTTCACGGGAGGTACTGCATCGACAGCTGGAGCATTTTATTGTGGCTGAAGTGGATGGAATTGTGGTGGGCTGCGGCTCGTTATGCCGTCTCGGGAATGATCTGGTGGAAGTCAGATCACTTGGAATCTCGGAAGGCTATAAGGGGCTGGGAATTGGCTCGCGCTTGTTAGATCGGCTTGTAGAAGAAGCAGAGAGACAACAGATTCCGAAGGTGATGGCCCTCACTTATGAAGTTTCCTTTTTTCTGAAAAATGGTTTTGCTGTTGTGGAAAAGGAAATATTCCCGGAAAAGGTGTGGACGGACTGCGTTCATTGCAGCAAGCAGAACTGCTGTGATGAAATTGCTGTATTGAAGGAGCTGAATGTATCAGCTTAGGTTGGCTATTCGTATAATTTAGAGAGATCAGATCACAAGACCAGGAAACCTGCCGGTTTCTATGGGATTGTGGTCTTTTTTTGCCTTCTTTTTTTCATACACTTTTCACACACTTATCCCACTGTTCTCACACAACCTCTTGTTAAGATGAACTTACATAAGCGATCCGCAGTAAAACTATCAGAAGAACAACGATTGAAGCAAAGGCTACAACCGTGCTGAGAGGAAAATGCAGATGGCTCAAATTTAAGAATGAGGTGACCGATCATGAAAAAATGGACAAAAAATGTAGCAGCTTTGGTAACAGCGATGACCGTACTTGGTGGAGCAGGCAGTGCATTTGCCGCAACACCTGTTGTGAATTCCGTGAAATCGGCTGAAACACAAAAAGCAACATCGGCAACGAAAACGTCGACTACCTCACCGGTGAAATCGAGTGCAGCTCCGGCATCCAAAACGTCTGCTGCATCATCAAAAGCGACGGGTTCTAAAACAGCGGCGACAACTACAGCTAAATCAACCAGCAAGACTTCTACTAAAACGCCAGCAAAAACTGCGACCAAAACAACAGCTAAAAAATCTGCTGTAAAAACTGCAGCAACCAAATCTGCTGCCAAAACAACCAAAAAAGTGAATCACAAAGCAAAAGCAGCACATAAAGCGAAAAAGGCTGCTCACAAAGCAAAAACAACACATAAAGCAAAAAAAGCTGCTCACAAAATCAAAGCGGTAACCCATAAAACAAAAGCAAGCACTCACAAGGCGAAACAAACAGCACATAAAGCGAAACAGGCTGCCCACAAAGCTTCCGCTACAGCCAAAGCTACCGCACATAAAGCAAAACAAACGGCACATAAAACGAAAAAAGCTGCTCACAAAATTGCAGCCCACAAAGCGGTAGCCAAAAAAGCAACAGCGGCCAAAGCAACAACGGCTAAAAAACCGGCAACAAAAGCACCAGCAGCCAAAACGGTAGCGCATAAAGCAACTGCAACAACGCACAAAACTGCAACTGCCGCAACACATAAAGCTGCAGCAGCTGCAACGAAAGCACCCGCAAAAACAGCAGTAACAAACAAAAACGATGCAGCAAAATCAAGCACATCCCATAAATAATATTATGTGTTCTGATGTGAGCTGGCTGTACCATGTCAGTCCGAAAACGAATACTACCGTGACATGATGAAAGACAGCGACAAACAAGACGGAGTTCTCTTATGGGACCTCCGTCTTTTCTCATAACATGGCGTAACTCTCTCAATATGTTTACCCAGCAATGGAAGTTTTGAAATGCTGCCTTGTACTCTGGTACATTAGTAGAGATATATTAAATAAAAAACATATCAGAAACGACATATTCATAATTGAGGTGGAAGACCTATGCCGCGTATTTTTGTAGTGGATGACGATCCGTTTATTTTACAGCTGATCACGGGTTACTTGAAAAAGGAGCAATATGAAGTGATCTCGTTCCCGCATGGCGGGGAGCTGATCGGCGAAGTCCGCTCGAAAAAGCCGGATTGCCTGATTCTCGATATTATGATGCCAGGTGTTGACGGCCTTACCCTCCTGACCGAGCTGCGAACGTTTACCGAGATTCCGATCATTATGGTGTCCGCGCGTGGAGAGGAGATTGACCGTTTGAATGGGCTGGAGCTGGGCTGCAACGATTTTCTGAGCAAACCTTTCAATCCACGTGAATTGGTAGCCAGAGTAAAAAGTATGCTTCGTCTAATTAATAGCAGCCGCGTATTATCCAGTAGTGAAGCAAGGGAAACAGAGCCGGATTTGCCCAAGGAGGGTGCGTACTTTAGTGTAGGAAACGTGCAGATATCTGAAGCATTCCGGCGTGTGGACGTTCGCGGACAGGAGGTCGGATTGACAGGCAGAGAATATGAGCTTCTGTTATTTCTGTCACAGCATCTGGATCGTCCCTTCAGCCGGGAGCAGCTGATTCAGCAGGTTTGGAATTATGATTTTTACGGGGAAGTACGCGTTGTGGATGATCTGGTGAAACGTCTCCGCAAAAAGCTGGTACAGGTACAAGCGACGCTGTCGATTGATACAGTGTGGGGGTTCGGCTATAAAGCGGCTGTGCATGTGCGATGAAGACGATACGCAGCAAAATGCTGCTTGCCCTGTTTGCAAGTATGCTGGTTACCGTTGCATTTACGGTCATATTTTTTATCCATCTCTTTGATGATATTTTATTGAATCAGGTCAAGCAGCAGTTAAATGGTCAAACGAAGAAGGCTGTCAAAGTCATTCGAGTGGATGATCTGGAGGACTTGGATAACGACAGCTTCCGTTTCTTTATCAAGGATATTCTTTTTTATGCAGACTATTTCGTTATTGACGGTAATGATAAAATTGTTGCTTCAAGCAGTGCCGGCCGTGTGGGAATGAAGCTGGAGGGGTTTCCGGGAACACACGAGGGATATATGATTTTGAATGGGAAAAAGGTGCTGTATAGTGAAGCGGAGCTGCCGCATAAACAATTTCGAGTGATCTTGTATTCTCCGCTCTCGTCACTCAGAGCTATGTATATCCCGTTATTCCGTACAACGCTTCTATCGATTGCTGCAAGCTTTGTTGTCATCCTGCTCATCGGGTTATTTGCGGTGTGGCGTACTGTGCGGCCGTTGAACCAGCTGAAGGAGGCTGTCAGCAAATATGAACCGAACATGCCGGATAAGGAGCAGTTTCTGCAAGCCGACCATACGGAGATCGGGGAACTGATTCATACTTTTCAATTGATGAGCAGCAGACTTGACGATCACCATCGTCAGCAGCTTGAGTTTTTACAGAATGTTTCTCATGAATTGAAAACGCCGCTAATGTCCATTCAAGGTTATGTTTATGCCATTCAGGATCAGGTCGTATCCACCGATCAGGGACTTGATATTATTGCTGCCCAGTCCCAGCGGCTCATTGATATGGTTGGAAAACTGATTCAGCTCTCAAGACTGGAGACTGTCGATGAGGAATGGCCTACGACTGTCATTGATTTGAAGAGTATGGCTGAGGAGGCGGTGTACCTGCTGATGCCAACCGCATTGCAGCGCGGCGTTCAGTTGTCTGCTGTGGCGGATTCATTCATGGTCGAAACAGCGGGAGAACAGCTGTTTCAGGTGCTGTTGAATTTGCTGCAAAATGCAGTTCGTCATACGCAAACTCAAGTCCAATTAACATTGGAGATTTCTGCGGCTGATGATGCGGACTGGATTTTTCATATTGATGATGACGGACCAGGCCTGAACGAGCATGACCGCCAGCATATTTTTCGACGTTTCTATACCGGGAACAATGGTGTAACCGGGCTTGGGCTTACGATCAGCAAACAGCTGGCGGCGCGATTACATGCCGATCTGCAATATAGCGATTCGCCTTTGGGCGGGGCGCGATTCACTCTCAGGCATTATCCGCCGGGTAAAGAAATACAGTATTTAGGCCAATAACATGCGTTATAAGTAGAGGTTATTGGCCTATACTAGAAATAGGCGCCCACATTCAGTAAACTCACTTGACAATGATCATGTCAGTTTGGTATTTTTGTATTACCGATTAGCACTCAACTAACTGGAGTGCTAACGACATGGGACAGTACAGTCAGAAGGAGGGAATACTCACCATGTTAACAGAGCGTCAACGAATGATTCTGAACGCTATAGTGGATGACTATATCCGTTCAGCTGAGCCCGTAGGGTCCCGAAGCATTTCCAAACGAGGAGATGTTGGATACAGTCCGGCAACGATTCGGAATGAAATGGCCGACCTTGAAGAGATGGGCTTTCTGGAACAGCCGCATACGTCAGCTGGACGCATTCCTTCACATAAGGGTTATCGATACTATGTCGATCATCTGGTTCCATGGAATCAGGTGGAGCCGCAGGAACTGGACGATTTGAAATCATTTTTTGCAGAAAAACTGAATGTCATGGAGCAGGTTATTCAGCATGCATCCAACATTTTGTCTCATATGACCAATTATACTTCGATTCTGCTTGGGCCTGAAGTGTTCCATACGTCGCTGCGTCACTTCCAGCTGCTTCCGCTGAATGATCAGGAAGCTGTAGCTATTATTGTGACCAACACAGGTCAGGTGGAGAACAAGACGGTTCAGATTCCTCCTGAAATTTCAGTTGCTGACATGGAGAATGTGGTTCGTCTGTTAAACAGTAAATTGGTAGGTGTGCCGATCTACAAGCTGAAATCTCGTCTTTACACTGAGCTGGGTCAGGAACTGGAACGCCATATTACACGTTATGAGGAAGTGATGCAGGTCCTCAACAGTGCGTTCGATAACGAGCATGACAATCGTTTGTTCCTCAGCGGAGCTACAAACATGCTGACGCAACCTGAGTTCAAGGATGTTGAAAAGGTAAAAGATATTCTGGATTTGTTAGATGAGACGCCAACCCTCATGAAATTAATGATGCCAGTTCCCGGCGGACAGGGGATTCAGGTGCGAATCGGTACTGAGAATGACCACGAAGCCTTTGCGAACTGCAGCTTGATTACAGCATCCTATTCATTGGATGGTGAGGCACTCGGTTCTATAGGAATTCTAGGACCAACTCGCATGGATTACGCGCGAGTTATCCATATTCTAAATACATTATCACGTGATTTGACGACGATGCTGACAACCCGCTTTAAATCATGAGACGGGAACGGCAAAGCGGTCTTGATGCATTTATATAAGGAGGTGAACATCTTGAAAGAGGAGCAATCATTCACAGAAGAACAAGAGGTAACAGCCGCTGAGCAGGAGCCAGTCAATGAGGCTGCAGCTGCAGAAGCGCAGGCTGAGGAGATAATCAATCAGGAGTCATCTGAACTGGAACGTTTGAAAGCAGAGGCTGAGGAAACACAGCAACGCTTTGTGCGTGCACAGGCTGATTTTGATAACTTCCGCCGTCGTACACAGAAGGAAAAAGAAGAGCTTGCCAAATACGCTTCGATGAAGCTGATCACCGAACTGGTGCCAGTAATTGATAATTTCGAACGCGCTATGGCTACAGTGCCGGAAGGTTCCGAGACTGAATCGTTTGCCAAAGGATTTCAAATGATTCTGCGCCAGCTGGAAACGGTGCTGACAAGCGAAGGACTGACTGCAATGGAAACGGTTGGACAACCGTTTAACCCTGAATTCCACCAAGCGATTATGCAGGTGGAGAGCGATGAGCACGAAGAGGGTATCGTTGTGGAAGAGGTTCAAAAAGGCTACATGCTGAAGGATAAAGTGCTTCGCCCGGCTATGGTTAAAGTGAGTTCATAATTCCTGGAACTAAGGGACGAAGTTTAATATACAGTTTTATACACATAGGTAACTTTTTATATAAGTTGAACTATTTTTATGCACGTTAACGGAGAGGACAGAAAAAACCTGAAAAAGCGAAGCGTTCGCCTTTATCACCGGATTTTCCCTTTGGAAAAGGGAATCAAAAAAATCTGGGGATAACAGCGATTGGAAGGTTATTCTGTCATCGGAGTGTCCGTGTAAACATTCTAGTTTTAACTTATATAGCACAATAAGGCTGATGAACAGTCTGATGATTCTAAAATGTTGAGGAGGAAATTTTCCGATGAGCAAAGTAATCGGTATTGACTTAGGAACAACCAACTCATGCGTAGCCGTTATGGAAGGCGGCGAGGCTGTTGTTATTCCAAACCCGGAGGGTGCACGTACAACTCCATCCGTAGTAGGTTTCAAAAAAGATGGCGAGCGTGTCGTTGGTGAAACAGCGAAACGTCAAGCGATCACCAACCCTGATCGTACGATCATCTCCATCAAACGTCACATGGGTACTTCCCACAAAGAAACAATCGATAGCAAAGATTATTCTCCACAAGAGATCTCTGCAATCATTCTGCAAAAGCTGAAAGCTGATGCAGAAGCATACCTGGGCCAAACGGTAACGCAAGCCGTTATCACCGTTCCGGCATACTTCAATGACAGTCAGCGCCAAGCGACCAAAGATGCAGGTAAAATTGCAGGTCTGGAAGTGCTTCGTATCGTCAACGAGCCAACAGCAGCAGCTTTGGCATATGGTATGGAGAAATCCGAAGACCAGACGATTCTCGTATATGACCTGGGTGGCGGTACGTTCGACGTTTCCATCCTGGAACTGGGTGATGGTTTCTTCGAGGTTAAAGCGACAAGTGGTGACAACCAACTGGGCGGTGACGACTTCGACCAAGTAATCATCGACTATTTGGTAAATGAATTCAAAAAAGATCAAGGTATTGATCTGAGCAAAGATAAAGCAGCGGTACAGCGTTTGAAAGATGCAGCGGAAAAAGCGAAAAAAGAACTTTCCGGTGTATTGACTACAACGATCTCCTTGCCGTTCATTACGGTTGCAGACGGCGTTCCTCAGCACTTGGAACTGAACCTGAGCCGCGCGAAATTCGAAGAACTCTCTGCAGGTCTGGTTGAGCGTACGCTTGAACCTACACGCCGTGCACTGAGCGATGCAGGAATGACTCCGAACGATATCGACAAAATCGTATTGGTTGGTGGTTCCACACGTATTCCGGCAGTACAGGAAGCCATCAAAAAGCTGACAGGTAAAGAGCCGCACAAAGGCGTTAACCCGGATGAAGTCGTTGCACTTGGTGCAGCTGTACAAGCGGGCGTATTGACGGGTGACGTGAAAGACGTTGTATTGCTCGACGTAACTCCATTGTCTCTCGGTATCGAAACTGCAGGTGGCGTGTTCACAAAAATGATCGAGCGTAATACAACGATCCCTACAAGCAAATCTCAAGTGTTCTCCACTTATGCAGATAATCAGCCTAGCGTTGAGATTCATGTCCTGCAAGGTGAGCGTGAGATGGCAGCTGGCAACAAAACGCTTGGCCGCTTCATGCTGGGAGACATCCCGCCAGCACCACGCGGTGTTCCGCAAATCGAAGTTAGCTTCGACATCGATGCTAACGGTATCGTTAACGTATCTGCAACAGATAAAGGTACGAACAAAACACAAAAAATCACAATCACTTCTTCCAGCGGTCTGAGCGATGAAGAAGTTGAACAAATGATGAAAGATGCTGAGCTTCACGCTGAAGAAGACAGAAAACGTAAAGAGCTTGTAGAAGCGAAAAACAGCGCAGACCAACTGATCTATTCTGTAGACAAAACCATCAAGGATCTTGGTGAAAAAGCAGATGCAGGCGAAGTAGAAAAAGCCAATGCAGCCAAAGAAAAATTGCAGGGCGTGCTCGCTTCCGACAATCTGGAAGATATCAAAGCAGCTACAGAGGAATTGACGGAGATCGTGCAGCAGTTGTCTGTTAAACTGTATGAGCAAGCTCAAGCAGATGCACAAGCAGCTCAAGGCGCTGAAGAACAACCACAAGGTTCCGCAAAACGTGACAACGTCGTAGACGCTGATTACGAAGTAGTGGATGAAGATAAAAAATAATTAATTCGCACTTGCTGCGAGTTAAACATCGGTGACGTTCGGATTAAAGGGAAAGTCATAGCCGGGGCTCCCGTGCTTTGACTTTCCTTTTGTCACGATGTGCGATAAGGTGAATGTTATGGGGGTGGAAGAGTGGCTGAAAAACGTGATTATTATGAGGTGCTCGGCGTTAGCAAAAATGCGAGCGACGAGGAGATCAAAAAGGCCTACCGCAAGCTGGCCCGTCAGTATCACCCTGACGTAAACAAGGCCGCAGATGCGGAAGCCAAATTTAAAGAAGTGAAAGAGGCTTACGATGTCGTAAGTGACAGCCAGAAGCGTGCTCAGTACGACCAATATGGTCACATTGATCCGAATCAGGGTGGATTCGGTGGTGGAGACTTTGGTGGCGGTGGATTTGGCGACATCTTTGATATGTTCTTTGGCGGTGGCGGTGGACGTCGTGACCCGAATGCTCCGCAGCGCGGGAATGACCTGCAGTATACGATGACCATTGAGTTCAAGGAAGCTGTATTTGGCAAAGAGACGGATATTACTATTCCGCGCACGGAGAGCTGTGATACCTGTCATGGTTCCGGAGCGAAGCCTGGAACGAAGCCGGAAACATGTTCAGTCTGCCACGGTAGCGGTCAACAGGAAGTGGTTCAAAATACGCCGTTTGGCCGTATGGTGAACCGTCGTGCTTGTTCCAACTGCAGCGGTACAGGACAAATTATTAAAGAAAAATGTACGACATGCAGTGGCAGTGGTAAAGTTCGCAAGCAGCGTAAAATTCATGTCCGCATTCCAGCGGGGGTTGATGACGGTGCACAGCTGCGTATGACAGGTGAGGGAGAGGGCGGTCTGCGTGGCGGCCCTGCAGGAGACTTGTACATCGTGATTCGTGTGAAGTCTCATGACTTCTTTGAACGCGAAGGCGATGACATTTACTGCGAAGTTCCATTGACGTTTGCGCAGGCAGCATTGGGAGATGAGATTGAAATCCCGACACTTACCGAAAAAGTGAAGCTGAAGATTCCTGCGGGAACGCAAACCGGAACGTATTTCCGTCTCAAAGGCAAAGGAGTACCGCGCCTGCGCGGTATGGGACAAGGGGACCAGCATGTAAAAGTGGTTGTCGTTACCCCGAGCAAGCTGAGTGATGAGCAGAAGGAGTTGCTTCGTCAATTTGCGGCTTTGGATGGCGAGCAGACGCATGAACATGAGCAATCTTTCTTTGATCGAGTGAAACGTGCCTTTCGTGGCGACTGATATATAAAGTGAAATGTAAGGGCATCTTCGTTAAGGAGATGTCCTTTTTGCTGTGCTTTTACAAAAAATTGTGCAAGCGAAACTATACAAGTTGAATAACAGCGATTGGAAGGTTGTTCTGTCATCGGAGTGGATGGTGTAAAATCTTTAGTTCAACTTATATAGAAGTCGCACCATTCGGTATATTCTGGGCCCGGTTGCGGAAGGATAATTTTGCGGGAACGATAGGCTAAGGGATACACCGAATGCAGGATGAGAAACGGAAGGAGCGGGTGGCAAATGACGGAGAAAAATATTTTGGCGTATTTCCACAGCCCGGAGCAGGCAGAAGGTGCAGCCAAAAAATTGGAGGCGTTACGAGTGGAGGATTTAGCGATTAATCGTTTCAGTCGTTATGCGGGTGTCGGCCCAAGTGGAGCCTCCTATAAACCGGGAGTCTCAGGCAGCTATTCCTCCTGGGTGCCGGATACATTAAACACGCATGCCAGCTCAGGTATTATGGCTGCTGCAGACCCTGCTGCAAGCGGCATGAGTGATGGTGGGCAAGGCGGGCCTACCGGAAGAGATATTTTATTGACGGTCGTAGTGGATGAATCGGTACACCATCGTGCAATGTCCATTATCGAACAAGCTGGCGGAATGATCTGATTTCGAGCAGCAGGTCGAACGGATCATTTACCCAGCCACGAAGAGGACAGAAAAAACTGAAAACGTGATTCAAGAAGGAGGAGCATGAACATGGCAGAACATGAACGCCCGGGCAAAATATTGACCAAAACCGAAAAGATGAAACGTATGCAATCGGCTAAAAATGAAGATGTAGAATTTAGCGCAGAAGCGGCGGATCACGAGGATTTGGAAGCATTGCGTCGCAGCGAGGCGGCGGATCGCCGTCAAGGACGGGAATTGGAATGACGGAGGATCGCTCCGCGGTCACACTTGAAGCTGTCTTCACAAGCTGGACGGAGGCAGAATCTGCACGCAGAGCCCTGGAACTGCTTCACCCTAACCAGCTGCGGATCGAGAGTATTGGCAGGGGGGCAGTTCAATCAGACTCGCGTGCCGTTTCCGGAGATGACCGCTCCCCTACAGCTGTCGTTGGCGGCTTTAGCGGCGAACTGAATGTACTTTCCCTCATCAGTGATGAGACCGAAATTTTGTCCGGAGGTCAGGTGTATGATGATTCGGCAAAGACTGTGTCTGGAGGCGTGACGCAAAGCATTTTGCTTACAGTGTCCGTATCTCAGGATTCTCTGCCGCAGGCTGCAGAGATGATTACACAGAACGGCGGACGGTTCTATTAATTTTGCGAAAAAGCACGCACGTACGAAAGGACAGGATATTCAAGCAGTCAAACTGCGGGGTATCCTGTTTTATTTGCTTTTATGACTATGCTTTGTGCTCTGGCTTGCTTGTGTAGTACAATAGTTGGGATGTTTAATTTAAGCAGGCGAAACCACGTTTTTAATCATTGAGGAGGCAAAACCACGTATGTTATGGCATGAACTAACAATACATACCACAGAAGAAGCTGTGGAGATGATCTCGAATTTTTTGCATGAAGCGGGTGCTGGAGGAGTATCGATTGAAGAATCCGGTACTTTAAATAAAAAGCGGGATACAACGTATGGCGAGTTATATGATGTTCCGCTTAATGATATCCCCGAAGGCTTCGCGGTCATCAAAGGATATTTTTCCGAAGGTACGGATATGGATGCCTTGAAAGCCGAGGTGAACCCGAGAATAGAGGAATTATCCGATTTCGGTATTAATGCCGGAGAGATTCGTTACGAGACGCGTACAGTGGACGAAAATGACTGGGCTACAGCCTGGAAGCAGTATTTCAAGCCTGTCCGTATTTCGGACCGTCTGACGATCAAGCCGACTTGGGAGGATTATACACCCGAGAGCGCGGATGAGAAAATTATCGAGCTTGACCCGGGGATGGCCTTTGGTACGGGAACACATCCAACGACAACTCTCTGTCTGCGCACACTGGAGAACGTGATCCAAGGCGGCGAAGAGATCATTGACGTAGGCACGGGTTCCGGCATTCTCGCCATTGGTGCGGTGCATTTGGGAGCAAAACATGTACTGGCCCTTGACCTTGATCCGGTTGCAGTTACAAGCGCCATGGAAAACGTGGAGCTGAACAACATGCAGCAGCAGATTACGGTCAAAGAAAGCGATCTGTTATCTGTTCTTGGAAGTCAGGACCCGGCTCTGGGCGTGAAGCTGCCTGTGAAAATTATCGTTGCCAACATTCTGGCCGAGATCATTCTGCTGTTTGTGGATGATGTATATAACGCGCTGGAGTCTGGCGGTATTTATATCGTCTCAGGCATATGGAAAAACAAAGAACAGGTCGTGCATGATGCACTTGTGGCTGCCGGATTTGAAGTTCGTGCCATCGAGCGTGAAGAGGACTGGCTGGCGTTTGAAGCCAGAAAGAGGTAGTCTATGGAGTTCTTGGAGCGTTTTATCCGTCTTCCCCTTGATCAGCTGCCCTTCTTTCTTGTCACTATTCTGATCGCATTTACCGTTCACGAATTTGCACACGCCTACTTTGCCAACAAATTCGGTGATCCAACGGCGAAGCTGCTCGGAAGGGTTACGCTGAATCCGGTTGTGCATTTTGATCTGCTAGGTGTATTGCTGCTGGTGATTGCAGGATTTGGATGGGCTCGTCCGGTTCCAGTGAACCGTGCCAATTTCGAGAAGCCAAGATTAATGGGAACCATCGTATCTGCCGTAGGTCCGCTCAGTAACCTGCTGCTGGCAATTATCGGTGCCATTATCTATGGTATGCTGTTTGGATCGGGTGTACTGGGGAGCATTGAAAATGAGCGAGTGGCTACTGCGCTGATGATCTTCCTGCCCATGTTCAGCATAACCAACTTTTTCCTGTTTATGTTTAACCTGATTCCACTGCCGCCGCTGGATGGTTATCGCATTCTTGAGGATGTGCTGCCCCCATCCATCAGCCGCAAGCTGCAGGGCGTAGAGCAATGGTCGATCTTTGTCTTTCTGTTGATTCTGGTCATTCCACCGCTGCAGGCCGTCACGATTCAGCCGCTGTATCTGTTCGCAACCGATATGTACAGAGATGTCGTCGGTCTGATTATTGAATTATACCTTAAATAAGCGAGCTGTTATTTGGGCCAGAACGCTGGTCAGAAGCACATAAAAGTTGTATGATCATCTGTGGCGATTGGATTCTCGCCTGCCGTCCGGCGGGGAGAATGCCAGTCATAACAGGAAAGAATGGGTGGACAGACATATGCAGCGATATTTTGTATCTGCAGAGCAGTTCAGTGAACATGCAGTGATCATTACGGGAGATGATGCCCGTCATATCGGCAAAGTCATGCGCGGCAAGCCTGGAGACAAGCTGATTGTCAGCGACGGAAACTCCAGAGAAGCGTTAGTGGCTATAGAAAGCATTGATGCTAGTGAAGTGAAGGCTGCGATTATCGAGCCGCTTGTTATGGATCATGAAGCACGATTAGACGTAACCGTTGCACAGAGTCTGCCTAAAGGCGACAAGATGGAAACGGTCATTCAGAGATGTACCGAGATCGGGGCCGTATCGTTTGTGCCTTTTTTATCGGAACGTACGATTGTGCAGTATGACGCCAAAAAAGAAGGCAAACGAATGGAGCGGTGGCGGAAGATTGCCAAGGAAGCTGCCGAGCAAAGTCATCGCAACCGCATTCCAACCGTTGAGCAGCCGCTTTCCTGGAAAGGGCTGTTATCTTCTTTTAGGGACTATGATCTGGTATGTTATTGTTATGAAAAAGAAAATGGCAAACAGCTGAGAGATGCACTCCAGCCGTTTATTGCTGAACTTGCTCCTGATGCAGGAGCAAAGGTGCTCGTAGTCGTAGGACCTGAGGGCGGCTTTTCCGAGAAGGAAACGGCTCAGGCTGATGAAGCAGGTGCGGTATCCGTTGGACTGGGCAAGCGTATTTTGCGGGCCGAGACGGCGGGTATGGCGGCATTAACTTGTATTTTATATGAATCCGGAGAAATGGGGGGAATGTAATTATGCCATCCGTGGCGTTTTACACTTTGGGCTGCAAAGTTAACTTTTATGATACAGAGGCGATCTGGCAGCTGTTCAAAAATGAAGGCTACGATCAGGTAGACTTCGATGAGCAGACAGCAGATGTCTATTTGATTAATACGTGTACCGTAACGAATACAGGTGACAAAAAGAGCCGTCAAATTATTCGTCGTGCCATCCGGCGCAATCCGGATGCGATTGTAGCGGTAACGGGATGCTATGCGCAGACATCACCTGCGGAGATTCTGGACATTCCGGGCGTAGACCTCGTGATCGGAACGCAGGATCGGGATAAAATTTTGCCATATGTCAAAGAAATTCAGGAATCCCGTCAGCCTGTGAATGCGGTGCGTAACATTATGAAAACCCGTGTGTTTGAAGAGATGGATGTGCCGGATTTTGCCGATCGTACACGTGCGTTCCTGAAAATTCAGGATGGCTGCAACAACTTCTGCACGTTCTGCATTATTCCTTGGTCCCGCGGTCTGTCCCGCAGTCGTGAAGCAAACAGCATCATTCAACAGGCGCATCAGCTTGTACAGGCGGGTTACAAAGAGATTGTTCTGACAGGCATTCACACAGGCGGGTACGGAGATGACATGGAAAACTATGATCTGACCGATCTGCTGTGGGATCTGGATAAAGTGGAAGGACTGGAGCGCATTCGTATCAGTTCAATTGAAGCGAGCCAGATTGATGATCGAATGCTGGATGTGATCAAACGTTCGGACAAGCTGGTTCGTCATTTCCACATTCCGCTGCAAGCGGGAGATGACACGGTATTGAAACGTATGCGCCGCAAATATACAACTGAAGAGTTCTATAACAAAATGCTGCGTATTCGTGAGGCGATGCCGGATGTAGCGATTACAACGGACGTTATTGTTGGTTTCCCGGGTGAAACGGATGAGATGTATCGTAACGGATATGAGCTGATGCGCAAAATCGGCTTCTCCGAAATGCACGTGTTCCCTTATTCCAAACGGACAGGTACTCCAGCAGCACGCATGGAGGATCAGGTGGATGAGGATGTTAAAAATGCACGTGTGCATGAGCTGATTGAGCTGTCCGAGCAAATGCAGCTGGAGTATGCTCAGAAATTTGTTGGACAAGTGCTGGAGGTTATCCCTGAAGGCGAAGCGAAGGGCCGCGAAGGCAGCGGCAAGCTGCATGGTTACAGCGACAACTACATCCAGCTGGTGTTCGATGGAACGCCTGATATGGTTGGTAAAGTGTGCCGAGTGAAGCTGACCGAAGCCGGAGCCAATGAAAGCCAGGGTACACTGGTTCGTGTGCTTGATGAGAATTTGAAGTCTGCCGCGATGTAATCACGGCGTCATGAACAAGGATTTCATTTCCTTGGGGAGAATACCCGGGGAGATGAGGTCCTTCTTTGCCAAGAACAGAAATGAAAGTGGACGGGGGAGAACAGCATGAACAAAAAAGAAATTTCAGCAGGCGGCGTGGTGTACAGAACAGGAGAAGACGGTCAGCTTCAAATTCAGCTCATCATGGATCGTTATGGCAAAATGACACTGGCCAAGGGCAAAATGGAAGCCGGAGAAACGATCGAGCAGACCGCACTTCGCGAAATTCTGGAAGAGACGGGCATGGTAGGCCGCATTGTGGAGCCGATCGATATTATCGCTTATACGTATCAGCACGCGGAGTTTGGACCAGTGGACAAGGAAGTGCACTATTATCTTGTGGAGGCGGAAGGCGGCGACCTGCAGCCTCAGATTGAAGAGATCAAAGGTGTAGACTGGTATACTCCCGCAGAGGCCTGGTCCAAACAGCAGCAGGACGGATATGATAACAATGACGAAATTTTGCGTACGGGCTTGAGCAAGCTGGGCATTTACGTATAAACGTTCGACTTGACGATATGTCACATGGAGCAAACGAGGCTTCCTGTGGGTCATGAGGCAATGCTGGAATACTGGAAGATTTAAACAACAGGTGTCTTGGTCGACGGGGTGTGGACAGGTGTTTTTTTGTGCCAGATGGGCAGGTAGCAGAACGGTAAAGCCAGCAATGAGCTGATGATGTTAAAAAGGGTCTGGGCATGCGCAATCTGTGCCCCGTTGTCCGCTGACAGCCACGCCGAAGCTGCGTGCAGCTGGCCGATCAGCGGCATAAACAGCAGCGCTCCCGCAATGTTGAGTACAACATGGGAGGCTGCTACAAATTTGCCTGCGGGAGCCCCGCCCGCGGCTGCAATAACAGCGGTGATGCAGGTCCCCACGTTGGACCCGATCACAATGGCGATGCCGATCTCCACAGGCAATACCCCTGTGGCTGCCAGCGTAATCGCCATGCTGATGACCGCGGCACTGCTGTGAATTAGCGCGGTCAGGCACGCACCGGCGAGGAAGCCCCACCACAGGCTGTCCGCCGAACGATCCAGAAACCACTGGAATACCCCCATGCTGCGCAAAGGAACAGCTATGGACTGCATGACCTGGATGCCTGTCATAACAAGGGCAAAGCCGGCTGCTGCCAAAAAGCTGAACTGGATATTCGCCAACGTATGACGAATACGTTCAGGAGCGAGCTGATTGCGTTCGGCAAGGATCACAAATAGAGCCCAGCCGGTAAGCGAGACCAGCAGCAGCGGCAGGGCAGCCCGTCCGAGCTGGAGACCGACAAGCTCTGTGGTCAGACACGTGCCGATGTTGGTTCCGAGGATAATGCCGAGTGTACGGCCATACGAGATTAAACGTGCGTTAGCCAGTCCAATGGTTAGCACGGTCACAGCGGTGCTGCTTTGCAGCAGCGCCGTTGCTCCGGCGCTGAAGGCCATGCCCTTCCACGGGGCAGAGGTGGCCCGATTCAACCAGCCTGCCAGCATCGGCCCAGCCATGCGCTGCAGCGCTGTCTCCATCAGCTTCATACCGCCAAAAAAAATAATAAGCCCATATAACAATGGCAAAATTATATCCCTGAACATGATAACATCACTCCTCCCGTCCCAATTGCTTATCACTTATCCTATGAGAAAGTGGAGACAAGCATGACAGGTAGAGAGGGAACATGAAACAAGCTGACGGCAATCGTGAGCACGGTGGATAAATTCATCTCGGGAGTGGTCTTTTCAAATTGCCAGCCCCCAATTCAAAAGATATGGTGATTCGGCAAACGTAGCGGAGGGGACGAAATCGAATCCAAAGAAGCGAAGCGGTCGCCTTTATCACCGGATTTTCCCTTTGAAGAAAGGGAATCGAAAAAATCTGGGGATAACTGCGATCAGAGGATCGATTCGTTCCCGAAGCGGTCACGTTGCCGCCCAAACCTATCTTTTAAACTAACTTACGAAAGAAGTGGATCAATCTTGCCATCGGTAACACTGGAACGCAGCCGCAAAAAACGGCTGGAACATGCGCATCCCTGGGTTTTTAAAAATGAAATTGCATCCGTTGACGGCAGCCCGGAGCCGGGGGATGTTGTAAATATTCTCAACCATCAAGGCCGCTACCTGGCGACGGGATACTACAACCCGACTTCTCAAATTACTGTCCGTGTCGTTTCTTATCAGCCTTTGGAATTCGAACAGATGGACACGGCTTTTTTTGCTGCTCGTTTCCGCGATTGTTTGCGTCACCGGGAACGCTTCATACAAGATGGTGAAGCCTATCGTCTCGTTTATGGAGAAGCCGATTTTCTGCCCGGCTTGATCGTGGATCGCTTTGGCAGCATTCTCGTTGTGCAGATCCTGACACTGGGTATGGACCGCTGTCGTGAAGCCATCGTGCAAGCACTCATTGAAGTCATGCAGCCGGAAGGTATTTATGAACGCAGCGATGTGTCCATTCGTGAGCTTGAGGGTCTGGAGCAGGTCAAAGGTCCTCTCTACGGAGATTGTCCGCGCCATGTAACCGTGACTGAGAATGGGCTGCTCATCAAAGTAGACATCGTAGAAGGGCAGAAAACAGGTTATTTCTTCGACCAGCGTGAGAATCGTGCGGCTATTGAACCGTTGATGAAAGGCTGGGGATACAAAAGCGGCATTACCATGCAGCAGATTGAGCATGAAGGAACCGAGCAGATGCTGCCTGTAAACAAGAGCGGCAAAGTGGTTACGTTCCCGTACTGGGATGGTGCGACTGTGCTGGAATGTTTCTCGCATACCGGCAGCTTTACGCTGAACGCCTGCAAATATGGAGCGAAGAAAGTAACCTGTCTCGATATTTCCGAGCATGCCATCGAAAGTGCACGAACCAATGTGGATCTGAATGGTTTCACCGATCGGGTTGAGTTTGTAGTAGCGGATGCCTTCCAGTATTTGCGTGAGCAGGTCAAAGGGCTGGATGAGCGCAATGCACGGGCACGGGCCGCGGAGCAAAAGGTGGACACGTCCAAGGCGTTATCCAGTGCAGGTAAAACGTTCGATGTGGTCATCCTTGATCCTCCTGCATTTGCCAAAACAAAATCAGCAGTCAAAGGGGCTTGTCGCGGGTACAAGGACATTAACCTGCAGGGCATGAAACTTGTCAACGAGGGTGGATATCTGGTGACCGCGAGCTGCTCCTACCACATGCGTCCTGATCTGTTCCTCGAAACGATTGCAGATGCGGCTGAAGATGCAGGTAAAGTGCTGCGTCTGATCGACTGGAAAGCTGCCGGCAAGGATCACCCGCAAATTCTGGGGGTAGATGAAGGCCATTACCTGAAATTCGCTATTTTTGAAGTGCGCAGCAAAAAGAATTAACAGACTTCCTTTTTTACATCAAGCTTGTAAACAACAGGGGCAAATAAAGTAACATCCAGGTTATAAGTCCACAGTGGATATCGCTGAGGGCTTTTTGCCATTCTCGTAGATGAGCGCCGTTTATGGTGGATCATGGCAAACGTATGTTCCGAAGCGAACAAGGTATGGTATACTGGAAATTAAAATCTTGAACGTGCAGTTTGGAGGATGACACATGTCCGTACGTTTTGTTATTGGCCGGGCAGGCAGTGGCAAAAGCACACTGATAACCCGGGAAATTACAACACTGCTTCAACAGGAGCCGCAAGGCAAACCGCTGATTTTGCTCGTTCCGGAGCAGAGCTCATTTCGGACAGAGCAGGCCCTATTGTCCTCAGGAGCCATTAAAGGCACGATGCGAGCTGAAGTGTTGGGCTTCCGGCGTCTTGCTTATCGCGTTATGCAGGAAGCTGGCGGATCTGCCCGTATTCCCATTGGAGCCGAGGGCAAAAAGATGCTTTTATATAAAGTCATACAACGTCGAAAAGAAGAACTCAAGCTGTTTGCTGCCTCGGGCAGCCAGCTCGGGTTTATTGGAGAACTGACGAATCTATATAGCGAATTCAAGCGTTACGAGGTTCATGCATCAGCGCTGGAAGAAGGGCTCACGGAGTGGGGAATTGCGTCTGCATCACCTATCTTGGAGGACAAGCTGCATGATCTGAGTCTGATCTATCATGACTACGAGAAGGAATTAACAGATTTATATATTGATGATGAGGACACATTGAATGAACTGACAGGTCGGTTGCCGGAAAGCAGCTGGCTGCAAGGAGCCGAGGTGTGGATTGATGGCTTTCATGGATTTACGCCACAGGAGCTGAGTGTGATTGGTCAGCTCATTCTTCAGGCCTCGTCTGTCACAATCTCCTTAACGCTGGATCGGGCTTACGAGCAAGGTGTGTTACCAGGGGAGCTGGAGCTTTTTTATCCAACAGCAAGCGCTTATGTGCGCCTTAAAGGCATGGCTGAGCATCTGGGTGTGGCGAGTGATACGACCGTACTCCATGCTGAAGTATTGCCTAGGTTTAAGGATCGGCCGGGACTTGCACATCTGGAGGCTGGCTTTGACCGGCGTGTTCGCTGGCGGAGTCATGGTGAGGATGCAGGCATACGATTGATCGCTGCCGAGAACCGGCGTGCCGAGCTGGAGGGAGCTCTGCGTGAGATGCGGCGTCTGGCCCAGGAGCATGGAGCGAGGTATAGGGATATGGCGGTGCTGGTTCGCAGTATGGAGACGTATGCCGATATTGCCGAGCCACTATTCAGGGATTACGATGTCCCCGTCTTTCTGGACCGGAGACGAAGTGAACTCCATCATCCTTTAGCTGAATTTATTCGTGCAGCACTGGATGTGGTTCGCCGCAACTGGCGGTACGAGGACGTTTTTCGCTGTGTCAAAACCGATCTGCTGCTTCCGCTGGATGGTTCTGTTACCCGTGAAGATATGGACCAGCTCGAAAACTATGTGCTCGCCTGCGGCATCCATGGATATCGCTGGACGGACGACAAGCCATGGAAGTACGTGCCGAGCTTGTCCCTGGAGGATCATGCTCAGGAAGCAAGAAGCCGGGGACGTGATGCTGTATTGTCACTGATGGAGAGATGTCGGACCGTCATTATATCTTCTCTCGGCATGTTTGAGAAACGAATGAAAAAAGCCAAAACGGCTGCCGCTCAATGTGAGGCGTTATTCCAGCTGCTGGAGGATGCTGACATTGCACACAAGCTGGATCAGATGTCTGCTCAGGCCAAAGCACAGGGTGATCCGGAGCGTTCCAGAGAGCATCGTCAGATGTGGGGGGCTGTACTCGATCTGCTGGACCAGATGGTAGATATGATGGGTGATGAACGTTTGGACGTGCATTTATTCGCGGGCATGATGGAAACCGGATTGACCGAGCTCAAGCTGGGGCTGGTTCCGCCTGCACTGGATCAAGTGCTGTTTGGTTCGATGGACCGTACACGTCTGCGGGATATCAAATACGTATTTATTCTTGGAGCAGTAGATGGCGAGTTGCCCGCGATCCCTCAGGATGGCGGGGTGTTAACGGAGCACGAGAGATTGCTGCTGACAGAGAGAGGCGTGGGTCTAGGACCTGGTGCAACGAGACTTATGCTGGATGAGCGCTTTCTCATCTATACGGCGCTGACAGCAGCCAGCAAGCAGTTATGGCTCAGCTATCCTGTAGCAGATGATGAAGGCAAATCTCTGCTGCCTTCCGAGATTGTGCGCCATGTACGCAAAATGTTTGCATTGCAGGAGCAGCCACTACTTGCCCAGCCGCCCGTTCTGGATTCAGAGGCTGTTCACCTCTCCTACGCTGTTCATTCGGAGCAAAGTCTTTCGATGCTCATTGGTCAGCTTCGCAGATGGCGCCGAGGCGAAGAGATTCCCGAGCTGTGGTGGGCCGTTTACAATTGGCATGTATCGCGGGAGAAGAGCCGTGCTCAGCTGGAAAGGCTGCTGGGCTCGATCTTTTACCGCAATCGTGCATTACAGCTGCAAACCTCAACGAGCCGAAGACTGTACGGTACAGAGGTTCGGACAAGTGTTTCGCGTATGGAACGATTTGTGACCTGTCCTTTCTCCCACTTTGCATCACATGGCCTGAAGCTTCGAGAAAGGCAATTATATCGGCTGCAGGCTCCGGATATCGGTCAGCTGTTCCATGCGGCATTAAGTCAGCTGGCGATGCGTCTGCGTGAGGAGAATCGCAGCTGGGGCAGCCTCACACCTGAACAGTGCCGTCAGGAGGCCGAGCAGACGGTGGAACAGATCGCTCCGCAGCTGCAGGGCGAAATTTTGCTGAGCACGAAGCGTTACGGGTATATTTTCCGCAAATTAAAAGACATTGTCAGCCGTGCATCCGTCATTCTGGGAGAGCAGTCCAGACGAGGCAGTTTTGAACCGATTGGGCTGGAACTTGATTTTGGGCCGGGCAAACCTTTGCCGCCGCTTCGTTTCGAGCTGGAGAATGGCTGTGTGCTGGAGATCGTGGGTCGTATTGACCGTGTAGATGTGGCCGAAGGCGAGAATGGTCTGCTGTTGCGGGTAATCGACTACAAATCCAGTCAGACGGATCTCAAGCTTCATGAGGTGTATTATGGCTTGTCCTTGCAAATGCTCACCTATCTGGAGGTGCTGCTCAGTGCTGCCGAGGAGTGGTTGGGGGAAACGGCGATGCCTGGAGGCACATTGTATTTCCATGTGCATAATCCGTTGCTGCAATCCGCAAACGGTATGACCTCGGAGCAGGCAGAGCAGGAGCTGCTGAAACGCTTTAAAATGAAAGGCCTGCTGTTGGCAGACCGCGATGCTGTGGCACAGATGGACCGTACACTGGACAAAGGGCACTCCGCGATTATTCCGGTGGCACTCAAGGCAGATGGAAGCTTCTACAGCAGTGCTGCTGTAGCGACGCCGGAACAGTGGGACACCTTGCTTGCTGCTGTTCGCGGCAATATTCGCGAGATCGGAACCCGGATTACGGATGGAGATACAGCCATTGAGCCGTATCGTATACAGCAGGAGGTGGCATGCACCTTCTGTCCTTATAAACCGGTCTGTCAGTTTGATGAAAATATTGAAGGAAATGATTATAAATTGCTGTCCAAACCGGGCAAACAGCAAATCTGGGATATGCTGTCTCACAGCAGGGAAGGGGAAACGTCATGATGAATATGCCAAAACCGGAAGGCAGCTTCTGGAGCGATGATCAATGGAGCGCCATTGCTGAGCATGGGGAAGATATTCTGGTCGCGGCTGCTGCGGGATCGGGTAAAACGGCTGTTCTGGTTGAACGGATTATTCGCAAAATCGCAGACCCTTCCCAAGGATTCAGTGTGGATCGCTTGCTTGTAGCTACGTTTACGAAGGCGGCGGCCGCGGAGATGAAGCAGCGTATTCGGGAAGCGCTGGAGCGTGCACTCGAAGAGCAGCCCGAGGAAGAACATCTGCGCAGGCAGCTATCATTGCTCGGACGGGCCTCCATTACAACACTGCATTCCTTCTGTATGGAGGTCATTCGCAGGTACTATCAGCAGATTCCGCTGAATCCGGCTTTTCGCATCCTGAATGAAAATGAGGCTGAAATGCTTCGACAGGAACTGCTGGAGGAGCTGTTTGAGGAAAAGTACGGCGAAGAGCAGGAGGGAAGCACATTCCGCGAACTGGTGGACTGGTTCAGCGGGGAACGAAACGACGATGCGATGCATCGGCTGGTGCAGCGTTTGTATGATTTCTCGCGAAGCCATTCATGGCCGGATCACTGGCTGATGCAGATGGCGGAAGCCTTTCAGGTGGAAAGTGTTGAAGCCCTTGGGCAATCGGCATGGGTACAGAGCATTCTGCGTGATGCGGCTCTTGCCTTGAGCGGAGCGGCAGGATTGCTGCGTCAAGGGATTCAGATCTCATTACAGCCTGAGGGTCCAGCTCCTTATGCAGAGACGCTCACAGCGGATCTGGCTATGGTGGAAGAGCTTTTATCCGCTGTGGAAGTTATGCCGTGGGAAAGGCTGCCCGAGGTATTCCAGCCAGCTGCATTTGGCAAGTTGAAGCCATGTAAAAAGGATCAGACAGATCCCGGGCTGCAGGAGCAGGTAAAGGAGCTGCGGGAAACGGCCAAAAAGGCAGTTACCGATCTGAAAGGTTCTCTTTTTGGCCGGAGTGCCTTCACCTTTTGGCAGGAGCTGGAGCAGGCTGCACCGCTTATGCAGGAGCTCTCCAGGCTGGTCAGCACTTTTGGCGAGCGTTACCGTCAGGCGAAGCAGGAACGTGCGCAGGTTGATTTTAATGACCTCGAGCACTATTGTTTGCATATTTTGCGGCATGAGGATTCCACGCCTGAACATTCAATGCCTTCCGATGCAGCGATGGAGTATCGTGCACGCTTTGACGAAGTGCTGCTCGACGAGTATCAGGATACCAATACGGTTCAGGAGGATATCGTCAGTCTGATCTCCAGAGAGAATCCAGGCAACCGATTTATGGTTGGTGATGTGAAGCAGAGTATTTATCGTTTTCGCTTGGCTGAACCAGGCCTTTTCATGAACAAGTATCGCAGCTACAGCGCGAATGCCCCTGGACATGCAGAGGATCATGGAGATAGCAGTACGCGTGAGGAGACAGGAACGGGAAAACGAATTGATCTCGCCCGAAATTTCCGCAGCCGTGCTGAAGTTGTACATTCCGTCAACGTCATCTTCAGACAGCTTATGAACGAAGGGGTCGCGGAGATTAGCTATGATGAACGGGCACAGCTGGCTTATGGTGCGTCATTTCCGCCAGAGACGCTTGGAGGGGAAGCCTATACTCCAGAGCTTATGCTGATTGATCGCCAAGGCAGCGGGCCGGATCTGGCGGATAGTACAGAAGAGGGTTCGGATCTGGCGACTTCGGCAGAATTGGAAAGTGCTGAGCTTGAAACAGCCCAGCTGGAAGCAAGGGCAATTGCCAATCGCATCCGGGAGATGGTCGGAGAAACAGACAAGCCTGCTCTCAGCGTATATGACAAGGCTTTGCAAACGATGCGTCCGGCACGTTATGGAGACATTGTTATTTTGCTGCGTTCGACGCTAATGTGGGCCCCGCTGATGATTGAGGAGTTCAGACAACAGGGCATCCCCGCTGGAGGAGAGCAGAGTAAAGGATATTTTCAAGCTACGGAAGTAGAGGTCATGTTGTCCCTGCTGCAGCTTGTAGATAATCCAAGACAGGACATCCCTTTAGCCTCTGTGTTAAGGTCTCCGATGGTTGGTCTGGATGAGGAGGAGCTTGCCCAGATCCGTCTGGGTGATAAAAGACAGTCGTTCTATGATGCCGTTGTATCAGCTGCAGGACCTTGGAAATCCGAAATGAGCGTGCCTGGTCAGCGTTTCATACCGGAACAAGGCTTAAAAGTGGATAACGTGATTCAGATGCAGTGGCCGGAAGCCTGGTCAGAGCTGGAACAGGCACAGCGGGAATCAGCGGTTACAGCTGAATTGCAAGTTGAAGCAAAAGAGAACGTAGAAGAGCATGCTCACATTGCTGAACAGGGTGAGGCAGTTTTCCAGGGGCACGAAGAGGTTTATTCGGCGCTGCAGCAGAAGCTCATTCGGTTCATGCGTCAGCTGGAGCAGTGGAGACTGGAGGCAAGACAGGGCAGTCTGAGTGAGCTGATTTGGCGCATTTATCGGGAAACGGGCTATCTGGACTGGGTTGGCGGACTTCCTGGCGGTCAGCAGCGTCAAAGTAACCTGAAGGCTCTGTATGACCGTGCACGTCAATATGAAGAGGCTACTGCGAATCGCGGGCTGTTCCGGTTCCTGACGTATGTCTCCCGATTACGTGAAAATGGTGGAGATCTCGGGACTGCGGCAAGTGGCTCGGGTGAGCAGGATAATGTCGTACGGATTATGACGATCCACCGAAGCAAAGGTTTGGAGTTCCCGATTGTTTTTGTCGGCGGCATCTCCAAAATGTTTAATCAGCAGGACCTGCACGCACCATTTCTAATGCACAAGGAGCTGGGGTTCGGTCCGAGATTTGTGGATCGCAGCAACCGGGTCGCGTATCCGACATTAGCCAATCTGGCCATAAGACGGCGTGCTCAGTTTGAACTGCTTGCAGAAGAGATGCGTGTATTATACGTGGCGTTAACCCGGCCAAAGGAAAAGATGATTCTGGTTGGTACGGTGAAGGATGCAGCTAAAAAGGCACAGGCCTGGTCTCAGGTGAAAGATAGCCCGGAGCTGGCTCTGCCGGACTATTTGCTTGCTGCTGGGCGAAGCTATCTGGACTGGATTGGCCCCGCATTGATCAGGCACCCTGATGCTGCTGTGCTGCGTGAGCTTGCAGGGGATCGCGATGCTTATTCAGCTTGCCTTGCGAGTGATGAATCACGCTGGAGCATCCGGATTGCTGCTGCAGATCAGGTGTCACGTAATTTGAATACAGATCATGTACAGAGCGAAGACGATGAAGATGGACTAAACGAATTGCGTAGAGAGCGCAAGGCAGCTCTGGAACGGATGCAGCCAGTCAGACTAGGAGAAGCAGCTCCAAACAGAGGTATTCACATGCACGTTGACGAGATGAACTTGCATGATCTGGTTCCGGATGAGAATCAGGCGCATGAACAGGGACAGCCTGATCATGACCAACATGCCCTGCTGCGTGAGGTTGATCGTCGGCTTTCCTGGACTTATCCGTATGAATCAGCTTCTCAAGTGGCGGCAAGCACGTCGGTAACGGAGATCAAGAGCCAGTCCTCTGTTCAGGAGTATGCTTCGTATGCCCTTTTAGAAGAAATGCAGGAGTTTCAAATAGAAGAAATGCAGGAGTTTCAAATAGAAGACATGCAGGAATTTCAGACAGAAGAAATGCAGGAACATCCAATAGAAGAGATACAGGAACCGCCGATTGAAGAGATAAAGAAACAACAGAGAGAGGCAATAAAAACACAACCGATTGAAGCAATACTGGAACAGCAGGATACAGCAGGTGCAACAGGCCAGAATATGTCGGAGACGAAACGTTCATTCAAGTTGCATTTGCGCCGTCCCAAGTTCATGGGGGAGAGACAGCTGACGGGTACGGAACGGGGAACCGTGTATCATACGCTGATGCAGCATCTCCCTGTAGAAGTGAACGTTGTGGATACAGAGGTTGTTGAACAGACGATTGCACGTCTCGTCGCTCTTCAGATTTTGCTTCCTTATCAAGTGGAGGCGATAGACCGAAGCGAGCTGACGTCCTTTTTTGATACTGAACCAGGCAGGGAACTGCTCCAAGCAGCATGGGTCAGAAGAGAGATTCCATTTACGTATGGGCTTCCGGCACATCAATCTCCGCAGGAGTGGCTTCGTGAACCGCGTCAGAGCGAGGAGCAGGAGCTGTCTGTTGAGAGTAGCCACGTCCAGGCAGTGCTTGAGAACGAAACCGTGCTCGTCAGAGGTATTATAGACTGTCTATATGAAGTGAACGGCGAGCTTGTTTTGCTGGATTACAAAACAGATCGGGTGCTGGAGCATCGCGGAGGACTGGAGCCGCTAGTCGAAAACTATCGCTTCCAGCTGCAGCTCTACGCACGGGCGATTCAGGATATATTGGGCCGTAAGGTTGATCATATGTGGCTTTATTTTTTCGATGGCGGTCATGCGGTCAAGTTGTAAAAGCTTTTGTTATATAATCTGCACGAAAGAGATTTGCACGATGAAACCGAGCGTTTCGATTTAAGTAAATAACATGGAAAATCGCTGTTATTCCCGGATGTTTCTGAATTCGCTTTTTCCGAATGATGGAAAATGATAGATTAAGATGGTGCAAAACGATAGATTAATGATGGTAGAAAACGCTGGATTTATGATGGAAATGATAGATGATGTAGGGGAAAGAGGTGGAACGGACCATGCGAATCTTGCATACAGGGGACTGGCATCTGGGAAAAACGCTGGAAGGGCGAAGCAGGCTTCGTGAACAGGAGGACTTCGTCGATGAACTCGTTAAACTGGCGGATGAGCAGCAGGCAGATGCCATATTGATGGCTGGAGATGTATATGATTCGGTGAATCCGCCTGCTTCGGCGGAGCAGCTGTTTTATGAAGCAGCTGCGCGTCTGACAGAGAATGGCAGACCTTTGGTCGTTATTGCTGGTAATCATGATCAGCCGGAGCGGGTAGCTTCAGTCACTCCGCTTGTGAATAGACAGGGGATTACGCTGGTAGGTACGCCCGTATCGGAAGCTGTAACTATTCATGCCGGGCGAACCGGGGAAACTGCGCATATTGCGGCTCTGCCCTATCCGTCGGAAGCGAGATTAAACGAGCTGTTGGCAACGGATGGCGATGAAAATGTGCTTCGGCAAGCCTACAGCCGCAGGGTAGGTATGCTGATGCAGCGTTTAGCTGCTTCGTTTCAACCGGATACGGTGAATCTGGCTATGAGTCACATTTATGTGCTTGGCGGTGTAGAAAGTGATTCGGAACGTCCGATTCAGGTTGGCGGTGCGTATACCGTGGACCCTTCCTCCCTGGCGATTGGTGCCCAGTATACTGCGCTGGGACATCTGCATCGGGCACAGGCGGTCAAAGGCGAAGGTGTCATTCGATACAGTGGTTCTCCGCTGGCCTACAGCTTCTCGGAAGCGGGGCAGAGCAAGTCAATTACGATGGTGGATCTCACACCGGGCGGTGAGGCGCAGGTGGAGGAGGTGCTTCTGACCTGTGGCAATCCACTTGTTCGCTGGAAGGCGCGTGGAGGGCTGGCAGAGGTATACCGCTGGCTGGATGAGGGACGGGATTCCAAGGCTTACATTGATATGGAGGTTTGGCTGGAGGATGCGATGTCACTCAAGGAAATTCAGCAGCTGCGGAAAGCTCATGAGGGCATCATCCACATTCGTCCGGTATATCCCGAGATGGAGGCCGCAGGGCTGATGGAACAGCGTTCACAGCTGCCTGTACATGAGCTTTTTCGCAAGTTTTATCAGCGTCAGACGGGAGGAGCACAGCCGGAAGACAGTCTGGTGCAGCTTTTCCTCGAGCTGGTGGATGAAGACGAGCCAGGTGTGCGCGAGGAGGTCGAAGGCCGGTGAAGCCGATTTTACTGAAAGTTGCAGGGCTGCAAAGCTATCGGGAGATGCAGGAGATTGATTTTACTGTACTGACGGAGACAGGGCTCTTTGGTATTTTCGGGCCAACGGGCAGCGGAAAATCGTCTCTGCTTGATGCAATTACACTTGCGATGTATGGCAAGGTAGAACGGGCTGTAAACGGGACTCAGGGCATTATGAATCATGCCGAGGATTCGCTTTCGGTTGCTTTTACGTTTGAGCTTGCTTCGGCAGAGGGGGCACGAAGATTCCGGGTAGAACGGCGCTTCAAGCGGAACAACGAGGTGTCTGTCAGCAATACGGTCAGCAAGTTCATTGAGACGATTGATGGTGAGGATCAGGTGCTTGCCGACAAGCTGGCGGAAGTGAACCGGTGTGTGGAAGATGTGATCGGTCTGAAAATGGACGATTTCACCAGAGCGGTTGTTTTGCCGCAAGGAAAGTTTGCTGAATTTCTTTCGCTCAAGGGCAGTGAGCGGCGGCAGATGCTGCAGCGTTTATTCCATCTGGAAAAGTATGGTGATCAGCTTGCGATCAAATTAAGTCGCAGGGTCAAGGATAATGACATGGCTCATCAGGCTATCGCTGCGGAGCAGCAGGGACTGGGCAATGCGAGCAAAGAAACGCTTGAAGAAACGAAACGGCTGCTTCAGGCAGCGGTTCAACATGCCGATACCTCTCGGAAAGCGCTGGATATGGCAGCAAAGGAGGCGGAGCAATTAGGCCGAATCCGAGAGCTGAGTCAGGAGAAGCAAGCACGAATGCAGGAACAGCAGGTGCTGCAATCCAAGGCAGCGCAGGTTGAGTCGGATGAAGCCCGTCTGAAGCTTTCGGGAGCAGCCGAAGTGATGCTGCCCGCCCTTCAAACGGTACGTGATGCGGAATCGGCGCGGAAGCAGCGGCAGCTGGAAGCAGAAGCTGCACGGCAACAGGCCGAAGAGCATGAACGTTTGGCGGTGCAGGAAGCTGAACAGGCTGAGGAAGCAAGGAAGCAGTTAACCGCAGAGGAGCCCAAGCTGCTGCTGCGTCTGGACCAGCTTGAGCAGGCCAAGGAGCTGCAGCGGGAGCGCGACAGTCTGCAGGCTGATTGTTCCCGGCTTGCACAGCTGATCGAGAAAGGGCAGGCTGAACAGACCACACTCGGGCAGCAGCTGGATAAGGAGCGTGAGCTGCAGCTGCGCGGACGTAAACGGCGTGAAGAGCTGCAGGAGAGCCTGAAGCCGAACGAAGTGAAGTCCGAGGAACGCAGGCAGCTGCAAGCCGCGCTTGAGCTGAAGCATCGCATGGATACGGCGGCGGAACAGGTAAAGCAGCATAGAGCAGACATGCAGGCATATCAGCAGTCGGCACAGCAGGGGGCCGACAAGCTGGAAGCAGCGGCCGCGGAGGAAAGACGCCTGACCGAGCAGCGGCAGCAATTGGTGGAACAGGCGTCAGCGGGGGTTGAGGCCCTGCTTGCCTGTGAGCAGGATATCAGCCGCGAACAGAGTTTGCTGGCCCGGGCGGAGGAGCAGCTGCGCGGTACGATGCGTGAGCAGGAGCTGCACCGGCTGTCCACCGCCCTGCGCGCCGAGCTGCGCGATGGCGAGCCGTGCCCGGTGTGCGGCTCCGCACACCACCCGCTCCCGGCTGCGCCGCCGGGAGAAGGTCCGCACGCAGACGATGCGGACCTGGAACTGCTGCGCAGCCTGCACGCGGAGCTGCAGGAGCTGCGCTTCGGGCTGCGCCAGCAGCTGCACGAACGCCGCAGCCTGCTGACGCAGCTTGGCGCCGCGGCCGGCGATGCCACGGCCGCAGCCGAGGCCGCGCCTGCGGCAGCTCAGCCCGAGCCCCCCGGATCGCCCGAAGATGGGCGATCTCCGGCGGGCTGGGCGGCGCGTGCCGCTGCGCTGCGCGAGGCCGCGCAGGCGCTGGCTGCCGCAGCAGCGCCACTGCAAGGCGAAGCCGCCGCGCTGCTGCAGGCGGCAGCGGGCGCGCAGCAGCGCCGCATGGAAGCGGCAGCAGCGCAAGAGGCCGGCCGTGCCGGGCTCGCCCAGGCGGAGCGCAAGCTGGCCGAGAGCGAAGCCGCTGCGGCTGCATTGCAGAGCCGCTGGGCCACAGAGCTGCCTGACATCGCCCAAGCGGAGGCCGCAGGCCTCTATCAAGCGATGCAGGAGCGCGATGCACGCGCAGAAGACATCAAGGAACGTCTGGCCAAAAGCGTGACGTTCCTTGAAGAGAAGGAGCAGCTTGTCCAGTCATTGCAGCAGAAGCTGACAGAATTGGACAAGCAGCTGATCCAGTGGCAGACCGAATGGCAAGGCAGCAGAAAGCTGCTTGCCGAGAAAGAAGAACGTTTGCGCCAGTGGGTCGGTGAACAACGCGTAGAAGATCTGATTCGTGCGACACAGGCGCGTCTGGACGAGCTGCGCAGAATCGCAACAATGTCCGAACAGCGCTTCAAGCAAGCTGACGCATTGAAGCAGGATTCGGTGAAGCGGGATGTTATGGCTCAGCAGGCGGCTGTTTCAGCGTTGGAGCAGCTTGAACTGGCGCAGGAACGCTGGCAGCGACTGCTGGAACAGTCCCCGTTTGAGACGGATACGGCCGTTACACAGGCGGCTATGCCAGCCGAGGATGCGGAACGGTTGAAAAAGGAAATCCAGCTTCATCGAGAACGCGAGCGGGAACTGGCTTCCCGCCTGCGTGAATTGGAGCAGAAGCTGGATGGCGCGGTAGTTACCGAGGAACAGTGGACATCATGCACAGAGCGTTTGAAGCAGGCCAGAATGGATGATGAAACTGCCCTGCAGGCGAAGGCTCGTGCCGAGCGTGACCTGGAGGATGTGCAGCAGCGGCATGTGCGCTGGACAGAGCTGGAGACGAGACGGCTGGAGGTCAGCCATCAAGGGGAGCTGTTAAGCAAGCTGCAATCAGCTTTCCGGGGCAACGCATTTGTAGAGTACATCGCCGAGGAGCAGCTGATGCAGGTCAGCCATGCGGCTTCCCAGCGTCTTCGCTTCCTGACCAAGCAGAGGTATTCGCTGGAGGTGGATTCCGGCGGCGGCTTTGTGATCTGTGACGATGCCAATGGCGGAGTCAAACGTCCGGTGTCCACATTGTCTGGAGGAGAGACCTTCTTAACCTCCCTGTCGCTGGCATTAGCGCTTTCAGCACAGATCCAGCTGCGTGGACAATACCCGCTGCAATTTTTCTTCCTGGATGAAGGTTTCGGCACCTTGGACCCGGAGCTGCTTGATACAGTCATTACCTCATTGGAGAAACTGCATGACGATCGGCTGGCCGTGGGCATTATCAGTCACGTTCCCGAGCTTCGTGCACGCTTGCCGCGTAAACTGGTCGTCATTCCGGCTGGAGACGCGGGTGCAGGCTCTCGAGTGGTATTGGAAAGTTTATAGACGGGCATTCCTTTAACTTGTCAATTTGTAAAATAGTTTCTTTTTTACTGACATGCAGCAAAAAGTGAGTTTCATCACAGATACAGGTTCAACCTGCTGTTATACTACAGTTAAGCCGACAAACTTGCTTTAAGCCCCCCGTCGGACATCTGTTCAGGAATGCTTCCTTTCCTGTATGGATGTCCGAGCAGCCGGACTTCTACCGAAGCCCGCTCACGAGGGGCTTCTTTTTTTATGCAATTTTTTACGGATCGTGTTAATTATATAAGTTGAACTAAAGAAACGACATTATATCTATTAACGGTTCATGATCGTCAAAGAGCGTTGTACTGGGGTAAGAATACCAGCCTTGGCAGGCTGTTTAAGTCGAAGAGGGAAGGCTAACGATCCCCATAGAGCTTATTTTCCCTGAATCGGGGACATTTGAATTCTAACGATCTCCAGGAAGCTTATTTCATTCGAAATCCTGAAAAAGGAGCCTGATCAAGCTGGTTTCAGCACAATAGCGTCTCTGGGGATCGTTAAAATTTTCCAAAGCCCAAATATGCCGAAATAAGGCTTCTCCTGATCGTTAGCGTTCGCAGTAAAAGGTGGCAGACTTGCACTTGCTTGCCACTTGTCACTTGCCATGAGCTATGGACGATGTTGGACTAATGTGCCTGGATTGATGAGTATATTGGAGTGAATTGTGTACATTCTTTAGTTCAACTTATATAGTTCCTCCTTGATTACATTATTTAATGCTCCCTTAATTGCTTTATAATAATGCTTACTTAATTAAGTCACTTGATGCACCTTAGGGGATACAGCTTGCTTCAAATCCTGTGAAGCAGTGTCAATTCGCCCAGCCCTGAATACGATGAGGGGAGAAGATGAGTTGAACTGGGAGGCGTTAAGTGTGGATAAAGCGGAAGCAAAGAAACTGTGTAAGGATCACATCCATCGGTACGTATGCATTCAGATGAACGATGGCTCGTATTATGACGGCATTGTAGAGAATGTGGATGATGAGATGATTTATCTGGCAGTGCCGGTTGGAAACGAAGGTATGGCAGCCCACGCCAACATGGGGCCGAATATGATGCCTGTTGTTCATTATCCGGGGGCTCAAGCCCGCGGATTCTATCCTGGATATGGCTATCCTGGTCCGTACCCGTACTATGGATATGGACGCAGACGTTTTAACCGGCTCGTACTGCCTTTATTTGCGCTTACGGCATTAACGCTGCTTCCTTATTATTAAGCATTGCGGAATTATAGCTGTATCAGATATGGAGAAAGTATGCACAAAAGCTGACCAAGCAAACAAGAAAACTTAATCAAGGTCATACCCGGTCAAGAGCATTGTTGGCCTCAGGGTGTGGCTTTTCTTTTTCCATACAACAGGGGGGAACTGACATACAGCCGGAAAACGGATGAAACGGAGTATTTTATTTAGGGCGTGTCTTGAAACCTACTGAAGTGCATCTTTTACCACCTTTTCGCCCCCTGCTGCCTCATTTTCCCTTGGCGTGCCCGGCACGCCTGCGGTAAACTTCCTGGCTTGGAACGAAAATTCGGCAAACTCTGCATCCTTCAGCGTTTTCAGACACACCCTAGATCAACTGATTAAATCGTGACGGGGCAGCATTGGACGTAGCATTTTACTTTTAGTATGATATAAAGGAATACATAAATTTGAACTCAAAGGAAGGAGGGATTGTACGATGGATTGCTTGTTTTGCAAAATTGTAGAGGGCACCATTCCCTCCAACAAAGTATTGGAGAATGATCATGTCATCGTTTTTCATGACATTCAGCCAGCGGCTCCAACCCATGTGCTGGTCATTCCGAAGAAGCATATCGCTTCGATGAATGACGTAACTGCAGAAGATCTGCCCTTGATCGGGGAGATGCACGCAGCTGCGCAAGAGGCGGCAAACCGGCTTGGAATCAAGGAATCGGGATATCGCCTGATTAACAATTGCGGCCGCGACGGTGAGCAGACTGTGCATCATTTACACTATCATTTGCTGGGCGGTGCTCGTATGGGCGCGCTCACAAGTTTGTCTGATTCACATCGATAAGAGCCAGAAGAATGCAATTTAGCAACTTTTCTTGTTTTGGACTTGAAAAACTTCTGCCGCTCAGCTAATATTAAGGGATCACGTTAAGGTTGACACTTTTATTGCCTTTCGCCTATAATGAAAGATGATGAACCGTGTTATTGCTCTTGGACGGTCTGGTCGGAGGGAGGGAAAACTGGTGTCTGAAACTAAAGTTCGCAAAAACGAGACTATTGATGCTGCACTTCGTCGCTTTAAACGTTCCATCGCTAAAGATGGCGTATTGGCTGAGGTGAAGAAACGTAAGCATTATGAGAAGCCAAGCGTAAAGCGCAAGAAAAAGTCCGAGGCTGCTCGTAAGAGAAAGTTTTAGGAGGATTTTAACTACATGAATCTTAGCGAACGATTGAACGAAGATATGAAGCAAGCGATGAAGAGTAAGGACAAGTTCAGACTCTCCACCATTCGGTTGATTCGTTCGACGATCAAGAATCTTGAAATAGATTTGAAAAGAGATTTGGATGACAACGAAGTGCTTGATATCCTGAGTCGTGAAATCAAACAGCGCAAAGATGCCCTCCAGGAATTTGGCAAAGCAGGTCGCGAAGAACTCGCGGCAAATGCCGAAGCGGAAATTGAAATACTTATCCAGTATCTTCCTGAACAGCTTACCGAAGAAGAAATTAAAGTTATTGTACAGCAGACCATCCAGGAAACCGGTGCTTCTTCGAAAGCAGAGATGGGGAAAGTGATGGCGGCCCTTATGCCTAAAGTAAAAGGTAAAGCGGACGGCAAACTGGTTAATCAAGCAGTTCAACAATTTCTGCAATAAAGCAAATTCTATAAACACCTCCTGACTTGTCAGGGGGTGTTTTTTCAATGGTTCTGCAGTGGCTTTCACTGAAAATACATAACTAATTATAGAAAATGGGTTTTATTCATGATTATGGGTATATATTTCTTGCATTTACGTATGCATTCAAATATAATTTAAAGTTTTTGAAACGCAAGCTTGCTTTGTGCGTAATAAATACCATAAGCTGGACAGTATAACATTATTGGAAAAGGAGGGACTATTGTGAAGGGAAAGCGCCGGAAGAAGCTTACGGGGTCCATGCTGCTCTTGATGCTGCTGACGCTTTTGCTTCCTCTCTGGATTGGAATACCGTCAGCGCAAGCAGCTGAAAAAAGCGGCGCCGTATATATTATTCCGGTTGATAAACCAATCGAGCAGGGGTTAGGCAAATTTATGGAGCGCGGATTCAAGGAAGCAGAGAAAATGAACGCTGGCTTGATCGTTCTCGATATCAATACGCCGGGAGGCCGTGTCGATACAGCTGAAAAGCTCGGTTTGATGATTAAAGAAAGCCCGATCGAAACCGTGGCATTTGTTCGCGGTGATGCTGCGTCAGCCGGGAGTTTTTTAGCGCTGAATGCAGATAAGATCGTAATGTCGCCCGGAAGTATGATCGGGGCTGCTGCCATGGTGGATAGCACAGGCAAACATGTGGATGATCCGAAGCTGGTAGCCTTCTGGAAAAGCAAAATGCAGGGAGCTGCCGAGAAGAGCGGTCGGGATAGTGATATTGCGGCAGGCATGACGGATGTCAACATCGTAGTCGAGATGCCGGAGATCAATAAAACCAAGCAAAAAGGTGAAATTATTGCTCTCTCCGCTGAAGAAGCG
Organism: Paenibacillus silvae; assembly: GCF_014639235.1. GTDB lineage: Bacteria > Bacillota > Bacilli > Paenibacillales > Paenibacillaceae > Paenibacillus > Paenibacillus silvae. The sequence continues at coordinate 766,508 of NZ_BMFU01000001.1, read as the reverse complement.
CTGAAGGTAGGATATGCGGATCATATCAGCAATACACCGGAAGAAGCGGCAAGCTGGCTTGGGTATGGTCAAGGAGATGTGTTCAAGATGGAACGCACGACTGCGGAGAACATTTCCACTTTTCTGACCAATCCGATTGTGATGACGATATTGCTGTTTATCGGTATTGCCGGTGTCATCATTGAGCTTATCGTTCCTGGCTTTGGCGTACCGGGAATCGTTGGTATTGTATGTTTTGTTCTTTATTTCTCTGGCAACTACATTGCGGGGTTTGCCGGAGCGGAAACATGGGTATTATTTACGATCGGGCTCGTGATGATGATTCTGGAGATGTTTATCCCAAGCTTTGGTATTCTGGGCATTGTGGGATCGATTGCGCTGGTGGCTGGTGTAGTACGGGCAGCCTATGATACAAGTGATGCCTTTGTATCTCTTGGCATTGCCTTTGGAGCCGCACTTGTCGTTGTAGCCATCATTGCGATTGTGTTCAAAGACAGAGGAATATGGAACCGGTTTATATTAAGTGAGCGATTGTCTGCTGATCGCGGGTATTCCTCGGCAACAGAGCGCAAGGAGCTGATTGGCATGCAGGGCATCAGTTTGACTCCGCTTCGTCCAGCAGGCACGGCGATGTTTGATGGTGAACGGATCGATGTGGTTACGGATGGCGGCTTCATTCCTGTGGATACGCCAATTATCGTAATCAAAGCGGAAGGTACCCGAATTGTTGTACAACAGGCATTGCCTGTGTAATTCTGCAATGGCCGAAGTGAGATGATCGCTTCGGCCGTGTACATAACCACATTGCCGACATGCGGGCAATAGGGTGGAAGCATGCTTCAGCAGCGCATGTGTACAGCGTCAGTTCTGATGCTCTTTTTTTCAAAAAAACTTATTGCAAACGGAGGAATTTAATTTATGGACCCAATGATTACGATTCTGCTCATCGCGGTGCTGGCTATTATCGTGTTGAGCGTATTTTTCAGTTTTTTCCCGGTTATGCTCTGGATTTCGGCCATCGCATCCGGTGTACGAATCGGTATTATTACACTGGTCGCGATGAGATTGAGACGTGTAACCCCTAGCCGAATTGTTAACCCGTTAATCAAAGCAACAAAAGCAGGTCTTGGACTGAATATTAATCAGCTCGAGAGTCACTTCCTGGCGGGTGGTAACGTTGACCGCGTTGTAAACGCACTTATTGCTGCACAGCGTGCAAATATTCCACTCGAATTCGAACGTGCCGCAGCGATCGACCTTGCGGGTCGTGACGTACTGCAAGCCGTGCAGATGAGTGTTAACCCGCGTGTTATTGAAACGCCGATCGTATCTGCGGTTGCCAAAGACGGTATTGAAGTAAAAGTCAGAGCGCGTGTTACGGTTCGTGCCAACATTGATCGACTCGTCGGTGGTGCTGGTGAAGAAACGATTATCGCCCGTGTCGGCGAAGGTATTGTAAGTACGAACGGTTCCTCGAATTCTCACAAAGACGTTTTGGAAAACCCGGATTTGATCTCTCGTACCGTTTTGTCCAAAGGGCTTGATGCGGGTACTGCATTTGAAATTTTGTCCATCGATATCGCGGACGTAGATGTAGGTAAAAACATTGGTGCCTTCTTGCAAACCGAGCAGGCTGAAGCCGATAAACGTATTGCACAGGCAAAAGCAGAAGAGCGTCGTGCGATGGCCGTAGCCCAAGAGCAAGAGATGAAAGCGCGCGTTGTTGAGATGAGAGCGCGTGTCGTAGAGTCCGAGTCTCAAGTACCACTTGCTATGTCTGAAGCACTCCGTAGCGGTAAGATTGGCGTGATGGATTATATGAATCTGAAAAACATTGAAGCAGATACTCAGATGCGCAGTACTTTGGGAAAACCTGCTGAAGGTTCGAATTCCAGCGATCAGGGTGATTCCAAAAACGGAAGATAGGCGGTGAATGCATATGAGCCTATTCGAATGGATATTTAATAATCTGTATGTGGTAGCCGTTGCGGCCTTTGTACTTTTTTCATTCCTGGGCAAGCTGGGTAAGTCGGCCAATCCGAATCAGAAGCGTCCTGGTAACGGAATGCCAACATTTGGCGGCGGTGAAGACCGCAATCGTCGCGTAGACAATGCTCCTCCGCAGCAGCCATCCAGAGCGGATGACCGTCGATATGAGGAAAAGTATGATGAACGCTATGACGATGAGCGCTATGATGACCAATATGATGAGCGTTATGATCAGCCTTACTCCGAGCCTGCTGCATCCTCTCGCCAAGGGGATGATTTCAGTCGTGAACAGTCACTGGACAGCATGCGCAGCTCGGTGGATGAGCAGATGCGCAAGATGGAAGAGCAGCAACGTCTAATTCAGGATAGACTGAATCGTATTACCTCAGGAGGTCTTCCTGCTGTGTCGGGTTCAAGTGTAGAAGATACGGATACTTCGGATTCAGGCAGCTCGCGTCTTCGTGCCGAGGATATTCGCACAGGTGTGCTTTGGGCAGAGGTGCTTGGTGCTCCGCGCGCGAAGCAGCCATTCGGTACAAGAGGTAAGCTGTAGTTTGTGGTGAGTGATCCGATGAATGCCGATATGAAGCCTTTAGAGTAAACGTTCAGATGAAACCTTTTAAGTGAAAGTTGAAACGAAGCCTTTTCTGGTGAGTAATGTGCTCCCGGAGAAGGCTTTTTTTCGTATGTTTGTATTTTCTGCAAAATAAGTACCTAACCGCTCGCCGATTCTTCATAATTCCCTGAATTTGCGCATAAGTTGAACTGTAGAGGAAGGGGGAAGACCTTCGAATGACCCGGATCAGCCGCAAGCTGCGCAGATGGACCAGTGAGGTGCTCGATCTGCCGCAGGATGTGCTTTATGATATGCCACGGTTAACCCTGATCGGCAGCAAGCAGCTGTATATAGAAAATCATCGGGGTGTGATTCATTTCACGCCGAATCGCATTGTGCTCGCCCTGTCACAAGGCCAGTTGGAGATCAAAGGCAGTGCCTTGGTTATACGTAACATTTTGCCGGATGAAGTAGCTGTAGAAGGTACGATTCTGGATATTCATATGAATGGAGTGGAGGGGAACGAATGAAGCAGCCAAGTCTGTATAAATTGCGAGGCGCCGTACGGATTAAGGTTACAGGCGGAGATATCGAGACGTTAATCAACATGATCACCGAACAGAGACTAAGTGTATGGGATTTGCGTGCGCAGGATGGACGCCAGGCGGAGATGAGCATCTTGCTTCCGCATTTTTTCAGACTGCGCCCCATCGTAAAAGGGACAGGCTGCAGAGTGAAAATCACGCACCGCAGCGGTTTTCCCTTTTTTGCGGCTCGGCTCCTGCGCAGGAAGTTTTTTGTCTTGGGCATGGTGTTTTTTATGGCAGCGCTATTTGCATTATCCTCCATGGTCTGGAATGTGGATGTCAAAGGCAATGTAAGAATTCCGACAGACGAAGTGCTGGCCGCAGCCAAAAAGGAGGGCATTTATCCTTTCCAATGGTCATTTCGAATGGGAAGTCAGGACAAGCTCTCAAGGCAGCTGGCACTTGCACTCCCGGATGTAACCTGGGTTGGCGTAACCAAAGAGGGGACAAGTGTTACCATCCAGGTGGTAGAGTCGGCACAGCCCAAGCGTGAACCTTTGCTGAGCCCCAGACATCTCATTAGTAAGTCGGATGCTGTAGTCACCCGGATTTATGCGGAACAGGGACGCCCTGTTGTGCAGAAGGACATGCGTGTGAAGAAAGGACAAGTGCTGATCTCGGGTATTCTCGGTGATGAGGAGAACACTAAAACGATTGTTGCCAAAGGAGAAGTTCGCGGAATGGTATGGCGGGAGTATGATATCCAGGTGCCGCTTCTTCAGAAACATCAAACGATGACGGGGGAGAGCAAAGAACGTTTTTATGTGGTGCTGGGGGACTGGGCTATTCAATTATGGGGTTATGGGAATACACCCTTCAAATCATATGATACAGAAACCTATCACAAGCCGCTGACATGGCGTTCCTTCAACCTGCCTATGGGGTGGATGACGGAGAAGGATATGGAAACAAGCTTTCATCAGGAAGAACAGACGGTGACCTGGGCCAAAACGAAAGGTTTGGAGGGGGCGCGAAACGATATTTTAGCCAAAAACGGCAAAGGAACGAAAATTTTAAGTGAAAAAATTTTGCATGAGAAGAAAGAGAATGGTAAAGTTTATATGAAAGTATTATTTGAAGTGGAAGAAAGCATCGCGGAAGAACTTCCGTTAGTCCATAGTCAAGGAGAATGAGGATATTTGTCAGAGCAAACACGCAGCATACAAATCTCGCTCCAGAGTGCGGGAGAGGGTCAAGCACTATTCGGACCCCAAGATATTTTTCTGAAACTGATTGAGAACGAAATTCCTGCCCAGATCGCATCACGCGAAGCAGAGATTAATATCTTTGGTACTGCGCAGCATGTAGAATCACTTGAACAATTATTTGATGTTTTATTACAATTGATCCGTAACGGGTATGTGTTAACTGAACGAGATGTCCTGTATGCTATCGAGCTTGCCAAGGAGTTGCGTGCAGATCAGCTGCTGGATCTATTCAAGGGTGAAATTACAACGACATATCGCGGGAAGCCGATTCGTGTAAAAACGATTGGACAGAAGCACTATGTCACAACGATCAAAAAGAGAGATATCGTATTCGGGATCGGACCTGCCGGAACGGGTAAAACCTATCTGGCTGTTGTGCTGGCTGTAGCTGCGCTCAAAGAAGGCAGTGTGAAACGCATCGTGCTGACACGGCCTGCGGTTGAAGCGGGTGAAAGTTTGGGCTTCCTTCCTGGGGATCTTCAGGAGAAAGTAGACCCGTACCTGAGACCGCTGTATGACGCGCTCTACGATGTGATGGGGCAGGAGCAGACGGCGAAGGCTCTGGAACGCGGACTGATTGAAATCGCTCCTCTGGCTTATATGCGCGGACGTACACTGGATGATTCCTTTATCATTCTGGATGAAGCGCAGAACACAACGCCTGAACAGATGAAAATGTTTCTGACTCGTCTCGGCTTTGGCTCCAAAATGGTCATTACCGGAGACGTAACACAAATAGATTTACCGCGCGGCAAAAAATCAGGACTGGTGGAAGCGAGTGCAATTCTGAGTGAAGTTCAGGAAATCGGATTTGTGCATTTCGCTGAGCAGGATGTTGTCCGGCATTCTCTTGTCCAGAAAATTATCGTGGCTTACAACAACGCCGCAGAAAACCAAGCATAGAAAGGGATTGTCTAAAGTGACCTCGAAAGAAATGTCAAAAGGCAAATCTTTTCAGAATAGAGCGACAGGATGGAAGTATAGCGTGTGGGCACGCTATCTTCTCTTTTTGTTTTTAGTGCTTCTCTTTTATGTGAGTCTTTCTTCAAAGCTGTTACCAGAACGATATGATATTCAGGAAGGCACACGCAGTGAAGTGGATATTGCTGCCCCGATGCAGATTCCGAATAACAAGGCTACACTCAAGGCTCAGGAAGAAGCAGCAGAGCGAGTACAGCCGATATATCAGATCGTGACGATGCGTAACGAAAACCTGATGACCACGCTGCTTGATCGTATCGATCGTTTAAATCAGGATGATCAGATCTCAAGTCAGGACAAAATTGATATCTACCGGGATGAAATTCCGCAGCGCCAAAAGGATTTTGTGTCTAATTTTATTAATAATAATCGGAAAACAGGTACATACTCTGACACGCTGCTCGAAGAGATTCGAAACGTGGTGCAGGAGCAGAGCTATCGTATTCCTGAGGAGACATACATCAAAATCTCTCGTCTGACTTCGGATGACATTCAGGAGATGAAGCCTGTTGCGCGGAATATCGTCGCCAGATTAATGACCGATCAGGTTAGCGAGGCGACAACGGCGCGTGCCAAAGTGGCAGAGATGGTCAGTGCGAGCTCACTCAGCAAACGTACACAGCGGGAAGTGGTGCAGGAGCTCACACGCCTGGTAGTTACCGCCAACCGTTTTTACGATGAAGATGGCACCAAGGAAGCGAAGGTCCAGGCACGTGAAAATACACCTACGGTGTTTATTAAGCAGGGGGATACGCTGGTAGCCAAAGGGGAGCTGATTACTCCTGAAATGTATGCACTGCTTAGTGAGAATGATCTGCTGAAAAATGAAGTTAACTACTGGCCGCAGCTGGGATTACTTCTGTTCTCATGCATGCTGTCAGCGGGGATTTTGATGTTTATTCAGCAGAGCAGCGGGACACATTTCAAATATAATAACGCTCAGCTGCTTATGCTTGTTATTATTTTTATGATCACAATTGTAGTCATGCATGTCACAGCAGTAATTCAGACGAATGAACGACCGTTTATCGGTTTTCTCGCTCCGGTGGCCGTGGGAGCCATGCTGATTGCGTTGCTGCTGGATACAACACTTGCTTTTGTATGCTCCATCCTGATCGGACTGTTGTCCAGTATCATTCTGAATACACATCAGGGGCAGCTTTTCGACTTTGAGCTTGGATTCTTTGCCATTGTTGTTTCGTTTGTGGCGATCTTTGCTACACATCGTGCGAGTCAGCGCTCGACCATCTTGAAGGGGGCCATTATGGTCTGCCTCTTTGGGTCATTGGCGGTATTTACACTCGCTCTGATTGATACAGGTGACTGGAATCGTACAACCGCGTTATATGGTATCGGGTACGCTTTTGCAGGCGGGGTGCTTACAGCAATTCTGGTTATCGGATTAATGCCGTTTTTTGAAACGTCATTTGGCATCTTGTCCGCTCTCAAGCTGGTGGAGCTCTCCAATCCCAACCATCCTTTGCTTCGCAAGTTACTTACGGAGACACCAGGCACGTATCACCACAGCGTCATGGTGGGCAATTTATCCGAAGCGGCAGCGGAAGCGATAGGGGCTAACGGATTGCTATGTCGTGTCGGCTCGTATTATCATGATATCGGCAAGACCAAGCGGCCTGTCTATTTTATAGAGAATCAGAACAATATGGAGAATCCGCATGATTCGATTGATCCCAAGTTGAGCAAGTCTATTATTGTTGCTCATGCAAGGGATGGTGTAGAGATGCAGAAGGACTATAAGCTGCCCAAGCCGATTCGTGACATTGCCGAACAGCATCATGGGACAACGTTTTTGCACTACTTCTACCATAAGGCATTGCGTCAGGCAGAGGAGGCCGGAATTGAACCTGATTTCACGGAAGAGGATTTTCGCTATCCTGGCCCGAAGGCGCAGTCCAAGGAATCTGCTATTGTGGGTATAGCGGATAGTGTTGAAGCGGCGGTTCGCTCACTGCGTAAGCCAACGGTGGAGCAGGTCGAGTCTATGATTGAGAAAATTATCAAGGGACGTCTCGATGATCATCAGTTCAACGATTGTGATCTTACGATGCGTGAGCTGGATATCGTCGCCAAAACGTTGAAGGAAACGGTGATGGGGATTTTCCATTCCAGAATCGAATATCCGGAAGAAATCAAGAAACCAAAGCCGACATCACCTGAAGCCGGCTGATCAATATTACGAGCAGACAGGAGTTATGAAGGAATGAGTCTTAACCTCGCATGGAATAATGAACAACAGGATAAAGAAATTACGGAGCCAATGATCGCGATGCTAGAGCAGCTGCTGGCTATTGCCGGTGAAGCAGAAGGCATTACTGAAGGAGAGGTTGCACTCACGTTTGTTAACGATGAGCAGATTCATGAGCTGAACCGTGATTACCGAGGCATTGACCGTCCTACAGATGTGCTGTCCTTTGCCATGAATGAAACCGTGGATGAAGAACTGGATATTATCTATGAGCTTGATGAGGACGAGGAAATGGAAGAGATGCCTGATGTTCTTGGCGATATCATTATTTCCGTTCCCCGGACCATCTTGCAAAGTGAGGAGTACGGGCATTCATTTGAGCGTGAGTTAGGGTTTTTGTTTGTACACGGTTTCCTGCACCTCCTTGGTTACGACCATCAGGATGAGGCCAGCGAAGCGGAAATGATGGGCAAACAGGAAGCTGTCCTTGCTCAAGCCGGGTTGACACGATAATGAAAAGGCGCTCCTGGGGTCTCGTATTCCTGAATGCTCTGGAAGGAATTGCATACGGCTTGCGAACGCAGCGGAATGTTAGAGTTCACACTGGAGTAGCCATTTTGATGTGTGGAGCCGGATTTTTTTTCAACATTTCGAGAACGGATTGGATGTTTGTACTAACAGCCGTATTTATGGTTATCGTTACGGAATTGATGAATACAGCGGTAGAAGCAGCCGTTGACCTGGCACAGCCGCATATCCATCCGCTCGCAAAAGCGGCAAAAGACACCGCTGCCGGGGCTGTACTGCTGGCTGCGGTGTTCGCCGTCATCATTGGATGTTTTGTTTTCCTGAAACCTGTGATGACCTGGCTGGGTCTCTTATGAGGATAACAGCGATCGAAAGCTTATTCTGTCTTCGGAGTGGCACGTGTAATCCAAACGGGTTTTCAAGCTTTGAATCTTTAAACGACACACACCAATAAAGTGTGAATCTGCCTTTAAGCTGATTTCTGTTGAACTTACACCATAACGGAGAGGACAGAAAAAAGCTGGAGAAGCGGAGCGCTCGCCTTTATCACCGGATTTTCACTTTGGAAAAAGTGATGAAAAAAATCCGGGGATAACAGCGATCGAAAGCTTGTTCTGTCATCGGAGTGGCACGTGTAATCCAAACGGTCTAATCAGCTTAACGAAATGAGCTCACAGTTTATACACACCCTAAGGAGAGAAAAACTAATGGATAATGGCTTGTTAATGCAAGAAGCAATAAAGGCACGTACGAAAGCGTACACGCCATATTCCCATTTCGGGGTAGGCGCAGCACTGCTTGATAGTGAAGGTCATGTGCACCATGGGTGCAATATTGAAAATGCCGCGTACACACCGGGAAACTGTGCGGAGCGTACCGCAATGTTCAGTGCCATCGCAGGAGGACAGAAACCTCGCAGCTTTAAGGCGATGGCGATTGTCGGAGATACGGAAGGGCCGATTGCCCCTTGCGGGGTATGCCGCCAAGTCATGTATGAGCTGTGTGAGCCAGACATGAAAGTCATTTTGGGAAACTTAAAGGGTGACCTGTTAGAAACAACAGTGGCAGAGCTTCTGCCATGGGCTTTTGGGCCCTCAGATCTGAACAATGTTAAAAAATAAATTCCAGGCCTAGGCGCCTGAGGAGGACCATATGAAAAAGCAAGCATTCAAATCCGGATTTGTCGCGATCATCGGACGTCCTAATGTAGGCAAGTCTACCTTGATGAATCAGGTAATCGGGCAAAAAATCGCAATTATGTCGGACAAGCCGCAAACCACACGCAACAAAATTCATGGAGTATACACGTCCGAGGAAAAGCAGATTGTATTTCTGGACACGCCGGGCATTCACAAACGTCAATCCAAGCTTGGCGACTACATGAATGAAACGGCTCTCAACACCCTTGGTGAGGTAGAGGCGGCTTTGTTCCTGATCGATGCTTCAGAAGGCATGGGAGGCGGAGATCGTTACATCGCCGAGCAATTGAAAAGTGTGCGCACTCCGGTCATTCTTGTAATGAACAAGATTGATAAAATAGCACCGGAAGCTCTCCTGCCGCTGATCGAAGAATATCGCAAGCTGCATGATTTTGCAGAAATCGTGCCTGTTTCGGCGATGCTTGGCAGCAATGTGAGCACACTGCTTGAGCAGATCGGCAAGTATTTGCCTGAAGGGCCGCAGTATTATCCGGACGATCAGGTAACGGATCACCCTGAGCAGTTTGTATGCGCAGAATTGATTCGTGAGAAAATTTTGCAAATGACTCGTGAGGAAGTTCCTCACTCCATCGCAGTAACAATCGAAGACATGAAAGTACAGGATAATGGGGTAGTTTATATATCGGCCGTTATCTTTGTTGAACGTGATTCACAGAAAGGCATCATCATCGGCAAGCAGGGAGCTTTGTTAAAAGAAGTGGGCAAGCGGGCGCGTCAGGATATCCAAAATCTGCTTGGCTCCAGAATCTTTATGGATCTGTGGGTCAAAGTGAAAAAAGACTGGAGAAATCAGGACCGTGTGCTGCGGGATCTTGGTTTTGGACGTGAATAACTTCATGAAATCGTGAGACTACGGTAGTGATTTTCATATCCATTAATTGCAACACATAGTTTCCCTTGCAAGGCTCCATCCTATCGGGTAGAACCAGACGTCATTTCCGAAGAGAGGATGAATTTCCGATGCGGGATTTTTCATGGAAGGTATTTGCGATGACAGGGGATGTTGAATCCTATTTGTTATATACCGAGACGTGTAACTCGTCAGGTCAGGAGTCGGATACTGCAAGGGAAGTGAATGAAGACGAAGAAGCTGAAGCTTGATAGGCTGATTCAGGAATGGTTAGGTGACGAGGCATGCTATACAGGGTGGAAGGCATTGTCATCCGCAGCATGGACTACGGCGAGGGTAATAAAATTGTTACGCTTTGTACCGAAAGTGGCGGAAAAGCAGGAGTTCTCGTCCGGGGTGCGAAAAAGCCAAAAAGTCGGCATGCTGCACTGGTGCAGCCGTTTACGTATGGTCAATATGTTTATTTTCGTAATACAGGTCTCGGCACACTGAATGCAGGCGAGATTATTGAATCCAATCATGAGCTGCGAGAGGATCTGGTGAAGGCGGCTTATGCTTCCTATGCATGTGAGCTGCTGGATCGGGTGCTTCAGGATGAAGAGACCGGTGCGTTCTGGTTCAAACAATTGAAAGCTTGTCTGCAGGCATTGAAGGAAGATAAGGACCCTGCCATTATTATTAGTTTGTATGAGATGAAAATATTACAGGCAGCTGGTTATGGTCCGCAGCTGCTTGAATGTATCTCCTGCAACCATGAACGGCCCGATGAGCAGCTATTTATTAGTCCCAGACTCGGGGGTGTTCTGTGCAGAGCATGCAAACATTTTGATCCGCCAGCAATGCCTGTCAGCTCAAAAACGTTAAAGCTGCTGCGCTTGTTTGGACAGCTGGATCTACAGCGTTTGGGAAATATATCGGTGAGCGAGTCAACCCGTAATGAAATTAAAAAAGTCATGCGGGCTTTTATGGATTATCAGCTTGGTCTTCACCTTAAATCCCGCTCTTTTCTGGATCAGATGGAGAAGTACGGGATATGACTTGTGTAAAGCACTCTTAAAATTTGTGTTGACTTCATATTTGATTTTATATATTATAAAGTATAAATTCTCTTTTTGGAGACATGCATTGAACGAGAAAGTAGGAAGCTGGATTCAGAATGACAAGCGAGTCAGGGACGGTGGGAGCCTGATTGAATCGGTTTGTGAACAGGGCACTCGGGAGCATGAATGGACACGGAAAAGTGGGTTGGAGCAGACAATTTATTGTTGTTTGACTCAGGCCAAGTAGGGTGGAACCGCGGGAACAGCTCTCGTCCCTACGTCTGTATATCAGGCGTAGGGCGAGGGCTGTTTATTATGGACTGGACTTCTTCTACGCTTGTTAACAAACCAACCGAAAAGGAGCATGATTATGAATTTTCAGCAGATGATCTTGACGCTGCAGCAATTCTGGGCCGAGCATAACTGTATTATCGTTCAGCCATATGACACGGAAAAAGGGGCAGGCACGATGAACCCGATGACCTTTTTGCGTTCACTTGGACCAGAACCATGGAAAGTGGCTTATGTTGAGCCTTCTCGCCGTCCGTCAGACGGACGATATGGAGAAAACCCGAACCGGCTCTATCAGCATCACCAGTTCCAGGTCATTATCAAGCCTTCCCCGGACAACATTCAGGAGATCTATCTGGAAAGTTTGAAACGTCTGGGGATCGACCCGCTCAAGCATGACATTCGGTTTGTGGAAGACAACTGGGAGAATCCTTCGCTTGGCTGCGCAGGACTTGGCTGGGAAGTATGGCTGGATGGTATGGAGATTACGCAATTTACGTATTTCCAGCAGGTCGGTGGAATTGAGACGAATCCGGTAGCTGTGGAGATTACGTATGGTATGGAGCGACTTGCTTCTTACATACAGGAAAAAGAAAATGTATTTGATCTGGAGTGGGTAGAAGGCATCGCATATGGAGATGTGTTCCGTCAGCCTGAGTATGAGCATTCCAAATATACGTTTGAAGTTTCTGACGTTAAAATGCTGTTCACTCTTTTTAATATGTATGAGGAAGAAGCAAACAAAGCAATGGCACAGCACCTGGTTTTCCCGGCTTATGATTATGTGCTGAAATGCTCACATACTTTTAACCTGCTGGATGCACGGGGAGCGATTAGTGTAACTGAACGAACAGGATATATTACACGTGTTCGCAACCTTGCTCGTCAAGTGGCAGCGACATATGTGGAAGAGCGCGAGAAGCTGGGCTTCCCGCTGATCAAGAAAGGGGGAGCCGAGAATGTCTAAAGATCTGCTGTTTGAAATTGGTTTGGAAGAAGTGCCTGCACGTTTCATGCGCGCAGCCATTGCACAGCTTGAAGAACGCATCGTGAAATGGCTCGATGCATCCCGTATTGCGTATGGTGAAGTTAAGGCCTATGCTACACCTCGTCGTCTTGCAGTTCTGATCCAGAATGTTGCTGAGAAACAGGAGGATGTGGAGGAAGAAGTTAAAGGCCCTTCCCGTAAAATTGCGCTGGATGACAGCGGCAGCTGGAGTAAGGCAGCGCTCGGATTCGCGCGCAGTCAAGGTGTGGAACCGGATCAGTTCACATTCAGAGAGCTGAATGGTGTCGAATACATTTATGCAACCAAAAGCAGCAAAGGCGTAGATACGGCTTCAGTGATTGGCGAAGGACTGCTTTCCGTTCTGCATGCGATGACTTTTCCGAAATTTATGCGCTGGGCGTCCTATGACTTCAAATTTGTTCGTCCAATTCGCTGGATTGTAGCGCTGTTTGGAACCGAAGTAATTGAACTTGAAGTAACGGGGGTCAAATCAGGCAACGTTACGCGCGGACATCGCTTTCTGGGCAGTGAAGCTGTTGTGTCCGAGCCTTCCGCTTATGTGGAAGTATTGCGCACCCAGCATGTTATTGCAGATATTCAGGAACGTGAACAGATGATTGTGTCCCAGATTGAAGCACTGGCTGCCGAGAAAAGCTGGAATATCGCCATCAAGGAAGATTTGCTGGAAGAGGTGCTCTTCCTGGTTGAGACGCCAACGGTACTGTTTGGCACATTTGATTCCTCTTTCCTGAACATTCCACAGGAAGTGCTGATTACATCAATGCGTGAGCACCAGCGTTATTTCCCGGTACTGAATCAGGAAGGTCAGCTGCTGCCGTACTTTGTTACGGTTCGTAACGGAGGCAGTGATTCACTGGATGTCATCGCTAAGGGGAACGAAAAGGTGCTGCGCGCCCGTCTGTCCGATGCGAAGTTCTTTTACGAGGAAGATCAGAAGCTGGAGATTAAGGATGCTTTGTCCAAGCTCGAAAGCATCGTGTTCCAGGAAGAACTCGGTACAGTTGGGGACAAAGTACGCCGTATTCGTAAAATTGCTGATAGTCTGGCTGCAAAGCTGCAGGTGTCGGCAGATACAGCTCAAGCGGTTAGCAGATCCGCAGATATTTGCAAATTTGACCTTGTGACGCTGATGGTTGGGGAATTCCCTGAGCTGCAAGGTGTAATGGGTGAAGATTATGCCCGCAAAGCTGGTGAAAAAGAAGAGGTTGCCAAGGCTGTATTTGAACACTACCAGCCACGCTTCGCCGGAGACCAGTCTCCTGCATCTCTCGTTGGAGCCATCGTTAGTGCGGCAGATAAAATCGATACGATTGTAGGCTGCTTCTCTATTAATATTATCCCTACAGGATCTCAAGACCCTTATGCACTTCGCCGTCAGGCAGCGGGCATTGTACAAATACTGCTGGATCATCAGCTTCCGCTGACCTTGTCCGATGTATTTGGGGCTGCGCTTGAAGTACATGCTCAGATGAATCTGTTGAAACGTGCAGACGCAGAGGTTCGTAAAGACCTCCAGGACTTCTTCGCATTACGTGTGAAAAAATTGCTGTCCGAAACGGTACGATATGACGTCGTGGATGCGGTCATTGCTTCCGGGTTCGACGATATCAGTGCGATCGTTCCTAAAGGTGAGGCACTGATGAAAGCTGTATTGTCAGGAGAAGAGTTCAAAACAACGGTGGAGTCCTTCAATCGTGTCGGAAATCTGGCGGCCAAAGCATCCAACGCTTCTGTACATCCTGAAATGTTTACAGAAGAGGGAGAGCGTCAGCTGTTTGATGCCTGGAATCAAACGAATGCAGCCTATCGTGATGCACTTGCTAAGCACAATGCTGCAGAAGCATTATCTGTCGCTTCCGCTTGGAAGGCTGCGATTACGGTATTCTTCGATTCTGTCATGGTTATGGCTGAAGATGAAGCGATTCGTGCGAATCGCCTTGCACTGCTTGCTGCCATTGATCAGGATTTGAAAGGTTTTGCAGACTTCTCCAAATTGGTAGGCTAAATTGTGCTGTAACTGCAATTCACGTTACAAAGTACGACAGCTGCACATGATCAGTATTAAAGAAGGATACATGAGGGTATAAATATACGGAGCGGATTGTAGAATTTGCCTTAAAACAACCGCTCCGTATTTTAGACTTTGTTTTTCTCCATTGGACGCAGAAGGAATTTGAATGGCAAAGGTCGTATATTACCATTATGCAGTTATTTTATGAAACCGGGTGGTTTGGGTTTGAGTGAATTGAATATAAATCACATCGTTGTGGATGGAGATGCGTGCCCGGTCAAGACCGAGATTGTCAGCACCGCACGTCTTTTTAATATTCCTGTGCTGATGGTATCTTCCTTTGATCATTTGCTGCAAGGAGGAGAAGGCGTACGAACCGTGCAGGTGGATCGCAGTGATCAAAGTGCAGACTTGTATATTGCAAATCACATCAAGCCATATGATGTGGTCATAACCCAGGATTATGGACTTGCAGCGCTTGCACTTGGTAAACGTTGTTATGTTCTGTCGTTTAGAGGTCGTGAATTTAATGACCGGGATATTGATTTTATGCTTGATTCTCGCCATACTGCGGCCAAAGCCAGACGCCGAGGTCATTATGGGAAGGGGCCAAAGCCCTTCACAGAGCAGGATCGAGAAATTTTTCAACATAAACTGACAAAACTTTTGAAAGATTTGCAGGAGAATGTGTAAGTTTATCGAATTATATTTACGTGTTAGAAGAGATGAAGGTGGCCGAGATGAGTAACGGACAAGGCGGTATACCCGAAAGTATTATTGAATCGGTATTGCAGCAACATGATATCGTCGATACGGTAAGCCGATTTGTACATCTGACCAAGCAGGGGAAGTATATGAAAGGCCTCTGCCCTTTTCATTCCGAGAAGACGCCTTCGTTCACTGTTACACCCGAGAAACAGATTTTCTATTGCTACGGATGCGGCACGGGCGGAAACGCCATCAAATTCAGGATGGAAATCGAAGGATTATCCTTTCCCGAGGCTGTCAAAACGATGGCAGAAGAAAGTCACATCTCCATGGGTGACTGGCAGGGACGTGAAGCAGCTCATGTGAATCCGGAGACGGCACGTCTGCTGGAGGCTTATGAGCTTACCGCGAAGCTGTATCATTTTCTATTGAAAAATACAGAGCATGGTAAGGCGGCTATGGAATATTTACGCTCACGCGGAATTGGTGACAAATTGATTGATCAGTTCCAGATTGGATATGCACCCAATCGTTGGGATACGCTGGTACAATTTCTGGAGAAGCGAGAATATCCGCTGGAAGAGATGGAGCGGGGCGGACTTCTTTCAGAGCGAAGTGAAGGTCATGGATATGTGGACAAGTTCAGAGACCGAATCATGTTCCCCATCCATGGCAGGAGCGGTAAGCCGATTGCATTTGCGGGCCGTATATTGGGAGAAGGCCAGCCTAAATATCTGAACTCTCCGGAAACCCGGTTGTTCAATAAAGGTCGTGTTCTCTACAATCTGCACCAGGCCAAAAATGCAATACGCAAACAGAGACAAGTTATTTTGTTTGAAGGTTATGGTGATGTAATCTCTGCATGGGATCAGGACGTTCAGAATGGTGTCGCTGCTATGGGAACGGCGCTTACGGAAAATCAGGCTTTGATGATCAAAGGCATGTGTGATGAGGTCATTCTGTGTTATGATGGCGACCGGGCTGGACAGGCCGCTGCCATGAAGAACTTTCCCATCTTGGAGGAAGCCGGATTACAGGTGAAGATCGCGCTCATTCCTGAGGGACTTGATCCGGATGATTTTATTCGAAAGCACGGCGGTGAACGATTCCGTAACCAGATTGTGGACGGTGCCGTAACAACTACAAAATTTAAGCTTATAAACCTTAAAAAAAACCATATACTGCTAGAAGGCGGCGGTCAGATCGCCTATTCCAAAGAAGCAGTAAAACTGATTGCTCCTCTGTCTTCACCGACGGAGCGTGAAGTATATCTTCGTGAACTTGCGGCTGAAGTTGATGTATCCTTCGAGACATTGAAGCAAGAATGTAACGAGGAACGGGAAGCAATGAAAAATAACGAGGATTATGGGGATAATAACACGAAAAGGTGGAATAATGGTAGGCAACAAAATAGGCATGTGCCTACACCCAATCTGTTGCCGGCTTACCATTCTGCTGAGCGCAAGCTGATCGCCTGGATGCTGCAGGATGATGAAGCAGCCCAGTACGTCAATGAACATCTTGGAGAAGCCTTTAACTTGGATGATCATGCAGCTATTGCTGCTTATCTATATGCCTATTACGCGCAAGGCAAACCGCCGGATACAAGCCGTTTTATGTCTTCTCTGCATGATGATCGTCTGGAAAAGACGGTCAGCTCAATCTCGATGATGGATGGTCCAGGTGAATGGAGTGTTCAAGTGCTTGACGATTGTATCAGGGAAGTTCTGAAGTATCCGCGCAAAAAAGAGTACGACCTGAAGAAAGAGGAAATGATTGCTGCAGAGCGGGCAGGTGATTCTGTACGCGCGGCACAAATTGCACTTGAGATGATTGCCCTAGAGAGACAGTGAACATCTAGATTACTCGGATGTTTCTAGGGAGGAGGGAGTCGAGTTATGGCGAATGATCAGCATACTGAACTAGAAACAGAATTAACACTGGATCAGGTTAAAGATCAATTGATTGAATCAGGTAAGAAAAGAGCTTCACTGAACTACAAGGAAATTATTGAAAAACTCTCTCCGTTTGAGCAGGATGCAGAGCAGATGGATGAGTTCTACGAGCAACTCAGTGACCTTGGAATTGATGTGGTTAACGAAAATGATGAAGAGGTTACCCTTCGTCCAAACGATGATTCCGAAAACGGCGGTAGAGATGGGGACGATGAGTTCCATTTTGATGATGATCTGAGCCTGCCACCTGGCATCAAAATTAATGACCCTGTGCGGATGTACCTCAAGGAGATTGGACGCGTGCCTTTGTTGTCTGCTGATGATGAAGTACAGCTTGCCAAACGAATTGAGAACGGGGATGAGGAAGCCAAGCGTCGTCTTGCGGAAGCTAACCTGCGTCTCGTTGTAAGTATTGCCAAGCGTTATGTCGGACGTGGCATGCTGTTCCTTGATTTGATTCAGGAAGGTAATATGGGTCTGATCAAAGCGGTAGAGAAATTTGACCATAAAAAGGGTTACAAGTTCAGTACGTATGCAACATGGTGGATTCGTCAGGCGATCACACGTGCAATTGCTGACCAGGCGCGTACAATTCGTATTCCTGTACACATGGTGGAGACGATTAATAAGCTGATTCGGGTATCCCGTCAGCTCCTGCAGGAACTTGGACGCGAACCGACTCCTGAAGAGATTGCTGCGGAGATGGACTTGAGTGTTGAAAAGGTTCGTGAAATTACAAAGATTGCCCAAGAACCGGTTTCCCTGGAAACACCGATTGGTGAAGAGGACGATTCTCATCTGGGTGATTTCATTGAGGATCAGGAAGCACTCGCTCCAGCCGATGCTGCTGCCTACGAGCTCTTGAAAGAACAACTCGAGGATGTTCTGGACACACTGACAGAGCGTGAAGAAAATGTTCTTCGTTTGCGTTTTGGTCTGGATGATGGACGTACAAGAACACTGGAAGAAGTGGGCAAAGTATTTGGTGTTACGCGTGAGCGTATTCGTCAGATCGAAGCCAAAGCTCTTCGTAAATTGCGCCACCCGAGTCGCAGCAAACGACTCAAGGATTTCCTCGAATAATTGAACTATGGGAGACTTTCTGCGAGACGCTTTGGCGGCGGCGGGGTCTCCTTTCGTTTTAATTTGAATAGTTAGATTTCTTTCTTTTGGAAAATCATCCTTGAAATGTTTGATTGGATTTCATTTTATCGTTTTTCTTCACGCAATGCAAATCAATAAATTAAATGAATGGTCAGGTGCTTCATGAAACTTTCGAATCGATTACAACGAATACATGATCAAATTCCCGAAGGAAGCCGGATGGCGGATATCGGCTCGGACCACGCGTTGTTACCTGTTGCCGCAATTCGCAGTGGCAAAGCTTCAGCGGCTGTAGCAGGGGAAGTCAATCCTGGTCCATACGATGCTGCATGCAAGCAGGTCAGTGATGCCGGGTTAAAAGAAAAAATTACGGTGCGTCGTGGAGACGGACTGGATGTGATCTCCACAGGAGAAGTGGATGTCATTACGATTGCGGGCATGGGCGGTGCATTGATTGCTTCCATTTTAGAGCGCGGCTTGTCCAAATTGGAAGGTGTTCAGCTTCTGATCTTGCAGCCTAACGTAGGTGAAGATATTCTGAGACGTTGGCTGCTGGAGCATCATTGGGTTGTCGTGGCGGAGCAGCTTCTGGAGGAAGACGGAAAAATTTATGAGATCATTACTGCGATGCCGCAGGCGAGCAGTCCAATTGCGAATGAAGAGGTATATCGTGCTCGTCCCTTAAAGGACGGCGTGGAAATGACCGAAGATTTGCTGCTGCGTATGGGTCCGTATCTGACGGACCGTGCTACCGAAGTGTTTTTTGCTAAATGGGAGAGTGAAATCTGCAAGCTTCAGGGCGTGTTACAGTCCATTTCCAAATCGGATCAGGAATCATCCAGGGACAAAGCAGCCGAGGTGCAGCAGCTGATCAGCAGTTTACAGGAGGTGTTGGCATGTTTGCCAAAGGTCAAACCGTAATTCAACTGATGGAGCGGCTGGCTCCGAAACATCTGGCTGTACCTGATGATCGCATCGGTTTACAGCTGGGAAGTCTGCAAAAAGAAATTACTCATGTGCTTGTGGCACTGGATGTCACTGATGAAGTCGTGGAGGAAGCAATCCGGCTTGGTGCCAATCTGATTATTGCGCATCACGCTATTATGTTCCGTCCCGTAAAATCACTGAGTACAGATACACCTATGGGCAAGCTGTATGAGAAACTGATTAAAAACGACATCGCGGTGTATATTGCCCACACCAATCTCGATGTAGCCGAGGGCGGCATTAATGACTGGATGGCTGAAGCACTTGGCATTGAGAGCAAGGAATCGCTGGAGGATGTGCATACAGATCAACTCTACAAGCTTGCAGTGTTCGTTCCCCGTACGCATCATGAGCAGGTGCTGCAAGCGATTCTGGAGGCAGGGGCAGGAAGTATTGGTCAATACAGCAAATGCAGCTTTAGCACGGAAGGAACAGGCACATTTGTTCCAGGCGAAGGCACACAGCCGTTTATCGGAGCGCAGGGGCAGATGGAGCGTGCCGAAGAGATGCGGATTGAAACGCTTGTACCTCAAAGCTTGCGAAGCAAAGTGATTCAGGCGATGTTAAAGGCGCATCCATATGAAGAGGTGGCGTATGATCTCTTTGCAGTCGATTTAAAAGGGCGTACACTTGGCCTGGGACGTCTTGGTCCTTTGAAGGAGTCTAAAACCCTTGGCGAGTTGGTCGAAGTCGTCAAAGCGCAATTTAACGTTCCGCAAGTACGCGTGGTTGGTGATTTGAATAAAAAAATCAAAAAAGCCGCCGTGCTCGGCGGTTCAGGCAGCCGATATGTGCTTACAGCCCGTTTCAAGGGAGCGGATGTCATTGTAACGGGAGATATTGACTATCATACGGCACATGATGCTCTGATGGCGGGCATGTGTATCATTGATCCGGGCCATAATACAGAAAAAATCATGAAGCCCAAGACTGCAGATTGGCTCCGTGCTCAGCTCGCAGATCAGCGATATGAGACGAAGGTGACTGCATCCGAGGTGAATACAGAAGTATTCCGTTTCATGTAAAAGGGTAAAAAGCAGGCTGCACGCTGATTTCCATTAATATTTAGCTTGTATGGGGAGGCAAATGCCTGTATACTATGTAATGTTGTTCGGAAAGCTTGACAGACAATCGCTGGTGGCCTTCGTTGCCACGAGAGGAAAGTCCGGGCTCCACAGGGCAGGATGCTGGATAACGTCCAGTCAGCGCGAGTTGAAGGATAGTGCCACAGAAATGGACCGCCGATGGCCGGGTATTCCCCGGTACAGGCAAGGATGGAACCGAGGTGTAAGAGACCCCGAGGAACGCTGGTGACTTCGTTCCTGGTAAACCCCATCTGGAGCAAGACCTAAAGGGACACCGTCACCTCTTCGGAGGAGACAGCCTTAGCCCGAGGTGTGTCTAGGTTGGTCGCTTGAGCTGTGCAGCAATGTACGGCCTAGATAGATGATTGTCGCTTCTGGTGGGAGGGTAGTTCCCGTTTGAACCACGAAGAGCACAGAACCCGGCTTACGGTAAGCTTTCCTAACTGCAACAACAAAACGATGTATGAATTCCTGTTCAACACAACAGGTTATATAAAAATAAGGCGTCAGATTCATTTTTGAATCTGACGCCTTATTTTTATTCCGACGTAAGCAGCACGGCTATAGAAAAAGAAAAACCGCTTAGCCTGTAAAAAAAGGCTAAAGCGGTCAACTGTTATGCTATCGGAATGACAGTTTGTTACATTGTAACCACATGATCGGATTGGCTGGAAGCATGCCAGCGCTGAATGGCACGATCCATACGTTCTACCGCTTCAGGAAGAAGCTCAGGGTCTGTATGGGTAAAGTTGATCCGCATCCGGTTAAGCTCTGGTGTTCCGGCATAGAAGGAATCACCAGGTACGATACATACCTTCTCCTGGATGCCGTATGTGAACAGGTTGCTGGCAAGCATGCCTTCAGGAAGTGTCAGCCACAAGAACATGCCGCCTTGCGGAGAGTTCCATGTAATGCCCTCCCATGATTTACGGGCCATGAGTTCGGTCAGCGTTCTCATACGCTGTTCATAGTCCTGAGAAATGTGGCGAATATGAGCATCCAGATCAAACGTCTCAAGTAATGCGTGCAATGCTCGCTGATCAATGCTGCTGGAGTGCAGGTCTGCGCCTTGCTTGGCGCGAGCAGCAATTTTAACAATATCGGGAGCAGCGAGAATCCAGCCGGTACGGAGGCCCGGAGCTACTGTTTTGGAAAAAGTGCTGGTATAGATTACGTTGGACGGTCCTTCATATGATGCAGCATCCAGTGCTGCGAGAGCAGGTGCATCTAGTTGTTCAGGGTTAAAGCGGATTTCACCATAAGGATCATCCTCCAGAATAAGTACACCATATTTTCGGCACAAATCCACGGCTTGTTGTCTTCTCTCACGGGACCATACTTTGCCTGTCGGGTTAGAGAACGTGGGGTTAATGTAGACCAGTTTAGGGAGATGTAGTTGAAGCTGCTCTTCCAGAGATTCTGGCAGCATACCGTGATCGTCACAGGCTACGCCGTGTGATACGCCCTGATAAGATTGGATGACCTGCAGAGCCGCCAGATAAGTAGGTGATTCCACAAGTACGCTGTCACCCGGGTCAAGCAGGATGCGGCAGACCAGGTCGATGGATTGCTGTGATCCAGTCGTTAACAGCATATGATCAGGTGAAGCAGGCAGTCCTTTGGCTTCCAGACGCTCAGCAATTTTGACACGAAGCGGACGATAGCCTTCCGTTTCTGCATATTGAAGAGCGGCTGACCCACTCATAAATACTTTCTCATAAGCTGCGCGGATGGCTTCAAGCGGGAAGGAAGTTTGCGCAGGAAGACCACCTGCAAGTGAGATCATTCCGGGCGCTTGTGCGGCCTGTAACATGTCGCGAACGACAGAGGACGGGGTGTTTTGTGCCATTTTAGACCAAGGTGTACTCATGATATTCTCATCTCCTGTTATTCACTGTTATACTAATATTATAAACTATAATAGATAGAACGCACTATAACAGTAAAACGACGATCATAACAGTTGGGGGAGTGATTATGCATATTGAATTGAAACGGGGGAGCAGCACGAAGCTGTATGTGCAGATTGCTCTAACGATTGCTGACCGTATCCGTTCGGGATTAATAGAGCCGGGAACCCGGTTGCCCTCTGTGCGCAAAATGACTGTCGATCTGGGAGTAAGCCTGGTCACAGTGAGCAAAGCTTATGCTGAACTCGAAGCTATACAACTTATCAGCTGTTCCCAGGGTAAAGGCTGTTATGTGACTGGTTTGGGAGCCTCCACTACAACACCTCAGCCCCAAGAGGATGGTACTGGTAATGTTCACAGAAAGAGAAGCAGTGATACAGGTGCAGCACTGAACTGGCAGATGACACTGATCGACTATTTGCCAAGGGCTCAGTTGTGGCGGCACTTTGACGTCTCTCCCCAGGTTCGTCATGAACTGCATATGTCCGCGATCCAGCCAGAATTGCTGCCTACCCGTGATATCATCGACAGTGCCTACCATCTTTCATCAGATCACACGGACCGCATGGCGGCATATGGATCATTTCAGGGGGACTGGGAATTAAGACAGACTTTTGCCGCACATTTCAATTCGCGTGGACTTCAGGCGGCACCTGAACGAATGTTAATCACAAGCGGTGCACAGCAGGGTATTGATCTGGTAGCTCGTACATTTGTTGGGCCTGGCGATGTGGTATATATGGAGGCTCCAACGTATACTGGAGCAATTGATGTATTTACGAGCAGAGGAGCCAAGATTATCACAGTTCCTATGGATGATGAAGGCATGCGTATCGATCTGCTGACCCGTCTGTGTGATACCTATGCACCAAAGTTGATTTATACTGTTCCTACCCATCACAATCCGACGGGCATAACGATGAGTGCAAGAAGACGGGCCCAGCTGCTTAACATTGCGCAAAGCTATCACTGTCTTATTCTTGAAGATGATCCCTTTGCTGATTTGTATTTTCATGAGCCGCCGCCAGCTTCCATTAAATCAATGGATAATGCCGGACATGTCGTATACATCAAAAGCTTCAGCAAGGTGCTGTCTCCGGGCTGCCGTGTAGCTTGCGCGATTGCCGATGGCAGTGTGCTGACCCGGCTTGTGGCCGCCAAATCTACAGCTGACCTGGGGAGCCCGCTATTAACACAGAAGGCCCTGCAGACGTACATTCAGAATCAGTACGATGTTTATGTACGTGAGCTTCGAGAGAAATTGTATGCCCGGCTGTGCGCTGCTTCCGAGGTGTTGGATGAGCATGCAGCGAAGGGAATGCAGTGGCGTCTGCCAGATGGAGGACTTAACTTGTGGCTTGAATTACATGGGAATTTCGATATACATGAGCTTCATCGGCAGTCTCTTGCTGCGGGTGTATCCTTTTTGCCGGGATCAGCCTGTTTTGTTGGGGAGAGTGATACGTCAAGCTTGCGTATCTGTTTCACGGTGACCAGCGAAGAAGCGCTGCGGCAAGGGCTAATTACGTTATGCGATGTGATTGAAAGATACACTTCCCAGCAGGCCGGGTCAGCTGCGGACAGGCTGCCGCTCATATAATTTTTTTGACTATGGACATCCATCCATACCACTTCGGGTGAACTGCAATAGGTTATAGTATCACTTGAAAGGGAGTTGGTTTGAAATGAACCATTGTTGTCCACAGGTTTCTCCAATTGTATGTGATCCGATCCAGGTCGTTCAAGATTATTACATTCCACAGATCGTGCCTGTTATTCACCCGATTGAAATTGTAAAGCAGCATCACTGCGTTCCGATCCCTCACCATATGTATCCGGTTGTTGTGAAGGAAGAAGGACCAGGACCGCTGTATGTGTCCAGCCATAAGAAAAAATCCGTGAAAAAATCAGGCAAAGCCCGCACAACCTCTCGCAAGCGCTAGGCGCAGCGAGTGCCTCGGGGAAATAGGTTCAAAACCAAAGAGCAGCATACGCCCCGAGGCGCAGCTGCTTTTGTTTGTTTTCATATTCAATCAGGTGAACAAAATACATTGCTGTATGATCGATTATATTTTGTTCGGCATATTAATCGCGTGTAGATGTTTAACGTATTTACCGAGTATGCTTGTTCAACGTATTATCTAACTGCTGTCTGACATGCTGTGGCCAAAATTGCAGCGGGGCACTGCTGCCCGAGGCGGCCTGCAGCGCTTTGTATACATCAATCTGCCCGTAGCCGTAGTATTTATCGTGGCCCGGATCCCCCAGATCAATAACGCTCTGACGCATCAAATCCATGACCTCGGTATTGGTCAGGTCTGGATTCAGAGAGCGAATCAGGCCAGCCAGTGCAGCAACGTGCGGACTCGCCATGGAAGTACCTGACAGAGCGGCATATTGATTATCCGGGTACGTACTGGCGATGCTTGAACCCGGAGCGGTCACATCGACGTAGTCTCCATAGTTGGAGTAAGAAGCCTTGTTCATATCGGGGTCGGTAGCCGAGACAGCAAAAACCTCCGGATACGCGGCAGGATAACCAGGACGCTCGGTATTATCGTTGCCAGTTGCAGCGATGAGTACGATATCCCGGTCAAAGGCATATTTGATGGCATCATGCAGAAATTGGGCATCTGCATAATTGCCCAAACTCATGTTAATGACTTTGGCGCCATGATCCGCTGCCCAGATGATTCCTTCGGCAACAGCATACGTTGTACCCGATCCCGAGTTATCGAGCACTTTGACGGGCAGCACCTTGTTATACCAGCTCATGCCAGCGACACCTTCATTATTGTTCACAATCGCTCCGATAATACCGGCAACATGTGTACCGTGGCCCACATCATCCATCGGCTTGCTGCCCGGTTTTACGACATTGTATCCCTCGAGTAATTTGCCTTTGAGATCCGGGTGATTCACATCAACCCCTGTATCCACTACGGCCACGATGACATCCTTGTTTCCTTTGGTAATGTTCCATCCGCGATTCGTCTCAATTGCAGGTAAATTCCACTGATAATCCGAGAAGAGCACGTCATTGGGGATGGTGACATCGGTTTGTTCAGCGGGTGCTTCATTGGTTAAATACATATAGTGAGGCTCCATATACAGCGGGTTCCATTTACTGCCGAAATAGTCCCGCAATTGTTTATAATTCATCGTCTCGGATCGAAAAACATACGTATACCCAAGCTTGCGCGCAGATTGTGTTTTCAAGTCCGAACGAATGATCCGCATATCGCGTTCACTAGGATCTTGCCGGAAGCGTATGACGATTTCATTTTCGTAAAAATGGCTTGCATTCGCGTTGTCATGTCCGGTCTTGACTGTAATTTCGTTCAAGGTATCGGGGTGCACCGATTCGATTTTGAATTTCCCTTCACGCGGGTATGGGATCATCCGCAAATTTTTGCGCTGGTGTTCTTCCACGGCATTAAGTACACTTTGACTGAACAAAGCGATGACTGCCCGTTTGCCATCCTTGGAGGGCTGTCCCATCACAAAATATTTCTCTTTCCCCAGCGGAAACGAAGAGGATTCAAAGCTCTGGCGTTTGTTGACTGCCTTTTTTGCCAGATTCAACGTATGATTTAATTTCTGCTGCTCGAGCTTGCTTCCGGGTTTGACTGTACGATCAAATCGTTTGCTGGATGTGCCATCCATGTTCATAAGCTGGATCGAACGAATGTGTCCGTGTGAATCCTGGAGCTGCTTCAAGTATCGGTTGAGCTGGGCTTCGTTCATTGAAGCCGTTTTGTTCAGCATAATACCGAGATGCTGTTTGGCATCTACACGGGTAAGCTGATCGGTGGCTTTGATATCCTGAACCTTCAGGCGTTGCTTGCTTGCATGTTCCTTCTGTGGATTTTCTTGCAGTGCACTTGGTCTCGGAACAGTGCGGTTGGATGTGGGAAGCAGTAAAGTGAGCGCGAGTGCGCCAGCGCCTGCGGCAAGCGCCCAGTTCATCCATCGTGGTCTGGACATGGAACAGAACCTCCTTCGTTCATTTTGCACAAGCTCATTGGATGTGCTTTTTACGCATCTGGGCTTGTTATGGATTGTAGTTAGCGTTAGGAGAACGGCATATTTTTATGCAAAAGAGTTTCAGTTCCTATGCCGGGTACCCATTAGGTTCCGTGACATGAATGGAAAGCAAGATTAAGGGATACCGCTCGTCAACTTTTTATGGTAGGATTATATCTGAGTATTCAAAAGGTCAAGAACAAATGTTGTTTGGCCAAACTATATGTAAATATGTAAGGACTTATTTAAGGGGGAGCTACCTTTATGTCAGCAGCCAATGTACAGAAAACATGTGAGTCAACTAGGGAAAAGTTAAAACCGGCGATCGATCGGATCGAAAAGTTTTTGAATGAAAATGCTTTGCCTGAACTGGATCAGAATCAGACGGAGGAATCAACAGCCTTCTACAAAGGATTCCTTTCAGATCTCCGTCATTTGCTCGTTTTTTCTGAAGTTTCTTACGAAAAACTTGGCGTTGTGCTGCGTCGTGCCAACTTTGATGTCGAATTTGCCGAAAAGGCTCTTTATAATACGTATCACCAAAGTGTAAACAGCTTTTTCTATCCGAAAAACGAGTGCTACTCCGAAGACGGAAGATACGCTTACACTGGTCAGGATGCGATTCGTTTTCGTGATAAGCCCGTTCGTGCGGTGCGCGACGTTATTCTTGAAATTTCCAAAACGTATGAGGAACTTCGCGATGATCTGGCTTATTATGAAAGTGATTATCTGACCCAGCGCCGTATGCAAAATCAACGTAATCACGCTTAATTTTGCTATAGTTTTGAACTTATTTAATGAATGACAATACGTTTCTAATGGAAAACCGCCCTTGTGGCGGTTTTTTGTGTTGTGATAAATGCAAAAAATGGCTGACAATCAGCGGTTTGCTCACGACATGTTATCATCTGGCATTTAGGCGGAGAATATCGGATTTCACGCGGGGCAACAATACATGTCGAGGTGATAAAAAAATGAGCCATGACAAACCAATCGTCAAATGCAGCGTATCTAACTGTCATTTCTGGGGAGAAAACAACTTCTGTCAGGCCGATGCCATCATGATTGACATCGACCAGCATGCTACCCGTCGTTTGCATGAGGAATTTGCCGGGGAAACCTTCGACTCCGACCATCATGATCATGCGCGTACTTCGTCAGCTACCTGCTGCCACACATTCAAACCCAAGTAAGCAGTCATCCTATTGAATAACGGAGGTGCTTTCACGTGAAGAATGATGATACTAATGATAATCGCTTGGAACGTTACAACACGGGTGGACAAGGTGAGCATCAACGTCAGCGAGTGGACTACCCTAGAAAAGCATTCCGTGAGGAATACGGGGCAGAGGTGGCACCACCAGCAGCTGTAAGGAGAGAACGTACAGATCGTACAGATGAAGTGCCAGCAGATGCAGTGCCTGTGAAGCATGAAGCAGACAGGGTGATGGAATCTACAGGCCGTGCAGCGGGCTATTTGGGTCTTGCTTTTGGTATCGCATCTTTGTTTATGTGGTCCATCGTGCTTGGTCCGGCGGCAGCTGTGCTTGGGTATTATGCGTATGTGAATGGTCGCAAAACAGCAGGAGCCTGGTCGATCGGGCTAGGTATTGTTGCTACGTTAAGTTACTTTTTTATGATTCCTTTTGCACGTTAAAAAAATCAAATCACAGTAGGGGTAGCCGCTATCCTTGTCTGTGAAGAAAATGGTAACCTTCTGTCCTCACTTGTTTATGGTGAAAGGCGGAAGGTTTTTTTCGTATTAACGCATATGTGAATGTGAAATTGATTATTTTTTATGAAAATGATGGAACCTGTATGTAAAACAATGTAGAATAAAGTCAGCAAGGTTAAATGAAGCGGGAGTGAATATACCATATGCAGATTGATCCACGCAGTTCGCGGCAGCTACTGGAGCTGCAATTGTCCAATATGAGCAACCAAACGAGCGGATCGGCTGCGGCTGATTCAACGAATGATTTTTCCGATGTGATCAGCGGTTTGTTAAATACAAATGCTAACGGTGCAAGTGATGCGGAGAATCAGGCTATACTCTCCAAAAGATCGAATGATGGCCTGCTGTGGCTGCAGCTTGGCGGTACATATAGCCCGGATATGTATACAGGAAATACAACCGATACGAATGCTTTGAGCGCTCTGCTTGCATCCTCTGATGCAGGAGCAGTGGATTCCGGTAAATCGGTACCTACCGATTATGAATCGCTAATCGCACAGGCAAGCATCAAGTACGGTGTACCCGAATCTTTAATCAAGGCTGTCATTGATACCGAATCGGGCTTTAATCCGAATGTGGTCTCTTCTGCAGGGGCGAAGGGTTTAATGCAATTGATGGATGGCACAGCTGCTGGCCTTGGCGTAAGTGATTCATTTGATCCGGCTCAAAATATTGATGCGGGAACCAAATATTTATCACTCCAGCTCCAGCGTTTTGGGGGTCAGGAAAAGATGGCTTTGGCTGCTTATAATGCCGGACCCGGAAGGTTATCGAGACTTGGGATTACGAGTGATAGCGAGCTGATGAGCATGCTTCATCTTCTTCCTGTCGAAACCCAGAATTATATTTCCAAAGTAGAGCGGGCTCGCTCTAAATATATGCTTTAATCGAACATGTTAAACACAGCAATCGGCACATCATGCTGTGCACGAAGATCCAACACAAAAGGCGGGGCTTACATGCAGCCTGCTCCTGGTTGGTCTTTTTGTGTTGTGTGGAGATCGTGGTACAATGCTCACTGTAGGGCTGATGAACGAACTGATAAGGAGGCTACACCTCGTTTTGAAATATTTTGATTATGCTGCAACGACACCCCCGCATCCTGACGTGGTCCGCACGATATCTGAAATTATGGAAACCCAGTTCGGGAACGCTTCTTCCATCCACGGATATGGTGAACGTGCAGATCAATTGCTGCGCCGGGCGCGTGCGGGTTGTGCTGCTGCCATCGGTGTAAAAGCAGATGAGATTATATTTACATCCGGGGCTACGGAGAGCAACAATCTGGCGATTAAAGGGGCAGCGCTTAGGTATGCTTCAAGAGGGAAACATATCATTACGACTGCTGCGGAGCATGCCTCTGTGTATGAGAGTGTGCTGCAGTTTCAGCAGTGGGGATGGGATGTGACCTTTTTACCGGTGGACTCGGGAGGTATGGTTACTGCGGAGCAGGTGACAGACGTTTTGCGTTCAGATACAGTGCTTGTCAGTTTAATGCATGTGAACAATGAAACGGGTGCAGTTCATCCGGTGCAGGAGATTGGCAGGCAGCTGAAGCAAAAGGCACCAAAGGTTCTTTTCCATGTAGATGGTGTCCAGGGCTTTGGAAAATTACCTGTGGCGCCAGCCCGGTGGCAAGCAGACCTGTACAGCCTGTCTGCCCATAAAGTTCGGGGGCCGAAAGGCACGGGATTGCTTTATGTACGAGATGGTGTGGAGCTTACACCTCTCCTGTCCGGAGGTTCGCAGGAACATGGTCTCAGGGCAGGTACAGAGAACGTAGCCATGATCGTTGGTATGGCTAAAGCGATGCGAATTGCGTCGGAGGCACAGCCTGATTTTGCAAGGCGTATACAAGTTCTTCGTGATCGAATGATCGATACGATAGCTGTTATTCCTGGACTGGAGCTGAACAGCACCAAAGATGGGGCGCCGCATATCGTGAACTTCTCTTACCCCGGCATGAAGGCTGAGGTGGCACTTCATACGCTGGAACAGCTGGGGTGTACGGTGTCTACCCAATCTGCTTGCTCCTCGCGTTCGGCTGAACCGAGCCGTGTGCTGCTTGCAATGGGGAGAGATGCTGCCTGCGCCGCGGGGGGATTACGAATCAGTTTTGGCGATGAACATACAGAAGAGGATGCAGCCATGCTGGAACAGGCACTGCATCAGATGGTGGCACAGCTGCGGCCACTCGAAAGGCGGATGTAACTTAAATGTTGAATTATGATATGCTGCTTCTCCGTTTTGGAGAGTTTATGTTAAAAGGAAAAAATCGTGCACGTTTCGAAAAAACGATAATTACTCAAGTTAAAGCGCTGCTCAAACCTTACCCTGGAGCCTCGCTGCGTAAAGAATACGGACGGGTCTACGTGGACCTCGGCGGGGAAT
The DNA here is from genome assembly GCF_014639235.1 of Paenibacillus silvae. GTDB lineage: Bacteria > Bacillota > Bacilli > Paenibacillales > Paenibacillaceae > Paenibacillus > Paenibacillus silvae. Next base: position 736,110 of record NZ_BMFU01000001.1, on the reverse strand, counting down.
CCCATACACAGCTCATCCCGGTACTGAAACGAGTGTTTGGTGTAATGTCAATTAGCCCTGTTAAAGTGACACCGTCTGAGATTGACGCCATTGTGCAGACGGCGGTTGCATTTATGGATGAACGTGCAGATGAATTCGGAGAAGATACAACCTTTAAAGTAAATGCGCGGCGGGTATGGAAGGCGTTCCCCTATTCCTCGCATGAAACGAATCATTTGGTCGGCTCGCCGATACTACGCAAATTTCAGCAGCTGAAGGTGGATGTGCGTAATCCTGATATCGAACTGCGTGTGGAAATCCGTGAACAAGGCACGTACATTTTCAGCGAAGTGATCCCTGCGGCAGGTGGATTCCCGCTTGGAACCAATGGCAAGGCGATGGTGCTGTTATCTGGTGGCATCGACAGTCCTGTGGCAGCCTGGTCTTCCATGCGCCGGGGACTTGAAGTGGAATGTGTACATTTTTACAGTTATCCTTTTACAAGCCAGCGCGCCAAGGAAAAGGTCATTGATCTGGCCCGTGCGCTTGCCGATCATGCGGGATCGATCAAGCTGCATCTCGTTCCGTTCACGGAAATCCAGACCGCATTCACCCAGTTGGGGCAGGATAATCTGATTATTACATTGATGCGCCGTTCGATGCTGCGTATTGCTACGAAGCTGGCTGAGCGTGAGCGTGCTCTTGCCCTGATTACCGGAGACAGCCTGGGACAGGTCGCGAGCCAAACGCTTCCAAGCATGAATGTCATCGGACGTGCTACAGACTTGCCGCTGCTGAGACCGCTGGTCATGATGGACAAACAGGAGATCGTGACACTTTCCAAACAGATTGGCACCTACGATATTTCCATTCTGCCCTATGAGGACTGCTGTACACTGTTTGTTCCAAAATCTCCGTCTACCAATCCAAATCTACGTATCGTGGACAAAATTGAAGCGACAATGAGCCAGCTGCCGGAATGGCTGGATCAGGCGGTTGAACAGACTGAAACGATTACCTTGCATGCGGGCGAAGCTTCCGTGCTCACAGGGCAGCCTGTGGACAGCGGAATGAAGGATGATTGGTTTTAAATTGCGGACTTTGCAGCCAGGAATGGGTAGACATAACAAATGAAATGTTAATAGACAAAAAAACAGGACTGGCCGACATAAACGGACAGTCCTGTTTGTGTTTGGAATATTCATGCGCTGCAAGTTTGTATTTTTACTGTGCTGGCTATGAATAGGAACGCTGGCGTTCGCCCTGGGCTTTGCTGCTTGCACTGCGTTTGCGATAACCTGCTAGAACGATGCCGACAATCACCGCAATGATAAACAGAATGCGCAGCGCCGGGTGTTCGGTGAAAAAAGGCATGAGCCGCTTCTCTTCGGTAATCATGTTAGAGGCGGTGTAGCCCAGTACAATCGCGCCAACATAAATAATCCATGGAAACCGGTTAATCAATTTGATAAACAAGGTGCTGCCCCAAACAATAATAGGCACACTAATCAGCAGTCCGAGGATGACAAGCACCAGATGCTGCTGCGCAGCCCCCGCTACGGCAATCACATTATCAAGTCCCATGGCTGCATCCGCGATAATAATCGTGCGCACGGCGGCCCAGAGTGAGGTTCCTGCCTGAATGTCGGTGTGCTCATCCCCTTGATCAGCCAGCAGCTTGTAAGCAATCCATATGAGCAGCAAGCCTCCTACAAGTAGCAACCAAGGTACTTTGAGCAGCCATAGTACAACGACGGTAGCCACGATTCGAATGAGAAGCGCGCCGCCAGTGCCGTACAGAATAGCTTTTTTTTGTACAGAAGGGTGTAGATTTCTGGCAGCAAGTCCAATAACGATGGCATTATCGCCAGCCAGAATCAGATCAATAAAGACAACGTTCAACAAAGCCAGCCAGAATGCGGGACTAAACAGCTCCATGGCAATATGTCACTCCCTGTATATTCTTCAATCACTAAGAATAGCATGTACAACTTCGACATACAAGTTAGAGTGGGGGGATGAGGACATGGATACACTGTGGCTGTTAACTCAAATTTTAATGATCAATCTGGTGCTGAGTGGAGATAATGCGGTAGTCATTGCACTGGCAAGTAAAGACTTACCTCCAGCTCAACGTAAAAAGGCGGTATGGTGGGGGGCGTTCGGAGCAGTGCTTCTACGCTGCGTGCTTACGTTTGCTGCTGTATTGCTGCTGGGCATTCCATTTATTCAGGCGGCTGGCGGATTGTTATTATTCTGGATTGCCTTTAAACTGCTGCTTCAGAACGATGACGAAGTACATATTCGCAATGCGTCCACAACCTGGAAGGCGATTCAAACCATTCTGGTTGCTGATTTTGTGATGAGCCTGGATAATGTATTGGCTATTGCAGCTCTGGCAGATGGAGATCTGGCTTTGATTGTCATCGGAATTGCAATCAGTATTCCTATCGTTGTGTGGGGCAGTGGTATTATTGTAGGTTTGCTGAAGCGTTTCCCTATTCTGGTGTATGCCGGATCAGGCATACTCGCATTTACGGCTGGTGAGATGTTAATGAAGGACCCGAAGCTTGGAGAATGGTTGGGAGGTATGGCGGCGGAAGCACATGCGATGCTTCCGGCAGCGATGGCTTGTCTGGTCATTGCGGCAGGAGGTGCACACAGATTCGTTCGCCGCAACGCATAAATGATTCTGAAATAAAACGATTATTCATATTAGGCGGGGTGTCTCAGTCAGACGCCCTCTTTGGCATATGCAAAAAATAAATCAATGTATACGAGTGACTGAATTTATAAATGTTCCTGCTCAGGGGAATACAGAATCATATTGGATTCTGATTCCATACGCTCGTGTATAGGGGAATCAGGTTAGTGTAGTGACCTTTGAGGTGTTTGATCTGGCATTGTCGGATGAGCGTATTTTCGACATCAAGTATAGTTTTTTGCAGGAACATCAGATACACTAGAGACAGTGAGACAGCTTGTTTTTGCGAATAGAAATGTGTTCAGTGCTAAAAGTTGGCACAGCTTGGAAATTACATAGCTAATGAAAACAAGAGGTGAATAAGATGAAAAATGAAAAAGCGATCGGACTGTTTATAGTGGTTGCCGGGCTGGTGATTTTGCTTGGCAAGCTGGGGGTATTTGCATTTGTCGGCCGAAATTTCTGGCCTCTTCTGCTTTTGCTACCGGGTATTGCGCTGTATGTATTATTTTATGCTCGTATGACACCTGCCTGGTCGTTGTTACCAGCCGGAGTGCTGAGCGTGTATGGTGTACTGTTCAGCATAACGAACATATGGGGGGCTGGACTGATGAGAAATCTGTGGCCTGTTCTGCTGCTGGGCGTTGCTGTCGGCTTGCTTGGATATGGCATGGTTGAGCGGCGAAGACCCGAATTTGTATATCCTGCGGCACTGATCATCGGGGCGGTATCTGTTGTTCTGCTGGCGTTTACACTGCTGCAAACCGGTATCATTTATGTGTTTGCGGTCCTGCTTATTCTGGGCGGTATCTGGTTGCTTGTTGGACGGGGACGTACAGGCCGCGGCAGGGGATGGTAAACATCTCCGCTCCTGAACTGAGCAGCTTCGAGCGAAAATATCTTGATTTTTACCTATGATAAACTATAATATAAGGGATATAGACATGCGTCGGGTTATCACCGACGCTTATTTTGTGAGTAACCTGCGATTTTTGCGGGAAGTTTAGTAGATAAGAATTGAAATTGGAAAGGATATGGATACAAACCATGCATTCAAGAGAACACATTCGCAATATTGCGATTATTGCCCACGTCGACCACGGGAAAACAACACTCGTCGACAAGTTGCTCCAGCAATCCGGTACATTCCGTGATCACGAGACGGTACAGGAGCGCGCAATGGACTCCAACGATTTGGAGCGTGAACGCGGTATTACGATTTTGGCCAAAAACACGGCTATAACGTATAAAGATTACCTGATCAACATTGTGGACACACCTGGACACGCCGACTTCGGCGGTGAAGTAGAACGTATCATGAAAATGGTTGACGGCGTATTGCTCGTTGTTGATGCTTATGAGGGCTGTATGCCACAAACGAAGTTCGTACTTCGTAAAGCACTGGAGCACAACCTGACTCCAATCGTAATTGTAAACAAAATTGACCGTCCAGCGGCTCGTCCGGCTGAGGTTATTGATGAAGTACTTGACCTGTTCATCGAACTGGGTGCTAACGATCAACAACTTGAATTCCCTGTCGTATATGCTTCTGCATTAAACGGAACATCCAGCATGGAAGACGATCCTGCCAAACAAGATGACAACATGATGGCGATCTACGATACCATCGTAAGTCATATCCCCCATCCAACTGAGAACGTTGAAGAGCCGTTGCAATTCCTCGTTACTCTGATGGACTACAATGAATACCTCGGACGTATCGCTATCGGTCGTGTGAACCGCGGTGTGATTCGCCAGGGCCAATCCGTTACTGTTATTATGCGTGATGGCAAAAGCAAAACAGCTCGTATCGAGAAACTGTTCGGTTTCCAAGGTCTGAAACGTGTAGAGACAGAGGAAGCTGGCGCAGGTGACATCGTTGCGATCGCAGGAATTAAGGATATCAACATCGGTGAAACGATTGCTGATCCGAATAATCCTGAAGCTTTGCCGGTTCTGAAAATCGATGAGCCAACACTGCAAATGACATTCCTCGTAAACAACAGTCCATTCGCAGGCCGCGAAGGTAAATGGGTAACTTCCCGTAAATTGCGCGAGCGTTTGTTAAAAGAATTGGAAACTGACGTATCCCTTCGTGTTGAAGAAACAGACAGCCCGGATGCATTTATCGTTTCTGGACGTGGTGAGCTTCACCTCGGTATCCTGATTGAAAATATGCGTCGTGAAGGATATGAGCTTCAAGTATCCAAACCAGAAGTTATCATCAAAGAAATTGATGGTAAAAAAATGGAGCCAGTTGAGCGCTTGTTGATTGATATCCCTGAAGAAAGCATGGGCTCCGTAATGGAGAGCCTGGGAGCTCGCAAAGCAGAGATGGTTAACATGATCAACAATGGTAGCGGTCAAGTACGTCTGGAGTTCCTGATTCCTGCACGTGGTCTGATCGGTTACAGCACGAACTTCCTGACATTGACTCGTGGTTATGGCGTAATGAACCATGCATTTGACAGCTACGCTCCAGTCGTATCCGGTCAAGTGGGTGGACGTCACCAAGGTGTACTGATCTCAACTGAAACGGGTACATCTACGTTCTACGGAATGATGGGCGTTGAGGATCGTGGTACGCTCTTCCTTGAGCCGGGAACAGAAATTTACGAAGGTATGATCGTTGGTGAGCATACACGGGACAACGACATCGTTGTCAATATATGCAAAGAAAAGCAACTGACTAACGTTCGTTCTTCAGGTAAAGATGATACGGTTAAAATTAAAACTCCGATTATCTTCTCGTTGGAACAAGCGCTTGAATATTTGAATGATGATGAATACTGTGAGATTACACCAAAATCTATTCGTCTTCGCAAGAAGATCCTGAACAAATCCGAGCGTGAGCGTGCAGAAAAACAACGCAAAATGGCTCAAAATAACGCGTAATACCCACTACCCTAAGAGGTACAAAAGTCAATGTTTGAGGAGACGTCATTGCACGATTGAATGATTCCTGCCTTTCGCCACAGGTAGTGGAGGGAGAGGAATCGATTCTGAAGAAGCGAAGCGCTCGCCTTTGTCACCGAATTTCAACACTTAATAGAGTGTTCAAAAGAAATTCGGGGACAACAGCGATCAAAAGAACGATCCGAACCCGGAACGGTCGAACGAGCGACGAAGAATCTCATGGTGCAGCAGTAAGGTCCAATCAATGAATTGATTTTTGTACAGCATGATCATGAAAGGAGATGCCTTAACATGCAAGCATGGTTTGCATCACACCCGATCATCGCCTATATCGTCATCTTTGTATTGATTACTTACGTGTATAACAAGGTCTTTCGGGTACGTCAGAAATTGCCGATCGGTAAGGAAATTGTGTTATATATATTGATGGCGATGGGCACGTTCATGCTACTTATTTTTCAGATCGACAAGCTGCCCATCATTCAATGTTTGCTGGTAGCGGTAGGTTTGATGCTGTTGGTGCGCGTGCGTTATTTCGTTGAAGGTCGTCAAAAGAAAAAAGCGGAAGCTGCCGCTCGAAACTCATAATGCTGTCTATGCATAAATACATCCGTTTTCCTTCGGGAAAGCGGTTGTGTTTTATTTAGACCAAACAGATGTGATAAAGGTGTTGAACATATGAACTCAAATTCAAACGGGCTGCCTCCTCGGAGACAAGCTTCGAATTCATCAGGCACTTCAGGAAATGGAAACAGCAAAGGGAAGCAGCCGAAGAAGAAGAAACGCATGAAGGGGTTTGTAAAATTTATTCTGAGTATACTTGTCATCGGTATTCTGGTGGGTGGGGGGTATTTGTACTGGATTTATAACCAAGTGGCAAATACAGGCATAGACAAACCTGTTCCTCCTGGCATGTCGGCGACGACGAAGCCCCTTACGATGCTGCTGCTGGGTACGGACAATCGTCCCGAAACAGGTACGTTTTTGTCCGATGTTGTTATGGTTGCTGCACTCAATCCAAATACGAAGACGGCAACGGTCGTATCCCTGCCCCGTGACACACGAATTCAGCTTGATGGGTATAAGTCGAACAAACTCAACGCTTATTATCCAAGATTCAAAGCGCAGGAGAAAACCTCTGGCAAAAAGGCTGAGGATCAGATGAAGGATATGATGGGTCAGTACCTGGGTGTGGATATTAATTATACTACAGTAATCAACTTCCAAGCCTTTCGTGATGCAGTAAATGCTGTGGGTGGAGTAGATGTCACGGTGGATAAAAACATGTGTTACCGAGACACCGCTGACAATACAGATATTAATTTGAAAGCAGGTCCTCAGCACCTGGATGGTAAAGAGGCGCTCGATTTTGTGCGTTATCGTAAATCCAATTGCAAACCCAAGACAGCAGAGTCCAATGACTTTGATCGCAATAAAAGACAAAATCAGGTCATGAATGCAATGCTGGATCAGATGAAATCTCTCGGTGGTATTACCAAGATTGGAAAAGTCATTAGTGCGGTAGATAAAAATATGACCACCGATGTGGAATCCGAGCAAATGAAAAATTTCATTGCTACCTATTGGAATATCTCGACCACCGATGTACACTTTACTCCGGTTACCGGAGAGTGGAGAAGTCCTTATGTTTATATTAATGAAACGGAACTGGCGAATGCGAAACAAGCGCTTCAAGATACACTTGCAGGGAAAGTGAAGGCCGCGACATCAGCTCAATAGACCCAAATAGACTCAAGCTTTGGGGATTGGAAGCCGGGTTAGCAGTGTGTTATAATAACATCACAAGATAAGAATTGCATAAACAAGGTTAGGGGGCTGGTTGAATGTCCGAAGCCGTCACACAATTAACAGAATCTTTGTTACAGCAATTCAAAGATGAGACCTTTGTGCTTCTGAGCACCGTGGATGTGGAAACCGGAGGTCCGACTTCAACAGCAATCTCCTGGATTTATGCCGAGAATGCTTCTACTTTTCGTTTGGCGATTGACCATCGATCCCGTCTTGTGAACAATATGATTCAGAATCCGCTGATTACGATAACCGTTTTTGGCGAAGAAATGGTGTATGCGGTGAACGGACGTGCCTCCGTGCGACAAGATCCGTTGCTGGGTGTACCTTTTAATATGTGCTGTTTCGACATAACAATTGAAGCGGTGAGAAATGCGCTGTTTTATGGCGCTCAGCTGTCCTCTGTGCCTCAATTTGTCAAAATATATGATCAGCGTGCTGCGGAGAAGCTTGATGAGCAAGTTTTTACAGCCATGAAAAAAGCCTAGTGAGAGATCACTGGGCTTTTTGTTGTCTTTTTTCAGAGGTGTGCTGCTGCATATACTGATCTTGGGCGGGTTCATCTGGGTTTTGACGAACCTTGACATCTTTCGGAAGCTGTGGAATGATGCGTCCGACCATATCAGCCAGCTCTGAAGCAAAACCGGAGATCGGATGTCCTTTGCGGATATGTTCACCAATTTCTTTCACTCGTTCGGTGACGTCTGCATCAGCGGTTACGATGGAGTCAACCCCTTCCGGGTCTTTACGCAGGGCTTCTGCAACTGCATATTTAATGGTGCCGACGCGTGCCCGTTCCAAATCACCATCAACATCAATGCCGACAACAGCCGTATTACCAAGGATTACACAGTTGGCATCTTTGACACCTTCAACTTGTTTGGCAAGGGCTTTGAGGTGATTCACTCTGTTTTGATTTGACATACGGCCTGTCTCTGTTTCGTTGGTAGTGTTAGGGGCTTCACCCGTATTTTCGTTCAAACGATCCAGCCGTGAAGCATTCATTCGATCTTCTTGCTGTGTAGTTATGTTTCCTCCGTAGCTTCTCGGATGCATCTCGTGTAGTTCTTGTGAGGCATTGCGTGAAGAAGAGCTACAGCCTGTCATTATTAAGATCAGAAGCAGTGTGCATATCCCCATTTTCATAAATGTTCAATCCTTTCTTGGAGTTTTTCAGAATGGTTGACAATTATTTTGCCCTAGTCGAATACATTTATGTATGGGAGCATGATTGTCCATGCCGCTGCTGAAGATCACACGACCAAGATGAACTCGGGAATGAAGGGAAACGGACGGCTCATAGAGCCCCTGCATCATTCCCGAGAACACGTTCCAGCCCATGCATTTAACGACGCCGCTTTGGAGGGGATTGAATGAAAAAGATTTTTGTATTGGATACCAATGTGCTTCTGCATGACCCCAATGCCATTTTTGCCTTTGAAGAACATGAGGTAATCATTCCCGCGGTAGTACTGGAGGAGATTGACTCCAAAAAAAGAAATGCCGATGAGATCGGCCGCAACGCCCGCAATGTGTCCAGACTGCTGGATGGACTTAGAGAACTCGGCCATCTGCACAGCGGTGTACCTCTTGCGAATGGAGGCAATCTGAAAGTTGAACTGAATCACCGCAGCTTTGTGAAGGTTCAGGAGATGTTTGGGGAAGTGTCCAATGACAATCGAATCTTGGCCGTCGCACTGAATTATCAGATTGAAGAAAACGAAAAAGAAGTGGTGGAGCGTCAAGTTGTTCTTGTCAGCAAAGATGTTCTTGTACGAATCAAAGCGGACGTACTTGGATTGTTCACACAGGATTACTTATCGGATCGTACGGCAGGTCTCAGTGAGATGTACCCGGGATATACCGCACTGAAGGTTCATCCGTCCGTGATTGATGAGTTTTACACATATCGTTTCTTGCCGATCAAGCCATTGCAGCTCTCCTACTCGCTCTATCCGAATGAGTTTGTGATTCTGAAGGATGAGATGGGTACGAACAAATCCGCTTTGCTTAAAGTGAATACGGAAGGCACCAAGCTGGAACCGCTATTCCTCAGCAATGATAATGTGTGGGGGATAAGTGCACGTAATGCACAGCAGCGGATGGCACTGGAGCTTCTGCTGAATGATGATATTCCGCTTGTGACCATTACTGGAAAAGCAGGCACAGGTAAAACACTGTTAGCGTTGGCGGCAGGACTGCTCAAGGTGGAGGATGATCACAAATATAAAAAGCTGCTGATTGCACGGCCGGTTGTACCTATGGGTAAAGATATCGGTTATCTGCCAGGTGAGAAGGACGAGAAGCTTCGTCCATGGATGCAGCCTATTTACGATAATCTCGAGTTTTTGTTTGATACCAAGAAGGCTGGAGATATTGACAAAATTTTGATGGGGCTTGGCAGCATTCAGGTAGAAGCACTCACTTATATTCGCGGCAGATCGATTCCTGGTCAGTTCATCATCATTGATGAGGCTCAGAACCTGTCACGTCATGAAGTGAAAACGATCGTATCTCGGGTAGGGGAAGGAAGTAAAATAATACTGATGGGTGATCCTGAACAGATTGACCATCCTTACCTCGACTCTGCAAGTAATGGCTTAACGTATATCGTAGAACGTTTTAAACAAGAGGGCATCAGCGGACACATTATGCTTGAAAAAGGAGAACGTTCCAAGCTGGCTCAGCTTGCGGCAGATTTGTTGTAATAGAACGTTTAACCTATGGAGCCTGGATTTATTTCCCGGAAAATGTTTTGAAGAAAGCCGACTCTAGCAGTCGGCTTTTTTTGCTAAAAAAAGAAAAGCGAGTTGTTATACAGAACTGGATATGCTCGTAATATGCAAAAGAGATGAAAAGTGTTTTTTGGCAGGATAGGACAACAGCACTATATATTTGTTACAATGATTGTTGCAAGAAAATATCAAAGGAAAAGAAATGATCTAAGGAGGAGAGTGAATGAAGCGTAGACATCAAGTGGTTTTATTTGCAGTGCTGTTGCTCTCGCTAACGATCCTTTCCCCCAGCTTTGATTTTAGAGGTTCGCAGCATAATCAGGAACGAAATCAAGAGAACGATACATATCCGGGGACTTTATCCCGAGCTGATGATACAAGAGCACCTTTGAATGTAACGGTATCGATGTCCAAAGAGGAATTTGCTGCTTTTGAGAAGCTGGCCGAAGAAGTGGCGGCTTCTCGTTATGTTGAAATTAATCTTCGGAATGTGGAACCAGGAGAATATAATGATGTGCTTGATCAGGAGTTTTCTTTGGGAGAGAACGGAGATGTTATTCTGCTCGAAAATGATCAGGTACAGCTATACGCCAAAAAGGGATATTTGCTTCCGCTAAACGGGACGCAGCTGTCGAAATCTATAGGAGAAACGGTAGCTGAACTTCGCGCCATAACAGAGTGGAACGGGTACCAATGGGGGCAACCTTTTGATTTTGATCCGTATGTAATGGGAGTCAGGACGTCATTTTTGAATAAAGCCGGGCTGCACATGTTCCCTAACAATAAAGAGCAGTGGTCCAAACTGATTCAGGAAGCACAGGCGGAGGACACGGCTTTGATCTCGCTGGGCATGGGAGATATTGAAGCAGCAAATGTATGGTTGAGCTACTTGCCCCCTGGAATGAGTCCGGATCAAGTGCTTCGATCGCAGTCTGTATCCACTGCAGGCGAGCTGCAACGTGGAATCCGATTGCTGAGTGAACTGCAGCCTTATATTACCCTGACGGCGGATGTTCCGGTGGTTTCTGCCTCAAATTATAACGTAAAAACGCCGATGTTTGTGACCACATTGTCCCGAATGCTTGACGAAGATGAATCCGCTCAGGATGGAGCAACAATTCGTGCGTCCATTTCCTTGGAACCGCTTCAGGCGGTAAAATCCAGAACTCTGGTCATTACTGCTGGTTCTGCGGAAACAGATGCGGCCAGTCGATGGATTGAGGGGATGACGTCTGCGGCAATTCAGACTAAATGGTATGTCCAGACCAAACGTTTATCCGCCAGGCAGCAGGAGCAAAACCAGCAAGCTTCACAGGTTCAGGCGCGTTATGACGCGCAGTTGGAACCATTGTGGTTTTCGAAGGAAGACAATCCGCTCCAACTGGCTGAACGTCAAACGATGCCTGTTCGTTTCCGAAAACAGGTGAGACAGGTTCTTCAAGGAGAAATAAGTGCAGCTCAATACGTGAACAGTATCAGAAATGCGATTAATCCCTAGAACGAAATTGCTAATTTCACTTCCAGAACACCTTCATCTGTGGAAACATCGGTTGCTTTGACAAAGGAAAGAATTTTTTGCGGATAAAAACCGAGATCGAATTCTCTCTCCAGCATGCTGCGTGTTGTGTCTGGCAGTTCAAGTTGATTGAACACCAGCTTATCTACATGAAAACGAATCGCGTTTTGCGGCTCGTTTTCAACCGTGTAGTGCCCTTCAATGCTTAGCTGCAGTTGGTCGCGTTGGCCTGATGCTGTAATTTTGTCCTGATCAAAGGTAAAAGCAAAATCGTTGAAGATTTCATTTTGCGAACGCAGAAATGTGTTTAACTCGTCTTGACCAATGCGAATCGTATACGTTGTTCCCGTGGTGGAGATGGCCCCGTTCTGCTTCTGAATAAAATCAGGAAGATTCTGCATCGCGGATGCCAGTGCCTTGAAGTAACGCTTCACCTCGTATATTCCGATATTTTCCCAATACAAGGTCAATTCGTTCATTAATTTCTGAATAGCTGCCGCGTCCCCGCTGGCGGTTATTTGCTCATCGACTTCATTTTGCAGTGATGCTACGCGTGTGCGCTGATTTTGAAGATTTGTTTTCATCTCTGCCAGTTCTACAGAGGTTTGCCGAATTTGATTGGAGGTTTGCTGAAGGCTGTTATACCGGGTCTGGTACTTGTCCAGCGTGGCTTGATCTCTGCCAATAATAATCTGATAGTAGTCATACAGCACAAACAAATCTTTAAATGATCTGGCTCCAAGCACTGTCATAAGAAGACTGTCCCGCTCTCCTGTATAATAGGATCTCACAACGGCTCCTGCCCGGTCCTGCTGGATATGTATCTCCTGCTCCTGCTGCTTCAGCTGTGCGAATAATGTCTTATGCTGTGCAGTCAGCTCCTCCTGCTTTTTAGCGATGCGCTCAATTTCATGATCAATCTCTACAATAGATAACGTTTTTTGCAAAATGGCTTGTGTATCTGCAGGTGCAGGTTCTCCATAGATATAAGAAGGTGTGGGCTGCAGGAATAATGCAATTGTTAATAAGATGGCTGCTAAGTTATGTCGAAGCTTCACCAGGCATGCTCCTTTCCCCGCGGACTTGATTTATTCTTCCAGACAATATATGAAATCCATACGTAAAATATCCTTACTGGTTACATAACACCATAGCTTTAGATGTAATCTGAAGACAACAAAAAAGCAATCCGACATAACCGGATCGCTTTGATGCTGCTGGCGGATTAGAGCGGCAGTCCCATTTGAAATACAGTCCAATAGCTGAAACCTGTGAACGTCACGATCATATAACCCCAGAAGAGCAATATGTATGTGCGTTCTGTGAACTTCAAGTATCCCAAAAGGACAAAAAACGCAGTCTGCAGGAAGAAAAGCAAAGCCATTTCGACCAAGTCTCCTGCAAAAGCCATCAGGCCAATCGCAAGCGTGAAGAACCCGAGTACCCGAAACATGCGTGCCACGGTGAATCCTCCTCTCTTATGTACGTTCATAGATTGTCTACACAACATTATACCGACAAAGGAAAAAGGTGTAAACAAATTTGGGTATGAAAGCGAATTCTTTTTTTGTATATCTACTCAAAAGCAAGAGGATTTGCATCCATTACGTATGCGGGGCCATGAATGTGGAAATACATTTTAGTATGAAAATCAATTCTATGAACTCTATGAGAGGCATAAGAATGAGTAAAGCAACTTTTATACCTAATTCACATAACGGTTTACCGGTTATGCGGACGGTTATTTCAGGATGGTGTTAGGAGGGTATTATAGCATGACTGCAGTGAGACAGGATGCTTGGAGTACAGAGGACGATTTGATTTTGGCAGAGGTTACATTGCGTCATATCCGGGAAGGCAGCACGCAGCTGGCCGCGTTTGAAGAGGTGGGTGAGAAAATAGGAAGAACTTCAGCCGCATGCGGATTTCGCTGGAACAGCTGTGTACGTAAAAAGTATGAATCAGCAATCAGTAATGCCAAAGCGCAAAGACAGAAGCGGAGCTATCTCCGAAAACAGCCGGCTATGCTTGGTCCACAAGTCGCTGCTCTGGCTGCAATGGAAACTGAAGAGGGAATTTACAAGACAGAAGGTATGTCTGATGAGTCTCTCTCCATCGATGCGGTAATTCGCTTTTTGCGGCAGTGGAAGGGTACCGTGCAGGAGAGCAGCCGCCAGCTTAAAATGCTGGAAAAGGAGCTTCGTGAGAAGGAGGATGAGCTGCTTGAGCTTCGCTGCGAAAATGACCGCCTTTCCAAGGAGGTCAACGAGGTTCAGACGGATTATCGTGTTGTCAACGATGATTACAAGGCATTAATCCAGATTATGGATCGTGCACGCAGGCTTGCCTTTTTATCGGAAGAAGAAGAGGAACTCAAAACAAGATTTAAGATGGATGCTAACGGAAATTTGGAACGAATTGAGTAGTGTGATTCGATCCGGATGTAACATTGTAATATGAGCCCGCCACACCTCCGTGACATTACGGCAGGTATGACGGGTTTTTAGTGTGTGCATTTTGTTCTATTATAGAAGAAGAAAGATTGAGCCAGTTATATGAGTCAGGTATGGAAGATCAAAAATGGAATCAGGAAGCCTGAAGGATTCGAGGCCATGAAAGTGGGGATGGTAATATGAATATAGACGTTGTCGGAGCGGGATCATTAGGTCTCTTATTTGGAGGAAAGCTGCAGGCGGCTGGCATCGATGTTCGGTTCTGGACCAGAACCTTGGAACAGGCGGAGAAGCTTCAACATAGCGGTATTGTTATCACGGAGAGAAGCGGAGATACCTATATCAAACCAGAGGCTGTTCAGGCCAAGCCTGTATCGGAGCTGGCAGAGATTTGGCGTGAGGCTCCGGGAGACTGGATGCTGCTTACGGTGAAGCAAACACATATGCATGATTTTATAGATCAGATGCAATCTCTGAAAGAGCTGAAAGACCGGCAGCATGTAAGGATAGCTTGCTATCAAAATGGTCTGGGACATCTGGACATGCTTCAATCCGCTTTACCTGATGCTATATTATGCAGTGCCATTACAACAGAGGGCGCGAAACGTGAAGTATCGCGGGTGTATCGGGCAGGAGCAGGCGAGACACATCTTGGTTTGAGTGTTACTTCAAAGAACAGGGGTAGAGATACGGAGCGTGAACAAAGTATAATTACTTTGGCTGAGGTTATGCGGCAGGCAGGATTTGACTGTACAGTGTCGAATGAAATCGATAAGCTGATCTTCAGAAAACTATTAATTAACGCGGTAATTAATCCGCTTACGGCAATATGGAGAATTCCTAACGGTGAACTGCTTCAACGCACGGAACGATTAAATATGATGAAGCAGCTGTATGATGAGGCAATGGCTGTATATAAGGCTATGGGGATACAAATGGATGAGGACTTGTGGGAACAAGTGATGAGCGTGTGCCGCAGCACGGCTTCCAATACATCCTCCATGCTTGCAGATATACTGCATAAACACACAACAGAGGTTGAATCGATTAATGGATCAATCGTAAAAATGGCGAAGCAGTTTAATCTGAATGTATCTGCACATGAAACGCTGCTTCATCTGATCCAAGGCATGCCATCAGAAGGAGTGAGTTAATGGAAATTTTCATCGTATTGAGCATATTGCCCTTTTTTCCTTTTTTTCTAGTGTACTGGGGCATGATTGTCTGGAAGAAGGACAAGTCAATTGCGCTTCGAACAGCGATGGACGTCACTACATTTTTTCTTATTTTCTCTGTATCAGCGTTATTCAACTTAACATTTGATTCGAATTTTGGATTTTATTTAACTTTAATACTCATACTAATTGCGCTTGGATTTATCGGAGGTGCGCAAAATCGACTAAAAGGGAAGGTTGATGGGGGAAGAATGTTCCGGGCCGTATGGCGCATGTCATTTGTGATCATGAGTTTTGGATATATTTTGTTTACTTTATTTGGATTATTTAGATACATTATGAATCAAATGTGAGGTTACATAACGTGAAATGCCCAAATATTGTGGCGAATTTGTCGAAAACTGAAAAAAACATTACTTTCTGAAAAAGTAATGTAGATTTTTTTGACCGGTGGTTGTATAATCTATAAACATAAACCACATCAATTTAGGGGGAAAAGTTAGATGAAAAGGAAAAGTCTATTAGTCCTTTTGACGCTGATCTTGGCGTTCGGTACCGTACTTGCAGCGTGCGGATCGAAAAATGAAGGCACAGGTACCACAACAGATAACGGTTCTGCAAGTGAAGAAAAGGGTCTTGCCAAAGATCAGGTTCTGAAAATTAACTTGTCAGCTGAACCTCCTACGTTGGACCCGGCTCAAGCAAAAGACAGCCAAACCAACACGGTACTGAAGTTCTTGTATGAAGGTCTTGTTCGCATTGGTGCTGATGGTAAAGAAGCTCCAGGTGTTGCTAAAGACTGGACTATCTCTGAAGATGGTTTGAAATATGTATTTAACTTGAACCCGGACGCTAAATGGAGCAACGGTGATCCTGTAACAGCTGAGGATTTCGTTCGTTCTTGGGAACGTGCTTTGAAACCGGAAACAGCTTCTCCTTATGCATACCAATTGTACTACATCAAGGGTGCAGAAGGTTTCAACATGAGCAAAGACAAAGACTTCAAAGGGACTAAAATCACTGATTTCTCCCAAGTGGGTGTGAAAGCAACAGACGAGCACACACTTGAAGTAACGTTGGAAAACCCAACTCCTTACTTCCTGGGTCTGACAGCATTCTACACATACTACCCAGTACACAAGTCTGCTGACACCAATGACAAATTCTTCACAGATTACAAAAACATGATCGTTAACGGACCATTCGTAATGGATCAATACGCTAAAGGTCAAAAAATTGTTGTGAAGAAAAATGAAGGATACCATGCAGCTTCTGATATTAAATTGACTCAAATTGATATGTCCCTGACAAACAGCAGTGCTTCCGAGCTTCAAGCTTACAAATCAGGACAATTGGATTACACAGGTGCACCTAACGGTGAAATTCCTTCTGACCAGATTCCAGCTGTAAAAGCTGAATTGCCAAACGAGTTTAAAGCTACTGGTATTGCAAGTACTTACTACTACCAGTTCAACGTAAATGAAGCACCATTCAACAACGCTAAAATCCGTAAAGCATTTGCAATGTCCATCAACCGTCAACTGATTGTTGATAAAGTAACACAAGGCGGTCAAATTCCTGCATTCGGATTTGTACCTCCAGGTATCCGCGGTGAAAACGGCGAGTTCCGCGATGAGCACAAAGATGATTACTTCAAAGAAGATGTAACTGAAGCTAAAAAGTTGCTTGAAGAAGGTATGAAAGAAGAAGGATACACTACACTTCCAGCTGTTACTTTGATCTACAACACAAGTGATGGTCATGCGAAAATCGCTTTGGCAATCGCTGATATGTGGAAACAAAACCTTGGTGTTGATGTGAAAACAGAAAACCAAGAGTGGGGCGTATTCCTTGAGAATCGTCAAAACCAAAACTTCCAAATCGCTCGTGCGGGCTGGTCTGCTGACTACAACGATCCGTACAACTTCTTGGAAATGTGGACTACTGGCAACACAAACAATGACTCTAAATTCAGCAACGAGCAGTATGATAAAGATGTTAAAGACACTGTAAAAACAGCTGATCCAGCTGCACGTATGGCTGCATTTGCTGATGCTGAGAAAGTCCTGATTCAAGATGAAATGGCTGTAATGCCAATCTACTACTACACTAACGTATCTTTGACTAAGCCTTACCTTAAAGGTGTACAACTTGATTTCAGTGGAGCAATTGACTTCACTCGCGCATATTTGGAAGAGAAGTAAGTTGTTCTGAAGTCTAATATGATTTACTTCGGGATATATATGTGGAATTCCATATATATCCCGATTTTTTTGTATGTGCACTGATTTTCCTTATAATTCTTGAAATTTCCGATAAATGGATTGGACTTTATCTCTGTCTAATTCTACAATCGATTTGTATACAAAATATTGTTTGTGGAGGTGTGCAAGGGTTGGTTAAGTACGTTTTGAAAAAACTGCTATTTATGCTGCTATCGCTTTTCATACTCGCTTCAATGACCTTCTTCCTGATGAAGGCCATTCCTGGTGACCCTTTTACATCGGAGAAAAAAGTTTCACCTGAAATCCGTGCGCTCCTGGAAGCCAAATATGGATTGGACAAGCCGATGTATGAACAATATCTGCAATACATGGGTGGAATCATCAAAGGTGACTTTGGAGTTTCAATGAAGTATTTGAACCGTGATGTGTCCGGCATGATTGCGGAAACATTCACTGCTTCATTGAAGCTGGGTATATTTGCGATCATTATCTCAATCATTGTTGGGGTGCTGCTGGGTCTGCTCGCAGCTGTTTATCACCGAAAACTGATTGATGACGTAACCATGGTTCTTGCTGTTATCGGGATCGCTGTACCAAGCTTCTTGCTGGCGTCCCTATTACAATATGTATTTGCATTTAAACTGGGCTGGTTTAACGTTATGGGCTTCGATGGACCACTAGACTACGTGCTTCCTGTTGCTGCCTTGTCAGCATCACCAATTGCCTTTATTGCACGTTTGACGCGTTCAAGCATGCTGGAGGTTTTACATGCAGATTATATCAAAACGGCTAAAGCCAAAGGTTTGAAATGGCCTGCAATCATGTTCAAACATGTTGTTCGTAACGGTATTTTGCCTGTTGTTACGTATGTAGGTCCAATGACAGCCAACATTATTACGGGTTCTGTTGTTATTGAGCAGATCTTTAATATTGGTGGTATTGGTAAAGTGTTTGTCGAAAGTATCACAAACCGTGACTATACAATGATCATGGGGATCACCATCTTCTATGGTATTCTCCTGATGTTGGCACGTTTCCTTACAGATATCGCTTACGTATTAATTGATCCTAGAATTAAGCTGGAAAGCCGGAAGGGGGCATAACGTTGTCTGGCACGAATAATAACAATAATGGAACGGCGAACACTGACCTGAACAGTCAGGCAGCGGTGAAGCCGCAGGAAAGTGTATCCCTTTTTAGAGACGCGATGTACAGATTGGCGACCAACAAAGCTGCGATGATCAGTCTTGGTGTATTGGTTCTCGTTGTACTCTTTGCTTTGATTGGACCAACTTCTTTGTTTACAAAGTACAATTATTATTCTAATGATTTGCTTAATGCGAACAGTGCGCCAAGTGCGGAGCACTGGTTTGGTACAGATGACCTGGGTCGTGATGTATGGGTAAGAACATGGGTCGGAGCACGGGTATCCTTGACCGTAGGTCTTGCTGCAGCGTTGATTGACCTTGTGATCGGGGTAATCTATGGTGCAATCATGGGTTATTATGGTGGACGCGTTGATGGTATCATGAACAAGTTTTCCGAAATTTTATACTCTTTGCCATACATGCTGGTAGTTATCCTGCTGTTGGTTGTTCTGGAGCCAAGTCTTACAACAATTATTATTGCACTTACCATTACTGGCTGGATCAGCATGTCCTGGATTGTACGTGGTGAGATTATGCAGCTGAAAAATAGAGACTTTATCCTTGCCGCACGTTCGATGGGTGCAAGCACTGGACGTCAATTGTTCCGTCACTTGCTGCCAAATGCGGTCGGACCGATTATCGTTACACTAACATTGTCCATCCCAAATGCAATCTTTGCTGAGGCCTTCCTGAGTTTCCTCGGTTTGGGTGTATCTGCACCAAGATCTTCCCTGGGATCAATGATTAACGACGCACTTACAGGCTGGACACTCTATCCATGGCGGATGTGGTTCCCGGCAGGTCTGATGGTTGTTACGATGCTTGCATTTAATTTGCTCGGTGATGGATTGCGTGACGCACTTGATCCGAAATTACGTAAATAGAAACAGGAGGTGGGATTATGGAGCCGATTTTAACAGTCAAAGACTTGAGTGTATCGTTCTCGACGCGCTCGGGTGAATTTGATGCCGTTAAAAATGTAAGCTTTGAAATTGGCAAAGGAGAAACGCTGGGAATCGTAGGTGAATCAGGTAGTGGTAAGAGTGTTACCGCCCAGACCATCATGAAATTGATTCCCTCCCCGCCTTCAAAAGTTAAGAGCGGAGATATTACGTTTCACGGGCAAGATCTGTTGAAGAAAACAGATAAAGAGATGGAATCCATTCGTGGTAAAGATATCGGTATGATTTTCCAAGATCCAATGACTTCCCTGAACCCTACAATTAAAGTGGGTAAACAGATTACGGAAGTATTACGTAAGCACCAGAATATGTCCAAACAGGCAGCGGACAAAGCTGCGCTTGAGATGCTGGAGCTTGTAGGTATCAAAAATGCTGCAATTCGTATGAATCATTATCCGCACCAATTCTCTGGTGGTATGCGTCAGCGTGCCATGATTGCAATCGCGCTTGCTTGCCGTCCTTCTCTTCTGATCGCGGATGAGCCGACTACAGCGCTTGACGTTACCATTCAGGCTCAAATTCTGGATGTAATGAAAGACATGCAGCAAAAGCTGGGTACCTCCATTATGCTGATTACACATGACCTTGGTGTCGTTGCGGGCATGTGTGACCGTGTCGTAGTTATGAAGGAAGGCGAAGTGGTTGAAACAGGCACAACAGCTGAAATCTTCAGCAACCCGCAGCATCCATATACAATTAAATTGCTTAACGCTCTTCCGCGACTGGATGAGCCGAAAAAGGAAAAACCGGCACCAGCAGGTATTGTCAAAGGCAGCAACAAGCCTTTGGTACAAGTGAAAAACTTGAAGCAATACTTTAACCTTGGTAAAGGCAATATCCTTAAAGCCGTTAATGATGTAAGCTTCGATATTTTCGAAGGAGAAACACTGGGCGTTGTGGGTGAGTCAGGTTGTGGTAAATCTACAACTGGACGTACCATTTTGCGTCTTTACGAGCCAACGGGCGGAAGTGTGAACTTCAATGGCACGGACATCTACAAGCTGTCCCCACGCAAAATGAAGGAAATGCGTAAGGATATGCAGGTGATTTTCCAAGATCCATATGCATCGCTTAATCCACGTTTTAACGTTATGGATATTATCGGGGAGTCCCTTGATATTCATGGCTTGGCAACAAGCTCCAAAGAGCGTAAGAGACGCGTGGAAGAGTTGCTTGATCTGGTAGGTTTGAATCCAAGTCACGCACTGCGTTACCCGCATGAATTCTCTGGTGGACAGAGACAACGGATCGGTATTGCGCGTGCGCTTGCCGTTGACCCTAAATTTATCATCTGCGACGAGCCGCTTTCTGCGCTTGACGTTTCCATCCAGGCACAGGTTGTTAAATTGCTAGAGGAGCTGCAGCAGCGCCTTGGCTTGACGTATCTCTTCATTGCCCATGACTTGTCTATGGTTAAACATATCAGTGACCGCGTAGCCGTTATGTATATGGGTAAAGTGGTGGAATTGGCAGAGAGTGAAGAATTGTACTCTAACCCGATTCACCCGTATACCAAAACATTGCTTTCTGCGATTCCGGTACCAGACCCGGAAGTCGAAGCAAATAAACGCCGTATTTTGCTGCCAGAAGAACAATCCGGCCCGATTCAAAATGCTGCGGGCGGTCCTGTAAATGATCCATATAACCTGGAGAACGCTCAATTGATTGAGGTTTCCAAAGGACACTGGGTCGCAGAGCCTTACGTATAATAGTCAACAAAAAGAATATGCTATTATATACATCATAACCGCCGACATGTTCGGCGGTTTTTTTTATATATTTTATGACTTTCCTTTGACGAAGCGCTATTGAATTCGGTACAATCAAGGAAGGCTCTTTGAAGCAGAATAGGAGGCAGACCTCATGAAAGGGATTACTGAGGCGCTCCGCAGCGGATCAAAGCTTGCAGAGGATTATATCTGTACGGCAGATGCTGCGCGAAGCCTGTATGAATATGATATTCGCTGGGAAAATGGCCTCCACGCGCGCGCTGAATGGCTTAAACAATCGGAGCATACACGTGTTGATCGTCATGAACTGGCGTCATATTTACGTATATATAATAAACGAGTGAACAATCATGATCATGTTCATGCATCCATTACCCGTCTTGTGGAAGAGAATGCATGGGTCGTTACTGGAGGACAACAGAGCGGGCTGCTGACCGGACCTTTGTTTGTTATATACAAAGCTGCGAGCGTGGTTGCTGCCGCTCGTGAAGCAGAGAAGCAATTAAAACATCCGGTTGTTCCTGTGTTCTGGATTGCGGGTGAGGATCATGACTGGGATGAGGTTAACCATACGTATTTGCCTGAACCACAGGGGGACATGCGCAAAGTAAAACTACAGGGACACTTTACGGGAAGAGACTCTGTCAGTCATGTGCAGGTGAAACGGGAACAGTGGGAGCATGTGCTTAAGCAGGTAGAGCATTTGCTGCCGGATACCATTTATAAGCCTGGACTAATAAAGCAGCTTACAGAAATTCATCGTGCCAGCTCTAATCTGAGCGATGCTTTTGCCCGTATTATATCGGCTTTGTTTGCAAGCAGCGGCCTGATTCTTATGGATGCAGCCGATCCGGAATTGCGTAAACTGGAGCAGCCTGTATTTGCAAGAATGATTCAGCAAAATGCGTCATTACGTACCTCTTACTTACAGGGTGCTTCGTTAGTTGATCAAGCGGGTTATGCCATGCCAGCCGAGGTGGCAGAGGATGGTGCCAACCTCTTTTATATTCACGAAGGGGTTCGTTTGTTATTGACGCTCAAGGAAAACCTGTATCAGGACCGCAAAGGGCTTGTATCGTTTACAGAAGAGCGTTTGCTGCAGGAACTGAAGCAGCATCCTGAACGTTTCAGCAACAACGTACTGACTCGTCCATTGATGCAGGATTCTTTACTGCCTGTGGCAGCTGCAATTTTGGGACACGGCGAGATTGCATACTGGGGTCTGACACGCGAAGCGTTCCGCTCATTTGGCTTGCAGATGCCTATACTGCTGCCGCGTCTCTCTTTCACGATTCTGGAGGATGTGCACGATAAACATATGCAACAATATGGACTTACTTTCCAGGAAGTACAGTATCATTTACAGGATAAGAAGGAAAAATGGCTTGCACAGCAGGAAACGTTCCAAGTCGATGAGCAGTTTACACAGGTTCGTGAGCAGTTTATGACCCTGTACCGACCGCTGCTGGAGCAGGTTGCGGAGCTGCATCCTGGACTAAGTCGAATCGGCGAAGCAAATCTGGTTAAAATTCATGGGCAGATTCAATATCTGGAGCGGCAGACTCGCAGGGCTATCGAAGATAAACATGCAGTGAGTTTAAGGCATTGGAACGGTATTCAGCATGCTCTGTTCCCGATGGGGAAACCGCAGGAACGAGTACATAATGCACTCTATTACCTGAATCGTTATGGAACGCACTGGATTGAGGAATTGATTCAAGCATCTGCTGAATTTAAAGGGCAGCACCAGGTTATTCGATTGTAAGTATGTTGATAATATCAATCTTTACTAAGTGTTTTGATGGTATGAATGTTTTAATAGAAGAGACACATATGAGGAGGAGATCGAGTGACCACATCTTCACTGCAGAACAGTATCGTTAAAGATATGGGACTTGCTTCAGAGGGACATTTGAAAATTGATTGGGTTGAGGCGCATATGCCGGTGTTGAACCGAATTCGCCGTCAGTTTGAACAGGATCTTCCATTTAAAGGGCTCAAGGTTGCTATTTGTCTTCATCTGGAAGCAAAAACGGCTTATCTGGCAAAAGTCATTCAGGCTGGAGGGGCTGATGTAACGATTACACACAGTAATCCGCTCTCCACTCAAGATGATGTCTGTGCGGCTTTGGTTGAAGACGGTGTGACGGTATATGCTAAATATAATCCGGAGCCAGCTGAATTCAAGGCATTGCAGCTCCGTGCTCTTGAAGTGAAGCCTGATCTGATCATAGATGATGGCGGAGATTTTGCTACGATTATCGCGTCGGAGCGCCCTGACCTTGCTGCTACGATTCGCGGCGGGGCAGAAGAAACGACAACAGGTATTATTCGACTGAAAGCTTTGGCGAAAGAGGGACAGCTGAGATTCCCGATGGTTGCGGTGAATGACGCTTATTGCAAATACCTGTTTGATAATCGCTATGGTACGGGACAATCGGCTTTTGACGGAATCATTCGTACCACCAACCTTGTAGTTGCTGGTAAAAATGTTGTCGTTGCTGGCTACGGATGGTGCGGTAAAGGGGTAGCGATGCGTGCCAAAGGCCTGGGGGCCAATGTGATTGTTACTGAAATCGATCCGATTAAAGCGGTCGAAGCTCATATGGACGGTTTCCGGGTAATGACGATGCTGGAGGCAGCGAAGATCGGAGACTTCTTTATCGCAGTGACCGGCAATAAGGATGTCATTACAGGTGAGCATTACGATGTGATGAAGGACGGAGCGATTTTGAGTAATGCCGGTCACTTTGATGTCGAGGTTAACAAACCGGAGCTCGCCAAACGTTCCGACTCCATACGCACCGTTCGCCGCAATATTGAGGAGTATCGCTTCAAGGACGGTCGTAAAATGTATCTTCTTGCAGAAGGTCGCTTGGTTAATCTGGGAGCGGCTGACGGGCATCCGGCTGAAATTATGGACACCACCTTTGCGCTGCAAGCGCTTGGCCTGCGTTATGTAAGTGAGAACTATGAGACTCTAGGCAAAAACGTAGTAAATGTTCCGTATGAGATTGATCAGCAGGTTGCAAGTTACAAACTGGAAAGTTTGAATATCGCGATCGACACCTTGTCTGCTGAGCAGGAAAATTACTTGGATAGCTGGAAATTTTAAACGATATCCATTAATTACAAGCTGATAACCTGATTCAAAAGATATAGAATGGTGTATTGATGATATGGCTCATATGCGGGTACACATAATACGATTGCCCGTAACCGGGAAACGTCTTTGATCCTGAATGACAGGATCAGAGACGTTTTTTTTGATGAATTGATAAATAAAAAACAGGAATGTCAAGAAGGGTTTTGATTTTTTTAACCGAATCTATTATGCTTAGGTGGTGGAAAGTGGGGCAAAGTGGGGGAAATGGGTGAGGAGTGAGTGGACCAATGTTTATGGGAGAGTTTCAGCATAGCATTGATGATAAAGGTCGGGTTATCATTCCGGCTAAATTCCGCGAATCACTCGGATCTTCTTTCGTTGTCACACGAGGTTTGGACCAGTGTCTTTTCGTGTACCCCATGGAGGAGTGGGGGGTCATGGAACAGAAGCTCAAAGCACTGCCACTGATGAAATCTGATGCACGTGCGTTTACCCGGTTTTTTTTCTCAGGTGCAACCGAATGTGAACTGGACAAACAGGGCAGGGTAAATCTGCCGGGCAACTTGAGAGAGTACGCCAAACTGGACAAGGATTGTGTTGTTCTTGGTGTGTCCAACCGGGTGGAGATTTGGAGCAAAGGCATATGGGAGAGTTATTTCAATCAATCCGAGGAAGCATTCAACGACATTGCCGAAAAGCTGGTCGATTTTAATTTTGACTTATAACGTAAGGAGGGGTGCAGGTTGTTTCACCACATCACCGTACTCAAAGAAGAGGCAACCGAGGGACTAAACATCAAGCAGGACGGTATATACGTGGACTGCACTTTAGGAGGCGCGGGACACAGCTCTGTCATTGCATCCAAGTTAGGTCCGGGGGGACGTTTGATCGCACTCGATCAGGATGATTGGGCTTTGGACAATGCACGAGAGAAGCTCGCTGCTTATGAAAACCAGGTTACATTGGTGAAAACCAATTTCAGGGATTTGGAACAGGTGCTCAAGGACCTTGACGTTCCGATGAAAGATGGCATACCGCAAGTTGATGGAATTTTGTATGATTTGGGGGTTTCTTCTCCGCAATTTGACGAGGGAGAACGCGGGTTCAGCTACAATCACGATGCACCGCTGGACATGCGTATGGATCAGGATGCTTTTCTGACTGCCAAAGAGATTGTGAATGAGTGGCCGGAGGAAGAGATTGCCCGGATTCTCTATCGTTACGGGGAAGAGAAGTTTTCCAAACGGATCGCTCGCGTCATTGTGGAGAAGCGCAGTCAGTCCGAGATCGAAACGACAGGCGAGCTTGTGGAATTGATCAAGGAAGGTATTCCGGCGGCAGCCCGCCGAACTGGTGGACATCCTGCCAAACGAAGTTTTCAGGCGCTGCGTATTGCTGTAAATGATGAACTGGGTGCTTTTGAAGAAGGGCTGCATCAAGCTGTTCGTTGTCTCGCGCCAGGGGGGCGCGTATCTGTGATTACCTTCCATTCCCTTGAGGATCGGATATGTAAGCAGATCTTCAGCAGTTATCTTGAAAAGTGCACATGTCCACCTGACTTTCCGTTATGTGTATGCGGCGGCAAAGGGACTCTGCGTCTCGTGAACCGAAAACCGCTGACTCCAACGGAGGCGGAGCTTACTGAAAACTCTCGTGCGCGATCAGCCAAGCTGCGTGTAGCTGAGAAATTGTAGAACAAAAATGGAGGAGGAGCCTTCGAATGGCATATACACGTGGCAATCTAGCGGTAAAACCAAAAACACAAGAGCGTGTAACGCAGCAGAGGTATAAGGAAACCACCAAAGTAGTTACACGTCGAACGGGTCTGCCGGCTCGCGAAAAGTTTCTATATCTGCTCACGCTTATGGCAGTGATTGTTGTGGGGGGGCTGCTGATGTCTCGCTACGCACATATTTATGATCTGAACAAGCAGGCCCAGTCCACAATTGCAGAAGTCAAGGAAGATCAGAAGGCAATTGCTGATTTGCAAGTGGAGAAGGAAAGACTGAACAATCAGGTAGTAGAAAATGCAAAAGCTCTAGGCTATGTTGAAGCTTCCGACAAGGATGTCATTTTTGTACCTCGCACAACCACGACAAACACATCAACGGGTGCTGAGTCATCCTCGAATGCAGCTAGCAGCAAATAAAGAGGTGTTTCGATGGTAAAACGAATAAAAATGCGCACGTTGTTAATAGGGGGATTTATTACCCTCTTTTTTCTTGTACTCGTAACACGTATATTTTTCATTCAGGTGGTAAATGGCGACGAATGGCAGGAACGGGCAGCAGGTCTGATTGAGAGGGAACAGACGATCAAAGCTGCTCGGGGAACCATTACAGATCGCAATGGCAATGTGCTCGCCACGGATTCACCGGCCTACACGGTTTCAGTGAACCCGCTGTTGATTAATCAATTGGGTATTGAGGACGAAGTGACACAGAAGCTGTCCGCTTTGCTGAAAAAAAATGAGAGTGAGATGCGTGCTCTTGTTACAGCGAAGAATAGTAAAGGGGAATTCTTTCAGCAGCGTGAAGTGCGCAGTGAAGGTTACAAAATCAGCCCAGAGCTTGCTGAAAAGGTTAAAGCACTGCGTGAAGAGCTGCAGGATGAGTACAAGGCTGGTAATGCAATTGTCATGACACAGGAATCCAAGCGTTTTTATCCTGAGCAGACGCTGGCCTCTCATGTGCTCGGTTATATGAGCCGTGACGGTAAAGCAGTCAATGGGCTTGAAGTATCATACAACGATGTGTTGACAGGCACAGACGGCTATCTGAACTATCAGAAGGATGCCAAGGGCATCAAGCTTCCAGATTCACAAGACAGCTACCTGCCGCCTCAAAACGGTAAAAACCTGAAGCTGACGATTGATGATACGATCCAGCTCTATATTGAGGAGGCCATGAAAGAGACGGTTGCCAAGTATAATCCGCTTAGTATGACCGTCATTGCTGCCGATCCGAACACGATGGAAATTCTGGGCATGGCCAATTGGCCAACCTTTAATCCGAATACGTACGCGTCCACGCCGGATCAGAAAAACTTTATCAACCATGCAACGCAGTCCATCTATGAACCGGGTTCCACGTTCAAAATTGTTACGCTTGCGGGCGCCGTGGAAGAGAAACTGTTTGATCCGAATGCAACGTTTGAATCAAAGCCAACGCGTATTGGTGGTTTTACCATCAGTGATAATGGTCATTCATATGGACGGATCTCGTATCTTGAAGGTGTGAAGCGCTCCAGTAACATTGCCTTTGTTAACCTTGGTTATAACATGCTTGGTGGAGAGAGGCTGCGCCACTACATAGATCAGTTCGGTTTTGGTAAAAAGACAGGTATTGATCTGCCGAGTGAAGCAGCATCGCCAATCAAACCACTGATTTATAAATCGGAGATTGCTACCGCAGCTTACGGTCACGGTCTCGTTCAAGTAACTCCGATTCAGCAGTTAGCTGCCATCTCGGCCGTTGCTAACGGTGGGAAGTTGCTTCAACCTCATCTGGTGAAGGAAATTATTAATCCGAATGACGGTTCAACAGAAGTGATCAAACCCAAAGTTGTTCGTCAGGTGATCTCGAAAGAGTCTGCCAAGCTTGTTAGCGGGTATCTGGAACAGGTTGTAGCTGACCAGACCATCGGTACAGGTCGCAATGCCTATATTGAGGGATACCGCGTTGCAGGCAAGACGGGAACAGCGAGAAAGGTTATTAATGGTCAATACAGCAAAAGCAAAGATGTCGTTTCGTTTATCGGTTTTGCACCAGTCAACAATCCGAAGATTGCCATGCTGATTGTTATTGACCAGCCAGATGGTACCAACATTGGGGGAGGCACTGCAGCCGCTCCGGTGTTCAAAAAGGTTGTAAGCCAAACACTGCAATATATGGGTGTTCCGAAAGATACCGCCAAAACGAATGACAAAAAGTCAAAAGAAACGGTTGTATTGCAGGCCAAGGCTCCAGACTTGAGTGGTAAAACAGCGAAGCAGGCCAGAAGTCAGCTTCTGAACTCAGGTATCGCTTATGTAACACTGGGTCAGGGCGAAAATGTCATTCGACAGTATCCGCAGGCCGGGGCTTCGATGAATCCGGGTCAGCGTGTGTATCTGCTCACTGAGGAAAGCAGCAAGATGAAGGTGCCTGATCTGACCGGTGAATCCCTGCGTGATGCATTAGAAATACTTTCACTCATGAAGGTGGGAGTTACGACCAAGGGTGAGGGATACGTTGTGAAGCAAAAGGAACAGGTGTCAGGCGAGCAGCGTACAGTACAGCTGACGTTACAGACAGCAAAGGCCGCCGTAACCGGCATCGCTGATGAAGCGCCAGATTCATCCGATCCGGACGCAGAGAAGAAGGATGAGAACGCGAAAACCGATGATAAGGCTGCTGCAACGGAGGAGAAAGACGAGTCTGGGGGCACCCAGAGTCAAAGTGACTCCCAAACGCAGACGAATCCGGAAGCAAACTCGGATTCATCAGCCGGTAAAGGGGCTTCGCTTCCATAAGCTTCATAGACAGCTTGTTCTAACCCCCGGTTGTCCTGAATATTCATGAATGAGACAGTTCATGATTTTGGGACGAGTGGGGGGATCTTTTCGTGAAGGGATCAAGTGTGAATCTGCGGCGCAGGCTGCTGTGGAGTTTATTGATTTTGGTGATGTTATTCTCAGCCCTGGTGATCAGGCTTGCTTATGTACAGTTGGGTCAAGGCCCGGAATTATCGGCAAAAGCGGAGGAATCCTGGCGCCGCAACATACCCTACACAGCCAAAAGAGGAGAGATCCTTGATCGAAATGGCACCGCTCTGGCCTATAACGTAACTACTCCGACAATTATGGCGATCCCTGCTCAGGTCAAGGAAGCCGAGACGACGGCTCGTGCACTTGCACCGTTGTTGGGTATGACGGAAGAAAAAGTGCTGGCAACCATCAAGAAAAGAGAGCTAATCGTACGACTACAACCCGGCGGCCGCAAAATTACGATGGAGAAAGCTCAGCGCATCCGTGATTTGAAGCTTCCGGGTATCGTTGTTGCCGAGGATAATAAACGTTTCTATCCATATGATGATCTGGCTGCCCACATTCTTGGATTTACAGGTATCGACAATCAGGGGCTGACGGGTGTGGAAAAAAGGTATGATGACAAGCTGAATGGTCTGAATGGCAGTGTATCCTACTTGTCCGATGCGGCCGGAAGGCTTATGCCGGGCTCATCCGAGAAGTATGTGGAACCGAAGGACGGCCTTAATCTCAAGCTGACGATTGATAAATCCATTCAGTCGATTATGGAACGTGAGCTCGATCAGGCTATGGTCAAGTTTCAGGCCAATTCCGCTCTGGCAATTGCCATGAATCCCAAGACAGGCGAGATTCTGGGGATGTCGAGCCGCCCGGGCTACGAGCCGGCAGATTATCAGCAGTACCCGTCGGAGATTTACAACCGCAATCTGCCCATCTGGATGACCTATGAACCAGGTTCAACCTTCAAGATTATTACACTCGCTGCTGCGCTGGAAGAAAAAAAGGTAAATCTGCAGCAGGATCAATTTTTTGATCCGGGCTTTGTGGAGGTTGGCGGTGCGCGTCTGCGCTGCTGGAAGAAGGGGGGGCATGGAAGCCAGACCTTCCTTCAGGTGGTAGAGAACTCTTGTAACCCGGGCTTTGTCGCTTTGGGACAAAAGCTTGGCAAAGAGTCCTTGTTTTCCTACATCCGAAATTTCGGTTTTGGTACCAAAACGGGAATCGATCTTAGCGGTGAAGCAAGCGGTATCCTTTTTAAATTATCCAATGTAGGGCCTGTCGAGCTTGCCACAACTGCTTTCGGTCAAGGTGTATCTGTAACGCCTATTCAGCAGGTGGCTGCGGTATCCGCTGCGATCAACGGAGGCAAGCTCTACAAACCTTATGTGACGAAGGCCTGGGTACATCCCGAAACCGGAGAGGTACTGGAGGAAGTGAAGCCCGAACTGGTTCGTCAGGTGATCTCGGAGAATACATCCAAGCAAGTGCGAGAAGCGCTTGAAAGTGTCGTAGCCAAAGGTACAGGGCGTCCGGCATTTATTGACGGGTACCGGGTCGGCGGCAAAACGGGTACAGCTCAGAAGGTTATTAATGGACGTTATTCCTCCACCGAGCATATTGTATCTTTTATCGGATTCGCTCCAGCCGATGACCCGCAGATCGTTGTATATACTGCAGTGGATAATCCCAAGGGCATTCAATTCGGGGGTGTGGTTGCCGCTCCGATTGTGCAAAATATTCTGGAGGATTCACTGCACTACATGAACGTGCCTGTACGCAAGGATCAACTTTCCAAAGAGTATAAATATGGTGAAACCAAAATCGTGACGGTTCCTGATCTTACCGGAGCAACGGTTGCAGATTTGTACGAGGACCTGAACATGAATTTTATGTTGGCGAAGTCCGGCAGTGGCAAATATGTAATTAATCAGGCACCCAAACCTGGGGCAAGGGTGGATCAAGGATCAACGATACGCATATATATGGGTGACGTGCTGAAGGATGGGCATGACCATAGCAAGGACGAATGATTGGGCAGGAGCGGGTTTCTGGCTTACACCGCAACAAAATTCTTTAAAGTGCGTTTCATTATTTGGTGATATAGCCGATATTAATAATGCAGCGTATCCTTTAATTACAGAAGTCTATTTGAAAAGTGAGGTTATTCATGTGCTTTTAAACCAATTTGAATCCAAGTTGACGACCGCTCGTCTCGTAGGCGACTCCAATATAGAATGCCACAACCTTCAGACAGATTCCCGGCAGGTTCAGCCGGGTGATCTGTTTATCTGTCTTCCGGGGCATACAGTGGACGGTCATGATTATGCTGCAAAAGCAGTGGAAGCTGGTGCGTCAGCTCTTGTAGTGGAGCGTCAGCTGGATCTGCCTGTGCCGCAGTTAATTGTCAAAGACAGTCGTTTTGCCATGGCTGTTCTCTCGGATTTCTTTTTCGACTCGCCAAGCCGCAAAATGAAAATGATCGGTGTAACGGGCACCAACGGGAAAACAACGACAACGTATTTGATTGAGAAAATTATGAGTGATTACGGTCAGAAAACGGGGCTAATCGGTACGATTCAGATGCGCTATGATGGGCGTACATATCCGATGTCTGGAACAACGCCTGAGGCGCTTGATCTGCAGCGCAGTCTGCATGATATGGTTCAGGCCGGTACGGACTGCTGCGTGATGGAGGTTTCATCTCATGCGCTGGAGCAGGGGCGTGTCAAAGGTACAGATTTTCGCACAGCGGTATTCACCAATCTGACGCAGGATCACCTGGACTATCATCACTCGATGGAGGAGTATCGTGGAGCTAAAGGGCTCTTCTTTGCACGGCTGGGTAACACTTACGCTGATGAAGCTTCCCGTCGCAAATATGCGGTAATCAACGCAGATGATCCGGCAGCGGCATATTTTATTTCAGTAACAGCTGCTGAAGTGATTACATACGGCATGGGGGAAAAGGCAGACGTGCGTGCTTCTGAAATCTCGATCACAGCTCAGGGAACGTCATTCCATGTAGATACCTTTGCAGGCAGCACTGACATTGGGCTGCGTATGGTAGGCAAATTCAATGTGTACAATGCAATGGCAGCAATCTCTGCAGCACTGGTAGAGGGGGTTCCACTGGAAGAGATCAAGCGCAGTCTGGAAACTGTTCCAGGCGTGGATGGCAGAGTGGAGGCCGTTGATGAAGGGCAGCCTTACGCCGTTATCGTCGATTACGCTCATACACCGGATGGACTCGAAAATGTACTGCGTACCGTCAAAGAGTTTGCAGCAGGACGAGTGATCTGTGTGTTTGGCTGCGGCGGTGACCGTGATCGAACCAAGCGGCCGTTGATGGGGAAAATTGCTGCGAAATATAGTGATTTTGTGCTGGTAACTTCCGACAATCCGCGGACAGAAAATCCGGATTTGATTCTGAAGGACATTGAACAGGGGCTGATTGAAGATGCTGTTCCGGCTGAGCAGTACACTTTGATTGTGGATCGGCGTCTGGCAATCCAGGAAGCTATTGAAATGGCAAGCCCAGACGATGTAGTATTGATTGCGGGCAAGGGTCACGAGACTTATCAGATTATCGGTACGACCAAGACTGATTTTGATGACCGAATCATAGCCAAAGAAGCGATAAGGGGCAAATCCAATTGATAAAACGAACATTGGCGCAAATCGCCGAAATGTGTGGCGGTACAATAAATGACGCTGCCGTCTATAGCGGAGTTATGGCCGAAGGGGTGTTTACCGATTCCCGTAAACCGGTGAAAGGCAGTCTGTTTATCCCTTTGGTTGGTGAACGTTTTGATGGACATGAATTTGTGCAGACATGTCTGGAGCAGGGAGCTGCAGGTGCCATGTGGCAAAAGGATCACGGACTTCCGCCGCAGGGCGCTGTTATTATCGTCGAGGATACACTCGCCGCTTTGCAGTCACTTGCTTCAGCCTATCTGGCCGAGAGTCAGGCGTCTGTCGTAGGCATCACGGGCAGCAACGGCAAAACAACAACGAAGGATATTGTAGATGCTCTTCTCTCCACAACATTCAAAGTGCATAAAACGCAGGGCAACTTCAATAATCATATTGGCCTGCCCTTGACGGTATTGAGTATGCCCGAGGATACAGAGATAATCATTCTGGAAATGGGCATGAGCGGCCGGGGCGAAATTAAAGAGTTGTCGCTTATTGCGCAGCCCGATGCTGCAATCATTACAAACATTGGTGAATCACATCTGTTGCAGCTTGGATCAAGAATCGAAATTGCGAGAGCCAAGGCTGAAATTGCCGCGGGATTGAAAAAGAACGGGCTGCTCATCTACAACGGAGACGAGCCTTTGATTGCTCAGGTGCTGGGTGAGTCCGAGACCAGACAGCCAGAGAACATGCAGCGATTTACCTTTGGCCTGCAAGCCGGGAATGATGATTATGCAACAGGGCTGATGAACGCGCAGAATAGCATGGTGTTTACAACGAAGCAGTCCGGGGAGCAAGCATATACGCTTCCGCTGCTGGGCACGCATAATGTGGTCAACTGCCTGGCTGCGATGGCTGTGGCACGTCATTTTGGCGTTACCTCAGAGAATATGGCGGCAGGTTTATCGCAGCTGAAGCTGACAGGTATGCGTATTGAGGTGACACAGGCGGTTAGTGGGCTCACTCTCCTGAATGATGCATATAATGCAAGCCCGACTTCGATGAAGGCGGCCATTGATGTGTTGGAAGGTCTGAAAGGATATCGGATGAAGGTTGCTGTGCTCGGAGATATGCTTGAGTTAGGTCCTCAGGAAGAGCAGCTTCATCATGAGATAGGTATGTATATTACCCCTGCCAAAGTGGATAGAGTGCTGGTATACGGACCGTTATCCTTGCATATTGCCGAGGGAGCGAGGAAGCATATGGAGACAGATGCTGTGCATGCCTTTGACAGTAAAGAAGCGTTGACCCGTCATTTGCTTGAGCATCTTCATGCCAGAGACGTTGTTCTGTTCAAGGCCTCCCGAGGCATGAAGCTGGAGGATGTGGTTCAAGTACTGCAGACAGCACCATTACACAATCGAGTAGACTAGAGGGGTGAACCCATGGATTTTCAGGTATTACTGTTAACAATCGGCGTTTCATTTATTCTGGCGGTGATTGCCGCACCGCTTCTGATTCCGCTGCTGCGCAGAATGAAATTCGGGCAGCAGGTCAGAGAGGATGGACCTCAGAGCCATCTGAAAAAAAGCGGGACACCAACGATGGGCGGAGTTGTAATTTTACTTGCCTTCACTTTGGCTTTTCTTAAATTCTCTGCGGTCAAGAACACCGACTTTTATGTGCTGCTTGTCGCAACGCTGGGATTTGGACTCATTGGTTTTCTGGATGACTATATCAAAATTGTATTCAAGCGTTCGCTTGGACTTACAGCCAGACAAAAAATGCTGGGACAGCTGCTCTTCAGTGCGCTGATGTGTTATTTGCTTATTCAAAATGGACACAGCACCGCGATTTCCATTCCCGGAACCTCGGTTTCATTTGACTGGACAGGATGGTTTTATTATCCGTTTGTTGTATTTATGATGCTTGCCATTACGAATGCGGTGAACTTCACGGACGGACTTGATGGTTTGCTTTCTGGAGTCAGTGCGATTGCGTTTGGAGCCTTTGCTATTGTGGCGATGCAGGCAACGTCAATGCCAGCCGCCGTGTGTGCAGCTGCGATGATTGGAGCTGTTCTTGGTTTCCTGGTTTACAATGCACATCCAGCCAAGGTTTTTATGGGCGATACGGGCTCACTCGGAATCGGGGGAGCAATCGGCGCGATTGCTATTGTTACGAAGACAGAGCTTCTCTTCCTCGTCATTGGAGGTATTTTTGTTATTGAGGTTCTCTCTGTCGTGATCCAGGTCATATCTTTCAAGACTCGTGGCAAACGTGTATTCAAAATGAGCCCCATTCATCATCATTTCGAGCTGAGTGGCTGGTCAGAATGGCGGGTTGTCATTACCTTTTGGGCGGTAGGTGCGATTTTGGCCGCTCTTGGACTTTATCTCAACAAGGGGTTGTAAACTATGAACCATCCAGAAACCTATCGCGGACAGCAAGTGGTTGTGCTTGGACTTGCGAAGAGCGGTGTACAAGTTGCCAAAGTGCTGCATCGTGCCGGGGCAATCGTTACGGTAAATGACAAAAAAGAAAGAGAACAGTGTCCCGAAGCTTCCGAACTGGAGGCTTTGGGAATTTCTGTTGTATGCGGCGGACACCCGAATGACCTCATTCATGATCAGGTGAAGCTGGTTGTGAAAAACCCGGGCATTCCTTACCATGCCGCTCCCGTGCAGCAAGCACTGGAATTAGGTATTGAAGTGGTGACAGAGGTAGAAGTGGCGTACCACCTCTGTGCAGCACCCATGATTGGCATTACAGGCTCTAACGGAAAAACAACAACAACCACCTGGGTAGGCAATATGCTGGAGCAAGCAGGTCTGAACCCTATTGTTGCCGGCAATATTGGCACTCCACTCTGTGAGGCGGCTGAGCAGGCTACGTCCGATCACTGGATGGTGGTGGAACTAAGCAGCTTCCAGCTGAAAGGCACCGTTGAGTTTCGTCCGCGCATTGCTGCGCTGCTTAACGTGGCAGAGACTCATCTGGATTACCATGGAGATATGGAGGATTATGTCGCTTCCAAAGCAAAGCTCTTTACGAACCAGCAAGCAGATGATGTTGCTGTTTTGAATTGGGATGATGCGGTCTGCCGCGGGCTGGTTCCTTATATCAAAAGCAAATTGATCCCGTTCTCGCTGACGGAACGACTTGAGACGGGGGCATATGCTGATCCGCCATATGTGGATGATCAGGAGGATGATGTGAAACGTCAGGTGGTCTATGCAGATGACCAGGGCAACAAGCATATCATCATGGACATAGAGAACATTGGCCTTCCCGGGCGCTTTAATGTAGGCAACGCACTTGCTGCTGTAGCAATCGCCGTTGCGGCTGGTGCTGATCCTGCACAGCTGGCTGTCCCTCTTGCTGAGTTCAAAGGCGTTGAGCATCGACTTGAGTATGTGCTGGAGCACAACGGCTCGGCGTATTATAACAATTCGAAAGCAACCAATTCCAAGGCTACGGTGATGGCACTGAATTCCTTTAAGAAGCCGGTTGTGCTCATTGCGGGCGGCCTGGATCGCGGCTCGGATATGATGGAGCTGCTGCCAGTGTTCGAAGATCGTGTCAAAGCGGTCGTGCTGCTGGGTGAGAATCGGGCCAAAATTGCCAAAGTCGCGGAGCTTGCCGGACTAAAGCAAATTAAGGTCGTCGATAATGAGGAGGACGCTGCCCGTACATTAACGGTTGCCGTTCAGGAAGCAGCAAGGCTTGCTGCACCGGGTGATGTTGTTTTGCTGTCACCTGCATGTGCGAGCTGGGACATGTTTGCTTCCTATGAAGAACGGGGACGCATTTTTAAACAAGCGGCGCATAACTTGTAAGTAGGGGGGTGGAAAAGCCCCTACTTCCATGCAAGGGGTGGCCTCCTGATGAAACAGACGCGACCGGCGCCGGACATTTGGCTCCTGATTTGTATTTTGGCTTTGCTTGCCATCGGCATCATCATGGTATACAGTGCAGGTTCGGTGCTTGCTTTTCGCAACTATGGCGATTCATTCTATTTTGTGAAAAGACAGATTTTGTTCGCCGTACTGGGACTGGCAGCGATGTTTGTAACAACGAATGTGGATTACAGGGTATGGAGGAAATATGCCAAGCCCATTTTAATTGTTTGTTTTATTATGCTCATTGCCGTGTTAATCCCGGGGATTGGTGTCGTTCGTGGAGGTGCACGGAGCTGGCTGGGCATCGGGTCTTTCGGTATTCAGCCCTCCGAGTTTATGAAACTGGGCATGATCCTGTTTCTTGCCCACTGGCTGAGCAAAGATCCTGGCAAGATTCAGACCTTTACAACGGGGCTGCTGCCTCCCTTGGGGCTCATGGGGGTCGCCTTTGGCATCATTATGCTGCAGCCGGATTTAGGGACAGGCACTGTAATGATGGGAGCCTCCATGCTTATCATTTTTACAACGGGTGCACGCATGAAACATCTGGCTTTGCTTGCATTAGGGGGAGTGGCAGGCTTTGCGGCATTGATCGCGGCTGCGCCTTACCGTTTGCAGCGAATTACTGCATTTCTGGACCCGTGGTCCGATCCGCTTGGGGCAGGGTATCAGATCATTCAGTCACTCTACGCCATCGGTCCGGGTGGACTGGCAGGTCTCGGTCTGGGCATGAGCCGGCAGAAGTACAGTTATGTCCCTGAGCCGCAGACGGACTTTATTTTTAGCATTTTGGCAGAAGAGCTTGGTTTCATTGGTGGAATAATCGTTTTATTATTGTTTCTGGTACTGGTGTGGAGAGGCATGCGTGTAGCGATGACCGTTCCAGATGCCTTTGGCAGTCTGCTGGGCGTGGGCATTATCGGCATGGTTGCCGTGCAGGTCATTATTAATATCGGTGTCGTGATTGGACTGATGCCTGTTACTGGCATTACACTGCCGCTGATTAGCTACGGTGGATCATCCTTAACGCTTATGCTCACGGCACTAGGCATATTATTGAATTTATCCCGTTATGCGAGGTGACTTATACGATGCGAGTCGTTCTTAGCGGCGGCGGTACGGGGGGGCATATCTATCCGGCCGTTGCCATAGCAAGACAATGCGAGGCGGAGAACCCGGACTCGACATTTCTATACATTGGCGGGACGCGCGGTCTGGAGAGCAAACTTGTTCCCCAGGAGGACATTCCGTTCAAGTCTATTGATATTACAGGCTTTCGCCGTAAGTTGTCACTTGAAAATGTGAAAACAATTATGCGTTTCGTTCAAGGGGTACGCAAGTCCAAAAAAATGCTGAAGGAATTCAAGCCGGATGTTGTCATTGGTACAGGCGGATATGTTTGCGGACCTGTAGTGTATGCGGCAGCGAAGCTTGGAATTCCATCTGTAATTCATGAACAAAATGCAATTCCAGGTCTGACCAATAAGTTCTTGATGCGTTATGTGGACACCGTTGCGGTCAGCTTTGAAGGCTCTGAAAAATCATTCTCGGGTGCTAAAAAGGTTATTTATACCGGCAACCCGCGGGCAACAACGGTTGCTCAGGCCAGTCGGGATCGAGGCTTCGCGACACTCGGCGTGCCGATGGACAGCAGGGTTGTGCTTGTTGTTGGCGGCAGCCGGGGAGCCAAAGCCATTAATCAGGCGATGATCGAGATGGCACCTCTGCTGGAACAGTTGCATGATGTACATGTGGTTTACGTTACAGGAGAGACCTATTTCGATGAAACCCGTGAAGCGATTCGCAGCTCTCTTGGAACAATGCCTAATCATCTGCATGTGCTTCCTTATGTGCATAACATGCCTGAAGTGCTGGCCTGCACCTCGCTGATTGTCAATCGGGCGGGAGCTTCATTTCTGGCAGAAATTACGTCACTTGGTATTCCGTCCATTCTGATTCCTTCGCCAAACGTGACGAACAATCATCAGGAAGCTAATGCTCGTACCCTCGAAAAGGGTGGGGCATCGCTCACTATGCTGGAGAGAGATCTCACAGGCCAAGCGCTGTATGAAGCAATCGCAGGTATTATGAACGATGAATCGGGGCGTAAACAGATGGCAGAGGCCTCGCGAAAATTAGGTAAACCGGATGCCGCTGAAGTGCTTGTGAACGAGATCAAACGTCTTGCTTCACGGCGGTAATGTGCGTTAGTGGGCGATTGTCACACACCAGGCGGGACTGACATAAGATACCGTATAAATCGTGACAATCGTTCCATGATACCGCAGCACAGCATTCAAGCCGCAGAAAACGCATGTTGAGGTGAAGAGTTTGGAGCCAGGCCTCAAGGTGTGATATTCCGGTATTGTTCGGTGGAGCTGTAGGAGGGATTGCAGGTGCTCATGGATCGGATGTGTCACGGATATTTCAATTCGCTGGGATTGTACTGGAGTTGATCCAGGTCAAGCGACAGCAGAGGACGTCTTCACCCTTATGCAGCCTATTCAGAGCACGATATCATCTCATAACGGTATGAAGGTATATTCCTGGTACCGTATGTCTTCGCAGTGGGTGAGCGTAAACCCCGGAGGTGATACATTGGACAAATTGGTGATTGAAGGCGGGAGACCCCTATCAGGAACCATACGCATCCATGGAGCAAAAAATGCCGCTTTACCGATTATGGCCGCAAGTTTGCTCGCAGACGGTGAAATTACGCTGCACAACGTTCCACACTTGCTGGACATCGAAGTAATGCTGTATATCCTGGAACGGCTTGGATGCACGTGTCGGCATGAACAGGGAACCGTGACGATTAATACGTCGCAGATTCGGTCACATGATGTGCCAGAAGATCTGATGAAACAGATGCGCTCCTCCATTTTTCTAATGGGGCCATTGCTGGCAAGATTCGGGAAGGTTTCCGTATATCAGCCCGGTGGCTGCGCGATTGGAGAACGGAAAATTGATCTTCACCTTCGTGGTCTGGAAGCTCTGGGAGCACGGATTGAAGAGCAGGATCAGCAAATCATCTGTCATGGCGCTCATCTGACAGGTGCGGATATTCATCTGGATTTTCCAAGTGTGGGAGCAACCGAGAATATTATGATGGCTGCTGTGCTGGCTGAGGGGACAACGACGATATTCAATGCAGCGAGAGAGCCAGAGATCCAGGATTTACAGCACTTTCTGAATGCAATGGGTGCACGTATTATGGGGGCAGGGACCGACACAATTACGATCAGTGGTGTTAAGAAGCTGCAGCCATGCACCTATGAGATCATTCCTGATCGAATTGTGGCCGGCACGGTTATGATCGCTGCTGCTGCAACCCGAGGTAATGTTACGCTCACACAGTGCAATCCGTCACATCTTACTTCACTTATACATGTGTTGAAGCGCACTGGTGTTCAAATCACAGTCTGCAATGATATAATGACTGTGAGTTGCATGACTCGCCCTAAATCGGTGGATCGTATCGTGACTTCTCCGTACCCTTCTTTCCCCACCGATCTGCAATCACAGATTATGGTGCTGCTCAGTTTGGCAGACGGGTTTAGCGTGATGAAAGAAACGGTATTTGAAGGCCGGTTCAAACATGTGGATGAGTTGAACGTCATGGGAGCTGATATTTCGGTGGATCTGAACGCAGCATTTATCCGTGGAGTTCCGAGGTTGTATGGCGCTACCGTAGAAGCAACAGACCTCCGTGCAGGTGCTGCTCTGGTTATTGCAGGACTGGCGGCTCAAGGTAAGACCGTTGTGGAGCAAGTGCACCACATTGACAGGGGATATGATCGGATCGAAAAGTTATTTCAGAGTCTTGGAGCCTCGGTGGAGAGACAGTCAACTGTTTCGAAACAGTTGGATTTTGCCAATTAACGTCCTTGGCGTCCCCTTCTTGAAAGGGAGGGGGACCTGAGGCTTTGTGGAGCGTTATTATGCCTAAAAGTCAAATTCCGGTTCTCAAGGAGAATCGCCCAAAAAGAAACACAAGCCGAAAAGTTGTAGTTATCCTGTTATTATTATTTATTGTATTACTGGCAGTATTATTCTTTCGTTCTTCGATGAGTCGCATATCAGCCATCGAAATTACGGGTAATGTATATACGGCGACTTCGGAGCTACTGGATAAAAGCGGTTTGAAAGAAGGCGACCAGTTTTTTGGAACAACCGCCTCTGAAATCATCGAACGTCTCAAAACGATTAAAGCTGTTTCAACCGTTACAGTGGACAAGCAGTTTCCCGGAACGATTCATATCAAGGTTCAGGAATATCCCACAGTCGCTTATGAACTCGACTCCAGCGGTGCATTGAAAGCAATCCTGTCCAGTGGGACAAGCCTGAATGTGCCACCAACGATTGGCGTTGCAGTTGAGAAGCCGATTCTGACGCAATGGAAGCCGAATGATCCGCTCAAAGCAAAACTAAGTCAGGCGCTGGCTCAAATTCCGAACGAGCTGACGACAGACATTTCTGAGATTATTCCAAACCCGACACCTTCATTTCCGGATCAGATTCGCATGTACACCAAATCGCAGTTTGAAGTGATTACAACAATATCGTTGTTAACGGATAAAGTGGAATATTTGAATCAGGTGATTGAAACAGAGCGGCCGGGCAAAATTACGATGCTTGAGGCAGATACGTATGTGCCGTTCATTCCCGATGATGGAGAGAATGACGCAGAACCAGGAACAAAGCCCTGAGCATTTGCCTGCCTTCCTTTGTGCAATACGTAAAAGTGTAGGCGGGATAAGACTTTGGGCCCGGTTGATGTGTTAAACTTGTTCTTTCTGAGATCAAGAAAAAATGGTACACTTGAGCTTATGGCACCTGAAATGCCTCCTTCTTTTTTCTTCAAGGTTTTATGTTACGCAACCAGAACTTGGCATCCAAAAAAATTGTAGAAAAAAGAGGGAAAGTCTAAAGTGTGTTGAATATGTTTTAATGAGTGTTTGAACCCGAACGTAATTTATTATTGAAGTCAGGAGGTGCCACAGACTTGAGCAACAATGACATCATTGTTAGTTTGGACATCGGTACATCCAAAATTCGCGCTATTATTGGGGAAATTAATAATGGAACCTTTAATATTATTGGAGTTGGATCTGCCGACTCGGAAGGAATTCGCAAAGGTGTAATCGTAGATATCGATCAGACGGTGCAGTCGATCCGCAATGCAGTGGATCATGCTGAACGTATGGTAGGTATTCAAATATCCGAAGTATATGTTGGAATCTCAGGGAATCATATCGGGCTGATGAGCAGTCACGGTGTGGTGGCAGTATCGAACGAGGATCGTGAGATCGGAGAAGAAGACATGGAACGGGTGTTGAAAGCAGCCGAGGTCATTGCGGTTCCGCCGGAACGGGAAATTATCGATGTTGTCGCCAAGCAGTATGTTGTAGACGGCTTGGAGGGCATACAGGACCCGCGGGGTATGATTGGTGTTCGTCTCGAGGTTGAAGCGACCATCATTACGGGTGCAAAAACCGCGATACATAATCTTTTGCGCTGCGTGGAAAAAGCGGGACTAAAAGTGAGTGATCTCGTTCTCATGTCACTAGGGGCTGGCCAGCTGGCTTTGTCCAAGGATGAGAAAACGATGGGATCGGTACTCGTGGATATCGGAGCCGGTGCAACAACCATCGCGATCTTTGAAGAGAACAGCATGGTTGCAACTTCAACTTTGCCAATCGGCGGGGAATTTGTAACGAATGATATTGCCTATGGCTTACGTACCCTGACGGATCAGGCGGAGAAAGTAAAGTTGAAATACGGCTG
Organism: Paenibacillus silvae; assembly: GCF_014639235.1. GTDB lineage: Bacteria > Bacillota > Bacilli > Paenibacillales > Paenibacillaceae > Paenibacillus > Paenibacillus silvae. The sequence goes on along the minus strand of NZ_BMFU01000001.1, from coordinate 693,799 downwards.
CGCCTGGCTCGATGATGCTGCTGCAGATGTGATGTTTAAAGTTACCCGCATTGGCAGCAATGTAGACAAGGAGTTTTCACAAGAGGATCTGGCGGCTATTATTGAACCAAGGGTTCAGGAGATATTTCAGATGATCGGTCAAGAAGTGAAACGCCTTGGTTACAACGAGCTGCCTGGAGGTTATATACTTACGGGTGGGACGGTCTCCATGCCGGGTGTACTGCAAGTAGCACAGCATGAGCTTGCTGCATCGGTACGGGTTGCTGTTCCGGATTACATTGGTGTGCGTGATCCTGGATATACCAGCGGTGTTGGCATTTTGCACAATGTTATTCGCGGTTTGCGCATCAGGCCCTCGAGTAGCAACGGCGGTAACAACAATAACACCAATAACAAAAAACCGACGAACCGTCCGAAGCCGAATACGGCACAGGAATCGGAACAAAAACCCGGTCTGTTCGAACGACTGAAGAATATGTTCAGTGAATTTATATAACAGGTTGGATCCATTTCATACATTCTTGAAGCCGTCTGAATGCGCTGGTACTAAAATAAACGCTTTCGTTCGTCGATATATGAAATTGATTCGGTTCAAATCAAAAATTGGACGGGCCATCCATGCACATTGAGGGGGAGATGGAATAATATGTTGGAATTTGATTTTGAGATGGAGAGCTTGGCTCAGATTAAGGTCATCGGGGTAGGCGGCGGCGGAAGCAACGCGGTTAACCGAATGATTGAAGGTGGAGTACAAGGTGTTGAATTTATTACAGTGAATACGGATGCTCAGGCTTTACACCTGGCAAAATCCGAGCATAAATTGCAAATCGGTGATAAATTAACCCGTGGTCTTGGCGCTGGTGCCAACCCGGAAGTAGGTAAAAAAGCAGCGGAAGAGTCCCGAGAGCTGATCATGAACACTCTCAAAGGGGCGGACATGGTATTTGTTACAGCAGGTATGGGCGGCGGTACAGGTACCGGGGCAGCTCCAGTCATCGCTGAAATTGCCAAGGAGTGCGGTGCACTTACGGTAGGTGTCGTAACACGTCCCTTCACTTTTGAAGGCCGCAAGCGTTCCACCCACGCAGAACAAGGGATTGAAGCACTCAAGGAAAAAGTGGACACGCTGATTGTGATTCCGAATGATCGTTTGCTTGAGATTGTTGACAAAAAGACGCCGATGCTGGAAGCCTTCCGTCAAGCGGATAATGTACTGCGTCAAGCCGTACAAGGTATCTCCGATCTTATCAAGGTGCCGGGTCTGATCAACCTTGACTTTGCAGACGTCAAAACGATCATGCATGAGCGCGGCTCTGCCCTGATGGGAATTGGTGAGGCAACTGGCGAGAATCGTGCAGCTGAAGCGGCACGCAAAGCTATTATGAGTCCGTTGCTGGAGACCTCCATTGAAGGCGCGCGCGGTGTCATCATGAACATTACAGGTGGTATTAACCTGTCTCTGTATGAAGTCAATGAAGCAGCTGAGATCGTCACTTCGGCTTCCGATCCGGAAGTGAATATGATCTTTGGTGCGATTATTGACGAAGATCTGAAAGAGGAGATCAAGGTTACGGTCATCGCTACCGGATTCGAAGATAAACCAGCGGCTCCGCCAGTGCGCAAACCTGCTGCGGCAGCAGAAACAGGAGAGACCCGTTCGCCGAATCTTCGTCCATTCGGAAATCAGCCGAGCAGTGATCAGCTGGATATTCCGACATTTTTACGTAATCGTTCCCGCAACAACAATAACGAATAAATGATTGATCATTACCTGGAAACCCGGTACTGCTTCTGAAGCAGCCGGGTTTTTTGCTGTTTTTTTATATAGCGTAACATACAGGAATGAACAAATTCTGAACAAGTCGCCTGCGCATTCCGACAAAAAAAGTTGGAAACAAGCTCCCACATTTAGACAGACTTTGAACAGGAGGCTCCGTATACTTGGGAATATGCTCATGAAATATCGAGATGATAAAGCAACGGAGATAGCTACAGGTTGGATGGACCTGAGTTCGTCTAGTCGGTTGCATCTGTATTCATTACAATTTGATGCCTCTATGATCGTTGCAATCTTTTGTTTCGGTAGGTTCGATGCAGGCAGGTGAAGAGCGTGGTAGTGTATGTTGATCTGATTTTTTTGACCAATCTGATGATTGATGGAGCGCTCATTGGACTGACCGCCTGGATGCGCCAAACGAAGCTGGTCTGGTGGAGATGGCTGTTATCGGCCATTGTTGGCGCGTTATACGTGGTGATGATGTTTGTACCGCAGTTTGATTTTATGTTCACGTTTTTGATCAAGTTTGGCTTTTCTCTTGTTATGCTAAGTATTGCGTTTGGATATAAAGGGCTGCAGGCATTTACACGAACACTGGGCACATTCTACATTATCAACTTTGTCGCCGCTGGAGGTATTCTGGGTGTGCATTACATGCTGCAGAGCTCGGGAGAGCTGTTTAACGGCATCTGGTTTACAGCCTCGGGCGGCATGTCATTTGATCTGAAGATTGCGTTCTGGTTCACATTCATTATATTCTTCGCGGTCCTTTTATTATTCAAAATTGTGCAGAGTGCCAAACGGAAAACGGATCGGTTATGCACCTACCTGGGTAAGGTCGAGGTTTGCATTGATGAGAAGGTTGTGTCTTGTACAGGCCTTCTGGATACAGGCAATCAGCTGACCGATCCTTTGTCACGCATGCCAGTGATGGTCATGGAGGTTGCATTGTGGCAGGAGTGGCTGCCTGATTCCTGGAAGCACAGACTGAAGCAGGAATCACCGGATAAGCTCATTATGGAGCTGGATCAGCAGCAGTTTAAGTGGCAGGACCGACTGCGGCTGGTTCCCTACCGGGGGATTAACAAAGGAACAGCCTTTATGCTGGCCATCAAGCCGGACCGCGTAAGAGTGACGATGGAGGAAATGACTTATGAGACAACCAAGGTTTTGATTGGGCTGGATGGGGGCGTTTTGTCGTCCGATGGAAAATATCAGGCCGTGATTCATCCTGAGCTTGTGCAAGAAGCTGCTTCTGCGCAGTCTACGGCTCAATCCGCGGAAGCTACAGAAAAGCCGCTGAATGTGGTATAGGAGGAACCGACATGCTTGTGAAATGGAAACTGGCTGCTCAACTGAATTATTACCGCTTGTTATTCCTGTTTGGGCTGAAAAGTGAAGAGATTTATTACATCGGAGGAAGTGAAGCGCTCCCGCCTCCACTGACACGGGAAGAAGAGGAATATCTGCTGCAGAAGTTATCATCTGGAGATGCCGCTATTCGTGCGATGCTGATCGAGCGTAATCTGCGTCTGGTGGTGTACATTGCACGCAAATTCGAAAATACAGGCATTAATATCGAGGACCTGGTGTCAATCGGTGCGATTGGCTTGATCAAGGCCGTAAATACATTTGATCCCGAAAAGAAAATCAAGCTTGCTACTTACGCCTCACGCTGTATCGAAAACGAAATATTGATGTACTTGCGGCGTAACAGTAAAATTCGTACCGAAGTATCTTTTGACGAACCGCTGAATATTGATTGGGATGGAAACGAGCTTTTATTATCCGATGTGCTCGGTACCGAGAACGATACAATCTATCGAAATATTGAAGAACAGGTAGATCGCAAGCTGCTGCACAAGGCACTGGAGAAGCTGACGGATCGCGAGCGAATGATTATGGAGCTTCGTTTTGGCTTGACCGATGGCGAGGAGAAGACGCAGAAAGATGTGGCTGATCTGCTTGGAATCTCCCAATCCTATATCTCTCGTTTGGAAAAAAGAATCATTAAAAGGCTTCGCAAAGAGTTCAACAAAATGGTCTGATCGGGTTAAAAAGAAAGAATGGGTATTACTGGCAAGGGTGCCAACTACGAATAAAAAAGCCTGCCCCGGAGATAATGTACATTAATGTTTCTCCTTGGGAGGTAAATCACGATGACCCGAAACAAAGTCGAGATTTGTGGGGTGGACACCGCAAAACTGCCTGTTCTCACCAATATTGAAATGAGGGAATTATTTCATTCCCTTCAACAGCACCATGATCGCTCAGCAAGAGAGAAATTGGTGAATGGTAACCTGCGTCTGGTACTCAGTGTCATTCAACGTTTTAACAATCGGGGGGAGTTTGTCGATGATCTGTTCCAGGTCGGCTGCATCGGCCTGATGAAAGCCATTGATAATTTTGATTTATCCCAGAATGTCAAATTTTCAACCTATGCGGTACCGATGATTATCGGTGAGATTCGCAGATATCTGCGTGACAATAACCCGATTCGAGTATCCCGTTCTTTGCGGGACATTGCCTATAAGGCACTTCAGGTTCGGGACAGCCTGACCAATAAAAATTCACGCGAACCGACGATATTTGAAATTTCCGAGGCGCTGAACGTGCCGAAGGAAGATGTTGTTTTTGCACTCGATGCGATCCAGGACCCGGTATCCCTGTTTGAACCGATCTATCACGACGGCGGGGACCCGATCTATGTGATGGATCAGATCAGTGATGACAAAAACAAAGATGTGTCCTGGATCGAGGAGATCGCTTTGCGCGAAGCGATGCACCGACTCGGCCAGAGGGAAAAGATGATTTTGTCGATGCGCTTCTTTGAAGGAAAAACGCAAATGGAAGTTGCAGATGAAATCGGGATATCACAGGCGCAGGTTTCACGGCTTGAAAAATCAGCCATACAACAGATGCAGAAACATGTGAAGTCTTAGTATGATCGTGTGAAATAAGTAAAAGGGCGATTGATCGGATAACAATTCCATTAATCGTCCTTTTTTTGTGCATAGCCATAGCAAAATTTGCAGCTGAAGCCACTCTTTCGTTTATGCTTTTGGAGCATACAAGCGAAAAAACAGGACATTTTTCACCCAAAGGACATATATTAAATATAGATGGATGAAGAACGGGAGACGAGTGTTAACAGGGGGCGGAAGGAATGAGAGTGAATACAAATGAGCCGGCTTCGCGCGGTATGAAAATTTCCGATTTTCAAACGAAGGATGTTATTAATATCACGGATGGCAAACGCCTTGGACAGATTAGCGATCTGGAACTGGACCTGCAGCAGGGCAGAATTGAGGCTATCGTTGTACCGGGTTACAGTCGTTTTATGGGGCTGTTCGGCGGGGGGACGGATCTCATCATTCCCTGGAGAAATATTGTGAAAATCGGTTCTGACGTCATTCTTGTGAAAATGGATGAGGTAAAAGAACAGACCTATGATGAGCGTGAGCGGGAAGCTCGGTTATACGATGAGCAGCGGCAGAGCCGCACCGACCGTGCAGAACGGCTGGAACGCCTGAATCGGAGTCAGCGCAGAACGATATAAATGATAAGTGAGTGAGACAGAACTCTGCTCATTTGGTACACTGGAAGTTGTGAGGTGAGAGAATGGAACCATTTGTATTGGACAAAAATGTAACGAAGGAAATAGCTGAGCAAACGTATCGTAATGATCAAGATCCACTTTTGTTATACATTCAACCTTGGCAATCGTTCGAAAGGTTGACGGCCGGATTCACAACCAGACATGGTGGCGTTGGTCAAGCGCCTTACGCTTCACTCAATTGTGCATATCATGTCGGGGACGACGCTGAAGCTGTATTGAGCAATCGGCGTCTTGTTACGGGTAAGCTTGCTTTTGCACTGGAGGCCTGGACCTGCGGAGAGCAGGTGCATGGCAAGCATGTAGCTGTTATTACTGCTGCAGAGCGCGGCAGAGGGCTGCTGGATCGTCAATCGGCCTTACAGGATACGGATGGCCTGGTGACCAATGTGCCTGGTGTGCTACTGACTTCATTTTACGCTGATTGTGTTCCGCTGTATTTCTATGACCCTGTGAAACAGGCTGTAGGCCTTGCACATGCGGGATGGAAAGGCACGGTAGCAGGCATTGCTGTCTCTATGGTGGAAACGATGGAACGCGAGTATGGAAGCCGGAGGGAAGATATCCGGGCGGCTATCGGTCCATCGATCGGGGAATGCTGTTATGAAGTAGATGAGGCTGTGATGCAGCATGTCCGGGTTTGGCTCGATGAGCCCCAGGGTAATGATGAATACGAGCGTTCTGTATCCAGAAGCATATATACCCCAGCTGCAGACGGCAAAACGATGTTAAACTTGAAAGAATGTAATCGACACATTATGATGAAAGCAGGAATATTGCCGGATCATATCGAATGTACAACATGGTGTACAAGTTGTCATCCTGAGATTTTTTTCTCTTATCGTAAGGAGAACGGGACTACAGGAAGAATGGCAAGCTGGATTGGGCTGGAAGAGAGGTGACCTCTGTGTCATTGGAGGAGCGTATACAACAAGTTAATCAGAAGATTGAAGATGCGTGCAAGCGCAGCGATCGTCAGCGTGAGCATGTGAATGTGATTGCGGTCACGAAATATGTCTCATTGCAAACGACAGGGTCTGTGCTTGAACATGGTCTTGAGCATATTGGTGAGAATCGCTGGCAGGATGCACAGGCAAAATGGGAAGCTTTCGGACAGAAGGGCACCTGGCATTTTATCGGTCATCTGCAGACAAACAAAGTGAAGGACGTCATTGGCAGGTTTGCATACATTCATTCACTGGATCGTTTGTCACTGGCCAAGGAACTGGATAAAAAAGCTGGCTCAATCGGCTTGACGGTGAACACATTTATGCAGGTGAATATTTCGGGTGAAGAGAGCAAGTATGGCTTGCAGCCTGAACAGGCAAGTTCATTTTTGAAAGAAATTCAATCGTTGAACAACCTCAATGTCATCGGTCTGATGACGATGGCACCTCATGAGGAAGATCCAGAGATGACGCGTCCTGTATTTCGAGGGCTGCGTGAGCTGAGAGATGATCTGAATGGACAAGCGTTGACAGCACAGCCGCTGACGGAACTGTCAATGGGCATGTCCAACGATTTCGAAGTAGCCATTGAAGAAGGGGCGACCTGGGTGCGGCTTGGATCAATACTCGTAGGAAAAGAGGAGGGAACACGATGGGCGTAATGAATAAATTTATGAATTTCCTTGGACTTCAGGAAGAGGAAGAGATTGTAGAGCGTGAGCGGCTTGCTGCACAGGAGGAACAAGAGCCAGAGCAGCAAGAAAATGAAACCTCTGCGTTAGATAAACGTAGAAACCAAAGGGGTAATAATGTGGTCAGCATTCATTCCCAGAAAAATGTTAAAGTTGTCCTGTATGAACCTCGTTCTTATGACGAAGCACAGGAGATCGCCGACCATCTTCGCTCACATCGTACTGTTGTGGTCAATCTGCAGCGAATCCGTCAGGATCAGGCGTTGCGTGTCATAGATTTTCTGAGCGGCACGGTATACGCACTGGGTGGCGGTATATCTAAAATTGGCGGCAACATTTTTCTCTGTACGCCAGATACGGTTGAAATTCAGGGAACCATTACGGAAATACTGGCTGACAGCGAGCAAGATTATAACAGAATGAGGTGAGCCGCTTTTGTATCAAGTTGAAGTTATATTGTCAACGCTATATCAGATTTATTTTTACATGGTCATTGTCTACATATTGATGTCATGGCTTCCTAACGCGCGGGAAAGCTTCATCGGTGAATTGTTAGGCAAATTTGTGGAGCCGTATTTAAGTCCTTTCCGCCGGTTTATTCCGCCTTTGTTTGGCGTGCTGGATATTTCCCCGATCGTTGCATTGCTTGTTCTTCGACTTGCGCTTGTCGGGTTAATCTCGGTACTTCGGTATTTTGTATACTAGGCTAAGGGTGACATAGATGAGTAATGAAATTTACGAACATTTTAGCCATGATGAGCGGGATTTTGTAGATAAAGCCTCCGACTGGATTGAGCGGGCGAGCAAGTATCATGACATGAAGCTCACCGACTTTCTTGATCCAAGACAGGTCTTTATTTTGCAATCCTTGGTTAATCGCAGTCAGGACGTTCAGGTTCGTCTGGATGGCGGATATGAGGCGGCTGAACGCAAACGGGCATTAATTGCACCGGACTATCGTTATCTCGATGAGGAAGATATGGGAATGCAGGTGCTCAGCATCACGTCAGATGATGCAAAGATTTCGGAGCTGGAGCATGGGGACTACATGGGTTCCCTGCTCGGACTCGGGATGAAGCGTGGCAAGATCGGAGACATTCAAGTGCTGGAGGAAGGCTGCCACACGGTTGTGGCAGCAGAAACCGGCGCTTTTTTATCGCTTCAACTGAATCAGGTCCACCGGTTACATGTGTTCACGGAGCTGCTGCCGCTGGATCAGATGAAATGGTCTGAGACAAAATTGGACACCATAGATATTACCGTTGCTTCCTTGCGGCTTGATGGCATCTGTGCGGATGTGTATCGATTGAGCCGCAGCAAGGTGCTGGTTCCCATCAAGGCAGGGCGCTGCAAGGTGAACTGGAAAGTGGTGGAAGATCCCTCGAAACCGCTCAAGGCAGGAGATATCGTGTCTATTCAAGGGTTTGGTCGTTTTAAGGTGCTGGAGCAGGAAGGAATGACCAAAAAGGGACGCTGCAGGGTGAAAATCGGGAAATTTGCTTGATCATGTTGCAGGATAATCTGAATTCTTGTCGAAATGTTAAACGTAAAGGGTAAAAGGGTAAAAAAATACTTGGTGTTTCCGATATACATTAAAGTACATGTTGTCAATGGACCTCTGATAAGTCGAGACAGGTCCTTCATCCGTACCGGATACCAGCTACAGGTGTCTTGTTACGGCTTCTTGGGTGGAACCCATGTGCTGCAAACCTTCTCTGAAATGGGAAGGAATTTTTACAGGAGGTGGACAGCATGCCATTAACGCCGCTGGACATACATAACAAGGAATTCTCCCGACGCTTGCGCGGGTATGACGAGGATGAAGTCAATGAATTTCTGGATCAAGTCATCAAAGACTACGAAGGCGTCATTCGCGAGAACAAGGAGCTGAGCAATCAGTTGCTGTCCGTTCAGGAGAAGCTGGATCATTTTGCTACGATTGAGGAAACGCTTAGCAAAACAATCATCATTGCACAGGAAGCTGCTGATGACGTGAAAAATAATGCGAAGAAAGAAGCGCAGCTCATCGTGAAGGAAGCAGAGAAAAATGCTGACCGAATCGTGAACGAAGCGCTTGGCAAGTCTCGCAAGATTGCTTTGGAAGTGGAAGAACTGAAAAAGCAGGCTTCGATCTATCGAGCACGGTTCCGCACGCTTGTAGAAGCTCAGCTTGAATTGCTGACTCAGGATGGCTGGGAAGCGCTGGAGAGCCGGGAACAGGAAGTAAAGGACCGTGAGCGGGAGATGAAAGAAATTTATTAGTCTGCCGCCCGGTTGACTTTTGCGGGCAAAGAAGCTATAACTATATTCATATTGAATAGTGATTCCATGACGGGCTCAGTACGTTATGATCTCATCCCTCAGAGAGTTGGTGTCTGGTGCAAACCAACGGATGAGTTATAGCCGAATATCTTCCCGGAGAAGTGACGCTGAAGCGGTATAAGCATAACCGTGTGTAAGCCGAACCGTAAGCCGTACGTTATAACGGTACCCTGCAGCATTACAGCGGGGCTTAAGCGCTGTTGATGACAGAGCATACTCAGAGTGATCTGAATGTGGTTTGTGATGAACAGAATTAGGGTGGTAACGCGAGCAGAACCTCGTCCCTTTCCAGGGATGAGGTTTTTTTGTGTTCTCAAACGGCGGTTGGACGGAAGGCAAGGAAAACCTGAAGAGGTTGAAGTGCTCGTCGCGAGCAATCCAATATTGAGTTTAATAAGAGAAGGGAAGTTGAGCAGCATGCAGCGAGTTGACGTCAAAGAGAAAGCACGTGCGAGAGAATTACGCATGTTAAATAAATGGAAGACAGAGAACACCTTTAAACGTTCCATTGAAAATCGGGAGGGCAAGCCAAACTTTGTCTTCTATGAAGGCCCGCCTACAGCGAACGGTAAACCTCATATCGGGCACGTGCTCGGACGTGTAATCAAGGATTTTGTTGGTCGTTACAATACGATGAAGGGTTACCGTGTCGTTCGTAAAGCCGGATGGGATACCCATGGTTTGCCGGTAGAGCTCGGAGTACAGAAGAAATTGGGTATCTCTCACAAGTGGGAGATCGAAGATTACGGTGTGGAGAAATTCATCAACGAATGTAAAGCGAGCGTATTTGAATACGAGCAGCAATGGCGCGACTTGACGGAAGGCATCGGTTACTGGACGGACATGGATAATCCATACATCACGCTCGATAACAACTACATCGAAAGTGTATGGAACATCCTTGCGACCATTCACGAAAAAGGGCTACTGTATCGCGGTCATCGCGTTAGCCCGTACTGTCCTTCCTGTCAGACAACGTTGAGCTCGCATGAAGTTGCACAAGGCTATAAGGATGTCAAAGACCTGAGTGCTACAGCCAAGTTCAAACTGCATGATAGCGGTGAGTTCGTGCTGGCCTGGACGACAACACCTTGGACACTGCCTTCTCACGTGGCACTTGCGGTCAACCCGGACATGGATTATTCCCGTGTTCGTCAGAACGATGAAGTATACATCATGGCAACCAATCTTGTAGAGAAGGTCATGAAGGACAGCAAAGGTGAATATGAGATCATTGGCACTCTGAAGGGCGCCGATCTGGTTGGCAAAACCTACAGTCCGCCATTTAATTATGTTCAGGCAGAGAAAACAAATATCGTGTTAGGGGCGTCCTTTGTAACGGATGCAAGCGGTACGGGTATCGTTCACATGGCTCCTGCACACGGTGAAGATGACTATCGTGTATGCCGCGAGAACGGCATCAGCTTTGTCAATATGGTTGATCTGGAAGGCAAATTTGTTGCTCAAGTGACGGATTTTGCTGGCCGATTTGTGAAGGATTGCGACATCGACATCGTCAGATACCTATCGGAAAATGGTCGTTTGTTCAGCAAGGAAAAATACGAGCACAGCTACCCGTTCTGCTGGCGCTGTGATACACCGCTGCTGTACTATGCGATGGATAGCTGGTTTATCCAGACCACAGCGATCAAGGATCAGCTTATCGCCAATAACAGCGAAGTGGAATGGTATCCAGGGCATGTGCGTGAAGGCCGCTTCGGGAAGTTTCTGGAGGACCTCGTGGACTGGAACATCAGCCGTGACCGTTACTGGGGTACGCCGCTGAACATCTGGGTATGTGAAGAGACAGGGGAACAGTTTGCACCACACAGCATTGCTGAGCTTCGTGCCCGTGCGATCGGAGAAGTGCCTGAAAATCTCGAGCTGCACAAGCCGTATGTGGATGAAGTGAAGGTGCTAAGCTCATGTGGCAAATACGAGATGAAACGTACGCCGGAAGTGATTGATGTCTGGTTCGACAGCGGCTCGATGCCGTTTGCACAGCAGCACTATCCTTTTGAAAATAAAGAAGTATTTGAACAGCAGTATCCGGCGGATATGATCTGTGAAGGCATCGACCAGACGCGCGGCTGGTTCTACAGCCTGCTCGCGGTGTCCACCCTTTTGACAGGCAAAGCACCTTACAAAGCCGTTATGGCAACAGGGCATGTACTGGACGAGAACGGTCAGAAGATGTCCAAATCCAAAGGCAACGTCATTGACCCATGGGAGGTTATCGAGGAATACGGTACGGATGCGTTCCGCTGGGCATTGCTGTCTGACAGCGCGCCATGGAACAGCAAACGTTTCTCCAAGGGCATCGTTGGGGAAGCCAAATCCAAAATGGTCGATACATTGGTGAACACCCATGCATTCCTGACGCTGTATGCAACAATCGATGGGTTCGATCCGCAGGAGCATCCGTTCCAATTATCTGCACACAAGCTGGACCGCTGGATTCTGTCGAGACTTAACAGTCTGATCCTTGTTGTGGAAAAAGCACTGGCAGTGAATGATTATCTGAATTCCTCTAAAGCTATTGAAGCGTTTGTAGATGAGCTGAGCAACTGGTACATCCGCCGTTCCCGTGACCGATTCTGGGGAAGTGGTCTGACAGAGGATAAGCTGGATGCTTATCGTACCCTGACCGAAGTGCTGGTGACTACAGCGAAGCTGGTGGCGCCATTTACACCTATGCTGGCTGAGGATATCTATCTGAACTTGACGACGGGTGAGAGCGTGCATATGGACGATTACCCGACAGCTAACGAAGCCTTGATCGATGCAGCGCTGGAGCAGGATATGGAAACGGCTCGTCGCGTGGTAGAGCTGGCTCGTAACGTTCGTAATGAAACGGGCATCAAAACTCGTCAGCCATTGTCTGAACTGATCGTTTCTTTGGATAAAGGCTTTGATCTGGCAAGTTATGAAGAGATCATCAAGGAAGAGATCAATGTCAAAGGAATCCGTACCGAGCATAATGATGCGGAATTCGTAGATTTTACACTCAAGCTGAACCTGAAGGTTGCGGGAAAAAAATACGGCAAAAACGTAGGTTTCCTGCAAAACCTGTTTAAAGGCATGACTGCGGATGAGACACGCAAAGTGGTAGCGGAAGGCGTATTTAACGTCGTTTCTCCAGAAGGAGAGGAGCTGCAGGTGACGAACGAGGAACTGCTGGTTGAGAAGCAGGCGAAGTCCGGGTTTGCGTCGGCATCAGGTTATGGTCTTACCGTAGCGCTGAACACAGAAATTACGGAAGCACTTGAACAGGAAGGCTGGGTGCGTGAAGTCGTTCGAGCTGTGCAGGATACACGGAAACGACTTGATCTGCCAATTGAGAAAAGAGTGCGTTTGACGCTGGAAGTCGATGCGGATCTTCAAGCAGCAATTCAAGCATTTGACGAAGTTCTGCGTGAGAATGTACTTGTAACAGAAGTAACCTTTGGTTCGGCTGATAACATGGAACGTGTGGATGCCGGAGGCAAAGCAATCGGAATCTACATTGAAGCGTAGCCTGTAGAGTAGTTTTCTAATATTGAGGATAAACTAATTAAATAGTGAACCAACTTAAACGAGCCGCAGCCAGGGAAGCAATTCCTGTAGCTGGGCTCGTTTGATTTTTGCACGATAAGGAAATGATTAAATTGTGAGCTTGTATCAATATCATAAACGATTGGAGCGAAATATGAGCAAACAGGACCAGCCAGCCGCATCCACTACAGCCGTCTCTAATGCTGAACCTGTGGATACGTCTCACGACAAAATTGAACAATTACATACATTAACGAGCCGGATCGCGAATGAACTGGAGCGTTCACGCATTGCACAATATACAGAGCTGCTGAACCGACCATGGAAGCTCATCTGGTTAAATCTGTTGTCTGGAACGGCGAGAGGTGTAGGGATCGCCATCGGATTTACTTTTTTTGCAGCAACGATTATCTATGTGTTACAGGTTCTGGGCGCATTAAATCTGCCGATTGTCGGAGATTACATCGCTGATATTGTACGAATCGTGCAGCGTCAGCTGGATATGAATACGTATTAATCCTCCTCGGAGCCCGGTTCGAGCAGTCCTGACCCTTCACCATTTTCAAGGTACTTCCGATACTGCCGATTACGAACAATGGATACATCATGACCATAAATATCTGTTGCCACAAAGCTCTCGTATGCTTCAACAAAACCGTCCAGCTCTTCTGCAGCTTCAATAGCCATCACATCGTAACTGTCGATATCACCGCTTTCTGCCATTGCAGGAGTATTGGAGGTTCCCCAGCTCTCTACAATCTGCCAGGCATCTTCACCGTCGAAGCCGTTCTGGTCCTCTCGTTCGTCCAGACTGGTACGTCCAAACGCCGGGGCAAGAAATTGTTCTTCCACAGGGCGGTTCTCGGAAACGACGGTTTCGGGTTGATGCTTTTTGCAGTATTTGGTGTACGGAACAGCTTCCATACGCTCATAAGGAATCGGCCGCTGGCAGACTGCACAGGTTCCGTAATGACCTTCCTCGATCGCATGCAGGGCAGAATCAATGCGTTCAAGTTGAAACTCATCATGCTCAAGCAGGGAAATATCCTTCTCTCGTTCATATACCTCTGTAGCCAAATCGCCAGGATGATTATCGATGGGTGACAGTTCTCCGGTCTGAAGCTTTAGAGAATCCCCCAAGCCATAGTGCTCATTCTCGGACAATCGATGTTCAATATCACGTTTATTGCTCATTAGCTGGGAACGCAGTGCTTGCAGTTGCTTGGCTGTGAAATGTGACATGGCTTTCCCCTTTCTGATTCGTTCGGAATCCGGTTGATGTCTCCAATCTAGGATGTGCCTTTTCAGGCGGGATTACAGAAGGCAAATGTTATCGCTTTTTCCAAGGCTTTTTCCAAGAAATCTGCAGAACGGAGCGTTTGCCCGTCATGGACGATCTCTAAATAGCTGTGCTACAATAAATAAGTCTGGCGAATGCGTTGTTATCGCTGGAAAAGACAAGAACGGAGTGACAACAAACGTGGTGTATTATATCATTGCTTTTATCGTATTTTTAGTCGATCAGGGAACAAAGTACCTGATTGCTACCCGGATGGAGCTTAGAGAAGAGATTCCGGTCATTGGCAATTTTTTTGTCATCACTTCCCATCGTAATTCAGGTGCGGCGTTTGGCATTTTGCAGGACCAGCGCTGGTTCTTTATTGTGGTTACAATTATTGTGGTTGTCGCTTTGATCTGGTATTTGCAAAAAGTAAAAGATACACCGCACAAATTGCTGCCAGTAGCTCTTAGCCTGGTGCTTGGTGGAGCGATCGGCAACTTCCTTGACCGGGCTTTGACAGGGGAAGTTGTAGATTTTGTACAGCTTAATTTCGGAAGTTACACGTTTCCCATTTTCAACATTGCTGACTCGGCGATCTGTATCGGGGTAGCATTAATTATTGTGGAGACATTATTGGAAGGACGCCGTGAGAAAGCGGCTGCAAAGATTGAAGGGAATGAGCATCATGAGTAATGTGAATGAAGAACAGGTTCATAACGAAGAAGAATTTAACGGTGAGGAACGTATGGAATGGACCGTTGCCGCTGAACATAAGAAAGAACGCGTGGACAAATACATTACCGATGCTTTAGAGGACGTATCCCGTTCCCAGGTCCAGCTATGGATCGGAGACGGTGCGGTTACAGTAAACGGTGCTATTGTGAAAGCCAACGCCAAGCTGTCTGAAGGCGATCAGATCGTTCTGCATATTCCTGAGCCGGCAGCTGTGGAAATTATCGCAGAGGATATCCCGCTCGAAGTGGTGTATGAAGACAGTGACCTCATTGTTATTAACAAACAGCGCGGACTTGTTGTGCATCCAGCACCAGGTCATACGTCAGGCACGCTTGTGAACGCTTTGATGTATCATTGCAAGGATCTGTCCGGCATTAACGGGGAGCTGCGTCCGGGAATTGTACACCGAATCGATAAAGACACATCAGGTTTGATTATGGCAGCCAAAAATGATCATGCCCACGCCTCCCTGGCTGCACAGTTGAAAGAACACAGCGTGAACCGACGTTATATTGCGCTGGTGCATGGTCATCTGAGCCATGATCAGGGTACGATTGATGCACCCATTGGCCGTGACACGAATGATCGTAAAATGTACACCGTGACCGAGCGCAACAGCAAACATGCGGTGACTCATTTTACAGTGACCGAGCGCATTAACGATTACACTTTGCTGGAGTTAAAGCTCGAAACAGGACGTACCCACCAGATTCGGGTGCATATGAAATTTATCGGGCATCCACTCGTGGGTGATCCAACATACGGACGCAACAAAGGGATCAAAATGAACGGACAGGCCTTGCATGCTGCAACGCTTGGCTTCGTACATCCTTCTACAGGAGAATACATGGAATTCAGCGCACCAATCCCGCAGGATATGGAGGATGTACTGGCTTCGCTCAGAAGCCGCTGACGTTTGTAGAAAGTACAAATGTTCGGATATTTTGTCCATGGTGTTGTATGCTCAAATGCTTCATATTAAGACATGAGAAATTTGCGTCACAATGAGGAGATGAATCGCATTTATGAGTATTGAACAATATCAAGAAACGTACATCCAAACTAATTTTGCCGACCGTATCGGCGGCTCCAACTATGGTAAAGACACGAACATCTATAAATTCGAGAAAATCAAACGTGCCAAAGCTTCTGCCAAAAAAGACTTTCCCGATGTCGAGCTGATCGACCTTGGGGTGGGTGAACCGGATGAAATGGCAGATGCAGGCATCGTTGCTGCACTTGCTGCAGAAGCGGCCAAGCCGGAGAACCGCGGATATGCCGATAACGGTATTCCTGAATTCAAGGCAGCGGCAGCAGCCTACCTGAAAAACGTATTTAACGTTGATGGAATTGATGCAGATACAGAGATTGTTCACTCTATCGGCTCCAAGCCAGCTTTAGCGATGCTGCCATCCTGCTTCATCAATCCGGGAGACGTAACTATTATGACGGTTCCTGGTTACCCGGTAATGGGTACGCATACCAAATATCTAGGCGGAGAAGTGTTTAACGTTCAATTGACGAAAGAAAACAACTTCCTGCCTGATCTGCAAGCAATCCCTGAGGATATTGCAAAACGCGCAAAATTGCTCTATCTGAACTACCCGAACAACCCGACTGGTGCAAGTGCTACAGTGGAGTTTTTCACTGAGGTTGTTGCATGGGCGAAAAAATACAATGTCGTTGTTGTACATGATGCACCCTATGCAGCCTTGACATATGACGGTAAAAAACCGTTCAGCTTCCTGTCCGTGCCTGGTGCCAAGGATGTTGGTGTGGAGCTTCACTCCTTGTCCAAATCCTACAACATGACGGGCTGGAGAATTGGCTTTGTTGCTGGTAATCCGCTCGTTGTCAAAGCATTCAGTGATGTGAAGGACAACAATGACTCCGGTCAATTCATCGCAATCCAGAAAGCGGCAGCGTATGGCTTGAATCATCCGGAAATTACTGAGAAAATTGCTGAGAAATATTCCCGTCGTCATGACATGCTGGTTGCAGCATTGAACGAACTTGGCTTCCAGGCTGAGAAACCGAAAGGCTCCTTCTTCCTTTACGTAGAAGCGCCAAAAGGTGTTGTAGGCGGACGCCGCTTCGAATCCGGTGAGGATTTCTCTCAATTCCTGATCCGTGAGAAGCTGATCTCCTCCGTACCTTGGGATGATGCAGGAAACTTTGTTCGTTTCTCCGTAACGTTTATTGCAAATGGCGAAGAGGAAGAGGAACGGGTTATTGCTGAAATTAAACGTCGTCTGAGCGATGTAGAGTTTGAATTTTAATTGAAACATTCAGTAAAATAGATGATGTAAAGCATAAAGAAAAAAGAGACCGGAAACGGTCTCTTTTTTCTGTCAAAATATACTTTATATTCTCTTAACAAAAATAACCAAGAATCTTATGATTAAGTCTTTGCGTTATTTGTATAGACAGGATCAGGTTGAAAGATACGAAGGTTGCGATTTTGTATTGATAAAACGATTATATGCAGTGACTCCATGTTTTCCACAATAAAGCAATCCTATACGCAGCTGGAAGAGCAGCGTTCGATCAAGCAGAAGTAAAAGAAAAAAACAAAAAAATAAATGAGAAAAGGGCCTCTGAACATGATGTTCAGGAAGCCCTATTTTTTCCTATTTGCTTATGGTAAATTTATTGGAAAGTATTTACAACTAATATTTACACTTTAACGGAGAGGACAGAAAAAAACTGAAAAAGCGAAGCGTTCGCCTTTATCCCCGGATTTTACCCTTTGGAAAAGGGAATCTAAAAAATCCGGGGATAACAGCGATTGGAAGGTTATTCTGTCATTGGAGTGGACTGTGTAAAATCTTTAGTTCAAGTTATATAGACGGTGAAGTGAAAATCAATCAAGCGATGATTTTTGTTTTTTTCGCATTTTCGGCAGATCGTTTGGTCAGACTGCTTAACGGACGTTTTAACAGCAAAGCCAGAACCAGACTTAGTGCAATGAACAGACATAACCACAGAATGTCCTTAATGGCTGTAGACCATAGAATGCCGCCAACCGCTTCTCGCAGCAGGCTGATCGCATAGGTGAACGGCATGAACGGATTGAGCGCCTGGAAAAAGGGCGATGTCATGCTGATCGGAAAGGTGCCGCCCGAACTGGAAAATTGAAACACCATAAAAATAATGGCAATGCCCTTGCCGATATTACCGAACACGGACAGCAGCGTGTATGTGATGGTTACAAAGACGGCACTTACGAGCATTGCAAACAGAATGAACCACCATTTATCTGCCACGTAAGTTCCGAGAATCAGCATATCTCCTGCCGTGACGCATAGCGCCTGTAAAAGTCCAATCGTCAGAAACGTGGCGAGACGACCAAGGTACAGCTCATATCCGCGATATTGTGCCTCCGGATTTTCCGCTTCCGCACGCAGCAATGATATAAGGAGGGTCGAGCCCACCCACAAAGACAATACAGCATAGAAGGGAGACATGGCTGAGCCGTAATTCGGGATAGGATACAACTGCTGTTCTTTAATCTGTACAGGACTTGCGAGAAAGGCACTTTCCTTTTCGATATCCCCCCGCAGCAGCTTGGCAAGCTCGGCAAACTGATTATTGCCTTCGACTTCTCTCAGCTTGACTGCAGCTTTGCGGATCGCATTTTCCAGTGCAGGCAGGTCATCACGTACAAGGCCCGCTACACGATGAACACCCTTCTGCACCTCAGGCAGCTGATGCTGTACAAAGCTGGACGCCTTGCTAATCTGCTTCTCTGCCTGCGGCAAATCATTACGAACGAAGTCGGCGGCTGCATTCAGCTTGTCCTCAAGCTTGGGCAGGTCACGCTGAACAAGAGAGGACACGGTATGGAGTGCCTGGATGAAGGCTTTGCTTTTTGTACCCAGAGCTTGCGAGATTTCATGTATTTTAGCCTGAATCTGAGGCAGATCACCCTGAATTTTCTCAAGCTCGGATTGCCCAAACGTAATCCCTTGCTTTGCCGTTGCAAGAATGTCTGCTATGTCGGGAAGACGCTCCTGTACTCCCTCCAGTGTAGTTGCTGAAGCCGAGAGGATCGATTTTAATTGATCCGTACCTGCCGAGAGCGCAGGAGAGATTTCGCTGTCATAGGTGCTGATGAACCGATCTATGCCGCTGCTTATACTACTTGTAATCTCGTTTAATCTGGCAACAATGTCTGCCGGGGGCGTAGTATTGTTACGCAGTGCGTTACTGATGATGCCGGCAATCCGTATCTGCTGCTGAAGCTGATCGGATATCGTTTGCAATTGCTGTACCTTTGCAGATAGCGGATGAGACGGAAGTAAGTCATCCATTTTCCCAAGCAGGGCAGCCATGCTGTCCACGATTTTCAAGGCAGTGCCTAAACGTGATGTAATACGGTCTATATCGTCTGCGCTTGGAAGCTTGCTCAGATCGGTTTCATTTAATTGTGCAGATACATCACCAGCCGCAGTGGTAATTTGCTGGATCAGCAGCAGGTTTTGCCTGATCGTTGGTGTAATTGTCTGGAACGCCTCCTGAGTGACATCAACGAAGCGATCCAGGCCCTCGGTCAGCTGCGCTCCACTTGCAGCGATGTCGGATATTTTATCAAGATCCTGCTCGGCAGCAGATACTATTGCCAGTGCTTTGTCGGTTTTATCCAACGCAGTCTGTATTACGCCAGATACTTGTCCGAAGTTGGCATCCACTTCCTGAATGCGGGCAACCGCCTGCTGAATGTCAGGAATGCGGGCCTCCAGAGCCACGACTTCGGCAGCGGCTGCTTTAATCTGCGGCCAGTATTGCTGTACCTTCAGTACGTATCCGGCCGCTTCATTAATTTCAGGCAAGCGCTTCTCCAGCTCTACGATTTTTTGTGCTTGTGTCACAATCTCGGGCATGGCCTGATCCACTTCCAATACCTTTTGACCAGCCGCCTGAATGGCAGGAAGATTTTTCTCCAGCATAAAGATGCCGTGTTCCATTTTACGCAGCGTTGGAAGCTGGGCATTGACCTCGATCCCGGCTTCCTTCAGCTTGGTGAGCACTGCTTCACTGACGGCTTCGGTGAAATTCTCGTTAATTTGTTTGGTAATCGCTGACACACCGGAACCTGTTATTTTGGGCGCGATGGCGTTTACCTTTTCATTAACGGTATAGATTACTTCCGGCCTGTCCAGCTTGCCTTCCACAATGCCAGTTATTTTGGACGAAAAATCAGCAGGAATCAGCAAGCTGGCGTAATACTCCCCTGTTTGAACTCCGCGGCTTGCCTCTTCCTTATCAACGAAGGTCCATCCCAGCTTTTTGTTTTGCTTTAAACTTCGAATGAGCTCCTCACCTATATTGACCGAAGTTCCCGTGACGGTTGCACCTTGATCTTCACTGGTAACAGCTATTTTGATGCCTTGTGTATTGCTGTACGGGTCCCAGACGGATTCCACATTTACCCAATCATACACACCAGGTAGAAGAATAATTGCAGCAATCAAAAATATGCCTGTCGGTACTTTCAAAATATGCATCCAGTCTGTCTTGTAAATATGCCATATGTGACGCATTGATGTCCTCCTTCTTATAACAGTGCGGGAGTTTGAGCATAGGAAGGCTGGTCATCCTTCCGTCGTCTGCTCCCAAGCTATATGTATATCGGAAAAAGAAAGCTTTTATTAAATGGTGCTGTGTATAAACTTTCCCCAATTTACAGTGGACTGATTCATGTTATTACATCTAAAATAACGACTGGTTTGCACAGGTGAAAATTGGATAAGCGGCTTGCTGTAATTGTCTATGGATAAATATGCAGGTTTGTTGTATAATTATAAACGACGAATGACATGTGATGTGACATGGATGTTTTTCGGCCCAAATGCTGATTCTAATCATAGATAAAGCAGAGGATATGCACCTGAGATGGTGAGGTGTTGACAGAGAGTTGTCTTTCTGTCATAATTCATGAAGACAAACGGGCATAATGAGATAGAACTCTGTGAGGTTCCTCATATGCACGACATGAATAGCACCTTTAAATCAGTCCCGTGAGACTGGCAAGGTAACGTGAATGATACATCGTTTATTTGCTGCGGCAGATAAGAGATGCATCCCGAGAGTAAACGTTCTTCAGCGACGTCTGAAGTTTGGAGACTCCTTGCCAATAAACACGGCAAGGAGTCTTTTTTGTTCTCCTCGTCACGGGGCCATGATTTCGAAGGAACATCCTGAGGAGGCTGAACGCATGAGCACAGAAACACATGTCATTATGGATGAAACGGCGATCCGCCGAGCACTGACAAGGATTGCCCACGAAATACTGGAGAAGAACAAAGGCATCGACGATTGCGTACTGGTTGGAATCCGCACACGCGGAGTGTACCTGGCCGAACGAATCGCCGCCAAGATTGAAGAGATTGAAGGCGCCAAAGTTCCATGGGGCGAACTGGATGTAACCCCTTATCGCGATGACCGTCTGGATAACAATCAGGCGAACCGCAGGGAACTGTTGATTATGACACCTGAATCCCTTTCCATCCACAACAAGAAAGTGATCTTGTTCGATGATGTGCTGTACACCGGACGTACGATTCGGGCCGCGATGGATGCGCTGATGGACTGCGGGAGACCCCAGAACATACAGCTGGCTGTACTCGCAGACCGCGGACACCGGGAGCTTCCGATCAGACCTGATTTTATCGGTAAAAACGTACCGACCTCCAAATCAGAAGAGATCGAGGTTGCGCTGATGGAAACGGATGGACAGGACGAAGTCAAAATCATTCAGAACCGGGGGGAGCAGGCATGATGATTACACAGACAGCGTTGAAAGACCGAAGCTTGCTTGGACTTAAGGACATTAGCCGTGAAGAGATTGAATCCATTCTGAATCGTGCAGCCCACTGGGAAGCCCAGCAAGAAAAGCTGGTTCCGATTCTGGAATCTCGCTTTGTAGCCAACATGTTCTTTGAGAACAGCACGCGTACCCGCTTCTCCTTCGAGATGGCCGAGAAACGCTTGGGAGCTCAAGTACTGAACTTTACGGCAGCCGCATCCAGTGTGGAAAAGGGAGAATCGATCTACGATACGGTTCGCACACTGGAATCAATGGGCATTGATGCAGGGGTTATCCGGCTGAAACCGGCTGGTGTGCTGCAGCAGCTGGCCCAGAAAGTGAACGTGCCACTTGTGAATGCGGGAGACGGGAACAATGAGCATCCAACACAGGCACTGCTTGATCTCTATACGATGCGGAAGACCTTCGGTGAACTGAAAGGCTTGCGAGTGTCGATCATCGGAGATATTTTGCACAGCCGGGTCGCGCGCTCCAATCTGTGGGCATTGCAAAAGTTTGGTGCAGATGTGCGCTTCTGTGCACCGCCAACGATGCAAGCTCCCGAGCTTGCACCGCACGCACCTTATGTGGCTCTTGAGGAAGCGCTGGATGCTGATGTAGTCATGATGCTCCGGGTTCAACTTGAACGTCACCAGCATGGACTGATCACTTCAGCTGAGGATTATCGTGAACACTACGGATTGACGGAAGAACGGGCATCCCGCCTGAAGCCAAGCACGATTATTATGCACCCTGCTCCGGTAAACCGTAACGTCGAGGTGGATGATGCGGTTGTGGAGAGCGAAGCTTCACGAATTTTCCCGCAGATGGCTAACGGAGTTCCGATCCGCATGGCGGTTATGGAACGTGCGATGAAGCTGTAACAGGGTCTAAACGAAAGTCATAGGCTGGCGAGATGATGTTTTTTGCAGAATAACAAGCAGAGTAGACGATAAACCATTCATTCAGCGGATTCAATCTGCTGGACAGAACTGAAGCGGAGGTCAATTATGGTACAGGTGATTAAAAACGCAAACGTCTTGAATCAAGAAGGGGAGCTTGAACGGAAAACCATTCTTATAGAAGAAGGTAAAATTAAAACGATCGCTGACCCGGAAAGTGAAATCGTACGGAACGCCGAGAAGTCAGCGCAAAATGTAACAGATGCTTCAGGAAAACTGGTCATTCCTGGATTGATCGATATGCATGTGCATCTACGCGAGCCTGGATTCGAACACAAAGAGACGATTGAAACAGGCGCACGCTCCGCTGCACAGGGTGGTTTTACAACGATTGCCTGCATGCCAAACACAAGACCTGTAACCGACACCCCAGAGGTTGTAGAACTGGTGCTGAACAAAGCGAAGGAAGCGGATCTCGTTAAAGTACTGCCTTATGCGGCAATAACCAAAAACGAGCTCGGACGCGAGCTGACCGACTTTGCTGCCTTGAAAGCCGCAGGCGCGATTGGGTTCACGGACGACGGAGTAGGTGTACAGAATGCACAGATGATGAAGGATGCCATGAGTCTGGCAGCCAGCATGGATATGCCGGTCATTGCTCACTGCGAGGATGATTCACTGGTTGTTGGCGGATATGTGACTGAAGGTGAATTCTCCAAGCGTCACGGGATCAAAGGTATTCCAAATGAATCCGAAGCGATTCATGTAGGCCGCGACATTCTGCTGGCTGAAGCAACAGGTGTACACTACCATGTGTGCCACGTCAGCACAGAGCAATCGGTTCGTTTGATCCGTCTGGCGAAATCCATCGGTATCAAGGTGACGGCAGAGGTTTGTCCTCATCACCTGGTGCTGTCGGATGAAGATATTCCAGGTATGGATGCGAATTGGAAAATGAACCCGCCACTGCGCTCGCCACGTGATGTGCAGGCTTGTATCGAAGGTTTGCTGGACGGAACACTTGATATGATCGTGACCGACCATGCACCGCACAGTGAAGAAGAGAAGGCAAAAGGCATGGAGCTCGCACCATTCGGTATCGTTGGATTCGAAACAGCCTTCCCACTGCTTTACACCAAGTTTGTTGAAACGGGATTATGGACACTGGATTTCCTGGTGAAACGCATGACGACTGATCCTGCTCGTGTATTCAGACTGGATACGGGTAAACTGGAAGCGGGAGCACCTGCCGATCTGACCATGATTGATCTGGGTGAAGAGAAAGCGGTTGACCCGGCAACGTTTGCGACCAAGGGAAGAAACACACCATTCACAGGCTGGAAGCTGAAAGGCTGGCCGGTACAAACATGGGTGGATGGCAAAAGCGTATGGAATAACACGTTACAGCAATAAAACAGCAGTATGATGACGTAATACATCGTTAAAAAGATACAATTGCACTTATAACATATATTTTTTAACGAATTAAAAGCTTGATCAGTAATAACTTTTTATGAACAAACTCAAGGCAAGTCAAGCCTTGAGACAAAATATACGCAACAAAGAAAAGTTGAATCCTGCTTTTGAACATAGACTCGAACGTAACTGCGGAGTGGGCAGAAAAGACCCGAAGAAGCGAAGCGCTCGCCTTTATCACCGGATTACCCCATTTGAAAAATGGAAAGAGAGTAATCCGGGGATAACAGCGATCGCAGGGTTTTCTGACCACGAAGCATCAACCTACGTAACATCGCTTATGTTCAACTCCAAGTATTCAACTTTGATAAACACAGAGGGAGTGAGATGGGATGCAGGGACAGGCAAGATTATTGTTGGAAGACGGCACACTGTTCACCGGTAAAGCATTTGGTGCGGAAGGTGAAACGACAGGTGAGGTCGTTTTTAATACGGGAATTACAGGCTATCAAGAGGTGCTTTCAGACCCTTCATACTGCGGACAGATCGTGACGATGACATACCCGCTGATTGGTAACTACGGTATTACTCGGGATGACTTTGAGTCCATTCGTCCTTATGTGCATGGCTTTGTCGTAAGACGCCATGAGCCAACACCAAGCAACTGGCGTGCGGAATACAGCGTGGATAATCTGCTGAAAGAATACGGCATCGTAGGCATCAGCGAGATTGATACACGTATGTTGACTCGCCGGATTCGTCACCACGGTACAATGAAGGGAATTCTCACAACAGGATCGAAGCCTGTCGAAGAACTGCTGGAGATGATGGGGGACACTACGATTGAGCAATTGCGTAACCAGGTGCCTATGACATCTACAGAGCATGTGTACAACAGCCCGGGTACAGCAGAACGAATCGTTCTAGTTGACTACGGTGCAAAAACAGGGATTTTGCGTGAATTGAGCAAACGTAACTGTGACGTTGTTGTCGTACCTCATGACGTAACGGCTGACGAGATTCGCAGACTGAATCCGGATGGCATTCAACTGTCCAATGGCCCTGGGGACCCGAAAGACGTTCCTCATGCGGTAAACATGATCAGTGAATTGCTGGGCGAATACCCGATCTTCGGCATCTGCCTTGGTCACCAGCTGTTCGCTTTGGCAGCAGGTGCGGACACGGAAAAACTCAAGTTCGGACATCGCGGTGGTAACCACCCGGTTAAAGAGCTGGAGAGCGGACGCTGCTTCATCACATCCCAGAACCATGGCTACACAGTAAACGAAGAGTCTGTGAAGAGCACAGATCTTGAAGTTACACACATCAACAATAATGACAAGACCATTGAAGGTCTGAAACATAAAACATATCCTGCCTTCTCCGTGCAGTACCACCCGGAAGCAGCGCCAGGACCGTATGATAACAGCTACCTTTTTGACCGTTTCATCGAGATGATTCGTCAGCACAAGATCACTAACCCGCAAAAGCCGCGTCAAGCCGTATTGGCAGCCGCAGTGAAAGGAGCGCAATAACATGCCGATTAACAAAGATCTCAAAAAAATCCTGGTGATTGGTTCCGGTCCAATTGTCATCGGTCAGGCGGCCGAGTTTGACTATGCCGGTACGCAAGCTTGCCAGGCTCTGAAAGAAGAAGGCGTGGAAGTTGTACTCATCAACAGCAACCCTGCGACAATCATGACAGATACAAATATGGCAGACAAAGTTTACATTGAGCCAATTACACTCGATTTTGTAACTCAGATTATTCGTCAGGAGCGTCCAGATGGCTTGCTGCCAACACTCGGTGGTCAAACGGGGCTGAACATGGCGGTAGAGCTGGCGCGTGCAGGCGTACTTGAACGTGAAAATGTGAAATTGCTCGGAACACAGCTCACATCCATCGAAAAAGCGGAAGACCGCGATCTGTTCCGTGATCTGATGCGTGAACTGGAACAGCCGGTACCTGAAAGTGTTATCGTGACAACCCTGGAAGAGTCCCTGCAATTTGCAGGTGAGATCGGTTATCCAATCATCGTTCGTCCTGCCTACACGCTTGGTGGAACAGGGGGCGGTATCTGTGCGAACGAAGAAGAGCTTCGTGAAACCGTAGCAGCCGGACTTCGTTACAGCCCGATCGGTCAGTGTCTGGTCGAGAAGAGCATTGCCGGGATGAAAGAAGTCGAGTACGAGGTTATGCGTGACAAGAACGATAACTGTATCGTTGTCTGCAACATGGAAAACTTTGACCCGGTAGGTGTTCATACAGGGGACAGTATCGTTGTGGCACCAAGCCAAACGTTGTCTGACCGCGAATACCAAATGCTGCGCTCAGCGTCCCTGAAAATCATCCGTGCCCTGAACATCGAGGGTGGATGTAACGTGCAGTTTGCGCTTGATCCGCACAGCTTCCAATACTATGTAATCGAGGTTAATCCACGGGTAAGCCGTTCCTCCGCTTTGGCTTCCAAAGCAACAGGATACCCGATTGCGAAGATGGCTGCCAAAATTGCCATGGGATATACGCTGGATGAGATCGTTAACCCGGTTACAGGTCAGACGTACGCTTGCTTTGAGCCAACGCTGGACTATATCGTAAGTAAAATCCCGCGCTGGCCGTTCGATAAGTTTACAACAGCGAACCGCAAGCTGGGTACACAGATGAAAGCGACAGGCGAAGTCATGGCGATTGGACGTACCTTTGAAGAATCCATTCATAAAGCGGTTCGTTCCCTGGAGATCGGTGTACACCGTCTCTACCTCAAAGGGGCAGAAACACTGGATGAAGAAACACTGAATGAAAGACTTGTTAAAGCGGACGATGAGCGCATGTTCCTGGTGGCAGAAGCGTTCCGCAGAGGATATACATTGCAGCAGCTTCAGGATCTGACGAAGATCGACTGGTGGTTCCTGGATAAAATTGAAGGGCTCATTAAGTTCGAAGATCGCGTTCGCGCAGAATCCGAATTGACTTCCGAAACGCTCTATCAAGCGAAACGCCTTGGCTTTACGGACCGTGCTATCGCTGAGTTACGCGCTGAAGGGCAGCCTGGCGGTACGCTGACAACAGAGGCAGAAGTCAGAGCACGTCGTAACGAAGAGAACCTGCGCCCGGTATACAAAATGGTAGATACATGCGCGGCCGAGTTCGAAGCAACAACGCCTTATTACTACTCGACATACGAGACAGAAAACGAAGTTCTGCCTTCCGACAAGAAAAAGGTTGTTGTTCTTGGCTCCGGTCCAATCCGCATCGGTCAAGGGATCGAGTTTGACTACTCCACCGTACATGCGGTATGGGCTTTGCAGAAAGCCGGATATGAGGCAGTTATTATCAACAACAACCCGGAGACGGTATCGACAGACTTCAACACATCGGATCGTCTGTACTTCGAACCACTGTTCTTCGAGGATGTCATGAACGTTATCGAGCAAGAGCAGCCAGTAGGAGTTATCGTGCAGTTTGGTGGCCAAACGGCGATCAACCTGGCGGCACCGCTGCGCAACGCAGGCGTGACGATTCTCGGAACAGACTTGGAAAGCATTGATGAAGCAGAGGACCGCAAAAAGTTCGAGCGTCTGCTCTCTCGCCTTGAGATTGCACAGCCAAAAGGCAAAACAGTAACTTCCGTAGACGATGCGGTGGAAACAGCTCAAGCGCTCGGATATCCTGTACTTGTTCGTCCTTCGTATGTCCTGGGTGGTCGCGCAATGGAGATTGTATACTCCGATGCAGAACTCTTGACTTACATGGAACAGGCGGTAAAAATCAATCCGGAGCATCCGGTTCTGATCGACCGTTACATGCTGGGTAAAGAGGTTGAGGTAGACGCCATCTGTGACGGAGAAACGGTACTGGTGCCGGGTATTATGGAGCATATCGAACGCGCAGGGGTACACTCTGGCGACTCTATCGCGGTATATCCTCCGCAGCACCTGTCTGCTGATCTGAAAGAGAAAATTGTAGAAATCACCATCAAAATTGCGAAGGAATTGAAAACGGTCGGACTGGTGAACATCCAGTTTGTTATCCATGAGGGTCAGGTTTATGTGATCGAGGTGAACCCACGTTCTTCCCGGACCGTGCCTTTCCTGAGCAAAGTAACCAACATTCCGATGGCGAACCTGGCAACACAAGCGATCCTCGGTGTGAAACTGAAGGACCTTGGTTATGTCGATGGACTGTGGCCTGAAACAGATCATGTATCGGTTAAAGTTCCAGTGTTCTCCTTCGCGAAGCTGCGCCGCGTTGAGCCTACGCTTGGACCTGAGATGAAGTCTACTGGTGAGGTTATGGGACGTGATCCGAACTATGCCAAAGCTTTGTTCAAAGGTTTGATCGGAGCAGGAATGAAAATTCCGGCTACTGGAGCAATTGTGGTAACGGTAGCGGATAAAGACAAGGACGAAGCTGTGCCTTTGCTTGAAGGTTTCTACAGACTTGGTTACAAAATTATGGCAACTGGCGGAACAGCCGCTGCGCTTCAAGCAGCGAACATTCCGGTAACGGTTGTGAACAAATTGAGCGAAGGCTCCCCTAACATTCTCGATATGATCCGCAGCGGTGAAGCGAACTTTGTGTTCAACACCCTGACTAAGGGTAAAACACCGCAGCGTGACGGATTCCGGATTCGTCGTGAAGCGGTAGAGAATGGTGTGGTATGTATGACTTCCCTGGATACGATTCGCGCGCTGCTGATTATGCTGCAAACGATCAACTTCTCCTCGGAGGCTATGCCAGCCTTTGTATAACAAATAGTCACTTGATGAAGGACATCAGTCAGCCTGCGGGCTGGCGGGATGTCCTTTATATCGGGCAAAAACGGAAAAATAAGCACGCGGAAGGGGCGCTGGGTTATGAATCACCCGAATTTCAATGAGATGGCCGGACGTCTGATGGTTGCACTGGATTATCCGGGAGTGGAAGAGGCTCAGAAGCTGGTACAGGCCCTTGAAGGCATCCCTTGTTATCTCAAGGTTGGTATGCAGCTGTTCTATGCAGCGGGGCCAGACTTCATTCGGCAGCTGAAAGCGAAAGGATACTCCGTGTTTCTCGATGTGAAAATGCATGATATTCCCAACACGGTGCGTGGCGGAGCCGAGAGCATTACTCGTCTTGGGGTGGATATGTTTAATGTGCACGCAGCGGGCGGAGCCAGCATGATGCGTGCGGCGTGTGAAGGCGCAGAAGCGGCGCTTGCCGCTAATCCTTCTCTGAAGAAACCCGAGATTATCGCGGTAACACAGCTGACCAGCACCAGTGCAGAGACAATGAATAACGAGATTGGTATCCCTGGGAGTGTAGAGCAAACGGTCGTTCGTTATGCCGGACTGGCTCAGGAGGCCGGACTGGATGGTGTGGTGGCTTCTCCGCTCGAAGTGCCAGCGATCCGGGCAGCATGTGGCGGTGATTTTCGCACGGTAACCCCCGGCATTCGTCCGGCGGGCAGTGGTCTTGGCGACCAGACACGTGTCCTGACACCAGGTGAAGCCATCAGCAGAGGCAGTCATTACATTGTTGTTGGAAGACCCATTACGGGCGCATCCGACCCGCGTGAAGCAGCAGAAACTATTTTGAAGGAGATGTTGAACGCATGATCGAACTAAGTCAAATTCCAAACCATATCGCTTCACAGCTGTTAAAAATCAAAGCAGTGGCGCTGCGTCCGCAGCAGCCATTCACATGGACGTCCGGCATCAAATCACCGATCTATTGTGATAATCGCCTGACGATGTCTTATCCAGAGATCCGTAACGACATTGCCGAAGCATTTGCGGCTATCATTCGGGATCAGTACCCGGATGCAGAAGTGATCGCAGGTACTGCAACCGCTGGTATTCCGCACGCAGCATGGGTCGCTCAGAAGCTGAACCTGCCTATGGCCTATATTCGTGATAAAGCAAAAGGTCATGGCAAGGAAAACCTGATTGAAGGCTTGATCAGCGAAGGGCAGAAAGTAGTTGTGATCGAGGATTTGATTTCAACTGGAGGAAGTTCGATTAAAGCGGCTGAAGCCGTTCGTGCGGCAGGAGCTGAACCACTGGCTGTGCTGGCCATTTTCAGTTATCAGCTGGATAAAGGGGTAAAAGCGTTTGAGGAAGCGGGCATTCCGCTGCAAACCCTGTCTAACTATACAGCGCTGATGGAGGTTGCACTCGCAGAGGGGACGATTCAGGAAAGTGACTTTGCTCTTCTTCGATCATGGCGCGAAAATCCTTCTTCATTTGGGAAATAATATCATTGGGCGAACAACAAGCTGCCGTCTGGCAAACGGTATCAAAATTGTAATGATTGCCGTAATGACGGTAAAAGGATTGAATATTCAAGTGGCATCCCGCATGTTGGGATGCTTTTTTGTTATGTTCATCAAAATATTAACTTTTTCACGCTGACGTTGTAAAAAGCTTGTAACTTTTAGTAGAGAGCAGTCGTTTATAATTCAGTGTAGTATGGAACAGATTTCTAGTTTTAGGGCGCATGAAGGAAATGCGCAGGATGACAAGAGAGGATGAGCGTGATTGCCGGCATGAAAAAGTTATTCTCAAAAAAAAGACCTGCCAAGAGCCAATCGGGCGATGAACATCAACTGGAGCAGCCTAAGCCGGAGGAGGGAGCAGCAGCGGAAGCATCTTCATACATAATACAACCTGAGCCTTCTGTCGTCGCCGAGGTTTCATCGGATGGGCAAGCTGCGGTGGAGGAGACGGCAGCTGCTGCTGTCGAGGAACCACCTCAGAAGGCTGCAAAAAAGCCAAAGAAGGAGCTGCTTCCTCCGTATGATGGTCCTGTTCTGGAGGTTCGCAACGTTCATCGCAGCTTTCAGACGGGCAGTCGTATCATTCATGTGCTCAAAGGCATTGATATGGAAGTGAAGCCGCAGCAGCTTGTTATGCTCAAAGGACGATCGGGTTCGGGTAAAACGACGCTGCTCAATATGCTTGGCGGGCTTGACCAGCCCTCCAGCGGGGAGATTTTATTTGCCGGACAGCCCTTGCAGGATTGGGGAGACCAGCGGCGAACGGCTTTGCGGCGCAAGGAAATCGGGTTTATTTTTCAGGCGTATGCGCTTATGCCCTTGTTATCGGCTTGGGAAAATGTAGAGCTGTCGCTTCGCATGGCGGATGTGCCGCGCTCGGAATGGAAGGAAAGAGTAGGTCACTGCCTCGATCTGGTCGGTTTGACCAAACGGGTGAAGCACCGTCCTTTTGAAATGTCCGGAGGGGAGCAGCAGCGGGTAGCTATCGCAAAAGCGATTGCACACCGGCCAAGGCTGCTGCTTGCGGATGAACCAACGGCTGAGCTCGATTCCAAGATGGGCGCACAGGTAATGACGGTGTTCCGCAATATCATTGAAGTAGAGCAAGTAACGATATGTATGACTACACACGATCCTACAATTTTGGAGGTTGCGGACCATGTTTATGAAATGGCGGACGGCAGATTTCTCAAGTAAAGGTGCCGCTCCGAAGAGGGGGAAACGCGCAGCTCTTATTGTACTTGGTGCAATACTCGCTGCAACGATGTCAGGCTGCTCATTGCTGCCATCCGAATCGGAGGAAGAGGTGCTTCCACCGATCACACCGCCAACGATCTCCAAGAAACCGGAATATGAGGTTCGCACGGAGACGCTGGAGAAAAAGGTTAGCGGAAGCGGCAAGATGATGAGTCAGCGCGAAGAGAAGGTATATTTTACACTGGATGGCATGCATGTTAAAGAGCTGAATGTTAAACCGGGGGACAAAGTAAAGAAAGGGCAGGTGCTCGCTGTACTTGATGTCGCCAGTGTGGAGAAGGAAATTCGAGGCAAGCGGCTTCAGATTCGCAAGTCCGAAGTACAGATGAAGGAAACACTACGCAAAAAAGACGAGATGGACCCGGTGGAGTTCGAGGAAGCAACCATTGCTTTTGAAGAGCTTCGTCAGGAGCTTGTCGATCTGGAGGAACAGCTTGGTCAGTCCACATTAACGGCTCCATTTGGCGGAACAATTATTGCGGTTCAAGTTGAGAAGGGGGCTGCGGTCAAAGCCTATGATCCCATCGCAACGATTGCGGATACGTCCAATCTTGTTGTTGCGGCTACGTTTGCGAAGGAGGATCTGGAGAAATTCACGGCAGGTATGAAGGCCGAAGTGGATATTAATGGTGCTGGCAAGGTGGCAGGCAAAATCAAAGTGATGCCTACCGCTGATGCTTCAAACAACAACAATAACGGCAACGGATCAGGCCAGGGAGGATCACCTCCTCCAAAGGAATCACTTGATCAGTATGTCATTGTTACTCTGGCAAAAATGCCGAAAGGTGTGGAACGCGGCACGCCTTTAACGGTTTCCATCGTAACACAGCGTACCGAGAACGCAATTGTCATTCCTGTATCCGCTCTGCGCTCCATCGGCTCCAGAACCTATGTACAGGTCATTGAGAGTGACGGAAGCAAGCGCGAGGTGGACGTTGAGGTTGGACAGCAGACATCGACCGATGTCGAGATTCTGAAAGGTCTGACAGTAGGTCAGAAGGTTGTGGGACGCTAATGGGGCTGCCATTGCTTCGGCTGCTGTTCCGCAAAATGTGGAACACACGCTGGATGACCTTCAGTACACTAATCGGCTTGATTGTGGCGGTAGCGTTCACCGTCAGTATTCCGATGTATGCCGATGGTGCACTGAAACGGGTTGTCGCGCAGACACTGCAGGATAACAGTGAGGGTTTGCCAGCAGGATCATTGCTGATGAGCTATCAGGCACCTGGGGGTGCAAAGACAGATTTAAGAGGCCTGGATGAGGTCGATCGCTATATTCGCGAGGATGTTGCCCGTGACATTGGCTTTCCATTCCGTACGTATGTGAATACAAGATCCATTCGCAGTACCGAGGTCAGTCCTGAAGACCCAACCAAAGTGGATGCAAGCCGGGTACGGAGCATGACACTGGCAACGATGAGCGGACTGGATGCACAGGTGAATTACTCTGCCGGTGTAAAACCCGGAAATCAGGTCAAGGACGACATTATCGAGGCCGTGATGCTGGAAGAAGGAATGTACCGGAATGATCTTCATGTTGGCGATATTCTGGAGTATCCGATATACAGTGGTCTTGACATCACACTTCGTATCAAAATTACAGGTTCATTCAAAGCGGACGATGTAAACAGTCCTTACTGGGTACAAGGGTTCGATGGCATGATGAACGGGCTTTATGTGAATGATACGGTTTTTAATGACGTATTACTCAAGGAGAAGGGCGTTCCGCTTCAAAACTCGCGTTGGTATTATGCCTTTGACCTGAAAGACGTTCAAACCAGCCAGCTGTCTGGTCTCAGCTCGATGCTGGAAAGGCTGGATATTGATCTGTATCAACGGTTGAAGGATACCAAAGTGGATATTACGTTCGGTGATCTGCTCAAGCAGTTCCGCAGTCAGAGTCTGCAGCTGCAGACGATGCTGTTTACCTTGGCTGCGCCGATGATTGCAATGGTCTTTTATTTTATCGCAATGAATGCAAGACAATCGCTGCAGAAGCAGGAGAGTGACATTGCGGTGCTTCGCAGCCGCGGAGCCTCAGCTCGTCAAATCTTCTCGCTGTATCTGTTGGAAGGCATCTTTCTGGGTGCCATAGCGCTGGTGGTTGGACCGTTTCTCGGGTGGTTCATGGCAAAAAGCATTGGTTCTGCAAGCGGCTTCCTCTCTTTTGTCGATCGGAAATCCATTCCGATCGGTGTATCCAAGGAGGCAGTGCTGCTTGGAGTGGCAGCTGTACTTGTTGCCATCATTGCATCTCTGATTCCAGCAATCACTTACGCACGGGCGACGATTGTATCCGCGAAGCGGCGTCAGGCTCGCACAGACCGTGCGCCGCTGTGGCAGCGCTGGTTCCTCGATGTCGGACTGCTGGGATTGGCGGGATACGGCTATTATCTGTTCTATGAACGTCAGATGCTGACGTTCCAGACAGGCATGACCACAGATCAGTTACAGGTACAGCCGTTTCTGTTCTTCGTACCTGCGCTTGCCATCTTTGCACTGGGATTGTTTTTCCTGCGTTTGTTCCCTTGGATTCTGAAGCTGATTCAATTCATCGGACGCAAGCTGCTTCCAGTCCCGTTGTATCTGACATTGACACAGTTGTCCCGTTCCTCTTCATCCTACTACCCGCTGATGATTCTGCTGGTGCTGACACTCGGTCTTGGGGTGTATAACTCGGCCGCGGCCCGCACCATTGATTTGAATTCGACAGAGCGTACACTGTACCGTTACGGTTCGGATGTTATTATGCAAACGGTATGGGAAGGAACGCCGGAGATTAAGCCTGGAGGTTCAGGACAGGGCGGAGGATCAGGTGGCGGTCAGCAAGGCGGAGGCGGAAGTGGTGGCGGAGCTAATGGCGGTGCCGGAGGAGGAAATGGTGGTGGCGGAGCGCCGGGCGGCGGTGCCGGTGGTGGTTCATCACAACCAACCAAAATTATTTACTCCGAGCCTCCATTTGAAGTGTTTCGCAAGCTGCAAGGCGTAGAGTATGCCGCGCGTGTACTGCAAACGAAGGGGAATATCATTGTTTCGGGTAAATCTGGCGGTCAGGGGATGTTAGTCGGTATTGATAATGTTGATTTTGCCAAGGTAGCCTGGTTCCGAAACGATCTGTTCCCTGCCCATCCGTACAAGTATCTGGATTTACTCGGAAAGTATGAGGGGGCTGTGCTCATCTCTTCGAAATTTGCAGACAAATTCAAGCTTAAAACCGGAGATATGGTTTCTATGGGGATTCAAGGTCAAGCGATCGAATTTGTTGTGTTTGGTATCATTCCATACTGGCCTTCACAATACCCGGATCAGATGCCGTTCTTCGTGGCCAATCTGGATTATATATATGATCAGGTGCCTTTAATGCCTTATGAGGTATGGTTGAAAATGAAACCGGACGCCAAAGTGGCTCCATTAATGGAGAAGCTTGCGGCAGAGGGGATTGAGCTGTCATCTGTTCGTGATGTGCGAACAGAACTGGTTACTCAGGGGAAACATCCTTCAAGGGGGGGAGTGTTCGGTATCCTGAGTCTGGGCTTCCTGGTGTCTGTAATTATCTCGTTAATCGGGTATGTGCTCTACTGGTTCTTTAACCTTTCGGGACGTGTGGTGCAGTTCGGTGTGCTGCGGGCCATGGGGCTGTCGAGGGCACAGCTTAGCGGCATGTTGCTGCTGGAGCAGGTGTTCACGGCGGGTCTTTCGATCCTGCTGGGAATCGGTATTGGTCAGGTTTCCAGCAGGCTCTTCCTGCCATTCCTGCAAACGACAGATAATGTGTCCGCACAGGTACCGCCATTCCGCATCGTCTTTGAACAGCAGGATATGCTTCAGCTCTACGGCGTAACCGTGGTCATGCTGATTATTGGAGCGTCCATGCTACTCTGGCAGATTCGCAGGCTGAGAGTGCATCAGGCGGTCAAAATGGGAGAGGAGAGGTAAACGTGATCCAATGCGAGGGACTTGTCAAAATTTTTAAATCCAGCGATGTGGAAGTCGTTGCCCTTCAAGGCCTTAACTTGACTGTCAATCAAGGAGAGATGATGGCGATTATCGGCAACAGCGGCAGCGGCAAATCAACTCTGCTTAACATTCTGGGCGGTCTGGATCGTCCTACTGCCGGCACAGCCGTTGTAGGTGACTGGGACCTGCTCAAAATGACGGATGCTCAACTGGTCGAGTATAAACGTCACACGGTCGGATTCATCTGGCAGAACAATGGGCGTAACCTGCTGCCCTATCTCACAGCGCTGGAGAATGTAGAGACACCGATGATTCTGGGAGGCAAGCGTGATCGTGCGTATGCGATGCAGCTGCTGGAATGGGTTGGTCTGAAGGATCGGATGCATAACAAGCTGCATCAGTTGTCAGGAGGGGAGCAGCAGCGTGTAGCCATTGCCATCTCCTTGTCTAATCGGCCCAAAATTCTACTGGCAGACGAACCGACAGGCTCGGTGGATTCCGAGACATGTGATACGATCATGAATATTTTCCGCAAAATGAACAAGGAACTGGGGGTAACGATTGTTATCGTTACCCATGATTTGACACTGGCGGGCAAAGTGGACCGCATTGTTGCAATTCGGGACGGCCTGACAAGCACCGAATTTGTGAAGCGGAATCCGAATCTTGACGATGAACAAGGCCTGTCTGAGGCAGGGGCACCTGACGTTCATGAAGCCTTTGTCATTATTGATCGCGCAGGGCGGCTTCAGGTGCCTAAAGAGTATCTGGAAGCTTTGTCGATTGACAGCCGGGCAACGTTGGAGTTTGATGGTGAACGGATTGTCATTACACCGCCAAGATAATAAATGAGGGGGAAATTGTGAGATGAAGAACAGGTTGTGGGGAAAACGTGTGCTGGCTATTATGGCAACGGCAACGTTGGCATTGCCTTTAATTGCGGGATGTACAGCCAGTGAGAGTAAAGATAACGAGCAGCGTGTGCTGCGTGTAGCTACACTGTGGGGAGGACAGGATGACAGCTATTTCCGTCAGCAATTCACGGATGCTTTTGAGCTTACACATGGCAATGTTACAGTCGAAATCGTACCGGCTGTCGATCAGGGCAGCATGTATGGCTATGGAAATTCGGAAGAGCAGCAAGAAGTCCCGGATACGCTGGAGAGTTTGAAAAAAATTATGACTGGAGATAATCCGGTTGATGTTGTCATTGCTGATACCTCTACAGTAAAATCATTAATTCAGGAAAATATGGTTAAACAGCTTGATCCGTTGATGCAGGAAGACAAGTTTGACACCAGCGATATTGTGCCAAGTGTGCTTGAGGGAATCAAGGATCTGGGTGACCAGAACATCTATGCATTGACACCTACATTCTCTTCCTCGGCGCTGTATTACAACAAAGGGCTGTTTGAAAAAGCAGGTGTTGAACCGCCAACGGATAATATGACGTGGGATGATATCTTTAATCTGGCCAGACGCCTTACAAAAGGGGAAGGAAAGGATCATGTCTTCGGATTGGCATTTTCCACCTATCAAGGCGGTTCTTCGTATTACTCCATGGCACAATACTACAACTCGCTGCAGTTGAAGATATTTGACGATAAAGCAGAAAAG
The DNA here is from genome assembly GCF_014639235.1 of Paenibacillus silvae. Taxonomy (GTDB): domain Bacteria; phylum Bacillota; class Bacilli; order Paenibacillales; family Paenibacillaceae; genus Paenibacillus; species Paenibacillus silvae. The sequence goes on along the minus strand of NZ_BMFU01000001.1, from coordinate 656,677 downwards.
ATGACGGTGGACTCTCCGCAGTGGGAGAAGGTATGGAGCACGATCAGTAAGCTGGCGCTTGATAAAGTCATTCCGAAAGGTGACGAGCAGCAGGATCAACAGACAGAAGGGCGCTACAATCCTATGCAGGGCGACTTGTTCCTGAGTGGCAAGACGGCGATGGCGATCGGCGATTACAGCTATATTAATCAACTGATTGATGCAAACAAAAATGCAGATAAAATGAAGGATTTCACCAAAGTGGAATGGGACGTCGTAACACCACCGGTTCATCCGGAAGCGCCTGAAATTGGCGGCAACATCTACTTGAGTAATTTGATGGCGATCAATAGCTCGGCTCAGAATCCGGATGATGCCTGGGAACTGATCAAGTATATGAACAGTGAGGATTGGGCGAAGATCAAGGCACGCAGCAGCTACGAGATGGTATCCCGGAAGAGCTTTATCAAGCCGAAAGATGGTCTGGACTATAATATTCAGGCATTCTACACATTGAAGCCGGTACCGCCAACCAATACCAACCTCGACAAGCTGTATCAAAAGATGCCTAACTTATGGCAGGTAAGCGACAAAGGTATGGAATACTTTAATCAGGTTTTAGAAAACAAAAAGACGCCAAAAGAAGCACTGGCAGAATGGGCAGCGAAAGGCAACGAAATGCTTGAAAAGTTGAAGAAGGACCCTAAAGCGTCCTTCCAATAAGTTATGTTTGCTCTCGTTTATATCCGGGGTAAACATATAATGTAGCGTGAAATCTTTATTACTAAACAGCCGCCGGAGATTTATTAATCTCTGGCGGCTATTTTTACGAAAAAGGGGCATTCTACAATTAACAGCAATATATGATGCCATTGGAAAGGACGAGCAGCATGAGATGGGTATATTTTGGCAAGCTGTACACAACTAAATTTCAGGCAGGCTGCCTGGCAAAAAGACTGGAGCAGGATGGCTGGATTTATGGTCATAACGAGCCCGAAGAAGTCGAAGTATACCGTTCACGCAAAGGCCGTTACGGTGTGCGATTTATTCCCTGAGATTACCCCTTGACTAATAATGTATTAATGGTGTATATTAATTAAGTCGCTGTTTATTATTCTTAACGACGCGGGGTGGAGCAGCCCGGTAGCTCGTCGGGCTCATAACCCGAAGGCCGCAGGTTCAAATCCTGCCCCCGCAATATAGCTTTACTGGATGATTCACAGCCATCATCTGCACTGTTATATATTATTTTGTCTAGGGCCCTTAGCTCAGTTGGTTAGAGCGGTCGGCTCATAACCGATTGGTCACAGGTTCGAGTCCTGTAGGGCCCATATTTCAAAACCCTTGCGTTGCAAGGGTTTTTTTCTGTTTTCATAGTGGAAATTTCATAGGTTATAGAGGGATCTTGTGCATTTCAAGTTTAAACTATCTACTCCAATGACAGAATAACCTTCCTATTGCTGTTATGCCCAGGTTTTTTCTGACCTCTCCGTTTACGTGTAAATGAATGGCTTAACTTTTATAGTCATCTGACTTTTTTTAACTAAGGGTATGTATGTCCATGCCAGAATACAATTCTCACATATACTATCTTATCCCAACACATAGGAGGTAGATTTCATGAGTCAATTTATTGACGCAAGAACGTCGCAGAATGCGAGCTTGGCGAACTCCATTGCAATTCCGATTCTTGTGATTAACACCCCGCAATTGTTTGGTCAGATTGGTCTGATCACCGATAATATCGGTGCTAACCCGCGTGTTCAGTTTACAGGAACCGTAACAGTACAGCTGCCATTAGCTCTTGTAGGCATTACGATTACTGTTGTAAGAGGAACGCTGTCAACCGATCCGGTCATCTATTCGGCTACGTCTACATTCAGCTTGAGTGTATTGGCACCGCAAGTAATTACATTCTCGGCCAGTGACTTTGACCCGCCAATTACACCTCAGCTGACGTATACTGCTTTTATCAGCTCTAACTTGCTGGGTACAATCCGTGTTGGCCCTGAGAACTTTGAAGGGTCCCTGTACTCTGACTAAGATGGAATTGGCTATTAAGAGATTTGAGTCTGCTTATCTATTAAGCAGACTTTTTTTGTGCTTTAGAAATCATGAATGCAGTCCTTCTTCCGGGGCAATATTTATAGGAAGTACTGAAAAGGAAGTATGCTATAATGATATTTTTGCAACGGATGACATAGGTCATATTTTGAATATATACATAGAAAGCAGGTTTAATACAAGTGAGCATAGAAAAAGAGAGCCAACGCTACCGTTTTAGTGAGGCACCAATTTGGGATTGGCAGAGAGCGTACTACGAACACAAGGGTTTGCAGGCCTGGGAGGGCAGCCAGGTACCGCAGTATATTACGAGCAACCCGTTCATTGCAACGGCGTATGCGGAGATGATTTTTGCGTTTTTGCAGGATTTGGCTGCCAGAGGTGTACAGCACGAGACGATCACCATTGTTGAGCTTGGTGCTGGATCGGGACGTTTAGCGCATCAGGTATTATACAAGCTATGTGCACTGAAAGATTTTGCAGGGATTGAGCTGCCGGTTTTTCGGTATGTCATGACAGACCTGGCTATGGAAAATGTAATGGGCTGGAGAGAACATCCCTCCATGCAGGCTTATATAGCTCAGGGACTGCTGGATTTTGCATGCTTTGATGCGATGCAGGAAAAGGAATTGAATCTGGTTGTGTCGGGAATGACCATAAGGCAGGGGGATTTGCAGCAGCCGCTGCTGCTCATTGCCAATTATTTTTTTGACAGTATTCCGCAGGAGCTGATCTATATTGGGGAGGGGCAGGTATTTGAGTGTGATCTGCTTGTGGAGCTCCCGCAAGATGTAAATACACAAGAGCCTGCCGAGATGCTGGAACAGATGTCATTACATTATACCTATCGTGCTGCCCCCGGGTATAGTTCGAACAGCGATCCATACTCCGAACTGATCGCCCTGTATCGGGCTGAACTGGAGGATTCGCACATTTTGCTTCCGAATGCGGGTCTGAGCTGTCTCGAACGCCTGGGCAAGCTGTCCCGGTCAGGCTACATGCTGATTACGGCAGATAAGGGGGATCATCGGCTGGATTACTGGAAATATGCGGAGCCGCCCGAATTTGCGCTGCATGGCAGCTTCTCGTTGTCAGCCAATTATCATGCAATCCAATATGTGCTTGAACAGCAAGGCGCTGAAGCTTATTTTACGGCCCATCATTATAAGGATCTGAACGCAGGTATGATTTTGATGCTGGAGGAACCGAACAGTTATGTGAACACAAGGCTGGCTTATCATCGCTTTGTGGAGCGATTCGGTCCAGATGATTTTTTCAGTCTCAAGGAGTGGAGCGACTCCAAGGTTCATCAGATGGAGCTGAAGCAGCTACTGCCCTTCTGGCGCCTGGGCGGGTACGATGCCGAATTTCTGATGCATGCTTATCCTCGGTTTACATATCTGTTGCCAGATGCAAGTGAGGAGGAAATGTCTGACCTTCTATCGGGGATCAGGCAGATGTGGTCCGCTTATTATAGAATGGAGAATCAGGCGCAGCTTGCCTTGATAACAGGCCAGTTGTTTATGGAGATGTTTATGTATGAAGATGCAAAGCCTTTTCTGGAGGAATCACTCACAGCTATTTCCGATGAACATAAAGTAACACATTTATATGAACTGGCTGTGTGCTGTTATGAGCTTGAACTGGAACAGGAAGCGCTTAGCTATGCTCTTCGTGTGGTTGAGTTAGACCCGAACCATCAGGATGCTGTAGTCCTTTTGAACAGTCTGGAGTGACGCTCAGTTCAGAACCGGATTGTTCAATTATTTCCATAAAAATGAAACCTGGCTCAAGTGTTGACGTATAATTAACAGAGGTTTACTTTTTAGAAGAAGGAGGGTACGCGATGAAAAAAGGGCTTTCTATTGTGTTTTATCCGTTGTTATGGCTTCTGGGGGCTTTTAGCATTCTCGGTGGTAATAGTGCCAGTATGAGCGATCTCATATTATTTGGAAAAGATATTGCACAAGAACCTGGCTACGATGGGCAAGCGATCTATGATCAGATTGAACGTAGAAATGGTTAGATACATAGTTTAATAAAAACGATAAGCCGTGTCATACCTGAACGAATGAGGTGTGATTCGGCTTTTATGCTGCAAGTCAAAGCGCTTGTCTTGTGTGGCAGAAAACTCTTAATGCAGGCATCAGGCAGACATGATGTGGATTTCGGACCGAGAGCTCATGTACAACCCCCAAGGATTGGGCGGCTAGACTTGGACATTCGCCCGGTCACTGCTGAAAAAAACGCATATGTTATGGCATACCTTGAAATTCAAAGGAGGCCAATCAAATGAGTCATGTTGGATACGGTTGTGGTAATGTTTGTGGATATGGAGCGTGGACTTCAACTAGCGCTATTCTCGTTCTCTTTATTTTGCTCGTAATCATCACAAAATCTTTCTGGCTGTAATCTAGCGTTTGGGTGTGGCAGCATCAGCTCCATCATATTGGTGGGGCTTTGCTCTCGTTCGTAGAGCCATGTATTGCATGAGTGACATTTGACAACTGAAAACAATGTGCTTAAAATCACATAAGAGACTATTATAGAGATTGAAGGGATCGCAATGCCGTTTATTCGTTTTAAAGGATTCACAGGTCACGAGCTGGAGGAGGTTGTACCTCAGATTACGGAGCAGATGGCTCTGATCACTCAACTTCCTCAGGAAAGAATGAAAGCAGAGCGTCATGATGTACAAGCCCTGACACCTTCCCCGGCCTCCATCGAGATTTTGATGTTTCAGCGTGACCAGGAAATACATGATCGGATCGCATCATGCATGCAGGCTATCCTGGAGAAGGCGGACATGCCCGATGTGCATATTTTTTTCAATATATTATCACCGAATTTGTATTATAAGCAGGGCAAGCCATTGACGGATTATCGCTTGGATTAGATTGTGAGGATTGTGAAGGCAGCAGTAGACGAGCCCGTTAACCGTGCTCGTCTTTTTTATTTGTGATGTGCGTGCCTGGGGCTGAGCTTTAGTGAAGAATGAGAGGAGTTGCGAATCAGGCGCTGAACCGTACCGATTAGCGCCAGTGCAGCCAAGGACAGGCTTGCCGCGATCCACAGTGCCAGTGGGATACCGGCATACAGGATGGTAATTGCGGTCATAATCAGTCCGATGCCTGTTACAGTATTGTTTGCAAATGAGATCAGATTGTTTGTTTTGTCCAAGTCCTCTCCTTCAATAAGCTGTGGCCGAAGAGACTCCAGAAGCAAGCATTCCCAGCGAGTTACAACGGAGAGTAAAATGAAGCTTATATATATTAAAGCGGCATATTCTGTCAGGTGAGACGATGCAAAAGCAGCCGCTATGAGCAGCAGTGCTTTGATCAAGGGCATTGCAAGCATTAGTCCTGATGCTGCAAAGTGTTTGGCCAGCCGATGGAAAATTAGCTTGGCTGCTGCATGACCGAGTGCATAAATACATAGAAGCAATACAGCATAAATAAGGGAATCTGTTTGTTTATAGGTTAGGCACGTCAGTGCAGTAATGGAGATTACCTGGATGAGTGAGAGCAACGTGCTCGCAGCCCAGAATGGATAAAATGCAATGTTCATAACGTAATGTCCTTTCTGAAACGATAATTCTATATTACGGCGCTTATTCGAATCTCACCACAAATAAAGTTATCATTTTCCCGTCAGTGCAAGGCAAAGACCAGCTACCCGAGAGACAGCTGGTCTTCTTCTTGCCATTAATTATCGGTTCATGCCATTGTAAGAGTAAATGCGATTAACAGCATAAACAGACTGGACATTCGCACCATAAGCATGTAAGATTTGCTAGGTTCGCTCTCACCATGAACGAGCCAGCCATATCGCAGGTACCAGCCAAACTTGGGGAAGCACAGATTGATCATACATAACACCATAAAGATAAAAAAGAGAGTTTTCATCACCGATCTTCCTTCCTCGTTAACCATTAACGGCCCCGCCTTGAGGTCTGGCGTTAGGAATTGCAGACAATCAGTACATGCACGATGATGACACATCATAAATGGATATCTATATAATCTGATAAGAGGCAGGAGATTGTCAACAGTTGTGTGCGGTATAATTAAGAACTATTACCCAAGAACTACAATGAATGAATAACTGTGGTACAATAATATAGATTGTATTATATCAACACATACCATCTAAAGGATGTGAGATGGAGGAGCAGACATGAGTCTATATAATCAAGTCCCCATGCAATGGGAGTTTATCATCTCAAAATTAAAATCCTCCGTTACGGTAGTTGATGCTACCTCACCTGAGCTTCCGCTCATGTATGTTAATGAACATTTTACCTCGTTAACTGGATATACGTACGCAGAGTCGATCGGCCGGAATTGCCGATTTTTACAGGGAACAGATACTGACCCCCAGACGGTTACCCGAATTCGGGAAGCATTAGTGAAGAAACAATCCATTAAGGTGGAGATATTAAACTATACCAAAAGTGGCCAGAAGTTCTGGAACGAGCTGAATATTGATCCCATTTTCAATGAATCCGGAGATTGTCTGTACTTTGTGGGGATTCAATATGATATTACGGAACGCAAATTTGTGGAACAACAGTTGAAGCTTGCCGCTTCTACGGCTGAGAAAACGAGTAGAGGGCAGCTGGAATTCATCGGTAAGTTGAACCATGAGCTTCGTACACCGCTGAACGGTATTATGGGTATGATTGAGCTTGCTGGCATGGGCGAGATCACTGAGGAACAGCAGGAATATTTGGAGCTGGCTCGTCAATCCGGGGAAGCACTCCTGAATATCGTAAATAACAGTCTGGATATGGCGAAGCTGGGGAGAGGCAAAATGGGCATGGAGCATATTGAATTTCAGCCTCTCAAGCTGATTCAGCAGATTGTGAAAACCCATGAGCCAGCGGCTGCCAATAAACAAATCCGTTTGTACTGCCATGCGGATCTGAGTATGCCTGATGTGCTCTGGGGTGATCCGCTGAGACTTCGGCAGGTACTGGATAATCTGCTGAGCAATGCGGTTAAATTTACGGAAAAAGGTGAAGTCCAGCTGCAAGTGGATGTGAAGCAGCATTCACAGGAGGAAACGATGCTCACATTCTCGGTTCGGGACACAGGCATCGGAATTCCTTCAAATCAGATAGATCAACTGTTCGATGCCTTCACTCAATCCGATATATCCCATGCGAGACGGTTTGGCGGAAGTGGTCTGGGTTTAACCATTTGCAAAGAGCTATTAGAGCTGATGAACGGCAGCATTACAGTAGATAGCGTGGAAGGAAAAGGAACGGAGTTCCATGTAATGGTCCCGTTCCTAAGCAGACAGAGTATTATTAATGCAGGATAGGAACATTGCATAACATGAGGCAGCCGGAGCAATCCGGCTGTTTTTTTATATGCATGTGATTGTTCTGCGAACTGACGTTCTGTTATAATACTAGTGTGTGATATGGGGGAGGAACATCATGAGTAAAAGACGCAGCAGAAAAAGCAGCAGAGGAAACCGTCGATACATCAAGCAAATTGTGACGTTAGCAGGTATGGTGTTGATTGCATTATATGCTTGGGCAGGGGGAGAATGGCCGCAGCAATTTCCGTCTCCAATCAATGCAACCGACAAGGGTGTTGATCATACGATTACTTTCCCTGCAGATCGGTATCCCGAGACGGCGAACCATATTCGCAAGGCGATCGAGGCGGGGCATTCGGATGTCTGCACGATTGATCGCAAGGGTGCTGAAGGGAACAGAGAGCTCTCACTCCGAGGTGTGCCGGTGAAAAAGGGCAAGGATCGGGATGAGTGGCCTATGGCGATGTGTGCCGAAGGGGGAACGGGAGCAGATATCCAGTATATTACACCCAAAGATAATCGCGGTGCAGGCTCTTGGGTAGGCAATCAGTTAAGTACATATCCGGACGGTACGCGTGTCAGATTTGTTGTGAAGTAGCAGGGTACAAGAAACAATAAGCATAAGAAGTAAGAAAAGAAAAACCAGACGTCTATCGTCTGGTTTTTTGAATATAGTCGTGCTGCCTGATGGAAAAGGTAATTCCTACAGGAAGCTAGTCTTTATCTGTTGAAGTGTGCTGCTCTCCAGGAGCGTGATTCAACATCTGGGAGACCAGATGTTATACAAGCTGCATAGTACCCAGATGGTGAGAACGAAGGGTCAACAGGCGAGTCACCTGTTCCACTTCATCAAATGGAATCCACACATTGCCCTGTACGGTGCGCAAGGAGAGAATGGAACTGTCCGCTGTGTGTTCCGGGAAGCCGGTTACGGTCTGCCCGCTCGTATTACGAACCATAACCTGTTGTTTACGTCGAATGGCAATTTCTACCTCTTTTTTCATATGTCATTACTCCTGATTAATAAGATATTTATTGCAAGGTTAAAGTTTTCAATGGTTAATTTGTCTTCTTTATCTAGTCTATCAGAACTAGGTATGGATTTCCAGTAAAGAAATAATTCAGTCATTATAGGTGAATCGACTTAGCAAAGACGTTTAGCGTTACTGAACACCGTCTTCGGGGTTATATGTAGATAAGGAAGAGGAGGGGAACGGGATGACAAAATTGCTGGTAGGGCTTGCTCATACAGAGCAGGAGGCTATTATTTTATTAAATAATCTTAGAAGAGAAGGCATTGAGGAGAAGCATTTGGGTGCTGTAGCGAAGGAGCAGCTTGATCTTGAGATGATTAGTGAGCAAACAGGGCTGCCTAAACCACTGAAGGGCGCTGGAACGGATGGTGCATTTGGAGCGCTCAAGGGCATATTGGCTGGATTGGGAAAACGCATGCATCAGACGGCATCCATCGGAACAGCGGTACGACGATTGGCGGGCAATGAGATTGGCAGTGAGACAGATGATCTGGTCTTAACGCTAACGGATGCAGGCATCACAGAAGAGGATGCCCGTTATTATGAGGAATGGCTGCTACAAGGTCATATTCTGATCTTTGTAGAGTGCGGCGAGGAACAGGCAGAGCATGTAAAAACAATTTTGCATTTTTAGTTTAATTTAAGGCTGATTTTAGGTTTCTTTAATGTTGGGGAGGTATTCTTATATCACACCTCCCTTAATATAGATGGTTTACCGGAAGTCCGGGACCGCAACTCGGACTTTCTAGGCACTGTGAGCTGACGCTTGCAGTGCCTGTTTCATTATTTTAGGAAAAAGGGTTGCATTATTAATTTATTCATGGTAAGATATTTCTTGTCGCCAAGAAAATATTACATACGCCGGGGTGGCGGAATTGGCAGACGCACAGGACTTAAAATCCTGCGGTAGGTGACTACCGTACCGGTTCGATCCCGGTCCTCGGCATCATAAAAGAGAAGGAAACTCCTTGATAAATAAGGGGTTTCCTTTTTTTTATGACTTCAAAATAAAAAAATGAATTCACAGGAATTAAGCGTCTATTTTATTCTTGGGGCGGATTGGGGACGAACTTTAGGATCGAATACATCGAGGTGGGCTGTTTTTTTACGCCTTGTTTGTTGAACTCGGTTGTAAATGTGTGACTCGTAAATGTTTAGGCCTATTCTCTTGGAACAAAAAAGGAACCATACTTATCTCTCATCTTTCTCTGAGCATCAATACCCTCTTCATAAGAAGAAGCTGAGACAATAAAAAATAATTTCTTATTCTGTCCCCAATCGCTCGCTATATTAACATGTTCGAAAGTGTCATCAAACCAGATCATATTTGAAGTTAAAAACTCCCCTGGAGTTGAAGGTTTATGATAAACAAGATTTCCCATATTGATGCCATTCTTTCTATCAAGTATATAGGTATCGAGGGTTTCGTTCTTTTTGGTAAAATCTAAGTTATCAATCGTTAATGAACCTTCAAATACATGTTGTTGAAACAAAGGTCGGTACAGTGTTCCTGATACTTTTATTGTAGTACCCTCCACTGAAGAAGGGTCATTCTCATAGAAACTTACAGCTGGGGATATTATGTTTATCTCTTTGGGGAATTTATAGAAGTATAAAAAAAGTGCTGTTACAATTCCTAAAATAACGATCACAGATATTGTTACTTTGAATACTTTGGTCTTCATAAAGACACCTTCTACTCTCGTAAAATTTAATAAGATTTGTGCGAAGTGATAATTCACAATTCGTCACAAATCTTATTTATACTACAATACTAAAACAGTAGTGCTGGGGGAAAGGTTTTTTACATAAATAGCTTTAACTAGTGTATCTCCAACTTCTCACAATTTAGTGACTTTAACAAGTGCATTTAAAATAGAAAATAAAAAACTTACTCAATGAAAATTATTTAAAATAATACTTCCCTAATTTCTCCCTTCACCCCGCATAGCTCATAAACACACCCCTTGCATAATACATATCAGAAAGTGGATTCGGCTGTCTTTTTATGAAGTAAGATCACAATGGTGTATACTATCCATAGGCATATATTCCCTTTCACCCTGCCTGCGGATTGAGTTCCAATACAATATTACACATCTTTGGAGTGCTTGTGTAATTTTCGCATGTGAACGAGTATCCAGTCATCAACCTATACGACAATTTAATGGACGGAGGACTCTATTTATGTTGAAACAGCTTAAACCCTTCAAGGTGTTACAGGAGCGCAGAATCGAAGAACTGCAATCGGATGCGTACCTGCTGGAACATGAGAAATCCGGTGCTCACATTGTACTGCTATCCAACAGCGACGATAACAAGGTGTTCAGCATTGGCTTTCGCACACCTCCCGAGGATGATACCGGGGTAGCCCATATTCTGGAGCACTCTGTGCTCTGCGGGTCGAAGAAGTTCCCGGCCAAGGATTCCTTTGTGGAGCTGCTGAAGGGGTCCCTGAATACATTTTTGAATGCGATGACATACCCGGACAAAACGATCTATCCGGTGGCCAGCCGCAATGACCATGACTTTCATAACTTGATGGATGTGTATCTGGATGCGGTGTTAAATACGAACATCTATGAGAATGAAAAAATATTTCTGCAGGAGGGCTGGAATTACAATCTCACTTCTGCGGATGATGAACTGACGTACAACGGCGTTGTATATAACGAGATGAAGGGTGCCTTTTCTTCGCCAGAACGGATGGTGAGACGTGAAGTGCTGAACTCCCTTTTCCCGGATACAACGTACTCCTGTGAGTCTGGCGGGTTCCCGGAGGCGATTCTGGACCTGACCTATGAAGGACTGCTTGATTTCCACAAACGATACTATCATCCGTCCAACAGCTACATCTACCTGTACGGTGACATGGACATGGAAGAGAAGCTGCAATGGCTGGATGAAAATTACCTGAGCAGCTATGATCGGATCGAGATTGAATCGGAGATCAAGCTGCAACCTGCCTTCCCGGCACGGGTGGATACGGTGAAGTCGTACTCTGCGGGAAGCACGGAATCCGAAGTGGACAACAGCTTTTTGACCTATAATGCGGTAATTGGCACAAGTCTGGACAAGGAACTGAACATTTCGTTTCAAATTTTATTATATGCGCTGCTCAATGCACCTGGGGCTGTGCTGAAGCAGGCACTGCTGGATAAAGGCATCGCCAAGGATGTTTATGGCTCTTATGATGACAGCCTGTATCAGCCTGTGTTCACGGTAGGACTCAAGAAGAGCAATCTGTCAAGCAAGGATGAATTCCTCGGAACGATCAAGGAAGTGCTGGAGAGAGTGGTCAAGGAAGGCTTTGACCCGAAAGCGCTGCTTGCCGGTATTAATTCGTACGAATTCAATCACCGGGAAGCGGACTTTGGCCGTATGCCCAAAGGGCTGATCTACGGATTCTCGTCCCTGCAAAGCTGGCTGTATGACAAGGAGGCGCCTTTCACCCATTTGGAGGCGAATGATGTATTTGCAGAGCTTCGCACGAAAATGAAGCAAGGTTACTTTGAACAGCTGATCGAGAAATATCTGTTGCAAAACACACATACCTCGTTTGTGGCACTGACGCCAGACAAAGGCTTGAATGCACGTAAGGAAGAGGCGCTGAAGGCACGTCTGAAATCGGTGCAGGCCGGACTTAGCCCGGAAGAAGTGCAGGAGATGATTAAACGTACGGAGGCACTCGCGGAGTACCAGAATACCCCTTCAACCAAGGAACAGCAGCAGGTGATTCCAACGCTGTCGATTGAGGATATTGACACGAAGGCATCCAGGCTCTACCAAACGGTGAACAATGTTGATGGCACAACCATTCTGCATCACAATCTGTATACGAACGGTATCGGTTATTTGAGGCTGCTGTTTGATATCAAGGACGTGCCGCGCCGCCTGCTGCCTTATGCTGGTTTGTTGAAAAATGTACTGGGATACGTGGATACACAGAACTACTCCTTCAATGAGTTGTCGAATGAGATTCACATCCATTCCGGCGGTATCAACAGCGGGCTTGGCACGTATGCGAACGCACATCAGCATGAAGACTTCAAAGCGACGTATGAATTTAACGCCAAGGTACTGTATGACAAACTCGGATTTGCCTTTGATATGATCAAGGAGATCGTGTTTACCTCCCGTTTTGACAATACGAAGCGACTTTTCGAGATCATCTCTCAAGTCAAAGGTAACTTGCAGCGCAACCTGATCAACAGCGGTCATTCGGCGGGGATTGCAAGATCGTCCTCGAAGCATTCGGCCGTTGCTGATTTCAGAGAAGCAGTTAGCGGCATTGCATACTATCAATGGCTTGAGGATCTGCAGTCGAATTTTGATGCGAAAAAAGAACAGCTGTCCGCCAGTCTGCAAGAGCTGATGGGTTACATTTTCAGACCGGAAAATCTGCTGGTCAGCTACACTGCGGATGATCAAGGATACGAAGGCCTGGAGCAGCAGGTCTCCGGCCTGAAATCCATGCTGTTCACTCAAGAAGTAGCGAAGGAAGCCTTTACGTTCACACCTGCCACACATAACGAAGGGTTCCGTTCTCCATCCGAAGTCCAGTATGTGGTGCAAACCGGGAACTATATCGACAAGGGCTATGCCTATACCGGCTCGCTCCGTGTATTGCAGGGGATCTTGTCCCTCGATTATCTGTGGAACAACATTCGCGCCAAAGGCGGAGCTTACGGCTGCATGTCCGGCTTCAGACGGAATGGGGACAGCTACCTGGCCTCCTACCGTGATCCGAATCTGGATAAAACGTATAAGGTATACGAGGGGATACCACAATATTTGAACGATTTCCGTGCAGATGAACGGGAGATGACACGGTATATTATTGGTGCAATTCAGGATCTGGATACGCCAAGAACGCCGTACAGTGAAGGGGCCTTCTCGCTGGAATGTTATCTGTCCAATGTGACGGAAGCGGACCTGCAGCGGGAGCGGGATGAGGTGCTGCGTACGAAGGAGAGCGACATTAACGGCTTTGCCGGACTCGTCTCTGCGATTCTGGAGCAGAAGCAGCGCTGCGTCATTGGCAACGAGCACAAGATTGAGGAGCAGAAGCAGCAGTTTGACGAAACGCTGGACCTGATTAAACACTAGGCGACACCGCTACAGTGTGCTCATAAACACATTCAAACTTTAACGCAGAAAACAGAGACTTGCTGGAAAAGAGAAACGCTTGCTTAAAGCTTTCTGTAAGAAAGCTGCCTCGGCGTGCTGCGTGTGAACATCCTTAAGCTTACATCAAAGACACCTGCTTGGGCTGGAATGAACAGCTTCGGCAGGTGTTTTTGGCTTGTCGTCGTTTCATTGCTGCTTCAGGTGATTTGCCAGACTCAGGTTACAGCAAGCATATTGTAAATTTTGAGTGTGCGCAGATCCTCTTTGGAAATTTTCAGCTCATTATAGAGCTCCGGCGTTTCTGGCAGCGGGGTGCGAGAGAAGAGCATTTTCAGCGCAATCGGCATGAAGGGCCTGAACGAGACACCAGCCATCAGCCCCCATTTTTTCTCCGACTCCTGAAATGACGCCAAAATATTAATATACAGATTTTCGAGCGGTGTAGCCTGGTTTTTCAGAATCAGGGTGGTGAGCGTGTCATAATGCTCCGTATGCCCCCAGTACATATTTTCACATTCCTGATAATTCTCAAAATCCTTCACATTCATATACATCACCGTGCGATAGCGATTGGCATCCGATTGAGCCATCATGTCAATGACGCAGCGAATGAGGCTGTTGTTTCGACCGTCGTAGAAATACGAATAGAAGCGGGTCGAGTTTTTGAAAAAGCTGGACTGGACTGTATTCATCAGCGGTGAGGCATGTCTCGGTTCTTTGTAAAGCAGCTGTTCCACCTGGATGTTCAGCGCGTCCGCAATCTGGTGCAGTGTCACCAGGTCCAGTGTAATATCCCCGCTCTCATATTTGGAAAGCGTTCCTTTGCTTTTGAAAATCTGGTCTGCCAGCTGCTGTATGGTGAGTCCGCGCCATTTGCGGAAGTTCTTTATTTTTTTGCCAACCTCTTGATTGATGTTGTTCATAGGGTAGGGCAGCTCCTTCGTAGAGGTGATGTTTCCTGAGAATAGATGAAAAAGATGAAAAACTTTCGTAAAAGCAAATACCTATAAGAAATATATCACTTTTACAGCAAAAAGACTATTCTAAGGAAACATTGAATGGATTCTGTTTCTTTAGAGTAGATTCTCTTGCATTTGATGCAACTTCGGCGACATGGAACAATAGGGGCAGAAGCAGTGAATCGAGAGTGACCCAAAGTGACCAAAAGTGACCAAAAGACAATCAGAGGAGTTAATCACATGACGAAGATGAACCAGACCAACAATAGTACGGAGCGCGCCAAGTCCTATAATTTTGACGAGATTATTGATCGCACCGGAACCAATGCCATGAATACGGACGGTTTTCGCCAATATATTTTCAATGCAACAAGTGAGATGACCTTTCCCTTCAAAGACGAAGAGATGATCCGCATGTGGATTGCCGATATGGATTTTGCGACCCCGCCCGAGATTCTGGATGCGGTGAAGCAGCGGCTGGATCGACGGATTATGGGATATTCACAAATTTTTGATCCAGCGTATTACGAAGCGGTTGCGAGCTGGATGAAGCGTTATTACGATTGGTGCTTCCCGAAGGAGCATTTGGAGACGTCGAATGGCATTATTCCTGCGCTCTACGAACTGGTGGAATATATCTGCCAGCCGGACGAGAAGGTGTTGATCTTGACGCCTTCCTATGGATTTTTCAAGTCGGCAGCGGATCATAACCGGCTCGAACTGGTGTGCTCGGACATGATTAATGAGCAAGGGCAATATACGATTGATTTTAAGGATTTTGAAGCAAAGGCGAGGCACGAGAAGGTTCGTGTATGTATTTTCTGTAACCCGCATAATCCGTCTGGACGCATCTGGAGCACGGAGGAGCTGGAGCGGGTGGGTGAGATCTGTCTGAGCAATGATGTATGGATCATTTCAGATGAGATTCATTGTGATCTGCTGCGCACGGGAAAAACACATACCCCGCTTGCAAAGCTGTTTCCGGCTACCGACCGTATCATTACCTGCATGTCTCCGAGCAAAACGTTTAACATGGCGGGGCTGATGTTCTCGAATGTCATCATTCCGAACAAAGGTCTTCGGGATATTTGGCAAGCACGTCATTACGGCTTCAAAAACCCGCTTAGCATCGCGGCCACTCAGGCAGCATATGAGCATGGTGATGCATGGCTGCGTCAGCTGAAGCTATATCTGGACGGCAATTTTGCGTATGTTGACGAATATGTAAAGCAGCATCTGCCACTTGCCGTGTTTCACATTCCGGATGCCACGTATCTGGCCTGGATTGATATTGCGCCTTACGCGCCGAAGGATGTAAGTCTGCCTCTGTTTTTTGCGGAGCAGGCAGGTGTGCTGCTGGAGGATGGCGGGATGTTTGTGGCGAATGGGGAAGGATATATCCGTTTGAATCTGGCTTGCCCCCGTTCGATCCTGAAAGAGGGCTTGAGCCGAATCAGTCGTGTACTGGTGAAGCAGCAGGAGGATATGTTGTCTGTGACCGTATAGCAGAGCAGTCGGTGTCACTCACCCTTACAATTTAGATTTTTCTGAAAAAAATACGATGAACTTCAAGGGCGGAGCAGTGTACATGACTGTTTCGCCCTTTCAGGCGTTCACACGCCTCAATCCCCGCTTCTGGTCTGACGTCCGCGGTTATGTTAAAATGGTGGATAGTCTATGAGCCGCAGATTGGTCGGTTCTTGCAGGGAAGAGCCCATCCAGACGGGCTGTACGGGTATACATTCATCAGGGGAAGGGAGTCTATACAATATGTTTGGAAATGATTGGGATGAGGTACTGCAGCAGGAGACGCAGGCTGACTATTTTAACAACATCCGTTATGCGCTTGCTGCCGAGTACAAAACACAGACCGTTTATCCACCCAAGGAGGATTTGTTCTCAGCGTTAAAGCTGACTCCGTATCACGAGGTCAAAGCTGTAATCATTGGCCAGGACCCTTATCACGGTGCAGGACAAGCGCACGGATTAAGCTTTTCGGTCAGACCGGGGGTGCGTGTTCCGCCTTCATTGAAAAATATATACAAAGAGCTTCAGGATGATCTGGGAGTGCCTGTCCCCAAGCATGGTTCACTTATTCATTGGGCAGAACAAGGGGTGCTGCTGCTGAATGCAGTGCTGACCGTGCGGGAAGGTCAGCCTAACTCACATCAGGGATTGGGCTGGCAGACGTTCACGGATGCAGTTATTCGTGAGCTGAATGAACGTACAGAGCCAATGGTGTACATGCTCTGGGGAAGTCATGCGCAGAAGAAGGGTGCTTTTATCAACAGAGACAAACATCTGGTGCTGGAATCAACACATCCGAGTCCACTGGCGGCACATCGCGGTTTTCTGGGCAGCAGACCTTTTTCCAAAGCCAATGAATTTCTCGTCTCCCAAGGTATTAAACCGATTGATTGGACAATACCTGAAAACTAGACAAGTTGAACCAATCACTTACACAAGGAACGGAGAAGACAGAAAAAAACTGGAAAAGCGAAGCGGTCGCCTTTATCACCGGATTTTCCCCTTGAGAGAGGGAATCCAAAAATCCGGGGATAACAGCGATTGGAAGGTTATTCTGTCATCGGAGTTTCCGTGTAAACATCCTTAGTTCAACGGATATAGATATAGTGGAGGCGAGCACATTGCGACATTGGATTGGACGAAAAGTAGCAGTATATCGGGCAACAGGAATTCGCGAGCCTCTGAAGGGAACGCTGATGGAGTGGGATGAAGAAACAGAATGTGTTCGAATCGGACCGAAACGGATCAAGGTATCGTTCGACAATATTGCAATGATCAGACCTCTCCCTGACGAAAGCCTGCCTCTGAAGAAGGCGCGTTCGGAAGTGCACAAGATCGGTTATGTCATGAAGAAGGCAGTCCAGTTCGAGAATGCGATCTATTTCAAGTCGCAGATTATGATCTGGCGGCGGGCCAAAATTGTAGCGTTATGCACAACGATTGTAAGACATGATGAGGATCAGGTCGAACTGGAAGACGGACGATTGCTTCGCAAGGACAAGCATATGTTTGTCGTGCGTTCACGGCGCGGCATACGGTAGTTCGACTTGATATTTAATACAGTTTTCATACTGCGATCATATGGCATTAATGTTTCAACCTTATAGTAGGTAATAACAACCCCTTCTAAATTAATGTGTATGGATTTGGGAACCCGGCCGGCTGCAAACGGTCGGGTATTTTTTTGATTTTTTGTCATGAAGGAGCAGGAGGGGGACGTGGATCGCCTTGGAAATGTTTTGAGTTTTGGATGAAATCTGAGCTGGATGTAGCTGCTTCGTATTTTTGTTCTGTTCATGTCTTGTAACATAGCAATGACATTTATGTTATATACTACTGAGATATAGAAGTTGAACAACTATCTATATCCTCTCTTTAGTTCAACTTGGATAGATCATAAGAAGGAGTGAAACCGATTGAAACGGATATGTGTTTTTGCAGGTTCTAATCCGGGAAATCACGCTGACTATACCCGGCATGCTGCGGGGTTGGGTAAACAGATTGCCGACAGTGGGTATGCACTTGTCTATGGCGGCTCTTGCATGGGATTGATGGGTGCCGTGGCAGATGCTGCTCTTGCGGCAGGTGGAGAAGTGATTGGTGTGATGCCCACAGGTTTGTTCAGAGGCGAGGTAGTCCATAGCGGGCTGACTCAACTGATTGAGGTGGGGACGATGCATGAACGCAAAGCAACGATGGCCCAGCTGTCCGATGGCTTCATCGCCCTGCCGGGAGGCATGGGCACGTTTGAAGAATTGTTTGAGGTGCTTTGCTGGGCACAGATCGGCATCCATCGCAAGCCTGTCGGTTTGTTGAATGTGAACGGATATTATGAACCACTGATGAGATTGGTCGAGCACAGCGTACATGAAGGTTTCTCCAATACATCGCATCTCAGTCTGTGGAGTCTGGAGTCTGATCCGGCTGAACTGCTTGCGCAGATGGCTGCTTACATTCCCAAGGAGCTAACCCAGAAATGGTCTCAGCTGAGCGAAAAATAAATGGATCAAGACCTTCAATGGCTGATCCCCTCTTCCAGAGAAAAACTTCTTCACCTGCCCAATCAAAAAGCGCTTGCGGACATAGTCTATAGTGTACTTTGATGAAGAGGGGAGTGTCACTCATGAGCGAACTCAAAGGTGCAGGTTACGGGTACTGCGGAGGTTTCGGCGGTGGAGCCTGGACATCTACAGGCGCCATTTTGGTATTGTTTATCCTGCTGGTTATCATCTCCCGCACGTTCGTACTGTAATTCAGACCATTCCTTGACGGATGAGGGCTGCCTGGGAGCAGCGCCCGAACAATATGGCCTTTCCAAAGAGACGCCGGTGGCTGCCGGCGTTTCCGGGGAACGGTTTTTTGGTTTTTTAGAAAAAGAACCCGGCTGCCCTTAACGAGACAGAATCGGGTTATACCGTAATTTCTGTAGTGCCACTGCTAGGCAAAATCAGTGTTTTCCAGGCAATGTATAGTCCGATAGCTGAAGCAATCAGTGCAAGAATGGCTGCAACTAAGGCCAGCTGATCCAGTGTGTTTTGTTTAGGACCGTCGACAGAGGACTGATTACTCGTTCGGTCAGGTATAGCGAGTCCTCGAACGGAAGCTCGCGGACTCACTTGTCGTGATCCAGGATGTCCGAGTGGTGGGTTAGATTTGGTCCTTGGTCCTGTTCCGTTCTTTACTGAATGGCGCGGTGAAGACTTCTGAGAGGAGAGAATTCTGGCAGATCCCGAGTGCTTCCTGGTTAGTGGTTTCAAAGGGCAACCTCCTTACAGCGGAGTGCAGTTGTCTATGACTGATATTATATTATGTTGATTTTCAGATTGAGTTCGCAAAAATGAGTGAATCCCCAGCCCGTTAAATGTGGCTGCATTGAAGCTCGGTATGGCCTTTTTGTGTGCATAAAAATGTGGAAATATTCATATCTGCAAGAAATATGTCCTTTTTGTCCCTTGTCAGAGTGGAAGGTTTCACTTACAATGTTCTATGGGAATGAGAATCAATATCAATAAGAAGCGGCATTATTAGAGAGGTGATTGTTATGTACATACGGTTAACAGACTTCATTCATAACACAGGTGGACAAGCATGAGCTCCAATCCTTCATCTGTGCATTCCGAATCGAATACGGAGTCACCAACAGCCAAAATCCATACACGACCGTGGGCAGCTACGCTCATTCTCACAGGAGGCATTCTGCTGCTGCTTCTAGGGATGGCTTTGTCCATTTCATTCGGCGCTGCAGATATACAGCTTGGTGTGGTGTGGAAGGCTGTGTTCAATTTTAATCCCGATCTGACTCCACATCAGATCATATGGGAAATCCGGCTGCCGCGTGTGCTTGGCGGGGCGATGGTCGGCGCTTGTTTTGCTGTCGCAGGGGCGATTATGCAGGGCATGACTCGTAACCCGCTGGCAGATTCGGGGCTGCTCGGGCTGAACGCTGGCGCTGGCTTTGCACTGGCGATCTGCTTTGCCTTTTTCCCAGGCATGCCATATATGTACATCATTATGTATTCATTCCTCGGCGCAGGGCTTGGCGTGCTGCTTGTATATGGCTTCGGTGCAGCCTCCCGATCAGGCCTGACGCCGCTTCGTCTGGTGCTGGCTGGTGCTGCCGTATCGGCCATGCTGTCTGCGCTAAGTGAGGGAATCGCACTTTACTTCCGAATTGGACAAGATCTGGCCTTCTGGACTGCCGGAGGTGTAGCCGGAACGAAATGGTCGCATCTTCAGGTCATGTTCCCATGGGTGCTCGGGGCACTTATCGTTGGACTGATCATCTCACGTTCCATTACCCTGCTCAGTCTGGGCGAGGATATTGCGGTGGGATTGGGACAACGCACGGGTCTGATCAAGCTGCTGGGTCTGATCGTTGTTCTTATTCTGGCAGGTACTGCTGTATCGGTAGTAGGTGCTGTCGGTTTTGTGGGTCTGATCATTCCCCACCTCACACGAAAGCTCGTCGGGGTGGATTATCGCTGGATTATTCCTTGTTCGGCGGTCATGGGCAGTCTGCTGCTCGTATTCTCGGATCTGGCAGCACGTATGATTAACCCGCCGTACGAGACGCCGATTGGTGCGCTGGTTGCCCTGATCGGGGTACCCTTCTTCCTGTATCTCGCGCGGAAAGAAAGGAGGACGCTGTAATGGGTTCCTCAACGATGGTTGGTGCAGAACGCAAGAAGAGAAACAAAAGCATTTTTGTGCTCATTGTGCTCGGTCTTTTGATTATTACGGCTTTTATTATCAGTATGAATACCGGGTTTACCAAGCTTTCGCCGCTTGAGGTGCTGCGTACGCTGTTTGGAGGCGGTACAGCGAAGCAGGAGCTGATTCTGTTCGAGTTCCGTCTGCCGCGTATCGTCATCTCGGTGCTGATTGGCGCCGGGCTTGCCCTGTCCGGCTGTATCATGCAGGGGGTATCACGCAATGCGCTCGCCGATCCGGGCATTCTTGGAATTAATGCAGGAGCGGGACTCGCCGTTATGCTGTTTGTTTCCTTTTTCCCGACAACGACAGCTGCTCCGGTCTTCCTGCTTCCGATTCTTGCCCTGATCGGTTCAGGCTTTGCCGCATTTCTGATCTATGTGCTTTCCTACAAAAAAGGCGAAGGCATTATGCCTACACGTATGCTGCTGACGGGCATCGGTATTGCAGCTGGTATCAGCTCGGCCATGATTGTTCTAACACTGCGGCTTAGCCCGGAAAAATATCAGTTTGTAGCCACTTGGCTTGCGGGCAGCATCTGGGGTTCCAATTGGAAATTTGTTATGGCCCTGCTGCCATTTATTGTTGTGCTTGTTCCGTTTGTACTGACCAAGTCGCGTGTGCTTAACGTTTTAAATCTGGGAGATCAGACAGCAAGCGGCCTCGGTGCCTCCGTAGAGCGTGAACGACTGATTCTGCTTGCGGCTGCTGTTGGTCTTGCGGCATCATCTGTATCGGTCAGCGGCGGAATCGGCTTTGTGGGTCTGATTGGCCCTCACCTGGCACGCCGGCTTGTAGGACCGAAACATCAGTTTTTGCTGCCAGCTTCAGCTCTTGTCGGATCATTGCTTGTTCTCGTTGCGGATACGCTTGGACGTGTCATTCTGCAACCTTCGGAGATCCCGGCTGGAATACTGGTAGCTATTCTTGGAGCTCCATACTTCCTGTATCTATTAAGCAGGACGAAATAAAAGGTAATCATCATCTTGACGGAGGATTGCCGTAAGGGGGAACTTGGTTCATGCTTCGTCGTTTTTTTGCCTATTACAGGCCATACAAAAAACTGTTTATTCTCGATTTCACCTGTGCAATTTTGGTCGCGTTGCTGGAGCTGGCCTTTCCGCTAGCTGTGAACCGGGTAGTAGATGACCTGCTGCCAGGCGGACGCTGGGACTGGATTTTATGGGCATGTGTAGTGCTGCTCGGCATCTACCTGCTCAATGCGTTTCTGAACTATGTTGTGACCTATTGGGGACACAAGCTGGGCATCAATATCGAAACGGATATGCGTAAAAATCTGTTTAACCATGTGCAGAAGCTGTCCTTCCGTTATTTTGACAACACAAAGACGGGGCACCTGGTATCCCGCATGACCAATGATCTGATGGATATCGGAGAGATTGCCCATCACGGTCCGGAGGATGTATTTATTGCGGTCATGACACTCGTGGGTGCATTCAGCATTATGATGAGCATTAACGGGAATCTGGCGATCCTGACGTTTATCATTGTGCCGCTTATTATCTATCTCTCCTTGTATTTTGGGAACAAAATGTCCAAGGCCTTCAGCCGAATGTTTGGGGACATTGCAGATTTCAACGCTCGTGTAGAGAACAATATTACAGGTATTCGTGTTGTTCAGGCTTTTGCGAATGAAGAGCATGAAAAAGCACAATTCGCTGTAAACAATGGCCGTTTCCGTCAAACCAAGCTGATTGCGTACAAAATTATGGCGTGGAACTCTTCCATCAGTTACGTGCTGATGAAGCTGGTATCATTATTTGTACTCGTATGCGGCACGTGGTTTGTCATTAACGGCAGTATGACCTATGGTGAGTTTATCGCGTTTATTATGTTGTCCAACGTATTCCTGACACCGATTCAGAAGATTAATTCGGTCATTGAGACATATCCAAAAGGCATTGCAGGGTTCAAACGTTATACGGACCTGCTGGATATGGAGCCAGACGTCAAAGACCGTCCTAACGCCGTTGCGGTATCCCATCTACGTGGAGATATTCAATATGAGCAGGTGACTTTCGGTTATTCGGATCAGGAGCGTGTGCTTCAAGGGATTGATCTGAGTATCCGTGCCGGGGAAACGGTGGCTCTTGTTGGTCCGTCCGGTGCGGGGAAAACAACGTTATGCAGCCTGCTGCCGCGATTCTATGATGTGCTGGAAGGGCGCATCACGATTGATGGCCAGGATATTCAGCACATGACACTGGATTCCTTGCGCAGTCAGATCGGGATCGTGCAGCAGGATGTATTCCTCTTCGATGGTACAATTCGGGAGAATATTGCCTACGGCAAGCTGGATGCTTCGGAAGAAGAAATCTGGATGGCTGCTCGTCGGGCTCAGATGGAATCTTTAATCCTGTCGATGCCGGATGGACTGGATACGCTCATTGGGGAACGCGGCGTGAAGCTGTCTGGAGGACAGAAGCAGCGTTTGTCGATTGCACGCATGTTCCTGAAAAATCCGCCAATTCTGATTCTGGATGAAGCAACCTCCGCACTTGATACCGAGACGGAAGCGGCGATTCAGCAATCGCTCGCGGAGCTGTCCGAAGGCCGTACTACACTTGTCATTGCCCACAGACTGGCGACGATCAAAAACGCAGACCGCATCGTGGTCGTGGCCGAGCAAGGTATCACGGAGCAGGGACGTCACGATGAACTGCTCGCTTCTGGCGGCATTTATAGTCGCCTGCACTATGCGCAATTTGGTGCGTAGGCGAAGCGAGCTGAAATAGTAGGGGAAATATAACCATCGTCCATGACTTGGAAGGAAGTCGGGGCGGTGGTCTTTTTATTTTGGAGAAAAGGGCTTTGGTATATAAAGGAGGTAAAGATGGCAAGATCACGCTGGGCAGAATTGGGTAATGGTGGGCAAGGCTATGGCTGGAGTGTATGATAGGATCATGAATGATTGAAAAGTTTTCAGGCATATCGTCTGGAGAATGTGGAGCGTTAGGAGGTAAATGACATGTCAGATATGACTAAAATTTTACTCACCTGTCTCGGTTTTATTTTAATTTTGTGGCTGTTATTTTTAGGGATTCGTAAATTGAAGGGACATAACACGTCCTCCGATTCTCGCAGCTTTGCTGGCTCGTTTATAGGACTTTTTATCGTGGGCGCTGTGCCGCTTATATTTGCATTGTATACGTACATGACTGATGAGCGTCTGGACGCCAACATCGGGTTAGGGCTTGCCATGCTGTTTGCCTGGGCGTACTGTGTGCTTTTGCTGTGCGGAGTTGTTGGCGTATGGGGAAGGTACTTGTGGCAGAGGAGCAGAGAGAAGTAGAGGGCTTCCGGCGAGTGTTGCTGGATCGTCTTTTTTGTATGTCATGAAAGCAGATTCTTTGTTAGCGTTTTACATTTACATTGACTTTTTGTCCTGACAATAATATATTATTGTCAGGACAAAAAGGAGGTGGAGCGATGTCCTCCAAAAAGATGGGGCGTCCTAAATCTGATAATCCCAAGAGCAAGACGATTGAGATCCGTGTCGATGAGGAAATTCTTAGTAAGCTGGATGCTGCGGCTGAGAAGCTGAATACGAACCGATCTGCAATCGTTCGCAAAGGGATTGAGAAGATTTACGAGGAGCTCCAAAAATAAAAAGAAGCAGCGCTCGTCCCACAAAGAACAACGCTGCTTCCTATCCCGCAATCACTACGAACGAGCGACTGCATAAATATCCTACCATGTGCAGAACGCTCATTCAAGTCGAGTGCGAATAGATATACAGGAGGATATATGAATTCGATATTAGAAGCATTATATAACGGACGACTTCGCCCGGATGAGATGATGATGCCGACACATCCTGAATACCAAGTGTTAGGGCGGCAGATTGCAGCTCTGACTGAGCAATGGAAGAATCGTTTGAGCGAGAATGAATTTCTTGAGCTTGAACAGTTATTTGACTTGTGGGGGAGATGTGAGGGCATGCATACGGAAGCTGCGTTTGTACAAGGTTTTCGTCTGGGTGCCAACATGCTTATTGAAGTCATGAGTCAGCGTGAGGAATCGGTGTCAGAGTTTAACTAAGCTTAACGACATGAGCAGAGATCAGGTTTACTTTTACAGCAAACTTCTTGGGTAAATCACATGCGCAAAACATACTTATTTTACATCATAAAATTGAACATAAATTTATTATAACAAAGCCCTCAGACCTTTTCTGCATTGAAGCAGTTGGGGCGAGGGCTTTAACCTGCTCTTTAATCCGTAATATTTCCCGCCATTTTCAGACGACGTGCAATCTCTTTGAAATCCTCATGTGAGATGCCTGGGGCAAATTCCTCCTCCACCGCTGGAGCTTCGGGAATGGGAAAGCCTTGAGGGATGCCCTGAATAACCTCTAGAGGTTGTCCGTCTTCGGGATGTGTTCCCTTCCAGATCTGGCCGATGGCATTGAAGTCTTTGTCACTGTAAGTGTACAGCTTGGTGTGGACGCCTTTTTCTTCGTACTTACGCGCCTCGTTGAAGGCTTTGTTGTCGAGTGAAGGGATGGGAATCAGCTTGGTCACATTGACACCTGTTGCAATTTCTATCGCTTTGGCATACGCCACCACGTGCACACCCCCGCGTACGAGCAGGAAACCGACAACTTCGCGAGCGGCGGGATGATCGGTCATTTCGTAAACTTTCATCTTGTGTGTGCGGGCTCCACATTCGAGGAAGAAATTATGCAGCAGATCCTCCACCAGATTGCCACTGTTGAAGACGTTGGCACCTGTCCATGGATTGCCCATGGAATCAAAAGGTATCGCACCTTGTGCACCTGCCAGGAAATGATACGACAGCCGAGCATCCTTCACGGAGCCTAGCGGCGTCTGATCAGGCTCTTTATATTCGGTAGACCCTCTGAGACAATGGTTAATGCCGTGGGATACCAGTTCAACATGTCCTAACTCTTCGGCCGTGATGCTCATCACGAGATCGTAGAAGGGTTTCAATTTTTCCTTGGAGCGAAAATTAAAGGACTGATAGAGGTAGTTGTTCAGGGTGGACATCTCTCCGAATTTACCACCAAGCAATTCCTGTACAGCCGCAGCTGCGTTGGGATCAGGCTTTTCGACGTTGGGAATCTCAATCAGAATTTCATCCAGACGTTTGAACATGCAGATATAACCTCCTCGAATATGGGGTGAAGAAGACTCGGGTGCACGTTGGTTCAGCTTGATCAGTCAGTCAAAGTCCATTACACGGTTAATGGTTTTATTAAACAGATAAGTAGTGAAATGGGTCTAAAGCAATGTGTGATTAACTTGCATTCAGAGTTCTTTTCGGATCGGCAGCAGGCTTAACCACTCTATAGTTTGGTATTTCCATATTCGCAATATTTATGTACAATCAGACAAGTTATTTAGTATCCGGAAGCGCGATTGTTTGGCAATGGAGCCGCTGGATAAGCTGATGCAGCTTGTTCCATTTTGGCTGTGGCCGGCAGTCTGGATATTTCGAATGTGGGTGTAAAATGCAATGCAAAAGGGCACGATATCAGCAACACATTGTTCCCAGGGAGTGAAACCCATGAGAGTGCTGGCAATCACGATATTAACACTTATGCTTGGCTTGGCAGGCATCACAACAACCGTTTCCGCAACCGGGGACACACTCCCCGATTATGCGAAGTGGGGAATTATTGCGGTGAAGGAGACTCAAACCAAGTACAATGTAGACATTTTGGATTACAAACACATTGGCCGTTCGTCCCTTAGCGCCAGTGAGTCCAGAGAGCAGTTCAAGCTGTGGGTTCGTGCCAAGGACGGCAAGCAATTTGCTGTATATGTGCATGTGGATTTTAATCCGAATACGCAGCAGTTGAAAAAAGTACAATTTTCCGAATCTGATCGCCGCTAATCGCTTGGAGAAATGAAGAACCAGATGCCTGTTTCTAACAGAGCAAGTCTGGTTTTTTATTTTGTTAAATTCCTTTTTTTGTTATTGAATAAAGAACTTATGTTCGCATATAATAATGAATACAAACGAATGTTCTTGTTGGAGGGATGATTATGCTAGGAAAATATGTTGGCCAGATGGTGGAGCTTGTGTATATGGATCGTGCGGGACAGATTACACAGCGGCAGATTCGAATTAACAGTATGCGCGGCGGGAGAATTCGTGCAGCGGATGGCAAAGAGGGTGCACCCCGGACCTTTCTGGAGCAAAACATTCTGGCATGGCGTCCTGTAACCGAACAGAATCGGAGAGGAGAGTTGAAGCATGCTGAACGATTTTGAACGGAAAATTTTACGAATCATCGTTAACTATGCAGGACAGCAGCGGCGAATTCCACGAATGGATGAACTGGAGAACAAGACAGGCCGCAGCCGCGTCCAGATTCGGGAGTCGCTGCTGGAGCTTGAACGGAAAGGTTACATCGCATGGGGGAACCCGTCCTCACTGGAGAACATCCAGATTTTGCAGGCATGGGAGCAGGAGCCAGGGCCTGTGCGTAAAGCCCAGCCAGCCGGCAGTGCGGTGAAATATTTTACCGAATATTAATTGGCGATTGGAGCGGAGAGATAGATGGCATAAGATGCGGCCAAGACACAACGGGCATCAATGACACAGCAAAAACGCCAATCCGTAAGGATTGGCGCTGTATGTGGAATGCATCGTATCTGTTAGAAAGTCGGAAGCTGGTCCAGATTGTTCGTCGGATCACCGTCGGCATCGCCGCGAATGTACATCTCTCCGTCTTTGCCTTTGAACACATTGACACCAGCAATAGCTCCGGCCTTCACCTCGTTCAGCGCTTGCTGATAGTCCAGGACACGGCCTGTTGAGGTTTGGAAGGCGGTTAAGTCACCGTCACCATTTTTCTGCACTGCTGTGAACGTCTCGCGTGTTGTCTGATCCATCATGTCACACTCTCCTTCTATGACCAAATGGGAATAGGTTACTCTGTTATCCTGTCCGAACTGGTGAGAAATATGCATGTACTGCAACATTTCGAGTATAGCTGTGCTATCTCTATGTAGTGCCAGTGATGTTAAGTTTTGCTGCGAGACTACAGACTTTTTCTCATACGAACGTGCAGAATATCGGCATCATAAAAAGGCTCCTCCGAGATCACTTCATACCCGAGTTTATCGTAAAATTTTTGTGCCTGACACTGGGCATCCAGCAGCGAATAGGTTAATCCAAGCTCACGGGCAAGCTCCTCCATCGCTAACAGAAGCACACGCCCGTACCCGAATGAACGGTAAGATTCCAGTACAGCAATGCGCTGCATTTTGGCGGTATCCTTGCTGTAATAGATCAGACGACCTGTGGCAACAGCCTGTCCGTCTTTGTACAGCAGTACATGATGCACATCAGGACTGATCAAATCGTATTGATCGATTTCAAGTTCTTCGGGCACTTGCTGCTCAATCACAAAAACCTGACGGCGAATTCCAAGTGCCTGCTTCAGTTCTTCTTCTGTCGTTACATAACTAATCTCCGCTGCCAAATTCAATTCCTTCTTTCTGCTCCATGCGCACAAGTTCAGACTGCATTATACAAAAAAATGCTTTTCCTGTATAGTTAAGTCTGGTACATATTGGGACTTTGGGGGAGGATGAATCATGGGAATGGCGGCTATTATGACAATTACATTGCTGATGTCAGCGGGAATGATCGCTTTGTTATACTATGTGACCAAGAAGGCATACTCACGCAAATGGGACGAAGAAGAGTGAGAATTTATTTTTGACCCGTAAGATACCAAAAAAACGGCGCTCTGGTATAGGGCTCATATCGAATTTATTCTGTTATTCAAGGCAAAAATTCACTTTTACCCTGAGGTGAATAGACCTCTTGATTCACAGATTTGGAGTAAACGTCCATCCAGACGGGCAACGATTCATTTTGTTGGTTCGGTTGTTGCATTTGCTGAAATTGTACCGTATGCTCGTCCCGTTCCAGCCCGCAACCAGTTAAGGCAAAGGAGAGAACGATTAAAACTGCTATATTAGCAGCAGTGAGCTTCCAGCATTTATTATGGTGTTTATTGTTATGACTTCTATCAAGCGATTTGTTAGCACTTTGTTTGATCATCATTTATACATTCTCCTCATGCGGAATATCGTAATCTTTCCATTATTGTTCTCCAATATGGATGATTTAAAACCAAATTAATGATTGACAATGAACGCGTTTACTTGGTATGATACTGTTACTTAATTCGATATCATAGTTGAACTAATGAAGGGCGATAGCTCAGCGGGAGAGCATTATCTTGACAGGGTAAGGGTCGTGGGTTCGATCCCCACTCGTCCTATAGCACGAAAACCTTGTGTAGCAGGGTTTTTTCTTTTTTTTAGACACATGTAATTGAGCGGAAAATACCCGATTGGGGACGAACTGATTTTTATCATTTTCGTGATTCTGAAGGATTGAACTTATTTAGTTTTCCAGCTATTCTAGTCTTTACTTTTTTAGTTACATGGACATAAGTGTCGGAAGTTGTGGAGAGTCTAGCATGTCCTAATCTTCTTTGTATCACGATTAGGATCGAGTCGAAATTAGCTTCTTCTTCATCTTCAAGTAGTAAGGTGCCAGAACTGTGTCTTAATCCATGAAACTTAATATACCGAATCCCATGTCTTTTGCAAAATCTTTTCCACGATCTCTATATGAAGCCTTAAATTTCGGTTCTTTTTCGACAGGCTCACCTTTCACTGTGAATGGAATGTTGTTTTCTACTCTAATCCAATTAATTCTCCTCTTCGGAATCCTCCCATCATCGACCCCAAGACTAGCAACCTCCATTTTCTAGTTTCTTTATATAAGGCATCGACTACCTTTTGAGCTTCCAATTCGTCATAGTACTGAGGGTTGTCTCTTTGTTTAATTAATTTTTCTTTTGTATTTTTAGCAACTGGTTTTTTAACACCTTCCATGGGGTTTTCCTTAATCATTTTCCATTCCACTGCAAGCGAAAATATGTTTTTGAGCACTCGATAGAAGATGGCTAAAGTACTGGCATCGAGCGGTTCGAGTAGTTTAGCTTTTTGTTTTTCGCTGAGGGGTCTCTTACTATTAGGAGGTTTTCTCATTCCAGGCTTCTCCATTTCATGGAAAAATGAAATTATCTTTAATGTTGAGATCTGGTTAATTCGATCATTGCCAAAGGCGGGAATCAATCTAGATTCGATGATGTTATCATAAACATTTAAGGTTGTTATGGAAAGGTTCTTTGGGTTATTAATGAAGATTGTAAAGAATATGAGTATGAGAACTTTAAAACTAGATATAACAAGATCCATGAAGATTATTCTCAAGATCGAGAGGCTCCCAAAAAAAAGGAGCCCGAAAAAAAAGAAGATCTTTTCTTGTTACGAATTCTCCTGATAGATGCGGCATTCAAGGTTGGTGCAATAAAACACAATAAAATTGGTGGATAATGAATACATATCGAGAGTTACAAAAGACATGGTAGCATTGCGCCAGGTGAGAGTACTTTTGGCATGCCATTGGAGCAGCAGGAGCACTTAATTGATTACGGAGGATCGGTGGAGGCTTATACGGTGGTATCCGTCAAATTGGCGGGGAAAAGATTTTTTAGGAACACATTCGAGTTTAGGGTAGAAAAATAGGAGCCTTTTCAGGCTCCCCAATTTCTATTTACTAGTGAATAAAAGGTATAATTCTTGTGCAGGTTCAAACATAACTATAATAAGATACACAGCCAAAGCACTAGTAAACACGCCCAGTACAAACATAGCAAACATTGATTCAGCGATTGAGGATGTGTTGTCTCTTCCAAAGCTTTCTCCACAACTGGGACAAATAATGGCTGTTTTTGATACTTCATGTCCGCATACATTACACGGTACAAGTTTGGAACTCAAACCACGAATTTTTTCCCTAATATTCATGAATAAAGCGTAAAAGCATGCGTGAGCGAAATATAAAAGTGACGATATCCCGCATAAAGCCCTTAGACAGAAAATTACTTATGAAAAGTTGAATCTGGCATTAGGTGTTCATGAAGTTAGACTGCTCAGTGGAACTAATGGAGATTGGAGATTAGATGTTGATGCGATTGACATAGACAAAGATGGATATTTAATTAGTAATTCAAGTGAACCTACCCTTTCAGCAAAGGCTGAGTCTACAAACGTTAATTTAATTTGGACAGAAGTCTCAGAGGCGACAGGATATAACGTCAAAAGAGCTCTCTCACCCAATGGGCCATATCAAACAATTGCAACTAACGTTACTGGAACTACATATTCAGATGTAAACGTAGAGCAAGGAATTACATATTATTACGTTGTAACGGCGAAAAATGCTGATGGTGTAAGTGCACCTTCAAATGTTGCCTCTGCTATAATACCAATTCCAGAGACTGGGAGAGCAATCCTTATAGTCACAATGACAATAGGTCTTGAAAAGGAATTTGATCTTAGTATGCAAGAAGTAAATAGTTTCATCGATTGGTATGAAACAAAACAAACAGGAAGTGGTAAGGCATCATACGCTATTGATAAGCACGACAATAACAAAGGACCGTTCAAGAGCCGCAAGGATTACATCCTGTTTGATCGGATCCTGACGTTTGAAGTAAGTGAGTACTAATGAGGAATGCTCCATCAACCTAGGCTGGTGGAGCTTTTTTGTTGTACACAGAACATACATTAGCATATAATGGAAAATTAAATCTTTAGTGAATAATTCAAAGCTTGTTCATATTGTTTGCTTGGATTTTTGAAGAAATGTGGACATATATGTCAGATGTAATTTGAATGCTGGCGTGCCCAATTGCTCTTGTACAAATTTCATATTATCTTGGGCTTCAAGCAATAATATAGCAGGTGATACCTTAAATCATTAAGTAACACACTAAAGAATTTTGGACATATTGCAGGGTCTTCCTTCTTTTGGTGATTGACTATGTAGAGCAATACAAGAGTATAGCCGCTATCCATTAAGATCATGGGTAGGAGATACTTTCGTAATACGTTTGAATTCAAGTTCAAAAAATAGAGCAGGAGGGATAATCTCACTGCTCTTTCACTTTAATTAGTTGAATACTCATTTACTTCAAATGTTAGTATCTTATCGAATATCACATAATCTGTACGCTTGCTGAATGGCCCTTTATTATTGTTATATTTGTTGATGGTGAACTTGGATGGGCCAGTTCCTGTATCACGAGCATCGTACCAGTTGAGGAATGCATTTACATCACTCATTGGAAGATCGTATTCTTTCTCTAAACCAGTTGTCATGGTAACTACGAGTATTGCTCGGTCTACAGGTGGTTGCTCAGGCTGTGGATCTGGATTAGAAGGTTGTTCTGGTTCAGGTGTTGGTTCTGGATCGGTTGGGGTTTCAGGTTCTACATAATTGAAGTCCAACAAAGACCCATCAATATCAATTGCATCAAATCTATAATCATATGTCACAACATTAGAAGAAGGAGTCTCTGTCCATATAATTACTTCATGAACACCATAGTCAAGGTCTAATTTTTCATATGCCACTATTTGATGTATCCAATTTTCACTCCATGCAGAAAAGTATTCAACGTTACCATCAATGCTGACAGCAACATTTTTTGAATAGGTTACAGATTTAGCTATTATCAATCTAATTTTTGAACCTTCAAATTTAAATTTAATTTCACTTTTTTTCTTATGTTTAGCACCGAGAATAGTTTTCTCATAATCACCAGTTGTTTCGCTATTTTTTAACAAAACCCAATCATCCTTAGAGTACACTAGTTCAGGTGCTCTATCATCGAAACGCGTCCAACCCTCTTCCGGTGCTTTAAGTACACTATCTACAGTTGCCGCATATGTACTTGTCGAGAAGCTTAATAGAAGAACCAAGGTAAATAAAGTAGTAATAATCATTTTTAATTTTTTCATCGTGATCTCCTTATAATTTTTTATTACATAAGAATAAATAATTATCAGTTACATGTCTAAACAATTAAACCTATATATTCAAGTAAGTGTTAGGTGTAATAAAAAAGCTTTACCGACCTTTCTAAGTCGATAAAGCTGAAAATTTCTATCCTATTTCTTTTAGTAATCCTTCGTTATTATTCCTCACGTTACCGACTTCCTTTGGCACCTCATACGCTCTCATCTCCGAAGCTTGATATGGCTTGAGCAGACTGAGCAACGATTGAACATCTTCATTATTTCTCGCAAGCCATTCTGCCTCATCATCGGAATTCAGGATCACCGGCATATGATTATGAATGTCTTCCATGAGACTATTCGGTTCAGTAGTAATGATTGTACAAGTACTCAGTTTGTTTCCGTCCGGACCTATCCAGGTATCGTACAGGCCAGCAAGCGAGAATAAACTGTCATCCTTCAACAAGATGAGCATAGGCCGCTTTCCTGATCCTTCTTTCTTCCACTCGTAAAATCCATTTGTCGGTATGATACAACGTTTGGAACTGATCAGGCGTTTGAAGGCTGGCTTCTCAGCAAGTGTCTCAGCCCGAGCATTAATCATCTTATTCCCGATCTTATCATATTTTTCCCAGGAAGGGACGAGACCCCATCTGAGAGCACCTAACTTATTCCCGTCCTTTCCCGCTATGATTGTAGGAATGTATTGCATAGGTGCTGCGTTGTAATTCGGCTTATATTCGAACCCTTCTGCTATTGATGCCAAATACCGTTCCATGATCGCTTCCAAAGGATCAGTGATTGTAAGTCTACCACACATCCTGTAAATCTATAATCAAACGATAAATTGTTCAAACACAGGTGTACGTAGTAAACCAGATTTAGTCCAACTCCGTATCTTGACCCGCGCTTGAATCCGGGGCTGAAGGTAAACATGTTTCTTGTCTTCTCCAGTTACGAGCTGCTGGCAAACGCCACGGAAGGCCTGTTTATGTTTTTGATTCGGCCCGTGCTCAATTATTCCTGCTGGACGTAGTTTGCCAGATAGATCAGGAACAGAAGCAAGTCACCGTGAATATATGATGTTTATCTCCGAAAATAAATATGATAATTAGATGCTGTCTAAATATTTTAAATATCATCTAAGGAATTGATATCATAATATGAAGAGTAAACTAACCCTTATAAATAATTTAGAGCCTAGCATTAGTACATACGAAGACTTCATTGACTTTCAAGAAAAACTACTGGCTTCTTGGGAACGACAGCAAAAAATTGTTGGCTACACTGATGCTACAATTGCATTGAATTTAACTAAAGTATTAGACTTTCTAAAAGAAAGCGAACATTTTATATGGGAAATAACAGTTTTAGATGTAAATAAGTTCTATGAAAGGCTTGTGGGAAAGGGATTAGCTTATTCCACTAGACGTAAATAGCAGCAGTCAAGCCTATCATCCTTTTTTAGATTTTATTCGATCACGGTATGGGCACGAAATATGGCAGAGATATAGAGTTTCAGTGCCTATTGTATTGGATCGCTTTAACAGTCACATACATCTTCAGGGAGATATAGAGGGAAAAGTATATTCTCCTAATTCTGAAGTTCTCGAAAGATTTTGGGACGGAATGAAGCAAAAATTAAACATGCAGGGAATATTATACTGTTGTGAGATACTGTAAGCCTGATAATAATGTTGATTGATGCTCCGAATGAGTTTGAGTATGTTAATCCAACCCAATGGGATAAGTGGTTGAAATGGATATCAGTTTCACTAGTTTTTGGAAATTTCTTGATTAAATCATCAGAAATTACATTGGCATTCTTTATCCAAGCCATTCTTATTCTTCCAGTATGGACAAAACGTGAAGGAGGTGGTTAAATTGAATCAGAAAATAGCGAGAATGCTTGGTACTGACCTTACTAAAGGGGCAAAAAAATCATCCAAGAAACGAAAAAGTATTGTTGGAGCGATGAAACTGCTAGAAGAACTGAAGAAGAAGTGATCCTTGATGAATGATCGGTTAATCATAGGTATTGAAGTACAAAGCGATGGCTCATATGGGCCTCGCTTTTCATTTTATGAAAATGATATTATGGGCATCGAAATGTGGAAGCCATCTAAAAATTACAATGTCCCATTTTTTTATACAAGAACGGGTAATTTTACTGTGCTCACAACTTTAAATGCATGTGAATTATCATTCCCTAGCTTCAGGTTTCTTGATGGAGCCAACTTAGTTAATGTCGATAATATTGAACGAGTTTTAACTGGTTCATATGGAGGGATCGCGTACTTGATCTTATTGAAAAGAAAGAATTGGAAATTACGCAAACTACCAATGAAATCATTGAAATAGAAAGAATATTAACCTCTACAAAAATTGAGTTGTCTGAGATGGAAATGTTAAAAAAATTTATCCCGGTTTGGGAAGATGTTTTTGATGAAGCATCAACGGAAAAAAAGAAAATGATGTTAAGTACACTGATTGATGTTGTTTACGTCAGCAAAGAGAAAATCTCAGTAGAAATCAAGGATAGATTTAAAGGATTCTTAGGACATTTATCTAGTGAAAGTGAATAATTGGAAGATCTATTTCGGACAGGGTAGGGGTCAGTAGTTCGTGCCCAATACAGATCATATACTAAAGCCTTGCGCAGCAAGGCTTTTCTCTTTTTTTAAACAAAACTTAAATCAAACCTAAATTTAACGTAAGGTTGATCTCTTATCGTTGTATGTATACAACATATAGCAAAAGGAGAGAGAACATGAACGTTTCAAAAACCAAACCAACAAATACCATTAAAAAGGTGATGCTAAGCACAATTGCCTTTACATTAGGGGCATCTCCGTTCGTCCATACCACTTATGCTGCCCCTTCGAATTGGTCCAGCTTGATTGCTAGTGCCGAGACAACACAAAAAGCGTTCGAGATGCAACAAGCTTCTCGCATGCGTTCACAACAGGCCATGTCTCAAGATCAATCCCCGATTCAGTATCAGATCAAAGCACGACTGGACGAAAAAGACATGACCATAACGGGGAACCAGATCGTAACGTATCGAAATACAAGCAAAGATACACTTCAAGAGCTGGTCATGCATACCTATGCAGATGCTAATCGATCCAAAGCAACACAAACGATCATGTATACAAGCCAGAATGAGCAAATAGCCAAAGAACACCCGGAGAAGAAAGCGTCAGATTTCTTGGGCGGGATAGATATTGTGAAAGTGTCTCAGCAGGGGGAGAAGCTTCTTTTCGATCACAAAAATCAGGCATTACGTGTGCAATTGAAAACGCCTTTGCAACCGGGTCAGTCTATTAGCTTCCAGGTGGATTATCGGCTCGACATTCCTTACGGCATGCAACGACTATCATACTACAAGGATCAGATCAACGGAGCACACTGGTTTCCGGTGATGTCTGTGTATGATGAGAATACACATCAATGGAATAAGACACCGTATAGCACTTCGTTCGAGAGTGATTACTATACTTCGTCCGATTTCGATGTTGAGTTCAATGTACCTGAGTCATATCAGGTGGTCATGCCGGGAGATATCACTTCCCAGAACAGTACTGAACACGGACGGAAAGTGGTTACGGCGCGCGCCGCGAACACGAGAGAATTTGTTTTTTTCGCGGGTCCCAACTTAAAAGTAGAACGTGAGACGCGTAATGGTCTTACCGTGGAATATTTTTATTCAGGTGATGACCCTGCCAAAAAAGCTGCGGTGGACAAATACATTGATTATGCATTTAAAGTCATCGCGTTTTACAGTGAGAAATATGGTGAATATCCGTATCCCGAATTTCGTGTCATTGAAACTTATGTGGATGGCTTTGGCGTGGAATATTCAAGACTAATCCAAATGCCGGAGCGTGCTGCGGAGTTGTCACCTGAAAACGATACCACATTTGTTCATGAGATAGCACACCAGTGGTTCCATGCTTTAATCGGGAATAACTCAGAAACGGAATCCTTTTTGGATGAAGGTTTTGCAGATTTCTCAACGGTGTATTTTTTGGAAAAGCAGGGAAATAAGGTAGGAGGGTTCAGATCAATTCAGCTTGATCCGTCACCTATCGATCTACCTATTGCTTCAACGAATGAACAAGTAGGAGAAATGGCTGATTATGTATTTTACCAAAAGGGCCGTCAGGCCATTTATCAATTATACCGCTCGGTTGGTGAACAAAAATTTGATGCGTTTATGAAGGAATATTTTCATCGCTTTGTCTACCAAAACGCGACAATTGATGGATTACTTGCTACCATTGAGGATGTGCTTGGTAAAGAACAGCGTCAGGACATGGAAAAAGCGCTGATTCAGCCTAATTTTGAGCTTAAGCAGGAGTATCAAATGTCCGAAAAGGAACTTGCAGCCTATATGCATGATGCCTATCAACCGCAGTATGAAGCCGTAGTGAACAGCATTCCAAATCTGCCTTACGAAGTGATGATTCGTTTAATGGAGAAGTCCTTTCGAGGGGAGCCATTAACCATTGTACTTGGAGATCAGGTGAGCAAAGCAGCAGCGAAACAACAGGAACAAGCGACCAGCCAGTTAACTCAAATGTTTGATGTATTTGGCATGAAATACGATGTAGTTCGGGATCGAAAAGAGTTGAAGCAGAAGCTGAAAGGAGAGATTGGCAGCAGTAACCTTATTCTTGTTGGTAATGCGAAGTCGAATGGTATTGTTCAAGCTTTGAAAAAAAACATTAATGTTCGGGCAAATGGTATCGGTTTGGCCTGGAAAGATGCCATGAACGCATCTGGACATTCGGGAGCATATGTCATTAAACATCCATATAATCAGAATCGTCTCATGCTTCATTACTATTGGAACGGGGATCATCTCAGCGCCAAGGCATCAGCGTCCTTTATGGAGAAGATTCTGGAATCTCTAACGCTCTCTAAAGATCTTTATCAATTCTATGAGCTGGATGGCAATGGTAAACTGAAAACCAGCAAAAAAGTAGAGTAGTGCATTTTACCAAAAAAAACAAAGCAAAAAAAGAAATGTTTATGAAGAGTCACTCTAAAAGGCGGCTCTTTTTGTCTGTTCAGTTCCATTTAAGGTTTCTCCCTTAAAATTCGTTGTAGCAGAATTAAAAAAGAGATGTAAGGTGGGAAAAAGGATGATGAACAACAAATGGAGAAACGTCATGGCAGGAACGGTGATTGCCTCGATGTTGTTATCAGCTTGCAGCAATGAAGCGGAGACAACGACGACAACACAAACAGCTGTAAATACAGAAAAACAAACGAGTGAGAGTAATGCCCAAACTGCGTCTTATGCACAAAATTTTAATAAAGACGAGGTGATGTCCTTCTCCATTGATGTGGATGAGGATGCCTGGCAAGAAATGCTGGACACAGCGACAGAGGAGAATTATATCAAAGCCAATGTAACGATTAACGGGACAACCATTGAAAATGTGGGTATTCGAGCCAAAGGAAACTCGAGTTTGAGACAAGTGGCAGGAGACGATACAACGGATCGGTATAGTTTCAAAATCAAGTTTGATGAATATGTTAAAGGTCAGACGTGGAATGGACTCGACAAAATGGTTGTAAATAATATGATTTCGGACGCCAGTTATATGAAAGAATATCTGAGCTACGACATCATGAGTTATATTGGCGTTGACGCACCGCTGTTTGCTTTTGCCAATATCAACGTAAACGGAAAGACATGGGGCTTATACCTTGCTGTTGAGGATATAGACAGCGGGTATCTGGACCGTGCAAAGAATGGTGAAGGCGAAATCTATAAACCCAACAACGATGGCAACATGGGAGCGGGTGGAATGGGGAATCCAATGGGAATGGGCAACCCGCCAGCAGAAGGGGATGCAGCAGGGGCGGGAGACCGTCAGCCTCCTGAAGGTATGGAGCCACCAAGTGATACAAATGCAGGAACTGGAACTGGAACTGGAACAGGCACTGCCAACTCCCAGACAGCCAACACTCGTGGAGAGGGTGGTCGCGGATTCGGCAGAGGCGGTGGAATGAATGGCGGCACGAACGGCGTATCCTTGGTATATACAGATGATAAAGTTTCCAGTTATTCTGGCATTTTTGATAATGCAAAGACCAAAACAACCGAAGAAGATGAAAAACGTGTAATAGAGGCGCTTAAAAACCTGAATGCAGGCACCGATCTTGAGAAATATGTGGATATCGATGCTGTGCTCAAATATTTTGCAGCTCATAACGTTGTGGTTAACATGGATAGCTACACCTCCAATATGGGGCATAACTATTATTTGTATGAGAATAACGGAAAGATTAGTATGCTGCCATGGGACTACAATATGGCTTTTGGTGGGTTCCAGGCGGGTTCCGCATCCGATGTGGTCAATCTTGCGATAGATACACCGCTGTCCGGAGTAACGATGGAAGAACGCCCTATATTAAGTAAACTGCTGGAGGTACCTGAGTACAAAGCGAAGTACCATGAATATTTGCAGGAAATTGTAGACGGTTATTTCGCAGACGGGAAGTTCGAGCAAACTGTACAGACGTTAGACAAGCTGATTACGGATTATGTTAAAAATGATCCAACGGCTTTTGTCACATACGACAAGTATAAAGCGGCCGTTGCCGAGTTGACCAAATTAGGCACGCTGCGTGCGGAAAGTATTCAGGGACAACTTGACGGTACGATTCCTGCTACTACGGAGGAACAAAAATCGAGCCCGAATACCCTTATCGATTCTTCTTCCATCGACCTAACGAAGCTGGGAGATGATCTTAATAAGGGAAAAGGGATGAATGGTGGGGGCCCATGGCAAGGCCTCGAGCGCAACTCAAGCAACCAGGAAACTAAAAAAGCGGAGCAATCGGATACAACAAAATAGGTTCAGCTATTGCTGCTATGTAATGTTAAAGCTTGTTCATTAGAGGATACCTGGAGTCGCCTTTCAAAGGCGTCTCTTTTTTTATAATTTAAAAAAGTATTTACAAACCAAATTTAATTGTGTACAATCAATTTGTAAACAAGTTAACGGAATCATGACTATCCAATATAACAAATATAAAATTGAAAGAGGAGAGATTGAATATGAAAACTCTATATGAAACAACAGTCATTAACACAGGTGGACGTCAAGGGATCGTGCAATCGCCGGATAACGTATTTATGATGGACGTTGCTACACCTCCTGAGCTTGGTGGACAAGTAACTACGGCTACGAATCCGGAGCAGCTGTTTGCGGCAGGATACAGCGCATGCTTTAACTCCGCATTGGAGTTTCAATTGAAGAAACATAACGTAACCATTGAACGCAGTACGGTATCTGCAACTGTAGCATTGGTAGCAGACCCGGCAGACGGTGGTGTGAAGCTGGATGTTGAGCTTGAAGTGAAAATTCTCGGCCTGGACGAAGAAACTGCAGAGAAATTTGTGAAGCTTGCTCATGATTACTGCCCATACTCCAAAGCGATCAAAGGAAATGTTAACGTTAAAGTAGAACGTGCATAAATATTTCGATGTAAGGTCCCCTCTTTTATAAAGGTAAATATAAATAATTCAATGAAACAGACCTCCGAGTGATCGGAGGTTTTGTTTTATTTGCCGCTGCTGTTGTTTTAAAAACAAATTATTATTCTGGAAGCTGAGAACATCTCAAATGTAAATGAACCAAATAAAAATGTTAAAATGTTGAAACTTTTACATCCAAAGTGACGTAAATAATCCTGAGATGTGTAAACCCGTTAACGATAACAGTGATTGCTTAAAAAAGGGGGATGTCATATGGATTTCAGAGACTTCAACAAGCCGCCGGACTCATCGGAAGTGTACACTCATCAGCAGCGTCATGAAGAGAAATCACAGCAGCTCATATCTGGTGGAGGGAAAGGGATATGGTGGGAAATCAGCAATTGGCTAATTCTGGCAGGAATTCTGTTAGGCATTTTCCTGTTATTCAAATACGTGTTCTAAAGATATAAATTAAAGGCACACAATTAGGCGTTTCCCCATATGATGCATTATTCAGTCAGCATTATGGGAAATGGGGAATCCGTGATGGCAAAGGCAAAGGGAAAGAAAGCTCCCGCATTAAAAAGTGACAAGTTGCGTATATCCATGAAGCTGGTCACGTCCGATGTATGTGAGCGCTGCAAGACACCATGTTCGCGAGGAATGGAATATGCTGCACGAATGAGAGAAGGCGGAGCGGTTGGTAAAGGGGTTCCCTGTATTCTCACCCGCCATGTGTCATCATGACACTTCGTCTAATTACGCGTATATAATAAGAAAAGTATTGGGGTATCCTGACGGCAGGGTAGCCTTTTTTTACGTTTCCCAATGGGTGGTAAATATTTTGGATAAAAAATGAAAAATGATGAAAAACAGCGCAACTTTGTGGTTGAGTTCGCAGTATAAATGTACAAATAGCTAGCAGCAGGGGAGGGAATATTGACGGGATGAAATGGAAGAGAGTACTGCTATGTGTCATGGTATTCTCCTTGCTGGGCGGGTCTTTATTGTTTGCTGACTCTGTGAACGAGAAGATTCGTGTGCTCATTAACGGCAAGGAAGCGTCAGACGGAGGCTATTTGATTAATGGAACGACATATGTACCTGTTCGGGAGGCAGGAGGTCTGGCTCGGTGGGATAACAGCAGCAAGCGAGTCACGGTGATCAAGCCGAATGTACATATTTTTCTCTTTAAGGGAGACACTGTATTTGGGAATGTTAATGTGGGCAAATTGAAGTTTAACGTGTTCTCACAAGTGGACAGCCTGACAACAGATGTCGCTGCTGTAAAAGTGACGATAACGGACCCGAGTGGTCAGGTGAAGGATATTCAAGCGCAGGAGCTGACAACACAGAAGGATAATTTCTGGTTCCGCACGTATGATTTTACGTATGATTTTAGTCGCGCAGGCAAGTACCAGATTGGTTTCCACATTAAAGAAAATGCTAACAGCAGCTACGTGCAGGTGGCCGAAAAAGTGATTACAGCGCTGAATGAATAAAGCTTAAACAAACGCTTGGTCATCGCGACCCTTTAAATTGACCTGGCTCTGTGAACATGTTACGATATGCAGGGTTACACATTTTCTATTGATGAAGCGAGGTATTACAATGAGCGATCACAAACACGAGCATGGAGATAACTGCGGTTGCGGTCACGACCATGATCACGATCATGAGCACGAAGAGATCCTTCTCACGCTGACTGACGAGAACGGTCAAGACGTGGAGATGGTTTTGGTAGAGACATTTGACGTACAAGATAACGTTTATGCTCTTTTGCTGGAACGTAACAATCCTGAAGCTGACGGCATCATCCTGCGTATGGAAGAAGAAGACGAGGAAATGGTGCTCTACAATATTGAAGACGAAGCAGAGTGGAACCGTGTAGAAGCGGCTTACAACGAACTTGTGGCTTCTTCCCAAGAATAGTCGATCTTTTGGAATAACACGAAGACTCCTTGAATTTCAAGGAGTCTTTTGTTGTCCATCTAGAAAATAGCGTCAGCTTCAACGATGACCTTGACATTGGTTACGCTACGGTCTTCCGGTCCTTTGACCGGCAGTCCAACCTCGACATGATCAATGATATAGTCGATGTTCTCTTGTGTAATAACTTCGCCGGGCAGCAGAATCGGAATGCCAGGCGGATATACATAGATGAATTCCGAGATAATGCGTCCAGCGGATTCCTTGAATGGGATGACCTCGGTATCCCCGTAGAAGGCGTCACGCGGTGTCAGCATCAGCTGAGGGATGTCTGGCACTTTAACGACAAGCTCATGCGCCGGATTGACCTGGTAATACGTGCGAGAAAGATCCTGCAGTGCATTCAGCAAGATATTTACACTTTCATCTGTATCACCTGGTGTAATGAGGCACAGAATATTGTACATGTCGCTAAGCTCAACCTCAATGTTGTAATGCTCACGCAGCCAGTTTTCGGTTTCATAACCGGTGATGCCGAGGTGGCGCACATGAATCGTTACTTTGGTTGGATCATAATTAAAGGTGGCTTCGGTGCCCAGCAATTCTTTGCCGAAGCAGTACAAGCCATCTATGTCATTAATCGTACGACGTGCAAACTCCGCAAGGTCAATGGCCTTCTGCGCAATCTCGTGTCCGTGCAGGGCCAGGTTGCGTCTAGAGGTATCCAGCGAAGCAAGCAATACATATGAAGTGGATGTCGATGTAAGCAGGCTTAGAATGGTCTGTACACGCTGTGGATTGACAAACCCGTTTTTGGTGTTCAGATTCAGGACAGAGCTCTGGGTCATGGAGCCGCCAAGTTTATGCACACTTGTGGCAGCCATATCGGCTCCGGCAGCCATTGCTGACAGCGGCAGGTCTTCATGGAAATGGATAAGCACACCGTGTGCCTCGTCCACCAGAACAGGCACCTGGTAGCTGTGAGCCAGCTCTACGATCGCCTTGAGGTCTGTACATACACCGTAATAGGTTGGATTGATGACCAATAAAGCTTTGGCATCCGGGTGGCGTTCAAGCGCACGACGGATCGATTGAATCGTTACGCCATGATCGATGCCAAGGTTGACATCCTGTGCAGGAGAGACGAACACCGGCTTCGCTCCTGAGAAAATGATGGCAGACAAAACCGATTTGTGCACATTGCGCGGTATGATAATTTTGTCTCCCGGACTGCAGACGGATAAAATCATCGTCATGATCGCACTGCTTGTACCCTGTACACTAAAGTAGGTATAATCGGCTCCAAAGGCATCTGCGGCAAGCATCTGTGCCTCTTTAATAACCGCTGTAGGCTGATGCAGGTCATCGAGTGGTGCGATGTTGATCAAATCTATGGAGAAGGCGTTATCGCCAATAAATTCACGGAATTCGGAGTCCGCTCCCAATCCTTTTTTATGTCCCGGAATGTGAAACTGTACGGGATTGAGTGCCGCATGATTTTTCAAAGCGGTAAACAGCGGCGTACGGTGGTGATTCATCAGTGCTGTCACAACCCTTCCTAAGTAAAATGGTAAACAAAGATGAGTATAGCAAAATAAGAACCGAATGCAAGCGGTATGAACGACAAATTTTTGAACTGGTGAGATTTGGTCATCATGCCTTCGGTTACACTAAGGGTAGAGGACAGGCAAATGAACCGTGAAAGGGGAAAAAGAATGCAAACCGACATCAAACCGGCCAAAATACTAAGATCGCCTTTTTTTATTGCGATGTGGCTGACGCTTTTCCTGGTAGAGATCATCAAGGGGGCACTGCTTGTAGCTGTTCTTCCTGTGTATATGGATAACATTCTGGGCCTGTCCGCCGGTGTCATTGGTGTGGCTTTTGCCCTGCAATATCTTGGAGATAATCTGTTCAGAGCACCCTCAGGCTGGGCAGCAGAGCGTATTGGCTTTCGGGCAACGATGGTTACGGCTCTGATCTGTACTTTAATAGCAGTTATTATGATTCTTTTTCTCAAAAGTGCCTTAGGCCTGTCAATGGCTTGTCTGATTCTGGGGATTGGAACATCCCCCTTGTGGCCTTGTGCAATGACGGGCGTAACCGCGATGTCAGGCCCCCAGAACAAAAATGGCACTGCAATGGGTGCTTTGGAGATGGCTGCCCTGGGAGGAACAGGACTCGGCCCTGTGGGCATGAACTGGCTGCTGGAACGGACTAATCATGATTATCGCATGATTTTTCTGATTTTGATGGGCTGTGCTGTTCTGGTCATTCTGGTGGCGATGATTCTTCCGGGCAGAGTTGTGATTGAGGGAGGGCATACTGGAAGCGCTGGAGAGGCCGCAAAGGGAGCCAGACCGAAGTACCCGGCCAAGCCGAACCTGCTCACGCCGTTTATTCGGCTGCAGCAGAGCGTAGGACGAACCTTGCATCGGGTGCGGAGCACGCTGAACGTGAATCCGCTCGTATATCCGGCTCTGT
The DNA here is from genome assembly GCF_014639235.1 of Paenibacillus silvae. GTDB lineage: Bacteria > Bacillota > Bacilli > Paenibacillales > Paenibacillaceae > Paenibacillus > Paenibacillus silvae. The sequence continues at coordinate 612,153 of NZ_BMFU01000001.1, read as the reverse complement.
TTATGCAGTCGTTTGTCATTGGCTTGCTCAGCCCGGTCATCACATTGTACACACGCACGGATTTGAACATCTCACCTAACCTGTACAGCCTGCTTCTCATTGCTGGAGGCGGTATTACAGTGATTGCACTGCTGCCTGTGGGGAAAATGGTAGACAGGTTCGGCACAAAACCGTTCCTGAACATCGGATTTTTGATGGCGGCATTCAGCCTGTTTATTTTCTCAACAGTGACAGCTATTCCCGTTGTTTTTGGCATCGTTATGCTGATTGGTGTCAGTTATGCCATGATTCTGCCCGCATGGAATGCGTTTGTTGCCACATTGATTCCCGAAGGTGAGCGCGGAGCGATCTGGGGCTTTTTTCTAACGCTGCAGGGGTCAGGTATGGTCGTGGGTCCTATTGTATCCGGGCTGCTGTGGGATCATATCAGTCATCCGGCTCCGTTTATAGCCAGTGCTCTTGTTATGGCGGGCCTGGCGGTGGTTCATTTTGTATTAGCGCGCAAGCCGTTTCGAACCGCTCCGGCAGGATAGTTTCATTATGATCGTTTATCGGACATGTACGTATATCATCACTAGGGAGCTCCATCGGCCGGCAGGCTGAGGGGCTTTTTTGGTTGATTCTCATGTCAGCAACATGTTATTTAGTGCAAATGGGTCTTGTCTCGCAGAGCGGAGCATAAATTACAACATCTGATGATGTAAGGTCAAGTCATGTGATAAGGCGTCAACACAGTCCGAACGAAAGTGGGCCTGCTTCATCTGTTGTACCGCGTATCGATCGGGAAGCTTGCCCCTGTGCATTTGCGGAAAGCTGCAGTCCGGATTCGGTTTCGGTGAAAAATAGTCAAATAACCAAGTACCCTTACATAAAATGAAGTATAAAATAGGGTAAGCCGATGTAACAAAAGCGCTTGAAACATGAGGCCGGAGTTGATCCGGTACAGATGGAGGGAGTGCCGTGAACAAGAGTTATGAAGTTGAATATTGCAATCTGGAGCTGCGGTTCAACCGTCGGCATATCCAAAATCTAATCAAAGACCTCATCCGTGAGGGGTATTCACTATATTGGAGCGAGGACGAATCCTTCTTTATTCTGTCAGTCCGCACCGGACGCAAGCTGGTAAAGCTCCGTTTTCAACAGACGCGCAGCGGGAATTACAAAATGACAGGGGATTATCTGATCAAGGATGCGAGGCTTGCCGAGTGGCTGGAGAAGCTGATTGGCGATACACGCGGGCATGCGGTGGTAAAGCGCTTCAAGGATCAGCAGATGACGGTGGAGAATATTTTATTTGGCGAAGTGATCCGTCTGGTGGAAGTGTCAGGCTTCAAGCAAAAGGTTATATTTCAAAAGGAACCTGCGCCGACGGCGGAAGAGATGGAAGAGATGTTCCTCTCGCGCGAAGGCGAGGAGCGGCTGATGCTGCTGCGCATGGAAATCGATGATGAGCTGGAGCGACTTCACGATGCCATAGAGATCCGTAATACAGAGAAGGCTGACGCCTGCCGTGAGGCACTGCGGCGATTGTCCGGACATCTGTTGATGCTGGAAGGATGAGGCAGAGGTGTTTGAGTATCGATTTACGTTGAAAAGGGCTGTTCCCAAAGGTCATGTTCATGGCTAAGGGCCAGCCCTTTAATGTTGTAATGAATGTTTTAATGAAAGCTGCATCTTGTGTTTGGGGAGAACGGTCAGCTTCGTATCTTTCTATGGACGGAGGGGATCAATGACAGAGTAGTCACTATTCTCTATATGCACATCGAATTCCTCAATCCCTTGTTTTAGAATCAGGTCGGCTTCATGTGCAGTGATCGGGATAACCCACAACAGAGGCACCGTCTCCTGACCAGTGTAAATTTGTTCGAGAGATTCATTTTCTCCCCGCAGCTCGTCGATTAACAGGGCATTCGCATTCCATGCTGCTGGTGCAAGTGCACTTGGTTCCATCACACGCGGGATGCTGGAGTTCGGAGCGTTTTCGATATGGTGAGTAATCAAATCCGCTGCATAAGTGTTGACTTGCTCCACCGTTACACCCCCTAGTTCCGTGGGCAGCGCAAGCATCCACTCTGCGGCGACTCGTTCCCCTGATGGTCGTGTGGCTTGAGACAAGTTCACAGTGACAAATCGGGAAATGCCTGATTGTATCGTTGCAGGAAAATAATAAATTTCCACATGAATGTTGCGAACGGCTTGGGAAAGAACTATTCTGCTCTCGGGCATGCCCCATTCATTCATATAAGCTCCCAAAAGACAGGTTCTTCGGATATCGAGCGAAAACTGTTCTTCATTTGAAAGTTGTGCAAAGGCCATTTGCAAGCTCCTCCATTTATGCTAAAGATTCGTTGCTCTTACTATAATAACGTATTTTATGAAAATACGATGAACAGCTTTGCAAATTGAGGCGTTTTATCGCTGCCCGGCGAGGGAGCGGGGTTCACTTTCATACATAAAACCGTTAAAATGGGTGTATTGTTGAGATTTTTTTTCAATAAAATTAATTGGAGCAAAGGATGGAGGACCAGATGACAAAACAGCAAATCGGCGTAATCGGCCTGGCAGTCATGGGTAAAAATTTGGCCTTTAATATTGAAAGCAGAGGCTTCTCGGTATCGGTATTCAACCGTTCGCCAGAGAAGACACATGACCTGCTGAAGGAAGCTGAAGGCAGAAACCTCACAGGTACATTCTCCATTGAAGAGTTCGTATCCTCCCTGGAGTCCCCGCGCAAAATTCTGATCATGGTACAAGCGGGTAAAGCAACAGACGCAACAATTGAGCAGCTGCTTCCACACCTGGATGAGGGCGACATCATCATTGATGGCGGAAACGCATATTTCCCTGACACGGTTCGTCGCAGCAAAGAGCTGGAGGACAAAGGCATTCGCTTCATCGGTACAGGCGTATCCGGCGGTGAAGAAGGCGCACTGAAAGGCCCTTCCATTATGCCAGGCGGACAGGAAAGTGCTTATAAACTGGTGGAACCGATCCTGACGGCGATTTCGGCCAAAGTTGGTGACGACCCATGTTGTACATATATCGGACCGGACGGTGCCGGACATTATGTGAAAATGGTACATAACGGCATTGAGTATGGTGACATGCAATTGATCGGAGAGGCGTACCACCTGCTCAAATCCGTTTTGAACGTTTCTGTAGAGGAACTGCACGAAATCTTCACGGACTGGAACAAAGGTGAACTTGACAGCTATCTGATCGAGATTACGGCAGACATTTTCTCCAAATACGACCCGGAAACCGGCAAACCGATGGTGGATGTCATTCTGGATGCGGCTGGACAAAAAGGAACAGGCAAATGGACAAGCCAAAGCGCGCTCGATCTCGGCGTACCGTTGTCCATGATTACGGAATCCGTATTCTCCCGTTTCTTGTCAGCCATGAAAGACGAGCGTATCGCGGCAAGCAAAATTCTGAACGGACCTAAAGCCGAAGCCTTCTCCGGTGACAAAAAAGCGTTCATCGAGAGCGTGCGCAAAGCGCTGTTCGCAAGTAAAATCGTATCCTATGCCCAAGGCTTCGCACAGATGCGTGCTGCATCTGACGAGTATGGCTGGGATCTGAAGTACGGCAACATCGCGATGATCTTCCGCGGCGGCTGCATTATCCGTTCGCAGTTCCTGCAAAACATCAAGGAAGCATACGACAAAGACGCAGCCCTCAAAAACCTGCTGCTTGATCCGTACTTCCAAAACATCGTGGAATCCTATCAGGATGCATGGCGTGAAGTTGTTGCTGTAGCGGTGAAACAAGGTATCCCTGTACCGGGCTTCTCCAGCGCATTGTCCTACTATGACAGCTACCGCACAGAGCGTTTGCCGGCAAACCTGCTGCAAGCACAACGCGACTACTTCGGGGCGCACACATTCAAACGTGTGGACAAAGAAGGCAGCTTCCACCACAACTGGATGGAGTAAGCTTCAACCGTAGAATAATCATAGGGACCTGGAGGGCCGGATTCATTCCGGACACCGCCAGGTCCTTTTTACTTTATTTTTTGAGAGGGAAACTGGACCTTCAGGCGATCAAGTTGGAGAAGTACAGCGTCCAAGAGGAGGAAGCGCGTGTGCTAGAGATGGTCGAAAGCCTTGTCGGTACAGGCATGGCCTTCCCCCGTTCGCAGGGCTGTGTTATGATAGGGAAAAAATGCTCACGAAATGCTTGAATTAAAGGAGTGTACACCTTGAGCAAGTCTAAAAATATTATTCTCATCGGCATGATGGGAACCGGCAAGTCAACTGTTGCCCAGATGCTTTCACAGGAACTGGAGTATCAGCTCATTGATGTGGATGCTGCGGTGGAGCAGGAGGAAGGCTGTTCGATTCCGGAATTGTTTACGGCCAAGGGAGAGTCATATTTCCGTGAAGCCGAGAGCCGAATGTTATGCTCGGTGCTGGAAAACGATGCACAGGTCATTGCGACTGGCGGCGGCGTTGTGCTTCGGGCAGAGAACTGCGAAGTGATGTCGAGCAACGGATGGGTCGTTGCCTTGACAGCAGACCCTGCAGTTATTGTAGAACGTGTTAGCGGCTGTGATAACCGTCCATTGCTGGTGGGCAACGCGGAGGAACGAATTCGCACGATTATGGAAGAACGCAAAGATGCTTATCGATTCGCACATTACACAGTGGATACAACGGCGCTGTCTGCGGCCGAAGTGACTCGTTTAATTTTAGCGCATTACCGCGTCTAAGCTTGTGATCGCTGCAGTTGAATGAGTTGTAAATTGAATTGAAGATGTAAATAACAGTTCAATTTATATAGAATTATCGTAGTAAGTAGAATGTATCAAAAAACGGGCCGTGCGGCCCGCTTCGGAGGTTAGCTTTCCTGCTCCCATTGAAGCATGCCGCCAACCATATTTGTACAGCCATCATAGCCGAGCTGCTGCAAATATTCACAAGCTCGTTCGCTGCGATAACCGCTGCGGCAGATGATAATGATCTCGCCCGATTTATCAATCTCGGACAAGCGATCGGGAATCTGTCCCAGAGGAATATGCTTGGCCCCCTCGATCATGCCTTGTGCGACTTCTTCATCCTCGCGGACGTCGATCATCTGCAGCTTCTCTCCTGCCTGTAAACGGCGGCGCAGCTCAGATGTTTGAATTTCAGCGACTTGTGTCATATTCAGGTCCTCTTTTCTATATGGACTTAACGCCTATTCATGATACCCAAGGGATACGGGGGATGTCAATTTGGCCTTATCTGACCGTGCACCTTGGTACAGCCTCACACTAGTTATTACAGCTTTCTCACTAACATTATAAAAGGAGAATATCATCCATGGACGTTATCGTTAACCCTACCCCTGAGCTGAATGGGGAAATCGGAGCCCTGTCCTCCAAAAACTACACAACTCGTTACTTGCTGGCTGCTGCGCTGGCGGAAGGAACGAGCACCATTCACTTCCCTGCACATAGTGAGGACAGTGACGCTATGCGAAGATGTATTCGCGATCTTGGTGCGGTGCTGGAAGAGGATGACAGCAAAATCGTTATTCAAGGCTTTGGCAGCCACCCTCGCGATGTGCGCGAATTAAATGTTGGCAATGCCGGTGCGGTGCTTCGTTTCCTGATGGGTGTTACAGCGCTGTGCCCTGAGGTTACCTTTGTGAATACGTATCCCGATTCTCTGGGTAAACGTCCCCATGACGATCTGATTGATGCTCTGGGTCAAATGGGTGTACAGGTCGAACATCAGCAAGGACGTCTTCCAATCACCATTAAAGGCGGCGAGGCCAAGGGTGGACACATTCGGGTGTCCGGCTCCGTAAGTTCCCAGTATTTGAGCGCCCTGCTGTTTGTGACACCTTTGCTTGCTGAAGACAGTACCATCGAGGTTCTGAACGATCTGAAATCGAAAGTGGTCATCGGGCAAACGCTGGAAGTGCTTGAACAAGCCGGCATCGTTATTCATGCAAGCGAGGACTACATGTCGTTCCAGGTTCCTGGCCGACAAGCATACAAGCCAACAACATACACCGTTCAAGGAGACTATCCGGGCTCTGCTGCTGTACTTGCTGCTGCAGCGGTTACCCATTCGGATGTGAAGATCCTCAGATTGATGGAGCAGAGCAAACAAGGGGAACGTGCCATTGTTGATGTGCTGCGCATGATGGAAGTGCCGCTTACTCATGAGAATGACATCGTTCACGTTCAAGGAAACGGCCGATTAAAGGCGATTGAGTTCGATGGAGATGCTGCTACAGATGCTGTATTGGCCATGGTAGCTGCGGCTGTATTTGCGGAAGGCACGTCACGGTTTTATAATGTAGAGAACCTGCGTTACAAGGAATGTGACCGAATTACGGATTATTTGAATGAACTGCGCAAGGCAGGAGCGAACGTTGAGGAGCGTCAGGCCGAGATTATCGTACACGGACGTCCTGAAGGTGTCGAGGGCGGCGTAGAGATCAATGCTCACTATGATCACCGCGTTATTATGGCCCTTACGGTCGTAGGTCTTCGTGCCAAGCAGCCTCTCCGTATTCGGGATGCACACCATGTAGCCAAGTCATATCCGCAATATTTTGATCATTTGCAGGCGCTTGGCGCCTCGGTTGAATGGGTAAAAGAGTAAATTAACACGTTAAGCAGAAAAGGATGGTGCTTGAACATGGAATTTAACAACCCTACTCGCGAAGAAATTGGACATATTTTGCGCAATGCAGGCAACATCGCCGTAGTCGGCTTATCGGACAAATCGGATCGTACCTCGTATATGGTTGCGGAAGCGATGCAAAGCAGGGGGTATCGCATCATTCCTGTGAACCCACAGGCACAAGGAGAGATTCTTGGCGAAAAGGTATATGCCACCCTTGCAGATATCCCGGAGCCGGTGGACATTGTGAATGTTTTTCGGCGTGATGAGTTTTGTGCGGAAGTCGCTCGGGAAGCTGCTGCAATCAAGGCTAATGTGTTATGGCTCCAGCTCGGTATTCATAGTGATGAGGCTGTCCAGATTGCCGCAGAGAACGGTATGACGGCAGTAACCAATCGTTGTATCAAGGTAGAGGATTCCATCGTTCTGCGCGGCGCTGGTCGTGGCTAACAGGCCGTGCTGTCGTCATGAATTCGTTCATGGAACGCATATTCAACTTAGAATTCTAATGAGCATCCCGTGATCTTTTGAAATCACGGGATTTTTCATGTTCGACATGTCGCTTTTGCTTTGACAAAATGCTGCGCAAAGCTTACCATCTAGGATAGAAAGGAGAGGTCGCCATGAATTGGCTCGGATCCTTGCAGCAGCTCGGAAGAGCGGTTATGCTGCCTACAATGGTCCTGCCCGCTGCCGCCATTCTGCTCAGCGTGGGCAGTCTGCCCTGGAACGCCTGGGGCTTGGGAGTGGTTGGTGAAGTGTCTACCGTGGCCGGACACGGTATTTTTTATTTTTTGCCGTATTTGTTCGCTGTTGGCGTGGCGCTTGGACTCTCCAATCAGGCCGGGCAAGCGGGACTCGCAGCGCTGGCTGGTATCGTTATTTATGATCAGGTCACCAAACACTTCGGTGATGGTACAGTACAGCCTGCTTCATTAATTGGAATTATTCTCGGCGCCTTTGCCGGAGGCATGCATAATCGGTTCAAAAGCATTAAACTGCCCGAAATATTACAATTTTTTGGTGGTTCGAGGTTTGTTTTACTGATCGTCGGGCTCTGCTCGGCCCTGTTTTCTTGCTTTATGTTGTGGCTTGCCCCCATCCTGCAAGAGGGCTTGAACTCCATTGCAACCTGGGAATACAGTCTTGGCGGCTTCGGGCTGTTCATCTATGGCGTATTATACCGGGTGCTGGTAGCTTTTGGACTTCACCATCTGCTTAATAACGTATTCTGGTTCCAGCTGGGAACTTACGAAACACCGGGCGGTCAGATTGTACAGGGAGATCTTCCGCGCTTCTTCGCGGGTGATCCGTCAGCCGGATTTTTTATGGCAGGGCTTTTTCCTATTATGATGTTTGCTATTCCTGCAATCGCACTTGCGATTATTCAGGAGGCCAGGGAAGACCTGAAGCCAAAGATCAGAAAAACATTTCTCACGTCTGCACTCGTCTGTTTTTTAACAGGGGTGTCGGAGCAGATTGAGTTTGCCTTTCTTTTTGCGGCGCCGTATTTGTTTATCGTACATGCAGTGATGTCCGGGGTAGCGATGTGGCTAAGTTATTGGCTGGATATTCGTCACGGCTTCTCGTACTCGGCGGGTGTCATTGACTACATACTCAATTTCCATCTGTCCGAGAATGCTTGGAAGCTTATTCCGATTGGCATACTATATGGGCTGGTTTATTATTTCTTGTTCCGCTGGGCGATTCGTACGTTCAAAATACCGACGCCTGGACGGGAAGAAGGGTCTATGCTGGAAGATTGGGTAGGCAATATCCCTTATCAGGCGCCGTTGATTCTCGAAGCGTTGGGCGGAAAAAGCAATATCGTGCAGGTAGAGGCGTGTATTACACGTCTGCGTCTGACGGTTCATGACGATCGTTTGATCGATACAGGCGCGATGAAAAACCTGGGATCAGCAGGTTTGATCAAGCTGGGCGGCGGCAACGTGCAGGTCGTATTTGGCACCTATTCCGAATTGATTCGGGAGGAGATTGCCAAGCTGCTGGAACGGGATCTGCAGCAGGTATTGTTTGCAGCGCCAGTTCAAGGTAAGATGCTGCCGATTGAGGAAGTGCCGGATCAGATTTTTGCAGCCAAGCTGGTGGGAGACGGTGTTGCCTTTGTGCCGGAGCGTGGAGAACTGGTATCACCTGTGTTCGGAACGATTATGCACTTGTATCCGACGATGCACGCCCTTGGCATCTCCACGCGAGAGGGGCTGGAGGTCCTGCTTCATATCGGGATTGATACCTCGCAGCTGAAGGGGCATTTTGAAGCGTTTGTACAGGAAGGCGATACAGTAGAGCCTGGACAGCTGCTCATCAAATTTGATCTGGCGGTATTGCGTGAGCAAGCGGCGTCACTCACGACTCCGATGGTGATCACCAACCCGGATCGTGTAAAATCATGGAGTTTTGCTCCATTCAAGCAAGTGAAGAAAGGTCAGGCATCCGTCATGTCCGTGGTGCTCTATGACAGGAACGTTGGAGGGGTAGAATGAAGATACAAGGCATCAATGGAGCTGCAGGCATCGCCATCGGCAAAGCATTTGTCCTGCCCAGCTGGGAATGGGATCTGCCGGACCAGAAGATGGATTCGGTGGATCTCGCCCAGGAATTCGAACGGCTGTACGAGGGTATACGGACATCGAAGCATGAGATTGAATATATCAAAAATGAGTTCAGGGAAGTGGTGGGCCCGGAGGAATCCAGCATCTTTGATGCACATCTGGCGATTCTGGAAGATCCGGTGTTCATGAACGAAATTCGCGGTATTATTGAGCGCCAGTACAAGGCGGCAGAGGTTGCGGTAAAAGAAGCGATAGACCATTTTGTCACCATGTTTGACCTGCTGGAGGATGAATATATGAAGGAGCGGGCGATCGACATCAAGGATGTCGGCAATCGCCTGCTCAAGCACCTGCTGGGCGCACCGGAGATTACACTTCCGTCAGATACACAGCCGTACATTCTCGTTGCGAAGGAGCTGTCTCCGTCACAGCTTGCGCATCTGAATCCAAGTTATGTATTAGGCATCGTTACACTGATTGGCGGCAAAACCTCACACTCGGCCATTATGGCACGTGCACTGGGCATCCCGCTCGTTTCCGGGCTGGAGGCGAGTCTTGACCTGCCCGTGGAGACTGGGGACTTGCTGGTGGTGGATGGGGATAATGGCCTGGTATTTACGGAACCTGACCGCAAAACGATTGATCGATATACGATGCTGCGCAACAAAGAGCTGAAGAAAAAAGAGCAGCTACAAGTACTTGCTACGGTGGATGCCGTAACCAAAGATGGGTCTGTGCTGCAGCTTGCTTCCAATATCAGCTCTGTGAAGGAGCTTGATCTCGCGCTGAAGCATGGGGCCAAGGGAGTTGGATTGTTCCGCACCGAATTCCTCTATATGGATCGTGCAACCTTCCCGGGCGAGCAGGAGCAGTATGAGGTGTACCGTCTGGTTGCCGAGAAAACAGCCGGACAGCCCGTTGTCATACGTACTTTGGACATTGGGGGCGACAAACAGCTGGATTATTTCGAATTGCCAGAGGAGGATAATCCGTTCCTCGGGTATCGTGCCATTCGGATCAGTCTGGATCGCAAAGATCTGTTCAAAACACAGCTGACGGCGATTCTGCGCGCCAGTGCAGCAGGCAATGTGAAGATTATGTATCCGATGATCTCATCGGTCGAGGAGCTGCAGCAAGCCAACGAAATCCTTCGGGAAGCGATGGCTGATCTGGATGAGCGGGGCTTGGCCTATGATGCAAACATTCAGGTAGGCATCATGATTGAGGTCCCGGCAGCCGTGATGATTGCAGACTTGCTTGCTGAAGAAGCGGACTTCTTCAGTATCGGGACCAATGATCTCGTTCAGTATGTGCTGGCTGTAGACCGGATGAATGAACAGATTGCTCATATGTATCATCCGTATCATCCCGCTGTCCTGCGTATGCTAAGGGCAACGGTGGATGCGGCGCATACGGCAGGCATCGATGTCAGTGTGTGCGGCGAGATGGCAGGGGACGAGCGTTCCATACCGTTATGGCTGGAGCTGGGGATTCGTCACTTGAGCATGTCTCCACAATCCCTGCTGCGTGTGAAGCACAGAGTATTGAATACCACAGCTTCGGATGCGAAAGAGGAAGCGCGTAAATGTTTCGCACTAAGAACAAGCAGTGATATCGAGGAGCGCTTGCAGAAATTCAACGACGCGAGCGGAAGCCCTGACGACCAGAGTGGATCAAACGCTTCGTAATCAAAGTTACCGGGTGTCTCAAAACAAAATTTACTTGGTACCAGATGTCAAATCTCTTAAAGTTAATATATTCATTTTTGTACCACTTTTTCCAAAAGATACAAAAACCGCTGTGCATGTAAAACTGCACAGCGGTTTTTTATATGTGTTCTTAATCACGTCTATTAATCACGACCTTGATTTCGCTTACTTCACTTCAACCTTTTACTTTGCTGGCAGGGCAGCAAGTGCATCACAGAACGCCTTTCCATACGGAGGAAGATCAGGTGGACGGCGAGCCGAGATAATATGTCCATCCACAACGACGGCTTCATCCTTCCAGATCGCCCCTGCGTTTTCCATGTCATCCCGAATACCCGGTGTAGAGGTGACTGTAACGCCATCCAGTATTTTGGCAGAGATCAGCACCCAGCCTGCATGACAGATTTGGCCGATGGGCTTGCGGTCCGCATGCATTTCCTTCACAAGCTCCAGCACTTTGGAATAACGTCGCAATTTGTCAGGGGCCCAGCCGCCTGGCACCAGTATTCCATCATAATCGGAGCTGCTGAGCTCATCGAAGCTGTATTCAGCGACAGCGGGCACACCGTATTTGCCGATGTATGTTTTCCCTTTTTTTTCACCAGCCAGATGTACTTCCGCACCTTCCTCGCGAACCCGATGCACCGGGTACCACAGCTCCAGATCCTCGAATTCTTCATCGACCAGTGCAATGATTTTTCGTCCTGTTAATCTCATTGTTGTTGCTCCTTCCTGTTGCCTGGGATAGTTGTCCTTTCATCGTACTGTATATTGTAACAGATTCGTTGCTCTGCTTCATATACAGCATAACGTTTACATCAATGAACCGTTTCTAATCCAGTAATGTCTGAGTTTCGACAGCCTTCATCTGGTGACAGTGGTAATTTGTGCAACCTTTAGTTTACAGCAGGATTTAAGCAGAAATAGGTCGAATGGTACTTATATAGAGAGCAGAGTTGAATGAGGTGAAGGATAGTGCGTAAGTCGTGCAGATGTGGACATGTAATGGAGTTGGAATTAAGAACGGTGGTATACGCCAAAAAGGTAGAAATTCGTAATGTACCCGTCTTTGCGTGTACAGCGTGTGTAGCCTATGAAGTGCTGCAGCCAGTGAAACCGGATTTGACCGAATGTATCAGCAAGCTCGGGGAACGCCCTGACAAGCAGGATCTTTCGTTTGGAGAGCAGAATGAACTGGCCGATCTGTTTCATGAACAGCTGCTCGCCTGGCCGGATGCAAGCGATCAGGAGATGGAATATCGAATGAAAGAGGCCGTGCAAGAGCGAATCAATCTGCTGCTGGATATTATGGGATACGCTCACAAAGCCGAAGACAAAGCGTGGATGGAAGACACCCAGCGCAGACTGGGACAATTGTCCGGGTTTGTGTGGCGGGCGCATTTCTCAAATGCCGTCTAGTTTTGACGTGCCCAATGCTTGCTTTCATGAAAATTGGATTTTTTGCTCACTTTTTGTTAAGATATCGGAGAGTGAAAACGCTCAACATGGCGGTATTGCTGATAAAGGGGGATGTATAACGAATGGCTGACATGACTAGAATGACAAGTATTGAACAGCTAAACTCCGCAGTGCAGGCAACGGAGGATCAACCCTTGCTTCTGTTCAAGCATAGCACCCGCTGTCCAATCAGCGCGCATGCTTATCAGGAGATGAATGATTATTTGCATAACTCTCCGAATGAAAGCGTGAAATATGGCATGATTTATGTGGTAGAAGACCGCCCTGTATCCAATGAAGTGGCAGAGAAGCTGAGTGTGAAGCACGAATCGCCCCAGGTCATTCTGGTCAAAAATGGCATGCCCGTATGGCATACTTCCCATTCACAGATTACCAGCAGGACGCTTGCTAACATTTTAAGTGAGGCTTAGAGCCTATTTTAATTGATTAATGCTATAATTTGTCGTAATATAAACCTTAATGAAAATGGAATGAAAATTTACTGGTAATGGAGCGAAGTACTGTGACGGTAACCATTTATGATGTGGCACGTGAAGCTGGAGTGTCTATGGCAACGGTATCACGGGTAGTCAACAATAACCCTAATGTCAAACCGCAGACGCGGAAAAAAGTATACGAAGCAATTGAACGACTGGGATATCGCCCGAATGCGGTAGCCCGTGGTCTGGCTAGTAAAAAAACGACTACGGTCGGAGTCGTGATTCCGGACATTTCGAACTCGACCTTTGCAGAGATTGCTCGCGGTATTGAAGATATTGCGAATATGTACCATTACAATATCATTTTGTGTAATGCGGACAAAAAGAAGGAAAAAGAGATTCGTGTAATCAACACATTGCTCGAGAAACAAGTAGACGGTCTGCTCTTCATGGGTGGAACGGTAACGGATGAACACATTCAAGCGTTCCAATCTGCTGCGGTGCCGATTGTATTGTGTGCGACAAGTGATGAGAAGGGCACATTCCCTTCTGTTGATATTGACCATGAAGCAGCAGCTTTTGATGCAGTCAACACGCTCATTCGCCATGGTCACAGAGAAATCGCAATGATCAGTGGTACACTGCAGGACCCTGCTAACGGATTTGCACGTTTCCAAGGTTACAAGAAAGCACTGGAAGCTGCAGGCATTGAGTACCAGGAGGATCTGGTGCGGATCGGTAACTATCGTTATGAATCTGGTGTGGAAGCTATGAAATATTTCCTTGGACTCAAGAAAAAACCGACAGCGATCTTTGCGGCAACAGACGAAATGGCGATTGGTGCCATTCACAGCATTCAGGATGACGGGCTGAAAGTACCGGATGACTTCTCGATCATTAGTGTGGATAACATCCGTATGGCTTCTATGGTACGTCCGCAGTTAACGACAGTAGCCCAGCCGATGTATGATCTGGGTGCGGTAGCGATGCGTTTGCTGACCAAGCTGATGAAGAAGGAAAATGTGGAGAATCCGAGAGTGATTTTGCCGCATGAAACGATTCTGCGTCTGTCTGTAAGCCACGCGGGTTAATCTGTTTATTTGCTGAAGTAAAAGAAAGGGAGAAGGCATTCTCTCTACATAGAGTTAGGTTGTGCATAAGCTCCGGAAACGGGGCTTTTGTGCTGAAAACGGCTTGGTGAACATGCGTTGATTTCACATACAGGATGATTCAATTGCAAACAGGGAGGATACAACGATGCGTGAAACGATAGGCATTATGGGTGCTATGGATGAAGAAGTGCAGCTTTTGCTTCAAGGCATGAAACAGCATGAAACGGTGAAACAGACGGGCATTACGTATGTTGCTGGCGAGTGGCTTGGCAAGCAGATCGTTGTATGCAAGTCAGGTGTAGGGAAGGTTAACGCGGCAGTAACGACGCAGATTCTGATTGATCGTTTTCAAGTGAATCGTGTCATCTTCACAGGTGTAGCGGGAGCGGTGCACCCCGACCTGAACATTGGGGATATGGTGATTTCTTCGGTATGTGTGCAGCATGACATGGATGTAACGCCGCTGGGATTCGAGCGTGGAGTCATTCCATATCAGGAAACATCAGCATTTCCAGCCGATGCTTCATTGATTGCGCTGGCCGAGGAAGCCTGCAAAGCGCAGGGGGCCCATTACCGCATTGGCAAGGTGTTGTCAGGGGATCAGTTTATCGCGAGCAAAGAGACCGTGAACATGCTGCATACGGAAATGGATGGAGCTTGTGCCGAGATGGAAGGGGCAGCCGTTGCTCAGGTATGTTATATGAACCGTGTGCCTTTTGTTGTACTGCGCAGCATGTCTGACAAGGCTGATGGATCCGCGCATGTCAATTTTGCCGAATTCACCGTACAGTCTTCACAGCGTTCCCACCGCATTGTGGAGCATATGCTTGAACATATGTGATTCTATATATAAACCGCCTCTCAGAGCCACTTCCATTCAGATGGAGAATGTTCTGCAAGGCGGTTTTTATGTATAAAATGAACGGCATTTCGTTTCGTACTAATACATGAATCGATGACGGAAGCGCACACGGTCAAATTGTTCTTCCGAGCTCATAGGGACTTGATTACCGATCCGAACCATCAGGCAGTTCGCGGGGTGAGAGCAGATTTCGGGATCATCCGTGGCATACCAGGTCATATCGATGTTCTGCATAAGCCGCTCCATCATTTTACGGTAGTCCCATACCGTCAATCCGCTGCCCTTCAGGTCCCAGTGCCAATAATACTCTGTAGCAAAAATAATATAGTTCTCCATATACTTGTCTTCCATTGCGGTAAGCAGCATTTCACGGCCAACACCAAAGGAGCGATAATTGTCTGCGACTTCAATGGCTCCAAGCTCAATCAGGTCTGTCATATTGCCTTCAGACCAGCGTTCAGATTCATCGGCATAGTGAAAAGTGGCATATCCGATAATCATATCGTTTTCATGTGCAATAATAATGCGTCCTTCAGGTAAATCAGCAATCTCGGCAAGAGCCTCCTGCTGTTCTGCCGGACGCCGAAAGGCATCCAGATCGGCATGGAAAGCCATACGTCTAATCTGGTTTGCATGCACAGGGCCCTCAACCGTAATTCGGTGGTCGGACTTGAAGATGGAACGCATGTGATGCTCCTTGATATGCTCCATGGTTCATACTCCTTTCTCCCCCTACTTATAGCAAAAAATCGAAAAGTTGAAAAGCCATAGACGATGTTTGATCAAATTTGATATAATTGCGTTGACAAAAAATGTTCACAATTCAACACCGTTCATGTGCATCAGTTGGGTCAGGCAAGTACGTGAAAGTAGTTTTCTCTCTACTAATGTAAGCGCTAACTGGAAGTTCAGTCAACACAAAGGCAATACGAAGCAACCCTGTCGGGAATCGAATGTCGAGTTGAAGGAGGCTGGCAAGCATGAGTCAAGCACATAATGAGATGCTGCAAACGGTGGTGTCTGAGTCGAATCTGGGCGATTATATGGAAGCTAGAAGCCGGTTCGATTGGGAAACGGTAGAAAGGCACTTTACGTGGCACGCCAGCGGAAAAGTGAATATGGCACATGAGGCGATTGATCGCCATGTGCTGGAAGGCAGAGGCGGGAAGACAGCACTGCTGTACAGCGACGCTTCACGTGAGGAAGCATACACCTTCGCTGATCTAAGCGAGCAGTCCAGCCGCTTTGGTAATGTGCTGCGTAAATATGGTGTAGCCAAAGGAGATCGTGTCTTTATTTTTATGCCGCGAAGTCCAGAACTGTATTTCAGTCTGCTGGGTATTCTGAAGATAGGGGCTGTAGCTGGTCCTTTGTTTGAAGCTTTCATGGAAACAGCGGTGAAGGATCGGCTGGAAGACAGTGGAGCTGTGGCACTGGTGACGACACCAGAGCTGCTGGGGCGGATCAAACGTTCCGAATTGCCGGACTTGAAGCATATTTTTGTCGTCGGCGGTGGTCCGCAGTCTGATGCAGGACTGATTGATTTTGATGCAGAAATGGCGGCTGCTGCAGATGATATCGAGGTCGAATGGCTGACGCGTGAGGATGGACTGCTGATTCATTATACGTCCGGCTCTACCGGAAAACCTAAGGGTGTATATCACGTCCAGAATGCGATGATTCAGCATTATTATACAGGCAAGGTCGTGCTTGACCTGCGAGAGAATGACGTATACTGGTGCACCGCCGATCCGGGCTGGGTAACAGGCACTTCATACGGCATTTTTGCGCCTTGGCTGAACGGAGTAACCAATGTGATCCGCGGCGGCCGGTTCAGTCCACAGGATTGGTACAGTACGATTGAGAAAAACAAGGTCAGTGTATGGTATAGTGCTCCTACAGCATTCCGTATGCTTATGGGTGCAGGGGATGAGACAATTGCAAAGCATGATCTGAGCAGCTTGCGCCATGTGATGTCGGTAGGCGAACCGCTCAATCCTGAAGTGGTACGTTGGGGCTGGAAGGCTTACGGTCAGCGAATTCATGATACGTGGTGGATGACTGAGACTGGCGCACAATTAATCTGTAACTACCCGGGTATGCCGATCAAACCGGGTTCGATGGGCCGTCCTCTGCCAGGCATCGAAGCAGCCATTATAGATGACCGGGGACAGGAGCTGCCGCCGTACAGTATGGGCAATCTTGCCATTCGTGCACCATGGCCGTCCATGATGGCCAAGATCTGGAACAATCCAGCCAAGTATGAGGAGTATTTCAGGCTAACAGGCTGGTATGTATCCGGGGATTCAGCCTACATGGATGAGGATGGATATTTCTGGTTCCAGGGACGCATTGATGATGTGATCAACTCCTCTGGCGAGCGAATTGGGCCGTTTGAGGTGGAGAGCAAGCTGGTAGAGCACCCAGCAGTTGCTGAAGCGGGCGTTATCGGCAAACCGGATGTAACCCGGGGGGAAATCATCAAAGCGTTTGTTGCGCTCCGTGAAGGGTATGAGGCCACCCCGGAGCTCAAGGAAGAAATCTATCGATTTGTCAAAGAAGGTTTGTCCGCTCACGCAGCGCCGCGCGAGATTGAGTTTAAGGAGAAGCTGCCGAAGACACGTTCAGGCAAAATTATGCGTCGTGTTTTAAAAGCATGGGAGCTTGATTTGCCAACGGGTGACTTGTCTACAATCGAAGACTGATCATCTGAGCAGATGAAATGGCTCGCTTGAAAGAACAGAAGCCTGGCTCATGCGTATAGCGTGAACCAGGCTTCTTTGCACGTTGTTGAAGAGAAGCGGTAACTAAACTAACTAAACTAACTAAACTAACTAAACTAACTAACGGTTAACGAAGGTATTGCGTATCATGTGACGACGCACAAAACATAAACAAGCATGCTTACACCTTTTATAACCGAACAAGCCGCATGTCCAGTGTACTTAACTCACTGGACATGCGGCTTGTTTACTGTGGATATGAGGACTCAGAGAGACCGTCATATCAAGGCTGATAATGTACCGCTACGGAAGCGTCCGATTCGCCAACACTGTTGATGGCAGATACTTTGAACCAGCCGCTGGTGGATGAGGGCACACCATAATCCATACTTGTACCGGAGGTTGTTCCGATTTTGGTGTAAGCTCCAGAACCTGTCTCACTGTAATAGACAGCGTAACTTTGTACCTTGTCTGCTTCCGGATTGGATGACCATTGAATCCGAAGGCCTTGGGAGAGCGCAGAGACACCGACTTGACCTGGTGTGCCTGGAACGGTTGTTGGGGCGTTGTCATTCACTGCCTCTCCTGGTGTTACCACAGTGCCCGGGACTTCAATTGGCTCCTTATCTTCATTCGCAGGCGGAGTAACACCTGCACTGCTCACAATTGCACTTGGTGCGGATTCCTTGCCTGCAACGTCTACCGCAGTGACATAGAATGCAAAGTTGCCGCTTAATGTTGCGTAAGCAGAGAACGATCTGGACTCACCTGTCAGCACGACCTGGCCCTGATTTTGGAAGCCTGCACCATTGACTGAGCGATAGAGGCGATAACCAACGACATCACTTTCAGGTGTAGCATTAAATGTGATCGTTGCACGCTCTCCCGAGATGGAGAGACGCACGTTGCCAGGTGCATCAGGTGCTTTGCCGTTATCGCTACGCGGATCAACCTCTGTCGGCAGATCAGCACCAGCATCTTCTGGCAGGTAGTAGGCCAGTGACTCGTGACGGCTCATTCGTTTAAAAGCATTTTGCAATTCTTTAATGAGATCCGAGATTGGCTTTTTGCGTTTGATGACCGTTTTTTCTCTCAGCATATCATCTGGTGTTTCATCTCGAGGGATGTAATTAACACCATTGTACGTAATATATTTTGCTTTAGCGACAGCATCATCGCTCTCCTTCGGAATAAATTTGCTGTTGAAAATGTCAGTAACAAATTTATCAGTCAGCGATGTAGGCAGCTTGCCGCTGTATGCAGATACCGTCCGGGTTTCGATGCCTGACGGTTTTTTGAATGAATTCGTCACGAAAAGATCCTTCTGTGTTTCCACGACTTCATTCATGATTTTTGTCCAGAGCTGCTGAGCGCGTTTGCGTTGTGACTTGGTTTCCAGTGTGTTAATCGGCTGTTTATAACCGACCCATACACCGAGCGTAACATCTGGCGTGTAACCTTCAAACCAGACATCCGCATAGTTTTGAGTGGAGCCTGTTTTACCTACAATCGGTACACTTGATCTGTACTTGTAGTTTTCCCGCACTTTATCGGCTGTACCTTCAGTGATGACGGTACGCAGCATATCTGTCATCAGATAGGCTGTTTGCTCCGAAAACGCCTGCACAGGCTCGCGATCATGCTGATATACGATATTACCCTTGGAATCAACAATTTTGCTGATCATGTAAGAATCGTTGTATACGCCTTTATTGGCGATCGCACCATAGGCACTTGTCAGCTCTTCAACCGTTACACCGTATTGAAGTCCGCCAAGAACACCCGTCTGTGCCTGATAATCCTGCTTCTGAATCGTCGTAATTCCAAGCTTTTTCGCAAAAGCCCAGGCTTTGTCGATTCCAACTTCCTCATTGAAAAGTTTTAGGGCTGGAATGTTCAGCGAGTAATTCAATGCTCTGCGGGCTGTTACCAGACCTTGGTAGCGGTTGTTAGCATTTTTGGCAATATGGTAGCCGCTAGAGCCGTCTTTAAGGATGATTGGTGAATCATCAATAATGGAGGCGGGTTGAATAAGACCTTCCTCCAGAGCTGGCAAGTAGGCAGCAATCGGCTTCATTGTTGAACCTGGCTGACGGACCATCTGTGTTGCATAGTTCATCTGCTCGTCTTTGAAGCTGCGACCTTCAATCATGCCCAGAATAGCACCTGTTTTGTGATTAATGAGCATGGCTGCAGTCTGCTCTTTTCCCTTGACAGGATCATCTGCAGAGAAATTGCTGTCATCCTCGGCAATCGTACGCATCGTTTTGTAAATATTTTTGTTAATCGTTGTATAGACACGATACCCGCCAGTACGCAGCTGGGATTGCGCTTCCTCCAGCAATGCGCTGTTCTCCTTGCTGTTTGTTTCTGCGTCTGTACTTTTGCCACTAGCCTTTGTTTTGTTCTCGCTCAGCTGCTGCATCAAAATCTGCGCTGCCTGACGTTCCGTTTCCATCATAAGGTATGGATAAGTGTTATAAGCTTTAACGGTTTTCGGCGCGAGCGAACTTTTGATATCAAAGGCAAGAGCATCACTGTATTCAGATTGCGAGATTTTGCCCAGTTCAAGCATTCGGCGAAGAACGAGACGCTGACGATTGATGGCGCGATCAAACTTTTCCTCTACAAAATCCCCTTTACCATTAAAGGCGGAGTAGGAAGAGGGCGACTGAGGTAATCCAACCAGATAAGCAGCTTGAGCGATGTTTATTTTTTCGAGATCATTGATATTAAACAGTCCCTTGGCTGCTGCTTTGATTCCATATACGTTGTAACCGCTTGAACCATTACCGAAAGGTACTTTGTTCAGGTAGGCTGTCATGATCTCGTCCTTGGTCAGAAAACGTTCCAGTCGGAGAGATAACAAAATTTCCTTCACTTTACGATCTTCTGTACGATCCAGATTCAGAAATACACGTCTTGCTAATTGCTGTGTAAGTGTACTGCCGCCTGTTTGTACTGATTCTTTCAGCACTTTCTGCTTCACGGCACGGAGCGTTCCGCTCATGTCTACACCTTTATGTTCGTAAAAATGATTGTCTTCAATCGAAACCACGGCATCAATAACCTTTTGTGGAATCTGGTCTAAGGTGACCGGACGCCGGTCTTCTTCCGTACGCAGTTGACCAATCGGACTGCCGTCGGAAAAATAAGCAAAGCCTGTGATGGAGTTTTCGCTGACTTTTTGTTCAATCAGGGCCCTGGAACGCACGGGTTCGTCTTTAACGATGGAACTGACGTAACCCATCAGAGCACCGCCCACGAACAGTACGCCCATTAATCCAAGCACAGCCATCCATAGAACGAAGCTGCCCAGTCTGCGAGCAAAGCTACGCTTGCGTACAGGCTGCTCTTCAGGCTTTTTCTTAGTAACATCACCCATTCAGTGTCTTCCTCCTTTTAACAGCACTTATTATAGCATAAAAAGGTCCGTTTGCATGCCTGAGAAATACAAGTATTGGTCGAAATTTGCCAATCTGGCATGGATTATGCTATATAGCATGTGATATCGGGGGACATTTCATGAGTTGAAAAACAAAGGAAAAAGGCTGTCACTGCATGAGAGCAGGACAGCTTCGGAGAGATACGAGTTCCCATTTATTTCAGAAAAATATTACATTAAAGCTGTCATTACGTTCTGAAACGCTGGATGAGTTCCAGCAGCTCCTGAGTGAGATGTGCCAGAGCAGCAGAGGCGGCAGTGATTTCCTCCATAGATGCCAGCTGCTTCTCGGAAGCGGAAGCCACCTGATTGGCATGGTCGGCCGTTTCATGACCGATCACTTTAAGTTGTTCTAGAGAGGAGTCGACTTGCTGCGATTCGTCTGACATCTGCTTGGCGATAGTGGAAACTTGCTCAATCTGCTCGTTCACGTCTGCAATCTGGGAGGAGATGGATAAGAAAAGCTCACCGCTCTCGTTCATTACCTCTGCGATGTGAGTTACTTCAGCACTTCCCGTTTCCATATTGTCCACAATAGCTCGAACCTCATGCTGCACCGATTGGATCAACGCTGCAATGTCGGAGGCCGATTGATTGGACTGTTCAGCAAGCTTGCGAATCTCGGCAGCGACTACGCCGAATCCGCGTCCGTGTTCACCTGCACGCGAAGCTTCTATAGAAGCATTAAGTGCAAGCAGATTGGTTTGACGACTGACTTCCGTAATCATACCTGTAATTCGTCCAATTTCCTCCGAGCGCTGCTGGAAATGCTCCAGCGCGGTCATGGAGGACTGGACAGAAGAATTCGCGCGTTCAACCATATCCATAGCTGCCTTCATCTTGTCAGTACCAGAAGAAGTTTGTTCTGTGACCGATCTGGAGGCCTGGCTTACCTCGGCAGCGGCATCTGCTATCTTTCCGATCCCTGTGGAGATTTCATTCATCGAGCGGGAGGAATGCTGCAGCTCTTCGACCTGCTTCTCAGCCTTTTTGGATACCTCGAGTCCGGTGAGTGCCATCTGCTCGGCAGCTTTGCTTGTATCTTCCGCACCGGCTGTCAGTTGCTGTGAAGTTGAACCTACAGATAAGGCATGCTCGGAAATAACGGAGATCGTATGACGCAGCGTAGTCATCATGTCATTCATATGAACAGCCATAACTCCGAATTCATCCTTCGATCTTACAGGTAATTTTTGCGTCAGATCTCCACCTGCCAGCTGCCCGGCAACCACATTTACACGGTTTAATTGCTTCACAATGGAGAGGATGGTATACGTCACAACGCCGGCAAGCAGAAGCACTGCGATTATAGCGATAATGACAGACCACTTCAGGCTTTCGTAGAACGGCTTCAGAATGACATCTTTGGGCAAGGCGGATACCAGAAACCAGCTTGATTCAAGTCCAGGCATTTTCGCCGGCTCAGCGATAAACAAATCTGGCTTGGCATTGTCAATTGAACTGTAGAATCCAGACTCGCCTGCTGTAATACGCTGAATAACGGCTTGAGTATCCGCTGAGACCTGAGCGTTTTCCTTGACAAGCTCGGGCCTGGAGCCGTGGGCTGCAATGCGCCCGCCGCTGGTAATCAACATCGCATATCCTTGGTCAGGGTTAAGGGCTGAGATATTTTGCTGGAAGCGATCAATTGTAAAATCAACTCCGATGATGCCCAGGAATGTATTATTCTCGTCCAGGAGCGGAAGAACAATAGAGACGAGAGAGATTTCTTTGCCCGCTACCTTGTAGGTTGTCGGTTCAGTCCAGTACAATGCTTTGGTGGCTTTGGGCTGCTGATAATATTTACTTGTGTCACCTGTTCCTTCGTAGGTGGTCAACGGCTCGTAATGTAACGAGTTACCATCTCGCACGATATAAGGAATAAATCGTCCGGTCGCATCATCATACTTGCTTTTGTTGACATGCTCGGCGTCTTTGCCGTCAAAGGCATTTGGCTCAAAGCCCGTATAAATCCCGAACACCTTGTCATCCTTCTTCAGATGCTCCTCCAAAATACGGACGATATCTTCACGGCTCATCGACCCGTTTTTAGCGGCATCAACGATGGTTGTACCCAGGCTGTCCAAGGAGCTTCTTAACTGATTGATATCGCCCATAAAATCATTTACTGCTGTATTTGCGGATTGTGCCGCAACAGACTCGCCGTATTGCAGGCTTTTGTCATAGATGGCTTTGGTGTTAAAAGCGATTAACGCACCGATCGAACAGAGGAGTACCATCCCAAGCAGCACACCAAGCTTTACCCCCAGTTTAATATTTCTCAAAAATTGCATATGCAGCCCCCCATGATGTCTTTATGAACTGTTTTCTAAAGATCAATCTGTATTTATGTTTAATGATAATATCGTTATGTAAAGGTTAATAATGAAGATACGCTATGAAAAAACAAAAAAAAGACACAAAAAAACAACTGCCGAGAAGTTCTCAAGCAGTTGTCTTTGTGTTGTGGTGCAACGATTAACGGTTGTAGAACTCGACGATTTGTTTTTCATCGATGTCTTGGGACAATTCAGCACGCTCAGGCAAGCGGATGAATTTACCTTCTACAGCTGCTTCGTTGTATTCAACGTATGCTGGAAGATGCGTACGGTTTTCCAAAGCTTCCTTAACGGAAGACAAACCGCGGCTTCTTTCACGCAAGCCGATTACATCGCCAGGGCTTACTTGGTAAGAAGCGATATCGACTTTTTTGCCGTTTACAGTTACGTGACCGTGTGCTACCAATTGACGCGCTCCAGCGCGGGAGTTAGCAAAGCCAAGACGGTAAACGAGGTTGTCAAGGCGGCACTCAAGCAAGAACATGAAGTTCTCACCGGCAATACCTTGCATTTTTTGCGCTTTGGAGAACAATGTGCGGAATTGTTTTTCACCCAAACCGTACATGTGGCGCAATTTTTGTTTTTCTTGCAACTGCATACCGTAGTTGCTCATTTTTCTGCGTTGGTTAGCTCCGTGCTGACCTGGAGGGAAAGGGCGTTTCAATTCTTTGCCTGTTCCGCTCAGGGAAATGCCGAGGCGACGGCTCAATTTAAATTTAGGACCAGTGTAACGTGCCATGTTTAAAGTAGCTCCTTTTTAGTTAAAGTTCATATAGGGCTCTGTTTGCGCTCCAATTTGTTGATGCGGGCTTGGCCTCGCATAGAACAATCAGGAAAGTTCAGCCGCTGTCCTGAAAGCAACAAAAAGAATGAGGGTGACACAACCGGTAACGCCCAAATTTAAAGACACCGAAGTAGTCTTCATCAACAATTTATTCTACCTTCTGTAAGCGTCAAAGTCAAGCAATAGATAAAGTCAGAAAATAGTCTAAATTTGTCGATAGGTCATTGGGCCTAAAATAATGGGACAATTTTCTGAAATATGGATGCAAAAAAGCTTTAAACAGAGTAAAATAGATGGTATCTTAACTTTAAACAATCTTGTGTACCAAGGTTTTGCGATTGTTTTGCAGATTTGCGATAGCTAAATGCAGATTAATGCATCCACCCGGATGCAAAAACGGTGCAAAGGAGCGCCTGACATGTTGGAACATCTAAGAAGTATACCTGCCAGCCTGAACTCGCGAAGTGCGGGCGATTCCACATCGTTTAATGTGTCGCCATCTCATGATGATCACGCGTTGTGGATGCAAAAAATGGACATTACCCCTTTTGATTTTTCATATTTAAGCAGTTTGTTGGGGCAAGCGTACAAGGATTGGACAAGCCAGCTGCATACCCCGCTGGACAGGGCGTTTACTGTATACAGTGTATGGAACACAGAAGGTGAGTGCGTCGGGCAGGACCCCGGTCAGGAGTTCGACCCAGCCATCAATGTACGTTTGCTGGCTTTGGAATGTGCAGAGAAGAAAAGTACGCTGTCCCGAAGCGGGACCAGCATACAAGGAGACTATCTGCTTATTGCCGAGCCGTTATTTTCGAGAACAAATAGAGATTTGTTTGCCGTGTTCATTGCTCTTGTTTTTGAAACCAGCTTATCCGAAACTTCAGAAGCTGTAGTTCGATCTGAGGCATTGCACTATCGTACTTGCTTTTACCGAAGATTCGAATACATATTTATGACGGATTTGCTGCATGCACACGAACAAACAGCACGCGAGGAGCACCGGAGATCTATTCTTTTTCAGATTGTACAGCGGATGCACGACAAGATGGATGTTGGGGCTATACTAGACGAGGTTTTTGTAAGTATGGATTATCTCTATCCTTCAGCGAACATTATGTTGTATATGTCTCAGGATCAAAGGAATTTTAATCCAAGAATCAAGCCTTTGCTTGTACAGGAGCGCGGAGAGGACATTTGCGTGCGATCCTTTATGGAGGGCAAGCTAATCGTATCCCGATCTGAAGGAATGGAGAGGCGTATCATTGAAGTGGGCTTGCCGCTGAAAGGCAAACAAGGCATCTATGGTGTTTTTCACATCGAGATGAATGAGGAATTGATAGAGGATTCCGATCTGCAGCTCATTGCAATGATGGCGGATACGGCCGGGACTGCTTTTGAGAATGCTAAGTTGCATGAACAGTCCCACATGCTCATCCAGGAACTTCGTGTAATCAATGATCTCACACAACGTCTCAACAAAAGTTTGCAATTGATGGAGATTTATCAATTTTCCGGGCAAGAGCTCAAGCATACGTTTCAAGCTGATTTTTGCTGCATTTTGCGCTTGAATGACAGTACGAACCGATTTGAGGTCATGTCCACCAATGTTAAAGAAATCAGTCATAAAACGTATCCGGTGGACTCCGGCATTGCTGGTTATATGTATCAGACGGAAGAGCCGTTAATCATATCCGATTATACGCAATTTGACAAAGTCACCTCCAGCTTTATGGAGCTTACTGGCGCTATGTCTTTGATTGCAGCTCCAATCCGTGTAGATGGTCAGGTGAAGAGTGCAATTTTGCTGGCCCATGAACGGGAGCATTTTTTCTCATATGACAATTATCGCCTGCTTCAGATGTTATCCATTCATCTCGGCCTGGCAATAACCAATGCGACCTTGCATGCAGAAGTACGACGTCTGGCTAATCTGGATATGTTAACAGGACTGTACGTAAGACACTATCTGGATAACATCATTCACGAGCGTCAGGCTCATGATTACTGCGGTTCATTGGTTGTCGTTGATATTGACCAGTTCAAACAGGTGAATGATACCTTCGGTCACCAGACTGGAGATCAGGTATTGAAGCAAGTGAGTGATATTGTCACCAGTTCGGTTCGGCCTGAGGATATATGTGCAAGGTGGGGTGGGGAGGAGCTGGCCATCTACATGCCGCAGATCGGAATTCATCAGGCGCTGGCTTATGCTGAGCTGATTCGTACACGAGTGGAGGCTGAAACCCGGCCGTCTGTGACGGTGTCGAGTGGTATTGCGGAATGGAATTGGATGGACGAGAGAGTAAGTGTGGAGTCCCTGTTTTACCGTGCAGATATGGCACTGTACAGTGCGAAGAACGGGGGACGAAATCGAATTGTTATCGAAGAGCAGGAAGCCACACGTTAAGAGAGCTATTCCCGTTGCGGAGTCGGCTCTCTTTTTTTTGTAAGTATAAGTGTATACGGTGGGGGCAATCTATGGAGAAAATGACCGAAAGGTGGATTGCATATGCTGAGCCGTGAGTCGATGCGGACTTTGTTGTTAACCTTGTGTGTTATGCTGGCAGTCGTTCCGGGTTGTGGCATACTCCAGCGGGATCGGACACCGGAAGAGATCTTTGCTTTGGCCTTATCAGGCATAGCGGGGAAGGAGACGATGACGTTTGAAGGGGAAGCAGGACTACGACGAGAAAACAGTGCAATGTTTGAAAATCAGTTCAAATTCCAAGGAAAGCTGGAGGAGCATGACCGGCTGACGCTGCAGACCCGTTTGCCTGGCTCGGTAGCTGCAGCAGGTTCAGGCATCTCCATGAATGCAGTTAACCATAACGGACAACCAGGCGGCTTCAGTGCTTCGTATGAGCGGAAAAGAGGACAATGGACTGCCTTGGCAGCGGAGCATGAGCCATTGCGTGGATCACTATCCCGTTTTAATCCTATTGCTCAACTGGAGCAGATTGATACGATGAAAAAAACAATTCAATCCGAATATGGATCGGGGCGCCAAACGCGAATATTACGCATTGAACTTGCGCCAGAGGACGCCAAAGCCTGGGCAGCAAGTCAGCTGACCGACGAGATGGATGCCATTCGGACAGAGTATATGCATAAGGCGGCCCAGGTAAAAGGTGCAAATCAGGGAAAACTGGAGGAGGAGCTGCAGAAGGTGTGGCAGCAGGGAGAGACTTCCATGCAGAAGATGTTCGAGAAGGCGGAGGTTCATACGGTGTACCACCTTACAGTTGATCGTAAAACAAGCTTGCCCATGCGCCTTTCTTCGGAAAGTCAGATGAAGTATAAAGATAACAGCAACCGAAATAATGTGGAGGCCCTGGTCACCGATGTCAATTTCAAATCATATCAATAAATTAAAACCTGTGACTGCCTGCTGACGGGATGCCTGGTGCGTGCTACAATAGTAACGTAATTTACCGTTGTTCAATTCATTGAATGGCAGATGACAGGAGGATTTATCATATGAAGGACCCTAGAATTCAGAAGCTTGCAGCAAACCTGGTCGGTTATTCTGTTGATGTACAGCCCGGTGAAAATGTATTGGTTGAGATGATTGGATCAGAGCGTGATCTGATGAATGCCATTATTGAGGAAGTGGGCAAAAAAGGCGGTAACGTTTTCGTGCAATTGACGGATCGAACGGTTCAACGTGCGATGCTCAAACATGCTACAGAAGAGATGATGAAAACGTGGGCAGAGATTGATCTGAACCGTATGAAACAAATGCAGTGTTACATCGGTATTCGTGCCGGAGAGAATGTAAACGATCTGTCCGATGTACCGGAAGAAAAGATGAAGCTGTACAATGCTCTATACTCTCATCCGGTACATAGCGAGCAACGTGTCAAACATACGAAATGGGTGGTGCTTCGTTATCCGAACGCAAGCATGGCACAACTCGCCAATACAAGCACAGAAGCATTTGAAGACTTTTACTTTGACGTATGCAACCTGGATTATGCGAAAATGGATAAAGCACAGGATTCACTTGCGAGTCTCATGAAACGCACGGACAAAGTGCGGATTACAGGACCGGGAACAGATCTGAGCTTCTCGATCAAAGACATTGGTGCAGAGAAATGCTCCGGGCAAAAAAATATCCCGGATGGCGAGGTGTACAGCGCGCCTGTTCGCGATTCCGTGAACGGTACGATCAGTTATAATACCCCAACGCTGTATAACGGGATTACGTTCGAGAATATTAAATTTACGTTCAAGGATGGTAAAATTGTTGAGGCATCCAGCAATGATACGAAACGTCTGAATGAAATTCTGGATTCGGATGAAGGCGCGCGCCATATCGGTGAGTTCGCTATCGGATTCAACCCGCACATTTTGCACCCGATGAAGGATATTTTGTTTGATGAAAAAATTGCAGGTAGCCTGCACTTTACGCCTGGTCAGGCATATGAAGAAACAGATAACGGAAACCGTTCATCCATTCACTGGGATCTCGTATTAATTCAGCGCCCGGACTACGGCGGTGGGGAGATTTATTTTGATGATGTGCTGATTCGTAAAGATGGCATTTTCGTCATCCCTGAGCTGGAATGTTTGAATCCGGACCAGTTGAAATAGGAGCTGCATTTTGCAGTTGCTAGGAAAGCGGATTCACGGTATCATGTAGTGGTAATTAATAGATGATACTAAAGTGAAAAGACGGAGGGATTCCTATGTCGAGTAATAATGCGGCTGTAGTAGAAATTGCTCAAACAGCAGGCAAGTTTACTTCTTCAATCGTGCTTCATTCAGAGAACAAGTATATCGATGTAAAAAGTATTTTGGGTTTGTTTACAACACTGATCAGCACACACAGCTATGAGCTGCACGTTCATGGCCCGGATGCTGATGAGGCGAAGGCGGCAATGTCCGAAGTATTTGCCAAGCATGGCCTGAATGTTAACATCGCTTCGGAATAACAGCCTGTAAGAAACACTATTGCCTTTGGGCATATAAAGTGCGCCCCCTAGATAGACATTGGAGACCCTTTGGGATTAGCTGATGAAAATCATGGGGGTGCATTTTTGTATAGCTATTTAAGGTAAATAATCAGGGGATGGCTTTACTAAAGAATAAAAACAGAACTAAACAAACAAACGCCGGTATGTACCGACGTTCGTTTGCCTGCAGATTTTTACAATGTCTACCAGTTAGGGGCTTGATCAAAGATTGAAAAGGGGGGGCATGAAAACTTCAAAGATGTGTTGTTGCTTTAATTAATCGGTTTCTGTGGATTACTCGTCAAAGACAATTTGACCGGCGAGAGCCGGGAAGTCTATCAACGGATTACGGTTACCCTGGAGTTGATAAATAGCTTGATTTCGGTGCTTCTCAAAAAGGCTGACTGGATGTCTTTTGTGCCAGTCGAGTAGCAAATTGAGATCTACATGTTTGTTTTGCTGCTGAATCTTGCCAGGGTAACGCAGGAGGAAGTAGAGGACTGCTCTTGCCGCCTCGCCTTTTCCGCTTTCCGGTTCAAAGCGTTCCACTCCGCCGCGTTTGCCGCATTCGTTGCGGATCGTTTCCTTGTAAGCTTCTGGATTATAGTCCTCAAAATCATAGTAAGGAATATTGCTTCTGTAACTATTACACTCTTTTTCGCATATAAACAGATGGTGCAGGTCACCCTTCATGGGTTCTTTTTTATTGAACCAGGATTGAGGAACCACATGCTCCACATTGAAGCCGAATCTTTCCTCCAGCATTTCCAGCAGACCATTCTCTTGATCCTTCTCGTGAAGCTGCAGAGATTCGAGGAACCGGCTTCTTAATTGCTCTGTCTCGTAGTCCTCCCGAATCAGTGCTTCGGCGTCTAGGTTCTTGCCTGAATACAGACTATGCAGGTTGCCATTCTCCCGGAGATCCACCCACGAATAGAGCTGTTGACGGCTGGACGAATAGGAGAAAATGTTCGTGTGTGTGTCAAGCAGCAACTGGTGAAGTTGACGGAACAGCTGGCTGCCGCTGCTTTGAAGATTTATAGAGCGGTAGTAGTTTACCGTATCTATCCGATCCTTTTCCGCATCGTAATAGCTACGAGCCTCTTCCAGCCGAAATTTGTTCTGGGTGAGCTTCAGCAATGACTTTTCCAGTGAACTGGCTTCGTTTCTTACAATGCTCGGAACAAGAGCGGGGTGATGTGCAGCCTTCTCAGTTGGACCATCCTTGTATACTATCCGCAGAACCAACGGAACATGGTCCGAAAATTTCTTGGCATAACCCGCCAGTGTTTTGTCAGAACGGACAATAGCAACATCATCCTTTTTTACTCCATCGCTAATAATTCCTGTTTTGGTATCGCTGGTAACGACAATGTGATCAATTAAAGAACAGGGTGGTTTAATATAGGAGATATGCCCCGCCACAGCATCATCATGGGTTAAAGTCAATACGGAAGGGGAATTCATAATAGGTTTCAAGGACGTGCTGCCTGCATCATCGTTGAAGTCCCCGCCCAGAATAATCGGTATGTTCTTGAATTCATCCGTTTGCTTTAAATCCTCAATGATGACTGCCAGTGTCTCGGCTGCCAAGGTTCTTCTTGACGTGCTGGATTGGTCACGCATGGCCTTCAGATGAATTACAATCATCAGAAATTGAATATCCATCCCCTCCTCCCGGACCGTACAGAGTGCAAACAACGGCTCCCGTTTATCGGGGAATGCTGGTTTATCGTTCACTCTGGAGGCTAAAAGCTTACTATATTTGCGGTTGATATCACTCCGCAGCTCCACTTGGGTAGTAGTTGTGTCATATAGAACAGCCAAATCCTGTGCGCTTCCCGCATCAAGATACACGTAATCCATAGAAGCGCCTTTTGTTTTTAATTCCTTCACCAGCCTGTCTAGAGCCTTGTCCTCCACCTCCACCATTCCGAGAACATCCATAGACATATTGGCGACAAATCCAGCCACATCCTTGATTCTTTGATCCCTCACACTGGCGTTGAAATGTTCTATATTCCAAAAGCCAATATCCGCAAAACGTTTGTCTCCCTTATAAGAAGGAATTTCGATCTCTGCAAAATCGCGGGAATTCTCGACCAAGCCCTCCACATCATAAAAGCCGAGATAAGGAGAGGTGCCCTCCAGCTTTTGCGTAATCCGAGCAGCGGTGCTGTCTCCGGCTTGAGTCAATGCAACCAACCTGGCCACAATAGCGGAAATCCGAATTCCTTCGTTAACTGCCTCAGTCTCAGCTTTGTTCGTATACCAGCCTGCATGATGAAGGGCAACCAGCTCCCACTGATTGTTAAATACGGCCGCACCAGATGAGCCGGGCTCCGTATCTGTTATATAGTGTATTACTTTGTCATAGACGTAGCTGACCGTGTTATCCTGCAAGGCAATTTCTTTCATTCGTCCACTGGGGTGCTGGATTATGTTTACATATTCTCCCCTTGTGATAGTTGTCGGGCTTCTCAGCAGCTTGACCGGCTTCAATGCTTCAATACCGGTGGTTTCGCAGGCCACAATTGTAAAATCCAATTCTTCCATGGGAGAGGTAATGAACAGATCCTCAGGCTTTAGTTTCAGTTTAAGCGTAGTTCCATTTTCTTCATAGCCGAACTCCACGAAGCTGTTCTTGGCCTCCTCCGCACTCTGAACTACATGATGGTTGGTCATGATAATGCCCTGATCGATGAGAAAGCCGGTGCCAAGACCGGAGGGGGTAAGAACGCGGCATACAGCCTTAGCCCTCTCGACTCCCTTGTTGAGAAAATCGATAGGCAGCAGATTGCTGTCCTTATGGATTTTCTCAATAATCTGCTGTTCCGTTTCTCTTCTAAGTTGCTCATTATCTGCCCAAGCCTCTTCGTCGGGAGTAACATGAAGGATGGATATAGCGCGACGTTTAACTAGATCGCGGTAATCCTCCGGCGACAAGGGAGCCGTATTGCTAACAGCGAATTGGCTACCGACCAGCGACAGAGTCCGCTCCTTGGTGATGATCATTTGGATCCACCTCCAGTGAAGACATGGGCGGCTTTGCTGCCTGCTCCGGTGCCCGCAAGTACAGGTTCTGCCTCCGTCCGGTTTCCATCTGGATACATCTGTGAGATAAACTGCTTGTCTTGATCAGACAGGCGGGAGTTCATAGCAACCTCGAAATCATCCATGGTTTGAGAATTGGGGATAGGGTAAACCATAATGGATTTTGGATCAAAAGGGGTCGCAAAGGCTTCAGACAAAGTGTATTTGAAAAATAGATTCGCATCAATTTGTTCCTTCGTCCAATAATTTGGTTTTCCCATATAGTAGTCATACACTGCTTGCTTGTTCCATTTAATATTTGATAACGGGCTGGAATGCTCATGAGGACAGCCTAGGGCATGTCCGAATTCGTGAATAACGGTGCGGGAATATTCCTCCTGCGATGTGTTGCGGGTAAACCAGCCGAAGTTCATTGTAGGTTCATTTTTCGGTCTGGCCAGGCAGTCTGTGCCGAGAAAAGACCACGAGCCGACATGCTTGAACGAAATTCGGATTTCCGCGTTCGGGTCCTTCACAAAGGAGAAATGAATATTTGCATATTTCTCCCACTCGCGAGCATGTCTCTCCACATTAGCCTGTATAACGGGATCACCATCCATAAAGGAAACCTTAATCGTTCTGCCGGGTTTCCAACGCTTTCCCTTTATCATGGCTAATTCCTTGTTATCTGAGCTATCCTTTGGCATATTATCCGGGTTTTCCTCCACGGCCAGACGGTTCGCCTCTGCTTGCAGCTCTGGCGGCAGAATGGCGAGCATACATGAATGCTTCTCTTGGTTAGTCATATTTCAATACACTCCTTATTTTGGTTTGTTGTTCAAGTGTGTACAGGCTCCGTCAGAGGAACCTCTGAGGCGGCTAAACAAAGCTCTGTCATTGCAGCGCCATCTCTGATAATGAGCCGCATCTCTTGATAGGGGGCGAATTACTTGCAGAACTCAAAAGTGAGGCTGAATATCTTGTGCTCTGAACGGTCCTGCCAATGACGGCTGTAGGCATAATTCCGATTGGTGCCACTGGTATAGTAGAGCTTGGCCGGTTTCTTCACGGTTTAGGAATTGCCACGCACAGCCTTCAAGAACTCATTAAGCGGCTAACCTACGTTCCGATTGTTCATCCTGGGGGGCCTGAATGGAGTCCGCATTCAAACCATATTACACGTCTTAGAACAGCTGAAAACTGTATAACTCGTGTCGCCTTAATTTTTGAACGGTGGCGGTAAATCCAAATTGTAGCTTCTCTAATTCATGCAGTTGCTCCTGAGAAGTTGCATGAATGGACGCTTGTCAAGTTTTAATTAAATTCCTTCCTTCTTAGTAGGGATAACGTTACGGAGGTATTATATGTACTTTAACTGAAAATATAATGTTAAAAATATACAAAATTATAATTTAATAATTTTATGGGTTTTGTTATTTTTATAAAGATTAATTGAATTAAGCCTAGAAAAAATTCACAAAAACAAAATAATATATTACATAACCTAGGATTGTAATATGAAATTTGATATCTTCTAGTCCTGTCTGACTGATGTAGAATAAAAGTTAACTACAAGAACCAATTACATAAGAACATCTTGACGATATCGAACGCTGTAAGCTAAATATCCTTCGGGCTGCTTCAAGAGTGTTTCTCGAAAGATTTGGCTTTCGCTGGGAAAGGACCCAGAGCGCAATGTATATTCGGAGTAGTTAAAATTAAAGTTCGAGGAATGAGCCGAGGCGAACCTCATAGCTTGTGTGCTTATTTTGGTCAGGTTCTTGTATTAGCTCATCATTTCGTCTAATATTAGATGTAGAACGTCTTTACGCGATTTTTGGGACATAGGGGGGAAATGATGCATGACTTCATCTGATCTGCAGGACCAGCTGAACCTGAAAGCAATCAGTCTTCTTCAAGAAGATGCAGATAAAATACAGAAGCTTATCGAAGTACAGATGGAGAATCTGGCTACCCGCTACTGCCCTCTCTATGAGGAAGTATTGGATACACAGATGTATGGGTTCTCCAAGGAAGTGGATTTTGCTGTTCGTGCAGGGCTCCTTCCAGAAGGTACAGGGAAGCAGATGGTTAGCGCGCTTGAACGGAATCTGGCCATTTTATATGAAGCACTGAACAAAAAGAATGAGCAATAGCCTGCGTCGTGCGGGTCAGTATAGAAGGCATGCACATGTTCGTTGCATGCTTTTTTTGTATGAGATAAAAGGATGATGTGAATTCAAAAAAGGCATCTATCAGGAATGAGTTTCCCATAGATGCCTTTTTTGAGTAGTGTCAGCTCAAGATGTTCATATGAGACAGTGCGGTGGAACAGGGCATCTGTCCAATTACACAAGGAAGAAGGAGACGCCCAGAATGATATAAACGACCAGCAGCAGCAAGCCTTCGTACCAGTTGGTGGAGCCGTCCTGTGTAATCGACTTGGCTATAAACACAGACACGCCGATCGCAACCAGCTCAATGGTGGTAAACACGATGTCCATCGTGCGCCCGGTAAAGTAACTGACAAAGATAAGCACAGGGGCGACAAACAAGGCGATTTGCAAGCTGCTGCCTACCGCAATTTCCACCGCTGCCCCGATTTTATTTTTCATTGCAAGCATGATAGCGGCGCTATGCTCAGCTGCATTCCCGATAATTGCCACAAGGAATGCACCGACAAACAACTCGCTCAGGCCAAACTCGGAAGTGAATACTTCCAGTGTGCCAACGAGCCATTCGCTGACAAAAGCAACCATCACCGTTGCGATGACGAGATACAGGATGGATTTTTTCTTTGACCACTCCGGCGCATGCTCATGAGGCAGTTCCTCAGCATTATCGTCAGTTACATCTGCAAGGTAGCTTTTATGCGTAACCATGGAGAACAGCAGCCAGGCGATATAAGCGGCAATGAGCAATCCCGCAACGATGAGACTGAGTGTATCCGTGTCCCGCTGTGTGATGGAGTGCGTGTTCAGGAAGACAGCCGGAACAAACAGGGCGATGATGGCAACAATCATCAAGGAGCCGTTCAGGCCTGCAAGGGATACGTTATAGTTCTGAATTTTAAACTTCAGACCACCGGCGAAAATACTTAGTCCAAGCACCAGCAGCAGGTTCCCGATGATTGATCCGGTCAGACTGGCCTTGACCATGTCGAACAGACCCTCTTTGACAAGGAAAATGGCGATGATTAGCTCAGCCGCGTTGCCAAATGTAGCATTCAAAAAACCACCCAGCCGCTGTCCGGCATAATGGGCAACATTCTCGGTAGCCTTGCCTAAAAAGCCGGCGACAAAAATAACCGAAATGGCAGATAAAACGAATTGCAGAATCGAATCCCATTTCATGTAGTGGGCGATGGCGCTGAGTACAAAAAATGCAATCAGCAAATAGGATGAAATCCGGTTTCTCACAAAAAAACACCTCGGTTATGTACTTATTTTGTTTGAAAAATGACGTAACGTACCTATGCGATTAATTTCATATTTCAATATAACCAAATGGTGGCAGGTTGTAAACGCATCTTTTTCAGTTAAATTTGCTTTTTGGGGTGGAAACGATTTAAAATACGAGTAACGAAGTGAAGGAGGATGTGGCATGGCAGAACAACTTCAATTGGAGAGCGGAAGCATCCGGATTGCCGATGACGTGGTTGCGAAAATTGCTGGAATGGCTGCAATGGAAACGCCTGGAATCGCCGCAATGTCTGGAGGTTTGTCAGAGGGCTGGGCGAAGCGTCTCAGTGGTAAAAACGTGCAGAAGGGCGTGAGCGTTGAGGTCGGCCAGCTCGAAGCAGCCATTGATCTGCGCATCATCGTCCTGTACGAAACCCCGATTCATGAAGTTTCACGTATGCTTCAACAGAATGTGAGAGAAGCGGTAGAGACGATGACCGGATTACGTGTCGTTGAAGTCAATGTTAAGGTCGAAGGTGTATCTTTCCGAGGCGACGACCTGTAAAAGATGACCCTATAAAAAAGACTCTGCATCAACTGATGCAAAGTCTTTTTTTATGCTTATCCAGCCTTATCGAACCCGGCGAATAGAGTCCCGGGAACGAAGTGCGGGAGATGTGCGGGTTTGAACCGTCACCGATTTGGTTTTTTCTTCTTTGATGGCTTCAAGGTTGTTCGTGCGTGAGATGCTCAGCACAATTCCCATCGCGACCATCATGACGAAGAGTGACGTTCCCCCATAACTGATAAACGGAAGTGTAACCCCTGTTACAGGGATCGTTTGAGTGACCCCACCGATATTGATGAAGGCCTGGATCGCGATCAGTCCCATAATGCCTATACCCACCAGTGTACCAAACGGATCAGGACACCGCAGCGAGACAATGATTCCCCGCCAGATAAAATACAAATATACCAGCAGGAACAGGGCACTGCCAATAAAGCCGAGCTCCTCTCCGATTACAGAGAAAATAAAGTCATTATAGGCGTTAGGCAAATAATGCAGCTTCATGGTGCCTTGTCCAAGTCCCGAGCCTGTAACACCGCCGTCCCCAATAGCTACAAGAGAGCGGTAGAGGTTAAGACTTCCACCGTTAATATCGGACAATGGATCAAGGAAAGCCTGAATCCGGCCGATTTTGTAGTTCTGTTCGGCTGTTACTGTTGTTGCGGAATCCAGTGCGGGAGCGCTTGAAGACATGGAGGAGAACAGGACATTTGCGCCAAAGGCAAGACCTCCACCAAGCACTACGAGCAGAATGGAGCCCATAATGTGTTTCATGCTGGCCCCACCGGCATAAATAACAAGACCGCAGGTGGACACCAGGATGAAGCAGGTACCGAAGTCAGGCTGCAGCATGATCAAACCTGCGATAAAGCCAACGATAATTAAGACGGGGAAATAACCGGTTTTGAAATCTCGGAACCGTTCCCCTTTTTTGGTGATCAATGCAGCCAAATAAAGAATG
This sequence comes from Paenibacillus silvae, assembly GCF_014639235.1. GTDB lineage: Bacteria > Bacillota > Bacilli > Paenibacillales > Paenibacillaceae > Paenibacillus > Paenibacillus silvae. The sequence goes on along the minus strand of NZ_BMFU01000001.1, from coordinate 575,164 downwards.
ATAGCGATTTTTGCAAATTCTGCAGGCTGTAGACTGAATCCGAACAGATGAATCCAGCTTTTTGCACCGTTCAGCACTTTTCCTGTAATCAGTACGAGCAGCAGCAGCGCCGTGGTGAACAGGAAAAAGGGAGCATACAGCTTTTTGTACTTGTTAAAGCGGATGTTCATGGCAAAAAACATACCAAACAGACCGATAATCGCCCACATAAGTTGTTTTTTCGTGAAGTAAAGGGCATCGTTGTTAAAACTTTTGCTTGCAATTGCAATGCTGGAACTGGAGCTGAATACCATCACCAGTCCAAAGCCCACCAACAATAAAGTGAGGATTAGCAGTTGAAAATCCGGCGTGCCTCTCTTCGTTCTCGTCTGGGCCTTTTGTTGTTTCATAGCATGGCCCGCCTAAGCTTCGAGCAGTTCTTTGAGCTGCTGTAGTTTTTGGGTCGCCAGCTTCACGACTGGCTGCGGAACGGAAGAGTCGTAATCAAGTCCATGCGGAAAAGTGGCTTTGCCGAGATAAACGGCTTCAACGGCCAGAACCGTATCAGGTTTCTCAAGCTTGCCTTCTACCGCGCGCGTATTAATGCGTACAAAGTATTCTGAGTTAGTTTGTTCGTCTTCGATTTTGTAGTCATATGTAGCACGGTAATATTCCCACTGCCACCGGACAAATCCGACTTTCTCGGCGCTCTCATCCAGGTATGCCAAGTCGCTTTTCAAGCCATCCAAGCCTGTGTTCTCAAAAATCATAAGCGTTTGATCCTCCTCATAAGCTTCCGAGTATATTTCTCTTATGTTACTCTAGTTTATGATAGTATGTTTCACCTTCCCGTGCAAGCTTTCCAAAGGCCTTTCGTATCGGATTTCATGCAATTCTGCTACAATATACTGCAACAGGTTTGAAGAGGAAGGTTAGCGGCTGTGAAAAGTGCCGTTAATGATCGAAAGGATGGGGTTACATGACAACGAATATATGGTGGGAAGATCTGCAGATCCACATGGTGGAATGGCGGCGTCACCTTCATCGCAATCCTGAAGTTTCCTTTCATGAGGAGAAAACATCCTCTTTTGTGGCAGATATGCTGGAGAGCTTTGGTATTGAGGTTCAACGACATGTAGGCGGTCATGGAGTGATTGGTGTACTGCGTGGAGACAGGCCAGGGCCTGTTGTAATGTTGCGAGCGGATATGGATGCACTGCCTATTCAGGACGAGAAAAATGTAGCATATGCTTCTCAGCAGGCTGGGGCTATGCATGCATGTGGTCATGATGGGCATATTTCCATGCTGCTTGGAACGGCGCTATATTTCAGCCGTCACAGGCAGGAGGTGCAGGGAGAAATTCGCTTTCTGTTCCAGCCGGCTGAGGAACTGCTTCCAGGCGGTGCTGTTCAAGTGATCGCAGACGGAGCGCTGGAAGGGGTAGACGTTATCTACGGAATCCATCTGTGGACGCCAATTCCTGTAGGGGTGGTTGCAAGCACAGCAGGACCAATGATGGCGGCGGCCGATGACTTTTATATTGATATCAAAGGTAAAGGCGGTCACGGCGGGATGCCTCAAGCTACAGTAGATAGTGTAGTCGCTGGCTCTGCCCTTGTCATGCAGCTGCAGACGGTAGTCAGCCGCTCGGTTGATCCGTTACGCCCGGCTGTGCTGACGATTGGTACGATGCAAGCGGGCTCGGCGCAGAATGTTATTGCCGAACAGTGCAAATTGAGCGGCACGGTGCGGACCTTTGATGAAGAGACTCGAAACGCAATGAAGGAACGTGTGCTTGCGATGGTAGCGCAGACTGGGGCTGCTTATGGTGCAGAGACTCAGGTGAAATACATTATGGGCTACCCTCCTGTTGTGAATGATGAGCGAGAGACAGCGCGGTTCTTCCGCGAGGCTGAAGCGACATTCGGTGCGGATCGGGTTCAGAACTCTCCTATGCTGATGCCGGCAGAAGACTTTGCGTATTATTTGCAAAAGGTTCCGGGGTGCTTCATGTTTGTCGGCGCAGGCAATGCAGAGAAAAATGCAGTGTATCCACATCATCACCCGATGTTTGATTTTGACGAGGACGCCATGCAGACAGGTGTTAAGCTGTTTGTGTCCATGGTTAAAGGTTACGCAGCCGAATTTTAAACCTTATAGTTGGGCATCCTGAACATACCGAGGTATGGACAGGGTGCTTATTTTTGTTTTGGAAGAACAGAGATATATTAGCAGATGGTGAGGGAGGGAGAGAAAAGTGAAGACGTTTAATCCTTCAGGTGCCTGTATTGTTCAGCGGGATTTCACGTTGCTGCTTGAGACGGGACATGCTGAATATGAAGCGGCGAGAGCACAGATCTCCATGTATGCCGAGCTTGTAAAAACACCTTCAGCCTTTCACACCTATCGTATTACCCCGTTGTCCCTGTGGAATGCGGCAGCACTAGGCTGGCCGTCAGAGCAAGTCATCGCCAGTCTGGAGCAGGTGTCACGCTGGAGTGTGCCTTCGGCGCTCATGCAGGACGTGCGGAGAATTATGGACCAGTATGGCAAATTAAAGCTGTATGCTGAGCCGGATCATGTCCGCATGCGTTTGGTTAGTGAAGATGAACAGCTGCTGGATGAGCTGAACGAGATAAGGTCGATTGCAGCATTTCGTATGGAACGGGTCAATCCCCATGAACTTCTGCTATCAGGGGAAAAACGCGGATTGCTGAAGCAGGAGCTGACACGTCTTGGTTATCCGGTGCTGGACTATGCAGGTTATCGGAAAGGCAGTGAGCTTTCATTTGGCTGGCGTTCTGATGCGGAGTTATCCACGGAAGGTACATTCCAAAGGAGAGAACGAGATGGTGGCTTTGCGCTGCGTCCATATCAGGAAAAAGCGGTGCATGCTTTTACAGGCGGCGAAGGCATCGGAGGCAGCGGGCTGCTCGTGCTTCCCTGCGGGGCAGGCAAAACGGTTATTGGCATAGCCGTACTGGAACGTCTGCAATGCGAATGCCTTATTTTAACGTCCAATACGACATCTGTCCGGCAGTGGATGCAGGAAATTCAGGATAAAACAACGATTACCGCCGAGCAAATCGGGGAGTATTCCGGTCAGAAGAAACAGGTGAAGTCGGTGACAGTTGCAACGTATCAAATTTTGACTCATCGCAAGTCAAAGGATGCGGAGTTCAGCCATATTCACCTTTTGCAGGAGCGAAAGTGGGGGCTGATCATCTATGACGAGGTGCATCTGCTGCCGGCTCCGGTATTTCGGGCTACAGCCGACATTCAGGCAACGCGTCGTTTAGGGCTGACGGCAACACTTGTGCGGGAAGACGGATGTGAACAGGATGTGTTCTCGCTAATTGGGCCCAAATTATACGATATGCCATGGAAAGAGCTGGAGCAGGAAGGGTGGATTGCCGAGGTGAAGTGTCAGGAGGTCAGGGTCCCGTTGTCGCCTGAATTAAGATCGACCTATGCGCAAGCCGAGGGCAAGCATAAGTTTCGGCTTGCAGCCGAAAATCCTGCCAAAATCAATGTTGTGAAACGTTTGCTTGAACGTCATGCCAACGCACCAACAATTGTCATTGGTCAATACCTCGACCAGTTGGAGATGATTGCCCGGGAAATTGATGCTCCGCTTATCTCAGGCTCGATGTCCCAGCAGGAGCGAATCAAGTGGTTCTCTGCCTTTCGTCAAGGCGATATACGCACGATTGTTGTATCCAAGGTTGCCAATTTTGCTGTTGATTTGCCGGATGCAGCGGTTGCACTTGAGATTTCGGGGAGCTTTGGATCAAGGCAGGAAGAGGCTCAGCGGCTAGGCCGCATTTTGCGTCCCAAGGCAGAGGAGAATAAAGCCTTTTTCTATGCGCTTGTTTCTGAAAACAGCAAGGAACAGGAGTTCGCACTTCATCGCCAGATGTTTCTGGTGGAGCAGGGGTACGAATATGCGATTGTGCAGGAATCAGATGTAATCCATTAAACGCTCAGAGGAGGAGGAACATGTGATGTCTGATTTAGAATATGAGATGGAGCAGGAAGCCCCAACGAGAGAAGAGTACGGTCTGGAATCATGGGCTGCGCTTGGAAAAGCAGAGCGGCGGGTACTAGGTTTGCTTTTTCACAAACATGCGGGTCAAAGCTTTTCTTCTCTTCTGCCTCCTGAAGTGTGGGCCAAGGAAGGTTTAAGCGGGGCGGAAGCCAACCAGGCCTTTGCCATGCTTCGGCGTAAACGGTGGATTAGCTCGGTTCACAAAAGCTGGGGCGAATGCACGTATTATATCCCGCAAAGACATCTCATCGTGCTGACACTGGTCTGTACTGATCATGCCAATCCTATGGTTGAAGCGATGAATGAACCTGTTATGCGAGTAATATGTGAGGCTAAGCCGCATGTAGCGGCAGAGCTGCTTCATCTGGTCGCCTGGATCGAGAGGGAGGCATTACCTCTCACGTCCAAAGGCATAATACATAAAAGAAGTGTGCAGAAGTTAAGCACATTAACGATTTTATCTTCTGCTGATTTTGAAGACCTGAATATTGCTTATGAGCATGCTGATTTATATCCTGTACATGTCGTTATCCTGCTGGATATGCTGCTTTGCCTGAATTTGGTGCAGCAGGCGGATAATGAATTTGAGATAAGACAAGAGCAGTTGCAGCAATGGATCTCGCTGCCATGGTCAGAGATGCATCGGGAGATTTTCCAAGTGTGCATGGACCGATATGGAGGCTCAGAGCCGATAATGCAGCATTTTCGTTATCAGCTTGCCTTGTTAACACGGGGGTTGAATGAATGGTATCGAATTAGTAATGAGCAGGACCATCCAAAAATCAAGAGCTGGCTGATGGCTTTAGCGGGCTGGGGGTTTGGCGAGGTTGGAGAGACGGCAGATGGAGCGCTGGCGTTTCGCTGGCTGATGAATCCGGCTGAGCTTATGGGTATCCGAAGATCAACTCGGAGCGTTGAAGCGGATGTTGCGCGGCATCATACTCAGGTAGAGGTCGAGGAAGCATCCGCGAGAGTGTATGTGCAGCCTGATTTTGAGGTGATGGTCCCCCCTGATGTGTCTCCTGGAGTCTGTTGGGGGCTGGAGCATTACTGTGAACGAATGATACGTGATCAGATGTCGATCTATCGGCTGTGTAAAGAGCGGGTTGAGAAGGCCGAATCAATAGCAGGGGGACAGGAGAGACAGTCGGCAGTTCAATTTCTGGAGAAATATAGTTATGGCAGTTTGCCAGAGCATGTGATGGGTGCCTTGAAGGATTGGACAAGAAATTGGGAAGCACAGATGATGAAACAAACCCAAAAACAAACACAAACACAGACGCAGATGGAGAATCAGAACACTGTCAGTCTCGTTAAAGAAGTGGGATCGAATTTGATCCATAAGTCGCCTTCTTTTGTTTATCGTTCTGCTGCGCAAGGTTTACTTCAAGGACGTATGAAGACAGGCATGGCAGCAGGTCGAAATGCCGATTTGCTTCATATGGGCGGGGTTCAGCAGGATGAACCTGCCTGGTCCTTGAGAAAAGCGGATGTACCCGAGACATGGCACAGGGAATGGAGGAAGTATCATATGTCCACGGCGCGTCAGATTGCACTGCAGGCCATCGAATGGCAAGTGAAGCTCGGCGTACGAAAAGGAGAGAATACGTTCGTCCTCATTCCTCAGCACGTTAAGGGACATGAGCACTGGACACTTGAGGCCTGGTGCCTTCTGGACAATGGAGAATCGGTATGCACGACAGAATGGCGAACATTTACACCTGAAGGCTGGGATACAATGCGTCTTATTCTGCCAGAACATGTCTAAAGCTAAGGCTTTACGCGATAAAATGAAACCAAAACCGAATTTTGAATACTTTCTCACTTGCAATTACAGGAAAAACTCTTCTTAACCTTTCATGGATATGCTATGATGAAGGAGTCTACGTTAAGTAGAACTTTATATATAGATAGGATGAATAATTCATGAGCGTAGCGGAAATAAACACGGTCGATATGGCCCAAGTGTTAACGGGCGCATATGAACTGGGTGACATGATTAACCAATCTGCCGAAGTATCGGATTATTTATATTGGAAGCAGCAAGTGGAGACAAGTCCCGAGATTCAGGAGGGCATCCGCAGGCTGAATGCCAAGAAAGAATTGTTTGAGGAAACACAGCGGTTTGGCCACTTTCACCCAGACTATCATGCAGCGAAGGATCAGGTAAAAGCGCTGGAAAAGGAACTGGAGTCCTTTGAAGCAGTAGCGCGGTTCAAGCAAGCGGAGCGAACATTGGACGAGATGCTGTTTCAGATGTCGGAGACGATTGCCTTCGCCGTATCCTCCACCATTAAAGTACCGAGTAATGACCCAAATCCCAAAGGTGGCTGCGGAAGCGGCGGCAAATGTGGATGCAGCTAATCGCTGCCAAATGATCAGATTTATGAATGATTAGATTTACATTGTGAAGGACCGGGCCTTTCGAGGGCCGGTCTCCATTTATAGAAGGGCGGGGAACGATGATGTTTGCGGAAAGAACTGGATTCATTATTTGGGTTAGTGATTTGAAAGCGGCCCGCAATCTCGAAAAATATGGAACCGTGCATTATATCTCCCGCCGTATGCATTATGTTGTCATGTATGTTAATGCAGAACGAGCTGAGGATACGATGAAAAATGTAAAGCGGCTTTCCTATGTGCGCAAAATCGAGCGCTCTTATCGCAACGAGATCAAAACCGAGTATGCCAGCAAAACGATGGACAAAACAAGCTATTACGGAATATAGCACGAAACGCAGGAGGGGCCCGGTGGGTCGCTCTTTTCTTAAACGCGGTATAAATAGAATTTTATGAAAAAAGTTAAACTTACGCCTTGAGGTTGCGGGACTTATGTTGTAATATATTTGGTAATAAATAGATAGAAAGTCCTATCTGGTGGAGAGTGATTCCCATGCGTGATAAGGTGATGCAACGTTGGAGCACCTACGAGCCGTTTTTTGTGGCTCTCGGAGACAAGAAAGTGGCTGACATCGTCATTACCCATCATGCAAAGATGCGGTATGCAGACCGTATTGAGGCTGCGCGTAGTGATGATGACCATATTGCGGCATGGTTGTGGGAGTGTCTGAAGCAGGACCGGGTAACACCATATTACCGCAATGAACAGGACGTTTACCTGATTGATGATGATTTGGTTATGGTCGCTGAGTTTTCCGAGCTTGAAGGAGAATATGATATAACAGGCAATCCATTGCACAAAATGATTGTAGTGACGTTTTTGGGACGTATGTCGGAGACGATTGAGCTTCGAGATTTGAAGTCGTATTATTCCTGGCTTAGACACTCCAGAAGAATGACACTGGTCAAGAATAGCCGGAAGCACAGATAATAAGTTGTTTTGATATTGCAATCATAGATTTAATGCGAGATTCTATGTACTTACGCATGCAGACAAGCTGCATGCTTTTTTTGTTGCAGAACGGGAAATCGGCTACAATATAGAGAGAGCAAGTGGAAGAGGGGCGAACATATGAATTTTCATCAGCTGCACATTTTTTATACGGTGGCAGAGAAGGGCAGTTTTTCTGCGGCTGCACAGGCACTACATATGACACAACCGGCGGTGACGATGCAGATTCAATCGCTGGAGGATTATTTCGGAACCAAGCTGCTGCATCGTTCTACCAAAAAAATAGAATTGTCAGAGGCGGGCCGTACATTGCTGCCTCATGCCAAACGAAGTGTAGAACTGGTCAGGCAGACCGACGAAGCGATGTCTGCTTTTACACAGAAACTGCAGGGGAGATTGCAGCTTGGAGCAAGTCTGACCATCGGGGAATATGTGCTGCCTCGTATGCTTGGACCTTTTGCAAAGCAGTATCCCGATATCTCCATTGTTATGAAAGTGATGAATACAACCCAGATCATGGATGAGATTTTGAAGCACCAGTTGAACTTTGGATTAATTGAAGCGCCGATACATCATCCCGATATGATTGTGGAACCTGTCATGCAGGATGAACTGAAGCTGATTGTACCTGCGGGACATGATCTGGCTGGCCGTGGCAAAGTCAATCTTGAAGAAGTCATGAATTATCCTTTTGTACTGCGGGAGGAAGGCTCTGGTACACGTCAAGTGATGGAAGGGCAGCTGCAGAAGAAAAAAATTGACCCAAGTGACATGAATGTGGTCATGGAGCTTGGCAGTACAGGAGCGGTCAAATCGGCTGTGGAAGCAGGGGTAGGCATTACGATGCTGTCTCCCTCTTCTGTGCAGCATGAGCTGGCTCTGGGGCTTGTTCATATGGTGGACATTCGCGGGCTGGAGTTCAAGCGTCAGTTTTATGCCATTCATCTGAAATCCTCCTTGCTGCCGCTGTCCGCTGTAGCTTTTCTGGGGTATTTGCGTCAGCAGGAGCATGAGACGGGAGAGCAGGCTTAGGAAGTATGTTCTGTAAGATGGATTTACTTGAGGATTGTGAAAAAGAAACGGTAAGAATCAACAGTCCAGCATTGGATATGAAAGGAAGGATTGCCCATGAATCAGCATCAGGGACGCTGTGATCTTCATACACATAGCCAGGCTTCGGACGGAATGCAGTCCCCGACAGATAATGTGAAGCTTGCGAAGCGAAAAGGGTTATCCGCAGTAGCTCTGACAGACCATGATACCGTGGCTGGAGTGACCGAGGCCAGGCAGGCCGGACAGCTGCTTGATATTGATGTTATTGCCGGGGTAGAGATCAGTACACGCGCGGGCGGCAAGGAGATCCATGTCCTTGGATATGAGGTAGACGTAGATGATGAACGTTTTCTGCAGCGATTGCGCGGTTTGAGAGAGGCGCGAGAGGAGCGCAATCATCGGATGATTGCCAAGCTTCAGGAGCTTGGTCTGGATATCACTTGGCAGGAGGTGCTGGACGAGCTGGGGCGGCCGCTGGAGCCGGATGAAAGTGTGGGCAGACCACATATGGCAGATGTGCTTGTAAAAAAAGGGTATGCCGCCGATATGCGGGATGCTTTTGATCAGTATCTGGCGGAAGGCAAGCCTGGCTATGTATCTGTACCTCGTGTTGCACCGAAGGATGCTTGTGTCTGGATTAGAGAAGCGGGTGGTGCTGCAGTCATAGCGCATCCGGGTATTTACGGGAATAATGAATTGGTAAGACAGATCATCATGGACGCCAAGCCCGACGGTATCGAGGTGTTTCATTCGGATCATGGCCCGGAGGATGAGCAGCGGTATTTGGAGCTGGCGAGGGAATTTGATCTGATTGTTACAGGTGGGTCAGATTATCACGGAGAACGGCAAGGTGTTGTTTTTCACGGAGATTTAGGCAGCAAAACGGTAGCGATGGAGGTCGTAGAGCAGCTTCGGGCTGTATCATCGATGAGAAAATCGAAATAGGCGCATGAAGCGTGGCTGACAGTAGGTATAAGACAAGGTAAGCATAAGACAATGTAAGGATACAACAATGTAAGGATAAAAGGAAAGCGAAGTAGTTTAGAAGCAAGGGTTTAGGGCGTGTCTGAAAACTCTGAAGACGGCAGATTTTGCTGAATTTTCGTTCCAAGCCAGGAAGTTTTCCGCAGGCTTGCCGGGGCACGTCAAGGGAAAGTGACGCAGCATGGGGCGAAAAGGCGGTAAAAGATGCACTTCAGTAGGTTTCAAGACACGTCCTAGATAAAAGGAAGGCCATAAACACATTGAAGGAGTTCTTCAGGGTGCTTATGGCCTTTTTATGATTTGTTTCGCTCGGTTCGCTCGGCCTGTTAGGATCTCTGAGAGGAGCCGAGAGAGAAGGGTGAGATTAAAAGATGAACTATCCATCAACAAATTCTAACGATTCTCACGAACCTTATTTGCCTTCGATTCGGGCTGTTTGAATTCTAACGATCCCCAGGAGCCTTATTTCAGCCAAAACACTAAAAAATGGCCTCCGGTGGAGCGAATTCAGGGAAATAACGTCTCTGTGAATCGTTAGAAATATAAAATGCCTGAAAACGCCCAAATAAGGCTTCTCCTGATCGTTAGAGCTTATCAAGCGTACCATCTGACTAGATGCGCTACGCTACCTTACCCGTTTTTGATCGTTGAGGGCAGGCTTTTGATCAACTCGTCATTCGGCGTGACAAACAGCGTTTTCTGATGGTCATAAATGACAAAGCCGGGCTTTGCACCGCTTGGTTTACGTACATGACGAATGTAAGTGTAGTCTACAGGCACGCTGCTTGATTCCTTTGCTTGGCTGAAATAAGCTGCTAGTTGTGCTGCTTCCTCCAGCGTAGCTTCACCATAATCCGTGCTGCGAATGACCACATGTGAGCCAGGAATGTCTTTGGTATGCAGCCATGTATCATTTGCTGAAGCGAGTCGGTTGGTTACATACTCGTTCTGAAGATTGTTTTTGCCAACCAGAATGTCAATGCCCTCCGAGGATGTGAATTGATGCACGGTTGGACGATCATTTTTCTTTTTCTTCTTGCCTTTTTTGTTTCGGTCACGCAAGTACCCCTGCTGTACAAGCTCGTCCCGAATTTCTTCAATATCGTTCATGGATGCGATGGAAAGCTGCTGCAGCAGGTTGTCGAGATAGGCGATCTCGTCCTTCGTTTTGCCAAGCTGCTCATGAATGACAGCCAGGCTGTTTTTGTATTTGTTATAACGCTTGAAGTAACGCTGCGCATTATCGGATGGTGTAAGCAACGGATCAAGCTGAATGGTGATGCTGCGCTGCTCTTCGTCGTAAAAGTTGACCAGCTCTACACTTTTATCACCCTTGTTGACCAGATGCAGGGAAGCAAATAACAATTCCCCCCACAGTCTGTACTTGTCCGCATCATCTGCTTCAAGCAGATCCTTGTTCAGGTTGTCGAGCTTTTTAATGTTTTTGCTTCGCTCATTTTGCAGGAACCGGAGCAGGTCGCTGACTCTTTGTTTAACTGTGTCCCGTTCGGCCTTGTCTCCGTAATAATCCTCCATACATTTACTCATTGTATCATACGTTTTTTCCTGTTCCTCAATGCTCTGCAGACGAATGGCAGAGAAGACCATTTTGCCTTTGGCATTCAGCCCGGATACAGGGGTGTACTGATGTTCCTTGACAGGAGCCAGCACGGATTCAAAAGCAGTCCAGAGTGTTTCCGCATCCAGACCGTTTGCTTCTGAAGCTGAGCGAGCTGTGATCTCTCCCGCAATGAGCGGACTCATACCGCTGAATGCATTGACCAGCCAGCGAGAAGGATGCAGGTCTGATTCATTCCCCGCTTCAGCGCCTGACGTTTGCTCGTTCTGCTCCACTGCAGTAGAGATCAACTGTGCAAACTCATTTGAAGTGACCTCCAGCGGATTGCTTTTGTGCTGCTCCGGCGGGGCCGTGTATGAGAAACCAGGCATGATGACACGGTAACTGCTGATGGATGGAGTAACATGGTGAATACCGTCCAGAATTGTGTCTGTCGCAGGGTCGAGCAAAATGATATTGCTGTGACGTCCCATCAGTTCAATAATGATGCGTTTGACCGAAACATCACCAAGCTCGTCCCGTTGACGCACATCGATATGAATGATCCGTTCCATGCCAATCTGGCGGATGTTCTCAATGATAGCCCCTTCGCAGTGCTTGCGCATCAGCATGCAGAACATTGGCGCTTCTGTCGGATTCAAAAATGTTTTCTCGGTAAAATGCACACGCGGGTATGTCGGGCTTGCCGAGACAAGCAGCTTGCTGTTGCCGCGCTGGGCACGCAGGGTGAGCACTACATCATGACCGTTTGGCTGATGGATTTTGCTGATTCTCCCTCCGATGCAGCCCTGCAGCTCATGTACGATGGCGCGGGTTACGATGCCGTCAAGTGCCATATTGTCCACTTCCTCTCTATTCAAGCATCTGCACGGTTCTTGCAGATTGCCTTATCTATAACGAATTTACAGACAGCCAGACGTATGTAATCAGATGGGTCATAACAAAAGGATGGCTGCCCTCTTTCTTACTGCAATCAGGAGTTACCCATAAGCTTCGCAGACTTATATTTTAGCTTATTCTGTCCATCAGGGAAAGGATTCACCTTCCGGGTGCTATTCACGGACATGTCCGAATACATATAGAGCAGGTAGTTTGTCCGGCACAGTGTACAGCTTGCCCTGGCAGCATGCCGGTGAAACATGTGAGAGCTTGCATTGCAGATGAAATGAGACTGGGAGGGAATTCTGTAGCATGGAACATACCAAGTGGCATCAACTGAGTGACAAAGAGCTTCGTGACACTCTTGGAGTCGATCCGCAGGAGGGATTAACAGAGGAAGCGGTGGAAGAAAAGCGAAAAACAGCTGGCTCGAACGAGCTGAGTGAGGCAAAGCGGATATCTCCGATCACGCTGCTGCTTAATCAGTTCAAGGACTTCATGGTGCTGGTGCTTATGGGGGCAACCCTGGTATCCGGTTTGCTTGGAGAGTATCTGGATGCGGTGACGATTGTTGCCATTATCGTGCTGAACGCCATCTTAGGCTTTGTACAGGAATTCAGAGCAGAACGTTCCCTGCGCGCACTCAAGCAGCTGTCGGCACCTCTCGCCAAAGTACTCCGTTCAGGTCAGGAAGTGCATCTTCCGGCAAAACAGCTCGTTCCTGGAGACATCATCGTGGTGGAAAGCGGGGACCGAATTCCCGCCGATGTACGCTGGCTGGAAACGAGCAGTCTCGATGTAGAGGAGTCTGCACTCACGGGAGAATCCGTGCCTGTCAGCAAACATTGCAGGCCCATTGCCAGTGAAGATGTTCCACTGGGAGACCAGCGAAATATGGGTTTTATGGGCACAATGGTCACTCGGGGTACGGCTAAAGGTATCGTTATTCGTACGGGTATGGACACAGAGATGGGGAAAATTGCTGACCTGATCCAGAGCACGGAGGAGCAGGAGACTCCGCTGCAGCACAGATTGGAGCAATTGGGCAAAATTCTGATCTTTGTTGCGCTGGGGTTAACGGTGATGGTTGTGGTCGCAGGTATTCTGCATGGACAACCCGCTGTAGGCATGTTCCTGGCAGGTGTCAGCCTTGCTGTAGCGGCAATCCCGGAAGGGCTGCCTGCGATCGTGACCATCGCCCTGGCGCTGGGTGTACAGCGAATGATTAAACGCAAAGCCATTGTACGCAAGCTGCCATCGGTAGAGACGCTGGGCTGCGCCTCCGTAATCTGCTCGGATAAGACAGGTACCCTGACACAAAACAAAATGACGGTCACGAATGTGTGGCTTGAAGGACGCAGTATCAAGGTCACAGGAGACGGTTATGCACCGGAAGGTTACATGCTGGAGAATGATCGGATCATTGAGCTGAAAAGCGACCAGTCCCTGCGAAGAATGCTTCAGATCAGTGCACTTTGCAACAATGCGAGCATTGTAGAAACGGTTCTGAACGAGCCAGGCAGCAAGAAAAAAAATAAAGATTCAAAAAAAGAAAATAAAAAAGGCCGCAAGAAAGGCCAGCAGGAGGAAAATCAGGATTATGTCAGCCAAGTGCTTTGGGAACTAAAGGGCGATCCGACGGAGGGGGCTCTGGTCGCAATGGCTTCCAAAATGGGCCTCACTCCGGCAGGACTCAAGGAATTGTATGTGCGAGAGCAGGAATTTCCGTTTGATTCCGAGCGGAAGCGTATGTCCGTAATGATTAAACATCAGGGCGGGCGAATGATTTATACCAAGGGAGCGCCTGACGTACTCATTGAGCATTGCAGCTATATTCTATGGGAGGGCAAAGTCGTTCCGTTCACCGGCACATTGCGCCAGAAGGTGATGGCTGCCAACGAAAGCATGGCTGGCAATGCGCTGCGGGTGCTCGGGATGGCTTACCGTGAAGTCAGACCGAAGGAACATGTCGCTGACGAACATGCAGCAGAAAGCCAGCTTGTGTTTGTCGGGCTTGCAGGTATGATTGATCCCCCTCGTCGTGAGGTTCGTGATGCCATTGCTACATGCCGCAAGGCGGGCATACGTACCGTCATGATTACGGGAGATCATGGTACAACGGCAGAAGCGATCGCCCATCAGCTGGGCATTCTGCCTCGCGGCGGAGCTTCACTGAGTGGACAGCAGCTTGCGGGCATGACGGATGAGCAGCTGGATAAACAGGTGAACGACATTTATGTGTTCTCCCGAGTTTCACCCGAGCACAAGCTGCGCATCGTCAAGTCACTGCAGCGCAGAGGACACGTTGTTGCCATGACCGGAGATGGTGTCAATGATGCACCTGCGATCAAGGCAGCAGACATCGGCATCGCAATGGGCATTACCGGTACGGATGTAACCAAGGAAGCCTCTTCCCTTATTCTGAGTGATGACAATTTCTCCACGATTGTGGCAGCTATTGAAGAGGGCCGCAACATCTATGAGAATATTCGCAAGTTTATCCGTTATTTGCTGGCATCCAATGTAGGCGAAATTCTGACGATGTTTTTTGCAATGATGATGGGCTTGCCTCTTCCGCTTGTGCCTATTCAGATTCTATGGGTAAACCTTGTGACGGATGGCCTGCCTGCCATGGCGCTTGGAGTCGACCAACCGGAAAAAGATCTGATGGAGCATAAGCCGCGCGGAGCGAAGGAAAATATTTTTGCCCGCAGATTAGGATGGAAAATTGTTAGCCGTGGTGTGCTGATCGGGTTATGTACGCTCGGTGCATTCTGGCTTACTCTTCAGGCGGCTCCGGATAATCCGGGTCAATTGATCAAAGCGCAGTCTGTTGCTTTTGCAACTCTGGTGCTCGCCCAGCTGATCCATGTGTTTGACTGCCGGAGCTCGCGTTCCATCTTCCATCGAAATCCGCTGCAGAACAAATATCTCGTGCTTGCTGTCATTTCCTCTGTTGTGCTTATGCTGGTTGTCATGTACGTTGAACCGCTGCAGCCGATTTTCAAAACCGTACCTCTCGGTCTGCGTGAATGGGCAATCTGCATCGTAGCCGCAGGTATTCCTACCTTCCTGATGGGGGCAGGCAGCGTGTGGGGAGGTCGTCGTAATCGCCGCCGTATGGGTGGTCCCGGGCGCTTCGTACCGAAAAGTACAAAGTTTTCAGCATAAAATCAATAGTAATTCCTGAGCTGTTTCGGTATGCTATCCTCAAAATGATTCAAAGCGAGAGCTTTGACATTTTGCAGGATAGCTTTTTTATATGCATGAACGTGGATCAAAGATCGCTTCCTGGTTTTACGGGTAATACTCTCAATCGGGTTTGACTGTAACAGCTTCAATCGGGTTTGACTGTAACAGCTTCAATCGGTTTTGACTGTAAGAGCCTCAATAAGAGAGAATAATTTATAAACTAAAGCTTTGGCAGCAGACTGCCAAAAGGAGTGGGCAAGGATATGGAATTTACGAAAATGCACGGATTGGGCAACGATTTTATTATTGTATTTGGAGAAAAGGAGCTTCCTTCGGATGCGGCGGAGCTTGCAGTTAAATGGTGCAATCGCTTCTTCGGCATCGGAGCGGACGGCCTGGTATATATACTTCCTTCAGAGAAGGCGGATTTTCAGATGCGTATTATGAACTCGGACGGCTCGGAAGCGGAGCAGTGCGGCAATGCTATTCGCTGCGTGTCCAAGTACGTATACGACCACGGTCATGTTGACCGTGAACAGATTACCATTGAAACGATCGGCGCCGGAGTACAGCCCGTGACCCTCAACCTGCGTGATGGCAAAGTGGAAACGGTGCGGGTAGATATGGGCGAGCCAATCCTCGATGGTCTTCAGGTGCCAACCACAGTAGATGCGAATCCTGTAGTTGATCATTACATTGAAGCCAATGGACATGCATTCAAATTTACGGCGGTATCTATGGGCAACCCTCACGCAGTTATCTATGTGGATGATGCAGTGAACTTTGATCTGACGACCTGGGGGCCGCTGCTTGAAGTGCATCCGATGTTCCCGAAAAAAATCAATGTTGAATTCGCGACTGTACGCGACCGCGGATATGTAGACATGCGAGTGTGGGAGCGCGGAGCAGGACCAACGCTGGCTTGTGGAACCGGCGCCTGTGCAACGCTCGTGTCATCGGTGCTGAACGGCCATACAGACCGCACGGCAGTAATCAGCTTGAAGGGCGGAGATCTTAACATTGAGTGGAGCGAGGCAGATAACCACGTCTATATGACTGGACCAGCCGAAGTTGTTTTCAAGGGAGTTACTTCATAATCAAGTTCGTACGATGAGATTAATGATCACGGAGGCCTACGGGCCTCTTTTTTACTCTTGATGAGAACATCCTCGGTCCAGCCCCTCAAGTGAGCTTTCGGACGTTCAATACTAGGAATGTCCACTGGAGCCGGACAAACAGCAAAATCCTGTGTTTTTCTTCGTTTTTTAGCGTTTTTTGTGTTACATTAGTATGAAATGATCACAGCTAGGCGGGGGGAAATGGGATGAAGGCGGATTTACGCACTGCAATGAAACAACGTGTTCTTGTTGGTGATGGGGCCATGGGAACGTTTCTATATCAAATGGGATTCCCGGTTGGGATTTCCTATGAAGAATTGAACTTGATTTCACCGGAAGTTGTGGCAGACGTGCATCGCCGTTATCGGAATGCTGGCACAGAGATCTTTGAGACGAACACATACTCGGCCAATTTTGACAAGTTGTCCAAGTTTGGACTGGAGTCCAGAGTCGAGGAAGTGAACCGTGCAGGTGTACGCATCGCAAAGGAAGTTGCCGGTTCAGACGGATACGTTCTCGGCGCTGTGGGCTCTATACGCGGCGGTAAACGAACGAACGTGTCTACCAGTGAATTGAAGCGCTTCTATCAGCAGCAAATTTCTGCTTTGCTGGATGAAGGTGTGGACGGCATACTGCTCGAAACCTTTTATGATATTGAAGAGATGGACATTGCTCTTCTGCAGGCGCGTAAACTGAGCGATCTTCCGGTTATCGGCCAATTCGCGGTGGAAGATGTGGGCCATACACTGGACGGTTTCACGATGCCTGAAGCCTTTCGCATTATGCGCGAGCAGGGAGCTGACGTCATCGGCTTCAACTGTCGTTCTGGTCCGAACGGGATTATGCGTGCGATGGAAACCGTATCTGGTCGCATCGGTGTACCGATGTCCGTGTATCCGAATGCGGGTGCGGCGGATTATGTGGACGGTCAGTTTCGTTATGGCGCCACGCCTGAATATTTTGGCCAAACTGCCGTGCAGTTTGCAGATCTTGGTGCCCGTATTATCGGTGGATGCTGCGGTACAACGCCTGATCATATTACAGCCATCAAACAAGCGCTTGCGGAGTATGTACCGCTGCCGATTGCAGAGCCTGATCCAGCCGAGAGCCAGCCGCGAATCGTGCTTCATGAGAATCTAGATGAACGTGCAGGGCGCGGGGGACAGCCAACGATTGTGGATCTGGTCAAGCAGCGCCATACGGTCATTGTCGAGCTTGACCCGCCGCGTGATCTGGACATTGCCAAGTTCATGAAGGGTGCTGAAACGCTGAAAGCTGCCGGAGCAGATGCACTGACGCTGGCGGACAACTCTCTTGCCGTGACCCGTATGAGCAACATGGCCCTTGGACATCTGGTGCAGGACCGCACCGGTCTGCGTGCACTTGTGCATATTGCCTGCCGTGACCGCAATCTGATCGGCACCCAGTCCCATATGATGGGATTCGATGCGCTGGGCATTAATCATGTGCTTGCGGTAACTGGTGATCCTGCCAGATTCGGTGATTTACCTGGCTCCAGCTCGGTGTACGACCTGACCTCATTTGAGATTATTCGAATGATCAAACAGCTGAATGATGGTGTAGCCTTCTCGGGTAAACCGTTGAAACAGAAGGCTGGTTTTGTGATTGGTGCCGCGTTTAACCCAAATGTTAAACATCTGGACAAAGCGGTGCAGCGGCTTGAGAAGAAAATTGCCTCCGGGGCAGACTATATTATGACACAGCCTGTATACGATCCGGAACTGATCGTAAAGATGCGTGAGGCAACCAAACATCTGGATATTCCTATATTTGTCGGTGTTATGCCGCTGGCAAGCGGACGCAACGCGGAGTATTTGCACAATGAGGTTCCCGGGATTCAGCTGTCGGATGAGGTGCGGTCTCGTATGGCAGGACTTGAAGGCGAAGAAGGCCGTGCGATGGGAGTAACGATTGCGAAAGAACTGCTGGATGTAGCTACAGAGCATTTCAAGGGGATCTATTTGATGACTCCGTTTATGTTCTATGGCATGACCGCCGAGCTGACTCAATATGTCTGGGAGAAATCGGAGCATCAATGTCCTACTTGTTTCCACCCTAATAATCAATTACAATAGTAAAACGGATGTGATGCCGATGTCATTCAGTATGACCGGATACGGTCAATCCGCCTTTCATTTTGGCGGCTACAAGGTACAATTGGAGATCAAATCAGTCAATCATCGTTATTGTGAAGTCATGATGCGTCTGCCGAGAGAGTGGACGTACTATGAGGATGGTTTGAGGAAGATCGTACAGAGCCGCTTGAAACGAGGGCGGATTGATGTTTATGTAATGAAAGAAAAAGAGGAAGACCAGGCTCTTCCCGCTGTTCTGAATGAGCAGGCGGTCAGGGCCTATCTGCAGGCTGCAGAGCAGCTGGAACGTCAATTTGGACTGCAGGGCAAACCAAGCATTGTGGATATGCTGGGGCTGCCGGATGTTATGGTTCAGTCGGATGGGACGAGCTTCGTGCCAGACGAACAGAAGCATGAATGGGAGCAGGTTTTGCATGCAGGTTTGAATGAGGCTCTCTCCAGTCTGGAGCAGATGCGCGCTCGCGAAGGTCTTCATCTGGCCACTGATCTGGAACGGCGGATTACCCGTCTGGAGTCACTGCATACCGAGATGCTCGCGCTTGCGCCAACGGTGGTAAGTGATTACCGCAACAAGTTAAGGCAGCGGCTTACGGAAATGCAGGAAGAGGGCTCTTTCCCTTTTGATGAGCATAAATTGGGTATGGAAATCGCAGTGTTTGCGGATCGTTCCAACATTGAAGAGGAGCTTACACGTTTACTCAGTCATTTTGGACAGAGCAGGGAATTGCTGAAGAGCGAAGACCCGGTAGGTCGCAAGCTGGACTTTCTGATTCAGGAGATGAATCGGGAAGTCAATACGATTGGATCAAAAGCCAACCACTTGGCTCTGGTGAACCGTGTTGTCGAGATGAAGGCGGAGCTGGAGAAGATTCGTGAGCAAGCAGCGAACATCGAATGAACGGCCAAATTTCGGCAGAAGAGTCGCATGTATAGGGGGAAGAACCTGATTATGGCAATCAAACTCATTAACATTGGATTCGGTAACATCGTATCGGCGAACCGGATTATATCCATCGTGAGTCCGGAATCGGCGCCGATCAAGAGAATTATACAAGAGGCAAGAGATCGTCACATGCTGATCGATGCAACTTACGGAAGACGTACCCGTGCCGTTATTATTACGGATAGCGATCACGTTATTCTGTCTGCAGTTCAGCCTGAAACGGTCGCCCATCGTCTTTCTTCGAAAGATGATGATAACGACGAATAAAATGGAGTGTAATATGTCTAAGGGATTACTGATAGTGTTGTCCGGCCCATCCGGGGTCGGGAAGGGTACAGTATGCAGCGAACTGCGTAAACGGGTGCCGAATCTGACGTATTCGGTATCAGCAACCACGCGTCAGCCACGTTTGGGTGAAGAGCATGGGGTAAACTATTTTTTTCACTCGCATGATGAGTTTCTGAAGATGATTGCCGAGGATCAGCTGCTGGAGCATGCGGAATATGTAGGCAATTATTACGGTACTCCGCGTGATTTTGTGGAGAAAACAATTAACGAAGGCCGCGATATCATTCTGGAGATTGAAGTTCAGGGTGCGCTCAAAGTGAAGGAGAAATTCCCGGAAGGAATCTTTGTGTTCCTGCTTCCGCCTTCTCTGGACGAGCTGAAGGATCGCATTCAGGGCCGTGGTACGGAAAGTCAGGCGACGATTGATCACCGGATGTCCGTTGCGGTGGATGAGATCAATCTGCTGGAACAGTATGATTATGCGGTGGTAAATGATGAAATCGAACTCGCTTGCAAGCGAATAGAAAGCATCATTATTGCCGAACATTGTAAGATCAATAAATAATCCCTTTTGCCGCCGTATACAGCGATATTCATGGGGCAGTTGTCATATCATGTTAAGGATGGGTTAAGCCCGCATGCCTTAATGTGAAGACGCGCAACATAAAGGCTCTGTCCGGCGGCAACTTGTGATTATACTAAAGCAAAGAGGTGTTTTGTTAATATGCTGTATCCTTCAATTGATGAAATGATGAATAAAGTTGACAGCAAGTATTCCCTGGTTGTCGCTGCTTCCCGCCGTGCCAGACAACTTCGCGAAGGCGAAAAATCCGAGCTGAGAAACGCAAAATCCCATAAACAGGTTGGCGTTGCACTGGAAGAAATCTACGGAGATCATCTGGTTGTACTCAAAGGACAGGATGAAGAAGAAGAGTAAGCCCTGGCGGCTGCTCTTCAACTGCATACGGCGAAAGCCCAATTTATGTTGACAACCGCGAGGTTGTTATTTTTTTACGAATAAGCCTTTAATCCTTATTTAAGGACTGTTATTTTTTATTTTTAATGGATATTTGACGTCTTAACATGATCGGGGGATATACACATGTTGAACGGTAAAAGAATTGTGCTCGGCGTAACAGGTGGCATAGCGGCTTATAAGGCGGCAGCATTATGCAGCAAGCTGGTGCAGAAGGGAGCGGATGTTCACGTCATTATGACGGCTTCTGCAACACAGTTTATATCCGAATTAACGCTGCAGACATTAACCCGCAACCCGGTGTACACAGATACATTTGATGAACGGGAACCGGCGGTGGTGTCTCATATTCATCTGGCTGATCTGGCCGATCTCTTGCTGGTCGCTCCTGCGACTGCGAATGTCATTGCCAAGATGGCACATGGAATGGCTGATGATATGCTGACAACCACTTTGCTGGCTACCACTGCACCTGTAATGATCGCACCGGCCATGAATGTACATATGTACGATCATCCGGCGGTCAAACAAAATATGAATCTGCTCGTTGAACGAGGCGCATTAATGATTGAACCCGGCGAAGGGCTGCTCGCCTGCGGATATGTTGGCAAGGGGCGTCTGGAAGAGCCGGAGACGATTGTCGACGTGGTGGAGCGTTTCTTTGCGCAGCGTAATACTCCTTCGATGAGACGTTCGGAGCAAGCTCTGAGCGAGGTTCAGACACAAGGCCAGGATTTGCTTTTAAAAGGAAAAAAGGTCGTGGTTACCGCTGGCGGTACAGTTGAGCGAATTGACCCCGTTCGTTATATTACCAATGACTCATCCGGAAAAATGGGCTTTGCCATCGCCGCTGCCGCGCGTGATCTGGGCGCCGATGTGAAGCTGGTCATGGGCAATACACAGGCCCAGCCGCCGGAGCAGGTGGAGGTTATTCCCGTGCAGTCCGCACAGGATATGTATGAAGCGGTATCCAAGGAGTGGCAGGATGCGGACATCGTTATTAAAGCAGCGGCTGTCGCTGATTATCGACCAAAGGAAGTTTACACAGAGAAAATCAAGAAGACAGGTGACACACTGTCACTGGAGCTTGTGAAAAATATAGATATTCTGGAGACGCTGGGCAAACGGAAAACCCATCAGTATTTGATCGGTTTTGCCGCAGAGACGCAGTCGCTGGAAATGTATGCACGTGAAAAGCTGGAACGGAAAAATTGTGATCTGATCGTAGCCAATGATGTCACCCGTTCGGGAGCCGGATTCGGGACAGACACCAATGCGGTTCATATTTATGACCGGGATGGATTGGTAGAGGAGCTTGAATTGATGTCCAAGCAAGATGTGGCGCATCGCTTGCTTCGAATTGCGGCAGAGCGCATTGCCGGGAGGAATTGATAGATGGAGATTGCCAAGGTCATTGTCGATGTGCCTGTGAAGCAGACCGACCGGCCTTTTGATTATCTGGTTCCCGACTCGATGAAGGAATGGATTGAGGTGGGGAGCAGGGTAGGTGTACCTTTTGGACATCGCACGGTGCAGGGATTTGTCGTTGATCTGGTTCCGCGCACAGGTGAGGAATCATTCAGGCTGAAACCTATTCAGGAACTGCTGGACATTGTGCCGCCTCTCTCGAAGGACCTGGTGGAGCTGGCAGAATGGATGAGCGAGCGTTATGCGAGCAATCGCATCTTGTCCTTGCAGGTGATGGTGCCTACGGCGCTGAAAGGAAAAGCCGAGCGTTATATTTCGCTGGGAGATGCGCTCGATGGACGTGCCTTGGATAAAACCTCTAACGAAGACGTGTTGTTTGTGTGGGGAGAAGAGTCTAGCGCCGAGAAGGTGCAGCAGGATATTATTCGTTTTGTGCAAAACAGGGGGCAGGTTCCACTGCAGCAATTAAGCCGGAAATATCCGAATCATGCTGCTTTGATCAAAAAACTGCTGCTGAGTGGTGTTCTGCTGGAAAGCCAGGCGATCAAGGACAAGCTTAGCAAAAAAACGATGAAATCCGTTAATCTGGCTGTAGATATTGCTGCCGCAGAAGAGGCGCTTGAATCGTTCCCGGCCAAGGCACAGCGACAGAAGGAAATTCTTTCTTTTTTGCTGGAGATGAAGGACTTGCTGCCTATGCCTATGAAAGAAGTGCTGGCTACCTTGCAAGTATCGGCGGCAACCGTCAAAGGGCTTGAGGACAAAGGACTGGTTGTTACGGAGGATGTGGAGGTATTCCGCGATCCATATCAAGGCAGACGTTTTAAACCAACAGAACCACTGGCATTGACCGATGAGCAGCAAGGTGTTTATGCCAGCATAAACGGTCGTTTGCAGGAACATCGTCACGGCGTTTTTCTATTGCATGGGGTTACAGGCAGCGGCAAAACAGAAGTGTATCTGCAGACGATCCAGCAATGTATTAATCAGGACAGACAGGCGATTGTGCTGGTGCCAGAGATTGCCCTTACGCCACAGATGGTGGAACGTTTCAAGGGACGTTTTGGCGATCAAGTAGCGGTCATGCACAGCCGACTGTCCGGCGGTGAGCGTTATGATGAATGGCGCAAAATTCGTGAAGGTCAGGTCAAGGTGGCGATTGGCGCACGTTCTGCGGTATTTGCTCCCTTTAGCAGGCTGGGACTGATTATTATGGATGAGGAGCATGAAACCTCGTACAAGCAGGAGGAGACGCCTAAATATCATGCGCGGGATGTCGCTGTCAAAAGAGCACAACAGCATCAGGCCGTGGTTGTTCTCGGCTCCGCCACACCTTCGCTTGAGAGTTATTATGCTGCGCGCTCGCAAAGCAATGACGAGTTTGCTCCGCTTTTGCTGGAAATGCCCACAAGGGCGCTTGGCAACAACCTGCCAACCGTCCGTATCATTGATATGCGCGAAGAGCTGAAGGAAGGCAATCGGTCCATGTTCAGCAGGGCGCTGCACAA
This sequence comes from Paenibacillus silvae, assembly GCF_014639235.1. Lineage (GTDB taxonomy): Bacteria > Bacillota > Bacilli > Paenibacillales > Paenibacillaceae > Paenibacillus > Paenibacillus silvae. The sequence goes on along the minus strand of NZ_BMFU01000001.1, from coordinate 551,719 downwards.
AGGAATCGAGGAGCGGATGGAGCGCGGAGAACAGACGGTGCTGCTGCTGAATCGCCGCGGATATTCCACGTTTGTGATGTGCCGCAGCTGCGGATATGTGGCCGGTTGTCCTGAATGTGATATCTCCTTGACGTATCATCAGCGCTCCAACAATCTGCGCTGTCACTATTGCGGTTATGCGGAAGCTGCACCTGAAACCTGCCCGGATTGCGGAAGCGAGCATATCAGGTACTTTGGCACAGGAACACAGCGGGTGGAGGAAGAGCTGGCCAAGCTTTTCCCAGGGATTCGTGTCATTCGAATGGATGTGGACACCACTACCGAAAAGGGTTCACATGAAAAGCTGTTAAAGCAATTTCGGGAGAAAAAGGCCGATGTCCTGCTTGGGACCCAGATGGTCGCCAAAGGACTCGATTTCCCCGATGTGACTCTGGTGGGTGTAATCACCGCGGACTCAGCGCTGAATTTACCTGATTTTCGTGCTGCCGAGAAGACGTTCCAGCTATTGACGCAAGTGGCGGGCCGGGCGGGCCGTCATCAATTGCCAGGTGAAGTGTTCGTACAGTCCTATACGCCTGAACATTATTCGATTGGACATGCAAGCCAGCATGATTACGTATCCTTTGTACGGGAGGAACTCCTGCATCGCAGAACTTTACAGTATCCGCCGTATTGCCGTCTGATTCTGGTGACGTTCTCCCATGAACAGCTCCCTGTGTTGATCCGATTGGCCGAGAACTACACCCGATTGCTGAAAGAAAAGGCAAATGCAGCTGGCTGGCTGGGCAGTCTTGACCGTTTCAGCAACGATGCCTTTGATGTGCTTGGGCCTGTCGCTTCGCCGATCCCGCGGATCAAGAATAGATACCGATTCCAATGTATGATAAAATGGCGTGGGGATGTGGACGCGATCGGTCTGGCTCTGGCAACGGCCCGGCACATGGATGATGATGTTCAGGCCCAAAAGTTGCTCATTAGTCTTGATGTAGACCCGCAGATGTTAATGTAACATTTCACAGCTTTTTATATACAAAAAAATGTGGATGTGAACAAGCGGTATAAACATAGATTATAACCAGCATATGAAATAAAGTTGATTGCCGAGAAAACAAGCAGAAATGATTTTTAGAAAACAAGATAAGAATTAGGAAGGTGCTTACTACATGTCGATTCGTATTATCGTTAAAGAACCAGATGAGGTGCTACACAAGAGAGCCAAGGAGGTAACCAAGGTTACACCTAATGTGCAGAAGCTGCTGGATGATATGGCAGATACGATGTATGATGCAGAAGGCGTAGGTCTTGCTGCTCCACAGGTGGGCATACTGAAACGTTTGATCGTCATTGACGCAGGGGATGAGCAAGGATTGATCAAAATGATTAATCCCGAGATTATTTCCAGTGAAGGTGAACAGTTTGGGCCGGAAGGCTGCCTGAGTATTCCTGGAATTAACGGTGATGTCCGTCGCTATGAGACGGTAACAGTTAAAGGGCTCGATCGTGAAGGTAAAGAGCTGATCATTACAGGCAGTGGCCTGTTGTCCCGTGCGTTCCAGCACGAAATTGACCATCTGAACGGTGTGCTTTTCACGGATATCGCCGAGAAAGTATATGAAATTGCAGCCGATCAGACTGGACCGCGTCGCAATTAAGGAGTGATCGATTTGAATATCGTTTTTATGGGAACACCTGAATTTGCTGTACCTTCCCTGGATATGCTGATGGCAGAAGGTTACCATGTCGTAGGTGTGGTAACCCAGCCCGACAAACCGCAGGGACGTAAAAAAGTGCTGACACCAACGCCGGTCAAGGCCGCAGCCGAACGCTACGGTCTATCGGTGTTTCAGCCAATTAAGCTGCGTGACCCGGAAGCAGTAGCCCGTCTTGCGGAATGGAAGCCGGATCTGATTGTGACGGCTGCATTCGGACAGATCCTGCCCAAAGCGGTATTGGATATGCCCATTCGTGGCTGCGTGAACGTTCACGGTTCTCTCTTGCCCAAGTACCGGGGAGGAGCACCGATACAGCGCTCTATTATTAACGGAGAATCGGTGACAGGTGTCACACTGATGTATATGGCAGAAGGACTGGATACCGGAGATATGATCTCTCGGGTAGAAGTGCCCATCACGGATGAAGATACATCGGGTACGATGTTTGCAAAACTCAGTGAGGCAGGCTCCAGGCTGCTTCAGGCAGAAATGCCGCGCCTGATCGCTGGTGAAACGACAGCTGTGCCTCAGGACGATAGCGAGGCTTCATATGCTCGTAATCTGACCCGTGAAGACGAGAAGCTCGACTGGAGTCGCACTTCACGTGAGTTGTTCAACCAGATTCGAGGCCTTGTGCCTTTTTCAGGAGCATTTACGATGTGGGACGATCAGGTTTTCAAAGTTTGGGCTGCGGCCAATCCCGCGCAAGCTCAGACGGAGAGTTCCGCTGTATCCGGTAATGGACAAGCCGAGCCGGGAACGGTGCTGCAGTTGAACAAAACGGGTATTGAAGTCCAGACAGGCAATGGCTCCTTATGGCTGACAGAGGTACAACCTGCCGGTAAAAAGGTAATGCAGGCTGCTGACTTTGCTCGTGGCGGAACATTGAAGCCTGGAACGGTGCTGCGATGAGTGGCAATAAAACAGGAAATAACAATAAGTCACAAAGCAACGATAAGTCACAAAGCAAAATTAGGGCAAACCGCTCTTCGGATAAAGGTGCCAGAAATGCGGGTAGCAGCACGCGTATGCAGAAGCCGAAAGTTTCTGCACGCGCGCTTGCTGTCAAAGTGTTAAGCGCTGTTGAGCAGGACGGGGCTTATAGCAATCTGGAATTAAATCGCCGTCTCAAGGAGGCAGAGCTTAGTTCTGCAGATGCAGGACTTGCTACCGAGCTGGTATACGGAACGATAGCAAGACGGAATACCATTGATTATTATCTGGAGCGTTTTGTTGCCAAAGGCGTAGCCAAATTACAGCCTTGGGTACGAAGCCTGCTTCGAATCAGTGTCTATCAGATCATCTATCTGGATCGAATTCCGGAACATGCCGTCGTGAGTGAAGCTGTGAACCTGGCGAAGAAGCTGGGTCATCAGGGAATCTCCGGTATGGTGAACGGTGTGCTGCGGAATATGATTCGTAATCGGGAGCAGCTGCACATCCCTTCACATCTGCCTGCTGCTGAAAGGATTTCGCTGGAGCATTCTCATCCGCTGTGGATGGTAGAACGCTGGATTCGTCAGTACGGCGAAGAGACGACAGAAGCCATTTGCCGGGCAAATAATGAACCTCCAGCCGTGAGCGTGCGTGTGAATACGACGATGACTACACGGGAGAAGATGATGGAGGAAATGGAGAGAAGCGGAGCAGTTGTTGAAGCTTCACGTCTTAGTCCGGATGGCATTCTCGTGCGAAGTGGCGGTAATATGGCGCTAACGTCCTGGTATCGGGATGGACTGTTCTCCGTGCAAGACGAAAGCTCTATGCTGGTTGCCGAAGCTGTGGCTCCTGAAGAGGGACAGCGTGTATTGGACTGTTGTGCGGCTCCGGGCGGGAAAACAGCACATATGGCGGAGAAGATGCAGGATCGCGGTCATATTATAGCTAATGATGTTCACGCACATAAACGCGAGCTTATTCTGGAGCAGGCCGAACGTCTCGGACTCGGCTGTATTGATGCGGTAACGGGAGATGCACTTGATTTGAACAAGCGCTACCCCGAAGCTTCATTTGACCGGATTTTGCTGGATGCACCTTGCTCCGGTTTGGGCGTAATTCGTCGCAAGCCGGATGTCAAATGGAGCAAGTCGGCATCGGACATCGAGGATATCTCGAGCCTCCAGCGTGAGCTGCTGGATTGTGTAGCGCCGCTTCTCAAACCGGGAGGCATTCTGGTGTACAGCACATGTACCATTGAATCAGCCGAGAATGAAGATATGGTGGCTGACTTTTTGAGCCGTCATCCTGAATATCAGGCTATGGAAACGTCTAACTGGTCGCAGCCCGAAACCAGAAGTTGGCAGGCTGTGAACGGTGGCGTTCAGATTCTGCCGCAGTATGCTCACAGTGACGGTTTTTACATCGCAAGGTTGACAAGAACCGTTAATTAGCCGTTTAATAAAGCACGGAAGGAAGGCCGCCGAGGGAAACCCCGGCGGATTTCTTTGTGAGAGGCAAGTTTGCTGAACGGTTCGGTCGGAATGAAGTGTTTGCTATAATGTCAAGATGCGATAGTAGCATTGAGGTGTTATAATGCATGAATAACGTGCCTCACGGGTATACATGGATGTAACGTGGTGTTTGTGATAGAATAGGACGAATGCAGTAAAACGCTGGAAAGCTAATGAAAAGAAAAAAGGAATAGGTGTTGACTACAAAATGAAACCTTTTATATACGATTTTTCCCTGGAGCAGTTACAGCAATGGGCTGTTGAGAACGGGGAGCCTGCGTTTCGCGGCGGCCAGATTTTTGACTGGATTTATGTGAAGCGTGTGAATGATTTCAGTGAAATGACGAATCTGTCCAAAGCTTTGCGTGAGAAGCTGGCAGACCAGTTTGAATTTGTAACCCTCAAAGAAATTACCAAGTTTGAGTCCAAGGATGGAACCGTAAAATTCCTCTTTGGTCTGCATGATGATCATGCGATTGAAACGGTCATTATGAAGCATAACTACGGCAACAGCATCTGTGTAACGACACAGGTCGGCTGCCGGATCGGCTGTACGTTCTGTGCATCCACGCTGGGTGGACTCAAGCGCAACCTTACAGCAGGTGAGATTGTAGCTCAGGTTGTACAGGCTCAGAAGATTCTCGACGAGCGTAATGAACGTGTCAGCAGCATCGTAATTATGGGTTCCGGTGAACCGTTTGAAAACTATGAAGCAACGATGACGTTCCTGCGGATCATGATCCACGAAAAGGGACTGAATATCGGTCAGCGTCACATTACCGTGTCTACAAGCGGGATTGTACCGAACATCTACAAGTTTGCAGATGAAGACACACAGATTAATCTCGCGATTTCGATCCACGCACCGAATGATGCTCTTCGTTCGAAGCTGATGCCGGTTAACCGTCGTTTCCCGTTTGATGATGTGATGGAGTCTCTTCGTTACTATCTGGCCAAGACAGGCCGGAGAATTACGTTTGAGTACGCACTGATTGGTGGCGTAAACGACCAGCCGGAGCATGCGGAAGAATTGGCAAGCGTACTGAAAAGCATGTTGTGCCATGTCAACCTGATCCCGGTCAATCATGTGCCTGAGCGCAAATATGTCAGAACGTCAAGAAAAGACATATTTAATTTCCAGAGAATTCTCTCGGAACAGGGAGTTAATGTAACGATTCGTCGTGAACAGGGACATGATATTGCTGCCGCTTGCGGCCAGCTTCGTGCAAAGCATATGGAGTTGAGGTGAGAGCGTTTTGATCAAAACAGTTCATGTGAGCCATATCGGACGAGTACGTTCGGTGAATGAAGATTCAGCCTGGATTCGTAATCTCGATACAGGATATATTCTGGGAATCGTCGCGGACGGCATGGGTGGACATCTTGCCGGAGATACAGCAAGTCGTCTCGCAGTGGAGACACTGGTACAGGATCTGGCCACACTTGAGCCAGGCCTGTCCCATGCTTCCCTGTCAGCTGCACTTAGCGATGCGATTCATCATGCGAATGAAGTCATATTCCGCACAGCGTCTACGGATGACAAGTATCATAATATGGGAACGACTGTGGTCGCTGCCCTATTGAATGATGCGGAAGGTGTGATTGGACATATCGGAGACAGTCGTGCTTATAAAATCACAGGCAAAGAAGTATTTCAGTTGACCGAAGATCACACATTGGTAAATGAATTGTACAAAAATGGTCAGATCAGCAAAGAGGACGTGACTCATCATCCACGGCGCAATGTGCTTACCCGCGCTCTTGGCACAGATGCCGAGGTAAAGGTAGACATGGATACCGTTCGTCTGGAAGAAGGCGAAGTGCTGCTTCTCTGCAGCGATGGACTCAGTAACCTGGTCAGCAATGAGCAGATTATTCAGGTTGCAGGCAATCTTGAACTTGCGCTGGAGGACCGCGCTGACCGATTGCTGCAATTGGCATTGCTTGCTGGAGGGGACGATAACATCACGGTAGCGTTGTTTGAACCCCAGCAGCAGAACGCCGTGCATACGGAAACGGGGTGTGAGTCATGATCGGGCACCAGCTAGGCGGACGCTATGAGGTGATTGAGCGTGTCGGTGGCGGCGGCATGGCGCTTGTGTACAAGGCTCAGGACTTGCTTTTGAACCGAAATGTGGCGATTAAAGTACTGAGACAGCAGTTCGTACATGATGAAGAATTTATTCGCCGTTTCCGCAGAGAAGCACAATCGGCAGCATCTCTCTCCCACCCTAATGTGGTCAGCATCTATGATGTGGGTCAGGAAGATGATGTGCATTATATCGTTATGGAATATGTGGAAGGTAAAAATCTGAATGAGATTATTAAGGAGCGTGCGCCTTTACAGGTTGACGAGGCAGTACACATTGCTTCCCAGATTGCGGACGCACTGGACCACGCGCATCATAATCAGATCATTCATCGGGATATCAAACCGCATAACATCCTGATTGGCCGGAATGGTCGCGTGAAGGTGACGGATTTCGGAATCGCTCGTGCCGTAACCTCGACAACGATTACGCAGACCGGCTCTGTTGTCGGTTCTGTGCATTATTTCTCGCCAGAGCATGCCAAGGGCATTGTAACCGGGGAGAAATCGGACTTATATTCTCTAGGTATTGTACTCTATCAAATGCTGACCGGACAGCTTCCTTTTCTGGGAGAAAGTCCGATCAGTGTGGCTTTGAAGCACTTGCAGGAAGAGTTTGATGAACCACGCAAGTTCAATCCGCTTATTCCGCAAAGTGTGGAAAATGTCATTCTCAAATCGATGCGTAAAAATCCGCAGGAGCGTTATCAGTCAGCCAAAGAAATGCAGAATGATCTGGAAACATGTCTTTTGCCAGAGCGACGCAATGAGTCGAAGGTTGATTTTCCCGATGAGGATGATATAGACCAGACTCGTGTTATGCCGGCGATTAAACCGGAGCCGCGTGGAATGACATCTACAGGGACAATGCCTGTGATGGATACGGATACAGATGAGAATTCGAGCAAACCGAAGAAGAAAAACTGGAAAAAACCGACATTGCTTATATCATTGACTCTTCTTATTCTGGTTGCGATGGTTGGTGTGGTATGGTATGTCAAAGGTATGCTCGTTGTACCTGAGGTCACCGTTCCTGATGTGGTCAACCAGACGGAAGAAAAAGCCCGCCAAATGTTGGAGGCTGAAGGCCTGGTTGTAAGTAATGATGTCATTCGACAGTACCAGGAAAATGTAGAGCCCGGTACGGTCTTTGATCAGAGCAGAGATGCAGGCGATGTGGTCAAAAAAGGCACAGAAGTGCAGCTGAGTGTAGGTGCTGAGAAAACAAAGACACCAATGATTGACGTTAAGGGAGACCCTTATACAGAAGCGGTCAAAAGACTGACCGCATTGGGCTTCAAAGAAGACCAGATCAAACGTAAGGATGACTTCTCCAACGAAGTGCCTTCAGGTTCAGTTATTTCCCAGACGCCTGGTGTAAATGAAGAAGTTGATCCTGATGTTGATGAAATTGAGTTAACCGTGAGCAAGGGTGCTGAAACGGTTAAAATGCCTGATCTGAAAAATCATACACGCAGTGAAGCAGAACAAATGCTGAAAGAGAAGGGACTTGTGCTCGGACAGGTGCAGGAGGAATCCAGCTATACGGTAGAACAGGGCAAAGTTACGCAGCAATGGCCTGTGGAAGCCGGAGCAGATGTGAGTCCTGGCGACAAGATTACGATCTTTATCAGCACAGGTTATCCGGATCAGGCACTTGAATATCCGTTTAACATCAACGTATCACCGAAAGAAGTGGGCAAAAACAGCAAAATCCGTATTACCTATGAAGATGCACGCGGCAAAAATCAGGAGTGGGGCACACGTACGATCAATTCTGCTCAAGTCCTGACAATTCCGCTTGTGCTAGCACCAAATGAAAACGGTGCGGTGTCCGTTTATCGTGATGGCAAATTCCTGGATACGTATGTTGTATCTTATAGTGAAGCGAAGAACGGTACAGTGAACGTACCTTCCATTGATCCGGAGCAGAACACACAAGCTCCGCCAGCGAACACCCCTGATCCGGGGAATGGTGACAACGGCAATGGAAATGGTGATGGTAATGTGGACAATGGCGGGGAAACGGACCCTGGTTCTACTCCCGTTGATGGGGAAGGAGATAATCAGGAAGGTGACACCTCGGCCATGAAGACGGATAAAGGTCCGGGCAAGCATAAAGAGGATAAGAAAAAAGGAGTTATCAACGCATCAGGCCGTCCATAAGGACGGCTTATGCTGGCGTAAGGCCAAGGCGTAAGCGACATTGTGATTGTAACTGAACTGACTTGAAGGAGGGCGACGGAGCTGTGCCAGAGGGTATCATCGTAAAAGCATTAAGTGGTTACTACTATGTCATGCCGGTGGAAGACAACGGGGTTCCTTCGGTTGAAGGTTCCGCCGTTCAATGTAGAGCCAGAGGAATTTTTCGAAAAAGAGGTACTTCTCCACTGGTTGGCGATCGCGTAAGCTACATGCTGACAGAGAACGGAGAAGGAACGGTGGATGAAATTCACAAGCGTGAGACTGAATTGATTCGTCCTCCTGTGGCTAATGTTAGCCTGGCTGTTCTGCTGTTTTCGGTCAAAGAGCCTGACATGAATCTGAATCTGCTGGACAAGTTCCTTGTTCATATCGAACAGGCAGGGCTTGATGCCTTGATTGTATTGACAAAACAGGATCTGATCGACCCGGAGGCCGAGGATCGAAACATTGTCGCTGAAGTGAAGGCACTGTACGAGCAAATTGGTTACGAGGTTATTTCGACCAGTTCCCGGACAGGAGAAGGCAGTGAGCTGCTCAGGGAACGGCTGGCTGGCAAGATCAGTGTATTCTCGGGTCAATCCGGTGTGGGCAAATCCTCCATGCTGAATGCACTGATGCCTGGACTTACGCTGGAGACGAGTGCGATCAGCATGCGTCTGGGACGGGGTAAGCACACGACCAGACACGTAGAGCTTATTCCATTGGATAACGGAGGATTTGTCGCGGATACCCCTGGATTCAGCCAGCTGGACTTCCTGGAGATTGGTGTAGAGGAGTTATCCACTTGTTTCCGGGAGTTTGCCCAGTTTGCTGATCAGTGCAAGTTCCGTGGATGTACACATACGCATGAACCGGGCTGCCGGGTGCTTGCGGCAAAAGAGGAAGGATTGATCTCTGAAAGCCGATATCAGCACTATGAGCAGTTCCTGACTGAGATGAAAGATAAGAAGCGGAGGTATTAACCATGATTAAAATTGCTCCATCCATATTATCAGCCGATTTTGCCAAGCTTGGCGCGGAAGTTGCTGAAGCTCAGGCTGCAGGCGGAGACTGGATTCATGTTGACGTGATGGACGGTCATTTCGTTCCTAATATTACGCTGGGCCCGGCAATTGTAAAGGCCATTGCACCGCATACCACACTGCCGCTGGACGTTCACTTGATGATCGAGAATCCTGAACGGTACGTGGAAGAGTTTGCAAAAGCGGGTGCGGCGGTTATTACTGTTCATGCCGAGGCATGTGTACATCTGCACCGGGTAATTCATCTGATTAAAGAGCAGGGTGTCAAGGCAGGTGTTGCCCTGAATCCGGGCACTCCGGCGAGTGCCATTCAGGAAGTGCTGGATGATGTAGATATGGTGCTTGTTATGACGGTTAATCCGGGCTTTGGGGGTCAGGCATTTATCTCTGGCACAATGAATAAAATCAAGCAGATTCGCACATGGTTGAATGAAAAAGGACGTCACGACGTACATATCGAGGTTGATGGCGGTATTGCTGCCGATACAGCTCCGCTTGTCGTGGAAGCTGGCGCTGACGTGCTTGTGGCTGGTAGTGCCGTATTCAGTCGTGAAGACCGCTCTGCCGCGATTGCCGAGATTCGCAGCAGCTACGAGGGTTAATTCATGACCTTCAAGGAGACGCTGTGGACAATGGCTGCGAGTCTGGTAACGGGGCTGGTGCTTGCGCTGTTTGCCGTGCTTCAGGCTCCGTACAATGCGCTCACGTCCTTGATCGGGGTTGCAGTATTCATTATGTATTTCCGCAAGTTTGATCGGAAGGGACTTCGGATTACCTTTGTTGTATTCAGCATTTTGTATTATCTCATGAGTGTTTTCATGATTGCCGTCTATCAGTATATTCCCGCGCAAAGCGAAATGGGCTGATGATCAGGCTTGTCATGTGGAATAGGGACAGCAGGTTCCGCATAAATATGGTTACATGAGCAGGTTTCTCATGTAGCCTTTTTTGTCGTGTTGGGGTGAAAAAGGCCTGAAGCATAGGATACGGCGGACGCATGAGCATGATGGGGAGGGTGAAGTATGAAATTTTACACATTCAAACTGCCGAAGTTTTTGGGAGGGTTTGTAAAGGCGATCCTGAATACGTTTCAAAAGAACTGATCTGGTCTACAAGATTGATAAGCACTACAGTACCTATACGTTGATCAGCAGCATCGTTAGGCGAATACCGCCGCTTTGGCACAAGGCTCATCTGGAGAACCGGATCTGCATGAAGTGCCATGCGGCGGACATTCCTGTGTATTCAGGACACGGTGCCACAGCATCACGTTCTTGCTGCTGCATGAAATCAGATGGTTTGAAGGGGCTTTTTGTAAATACCAAAAAAGCACCTGCAAGGAACAAGGTGCTTTTTGCTTATCCGATTTATAGTAGCTTTGCGTGATTATACGCGAGTCACTTTACCGGCTTTCAGTGCACGGGTGCTTACGTATACACGTTTCGGTTTGCCGTTCACGAGAATGCGGACCTTCTGAACGTTTACGCCCCAAGAACGACGGTTACGGTTGTTAGCGTGGGATACGTGGTTACCGGTGCCCGGTTTCTTACCTGTCACATAACATTTGCGAGACATAGATTACACCTCCTATCCTAAAATAACCAGTGCCTTCGGAGAGACGAACGTCATTCCATAAGGACTCAATTGTTCTTTCCTGACCCTGAGATCAGGCTTCAGTAGCTAATGGCGTTGTTCAAGCCGGCATGGCCGGATCATTTCCATTACTTAACCTGCATAAAACAATACTTGAATATAATATCATAATTAAAAAAGCTTCGTCAACTGATCCAAAAACTTTATTTATTTCTCTTGTCTAATATAGTACAATGTTGAATAGTCCATAGTACAGCCATGAACAGGCTGTTGCCGCGGGAAGCCGGAGAAAAAACCGTACGTAGAGGTTGGAGGTTTGCTTTTTTGGCAACGCTGTGAGATGCGGCATTCCATCACTGGCACCAGTCTCCATGCGGCATTCATGTCGGCTTCTGATACCGGTGCATATCCCTATGCCCGCAAACGGGTTGCAGAGAATGCAGGATATTGGTAGCCCGGCCGCCCAGACCGTTTACCCGGCTGACATGTTGTATAATATGCCTGTGCCGGACAAGGTATGGACGAAGAATAACGCAGATGCGTTTACGCATGAACAGACCAAAATGATTCTTGGTGCAAGATGTTCGTGTATCAAGCTAGGAAGGGGAATTCTCACTTGAGTATACGTTCTTTAAATGGAACAGATTTCACCGCAATGGTCATTGCCGGAGCGGAACAACTAGGGCAGCACGCAGAACATGTCAATTCCCTGAATGTTTTCCCGGTGCCGGATGGCGATACGGGAACAAACATGAATTTGACAATGACTGCCGGTGTTGCAGAGATTAAAAGGAAAAGCTCTGCCTCCATCGGAGAAGCTGCCGGAATTTTATCCAAAGGCCTGCTTATGGGGGCACGCGGTAACTCCGGGGTTATTTTATCCCAATTGTTCCGTGGATTTAGCCGTTCAGCAGCTGCGCATGAGGAATTGAATACAATTCAATTTGCTGCCGCCCTGCAAAATGGTGTGGACGCAGCTTACAAAGCTGTAGTGAAACCCGTAGAAGGCACCATTCTTACCGTAGCCAAGGAAGCGGCGAAACATGCCACCTACTATGCAAGACGGACGAATGATATAACTGAATTAATGAATGAAGTTCTAATAAAAGCAAAAGAAGCACTGGCGATGACTCCGGAAATGCTGCCTGTATTAAAGCAGGTTGGTGTGGTCGATTCAGGCGGTCAGGGGCTTGTATATATTTATGAAGGATTTATGGAAGTGCTGCTTCGTGAGGGTGGTTCACGATCTATGATACAAAAAGAGTCTGTTCCGTCAGCAGCTGTGAAACCGTCTGCACAGCCAGAGCCGGTGACAACGAAGGCGGCACAGGTTATTGCTCCAGAGATGCCGTTGTCTGCTCAAGCCCGTCTGGAAACGGAAGATATTGAATTTCTGTATGACATGGAGTTCTTTATTAACCGCGAGCTTGGAGAAAATGCCGGAACAGCTTTTGATGATGAGACGTTCCGGAAAGCGCTGTCAATAAATGGAGATTCTATCATCATCATTGCAGATGATGAAGTGATCAAGGTGCATGTTCATTCCAAAACACCTGGTGATGTATTAAATCTGGCTTTGAAATATGGCGAGATTACACAGATTCATATTTTGAATATGCGCGAGCAGCATCGTGATCTGTTGACTGCGGGCATGGACGGGGCAGCTTCGCCTGATTTGTTTGCTGATATACCTCAAGAAAAGACAAGCACACTTGAAGAAGCGGTGTTGCCGGCGGATGAAATGGCACCTTACGGTTTTATTGCGGTGTCTTCCGGCGATGGTATAGCCGAGATTTTCAAAAGCCTGGGAGTGGATATCGTTCTGTCAGGTGGACAGACGATGAATCCAAGCACAGAGGACTTTGTCAAAGCGGTGCGTTCGATCGCTGCAGAACAGGTGTTTATTTTGCCTAACAACTCCAACATTGTACTTGCTGCTGAACAGGCTCGTGAACTGCTGGAGGACGAACGCCGTATTACGGTTATTCCAAGCAAGACCATTCCACAAGGCATGGCTGCTGCTTTTGCTTTCCAGGAGGACGAGTCTGCTGAAACTAATCGGGATCAGATGCTGGAAGCGATCAGCCGTGTACAGTCCGGTCAAGTAACTCATGCCGTTCGGGATACGCAGTATGATGAGCTGGATATCAAGGCGGGACACTATATCGGTATTCATAACTCCAAAATTGTTGCAACAGACGAGAGCATGCTTCGTGCTTGTGAAGGGCTGCTTGCACAAATGCTGGAGAGCGGGGATGAAGTCGTTACGATTCTTGAAGGAGAAGAGGCTGATCCCGAGGTGACCGGTGCTTTGGCTGCATGGCTGGAAGAGCAGTATCCGGCTGCTGAGGTTGAGGTGCATCAGGGAGGACAGCCTGTGTATTATTATCTGTTCTCTGTCGAGTCCTGAGTCAAGCTGGAAACACAAACCGATTATTGCACTTTATGGTGCTGACAGATGGTTTGCTGAAAAAGGCTCCATTGTACTTTGGGTGAAGAGGAGGAATGCACATGAACCACAAAGTTGCGATTGTAACGGACAGTACAGCGGATATTCCTGAGGAACTGATTCGTAAATACGATATACATGTGGTTTCGCTGCGTGTGTTGTTCGGGGAAGAAAACTATGCGGACGGGGTGGAGCTGACTTCGGAGCAGTTCTACGACAAGCTGAGGCAGAGCACTGTGCTGCCTACAACTTCGCAGCCTTCTCCTACGGATTTCATGAGCGTATACCAGCGATTGCTGGATGAAAATCCGGACAGACCAATTGTTTCCATACACCTGTCTTCGGGCATGAGCGGTACGTATCAATCGGCGATGCTCGGCAAGTCTCTTCTGGAACGTGAAGCCGATCTTACGGTCATTGATTCAAAATCGGCTTCCTACGGGTATGGTTTAATGGTTGTACATGCTGCCGAGCTTGCCGAACAAGGCAAGTCTGTAGCTGAGATTTCAGCTGCTGTTGAGGAGATGCAGCAATCCCGCAAGCTGTTTTTTCTGGTGGATACGCTGGAGTATCTGCAGAAGGGCGGACGGATTGGCAAGGCCTCGGCTATACTGGGAACGCTGCTTAACATTAAACCGATCCTGTCTATTGATGAAGAGGGCATCATCTACGCTGTAGAGAAAGTCAGAGGCCATAAAAAGGCAATGGCACGTATCATTGAGCTGTTCCAGAAGGATCTGGCTGGAAAACGGGTCAACGTTGCGGTAGGTCATACCGCTGATCCTGCATCGGCAGCAGCTTGTGCTGAACAGTTAAGGAGTCATTTTACACTTAATGAAGTGATCTATACCAATATCGGGGCCGTCATCGGCAGCCATGTGGGACCCGGTGTCATTGCGATCTTTATGTGGCCTGTTCCGGAATGAGGGATTAAGACATGAAGCTTGAAGATATATCAGTGAAACAAATTAACGGCGTGAGTGCTCTCAGAGAGGGAGAGCTTCACGCCTTTGGCATCTCTAGTGTGAGAGACCTGTTAGAGTATTATCCGTTTCGTTACGAAGATTATCGTCTGCGTTCGCTGAGTGAGGTCAAGGACGGAGACAAAATTACGGTACAGGGACAAGTTATGGGGGTTCCCGTGCTGCAGCGTTACGGCAAGAAGTCACGTCTGACCTGCAAAATTATGACGGAAGAGTGGATGATTACGGCAACGTGGTTTAACCGCCATTTTCTCAAGGACCAGCTTACGCCTAATCGGGAAATTGTGCTTACCGGTAAATGGGAGCAGAAGCGGATGCAGCTTACGGTATCTGACTCGGAGTTTCCGGATAAAGGAGATGGACGCTCTGGCACATTGCAGCCAGTTTATTCCGTCACGGGCAAGCTGACGCAGCAGTGGATGCGCAAGACGATTAACCAGGGCTTAATTCAATACGGGGATATGATTCCCGAGATTCTGCCTCATTCCTTGATCAAAAAATATAATTTCATGCCGCGTAAGCAGGCCATTGCCGGTATTCATCGTCCGCAGGACAATCAGGAGGGCCAGCGAGCCAGACAGCGGATGGTCTATGAGGAATTATTTCTATTCCAGCTTAAAATGCAGGCGTTCCGTGCACTGAATCGGAATCGGATGGATGGCATGGTGCATACGACGGACAATACAACAATCCGTGAGTTTGTTCGAAGTCTGCCATTCGAGCTTACGGTTGCACAGAAGAAGGTTGAGCTTGAAATATTGCATGATATGCGTTCGCCCTATGCGATGAATCGACTGCTGCAGGGGGACGTAGGCTCTGGTAAAACGGTAATTGCAGCCATTGCGCTCTATACAACTGTGCGATCAGGCTTTCAGGGGGCTCTCATGGTGCCTACTGAAATTCTGGCAGAGCAGCATATGCGTTCGTTGCAGAGGCTGTTTGAACCGTTTGGTGTTACGGTGGGGCTGTTAACGGGAAGTGTGAACGGGCGCAAACGCAAGGATCTGATTGCCTCATTGCAGATGGGCATGCTCGATATTGTTGTGGGTACACACGCCCTGATCCAGGAGGATGTCTTCTTCCGGGAGCTGGGCCTTGTGGTAACGGACGAGCAGCACCGCTTCGGGGTGAATCAGCGCAGCGTTTTGAGACGTAAAGGGTATAATCCTGATGTGTTAACAATGACAGCTACGCCGATTCCACGGACGCTTGCGATTACGGCTTTTGGAGATATTGAGGTATCCACCATATCGGAGCGGCCAAAGGGACGGATTCCGATCTCTACCTATTGGGTGAAGCATGACATGATGGAGCGTGTGCTTGGTTTTATCTCCAGAGAGGTGGACCAGGGTCGCCAGGCTTATCTGATCTGTCCGCTCATTGAAGAATCGGAGAAGCTGGATGTGCAGAATGCCATTGATCTGCATATGCAGATGCAGCAGAATTTCCCGAAATATAGAGTAGGACTGCTGCATGGCCGCATGACTGCTGCGGAAAAAGAAGAAATGATGCGAGACTTCTACAATAATGATATTCAGCTGCTGGTGTCCACGACGGTAGTGGAAGTCGGCGTCGATGTACCGAATGCCACGTTGATGGTGATTATGGATGCGGATCGGTTCGGTTTGTCTCAGCTGCATCAGCTCCGCGGCCGTGTGGGTCGTGGTGCGCATGCATCGTACTGTGTGCTCATCGCTGATCCCAAGACCGAGGTTGGACAGGAGCGCATGAAGGTCATGACCGAAACCGAGGATGGCTTCGAGGTGTCGCGACGCGATCTGGACCTGCGGGGGCCGGGGGATTTCTTTGGTACTAAACAGAGTGGATTGCCCGAATTCCGTTTGGCCGACATGGTAGCGGATTTTGCTGTACTGGAGCAGGCCAGAGATGATGTGTCTGCGTTGATCGCGGATGCCACGTTCTGGACATCGGTGGATTACGCACCTTTGCGTGATTTTCTTCAGGAGCAGCAGGTGTTTAAGGGCGATCTGATTGATTAACCAAATTAAAAAGTGACAAGTGACCAAGCCCTCCCGACATATGAATAAGAAGTGAGTTCATTTTTTTGGGAGGTGCTGTACGTTTTGGGTTATCAACAATACGGAATCAGTCCGCAGCTGGTGGAGCGGATCAAACTAAAGATGAAAAATCCTGCGGTCAAAGAACGCATCAAAAAGCTGATTGATGGCGTGACCAAGTCCGATCTGCAGGATAAAGCGAAGGTTCGCAGGCTGATCAAATCCTCCGCAGTCATTATGAATGAGCACTTTACCCCTGCACAGGAGGAGCAGTTTGTCGCCTTTGTCATCGCACAGAAGATTGATCCCAACAACACGTTCCATTTGATCAAGCTGTGGGGCATGTTTAGGTAGGCTTGAATGTGATGTGTGGCGCTTCGAAAAAAGGGCTCCTTCTTTACACGGGCACAAGGCCCAATCGCTCTGCTCACAGACAATAAGGCATTGAACATCCAGGCACGAGGTGGCGTGTTATCCCCGGATTTTTGGAATTACTCCTTATACGGGTGAAAATCCGGGGATAAAGGCGTGATGATGCTTCCGAGGAAGCTTTCTTTCTTGGAGAAAGCTTTCAGGCGCCCGCCTCGCTTCTTCAGAAGGGTTCTGTCCTCTCCGTTGTTGTGTGAACGAACATTCTGTTGAAAGGCCGCATAACATTCAAGGAGATTAGCAATGTGTGAAGGGCATAAGGGCATTCTATCAGTCATCTGTGACTCGATGGAATGCCTTTTTGCTGTGGTGCTGTAGGCTGAGATGGGAGGGGGAGGGGAGCCCGCATAGGTTGGGTTGTCGCGGCGATGGGTCAGTATGATGAGATAACTTTTTGAGGGAGTAGTGTGGGTGAACCGTACCGCTACCGCTACCGCTACTGCTGCGGCTAACGAATCGAGAAGAGCTTATTTGGTCGATTTTAGTATGCTGGAAAATGTAACGATTCTGAGAAACGTTATTTCCTTGTTTTTGCCCCGGATTCATCGTTTTTTGCTAGTTTTGGAGGAAATAGCGTCACTGGGATTCGTTACATTTTCGGAAGGGATAAAAACGCTATATTAAGGCTTCTGAGAATCGTTAGAGTTTGGAGTGGCATGATGTGGGTGCATGGAGGAGTTTCGCAGGAATAACGTGCTGAAGATTTGGGCGCATAGATGAAGTTTGGAGAAATAAATGTGTGGTTTGGCGCATAGATAAAGTACTGGTGAAATAATGGTGTGGTTTGGGTGCACAGATAAAGTATGGAGAAATAATTGCGTGTTAAGCCGTGCTCAGCAAGGGAATGAGGCGCTCGGTCGTGCCAAGTGTTGGCGGTGGAAGAGAAGTTGCTTGCATGCTGGCCCGTGTTTGATGTGGGAGTAAGGTTGTTGATTCTAACGGAGGGTGGTACCAGTCTCCCTTCAGAGCAAGTGCCGATGTGGAATCGGCTTTCCTATACGAGCCGACGTCACGAGCTGACGTCTTTGATAGAGCCTCTGGCCTTGATAAAAGACGAAAGGCCAGGGCTCAAGGTAGTCCAAAACAAAGAAACCAGGCCGTTATTCAGGGCTTGGTTTCTTTGTTTTCTCTCCTTTGTGCTGTTTCCGATATTCCTCGGGAGTTAAGCCGGTCATTTTTTTAAATACGCGGAAAAAGTATTTGGGGTTGTCGTAACCGAGCTGCTTGGCGATGCGGTAGATTTTGTCATCGGTGCTGGTCAAGGTATGTTTGGCATGTTCGATGCGCAGGTGGTTGATATAATCGGTAAAATTCTCGCCTTGCTTCTCTTTGAACAGGTAACTGAGATAGCTCGGATTCAGATAAAAGAGAGATGATACCCATTCCAGTGTTAAATCTTTCGCATAGTGATGATCAATATACTGCTTGACGTTGTCAATGACCTGTTCGGAGCGATAGGGATTATATTCCTGCAGCAGCAGAGCTGTTCCTGACAGCACTTTGTCTATATACTGGCGTATGGATTCGATATCAAACGAAATGTCCAGCATCGCCTCCAAACTGGAGGACGCATTCCCGTTGCTTGTACTTATGCCGATCCCGCTGCCGCTTTGCAAATATTGCTGCAGCATTCGTTTGGTCTCAGCGACAATACCCCGGCACTGTTCCTTCAGATGTGCAAGCAAAGCGTCGGGCTGGCGAATGAAAAAGGCAAAGAAATCAGCAATCAACTCTTTGACTTTGGACACGTTGCCGCTTTCGATGAAAAACAGTAGTTCATGTGAACGATCCCAATGCAAGGCATTTAACGGTAGAGGCTGCTCTGTATAGATATAATATTTGCCGAAGTCGGTAATAGAGCGTTGATCCAGAGCCAGAATGGTTTGATGATGCGCCTCCCGGATACCGTTCACATCGGATAGAGGCAAGCTGACGCCAATGCAACATTCGGTAGCAGATTCTGCCAGAATCTGTCCTGAATGCTCAATGGATCGTTGCTTTAGCCGCTCCGCAGCACATCCCTGATCATATATGAGCAGAAACATGAGTTGCTCTGATTGGGGATGCGGGATGTATAGACTTTGTGGGAACGAAGGCAGTTGTGCGGCTGTGTAGGGTTCAGGACTATACATCGTCATCAAAACGAGCTGATCGGCATCCAGGATTGCATTGAATTCACGGGATCGGAACACAGGCCGTTTCGCAGGCATATGGGAGTTCAGCACCAGATGCAGAAACGTCTGGTGATCAGCATCTATTCTCATTTGCTCTGTCTCAACGGTGAGCTGAACAACCTCCTGCTTCAGCGAGTGCTCCTGTTGGAGCATATGAATGGCCTGTTGTAAAGCATGTTGAACTTCGTCCCGGCTAAAGGGCTTGAGCAAGTATTGAACCACTTTGGACGAGATCGCCTCCTGCATATAATCAAAATCGGTGTGCCCGCTAATAACGATAAGTTTGATATGTGGATATCGCTGGCCTATGGTCCGAATCAACCATTTTCCGTCCACCTCGGGCATGCGCATATCCGTGAACACAATGTCAGGTCTGGAGGATTCAATGAGCTCCAGCGCATCGGCCCCGTTATCGGCTTCGCCCACCAATCTTAGCGGATGTTCCGAGATATCCAGTTTTTTCAACAAACCTTTACGAATCAATGGCTCGTCATCTACAACGATAAACGTATACATAAGCGGCACCTCTGCTCTCAAAGACTTGGAATTTCGACGGTAATCCGGGTTCCCTGATGCATTTCACTGTTGATGGATAGTCCGTACCCGTCGCCATAATACAGAACAATTCGTGAATGTACGTTTTTGATGCCAATGCTCTGCTTGAGCCTTTGACCGACAGCGATGAACTCGGGTGGTTGTGATAGCAACTGTTGCAGTTCAAGCACCTGTTCGCGGGACATGCCTGCACCATCATCGCATACTTTGAAAATAATTCGATCCTCTTGAAGCTTGCCAGTTATGGAGATGGAGCCTTTCCCGCGTTTGTTCTCCAGCCCGTGATAGATTGCATTCTCTACGAGCGGCTGCAGAAGCAGTTTCAGCATATGGCGGCTTCTAACCTCAGGGTCCACAAGAAGCTTGAAGGTGATTTTGTCATCATATCTGATCTGTTGGATGGCCATATAATTTTCAACATGCTGAAGCTCTTCATTGACACGTACACGTTCACTGTCGGTTTTGATACTGTAACGGAACATGTCACCCAGTGATTTGGTCATCACCACAATACTTTCGACTTCCTCAATCTCTGCAATGCTGTTGATCGACTCCAGTGTGTTGTATAGAAAGTGAGAGTTAATCTGTGCCTCCAGTGCTTTCATCTGTGAATCCATTGTCAGAATTTTGTTCTGATAGCTCTCTCGAATGTGGGTATCAATCTGCTTCATCATTTTATCGAATTCGTGATACAAGATCCCGATTTCGTCGACCTGTTTGCTTCTTTTGGGTTTGATCTTCACAAAAGGGTGAGATTTGGTTTTACGCATCATTTTGGTTAATTCAATAATCGGTTTGGTTATCAGGTTAGATAGGAAAAAGGACAGAAACAGAAAAATAACTGCACAGCTTACAGCGATATATAACAATAGCTTCTGAGAGATGTTGTACTGCTCATATAGCCGTTCCAGGGATATATTGGCAACGACACTCCAGGGATGTCCGGGTACTTTTTGCATAACGGTCATGATCTTGTCCTGAATGACTTTATACTGTGACAGGCTGTTAACGTGCTCCATGGCTGATGTAAGATTGGGAGCAAGCGACTGACCGACCTGTTGTCCATCGGTAGAGTACAGAATTTTGCCTTGATCATCCGCCAAATACAGGTTCGAGAGACTGGGAGCAGGGTTGCGTTTCAGTCCATCAAAAATACTCATACTGCAATCCAGCATAAACACCCCGAGGAACTCGTGATTGTTCGGGTCGTAGAGAGCCCTTGAAAAACCTATGGACCGCTTGGCATTAATGATATAGGGTTTGACTCCAACCTCACCCACATACAAATCACCTTTACGCTGAATCGTATCCAGATACCATTGATCGTGGAGGGCAATGTAATCGAGACGCAGATCCGTGCCGCTGCTGCCATAACTGATCCATTTACCGTCTGGTGTGAAGAGATACAGGCCATTAATATAATTGGTTCCGAGCAAAATATTCTCAAAAATAAGCTTCAGCTTGCTGCGAATCATAAAGATTTCGTACTGATCATTCGTTGTGTTCAGCTTCATTAATTCATCACTCACTGTACTGTAAGCGGTTGCATTAGAAGACTGCTGAAGCAGCGTGACCGAAATCCGGTCGATGTTCTGCAGGATAACTTCCATGCTTTTAACCGAATTGCCAATGGTTGTAGAGGTTACCAGTGAGGTCTGTTCATTGACCAGCTTAGTATAACTCCGGTAGGAACTGACGGATACCACAATAATAGGTACGATGGATACGAGAACGAGGACCAGAAACAATTTGGTTTTGATGTTGAACAGAATCATACGTGCTCCCCCTGCGGATGTCAATTCTAAAAATAGTGCACCAAACTAGCTAAAGCAAATGTACCCACGCTCACCGTATGATGAGAATGTGCACAAAGCAAGAATAAACATGAATCGGGGGAATGACAAGATGAAAAATAGAAAACGGCTGTGGACGCTGACTTTAGTGCTGCTTATGACATTTCTGAGCGCATGCAGTTCTTCTGGTCAGGAACAGAACAGTTCCGACAATGCTGGCGATGATGCCAATAAGCCGATTACGTTGACGATGATGCTCTCCGGAAACAAAGCTTCGGAAGGAGAAGACTTCGAGCTTGAAACACTGCCTCGTCTGGTCAAGGAGAAATTCCCGAACATTAATCTAGAGGTACAGAAGCTTCCTGATGATCAGTACAATACGTCAGTGCGCACGAAGCTGGCTGCGGGGCAGGGCCCCGATATTTTCTGGATTTTCCCTAAAAATTCAGCAGGCGGAGTTATTGATTTTGCCAAAGCCGGGTTTGCTGCTGACCTGTCTGACTTGAAGTTCTGGGATAACATCAGTCAAGGTGCAAAGGAGGATATGTCTGTGGACGGCAAGCCATACGGCGTATCGGGCGGGATCGCTTTTCTGGGTGCGTATTACAACAAGGAACTGCTGCAGCAGGTGGGTTATTCCGAATTTCCGAAAGATTGGTCTTCCTTCCTGGAACTGTGCCAGAAGCTGAAGGATGCGGGAATTACACCGATTGCGATGGGAGATAAGGACCCTTGGGTGATTCAATTCGGAATGTACCAGATCGCGGCCAACATGGTATACCCGGAAGATATGGATTTTGATGTGAAGCTGCAAAAAGGAGAGACATCGCTGACCGATCCAAAGTGGATTGAAACGATCTCGAGGTATAAAGATCTGTACGACAAGGGCTATGTAGTGAAGAACTCGCTAGGTATTGGAAGTGCTCAATCTGCACAGCTGTTTATTGACGGCAAAGCAGCGATGACCCTGACGGGCACATGGGATTATGCTTCCATGACCTCCAAAGGTGCGGCTGACTTTACCCGTGGTTTCGCTTCCCTTCCAGGCAATGATTCCGGCAAACCGGTATATGTATCTGCTGCAACATCGGCGGGTTACGCACTCAATGCCAAATCGGCCAATCTGGATGCGGCAAAGCAGGTGCTGAATTATTTATTTGACGGACAATCCGAGCTATTCAAGGCGTTTGTGGCTTCCAACAGTTCTATCAGTGTGTATAAGGGCGTGAGCCTTGAGAGGGAATTGTTCAAGGAAGTGAATGATAACTATCAGGAAACGGGCAATTCGGTCTATTTCAGCAATCAGATGTGGCCTGCGGGCGTGTCGGATGTGATGCAAGCCAAGTTTGCAGAGATTATCGCCGGACAGAAGACAACTCCTGAACAGGTAGCTGAAGCTATGGAAAGCAAATTCAGAGAGCTGTGGAAAAACTAGGAGAGTGTCTGAAAACATTGAAGGAAGCCAAGTTTGCTGAATTTTTGTTCAAAGCCAGGAAATTTTCCTAGTTAGATAACAGGAGTTAAGAGACACGACCGGTTGCAGGGGGAAGGGCATTCGAGGCAGCTTCCCTGGCTTCGGTCTTTTCGGAAAGGATGGAGCAAGATGAACTCAACGGTCATGAAAAAGTCCATGTACTGGTTCGCGGTACCCGCATTACTCTTCTACCTGACCTTCTGGATTTTTCCGATCCTGCGGTTATTTCAGTACAGCGTAACGGACTACAATGGCTATGCTCAGGCGTACAGTTATATCGGGCTGGATAATTACAAGGAGCTCTTTCGCGGTGATATTCTCGGTGTATCCCTCAAGAACACATTGATCTATACATTGGTTACCGTTATTGCAGGCAATATCATCGGTCTGGCCATGGCGCTGCTATTGAATATGAAAATAAGAGGAACCGGAATATACCGTTCTTTGGCATACATTCCTACGTTATTCAGTGCTATCGTTGTGGGCTTTCTCTGGAGCTATGTATATATGCCGGATTACGGGCTGATTTCTTCCTTTCTGGATAAACTGGGCATTGCTAATGAACTCAATTTTCTCGGTGATTATTCAACTGCACTTTATTCGATCATTTTGGTGGAAATCTGGAAAACGATTGGCACTACGATGATTATTTTTCTCGCGGGTTTGCAAACGGTCCCGAATGATCTGCTGGAGGCTGGACGGATTGACGGGTGTGGTCCGTGGCGACTGCTCCGGCATGTAAAGATTCCCCTTCTGGCTACAGCTATCACCATTAACGTGACACTTAGCTTGATCAACGGTCTCAAGGCGTTCGACTTTCCGTTTATTATGACGAATGGCGGGCCAGGCACAGCAACGAATACATTAATCTTTTCGATCTATAAAATGGCATTTACCGAGCAGCTCTTCGGCAAGGCCTCAGCACTTGGTGTCATATCGTTTGCCGTTATCATTATCATAACTGCGGTGTTTGTACTCAAGATGAACAAGCGGGAGGTGTCGGCATGATGCTTCGTCGATGGATGGGAAAAGGTACTGTGCAGCTGGCGGTTATACTGATTATGGCGCTGAATCTGATTCCACTTATCATTGCCTTTTCTACGTCGCTGCGTGATCCGAAAGACAATACGAACCCGCTAGTGCTGTTTCAAGGCGTATCTCTGGCAAGCTACAAGGCCGCCTTCGAGCGTATGCATTTCCCGGAAGCGCTCTGGAACAGCGTCGTGCTCACCGGGGTATCGGTCATCTTTGTGGTTGTATTCGCGGCGATGGCTTCGTACCCGATGGCACGGCTGAAAACAAGACTCAGCAAGTTTATGTATTTGTTCTTTCTGTCGGGTCTGGTGGTACCTGCGCAGATGGTGCTCATTCCTATTGTACAGATGATTAATACATTGCATATCCCCACCAATCAATACACACCGATTTTTATGTTCATTACCTGCAGCTTGCCTTTCTCGACCTTCCTGTATACCGGTTTTATTCGCAGCGGTGTGCCTGAAGAAGTAGAGGAGGCTGCACATATCGACGGCGCCGGACTTTTCCAGCGATTCTGGACGGTTGTTTTTCCACTGCTCATTCCAGTGACCGTCTCGGTTATTATTACGCAGGGGGTATGGATTTGGAACGATTACTTTTTTAATATGATCTTTATTTCGGGAGCGGGGGATTCTCCTCTACCTCTGGCTATGCTTGGCTTTTTGGGGGATCAGCAGAATCCGACGCAATGGAATGTATTGTTTGCAGCCTGTTTTCTGTGCGCACTGCCGCTGTTGCTGGTGTTTTTATTTTTACAAAAATATTTTGTTGGCGGCATGACGGTTGGCGCTGTTAAAGGTTAAGGAGGGGAACGGAGATGAGTCATGTAAGTGATAAGCTGAGGAGTGGACAGATGAAGAGTGAGCAAATAAGGAGTCCGCATATCACCAATGCATTCTGGATGGAGCAGGCGCAGCAATGGATTCCGAAGCTTTATGAGCAAAAAGTAGTTTCCTGAGCAGCTTATTCGTTCCATACGTGATGCAGATGCCTTTCAAGGGTGGCGAATAGAGCCGCTGGCCCCGGCAGAAGCCATGTCCGAACAGGTGCTTCGCAAGGGAGACGAGATTACACTGGATTTTGGTCAGCATCTTGTCGGTTATGTCACACTGTCGCTGCTGAATGTGCGAAGTAATGCAGATGCTCCTTTACGATTAAAGCTGACCTTTGGCGAGATGCCATGTGAGGTTGGAGAGGATTTTGCCACATATGAGGGCTGGCTCAGTCGTTCCTGGCTGCAGGATGAGATCGTGAATGTCGATGTGCTTCCGGGTACGATTACGCTGAACCGCCGCTATGCTTTTCGTTATTTGAAGCTTGAAATATTGGAAACGTCCATTCGGTATGATCTTCAGCTCAAGGAAGTGTTCTGTACAACCGTAACGTCTGCTTCCATGGATGCCATAACCCCACTGCCAGCCAGCGTGGATGAGGAACTGGTGCAGCTTGATCAGGTTTCCATTCATACGCTGCGAGATTGTATGCAGACGGTGTTTGAGGATGGGCCAAAGCGTGATCGTCGTCTCTGGATTGGGGATCTGCGTCTACAGGCACTGGTCAATTATGAGACGTTTGGCTGCAATGACCTGGTGAAGCGCTGCTTGTATTTGTTTGCCGGGTCAAGGCTGGAAGGCGGGCAGGTAGGCGCATGTCTATATGAAAAACCTGAACCGTATGTAGACGATATTTATTTGTACGACTATTCCCTGTTTTTTATCACGACGCTGTGGGACTATTACGAAGCAACGAAGGATCGGGACACGTTGGAGGTGCTTTGGCCTGTGGCCAAAGAACAGGTTGATATTGCGCTGAAACGGCTGGATAAGCGTGGGATAGTGCAGGATGATGAGACATGGTATTGTTTCCTCGATTGGCATGAGCAGCTGAACAAACAGGCGGGTGCGCAAGCGGTGCTGATCTACGGGTTGAAAAAAGCTCTATGCATCGCCCGCGAAATGGGACTTTCTGAACAGGTGGAACAGCTTCAGACGCAGATTCGGCGGGCCGAAGAAGCGGCGCTTCAATTTTTGTGGGATGAGGAACAGGGTTTCTTCATGAGTGGTGAACAGCGGCAGGTGTCTTGGGCATCACAGGTGTGGATGATTCTGGCCGAAGTGGTGGACGTGGAGGTGGCGCGTGCATTGCTGCAACGGTTGAAGGGTTATTACGAGGCGATTCCAATGAATACCCCTTACATGATGCATCACTATGTTGAGGCCCTGCTCCAGTGTGGACAACAACAGGAGGCCTTGGATCAGATTCGTACCTATTGGGGCGGTATGATCAAGGATGGAGCAGATACGTTCTGGGAGCTGTATAATCCCGAAGACAAGACATATTCTCCGTATGGCAGCAATCTGATCAACAGTTATTGTCACGCGTGGAGCTGCACGCCGAGTTATTTCATTAGACGTTATTTTGCTGGTGAGGAAGGCTGATCAGAACATGACCTATGCACACTATGCTTATTCTGAAATTTTATGATGTGGTCTCAAAATACAGAAATTCAGGTCAATCGAATCCATCCGATTGGCCTTTTATCATTTTCACAGGATATCCTTTGCTTTCATGACAGCGGAACGGTAAACTGGTGCATACGAGTAGTGCGGTCATAATGTGCACCGGGATGCCGGGTAGTAGGCAGTGCTCAGGCACTGCTGTTTATTTTCAGATAGATGCGGGGGAAGTACGTTGGAAATGTTTACAATGCTGCTGGGACTATTTGAACGGGCGGCGCTGCTGATTATATTTTTGTTTTTTCTGTCACGGGTACCGCGGTTCAGGCAGATTTTGCAAAAAGGAAAGTTAAGAAGACAGGAGTATGCTGCGGTTACACTGTTATTTTGTGCGTTTGCCATCTTTGGTACTTATACAGGCATTAATGTGGAAGGTTCATTGGTCAATGTACGCATTATTGCAATCCTGTCGGGTGGAATTTTGTTTGGTGCGCCTGTTGGCATCATTACGGGCATTGTCTCAGGGGTGCATCGATACCTCATTGATATGGACGGCATTACCGCTATTCCGTGTCTTATTACAAGTGTTCTCGCGGGTCTGGTGTCCGGTTACATTCACAAATACACCCCCAAATCCAAGCGCTGGATCATCGGCATTGGTGCAGGCATGATCATTGAAGCACTCACGATGCTGCTGATTCTGCTGTATTCGTATCCTGATCCGCTTGGCGCGGACATTGTATCGAAGATCGCACTTCCCATGATTCTGGGCGAGGTGAACATCGGTCTGATTGTACTTCTGGTACAGAGTGTGGAGGGGGAAAAGGAATTAATTGCAGGGCGTCAGGCCAAGCTGGCACTGGAGATTGCGAATAAAACGCTGCCTTATTTTCGCTCGATTGATGAGGACTCACTCCGTAACGTATGCAGAATAATACAGGAGGATATTCAGGCTGATGCGGTTGCCATTACCGACACGCGGAACGTTCTGGCTTATGTCGGTTTCGGGGAAGAACGGTATCATATTGGCAATGAGATTATTAGCGAGATGACCAAAAGCACGATATCCAGCGGGGAAATTATGATCAGTAATGATGTGACGGATGAGAAAACACCGGATATTCACTCGCTGCTGATTATTCCGCTGAAGGAACGCGGTGAGGTGACCGGTGCGCTCAAAATTTATTATCGAAAAGCTTACAGAATTACGTATCCGCTGCAAACGATGGCTGTTGGGCTCTCCCAGATCATCTCTACTCAGATGGAGGTTTCACGGGTAGAGGAGATTAAGGCTGCAGCGAACAAGGCGGAGCTGCGTGCACTGCAGACCACGATTCATCCTCATTTTCTGTTTAATGCACTCAATGCGATCGCTTCATCGATCCGTACCAAGCCGGACCGCGCACGGGAGCTGATTGTGAACCTCTCAGGATATATGCGTTACAATCTGGAGCTGTCTGATGAGTTGATTGATATTCATAAGGAGCTGGAGCAGGTCCGCAACTATGTAGAGATTGAGAAAGCTCGCTTTGGCAGCAGACTTAGCGTCATCTATGAGATTGATGAAGTGGCAGTGCATATTCCGAGTCTGGTTATTCAGCCCCTTGTGGAGAACGCGATTATCCATGGTATTCTCAAGGTGAAGGGACCAGGAGCGGTACGGATTCGCGTTCAGGATGTTCCTGATTGTGTGCGCATCAGCGTGAGTGATACAGGGGCAGGCATCAGTTCCGATATTATTGAGAAGGTATACCATGATCGCATGCCGGGCAATCAGATTGGGCTGTATAACGTGCATCGGCGTGTGAAGCTGATCTATGGACAAGGCTTAACAATTACAAGACTGGAGCAGGGAACGGATATTTCATTTGATGTGCCCAAAGGAGATGTCTTGACGTGATGTTGTTTTTATGAAAGAGCATGATGAAAGGTATTATGAGAGAGCATGATGGAGGATTTATGAAATGTACGATGAGGGATTTTTGAAAGTAAAAGAGGATGGAATGAAGAGGGATTCTATATAAATTGAATTATTCTTTTACACGTGAACGGAGAGGACAGAAAAAACCTGAAAAAGCGGAGCGGTCGCCTTTATCACCGGATTTTTCCCTTTGGAAAAGGGAATTCAAAAAATCTGGGGATAACAGCGATTGGAAGGTTGTTCTGTCATCGGAGTGGATTGTGTAAAATCTTTAGTTCAACTTATATAGATGAATTACCATGAGAGAGCATCTGATGCAGGTGCTATGAGAGCGCATGATGGAGGTATTTCGAGAGAGTTAGATGGAAGTATTTCGAGGGAGTTAGATGGAAGTAGTATAGGGGTGCATAATGGAGGGTATTATGGGATCGTTAGATAGAGGTATTATGAAAGCTTTAATTGTAGAGGATGAAATTCTGGCTAGTGAGGAGCTTAGTTATCTGATTCAGGAGCACAGCCGCATTCAGATCGTGAGGTGTCTGGAGGATGGCCTCGATGTGCTCAAGTTTCTGCAGGAGCAGGAGGTCGATGTTATTTTTCTCGATATTAATATTCCTTCGCTGGACGGTATGATGCTGGCTCATCATATTGGCATGTTTGCACGTAAGCCCTACATTGTATTTACCACCGCGTACAAGGAACATGCGGCTGAGGCTTTTGAACTGGAGGCATTTGACTATATTCTGAAGCCTTACGACGAGAAACGGATCGCAGCCATGCTACATAAGCTGGAGGCGACCTTCAAGCGGGATCAAGAGCTGAGCGATGGAGTTCAGGTCAGTGGGCTGGAGCAGCAAAACGTGCAAGGAAATCAAGGAACGCAAGGGCACGCTGTAGACAATGACCCTGGATATGAACAGGACAACCAGACTGGAAAACGTATTAATCTGCTGCGCAATGAAAATATTATCGTCACGGATTCGGCGGATATCTATTATGCAGAAGCTCAGGAGAAGGTGACGAAGGTGTACACCAAAAACGGGGAGTTTACGATGCCGGTCAGCATATCTGATTTTCATAGCCGTCTGCCTCAGGATGCCTTCTTCCGTTGTCATCGTTCCTATCTCGTGAATCTTTCCCAGATACGTGAAATTGTACCCTGGTTCAACAATACGTATTTGCTGCGTCTGCGTGATTTGGAGGCTGAAGTACCTGTCAGTCGCGGCAAGGTCAAAGAATTCAGGCAGCTCATGCGCATATAACGGCATTTCATTCCGCAAATGATGCAACTCATGCTCAAATCGGTTGAATGAATCCCCTTTCATGTATGATTGGCTTGTGAACAACGTTCAGGTTTGCTCGAGCAGCATACAGAATGTTCAACAGGTTACAGACATCGGCAAAGGGGAGATTACGATGAAAGCAGCTATTTCATCCGCTTCATCAGCATCTGATTCAACCATGACATCATCTATAAAAATGAACCGCTGGCTCATTGTGCTTGGTACGATCATTGTACAAATGGGGCTTGGCACAATCTACACCTGGAGTTTATTTAACCAGCCGCTGGCTGATCGTTTCGGATGGGACGTCAGTTCGGTTGCGATAACATTTTCAATTACGAGTTTTGCTTTGGCTTTTTCTACGTTGTTTGCAGGTCGGCTGCAGGAGCGTTGGGGGCTTCAGCGCCTGATTCGTACGGCTGGCATTGTGCTCGGGCTGGGACTGATTCTTAGTTCTCAGGTCAGCTCACTAACGCTGCTGTATCTGCTGGCTGGCTTTGTTGTTGGATTCGCGGACGGCACAGCGTATATTACGTCTCTTTCGAATTTAATTAAATGGTTCCCTGAACGGAAAGGTCTGATCTCGGGTATCTCGGTTGGCGCCTTCGGTACGGGTAGTCTATTGTTCAAATATGTGAACTCCGCCTTGATTGGTGCAGTTGGTCCAGCACAAGCGTTTATGTATTGGGGCATCATCGTTCTGGTGCTGATCACTGCAGGATCATTCCTGATCCGTGAGGCGGTCGTTCGCGAGACCTCTCCGGCGGCAGATGTAAAGGCGGGTACGGGTGTGAAACCAGCAGAGGTCCGGCATGAATACACGGTCAAAGAAATGCTTCGTACCAAAGAAGCATACATGCTCTTTGGTATTTTCTTCACAGCTTGTATGAGTGGTCTGTATCTGATCGGTATCGTCAAAGACATCGGCGTGAAGCTCGCAGGACTGGATGTAGCTACAGCAGCGAATGCGGTGGCCATGGTCGCGATTTTCAACACGGCGGGCCGTATCATTCTGGGGGCCTTGTCGGACAAGGTAGGACGTATGAAGGTCATCGCAGGAGCGCTGCTGGTTACAGCTGTAGCCGTTATGACACTGAGTCTCGTACCACTGAACTTTGGCATCTTCTTCGCATGTGTGGCAGCGATTGCCTTCTGTTTTGGCGGTAACATTACTGTGTTTCCAGCTATTGTAGCCGATTACTTCGGTTTGAAAAATCAAAGTAAAAACTATGGCATCATCTATCAAGGCTTTGGATTTGGTGCTCTGGCAGGATCATTCATCAGCGCGCTGCTGGGTGGCTTCCATATCACTTTTATTGTGATCGCTGTACTCTGTGCCGTATCTCTTCTGATGGCTCTGATGATTACACCTCCGGGTTCAAACCGCCGGACACGTACTGCTCAGAAAAAACAGATGCAGCTGAATCCGTCATCACGCGCAAGCTGAACCGGAGCAAAATATTGTATTGTGCATAGTGTAATGCTTCTTCGCTATTCAGTTTAACAACTCTCCAACTGAACACAGAATGCTATGCAAAATGAATAAACAGTTCAGGCAAACGGTCTCTATTGAGACCGTTTTTTTGCTTTTGGAAACCGCTCTGTTATACTCAAGATGAATCGGGGACTTCGTGCACTTCGGGTGACGACGTTGCATCTTGATCCATAGTAGCCGCACAATCACATTTAATGATGTATTCCAAGGAGGCATTTCCATGAATTTTGTGAAATACACAGAACCGGACTTTGAACATTATTATGCACTTGTTTCCAATGAGGACGTTATGAAACAGATTACCGAGCGTGCGATCCCTGAAGCGGAAGCCAGAACACAATTTGATTCGATGCTGGATTACAATCTTCGTTCGTTGTGCGGGCACTACCGTGTAAACTTGCAGGATGATGCAGGTGTGGCTTATGCCAAATTAATTCAGGATGAGGACAATCCGTCGCGGGCAGAGATGGGATATATGATTCTGCCGGAGCATTGGGGCCAAGGTCACGGAACAGCCATTGCGTCCCGTCTGATTATACAGGCTCAGGCCGCAGGCATTGAGCTGCTGTATGCCGTGATTGATCCTTCGAATGCTGCATCCCGACAGATTTTGCTCAGACAGAACTTTGAATCAACGTGGACGGGAGACTACGATGGGTTGCCTGGTGAGATATTGGAGTTAAATCTGCGTCCCGGCAGGAGAGCGCTATGATCACACCACTGGAGAAAATCTCTCATCCTCCGTTTAACCCCATTCATAACAAACTTTATAATCCACTTGAGCTGCTGAAGGGCTTTGATCCGGACAACCCACAGAGCCTGCTAACCACGCCTGACTTCCAGTGTTTTATATATTTTCATCAACAAGGGGGTACGACCATCTCGGACCCGTATGCCGCTATGATGGAGGCTATGCATGACACATCGGTGGTGCGCGAGATGAATGCATTTCTCGCAGCGGAGTTAGAGGCAGGCCGCCGCCCTGTTGCCATCATGGGGGGACATCAGGAAAAGCGAGGGAGTACAGCGTATTGTAAAGTAGCACGAATTGCCAAGAAACTATCCGAGTCCGGCTTTGTTGTCGTTAGCGGAGGTGGACCAGGTTGTATGGAGGCAACGCATCTTGGTGCTCTTCATGCAGGTCGGTCTGCGGACTCGCTTGAATCAGCAATTAATCGTTTAGCCGAAGCACCCTACGATGCATTTCCCCAAAACATGCAGCATCTCATCGGGAAAGATGGACGTTCCGTTCAGGAAGAGCTGTTAAGAGAACTGCATGCATGGATGCTTCCCGCGTGGGAAATTGTGAATGAACTCAAGGACCAGCTCACCCCGCTCAATCGCAGTCTGGCCTTGCCGACCTGGCATTATGGGCATGAACCCTTTACGCCGTTTGCTACCCATGTTGCGAAATATTTCCTCAATAGCATACGTGAAGATGTTCTCCTGACCCTGGCTTCATGCGGTATCATTTTTTCGGAAGGAAGAGGGGGCACCATTCAGGAAGTGTTCCAGGACGCCTCACATGTCTATTATCGTGATAAAGACGTTGACAGCAAGGCTCCGATTACTTCCATGCTGTTTCTCGATAGCAAGTTCTGGACTGTTCCAGACGTCCCGGATCAGGAACTTCACATGCCGGTTCTGGATTTGCTTTATCCACTTTTCGTGGGCACGAACAATATGACAGAAGAGGAATTCAAGCGTTATATCCGCGTTGTGGATGATGCGGATGAAGTGGTAGACATTATTATCGAAAATGCACATTCAGCGAGCCAGGTCGTACATAAACTTGCCAGAATCGGTATTACCAATATTGATTCGAAGCTCATGGCTGAACGAGCTGAAGCTTTCGTTAATCAAAGAAACATATGAGCATGCTCCTGTTTCCCTTCGTGTGATTTCCCGTGCCGCAGGGTAATGAATAGGATAGAATAGGGATAGGCATCGTGCAGGGTGCTTCTATAGATATAAGGTGGAGGAGATGACATATGAGTGAGTCAACGATGGAACGACTGAATGCCTTGCTGCCGGAGTGGCTGGAGACCAGCCGCTTGCATACAGGGCAGGGGAAGGTAGCTTCCTATATTCCAGAGCTGTTCAAAGCGTCACAGGATGATCTCGGTATTCATATTATGGACGCTGAAGGAAATCATGTGTCTGCTGGCGATTGCGGTGTGCCTTTTACGATGCAAAGTATCTCCAAGGTGTTCACGCTGATTCTGGCTTTGATGGATCACGGGGAAGAGGCCGTCTTCTTTAATGTAGGAAAAGAACCGACGGGTGACGATTACGACTCGATGATCAAGCTGGAGCTGGTTGAACCGGGCATTCCGTTTAATCCCCTCATTAATGCGGGTGCAATAACCGTATCCTCCCTCGTTGGCGGTGACTGCAAGGAAGAGAAGTCCCGCCGCATTCTCGAATTTTTTCGCAAGCTCGCTCACAATGAACGACTGGGGTATAACGAAGACGTTTATCGTTCCGAATCCGAAAGTGGTCACCTGAACCGCTCACTCGCTTATTTTCTCAAACACAACGGTGTAATCAAGGATGAAGTGGAGGATGTCCTGGCTGTCTATTTCCGCCACTGCTCTATTGAAGTGACCTGTGCGGATCTGGCCCGCATGGCACTTGTTCTGGCGTATAACGGAACGAATCCTATTACGGGTGAAGAG
The DNA here is from genome assembly GCF_014639235.1 of Paenibacillus silvae. Taxonomy (GTDB): domain Bacteria; phylum Bacillota; class Bacilli; order Paenibacillales; family Paenibacillaceae; genus Paenibacillus; species Paenibacillus silvae. The sequence goes on along the minus strand of NZ_BMFU01000001.1, from coordinate 517,902 downwards.
CTTATTCCCCGCCGTTACGTGCAGATTGCCAAAACGTTCATGACCACCTGCGGCATGTACAATGCTTCTGGTGAATTTGCCATCGAGGTAGGTCTTCCGGCCAAAAGTGGTGTTTCCGGCGGTATTTTGACGCTCGTACCGGGACAATTCGGCATCGGCCTGGTTGGGCCGGCATTGAACCGCAAGGGCAACAGCATTGCTGGTGTGCATCTGCTGGAGCGTCTTTCCAAGGAGTTTGACTGGAGTTTCTTCTAAATTTAAAAGGCAAACATAACATTTACACATATAAGCAGTGGATGAATCAGATTTCTGACATTTTGCTTCTTTCGAACGAGGCAGGAGCCGGGAACTGTTTATCGACTGTTTTTTATTTCATTGACTATTACAGGGATACCGCTCCTGCACAACTTGAAGCCGCTGTATCGATCCACTCTCATTCATCCAGCCATTCACCGGCGGGTGTTACACCTGTAATCAGGTTCATCTGTAAATCACGGGTTCCATCTGCTGTCAGCAGCCTGAGCGTACGGGCAGGCCGATCCAGCTTGAGCACACGTCCCGTATAACAAATATCGTCATGCTCATGGAACAGGCTGATGGTGATCTGATCACCCAGCACCATGGAATTGCTCAGCAGCCGGGACATTTCTTCGGCAGCCTGGGCATCCAGAGAAGGGCGAGTACGCGGGGCAAGCTGCTCCTGATGAAGAATATAAGCTTCCCGATGCTCCGGAAGCATCATGCGTGAGGACTCAAAGAGTCCGTTCTGCTGCAATTTTTTACTCATTTATAGTGACCTCCAATTTTGTGAGAACGGTCCTGGGCCTGTGCAGACGAACAGAGGGAGGATGCCCGCATAATGGCGGTGTCTCCGAACTTGCGTTTGATATCATCTGTAGCCCGTTCCAGTTCTCTTTTGCGTTCACGGTCGTCAAACCAGGATAGCTGCACCTCCGAATCAGGCACAAGCCCGGTCAGAGATACGCTGATGCGGCGAATGGGTAATCCGTCCCAATGGCGAAGAAACAGGGCAGCCGCGGCATCATATACTTCATCCGTAATGTTGGTGGGTTCATTCACCTTCATCTGACGGGAAAAGCCTGTGGGTCTGTCGTAATCCTGCCCCCGGCACCCAACCGAGACCACATGCCCCATGAGTGATTTGTCCCGGGAACGCCGACTGACCAGCTCTGCCAGCTCCAGCAGTACAACCTTGATCTCTTCCCAGGTCTCATAATCCCGCGGCAGTGTCATCTGATGTCCGATGCCCTGCTGCTGGTGTGTGTACGTGCCGGGCTTCACCGGGGAATCGTCTATACCGCGAGCTATACGCCATAATACTTCCCCATTTACACCCCAGCGCTCCTTCAGACGAGACAGCGGCGTATTGGCCAGATCACCAATCGTATGAACTCCCATCTTGTAGAGATGCTGTGCCATACGTGAACCGACCATAAACATGTCGCGTACAGGTTTTTCCCAGATCGTGGACGGCATCTCCCTGCGCGGCAGCGTGTAGATGCCCCCGGGAACTTTTTTGGCATACAGGTCGCAGGCCATTTTACTGACCACCTTGGTATCGCTGATCCCGATTCGGATGTAAACGCCCGTTTCATCCATGACTCTGGACTGAATGCTGCGTGCAATCGTTTCGGGACTGCCGAACAGATCCAGACTTCCGGTGACATCGAGAAATTGTTCATCAATGCTGTAGGGTTCCACAAGATCGGTGTACGACTGCAAAATGCGCGTAATGTGGAGGGAGACGCGGATATACTCGGCCATACGTGGACGAATGACGACAACATCCGGGCACTTGGCAAGGGCTTCACCCAGCCGTTCTGCAGTCGTGATGCCGTAGGACTTGGCGAGAGGACAGGCCGCCAGAATGATGCCCGAACGTCTTGCCGGATCACCAGCTACAACCAGAGGGCGATCGTTGTACTCGGGATGTGCAGACTTCTCCACACTGGCATAGAATGACTGGCAGTCTGCCAGCATGATGACACGTCTGTCTTGGCGGGGCATACTATTTCCACTCCTTATCTGCTGTAATTCTGGTTGTTGTTCCTATCGGGTGATCTATAGGCGGAGTACTCATTATTTACAGTTTATTTACAGTATGGAACAAGTGTTCTTGTTTTATAAGCATAAAGGACAATTGCAAATGCGGCAACCGGAATTATTTTGCAAATTGGACACAAATACAGAATGACCAGATTGAAGCCCGGAAATAGGAAATAAGAAGTGCTTTTTTACATATAATGTGAGAGATCTGTGACCGCAGGGTGATGACCAGCAGTTCATTTTGCTTTTTGTAAAAGCTGGATCAACGGACAGAGTCCTATATGAGGGACTGATGTCCTTTTTTCATTTTCAGCACTTTTCAGAAAACCTTGATGTGGCGCGGGTTTTCACTGATGCGTTATCGGACTATAGTATCAATTTTGTAATCTTTATGGTTAATACTGTAAAAAACAGCGCAACTTTAAAAATCGACTTGCGTTTAATGGGGTATATGTTTCACGGGGGAAGAGTGCCTGAGGCCGCGTTGCACATAACAATAAAGAGTGGAGTAACGCAGGAGCAGCGGTGCATTCATCTGTGCTTTTTTGGGCAGATCACATGTAAAAAGACCGCAAACGGAGCTGCTGCCTTGGTGTTCCGGAGGATGGCGCGAACGGCCGGGTATGGGCAGAACGTTCCATATCGTGTTTGCTTCCATCAGCCTAGTTACAATACAGAGGCTTAGCGCTATAGTGAGAACTACACCGCTGACATCTCTACCAAAGCGGACATCCGAAGCGGAATGATCGTATGTTTCCTGTCCGGATTTGATATACATGCTATAAATCCGGTGCATAGGGAAGCAGGATGCATACTAGAGAGGTGAGCAATCAGAAGTCATGAGCAGACAACGACGAAGACGCTGGTTACTGACAGCTTTGACAGGTGCGATGGTGCTGACTGGCGGGATATTGGCCGGATGGCATTATATGCAGCCCAAGCTCGTTACGTATACAGCGGAGAATGGCACGGAGATGAAGTTCAAGACCGATGGAGACCGGTTCATGCAATACGAAAAGGATGGAACATGGAAGGAAATGTTCGTCAAAGGGGTCAACCTTGGGGCAACTTCACCAGGACATTACCCGGGAGAATTTCCACTTACCGAGCAGGATTATCTGCGCTGGTTCGGGCAGATTCAGGACCTCGGAGCGAATGTGATCCGTGTGTATACGGTCCATCAGCCGATTTTTTACTCCGCACTGGTCGATTATAATCGCGGCCGGGAGCAGCCATTATATTTTATACAGGGCATATGGTCACCCGAGGAGGAATTGATCGAAAAGCGGGATGCCTATGCCGATCATATTGAGCAGACGTTCAAGCAGGAGATTGAAAAGGCAGTATCTGCGGTATACGGAGATGCAGACATTGCAGCCAAGAATGGAGAATCCAGCGGTAAATACAGAACCAATGCCGGAAAATATTTGATGGCATGGCATGTAGGCACAGAATGGGACCCTGCTATGGTGGACAATACAAACAAGGTGCATGCGGATGTGCCGCAGTACAAGGGTGTGCACTTCTCAGCGACAGCAGAAGCCTCTCCGTTTGAGAACTGGCTGGCAGAGCTTCTCGATTACACGGCTGTTCAGGAGAAAAAGTATGGGTGGGAGCACCCGATGACCTTTACCAACTGGGTCACCACCGATGTGCTGGATCATCCGGGCGAGCCGCTGTATGAGGAGGATATGGTTAGTGTAGATGCACGGCATATCAAGCCTGAGGCATGGGATGGAGGTTATTTTGCCGCCTACCATGTGTATCCGTATTACCCGGACCTGTTCCACATCGATAAGACGCTGCAAACGATCAAGGATGCCAATGGGGAGTACAACACGTACAAAAGCTATCTGCGCAAGCTCAAAGCCGAGTTTTCCGATATGCCTGTAATGGTTACAGAGTACGGTGTACCTTCCTCCCTGGGGATTTCCCATCTGGGCATGGGCGGACGGAATCAGGGCGGGCATAACGAGGTGCAGCAGGGGGACATTGATGCTTCGCTGACACAGGATATTTATGACGAAGGGTACGCAGGAGCTATTCTGTTCATGTGGCAGGATGAGTGGTTCAAAAAAACCTGGAACACGATGCCGATCGAGATTCCGGCTGACCGCCGGGCGTACTGGCTGAATGTGCTGACGAATGAGAAAATGTTTGGTCTGCTGGCGATGGACCCCGGGAAACAGGACGAGCTGACCATCGACGGCAAGCTGGATGACTGGAATAATCTGCAGCCTGAGGAGGTCACGGTCTGGAAAGGCAAGGTGCAGGGCATTCAGGAGATGAAAATGACCCATGACGAAGCCTATCTGTATATAGGCCTGACGCTGGATCAGCCATTTGACCCTGAACGGACGCTGCTTCGAATCGGTACCAATACCCTTGCTGGTGGCAGTCAGCCTGGCGGTATGCTTCCAGGCAAAACGCTAAGCGACGGACTGGAAACGGTCGTTACGCTTGGCAAGGATAACGAGTCACAGGTGCAGATTGCGAAGGATTATGATTTCAACCAGCGACTGTACGGCAAGGATGGATATAACATGATTCCGGATCAGGAATTGAAGTCGGCTGAACCGTTCCATTCGTGGAACCTGGCGGTTAGTTTGAAAATGACACCACCGGATACACGTTCAGCGCATCCATTTATGACAGAGAACGTCGGGATGTTAAAACGGGGAACAACAGCACCCGGACAGACTGACACCGATTCGTTAACAGCCTGGCAGTATAACGGCAATCAGGTGGAGATGCGAATCCCATGGATGCTGCTTGGCTTCGGTGATCCAAGCTCCTTGCAGGCGATTGAGTATGGACCATTGAAAAACGGACGTGAGTTCTCTACAACGACAGTTGAAGGCATCACACTCGTTCCATGGCTGACGAACCGCTCCACGAAACAGGTATCATGGCCTGGCGGTGAACAGACAAGCCTCGATCTGAAGGCATTGCCCGTCTACAGCTGGAAGCCTTGGGAACAGGTCAAGTACAGCGAAAGACTCAAGCTGAGCTATGAGAAAATGAAGCAGACCTATGAGAAAATGCCTAGTTTACGCATCGATTAAATAAGATAAATGATTGTGTAGAGATGAGATGAATGAAAGTACAAAGATGGGATGAATAAAAGGTACAAAGATGAGATGAATTAGACAATTCCTTGAAAGAACAGCACAGAAAATCATAAAGCAGCATAAAGGAGGACTTTTTCACATGTTCCAGAGTTTGGCTTTGGCCTATTGGTTTCTGATGGTCTGCATCGCACTTGTGATTGTGGGCGTCATCATTCTGTTTGCCATGAAAATGTCCCACAATGGCAAACAGCGCAAAATGGCTTTGTACGAAATGAAGCAGCGGGATTATTTCACATATTTGCAGACGGCACTCACAGAGAACAGCCCGCTCAAGCTGCCGCCCGGAAAACTGGCCCCGCTGGAGCGCCGGGTTATTCAGGACAAGCTCATTGAATGGATTGACCAGTTCAAAGGCGAGTATCGGGAGAGGCTGATTGAATTGTGCCGTGAGGCCGGATTTGTCGAGCATGATCTCAAAGAGCTGGGGCGCTTGCGTTACGGTCGTCAGATTGACGCGGCATATCGTTTGGGTGGGATGCGCTGTCCCGAAGCGGTTCCGGGGTTAATGGAGCTGCTCAGAGATGAGAAGCCTGGCCCGATGGCGATTATGATTGGACGTTCAATTGCGAGATGTACGACCCGGCATGGCGAGTTGAAGGATATGCTTGCACTGCTTTTAACGAAAGGAAAATCGATTCATCATCTGGCCGCAGATATACTGCTGGAAGCAAATCTCGATACAAGCCGTGTCCTGCTTGAGCTGCTGGAGGACCGCAATCCTGACTTTGTCAAAGTGGGCCTTGTAGCGATGTGGGGGCAAGCGGTGCCTGAAGTAATGCCTGCACTCGACAGGCTCGTTGGAGCAGAGCATCAGGATGTACGGGCCGAAGCGGTGAAGCTGTATCTCAGTGCAAGTCCGGCCCTTCGGGATGAGACGATTCTGAAGCTGATTCAGGATCCGGACCCGGAAGTTCGCGCTGAAGTGGTGCAGGCGCTGGGCTCGAAGCATGCTTCAGGCAGTATACCGCTGCTGCGCAAGGCACTTCGTGATGCAGACTGGAGAGTGCGCTACAACAGTGCGGAAAGTCTGGGCAAGCTGGGCGAACCCGGGTTCGAGGCTTTGTGTCAGGCAGCCGTGCAGGGAACAGGTGCAGAGCGCGAGATTGCGATGCAGCAGATCGAGAGCACGATGCAGCAATCGGGAGCTGACCACAAGGCGGTAGAACAGATGATTGCACATAACAAAAAAAGATTGCTGTATGAACGTTACTTTGGCCCTGTGCGCGGTGAGAACCGACCAGCCAAAAAACGTGCAGGCGTTGCAACAGTAGGAGGGGATTACACTGCTTAGAGATCTATTGCTCATCTACGGTATGGTCGCCATCTATTATGTGGTGTTTGTTAATGCACTTTATTTTTCCATACTGGCCTTGTCATTTCGTAACATCTGGACCATCTTCCGGCGTTCACATTACTCCAAGTACAACACGTTATCCGGCTCGGAGCTGGTACCTTCGGTTTCCCTGCTGGTGCCAGCGTACAACGAGGAACTGACGATTATTGAAAATGTGAACTGCCTGATGACACTGAATTATCCTACGTATGAGGTCATTGTCGTCAATGATGGCTCCAGCGATTCCACCTTGAAGATGCTGCTTGAGGAATACCGTCTAAAGCCTATGCCGAATATGCAGCTTCGCGGGAAAATCCCTTGTCAGACCATTCGCGGAATTTACCACAACCCGGAGTTCCCGGATCTGTATGTAATCGACAAGGAAAATGGCGGCAAGGCTGATTCCCTGAATGCGGGCATCAACCTGTCCCATTATCCGCTCATCTCTTCCATTGATGCCGATTCACTGCTGGAGAAGGATGCCCTGATCCGCATGGCACGCATGTACATGGAGAACCCGGAAGAAACTGTAGCGATCGGCGGGGATGTGCGTATTGCCAACGGCTGCAAGATCGAAAATGGTGCGGTACAGGACGTATCCTTGCCGCGCAAAATCTGGCCGATGTTCCAGTCTATCGAGTATCTCAAAGCCTTTCTCGGCGGACGGATTGGCTGGAGTCATATGAACGGTCTGATCATCGTCTCTGGTGCATTTGGTATGTTCCGCAAGGATGCAGTAATTGCCGTAGGAGGTTACCGCGACGGTTATCCGGGTGAGGATATGAACATTATTATCAAGCTTCATCGCTATATGCTGGAAAATAAATTGAAATACCGCGTTGCCTTCTGTCCTGAAGCGGTGTGCTGGACACAGGCGCCGGATTCCTACCGGATTTTGTCCAGCCAGCGCAAGCGCTGGGGCCGCGGGAATCTGAAAAACATGCTGGAAAATCGCGGTATGCTGTTCAACCCGAAATACAAGGTTATGGGATTAATTACGATGCCATATAACGTCATTTTCGAAGCGCTGAATCCGTACTTCCGAATTACCGGACTGATTGCTCTGGCCGGGTACGTGCTTCTGGACATGACTCAGTGGCCGATTCTTGTCCTGTTCGGTTTGCTGAACTTTGTGAGTGGATATCTGCTGAGTATAGGGGCGTTGATTCTGGAGGAGATTGCGTTTAAACGGTACAACAAGCTCTCCGATCTGGTCAAAATGCTCGTCTATTCTGCGCTGAAATTTGTGGGTTACCACCAGCTCGGCGTTTTATGGAGATTGCAGGGCCACATTCAGTTTTTGCAAAACAACAATTCCTGGGGCACGATGACCCGCCAAAGCTGGTCCGAGGAATCCAAAGACGCAAGTAAAGCTGCCTAAGGCAGGCAATAAAGTAACAACAGTATAGATGTTCAACTCCATTTTTACACGACGACGAAGAGGACAGAAATAATCTGAAAAAAGCGAAGCTATATAAGTTGAACTATTCTTTTACATCTAACGGAGAGGACAGAAAAAACCTGGAAAAGCGAAGCGTTCGCCTTTATCACCGCTTTGGAAAAGGGAATAAAAAAATCTGGGGATAACAGCGATTGGAAGGTTATTCTGTCATCGAAGTGGGCTGTGTAAAATCTTTAGTTCAACTTATATAAAAGCTTTCTGCAAATAAATCGGAAGATTGTTCTGTCAACTTAGTATTCGTGTAAACAACCTGTTGAACTTGTATAAATCATTGAAGGAGAAGGGTGGAAAAGAACATGCCAAATACGGCGACATTGCAGCGTGAGGCTGCCGTTGATGTGTACCGCAGTGTAGAACAGGGATTAAAGGAAACAGGTGCTGAAGCATGCGGCTTAATGTTCATTCACTGTGCAGGTCAGGTTCAGCCAGAGCAGCAGGTCAGGACACATCTGGAGCACGCGGGTTATGCGTCCTTCGAGGTATGGCAGGATAGCAAGACGCAGACCATTGCTGTACTGCTTCCAGGTCTCTCGCTCGACGAGGTTCACTATGAAGGACTTCGTATCAAGCATGAGCTGCAGGAGAGCGTTCCTGGTGCTGATCCGCAAATTACACTGGCCAGTTTCCCGCCAGGGGAGCGCCCTTCGAAGGCAACGATTCAGCATATGGCCGAATCTTCGAAGCTTGTGGATTCATCGGAAATTCATATCTATACGCTGGAGCATACGGCGGATGACCCGGAACGGATTTTGATCGTGGATAATGATCCGACGGTTCGTGAATTTTTGCAGCTGCGTCTGAAAATGCAGGGATACGAAACCTACGAAGCGGTGGATGGACTCGCCGCTCTGGAGCTGATCGAAAAAGTAACGCCTGATCTGGTGCTGACCGAGTTGAATCTATATGGCATCGATGGTCTGCCATTTATCCATCACATTCAGAAGCTGGAGATGGAGCAGCCGCCCAAAATTGTTGTGTTGACGGAGCAGCGGGTCGAGCAAACGATCAGCCAATGCTTCCGCAGCGGGGTCGATGATTATATGACCAAGCCGTTCTCTCCTGTGGAGCTGGACGCCCGGATCAGACGCTGCCTGCACTAAAAGATAAGTAGAATTAGAGTCACAACGCTTAAAACTACTACCACATCTATTATGATCTGAACTATTCTTTTACACTTTAACGGAGAGGACAGAAAAAAACTGAAAAAGCGAAGCGGTCGCCTTTATCACCGGATTTTCCCTTTAATAAAAGGGAATCAAAAAAATCTGGGGATAACAGCGATTGGAAGGTTATTCTGTCATCGGAGTGTCCGTGTAAATCCCCTTAATTCAGCTCATATAAGCAACATCAAATAAACTGCCCGGAGGGAATATCATGGAGAATCAACAATTTCACACTTTACTGAACGCGATCGAAAATAAAGAAGCGGTACTGGGCGTTGTCGGCCTCGGTTATGTTGGCCTTCCCCTTGCGGTGGAGATGGTTAACCAAGGGTTTACCGTCATCGGCATCGACCTGGATGCTTCCAAAGTCGACAGCATCTACAATGGAGATTCCTATATTCACGATATTTCATCCGACGAATTGAAAAAAGTAATGCAAAGCGGCCGTTTCCAGCCAACAACGGACTACAGCATGCTGCGTGTCATTGACGCATTAAGCATCTGCGTACCGACACCGCTTAGCGAAAATCAGGACCCGGATACCTCTTACATTGAGACCGTTGTAGACCAGATCAAGCTTCATATGAAGCCCGGCATGCTGATTACACTGGAAAGCACCACGTATCCAGGTACAACGGAAGAGTTGATCCAGCAGGAGCTGGACAAGATCGGACATGAAGCTGGCAAGGACTATTTCCTTTGCTTCTCGCCTGAGCGAGTGGACCCGTCCAATGGCCGTTTCACCACGTATAATACACCGAAAGTCATTGGTGGTACCACCGAAGCTTGCCTGAAGCTCGGCACGGCGTTATACAGCAAATATGTAGAAACCGTGGTTCCGGTATCTTCACCTAAAGTAGCGGAAATGTCCAAATTGCTGGAAAACACCTTCCGCAGTGTCAACATTGCCTTCGTTAATGAAATGGCGATGATGTGCGACCGGATGGGTATCGATATCTGGGAGGTTATTGACGCGGCTGCGACAAAACCGTTTGGCTTTATGCCATTCTATCCAGGGCCAGGCATCGGCGGACACTGCATCCCGCTCGACCCGATGTATCTGTCGTGGAAGGCCAAAGGATTCCGTTTCTACAGCAAATTTATTGAGCTTGCGCAATCCACCAATGACAATATGCCGTACTATGTACTGAATAAAACGTCAACGATCCTGAATGAATACGCGAAGTCTGTTCGCAAATCGAACATTTTGCTGCTCGGCATGTCGTACAAACCGAACATTGCCGATCTGCGTGAATCACCAGGACTGGAAGTATACGAGCTGTTCAAGGAAAGCGGCGCAAACGTTAGCTATTACGACCCGCATGCAGCATCGTTCAGAGATAAACATGGCGAAACCGTGTACAGCCAGGCTTTTAATCTGGAGCAGTTCAAAACGTATGATTGCATCGTGCTGATCACCAACCACAGCGACTTGCCTTATTATGATATTGCGGAGCTGGGTGTACCGATTCTGGATACACGTAATGCATTCCGTACGTATAATCATTCACACATTTACAAGATTGGTCACTCGGTACAGCATCCTGTGTTTGCACCAAGTGAAGCGGTTCTCGTCTGAGGCGACTGATGAGAAAACAGGGCAAGTGGGCAGGTAAGGCTAAATGGGCTATAGTGGCTGTGGTGTTCTGCCTGCTGCTGCTGTCCTGGCTGTTCAAATGGTTTTCGCACGAGGAGCACAAGGCAACCTGGCTGTGGGATACGTCGATCATTACGAAGCAGACACCTGAGATTATCGCGTTCTCCAAGGAACAGGGCGTGGATACCATTTTCCTGCAAGTTCAGGATGAGGTACCCGATGCGGCCTATCGCAAGTTTATTGCAGCTGCTACCAATGCCGAGATCGAAGTGCACGCCCTTAACGGTCATGCCGACTGGGCTTATCGCGAAAAGCGCGCAGAAGGACTTGCTTTTATCGAAAGAGTCCGTGCATACAATACATCTTCTGCGAAGAATGAACGCTTTGTGGGCATTCAGCTCGATGTCGAGCCGTACCAGCTAAGACGTTGGGAGAACGAAGAGAGCAGTGTCATTGCCGAGTGGCAGAACAATATGGAGGTCTGGACGGAGGCCGGAAAGGCCGCAGGCCTGTATATGAGCGCAGCGATTCCATTCTGGCTGGATGCCCGTCAGTCCGCTGGAGGCAAGGAAACATTCAGTCGCTGGGTCATCTCCCGTTTTGATGCGGTAGCTATTATGGCTTATCGGGATAGAGGGCAGCAGATGTATGATCTGTCCAAGGAAGAACTGGCTGAGGCGGATGAGCTGGGCAAGAAGGTCTGGATTGGAGCAGAACTTGCGGATACGCATGAGGGGGACCACCTGACCTTTTTCCGCAAACCGATCAGCAATATGGACGAAGAGATGCAGAAGGTGTTTAAACTGGGCGCATCACATTCTTCTTTTGCAGGTGTGGCTGTGCATCATTATGAGGCCTGGTATGCGAAGCAAAACGGGATTCCGCTGGCGCGCAAGACGGAGGAGAAGAAAGAGGAATCACAAACGGAATAGTCTAAGCTTCAACGTGAAGTTATGATCCCTTCTGGGCAAAAGCTGCAGGTATTCGTTCCTGTGCTTTACGGCTCAGAAGGGATTTTCACATCAATTAGAGAGAACTGTTCCCGTTAATCTCATATTGGCAATATCCTACCTCTCTAAACAGATTAAGTGTAACTCTACTCCTTACTAACCTGAACCGTTCTCGTCTGCGAGTCATAGGAGACATTAATGTCGTAGACCGAAACGATATCTTTTAGCGGAAAATAAATGCGGTTTTGAATCAAAAGAACGGGGTTATTTGTCCGAAATGACTCATCATTGTGCTGGAACGTATCACTTCCAACCTTGAACTGAAACAACGGGGTAGGAATAGCAAAGTCTTCATTGAGAACCCTGAATGTTTTGGTTTCCGATTGGAAAGACGCATGATCAACCACTCCTTTGGTATATTCATTAGAAGTAACGTAACACCGAGTACATAAGTTACATAGGTTCAGGAAGTAAAATGAAAAGAAAACCTGAATAAGGCAAATCCCGATCACTCGCTAGTAAAGGGAGTTTCCTTATTCAGGTTATTTAGCGCTAAGCAGGATGGAAACTGGAAACGCCACAGTTAGCGCCGAATTTCTTATCCAACTCATTTAATCTCTCTTCTGTTCCGTTGTTGTTATTCGATAACGGTTGGGGGGCAGACCAACCTGCTTTTTGAAGGCTTTGGAGAACGAAAACAGGTCGGGGTAACCCACGGAATGAGCCACCTCCGTTAAACTCAGCGTGGTCTGCACAAGCAGAAGCTTGGCCTGGTTCATTTTGAGCTGCTGAATATATTGCACAGGGGACAGGCCGTAAGCTTTGCGAAACTGCTTGGCGAAGTGGGTTCGATCCACCCCTGCGTGAGCGGACACACCTTCTACGGTAATTCCGCCTGCGAAATGAAGTTCAATGTACTCTTTACCTTTCTGAAGCCAAGGAGTAGCCACATCCGGTTGCAAGTCTTTGGTCGCCGGAGAACGTGCGATACGGTCAAAAAGACTGAGAAACCGGGTCAGTCGCCCCAGATCACTGGCACCGTCCTGTGGTTTGCGAACGTCTTCCATAAAAGAACGCATGCTGTTAGCCGTTTCGGATGTGAGTACACCTGAACGATAGGGTGTATCAGGACTCAGCCCAATTCGGGAGAGCAGTTCAGCGGCATATGCTCCGTCAAAGGCGATAAATATTTTTTGCAATGGATGGTCGGGATCTGTCCAGTACTCATGCGTGACATGCGGAAACAGACAGAAGGCATCTCTGGCTCGCAGAGAATACTGCTTTCCGTCCTGAATGAATGTGCCCTCCCCCTCCAGTACAAATAACAAATAGTGATATGGCGTAGTCCGAGGACCAATATGATAGTTGCTTTTGGCAATGTTGCGACCAATGCGTAAGGGCCAGGCGCCGCTGGCCTTCTCAAATTCAGACGGAGTGAAGAATAGAATATCCAGAAACTCGTGGTGATCCTCCTTCATGCGTTCAAGCTCGGTCATCAGGAACACCTCTTTAATCATTAAGTATCGTTGATATCATCTAAAAGAATTGTTTATAACCCATTATACAGGTTGGTTTTATGTAAATTCAAGACGAGTAAAACCCGAATTCGAAAAACGACCACAAAATGACAAAAATAAATTGCCGCGAAATGACATTGATCACAGACAAATCAATTGTTATGATGTCCATACCTATTAAACCAAGTTAATTAATCGGTATTGGAATGTATACTTTACAAAATGATTAGAAATTAGGCGCACTTTAAAAATAGGGTTTAACGAGTGTGAACGTAGTGGAGGGGACGAAATCGATTCTGAAGAAGCGAAGCGTCCGCCTTTATCATTGGATGTTTACCTTTGAAATAGGGAATCAAAAAAATCCAAGGATAACAGCGGTTGAAAGAACGATTCGGAACCGGAGCGTCTAATGTGCTCGAACGTGACTTGATTTTCAACATGAGACTTTATTTATCCATAGAAGGGAATGACGATGGTGAGCGAACAGGAAGAAATGAAGTTTGGATGGTTTTTACCAACCGCCGGAGATGGGAAGTATGTAGGTGTAGCGCCAGAGCGTGAGCCAAGTCTGGATTATCTGGTGCAGGTGGCACAGACGGCGGAGACGGCCGGATTTGAATTTGTACTGATTCCGACAGGGGGAGCCTGTCTGGACGCATGGGTGGTCGGCTCGGCGGTAATGAGTCACACCAAGACATTGCGTCCCCTTGTAGCGATTCGCCCAGGTCTGGTGACACCCGTACTTGCTGCTCGCATGGGTGCGGCACTGGATCAGCTCTCCGGCGGTCGCGCCATGATTAACGTGGTTACAGGCAGTTCGGTTCGAGATCTGGAAGAGCTCGGTGATCCGCTGGCACATGCGCATGATGAACGATATGTTCGCGCAAGTGAATATATGGAAGTCATGAAGCGTTCATGGACGCAGTCGACGGGACTGAATCTGACAGAGTTTGCCGGAAGTGGTGCACAATCAGGTGCAGATGCATCCAGCGATCCAAATTCTGAATTTAACGGTCAGTATTATAACTTCAAAGGCCCGGTAGGTATGCCCGAGACGGTACAGAAGCCATTCCCTCCATTCTATCTTGGAGGAAGTTCTCCGATTGCAAAGCGAGTGGCAGTTGAACATGCAGATACCTTCCTGATGTGGGGCGAGCCGCATGACTGGATTCAGGAGCAGATCGAAGAGATCGAGGTCATTCGGGAGCAGGTGAAAGAGGAAACGGGACAAGATCGTCAGCTCCGCTACGGTATGCGTGCACAGGTGCTCATTCGGGATACCGAAGAAGAGGCATGGGCAGCAGCATGGGAGATCATCAGCAAAGTACCGCCGGAAGCGATTGAAAAGGCCAAAGCCGCGTTCGCCGAAACGGATGCCACCAACCAGCGCAGACAAAATGAGCTCCGGGAACTGTCGGAGAAACAGCAGTTTGTGGTTGGGCCGAACTTGTGGACAGGTTTGTCGGTAGTACGCTCCGGCGGAGCCATCCTCATTGTGGGTACAGCGGAGCAGGTTGCAGAACGGTTGATAGAATACGGAGACCTGGGCGTAACGACGTTCATTTTGTCCGGTTATCCGCACCTGGAAGAAGCCGAAATCTTCGGCAAAACCGTGATGCCCATCATCCGCGAAAAGTGGAAAACTAGACAGAAGCAACATTCAGTTACTACTAAACTAGTTACTACCAATTTAAGTAAGTATACATTTTTTACACTTTAACGGAGAGGGCAGAACCGATCTGAAGAAGCGGAGCGCTCGCCTTTATCACCAGATTTTAACCATTGAAAGAATAAATTCAAAAAATCAGGGGGTAACAGCGATCGGAAGATGGTACTGCACTCGGAGTGTCTTGTGTAAAACATTCGTTAAACTTACGTTAATCATCCTTAGGAGGTCGTCTTTCATGAAAAACATGAAAAAAACGAAAAAAATGATTCTGCCGCTTGTCAGTATGCTGGTGATGTCCATTCTGCTGTCCGCTTGCGGCGGTGGAAATAACGCGTCATCCGGAGAGAACGGCTCCTCAGGTTCAGGCAAAGTGACCATTAGCTTCATGCACTGGCGCGGCGAGGATTCCGAAGCATTCAACAAAACGATCGACGCGTTTGAAAAAGAAAATCCGAACATCCATGTGGAGATGCAGACGCTGCCTTCGGATCAGTATCAATCTACAGTACAATCCAAAATCAGTGACGGCTCTACGGGCGATGTGTTTGCCTCTTTCCCGGGTGCTCAGTTCCAAGCTTTCAGCAAAGCCGGATTATTTACCGATCTGACCGGATCATCCTTCCTGTCGGCGTACAATCCGAAACTGATCGAAGCTGGACAGAAGGACGGCAAGCAATATGCGATTCCATACCAGCTTGTATATAACGACCCGATCTATAATGTGAAACTGTTTGAAAAGTATGGCCTCACACCACCGAAGGATTGGGAAGGGTTCCTCGCTCTTTGCCAGAAGCTGAAAGACAATGGCATCATTCCGATTGCCTTTGCCGGAGCAGACATTGGTCCAGGTCAATTCATGAATACGATGGTGATGAACAATGCACCGAGTGACGACATTTTTACCAAAGTTGAAGCAGGCGAAGCCAAACTGACAGATGAGTTCTGGGTGAAAACATTGACACAAATCAAAGAACTGAACGATAAAGGATACTTCCAGCAAGATGCACTGGGTACGAAAGACCCGGCAGCAGGTGCACTGTTTATTCAGGAAAAAGCAGCGATGCTCGCAAGTGGATCATATCAACTCGCTCAGAACAAACAACAAAACCCGAATCTGGAGCAAAAGCTGCTCGCACCGATTACGGTAAGTGCCGACCAAGCGAAATATGAAGGGGTACACACCACCACGTTTATGCTTGCGGTAAACAGCAAGTCGAAACACCCGGAAGAAGCCAAGAAATTCCTTGAATTCCTGAGCAAGCCGGATGTAGCTGGCGCATACGCCAACCAGACAGGACAAAATGTAACGGTGAATGACGTGAAGTATGACACACCTGAGCTTCAGGTTGCAGGAGAGTGGGCGAACAAAAAGACCGTGTTCCAGCCACGGTTCACGATTCTGAATGGAGATAACCAAAAGGCTGTAACCAATTCCATTCAGGCTGTGCTGAGCGGCACTTCACCAGAAGAGGCAGCACAGCAGGCACAAGCGATCATTGATCAGCATATCGGGAAATAAACGATGAAAAACCGGTTTCAGCTATCCCTGTTTCTGTTACCCGGATTGCTGCTGTACGTTGGATTGTTCGTATTTCCTACATTGACGGGGCTGTTCTACTCCTTTACGGATTGGGACGGGGTATCCCCGTCGTATGCATTTGTAGGGCTGGATAATTACAAGGACAGTCTCAGCAGCATCGTATTTCGCAAAGCCTTTGGAAATAACGTGGAGTTTATGTTAACGGTTGTCATCGCACAAACCTTTATTTCACTCGTTTTGGCTCTGCTTCTGGTACGCAATACCAAAACAAGAGTGGTGCTTCGGGCGCTGTATTTCCTGCCGGCGATTTTGTCGTCGGTTTCGGTCGGTCTGATCTGGGCGTTCATGTATGACCCGTCCATTGGACTGATCAATTACGGATTAAATGAGGCGGGCATGGGCAGCATGGCTCGTAACTGGATCGGTGATCCGAAGATTGCCATCTTCTCCATCGCTGCGGTGCAGGTATGGGCTCATGCAGGACAAATGATGATTGTGTTCATCGCAGGACTGCAAGGCATTCCGGCAGAACTGTATGAAGCGGCACGTATGGACGGCGGCAGTAAATGGCAGGTATTCCGTACCGTGACCTGGCCGCTGCTAGCCCCTTCAGCAACCATTGTTGTAGCCTATACGACGATTCAGTCGTTCAAGGCCTTTGACCTCATTTTCACAATGACAGACGGAGGTCCAAACTACGCTACTGAAATTTTGACCACCTATATTTATCATACGGCCTTCGGCAGCTATTCATTTGGTCTGGCTTCTGCCGGTTCGATGATCTTCCTGGTGCTGCTCGCGCTATTGACACTGTTACAGTTCAAAGCGCTGCGTGCCGACCGGGTAAGTTATTAACGGATAGATGATTGCTTTTTTTCGTAAGTGTTAGCGGGGAGAATGATAAGTCAAGAATGTGTGCAGAAGTAAGAAAGAGTCATTTTAGAGAATCGGGAGCTGTGTTCGAAAAATACGAACTAGCTGATGTTAATGTTGGTAATTGATGTTGAATGCAGAGATTAGTTATAAGTGTGAGGTTGAGAGAAAGGAGGGAGATTATATGGTTTTCAAATGGTTCAATCGACTGATTCTGTTTGTGTACGCGCTGCTGATCCTTGTGCCGCTGTATTTTGTATTTGTATCGTCGTTTAAAACAAGCAGCAATTTCTTCACCAGTCCATTCAGCTGGCCGGACCCGTTTACGTGGGATAATGTGACGGGGCTGTTCCGTAATCAGCCGATGTGGCAATATTTCGGGAACAGTATGGTTGTGACGCTCGGGACAGTTGCGATTGAGCTGCTGCTCAGCAGCATGATTGCTTACGCTATTGTTCGCTGGGGCGGCAGTGTAGGTAAAATTGTGTTTGGGCTGTTTGTGGCAGGTTTGATCGTGCCGTCCCAGGTCAGCATGCTGCCGATCTATTCCCTCACCCGTACGCTCGGATGGTCCGACAGCCTGACGGGTCTGATTATCGTGTCGGCTGCCATGCTGATGCCTGTTTCGGTGTTCATGCTGACAGGTTTTATGCGTATGCTGAATTCGGAAATTTTGGAAGCAGGCAGTATGGATGGCGCCAACGAGTGGAGACTCTTCACCCGAATTGCTCTGCCACTGGCGGCACCTTCACTCGCGGCAACAGCGACTTTTCTGCTTGTGATGGTCTGGAATGACTTGCTCATTCAAATGCTTATGCTCACTAGCAAGTCGAAGCTGACCCTGCCACTTGCGCTAATGCAATTCCGAGGGGAGTACGTGACCAATTACCCGATGATGCTGACCGGCGTTCTTGTGACAGCCATCCCGATGATTGTGCTGTTCCTGCTGCTCCAGCGTTATTTCGTGGCAGGTCTGACCGCAGGTTCACTCAAAGGGTGAGGGACGAGAAGACGACTGAAAGATTGTTTGCAAAACCAAGTTTGTTCTATATTCGTTGTAAATTGGCGTCACATCGTATTTTGCATTGATTTCTGGTTCATTCTGCATAATAATGGTTTAGTGTCAGAATGACTACATAGAGATCAAGGGAGCTATAATCTGATGAGCAAATTGGAAGTATTGCGGAATCCCAAGCAGCGCAAGCTGCTGTTCAGTGCCGGTATGAGCTGGCTATTTGATGCGATGGAGGTCGGCATGATCTCCTTTATCGTGGCTGCACTCGCGAAGGAGTGGAGTCTTAGTCCAGGACAAGTCGGGGTGCTGACAAGTATCAATTCGATTGGTATGGCGCTCGGTGCCTTGCTTGCTGGTGCACTTGCAGACCGTTTTGGACGAAAAGCGATTCTGATGTGGACGCTGCTCATCTTCACGATTGCAAGCGGTCTGTCTGCACTCGCTACCGGATTTGCAGTATTGTGCGCCCTGCGTCTGCTTGCAGGTATTGGCCTTGGCGGTGAGCTGCCGGTGGCATCTACGCTGGTATCAGAATCCATGCCTACAGCCGAACGTGGACGTGCGGTTGTATTATTGGAAAGCTTCTGGGCAGGGGGCTGGATCGTATCGGCGCTCATTGCCAATTTTGTCATTCCAGAGTATGGGTGGAGAATTGCGTTTGCAATCGGTGCGCTTCCGGCGTTCTATGCGCTGTATCTGCGCCGTGCCATTCAGGACCCGCCTCGTTACAAAAACCACACGAAATTGCGTAAAATCACATTCCGCGAGAAGGTTGCCACGGTCTGGTCTGCACCGCATCGCCGAACAACGTTAATGCTGTGGATTTTGTGGTTTACCGTTATTTTCTCGTATTATGGCATGTTCTTGTGGCTGCCTTCGGTTGTGATGGCAAAAGGTTTTACATTGGTGAAAAGCTTCCAGTACGTGCTGATCATGACGATTGCACAGCTGCCAGGTTATTTTACTGCTGCGTATTTCATTGAACGTTTTGGCCGCAAATTTGTGCTTGTTGTGTACCTGACGCTGACCGCAATTAGCGCGATCGCCTTTGGACTGGCTACAACAGAAGCGACGATATTGGCCGCGGGAATCTGCTTATCGTTCTTCAATCTGGGCGCGTGGGGCGGACTGTACGCGTACAGTCCAGAGTTATATCCAACTTCCGTACGTTCCACAGGCGTTGGTCTGGCTACATCGGTAGGCCGGATTGGGGGCGTGCTCGCACCATTTATGGTGGGTATGCTCGTTCAGCGGGCGGTTCCGATCAGCCTGATTTTCACTATTTTCTTCGTAACGATCCTTATTGGAGCAGCTGCCGTGCTGTTCTGGGGTCGGGAAACGAAAGGACAGGAACTCGCTGAGTCATAGTCAGAAAATGTTAGCGCAACTTTTGTGCGGGTCTGTTTGCCTACGGAAATGGCAGCTGGACAAGCGGTACAAGGTTGATATAAGAAGAGGTATGACCCTGATACGACCATGGGCTCATGCCTCTTTTTGATATGTGCAGGACTCATTTTTTCATGCTCCATCGGTCCGATAGACGTGCTATTTTCGTTATCCTATAATGACACTCGGGATGTCCAACCGTGAGGATTCAGGGGGAAGCCGTATATCTGGATTCAGAAAAATGGAGGGTTAAGGAAATGACGAATAAGAATAGATTTGAGATGGATCAGACGCTTGTAATGAATGTATTGCCAGAAAAGAATGAAATGAATATGGAAAGTATCAAGGAAATAAATTCAGAAGGTATCATTGATGAGAAGATAAAATGGAATGAAAAGCATATGGCGAATGAAGAGCATAGCGTGTACGAAATGGTACGAATAGATGATGCCGCCGGGGTGAATGTGATTTATGGCTATACCGAGAGCATTAAAGAGAGTGGGATGCACAGCGGTTACACGGGAAGCGATGTGATTGATCTAGCTCCTATCACCGTCAGTCGTAAGGTCACTCATGGCAGGGGGAGAAAGAGTGGCAAGAGAGCAGGCCGGATCAGTATGCTTCTTGGAGCCTGTGCAATGACGCTTGGACTTACCGTTGCCGCACCTTCGGCTGGAGCGCAGAAGCTGGAGCAAGGGATTCGCAGCGAGCACGTGGTACAACTGCAGGAGCAATTGAGCGAGCTGGGGTATTTTGACGCTGGTGTGACCGGTTATTATGGTTCCATCACCAAGAGCGCGGTTCTCAAGTTCCAGCAAGCGCAGGGACTGAGCGCGGATGGTGTAGCAGGACCGATTACTTTGGAGAGGCTGAACAAAAAGGTCAAAGCCGAAGGAGAAACGCTGCGACAACTGGCGAAGCTGATCCATGGGGAAGCGCGCGGTGAATCTTTTGAAGGACAGGTCGCTGTAGGGGCAGTTGTCTTAAATCGGGTGCAATCGGGAGAATTCCCGTCATCCATCTCGGAAGTCATTTTCCAGAAAGGACAATTCACCGCGGTGGACGATGGACAGTTTAATCTGAAGCCAACCGCGACCTCGTTCAAGGCTGCGCGCCAAGCTTTGAATGGCGTTGATCCGACGAAAGGTGCACTGTATTATTACAATCCGAAGATTGCTACGTCCGAGTGGAGCAAGAGCAGACCAACACTGCTGACGATTGGACAGCATGATTTTACGAGATAAGTTTACCGGATAAGGTGGGCTTGTAGGGAAAGGGCTGATTAGGTGATAGATAGAGCAATAGTAGATTTTGATACAACTAGGGACTCCGGCTGTACACTGCTCATCTGCATGTATTTGTCCGGGGTCCATTTCAGCGAAGTGTTCACTTCGCTTTTTTTGTGTTGCCTGTCTTGAGGCGGCATGTTTTATCGTATATAGTGAGAATGGTTCTCGATATTTATCGTGAAAGAGAGGTTCTCCGATGTTACACCAATTCCAATTAACAGATGTTCATCAATATATGGATCATTTATCTGAAGGTATCGATAGCCAGCTGTCTTTGAGAGGGTGGGAGCAGCAATTAAAACTGCCGGAAAGGTTGGGTCAAGGGTCTATTATGCGTATGATGATCCGACCAGGCATGGAGGTACTCGTTGAAAACCTCGTATTACGGGAAAATCTGAAGCTGCGTATTGATCAGGATTGTCAGGTTTTGGGTTTTGCTTACCGACTAAGCGGAGAAGGATATTGTGAATGGAACAGTACACCTACAACGACATCCACTTCTCCGGGACATACGGTATTTTTTACAGATCGTACGAAGGTATATTTAGAGACAAGCGCTGTGACTAAAAGTTATGGGGTGAAGGTGAGACTGGATCCCAAGGTATTAAGTGACTATTTCGAGACACCGACTGAACAGAACAGGCTGGAAGGGATGATTCAACACTATCGAAATACCATTCGCCATCATCCATTGAATCCGATGACCGAAAAGATCGTATATGAAATGTTGGCATGCAGCTACACAGGAGCAATGAAGCGTTTATTCATAGAAAGTAAGACGTTGGAGCTGATTCTGCTATTCATGAGCGAGCAGGAAGAGGGGAATTTACTTGATAGGACCATCCCAATTCAAAGCAGGAATGATCTGGAGAAGCTGCATCTGGCTCGGCAAGTGATTGTAAACCATTTGGAGCAACCGCTCTCTATTCAGGCATTATCCAAAACCGTGGGGTTAAGCACGACGAAGCTGAAGAAAGGTTTTCGTGAATTGTTTGGCATGACGATCTTCGACCTGGTGCGTGAACAACGTCTCCAGAAAGCGGCTTGGCTGCTTGAAACCAATCAGATGAAAGTATGTGAGGCAGCGGTATCTGTGGGTTATAGCAACCCTAGTAATTTTGCATCCGCATTCCGAAAAAAATATAACTGTAATCCGAGTGAGTTTATACAACAAACTCGACACAAGCAGAATGAAAGCTTTACTTGAAAAAGAAAAATGAAGACCTCCAGCCCACTTCACTCGTGGTTTTGGAGGTCTTTTCGTTCCGATTTTGGGATAGCCCCATTTCTTAGGTTCAGTCCGCTACAGGTGAAGAAAAATCCTCAGCAGGTAGAACACGCTTCCTTGACATGTGATAATCATTCTCATTGGAAAATAAAAAATCAGGGAGGACATACAAGATGAGATTTAAGGTGGGTTCATACATCATGGTATTAATTAGTGCGTTGGTGTTGTTGGCTGGTTGTGCATCCAGTCCCGATGAGAAGACAGCAACACACGAGAGTACGACAGCTTCTTCGGATGAGGTTCGGACGTTCACGCATCCGCTGGGAACATTAGAGTTGAAGGGTACGCCCAAACGAATCGTCGCACTGGATTTTAATTATACGGAGGATTTGCTCGCTTTAGGTATTCAACCCGTGGGTGTAGCCGATATTGCTTCCAAAACAGGGTTCAATACGATTGTTAACATTGAGCCGGCACTTGATCCAACCGTAACGGATGTTGGTGGCCGTCAGGAGCCGAATCTCGAAAGGATTGCGGAATTAAAACCGGACCTAATCCTTACCAATGTATATTTTGCAAAAAAGAACTATGACATGTTACAGGACATTGCGCCCACCATGGTATTTGATCCATATCCGTCTGAAGGAAAGGATCAGTATGAAGAGATGATCGAGACGTTTCGAACGATTGCGGATATGGTGGATCGAAAAGATGAAGCCGAACAGCAGCTTAAAGCGTTGCAGACCGTATATGATGAGGCCAAAGTAAAGTTAAAAGATGCAGGAATAGAGGGCAAGGATATTGTACTTGCGCAGTTAATGCCGGGCCAATCCGGACCAACGATCATGCTTTTTACAGACAATTCGCAGGGCGCAAATATTTTAGAGAAGATCGGTTTGAACAATGTTTACGATTCAGGGAAATTCGAACAACTGGGTGGGACAGCGACAAATGTTGAAGCTCTAACGGATCTGCAGCAGGCAGAATTTATTTATATGGATACAGACTCAAGTGGCGGGCTCGAGGCACAGCTTCAGGAGAATGCCGTGTGGAAAGGACTGGAATTCGTCAAGCAAAATCACGTGTATCCATTGGATAGACAGATTTGGGGATATGGCGGGCCAATCAGTGCCAAATTGCTTGTGCAAGAAACGGTGAAAGCACTTATGAAGCAATGAGAAGATATATTGTGAGCTCGTTAGCGGATAAACAGGGCTGGAAGACATTTGGGATTGTATTGGGCTGTATCCTGTTCTTGCTCTTGATGCTTATGATTAATCTCTCACAGGGTCAAGTAAACATGGGATTGTTCGATGTTATGCAGGCTCTCTTGCATGGACAGGGGACAGCAGCCGACCAGATGATTTGGCAATTTCGTCTTCCCAGAACTGTTGCGGGTCTGCTTTGTGGAGCGGCGCTGGCCGTAGCAGGTGCTTTGTTACAAACGATTCTTCGGAATCCCCTCGCTTCGGCGGGCACATTAGGCATCAATGCTGGCGCTTACTTTGCGGTCGTTGTTGGAACAATAGCATCTCCTGCCTTTATCTCGCATTTTCCGATGGTATTTGCAATTGCAGGAGGATTTGGAGCCGTGTTGGTGGTCTATGTTTTGGCAGGTGGCTCCCGTTCAACGCCCATTCGTGTTGTATTGGCAGGTATGATTGTTACCTTGTTGTTGTCTTCTTTTACGAGCGTAGCTCAAATTCTTTTTTTGGAAGATGCCAGGAGTCTATTTGCGTGGGGGTCAGGATCACTTGCTCAAAATAATTGGAACGGGGTTCAGGCAACTTGGCCCTGGATTATTTTGGCTTTGGCGTTCGTTGTTCCATTTATGAAATCACTGGATTTGCTAGGGTTTGGCGAGGAATCTGCGGCTTCATTGGGCCAGCGGGTTCTACAAACCAAACTAATGATGTTTGTCATCGCAGTTCTACTGGCAACGGTCAGTGTGAGCCTGGCAGGACCGATCGGTTTTGTAGGTCTGCTTGCTCCTCATATGATCCGGCTTATGGGAATCAGGAAACACCACATCCTTTTGCCAGCAAGTGCCGTGTTGGGGGCTGGCATTTTACTCGGTGCTGACGCTCTGACATATCCGTTTCAGGCCACATACGGGAATCTTCCGGTTGGAGCTGTAACGGCAGCCATCGGTGGGCCATGGTTGATATGGATGATTATACGCATGAGAAAATCCAAAGCTGGAGGGCATGCAACGCATTCCAAAACAGGAATGTCCGGGAGGACTATCCAAACTAAAATCGCTTTCCCGTTACTTTGTACGATACTGGGAGTACTGCTGTTCCTGCTTTTACTCTATGGAATCATGCGCACAGGCGGTATGGCGTTATCTGCAAAGCAGCTGTGGCTTGCTATTTTTGGATATGGGGATGAGCAGCTTCGGCATATTGTGTGGAACTTGCGTTTACCACGACTAACCGCCGCTCTGTTTGGCGGAGCAGCACTGGCCATCGCCGGACTGCTGATCCAAGGCGCCGTTCGTAATCCGATGGCAGATCCCTCTGTCATTGGTGTAACGTCAGGTGCGGGTAGCGGCGTATTGTCGATATTGGTGATTTGGCCTTATGCACCCGGGTGGGTGCTGACGATCTTTGCTTTTATCGGTGCTGTAATCGCGGCCATGATCGTCTTCAGCATTGCTTGGAGAAGTGGATTCAACCCTGGAATACTGATCTTGGGAGGCGTCAGTGTTACTGCCGTAGGCACGGCTCTGATTCAGTTCCTTGTTTTGAAAACAACGAGTTTTTCCGCAGCTTTAATCTGGTTGGCAGGCAGCACGTATGCTCGAGGGTGGTCGGATGCTATTCCCCTTATGCTGGCTAGTTTCTTATTATTTCCGATAGCGTGGTGGCTTGGTAAACGTGTAGAACTATTGGCTTTCGATGATGGGGTTGCGTTGGGGCTTGGACTGCATGTCCAGCGGTCCAGATTAATAGCTGCCGCGATAGGGGTGACTCTGGCTTCAACGGTTGTGGCTACCGTAGGCACCATTGGATTTGTGGGGCTGCTTGCGCCACATGCGGCAAGGCTTTTAACGGGTCAACAGCATCGAAAGATGGTCGTTCTCGCTGCAATCATTGGAGCGATCGTATTGACAGCTGCGGATATTTCGGGCCGACTGATCGCATTACCCAAAGAAATTCCATCCGGGTTGATGGTGGCTCTGATTGGCTCTCCCTATCTGTTATATCTCTTGTATCAAAGTGGAAAAGGACGGATGATCTAACCCTGCTTTCCGCGCAAGGAACGCAAGGGAGTATTTGAGGAATGAGGCATGGTTATGAAGAAATCTTTTCTTGTTATCTTTATTACAGTACTGACCGCAATGATCTCTATAGCCAATTTTAATTTGATTATCGGTCCACTTACACGGAATCTTGGATTGTCCGAGATACAGTCTGGCAGTTTGGTTGCTATAACCGGATTTTGTTGGTTTCTCGGAAGTTTCCTGTGGGTAAAATACACAACCATACGCAGAAAAACCAAGCTTCTGCTCGCGATATCGGGATACACGATAGCGATTACGGCGTTTGCTTTTATTGCGGATCGTGCTCAACTAGCCCTAACCCATTCGGCTGCTTTGTATTGGATGTTTTTGGGATTGCGTGCACTCGCCGGATTTTTCTTCGGAGCCATCCCGGCCATTGCTCAGGAATACTTGATACAATGGACGTCAGCAGCAAAACGAACAGGCGGCATGGCTCTCTTCGGGGCAGCCAATGGATTGGGTTTTGTGTTTGGCCCCGTCTTGGGAGCTATCTTTGCATCGTATAGTCTCACTGCTCCGATGTACATTTCTGCGTTTCTTTTAATCATTGTGTTCATCATGTTTGCTTTTATGATTCCTGGCCAGTCAACAGATTCCAACCTTCGTAGAAAGGTGAAGCTGTCTCCGTTGGATCATCGTATTCGGCTGTATATAAGTATTGGTCTGGTGTTGTCCACCATGATGATTATTTTGCAAGTGACCTTAGGATTCTACGTTCAGGATAAACTCTCTGTCTCGGCACAGGAGGCAACTCGCATGATTGGCCTTGCTTCAGCTATTGCCGGATTAATCGTTGCTGCTGTACAATTAGTGATTGGACGTTTCCCCAAATGGCCGCCTGACAAGTTACTTCTGTTGGGTCTTGCTTTCCTGGGGTTGGGTTTCTTGTTATTTACCATCGCACCATCCGATTACATGCTTGCTTACGCCATAGTAGGTGTGGGTATAGGTTTCACGCTGCCAGGTTATATCAGTGCAAGTTCACTTGCGGTAAGCGTGCGTGAGCAGGCCGATGTTACCCCTTTTGCATCTGCAGCACAGGGTGTAGGTTCTTTTGCAGGTCCGGTAATTGGAACGACGCTATACTCATTTCAGCCGGGGATTCCGTATATCTTGTGTACTTTATTTGCAGTGTTCTTTTTTTGTTGTGTCCTTTTAAAAAAAAGATCAGGACATGCCGGTTATGCAGAAGAATGAGCTGTGTTTAATAAAGTAAGGTGGGTTATTAAGAGCTTATCTCAAGCAAGCTACACGCTCTAGTATACGGCAACCAATACAGGAAGGATTAAGGTGGAGAAAACATGAAATACCTGAAAGGGATAGGTGTTGTATTCACAATCATAGTGATTGCTTCTTTTGCTTGGTATGGCTCCTACAAGAGTGATATGAAGAAACTTGAGAATAATTTGAGGACGTATTTAACGGTTGAAAAAGGAATAGATGAACATGCGATTATAAGTATCAAAGCTCGCCGTAGTAAAATGCCGATGTATCCTGTTGTTGTTAAATTTAAAGACAATCCGGAGGAGCATATCTACTACTATAGAGAAGATGAATGGATTCAGCTGGCGCCTGATCCGAATTCGTAAACTTTTATGAAGACGCGAGCTTAATATGCCACACGATTGGATTCATCTGCCTAATCCTGTACAATAAATAACGACATAATAACGGTAGATTAAGGATGGATTAGAAACGATGAGGATTATTATATCACCAGCGAAAAAGATGAAGGTCGATACCGATCTGATGGCTAGCGCACACATGCCGCAATTTATAAAAGAGTCAGAACAACTCCTGAGTCTGCTTCAGACGTTATCCTATGACGACCTCAAGACGCTGTGGAAGTGCAACGATGCTATTGCGGAACTGAATATGGAGCGGATTCGGAACATGAATGTAAAAGAAAATCTTACACCAGCCATCTATTCGTATGAGGGCATTCAGTATCAATATATGGCACCAGGTGTACTTCAGCAGGAAGAGCTGGCGTATTTGGAGCAGCATTTGCGTATATTATCCGGGTTTTATGGCATGCTGCGTCCTTTGGACGGGGTTACCCCGTATCGGTTGGAGATGCAGGGCAAGCTGCAAGGGCCGGGGTTCAAATCTCTTTACCAGTTCTGGGGCAGCAAGCTGGCTGATCAGCTTCAGGCGGAAAGCAACTGCATTCTAAATTTGGCTTCCAAAGAGTACAGCAAAAACATCACTCCTTTTCTTAGAGAAGAAACCCGGTTTGTCACATGTGTATTTGGACAGATGGTTAACGGAAAACTGGTGGAGAAGGCTACCCGCGCCAAAATGGCGAGAGGTGAGATGGTGCGGTATATGGCAGAGCGGAAGATCACAGAAGTGGAAGATATCAAAAGGTTTAATCGGTTAGCGTTTGTTTTCTCGGAAGAACAATCGGATGAGAGCACTTATGTGTTTATTTATTCAGAGGAAAAGTAGTAGTGAAGCCTATTTTATAAGTAAAAGAATAACAATCAATTTTATTCCATCAAAGAGTCGCCATCTGGCGGCCCTTTTTGTTTTATCCACACCCTTAAAAGGAAAATAGTCCCTATAATTGAGGACTAATTTACTATTACCTAAATTAAGGGAAATGACGATACTTATATTTCGACCATGTTTATCTCTTTTAAGGGATGAACTGGAAGATGAATATAAAGGAGGAAGGGAAATTTCATGAATTTACGAAAAGGCTTTATTATTTTTCTGGTTCTCTGGCTCGCTATTGGAACCATACTTCCAACCAGCGGTTATGCATTTTCTTATCCATCAGCTTCAATAATAACGTCCGAAAGCACGGGGATTGAGCCTAACAATTCTATGGAGGATGCTGTGTTGTTAGAGCAGGTGGATGTAGAGGGTTGGGACCCAGATTTCTATGAAGAACCTGAGGATGTAAATGAAGATGAAGAACATTTAGAAGTGGAAGACCCATTCACGGTGACAGATGATACATACGGAGAGCAGATGTTCACTACCCAGGCAGCAGCCTTGGCGGATGAGATATTAGTTATGAATCCGGGAGAATCATATACATTCACGAATACTGGGAGTGTTGCCAGGAGTTTAAGTATCAATGCAGCAGCCTCAAGAGGCAGTGCATATGATTATGCCATTTACAGACCGGACGGAAATATCTCAGGTGATAATTTAGACTTTACTGGCAATATAACGGTAACTGCAGGCTACACAATCGTAATTACATCAAGCGGAGAAAATCCTTTCACCGTTACGGTTCGACCGGAGTTTTCCTATGGTGTGTCCACAAACCCTGCGATGCACCGAGTGACTTTATCCAAAGGAGAAAGTTACCGCTTCTTCAATGAAGGATCACAGTCAAGAGTTTTAAGTGCGGGTACTTCTACAACCCAGGATAAGAAGATAGACTACGCTGTTTACAAAGAAGATGGTAGTCTTGTAAGTTCAAATTTCCAAACTACAGGCAAGCCTTCAGTTGCTGGAGGAAATGAAGTTATTATTACAGGTGCAGGTTCACAGCCTGTTAGTGTTGGTTTTCCCTATGAAGTATACACGGGTGACTGGAGTGACGAGCCAGCGTATACACGAGTAACTTTGAATCAAGGAGAGAGTTATCAGTTTACGAATATTAGTTCCAAATCGGATGCGCTTCAGAGTGATGGAACCTCTAAAGATAAACATGATTACGTTGTTTATCTTCCCGATGGTACAGAAAGTACGACCGGGACCAATTCAACCACAAAGCCGACGATCGCTGCGGGCCGAACAGCTGTGGTGACACTGGTAACCTCGACACCTGTGACTTACGGTGTGCCATACAGAACTTTCGATGTTCAGAGAGCTGGCGGAGATGCAATAACAAGAGTGACTGTATACCCTGGCGAATCTGTTATTTTTCGGAATAATGGATCATTGGCCAATCCAATAAAAAATAATGCAAGCAGTGCCAACGGAGCTGTTTTTGATTATGTACTGTACACGTCGGAAGATGTTGTTCATTCGGATGGTTTTAACAAAAATATCAATCCGATGATTCGCTCCCAAGGTTACGCCATTGTATCCGTTGCAGGACAAGTTCCGATTGAATTCAGTTACACCGATGATTTTTCCTTTGAATACAGCATGGAACCTTCCCATCACCGTGTAACCTTGAACCAAGGAGAGAGTGTGACTTTCTGGAACTATGGTAACAGTCGAGAATACCTCGACAGTGATGCTTCATCGGCTAACAAATCTCGTTTATTTGATTATGTAACCTATTACCCTGATGGTACGGAACGCAGTACCAAAAAATCAACATCGACTGCACCAGTTGTTTTTTACGGAAATAAAGCCGTAATTACAGGTGTATCCGCCCAGCCTGTTACCATGGGGGCTATTTATACGATTTTTGATGTAGAGGATCGGCCTAATGAAGCCTTGAGTAAGATTACTGTTGAACCGGGACAATCGGTGAAATTCCATAACGGAGGTTCACTCTGGAATCCAATCCGTAGTAATGCGAAATTGGCAGGTTCTCTATATGACATTGTTGTGTACAAATCAGACGGCAAAGCATACACTGACAAATTTAATAACAATGGCAATCTTGCTAATATTCCATCTGGCGGAGAAGCAATTGTTACTGTAGTAGGAAGTACACCTGTCTTATTTGAATACACAGATGATTTTTCTGTAGTAGATAGCCAGGAACCGGCTTATTTGCGTGTAACGTTAAACAAAGGAGAGAGTTATGCCTTTACAAATATAAGCTCAGATTCAAAGAGAATTAGAAGCGACGCTTCTAGCAGCCAGCAGAAAGTTTTTGACTATACCGTATATAACGCAGATGGAACGGAATCATCCATGAGGACGGCAGTAGCGTTTGATCCGCTTGTCTTGGGAAGTAGAAAAATTGTCGTTACTAATATTTCCGAGCAACCGATAACATTTGGGGGGATTTATCGTATTTTCCGTGGAGAAGATGACCAGGTGCCTTCCCCTGAAACAGAAATTACGATCAGCCAGGGACAGAGTGCAATCTTCACAAATCCAGGTGCGAAAACGGCTCAACTTCAACGAACTGAAGGAGAAAATGCCGTGGTAGATTATACAGTCTATGATGCCAACGATACGGCATTATATTTTGTTGAAGGTAGAAGTCATGCAACATGGGATATTCCAGCTGGAGCCACACTTGTTGTAACTGTAGTATCTTCAGAGCCCGTAACAATTCGATTTGACGCGCCTGTTACAGCTCGTACCAGTCAGGAGCCTGCACTGATCAAACAGGATTTGGCGCCCAATAACACCGTATCGTTTTCTAACAAATCAACGAATACTGCAATTCTTCTTTCGGAGTCTTCACTGGAAGGAGCAGCCTATGACTATGTTATTCGAAATCAGAACCAAATGATTGTTAGTGAAGGGAAAAATACGACAGGGGTACAACTCGTTCCTGGGCAGTTTAACATCCAGGTGCATAACGTATCATCCCAAAAGATACACTTTGTTGGTCCTTACCGTAATTTTACAATCAAGCAAGTGGAAGTAGAGTTTCTAACTTTGTACGAGAATACAGAAACGGAACTTCCGAAAGAGCAGCAAGGTAATATCTACTACCGTTTCAGTCCCTATAGCTCTGATAAATATCGAATTGCAATCAAGGAGACAGACGATTTTTCCATCGAACCTCGAATTGAATTGTATGAAGACAAGGAGCTCAGTATACCTCTGGTGTCTTCTGTAGATCAGGAGCAGGTGTATGGCGAGCAATATACCGTGCTTGAATGGGATCTGCAGGGTGGAAAAACATACTATCTCAAACTGAGTGAAAAGGATGGCAAACCGATAAAAGGAGCCATTAAAGCGGCTTGGATGAACATTCGCAACGATAACAGCTACGAATATGGTTATGCGAACCAATTGCTTAAAGTGGTGCTGTATACAGGAGATCAGATTGTATTTGAGTATGACCGTAACGGTAATTTAACGAAAAGAACAAAGAAAATTTTCCCATTTAATTAATGATTGTTAAAACTAGGTTGAGGTGATGGAGTGTTTAAGAAATTAACGATTATTTGGTTATGTGCCATATTGGTTTTTAGTGGGCTTGGCTCTTTTGCGTATGAAGGGCAGGCTGCAGCGGCATCGTCGTCAGGAGGAAGAGACTCTCTTCCTTCTGCTACCTACATTACAATTCATAGTTTGCAAGAGCAGTTTGGTATTCAAGAGGAATGGATTGAGAAAAAACTAGATCAAGGTTACTCGCTGTACCAGTTGTATAAAGCTTTACAGACAGATCGCACAGGCGGCGAGGCTGCTGAGAAATGGCTTGAAACACAAGAAATCAGCGAACCACTACCAATGGAGGAACTGCGTCCTTCCCTATCAACACAATCATTTTCAACCAGTGCGGTTGACGATGAAGTTCCAGGTAAAGGAACAACCGTGGATCAAACAGGGCTTGATCATGTCGATCTTCGGGATGAAGCATCCCGGTATATGACGTCTTATGGAGCTGAGTCCATCTCAACTGCTACAGGAGAGATGATAATTCAAAGTGCCGATCTGTCACTTCCGGGTCTGATTCCCTTCGATCTGACACGTATTTATGATACGGCTAGAGCCAATGGACAACTTGGTGTGGAGTATGACGAAGCGACTCAAACGTATTCTAATGCGGTAACACCGCGTAAAGAAGAAGCCGCAGGACTCGGTCAGGGCTGGCGTTGGGATTTACCTTTTATCGATCAACGTGGTGAGAATCAATACATTTATGTTCCAGGTGCAGGTTATTATCGCTTAAACGCAAATTTGGAACTAGAAGGTTACGTATGGAATGATATTTCACTTAAAAAAGATGCAACTGTAACGGTCGATGGGGTAGCCAGCAGCTATCGTTTATCCATCCGAAACGGGTATGAGTATTTGTTTACACAAACAGGAGATTTGCTGCAGATTACAGATGCTTACCGAAATACGATTAATTTTAAATATGCAACCTCGAATGGTAACCGAGTCATCTCACGGATTGAAAATAGCGAAGGTCAAGCATTGGCATTTACGTATGCCGATCTGAAAATCACTGTTCAGCTTGCTGGAACGGATCGGAAAGTGACCTATACACAGCGTGAGGACGGAAATATTCGTATTCTGAGAGAGTTTACGGATGCACTGGATCGAACAACGACCTATACGTATTATTATCCAGAAGCCAAATTCAACTTTTTACCGGAGCTTCAACAAGATCAGAGTGCACATGGTGTGATGCATACGGCGCTGTTGTCGCGCATTACGAGTCCATCCTCAGCGATAACAGATTATGCCTACATACCGGCTTTGAAGCAGGTTGGAACATCTTCTGTACAATTTGTATACAAAGTCAGAGAGCGTAAGAGTCATTATAGCTCGACTGATGGTGAAGGTACTCTGGATAAAGTGAACTTTGAATACTCTGGAGAGGATCTGGAGTCTTACGGTCAATCCGCATCATGGACTACGAAAGTAGAATCAGGAAGTATGATAGATACATGGAAGTTCTCCAAATCATTCAGTGCAGCTCAACAGCCGGATTTAGTCCGGGTGGACAAGCATGAATTAAGTGCAGATGGTGTCATTTATAACACGGAGTATAAATACGATAGTCAAAATAAACGGAATCTGCCAACTGAACAATCAGAGTGGACTAGCGAAAGTGGGCGTACAGGAGATAAGCTGACCACTACGATGACGTATGATACGAATGGAATGGTCACTTCCGAAAAGCAAAGTACAGGACAAGAATCCACTTATGTCTATGAAACCGGGAAGTCTCCGTACTTTTGGATCAAACCTATTCGTACAACGACTAAGATTAATGACAGGTTAGAAAGATACACAGAAACGACTTATAATGGACAAGGAGCTGTATTACGAAGTGTAACCAAAAACGGATACGGAGGACAGATATTATCTGACTCCGAGATCAAATTCGACGCCAAAGGCAGAGTTGTCACGACAACGGATAAAGGGGGTTATCTGGCTAAAGACCGCGTTGTGACGCTGAGTTATGATGCGAATGCAGGACATTTGGTTCAATCAAGGACAACCATTGTCAATGATATTGCCGGGAAGGCAACTCCTTACGTTGATTCGTACGAATATAATGGTGCTAGTGAACTGAAAAAAGTAACAGATGCTTCCGGTGAAGAAGAAACGTATCAGTATGACCAAGCAGGGCGGGTTCTTCAAGTCACCCATGCGGATGGCACAAAATCAATCACTGCCTATGATGATGTTAGAAATATAATTACCAACACCGCCCCGGACGGTATGGTTACCAAAGAGCGGTATAATCCGTTAGGTCTTTTGGCAGAAGAACAGACGGCAGAGGCTACATATAAGTATGCCTATAATGAAGAAGGAAATGTCACAGCGGTTGAAGACGCTGAAGGAAATGTAACCCGATTTGTCGTAGATGCGTTGGGCCGAACAACCAAGACTCAATACCCGGATACGACCACGGCCAACACAGCTTATAACGCTGTAGATCGTACGGTAACGTATGAAGATGCTGCTGGCAACAAAACCCGAGAAAAAAGAGATGTATTGGGCCGCGTGACAGTAATGGAAGAGTATCAGAACGGTGCATACGTTCCATTGCAACAGAAGGAGTATGATCTGGATGGCAATGTGACGGCATCTATAGATGGTAACGGCGAACGGACAACGTATACGTATGATGCTATTGGTCAAATTGCAACGGCAACAACACCGAAGCAAGAGACAAGCCGTTATTTCTACAGCTATCAAGGTCAGACGACTCAGGTCGTATCAGCGAACGGTCAGACGGTTACCAAACAGTATGATGAACTGGGAAGGCTGATTAAACAGACACCGCCTATCCTGGATGGCTATGCAACCAGCTATTACTATGATAAAAGAAGCAATCTGATCAAAAAGCAGGATCGACTTGGAAAAGTCACCGAATATACGTACAACAGTGACGACATGCTCACAAGCATGAAGGCACCAGATACGAGCGTATCGTATACGTATGATGCTGTTGGGCGCAGAACCTCAATGACCGACGGCCATGGCAAAACGACGTACAGCTATCAGCAATCAGATGGAATGTTGGACGGATTAACATTTCCAGACGGAACACAGCTGAGTTATGAAAATAATACGCAGCAACGTCTGGGATACACGTTAACCGATGTAAAGGGACAAGCCCTGCGTATTCACGGCGACCTCGATGCGATGAATCGGGTCACTTCCATGGATATTGCCTCGGGTACAGGAGGAGCTTCTGCTCTTGCTTCATCGGGAACAACACCGGTAGATCGTATGACGTTCAGTTACAAACCGAATAGCTTACTGGAAAAACTGTCATTTGGTAAAGGGATCAGTACCAGCTACCAGTATAACGGATATGACCTGTCGGGGGTTACAGTCTCTCAAGGAGCTTCCGCAGTTCAACAGTTTAGCTATGAGTACGACGGTAACAAAAACATTACGACCCGTACCCAAAACGGAAAAACGGATCAATACACTTACGATGAATTGAGCCGGATTCAGACTGAAACGGGCACGCAAAAAGAAACGTACACCTATGACCAGAACGGTAACCGATACAGTACCGGAAGCGGAAAAATATACGGTCTGAAGGATGCACAGTATACGTATGACAGTCAGAATCGTATGGTTAAAGCTACCGGAGAAGGTAAAACCGTAACCTATAGCTATAACGGTGATGGATTGTTGTACGAACGTACCGAAGGCGAGCAAACCATTCGGTATTACTATGACGAAGAAGCCAAACTGATGGCTGAGGCTGTAGTAACATCAGGAAAATCAGAGCTTACTTACGTTTATATCTATGACTTGTATGGGCAGCTATGGGCTCGTCAGGACAAAAAGACGGGCAAACTGGAATACTACCAGTTGAACGGACATGGAGATGTCGTTGGTCTTGTAGACGATGCAGGCGAAGTTCTAAACAGTTACACGTACGATATCTGGGGCGGACCGTTAACCAAAGAAGAATCGGTTCCGAATGTACTTCGCTACGCAGGAGAATATTGGGATGACACCGTAGGTCTGCAATACTTGAGAGCTCGCTGGTACGACCCAGGCATGGCCCGTTTCATCGGTGAGGATACGTATGAAGGGGAACTCAACGATCCACTGAGTTTGAATCTGTATTCTTATGTTCATAACAATCCGTTGAAATATGTGGATCCGAGTGGGCATAGTAAAACCTCAACATATTATGAAATTGAAAAAATGTTGGATGCAGCAATGAAAGGGGATAACTCTGTTAAACCGAGCCTAAGTAAGGTTTTTACGAAGGTCTATAATGACAAAGGTGTGAAATTCAATAATTTATATGGGCAGCTAACACAAACCAGTGGCGCACTTATTAATTCACCTTCCCATGCTATTCTAGCTAAAAGCCAATTATTAGATGCATACGAAAGTGGACAAAACCTTTATGAAATGAAAGTATTTTGGGCCACAATAGTAGGTGGAGGTCTAACTGGAGGTTATACAGTCTTTAGCACAAGTGTAACCACTCTCGGAAAAACGGCATTAAAAAAGAGCATTCCAAACATTTGGGTAAAAAACAAGCATCTATCGGGTGGTACTGGATCATGGACGAGGTTTAATGTTGCTACGGAAGCAGAAGCTAAACAATTAATTACTAATGCCATCAAAAAAGGTAAGATAAAGAATGTTACAAACAATAATGGATCTCTTGGCTCATTAAATCAAAAATCTTATGAAATAATAATTGATGCAGGTAAAATAATAGGTACTAGAAATGAAAAAAGCATCAAAATTGTTGTTGATGAATTGGGGAATATCTGGAGTGCCTATCCAAAAAAAAATTAGGAGCGTGTCTTATTGAATATGTTTAATAAAATAAAATTCTATGAGAGTAATGAAAATGGCGCTATTCATACCTTAGTATCCTTTATAGATATTGAGGTTGAGGAATACTCAATTCAAGATATAGTTAACTTTCTAACTCATTCTCTCGTTGGAGATAAGTTAGAATTAACTGATCATTTTATAATTAAAGAAAGTGAATTTGAAGTGGTTATATTAAATGAAACCAATGAAATGTTCGTAAAGAATCCAGAAAACTATAGAGCAAAAGTAGAAATTGAATCTTTAATTTATCTGATGAATGAAAAAATGTTATACGGATTGAGTAAGGTTAAATCGACCATGAAAATTAAGTGAAGATGTGAATAAGAAATCAAAAAAGTCGCAATTTTTGTGGCTTTTTTTGATATTTTACACTTATTAGTATGGAGTCCCCTTAGAGGTTAGTGTATGTCTTTGGATCGAATCAAAAATACAATTAGGGATAATTACTTGGGCGATATTTTTCTAACAGGATCTATAGATTCAGAGAATAGCAGACATGTTTTAAAGGTAATATCAGTTAGAATCATACTCAAGAGCTTCATATTAGCAACTATTTTTAATTTGGATTACATAATAGATTCCATTTTGAAATTGAAATAGAGATTCTGAAAGGAGGATACTTTTTTGAAAAAAGCATTACTCATCGGTATGTTTTTGATCGCTGCAGGACTAGGTTGGATATGGTATTCAATGAATGATCTTACGCCGATAGAATCAACTACGCACATTGTTTCAGTTGAACTACAGGGTGATTCATCATGTAAGGTAACTGTTAGCGATCTGTCAAAAGGGCACAACAGAACGAAGACAGAAACATTCGAAAGTCCATCATGCAGCAAGCTAAAAGGAGGGGATGAAATAACCTATAGGTATCTTA
The DNA here is from genome assembly GCF_014639235.1 of Paenibacillus silvae. Taxonomy (GTDB): domain Bacteria; phylum Bacillota; class Bacilli; order Paenibacillales; family Paenibacillaceae; genus Paenibacillus; species Paenibacillus silvae. The sequence goes on along the minus strand of NZ_BMFU01000001.1, from coordinate 480,629 downwards.
ACGAGGGGAAATATCTATACATCGTTTCAATTAATAAAGAATTGACAAAAGACCCTTTGACAGGAGTGATTGCTAAAATGATTGAACATGATGGGTTACTTTTATATTCACGTTATATCTCTTGCTTTTGGCAAAGAAACCTTTCCGATTGATAAAAAGGATTGGAAAAAGTTAAATATCAGATCCAATATTACCTTTTATTTAGACCATTGGAATCATAACATTGAACTACTATAAAGAGATCGATCTTCAGTTGAGTTTCTAATTGATATTTTGACCGAAACCAAGAATGCTCTTGTCAGAAATGAAGTGGCGATCGCACTAAAAGACATTGGAGACAATAGAGCGGTTTATCCGCTAATTGATGCTCTTTCTAATGCTCAGTTGAGAAGGAGCAGGGGCACTCTGCTATACGCAATGGAAGAAATGCATTATGAGCCTGATATCGAGATCATTGTGGCATTGATCGGAGATGCGAGTTTGGAAGTAAGGATGCAGTCATTTCTATTATTTGAAAAGGTGGCGGAGAAATTAAGCGAGCAGCAGAAACAGGTTTGCATAAATGTTATATTGCAGTGCAAAGATGTAAGTCCAAATGAGATGTTTGATGAGGCGTTGGCTTTGTTAAAGAAGTAACTTAGAGGAGAAAATGAGATGGCACACAAAAGTGAAATTGAGTTTGAAGCGGCCTATCAAGAGCATATCTCAGAATACAATGAGGAGCTAGCCCATGTTTTTTTCGGCGATCATGTCACTAGTGAAGTAATTAATCAATTGAAGTTGGAAGCATTCAACAGTAAGGCTGTTAAATATTTTGCGTTTTTCGAGGATATAGCGAACGAAGCGGATCTCTATAGTAGACAAGTTTTAACCACAACCATTTTAACAAGAATTGGCGATGACATCACTATATTTAAAGAAGCTCAAAAATATATGGGTGAACGAACCAGACAATTATCGGATGAAGTAGAGTTATTGATTGGAAGGAAGGATAATACCAGATGAGACAAAGTGTATAAGTGAGGAGAATGAATAATGGAGAAAGACATCTTCATAAGTCAATTTCTAAAACTGTTTCCGGAATTCAATGATCAATATATCGAGCATATGGAGTTCAATCAAGAGTTTCTAGGACATGTATTCTTCGGAGATGAAGTGTCTACTCATGTGGAAAGATTGCTTCAGGAGCATAGTGACATTGAGCAAATCGAAAAGTTCTTTCGTTTTTTTGAATGGATGGCACTACACTCGGACCTTTATATCGTACAAATATTATCGACTACGATATTGTACAACCTTGGAGGAGATATTGATGTTTTACATAAAGCGGGTCAATACATGGGGCCCCATACTAAAAAGCTCTCAGTAGAAATAGAAGATTTACATACAGGAAAGCATTTTTCATGAGAGTGAAGGAAAAGAGATCGCGGCCATCACGACGGGCCCAGGATCGGATTGGCAGTGGACTGTTCTAGAACCTACAGAAAAACCTGAAATATACAAGCTAACCACTACCGAAAAATTAGGCATACATAAGGTCTATAAGATTGATATTGCAGAAGGGCTATCACAAGAAATGAAGTGGGTGTGTAACTGAAGTGTACAATCCGAATGAGATTTTATTGGAGAGTGAGGAAGACGATAAACAATGTCATAGGCTTTGATTAGGGGAAGTATACTGTACCCTGTAAAGTAGACGTTTTAAAAATGTCTCTTTACGGGGTACAGTATTATTAATTTGGTGCTGCTTTGTGTTGGGCTTTAGAACTTAACGAACATTAATCCAAGCGGTCCATTGTGTTGGAATGTTAATGGAATAGACGGTTCCTACGAACTGCCCACCCGTACTAGGTGCCTCATATAGCCAAGAATGAGCAAAGGCATCTATAACACGATCACCGTCCAGATCTATAGGTTCAGACCAATTGTTTGTCATTTTATTTCCTGCGAGTGTGCCGAAGTGAGAGCTGTCATAACCGATCTGGAACGTAATACACTGTATCCAGTTCCCGCCGTGATCATTGGCAGTTGAGAGCGGGTTGCTATTGAAGCCGTAAATTTTTTGACCACCATTAGGGGAAGCGACAGCGTATACATTAATGTGTGATACCTTTGGCGCAGGTGCGTGCAGCACAGGACCGCTATTTTCTTGCTACGCTTTAAACTCGGCTTTGGCTGCCTCTACAGCTTCGAGGAACTCTTTTGAATTTACTACTTCTTCTTTCGTTAAAGGTTTGGGTTGAGGTTGAGTAGTCTGAGCTTCTGCAAAGACAGCTGCATTAAACGAGAAGACTAAAACAAGAATAAGAGCCAAGCTAAATAACTTTTTCATAGAGATCAATTCCACCTTTCTTGTAATGGATGAGCTGGCGGATAAAGATACACATGCTTACGTAACAAAGATGAACTTGCAGATGGAAACCTACGTATCCTCCTTTCGTTGAGAGAATGATTCTTCCCATAATATCTGTTTCTATTGATAGCACGAAGAGGGAAGAAAGCTGCAGGCTGGAGCGCTCTGGCAGGTTCAGAATGATATATTAGGTAAAGCCTGATAATTGATATTGAATTACAAAATTATTATTTAAATTGAAATATATTCCATATACTTATGGTACTTCTTGTTGTTAAAGGAAGTCAAGTATGTTCACAAATTACACAAAATGTTAGATGGATTGTATTCATAGTAAAAAGAAAAATTTATAAGACTTGAGCACGATTGTAGTTAAATCTGGTGCAGGATAATGTATCAAAATTCAGGAAGTTAGCCGGATGAAATTGCCATCAAACTTCTGCTAACATAAGTATATCCTACATAAAAATAAGCGGTGAAAACGGATGAGTACAATCAAAGTAACACCTGAGCAGTTGCATCACGTATCAAGTCAGGTGGATCAGGCGAGGCAACAATTGGAGCATATCCAAGATAATCTCTCCAGGCAGATTATGTTCCTTCAAGCCATGTGGATGGGTGTGACACAGGAGCGTTTTTATGATGATTTTGAGCGGTCGCGTCCCGTACTACAGAAAGCACTGGAGAGCATGGTGTATACTTCGAAAGAGTTAAAGGATATCGCGATTCGGTTTGAGAATGCAGATGCGGAGAAAGGGAGTCTGGGTAGTGTTATTGGTGCTGTTGGTGCGGCAGCAATGATGAAGAGTTCAGCAAGTGATGCGGGTTCGGAGGATAAAGGCTACCGGATGAAGAAAGTCGATGTCTATGGTAGGTATGTGTGGGTACCCGTGAACGAGAATGGTGAGCTGGATTATACGGCCGTACAGGCTTATGCGAAGGATCAGGGGAATGTGAATATCGACCGGATGCAAGGAGTTCATGTGGAAGCGCCAGAGGAAGATATTTTCAAACTGCAGGTTAAATCTTTGGAGAATAGAATCCATCCCTTCACAGGCGAGCCTGTCTCCGATAAGTATGCTCAGATGATGCTGACTTCCCTGAAGTTCAGCCAGATCTTTATGGCTTTCCAGATGGTTCGCGGAAGTATGCCTGGTCGGAAAGGGCCGTTTCGCTTGCCTGCTTCTGATCCGGCGGTGGCGAAGATTAAAAAGAATTTGGAAGCGGCTGAAGCTAGGAAAGGAAATGGTAAGAAAGAAGGTACTAGCGTTAAAGGACAGTCTTCTAATGTTGGTAGTTTAGTTAAAGAAGGAAACAAAACGAAATATACTAATCCAGCTGGTAATGTTCTGCATTGGGATGATCAGCATCCCAAAAATATTAATCGAGACATTGATCAATTGTTAAACAGTAAGGACTCAGGAAAAGCAACTGAAGCCAAAGCAGCTTACGCTGTAAGAGAAAGTAAGGAAGTTACAGCCTTCAGCCAAAAAATTCAAAGGGCTGATGGCAATCCGGCAGGGGATTTTGACGTAGTAACGAAACATGAAATTATTGAAGTTAAAAAATCATTGAAAGCCATCACAGATGTGGAACAGTTTGATAAATACGTGAATGTAAAACACCAAGATTTCTTTAACTATGAACAGAAGAAGGTCATTTTATATATCGACAAGCCATTGACTAATCCACATCCGAATGATCTGATAAAATTGGAATTAATCAAATCTAAAGGTGTTACTGTTGTGAACTCTTTAGATGAACTCAAGGGGGTATTGAAGTAAAATATGGGTACTTCAGCTGTTATTTTAACGAACAAAGATAAATATTCTCCAGAGCAACTCTTGGCTGATACTATTGTTGCAGCTTTTCATTCCGACTCTGCTCTTTATTTCTATAACAACAAAACGTATACAAACGAAGGAGAGTTTTTGTATACCACGCTTAATATCAACAATAAGTCATTCACAGGGGACAACGAATCCTCATTAATTTTCCATATTCACAGCATAAGTAGCCCGAGTACTGAATTTTATTATCACGAAGATTTAGGTTTAGATACTAGTGAATCCCTATGCCAAGTCGGGCATATTGAAGATATTTATGGTAATCAAGAGTTAATACTTAACTTTATCCATGAATATCTCAAGCTCAATCCTGATGATTATTTTTGGATAGCGGACAATGATTGGGTATACAGCTTGGAGGACATACAAAAACTGAAATCTTTACCGTATGACCCGGATTGGTGTTATCAGAATCCTAGAGACTAAATTCTAAATGATGACGTATAATTATGAGACATATCTTTTGCTCGCTAAGTAGAATAGTTGGCGTCACTTCTATTTTACACAGCGAGACAAGAATGTCTCTTTTTTACGTTCATGGATCAATTCTAGTTATTAAGCGGTTTTTATAATAATGTAAGATAATGGAGGTTTCAAGTGTGCCGTATGAATTAGGAGGAAGATCAGATAAAAGTGGAAATAAATTTGAAATTCGATGGACAGTAAATCAGATCCTTGAAGTGTTAGATGAAAAACTAGATTATATTACATTAGAAGCTCTTGGAGATGACGAGCAAGGAGTCGATATCTGGGTCGGGCAAAAGAATGGCACTAGGGAAGCACAGCAATGTAAAGGACGAAATGCGAGTAAAGAATATTGGGATTATGGCACAGCTAATGCAAAAGGAATCTTCACCAATTGGAAGTTCCAATTAGAAAGAAATGAGTCTAGCACAGTTTCATTAGTATCTCCATTAGCATTCACTCTATTAGAAGATCTAATTAATAGAGCAAATAATACAAGCACGTCCCCTCAGGACTTTTATCAATTTCAAATACTTACTGCCAGTAAAGAACTGAGAAGTTTCTTTGAAAATTTTTGCAAATCAATGGAATTGACCCCTCAAGTGGATCATGATTTAATAAAGTGCATTTCACTTCTGAAGAGAATATCGTATCGACAGACTCCAGATAGTGATTTAAAAAGAACGATATTATCCAGAATTAATTACCTTTTTCTAGGCGATGAAAATAAGATATATGAAACGTTGGCTACTTGGGTTATAGACGGAGATATCTTAGGGAAACCAATTACTCCATCCATCATTTATCAGTTAATTAATGAAAGAAAAATGATTTTGAAAAATCTTGCATTAGACAAACGAATTATCCCACGATTTGAAGAGCTAAATCGTGAATATACCTCTTTATTTCTTCCATTAAATAGTCAACTTATAGAAAGAAAGGAGTTCCATGAGAGCAGAAAGGCAATAAGTTCAGGAGAATCATTAATAATACATGGAAAAGCTGGAAGAGGAAAAAGCGGTTGTACAGAAGACATTATTAACTACTGTCAAGAAAAAGCTATAACGTTTATAGCTTTAAAATTAGATAAGCGTACTCCCAGTGTAAGTGCTCAGAAATGGGGTGAAGATTTAGGGTTGCCCTCTTCTATAGTTCATTGTATCCATAGTGTTTCCAAGACTGAGAGTGCTGTGATTATTTTAGATCAGTTAGATGCACTACGTTGGACTCAAGCACACTCAAGGGATGCACTATTGGTGTGTACTCAAATTATAGATCAAGTTGAAAGAGTAAATTTAGAAAGAGAAAATAAGATTTCAGTAGTTTTTGTATGTAGAACATATGACTTGGAAAATGATAATAATATTAAATCTCTTTTCAAAACCGATAATAACAACAATACAGCTTTGCATTGGAATAAGCTTCAAATCAATGAATTGCCTGATGATTCGGTCAAAGTTATTGTCGGTAATCGTTATGAGAACTTGACAAGAAAATTGAAAGAAGTTTTACGAGTTCCAAGTAATCTTTATATTTGGAAACACTTAGATAATACTAGTGAATATAATGAATGTTCAACGGCAAATCATCTGGTCTTAGAATGGTGGAAACAATTAGAAAAAAGATGTTTTGAATTTGGACTTAATGAGGGATCTCTTAATGAAACTAAAGAGCAACTTATTAAGTATTTTGATAAATTAGGTAGAATATCTATTCCTATAAATTTATTAAGTGTCAACAGGTCAAGTTTGGAGTTTTTATCTTCAAACGGTTTCCTGATGTTACAAGGAAATAAAATTTCTTTTGCTCATCAATCAATATTAGATTGCTTTTTGGCTGAGATGATGCTGAAACAATATTATGAGAACGAAAACATATTAAATGTTATTGGAGACAAGGAGAAGCAAACGCCTGGAAGAAGATATCAAGTTCAGATGATGTTACAAAATTTAGTAGAGTTTGACAGTGCAGATTTTCTTGTCGCTGGGCAAAAGATTCTTGTGTCTGAGAATATCCGATACAGCGTCAAGTTTGTTTTTTTGAAATATTAAATCAATTGGAACATTTAGATCATAATGTGCAAAATTATATAATTGATAACTGTGAAAATGAGATGTTTGCTTCTCATATAATTAATAATGTAGTAAATTTCAAACCTCAATATATTAATTTACTTAGAAACAAAGGTATTCTTGATCGATGGTTTGAAGATAAAGAGAAGAAACAGATGGTAATTAATCTTATTATTAGTAAATCACCTGAATATGAAGTAGAAGATGCACTATTTATAGAGAAACATGCATTTCAATCACAAGAAGATGATACTAATTTCATGCGATGTTTCTTACATGATATTAATATGGATATTGACGAGATGTTCGAATTGAGAATGAAATTTTATCGCCGATATCCGAACATGGCAGAAAACTATCTTGACTTTAAGGCAATGCTAGAAAAATGCGAGATGAGAACAATACGGGTGTTTGCATTTCTTTTAGAAAATAAACTGAAACGTCATGCTCAAACTTTGTATAGATACGAAGAAGAATTTTTACTGGAAGATTCGGAATTTCTAATTCAGGAAGGTAGCGAAGTTATTAATTTACTACTACCTTATGTTCCAACTATGGAGAACGAAATCTCATCTTTTAATGATTGGTCTGCAAGGAACTCACACAGAAATGGCCTTGAGCGAGCTTGTATTCAAATTATAAAAAAAGCAAACGCAGCAATAATTTCCTCAAATCCAGAAACATTCTGGGAACGTTATAAAGGATATATGGGTAAAGGAAACAACTTGTACAATGAAATCATTTTGGATGGAATGACCAAATTACCGTATTCGTTCAGTGATTCTATTATTGAATATTTATGCAATGATTTTGACAACAATATATTTGATAACACTAGTGGTAACGGAGATCGGCTGCTGTTAGCCAAACAAGTTCTAGCAAGGCATTCTGAACACTGTAGGTCATCTATTTTTGACTTACTAGAAAAGACAGTTATCAGTTACGTATCTCCGTTAGCTAGAAGACACTATCAGCATAGAATTGAATATAACCGAGAAAATAATGGATCTCTAGTTTATTGGAGTTTTTGGGGGGATTTACAAAAAGAAATCCTTGAAGTGTTGCCGTTTAATCAACTTAGCGAAAAAGCCAAAGATTTGATTCGGGTGTTACGACGAAGATTTACAAATGAAACTACTTTATATAAGTATTCCAACGGACACGGTGGCTTTGTAAGTTCGCCTATTGCTGGGAAAAAGCTCAGTAATAAAAGATGGATAGCTATATTGACTAATCAAAAACTAAGAATAAAAAGTGGTTCGCGCTGGAACGAGGTTCCAGGAGGCTTTGTAGAAAGTTCGATCCGATCCTTTTCAAGCACTTTTAGCACTGTCGTTTCTGAAGAACCTGAGAGAATGATAAAATTATTGCTCTCATGTAATGATACGATATTGGATGTTTATATTGATTCGCTATTTAGCGGAGTAGCACATAGTAAAACATTTGAAAATATTCCATTAAAACTAATAGAATCAATTATTTTGAAATTTTCATTTGACTTCACTTCATATAGAGCAAATTCTGTATGTACAATGATTGAGAAAAGTGATGATGTAAGATGGTCACAGGAGATACTGGATTCACTTAAGAATATTGCAATTAAACACAAAAATCCGGAAATTGGAAAGCCAAATGTGACTAATAATGAGGATAAAGAAATGCGTAGCTTTGAGATGTTACAAAGTAATGCAATAAATTGTGTGAGAGGTGAAGCAGCTCAAGCCATAGCTAACTTACTATGGAAAAAAAGCGACCTTTTCAGTGAGTTTAAAGATACCATTGAAAAGTTAGTATTGGATGAAAACCCAGCAGTAAGGTATGCAAGCCTGTTCGCACTCTGGCCCTCCTACAATATTGATAGGGAGTGGGCTTCAGAAAAAATCCTTTATCTTTATGAGCAAGATTATAGACTAGCTGGATTTCGTGATACAAGAAATATGTTTTTTTTGTTGTATCCTCGCTATCCTCAACGAATAATAAATATCATTAAACAATGTTACGATTCCGACGATGAGGAACTAATTAGATCAGGTGCACATTGTTTATCTGAGATGTTCATCCTTAAAAATGAGTTTGTTAATGAAATGAACAACATAGATCAAATGAGTAAATTACAAGCTGAAGGAATTATTTATATGCTTATGTTGTATTTCGATAAAGAAGAGTACAATGCATTAGTTAAAAATATTATTCTTAAATTTAAAACAAGCACCTTAGATTTAGAAATGCCGATCTCAAGATTATTTTATGATAATTTAATCGATTTGGAGAGAGATAAGGATTTTCTAATTGAACTAATGAGTTCAGATTTGAGTCGTAGAACGTTGCATGCATTTGTAAATTATCTCGAAGAAGAGGCAAAATCGGTAGTTGAATTCAAAGATATAATATTATCAATGAGTCGCTATTTAATTCAGAATGATACTAGAGGATATGAAGGTCTATGGGGTATCCATGATGATATCTCTAAATTAGTTATTGGACTATATGATGAAACTACTGAAGATACGAGACCAGAGATAAAATGTATAGCACAAGAGTGTCTAGATATTTGGGATTTAATGTTTGAAAAGCAGATTGGACCTGTGAGAAGACTAAGCCATGAAATGATGCAAAGATAACAAGAGAGTCCAGGTTTTAAGTGAAAGAAAAAAGTGACTGAACTGGTTCCCGTGAACGACCAGTTCAGTCACTTCTTTTGCTTAGCAAGCGCCTTATATACGAGTTCATTGTCATTATGTTCGCCAGGGAACTTTTTTGTTTAAGGATAAGGTTTCCGTATATCCGTCCGATTCAAAAGATAATCTGTACTGATCTGATAATAGTCAGTCAGCTAAATCAATAAGTTGGAATGTCCAACTCGCCTCGTTCATATTTGCTATTTATGCGTTGACTACAGCAAGATAAGCTTCGTTTGATGTTTGAGGCATGGTTTAATTTCGACTCAATAAAAAATACTAGCGTATTTCACGCTAAATTCCCATCCTACCTCATCCCTTGAGTTACAATCTTCCTGAGGTGACCTTACCATGAAGGATAACATGTCAAACCTGATCGAAGATTTGTTTCATGGGAACCTACGGTTGGACGAGTCGATTCATCCTGAGCAGGCTGAGTATCATGAAATTAACAGCCAAATATCGGACATCATGCAAAACTACAAAACAAAGCTCCCGGACACAGAATACGATGCCTTGGAGCAACTGATCGACTTGATTGGACAGTCCACATCCATGTACGTGGAAGCGGCGTTTGAGCAAGGTTTTCGTACAGGCGGCAGACTGATGATTGAGGTTTTAGCCAAACCGTGAGTATCTATCTGCCTTATGAGCCAGCAGAGAGCGAGCAGACAATACACAGCAATTCAAAAATCCCCTTCTCATTACCACCGATCAGGCTGGCATGGGGGAGGGGATTTTGCTTTATAAATTATTCTTTTATCTCACCAACCTATACCTACCGCGCTCCAATATTCTTACCCGCTGGCGTACCTGACCCAATCAGATCACTGCCACCTGCAAGCTTCAGGAAGTTACCCAATACAGGTGTGCCGTCTGCGGCACGGGTTACCGAAGGTACGAGGGAGACAAAGTCGGCTACGCTGGCGAGCAGGCCTTTGTCGTTGACGCTTTTTTTGTTTTTCCACCAGACGTTGGTTTTGCTGACATCGGTTCCGCTGGTTTTGTCACTTGCGCCGCCTTGGAAGGACAGGTTGTTGGTGAAGATGTGGGTACCTTTGTCAAAAGCAAAGTTACTTTGTCCGTTGTTCCAAGAGGTGTTATTGGTCATCTGGATCGAACCCGGATTGCTGTTATAGGTAAAGCCATGTTTTTTGTTATTAAACGCAATATTGTTCTCGACAATGTGATTCACGGCAATTTTCTCGCCACCTAGCTTAAAGCCGTTACCATCGCTGTTCGAAGTGGACGTTCCGTCTGCGGTGGCACCGTTGCCGTAAGCAATACTGTTGCGGATCGTAACCGCGCCGATGGCGCCTGTGTCTGTTTTACTATAGAGATCCCAGCCATCGTCTACGTTATAGGCGGCAATACAGCCGTCAAATACGTTCCCTGGACCAACCGTCAGCTTGGCGGCAAAACCGTCCGCATCCTCGCCGTCATCCGGGTCATAGTTGTTGTGAGAGTAGGAACGAATGACTTCGTTATACGAAGGCCATTCACTCTTGGCAGCCGTAGAGGCATAACGCCCGATCTGAATGCCGGTGTCCCGGTTGTGATGGGCTTCGATCTGCTCCAAGCGGTTGTAGCTGCCGCCGATGAAGATGCCGTTATCTCCCGCACCTTTGACTTCAAGTCCTTTTACGAACCAGTAGTCTCCAAACATTTGTAATCCCCGATTCGTGGAAGCAAAAGCTTGAGCCGAGAAATCGAAGACAGGTTTTTCCGATCCGTAGGCGACCAGATTTTTGCGCTGTGAGGCGGTGCCGCTGTTGCCGCGTTCAATGGTAATCGTCTGCGAGAAGCTGTAGGTTCCGCCGCGCAGATAGATCGTTTTGCCTGGGGCGATCTGAGTCAGAGCGTTAGCGAGTGACGTAGGACTATTGATCGTTCCCGGATTGTTGGCAGAGCCGTTAGGGGACACATATAAATCACCCGCAGCCAGCGTAAGATTGGAACTGTTCACCATTGACTCTGACGCTGAGGTATCAGGTAATCCGCCTTCCAGCAGTTCTGCGGCACCCACGGAACCACCGCTTAACAGTAATAGAGGGAACGCGGCACTAAGACAGATGTTGGTCATTTTGGATTTCAGGGAACGCTGGGATCGTGCAGATGCATGAGTAGATGTGGAAGGGAATAATTTCATGATGCAAGCCTCCTTGGTTAATTGGAATAAAATATAGCGCTGGCGGGCGGTAACCGTGTATGGACTGAACAAAGCAGAACAGAGCAGAACAGAGTAGAGTAGAGCGTACCTTTAATGAGAGCAGAACATACTGCGTCACGTGCTTCGTCCTACCGTCCAGCTAACTAAAAGGTATCCACCAGAACACAGCTTCATGGTAAATGTTGTAAACGTTATCATCAATAATCATTTGATCAGATTGCGTTTAAGACTGGCAGGACAGGCATAAGCGCTCCGAATCCCATCCCTTCCAAAGGGAAAATGTAATCCAATCATTGGCTGATCGCCTTTTTTTAACGAACTATCGTCTGAAATGAACGTAAATATGCCGGTTTTTCATGAGCTGATCACACGAGACTTATCACTAATCCACCGCTTTGAACCTCTTTTTTCTCCAAAATCAACAGCTGTCACGTAACAAAAAGCCCCATAAGCGGCTGCCAACACTGGCACCCAGACTCATGGGGCGATACTTTCATCTAACTTTTTATGCGAAAATACTTATCCAGTTATGGACAATACTCATCCGACTCGTCTAACGCCAATTAATATCCGTCCGTCTCCCGACTACGCTTCTCAGCTTGCTCAACCCCCGGATCATGCTTCGGCTGTACTGTTTCACTATCGTCTGTGGATACAGCAGCCAGTCCTTCTGCCACACGTCGCCCGTAATCCGCATCCGCCTGGGTAAAATAAGAGATCATGCGCTCCCGGATATCCGGTTTGCATTGGGCCAATGCGCCGACCATGTTGCTGATTAGCTCATCTCGCTCCCAGTCCTCGAACGCCCGATACGTATCCCCGGCTTGTCCAAAATCATTCGTACGCTCGATCTTCTCACGCACCAGTCTGCCTTCCACCATCGGCTCATGCTCCTTGCCGCGCGGCTGAGCTTCTGTTAATCCCCCGAGCGAAGAAGGTTCGTAGTTGACGTGTGGATTCTGACCCGGTGCCCGGTCCACTTTATACTGCATCTGTCCGCCGCTTTGATTGGTAGCTACCCGGTTCTTCGGCGCATTCACGGGCAGTTGTAGATAGTTTGCACCCACCCGGTGACGCTGGGTATCCGAATAGGAGAAGGTACGTCCTTGCAGCAGCTTGTCATCCGAGAAATCAAGCCCGTCCACCAGCACACCTGTCCCGAATGCGGCTTGTTCCACTTCATTAAAATAATCCTCGGGATTACGGTTCAACGTCATTTTACCTACAGGCAGAAACGGAAACTGATCCTGAGGCCACAGCTTGGTCGGGTCCAGCGGGTCAAAATCCAGCTCGGGATGCTCGCCATCCTCCATCACCTGAACGCACAGCTCCCATTCGGGATAGTCGCCCTGTTCAATCGCATGATAGAGATCGAGCGTGGCGTGGTTGAAGTTCTGACCCTGAATTTCACTGGCGTCCTTTTGCAGCAGGTTGCGAATACCTTGTTTCAACGGTTCCCAGTGGTATTTGATGAGCACCCCTTTGCCGTCCTGGTTCACCCATTTGTATGTATTTACACCTGACCCCTGCATCTGCCGATAATTCGCCGGAATGCCCCACGGAGAGAAGAGAAAGGTCACCATATGTGTCGCTTCGGGACTAAGGGAGACAAAATCGAAAAACCGCTCCATATCCTGCGCGTTGGTCAGCGGGTCGGGCTTGAAGGCATGTACCATATCCGGGAATTTGAGCGGGTCGCGGATGAAAAAGATTTTCAGATTGTTGCCGACGAGGTCCCAGTTGCCGTCTTCGGTATAAAATTTAACTGCAAATCCGCGCGGGTCCCGCAGCGTCTCCGGAGAATGCCCGCCATGAATAACGGTCGAGAAGCGTACGAACACGGGCGTTTGTTTGCCTTTTTCCTGAAAAAGACGTGCTCTCGTATACTTCGATACGGGTTCATTGCCAGCCGTTCCATACGCTTCAAATACGCCATGAGCGCCAGCTCCGCGGGCATGCACGACCCGTTCCGGGATACGCTCGCGGTCGAAGTGTGTAATTTTTTCAAGAAAGTGATAGTTCTCCAGTGTGGTTGGTCCACGGCTGCCCACGGTTCGTACGTTCTGATTGTCGGTAATCGGATGGCCCTGCCGATCTGTCAACGTTTCGTTGGATGTGTCTGAGGAATGCCCGGATGGTGAAGAATGTTTATCCATGGAGCGATATACCACCTTTCCTAAAGTTGGATTCCTGTATATATTTTCCCTGTGGTCAACATCTATACATAGCCTTATCCAGTCTTCTACGTTAACCAAGTGAAAAAAAGCTTGTCTCCTGATCCATCACGTGAGATAATTAACTTTTGCCCAGCGGCCTTTTTTGAAACGGAAAATAGAAATCGGACTGCTTTGTCTAAGAATGGAGGCTGACCCAGGATTGTCTACACAACGTTACCCTTTTGCATATGATCCGGCTGAACCTTTTGTATCCCGTCTGGGAAAGTGGGTTGCCGATGTATTTTACGATATTTTGCCAGAGTCCGGCTTCGAGGTACGGGACGAACAGATTTTTATGGCGTACCAGCTCGAACGGGCCTATGGAGATAAAAAGACGATTATGGCCGAGGCCGGCGTAGGAACAGGAAAAACACTCGTTTATCTGCTCTACGCGGTTTGTTATGCACGTTATACGGGCAAACCGGCGGTGATCGCCTGTGCCGATGAGTCCTTGATTGAACAGCTGGTGAAGCCGGGCGGAGATATTGCGAAGCTCGCTGAACATCTGGATTTACAAGTGGACGCACGTCTTGGCAAGTCGCCAGATCAGTACGTCTGTCTGAACAAGCTGAGTGCAGTGCGATTTGCCGATGAGGATGCGCCAGTGATTGAAGAGGTGTACGAGAGCCTGCCGGAATTCGTGAATACGCCGGGAACACTTCAGGCTTTCCACCCGTATGGTGACCGCAAGCAGTATCCGCATCTGAACGACCGTCAGTGGAACAAGATCAACTGGGACCCGTTTCAGGATTGTTTCGTGTGTCCAAAAAGACAACGCTGCGGCCTGACGCTGTCGCGTGATCATTACCGTCGCTCCAAAGACATCATCATCTGTTCCCATGATTACTACATGGAGCATGTGTGGACTTATGAAGCGCGCAAACGCGAAGGACAACTGCCTTTGTTGCCAGATCACAGCTCGGTTGTATTTGATGAAGGCCATTTGCTGGAAGAAGCGGCGTTGAACGCCCTGAGTTACAAGCTGAAACACCGCATTTTCGAGGAACTGGTCACACGTCTGCTCGAAGGCGAGATTCGTGAATCCCTTGCAGAGCGAGTAGATGAGGCAATTGAAAGCAGTGAGCGACTGTTCCGTCTGCTCGATACGTATACAGTTGCTATTCCTGGCTCGGAACGGAAAGAAGTCCGGGTGGAAGCACCGCTGCTGCGTGAGATTGAACGATTAAACGGCGTGCTGGATGCGATTGGAGAAGAGCTGGTATTCGAAAGCGGTTTGTTCTCGCTGGATGGATATCAGATGCGTGTCGTGGAAGAGCATTTGGATATGATCCAGACGGCTTTGTCTTTGTTCCGCAAGGAGGATGGTTACATCTGTTGGGCGGAAGAGAGCGAGGATGAGACGACATTGTCGATCATGCTGCGTACCGTAAAAGAAATCCTGAACGAGCGTGTGTTCAACACCGGTATTCCGATTGTCTTTTCATCGGCTACGCTGTCCGTGGACAACTCATTCCGATATGTGGCGGATAGTCTGGGGATTGACGATTTTGTATCGTTCTCCGTTGCTTCTCCTTATGATTACGCAGATAAAATGCAGATGAAAATTGCTGAACAGGCTGCACCCGGTCATGCCGAGAACAAAAACCGTTTGCGTGATGCGGCGGCTTTGCTTCAGGAGAGCGGCGGTCGTGCGCTGATTCTGTTCCGTACGATGGAGGAGCTGCTTGCGTTCAAGCAGGATATCGTGCATGTACCAGAGGCGCAGGGGCTGCGCTTTATGTATGAAGGGGATCGGGAGATCAGTGATCTGATTGCGGCATTCCAGCAGGATGAGGAGAGTGTGCTCTGCTCCGTGAATCTGTGGGAAGGACTCGACGTGCCGGGACCATCTCTGTCCAACGTCATGATCTGGTCGCTTCCATATCCACCGCAGGACCCGGTATTCAATGCCAAACGGAATGCATCGGCTTCGCCATATGAAGAGATTGATCTGCCGTATATGCTGCTGCGGGTGAAGCAGGGTCTTGGACGTTTGATTCGCACAAGCAGTGACTCCGGTTCGGCAGCGATTCTGGATGAGTCGATCTATACCCAAAAGGAAGCCAAAGACCGTATTGCGGCTCTGCTCCCGGAAGGTGTAGAATGGACAACCTTGACACATTAATCCGTAACCACCGTTTCTAAGCGTTAAACGAATATGTAGTCGCAGTATGGATGTAGCACGGGGCGAGGGATTTCATGATTTGTGATTGATGCTTGTCATTTATGTATGTAACTTATGCTTGTATTTCATGTTTCTGTTGTACGCCTCATGTCTTATGTTTGATACCTGCGCTTTGCGTGATTACTTTTGTGTTGCGAAAATAAAAATAAGCTCCTGTTCACTTGGATACATGATCCGAGGTGAGCAGGGGCTTATTGGTTTTGATTTTCTATTCGGTTATTCATTTGGTTCTCGATTTTGTTATGCGCTATGAACGTAGAGCTTGTTGTGTAGAGATTGTCGGGATAGGGATCTTTGCCTTTGGCCTTGTTAAAAAATACCCATGCTCAGATACCGTTCCCCGGTATCCGGCGCAATGCAGAGCACCCGGTGCCCCGGCCCCAGTTCCTTCGCGATGCGAAGGGCGGCCCACACCGAAGCGCCAGAGGAAGGGCCGAGCAGCAGCCCTTCCCGGGCAGCAAGCTGCCGCATCGTATCCAGTGCGTCCTCATCGGACACCTGGATGATGGCATCCCATACGTCGGTATTCAAGATGTCCGGGATGAAGCCCGGACTTGTACCGACGAGCTTGTGCGGTCCGGGCTCGCCGCCGGACAGCACCGGGGAACCTTGCGGCTCCACCGCATAGATGCGGAGGTCGGGAAGCTGCTTGCGCAGCTCTTCGCCCGTTCCGGTGATCGTGCCGCCGGTTCCGGCTGTAGCGATGAAGGCGTCTAGTCTGCCATCCATCTGCTCCAAAATCTCGGGCGCCGTCGTGATCCGGTGGATATCCGGATTCGCCTGATTCTCAAACTGCTGCGGAATGAAGCTGCCCGGCAGCTCGGCCTGAAGCTCCTTCGCCTTGCGAATGGCTCCAGGCATCCGCTCCGCGGCAGGCGTAAGTACAACCTCTGCGCCATATGCCTTCAAAATGTTGATGCGCTCCTTGGACATGTTGTCCGGCATGATCAGAATCGCTTTGTATCCTTTGGCCGCGGCATTCATCGCGAGGCCAATCCCGGTATTGCCGCTCGTCGGTTCAATTATGGTTGCTCCAGGCTGCAGCAATCCGTCTCGTTCAGCCTGTGCGATCAGGTTGTAGGCAGCACGGTCCTTGACGCTGCCGCTTGGATTGAAATACTCCAGCTTGACGAACACGTCAGCGGAGTCACTGCCTGTGAGTCTGCTGAGCCGAACCGCAGGGGTCTGGCCGATCAGTTCGGTCACATTCGCGGCAACGAGTGGGTGTGATGGTGTATTATTTTTTGAACTATAAAGAGAATTCGAATTCGATTCCATGATGTGCAGCTCCTTGATTAGACTGACATTGTGTGAATATCCTTTCCCACATCGGGAAGGTTGGATATGTCTTCTCCATCTTAATGACAGAGCACGCAATGGTCAACCTGTTCAGCAGCACTTGCCTGGCATGTTGATGCGCGGCAGAGCCTTGCTTATTACACCTGCTGTCTTGGAAAAAGATTGTACCAAATGCAAAGTGAGGCAAAATACCAATCGTACTCAGGTTTGTGCCAGGTCCATCTGCAGATGTCGACTTAGCTCTTTTTTAACCTCATTGCGCGCAAAGGTCCAAAGCATATAGAACTGTTTCATATATCCCCTGCACAGATAGACAGTTTCGATGCCATCCTTTCGCCGCGTTTCCTCCAGAACTTTCACGCCGCGGATTCTCATTTGTTTGCGCAGTTCCAGCATCTCCTTGAGTACATCATTCTGAATACGGGTGAGTGACAGAATATAGACCTCGGGCATTTTCAGAAGCAAGGTATCCAGGGTGCGAATATCCCGTTCCAGTACATCTAGCAAAAGCGTGCGTACAACTATACCTTTGATCAGACGATGATCTTCATCCGCAGGGGATGGGGCGGAAGTAGGGGATATCATACATTCACTTCCTTAACCTATAATTGGAATTTATTGTTTACAGAACATGTGTTCTTATATTATAATCAATATATGCAATAGGCATACGTTATACAACCGATAAATAATGGAAATTGATTTCAGCATGAGGTCTGTATGTCGGCGGAAATAAAGTTATATGGGCAATATAATGAGGAAATAACAGCTGTCAATTGTGGCTGACCATCCTCGTCATGAAGCAGGGCACTGCGTGCTGGGAGCTGCACGCAGTGCGAAGTGGTTCAGCAGAAACGGACAAGCCAGCTCCAAAATTTAGGTATAATTTATGGGTTTTGCAGGAAACCTAAGGTCAGAAGCAGCAGATGAGTTGGTCAAAATACATCTTTTAACTCTAACGTTTTATGTATGTCATATGACATTGATCAGCTTACGTGCAAGCCATTTTTAGAATGAATCAAGCAACAGGAGCACAATATACAGGCTTTATCATGAATCAAGCAAAGTAGCAAAAGAACAAAAAAGCCCAGCCATGGGCGGCGGGCCTGGTAAACATGTTGCCGTTGCAGCGGCAAGATAAATGGAATGTGTGAACATCAACTTTAGACATCAAGTAAAAAATTTGATGAAACGATAGTCTTCTGAATAAAGCTATATCTCAGTGAAGTTGTTGCCAAACTCAAGCGAGATATTGAGGTTTCTCGTAATACGCTTCTTTTTCTAAAATGACCTTGTATGGTCGCTCCTTGCCCTTCAGTGATGGGCCGATTGTAACGAGCGGTACGGCCGGTTTGTGGAAACGATCCTTTTCCTTGGGTTCCGGAACCGGTCGTGATGAATCAGGCGCAGAACTAAGGCGAACTTTCTTCTCGCTGCCCCAGCGCTTGCTTATTTTTTTCATTTCCGGTCTCATTCCGGTTCGCCTCCTAACAGATCGTTGATGGCGTTAAACAGTTGACGATTTTGCAAGTCAATGTGCTGAAATACCGCCTCATCCGCTTCGATATGACCAATAATATGAACGGTAATGACATACCTCTTGGCTACAGGATAGCATAGCAGATACTCTTTCTCAAGGTAATCGTCATACAGATTTACTTTGATTTTGTTTTCCCGATATGAATCGACAACAAGAATGCGTTTAGGATCATCCGGTAATTTATCATCATTAGCGGTCAAGTCGTACTTTCTGCCGGGTTCTCCAACATTACCGCATAATTGCTCGATATAACCATTACCATCTGTACGATAGATCGCGGTACCACGAACAGTAAATGGCGGGTGCGATACAAAAGCACTTCGCAATGCATCGCTCATGCGTTCTAACATCTGGGCATCTGCTTTGCGTGTGCGCAGCAATTCTCTAAAGAAACGCAGCAGTTTGAATAATTGTAGACGTGCCTGATCTTCGGAGCGTTTGTGTTTCTCGATGATACGCTCGGCTTCGGGATCACTCCAGCGCCCTTGCTCTTCAATGCTGTCTGCAATTTTGGAGCAGGCAACAGATACGGCCGGTGCCCATTTTCCGTCAGAACGAATCTCATATACAAGCGGATTCAATCCGAGCAGATCGGTGGGCATCCGCAGTCCTTCGACTTTGGTGGCATCTTTAATATCCGTAATATCCTCGGGAAGAATGAAAAAAATACGCTTCCGTCCCAGACGGCCCATAAATAGACCCATTTCAAGCATTGTATTATCCCGAACCGATGCGTAGTACTTCCCGCGAATTTTGGATATGTCATCCGGATGGAAGATAAAAATGGCAAAGTCCGTTGTGCGCACCTCGGCTTCCAGATCGTCCATGGTGTAACTGCTTGGATTAAATACCCCCGAGTACCAAGGGGTGACTTCGGCTGAAAAACGCAAGTTTTCGTGTACAGCGGCTGCAATCGGCTTCGCTTCCAGCGAGCAGCCAATAAAGACTCTTGGCTTTAACGTTTTCATTCATCCGCCTCGCTTAAACGGTATTGGGATTCAATTGTTATATTATACCATAAACAGCAGAGTAAGTCTGGAAACGTTTGAATTCGATTTATCAATACCGTTTGCTATAGTGTATGTGCATCAGGGAAAGGATTCCTTTGCAAACGACCAGAAAATAAAAAAAGGCCCGTAATTGTCACAGTTGGGTGACTGCACTGTTATATTTGAAGACTTCTGTCATAGAATAAAGGAGCAGGTAGCACCATTAGCAAGCATTGCTTATCCTGGTGTGCCTGTATGACGTCTGGAGCAGTCCAGAGACTGCTTTATGCGTGTTTTTGCTGGGTTGCTTGTTTAGACCCGGTCACATTGGTGTTATATAATAGAAGTACAAGCAAGTTAGCTTTGGTGTTTAAGCAGAATTGAAAGATTACACGAATGGATTCATGTTTGAACTTATATTCACACAGGAACGGAGAGTGCAGAACCCATCTGCAGAAGCGGAGCGTTCGCGTTTATCACAGGATTTTTCCTTTTGAAAAAAGGAATCAAAAAAATCCGGGGATAACAGCGATCGAAAGAGGGTACTGCAATCGGAGTGGTTAGGTGTGAAACAAGGTGTTCAATGTTGAATCTCTGTAATGTTCCCATTCGTTTAATCAAGCACAGCTAACCACAACACACAGAAAGGATCAGGATACCATGAGTCCCCGAAGGACAATCTCCCCAAGGACAATCTGGAAACGTTACGATCTCTCATACACATAGCGCCCCTTGTAGAGTAAACCAACCGTATTTCAACAACGGCTGACTCTGCGAAAGAGGGGATTGGGATGAATATTCGAAGGACGTACACGATGATTTCTTCCAGGCTTACCTTTTGCAGGGTACGGTCGGTTTAAAACCAACCTACAAACTGCGAGGGAACCTGTATGAAGAGAACATCGTTAACCGTACAACACGTGAAGACAGAAGCGATCAAGTTTGCAATTATGTTGCTTGGTACATTTATTTTGGCATTTGCTTATTATCACATTAACTTTCAGAATCATTTATCGGAGGGCGGATTTGTCGGTCTGGCCCTGCTCGGAAAATATGCAACAGGTTTATCGCCGGCGATCGGCATGCTGCTGCTCGACATTCCTGTCATGATTCTGGCCTGGTTCATTAAGGGCTGGAAATTTATGATCCAAGCGCTGCTTGGTGTGGGTGCATTTTCTCTGTTCTACGACGGCTTTGAGCGTTACTCCACACTGGTGATGAATTTTAACGGAAACCTGTGGATTCCGGCAGTGCTGTCCGGTGTTTTGACCGGGATTGGTGCAGGAATCGTGCTGCGCTTCGGCGGAGCGACAGGCGGAGATGATATTCTCGCTGTGCTCGTTAGCCGCTGGAAGGGCTGGAAGCTGGGAACCGTGTTCTTTGTCAGTGATGCGTTCGTTTTGGGATTGTCACTTTTCTTTCTTCCGGTAAAAGAAACTTTATATACAATTCTGGCGGTATGGATTGCCAGCAAAATGATTACGTTTGTGGTCAGTGTACCGGCTCGTGGTCCAGTGGTTACAACTTCGGCTGTAAAATTGCCGATTCCGTCGGTTGCGGCCAAAGCGGTTAATGCTGCGGCATCGCGTACTTCCGTGGCACGAGGCGTAACACATTGAGCACGCGGTTCAGCGTGATCCATAGCTCAGATGGCATGAAAAGTATTCGGTTGTTATCAAGCTTTAATCAGCTTGACATAAGCTTTGATTTAGAGAGGAATCCCTTTTGTCTGCAAACTTCGCAGCAAGAGGGATTTTTTGTTATGCTGAATGCACCTTACATAAGAGAGAGACGGGCACGAAACTCATAAATTATGAAACGAAAGAACTCATAAATCATGATTTGATAGAACGGGCGATCTGCCCATCCTGATTATGAATGATAGCTCGAATATGCTTCTTGCTGCTCATTTCTCTTGCGGCATCGACAGCTTCTGCTTTGGTGTCGTAAGAAGAGTAATAGTCCGATTCACCTTCCTGTTTGATGGCCCAGCCGGAATCCGTAGGCACAACATGAATATTATGATGACTTTTGGATGAGGAGACCGGTTCGGAGTGACGCCGATCCCGAGAGGAGGATTCCAAAGAGGGTGACTCTTTATGTTTATCTGAAGATGATTTATGAGAAGACGAATCAGAGTCTGACGCCTTATGATCAGGGTGATTCTCATCCCATTCCTCAGCCTTGGCTGTGGCAATAGCAATCGCCCGACCTTCCTCATATCCGTCCTCCAGCAGAGCATTGGCAATTTCAATGGCTTTGTGCCGGATACGTGGTTTTAGATTTTTCATCGATACGGGGTAATCCTGTTTGTTCCATGGCATATGTTATCCCTCCAACATCGTATGGGTTACTAGTATATTACCCTCTGCATGAGCAGATAAACGAAACGTTTTCTCAGGAGCATTGCAATGATCACAGAGTTTAGAAGTAATCAAACCAATTTCAACACATGTCCAATCACAGTCACACTATTTGAAACTAGCCTTAATCCTTCCCTAGTAGATGAGACATGAAGGATGAAAACAAACCCGTCACGGCCAGGGATGATCCTCCTACAAATCCTCATTTTCCAGCATGGAAAAATTCTAACGATTCGTAGAAACCTTATATGGAGTGTTTTCTCTACTTTAAATTTTTAACGATCTCAGGAAACCTTATTTCAAGGAATTCGCATGAAAACAGGGCAGTTTCTTTGATTTTAGGTGGAATAAGCCCTCTGGGAATCGTTAGAATCCCCGAACGTTCAAAACCCGACAAATAAGGTCATCTGAGATCGTTAAACTCACACTCACACTCACACTCAAATTATACTTGGGGCTCACCAGCATCGTATGACTGTGGCTGTGTCAGCGAATATGTTCTCGCCAGCATCGTATGACTTGGCTGTGTCAAACGAATATGTTCTCACCAGCATCTGCATGACTGTGGCTGTGTCAACGTATATGTTCTTACCAAACCTGCATAACTGTCACATCATACCTGTAATATGTGTGTATCCATTCTTACGGTGTAATTGGTTCTATCCAGTCGCCATAGAGTCATCTGTCCGTCTCTCTGTATCTTCGCAACTTGGAATACAAACGCCGCAGCAGCAGAAAGACAAAGGCAGCTGGGCTTGATTCGTGAATAGTCAACGGGACCGGGACATCGGTTAGATGGTTACAGTCTTGTTCTATACTTTTAAGAGTGCAAGGCGTATAATACGTCAAGTCAAAGATTCATAGGATATATCTATCAACAGATCCAAAATAAAGGAGTACATACACGATGTTGAGTATAAGTCTTGCTCTCCCCATGCTGTTTACGATGCTGATTCATGCCGCCGACAGTTTGTCATATGCGCTCCGTCTTGGGGGCCTGCGTACTCGCAGAATTGCTCTGGCGATATCACTCGCAGGCATTTTGCTTCTGGTATCCCGCACTTCGAATATGGCGCAGGGCCCTATGATTGGCAGTCTGGTGGATACGGCGGCTCGCGGAGCCAATCCGCACTTTGCCGCGCAGCTTCATTGGTTAATGGGGGCGGCGACCATCGGAACAGCAATCGCCATATTTTGTTTTCCAACCATGGTCAAGCTCTCATCAAGGATGGTTGTGCATTTCGAAGCCGCTGGTTCTATTCCCGGCATGGTACGAAATCTGCTGAAGCGCAGCAAGATACGCAATGCCGCATATTATATCACGCCACCTTCCTGGCAGATGGCTAAACGTCTGGTACAGCACGGCATGCCAAGACGTTTAATGCTGCTTAATGTAGCGGTGACCGCCATCTACACCACGGGTGTGTTATCCAGCCTGTATGCTGCGTATCTGTATCCAGCGCAGGCTGTAGCTGCCTCCCAATCGACTGGACTGATTAATGGCATGGCCACTATATTGCTCACCATCCTTATTGATCCGCGAATTTCGCTGCTCAGTGACAGATCACTTCGCGGGGAGATTCGGCTGGATCGCATGAACCAGATTTATGGCTGTATGCTGATTTCACGTCTTTTTGGCACAATGGTGGCTCAGGTTCTTCTCATTCCGCTGGCCTACTGGATTGGTTGGATTGTCAGTATGATGTGAAGCTCATATCATCACAGCTTGTTGTCAGGACTAAATCAAAAAAGAGCAGCGGAATCATTCCGCTGCTCTTCAGCATTACTGCGTAAACTTATTCAAACAGAACACGATACTCGCCATAACCTTCTTTTTGCAAATCCTCTTTCGGTACAAAACGAAGTGCCGCGGAATTAATGCAATAACGCAACCCGCCTGCTTCCGTAGGGCCATCCGGAAATACGTGTCCGAGGTGGGAATCGCCTTCACGGCTGCGGACCTCGGTACGGATCATAAAGTGGCTGAGATCCGTTTTTTCCTTCACATTATAATCCCGGAGCGGACGTGTGAAGCTTGGCCAGCCGCATCCTGAATCGTATTTATCCGTGGAACTGAACAGCGGCTCTCCCGATACGATATCGACATAGATGCCATCCCCGTGGTGATCCCAGAATTCATTATGAAACGCGGGTTCAGTCGCGTTGTTCTGAGTCACTTCGAATTGCAGCGGTGTCAGGCGCTCCTTCAGACCGCTTTTATCCACTTTGCCGGACCAGTTACGCTCGATAAAGTCCTGACGTCCTGAGCCTTTGCTGTAACGTTTGTAATGGGCTGGATTTTTACGGTGATAATTCTGGTGATGCTCCTCTGCTTCGTAGAACGTTTTGGCGGGCAGAATCGGTGTGAAGATGGGTTTGTCAAAACGTCCGCTATGCTCCAGTGCAGCTTTGGAAGCTTCAGCGATCTTGCGCTGTTCCTCACTGTGATAGAAGATGGCCGTCTGATAGGATGATCCGCGGTCATGGAACTGGCCGCCTGCATCTGTCGGATCAATCTGCTGCCAGAAGAGCTCCACCAGTTTTTCATATGGGAAAATGGCAGGATCAAACGTGATCTGTACCGCCTCCACATGACCCGTCGTCTCCGAGCATACCTCTTCATAAGTCGGATTCTCGGTATGCCCACCTGTATAGCCCGAAACGATTTTATGGATACCGGGCAGCTCCTCAAAAGGGGATACCATACACCAGAAGCATCCGCCTGCAAATGTTGCTTTTTCTAATGATTGTTGTTCCACGCTATACTCACTCCATTTCTGACGAAGATGCGGTGCCCGTCACCCGAACTGCCAAGCTGCCTAAATACAGGTTGGTCACCTGGTAATCGGTCATACTCACTCTGTTCAGGTGCTGGCACCAGCCATCCCGTTATATTTTAAATTTTTAAATATAAATATTGGGCTTACTCTTCTATTATATCCCGAATGGTCAAGTCAACCAAGCAGGACAAGCGGCAAGCATGAATACGACTTGATGATTCCATCCGATGCTCAGGCCTTTTTGCGTGATCTGTAGCGAAACAGCAAAAGAACCATGGCCATAAGCACCATATATCCAGCCAGAATGGCGAGAC
Organism: Paenibacillus silvae; assembly: GCF_014639235.1. GTDB lineage: Bacteria > Bacillota > Bacilli > Paenibacillales > Paenibacillaceae > Paenibacillus > Paenibacillus silvae. The sequence goes on along the minus strand of NZ_BMFU01000001.1, from coordinate 455,358 downwards.
TGAGCCAGATCGAGGAACCAGCTTGTGCACCTGCGTAGGCGAAAACAAAAATAGCAGGCATTTTGCCAATCGCGGTCGCCGCCATAAACACCCAAAAGGGCGTAAAGGTGATGCCTGCATAGATGTTAACAGCCATTTGTGGTACGACGGGCAGCAGTCTCATCGACATCACACCCATGAAGGGGTGCGCCTCCATCCAGGCTGTGAAACGATTCAAACCGCGAATGCGCTCCAGATAACCCCGGGCCTGCTGCCTGAACACAGTTCTTGCGCCTGCGTAGACCAGCATTGCTGCCAATGTCGTACCAAGCCAGCAAATCCACGCGGCCATGGTCATGCCGTAGCTGTATCCAAAAGCGATAATAATGACTTTGTACGGAATCACAGGGACGAGAGCAAACAAGGTTGCCAAGGCTAATAAAAGCGGAATGGACTGATGAACCTCTGTCCACGCCAGCAGTTCATATCTGTAAATAAACGTGACTCCGGCAAGTAAAACATACAGGAGGAGCCATAACCATTTTCGCAAAAGCCAAACGCTCCTTTCTGTTCAGACTGATCGGTGAGATAAAGCAGCGTCCAGTCTGCCGTATAACTTAGTTTACCATGCCGAGACGTTTCATGAACAATGTCATCATCTCAGAAAAGCAGCGAGGTGGCTTGTTGGCAAGAGGGATACAGAAAGGTTACACTATAGAACATGGATCGTTACTCGCTGGACTTGTGAATGAGGAAGGCTGACGAGCGAATTAAGCTGAAGGTGGAATGCTCATCATGGAAACAATCAAGCGTACCCGAATTGCCATCATCGGACTCGGAGGAATCGCACGTAAAGTATATTTGCCGCTGCTCACCGCTCATCCGGGTGTTGAGGTTGTTGGCATCATGAATCGCTCATCAGAGCCGGTAAAGGAAATGCAGCGAACGTACCGGATTGGGCAGGGAACAACCGATCTGAAAGAGCTGTTATCCTGGGATCTGGATGCGGTGTTTGTACATACAGCAACGGAAGCGCATTTCGAGATTGTGATGTCGTGTCTGGAACGGGGGCTGGCGGTATACGTAGACAAGCCGTTATCCTATACCATTAGAGAATCGGAAGAGATGACCGCATTTGCAGAGGCACAGGGATTGCTGCTCGCCGTTGGATTCAACCGCAGGTTTGCACCCATGTATCAAAAGGCAAAAGAGTGGATGCAAGGGGGAGCCGGTGTTGAAACACTAACCCTGACAAAGCATCGCACGGGCGTACAGGATCGTCCTGCCGCCGAGACTGTCTATGATGATCTCATTCACCTGCTGGACTTGATGTTATGGTACACCGATAATGATGCGGAGCTTTTGCACAAGCGGCTTCGTGTGGATGAGCATGGCAGACTGCTGCACGCGGCTGGAACAGCCAAGCAAGGGAAGACTGCGCTCGCACACTTTGATATGATTCGCGCAGCAGGTGCTGATCTGGAGAAGGTAGAGCTGCATGGCGGCGGAAGATCGGTGGAAGTAATGAATATGGATTCAGCTCATTATGCCGAGCAGGGTGGACGGGAATCCAGAGAAACGTTTGGCAGCTGGGATTCGGTGCTGGTGCGCAGAGGTTTTGCAGGTGCAGTTGATCATTTTCTTGCCTGTCTGGACACACCGGATGATTGTCTGATCAGTGCAAGTTATGTGATGGACAGCCATGAGCTGGCTGAGCGGCTGATCAAGGAATAACATAAATCGGAAGCGGACTACGAATAAGATGTTCAAAAATTTATCTTTTCGATAAAGTAAATGGAGTTTAAGCGAAGGAGTGCAATACAGCATGGATGAATATCAAAAGGAACGCAGTAAACAGATCGAAGAAGCTGTGATCGAGAGCTACAAGCAGGAAGAAGAGATGATGATTCTGGTCTTTGCCCAGTGGTGTGTGAATAACGGACTGGACCCGGAAGAGATGTATCGCCAGGCCTACCCGAAGCAACAGAGCAACGAGCGTTTGCAGCAGGTGCAGAAGCTGATTGTATCCAAAGAAGAGGCTGGAGATATTCCAGATGATACCGTGCTGGGTGTGCTGTCCATGTTTGGCAATGATGACCTCGCCATGGTGGTGTCCGAGGCCATCGCCGCGCGAAAATAAGCTGTATTATCCCATCCCGATCGCTACATCTGTTCCCGGTGAATCAGCCGGAACTCCTTCGGTGCCATGCCGAACCGGGAACGGAATACGCGGTGGAAATATGTATAGTTGTTGAAACCGGAGGATTCAGCGACCTGTTCGAGGGTCATAGGGCTGAAAATAATTCGTTCTCTCGCCATATTCAACCGCACATCCAGCGTATACTGCATAATGCTTTTGCCAAACGTTTCTTTGAATATGTGCACACCTCGCGACACGCTGATTCCCAGATGGGTTGCTACATCGTTCAGCTTGAACAGCGAAGAAGCGTTTTCCTCGATATAATTTTTGATTTCATAGGCTACATGATTGGTCTTGGTATTGGTCGGATGCTCCGAGAGCAAGCGGTCCACTTCAAGGCACAAAATCCGCATATAATAGCTCGAAATCTCGGGATAAGGATTGGAAAGGCGGCGCTGCTCCAGAATTAGCTGCCTGAACAGGGTTAGCAGGCTCTCGGACAATTCAACCTTGATCCGGGTTGGCCGTTTATGGCGTTTCCACCACTCATCCACCCAGGAACCATTGAAGAAGATATGATAGTCCCCACTCTCCACAAGTCGTTCCCCCATCGGGTTATACTCGTTATCTATTCGCAGCTCATAAGGCTCATCCGGGTCAAAAAGAAGCAGGTCTCCTGCGTCCACCATGGACATGGAGCCGTCAATACGAGCACGGCAGCGTCCATCCGTTTGCAGACGCATCAAATAATTTTTCACACCGTCCAGCTGCACCATGCTGTAGGGCTTGCGATGAAATGAAAAGCCAGCTGTAAGAACCTGGCAGGAAAAGTCTGTTGGCATAAGTCTACTCCTTGTGTGATTGCAAAAATTATGACCAGATAGTTCATGTTTCAATCATATTATTCATTTTAATTGAAGCGCAAACAGAATACCATAGATATAGAGTTGAGCAGCAATAATGATCCACAGTGCCAACAAGCATTTCAAACAGCTGAACATGCATTCTCACATGTGCGTAAGGAGATGAACATCGTTGTGGAGAAAATGAAAGCAGGCATCATCGGGTGTGGCAACATTAGTGCCATCTACCTGGAGAATCTCAAAACAAACCCATATATCGAGGTTGTGGCGGTCGCTGACCTGATTCGTGAGCGTGCTCAGGAGCGGGCAGATGAATTTAATATCGCAAACGTTTACAATGTAGATGAGTTGTTACAAAATAATGAGATTGAACTTGTGCTGAACCTTACGGTTCCTGGCAGTCATGCCATGACGGATCTGGCTGCACTGGAAGCAGGCAAACATGTGTATGCCGAGAAACCACTGGCTATTTCGCTGGAGGATGGACGCAAAGTGATTGAGCTTGCCGAGGAAAAGGGACTATATGTTGGCTCTGCGCCGGATACGTTCCTGGGCTCTGGCATTCAAACTGCTCGTAAAGCGATAGAAGAAGGTCTGATTGGCAAGCCGATTGCCGCAACTTCCTTCTTTATGGGCGGAGGGCCTGAGGCCTGGCATCCTGATCCCGAGTTTTTCTATGTGGCAGGAGGCGGGCCGATGTTTGACATGGGACCGTATTATTTGACGGCTCTCATCACTTTGCTAGGCTCGATTCGCCGGATCAGTGCATCAGCAGGCATTCAGATTGCGGATCGCAAAATCGGTTCAGGTCCGAAGGAAGGAACGGCGCTTCGCGTAGAAACACCGACCCATCTGGCTGGAACGATTGATTTTGCCGATGGAGCCATCGTGACGATGATTACAAGCTTTGATATCCGCGGGGCTTCCGATCTGCCGCGTATCGAAATCTACGGTACCGAAGGCACGCTTAGTGTGCCGGACCCTAACTTCTTTAATGGCGAAGTGAAGATTCGCCGTTATGGTCAAGACGTCTGGGAAACGGTGAAACCGGCATTCGAAAGCGGGCATAACGAGCGCGGCATCGGCGTGACCGAGATGGTACAGTCGATCCGGGCGGGACGCGAGCACAAGGCAAGCGGCAAACTGGCGTATCATGTGCTTGAGGCCATGCATGCCTTCCAGCGTTCTTCTCTTGAAGGCAAGCACATTCATCTGGAGAGCACCTATGACAGCGTTGTAACAACCGACCCTTCCGAAAATAAAACGGTAGAATCACATTAAATTTTCGGATAGAATCCTGCTTGTTTTTCCACAATAACTAAACAAGCAGAAGAACGGACAGCGTGATCATACAGAAAAATTGAACAGCGACAGGTTTGATAAACTATATAGTTTGAACGAATTATTTACACAGTAACGGAGAGGACAGAAAAAACCTGGAAAGCGAAGCTGAAAGCTTTCTGAAAGAAAGCTGCATCGGAAGCATTACCTTCGCCTTTATAACCTGATTTTCCCCTTAGGAAAAGTGAATCAAAAAAATCAGGGGATAACAGCGATTGAAAGGTTATTCTGACCTCGGAGTGCTTCGTGTAAAGATCTTTTGTTCAACATATATAGGAGCAAAACACAGCTATAGGAGCAAAACACAGCAAACATAAATTATCTAATTCTGGGAGGAATTGCACTTGAAACTCGGCGTGTTTTTGGTACTTTTCGGTGGACGTAAACTAGAGGATGCACTTGATTTTGTAGCTTCAAAAGGACTCAAAGCAGTAGAGATCGGAACAGGCGGACATCCGGGGAATGCCCACTGTAAGCCTGATGAATTGCTGAGCAACCCGCAAGCTCTGAAAAACTTCAAAAATGCAGTGGAATCCCGCGGCCTGACCATTAGCGCGCTCAGCTGCCATGGTAATCCGCTGCATCCGCAGAAGGACATTGCCAAAGGTTTCCACGATGACTTTGTAAAATCGGTGGAGCTGGCTGAGAAGCTGGAGGTGCCTGTTGTCAATACATTCTCCGGCTGCCCTGGTGACCATGAAGATGCGAAATATCCGAACTGGCCTGTTGCGCCTTGGCCGAATGATTTCCAGGAAGTGCTGAAATGGCAGTGGGAAAACAAAGTTATTCCTTACTGGACCGAGTGGGGTAAATTCGCTGCAGATCGCAATGTAAAAGTAGGTTTGGAGCTGCATGGCGGCTTCTCGGTGCATACACCAGCAACATTGTTAAGATTGCGTGAAGCAGCAGGTGAAGTCATTGGTGCCAACCTTGACCCAAGCCATATGTGGTGGCAAGGTATTGATCCGGTGCAGGCGATTCACATTCTGGGTCGCGAAAATGCAATCCATCACTTCCATGCCAAGGATACAACGATTGATCCGGTAAACGTGAACAGACACGGCGTAACGGATATGCAGGACTACACTAACATGCTGGATCGTGCTTGGCAGTTCCGCTCTGTAGGCTACGGACATGATAACAAAACGTGGGCTGATATTATGAGTGCTCTGCGTCTGGTTGGATATGATTATGTTGTAAGTATTGAACATGAAGACGGTTTGATGTCCGTGGAAGAAGGCTTCTCTAAAGCCGTACAAAATCTCCAGCAAGTATTAATTGAAGAGCCGCTGGGCGATATGTGGTGGGTTTAGAGCTATATTAGGGGGAAATTAAATATGATTAACGTCACCATTTGGAATGAATTTGTCCATGAGAAAATCCATGATGAAGTCAAAGAAGTTTATCCGGACGGTTTGCACCGTGCACTTGCTGACGGACTTGGCGGTGAAGGATTTGCAATACGTACAGCTACACTGGATCAGCATGAACACGGTCTGAGTGATGAAGTGCTGGATTCCACAGATGTGTTGATATGGTGGGGACATATGGCACATGATCGCGTAAGTGATGAGATTGTACAGAAGGTTACACAGCGTGTATTGAACGGTATGGGCATGATTGTGCTGCATTCAGGGCATTTCTCCAAGCCCTTCAAGGCGCTGATGGGAACAAGCTGTGATCTCAAGTGGCGTGTAGCAGATGAGCAGGAGATTGTATGGTGTGTCAATCCGTCCCACCCGATTGCTGAAGGCATCGAGGACAAGATTGTTCTGGAAAAAGAAGAAATGTACGGTGAGTTCTTCGATATTCCCGTGCCGGATGAGCTGATATTTGTCAGCAACTTCCAAGGTGGAGAGGTGTTCCGAAGCGGATGCACATTCCGCCGCGGTGAAGGTAAAATCTTTTATTTCCGTCCAGGCCACGAGACATACCCGACCTATTACCATCCCGAGATTTTAAAAGTGATCAGCAACGCTGTAAAGTGGGCTTATCCAGCCCGCAGCTTCAAGCCGCAATATGGCAAGAGTGAACCTGCAAGACCAATTGGTGGCGTGCTGGTCTAAGCCGCAGCAGTTTTATCCATGGACGATTTTTATAAAATGCCTGAAATAGCTCAAGAGCCCTTCTCCCGGTTGTAGTACTGTGGCAGAAGGGCTTTTTTTGGGTATTATAATCATAATGGTTGTTAAACGATTTTTTCCATGGTTACCTGACGCCACGTGTTGTATACTGAAGGTGTTAGTTCGAAGTCTCGCTTCTAAAATTTGAAGTTTTTTGAGGCAGGCGTTTTCTTTACAGTTTAAATATGTTATTATGAAATATACTAACAAAATGTAAGCAGATTGATCTCTAAAGAGGTGATGAAAGTGGAAGATCAAGATTTGCGGATGTGTCCGCGTTTTGAAACGGCGTTTTCTTTTTTGGGCAAACGTTGGAACGGTTTGATTATCCAGACATTAATGAGTGGTTCGAAGCGATTTAAGGACATCTCTAATCTGATTCCATCCATGAGTGACAAGATGTTGTCGGAACGGATGAAAGACCTGGAGAGCGAAGGTATTCTGGTGCGCCATGTGTATCCTGAAACACCTGTGAGAATTGAATATGAGCTGACCGAGAAGGGCAAAGCCTTGCAGCCTGTAATGAATCAGATTCAAGACTGGGCAGAGCATTGGGTTGAGTAAACCCGAGATATGCGGCCTGAAGCAAGCCAAAACAAAAACTCCTTGATTTCTTGGAATCAGGAGTTTTTTGTCTTTTGAAACCGTTGGAACGTGCTTTTTCTTGCGCCCCTGTGCACATGTTGTCATGAGATGTAGTATAATCTATAGAAAATGGCCGCAGGCGGCCGGAGCGAAGGAGGCCACTTGTCATGAGAGAAGAAAGCTTATCCCGTGAAATACGCTACGGCAAACAAGATATTGCGGAACTTGAGAGCGCATCCATTCAGGTTCATCTCATTTATCAGAAAACGGCGGAACTGTTCAGGCGCACAGCCAATTCACATGAGGACCAGGATAACCCCGCTCAAGCCGAGGATCATATGATCGATTTTACTGGCTTGGTGTCGTCTCCGGCAGTGCTGCAAAAGTGGATTCAGGCGCCTGGCGGCTGGAAATGTATCGGTTGTGAGCTGAGGGTACCGGATGGGAAGCGCGCTCATGAACAACAACAGCTCCTTAGCGATCGACTCTGTATGAAGGCAGCGAATGGTAAACGGGTGCAGATCGAGATGCTGATTCAGGCTGTCGTCTGGTCACAATATGAAAAAATTCGGATGCTCGCCCCATGGCTGGGCGACGAGCCATTCTATACGGCGGAGGAACTGGATGTCATTGCACGTTATATCGTGCCTACCTATTTCTCGGATCGCCCGTTTAATGAGCAGGGGAAGCTGTTCAAAATTCATCAGCCCTACGGATATATTCCGCTTTATCAGGAATACGTAGATGCCCCTTCCTGCTGTGTACAGGTTGATGGCGAGCTTCTGGAAGGCCGTTTGTTAACAGGTGTATTTGTATCAGAGACTCAATCTTTTGGACTCAATCCTTATCTGAAGGATGGGGACGGAGGCCGAACATATATGCAAGCTTTTGTACAATAATCAGTCTGATTCAAAAGCAGGACAAATGCTGGTATAGAGGGCCCTTTTCGTCGGGGCCTTTTTTGATTTGTCTGTTACAGGAGAAGGCTGGTAGAGAAAAGTAACGGCTTTGATACTGTTTTTTATGAAGGAATGTGCCATAATAGAGGTTATGGACAACAGGATAAATGATTTTACGCAGGGTGGTGTTATGATGAAGACAATTCCCGGTTACATAGGTCTATGTTTGCTTATACTCGCCGTTCTAACGGGCTGTACCCGAGAGCCGCAGCCTGCAGAGCAGCCAGTTGTGTCCGAGAAGGATTCGGCCAATACAATTACAGTTGCGATTGATGGAAGTACGTTTTTACCTGATGCGACCAAGTCCATCAAACGTGATTTCAGTGAAGGTCTGACGCTCAAAAAAGCACTGCTGAACAGCGGGCTGGTTGATTTTACGGCAGACGGCAAACGGATCCAATCCGTTGGAGAGGTTTCGCTGGATTCTTCCTTGACCTGGGCAGTGAAGCTGAATGGCAAGGACATTGAACAGGAAAACTGGGATATCGAGCTTCATGCCAAAGATGAAGTTACTATATATGTCAAAGCTGCTGATCGTGGTGGGGATGGAGTCGCATATCAGACAACCCTGCTGAAAGTGAGTGGTGGCAGCATCAAGCCGAATCTGAAAAGGCAATATGCCGGCATTTATGTACAGGAGTGCACGGTTCGTGACGTATTGAAATCGAGTGGTGTTGTGCGTATGTCGGAAAATAACAAATTTGTTGTTGCCGTAGAAAATGTTATCCCTGGTATGAATGAGCGCTGGGTTATTATGGTGAATGACAAGGAGCTAATGGAGAACGGTCTGGATATGAAATTAAGTCCGCGGGATGCAATAAAGCTCGAGCTGGCCAAAGTTTCCTGAATGAGCCTGACATATAAAATAAGCATGAAAAGCCCAACGGTGTTTAACCAGTTTGGGCTTTTTCTTGTGTAATTAAGCATTAAGCATTGAGTATTGAGTATGACAGCCAATTTGCCTAAACGCTTCGGTGAATTGCTTGAATACTTGATTTTTCGCATCAGATGCGGCAAATTTCATTCGGACACAGTTCGCAATGACAGATGCCCTGCAGCATTTTCAAGTCCTTAATGACAATCATGCCGTTGTCATATTCGAGCGCGTCTTTTTTACGAAGATCGCTGAGCATGCGGTTTACACTTTCACGGGTGGCGCCAATCATATTGGACAGGTCCGTGTGCGTAATTTTTTTATGAATAATCACATGATCTCCATGGGCTTCTCCATATGAATTCGATAGCCGGATCAGCGTAGAGCAGAGTGCCCCGGGTTTACCGTATAACATCAGATCACGGAATTTGGTTTGTGTCAGACGGTGGTGAATGCCCATCCATTTCATAAAATCAATGGCAAAGTCACAATGCTGGCAGATCAGCATTTCCAGGTCCTTGTGCTCCAGCACACCAATCTCGCTGTCCTCCAGCACTTCTGCCGAAAAGCTGTGTCTGGAACCAAAGAAGGGATCAGCCTGCCCGATCATATCACCAGTTTGATACATGTACATGATCAGTTCTTTACCTTCGTCGGTGGATTTGGTAATCTGGGCACGCCCCCGTTTCATATAATAAAGCTTGTCGGAGACGTCACCTTCCCAGTAGAGGTGTGTTCCTTCCGGGTAAGTACGGTCCTTCATTGTGACGAGCAAATGATTGAAATTGACTTCCGAGAAACAGCTGGTGTTACCGCGTTTTTCCAGTACGTTTGTTAAATCTCCCATACGTTGCTCTCCCCTTTGTATCCATCGGACGGCTATCCTTTAATAAAAAACAGCCCCGTGGTTTGCCGCAAGCTGTGCCATCCTGATCTGGTCATCTCGGCCGTGTGGAGGTACGGTACAAATTGCGGTGGTTCAATTTTTAAGTTCAGTATATACCTAATCTTCGGGTTTGAGTGGCATGGAAAGCCTGTAAAAATGGCGAAATTTCAAACATTGTGATTAAATTCACTTTCGAAAGGGAAGTATGAGTCTGACAGCACTATATTTAAAATAAGAAGCAAAATAGCAAGGGAAGAGGGCTTGCCGAAGGCTGTTAAAAACTTAAATAAAATTTGTTATACTTTGTGAAAAAAATCACATATTTATTCTTTTACGCATGATACGATGGGCATGTAAAGAAGAGAGACAAACAATACGAACCTTTAGGAGGATGAGGGAGATGGCTGTGAAGAATGAGGTCGCCCCAGTAAAAGAACCGACAGCAGGTCAGTATATTCAAACGTTAATTGACAAAGCAAACAAAGCACATGCAGCATTCATGTCCATGGATCAGGAACAAATTGACCGGATTGTGCAGGCGATGGCGCTTGCGGGACTGGATAAACATATGCTGCTCGCCAAAATGGCCGTTGAGGAAACAGGCCGCGGTGTTTATGAAGATAAAATCACTAAAAATATTTTTGCAACGGAATACATCTATAATAGCATTAAATACGAAAAAACAGTAGGTGTCATTGAAGATAACGAGTACGACAGCTTTCAGAAGATTGCGGAACCCGTCGGTATCATTATGGGGATTACACCGGTAACCAATCCAACGTCAACGACGATGTTCAAAGCATTGATTGCGATTAAAACACGTAACCCGATCATCTTTGGTTTCCACCCATCTGCACAGAATTGCAGCCGCGAGGCGGCAAAAATCTTGCTCGAAGCTGCTGTGAAGCACGGAGCTCCGGCTGACTGTATCCAGTGGATCGACGATCCATCCATGGACCGCACCAACGCACTCATGAATCACAATGATGTAGCGCTCATCCTGGCAACAGGTGGATCAGGAATGGTTCGTGCAGCGTACAGCTGTGGTAAACCGGCACTTGGCGTAGGACCTGGTAACGTACCATGCTTTATTGAGAAAAGTGCAGATATCAATCAGGCGGTAACGGATTTGATTCTGTCGAAATCTTTTGATAACGGAATGATCTGTGCATCTGAACAAGCGGTAATCATTGAAGAGCCGATCTTTGATCAAGTGAAAAAGAAAATGATTGCCAACGGCTGTTACTTCGTAAACAAGGATGAAGCGGCCAAATTGACAGCAGGTGCAATCAACGCAGAGAAATGTGCGGTTAATCCGGCAATTGTAGGTCAGTCCGCTGTGAACATTGCAAAAATGTGCGGAATTGAAGTGCCGGCAGGTACTAAAATTCTGGTAGCCGAGATTGAAGGCGTGGGCACAAAATTCCCGTTATCTGCTGAGAAATTAAGCCCGGTGCTCGCTTGTTACAAAGTAAAAACAGCGAAAGACGGGATCGAGCGTGCAGCAGAAGTGGTCGCGTTTGGTGGTATGGGTCACTCCTCCGTTATTCACTCGAACAATGAAGAAGTGATCAACAAATTTGCAGATCGTCTGCAAACAGGACGGATTATCGTGAATTCCCCATCCACACACGGAGCGATCGGTGATATCTACAATACCAATATGCCATCATTGACTCTTGGATGCGGATCGTATGGACGTAACTCAACTTCTTCGAACGTTACAGCTGTGAACTTAATCAACGTGAAAAGGGTGGCTCGCCGTACCGTGAATATGCAATGGTTCAAAGTACCGAACAAAGTTTACTTCGAAAAAGGCGCAACACAATATCTTGCCAAAATGCCGGATATTACTCGCGTAGCGATCATTACCGATGCCATGATGGTCAAACTTGGTTATGTGGAAAAAGTAGAGCACTATCTGCGTCAGCGTCAAACACCGGTTGCCATCGAAGTATTCTCTGAAGTTGAGCCAGATCCATCCACAACAACAGTAGATCGTGGTAAAGCGATGATGGATCGCTTCCAGCCTGACTGCATTATTGCACTCGGCGGCGGATCTCCAATGGATGCTGCCAAAGCGATGTGGCTATTCTATGAATATCCGGATACAGACTTCAACAACCTGAAACAAAAATTTATGGATATCCGCAAACGGATCTACAAATATCCTAAACTCGGCATCAAAGCGAAATTTGTCGCGATCCCGACCACATCAGGCACAGGTTCTGAAGTTACATCGTTCGCAGTTATTACAGATAAAGAGCAAGGTAATACCAAATATCCGCTGGCTGACTATGAGCTGACACCGGACGTAGCGATTGTGGACCCGGAATTCGTATACAGCTTGCCAAAAACAGCAGTAGCTGATACAGGGATGGACGTCCTGACTCACGCCATCGAAGCCTATGTATCCGTAATGGCGAATGATTACACAGACGGCCTGGCCATCAAAGCCATTCAACTGGTGTTCCAATATCTGGAGCAATCAGCACTGCAAGGGGATAAACTGGCTCGCGAAAAAATGCATAATGCTTCGACCATTGCCGGTATGGCCTTTGCCAACGCATTCCTGGGAATTAACCACAGCTTGGCGCACAAATGGGGCGGTCAGTACCACACCGCACACGGTCGTACAAATGCAATCCTGATGCCACACGTGATTCGCTACAATGCGAAAAAACCGACGAAGTTTGCATCGTTCCCGAAATATTCGCACTTCGTAGCTGATGAGCGTTACGCTGAAATCGCACGTATTCTCGGATTGCCGGCTCGCACAACGGAAGAGGGCGTAAACAGCCTGATCAAAGCGATTCGTGATCTGAACAAAAAACTGGGCATTGAGGAATCATTCCAGGAGATCGGATTTGACGCCAAAGACTTCGAAGCACATGTTGACTATCTGGCAGATCGTGCATTCGAAGACCAATGTACAACAGCGAATCCAAAACTGCCGCTGGTGACTGAGCTGGCTGACGTATACCGCAACGCATTTTACGGCAAGTTTGAATAACAAGCAGCATAAATAACATCAACCACTAAGGTTGAGGCAATTGTACAGGGTTCCCCAGGCTGGGGAGCCCCGATTGCCGTATCGTCGCCAAAGGGTTAGAGAAGCAGGAAAGGAGGTGGGAAAGGGGAAGGTGCCCCCACAAAAAATGGGCAGAAAAACGGAGAGGCGAAGCGTCCGTTTTTCAGAAACCTAATTCAAATCCTGGGTTGCCCCAAGCATGGCGGAGCAATGGTTCCTAAAAACAGGTAGGAACGGAAGGGGGAGGTGGCTGTTTGCACAATAGAGGTTCACACGTTAACGGAGCGGGCAGGACAAACGGAAGAAGCGGAGCGTTCGCCTTTATCCCCGGATTTTCACTTTGGAAAAAGTGAATCGAAAAAATCCGGGGATAACAGCGATCTGAAGTTGTTCTGCCCGCGGAGTGGCCTAGTGTGAACTCAGCTCCAACCTATGTGCAATGAAGACAACGCCCAGCCAGAGTGACGTATATTGCTGGCTTTGTGACAAAAATCACAGATGGTGAAAGCACCAAGACGTATACTGAGAATGTAAGAAAAACATTCATTCCGCGGTTCCGGTTCCCAACTAGAGAGAACGTGTTCCGGCTCATGTGAAACAATTCACATCAATCGCGGATCTGGACATCTGATGATACGTGTACTGCAGCAATGTGATGTGTCCAGAAATCCAAAAAAGCGGAGGGATTAAGATGTCGGTGATCGAAAAAGATGTCAAACAACAAACAGGCTGGAGAAACTTTACTAAAGGAACTTGGACCAAGACCGTAGATGTGAATGATTTTCTGGTGCACAACCTGTCTCCTTATTACGGGGATGAGTCTTTCCTCGCAGGTGCTACACAGAATACCAAAGAATTGTGGGATATCGTATCCGATTTAACCAAAAAAGAACGGGACAATGGCGGAGTGCTTGATGTGGATGTGAATACCCCTTCAACGATTACTTCTCATCAACCGGGTTATCTGGATCAGTCCAAAGAGCAGATTGTCGGTGTGCAAACAGACGCACCATTCAAACGTTCCATACAGCCATTCGGCGGAATTCGTATGATGATTGACGCATGTGAAGCATACGGTTTTGAAATGCCTCAAGGTGTCATTGATATATTTACCAACATTCGCAAAACGCATAACCAGGGTGTATTTGACGCTTACACTTCAGAGATGCGTGCAGCACGCAAAGCGGGCATCATTACAGGTCTGCCGGATGCTTACGGCCGCGGCCGGATTATCGGTGACTATCGCCGGGTTGCTTTGTACGGGGTAGATTTCCTGATTCGTCACAAAAAAGGTGAGCTCAACGCACTTGAAGTGGATGTTATTGATGAAGATGTGATTCGTCTTCGCGAAGAATTGTCTGAACAGATTCGTGCATTGCAAGAACTGAAACAACTGGGCGAAATGCACGGCTTCGATATTTCCTTGCCAGCAACAACAGCAAAAGAAGCATTCCAATGGTTGTATTTCGGTTACCTCGCAGCCATCAAAGAACAGAACGGTGCGGCGATGTCCCTTGGACGTGTGTCTTCCTTCCTGGATATCTACATTGAACGTGACCTGCAAGAAGGTGTGCTGACAGAAGAACAGGCTCAAGAGCTGGTGGACCACTTTGTTATGAAATTGCGGATTGTCAAATTCCTGCGTACACCGGATTACAACGAATTGTTCAGTGGTGACCCAACATGGGTAACCGAGTCCATCGGGGGAATGTCCGTTAATGGTGAAACACGCGTAACCAAAAACAGCTTCCGCTTCCTGCACACACTGCACAATCTGGGCCCTGCACCAGAGCCGAACCTGACTGTACTGTGGTCTACCAAACTGCCGGAAGCCTTCAAGGATTACTGCAGTAAAGTATCCATTGAAACCAGCTCCATTCAGTATGAGAATGATGATCTGATGCGTCCGATCTATGGTGACGATTATGGTATTGCATGCTGTGTATCCGCGATGAAGATCGGTAAACAAATGCAGTTCTTCGGTGCACGTGCCAACTTGGCCAAAGCTTTGCTGTACGCAATCAACGGTGGACGTGATGAAAAATCAGGAGCACAGGTTGGTCCAGAGTACCCTGCCATTACAAGTGAAGTGCTGGATTATAACGAAGTAATGAAACGCTTCAAACCGATGATGGAGTGGCTGGCTAAACTGTACATGAACACACTGAATGTGATCCACTACATGCATGATAAATACAGCTACGAACGGATCGAAATGGCACTTCATGACCGTGACATTTTGCGCACGATGGCTTGCGGTATTGCCGGACTCTCGGTTGCGGCCGACTCACTCAGTGCAATCAAATATGCCAAAGTTAAACCGATCCGCAACGAACAAGGCATCGCGGTTGACTTTGAAATTGAAGGTGAATTCCCTTGCTACGGTAACAACGATGACAGTGTAGACAGCATTGCCGTTGAGCTGGTTGAATCCTTCATGGGTATGATTCGCAAACACAAAGCCTATCGTAATGCAATGCCAACACAATCCGTACTGACCATTACTTCCAATGTGGTGTACGGTAAGAAAACAGGAACAACACCAGATGGACGTAAAGCAGGCGAACCGTTTGCACCAGGGGCAAACCCGATGCATGGTCGGGACAAAAAAGGTGCACTGGCATCTCTGGGTTCTGTAGCGAAACTGCCTTATGAACACAGCCTGGACGGTATCTCCAACACCTTCTCCATCGTGCCAAAAGCACTGGGTAAAGAAGATGCAGCGCGTAAATCCAATCTGACAGCCATGATGGATGGATACTTTGGTCAAAATGCGCATCACCTCAACGTAAACGTATTTGATCGTCAGCAGTTGATTGATGCAATGGATCATCCGGAAAATTATCCGCAACTGACCGTACGGGTGTCCGGTTACGCAGTTAACTTCATTAAACTGACACGCGAGCAACAGCTTGATGTCATTAACCGTACATTCCACGGTTCGATGTAAGCTGACACAGTATACAGAAGTATTTTATCTTTAAAATAAAAACGCATGGCGGATGCGGGTACAGAAAGGAAGAGGCAGCATGGTTAAAGGACATATTCATTCACTCGAAACTTTCGGGACGGTTGACGGCCCTGGCATCCGCTTTGTGCTTTTTATGCAAGGATGCCTGCTCAAATGCCAGTATTGTCATAATCCTGACACATGGGCACTGGATGGCGGGAAAGAGATGAGCTTGGAGGAGGTACTGGCTGAGATTGAGCCGTATCTGACCTATTACCGCAGCTCGGGCGGGGGACTTACCGTTTCTGGCGGTGAACCAACTCTCCAGGCACACTTTGTTGCAGATGTGTTCAAAGAGGTTAAACGTCGCTGGGGACTTCATACTACGCTGGACAGCAACGGCTTCAATGAACCGGATCGAATTCATGAGCTGCTGGATAACACAGACCTTGTATTGCTGGACTTGAAACATATTGATGATGAGAAGCATATCAAGCTGACGGGTAAATCGAATGAACGTACATTAAATACAGCAAGATGGTTATCTGAACATGGCCGCAAAATGTGGATCAGACATGTATATGTGCCTGGCATTCATGATCAGGAGCAGGACCTGCTGGACCTGGGACGTTTTATAGGTACACTGAATGGCGTGGAGAAATTTGAAATTCTCCCTTATCATCAGATGGGAATATACAAATGGGAAGCACTGGGCAAGGTCTATCCGCTGGATGGCGTGCCTTCCCCTACGGAAGAAGAAGTGGAACGGGCATACCGCTTGATTGAGCAAGGGCGTGCGGAAACAGCAGGTGTAACTTGCTCAGGGAATTAAGCAGAACTTGTAATATTTATGGCTTGAACACATGCTACCAAGCAGCCTTTACGAACATCGTTTCGTGAGGGCTGCTTTTATTTGTGTGCTTATCTATATCGAAGATGGGAGCTTGTTCATTTTAACAGATAACTATTTTCATAGTTTTCACTTCTATCATAAAATTTACAATTGTAATTTAATCTTTTTAGCAACTTTTCCCGTTTCTGAGCGTCTAATCATATGACTTTTAGAGGGGATATTAATAAATGGGAGCAGAAGGAGCCAAAGACAAAGAATGAATTTGAAGAAGAAATTGTCCATACTTACCGCTTTTGCTGTTTTTCAGGCCTTTGCAGTTATTCCTGCAAATGCACAAGCAGCTGAATCAAACGAAACGACACCAGTGAATACCGCTAAAGTGAAATCCGTGGAGGTTGTAAAAAAAGAACAGCCGATTGCCGAATCCGAAGTGAAATCTGGCACAGCATCGGAACAAACAACCAATCCATCGACAAACGCAACAAGCAACACACAACCTGCTGACAATGAAAGCACAATAAAAACAGAAACAAAACCGGAAACATCGGTTCCTTCTGCAACAGAAGCTACGCCTGGGACACCTGAAACCGGAGCTGGCGAAGAGCAGGGAACAACCGGAGAAAGTGCTTCACCTGTGCCTGCTGAAATGGAGCAGCCAACGACAGGAACAACTTCCGCAGCTGCAAGCTCGGGCGGAGACCTGACTTTGTACATGAACAGCAATAAAATGGTTCAGGATGGCAAGACTTACCTGGCTGGACAGCCAATGGCCGTGAAAAATGGTGTATCATATGTAGCTATTCGCGCATTGGTAGACCGGGTAGGTTACGACGTGAAGTATGATAATAAAACCAAAGAAACCATTATTATAAGTGGTACGGATGAGCTTCGTTTCAAAACGAACAGCAATGTGTACACCGTCAACGGTCAATCCAGAACGATGAAAGGTCCTGCTTACCAGGAAAAAAATACGTTCATGATTCCACTGACGTCAATCACCCAAGCATTGAATATCACGTATACCGTTAATCAGTCGGCCAAAACGGTTGTATTGAAGCTTAACACCAAGCCGGTTGCCAGCTTTACGGTTCAGAATGAAATTTTTGCAGGGGATCAGGTCATCTATACAACGAAAAGCAGTTCTCCGAGCGGCTTGCCCATCGTCAATGAGCAGTGGACAGGACGTCAGGATTCCTTTGATCAGCCTGGAATATACACGGTAACTTACACAGTGCAGGATTCCAGCGGTAAGTGGAGTAACCCGTTCACCCTGACGATTAAAGTCGAGCGTCCTAACCTTCCGCCGGTTGCGATGTTTACAACGGATAAGGAAGAATACAAAATGGGTGAAAAAATCACCTATATTGACCAAAGCACGGATGATGAAAATGCCATCGAAAAAAGAGAGTGGGATAACAACTCACTTGCCTTTTTTATCCCGGGACCCAAGACGGTATCTCTTACCGTTACAGACAAACACGGTCTGAGTGATACCTACACTAAAACTATCTTGATTACAGGTGAAACGCTCTACACGATGTCCGATTTCAATCAATTGTTCACACCTGTAGGCGACAAATTCACCTTTAATGGCGGAGAAGTGCCAGCAATGGAAAAAGTGCCATTTACGTACACGGATGAGCCAAGCCTGCTTATTCGCAGTAACAGCCCTGAAACCGTTAATCAGGAAGGCATCGTATACAAGGAATCTTCCTCTGGACAGACACGTTTCATGATTCACCATGTCAACAATACAGGTAAAAGAGTAAAAATGTATGTTATTGCAACAAATAACAATCCGTATACAGCAGTATTCGAACAACAAAACATGGGCTTTGCAGGACCTACCCCTTTCGCTACAGTAGCGGGTAAATTGTCCATTGATAAATGGTTCAAGTCCATGCAAACAGGTACAGATCAGAAGACCATCTACATCCAGCCTGGTGAGAGCAAGTTGATCCTGACTGAGTTGAGCGCTATTCCGATGAAAGAAGGACAAGTCATCTCCCTGTATTCTGATACTTTCAGTGACTATATTCTTGATTACAACATCGTGATGATAGAAGAGAACAAGGACCCGATGGCTGTGTTGTCATCTTTGCCTGTTCTGGATCGCGACGGCGTTCATAACCGTGGAACCTACCCGAATGCAACCCGGATCATTACGTATGATCAGGAGGTAGGTTCGAAGCCTGCACGTCTTCCATTAGGAGATGATGCAAGTGATCCAAACCTTGACGGTACAGATCCGATGGCCTTCACTATCGCTTCTAACGCCGGTAACTTCGGTGTGCTTTACAAAATCACGCTGAACAACGTTGCTCCGCGTACGCTGATTTCGTTTAATCCCCGTGGAGGCAAGTATTATGGCTCCGCACTGGTTAATGGACAACTGGTACAGCTGTCGAACGACAGCCGCTCCCTGAGTGCTCCAAACGAGCAAGGTGTACTGTATCGCACAGGTTCTTATGGTGAGAGTGTGACGATTATTTTCTCCGCTGCGCCAGGAAGTAACTTGCCGGTCAACCTTTTGTTCACGCCACTGCCGGCTGAAAAATAATGTACGTCTGAGCTAATATACGACAAAGCAATTATGTACGGTTTGGAGTGAAAGCTTATATTAGATATACCCGTTCACCCCAAAAGTCGCCAAAACGATTAAATGAACCATCTTCTGAATCGTCAAGAGAGGACTCCATTAGAATGGGGTTCTTTCTTTATTAAACGAATCCGAGCATGCGGGAGAACTGTACGCCCTGATTGTACACCTTCGTTGACTATAGACTTCATTTCATGCATTATTAGAGGTATACAATCAGGATAGAGGCAGCAAAGCTTTTGCCAGATACTGTCGCATGATGAAGAATGCAAAATGTTTGTATGACAGGAGGTGCTTTAAATCATGCTGTCGACAGAACAGATTATAACCACCATGTCCTCACAGGGACTTCGCATAACCGATCAGCGTAAGACACTCGCACGGTTATTTGCTGAATCTCCGGGGTATCTTACTCCCAAGGACGTCTATGAATATATGGGCAAGACCTACAGTGGATTAAGCTTTGATACGGTGTACCGTAACCTGCGTGTAATGCAGGAGCTTGGTGTACTGGAGCAAGTGATTTTTGAGGATGGCGTGAAATTCAAGGCGCATTGCAGCGAAGACCACCATCATCATCACATGATTTGTCTGAAGTGTCAGAAGACATATCCCATCGTATTTTGCCCCATGCAGCTTGCCGATGCTCCAGATCAATTCCAGATCGTGGATCACAAGTTTGAAGTGTTCGGATATTGTAAGGATTGTGCGGAGCATGTTCCGGCGAAGAAAGCTTCTGCCCATCAGCATGCGCACAGTCACGGGAAGAATTAACGATGAAACTTTCACGTAGAATCATGCAGGCCCCGATACGGGTGTATCGCAGCTATATTTCTCCTTTAAAGCCGCCAACATGCCGTTTTTACCCGACATGTTCGGCGTATGCGATGGAGGCGATTGAAGTGCACGGTGCATTCAAGGGTTCACTACTCGCTGCGAAGCGAATTGCGAAATGCCATCCGTTCCACCCCGGCGGCGTAGATCTGGTACCGCCCAAAGCGGAGAAGAAAATCGCAGCTTCAGAGCAGTAATGTCTGCCTGGCAGCCAGAGCCCTTGACAATCAGGGCGGCAATTCAGTATATTTTTTGTATATGAATTTCCAGTGAAGGGATAAGTACAGACACACCCCCAGTGCAGAGAGCCGGATTAGCTGAGAACCGGTCTGGGAGGAGGATGGAAGATGGTCCCGGAGGAACCTCTTTCGAGCGTGCAATCAGCGTATGCTGTTGTCGTAAGGCTGAGGCGTGATCCAGCGTTAATGGGCGGTCGAAGGACCGGAAGAGCCTGCGTTTTGTGAGAAATGCGGGGAATTTGGGTGGTAACACGTGAGAGATACTCTCGTCCCATAGGGACGGGAGTTTTTTTGTGTTCATTTACAGGCTGAAATTTTTACAAGTTGGTACATGCAACACATCTCAGAACATTTGAAGGAGGAGAAGTCATTCATGACGGACCAAAAAACATTTTATTTGACAACACCGATTTATTATCCAAGCGATAAGCTGCATATCGGGCATGCGTATACAACAGTAGCCGGGGATGCAATGTCCCGCTATAAACGTCTGCGCGGTTATGAAGTGCGTTACTTGACCGGAACAGATGAGCATGGACAGAAGATCGAACGCAAGGCTCAAGAGAAAGGGCTGTCACCGCAGGCTTTTATCGATGAGATTGTGGCAGGCATCAAGGATCTGTGGAACAAGCTGGATATTTCCAATGATGACTTTATTCGTACAACTGAAGAGCGGCACAAAACGGTTGTTCAGGATATCTTTGACCGTTTGCTGAAGCAGGGAGATATCTACAAAGGTGAGTACGAGGGCTGGTATAGCATCCCGGATGAGACGTATTATACGGAGACACAGCTGGTGGATGTGGAGAAAAATGAAAAGGGCGAAATTATCTCGGCCAAAAGTCCGGACAGCGGACACCCGGTTGAACTCGTCAAAGAAGAATCATACTTCTTCCGCATGAGCAAATATGCAGACCGTCTGCTTCAATATTATGAAGAAAACCCTGGCTTCATTCAGCCGGAGTCTCGCAAAAACGAGATGATCAACAACTTTATCAAGCCGGGTCTGGAGGACCTTGCGGTTTCCCGTACTACATTTGAGTGGGGCGTCAAAGTTAAAGGTGATCCCAAACACGTCGTTTACGTTTGGATTGACGCTTTGTCCAACTACATTACAGCACTTGGCTACGGTTCTTCCGATGCGTCGCTGTATGACAAGTTCTGGCCTGCTGACGTTCATCTGGTGGGTAAAGAGATCGTTCGTTTCCATACGATCTATTGGCCGATCATGCTGATGGCACTGGACTTGCCGCTGCCGAAAAAAGTATTTGCGCATGGCTGGCTTTTGATGAAGGATGGCAAAATGTCCAAATCCAAAGGCAACGTTGTTGATCCGGTGACTCTGATTGACCGTTACGGCCTCGATGCACTGCGTTATTATCTGCTTCGGGAAGTACCGTTTGGTTCAGATGGTACGTTCACACCGGAAAGCTTTGTAGAGCGTGTGAATTCCGACCTGGCGAATGACCTGGGGAACCTGCTGAACCGTACGGTGGCTATGGTGGATAAATACTTTGAAGGTAAAGCTCCTGCGTTTGCCTCCAACGTCACTGCATTTGATGCATCATTGGAAGAAGCGGGCCATGCAACTGTGGAAAAAGTAGAGCAGGCAATGGAGAACCTGCAGTTCTCCGTGGCGCTTACGGCAATCAGTCAATTTGTAAGCCGCAGCAACAAATATATTGACGAGACACAACCGTGGGCTCTCGCTCGTGATGAAGCCAAACGTGATGAGCTCGCATCCGTTATGTCTCATTTAATCGAAAGCTTGCGTATTGCCTCCATTTTGCTGCAGCCGTTCCTGACACGTGCACCGCGCAAAATCTGGGAACAGCTGGGCATTCAGGAAGGGGAACTTACGTCCTGGGATTCAGCGAAGCAGTGGGGCATCATTCCTGCCGGAAATGCGCTGCATAAAGGTGACCCGATCTTCCCACGTCTGGATGCAGAACAGGAGATTGCCTACATCTCTGAGGCGATGACAGGTGGACAAAAGGCTGCACAAGCCGATGGAAGTCAAGCAGAAGCTCCAGCTGAACCTGTCGCTGCACCAGAGGGTAAGGAAGAGATCGGCATTGACGATTTTGCCAAAGTGGAGCTGCGTGTAGCCCAGGTTATTGCATGTGAACCCGTCAAAAAGGCAGATAAGCTGCTGAAGCTGCAGCTCGACCTTGGTTATGAGAAGCGCCAGGTTGTATCGGGTATTGCGAAGTTTTATTCGCCTGAAGAGATGGTTGGCCGTAAGGTCATCTGTGTGACTAACCTTAAACCGGTGAAGCTGCGTGGAGAGCTGTCTCAAGGCATGATTTTGGCAGCATCACACGGGGATCAACTGACGCTTGCTACCGTACCAGACAGCATGCCTAATGGCGCGCAGGTGAAATAATAAAGTCACACCCCACGATACCTTGCACAATCGTACGAAGATTGTCACAAGTTCGATAGAAGAGTGGTCCGAAGAGATTCGGGCCACTTTTTTTATGATCCAAAACAGAGATAAGAGGTAGAGAACAAGCATATATTGTTTATGAACTCTGTTCATCGGGAAAGAATGATAGGATACGAGCCTTGACAAGTATGGGCGTCTTCCCTATAATTCTTTCAGTAATGTTTACGATTAAGTGATGCGGAGTGAATTATACATGACAGTTATGCAAAAGAAAACACAGGTTCGACTGGATCGCTCCAGCCGACTCGGTAAACGGAGCACATTGAAGCTGCTTTGGAGCAGTTTGCTCATTCTCAGTTTACTGGTATTGTCCGCGTGTGGACAGAATAGTGAAAGCACAGCCAAAATTGTAGAGGGCAAAGTGAATGTTGTGACAACCTTTTACCCGGTATATGCGTTTACTGCAGCGATTGGCGGAGAGGATGCCAATGTTATCAATCTGCTGCCTACAGGAGTAGAGCCGCATGACTGGACACCCAAAAGTCAGGATATCGTAAATACGTCCAAGGCACAGCTGTTCCTCTATAATGGAGCAGGACTGGAAGGCTGGGTGCCGAATTTTCTGAAATCGTTGAATAATGACACCAAGGTGAAGGCAGTTGCGGTTAGCGAGGGAGTTAAACTGCTTACAGCTGAAGGGGATGACGGTCATGGACACGGTGAAGAGCATTCGGATGATCATGCAGACGAGAGCAGTAATGAACAGCAGGCTGCCGATCATCATATCGACCCTCATACGTGGGTGAGCCCCAAATCAGCCATGATTATGGCGGAAAATATTAAAAAAAGTCTGGTGGAGGTTGATCCTGCACACAAGGATGGTTACGAGCAGCGCTACAACGAGCTTCGTACCAAGCTTGAAGCACTTGATCAGCGTTTCACGAATGAACTGTCGTCTGTGCCAAACAAAGAGATTGTAGTATCACATCAGGCCTTTGGTTATCTTGCCCGTGATTACGGCTTGATGCAGCATGCCATTATGGGGCTTTCCCCGGATGCCGAACCTACAGGGCAGGACATTGTGAAGCTGGCTAAGCTGGTTAAGGATGAAGGCATCAAATATATTTTCTTTGAAGAGCTGGTATCCGACAAATTGGCGAAAACACTTGCCAGCGAAGCGGGCGTGCAAACGATGGTGTTAAATCCGGTAGAAGGTCTGACTCAGGAACAAGTAAACAATAAAGATGATTATTTCACCCTGATGCAGAAAAATTTGCAAAATCTGCTGATCGCATTACAATAAGAAGAATAAGAGTATGCGTCCAGAAGTCTTTGCCGTTTGATCGGCGAAGACTTCTGGAGTGTTAAGCAACAGGTTTACGAGTTTTTATTTATTATGAAGGGCGGCTTTGCCATGCAGCAAATCATGCCACTATGTCATGATCCCATTATCGAGATTGAAAATCTATCGTTTTCCTATGGGGACCAGCGTGTGATTCAAGATCTCAACTTTATGGTCCAGCAGCGGGATTTTGTAGGAATTATCGGTTCGAACGGTGCAGGGAAAACAACGCTGCTGCGTATGCTGGTCGGACTCCTGCCTCCTGCACAGGGAGATATCAAGCTGTTCGGACAGTCGATCCGCAAATTCAAGGATTGGAAACGGATCGGGTATGTTCCGCAAAAAAATGCGTTTAATCCACTGTTCCCGGCAACGGTTCGAGAAGTGGTTATGTCCGGGCTGTACAACAACAAAAACATGTTTCGCCGTATAACACGTCAGGGACAGCAGCAGTGTGCTGATGCCATGCAGGTGATGCGGATTGAGGATATTGCGAACAAACGCATTGGACAGCTGTCCGGTGGACAGCAGCAGCGTGTTTTTCTTGCTCGTGCATTGATTAATCACCCGGATCTGTTGATCCTTGATGAACCTACCGTGGGAATTGATGCCGAATCACAAGCCAGTTTTTTTGAACTCATTACCCATATGCATGAGCATCATCGGATGACTTTCCTGATGGTGTCTCATGATATGGACCGCATGGAGAGTTATCTGGGCTCCGAAGCTGCCCTCACGAATGGCAAAATTCATTTTCATGTTCGTCATTCGCATGAGGTAGAGGATTGTGCAGAGACTAACCTGCAGCATACTACCGCACAGGTTCGCTAGTGATGTCAGTGGGCCATTAGATAGCCAGGCCGAAGGAGTCGAGTTTGTTTTGGAGATATTATTAAGTGATTTTTTCCAGCGTGCGCTGGCAGGCGGTTTGCTTATTGGCATCACCGCTCCACTGATCGGGCTGTTTCTTGTATTGCGGAGACTATCGATGATTGGAGATACCCTGTCTCATGTAACGATTGCAGGGGTGGCGCTAGGTTTCTTGATTGAGGTGTACCCGATTGGTGTAGGTTTAATCTTTGCCGTGCTCGCCTCATTTGCCATTGAGAAGCTGCGTAAGGCGTACAAAAGTTATGCGGAGTTATCCATTGCCATCATCATGTCAGGAGGCGTAGCACTCGCTTCTCTGTTCTTTACCTTGGGCAAAGGGTATAACGCAGACGTCATGAGTTATTTGTTTGGCAGCATATACACGCTGGATGCAACAGATTTGAAGCTGGTTGGAGTGGTAACTTTAATTGTTGTGGTCGTGGTGGCCTTCTTACATAAGGAGTTTTTCCTGCTCAGCTTTGAAGAGGATGCAGCTGCCGTTACGGGATTACCCGTCAGAATGCTGAATATGTTGATTACAGTGATGACAGCACTTGTGATCAGTACGGCGATTAAAATTGTCGGGGCATTGCTCGTATCGGCCCTGCTTACCATTCCTGTGGCTGTCAGTCTGCTGATGGCACGAAGCTTCAAATCAGCCATCATTCTGTCAGTAGTGATTGGAGAAATTGCCGTAGTGATTGGTCTGGTCGTCGCAGGAATCTGGAATCTCGCGCCGGGAGCAACGATTGTATTGCTGCTCATTATGATGCTGATTTTAACGATGATCGGAAAAAAAGGGTTCCGGGCCTGACGTCATGCCTATGAGCAAGCGAGCCGGAGGAAGGGAGACATTGCTTCATGCCTGATGTTAATGTATGGCTGGCTTTTCTTGCTGGCCTCGCTTCTTTTATTTCACCGTGCTGTCTTCCGCTGTATCCATCATACCTTTCATACATTACAGGAATGACCGTGCAGCAGTTAAAGGATGATCGAAATCAGCGTGAGGTACGGTTTAAAACGTTGACCCACACATTGGCGTTTATTTT
This sequence comes from Paenibacillus silvae, assembly GCF_014639235.1. Lineage (GTDB taxonomy): Bacteria > Bacillota > Bacilli > Paenibacillales > Paenibacillaceae > Paenibacillus > Paenibacillus silvae. The sequence continues at coordinate 429,452 of NZ_BMFU01000001.1, read as the reverse complement.
CGGTTTCTCAGCTGTATTTTATTCGCTTGGACTCGGAGCTGGTTTGTTTGGAGAATTTTTCAATGAGAATCGCAATCTCATCCGTCAATTGTCAGCGATTTTAATTATGCTGATGGGACTTTTTCTGTTAGGTATTTTCAAACCCCATTTTTTGATGAAAGAGCGCAAGCTTGATATGAAATGGAAACCAGCGGGATATCTAGGCTCGTTTATTTTCGGAATTGGATTTTCGGCAGGGTGGTCCCCTTGTATCGGACCGATTCTGACAGCTATAATTGCGATGGCGGCAAGTGAGCCCTCCACGTGGTTTACGTTAATTACCGGATATACCGTTGGGTTTGCTCTTCCATTTTTTGTGCTTGCATTCTTCATTGGCTCCACACGCTGGATTCTGAGATATTCCAACATGATGATGAAGATCGGCGGAGCATTAATGCTTTTGATGGGCGTATTGCTGTTCACCGATCAGATGACCAAAATAACCATTTGGCTGCAGCAGATCACACCTCAGTGGATGATTATCTGATCTGAGAATACAACGAATTCGTGGAAACAAATGACGGATAAAAAAGCAGATAAAGCAGGCTGCATTGAGCCAGAAGTGTTCTGGTTTCATGCGACCTGCTTTTTAATCTGGAGAATAAGTTTAGGTGAAATAATCAATGTTGGCTAACGGAAAGTGCTCAAAGATTCGTTCGGTAATGAACTCGCGCAGTGCATCCTGCTGGTCGTCCTTATACACATATTTATATTGACCCCAGCGGCCCCATTTCATTTTGCGTTTTTCAATATCCATTTCAAGTTTGGTTTTGGGATAACGCTTCTCAATTGTTGCTTTCGCCGTTTTGGTAAAACGGTGCTGGATCATTTCGAACGTCAGATCTTTTGTGGCTTCTTCAGGAAGTGTATCCGCAAGCTTCTGCAACAGTTCAGCATATCCTTCCTGCCAGCCGTCGTACCAGATAATAGGGGCAATAATGAATCCGAGCGGATATCCGGCATGTGCAATTTTGCCTGCTGCTTCAATCCGTTCCTCAAAGCGTGAGGTTGCAGGTTCGAAATTTTTGATAACATAATCGGCGTTAACACTGAAGCGAATACGGGTATGACCGTTGTGCTTCAGTTTTAACAGCGGATCAACATGATGATATTTTGTTACAAAACGCAAACGTCCATATTCTTCATCAGCCATAAAGCGAATCAGATCGCTCAGATTCTCTGTAATATGCTCAAGACCGACAGGATCGGATGTACAAGCGGCTTCGAAACGTGTAATTTCAGGCTTGCGCTCCTCGATATAACCTTTGGCGGCCTCGATAATTTCTTCCGTGTTGACATACACGCGAACGTAAGGCTTTGCACCTAACGTGGTTTGAAGATAACAATAATGACAGTGGCCCATACAGCCGGTTGAGATGGGAATTGCATATTCAGCAGAAGGCTTGGACTGGTCAAATTTGAGCGTTTTGCGCACCCCGACGACTAATGTTCGCTTGGCCATCCGATACTTCTCCTGCTCGGTCTCACCCGGCAGATTGGTGATCCGGTTATGAGAGGTTGTCATCTGATAAGGGATGTTTTGAGACGTTACCCACTCCATGATGCGTTTGCCTTTCTCATATTCCAGTGCACCGGGTTCAAAATATACCAAATCGGGAATAAAGGGTTTAGTGCCTTTTGCTTTTCGAGCAGGGGGCCGGGCAGTTGTAGTGCTCACAGAAACACTCCTTTCATGTGAAACTGGAGTTAGTTTGCCTCGAATGCAGTAAAGTCACGCCTGCCAAATCCTTGTGTGTATCCGGACTGAAGGGTGTAGGACTTGCCAATGCGTATTGATAACATGTATCATTAGAAGATAGGGACCTGGACGTAATGCCGGTCAGAGAGAAGAGAGGGAAGCAGATGCCAACGCCCAGTATGGAAGATTATTTGGAGCGTATTTACAAATTAATTGATGAAAAGGGCTATGCTCGTGTGTCTGATATAGCTGAAGGACTGGAAGTACATCCTTCATCCGTGACAAAGATGATCCAAAAGCTGGACAAGGACGAGTACCTGATCTATGAGAAGTACCGCGGGCTGGTACTGACGCCAAAAGGGAAAAAGATGGGCAAGCGGTTGATGGAGCGCCATCATCTGCTGGAGCAGTTTTTGACTACCATCGGTGTACAGGAAGAGAACATTTACAACGATGTGGAGGGTATTGAGCATCATCTGAGCTGGGACTCTATTACTTGTATCGAGTCATTGGTGGAATATTTCCGTCAGGATGAGAGCCGCTTGCGTGACCTCAAAAATATCCAGGAAATTATGAGTAACACGGAATCCTGAGTCATGAATGAAGTTATATCATAAACAAAGAGATGCTTCTTGCCATTAATATGGCGAGAAGCATTTTTTTATGTTCATCTGAATCTGATCCAAGATCATTCACCAACATTTGGTCAATTTCGCAACTAAATCGCTCTGCCAAGCGTCTATTAAACTAGTAGATTTTACCGCAAATTTAATGATGTTGGAGGATTGGTTGATGAAATTGCGTAAAGGATTATTGCTTCTGCTTATTTTTGTACTCGGTTTGCAGACAGCAGGATTGACTGCCCAGGCAGCTGCTCAGAAGGAAATTTCGATCTTTCTGGATGGTCAGCGTCTGGAGTCGGATGTGTCCCCTTATATTTTACCCAAGGTAAATGTAACGATGGTACCGCTGCGGGTGATTAGCGAAGGGTTGGGGGCTTCGGTTTTATGGTCTCAGGCAACTCGTACGGTAACGATTCAGAAATCCGATTCGGTCATTACGATGACCAGCGGACGTCAGCAGGCGACAGTGGACAACGCCATTGTAAATCTGGATGCATCTGTGCAATTAAAGCAGGGGCGTGTGATGGTTCCGATTCGCTTTGTAAGTGAAAATCTCGGCATTCAGGTAAACTGGAATCAGGCGGCTCAGACCATTGATCTGTACACAGGTAATGGAACAGCACCGACACCAGAGCCAGAACCTACACCAGCCGTTCCGGCAGAGCCAGGCGGTGCGGTAACCCCGGCTTCAGATGAAATGCGCGGAGCATGGATTTCGACCGTTAACGGGGATTGGCCGTCTTCTGGAGCGAAAGGCAATGCAGACAAGCAGAGGCAGGAGTATACGAGCCAGCTTGATCAATTGAAGGCTATGGGTATCAACGCTGTATTTGTACAAGTGAGAGCAAATGCCGATGCAATCTATCCATCAAATTTGGTGCCTTGGAACAGTGTGCTGACGGGAACACAAGGGAAAGATCCCGGTTATGATCCGCTCGCCTTTATGATTGAGGAAGCACACAAGCGTGGTCTGGAATTCCATGCCTGGTTTAATCCATTCCGGGCGACGAATTCGGCAGCAACATCCAATCTGGCAGCAAACCATATTTCCAAGCTTCATCCAGACTGGATTGTAAATGCGGCTGGCAAGTTATATATTAACCCGGGAATCCCGGAAGCAAGACAGCATATTATGGATACCATTATGGAAGTGGTAAACAACTACAACATTGATGGCGTGCATCTGGACGATTACTTCTATCCATCCAATGTAACGTTTAACGATGATGCTGCCTTCAAAACGTATAATACTTTAAACACAACAGATCGTGGGGCTTGGCGCCGTGACAATATTAATCAGTTTGTGCAGCAACTTGGACAGAATATTCATCGTGTCAAAGCTAATGTGGAATACGGCATCAGCCCGTTCGGTGTATGGCGTAACAAGGCCAATGATCTGACCGGTTCGGACACCAAAGCAGGTGTCACGGCTTATGACAGCATGAATGCGGATGTACGGACTTGGATCAAACAGGGCTGGATTGATTATGTGGCCCCACAAGTGTACTGGAGTATGACCCTCAGTGCTGCAAGGTACGACAAGGTCGTGGATTGGTGGGTTAATGAGGTAGCCAATACTAACGTGAAACTGTATATTGGTCATTCCCCGTACAAATTGGGAACGCCCGAAATTGGATGGCAAACCTCACAGGAGATCATTGATCAACTAATCTATAACGAGAAGTATCCGTCCATTGGTGGAGACATTTATTTCAGTTCACAATATTTGACGAAGAACCCGCTGGGTATCGTTGAACGTTTGAAAACCTATTACGGTCTGTAACACATTAAAATTGATCTTATTCATCTATATAAATTGAACTATTCATTTACACGTGAACGGAGAGGACAGAAAAACCTGAAAAAGCGGAGCGGTCGCCTTTATCACCGGATTTTTCCCTTTGGAAAAGGGAATCCAAAAAATCTGGGGATAACAGCGATTGGAAGGCTGTTCTGTCATCGGAGTGGACTGTGTAAAATCTTTAGTTCAACTTATATAGATATATCAGTTATATGACCAACCCCTGTTCTCATACAGTGGCAGTAGAAGCATGGCTGCCTGGAGAACGGGGGTTTTTGGTTTATGTTAATTAATGGAGTGTTTGAGGGCGGAGGCGTGAAAGGCATTTCGCTGGCAGGTGCGGTACAGGGAGCACAGGACTGCGGAGTTCAATTTAATCGGGTAGCTGGAACATCGTCCGGCTCGATTGTAGCAGCTTTGCTTGCGGCAGGTTATCGGGCTGAGGAAATGAAGGTTATTATAGAAAGTACACCGTTTGCTTCGCTGCTTCAGCGTTCACCTATATTTAACGCACGCTGGATTGGACCTGCAACAAGACTGTTTTTGAAAAAGGGACTTTACTCTGGAGAAGCGCTTGAGTCATGGATACGCAAGATGCTGCTGCAGAAGGGGATACGTACATTTGCGGATTTACCGCCGGGCAAACTGCTCATTACTGCATCAGATATATCTAATGGCAGCATTCTTGTATTGCCGGATGACATTCGTCGGTTCGGTATTGAACCGTCTAAACTGGAAGTGGCCAAAGCGGTACGGATGAGCTGCAGCATACCTTACTTTTTCGATCCGGTGGTCATACGCAAATCACCCGTCATGTCCAAAGGGCTTCCTTTTCAGGATCAGTTTGTATATGTGGTGGATGGAGGATTGTTAAGTAATTTTCCGCTATGGCTGTTTGACGGAGAGCGCTCAGTAGAGGATGGAGATATTATTCCGGTCGTTGGCTTTAAGATGGTGGGCAAAAACGAAGTGCAGCCCGCACGGATCAAAGGACCGCTTACCATGCTGCAGGCTCTTGTTGAGACCATGCTCACTGCACATGATGAGCGATACATTGAGCAGATTAACCGCTTCCGTACCGTCAAAATTCCTACGTTAGGCATCAAGCCGACTCAGTTTAATTTGTCAGTCCAGGACAGCACGAATTTATTTCGTTCCGGCCTCGTTGCAGGAAGAGAGTTTTTTAATGCATGGAACATGAAAATATACAACGAGCAATTAGAGAAGCAACGCAAAGAACAGCGGAATAAAAACACAGATGCTCCACCTCTGGTTCCCGTATGAAAATGATGTTAAGGGTAAACGATTGTACCCGGCTTATCTCCCAAGTTAGATGCAAAAAAAGCAATTCCCACCAAGGTGAGAATTGCTTTTTGACATTAGTGATACTTCGGAATATCCTCTTCACTCTTGCCTTTTTGTCCTTGAATGACCTGGAAAGGATAATCCTTGCGTTTTCTGGACGAGCTGCTTTTGCGGGCTGAAGCATTGTTCTGTGCATTCACTTTCGCCATCGTTTTTGCCGAAGGTTTGATCTTGGGTGTTTTGGCTTTCCGAGACCAGCGGGCAGGCGGGTATTTGTATAGCAGGAACACAACCCCGAACACAATCAGAGGGATGAGAATACTGGACAATGAGGCTTTCGTCAAAAAACTGATAATTCCAAAAGCAGCCAGTACCATGACCACCCAGAATACAATTGCCTGCTTGTTCATTTCATTCACCCTTTCACAGGATCAAATGTGGCTACAGGAACTTCAGCTGCCGTAGAGACGTTCGCAAGCTTGGCATCCAGCTCACGCATGCGGTTAAACGATGCGATGGATACCTCCACTTGTGCATTCGTTGGTTCTTTGGTAGTCAGGAGTTGCAGCCAGAGCCCCGGATACCCGAGATAACGAAGTACAGGAATGTCACGCACTGAATTCGTAATTTTAAGAAGTTCAAATGAAACGCCCAATACTACTGGAAGCAGCAACAGACGCTGACCCATACGTTCCCAAAGGTTATCATAGGTAAATACGGAATACAGGAATATACCGATAATCACTGTTAGCATGATAAAGCTGCTTCCGCAGCGATAATGCAGTCTGCTGTACTTTTGAACATTTTCCGGTGTCAGTTCTTCCCCGGCTTCATAAGCACTGATGACCTTATGTTCTGCTCCATGATATTGGAACAAACGTTTAATCATCGGTGTCTGTGAGATTAACCACAGATAGGCGAGCAGCAGAATCAGCTTGATAACGCCTTCCAATACATTATGCAAAAATTGATTGTTGAATGCATTTTTAAATAAGAAGTCCTCGATCACCACAGGCAGTAACGTCAGCACAATTTTGCCGAAAAGGAAGGAAAGAATGGCTACAGCCGTCACACCAATGATCATACTAAGGCTCCAGCCGGAACCTTGCTTCTCTTGTTGTTTGGCTTTTTCTTCCGGCTCCAGTTCATCGTCAGCATAAGCGTCAGCGGAGTAATTCAGATGTTTGCTGCCTTTGACACTTGAATCTATAATGCTGACAATTCCTCGCAATAACGGAATCCGCCGCAATTTCATGACCCAGGTCTTGTCTTGCTTGGGAACTTCCAGATACGTAATTTCGCCGTCTTTTCTACGAACAGCTGTAACGTTGACGTGTTTGCCGCCAAACATTACACCTTCAATGACAGCTTGCCCCCCGTAGCTGACAGGCTTGGATTGTTGAGGCAAATCATTCACCTTCCTATTCTGTTCTACGCCTTTACAGTGAAAGGCAGTTTTATATCCTTATTGTATCGAATTTTGTGAGCAATTTCTAGTTTATGAGGTAATCCGCAGGTGAAGCTGTTAAGATTGTCCTGTTTTGAACATACTACGCCCTAGAACTGTGAGAAAATGTCTAGCACATAGCATGAGCATCTTACGAAGAAGGGGACGTTAAAGATGACGGATTATAACGATAAGGAAATGCCAATTCGTGATCAGCACGATGAAAAATCAGACCCGCACTCGCAGCGGCGTCCGCGACGAAGGGATGACAAGGTGATGGGACGACGTTCCATACCCAGACAGGGGGATGCGCATTATTATACAAACCCATTCTCCTTTGCACTGGAGCTGGGGTTCTTTGCCGGTCTGATCTGGGGAGGAATTCATTGGCTGTTCCATCTGCTTCATTTTACCGTAGTACCTGTCGGTTTTATTGCAGAACTTTTTTTTAAGCATGAGTACATTTATACTTCGGCTGGGCATTTGACAGGATGGCTGTGTTTTATTGTGTTTTCTATTTTGGCTTCCCTGCTATACACCTTTACCATTCGAAAATTAAAAGGGCCTATTCCAGGTATGGTCTACGGCATCGTTTGGTGGGTGATTCTCTTTGTTTTGCTAGGTCCCAAGCTTGGTATGATGAAGCCGCTGAACAGGTTAACATGGGATTCTATCTTTACGGAAATCTGTTTCTTCCTGCTCTGGGGTTTGTTTATCGGTTACACCGTAGCGATGGAGTATACGGACGAACGAAAAAGGGAACCGGAACAAGCCGGAGCCTAGACGCAAAAAAGCTTCTCAATCCGGCAATGGCTGTGTTAAAATAGCAGATGGTTATTTGCAGAGAGGGTGGAGCAGCAATGAAACGAATTATTGTGATCAATGGCCCGAACCTGAACATGCTTGGTGTTCGTGAACCAGGCATATATGGCACGATGAGTCTGAAGGATATTGAAGACAATATTCGCAGACAGGCCGAGCAATTGGGTGTCTCCATCGCTTTTTATCAATCCAACCATGAAGGGGATATCATTGACCGCATTCATGCCGCTATGGGTGAGGCAGACGGGATCATACTGAATGCGGGGGCGTTTACCCATTACAGCTATGCTATACGTGATGCAATCAATGCCGTGAAGGTTCCTACTGTGGAAGTTCATCTATCCAACATTCATGCACGTGAAGCGTTCAGACATCATTCAGTGCTTGCAGCAGAAACGATCGGGCAGATTGCCGGATTTGGCGAAGTAAGCTATGAACTGGGATTGCTGGCTCTCGTGCGTCATCTGGACAAACAAACCTGAGCCGGGAACCCGGGAATGTGAGAGAAAGAAGGGTTACCGATGGAAAACAAACGAGTACACAAGTTACGCGAGGCCATGGCTGAGCGTGAACTACAAGCCATGCTGATTACGAATCCGATCAACCGTCGTTATATGACGGGCTTTACAGGCTCGGCAGGCTATGTGCTTATTACGGAAAACGAAGCATATTTGTTGACTGATTTCCGTTATATGTCGCAGGCAACCTTGCAAGCCAAAGGTTTTAATGTGCTGGAGCATGGCGTTAAACCGATGGATTCCGTAAGGGATTTGCTTGCAGCTGCTAACCTCAAGGAAGTAGGCTTTGAACAGGATTCAGTCACATTTGGTACACATGCTGCTTATGCAGAATCACTGCAATCGGTTAAACTGAAAGCTGTATCCGGCATAGTTGAGCAGCTTCGCATGTTTAAGGATGCGGACGAAATCGCGGTTATGCAGCGGGCTGCTGACTTGGCCGATGCCACGTTCAGCCACGTTTTGCAATTTGCCAAACCGGGCATGACTGAACGTGAAGTGGATCTGGAGATGGAGTTTTTCATGCGCAAGCATGGAGCGACGAGTTCTTCCTTTGATACCATTGTCGCTTCGGGTGAACGCTCCGCGATGCCTCACGGCGTGGCAAGCAGCAAGGTGATTGGACAGGACGAGCTGATTACATTTGACTTTGGTGCGCTGCTGGACGGATACTGCTCCGACCTGACACGTACAATTGCTACAGGCAACCCTGTTCCCGAGCTGCGCAAGATTTATGATATTGTACTGGAAGCACAGTTACATACGCTGGAGAACCTGAAACCAGGTATGACCGGACGGGAAGCAGATGCACTTGCACGGGATATCATTGCAGGCTACGGATACGGAGAGCAGTTTGGACACAGCACAGGCCACGGTCTGGGCATGGAAGTTCATGAAGCTCCACGTCTGTCCAAGCTCAGCGATGATGTGTTGAAACCGGGCATGGTGGTTACTGTTGAACCGGGGATTTACATCGATGGACTTGGCGGTGTGCGGATTGAGGATGATGTGGTTATGACCGAAACGGGTATCCATATCCTTACGAAATCGGATAAGAAGTTCACCGTTATTGCATAACCTGCCAGCTACTTGAGATATGAATCATTCATATCACTGACTTTTTACTTATACCAGGAGGGATTTTTTGTGATTTCAGTAAACGATTTTAAAACAGGCTTGACCGTAGAAGTAGATGGAGACATCTTCACTGTACTTGATTTTCAACATGTAAAACCGGGTAAAGGCGCTGCCTTTGTACGTTCCAAATTGAAAAACCTGCGTAACGGAAACACGGTTGAGCGCACGTTCCGTGCAGGTGAAACCATTGGCCGTGCAATCATCGAAAACCGCGGTGTATCTTATCTGTATGCAAGTGGTTCAGAGCACACGTTTATGGACAACGAAACTTACGATCAATTCACGTTGACAAGTGACCAGCTTGAATGGGAATTGAACTTCCTCAAAGAAAACATGAACGTGAAAATCATTAGCTACCAAGGTGAAATCCTGGGTATCGACCTGCCTACCAGCGTTGAGCTGAAAGTTATTGAAACAGAGCCAAGCGTTAAAGGTAACACGGCACAAGGTGCTACCAAAAACGCAAAAGTTGAAACAGGTCTGAACGTACAAGTACCTTTGTTCATTAACGAAGGCGACGTGCTTTTGATTGATACACGTGAAGGTAAATATTCCTCCCGTGCGTAACTTTCATACGCTGTAAGCTTGAAAGCGTGAATGAGAAACCCTTTGCCAACTCATTGGCAGAGGGTTTTTTTGAAAAAAGATTAGCCTATCAGGCGCTTTCGTAATATACTGGGTTAAAGTCATTTCTCGGAGAGAATAATGACGAAAGACATCAATTTATGCATAACTGCACAAGGTAGGGAGTGGATTTGCGTTGTCATTGTACGTCATGAAATTTGGGGGCAGCTCGGTCGGAGATACAGAGCGCATGAAGCGTGTAGCCGGTCGTGTTGTGGAAAAAGCAGATGAAGGGCATCAATGTGTTGTCGTGGTCTCGGCCATGGGGGACACAACCGATGATTTGATTGATCAGGCAAAGCTGCTGAACAGTGATCTGCCTGCTCGTGAAATGGATATGCTGCTCACAACAGGTGAGCAGATTTCGATCTCGTTATTGTCTATGGCTATACAGGCACTTGGACGCAAGGCGGTATCCTTCACAGGATGGCAGGCCGGATTCCGGACTGAGCCGGTACATGGCAAAGCTCGCATTCAGGATATCCGTCCTGAACGTGTCAATGCAGCTCTGGCGGATGGCAATATTGTCATTGTTGCCGGTTTCCAAGGCATGACGGAAGATGGTGAGATCACCACACTGGGCCGTGGCGGCTCGGATACAACAGCGGTTGCACTGGCAGCTGCCATTCAGGCGGACGCTTGCGAGATCTATACGGATGTGGACGGAATCTATTCCACAGATCCAAGGATCGTCAAAGTCGCACGCAAGCTGAAGGAAATTTCCTATGACGAAATGCTGGAGCTTGCGAATCTGGGAGCAGCGGTGTTGCATCCTCGTGCGGTAGAGTACGCGAAGCATTCCGGTGTACCGTTGATCGTAAGATCAAGCTTTAACCATAATGAAGGAACGGTTGTTAAGGAGGAAGCAGCAATGGAACAAGGCGTAGTAGTAAGTGGGATTGCATATGATAAAAATGTAGCACGCATCAGCATTTTGGGAGTACCGGACGTGCCGGGCGTACTGGCTGAAGTATTTGGCGCACTTGCAGCCGAACAGCTCGATGTAGACATCATTGTACAGAGCGGTGTTATGGACGGCAAAGCGGACTTCTCGTTCTCGGTTGCGCTATCGGATCGCGAGAAAGCGCTGCATGTCATTGAAGGCTTGCACAGCCGCCTGCCATATCGTGAAGTAACCTCTGAAGAGAATCTGGTTAAAATCTCGATTGTAGGCGCAGGTATGGTAAGTCATCCGGGTGTGGCTGCCAAAATGTTCAAAGTGATCTCCGGCGAAGGTGTAAGCATCAAAATGGTAAGCACATCGGAAATTAAAGTTTCCTGTGTTATCGATGGAGAGAAGCTGCATGATGTAATTAAAGCATTGCACACGGCATATGACCTGGATACAGAAGAGCAAGCTGTGATCGGTGGACCGCAAGTCCGCCGATAATTGAATAAACTATTTTGTCAAAAAGTCTCGTAAGTATTAACTAAGACAAATAGGAATAAAAAAGGCTAATCGATGTTAATCTCGGTTAGTCTTTTTTGATTCGTTTACAGGTTATGCGCTGCTCAACTGGTGTTGATTAGCGAGAAGCTGTACGAAGGAGTACAGCTCCTGTACAGCATGCATCTCTTTTGTTATGATGTAACGGATTAGTTTGGTTTACAAAATTACTTTTGTAAACCTCTTCAGAAGAGACGGGGTGGAGCAGCATTGGACAAGAAGAAAAAAGTAACGATGCAGGAAATTGCGGACCGGGTTGGTGTATCTAAATACGCAGTATCGAAGGCATTATCCGGCAAGGCGGGCATCAGTGCGGCAACTCGTGAACGAATTTTCGAGGTGGCCTCGAATCTGGGGTATTTGGATCAACAGCTAACAAAACGCACGATGGCCTCCAAGACGCAGACAGAGGAAGAAGAACGCATGATCGGAATACTCTTTCCGGATATCCGTAGTCAGAATCGTGACTCCTTTTATTGGGGGCGTGTGCTTGAAGGAGTGTTTCGTGGTCTGGAAGGACATGGGATCTCATCGGTGCTGATTACGGACGACAGTCCTCAAAACTTTAACAAACTCATGCGACCAGAGGCATTACTGGGTATAATCGGAATCGGGTTGATTGAGACAGCCATGCTGGTTGAGTTGCGTTCACTTGGTATTCCTTTTGTGATCATAGATCACGAGGATGAACTGGTCGCTTCAGATACGGTGTTCATGAACAATTACGATATCTATCGTAAGCTGACGAAATTTCTGATAGGTAAGGGCCATCGACATATTCAGTTTGTAGGAGACTGGACATATGCTCGTAGTTTTGCCGATCGTTGGAGTGGATTTAAGGCGATACTTGATGAAAACGGCATACCGTATATGCCGCACAAAGAACTGTTACAGATCCGACCGTCGCATCGTGAGGATAATCTGGAGCTGATTCGCATAGCGATGCAACAGTTGATTGAGAATTCTTCCACTACCGCGATTATATGCGCTAACGACAAGGTGGCTTCTTTATGCATGAATGAATTGGAGAAGAAAGGTAAACGGATTCCTGCCGACATCTCGGTGGTCGCTTTTGACAATGATCCTGAAGTTCATGCGCAATACCCGGAATTATGTACTGTAAACGCAGAGACAGAGGTGCTTGGGATTCAGGCGGTTGAAATTATGCAATGGAGGCTGAAGCATATCTCCATGCCTTATGAGAAACGTCTCATTCAAGGTGAATTAATCATCAAAGGCAGCATTGGCAGTCTGGTCTAAAAAACAACCATATGAGGTTATCCATTACATGGTGAATGTAAAGGATAGCCTATTTGGTATGGGGTGAATGTCTATCACATAAGAGATATTCATTTTGTTTATCTATGTAAACGCTTAAAGTAAACCAATATAAATTTAGTAAACATAATAATATTAATAAATTAGTTGACAGTATACTTATGAAATGACTATGATGGACTCAGATACAGCGTTTCGCGCTGACAGACTACAATGGAAACGGGGTAATGCTATGTTCGGCAAAAAGCGGGGAATCGGCTGGATCTACCATCAGAATGTGGCTGGGTATGTATTTATCTCGCCTTGGCTGATTGGTTTTCTGTTATTAACGCTGTGGCCGATTCTACAATCTTTTTATCTCTCGTTCACAGACTATTCTCTTTTGGATTCGCCAACATGGGTAGGATCGCGCAACTATAGTGAAATTTTACAATCTGACAAATTATTTTTGAAATCGCTTACAGTTACGTTTGCATTTGTGCTATTAGCGGTACCGATTAAGCTTTTCTTCTCGCTTATGGTTGCGATTTTGCTGAACAAGGATATCAAGGGCATGAATGTTTACCGCACAGCCATCTACTTTCCGTCCTTAATTGGGGGCAGCATTGCGGTGTCCGCTTTATGGCGGAACATGTTCGGCATGGATGGTTACATTAACCACGTGCTTGGCTGGTTCGGCATTACGGGAATCGGTTGGATATCCAATCCGAATACAGCACTGGGAACTCTGATTTTGCTGAATGCCTGGCAATTTGGATCAACCATGGTCATTTTTCTAGCTGGATTGAAGCAAATCCCTAAAGATCTATATGAATCGGCCTCTGTGGATGGAGCCAGCAGTATTCGGAAGTTTTTCTCGATCACGATCCCGATGCTCTCTCCGGTGATGTTCTTTAATCTTGTACTCGGCATCATTAATTCATTCCAGATGTTCACGTCGGCTTTTGTCATTACCGCTGGAGGTCCGGCGAATTCCACGTACATGTATGTGTTGTTCCTCTACGACAAGGCGTTCAAGCAGTTTCAGATGGGTTATGCATCAGCGCTGGCATGGATTCTGCTTGTGATTATCGGTGTCTTTACAGCACTGAATTTCATTGTATCGAAATACTGGGTGTTCTATGAATCCGAAGGAGGTAAATCAAAATGATAACTAGCAGTCAGAAGACCTGGAAGACACATTTTATTCTGATTCCATTTTCCCTGCTTATGATTTACCCGGTGTTATGGTGGATTGGAGCCTCCTTCAAAAGCACGGCGGAACTTTCCTCACCGTCATTATGGCCAACGACCTGGTTATGGGAGAACTATAGCAATGGCTGGAGCTTTACGTCTGACTTTACGTTTGCCCGTTTTTTTGCCAATACGTTAATGATGGAGTTTTGGAATGTATTGGGTGGTGTTGTAACAGCGGCTCTCGTGGGTTATGGGTTCGGGCGATTGAATTTCCGGTTTCGTAACTTCTGGTTTTCGGTGCTGCTTCTAACGATGATGCTGCCTTCACAAGTAACCGTTGTGCCTCAATATATTTTGTTTAACAAACTTGGCTTGGTTGATAGTTATGTTCCGCTTATATTGCCGCATTTCTTCGGGGGCGGCGCATTTTTCATATTTCTGATTGTGCAGTTCATTCGTGGCATTCCACGTGAACTGGATGAAGCAGCGCAGATTGATGGCGCCTCCGTTTACGGTATTTTCTTCCGTATTATTGCTCCGCTAATCAAGCCCGCACTCGTGACCGTAGCGATTTTCACCTTTTTATGGAGCTGGGACGACTTTTTCTCGCAGCTGCTATACCTCAATTCGGTAGAAAAGTTTACGGTAGGGCTTGGACTTCGGATGTTTATTGATCAGTTTGAGGTGCAGTGGGGTCAATTGCTCGCGATGTCACTATTGTCCGTTATTCCTTCGGCAATCGTCTTTTTTGTAGCTCAAAAGCATTTCGTGGAAGGCATTGCAACAACAGGGATCAAAGGTTGATTTCTGATGACAGGTAACACATAACTTCACATACAAGGGAGGTCATTCAATGATGATCAAAGGTAAACGTTGGCTGAAAACGTTGACGATGGGTGTGCTGGCTGCAGTAATGGTGACCGGCTGTGCAGGAGGTTCCAATTCGGGCGCAAGTGAAGGCCAGGGCTCCGGCACACTCAAAATGATGTGGTGGGGCTCGGATGCTCGGCATGAAGCGACCAAAAAAGCAATCGAACTGTACACATCGAAACATACGGATGTCAAACTCACAACGGAATTTACATCTTGGGATGGATATTGGCAGAAGCTTCCCACCCTTGCCGCCTCGTCCTCACTCCCGGATATTTTGCAGATGGATGCGGCATATATTCATGGTTATGCCAAGCGGGGGCAACTGGCAGATTTGTCCGATCTGGACTTGAGTGGCATTGTGGATGAGAAGGTGCTGGAGAACATCAAGATTGATGGCAAGCTGTATGGCGTGCCTTTGAGCTACAATGGTGCGGGTTTGGTCTATGACAAAGTGACACTTGAGCAATACGGGATCAAATTACCTTTTAACAACTGGACGTGGGATGATTTTTTTGCTTATGCCAAAGAAGCACGGAGCAAGCTGCCAGAGGATAAATATCCAATCGACGACCTGCGCAACATTTGGGAATTCTATCAATTTTATCAGACTGCCAAAGGCAAAGGACCTATTTTTCAGGATGGAAAATTCAATCTGGATAAAGACACCTTTTTCGAATTTAACAACACCTATGCCGAATTTCAAAAAGAAGGCGTTGTACCGCCAGCAGATCAACAGCTAGCTTTTAAAGAAAATGACCCGCAGCTCGACTCTCTGGGTTCTGGTAAAGTCATGCTTCGTACAGCATCGGTTGGCTCGGCTAGTGCGATTGAAGCACTTAAACCTGGTCAACTGGCAGTGAACAGCAATCCAATCGGTGAGAGCGGAGGTGGCTGGGCTCAGTCGACGATTTTCTTCTCTATAAGCGCGAATTCCAAAAATGTGGAGCAGGCGAAGCAATTTATCAAATGGTTCATATCTGACCCGGAAGCAGGCAAAATTTTGGGGATGACACGTGGTATTCCGATTAATGATGAAGTGTACGCGTCCCTTGAGACAAATCTTACGGATGGAGAACGTTTCGGGAAAGAATTGCTGGATGTGGCCAAACCGAAGGCTTTACCTTTCTATCCTGCGCCTCCTGGTGCTGAAGATTTTACGGCTACGTATAAGTCTGAGATGGAGAGTGTCATGTTTGGTAAAGTGACCTTGGAGGCAGCTTATGATGTGTTGGTGGAGAAAGGTAAACAGGCTGAGGCCAAAATGAAATAAATTTTATTATATAGACATTGAATGATATAAATGGAGGCAGAAACCATGCTATTAAGTGATCATTGGAGAATTCAGCAATATGAGGTGGGCGAGAAACCGCCGCTAACCATTGCTGCTGCAGATTTGGATGATCGTTTCTGGATGAGCGCGAGTGTGCCTGGAGATGTACATTCCACTCTGATTGAACGTAAGCTGATAGATCATCCGTATTATGGGCATAACGATATCCGTTCACGCTGGGTGGAGCAGAAGGAGTGGTGGTACCGCACACGCTTTCAGATGGATGCCGATCCAACCAAACAAGAGCGCTGGGAATTAATTTTCGAAGGCTTAGATACACATGCTACGGTTTATGTGAACGGTCTTGAGATGGGTACAGCCAGCAATATGCACCGAACATATGTGTATGATGTTTCCCGTGTTATACATCAAGGCCAAAATACAATTGCTGTCCGATTTGATCCACTCTATCTTCATCACAGGGATAAAGCACTGATGCAGTGGTCGTCTTACACGAAGGAGCGTCCATGGATTCGAAAGGCAGCGATGAATTACGGTTGGGACTGGGGGCCGCGCATTGTAACCGTTGGAATCTGGGGCAAGGTGAGACTGGAGCGTCATGTGCAAGCCAAGTTCGAGGGCGTATATGCGTATACGAAGCACTGTGACGAACAGCAGGCCAATATTAATGTTGAGCTTGAAGCGAAGAAGTATCGCGGGTGCGGTCATCTGACCTATCGTGCTTGTTTACTTGATGCGGATCAGCAGGCTGTGGCTCAAGTGGAAGGTGAACTGCAAGGTGAAAAGGCCGGATTCAATCTGCATGTATCAGAGCCACAATTATGGTGGACTCATGATCTGGGCAAGCCTTACCTCTATCAACTGGAAACCGTACTGCTTGCAGACGGAGTGGAGGTAGATCGGAGAGAGCAGCGAATTGGAATCCGAACGGTAGAGCTGGTACTGAAAGATGAACAGGGAGAGCCTGCATTTGCTTTTCATATTAACGGTGTGAAGCTGTTCGCCAAAGGGTCAAACTGGATTCCGGTCGATAATCTGATTGGAGCCGCTCCTGACTCCCGATATAAACATCTGATCATGTTGGGCGTAGAAGCTAATATGAACATGCTGCGAATCTGGGCAGGAGGCATTTATGAAAAAGACGTCTTCTACGATCTTTGTGATGAGCTCGGGTTACTGGTGTGGCAGGACTTTGCGTTTGCCAATGCGCTTTTCCCTGATTATAATGCTGATTTTGTGGAAAATGTTCGGCAGGAGGCCATCTGCAACATTCAAAGATTGCGTAATCATGCCTCGCTCGCGTTATGGTGCGGCAATAACGAAATTGACTGGCTGTACGATATGAAATCGTCATCCGGCGATATCACGACACCATTTTATGGTGAAACGATTTATCATGAGATTTTACCAGAGTTGTTAGAACAGCTTGACCCTGCACGTCCATACTGGCCTTCATCTCCATATGGCGGGAATGATGCGAATGATCCGAATTATGGAGATCGTCACAACTGGCAAGTGTGGCATGGTTCCGTCTATCCACGTAAATTTGGCGAGGTGCCTTTGCTAGATTATAGTGTGGAGGGTGTCACGTTCAAAAACTATAAAAAAGATTTCACATTATTCAGCAGTGAATTTGGTATGCATGCCTCTGCTACGAAATATACGTTGGAGCGAAACATTCCAGAGGATCAATTCTATTGGGGAAGCGTAGAGATGGCTTATCGCAACAAGGATACGAACCATCAGAAGGGCATCTTACTTATGGAAGGGTTCACAGGAGTGCCTCAAGATCTGGATGAGTATATCCAGTTTTCGATGCTTACTCAGGCTGAGGGATTGAAGTATGGAATTGAACACTATCGGCGCAACAAAAAGCGTACAAGTGGCTCCTTAATCTGGCAGCACGGCGACAGTTGGCCTGGAACCAGCTGGTCATTAATCGATTATGAGCTGCTACCAAAAGCGTCCTATTATTATGCACGTAAATTTTATCATCCGTTGCTATTAAGTTTAAACCATGAACCTGATGAGTTATTAGAAGTATGGGTGATTAATGATCAATTAACTTCGCTGAGTGGTCTGGTCATCATGGAGATTTTTGATATGCAGGGTTATTCCATTCATCGTATGGAGCTGCACACCGAGGTAGAGGCCAATGGTGTAGTGAAGCTGGGAGAATGGGACGAAAAGCAGGTGTTGCAAGGTTTGCCTCCAGAACAAGCGGTGTTGAAGTTATCTGCGCCTGCCTGGGACTGCCCGGATAACGTATATTATTTACGTGATGCAAAGGATGTACAGCTTAGTCCAAGCATCATTAGAGCTTCATATAATGAAGAAACTGGGCAATTGCTTGTGCAAGCAACTGAAGCGGTAGCCCGAATGGTTCAGATTTCGATCCCGCAAGGTAATGTGCGCATGAGTGATAACTACTTTGATCTGCTTGCAGGGGAGCAGCGAACTGTTGATATACGTCAAGCGGACGGGGAAGCGCTAGATTACCAACATATTATCGTAGCCGCGTTGAATGCGGAAAAGGTCGCCGTTACAGTGACAAGATGATTAAGATGTAACTTATATTTATGTAATTTAAGGCATATAGCCAAAGCCGGAAGCATGAACGATGCTTTCCTGTTTTGGCTTTTTGGCATGGAGAAGAAGTGACGTCTCTTAATTTTACAGTCCAAAAGAAATGATAGATTTCAGCGTCATAAAATGAATGTACAGGCATAAACTTGAGATATGAACAAACGTCAGAGATGAAAAATAAGATGAATGACAAAGTTGGAGGAGCCGACACATGAAAGTGAAATGGAGGGACCTTTTTCCGGAACCGATCCGAACCATCTTAGGCAGAATGCCGCCTGCCCAATTGGACAAATTGGAAGAAGTCCGCATCCGTGAAGGCAGACCCTTGGAGATTAATGCGGGAAACACCTACCATTTTCTTACCGCAGAAGGTGCGATGACGGGTAAACCGGAAGAGGCGTATATTCCCCAGAAGGAAGTGACTCACAGACTGCTCGATCTCATAAGTAATCACTCCCTGTATACCTTGGAAGAAGAACTGAGAAAAGGCTTCATCACGATTCCCGGCGGGCATCGCATTGGACTTGCCGGTCGAACGGTGCTGAGTGGAGGGCGTGTAGAATATTTACGGGATATTAACGGATTCAATGTTCGGATAGCCCGCGAGGTTGAAGGCATTGCTGACCCGGTTCTTCCTTATCTGGTGGATATGAATAACGGACAAGTGCTGCATACGTTGATCTTGTCTCCGCCTCAGCAGGGAAAGACAACATTGCTCCGTGATCTGGCAAGACAGATCAGCAGCGGCACGAAGCTGACGTCCGGTAACGAACTGAGACAAGGTATACGTCCGAGACTAAAGGTCGGCATTGTGGATGAACGTTCTGAAATCGCCGGGAGTTACAAAGGAGTGCCTGGATTTGATGTCGGACCCCGGACAGATGTCATGGATGGATGCCCGAAGGCAGAAGGCATGATGATGATGCTTCGCTCAATGTCGCCGGACGTTCTCATAGTGGACGAGATTGGCCGGCCGGAGGATGCCGAAGCTGTGATGGAGGCTCTGCATGCAGGTGTTTCCGTCATCGCGACTGCACACGGCCGGAATCTGGCAGAACTGTCGGCCAGACCTGCACTGAGAACGTTGATAACCGAGCAGATGTTTCAGCGTTATGTGCTGCTGCAACGGACGAGCCGGGGCATGAGCTTCAAGCTGGCTGACGGCAAGATGCGAGGGCTGCAGCATGCCGGAGCAGGAGGTGAAGCCTTTGGTTAACATGTTTGGTGCAGTGCTGATTATGATTGCCAGCTCGCTTGCAGGCTTTTATAAGGCCAGACAATATGCATTGCGACCAAGGCAGCTTCGAGAATTAATCGCCGCACTCCAGCGGTTGATGACAGAGATTAATTATGGTCTAACGCCGCTTCCGGACGCCATGAGCAAGATGGGTGCGCAGACGAAAGAACCGGTGAGGACTCTGTTTATGCACGCCGCATCACAGATGGAGCCTCCGCTCGGGCTCACGGCCAGAGAGAGCCTTCAAGCCGGTGTAGAGCAGGCGTGGGGAAGATCGGCCATGAAGTCAGACGAGCGTGAAGTCATGATGCAATTGAGCTTCAGCCTTGGCACCAGTGATCGTCAGGATCAGACCAAACACATTTCATTAGCTATACAGCAACTTATGCATGAGGAATCCCGCGCACAGGCCGATCAAGTGAAATACGAACGGATGAGCCGCAGCCTGGGGATGCTTGTCGGAGCGTTAATCGTCATTCTGATCTTCTGAAATAGCCGGGATAGCGAGGTGCCAAGGTCATGAATTTAGAAGTGAACGCAATCTTTCAAATTGCGGGCATTGGAATCATTATCGCGATGATTCATACGGTGCTGAAACAAATGGGAAAGGAAGATATGGCTCACTGGGTGACCGTCATCGGATTTGTCGTTGTATTGTTTATGGTCGTCCGTATGCTGGACAGCCTGCTGCAAGAGATTAAATCCATATTTCTTTTTCAATGAGAACGGTCATGAAGCCGGATGGTGGTGACCCGTGGAGATTATTCAAGTTGTTGGTCTGGCACTCATTGCAACCGTACTGATTCTTGTCATCAAGGAACAAAAGCCGATGTTTGCCTTTCTGATTGCGGCGGCAGCCGGTGTGGTCATTTTCATGCTGCTGATTGGCAAGATAGGAGCCGTTATCGAAGTGCTCAAGCGTCTTGCCGAACATTCGGGCATGGAGAGCATCTATCTCAAAACGGTTCTGAAAATTATAGGCATTGCTTACATTGCTGAATTTGGCGCCCAGATTGTCAGGGATGCGGGTCAGGAAAGCATTGCATCCAAAATTGAGCTGGCTGGCAAGGTGTTGATTCTCGTACTGGCGATTCCAATCATCAGCATTATTATTGAAACCGTCATGAAACTGATGCCGGTGTAGAAAGGGCGTGCGGACAACCGATGAAATCTCTGCATGACAAGCCGCGCTGGCACCTCATGATGGTGATGATGATTTGTTTGATGTTTGGCATGATCGGGCAGATAACGGCCAGTGCACCTTCGAACGAGTGGATGCAGCAGCAGGCCGATCAGCTTCCGAAGGATCAGGTGGAGAAATACTGGGATCAGCTTATGAAGCAATATGGCGGTTTTTTTCCAGAAGGCAAGACGCCATCTTTCATGGACATGCTGATTCCCGGGAATGAGGGATTCAGTCTAAAAGCGGTATTTTCTGCGATTGGAAAATTTATGCTTCATGAAGTTTTATATAACGGCAAACTGTTGGTCACCATTGTCATGTTAACGGTGCTTAGCATGATTCTGGAGACGCTGCAGACGGCCTTTGAGAAAAATAATATTAGCAAAATCGCTTATGCGATCTGTTATATGGTCATTATTATCATTGCGATCAACAGCTTCAGCGTTGCGATTGGATATGCCAAAGAAGCCATATCCAGCATGATCAACTTTATGATGGCCATGGTCCCGCTTTTATTCACACTATTGGCCTCTATGGGAAATGTCGTTACCGTATCCGTAACCCACCCGCTGATTATATTTATGATCCATATGGTAAGCACGCTCATTCACTTGCTGGTATTTCCGCTTCTCTTTTTCTCAGCCGTGCTGCATCTGGTGAGCTCAATCTCAGACAAGTACAAGCTGACACAGATGGCGGATCTGCTGCGCAATATCAGCGTAGCCCTGCTGGGTATTCTGCTTACGATGTTTCTTGGTGTGATTTCAGTACAAGGAGCATCGGGGTCTGTTGCAGATGGCGTCAGCTTAAAGGCGGCCAAATACATTGCTGGAAACTTTGTGCCTGTGGTCGGCAGAACCTTTGCAGATGCAACAGATACGGTCATAACGGCATCATTGCTGGTCAAAAATGCGATTGGGTTGACAGGTGTCATTATTATTTTGTTTCTGTGTGCTTTTCCGGCAATCAAAATACTGGCGTTGGCCTTAATCTACAACGTGACCGGAGCCATTATGCAGCCGCTTGGAGATACCCCCATTGTGGAGTGCCTGCAAGCCATTGGCAAAAGCATGATCTATGTCTTCGCCGCACTGGCGGCGGTTGGAATGATGTTTTTTCTCGCAATTACCATTTTACTGACCGCAGGTAATCTGACCGTCATGATGCGATAAATGATTGCAGACAGAGAAAGGGGCTGGTGAGGATGGGGTGGCTGAGCAGCTGGCTGCAGGACCTGATCATGATCGTTTTGTTAGCGACATTTGTAGACATGCTGCTTCCAAATCGTTCTATGGAGCGTTACGTCAAGCTTGTGCTGAGCCTCCTTATTCTGCTAACCTTGCTCTCACCGATTACCAAATTGCTGCGGAGTGATCCGATAGGCGAGCTGAAACGAGCGATGTCTGTAATGGATGCGCCGTCAGATGGTCAGGCAACACTGGAGCAGATTCTGGCCAAGGGAAGGCAGATGCAGGCAAACGAGCAGCAGCAGTCCCTGCAATGGACGGCAAAGGAGCTTGCTAACGTCATGAAAGGACAGATTGAGGATACAACCGGGGCGAAGGTGCAGTCTGTCGAGGTGCAGCTTGCGATGAAAAAACAAAGTACCGACGCGGAAATCGCTTCTTCGGTTGATCTGCCTGTCATTCAGCATGTTGTAGTCCAGATGGCGGGGGTGGAGAGGAAGGAATCAGGCGAGACTGCACAGGTAGATCAACCGATCTTTGCCACACATGAAACGGATGAAGCTGAAGCAGATCAGTCAGGGTCTGAGCCAATTCAGATTCAGCCGATAGAAATTTCCAAGGTGCAGGTGGAGTCACAAGATCAGTTTCCAAACAGTAACCCTACATCTACTCATCAAACGTCAGAGCCGGCTGCTGCACGCAACTCGGATGAAAGCAATGATACACAGTCAACCAGCGCTTCACGATCTGAACATGCTGTCCAGATTATTACGCTGCTAACCGAGCAATGGAAGATTGATGCGAGTCAAGTGCAGGTGACGGAGGCCAAACATGCTGAAGTGCTGTAACAGCGCGAAGAAGGAGGGAAATCGATGAAACGGTGGCTCAAAAAGCTGGAAACCTGGATGGGCGGCGGGGAGAATGGGGCAAAGCGAAGCCAGACCTTCCGCTGGCTGATCATTTTAGGGCTGATCGGAGTAGGAATCATGCTGTTTAATTCTTTCGTCAACGTTAAAAAAATTGATTCCGAGAATATCGGCCGTGAGCCGCCTGAGCAGGCAACTTCGATGTCGACTATGCAGAATGATCTGCTGGAAGAGAATCCTTTTCAGGCCATCGAGATTGCTTTTGAAGACAAAATGAAAGGTATTCTGGAAAATATCGTTGGTGTAGGCACGGTTGATGTCATGGTTACCGTCGATTCCACGGAAGAACTGGTCGTTCAGCGAAACGTTAAAGATTCACAGCAGCTTACCGAGGAGACGGATGCCAATGGCGGGAAGCGCCATATGACGCAATACACCCGGGACGGGGAAATAATTACGTATGAAATATCAGGGGATCAGACACCGATCGTGACCAAAAAGCTGAAACCGCAAATACGTGGTGTGCTGGTGGTCGCTAGAGGTGCAGAGAACAAGGTAGTCAAGGATCTGATAACAGACGCTGTTGAAAAAGGTTTGAATGTTGCGGCCTACCGGATTTCGGTTGTTCCGCGCAAACAGGATTGAAATCATTCATCTATGAGTTGCAAGACAGAAGCTCGATCCGCCAGAATCAACCCTATTTTGAGGAGGATGTTCTAAATGAATAACAAACGTCAAACAATATGGCTTGTCTCCATGCTGAGTCTGATGGTTATTTTGTCCGCATACTATCTCTTTACTGAAGATTCAGGGCCTGTAAACCCACCCGTGGCTGACAGCCAGCAAGTGGATGGCATGAAGCAAGGGGAAGCGAAAGAGACAGCTGGAATTATGGACCCTACAGAAGGACTTGTCATCAACGAGGTTGTGAATGGCGGACAGGTTGCTGATGATGCTGGGGCAGCAGATCCGGCTGACAACGCGGCGAGTGCAGAGGGGAAGGAATCAGGGAATACGGAGAAAGCACCAGCAGGAGAGCAGGGGGCTGCTGAAGGGGAGAGCGGCAAAAAATCGGAAGCAACTGAGGAAAAAGGCACGACTGCGACACCTGAAACAGAAGGTAAAACAGAGGGTAATGCAGCCAAGACCGATGAGGAAGTACTCAAAGAGATGGAACAGCAAAATACGGCAGTATCGGCCAGCAGTCAATTCCAGAATTACCAGTGGCAGCGTGAGGAAAGCAACAATCGCAAGTATGAGGAACTGGCAACGGTGGCGGGTGATTTAAGCAAAACACCGGAGGAAAATGCCAAGGCAACCGAGCAAATTCGGGCACTTGAAGATAAGCAGGCCAAAATTACAGGTATCGAGGAAACCTTGTCCCAGCAGTATGCCAATGCCATCGTGCAGGAGGAGGCTGACAAGTACAAAGTGGTCGTGTTAAGTGACAAGCTGGACGTAAAACAAGCGGTTTCGATCGTTGATCTGGTCATGAAAGAACTGTCTGTATCGCAAAATAAAATCAGTGTGCAATATGTCACGGAACAATAATCAGTAATGTGATAAGGGCACCGGGAGTTCGTTCGACTCTCGGGCTCTTTCCATTTTTAATGATTATGATATAATACATAAAGCCATATGACCGTCCTCGTGAGACTGGCATGATGCCGAAGGAGTGAATAATGGAAATGTTCAAACTAAGCGAAATTAAAGAATTGATTAAATTGGTGGATGAAAGTTCCGTTCAGGAATTGGAAATTGAAAATGAAGGATCACGTCTATCGATCCGTAAGCCAGGCAAAACGGAGGTTGTGCAAGCTGCTGCAATTCAGCCGCAAGTGATCGCTGCTCCTCAGCAACAGGTACAGCCTGCAGCAGTTGTGAGCGAGCCTGCTCCGCAAGTCGATACAACAAGTCATTTACATAAAATTGTATCTCCGATGGTGGGTACGTTTTACAGAGCCTCTTCACCGGAAGCAGGTCCTTTTGTAAGCGTGGGTGATAAAGTTGTTGAGAAAACAACGGTATGCATCATCGAGGCAATGAAGCTGATGAACGAGCTTGATGCTGACATCAAGGGACAAATCGTTGAAGTGCTGGTTGAGAATGGACAGCTTGTCGAGTATGGACAACCTCTGTTCCTGGTAAAACCGGAATAACCTGTTATAACGGGCGAACAGCAGCCGCATGAGCTTCGAAGGAGGACAATAACCAAATGAAATTTCATAAAATATTGATTGCCAATCGCGGAGAGATTGCTGTACGAATTATTCGTGCGTGCCGCGAACTCGGCATATCGACAGTAGCTGTCTACTCGGAAGCAGACAAGGATTCCCTGCATGTCCGTCTGGCAGATGAGGCTTACTGTATTGGACCAACGCTGTCCAAGGACAGCTATCTTAATTTCACTAACCTGATGAGCGTAGCTACGTTAACGGAATGTGATGCCATCCATCCGGGTTACGGCTTTTTGGCGGAGAATGCTGACTTTGCAGAAATCTGTGGTTCCTGCAACATTACATTCATCGGTCCATCACCGGAAGCGATCACGAAGATGGGGGACAAGGCGGTTGCGAAGCAGACGATGAAGGATGCAGGCGTACCTGTTATCCCTGGCTCGGATGGTCTCGTTGAAACAACGGAAGAAGCGATTATGATCGGCCGGGATATCGGTTATCCTGTTATTATCAAAGCTACCGCAGGTGGCGGAGGTAAAGGCATTCGTATTGCTGAAGACGAGGAAGAACTGGTGAAACAGATCACGGCTGCTCAGCAGGAAGCTCAGAAGGCATTTGGCAATGCCGGAGTATATCTGGAGAAATTCCTGACAGGCATGAAACACGTCGAGATTCAAATCATGGCCGACAAACATGGCAATGCCGTGCATCTTGGCGAACGTGACTGCTCGGTTCAGCGCCGTCGTCAGAAGCTCGTGGAAGAAGCACCATGTCCTGTGCTGAATGAGGAAGTGCGTACACTGATGGGAGAAGCAGCTGTCCGTGCGGCGCTTGCTGTCAATTATTCCGGTGCGGGTACGCTGGAATTCCTGCTCAGTCCAACTGGAGAGTTCTACTTCATGGAGATGAATACACGTATTCAGGTGGAACACCCTGTAACCGAGATGGTAACGGGCGTTGACTTGATCCGTGAAATGATCTCTGTGGCGGAAGGCAATCCGCTTTCTTTCCGTCAGGAAGACGTTGTTATTAACGGCTGGTCTATCGAGTGCCGGGTTAATGCAGAAGATCCTGAGCGTAATTTCATGCCTTCACCTGGTAAAATCGGATTCTATCTTGCGCCAGGTGGTCCTGGTGTTCGTGTAGATAGTGCAGCATATCCCGGGTATACGATCTCGCCTTTCTATGACTCCATGATTGCGAAGCTGATTGTATGGGGAGCAACCAGAGAAGAGGCTATTGCCAAGATGAAGCGTGCACTGGCAGAGTTTGCGATCGAAGGCATCTCCACCACGATCCCGTTCCATCAAAAACTGCTGGATCATCCAACGTTTATTCGCGGAGATTTCGATATTAAATTTCTTGAGGAAAACGAGATTTAACAGTCATATTGGGCTTGTTTGTCATAAACCAGCTCAAATGATATAGTATGTAATAATAAGAGCGCATGTCTCCTGCACAGGATAAGCCCGCATTCGCGGAAGGCTGCAGGAGTTCCGGTAAAGCCGGACCGGAAGGGTTCTGGAACTGATGAATATGAACCGGCGCCCTGACGGATGGCCGCAAACTTATCTCGCGAAAGGTGTGTTAAACATTTATGAGTACACTACCGACTGAATTTGAACGTACGGATATCGGTGAAATCCAGATCGCACCTGAAGTTATTGAAGTGATCGCTGGACTAGCAACAGTGGAAGTGAAAGGTGTTGCAGGCATGAGCGGTGGATTCGCTGGCGGATTCGCGGAGCTGCTGGGCCGTAAAAACCTGTCCAAAGGGGTTAAGGTTGAAGTAGGCCAACGCGAAGCCGCAGTCGATGTTTCCGTAATTATCGAATATGGATACCGTCTGCCGCAGGTTGCAACTGAAATTCAACAAAACGTGAAGCGTTCCATTGAGAATATGACGGGTCTTAGCGTGAATGAAGTGAATGTGCATATTCATGACGTTCAGTTCAAGAACCCTGAAAAAGTGGAAGAAGTTGACCTGAACACGCAGCGTGTAAAATAAAAAGAGACAGATTCCCCCGGCACCCTTGCCGGGGGTTACCCCGTCTTGGACAGGTCTTGAATTCTGCTTTGGCTGGACAAGGCTATGCTTGTCCTACTCTACAGCAGGTTTAGCAATGTGAGTGAGCAAGGGAGGCTGTGCAGTTCGTGGCTAAAATACTGGATCGGCTTCTGTTGTTTATATACAGCATAAGCGTAGGAGCAATATCGGCGGCGGTCATTTTACTGATTAGCGGTGTGCTGCCATACGAATTGAATTACCAGCAGGAACAAAACGTGATTGTGGCCTCGATTGTCGCAGCAGCGATTTTGTTTGTCCTGAGTTTGCGTTTTTTCTACATCTCGATTCGGCGTGAGCGCGGCTCGCTGCCGTCTGTGGATCAGCGTACCGAGTTCGGGGATGTGCAAATTTCAATGGAGACGATTGAAAACCTCTGTTTGAAGGCAACTACCCGTTTCCGTGGCGTACGTGACGTCAAAGCGCGTATTCGCGTGGTGGAGTCAGGACTGGAGATCAAGATTCGGGCCGTTGTGGATGGTGAGACACCTATTCCAGCGCTGACAACGGATCTGCAAAAGGCAATACACGATCATGTGCAAGAGATTACGGGCATTCCGGTTTCTTTTGTCACCGTATATATTGCTAATGTAACCCAGTCGCCTAACTACAAGAGTCGCGTGGAATGAGGTGAGTTTCACTGATGTTGTGGAAAGAGATTTGGGATAATTACAAGGGCCGCATTCTTGGCGTTGCTTTTGGTATTTTGTTAGGATTTCTTTATGTTTGGATCGGTTTTTGGGATATGTTGTTCTTTGCACTCTTGGTGTTCACCGGTTATACGTTTGGCAGACGAAGCGATGCGAAGCTGGGCTCGTTTATTCCCTGGGGGGAATTGCGACAATGGCTTGGGGATCGCTGGCGTCCGTTCAAATAACCTGTCTGAGCCCTGCAATATGTTTCTTCCGAAAATAGAACTTTAGTTTGAGTTGCCCGATTTTCGGCGGAAACGTTTTGCAGGTTTTTTTGTGAGAAAAGAGCGCAAGTAGAAGCGAAGTACCATGGGTATCCTTTGAATAGGGGAGCTAATGGTGCCTTGTATTTAAAATAAGCATGATGACGCTCTGAGAGGAGCGCTGCAGGAGGCAGGACATGAAAAGACGTTTGGCTAGGGAAATCGCAGTACAAAGTCTGTACCAGATGGAAATGAATGAAGTGAGTGCAGCTGAAGCGGTAAATATGCTCATTAATGAAGCGGCTGAAGATAATGAAACGGAAGTTGTTATTCGTGATGAAGAAGTGATGCGCAGTTACGTTACCGAGATGGTTCAGGGCACATGGAGTCATAAGGAAGCCATTGACGGTTTGCTGGTTGATTATTTGAAAGGCTGGCAGCTCAGCCGTTTGTCGCGTGTAGATCGTCAAATTTTGCGTTTGTCTGCATATGAGATGGTATTCCGTGATGATGTTCCGGCGAAAGTTTCCGTCAACGAGGCGATTGAACTGTCCAAGTATTTTGGTACGGACGAGTCTGGCAAGTTTGTTAATGGTGTGCTGGGCCGTATGATTCAGGAAGTAGACAGCATCAAGCAGAAATTATCCTGACCAGCGTTCGGAACAGAACAGGCAGGCCAGCTTTCTTTTGAGATTACATCCAGATCGTTTTATCTAATATATGTTCATATAGGGGAGAGAGTACAATGACAGCATCTATTATTAACGGCAAAGAAGTATCCCAAGAGCTCCGCGCAAGCATGACGGCAGAAGTGAAACGGCTTAGCGAACAGGGGGTAGTACCTGGTCTGGCAGTTGTGCTCGTTGGTGAAGATCCGGCATCTCAGGTGTATGTTCGCAACAAGGAAAAAGCATGTCATGACCTCGGTTTTTATTCCGAAGTGCATCGTTTGGATGCGAGCACGTCTCAAGCGGATTTGCTTGCTCTGGTGGACAAGCTTAACAAACAGGAATCCATTAATGGGATTCTGGTACAGCTCCCGCTCCCGGGACACATCGAGGAAAAGGCAGTCATTGATGCGATCGCTGTAGAGAAAGATGTAGACGGCTTCCACCCTGTTAATGTTGGTAATCTGGTCATCGGTGATGACAGCTTGTTGCCATGCACTCCGGCTGGTGTGATCGAACTGATCAAACGCACTGGAATTGAAATGTCTGGTAAACATGCGGTCGTAATCGGTCGCAGCAACATTGTCGGCAAGCCGGTATCTCTGCTCTTGCAGCGTGAGAACGCAACGGTAACGATGTGCCATTCCAGAACAGCCAACATGAAAGAGATTACACGTCAGGCTGACATTCTTGTTGTTGCTATCGGTCGAGCGAACTTTGTTGACGCGGAATACGTTAAACCGGGTGCAGTAGTCATTGATGTCGGTATGAATCGGTTGGATAATGGAAAACTCGCAGGTGATGTAGACTTTGAAAGTGTTAAAGAGGTCTCTGGCCCAATTACACCTGTCCCTGGCGGCGTTGGCCCAATGACGATTACGATGCTGATGCAGAACACGCTGATCGCGGCCAAACGCGCTCACGGACTGGCTTAGGTATTTGTCTGTGGCAGAGCAGAAAATTTATTCCATCAAGGACCTGAACCGTTATATTCGAATGAAGCTGGAATCGGATCAGGTTCTGTCGGACGTCTGGCTGCGCGGAGAGATTTCCAATTTCACGCATCACTCCAGCGGCCACATGTATTTTACGTTGAAGGATAAGGACAGCCGAATCAAATCGATTATGTTTGCTTCTCATAATCAGCGATTGCCCTTTGTACCGAAGGAGGGTGCAAGGGTTATTGCACGTGGTAATGTTTCGGTATATGAACGGGATGGCCAGTACCAGTTCTACGCCACACATATGCAGCCGGATGGCATAGGCAGTCTGTATCTGGCTTATGAGCAGCTGAAAAAAAAGCTGGATGAGGAAGGGCTTTTTGCTGCTGCTCGTAAAAGGCCTATTCCGCGCTACCCGCAGACGATCGGTGTTGTCACTTCGCCTACAGGTGCGGCTGTACGTGATATCATGATTACACTCCAGCGGAGATACCCGTCTGCGAGAGTGGTGTTATACCCCGTGCTTGTTCAAGGAAAGGGCGCCGCACCTTCCATTGTCAAAGCGATTCAGAGCTTGAACTTTATGAAGGAAGCAGATGTGCTGATTGTAGGACGGGGCGGCGGATCACTGGAGGAGCTGTGGGCGTTCAACGAAGAGATGGTTGCTCGCGCCATCGCTGCTTCTTCCATTCCGGTCATCTCGGCGGTCGGGCATGAAACGGACTTCACCATTGCAGACTTTGCCGCGGATTTACGCGCTGCGACACCCACGGCGGCAGCGGAGCTCGCTGTACCGAATCGGGCAGAGCTGCTGGAACAGATCGCTCAGAGACAGCGGCAACTGCAAAATAGTCTAAAGCAGCGTGCTGTATATCATAGGGAACGGCTGACTCGCTTGCAGCGCTCTCCAGTGCTGGTGCATCCGCGCAGGACGTTAATGCAGCACACGGAGCGTCTGGATATGCTGCAGCAGCGCTTGCAGCGCAGTGTGGATACACGCATGAGGTGGACCGTGGAGAAGCAGGAACGCCTGCGTGCAGCGCTACAGCGTTTTAATCCTCGGGAACAGGTGAATTCAGCGCGTCGCGATCATGCGGCAGCGCGCAAACAGCTTGAACTGGCGATGAGATCGATCACACGCAGCAAGCAGCAGCAATGGAAATCATCCGTTCGGCATCTTGATGCACTGAGCCCTTTGAAAGTAATGTCTCGCGGTTATAGTCTTGTGTATGACGAGCATGAGCAGCGATTGGTCAAATCTTTAAAAGATGTGCAGCCGGGAGATTCGGTTAAGATTAAATTAGCGGACGGGCAGCTCGACTGTCAGGTTTGGGGAATGAAGGAGGACGACAACATCCATGGCAAATGAACCGGAACTGAATTTTGAAGAGGCAATGGCAGCGTTGGAAGACATCGTGGGTCAGTTGGAGCATGGGGATGTTCCTCTTGAGCAGGCAATTGATCTGTTTCAGCGTGGGATGAAACTGTCCCAGTTGTGTGGTCTGAAGCTCGAACAAGTGGAACGCAAGATCGAGATGATCGTAGAAGAAGATGGGGAGCTTCGCAAGAAGCCTTTTGGTACGGCGGATGATGAGAGCGGTGAGCTTCATGAGTAACCGTGCTTCATTCGATGAATATCTTCAGGAGATTACTGGTGAAGTTACCGAGGCGCTACAGCATATTGTTCCTGAGCACTGGGATGTGCCGCGTTCGCTGACGGAAGCGATGCAGTATTCTTTGATGGCCGGAGGCAAACGCCTTCGTCCTCTTCTGGTCGTTGCTGCGGCGGAAGCCTTCGGTGCGGAGCGTAAAGCTGCGATGCCGGCAGCCTGCGCCGTGGAGATGGTTCATACGTATTCCTTGATCCACGATGACCTGCCTGCTATGGATAATGATGACTATCGCAGGGGAAAATTAACGAATCACAAAGTTTTCGGTGAGGCAACAGCTATTCTTGCAGGAGATGCTCTGTTGACGCATGCTTTTTACAGTATTGTTCAGACGGGGCGTCAAAGCGGAGTGAGACCTGATGCTTTATTGTCCATTGTAGAGGACCTGGCAGAGCTTGCAGGAGCCAAAGGTATGGTCGGTGGTCAGGTGGCCGATATGGAAGGCGAGCAGGGCATGACCGATTTGTCGCAGCTCCAGTACATTCATTTGCATAAAACAGGAGACCTGATTGTCTTTTCACTCCTTGCAGGTGCGCGTATCGGCGGGGCAACAGAAGGTCAGCTTGAAGCGCTGCGAGTGTTTGGACGTGATCTCGGCCTGGCATTCCAGATTCAGGATGATATTCTTGATCTGACGGGTGATGAGCAGAAGATGGGCAAAAAAACACAAAGTGATGTGAACCAGCAGAAGGTAACCTATCCGTACTTTATCGGCATGGAAGCCTCTATTGCAGAAGTGAAGTCGCTCACACAATCAGCCAAGGATGCTCTTGAACGTGCGGAGCTACCTGATGCTTCACGTTTAATGGAGATTGCTGATTACTTGATGAGTCGTGATCATTAATTCGTGACAATAGCATGAATGTTACTGATTCAATGAGAAATGATTGGTGTAATGAATGTAATGGCCTTTTCATGCCAGCCAGTAAAAGCCTCTTTTCTCATAGTTCAAGGATACATAATTCAGAGCTTCGCATATGAATCGGCAGCGTGGAGCTCCTGATCGGACGCAAGGCCGTAAATTATGATTCTTGTTTTTTTATGGTATAATGATTGAATGTTATTGAAAATTTAATTACGTTATATCAGTGAAATACAACAAATAAACAAACATTCTAGGAAAGCGGGGAGATTCTCGTGCTGCTTCCACAAATTAAACAACCCAGTGATCTAAAGGCAATGTCCCATGATGATCTTGCCCTTTTGTCGGCAGAGATTCGACAGTTTCTCATTGAGAAGCTGTCAGTTACAGGCGGGCATCTTGCACCAAATTTAGGAGTGGTTGAGCTCACGGTGGCCCTGCACTACTGCTATAATAGTCCGAAGGACAAAATGATTTTTGACGTAGGGCATCAAGCTTATGTGCATAAGGTGTTAACGGGCCGGATGGATCGCTTTGACACACTTCGCCAGCACAATGGACTATGCGGATTTGTTAAACGGAACGAAAGTGAGCATGACGTATGGGAAGCTGGACACAGCAGCACTTCATTGTCTGCGGCTATGGGCATGGCTCTTGCTCGTGATCTGAAGGGTGAGGATAATCAGGTTATTCCCATCATTGGTGACGGTGCACTGACCGGAGGCATGGCGTTTGAAGCGCTTAATCATATCGGTCATGAGCAGCGTAAACTAATGGTTGTGTTGAATGATAACGAAATGTCCATTGCGCCGAACGTAGGTGCAATGCATAAATACTTGAGCAAAATACGTTCCGATCGTCATTATTTGAAGGCCAAAGATGATGTTGAGGGCATGCTCAAAAAAATTCCTGCCATTGGCGATCGTTTGGCCAAGTCGGCAAGCTGGATCAAAGATAGCGTCAAATATATGATGGTTCCCGGTGTGCTTTTTGAAGAGCTGGGGTTCAAATATTTGGGACCGATTGACGGGCATGACATCCCTCAATTAATTGAGGCGTTCAAACAGGCTGATAATGTGGACGGTCCAGTGCTGGTGCATGTGCTTACGACCAAAGGGAAAGGTTATCAGCCTGCTGAGGCAGATTCCCATAAGTGGCATGGCATATCGCCTTACAAAATTGAATCGGGACAAGTGCTGAAAGCCGTTGGCAAGCCTATGTATACCGAGATATTCGGGCAAACGCTGATTGAGCTTGCCAAAGAGGATCAACGGATTGTTGCAGTTACACCTGCTATGCCTACAGGCTCGGGTCTTATTCCATTCAGCAAAGCTTACCCGGATCGAATGATTGATGTTGGTATTGCCGAGCAGCATGCGGCAACGATGTGTGCTGCACTCGCGATGGAAGGCTTGAAGCCGGTCTATGCGGTATACTCGACATTTATGCAGCGTGCGTATGATCAGATTGTGCACGACATCTGCCGTCATAATGCCAATGTTATATTTGCCATCGACCGTGCCGGCTTTGTTGGACCGGATGGCGAGACACATCAGGGGGTATACGATGTTGCGTTCATGCGCCACATTCCGAATATCGTACTGATGATGCCAAAAGATGAGAATGAATTGCGTCATATGATGAAAACGGCGCTTGATTATAATGATGGTCCGATTGCTTACCGCTATCCACGTAACAATGTGGTCGGTGTAGCTATGGACGAGGTGCTTGTGCCTATTCCGATCGGTACTTGGGAACAGCTGCGTCCTGCTGAAGGTTACGCCATCATTGCTTCCGGCTCAATGGTGCAGCTCGCCGAAGAAGCAGCGGAAGTGATTAAACGCGAAGGCATCAATGCTGGTGTAATTAACGCACGTTTCCTGAAACCGCTGGATGAGCAGATGCTGCGTGATCTCGCTGTGCGGGGTACAAAGTTGATCGTGCTTGAAGAAACCTCCCAAGCTGGCAGTATGGGCAGTGCGGTGTTGGAATTCTATGCGGAGCAAGGAATACATGATGTGCAGGTGCATCTGATGGGCATTCCGGATCGGTTTATCGAGCATGGAAGCATCAAGGAGCAGCGTGAGGAAGTTGGACTTACGGTCGAGAATGTGTGCAATGAGCTGCGGAAAATGGTGGTACAATCATCGTACGGAATGTCCAAAACACGTTTTCCATCTTGATTGCAGTTTAAATTGAAAAGAATGATAGGAGAAAGACATGTCACTCCCGAAAGAACGAATTGATGTGCTGCTGGTGGAGCAGGGCTATTACGAAAGCCGTGAGAAGGCAAAAGCTGCAATTATGGCGGGTCTTGTATATGCCAATAACGAGCCGATTGAAAAAGCAGGTATGAAAATTCCAAGAGATGCGGAGCTCAAGGTCAAAGGCTCTGTGCATCCTTATGTAGGCCGTGGCGGTCTGAAGCTCGAAAAAGCGATCCGTCACTTCGGTCTGGATATGAATCAGCTTGTGATGCTGGATATCGGCTCCTCCACTGGTGGTTTTACCGATTGTGCTCTTCAGCATGGTGCATCCCACGTTTATGCTATTGATGTCGGGTACAATCAGCTGGACTGGTCCTTACGAAACGACGAGCGGGTCACGGTGATGGAACGGACGAACTTCCGTTACGTTACCCCTGAGGATTTGCTTGGACCTGTGCCAAACTTTGCCAGCATTGATGTATCCTTCATTTCCTTGCGGATTATTCTCCCGCCGCTGTTGGCACTGCTGGAGAAACCGGCAGATATTGTGGCATTAATCAAACCGCAATTTGAAGCTGGGAGAGACAAGGTAGGGAAATCCGGGGTTGTTCGTGATTGGAAGGTGCACAAGGATGTATTGCAAACGATGCTTCATTTTGCCAGTCAGCTTGGTTTAACCCTGAAAGGGCTCACGTTCTCTCCCATTACAGGTGGTGAGGGTAACATTGAATTTCTCGCACATTGGCGACTGGAAGCACCAGAGGCCGCACAACCAGAGAACGACAAGGCTTCACTTGAACTTGATGCACTTGCGGAGCAGGTAGCCAAGGAAGCGGCACATACTTTCACGGGAAACTCATCATAGGATGAGTTTCTTTTCGCTGGAAAGATGTTTCAGGATAAAGGAAAATTGCTGTTTGATCTCGAATATGTTTTCGAGGTGAGCGGTGATGAACGGGCAATATGACACAATTGTAATTGGTGTATTTGCTGTCTGTTTGATCGTATGGTTGTTTTTTGGACTGCGCAGCTGGGTGAATCGTCCCATTCCGGTAAGTTTGGCAGAGCTGCAGCTGAATGAACATATTCAGCCTTCTCCTGCATTGGAACTGCTTGAAGAGAGTGGGTATGACGTCATTGGTGGCAAAATGAAGGTTCCTTTAGCTTTTGAAGCAGGTGAGTCCGTATTATACAGCAGGCTGTTCATTGATTATGTTGCAGAGCGTGACGATGCCCGATATTTAGTAAAAACATCTCGCCGCAGACTTCCGCTTGAACTCAGCGGACCTTCGGTCAGGGACCGTTTCCTTTCTTATCTGCTCTTATATCCTGGATGTGAAGGTTTACTGTATGTGGACCTTGAAAATTCCGATATTATTGTTATCAGGCTTATGGATTATCAGGAAGACGTGTATGATGGAGAAGATATGGACTAATATATAATAAGCTTGAAATAGGCTGCTCGAAATATGACATAGGACAGCTTGCGGTGATGGAATGCCGCTTGATCGCAATACATTTTACTGGAGGCATGTATGAAAGGACAACGACATATCAAAATTCGTGAGATTATTAGTCAAAATGAAATAGAAACCCAGGATGATCTGGTTGAAGCGCTGCGTCAATCGGGTTTTCAGGTTACACAAGCGACGGTATCAAGGGATATTAAGGAACTGCTGTTAATCAAAATCCCGATGGATGACGGACGATATAAATACTCTTTACCGACGGATCAGCGTTATAATCCAATTCAAAAGCTCAAGCGCGCACTGGTGGATAATTTTCTGCATATTGATCACACGAACAATCTTGTGGTGATGAAATGTTTGCCGGGAACCGCGAATTCCATTGCTGCACTGCTGGATAATATTGAGTGGACTGAAGTGATGGGCACAATCTGTGGTGATGATACCATTCTGATCATCTGCCGTACAGAGGAGAACAGCGTCACGGTCATTGAAAGGATCATGGGATATATTGCTTAATTCAGCCGGAGGTGTTTTTGCAGATGTTAGTTACGTTATCCATTCGCAATCTTGCCGTGGTGGAGGAAGTGGATGTTGTCTTTCATCCGGGATTTCATGTGCTGTCCGGGGAAACCGGCGCGGGTAAGTCCATAATTATAGATGCTTTAGGTTTAATCGCGGGGGGACGAAGTTCGGCAGATCTGATTCGGTACGGGTGTGATAAAGCAGAGATGGAAGCGCTGTTTGAGATGGAGCCTACACATCCGGTGTGGAGCACGCTGGAGCAGCTTGGCATTCATTGTGAGCCAGAGGAGCATCTCGTCATTCGACGCGAATTAAATACGCAGGGCAAGAGCACGTCCCGCATTAATGGACAGCTGGTGAATCTCACGATGCTGCGGGAAGTGGGCGAGAAGCTGATCAACATTCATGGACAGCATGAGCATCAGAGCTTGCTGCGTGCAGAAAGCCACCTCGGGTTACTGGATACCTATGGCTCCGAGGTGATTGGTCCGGTCAAGGCGAAGTATCAGGAGCGCTACAGCAAATTTATCGCCGCAGAGAAGGAACTGCGGGCACTTCAAGAATCCAGCCAGCGGGCATATCAGCTGCTGGATATGTACCGTTTTCAGCTTGAAGAGATTGCCGCAGCCAGCCTTACCCGCGGAGAAGATGAATTACTCGGTGAAGAACGGGTCAAACTATCCCATAGCGAGAAAATGATGGACAGTGTTGTTGGTGCTTATGAACTGCTTAGTGGACAGAAGGGTTTGGAAGCAGTCAGTCTAGCTTTATCGCGTATTGAGGATATTTCAGGTTACGACAGCAAAGGTTTGCAGCCGATTGTGGAGCAGCTGCAATCTGCTTTTTATCAACTGGAAGATGCGACGTTCCAGCTTCGGGATTATCGGGAACGAATCGAATTCAATCCGGGCAGGCTGGAAGAAGTGGAGCAGCGATTGAACCTGATCTCTGGCCTGAGACGTAAGTATGGCGATAGTGTTGAACTGATTTTGAACTATTATGAGCAGATCAGCCATGAAACAGACCAGCTTGAAAACAAAGATGAACGTTTAGAGAAGCTGCGGTCCGAGCGGGATAAGCTGCTGGTGCTTGTGATGGAGTCTGCAGAAGAGCTCAGCAAGGTGCGCAAGCAATGTGCCGAGGAACTGGCTGCTCAAGTCGAGAGCGAACTCAAGGACTTGCAGATGGAGCGGACGTCACTGCGTGTTCAGATTGTACCGGCAGAAGATCCGAAAGGCATTGAATGGAATG
Organism: Paenibacillus silvae; assembly: GCF_014639235.1. Lineage (GTDB taxonomy): Bacteria > Bacillota > Bacilli > Paenibacillales > Paenibacillaceae > Paenibacillus > Paenibacillus silvae. The sequence continues at coordinate 391,586 of NZ_BMFU01000001.1, read as the reverse complement.
GTCGCCGCATACGTTTTAGCCGCCAAGGTGCTGACAGTGCCGAGTTTCTGATCTCTCCCAACCCGGGTGAGCCTCTGAGACCTCTTGGCAAGATTGCTTCGGGCGGAGAGTTATCCAGAATTATGCTGGCTATGAAGAGCATTTTCGCTCGTCATGACCGGATTCCGGTCTTGATTTTTGACGAGGTGGATACAGGAGTCAGTGGACGGGCGGCCCAATCCATTGCGGAGAAGCTGCATCGACTCTCCTCTACCTGTCAGGTGTTCTCCATTACACACTTGCCACAGGTGGCTTGTATGGCGGATCATCAATATTTGATTGAAAAGCATGTGTATGACGGCCGTACGATGACCCAAGTGGAATCGTTGTCACAAGAAGGTCGAGTGAAGGAATTGGCACGTATGCTTGGTGGCGTGGAAATAACAGAAAAAACGCTGCACCATGCACAGGAAATGTTGAATCTGGCGGAAGCCAAAAAAGGGTGAAACGGACGACTGGCGTAATGATTGACAGTAATAAAAGCCTGGGGGCAGGGTTATCTTATAGGTACGCAATTGGCGACCACCTTTCGTCAAGCGAAAGAAGCAAAGGGAGTGTGACTGCCATTGAATTCCCCCCTCAGGAAAAAATTGCTAGGTCTTTTATTTGTCTTCTTTCTATGTGTACTTAGTCAGGCTGTACAGCCGATGCAAAGTTATGCTTCCCTGCCTGATGAAGTGCAGGTGTTCGCAGGCAGGCAGACAGATGTCAGGCTGGCAGTACCTGCAGCTTCAAGCGCAGTCGTGGATCGGCCGGATATTGTAGGCCTGGATCAACAGTCTGCATTAAAGGTAACCAGGCAAATGCCTCTACATCTCCATCCTCAACAAACGGGACATGCCAAATTAACACTTAAGCTATGGGGGAAAATTCCCGTCAAAACGGTTAATGTCAAGGTGATCCCTGATCTGCGTGTCGTTCCCGGGGGTCAAACGATTGGCGTAAAAGTGAAATCCGCCGGCATTCTGGTTGTCGGACATCATCTGGTGCGTTCCGGTGCTGATGAGCGAAAATCTCCAGGCGAAGCTGCGGGTATCAAATTAGGTGACTTGATTACTCACATGGATGGGAAACGTCTGGATGGGGTGTCGGGTGTAGCTGAAGCTGTGGAGCTTGCAGGCAAGCAGAGTAAAGGCATTGATGTCGTCCTCAAGCGCGGCGATGAAACGATCAAGACCAAATTGACGCCAGCCTATGATGCAGAAGATAAGGCGTGGAGACTGGGGCTGTACATTCGAGATTCAGCAGCAGGTGTGGGTACTTTGACTTTTTATGCACCTGATCAAGGTGTATACGGCGCGCTGGGCCATGTAATTACAGATATGAATACACAAACGTCTATCGTTGTAGGGAGTGGTCAGATCGTTCAATCGAATGTGACCTCCATTGCGAAGAGTGAGACAGGTGATCCAGGAGAAAAGCGTGCTCATTTTCTTAAAGAAAGCAAAATATTAGGCAATATTGAAAGAAATACGGCATTTGGCATCTTCGGTAAAATGTCTCAAAATCCAGAGCACAGCTTATATAAGCAAGGAATTCCTGTTGCGTTTTCACATGAGGTAAAGGAAGGTCCGGCTGAAATTTTAACGGTTGTAGAAGGACAGCAGGTCGAGCGTTTTGCCATTGATATCGTGCATGTCGCTGATCAATCAGAGCCAGCTACAAAGGGGCTTGTGCTGCGCATCACTGATCCGAAGCTGATTGACAAAACGGGAGGCATCGTTCAAGGCATGAGTGGCAGCCCAATTGTACAGAATGGCAAGCTTATTGGCGCAGTGACACATGTATTTGTGAATGATCCGAAGTCCGGGTATGGATGCTTTATTGAGTGGATGCTTCAGGATGCAGGTGTCATGATGAAAAAGGAACAATCCAAAAACCTTAAGGCTGGATAGACAGCCCTAAGGTTTTTTTGTCGAAAGTAAACATATTATATCGGATGCTGAAATAAAATATTTATTATAAAGGAATACGAAAAAAAAATAAAGAAAAATAATTTTCGACAGAAGGAATTTCATTGTACGTGTCGAAAATTTAACCTGTAAGGAAATGTACGATACTTATGTTTCAAATAAAAGGAGGATACCGTTTTGCAAAAAATTGAGGTATTGCTGGCCGATGATAACCGTGAATTTACAAATTTGCTTGCCGAATATATATCCGAGCAGGAAGATATGGAAGTGACTGGCATTGCGTACAATGGTGAAGAAGTGCTGCAATTGCTGGAACAAACGCGTGATGTGCCGGATGTATTGATTCTGGATATTATTATGCCTCATCTGGATGGACTCGGTGTACTGGAGCGCCTACGCAGTCTGAATCTCTCCCCGCAGCCTAAAGTGATTATGCTCACCGCATTCGGCCAGGAAAACATCACACAGCGTGCTGTGCAACTCGGAGCTTCCTATTACATTCTGAAGCCATTTGACATGGAAGTGCTTGCGAATCGGGTACGTCAGCTGGTAGGTACGCAAACAACGATGTCATCCAGCAGCAGCTCATCATCTTCATCCTCCATGTTTATGAACAAATCTAACGTTGTGCCGATGGGCAAACACAAAAATCTGGATGCCAGCATCACGTCAATCATACATGAAATCGGAGTTCCTGCGCATATTAAAGGATATCAGTATTTGCGGGAAGCCATTACGATGGTGTACAACAATATCGAAATTTTGGGCGCCATCACCAAAACGCTGTATCCAGCGATTGCCGAAAAATTCAAAACGACGCCGTCCCGCGTCGAACGTGCCATCCGTCACGCTATTGAAGTGGCATGGACACGCGGCAACATCGACAGCATTAGCCATCTGTTTGGCTACACGATCAACATCAGCAAATCCAAGCCGACGAACTCCGAGTTCATCGCCATGGTTGCTGATAAGCTCAGAATTGAGCATAAGGTGAGCTGAAAGGATCGGGATTAAGAAACAATAAAGATTAATTAACAATAATAATCACGTAATGGATCAGCACCTCTCTAATTATTCGCTTTAAGCGTATATTGGAGGGGTGTTTAGTTTTTTGGACAGAATTATGACTTTTCTCCTAATTTTATGCAAGATGGGGCGTGATGTTGGTATATTTTCGAAAAAATTTACCTGTAGTTAACGCTTTTTTAGGTAAAAAGTGGTACGATGTGACCACTGATAGATCAAAAGTGACATGGTTGCTACTACGCGGTAAGGGAGTTGATAAGTTTGTTTACTCAAATAGGTGAAATTGCTGAACCGATTCCAGTAGTACTGCCAGAAACCAAGTGTGATGCCCTGTATCAACTATTTAAGTCCAATCCGAATCTGGAAGGTGTAGCGGTGACAGGGAAAAACGGCATATCCTTAATGATGAGAACCCGGTTCTTTCAGCAGATCGGAACACAGTATGGCTACAATCTGTATATGGGACGTCCTGTGAAGCTGTTGATGAACGTAAATGCACTTGTCGTGGATTATGCAGAACAGATTACGGATGTCAGTGTCGCTGCAATGGAACGTGAAGAAGCGGATCTCTATGACCTGGTTCTGGTAACATCTGGGGATCGATTCCATGGTGCGGTAAGCATTCGGCGTTTGCTGCTCGCGGTGGCGGATGTAAGAGCTGAGATGGCTATATTTATGAATCCCTTGACAGGCCTTCCCGGCAATCGGATTATAGATGATCGCTTAGTTCAGATGCTTCCACAGGACCAATTCAGTGTACTGTATATTGACCTTGATCAATTCAAATCGTATAACGACAGTTATGGTTTTAAAATGGGAGACGAGCTTATACAGGCAACGGCCAGTTTGTTGCGCGAGCATTTTGGTGGACCGGAGGCGTTCCTTGGTCATATCGGTGGGGATGATTTTATTGCCATTCTTGGCCATCATGAGTATATGAGGGTGTGTGAAGAGGTGATTTCACGTTTTGAGAAAATGAAACGCAGCTTCTATAACGACCAGGACTGGCGTAATCAGTATGTGATGGGAGAAGGCCGTTCTGGGCTGAATCGACCTATTCCTTTAGTATCTGTGTCTATTGCGGTAGTCACCAACTTGAAACAACGCTATGAGGATATTAATCAAATTATCAATGAAGCTACTCGCGTGAAAAAAAGCTGCAAATCCATCATTGGCAGCATTATCTGTGCAAATGATATGAACGCGGAGAAAGTCACCTGATTTTCATTAAGCCTAAATGCCATAAACCGCTAACTTTCAGGTTAGCGGCATGGGATGAGATATGTATACATATAAGAGGATTATATCTGGATATCTATAAAAGATGAAGAACTACTTGTTTCTTTCGCTTGGGATTTGATCGTATTTTGAATCATCGATGGATTAGGATCGGCTTGATCATCTTTTACACGATCTCCTTTAAGTTCTACTCTGTTTTGTTCCTCACTTGAATTATTTCCCTTGAAATGAGGCTGTTTTGAAGCAATGGAGGCAGTTTCATTAATTTCTTTAGTTAATTCTCCAATTTGATGGTCCACTTTGTTCAGCTGAGTATGTATATCCTGGACCATTTCTCTTTTCATTTTGAATACAGTCGCTTCAGCATTTTCTAACATCATGGACTTTCCAGGATCATTCCCCGTATCGTTATCCAATACAATTCGATCAAACCTTGTCTCCCCTTCTAAGGTATGAATTGAGCCTTGCATTCGGTCGCGTAAGCCTACCAACTTCCCTAAATGATTATAAGTTTGGCTGTGTTTAATAATAGGTTCCATCGCAGATTGTTCGGTATCGTTAGTTAATTGTGATTCTTGTTTCTTATGTGATTAGCGATTCGTGAGCCATAATTGCCAGGCCATAAGTTACATCGATTTGTATTGCGAACCTTAACATAATAACTGATAATGGTTATCAATAACGAGGGGAAGTAAAGCCTCAATCTATTAAAAGGAGAAGAGTTATCATCATGTGGAATGAATATTACACACTCTGGAATTATGCTGCGGTGAATATAACTGATATCCGTTATATTGAATGTGGAGCATATGAAGAGATGAAATATAAGTTTCCGTCACATACCTTTATTCTCACCTTTCAGGGTGATGCTGGTGTGACAATTGACAACGAAACTTACGAAGTCAGTCGCTTTTATGTTCTCCATGGGGGAAAGGGGAGTAAGCTGGTTATTCAAGCCGGAGAAGCCGGGTTACGCTTATATTACTTGATGTATAAGGCCGAACTGCCTAGAAGAAGTAGAAACTATCTGGAAAAGTTGATGGAGCTCTCCAATCCGTTTCAGATGAATTTTGGTTTTTCCCCGGATAGGCCAACCATGTTATATGAGCATTTGAAACAGATGCACTTTTTGTGGGATTCCCAAAAACCCGTTCACCATTTTCAGGCCAAGAGTTTGTTCTATTTCTTTGTGCAGCAGATCGCCTCACAGATTTCTCTTGCATCCAATCCCGATCTGAGTGCTAAAGCACAGGTTGACAAAATTATCAAAATTATAGAATCTTCCTACGCGCAGCCACTTACGCTTCATACTTTGGCTGAAATGATAAACACCAGTCCGAGAAGCTTGTCACGTAAGTTTAAGCAGTCGGTTGGCAGCAGTCCCATCGATTATCTTATTCAGTTTCGTTTGTTCAAAGCCAAAGAGATGCTGTTGCAAACCGACGCCACACTCGATGAGATTGCAGCAGGCATTGGTTACCCTGATGGATATTATTTAGGACGCATGTTCAAGAAACATACGGGTCTTTCTCCTTTGCAATTTAAAGAAAAAAACTCTGCTCCCATACATTGGCCTGATTTGACATCGGGTGTGGCGCGAAGTGATATTTCCAGAGTTAGAAGCAGGAAGTATGTTTATAGTAATGATGATAATCATTATCACTATAAACATGGAGGGGTAATTCATATGAACAGACAGACTAGAACGGGAATGATGCTTAGTATTCTGCTGAGCCTTACATTACTGCTAAGTGCCTGCTCGGCAGGTGTATCCAGTAGTACGGGTGGGGATAAATCTGGGAGCAATAGTTCCGCGAACAACGTAACAGCGGAAAATCAAAATCAGCCATCGAAAGTGCGTACAATCTCGACGGTAAAGGGAAATATTACAATTCCGGATGAGCCTAAACGTATCGTGGTTGACTTGTATTTGGGAAGCCTCATCGCCCTGGGAATCAAGCCAGTGGGTACACCCGAGCTGAACCTCAAGAATCCTTATTTTATTGACTCGCTGGAAGGCGTTCAAAATATTGGGGAATATGAAACGATTTCTCTTGAGAAAGTGTTAGAACTTGAACCGGATTTGATTGTGACAGGTAATCCTGATCTATACGACTCATTTAGCAAAATAGCGCCTACCCTTGTTATTCCATATGGTGAATTTAAAGACACTCATGAAGAGGTTGCCTACTTCGGTGAAGTGCTGAATAAAGAAAAAGAATCCAAAGCCTGGTTAGCCGATTATGATGCAAGAATTGCAGATGCCAAAAAGCGCGTTGGTGAAGCGCTTGATGCATCCGCCGAGGTTTCGGTTATGCAGTTCGATGAGAAAGCACCAATGGCTTTTGGTGATAATTTTGGTCGTGGAGGTCAGGCAGTTTATAGTGCGCTTGGTTTGAATCCACCTGCAGATAAAAAAGAGATTTTAATGAAAGACCAACTGGTTGAAGTTTCATCTGAAGCAATTCCGGAATTCGTCGGAGACTATATTATTCTAACAGCAGATAATCTGACCCTTGAAGACTTGAAAACCAAAGCAGTCTGGAGTTCACTGGATGCAGTTAAAAATGATCGGGTCTTCATATGGAGCAAGGATCGTTCATGGTACTTTGACCCTATTGCTACATTAGATCAAACAGAGGAACTGGCTGCGTGGTTTACGAAGATCTCTAGAAAAAAATAAACGGAAAGATTACTTGCTGAGAAGCAATCCAAATCCATCTTAAATTTTAGTTGATAATGAAAATTATTATCATTTATAATTGACAGACTATAGCGCACCTCTGCGGGCATATGTCTTATCGATTTTTTGCAGAATGATGACCATTAAAGGTCTTTAGGTGAGGCTGGGATTGGAGAGTATTTGATGCAATTAGACGAACAGATGAAATGCTGGAATCAAGCCGCAGTTAAGGTTCTGGATATCCGCCGAATCGTGATGGAGACAGGAGCACAACTGAGTTCCTATTCACTTCCAGCAAATGGATTTATATATACGATTCGGGGATCTGCTCAACTTCAATTGGATGGACAAGAGCACCAGGCGGAGCGATTTTACATGCTTCATGGAACGAAAGGAGCTTCACTGGATATCCAAGCCAATGCAGATTTTGAATATATTCTGCTTTATTACAGGGCCTTCCTTGCCTTTCCTCGTTTTCGAAATAAAATGTTATTGGCACAGCCTCAGGCTGCACCGTTCTCCTTGCAGTATGGATTTACACCGAGTAGTCCACTGGGACTGTTACGATATCTTAGTGAGATGGAGAAAGCATGGGCGCAGTCAACCCAATTAGATCTACTTCATACTAAAAGTTTGTTTTATCAGTTCATTCATGAGTTGATGGTTCAACTGTATGCACAGGAGGTTCAAACAGAACTTGCGGACCCGGTAAAACAAACCATTCGTTACATCCAGAATCATTACAGAGAACAGGTTACACTTGATATGCTGGCAGAGCAATTTAATTATAGCTCTCGTCATTTATCGATGCGATTCAAAAGAAAGACGGGGTATAGTCCCATCGATTACTTAATAAAGACACGAATTGGCAAGGCTCGGGATTTACTTGTGCGCTCTGATGCAACGCTCGGTGATATCGCAGCAGAGGTTGGTTATTCGGACGTGTACTACTTCAGCCGTATCTTCAAGAAATATGTAGGCCTGTCTCCAAGCCTTTATCAAAAGATGATGAGGAAAAAAGCACGAACTGAAGATCGTCCATTGCATTTATCCGAATCGTCCATTGGCTGGACATTGAAGTCGAGATATATTGATTATGATAATCATTATCAATATAAAGACGGAGGGTCTACATCAATGAAAAGTAAAAAAACGAGCGCCAGCATGATCATGATTGCGTTGTTGAGTTTAACGATGCTCCTTGCGGCCTGTTCTTCGGGGACAGCTGCTACTCGATCTGCCGGTGAAAGCACAGGTGCGAATTCCAACAGCGGCAATCAGGCAGTAACCTCAGAGACGGGAAGTCAAGTAAACAAAGATAATGAAACACGCACGGTCTCGACAATAAAAGGTGATGTTATTGTTCCAGCTAATCCAAAACGGGTTGTTGTGCTGTATCTTCAGGGTGATGTGATTGCACTTGGAGTTAAGCCAATCGCAACATCAGATGTATACGACGGGGCTGCTTACAAGAGTGAGCTTGAAGGTGTGAATTCACTGGGTACCTGGTTCGAACCGAACCCTGAAGCGGTCATTGATCTCAATCCAGATCTGATTATTGTTCCGTCGGAAGAAACCTATAATACTTTGAAAAATATCGCACCTACGGTGTACATTCCATATGAGGAAATGACAACCGAGGAACGGCTTCACAGCATAGCCAGCATCTTTGGTAAAGAAAAGGAAGCTGAAGTCTTGATTAATGATCTTAACAGCAAAGTGGAGGAGAGCAAGAAAACACTTGCAGATGCAGGGATATTGGACAAGACCATTTCCATTATTGAAGGCGGTCTGAAAGGTATGGTCGTTGTGGAGAGCAAGCAATTTGGTCGGGGTTCTCAGGCAGTCTATGAGTATCTGGAAATGAAAGCTCCTAAAGTAGTACAAGACAAAATCGATGTAGCATCAGAAGCTGCTGGTTCTACAATCTCGATGGAAGTTCTTCCGGAATACGTAGGTGACTATGTGTTTCGCTCTGTGTATGATGGGGCAGACAATCTAACAGATAACCCTGTATGGAGCAGCATTCCGGCAGTAAAAGAAGGTCGTCTGATCGAGATTGATTTTGATTTCTTTTATTATTCGGACATCTATTCCATCAATAAACAACTCGATTTTGTCGTAGATAAACTTTTGTCTGCTCCAAGAGCGCGCTAAATTAAGAGGAAATCGTATACGTAAGGCTATTCAGGATTTAAAGAGGATATAGCCATTGTAATTTCAACAGATTTCCATTACACTTAAACGATAATGAGAATCAATATCATAATCGATGATAGTCGAATGGATGGAGGTCCCAAAAAGATGAATCAGGATTTGGAGCTTTATGATGTAACCATCATCGGAGGCGGCCCGGCGGGCATGTACTCTGCTTTTTATAGCGGTATGCGTGATATGAAGACCAAGCTGATTGAGGCGAGAGACAGACTTGGGGGACGAATGCTTTTTTACCCGGAAAAGATGATTTGGGACGTTGGCGGAGTAACCCCGATCCTGTGTGAAGATTTGATCAAGCAGCTCGAACAGCAGGCCCGAACCTTCGATCCAACTTTGGTATTTGAACAACAGATTGAAGGCTTTGAGCGGTTGCATGACGGTACGATTCTTCTTACAGCGGCAAGCGGGGAACAACATTGGACACGTACGGTTATTCTAGCAATTGGCTATGGCATTTATAAAATGGCGAAGCTGGAGCTTGAAGGAGCAGATCGCTACGAGGTATCGAATTTGCATTACACTGTACAGGAGCTGGAGCCTTTCCGAGGTAAACGGGTGCTCATCTCTGGCGGGGGAGATTCAGCTGTGGATTGGGCTAATGAGCTGGAGAGCCTTGCCGAGCAAGTAACGGTGGTACATCGACGTGATCATTTTGGCGGGCTGGAACGCAATGTGCTGCGTATGAAAGAATCGTCAGTAGACGTGAGGACACCTTACGCGATTGAGAAGCTGCACAGTTTGAGCGGGGAAATGATCGAACATGTAACCATCACTCATATGGAAAACGGACAGACAGAGATGCTTGAAGTCGATGCGGTCATCGTTAATCATGGCATGAAGAGTGATTTTGGTCCGATTCGTGATTGGGGATTGGATTTGGGTGAGTGGCATGTCAGCACAACCGAGAGACTGCAAACCAATATCCCGGGGGTTTTTGCGGCAGGAGATTTCGTAGATTATGGCAGTAAATTATATCTGATTGCGGGTACGTTTACGGATGCAGCTCTGGCAGTAAACAGCGCGAAATTGTACTTGGACCCGGCTGCAGAGAAGGTTGCTTATGTATCATCACATAACAGTCGGTTCAAAGAGAAAAACAAAGCACTCGGTGTGGTGGAGGAATAATTATCACATTCACTGAGAAATGGAGACTTCGTACTATGGATAACTTCGGGAATTTCCCGAGGTTATTTTTTTGTCTGCAGCCGGTATGAAGAAAATAAGACTGCACAAAATAGAAGGGGCTTGAACAAATTGAAGAACAGCTTAAAACAAACTATAATCAAAATCAACAAATCAATAAAATAAGGATTTAATAACAGGTTTTCACGAACCGACAAGAGTGGAGTACAGCATATGAAAAAAAATTCACCTTCAACACGAAATGTCACGTTCATTCAGCGCATGCTTAATCGAATAAACAAGAAACGTATCAAATGGTCTGAAATTTATCTTGCTGCAGCCGGAGCAATTCACCGTTTATTGGTAGAGCGGCGCCGTAAGCGCGCAGCAGCGAGAAGACAACAGCAGGACCTGCCTCTTAGTTCACTAACATCAATGAAGCTTGAGCCGGGGGACATCGTATATACACCTAGCTCGGAGTCAACCTATTATGCCGGTCATATGGGCATTATTGGTCTGGATGGGAAGGTGTATCATGTGCACCCTTATGGACCTGTTTTTGCAGATACACTGGACTGGTACCTCACCCGTTTCTATCAAGGAGACCGTTTTATCGTATTTCGCTCCAGGCTTCGTCAAGTAGGAGATCGCGCAGCGGAATGGGTAGAGGATCATTACCAGCAGGTAAAGTATTATCGTTTGCAAACGGATCTTCTGAGCATTGAACGAAACTATTGTTCCAAATTTATATACCAGGCATATAAGTTCACGTCGGGGCTGGATCTGTGGGGGCGCAGATTTTCCAAAATCAAGCAGGGTTTCATCTATCCTTTTCGGATTGAGCGTTCGGCAGATCTGGACGTGCTGGGCACATTTTATAAATAAAAAAACAAGCAAAAAAATCGACTAGTCACCTATTTCTCTTTTGTGAAAGAGAGAGGTAGCTGTCGTTTTTTTTTAATATGTACTGAGATTAAAACAGGAAAAACAGCAAAAACGTCGAATAAATTATGAGATAGACACGCACAACTTGGAATCGTATACATAATAGGTGGCGCGATTTACAGGCCAAGGATTGAGAAGCGACTACAAGGCTGGCGAACAGAAAAGAGTGAGGCGAATATGCATTGGCGGAGCTTCTTACGAAGGTTTAAACGGCAGCAAAACGTAGTGAAGCTATCGGACCACATTCCAAAAAAGGAAAGGAGGTACTACTGTTCCATTTGCAAGAAACATGTAAATCATATTTTGCATTACGCTGCTCCGCAGGGAAATGTTACAGGTGTATGCAGTTCCTGTAAGTCTTTGGCGGATGAAAGGGGCATGTTCCCCATTTAATAAGAAGAAATGCGCTCAGGAAACAATATTATTTTGATTTATGCGCGTTTTTGTAGTACATTAGCAAATGTATTCGAAGGAGGATTCTAATGTACTCAGGAAGACAAGACGATACTTTATACATCATGACCTACACTTTAAACAGCGGTATCAAGGGTACGGTTCCACTGTCTAACAAGCAGATTATTGAATGGCTCGATTGTTATAGAAATGAGAAGCGCTTCGTGACGGAGATCGGTAAAGAGTTTTTTGGATTAAACGCAGGACTGGTTGCAGACTTCAAAGTTCAAAATCATCTATCCGATTATCAGCAGACGATTATGCCTACGCAGCAGCAGGATAACCTGGATCGTTTGTCCAGTGCTTATAAATCAACCGAGATATTGATGAAGATTGATTGTAAATGTGGCACGGCTTACGTGACGGAATCCCCTTATAAGCGTACAAAATGGTATTGCACAAAATGCAAAGAAATTGTATTTCTGGATGCCAAAAAAGGAATGGTTGAAACGTCGCGCGGAGACGCTTATTACATGACGAACAAGTATTTTGTTTCCCGGGATTAGCGGGAATTGATTTTGGAGCATCGCCTATGCGATGCTTTTTTTGTTCGTGATGTGCATGCTTCGTACTGCTGATCTGAAAATAGTACTTCATAATGCACATCTTCAGTGTAAACAAAAAAGCCCAGCAGGGCTTTTAAGACGGACACTCGACTTTGTGAGGAGGAATAAAGCAGCAGCGACAGCGGGGCTCATAGGCTTCTGAATCGCCAATCATGACAACTGGACCCAATGTGACAGGTTCTCCGTTGACAATACGCTGTGTGAACGCTGCATCCGGGCTGCCGCAAACAGCACAGAACGCCGATAATTTTTCAATATCATCGGCCATGGCCAGCAGACCGCCGATATATCCGAATTCTTTGCCGCGGTAATCCATATTCAGTCCATCCACAATAACATGTTTGCCGCAGTAGGCCAGTTCGGAGACAAGCTCCATAATTGCACTGCTGAAAAATTGTACCTCATCAAAGGCAACCACATCGGCATCTATGGTCTGCTTCAGAATCGTCTCTATGGATTCCGGCGTCAGCTGCCGGGGAATGGAATGGGCGGGCAGTCTGTAGCCAATCCGGCTAACGATCTCGTCCTGAGCGAAACGATCATCCTCGGCTGGTTTGTAGGCAACGACCTTTTTACGGCCAAATTGAATAAGCTTCTGACAACGGCGAATAAGTTCACCGGATTTTTCACTGAACATGGGTCCAGTAATAACGGTTATACGTCCAGTTTGCACGGTGCTGCTACCCCTCTCGCATACGGAATTCAAAAAAAGCGACCATTACAGATTACCACATCTGCTTTGGAAAGAGCCAGAACTAAAATGGAGCAGTTTGTGTTACGATATGGTTTGTTGCGATATTGGTCACGGCAGATGCAGAGTTTATACAGTTTTTTGAAAAGAGGTGTTACCCATGAACGAAGTTTTGAATTCGCTGAAGCAGCGTTACAAGGAGCTGCAGGAACAAGGCAAGCTGGATGAGGCTGTACAGACTCTGTTTGCTGAGCTGATGGCAGAGGCAGAGAAATTGCAGGCAAGCAACTTGACGCTGCGCAGAACCATTCTGAAATCCTCCTCCAAGGAGTCACGCATGTCTACCAAACTCCGGGATGCTTTATACGAGTAAGGGGTACAGTTCAGTTAATGCAAGAGAGTGAGTAGTCTACTCTTCATCCTGTTCTGATTTCATTCTGCGAGGGAATAAAATACCGGCTGTAATTCTGGCAATCATGGCAAAGGTGAGACCGATGCCGGCAAACATATAAATGACAGTAAAGGCTTTGCCCAATCCCGTGGAAGGCACGAAGCTTGGATGACCCACGGTGGTTAATGTAACGGCACAAAAGTAAAGAGCGTCAATCCAGTGAAGTCCTTCCACACGTGTGTAGAACAAGGTGCCTGATAACAAAGTTGCCGCCGTTAAAACAAACAAAGCCAGAAATTTGGGGTCTTTGAATGCATAGAATATGCCTTTAAGCAGGCGTTTTAATGTCAATACAAAAGAAACCATAATCAACCTTCCGATCTATATGTAAAATGGAAAGAAACAAAAAAGCCCGGAATCAGGTAGTGCTTCCGGGTGTTTCGACCTGTTCAGGCTGCTTTTTCGAGCGAAAACGAGGGCCTACATAATTGCGTTTACGGTCGCGAAACAAAATCCAGCCGCCGAGAAAACTCATGCCTGCTGCAAACAGGACGAGCCCACCGAAGAAAGAGAGCCACTGGAAGCCGGGAGAGATCAAGTCATTCCCATGCTCCGCGTAATACAGAAACAGGGCATCTTTCATCATGAGGAAACCTTTCATGGCCATCAAGCCAGGGATGACGAGTACAATAATAGCGAGAAAGCGCGCAAAGACTAATTTTGTATTCATGAGCATTATACCCTTTCTGCCAGAGTAGACATAATATAAAGGTTACGCTTACAGAGAATTCCTGTTTATATCATAGCTTGGAATGCACAAGCTGTCCATGCGAGATTGCACAAACTTTGAGTTGACTGCGCAAGGAGAGTACAATGAGATAGAGGGCATGCCATGGTTTGGGATGCAAGCACACCTATTTATTATTTTATAAGAACCCCATTTATTATTCTATGAAACCCCAAAAATGAATGTATAGAGGAGAACGTAAAGATGCCAATACCATGTGATGTTGCTGTACTGGGCGGAGGAACGGGAGGATATGTTGCCGCAATTCGTGCCGCACAGCTGGGCAAGAAGGTTGTTATTATCGAGAAGGACAAGCTGGGTGGAACCTGCCTGCATCGTGGCTGCATTCCGAGCAAGGCTTTGCTGAAAAGTGCGGAGATGTACGCCGAGATTCAGGACAGTGAGAACTACGGAATTGAGACGACCGGAGCGACCCTGGTATTTCCCAAAGTACAGGCACGCAAGGATGCCATTGTTGAGCAGCTGCACAAGGGAGTACAGTATTTAATGAAAAAAAATAAAATCGAGGTTGTACATGCCAAGGGGCGTGTCATTGGACCTTCGATCTTCTCGCCGCAGAGCGGTGCAGTAGCGGTGGAGTTCGAGGATGGCGAGATGGATACAGTCGTTCCAACCAATCTGATCATTGCTACGGGGTCACGTCCGCGTGTACTGCCCGGGCTTGAGCCGGATGGAAGATATATTATGAGCAGTGATGAGGCGCTTCGCATGGACGAGCTGCCTGCTTCAATCATTATTGTAGGTGGCGGAGTAATCGGGCTGGAATGGGCGTCTATGCTGAATGATTTTGGCGTGAGTGCGACCGTGGTTGAGGCGGCTGAGCATGTGCTTCCGGCAGAGGATGAGGATGTAGCGAGAGAAATGCAGCGTTTGCTGGGTAAACGGGGTGTCCGTTTTCTTACAGGTGCGAAATTACTCGCAGACAGTTATCGTGCAGAGAATCAGAGCGTGTATGTGGATGTACAGCTTGCAGGAGATGAGCTGGAGACACTGACTGCTGAAAAAATACTGGTGTCCATTGGACGTCAGGCAAACGTCGAAAATATTGGACTGGAGAATACAGATATCAAAGTAGAGCGCGGCTTCATTGCAGTGAACCAGCATCTGCAGACGGGTGAAGGCCACATCTATGCGATTGGCGATTGTATCGGCGGATTACAGCTGGCGCATGCGGCAAGCCATGAGGGCATACTCGCGGTTAATCATCTTGCTGGCGAGCATGTGCACGCGGTTGAGGCTCATCGGATACCGCGCTGTGTGTACACAAGACCAGAAGCGGCAAGCATTGGTTTTACGGAGAAGGAAGCCAAAGCACGCGGCCATGAGATCAAAACGGGCAAGTTTCCTTTTCAGGCGATCGGCAAATCACTAATTCATGGAAGCCGTGACGGCTTTGTGAAGGTTATTGCAGACGCTGAAACGAATGATATATTGGGCGTACATATGGTCGGCACCCATGTAACAGAGCTGATTGCAGAAGCCTCACTGGCCCAGATGCTGGATGCTACTCCGTGGGAGGTCGGGCAGACCATTCACCCGCATCCTTCGCTCTCTGAAATTATGGGCGAGGCCATGCTGGCCGTGGATGGAAAAGCGATTGGCATGTAAGCCGGACAGGCTTATGAGAAAGGTCCTTTCCTTTTTTGGGCAAAAGGGATTATAATAAGGTTAAGCCAAGTCTTAGTACCAGGTTATAAGATCGGGTAGTAAGGCTGAACAGGCTCTGACTAAAAGGAGGTACCTCATATGAGTTCACAAGGTACTGCAGATGCGGTCCACCGCCATGAACAGCTTGGACTTAGCGATGGTGAAGTATTGGATATGTACAAATACATGCTGCTTGCACGCAAGTTTGACGAGCGCTGCTTGCTCTTGCAGCGGGCCGGCAAAATTAACTTTCACGTATCCGGTGTAGGTCAGGAGGCTGCGCAGGTTGGCGCGGCATTTGGTCTGGACAGGGATCACGATTACTTTTTACCTTATTACCGTGACTACGGCTTCGTTCTGGCTGTAGGCATGACGCCGCGTGAGCTGATGCTGTCTGCATTCGCAAAGGCGGAAGATCCGAACAGTGGCGGACGGCAGATGCCAGGTCACTTCGGACACAAAAAGCTGCGGATCGTTACGGGCTCCAGCCCGGTTACAACGCAGGTTCCTCATGCTGTTGGATTTGCTCTGGCTGCCAAAATGCAGAAGAAAGAATTTGTATCCTTTGTTACCTTTGGTGAAGGCTCAAGCAACCAGGGGGATTTTCACGAAGGTGCCAACTTTGCAGGTGTACACAAGCTGCCTGTAATCATCATGTGTGAGAACAATCAATATGCGATCTCGGTTCCTATTCACAAACAGCTTAGCGGCAAGATTTCTGATCGTGCACTGGGGTATGGTTTCCCGGGATTGCGCGTGGATGGCAACGATGCACTTGAAGTGTATGCAGCTGTGAAGGAAGCTCGAAAGCGCGCCATCGCAGGTGAGGGACCAACACTCATTGAAGCAATGATGTATCGCCTGTCTCCTCACTCCACTTCGGACAATGATCTGGCTTACCGGACCAAGGAAGAGGTTGAGGAGAACTGGAAGAAGGACGGCGTGCTGCGCATGAAAAATTATTTGATTGAATGCGGCATCTGGGATGAAGCCCGGGATGCGGATCTGGCTTCACAGCTTGCGCTGGAAATGAAGGAAGCAACTGAATATGCAGACAATGCGCCATATCCGAAACCTGAGGACACGCTGACGCATGTCTATGCGGACAGCGAAGAAGGGGGACGGTAATCATGGCTATGATGGAATATATTGATGCAATTCGTCTCGCAATGAAGGAAGAGATGGAGCGCGACGAGAATGTGTTTGTGCTCGGTGAGGATGTCGGGGTAAAGGGCGGCGTATTCACCACGACGAAAGGGCTGCAGGAACAATTCGGCGAGATGCGTGTCATGGATACACCGCTGTCTGAGTCAGCCATTGCGGGTGTTGCGATCGGTGCGGCGATGTATGGCATGAAGCCTATTGCCGAGATGCAATATTCAGACTTTATGCTGCCTGCAACAAACCAGATTATTAGTGAAGCGGCCAAAATTCGTTACCGCTCCAACAACGACTGGAGCTGTCCAATCGTGATTCGGGCACCGATCGGCGGCGGTATCTTCGGCGGACTGTATCATTCCCAATGTCCGGAATCCATCTTTTTCGGTACGCCGGGTCTGAAGATTATTGCTCCATATTCGGCGTATGACGCCAAAGGACTGCTGAAAGCGGCTGTCCGCGACCCGGACCCTGTGCTCTTTTTTGAAAATAAAAAATGTTACAAGCTCATCAAGGAAGATGTTCCCGAGGATGATTACATCGTTCCGATTGGTAAAGCCAACGTGCTTCGTGAAGGTGCGGACATTACGGTCATCGGTTACAGTCAACCACTGCACTTTGTCATGCAGGCTGCCGAGGAGCTGGAGCGTGAAGAGGGCATTACCTCTCATGTACTTGATCTGCGGACACTGCAGCCGCTTGACCGTGAAGCGATTATTGCTTCTGCCCGTTTGACAGGCAAGGTGCTGATCGTACATGAGGATAACAAAACTGGCGGTGTAGGTGCGGAGGTTGCAGCTATTATCAGCGAGGAATGTCTGTTTGATCTGGATGCGCCTATTCAGCGTCTGTGTGGTCCAGATGTACCGGCCATGCCAATCAGCCCGACGATGGAGAAGTTTTACATGCTGAGCAAGGATAAAGCCAAAGCAGCCATGCGTGAACTTGCCGAATACTGATTAGAGAAGATATCTTAACAACGATTGAACGATTGATGGTTTTGTGGTATATAATTCCATTAATGGTTAAAAGTAAAGTTTGGAGTGATAAATCAATGGCTGAACGTATGAAATGGATCGACGTCATCATGCCGCAGCTGGCAGAATCGCTGGTCTCGGCAACCATAGCCAAATGGTTGAAAAAACCGGGTGAACCTGTGGAGCAGTATGAGCCGATCTGTGAAGTCATTACTGATAAAGTAAATGCCGAGATTCCATCTACAGTAGACGGAATCATGGGTGATCTGTTGGTAGAAGAAGGAACGACGATTGCTGTAGGTGAAGCGATCTGCCGTATGCAGGTGGCTGCTTCCGATGAAGAGGCAGCGCAGCAGGCAGTACCGGCCGCATCTCAAGAGGAGCCGGTACAGCAAGCGCAGATACAGCGTAATTCGGGTCAATCTCCTGCCGCCGGTACGAACGCTCCTGCATATGATCCGAATCAGCCGATGCGCAATCGTTATTCACCTGCGGTGCAGTCTCTGGCGGCAGAGCATGGGTTGAATCTGCAGCATATTCAGGGAACAGGTGCAGGCGGACGGATTACACGCAAGGACGTGCTGGCATTTGTCGCACAAGGCGGTCAAGCAAGTGCAGCATCAACGTCGGTGCAAAGTTCTGCCTCGGTTAATTCATCAGCTCAGTCAGCGCCTGCATCTCCTTTCAGCGGAATTAGTCGGGATTCCGGCTTGAGCGCTGGCTCTGCGAATCAAGATGCACGTCAGTCGATTTCAGCATCCGATGCTGGCATTCCGGTGCGTCATTCCGGCATTCATCTGACAGAAAGCCCTAAAATTCCGCAGATCGAAGTGGAAGGCGGCGGACAAGGAAGATCGGAATATTTCATTGATGTTACCCCTGTGCGCAACGCGATTGCTCGTAATATGCGTCAAAGTGTATCCGAAATTCCTCATGCCTGGACGATGATCGAAGTGGATGTAACGAACCTGGTCATGCTGCGCAACAAGCTGAAGGATGAGTTCAAACGGAAAGAAGGTATTAACCTGACCTATCTTTCGTTTATGATGAAGGGTGTCGTCAATGCAATTAAAGATTACCCGATCATGAACTCGGTGTGGGCGGTTGACAAAATTATTGTGAAGCGCGATATCAACCTGTCGATGGCTGTGGGTACAGAGGACTCTGTACTTACACCGGTAATCAAACATGCGGATCAGCGCAACATTGCAGGACTTGCTCGCGAGATTGATGATCTGGCTCGCAAGACCCGTGAAGGCACGCTCAAGCTGGATCATATGCAGGGCGGGACGTTTACGGTGAACAATACAGGTTCATTCGGTTCGATTCTTTCCCAGCCAATTATCAACTATCCGCAGGCGGCAATCCTTACTTTTGAATCCATTGTGAAAAAACCGGTAGTTATCAACGATATGATTGCTGTACGCTCAATGGCTAACCTGTGTCTTTCCCTGGATCACCGTATTCTGGATGGGGTAATCTGTGGCCGGTTCTTGCAGCGTGTCAAGGAGAACCTGGAAGGCTACAACATGGAGACGAAAGTTTACTAAGTGTATAATATAAATGACGGGAAAGTGTATGTGCCTCTGGCCGTGCACTTTTCTGACTGTCTACAGACGGGTTTATCTTCATATATTAATCAATGAGGCAGAAGGATGTGGGGAATGATGGGCAAATCGCTAAATGTAGCATACATACCGATGCTGGATTATGAAGAGGCATGGAATCTTCAAAAGTCCATCGTGCAGCAGCTGGACGCGGGCGACGGTCCTGAACAGCTGCTGTTGTTACAACATCCGCCAACCTATACAATCGGTTCACAGAACCATCCCGAGCATCTGCTGTGGAGCGAAGAGGAGCTGAAGGCTCAAGGGATCTCCTTGTTTCAAATAGATCGGGGCGGGGATATTACTTATCATGGGCCCGGGCAGTTGGTAGGTTATCCTCTATTGGTGCTAGGCAGGGATGAGGAGCTGGATCTACACGGTTATCTGCGCAGGCTGGAGCAGGTGATGATCGATTATCTTGCGGATCAGGGCGTCGAATCTGGCCGTAAAGAGGGGTATACGGGTGTGTGGATTGGTGATCTGAAAATCGCGGCGATCGGCATCAAATTTAATCGATGCAAGCACAGACGCGGTTTTGTAACGAGTCACGGTTTTGCCTTCAACATTACTTCGGGCATACAGCATGCCGGGTTTCAAGGAATTATTCCATGCGGGATCGAACAGTATGGTGTCACCTCACTGGAGGATATTACGGGCAAGACCTATGCGGTGGAGCAGGTGGCGAGAGATATTATTCCTTATTTTCAGCGTATATTTCCGTATGAGATGGCTTGGAGCACAGAAGAAGAAGCCCTCCAGCGTCTGTAGACAGAACGTTTGAAGGGCTTCAGGTCAGTGATTATCCAAACAGCAGCGGTTCCAGCGCGATGAACAGGGTGGAGCCAATCATAGCGGCCAGCATGAGATAGATCACTATTTTGAACCATTTCTTATTTTGCATGAAGAGAGAACTCCTTTCAAACCTTTTAAACAAGCATAGTAACTTTATTGTACCGTATCTACGATAGGGAGGAAAGTCTAATGATTAATGAGCAACGTGTTATTCAGCAGTTTATGGAGCTGGTGCAGATTGATAGCGAAACAAAAAACGAACAGAACATATCCAAGGTGTTAAAAGAACAATTTGAGGGTCTGGGCCTCCACGTCTATGAGGACGATACGATGAACCAGACGGGTCACGGTGCGGGCAATCTTGTCGTTACACTGGAAGCTTCAGGTGTGGAAAATGTGGAGCCGATGCTCTTCACGTGTCATATGGACACGGTAACTCCTGGACAAGGAATTAAACCGGAGCTTGGCGAGGACGGATGGATTCGCAGTGATGGCACAACGATTCTGGGTGCGGATGACAAGGCGGGCATTGCAGCTCTGTTTGAAGCGATTCGTGTCATTCAGGAAAATAACATCCCGCATGGCAAAATCCAGTTCGTGATTACAGTCGGGGAAGAATCTGGCCTTGTCGGTGCTCGTGCGATGAATCCAAAGGACATTGATGCTGCTTTTGGTTATGCACTGGACTCCAACGGAGCGGTGGGTACGATCTGTGTGGCTGCTCCAGCAAGAGCGGAAATTCAGATGAACATCTATGGCAAGTCAGCACATGCCGGTGTGAATCCCGAAGATGGAATCAGTGCGATCCAGGTTGCGGCCAAAGCGATTGCAGCGATGAAGCTTGGACGCATTGATGATGAAACGACGGCAAATATTGGTAAATTCCAAGGTGGCTCTGCGCTGAACGTGGTCTGTGATTTTGTGCAGATCGATGCGGAAGCGCGCAGCATTGTGCAGGAAAAGATCGAACAACAGATTGCCGAAATGCGTGAAGCCCTGGAGACCACATGCCGTAAATTCGGTGCAACAGCAGAATTCCGCAGTGAGATTAAATACCCTGCATTTGGCTTCCATGATGATCATGAGGTGGTACAGCTTGCACAGCGGGCTATCCGCAGCCTTGGCCTTGAAACGAGCACATTTGCTTCTGGCGGCGGCAGTGATGCGAACATTTTTAACGGATTCGGCATTCCGACAGTGAACCTTGCGGTAGGGTATGAAGATATTCATACAACCAAAGAGCGCATTCGAGCGGCGGATATTGTGAAGCTGTCCCAAGTCGTTATCGCGATTGTGCAGGAAACGGCAAAAGGAAAGTAAGCGATCGGGTAAATGATTGTATATTTGACGATGTAACCGTAGCGTCGATTGAAAAAAGCAAAGAAGTCCGAATTCGGTGTAGGCCGGGTTCGGACTTTTGAACAACGGTTGTCGTTAAGACTTGCGTCCAGCAAGCATCTCGCTTAATTTGGTGTCAGGGCCCCATTCGCGTATCCACTGCCTGAGAATGAGCTGTACTTGTCTGGCCTGTCCAACAACATGCGCCGACTGAGGTGTAAGATAACTTTTCATCAAAATCGTCCCCCTTGTGACTAACCATTGTGTTTGCTTTTAGAAAAGCGCGGTTAGTTTCCTATAGGCTCACCATATGCCCAAAAACAATATTTTATACATCACAGTTCAATTGAACATATTTTTTACACTCACCACCAATAGAAACGGAGCTGAAGTACACATGAAATCCAGAACATCTGCTGAAACAATCTATGCCAAGCAGCAGGCGAATCCGAAGCTTGATGAAGTGACGATATCGACACAGCCGATCTTTGAAGGAAAGGTAATTTCACTTCAAGTCGATACGGTCAAGCTGCCCAATGGGCAGACAGCTACCCGGGAGATCATCAAACATCCGGGAGCAGTAGCGGTGCTGGCACTGAAGGGAGACCGAATGCTGGTTGTGGATCAATACCGTCAGGCGATGGGACGTACCGAGGTCGAAATTCCTGCAGGCAAGCTGGACCCTGGAGAGCAGCCAGAGATTGCAGCTGCACGTGAGCTGAAGGAAGAGACGGGGTATACCGCCCGATCGCTGCGCCATTTGCGTTCCTTTTACACCTCACCGGGCTTTGCAGACGAGATTATTCATCTGTACATCGCCGAAGAGCTGGAAGCTGGAGATATGGCACTGGACGAGGACGAGTTTCTCGAAGTATCGGAGATTACGCTGGAGGAAGCCTATAAGCTGATGGATGAAAACCGGATTAGTGACGCCAAGACGATGATGGCCGTGTATGCGTGGGATATTTACAGAACGACAGGACGGTTTTGAGGATGGCAAAGGACACGGGAACAACGGCGCTGTGGCAGCCCTGTTATGCAGACCTGCACATCCACATCGGACGTACTTCCCGCGGTGAAGCGGTTAAAATCAGCGGCAGCCGTGATCTGACCTTTGAGAACATTGCCCGGGAGGCCGCTCATCGCAAAGGCATTCAATTGCTGGGTGTCATTGATTGTCATTCACCTGTGGTGCAGCGAGATATTGATGAACTGCTGGAGAATGGTACGATGGCCGAGATTGAGGGCGGGGGCATTGCTTATCAGGATACAACGATTCTGCTTGGTACAGAGATTGAGCTGCGCGAGCCCCAAATGCGCGAATTTCACATGCTGGCCTATTTTCGTGATCTGAGCACAATGAAGTCCTTTACCGCCTGGATGACACAGTATATGAAAAATGTAAACCTAAGCTCCCAGCGGGTCTACGTCCCTGCCAAGGAGATGCAAGCGGAGATCAAGGCACGCGGCGGGCTCATTGTACCTGCTCATGTGTTCACACCGCACAAAGGCATTTACGGCAGCACAGCTCCTCGTATGGAAGAAGTGCTGGATACCCGCCTTGTAGATGCGATTGAGCTGGGACTCAGCTCGGATTCGTCCATGGCCAGTTACATTCGGGAGCTGGATCAGGTTCCATTTCTGACCAATTCGGATGCCCACTCACTGGGTAAAATCGGACGTGAATATAATGAACTCCAGCTTGCGAATGCTTCCTTTGATGAATTTGCTAAGGCACTGCAAGGAAAAGAAGGAAGACGGATTGCTGCCAATTACGGCTTGAATCCGAGGCTTGGGAAGTATCATCGGACCTATTGTGCAGCATGTGGCAGCGTTATGGATGAGAAGGACCTGTCAGCGGAGCGTTGTCCGCTGTGCGGCAGCCAGAAGCTGGTTCAAGGAGTACTTGATCGGATCCTTGCTATTGCAGATCGCGATCAGCCGGAGCTTCCCGCAGGGAGACCGCCTTATCACTACCAGGTTCCACTGGAATTCATTCCGGGGCTTGGAAAAGCCAAGCTGCGTCAGCTGCTGGATCGTTTTGGCAAAGAGATGGCAGTATTGCATCGTACGGAGGAAGCACAGCTGGCTGAGGTGGTTGGTCCGGTGCTCGCAGAGCTGATTGTTGCTGCGCGGGAAGGGAAGCTAGTGCTCTCCTCCGGAGGCGGCGGTACGTATGGAAGAGTTGCAACAGATGTACAGAGGAACTAGAGAACTACCAAACGGACAAGATGTCATACAGGCGAGTCCCGGTTCATAAGCTGAACTATAAGGATGATGAGATCGTAGTGAATCCTTGCAGCAGCATTACCGGAAAGGGGACTCTACCTGAATGCGCTCTTCCTATTTTACGTTTAAAGGACAAACCTCGTTATATGTATTCGTCGCTGTGTTGTTTCTGGTCGGTGTTATCTTTGGCGCATTAATGGTCAACGCCCTGTCCCTGGAGCAGCGGCAGGATCTTGAAGGATATTTGGGCAACTTCTTCATGACTGTGCAGCATAGCTCCCAAGGCGTGGATACCGGGACCTACTGGGATATCGCCATGCTTCATCTTAAATGGGTCGGGCTGATCTTTATTCTTGGCTTGTCCGTTGTCGGCTTACCGGGCATACTGGTGCTCGATTTTTTGAAAGGGGTGCTGATCGGTTTTACGGTAGGTTACCTCGTGGGACAGTATTCATGGAAAGGGCTGTTATTTGCACTTGTGTCGGTGGCACCGCATAATCTGTTTGTCATTCCTATTCTGCTTATCTGCAGTGTGGCTGCCATGACGTTCTCGTTATATATCATTCGTAATCGGGTATTAATGCATCGTGCACCAAGTCGCCAAAGGCCGTTTGCTTCCTACGTTATTTTGACAGTGGTCATGGCGTTGCTGCTGCTTGGCGTTGCGTCTTTTGAAACGTTGGTTACGCCTGCAATGATGCGCTGGGTGACTCCGATGCTGCTTCCCGTTTAGGTTGTTCTGCAATGGTCTAAAATGTTGACTTTAATATTGAACTCCCCCTATAATGAAAAGAGTGGGTTAAGTTGCAGTGTGCAGTGATTTCCTAGGGGGAGGGAGAAAATGGAAGCACGGATCGATAAAATTAAGCAGCAACTACAGTCCCAAGGTTATAAATTAACGCCCCAGCGGGAAGCCACCGTCAGAGTCCTTTTGGAGAATGAAGAAGATCATCTGAGCGCAGAGGACGTATTCATGCTCGTTAAAGAAAAGGCTCCCGAAATCGGTCTGGCAACCGTGTACCGTACCCTCGAACTGCTGAGTGAGCTGCATGTTGTAGAGAAAATCAACTTCGGCGACGGTGTAGCGCGTTATGATCTGCGCGGAGATACATCCAAGCATCACCATCATCACTTAATCTGCGTGCAATGCGGAAGTATGGATGAAATACGTGAGGACTGGCTTGGACCGCTTGAAGAACGACTGGAGCGGGAATTTAACTTTTCGGTTGTAGATCACCGACTGGACTTTCATGGAATTTGTTATCGTTGCAAAGCTAAAAATGAACAAAAGCCCAAAGATGAAGAATAACATAGCCTATCTTCGAGCTCTCACCGGCGGTTTTGACGGGGGAGCTTTTTTGGTCCCGTACCTCGTGTGAGGTTCTTCTCACCCAGGTATAATCCTCTGTGTAAGGACATACCCTGTTTCAAGGGCCATACTGGACTTGAACACGGAAGGGGACAGTTCGATGATTATATCTGTACGGAGAGGGCTCCGTTTTATACGTTTTATTATATTTTTCGTAGCGCTTGTATATTTGTTCTATCACGTGCTTGATCTGTTTAACGGCTGGATCTCACCTGTGGATCAGTATCAGATTCCAACCGGCAACGCGGTCAAGGTATTTCAGGAAACGGATTGGTCAGGCATTGGAGAAGCACGTCCTACGATGGCCGAGCGGCTCCGACTCTTCTATTGGTACGGGGAATAGCTGTCAGTCAGCATATGAAGAGCTGTGCGGCAGCCAGGGATGCAAATACGGAAGCAGCAGTCAACCTGTTGGCATTGCTGTCAGATGAGGAGTGTTGAACATGAATCAGACCATACACGCCTATGCGTTATACCTGGAAGAAGATAAGGGGATGTCCAGCAGCACGCTGGAATCGTATCTCCGAGATGTGGACAAGTTCGTGGAATTTGTGAGAAAGGAATACAGCATCCGTGAAGCGAGCGAGGTAAGACGTACACATGTTGTTTTGTTTGTCGGCCAGCTCAAGCAGGATGGCCGTGCAAATGCAACGATTGCCCGCAGCATCGTATCGCTGCGCTCGTACTTTCATTTTTTGATGCGGCGTGGAGAGATTATTCAAGACCCTACGTTTGATGTCGAGGCACCCAAGGCTGACAAAACGCCACCTCAAGTGCTGACCGTGGAAGAGATCGAATTACTGCTTGCCGCTCCTGACGTCAATTCGCCGCATGGGGTACGAGATCGGGCGATGCTGGAGCTGTTATATGCCACAGGCATACGGGTGTCGGAGCTCATTGCGCTTGATGTTCGCGATGTGCAGCTCGGGATGCGTTTCATAAGGTGCGGCGGGGCAGGGAAAGAACGTATTCTTCCGATCGGTGCTCCTGCTGCTCACTGGGCCAGTGTATATATCAATCAGTATCGGGAGCAAATGCTCAAGGGCGGATTGGACGAGCAGGCGCTGTTTGTAAACGTGTCCGGCAGACGATTAACCCGCCAAGGATTCTGGAAGCTGCTGAAAAAAGCAGCAGTGGATGCGGGCATTTCGGGTGAGATTACGCCGCATACGCTGCGCCATTCCTTTGCAGCTCATTTGATCGCAAGCGGAGCAGACACGCGTGCAGTGCAGGACATGCTGGGGCATGTCGAGCAGCCCGGACAGCAATACAGCCAGCATGGGCGCAAAACGATGAAGGAAATTTATGAAACCCACCATCCGCGGGCAAAATAGCTTTTGCCGTATATTCTTCACAATTGGACAGCGGAGTGATGGAACATTTTAGGGTAAAATAAATTCGAACCCAACCAAACGCCGTTATACATAGGCAGCTGCATGTTATGAATACTGGACTTCCCAAGACCGGGTACAGGTGATGCAGCCGCTGCTCATAAACGGATCGTTTTTACTCAAGGAGGAACTACATCTTATGACAGCTTTAAACCAACAGATGATTACAGAAGCGGCAACTTATATTCAGAGTAAAAGCTCGATCAAGCCGGAAGTTGGCTTGATTCTCGGATCAGGTCTCGGCGTGCTTGCCGAGCTGATTGAAGATGGTGTGAGCATTGCTTACCAGGACATTCCGCATTTCCCGGTGTCTACTGTAGAAGGACATGAAGGCGAGCTGCTGATTGGCACGATTCAGGGCCGTCCCGTTGTAATGATGAAAGGCCGTTTTCATATGTACGAAGGATATGGCCCGGAGCTGACAGCGTTCCCGGTTCGTGTCATGAAAGCGCTGGGTGTAAGCAGCCTGCTGGTAACTAATGCGGCTGGCGGTGTTAATACATCCTATGAAGCGGGAGATTTGATGCTAATCTCCGATCACCTGAACCTGACGGGCAGAAACCCGTTAATCGGACCGAATGATGCCGCGCTTGGTGTACGCTTCCCTGACTTGTCTGAAGCCTACAGCCGCCGCTTGCGTGCGCTTGCGAAGGATACGGCAGCTGCGCAGGGCTTCAAGGTGCAGGAGGGTGTATATGCAGGTATGCTCGGGCCAAACTATGAAACACCAGCTGAGATTAAAATGCTTCGTACGCTGGGTGCAGATGCGGTGGGCATGTCTACTGTTTCCGAGGTCATTGTAGCTCGTCATGCGGGTCTCGAAGTGCTGGGCATTTCCTGTATCAGCAACATGGCTGCCGGCATACTGGATCAGCCACTGTCACATGACGAAGTGATGGAAACTACGGAACGTGTTCGCGAAGCTTTCCTTGCGCTTGTACTGGCTGTTATTCCGAAGATGTAATATTGAAAAGAGAGAGGAAAGTTTGAATTGGACAGGGAACAAATCAGGGAAGGGGGTAACCTCCATGATTTGTTCCCTTTTTTAGTGATAACCAGGGGGTAAGGATATTGTGTACATGCGTGTACGTTGTTTTCTTCTTCAATCAGATTGAAAGCAAGGATCGGATCATATGCTCTATTTCCATGGGTTCAGTCGTTGTCTCATATCTTCCGCACACCTGCCCGCTCTGATCAACCAAAAACTTCGTAAAGTTCCATTTGATCCCGTCTCCCTCGTAAATATCAGGGTATTTCTCCTTCAAAAAACGATCCATCCACTCTCCGCTTTCCGTTTCAGTATCAAAACCTGGAAAGGGTGCTTGTGCTGTCAAGAATTCAAAGATCGGGTGGACGTTTAACCCTCTAACTTCTATTTTTTCAAATAACGGGAATGTCAGCTTAAACAGATTTTCACAATTTGCTTTCACTTCGGCATTGTGCCCGGGTTCCTTCTCATTAAACTGGTTGCAAGGAAAAGCAAGAATTTCAAAACCATAATGCTGGTATTTATCGTACAGCTGTTGCAGAGTCGTAAATTGACGAGCATAGCTGCACTTACTGGCTGTATTAACAACAAGCAGTACTTTGCCTCGGTACATTGTTAAATCAGCTGGGCTGCCATCGATGAAATGAATATTCATATCAAAAAAAGACATTGGATTCTCCCTCCTTAAATATTTAACTTGTGACATATACATCATAGATCAGTGCTGTTCATAGAGGAAATATATAATAACGATTACATACATAGGTAAATCCTATAAAAGACGATCCGTAATGAAACATTACATGAGCGTATACCCTTTCCCGATCGGGTAAATATCCAGCCTCAATAACCAGACACTTTCAATGAAGATGGGCTATGTCTTTTATTTCAATAAAAAAAGTTAGGGAAAACCTGCTGAGAATGGAATAATTTACTGCAAACGGGCCGACAATGGTTAGCAGTACATGCGAGGATAGACACCGAGCATTTCATTTGAGGAGGGAACCTAGTGAGAAAAAGAATAATGGCATCTTTCATGACCGTTTGTATGCTGCTGCCTCTAATGGCGGCTCCGGCGTTGGCTGAAGAGTCACCCAAGGTTAATGGGGGAGCGGATTTGGCTCCATCGGCACGCTCTGCCATCTTGATGGATGCGGACACGGGCACCGTTATTTATGAGAAAAACAGTCATGATCAGCTGCCTCCGGCAAGCATTACGAAGATTATGACGATGCTGCTTACGATGGAAGCGATTGATTCAGGCAAGCTCAAGTTAACGGATAAAGTGAGAACGAGTGAATATGCGGCGTCTATGGGCGGTTCACAGATTTTTCTCGAGCCCGGTGAAGAGATGTCCGTGGATGATATGTTAAAAGGAATCGCTATGGCCTCTGGCAATGATGCATCGGTCGCGATGGCAGAGAAGCTGGCCGGCTCGGAGGAGGCCTTTGTGCAGCTGATGAACGAGCGTGCGCAGGAGCTGGGCATGAAGGATACACGTTTTGCCAATGCGAACGGTCTGCCAGTGGCTGATCATTACTCCTCTGCTCACGATATTGCGGTGATGAGCCGTGAGTTGTTGAAACATCAAGGCATTACCAAATATACAGGAGCTTATCAGGATTACCTGCGTAAAGACTCCGAGAAGCCGTTCTGGCTTGTGAATACGAACAAACTTGTACGTTTCTATCAGGGAGCAGACGGTTTAAAGACCGGGTACACCTCGGAAGCAAAATTCTGTCTGTCGGCTACCGCCTCGAAGGATGGGCTGCGTGTCGTTGCTGTTGTTTTGGGTGAGCCGAATACCAAAACCCGAAACAGTGAGGTTTCTTCAATGTTCGACTACGCCTTTGCTCAATACACAATGAAGGCACTTTACAAAGCGGGCGACTTGCTGGGCAGTCTGAAAATTGAAAAAGGCGATGTCGCCGAGCTGCCGCTGAATGCCTCCCAAAACTACAGTGTTCTGATGCGCAAAGGGGCCAAGTCGAATGATATTCGTCATGAGCTTATTGTCGCCAAGGAACTGAAAGCACCGATCAAAGCCGGACAAAGTGTGGGCAAGCTTGTCGTTTATCAGGGCAACGAAGTCATTAAGGAATTTGATATCCAGGCTCCGCAGGATGTAGGTAAAGCAGGCTGGTGGAAGCTGTTCAAGCGCACAACCTCGGGCTTGTTTGATTAAACGGCAAGAAACGTCTTTCTCCTTGCACCTTGAACAGTTTTTGTAGTTAAATAGGGGTTTTCTTCTAGTTTTGTCGGGGGGCAGGAAAAGCTTCTGGCAGCGTAGAAATCCTTGTTCAAGACAGGGAGGAGAGTGGGCAAACGTGAACTTGAATGTGGACATGGAGCATCACCGCGGGATTTTGATTGTACGATTATCCGGGGAGCTGGATCACCATACAGCCGATATGGTTCGCATGCAGATGGACGAAGCGATTCAGCGCAGACAAAGTGAACACCTGGTACTCAGTCTGAAGGATCTGCAATTTATGGACAGCTCGGGGCTTGGTGTTATTTTGGGAAGGTACAAGTTGATCAAAAATAAAGGCGGCAAAATGGTCGTCTGCGATGTCAATGCGCCGGTGTATCGTTTGCTGGAAATGTCGGGGTTGTTCAAGATCATGCCGATATACGAAAATGAGGGAACTGCTCTCTCAGGTCTGGAGGTCGTCTCATGAATGAAGGAACAGGGACAAATTTCATGAATCTGCAATTCGCGGCCAAGTCGGAGAATGAATCGTTTGCCCGGGTGACGGTAGCTGCTTTTATCTCGCAGCTTGATCCGACGATGGACGAGCTCAGCGACCTGAAAACGGTTGTCTCCGAGGCGGTGACCAACAGTATCATTCACGGATACAACAACAACCCGGAAGGTGTAGTGACCATTCAGGCCGAGATTCGTGAGGATATGATTACGATTATCGTAGAGGACCGCGGCGAAGGCATTGAGGATCTTGATCTGGCGAAACAGCCGCTGTATACGTCCAAACCCGAACTTGAGCGGTCGGGCATGGGCTTTACCATTATGGAAAACTTCATGGATGAATTCGAAGTCAGCAGCGAGCCCGGCAGAGGCACCTCCATCAAGATGAAAAAAAGGATTGAATCCAAGAAAGCATTGTATAATTAGGGGTTGGTATTCTTATGGATGCTGAAGTGAAACCATCTTCACAGACCTACTTGGACGATGCCGAGGTCAAACGGCTGATTGCGCTCAGTCAGTCGGGTGACCATGTATCTCGGGATACGCTGGTGAACTGCAACATCAGACTCGTCTGGTCCGTCGTGCAGCGTTTTATGAACAGGGGATATGAACCGGAGGATCTGTTCCAGATCGGGTGTATCGGCCTGCTCAAGTCAGTGGACAAGTTCGATCTTAGTTATGACGTAAAGTTCTCGACGTATGCGGTACCGATGATCATTGGTGAGATTCAGCGTTTCCTGCGGGATGACGGGACCCTCAAGGTTAGTCGTTCGCTGAAAGAGATGGCTAACAAAGTCCGCAAAAAGCGGGATGAGCTGTCCAAACATCTGGATCGGCTGCCAACGATCAAGGAGGTTGCCGCTGAACTCGGGGTTACTCCGGAGGAAGTGGTCTTCGCCCAGGAGGCGAACAAACCGCCGACCTCTATTCATGAGACGGTATTTGAGAATGATGGTGATCCGATTACACTGATGGATCAGATCGCGGATGAAACGCAGGAGAAGTGGTTCGACAAGCTGGCGCTGAATGAAGCAATCGGCGGTCTCAGTGAGCGGGAACGACTCATTGTGTATCTGCGGTATTACCGGGATCAGACACAATCGGAGGTGGCAAGCAGGCTGGGTATATCCCAGGTGCAGGTATCACGTCTGGAGAAAAAAATACTACAATCCATCCGCGATCAGATCGCGCAGTGATGTCGTAATACACTAAATTAGATTTAGATTATATTCAACTATTCTTTAGGTGGATATAAATCAGCATTCAAAATCATACGAAAACTAACAACCTTCTTACGCAAAATAATGCGATGAAGGTTTTTTTTATAAGTTATTAATTTGATATAACTTAATTTTTGGGATATAATTACATGGAAAAAATAATAAGTGGTGGTAAATTTGAACTCAATAAAGCAATATGTTTCTCTTTTATTAGTGCTTTTACTTGTAATTAGTCCTATCTCTGTTATTCATGCCAATGAAGTTTCACAAGAAGATCTCTATCCAGCAGACTCAAGAGAAGAGACCATTAATAATCTCATGTCTGAAAGAACAATACTTCAAACTAAACTATCTATTGTGCAAAAAAGTATCGAAGATAGTAGTATTGATACAAATATTACTGATGTTAAAAAAGTTAAAGAAATAAAAGAACTTATAACTAAAATTCAAAAAATTAATGATAATCTTTTTGATCTAGGGGTAAGAGAAGTAACTAGTGAAGAGCTAGCCAGAAAAGCTGAAATAGCTGGGATAGGTCCAATGGCGGTTGTGCCCACAGGTTATACAAATGTACACTGGGAAACATACAGAGCTATTTGGGTAAAGGATTCGGTGAGATACGAAGTCCAACATATTGTGGCTAGTCCTAAAGGTACTGGTTCAAGTAGTATAAGTCAAAGTGGAACTACTGTTCAAACAACGAATGGGGGTGTTAGAGCAGCGGCAACAGGACTCATAGTAACTTCAGCAAAAGAAGGGGCGAGTCTAATTCCGGGGGTAGATATTGCTATTACATTGTATGATGCGATAAAGCAAGCCATAACTGATTTCAGTAGTACAACAGAGGTAACCAATATTACTTCAAGTTTTAATTGGGATTATAATATGAATGTTGATTTCATGTATGTAAAGAAAGAAGGACAATCAGATACTTCGCAGTATTTATCATTTAAATCTTCAGAGGTATTTGGTGCTGTTTCATGGAGTATAAGAAACTTTAGTTATAAAAAGGGTACAAATATTGTAACTGCAACTAACTTTATAACAGGGAGTAGACAATATAAAAATACTCCTTCAAGGCATAAGAATGGTTCAAATGCAGTCACAGCATATCTTAATCCAGGATCTTCAAACTCAGCGTTTGTTACAAAATTAGATTTTACTGGTGTTGATGGAAAGGTGTTCAAGAGTGTTACATTGCCTCTATTCAGTTTCCCATCTCAGATTCAAGACAGGTAATTGACAATGTATTTTGAACATTCCTACCTTAACCTTAACTTTAATTCTAATTTCTTCTTTGGAAAGGGCCATGTTCATGAAAAAATCTCTTTACGTCTTGTTAGGAATTTTACTTCTAGGGTCGGCTCTTTTTTTATGGTTCTACTCATTTCCTAAATCGATTGACAGGGCTAACGAAGTTGTAATTCAAGATAACGAAAAAACAATTAGCGATACCGCGACGGTAACAATGAAAGGGAAATTACATCGTCCTTTGTTTAGACAAAGTTACTTTGAAGGGACGATGGAAATTTCCGCTTTAGAGTTCACGAATTCTTATAAGTTATTTCCGTTGTATATGGTGAAAGAAGGAGAAATATATAGCTCATTTGTTACATTTTCCGGCTCATCACAACAATTGGGCAATGTGACTGGTGTGATGTTTCATGATGCTGGTTTTACAACATTTAATCTTTTTCTCAGAGAAGCTCCTTACAAAGGCACAAATAGAGATTTGATTCAGGTCGTGTCTCCAGCTTCTGACGCTACCAATGCTGAACAAGTTGTAGAGAAGCTGAGATTAAAATTCCCTGAAATGCCAGATGCCAAAACATTACTTCCTCAACAATAAAAGTGTTGAGAAATGATAAGTCTCTATATCTCACACGATAGAAACCATTAAAATTAACAGGATTCTGGAAAACAGACTACCTGTTAATTTTTTTCTTTTATTTGAGAAGAGAGGCAAGCCAGCGGAGGGATGGAATCGGTAAAAGGAGCGAAGCGAGCGCGTTTATCACAGGATTTCCTCCTTGAAGAGGAGAAAACCAGAAATCCGGGGATAACCAGTGCCCGATACCGATCCATCCCGCAGCGCCCAGCGCCCCCTCCACACTCTTTTCCAACCTTGATGTAATAAATTTGCACATTCTTCAAATACTAACCTAAATTACGCAGCAAAGGAGTGCTTTGGATGTCCCAGACACCCACTCCAACGGTCTACGTTCGTATGCGCAGTCGAATTCGCATCCAGAGAGGGCGAGCGGTCAAACTGCGGGATATAGCTCACGTACTGGCCTCATCAGAGGAGCAGGAGCACAAGCTGCTTGAACTCGAACTGCTGCGGCCCGGACCGGAGGACGGCAACCTGATTCTCATCGATATTCTGCAGATTATTCCAAGGTTTCGGCAGTTGCTGCCGGACGTAAACGTAGAGCTGATGGGATCGGGGCATACGTTAGTTGAAGTGATGGCGGGCAGCGGCAAGGCTTCAAAGTCGCTATTTATTCTCGTATGGCTGCTGCTGTTTTTCGGCTCGGCGCTGACGATTATGAATTTTCATGCGGACGTCAACATGCAGGAGGTTCAGATCCGGATTGTGGAGATGTTGACGGGTAAACGGGACGAGCATCCGTATTTGTTCCAGCTCGCCTATTCCTTGGGAATTGGCTTTGGCATGGCGGTCTTTTTTAATCATCTGTTTAAGAAAAAATGGAATGAGGAACCGACACCGCTGGAAGTAGAGATGTTTCTATATCAGCAAAATGTGGATCAGTTTGTGGTCATTGAAGAGACCGAACGAATGCATGAGCAGCATTGCAGGGAGCTGAACAACGATGAGCGTGCTTAACGGGGCGATCAGCATTGTG
Source organism: Paenibacillus silvae (assembly GCF_014639235.1). Taxonomy (GTDB): domain Bacteria; phylum Bacillota; class Bacilli; order Paenibacillales; family Paenibacillaceae; genus Paenibacillus; species Paenibacillus silvae. The sequence goes on along the minus strand of NZ_BMFU01000001.1, from coordinate 357,203 downwards.
CTCGGCATTGCGGGTGGCATTGCAGTGGGGAGCGGTGTCATAGCCCTTATTCTGGTGCTGGATATGATTCCAAGGCTGGCCCAAGTAACGCAATCCTATGATAAAACGCATTGGTACGAGGGGGCGCTTATCGGAGGTTCGTTACTGGGAACGGTAGCGGATTTCTGGCATTGGAAGATGCATGGGGTCATGCTGTTAAGTCCCATTGTAGGGCTGTTCTGCGGTGTATTTATCGGTTTGCTGGCTGCTGCGCTGACAGAGGTGCTGAATGTACTTCCCGTTCTGGCCAAAAGGCTGGGCATGAGGTCGTATTTGTTTGGACTGCTGCTGGCGATGATTCTGGGCAAAATGACAGGTTCGTTGTTTGATTTTTTCATATATCAGCGGTAAATCAGCATCACAGGTTAAAGGAGGATGGACATGGACGAACATACGGAGCACACGGGTCACGAACAGGGTGACGGGATTACTGAAGACATGAACCACAAGTCTGCCTATGAAATTCAGAAGGAAGAAGAGAAGAGGGCCCACCAGAAGAAAAAGCAAAACGAGATGTCTGACAGCATTGAAGAATCTGTACAGTACTGGCAGCATAACGACGAAATCTCGCCCCGCATGAGTGACAACAAACATACACTCAGGCTAGTACTCGGACTTGGCGAGTCTTTTGATGTCGATCTCCGGGAAATGGTGCTGGGTGGGAAACATGTTGGATTGCTGCTGCTGACGGGGTTTGCGAAGGATGAAATTTTGCTTGAAGTGTTAAAAAGACTAACCTATCTCTCCCCGGATCAGGTGTCGGAACACGCGCTCAAATCCTATTTCGAATGTTACATTCCCCATATTCAGGTGGAACGTGTCGAGAAGATGAGTGCTGTCATCCGCAAGGTGTTAATGGGCATGAGCGCTATGTTTGTGGAAGGAGATCGCTCTGTTCTGATTATGGACACCCGCAGTTATCCGGTAAGGTCACCGGAGGAGCCTTCACTTGAACGTGTCGTTCGCGGTTCGCGAGATGGTTTTACGGAAACACTGCTGACCAATGTGGCGCTGGTACGTCGCAGAATTCGGGACCCGGGCTTGAAGTTTGAACTCATGCAGGTCGGGCGGAGAACGCAGACGGATGTGTGTGTGGTGTATATTGACGATATCGTTGACAAGGTGCAGGTGGACTCGGTTCGTGAAAAAATACAGCGAGTGGATATCGATGGTATTCCGGCTGCCGACAAGCAGCTGGAGGAAGCGATAATTAACAAAGGCTGGAATCCCTTCCCTCTGGTTCGTTATTCCGAACGTCCTGACGTTACAGCTTCTCATCTGATGGAGGGACGTGTTGTTATTTTTGTTGATACCTCCCCCAGTGTGATGATCCTGCCTACAACCTTTTTTGATCTATGTGAGCATGCGGAGGAGAACAGGCAGACCGCCCTGATGGGTACTTATTTACGCTGGGTACGATTTGCAGGTATTCTGATCTCGCTGTTTTTGCTGCCGCTATGGATGCTCATGGTCATTGAACCTTCACTTAAACCGGTGGGACTGGATTTCATCGGTCCGCAGGAAAATGTAAAGCTGCCGATCATCCTGCAGTTCTTGCTGATCGAGCTTGGGGTTGACCTGTTGCGAATGGCCGCTGTACATACTCCGACACCGCTCGCTTCAGCCATGGGGTTGATTGCAGCCATTCTGGTCGGAGATATTGCGGTGAAGACGGGTTATTTTGTCAATGAAGTGGTGCTGTATATGGCTATTGCAGCTATAGGCATGTTTGCAACACCGAGCTATGAGTTAGGACTGGCGAATCGACTGGTCAGGCTGCTGCTTCTGGTTGCGGTTGCGATATTCAAGGTGCCAGGTCTGGTCGTTGGAACGACACTCCTGATTGTGGCTTTGACGATTCATCGCTCCTATAATTCTTCTTATCTCTGGCCATTTATACCGTTTAATGCAAAGGCATTTGGCAACTTTCTGTTCAGGGTTCCACTGCTTGTCAGCAAGAAACGTCCATCGTTCAACAAAACACGTGACAACACCAAGATGTCAGATGATCCGGACGGTGAGCTGCGAAAAAGTAAAAAACACAAATGATGTGCCGAAAAATCCATTCATCTCCCGGCTTAATTTGGTATACTGGTGTAAAATCAATGGAATAGCAAATGTTCCAGTATATAAAAAGTGAGGAATGCAGACGATGTATTTACACGGTACAAGTAGAATAAATGAGCAAGGTCATCTGGAGATTGGTGGAGTAGACGTAACAGATATGAAAGAGCAATTCGGCACACCGCTCTATGTTGTGGACGAGCAATTGGTTCGCGAGCGCTGCAGAGAATACATGGAGGCATTTCGCGCTTCCGGTCTGGGCTTCCAGGTTGCTTATGCAAGTAAAGCATTCTGTGTTATGGCAATGTGTGCCCTCGCAGCGGAGGAAGGTCTCTCCCTGGATGTCGTATCTGACGGAGAGCTGTTCACAGCGCTGCAGGCAGGTTTCCCAGCGGAGCGTATTCACTTCCACGGCAATAACAAAACGCTGGAAGAAATTGAAATGGCGCTTGACGCCGAGATTGGCTGCTTCGTAGTAGATAACTTTAATGAGCTGCACCTTCTCCATGCTGTTGCAGCGGACAAAAATCTCAAAGTTAACGTTCTCCTGCGTGTGACGCCGGGTGTTGAGGCGCATACGCATGAATATATCTCGACAGGACAAACGGACTCCAAGTTCGGTTTCGATATTGGAAACGGCACGGCATTCGAAGCGATTGAACTGGCTTCCAAACAACCTAATCTGGTATTGCTCGGTGTGCACTCTCACATCGGTTCGCAAATCTTCGAGGTTGAAGGCTTCCAGATGGCGATTCAACGTGTTGCTGAATTTGCAGCAAGTGTATATGAGCGTCTGAACGTTGCATTCAAGGTGGTAAATCTTGGTGGCGGGTTCGGAATTCGTTACATTGATGGAGATACGCCGCTTGAAGTGGCCCAGTATGTGAAGGCGATTACGGATGCGGTAAAAAATCATTTTGCGCAAATCGGTTATGCTGTGCCTGAAATCTGGGTAGAACCGGGCCGCTCCATCGTGGGAGAAGCAGGTACAACTCTTTACACGGTTGGAACTAGCAAAGATATTCCAGGCGTGCGTAAATATGTAGCGGTAGATGGCGGTATGACGGATAACCCGCGTCCTGCACTGTATGAGTCCAAATACGAAGCGGTACTGGCTAATCGTGCAAATGAAGCAGCTACAGAAACCGTTTCTGTAGCTGGCAAATGCTGCGAGAGCGGCGATATGCTGATCTGGGATCTGGACCTGCCAAAAGTAGAAAGCGGAGATCTGCTGGCTGTCGCCTGCACTGGCGCTTACAACTACTCAATGGCGAGCAACTACAACCGGATTCGTCGTCCGGCCGTTGTTTTTGTCAAGGACGGTCAAGGAGATGTTGTTGTACGTCGCGAGTCGTATCAGGACATTATCCAGAATGACCTCGTTCCAGCGCGTATTGGCAAACAGCCGGTTGCTCGTTAATTCATTGGATTCATGAAAAAATAAGAGGCGGAAGAGGGAGGTGATCCCTTTTCCGCTTTTTAGCTTAATAGGATAAATCGAAAAAAAATGCTGTTTGTTTTGCGATTCATCTCTTTTCGGTGTACACTAATAAAAGTGCTGTAGTGCTTGACCTCAAGGTGGGTATTGCGTCACAATTCACTATGCTTAAAATTGAAAGGAGTCATTTACATATGGCGAAACAAGCAAAAATTAAATTGGCAAACGGCGGAGAAGTTTTGATTGACCTGTTCGATCAGGAAGCTCCGAACACTGTAGCAAACTTCGAAAAGCTGGCAAACTCCGGCTTTTATAACGGTCTTGTATTCCACCGCGTTATTCCGGGCTTTGTAGCTCAAGGCGGATGCCCTAGCGGTACGGGTACTGGTGGCCCTGGTTACACAATTAACTGCGAGATCAACCCGAACAAACACGAGCGTGGAACTCTTGCAATGGCACACGCTGGCCGCAACACTGGTGGAAGCCAGTTCTACATCTGCTACCAGCCACAGCCGCATCTGGATGGACAACATACTGTTTTTGGTAAAGTAACGAAAGGTATGGAGTTTGTAGATGCATTCGAAGGCCGTGACAAAATGGAAACAGTTGAGGTTGTAGAAGTTTAATTCAACCTGCTGCATAACAACTATAACTATTGAGCCCCTGAACTCTTCTGTTACAGAAGTACCAGGGGCTTTGTGCATTTATTGGATTTTTGGTAGAAGACTTGGTGTAATCTTGTCAAAAATAAGCTTAAAGGAACTGGTGAGTCGATAAAACCTGAGTTACTCTAAGTTGAAGACATGACATTAGTGATTCTCCGCTCACAATGGAGTTATTATGACATGGGGATATATCGCCATGAATGAACTACATATGTAACACCTTACCGTGAAAGGATGTTGTTGACTTTGAGTATAAATATTGTACAGCAGCTTAAATTACTTCAGCATATTTATAGCAAGAGTACCACTTGGGACGAGGAGCTGCGCGCTTCAAGACAGACTGTGCCTGAGGATGTAACGATGGAGCAATTACAGGCTTTAGAGGCTGCAGGACATGAACCTAATCGCTTTGTAAGACCGCAGCACGAGGATACGATCCAAGAGCTGAGAACATTGGCTGAGCGTTGGACAGTTCAGGATGCTTCTCGGGCTTTTGTGGCTTCTTTATGGTCAGCGCCAATGATCTGGCGTTCACTTCTTACAGGTAAACTGATCGCATCCAGCATACCGAATCATGAATATAAGCCGTATCCCTCCAGTCATAAGTGCCAGATCTGTGGTTTGGATGTGAATGACGGAGTAGATACATCACTTCAGTGGTATTGGCGGATGACAAGCGGCACACCTCTGGATGGAAACATGTTTGGACATGCACTGGCTATGAGAGAAATGGCTGCTTCACCCGAGATTCCTGCTCCGACTGAATACGATCGCTGGACGCTCCGTGCAGTCCTTACTGTACTGCGCAATTTGCCTCCCAAGACCCGTTACAGCAAGGCCGCGGATGCAATGAAAAAAGCACAACTGCTGCCTTCCAAAAAGATATATGTGTACCGCGATCTGCTTGAGACGCTGGCACTAACAGGCATTCTGGACACACCAGAGCAGCCAGGCATGGTGACTGCGTTCACTTCTTATGCAGAACGTGACAAGCGACCGAACACCCGCGTTGAGGTTCAGGCTCCGCTCGCATGGTGGGATTCATCTTTCGGGATTAATGAGCAGAATCTGTCCCGGATTTTCAGTGAATTTAATTGCAATGATGTATCGCTTGAGCACAGACCTGAACCGAATCCACCAGCGAATGAGACGGTTATTGGTGCATTTGAAAGCAGACGAAGTGTCGGTACCAAGGCCAAGGTACCAAAAAAATCTCCGGATGCCGGCACAGGCGAGGTGCAGCCAGGAGATGTATATGCTGTGAAAGTACTTAGTGGTGCGTGGGTTACCGTTTACTGCCATGAAGTAAAGGACAAACGTGCCAGAGTCGAGTATTTGGATGGTGTGTTCCCAGATATGCCGGGAAAAGAAGAGCTTATTCTGACTGTTCGTCCAAGGCCGGATGAACGCTGGCAGTGTTCCGCTATCGGTATGGACTCTACGAGCTGGGTTAGAAGAGTGGCCCGGGATATGCCAGCTCCTGCTGCTGACCAGCCAGCACCGAATAGGATCCCTTTCCATGCTGCAAAGGAGTTAAGGCACATGGCTAGCTGGTGTTTTCCTGATCTATAGAACTTGTTTTTAGCATTAGGATTAAGATCCGTATCTCGTGCAAGATGCGGATTTAAGTACATAAATGCTTATTAAAAGTTAGTATGTGACAAAAAGAAACAAAAATAAATTGATTTTTTGACACTAAAGTGCTAACATCCAATTAATAACGAAAGCGAATCCTTCAGGGCAGGGTGAAATTCCCTACCGGCGGTGAGGTTATGTTGAAGCAGAGTTTACATTGTAACATAATCAAGTCCGTGACCTGTCTGCCTGTGGCAGATGGCTGATCTGGTGTAATTCCAGAACCGACAGTATAGTCTGGATGGGAGAAGGAGAGTGTGCATGCCGGACAGGCTGCACTCCGCAGGAGTAATGCTGCATAGCCGTTCAGCAAGCGATAGCTCGCAGGTGCTATGCAGGGAAGGTTCGTATTTGAGCGAAGCTTCCTGTATGCCATACCGTTTTATAAGAAACTCTTTACCTGAATGTTGTATTTATCAGGGTATGTGTTTGTTTTCACTTGCCTGAAATGTGATTTTGGGTGAAGTGCGGGTATGGTGTATTCTTTTTACTCTTGCAGATGACATTAGTCTCTCATCATCCCCACTCGAACGGATTGTTCGGCGGGGATTTTTTAGTTCAAGATTATAACCGTGGGGTGAACGGATATGGAAATGATCAATGATGAATTTTATATGGCGTTAGCACTGGATATGGCAGAACGGGCACAAGGGCAGACTGGAATTAATCCTGTTGTGGGATGTGTCGTTGTTAAGGATGGACGGGTTGTTGGCCTGGGAAGCCATCTGAAGAGAGGAACAGGCCATGCAGAAGTGCATGCTCTGAATATGGCTGGAAGTGATGCGGAGGGCAGTACGGTTTATGTAACACTCGAACCTTGCAGCCATTATGGCAAAACACCGCCTTGTAGTGAACGATTGATTCATGAGAAGGTCAAACGTGTCGTTGTCTGTTGTGAAGACCCGAATCCGCAGGTATCCGGTACAGGCATCAGTATGCTACGTCAACAAGGCATCGAAGTTGAAGTGGGTGTTTTGCGCGAACGCGGAAGACGCTTGAATGAGAAGTTTATCAAGTTTATTACGACCGGTTTGCCTTTTGTTACCCTGAAAACAGCATCAACGCTAGATGGGAAAATTGCAACGCGCAGCGGAGACAGTAAATGGATTTCCAATGAGCCGGCACGTGAAATTGTACATGCGCTTCGTCACCGTCACCAGGGCATTATGGTAGGAGTAGACACGGTCATTGCCGATAATCCAGAGCTGACAACGCGTTTGCAGGTAGAGGGCATCAGTCCGGTAAGAATCGTGGTGGATTCCAAGCTGCGACTTCCTGTAGGCTCTAAAATAGTCAAGGACGGGCTTGCACCAACCTGGGTGCTTACAACTGACGAGGCCAGCCAGGAGGCAGCAGAGCGCCTCGAGGCGTACGGGGTTGAAGTGATACGCTGTGGCCCTGGACCTCGTGTCGATCTGCTGCATGGACTGAGCAAGCTGGGAGAACGCGAGATCGGTTCAATACTGCTTGAAGGCGGCGGCACGTTAAATGGTGCAATGCTGGAGGCACGTTTGGTGGATCGACTGCTGATGTTTATTGCTCCGAAAATCGTGGGTGGGTATGATACCCCTGGAAGCTTCCGTTTTGAAGGTGTAGAGCGGATGAGTCAGGCGATCCAACTGCATCAGCTGGAAATTGAGCAGGTTGGAGATAATATTAGCATTGGCGGCATTCCGGTCTGGCCGGAGTAACTGGGTGGTTAAAACGCATCTGAACGAAATGAGGTCTTATAGCATATAAAACGGCATTTGGACATCGCTTAAAAATAGGGAGGCGGCAGCATGTTTACGGGTTTGGTGGAAGAAGTGGGTCAAATTCGGCGTATTGGTCGTAAAGGCGAAGCCCTTGTTCTGAACATCAGCGCGTCTGTCGTTATGCACGATCTGAAGATTGGCGACAGCGTAGCAGTAAATGGAGTTTGTCTGACTGCGACAACGCTGGAGAGCGGAGGCTTTACGGCAGATGTTATGCCTGAAACGTATCGTCACACCAACCTCAGTCAGCTTCAGTCCGGCAGCAAGGTGAATCTGGAGCGAGCCATGCTGTCGGGTGGGCGCTTTGGTGGTCATATCGTGCAAGGTCATGTGGACGGGACAGGTGTGATTGGCAATATCACGCGCGATCAAAATGCAGTTGTGTTTGAGATCAAGCCGGATGACGGCGACCTGTTCAAGTATCTGATCCCAAAAGGGTCTGTGACTGTAGATGGTATAAGCCTGACGGTGGTACAAACGAATCAAGGCTCCTTTACCGTTTCAATCATTCCTCATACGATCGGGGAAACGGTACTGAATGTGAAGAAGACGGGAGATACCGTCAACATTGAATGTGATATTTTGGGGAAATATGTAGATCATCTGTTGCACTATGGCAAAGGTCATGCAGAGACAAGTGCTGGCAAGCCGCGCAGCATCAGTGAGGAGTTTCTCTCTAATCACGGATTTGCATAATCTAGGCTAAACAAGGACTCGTATGATCAGGCATTAAATAAAACTGGAAGCAGGAGGTGCATCGATGTCAGAACATTCCGAACCATCTGTTCTGGATTCAATTGAAGAAGCTATTTATGATCTGATGCGTGGCAAGCCGGTTATTGTGGTTGATGATGAAGATCGTGAAAATGAGGGTGACTTTATCGCCTTGGCGGAGAAAGCAACCCCGGAGGTTATCAATTTCATGATCACTGAAGGCAGAGGGCTCGTATGTGTACCGATTACACAGCAGCGTGCAGACGAGCTTAATCTGAAGCCAATGGTGCAGCAAAATACCGATTTTCACGGGACAGCCTTTACCGTCTCGGTGGACCATACAGACACAACAACAGGCATCTCGGCGCATGAGCGTTCGATTACCGTTAAAGGCTTGATTGATCCGAATGCAAAAAGCAGTGATTTTCGTAAACCGGGTCACATGTTCCCTTTGATCGCCAAAGACGGCGGTGTATTGCGTCGTGCCGGACATACGGAGGCAGCAGTAGATCTCGCCATCATGTGCGGCTCTTACCCGGCCGGGGTCATCTGTGAAGTGATCAAGGAAGATGGCACCATGGCCAGATTGCCGGATTTGCAGGAGATTGCAAGCAAGCATAATCTCAAGCTGATCAGCATTCAGGATATGATCCGGTATAGGAACGAGAAGGAAAAGCTTATACAGCGTGAGGTTTCTGTTCGCATGCCAACGGATTTCGGGGAATTTCAGGCGGTTGCATACACCAATGCTGTGGACAATAAAGAGCATGTTGCGTTGGTCAAAGGCGAGATTGACGGCTCCAAGCCTGTGCTCGTTCGTGTTCATTCGGAGTGTCTGACTGGAGATGTATTCCACTCGCATCGTTGTGATTGCGGTCCACAATTTGATGCAGCGTTGAAACAGATCCATGAAGAGGGCAACGGTGTACTGCTTTACATGAGGCAGGAAGGCCGAGGCATCGGTCTGATTAACAAACTGAAGGCATACAAGCTGCAGGAGGAAGGTCTCGACACGGTGGATGCCAATCTGAAGCTCGGGTTCGCCGCTGATCTGCGTGATTATGGTATCGGTGCACAGATTCTGAAGGACCTTGGTGTTCGTCAGATTCGTTTGTTAACGAATAACCCGCGGAAGATCAAAGGTCTGGAAGGTTACGGGCTCGAAGTGGTTGAGCGTGTGCCTATTCAGATGAAGGAGAATGAGGACAATACCGCTTATTTGCATACGAAACAAGCCAAGCTGGGGCATATGCTCAAGTTCGATGATATCGAGCAAAACGAACAGTAATACATGTGAACACGGACGTTTTCCGTAAAACATACAACTTATATATGGACAGGGAGATGAATGGAATGCCTAATTATTTCGAAGGACATTTAGTATCGGAAGGTTTAAAATATGGCGTGGTGGTTGGACGTTTTAATGAATTCATTACTAGCAAGCTGCTTAGCGGGGCACTGGATGCGTTCAAGCGCCATGGCGTGCAGGATAATGAAGTGGATGTAGCCTGGGTACCGGGGGCTTTTGAAATCCCGCTGATTGCCCAGAAAATGGCTGAAAGTGGCAAGTATGACGCAGTGATTACACTCGGAACAGTTATTCGCGGCTCCACTACGCATTATGATTATGTCTGCAACGAGATGGCCAAGGGTGTCGCGGCGATTAACCTGAAAACAGGCGTGCCCACCATCTTCGGATTGGTTACTACAGAGAACATTGAGCAGGCGATTGAACGTGCCGGAACGAAGGCTGGTAACAAAGGCTGGGATGCAGCTACAGCTGCAATTGAAATGGCGAACTTGACGAAACAGCTAAAATAGTGCTTATTTAATAGTAGTGCCCTGCTTTGCGCAGACGAAATCGGGAGATCGGTTTCGAACGGCTGGCAGGGTTTTGTATTTTTTTGGCGGGAGGATTCGTCTAGTGACGGTAGTTACATATAAACTGGAGACTTTTGAAGGGCCTTTGGATCTGCTGCTTCATCTGATTGATAAGGCTGAGATCGACATCCAGGATATTCCCATCAGCGATATTACCGATCAATACATGGCGTATCTGCACTCCATGCAGGAGCTGGAACTGGATATTACAAGTGAATTTCTGGTGATGGCGGCTACACTGCTGTCCATCAAGAGCAAGCTTTTACTGCCTAAACCGCCGGTTATCGAGGAGTTCGAGGATTATGATTACATGGAAGATGAGGATTATGATCCACGTGCCGAGTTGATTGCACGGCTGATTGAATATCGTAAATATAAAGGCATTGCAAGGCATCTCCATGAGCGGGAATGGGAGAGAAGTCTTATTTTTTCCAAGGAACCTGAGGATTTGCGGCCCTACATGCCTGAACAGGAGCAATCAAACCCGGTACAGGGTCTGCATACTTCTGATCTCATCGCGGCGTTCCAGAAGGCATTGCGCAAGGCTGACAAGCGTACAACGGTCACCCGGATCAAACGGGATGAAATATCGGTCAAGGACCGTATAAGAGAAGTTGTTGGTGCTTTGGAGCGTGTGGGTCCTGGAGGGCGGCTGTTATTTTCCAAGCTAATGGATGACCAGATCTATCGGCATGAGATTGTGGTGACGTTTCTGGCAGTGCTGGAGCTGATGAAGATGAAGCAGATTGTGTGTTATCAGGAGCGATTGTTTGAGGATATCGTTATGGAGTGGAGAGGGGAAGCAACGAATCATGGATTTTCCGAAATTGAAGTCGATTATTGAGGGCCTGCTGTTTTTGTCCGGAGAAGAGGGCCTGAGTGTCAAACAAATTGCCGAGATTGTTGATCAGCGCGTGGAACTCGTTACGGATGCGATTGAGGAGATGATCCGCGAGTTTTCAAATCAGGGGCGCGGGGTGCAGATTCTGAAGATTGCGGGAGTTGTGCAGCTGGGAACACTTCCTGAGCATGCCGCTTATTTCGAGAAGCTGGCGTATTCTCCGGCACGTACGTCTTTGTCCCAAGCGGCACTGGAGACACTGGCCATTGTTGCTTATCGTCAGCCGATTACGCGGGTGGAGATTGAAGAGATTCGTGGTGTAAAATCCGAACGAGCCATTCATACCTTGGTGAACAAGGATTTAATTGTTGAAGTGGGGAGAGCGGAAGCGATCGGACGCCCGATTTTGTATGGTACGACGAAGTCGTTTCTGGATTATTTCGGACTTGCCTCGATTAAAGATCTTCCAGAACCGGGCCTGTTTGAAGACTCTGAAAATCTGGAGGAGGAAACACAGCTGTTGTTCAACAAGCTGGACATGCAGCAGCCAGATGCTCAAGAGCCTGATATGAATAATGCATTTGATTTTGAAGAAGACGAAGGGTCATCTACTGATCAGGATTTTGCTGGACATACAGAAGACGAAGACCCGTGGAACTCATCGAAGTAGTTACAGGACATTTTATTAAAAGAACTGCCAAGGCGAAGTGGACATAATCCTGCTTCGTCTTTTTTATGTTAGATTCTCTGCCAAGAGCAGGCAAGCGAGGGATAAAGTTGGAATTTTCAAACGAATCGTGAATTTTTTCCAGTAAGGAAAGCCATACTAGACATGAAAAGAATTGAGGGCTTGGAGGTAAGGCCTGTGTGGATCTGGCTTGGAGGAATCGGTTTGTTCATCGCACTGCTGATTGCCGCAGTCCTCATCTCAAATGTTCATGTACATGTTGTGTTTCGCAAACATAAGAGCGACGACTACGCTAATATTAACATTCGGCTGCTGTACGGCATCATACGTATGAATTACGAGATTCCGAGCATTGTTTTCCGAAATATGAAAGAGGGCTTCCTGCTCAAAACAGAGCAGTCCATGAATCATTCCAGAGGTGAAGTGCTGGGCAGCCAGCAGGTGAACAAACGGAAAGTGAAAAATTGGGCCAAAGATGTCAAGATCATGCTGCGTGCAACCGAGGCCTTGAAGCTATGGGTAAAACAGACCCTTCAGCATGTGTATATAACCAAACTGTTCTGGTCTACTGCAGTCGGGGTCGGCGATGCTGCATATACGGCGATGCTGTCAGGCTGGTTGTGGAGCGTGAAGTCGATAATTGTTGGTTTCTTAACGTATCAGATGCGGTTCAGAACGGCACCCGATCTTGAGGTTCTTCCGATTTGGTCGGATGAACTGGAGTTTCGAACAGAACTGGACTTTAAGCTGCGTATGCGGATTGCTTCGTTATTGTCCGCAGGCTTGAGGTTAATGACTCGTGTGCTTCAGGTTGAAGGTGGCTGGCGAATGTGGATTAAGCTTATTCAAGAGCAGCGCCGCAAGTCCAAGGAAAAGAAAAAGCGCAAGCATATTGTGGATAAAGAACCCCATTCCTCCGAAACGTAGAGGTTCTGCGAACACTGGCTTGGCAGTAGAACAGCTCACATAAGGTATGTTCCCCTGGATTCGTTACATAAGTCCCCGAAGTTTGGGGATGATATGGTTAGATCAAAAACCTGCAAGTTGAACGAATGCTTTACATTTCTTCTTGAGTTCAGCTTGTATAGTTTACATTGAAACTGGAGGGAATATGAAATGTCAGATCATCCAATTCAAGGCTTAATGGAAACTGCTATGGAAAATATCAAGGCCATGGTGGATGTCAATACAATCGTTGGCGATGCTGTTGAGACACCGGATGGCACGGTTATTCTGCCGATCAGTAAAGTGGGCTTTGGTTTTGCTGCAGGCGGCAGTGATTTTAACGTAAACGACGGAAAAGGAAACAGTACGTCCAGCACGACAGAGCATGCACACTCAGCCAAGGTTGCTTCTCCGTTCGGCGGCGGCAGCGGCGGCGGTGTATCCATCCGTCCGATCGCTTTCCTGGTCGTAGGCAAGCAGGGCGTGCACATCGTACCACTCGATAATTCGACGCACTTGTTCGAAAAATTGATTGATTCTACACCTTATGTGCTCGATCGTATTCAGGACATGTTCCGCCATCGGAACCATACAACAACGGAATCAGGCATCCCGGTGACCCCTAACGACCATTCGACTTACAGTTAAACAAAATAGAATTTTTGAAAATCCTTCCTGCCCCTTCAGGGTGAGAGGGATTTTTGCTGATTTCATCTGTTCGGGACATACTCCAGGTTGTCCGAACATAGGATAGTACAAGATTCCAAGCGACCCGGAGGAATGTGGATGCGAAAATTAATGAAGTCTGTTGTCGGTATGCTAATGCCTGTGTTGCTGTTTTCAACGATAGGAGCATCGCCAGTACAGGCCATGGTGACTCCCCCCTCAACCCACGCGCAGAGTGCAGCGCTGATTGATGTCACCTCTGGACGGATTCTGTACAGCAAGGATGGGGACAAGGAACTTCGTATTGCCAGTTTGACCAAAATTATGACGGCCATCGTTGCGATTGAAGAAGGAAAGCTGGATGACAAGGTTAAGGTTTCGCCCTCCGCCTTTGCCAAGGAAGGCTCCTCGCTCTTCCTCAAGCTTGGCGAGGAGATGACACTCGAGAACATGTTATATGGTCTCATGCTTCGGTCTGGGAATGACGCGGCTTCTGCGATTGCAGAACATGTGGGTGGGTCGGAGGAAGGTTTTGTACTGCTGATGAACAAAAAGGCAGAGCAAATCGGATTAACCCATTCTCATTTTATGAATCCGCATGGACTTGATGCAGAGGGACACTATTCTACAGCGAATGATCTGGCCAGATTAACGGCTTATGCGCTACATAACCCGGTGTTCAAGCGCATCGTGGCAACAGAGAACAAATCCGCGCCAAATCCGAATGAAAGCTGGGAATATTCCTGGCATAACAAAAACAAAATGCTTCGTTTGTATGACGGTGCCGACGGGGTGAAAACAGGGTATACCAAAAAAGCATTCCGCTGTCTGGTCAGCTCGGCTACTCGGGATGGACAACAGCTTGCCGCAGTTACGCTGAACGATGGAGACGACTGGAATGATCATGCCAAGATGCTGGACTTTGGTTTTGAGCATTTTCCGCTTGTTGAAATCGCAAAGCATGAGCAGCCGGTGCAAAATATGGAGCTTGTCACGGGACGCGGCTTTAAATATCCGCTGGCTGAAGGAGAACAGGAGGCATTAACCAAAAAGCTGGTTTTGCTTGATCAACGTTCACAGGCTGAGACAGCCGGGAGTAATTCAACAACCGGTCCTTCCTTTGGATTGGCGGGGCGGATTGACATGCAGCTGCATGGTGAAGTTATCGGCTCCATCCCGGTTTATCGCAAAGGCAGCTACATCCCGCCAGAGCCCAAAGTGGAAGATGCGGCACTGGGCAGTGCCATGGATGTCACAACATGGTTATCTGTATGGAAAGCCGTGCTGAGCAGGCTGTTATCGCCTTGATGAAAATAAAACCTAAAGGATAGCTTGCAGTTTGCTGTGAAGGGGAGGCATGATGCAGTGATTAATCTGATCTGGCTTATGATGATATTAATCGGTTTTGTTTTTGCAGCCGTAAATGGGAAGATCGAGGTTGTCACTCAGGCAGCATTCGATGGTGCGGCAACAGGAGTCACCGTATGTTTTGGCTTGATCAGTGTGCTCGTATTCTGGATGGGTATGATGAAAATGGCAGAGGATGCCGGTCTTCTTGATCGAATCGCGAAGCTGCTTGGACCTGCTGTTCGATTTCTGTTTCCTGATGTTCCGAAAGACCACCCGGCAATGGGCTACATCTTATCCAACATGAGCGCCAATCTGCTCGGACTTGGCAATGCAGCTACACCGATGGGCATCAAGGCCATACAGCAGCTTCAGGAACTTAATCCAGACAAACAGACGGCTTCCCCGGCCATGTGTACACTTCTGGCTCTGAATACAGCGAGTATTACTATAATACCGACGACCTTGATTGCGATTCGGCTGAACTATCATTCAGCCAATGCAACAGAGATTGTAGGCACGACCTTGATGGCTACGATCATTGCCACGCTGGCTGCCATAATGGCTGACCGCTGGTATCGAAACAGGACGTTGCGCAGACCGCCGCGTGTAACTTCAAGCGGTAATCCCGGCATGAAAGGATGAGCAGCCTTGTTGACCTTCATTAACTGGATTTCCGTCTGGGCCATTCCGGTTATTATCGCGTTTGTTCCATTATATGCGTTTACCAAAAAGGTCCCGGTTTACGAATCCTTTGTTGATGGGGCCAAGGATGGCTTCTCGACGGCGATCAGCATCATACCTCATCTGGTAGGCATGATGGTAGCCATCAGTGTCTTCCGGGCATCGGGGGCGCTTGATTATGTCATGAGTCTGTTCACACCACTTGTCTCCTGGATGGGTGTGCCCGGCGAAGTGTTGCCCCTCGGCATATTACGTCCGCTAACGGGGACAGGCTCACTGGCTTTTACAACCGATCTGATCAAAACGTATGGACCTGACTCCATGATTGGCCGGATGGCATCGACCATTCAGGGCAGTACAGATACCACATTGTATGTATTGACGGTTTATTTCGGAGCGGTGGGGATACGGAACGGCCGTTACGCTCTCAAAGTTGGATTGTTTTCGGACGTCGTTGGATTTATTGCAGCTCTTGCGATATGTTTATTCGTTTTTGGTTAATCTAGCGCTCCTTTCCCTCCGATATACTAGTTATGCTAGAATGATAACGGAGGAGAGTGAGACATGCAGAAGAGTTGGAAACGAATGCTTCATTTAGGGATGACAAGTATGCTCGCCATAGGTTTGTTTGCAGGTCCCACAGGATTAGCGGCTGCCCAAGCTGAGCAAACGATACAATTTAACGGTTACTTCGACAAATCATTGCGAGCTAAAATGGCTATAACTGCTGATTCTTTTCCGGTGGTGAATGTACGTTTGATTAAAGAAGATGAGCCCGATATGGTTTATTACGATGTAGGCACCTCAATTCTAATATCCAAAGACGTTGTGCTGACCAATTACCATGTTGTGCAGGACTATGCGGAGCTATCCGCTGGAGATGAGGGGACGTTGACAGTAGCGAGTCCGGGTGCGTTGAATCAGTCTGTTCATGCGAAAATTATAAAAACCGATCCCGTAACAGATATGGCTCTGCTCAAGCTGGATAAAGCGATTGATGCTGAACCTGTATCGTTTGCGAGTGCCAAAGACAATCAACTGGTGTATACCATCGGTTTCCCTAAAAATGCTGCTGGTGATCTTGTGCTGCTGGATGATGAGTTCCCTAAGACCTATAACACGATTGCCAAAAGTCGAGTGTTCAGCTCGCAGGCAACCGATGTGCCAGGAAAAGCAGGCATTGGCAGCATCGTTAAATCGATGGCTCAAGGTAATTCGGGTGGGCCGGTGCTGAACCAGAACAATCAGGTTATCGGCATGATGACGTTTGTTTATGGTGGACGGACATATTTTATCACCTCAAAGACATTACAG
Source organism: Paenibacillus silvae (assembly GCF_014639235.1). GTDB lineage: Bacteria > Bacillota > Bacilli > Paenibacillales > Paenibacillaceae > Paenibacillus > Paenibacillus silvae. The sequence continues at coordinate 340,528 of NZ_BMFU01000001.1, read as the reverse complement.
TCGTTTATTAAAGAAGTTGCGACTCCGGCCAAAAATCCTGTGGTGGTTGCAGGTAAAGTTTCAGGTTCGTAAGGATTGAATATAAAGGAGGTTTACCTTTGCGCGATGCAGCGAAAGCGGTCAAGTGGAGGTAGGCTTTTTTTGTGTGCAAACGATAATCCTTGTGATTTCCCGGTTGGATGGGTATCATTAGTGTGAGGTGACATGACAAACATGGAAAGATTACAAAAAATTATTGCACAGGCAGGCATTGCATCCCGCCGCAAGAGTGAGGAACTGATCCTGTCCGGCAAAGTAGAAGTTAACGGGGAGGTCGTAACCGAGCTGGGTACGAAAGCAAACCCCGAAGAGGATATGATTACGGTTAATGGTAAGCCGATCCGCAGTGAGAACAAAGTTTATTTGATGCTGAACAAACCTAAGGGTGTCATTACAAGTGCATCAGACCCGGAAGGACGTAAAATTGTATCTGACTATCTGAAAGGGGTTAAAGAGCGTGTCTATCCGGTAGGTCGTCTGGACTATGACACGGAAGGGTTACTAATTCTTACAAATGATGGAGAATTTGCACATCTGCTGACCCACCCGAAACATCACGTGCCCAAAACGTATCTGGCAACGGTTAAAGGTGTGCCGCATGGTTCTGCGCTGGACAAGCTCAAAAACGGAATTATGCTCGAGGATGGCATGACCGCACCAGCGGAAGTGGAATACAAGGATGTAGATACGGCTTCGAATGAGGCTGTCATTTCCATTACGATCTATGAAGGACGGAATCGTCAGGTTAGACGTATGTTTGAGGCCATCAACCATCCGGTTATTCGTCTGAAACGGATTTCCTTTGGTGGCATTCTGCTGCAAAATCTGAAACGCGGGCTGACGCGTAAGCTGACCAAAGAGGAAGTTAACAACTTGATTACGCTCGCCAAGTCCGAACCCGCCAAAAAAATGAAAAAAAGGTAATGTGAGGACACATAATTTTCATAAAACCGCCGCAGTTTTGTGACGAAATTCGCTATAATTGTTCATAGGATGTTCACAGTTGTCTGTGCAAAACAGACGAGCGAATGAAATCGTCATTAAAAAGGGGAGTCAGCACATGGGGAAATCAAGAAGAACGGTGCAAATCGTTATTTTGTGCTTGATCCTGGTGTTGGGCGGGTACGCGATTACGACATCGGTATCCGGCTCGAACGGCAAGCCAAAAGAAGGGGATCAAGCCCCTTCTTTTGAACTGCTGGGCCTGGATGGTCAAGTTCATACGTCTGACGAATACCAAGGGAGAGCGATGGTGATCAATTTCTGGGGCACATGGTGTGAGCCTTGTGTGAAGGAAATGCCTGCGCTGCAAGCTCAGGCCGATAAGTGGAAAGAAAAAGGAGTGCAATTTGTCGGAATCAACGTTGGAGAAGATCAGATGACTGTAGAAAATTTTGTGCAGCAGGTGGGTGTGGATTTCCCGATCATGCTGGATCGGGACAAAAATTCGGTTCGGGATTTCGGAATTTCTCCTATGCCAACAACGTTTTTTGTATCTGAAACGGGCAAAATCTCCACTATTCACATCGGACAATTGGACCTGGGTACACTTGACGCTCAAATTTCACAACTGGCGAAGCAGCCCTGACAGGAGGTCTATTCGTGTTCCAAAATACGAAATGTGAGTGTGGACATCAGAATCCGGTAGGCACAGTACTATGTGAAGCCTGTGGCAAACCGCTGCTTGAGGCTGAAGCCCAAACCAATGAAGTGCTGGAGATGCGTTATGACGGAATGGCCCGGCGCTCACAGCGCAGTAATCCCAATATTATCGATCGCATATGGAACTTTTTTTCATCGGTTAAAATTGCAGTGTACATGATCGTTCTCACACTGGTTGGCTCTATGCTGGGTACAATCTATCCGCAGGAGAGCACGTTCCTGAACATGGACCCTTCAGTTTATTACAAAGAGACCTATGGTCAGTTAGGTCATATTTATTATCTGCTGGGCTTGTCTCATACATATGAATCCTGGTGGTTTATTTTACTGCTGGTTATGATCGGCGCTTCGCTTGTCATCTGCAGCCTGGATCGTGTACTTCCACTATACAAAGCGCTGAACAAGCAGCGAATTCGCAAGCATCCGCAATTTCTGACAAGACAGCGACTGGTGTACCAAGGTTCTGTTGAAGAGGCACCCGAAGAGTGGATTAAGAAAGCGGTTACTCCGCTGCGCAAGAAGGGGTATCGTGTGCACACTCAGGGAGACGCATTGCTTGCAGAGAAGCAGCGTTTCAGTCGCTGGGGTCCCTATGTTATCCATATCGGACTTATCATCTTCCTGCTAGCTGTACTCGCACGCGGGCTTCCTGGCCTGAATCTGGATGAGCATGTGGCTTTTCCGGAAGGGGAGATCAAAAAGATTCCAAATACTTCGATGTATCTGAAAAATGAGAAGTTCAATGTGGAATTTTATAGTGATGATGAGGTGCCGGAGCAGTTCAAAAATTTGAATAAAACGGTTCCCAAATTGTTTGAAACGAAGGTTGTCTTGTATGAATGTACAGCAGATTGCTCTGATCCGTCCAAAAAACCTCAGCTCGCTGAGGTTGCAAGGCATGATGTACGTGTCAATCATCCACTCAATTACCATGGACTGAAGGCGTACCAGTTTGATTATGATCTGACGCCAACGATACGCTCCGTCACGCCCGATCTGGTTAATACCAAAACCGGTGAGGTATACGGCTCTTTAAAGGTTGATATGACGGATACGCAGCGTAATTTCGAGGTCGGACCTTATACTTTGACGGTTAAAGAGAAATATATGGATTTTGCACTGGACGATAAAGGTGTGCCCAAATCCAAGTCTCCTTCTCCAAACGCACCTGCATTTCTTTTCCACATTGAAGGGCCGGATTTGCCAGAGAAGGGCATGCAATACTTGTATTTTGTCAAACAAATCGACAAGCAGCGCTTCCAGCAGGATGCAATCAATCGTCAGCTTGTAGGGGGCGAGCTTCCATTGGAGCTGGAGGTAGACAGCATGGATAAGGTGGATCTTATCCAATCGGTAAGTTACCTGAATATACGTGTAGATAAAGCGATGCCGTTTGTTTGGGTGGGCGCAGGTATAGTCATGCTGGGTCTAGTCATGGGCTTTTACTGGCATCATCGCCGGATATGGATTCGATTTGATGATGAGCGGATTACGCTTGGCGGACATACGAACAAGAACTGGTTTGGATTCCGGCGGGAAGTTGCCGGGATTTTGAAACAAATGAATCTGGAAGTGCATGAGAAGTCGTTGGATAACGGGGGGAACCAAGCATGAGTATACTGGATTTCAGCAGCGACGCATTTATCATATCTTTTTTCCTATATTGTGCTGCATTTTTGTTGTATGCCGTTGCGGTCATGGGCAAGAAATGGAGTAATCGTGATCCGCTGGCTCATATGAATCGCTGGGGCAAACGTGCTTTTATTGCATCGACGGTAGCGTTGACAGCACATCTTGTTTTCTTCGTAACCCGTTGGATTGGAGCAGGTCACATACCGGTAAGTAATATGTACGAATTTATGTCCTTTTTATCCATGATGATTATGGTTGCTTTTATCGTGGTGTACGCTATTTATCGCAAGTCTTTGCTGGGCTTGTTTGCACTTCCGCTGACGATTATCATAATGGCCTATGCCGCTGTATTTCCACAGGAAGTTCAGCCCCTGATCCCGGCATTACAGTCCATCTGGCTGAAAATACATGTTACGCTTGCAGCGCTTGGTGAGGCGTTTTTTGCAGTGGGTTTTGCCGCCGGCTTTATGTATCTGCTTCGTACGGTAGATTTTAGCGGGAAGGACAAGACCTCCCGCCGTCAACGCGGATGGGTGGAGTTTACGCTGATTACAATTGTTGTTGTTATTGGATTTATCGGAACGGTGTTTGCCTTCCGCTCGGCTGGATATGAGGCTGTTTTTGTGCAAAAAACCGTCGGCATTGACACAGAGGTAGAGGGAAATAGTACAATAGAGAAAGTGATTTATCGCATGCCTCCTGTTTTTGCTCCATATAATAGCGAAGTGGAGAGCATGGAACCGTTTCTCGGGATGAAGAAGCCTTTACTTGAAACGCCTTCCTGGATGAATGGAGTTAATGCAGGACGTAAGCTGAACACGGTGGTATGGTCTATTGTTGTAGGCTTGATTCTATATGGTATTATTCGTTTAATTGTACGCAGACCACTCGGACAAGCGCTGCAACCCATGATGAATGGAATTGATGCTGATGACCTTGATGAGATCAGTTATCGTGCCATAGCCATTGGCTTCCCGATTTTTACCCTGGGGGCTTTAATATTTGCCATGATCTGGGCACAGATTGCCTGGAGCCGTTTCTGGGGCTGGGACCCGAAAGAAGTGTGGGCATTAATCACGTGGCTGTATTATAGTGTGTATCTGCACTTGCGTTTATCCAAAGGATGGCAGGGACAGAAGTCTGCTTGGCTTGCTGTACTCGGTTTCCTGGTCGTGATGTTTACGCTGGTTGGCGTAAATCTGATTATCGCGGGATTACATTCCTATGCTGGAGCAGACTAGTAGAGTCCATTAACATGAGGGACACACAAACGGTAAATTTCATGATGTACTCTGTAGGTTAAACGGGGGTATTCAAATATTGTTCGCAGGATCGAACATAATAGAAGTGATTGAGGAGTTATTGCAAAGGGGCTGGAGTGGCATGTCGGAACATGAGAATCGTATACTGGTCGTGGATGATGAAGAAAGAATCCGCAGACTCTTAAAAATGTATCTTGAAAAAGAAGGCTATGAGATTGACGAAGCGGAGGATGGAGAAACAGCACTTCGCAAAGCAACCGCAGGTGATTACGGCCTTATTCTGCTGGATGTTATGCTTCCAGGCATGGATGGTGTTGAAGTGTGCACTCGGCTGCGTCAAGTAAAATCAACTCCTGTATTGATGCTTACTGCAAAAGGGGAAGAGATCAACCGGGTACAAGGGTTTGAGGTCGGAGCGGATGACTATGTCGTTAAACCGTTTAGCCCTCGTGAGGTTATTTATCGTGTAAAAGCGATTCTGCGCCGCTCTTCGGCTACTGCTTATTTGTCTAAAGAGAGCAATTCAAGCAACAATATTGTATTTCCCCACCTGGTCATTGAGCATGATGCACACCGGGTGACTGCGGGCGGTGAAGAGATCAGCTTAACTCCGAAAGAGTATGAATTGTTGCATTATTTGGCAACGTCACCGGACAAAGTTTTCTCCAGAGAAGAACTGCTTAAAGATGTATGGAATTACGAATTTTTCGGTGATCTTCGTACCGTGGATACTCATGTGAAGCGTCTTCGTGAGAAGCTGAACAAGGTGTCTCCTGAATCGGCAGCGATGATTACAACCGTGTGGGGTGTCGGTTATAAACTGGAAGTACCGAAATAGTTTTGCTTTCTGGAGATCACTGGTTGGGAAGTTATGGATTACAATTATTTGCCTCGTGGGTTGTGTACTTATAGCGCTGGGTTTATTTCTGTTGCCCTATATCGATACCAACTTTGCCGAGACGGAGTCAAGAGACATCAAGAGGTTGTTTACGTATATATGTATCGTCGGTTTTAGTTTAACGACCTTTTTTGCATTGTTTCTGTTCACCAAAATTACGCAGCCTATGCAGCAGTTGATTCAGGCTGCCAATGCAATCCGTAAAGGCAATTATGGCACCAGACTCTCACTTCGAACGAATGACGAAATTGGTGAATTGGCGAACACGTTTAATCACATGGCTATACAACTGGAGGATACCATCCGGAATTTGAATCATGAGAAGGAACATTTGGCAAGTGTGCTTCGGAGTATGACCGATGCCGTGATTACGTTTGATGGTGAGGGCAAGGTGATTCTGACGAATCCGCCTGGAGAGAAAATCATGCAGGCATGGTGTGCCCTTGACTGGGCTCAGGAGCATGAAGGTCTGGATGGTCATTCTGCTGTCAAGCCGTCGCGGGATGTACCGGAGCCGCTTGTTCCGTTATTCAGATTGGTGATGGAGCAGGGAGGGGATCAGAATTCCAACGTGCATGTGCAGCAAGGGGTCTGGTCTGTTCAGATGGCTCCTCTGTATGCGGATAGTGTTGTTCGCGGAGCGGTTGCCGTCTTGCGTGATGTTACGGAAGAAGTGAAAATGGAAAAAATGCGCCGTGATTTCGTGGCCAACGTATCTCATGAGATTCGCACACCCTTGTCCATGATGCAGGGATACAGCGAAGCGCTCTTGGACGGAATGGCAACATCGCCGGAAGAGAGTGAAGAACTGATTCAGGTCATTCATGATGAATCGTTGCGAATGGGCAGGCTGGTGAAAGATTTGTTAGATCTTGCACGAATGGATGCAGGACATACCGATATGAACATGAGGGAAGTTGAACTTGGCGAATTGCTCGAACGCATTTATCGAAAGTTTATGGTACGCTCGAAGGAGCAGGGAATTCAGCTTCAGTATGAATGCAAGCAGGAGATTTCTCTTCAGCAGGCCGATGAGGATCGACTTGAGCAGGTGTTTACGAATTTGCTGGATAATGCGTTCAGACACACGCCTGAGGGAAAAAGTGTAGTGATTTCTGCTGAACTGGTCACACATATGCGTGCTCCTTTCGCCAGAGTGTGTGTAAAGGATCAGGGTGTAGGTATTCCCTCATCAGACGTACCATTTATATTTGAGCGTTTTTACAAGGCAGACAAAGCTCGCGTCCGGGGAGAAAGCGTAGGAACCGGTCTGGGTCTTGCTATCGTAAAAAATATTGTAGACGCTCATCAAGGTACGATTCAAGTTAATAGTGTGCTTGGTGAAGGTACAGAGTTTATTTTACAATTTCCTCTGGATTCTTCGAAATAATAAAAAAATATGCCGAAACACCCTCTGATGGAGGGTGTTTTTTGTTGAAGTCTTCCGTTTAATCTTGTTCATCGTGGAACAAAGATAACATTATTTTTTTGCTGTGAAAAAAATGTCCAAGATAATTTTTGTACATCTCCTTCATAAGCTTGAAAAACAACATGCTAAAGGAGGATTGAATCAAACATGTCCGATGGACGAAAAAGAGTAAACATCAAAGCATTTTTGGAAGGCAGATCATTTCGAGCGGGATCACCGTTTATTCCGATAACCGCGAGTGAACTGGAGCAATATGAATCTATTCTGCGCTCTCTTGCCGTGACGATTCCAGCTGCGATTAGTCAGCCTACCGCGGCTAATATATTTGCATTACAGAATGGGCTGCGTCAATTACTTACATTTGTGAACCAATCTGAGTTCCGAGCGGGTGTAAAAGCAGAGCTTCAAGCTGTACTAGAGCTAACCATTGCCTCTTCAGAGGTTGTTCCGGTTGCTTTGATCAATCTGGCAGGTAACTTGCAAAATCTGCTGGATGACCTGCTGAGCGTCACCTTGCTGCTGGAGATTCCGCCGGCAGACAAAGATAGACTGGTCGGGTTAATCCGTTCCATATCCATCTCGTTAAGCAGAGCAACAACGACTCTTGGCGGGGGTGTAACGGGGCCGCCAGGACCTCCGGGTGTACCAGGGGTTCCAGGCGTTCCAGGTGTTCCCGGAGCGAGAGGGCCGGCAGGTGCAGTGGGGCCAGTTGGCCCTGCCGGCCCTGCTGGACCCCAAGGCATACAAGGACCAGCGGGTGCTCCGGGCGTAGGTTTAAACAATATTACAACTTTTAACCCTTCCGCAGGGTCAACTTACGCGCAAGGTCAGGTTGTCAGCTATAATGGCAGCTTGTATGTAGCTAATGTGAATGGACCAACAGGTGTACCGGGGAGTTCACCTGATTACACCCTGTTACTTGGTGCAGACCCTCCGGGAACAACAGGAGCAACTGGTGCAACAGGAATCGGCCTTTCTGGAGCTGTGGCATTTGACCCTGCGCTTGCATCAGGATATCCATTGGGGCAGGTCGTTACCTACAATGGCAGCACATATATTACCAGTGTAGCAGGTCCGACGGGTACACCAGGTACATCGTCAGACTACACATTAATTGCATCAGCAGGAGTAACGGGTGCTACCGGGGCCGGACTCGGCGGCTCAATGGTATTCGACCCTGCGCAAGCGCCAACGTATTCAGCGGCTCAAGTGGTAACTTACAATGGAAGTACGTATATTACAAATGTGGCATCTCCAACAGGAACGCCTGGAAGTTCGTCTGATTATACGTTAATTGCAGGGGCTGGTCCAACAGGACCAACAGGGGCAACGGGAGTTGGTTTAACAGGTATAGTTACCTTTGATCCGGCCCAAGCACCAACGTATCCGGCAGGGCAGATCGTGACATATAACGGAAGCACATATATTACGAGTGTCGCTTCACCAACCGGAACGCCAGGCACATCAGCAGACTATACGTTGCTTGCTGGCGCAGGTACAACGGGTGCGACGGGGGCCACTGGGGCTGGTCTCGACGGCTCAGTAACGTTCGATCCGGCTGTAGCACCAACATATCCGGCAGGTCAGGTAGTAACGTACAATGGAAGTACGTATATTACTAACGTAACGTCACCAACAGGAACGCCAGGCACATCACCGGATTATACATTACTTGCTGCGGCAGGGGCGACAGGATCAACAGGTGCACCGGGACCAACCGGGATGACAGGTATCGGTTTAACAGGCATCGTAGCATTTGATCCAGCAGTGGCCCCGACATATCCAGCGGGTCAGGTGGTTACGTTTGATGGCAGCACGTATATCGCAAATGTGGCATCCCCAACAGGAACGCCGGGCACGTCAGCGGACTACACGCTGCTGGCAGCCGCAGGAGCGACGGGTGTGACGGGAGCAGCAGGCACAACTGGGGAGACCGGAGGAACCGGTGCTACTGGAGTCACGGGAACTACAGGTGCAACGGGAGTTGCAGGCTCGACCGGGGCAACAGGAGCCACAGGAGCAGATGGAATTACGGGTGCAACCGGAGGAACCGGAGCCACTGGGGCAACAGGTCTGACTGGAGCGACCGGGGTTGGTTTAACGGGGATCGTAGCGTTTGACCCGGCAGTGGCCCCGACATATCCCGCGGGTCAGGTGGTTACGTTTGACGGAAGCACGTATATCGCGAATGTGGCATCCCCAACAGGAACGCCGGGTACATCAGCGGATTACACGCTGCTGGCAGCCGCAGGAGCGACGGGTGCAACGGGAGTTGCAGGCTCGACCGGGGCAACAGGAGCCACAGGAGCAGATGGAATTACGGGTGCAACGGGAGGAACCGGAGCCACTGGCTCGACAGGTCTGACTGGAGCGACCGGGGTTGGTTTAACGGGGATCGTAGCGTTTGATCCGGCAGTGGCTCCAACATATCCGGCGGGTCAGATTGTTACGTTTGACGGCAGCACGTATATCGCAAATGTGGCATCCCCAACAGGAACGCCGGGTACATCAGCGGATTACACGCTGTTGGCTGCCGCAGGAGCGACGGGTGTGACGGGAGCAGCAGGCACAACTGGGGAGACCGGAGGAATCGGTGCTACTGGAGTCACGGGAACTACAGGTGCAACAGGAGTTGTAGGCTCGACCGGGGCAACAGGAGCAGATGGAATTACGGGTGCAACCGGAGGAACTGGAGCCACTGGCTCGACAGGTCTGACTGGAGCGACCGGGGTTGGTTTAACAGGCATCGTAGCATTTGACCCGGCAGTGGCCCCGACATATCCCGCGGGTCAGGTGGTTACGTTTGACGGAAGCACGTATATCGCGAATGTGGCATCCCCAACAGGAACGCCGGGTACATCAGCGGATTACACGCTGTTGGCTGCCGCAGGAGCGACGGGTGTGACGGGAGCAGCAGGTACAACTGGGGCCACAGGTTCGACAGGTGCTACAGGAGCAACAGGTGTAGATGGAGTTACGGGTGCGACCGGAGGAACCGGAGTCACCGGAGCGACCGGTGCAAGTATTACCGGGGCCACAGGTTCGACAGGTTCTACAGGAGCCACAGGAGCAGATGGAGTTACGGGCGCGACCGGAGGAACTGGAGTCACTGGGGCGACCGGTGCAAGTATTACCGGGGCCACAGGTTCGACAGGTGCTACAGGAGCAACAGGCGCAGATGGAGTTACGGGTGCAACCGGAGGAACCGGAGTCACTGGAGCGACCGGTGCAAGTATCACCGGGGCCACAGGCACGACCGGAGCTACTGGAGCAACAGGCGCAAATGGAATTACGGGTTCGACTGGAACAACGGGTGTAACAGGAGCAACAGGAGTCACCGGGGCGACAGGAACGAGTATCACCGGAGCCACAGGCTCAACAGGAGATACAGGTGCTACAGGGGCAACAGGAACATCTGTCACAGCAACCTCCTCTTTTGCAGAAAATACGAGCGGTACGATCCTTGTTGTTTTGGGTGGTACGTTGATCCCGCTGCCTAACAATCAAAACATCGGCACAGGTATTACAGTTAATGGATCTAACGATACGTTCACCTTAGCTAATACTGGACGATATTACATCACTTATAAAATTAACTTAACAGCTGCAGCCTTAATACAATCTCGGGTATTGCTTAACGGTGCATCAGTTGCAGCGAGTGTCGTCTCACCTGCGCTTTCGTTGAGTCAGCTACAATCAGACTTTATCGTCACAGTTACGGCCGGCTCAACGATCCAGCTGCAGCTTTTCGGCCTTGTAGCTACAGCTGTTCTGGCACCACCGGGTGCAACATTAACCATTATTCAATTAAGTTAAAACGCACAAGTTAATAAAAAAAAGTAAATTTTCACGTACCAAAAGAGACGGGAACATCAATCGTTCCCGTCTCTTTTGTATAGTATAAGCAGCGATATTAGCCCAGTACAATCTCAACGGCTGTGTTCAATTCAGGCAAAGCTGTGAGCTGAACCAGCACATCTTTTGGCACTTCTTTATCTACGGTCAGAATCATGATCGCAGCACCGCCAATAATTTTACGGCCTACCTGCATGGAGGCGATGTTTACATCATTTTGACCAAGCAATGTACCTACACGTCCGATGATTCCCGGTTTATCGTTATGAGAGATCAGAATCTGGTGGCTTTCCGGTGCGATATCTACCGGGAATTTGTCCAGACGAACAATCCGCTCACCATATCCCGCAAGAAGCGTACCTGCAACACGGCGTTCTTCTGCATCCTGATTGGTCACCAGAGTAACAGTAATCAGGTTTGTGAATCCTTTTGTAGCCGAGGTTTGGCTGACCACAATATTCAAATCACGAATTTTGGCAAGGTGCATGGAGTTGACGATGTTGGCTTCTCCACCCAAATGTCTGGCCAGAACACCCTTCACAATATAACGTGTCAGTGGTGATGTATCTACCTCGGACAGCTCACCCGCATAATCAATGCGAATCTCTTGCACAGCGTTCTGTGTGATTTGAGCGGCAAAGCTGCCCAGCGTTTCACCCAGTTTGAAATAAGGCTGCAGCTTGTTCATAACCGCTGGTGCAACAGGCGGCATATTTACAGCATTTTTGAATGGTTCATTACGAAGTATGTGAAGCACCTGCTCTGAGACGTCAATGGCTACATTTTCCTGAGCCTCTACCGTCGATGCGCCCAAGTGAGGTGTAACAATGATGCTTGGGTGATTCAGGAACGGATGATCTGCCGCAGGCGGCTCGCTCTCAAATACGTCAAATGCCGCACCCGCTACAATACCTTGATCAATAGCTTCTACAAGGGCCATCTCGTCAATAACACCGCCGCGGGCACAGTTGATGATTCTCATGCCTTTTTTCATCACTTCGAACTGTGGACGGGAAATCATATGGCGAGTTTCTGGAGTCAGCGGTGTATGAACCGTCATAAAGTCTGCATTGCGAATGATATCATCCACGCTTGCCAGCTTCACTTGCAGTTTTTCTGCACGCTCTTCTGTAAGGAACGGGTCGTATGCGAGAATATCCATTCCGAAAGCTTTAGCACGTTTGGCAACTTCGCTTCCGATCCGTCCCATACCAAGTACACCCAGAGTTTTATTTCTCAATTCCACGCCGAGGAAGGTTTTCCGATCCCATGTACCTTGAATGGTCTTGGCGTAGGCTTGCGGAATGTGACGGGCGAGTGCCATCATCATTGCAAAGGTATGCTCACAAGTGGTAATGGTGTTTCCGTCAGGTGCATTAATAACGATAATTCCGCGTTGTGTAGCAGGTTCAAGCTCAATATTATCAACGCCAACACCTGCGCGTCCGATGACTTTCAGATTGGTACCAGCCGTCATTATACGTTCAGTAACACGTGTTTGGCTGCGAACGAGGAGTGCGTCATAATCACCAATAATGGCAACAAGCTCATCTTCACTAAGTCCGGTTTTCTTCTCGACAACTACATCACTTGCATCCACCAGCTGCTGAATTCCCAGATCACTGATTGGGTCCGACACTAACACTTTGTACATGGTTTCTTCCTCCTTGGATTTGTATATCTATATTCGTCAAGGATTGATCTCCGTCAGGAGAACGTCCTTAAAACCAAATGATTCTTCCCTCCAACAACGCGGTACTGTGGCAGAGGGGCAGGGTAAACAAACAGGGTGATTCCACAGGACTCTTTTTATCAAAAACAATCAAAAAAACTCTCAACCCACATACTGCTTGCGCAATAAGGGACGAGAGTTGTCGTGGTACCACCCTAATTCACTGCCGTTTCGCAACGACAGTCTTAGCGGTCTAATGAAAGACCGAAGAGGATAACGGGTCTAAACCGATTGCACCTACTCCAGTTTCAATGCAATAACTCAGGAGCGCTCAAGAACATTTGCCTGCCACCGATTTGCACCAACCATCGGCTCTCTGAAAGACACTGCAACGTCTTTTTTCCATCATCGTGTTTAACATAATTTTTTTATCACTGTGTTTAACGTGACTAATTTTTTCATAATGTATCATGGCTGACATGAGCATGTCAATAGGCTTAAATGTTTTAATTATACGCATGTTTGTTAAGCTTGCCGGACATTTATTGAGCTGTCCCTTTCTGCAAAGAGGTCTGGAATCTGAGTGAAAATGGCTTAATCCTGCTGTTTCGCGAAACCAATTCCGCTGCGTTAATAAAACTAATTTTATCGCATTAATGAAGTAACGTTTCAGGGTGAACATCCGGGACTTGGGACAGGTCTTGAACCGGATTGGTTTTTTGGCTATCATTTAGTATACTATCGGTTTGGCGAATGAAAATAATTTTGGATGGGCGAATAAAAGTGATTTTAGATAGGTTAAAGGACATAATTTTGGATTAGTCGATGAAATAATTCAGGATTAGCTAATGAAAAAATTATTGATGTCAAATAACTCAAGGGACAGACGCATGCAATGAAAAACAAGAAGTTTCCTAAATTCAAAATTCAGAAGGCTGAACCTCAGCAGTTAACCGAGCGCTTATTATTGATTAACCTTTATTTTACTCAAGGGTTGACTTTAATTATTGGTGTTGTATGGATTCTGCTGCAAAAGAGGAATGTATTAGAGGTTCTGGCTTTGCCTGAGAATCTTCAATTTTTATGGTGGGGTCTTGGTCTGGCTGGTATTATGCTTGTCATGGATTTGGTGCTGTCCTATGTTATACCGCAGGAAAGTATGGATGACGGCGGCATTAACGAGCTTTTGTTTCGCGGGCGTCCAATCTGGCATATTGTATGTATAGCAGCCATAGTGGCTGTGTGCGAGGAACTGCTGTTCCGGGGTGCGATACAACATGTCATAGGTCCATACTGGACAAGTATTTTATTTGCTGTTATTCACATTCGTTATCTTCGCCACTGGATTCCTACAGGCTGGGTGTTTCTCTCAAGTTACGGATTGGGCTGGATTTATTTGCAGTCCGGTACGTTGTGGGCACCTATTCTATGTCATTTTGTGATTGACTTGGTATCCGGTTTGGCGATACGTTTTCGGAGGGGATCATGAGTCAGCCACTAAGCAGAATGAAAACATATGGCAGTCAACGTCAGCGTCACTCGGATAAAAAAGAGAAAATCGAGCGCCGCACAGCTTCCCAGCCCAGTCTGGTCGCTGAAACGGCTGCTGCTGCAGAAACGGGTGGTACTCCACCCATTACTTCAATCACTTTACCTCGGTCACAGCGTAACTCCTATGCATCTGCACTGGAAAGCCCTGTTTTACCGCAGCGAGCACCGAGTCGTTCCAAAAAAACGGCTAACCAGCAGGAGGACTCGGTTTCAGAGGCAAGGTCCTTGCCCACTCGGACCGAATTGCATCCTTCAAGACGTTTGAGGTTAAGCAAAAGATTTGTTAACTCACTCATTTTTATTTTCATCATGTTAACCGTTGGATTGGTGTGGTGGGGCATCAAAGGAGCACCTCCGCTAAACACTTTCCTGCCACTACCGTGGTAATGCTGTTCACCATTTCTATCGTTATTTCAGCAGCAGCAGCTTTGCTGCTGCATATGTGGCTTCAAGCCAGAGCATACGATCTAGTTCAGGATGACGTAGAGCTCATTAATCTTCCAGCAGCATTTGACGGCGCCACCATTTTATATGTATCTGATACACATAAACGCCTGCTGGCAACCACAGACTTCGAGAAGTGGAAGGGGAAGGCTGACTGGGTGCTGATTGGCGGCGATATCGCTGAGGAGGGAATTCCTTGGTCGATTGTAAGACACAATATGAATCTGCTTTCGAGGGTAGCACCGGCTTTTGTGGTGTACGGCAATCATGACAAAAAAGCGGGCACTGCTCAATTGAAACGGATTTTAGATGATTCCAGCGTGCAGCTTTTACAGGATAAGGCGGTTTATTTGCAAAAGGGATCGGATCAGCTAAGGCTGATCGGTCTGGATTATCGTTCTAAACAGTCAGAGGAGCTGCTTCGAAATCAGGGACATGACGAATGCACAATTGTTTTGGTTCACGATCCGCTGGAAGCTCTGAGACTGGAAGTGCATGCTGATCTCGTATTAAGTGGTCATACCCATGGGGGACAACTGGTGTTGCCATGGTTAGGCCCCGTATTTCTGAACAGGGCTTACCGCAAGGTGTCATCCGGCTGGTTCTCCTTAAAGCGGCACAAACAAGATAGTCGGAATGGCAAAATGCTGGTGAGCAGGGGATTTGGCACAAATCATCTTCCCTTAAGACTAGGTTGTCCCGCCGAGGTACATCTCATCACATTGCGTTCACCTGCTGCAAAAAGCCCGGATCATTAGAAGCCGGGCTTTTTGTTTTCCTGTATTTATGCGGAATGATATCGACCACTCCAGCAAACACTACTTGTGATTTAACACTTAAAGGAGGTTGGAGTAATGAAGGCGTCATCCTTTTTCTGGGGTATTGTCGTTGGCGTTGCAGCCAGTTCCTGGTTAGCTAAAGGCAGAGTGCCCATGTTGTCTTCAGGTTCATCCCGAAACATGGTTGACCAGGCCAAACATAAAATGATGGAGATGACTTTCCCGGGTATGGATAGCTTTAGCAGCAAGCCGGACCATCATGGTGAACCACATAAGACATCATCAAAAAGCAGCAGAG
This sequence comes from Paenibacillus silvae, assembly GCF_014639235.1. Taxonomy (GTDB): domain Bacteria; phylum Bacillota; class Bacilli; order Paenibacillales; family Paenibacillaceae; genus Paenibacillus; species Paenibacillus silvae. The sequence goes on along the minus strand of NZ_BMFU01000001.1, from coordinate 325,007 downwards.
TAATCTCGCCAAAAGAAAAAGAAGAAAATATGAACATGCTGAAAGATTTTATACGTACCAACCCGGATGTTAAACATGAGGTGGAGCAAATTTTAAGTCAAACAAATACAACCGTACCGGGTTTATAGCCCACAGCATCCATTAAGAATCATCCACAGTCTTGATTTGATGTGGATTGATTCTTTTTTTTGTTGATTTTACTGCGTGCATTTAGAGGTATAAAATGATAACATAACTACATAGATTTATTTTCAGCACATATTGTTTTGTGCTTCATAATCTGTTATAAGACTTGCTTATAAAGGGGAGATCCTGTATGAAAATAGAACGACTAAGTCACGATAAGATACGGATTTTCCTGACCTTTGACGATCTGAGCGAGCGCGGAATACAAAAAGAAGATATGTGGCAGGAGCTACCGAAGGTACACGAACTGTTCACTGAAATGATGGACCAGGCTTATTCTGAACTTGGCTTTGATGCTACAGGTCCGCTGGCTGTTGAAGTATTCGCACTTCCCGCTCAAGGGATGGTTGTCATCGTTACTCGTGGAAAATATGATCCGCAACAATATGGTTCAGGTCATGAAGATGATCTTCCCGAAGAAGTATATGAAATGGAAGTTACACTGGAGCAAAGTGATTCCATCGTATACGCATTTAAGGATTTCGAGGTATTGATCGAGGCTGCCCATATGTTACGTCAGCATGTTACGGATGCGGGAAAACTGTATTCTTATAAAAATAAATGGTTCTTGCATTTTGAACCGGATGACGTAGACACTTCCAAACATGCCGCATTGATCGCCCTGCTTGCAGAGTTTGGTGAAGGTTCCTCCGTTACTCCTGCAGTAATGGAAGAGTATGGGAAAGTGGTTATGTCTGAACAAGCAGTTGAGTTGATCTGCACACACTTCAAACGTCAGGATTAAACACCGGTTCTAATTGCGTTACAAGTCAGAGGAGGGAATTTCGGTGCTTTTGTTTTCGGTCTTAGCTGCAGCAGTTGCTCCGGGTCTCGCCTTGTTAACATACTTCTATCTTAAAGACCGGTATGATTACGAGCCATTACACATGATTCTCAGGGGTTTTCTGATGGGTATACTGATTGTGTTGCCTGTGATGATTATTCAGCGGGGCATGATGTTGTGGCTCGGGGATAATCCCTATCTCGAATCTATTCTGATCTCGGGCGGGGTTGAGGAGTTTGTCAAATGGTTTGTGATCTATCATATTATTTATAATCACACTGAATTTGACGAGCCTTATGACGGAATATTATATTCTGTTGCTGTATCACTGGGATTCGCCACGGTCGAAAATGTACTGTATGCAATTGCGGGCAATGCATCCGTATCGGCCATGTTTCTCAGGGCGCTTCTCCCGGTATCTGGGCACGCGATGTTTGCAGTGATTATGGGATACTACATGGGTAAGGCCAAATTTATTGATGATGAGAAGAAGAAACGATGGTATATTATACTGTCGCTGGTTCTGCCGTTCTTCTGGCATGCCTTGTACGACGTCATTATGAATACGATGGTGAATCATTGGTTGTGGTTTATCGCTCCTCTTATGGCCGGTCTGTGGTACGGGGCAGTAGGCAAGATTACACGGGCCAACAATCGTTCGCCGTTTCGTTTCGTGAAGCGCGAGGAAGAGGTTAAATTATAAAAATACGGACACACTGGTGGACATAAAGCGTGAAAACGCTTAGACCCCGGTGTGTTTTTTTGTATTTACCACTTGGGGAACGACGAAATGAAACGGGGATGTCAGATGAGCAGAATTAAAATCAAAATCAGATGCAAGCAATGTGGTGAGCGGTTTACGCTGAGAGGCAAGAAGGAACGAAATCGGATTGAAACAGGGTTCAAGCAGTGTCTTTGCGATAACAAGGACCAGTTCGAGATTGAAGAAGAAGGTATGGTCACCGGGTTTCAACTGAACTAAACAGGGTTAGCGCCGAGTGGGGCATGAGCCATGCTCTTACAAGTCAAAATTCGTTCTGACTGGAAATCGCATGCATAAGAGCTCTTTCTTCGATCCACAATAAAGGCAGTGGTTTAGAAGAAAGGAGAATCTACCGTGTACAAACGACTAAGTTCAGTAATGTTTCCGATATTTGCAGTTCTCCTCATCGGCGCACTTGTGTGGGGGTATCAGGAGAATCAGGAAAAAAATGCGATACTGATTAAGGCGGAGAACCAGTACCAGCGTGCATTTCATGATCTCTCGTTTCATATGGACAAATTGCATTCGGAGATTGGTAATACACTTGCGGTGCATGCAACTTCACAAGGCATGCATCGTAAAGGGCTTATGAATGTCTGGAGGCTCACCAGTGAAGCACAAAATGAGATTAATCAGCTGCCGCTGACAATGCTGCCTTTTAACGAAACGGAAGAGTTTCTCTCTCGCATTTCGAAATTTGCGTATCATGCTTCCATGCGTGACTTAACGAAAGAACCTCTTAGTGAAAAGGAAGTAGGCAATCTGAAGACGTTGTATCAAAACTCATCGGAAATTACAAAAAACCTGAAGCAAGTACAGCAAAAAGTGCTGTCAGACCGGCTGCGCTGGATGGATGCTGAAACGGCTATGGCCACGCAGGAGCAGACAAGCGATAATTCAATCGTGGATGGCTTCCGCACAATGAACAAAAAGGTGCAGGAATACCCTGAGCTTGATTGGGGTCCGTCCGTAGCCAATGTTTTTGCCAAACGATCTGTGAAAAAGCTGAGCGGGCTTCCTGTATCTAAAGAACAAATTCAGGCGAAAGCAGCCAAATTTGCGGATATGGAAACAGGCAAAATCCAGATCCAAGAGAACGGGAAGGGAACTGACTGGGAATCGTATACAGCGACTGCTGAGCATGCGAGAAACGGGAAATTGATGATGGATTTCACCCGAAACGGTGGGATGCTTATCTCATATAGTGACACCCGGCCGGTAGGGGCTAAAAAGGTTTCCAGACAAGAGGCAATGAAGCAGGCAGATCAATTTCTGGTGAATAAAGGGTATAAAAATATGCAGGCTGTCAATTACGATGAATTTGGTAATCTCGGAAACCTTACGTATGTGCGGAAACAAGGCGATACACTCATTTACCCTGAGAAAATGTCCGTTCGTGTAGGTCTGGATACAGGTGAAGTAACGGGCTTCGAGGCAAGTGATTATGTGTATGAGCATAACGCTAAACGCCAGATTCCAAAAGCAAGTCTTACAGCGGAGCAGGCACGCCAAAAGCTGAATCCCGATTTCAAAGAAAATTATGTGCGTAAATCGTTAATTGAGAATGAATACGGCAAAGAAGTGCTTTGTCATGAGTTTGGTGGACGAATTAACGGTTCGCGTTACCGGATTTACATTAATGCAAATACCGGAATGGAAGAAGCTGTGGAGGAAATTAAACCGGTGAACGCAACTTCCTAAAGCATCAGGTGAACGCAATTTACTAAAGCACCATAAGGGGTTTTGAAAACAGGTCAGCCAGCTGGCCTGTTTTTTTCTTGTTCCATGTAAGATCGGTCGTGATATAATAATGCTTGCAATAAGAAGATAAATACATAAGTGGCGGTGAACCGATTGTTTCCTAAAATAAACGAAGTGTTATACATTCAGATCGCATCGGCTGATGAAAAAGAAGAACATAAAGAATACAAATCACGTATCGCAGACACGGATGACAACAGTTTTTTGATTGAAGTCCCGATGCAGCAAGGCAACAGCCGGTTGAAGAAACTTTTTTTCGGAGAAGAACTGTCCATATCTTACATAAATGAGAGCGGTGTCCGCCATTATTTCAATACGTATGTTACCGGGTTTGAGGAGGATGTCATTCGACTTGTCCGCATCCGAAAACCGCTGCTTGAAGAAATCTCGAAAATTCAGCGTCGCAGCTTTCTGCGTGTGCATGCCAGCCTTGAACTGGCGGTTCAGAGCGAAGATCTTACCCGTGCAGTAATGCTGACTGAAGATATCGGCGGTGGAGGTTTATCCGTATACTGTGAGCCAGAATTCAAAATTCAGGAAGGACAGAAGCTGAAATGCTGGCTGCTGGTGCCTTATCGTAATGGTGGAATTGACCATGTTCAGTTCGAGGCTGAGGTGGTTCGTATCAAAAACCTGGAATCAGGCCGTGATCTGGCTATGCTGAAATTTTCGCAAATTATGGATTCCGAACGTCAGAAAGTGATTAAATTTTGTTTTGAACGACAACTGGACTATCGCATGAAATAAAAATAAAAAATAATTTTTCATGATGGTTAACGAGCATAAAGCAAGGTCCTCCTGGGCAACGTAAGGCAAAAATGGAGATGACATCCACAAAAAAAGGAGATGGCTTCCAATGAACAAACGTTTTGCTGCCCGGAGGTTCGAACGGCTCTATATTCTGTTTTCCAAACGAATGGAGAGAAAGGTGCTGCGTCTCGTTGCATTCCTTTTGCTTCTTGCTCTGCTGAGCCAGCTCCTGCTGCTTGTACCAGGTTTGAAGAAAATAATGACATCGATTGATCGACTTGAAGGCACTCCGATTCATTGGCAAAGCACAAAAGCAGATCGGGTTGGCTGATTTGTCTGTTTTTGCATCCATGTGTAGAGTGTGGTATAATTTTCACGATGACAGGCAATGCCTGTTTTTTTATTGAGGTTTATCGTTTGAGGAGGAATGCCCCGTTGACAAGCCAGAACACATCAGAAAACGGGAAAATGAACGTTGCAATTGACGGACCTGCTGGTGCCGGAAAAAGCACGGTAGCCCGATTGGTTGCAGAAGCACTCGGTTACATTTATGTCGATACAGGCGCAATGTACCGTGCAGTATCCTTGCATATGGTTCGGAAACATATTTCTCCGGATGATATGACTCAGGTACTTCAGGAAGCTCAGGATTTGGTTATTGATTTACAGCCGGATCGGGGTGGACAGAAAGTGTTCTGTAATGGGGAGGATGTAACCTCGGAAATCCGCTCCCGTGAAGTAACGGGAATCGTGTCTCGATATGCGCAAATCGAGGGGCTGCGTACGCAGTTAGTGGATATTCAGCGGCAAATGGCTTTGCGCAAGGGCGTCGTAATGGATGGACGCGATATCGGAACAACAGTACTGCCCGATGCGGAAGTGAAAATTTTCATGACAGCCAGTGTGGAGGAGCGTGCGCTTCGCCGCTTTAAAGAACTGGAGCCATCCGATGGTCTGACGTTGGAGCAGTTGGAACGAGACATTGCCACCCGTGACAAGCTGGATGAGAACAGGGAGGTTTCCCCGCTGCGTTGTGCAGAGGACGCGATTGTTCTGGATACAACTGAGATGAACATCCATGAAGTGGTTGACAAAATCGTATCTTATTGCACAATGGTCAGAGGAGAGGGCGGTCTATGATCTACACGTTTTGCAAAACAGTACTGCGGATCTTGTACACCATTCTTTTTCGCCTGGAGGCAGTTGGACGGGAGAACATCCCGAAAGACGGCGGCGTACTTTTATGCTCCAATCATATCAGTAACTTTGATCCGCCAACCGTTGGCATCAAAATTCGCCGTCAAGTGAGATTTATGGCTAAAAGCGAATTGTTTGATGTTCCGGTGCTGGGGCCAATCATCAAGGCTGTAGGAGCTTTCCCCGTGAAACGAGGAGGCGTCAGCAAGGAATCCATCAAAACGTCACTCAACATTCTGCGAGGTGGTGAAGTGCTCGGTATTTTCCCTGCGGGAAGCCGTCACAATGATGGAGGAATTGGCAAAAAAGGAGCAGCGAGCTTTGCTCTCCGCAGCGGTGCTACGGTCATCCCTACTGCTATTATCGGTAACTACAAGTTATTTCGTAAGATGAAAGTAGTATATGGTGCACCGGTTAATCTGGACGAGTTCAAGGAGGATCCATCTGGAGATGCTCTGGAGCGAGCTACCGAGAAGATTATGTCCAAAATTAATGAAATGGTGAAAACAGGCGTGCCGAGCAAATAAGGTTGTCTGTAATGAATGCATGTTTCCATATTTTTGTGGGAAGCTATAACAAATGCATTCGCATGAAAGTGTTTTGAACTCTGCCAAGGCAGGTTTGAATATAATGGGGTTTTTGAATTGAGGAGGGTATTTGACATGTCGGAAGAAATGAAAAATCAAGAAGCAACCCAAGATGAGTTGGATCAATTCGTTTCCTTGAAAAAAGGAGATACTGTAAAAGGAACCATCGTCAAATTGGAAGATAACCAAGCTTATGTAAGCATTGGATATAAATATGACGGTGTTATTCCAATTCGCGAACTGTCTTCGCTTCACGTTGGCAGCGCGTCTGATGCAGTAGAGGTTGGACAAGAAGTTGAAGCTAAAGTTCTTAGCATCGACGACGAGAAAGAAAAACTCGTTCTGTCCAAACGTGCAATTGACAGTGAGAACGCTTGGGAGCAACTGCAAAAGCACTTTGAAGATCAAGATGTCTTCGAAGTTGTTGTAGGCGACGTTGTTAAAGGCGGCCTGGTTGCAGATGTTGGCGTTCGTGGATTTATTCCGGCTTCTATGGTTGAGCGTCATTTCGTTGAAGATTTCAGCGACTACAAAGGACGCACATTGCGTGTTAAAGTGAAAGAGATCGATCGTGAGAACAACAAAGTGATCCTTTCCCAAAAAGACGTTCTGGATCAAGAATTCGAAGCAAACAAAGCGCAAGTTATGGCTGGTTTGCAAGAAGGCCAAGTGATCGAAGGTACTGTTCAACGTTTGACTCAATTTGGTGCATTCGTTGATGTAGGCGGAGTTGACGGTTTGGTTCACGTATCCGAGCTGGCTTGGACTCACGTTGACAAACCATCTGACGTATTGTCTGAAGGCGACAAAGTTAACGTTAAAGTGCTGAAAGTTGACCCTGAAAAAGGAAAAATCAGCCTGAGCATGAAAGCTGTACAACCAGGACCTTGGGAAACAGCTGGCGACAAATTCAACACAAGCGACATCGTAACAGGTGTTGTTAAACGTCTGGTTGACTTCGGAGCATTCGTTGAAATCGCTCCTGGTGTTGAGGGACTTGTGCACATCTCGCAAATCTCCCACAAACACATTGGCACTCCGCATGAAGTGCTGAAAGAAGGTCAAGAGGTTCAAGTTAAAATTCTGGACATGAACCCTGCTGAACAGCGTGTAAGCCTGAGCATCAAGGAAACAGAAGAAGCTCCTGCTCAACCGCAAAAAGCAGAAAGACCAGCAAGAAACAACGCGCCGCGTGAAGAAATCAACAACCCTAACGTGTCCTTGAACAATCAAGGTATGAGCACTACGCTCGGCGAACTGTTTGGCGACAAACTCAGCAAATTCAAATAAGTTATACATGCATGGTTCTTAGTTATATACTGCATATTTTGCTGACAATAAAAGCAAGATCGGCGAGCCCCAGCGGGTTCGCCGATTGTTGTTATTGCGAGATTTTTGCCACGAAACGTTAGCCAAGACATAGCTTTTTTGCTATGATGAGAAACGTAAGTATGGACAGGAGGAGTGGAATGTATGGCAAGACCAGTTGTGGCAATTGTCGGCCGACCGAACGTGGGTAAATCCACCATTTTCAATCGAATTATCGGCGACAGACTGGCCATTGTGGAAGACAAACCGGGCATTACCCGCGACCGGATCTACGGAATCGGTGAATGGAACGGTAAAGCATTCAGCATTATTGATACAGGCGGTATCGAAATTGACGGTGAAGACGTCATTATGAAATCCATCCGTATGCAAGCGGAACTAGCGATCGAAGAGGCGGATGTGATTGTATTTATGTGTGATGCCAAAGCAGGCATTACGCAGTCTGATGAGGAAGTTGCAGAGATGCTTTATCGCTCAGGCAAACCGATCGTTGTAGCCGTGAATAAAGTGGATAATATTGGACGCAGTGAGCTGATTTATGAGTTCTATGGCTTCGGTTTTGGCGATCCGATTGGTGTATCCGGTAGTCACGGTACAGGTATTGGTGATTTGCTTGATGCCATTGTGGAGAAATTACCTGAACTAGAGGAAGAGACATACGATGATGATGTTATTCGTGTAGCTCTGATCGGACGACCTAATGTCGGTAAATCTTCACTGGTGAACGCGATTCTGGGAGAGGAACGTGTAATTGTCAGCGACGTAGCCGGAACAACCCGTGATGCGATTGACACTCCTTTTGAAAAAGACGGGCAGCGCTATGTGCTGATTGATACAGCGGGTATGCGTAAGCGCGGTAAAGTATATGAAACCACGGAGAAATACAGCGTGATGCGTGCAATGCGTGCCATTGAACGTGCTGATGTCGTGCTCATCGTCATTAATGGCGAAGAAGGCATCATTGAGCAGGACAAGCATATTGCAGGTTATGCGTTTGAAGCGGGCAAAGCGTCGTTGTTCGTGGTGAACAAATGGGATATCGTAGATAAAACGGACAAAACGATGAAAGAATTCGAGACAAAAATTCGGGACCACTTCCTGTTTATGACGTACGCTCCGGTTGTCTTTTTGTCCGCTCTCACAAAACAACGCTTACAAAAATTGCTGCCTGTGGTACAGCGTGTAGCAGAACAGCATTCCTTGCGCGTTCAGACTCACCTGCTGAACGATGTGGTGTCTGATGCGGTTGCCATTAATCCGCCGCCAACGGATAAAGGGCGGAGAATGAGAATTAACTATGTGACTCAGGTTGCGGTTAAACCGCCAACTATGGTTATTTTTGTGAACGACCCTGAATTGATGCACTTCTCGTACGAGCGTTATCTGGAGAACAAAATCCGAGCAGCGTTTGATTTCGAAGGTACACCAATTCGTATATTTACTCGGAGGAAGTCCGACGAAGGTTAGGGGAGAAGTTTGTGATTTTACCAATCGCTGCGATTGTGCTGAGCTATCTGCTCGGTTCAATCAGCTTTAGTGTTCTTCTTGCAAAAGCAATACGGGGGATTGATATACGTCAGCACGGGAGCGGCAATGCCGGGGCCACGAATACTTTGCGTATTCTGGGTAAAGGGCCCGCTATTTGCGTGCTGCTGCTAGATGTAATCAAAGGTATTGCTGCAGTATGGATTGGCTTATGGTTGAGCGGCGGCTCACCGTGGATTGCTGCATTCAGTGGTATTGCTGCGATTGCAGGTCACAACTGGCCGCTCTATTTTAACTTCCGTGGAGGAAAAGGCATTGCTACAGCAATCGGTGTGATGGTAAGTCTTGCCTTTTTGCCTGCGCTTTGCGCTGGAGTCATTGCGATTTTGTCGATTGTTTTGACACGTTATGTATCGCTTGGTTCCTTGATTTTCGTTGCATTAACTCCTGTTTTCATCTTGATTTTGCCCGGATATTCAATGAGTATTTTCTGGGGCAGTCTGATTATTTGTCTGTTTGCCTTTTGGAGACATCGCACGAACATTGTGAAGCTCGCCAAAGGACAGGAAAATAAATTGGGATCAAAGAACCCTGGAGGGGGAAAACGCGTTGTCTAAAAAAGTTGCTGTATTGGTTGCCGGCAGTTGGGGAACAGCCCTGGCCAGTGTACTGGCCGCAAATGAACTGGACGTGGTCATGTGGACACGCAGTGAAGAGCAGGCCGCCGAGATCAATACACAGCATACCAATACACGTTACCTTCCTGGTGCGGAGCTGTCTCCCCGCATTCGGGCAACCAGTGATATGGAAGCGGCGGTTGCAGATGCAGCGGCGGTGTTAATTGTTGCGCCTTCATCTGCAATGCGTGCAGTCGTGCATCAGTTCAGACCTTTCTACAAACCGGAGATGCTCATTATTCATGCAACCAAAGGCTTTGAGACGGAGAGTCTGAAACGCATGTCCACCGTCATCTCGGAAGAACTGGAATGTGAAGAAGGTAAGGTCGTTGTATTGTCAGGTCCGAGTCACGCGGAAGAAGTGGTAAAGCGCTGTCCAACAACGGTTGTTGTGGCAGCCCTTGATAAGGAGTCTGCTGAGGCAGTTCAGGGATTGTTTATGAATGCCTATTTTCGTGTGTATACAAACCGTGATATGCTCGGCGTTGAACTGGCGGGAGCATTCAAAAACATTATCGCGCTTGGGGCGGGCATGTCAGACGGGCTTCAATTCGGAGATAACGCCAAGGCAGCTCTGTTAACCCGTGGTCTTGCCGAGATTACACGCATCGGTGTTGAGATGGGAGCGAATCCATTAACCTTCTCAGGACTTGCTGGCATCGGTGATCTGGTCGTTACCGCGACAAGTCAGCATAGTCGGAACTGGAGAGCGGGTTCCATGTTGGGACAGGGCGATAAGCTTGACGATGTGCTGCAATCCATGGGCATGGTTGTCGAAGGAATTCGAACAACGCAGGCCGCCTATTTTATTGCTCAGAAATATGGGGTGCAGATGCCGATTGCAGATCAATTGTATCATGTATTATTCCAGAACAGACAGCCAAGGGATGCGGTAGAAGCCTTGATGGGCCGTGATCCGAAAACCGAGATGGAAGTGATGAAGCTCGAAACCTGGGAACAATGGCATTCCTGAGTGTATCAGTTCAGTGTGTCGTCAGCCTAGTATGAAGTGATGAAGCTTATTCACCTTTTCCGCACCAGACTCATATGATACACATGAGTATTGCCGGAGGAGGGGAGACGAATGGGTAACAACATCTCGAAAGAAGCGCTGAAGGCCATTAATAAAAAAACAGGTAAAACCATCACGGAAGGTGCTGTCAAAAAGCTGGCGAGCACAGTGAAACCAACAACGATGCAGAATGAGGCTCAGCTGCGCCAATTGATCAAACAAGTATCCGCCATGGCGAAAATACCGGTATCCGAGGATACGGTTCAGGATATTGTGAGTGCAGTCAAGAAAAGCGGACTGAATCCAAGCAATATGGAATCGTTGATGAAAATGATGATGAAAAAATAATAGATCATGCCTGCTCCGAGTAGTTGGCAATGCGTTAACGAAAAGTGAGTCAGCGGCTGCTGACTTGCTTTTTGTCTTTTTATTGGAAAAATACGCATGATTTCATGTTATAATAATTGCAATTGTCACATTGTCAGTGATGAATATCGGACTTGAAGGGGAGACTGTTGGTTTATGAGCGCTATGGACAAGATGTGGCTGTCATTGGTTGCCATCCTCATTATGGGGTTATCTGTATTTCTGATTACATTTGCTCGTGCCAAAACAAAAGGGCTCGTGCGGGGCATCCTTTCGATTATTGCATTTTTAATTATGCTCATCGGTTTTTTTGGTGGGATCGCTTCTCTGACTTGATTTCCCTTTCGGGAGAGAGAACATCCGCATAAGCGCATCTAATGAACGGACACAAGGATAAGACGGATGAGAGGAGTGTGTGCCTGTGGGGCAAAATGAGACGTCGGGCTGGACGGAGTGTTACCCTGAATTACATTCGGCATTGCTGGAGATGGCCAAAGCCTGGCACGGTCAACCGCATACATGGCTGCTGGGAGGCAGCTGCAGCTTGCTTCTTCAAGGTGTGCAGCTGAGTCAAGCGCCAAGAGATATTGATGTATACGCAGATATTACTGCGGCTAAAGCACTGCATCACCATGCTCCGGGACGAAGAATGGACGAGCCTGTAGTGGACACAACAGGCCCGTATGCTTCATTGCTAAGTCACTATCAGGTGGGTGCATGCTCACTCGAGCTGGTAGGCGGGTTTGAGATATGGGCCCGCCAAAGCTGGTATCGTACGCAAATCGAGCAGGTGCTTGCTCCTTATGCTGCTGAAGCCAAAGTTCATGATTACCGGCTGCGACTGATGCCGTTGGCACATGAACTGTTATTTAATCTGCTTCGTGGACGTGAAGATCGGTATGTACCAATCTCTTTAGTGATGCGTAAAGACCCAGAGATTCATCAGCCTGTAATGATTGAACTAAGTCGTCATAACGTATGGACACCTCGCTTCAGATCGGAAGTGGAGGAGCTGGTAGGCTTTGCTTGGTTGGAAGAAGCCGGGGAGGATCAATAATGCAAGAGGTTGTTACATTTTTACCGATGAATAAATCGATTAAGGTCCAGCCAGGAACGACCCTGTTGCATGCGGCACGACGGGCAGGTGTGAGGATTACGACCCGCTGCGATGGTAAAGCAGCATGTTTGATGTGTAAGGTGGGGGTGGAGCAGGACGAGCGTAAGGCTTTATTGCCTCCTACCGATGCTGAGAAACGCAAGCTGGGACGGCTGCTTGAGGCTGGAACAAGGCTCTCATGTCAGGCTAAAGTTCGTAGTTCGTTGTCTGTACATGTTCCTGAAGATCCGCTCAAAGCTGCGATACGCAAGCAGCTTGAACGGCAGCGGCAAGAACAGGATGACGACTGGTTTGTATGATGGCGGGGGCAGAGAAGGCTTATATTAAAGTGTTAGATGTTTGAGGGGGATACTTGATGATGACTAATGGAAGTAAGTCAGGCCGAATAACAAAAAGCAGAAGCCTGGTGCAGCGGTTGTTAGGTATGTTCCTGTTGATGCTGCTCGTCATGACAACGAGTGGTTGCTTATATCAGGCTCAGCACAACACGGATCCCAAAACAGCTTACCGTGAAAGCGTGAACCGCATTCAGAGTGCAATAGATGCGTTTCAGAAGGATCAGGGCGTATTGCCGATTCTGAATGCAGATGCTGATACGCCGAAATATGAAAAGTTCAGAATCGATCTGCCCAAACTGAAGCAGCTTGGCTATCTTGACGACATACCAGGAACTGCTTTTGAGAACGGCGGTAGCGCTTACTTTTTGGTGCAGAACGAAGAGGTTGAACCGACAGTAAAGGTTATGGATTTACAGACGGTACAGAAGGTAAATGATGTACAGCGCATGGTGAAGCAGTATCAATCCGTACATAATCAGGAGCTGCCTGCAGGTGAAGAGCTGTATCCGGGATTGGTTGAAGTGGATATGAAGCTGGCCGCGCAGGCAGGGGCTCCTGCAGTTACATTGAATAGTGTGTATTCAGGTCAGGAGCTGCCATTTATAATGGACGCCGAAGGTACGGTCTACGTAGACTATGCTTTTGATATTATGCAGGCCTTGGAAAAGGCAGACGATGCATCCAAGGATAAGTTTGCTTCAGATTTACGTGAGCATCTATTGGCCCATTCGTTTTTTGTGCCTGTCAAATCACTTCCATATGCGCTGCAGAACAATACCCCTGTCGCACAGGCGGATTAAAACCACGATAGAACGAACCGTAAAGAGGGTTGAAGAGGGTAAAGAGAGACATTCCGTAGACGACGGGATGTCTTTTTTTATCGTTCCATATTAGCGGCACTGGAGAGAGGTGTCATAAACGAAGGCCCTTTCTCATAAAGTAGATTGAAATAAAGACGCGCAGTCCGGAATCGGGGGATGTTCTTAATGTCATCATCATGAGATAAAAAAACAAAAAAACACGTCATATTGCCGCATACGGATACATAAGATGATACTAGTCCAATTGCATGTACGAGTTAACGCCGCTCTCGCCGGTTTCATCAGAATGCAACGTTCGGCGGCGGACGACTTCCGGGCACTCACAAAGGCGGCTCTACCGTTGCAGGGATTTCAGTCTTCTGATTGAAAAAACGAAGCGGATGCTCTTTAGCATTTTTCCTTCGGAGTAATTTAAGGAGGGGATTTCATTGGAGAAAGTGGACATTTTTAAGGACATAGCTGAGCGGACCGGAGGGGATATCTATCTCGGGGTTGTCGGCGCAGTCCGGACGGGGAAATCAACATTTATTAAACGATTCATGGAAACGATCGTACTGCCAAACATCGCAAGCGAGGCTGATCGTGCCCGTGCAGTGGATGAACTTCCACAGAGTGCAGCAGGTAAAACGATTATGACCACCGAGCCGAAATTCGTACCGAATAACGCAGTCCAGATCAAAGTGGCTGAAGGGCTCGATGTTAACGTACGTTTGGTGGATTGTGTAGGGTACGCTGTGGAGGGTGCGAAGGGCTACGAGGATGAAAATGGTCCACGCATGATCTCCACGCCGTGGTTCGAAGAGCCGATTCCGTTTCAGGAGGCGGCCGAAATTGGTACACGGAAAGTGATACAGGAGCATTCGACACTGGGAGTTGTGGTTACAACAGACGGCACAATTGCCGAAATTGCCCGCAGTTCCTATGTGGAGTCTGAAGAACGAGTTATCGCCGAGCTGAAGGAAGTGGGCAAACCGTTTGTACTTGTGATCAACTCCACACGTCCTCGCAGTGAAGAAGCATTGCAGCTCCGAAGCGAGCTGGCAGCGAAATACGACATCCCGGTAATGACACTAAGCGCTGCCACCATGACAGAAGATGATGTTACAGGGGTACTTCGTGAGGTGCTGTATGAGTTCCCTGTACATGAAGTGAATGTCAACCTGCCGAGCTGGGTGATGGTGCTGAATGATACACACTGGCTTCGCAGCAACTATGAAAATTCGGTACGGGACACGGTAAAAGATATTCGCAGACTGCGTGACGTAGATCGGGTCGTGGCACAGTTCATGGAATACGAGTTCATTGACCGTGCGGGTCTCAGCGGAATGAATATGGGGCAGGGGGTAGCAGAGATTGATCTCTATGCGCCGGATGAACTGTATGATCAGATTCTCATAGAGGTTGTTGGCATCGAAATCCGGGGCAAAGATCATCTGTTGCAGCTGATGCAGGAGTTCTCTCATGCGAAGAGAGAATATGACCGCTTTGCGGAGGCGCTGGAGATGGTCAAAACGACGGGCTATGGCATAGCAGCTCCATCCCTGGCCGAGATGGCACTGGATGAGCCTGAACTGATCCGTCAGGGGACCAAGTTTGGTGTTCGTCTTAAAGCAACGGCGCCTTCGATCCATATGATTCGCGTGGATGTGGAGTCAGAGTTTGCACCGATTATCGGAACAGAAAAGCAGAGCGAGGAACTGGTCCGATATCTCATGCAGGATTTCGAGAACGATCCGATCAAGGTATGGGATTCAGATATGTTTGGCCGTTCGTTGCACTCCATTGTGCGTGAAGGCATTCAGGGCAAAATTGCCATGATGCCGGACAATGCCAGATATAAATTGCAGGAGACATTGGGACGAATTATTAACGAAGGTTCAGGCGGTTTGATCGCCATTATCCTTTAATCTTCCAAAAGACCGTGAGGCTTAACCTCATGGTCTTTTTCTGTCTCTTTTTTCTTAAAACTGGATGAAATGGGTAGAAAGGAGCATGATTTTGAAAAAAACTTAGCAAGTTTCAGCTTTAAATCATTAAAACATATTTACATACTGGGGATTAGTCGTTATATTAATATTCAACGATTGTGATTGAAGTCACAGAGAGCGAAACAGGGGGAATCCGACATGAGAAAAACAAGTTCAAAATGGTTATGGCTGAGCGTATTACTGGTATTTACATTGGCATTATCCGCATGCGGAATCAAAAAGGAGCCGGCATCATCTTCGGCAACGGGCGATGCAGGGGGAACGCCTAAAACGGAAGCTGTAACAGGGCCTTTAAGCGGGAAAAGGGTGGCGCTGATTATGGAGTTCAATACAGGAACCTTTTCACAGCAGTATGTGCAAGGGGTAAAAGAGGAAATTGCCAAATTCGGTGGTGAGCTTACCACTTTTGTCGCAGACAACGATAAAGCCAAAATGGTGTCTTTGCTTGACAGTGCCATTAACCAGAAATTCGATGTGATTTTGACGGATCACGGTGATTCCCTTCTGGAACCGGGTGTGAAAAAAGCGGTAGAGCAAAAGATCCCGGTTGTTGTATTCGATGCAGACATCAGTGTGCCGGGAGCTACAGTGCTGTCTCAGGACGACCAGAAAATGGCCGAGCTGACGTTGGAGCAGATGAAAAAAGATATTAACGGCAAAGGCAACATCGTCAAAGTGTGGGTAGCTGGTTTTGCGCCAATGGAACGTCGTCAGCTTGCTTACGGTGCTTTCCTGAAGGCCAACCCGGAAATCAAGGAAATTGCAGCATTTGGTTCTGCTCAGAACCCGGCTCTGGATACTCAAGCGAAAATGGAAGCCATTCTGAAGCAATATCCAAAGGGTGAAATTACAGCTGTATGGGCAGCATGGGATGAATTCGCTAAAGGTGCAGCACGCGCCATTCAACAAGCTGGCCGTGATGAAATCAAGGTATACGGTATTGATATGAGTGACGAGGATTTGCAAATGATTCAGGACCCGAAAAATCCTTGGGTTGCTTCCGCCGCTGTAGATCCGACTGATATTGGACGTGTACAGGTACGATATGCATACCAGAAGCTGAATGGAGACCAGACTGAAGATTCCGTAGTGCTTAACCCTGTTTATGTGCAGCGTGAGGCTTTGCCTGACAAACAAATCTCGACGTCAGAGCTGTCCGAATATGTCAAAGGCTGGGGCGGCAGTACACAGGGCATCAAGGACTGGATGAGCGAATACGGCATTACTGCGAAGTAAGTTGCGTTGTGGGCGCGCCGGAAGGTGCGCTTTTTCAATACACAGGTATTACAGCAGATGGGAGGCAACATCATGACAAAGGACCCGATATCGCTGGACATGGAGCACATTTCTAAACAGTTTTCAGGCGTGCCTGCATTGAAGGATGTACATTTCTCTGTCAGGGGTGGAGAGATTCATGCGCTGTTAGGAGCTAACGGAGCTGGCAAAAGCACGTTGATGAAAATATTGTCGGGAGCGTATCAGCTGGATGAGGGGTCAATTCGTCTGAATGGCTATAAGCTCCAGCTTGGCTCACCGCGAGAGGCAAAGGCCAGCGGCATTCACTGCGTGTATCAGGAGGTGGATGCTGCGCTTGTGCCGCAGCTGACTGCTGCCGAGAACATCATGCTGGATCAGCTCGCTTCCGCTGACGGTGGCTGGTGGAAAAGCCCGAGAGCGCTGCAGCAGCGTGCCAAGGAAGCATTACAGCAGCTGGGTGCTGACAGCATAAGCATTCATCGCAAGGTCTCGGATCTTACATTGGCCGAAAAGCAGATGATTCTGCTCGCCCGTATCCTGATTCAAGACGCCAAGGTCATTATTTTTGATGAGCCCACAGCACCCTTGAGTCAGGAAGAGACCGATGCTTTTTTTCGCATCGTACATCTGTTGAAAGATCGAGGGGTAGCCTGTATCTTCATCACACATCGCCTTGCAGAAGTTATGAGTCATTGTGACCGGGTTACAGTCATGAGGGATGGCAGTCATGTATTTACAGGAAAGACGAGCGAACTGACGATCAATGATCTGGTAACACAGATGCTGGGCAAGCCGTTTGAGGAGGAGTTTCCAAAGACAGAAGCTCCGGTGGGTGAATTACTGCTGGAAGCGCGCGGTCTGCGCCGGGGTGTCAAGGTCAAGGGGGTTAATCTACAGGTACATCGGGGTGAAGTGCTTGCGGTCGTAGGACTTGTAGGTGCGGGGAAGACGGAATGCTCTCGCTTGTTGATAGGGGCAGACCCGCTGGAAGCAGGAGAGATTCGGCTGAAGAACCATTCTGTGCGCTTGTCCCAGCCTGCGGATGCTGCTGCTCTGGGCATCGTTTCTGTGCCGGAGGAACGCCGCAAGCAGGGCATATTGATTCAGGAAAATGTAGAGCGCAATTTAAGTTTGCCGTTGCTTTCCCACCTCAGCACATTTGGATTCGTCAATCGCAAGCGTGAACGCCAGCATGCAGATTCGCTCGTAAGTCAGCTAGGTATTAAAGCCTCTTCTGTGAAACAGGAAGTGAAGTATTTGAGCGGTGGCAATCAGCAGAAGGTTGCGATCGGCAAATGGCTGAAAACCGGAGCGGATGTATTTATTTTCGACGAACCTACAAAAGGTGTGGATATCGGGGCGAAAAGCGACATTTTCCGCATCATCAACGAACTGGCTCTCGCAGGCAAGGCCGTCATCTATTTCACCTGTGAACTGGATGAAGGTCTGGGAATCGGAGACCGTATTGCGGTGATGTGTGAAGGTGTTGTTGTGAAGGAGTTCAAACGTGGCGAGACAAGCCAAGAACAGCTGCTATATTATGCAAGCGGTGGACATGAGGTGGAAGCATGAAGGATAAATCAATGGATTTTGCGTTTCGATATGGCGCGATTATTGTCATTATAGGGGTTATCGCATTTTTTGGGATCAAGCTCCCATATTTCTTTACCTACAGTAACCTGACGGACATTTTGGGTTCAATCTCGATCGTTACGTTTGTGGCGATTGGTGTGACGTTGTCGCTTATCGTGGATGGCTTTGATCTCTCCGTTGGAGCGACCGTTTCCCTGACAACGGTAGTTACGGCATCGCTAATGATCTGGTACCAGCAGCCGCTGGCTATTGTCATTATTGTGCCATTAGTTATTGGAGCTGTCATTGGTCTGCTGAATGCGCTGCTTATTGTTAAACTTCGTATTCCCGACCTGCTGGCGACACTTGCAACGATGTACATCATCGGGGGGATTCACAAAACCTATGCTCAAGGGTATACCATCTACAACCATATGCAGTTCCCGGATGGCAGCAAGGCTGCCGGTGAGATGGACCCGACGTTTCTGCTAATTGGACAAGGGAAATGGCTGGGCATGCCGATCTCGGTTATTTTGCTGCTGATTACAGTAGCGGCGGTTCATATCTTTTTGACGTATACCAAATATGGTCGGCAGATGTATATCACAGGCGGTAACGAGGAGGCGGCAAGACTCTCTGGAATCAAGGTGAAAAAGGTGCGTACCCTTGCCTATGTAGCAGCAGGTATCTTTGCGGCAATCGGGGGAATTATCTACGCGTCCAAAGTTGGATCTGGTCAGATTGATGCCGGTTCACCGTTGTTAATGGAATCCGTGGCAGCCGTATTTGTAGGCTTCTCCGTTTTTGGTGCAGGCAAACCCAATGTCATTGGTACGTTTATCGGTTCGGTTCTGATTGGGGTGCTGGTCAACGGTTTGACGATGATGAATGTGCAGTATTTTACACATGATATCGTTAAAGGCGGAGTGCTGGTACTGGCTCTGGCGGTTACATTTTATGTTTTAAACCGCAGTCGCACTTGAAATTGTGTGCTGTCTGTATTAGTATAAAATTTGTTCGACCCCAGAAACATCCGTTGTTTCTGGCGGTATTTGCCGGAAATGACTGTCTACCGCAGAAGGAGATTCATGTTCATCGCTCAGGATGTCCTTACGTTTTTTGCGTATGAACGTATATTTTCCTATAAAACGGAAACACAGTATAACATTCAGGACATTGATTCAGGAGGTGAAAAACAAATGAACAAATCAGACTTGATTACACACGTATCCGAAGCAACTGAGTTGTCCAAAAAGGATGTAACGAAAGCGGTTGATGCCGTATTCGAAGCCATCTCTGAGGCACTTCAAAACGGAGACAAAGTACAATTGGTTGGTTTTGGGAACTTCGAAGTTCGCGAGCGCTCCGCACGTAAAGGACGCAACCCGCAAACAGGTGAAGAAATCGAAATTCCTGCGAGCAAAATTCCTGCGTTCAAACCAGGTAAAGCGCTCAAAGACGGAATTAAATAAGATTTCTACATATTCCATATGTCAAAAAAAGACCGTGACTTGTTCACGGCCTTTTCTTTTGCCTATAGAGTCATAAAGCTTATAAACGGGGAATGTTTTCGTGCTTCTGCTCAGCGTCTACGAATTCGTTCGAATGCTCCGGCTGACTACTGTAGGCGATTAATATCAGTTCCTTGCCGCTAACAATGGACAGATGCTGTTCCATCTCCTGAATCTGTTGCACATGCTCGTCCGTAAGCTGAGCTGGGGTGTATTTCATGTTGGTTCTCCTTTCCTGGCTGCTCTGCTCTAGTATGACCGGGAAATGACCTTTTCTTGCGCTCCATTTCCTCTGGCGGGCTGGTTGACAAATGGAATGATCTTGATCATCATTAACGCTAAGGATACTAGAAAAGGAGACGTGCGCGATGGATCAATCTACGGGCAATGACTATATCGTAATCAAAGCAGAAGAAAATGGTGTTCAAGTGATTGGACTAACTCGCGGACAGGATACACGTTTTCATCATACCGAGAAGCTGGACAAGGGCGAAGTGATGATTGCCCAGTTCACAACACACACCTCTGCTATTAAAATTCGTGGCAAAGCGACGCTGATTACTAAGCATGGGGAGATCGAATCGGAATAATCAAAAGATGACGGACCCAATAAAATTGCAGGCATAGCCTGCTTTTTTTCATTGTACAATGAGGTATGAGCCTTTATCGGACAGACTACACTAACAGGTAAAGGCAAGGAGGAGCGTATGAAACCGTGTATGATTGTAACTGCATCGATGCTGACAACGATTGCGGCGGTCATTTTGCTCGTGGCCCTTCAGAGCTTGCATACACGTACATGGGGCGGGGAAAAGGCAGAGCCTGTTACAGCTTCTCACCAGCCGGTCCAGCTGACAAATGACAATCTCGTGGATGTGCTTCGTTCTCTACACATGTCAACGCCGATCGCCAGAGTGGAATGGAAACAGTCTATATTAACGATTGATCTCAAAGTGAAGGGCACGGATACAACGTATACTGAAATCTATGAAAGTATGGCTGCTGTAGCTGATCTGAGTTTTCGGGAGCTGGAAAACGTGGAGCAGGTGCTGCTTCGTGTCATGGCTGAGGATGAATGGATGCATAAGCGTCATCTTCTGCTTGCTGCGGATATTCGGCGGGGGGAGTGGCCGATGTATGCTATTGACATGCTTCGCACCTGGAAAAGCGCAGTGTTCTCGGAGGAATTAAAAGACTGGTTCCATCTGATGAAGACGGAACTGTGGAGGAAACAGTTTGAAATGACAAGTCAGGGGTAATCAAATAGCAGGTTTCAGTGCGTGTCCGAAAAACATATGCTATAATATATAAGATTGTAGTGCATAAATGGTTTGACAAAGCATAGCCTCGGAGGATGAAAATGAATTCATATCGCGTACCCCAACTAGCAAAGAAATATACGGATTACGACATGATTCGACAATATACGGAAATCCCGTCATTTCCGGATAGCCGGGCGCGTCTGCTACAGGTATTTGTGGGCCGTACAGACGAGAAGGTGCATCATGAGTTATATTCGCTTGCAACATCGCTCGTTCAGTTGGCTATGGATACGCATGATCGAATCGATACGATATCCGGCGATCGGAGAGAACAGGAGATGCGTTCACGTCAGTTGAACGTGCTCGCTGGAGATTATCTGAGCAGCCGTTTCTATCAATTGTTAGCTCATGCCGGCAAAATTGAGATGATCGGTAAGTTAAGCGGTGCTGTTGCTGAAGTGAACGCACGCAAGATGACGCTGTATGAACGGATGAAAAAATTGCTCGTTTCGGCTGATGAATATTTGCGTGAAACGGTACAGCTGAGGATGCAGCTGTTTCTTTCATTTTCAGACATGATCCGTGAAGAAGAAAAGCCTTTATGGAACAGCCTGTTAGCTGAATTTAGTACCTGTGAAACGATTGCGGATGAGTTGAACCGGATGCGTGATGAGCTGCAGTATACCAACAGTTATGTATTCTGGCATATGTATGAGCACGGTAACGACTCAGAACGTGACGAGTTACGCCAGACGCAAATTAACGCACGTGCATGGGATGTTATGGTGCTGAAATACAGTGTCAGTGAGGTTTTGCTGGACATGCTTCGCGAGTCTGTACAACGGATTCAGCTTTTGCTTCAGGATGAGCAGGGGTTGCGCCAAGGTGTACGTGAGTTCGATGCAATTCTTGATCCTTACCTGACCTATGTAAAGACTTCACATTTGGCAGTTAGGGAAGATTGAGGGGGAGACAGACGAATGGGGAGCGGAGAGACGAAACCGAAAGAAGAATTTGTCCATTCGGTTTTTCAGAGTATCGCCGGCAAGTATGATGTTATGAATGATATCCTGAGTTTCCGCAGGCATAAAGCCTGGCGTAAATTCACGATGAAAAAGATGAATATGTCTAAAGGGGACACCGGGCTCGACTTGTGCTGCGGCACATGTGACTGGACCCTTGCGATGGCAGAAGCAAGTGAAACAGGGCACATGCACGGTCTGGATTTCAGCAGTAACATGCTTGAAGTAGGCCAGAAGAAAATTGATGCTGTCAAACGATCAAAGCAAATTACGCTGGTTCAGGGCAATGCGATGGCACTGCCGTTTGACGATAATACGTTTGATTATGTAACGATTGGCTTCGGCTTGCGTAACGTGCCTGATCTTAGACAGGTTTTGTCTGAAATGAAGCGTGTTGTAAAACCTGGCGGTATGGTCGTTTGTCTGGAATTATCCAAACCGACCTGGCAGCCGTTCAAAGGCATTTATTATTTTTATTTCGAACATGTGCTGCCTAACATGGCCAAATTATTTGCCAAGCGTTATGAGCAGTATAAATGGCTGCCGGACTCTCTGGCACTTTTCCCGGGAAGAAAGGAACTGGCAAACATTTTTGTTGAAACCGGATTGCAGCAGGTGCAGGCCTATCCTCTGACCGGAGGCATCGCGGCACTGCATATTGGAACCAAGGAGAATCAGAATGTTTAGGAAAATTCGCATCTTTTTAGAAATGATCAAGATTGAACATACGCTTTTTGCTTTACCTTTTGCATTTATGGGCGCCATTCTGGGCTCAATGGTTGTAAACAATACCTTCCCGAGCTGGATGCAGATTATGTGGGTGCTGCTCGCGATGGTGGGAGCACGGAGTGCGGCATTCGGTTTGAACCGGATTATTGACCAGGCGATCGACGCCAAAAACCCACGCACGGCAATGAGAGCTATTCCGGCAGGTTTGCTGAAGAACGGTGAAGTGATTGTTTTCATCATTATTTCGTTTATATTGCTGTTCTGGGCATCTTCCAATCTTAACGTATTATCTATGCAGCTGCTGCCCATCGCAGTATTTATGCTGGTGCTCTATTCATACACCAAACGTTTTACCTGGCTTTGTCATGTGGTGTTAGGTATGACGATAGGTCTGGCTCCACTTGGCGGCTGGGTTGCGGTTACCGGAACGATGGATTGGACAGCGATTGTGCTGTACGTTACGATTGTATTCTGGACCGCAGGATTTGATATCATCTATGCATGTCAGGATCTGGAGTTTGACCAAGGCGAAGGGCTGCATTCGATTCCGTCCCGCTTTGGACTGGTTCAATCGCTGCAGATTGCCAAGTTCTTTCATGTCATCACGGCCATCGGTTTCCTCGCGCTGCTGTTAATGACTGATCTGAGCTGGTGGTATGGTGCAGGTATGTTGATTACGTACGGGATATTGTTATATGAGCACTATATTGTATCTCCTAATGATATGAGCCGTGTACAAACGGCATTTTTTACGATGAACAGTGTGCTTAGTCTGGTCGTATTTACATTTACACTCATCGATTTGGCGGTGAAGTAAAAATGCAGCAGCCGGAGAATAAACGACTTGTTGTCGGAATTACCGGGGCAAGCGGCAGTATATATGGTATTCGATTGATTGAAACGCTGCTTGATCTGGAGTATACCGTTCATTTGGTCATCTCGAATGCGGGCTGGCGTGTGTTAAAAGAAGAAATGGATTGGGACGTCACGAATCGGGAGAGTGTGCTGCAGGAGCAATTCGGTCATCGCGCCGGAGCCCTTGTCTATCATCCCGTGAGTGACATCGGTGCTTCCATTGCAAGCGGCTCGTATCTGGCTGAAGGCATGATTATCATGCCTTGCTCCATGGGTACTCTTTCATCGATCGCGAACGGGACTTCGGATAATCTGATGTCGCGTGCTGCTGACGTCATGATGAAAGAGGGCAGAACGTTAATTCTTGTACCACGTGAGACGCCTTTACATGCCATTC
The DNA here is from genome assembly GCF_014639235.1 of Paenibacillus silvae. Lineage (GTDB taxonomy): Bacteria > Bacillota > Bacilli > Paenibacillales > Paenibacillaceae > Paenibacillus > Paenibacillus silvae. The sequence continues at coordinate 301,241 of NZ_BMFU01000001.1, read as the reverse complement.
ATCTGGAAAATATGCTGAAGCTCTCACGCCTCGGTGTGCGAATGATACCGGCTATGCCAGCGTTTTATTATAAACCTCAGACCATGGATGATCTGATCATGTTTCTGGTGGGGAAAGTGCTGGACAGTTTGCGTATTCCGCATCAATTGTTTGCAAGGTGGGGAGAACCGGACGAACGGGGATGATACGCGAAGCAGCAGATCTGTTTAGCTTAGCAGATTTGATTTTCTTGGCAGTAGAATCCCCCGACTCCCGGGGTGTTGGTGAGTGCTGATGACCGTATGTAGCAACCACAGCCTTGACCCATGCTCCGGCAACTTCTGTACTTACGTGATTCAGAACTAGTCGTGGTGTTTAAGAAGACAAGCAGGAACGGCAAGCCTTAGTGAACGATTAACCTGCAAGGCACGGCTTGCTGGAGGGAAGATGGAAGATAAGCATGGAATTTTGGAATGACAATACGCGGATACGGGTGAACGAATGAAACTATTGGACATTTTCGGATTGTTAAAAAAGGACATGGATTATATTGAAAAAGAATTGTACCGCAGCGTTCAAGGTGAACAAAAGCTGTTGAGTGAAACTTCACTTCATCTGCTCAAGGCAGGCGGGAAACGGCTGCGGCCTGTTTTTGTGCTGTTAGGCGGCAAGTTTGGTACATATGATATTGAGCGCTTGAAGCTCATCGCCGTTCCGCTGGAACTGATACATTCGGCTTCCCTCGTTCATGATGATGTCATTGATAATGCAGAGACACGCCGTGGCAAACCTACAGTCAAGTCAAAATGGGATAATCGCATTGCGATGTACACTGGAGATTACATCTATGGCAAAGCCCTGGAGATGACAGCAGGGCTGTCTGATCCAGCCATTCACCGTATTCTTGCCAAAGCGATGGTGCAGATGTCCATTGGTGAGATGGAGCAGATTCGCGACTTCTTCAACACAGGTCAGAGTGTGCGTAACTACCTGCTGCGAATTCGTCGTAAAACCGCACTGCTCATTGCGGTTAGCTGCCAGCTTGGTGCGCTTGCTACACGTGCGCCTGCACACATTTCGTCCTTGCTGTATACGTACGGATATAATGTCGGTATGGCTTTTCAGATTCAGGATGATGTGCTCGACCTGGTCGGCACGGAGAAGCAGCTTGGCAAGCCTCCAGGCAGTGATATGAAACAAGGCAACATCACACTTCCCGTATTGTATGCACTGGAGGAAGAGCATCTGCGTGAGCCGCTGCTCAAGGAAATCTCCTGTGTGCATCATGAGGACGGAAGGGCCAGTGCATCTGATGCAATTGGAATGATTCGCCAAAGTCAAGGAATTGCTAAAGCGGAAGCCCTGGCTGACCGATATATGAAGAAAGCGCTCGATGCTCTCGATCAGCTGCCTAACATCAAGACCACCAAAAACCTGCGTGATATTGCTCATTTTGTCGTGAAGCGTACACATTGATTGTGCAGCGTTTATCGTTTGAAGTGTGCGCCCTGTGGTAAACGTTATGCGCCATGTTTGCTCTTTAGTTCTTTCTCACATGTAACATAGACTTGTGAAATTCCTCATTGGGAGGAAATGGAGTTGTATGTTACAATCAAAGGGATTGCGTTTACATAGTGATTAACTTTGAACCGTGAGTGAGGAGTGAACTGGCAATGGATCGTACATTTTTGATGGTGAAGCCGGATGGTGTGCAGCGTGGTTTGATCGGCCGTATTATCAGCCGTCTGGAAGACAAAGGATTTAAGCTGGTGGCAGGGAAGCTGGTACAGATGACACAAGAACAGGCCAAGCGCCATTATGCCGAGCATGAGGGCAAGCCTTTCTTTGATGATTTGGTTCGGTTTATTACGTCTGGTCCCGTATTTGCCATGGTATGGGAAGGTGACGATATTGTCGCGCTTGCACGTATTGTCATTGGAAAGACGAATGTAAAGGAAGCGGCTCCAGGGACAATTCGTGGAGATTTCGCCAGCCATACACCGCATAATCTAATTCACGGGGCAGACTCGCCAGAAAGTGCAACTCGTGAAGCAGCCAACTTTTTCAGTCCTGACGAGCTGGTAAGTTATGAGAAGAGCATCGCAGCCTGGTTGTAATTATTAGCCAAAGGGTGATATACGATGCTGGAGCAAGAACAACTAGACCCGGATTATGCCGGATTCATTCGTAAAGTGAAAGAGAGCACAGGCATTGATCTTGCTCAATACAAGGAAGGCCAGATGAAAAGACGGCTGACCACACTTCGCAACAAAAACGGATTTAATACGTTTGCCGTCTTTTTCGATGCGATGCAGAAGGACAAGGCGTTATTTTATGAGTTTCTTGATCGCATGACCATTAACGTATCCGAGTTCTGGCGAAACCCGAACCGCTGGGAAGTGCTGCGTGATGAGATTTTACCAGAACTGGTCGGTTCCAAACGCAAGGTTAAGGTATGGAGTGCTGCTTGCTCTACAGGTGAAGAGCCCTACACCATTGCGATGATTCTGGATACGATGGGTATTCTGAGAGAAAGCTCCATTACGGCAAGTGATCTGGATGAAGGAGCTCTTGCGAAGGCCAAGGAAGGGCGTTATATGGAGCGTTCGCTCAAAGATGTACCTCCTGAAACGGCAAGCCGTTATTTTAAACAGGATGGCATGATGTATCGAATTGATGAAAAACTGAAAAGTGCAATCAACTTTAAGAAACAGAATTTGTTGGTGGACCGCTTTGATGATGGCTATGATCTGATTGTCTGCCGGAATGTCATGATTTATTTTACCGAGGAAGCAAAAAATCTGTTGTATCACAAATTCGCGGCCAGCTTGCGCCCGGGTGGTATGCTGTTCGTAGGCAGTACAGAGCAGATTTTCTCCCCAGGTCAATATGGACTGGAGACGGCAGAGACGTTTTTCTATCGGAAAAAGTAAAGCATCATAAAGATCAACCGCCTGAGGTACATGCAGATGTACTCAGGCGGTTGTTTGCATAAGAAAAGGCGGCTTTCTTGTCAAAGTGGGTCAGCTATACTATAATAAGCAAAGAAATTATGGGATTTTAGCAATGTGAAGTTTAACAGTTTAAAGGGGGAACGTATTATGAGTTTACGTTATTTAACCGCAGGGGAAACGCACGGACCCCAATTGACCGCAATTATTGAGGGGTTGCCAAGTAACCTGAATATTGATTTTGAAGAATTGAACTTCCAGCTTCACCGCCGCCAAAAGGGTTATGGTCGTGGACGCCGGATGCAGATTGAGAAGGACCAAGCCAATTTTGTTGGCGGAATTCGTCACGGATATACGACAGGTGCGCCCGTAGCACTCGTTGTTGAAAATAATGACTGGAAGCATTGGCAGAAAATTATGAACATTGAGCCGATCGAAGGCAGTGATGAGGAGAAGCGCCGAGTGCATCGTCCGCGCCCTGGACATGCCGATCTGAACGGCGGCTTGAAGTATAATCATAAAGATCTGCGTAACGTTCTGGAACGCTCCAGTGCACGCGAGACAACAGTACGTGTGGCATGTGGTGCAATTGCACGACAGTTTCTGGCTGAGTTTGGCATTAAAGTGGCAGGACGTGTGATTCGCATCGGGGAGATTGAAGCACCTTATCAAGAGCTCCCAATTGACGAACTGATCGCTGTAACAGAAGCTTCGTCGGTTCGCGTGACAGATGCCGAAACCGAGAAAAAAATGGAAGCTTACATTGATCAGATCAAGCAGGAGGGTGACTCCATCGGCGGGATCGTCGAATGTATCGTTGAAGGTGTGCCTATCGGTTTGGGAAGTCACGTACAATATGATCGCAAGCTGGATGCACGTATTGCTCAGGGTGTAATGTCGATTAACGCATTTAAAGGTGTGGAAATCGGGATTGGCTTTGAAGCAGGTACCATCCGCGGTTCACAGGTGCACGATGAGATTCTGTATTCCGAAGAACGCGGCTACCACCGGGCAACAAACCGTTTGGGCGGATTCGAAGGCGGTATGACCAATGGCATGCCGGTTGTGGTGCGCGGCGTAATGAAGCCAATTCCAACCTTGTACAAACCGCTGCAAAGCGTAGACATTGATACAAAAGAAGCTTTTACAGCCCAGGTTGAACGTTCCGATGCTTGTGCGGTTCCGGCAGCCAGCGTGGTAATGGAGCATGTTGTTGCATGGGAAATTGCCAAGGCATTCCTGGAGAAATTCGGCGGGGATTCCATGGAGGAGATCCGGGCGAACGTTGCTAGCTACCAGGCACAATTGGAGAGCTATTAATATGCGAAAGTTGACAGTGCAGCTCGGGGAACGCTCGTATCCGATCCTGATTGGCAGCGGCCTGCTGGCTCAAGCTCCACAATTTTTCGAGCAATATGGCTTGACCAAAAAAAGTCCGCTGATGATCATCACCGATGAAAATGTGGCTCCGAAATACTTGGCGGCATTGGAACAGACACTGCGTAGTGCCGGATATGCCGTCGTTTCTGCGGTCGTTCCTGCTGGCGAAACTTCCAAATCACTTGCTGTATATCAGGACATGATGACAGCGGCAATTGAAGGCAAACTCGACCGCAGCTCGGCGATCCTCGCTCTCGGGGGCGGGGTTGTCGGTGACCTGGCTGGTTTTGTGGCTGCTACATATATGCGAGGCGTCAAGTTTGTTCAGATTCCAACAACGATTCTTGCTCATGACAGCAGCGTTGGAGGTAAAGTGGCGGTGAATCATCCGCTTGCCAAAAATATGATTGGTGCTTTTCATCAGCCGGAGCTTGTGCTCTATGATGTAGATACCTTGCAGTCCTTGCCGCCAAGAGATGTTTCAGCAGGTTTATCTGAAATGCTCAAACATGGGCTGATTCGTGACGAAGCCTTCGCTCATTGGTGTGAAGAGCATGCTGAGGCGCTGCTTGCGCTTGATCCGGACACACTCGGCTACGGTCTCGAACGCGGATGCAGCATCAAAGCAGAGATTGTTTCTAATGATGAACGTGAAAACGGAGAACGTGCACTCTTGAACCTGGGGCATACGATCGGACATGCGATTGAAGCGATTGCCGGATACGGTGAATTTTTGCACGGAGAAGCGATTTCGATCGGCATGGCTGGTTCAGCTCTGTTAGGAGAGAAGCTTGGAGCGCCAGCAGGCCTGTATGATGAGACGGTGCGCATGCTGCGTGCACTCCGCCTCCCGGTAACGCTGCCTGAACATCTGGGTACGGATGCTTTGATGGAAGCGATGATGCACGACAAGAAATTCCGTGAAGGTCACATGGTCTTTATTGTTCCTGATCGGATTGGAGCAGCCCGAATCGTGAAGGATGTACCGGTGACGGCAGTGCGTGAAGTTATCGAGCTTCTCAGGAAGGGAGAATAAAGCAATGGTTACACGGGGAATTCGCGGGGCGACGACAGTCACGCAAAATAATGAAGAAGAGATTTTGAAAGAAACGGCCGTGCTGCTGCAGGAGATTGTGGACCGGAACAAGATTGTACCGGAAGACATCTGCAGTGTATGGATTACGATGACCGGAGATCTGGATGCGGCTTTTCCCGCAAAGGTGATCCGTCAACTGGATGGCTGGGAGCTTGTACCTCTGATGTGTGCACTGGAGGTGCCTGTAGAAGGGGCCTTGGCGAAGTGTATCCGTTTCATGGTGCATGTGAATACAACCAAAGCGCAGAACGAGATCCATCACGTATACCTGAACGGTGCGCAGGCACTGCGCCCTGATCTGGCTGCACGATAAGTTTTTTGAACGGCAATGGTTGTCAAAGTGACAAATATCATGTATAGTGAGAAAAAGTTGAGTAGAGCCTGAGATTGAGCTGAGAGCAGCTGAGTATAGTTGAGTATATAGCAGAGTCCAGTGTTTGGTAGCCGATGCATCTGAAATCGGTCAACGCATTCACGGTACGTCGTGCTAAGGGCAAGTACAGGAAGAGAGAGTAGACATGTTCAAGAGGACATTGTTTATTCACATATCATGAAGTAACATTTCACATGATTTCTACATCATCATTGCAGCTTGTTGTTTTGCATTCGTAAAGATGATGGCGAAAGAGATGTTATCAGGATGATGTTCTCTCTATAACAATATCTGAAACCATGCGGTAATATGGATCAGTAGCCTGATATTTATCCTTAAGCGGAAGTATAGGGACTTGTTATTTATGAAGCAGCATGCCTGAATACAGCTTATTAAATCAAACCTCTACCTGATGGTAGAGGTTTTTTGTCGTATAACAGTCTTCTACCTTTGAAATCAATCAAAAAGTTACAATAAAAAGCTATAAAAAAATTACAATAGTCTGAAGGGACGTGATCTGATGATAACGCCAAACGTTGATCAGGTACTGAAAATGGCAAGTGAGTATAATCTGATTCCGGTTGTCAAACGAATTTTGGCTGATATGGAGACGCCAATTCGTATATTCCGTCGTTATGCGGATAATGACCGTGCATTCCTGCTCGAAAGTGTAGAGGGAGGCATTCAGTGGGCCAGATACTCCTTCATCGGTACAGATCCGTTCCTGATGATTTCAGGCAAAAAAGGCCGCATCGTGGTGGAGGAAGCAGGAAAAACTCGCGAGTTGCCTGGCAAGCCGATCGAAGAGCTCAAAGCACTGCTTCGCAAATATCGGAGTCCGAAGCAGGATGACCTTCCCCCCTTTACCGGCGGTGCAATTGGATTTTTTGGATATGATCTGCTGCAATATTATGAGAAGCTCCCCGCTCACGCGCTGGATGATCTCAATATGGATGACATTCGTTTTATGTTCTGCGACCACATCGTTGTGTTTGACCACGTGAAGCAGCATATGCTGCTTGTTGGCAATGTTCACGTTAAGGACGGGGCAACGGATGAAGATATCCGTCAGGCATACGCAGCTACTTCCGAGAAGCTTGAACTGGCGGCAGAGCGGTTGCAGCAGCAAGGACCGGGTGAAAACCTGAATCCGCGTTCGATTCCGGGCGATGTGGAGCTTGGAGACATTCGTTCCAATCTGACCAAAGAACAATTTATAGATAATGTGGAGCAGGCTAAAGAGTATATCCGCGCAGGCGATATTTTTCAGGTGGTGCTGTCCCAGCGCTTCCATATTGATACGGAAATTTCGCCTTTACATGTGTATCGTGTACTGCGGACGCTGAATCCGTCGCCTTATATGTATTATTTGAAAATGGATGATGAGATTATCGTTGGAACGTCGCCAGAGGCGCTCGTCAAGGTGGATGGCAACCGCGTAGACACACGTCCAATAGCAGGTACACGGCCTAGGGGAGCAACAGAGGCAGAGGATCGCGCACTTGCGGCAGACTTGCTGCAGGATGAGAAGGAACGTGCAGAACATCTCATGCTGGTTGATCTGGGAAGAAATGATCTGGGTCGGGTGTCTACTTTTGGCAGTGTGAAATGTGACATGTTTATGGAAATCGAGCGTTATTCTCACGTCATGCATATGGTATCGAACGTTACAGGTGAGCTCAGAGAAGACAAGGACTTCTTCGATGCCTTCCTCTCCTGCTTGCCAGCTGGAACGGTATCTGGAGCGCCGAAGCTGCGTGCGATGGAGATTATAGCGGAACTGGAAAAAGAGGCACGCGGGGCCTACGCCGGAGCGATCGGTTATCTTGGTTTCTCGGGAAACATGGATGCGTGTATTACGATTCGCACGATTATTTTCAAAAAAGGAAAAGCATATGTGCAGGCCGGTGCAGGAATCGTATGGGATTCCGTGCCTGAGAAGGAATATGAAGAGACCGTGAACAAAGCCAAAGCTTTGTTAAAGGCGATTCGCACAGCGGAAGCAATGTTCCCGGTAAAAGCCGCTGATCGCAAGTTAAGTCTGGCTAATGCTGATTATTTTGTCACACCAACATCTGCAACGAACTAAGAGAGGAGAGACTGGACATGAACGTGAACCCGATCTTGAAAGACCAAAGGGTGGTAGAGCAAGCATCCATATCCCATGAAGAAGGAATGAAGCAAGGCCTCGCCAAAATTCTGGAAGGACGTCATCTCGAGCAGGACGAGGCACGTGAGCTGATGTATTCGATCATGAAAGGTGAAGCGACTCCGGCTCAAATCGGGGGGTTGCTGATGGCGCTGCGCATGAAGGGGGAAACGGTGGAAGAGATCACCGGCTTTGCCCAAGCGATGCGCGGACAAGGTGGACGAATATTGACGGATGGCAGAGGGTTGCTGGATACGTGCGGTACAGGTGGATCAGGCATTCACAAATTCAATATTTCGACAGCATCGGCTATTATTGCTTCAGCGGTATCGGTTCGGGTAGCCAAACATGGCAATCGTTCTGCCTCCGGCAAAGCCGGCAGTGCGGACGTATTGGAAGCGCTCGGTGTTAACATTCATCTGAATGGGGAGCAGGCCAGACAATGTCTGGATGAGATCGGAATCTGCTTCTGTTTTGCCCAGGTTTACCATCCGTCCATGCGGCATGCAGCAGCACCGAGAAAAGAGCTGGGCGTGCGGACTATTTTCAATATGCTTGGCCCGTTAACGAACCCGGCGGGTGCAGATCGGCAATTGCTAGGGCTCTATGACCGATCCCGTACTCCAATGATTGCGGAAGTGCTGAACCGCCTCGGTCTAAAACGGGCGCTGGTCGTAGCGAGTCATGACGGGCTGGACGAGATCAGTATCTCTGCACCCACTCAGGTTTCCGAGCTGCGGAACGGGGAAGTGCGCACGTATGACATTGATCCGCGCGATATGGGGCTTTCTTTGCATCCGCTGGATGCGGTGCTTGGAGGAGATGCGGCACAGAACGCCGAAATTATACATCGGATCTTCCAGGGTGAACGCAGTGCTTACCGGGATGTTGTGCTGCTGAATGCAGGGGCGTGTATCTACGTATCCGGCCTTGCGGACAGCATTGCAGACGGCGTTAAAATCGCTGCTGACGCAGTGGATTCCGGTAAAGCTGCCAGTAAGCTGGCACAGTTAATTCATACAACGGAGGCGTACAATCATGTATCTTGATCGCATTGTAGCAACAAAACATAAAGAAGTTGAGGTGCTTGCACAGACTTTTCATATGGATGAAGCGCTTCAGAAGATTGAGCAATTACCCGCAACACGCGGATTTGAACAGGCGCTGTCCAGCAGACGGAATCGGAAGCTGGGGCTGATCGCTGAAGTGAAGAAAGCCTCACCCTCCAAAGGATTAATCCGTCCGGATTTTCATCCGGTGGATATTGCTTCTGCGTATGAACGGGCAGGGGCGGATTGTATATCCGTGCTGACGGACGTTTCTTATTTTCAAGGCAGCAACGAATATTTACAGGCCATTCATCAGGCGGTGAACATTCCGCTGCTACGCAAGGACTTTATGATTGACGAGAAGCAGATTGCTGAAGCGAGATTGCTGGGAGCAGACGCTATTCTGTTGATTGCGAGCATTCTCACACCGCAGCAGATTCGTCAATATTTGACGTTTGCCAAAAGCATTGGACTGGACGCTTTGATTGAAGTACATGACCGGGCCGAGCTGGAAACGGTACTGGAGATCCCAGATGCAACACTTGTAGGCATCAATAACCGGAATCTGAAAACGTTCGAAACCAGTCTGAATACAACGCTGGATCTGATGGAGCTGATTCCATCCCATGTAACGCTGATCAGCGAAAGCGGAATTGATGGAGCTGCATCTACAAAACCGCTGATTGAGGCAGGAGTTCACGGTATTCTCGTTGGAGAGCATCTTATGCGCAAACCAGATGTGGAAGCCGCTGTATACGACTTGATGGGGCCAAAATGATGAATAATTCGGTATCTGGTCAAGCAGGCCGCCGTACAGGGGAGCAGGAACCCTTGCTTCCAGCGGCCGTAAAAATATGTGGACTTCAGGACGTTGAAGTGCTAAAATCAATGATAAACTTGCCTGTGGACTTCATTGGGGTTGTGTTTGCCAATTCCAGACGTCAAATTACGCCTGAGCAGGCCGCAGAGCTGAGAACGGTTTTGTTTGAGTGGTCGACTGAAGAGAGGCCAAAACTTGCGGGTGTGTTTGTGAATCCGACACTTCAAGAACTGGAGTATGTGATGCAAACCGCTCCCCTGGATGTAATCCAGCTGCATGGACAGGAAAGTGCTGCATTTTGTAAACAAGTGAAAGAGCGCTGGGATGCGCACGTATTCAAGGCAGTTTCTTTTCCTAAAGATGAATCAGGGCAAGAAGCGGACCATACAGCACTGCATAGTCTGAATGCTTACGCAGGCTGTATAGATGCAATATTGCTTGACACCTTTGATCCGCTGTATGGCGGCGGCTCTGGCAAAACATTTGCCTGGGAGCGCATACCTGCGTATGCGAACTGGGCTGATCAGCATGGCATTGCGTTGTTGGTGGCCGGAGGACTTCAGGCAGAAAATGTACAGCAATTAATACGAACGTACAGACCTTACGGCGTAGATGTCTCAAGCGGCGTGGAGACGGAAGGTCTTAAAGATATAACCAAAATTAAAGCATTTGTTGAAAGGGTGAAGCAGGCATGACACATCAATTGCCGGATCAGCATGGGCGTTTCGGTCCGTTCGGAGGCCGTTTTGTACCCGAGACACTAATGAACGCTCTGATCGAACTGGAGGAAGCGTACAGCCGTTTTTCTGAAGATGAGGAGTTTAACAAGGAACTGAACTATTTACTGAGTGAATACTCTGGACGGGAGACCCCACTCTATTATGCAGAGCAGCTGTCCCGCCATCTGGGCGGACCCAAAATCTATTTGAAACGGGAAGACTTGAATCATACCGGCGCTCATAAAATCAACAATGCGATTGGACAAGGGCTGCTTGCCAAACGTATGGGCAAAAAGAAAGTTATTGCCGAGACTGGCGCAGGACAGCATGGCGTTGCAACAGCAACTGTAGCCGCACTGCTGGGTCTGGAGTGCAAAGTATTTATGGGTGAGGAAGATACAGAGCGGCAGCAGCTGAACGTATTCCGAATGAAATTGCTGGGGGCAGAAGTCATTCCGGTGACCTCTGGCACACGCACACTGAAAGATGCAGGTAACGAAGCATTGCGCTACTGGGTTAGTCATGTGGAGGATACTTTCTATGTACTTGGCTCCGTTGTTGGTCCACACCCTTACCCGATGATGGTGCGTAATTTCCAACGTATTATTGGTGATGAGACACGACGTCAGATTCAGGAGATCGAAGGGCGGCTGCCTGATGTCATCGTTGCAGCTGTTGGTGGCGGCAGTAACGCCATCGGTATGTTCTATCCTTTTATCGGGGATGAGGCTGTGAAGCTGGTTGGTGTTGAGGCAGCGGGGAAAGGGGTCGATACCGAGTACCATGCGGCAACGATGAGTAAAGGTACACACGGTGTATTCCAGGGCTCCATGAGTTATCTGCTGCAGGATGAGTATGGTCAGGTACAGCCTGCACACTCGATCTCCGCAGGGCTGGATTATCCGGGGGTTGGACCGGAGCACTCGTATCTCAAGGACATCAAGCGTGCACAATATGTCCCGATCACGGATCAGGAAGCTTTGGATGCATTGCAACTGTTAAGCCGTACGGAGGGCATTATTCCTGCACTGGAGTCGGCTCACGCGGTCGCTCAGGTTGTGAAGCTTGCACCTGAAATGTCTGCAGAGGATGTTATCGTGATCTGTCTGTCCGGGCGCGGAGATAAAGATGTAGAGTCCATTATGAAATATACGGGAGGTAACTTGTAATGAATCTGATGGATCAGACCTTCCAGCAATTAAAAGAACAAAATCGTACAGCACTTATCCCGTTTCTGACCGTTGGTGATCCCGATGTGGATACAACGATAGATATCATTAAACAGCTCGAACAGGCTGGAGCAGATATTCTGGAACTCGGTGTTCCGTATTCCGATCCGCTGGCCGATGGACCTGTTATTCAGCGTGCTTCTGAACGTGCATTGAAAAGTCAAATTACGATTCGCACCGTGATGGAGACTGCGGCGAAAGCTCGTGCGGCAGGTGTGAAATTGCCTTTTGTTCTGTTTACGTATTATAACCCTGTGCTGCAGACCGGGCTGGATGTATTTTTTGACGAGTTGGTCAAACATGACATCAGCGGTATGATTATTCCCGATCTGCCGATTGAAGAGGCAGAGGACATGCGCCGCCGTGCCGATCAGGCGGGGGTGCATCTGGTTCCACTCGTGGCGCCTACATCCAATGCACGGATTGAACGAATTGTTACCGGCGCGCGCGGATTTATCTATTGTGTCTCTTCCCTGGGTGTAACGGGAGAACGCGCATCCTTTTTTGATGGTGTAGAAAGCTTTATTGAAGTGGTAAAAGGGTTGACTGATCTTCCGGTTGCCGTTGGATTCGGCATCTCAAGTCACGAACAGGTGAAACACTTCTCCCGCATTTGTGATGGTGTTGTAGTGGGCAGTGCCATTGTGCGCCAGGTGGAGGAAGCGATACCGCTGCTTGAAAATTCGGATACACGCGAGGCGGGACTGTTGCAAATTCGCAACTTTGTGGCACAATTGAAAGGATAAAGGTGTTCTGTTAGAACGCTAAATTCGAACAACAGGAGGCGGTCAAGTTGAAACCGAAATCCCAGATTGTCAATCTGCCTGTGTACAAGCCAGGCAAACCGATTGAAGAAGTGAAACGTGAGCTGGGGCTGGAGCAAGTCATCAAGCTGGCCTCCAATGAGAATCCTTTTGGCAGCTCCCCGGCTGTGCTGGAGGCTATTACGAAGGAAATGGCGAGTGTGAGTATATATCCGGATGGCAGCGCGGCTAACCTGACAGAGGTGCTGGCAAAGCATCTGGGGGTGGAGCGTAGCAACCTTATTTTTGGCTGTGGATCGGATGAGATCATTGCACTGATCACACGTGCGTTTTTCCTGCCCGGGGATGAAACCATTATGGCGGATCAGACCTTCTCCGTATATAAAAGCAATGCGGACATCGAAGGCGCTGTAACAATTGAGGTGCCTTTGAAAAATGGAACGCATGATCTGCCGGCAATGCTGGCTCAAATCACTAACAAAACCAAAGCCATCTGGGTATGCAATCCGAACAACCCGACCGGAACCATTGTTTCCGAACAGGAGCTTGTCACGTTTATGGACCAAGTGCCATCCAATGTGATGGTTGTGCTGGACGAGGCTTATTATGAATTTGTTACCGATGAAGCCTATCCGCAGAGCATTGCGCTGATTGATCGTTATCCTAATCTGGTTGTATTGCGCACCTTCTCCAAAATCTATGGCTTGGCATCGCTGCGTATTGGGTATGGCATTGCACGTCCTGAGGTTATTAACCTTATCAATCGTGTGCGTGAACCGTTCAACACCTCTCGCTTCGGGCAGGTTGCGGCAATCGCTGCACTTCAGGATCAGGCATTTGTACAAGAGTGTGCCAAGCATAATGCAACCGATCGGGAGTGGCTGCAAAATGAATTTGCACGGCTTGGTCTGCCGTATTTCCCGGCACATGGCAACTTCATTCTCGTAGACCTGAACATGCCATCTGACACAGCGTTTCAGTCCTTGCTGAAGCAGGGTATTATCGTCCGCGCTGGCTTTCATGTCTACCCAACATACATTCGTGTGTCTGTAGGAACAGCGGAGCAGAATCGTATGTTTATAGCAGCGCTGGAGAATACACTGGCGGAGAATGCAGTAGCACGCCCTTAATACTGGCGATGAAATGAGTGAGGAACCATGACATTAAAAATTGCAATGATTGGTGTAGGGCTCATCGGCGGTTCACTTGCGCTTTGCTTTAAAGGCAAGCCGGGTTTAACCGTGATGGGCTACGCACATCTGGAAGAATTAAAAGAAAAGTACATAGCGAGCGGAGTCGTTGACGATGCGACGCTTTCTCTGGAAGAAGCCGTGCAGGATGCCGACTTCATTTTTTTGTGTGTGCCTGTGGGGCTGCTGGAATTCTATTTTGAAAAATTGTCCAGATTGCCGCTCAAAAAAGGCTGTATTATTACAGATGTTGGCAGCACCAAAGCTTCCATTGCTGCTTGTGCGGAGCATGTTCGTTTAACGGATGCCTATTTCATCGGCGGACATCCGATGGCTGGTTCCGAACGTGCAGGCGTAGACGCGGCCTCTGCTGTTTTATTTGAGAATGCTTATTATGTACTGACACCGTCTGCACATGTGCCTGAGGAGGCGTACAGCCGGTTATCCGAGCTGTTAGCTTATACACGTGCGCAGATTGTCCGGGTGGAGCCGCTGCTGCATGATGATATTGTGGGGGCCATCAGTCATCTGCCTCATGTCATTGCGGTTGCTTTGGTAAATCAGGTGCGTGAATACAATGAATCCAACCCACTGTATAAAATGCTGGCAGCGGGTGGTTTCCGCGATATTACACGGATTGCCTCCAGTGACGCGATTGTATGGCGGGATATTTTACTTAGCAACCGTGAGGTGCTGCTGGGACTGCTGAAGGACTGGAACAGTCAGATGTTGTCGTTTACCGATATGCTTGAACAAAAAAACGGCGAAGGCATTGAAGAGGCATTCCGCCAGGCACGTGAGTTCCGCAGTGTGCTGCCTGAGCGTCGCAAGGGCATGATCTCCCCGCTGTTTGATCTGTATACAGATGTACAGGACGCGCCGGGCATGATTGGTAAAATTGCAACAGAGCTCGGGGCAAATGATATTAACCTGAGCAACCTTGAAATTATTGAGAATCGGGTGGATGTGCCCGGAATCATGCGTTTGTCTTTCCGTCAGGAAGAGGACATGGAGCGGGCTAAAACACTGCTGGATTCTCTAGGATATCAGGTGTGGGTGTAAGAAGGAGGAGAGGGCGTGAGCCCTCTTTTTTGTGAAACTGCTGAGTTAAACGTGTAATGCTGAGATAAGAATTTTTTAAAATAAGACTAAGCTGTTCTGTTCTTCCTCTTAATCTAAGTTTATACAAATAAATTTGTCCAAAGTGTTGACAAAATGAAAACGGATACATATAATAAAAGTACAGTATGGTTTCTCTCCACTCCTATCCAATAACTGTATTGCTCCACGTGAGCAATGGCCGCTTATGTAAGCGGTCTTTTTTTTGTCTAAAAAAACAGAAACTTTAACGAATGTTGAGTTTTCGAGCCACTCGAACAAAAATAAATAAAAAAAATTATCTCATTTTTGTAACCTTTTTAGAGGTTGTGACGTCTATACTTTGCGAGGCTTTTTATAACGATAATACGAGGCTTTCCATAGAGCGATAAAAGGAAGCATGACAATGAAATTGACGGCATATGTATGTCAAGTCGGGCTCTAGTGGATACCAATGGATTTGCCAGGATGATGCAGACCGTTGTACAATGTTACTGTTATGTAGAAACGTTGGGGAAATTGCCATTACATAGGGGAATTTGGCGGAAGGGCCTGGAATGGCGCTGGACGCTTTTTTTATGCGGTGAAAACCGCAACTTTTTTACGCCTGTTCGGTAATACATGGATAGAGTCGAACGGGGAGAAGCACATGGATGGGCGAGGAGGGGTCGCACTCAAATGACGGATTCCCAGTTGATTCGAGAGATCAAGGAAGGTAACGTGGAGTTATATTCCGAGCTGATGAGTCGTTATCAGCGTAAAATACTGGCTTTCGTATATCATATGTTGAAAAGTTCCAATATGGAGTTGCTTGCAGAAGATCTCTGTTCTGAGACATTCTATAAGGCGTTCCGCAGTTTACACTCGTTCCGTGAGGTGGATGCTTCATTCTCCACCTGGTTATATACCATTGCCAGAAATACGGTACTGAGTGAGCTTCGCAAACAGCGCAGCGGCAATGTTCCGCTTGAAGAGAGCGGTGTCGTGCCTGTGGCTCCTCAGGAGAATGCTCCAGAGCATGCTGTACTACGCAGCGAGCGGGTGATGCTGGTTCGAGACGCGATTAACAATCTTCCGGA
The DNA here is from genome assembly GCF_014639235.1 of Paenibacillus silvae. Taxonomy (GTDB): domain Bacteria; phylum Bacillota; class Bacilli; order Paenibacillales; family Paenibacillaceae; genus Paenibacillus; species Paenibacillus silvae. The sequence continues at coordinate 285,365 of NZ_BMFU01000001.1, read as the reverse complement.
AAAGCAGCGCTCTGCAATCATTCTTCGTGAGTATGATCAGCTTGATTACCAAGAGATTGCAGGAATTCTGGGGCAGAGCGTTAGTTCTGTGAAATCGCTCCTTTTCAGAGCAAGATCAAGTGTCAAAACGCAGTTGGAACCTTATTTCTTCGAACCGATGTACGAGCCATATGAAGGGATGAAGAACCGATGAATTGCAATGAGGCCCAGGAACTGTTTGCACTGGTCTGGGATTTGCCGGAATCTCATCCACAGCGAATTGCATTTCATGCACATCTCGCTGGTTGTGAAGAGTGCTCGGCGCAGTTTGAAGTCTGGGAGGAAGCCCAGATGCTGCTGCACAGCATCCCTGTTCCAGTGACCGAACAACAGGCAGAGAGAGTCAACCGTAACGTTATGGACCGGATATACGCGGAGTCTCCATGGCTATTGCCGGAAGAGGCAAAGGTTAATCGTTTCTCTGCAGCGATCCGTAAACATATGTCGCTCTGGATCGCGGCGTTCCTGGCTATTTTTCTATGCAGCTTTCTGTACATGGCTATGTTCAAGCCAGACGTGTCAGAGGCTGAGAAATCAAATGTTGTAACAACGGGCATACTTGAGACAGCAGTTGCTGGAAGTACCTCGTCTTCTTCAGAAATGTACCAGTACAACATTCCACAAGCAGATAAGGGCAGCATCATCGAGCCCTTTGTCGTAAGTATGGCTCCTACTTATCCAGAGTATTGGATGGGACTGTCATTGCTTGCTATCGGCATGGCTTTGTATTCACTTGGCCGCATGCATCGTTCAACGAATAAACGTAAACAGGGTGTGCGTGCATAGGTATTTCAGCCTAACGTTTGCCGTGTGAAGAAATGAGGGATATACGTGCGGATCGGACTTGTTCGTCATGGTCTCACAGATTGGAATGCTGCCGGACGGATACAAGGTCAGACGGATATTCCTTTAAATGAGGAAGGTCGCAAGCAAGCAGAGCGTCTGGGGAGACGTCTGCAGTCCGAAAACTACCACTGGGATTATATTGTTACAAGTGGTTTATCACGGGCTCAGGAGACAGGTGAGATCCTGTCGAGGCTGCTTCAGGTACCCATGCTTGAACCAGATGCACGCTTGAAGGAAAGAGGCTTCGGTCAGATCGAAGGCCTTACATCGGAGGAAAGAGTTACACGCTTCGGGAAGTCCTGGGACACGCTTGATTTAGGGCAGGAGCATATCACGGATATTCAGGCACGTGCGATGGCTTTTTTGCAGGATTTATGGTCTTCACACAGGCAAGAAAATGTGCTTATTGTAACGCATGGTGCACTCCTTGCCAATCTGTTAACTGCGTTATTCCAAGACAAGTACACGGAACGAATCGGTAATCTGTCGCTGACCATTCTGGAGCAGCAGGCTGATGAATGGATTCCAATCTTATATAATTGCACAAAACATTTGTCTATGGACTCTGCCAAACAATCTGAGTGATAAAACTCAGGTTGTTTTTTTATACGATGTTTCCAAGAGTAAGAGCCATAAACAATGCAATAACTCTTCTTTTCTTCTGATTGACCAGGCTCAGGCATAGAATGAGATAAATCAAAAAAAATCGCTAAAAGAGGTTTAGATTGTGGAGAATCCGTCAACGATGTTTACAAAACCACACTGCTACAGGCTTTAATCAGCAGCCGTAAGCAGTGAAGGGGCGAGGCGATGGACCCATGAATCTAGCAGATATGCTGACTTTTGCTGATATTGGCCAGTTAAATCGAATAGCAGATTACTATCAATGTGAATGTAAGCCCAATTCCAAACATGAACTCATCCAGAGCATTCTCACTACATTGGGCAGCAAACCTTTCTTTGAGAACCAGGTACGGCAGCTAACTCAGGCAGACCAACGGTTTTTGAATAACCTGTTATTTGATCCCCGCCAGTATTATGGCATGGAAGAGCTCATCGCCATAGCCCGTCAATCTATGGACAAGAAGGAGAGTGAAGCTGGTGCGAGTCCGCGTGATCTGATCATTCGTTTTACGAAAAGCGGTTGGTTGTTCAGTGGTACAACGCAGCAGACAAGATACCTCTATCAAGTGCCTCAAGATTTGAAGTTAAGGTTTAGAGATGTGTTATCAGCACATTTACGAGCAGGCATCACCAAAACATCCGAGCCAGCCATGTATCGTGAAGAATATCACCTGATGGCCGAGGACCTGAAGCTCTTTCTGAGATTTGTGCAGCAGCATGAGATCGCAGTCAATGCAGAAGGCATGATGTACCGCCGTTCACAGCAGCAAGTGATGGAGCATTTGCATATCCCCGAAGAACTGGTTGGCAAAGGCGGCTGGCGATTCGGATATGGCCGCTCGTTCAAGGACTATCCTGACCGCTTTGCGCTGGTGTATGATTACGCATTTCATCACCGGCTCATTCGGGAAGAACAGGGGGTTCTGAGGATGACAGCAGCGGGAGAAGAAAAGCTGAATGCGGATAAAGCGGCCGAAATGATGCAGCTTTTTCGGTTTTGGTTAAGACTTTATAAAGGCGCTGTTCCAAACTTGTCGTCAATTGTGTATTGGACGGGGGAGTGTGCTGCTGATTGGTCTACAACCGAATCTCTCTTTCAGCAAATTGGACCGTTCATTCAGCCCTTCTACTACGATACAGCAGAAGATATCTATGACAAGCGAGTCATCAAGATGATGTTACATCTCGGTTTGGTTCGTGCAGGTGAGCATGAGCAAGGAAGAACGGTGCAGATGACAGCCTGGGGTTCGAAACTTGCAGCTTCCTGCCGCTCCATCTCGGGAGATGTCAAGCCGATTCTGTTTGACAAGTGAGGGACAAGTTGTTAAAATCACTCCCAAATTAAGGAGTGATACGAATGATAATTTCTTATCAAGGTAAAAAACCACAGCTACATCCTACAATATACATGGCTGAAGGCTCGAAACTGATTGGTGATGTCACTATGGGAGAAGATTCTTCTGTATGGTTCAATGCAGTTCTGCGGGCTGATTTGGCACCCATCATGATTGGAAAGCGCTGTAATATCCAAGATAACACTGTTGGACATGTTAATACCAATCAGCCCTTGGTGCTCGGAGACGATGTTTCCGTAGGGCATGCTGCAATCATTCATGGCTGCAGCATTGGCACAGGATCATTGATCGGCATGGGAGCCATTCTGCTGAATGGGGCTGAAATCGGTGAATTTTCACTAATCGGCGCCGGCTCTGTGGTTACTGAAAATAGTAAAATTCCGCCCTATACTCTCGCTTTGGGCACACCCGCCAAAGTGATTCGAGAATTGACTGAAGCTGATCTGCAGCGAATGTCGAGAACTACACTTGGTTATGTGATCAAAGGAAGAGAATATAGGAGCTCTTAAATCCGTTTTGGAGGTGCATCCTATTGGATAAAATGAAAGTTACGTATGAAGTCATGTTGGGGCTGGCGGCTGAGATGGTCTGGGACGAGGCGCTTCGCAAACAGCGCAGCGAGAAGCTTTATTTGGAAATCGACAAAGCGTTGGCTACCGGAGACGAAGTAGCTTTCCGGAGTCTGACGGATGAACTGAGGACGATCAATTAAGAGATCCGTGAATGGTACACATAGAGTGAATGCTGAACTTAGAGGAATGCGCACCGCGCATTCCTTTTTTAATGTGCATGCTAAAAAAATGAATATCTGGCTTTATAACATATGCTAATATATAATATGGGAATAAAATGGATAGGAAGGGGATATAGGGAATTGAAATTCAGTGAGATGAATCAGGATAGCTGGGCCGAACTGCAGCTCTATCTGGATACATGCCTTGTTCCGTTCACGGCTATGAGCGGTCAACAATCACCAGTCGAAGCGACTGAAGCATTGGAGAGGCTGAGAGATTTTTTAGACACCGTAGAGATTCCGTTCAAAGGAAGAATTATGACATATCCGGCCTATCATTACATAAGCGCAGAAATGTCAATGACATTAAATACCTTGTCGTCTGAACTGAAAGCTTCTGGATTCAAATATGTGGTCATAATGTCAGCAGATGGATCTTTTGTGAACATGGATATTCCTGATGCAGATTTGTTATTGAGCCAACGGGACCTTCTTCAACAAATGGAAAACGAGTTCATCCCTCGACATGTAGGGGAATGTGTTCGCGAACTATGGAAAAAGTGACGTTTTGATGTCAAATGTGACAAATTTCCAACAGTTTTTTAACAACGCTTACAATTCAACCTTAAAAATGTGTGACAAATTCTTGACGGTGTTCTAGGGCTACTATATGATTATGTATGTTCTAGTAAGTCGTGGAATTTATGATAATGAAAACGATTGAGAGAGTTGGCTTAAAAGGGGGTTGGAGACAGTATGAGCAGTGAGCATGACCAGCACGAAGCCTCGATGAAACCGCCAAGCAGATTGGAAATGTCACGCAGGCAGTTTTTGACTTACACGCTTGGTGGAGCTACAGCCTACATGGCCGCCGGTGCAATTCTTCCTATGGTCCGTTTTGCGGTGGACCCGATTTTGCAGCACAAGGGAGAAGGAACCTCTGTCAAAGTGGCTGAAATCAGCAAAATTACGAATGAACCTCAAGAATTTACGTTTGAACTGAAGCAGCAGGATGGATGGTATTTGAGTAATGCCTCGCTGGTGGCCTGGATTCGTAAGGACGAACAAGGGAAAATTTATGCGCTTTCCCCGATCTGCAAACATCTGGGATGTACAGTAGGTTGGAATAGCGACAAAAATTATCCGAATGAGTACCATTGTCCATGTCACGGCGCGCACTATGACAAGGAAGGGAAGAATCTTGCCGTAGCCCCGAAACCGCTGGATGAATATGTGGTTAAGGAGGAACAAGGCTGGGTTTATCTGGGCGAGATTGTTCCGAACACCCGAGTGAAATAGGAGGCGTGAACGCAGATGTTTAAAAATGTCTATGACTGGATTGATGAGCGTCTTGACATCACGCCGATCTGGCGGGACGTTGCGGATCATGAAGTGCCAGAGCACGTTAACCCGGCTCATCACTTTTCCGCATTCGTTTATTGTTTTGGCGGATTGACGTTCTTTATTACAGTTATTCAGATCCTGTCGGGGATGTTCCTGACGATGTATTATGTACCCGATATTATTAACGCTTATGCAAGTGTAGAGTATTTGCAAACGAAAGTAGCTTTTGGTCAGATTGTACGCGGTATGCACCATTGGGGGGCCAGTCTGGTTATCGTCATGATGTTCCTACATACGATGCGTGTTTTCTTTACAGGCTCTTACAAGGCTCCGCGCGAAATGAACTGGGTCGTTGGCATGCTGATTTTCTTCGTCATGCTGGGTCTGGGTCTGACAGGATACTTGCTGCCTTGGGATAACAAAGCTTATTTTGCAACAAAAGTAACATTGGAAATTGCCAACACAGTGCCTTGGCTCGGACCAATTATCAAGGAGTTCCTGCAAGGGGGAACAATCGTTGGTGCACAGACACTGACAAGGTTCTTCGCATTGCACGTCTTCTTCCTCCCTGCGGTGCTTCTGGTGCTTCTGGTCGGACACTTTATTATGATCCGCAGACAGGGCATTTCGGGACCACTATAAACGAAAGAAGGGAGGAAACGTAATGGCTCACGGGCACAAGAACAATGATGAGGAAAAGGTTATCTTTGTCGGTGATTCACGCGTCCGCAAGGGGTCGGGGTTTATCACTCCACCTGACTATACGGCATATCCCGGCAAGTCGGAAGCATTTATTCCGAACTTCTTGTTGAAGGAATGGATGGTAGGTGTCGTTGTTCTGGTCGGCATTCTGGTGCTGACCATATCGGAACCTGCACCTCTCGGCTATCCGGCCAATCCAAGTGCTTCGGTTATTCCGATGCCAGACTGGTACTTTTTATTCCTGTATCAGTATTTGAAATATCCTTACGCATCCGGAGATTACGTCCTGTTGGGCGTGCTGGGTGTCAGTGGTGTTGCTTTTGGGGCATTGCTGCTGGCTCCCTTCCTGGACACAGGAAAAGAGCGTCGCTTCTACAGACGGCCGATTGCATCTGCTCTAATGTTTCTGTCTGTAATTTCGGTGTTCTATCTCACGAACGTAGCCTGGACTCACTACAAGCATGAGCTTGAAGCATCAGGTCAGAAGCCGGAGCATATTCAGCGGGAGGAAGAAGCTCTTGAGAAACATGAGCAAGGGTTGCCTACCTCCAATGCACCTGGACAACAGCAGGAGGAAGTTGCGATTGTTGACAAGGATGACCCGGCAATGGAAACGTACAAAAAAGCCGGATGTATTGGCTGTCACGCAGCTGATATGAAAGGTCAGGGCAATGCACCTTCTCTTCGAGGCGTTGGCGACAAACACAGCCAAGAAGAGATCGTGACGATTATTAAAGAAGGTTACAATGGAATGCCTCCAATGTATGACCAAGCTGTAGCTCAGGGTGTTACGGATGAAGAGATCACTCATCTGGCCGAATGGCTTGCGAAACAGAAGGCAGAACAGTAAAATCAAATTAATGAAAAAACCTGATCATTCATCGATCAGGTTTTTTTGAAGTTTTTTTGAAGAACAGCATGGGGTTATTTTGAAGAAGAAAGAAGGAGCGGTGCGCGTGGCTTTATCGTTTTTTTGGAGCAGGGAGTTTCTTACCAATCGCTATTTCCTGTGGCTTTTGTTCTGGTGTAATGCGCTTGGCACGGTATACGGCTATATCTGGTACGGAGAACAGATGAAGTGGACACTGGCCCATCAGCCGGCGTGGCAGATCGTATTTGTGCCAGATAGCCCAACAGCAAGCTTGTTTTTTACATTAGCACTGTTGTGGGTACTTTATCCGGTCAAGTCGGTAGTCCTTCAGCGGATCGGACATGTCATTCAGGCTCTTGCGGTTGTAACCTCTGTAAAATACGGAGTATGGGCTGTAGCTATTATTTTTGCAGGCTGGTCTCAAGGAGGGGCGCAGCATTGGCAGGACTGGATGCTGATTGCCTCCCATAGTGCGATGGCTATTGAAGCCCTGATTTATGTGCGTTTCTTTGGCTTCCGATGGGGGGCATTGATTGTGGCTGGTCTCTGGACACTGCTCAACGATACAATGGATTATACATATGATATCTATCCCTGGTTGCCTGCAACGCTGTACAATCATGTACAGGCTGTTCGCAATTTTACGTTTACGTTGACCATCGCCAGTATTCTGGCTGCGTGGCTTGCACTGAAGCAGGCTAAAAGAGCCTGAGGGCACATACACAGCCTGTTCTAATCGGCCCTCCCATGCCATACATTGATGGTGGGAGGGATGTCCATGAAGAGAAGAAGCATCAGTAAAGCGGGATTGCTGGCCGTAACGCTCATGGCTCTGCTGCTTTGGACCAATGTAACTAATCAAGTATCTGCGCAAAGCGACGAATACAATCCGAACAGGAATCAGGAAAAGTCCTCCAAGTATACGATTTCACAATTGAACGAAGAGGCTGCTGTATTGTATCGCCGAGCGCTGGAAAATAATATCGAGGAAGTGCGAGCAAGCATTTTGCGCATCAGCAACAGCTTGCAGCATATCTCGTTTGAAGGCCAAACCTCGGTTGAGGGCATTCATGCTTTATCTGAAACGATAGTTGAAGTCAAAGAGGCTGCCGTCAAATTGCAGGCAGATAAACAACTGCTCCAGGAAACGTCGGCCAAGCTCAGGCTTGCTGCGGACAGTTTAGCTCACCCGATGAAGCCTCTTTGGCTGCAGTATTATAAAATCATAAAGGATGATCTGGACGCGTTGTCACTCGCAGCTAATCAAAACCAGAGCCCGACCACGCTTGCGAATCAATATCTGGTTCTTGAGCAGCATTATGAAACGATCCGGCCGGCAGCGATGATTCGTCTGGAGCCGCACCAGATTGCACAGGTAGATGCATGGCTATCCCATATCAAAGGGCTGACACACGCAAAACAGCCTGATGCTTCGCAGCTTAGAAGCATGACTGCTCACGGAGAAGAATTGGTGAACCAGCTGTTTGGACGTGAGAAGGATGAGAGTGCATTTGTTCCTTTTGTACAGGGGCCTGACCGCAGGGCCGCGGGACTTGTGATCAGTTCGGTCATCGTCGCTGCGCTTAGTTATGCGGGATACCGCAAATACCGTGCACAGCAGCAGGATATTTTTACATACCGACGTTAATAAAAAAACCTCTCAACGCAAAGCTGCCACGTCTATGGCCTTACATGCGGGAAGAGGTTTTCTTTGTATGTTTTTTTTACATTCCGAAAACGGGTGTCAGCTTTCCTTGAAACCTTCGCCATGTACATCATGTACATCGCTGATAATGACAAAGGCTCTTGGATCGATCGAGCGCACAATGGTCTGAAGTCTGCGGAACTCCTGTCTGGAAATAACACAGTATGCCATATGTTTGGCTTGCTTGGAATAAGCTCCGATAGCTGGAATCAGTGTAACACCACGGTCCATGTCTTTGGTGATCTGCTCTGCAATCTGCGGGGCATGGTCGCTGATGATCATAAACGCGCGGGCGGAATAAGCGCCTTCCTGAATGAAGTCGATTACTTTGGACGCGATAAACACGGCCACCAGTGTATAGAGAATTTTTTCCTTGGGAATGTAGATGAGTGAAAGCCCGATAATGACAAAGTCGATGCCTAAAAGCACACGTCCCATACTCCAGCCGTATTTGCGGTTCAGAATACGTGCGATAATATCAGAGCCGCCTGTAGTGCCTCCCCAGCGAAAAACGATGCCAAGGCCGGCTCCGAGGGTTACTCCTGCATACAAAGCGGCCAAGAGAAGGTCATTCTCGGTATGTAACGGTTCAATCCAGCCTTGATGAATCAGCTTCTCAAAAAGCCATAGAAAGGCCGTCAGAGCGCCGACCCCGATGCCGGTGTAAATCATCTGTCTGCCGCCCAGCACTTTAAGGCCTATGAGAAACAGAGGCACGTTCAGAATCAATGTTGTCAGTGAAGGAGATACCCCGAAGGCATAGTTGATTAACACGGTTACCCCGGTAAGTCCGCCCTCCATTAGCTGATTGGGGATAATAAAATAGAGAAGCCCGAAAGCATACAAGGCTGTACCCAGCAGAATGGGCAGTACGAGCTTTAGTTGAACCCACGTTTTGGCAGTGCTCATAAGATCCCTCTCTGTACTTGAATTAGAATGTGAAAGCAATCATTCCCATCTTAGTATACCTGTTTCTTCGATCTTTAAAAATGGTTTGTTCATGACCTCGAAAATGGATTAATGCAGGACCTAAAAAATGAATTTGTGCCGGATGATGGTGGAAGTGAGCTTCAATAACTGATATTATTAGGAACAAACACGACATCAGAATAGAAGGAGAACCTGCTCTCATGGAGAAAAGTCTGGCAGAAATGCAGCGTGAGGTTGACCTCTATATTTCCCAGTTTAAAGAGGGATATTTCAGTCCTCTGGCCATGCTGGCCCGGATGTCTGAAGAGGTTGGAGAGCTTGCCCGTGAAGTGAATCACGAGTTCGGAGAGAAACCGAAGAAGGCTTCCGAAGATGCCAATTCGATTGAACTTGAGCTCGGAGATATTTTGTTTATCACGATATGTTTTGCAAACTCGCTCGGTATTGATTTGGCTGAGGCGCATGATAAAGTCATGCATAAATTTAATACCCGCGACGCAAATCGGTGGACTCCAAAAAACACCGATTAGGCGTAAATTACATATGCTGTACCATCACCCGCACGGGGAGGGTCAGCTTGATGATGAAACCGGAAGATTATATGCAGCAGGCTTACCGCTGTATATTGCAAAATGATTTTGAGCAGGCCATTCGCTGGTTTGAGACGGCCATTGAGGCTCACCCGGAACATGCCGAGTTATATTATCGCTGTTCTATTACACATGCTCGCAGCAAACATCTGCTGCCTGCACTTGAATATGCCCGCAAGGCAGTGGAGTTATCCGAAGGCGTAGAAGAATATGTGCTTCATCTGCAGACACTTGAGGCAAAGCAGCTGACAGTGACGGCCAAGATGCTGCTGGAGAAGGCGGGGAAAGAAACAAGCACGCCTTATGTCGAAGCCGCTATGCTTCTCAAAGAAGCGGTCAGACTGGACCCGCTGTCGGTGGAAGCTCATGTTATGCTGGCGCTGGCTTGCAGCGATCTGAATGAGTACGAGAGTGCCCTGCAGGCCCTTCAGGATGCCATCCTGCTTGATCCGCAGAATGGGCAGCTGCATCAAATGTTACAGGATACGAAGCAGCGTATGAAATCCATGCAGTAAGATGTCATCACAGTCCGAAATGAATTGGCTGGGGTGACAACTGGGTTGAGACGAATACATGAACGAACATAGTGAAGGAGATGCAGCCAAGATGAGTGAAGTGATTAGAGTTGCCGTGATCGGAGCGGCTGGCCGAATGGGCCGTGAAGTGGTGAAGCTGGTACTACAGGACCCGGATCTGGAGCTTGCAGCCGCTGTCAACCGCTCCGGAGCAGGCACGGATGCCGGGACACTTGTAGGATTGCCAGAATGCGGTGTGCTGGTAACGGATGATATCGAAATGGCTTTTGCCGAAACCAAACCGCAGGTCATGGTTGATTTTACAGTGCCTCAATTTGCCTTTGCTCATACCGAGATTGCCATTCGTCATGGCGTAAGACCCGTCATGGGTGTTACCGGCTTCACGCCGGAGCAGATCGAACAACTGGACAAGCAGTGCCAGGACAAAGGCATTGGTGGACTGATTGCGCCTAACTTCTCCATTGGAGCGATCCTGATGATGCGTTTTGCAGCACAGGCCGCCAAGCACATGCCTAACGTGGAGATCATTGAGTATCACGGAGATCAGAAGCTGGATTCACCTTCAGGAACAGCAATCAAAACAGCAGAGCTGATTGCGGCCAATCGTGAAGAGATCCGTCAAGGCAATCCGAACGAGGAAGAAACGATTGAAGGAGCACGTGGTGGATATTACAACGGGTTCCGCATTCATAGTGTGCGTCTGCCGGGTGTGTTCGCGCAGCAGGAAGTGGTATTCGGTGATTACGGACAGTCGCTGAAAATACGACATGATTCCTATGAACGTGCAGGTTATATGCCGGGAGTCAAGATCGGTGTACAAAAGGTCATGGAATATACGGGGCTCGTATACGGCTTTGACAATTTTATCGATTAGAAGGAAATTTTAAAGATCGTCATGTAAAGGAGATTAAGATTGTCATGTTGAAAATCGCATTTATCGCCCATGATCGCAAAAAAGAAGAAATGGTAAACTTCGTCACCGCCTATGAGCCTGTGTTTACGGATCATCAATTATATTCCACGGGCACGACCGGTCTTCGTATTATGGAGGGAACGTCCCTGCAGATTCATCGTTTTGAATCAGGACCGCTGGGAGGCGACCAGCAGATCGGTGCTTTGGTAGCGCAAAACGAGATGGACCTGATTATCTTCCTGCGTGACCCGCTGATGGCTCAGCCGCACGAGCCGGATATCAATGCTCTGCTCCGCCTGTGTGATGTACAGGGGATACCGCTGGCAACGAATATAGCAACCGCCGAGATTCTTGTTAAAGCACTGGATCGCGGTGATTTTGCTTGGAGAGAGCTGGTACATAAGTACAAGCCTGAGGCTGGAATCCAAACAGGTGATGCTGAATGAGCCTGGATATTCTCATCTTCGGAGCACATGCAGATGATGCCGAGATCGGAATGGCCGGAACGATCGCGAAACATACAGCTGCCGGATTAAAGGTAGGCGTATGTGATCTGACGCGTGCGGAGATGTCCTCCAATGGCACAGTCGAGCGCAGAACCGAGGAAGCGGAGCAAGCCTCCCGCGTCCTCGGTCTTTCGTGTCGGACCAATCTCGGCTTGCCAGACCGCGGACTTTATATTACACCTGAACAGGTACAAGCGGTTACTGCGGAGATACGCAGACATGCACCGCGCATCGTTTTTGCTCCTTATTGGGAGGATCGGCATCCCGATCATATCATGTGCAGTAAACTTGTTCAGGAAGCGGTATTTAACGCAAAGCTGCGAAATTACATGCCGGATATGCCTGCTGTGCAGGTAAAGGCAACATATTTTTATTTTATTAACGATATCGGTCCAACGGATTTGATTGTGGATATTACGGAACACTATGAACAGAAGGAAGCATCGCTTCGCTGTTATCGCTCCCAGTTTGAGCAGGGTGAAGGCATCGTATCTACGCCGCTGAATCAAGGTTATATCGAACGGGTGAGAGCTCGTGATTCCTTGCTTGGACAGCGCAGCCTGATTTCATTTGCGGAAGGTTTTGCAACGAAAACACCGTATGTTGTGACACAGTTTGGCGTTTGAAGCCAGAGGTAATTTGTATATAAAGATATAAGTCCATTTTTTCACACAATATAATTAACAATTAACGGATTAGGATATCTAATTTTTCCGTTGTTTGATATCAACCTGCACGAAGCGGGAGATCAAAGGAGCGTCCAACCGGATGGATCAAAAGCTAAAAATCGGAATTACCTGTTATCCGTCTCTCGGAGGTTCTGGGGTTGTCGCAACGGAACTCGGCAAGTTATTGGCTGAGCAGGGACATCAGGTTCATTTTATTGCAAATAGTATTCCTTTCAGACTAGGAAAATTCCAGAAGAACATTTTTTATCATGAAGTTGAAGTGAATGATTATTATGTTTTTCGTTATCCGCCGTATGATCTTTCTTTGGCGACCAAGATGGCACAGGTGGCAAAAGCGCAGCAGCTTGACCTGCTGCATGTCCATTATGCGGTGCCGCATGCGGTATGTGCTTTTCTCGCGAAACAAATGGTCGGGGACAACCTGAAAGTCGTGACTACACTTCATGGTACGGATATCACTGTGCTTGCTCAGGATGAATCTCTGAAAGACCTGATTCGTCTTGCGATCAATGAGAGTGACGCGGTAACCGCCGTATCCCAGGATTTGATTCGTGAAACGGTCGAGCTTCTGGACATCGAGCGGCCGATTGATCTGACTTATAATTTTATTGACAAGCGTGTGTATTATCCGAGAGATGCGGCGAGTCTGCGTCGTGACTTTGCAGCGCCTGATGAAAAAATATTGATGCACATCTCCAACTTCCGTCCAGTCAAACGAACGCAGGATGTGGTCGAGGTCTTTCGTCAAGTACAGGAGCAGGTTCCAGCCAAGCTGCTATTTGTAGGTGAGGGGCCGGATTTGCCTAAAATTCAATGTAAGATTAAAGAGCTCGGCTTGAGTGACAAGGTTCACTTCCTTGGCAGACAAGATGATATCGCTCAGGTGATATCCATGGCTGACATTTTGATGCTCCCGTCTGAAAAGGAAAGCTTTGGCCTTGTGGCACTCGAAGCTATGGCATGTGGTGTACCCACGATTGGTTCTGAGGCTGGTGGTATTCCAGAGCTTGTACTGCACGGAAAAACAGGATTTCTCTCACCGATCGGAGATACGAAGTCTATGGCAGAGAATGCGATACGTTTGTTGACGAACGAACGTCTGGCTGCCGATATGAGGGAAGCATGTCTCCAGCGGGCGCATCATGATTTCTGTAATGACTCTATTCGTCACAATTATGAACAAATATACTATCGTGTGCTTGGGAGAGAAATTCCCAGTTTGAATCCTGTATGCGGGTAAGCCTCGGAGGCCACAGCAGGTAAGAGAAGAGGTGATATATGGTGGTTCAATGGACACAAGCAGATTACGAAATGGCTAAACAAAGTGAGAATGTGCTCATTCGCTTAAATGAAGAGGGTTTCAAGGCTTATTGGGTTGGCGGCTGTGTTCGTGATGAATTAATGGGCCGTTCTGTTGATGATATGGACATTACAACCTCTGCTTCTCCTGAGCAAGTGATGAACATATTTGAAGACTGCATCCCTACAGGGCTGCAGCATGGAACGGTGACGGTTCGCTCAGGAGACCATTATTTCGAAGTAACCACGTTTCGCACGGAATCCGAATATCAGGATAATCGCAGACCTGCGGCAGTACAATTTGTTCAGGATATCAAGGAAGACTTGCAGCGGCGGGATTTCACAATGAATGCTCTGGCTATGGGCGTGGATGGGGTTATCGTTGACCCCTTCGGCGGGCAAACGGATATCAAGCAGAAGCTGGTTCGCTGTGTAGGGCTGGCCGTAGAACGCTTTGGCGAGGATGCACTGCGTATGCTGCGCTGCGTCCGCTTCGCTTCGGTATTTGATTTCAGCATTGCGTATAATACTTGGAAAGGCTTGTTACACCAGCGTGATTTGCTTCAGCATATCGCGATGGAGCGGGTTCGAACAGAGATGGTTAAGATGATGGCTGGTCCTCATCCGTTGAAAGGGCTGGCATTGTTAGATCGCAGTCGGGCGCTGGAGCATGTCAAGGCTCCGGTGAATGCGACCAGATTTAATCAGCGTATGCTGACTGGCCTGGAGCAATTGTCGGGAGATCATATACTGCTCCGCTGGTCGTGTCTGCTGCTTGCAGGTGCTTATGACCGCGAAGAGGCAGACAAGCTATTGCGGCAATGGACGTTCTCTAATGAACAACGATCCCGTATTACCGGGGTTCTTCAGGTAGAGCAGCAGGTCACTGATTTTGTTGAGCAAAGCGGTGACATCGACACGCTTCGGGCACACTGGATTGTCACCGTACTTCATTGCGGTGCTCAAGCGGTCAGTGACTGGCTCCAGCTTCAGCAGGTTCTCCCGAAACAGTGGCGAGAAGTCTCGGAGCAGGCATATCTCGGGCTGGATCAAGTTCAGGCACAAGCTGCTGTCTGGAGTCAATCCATGCCTGTACATGAGCTGAAGGAATTACAAATTACCGGAGAACAGGTATTGAAGCTGGTGGATCGCAAGGGTGGACCTTGGCTGGGACAGCTGATGAAACATTTGCTGAAAGAGACGGCAATCGGAAACATAGAGAATCAGCATGAAGCGTTAAGTGCTGAAGTGAAGCGGGTGGCTGTGAATGAGCAAGCATGAAGATTTATTACATATGCTGCTTCATGCTGATGGTGAGTTTGTATCGGGTGAGGACATTAGCAGGCATCTGGCGATCAGCCGAACGGCTGTATGGAAACATGTGAATAAACTGCGTGACATGGGCTATGAATTCGAGGCTGTTTCCCGTAAAGGATATCGCCTGATCACCAAGCCGGAAAAAATTGATGCGGCAGCGCTGCAGCTGGCGCTGAAAACAACCGTATTTGGTCGTAAGGCCGTGATGCTCCCCTCTACGCTATCGACCCAGGGGGATGTGCAGAAGCTGGCTGAGGAAGGCGTAGATGAAGGTGCTGTTGTTTTTGCAGAAGAGCAGACTGGAGGTAGAGGTCGATTTGGCAGAAAATGGTTTTCTCCTTCTGGCAAAGGCATATGGATGAGTGTGCTGCTGCGTCCGGAGCTGGCTATACAGCATACTCCGCAGCTAACGCTTCTGACGGGTGTTGCCGTATGCCGAGCTATTCGCGCTTGTACCGGTGCTCAGGCAGGCATTAAATGGCCAAATGATCTGTTAATTGATGGCCGTAAGATGTGTGGTATTTTGCTGGAATCGACGGTCGAGGATCACGAGGTTCGGTACTGTGTGGCAGGCATTGGTGTGGATGTGAACTTTGATAAACATGATTACCCGGAAGACCTGCAGCATATTGCTACCTCGCTCAAGATCGAAACCGGACACCCGGTTGACCGAACCGCGCTTGCCGCCGCCATTCTTACAGAGCTGGAGCATCTCTATTTTTTATATCAAAAAGAGGGATTTAGTGTTATCGCATCGCTGTGGGAGGCATTGTCGGTATCCTTGCACCGCAAAGTGACCATCACGAATCCACATGGAGTGATTGAAGGCACGACAGTAGGGCTTGATCCTTCGGGGGCGCTGGTGGTCGAGAAGCAGGATGGGCAACGCGAGCTCATCGTTTCAGGGGAAGTAAGCTGGAAAAGCTGACATTTTGTCGAACTTTCACAGGTGATGTGAACATTAGACGTGAAGTTTGAGCAGAACTCTGCTATACTGTGTTCGTGAGGCGGTATCGGGTTGTTACAGACCGAGCTGCACTCCGTAGGGCAGTATATCTTTGTTCTGCTTGCTCTGTTTATAGAAGCAGACGGCAATGTAATTAAAATAACATAGCGACAAAAGTATTGTTGGATTCTGCTCTGAGCCGAAGAGGACCGAGACAGAAGGGACGATCGCAAGTGACTCTTTTTTGACTTTTCGGGACTTTTTAGTGGAAAACTAAAAGGTTTTTTTTGTTGCGTTTCAATTGAAAAGGGAAAGAGAAAGGGGCACAAGAACATGGCTAAGAAGCAACCACTGAATATTGTGAAAATGAAAAAATACAAGCAGGACGGAATACCGCTAAGCATGATTACGGCTTACGATTATCCGACAGCTCTGCTTGCCGAGGAAGCCGGCATTGATATCATTCTGGTGGGAGACTCGCTGGGTAACGTGGTGCTTGGTTACAATTCCACGCTGCCCGTGACGATTGATGATATGGTGTACCATACCCGTTCGGTTGTACGTGGTGCAGAGAATACGTTTATCGTGGCAGATATGCCTTTCATGACGTATCACGGCAGCATTGACGAAACGCTGAAAGGTGTGCGCCGCCTGATGCAGGAGGGTCATGCGCATGCGGTCAAAATGGAAGGCGGCGTGGAAATTGCAGATACGGTCAAAGCCGTAGTGCAGGCAGGAGTACCTGTGCTTGGACATATTGGTTTGACGCCTCAATCGGTGAATCAGATCGGTGGTTACCGTATTCAGGGCAAGGATGCTGCAGATGCCAAGCGTCTGATGGATGAAGCGAAGGCGCTTGAGGCCGCGGGTGCTTTTGGCATCGTGCTTGAGCTGGTGACGGAAGAGGTTGCTGCGGCCATTTCGAAAGAGTTATCCATTCCGACCATTGGCATCGGTGCAGGCCGCGGGTGCGATGGGCAGGTGCTCGTTTTCCATGACGTTGTCCAGTATGCTTCGCCTTACACACCGAAACGTTTTGTCAAAACCTATGGCGACGTTGGTTCGCTGATTCGCAGCAGCATTGCAGCTTATGTAAAAGAAGTGAAGGATCGTTCATTCCCAGCAGAAGAGCATGTATTTAACGCGGCGGATGGAGTGCTGGATGAATTGTATGGACAACGCAAAGAAAAGGTGGAAATTCGCTGATGAAGGTTATACGCACAATCACAGCATTAAGACAGGAAATTCAGATGCTACGCACAAATCAGGCGGGTAGTGCTAAAGAGGCGGTTGTTGGACTGGTACCTACGATGGGATATCTTCACCAGGGTCATGCCAGCCTGATGAAGGCTGCAAGAAAACAAACGGACATCGTGGTGTTGAGTATTTTTGTTAATCCGATTCAGTTTGGTCCGAATGAAGACTTCGACAGTTATCCGCGGGATGAGGCAAGGGACGTTGAGACAGCACGCAATGAAGGAGTCGATATCGTATTTATTCCCTCCGTGGAGGAGATGTATCCACAGCCGACGCAAACGACAGTTTCGGTCTCCCGAATCACGGAGCGTTTATGCGGAGCCTCTCGTCCGGGGCATTTTGACGGTGTCACGACGGTTGTATCCAAGCTGTTTAACATCGTACAGCCGCAAAAGGCGTTCTTTGGTATGAAGGATGCGCAGCAGGTGGCGGTCATTGAACAGATGGTGAATGATCTTAATATGCCTGTTGAGATTGTACCTTGTCCGATTGTTCGTGAAGAGGATGGACTTGCGCTGAGCTCACGCAATGTTTATTTGAGCTCAGAGCTGCGTAAGGAGGCCTTAGTGCTGTCTCAGGCACTGCGTGCGGTGCAGGAGGCTGTTGAGGCAGGAAAGGCGGTTACAGCGGCTGACGTTCGTCGTCTGCTGCGTGAGCACATTGGCAGATCTGCTGAAGCCGTTATTGATTATGCCGAGATTCAGGCTTTTCCGAGTCTTGAGCCGCTGCATGACCAGGATGAGCTGCGCACCTTCGACGATCTGTTAGTTGCACTGGCCGTTAAATTTGGAAAAACAAGATTGATTGATAATATACGTATTCAACATCTGGAGGTGCTGTCCCATGTTTAGAACTTTGATGAAATCCAAAATCCACCGTGCGACGGTGACGGAAGCAAACTTGAACTATGTGGGTAGCATTACCATTGATGAAGATTTGATGGAGACATCGGACCTGATGGAAAATGAAAAGGTGCAAATTGTGAATAACAATAATGGTGCGCGGCTTGAAACCTATGTTATTCCAGGACCACGCGGCAGTGGAGTAATCTGCCTGAACGGCGCGGCAGCCCGTCTCGTACAGCCTGGAGATACGGTAATTATCATTTCCTATGCGATGATGTCTCAGGAAGAAGCAAATACACATCAACCAACCGTGGTATTCGTGGACGGTCAGAACAAACCGGTGCAGACAATGAAAAAGGAAGTGCACGCCACGATTTTGTAATCGGCTGGGAAGGGGAATGAAATCGGCTCATCCAGCAAAAAATGAGTACAGGTCACTGCACTAATCCATTTTTTCAAGGGTGGGGATGCAAGCGATGTTCCAGCATGTTTTCGCCGAGATGAACGACATGTTAGATGAAATTATCAAGAGCTATCCTTCCGCTAAAGGTCTGGACAAACAGGAATTGCAGCAGAAATGGAATTTGTTAAAGCGCATGAGTGATGGAGTGCTGGATGAATGGCTGATGTTTGAAGAGAAGATGAGCCAGCTCAGGGAGCAGGAGCTCGAAAAGCCTGCTTCTCTCGAGCCGGAGCAGGAGGCCGTTACCGCGCTTCCCGAGCTTTATCTGGAATGCTTCAGTCGTGGTCAGGGGTACTTCAAGCTGCAAATGTATCCGCAAGCCATTGATCAATTCTCGAGGGTTGTTCACGACTGTCCGGAGAGTGCGCTGGCCCGCTTCTATCTGGCACTTGCTCACCTGAATCTGGAGCAGTTATACGATTCAGAAGTCCATTTACAGCATATTATGCTGTTAAACGGTTCTGCGCGGCTCAAAGGACTTGTATGTAATGTTCTGGGCTGTATTCAAGCCAAGCTTTCGAATCCGGAAGCTGCCTGCTCCTTGTTTGCCCAGGCCCTTCAGCATGACCCGACATTGACCGAGCCTCTGTATAATATGGAAGCCTGCAGACTGAGCAGAGGCAAACTGCAATACGCAAATCAGCTGACTGCCCTGAATTAGGGCGTGTCTTGAAATCTGCTTTCTTCAGCGTTTTCAGACATGCCATAAACGGACATTTGGCGGCAAAAGAACGGTGTTTCCTCCTATGGCATAGCGGCGGGAACACCGCTTTTTTGTCAGTTAATTTTCAAATGTCCTTTTTTTTGCTATGCTGTAACATAGACTGGAATGGAAGGGACCGTATATTGCAATGAAATTTGCCGTTTTGGATTTCGAAACAACCGGCACGCAGTCCGACGGTGAAATTATACAGGCCGGACTTGCCATCATAGATCATGACTACAGCATAACTCAAATATATAGCTCTTATGTAAATCCGGGTGTACCCATTCCTCCTTTTATTACGGGGCTGACCGGAATTACAGAAGACGATGTCGCGGATGCTCCTTCACTCGAAGAGATGATGATGGAGATGGTGCCGCTTCTTGACGATGTGGTGCTTGTGGGCCATAACGTTGCCTTTGATTTTCATTTTTTGCAGAATGCACTGGATCGGTGCGGTTACTTGCCATTTACAGGCCGTATTCTGGATACGATTGACTTTTTGAAAATTACATTTCCTTCTCTGGGATCGTATCAGCTCGGTTATGTGTCAGCCGAGTTCGGTTTTCAGCATGACCGTCCACATCAGGCGGACAGCGATGCACTTGCAACAGCTTATGTGCTGCTCAAGTGTCTGGATGAGCTTAAAGAGCTGCCTTTAATAACAATTCAGCGTCTTAGTGATCTGTTTGCGCCAGAGGATAGTGATCTGGGCTGGTTTTTGGACGGGCTGCGCAGCGAGAAGGAAGCCGAGCCAATACAAGACCTTGACGGGCATACCTATTATCGTCAGCTGGCGCTTAACGTCAGCGATTGGACGGAGATTGGAGCGCCTCGCGATGAGCGCGAAGCGAATCCGTTGGACGGAGTAAGCTTTGATCAGTTTATGGATCAGGTTAGAGCTAATCTCAAAGATACGCTTGAGCATTATGAAGAGCGTGAAGCACAGACACAGATGTTTAGCAGTGTACGACAGGCGCTGGATGAAGAGAAACATCTTCTTCTGGAAGCTGGAACCGGTACAGGCAAGTCACTGGGGTATTTGCTGCCTGCTATTTATGAAAGTGTTAAACAGGAGCAGAAGGTGATGGTAAGCACCCACACCATTAACTTGCAGGAGCAGCTGCGTGAGCGGGATATTCCCATGCTGACACAGGTCGTGCCATTCCCGTTCAAGGCCGCTGTCTTCAAAGGCAGAGGACATTACCTGTGCCTGCGCAAGTTTGAGCACAAAATTAACAAACGTGAATTTGCTACGCCAAAAGAGGACTATTTCACAGCCGCTCAAATGATTGTATGGCTCACAAAAACGGAAACGGGGGATGACGAGGAGCTGAACCTCAGCGCACGTGGCGGCGACTTCTGGGAGACTGTTCAGAGCGAATCTGAATCATGTCTTGGCAGGTCCTGCCCGTGGTTCCGCAAATGTTTCTATCATCGTGCCAAGCATGAAGCGGGGCTTTCGGACATTGTGATTACCAATCATTCGAAGCTGTTCACGGATGTGAAGGCAGCTCACCAGCTTTTGCCGGCATATGAAAGTCTGGTTATTGATGAGGCCCATCACCTGGAGGACGTTGCGGGTAAACATCTGGGTCTTCATATGAAATATTTTACCCTTGTACACACACTCACACGTTTGTTCAAGGACAGCCGTAACGGACAGCTGCCGATGCTGCGCTCACAGCTGTCAGGACACGAGAACGGCGTGCAGTGGGGTTCCATGGTGGATGAGATGTTTCCTCTTGCTGTGGAAGTGAAGGAGCTGTGGGACCGTCTGAGCGACGCCCTGTTCAGCCTGCTTCCTGAACGCAGCGATGCGTCACCAGGCGAGACAGGACAGTTCTCCCTGCGACTGAAGGCATCACAGAAACCTGCGAAGTGGCAGGAGCTGCAGGATCTGGAGAACCAGATCTATGTCACTCTGGGTGACATGGTTCGCAAGGCCGACAAGCTGCTGCTTGAAGTGAAAGAGGATCAGGATGATTATCAGTCTGACAGCCTGATCACAGATATTACCGGACTATTGAAGGATTTGACGACAATGAAGGAGAATCTGCGATTCTTCATGCGTATGGACGATGCCAAGACAGTGTACTGGATGGAGGCCAGCGGTCAGTTCCGCAGCAAGTCCCTTCAGTTATACGCTGTTCCGGTGGATGTTAGTGCACAGCTGAAAGAGATGTTTTTTGACAAAAAGAAAAGCGTTGTGCTTACATCGGCGACGTTGTCTGTCGACAAGTCCTTCCAGTTTATGATCGAGCAGCTGGGCTTGCAGGAGGCTGCGGACAATAATCGGCTGCTGACATCCATGCTTCCTTCTCCGTTTAATTATCGTGAGCAGGCTTTGCTGGTGATCCCGCGTGATTTCCCGAGTCTGAAGGGCAGTGTCGGAGATGCACACTTTGTACAGATGCTGGTGCAATCGCTGGCTGAAGCCGCGATCGCAACTCGTGGCCGGATGATGGTGCTGTTTACCTCTTACAAAATGCTTCGTCAGGTATATGATCCGCTCAAGGAGGCCTTGGCGGGAAATGATATTTCTCTGCTGGGCCAAGGGGTGGACAGTGGCAATCGCTCCAAGCTGACCCGAAGATTTCAAGATGCCAAAGCGGCGGTACTGCTGGGCACGAGCAGCTTCTGGGAAGGGGTGGATATTCCAGGCGAAGCTCTCACCTGTCTGGCGATTGTTCGACTGCCGTTTCAGCCGCCGAACCATCCGCTTCTCGAGGCGAAGAGTGAACTGCTGGTGGAGCAGAAAAAAAATCCGTTCATGAAGCTGTCTGTTCCGCAGGCGGTCATCCGATTCAAGCAGGGATTTGGGCGACTGGTTCGTACCGGCAAGGATCGGGGTATTGTCATCGTGTATGATACCCGTGTGATCGAGGCCTACTACGGCAAGTATTTCCTGTACTCACTGCCTGGACCGAAGATGGAACATATGCTGACAGAACAGATGGTACCGCGTATTTCCGAGTGGCTGGATCGACCTGTCGAGTAGCAAAAATATTCATTTTTTGTAAGCTATGGCATTGCATTGTGCTTTGACATGGCGTTACACTCGAAAGAGACTTCACAGGCAGAACATCATGAACTTATAAATTTAACTTGCAGGGCATTCTGTATATATATAAATAATGCAGCTATGCATAGGTAGATATACAGAATGTCCATCTTTTCAATATGTATTTTTATATCGCAGCATTATTTATTATTTTATCGTGGCAATGGTAAGGGGGAGCAAGAAATGAAATCGGATAAAATTTCAGAAGCAGTAGTAAGACGTCTGCCTGTGTATTTGCGTTATTTGAATGAACTCGTGCAGCGTGAGGTGACAACGGTTTCCTCGCAGGAGCTTGGACAGCGCCTTGACTTGAATCCGGCCCAGATTCGCAAAGATCTGGCTTATTTTGGTGACTTTGGCCGTAAAGGCATTGGATATGATGTTTCTTACTTGATTGAGAAGATTCGTCATATTCTGAAAATAGACCAACAGATCAATGTGGCTCTGGTTGGAGCCGGTAATCTTGGACATGCGTTGTCGAATTATAATGCGTACCTCAAGGACAATATGAAGATTGTAGCTATCTTTGACGCATACGGACCGAAAATCGGCAGCAAAATCAACAGTCTGACGGTCAAACCGATGGAAGAGCTGACCGCAGCGGTACAAAAAGATAACATCCGCATCGGCATCATCACGGTTCCTGATACAGAAGCTCAGAACGTCGCTGACCAGCTGATTGAGTCGGGGATTGAAGCCATTCTCAACTTTGCACCAACCATTCTGAAAACACCTCCGCATGTGCGTATCCATCATGCTGATTTTACAACAGATTTGCTGAGTCTGGCTTATTACTTGGAGAACGGAAAGGACGAGGAGCAAGATGACAACAACGAATAAATGGGTGATTCACAACGGGAAATTTGCTGTAAACGAAGGTTCCAACTGGACAGTTGTGCAAGGATATATGGTTGTTGAGGATGACAAAATTGTGCATATTGGTGAGACGCTGCCGGAAGGAAACGAGCATCTGACTAAAGTGGATGGAAAAGGGCTTCTCTTCCTGCCGGGTCTGATCAATACGCATGGTCATGCAGCGATGTCGTTGCTTCGCGGTCATGGCGATGATCTGGCATTGCAGGTGTGGCTGCAGGAAAAAATGTGGCCAATGGAAGCCAAAATGACTTCCGAGGACGTGTATTGGGGAGCATCCCTTTCTGTGCTTGAGATGTTGAAAGGCGGCACAACAGCATTTCTGGATATGTACGATCATATGGATCAGGTCGCAAAAGTGGTGGAACAGTCCGGGGCAAGAGCCGCTCTTGCGCGTGGTGTAATCGGACTTTGTTCGGAAGAAGAGCAGATGCGCAAGCTTGAAGAGTCCGCAGCATTTGCACGTGAATGGGATGGACAGGCGGATGGACGAATAACAACTGTAATTTCTCCGCACGCACCTTATACTTGTCCTCCAGACTACATAGAGAAGCTGGTACAGGTTGCACATGATCTGGACCTGCCGCTGCATACACACATGTCAGAAACCTTACGTGAAGTTGAGCAAAATGTAACAGATTATGGTCTGCGTCCAGTGGCACATCTGGAGAAGCACGGCTTTTTCTCCCGTCCTTCTCTGGTAGCTCATGCGGTGCATCTCAACGATGAAGAGATCGAAATTTTGGCGCGTCATGATGTTGCCGTATCTCACAATCCGGGGAGTAATCTGAAGCTGGCCTCCGGGGTAGCGCGTGTTCCAGCGCTGTTAAAAGCCGGAGTGACGGTATCACTTGGGACAGATGGCCCTGCGAGTAATAACAATCTGGATATGTTTGAGGAAATGCGACTTGCAGCCCTTATCCATAAAGGTGTATCCGGCGATCCTACAGCTGTACCTGCTGGCGAGGCGTTGCTGCTTGGAACAGGTTACGGTGCGAAGTCTATCTTCCTGAACGATACAGGAGCGCTGCAAGTGGGAATGAAGGCTGATTTTATTGCATTAGATATTGAACAGGCTCATTTCTATCCGCATACCGATTTGATTTCACATACGATATATTCTGCTTCCGCGAAGGACGTGCAGCACGTCTGGGTTGACGGAAAGCAGGTCGTAAAGCATGGTGAATGTTTGACACTTGATGAAGAGCGTATTTTGCGAGAAGCTCAGCAGGCATTTGACCAGCTGCTTGCTCGTTAAGGAATAGACAGGCTGCCGTGTGCAGTTTTCCAAGGAAAGGAAGTTCAACTCTTGAAGAAAAAAAAGAAGTGGATCTGGATATCGCTGCTCATCCTCGTTCTGGTTTTGTTTGGACTTCAGCAATATTATGTCTACGTTACACAGGATCAGCGCCAGGAGGAAGCACTGGTGATCCAGGTGGCGAAGGACCAGCTCGGCATTACATCACCGGATGAGCTGCGCAAATACGTTTGGGGCGAAAAAGAAGGCGATGACAATATCTATTGGACGATGACGGCCAAAAATAAAGACAATCAGGATATCCTGGTATGGGTGAAGTTTGATGCGAATAATCAGCCTGTGCAAGGAACGGGCGGAATTCACAGTGAGCTGTTGCAGAACGGGATGTCTGAGACACAAATTCGCAGTCGCTTCGAATCTGACGTGCCTGGCGGTGAGATTAAACGGATCATGCCCGGAGTTGTGAATAATATTTACGTTTGGCAGGTATATTACAAGGCGGATACACACAATTATTATCGGTTTTACCGATTTAGCAACGGGGAGCAGGTAGATCTGGTCTATACAGTTCCTAACAGCTAGCCAAGAAACCGGCAGTCGATACATCGACTGAACCGGTTTTTTGGCATGTTCACAATAGTAAATGCTGTCAAAACAGCTTGTGTTAAGTTTAAGAGAGTTAATCGATGATTATTCATGAAACTTTTAATATAGTTAAATTTAATATTTTATTCATATTTTCACCTTCGATATTGTATATACGATGTGATATACTCAAATATGTACTGAAGTTAACAAATAACGCAAACAAATCTGCAACAGTTATTGCAGATATCATGTACAGCTAACTATATAAGCCTGTAGATCATGTATAGGCTCATTTTTGGGAGGGGAAATTCAATTGAAGCTGAAAGTAATGCCTATTATTATTACTGCCGTTGTTTCTGCCGTCCTGTTGTTCGGAGGTTGGTTCATATATCGACAAGTCGCTGTACAAAGTCCGATTGAAAAGATGGTTACACAGTATGATGGTGTCAACAGCGCTCAGATAACTATTAACCGCAATGATGTGCAAATGAAACTTGATTTGAAGCCTAATGTGGATTTAGGCAGACTCGTGCAATACATTCATCGAGAAGGACAGAACCTGATCGGTTCACGTTCACTTAAACTGGACGTCGTGGATCATTCGAATGAAGCTTTGGAGAACTGGTGGGGCGATGCGATGTTTACAGTAGCTCAAGCGATGGAAAACAAACAATATGCAGAGATTACCCCTACGCTATCGAAGATGGCGACGGGTGGGATCAAAGTGAACACAGCAATGGATGACAACAATGTTTATGTAAGTCTGAGAGACGGAGATGCCAGCAAGTTTATTATCCTGCCGCGTATACCCGGTCAGATAGGAGTGTGGCCTAATGCCTAAATGGACGAAAGAAGCAGCCATTGGATTTGTCCCTGTTTTGATCATTTTTCTTGCATTTATCGGAGTGAATATTGTACCCATTCTTATTGCTGCGCTGCTGGTAGGTGGCTTGTTATTTATGATGCAGATGCGCGGAGGAATTACTGTGGGTGCAGCCCAGGAGCGTAAACGGAAGAAAAAAGGTCCATCCAAGCTGACCTTTGAGGAAATTGGAGGACAGGATAGCGCCAAGCAGGAGCTAAGAGAAGCGCTGGACTTTCTCATTCGTCATGATGAGATCCGGAAGTTTGGCATTCGTCCGCTTAAAGGTATTTTGCTGACAGGCCCTCCAGGAACGGGAAAAACGCTGATGGCCAAAGCGGCGGCGCATTATACCGATTCCGTTTTTGTAGCTGCTTCGGGTAGTGAATTTGTTGAGATGTATGTCGGTGTAGGTGCCAGTCGTATCCGGGATCTGTTTAAGGATGCCAGGGCCCGTGCGGCTAAGGAAAACAAGGAAAATGCAATTATTTTCATTGATGAAATTGATGTTATTGGCGGTAAACGTGAAGGCGGCCAGCAGCGTGAATATGATCAGACATTAAATCAGCTGCTTACAGAGATGGATGGTATATATACCTCCGATACACCGCGGATATTGCTGATTGCAGCGACCAACCGCAAGGAAATGCTTGATAGTGCGCTGACCCGCCCTGGACGCTTTGACCGTCACATTCAGGTCGATCTGCCGGACAAAAAAGGCAGAAAGCATATTCTGGAGCTGCATGCCGTGAACAAACCTTTAACACAGGACGTAAATCTGGAGAAGATTGCAGAAGAGTCCTATGGTTTTTCGGGTGCACAGCTGGAGAGTGTAATGAACGAGGCAGCAATATACGCGATGCGTGAGGGCATGGCTACGATTGAGCAGCATCATCTGTCGCTTGCGATTGATAAAGTGATGATGGGTGAGAAAACCGATCGTGAATCGAGCGTCGAAGAGAAAAAGAGGGTTGCGATTCATGAACTCGGCCATGCCATAATGGCAGAGCTTGTGCGCCCGGGAAGTGTTAGCCAGGTCGCTCTGAGTCCGCGTGGACAGGCTCTTGGCTATGTGCGTCACAATCCCCAGCAGGAACAGTTTCTGTATACGAAGCGTTTTCTGGAGGAGCAGATTATGATTGCTCTTGCCGGTGCAGCTGCTGAAGAGATGTATTACGGCGGGCGTTCCACAGGTTCACGTAACGACTTTGAGCAGGCGACCAATGTTGTTCAGACGATGATGGCTTCCGGCTTGACCTCGCTCGGCATCGTAAATATGGATATGGTCACAACGGAAGAGCTCATGCGTGAAAATAAAGTGATCTTGCAGGAGCTGATGGAGCAGACCAAACGCCGGCTTGAAGAACAGCGGACAATTTTCGACAATTCGCTTGATATTCTGATGCGTGAGGAAGTTTTATCAGGAGAACAATTTCGTTGTCAATTTCGTGACAGCGCCCGTTTACCAGCATAATTTCTTTATGCTGGTTATTTTTTTTTACATTTCACTCGTGCTAAGATATTATTAGATGTTGGGTCGAAATTTGTAATTTTCGGCCAACAGGGTACAATAGAGAAATAGAGAACCGAAAGGATGGAGCAGAACCATGTTTTTCAAAAAAATAGGAGTTGTCGGCGGCGGCACGATGGGCCAAGGAATTTCCCAGATGCTTGCAGCCAAAGGACTTGATGTGCTTCTGGTGGAGCACACAACACAAAAGCTGGATCATGCGTACAATATGATCGAGACCAATCTGGATAAACAACTGGAGAAATGGGCGATTACGAAGGCAGAGAAGAAATTGATTCTCTCCCGGATTACCAAAGTAGGACATCTTGCTGAACTGGGCTCTTGTGATATGGTTATCGAAACCATTACAGAGGACCTGGAAGCGAAAAAGAAAGTCTTTCATCAATTGGATCAGGTTTGTCCAAGCAATGTAATTCTGGCAAGTAACACTTCCACGCTGAGTTTGACCGAGCTTGCAAGCTCGACCAAGTATCCTGAGCGTGTTATTGGTATGCACTTTATTCACCCGGTATCCCGGGTTGATCTTGTTGAAATTATTCGCGGACTCAAAACGTCTGATACAACTTTCGAAGAAACTCGTCGTTTCGTTGAAGAGGTTGTAGACAAAAAAGGCGTTATGATCTATGAATCCCCTGGTTTCGTTACTTCACGTCTGATCTGTCTGCTGATTAACGAGGCACTTCACGTTCTGCAAGAAGGTGTGGCTTCTGCAGAGGACATTGATGATGCAATGCGTATCGGATATAACTTCCAGCATGGCCCGCTTGAGATGGCTGACCGTTTTGGACTTGATTCCGTTGAGGCAGCACTTGAAAGAATGTTCCGTGAGTTCGGAGAATTGAAATACCGTCCTTCTACCGTTCTGAAAAAAATGGTGCGTGCAGGTCATCTGGGCGTGAAATCAGGAGAAGGATTCTTCAAGTACGACAAGGATGGTGACCGGCTGTGAAAGTACTCGTAATTAATGCGGGAAGTTCCTCGCTTAAATATCAATTGTATAACATGGAAGATGAATCTGTACTGGCGAAAGGTCTGGTGGAGCGGATCGGGATGGACTCCTCCATTCTGACGCATAAACCGACTGGCCGTGAGGAGATTACGGAAGTTAGCGAAATTTTGGAGCATACTACCGCAATTCGTAAAGTCATCGATATTCTGACGCACAAAGAGAATGGTGTACTGGATTCCGTTAGCGAAATTCAAGCAGTTGGACATCGCGTAGTACACGGTGGTGAAGCATTTAAAGCATCCGCACTGGTGGATGATGCAGCCAAAGCTGAGATTCGCCGTCTGTTTGACCTGGCTCCGCTTCATAACCCTGCAGCGATGATGGGTATCCGCGCGGCTGAATTGAACATGCCGGGTGTACCTCAGGTTATGGTGTTCGATACAGCGTTCCACCAAACGATGCCTGAGCATGCATACTTGTATGCTATCCCGCGTGTACTTTACAAAAAATATAAAGTACGTCGTTATGGCGCTCACGGTACTTCCCATGATTACGTAAGCAAAACAGCGGCAGAGTATCTTGGCCGTCCGTTGGAAGACCTGAAAATTATCACTTGTCACGTGGGTAATGGCGGCAGTGTGACAGCAGTCAAAGGCGGCGTGTCGGTGGATACATCTATGGGTATGACTCCGCTCGAAGGATTGATGATGGGAACACGCAGTGGTGACCTCGATCCGGCAATTGTGCCATATGTAATGAACAAGGAAGAGCTTAGCGTCAGCGAAGTGAATTCCATGCTTAATAAACACAGCGGACTTCTGGCCATCTCGGGCATCAGCAGTGATATGCGTGAAATTACAGAAGGCATGGAGAAGGGCGAGCCGAACTCTACACTTGCTTTCGAAATGTATGAATATCGTTTGCGTAAATACATCGGTTCTTATGCTGCGGCAATGAACGGTGTTGACGTGATCGTATTTACTGCCGGTGTAGGTGAAAACTCTGTTGTTCTCCGTCAGAAAGTATGTGAGCAATTGACATATCTTGGCGTTGAACTGGACGAAGCACTTAATGCAATCCGCTCGGGTGAACCACGTCGCATCACAACTGAAAATTCCAAAGTTGACGTTCTGGTTGTACCTACAAACGAAGAATTGGTTATTGCGCGTGATACGCACCGAATCGTATTGAATTCCAAGTAAACTAACTGTAAAGTAAATACAGAATGACAAGTAAGTGCAGAGGGCAGGGTTACACCTGTCCGCTGCATTTTCAAATTAATGGAACCAAGGGGAGATATGGCATGGATACGAATTGTGTAATTCGTAATGTGAATGAGCATGTGGGTGAAACGGTCACGATCGGTGCGTGGATTAACAACAAACGCTCCAGCGGTAAAATTCAGTTTTTGCAGCTGCGTGATGGTACTGGATATATTCAAGGGGTTGTAGTAAAGAGCGAAGTCAGCGAAGAGATCTGGAATGATGCCAAAAGTCTGACTCAGGAAAGCTCTGTCTATGTAACGGGAATCATTCGTGAAGAGCCGCGCAGTGCGTCTGGATATGAAATGACCGTTACAGGTGTGAAAATCATTCATCTGACGGAAAATTATCCGATTACACCGAAAGAGCACGGCGTTGATTTCTTGATGGACCACCGTCATCTGTGGCTTCGTTCTACGAAACAACGTGCGGTGATGGTTATTCGTGCCGAGATTATTCGTGCTGTTCAGCAGTTTTTTGATGGTAACGGATTCACACAGGTCGACCCGCCAATCCTGACTCCTTCTTCCGCGGAAGGGACAACGAACCTTTTCCACATTAAATATTTTGATGAGGATGCTTATCTTACACAAAGCGGACAGCTGTATATGGAAGCTGCGGCAATGGCACTCGGCAAAGTATATTCCTTCGGCCCAACGTTCCGTGCTGAGAAATCCAAAACCCGCCGTCACCTGATCGAATTCTGGATGATCGAGCCGGAAATGGCGTTTGTTGATCATGAAGAGAGCTTGCGTGTTCAAGAGAATTTCATTGCACATGTTGTGCAGTCTGTGGTGAAAAATTGCCGTGCAGAACTGGAGTCCATCGGACGTGACGTTTCCAAGCTGGAAGGCATTACGGCTCCGTTCCCTCGTATTACGTACGACGAAGCGATTGAGTTCCTGAACGGACAAGGCTTCGACATTCCTTGGGGTGAAGATTTCGGTGCGCCGCATGAAACAGCGATTGCCGAGAAGTATAACACACCTGTGTTCATTACTCATTATCCGGCAGGAATCAAAGCGTTTTATATGAAACCTGATCCGAATCGTCCTGAAGTTGTTCTGTGTGCAGATATGATTGCGCCGGAAGGCTATGGAGAGATCATCGGCGGATCACAGCGGATTGATGATCCAGAGCTGATGCAGCAGCGTTTTGAAGAGCACAATCTCTCGGATGAAGCGTACCAGTGGTATCTGGATCTGCGTAAATACGGATCGGTTCCTCACTCCGGTTTCGGTCTGGGATTGGAGCGGACGGTAGCTTGGATCTGCGGACTTGATCATGTTCGTGAAACCATCGCATTCCCACGTATGCTCTACCGTCTGTACCCTTAATGTTGAACGGAAAAGAGCATATGGACGACAGTTCCTCCAAAGCCTGGTTAAGCGGAGCAGCCTACGGGATGTCATCGGGTACTGCTCAATTGCCTTATGCATTATTGCGTTTCTATCACCAGCTAGGTTTATCTGATTCTGAAGTGCTGCTGCTGATTCAACTGCTCGGCTTCCGCCAGGCAGAATTCAATGAATTTCCTACTCTTGAAGAGCTTGCTGGACGCATGGGACTGGCTCCCGAAGGCATTGCGAGAATGCTGCAGCGTCTGATGAGAGATGGTTATATCACGATTGATGAGCAGCGGGATGAAGAGCGGGATATCCAGTATGAACGCTATGACCTGCATGGCTTGTATGCAAAGCTTGCCATGTGTGCCGCGGACGAAGCAGCGCATGCCCGGTCCGAACAGCTGCGAAGCAATGCTTTACGTCCTGATTCGAACACTGTTCAAAAAGATCAGGAAGAGCGGAATATGTTTTCTATTTTTGAAAAGGAATTTGCGCGACCTCTCTCCCCGATGGAATGTGAAACGATATCCGGCTGGCTTGATCAGGATCGTTATCAGGAGGAGCTTATTCTGTTGGCTTTGAAGGAAGCGGTTTTTGCAGGCAAAGTGCACTTCCGTTACATTGACCGAATCTTGCTGGAGTGGAGCAGGAATCGTGTCAAAAATGTGCAGGATGCCAAAGCGTATACACAGCGTTTTCGTAACGGGGGACGTTAGTTTAATGGAGAAACAGGCCAGAGTTATTCTGAGCCTGTTTTTTTATTGGTGCAGCAAATCCGGATTATAAGTTAAATCAGACAAGCCCATTCACTCTTTTTGGGAACGTGGATACAGGATCATAATAAATTTGATAAAATATGCAGGGGTCGGATGACATGTCGTCGTCTATTGAATTGGAGAGGAGGGGAGAGTTATTGACGAAGCGCTAATCATTGAACAAATCCGTCAAGGAGATGCATCCCAGATGCGTGTTCTGATCGATAAATACAGTCAGCATGTGTATCATGTTGCGTATTCCGTCTTACGTAATGATCAGGATGCCCAGGATGCCGCTCAGGAGGCGTTCATACAGATCTATAAATCTCTCCCCGATTATCGATCCGAAGGTTTCAAAACCTGGTTAACCCGAATCGCCTTTCATAAAGCTATTGATGCCAAACGAAAGCTGGGCAGAAGAAGTGCTGAAGATCTGGGTGGAGAAGAACGGATAGTAAATTTGCCAGGGCGGGAGGAAGATATCCTCACGCGTGTGATACGCAAAGAGCGACAGGATAAACTCCGCGAACGGATCGATCAGCTGCCCGCCCAGCATCGGGATATTATTACCGCTTATTATCTGAGCGAGAAAAATTATGAGCAGATTGCTCACGAGGCCCAGGTGGCTGTGAAAACGGTAGAATCCAGACTATATCGGGCACGGCAGTGGATTCGTAACCATTGGAAGGAGGAGGAGTGGCGTGAGTAAAAAAGAGATGTATACCGTCCAGCAGTGGGTTGACTATATTGAAGGCCGAGTTAGCAGCAATCAGGCGATGCAGATGGAGCAGCATCTGCTGAACGAACCGGATGCAATGGAAGCGTACCTTGGGGCGTTGTGCATGGAACGGGAGTATCCTGAGCTGCCCCACCCGATTGAATTTACAAATACCGTGATGGAACGAATTGAACGTTTGCCAACTGCGGGCAGCATACGTCCATCTCGTGGCGGACGTACTCGCCGCTGGTTCGAGCAACGGGCATTTCATTACGCCGTGGCCGCCTGCCTGACATTGATCTTTCTCTCTTCCGGATTGTTTGACAAAGTTGCCCCTTATCATAAATTCCAGGAAGGTGAAACTGCAGGTTCGTTCACAGAGAAATGGACCGAGGCAGCTACTTCATGGCTCGATAATTTCAAACCCAAGCCTTGAATGGCTGGGTAAGGCCTGATAAAGAAAGGAATGACGACTGTGCATCCAGATCGAAATAAATTACTTGCATTTTTATTAAACATGTTCCCTGGATTGGGATTTTTGTACTGGCAGCGCAAGGTGAGGGCTGTTGTCTATCCCCTGTTATTTTTCGGCACGGGCATCGGTTTTTTGATGCTATCCTGGCTCACGGGTGACAGAGATTTAATTGCTTTTGGATTGCTGGCTGTGCTTTTTGTTTGGGGACTGAACATGCTGGATATGATCATTGTGCTGCTCTCCGCACCTACAGCTAGTGAAAGGTATTACTACGGACAAGGCTATAATGCGCCTTATGGTAGTGCTGCTGCTAATGCGAACCATATACATCATCAGAATGTAGACGGTGTACCCCCTGAGCATGCTGCATTTTCAGGCGAGGGTTATGCTCAGTCTCAGCCCATGTACCAGAAAGGCAGCGAAGGGGAGAGATTCTTTACCATTTTGCTTTCATTTGTTCCGGGTCTTGGACATCTGCATCTCGGATTACTTCACCGGGGCTTGTCCTTCCTGATGGCGTTTTTTGGTTCCTTTGCGATGATGGTTTTTGTCTCCGCCATTACAAATGAATCTGTGTTTTTGATGTTTTTGCTCATTCTGCCTGTGATCTGGGTATACTGCATGTTTGATGCAGTTCAGCATGTTCATCGCAAGCAAGCAGGTGAAGTGCTACAGGACAGAACCTTGTTTGAAGAACTGGAGACAGGCAGAATTATGGGGCGGCGCAGTAAAGTGCTGGCGACATTGCTCTCTGCTTTTCCGGGAGCAGGACATATGTATCTCGGTTTGCAAAAAAGAGGACTGCAGCTGATGTTTTTGTTTCTGGGCAGCATCTACATTCTCGACCTGCTTCGCTTATCTGTATTCCTGTTTATGATTCCGCTGATCTGGTTCTACAGCTTCTTCGACGGACTTCAATGCTCCAGCCGTTACGGACGTGAGCCGCTCACGGATGAGCCGATCTTCAAGGACTGGGTGCGGCACCAGCGTTTAATCGGCATCGGCATCGCCGGTCTTGGGCTGTATTATCTAACGATACGTTTGATTATTCCGCAGCTGAATGAGCTGTTCCCGGATATGTTCCTGAGTTATGAGATTCGATCCCATTTGAACACAGTCATTGTTTCCTTGCTGCTTATCATTGGTGGTCTGAAGCTGTTATTTGGCAAACAGAGGGAGTCTGCAGCCATTTCCGGTCATTCCATCACCAATCCGACCAAAGATGATGAACTGGAAAGCCTCTTTTTGTTCAAGGATAAGGATGATCGGCAATAACGGTTCAAAGATATATAATTTTGGATTACGAGCAAAATGCTAATAAAAAACACACCAAGGCCATGAAACGCCGTTGGTGTGTTTTTGGTGATTCTGTTATTTTTGTAATAAGTGAAACAGATACATTAAAGAGCAGGCTATCCGATTGCTTTATATCTGCTGCACGTGTGTTACTTGGATGCACCTCTCAGCAGCAGCTGACGATACATCACTTCAAACAAAAATTCAAAGGCTTCCAGATGACGCTTCGCTTCAAAAGCATCCTTGCCCCATGCATAGATGCCGTGATTACGCAGCAAAATTCCTGGAACATTGGCATCCAGCACACCTGGAACAAGCTCGGCGATCGAAGGGATATGAGCAAAGTTCGGCAGCACGGGCACACGAATCTCTGCATTTTCTTCCCAAATGTTAAACGCTTTGATCAACTCGATGCCCTGAATGGGTACATGGCCTTGATCACCGAAAAATTCACTGATCAGGTTGTTAAATACCGTATGCACATGGAATACAGCACCGCAGCCAGTCAAACGATAGATTTCACAGTGAATCAGCGTTTCGGCGCTTGGTTTGAGCGTTGTCGTTTCGATTGCTTTACCTTGCTTGTCAACAAAAAGGAAATCCTCCGGTGTGCGGAGGGACTTATCCTTGCCTGAAGCAGTAACCGCAAAATAAAATTGCTCAGGGTCAAATTCACCCACTCGCATCGACAGATTGCCGCTTGTGCCCGGAAACCAGTTCCGGCTTGCGAATAGTGCTTTGACATCAGCCAGTTCTTCAAGAACCTGGCGTTTATGTTCCAATGTAATCTTTTCAAAACCCATGTTTACAGCACTCCTTGTGATTGCTTCTGCTTCATATCTTCGATGATGTCATAGAAGGTTGTAAAAGGCACATGATCTACACCAAGCTCCACGCATTTATCTGTCAGGATGGAGCGGGAGTAGACCAGATCAGCGATTTTAGCCCCTTCAAAGTCGGTCAGACTGTCTCCGATCAGAATCCGGTTATATTCATCTGCCGGGAAAGAACGGATTACGGTTGTTTTGCACATCCCGCAGCCATTTTCACATGGAGGCTGACAGGGATGCGGCCATTCAATGTGAATCCTCTCGCCTGAGAAATCTGCACCATTGCAATACACACGGTCCTGCGGAATATTGAACGGTGCGAGCAGCGGCTCGATGAAAAAGTCCATGCCGCCACTGGTTACATTGAATTCAATGCCTTCGCTGCGAACGTACTCCAGGAATGCCGCGAATCCCTCACGAATGCCTGCTTGTCCAAGCACAAACTCGACAATCTCGTCTTTTTGCGAGGAGGGCAGGAGATCAAACATCGCTCCAACGCCTTCCCGCAGAGATACCTTTTGTTCAATCGTGTCTTTCATGATCGCTTCAATGCCTTCTGGCTTGAAATGCTTCATAATGGCAACGATGTTGTCCGAGAGGGTGATTGTTCCGTCAAAATCACAAAATATCGCTGT
Organism: Paenibacillus silvae; assembly: GCF_014639235.1. Lineage (GTDB taxonomy): Bacteria > Bacillota > Bacilli > Paenibacillales > Paenibacillaceae > Paenibacillus > Paenibacillus silvae. The sequence goes on along the minus strand of NZ_BMFU01000001.1, from coordinate 249,710 downwards.
TTTTTTATTACTATTCATCTCACGGTTCATCGCTCGCCACCCCATAAATCCAGCGCGCTTTTCAATTCCGGGTGCTCTGCAGCATGCTCTGCCAGCGGAATGGAACGTCCCGCAGCCTCAATTGCCTGCAAGAAAGCTCGTCCACCTGCTTCGGTTCCCATTGGATGTCCGTGAATTCCGCCGCCAGCATTGACGATCACATCCTTGCCGAAGTCTCTCAGAATCATCGGCACGAGTCCCGGGTGGATTCCGGCTGAAGGCACAGGCATACTTGGTCTTACCGGCAGCTCCGGTGTTAACAATTGCTCGGTGATCGCCATGTTTTCTTCCTTAGGCATCGTAACAGAGCCATATGGTGAAGGGAAGAGCACAAGATCGGCCCCGGCCAGACGCATTAACTGTCCCAGCACGACAGATGCGGAAATACCATAATGCGGGGATGGATACAGCGCACCGGCAAGTGCAGGGTGAGCCATGATGGGCACGTTGATATCGGGGTCACTGCTTAATTCATGCAGCACATCGTAACCATAGGACAATACGTTGAATAACAGCGCGTTTGCTCCTGCGCCAATGGCACGCTCTGCCTGCTGCTTCAAGCGTGAAGTAGGTCCGGTTAGATTGGCGGCATACAACAGTTTTTTTCCTGTCTCCTGGCGCGCCTGCTCGGCTGCCTTCATGCAGACCTCAACTCTTTTTTCAATCGGAGTGAGCTTGTTCTCAAACAGAATTTCGTCATCCTTGATAAGGTCAACGCCGCCAAGGGCTTGGCGGATAAACTGTTCCCGCAGCTCATCGACATTCAGTCCGATGACGGATTTGAAAATACTCATGAGCAGCGGCCGATCATACACACCCAGCAGGTCACGTACACCGTTTAGGCCAAACTTGGGTCCCGGGAAAGCTCTAAGGAAGTTGTCGGAGAAGCCAAGCTGCAGCAGCTTGATGCGTCCGTCCATCGAGATTTTACCAAAGACGGTCACAAGCAGGGCGGGAATATCACGGCTGAAGTTAATATCCGGGTATCCAATCGTAATATCTGCATAACGCTCACCTGGAGCCATGTCTGCGGCTTCATGTACTTCAACCTTGAGCACTTCGCCCAAATGCTTCTGCATCGCTTCACGTTGGGCCTGAGGCAGCTCGGTCCAGCTGCCAACGGTCATACCGATGGCGATGGACTGGGCTTTTTTGTGGAAATCAGCATGATCATCATGCAGACGATAGGTAGCAGTACACATATTATTCATGGTTTAAATCTCCTTCCAACGCAGCTCCCATCTCGCGTGAACGTTCGGCACAACGTCCCACGGCTGCGATGACATTTTCGAAGAAGTCTCCTTCATCCAGCGTTTTCAGTGCGGCCTGTGTTGCACCTCCTGGCGAGGTAACATCACTGCGCAGCTTCATTGGTTCGAGACCAGTCTGCTGTACCATCCGCGCTGCGCCCAGCACGGTCTGAACTGTGAGATCCCGAGACTGCTGGCTGGATAAACCACCGCGGATTCCCGCAGCAATCATTGCTTCCATGAGATAGTATACGTAAGCAGGTCCGCTGCCGGAAATCCCGGTAAGCACTTCAAGCTTGTCCTCTGGCACAATCGTTACAATGCCTACAGCTTCAAAAAGTGTCATCACCGTACTGCGCTGTTCATCGGTAATCTCTGCCGAGAAAGCAAGCCCGGTTGCACCAAGCCCGATCGTGCTGGAGGTGTTAGGCATCGTTCTGGCTATAGGCTGCTTGAGGCCAAGCAGTGTCTGCATTGTACGAATCGACAGCCCCGCAATAACGGATACGATCAGCTGGTTCGGTGATAGCAGGGGGCCTAATTCACGCAGCGCTGCCGCGGCGTCTTTGGGCTTCATACACAGCACAATTACCGGGGAAGAGGCAAGAAGGTCCAGTGATTGCGAGGCTGTTCCGGTATGCACGGCGTACCTTGTGCTCAGCTCCTCCTGACGTTTAAGATTGCTGCGATTCAGCATCGTAATATCCTGAGGACGAACGACAAGACGGGAAATGAGTCCACGTACGATGGCTTCGGCCATGGCGCCTGCTCCGTGGAAAGTAATTTTTTGTTGTAGTAGGGTCTGCTGCTCTTGGCTCATAATTATCGTTCCTCCTATATAACTGCTACTTCATTATTATTGACGAATCTGACCGTTGCCTGTGATCCGGTATTTGCTGGAGGTCAAGGCTGGCAGCCCCATCGGACCACGTGCATGCAGCTTCTGAGTGCTGATTCCGATCTCTGCACCGTAACCGAATTCGAAGCCGTCGGTAAAGCGGGTTGAAGCATTATGATAAACAGCAGCTGCATCGACTTCATGCATAAAACGTTCCGCGTGATCCGTATCCCGGGTGACGATACATTCGGAATGCTTGGTTCCATATTGTGCAATATGCTGCAATGCTTCGTCCAGGCTGTTTACAATGCGGATGTTCAAAATATAATCATTATACTCTGTGGCGTAATCCTCTTCCGTTGCTTCCTGCACTGTTGGAACAAGGCGGCGTACATTGTCGCAGCCCTTCAGAGCAACATTTGCTTCACGAAAACGCTCAGCCAGAGCTGGCAGATGTTTTTCGGCATAATTGGCATGCAGCAGCAGGGTTTCCATTGAATTGCATACGGATGGTCGCTGTGCCTTGGCATTAATTGCTATGTCTGCAGCCATCTCTTCATCAGCTGATTCATCGACATACGTATGGCAGATGCCGGCACCTGTTTCGATCACAGGAACAGTTGCATTAGCAACGACGGTTCGAATGAGCGAAGCACCCCCGCGTGGAATAATGACATCCAGCAAGCCATTCAGCTTGAGCATTTCATCAACGGAAGAACGGTCTGCGTCTTCGACGAGCTGCAGCGCTTCAGCCGGCATCGCAGATGTTGCGAGTGCCTGATGCAGCACCTCAACGATTTTGCGATTGGAGGAAAGGGCAGAGGACCCGCCGCGCAGCAGCACCGCGTTTCCTGTTTTGAGGCATAACCCTGCTGCATCCACGGTCACGTTAGGACGCGCTTCATAGATAATGCCAATCAGGCCGATCGGAACCCGGAGCTTCTCGATATGAAGACCGTTTGGCCGGGTAAAGGTTTCAAGCACCTCACCGACCGGGTCAGGCAGCTCAGCGATCTGACGCAGCCCTTCGGCAATACCCGCAATCCGCTCCTTGTTCAAAGCCAGGCGGTCCAGCATGGACTCAGGCGTGCCTTGCTCTCTGCCGCGATCCAGATCTTCCGCATTGGCAGCAATGATCTCTTCGGATTGTGCAATCAAGGCGTCAGCCATGATGCGCAGTGAAGCATTTTTTTGCTCTGTCGTCAGCCGATTCAGCGTGGATACGGCAGATTTGGCTTTGCTTGCTTTTTCACGAACTTCACTCATCTTACATTCCTCCTCAGGAGTTTTATTTTAATGTAATCCATTCATCGCGATGTATGACTTCAAGTCTGTGTATGCTGTTCAGGTGTTTCATCACCTCGCCGCTAGGCATTCCTGCAATCTGACGAAGCTGATCATCATCGTAATTGACGATACCCCGACCCAGAAGTGAATCATCCGGTCCGAGCACTTCTACGACATCCCCTGCGTGGAATGTTCCCTCAACACGTCTGACCCCTACAGGGAGAAGACTGTGTCCGCCATGTACGAGCGCTTCCTCGGCACCATGATCAACCACAACTGTACCAAGCGGCGTGGACATAAAGCCCAGCCATTGTTTTTTACGAGAGAGCGAAGCCAGCTTGGTCTCGAAATAGGTTCCTTTACCCGTTCCATCTACTGCCAGCTGCATATCTCCAGGGTCTTTCACACTCCCAACAAAAACAGGTACGCCTCCGCGAGTCGCGACCTTGGCCGCATCTACTTTGGAGCGCATGCCGCCCGTTCCCACGGTTGATCCCGAGCCGCCAGCGTAGGCGTATATCTCGGCTGTGATCTCGGGGATACGGTCGTAACGAGTTGCTGCCGGATCTTTGCGCGGATCAGCGGTATACAGTCCGTTGGTATCCGTCACAATGATAAGATGCTGAGCTTTGACCAGATTGGCAACGAGTGCCGAGAGCAGGTCATTATCCCCGAATTTCAGCTCGTCAACAGATACTGTATCATTTTCGTTAAAGATCGGAATGACACCTTGTTTGAGCAGCTCCTCTACCGTCATACCGGCATTTCCCATACGTTTACGGCTGTGAAAGTCGGTACGGGTCAATAAAATTTGCGCTGTAGTAACGCGGTGCGCTGCAAAAGCCTGTTGGTATGCCTGCATCAGCAAAGCTTGCCCTACAGCCGCCGCTGCTTGTTTCTCATGTAACAGTTTGGGACGCTGGGGATATCCAATCTCCCGAAAACCGGCTGCAACTGCTCCAGAGGTGACAAGCAAAACTTCGTGACCCTGAGCTGCAAGACAGGCAATCTCGTCTGCAAAAAAAGATATGGCCCGGCGGTCCAGACCGCCTTCCTCGGTGGTTAATGAGCTGCTCCCGATTTTAACGACAATACGTGAAGTCATGGTTTCACTTCCTTAAACATAATTAATCAGTGATGGTGGGCAGCCTGTTCAGGTACAAAAAAAACTCTCGTCCTTTGGTTAAAAAGGACGAAAGTTCGTTACTTCCGCGGTACCACCTTTATTGATGATCAGATCATCCGGCTTCATGCCCTGTAACAGAAGGCACTGTCCTGTGTGCAACAGGCCGCTCGGGGGTAGGTTTCAGGGAGAAGCTGCGGTAAATTCTCTCAACCGAATGGAATTTACTCTCTGTGCACAGCCGGTTCTCTCTTACTGGTCCCGTCATCACGTTTCGTTCTAACTATTTCTTATAACATACCATGGAAAGTTGGCATATGCAAAGGGATTGTGCCCATGTGCTTTTGCAAAACGAATGATACCTTTACTTGAAGAGCTGCAGTCTGCCGATTCGTTCTGCAGCCTCCTGCAATCGCTGCTCATCACTCAGAAGCCCTATGCGGACATAGCCTTCCCCGTGGGAACCAAAGCCGATGCCTGGCGCAACAGCTACTTTTGCCTCTCTTAGCAGAATGTTAGCAAATTCAGCAGAGCTGTGACCTTCAGGTACAGGCAGCCAGCCGAAAAAAGAACCTTGCGGTTTCGGAGCCTGCCAGCCGATGGCGGAGAGGGCTTCATAAAACGCATCACGGCGGGATGCATACTTGGCTACGAGCGAAGTAACACAATCCTGGGGACCTGTGAGGGCCTCGGCAGCCGCAGCCTGAATGCCGCCAAACAGGCTGACATAAATGTGATCCTGCAGCAAATTGATTTTAGAGATTATCTCCGCATTGCCTAGCGCAAATCCAACACGCCATCCAGCCATGTTGTACGTTTTGGATAACGTATAAAACTCGATTCCTACTTCTTTTGCTCCCGGAGCTTGCAGGAAGCTCACTGGGCGATGCCCATCGTAACCGATAGCGCCATATGCAAAATCACTAGCCACCACAATCTGATTTTGTATTGCAAATTCAACGGTATCTTCATAGAAGGATAGTGGAGCCGCAGCTGAGGTCGGATTGTTCGGATAGTTCAGAAACATCAGCTTGGCTTTCTGCCTGTCATCTGCGGAAATAGCCTCGTAATCGGGCAGAAACCCGTTCCCTTCCAATAACGGCATAAAGCTCATACGTGCCTGCGCGATTGCAACGCCCGACCAGTAATCCGGGTACCCCGGATCTGGAACAAGGCACACGTCACCCGGATTCAACAATATTTGTGGTAATTGAACGAGTCCGGTTTTGCCGCCAAAAAGAATAGCCACTTCGGTTTCGGGGTCAAGATCGACATTATAGTCTTCCTTATATCGCTTGGCGACAGCTTCCTTGAGGAAGGCATATCCGCGAAACGGGGAATATTTGTGATATAGCGGATTTTCAGCCGACTCTTGTAAGGAACGGATAATATGCGGCGGTGTAGGGGTGTCAGGGTTGCCCTGGCCCAGATTGATAACATCATGACCGTCTGCGATCTCACGATTAACGTTTTGCACTAGCGTTGCAAAAAATTGCGTGGGCAGCTGTGACAGCATATCAGCAGATGGAATGGGAAAAGCAGAACGTGAAGAAGTATAGTCAGCATTAGTCATCGTATTTTATCACTCCGAAGGTTCATTTATAGCCAAACGTTTTTATTAATTTATCACGTCAATCCCGAGCTGTATAGGGGGAGATGACAGTAATGAAGATGGATTTGTACAAAAGTGAAATAAAGAATTCAGGTTTGTCCATTGAGTTCAGTAAAGATATAACTTAAGATGTTATTCGATAATGATAATCAATATCATTATTATCCAAAGCTAAATTAGCACGTTATATAGGGGGAGAAATAGAGATGCAAAACAAGTTTCGCAATTCGGCCGTTGTATTGACACTCACAACGTTGTCCGCATTTTTACTCGCATGTGGAAACATGGCGGAAACACCAGTGCCAACTTCGGAAAATAAGTCCACTTCATCGGTTAATCAGGCAGGCGAAGACACGGGTTCAGCAGAACAGACTGCGGCGGATGAGGGGAAAGTGCAGCAGACAAGACAGTTCAAGGATTGGACAGGTCATAACGCGACCATTCCTGTTACTCCTGAACGAGTAATCTACCATGGAGAAGTTACCGGGGATTTGGTTGCACTGGGCGTTATTCCGGTTGGCATACTACGGCAGGAAGGCATGGTATTTGATGATCTGGTAGCCAATGCGGAAGATGTCGGGTTTCCGTTTAATGTGGAGAAGGCACTCGGGTTGAATCCGGATCTGATTATTTTCTCGAATAACGATGAGGAACAGTACAGTCAAATCTCGAAAATAGCCCCTACGGTAACCTTTAACTCATTTGCATCGTTGGAAGATCGAATGCGAATTCTTGGTGATATGTTAAACAAAAAGCAGGAAGCAGAGGAATGGATTACAGCGAATAAAACAGCAACAGCGGAAATGTGGAAGCAGCTTCACGAGAATGGTTTGAAAGAAGGAGAGACGGCATCTGTATTTACGATGTATCCGGGAAATCGCCTTTTTGTAATGGCAGGAGCGGGGCTACCACAATTATTATATGGCAAGGACGGATTGACACCGACAGATGAAATACAGAAGGTCATAGATGAGGGAATGGGATTTGCCGAAATTTCTTTGGAAAAAATGACAGAAGTCGCAGGTGATCGAATATTTATCCTTGATCCTGTAACGGATGATGCCAAGCAGTCCACCAAGGAATTGATGGACAGCCCTGTATGGAAAAACCTGCCCGCAGTAAAAGCAGGCAAGGTGTATAATTTTAGTATCGTCAAAGCTTCAGGGGATGCAATGTCCAGGGAATGGCTGCTGAAAGAGCTGCCAAAACAGATGATGCAATAGAATCAGGGTAAGAGCGTGTCTGAAAACGCTGAAGGCAGCCAATTTTGCCGAATTTTCGTTCCAAGACAGGAAGTTTACCGCAGGCGTGCCGTGGCACATCAAGGGAACGTGACGCAACATTGGATGAAAAGGTAGTGGAAGATGCACTTCAGCAGGTTTCAAGACACGCCCTGGTTACCCGAACAGAATGTTGAATAAATGGATTGGATATATGAAAAGCGTTCAACTTCTGGTTGAGCGTTTTTTATATTCCAATTGCCAGGAAGAGTCTTTTCATAAAACAAAATAGCCTGGATAAGAGATCAGCGCTCAACTATAATGAATGCATAGAAATCCAGAGTGATAATCTTTCTCAATACCATCAGGAGATGAAATACTATGAAAACTTCAGATGTGAATCACGACATGTTATTTTTTGCTGCATTTATGTTTCGGCTGAACCATCTGGAGCAACGAATAGAACCGCGAGATCATATCATGCTTGAGGTGCAGTGTGGCAAACATACATTTTTAATCTGTGAAGAAGGGGAAGGTCACTTGTACATCGGGACGGAACATTGGCCTTTTAGTACAGGGCATATCTACCCGGTTTCTCCAGGTGAAGCATACCAGCTTGAACACAGAGGTTCGAAGCATCTGAAATATAAGGTGATGACTTATGATGTGTTTCAAGCAGGTTCAGGTAACCCGGAGCAGTACACACGGCCTTTATTCCAGAATCGAACCCGATTAAATGATACAGCAGCTGTTCCTTTGCACGGTGAAATAAAAGAAATATATGCGTCGCGAAGTTATAAAAATGATGCGGAATACAGTCATCTGAACACATTGTTTCAGCGCTGGATGGAACTGATTATCACCCGTTACTGCGAATGAAATCTCTGTACAAAAGCTTGCAAGTATGGCTGGTATTCGGCCAGCCTTATACACAACAATGTTCAGAGAGCGAACCGGACACAAACCGCTTGACTATATCAATCATGTTCGTATTCAGCATGCGAAGGAATGGTTACGCAAGACAGATGCACCTTTACGTGACATTGCGGGCCGCGTTGGATTTAAAGATGAGTATTATTTTAGCAGACGTTTTCGCCAGATCACCGGATTATCCCCCAGGCAGTATGACAGGTCAATCCAACAGCAAATGATGGTAAAGGATTGGCTGGGACATGACGTACATATTCCTGCAAATCCAGAGAGAGTTCTCTTTTTTGGTCATACGGCCGGAGATTTGCGAGTATTAGGCATCCCCTTACTTGGGGAACAGGCGTATGATCCTGTGGCTCATATGAATGTCGAGACGGCTAGCCGTTTAAAGCCAGACCTGATTATTATGGATAGCGAAGATGAGGAGCAGTATGAGCTATTGTCACGCATTGCACCTACACTGGCTTATAACTCCCATGCGTCTCTTCACGAACGTTTGACCAGAGCAGGGAGCTGGTTTGGCAGACAGAACAAGGCTAAACGATGGTTAAGTTCTTATGAGAAACAACTCGTGCATATGTGGAAGAAGATCGGCAAAGCAATCCCACTCGGCGAAACAGCTTCTGTACTGACCTACCATCGCGGAGCACGCTTGTTTGTGATGGGGAACATCGGACTTGCGCCACTATTGTACCATCCGCTTGGCTTCAGGCCGGTTCACAAAGTGCAGGAAGCTCTTGCGGCAGGCAGAGCATATAAAGAAATTTCAGCTGATGAGGTTCACGAATATGCGGGAGATTACCTTTTCCTCATGTTACCTCAGGAGCGTGCTGCACGACATGCCACAGAGAGGTTGCTGCAAAGTCCAGAGTGGAGAAATCTTACGGCTGTAGAACAGGGACGTGTTTATCCATTAGAGGAGCTGGCCTGGAATTCAGGTGATGCACAGACATATGAGCAACTGTTGGGAAAATTACCTGATTTGTTGTATAACCATTTGCAGTAATACAGTTGCGGATTTTCTCGGGATCAGGCTATGATATCAAGTATTACGTTTTGGAGGAGTGTTGGGGGATGACTGAACAACAAGGGAAATTAAGGGTGGCCTTGATCCAGGGGAACATTACGCTGGGGAACCCGGAAGCAAACCATGCTCATATGCAGATGCTGCTGGAACGTGCAGTAGAACAATATCCGGATTTGAAAGTGGCCGTGCTTCCCGAGATGTGGAACACAGGATATGCTTTGACGCAGATTCATGAGCTGGCTGACCCGGAGGGACAAACGTCAAGAGCATGGCTGTCTGCTTTTGCCAAAAAGCATGGGCTTTCGATTGTGGGTGGCTCCATTGCCGAAAAGCGTGACGGGCAAATATACAATACGATGTATGTCTATAATGAAGCAGGGGAAGAAGTATCACGTTACGATAAACTTCATCTGTTCCGGTTGATGGATGAGGAAAAATATTTGGAACCAGGCGCTCAGCCTGAAATGTTTGAGTTGGGCAGCGGTCTGACCGCAGGGGCATCGATCTGTTACGATATACGTTTTCCCGAATTAGCCCGGACGCTGGCTCTGAGCGGTGCTCGTGCTTTAATTGTGCCAGCCGAATGGCCAAATCCCCGTCTGCATCACTGGCGCACACTACTGACGGCGAGAGCAATTGAGAACCAGATGTATGTGATTGCATGTAATCGTGTGGGCAAAGGGGGAGACACTGAATTTTTTGGTCACTCCCTGATCATCGACCCTTGGGGTGAGATTGTAGCTGAAGGCGGAGAAGGGGAAGAGATCGTAACAGGCATGATTCGTCCTGCTTTGGTTGATGAAGTTCGTGGACGCATTCCCGTGTTTGAGGACCGCAGACCAAGTATTTATTTTGGCGGGAAATAGTCGGAAACGCTGGGGTGAAGAAAACAGTGGAGCGCAAGGAGTAAAGGTAAGGTAGAGTAGAGTAGAGTAGAGTAGAGTAGAGTGATGTGAAGTGGAGTAAAGAAAAGTAAACCGAAATGAAGTGAAGTAAATTGAAGTGAAGGAAAGGAAAAACAAATATAAGCAATGGAAACCAACGGTGGACAACGAAAAGAAGGGGGAGCAACGGGAAAATGGTGAAAATTGAAAGGTAGGGCGAAGGAACGGGGAAGGTTAAGGTTGCAAGAATTCTAACGAATCCTCAGGATGCTATTTAACGTAAAATCACCAATTTGTAATTCTAACGAATCACAGAGACGTTATTTCCAGGTTTTAGACATGAAATGAGGGGATTTTGCCCTCTTCAGTTGAAATAACGTTCTATAGATTCGTTAGAAATTAAAAGTGGTGTAAAATGCGTAAATAAGGTCTGTGGGAATCGTTAGCGCTCGGCATCAGGCTCTGGAGCAGTTTCGCTCGCAATTGCATGAAAAATGTATACTGAATCTGCGCTGAATGCATGCAAAATATATACTGGATCTATACTGAATGCATGCAATATACATACTGGATTCATGCTGGATGCACGCAAATTGCATACTGAATTCACGCTGAATGCAGACAAAATACCTGCTGAACGTGCATAAATGCCTGCTGTTGCGTGCAATTTTTCAGTATGAGCATTTCACGTCCCTCTCCATTCCTTTTACTTCACCTTCTGCTCCAATACAAGGCATTCAACACATGAACTTCCAACACATGAACTTCCAACACATAACCATCAACACATGACCACCAACAGATGGACGTCCTATATGTGACGACTTCGCATGAGTTCGGTTATATTCCTGCAGTGAGCAGGTTCACCTCATACTGTAATCGACCTGCACAGATAGCACTTTAACCTGACAAGTTATCTGACTTGGATAGCGCTGCGACTGTTTTCTGAAAGGTTTGAATAAAGGCTTCTGCTGCTTTGGAGAGCACTCGTCCCTGGCGATAAGCGACAACTAGAGTACGGCTCGGCGTCGGCTCAGCAAGGGGCACATACACCGGCACGAATTCACTGCGTGGAGCACGGGCGATAAAGCGGGGAACCAGAGTGATGCCCATGCCCGTTGCGACCAGCGATTGCAGTGTTTCAATATTGGTGCTCTCAAACACCACCTGTGGATTAAAGCCAGCTTGTTCGCACAGGTCAAAGGTGAGTTTGCGAAAGCCCTGTCCTTTTTTTAATACAACAAAGGGCTCTTCCCGCAGCTCATCGATTCGCACAGGCTGTGGATGATCCGGGTCTCCTCGATGCGCCAGGCGATGATTCGGAGGTACTGCCAGATCAATGCGTTCTTCACCAATCTTAACATAAGACAAGCTGGGCTCCTGCAAAGGCAAGGAGAGCAGACTGAGGTCCGCTTTGCCGCTGGCCGTCAGCTTTTCGAGTGCAAGACCGGAGTCCTCCAGCAAAGTAACTTCTATATCAGGATACGCCAGCTGAAAAGCAGGAAGCACATGCGGAAGCAGATGTGAGCCGGTGATTGGCATGCTGCCAACGACAACCTTTCCTTTGCGAAGCTGCGAAATATCCGACATTTCCTGACGCAGCAGCTCCACAGCATCCACAATTTTCTGAGCCTGCTCTACAAAGGTAACTCCCGCATGTGTCAGCTCAACCGTACTGGTATTGCGTTGAAACAGCAGAACACCTAGCTCCTTCTCCAGCTTGGAAAGCTGCTGGCTCAAGGAAGGCTGGGCAATATGTAATTTCTCTGCGGCTCGTGAAAAGTTGCGTTCGGCAGCAATCTGCAATGTATATTGAAGTTGTCTGAATTCCATAATTGATGTCATTCCTTTCATTGATGTCGCTATTATATCATTAAAAGGCTAAAAAATTCGTTATGTCTAAAAGGCCGGAAACTTGTCATGACTAAAACGCCAAAATTCGTTATCACTACAGAGTAAAAACTCGATATCATCAGAACAGCCGCATTCATTATGGATTAGGCTCACATTCGTTAATAGCGATAACAAAAACCGAGTACGTTATGGCCCGGCAAAAATAAAAAATCGCCTACAGCATTGACAGAAGCAGAACATCAACGTAGTATAAACTTTATATGATAATGATAATTGTTATCAATTGACACTGCTGTGATTAACAGCGGTTTATTGTTGTTTTCCCCATTATAGGTTTAACCTATAACATCTATAGATATTATATCTTGGAACAATGAAGGACAGGGTGATATATTAATGTCATTCAAGAGCTTCACTTTTACACGCAAACGCAAGAGGCTCTTCCAAGGACCGAACTTATGATGAGGTGAAAATGATGAGTAAAAAAACGATGTTTGAGAAAATCTGGGAAAATCACGTGATTCATCAGGAAGAAGGAAAACCGAGCATTCTGTATATCGACCTGCATCTGGTGCATGAAGTAACATCGCCACAAGCATTTGAAGGTCTTCGCCTGAGCGGCCGCAAAGTTCGCCGTCCAGAGCTGACATTTGCAACAATGGATCACAACGTGCCAACGAAGGATCGTTTCAACATTACTGATCCAATCTCCAAACAGCAGATCGACACATTGTCGCAGAACTGCCGCGACTTCGGTGTGAAGCTGTACGATCTGGATACGATTGACCAAGGCGTTGTTCACGTTATGGGACCTGAGCTGGGCCTGACTCATCCGGGTAAAACGATTGTGTGCGGCGACAGCCACACATCCACGCATGGTGCATTTGGCGCACTAGCCTTTGGTATCGGAACAAGTGAGGTTGAGCATGTTATGGCAACTCAATGTTTGCAGCAGGCGAAAGCGAAAACGATGGAAGTTCGTTTTGTCGGCAAACGCAACCCGGGTGTAACGGCAAAAGACATGATCCTCGCGGTTATTGCCAAGTATGGCACTGACTTTGCAACAGGTTATGTTATCGAGTACACAGGTGAGTCGATCCGTGAGCTGAGCATGGAAGAACGCATGACCGTATGCAACATGTCCATCGAGGGCGGAGCAAGAGCAGGTATGATTGCACCGGACGAAACAACGTTTGAATATCTGCGCGGTCGTGAATATGTACCGGCAGGTGAGAAGTTTGACGAAGCAGTTGCGGCTTGGAAAGAGCTTGTAACAGATGAGGGTGCCGAGTTTGACCGCGTCGTTGAGATTGATGTGGAATCTTTGATCCCGCAAGTTACTTGGGGCACTAGCCCGGGCATGGGTACAGACATTTCTTCCAAAGTACCTGTACCGGCAGAACTGCCAACTGAAAATGAACGTAAAGCAGCTGAAAAAGCGCTTGAATATATGGGTTTGACTCCTGGAACACCGATCTCTGAAATTCCGGTTGATTATGTATTTATCGGTTCGTGCACTAACGGACGGATTGAGGACCTGCGTGCAGCAGCGAAGGTTGCCAAAGGACACACGGTTTCCAGCAACGTAACGGCTATTGTCGTGCCTGGTTCAGGACGTGTTAAAATTCAGGCAGAAAAAGAAGGCCTGGACAAAATCTTCACGGAAGCCGGTTTTGAATGGCGTGATGCAGGATGCAGTATGTGCCTTGCGATGAATCCGGACGTATTGCAGCCAGGACAACGCTGTGCATCGACTTCCAACCGTAACTTTGAAGGACGTCAAGGCCGTGGTGGACGTACACATCTGGTTTCACCAGCAATGGCGGCAGCGGCAGCGATTAAAGGACATTTTGTAGACGTACGTGACTGGAATTTCAAAACAGAAGCAGTAATCTAATTGATAATCGTCAGAAGGGAGAACGGAACATATGGAGGCATTTAAAACACTGCAAGGCATCGTTGCACCGGTAGACCGGGTCAATGTAGATACAGACGCAATTATTCCAAAACAATTTTTGAAACGGATTGAACGGACCGGATTTGGACAATTTTTGTTCTATGAATGGCGTTTTGACGAAGAGGGAAATAACAACCCGTCCTTTGAGATGAACAAACCTCGTTATCAGGGAGCATCCGTTTTGATTTCTCGTGCCAACTTTGGCTGCGGCTCCTCACGTGAGCATGCACCATGGGCGATTATGGACTATGGATTCCGTTGTGTGATTGCACCATCTTTTGCGGATATCTTCTATAACAACTGTTTTAAAAACGGAATTCTGCCAATCAAGCTCTCTGAAGAGCAAGTAGAGGACTTGTTCCAGCGTACAGCCAACCATGAGAACTATGAGCTAAATGTTAATCTGGAAAACAAAACGATTACAGATGCACATGGACTGCATATTGATTTTGATCTGGATGAGCACCGCCGTCAGTTCCTGCTGCAGGGACTGGATGATATCGGTTTGACACTTCAGCATGATGATGAAATTACAGCTTATGAACAACGTCACGCTGCCAAACTGTTTGGCTAAACGAAAGGCATTATTGAGATTTTGACCGATTTGATCCGAATTTTGATCAACTTGACTGAAGCTTGATTCAATTGGTCTGCATCTTTATGTCAGGTAAAAAAACTCTAAGCGAACTGGAAACTTGTTGTTCCAGCGCCTGCTTAGAGTTTTTTTTGTATCTATTTTATGATTCGAGCTATGCACTATTTCTTTTGTGAAGTCAACAAGTTGCATCCTTTTTCCGACTAAATATGACAACGTTGTAACCGGATCAATAGACAATATCTGATAGACTGAATAGTAGATTATGGAAGGGTACATATCGCTTTACAAGATTCATCCCAGGATGCAACTGGAACGTTTATAACTTAACAAGAATGGTGGATGACGTATGAAGAAATGGTCGGCAGCAGTCGTATTTGTCCTGTTCCTTTGTCTTTTCCCAATGATGGCTCATGCGGAACGTGTGCCTTCAATCATGCTGGATGGGATAGCTATTGACCAGAAGGCAGGGGCTCCAGCAGAGAACATCGGTAAAACCGTGATGGTCCCGATTCGGATTGTTTCTGAAAATTTGGGTTACGACGTCAAGTGGGAGAAGGCAACGCAGACCGTGCACGTTCAGAAAGGCAGCAGCTTCATTGAGATGACGGCAGGCAAAGATGCTGCAACGGTTAATGGGAACGTAGTTAATCTGGATGCACCTCCGTTGATTAAACAGGGGACAACCCTTGTTCCACTTCGTTTTGTTGGCGAGGGCATGGGTCTTCAGGTCGGATGGGACAATGGAACTAAAACGGTTAGCTTATTCAGCATTCCTCCTGTTGTGGAGACAGAGAGTGATCGTGACCCGGTAGACACGTCTGCTCCGGTTGGATCAAGTGAGCTGCAAAGTATAAGTTTCAGCGGTGATCGTCTGATTGTAGCGACAAGTGGAGGCATTAGTCCTAAAGTATCAAGTATTAGTGGGCCGGAGCGGATTGTTGTAGACCTGCCAAATACAACCTTCTCACAAACTTTTGTGCAGGGACAGGACTCGAGCCCTGATGGCAGCGGGCAGATGAATATCCTCGATTCTGCGTTGGTTTCCAAAGTAAGGTTTGCCATGTTCAGCAGTTCTCCTTCAACGGTGCGCATCGTTCTGGATTTAAGTCAGAATGCTACCGCAAATTGGTCGCTTGGAGAAAATAACGTGCTGCTTGTTGATGTTACGGCTGGCAATGGGACCACGAACAGCGAACCAACCTTGCCGGAGAAAAGTGGTAAAGCCGTTGTAGTCATTGACCCGGGACATGGGGGGCGCCAGTCCGGGGCGGTCAGTGTAACAGGAGCATATGAGAAAGATTTTAATCTGGCTGTCGGACTTAAAGTGAAGGCACTTCTGGAGCAAAACCCCAATATTCAGACCGTAATTACACGTCAGGATGATACTGAGCTTTCTTTGCAGCAGCGTGTTGATATAGCAAAGCTGAATCAGGCGGATCTATTTGTATCAATTCATGGAAATAAATTTACGACGCCTGTTCCGAACGGGATTGAGACGCTGTATACACGCGAGGCGAGCAAAAGTCTTGCCGAGACACTTCACAAACACGTACTGCCTGTTACAGGGCTCAAGGACCGTGGCGTAAAAGTAGCAAGTCTGCATGTAACCAGAGAAACAACCATGCCAGCAGTTTTACTTGAGCTGGGTTTTCTGAGTAATCCGGCTGACGAAGCATTAATGCTGTCAGAGGCATATCAAAA
The DNA here is from genome assembly GCF_014639235.1 of Paenibacillus silvae. GTDB lineage: Bacteria > Bacillota > Bacilli > Paenibacillales > Paenibacillaceae > Paenibacillus > Paenibacillus silvae. The sequence goes on along the minus strand of NZ_BMFU01000001.1, from coordinate 233,390 downwards.
TCAATGTGCTCAGGCGATCGTAGATGGAATTGTAGAATATTTGAGTGTAACCAATCGTATTTCGTAAACATGCAGATTCGACCAACGCGTTGTTTCAAGATGCACATTTGATAAAAAAGGAAAAAATCAGACATTAAAAAGTAAAAAAAGCTTGATCTGTCAACGTTTTTTTTCTGTTATGTTGGAATAAATTCGCAACTTTTGAGGTTGCAAGGCGTCTAATAGGTGTCTGGTAATGCCCACGTGTTCAGTGGAAGTTGCGAGCCTGCAACATGCGGCAAAAAAATATGAGATTGGTAGGGGTGAAGGATGAAGAAGTTCGGTTTTTTGGTACTGTTATTTGTCTTCGGGTTCGTTTTCCCGGGCTATAGTCATGCAGCAGCAGACACGAAAATTATCCTAGACGGGACCGAGATCGTGCAGCCTTCGGGTGCGAAAGCGGAGAACATCAACAGCAAAGTGATGGTGCCAATTCGAGTTGTATCTGAAAGTCTGGGATATTCCGTGGATTGGAAGCAGCAATCGCAAACGGTGACGATTAGCAAAGACAACACTGCCATGCAGATGATTGTTGGACAAAAGACGGCAACGGTGAACGGCAGTAACGTAGACCTGGATGCCCCGCCCCTCGTGAAAAACGGTACGACATTAGTGCCTCTCCGGTTTATTGGAGAGCAAATGGGTCTCAAGGTGGGTTGGAACAACACCACAAAGACGGTAACATTAGTTACCCAGAATTCTGGTTCCGGAAACGGGACAACTACTCCTCCAAGCTCCAATAATGGTGGGGGATCGGATCAGGAAGGTCTTGTACTGGTGAACGGCATCAGCTTCAGCGACAACCGCTTAATGATTGCAACAAGTGGAAGTACGAAGCCGAACGTCTTCACGATGACAGGACCAGATCGCATCGTTATTGATTTGCCTAATACGGCATTTGCTGATTCTTTCGGCCAAGGTCAGGCACTGGACAGCAATCAAAATGGTCAACTCGTCGTAAACGGTTATCCTGATGTGTCTCAAATTCGTTATTCCTTATTCAGCAACAGCCCTTCAACGATTCGCTTTGTCATAGATTTGACAGGCTCAAAAGGCTACAGTGTGCAGAACGATTCTGGATTGATCATGATTGATCTGAACAACCAGAACGGTACACCTACAACGCCGGTTGGCAACAATGGCAAGAAGGTTGTCGTCATTGACGCTGGACATGGAGATCAGGACCCGGGAGCTATTGGTGTTACGGGCAAAAGAGAAAAGGATTTCAACCTTGCCATGGCATTAAAGGTAGAGGCACTTTTGAAAAAAGAACCAAAAATCGATGTTGTATTAACTCGCAGTGATGATACATTTCTTGCATTGAAAGAACGTGTGAAGGTTGCACAAAACATCAATGCAGATATTTTTATATCGATTCATGCGAACAGCGGCCCAGTCGCGGCATCGGGAGTAGAAACCTATTATTCCCGTTCGGTGAGCAAGGAACTGGCTAACATTATGCATAAGTATCTTGTGCAGACTTCGGGTTTGAAAGACCGGGGTGTGAAGATGGCCAGCCTCCATGTAACCCGTGAAACAACCATGCCGGCAGTTTTACTGGAGGGCGGATTCCTCAGCAACAAGAGTGATGAGGCTGTACTGTTTACGGAAAATTTCCAGAACAATGTAGCAAAAGGCATTGTTGCTGGGATCAAGGAGTATCTGGGAATTCAATAAGGGACAACCCTTATGCTGAGGAGGCGGAGTTAGAATGAACAAAAAAATATGGATCGCAGCTTTGCTGGTAACCGTAATGGCTATAGCTGCTGGATGTGGCAGTAAACCGACAGCTGCTCCGAGCCAGACACAAGGTACGGGAACAGAGACACAAACAGGAACCGGCGTAACAGAGGTAGATGGTCAGGTTATTACTGATCCTGCAACGGCGGATTCCGAGGAAAATACAACACCATCCGCACCGACAAATGGAAGTTCTGAGGGAACAAGTTCAGAAGGCGGAACTTCGACGGACAAGCCTTCAGAAACGGACAACAAACAGCAGAAGTCCATTGAAGTGTTCTATACTGATCCGGAGGAGCTTGAGCTGCACAAGGCATCAGCTGAAATTGCATTTGCATCGGATGATGAAAAATACAAAGCGGCTTTTGCTTCCTTACAGCAAAGCAAAGACGATAAGCTTGTTCCACTCTGGTCCAAAGATATTGAGCTGAAATCCGTTCAGTTCAAGGATGGAGCACTGACACTGGATATTCATATGCCAGATACAGCACGTCTTGGTGCAGGTGGCGAGGTATTCGCGCTGGATGCCCTGAAACAAACATTTTTCCAGTTCGATGAAGTGAAATCACTTGATCTGCTGGTTGACGGCAAATCATCTGAAAGCTTGATGGGACATGTGGATCTCGAGCATCCAATGACAAGATCCAACTAGTTTACGCTTCTAATGTGTTACCATACCGTGGACACGGAACTAGATCGTTTTATATGAGAGAGGGGAATCATAGGTGACTTTTAAATATAACCATTCATCACACTCTAAAAAAGTGGCATCTGTCGTGCTTGCAGGCATGATGGCCCTGAGCTCGGGCGGAGCTGCGATGGCGGCAGACTCAACACAGACAGGACCGGGTCAAAGTGCGGCAGCGAACAGCACGGCTGCACCGGCGGGTTTGTTCAGTGACATCAAGGCCGGATTTTGGGCCGAGAAACATGTATATAAACTGGCGTACCAAGGCATTCTTCTCGGTAATAACGGTCTGTTCCGTCCAGGGGACGCGGTAACGCAGCAGGAAGCGATAACGATGGCTATCCGTTTCATGAATGCAGAATCCCAATTGAACACAAGCACGGCTGCGGCATTACCGACAAATATGGAAGTAGGCAACTACTTCAAGCCATATGTTGCACTCGCACTTCAACTGGGACTCGTGGATAAAACGGAAGAAGCGGCTACAGATGTGTCCAAAACGACATGGGGCCAAAAGCCGGCAACACGTGAATGGATCACCAAATTGTTGATTCGCTCGCTTAACAAGGATGCTGAAGCAAAAGCTCAAAATAATCAGTCTACAGGTTTTGCGGACAATGCAAGCATTTCCGACAGCGCCAAAGGGTATGTAAATCTGGCTGTTAGTCTGGATCTGGCCAAAGGCCTGGATGGCAACAAGTTTAATCCGACAGGTTCTGTAACCCGTGCGCAGCTCGCGACGTTTTTCAGCCGCGGGGAATCGTTAACGGATACGAAATATCCGAACACAGCAACAGGTTATGTGACCGGATTAAAAGACGGGCAGATCACGCTGGTGGTTGATGGCAAGGCCGTTAACTATGCAGTGAACAGCAGCACCCCTTATTTTACCAAGGATAGTGAAACGCGAGCAGCTGCATCGGATGTGAAGCTGTACACCAAAGTGCTGGTTGTAGGCTCATCGGGTAGTGCCTCTTACGTTGAGGTTATTGATGCCAATCCTCAAGTGGAGAGCATTGAAGGTACATTTGCGCGTTCGCTGTCAGGTAATAAAATCGGCTTGTTCGTAGGCGAAAATTATGAAACCTACAGTTACGACGAGAACACAGCATTTATCGATCAAAATGGCAATACCATTAAATTGTCTGACATAACGGCGGATAGCATTATTGAAGTGCAGCGCGAGACATTCTCCGCTGACAAAAAAACAGTGGTGATCCGGGTCAAATCCGGCATCGTAAACAAAAGCGATAACGGTGTGATTGCGGAAGTACAGACTTCTGGCAAAACGATCAAACTGGTCAATGCAGCCGGAGCAACAGAACAGTACACGTACAATGATAGTCTGATTATCCTTTATCAAAATCGTATTCTGTCTCTGTCTGATCTGAAGGCAGGAAGCTCAGTGAAATATACGGTAAAAGACAGTGTGCTGCAAACGATCGAGCTTGCTCAAGGGGTTGAGCAATCCGTTCGTGGAACGCTTGTTGAGATCGGTGGCAATCAGTCTACGGTAACATTCAAACGAGATGGCGGCTCTCTTGAAGCCAAGCTTCTGATTGAGAAGCCGGAAGTGATCATTAACGGCATTCAGGATGCAACGCTGAATGATCTGATTACAGATGCAACTAATGGCGACAAGGTTGAGCTTACGTTGAACAGCGATGATCAGGTGACACGCATTCAGGTCATTGGCCGTCAGATGGAGCCTTTGAATGGAGCTACGGTTGTCTCCTATAACAGCAAAACAAAACTGCTCACGGTATTGGATGCCAATAAAAAACCGTATGTGTTTACGCTTGATGAAAAGACAAAAATGGACTATAACGCAGCCAAACCAACGTTGGCAGGACTGGAATCTCTGCTGAATGATGGCCGCAAGCTGGATCTGACTTATGTAGGAACTCGCGCATTGTCTGTAAAGGTCATTTACAAGTACGAGGGAACGTTCACAAGTATAGATACTGCTAATCGAAAAATTAGCTTGTTATCCGGCAGTCAAACAATAACTGTGCCATATACAACAGTTCCAACAGTTGAAATGTATAATAAATCCAGTGCGAGCTTGTCTGATCTGAAGATTGGTGACAATGTTACTGTTACTCTTGGATCGAATCAGGACGTGGTACAGAAAATTGCGCTCAAATCGGTGGCTCAATTTGAAGTTGCAGGTGTGGAAACGAATGGCCGAGTTCGGGTGAAGGCTGATTTGCTTACGAGTCAATTCTACGTGGACCAAGCGGTGTTAACGGATGAAAATGGACAAACGATTACTTCTGCACAATTGGTTACAGGCAGTCTCATTAATGTGACCTTCGAAGGAGTAACACCAAAAGCGGTTCAAGTCATTAAACGTACACTTGCTGAAGTGACAGCGGTAGATGCTTCTTCTGTAACCTTGAAACAGTTCAACGGTTCGACAGAAAAAGTGGCAATCTCGGGAGCGGTGAAAGTTGTGAAATCCGGCTCGACATTAACCTCTTTAAGTAACCTGACAGTGGGTGACCGTGTGGAAATGACCAAAGATACGGATAATTCCACACGTTTTCGGGTACTTACTGTCATGAGCAAACAGTTCTGGTCTTATGATGGCGTAGGAAACCAGATTTTGGTTAAACGTGAAACGACAACGGACACCAATTATCGTTTTGCACTGGGTTCAAGCGTATTTGTTCACCAGGGTGACAACACTTTAAGCGTGCAATCTCTCAGAGATAATGATAATATTGTATTGTATCTCTTGAACAATGTTGTGTTTGAGATTCAAAAACAGTAATCGTTTCTTTTCGAGGATCAAAAGAATGACCGTCTTGATACGGGATCTTTCCCGCATCAAGACGTTTTTTTTGCAAGCTTTTTGGGAGGTAGCTCTTCATGAATGCAGCGACGGTAAGACATATACTCGAAACAATGGAAGCCATGTTTCCTGATGCACATTGCGAATTAAATCACAGCAATGCATTTGAACTAACGGTTGCGGTGCTTCTGTCTGCGCAGTGTACAGACGAAACGGTGAATAAGGTCACCGCGGATTTGTTTCAAAAGTACCAAAGTCCGGCAGATTATTTGGCGGTTTCTCTTGAAGAGCTGGAGCAGGATATTCGTCGAATCGGGCTGTACCGAAACAAGGCCAAGCATATCCAGAACATGTGCCGAATTTTAATAGAGCAGTATGGCGGTGACGTGCCGCAGGAGCATGATCAGCTTGTCACTTTGCCAGGAGTAGGCCGCAAAACCGCAAATGTCGTTGTATCAAACGCGTTTGGAGTACCGGCGATCGCTGTAGATACCCATGTCGAACGTGTTTCGAAGAGACTTGGGCTAGCGGGTTGGGATGACTCCGTACTTGAAGTCGAGAAGAAACTGATGAAGCGCGTACCTCGGGATGAATGGACTATAACTCATCACCGGTTTATATTTTTTGGACGCTACCATTGCAAGGCTCAATCTCCCCAGTGTCATATCTGTCCGTTACTGGACATATGCCGGGAAGGGAAAAAACGTATGAAAACGTCCCAGATCAGGAAAGATAAGGAACGTGCAACTCCCCGAAAACGAAAGTTAAATTCAACAGCAGAAAAGGATGAATAATGATGAAATGCATTTCCGTGTACACTGACAACTTTGAAGCCTTCTCCGATATTTTTGAACAGATCGTTGAACAGGATATGGCTGAGAATGAAGAAAAAGAAGTTGAAGGTATCACTGTAAGTCACTCTGGTGATGTGCCTGAACATTATCTGGAGCGTATGTCCACGAAACCAGAAGTGGTTGTGATGAGAGACAAAGGCAGAAACATTACGATTTTGCAGCATGGTCAGGTTTTCGAAATTTTGTTGCCTGAAATGGAGAATGCAGTATCCTAAGTTTTGTTTAGTCTAAAACCTATGATCAAGAACCTGGCTGCCGTGACACGACCGTTCCATTGTGTATGCAAATGAGGATGGTATGTCATGCGGTCAGTTTTTTGATGATGAACGTTCCGTGTTATGCGGAAATTATAGTACAAAATTTTAAAACCGACATGATCGGTTTTATTTTTTTATCCATACCACAGATAGTACATACATTGTGTTAAGAACAGATTGCTGGCAGAAATGATCTCGTAATGCAATGATATTGATCTGGAATTCATCTACATGCAGATTCAAGTGAAAACGTTCAAATTCAAACATGATAATGTTAAACTAAATAAGATATAACAGAGATTGACGTCGATATGGATGTCAAATTAGAGGAGCCAGGAGGAAGGCCAGTCATGTCCAGAACAGATTTTCCAGCAGAAATGGCCACACCTTTGAACCCGTTGCGTGAAGCAATGGAGAAGACAGGGGACCAAACCGCTGTAGAGGCAATAACGGATTTAATCAGCAAGGCGGAAACAAAACATTTGACGATTGCGTTCTGCGGACATTTCTCGGCAGGCAAATCGAGTCTGATTAACAGCTTGTGCGGAAAAAGGGTGCTGCCCTCCAGCCCTGTGCCAACCAGTGCAAATGTGGTTGCCATCCGCAATGGCAAGCCGAGAGCACTTATTTATACATCTCCAAGCGTAAGCGCTGACAATAATGATAAAGGCACGCTTGAGGTTTCACCCGAAGAGCTTGAGGCGTATTGTAAAAATGGCGGCGCATACAGCTCTATAGAAGTATGGGATGATATCCCGCTTTTGCAGGACGACGCCGTGTTACTGGATACGCCGGGCGTAGATTCAACCGATCGCGGGCACAGCCTGGCCACACATTCAGCTCTGCATCTGGCAGATGTTGTGTTCTATGTGATGGACTACAATCACGTTCAGTCGGAGACCAATCTTTCTTTTGCGAAAAGTTTGTCCGACTGGGGCAAGCCGCTGTTCCTGATCGTAAACCAGATTGATAAGCACCGGGAGCGAGAGCTCTCGTTTGAACAATACGTGCAAGGCGTAGAAGCGATTTTCGAAGCATGGGAAGTGCGTTATGATGGTCTGCTGTTTACCTCATTGCGGGATCAGCAGCATCGATATAATCAGTGGAAGCAGCTCCCCGAACTGATTACCCAGATGATGAAGAGCAAAGAAGAGCTGATCTCACACAGTCTGGCTAGCTCGGCTCGTCATATTACGGAGCAGCATCTGACCCGTGAGGCGGGAAAACGAGAAGATGAGGAAAATGCACTGCTGGAGGAGATTGGCGGGCAAGAAGGCATTGAACGTTTGTCACAGGAGCTGGCGTATCTGGATGAACAAGCTGCCGAGATTCAGGCCAAACCATCGCGGATACGCGAAAAGTTCAGAGCAGAGCTTGATTCGCTGCTGGCAAATGCCAATCTTACTCCGGCGGACATTCGTACTTCCGCAGGCAGTTATCTGGAAAGCCGCAAGCCGGGTTTCCGGGTAGGCTTGCTCTTCTCCGGCGGCAAGACGGAGCAGGAAAAGCAGCGCCGGGCTTCGGAACTGGTGAGACTGCTGCAGGATCAAACCTCCAGTCAAGTTGAGGTTCATGTCCGTACGATGCTCAGACAGCTGGGTGAAGCCCATCAAATCTGGGGCGCGGAGTGGGAGCAGGCACTGAATTCAGAGCTGCCTGCAATCGATGAGGAATTGCTTGAACTGAAACGAAGTGCGAGTGCAGAGCTGTCGCCTGAGTATGTGATGCAATTCAGCAAGGACGTCCGGGGCGAGATCGAGGCCCGGTATCGCAAGTCGGCCATGGCGCTGGCCGACCACATCCTGGAAGCGCTGGCTGCGCAAGGCGAAGCCGCGCTCCAGGCGCTGGACGCCAGCCGCGCAGCGCTGCTGGCGCAGTCCGCGGCGGCGGCGCGCTACACGGCGCTCCAGCGCGCCGCCGCCGAAGAGGCAGCAGTGCTGCGCAGCCTGCTGCCTCCTGCGGGCCCCCTCACCTCCGGGCTGTTGCCGGAGGTGAAGGGCCCGCACGTGCCCGCGCCTGGACCGGGCGAAGCTCCCGGTCCGCAGGCGGGCACGTCCACGTCTGTGGCTGCGCAGCCACAGACGCAGGCCCCTGCGCCGCCGCGCGCAGCAGCGGCGCAGGGCGCACCGGCGGCGGCTGGCGCGGAACGCCGCCGGCGCCTGGACGCAGCAGCGGCACGGCTGGAAGCCGCTGCTGCGCTGGTGGAGCCGTACCCCGCCATGGGGTCGGCGGTACGGGATTTGCGTGCACGCGCAGCTTCGCTTGCGGGCGGCACGTTCACACTCGCGCTGTTCGGTGCGTTCAGCGCGGGTAAATCCTCCTTCGCCAACGCTTTGCTGGGCGAAGCCGTCTTACCCGTATCGCCGCATCCAACGACAGCGGCGATCAACCGCATCATGGCTCCGGCTGGCGGCGCGCAGCATGGTACAGCCCGGGTCCGCATGAAGACCCGGGACGCCTTCCAGGAGGATCTGGCGTATTCCTTCCGCCTGCTGGGGCTTGGCGAGCCTGGCGCAGAATGGCAGAAGCGTGTGAAAGCCTTGACACCGCAGGATGTGCATCCGGCTGGACGTCCGCATTACAGCTTTTTGCAAGCCGCTGCTGCGGGGTGGCAGGAGACGCAGGATCAGTTGGGTCAGGATGTGCTGGTCGATCTGAACGGATATCGCAATTTTGTAGCGAACGAGAAGAAATCCTGTTTTGTTGATTCCATCGATCTATACTACAGCTGTGATGTAACCGAACAGGGCATTGTGCTGGTGGATACACCCGGGGCAGATTCCGTGAATGCACGCCACACCGGCGTAACGTTTAATTATATGAAAAATGCCGATGCGCTCATTTTCGTAACGTATTATAACCATGCCTTCTCTCAAGGAGATCGACAGTTTCTGAATCAGCTGGGGCGGGTCAAGGACAGCTCTGCGATGGATCAGATGTTCTTTGTTGTCAATGCAAGCGACCTGTCCTCTTCCGATGAAGAGCTGGAACAGGTGCTGGAGCACGTAGGTACAGAGCTGCGAAGCAACGGCATTCGTTCCCCTCGTTTGTTCCCGGTATCCAGCATTATGGCGATGGAAGGCAAGATGGATGGCAATGCAGAACTGCTGCAGCAATCCGGGTTCATTCGTTTTGAGGAGGAGTTTAACCAGTTTGCGGGCAAGGAGCTGGCTGATCTTGCAGTAGGTGGAGCTTCCGAGGAGCTGGCACGTGTCATCCAGCGCTTGAACAAACGCGCGGAAGATGCAGCTCAGGGAGAAGAAAAACTTCGTGAGCGGCGGAATGAACTGGAGACGATCTCCGGGCAGTCACGTGAGCGGATTCAGCGCTTGGCACAGCGGGCGATGAAGGATGAGTTGACACAGGAAACGAATGAACTGCTCTTCCATGTCAGACAACGCCTTGCGTTCCGACTGGGTCAGTTTATGGCTGAGGCGTTCCATCCGTCGGTGCTGCGGGAGGATCAGGGCAATCTGAAAACGGCTTTTGCCGCATGCGGCCGGGAACTGCTGCGTATGATCGGGATCGAGCTTGAGCAGGAATTGCTTGCCACGACACTGAGACTGGAGCAGACCGGGCAGGCATGGGTTGCCAAGCAAGTCACCGAATGCATTGATGAGGTGAAGCAGCTGACCAGCGGCATTGATTTATCCTTAACTTTGGATGAGAAATGGAGCACACCGGTGTTGGAGGAAATCCGGCTGGAGGAACCGTCGGGTTGGAAAAACTACTGGAGTTACTTCCGTAATCCGAAGCAGTTCTTTGAAGGAGATGGGCGCCAGCGCCTTCAGGAGGTGCTTGATCCTGTGCTCAAGCAGATGATTATTGAAGCGCTGCCTGCCTCGGAACAAAAGCTGATTCAATTTTACGATACACAGGTTTGCCAGTCGGTGCAGCATCAAGCGCGTCAACTCACCGAGCGGCTGGATGAAGCGATTAGCGGACTGCAGGATACGCTCGAAAGTGGAATTCCTGCAGAGCAGTGGGCCGCTTTGTCGGCCCAGCTGGAACAGATGCAGGAATAAGAGGTCATGGATGCTTCAATAGCATCACTTCGTTTTAATGACGGGTAAATGTGCGCGATTGATAGCCTGTCCTGTGACAAGGTTTTTTCAGCCAACATGGTCGTGATTATGGAAACGTTTGTAAAATAAATGAGAACTTCCAAAATACTTTGAAAATGTTGCAAAAACACGCTCAAAAAGGCTCCCGCTGTAAAGGCATACAGGGAGCCTTTTTTTGGTATGACCAACCTGAAATATAGAGAATATTCAAACATTTGATTGAAAGTCGGGTATTGGTCTCCGTTAATGCGATAATAAGCTGAAAGCAGCCTGAATATGGTCTATTATTCGCTTTGCCGCGAATGGGGGACGGTGATAAACTTCATAAATGTTCATATCATTTAATGCAACATCAGAGGAGGAGAAACATGGATGTTCTTAGGCAACTGCAAACCTTTTTTTGGGAGAAGCGAACGTATTTACTGGTATCAATCTTGTTCCTCGCCTTAGCGACCGCACTTGGATTGGTCTACCCGAACCTGCTGCGAATTTTGATTGATGATGTCATTGTTCCACGAAATTTTGAAGACGTTCCCATACTTGCCCTGACGGTGTTAGGTGTCGTTATTTTGAAAGCGGGAATGCAATTTTTACACGGTTTCTTTGGTGGGCGTCTCGGTAACTATCTGGCCTACCGCCTGCGTAATGCATGTTATGAAAAGCTTCAATTTCTATCCTTCCGTTATTATGATACGGCCAAAACAGGTGATCTGATGTCCCGCCTCACGGGAGATTTGGAGGCCATCCGTAACTTTATCGGATTTGGTTTCGCCCAGATTCTCAACATGGTTCTAATGGTCGTGTTCGGCGCAATTATGATGATGACGATGAGCTGGAAGCTAACGCTGCTGACCCTTGTCTGCATTCCTCTGCTTGCCTTCGTTGCGCTTCGATTCGAATCCAAAATTCACCCTGCTTTTCAGGAGATGAGACTGGCTCTAAGCTCGCTGACTACAGCGGTACAAGAAAATATTACAGGTGTAAGAACCGTTAAATCCTTTGCACGCGAGCCTTATGAGGTGGAGAAGTTTTCCACACGGAATGAACGATACAAAACCAATCAGATTCATGCTGCAACATTATGGAGCCGTTATTTTCCTGTCATGGAGATCCTGGCATCGGTAAGTGTTGTACTGCTGCTCGTAGTTGGTGGAAGGATGGTTATTCAGCAGACACTGACCCTGGGTGAACTTGTTGCCTTCTTCAGTCTGATCTGGTACATAATTGGTCCGATGTGGGGACTCGGGTTTCATATCAATAACTATACACAGTCCAAGGCTTCCGGTGAGCGGGTGCTTGAGCTGCTGAATACCCCTGTTGACGTTGTAGAGACAGAAGACCCGGTGATTGTGGAATCAGAGCAGGTCAGAGGTCATGTGACTTTTGAATCAGTAACCTTTGCTTACGGAAACAAAATGCCAGCAGTAACGGATATTAATTTTGATGCTCCGCCCGGTTCTGTAATCGGTTTCCTTGGCGGAACAGGCTCTGGTAAATCGACCATTATTCAGCTGCTGATGCGAGCGTATAACGTTAATTCAGGCGCAATCAAGCTGGATGGAAGAAATATTAAGGATATGGGCATTCGCAGCCTGCGGAGTCAGATTGCTTCCGTGTTCCAGGAAACGTTCCTGTTCTCTTCCAGCATTCGCAATAACATCTCCTACGGACTGAAAAATGTCACGATGGATGAGATTATCCGTGCTGCCAAGCTGGCGAAGGCGCATGACTTTATTATGGAGTTTCCCGAAGGGTACGATACGGTCGTGGGCGAACGCGGCATGGGGCTGTCCGGTGGTCAGAAACAGCGGATTGCCATTGCCCGGGCCTTGCTCAAAAATCCGAAAATTCTTGTGCTGGATGATGCAACCAGCGCGGTGGATATGGAAACCGAACACGAAATTCAGTCGGGCTTTCAAGAGGTTATGCGCGGGAGAACAACATTTATTATTGCCCACCGGATTTCATCCTTGCGTCATGCCGACGAGATTCTGGTACTTGATGAAGGACGCGTTGTCCAGCGCGGTAAACATACAGAGCTTATTCAGGTGCCTGGACCGTACCAGGATGTGTATAACATTCAATATGCAGACTACATTGCCCGCGGCAAGCGGGAGGCTGGGGAGCAGGTGAACTCATGAGTGCCGAGACGATAACAGACAGGCGCGAGGTCAAAGGGACCTCGAATCCGAAAATGAATGAACGATTTGTTTATCAGGATGATGAAGTTATTGAAAAACCGTTTAACTGGCAAGAATTCGGGCGATTGTTCGCCTATATGAAACCGTATGCGAAGCAGCTGCTGCCGCTCGTTATTCTGATGATGATTCTGGGAACGATTACGAAATTGTCCGTACCGTTTCTCATCAGTCTGGCTATCGATAAAGCGATTGCGCCGCAAAGCGGAGTGCCTAGCGTAACACTGCTGTATCTGATTGCAGGTTCAATCCTGCTGCTGTATATCATTCAGTGGGCGGCTAATACGTACCGGATCAAGCTGACAAATGTCATTGGGCAGCGGGTTATTTATGATCTTCGTTCAGACTTGTTCAAGCATATTCAGAAGCTGTCCTTTAACTTTTTTGACAAAAGGCCGGCAGGCTCAGTGCTTGTGCGTGTAACGAATGATATTAACTCCTTGCAGGATCTGTTTACTAACGGTGCGGTCAATGTCATGATCGACTGTGTGCAGCTGCTAGGCATTATCGTTATTCTGCTGCTTATCAACTGGAAGCTGGGGCTGGCTGTAATTATTACGGTACCGATCATGTTTATTATATCCACCAAGCTGCGTGTCATGATTCGACGGGCGTGGCAGGATGTGCGGATGAAGAACTCCAGAATTAACTCCCACTTGAATGAATCCATTCAAGGCATCCGGGTAACGCAGGCGTATACGCAGGAAAAAGAAAATATGAAATACTTTGACAATATGAATATGTCCAGCAAGAAGTCCTGGGACAAAGCATCCGCCATGAACCAGGGATTCGGTCCGTTAATTGAAATTACAGGCGGCTTCGGCACACTCATACTGTTCTGGTATGGTGCACATCTCATCCAGAATGAAATGTTAACCGTGGGTCTGCTGGTTGCCTTCGCCAACTATGTCGGCAACTTCTGGGACCCGATCAACCGTCTGGGACAGATGTACAATCAGCTGCTGGTGGCGATGGCTTCATCCGAGCGTATCTTCGAGTTCATGGATGAGAAGCCGCATATCGCGGATAAACCAGGTGCAAGACCGCTTCCTTCTATTAAAGGGGATATCGTGTTCGACAATGTGGTGTTTGAATATGAAAAAGGAAGACAGGCGCTCAAAGGCATCAGCTTTTTGGCTAAGGCCGGGCAATCCATTGCGCTTGTAGGTCACACAGGCTCGGGGAAAAGTACAATTATCAATCTGATCAGCCGCTTCTATGACATCACGAGCGGGCGTCTGACCATCGACGGACATGACGTTCGCGATGTAACGGTTGAGAGCCTGCGCAGTCAGATCAGCATTGTGCTGCAGGATACATTTATTTTCTCGGGAACCATTCGCGACAACATTCGTTTTGGACGGCTGGATGCGACCAATGAAGAGGTAGAGGAAGCCGCCAAAGCCGTCAATGCTCACGAATTTATTATGAAGCTGCCGGGTGGATATGACACGGAGGTTGAAGAACGTGGTAACGTGCTGTCCATGGGACAACGGCAATTGCTGTCGTTTGCCCGTGCGTTGCTCGCTGATCCGCGAATTTTGATCCTGGATGAAGCCACAGCCAGCATTGATACAGAAACCGAGCTGAAAATCCAGGAGGCACTCAAGGTGCTGCTCCAGGGACGCACTTCCTTTATGGTGGCTCACCGACTCTCTACCATTCGCAATGCGGATAACATTATTGTGCTGGATCACGGGGAGATCAAGGAAGAAGGCAATCATGAGCAGCTCATCCAGAAGCAGGGCGTATACAACGGTCTGATTGAAGCGCAGTACCGGTTTCTTTAAAAGATCGAAATAACAACAGAAACATGAACAAGCAGTTGGAGTATAGCTAGTATAAACAGACACTTCAGCCTCATGGGTTTCTCTCCTTACAGCAGGTTATCCTGATAAAGGTATGAGACCACAGGGTTGAGGTGTTTTTTTTATGCTCGGATTCTAATCGGAATCATGTTGCCTGACCACAGAGGATGCGAAGTGAAATATGTTATATTTTAAACATGAAAAATTACAGCAATATCTGGGGGAAGAGCATGCAGAACAAACGCGCAGGACAGGTCAGCCCACTTTCTTCTTTTGATGTACTGGATAAGCTGCATTTCAGCTTGATCGAGTTTCAAGCGGCATCAACAAGCCAGTCCGAGCCTGGCTGGAGACTGGGCAAACATTTTCTGGAAAGTTATTTACTGCTTTTTGCTGCGAGTGGTGAAGGATGGCTGACGGTTGATGGCCAGTTTATTGAGCTCCGAAGTGGAGCTTTTTATATCGGTTTGCCTGGGCAGCTAGTGGAAGCCGTGTTTCACGGAAAAGATAAACGTGGGCTGTACCTGATGAAGTTTAGCGTTACATTTGATGGTGAAATGATTGATACATCCGTACAGGACATGATGAAACAAATATACATGCAAAGCAATAACAGCGAGATCAGCTGCAGCTCGCCAGCTGCTGTTCGTCTGTTATGCCAGGATATAGAGGAGCTCAACCGAAGTGCAGAGGGCCTGAAGCGTTATTATGGTCAGATTCGTTTCCAAGAGCTGTTATATCTTATGTTCAGTGATATGCTCCATGTCGAAACACAGGAGACACTCCTGCCTGTTGAGCAGGTCAAGCATTATATTGAACAGCATCATATGGAGAAAATAACGATTCAGGATATGGCTGAGGCTGCACGGATGAGCTCACGTCATTTCATGCGCCTGTTCAAAAAAAGATACGGCTGCAGCGCAGTGGACTATTTAACCATTTATCGAATCAAGCAGGCACAGATTATGATGAGGAATGACCACAGCCTTCGGCTGAAGGAGATTGCGACCTGTGTGGGGTTCACAGACGAGATGTATTTTCGCCGTAAATTCAAACAAATCTCGGGTCTTCCGCCAGCTGCGTTTATTCGTAACAGCAAGCAGCGTATTGCTGCTGTTCATCCGCTAGCGATCGGCACGTTGCTTGCACTTCAGGTTATCCCCTGCGCAGCAGGAGCGAATCACCCATGGACGGCCTATTACAGACGAAAATATGAGACGGATAAGGTTACTCCTCTGGTTGACACGGAGGATGGAGCTCTGCAGCAGCTGGAGGCCATACGTCCTGATTATATCATTGCTTTTCGTGAAGAAATGTCACATAACATGATGCAGCATCTAAGCTCACTGGCACCTGTATGTGTGCTTTCACATGCGGATGGCAATTGGCGTCATCATCTCATAACTGCGGCCGAGTGTCTGAATCGGTCTGCTGCGGCCGAGGTTTGGTTGCAAAGGTATGAGCAAAAGGCAGCTGCCTTGCGTTCACAGCTGTCTGAACAGATCCTCAAGGACACGTTGCTTATCATTAGTATTCAGGAAGCTTGCATTCATGTAATGGGTCCACGAACAATCGCTTCCGTTTTCTATACGGATCTGCAGCTGCTGGCCCCCGAAGGCATAGAGCACGTATGGCAGAAGCATCATCTGCAGATGAGTGATCTAAGCGATCTGGCACATCTGTCTATAGACAGGGCACTAGTCATCGTTGGTGAAGATGCTGCATCAAGACAAACTTGGCTTGAACTAAGCGATTCGGAGATATGGCAGTCTACCAAAGCCGCGCAGCAGGGCTCTATCAGTATGATGCATCCAGGTGTGTTGCTAGAGGACACCGCCTTTACTCATGATCTGATGTTGGACGAAGTATTGAATATGTGGCACCATCGTCCATAATATAAAGTCGCAATCGTCAATATCCTGCGGCGCAGATTTTGACTATACTACTCCTATGTCTAATTGATAATGATAATTATTATTAATCAATGGTTATCACATTTTCAAAAATATATAGGGGGTACATGAGAAGTGAAGTTAAAGTATGGGGTATTTACAGGAATTATTTTATTGCTGCTATTGCTTAGTGCATGTGCACAGGCTACCGAGCCTAAAGCGTCCGGTTCACGAGAGCAGGGTACGAGTCAGTCCACTACAGCTGCATCCAATACAAGTACAAGTGAATCTGAACAGTCGAATGCGGATCAGGTCAAGGTAGTACAAACCGAGATGGGTGAGATTACAATTCCTGCGTCACCCCAGCGTGTGGTTGGCTTGTCTGTTGTTTATCCGGAGCTGCTGTATTCGCTTGGTATTGTGCCGGTAGCTGTACAAAATTATCATGAAGAGTTTCCGAAATATTTGCAGGAGCCTTTTGCTAACACCGTAAAAATGGGCATTGCCAAGACCCCGGATTTTGAAATGATTCTTGCCGCCAACCCCGATCTGATCCTTGCCCCTGCATGGTGGTCGAAGAAGGATTATGAGCAGCTTTCCCGCATCGCTCCCACCGTACTGCTGCCTGAGCGTGAGGAATGGCCGGAGGAGCTGCAGGATATCGCCGCCGTTCTTGGCAAGGAGGCAGAAGCGAAACAGGTCATGGCAGATTTGGAGCAGCATGAGAAGCAGGGGGCTGACAAGCTGCACAGCCTGATTGGGGACGAGACGGTGCTGTATGTAAGAGTTATGGAGAAGGAAATCATTCTGAACGGCCCCAATCTCTCTCGCGGAGCATTCATTCATAAAAAGCTCGGTTTGAAACCTTTGAGTAATTTCCCTGAAAGTGAAGCTTCACTATCGATCTCAATGGAAGTGCTGCCTGAATATGATGCGGATCATCTGATTATTCAGCTGGATGATAACGAAAACCCGCAGATCAAGAAAAAGTATGAGGAATTGTTAAGCACATCCATCTGGAAAAATCTGAAGGCTGTCAAAGAAAATCACGTATACCTCGTAGGGGGGAAGGAGTGGTTTAATCTGGGCATGGCCCCGCTGGCTGACAATTATGTGATTGATGATATTGTTGCTGCATTTGAAGAGAAGAACTGACCAGCATACGAGCTGATATTACAACAGTGGATATAACGATGAAAACAGGAACAGGATGTGTCTGTAATGCAGAATCAGGACTTATATGATGTAACGATTATTGGCGGGGGTCCGGCAGGATTGTATGCGGCGTTCTACGCTGGCATGCGCGAGATGAAAGTGAAGCTCATTGAGGGTAAAGACGAACTGGGCGGATTTTTGCAGACGTATTCGGATAAAGCGATCTGGGATGTCGGCGGACTGCCGCCTATGAAATGCGCCAAACTTATTGAGCACCTTGTGCAGCAGGCTGGTACATTTGAACCAACGGTGGTGTTGAAGCAAACGATAGATACGTTTAATCATCTGAATGATGGAGTTTTTGAGTTACAGACTCATACGGGTGAATCGCACTATACTCGCACGGTCATTATAGCCATTGGCCGAGGTGTTGCCGAAGTACAGAGGCTGGATATCCACAGTGCGAAGGACTATGAGAGAAGCAATTTGCATTATACAATTCAGAACCTGGATTATTTTGCAGGAAAAAAAGTGCTAATCTCCGGCGGTGGCAACAGTGCCGTGGATTGGGCACTTGAGCTTGCGGAACGGGCCTGCTCGGTAACTGTGGTGCATCGACAGGATTCATTTCGCGCTATGGAGCACAATGTGAGTCAGATGAGGAGAAAAGCAGAGGTATATACACCCTGTCACATTGAACGTTTCTACGGCAACGGTCAACGCATTCACCAGGTTGGCATAGTGAGCACAGCGACAGGAGAAACCGTCCGTCTTGATGTGGACGAAGTGATCGTAAGTCACGGATATACAAGTCATGTCAGCAATCTCGCCCGCTGTGGTCTGGATATGCACGAAGGTATGCTTGTCATGAATCAGTGGGCTGAAACCAGTGTGCCTGGCATTTTTACAGCGGGAGACTGTGCGATGCGGGAGGGCAAAGTACGTCTGATTGCCGGTGCTTTTAATGATGCGATTGTTGCGGTCAATAGTGCAAAAAAGTTTCTGGAGCCTGCGGCAGCGGGAATGGCCTACGTATCCTCGCATAACGAGCTGTTCCGGGAGAAAAATCGCGCTTTGCATAACAAACCGACTAGTTCATCGTAATCTTGTAATTAACAGGTATATTCGAATGATGAGTCTATTTGTTTTTATATCCTTAATTTTGGGAGTAATGGAAGGAGTGACGAATCAAGAAATGTAATTTGTAAAAATTGATCGAAAAAACACAAAAAATCTTGTAAAATTCACAAGAAAAATAGGGAGTACTCTTGCAATCTTTAACCAAAACCCCGAAAATAGAGAGACAGATATAGAAGATTTCTCTTTGGGAGGATTGGAAAGAACATGTGGGGTGCTCCTTTTTCGGCTCAAGCCAAAAAAATGCTGCTGCTTGGCAGCGGAGAATTGGGTAAAGAGGTCGTGATTGAGGCTGCACGTCTGGGCGTGGAGACGATTGCTGTTGATCGTTACGAGAACGCTCCAGCGATGCAGGTCGCGCATCGATCTCACTGTATCGACATGCTGGATGGCGATGCATTGAAACAATTGATCCGTAAGGAACAACCGCATTACATCGTACCTGAAATTGAAGCCATTGCAACAGAGGCACTGCTTGAACTCGAGGAAGAAGGCTTTTGTGTCGTACCAACGGCCCGTGCTGCCCGTTTAACTATGGATCGCGAAGGCATCCGTCGTTTGGCGGCCGAACAATTGAAACTTCCTACAGCAGCTTATCTTTTTGCGGATAGTCTGGAGCAGCTTCAGGAAGCTATTCGTGAACTCGGAACACCGTGTGTTATTAAACCACTCATGAGTTCATCGGGTAAAGGGCAGAGTGTTTGCCATGTACCGGAAGATGCAGCGAAGTGCTGGGATCTTGCACTTTCAGGAGCTCGCGGCAAGTCCGTGCGTGTAATTGTGGAAAGCTTTGTGAAGTTCGAGAGTGAAATTACACTGCTTACCGTCAGATCGGTATCGGGTACTGTTTTTTGCCCGCCGATCGGTCACATTCAGAAGGATGGGGACTATGTCGAATCTTGGCAGCCTCATGCGATGACATCGGAGCAATGGACGCAAGCCTGTCATATTGCGAAGACGGTGACCGATGAGCTTGGAGGACATGGACTTTTTGGTGTTGAACTCTTCCTGACTGCCGATGGTGTTGTATTTAGTGAAATCTCACCGCGCCCGCACGACACAGGTATGGTCACAATGGTAACGCAGGACAGCTCGGAGTTTGCGCTTCATGTGCGTGCAATTCTTGGTTTTCCCGTCACGGAAGTACATTTGCTGACACCGGGAGCTTCGGCAACGCTGAAGGCCGATGTCGAAACAACACATTTCACCATTGGTGGAATGCAAGAGGCACTGGCTTTACCTCGTACGCAGGTTCGTGTGTTTGGCAAGCCTGAAACGAAAGTCGGGCGCCGGATGGCCGTAGCATTAAGTGCTGGAACAGATGTGGAAGAAGCTCGTAAAACAGCGGTTCAAGCCGCAAATATGCTGAAAGTGGAGGTTAATCATGTCCAATAATGTGGAGGCCCCTGTATTGATGATCCGAGAGTGTGAACTGCGAGATGCTGAAGCGGTAACGGGATTAATGCGAGAGGTCAGCTATCCGACTACAACCAATGTAATGAAAGAGCGCATTGAAGATTTGGAGAGCAATCCCAACGCGTGCATGCTTGTTGCCGAAGTGGATGAACAGATTATTGGTGTAATTGGTTTGCAATGTGTTCAAAGTCATGCCTACCCTGAGCCTGCTGCACAGATAACATCTCTAATCGTTGGTCAGGAGCATCGCGGCAGCGGAATTGCTCGTCGTCTGATGGCTCGTGCTGAAGATTGGGGCAAACAGCAAGGCGGTAAACAATTATTTGTCACAGGTGCCAATCGTGAAGTGACCTCAACAGCCTATTCATTCTATGAGCATATCGGCTTCCAGAAGAAAGGTTATCGCTTCAGTAAAGTTCTTTTATAATAGATGACAAGACATTCAGAGGGTGCAAACCTGACTGAGTGTCTTTTTTTATGACAAAAAAGTCATTTTTCCAGTATTTGCGGGTTCACATTCTCCTCATAGCTTGCTATACTGCAAGAGTAATGATTACAAAGTTGTAACAATTATTTTTTTGAGGAGATGAATGAATTTGAAGAAGAACTGGATGAAAACCGTTGTGACAGGCAGTCTGACAGCTGTGCTTGCCGTAGGGATTATGCTTCCTGCCTCCGCGTCTGCTGCAGATTCAACATATAAGACAGCAACTACGACAACGACGTATAAAGTACTGAATGCGGATAGTTTGAAAGCTTATATTGAGGCGTGGCTCAAGCAGAACGGTTACACTGTTGCTGATGGACAAACAACAACAGAGAAACCTGCTAAACAGCCTGAAACAACAACTCCTGCTCAGCCAAGCAAACCTGCTGCACCAGCACAACAAGAAAAACCGACAACAACAACACCTGCCAAAGATCCTTCAAGCACAGGCAATAACGGTACAACAAGCACTCAATCCGATTTTGCCGCACAAGTGGTGAAACTGGTCAATGCTGAACGTGCCAAAGCAGGCCTGAGTGCGCTGTCCTCTGACGCGCTTCTGGACAAGGTTGCTGTAGCCAAAGTAAAAGATATGAGCAACAACAACTACTTTGATCATCAGTCTCCAACCTACGGTTCTCCGTTTGATATGATGAAACAATTCGGGGTAACCTATAGCTATGCTGGTGAAAATATCGCCAAAGGTCAAAAAACACCGCAAGAAGTCGTTACGGCCTGGATGAACAGTGCGGGTCACCGTGCTAACATTTTGAATGCAAACTTTACTCATATTGGTGTGGGTTATTACAACGGATACTGGGCTCAAGAGTTTATCGGTAAATAAGAGCTGGAAATGAATATTCTATAAATAAAGTCATATAAAAAAGCCATATCTTCACTTAGCGAATGCTTTGTGGGATATGGCTTTTTACCAGTTTTCGACCAGAAATCTGCATGGTTTTCTGAATACTGCGGCAAAATTTGCAAATTCACGACAGAAGTTTTATGTTATTTAGAATAGGGTCATTTTAGAGTAAAGCTATTATACATTATACACACCTGACTGGAGATGTGATGCATGAAAAAGAACAAAAATCTGGATTCAGCTCCCTGGATCTGGCGAAGTGTAAGCACCTTATCCATCTTGGCAACGCTGCTGCTGCTGTTTGGATTTGGTTACGCCATAAAAGATGTAATTTACCCTAAAGGGGATTCAAAATTAAATGATGGACAGCAGGCTGCCAGCCCGGCTAACGAGGATCAAAATGGCGGCAGTAAAGCGATTGTCGAGGATGGGAAAATTCGCATGGCCGTCATCGGTGATTCTCTTGCCAGAGGCACAGGGGATGATGAAGGGCTTGGTTTTGTAAGAAGGGCGGGAAATCTGCTCAAAGATGAGGGCTACGATGTACAGGTGCTTAATAATCTGGGTGTAAACGGGCTCAGAACAGATGCGTTGTTAAAAAAGCTGGATGAGCAAGGCGTCAAGTATGTCCTGCAGCAATCCAACTTTATTTTGCTCTCGATCGGTGCAAATGATCTGTTTCAGGGCGGACAGGTGCTTCAGGGTGAGGACCCGCCGACAGCCGAAAAGCTGGCTGCTGCGCTGCCTGAAACATCGAAACGACTGCAGGAAATTTTGAAAAAGGTGAAGGCAATTAATCCTGAAGCACAGATCTTGTATATCGGATTATACAATCCGTTTGGCAATGTTAAAGAGCTGGAGAAGCCGGGGAATGCGGTAGTTGCTGCCTGGAACGAAGCGGCAATGAGTATTTTGAATAAGGAAGATAAAATGACTCTTGTACCGACCTTTGATCTGTTTGAAAATCATCTGGATGAGTATCTGTCATCTGACCATTTTCACCCCAATGCACAAGGATATCAGCAGATGGCGGTTCGTATTGCACAGGAGTATCAGGGAGAAAAACCTGCAAAAGGGGGCTCGAAATAGATGGCAGAGCAGCAATATGATTCGGTCCTGTCCGTACAGAATCTGAAGAAAAAGATCGGACGAAAATGGATTATTAAAGATGTTACTTTTGATGTGAAGCCCGGTGAAATTTTTGGTTTTCTTGGACCGAACGGAGCAGGGAAAACAACGACTATTCGTATGCTCGTCGATCTGATCAAACCTACGGAGGGCAAAATTTCAGTTTGCGGCTACGACGTAAACCGCGATCCGGAGCGGGCGCTGAAGTATGTTGGTTCCATCGTTGAAAATCCCGAGGTGTATACATATTTGACCGGGTGGGAGAATCTGGAGCATTTTGCCCGGATGCAGCCTGGTGTGGACCATGACCGTATTCAGGAAGTGGTTAACATTGTACGTCTGGATCAACGTATTCATGATAAGGTCAGAACGTATTCTCTTGGTATGCGTCAGCGACTAGGCATTGCACAGGCCTTGCTTGGCAGACCTCGATTGCTTATTCTGGATGAACCGACGAACGGCCTTGATCCGAAGGGAATCAAAGAGCTGCGGGTGTTTATCAAGCAGCTTGCCAGTGAGGGCATGGCGGTGTTTGTCAGCAGCCACTTGCTAAGCGAAATTCAGCTCCTGTGTGACAGAGTTGCCATAATTAGCGCAGGCCGTGTGCTGGCTGTTGGCGCTGTCAACGAACTGATCGAGGATCATTCCAAAGTGGCAATCTGGCATCTTACGCCGCTTGAATCAGGTCGTCAGATGCTGGTCGATCAAGGGATCACACTAATCGAGCGGCCAGGTGATGTGATGGATGACACCATTGTTGCAGGTCTCGGGCCGAATGCGGTTGTTGCCGAGATGCACGAAGAGCTGATTCCAGAGCTGGTGCAGCAGCTGGTACAGGCAGGCATTCAGGTTGAAGGTGTGCAGCGGATTCAGCCTACCCTTGAGCAATTATTTTTAAAAATGACAGAAGGTGAATCCATTGAATAATATCATGCCGCTGATCCGTAACGAGACCATCAAGATGGTGAAGAAGAAACGTCTTTATATTATTTTCATCGTTCTGGCTATACTTGTACCGATGTTCACGTATGCCCAGATGAAATCAGCTCAAAATAACCGTGACAAGTTCGGCGGGGACTGGCGGCTTGAATTGCAGCAGGCGATTACGGACAACCAGAACTCACTGGGAAGTGATCGTGTTCCAGAGGAATATAAAAAGTACAGAACGGTTTATATTCAGCAGATGCAATATTATCTGGAAAACAATATAAACCCTAAAGAGCCTGGTGGTGTAACGTTTACGAGGGAGTTTATGAACAACGCAGTAGGTTTGTTTATTCCTCTTTTGATTATGGCGATTGCTTCGGACCTTGTATCGGGTGAACGAACAACGGGCACGATCAAGATGCTGCTGACCCGTCCAGTCAGACGTTGGAAGGTTCTTCTCAGCAAGCTGATTACGCTGATTATGTTTGTTTCCATTATCGTTGTATCTGCTTATGTGATCTGTTACGCGATATCGGGGGCGGTCTTTGGTTACAAGGGCTTCGGAATGCCTGTTTTCACCGGTTTCAAAGTTGTCGGCACGGATGTGGATATGTCGGCAGTGCATGCGGTAAGTCAGTGGCAGTATATGCTGATGCAGGCGGGGTTAATCTGGTTTGTGAGCATTATTGTGGCGATGCTGGCATTTATGGTTTCGGTGCTGGTGCGCAGTACAGCCGCAAGCATCGTCATTATGATGGCTTCGCTCATCGCCGGAACGATTCTGACGAACATGGCAGCCTCATGGGAATCAGCCAAATATTTATTTATGGTCAACCTTGAACTGCCTGATTATTTGTCCGGCGGACTGCCGCCAATTGAAGGCATGAATCTCGGTTTTTCCCTGATTGTACTTGGCGTTTGGGGCGCTGCATCACTCATCGTCTCATTCCTTGTCTTTACGAAACGGGATATCTTGAATTAAAATGGACAAGGATAAGAAAACATCTGTTTGCATTTCAGGCAAGTTTGTAGTTTCAGTTAAGAAGGGGGAGCATGAATGGTCGAGCAAATCGATGTGTCGGCAGGTTCGACAGGCGGAGGGCAAGTGGCCTCGGGCTACGACGCGGACGACATTCAAGTACTTGAAGGACTGGTAGCGGTTCGGAAACGGCCAGGGATGTACATCGGCAGCACCAGTACTTCAGGTCTACATCATTTGGTATGGGAGATCGTGGACAATGCTGTCGATGAGCACCTTGCCAAATTCTGCTCCAAAATCGATATCACGCTGCACAAGGACGGTTCTGTTACGGTTCAGGATAACGGAAGGGGAATTCCGACAGGCATACATAAAACAGGGATTCCTACTCCCCAGGTCGTGTTTACGATTTTGCACGCAGGCGGTAAGTTTGGCGGATCAGGATACAAAAAATCCGGGGGTCTGCACGGCGTAGGGGCTTCGGTCACCAATGCGTTGTCGGAGTGGCTTGAAGTCGAAATTTTCCGGGACGGCAAGATTCATCGTCAGCGTTTCGAATATTGGCAGGATAAAAAGGGTGCCGAGCATGTTGGAGAACCTGTTTCGGGGCTTGAAGTGATCGGAAATACGAATCGAACCGGAACAAAAGTAACATTTAAACCGGATATTCGTGTTTTTCAAAACGGTATTCAGCTGAATTACGATACGCTTGCTGAGCGTCTTCAGGAGATTGCTTTTCTGAATTCAGGTCTGAAAATTGTGTTAAAAGACGAGCGTTCGGGCCATCAGGACGAATTCATGTATGAGGGCGGCGCAAGCCAGTTTGTCGAATATTTGAACGAAAACAAAGATGTGCTGCATGATGTCATTCACTTCTATGCGGAGAAGGACGACATCGAGGTGGAGATTGCGATTCAGTACAATGCCGGTTATACCGAGACGATTGCTTCGTTTGTGAACTCCATTCCTACCCGCGGCGGCGGAACACATGAGACCGGATTCAGAGCGGCATATACCCGTGTGATGAATGATTACGCCCGCCGTACCAGCATGATTAAAGAAAAGGATAAAAACCTGGAAGGCAATGATCTGCGTGAAGGTATGATGGCTGTGATTAGCGTCAAAATGTCGGAGGTCGAATTTGTCGGCCAGACCAAAGACCAGCTAGGCAGTGCTACGGCACGCAGCGCAGTGGACTCGGTTGTATCTGACAATATCCAGCGTTTTCTGGAAGAGAATCCGCAGGTAGCGCAGACGCTGATACGCAAAGCTGTGCAGGCGTCCAAGGCAAGAGAAGCTGCACGTAAAGCGCGTGACGAGATGCGTTCAGGCAAAAAGCGCAGTGAAAGCTCCAACTTGAACGGCAAGCTGACGCCAGCGCAGTCGAAGGATTTTACACGTAATGAGCTGTTTATCGTAGAAGGAGATTCTGCGGGCGGTTCGGCCAAGCAAGGGCGTGATTCCAAAATCCAGGCAATTTTGCCGTTGAAGGGAAAACCGCTGAATCCGGAAAAATCCAAGCTGGCGGATATTTTGAAAAATGAAGAGTATCGTGCAATTACGGCCGCCATCGGGGCTGGCATTGGTACAGAATTTGCTGTAGAAGATAGCAATTATTCTAAAATCATTATCATGACGGATGCCGATACGGACGGTGCACATATCCAGGTGCTGCTGCTTACGTTCTTTTACCGTTACATGAAACCGTTAATTGATGCAGGTAAAGTATATATTGCGCAGCCGCCTTTATATAAACTGACTCGCAAATCCGGCAAAATGGCTACGGTAAGATATGCCTGGACGGATGAGGAGCTTGCCAATTACATGAAAGAATTCGGCAACAATGTCGAGCTGCAGCGTTATAAAGGTTTGGGTGAGATGAACCCGGATCAGCTGTGGGAAACAACGATGAATCCGGAGACACGTTCGATGCTGAAGGTGGAGATCGTGGATGCGGCCAAAGCAGAGCGTCGTGTATCCACGCTGATGGGGGATAAAGTGGACCCGCGCAAACGCTGGATCGTAGAGAATGTTGACTTTACAGAGTACGAAGAATAGAAGGTGCTTGGAATGAGTCTATCAGAACAATTTATGCCGGCCTTTCTGGAAGAGGTCGTGGGTGACCGTTTCGGTCGCTACTCCAAATATATTATTCAGGACCGGGCAATACCCGATGTACGTGACGGATTAAAGCCAGTACAGCGCCGTATTTTATACGCGATGTACGATTCGGGCAATACACCGGAAAAGCCATACCGCAAGTCCGCCAAAACCGTCGGGGATGTTATGGGTAATTATCACCCTCACGGGGACTCCTCCATCTACGAGGGTATGGTACGTATGGCGCAGCCGTGGAAAATGGGTCACATGCTTGTGGATGGACACGGTAACTGGGGTTCACAGGATGATGATCCGGCAGCTGCAATGCGGTATACGGAGGCCCGCTTGTCGTCCATTGCGATGGAGATGCTGCGTGATATCGAGAAACGCACGGTGCTGTTCAAGGATAACTTTGATAATACAGCCAAAGAACCCGTGGTGCTGCCTTCCCGTTATCCGAATCTGCTGGTCAATGGCGTAAGCGGCATATCGTCGGGTTTTGCAACGGAGATTCCGCCTCATAATTTGCGTGAAACGATTGATGCTTGCATCGCTGTAATGGAAAAGCCGTCTATTGAACTGGACGAAATTATGATGTTTATGAAAGGTCCCGATTTTCCGACAGGTGGATTAATTATGGGCGGAGACGGCATTCTGGATGCCTATCGGACAGGTAAAGGACGAATCTACATACGTTCCAAAACCGATATCGAAAACATGCGTGGCGGCAAGCAGCAGATTGTGATTACCGAGATTCCGTATCAGGTTGTAAAATCACGTCTGGTGACCACAATGGAAAACATCCGTCTGGAGAAAAAGGTTGAAGGCATCGCAGAGGTTCGTGACGAGAGCGGTCGTGAAGGTCTGCGAATCGTGGTGGAATTGAAAAAAGATGCCGATGCCCAGGGTATTCTGGCTTATTTGCTCAAGAAAACCGATCTTCAGGTCACCTATAACTTCAATATGGTTGCTATTGTGAACAAAGCGCCGCAGCAGCTTGGACTGAAGGCCATTCTGGAAGCGTATATCGCGCATCAGCGTGAAGTTGTCACCTTCCGGACGAAGTATGAGCTGGAAAAGGCAGAGGATCGCGCTCATGTGCTTGAAGGGCTTGTGAAGGCTCTTAACATTCTGGATGAAGTGATTGCGGCCATTAAAGCATCGAAGAATCGTCAGGACGCCCAGAACAATCTCACCTGGATGTTTGGTTTTACGGAGCGTCAGGCCGACTCTATTCTTACTTTGCAGCTGTATCGTTTGACCAATCTGGAGATTAATGCGCTGCAAAAAGAATTGGATGAGCTTATGAAGAAAATTTCACAGCTGCGTTCTATTCTGGACAGTGATCGCAAGCTGATTGGCGTCATCCGCAAGGAATTGCTGGAGATCAAGGAGAAGTACGGGATTGAGCGCCGTTCTGCAATTCAGGGCGAGGTAGAGGAGCTCAAGGTGAATCTTGAAGTTCTGGTCAATGCAGAAGATGTACTGGTGACGCTGTCCAAAGAGGGGTATGTGAAGCGTTCGAGCATGCAGTCCTTCACACGGTCAGGCGGCGAACGAAGCGCCAGTGGTGTGAAAGAGGGGGATTACATCTCTCAGGTGCTGGATGTGAACACACTTGAGAACCTGCTTGTGTTTACGCAAAAAGGGCAATACTTCCTGCTGCCGGTCCATCAGGTGCCGGAGTTCAAGTGGAAAGATCCTGGCACAGCGATTGTCAATGTGATTCCGCTGGCGAAGGATGATCGGATTGCCAGTGTACTGGCCGTCAAATCCTTTGAAGAGCCGGATCACAGCCTTGTATTTGTGACACGTAAGGGACAGGTGAAACGAACCGAACTCAAGGAGTATGTTACGAAACGTTCTGGTGCAGTTGCCGCTTGTAAGGTGGGCAAGGACGACGAAGTCCTCTCTGTGCATTTGAGCACAGGTGGTAAAGATATTATGCTGATTACCAAAGAAGCGATGGCCATTCGTTTCCGTGAGGATGAAGTCAATCCGATGGGACGTGTCTCTGGCGGGGTTCGCGGTATTCAGCTTAAAGATACGGATGAAGTTGTCTCCGCGCTGTGGGTCGAAGGAGAAGAGGGCGAAATTGCTGTATTGTCTGATCTGGGCTATGGTAAACGTTCCTTGCTGCTTGACTATGCCTTGCAAAGCCGTGGAGGTAAAGGTCTGGCTACGTTTGAATTCAAGGAAGGCAAACGTGTCAAGCCGAATGGAAGCCGAATAGCATGTGCATTCTATTGCAGAGAACAGCGCCAGCTGACTGTCATGACCAGAGAAGGGCATGCTCATTCCATCTCTTCGGAGAGTGTGCCACTGACTGAACGGAAGCATATAGGCAAATTACTCGTATCCGTAGATAAGCAGGATGAAATTACCGAGCTGATCCCGGACTTCACTGAAAATCAGCCAGAAGCTACAGTGTAAAACTAACAGAAAGACTCTTCGCGGGCATAGCTTATTATGTCGGGCGGAGAGTCTTTTTTTGTTGTTCCAAGGCGGCTTTGAAGCGCGTCTGCAAGCGAAGTTTAACAACCTTCGTCGATTGCGGTCGATCGCTGGGAAATTGAAAAAATGCAGCAGGAATGCGGCTTCAAACCGCGAAAAGTTAAGCTAATGAATAGATAAATCGTTGCCAGGAGGAGTGATATTCAATGTATTATTCTGATTTTGCCAAATGCTGGTCAAGATTAACGAAGGATTATAAATTGCATATGGATCAGGAACTGGCGCCTTCTCTCACAGAGGCTCAGCTCGCTGTATTGGAGGTGCTGGAGGATCATGAGAAGATGAAACCGTCTGATCTGATTCCGTTTCTGGCGACTACCCCTGCTGCAGTTACGATGCTGCTTGATCGTATGGAGAAAAACGGCCTCATTTGCAGGGATCGGGATGATCAGGACAGACGGATTGTCTGGGTCTCTCTCTCGGACAAGGGACGTATGGAAACGAAACGAGGCATTAGCATTCGGAATGAATTTATGAATTCGGTTCTGAGCAACATATCGATGCACAATCAACAATTGTTAGTCTATTTGCTTGGAAAAATGACGACACCCAAAACTCAAGTACAGGAGCCAGCTTTAACCAGCTCGGTTTAAAACCAACTACAGAAAGATATACTGTGTACACATGGCGGTACTGTGATGAACTTGTGCTCTTTCTCGATCATTGAGGGGTACGAGCAGTGACGATGCATTTGAACAGACTTCTGGCTTCGAGCGGGAGTCTGTTTTTATTTTGAAGCAAAAAATAGATATGTTGACAACTGCATCACTATATCGTAATATTACGATATAACGATTGAGGAGGAGTTGCTTTGAATTTCCCTGCTTTTGATCGGAATCAATTAAAGCAGTTTGACGAACCCGCTGAATTTCTCAAAGCGTTGTCTCACCCGATACGGCTATGCATCGTACGGGGCTTGATGCGCAAGAAGAAATGTAATGTTTCATATATGCAGGAATGCCTGGACCTTCCGCAATCTACCGTGTCGCAGCATCTGCAAAAGCTTCGCAGTGCAGGCATTGTAGCTACCGAGCGTAATGGTCTTGAGGTGAATTATGTACTCGCTGATCCACGTGTGGAACAACTGGTGAATATTTTATTTGCAAAGGATGAATGCGAAGATGAATGAACGTAAAAAAGTGTTAATCGTAGGCGGTGTTGCAGGTGGCGCTTCCGCCGCCGCACGCCTCCGCCGTCTGGACGAACAAGCAGAGATTATTATGTTTGAGAAAGGCCCTTATATTTCATTTGCGAACTGCGGTCTGCCTTATTACATCGGGGGAACGATTGAAGAACGTGAACGTTTGCTTGTGCAGACGCCTAAAGGCATGCAGGATCGATTCAACATTGATGTGCGCACAGAGAGTGAGGTTATTGCGGTTGATTCCAGCAAACGTACTGTACAGGTACGAAGTGTGGAACGTGGTGTATATGAGGAGAGCTATGATGAGTTGATCCTGTCCCCCGGTGCTCGTCCAATGGTACCTGACCTGCCGGGCAAGGATAACCCGCTGATCTATACAGTGCGGAATATTCCTGACATTGACCGAATCAAGGAACAGGTTAGTTCTCGTAACAACCAAAATTCGATCGTTATTGGTGGCGGGTTTATCGGGGTAGAAATGGCTGAAAATTTGAAGGAAGCCGGGCTTGATGTCACTCTGGTAGAGGGCAATGATCAGCTGTTGACTCCGTTTGATCCTGAACTTGCAGCTGCCCTTGCTCAAGAGATGCAGCAACATGGTGTACATCTGTTATTTTCACAGCGTGTGCAAGGCTTCCGTACTCTGGATCAAGGCATTGGCGTAGAACTGTCAGATGGGCTTGTGTTATCTGCGGACATGGTCATTCTGGCTATCGGTGTTACACCGGATACCTCTTTTTTGCAGAATAGCGGCGTAGCTCTTGGAGCACGCGGGCACATTGTTGTTAATGAGAAGATGGAGACCAGTGTTCCGCATATTTACGCGGTAGGTGATGCCATTGAAGTGAAGGATTATATTCACGGGACACAAACAGCGATACCGCTTGCGGGTCCTGCAAACAAACAGGGAAGAATTGTAGCAGATCAGATTGCGGGGCTTCCAACGACTTATAAAGGGACTCAGGGAACGTCTATCATCAAAGTTTTCGGGTTAACGGGAGCCTCTACAGGCACCAACGAAAAAACGCTGAAACGATTAAACAAGGCTTATCGCACCGTAACGGTTCACCCGGCTTCACATGCGTCCTACTATCCAGGCTCCAGTGCAGTCACATTAAAACTGTTATTCGCTCCGGAGGGGCAGATTTTGGGCGCACAGGCGGTAGGTTATGAAGGTGTGGATAAACGGATTGATGATATTGCTGTGGCGATCCATTACGGCGGCAATGTACGTGATCTGACAGAGCTGGAATTAAGCTATGCACCGCCTTACTCTTCAGCGAAAGACCCTGTGAACATGATTGGCTACGCTGCGGAAAATATTTTGGACGGACGAGTGAATTCATTCACGTATGATCAGCTTGCTGAGCGTGATCCTGCCGGGTCCATTTTGCTGGACGTACGCAGTGATCTGGAGCACCGCAACGGGAATATTCCAGACTCGATGTCTATTCCGGTAGACGAGCTTCGCCATCGTCTTGCTGAGCTGGATGTATCCAAGGAAATCTGGGTTTATTGCCAGGTAGGGCTACGGGGTTATACAGCTACGCAAATCTTGCGCCAGCATGGTTATCAGGTGAAGAACTTGAGCGGGGGTTACAAGACCTATCGTCAAGCTCAATTCAAACCTGCACCCGTGCCAGGGGCAGATGGCAACGGTCTGAATAGTAGCAGGGATAGTGGTAAAACAGATGCAGAAACACAAGGGGGGCACAGGAGCACGATGACGGAATTGAATACACGGAATGACAAGCAAGTCCAGTCCCCCAAGGAAATCCGAATTGATAATGAGTTGAACGTCTGTGGTTTGAGCTGCCCTGGGCCCCTCATTGAGGTTAAACAGAAGATGGATCAGCTGCAGGATGGACAAACACTTCGAGTTAAAGCCTCGGATCCCGGATTTTATGAGGATGTCAAAGCTTGGGCAAGTATGTCCGGTTCGGATGTGCTGAAGCTTGAGCGTGAGAAGGGCGGGGTGATCGAGGCTGTCTTGTCCAAAAACACAGCACCTGTCAGAAGTGAGTCACAGCCTTTCGACAAAGCGAGCACGATGGTTGTATTCAGCGGTGATCTGGATAAAGCAATTGCGTCTTTTATTATTGCTAACGGAGCAGCTGCGAGCGGTCGCAAAGTGACGATGTTTTTCACCTTCTGGGGCTTGAATATCATCCGTAAGCAAGAGCTGCAGCAAGCTCCTGTGAAGGCTGGCATGGCTCGGATGTTTGATATGATGCTGCCCAAAAACAGCTTGAAGCTTGGACTCTCCAGAATGAATATGTTTGGTGCAGGACCCAAGATGATTCGAGGACTGATGAAAAAAAATAATGTAGCTTCACTGGAGCAGCTGATGCAATCGGCGATCGCACAAGGGGTAGAGATTGTGGCCTGCCAGATGTCGATGGATCTGATGGGCATACAGCACGAGGAATTGATCAATGAAGCTGTCATTGGCGGAGTGGGTTATTACCTCGGTCAGGCGGATCAGGCAAATCATAACTTGTTCATCTAAGCGTAACTGAATTCATGCTCATCGATTTTTAGGCCAACCTCTGTTCCGC
This sequence comes from Paenibacillus silvae, assembly GCF_014639235.1. Taxonomy (GTDB): domain Bacteria; phylum Bacillota; class Bacilli; order Paenibacillales; family Paenibacillaceae; genus Paenibacillus; species Paenibacillus silvae. The sequence goes on along the minus strand of NZ_BMFU01000001.1, from coordinate 200,643 downwards.
CATATAGTGGAGCAGAGGTCTTTTGATTGAATAATCTCATCATTTCGGGACAGGCTACAATTTAAAGCGTGTCTTGAAACCTACTGAAGTGCATCTTTTACGGCCTTGTCGCCCCCTGCAGCGTCACTTTCCCTTGACGACCTTCAAGTGCAGTATGGAAAAACATTGCTGATCCTGGGTTAGAGATATCGAAAAAAGCTTAGATAATACATATTAGTATGTACTGATATTATTTTCTTCAAATTTAATATGTAAAGAGTTGACTATGTAAATTTTTTTGTTATAATAAGTAATTGTTCCCCTGATATTTCGTGTACGAAATATTATATTCCATAGGTAAAAGGGTGAAACAATGACGGACACGCACGAAGTATTTTACATTATCAACTCATTTCGACAAGTGAATCAGATGCTTTTCCGGGCATTCTGGAATGAAAACAAGGATATCGAGCTGACTTCGATTCAGTTTATGGTGTTATCCATCCTTAAAGAGCGACCAGCTCTGGGTATCAATGAGATTGCTGATCTGTGCCATATGGGCAGCAGCTCAATGAGCGCTGTTGTTGAACGTCTCGTTAAGGGTGAGTACATTGTGCGTACACGTTCTGCTGCGGATCGTCGCTCTGTAGTGCTGCAGATTACAGCCAAAGGGGAACAGGCCCAGCAGGAGACACAGCAGCTGTGGATGGAGCGTGTATCACCTATACTGGAAATTCCGAAGGAAGATCTTGAGCACCTGCTTCGCATTCATAGTCTGATGATTGAAAAGTTACAAGGAAGAGAGATGAACAACTTATGAGCACAACAACTGCTACAGCTCCGTCCTCCGGGATGGACAACATCAAGAAAGGCCCGATTGTAGCGGCCTTGTTAATTGGTGCCTTTGTGGCATTTTTGAACCAGACCCTGATGAACGTGGCTCTTCCTAAAATTATGGAGGACCTCGGCATCGGGCCGAACAGAGCCCAGTGGCTGACCACGGGGTATATGCTGGTGAACGGGGTGCTGATCCCGGTTACGGCGTACTTGATCGCCAAGTTTTCAACCCGGCAAATATTTATAACAGCCATGACCTTATTTACACTAGGTACGTTGGTATGTGGAATTAGTCCGAATTTCTCTATTCTAATGGTCGGTCGAGTGATTCAGGCCGGCGGTGCAGGTATTTTGATGCCGTTGATGACGGTTGTATTTCTGACCATCTTCCCGATTGAGAAGCGCGGTCAGGCGATGGGTACGATGGGGATTGCGATGATCCTCGCACCAGCGATTGGACCGACATTGTCCGGATATATCGTTGAGCACTACTCCTGGAGATTGTTGTTCTACATCATTCTGCCATTCTCGGTCATTGCAACAGCGATTGGTATTGCTTTTGTCAAAAATGTAACACGTCAGTCCAAACCGAAACTGGATTCGATCGGCGTTATTTTATCTACACTCGGCTTCGGCAGCTTGCTGTACGGATTCAGTGATGCTGGAACAGATGGATGGGGCAGTACTGTCGTGATCAGCTGTCTGGTCGTTGGTGCGGTTTCCCTCATTTTGTTCGTTATCCGCCAGCTGACAACAGATCATCCGCTGCTTGAGTTCCGTATTTTTAAATACAATATGTACACCTTAACCACCATCATTAATATGCTTGTTACGATGGCCATGTTTGCGGGGATGATTTTGCTTCCAATTTTCTTGCAAAATATTCGTGGGTTCTCGCCTATTGAATCCGGCTTGCTGATGATGCCTGGTGCCATTCTGATGGGTATCATGTCTCCGATCACGGGCCGCATCTTCGATAAAGTCGGTGCACGCTGGCTGTCGGTTGCAGGCTTGGCGATTACAGCCATCACAACGTGGGGACTTAGTCGTCTGTCCATTGACACTACGTATGGATACATGATGTTTATCTACACGGCTCGTATGTTCGGGATGTCCATGCTGATGATGCCAATCCAGACCGCAGGTCTGAATCAGCTGCCTCAACGACTTAATGCCCATGGTACAGCAATGTCGAACACACTGCGTACAGTGGCGGGTGCGATCGGTACAGCTATTCTTGTAACGATCATGAGCAGCAAGCTGAAGTCGCATCTGGCCGAAACGATGGCTACGGGAACAGTTGACCCGAATAACAAAACAGCGATGCTGGCTGCTACAGCAGATGCAACGATCTATGGCGTTAACTACGCCTTTACAGTGGCAACTTATATGACGATTGCAGCCCTGATTCTGGCTTTCTTTATCCAGAAAACGAAACCGGCTTCCGAACCGATCAACGCGGAGAAGGAAAAAGCCAAAAAGGTTGCGACAGCTTAATCCGATTAGAAAGAATTTAAAAAGAGAAAGAGAACTCTCACCTGCCAGCAGGGCGCAACTAATGCGGCAGGGAGAGTTCTCTTTTTTGTTTTGCAAACGAGACGTTGCCAAGTTAAAGAATTACAATGTATTGTTATTTATCCGCATCCGCATCCGCATCCGCATCCGCATCCGCATCCGCATCCTCTTTTGCAACCAAATGATGCAGCAACCAATCGGGATCCGGTTCATGTCTGAAGCGTATGAGGTCAATGGTACCGTCCATTTGAAACTCGACACCTTCGCTAATCAGCTCGTTCTCCTGCATCATACGGGATTCATCGTCTGGTATAGCTACTTCTCCCTTGGCATTGACGACACGATGCCAGGGCAGACGTTCCTTACGGCTCATGGAGTGCAGAATACGGACAACCTGTCTTGCCGCTCTGGGGCTCCCTGCAAGGGCTGCAATCTGGCCGTAAGTCATGACTTTGCCCTCAGGGATCGCTGCAATAATAGCGACAACCTGTTTCGTAAACGGGGTTATGATAATCGACTCCTGTCTTTGAACTGAAAATAACAGATCAACAAGATCAAGATACTTTAAAATAAAAAAGTGTCGTTCAGATATCAGATCTGAACGACACATAGCAGGCTCAGACGTGTTCTGCCTGTTTGGAGCTTGCAAGAGAAGGGTAGAGTTTAAAGTCTATTCTCCGCAAAAGCTTGCTCATAAATATGTGAAGGCCACTCTGCCCATGGAAATTCTCGTGCTGGCAGAGATCGAAGCACGACGTCTTCCTTGGTGACCGGATGTGGAAATGCAGCAATGACAGACCAGAGCGCGATCTGCTGCCCTGGTTTGTTTAGCTTAGCACCATATTTCTGGTCTCCGAACAGCGGACACCCGGCTTCTTTCATCTGAACACGAATCTGGTGGGAGCGTCCAGTATGCAGCTCAATATGAACGAGGCTGTACAGATTCGTTTCTCCGATGACCTGATAGTCCAGCACTGCATCCTTGCCGCCAGGCGTACCTTTGGGTACAGCGGTGACGGTATTGGTTCTGCTATCCTTCAACAGTGTGTGTTTTAGCGTGCCTTTGCGTGCCGGCAATTTGCCGTGTACAACAGCCGCATATATTTTACGAAAATGACGTCCGCGCACCGTTTCGGATAATCGAGATGCGGCTTTGGAGGTTTTGGCAAAAATCATCGCACCTCCAACCGGGCGATCCAGACGATGCACCAGGCCCAGATAAACATTGCCGGGTTTGTTGTATCGTTCCTTCAGATCCTGTTTGAGCAAAGTCAACAGATCGGGATCACCGGATGCATCTTCCTGTGTAGGCACATTCACGGGTTTGCTGATCCCCAGCAGATGATTATCTTCAAACAGAATGTCAATCTCTCCGCCTTGTCGATGAGCAGACATCATCAGGACTCCCAGCGGCCCAGAATACCGCATGGCAAATCCAGACCACTGCGTGTAATCGGCAGGCCGATCTCTCCTGCTGTGATCTGTCCCCCATACTTGGCGGACATCGTCATTGTCAGCATGTTGCGCAGTACTGTAGACGAGATGCCTGTTGTATACGAATTCACCAGCATAAAGAGCGGGTTGTCCGACAGAATGGTCATACAGGATTTCAGGAAAGGATATAGATTCTCTTCCAGCTTCCATGTTTCGCCGTTCGGACCGCGTCCGTAGGAAGGAGGGTCCATTATAATCGCATCATATTTGTTGCCACGGCGCTGCTCGCGCTGCACAAATTTGAACACATCATCGGTAATAAAACGAACCGGACGATCAGCAAGGCCGGATAGCTGCACATTTTCTTTGGCCCACTGAACCATGCCCTTGGCTGCATCGCAGTGAACGACGGAAGCACCGGCGTAAGCGGCAGCTACAGTTGCACCGCCAGTATAAGCGAACAGGTTCAGTACCGAGATCGGACGTCCTGCATTTGCAATTTTATCCATCATCCAGCTCCAGTTAGCGGCTTGTTCAGGAAACAGACCTGTATGTTTGAAGCTGGTCGGCTTAATATGAAATTTCAAGTTTTCGTACCCGATCGTCCAGCGTTCGGGAATAGGCTTTTTCATATCCCAGCTGCCTCCGCCAGAGGAGCTGCGGTGGTAGTGACCATGCGCTTGGCGCCATTCATGAGTTTCATTTTCGAGCGGCCAGATAATCTGTGGATCAGGTCTGCGCAGAATGACATCGCCCCAGCGTTCCAGCTTCTCACCGCCTCCAGTATCAATTACTTCATAGTCTTTCCAGTTCTTTGCTACGTACATAGTGGTTTATCCATCCTTCAAAATTCATTTGGATACTATTGTACAACAAAAAAGGGGCTCTACGCCAGCAAGGCTCCTGGTAATGAGGCAGGGTCATGACGAATTTCGACATGTAATTAAAATTTAAAGATTAAAAATTAATTTGACAATGATAATCATTATCACTTATGATTTTGATATTACAATATGTTAGTAAATCCCGAAGATTAGCTTGGGGATATGATGTATATGACAAAGATAAAGCGAGGGACAATAGATGGCTAAATGGTTGGTTGCTTTTGCCAGTATGACGGGAAATACAGAAGAGATTGCGGAACTCATTGTGGAAGGCATAACACAGAGCGGACATGAGGTTGACCTCAAGTCTGTTACAGATTGTAATGCAGCTGATGTGCTGGATTATGACGGATTTATGATAGGTGTGTATACCTGGGGAGATGGAGAATTACCTGATGAGTTTCTGGATTTCTATGAGGAACTGGATGAGCTTGATTTGAGTGGAAGAAGAGCTGCCGTATTCGGCAGCGGCGACACTTCTTATGAACAGTTTTGCAAGGCAGTGGATTTGACAGCAGAGAAGCTGCAGGAGCGCGGGGCGGAAGTATCACCAGAGAAGCTCAAAATTGAATATAGCCCGCTGGAGCAGGAGAAGGAAACGTGCCGGGATTTTGGCAAACGTTTCGTTGCTGCCGGTGAGAAGGTATCATAAATCAGATGTTACAGCGTGATGCTCAAGCAGCAGTGACTACAAGGAGCAGTGAGCTTCCTGGACGTTTGCTTGAAGACTACAAGCTGGAAGAGATGCTGCGTAGCCCGTACAGGTTCATCCGCCCTGAACCTAAGTCTGAGCAGCAGCCTGCACTGCAATGGCGACATCGTGTACAATATGCAGTCAGTCATGCCATCAATTATTTTTATAGTGTAGACCCCGAGATTCGCAAAGAAATTCCGATTCAGTATGTACTTGAAAAATGGTGGCCCAGAAAAACGGACGGCTTTGATTCCGTACTTCACTATTGGGATGTCAAACACAAAATGATTGATGAATTGTCACTTGCCATTGCAGCTAATGAGGATCTTCAGCATCCCGTTATTTTATTCGAACAATGGAAGACAGAGGTGCCTTCCTTAACACTGGATATGTCGATCATTTTCCAGGCAGTCTGGCAGCCTGAAGGTTGGGATCAACTGCTCATACAGAAATATATGGTCGTTCATGATGCCAATGTTGTGGAGGCATTCCAGCATATGGTCAGCGTGTTTTGTTGGGAGGCGTTTGGCAAGCTGCCCGGGATGATCGAGATTTACAGCTTGCTTGAAGGCCGCAAGATCAGATTCATGCCAGGCCGTCAATCGTTGCAGCGTTCAATGGATTATCTTCGGCTTGTGCGGGATAGTATGCCGAGACCGCAGGAGACCGCGTCTGAACGTTTTACAGCCAAAGACAAAAGCCGCGTACATGAAGAAGTGGATCGGTGGAGAGCCCAAGGAGCAGATTCCAAAAAAACATGGTTGATGTAGTGCAGGTTTCCAGTTGTATGACAGTGGGTATTGCAGAGGAGGGAACGAAGGTGACAACGTTATACAGGCAAGAGAACAGCATTGGTAAAAGAAGAGCAGGAACCTATGAATTCAGCCCTATGCCCGTACCTCAATCCTTGATTCGGAAGCTTCTGGATGAGGCAGATCCATCCTTGTATGTTATGAGCCCGGCACCCTGGCGTTATATGCTGTTCTCCGGTGAAGGGCGGCAGCTTTATATGGAAGCCGTCAGACAGAGCTTTCCTCCTCATCTTGCGGATTGTCACGGAAGCTGGGCCGCGTATCAATATACAGAAGCTATTCCGGCGCATCTGGTGGTGGTTGCTCCTGTTCCGGCTGACACACCAGAGGATGATATGATCCCTGCCAAGGCATGGAGCAAGCGCTTCTGTATGTTGGCGGCAGAGCAAGGGTTACATGCGGTCTGGAAAATGAATGATTATCAACAGCATCCGGTATTTATGAATTTAATGGGATTAACCGCGAAAGAACGGGTGCTCGGTGTGTTTCACATCGGCTACGGAGACCAGTCTGAACCACGCCATATGGAAGCAGGCAGACCCGCCTCTGAACTCATGACGGTATACGACCATCTGGTATAAAGGACAGTATTGTCTCCGCTACCCGATGTATTATACGTTAAGCAGTCTTTCTATTTCGTAGAGTAGGCAAGGAATTGACGAACAAGTTCCCGCTGTGATTGATCCTGTGCACTCGCAGTATACAAGCGGTTAGACACGGTAATTGCGTTACCGAAGAAAAAGCGTTCAAACTGTGTCTGTCTGCCGCCAAACGAACCTGCCCCGAGTTCCCAGATCAAGCGGAAGAGCGCGTTGCGCTCCGGCGAACTCATGTCTGTGCCCCTTAGATAAATGTTCAATGATTCTGCGGCCCCGGATTGAAAGTCCTCTTCCTGAGGCACCATGATCATGCCGCTGGAACTTAAAAGCTGCAAAATTTCGATCATCTCGGGGTACAGCTTAGGATATAAAAGATTGGCAGCCATGAGTGGTTTGGGTGCTGGCAATACATAACCTCTACCGTCGGGTACAGCACCTGCCTCAGCTGCGATCGCGAGCGCTTTTAATGACTCAAGACCGGCGAGGGCACGAGCTGTCTTCTCTACAACATGCGCTTCACTTTTCAGGTCAAGTGTATCAGTGAGCAGCTGAATCGTACCCAGGACAAATTCGGTTTTGGCTATATAACGGCATAAAACCTGGTGTCCAGCGTGGATATGAAAATTGCTTCCACTGAAAAGAGCTGAGGACATCTGCTCATCACCCGCAAAAAAGATGCGTTCATGGGGTACAAGCACATGGTCAAAGATGACGATATTGTCCATTTCCTCATATTTGGAGCTCAAAGGATAGTTATAGTCTGAGGATGCGGCATACGTATCTCTGCAGATCAGGGTGATGCCTGGCAGATCATTGGGAACGGCAAAAGAAAAAGCAAACGGATTCTCATCATCAAAAGGTGCGGGTGAAGGGGAAGGGTAGACGAAAATCTCGTCCGAAGTGGCTGCCTGTGTAGCCATCATAAAAGCACCATTAATAATTAATCCTTCTTCTGTCCGTTCAACAACTTTGGCTGCAATGGCATCTTCTGTTGCGTCAAGCTGTCCTGAAATTTTGCTTGCATGCGGCTGAATGAACGCGTGGGATAGTGTGATGTCGTGGTCACGGCAGTAGGCATAATAATTTCTCAGATTTTCAGCGTATTTGGGAGATAGCTCGTTGAGCAGATCAGCTGCTGTGTAAAAAGCCATGATAGCCGTGTTCATGTAATCGGGTGAACGTCCCAAAAAGCCGTGATGGACCTGAGCCCACAGTGTCATCGCTTCCCGTCTTTTGCGAAGATCGTCGCTGCTTGCTGGAGGCAGGAAGGACATGCCTACAGGTTTGCCATCGGATGGAGAGGCATACGTTAAGCGCTCTGCCAGTTGTGGATCAGATTGCATATCATACATGAACTTCTGGGTTTTCATTAGGCCGGAAAAGGCGATATGCTCTGAACGTTTACCGTTCAGCAGTTCTCCCTTGTACCAGCAGGGGACGGTTTGGGCGTTAATTCGTTCACAATACTGCGTGCCAGTTTTAGCGGGCATCGTTATTCACCTCTTGGTTCATGTTTCATGGGCATATTCACTTCTAAACATAGTCTACGTGAAGGTGCTGTCCGATGTGCAGATGACCAGAGAGGGAATTTTGATTTTAAAGCTTGATAATAATTATCATTCTTGCTACAATAAACAAAGAAAAAGGAACCCCGAGGGGCTCCTTAGGTAACACAATCAACCGTTATTTAACTTCGAACGTTTTGCAGTCTGTTTCAGCAGACTCGCTTGTTTCCTTGGAAGCATGGCTCACAATGTAGATGGAGGTAGCGTTACATTTGTTTTCTTGAGCCCAGTGACGACAGGAGTTTACTTCACACAGTACGTCTTTTGCCATGATTGTTAACCTCACTTTGAATGGGATTACATTCGTTGGTATACATCGTCCGGATAAGCAAGTTGCCGCTTGCATATCTGGAAAAATTTTCACGCTCTCATGAAATTAGAGGGCTTTTTTGCGTTATACACAACGATGCACTTTCAGAATAGCAAATTTCGCTAATGCATGCAACTAAACACTCCTTCATATCGGATGAAGACAGCCGCAGGCTGTATATTAGCAAGCTGGTTGGCACCTTCGAGCAGGAGAACAATCTGGAGGATTATATCTGTGAACGTCTGGCTGGCTGCAGTTATGCAGACGTAGAGCAGATTGTGTTAAAAGCGAAGCGTAAAGCGATCATTCGCAGCACGCCGCTGCAAAAACAACTGATCGCTGATGCTTATGATGAGTACAGACCTCGAGTGCTTCAAGGGTAGAAAATAGCCCGGCTTCCTGTTATCTAAGGAAATCTGGGCTATTTGTTGTGCAGCTGCGGTCAAGCTTTGACCGGTGCACGATACGTTTTCTCAGATGTAAGCACTTCAGGCTGTGCGACCCAGCGCGGCAGACTCAAGCGGAATGTGCTGCCTTTCGGACTGCTGGATACCAAGGTTAACTCACCGCCTTGCTCCTGAGCAAGAAGCCGGCTATAGGTTAACCCGAGACCCAAGCCGCGATTGCGGCGTTTTTTCAGCTCACCACGATAGAAGCGTTCAAAAATGTTCGGCTGATCCTCTATAGAAATGCCCGTTCCATTGTCCTGTACGTCCACGTGTAAAAGACGCTCATCTGCATGCAAAATGATATGGAACCGGGCTTGTTGTCCGGGAGCTGTGGCATGAAGACCGTTATTAAGCAGATTGACAACAATTTGCTGAATGCGAAGAGCATCACCGATAACATACAGAGAGTCAGGCGGAGTCTGCAGTTGAACCTCCGGCATCTGATCCTCATATGCAATCTTCCATTGGTAGAGGATTTCTCCAACAAGCAGCTTGAGATCGGTTCGTTCCTTTCGAACAGCAACACTGCCTGCAGTCATTGCATTGTAATCCAGCAAATCGGCGATCATACGCTCCATACGTTCTGATTCCTTCAAAGCGATATCGAGAAACTCCTTGCCCTCCTGTGGGCTGACTACATCGTCTCGCACAGCCATCACAAGTCCTTTAATAGACGTAACGGGTGTTTTGAGCTCATGACTTACACCCGCGAGTGATAATGTTCGCCACTCCTCAAGCTGTCGCAGGCGTGCTGCCATATCACCGAAGGAGCCTACAAGCTCGTTAATCTCCCGCTCCCTGGTGTCGATATCAAGGCTAACCTCATAATTGCCGCCACGAATTTGTTCTGCCGCATAAGCAACCTGACGAATCGGTCTCGAGAGCTTCCTGGATAACAGGTAGATGGTAAACCAGCCGCATAGAATCAGACCGCCAAAGATGAGTGCAACAAACCCTATCGTTTCAGGGCTAAACGTAATGGACTGTTTGGACTGCATGACCCAAACTTTACCTAATGTCTGATTCCCGTCTGTAATATCAACCGTTACTCCAGCATATTTGCTGTTACGTGGTTTAAGATAGTCATCGGAGAGCCGATAGTGCACATCTTCCTGCTTCATCTTAGGCTGGGAGAAAATCAGCTTGTTATTATTGTCCAGCACCATGACACAGAAATAATGATCCGTATTAAAAAGCTTCTCACGGCTGCTTACGATCGTATTCAGATCAGGTGGAACCCAAAGCTGATTGCCCTTGACGGTCACTCGATCAGCAATTTCCCAACCGAGCAGCTCGGCTGTTTTCAAACTTTTTTCGATCGATGTTGTGCGTATCCAATAGAGTGCACCCGCCGCAATAATCGAAAAGCCGATACATAAAATCAGAAAATAACGCAGCGTCCAGTGTGACAAAATAGAAATCGTGCGTTTACGCTTGTTCGAAGTTAATTGGCGACCCAAAATTGATACCCCATTCCTCGCAGCGTGCGTATCTCTCCCGTATCGGTCGTCCAGTGGGAGAGTGCCTGACGCAGTCGTTTGATTGATAAATCTACTGCCCGATCACTGCCTTCGTAATCCATGCCCCATACCTGCTCGATCAGGTGTTCTCTGGTGAACGTACGATTGGGGTATTCGGACAGAAAAATAAGCAGGGACAAGTCCCGTGGTGTTAATGCCACTTCGGCACCGTTCAGGAGCACTTGCTTGGCCGCAAGATCGATGACCAGGTTGCCAAACGAGCGCTTGTCCTCGCCCCCGGAGGTCCAGTGCGGATTTCGCCGCAGCACGGCATTAACCCTTGCGACCACTTCTTCAGGTACAAAAGGTTTGCTCATATAATCATCGGCACCGGAATTAAGTCCGTTCAGCCGGTCTGTAATATCGTCTAGTGCAGTTAACATGATGACAGGGCATGTGCTTTTTTCCCGAATCAGCTGCAGCAAATCCCAACCGTCCATTCCCGGAAGCATGACATCAAGCAATACGAGAGAAGGGGTTACGGAATCAAAAAGAGTTAAGGCCGACTGGCCGTCTGCTGCATGATGTACTTCGAATTCAGCTTTGCGCAGATAAGCAGCCAGAACGCGCGCGATTGCCTGCTCATCCTCCACGATGAGTATAGATTTCAAACAGGGTGTTCTCCTTTCACATGAAGCTTGTGTACTGATTTTACATGAGGAGAGGCATAATGCCAATGCTGTATTCATTTTTTGAAAAAAGTTGTAAATAAATCGTATCTTGACTTCTTCCTGACACATTCGACTGGTATGATCCATATCAATGAGGAGCCATGAACCATACCATACTGTACTGGAGGAATTATAGAGATGAATAAAAAGACGAAAACATGGATCATTACAGGTGTAGCAGCAGTAGCCATTATTGGCGGGGGCGGTTATTACTTTACGAATAGTTATCTGGGAAATAATGTGGAGATTGAGCAGGTACTGCCTGCAAGCACAGCGGCTTCAGCGACAACGTCTGACGGCAGCACGGCAGCAGCGGTAGAGAATACAGCAGCAGGTTCCGAAAAGCTGAGCGGGGACTGGAACATCAGCGAAGGCTCAAAGGTTTATTTTTCAGTAACGACTTCTCAGGAAACAGTGAACTTTGTGGACGAGCAGGTGAGCGGGAAATGGTCACTGAACGATCAAGATCCAGCGAAGTCAACAGCTGAGGGACAGATCGAGATGAATGGCATTGATTCCGGCAACGGTCAGAGGGATGAGCATGTGAAGAGCGCAGATTTCTTCGATATGGCGCAATATCCACAGGCAACATTTAAAGCGACGTCATTTGAAGGCATGCCTGCTGAATGGACAGAGGGACAGACGGTTGATCTGAAGATGAAGGGCACCCTGACGGTCAAGGGCATTGAAAAGGAAGTAACCTTTGATGCCAAAGCCGCTTATCAAGATAATCAATTGCTGCTGTCAGGAACAACAATGGTCACGTTTGAAGACTTTGGCATGAAAAATCCACACTCGGTCGTGCTCTCCACGGAAAATGATATTCAGGTGCGCCTGGAGCTGAAGCTGGCAAAATAGATTCGTTTTTCTTCTATAGAAATAGAACACATTTCATTTAGAAGTAGAGTGTCTTTTATTTGAACAATAAAACTTGAAATCTGTTCGATTCTGCCTTAGGGTGGACGAGCAGATTTTTTGTTTTTCTTCTGCCTGCAGCTGGAAAATCAGGGTAGGCCTAGGCGGACGGAAGCGTGGGACATTCTACATTGTTAAAATAACTGCTGTTTCCTTTCAAAAATGCCGTATTGCTGATGATCATGAAGCGCTTACAATGAGGAGGATTCATGACATTCATTGATCCAAGCATAAACAAACACTTAAAGGGGGAGATCAAGGGTGAACAAAAGGTACATAAGCGGCTATCTTGTTTTATTGTTGTTGTTCTGTGATCTGGGTCTGATTGCCAGGCCGGCAGAAGCAGCGAAAAATAATGTGGCGCTGAACAAAACGGTAACGGTGAGTTCTGAATACAAGGAATGGGATAGCGATAAAACGCATCTAGTGGATGGTAATATCGATACCCATTGGAGTACCAATACCGGAGTAACAATGGAAAAGCCGGAGTGGGTCATGATTGATTTGGGAGAACAGTACAATTTGTCTGGTGCGGAGATCAGGTGGCGAGACAACACGAATGTAAAATATACGGTGGAAACGTCTGCCGACCAGCAGGAATGGTCCACTGTTGCAGATCAGCTTAATAATACGGACACTACACAGATTGCGGATCTGGCATTTGAGAAAAATGATGTGCGATATATCAGGCTCAACATCTTTTTTTATAAGGGAGAGGGAGTTTGGCCTCAAATATTGGAGTTCAATGTCTGGGGAGAATCGGAAGGAATGGAGCCAGCCGACATTACGAGTTTTGATTCGGTTCAAGTGAGCACACTGCCGCGTAGTGCGCCGGTTTTGCCTGCGGAGGTCAATGCCAACTATCCGAATAATAAGTCGGGTCTGGTTCCCGTAACCTGGGACAGCATCGACCCATCGCAGTATGAGAAAGCAGGTGAATTCACTGTAACAGGTGCTGTATATGGTACAGAGCGTAAACCTGAAGCAAAGGTTGTTGTACAAGGGTATCGTTCCGATTACGTCAGAGGCGTTGATATTTCAACACTCACGGCGATTGAAGCGAAGGGTGGAAAATATCTGGACAGCAACGGCACCGAACGGGACTTGCTTGATATTCTCAAGGATCGCGGTGTCAATTATGTGCGTCTGCGCCTGTGGAATGATCCACAGCAATCGGGTGGTTATAACGATAAGGAAGATGTCATCAACATGGCTGTACGTGCTAAACAAAAAGGCATGAAGGTGCTGCTGGATTTCCATTATTCGGATGATTGGGCACACCCGGGTCAGCAGCTTGTGCCAAAAGCTTGGGAGAATCTGAATTTCGAAGGGCTTAAGAAAGCCGTGTACGATTATACGGTTGAAGTCGTTGGGGATTTGAAGGATGCAGGCGCGATGCCGGATATGGTGCAGATTGGAAACGAGATTAATAGCGGGCTTTTAAACGGCAAAAACCTTACTGTTAATTTTGCCGAAAACGCAGCATTGCTGAAAAGTGGAATTGACGCTGTACGCGCAGTTGAAGCAGCAGGCGGGAACAGCGGTGACCCGGCGAAAATTATGATTCATCTGGCCGAAGGCGGCAAGACGGATAGCATCAAATGGTACTTTGAAGAGCTGAAAAAAGCAGAACCAGAACTGAAGTATGACATTATCGGACTGTCGTATTACCCGTTCTGGCATGGAACATTTGCCGATGTGCAGCGAACGATGAATGAAGTATCCGCAGCGTTTGGTAAAGATGTCATTATCGCAGAAACGTCCTATCCGTTTACTTATAAAAATGGGGACAAGCATGGAAATATTATTGGCTCGGATCAAGCTCTTCATGTTGGAGGGGCAACGTTCCCGGCGTCGGTTCAAGGTCAATACGATGCAATTGCGGGAATTATGGATCTGATTGCAAACGTGCCTGATAATCGCGGGGCAGGCTTCTTCTACTGGGAGCCGGCTTGGATTCCGGCAGGGGTAGGCTGGATTGATACCGAAGGTGATGCGTGGGAGAACCAGGGCATGTTTGATTACGATGAGTTTCCGGCAAATGGCGGATATTCCAAAGAAGGCAGAGCCTTGTGGTCTCTCGACGTATTCAAAAGAGGGCTTGTGCAGACGCCAACAGATCGGCAGCAGCTGGCAGCAGTACTGACACGGGCAAACGCCCTTGTCGAAAGTGACTTTACACCAGAAACGTGGGGGAGTCTGGCCCCTGCAATTCATGCAGCTGAAGAAGTATACGCTAAAGCGTATACGTCAGGTGGTGTGAGTCAAGAGGAAACCAATGCAGCGACAGCATCTTTGGAAAGTGTGATGTTACAGCTTGGCGTGAAAACGCCAGATCGTAAAGCACTGAATGATAAGATTGCAGAAGCTGAGACATTTCAACAGAATAACTGGTCGGCAGCCACATGGGCTGTATTCAGCAAAGCGTTGGAACATGCGAAATCCGTTCTAAATAACGAAAGAGCTACCCAAACAGATGTAAATCAAGCAACAGAGCGTCTTGAAGCAGCTATTGTGGGCTTGTCTGATGTGGATAAAACAGAACTGCACCAGTACATTCAGCTCATGCAGCTGGAAAATGAATCATCCTATACACATCGCAGCTGGTCTGTTCTACAGCAAGCTTTGCAGGATGCTATTCAGGTGAGAGACAATACAGATGCTAAGCAATCTCAGGTAAATGCAGCACTGGATACGTTAAAACAAGCTTTCAAGAATCTGGTCAAGCTTGAGGCCTTGACGACAGGTAAAACAGCTATAGCTTCAAGCAGTGCAGGAAATGGTGGCGGCAAGGACAACTCGCCGGCAGGCGCAATTGACGATGATCCAACCACGTCCTGGGGGTCAGACCAGGGACCGGGTGAGAACACCTGGTGGACGGTGGACCTCGGACAGGTTGCGAATTTAAGGAAAATTGAAATGTCGATGTGGAGCGGTGGCATCAAATACAGAATTGATGTATCCGATGATAATGAACATTTCAAAACGGTCGTGGATACTACCAGCGATGTTGTCGTGTCTACATCCCCAAGTCACGTTCTCCCGGAGGGAACAGAGGGGCGTTACGTTCGCGTGACGATTACCGCAGGTTCCTCATGGGTCGGGTTCATGGAATTTGAAGCTTATGGTACCATCCCGGCGGACAGAAGTGCTTTGAAATCAACTGTTGCATCTGTAGAAGCATTAAAACAAGCCGATTACACGGCTTCCAGCTGGAATGTATTCAGTCAGGTGCTGAAGCAAGCACGGCAGCTGATTCTGGATGCGGAAGCTACGGAGCAAGAGCTAACCAGTGCGGACCAACAGCTGAAGGATGCCGCTGCGCAGCTCGTACGCCAGACTGCAAACCCGGGCACGGGACAGCCGTCCCAGCCAGGCAGTTCGTCCGGTTCGCCTTCATCTTCGGCAGGTACGAATAATCCGGCAGCAACACCGCAGCCGGCGCCTGGTAACGAAACAACGAGTGGTTCCATTACCGTAAAAGGAACAGCCACAGGAGAGGGCAAATTTGCAGTGCATCCAAGTGCAGCCGAGCTTGCTCAGGCTTTGAAGGCAATGGACACAGGCAAACGTACCTTGAAGCTGGTGGCCGATGTGCCTGACCGTTCCAAAGCGGTGACGTTCCAGATTTCATCGAGTCAGCTGGCTTCATGGGTTAAATCGGCGGAAGTACAGTCCATTGATGTTGTCGTGGGCAAAACGACAGTTCGTATCCCGCTTCGGTCCCTGCCGCTCACGATTGCGGAGACTGGAGGTACGTTTGACGTTGTCGTTGCAGAAGGCTCAGCAGAGCAAGTGTCTGCTGCCCAGCGAGCAAGTATCGGCAATCATCCTGTGGTTGATGTGCAGACGCTGCTCAATAACAAGTCGATCCAGTGGGCTGACAAGACGGTTGAAGTGCTTTTATCCGATGTACAGCCTGCCAAAGCAGATCATACGGTTATGGTTGTCAATGCCATCACAACGAATGGCGAACTGCAGCCTGTGATATATACCAAGTATGAGCAAACTACAGCTACGATGGCATTCAAGCCGTCCAAGCCTGGCAGTTACGTCATTACCAATGTCAAAGTGCCTTTAACCGACTTGCAGCAGCATGCCTGGGCAGTTCAAGAGGTTCAACATCTCTATAGCAAAGGTATCATTGCAGGTATGAGTGATACTCGTTTTGAGCCGCAGGGTGAACTTACCCGTGCCCAATTTTTACAGATGCTCGTTAAAGGGATTGGAAAAGCGAATCACACGGATTCTTCAGTTACACTACCGACAGACGTCAAGTCAGATCAATGGTATGCGGATGCCGTTCGCGCAGGTCTTGCGATGAACATTGTTCAGGGCAGAGCGGATGGGACATTCGGTGCAAATGATCGCATATCACGTCAGGATATGGCTGTTATGCTGCATCGGGCAATGTTGGCAGCGGGTGATCTGAATAATATGGCTTCTGCAACAGCTGCTGTACAGCCTGTGTTTAAAGATCAAACCGCAATTGCCGTATACGCACAAGACGCTGTGGCTTCCATGCTGGAGCTTGGCGTATTAAACGGGCTGCCGGACAGCACTTTTGGTCCAAAACAGACCGCAAATCGTGCGCAAGGAGCTGTTGCAGTAGCGAGGCTGCTGGAAAAGTTGTATTAAGAATTTTAATTGATGCTTGAAAAAATAAACTTAAACGTAAGAAAAGAGAGGTCGAATCGCGGATTCGGTCTCTTTTTTTATAATTGTCGTTAATGTCGTATTGACAATATCGAATTCATTTGTTATCATTTCGATAATATCAAAACGACATTATTATGAAAAGAGGAATGAGCTATGTTTGGATTCCGATTCGTAAAGTTTCAACCCAGTGAATATGTAATGAAGGTGAAGAACGGCAGAGTGCAGCGCGAGGGTGTGGGGTTATCGTTTTATTATTATGAGCCGACGACTTCGGTCGTTGTGCTGCCTGTATCGTCGGTCGATGTACCCTTTATGTTTGAAGAGATTACAGCGGATTATCAGACTGTTACTGTGCAGGGTCAGCTCAGCTATCGCATTATGGATTACAGCAAAATTACCAAGAGCCTGAATTACACGTATAATTTACGCAAAAATCAATATATGTCGGACGATCCCGGTAAGCTGGATCAGCGTGTCATTACGATCGCCAAGGTGCTCACCAAAAAATATCTGGAGCAGCTGCCGCTGAGAGAAGCAATTCAGTCGAGTGAACGGCTCGCCAGCAGCATGAAGCGTGAGGTTACGCAGCACGAGGAACTGGAGAAGCTGGGTGTTGAGCTTATGAATCTGTCGATTCTGGCGATTTTGCCCAATAAGGAAACGATGCGTGCATTGGAAGCACAGGCGAGAGAGGAAATTCTGCGTCAGGCAGACGAGGCGTTGTATGTGCGGCGCAATGCTTCCATTGAGCAGGAGCGTCGAGTGAAGGAAAATGAACTGAACACCGAGATCGCTGTGGAAACAAAGCGACAGCAGATTCGGGAAACGCAATTGCAGGCAGAGCGCTCGGTGAAGCAGAAGCAGAACGAGATGGAGCAGGAGCAGCTCCAGTTCAATACTGCGATGGAGGAACGCAAGCAGCAGCTGATTGAGCTCACCATAGCAAACCAGAATGCCGAGGCAGATGCGAAGGCCTATGAGATTGCGGCCATCATGAATTCGCTCCAGCATGTGCAGCCGAATGTATTGCAAGCCATGGCGAATATGGGCATGAATTCGGATAAATTAATTGCACTTGCGTTCCAGGAGCTGGCCGAAAATGCGGGCAAGATCGGACAGCTTAACATTTCGCCAGATCTGCTGCAGGGTCTGATGGCACCAGCAGAAGGCAGAGGCAAAGGAGGTGCGGCACGATGATTCTGGGATGGGGCAAACAAACGAATCTGTCCGCTTCCAGAACAAGGACTACACGATCCAGTCGAGTAAGTCAGAACGTGTCAGACAATCAAGCCAATCTTCTGGTGAAACAAGTCAGTGAGACCAGTCAAAAAGTCAAAGAAATAAACAAAGATCATCCTCAAGTCAAAGGGAAAGCGGGAGGAGAAATCACAGATGGTTAAGATAAATGAACCCATGAGTGAGCACAAATTAGTTCTGGTCAAACGCAGAACCCGGCTGGAGGAACTGATTGTCCGGTACAATACCGTACAGCAGGCCCAGTTCTACATCGAACGTCTTGGTGCGGATTTTAGCGATTACATCGAAGAAGACCGACGTTACCGACAATCGATACAGCTTGCTCAGCAGCAATTGAGTCAGCTTGGACGTGTCCAGATGATTGACCGGGAACATGTGCCGAATTTTATATTTGGAGAGCAAGATATTGTCGTGGTGGTCGGGCAGGATGGCCTGGTTGCCAATACGTTGAAATATGTTACCGAGCAGCCGCTGATTGGCGTGAATCCAGATCCGATGCGGTGGGACGGGGTGCTTTTACCTTTTACAGTCGAGGATCTAAGCTTCATCGTGCCGGATGTGATGCGCAAGCAGCGTGCGCTGAGAGAGGTGACACTTGCCAAGGTTGAGCTGAATGACGGACAGGTTTTGTACGGTGTCAATGACCTGTTTATTGGACGTAAGACACATGTATCGGCACGTTATGAAGTGCGTCTGGGAGCAAGAAGCGAACATCAATCCTCCAGCGGCATTATTGTGTCTACAGGCATGGGATCGACAGGATGGTTCAAAAGTGTGCTCGCAGGTGCCTCAGGCATTGTAGGTTCTGCAGCCTGGCAGCAGCTGAGCCGTACCGGGAGCGGTGAAGTGGCATCGGCAGCCGAGTCAGCAGGAAGTACAAATACGAGTGGATTTATGTGGGATGCCCCGTATTTATACTATACCGTCAGGGAGCCGTTTCCGAGCCGCACCACCGCAGCCAGTCTCGTATTTGGACAGATTCATGCCAAGCAGCCGCTGCACATTGTTTCACAGATGCCGGAGGATGGAGTTATTTTCAGTGACGGTGTGGAACAGGATTTCCTGGAGTTCAACTCTGGTGTGCATGCCACGATCGGCCTGGCCGAGAAGAGAGGACGTCTCGTGATATGAACATGTTTCTTCTATTATAATATGGATCTGTACTATATTTTCGAATATATCAAAAGACGGTAAACCAATTGGTGCACCATAGCCTGCGTTTTCTTGATTTGAATCAAGGAGCTGCAGGTTTTTTCGCGTTAAGATGAATACATCACCAGAACAAATACAGGAGGATGATGAACATGAGTATCACGTCATTACAAGAAGTCAAAGCCTACAGCACGGAACGTTTCACAAAACGGGTGTTGTCTCAACCAGGAGGCGGTGTAACCTTCGTGCTTCATTTTCTGCCAGGGCAACAGCTTCCTGTTCACAAACATCCCGGTGCAGACCTTACGCTGCTCGTTGTTGAAGGTAAAGGCACTCTGATGCTGGACAGAAAGGAGTACGAGATTCAAACAGAAGATGTGGTGTCCTGCGGAGGGGAGACTGAATTTGAATTCCATAATACGAGTGATGCGGAGGTTCGGTTATTTGTGGTACTGAGCAAAGTGCCGGAAGCTTCGTACGCGAAGGATATTTAATATAAAAAAATAAAATAGATCGATTATTGGAAATTGCAGGCTCCGCCAAGGATCTCTTTTTTCTATGCTGAAGTGAATGTTATGAGAAAGAAGACGCAGTGTGGTATCATTCATGATCTCACATGCGCCATTTCTGCTCAGCTCCATTCTATCGTTTTGTAATTTTGACCTGAAATGTGGTAGGTCCCTGTTCAATATACTCCCAGTCATACCCGTCAGGATGTGTAGCTTGAAACTGGAGGCGAAGTGGTTTGGGATCGTGATCATTAACAAGCAGCATGGATTCCTGAGGCTGAAGACTCTCGAACGTCTCAAAGATCACTTTATGCTTCAAATGCGGTGGGTACTCTGTGGCATTAATGGTTGCCGTGTAGGTATTCATAGGTCATTCCTCCCGATTGGATTGGTGTATGATGATGCAATTTGATTATAAAAAAGCGGGGTATGTGTCTGTGTGAGCCGGGTCACACCTTTCGTTTTGTCATAATCTGGCCTTATTTAGGTAAACGAAAAGACCTTAAACCAGGTGGATCAGTTTAAAGTCTTTTCTGCACAAATATATCAAAAGTAAAATATGTACGGCTCAAGCTCAGGTATCCCGCTGTTCCTTCAAGCTTTGCAGATCATGAATGATGATGCGGCTGCGATCAACCTCCAATAATTCATCCTTTGCCAGCTGGTTCAGCAGTCGATTGGCGGTTTCCCTTGTCGTACCAATGGAATTGGCGAATTCCTGATGTGTCATCGGCAGGTTGATGATAACCTTATCCTTCTGCTGCTGTCCATGCTGCTCTGCAAGCATTAGAAGAAAGGAGAGCACTCGGTTACGGACATCCTGCCCGGAGAGCACCTGTAATTTATCCTGTAATTCCCGAATTTTATCACCCAGCACACGCATAATTTTGATGGCAATGGAGGGCGTGCTCAGCATGAGCCGTTCAAAATGCCGGACGGGAATTGCCAGCAGACTTGTAGCCGTAATGCCTACAGCGGTGGCCGGATAGGGATGCGCGTTGAAAAAGCCGGTATGCGGAAACATATCGCCTGTTTTAAGAAAGGATACAATCTGCTCGTGCCCATTTTCATCGGTTTTATACGCTTTGACAATGCCGGTACGGATAAAGAAAACCGCCTCTTTCTCACTGCCCTCGCTAAAAATTACGGTTTTTCGATTCATGTTTCGGGATATAGCGATTTCTTCAACCTGCTTCAATTCCTCGGGGCTGAGATCCTGGAAAATGGGGAACTGCTGCAGAAATGCTGCGGCTGTATCCTTGTTTACTCGGGTCATGCATATTCATCCTCTCCGTTAATGCTTATCTTTTTATTGGTGATATGGTTCGGATTGTTACTGGTTGCTTGCTGCGTCCCATGAAGGTGGGAAATGTTGAAATAGTTGGAGTCGTGCAGTTTCTAATATGGTTCAACCTGCTGTGAATTCATCATTTTATCTTAACGTGATTTTGGTACATGTCAGGTGACATAGGTCACAACAGAAATGAACAAGAGAACATCATAGTCACATCCGAGTGCTTTATAAGCAATTATAGCGATAAGGATACATCGTAGGGCACAAAGGTGGCAGAAGCATGTGGGAGTGTGTCTGGAGTACAGTAAATCTCAAAGAACACATGTAAATCCCAAAGAACACATTAAGAGTGTACAAGAGTGGGCAGAAGCTTGTGATATGTCAGAAGTACGCATGAAGCACATCGGAGCCAATAAGAATGCATCAGCAGTGAACAAGGATGTCAGAGGAATAGGGGAGTATACCAGAAGCACAGCAATCACTAAGAACACATTAGCAGCGCACAAAGGCGAGAAGCATGTAGGAGTTTGTCAGAAGTACGCATGAAGCACATCAGAGTATAACGAATACACCTTCGTATAATTTAAAGCGTAGCTAAACAGGGGAGATGCTCAATAGATTTTTTAACGATCTCAGATGAGCTTATTTGGACCAATTTAAGCTCTCTGAGATTCTAACGATCCCCAGAGAGCTTATTTAGGTCAAAATCGAAGAAAATGCTCTATTTTCATAACAAATGATTGAAATAGGCTTTCCTGAAATCGTTAGAAAACAAAAAGGGACGATATGCCCCAAATAGCGTTTCTGGGAATCGTTAGAGGTGGGGGGGATATACGAAATCGCTCTCATGCTTCGTAAGATGCATTCATTCTCTTAAATATCCATACTTACTTGTGTGAAGCCAAGATATCCCGTAAGTTATTCGGCTTGAAGTACCTCGCCATACATCATCGCATTTTGCTACATCTCCAACATACTATCCCAAACGTTACTGCACGACCCACATAAAATCAAGAGCCTCACAACACAAAACAGTCACTCGTCATACATGAACGCACTGCGCCACATTCACCCTATCATGGGATTATCACCACACCATGCAGTTATTGTTTTTAATCTGTCGGTCAGGGTTAATGGGATATAGAATAATATGCATAAGAGAGGAGCTGCCTGAATGTGGACTGCATTGATGTGGGGCGGCATCTCGGCCTCGGCGGTTGTGATTGGTTCGCTTGCCGCATTGTTTATGAACATTCCGAGAAGAGTGATCGGCTGGATTATGGCTTTCGGAACAGGAACGTTGATCGGTGCAGCCACGTTTGAGCTGTTGGGAGATGCTCTGAATGATGGAGGTATGCTGCCAACGGCTGTCGGATTTACTGCGGGAGCTGTGGTGTATACGTTATTTGATCTGCTCATCTCGGCAAAGGGGGGATCGAACCGCAAACGCTCGAACAAGAAAAAGTCAGATAATCAAAGTGGACTGGGCATATTCACGGGCACTGTCATGGATGCAATTCCGGAGTCCATTATGTTAGGCGCCAGCTTGCTGGCCGGTAAAGGTGTCAGTGTTGTGCTTGTGGTTTCCATTTTTGTCAGCAACATTCCTGAAGGATTATCAAGTACGGTAGGGCTGCAGCACAGCAAATACAGTAAGGTGAAAATCCTGCTCATGTGGGTCTGTGTACTGCTGATCTCTGCTCTCGCCGCACTAGGCGGATACCTGTTTCTGGAGCAGCTTCCGAAGGAGATGGGAGCAGCCATCGGTGCTTTTGCGGGAGGTGGAATTATAGCCATGCTCTGCTCAACGATGATGCCCGAGGCATTTGAGGAAGGGGGGCCGATTGTTGGCCTGATCGCATCCATGGGGCTACTGGTTTCACTGCTGCTGGATATTTAGCTCCATAAGCCTTCTATCGTTTATACACCTATTGTCCCTATTATGTATAAAAGAGTATCCCGACCATCAGATAAGCTCTGAACGCTGGATACTCTTTACTTATGTCTCTGTCTTTGGTTAACGAAGTGTAAAGCTTAATGATGATTGGCGCAGCTTCCGCCGCAGCCACATGTTTCTTTACCTGATTCCTTGGCTTCAGGAAGCCTGTTTATTTCTACGGTTTTGGTAAAATAATGGCTGATCTGCTGATGAAGCTGACTGAACTCACGCTGAGCGTAGATAAACCTGCGAATCAGTGGATGATCATAGAGCGCACGCTCTTCCTGTTCGTATATTTGGATCTCGGATTCAAGCAGTTCGATATTCTGACGTTTTTTTTCTTCGAAAGCCTGATGTTTCGCCATAAAGCATTCAAATTGTGCAGTGGCCTCTTCGTCAGCGGCGAATTGATCGATCATACTGCGCATCTCCTGATATCCTTGGTCCTGAAGCAGTAACGAGCACAGCTCCTGCATTTTATGCATAATGATTTGTTTATCCATTTTAACAACGGTAGTCATAGAAATAACCTCCTGAAAATTCTATATTATTTAACTGTACTATCGTAATAACTGTAAATAGTAAGGTACATACCCACTGTGACGATGCTCACAATGCAGGCTGAATCCGGATATTGCACAAACTGCTGAATAAAAGGTTCAGGGGATCATGCCTTGCAGACGCTCCAGCTGCAAAATGCGTATATCACTGCCATTGACTTGAAGCAGCCGTTGACGCTGCATGCTGCTCAGCTTTCGACTTAACGTCTCGGGGGTAATACCGAGCAGCAGAGCCATGTCTTTTTTGAAAACAGGCAAGCGCATTTCGGGTTTTGCGTGATTGCGCATATGAAAGTCCAGAAGCAGCTTGGCAATCTTTTGTTCTGTTGTCATCGCACGGAGAGAACGGTTCCACTCATCTGTTTCACGTAATCGGTTCGAAAGGGCCAGCAGAAAAGTATAAGCCAGCTTGGGATCGTATGCGAGCAGTTGATCAAACCCATGCTTGTGTATAGAACATATTGCTGAATTCTCCAAAACCTCAGCATTCGATGGATGGGGCATTTGATGAAGCAGGGCGTCCTGACCGAAAAAATCTCCAGCAAACAAAAAGCGTATAATATGCTCCTTGCCAGCTTCGGTGTATTTACACAGCTTCACACTGCCTTGATGAATAACATAAAGTGTGTCTGAACGTTCACCCTCCTGAACGACATAGTCTCCTTTGTGGTAGTGACGTGTTTGCAAAAGAGAGGTTAACAAGTCGGCCTCGGACGAGGCCAGATGTTTAAATAGAGGCACTTTGGCGAAGCAGGCTTCATTCGACATATGAGAACAAATCATCTTTAGAATCACCTCATTTGTATCAGTTAAGGATGGGTTACAGACGTGCTTCTCACCTGAATGGGACATGCCATTTCCACCGTGATTTTGACCATTCTTGGTTATACGCAGTACCGCAGCTGCTCCATTGGTGAAGTGTTTAAACTGGTCTTGCTCTTGTATTCAGATTACGACATCAATGTAGTAATGGGTGTGACAGGGCACACACTTATGTAGGACTATGGATGTTATTTTGAGTGGTTAAGTCTGGATTTGTTGTGCTTGCGTTGAGAGTTTCATATAATTTGGGGGATGGTTATATGGAACAATATGGGGCAAACGAGGTTGATTCAGCAACAGATTCACAGAAGAGGTGATTTTGAATTGAAACGTTTCGAGGATGAAGGGGCGTATAAATACAGCTATTATGCTGTACTGCATCGTGGTGAACGAATTGAAGTCAAATGTCCTGAATGTGGAGGGCACGCTTATATCGAATGCGCTAATGGCGAAGTGCAGTGGAGATGCAGCCAGTGCTACGCTCAGGCGGTCAAAGAAGAAGACTACGAATATATCGGCAGAGGATATTGTGCTGTATGTGAGCGTTGGATTAGTGTAGAGGTAACGGATAAGAAACAGATATCCCATTCGCTTGTACATATTACGTGCCCGCACTGTGGAGCTGTTAATCAGGCCGAGATGCACAAAAGACCAACCAGTCGAGGTTATTATCGTGAAATTCAAAATGGCCGAGATCCTCTCTTTGATCTGGAGTTATATTTTCTGGATCATGTGCGGGGCAAGCAGATTTGGGCTGTAAACCGGGAGCATTTGAATTATCTGATTGCATATGTATCGGCCGATTTGCGGGTGAAATCTGGAGGGAAAATGATCAAAACAGCTTCGCACAGCATTCCTGCTTATATTAAAGATGCCAAAAACAGAGAAACGGTCACCCGTGTGCTGTCAAAAATGCAGCATAACTTCTAAGCATTGCATCAGATATCGTGGATATTAGTTGAATCAGGGAGAGGGAAGCATTGAAAAAACGAATCATGTTCAGTGTTGTTTTGTTTGTTATCGCTATGCTGTGCATACCTGCTTATTTTATTATGCAGACGTATGGTGTATTTCAAAAAGAAAAGGTGTTATCCGATTATGCCATTGCTGTAGATGTGCAGGGGAAATCATATCAGACATGGCTGATCACCAACAGCTTCGCAGCGATGGATAAAAAGGGAGAAGATCGTCAGCTCTACTATCGTATGGATACGAGTGGACTTGAAAACTTGTTCCAGTTGGCGTACAGGGAGTATGAGGTTAAACCCGGAGGAGATAACCCGTTTCTGGACGGACAAGTGGAATTTCTGCAATCCGAGCACAAGTATGTTCGAACCGAGAATAAATACGAGAATGCCAAAGACTTTGTTACCCTCCTGACACTTATGGATCGTGAGGGAGACGTGATTTACACCTATGAACAAACGGGCAAAGGTGATGACAACCTGGTAAAGTCTATCATTCATCAAGGCATGAGCCGCACAAGCAACCGTGGTTCAGGACCTGCTCGTGACCCGTATCTGAACATTACGGCGTTGTTTCGTGAGAAGCTGCATGTGGATGTAAAATTGACGGTGGACGAAGAGCATAAAGTGGTAACGATTCGAATGAACAAAATGGAGGGAAAATGATGAATATGTATGGTGTACTGCATGGACCGTTATATCTCGATGGGCTGACGAAGAGGGAGACCGAAGGTGTGGCTCATGAGGTGGAATGGAATGGCAAGCTTCAGGCACCTGATGGACATGATCAGTTTCATATTTTTTATTATGGTGACCTTGATGAGGATGATCTGATTTTGTGGCATGATATGACACCGTTGTTGGTTTATGCCGAACATACCGTTACAGGAGAGCGTTATCTGCTGATTGATGCGGCGAAGCACGGCTATGATGCGATGCTGTGTGAGACGTACCCCGAGGAAGACGTGAACAACCGCCCCCTTCGACCTTATCTGGACGTTGAGGGTGAGGATACCTTTGAAGTTCATCTGACAGCGTTCTACAACGTGCCTTGGGATGAGGAGTTTGGCGAGGATGTTGAGGAAGATGGAACGTATGAGCTGATTACAGGAGAACGTGTACATTTTAATGAGGTCAAGCGTAATGGTTATGATGCATTTGCGATCCGAATTCGTAATCGGAAAGGTATTGATACAGAAATTGTTCAGGAAGAGCTGGCCTAAGTGGTAATGGAACTGATTTTGTCTGGGGAAAGTCGGAAAATTCAACGCTAGGAGCGATTGTCGAATGTATATTGTGTCTCATCTAATTAAGCCGGTATCTATGCAAGAATTGCAGCAAGTGGAGAAGAAGCACAGCATTCGTCTGCCATTGGCCTATCAGCGTTGGATGCAGCTATATGGGGAAGGTACATATTCAGGCTGGATGAATGTGCAGCGGCCTGATCCTGAGGTTTTGAAGCCATTTGTGGAATACGATCTTTGGGAGCATACAGACGAAACGCCAATCAACCAGCAGCAGTTGCAGGAGTGTGTGTGTATCGGGACTTCGGTGGATGGAGACTTTCTGGCTGTTCATGCACAGGTGGAGGGGCTGATCTGGCTTCCACGGCATGATGAACAGATAACGCTGTGGCCTTGCTCAGATAAGTCCTTCCCCGAAATTCTGGATCAAATCTACTGTGGATATTATCAAAAGGATAAGCCTTTCAGACCTGCGTATTATGAACCATGGAATGAGATGCGGACGTATACTTTTTATCATTATACAGGTAAAGAAAACGGGCTTTCCATGAAAGAGCTGGCTGGCCTGTGCCAATTGCAGTTCGCGTGGGATCTGGTCATTGAAGACGAATATACCTGCAAGCTGTTTCGAGCATCCATCGGTGGGTATGTGCGCTTTAATTATGCCTATGAACGAGAGATTGCACTGTTTTCTGAGCAAGCAGAAGGGCAACAGGAGACAGAGGATCAGAAAATGGAAGTGCAGAAAACTGAGGACATACAGGTAATTCGGGAGATACGACAGTTTCTGCTGGCACATTATTGTACGGAAGTAAAGCAGCGAAGAGAATAAGGGGGAGAAGTGGCATGAGCTGGCTTAATACAGAGATTGCTGAAAAATGGCGTATGGAAGGCATGCGGTATGCAGGCGATGTTAACACATTCGTCCGCAGCATGTTGCAAGGCGAGCAGCCAGACGAATCCGAGCTTTCGGATGATAATCGTCATACGATCAGTGCCAAAGTAATGAAAATGGTGAAGCAGGCCAACCTTCAGGGGGAAGTGGAACGGCTTCGCAAGGAATTGCCGGCAGCAACCTGGCCGCTCAGCAACCATTTTCAGAATTCGATGCAGGCAGTTCAAGTAGCAGGTTACCTGAATGACGGAACGATCCTTTGTAATACAGGTTTGTCATCGAATAAAGGTCAAGTGTACACGATGGATCAGCAAGGCTGGTGGCGAAGCCCGGATGCAACATTTGCAGGCAGTTCGCCAGATGGAATGTACATTGCTCTCGCGAATAGCGAAGGGGTCCGTGTCATCCGTCAGCCTGACTGCAGGCTGGAAGGAGAACAGGTGGCATGGTATCACTGGAGTGAGATCCATGAGCATATCAGGGCTGTTTTACCCGGAATTGAATCCCTTGCGGACTCAACGCGTCCCGAATATACGTTAGAAAAGCTGATACCTGTTGATCATGGGCGGACGTTACTGCTTCAGTCTGAATTGGGGATATACCTGATTGAGCAGGCGAAGGCAACGATTCTTCATCCGGATGTGGCCGAGATTCAAGAGTACGAATATGAAGATACCCGCTTATCGATGGGGCATGCTGCTGTTTCATATGATGAACGCTGGATTGCATGGGGCAGCCAGATGAGCAGCCATACCGTTATGGATCGAAAAATGAACAAAGTATTTCAGATTGAGCCGCAATCCAGTTATCCGCATTGTGCTGCATTCAGCCGGGATCATCAGCATGTCTGGTTTAATGCATGTCATTTCTATAACGGGGTCACCATTCAGGTTCAATTAGCTGATATAGAGGGTCACGGAGACTCGGAAGAATGGCCGCTCATGGACGAGAACGCTCGTGTTTATACGATGGTTGAGATTGAAGCAGGTATGATCATTGGTGATGCTTACGGTTATTTATATTGCATCAACAATGCAGGGAAGGAGCTTTGGCGGCATTTTGTCGGCTCAACGATCTATTCTCTGGCTGTATCTCCTGAGCAATCACAGCTTGCAGTCGGAACATACGGGGGCATGCTGCATCTTCTTGATCTGTGTTCACAAAGTATGGATGAATACGGCATAGGCACAGGCACACTACGTGAACTGGAGCGTTATGTTTTGTGGCGTGATGAGGAGCCGCTGCGCTGGTAATGTCGAATGAGAGATTTCAGGCTGGAGGGTGATAGACATGGAACGCGAAGAGGCCGTTTTTTTATTAAAATGCCACGCATTCGCTTGTGATGATGTAACTCATCCTAAAGTGGAGCAAGGTTTTCTGGGCAGTCTTCGGCCCTTTCGCGGTCATTTAATCGAAGAGAACTTTCATGAGCTGATGAGCATATTACGCGTGCTGGCCCCGGAGCTTGCTCGTCCGACGTTGAATCGTGAGGTAATAGCTTGTTTATGGAGCATTACTCATTTGGCGAGAGCCTGGGCGGTTGAACCGGCAGGCATGCTTCGCAGTAATCATCTGATCTCGGACGAGCAGGTGGCTGTAATGGAGCAGTGGCTCAGTATGTTCTCGTATGCAGTCATGATTTTGGTCGAAGACGGCGGAGAGCAGGAGGCCTTCTGGGAATA
The DNA here is from genome assembly GCF_014639235.1 of Paenibacillus silvae. Lineage (GTDB taxonomy): Bacteria > Bacillota > Bacilli > Paenibacillales > Paenibacillaceae > Paenibacillus > Paenibacillus silvae. Next base: position 171,481 of record NZ_BMFU01000001.1, on the reverse strand, counting down.
TGAGCAGTATGTACAAAATAGAGGCAATACGGAAGGTGAAGGGGTATGAATTCTGAGCTACATATGACGATGGACAGATTACGGGATGTGATGAATCAGCTGTTGCACGATAAAATTCAGGATGAAGAGATTCGTCTGTTATACGACCAATACCTTCTGCTGGAAGGGGTGGCAGAGGAAGAACTGGGAAGGTTCGAGCAGCAGTATAATGTTCGCCTGCCTGAGGATTTTCGTGCTTTTTACCGTCATACCAATGGCAGTGGTTATGGTCTGCATGTGCTGTATCCAGGGAATGCGGAGCAGGGGCGCTGTCTTCCGTTTTATCTGATGTCGCTGGAGGAGATGCAGGAGACCAAGCGATTTTTCTGTGATGTGGATGAGATGCTGGAGGAGCACTATAAGGCTGAAGAAATTCGTGAGCTGGACCCGGAGATCAAGCCGTATTTATTCAACACCTCATGGATTCCTTTTGCCGCGATGGCTGGCGGTTCAATATATTTGCTGTTTGATTTTGATCCGGCGGAGGCAGGCACATACGGGCAGATTATTATGCATGTTCATGATCCGGACTTTGTGTATTATGCTGCTGCTTCCTTTACAGAATTGCTTCAAATGTCGAACCGCAACCTGAGCCTTCTGGATGCTATTGAATACTAAGTGCACCTTGTACATTGAAATGTGGCTAGAACATAAAGAAGATGAAGAGGCATCACGGTAGAAGCTTAATCCATAGCTCCTGCGTGATGCCTTTTGTTGGGTTAAACGTTTGGACTTTCAGATGTTACCACTGGAAAAAACGATGACCATGGAACCCGCCGGGACCTCCAGGCCCACCGGGTCCCCCGAGACCGCCCGGACCTCCAGGTCCTCCAGGGCCGCCTATGTGCGGGCCGCCGGGAAATCCCGGGTAGTGTCCCGGATATCCTCCATGCCACCATGGCCCCGGTCCCCCGATGGGATATGGAAGGGGCAGGGGAACAGGTACTACTGGTGGATAGGGATAAGGGTACGGATAAGGATACGGCGGTGGTGGGGGAGGTGGCGGATAATACGGATAAGTAACAGGTTGTTGGGTTGTTGTTGAACCCGGTACATAGGACATATAACTGGCCTCCAATATCTGAATGGATGATATCAGCCTATGCGGCAAGGTCAGCAGCTGACACAGCAGAATTAAAGGGAGTGAATTGGGCTCACGGAAATGGGCTATGGGCATAAGCTGAGGATATAGGGTTTCACCTAAACCGAGCGAAGGGCAGGCGTTTTATTTTGGCAACCTCAACCATGGATTACACCTTACCAACCACACAATTCACCTATGATCTAAGCAAAAATCCGTTCTTTAAGAAGGATGAGTATAACTATATTAACGCACTTTCAATACAACAGCTGAACACATTAGGCAACACATCGCTGCTTGATATTTTTCTCAGTAAAGGAAATGTCGTTGAACCTCATATTCATCAAAATGCAACCGAGCTTGTTTATTGTATTAGCGGTGCAGCAGTGGTTTCCCTCATTAATCCGTTTACGAACCAACTGCTTCATTACCCGATCACACCGGGTCAAACCGCGAATGTACCTCAAGGCTGGTGGCATTATGAAGTGGCGACAGCCGATCATACCCATCTGCTTGCCATTTTTGATGCACCTGTGCCTGAAGCGATATTTGGCTCCGATATTCTGCGGCTGACCCCTGCCAACGTGCTGGCTCATACGTATTGTCTGAACGAACAGAAAGTGCAGGAGACACTCGCCCCCATACAGAAAACGGTGATTATCGGGCCTCCTGCGGATTGCAAAACGCAAATTGCCCCTGCTTTAAACCCGATGCCTAATGTTGGTCCGAATCTCCAGCCTAATGTGCAACCCAATACGCAGCCTCAGTCTCAATCCAATGTTCAACCGAACATGCAACCCAATATGCAACCCAACATGCAACCTAATCCACAGCCCAATGTGCAGCCAAACCTTGCCCCTCATGTACCACCTTATGTAAATCGCCTCCCATACTGGGGCACATGGGTTGACCCCCGTATTATCCATGAGCCAGGGTGCCCTTACTACACCGAGCTTCCTGTGCAACAGAATTCAGAAGAAAAAGCATAAACGATGAAGACAGAAAAATCTGGGGATGAGCGAGACTCTCCAGGTTTTTTTGTCATTGGAGTGTCTGTGTAAAATGTACTCCATTTATAACGTAGAGTGCTTTTCTTAAAATTTTTATATCAAATTCCCCTCACGATGTCACAAACCTGATCTGCTGTTTGTCTTCAGCATGTAGATCAAATGATGGAGGCAAATCAAAAATGAATGTACGAATGAATTACAGGACAGTAAGTCCGGGCGCTTTTAAAGCGATGATGGGGTTGGAGCGGTATGTATCTGGGCAATTTGAAGACAAGGTGTTTTATGAGTTGTTGAAAATTCGCGTGTCGCAGATCAATGGCTGTGCTTTTTGTTTGGACATGCATGCCAAGGATTTAATGAAGCTGGGTGACTACGGTGATCATATTCTTCTGCTCAGCGTGTGGCGCGAAGTCCCCTTATTCACAGACAAACAGCGTGTTATGCTTGAACTGGCAGAGGCGATTACGTTAATATCGGAGCAAGGCGTTTCCATGGAGCTGTATGATAAAGTTCGAGAATATTTTAGTGAAAATGAAATCGTTGATCTGATTATGGCAATCAATTCGATTAACAGTTGGAACCGTATAGCGATTACGACAGGTATGTACCCGGGGTGTTTTTAACCCGAACTCAAAACGGATTCAGCCAGAGGAGGCGATTGTGTGCAATCCAGGCTCTATACTGATCAACATGAACATAATACAGAAGCGCCTTCTCTGGATGTTGGTGCGTTGTATTCGCAATACAGAAACTACGCTTTTTCCATCGCCTACCGTATGCTCGGAAGTGTGACAGAAGCTGAGGATCTTGTTCAGGACATCTTTATGACCTTACAGAGTATGTCAAATCAGGATATCAAGCAACCGAAAACTTATATTGGAAAAATGATAGTGAACCGCAGCCTGAATGTATTAAATTCCGCCCGTAACCAACGGGAGCACTATGTAGGGGAATGGCTTCCTGAGCCGCTGGGTGTGTATGAGACAAAGAATATACCGGAGCAGGCGCTTGAGCAAAAAGAGATGATATCTTACGCTTATCTGGTCATGTTAGAGCGTTTATCTCCCACGGAACGTGCGGTTTTTGTCCTGCGTGAAGCCTTCCAGTATGATTATGCGGAAATCGCGGAATGGCTGGGGAAAACACAGAGTAACTGTCGTCAAATCTATCGTCGTGCCAGAGGTCATCTGCCTGAACGTGCAGCAGCAGCCGAGTCGTATAATGCGGATTGGAAAATGAAGGAGCATCTGCTTAGCCGTTTCACCACGGCTTTTCTTCGGCACGACGTTTCAGCGATGCTGGAGCTTCTGACGAACGAGCCTGTGTTTACAGCGGACGGAGGCGGCGTTGTGCGCACGATTATGAGAACGATGAGTGTACACAAGGGGGTACTTGCCATTCTAACCTCTCCACGAGTGCTTAAAACATTAAGGGAACGGGAATGGCTGCATGCCTGGATTAACGGTGAGCTGCAGCTGGCCTTGATGAAAGAGGGTAAGCTGACCGAAGTGCTGTGTCTGGAGACGGATGCTTCAGGCGAGCGAATCAAGGGAATATATCTTATTGTTAACCCTGATAAACTGTTGTCGGTCAAAGCACAAGCATAAAAGTTGCAAACATGACAACAGCAGAAAAAGCGAAGTTCATAGACATTACCTCTCACTGGAGTCTTGTCTATATCACCATTGGTTGTGAAAATTAACTTCTACATGCATACGGACACTCGGATGAGTGTCTTTTTTTGCGTTTCTTTTACAAAATGGAGATCGATCAGATAGATATGGTATGATGCTAGTAGATTTAAAGGTGGTAAATATATGTAAATTTTGAAGTGTGATTTGGATTTTACAACAAGTGAGGTTGTAGGCTTTGAAAAAACTGAATGGGTTGCACATGTTTATTTTTCTCAGTGCAGTCACGGTGGTTACGGTGGCTTTATACTACGTGGCGGCCGACTGGCTGAATCAGCGGTATTTCCGCTTCCTGATCTGGAATCTGTTTCTGGGCTGGCTTCCATTTATATTTTCATCCATAACCTATGGGCTCAGCCAATTAAAATGGAAATTAGCGATATGGCTTGCAATTCCAAGTGGCATGCTGTGGCTGCTCTTTTTCCCGAACTCATCGTATATCGTTACGGATTTGCTTCATTTGTCCTCCAGAAGCGCAAGATACGTTACTGGAAACGGTGTGAGCTTCAACTACTGGTATGATCTGAGTGTTGTGCTGATGTTTGTATGGACAGGTCTGCTTATTGGTTTCTTCTCCATGTATCAGCTTCAGGGTGTGATCAATCAACGCTTGGGGCATGCAGCTTCCTGGATTTTTGTATTAGGAGGAACGGCACTGGCCAGTTATGGCGTTTTGCTTGGGCGTGTGTATCGGTTAAACAGCTGGGATGCACTAACGAATCGCGAGACGCTGCTGCAATTGATGCATGAAAGTGTAAGCCGGTCTTCCTTGGCATTTTGTATGTTCTTTGCAACGTTCCTGATTACAATCTACCTCTCGTTATATTATTTGATTCATGCGAGAGAGTCGGGTCAGCGGGATGAACGAACCAACTAATCACAAGAAGGTGCAGGTGAATTCAACATGCTGGATCATCAGAGGGCCGTGGAAAAAGTGAAAGAGGTTATGGAGCAAAACGATTTCTCAGGCGTTGTTCTGTGCAAGCAGAATGGTCAGATGCTGTTTCAATTAGCGAGAGGATATGCAAATCGCAGTGATGAGCGTCTGAATGATGTGAATACACGTTTTGGCATCGCTTCGGGATGTAAGATTTTCACAGCGGTAAGTATAGCTCAGTTGGCAGAACAAGGGAAGTTTTCACTAGAGTCCAGATTACAGGATGTTCTGAATATAACTTTTCCGGCATGGGACCCGCAGATCACGGTACATCAATTATTGACTCATACTTCGGGCATACCCGATTACTTTGATGAGGAAGTTATGCAAGATTTTTCGGAGCTGTGGAAAGACAGGCCGGTATACATAATGGAGCAGCTTCGTGATTTTCTGCCCATGTTCCAGCAGCTGCCGATGAAGTCTGCGCCTGGGGAGCGATTCCACTATAACAATGCAGCGTTTATCGTGCTTGGGCTTATTGTAGAACAACATGCTGGAGTTTCCTTTGCCAGCTATGTGCAGGAGCATATTCTCAAACGATGCGGTATGCAGGATTCAGGTTATTTTCGCACAGATCAGCTTCCGCGTAATACGGCTACGGGTTATATTGACGCTGATGATGGGGGATGGACGAGCAATATTTTTTCGATTCCGGTACAAGGAGGAGCAGATGGGGGGGCATATGTGACTGCACCGGATATGATGCGTTTCTGGGATGCTTTGATGAGCCATACGTTATTAAGTGAAAAGATGACAAGTTACTTGTTAACACCACACGCGTATGATGAGGATGAGGAGTATTATGGCCTGGGTGTCTGGCTGGAGCTTGAGGAAGAGAAGATATTTAAATACCATGTGATGGGTTTTGATCCAGGCGTGTCGTTTATGTCGGGTGTCTATCCGGAGCATGGCGTGCAGCTTGTAGTCATATCTAATCAAGAGTCGGGGCCATATCCGGTAACGCTGGCAGTGGAGCAGATGCTGAAAAAATAAAAAGGCCCTCACACTTCCCCGTGTTCCAGCTTAACAGCTTTGACGGGTGAGGCGAGGGCATATCTTTCGAGTGCAGCGTGGATACAGCTTTAGTGTATCCTCGGTAAATTACCGGGAAGATCGCTGGACAAGGTATCCCTAATCCGCAGATTTGTCCCCTTATAAGCGAGCGAGCTTCCATAGTTCTGGAACGATCCATTTTGGAAATACATCCAGTGGAGGCTTTTCTTTTTTGCGTTTATCATTGGTCAGCACGGCTACAAGCTCCAGTTCGGGAACAACGTATACATACTGCCCTCCGAATCCTCTGGCATAGTAATAGTGCAACGGACGATGTTGTTCTGCTGAGGTGTTATCTAATGCCGGGCTTCCGGCAATGTTCTCGTTTACTTTTGCAGGCTCGTATTGATCCACCCACCAGTGCCAGCCATAACTGCCGCGGTTGGGAGGGGACACAGCGATAAAGGGCTGCGTGGAACGTTGGACCAGGTCACTGGATATGAGCTGTTCTTTTTCCCACCGTCCTTGCTGAAGGAAAAGTTGTCCGAACTTGAGCAAATCAGCCGGCAGCAGCTTCATACCAAATCCACCAGTATGCACGCCCTGGGGGTCCTGCTCCCATTCATAATCGTGAATGCCGAGAGGGCCGAAGAGGTAACGCTCCGCATACGCGGCAACGCTCATATCTGTATGCTGCATCAAGATGGCGGAAAGTATTTGCGAGACACCTGAGTTATATTCCATGTGTGTGCCTGGTTTATGACGCAAGCTTTGTTCTAACGCAAAATCAACCCAGTGCTCGGTTCGTGTCATACGTGGAAATGAATTTTGCCCACCGAACTCGTCCCAGTTAAATCCAGCAGTCATCGTAAGCAGCTGCTCTAGTGTAATGGCTGGTTTACGCGGATCAGGATCAGAGGCAAGCTGCGGGAAAAAGGTGGATATCGGTGTGCTTGCTTCGGGGAGCAAGCCCTGATCCATAGCAATGCAGATGAGTGCGGAGATAAAGCTCTTCGTACATGAATTGATTTTGACTATATGTGTCTCCGCTTGCGTATTGCGATAATGCGTGTAGACCGTCTCGCTGCGCATACTGATCAGACAGCTTCGCAGATCGAGCGGTGAAATTGATTTTGCCAATGTATGTTGAAGAGTTGAGAGATTCATAGGGTCCTTTCTGTGCGGTCCTGTAAGTGTAGTTTTGAATGTATATAAGTTGAACTATTCATTTACACGTTAACGGAGAGGACAGAAAAAACCTGAAAAAGCGGAGCGGTCGCCTTTATCAACGGATTTTCCCCTTTGGAAAAGGGAATCAGAAAAATCTGGGGATAACAGCGATTGGAAGGTTATTCTGTCATCGGAGTGGATTGTGTAAAATCTTTAGTTCAACTTATATAGAAATGGAAATCGTTGCCCATTATGTTAGCATAATCAGTGATGCATCTCAAAGTTTTCTTATCTAACGCGAATTGTTGTAACGTGAAGAAGTGTATTTTACAAGGAGGTTAGACTTTTGTATAAAATCGGTAATCAAGGAACGTTCCAAATATTGCCTGACCGAGCTCTTGCCATCTATGAGGGGAATGTTGCAGGTGTGGAAAAATTTTTAGATCAAAGTATGGACCTTGAAGACAACATATCTTTGAGCAATCATATTGAACTTACTCCGCTCGAACTCGCATTGATCTGTAACCAGCCTAAGGTGGTCAGACTGCTTGTAGAGCGTGGAGCTGAGCTTAATACCAAAGATAATCCGGCTATACTCTATGCAGCGCGCTGGTGCGGGGCAGATACAATTCGTTTTCTGTATGAGCAGGGGGCCAAGTTAAACGGATTGAATCGTGTAAAATCAAGCGCATATGACGAAGCCTACTACGGCAATAAAAGGAATATCGCAGTGCTGAAAGAACTCGGGCTGGATATCCGAAAATATGGCGGCAAGACGCTGCGCAAGGCAGTGTCTGATCATGATATGAAAACCGTTCAGTATTTGTTGAACGAGGGTGTAGATGTCAACTACAACGAGCCGGATATGGTATATCCGTACAAGGCAACACCACTCACCGTAGCTGTACGTCAGAATAACATGCGAATGGTTACATATCTTGTTGAACACGGGGCAGATGTGACGATGCAGGAAACCGATGGGGAACGGGCTTATACGATTGCGGTTAGTCAGAAAAACGCCGAACTGGCAGCGTATCTGAAGGCGCTTGAGCCTGAAGAGTTTCATGAGCTGAGCAATAAACTGTATACGTTAAAAACATATAAGCTGCCAGCAGCCTTGATCCATTTTTTAACGGAAGGTCCGCATCGGATGGAATTGCCGGAGCGCCCGGCTGGCGTCGGTTATATTGAATTCTTTTCATTGACTGATACGATTGAGATGAAAATGGGGAGACAGAAACTGCTGCGGTTATCCTCTAACCTGGATCAGTATTCTCATCTATTCATCGTGTGGAACCCCAGCAAAAAAATGATCGGTTATGCTGATATTGAACACAAAGAGCACGGTACCTTGTGTTCGTTTGAGCAATTTCTGGCTGAACCTGCGGTTTATGTGGAACGTCTTCTGAATTAGCAGAATGTAATCTATAACTTGAAAACCTCTTTCCTCACACGTTGTGAATGCAAGAGGTTTTCGTGTTCTCTCTTACATGTGCTCAAATAGGAAAAAAATCTCACGAAAAATGAACTATACTAGTGCGAAGTAAGGTTAGAAATGGTAAAATAGCAATGCTCAAACATGAAAAAATGAGATAGATAGTGAAAAATACGCAGAATGTTATTTTATGGTGATCAGAGGCGGACAAGGTCAAGCAAAAGTTATTAAATTTGAAGTGAGGAATACACACATATGGCTATTATTGATGTAATCAAGTATGACGGCTCTCCTGATGTGTTTGCCTGGAAGCATCCAGAGAGTGAATTGGGAACATGGACCCAGTTGATTGTTAATCAATCTCAGCAGGCTATTCTGTTTAAGGATGGAAGGGCTCTTGATCTGTTTGGGCCGGGCAGACATACGTTAAGCACAGCAAACATCCCCATCCTGAACCGATTGATTAATCTGCCGTTCGGCGGGAAATCTCCTTTTGCAGCGGAAGTATGGTATGTGAATCAGGTTAACGCTCTTGATGTTAAATGGGGCACGGCCAATCCGATTCAGATTCAGGACCCCAAATATAATATTATCGTTCCGGTCAGAGCCTTTGGGCAGATGGGGATCAAGATTGCAGACTCACGAAAATTTCTAATCAAACTGGTAGGCACACTGCCAGAGTTTAATCAGCAAAATCTAATCAATTACTTTCGTGGTTTGATTATCATGAACATCAACTCGATGTTATCCTCCTATTTAATACATAGAAAAGTAAGTGTGTTAGAGATTAATGCTTATATTGCGGAGATATCCAGACATTTTGCAGATACGATTACTTCTAAATTTGAAGAATTCGGAATCGAACTGATCAACTTATACATTCACAATGTCAATCTGCCTGAAGAAGATCCATCCGTCATTCGTTTACGGGAAGCCCTCGCTCGCAAAGCAGAGATGGATATTATCGGATACACGTATCAGCAGGAGCGTTCCTTTGATACCCTTGAAGGTGCAGCCAAAAATGAAGGAAGCATGCAGTCCGATATTATGGGGGCAGGTCTAGGCATGGGTATGGGCGTTGGTTTGGGTGGTTCATTCAGTAGCGAGATGTCTCAGATGTCCAAAGTGATGTCTACAACAGAGACACCTTCTGTACACTTGTGTTCACACTGTAATCATCCAAATCAGGAGCAGAGCGCTTTCTGTAGTCAATGTGGCAAATCCTTGGCAGTTAAAGCTTTGACCACAGAGTGTAATAATTGCGGGCAATCGATGCAGAAGGGGACCCGGTTCTGTCCGAATTGCGGTGACAAATATCATGCGTGTCCTTCATGTGGAGCAGATAATGCAGAGCATGCGGTTGAATGTGTTCAGTGCCGGGAGCCGATGCCGAGCGCATGTCCACATTGTAATCATATGAACACACCTCATACGAAATTTTGTGGTAACTGTGGTAAAGCTTTAGTTTTAAAGTGCAGTCAATGTCAGCATGAAGTTAAGCCTGGTCAGAAGTTTTGTCTGGAATGCGGAAACAATCTGCAACAAGGAGGGCTGACCTAGGATGATGAAACGAAGTAATATATTTATTTTAGATGTCATCTGTCTCGTATGCCTGGTACTGACATCTCTTGTCTCATTTACGGTGTTCGCTGGCGGCTTGATATGGATGTCATTCTGGATTAATCTGGTTGCGTCTTATGCTGCAATTACAGCTTTGTGGTTATTTGTTCGTTATGTGATGCAAAATATGGAGCGGTTTAGAAGGTTCGTCCCGGGTTACACCGCTATAGGTACGGTATTGGTCATTTATTTGGGCTGTGTGATCTGCTATGGCTTGTTCACAGGCATTGCTGATCAAGGACTGCGCTGGTTTGTCCTATTACATGTCATAACAGCAGCTGTCGCTTTCATGTTGTGTGCTATTCTTTTGATTTACATTCGGTCGGCAAGCCAGCACGAGAGCCTTGAGCAATTCAACGTTGCTAATCTGAGTTCGATTGAACAAGCGCTGGAGCAGCTGCTCAATACGATGCAGAATCCATCGAATCCGAGTGTAGATTATGACAGAAACAGAAAGTCTGTAGAGTCGATGATCGAGCTGGTGAAATACAGTGATCCGATAACGCCGGCTTCGATGGAGCGAACAGATCGTCAAATGTTAATGGATATTGAATTGTTGAATGAGGAATTGGCATCACAGTATGGGACAGGAGAAGTGATGGATAGTGAGCGGTTGGCAATGCAAATTTCTCGTCTACAGTCTCGACTGCGGGAGAGAAACCAACAGATTCTAATCCATAAATCATAATCCGGCATAAGGAGGAAAAAGAGTGAAAAAGTTTTTCGGTATTATTCTAATCATTATCTCGTCATTAACCATACTGCTCTCTTTATTGTTGTTAACCCAGGGAGCAGATGTAGCAATTATAAGTACGATTATTTTATTTATTCCCGGCGTTGTCGTGCTCGTCACTGGAATTAAACTGTGTGCTCGACCAAAAGCAAGAATGCAATCGGATCAATACTACGAATACTATGATCGTGAAGAAGAGTATTACGAGGACGAATATTATGAAGATGACTATGATGAGCCACAAGAACCGGTTTCAGTTAACTGCTCGGGATGCGGAGCGAAAGTGAAGGTGTATCCGAACCTGGCCGCAGATTGTGACTATTGTGGAACAACAATGAGAATTTCATAGGGTTGAAGAAATATGCTATAAAGGCAGTTTTTTGGGAGGAAGTATGCTGAGAAAGTTTTTTGGATTTATCCTTATGATCTATGCAATTGGAATACCTATTGCTTTTTTTACATCTGGCAATTACAAACTTATTAAAAGTGATCCTTTTGGCGTAACTTTAGTTTTCATCATGGAGTTTGTTTTTATATTTTTTACGATTAAATTGCTCAAGAAAAAGAGGGCTCCTCAAAGGCAATTTTATGGTGGAGACGATCCTGTGGGTTCTGAACGAGAACATGATAACGGATATAATTACTCCAGTTATAATAGTAACACGGTGAATTATACAAGTAATCAATCATTCAGCTATACAGAGATTAATATAAATAGTGACAGAAGTGATGAACAAGAGGCGAAAGTGGAGGCTCAAGAACCGCCGAGGCAGGTTTCAGTGAGTTGTCCAGGATGTGGAGCTAAGGTAAAGGTATATCGGAAGCAATCGGCGGATTGTGACTATTGCGGAACAGCGGTTGAGGCTTCATGAATCGTTTGGATTGGATGATGAATATAAGAAAGACTGCAGCTTCCCCTGACTGAAGGTAGAGGCTGTTTTTCTGTCATACGGACTGTGGAAAATCCGATGGATTATGGCAAGGAACTTTTTTTAAGGTTGTACAGCTTGGATGCAGTATTAATCGTGGTTTTCTCCGCATACAGTACAACAACGAGATGTATGCCTAAGGAGGAGATGTTTCTTCATGATCAATCCGATCTTGCAGTCCCCAAACGTTCCATTAGCCGCAGACTCCAATGCTGTTGTAAACTACCGAAGAGACCCGCAGAATTATGTCACACAGCTTTTTGGAGAACAGTTGCCAACCATTGCGAATGGTTTTTTTAACGTATATCTGAGCAAAGGCACTGTCGTGCAGCCTCATTGGCACACCAATGTAACGGAAATGGTGATCGTGATCACAGGAGAGATCACAGCTTCAGTGTTTAATCCTTTCACACGCGAACGCATTACATATTATCTGAAGCCGGGTCAGGTTTGTGTTTTCCCCAAAGGCTGGTTTCACTGGTTTATCGCAGAGACAGATGACGTGTATGTGCTGACCATTTTTGATCAGCCGACGCCTGATATTGTATTTGGGGCAGATTTTCTTGCTGCTACACCACCTGAGGTGGCTCATCGCGCATATTGTCTGGATGAAGAGGCTTACGCCAAAGCGGTTGCTTCAATTAAAAATGATGCAATCCTTGGTCCGCCGATTGGATGTGACAGTGCGGTTCTGGATCAATCCGCGAAGGGAAAGGCTTCAGCGAAGCCATAATCCACGAAGACAACTGCACGGTCTGAATGAAACGCCTCAAACCTATGTTTAAATTCATCATTATTGACCAAAACCTGCGGCCACAGCTATCGGCTTGCAGGTTTCTGCATGAATGATTAATATTGAATGGGATACTGCTCCGCAAGAGACGAGCCAGCATATCTCTTATCGCTTCGCAGAGAAGTCACACCATAGAAAGTGAGGCAGCTTAAATGACAATGTCAGAACATGAAATGCTTGAAGTTTCTTTGAGATATGCCCCGATTGTCCTGTTTGATCGAAACGAACCATTTTACCCTGACCTGGTAGGGGTCTCTTTGTTTGAACAGCCTGGTCCATCCTCTTCTTTCCGCAGAGAGATTCAATTTCCGACCGAAATCGTTCAATACGTGATCGAATATGCAATTTGGTGGGATTATGAGATTGGTCACCTCTATGAGATGGAACATGTTTGGATTCATGTGGGACATGACGGGCAAGTCGTGGATTGTGAGGCCAGCTTCCATGGCAGAATATTACGAGGATTGTTAAAAGAGAAGACCAACCTGATGGGTCAGCGGGTATGCTTGTACTCTCAACCGGGGAAACATGCATTCTCACCGCTACCAGTGGTGTTTGAATTACTGCCAAACCTGTATACAGCCGCCGGTCCTGATGCAGGAGAAGCAGGTTTGCTTGTAAATGAGATGTTTGAAGATTATTTTCAAACGAACGAGCAGATCGACCAGAAAGTGAAGGCTTATCTGCAAACAAAAGCCTTTATTCCAAGTTTGGAATTTGAGGAGTACATATGGAAGCCGGAGATGTTTATAACTTGGGACAAGCTCTTCAAGCTCATCCCGAAGCGTATTGAGAAGTGTTTGGCAGAGCTGGAATAGAGATTAAAATGAATAATCAAGCTCTCTTTTCGGAGGGTTTGATTATTTTTTTGGTTCTTAATTTGGGTCTTTACTTTTTGGAGGAAAGTAAATAAAACAAAAATGTAAAATTATTATCCTTGTAGCCAATCAAAATACTAATTGATTTTGTTTTGGATAAGGCGAAAGAACTATTAAGAATTATGAAGAAATGTTAAGATATATTAAGGAATATAGTACTGGTATATACAAAATGTAGTTCGATATGATCATAAAATAGATTTGAGCTAATATGTTTGGATTAGAATATATTTTTCGCGAAAGTGAAAAAGTGATGTGCGAATAGAATATAATATTTATACATATTAAAATGAAAGAGTCTTTTTAATCAAAAAAAATATGCATAAAAGTGAAAAATTACAAATATTTAAACAATCTATTCAGTTTTATTACTTTTCTGTCGAAATAGATCGTATACTGTCTAGGGCTCAGCCTGGAGAAGGGGCTAGAAAGCTAACCTACATAACTGGACAAAAACACTAGGAGGAGATCATATGAAATGGTTCAGTAATTTGAGAACAGCAACAAAAATTATTTCAGCGTTTTTGGTGGTATCCTTGGTTTTGGCGACTCTGGGAATATATTCAATATTCACTTTGAGAGGCACGAATGATCGGATGGAGGAACTGTATAATAACAATTTAGTTTCAGTCAGAGAGCTAACCTCCGCTCAAGTTGAATATCAAAGACTGCGTGTTAACATTCGTGATCTGAACAATGAAAAGGTAGCAGCAGAACAAACGCGGATCACGGAAAACATGGCTTCGATTCGTCAAAGTCTGGAAGAACGGTTTGCAACCTATCGACCGCTTGCAACAACAGCCGAAGAAAGTGAAATGTTCCGTAAACTAGAAAGTCAGTATGAAAATTACATGAAATTATATGATCAAGGTGTTACGCTTGCAATTTCAAACGATGACGCAGGTTTTATCCAATTTTTGAAAGTGACTCTCAAACCGCCTGGTGACGAGGTTGTAAAAACATTGTCCAGTCTGGTTGAACTTAATGTAAATCTGGCACAACAAAATAATGCAAAGTCCGAGCAGGCTTATAGTAATGCCCTTACAGTAACCATTGTCTTGGTGGTTGGTTCTGTGCTTTTCAGCATTCTGATCGGCGTTATCATCTCCAGATCCATCTCCAGACCGCTTATGGCAATGCTTGATCTGGCAACTGAAGTAGCTGGCGGTAATTTGACGTTGAAATCAGATATTTCCAGTAAAGATGAAGTGGGTCAATTGGCAGTCGCGCTTAACCGTATGGTGGATAATCTGAAAATGCTAATCAACAACATTGTAATGAACTCCCAAAGTGTTGCGGCGTCCTCGGAGCAAATCTCCGCAAGTACACAGGAAATTGCAAGCACCAGCACAAGCCAATCCAGCGAGGCCGGCAACATTTCCGAATTGTTCAAGGAGTTGTCACTCGCGATTAATTCTGTGGCGGCTAGCGCTGAAGAAGCGGCAGAGTTGTCTAATGATACCGTGAAAACGGCACGTGAAGGCGGTCATGTGGTACAAACATCTCTGGAAGGCATGCAGGCTGTAAATATGAAGATGGCGAAGCTTGAAGAGGATTCACGAAAAATTGGCGACATCATCGAAGTCATTGACGATATTGCTGAACAGACGAACCTGCTTGCGCTGAATGCTGCAATTGAAGCAGCTCGTGCAGGAGAGCAAGGCAGAGGTTTCGCCGTTGTTGCGGACGAAGTTCGCAAGCTGGCTGAACGAAGCGGTGAAGCAACAAAAGAGATTACTACGATAATTAAAGTGATGCAGGAAAATACAAAACAAAGTGTACAGGCTGTTGCAGACAGTGTGGAGCAGTCCTCCAAAACGGGAGCTGCTTTTGATCAAATTATTGAAATGGTGAACAACTCATCACAGAAAGTAAATGAGATTGCGGCCGCATGTGAAGAAGAAGCGGCACAGGCGGCAGAAGTTATGAGCTCAGTGGAATCCATCTCGGCTTCCAGTGAGGAATCTGCGGCTGCTTCAGAAGAAACTGCGGCAACTTGTCAGTCTCTGGCACATCTGGCTGAAGAGCTTGCGCAGTCCGCAGCAGCTTTCAAAACTCAGTAAATACAACGAATTGAGGGTGAAACAATGTCTTCACTTCAGAAAGAACAATATATTGAACTGGCTGTTGGCGCAGAGACCTGTGCAATTCGCATAGAAGAGATTCACGAAATTATCAAAATGCTCAGTATCACGGATATCCCGTTCAGCCGGCCTGAAATTAAAGGTGTCATGAATTTGCGCGGTAAAGTTGTTTGTGTAATGAGTCTGCGCAGCTTGCTTGGCATGCCTGATGAACCTGAAACCAGAGCCACACGAATTATTGTGGTCCGTTACCGGGAAGAATATATCGGCCTAATTGTTGATCGAGTCAATAAAGTGACCACCTATTCAGAGATTCATCCGCCCTCTGAAGGACACGGACATTACCGTGAGGCGTTCTTTCAAGGAATCGGTCAACAAGGAGACGAACTGGTAGGTATTTTGAAGCTGGATGAGATATTGGGCGGATAGGAGGAATTCATATGATGATGGACTTGTCTGCCTACCGTGACATTTTTATCGAAGAACTGAATGATCAATTGGAGCGAATGGATCAATCTTTACTTGCACTGGAGCAATCACCTTCTTCTGAACTGGTCCAGACGTTATTCCGATCAGCTCACACAATCAAGGGTTCGGCATCCACCATGGATTTTCGTGAATTAAGTGATCTCACTCATGAGGTGGAATTTGCACTGGAATGGGTTCGCTCCGAGAAGCCGGAAATGACCGCAGAACTGATTGATACCCTTTTTCGTTCGCTGGATGCGATGAAGATGCTGCGTGATCAATATGTGCGTGGGGAACCCTATACCGATGTTCGAGCTGTTGTGCATGAGATACATGCCTTGATTCGCAAACCAAAGCTGGATGTGAAGCTGCAAACTGCTGTGTTGAAGCCGATCACTGCAAATGCTGCACAAGAAGCGGTGATGAATGGTCATCAATTGTATGCTGTGCATGTACTGCTTCGTGAGGATTGTATGATGAAAGAGCCAAGATACCATATTCTCCGTAAGCGTTTGGAGGAAGGTGGCGGCACTGTACTCTCGTGCTCTACAGAAGACACAGGTCTTGATAATCAGAATACAGGTGAGCAGGATGAACTCTATAGACAGTTTATAATGGTCATTTCGTCCTCATTAAGTGATAACAGAATTAAAGAAGTGCTTTCCGGTGATTCGGATATTCAGACCATCGATGTGAAGCCATACCTGCTGCATAGCAGTGAAACGGCAGCCACGCTGGAGCAATCAAAAGCGGAGAACGAGGTAAGTGTAAGTATTTCGGAATCCGTCTCCCCTTCAATTGAAGATAAGACAAAGACGATGCAGCCTACAGTTAGGGTAAATGTCGAGCGGCTTGATCATCTGATGAATCTGGTGGGTGAATTGCTGATTGATCAGACATCCTTGGCCGATCTGAGCAGATCTGGTGCCCGAAAGGATACCTCAGCTCTGCTTCAAAAAATTGGCGGAGTATCCGATCATATGGGACAAGTAATCAAGGAATTGCAGGATGGGGTCATGAAAACGCGTATGCTGCCCATCGATCAATTGTTTAACCGATTTCCAAGGCTGGTACGTGACTTGTCACAGAAGCTGGGCAAAGAGCTGGAGCTTGTTATTCACGGAGGAGAGACTGAACTGGATCGCATGATTATTGAGGAGTTAAGCGACCCGTTAATCCATCTCATTCGTAACAGTGCCGATCATGGCATTGAAAGTGAGCAGGTACGTGCGGCACACGGGAAACCGTCCAAAGGTCGTATTACATTAACTTCATTTCATGAGGAAAATCATGTTGTCATCCGTTATTCGGATGATGGTAAGGGTATTGATGGCGAGAAGATCAAAGCCTCTGCATTGGCTAAAGGCATCATCAATGAAGAGCAGGCTGCGCGGTTGAATACAGACGAAGCCGTTCATCTGATCTTTGAGCCGGGGTTTTCCACTGCTTCGACAGTCAGCGATGTATCCGGCCGGGGTGTCGGTATGGATATTGTGCGCAGCCAGATCGGAAGGCTTAACGGCATCATCGATATTGATACGCAGGTCGGCGTGGGCACGACCTTTACAATTCGACTGCCACTAACCTTAGCTATTATCAAAGGGCTGTTGGTGAAGGTTTCAGGTCGTGTCATGATCCTGCCAATGTACAATGTAGCCGAGATTGTACGAATTATGCCAGCTGATATTCAGATGATTCAGGGTCAGCAATCGATTCTTAATCATGGGCGTATTGTCCCCTTTTACCGCTTGAGTGAGAAGCTGAATTATGCCAATTCGGAGCGTCGCTCCAAAACGATTCCTATCGTCATTGTACGTTCGGTTGATAAAGTTGCAGCTTATGCGGTAGATGAGATCATCGGGAATCAGGAGGTGGTTATCAAGACACTTGGCACGTATCTTGGAGCAATGAACCATCTATCTGGTGCTACCATTCTGGGGAATGGCAAAGTAGCTCTGATTCTGGACGCATCGTATCTTGTAAGCCATTAAGGAATCACCTATAGTGAGCATATACTTACGGTAGAAGCGCTTTTGTCCTTTTCCGTAAAATCATCATAGCCAAACATAGCAAATAGCCACAAGTTCCGGTTAACCCTGGAATCTTGTGGCTGTTTATGTTTATTAATAGATGAATGGCCGGGGACTATCAAGTCTGTGCCTTGAAAATCAAATCCATAAACCGATTGGCAGCCGAGGAGATCGGCATGTTTCGTTTGGTCATAATTCCGACATGGGAAGGCGGGAGTGGCACGTCCAGCTGAATCTCAAACAGGGAGCCATCCTCCAGCTCTTTGGAGATGAACTCACGTGTGACATAGGAGATACCCAATCCGCGGCGAGCGAATTCTATTAACAGATCAACACTGCCGACTTCGATCTCAGGTTTCAATGTGTAGTTGTAGCTGTTGAACAGCTCGGTAATAGCCATTCGAACCCGACTGTTTCTGGAAAACAGGATGAGCTCATGCTCAAGCAACTGTTCAAGGGTTAGTACTTTTCCTTTCAATTGGGCATAACGCTCCCCTGCAACAAAGCAATCCTTGAGCTGAATGCTCTCGCGAACTTCAAGTTGAGGATCAACGATTGGCATGCGTACAACACCGAGATCAATTTTACCTTCCTTCAGAAACGTAATGACTTCTGGTGTCGTGCCATGACTTAAATGCAGCTTGATGTTAGGGTACTGAATATGGAATTCCTCAATGTACGATAACATGTAATGCTTGAACAGTGAGTCGCTGCCGCCGATCCGCAGTTCCCCGTTGTCCAGGTTTTTGAGTGCAGCCATTTTCTCTTCTGCGAGCGAGATCAGAATCTGAGACTGTTCGATATAGGAATAAAGACTAGCTCCCTCCTGAGTCAATGCAACACCTTTTGAATTTCGATAAAAGAGGGTGAGTCCAAAGCTGTCCTCCAGCTGTTTAATGGCATGGCTGACGCTTGGTTGTGTAATGTACAAAGCTTTGGCAGCCTGGGTCAGACTGCCCGTTTTGGCAGCCCAATAGAAGACTTTATATAACTCATAATTTGTTGTCATAGATATCGTCTATAGCTCCTGTGAAATATATTAATTACTTGTATAGCTATAAAACGTATTATAGTGTAACTACAGCAAAGAAACCAGAGTTACTTGGAAGGAGCACGGTAAGAGATGGAACCAACTACAATTGTTTTATTTGGAGCTACTGGCGATTTAGCCAAAAGAAAAATATATCCTGCCTTATATAATTTATATCTTGAGCGTAAGCTTCCAGAAACCTTCTCCCTGATCGGCCTGGGCCGCAGAGAGTGGTCGGATGAATTTTTCCAGGCTCAAGTGGAAAAATCTTTACATGAATTCTCCAGACGTCAGGGAGATCATGATTCGGTCAAATCATTTGTGAAAGCTTTCCGATACAGTGTATTGAATATCAGCCATAAGGAAGATTATATAAAGTTACTGCAATTGGTTGAACAAAGAGAGGCCGAGCTGGGCATTCCATCCAACCGTTTGTTTTATCTCTCTGTTGGACCGGAGTTCTTCGAACCGATTGCTGAAAATATTCAATCAAGCGGCCTGGGCTCGACGCAGGGCTGGAAACGTCTTGTTATTGAGAAACCGTTTGGTCATGACCTGCAGTCTGCTCGTGACCTCAATCGCAAGCTGAGCGAGTCCTTTACGGAGGAAGAGATTTACCGGATTGACCATTACTTGGGCAAACCGATGGTGCAGAAGCTTGAGACGCTGCATCAGAGCAACCCGATTATGAAGGCGCTCTGGAACAACCGTTATATCTCCAACGTGCAAATTACTGCCAATGAGACTGTAGGCGTTGAAGAACGTGCATCCTATTATGATCATGTCGGTGCTGTTCGCGACATGTTCCAGAACCATATGCTGCAATTGCTGATGATGATGGCTATCCAGCTCCCATATAACAGCACTTCCGAAAATGTGGGACAGAAGAAAAAACATATCATGGAATCCATTCAGCCATTGCAGAAGCAAACGGTGGGTGCAAGTATCATTCGCGGACAGTATGCTGCAGGCAGCATCCAAGGCAAACCGGTACATGCATACACCGATGAGCCCGGGGTAGCGGAGAACACGATGAATGACACATTTATTGCGGCCAAGCTGCAAATTGATGATTTCTTCTGGAGAGGTGTTCCGTTTTACATCCGTACGGGTAAAAGAATGAAGGAGAAGTCAACACGAATCGTGATTGAGTTCAAGGAACCTTCTGGCCAGGGCCACCTGATCAAGAATAACGGCTCGAAGCCGAACCTGCTTGTGATCGAGATGAGCCCGGATCAAAGCATGACTCTTCAATTGAATGCAAGTGATCCTGAGAATAAAGGTGAATTCAAGCCGGTTCACATCGATCTTGCTCCAGATCAGGGAGATCTGGCCGAGGCTTATGAGAACCTGATTCGCGATGCGCTGCATGGCGATCCAACATTTTTTGCACATTGGGATGAAGTTGAGTTATCATGGGCTTGGGTACAGCCAATTCTGGATGCATTTAATGAAAATCTTCTTCCGCTTCACTTGTATGCTGCCGGAAGTTATGGTCCTGCGGAATCGGATGCCATGCTGGAAGCAGATGGTCACCACTGGTGGTTTGATGAGCCATCTGAACTGATTTCCGAGGAAGACAGCGACGTACCAATAGCAGTTAACGGCAACATCTAATTAAAAAAACGAAAAAACCAAAATAATCGGAGGTAATTCAGTCATGAAATTTTTTATTGATACAGCTAACGTGGAAGACATTCAAAAAGCATATAAAATCGGTGTATTGTCCGGTGTAACAACCAACCCTTCTCTGGTAGCCAAAGAAGGTGTGAAATTCGAGGATCGCATCGAAGAGATTTTGAAGCTTGTACCTGAAGTTGAGTCCGTTTCTGCTGAAGTAACGCCTGACGCACTGACTGCTGAAGAGATGATCGCACAAGCCAATGAATTGATTAAAATCAACAACAATGACAAAAATATTACGATTAAACTGCCAATGACACTTGCAGGTCTGGAAGCTTGCCGCTACTTGACTAAAAAAGGTGTTAAAACAAACGTGACATTGATCTTCACGGTGAACCAGGCGCTGCTTGCAGCTCGTGCAGGGGCAACATATGTATCTCCGTTCCTGGGCCGTCTGGACGACATCTCGGAAGATGGCGTGCAACTGGTAGCTAAAGTGGCTGAGCTGTTCCGCACACATAACCTGGATGCTCAGATCATAGCTGCATCCGTGAGACATCCGGATCACGTTACACGTGTGGCGATGGCTGGAGCGCATATTGCTACAGTTCCATTTGCAGTCATCGAACAAATCTCCAAACACCCGCTGACAGATCAAGGTATGGAGAAATTTGCAGCAGACTGGAAAAAAACAGTACAATAAGCTGCGCGTTGACCGTTAACAAGATTTAACTAAACATATATCATTCATGGAGTATTGGGAGGACATAATGAGTAAACAACAGATTGGTGTTATTGGACTGGCAGTAATGGGGAAAAACCTTGCTTTTAACATTGAAAGCAAAGGCTTCTCAGTAGCGGTATTTAACCGTTCCCCTGAGAAAACGCATGATCTGCTGAAGGAAGCAGAGGGTAAAAACCTGATTGGCACGTTCTCGATTGAAGAGTTCGTAGCTTCTCTGGAGTCCCCGCGCAAAATTCTGATCATGGTGCAGGCGGGTAAAGCAACAGACGCAACCATTGAGCAGCTGCTTCCACATCTGGATCAAGGCGACATCATCATTGATGGCGGTAATGCTTATTACCCTGACACTCAGCGTCGCAGCAAAGAGCTGGAAGCAAAAGGCTTCCGCTTCATCGGCGCAGGTGTATCTGGTGGTGAGGAGGGTGCTCTGAAAGGCCCTGCGATCATGCCTGGTGGTCAAGAAAGTGCTTATGAACTCGTAGAGCCGATTCTGACAGCAATTTCAGCTAAAGTGGGCGACGATGCATGCAGCACGTATATCGGACCAGACGGTGCGGGACACTATGTGAAAATGGTTCATAACGGTATTGAGTATGGTGATATGCAGTTGATTGGTGAGGCGTACCACTTGCTCAAATCTGTATTGAACGTTTCTGTAGAGGAACTGCATGAAATCTTTACAGAGTGGAACAAAGGTGAACTGGACAGCTATCTGATCGAGATTACAGCTGACATCTTCTCCAAATACGATCCGGAAACAGGCAAACCGATGGTGGATGTCATTCTGGATGCGGCTGGACAAAAAGGAACAGGCAAATGGACAAGCCAAAGCGCGCTGGATCTCGGCGTACCGCTGTCCATGATTACGGAATCCGTATTCTCCCGTTTCTTGTCAGCCATGAAAGACGAGCGTATCGCGGCAAGCAAAATTCTGAACGGACCTAAAGCCGAAGCATTCTCCGGTGACAAAAAAGCGTTCATCGAGAGCGTGCGCAAAGCACTGTTCGCAAGTAAAATCGTATCCTATGCCCAAGGCTTCGCACAGATGCGTGCTGCATCTGACGAGTATGGCTGGGATCTGAAATACGGCAACATCGCGATGATCTTCCGCGGCGGCTGCATTATCCGTTCGCAGTTCCTGCAAAACATCAAGGAAGCATACGACAAAGACGCAGCGCTCAAAAACCTGCTGCTTGATCCATACTTCCAAAACATCGTAGAATCCTATCAGGATGCTTGGCGTGAAGTTGTGGCAGCTGCGGTGAAACAAGGGATTCCGGTACCAGGATTCTCCAGCGCATTGTCCTACTACGACAGCTATCGCACAGAGCGTTTGCCAGCAAACCTGCTGCAAGCTCAACGTGACTACTTCGGCGCACACACATTCCAACGTGTGGACAAAGAAGGTTCATTCCACTTCCAATGGATGGATACTAACGAGTAATATAGTTACGAAATAAATACACCTCTTCCCACACTTCGCTTTGAGTATGCTTACTCATCGGAGGCGGAAGAGGTGTTTTATTGTTTCAAAATTAAACATCATCAAATTGTAATAAAATGTACCTATCTGTAGTTTGCAAAAGATGCTGGAACCCCTCTATTTACGTTATACTAGTTCAGACGGAGTAGTTTTCGTTAAAATAGTATATTACTTTTTGAACGTGGAGGTCAGGCCAGGCATGTTTGTACTCGTAGGTATTCTGTTTTTGCTCGTATATGGATTATTAGTATTCTACATAGGCTGGAGCGGCTGGAGCTGGATGAAACCTGTCGTGGCGGCAAGATTCCGCTGGTTATATATTACAGGGCTTGTGTTCCTGGCAGTTTCCTTTATTCTGGCTCGTCTGTTTGGCAGTATTTCGTTTCTTGGCATTATCGGTTCTTACTGGCTGGCAATCTTCTCACTATTACTTCTCATTCTACCGGTTGTGCATCTGACGCTATGGCTGCTTCGATTGACCCGTATTCCACGGCATCACGCGCACAAATGGGCGGGAGTTGTAACGCTGGTGCTTCTTGTTGCAACGATGGGGTATGGCATATATAATGCGTACAGCCCGGTCGTCAGACAATACAACATTCAGATTGATAAAAAGGTAGAGGGGATCGATAAGCTGAACATTGTGATGGCGGCCGATATGCATTTCGGTCTGTTGTCAGGCCCTGCCCATGCGAAACGTATGGTGGAGGAGATCAATGCACTGAAGCCAGACCTTGTGTTATACCCAGGGGATCTGATAGATGACAATCTGGCGATGTATGAGAAAAGTGGAATTGCGGACATCATTCGTGACATCCATGCACCTTATGGTGTATATGCTTCGCTCGGGAATCATGACAAATTCGACGGACCGGTCGAGGAGCTGATTGCAGCATTGGAGAAAAGTAATATGAAGGTGCTGTATGATGACAAGATCGTTCTGGATAACCAAATTACGCTGATTGGACGCAAGGATCGAACTGAACAGGATCGGGCAGAGGTCGCAGAACTCATGAAAAATACCGATCTGAACCAGCCTGTCATTATGATGGATCATCAGCCTTATGATCTGGATATCGCTGAGCAGAACAAGGTGGACCTGGTTGTATCCGGTCACACTCATCGGGGCCAGATTGCACCAGCTCAGTGGATTACACAGGCCATTTATGAAAATGACTGGGGTTATCTGCAGAAGGGCTCTATGCATTCCATCGTTACCTCAGGCTTTGGTTTCTGGGGACCTCCGATCCGCACAAGCAGTCGTTCCGAGATTGTACAGATTAATGTGACCTTCGAGCAATAACAAAAAGCCCCTTCGTGGCAGAAGGGGCCTCTTTGCTTTTTTCTACAAACGTGAAGTTAGTTTCTTACTCCATTAGTGGGAATAGCTTCAAACGAAAAAAAAGCACCCTTTTTGTTGATTTTACCTACGATTGTAGTGGCTCCTTTTTTCTTAAAGGTGTATTCATTATCTTTGATATGAACTGAATAACCTTTTAAATTCAGGCCAAAGATCGATTTTACTTTAGATGCTGCGACGGAGAGTGCTTTACTTTGACTCAGCTTAGGTTTAGCAAAAGACTTTTTGAAATCAGCATCATTGTTCCAGTCCTTGCCCAGTTCGTTTTCCACCTTCCACACCTTGCCGGTGTTACTTCCAATGTGTACGTAGTTCAAACTGCTGTCATCCTGATATTTCCACAGCGTATCGTTGTTTGCTTTGGTGAGCAGCGCATAATCGAATGGTTTCACGGTGGATATGCCAAGTGTTTTGAGCGAGTTCCGGGCTTTATTGGTTAGGGCAGCTCGTGCATCCTGTATTTTATATTGAATACTTGCCGACATTTGGTTGTTGTGATCCAGATCAACATACAGACTTTGCTTAGTCCCCCAAATGACCCAGTAATTTTTGAGTCCGTTTTCTCTCTCTAAGTGATTTACACGCCAGAAGCCCTCAACTTCGAATTTTTTGTCATTATCAAAGGTATTCAGAAAAGTGGTTATTTTGGTGCGTAAAGCTTCATCCATGACTTTGTTGAGATCATCGCCTGCATAACTAATCAAAGTGGAAGTAACTTGTCCCTTTTTGGGATCATAGCGTTGAGAGACATCGGCCTTGGCTGTGCCGGTCAATGTGGCATCAATATGCCACTCATTATATGAAGCATCTACAAATGAAGTATCTACCGATGTAAATTGTATCGTTTGTTTACCAGCCAGTTTTGTGATTGCATCCGTTAACAGCTTTGTTGCTTTTTTATCCAGTTTCAGAGTGCTTTGCTCATCCTGAACAGCCGATGATTCATTGGATTGAGCGTATGTGATGGGAGCTGTGGATAACAATAGTGTCATAGAAGTGATCGCTGCGGTTATAGAAACAAATTTTTTCAAGGTTATTCCTCCTGATTACATAAGTGTGATGGTATTAGATATTCATGCCTGGATACACTATTAACGTGGATGAAAAGGAAAATGTTGCATAATTCTATAAGTTAGCCTCTGTAAACAGATATTTAGGAACCAGTTATACGATCTGGGGAGTCATCGATTTGATCAGTGCATTCAACCCGGCTAGTATCAGAAAGTAATTGCTTCAGACGGCGAAAATCTGGATTGATATGGGACGAATCCGCTCTGTTTCATGGTATTTTGCCGCGAAGCAGAGCTTTTTTTGTATTTATATACATAAAAAATGAATGACGATATAGCAGACGAAGTGGTATACTGTGTTCGTATCAGGGAGGAATAACGATGACAAAACCTATAATTGCCGTGGATATGGATGACACGATCTGTCATCTGGTCAAGCGGGCGATATACCATAACAATATCAGTTACCCGAGCCATCCGCTTCAGTATGAAGAAATGGTGCACTGGGATACTACCCATTTGCGTCACCCGGAAAGTACACATGAGGTGTTCTATGGCCGGCCTGGTCTGTTTGAGGAACTCGAGCTTTATGACGAGTACGTCGTGGAAGAATTGAGCAAGATCAACGAGGCGTATGACCTGATTATTGTGACGGCGGCAGAACCCAAAACGGTCCTGGAAAAGTGGAATTGGCTGCAGAAACATATGCCGTTTATTACGCTTGAGCAGTTTATAACGTGCAAGCGCAAAAATCTGCTTGCCTTCGATCTTTTGATTGATGACGGACCGCATAATTTGATTCCGGCTTTTGAGAGTGGACGGAAAGTGATCCGCATCCCGCATCCATGGAACAAGCAGCAGCTTGAGCATTATGGGTTTCCGCAAATGTCTTCCTGGAAGGATGCGAAGCTGTATATTGATGAGCTATTGCAGCCCCAAGGTCTTCATATCTAACATTTAACCTTACTAACGTATCCGGAGTAGAAAGTTATACTCTGGATTTTTTGCGATAAACTAGCGGAGTCTCACCTGTTATTTTTTTGAAGGCAGCATAAAAGGAATCCATGTCCTGATAGCCGACCATTTCAGCGATCATACTTACTTTATGGTCGGTTTGTTTTAACAGTTCACAGCTTTTTTGAATGCGTAGATGCTGAAAATATGCTCCGAATGTCTGTCCGGTATAGCGGATAAACATTCGTCCGATCTTCTTTTCACTCCACCGGGATAGCTGCACCAAATTCTTCATTTGAATGCGTTCACTGAGGTGCTGCCTGAGATAAAGAAGCATGGCTTCCATGTCATGAGGGACGGGAGGGTTGTGAGCGTAGTTCTGATCATTCCTCTGTTGATTCTGTCTGTAAGTCATGATAATTAATTGGCTAACCAGCGTGTCTAGCATGGCGAGAGAACCTGGCCCGGGAACGGAAAATTCACGGTACAACTGTATCATTATTTCTTCCAAGCGGCCGGAATGGTCTGTAACGGAAATATAATGCTGCTGGTTCTGCTCCAAATCCACTAGATGCTGAATGAGGTACTCATCCCGAAGAATGTGTCTCAGTGAATGTATTAATTCTGAATTAAACAAACAGTTGTAGATAATCAAGGGGGCTTTTGCTGCATTCGTGCTCATAGGGCGAAAGACATGAGGAATTCCGACTGGAATGACAAATAACATGCCTTTGCTGACAGGTACAATATCATCACCGATATGGTGAAACCCTCTGCCTTCCGCAACGTAACTGTACTCAATGAAATCATGCGTATGAAAAGGCATCACAAAGTTTTCAGAGCAACGATTGACGAATAACTGCAGCGGGAGATTCAGAAAGGATTCGCTTTTCAACTGTTCCACAGACATTTTCATACACAGTTTCTCCTTCGAAATAGATGGCTGTATTGGCGGATAAAAAAGTCCGCTTTGCCGGATATTTCACGCGACAGAATTAATATAATTATATCGTAACCTGTCAACGGAAGCCATAATAGAGAGGATGAGCACAATATGTTAAAGGTTAATGACCTTCGCTGCGAATATCGAATGAATCCGATAGGATTGGATGTCCGGTCACCCCGACTGAGTTGGAAATTGGAATCGGATCGAAGAAACTGTATGCAGTTGTCTTATCAGGTTCAGCTGTCTCATACACCCGATTTTGCAGATATTGTATGGGATACACAAGAGTTGAAATCAGATCAGTCCGTTCATGTCGAGCTGGAAGGTTTTCAACCTGCTGCCCGAACAAGGTATTATTACCGGGTCCGGGTTCGGGATGCATTTGAAGAAGCATCAGGGTGGTCGGATACCGCTTTTTTTGAGATGGGCCGCATGGAAGACAGCACGGAATGGACCGGGGAGTGGATTACAGCCAGCATATCCGGTGAACCTGACACTTCCTGTCCACGTATGCGGAAGTGCTTTCAGATTGTGAAACCTGTTCTCGCTGCAACAATTTACGCTACGGCACTTGGATTGTATGAGCTGCATCTGAATCATGCTCGGGTAGGTGATGCTTATTTTACGCCAGGCTGGACTACATATAGTAAGCGCTTGCAATATCAAACCTATGATGTAACCCATCAGCTTCAGTCTGGGGATAATGTGCTTGGAGCTTACCTTGGGGATGGCTGGTATCGGGGATATCTTGGCTGGAATAAAGAACGGGAGATTTTTGGTCCCACATCTGCACTATTGCTGGAGCTTCATATTCGATATGCGGACGGGTCAGAAGAAGTGATCGGTTCGAACGAAGAGTGGTCTGCTGCACCTAGTGCCATACGTATGTCGGATATATATATGGGAGAAACCTATGATGCGAGGATGGATACCGACTGGGGAGATCAGTCTCGATGCGAATGGTCACCCGTTGAGGTTCTTTCCTATCCCAAAAAGAGGATCGTTGCGCAGGAAAATGTACCTGTCATGCAGATGGAGCGGCTCCAACCGACAGCTTTGCTGACAACACCGCAAGGGGATCGGGTGCTGGACATGGGACAGAACATGGTAGGCTGGATGAGATTCAGCATTGAGGGCAATGCAGGGCAGACGGTTGAGCTGCACCATGCCGAAATTCTGGATCACGAAGGGAA
The DNA here is from genome assembly GCF_014639235.1 of Paenibacillus silvae. Lineage (GTDB taxonomy): Bacteria > Bacillota > Bacilli > Paenibacillales > Paenibacillaceae > Paenibacillus > Paenibacillus silvae. The sequence continues at coordinate 143,246 of NZ_BMFU01000001.1, read as the reverse complement.
TTTTTATGTTGACAATCTTCGTGCTGCAAAGCAAAGGATCCGATATACCCTTCATGGTCAGGGGGTGGAGACATATGAACCCCACTTTACATTTCAGGGCTTCCGTTATGTAAAATTAATTGGTTTTCCGGAGAAGGTTACTTTGGATCAGTTTACGGGAGTTGTACTGCATTCCAACATGGATCGTACAGGCGACTTTGCTTGCTCCAACTCGCTGGTCAATCAACTCCATCATAATATTGTATGGGGACAGAAAGGGAACTTTCTTGACGTACCAACCGATTGTCCACAGCGGGATGAGCGGCTGGGGTGGACGGGGGATGCACAAATGTTTATCAGAACCTCCGCATATCTGATGAACACGGCCCCCTTTTTTACGAAGTGGCTTCGGGATCTACGAGCAGAGCAAGGAGAGGATGGGGGGATACCGTTTTTTGTCCCAGACCTGCGAAGCTCTACCTCTCAAGGCTGGGGAGATACAAGTCATTCCTCAGCTGCATGGGGGGACGCGGCCGTGATCTGTCCATGGGTTATATACGAAATGTATGGTGACATGCGACTGCTTAAGGAGCAATATGAAAGTATGCAGAGATGGGTCGCGTATATTTATGAGCAGGGTGAGAATGCTTTCCTCTGGAATACAGGCTTTCACTTTGGAGACTGGCTTGCACTGGATTCTAAATCAGGCAGCTATGTTGGCGCGACGGATATTCATTATGTGGCAACGGCATTTTACGCATACTCAGTTTCGTTGACTCGCAAAGCAGCGGCTGCACTCGGCAAGTTGCAGGATGTAGAGTATTATGATGAGCTGCATCGGAATATTGTGAAGGCGTTTCGAGACGAATATGTCACTCCTGCAGGCAGAATTGCAGTTCCCACTCAGACAGCGCATGTACTAGCCCTGCAGTTTGGTCTGCTGGAAACATCAGCTTGTACTCGTGCCGCTGCTCAATTGACTGAACTGTTGAAAGAAACACAAAACCATCTTACGACTGGATTTGTAGGTACTCCTTATCTGAATCCGGTACTAAGCGATATGGGCAGGAATGATCTGGCTTATGAATTATTATTGCAGGAGGATTATCCGTCCTGGCTTTACCAGGTAACCCAGGGAGCAACGACTGTATGGGAACACTGGGACGGCATGAGGGAGGACGGAAGCCTGTGGAGTGCTGATATGAACTCGTTTAACCACTATGCTTATGGTGCTATTGGAGAGTGGTTATATCGTTACGTAGCAGGTATTCGGCCGGATGAGCAGGAGCCTGGTTTTAAAAAGGTACACATCAAGCCGCATCCGGGCCCGGGACTGGAATGGGCAGAAGCAAGCTATGAGAGCATGTATGGCAATGTAAAGTCCAGCTGGCATCGGCAGGCGAATGGAGTACTGGAGCTCTGCGTTCAGGTTCCAGCTAATACGAGTGCTGAAGTGCGTCTGCCTAATGCTGATCGTCAAACAATTATGGAAAATGGCAGGCTGCTTGACGATTCTCCCGAGATTCAGGTTTTAGAGAGTTCGGGCACGCATGTGGACCTGACTGTAGGCTCTGGAAACTATCGATTCATCTATAACATCATTGAAGGAGAAGGTGATGAACACAGTTCAACCTTGTTTACTGAAAATACGATAAAATAAGATTGTAATCTCCTCGCCAGCTGATTAAAATAAGATTTGGAATCTGGATTGCAGCCGGAAACTATCTTTCTACTATCAGTCACAAGTGAGGTTATATGTATGAGTCAACCGGTTGATCGGCCCCGGCGCATAGAGTATCTGGATCTCTACCGTGCAATCGCGATTATGGCAGTTGTGGCAATTCATGCGACATCAACAGCTGTTGCGCATTATCCAAAGAATACGTTTGATCATGATCTGTTTTACTTCTGGAATACGTTTTTGCAATTTGCAGTGCCAGCCTTTTTATTTTTGTCTTCTCTGGTGTTGTTTTACAACTACAATGCGAAGCTGAATGAAAAGGGCTGGGTGCGTTCTTTTTATAAAAAGCGCATGTTCTACATATTCATTCCTTACGTTGCGTGGTCCTTGATTTATTTTGTCATTAAAAAGTGGCTGGCAGGCAAGGAGCCGATCGAAGACAGTATGCAGCTTGTGAAGCAGTTGATGCTGGGCACAGCTCATACGCATTTGTACTTTTTTCTAATTATCCTTCAGTTTTATATCGTATTTCCCTGGATACTTGCCCTGACGAAAAAACCTTGGTTTAAGCGATATCTGCCGCTGTATTTTATTGCAGGGCAAGCGCTGTTCTACGCATTGCATTTACAATTTCATTTTGAGCGAACTGGCAGCATGCTGCCAAGTTATTTGGTTGTCATTGGCTTTGGGGCATGGATTGGACTGAACTTTGATTCCATGATGAAACAAATGAATCGTTTCCGTTATCTATTATTGGGTGCGCTTTTGGGGGCAGGATCAGTATCGATGTATGCCACCGACACCATCAAAACAGCTTTGATGGAGTGGCCGATTTTAACCTTTACGATCCTGTTCATCATCCGCAATGCATTTACACTATCTGCTTGTTTGCTCTTGTTAATTGTAAGCGAACGAGTGGGAACAAGAAAACGGCGGAAGGAACACAGGGCGGCTCGTTTAATGGATTCTCTGGGAACTGTAGCTTTTGGCATTTTTTTAATTCATCCTTTAATCCTGCTGTTCTGGAGACGTGAGCTTACGGATGATCTTGCCCGTCATTTCAGTTTGGGTATTGTATTATCTTACATCGCCGCACTGCTTCTCTCCTGGTTATGTGCCGTAGGTTTGCGCCGATTAAAGTGGGGCTGGGTGCTCATCGGCCGTTAGATCAAGTCTGATTCAGCAAGGGAAATAGGTTAATAAGTATAAAGAGATTTTAAGCTCTTCTAACGGAGAATTTGAAATCTCTTTTTTATTTGCGGGATAACAGGTATGATGAATAAATGTCCATTAAATAGAATTTATGGATGAACACGCGGTACTACCGAGCGCATAAAGACATCTGGCGAGGGGGAAACATGTTGAAACTGAGGGGAACGTCTGGTCGAATTATCTAGGGAGGAAATGTTTCAGGCTGTTGCTAAAGGTGACCTGGCATGGTCTGAGCAGGATTTGTTGAATTCCATGAAGTATTACCGATTAAATTCCAATCCTGGTGAGATTACACATGAGCTTTATCTAAGGATAAATAATACAAATAAAAGTCCTGAGCAAGCGGCAAGATTGATCCAGGAGTATTTTGATTTGTAGTTTATTACATCTCGTCAGATCATCCAAGAGGAGGAAAACCATGTACTTTTTTATGCTTTTTTTGGTTGGTGTTGTGTTATGTTTTTTGTTTCCCTATGGTCCAATGATCGTTGGGGGCATCATCTTTGCAGTGGTCATTGATCACTATCGTCAAACGTCATATATTCGTGAGGATATTCAGGCCATCAAAAACCATCTGAAATTAATGAACAAGGAAGAGCTGGAGGAGTATGAGATGGATCAGGTTTATAAAAATTCAGATCGGATTCCGTCGGAAAGAATGGATATTATCAATCGACAAATTGAGCTCGAACTTGAGCGGGAGAATAAAAACAAAAAAACATAACCTATTTTCAATGATTACAACCAGTTTTGGATAAAATTATAAGTATCCATCCCTTGCCTTGGAAGTACTTTTTTATCTGGATGGCAGTTTGTCCAATTCACCCAAGGCAGCAATTGTTTTGGTGTTGCATTAAACAGTAAAATGTAATACCATGAACCCACATATAGTTCACATTGACGAGATTAGGGCATGTCCAGAAACCTCAAGGCGCAGGTATGGTTTGCCTTTTTCTGTATATTGGAGTGATGAAGTGAAGATCGAGAAGGTGTTAAACAATAATGCGGTAGTAGCCATCAAAGATGAACAGGAAGTTATTGTTATTGGGCGGGGGATCGCTTTTCAGAAAAGGGCGGGCGATATAATCTCTGACCAGCATGTTGACAAGGTGTTTACTTTACAGAATGAAGATATTCAGGAAAACTTCAAGGCATTAATCGCGAGTATACCGCTTGAGTACATGAAAGTGTCTGAAGAGATCATAGCCTATGCCAAGCTAAAGCTGGGTAAAAAGTTAAATGACAGCATCTATCTGCATCTGACAGATCATATTCATTTTGCTATTGAGCGCTACCGCAACAACCTTCCGATTCGCAATGGCTTGTTATGGGAGACCAAGCAGCTGTACAAGGACGAGTACGAAGTAGGACTTGAGGCGTTAAATATGATCTGTGATCAATTTGGAGTGCTTTTGCCCGAGGATGAGGCCGGCTTTATGGCGCTGCATTTTGTCAATGCTGCACTGAACGAAGAGATGCCTAACATTCGCAACATGACACAGGTGATGCAGGAGATTCTGACCATCATCAAATATCACTTCAAAATGGACTTTGATGAAAATGCGCTGAACTACACTCGTTTTGTGACTCACCTGAAGTTTTTCGCCCAGCGGCTGGTAAAGGGCAAGCACTACAAGAGCAACAACGACGAGGAATTGTTTCAGATGATTCAGAAAAAGTATCCGGACGCACATAAGTGCTCTGAAAAAATTAAAAAATTCATTGAAAGTAACTACACCTATCAACTGACTGACGAAGAGATGATGTATTTAACCATTCATATCGAGAGAGTAGTCAATGCGACTTCTGAATAATCATGCGGGTTAACTTATCAATTAAAAAAAGTGCTTGCAATTGTAGTCCAGATGTACTATGATGATCCCAAGAAGTAAGCGCATACATGATCAATCGGATTGTAACTGTTCAATCAGGCAATTCCGGCTGTAAGGCCCTAGGGTTGATCCCAGTGCTTGCCAATCATCTTAATTGAATACCAATGTGTACAGCCTTACAGGGTTGCAACCGTTAAGGGCAAAACCTGAATTGCTGAATAACATGACTGATTTCCGGATTTCCGGTACGTTGTGATTGTTCAGTGGTTCAGGTTTTCTTTGTTTCACAGACATGGGGAGTCTACTTAGAGAGGAAGAATGACAATGAGCAACTACGATCAATTGGCAAAAGACATTCTGTCACGGGTCGGTGGCCCGAAAAATGTAAACAGTGTCTTTCATTGTGTGACAAGACTGCGGTTTAAACTGAAAGATGAAAGCGTAGCCAAAACGGAAGAACTTAAAAATCTGCCGGGAGTCATTACGGTAATGCAGAGTGGCGGGCAATATCAGGTCGTGATCGGCAATGAAGTGCCTGATGTATATAAAGCAGTGGTTAAAGCAGGTAATTTCCCGACGGAAGGACAGGTTGAGGAATCAGCGGATCATTCGGGTAAAAAAGTGGGATTGTTCAGTCGATTTATTGATATGATCTCGGGTGTATTTACGCCTTTGCTGGGATTGCTGGCAGCAACAGGGATGATCAAAGGTTTCACAGCCATGTTTGTATCCTTTGGATGGATAACAGATACATCGGGAACTTATCATCTGTTGAATGCTACAGGTGACTGTCTGTTCTACTTCTTCCCGATTTTCCTTGGCTATACGGCTATCAAGAAATTCGGCGGTTCACCGTTTCTGGGGATGGCGATAGGTGCTTCTCTTGTATATCCTACGCTGTCAGGGTTGTCCGCAGGAGATCCGCTGTATACGCTGTTCGCAGGTACATTGTTTGAATCACCTATTCATATAACGTTCCTGGGTATCCCTGTAATTCTAATGACGTATTCAACTTCAGTTATTCCGATTATTATCGCGACATTCTTTGCGGTTAAAATTGAAAGATTCTTTAAAAATGTAATTCCTAAAGTTGTAAGCACGTTCCTGGTTCCATTCTTTACATTGCTCGTTATCGTTCCGGCTACATTCATCCTGATTGGTCCAGTATCTACTTGGGCAGGTCAATTGATTGGTGCAGGCGCGACAGGAGTTTATGAATTAAGCCCGGTAATTACTGGTTTGCTCATCGGTGGGCTGTGGCAAGTATTCGTTCTTTTCGGCCTTCACTGGGGACTCGTGCCGGTAATGCTTCTGAACCTGAGCACAACTGGAGCTGATCCAGTAATCGCCATGTCATTCGCCGCCTCTTTTGCACAAACGGGTGCTGTACTGGCCGTCATGTTAAAAACAAGAAATACGAAATTGAAATCTTTAGGTATCCCTGCTTTCATTTCCGGTATCTTTGGTGTAACTGAACCAGCCATCTATGGTTTGACTCTTCCTCTGAAAAAACCGTTTATCATGAGCTGTATTGCTGCTGGTATCGGTGGGGGAATCTTGGGATTAGCTGGCTCGAAGCTGTATATCTTTGGCGGACTTGGTGTGTTCGGTTTCCCGAGCTTTATTAATAAAGCAACAGGTGTAGATTCCGGGTTTTATATGGCACTCGTTGCATGTGGTGTAGGTTTCATTCTTGGTTTTATCCTGACTTATATTGTTGGATTCCAAGACAAGGTAGAAGCGGCACCAGCCCCGGCACCTGTTCTTGATCCGAATCCAAACAACCGTTTTGAAATTGTAAGCCCAATGGCGGGTGAAGTGGTTGAACTGAAAGAAATTAATGACGTTACATTTGCAGGAGAGCATATGGGTAAAGGCATCGCCATTCGTCCTGTCAGCGGCAGAGTTGTATCTCCGATCACAGGTGTTGTGCAAACGGTGTATCGTACGAAACATGCAATCGGTCTTGTATCGGATGATGGTGTTGAGATGCTGATTCATATCGGTCAGGATACAGTTCAATTGAAAGGCCAGCATTTCACTGCACATGTGAAGGATGGTGACCGTGTCAATGCAGGTGATCTGATTATGGAGTTTGACCTTCAAGCGATCAAAGATGCAGGTTATGAGACAATTACACCAATTATCGTTGCCAATACTCCTAATTATCTGGATGTTGTCGCTACCAAAACGGCAAGTGTGAACGAGCAGGATAAGCTGCTGACTGTACTGAGCTAATCGAAAAGGCTCTTATCTGAGCTGACGAATCCGATCGTAAAGTCACCTATGGCGAATATAGGAGGTATACCTCAATGCTAGAACAACTAAAGGCCTTCCCGGAGAATTTTCTCTGGGGAGGAGCAACGGCCGCCAATCAATTGGAGGGTGCTTATCTTGAAGGAGGAAAAGGGTTAACAACGGTTGACCTGATTCCGATTGGCGCGAATCGTTTTCCGATTGCACTTGGCAACCTGGATTCATTTGAACCCAAAGAAGGAGAGTTTTATCCTTCACATGAAGCAATTGATTTTTATCATCGGTATAAGGAAGATATTGCGTTATTTGCTGAAATGGGATTCAAGTGCCTCAGGCTTTCGGTAGCCTGGGCACGGATTTTTCCGAATGGCGATGATGCCGAGCCGAATGAAGCGGGACTTCAGTTCTATGATGACGTTTTTGACGAGCTGCTGAAGCATAACATTGAACCCGTCGTAACGATCTGCCACTTTGATGTACCTGTAAGTCTGGTGAAAAATTATGGCGGATGGAAAAACCGCAAGATGGTCAGCTTTTTTGAAACCTATGCTAAAACACTGTTTAATCGCTACAAAGACAAAGTGAAATACTGGATGACATTTAACGAGATTAATATGCTGCTGCATCTGCCTTATATCGGCGCAGGAATCGTGCTTCAGGAAGGCGAGAACAAGGAGCAGGTTTTGTACCAGGCGGCTCACCACGAGTTGATCGCAAGCGCGCTGGCGGTTAAAGCTTGCCATGAGATTATTCCAGGTGCACAGATTGGATGTATGCTGGCAGCGGGTATGGTCTATCCGTATAGCTCACATCCGGAAGATGTGTGGAAAGCGATGGACAAGGATCGCGAATCCTTCTTTTTCATCGACGTACAGTCCAAAGGGGAGTACCCGGGATACACAAAGCGGTTTTTTAGAGAAATTAACATCCGCATTGATTTGCAGCCGGAAGATGCCGATATTTTGAAGCAGCATACGGTCGATTATATCGGTTTCAGCTACTACGCAAGCCGCTGCACAAGTGCTGATCCTGAAGTACTGAAGAACTCTACAGAGGGTAATGTGTTTGGTTCAGTGAAGAATCCGTATCTTGAAGCATCGGAATGGGGCTGGACCATAGATCCCAAAGGGCTTCGTATCACATGCAACCAGCTGCATGACCGATATGGCAAACCGCTGTTTATAGTAGAAAATGGTCTTGGTGCAACCGATGTATTGCTGGACGATGATACGGTTGAAGATGACTATCGCATTGCCTATCTGAACAGCCACTTTGCCGAGATGGCCGAGGCGATTCAGGACGGTGTAGAACTGATCGGATACACCAGCTGGGGACCAATTGATCTGGTTAGCGCAGGCACGGGAGAGATGAAAAAACGTTATGGCTACATCTATGTAGACAGAAATAATGATGGCAGCGGAACGCTTCGGCGTGTGAGAAAGAAAAGCTTCCATTGGTACAAAGAAGTTATCGCAAGCAATGGCGCGCAATATTTCTAATTAGGACGTTTACTCCTGAACAAAGAACAAAGAACAAAGAACAAAGAACATTCTCGTTATGACGGGATGTTCTTTGTTTGGTAAGCCACAAGTTTGACCTGTGATAGAGTATTTTATATAATTTATTAATGTAGAAAATCTTGTCAACTAAGAAGGAGGGAGTAACCTGTCATGAAGAAAAAATCACTTGCGTTTATCTCTTCCGGATATGGATACTCCACTGCGGTATTTTTCTAGAATTCATGATTACGGGAGAAGTCTGCCCAAATGCATATGAACATGAAGAAAACCGTAGAAAAATCTTAGGAATGATGAGGTAATCCATATGACCAATGAAAAAATCATTAGAAAAAATCCATCCAATATGCCGGCACCTGTAGGGAATTACACGCATATCACAAGGATTCCAAGAAATGCAGAGTTGTTCGTGACATCAGGGCAAGTTGGAGTGGATGTGAATGGGCAATTTCCAGATACACTCAATGAACAAGTCACCAATACATTTAACAATATTAAAACCGTACTGCAATCTGAGGGATTGCATGCTGAGCATATTATCAAAGTAAACGTATGGGCAACCGAAAAGATTGATTGGGATTACCTGTACGCCGAGTGGGATCAACTATTTCAATATGATTATCCCGCGATGACCATCGCTTATATTACTGAGTTAGGCCTGCCCGACATTAAGATTGAAATTGAAATTTGGGCAGCAAAACCGTAAAACAAAAAAAGTTATCTAATAGAACTATGGAGCGTCTATTGAATAGAAGCTCCATGGTTTTTCATTTATTTGTGTACTGCTGCCAGAGTGACACCATTCGTTCATCTGCTTGAGCGGATGGAGCTCAGGGTACCTGCAAACTCTGATATGCATTGAGTCTTCCATAAGTCCAATAGATGCCGGAACCCGAGATCGGATCGGAGGCGAAGCATAACGCATCTCGAATCTGGGCATTGTTTTTGCCCCTCGCGGCGAGCAGTGCTGCTGCGCCCGCAACTTGCGGAGCTGCCATGGAGGTTCCACTAAGATAGGCATATGAGCTGCCCAGATACGTGGAGAGGATCGCATCGCCCGGTGCAGCCATATCGACCCAGGAGCCATAATTGGAAAAGTTGGATTTAAGATCATACGAATTGGTGGAGGCAACCGCAATGACGTTAGGGTATGAAGCAGGAACGATGGGGTAAGAAGTGTTATCATTGCCTGCTGCCGCAATAATCACGGCTCCGCGCTCCCATGCATACTGAACAGCAGCTTGAAGGAACGCATCTCCCATTGGTCCGCCCAGGCTGAGATTCACGACTTGAACTCCATTGTTGGCTGCAAACACAAGCCCGTTGCCCACGTTGCCAATAGTTCCTTGGCCGTTGTTATCCAGCACTCGAATCGGCATGATGGAAGCAAGCGGTGCTGTACCCGCGATGCCAACGCCATTGTTGGTTATGGAAGCAGCGATGCCAGCGACATGTGTGCCATGGCCGTTTCCGTCCTCGGGAATATTGTCATAATCGACGTAGTCATAACCGGGCAGCAGCTTGGCCGCAAGTTCGGGATGATTCAATTGCACACCTGTGTCAATGATCGCAATTTTAATTGAGTTGTTGCTCTGGTTAATATCCCATGCAGCAGGGGCATTAATTTTGGTCAGATTGTACTGGTAAGGGAAGAATGGGTCGTTGGGTATAAATGAAGCTTCAACGAGATAGTTGGGATGCGCATGTTCAATGAGATCATGATCCTTGTATAGTTTGAGCATGCGATGCATTTTTTTGCGAGATTCGATTCGGTACCACCCCAGATCCTCATAGGTTTCGGCCACTTTGCATTTGTTCTTCCGATGAAGGGTGTGCATCTGATCGGCGGTTGTACCTTCCTTGAACTTGAGCAGCAGCTGGTGAGGAGCATGAGGATGGAACTTACTTGCAGCCTTCTGATCTGCATATCGAAGGGTGAACCAGATGGAGATCAAAAGGATAACTGCTGTGATGCCAAGCGATAACCACATGGTTGGTTTACCCCTTTCTGAATTGGTTGCTGATACGCCTTATCGTATGCGGAGTCTATCAGAATGCGCGGGCCTTCTCTCAAAATGGTCGGGAGTATAGACTGATTGATAGTTTTATTTATGAAAGGAAGTGACTTTTTGTCAGAAGTTCACATGAAACCTGTAGTAAAGCCTGTCCAGTCCCACGAGATTGAGGAGGCGATCGAATTTGCCATGCGTGTACGCGGTGAGGTTTTTCCCATGATAGATCCGAGCGTATTACCTAAAGATTTTCAACAGTTTACAGAACATTATCTGGATCGTAACGATTCCATTTTTCTTGTTGCCCGGTTGGGCGAAACAGGCATTGTCGGTTCCATCGGCATTACGCCATATGACGGACGAATTCAGGCTATTGAAGGCCGTTACCCGGCTCCTGCCGCAGCTGAAATTGTAAAATGTTATGTTGATCCTGCCTACCGCAGGCATGGCATCGGTTCACTGTTAGTACAAGAATTGCAACAAATTGTAACCAGAATGCGATATACAACGTTATATCTGCATACCCATCGTTTTCTGCCTGGAGCTGTGGATTTCTGGGAACGTCAAGGATTTGCGTTAATTGCAGAAGAAAAAAATGAATGGCAAATCGTGCATATGGATAAACCCATCAATTTTTAGATCGGAGAGATGTATGAATGTACACAAGTCTGATTGAGAAACTGGCCCACACAAAGGCGCTAAAATGGTTTCCAAACCATCAGGTTCAGGAAAGCTGGATCGTTGAAGTTGAACAGGAACTTGGTTTTTCATTACCTCCTTCCTACCGATGGTGGCTTCTGAATTATGGGCAAGCGCTGTTAAGCGGGACAGCAATTCTAACCATTACTTCATCAGAGCACAGAGAGTACACGGATACGGACATTCTATATATCTATCGACTTGCAGATGAACAGACAAAGCAGGAAGGAAAACTGGAACTGTTTATCCCGGATGAGGATGAATATTACTATTTTGATACCCGTACAACGGATGAACGTGGGGAATTTAAGGTGATGCGTCTGGATTATTTTAATGGAGAGCCTGAAGTGTATGCGGATTCTTTTGCCGAATTTCTAGAAAAGTTGATTGATCAACGAACACCACGGAACGCGTAGTAAAGTGAATCGAACAGTTTAAGACAGAGAATGCAATTGGGGGAAAAGAAAGATGAACAGCATAACACGAAAAATCGTATTTATTGATATTGATGGAACTTTGGTTGATGATGACGGCAGCATTCCTGTGTCTGCACAAGAAGCGTGTAAACAAGCGCGCAAGAATGGACACCTGTTGTATTTGTGTACGGGGCGCTCCAAAGCCGAAATCTATGATTCAATCTGGGAGATTGGTTTTGATGGATTAATCGGGGCAGGCGGAGGATATGTAGAGTACGGCTCTGACGTTTTATATCACAAAAAAGTAACCGCTGAAGATGTGCGGCATATGGTCGACTTCTTCAATGAACACGGCATTGATTTCTATCTTGAATCCAACTCGGCTCTCTATGCCAGCAGTAATCTTCAAGCTCATCTGGAGCGCCGAATCTATGGTGATGTCGAGAATGATCCGGTCGCACGGGAGAAAAAAGAAACGAAACCACATCCGTTCATTGCCGGGTTAACATATGGTGAAGCCGATCTGTATAAGGATGATGTTAACAAGGTTTGTTTTCTGGAAAGTCCTATCATTCCGTTTGAGCGGATCAAGCAGGAGTTTGAGGGCAAGTTTGAAGTCATTCAGTGTACGGTACCTGTCTTTGGCGAGGGCAGCGGGGAGCTGATGATCCCGGGTATTCACAAAGCCATTGCGATTGCCGACCTGCTGGAGCATCTGGGCATGTCGCGGGAAGATACACTGGCGATTGGTGATGGCATGAATGATGCCGAGATGCTGGAATTCTGTGCGGTAGGTATTGCAATGGGCAACGCCAAACCGGGTCTGAAAGCCATCGCTGACGACGTCACAGCCTCTGTGGAAGAAGACGGATTGTGTCATAGCTTTGTAAAGCATGGCTTGATCTGACTTGGCCAGATCAAGAAGAAACAGGCATCTCCGCTTTGGAGATGTCTATTTTTTTATGTCTATGTGTATTGCATATCTTACCATGAAAGTTTAATATGAATTTTGAAAACAAGGTATTTATTGGTATTTTTAGCTTGGAGAATAACTAAATTGAATACATGGAGGACCCCGCATGAGTAATGTTGCTCTTTTGTTTCCTGGACAGGGCTCTCAGATCATCGGAATGGGAAGAGACTTCTGGAATCATTTTGATGTAGCCAAGCGTTTATTTGAAGAAGCTGGTGACGCGATTTCTTTTGATTTAAAAAAGCTGTGCTTTGAAGGAAACATAGATGATTTGACATTAACAATGAACGCTCAACCAGCACTCTTAACGGTGAGTGTTATTGCGTTTCAGGTGTATATGCAGGAGATCGGGACAAAGCCTGCTTACATGGCCGGGCATAGCCTGGGAGAATATTCGGCACTTGTTTGCGCAGGCGTTTTATCTTTTCGTGATGCGGTTCGTCTTGTAAGACAACGAGGCATCCTGATGCACAATGCAGATCCATACCAGCAAGGGACTATGGCAGCCATTTCAAACCTTCCGATCCGTACGCTGCAGGAAATATGCGAAGAAGTCTCTACAAGTGAACATCCTGTCTGTGTTGCTTGTATAAACACGGATCAGCAGTTTGTTATTTCGGGCCATCGCCAAGCCATACAGAAGGTGTTAAAAAGAAGTGAATGTATGGGGATAAAGCATGCTTACCTGAAGGTATCCGGTCCATATCATTCTCCCATGATGCAAAGTGCCGCAGAACAATTCAAAGCACAATTGAGTCAATATCCATATCATCCTGCCGAATGTCCCATTATTTCAAATGTAACAGCGAAGCCATACCAGTCGGATCACCCTGTTGTGGATTACTTAAACAGGCAGATGACTGAGCCGGTAAGATGGTTAGAATCTATGCACTATTTAATGGAGCAGGGGGTTACAGAGGTCATTGAACTGGGTTCCAAACAGGTATTGGGGAGTCTCATGAATAGAATAACGAAAGATATTGTGCCTTATTCCTTAGGTCAACCTTCTGATCTAACCATACTTTCCGATTCAGAGTTAAGAAAAAATAAACGTTTATCAGTACTTAAAAAGCAGTTGCCGCGACTGATGACCATGGCTCTTACCTCACGGAATTATAGTCAAGATTCAACAGCATACAACAATACCGTAAAGCCTTTGTTTTCTGAATTACAGCAGTTGAAAGAGCGATTAGACGATGATAGCCGTGATCTTGGCGAAAAAGATATCTATGTTTCAATTGAACTGTGTCATTCCATTCTTGCAGCGAAACAGCATCCCAAGCACAGAAATGCAATAATGAATACGATCTAGCAGGATTTATGTACTCTTCATATTATATTCCAGGCTGTCGCATACTTTGACAGCCTGTTTGGCGTGTAATCCAATTCTGAGCTATCAAAAAGGTGAAGGTGAATATATGTCATGTGAATGTAAAACCAGACTCCCAATAAAGAACATTTTTTACCATATAGTAACAATAATCTTCTTGAAAAGCCATATATTTCTATGGTAAAATTTAGCAAGAAATATGTGTAACTAATTAAATAGGTCAGATAGAGATCATCAATTTGGAGGAGAGATATGTATACGAATCAATTTCAGACATTGATCGATGTCATCCGCGACAGAAGCAAAAGAACAGATCGGGGTATTAGTTTTATTGATTCTGACAAAATGGAAATTTTCATGTCGTATCATCAATTATTTCATGAAGCCAAAGGTTACTTGGGTTATTTGCAAGAAATCGGCATCAAACCCGGGCAGGAAATTATTTTTCAGATTCAGGAAAACAAACGTTTCTTAGTCGCATTCTGGGCATGTTTATTAGGGGGTATGATCCCCGTACCTGTAAGTGTGGGTGAAGACGAAGAACAAAATTTGAAAGTATGTCGTATCTGGGATTTGTTACATGATCCCTTTATGATTGCATCTGAAAAGGTGCTCGCTAAGATGAAAAAATTCGCTCTGGAACATGAACTGCCGGATTTTCACCGTCAGCTGGAGAAGAGAGCAGAAATAATACATGACAAGGAATACGAGTATGAGGCTGTTCAATATAACGAGCCCAAGCCGGAAGATCTGGCATTTATTCAATTTTCGTCCGGGTCAACCGGTGATCCGAAAGGGGTTATGCTTACTCACCGAAATTTGATATACAATGCATGTGCTGCAATCAATTGCGCGAAGATCAGTTCGAGCGACAGTTTCCTCTCCTGGATGCCCCTCACCCATGATATGGGTTTGATTGGATTCCACCTCGTTCCACTCGTGGCAGGTATTCATCAGTATCTGATCCCAACGGAATTATTTATTCGAAAACCGATTTTATGGATGAAAAAAGTAAATCAACATAAAGCCACCGTACTCTCCTCTCCTAACTTTGGTTATAAGTATTTTTTGAATTTCTTTCGCGAGGACAAGGCCGAGGGATGGGATTTGTCATGTGTCCGAGTCATCTATAACGGGGCCGAGCCCATATTACCAGAGGTTTGTCATGAATTCCTGAATGTATTATCAGCCTATCAGTTGAAGAAAACAGCAATGTTTACCGTATACGGATTAGCAGAAGCTTCAGTGGCCGTCTCCTTTCCTCAGGTAGAGCAACAATTCACTGCGGTATATGTCCACCGGGATCATCTGAACTTCGGTGAGCAAGTCATCGAAGTAGAGAAAAATGCCGAGCACGCGGCATCGTTTGTTGTCGTTGGTCAGGCTGTTGATTATTGTCATGTGCGAATATGTGATGAGGAAATGAACCCGGTTCCGGATTATGTTATCGGTAAAATACAAATTCGGGGAGATAACGTTACCCAAGGATACTACAATAATTCGATGGCAACCGAGAATCTGCTCACTCGCGATGGGTGGGTGAATACAGGGGATATGGGTTTTACCATGAACGGTACACTTGTGGTCACTGGACGGGAGAAAGACATTATTTTCATCAATGGTAAAAATATATATCCTCATGACATCGAACGTGTAGCCACTCAATTGGATGAGATTGAGCTTGGCAGAATTGCCGCTTGTGGTGTATATGATTCGAATAGTCAGAGTGAAGAAATTGTTGTGTTTGTCGTTTATAAAAAAAAGCTCGAACTTTTTCTGCCGCTGGTTAGAGACATAAAAAAACACCTCTATATCCATGGAGGCTGGAGTGTCAAGGAAGTACTTCCCATTAAAAAGCTGCCCAAAACAACAAGTGGGAAAATCCAGCGTTATCAGTTAGCGAAGCAATATGAGGCAGGGAAATTTTCAATAGAAGCTGCATTCATCCAGGAAGCTCTCGTGAATGACAAGGGAAGAGAAAAGGCTCCTGTTTCCGTTCAAGTGCTGGAGCGTGAATTGATAACCCTGGTTTCGGAAGTACTGGTCGGGAAGAAGATTAAACTTGAGGATAGTTACTTCGATATGGGTGCAACCTCATTGCAGCTGGCCCAGATTGCTGAACGCATAGAAGAAAAATATGGGGAAGAGCTGGCCGTTACGGACCTCTTTGCCTATCCCTCGATAACCGATTTAGCAAAATATTTGGCGGATGGCCGAATAGAAAACAAAAGAGTCGATGCCATACAGGAGCATCAGCCCGCATCCAATGATATAGCCATCATCGGTATGTCGATGAATTTTCCCGGAGCCTCCAATGCAAATGAGTTTTGGCGGGTACTGGAAGAGGGCAAGCACTGCATTCGGACTTATCCTGAACGTCGGGTAAAAGATGCAGTGGACTATGTGCAGTCCATTCGCAGTGAAATGCAAGAGACGCAATGGATCAAGGGCGGTTACCTGGATCAAATTGATGAATTTGATCATTCATTTTTTGGCTTGACCCCGAGAACTGCTCAATTTATGGACCCGAACCAACGAATGTTCCTGCAAACGGCATGGCATACGATTGAAGATGCGGGATATGCAGGCGCAGGAATCAATGGAAGTCATGTAGGTGTGTATGTGGGTTATTCCAAAGTCGGATATGATTACGAACGGCTTATTACAGCAAGTTATCCTTCAGAGATCAAAAATTATATCATTGGAAATTTACCATCTGTACTGGCGAGCAGAATTGCATACTTTTTAAATTTGAAAGGCCCGGCACTAACGATTGATACGGCTTGCTCCTCCTCGCTTGTTGCAGTTCATATGGCATGTAAGGGCTTGCTTGCAGGAGATTGTGAAATGGCGATTGCAGGCGGCATTCGAACCGCCTTGTTACCGATCAGTATCGGACTGGATATGGAATCTCCAGATGCATTGACAAGAACGTTTAGTGAGGATGCCAACGGCACGGGATTTGGCGAAGGTGTTGGAGCGGTTATGCTGAAGCCATTGCAGCGAGCCAAGGAGGACGGCGACTATATCTATGGCGTAATTAAGGGAAGTGCGATTAATCAGGATGGCAAAACGGTGGGAATTACGGCACCTAACCCGGAGTCACAGACCAATGTCATTGAACAGGCATGGAAAGAAGCCGGTATCTCTCCGGATACACTTCACTTTATCGAAGCACATGGAACAGGGACCAAATTAGGTGATCCTGTTGAATTTAATGCGTTACGTAAAGCGTTTGAAAAACATACGGATCGCAAACAATTTTGCGCGATCGGCTCTGCCAAGACCAACATCGGACATAGTTTTGAAGCGGCGGGCATAGCCGGATTAATTAAATCGGTTCTCATGCTGCAGCATCGAATGATTCCGCCATTGGTTCACTTTGAAAGCCCTAATCCTGCTTTGAAATTTGAAGCTTCTCCTTTTTATGTGAATCAGGAGTTGATGGATCTGAATGAGGAGGATCGACCTTTACGGTGCGGTGTCAGTTCTTTTGGCTTCAGCGGTACCAACGCGCATGTGGTTCTCGAAGAATATGTTCCATCCAAAACCGTACACAAAACTTCGGATCAAGAGCCTCATCTGTTTGTGTTATCTGCTGTGAATGAACGGGCACTGAACGACCTGGTCAGCATGTATTTTCAGTTTATCAGGGAGAATCGTGATGTTAGCATTCAACAGATCTGTTATACAGCAAGCAGGGGAAGAGCCAGTCTTGATTATCGGCTCGCGATCGTAATTACGAGCGTAGAGGAACTGTATGAACAATTGGAACAAATCGCTCAAGGAGAAAGCAAGCTGACAGATGTTTATTTTGGCTATGCCCAAAAAGACAGAACACTTGTTTTCGATCATCTCTATGCCCTGCCAAAAACAGAATCATTACGTTCATTCGGAGAAATGTTTACACGAGGGGCAGTAATTGATTGGGAGAGATTCTATGATGGCGAAATCATCTCCAAAATCCCGTTACCTTTATATCCATTTGAACAGAAGAGGTGTTGGATCGAAGTCAAACAACCGATACCTGCGGAGCATAGGGCAGAAAGGAGAGAGGTTCAAATGCAGCAAAATACAAATGATGTGCAGTTGAAAATCAAGACAAGCATCAGCCGTGCATCCGGTCTGAAGCTGGAAGAGTTAGATGAACATGTCCACTTTCTGCAGATGGGGCTGGACTCCATCATTCTTGTGCAAATCCAGAAAGAAATATCAGACTCGTTTGGCTTGCATATTCCGATGGAGATGTTTTTTGAGACCCTTACGAACATCAACTCTTTAGTGCAATATGTATCAGAAAATATAAAGAATATGGATATATCTACACACAGTGATGATATGCCAGAGCAGGAGCAATCTGAAAAACGACCTCTTGCATCCGTTCAGCATTCGAATCCGGTCAAACCATCAGCCAATTCGGAGCAAATTGTTCTGTCTGCCATTCAACTGATGGAATCCCAATTAAAAAGCCTGAATTTTCTTTTGGGTGAGCAAACTGCTGTTCAAGCGACGTCTTTGCAACTACAACAGCATGAACATAACGAAGTTAATGAAGTTAAAGAACGTAGAGAAGTGCCACCAAAAGAGAATGAACACATTGAAAACGATAAAGCCCATGGAAAAAGTGAAGAAAATGGAACGGAAAAGGTCACATCTGATTCCGGCTCCGGGGAAATCAAGCCTTTTATACCGTACCAATCACTGAAAATTCAAGAAGAAAGTGAATTCTCAGCGCTGCAGAACCAGTATATTGAACAATTTATAGCAAAGTATGCTGCTAAAACGAAAGGTTCCAAGCTAAAAACAGACCAAACCCGTTACGTGCACGCCAACAATCGCAATGTCGCTGGATTTCGTTCTTACTGGAAGGAAATGGTATACCCTATTGTTGCGACACGCTCTGACGGGTCCAGAATATGGGATATCGATGGGAACGAATATCTGGATTTGACGATGGGGTTTGGTGTGAATCTGTTTGGTCATAATCCATCGTTTATCCAACATGTAATGGCCGACAGCATTCAAGGGCAGATGCCTCCATTAGGTCCAATGTCAGACTTGGCAGGAGATGTGGCAGAGAAAATTTCAGAGCTGACGGGTGTAGAGCGTGTCGCATTTTATAATTCAGGGACAGAGGCTGTCATGGTTGCGCTGCGTTTGGCTAGGGCGGCAACAGGGCGTTCCAAGGTTGTTTTATTTTCCGGCTCCTATCATGGCACACATGATGGGGTGCTAGGCGTAGCGAATCCCGGGAATGCATTATCTACTGCACTGCCCATGGCTCCTGGTATTGTGAACAGCTTTATGGATGATTTGATTATTCTGAATTATAACCATCCGCAATCACTCGAGATGATTCGCAGTATCGGGCATGAATTGGCTGCTGTGCTTGTTGAGCCGGTGCAAAGTCGGAGACCGGATGTTCAACCAACACAGTTTTTGCAAGAGCTAAGAGAGCTGACTACTCAATCGGGCACTGCGCTTATTTTTGACGAAGTCATTACCGGATTTAGAATCGGGTTGGGCGGAGCACAGGAATGGTTTGGCGTTCAGGCCGATCTGGTTACCTATGGAAAAGTGGTTGGCGGCGGGCTGCCCATTGGCATCGTTGCAGGTAAGGCTCGATTTATGAACGCCGTAGATGGAGGAACTTGGAGTTTCGGTGACTCATCGTACCCTTCAGACGCAGATAAGAAAACCTTTGTTGGCGGAACGTTCTGCACACATCCTCTTACCATGCGGGTGACGTTAAGGGTGTTGCAGCATCTTCAAGCGGAAGCAGGAACCTTATATCAGGAATTAAATGAAAAAACAGCTGTTCTTGTAAACGAATTAAATGAGTTTTTTAAAACATCCAATGTACCTATGCAGATGGTGAACTTCGGATCGCTATTCCGATTTATTTCCTTTGGGGATATGGAATTGTTTTTCTACCATTTAATCTATAAAGGTTTATATATTTGGGAGGGTCGCAACTGTTTTATATCGGCTGCCCATTCCATAGAGGACATGAATACAATCATCCGGATTGTGAAAGAGACAATCTGTGAGCTGCAGGCGTTGGGCTTTATTCCTGGTGCTTCGCCTGTTATGGAAGTTCCGCTGTCTTTGGAGCAAAAACAATTATTACTAACTACACTTCACGGTGAAGATGCAAATGCCGCATTAAATCAGAGTGTTATTTTAAAAATGAAAGGCCATATGAACCCGTCCGCCCTGGAACAGGCTGTGAATCAGATGGTAGAGCGTCATGAAGCTCTGCGAACCGTCATTCATGCAGATCGTGAAACACAGGAGATTAAACAGGTCATGGAATTTCAGTGCACTTGGCTGGATTTCTCCATGTATGTAGGCGAGAAACAGGAACAGGAAATTTCCCAATGGTTATCTGCCAATGCGAGTGAAGCATTCAACCTGCAATCAGACGAACCTTTGTTTAGGATTAGTTTGCTTAAACAGGCAGCGAATCAATATGTTATGGTGCTGACCTTTCATCATATCATTGCCGACGGCTGGTCGGTGGCTCTATTCATTCAGGAGCTGGAACAGATCTATTCTGCTCTTGTTCGCGAGGTTCCGGTTCAATTGCCTGAAGCCATTCCATTCCGGGAATATTTGACCTGGCAGCGGCTTGAACATGCAAAGGGAGCGTTTGCCGAAGGAATTCAGTTCTGGAAAGATCAATTTTCCTTGTCGTTTCCGAGCATCACCTTGCCAACGATGCAGTCCAATGACTTGCAAAAGGGATATTCAGGTGAACGATATTCCATCAAGCTGGATCAGCAATTAACAGCAGCCTTGCGTTCCTTGAGTATAAGGAACAAAAACAGTTTGTTTGTGACGATGTTTGCAGCATTCCATTTATATTTGCATCAACTCACAGGTCAATCCATGCTTGTTATTGGAGTGCCTGTAGCGGGTCAGTCGCATATGGGCAAAAATGAGCTGATGGGCAACTGTGTGAATATTGTACCTGTGCATTACGCCGTGTTGACGGAGCAGTCTGTTTCAGACCATATTGTTCAGCTCAAGGAGACGCTTGCTCTTGTCATGAAACATCAGCAAGTGCCATTAACGATCGTATCCGAGCAGCTTGCACCTATGCATGCACCGGAGACCCGCATTTTATTTAATATGGACAGAACGATTCATTATCTCCAATTCGAAAAGTTGGAGACAGAGTTCATGTCGTATCCGATCAAACATATTTCATATGATTTATTTCTCAATATTACGGATGTTAACCATGAATTGTACCTTGATTTTGATTACAATACCGATCTGATCGGGCATGAGATGATGACGTTGTGGTCCGAAGGATTCAAGGCATTGCTGCAAAATATGGTGAGCCATCCTGAAGCAGAAATTTCGTCGTTGACTTTATTTTCAGAGCAACAACAGATGCGATTGCATGAATTGTACAGTCTATATCAAACAGAGCGTGTTGCTGCCGTTAGGCGTACGGCCGAGTTTGTGCATCCTGCTAATGATATTGAGCGAGAGCTGGCGCGGATCTGGGAGGACGTATTGTCCGTGGAGCAGGTGGGCAGGAATGATCACTTCTTTGATCTCGGGGGAAACTCGCTCCAGGCAACAATCATGCTTTCCAAGGTGCATCAGCAGTTTCAACAATATATTTCCATCGTTCAATTATTCAGAAATAAACACCTGAAGGAGCTTGCCAGTCTGATTACAGGCGAGAACGTCAGCGCCGTCGTTCCGATTAAACCTGTGGACATCAAGGAGTTTTACGAGACTTCTTCTGCACAACAACGAATCTATTTTCTGGATCAATTGGAGCCGAACAGTGTGTTCCAGAATATGTGCGGTCATCTCACAGTCAGAGGACGTATCGATGAAGCTGGTTTGATTGATGCATTAGAAAAGATTGTGCAGCGTCACGAAGCTTTTCGTACAAGTTTTCATCTGATCGATGGAGAGCTTTACCAAACGATTGCCCCGTCTATTGATTTTCAGGCGAAACGATTGGAGCTAAGCCATGATTCATTTGAACAGCATGTCAAGGCGTTTAGCAGACCATTTGATTGCTCACAGGCTCCATTAATACGTGCCGAATTCATTCGTGTAGACGCGGATCATGCCGAGATTCTCATTGAAATGCATCATATTATATCGGACGGTTATTCCGTTGGTATTCTGGCGAATGAACTTATCGATGCATATGACGGGCGAAGCGTGCCGGAAATCAAGGTGGACTACAAAGACTTTGCCGCTTGGCAGAAAGACTACGTGTCGGGTGAGGGCTATAAACAGCAGGAGAAATACTGGCTGGATCAATTCAGCGGGGAGATACCGATACTGAATCTGCCTACAGATTATGCTCGAACACCACACTTGACTTCGGCTGGATCAAGACTGTCATTTGTTCTGGATCAGCATTTGAAGCAATCCCTGGAGAGGCTTGCCAAACAGACAGGAACTACACTGTTTATGGTGTTGCTGGCCGCGTATAAATTGCTGCTTCACAGATATACTGCGCAAGAGGACATTATTGTAGGAACGCCAACATCCGGAAGAAATCATCCTGATGTCGAGCATATGATCGGTGTCTTTATTCAGACAGTAGCCATTCGATCACAGCCTGCCGGGAATAAGCCGTTTCGATCCTATCTCGAAGAGATTAAACATCAATCTCTTGATGCTTTAGCTAACCAGGACTATCTGTTTGACAATCTTGTAGAGAAATTAAATGCACAGCGTGAGACGACAGGAATGGCACTTTTTAATACGATGTACATTTTCCATAATACGGCGTTGAACCAAAGGCAGGAAAAGGACTGCAGCTTCAAAGTGAGAGAAATCAACGTCGGCGTATCATTGTATGATCTGATGTTTATCGTTGAAGATGATAACGAATGTCTGGAGATGCACTTGAATTACAAGACGGAACTATTTGCACAGAGCACCATCGAGCGAATGAAAACACATCTGCTCCATATTCTCAGAGACATTGTAATCCAACCGGAAGTTACATTGTCCGATATTCAGATGTTATCTGAACAGGAGCAGAACGTTCTTTTACATGATTTTAACGCTAGCTCAATCGACTACTCCCGTGATCAGACTATTCAGGAGCGTTTCGAGGCACAGGTAGAACGGACACCTGACCAATTGGCCATTGGTTATGGGGATCAGCGATTAACGTATCGTCGATTAAATGAACGGGCGAATCAGCTGGCGCATACGCTAAGAGCTGAAGGTGTGTGTGCGGATCAACTTGTAGGCATTATGACAGATCGCTCCATTGACATGATCGTTGGCATTTTTGGCATTTTAAAAGCAGGCGGGGCGTATGTGCCGCTTGATCCGGATTCTCCTGAAGAGCGTATTCAGCATATTTTGCTTGATTCAGGAGCAACGTTGCTCGTCACACAAAAACACCTCAAACATAAGGTGTGCTTCGATGGCAAGATAATGGATTTAAACGATGAAAAAACGTATGCGGCCAATCTCTCCAACTTGAAACGTGAAGAGGCTTCCGTGGGTTCCATGCAGCTGGCTTATGTCATCTATACCTCCGGTACAACGGGCACGCCTAAAGGTGTGATGATAGAACACGCTCAGGTTCAACATCTGGTTACATCACTGTATAACCAGGTCATTGATAATCCGCATAACGGCTTACATGTTGCTTTACTGGCACCCTACTATTTCGATGCATCGGTCAAGCAGATTTTCGGGGCGTTATTATCTGGACATGCCTTGTTTGTTGTGGATCAGGAGACGGTAGGGGATGGACAAGAACTAATGAATTATTACAAAAGGAATCAAATTGATGTGACCGACGGTACACCTGCACATCTGAAACTGCTTTCCAGGGCAAAAGACGTTCAAGGGATATCGTTAAAATATATGCTTGTTGGCGGAGAAGCTCTTTCCCGGCAAAGTGTCGCTGAATTCACCGCTTTGTTCTCTCTTCACCACATGACACCACCAACGATAGTGAATGTATATGGTCCGACCGAGTGTTGTGTCGATGCTGCGACCTACCGTATCGTTCAGGAGGAGCTAGACATAGAAAACGGACGAGATGTTCTGCCGATTGGTCGAACCTTAGGAAATAACCGCCTGTATGTATTGAACAAATATGAACAAGTTCAGCCTGTGGGTGTTGCAGGGGAGTTATGTATTTCCGGCGACGGGGTAGGCAGAGGATATTTGAACCTGCCTGAGCTGACAGCCGAGAAATTCGTGCGTGATCCCTTTGTTCAAGGCGTGACCATGTATAAGACAGGGGATATGGCGAGATGGCTGCCGGATGGCAATATCGAGTACTTGGGACGTATGGATCATCAGATCAAGATTCGCGGCTATCGGATCGAGGTGGGAGAAGTTGAAGCGGCATTGTTACATGTGCCGGGTGTGAAAGAAGTGATCGTTATTGCTCATGAGCATGAAAACGGAGATAAATCCCTATGCGCTTACTTTACGTCGGATATCACACAGACCGTTGGAGAGTTGAAACAAATGCTTTCCACCAGGCTGCCCGATTATATGGTTCCAGCCTACTTTATTCAGCTCGATCATATGCCTTTGACATCCAACGGGAAAATTAACCGTCGTTCACTTCCGTTACCGCAACAAAACATACAGACGGGAAATGAATATATCGAAGCCCGAACATCTATGGAGAAAACGTTGCTGCCCATTTGGCAAGATGTACTTGGCGTAAACAAAATTGGTGTTAAAGACAGTTTCTTTGATATTGGAGGCAACTCCTTACGTGCAACAAAGCTGGCGTATAAAATCAATCAAAGCCTGAATATTCGTATGTCCGTAAGAAATGTCTTCGAATGGCAGACGATGGAACAGATGGCTCAATTCATTGATCAGATGGAGAAGAAGCAGGCTAACCTGTCCATCCCTCAAGCGCAGAAAAAGGAATACTATCCTCTATCTTCTGCACAGATGAGAATGTACATCATGGGCATCAAAGCCGGTGAGGAACTCACGTACAACATGTCGGGCATGTTTATGATGGAGGGCGCGCTGGATCGGACGCGATTGGAAGAAGCCTTCGGGCAGTTAGTGAAACGTCATGAATCTCTGCGGACTGCCTTCAAAGTCATTCAAGGAGAACCCAAACAAATCATATATCCTGAAGTGAAGTTTGCCATTGAATCCATTCGGGCAACGGAAGAAGAGGTGCAAGACCAGATACAACAGTTTATTCGTACCTTTGATCTGGGACAAGCGCCGCTGATGCGAGCTGGGCTGGTTGAACTTCGACAGGATTTCCATATATTGCTGGTCGATCTGCACCATATCATCGCAGACGGACTATCTGTGCAGATGTTAATGACCGAACTTGGCCAGTTATATCGCGGAGACAAGCTCTCTCCTCTTCGAATTCAATACAAGGATTATGCCGAGTGGCAGCAATTCCAACTTCAAAGTGACTGGATGAAAAAGCAGGAGCAGTATTGGCTCGGGGTTTTCAGTGAGCAGATGCCACTGCTGGAATTGCCGACAGATTATGAAAGACCTGAAACGCTGAGTTATGCGGGAGACCTGTTGGAAATTGCTGTTGAGGATAACATCGTTGCAGGCTTGAGAAAATTGGAGGCACTGACAGGAACAACATTATATATGATTCTGCTCGCTGCTTATACCATTCTGTTGTCTAAATATAGCGGACAAGAGGACATCGTTGTGGGGTTGCCGATTGCGGGAAGGACACATGCGGAGCTGGAGCCGGTCATGGGCATGTTTGTGAACACACTGGCTGTTCGAAATCAGCCTGCAGCGGATAAAACATTTGCAACGTATCTGCTGGAAGTTAAAGAACATATGCTGAACGCCTATGAGAATCAGGACTATCCGTTTGAGGAATTGATCAAGAAAATGGAGCTAACGAAGGACGCGCGAAGAAACCCGTTGTTTGACACTATGCTTGTCTTGCAAAATACAGGTCCGTCAGAGATGCACATGGATGGCCTTACCTGTGTACCTTGCGCTCCAAACAATCATGTATCCAAGTTTGATTTAACGCTGTATGTTACTGAATCGGATCACCATCTCGATGCCGCTTTTGAGTACAGTGCGGTCTTGTTTGAGAGAACAACAGTTGAAAGCATGTCACAGAACCTGTTGCTAATTTTGACAACGATATGCCGCGAGCCTCATATAGAAATCAATCAAATCAAATTGGCTGAGGAAAACCAGAATAAGGAGCTGCTCACTGATCTGATTGAGATGGATTTTTTCTAAATGAACCTAAAATACAAATAGTGATCGGGGTGCCGTATGTCTATTTTCAAAGAACAGGAATTGTATTGGGCAAGCCGATTTGAAGATGATGATGTTCTTGTTCATCTGCCCTATTGCAAGATTGATTCCAGACATGCAGACGAAAGACACCATCTGGATTATATTTATAAGCCAATGTCAGCCGAAGTATGCAAACAGATCAAGTCCATTTCCAGAAACGTGCCAATGGCAATCTACACGATATTATTAAACGGAGTTCAATGTCTGTTATACAAATACACCAATGAAACCAAAATGATTATGGGCATGAGAGCGATCGAAGAGAAGAAGAGTGATCTCTCACTCTCAAACAAGGTTCTGCTCCTGAAAAATCATATGGATGCTACGATGTCCTTTAAATCTGCATTTAATCAAATGAAGGTCAGTTTCAGTGAAGCTGTCCAGCATCAACAAATTCCTTTCAGAAAAATGGTTGAACGATTAAATATTCAGTACGATACGAACCACGTACCTATGATCCATACGTTGGTTTCATTGGGGGAAGCACATAATCTCCCTGCAACTAACGTTAGAGCAGCGACCATGTTCCATTTTGTTCTGGAAAATGAGGCGGTTTGTTTGAAATTAGTCTATGATGCAGAGCGTTATGATCGAGATTATATGATCCAGGCTTCAGAACATCTTGATCAATTATTGGCCATCATGCTGAACCGGCCCGATCTGGAGATAAGTCAAGTCGAAATGCTGTCAGCATCTCAACGAAACAAGCTGTTATTTGATTTTAACGATACAAGGGTGGAGTATCCGCAACATAAAGCAATGCATCAATTATTTGAAGAACAGGTAGAGCGGACGCCGGATCATCCCGCCGTGATATTTGAGAATAGGTCGTTGACGTACAGAGAATTAAATCAACAATCTAATAAGCTAGCCCGGACTCTTCAAGATAAAGGGGTGCAGACGGGACAATTCGTTGGAATTATGGCGGAGCGCTCGCTGGAGATGATTGTAGGATTATTCGGTATTCTGAAAGCCGGGGGAGCTTACGTTCCTATCGATCCGGAATATCCGGCAGATCGTATTCAGTTTATCCTTGAGGATTCAAATGCGGCCTGGTTGCTGCATCACGGTCATATACAGAAGCCTGGAAAATATGCAGGGACGACTGTCCTTCTCGATGCTGAGGCCCATTGCAATAACAGTCATTTGAATATAGAGCACCCCGTCCATGCGGATGACCTGGCTTATATGATCTATACTTCAGGAACAACAGGCAACCCCAAAGGTGTCATGATTGAACACGCCAGCATTGTGAATTCCTTGCAATGGAAATCGGATTTTTATCGTTTTAGCGGAGAAGACCGGGTATTAATGCTGAATCCCTTTGTGTTTGATTCATTCATTACTCATTTTTTTGGCCCGATCATCTCAGGATCGACTGTGTATTTGTTAAACCGTCAACAGTGTAAAGATGCGGTGGCGATCAATTCAATAATCAAAAATCAGGAAATTACGCACATTCAAAGTCCGCCCAGCTTCTTGATGACCCTCTTGGAACAAGCAGAAGCAGAGGATTGGGCTTCGATCAAAAATGTGGTTGCTGCGGGAGAGAAGATTGTGCCTTCGTTAATACAACGATTGAACCGAATCAATCCACGGATCGAAGTGTGCAACGAGTACGGTCCGACTGAAAACAGTGTGGTATCCACCATTCTTTCGATTAACTCCACGGAGCAACATATCTCTATTGGTAAGCCAATTGCAAACAATCGAGTCTACATTTTAGGTGAACATCATGAACTGCAACCTGTTGGCGTACAGGGGGAATTATGTGTAGCGGGGCCAGGGCTCGCCAGAGGATACTTGAATCGTCCTGATCTGACGGCAGAGAGGTTCGTCGATGATCCATTTGTGCCGGGAGCGAGAATGTACAAGACGGGTGACTTTGCAAGATGGCTGCCTGATGGAAATGTTGAATACATCGGAAGAATGGACCATCAAGAGAAAATTCGTGGATATCGGATTGAACTTGGTGAAGTAGAGGCTGCCCTTTTAAATATAACCGGGATTCAAGAGGCGGTCGTAATCGCCATAGAGGACGAAACAGGAACAAAGCAATTATGTGCATATGTTGTAGGAGGGGACGCAATAACTGTTGCAGAGCTGCGAGAAGGGCTGTCCCGTCAACTGCCAAATTACATGATCCCGTCCTATTTTGTACAACTGGATCAGATGCCGCTGACGTCCAATGGAAAGACAGATCGTAAGGCACTGCCTTCACCCAAAGATCATATGCTGAAAGGCACGGAGTATGAAGCGCCGAGGACAATCATGGAACAACAGCTGGCATCGATCTGGGAAGCTGTACTGGGGGTACAGAATGTTGGACTCCTGGATAATTTCTTTGAGCTGGGCGGGGATTCAATTAAATCCATTCAGGTTTCCTCGAGGTTATACCAGGCAGGTTATCAGGTACAGATGGATCATTTGTTTAAGAACCCGACCATTGCAAGCCTGATTCCCTATGTTCAGCCTGTAAGCACAATGTCAGAGCAGGGAACCGTTACAGGCAAAGTGCTGCTGACTCCGATCCAGCATTGGTTTTTTGATCAATACCAGGTGGACATCCATCACTATAATCAGTCCATTATGCTGCATCGGCCGGAAGGTTTTCAAGAGACCATACTTTGCCGCGTGTTTGATAAAATGGTTGAGCATCATGATGCGCTTCGCATAGTTTATCATCGTACGGAACAAGGTTATGAGGCGTGGAATCAAGGGCTTGAATCACAAAAATCATTCTATACATTGGAAGTGATGGACTTCAAGTCGTCAGCAGATCCGTCTTTTCAAATTGCGCAGAAAGCAAATGAACTTCAGCGCAGTTTAAGCTTGGAGCAGGGCCCTTTGATGAGGCTGTGTGTGTTTCAATGCGCAGACGGTGATCATCTGTTGATTGTCATTCATCATATGGTGATCGACGGGGTTTCATGGCGAATTTTGATCGAAGACCTGTCGAAGAGTTATGAGCAATTCAGTCATGGAAAAGAAATTCAACTGCCCCAGAAAACGGCTTCGTTTCAATTATGGGCAGAGCAGCTCCAGTTGTATGCGGACAGTGACGTCATAAAACAGGAGTTGCACTACTGGAGTGAAATGGAACAAGCCTGCTTTAAGCCATTGCCGACGGATTTCCAAACGAATGATGCACTGGAAAAAGACAGCGAAGAAATAACGATGGAATGGACGGTAAAGGAGACACAGCAATTATTGAAACATGCCAACCGTGCTTATAACACGGAGATTAATGATCTGCTGCTTAGCGCATTAGGCATGTCGATTTGTCAATGGACAGGCATGGAAGAGGTTCTTGTCAATCTGGAGGCACATGGCAGAGAAGACATTATGCCGAATCTTGATCTTACACGAACGGTTGGATGGTTTACGAGTCAATACCCGGTTGTGCTTGACATGAAAGGGATATCCCATTTAGCTCAGGTTATCAAGACAAACAAAGAAATCCTTCGCAGTATCCCGAAAAAAGGGATTGGATATGGGGTGTTAAGATATATAAGCACACATGGCAAAGAGGCGCCGCTGACGCTGAATCCTGAAATTAGTTTTAATTATTTGGGACAATTTGATCAGGACCTCCAGCATAGCGGAATGCAAATCTCTCCTTATTCAGGCGGAGCAGAATCGAGCGGGGATCACCGAAGAAATGTGCTTATTGATGTCAATGCAATGATTGTGGAAGGGAGGTTGTCATTGTCATGGAAGTATAGCCGCACTCAATTTCGAAAAGAAACGATGGAGCGAGTGTCGGTTTATTTCAAAAATCATGTGAATGAATTAATGAAGCATTGCATGATCAAAGAGAAGCCGGAATTAACACCAAGTGACCTGTCCATAAAAGGCATGACCATCGAAGAGTTGGAAGGGCTGGTTCGCGAAGCTGAACCTATTGGTGAAATTGAAGATATATATGCGCTGTCGCCAATGCAAAATGGCATGCTCTTCCATAATATGCTTCATTCAGGTTCTGAAGCTTATGTGCTTCAAACGACGCTGGATCTTCATGGATTGTTGGATGTGGACGCTTTTGCGAGAAGTCTGGATCAACTGATCGAACGGAATGCGATTCTCAGAACGAATTTTCACAGCCGATGGAAACACGGCCCCCTGCAGATCGTTTATCGTCATAAGCCAAACGGGCTTTACTATGAAGATTTGCGTGATATGAAGGAAGAGGATCGTTATGGCTACGTGGCGGCGTATACAACGAAAGATAAAACGAAAGGCTTTGATTTATCCAAGGATGCATTGATGCGGATATCGATTTTGCAAACGCATGATCGAACCTATCGTTTTATTTGGAATTATCATCATATTTTGATGGATGGCTGGTGTCTTTCTCTGGTGATCCAGGAGCTGTTCGACGGTTATTTTGCCATTCTGGAACAACGAAAACGGGAGCAACAAGCCGTTACGCCTTACAAACATTATATCGAATGGCTGGATAAACAAGATCATGAAGCATCCCTGAAATACTGGAGTCATTATTTGCAGGGTTATGAGGAGCAAAATTCTTTGCCGAAAGAGCATGCCATTCCGAAAAGCAACGAATATCATTCCGAGAATCTGATCTGCACACTGAGTCAGGAACTAACCGAACGTATTACACAAGTTGCAAGCCAGAATCAGGTAACACTGAACACATTCATGCAGACTGCCTGGGGAATGCTGTTGCAGAAATACAACAGCAGCCAGGATGTTGTGTTCGGGAGTGTGGTATCAGGCAGACCTGCCGCGATTGCCGGGGTTGAACGCATGATCGGCCTGTTTATCAACACCATCCCTGTTCGGATTCAATCGCAAGGAAACGAGACATTTTCTTCGATCATGAAGCGGAATCAGGAGCAAGCTGTCGCTTCGCACCTGCATGAAACTTTTCCGTTATATGAGATTCAAGCGGAGACCAAACAAAAGCAAAACTTAATCGATCACATTCTTATATTTGAGAATTATCCTGTACAAGGCATTACAGAACAGTTCGGGGACCAGGAGGAGATATCTCTTCGAATTACAAATGTAGAAGCAGATGAACAAACCAATTACGATTTTAACCTGATTATCAAACCAGGCCAAGCGCTGAAATGCATGTTCTATTACAATGCCAATGTTTATGATCGGGCAGGTATAGAACGGATTCAAGGTCATTTGATTCAACTGTTGCAGCAGGTGGTCAACAACCCTCATGTTCCGATCAATGATATAGACCTGATGACAGCACAGGAGAAAGCGCAAATTCTGGTATCGTTCAATGACACGAAGGCTGAATATCCAATAGACAAAACAATTCATGGACTGTTTGAGGAGCAGGTGGAACGAACTCCTGAACAGGTAGCTGTTGTATTTGAAGGTCAGGAGCTGACCTATCAGACACTGAACAGAAAAGCGAATCAATTGGCAAGAACATTGCATGCCAAAGGAGTTCAACAGGATCAGTTAGTCGGAATTATCGCTGATCGATCGTTAGATATGGTGGTGGGAATTGTTGCGATTTTGAAGGCGGGGGGTGCATATGTACCGATTGACCCTGAATATCCTGAGGATCGTGTAAACTATATGCTTGCGGATTCGGGTATACATGTATTGCTGCTGCAAAGCCATCTGCAAGAACGCATTTCTTTTGCAGGAGAAATTATCTGCCTCGATGATCTGCACGCGTATCATAAAGAGGATTCCAACCTTGGAGTGACTGTGAGCCCGACAGGGCTGGCCTACGTCATTTATACCTCGGGAACGACAGGCAAACCCAAGGGCACATGCATTGAACATAAAAACGTAGTTCGATTGCTGTTTAACAGCCAGAACAGATTTGATTTTAAACCATCGGATACGTGGACGCTGTTCCATTCCTTCTGTTTTGATTTCTCGGTATGGGAAATGTACGGTGCATTGCTCTATGGCGGTAAACTGGTCATTGTTCCACAGATGACAGCCAGAAGCCCGCAGCAATTTCTGCAATTGTTAAGAGATGAGCAGGTCACCATATTGAATCAAACGCCAACGTATTTCTACCATCTCCTTCAGGAGGAGTTGGCGAGTCATGAACAAAGTCTGCATTTAAGGAAAGTGATATTTGGAGGGGAAGCTCTCAATCCGGCGTTATTAAAAAACTGGAGGGAGAAATATCCATTCATTCAGTTGATCAATATGTATGGCATAACGGAAACTACCGTTCATGTGACTTATAAGGAAATCACTGAAACTGAAATCGAGGCAGGAAAAAGCAATATTGGCAAACCGATCCCGACGCTGCAAACCTATATTTTGAACACACAGCAACAGCTGCAGCCGATTGGTGTTCAAGGAGAGTTGTATGTCGCAGGAGAGGGGCTGGCCAGAGGTTATCTGAATCGACCTGAGTTGACGGCAGAAAAGTTCGTGGAACATGCCTGGATCACGGAAGGAAAGCTGTACCGAACCGGAGATGCAGCAAGATGGCTGCCGGATGGAAATATTGAATATTTGGGACGGATCGATCATCAGGTGAAAATTCGGGGTTATCGCATCGAACTGGGAGAAGTGGAAACAGCTATTTTAAAAATGGATATGATCCAGGAAGCGGTTGTAATCGCCCATGAAAATGAGGATGGATCAAAGCAACTGTGCGCTTATTGGAAAGGAAGCAGCGCATTGACAGCCAGGGAAATCAGAGCGGCATTAGCTCACGAAATCCCGGATTACATGATCCCGTCGTATTTTGTTCAATTAGAACACATTCCGTTAACCTCCAATGGCAAGATTGACCGGAAGGCATTGCCTTCTCCACAAGAACGTGTAGATCAGGAAGCCGAATATGCGGCAGCACAAAGCCCGGTGGAGCAAGCGATCATCTCCGCCTGGGAAGCTGTGCTCGGAGTTCAGAAAATCAGCAGGTCGGATCATTTCTTTGAGCTTGGCGGAGATTCCATCAAATGTATTCAAGTGGCATCTCGTCTGCTCCAATCGGGTTATAAAGTGGAAATGAAACACTTTTTCACCTATCCAACCGTAGCGGAACTAAGTGAACATGTGACATCCGTGAGCACTCATTATGATCAAGGGGAAGTTACAGGAGAAGTCATGCTGACACCTGTTCAGCGCTGGTTCTTTGATCAGAACATGGTGGACGCGCATCATTACAATCAGGAAATGGTGTTTTTCCGCAAAGACCGGTTTGATATCGGATTTATTCACAGCATCATGAACAACATCGTCAAACAGCATGATGCGCTTCGCATCGTTTACCGTCAATCTCAGGAAGGCGGATACTCAGCATGGAACCGTGGAGCTGAAGAAGAAGGATTATACAGTCTGGACATTTTCGATCTGAAGAGCAGCGTCGATCCTGCAACCTTGGTCGGAATTAAAGCAAAAGAAATCCAGAGCAGCTTGGACCTGCATCACGGTCCTTTGATTAAACTTGGCTTGTTTCAATGTGCTGATGGTGATCACTTGCTCATGGCCATTCATCATTTGGTGATTGATGGGGTATCGTGGCGTATTTTATATGAAGATATTCAAACAGGACTTGAACAGTTCCTGAGGGGGGAGCAGATCCATCTTCCTCAGAAAACGACGTCGTTTAAACAGTGGGCAGAAGAATTATCAGCCTTTGCCGATCAGCCGGTGATGAAGCAAGAGTATTCCTACTGGCAGTCTGTGGAACAGGCTGAGCTAGCTCCGCTGCCTAAGGATATGGATTGTAGGCAGACGATCGGAAAAGACAGCGAGACGATTACCATACATTGGACAGCCGAGGAAACGGAGCAGTTATTAAAGCAGACTCATCATGCGTACAATACGGAGATTAATGATATATTGCTAACCGCTCTCGGAATGGCCGTTCATGATTGGACAGGTAAGGATAAAATGCTCGTAAACCTGGAAGGACACGGTAGAGAAAACATCCTTCCAGAGCTGGATATCACACGTACAGTGGGATGGTTTACGAGTATGTATCCGGTTATGATTAACATGGAAGCCGGGGCCAGCATATCCAGGAGAATCAAATCCGTCAAGGAAGGACTGCGTCAGATCCCGAGTAAAGGGATTGGTTATGGAATATTGAGGTACTTGTCACAGCAAGATGAGGGAGATAAATTAGTGAAAAATCCCGAAATCAGTTTTAATTATATGGGGCAAGTGAATCAGGATTCGAAGCAGGAGGGTATTCAATTTTCAACGTATTCCGGCGGACCTTCTGTCAGTGAAAACAACAAGAGGCCGTTTGTGCTTAATATCAATGGTATCGTCATAGAGGGAAGGCTCTCCCTGTCCATCAGTTATAGTCAGAAACAATATCAGCGGGAAACGATGGAACAACTGGCTTGTTATTATAAGGATAACCTTCGTAAAATAATGCAGCATTGCATAACTAAAGAACAACCTGAACTTACGCCAAGTGATCTTTCACTTAAGGCATTAACGATGGATCAATGGGATCAAATGGTGGAATATACCCGGAATATCGGTCAGATCGAGAATGTGTATCCACTGACTCCTTTGCAGAAGGAAATGCTGTACGAAAGTGAACGGAATCCCGTGTCGGGTGCGTACTTTGTACAAATCTTATTTGATATGCGCGGAGATTTGCACGTGGCATCTTTTGCAGCCAGTCTGGATCAGATCATGCAAAGACATGCGATATTAAGAACTAATTTTTACACTGGATTGCTGAACATTCCTCTGCAAATTGTGTATAAGGAGAAGGAATTTGAATTTAAAGTTGAGGATATAACAGACAAAAGTGAATTGCAGCGTCAAACGTATGTAGATCAATATATCGAGCAGGATCAGATCAGAGGATTTGACTTGCAGAAAGATTCGTTAATGCGGATGTCTGTAATCCGAACAGCCCGGGAGCAATATCGTGTCATCTGGAGTTTTCATCATATTTTGATGGATGGCTGGTGTATGTCGCTTATCAGTAAAGAGATATTTGAGAACTATTTTGCGATTCGGGAAAATCGAAAACCTGAAATGACTCTGTTGACCCCATATAGTCAATTCATTGAATGGTTGGAGCAGCAAAACAATGAAGCAGCAATAACTTACTGGAGTCACTATCTGGAAGGGTATGAGGGGCAAACGAGACTGCCTGGGGAAAAAACCAAACCGCAGCATGAAAGACAGGATTCCAGAACGCTGAATTGTCATCTGCATGAGGAACTTGTCCAGCAAATGAAACAGATTGCAGAGCAGCAGCAGGTGACCCTTCATACCTTTGTGCAAACCGCGTGGGGTGTATTGCTGCAGAAATACAATGACAGCAAAGATGTTGTATTCGGCAGTGTAGTATCGGGCAGACCTCCAGTCATTCCGGGGATTGAAAGCATGATCGGACTATTTATCAATGCCATTCCTGTTCGTATCCGGGCTGAGGGGGATGAATCCTTTATACAACTGATGAAAAGGGCCCAGGCACAAGCTGTGGATTCACACGCATATGATACGTACTCGTTATATGATATTCAAAATTTGACCAAGCAAAAACAGGCTTTGATTAACCATGTGGTCGTGTATCAGAATTTTCCGGTTCAGAATCAGCTGCGGGATTTGGGCCGAAAAGGTGAAAATCCGCTTGAAATTACGAATGTCGGGGGAACAGAACACAATAGTTTTGATTTTACTTTAATTGTTATACCCCATGAGCAAATGAAGATCATGTTAAAGTACAATGCCAAGGTGTATGATATCACCACGGTTGAACAGATTCAAAAACACTTTATTGCTATAATTAAACAAGTGGTAATGAAACCTGAAGTGCCTATCAACGAACTTGATTTGATGACATTACAGCGTTTGTAAAGCACGTCATCTTCCCAAACAGCTCTGGTTTTAATAAGCCGGTGGCTGTTTGGTTTTTTGCTTAAAGGGTGATTTTGTAAATCGGCTTTAAACAAAGGCTTCCTTCCAACCGATATATATTAAGTACGTCTTTATACGAAAAGAAGGAAAGGAGAGGATCACATTGGATATTGCAGCACTGTCAATGGGAATGAGCCAGGCTTCGGTGGCTCAGACGGCGAGCCTTCAAGTCATGTCAATGGCCAAAGATATGGCACAGCAGCAAGGTGAGCAGATGGTTGAGATGTTAAAATCCGTGCCGGCTCCACATCCCAACTTGGGCGGCAGCCTGGATATTTCCGTATAATCAGGCTCAGATTGCAGTACCGTGCAAGCGTTCCGGTTGTTATTGAATATGCAGCAAGCAAAAAACCTGTCCAGCTTCAATTCACAAGAATTGTGGCTGGACAGGGTTTGTTTTGTCACTGATGAGGTTGGTTCAATACATGTTCCGTTCTGGTCCGGCAATTAAAGTGAGCTGGATAAGTTCGGTGCAGGGCTCTCAAAAGGCAGTGTATCCTTCATTGTCCACAGCTCGTCATAACTGGAAACTTGCAGATCGGCGCGGGACAGATTCTGATTTCCTGAGCCTGGATTAAGATAGCCGATACAACGCATGCCCGCACTTTTCGCGGCCTGAACGCCGTTACGTGAATCTTCTATAACGATACAGCGTGCCGGTGATATGCCCATCTGCTCGGCTGCCGCAAGAAAAATATCCGGAGCCGGTTTGCCATGTTCAACCTCTTCGCCCGTCATGCGTAGTTCAAAGTACGGCGCCAATCCTGTTTTGTCCATAATCAGATCAATCAGGGCACGTGGGGATGAGGAAGCTACAGCAATGGGAATGCGCTGCTCATGCAGCCATTTTACCCAGCGTTCCACGCCAGATATAGCAACAAGCTCGGCGTGACCGAGCATTTTCTCCATCACATTGTGCTGATGATATGCAAGGATTTCATCCAGCGGTGCCTTGACCTTATATTTGCTAATGACTTGCTCCCACATGGATTCAAGCGTTACCCCGACAAATGAATGATGCTCCTGAACGGTAACGTCTGCACCGAAATAATCAAATGAACTCCGCTCAATCTCGAAATAGATCGGTTCACTGTCAATCAATACGCCATCCATATCAAAAATGACCGCTTGAATGGGCTCATATCCATCCTCATTGATCAAATTATCCTGCTGACGTCCACTCTCATGGTTTGCTGTCATGCTGCTTCCTCCTTCTGAATGATGTTCACCTGCATTCTATAATTCTAGTGTATCTGCTTTTGATTCAGCATTCCAGCCTTAGTCAGAGAATGGGAGAGGTTAATTTGATTGCAGCACAACCTTGATGGCGCTGGAAGAAGCCTGCAGCGTGCGCCCTTGAATATCACAACCAAGTGTGCGGAATGCTTCTTCATAATTCTCCAGAGGGAATGAATGTGTAATAATTTTTTTGGCAGGTATAATCTGCTGTTCGATCATGTAATGTGCTGTTGCAAATGTTCCAAGTGAATCGATGGAGCCGATGATTTTAAGACTGCGGTCCACCACTTCCTTCGGATTAAAGGAGGTCGTTCCATCTCGCAAACCAACCAGCATCAAATAGCCGCCGCTTGCGAGCTGGGATAACACCTGAGTGCCTACAACGCCAGTTGTATCCACAATCATATCCACTTGACCGGTTGAGGGAGCAATATCTGCAATCGCCTGTTCGAAGGAGGAATGAACCTGCCAGCGATCCGGTGCTATGGAGCCTGCAATGGCAAGACGTTCCTCCGAGATATCGACAAGACTTCCGGTTACCCCTTTGGAAGCAAGCGCGTAGCTGTACAAAATGCCAATCGGCCCGGCCCCGAGAATAATGGTTCGGAAATTCGGTAACAGATGAATCTGGTTGATACCTGTGAGCATACAGCTCAGCGGCTCGGTTAACGTAGCTTCTTCATAACTTACATGATCCTTTAATTTGTATAAAAAACGATCTTCTGTCACGTAATAATCCGTAAACGTCCCGTCTGCACTTACGCCCGTTTCTGTAACGGATTTATGCGTGCAGTGGTTCTGTCTGCCTGTTCTGCACATCTCGCATTGACCACAATAATACGTAGGATCAATGACGACGCGATCTCCCGGCTGAAGGTTGGTAACGGCTGAACCGACATCGATCACTTCACCTGCGGATTCATGGCCTAGAATAACGGAAGGGGCTGCATGATATTTTCCGCTCACAATGCCCAGATCGGTACCACATACACCGGTTGCTTTGATGCGGACAAGCACCTGGTTATCTCTGGTGATCTCGGGAACAGGCCGTTCCTCCAGCGCAACTTCCCATGCAGATTTATATACTAATGCAAGCATGATCAGACCTCCTAATGATTAATGATTGCTCGGTGCTAACTATGGGTTCGGTAAGATAAAAATGTTTAATGAACGCTTGCCAGAACCTTGTCCAATCGGTCAACAATCTCAACCAGCTCATCTTCCGTTGTGGTCAGGGACGGCCTTACTTTAACAACGTTGCCAAAGCCATAGCGTGAACTGCGCAGGATCAGGTGCTGGTCTGTAAAAGCACGGTCTATAATGGCGTTGGTCTTTGGCGTATCCGGTTCGTTCTGATCACCGACAATTTCCAGCCCCCACATCAGCCCGACACCGCGGGCTTCACCAATACTCGGGTATTTCTGCGCAAGCTCCTGCAGCAATCCTCCGAGTAACATGCCTTTACGTTTCACTGCATCGAGGAAACCGGGTTCTGAGACAACTTCAAGCGTGGATTTGGCTGCAGTAACCGAAATGAGATTGCTTCCTGAGGTGAAGGAGTGCTCGTGCTTCTCCAGCACGTTTAACCGGGATTGCATCAGCACAGCAGCCACGGGTACTCCGATGCCGCCCAAACCTTTGGCAAGGGTAATCATGTCGGGACGAATATCAAACAGCTCGCTGGCAAACATGGTGCCTGTCCGACCGATCCCGGTCTGGACTTCATCGGCAATCAGCAGCATGTTGTTCTCATCACATAACTTGCGCAGACGTTGGAAATATCCGAGCGGAGGCATGATGTTGCCGCCATTTCCGAGGATCGGTTCAATAATCATGCAGGCAACGGAGCCTGAGCTTGCGTAATCAATCGCATCTGATATCGCTTCAACACATTGATAGCCACATTCGCTGCTTTCGCTTTTGAACGGGCAACGGTAACAATACGGAGCGGGTACATGAACCGCATTGGCGGCAGAAGAGTTGGGGAAACGTTTGCGTCTGAAGGCATTACCCGAGATGCCTGTTGCAAATTGGGTCTGTCCATGGTGAGAGAGATACAGGCTGATAATATCCGTTGAGCCAGTATACTTTTGAGCTATTTTCGTTGCGCACTCATTGGCTGTGGACCCGGTAATATCCCGCATCCATCCGGTATTGATATCGTTAGGAGCGTATTCGACCAAGTGATCCAGCACCTCATTGACATAAGGTTCGGTGAAGGAGGAGGACATATGCGTAAGATTGCCGACCTGTTCCTGAATTTTACGGACTACATGCGGGTGATTATAACCCAGTGACAGATTAAACGTGCCCGAGACGCCGTCAAGGTATTCCACACCTGAATCGTCAATCAACTTAATCCCGTTTCCGACTGTAAAGCGGTTATTGGTTAAAGTCTGCATGCAATTTCCTCCAATATTTTGGTGTACAAGCTGGGTTAAACTATACGAATTTTTTCCGGATGGGCTGCATCACCCCTTTCAAGACTTCAAGTGAATGTATTTTGTGATGCTGGAATTTATATTTCCTTGGTTTGCTGTGTGAAGGTTGAGCCGAGCATATCCTGTCGAGTGTTCCAGAGATAGGAAAGCAGAAGGGTCAGTAATAAAAGGAGGCAGAATCCTGCCAAAATCCAGATGGTTCCAATAACAGGCCATGCACTCATGCTCCACCCAGTTAGATATTGCAAGACTGCACCACCGATGCCGCCGGAAGCGATGAGAATGCTGGTCGTTCTTTCCGTCATACCAGGGATCAGTACGTTGGCATAGACCAGCGCAATACAGAATAGCCCGGACATAAACAGACCTGTACCAAAAATCAGCACGTATGTGACCCATTGACCAGATACAAAGACCATGGACATGGTAAACAGTAATGTTCCGACCGTGCTCCAGATCAGGAACGGCATATACTGCACGGCTTCAGCAATTTTACCCGAGAAAAGACGGCCCACAATCATCGCGATCCACAAAATGGAAACACTAAGGGAAGCGATGGATTCCGACAGCTCCAGACGCTCCACAAGAATGGAGGGCAGGAAATTCATCAGCCCAAGCTCAAGCCCCATATACACAAAGAAAAACACGACAAAGATGGTTAGCAGCCCCAGCTGTTTTTTGGAATAACGGGATCTCTTCTCTGTTCTTTGGTCAGACGTATTCTCTCCGGCTTGCTCCAGGTATTGTGCGGCAGATCGTGGCATGCTTACCCACAGCAGCATGAGCATGAAAGCCAGAATCGCAACGGTAAAGAAGGTGAGGTGCCACTGTTCCAGCCAGATAAACAAGGCCGCAGCGGCGGGAATAAGAAGTGCACCCAGTGCGAAGAAGACATCGAGCTTGGACATGGCAACGGCTTTCTGGTTCTCTGTAAATTCAATCGTGAAGGCTCCTACGGAAGGTTCGATAATCCCTGAGCCAAAGCCTACGATAACGGTTAACAGCAGCACGATCTCCCATGATGGCAACCAGCCAAGCAGAAGATAAGCTGCCACGATGCAGATCAATGCCAGCGTGAGCATCCATTTGCGACCCATTTTGGCAGTCATGGAGGGAGACAGCAGAACACCGACAAGAAAGCCGAGAAACTGCAAAAATAGCAAAAATCCTCCGTCACTGTAGCCGCGCTCGTAATGTGGCAGTAAAACAGGCAGAAGTGCACCCAGAACTACGCTGGTTATGCCGATTAACAGATAGAAACCGCAGCTTAAAGCGAAGATCCTTCTCAAATGTGTACCTCCTAAATGGATATAAAGTTTATAAATTGAAATATATGTTTATTTTCACATCTAATTTATACCATAAATTTGAAAATGTACAAGCTATTTTTTGTAAAATTATGTTAAAGCTTGGCGAGGTAACGTTTCTCGGTCGCAATATCTGACATGGATTTTATACTGTGCGAGCAGCAGTTGCTTCAGGAGTCAATCCATGAGAAGATGAAGTTTGGTTTCTGGACGACGATGATAATGAATGATGAAATATGATGGAGTAAAACGAGGAAATGCGGTGAATTATGTTAATCAACAAATACATAAGTGAGACGGGATACTGCTCTCGCAGGGAGACGACAAGGAGAATTGCAGCTGGCAGGATTACGATTAATGGCAAGGTATGTGTAAAGGGAGATACGGTGCAACCTGGAGACGTTGTGCTTATGGATGGTGAGAGCATCCCACAGCGAAATCCGGAAGCCGTGTACATCCTGCTGAACAAACCCGTTGGCATCGTCTGCACTGCTGCTGAACATGTTGAAGGCAATATCATTCAATACATCAACTACCCTGCACGCATATTTGCGGTTGGCCGTCTGGATAAAGCGTCGGAGGGGTTGATACTGCTGACCAATGATGGAGATATTGTGAACAAGATGATGCGATCAGAGCATAATCATGAAAAAGAGTATATCGTCACTGTAGACAAGCCCATCTCGGATTCATTTGTACAGCAGATGTCAGCTGGTGTGGAAATTTTAAACGTGGTGACCAAGCCTTGTGAAGTGAAGAAGGAGAATGAGAAGGTTTTTCGTATCATTTTGACACAGGGGCTGAATTTGCAAATTCGCCGAATGTGTAAGGCACTCGGATACAGGGTATTGAAGCTGGAGCGGGTTCGCATTATGAACATTACGTTGGATGAGCGGTTAAAACGGGGAGAATGGAGACACTTGCAGAAGCAGGAGCTCGAGCTGTTAATGTCTCGTTTAAATGATCCCGGGTATGAGGGATAATCGAATAAGCGTTTATTCAACGCGGTAGAAATGGCAGAATCGTTCGCGCAAGGCTGCGGGGGCTGACAATAAAACAATAAGACACGAACCCATTGAAAGGGGCGTGTCTTTCGTTTTTTCACACACGTTTTTACGTATGTTTACGACAGGAGTGAATCAAGCGTTGCGGTGTAATTTGCATAAAGTAAAATTCTTTTTGTTTTTTCTCGAATTACTCTCTGAAACATAAGAACCATAGAGCGTAAGGGATGCGCCCAGAATGCTCACCCATGTCAATCGTTCATGAAGAATAAGGGCGGAGGACACCACCGTAATTACAGGCACAACATAGATATACACGCTGGTGTGGATTGCTCCAAGCAGCTTGACAGCTTGATTCCAGGTCACAAAGCACAGAGCAGAAGCGCCTACGCCAAGGAAGAGCAGATTGGAAATGTTAGAGATGTGATAGAACCGGGCAAGGTTCAGTTCAAAATCAAACAGAAACAGCGCTGGCAGCATGAAGAGCAGGCCGTAGAAAAAAACTTTGCGTGTTGCTCCAATCATATGAACCTTGCGTGAGCTGATTTTACGCATCAGCACAGAGTAAATGGCCCATACCACAGGAGCAATGAAGGCAAGCAAATCTCCGACAGGGTTTAGCTGTAACATATAACTGCCGTTGAATGTAACAAGTATGATGCCACATATCGCTATGGCGAATCCGGCCAGGAAGCGGCGGGTTATCTTTTCTCCATCCAGAAAGAAGTGGGCAAATACAGCGGTAAAGAAAGGAGCGACAGATACGATGATGCCTGCATTGGAAGCTGTTGTATACACTAAGGCAAGATTTTCAATAAGAAAGTATAAGGTTACGCCGCATAAGCCAGCACAGATGTATAACGCTTCGTCCCGAATGGACACGATCCACTGAAATCGCGGATAGATAATGCATAAGATGACATACCCGATCAGGAAACGAAACAGCAAAATTTCGATCGGTGTGAATTCCACCAATAACACTTTAGTCGAAACAAAGGTTGTTCCCCAGATCAGGATGGTAAACAAAGCAAGAAGATGTCCGGTAGACCTATGGCTATGATGACGTATTGAAGTCATTGAACACTCTCCTGCAAGCGAGCTGATTCTGGACCGTGATTGAAAACGCGACTGTACTGCTTGGGGGTTAAACCGATCAATTTTTTGAAAAAGTTAGTGAAATGGCTCTGATCGCTGAAACCTGTCTGTACAGCAACATCAATAGGCTGCAAACCCTGCTCCAGCAGGCGCTTGGCTTGATTAATGCGAATGGTCTCCAGATAGCGGTAGGGGGATATCCCTTTTTGACGAGTGAACAGGCGCAGCAGATGGTATTTACTGATGCCTGAAATCTCGGATAGTTCGTTCAAGGTGATGTTTTCAGCGTAACGGGATTCAATATAACTGCACAGTTGTCTTATCTCAAAAGTAACATGGTGGGCAGGTTCGGGCGGCCCGGGATCACAGCATTCCTTGAGCATCTGATCCAGAAGCAGGAGCAGCAGCTCCTCTTTACAGAAATCAGACTGCTCATCAAGAATAATCTGATGCAGTTCATGCAGCGAAGGCACAAGCTCACTTTGGTAGAGGACAGGGGCAGTGAAGCGTGGTAAATACGCTTGCCCTGTAATCTCACGCACATACTCCTGCATTACCTCAGGCTGAATATTAATACACCGGTAATCCAGCTTGCGCCCATCTACCTGCTCGCAGGCATGCGGATCATGTGGATTAAAAACGATCATATCCCCGCTGTTTAGTATATATTCTTCATTGTTGCAGACCAGATGCCGTTTGCCCTCTTCAATAAATCCGATCACATAATAGTCGTGAAAATGATTCGGGAACTTCTGCATGATGCCCTCAAATTGATAAGCCTCCAGCTTCAAATCTTTATCATAGACGACAGTTCGAACTTCGCGATTCATGATGCACCTTCTTTCTGGTAAGTTGTCGATAGTATAACGTGCATGCAAGTCCGCTTTCTTGAACGATATTGCTTATTATACCGAAATGGCGGGATGAGGGAATTCATTTGAGTTCAGAACAGGTTTAATTTAAAATAATGGAGACACGCCATAGTTGTAAAATTGTTCTTCTAAGGAGCTGGAACAGGATGTTTGAACACTTGGTCATTTTCAAGTTTAATGACAAGATTACGCCTGCCAAGCAGCAGGAGTTTGTATCGCAATTGCTTGCGCTTCAGGACCAGATTCCCGGAATAATTGATCTGACCGCCGGAGTGAACATCACCGAAGAGACGGATCGGATTCAAGGTTTTACGTTGGGATTAAGAGTAACGTTTGAAGATCAGGAAGCGTTACGCGCATATGGTCCGCATCCTGCACATCAGGCGTTTGTCGCTTCCCTGAACGGTTGGGTCGATAATGTGATCGTTACGGATTATCCGATTCCTTCCAAGTAAGCGAAGAAGAAGCTGGAGTCCAGTAAGATGCTGCTTGTCAGATATGAAATGCAATACCTTG
The DNA here is from genome assembly GCF_014639235.1 of Paenibacillus silvae. Lineage (GTDB taxonomy): Bacteria > Bacillota > Bacilli > Paenibacillales > Paenibacillaceae > Paenibacillus > Paenibacillus silvae. The sequence goes on along the minus strand of NZ_BMFU01000001.1, from coordinate 98,716 downwards.
AAATGTCCATGCGACTACATAAATGAGTATGGGTTCACAAAGGCTACACGAAGATAAACAAAGGAACACTTTGTTATAAAGAAGGAGCGTGACCCATGAAAAAGAAAGCTGTAGAAGCAGGCTGGAATCTGGAGCACAGCTATGCTGAGCTGCCGCAAGCCTTTTATACAAGCCAGAATGCAGTACCTGTCCAGTCGCCTGAATTGATCATATTGAATACAACACTGGCTGCCACCCTTGGATTAAAGGCAGATGCACTGGAAAATGCTGAAGGTGCAGCGATATTTGCAGGCAATACATTGCCCGATGGTGCAAGGCCTCTGGCGCAGGCTTATGCAGGCCATCAATTTGGCAATTTTAATATGCTTGGAGACGGACGTGCGCTCCTGCTGGGCGAGCAGATTACCCCGAAAGGAGACAGGTTGGATATTCAGCTAAAAGGATCGGGGCGAACACCTTACTCTCGCGGAGGAGACGGACGTGCCGCTGTTGGCCCCATGCTTCGTGAATATATCATCAGTGAAGCAATGCATGGCCTGGGAATCCCGACAACACGGAGTCTGGCTGTGGTGTCTACGGGGGAGAGCATTTATCGTGAAACCGAGCGGCCAGGCGCTATTCTCACCCGGGTTGCGGCGAGTCATATCCGTGTGGCTACATTCCAGTTTGCTGCGAGGTGGGGGGGAGTAGCGGATTTGCGTGCGTTGGCAGACTATACGCTGCAGCGACATTTTCCGCAGATTGAACATAACGAGCAGTGTTATCTGAGGTTGCTTCAGGAAGTGATCCGACTTCAGGCGCAGCTTGTTTCGAAATGGCAGTGTGTAGGCTTCATTCATGGTGTGATGAATACGGATAACATGGCCATCAGCGGAGAGACGATTGACTACGGGCCCTGTGCTTTTATGGATACGTATAATCCTGCAACGGTTTTTAGCTCCATTGATACACAGGGGCGTTATGCTTATGGGAATCAGCCATATATTGCAGGCTGGAATCTGGCGCGTTTTGCAGAAACTCTGCTGCCGCTGCTGCATGATGATGAAGATGAGGCTGTACAGATCGCCCAGGATGCTATTGCACAGTTCTCGGAGTTGTATCATCAATACTGGTTACAGGGCATGCGTGCCAAGTTGGGGCTATTTTCCGAAGAATCAGAAGATGAAGTGCTGGTGAAAGACCTGCTGGACTTGATGGAAAAGCATGCTGCGGATTACACGAATACTTTTGTATCGTTGACACAGAACAGATGGGAAAGCTCGGCGCTGAGCACCCATTCGGATTCGAATGACTGGTACGAACGTTGGCAAGCCAGGTTAAGCAGACAATCAGAATCTGTTGATGTGGTGATGCAGCTGATGAAACGGAGCAATCCTGCCGTTATTCCACGGAATGATCGAGTAGAAGAGGTGCTGGAACGAGCGGAGCAGGATAGAGACTACACGCTGCTTCAGCCTTTGCTGGATATTCTCCAGCATCCTTATGCATATACGCCAGAACAGGAGCAATTTGCTGCCAAGCCTGTGTCATGTGATCCTGCGTATAAGACATTCTGCGGGACCTGACAGGTACGATGTAAACTACAAAAGGGAGAAAGCTGCCGCAGGGCAGCTTTTTCATTAGAATGTGTCAGAAGAAAGCAGAGAAGGTAGGTGGCCCTCATATCCGAAATTCCAAGTATACAGGAACTCGTAGAAAAGCTCCTTTCGTTGTTATCTCGGACAGTGTATCCAAGGGAACAGATGGAGAGTTATGTGAACCGCTTGGGTGAATCATTTAAATGGGAAGGGGTACCTTACGTCGAGATTGAAGATGACAATTATATCGTTACGATCTACGAACGAGGTGTACCTTCGTTGACTAGAAAGTTGAAGCAGACAGAAGAAGTGTTATACTGGCTGCTGGAGGATATGATTTTCACAGCTGCACATGTCAACCTGCTCAAGAAATATGGTGTCGATAATGTGAATACACATCTTGACTACACAAGTGAAGTGTGGGAGGAAATCGAAAACAACGTTCGAGCGGCTTTTGAAAACATCGGTGATCCGTATCTCTCATGGCATCTTGGCGGCAAACGGCACGAACTGGAAAGTTATCAGCCCAGGAAGAAGGGAGAGCAACGGCATGAGTGAACAGGATATTCAGGAAGTATGGTATGACTATGCACTCGCTTTTGTGGAGAAAAAGAACAGCTCTGAAAGCGGCTGGGCCTCGCTTTCTGTGCATGAACAGGAGATTGCGGCCTTGTGGCTGCTTGAGGCTGATGTCTATAATGGCGGGTTCATTCAGTTTTTCTGCAACTGGGGAGAAGAGGCTTATCAGTTCGCCTGCCGGGCACTGCATACGATTGGTGCTCATCAGGTGCTAAGCAATATTCAAGAGCAGTACGCTTGTATTGAGACTTTGGCCGATGATGACAGGCTGACGGCATTATGGGACATTCCGCGATATCTTGGAGCTGAACAAGAGCAGCTTCTGGATGAGCTGGATCAGCAGCTGTGGAATAACGAGGACCACGTGGTAGAGAAAGCCTATGCTTATTATCAAGACCAGATTCGGATCGGGTTATAATTCATTCGACTGGCTGATTGTCTATTAGGACAACGTCTTTTATATGCAATAGAACTTTTTATTTTTATTGTGCATTGGGTAATCGGAATACTTACGCTTGCATTGCCCATAACGTTCCGCTATACTGGCTATAATTAAATACAAGAAATACGTTGATAGAGCGCAGTAGCGGCTTTGTCCCTGTTACAGAAAGTCAGGGGTTGATGGAACCTGATACATACAAGGGCTGCGAATTACACTCTGGAGTACTTGGGTAATACCAAGCGGATGAGCAAACGATACATTGCTGAAAGTGGTATGGATTACAGTATTTGAGCGTATGAACGTTCAGAGAGGTTATTCATGCAATTTGGGTGGTACCACGGTTATTCTAATCGTCCCTGTGTCTATGAAGACAAGGCGACGATTTTTTTGTGTTCAAAAAAGCCGTTGCAATGTAAGTTTCGCACTAGGGTACGTAAGTCATGACTGTATTTTGATCAAAGAAAAGGGGTTATTGTAATGAACATTATTGACGAACTACAGTGGCGCGATGCCATTAACCAGCAAACGGACGCAGAAGGGCTGCGAGAACTGACAGAGACGAAATCAATCTCCCTGTACTGCGGTGTAGATCCGACAGGTGACAGTATGCATATCGGACACTTGATTCCCTTTATGATGCTGAAACGCTTCCAGCTGGCGGGTCACCGTCCGGTGATTCTGATCGGTGGTGCAACAGGTACGATTGGTGATCCAAGTGGTCGTCAGTCCGAGCGCTCCTTGCAGACGCTGGAACAGGTGCAGGCCAATGTGGACGCGCTGACTGCACAGATGAAAAAGCTGTTTATGACCGAAGGTGACAATCAGGTTCGCATGGTGAACAACTATGACTGGACTCACAAAATTAACATCATTGAGTTCCTGCGTGATTATGGTAAAAACTTTAACCTGAATACAATGCTTGCCAAAGATGTGGTGGCGAGTCGTCTCGAAGGTGGCATCTCCTTTACGGAATTCTCCTACCAGATCCTGCAGTCCCTGGATTATCTGCACCTGTTCCAAACGGAGGATGTACAGCTGCAGATCGGTGGGTCGGATCAGTGGGGCAACATTACAAGCGGTCTGGATCTGATTCGCAAAAAAGAAGGATCAGAGGCTAAAGCTTTCGGATTAACCATCCCGCTGATGCTGAAGTCGGACGGTACGAAGTTTGGTAAAACAGCTGGCGGCGCGATCTGGCTTGATCCGAACAAAACAACCCCGTTTGAGTTCTATCAGTTCTGGGCAAATACGGATGACCGGGATGTTATCAAATACTTGAAATACTTCACCTTCCTGAGCAAAGAAGAGATTGAGGCGTTGGCCGAGAAGGTGGAGACAGAGCCGCATAAACGTGAAGCACAGAAGGCACTGGCCGAGGAAATGACCAGGTTTGTTCATGGTGAAGAGATGCTGGAGCAGGCGAAACGTATTACAGCTGCTCTGTTCAGCGGTGATATTCGTTCCCTGACAGCGGATGAGATCGAGCAGGGCTTCAAGGAGATGCCAACCTATGAAACGGACGGCGAGGCTAAAAATATCGTCGACTGGCTGGTGGAGCTGGGTCTGGAGCCGTCCAAACGCCAAGCCCGCGAGGATGTGACCAAAGGCGCGATCTCCATGAACGGTGAGAAAATTACCGAGCTTGATTTTACAGTATCCGCAGAGCATGCGATCGGTGGCAAGTTCATTATTATCCGCAAAGGTAAAAAGAACTACAGCCTGGTTAAACTTCAAGCCTAGATTTCATAACAAAAAGACCGTCTCCATCTCTGTCAGATGACAGAGGAAAGACGGTCTTTCGTATATCAGGCCAGTTATTTTTGTCCTGTTTAGTATTGTTGATTCACAATCGCTGTAATCTCTTCATCGAGATCCAGCGTGACATCTTCACGGTACGCTCGAATGTTGTATTCGCTGTGCAGGTATCGCAGGATCGCTTCAATCATGTTGGACTCGACCAGAAACTGACTGCGGCCTTGAATCCAGACTTCTGCGGAATATCCCGTGTCTTCTTCCCAACTCAACTCTACATTTACATCTGTAGGACGTACGCCTTTACGCTCTGCCATGTGAATACAGATCGCATTCACAATCTCATCCATACTTAGAACCATAGAGCTTAGTACCGTCCGTTTCTGTTGCGATCATCGTCACGATCATCGCGACGATCGTAGCGACCATCTGCTGCAGGTTTGCGGCGATTCGTGATAGCTCTGAAGAGTGCCATAGCCAGCATAACGATCAGCATAATTGCCGCTACGTTTACGAGCAAGCCGAGAATGTTGCCAAGTGCGCCCATACCGCCAAACAATCCGCCGAACAGCATACCAGCGAGACCACCCAGCATCATGCCTTTCATAAATCCGCCGCCACCGCCAAAGAATCCGCCACGGTTATTCGCCGCTGCGCCAGTATTGGAGTTGTTACGGGAATTAGACTGACTTACGTTACTGTCTGATTTCTTAGGGGTGTTAGTGTAACTTTTCGTTCCAGATTTGAAACCGCCACCGCCACGTCTTGCATCAGCACTGTCCGGATTGGTAACACCCACGGTTGCGAACAAAAGTGTAAACGCCATGAAAACCATCATCAGATGTTTAATTCCAAATTTTTTCTTCATTGTATAGATCGTAACCCCCTGATTAAATTTGTTTGCTTCGCCCAAATATGGGCCTTACTCAAGTAATACGGCTAACTTGCTGGAACGTTTCAAAATTTAAAATCAAATTTCTGAAATACTTGGACTGGGGTCCTGAATGGCTGCCTGACCATCGAGAAGCTGGGTCACCCAATTACACCATTCCAGGCCGGTTTGGGCGTTCATCAGCCCTTTCTGTACCAGAATGTAACTGCCGAATTCACGGCTGCCTATGCGAAGGTTGTCTTGAGGTATACGTGATTTCAAATCTTCAAAATACCGTATCCGTTCCATAAACCAGCTTTTGCGCTCATTCAGAATACGTCTCATGCTTCCATCTTCGGCGATACCAACACAGAGAATACGAAGATTGAATTCATCACGTGTAACGGGTGCAGTGACTGGAGTGATCATCCACTCCAACAACTTTTGAATGCCTTTGTCCGTAACTGCATACATTTTTTTGTCCGGCTTGTCAGACTGTTGTACCCAGCGGGAGGCGAGTAACTCATCGTTTTCCATCTTGGACAGGAGCGGGTAGATCTGGCTGTGTTTGGCCTGCCAATGCGGCTGAATCTTCAGCATCAGATCATAACCGGAAGACTCCTCGCGGGTAAGCAGCCCGAGCAATCCGTAGGAAAGTATGTTCATGCACATGTCTCCTTAATATTAGGGCTGGGTCAAGGAAAACCATCTTATTCGCTTTCGTTGACCGCTTTCATAAAAGTGTACACTGAAACTGTATGGTTTGACAACCTGGCAGCTTAACTGCCTTAATTTAGACAAAAAAAGAGCGGACCCGAGGGCCCGCAAATGTAAAATATTTTTAGAGAGATGCCTGTTGTTCGTACCCGTCAGCGACAAGATCGAGCTTACCTGTGTAAGAATCGATAACCATGCCGTGAACAGGCACATTCGGTGGAAGCAGGGGGTGTTTCTTGATGACCTGCACAGTACCTTTTACCCCTTCTTCGACGCTGTCAAACCCGCGCAGCCATTTTTGCAGACGGATGCCGGAGTTTTCCAATGTAGACATGACTTCCTTGGAAACACCACGTTCCTCCATATGACCAATCATCGTTTCCGCATGCAGTGACGCCATGCCACATTCCGTATGTCCGACAACGAGAACCTCATCTGCGCCCAGTTCATAGATGGCAACCAGAACGGAACGCATAACACTTCCGAAAGGCTGAGAGATAATCGCACCGGCGTTTTTAATAATTTTCACATCGCCATTCTTCAGATTCATGGCTTTGGGCAGCAACTCGACCAGACGGGTATCCATACAAGTGATGATGACCATCTTTTTGGTTGGAAACTTGCTAGCCGTATACTTCTCGTATTCTTTAGTCTCGACAAATGATTGGTTGTGCTGCAAAATCTCTTGAATGTTGTTCATGTCCATTGCCTCCTGTTATCCAATACGACGAGCACGGCTACTTGCATGAGCAGCTTGTCCTACACGCCTTTGATTAGTGTTGGGATATCGCAATCCGCAGACCACGACTCCTTTTTTTAGAAGAATAATGCAATATGCTTCTGTCAAAAGTTGATTATACGCAATGCAAAAAGTATCATCAATAGGGTGTACACATTTTTTTTGAAGAGGTGAGCTTTAACGATGGATAAACAAACACAGCAGCAACTGCAATCCTTCCTTATTTTGGCCCGTAAAATTAAAAGTTATCATGAAGCCATCGGTTTGCTTCACTGGGATCTGCGCACAGGTGCGCCGAAAAAAGGCGTGCCAACACGTTCGGAAACGTTAGGCATGCTCTCTACAGAAGCTTTCAAGCTGCAAACCTCGGAAGAAATGAAGGCATATCTGGAAATGTTGACCCAGCCGGAAGTGCTGGAGCAGCTTGAAGATCAGGATCGTCGTCTCGTACAAGAGTGCAAAAAGGAATATGACCGCAGTCAGTCGGTTCCGCCGGAAAAAGTACAGGCGTATACGGTGCTTACAGCCAAATCGGAGACAGCCTGGGAAGATGCCAAGCACCAAAGTGATTATGCGGGCTTCTCTCCTTACCTCACGGAAATCGTCAAGCTCAAACAGGAGTTTATCGACTACTGGGGTGTGAAAAATACAAGATATGATACACTGCTGGATATGTACGAACCAGATCTGACTGTAGAAAAGGTGGATGAGGTGTTTACTAGGCTCAAGGCTCGTCTCGTTCCACTTCAGGAGAAGATTAATGCGTCCGGGAACAAGCCGGAAACGGGGTTCCTGCAGCAGATCTTCGATCCGAAGCAGCAGGAGAAATTCAGTCTGTTTATTCTGAAGCAGATGGGATATGACTTTGAAGCAGGTCGCCTTGACGAGAGCGTACATCCGTTTGCAACAGGGCTTAATCCGGGTGATGTCCGCATTACAACGAACTATCTGCAGGACGATGTTACCAGTGCGATTTTCAGTTCATTACATGAAGGTGGACATGCTCTTTACGAGCAAAATATTGATGAGAGCCTGGCGGGAACACTGCTGGCGGAAGGAACATCAATGGGCATTCATGAGTCCCAGTCCAGATTATGGGAAAATATGATTGGTCGCAGTCTGCCGTTCTGGACGCGTTATTATCAAGACCTGCAGCAGCATTTCCCGCAGCTGAGTGAGGTGAAGCTGGAGGATTTCTATCGTGCAATTAACCGGGTGGAAAGCTCGCTGATCCGAATTGAAGCCGATGAGTTGACCTACAATCTGCATATTATTATTCGTTATGAGATTGAAAAGATGCTGTTTAATGAAGGGCTTGAGGTGAAGGACCTGCCTGAAACGTGGAATGCCAAATATAAAGAATATCTCGGAATTATGCCAACCAACGATGGTGAGGGTGTTCTGCAGGATGTGCACTGGTCAGGCGGAGATTTCGGGTATTTTGCATCCTACTCTCTCGGTAACATGTATGCGGCACAAATTATGCATACACTGCGCAAAGAAATGCCTGATCTGGACAGCCTGATTGCTGCGGGTAACCTGACTCCGATCAAAGACTGGCTGACGGATAAAATCTATCGATACGGAAAGAGCCGTACCCCTTCCGAGTTGATTCTGGCTGTCACTGGTGAAGAGTTGAACCCCGATTACCTGGCTGATTATCTGGAAGCCAAATATACTGAGATTTATAATCTGTGATGTGCTAAACGCAGGCCCGCCGGAAACGTTCTGGTTGGCCTGCTTTTTTTTTGCGTGCAAGTTCTTAACCTTTTACTGGGCCTCGGCATATCCATAGTAGAGAGAAAAGGCTAAACCCAGTAAAGGAGGGACATGTGATGAAATATACGCCATGGTTTATCCGGGGCATTGTGATCCTGCTAATTATCATTGTTGCGCTGACGAGCTGCAATAAGGAAGAGAACGAAGCCAAGATTACGATTGGTGAAGTAACACGCTCTGTATTTTACGCGCCGGAATATGTTGCCGCGGCTCAAGGTTTTTTTGCAGAAGAAGGGCTTGAGGTGGATATACAAACTACGGCTGGCGGAGACAAAACGATGGCGGCCCTGCTCGCGGGTTCGGTAGATATTGCGCTCGTTGGTGCAGAGACATCCATCTATGTGTATCAGCAGGGCGCAGAAGACCCGGTCATAAATTTTGCACAGCTGACCCAGACGGACGGAACGTTTCTGTTTGCACGGAATGCTCAAGAAAACTTTGATTGGGAGCAATTAAAGCAAAGTGTGTTTCTCGGACAACGCAAAGGCGGAATGCCGCAGATGGCGGGAGAGTTTGTATTGAATAAACATGGCATTGACCCGTCGCGTGATCTGGAGCTGATTCAGAATGTGGATTTTGCCAATATCGCGTCAGCCTTTGCTTCAGGCACTGGGGATTACGTACAGCTGTTCGAACCTCAGGCGTCAATCTTTGAACAGGAAGGCCGTGGCAAGGTAGTGGCCTCGTTCGGCACGGAAAGCGGACATCTGCCTTATACTGTTTTTATGACAAAACAGAGCTATTTGAACGAGAACAAGGATCTTGTGCAGAAGTTTACAAATGCACTTCACAAGGCCCAATTATGGGTAGATTCCCATACGGCAGAAGAGATTGCGGAAGTGATCAAGCCATTTTTCAAAGATATCGACCCGGCGATTCTGACCAGCAGCGTGAGTCGTTACAAGGAACAGGGTACGTATGCAACAGACCCGATTATTGATGAGCAGGAATGGAACAATCTGCTGGATGTCATGAGTGCTGCGGGTGAATTAAAGCAAAAGGTAGAGCTAAATACCATCGTCGATCTGACCTTTGCAGAACAGGCGACACCCTGACTCGCTGAGTAATGCAAGCAAACCAAGAAGTCAGGGAAGCAAAAATGTGAAGCCGGATGGATCGATAGCAGATCAAGCCAGAGTGAATTCAGGATTCAGGGAAGGAAGTGAGCAGTGATGCCTGATTCCGGCAATGTGATCCGACTGGAAAATATATCACAAGTCTATTTCAGTGAGCGCGAAGCATCTTTGGCTATTGAAGATGTAAGTCTGGGGATCGGTCAGGGGGAGTTTGTCAGTCTGGTCGGCCCCAGCGGCTGTGGCAAAACAACGTTATTATCCATCATCGCCGGACTGCTTCTTCCAACGCAAGGAAAGGTTGAGTTGGAAGGCAGCCCGGTTCAAGGACCCTCACCCCGGATCGGTTACATGTTACAGCAGGATTATCTGTTCCCATGGCGCACCATTCTGGATAATGCGCTGATCGGACTTGAGTTGACGGGCAATCTGAATGCAGAGAGCAGGGAACGGACGCGGGAGCTTCTCGCAAGCATGGGGCTAGGGGGGACGGAAGAGCAGTATCCGTCGGAATTGTCCGGGGGCATGCGGCAGCGGGTGGCGCTAGTACGGACCCTTGCTACAGACCCTGCTATTTTGCTGCTGGATGAGCCGTTCTCGGCGCTGGATTATCAAACGAAGCTGCAGCTGGAGGATCTGGTCTCGGAAACGTTAAGAGAGTACGGCAAAACGTCTGTGCTGGTTACGCACGATCTGTCTGAAGCGATTGCGGTCAGTGACCGGGTTATTGTGCTGGACCGTAATCCTGGCCGTATCCGGCGCGAGTTCGTTGTGCCGGAGAACATTCGTATGGCGCAGCCCTTTTATGCAAGGGAGCAGGCTGGCTTCAATGAGCTGTTTCAATTGCTCTGGGATGAACTCGTTCAGTCTGGAGGAGGTGAGAAAAATACGTGAGACAGAACGAATCGAATCAACAGCAGCAGGAATCACGTGAGGGCTGGCTGGAAGAGCTTCATCATAACCATATGCGCAGGCTGACAAAGTGGCGGCACCATATCCTTGCGGTTCAACTGTCGATGTTAGTCTGCATGTTTTTGCTGTGGGAGCTGGCAGGCAGATTGCGCTGGATTGATGTGCTGCTCTTTAGTTATCCAAGCAAAATTTTCGGTCAAATTGGCAAGGATGTTGCCAGCGGCGAAATATGGGCACATGTCGGAGTGACCGTTGGTGAAACGGTCGTCGGGTTTTTACTGGGGACTCTTGTCGGAACGCTGCTTGCTGTTCTGATCTGGTGGTCTCCTTTTTTGTCCAAAGTGCTTGATCCGTATATGGTTGTATTCAACAGTATGCCCAAGGTGGCGCTGGGTCCGATCTTTATTGTGATGTTCGGGGCGGGTTTTACGGCGATTGTGATGACCACGTTATCGATTACGGTCATTATTACAACGCTGGTCGTGTATAACAGCTTTAATGAGGTTGATCCGAATTATGTCAAGGTGATTCGCACCTTTGGCGGGCAGCGCTCCGAGATTTTTGCCAAAGTGGTGTTCCCGGCTTCATTTCCTACGATTGTATCTACGTTGAAAGTTAACGTGGGCATGGCTTGGGTCGGGGTCATTGTGGGAGAATTTCTGGTAGCCAAAGAGGGACTGGGATACTTGATCATATACGGATTCCAGGTGTTCAATTTCACACTAGTGTTATCAAGTCTGCTGATTATTGCAGCCGTTGCAACGGCCATGTATCAGCTGGTTGTTTATGCAGAGCGGAAGCTGCTGGCCGGGCGGAGGTAGCAAGTTCAATTAGATCGAAGATAGAGAAGCCCGGTTTAATTGAAGGTAGAAAAGTTCGATTGAATTGGAGATAGAATAGTCCAGTTAAATTTGAGGTAGAAATTCCAGTTAACTTGCTGCAGCATATGTATACAATTTCACAAGAGGTGTCACGTTGCCCGCGACCGCAAAATAAAGTACGATATTTGGTAGGATTCATGTACGTTGTTTCAAACAGGAACAAGGTATGAATTGACAGACCGTTTGCAGATTCTGGTGCTGATACCGTGAAAGCCATGTCAGTGTTTCTTCTCTGGGCACATTATGTGACCGGCATGTTGTGTGCATGCCGGTTGGCGTCGTCTAGTTTGTTACAGGTTGAGTCATACTACGGATGTGGCTGGTCGTTACAACTGGATTAAACAGGGTAAGTATTCTCTGGACAAACATAACGGATAGAGAACGGATGACACGGATCGCAAACTTTTTTACAGCTTAGAGGAGATGGAATGAGAAATGGGCTTTAGAGTAATTAAAACTGCAATCGCAGCGTTCATGGCTGTTCTGATTGCTGACTGGTGCCGCTTGCCAGGACCAACGTCAGCGGGCTTGCTCGCAATTCTGGGCGTAGATGTAACCAGGAAAAGAAGTATTCGCACCATATCCGCACGTTTCTTTGCATCCGTGGTCGGACTTTTGTTTGCAAGTGTACTTTTTCACTTTCTCGGCTTCCATTATTGGGTGCTCGGTGTATACATATTAACAGCGTTCCCGGTCATCGTCCGGGCAGGCTTTAAAGAAGGTATAGTGACTGGATCGGTCGTAGTGTTCCGCGTGTTTAGCGGCGGGGAGATGGATTTGCATGTGATTCTCGTTCAGATTGCGCTGCTATTAATTGGTCTCGGTTCGGCCATGGTGGTCAATCTGGCATATATGCCAGCGGCCGATCCGCAGATGCTGCGCATACGCAAACGTATCGACGAGCTGTTCTCGAGGATTTTCCAGGAATTCGCAGCAACCTTGCGTAATCCTGATGAAGTGTGGGCAGGCAAGGAGTTAATTGAGGCAGATAAAGCGGTGCTCGGCGGAATTGAAGCGGCCAAGCGTTCGCTCGAAAACCAGGTTATTCATCCAAATGAAGGCTGGAGTGTATACTTCTATATGCGTAAAACGCAGCTGGATTCCATCCAGCATATGATGCATCTGGTATCCCAGGTGTATCAGAAGATGCCGCATGCCGAGATGGTGTCAGAGCTGTTCGATCAGCTTAGCCGGGATGTATTAACCGAATCTTACACTGGACGGACGGAAAAATTGCTGGCAGATGTGCAGGAGGAATTCAAGCGAATGGAGCTGCCGGATACGAGGGAAGAATTCGAGATGCGATCGGCTATTCTCCAGCTGTGCCGCGAGCTTGAGATGTATCTGAAAATTGCAAAGAAGGACAAAGCGCCATCTCCAATATCAGACCGGCCTCAATCTACAAACGAATCATAGAAAATAGTTGTCACCCTAGACGGATGTCCTGCATACACTTGTAGTGAATGATTGTATGGAGGAGGTTTAAAGATGTCATTGAGTCATAAACATCAATGTAGAGAGATTATCACGAAGGCGATCTGCGGCAAAGGTCGTAAGTTCTCTACCGTAACACATACCGTGACTCCGCCTAATGGTCCGACCAGTATTTTGGGGGCTTGGATTATCAACCACCAGTATGAAGCCGTATCAGCGGGGGACGGAATTGAAGTTATTGGTACTTACGATATCAACATTTGGTATTCCTATGACAAAAATTCACAGACGGATGTAGCCAAAGAAACGGTATCGTATGTAGAACATGTGCCTTTGTCCTATCTGGACCCGAAACACCGGACTTCCACGGTTGAGGTCTCTGCGGATGCAACGCAGGAGCCGAGCTGTGTGGAAGCCACAGTGTCCGCGGGCGGCGGCAGCGTAATCATCCGGGTTGAGCGGGAATTCGCTGTTGAGCTCGTGGCTGAAACGAAAGTCTGTGTGAAGGTGTGCACGGATGGCTGCGGTGATTACGAAGACAAGGATTACGACTATGGCAGTGGCGATGGAGACTATGATGATCTCGATCCGGACCTGCTGGATGATGAGCTGTAAATCACTTATCCTGCTTGAACGTGTTGATCTTAACCTGATTTAATGTTTTTCTCTTAACCTGAGGTATTATATGCACTATAAGGTGCGGTGAAGAGGGCGTAAGCCCTCTTTCTTTCATAAAGTATGAAAAATGGGTTGTGGCAAGCCTGAACTGGCCTGAAGAACCTTTGACGGGAAGGCTCCACAGCTGTGGGGTCTTTTTTGATGAAAGCAAAGAAAGGTCTAATAGGAGAAGTGAGGAAGGGGGGACGAGATGAACGTTATGCAACAAGCTGAAGAAGCAGTCCAGGCATACGCACGGCTAAGCTCCGGTGAACGGATGGCACGGCTCAAGCAGGCGGGAATCGAGGTGCTGTCCACCAGTGAGCAGCGAAGGCGGGAGCCCGGGCTTCGTGTGCGATACGATGTGCATGTCAGCTGTCTTGAGGCGATTCGCATTCGACGGAAGGATACAAGTGGTATGGGCGCCAAGCAGGAGCAAGAGCTGGAGCGTGAAACGTCTTCATCGGTTTATAAACGGGTGGAACGCCTTGCGATCAAGTCATTATATACGCTAGGGCTGGAACATGGGGCTGTTCGCCTGGAGGCTTCGGGTAGTGGCGGCTGCGCTGTAATTGCAGTTGATCCAGATCCGTGGAAAGGTGACGGGGAGCTTGGTGCAATGTACAGGAATAGCTGGCAGCTGCATCAAGCGGCATTAAACGAGGAAAATCAGTCCACCCGAAAGCCTGTAATGGGCATGGACCCCGAGTTTTTACTTGTGCAGATGCCTGAATCCAAAATTGTACCTGCTTCGCGTTTTCTTGAGCGTACGGGTGTGGCGGGCTGTGATTCGGTGACGATTGGCGACAGGCGTGTATATCCCGTTGCAGAGCTGAGACCAGCACCTAGTGCGGAGCCGCGTGAGCTGTTAACACATCTGCTGCGTGCCTTCGCGGCTGCTTCGCGCAGCATCAGCGATTCATCCTTGGTCTGGCAGGCGGGCGGCATGCCGCAGCGGGGGCTACCGCTGGGAGGACATATTCATTTTAGCGGCGTGCAGCTGACGGGGGGATTACTTCGTGCTCTGGATAATTATTTGGCGCTGCCGCTGGCGGTGCTGCAGGACCCGCGTGGATCGGGCAGACGTCCAAGGTATGGGGCATTGGGTGATTTTCGCCTGAAATCCTATGGCGGCTTCGAGTATCGAACTCTTCCCAGTTTTCTTGTCTCTCCAGTTGTAGCCAAAGGAGTTGTTGCTATAGCAGGGCTGATTGCTTGCAGCTATGATCAGTTGAAGCAGCGTCCTCTGGCGGAGGCAAAGGTCCATTCGGCTTTCTATGAAGGGCGGCGCGAAATCATGATGCCTTATGTGCCCTCGCTGCTGGATGAACTCAGGCAATTGAGTGAATATGGTCGTTACGAACGGTATGCAGCGCCGCTAATGCGTCTCTGTAAACGGGGCCAGACCTGGGATGAGAGCCGGGATATCCGTCAACTATGGAATATTCGGGCAGGCTCATGAAGAAGCAGCTTTTTTTTGTTATAATGAAATATAGGACTTTTCTAACGTCAACATATGACTATAGGAAGCAAAGAGGCAAGAAGTTGTAAAGACGGGGAGTAGAACACCCTTAACGAAGATTTCAGAACGCCCATGAAGGTTTGAATCAGAACCCCTTATTAAGAAGATTTGAATCAGGTAAGAGGTAAGCCCTTGAAGAAAACAGTGTATAGCCTACACATAAGGCGGAGGTGCGATCCAGTGCCTGACCGCCTTATTGGCTTCCAGGGTGCTTGCTTTCTCACATCACAGGAACGGATGGTGGAACAATATCATGGCTCAGTACACGCCAATGATTCAACAATATTTGCAGGTAAAGGCCGAAGCACAGGATGCTTTTCTTTTTTTCAGATTAGGTGATTTCTATGAAATGTTTTTCGATGATGCGATCAATGCGGCTCGAGAACTGGAGATTACCTTAACAGCTCGTAACGGTGGAACAGATGACAAGATTCCTATGTGCGGCGTACCATATCATTCGGCTGAAAATTACATACAGCGTCTGATCGAGAAGGGATATAAGGTTGCAATCTGTGAGCAGATGGAGGACCCGACTGTAACGAAGGGCATGGTACGCAGGGAGATCGTTCGTGTGGTTACACCGGGTACGGTGATGGAAGGCAAAACGCTCGGAGACAAGTCCAATAACTATATGGTATGTCTGACCGGCAATCAGAACACACTTGCGCTGGCGGCTTGCGACCTGTCTACGGGGGAGCTTTACGTCACATCTGTCCCGTATTCCAAGGAATGGCTGAAGGACGAGATTGGCATCTATGAGCCATCCGAGCTTGTGGGGGATGCCGCTCTGCTGGAGCTTGTGGAATCGGAGTCATCTCCGATTGGGCGCCCGGTAGTCTACACCGCCTGGACCAAAAGCAAGGAGGACCTTGTGCGTCAGCAGTTTGGCGAAGCCGTGTGGGCAAGATTGGAGCCTGAACGTCAGGCATGTGTTGCCCGGTTGTTCTCTTATCTGAGTGAAACACAGAAGCGCTCGCTGGGGCAATTGACACAAATATCTACGTATGAGCCTGACCATTATATGATACTGGACCCGTTTACACGCCGTAATCTGGAGCTGGTGGAGACGGTACGCGAACGTTCGAAGAAGGGCTCGCTGCTGTGGCTGCTGGACCGTACGGAGACGTCTATGGGAGCGCGCATGATGCGGCGCTGGGTGGATAAACCTCTTTTGCAGAAAGGAAAAATTAACGAGCGGCTGGAAGCGGTAGATACGCTGTACAACCAGTTTATTTTGCGTGAGGATCTACGGTCCGAGCTCAAAGATATCTATGATCTGGAACGACTGGTGGGCCGTATTGCTTTTGGCAATGCCAATGGACGTGATCTGAATGCGCTCAGATCATCGCTGGACAAAATTCCGAGTCTGCGCCAGCACTGTGCGAACTCGTCTTCTTCAACGCTTCGGTATATTGCTGAAATGATGGACGATTGTGCTGATCTGCGTGATGCGATCGGACAGGCGATTGTGGATGAACCACCAGTGTCGGTCAGAGACGGCGGACTTATTCGCGAAGGGTATCACGCTCGTCTGGATGAGCTGCGGGAGGCTTCGGTGAACGGCAAACAATGGATTGCTGAGCTCGAAGCCAGAGAACGTGAAGCGACGGGCATTCGCTCGCTGAAGATCGGGTACAACAAAGTGTTCGGATATTATATCGAAATTACGAAGTCTAATCTGGCTTCACTGCCTGAAGGACGATATGAACGTAAACAAACACTTGCTAACGCTGAACGTTACATTACACCTGAACTGAAAGAGAAGGAGACCCTGATTCTTGAGGCTCAGGATAAAATGGTGGACATTGAGTACAACCTGTTTGCAGAGCTGCGTGATCGTCTCAATCAGGAGATTGCAAGGCTGCAGAAGCTTGCCGAGCAGGTGGCCGAGATTGACGTCTATCAATCGTTTGCAGTGATTAGTGCAGAGCGTAATTTTGTCAAGCCTGTGCTGACTGATGGCTATAATCTGGTTGTTGAGCAGGGGCGTCATCCGGTCGTTGAGGCAGTGATGCGGGATGGAGCTTTTATAGCCAACCATACGGCGATGACTGAGGAAGAAGCACGTATTCTGCTGATTACCGGACCGAATATGGCGGGAAAAAGCACGTATATGAGACAGGTGGCGCTGATTTCGATTCTGGCACAGATCGGATGTTTTGTACCGGCGGGGCAGGCAGAAGTGCCTATTATGGATCGAATCTTTACGCGGATCGGCGCGGCGGATGATCTGATCGGCGGACAAAGTACGTTTATGGTAGAGATGGCTGATATTCAGGTCATGACGGAAAAAGCAACCCCGCGCAGCTTGATCATCATCGATGAGCTGGGCCGCGGAACCTCGACCAGTGAGGGGATGGCGATTGCCCAGTCGGTAATTGAATATGTGCATGATGTGATCGGTTGTAAAGCGCTTGTATCTACACACTTCCATGAGCTGGCTCATCTGGAGGAAAGTCTGGACAAGCTGGCTAACTATTCGATGGCGGTACAGGAGAGCGGAGATAAGGTGAACTTCCTGCGCAAGCTGATTGCGGGAGCGGCGAGCAGCAGCTACGGTATTTACTGTGCTCGGCTTGCAGGTCTGCCTGACAGCATCATCGAGCGTGCCAACGGACTGCTGCATGGCTTCGAACAAGCGGCTTCACAAGTGGCGGTTGGCAGTGAGTTCGTGAGTGAAAATAAACCGCTGACTGTACAGCAAACATCAACACCGGGCTCCGGGCCAGCTCCATCTGCTGATGGCAAGGGGACGTTGATTCGGGAACGGATTGAAGATGGAGCGGCTTCAGGTGTTGAAATGGAGCTTGCATCGACGGGTCCTGCAGAACAGCAGGAGCTGACAAAAGCGCGGGAGCATGAAGTCTCTTATGCCAATGATGACCGTGAGAAGACGGGAATGAAAACTCCTTTTGGTCAGGGACCACAGCAGGTCGTGCAGTTGTCCATCTTTGATGAAGAGGAGCCGGAAGCTATGCAGTCTCCACAGGCTGTGGTGGTGGAAGATAAACCTGCCCGTGAGCTGATCCGTCATATGAAAGACATTGATGTTATGAATATGACGCCTTTACAGGCGATGCAGGTATTAAACGAGCTTAAAATGAAGGCACAG
This sequence comes from Paenibacillus silvae, assembly GCF_014639235.1. Classification (GTDB taxonomy): domain Bacteria; phylum Bacillota; class Bacilli; order Paenibacillales; family Paenibacillaceae; genus Paenibacillus; species Paenibacillus silvae. The sequence continues at coordinate 80,669 of NZ_BMFU01000001.1, read as the reverse complement.
CAATTATCCTGAGTCACCGGGAGGAGGAGAATCTGTGGCGAAAATCCATGTGCTTGATGAACATATTGCCAACCAGATTGCGGCAGGTGAAGTTGTGGAGCGGCCTGCTTCGGTTGTGAAGGAGCTGCTCGAAAATGCAGTCGATGCGGGGGCCACAAAGATTGAGGTTGCAGTCGAGGAAGGCGGGCTGCTTCGCATCCGGGTAAAGGATAACGGCTCGGGCATTGAGCAGGATGATCTGGAGACGGCCTTTTATCGTCATGCGACCAGCAAAATAACACATGGCCGTGATCTGTTTCAGATCACCAGTCTTGGCTTCCGTGGAGAGGCGCTGCCAAGTATTGCAGCTGTCTCCAAGGTGGAGGTGCTGACTGCCAGCGGAGACGACGGGCGAGGGCGGCGAATCGTGATCGAAGGCGGCAAGCTGTGCAAGCACGAAGATGCTGCATCACCGCAGGGCACGGAGTTTGTGGTGAAGGAGCTATTTTATAATACACCTGCAAGACTCAAGTATATGAAAACAATCCAGACCGAGCTGGGGCACATCTCGGATGTGTTATATCGGATGGCGATGTCCCATCCTCATATTTCATTTACACTTCGACACAATGAAAATACGTTGCTTCAGACGCTGGGCAATGGGGATCTGTTACAAGTTGTCGCGGCGATCTACGGAACGAGCGCAGCGAAAGCAATGCTGCCTGTTCAAGGCGAAAATCTGGATTACAAGATCGGCGGTCTGATCAGCCTGCCGGAATGGACACGCGCGAACCGTGCGGGGATGTCTACCATAGTGAATGGTCGATATATTCGCAACTACGGATTGAATCAGGCTATTCTGAAAGCTTATCATACGCTGCTGCCCATCAATCGTTTTCCACTGGTTGTATTGCAGCTGGAGATGCATCCCTCGCTGGTAGACGTGAACGTACATCCGGCAAAGCTGGAGGTTCGCTTCAGTAAAGAGGCAGAGCTGTACGAATTCGTGGAAACCACATTGCGGGGCATTTTGCGGCAGGAGGTACTCATCCCGCAGGTGCGCAAGCAGCAGATCAGGCGCGGAGATGACAGCGCGTTTATTCAGGAACAGTTTCTATTTCCAAGAGGGCCGGTGAAAGAGCAGGAAACCAGTGAAGGTTATAGTCAAGAAGGGCCCCTTGGGCGAGTGGAACCAAATACAAAAATCGCAGAGGATGATCATTCGGACCTGGATGCACCTGCGGAGCCAGGAGCAGTGCTTGATCAGCGACTCGATCAGAGACAGGAAGGGAATTCACAACCAAAATCGGATCAGACGTTTTCTGACGATGCGGACGTGATATCTCCTCCTTTGCCTGAAGCGCCGCCAGAGATAACGCCTGCATATGGCTTGATGGACCAGCTAAATGGCGCTGAGCTGCATCAAGCGAATCCTTCCAGCAAGACGAATCAGTCTGATGGAAGTTCAAGCAAGGCGTTGATTCAACCAGATGGGGAACTAAAAAGTGATGCAGGCAGAGAAGCCGAAAAAACGCAAGCAGAGGGCTATCGTGCGTCTTCTTACAGCAATCCTGTAAGAGAGAGCCGTATGTCGTATTCTTCGAGTGCTGCACAAAGAGGGGATCGGGGCTGGAAAAATACTTCGATGCCTGATCCCGCCAAGCTGGCGGCTGCCATGCAAACCGACCCATCCATGCCTGCGTTTCCTGAGCTAAGTCTGATTGGACAGCACCACGGAACATATCTGATTGCCCAGAACGATGAAGGTCTGTATTTGATCGACCAGCATGCGGCCCACGAGCGGGTAAATTATGAATACTATTATGAGAAGTTTGGCAATCCGGCTCAAGCTTCCCAGGAGCTGCTGCTGCCGATTACACTTGAATTCACGCCGTCAGAGACGGAAAAGCTGAAAGCGAGACTTTCCTGGTTTGAACAAGCGGGAGTGTATCTGGAGCATTTTGGCGGGCAGACGTTCCGCGTACGTTCTTATCCGTACTGGTTCCCGCAGGGGGACGAGAAGGACATTATTGAAGAGATGTCGGAATGGGTTCTCAGTGAGCGTAGCATTGACGTGGCGAAGATGCGTGAAGCAGCTTCGATTATGTGCTCCTGTAAAGCGTCTATTAAAGCAAATCAGAAGCTGACGGACCAGGAGGCAGAGGTGTTGCTCCAACGCCTGGGGGCATGTCGTCAGCCATATACGTGTCCACATGGACGGCCGATTGTGATTTCATTTTCAACGTATGATCTGGAGAAATTATTTAAACGAGTGATGTAGTTTTATAGGGGGATATTATGTATATAACGACGGGTGACAAGGAGGCGGCCTCGCTGGTGGAGCGTGCACGTGCGCTGGCTGCTTCGACTGGAGGCACTTACGTCCCGCGCAGCAGGACTTCTCTGCCCAAATTGCTTGAGCAATATGGCATTCAGGAGATTCTGGTGGTGCTGAAAGGGAGAGCACGCTTGTTTCGTAAGGATGCATCCGAGCTTGAATTTCACCCGAGTATGGGGTTTGTACGCGCCAAACGTGTATTAAGAGGAGAGCCTGACCCTATGCTGGAAGCTGGTGCTGTCATTGAAGGAGATACGGTTGTGGATTGCACGGCGGGTCTGGGTTCGGATTCCCTGGTATTCGCGGTGGCAACAGGTTTTCAAGGACATGTCATTGCATGTGAAAGCTCTGAAGCGCTATATACCTTGCTGCTGGATGGCATGTCTCATTATGAGAGCAACGAGCCCGATATCGATCAAGCCTTTCGACGGATTGAGCTTCGTAATCAGGATCATCTGGAACTGCTTCGTTCCTTGCCGGATCGGAGCTGTGACACCGTTTATTTTGATCCGATGTTCCGTGAGCCCATGATGGATTCGAGTGCAATCAAACCTTTGCGAAACTATGCGAATGCGCATGCATTAGCAGAAGAAAGTATTGTGGAGGCCAAAAGAGTCGCCCGCAAGCGGGTAGTGATGAAAGAAAAACGCGGCAGCGCAGAGTTTGACCGACTTGGATTCCAGGTGCTGGATCGGGCCAATGCAAAAACGTTGTACGGAGTGATTAATGTTGAAAGCGGAAGTTGAACAAAAACCCAAGCTGCTGGTGCTGGTCGGACCAACGGCAGTAGGTAAAACGAGATTAAGCATCGAGCTGGCACAGGCCTTTAACTGTGAGATCATCTCGGGAGATTCGATGCAAGTCTATCGGGAAATGGATATTGGTACCGCAAAAATTACACCTGAGGAAATGAAGGGCATTCCTCATCATCTCATTGACATTCATGAACCGGAATATCCGTATTCCGTTGCGGAGTTTCAGGAGAGCTGCACACGTCTGATTCCTGAGATTCATGGACGAGGTAAGTTGCCCTTTATCGTTGGCGGCACGGGATTGTATGTGGAATCGGTATGTTATGGTTTTCAGTTTTCGGATAGCGGTTCGGACGAGGCATTCAGGGAGGAACAGTTCAGTTATGCACAGCAACACGGAGCTCAGGCGCTTCATGACCGGTTGAGGGAAGTTGATACGGCGAGTGCAGAACGTCTTCATCCGAATGATCAGCGGCGCATTGTCCGTGCACTTGAAATCTTTCATCTGACGGGTGAAAAATGGTCGGAGCAGCTTGCGGTGCAGAAAAAAGAGTCACCTTACGATCTGCTTATTGTGGGTCTTACGATGGATCGTCAGAAGTTGTACGCCCGTGTTGAGGAACGAATCGATCTGATGATTGAGCAGGGACTTGTGCATGAAGTGAAGGCGCTGCTGGAGCGCGGGGTAGCGAGAGGGCATATTTCGATGCAGGGCTTGGGATATAAAGAGATAGCCGCTTATTTGCAAGATGAAGTGAGCTGGGAGGCTGCGGTGGAGTGGTTGAAACGGGATACACGCCGCTTTGCCAAGCGTCAGCTGTCATGGTTCCGTCATATGAAGGATATTCAGTGGGTAGATGTGACGGATACTGGTAATTTTGAAGGGAATTATAAACAAGTCAGTGAAATGATAACACGTCAATTCACCTGATTTTGATTAGAAGATACCTCGTTCTTTTCCAAGAAAAGGAGGAGGTTTTTTTATAGCTGTTCGCTTGCTATGAATTTAAAAAAATTTATCCATGTGATTCAAACCGGATCATAGAGGATAAGGTTTAAGTGTCATTGCTGCTCTAGACATGATGAATAATATGGATATTATTTGTCGATAAATCAATGTTAAGTGATTTTTATTTGGGGATTGTCCCTCTTTTGCAAATCTGTAAGGCGGTGTATAATGGATAAGTCTTCTAATTTACAACTGCTACGGATGGAGTGGTAGAACGGGGGACAAGGGGTTTTTGTGGATTATATGAAACTGTTCATGATATAATAGCACGAAAGCTACTCAGCGATATTGAATATTACTTACACTATGAATTCAAATGAACCAATGGGGGTACGGCTAATGAACAAGTCCATCAACATCCAAGATACGTTCTTGAACCAACTGCGGAAAGAAAATATTCCGGCTACGGTCTATCTGACCAATGGCTTCCAAATCCGCGGGACGATCAAAGCATTTGACAATTTTACGATCGTCATTGACAGCGACGGACGCCAGCAAATGGTCTACAAGCATGCCATCTCCACGTTCACGCCGCAACGCAGCGTATCGCTGATGCAGCAGGACAACGGCGGCGAAGCTTAAAAAATTTCGAAACCTTTTATCAAACCATTTCGTCTAGATGTATAGGAAGTGAACAGAGCAACCTAATATGGGTTGTTCTTTTCATTCCGGGCAAAATAGGTTTAATATAAGCTTGTGCTGTCACAGAAATAGAAAACATGCAACTGAAAGGGAGTCAGGAGGTAACATGCCAAACGATCCGTTATCGAGGTCTAATAATCGCAACACCAATAACAAGTCAAACCAAAAAGCGAAACCTAAGACCTCAAAAAAGAAAAAAATTACGGGTAAACGCGTTGGATGGACTTTGTTTTTCACCATGGCCATTGCCATATTTTGTGCGCTAGGCGGATATTTGTTTATTTTGATCAGCGGCGAGCGTCTGCTTACAGCCAACATGGACAAAACAACAATTAATGAAACTTCGAAAGTATATGACCGCAACGGTAATATCATGGGCGAGCTCTCCATCAAAAAACTGGAGCCTGTGGAATCTGATGATATTCCGAAATTGGTCAAAGAAGCCTTTGTTGCTACAGAGGATAAACGATTCTATGAGCACCAAGGTGTAGATATCTGGTCCATTGGCCGGGCAGCGGTCAAAGATATCATGGCACGTTCCATGGTAGAGGGCGGCAGTACGCTGACCCAGCAGCTGGCCAAAAATATGTTCCTGTCGCGTGATAAAACGTTCTTCCGGAAAGCAACCGAGGTATCGATTGCGATGGCGCTGGAACGTAAGTTTTCCAAAGATGAGATTTTGACAATGTACCTGAACCGGATTTTCTTTGGCCATCAGCGTTACGGGATCAAGGCTGCATCTGAATTTTATTTTGGAAAAAGCGATTTGAAAGATTTGGACCTGTGGGAGATCGCTACATTGGCTGCAATGCCTAAAGGGCCATCTGCATATAACCCGCTGAGCAATCCAAATGATTCGAAAGCACGCCGCGGTGTAGTGCTGCAATTAATGTATGAGCAAGGTTATATCACCGAGGCAGAGATGGACAAAGCCAAAGCAGTGGATTACAAATATACTCCGCCTGAGAAGGACAGAAAATATCAAGCCTTCATTGACTATGTTCTGCGAGAAGCGGAACGTGTTACAGGCATGACGGAAGATGATCTGAATATCGGCGGATTTAAAATTTATACTACGATGGATGCACAGGCTCAAACCGCAATGGAGAATGCATTCTCTGATGACAGTTTGTTTGAGTCAAGCAAGGACGATCAGCAGGTCCAAGGCTCGATGGTTATTATGAACCATGAAAACGGCAGTCTCGTTGCATTGCTGGGTGGTCGTGATTATCAGACAAAAGGTTACAGCCGGGTCACGCAAAGCCGGAGACAGCCGGGGTCTGCCTTCAAACCAATCGTATCCTATGCTCCGGCATTAGAGACAGGGCAATATAGTGCGAACTCACAGCTTAGTAACCAGAAGCAGTGTTTCGGCAACTACTGTCCGGGCAACCTGCATGGCTACTCCTCTACGATTAGTATGACGGATGCCATTACGAAGTCCGAGAATATTCCGGCCGTTTGGCTGCTGGATAAGATCGGGGTGAACACGGGGGTTAATTTTGCGAAAAGCGTAGGTATTCAACTGACAGATCAGGATAAAAACCTGGCTATCGCTCTTGGGGGTCTGAGCAAAGGAACCAATACGCTGGAGATGGCACAGGCGTACAGTGCGTTTGCCAATCTGGGTGAGTACCAGCAGGCGTATTCCATCAAAGAAATTCAGGATAGCTCTGGTAAAACAACGTATAAACACGATAAATCAGAGACCAAACGTGTGATGAGTGAGCAGAATGCGTACCAGCTTACACAGATGCTGCAAAATGTAGTTAATGACGGTACGGGACGTTCAGCACGACTGGATCGACCGGTGGCAGGTAAAACGGGAACGGTGCAGAGTGGCATCGCTGGTAACAGCTCTAACCGTGATGTGTGGTTTGTTGGTTATACGCCAGAATGGACCGGTGCTGTCTGGATGGGCTATGACAATCCTGATGCCAAGCATATGCTCAAGAACAGCAGTAAGCTGTCTGCAGCATTTTTTGCCAAGGTCATGGGTGATGCGTTGAAAGGTGTTCCTGTGAAGGAATTCAAAACACCTGAGGGAGGTCAAACGTCTCCACCACCTGTAGAGGAACCACAACAGCCCGAACTATCGGTAAGTGGACTGAGCGCATCGTACAATCCTTCAACTCAGACGGTTTCGTTGAACTGGACTGGAACAGGTGATGCGAATACACAGTATCGTATCTACCGGAAGGAGACGTCAGAAGCTCAGTTTACCCATCTGATCGACTCTGTTGGATCAACGAGTGCGCAGGATTTGAGTGCATTACCAGGTCTGACCTATGAGTACTATGTAACGGCTTATGATCTGGCATCCGGTCAGGAAACAAGTCCGTCCAATACCGTTTCGCTTATGATCGAAGCTCAGGAGATTGATCCTCAGCAGCCTGATCCGGGAACTGAACCTGGAACGGGTACCGAGCCAGAGGGGCCGGGAACGGATAATCCGGACAACGGGGGAACGGATAACGGAAATCCGAACGGCAACAATGGCAATGGTAGTGACAACGGAAATAACGGTAATGGTAATAATGGAAACGGAAATGAAAACAATGGAAACAACAATGGCGGTAACGGCTCTGGCAACGGTCAGCCGGGCGGGGGCACACCTCCGGGGCAGGGAACAACAGACCCTGGAAGTGAAGGCCCGAGTGACGGAGCCATAACAACCCCGGGTGAAGTGGTCACGCCTGATAGTGGAACCAATGGGGATAACGGAGGGACCGAAGCTCCTTCTACGCCTCAAACAGATTCAGGAGGTTAAGTAGCCGCTGCTTCACAATTCAATATCCTGATTTTTATGAGACTGCTTCCCGGTTCGCCGGTGAAGCAGTTTTTTTACTGCCGGAAAGACAGGCTGATAGACGATATCAAAAAAGTCACGCCACATGATAAACTGTACAGAAGACTTCGTTTTGAGTGTATACGTTAAATATGGTAAGCTGTAACTATTCGAATACGTTGTGTTGAGCAGGCTGGTCGTCCTGACTTCAAAGCAGACGTATCATTGTTCACCAATCTAAAAGCAGATCGTGGATCTGCAGTCGGCAAAGAGGGGTTCGTATGAAACGGAAATTCGGGGATCGCGCAAACTGGCGCCGGATTACGAACCGACAATTTACATGCCGGTTCGTTCAGTCCAAAATTTTTACAGGTTACATTACGCTGTATACCATACAGGATTTGAAAGAACCCTTGTGGAAGACGTATGGAGGCACGACCTTCTGTATTGCGGATAAGGGATATTCCTGGCTGCAATATTATCCAAAGGGAGAACATTTTGTTGTGACGGCGATGTTTGATGATCAGCAGCGGATTATAGAGTGGTATATTGATACTTGCCGCAGCCAGGGAATCACAGATCAGGGTGTTCCGTGGTTTGACGATCTATACCTGGATGTTGTTGTGCTGAAGGACGGAGAGATTTTTTTGCTGGATGAGGATGAACTCGAGGATGCCTTGTCTCGTAAACATATCACAACGGGGGATTACGATCTCGCGAACAAAACGGCCAAGGAGCTGCTGCACGCTATTGATGCGCATGTTTTTCCATACTTTCAGTTATCACTGAAGCATAGACAGACGTTATTCGAGAACGGTGAGTTTCGCAAAAACATTCAGGTCTAGGGTGTGATGCTTCTCACCACAATTTTTGTTGTACATCCTTCTAATATCTGGGCAACTGATAGAATACATTAATAATCAGGAGAGATCAGCCCGATAAAATAGAGGTGATGGCGAATGAACGGACGGGTCATGGCTGCAGGAGGGCAACCGGGAGGCAGACCATCCAGACAAATTAATGTGGTGTTACGTAACCAGGAGCCTCAAATTCTTGCCAAAGATGAAGCAATTTCAGTACAGGCGGCCAAGAGTGTAACAAAACACACTCACTTTCAGGAGATTCAAGGTGAACTGGAGCAGCTGGTTGGACTCGAAAATATCAAGGAACTGGTGTTTGAAATCTATGCTTTCCTTCAGATTGCACAGATGCGCTCAGAGGCAGGTTTGCTTAGCGGTGCACATGTGTATCATATGGTTTTCAAAGGAAATCCCGGCACGGGGAAAACAACGGTTGCCAGAATTGTCGCCAAAATGTTTCAGAAGATGGGTGTGCTCAGTAAAGGGCATCTGATTGAAGTGGAACGCGCCGATCTGGTCGGTGAGTACATTGGCCATACGGCGCAGAAGACCAGAGATTTGGTCAAAAAGGCCCTTGGCGGTATTTTATTCATCGACGAGGCATACAGTCTTGCCCGGGGCGGGGAGAAGGATTTTGGCAAGGAAGCAATCGATACGTTGGTCAAGTCCATGGAGGATCACAAAAACCAGTTTATTCTGATCCTGGCCGGGTACTCGGAGGAGATTGATTTTTTTCTGCAGACGAATCCGGGGTTGCCTTCCCGTTTTCCAATTCAGGTTGAATTTCCAGACTACACGATTGATCAATTGATTCAAATCTCTGAAATGATGGCAAAAGAACGTGACTATATTTTGATGCCACAGACCATACTCAAGTTAAAGCAGCATCTTCTTCAGGAAAAAAATGATTCGCTGCATGCGTTTAGCAACGCCAGATATGTGAGGAATGCGATTGAGAGGTCGATCAGACATCAAGCTGTTCGTTTGCTTGAGCAATACTCGGATGGAAGTCCGGGCAAGCTGGAGTTAATGACCATTCGTACAGAGGATTTGAAGTTTGAACGAAAGTAAGCGATAATAGCCTTTTAACAGAGCCGGCCGGGCTAACCGGTTCGGCTTTAGCATTGCCAAGGGATCATTCGGATTCAGTGGCATCAGAGACGGAACAGAAGGAGTGAAGCTATAGATGACAACAAGTACACATAATACGGATACGACCAAAAAAGATCGTGCAATCCTGGTCAGTCTGGTTACGGATGAGGTCAAGCGTTCAGGTATTAATCACGAATACTCCCTGCAGGAGCTTGTAAAGCTTGCCGAAACGGCAGGTGTTGAAGTGCTAAGCGTTTTAACACAAAACCGGGAAACACGCGATACGAAGTGGTTTATCGGTAAGGGGAAGGTTGAAGAGCTTCGTCTCGTTGCTGATGAGCTTGGTGCGACTACAGCTATTTTTGATCAGGAGTTGTCGGGAGCTCAGGTTCGCAACCTGGAAGAGACGCTGGATTTGAAAATTATCGACCGTACCCAGCTGATTCTGGATATTTTCGCTCAACGTGCCAGCACGCGAGAAGGTATCATTCAGGTAGAGCTGGCTCAGCACAGCTATCTGCTGCCGAGGTTGTCCGGGCACGGTAAAAATCTGTCTCGGCTGGGCGGCGGAATCGGAACAAGAGGGCCAGGAGAAAGCAAACTGGAGACCGATCGCCGTCATATTCGGGGACGCATTGACGACTTGAAGCGGCATTTGGAAGAGGTTACACGTCATCGTAAACTGCATCGGGAGCGTCGTAAAAAAACGGGCATTATTCAAGTGGCGCTGGTGGGTTACACGAATGCAGGTAAATCTACACTGCTCAAGCAGCTAACGGATGCAGATGTATATATTCAAGATCAGCTCTTTGCTACACTCGATCCAACGTCACGTACGATGGAACTGCCAAGTGGCAAGGAAATTGTGCTGACCGATACGGTTGGTTTTATTCAAAACCTGCCTCATGATCTGGTTGCGGCTTTTCGTGCTACCTTGGAAGAGGTAAATGAAGCGGATCTCATCCTGCATGTTGTAGATGCTTCATCCGAGATGCGTGAGGATCAGATCAACACAGTTAACGCGATACTTCAGCAGCTTGGTGCCGGGGACAAGCCTCAGCTGGTCCTGTACAATAAAAAGGATGCCTGCACGCCGGAGCAGCTTGAGATGCTGCCGCTGGATAAAAATCATATCAAAGTAAGTGCGCTGGATCCATCAGACCTGATCAGAATTCGTGAATTGATTCAGGCTGAGCTTACGGGAGATACGAAACGCTTCCGTATTCCGGCTGAGCGCGGTGATCTTACCTCTGTGTTATACAAGATCGGGGATGTCGTTGACACTGAATATGATGAGAATGATGTCATTTATCAGGTAGAGCTGCAAAAAGGTGAATATGAGAAATACGGTTATTTACTTGAAGATTTCATTGAACTGTAACATTCATGACATAATAATGTGATAAGTTGACACGAGAATGGTTTGGTAACGTCAGTTTCGTGCGATAAAAGGGGAATGAAAGCAAGATGGCAAGGTTTGATTCAAATATTGTAGAGCTTCAGCATCAGGTGGAACGTCAGATTGAAGGTCAGCTCCAGCAGGTTGACCGTATAGTCGATCATAATCAATGGAAGGTCATTGACGCTTTTCAACGCAGAAAAGTAAGTGATTTTCATTTTGCTGGTTCTACGGGTTATGCGTATAATGACCGGGGGCGTGAGGTGCTGGATGAGGTATATGCCGATGTGTTTGGTGCAGAGGCCGCACTGGTCCGCCCTCATTTTGCCTCTGGAACACATACGATTAGTACAGCATTATTCGGCGTGCTGCGTCCTGGATACGAGTTATTGTACATCACAGGTAAGCCTTATGACACGTTACATAAAGTAATAGGCAAGCCCGGAGATGGTACAGGTTCTCTTCGTGATTTTGGCATCGGATATGCTGAAACGGCACTCACATCTTCAGGTTCCGTGGATTGGGAGGCTGTGGAGAAGCAGATTACATCTGCAACAAAGGTCATCGGCATTCAGCGTTCCCGTGGCTATGACTGGCGCTCTTCCTTCACCGTTGCTGAAATTGCAGACATGGTGACACGTGTCAAAGCGTTGAAATCGGACGTGATCGTGTTTGTGGATAATTGTTATGGCGAATTCACAGAGGAACGTGAGCCGACAGAAGTCGGGGTGGACCTGATGGCTGGTTCATTGATCAAAAATCCGGGCGGCGGGCTTGCAGAAACCGGGGGATACATATGCGGCAAGGAGAAGTATGTACAGCTGGCGGCTTATCGATTGACTGCACCTGGCATCGGAGGTGAGGTAGGTGCCATGCTTGGAACAACGCGAGGCATCTATCAAGGACTTTACATGGCTCCGACAGTAGTTGGTCAGGCGATTAAAGGAAGTATTTTCGCTGCGGCCATGTTTGCTGCTACTGGATTTGTGACCAAGCCTGCATGGGACGAGCCGCGAACGGATCTCATTCAGGCGGTACAATTCAGCTCTGCAGAGCATTTGATCGCTTTTGTGCAAGGCATTCAGCAGGCAGCTGCCGTGGACAGTCATGTAGTACCAGAGCCTTGGGATATGCCAGGATATGAGCATCCTGTTATTATGGCGGCCGGGACATTTATTCAGGGAGGAAGCCTGGAGTTATCTGCTGACGCGCCGATCCGAGAGCCTTTTATCGGTTATATGCAAGGGGGATTAACTTACTCTCATGTTAAATATGGCGTTTTGATGGCATTACAGGCGATGAAAGATCGTAAATTATTGTGAGTTTATCTAACATGTCATTGACACTTTGTAACAACTAAATGTACAATAGTGTCAAGAATAGACGACTGGAAGGTTGATGAACATGGGTGACGAAATTCGCAGAAATATGGCCTTATTCCCGATAGGCATTGTAATGAAGCTTACCGATCTGTCCGCGAGACAGATTCGTTATTATGAGCAGCACAGTCTGATCGTTCCTGCGAGAACATCAGGAAATCAGCGCTTGTTTTCCTTTAACGACGTGGAGAGATTGCTGGAGATCAAAGCGTTGATTGAAAAAGGGGTTAACATAGCAGGCATCAAGCAGGTGATGAATCCTGTTTCCAAAGAATCGGAGGAAGCGACGGTGATTACACCGGATACGGAAGTGAAGCGCAGAGAACTGTCAGACACTCAGCTGCACCGTTTGCTCAAGCAGCAGCTCGTTTCAGGCAAAAGACCTGGTCAAGTTTCTCTCATTCAAGGTGAACTTTCTCGTTTTTTTAATAAATAGATTCACCTAACGAGGCGGGTATAGTAAATTACAAATTTCTGATGTTAGACTCCTTGACCCGTGGAACATTCTAATGTACAAATATAACATGCAAGCCAAATACGCAGATAAGAAAGGGAGAGGAATCATGAGTTATACAAAAGAAGACATTCTCCGCATTGCACAAGAAGAAAATGTACGATTCATTCGATTGCAATTTACCGATTTGCTTGGATCGATCAAAAACGTTGAGATTCCAGTAAGCCAATTGACGAAAGCGCTCGATAACAAAATGATGTTTGACGGCTCTTCCATTGAAGGTTATGTTCGTATCGAAGAATCCGACATGTACCTCTATCCAGATCTGGACTCTTGGCTTATTTTCCCATGGGTATCCGATAATCGCGTTGCTCGTTTGATCTGTGACGTATATCTTCCAGATGGCAACCCATTCCCAGGTGATCCCCGCGGCATCTTGAAACGAAACCTGAGGGAAGCGGAAGAAATGGGATTCACATCCTTTAACGTTGGTCCTGAACCAGAATTTTTCCTGTTCAAGACGGATGAAAAAGGAAACCCAACGAACGAATTGAATGACCAAGGTGGATATTTCGACCTTGCGCCAACAGATCTTGGCGAAAACTGTCGTCGCGACATCGTAATTACGCTTGAAGAGATGGGCTTTGAGATCGAAGCTTCTCACCATGAAGTAGCTCCAGGTCAACACGAGATCGACTTCAAATATGCGGATGCATTGAAAGCGGCAGACCAGATCCAAACGTTCAAGCTTGTTGTTAAAACGATTGCACGTCAACATGGATTACATGCTACATTTATGCCAAAACCATTGTTTGGTATGAACGGTTCCGGTATGCACTGTAACCAATCCTTGTTCCGTGGCAATGAGAACGCATTTGTTGACGAGTCGGACGAGCTGGGCTTGAGCAAAACTGCACGTCACTTCATGGCCGGAACTCTGAAGCATGCACGTGCATTTGCAGCAATCACTAACCCAACTGTGAACTCATACAAACGTCTAGTACCAGGTTACGAAGCACCATGTTACGTAGCATGGTCTGCAAGTAACCGCAGCCCAATGATCCGTATTCCAGCTTCACGTGGTCTGAGCACACGTGTTGAGGTTCGTAACCCGGATCCGGCTGCTAACCCATACCTGGCTTTGGCTGTTTTATTGAAAGCAGGTCTGGACGGAATCAAACGTGAGCTTTCCTTACCAGCTCCGATTGACCGTAACATCTACATCATGTCAGAAGAAGAGCGCGTGGAAGAAGGCATTCCAAGCTTGCCAGCTGACCTGAAGGAAGCACTCAACGAACTGATCCGCAGCGAAGTCATCTGTGATGCTCTCGGCGACCACGCCCTGGCTCACTTCTACGAGCTGAAAGAAATTGAGTGGGACATGTACCGCACACAAGTCCACCAATGGGAACGCGATCAATATATTACGTTGTATTAATCGAAAAAACCTTGTAACTACGGGGTTTTGAAGGAATGAGCCGGGGGACGTTTTGAGGGAATTGCACTTCTATTGAGGTTGCGTCCCCCAAACGTCCCCCGGTTTTTGATTTTCTGATCCAAAAATACGGGAAGTGTACTCTTCATATTTATCAATGTTACGCTTCTCTAGCTTTTTAGAAATATGAGCATACACATCGGAAGTAATTTGCACACTGCCATGCCCAAGTTGCTCTTGTACAAATTTTATGTCAGCCCCAGCTTCAAGCATGATCACGGCATAGGTGTGTCTCAAGGAATGAATTGTTAATTCCTCACTCAAACCCGCTTTTCTCAAAATTCTCTTTGAAGCATTAAAGAGACTGGATTTAGGCATCGGACTACCATCATTCCTACACAAGACCAGATTTAGATCGTGTCTGTACATGGACTCCCCTAAATTGATCTTATTTTGATTCTGCCATGAAGCATGATATCTTAAATCATTTATGAGGCCGTTACTTACACTAATTGTGCGGGTAGAATTTCCGGTTTTTGTATCTCCGAAAAGTTCGTCCCCATCTTCAGCTTGAAAATCGAGTGTTTCATCCACGCGGATTGTCTTTTCTTTGAAATTGATATCCGACCACTTTAGAGCGGCAGCCTCACCTTTACGTAACCCCGTTTCAATAAGCACTTTAAAGAAAATCCAATAAATGTACCCATCTCCTCGAGCAGTATGCAGAAATTTGGGAATGTCCTCTGAATCAATGAATTGGACCGTCTTTTTTTTGTGCTCTCCTTTTATAATAGATCCCTTACATGGATTTCGTAATATTTTCCCTTGAATCAAGGCATGCTCTATGGCTGAGTATACTGTTGAGTTAATGATCTCGACCGTTCGTTTACTGAGTCCTTTTTTAAATAGTGAGTCCAAAAAGACTTGATACATATCTGGTTTTAAATCCTGGAGCATCAGACGCTTAAAATAAGGTTTGATATGGGTGTTAAGGTTATTTTCATGTAGTTTGATCGTATTCTTTCGTACAACTCCTTTTTTGTAGTTATTTATCCAATTTCGAATGTAATCGACCAAAGGAATGTCCATCTGTTCGAACCCTTGTTTGAGCTGCCTTAAAAATTCAGCAGCAGCCAGTTCAGCCTCTGGTTTAGTTCGAAAACCAGCCTCAGATTTTTCCTTTTGTTGTTGAGTGAACGGATCGGTGTACTTTAACCGATACCTCCAGCCACTTTTTAATTTTTTGAAACTTGCCAATTTGATTCCTCCTAATAGAACATTAGTTCTTTTTTTGTGTATGTAAAACCGCCACACGGCGATGTAAGCGCAAGTCGATCAATTTTGAGCAGAGCAGTGTTGTTGAAAGGTATAAAAAGTAAGAGCATCGAAATAGAATCAGAAAAAGGTATTTTTAATATGCATCAAAAAACGAGCCTTCAGTAACTAAGGCTCGTTTGTGCAGAAGTCATATTTGGCTCCAAAAGTTATGTTTGGTTTACTACATTGGTTTTATCGCTGAGAAAGTAACTATAAGAATTTTACCCTATTTCAGAGCGTTTGCCTATACCTACGCTTGAAAATATGAATACTAAATAGACATTCTGCAATTTCCTAATACTAAAAAGATGTAAATGGATAAACATATATCCATCAAGATCGCGCTGTTTTAGCGGATTTTCTGTTTCATCAATATAAGTTTTTTTCCATAGCCGAGTACAGGAACTGTACCGATTACTGATTATAGATACCTAAAGGTGAGCAATAAGTCTATTTGAATGTTGATTTACTTTTTTGATGGTGAGTAAGTTGCATATATGGTCTAGCTAAATTTCCATTGCCCGGCTCAATCCCTCTATTGTAGGGAGCAGTTGTTAATTAAACTATTGTAGATTCGTTGAGTCTGAAGATGAATAAGTAGAAATCGTTTGCTGAAAAGTATCTGGACCCGGATTAAGCAATTGTAATTTTATCGGCCTATGTGTCTGATAATCCTTCATGGTGCTTTTTCCTATGCACGCAGGAAAAAATAATTAACAGTTTAGCATTAATAAACTTAAAAAACTTAGGTAGACTTACACTCGTTATTGTATAATTGTGGTAGCAAAGTAAGCTCATTAAGAGGGACAAGCGTAATACTCGCAAATTGTCACTTAATCTAATAATTAGTCTGAGTGCTTTTTAACAATGGGTGATTCCGGTTTATGACATAGAATCTTATTCAGGCTTTTTGGGGGTGTGGAATGGTATATACAGACAATAGGGTAATTGAATCATCTGCAGTGATGGCAGATAACAATCTCTATAGATATCGACTGACAAGAATTTGGGATGAGAATAAAAAAGTTGTTGGAGTGATAATGTTAAATCCGAGTAAAGCCACTCGCTTAAAACTGATAATACAGTTATGAACCTCATCAACTACTTGATTGAAAAAGATTATGGTGGTGTAGACATCGTGAATATGTATGCTTATATGTGTCGTGACCCTAGAAACTTAAACATAGAGATCAGTCATATGAGTTACTTAATGACAGCTTTATTACTCAAGTGGCAAATGAAAGAAACATTTTTATAATTGCATGGAGACATAAGGAAAACATCAGAAGGAAAAGAGAGATTGAAATGTTGTTGTCACCATATAAATCAAAGCTTAAATGTTTTGAAGATAGTGATGGGAAAAGTCCACGACATCCTCTACATATATCAGAAGAATGGAGAATGATTCCCTACACTTTCAAGTATATCAAATAAAAACAATATATTAGGGATAGTAAACAAATAGGGCTTAAAAGAAATCATAAAGAGATTATAGTTATTCCAAAACAGAAAGTTTAGAAGATGAGATTGCTTGGAAGTTACCATTGGCGATCCCAATTAAGCACTTAAAACATGCTTCACATTAGAAAAATAATTTAGTATTTTAAAATGACTCATTGAACATCTTATATCAGAGACTAAAGATGATAGATGCTAAAGGAGAATATGAAAAAACAAACAGGATATTTTATTAAGATTGTTGGATTTCTACTTTCATTCTTTATGTTTTTATTAGTGATTGTATACAACCTAGTCCCACCACTTCAGATGATTCTCTTATTCGGATACTGGAAAAACAAGAAAAATAGATTGAATAAACAATATACTTTTAGTTATAACAAAAAACAAGGTAAATACTATTTACATCATTCACCAGTAATGATACTTAATTATACGAGTTCAAGTGATTTTTATAGATACAGGGAAGAGGCTGTTGCGAAATTCAAGAGAGAACATCCTAATGCTGAATTGTTTGCTAAAACTATGACTTTGCAAAATTACTATGAGAAGAATGGCTTCGTTGGTACTGAAACAAAGATGACTTTATTCATAGTGACAACAACATTAATGGCTGTTCTCACCAATATTAGAAATATTACAAAATTCAAGTTTTGGAGGCTGATACAAAGAGTTCTTTCAGAAGATGTTATGTTGTATAGGATACAGTGAGGCAAATGTTTTATTGAAATTCAAGGGAAGTCGATATTTCTAAATTGGAGAAAAATACTATATAGAAGAAGAGTTACTCATGATTTATGCTTACAGATGTTTAGAGCTAAATAAATCGACGGTCAAAAAAGAGACAGTCTTACCACTGTCTCTAAAAGTTGTCTTTAAGTCTTTTCATATCTGAGAAGGGTTGTTATCGGTAGATAAATTCAATGAATACACAGCTATCTTTGCTTTAATTACGTTGAAAAAATTTGGCGACCCATTGAACTGAATTGAGATCGCTGAATCATCGAGTAGCATAATAATATTAGTGGATATCTGTTCATTAGAAAAGTAATTTTTTGTTGTTTTAACCCAATTGTATATGGATAAGTTTGGAAGGGAACTCTCAAAAGAGCTTGTGAATGTACCTTGTTGATTTGATTTCATTGAGATAAAGCAAGCATGGTTAGGTATAGTGATGGTTGAAGTGTTTTTATCAGCATCAATTTGTTTAGCTGTACTCAATATAGTATTTACATCACTAGTAAGTTGCCACCTACTGCTCAAAGAAGAGAATAGATTAAAGATGTTGATACTTTCCTCATAACTTCGGGCGGAAGTGACTTTGATTTGTTGATCGTGTTTAAGCGTATCATTTGAAGCAAAGTGTTTGTTGCAAGAATAAGAGATGAATTTTGGATCTTCCTTCCCACCAATATACAGAATTAATGGAATTAAGGTGAGAATAACAACTACAAACCAAGCAATAACTATGTACTTGAATTTATCTGTTTGATACCAATACATGTAACACCTCCTTAGTTTATATAATTTTGTACGTATGAGAGTATAAATAGATTCATATTTTTAAATTTTCAACTAACTATTATATAAAGGAGACGAATTAAAATGGATGTTCAAGATGAAATTAAAGCAACAAAGGGCGATTTAGTTCATGCTTTAACAAAGGGTGCAGTAGCTTCAATTCCGATTTTAGGAAACTATCTATCTGAAACATTCGATCTATTAGTAAGTCAACCTGCTGAGAAGCGCAAAGAGAATATACTTGTGATGTTAGATGAGAGGTTAAGTGTTTTGGAAAGAACTCCAATTGATATTACCTCACTCGCAGAAAATGAGTTGTTTTTGAGCAGTGTTTTACAGGCAACCCAGATCGCAATGAGAACACACCAAAAAGAGAAGTTAGTGGCATTATTGAATTCTATAACAAACGTGGCAACTAACAACAGTTTGAATGATAGTAAAGTTCAAATGTTTTTGTCATTTATTGATGCCTTTAATGAGTGGCATCTCAGATTACTTCTATTTTTTGATGATCCTAAAAGTAGTTTAGAGTCTAAAAACTTGTCATCTGATTTTTATATGGGTGGAGCCGGCACTGCATTGTATAGCTATTACCCTGAGCTTAATAATCAAGAGGAATTCACAAAACAAATAATGAATGAGTTGTATCAAAAAGGACTCCTTAACTCAGATGCTGGAGTTTTGAATACAATGATGACCGGAAGTGGAGTAGTTGCTTCTAGAACATCACGTGCTGGAAAGGAATTTTTACACTTTATAAGTGAGCCAGATTTTTTTGAATGATTATTTCAATTCAAAGAAACTAGGAGTAGCTCCTAAAATGAGAATATTGGATTTGTTTTATATGCATATGAATAAAAAGTATGTAGTTAAAACTTGAATAGCAACATATAAAGAACCACTTTTACTTTTCACATGAATCAAAGTCTCAAGAAGCGATAAACTCGGGTAGATAACCCAACTTGCAGTATTAAGCCTAATCCGTTAAATGTATATAATTCAAAAGATCTGCAAAAAATTGCACCTTAGAAAGAAGGGGTTTTGATGCGGTATAAAACGGTAATTTCAACCATAGGGCGTGGTAATAAGTTGAGTCGTTGTACGGACAGTAAAGGCAATAAATTTAGCCTAGAAAAAATAATGGATAGCTGGAGAGTGTCTTATCAGGAGAAAGTTTCGCGAAAGGAAGGTGAGATTGGCTTACGTGTACCTCAATTTGGAGCTTTATCGGCAATTCGTGCACATTGGGCAATATCGAATTCTCCAGCTACAATTGTGTTGCCTACTGGTACAGGAAAGTCTGAAACGATGTATGCAACAATTATTTCTGAAAGAATTGCTTCAACATTAATCATTGTGCCTTCTAATCTCTTGAGAGAACAAATTTATGAAGGAGCGAGTCATTTTGGAATACTTCCAAAATTAAATATGATTTCTGATGAGTCTATTCATCCAACTACTTTTCTTTATAAATCAAAAGTTGAAGCTACAGATGAGGAAACATTGATTGCTGCGCTAGAGGAAGCGAATATAGTCGTTTCTACTCCGGGTATGATAAAGAATATGCCTTCATCTGTTTGGGAGAAATTTGTTCAAAAACTAGAAGTTGTGATCTTTGATGAAGCACATCATCTTGCATCTCCGGATTGGGGAACTGTAAAAGAAAAGGTTTTTGGAAAGAGAATTTTACAATTTACAGCAACTCCTTTTAGAAACGATGGAAAGAAAGTTGATGGTAAGATAATATTCAATTACGGATTGGGAATGGCTCAAAAAGCTGGATATTTCAAGCCAATCGAGTTTCATCCAATTCAAGAATTTGATGAACAAAAGTCTGATGAAGAGATTGCGAAAATTGCAATCAAACAATTAGATGAAGATTTGGAAAAAGGATTTGAGCATGTACTACTTGCGCGAGCGAAAAGCCGTAAACGTGCCGATGAGTTATATGAAAAAGTTTACTCCCAATATAAAGAGTACCATCCAGTTGTAATTCATACTGGTATTCCCTCTGCACAGAGAAACAAATACTTAAAAGAAGTTAAAGAAGGTATTGCAAAAATTGTGGTTTGTGTAGACATGTTTGGTGAAGGTATAGATATCCCAACATTGAAGATTGCAGCAATCCATGATAAGTATAAGTCACTTCCAATTACACTTCAATTTATTGGACGATTTGCTCGAACAAGTGGTAATAATTTAGGAAATGCAAAGCTCATAACAAATGTGGCAATGGATGATTTAAAGGACTCAATAGAAGAGTTATACCGTCAAGATTCTGATTGGAATTCTCTCCTCAATATACATTCACATCAAGCTATTGATAAAGAAATTGAACTTAGTGAGTTTATTGGAAAGTTTGAAAAAGGTCATGTTACGGATATAGATATATCACAACTTAAGATGAAAATAAGTACCCGAATGTTTAGGAGCACAACGGAAAGAACTTTTGTAGATGCATGGAAATTGGTCCTAGATCCAGATAGAACTACATCAATGGTAAATGAAGAAGATTCTGTTTACATTTTCATTGAGGAAATTGAAACAAAAGTAGTTTGGTCTGATCAAAAGGATATAATGCAGTATGATTATGATTTTTTTGTATTGTTTTTGGATAAGGAGAATGGAATCATACATATAAACGAAACTGATACTGGAAAAGGTAATCGACTCGTTGAAAGTATGTTCCCACAAGCAACTGCAATTAAGGGGGATTCAGTTTATCGAAGCTTGAATGAGATTAATAGGTTAATGATTGGTACATTAGGATTGAAACAACAACCAAGTGGAAGGATTAGCTTTAGAATGTTTGCGGGTACCGACATCAAGTCTGGAATAAGTGAAGCAATCGTGTCTAATTCGACCAAATCTAATTTATTTGGTTATGGTTATAAAGGTGGGGAACGTATAAGTATTGGTTGTTCGTATAGAGGGAAAGTTTGGATGCGCTGGGTGGAACGTATAAACTTTTGGACAGAGTGGTGTCAGGATATAGGAAAAAAAGTGCTGGATGAAACCATTGATACAAATAGTATTCTAGATAATTCACTCACTTTAGAAGTGATAAAGGACTTTCCAGAAGGTGTTCCTTATAAAATACTACTACCAGAAACGATTGAAACGTCTAATAGTTATACGAAACAGTTGTATATTACTAAAGAAGAAAAGGCATACCCTTTCTATCAAACGGAATTAAGCAGCCCCAGTTTGGTTGATGGAAATCTTCGATTTGAATTCTTGATAAATGAAAGAAAATTTGTATTTGAACAAATTATTAATGATTCCTCTTATAGCTTTAAGCAAATTGAAGGTGAAAAACTTATGGTGAAATTAGGTAAGAAATTAGTCCAAATGATTGATTTCTTATATGAGTATTCCCCGGAAATATCTTTTATTCAGCATGATGGAACTGTAGTTGTAGTTCAGGAGAATCTAAAAACAGTGATCAAACCCAAAAGTGGTATTAAGTTATCTTCAGATGTTCTTAATGCTGTTAACTGGCCTGATCTTGGAGTCAATATTAAATCGGAATCACAAGGGAGAGGGAGAAAGATTGATTCTATACAATACGCTACGATACATCATATTGTAGATCAAAGTTCAGACATAATTTTTGACGATGATGGATCAGGGGAAATTGCTGATATTGTTTCTGTTAAAATTGATATGAAGCATAAAAAAATTAGATTTCATCTTTATCATTGTAAGTATTCACACGGAGAACAGCCGGGTTCTCGTGTCTCAGATCTATATGAAGTTTGCGGCCAAGCTGAAAAATCAATTATGTGGAATGATAATGTATTAGAAATAATACAAAGAATGATTGAAAGGGAAAATTCGAGACAGAAAACCTATGGTGAAACACGATTCGAAAAAGGGAACTTACAAACTTTAAATATATTAAAAAAGATGGTGAGAGCTGGTTATGAAACAGAATTTGAAATTTCTATTGTCCAGCCTGGTGTATCGATATTAGATATCACAAACTCTATGAAACAAATTATCCTAGCAACAGATACTTATTTAAAAGATACGTTTGGTTTACGTTTGACCTGCTTTTTTAGTAATTAGTTGGATATTTGGGGCATCAAAGACATAAAAAAAGAGCGTGCAACTGTAAAGAGTTGTACGCTTAGTTTATATTTTATGGGATTAGAACCGTCGAAAATAGCCGCAGTCTCTAAAGGTATCAACATTCAAAACTATCTCTCCGAAATAAGGAGTAGAAAATTGGAGGTATAAACATAGCTTATGAGAATCAACGCAAAATTTTTACTACTCTTTCTTAGTATAATTCTCTTATTATGTGCTTGCTCAGAGAAAAGAAGTGGTAGTTTCCATGTTGAACTTTCCGTAAAAGAAGATTTTGATAAGGATAACCGACTCTTCTTGATCGGCACCACTAATTTACCAAATAGAATGAAACTTGTATTATCTATAACAGGTGAAGATGGATTCTCAGCTCAGAAAGAAGTTGAAGTCAATAATGGTAAGTTAGAAAGTAAATTGATTACTAATAATGGAGCAGGTTTAGTTCCTGGAAAATATATTCTCCGAATAACGTCTCAGGCAGGTATCAGACAACCTATTTCAGTTCAAAACATAATTGGTAAACAAGGTGAGAATCTTAAGGGTGAATTAGTTTTGTCCCAAGAGATTCTTGGAAATATGATCGGATATACATATTCTTTTAGCAAGAGTGATTCTCAGACCTCTGCGAACGAGAACGAGAAGGTTTGGGAAGAGTTAAACGGCTATTTATCCACAGGACAATACGCACTCATAATGGAGTTTATTGATAAGATCCAAACGCCAGATCAGGATATCCAGATGATGTATCACTTTTCAAAATATCATATCTATGGACAAGCTGGAAATGACAGAAAAGCATTAGAATCCTTATATAGTATACCTAGGGACTACAAGGGCAGAAATGAGGATTTGATTAATTATTACAAATATTTAAATGATTTTTATAAGGATGAATCTCCTTTTAGTTTTAATGACTATGTAGCACTATACAGAAATAATCGAATCACCCCCACCTCCTTCGCTTATTATTTAACTAAAAGTGAACAAATAGGTGACACTAAAAACAGTGATGCTGACACAGTTTACAAGTATATAATGAAAGAGTTCGATGTCTTGACGGATTACGGGAATAATTACGTTCCTGAAATACACGATCCAATTATACTTGAAAAAGCTAGTAGACATTTTGGAATGACAGTGAGTCAAGCAGATGAGATTTTTATGAATAGAGCAATGCAATTACGATAATTAGCTGAAAATCACAAAACGAGATATTTTTATGCGAAGATCCATATATGTTATAGCATTAAAAGTGGAGTGGATGAAACACGCGAAACAAAAAAACGCCAGCTAAAATAGCTTCTGATAGCTCATTTTTGTTTTCGTTGCTTCATGTTTAAACGAACTTATGGCGGTTTCGGGGCTTTACACTGTTTGAGCATTGATCAAGGTTATACAGCATTCATTGAAACTACTATCAGATAATATGTTGGTGAGTCTTCATATCAAATTGAATGAAAAGTTACTATAGAAATTGTTAATCTTATATTTAATTATCAAATATTGTATGATATGATACACAGGAAAATAGTACCAGTTGGAGGGTGTGAATCGTGAAAAAAAAGTTGCTGGTTAGTTCTCTAGTATCTATTTTGCTTTTATCAAGTACATCAAGTGTGTTAGCTCATCCAGGCAGAACCGATTCAAATGGTGGTCATACCTGTTGGACAAATTGTGCCAAATGGGGACTGGAATACGGGGAATATCACTATCATAATGGAGGGAAGTCGTCATCAAGTTCCAGTTCTACTAAATCTTCTAAGGGCTCTTCGTCAAAAAGCTCTAAATCATCTACATCAAAATCCACAAAACCTAAAGATTCAAAACCAAAGTATACGCAATCTAATCTAAAAGTTCTTATCAATGATAAAAAATTCGATTTTACGAATAAACCTCTACAGTATGAGGAGAATAATCTAGTTCCTCTACGTGATATTACTGAAGCATTGAAAGCAACGTTTGCTTACTATCCTGAAAGTGGGACAATCAGCATCACAAAAGATAAACGAAAAGTTACATTGACCTTAGGGAGCAAAAAGGTATTCTATAATGGTAGTAGCAGTACGCTAAGCGTAGCTCCAAAAGTCATAAATGGCATTACATACATTCCAGTACAGGCTATCAAAGGCCTAGGAGCATCTATGGAATTTGATTCAAGCAATAACACATTAAATATTACAATTTAAACTACACCGTGGAGAGCAATTGCTCTCCATTCTCATTGAATCAAGATATTAAATAGACATTGAGCACCTGAATTATAAAGTTGCCATACCTTACGGCACAAACTCTGCCATGATTGCTTTTGGAAATCAAATTCCCAAAAGATGGCCATGTTAATGTTACATTTCACACAAACTGGTTAGCTAAATCAAATGCCCATGATCTAAAAAACGCCTAGCTGATAGGATCTGGAGGTTGCGGTGGAGTCGATCAGCGGGACTCAACAAAAATAATATATAGGAGTTAGATTTCTATGGCTTCAGTTACGCAAAGAGTAAGCAAAGTTAAACAGCCTAGAGGAGGCTACATACCGCCCAGAGACTTTGAAGAGATAGTGTTGAGTGATGGGATTGAGCTGCACCCAGAAGAAAACCTTCACGCAAGTTTAGTGGGTATGGCTGTCGATTATTTGACCAGATACTTGTCCGGGTCTTCTGCAGAGGAAGCTTTCAATATATCTTTGAGCGGTTCGTTTCTGGTAGGAGAAGATGCTTTGGCAAGATCTCTTGTACAAGAGGTTAAAGGTTTAGATGACCAGTCTATACGCAATGCCTGTAAACTCGTAGGGTACGATGTATGCGTTCGTGTTGGAACCGCCATGTATAAACCTGTGGAAGATATTTATGCTGACGACGAAACGGTGAATAATATTCGTACAATGGTAAGTAGAAGTCTTGCTTTTTGGGAAGAGTTTGGACCAATTGTTAAAGATAGTTTTACGTTCGAATTCGGGTACACTGAAGTGGTGAGTACTGGTGATGGAGATTATCTGACAGAGGACACTTTGTGGGACTTCAAAGTATCTAAAAATGGACCAACCAATAAGCACACCTTACAGCTTTTGATGTACTATATTTTGGGCCTCCGCTCTATCCATAACGAGTTTCAGAAGGTACGTCGTCTAGGAATTTACAACCCTAGACTTAATATCGTTTACCTGCTAGATGTTGAAAAGATTGCTCAAGAAGTGGTAGAAGCTGTAACTAAGGATGTTTTGGTAGCAATTTAGATTTACAGAGAAAGATGGCGGTGTGGCTACATTGCTTGATGACAATGATCTATACGACGTGATCCATAAGGTATAATTTTATTGTGAATTATTTTTCCAGTTAGCAATATAAGACGAAAATCTTTAGGAGACTCTTATGGCAATTGAAAATTATAGTAATATTTTATTAGACTCAGCTCCACAGGTGACTCAGGATAACTACACTTATAGACAAAGTGCAAACGTCCTTTTTAATTTCATGCCTAAACTTGAATATTTGAAAAGTAAATTAAGCAAAAAAGCAATGATTCCGAGATTTTATGAAGAAAATATAGCTTATTTGAATTTGCCCGATATGGATAAAGTGGCATTTCCTATGGTTTGCTTCTGTGATATTCATTTAAATAAATTAACGTACCATATGGGAGGTATTGATAGCTCTGATGGATATGGGCGATATGGAATCGGAATGAATAAGGTGTGGGGCATACAAGAAGGTGTTCAACCGATAAGTTATATGAATAGTTCATCAGCTTTAATGTCTGACTTCAAATTAGCATTCAAACATGCTTTGGAACAAATGAGTGATGGTATCGGGGATGAAATCCTTCATAATCAATTAGCAACACAACTTCTTTTTATTAAACCTTTAAACGGAGAAATGGCCAAGCAGAGAGAAGCTTCGTTTGAACACATATCTAAGAATTTTCATGATGAGAGGGAATGGAGATTTGTTCCCAAATTTAGTGATGTTGATACAGAGTTGAGCTTAACAATTCCACAATCGGTTCTGGTGAATAATGTGAATAATGTTGTATGTAATGCGTACTCAGACGGTATCGAACAAAAGGAAGAACTGTGGTTGAAATTCGAGTATGACAAAATTGAATATCTTATTGTTGATACAGTTGAAGAACGAGATATTCTAATTAATTACATTATGGATGAATTATTTACTGATAATGCCACAAAATATATTCTAATCTCTAAAATTATGGTGTTCACTCAATTAGAGAAGGATTGGTGAAGCATGTTTTCAAACTTTAAAGAATCATTTAAAAAAAACGATGGTTATATTATCCCTAAAGAGATTGTTGAATCACTCAATAAAAGATTGCCTGATGGTTTAATTTATAAGCGTGTAGCTAAAGACCACGTTTTTGCAGTTCCAAGCGATGGCAAGGAGATGCGGCTGTCTGCGAATATAAAACTCCCTGAAAATTTGAGGATTTATAAACCGGATCAACTCTTTGAAATTCTCTACAGAACTCAAACTGGACTTAAGATTGATAAGAATGTGCCAGTGAAAATAAATGGGACTGAGATAGCTTTAGATGAAGCGGCATTAGCTCCCCTAATTACAAGTGAAAATGTTGAGTTTTTTCTACAACCAAGGCCATTCCCTCCACCTTATGTTCTTGATTTTTCTGGAAATGGGTATATTAGGACATTAACTATGCAAAGGCAGCCGCTTGCTGATCTTAATAAAACTTTTATTAAGAATATAGACAATGATGGTCTACAGGTATCCATGACAATAAATGAGGATACAGAGACACTTCGATTTTCCTTTAATTTCAATCTACAAAAAGTTAATTCTATCAATGAATTATTAAGTGTTTTATTCGTATATCAGGCATTTATTCAAGGGAACGGACAGGTTATTGGATTGAAATTACCTCCAGCTCCAATTAACGAGGTAGAGAGAGAAACATTGAATGATTTATTATTGTTCTGGAAAAGGATGAGTAGTGTTGAGAATAAGTTGGGTATACAATTCCCATTAGATTTGCCACTTAATGATGATGAAGATATTTGGTTAATGAAACTATACTCATCCTTTGTTAAGGAAGAACCATTCAGAGAAAATATTAAGTATACTTCGATTACATTCGATCCTCCTGAGAATTTTGATAGAAATCGGTTAATAAGTCAAGCCGCAGGTTTTACATTTTTACAGCCTGAGAATATCACTTTACTCGGAGTAGATCTGGAATTGTTTGCAGTGATGGGTGTATATAATTTGCGCATTTCAGATATAATTTCTAGTAAAAAAGAGCAAGGTAAATTTGAATGTATAATTGAAAATAAGTCCAGTCAGAATAGTTTTCGATCGATGAGATACTTTAAGACGTATGAAGAGGCTCTCGAGTTTCAAAAGGACATAAGAGCACTTCATGAGGCGCGAGATTTGTTCAGCATATTTGAAGAAATATGAGTTGTAGAGGGAGAGGACATATTCCTATAATAGGGGCTGTAAATACCATAATTCTGTTAAAGTAACATAGGTACAAAAAGACAAGATTTAAGCAGAAGCTATTTGTTGATATATACTTTGGCTGAAAAATATTATGAATTCGTTTATTAAAGGTTCAACCTCTGCTTTGTCCAGCTTATTCAACTATATTTCATCAGTGTTTCAGATGAAGGAGGATAAATCAATTCAGTCAATTGCTAAGCCTGGAGAAACACGTCCAGTATATCGAGAGTAGTTAAAGTTTGCATGTTTATGGAACCAGCTCTTCTATAAATAGTGCTGTTAGTTCAACAAGGTCATTCAATTTTCAAAAAAATATGATTTGTTGTGATAAGGAGGGGTTTGAAATTATTAAAAACGAAGGTAAAGTGAAGCGAATGGACCTAGAATTGCGACTTAAATATCTAGGTTTGGATACCCAAATTATTCAAATTAATAGTTTTGAATTCGTTATTTATTGTGAACATCATAATGGGAATTTTAAAGAAATTAGAGATTATTTTAACTCTTCAATAAGACACATAGGTACAAATGTCGAGTTAGTCGAATCCTTTCCACAATCATACAAACAAAAAATTGAAGGGATTTCTTTTTCAAATGTTGTAGACGGATTCAAAGCTACATGTGTTACAGAAAGCGATCTTTTCAATTTTGTAGAAAGTAAATTTCATAATGTTGACGTAATAGCATTAGAAGTATTACATCAAGTCGTTGGATTTCAAATCGTAATTACGGTTTCAGAAGAAACATCGCTTCATATCATGGATCAAATGAAATGTTTCCTAATTGATGCAGATTTAGGCACTGATAAGATAATTATTAGACATGTTGATTTATCAGTTCAAACTAGTAACAACAAGAAGGATCAAGAAAGCAATAGTAGGATTGCTGATGTGTTGAGAACTTTTGAAGTTATGAACTTAAGGTTATATAAGCAATTTCCATTCACTGTAAATGAAGCTGATTATTGGTTTGAACATGCTGAGGATATTTACACAGGAAAGATAAGAAGAAATGATATTCCTTTCTTTCGTCAAAACTCGCAAAAATGTTTTCTAAATGCTTCCGTATTTGAAACTGTTAATTTACGTAACGTTTTGCTCCTATATGACACAGTATACTTGGGGTTACCGATTGAGAATCATCTTGATACATTTTTGGAATACCAGAATATGAAGGTTTCTGATTTAATTGAATTGATTGATATAGGTAAAGTAGTAATTGTATTAACCAACCAAGAAACAAGGTACAATCAAAACCTACTTCTTGAGGCGTATCAGTGCAGTCCTTTATCAGTTATAAGTAGACGAGGTCTAAATACGATATTAGCTTCACACTTAGTTGAGACAAAAATCCAGTATGAAAAACGCTTTCCAAACATTTATCAAGCTTCCTGTGAACTTTTTCTACAGGCAAAGAGAGAAAATGATAATCTTTTGCAAAGAATTGCTCAAATGTTAGCTTGGCCCATAACTGCGGCGGCATCTAGTTTTCGTTTTTTACATCAAAACAGTCCGATGTCAATTTCTAATTTCGGCATTAATCTCATTGCCGGCGGAAATTTTCAAGCTTCAGACTTACATGAAAAACTATCTTTTGAACTAAAGATTAATGCAGACAGTACACATCTTGCGGCAGCATTGCAATCAACATATTTCCCTTTCAAGCATCAAACCTCAGGTAAGGTATATAGCGATCAAACCGTTTCTAATTTTATGGGCGATCTATTAAAGATGTACTGGTATGATCCAGCGAGTCTTGAACAAATAAAACAAATAAATGATTGGAATCATTCTGAACAGAGTTATTTAAAATTTTTTGATACTAACCGATACTTGAACGTAACAAAGGTTGCTTCTTTAGCAGATGAATACGATACTCCTAATGCTTTCCGTAATCTACTCAATCGTTTGGAGCAGATGGATAGCACAACCCGTAGGCAAACACTAAATGAGTATAATGACCTTCTTTTCGAAGTTTCACAAACATCGGGGCAGTCTGAAGGTGGGTTTGTTAAAATGATGTTAAGCGGGGCAGCATTTTTACCTTTGAACTACTATCTAACATTTGCTTTAGCTACAATTGGGTTAGTTCATGATAAAACAAGCACTTTAAAAAGTCTACAAGAAGACAAAAAATTCGCCCAGATCGAGCAATGTCTCAAAAATTCTGCAATCCAAACTAGTAATCAAATGAAGGAAGATATTTTTTTGCTAGACAAAATGTCCACAGTAGTAACTTTAATTGAATAGATTCTAAAATTCAAGAATAAAGGATCTCTTAATTTGTCAGAGATCCTTTTTACAAATTATGTTCTTGTCCATTCTGGCAATCAGGACAAATAAGTTCTTAACCTAAATTAGGGACAAGAATTTGTACCAATAAAAAAGCCGCTAAAATAGCAACCTTAATGTGTATATGCTTTGATCTCTCGACACATAACCATTAGATTAACATACCTCAATGTTTACATACAAATTTACCCACCATGCTAATTATTCAATCCCCCTAATGAAGTCTTTGAGAGAAGGAAGTTTTTTTACACTGGTTTAAAACCTCGCTAATCTTTCTTTTTCCCATCTTTTTTTAATTTCTCTTCCCAAAACAAACCCGACAGTATATCTATAACACGTTGGCGTTTCTCACCCTCTATAGGAATCCCATCAAATAAAACAGGCTGCTCATCCTCAAGCATTTTTCTGAAATCAGCTATATCTTCTTTAGTTGCCCATTCAGGGAAAGATTTATTTCGCATGTTATTGTTCTTATCATCATTTTGACGACCTAACAAATAATCTACACTCACATTGAAGTAGCCAGCTAGTTTAGAAGCGACATCAGAGGTCAATGTACGTTTTCCAGTTTCAAGATTATAAAAAAATTGAGGAGAAATTCTCAAATACTGAGCTACTTCAACTCCGCTCTTATGTTGAGATTTTCTGATCTCTCTTATCCTATTAGGATAACTCGACATAATGAATAAACGCTCCTTTAAACTAATTGATTAATTAATCATATCAACAAATAGATTAAGCATCAAACATCAAATGGATTAATTACGAGCAAATGAGCGAAATAAAGAGTAAAACAATTAATCTATATGATTAATTTGATAATTTAAGTGGTTTTGAATCTATTTGGTTAATTTTTAGTTTGATAAAATTAATCAAATAGATTAATCTTTATGTCAGAGGTGAGACAAATGAATATTTCCGAACAGATTAAACCACTCATTAATGAGAAGGGAATAAATCCATCAGAATTAGCTAGTTTAGTCGGGTGTTCTCCTCAATATATGCATAATTTGCTCAAAGGAATCCGTCGATGGAATGAAACAACTTTATCCAAAACTTGCAGGGCATTAAACATAGAAATCAAACTAATGCCTAGAAAAAGTAAAGAGGTGGAAAATGAGTAATCTTATATCCATCAACCTTGATGAAGATGAAGTAAAAAAAATATGCCATGAAAAGATTGCTGATTTAATAAAAGAAGTTGATAACGAATTAATATTTTGGGATTCAAAACAACTAATGCGTCGTACTTGCCTAAGTTGGAACAGCATTCAAGCGTTGTTCTTTTTTGACTCAAGATTTCCTAAACACAAAGTAGGTGGTAAATGGTTGTTTCCTGCCAAGGAAACTCGTAGTTTTCTTGAGCAATGGCTAAAAGAGCAATAAAACATTTTGAATAAATTTAGGGAGGTACTCTTATGGGAGCTGCATTTGCAATTCAAGTTATGACTGGCAAAGAAAACAATGTTAAAAAGCTGATGGAGTGGGCTTTCTCTAAGTGTGAAAATGCACAGAAATGGGTCAAAGCCATACATAATGTCACTGAGTCTACGGTTCGTGTTTTAAGTAAAGGTGGACTTGGGAAAGTAAGAGAACGTGCAATCATGCCTGGATACATCTTTTTGGAAATGAATTATGATGTGGATCAACATAACCAGTCAGCAGCCATTCCAGCAGATGTATGGCATCTCATCAAGAGTATTCCCGGAGTATTAAAGCAATTCACAAATTCAGGGCAAGTTATCAGTGCCGATGAGTTTCAACAAATGCTTGGGCTGGAACCAGAAGAGCAAGTTGAAGTTATCGATTCTACTGATGAATCATCTGTTGTAGAAACGGAAGCTACTCAGGTCAGTGAAGTAGAAGGCGTAGTGCAAAATGCGCTACATCAGGTGAATACAGCGAAGACCGTCGAAGAACGAGTAGAAGCAGACAAAGTTCTGGAGTCAGCCGAGAAAGAGCTGGAAGGCATGATTGGAAAATCATACGAAGAGCCTGTGGGTGCAACAGCTATAGCATTGAGACAAATTCAAAAATCAGCTAAGGGATCATCTGAAAAAGGAATCATCGCATCAATAAAGGTAATGATGAAAAACGGCAAAGAAAGGATATGTTTTCCCAAAACACTATTGGAAAAAATTATATCTTGTAACATTTCCGAATGCAAATCATCTCCTAACAACGTAATTAAATTACTCGTGAAATATGTACGTCAGAAGATAGGCATAAGCTAATGGAGAATCATGCTTTAGAGTCAAGTACAGGGCATATCGTGTATTATCGCTATCCACGTGATGGAAATCTGACGGAGGAAAATGATTTTGGTATTGCTCAGTGGTTGCCAGAAGACAGTAATGGGGCTTTTACTATAAAAGGTTCACTATTTGGTATGCACAAAAATGAGCGAATCAGAGTACATGGTACGTGGGAGACACACTCCAAACATGGTAAGCAATTTTTAGTCAGCCATTGGGAACGGCCATTACCTGAAACAAAAGATCAAATTGTATCGTTCCTCAGTTCTAAATTTGTGAAAGGCTGCGGGAAGAAAAAGGCTGAGCTGATTGTACAGAAGCTTGGTGAGCAGACATTGGAACGGATAATGAATGAGGGTGTTACCTGTTTGACGGGGATCAAAGGAATTGGCCCTAAAAATGCGGTTAAGATTGCAGATAGTATTAAGGGAAATTTTGAAATTCAGCAAATCATGATGGCCCTGCTCCCCTATGGCATTTCTGCCGATACGGTCACCAAAATGTATAAACAATGGGGGGCTGAGTGTGTAGATATTGTACGTCGTAATCCGTATAAACTCACCGAGTTCCGTTTGATTGGGTTTCTCAAAGCAGACGAGATTGCTATGGCAATTGGCGTCAGTGCAGATTCGCCATATCGTCTGAATGCGGCGTTACAATATGTTCTTAACGATATGTGCTATGGTGGAGGGCATTGTTTTGTACGTAAAGATGAGTTGATGAATCGCACAAGAGAGCTTTTGAACGGTGTTCCAGAGCAGGATATTCTGACTGAACTACAACTGATGTCTGCTCACGAACAAATTATTTGGGAAGAAGACAAAGTGTATCCGAAGCATCTGTTTGTCTATGAAAAGAAACTTGCTTATAAACTGGCTTGCATGGCAAACCGGGGCGGCGGAGCTATGCCTTTTTTGGATCAGATGATTCGAGAATATCAACTTCAACATGGAATTGTCCTTGCTGAGAAGCAACGTGAAGCCATCAGAGAACTTTTTAAACAACAACTTGTCATTATAACAGGCAATCCAGGCACTGGGAAAACGACTGTCGTTAAGGCAATGATAGATATCTACCGCAGGCACTACCCTGACTCAGCAATTGGGTTATGTGCGCCTACAGGACGTGCAGCTCGCAAGCTGGGGGAATTGACAGGTATGGATTCTTCAACCATTCATATGATGCTTGGATTCCGTCCTGGGGCTGAGCCTGAGTACGGTGATGAGATGCCATTGCCATTTGATTTAATTTTTACGGATGAAGTGTCTATGAAGGATCTGCAGCTTGCGTATCACTTGTTTCAGGCCATCGGACCAAACACGAAAGTGGTACTCATTGGAGATAGCGATCAGCTTCCGTCTGTAGGGCCGGGAAATGTACTTCATGATCTGATTTCTGCTGGCATTCCGCATGTTCGGCTAACTGAAATATTCCGTCAGGCGCGTGAAAGCCAAATTATTATGAATGCCCACCGAATTAATCGTGGTGAGCAGATCGTTATGGATAGGAGTAAAGATGATTTTTTCTTCATTGAACAATCTGATCCGAAACGGATTGCCCACCTCGTCGTGCTTAGTGTACTTCGTTTTGTAGATAAGGGGTACAAGCTGGAGGACATTCTTGTGCTTTCTCCCATGAAAAAAGGCATTATAGGCACAGAAGAGTTAAACAATGCGCTACAAGCAGCCGTAAATCCTCCAGCAGAGGACAAAGCCGAATTGACAGCCGTGGGACGCGTTTATCGCCAAGGAGATAAGGTCATTCAGATTCGCAATGATTATAAGAAGAAGGTGTTAAATGGGGATATTGGTGTGGTCGTGGGCACTGCATTTGTGGAAGATGAAGAGGGTGAGGAAACGGATGAAATCGGACTCGCTTGCCAGTTTCAAGGCAAAACCATTGTCTATAGCCGGCTTGAACTCAAAGACCTGCTTTTGGCTTATGCCATAACAATTCACAAGGCTCAAGGTGGACAAGCTCCTGTGGTCATTATGCCTGTTTCAAGCAGTCATTACGTGATGCTGGCTCGGAATTTGATTTATACAGGACTGACGAGAGCAGAGAGGGTATGTGCCATGATTGGAACCCGAAAGGCACTACATATGGCCATAAATAATAATAAGCTGGTACAGCGAAATACGGGACTAAAGGAACGAATTGAGCATAGCTTACGCATCTATCAGCCTGATCAAGGAGTGAAGAAACATGTTAACTTATCCTAGACCGCCGTTTCTTCCTACGCAGCGAACACCTATGAGACAGGAGGTGTCTTTTTACGTTGTAGTGCTAAAAATCCAACGGACTCAAACGGTGTATTACCTCGTTGACACGCAACTGAATATATCACGTTCGAAACGTGATGCTATGATTTTTGCTGAGTACAGCTTAGCGAGTTCAATTGCGAATAAGCTTGAAGCGAGGTATAAGACCTTCTTTTACAATCCAGAAGCAAATGGACATACCGAATCCGTTCATCATTACAATATGCTTTAGGGATCAGAGCGAGGTTAAACTATGGAGAAAGTTATGAAATTAAAGCAGACTATTCAAAAGGCTGAATTAGAGGCCAAGAGACGGTTAGAAATTGACCTAAGTACTGTAAATATGGAAGAAGCCAAGGCCAACGAACAAGGATTTATGATTGTCCGAAAAAAACAAAAGCCTTCAAACCAGACTAGGTTTTCTCAAACCATTGATATGAATATATCGTATTTGTGTCAGGCACAGTATCTGACCAGCGCTGAGTTTAGTTTTATCTTCACACTTGCTCCTATGCTGAAGATAGGTGTAAATGCAATTGTAGACCCTCAAACGGGGCAATATTGCTCGGTATCCGAAATCGCCACATTCTTGAAACGTAGTCGGCAAAAGACAAGTGAGATGATCTCTGCATTAATTGAAAAAGGGATTATCTACGAGTTTGCGAACACGCATGAACTGAAAATCCACGGTCGCCATGTTACCCGGCGGCCTTTTTTCTTGAACCCGGAAATCCTTTGTTGTGGAGACAAAAATAAGTTAGAGAGCGGGATCACCCAGCTTATGATTCACTTCAATATTTTGGAGAGGGCCGGGATCAAGCTGCCAATCAAAGCAGTTGTTGAACCTCATAATAAGTATGGGAAATTGGTTAGGCGAAAGACGTACTTGGAATTGCAAAAGAAGTGGAATAAAAAATAAAACGGTTTGAGAATTCCTAGGTGTTGTGTGAGCAGGGGGTGTCACCAAAAAGGGACACCTGTGTCACGAAAAGGTGACACCCAAAAACGGCTAAAAAACGTTATGGGTCAAGGGTTTATGGTGTTTTGCTCGGTGGTCGTTCTTCTTAATCTATATAAATTACGAAGACGTTGGTGTGCTTAATCGTTTGTCTGCTTCGAATACTGAGTAGAAACAGAGGGGATCAAACATGGAGATGACCAAAAATGTACGCATCTATTTCAGATTTGGTGAACCGGATATGGATGATGAGGATATTCACGAAGTTGATTTACAGATTTCTTGGAATGAAACTGCAGCTGGGCAATCTGCATTGCCATTAGATACAGCTATACAGAACTGGGTTCAGCAGAATGTGAGCTATCATTGGGAAGAAGTCCAAGAGGAAGAGTAAGAATATGCTTTTAGGGTATGCGCGTGCGCAAGCTAATCAGTTAGGAAACGCCGGAAGTGGATGTTGTTACTATTGGTGAATGGGGCTGAAGGAATTGGGGAGAAAGGTCAGAGACTGGAGCGGAACGGAGACTAGGGCATCATCTCAACATGAAGCTGCCAATCCCCTATTCCGTCAGCCCCTTTGCTCGGCGTAAGTCAGAATCTAACGTTCATTTGAATTGCCTGTGGATGTGCTTGAAAGGGTTAAGATATAGGGAATGTAAGAACGATAAATACTTGAGTTCCGAAAGCCTCTGCCTTGATAAATCAGGTAGGGGCTTTGGCTTTCTATAGTATGAGGAATGAAAAATAAATGAAGGGGGAGCGTTGAAATGCATTTTGTAGATACTGAGCATCAAACAAACTTTCAAAAACTTGTACAAAAATTTAATTTGGCAAAGAGTAGTCCTGATTATCAGGCTATGTGCTATATTGCTGCTCACCCTGAGATATTTAAGTGCTTCAAGCTGGAAATACAGCAGGAAAGTCCTTTTGATTGGTATTACAAATATCTGGATGATCCTGAAACATTTCAGAAACGGTGTGATCAAGGGAAGACTATAGGCAGTATTTATTCCTTAAATGAGCCCATGGTAGCGTTGATTGATCTAGCACTAAGTCTGTGGACTTGGCGTAGGTTTGATCTTTCTCATGCAATTGATGTGTGGGATGAGGAACTTTATGAAGTAGCGGTACAGGCGATTCAGTTACGACGAAAAAGTTCAAAGGTGCAGTATTCGGATCAGCAAGAGCAACTGAGATTGATATGACATCAAAGAGTATACAGTCATGGCAAGGCAGTAACATAGCTTTGTGTGAAAGTAGTACGCTATCTCCTCATCTCTCAGCCCAATATACGGATGATGAACTTAGAATGATGGTGATTGAAATAAGGGAAAGGAGCGAAGTACAAGAAGGAGCACATTGAAAAGGAACTTAAAGCACTGCTTCCTTGTATCCAGCAAGTCGTAAGCATGGTTCAAGAGTCTGAGGAGAACGGGACAGCAGATTATAACCAGAACGACCCGGATGATCAGTATGTTCGTCATATGTTCTATCAGATTGCTAATTTACTTGATGATGCCGGAAGGTTGCTCAAAAAAGTATTTAAAGAGCCTATAATCGTAGGACGACTTTTGAAAGGAAATAATGGGCGTTATTCATTAGGAGGAATTGAGTTTTCGTCTGGATCGGGAATCGAGTTTTTGAACGATCAGTGTGAGTTTCCACGTTGGGTATCTAGTCGTTTTGAACATAATGGTAATGATTATTATATTGTCAATTACCCTGAACTTAGGTTACAAGGGTTGCTTGTTCGAGTAAAGTAGGTCAGTAAATAGAAAAACACAAACTGTGGACAGAAATCAATTCAAGGGAGTGAAATAGATTGAAAAAAGCTTTTTGTGGTCTGATGAATATGAGAACGTTTATGGGAGATACGATGAGTTTAACAGTGAAGAAGAGTTTGTTACCACTGCGACTAAAGAATACAGTAAACTCACAGGTGAGAAATACGAGTTAGCTGATGTGAGGTTGCAGACGTTTCTGCACTACAATATCGCTATAGAAGCAGATATGCTGGTACCAATGACATTGATGAATGTCAACATTATGAATTGGTATACAGCAAAAGTTATAGTAATTTAGACTCCGTATACATGTGACAAATAACCTATATGTTAATATTTAAATCCAAATAAAGAACAAATGTTCTTGTCATATATTGATTTATGGTATATAATTGAAACAAGCACAGATGAACTGCACTGACTCCTGAAATGGGGTTATTTTTATTTTTTAGAGTATTCTCATGTTTCAAATTTCATATATTTTTTCGAAGCCTCTGCCTGGATATTTTATTCTAGGCAGGGGCTTTTCTCTTTTAAATAGTGAGGGCTTTAGGAACCGCGGGGAAAATCTCGTTGCAGTCTCATAGTCCAAACTATTTGATATTGAGGAGGAACGTATATGTCTATTGTCCATGTATCTCAAGGAAAGAAAGTAATTTCCGAGAGCAAAATTTTGAAGGTGTCTGCAAAATCAAAAGTTAGTTTTTTGGCAGGGGCCATTGCTTCCAGTGTGAATACTAAAGACCGCACGGTTGAAATGCATGTAATAGGAGCAGGGGCTGTTAATCAAGCTGTGAAAGCTATAGCCGTAGCGCGAGGTTTAGTTGCTCCGAACGGGCAGAGCTTGATTTGTGCACCAAGCTTTTTCGATATTTTGATTGATGGACAGGAACGTACTGCAATGAAGTTGATTGTGGAATCTGTCGGTTAGGTTATTCCCATGTCAGAGGTCACTGAGCCGAAGATTGAGGAATTATTGCAAGCGTATATTCAGGTGGATGAGCAAGAACAGGAAACACGGTTTATTAAAGGTCAGCTTTTGGATGCTATGCTGACTGCAGGAGCCAAACAAAAGTTCCTATCGTCACAAATCGGTGTGAGTCCTGCTCAGATCAGGGAACTGGTTCATGTGTATCGCACGTTTCCTACGGCAACGTCACGTATTCCTTCTCTAAGCTGGTATCACCACCGTGTAGCCAGTCATTCAAGCTCACCGTCTGAAATATTGATTAAAGCTAGTGATGAGGCCATGAGTACACGAGAACTGAGGAAGCTCATTTTGGAGCAGGAAGGAGCCAAACAACTTGTCCAACAGGAAGAGCAGGAGGAACGGAAAAAGGCAGAGCGAGTTTTGTTATCGTTACAAAAAGTTTTGGATTCCGGCGGTGAGACCGCCAAGTGGATTCAGGATGAATTAAAACGGATTTTGAAGGAGGTGGGCATGTGATTTTGAAGAACGTACTGGATATGTTAGACCCGGAACATGCTAAACGTGTGAGCTTGCTTTCGATGGATCTCGCACGTAGTTTGAATCTCAGTGAGCAAGATGTTGAACGGATCGGTTACGGTGCACATTATCATGATATTGGGAAGATTTCGATACCAGCATCCATTTTGGAGTCGGGAATTCAGCTCACTGAACACGAATTTGAAATCATGAAGCGGCATGTCGAATATGGCCTTTCTATTCTTTCAGTTCAAACCAGTGAAGAAATGGATGCTGCTAAGGTTATTGTAGGAACTCATCATGAACGCTGGGATGGAACTGGTTATCCGAACCGTTTGAAAGGTGAGGAAATTCCACTCTATGGCCGGATCGTGAGCATATGCGATACCTACGATGCGCTCACTTCGAAAAGGTCATACAAGTCAGCATGGCCCATAGATGAGGCCTTGGCATACATCAACAATCAAAAGGGGAAGGCTTTTGATCCTTACCTGACCGAAGTGTTCTTGCAAATGATACAAGAAGGTGCTTTGGTATGAATGGCGTTTCACATCTTATAGGAGGGTTGAGTGCTGCCGTCATATTTGGTGTCCATTCTCCATCTCAGCTTGCTATGGTTGCCTTTTCTGCCTTACTGCCAGATATAGACCGCCCTAATAGTCTATTAGGAAGGTTTGTTCCTGTGCTGCCAAGTCTTTTAGAAAAAATACCTGGAAAGAGGACTGTGACTCATTCGCTTATTATGGGATTCGGGTTATGGCTACTACTTGAAGGAACTTTCCCCGAACTGACGATAGCATTCCTTATTGGTTACGTTTCACATTTAATCCTTGATCTATTTACAGGATACATCGCTTTCCTCTGGCCGATCCCATGGAAAGTAGGTGTACCCTTATTTGGTATTCCACCTGTGTTTGTTGAAACGGCCGCCATCGCTCTTTGGGGCGTCTGGATGGTGCTAGACGGTTATACGTATTTTCTGAATCTTTTTTGAATGTATATTGCCTCTGCCGGAATAGGTAGGGGCTTTTTTCATTTTTATGAGGAACAAAAGAAAGGAGGGATGTAGAAATGTTTGCAGGATGGATAAGTGAAAAACATCGAATTGCATGGTCAGTAAGTATTTTTAGGAAAGACAAAAGAACTGGATTTTTGAAATGAGGAGGACCCACATTGCTCAAAACGTGGAAGGTTATTGTGATGATTATGGTTTGCGTGTTGGGGCTGCTCAGTGTAACGCAAACTGGGGATGTTGCTCATGCCCAGACCATTAAGGAAAAGATTAAGGCAAGTCAGGGAAGTGGCGGTACTGCTACAACGGAGCTGGAAAAGAAGGTTGATGATTCAACAACAGCCGGGGTCGATATGGCTCGACGTATTTTTGTGACAATCACAATCGTTTTTGGTTTATGGCTGGCTATTTGTTACTTGAGAGCCGGTTTTTCACCAGAAACCTTACGGGAAACCAAGGGGAGGATTATGTTTTTCGTTCTGTTTTTGATTTTGTCATTTTGGACAGAATCCATTCTCGGCATGATCTTTAAATTCCTTGGGATTGATCTCAGCAAAATGTAATGAGGTGAGAACGTGTGGGGGCAATACCATCCGATACCGTATAAAAGCAGAATCAAAGAAAAGTTTATTACGCTGTTTGGCATAGGGCTAAGTTTTAGCCAAGCAGTTTGGTGGAGCGTAGGTGGGTACTTATCGGTGCAGATGTCCAAAGTCATTCCCCGCATTGGAACCGATTGGTTGTATTCCAGGATACACTACGCTATCCCCTTCTTGATCTGCATGTACCTTTGCTATGCTAAACATACCGGGACGAATCTCCCGGTATGGAAATATTATTTTTTCTCGATACGGTTGCATCTGCGACAAAGAACATTTTTATACAAGAAAGGTGGCTCGTAAAATGGCAGGTCTATTTGTCGTTGTGCTGGCGCTAGTGGCAATCTACTGGTTCTGGATTCGAAGCAAAAGGACATTTAATCGTCCGCTGACTGTGCAAGAGATGATTGGAGCAGCATCCAATGTGGAATGGGAAGGGCTTGCCCAAAGTCAAAACCAATATCGCCTTGTGGTTGAAGTGGAGCCGATTAATTTGGATCATGCTTCTGTGGAAGAGAATAAAACGGTGTGGATCAATTTTCTTAGTCTGATCAATACGATTTCACTGCCTTATAAATTGATTACTCAATCTCAGTTATTCGAAATGAAAGACTATATGGATGACTATCAGCAATCTATTCAGGAACTCCCTGAAGAGTATTCGTTATTAAAAAAATCAGGTGAGATGGTTAGCGATTATTTAATGGATAGTCTGAATCAGCAATCCATTCGAAATCATCATGGTTACATTATTTTTGAATACAATTCAATGACATCAGGCGCAAGTGTTCAGGTTGGTTCAAGTAAACTAAATGGATTATTGGACAAGGCTGCGCCCCGAAAAGAGCGCTTATCAGCGGAAGAACGATCCGATTTAGCCTTGCAGATGCTTGAAGAAGCGGAAGGCATGTTGTACGGGTTCTGTGAGCAGGTGGGCATGAGGTATCAGCGGTTGGATAAGGCTGGAGTGTGGAATTACACCTATCAAACCTTACAACGTGAGCTGGCTCCACAAGCGCGTATGATTGATGCGTTACAGATGGATAGCTTTAATCGTATGAAGCATTCGCTGACTGTGAATGAAATCCAGTCAGAGAGCAATTTAGTATAGGGTAGAAGGTGAAATTGTGAAGTTTAAAACGATATGGAAGAAAAGACACGGGAAGGGAGGAGCTAAACGTGAGCAACCTCTACTTGATTCGGGGAAAGCAAGTGGGACTGACTTCGCAGCACCTTCTTTTGTTCGTGAAACCGTTCCGGGGGATATCACTGCAAATCAGGTTAAGATCGACGATTATGCTGTAGAGATCGGAACAACGATTACGCCAGCAAGATACTTCCGTAGTTTTTATGCTGAAATTTCTTCGGGGAATACTTGGTCGGGCATGTTGGATTCCTTGATCCGTGGGGATTATGGGCAAGGAGATGTGGACTTGGCCATTCATGTTCAGCCCACTTCAAATGATCAGGAACTTAATGAAATCGGAAGACGGATTGCGGGCTTACTATCGGATTTATCGGATGAAAAAGATGTCCGCAAAATTGATGCGATGCGTGATGAAATTGCGGACTTAAAAGAACAACAAAAGCGTATCCGTTTAAATGTGGAGAGAAGCTTCCGTGTATGCGTGCAAGTCACTGTGAGCGCTCCTGAATGGAAAGAGCTGATGAAATTGTGTCGTTCGCTTGTACAGCGTTTTGCAGGGAAGTCCATTTATCTCCGTGCTTCTGATGGACAACAGCTCTCAGCGTTGAAATCACTGATTCCTACAGCATCTGAAGATACGATTTCCAAAGAACATGTTTTGTCTCTTGAAAGTTCAAATTTGGCCGATCTCTTTCCTTTTGGCGGTGGCAGTTTAAATCACCGATCAGGCATTATTTTGGGTAAGAACAGAAGAGGTCGCCCTCTATGGTTAGACAACTGGCATCCCGAACTCGCAAATTATAACATGTGCGTTATTGGTCGTTCAGGTGCAGGGAAGACGTTTGTCACGATGTTAATTATTCATCGTTCTGCTCATATCGGCAGACAAATTGGCATTATTGATTGGAAGGGTGAACATGGAGACTTTCTTCGCGCAATGGGATGCCCATATATTGAATTTCATGAACACTCCAAACATCGGATCAATCCCTATGATGTGGATATGACAAAACTGGCAGACGGAACACGGTACGTGGATATCGAAGAAGCGGCAAATGCGGTACAGGCATTAGCATTTAAAATGATTTCTGTTTATGATCGTGCTGCGCTTACTGGAGAGGTAAAAGTCTATATTGGACGTGCAATTCGACAGCAGTATTCGGAATGTGGTATTACGACCTCTCCTGAAAGTCTATACATCAATCCCGTGGCGCAAGAAGGCGTGTTTAAAACAGGTAAAGTCAAAAAGGTAATGCCTGTGTTGGTTGGACTATATCAGAAAATGAGTACGCATAAAAGCGAGGCCATTCGGAAAGCTAGTGAATTGCTACAGCCCTTTACCCGTGAAGGTGAGATGAGTTCGTATGCAATTTTTGATGGACAGTCTACGATTGAACTGAAGAATGCACCTATCTTTGGTTTTGGGATAAATCGACTTGA
Source organism: Paenibacillus silvae (assembly GCF_014639235.1). Classification (GTDB taxonomy): domain Bacteria; phylum Bacillota; class Bacilli; order Paenibacillales; family Paenibacillaceae; genus Paenibacillus; species Paenibacillus silvae. Next base: position 37,489 of record NZ_BMFU01000001.1, on the reverse strand, counting down.
TCCTGAGATCATGCGTCCCATTGGGCTATTTGTGGCAGAACGCTGGATGATGGAATGTTGGGCCAAAAAGCTTCCAGACATTCAGAAGTTGTTGGTCATCGAAGAATGTCAGAACATTTTTCTGGATGAGGACTTTGGCGCGGTATGGGCAGAAAGTGTCTTTCGTGAAGGACGTGCTACCAATACAGGAATCGTACCTGTTACACAAGGGCTGGAAGTGTTTACGCGTTCTCAGGCAGGCATGGCAGCGATTAAGAATAGCCCGATCAAAATCATCGGCATTCAGGAGGCACTCGATATTGAGGCAGTACGGGATAAGCTGGCCTTAACGGAAGGGGAAGCTGATTTTCTGGTTTACCAAGCCCGTAAAGGAGATATGTTGGTGAAAGTGGATAATCAGTCAGCGATTGTGCATGTTGACGCTTCTCCGTTTGAAGAAATGTTATTTACCACTGATCCGAATGATCCACTGTACGCTGAGCGGAAACGATATATTAAAGAGCTAGTCAATAATGAGGTGAGCTAATATGCGCCGAATTGCTGTCTTATTTTTTTTAGTTCTTTTTTTTGTGCAAGCTTTTGCCGCTCCTGTGTATGCTGAAAAAGCAAAACAGGACGAGAAGCCAGTAGATACAGGTATCATTGGTAAACAAGTGAATACGTATTATGAAGACGAAGATAATAAACCCGGTTTGCTTGAAAGAACCGTATCAGATGGTATCATCAGTTTTGCAAATTTTTTAATTAAATCCTTCGATATGCAAGACGTAACATTACTTGTGTTCGGAAAAAATCCGGCCCCGACGGACGATGGGTTTCTGCAAGGAGGAAACACAAACACGGATACGCGGTCAGGGTTATACTTGGGTGTATTTACAGAAGGCATGATGAATGCAATTAATGCACTGTATACTGTTTTTGAGCATTTCATGCCTTATCCTGTTATGTTGGCTCTGATACTAATTGCTTTTTTGTTACTATGGCATGGGGCTTTTAGTAGTGAGGGAAGATCCAAAGGAAAGGATTATGCGACAGCATTTATAGTTGGTTTATTATCTTTCCGATTTGGTTTCTATATTTGGAAATTCGTTGCGGATATTGTGCAATTCGTTACGGATTTGATATGGGCGACTATGGTAGATGCAGGATTAAATCCAGGGTTGTTTTTGAATACGGTGTGGGGCACAGGCTCAGCAGGATATGAAAATATGGTCAGTTACCGTGGATTTGTGGTTGCCATACTCGTACTCTTGGCAGCACTCATGACTGCAAAATTAAACTATGACTACACCATGCGATTGATTAACTTAATGGTGTTGATATCAACCTTCGTGATTTGCTGTGTACTAACCATTTTCCCGAAATACCGTAACGCCTTACAAACATGGTGGGATCAATTTGTCAATAATATGATCTTACCTTGTGCCCACGCTCTTGCGTTAGGGCTATTTTTTTTGCTGCTTTATTTTAGTAGTGATGGTGTTTCGAATTGGGTCATTGTCGCCTATTTATTTGGCTTTTCTTCCATCCAGAATTTAGTCCAACGTGTAATGGGCGTGGAGCAGCCAGATTCCAGAATGGGGAGGGCGCTTGGTCTAGGTACGATATTTGCGATGAGTCGGATGCTCTCTGGCAAAAGTACTGGCTATGGGAAAGGAAGCAAGATGAAAGATCGTCAGGAGGGAGGGACAGGAAACGGAGCTGGGTTAACGGATACAGTAGAAGGTGACAATGTATCTCTTGGTTCGGTAGGGTCGGCAGCGAGTGCATCTTCTTCTAAGGCAATTTCTCCTGTGCCGAACTGGAAAAATAAAGCGTCTAAAGCTGGGAAAAGTGTAGCTGGCTTTGCATTGAATCAAGGCACAAAGGGGGTTGGAATGGCTTTAGGAACATCGGTAGGATTGATGGCGGGCAGACCCGTTGAAGGTGCACTCGCAGGTGGCTTTATTGGTGGGGTAGCTGGTAAAGGGATGGCTTATGCAGGAGTTGGAGCCAAACGAGTAGGCAGGGGTGCGGTTCATCTCGGAAGAGAAGTCTATGCTGGGATTCAAGAGCGCTTATACCCTGAACGAACGGGAGATCAGGAGGTATTGGAAGAAACAAATCGGATGTCGCCGTCCTCCGGGGAAGGGGGTTCAAGTTCTAGCGCAGGCGTAGGGATTTATCAGGAACAACCCACGATGAAAAGAACGATTCCAAAACAGACGGAGCAACCTTTTAAATCTACATTCTCAGAAGACAGCCAGACAGCTTCAGTTGGAAAATCGCCTGTTACTGCAAGTAATGTGATGTACACCAGACCTTATATGGAAAAATCACAAGATTCTCGCACAGAAGAAAGTATGCAGGCTAGTTCCAATCGAAATTCAATGAATACAAGTGTTGTTAATCGCGGGATTCAGATTAACGGAGGCAATATTCAAGGGGGTGTCACTTCAATAAATAATGAACCTCAAAGCAGATTCTCTTCTACCAAAAGTTCAGCTAACCATGTGAATCAAGGGATCAAGATTAGCGGAGGGACTATCAAAGGAAATGTTACATCTTCAGATGGTAACGTTGCGATTACAGGAGAAACAACGAATGGTCATAGAGTTGCTTCAAAGGGAGAACATTCTTCAGCCAGTAACAGCCAAGTTCCTTCATCCGCATCAAACCCTAATCAGCAGCCACACTCTCCTAAACCGGGTGGAAGGCATTACAACTATCATGTGTGATGCGGAGGGGAGAAACACATGGATCAATGGATGAAGCAGGCGCTCAAACGAGCAGGAAGAAAAGCTGGCCTTGCATTGTTAAAGGTGCTTGCGCCATATGTCCTGACCATCGTTGGTTTTGTTTTGGTTCTGATGTTAGGATATTTCATTATATTTGAAATGCCGAAACAAGCGATTATGGAGACATATGAACATGCCAAAGATCAGGTGGCTGGATTCTTTTATGGAACGAAGGAAGAAGAAGATCAACAGATTTTTGAAACGTATCAGCGTCTGGCTGAACGCTGGCGTGAAGGTTTAACCGCCGAAGAAGAATTTCAAGTGGAGCCCTATACCTTCAATTGGGAGTGGCTGGCGCAAGTGGATCGTTCATTGAACGATCCTTCTTTTTTGAACACCATTTTGGACGATTATGCGAAAGAAGTCGTATTGAAACCCGAAGAAACCTTTGAAGAAGTGCGCCCCAAGTTTAAATGGAATGACGCTGAGATCATTACTGTTAAAGAAGTCTGTGTGCAGAAAGAAGGGAAGGAGGGTGAGGTTGAATATGCGAAGTCAACAGTGACGGAGTGGCAGCCTGTACGCTTGTTGCAGCAGGCAAGAACGATTCAAAATGAGTACAACTATACGTATACTTCGGAGACATTGACGGAGACAGTATCTTCCCCCTGCGGTACGCTGACAACGAAGGTGACGCAGGACAAGTTACAGCAGATCAAGCCAATGCACAAGGAGGATTGGGAGCCTTTACGAGAGATTTTAATCGCCCATGGTGCTAAACGGTTCGAAGATCAGGATTTTCTTTTAGAATACTGGCTATCCTATCTCTCAGATTATGATGGTGAGGGCAGCGGTTTGAACGAAGGGTGGACACCCCTTTCAGGAGATTTAATTTGGCCCACCAAGGGTGATCGGATCACATCGTCATTTGGTTATCGAATTCACCCGATTACGGGGAAGAAGACACTCCATGCGGGTGTAGATGTGGGTGTGCCTATCGGCACGCCTGTTTATGCTGCAAAAGCAGGTAAAGTTATTTTTGCAGATTATATGGGCAAAGCAGGGAATGCCATTATGATTCAACATGAGGATATGGAAACGAGATACTACCACTTGAGCAAAATTAAAGTCGAAGCCGGACAAGAGGTGCAAGCTGGTGAAGAAATTGCGGAGTCAGGGAATACGGGTGGTTCCACAGGACCACATCTCCATTTTGAAGTACGTGTGAACGGGAACACGGTGAATCCGCTTCTTTATTTTGGTTACACCGTAACAGCAGATATTTTAACCTATCGTCCGCTTAATATTTCTGTCATGTTGGAATGGTTAAGCAAACGAAATTCAATGTTGGCTACAAAAGAGATTTTAACCATGATTGATGATGCGGCTAAAGCACAGGGAGTTGATCCCTATCTGCTTATTGCTATTACTGGCGCGGAGCAGGGATTTGTACCAAAAACGAACAAGTATGCCAATCAAATTGTTAAAAATCCATGGAATGTATTCGGGAGTTGGAAAGAGGGCAAAGGGTCCACACTTACAACGAAAGAAGCCGCTGAAATTGCAGCCAAAACGATTGTGAAATTATCTAAAGGCAAACCGGCTACAGTGAACTCAATTGCCTGGTTAAGTGACCCGGTGAATCCAAGTGGTGTATATGCTGAAGGTGGCGATTGGGTTGGGAATGTATCTAACTTTTATCAGATGTTATCGGAATTAAGAGATTGACAAATAAGGACTATCCCGGTAATATCAATTTCAAATAGCTCGAACAAATGGCGAAGCTTTGCGATAAAATATGTAAATAAACACCAACAAAAACAACTCTCTCATGGAGGGTTGTTTTTGTTTTGCCTGAAAGCAGAGGAGGTCAGCAATGCAAACAAAAATACAGATTTTGTTTTTCATTCTTATATTAGGTTTGGTGATGATTCCACAACATATCATGTATGCTGGATCAAGTGAGACATCCTCGGTGACTCAAGAAATAAAGAAAGGTTCCCAAACATTTAGCCCTGATGAAGTAGGCAGCCGCATGGAGCAAAAAGGGACCGAGTTATTCGGAATGGTTCGTTCAGGGAGCAAGCTATACATTTCGGTAGCACTGGTTGTATTTTTCCTTCTTTTATTCGGAGGCATGATTTTCAAGAAGTTGTTAACTTGGGCCTTTATTTTTCTATTCGTTGCTATCCTAGGTTTCCTCATTTTAAATTATTGGCCTCAAATCATAGATGTTGTTTTAGCAATCATTTCATGGTTCTTTGAAGGGGGAGCTAAGGGTGAAGCTACATCTGGTGTTTGAGCCTTCCATCTTAACGCCTCTTGTACAGGCTCTGCATACTCAAGGTTACTCGGTTTCAGGAACTGATGTGACACTGGAGCAGTTTGCTATTGCGGCAAATGCTAAACAGATTGAAGCAGATGTGGCTATTGTGGATGGAAGTCTTGGAGTACTACGCAAACAAGAAAGTGTCGGTTGGCTCAAAGAAGTGCGTATGCGCATACCCGACATGCGAGTGATTGTGGTTTTACCAGAGACGGATCTCGATTGGCAGCGAAGTTTGGGGATGTATGGAATATATGATGTATACCTAGCGGAACAATTTCGTTTGGAAGACGTGCAGTATTGGATACAGACAAAGAAGACATTAGCAGATGTCCCGCAGTTTCACGCAACCATTGCTGGAAAAAAGGCAGAATATAAAGTGGGTTTCTCGTTAGAAAAAAATAAAGGAAAGATACAGACCATTTTGGCAGATTGGACGAAAGGATTTAAACGTGCTGATCGAAGGTCTGGGTCCACAGTTGAAACGACTCCAACATCAGAGGAAGAACGACTAGCCGAAGAACAGGGAAAAGAGGAATTGGAAGCATCATCTGGAACGTTGGAGGTTCAGGGAGCAATGCTTGAACGAACTGAGCATCAACCCGAACAAACCCCTGCGCTACATATTCCTCAGCCCTATATCGTCGCTGTAGGTGGTTTGGCAAGTCGGAGTGGCAACACACATACAGCAATTCAAATCGCTTACGAAATCGCCAGTCAAGGAATCAAAACGGCATTTATTGAATATCGTAGTAAACCGAAAACCTCGGATATCGTTTGTTTTGCAACCGACTTTGATGGCTTACAATTTCATCATCAGGGTATCGACTTTTTCCCGAATCGAAGCCCAATGGATGTAGCCGAAATCTATACGCTAGAGTACGAAGCCATTGTACTTGATTTAGGGGTAATGGTTGATGAATTGGAAAACAGACTTGAACTAAACTCGGCAGCGCAAGAGTTTCTACGCGCTCCTTTCCAGTATATGACCCTCTCGGCAGCACCGTGGGATTTGCATTTTATTGTCCGAAACTCAAGTCAACTTACGATGCTCATGCGGAAAGCATCATTGGTAATTAACTTTGCGGACGAGAATATGATTAAGGAGTTTAGAGAAATGTTCCCAGCGGTGACTTCTATCTTAAATCCGTTACAAGCCAATCCTTTTACCTCTGCAGGTGGATTGGCCCACTGGTTGGAACGTCCGAAGGAAAAAAGAAAACGTTGGTTTGTTCATTAACCGAAGCCTCTGCTCTTTCCTGAGCAGGGGCTTTTTTTGTCTAAAGATTGAGGGGGAAGTTGTGTGCCTCTTTGATCATGATACAGAAAGGAGAGATATCGGTGTTATTTGGAAAGAAGAAAGAGAAAGGATTGGCGAATCCGGCTAAAGGCATAATGGTTGCGCTGTGGAATCCGGCAGGAAGTGATCCGACCTTGCTGCTCCAGCGTCTTCTGAGTCTGGTGAATAAACAGGATGAGACTGCTGTTGTCGTGGAGCTTCCATGTCTTGGTTTACCACGAGTGGCGTATCGCTTGGGCATTTCGGAATTGAAACACGGACAGACAGTGGACCAGCTCTTAATCGACTATGATCGGGGAATGTTAGCAGGGGTTCATGATTACCTACAACATTTTGAGGGGTTTGATGGATTACTGGTTCAGCCGAAAAGCAAAGTGGATAGTCCTACCTTGATTAAGCTTCAGCAGGACAAGACGTTGAGCGAATTGCCAGCATATTTGAAAGTTCATTTGTCAGGGTATCACTATATCTTTGTTGTGTTGCAGGGACAGTTAATTCATCCGATGAGCTTCTTTGCATTACGAGAAGCGAATCATGTGGTATTAAACATGAATGAGCCTGTTGAATTGATTCGGGCATATGCTGCGTTTAAAGCATTACGTCAAGATTATGCGGTGCAGAGCATTCAATTGTTCAGTGAGTCGAAGAACAGTGACTTTAACGAGGAAACCATTCTTCATCGACCTGAACAACTGCTGTTAGCATGGAGGGAGGAAGATCATGGTAATCGGAGTAATCAATCCGGCAGAGTACGTGCAGTACCAACGACCTGAAATCAAAGCATCAAGCGCTCGTAGTAAAGGTGATGATGAAACCCTGAAAACGTTGTTGGAACGAACTCAACAATACCTTATCACCAATTACAACGATGAATTTGTACGAGCAATTATTGATGAACAGGCGAGAAATCGGGTTAGATATCAGATCTCAGACTACATCCGAGATCAACGGGATTTAAAGTTTACGATGGATATTGGAGACGTTATTGACTACATTCGTACAGAAATTACGGAAATGGGTGTGCTACAACCCGCGCTGGATGATCCAGCCATTAGTAGTATTGAGATTAACGGACCCGCGGAGGTCATTGTTGAACAAAACGGTTTTCCTGTTCATATGACAGAAATTCGTTTCCGGGATAATGACCATATTTATCAGACTATTGATAAAATGCTCATGCCGATTGGTAAAACACTCACTGCGAATGAGCCAGTCATTGATGCGAATTATCGTGGCTTTCGGATTAACGTCATTATGGATGTAACCCGGGGTGGCGTAAGTACCCATAGCCCGATTATCTCCATTCGTAAATTTCCTCCAGACGTTTTTTCAGATGCGGATTGCATTGCCTATGGAAACATGTCGGATATGATGGCACAATTCCTTGAAGATATTTTGCCGTATGGAGCCAAAGTTATCATTGCAGGAGGAACGAATAGCGGTAAAACAACCCAGCTTATTCGACTACCGCAATATTATGATCGACTGACCCGATTTTTTTGTATTGAAGATTCGGAGGAAATGTTGCTGAAATCGAAAACGACCTATCAGGACTATCCCAACATTGCGAGTGTCATTGTTAAAGAGCATGAGGACGAACGAAAGGCTTATCTGATCCCAAAGCTGGTGAAGACAAGCTTACGCCAGAATCCAGATGTCATTTTGATCGGGGAAGTTCGGGATGAACATGCAGCCAGCCAAGCACTGGTAGCAGCCAATACTGGGCATATTGTACATCTCACCATTCACGCGAATGGAACGGAGGAAGCTGCGGTACGGTTCTTACAACTTTCTGGTAACAATCCAATGACTGCATCTCAGATCGTAATGTCGTTCGATTTGATTGTTTATCAGAAGTATGAAGCAGAGACAGGTAAACGGGTTGTATTTGAAATTGGCGAATTAATCCGCTTTGAAGGAGAGAAGCCCGTGATTCACCCGATTTTCCAATATGATCCTGTTCATCGTCGTTTTAGTCAATCGGGTAAGCTTACGAAGCTCAGACGAAAACTCATTGCTGAAGGTGCTCCTATGGATGTCATATCTCGCTGGTGCGGGGAGGAGTGAGAGAATGCCACTATGGATGAGCTTTGTTTACTTTTTTGTCCTTGCTTTGATTACTTTGGTCCTAGTTATTCCCAAAACAAACCAAAGTAAGAGTTTTTCACTATCCAAGGTACTCGGTTACGAGCGCATACGGAAAGAGGCCGAAACCGTGGGGTGGTCTCTTACCTTTCGGGAGTTCAGTTTTCTGGTGCTAATCTCTATCGCTTTGATTGGGGTAGTTGCCCTATTTACAGGCAATTACTTCTTCATCGCTTTAGGCACAGTTTTGTGTTTTACAGTACCGAGAACCATTGTACTCAAGGTGAAACGGAAGATCAGACAAAACGTTTTGTTCGATCTTCCTTCTAATTTGCGCCTTTTTATCAGCAAACTCACCGACTTCCCAAATGTGCAGAAGGCATTGGAGAATGCAGTGCTTGAAATGGATGGGGTGACGAAGCCCGTGTTTGAAAAAGCATCTAATCAACTTCGTGTCGGGCTACCTGTTGATCGGGTTTTTAATGAAATGGTTGGTGAGTTCCGAATCCGAAAAATGGAGGACTTTTTAGACAAGTTGAAATTGGCCCAAATGGAAGGATTTCATGCTCAGTCGCTGGATAGCCTGAAAGAAACGGTCGAAGAGATCGGGGAGGATATCACACAGATTCAAGAACTGGAGCTTGAAGCGAAAAGCAAACGGAGACAGCTCTTTATGGTTATAGGCATGTCGTGGATGATGCCCGTGATGATGAGTATGATGAACAACGGAAACGCCAACGTATTTCTAAATACTTTGCATGGTCAAATTTACATTGTTTCTTTCGCGGCAGCTACGCTTTATGCGATAGGGAAGGGTGACGATTATCTGTCACTCAATCTCGATAAAATTTAAAGGAGGGATGCTCTTTGATTGTATCCAGTATGTTGTTGTTTATATCTGTGTTACTTTTGACTGGGTTTATGATGAAGAGCTGGTTGCCTGGCTTTGATCTGGAGAAGCGCTATGCAAACCAGGCAGCGGTGTTACAGAAGAACAACAAAGAATTGCGTCAATTGAAGATGGACCCGGTGACTCAGTTTTTTGCAAACCGATTAATGCCAAGACTTATGAATGCACGACTTCCAGTGTTTAACGGGAAACTTCGGCGTATGTACAACTTACTAGGAAAGGAAAACACCTTTGAGGAAGAGCTTGCTGACAAAGTGATGAAATCACTTGCCGGAAGTCTTCCTTTTTTAGTGCTGCCTTTTTTACTTCAAATGCCTGCATTATTTTTAGCGATCCCGTTAGCAACGCTTGTGTTTTTCGTGACTCAACTGGGTGAAATCACTAAAGCTTACAAGCGAAGACAAGAGGAGATCACAAGGGACTTACCCCAGCTTATAGGCAAAATGATGATCGCTCTGGAAACAGGAAAATCGTTTATGACAACAATCCATCGTTTAGAAGATACAAGCGGCCCTCGGATGAAGAAGATCCTCTCTCGTTTGAATGCAAATATTCGCATTATGAAGCTTACAGATGCCATCGACTTATTTGCGGCTGAAACGGATGTACCCGTGATGAGGGACTTCGCAGCTGCCGTCAAGATCGGAGTAAACAATGGATACGGTGATGCGAAGAAGTATTTTGACAGCATCAAAGGTGATCTTCGAAAATTACGGTTGGCAGCACTGAAAGAAGTTACACGTAGCCAGCCTCAAAAGATTAAGTTGTTGTACGTTCTCGTAGCGGTTCATGCATTTGCTGCAGTTATTATCGCATTTATTGATATCTTTTCAGAAATCCAAAATTTATAACTATTCGGAGGTCAAGACAATGAAAAAGTTCATGAACAATATGGTGAAAAAAGTAGCTGTTTGGAGACATGGTATGGAATCAAAGGTAGCTTATCGGATCGAGGTTATTGGGCTTCGTTTGCTGCGTCCGTTGCAAAATCAGCAAGGGGCTTCTATCGTTGAAATTTTAGGCTATGCGTTACTGTGTGTGCTTGCCATTGTGCTTGTGTGGGGTCTTATCAAGGGCTGGTTGCCTACGTTCTTCCAATCCATCACAGGCAAATTAGATAACCTGTCTTAATACTTCATACGCGAAGCTATAGAAGGAGGGGAGAGTTTGAAATTCAAGATATGGTTAGCACCGCTTCGAAATACACGAGGAGCTGTTAGTTCCATTCCACTCATGTTTTTCGTGATGGTGGCCTCTGTCTTTCTCTATCTTGGTATTGATGTATATGGTTATATCTCACAGCAACAAAAGCTGACCATTGCCAGCAATGAATTACTTGAGGTCATCAAAGCTGAAAATGGATTTGATACTGTGAATCGTGAACAATTTGATCGTTTGCTCCAGAAGACCGGAATTGATCCAGCTAAAGTAACCTTAACAGCTACACCTAAGCGTGTAGATCGGGGGGACCCGGTTACTGTGGAAGCAAGTATGGTGTATGAGTGTATCGGGTTGAAGCCATTAGGGAAGACGGTAAAGCTTCCTATACGTGTGCAAGCGAATGGCTTGGCCCATACATTTTTCCGATGAAGGAAGGGATGGCCTATGTTCCGCAATTTGGCGCTGATTTTATTCGGCGCCTTTGCTTTATTTTTTCTGACTGATTTTCTTGTGGTGTACAACGCTCATTTAAAGATTGAAAAGGCAGTGGAACAAGCACTGGACGGAGCAATCATAGCCAGCACACAGGAAATCGAGAATCAGCGGGGACGTTTAGAACTGAACGAAAATGTAGCAGTTGGAGCGGTACACAATATTCTCAAAGACAATTTGAGGCTGAATGCAAATCTGATGAATAAGCATTTTTCGGATAGTGTATTAAAGGCCACTGTGACGTACTTAGGAGTAATCCCAAGAATCGAAGCTCAATTTGATACCAAGGTACAACTAATTGCAGGGAAGATTTTTGGACTAGACTCGTTTCCATTGACGATTACACGTCATACGCCATATTTAGGTGAATTTAAATAGGAGAGTGGGAGTCATTGAAAAAACTGTGGAATAAGGCAACACGCCGAATTTTTATAGTGGCCGTTGCTTTGATATTGGCCGGAACAGCCGTAGTTATTCAAAGCAATATTGTCAAACGTCAAACAACAACGGAGCTTATTTATGTGGCAAAAGAGAACTTGCTTCCCTATAGCTTGATTGAAGGGATGTTTATTCAGCGTAAGGTAGTGCAAAGCGAGATTCCAGATGATGCGATTCGAGATCTGACAGAATTGAAAGGAGAGGCATGGGTAACGGCAGATGTTGGTATCCCGGCTGGAGTGCCGGTATCGAAATCCCTTCTCGTCCCAGCCAAGGATAGCAAATATGGTGAAAGTCTGGAATTGAAGGATGGAGCGATGTTTGTGGGGGTTCAGACCGACCAAGTAAAGAGTGCGGGTGACATGATCAAGCCAGGAACGGTAGCGGATGCTTATGTTTACATCGAAGGTGCAGATCGGGAGCCTGCACGTCTAATTACTCCAGCAGATGATCCTCTTCTGAAGGGGCTTCTCATTAAAGAACGACAAAATCAAAATGGTTACGAGCCACAAAGAGAAGGAACAGGAAACCAAAATCCAATTCCATCCATTGCTGTAGTAGAAACTACCGACTCTAAAGTTGCAGCAGCCCTTATTCGTTATCAGGAAGAAGGGAAAGTGTATTTTACACCGACTGGAGTAGCGCTGGATAGCAACATGATAAATAAAACGGATGATAAAGGTTCTGTCGAATGACAGAGCTTTTTTCATGACATTTTGATAGGAGGAAAGTGAATGTTTAGAAAATGGATTAGTCTGTTATTGTCGTTGACATTGGCTTTAACCGGGTTATTCGGAACAATTACACCAGTTTTAGCGGATGAAAACGTGCAGATCAGCATCAAAGCTGATCCAAAAATTGATGTTGCTCTTGCCGTTGGTAACAGCTCATGGAATCTTAAAAATTTTACGAATGATTTAAAGAGTCAACTAACCCTAAAAGGTATTTCATCATCTAGTGTTAATGTTCAATCCGTTGAAACTAAATCAGTGGTCGCGGATGCCTCCAATGCAAGTCTGATATTTCAATCATGGAAGAACTTCTCCATTCTTAGTGGAGGGTATAATGCTCCAGCGTGGACGACAAGTGATTATTTTATTTCAGGAGATAGACTAATTCGTAGTAATTCGGGGGCAACACGCCCAGCATCTGGATATTATGATCCAAAGTCTTTCGAAACTACCAACGCTACCTATTCATTTACATGGGGTATTGACGCGACAAGTTATGGGGCTTTTGATCATGGCGAGGCAGGTTTTTTGTTCCGAATGCAGGATGAAAATAATTATTATGCTTACTTGGTTGATAATCATTCAGCTTGTGGAAATATATTCCTGGATGGTGGAGAAGCCATTGTTAGAGTTAAAAACGGCACATTTGAAGTGTTAGCTTCCACGAGTTTTCCTCAGTATTACGCCGGGCAAAAAGAAGATATTAAAATTGTTGCTGAGGGTAGTTCAATAAAAGTGTACCGAAATGGATCGCTTAGACTATCGGTAGATGACGGTACGTATACTAAAGGTGGTCACGGATTCTATGTTTGGGATCAATATGGAGCATATTTTTCAAATATATCCGTGGAATCAGAATCCACCAAAAAATTCACCGAGGTCATTCGTCAACCGATCTGGAGAGAAGGCTCAAATCGCTTTCTCGTGAATTTAGAAAACAATGTGGTTTCAGACTTGGATGACGCTCAAGCTTCAGCAGAAATCTTGACCCGTATGATCAGCAATGAGGTTAGTTATGTTGGGCTGGGAACAACTACAAATCAAACACAAGTTGAACGATTAGTAGCGCGTAACAACAGCAATGGAATATTCATCGATAACAGCGTATATAGCTCGGCTATGGATCAACTGGCAGACTACATTGCTTCTAAGGTTAGAAGAGTTGGAAATGAGCAATACATGATTTTGGATGAAGACAACCATCTTGAAGTCAATCCTTCCTCCTTACAACAGAACACTCAAACTGCGGATCATCCTGAAGGACGCTGGAAAATAGAACATGATAGTACGTATTTTGAGAACGGTTCAGGTCAAGTTCAATGGAGCGGTAAGTGGCAGAAGGATTTACCTTTAACGTTTGACAAGCCCGGCCGATATGAATTGTGGTTTGGCAGCGAGCATCCTAATCCACAATTTTTATATGTTCACCGTAGGCCAGTGGCAGACTTTACTTTGAAGGTCACCAAAGGCTCTGCTAATTACTCCATTGATGTTAAGGACCAATCCTATGATCCAGATAAAGAATTTTCATCGAACAAGGGTATTTCACAAATGGAATGGAAGTGGAGGGAAACAACGGCAACTACATGGAATGACGGATTAATCCCTTCCAATCTTCCCGTAGGGAAAGATTACTTGTTCGGGTTTTAGATGAACAAGGGGCTTGGAGTCAGCCTGTAGCACGTTATGTCTCTACAGGTTCTACTGCACTAAAGCCTATTGCAGATTTTAAATTACCTACTCAGGTGACAACGTTTAAACCTATAAATGTCGAAGAGCAGTCCTACGATCCAGGCGGTAGAGTAATTACTCAGAAAATCTGGAGCATAACGAAAGATGGCAAAGAAATGTACACGGGTTCCACGATGATTAACGATTTTCGGAATTTCGGATCAGGGAACTATACAGTATCTCTTAAAGTGTTAAATGATAGCAACCTGTGGTCAGACACGTTCCAAAGAAATGTCACAGTCACGGAGGATTTAACAGCACCGACGATTTCATTCAGCCCTTCTAAGTTGAACTGGACAAGTGAGCCCATGGATATAACTCTTACCTATTATGACGATAGCGGCATAGCTAGTACATGGTATAAAGTAACTTCATCCGAAGAGTCTCCTTCTTCATGGGATACCGTGGGTTCCGACATTCAACATGTTACTTTAAATCGTGAAGGGCAATGGTATATCCACGCTAAGGCACAAGATTTGGCGGGTAAAGTGACTACATCCGTTGGTGGACCATATCAAGTTCAATTTCAACTTGAAAAACCTAAGTTAAAGGTAAATCAAGTAACAACCAATTCTGTTGATCTTGGCTGGACATTACCTTCTACAACGATTACAGATGGTATTCAATATGAAATCATCAATCAAACAACGAAAAAAGCTTGGACAGTAGATTATCCAGCAGATCAGTTAACAGATAAGAATTTAGAAGCGGGCACGGAATATAACTACGTAATCAAAGTGAAAAATCATGTTGGCGAGATGGTAGGAGACTCCTTTAAAGTAGTAACTCTTCCTAATAAGGTAGATGGGATCAAGATCGGTTTTGAAGATCATCAGAGTGGTAAAGCGACGGTTTCATTTGATCCCGTTCCTTCAGCTACGGAGTATATTTTTGTCTTGTATGAGTCTTCCAAAAATGGACAAGTAAAAGTATCTGAGCAGACTTGGCAGGAGGCAGGGACACACGTTATTGGTAATTTGAAAGCAGGGACTCAATACTTCACTTCATTGGTTGCGAAAAATGAATCGGGTTACAGTGAAGTGGTTAGCAACGGGTTTATCTCATTGCCTTCTGCGCCGGGAGAGTTCAAGATTGTTCAAGTCACAGATGCCAAGGTTGATTTGGGCTGGCTACCCTCTGAGACAGCAACACGTTATCACTTGCTACGTTCGCTACAAGAAGTATACGAAGGAACCGATCTAAATTACACTGATGAGGATTTGAAGTCAGCAACAGTATATAACTATCAATTAGCTGCGAAAAATGACAGTGGTTTTGGAGACATTGCAGATTTGGATGTACTCACATTGCCTAGCAAGGTAGCTGTCACGATAGAAAAAGTAACGGATTCGTCCGTTGAGCTTAGTTGGAAATCTGTTCACGGCGCTGATACGTACGTCGTTATGTTAAAAGGAGATCCCATACTTGAGATTGCATCAGATTTAATTCATGCTACAGTTCGGGGTTTAGAAGCAGGCACTAACTACGAATTATTTGTAGTGGCGCAAAATGAGAGCGGTCAAAGTACACCTGACGTTTTGCATGTCAAAACTTTACCTGCCTCACCTACTCATATCGCAGTTAAAGAAGTAAAGGAAACATCTGCTGTGCTGCATTGGGATACCATGACTGGAGCGGATAAGTATAAGTTAAAGCTCGGTGATCAGGTGTATGAAATTTCGAAACCCGAACTTGAGTTAGAAGGGTTGGTTGGAGATCAGGAATATTCAGCAACGATTCAAGCTGGGAATGAGTCAGGCTATGGGGAGGCCACCGAGTTTAAATTTGTTACCCTACCGTCAGCTCTCGAATTGAAGGTCGATAAAGTAACATCTAATACTATGACCGTAAAGTGGAGCAAGAAGCCCAATGCTACGAAGTATAAGATTTATGATGAAAATGAGAAGAGTATAGCTGAAACAGAGAAATTGAGTTTCACCTGGGCTAAGCTTGAAGCGGGGCAAACGTATACTTTTTATGTTTCAGTTGTCAATGAGAGTGGAGAAGGGGAAAAGATTAAGGTAACGCAACAAATGTTACCTGGTGGATGGGGAAGCACAGACGGTGAGCTGAACCAAGTGGTGAGCATATCTGGAGTCACTTTGGACTCAGCTGTAGTGAGTTGGAAAGCAGCCTTGGGTGCGGAGCAGTATAAAATTGTAGATGCCAAAGGTAACTCACTGGGGCACGTCGCGACTCCTGCAACATCCTATACGGTGTCTGGACTGAATAATAGTACAGATTATTCAGGTTGGGTGTTAATCCCACTCAACGATGCTGGCGAGGGAGTTTCTGCACCTATTCCTTCGTTTAGAACCTTAACTCCTTATTATGGTGGAAATGAGACTGTACCAGTTAAGAAAGAGGAACCACTAGAGCCAAAGCAAGAACTTTCTAACGAGACTCAGCTCCCGGTAAAGAATACACCTAAGTTTGAGGATATTGATCGGTCCTTTGCGAAAGAGGCGATTCTTGCGCTTTTCGAGAAAGGTATCGTGAAAGGTGTGTCAGATAAGAGATTTGAACCAGAAAGACAAGTCACTCGTGTTGAATTTGCATCTATGCTAGTCCGGGCATTGGAACTGCAAGAGTCGTCTGATACCAAACTTACTTTTGAGGATGTGCAACGGACAGCGTGGTATGCTCCTGAGCTATCAGCAGCAGTATTGAATGGTGTAGTTCATGGTTTCAGTGATAAGGAGTTCAGACCGTTCGATATGGTTACTCGTGAGCAAGCCGCTAAAATGATTTCTAATGCAGCGTATGATCAAGTACCTACTGCTGAAGTGAACTTCAAAGACAGAAATTTAATCGCACCTTGGGCTAAACCCGAGGTGGCGGCGCTCGCTGTTGAAAAAGTCATCACTGGCTATCCTGACGAGACATTTAAACCTAAGCGTGATTTGACTCGTGCAGAGTGTTCCGTATTGATTTACCGAGCACTTAGCATATTCTATAAATAGTCATTTTTTCTTAAGGAGCCGTCCTTTTGAGGGACGGCTTTCCATACTGTAAATAAACAATCATGTTTGGTATTGCTCTAATAAATAGCTTTATGTTCCTTGTTAGGCGAAATGCGTAGTTCATTTCGCTAAAATTAGCTAAGAGACAGAAGCTTTTTAAAAGTCATTCTTATTTTCTTATGACGACAATATTGTAAACGGTATATACTCCATTGCGAAAGACTCTAAGATTAGCTTCTCCAGGCTTAATCGCTTCAATTAATCCTGATGTGTATGAAACCTTTATCACATTCTGTAAATTATCAACGTCGGAGATTGCACCGTAAAAATAATGAACGTCACCGACTTGCAAAACTAATTTTTGGGCAGCAAAAGGAGATACCAAATTGGTGTCAACAGGTGCAGCATTAGCACTAGCACTTCCAAATACCATAGAAGATCCTAGCAGAGCAGCAGCTATCAAAGACTTGATTTTCATAAACACATTTCCTCCAATACATTATATTTTAAGGAATACATTTCCATTAAATATTATATTTTACAAAATGTCAATGAAGAAAAAGAGATGAGAAATAATCATTAAAAAACGAACAAAAGTTCTTGAATCTTCTTGATTCTGGAAGTATAATGGAGTTAGCCCATAAAGTAAATTCAACCAATTTCATATATTCTAGTTCAATAACCCCTTAACAGGGGCTATTTTTAGTTTATAGGGATATTTTGAATTTGCTTTGTTTGGCATGCAAGTAGAGGAACACTGGTTAAAGCATTCATTCTTAAAATACATGGATGAGGTGAAGAATATGTGGAAAAAGAAAGTGTCTATTGCGTTTTTGTCAGTAATGATGTTGTTTGGAACTGCTGTCTCAGCATCGGCAGCTCAACAAAATGTGAGTGTAAAGGTCGATAGTAAGCGGGTTTCTTTCCCTGATGCTCAACCTTATTTTGAGAGCAGCAGAGTCATGATTCCAGTACGATTTGTGAGCGAGTCTCTTGGTGCGAAGGTATCTTATGGCAAAAATTCTTCAGGTAACAAGGTTAATCGTGTTGTGACGATTAAGCTGGGTGACAAGGTGATCTATATGACGGTGAACAGTTCGAAGGTGCTGGTTGGTGAACAAATCATTACCCTGGATGTGCCGGCTCGTTTACAGGAAGAACGTGTATACGTTCCATTACGGTTTGTATCTGAAGCGCTAGGAACACAGGTTAAATGGAATCAGGCTCAGAAGCTAGTGAGTATTAGCACGGGATCTGGGGTTACTGAGCCAGAGGAAGAGACGAAGACTCCTAGCACGGGGATGTACAAAGCCGGATTTGAGTGGCCTCGTGAGCAAGAATTGGGAAAAACGTTATTTGTAAAAAATGTACAAGTGAAGAACGGAAAATTGACGTTTACTTTGCCTAAAAATGCAGAAGGAGGCAGCAAATATACAGACGATGGAACTTCGGTGAAGCTCATTCCTGGCAAAACATATACTTTTGATATTGGGAAAGGAGCTGGTTTTTTATCCATATCAAAGCCTGAATCGAAAGGTGATCAGTGGGAAGGGTATTATATATTCCTAGATGCAAACTATGTTGATGACATCAAGGCAATATTCGGGACTGTTAAGGAAGGGGTTGTTGTTGCAGGAGTTGGGCAAGGGGTGTCTCCATTGTCTGAAGTAATTAATGATGCAAAGCAATTAAAATAATCAGAAGAGTTAAAGCCTGTCCTGGATTTATAAAGGGGTGGGCTTTTTTTGTCTAAAGATGAACACAACCATCTTGAGAGAAAGGAGCATTTATTTGAGTAAACGAATCATCAAGAAAGGATTATTGTTTTTTGCCGCCAGTTTTACTTTGATGCTATCAGTTCTATCGGTTTCAGCGGCAGCAATTCCAATGTTGTATGATCATGTGAAATGGGAGTATGGAAAGGAGGAAATAAACGGATTTACAGGCTATGTTCCTGCCCTAGATAAACAGGTCAGTAGTAATCCTTGGCAATTGGATCAATGGGCGGGGATGTTTACTTTCTCGGATGGTAAGACAAGAATTGTCCCGAACTATGATGTTTTCAACGTCAAGAGAACCCCTGAAGACAAAAATTTCTCAAAGGAAAATGGTTTTGGTTTGATCTTCAAAAGTGAGTCTGCACTTGGGGATTTCTTTAATGCAGTGTGGTCTGGACAATCTATTTCATCCAAGCAACGTGAATATTTTAAAACGAAATTTTCATCGAATGCGAATGATCCAATTTTTATAGAGGGTCATGAATATTATTACCGAGTGCAGTATAGGAATGAGTTTCTCCGCACAGCCGGAATCGTGCAACGTATGGGCATTAAGTTTGACAAAACCGAAAAGGTTAATGACAACTCGTATCGTGCATACTTCGATGTTTCCCCATGGCCGGAACTTACAGTAACACAAGGGAAACAACTCGTCATGAATCTGTCTGCCTATGGATACACGGAACGTAATGTCCGGCTGGTAGCTGTGAAAAAGGGGGATTTTCCCGAAATGAGTAAAGTGGTAAGTCTTACGGATGGGAAACTACTTCGGGCCAGTGATCCAACCTATACTGATACGATTAAATTCAACGCTAAGGACATTGTTAAAGTGCTGGGTACAGAAGTGGATATCATTCTCGAAGACGGCTATGGTCGAACAGCGATCAAGTCAGTGACCTTACCAAAAGAAGATCAAAACATTGACTATGTGCCGACCAAATTGACACTTACCGATGGAGGGCAGCTCTGGATCAAGTATAGATACAATGGAGAGGAGATTATTCCATCGGACTATATGAGTGAGCGCGGAATGCCGATGACAGCCAAGGTGAAGATAGGAGGAGCTGCAACTGCTGAATTTTCGTTGCCCTCGATGAACCAAAGCATTCCGAAGAGCCTGCAAGATGGACAAGAACTGAGCTATTTACTTGGTAAAATAGAAATCAGTGATGCTCCAGGCAAGTATTACATTAAAGTGGATGCAACGATCAACAATCCTAATCATCAGGATCGCGCGTTAGAAGCGCCTTCCAAAGCGTATGATAACAACGGTATTCATGGGGAATGGCTCATCGAACGAAAGGGAGCAGAAAATGATCTCATTGCCCAATCTATTACCGCCAGCCCGTCTGCACTAACATTAGGACAATCTTCCACCGTAACGGCTAAGGTGAAAAATGTTGGAGGTACGGACGTTTCCAATGTCTTGATTCGATTTATTGAAGATGGCCAGAAGACGATTTATGAGACACGTAAGACCATGCCAGCCAATACACCGATTACTGTAGGTGGTTTTAAATGGACAGGAGATGTTGGAATACACAGTTTAACTGTTGTGGTTGACCCCGATAAAGAGAAACCTGATAAAGACCGTACAAACAATGTTGCAATAACAGGTTGCTCAGTGAGTAAGAATGGTGGCGATGCTTATTGTGATACGACCAAGCCTACAGCAAGTTGGGACGTTACGTACCCGCTTATTACGGGATATCCAACCAAGACACGAACCGTGAGCTGGACGGACTCAAAGGGAAATACAAGAACAAGTAGCGAAAGTTATGTCGATTACAGCGATCCGATTTGGGAGAATCGGAAGGTGACGTATAACGAGAAATTGACTGTTAAGGCAGAATTGGATACGAAGCAAGGAATTGCTACAGACCCTAAAAATCCGAAGGATGAAGATCGGGAGAGTCGGGGAAGCTGGGAGATCATCCCTTGGGCAAAGGAGAAAAAGCTGAATCCTAATGAGGTTACTCGTGCCGGCTATGGTGTTGAAATCAAAGTTCAAACAACGTATACCACGGACTGGGAAAGGAAAGTGCCCAAAGGTTTGGAAGGAACCGCAAAGCCGATTGGTGGAGAACTCAAGGGCCCAACAGAAGTGAGAGCATATATTTGGGATAGCCGAGGGAAGTATGTGACAAGTATCGGTCTGGTGAAAACCAGTGGAAATGATAAAACAGCAACATGGGAACTGCCGAGGGAGCGTTTTAAATCGAAGTTCCTTGATATCTATGAGCGTAAATTCTATACAGATGTGAAAGCTCCTGATGGAAAATATACATTCAAAATCGTTGCGATGCACGCAGGGCAGCATGATCTTTCTTCATGCTTCACGAAGAAGATCACGATATTCGGTAGTATGTACGATGATTGGCAAACCAAACGGGATACATCAGCGTGGTATTGATACAAGCAGTCTAAAGTTTTTACAGGGGGCTATAACACTAAAATAATATTGCATGTATGATTTTTCGTTTGTATAATAAGAATATAAGAAAGGGACGGTTGCACCCGTCCCTTGCAACAGCCGCTTCTAAGGGCGGTGGCTGTAAGTAGGTATAGACTTACCTTACCAGGGGCGGTCTATTTCTTTTTGTTTTGATTATTCAATGCAATGACGATGGTTACGATCAGTCCAATCAGGGTTACTGTAAACCCCGCAAAACTAATCATTAACGTCAATACATCTTTCATCTCCACAGGCATCACCTCCCTTCAGGGAGACTAGCCGACCGCCCTTATGCCATTCTGTTGCATTTCCAATTATATCATAATCATTTATGAGCAGTCTCTTAGGAGGCTGCTTTTTTTATGCATAAAGTAGAAACAATTTTAACGAAGAGGAAGGAGAGAAGCATTGGAACTGTTGTGGATTGACTTACCGCTATTCGTGATTTTGATATGGGCAACGTATACCGATATAAAGAGCCGGATAATTCCTGATAGATTGGTTTTTAGCGGATTTTGCTACTTCCTTGTAATACGGATAGGGTATGCTGATCAACCTTATTTTCATTACTTGCTGGGTGTGATTGCAGGAGCAGGCATCTTATATATCTGTGCATTAATTCGACCGGGTTCCTTTGGCGGCGGGGATATCAAGTTGCTGGCCGTTGTCGGGGCCGCTTTGGGGTGGCATGAGAGCCTAATTTTCCTTTGCTTATTGTTAGGCATAGCCGGGTTATTTGCTATAATTGGGCTGCTAATTAGTAGAGATAATAAGAGACAGATACCGCTGGCCCCATTCTTCCTGACAGCATTTCTGCTCATATATCACTTCAAAGTCAATTTATAAATGTGCTATAACTACTGTTGATTTCAAAATTTTACAAAACTCTGTACAAAATAGCGATCATGAGATTATATCGGATGGTAATATATAACATAGATGGGGCCTCGTCAATGAATTCAAAGGAGATTGGATGATGTTAAAAAAACTTAGTTTTTTGAGTATTGTTCTATTAATGTTTGTAGTCACTGTACTACCTGCATCTTCTTTTGCTGATTCAAGTTATAAGCACATCACAGTCACAGAAACTAAAAGTACAGTACCTATTGTAGTTCCTACAGAAAATTATAGTTATGCCGAGTATGAGATTGTACTTGATAGAGAATTGGAAGCATCCAATCACAGTAGCAAGACTTCGGATAGTATTATATCTCCAATGAGTTCTTCATTTGGGACAGTGGTTGTAACCTGCAGTAATGATAGACAAAGGGATGTAAAATGCGACTATTCTGTAAGAGCATTCAGCGGTTATATGTCATACGCAGATATATCTATTACTTTTCCCGGTCATGAAACCATTGGTGGGGGAACACACAGAACTACGTATCAGTTAGGCGGTGTGAAATCATTTAATGGTCAAGAAGTGAATACGTATTTTGCACCTGGTTCATATAGACCTTACTTGTCGGGAAGAATCCTGACTCATGATGGATGGGCGACAATCACACAAGTATTTGCAACAGGTTATGTAGATATTAGTTAGTTTTGTAGCGATAGTGCCTCTTTAGGCACTATCGCTAGATCTTGTTAAAGGAGGACATGTAGTGAACTGGTGTACTAAGGATATTCAAAAGCATACCTTTGTGGAGTTGAGGGATAATGAAGAGTTATCAATTGATCGCGTTCATTCTACAAGTACATTAGATGAAATTTCATATATTTCGCAATACTACTGTTTGAAATCTCTGTCAATGGGGAAAAATGCATTCCTTCAGATTCCGATACATGATACCGAATGCTATGAAACTGTAGTGGGACAAATTGTTCCGCATTTTAGTGATGTGAGAATCGTAAAATATTCCAATGAAATTACTGAAGTGAATTTAATGTCTATTAAAGAAAGCACTGTAAACATGATAAATATACTAATTGCGAACAACAACGTAAATCCAGTAGCGTATGATATGTTTGGAGATAAGTATAACAATAGCGATCTCCCCAAAGAGATGTTTAATCTTGATTGGTATACAGTTGACTTACAAAAGATAAACCGGCTCAATATGGACGAAAACCTACTGGATTTTTCTGTATTTCTACAGAAAACACATTTGGTAAATGGTGATAGTTTTGCTGTTCAAGTTAATGATTGGTCCTTTAACGACACATTAAAGGATAGAATAGCTTTTAGATTCTTATGTACTTTGAGTCAAACGGTTCAGCTTGGAGTTGATAAAAATAATAAAGTGATAGATGTGCGATGTTTTTAATCAATCAGGACTACTTAGATAGAAATGAATCAAGCTCTCATCAAATTGATGAGGGCTTTTTTTTATACAAAGAAGTGAGGGGAGGGAAAATTAATGGCCTTAATGACTAGAGAAGCTATTTTAGAAGAGCTCTTAAAAGCAACCATTGTGAATGAAAATATGATGTGGATGCTTGCAGCTCTAAAAATGGCAGATCGCCCCGTCCAAAAAGAGCAATTGCGTGACGTTACCAATGAGCTGTATAGAAAGGTTCATCCAGAAGAGGAGGAGCTACCTATTCGATCACGGCATCTACTGGATGAAGCAGCGGCTATGTTGGAAGGGGCAGCACTCGTTCATGTCGCTGAAGTAGCAAAATCTAAGCGATATACACTGTCGCTACTTGGACAAGAAGTGCTGAATTACAGGCATGAGCGAAATTTAAAGGGGAAGGAAGTTAAACAATGAACATTAGCTTGAAGTATGGATTCTGGGGACTGGGAATGGGAGGGACATCCATTGCACATGCCTGTGCAGGTATTAAACTATCTGCTAAAAATGCACAACGTCCGTATACGGCTTTACTCGTTAATAGTAATGAGATGGATCTCCTGAAGCTGCCAGATTATCCGAACACCAAGAAGATGATTTTGCTGGGATATGAGCGTGGTGTAGGTCGAGATATTCAGCTCGGACAAGAAGCCTTTAACACTCACAAAGTCGTCATATCGGAGACGGTGCAGAGCTACTTTAGTGATCGTGACTATATTTTTATCTCTTGTGGCCTCGGTGGTGGAACAGGAACAGGAGCAATTATTGAAGCGATTCGATTATTGCACACAACTGGTTTTGCTGGACGATTTGGCTTGCTACTTACCTTGCCACGCAGAAATGAGGGCCGGAAAGTATTAGACAATGCGTTGCAACGTCTGCAAGTCATTAAAAGAGCAATGCAGGGACTTGGAGCTATTGTCGTCGTGGATAATGAAAAGCTATTTCAAACTGGTTTGAATAAGAATCAAAGTGTGGAGGATTTCATGAAGTCTAGTAATCGCCATGTGGCTAGATTGCTTCATGATCTGAATACGGTGACTGCCAGCTACAAGCCATATGGCAGCTACCACTTCGATGCCTCAGAGTGGTTGAACATGCTCAAGACAGGAGGGTGTTTGCATATCGGGAAATGTACATTATCTGCCCAATCGGTTGATTTGGCATCTCCTGTGACTTATATGGATGTGTTAAAGCAGAGTGTGCTTCATGGAGAACTCTCGACCGGGTATGATCTGCAAGGAGCGACTAGCAGCGCAGTGAGTATCGTAGCTGATAGTTCAGCAGCAAAGAAACTGTTTACGCACTCTTTTGTGGAACAAATTCAATCCTTCCTTCATGAATGTACACCGATTCTGAACGAGAATCCTGTAGCAACCTATGTCGGGGATAAGCCAGGTCAGGTGACGATCTATACCGTATTTGCCGGACTTAATTTCCCGAACAGCGTAACGGAGCTGACAGAGGAGCTGGCAGAGCTGGAACGAAAGGCACAAGAGCGTAGCCAGCAGACAGATGAGATTGCGGTAGCTTTGGCTGGATTTAAGTCACAAGGGAAGAAAGAACAAGTTGACTTGGAAGCTTTGCTGTCGGATGAAGCTCCTTCCTCAGCCCCTGACACGGATACTCCAAAGGACCCGTTCAGTTTTTTAGACAATTTGAAGTGATACGCTTCAACAAAAGACATGTGCGGCAGATACAGGGTGTTTACAAATGGAAGTTTATAAATGTCCATAAACAAGTGATGCACATAAAAAGTATGAAGGAGAATGGAGTGAAGCAGATGCGTCATATTCCAGACGAGAATGTAAAGTCTTCGGTTGATGAGATGTACAGACAGTACCTAAACATTGAAACCATAGAAGATTTGTACCGCCAAGCGGTGATGATGTCTCATGCATTGGGATGGGAACTATCACAGCGTCGTCATTTATTGCCTGATCGGGAAGGGAACAATGTCGATCCAGTGATATATCCTCCATGTCATTTTCAGGAGTTGAGTATCGAAGGGAATTTAGTCTATCAATTTTACTATGAGGGAACACTGCCACTCTACATGAAAAACAAGCCGTATGAAGACAAAATTAGGGCTTACTACCAGGGAGCAATGATAGAAGCTCTTGAGGGACGAAGTTTATTGAAATTTGACCAGGCATTTATTTATGTATGTCATTTCTTTAGTAATTTACAAATCAGAGACTTGGATAATCGCAATCGAAGACATCTGATTAATGCAATACGAGCTGCACAAATTATCGAAGATGATAGATGGGAATTCATAGAAATAATGGATTCGGGTTATCTCGATCCTCAGAAACGGAATCATATTGAACTGTTCATAACAAGCCGCGAGAACGCAATGAATTTGGTTGAATATGTGAGGGATAAGATGAGAAACAACCCTGAAAATTAGGTGGTATACAACCCGATAGACGAGGTGGAGTAAAACCACCCGAAAAAGAAGTTGTTGAACAAGGAAAGAAACCTTGCTGTTATTGAGTTTTTCTTGATCTAAAGCCGGGCCAAAATGGGAAAAGTCATGGAGAGGCTACCGCACAACGCAGTTGAAAGGTAGACTCGGAATGACCGTCCCACAGCACGCAGTCTGAATCCAAACCAAGCCTTGCTAAACAGAGCCAATACCCCAAAAGTAATTTCCAGCAGAAAGGAGGTTGTCACATGCCGAGGCAGCGTGAGTGGACAAAGCGGGATGTAGATATATTGTACGAATTGTACAAAGTGAGGGAGATGACAAAACAGCAGATTTTGCAGTCGTACTTTGAGGGAAACGAACGCTATGGGAGTAAGAGACTTTATGTGTTACGAGGGGAAGGACTGGTTACATCCGAAATTCATGGAGGAAATGGACAAGGGGGAAAGCGAGTTCGAACTGCGTACTATCGTTTGACAGCACGCGGACTGGAATTGCTTCGGAAGAAGGGAGTCGTAGAAGAGACTAAGTACCGTGCGCGGGATTTGGAACTTACGGCTCAGCAGCGGCAGTACATCATTGATGCAAATGAACTTCATATACGCCTACCGGAAGTGGTTTATATGGACTCGCGTGTGATCAAACGAAAATACAAACTGAACCGAGGTAATCTAACAGTCGGTGGTTTCAGTAATGAGCATGGGGATTATATGATTTTCATCCTGAATGCAGATGCCAAGGAAACGACATTGCAAAAAATTCTGATGGAAATCAAGGCAAAGAAGTACATTAGCGGATATCTCGTATATTACAAGAGTCCATCCGTTAAACGAGCTTTTGAAGCACTCTGTTATGAGCAGGCATTAGTAACTGGAGGCATTCCGTTGTACATGCTCCCGTTTGATAGCAAGGGGATTGAGATAACACGGCATTATATTTTATCAACAAACGCGTTTTCAAACTTGCAAGAGCTGTTGTCTTCTTACGGCACGCTGACCAGAGTTAAAGAAGGCAGTAATAAGCACGGATTCCTATATGGAATGCGAAGAGAAGATGGGCTGCTAACACCATATGTTGTTGAAATGATCACAGGCGACATCATGATTTTGAAACGCTGTTTACGAAATTACAACGTAGATGCATATCAGAGGGAGGGGCGAAGAGTCCTTCTTTTTTGCTATGAAGATGAGGTGCAGCGGTATAGAGACGAACTATTGAGTGTGACCTATGTGGATGTTATAGGCGTTCCGAAGATGGTCTTGGAAAGTTCTTTTGAAGGGCGTGATGCTATAACGTAATTCTGGGTTTAGATAAGAAGCATTTAAAAGGAGTTTTAAACTATGATTCGCTTCATATGGTTCTTGCTTACCCTCAGTGGGTGGGCTTATTTGTATTGGCGCACGCCGGAGTGGTTAGCATTGTGGATGTATTTTCCGGCTTCTATCAACTTTGTTATGTACATCTATGGCTGGATGCTAGAACGAAATAACAAGCTCATGTATTTCTTTGGAGGATTATTGTGGACGGGGAATGGTCTGAGCCTACAGCTTGGAGAATATGTTCTTGCTTCAAAGGATTTTCCATTTTCAATGAGCGGGATGGTTCATACAGCTTTGATCGGTACGATGTTTATCGCAACTTTCCTCACATTCAGCAATTATAGACTCGCACAGAGTTTGTTAAATCGAAGGGGGAACGTCAGTAAACAGCAACTCGTTCATGTCCGTCCGACAGCCAAAGATTACTATCTCAAATTTAAACGTCTGTTTGTTCAAAACGAGGAGATTGTATTAAATCTAGGCGAAGAAATTCCAATGAAGGATTGAGGTGATTGAATGATCAAATGGGGTGGGAGTGATATGTTCACCCATATGCTGGCTGTAGGTCCGACTCGCTGCGGGAAAACAGCGACTCTTCTCAAGCCGATGATTTATCAACTGCTCCTGATGAAAAAGAAGGGCATCCCCTTAGGACTATCTGTTGTTGAGCCAAAGGGTGATGTCGCAGAGATGGTCAATGAGATGTGCGGTGAAATGGACATGTCTTGCGTACACGTTGATCCTACATCTGATCACAGCGCTCGTTTCCCTGTCATGAAGGGGGACGAGGATGATGTAGCTGAAGCAACGGTAACGGTGCTGAAATCTATGTTTGGCAAGCAGGAAGCCTTTTTTGCCACAGTTCAAGAATTGGCTGGTCGTAACATCACGAAATTGTTGAAACGCTTATACCTAGACGATGTAAACCTGGGGGATGTTCTTCGAACGATGCGGGATCAACGTATTCTGGAAGACAAGGTGCAAGAGCTGCGCTTCAAAGAAGGTGAATCCGATCTGGTCCAATTTTTTCAATCGGAGCTGCTTGGAGCACAGAAGGAAAAGTACCAACAATTTGTCATTGGCCTTCGTGCACAGTTGGAGAACCTGACATCTAATCGTCATTTGGAGCCGATCCTTATGGGACAATCTGATTTTGATATGGACAGACATTTTGAAATGGGCGGTGTGCTGGCTGTAAATACAGCGATGGGGAAATTACGTAAAGCGGGTGATGCCTTTGGGCAGTTTGTGGTCATGCACTTGCAGAGCGGGACGTTTCGCAGACCGGGAACCGAGCGCACCCGCGTGCCCCATGTGATGATTGTGGATGAATACTCCAGGTACATTAATCCAGATGTGGAGTTATTCTTATCCATTGCAGCAGAATATCGGACAGCCGGAATATTTGCCACGCAGTCCTTGGGCCAACTGGAGGTTGAAGCGGGCAAAATCAATGCCAAAGCGATGAAACAGTCCATCTTAACAAGCTGCCGAAACAAAATTGCTTTTGGTGGCCTTGCTTATCAGGATGCACTCGAATTTAGCCGTGAGTTTGGTAAAAAGCAGATTATCAGCAGACAAAGCACGTTTAAACAGCAGATATTACTACCGAATTTGCTACCTGAAAATTATAGAGATACGGAAAAAGAGGAAGATCGGATTTTTTACACACAGATGATGGATGGCTTACCCAAATTTCATTACGTAGCAAAGCTACTGGATGATGGAACACCGTTGCCGCCGAAGATTGGAAAAGGGTCATTTGTTCCCCGTGATTGGAAGGAACGCCGGGAATGGGAGGTACGAAAGAAGTTGTGGGCGTTTAAATTTGATTTTAAACGCAAGCCTAAAGTTTCAGATTCAAATCCAGAGCAGTCTGGGGTGGAAGACAACATTTCTTCGAAACTGAAGTTTGTTCCTGCGGACTTGGCTGACGAAATGATCCCCGACCCTCCTAATCCACATCTAGAAGAAGCGAAGCCAGAAGGCGGTTCTTCTCAGGATGAATCAATGCATGAACATGAAGATGATCTTGATCCGTTTGAGTAGCACCCTCACTGAATGTCAGTGAGGTTATTTATATTGCCAAAATGAATGCTATGGAGGTTATACACATGAGTGAAGAGTTGAAGAGAGTATTGATTGAAGGCTACAACGAAGAGAAACTGGAGCGAAACAGTTATGACGAAGGATGGGCGCAGATTTATAGTGCGAAACAAAATGACTTGATTTTACAAGCAGACATGGTTGGTGTGGAAGTGAAATTGAACAAGTTATGCGGCGTAGTTCAAGTCGGTGATGTCCGAGGATTCATTCCGCAAGAATTTTCGGGTACAACGGATGCTCATGCTTTTCGGCGTTTGCTTGGTGAGCCAGTCGCTTTCAAAATCGTAACATATGATCGGGACGGAGATACATTTATCGCTTCCCGTCAAGCAGCGATTGAGCAAATGGAAGGGATGACGTGGAAATGGCTCGAACTAGGGGCGGCAATAACGGCCGTGGTACGTGCTGTTCATACGAAAGCCATGACAGTAGATATTGGTGGTATTGAAGTCGAAATGCCGGTTCAAGAGTTTGCCCATGGATGGACCGATGATTTGCGAGACGTAGTTCAAATTGGTGATCATTTTAAGGTCAAGGTAGTCGAGTTGGACAAAGAACTGAAGAAAGTGGTAATCAGTAAAAAGGCATTGGATAAGAGTCCGTGGCCGGATTGCAGCAAGCGTTACAACACTCGTGGAGAGTACATTGGAACCGTCTCCGGCGTTGTGGAGTACGGAGTTTTTGTTAATTTGGAACGGGGTGTAGATGCATTAGTACGTCATATGCCTTTTGATAAAGTCAAACGTGGAGATAAGGTGTTTATTAAAGTCATTAGAGTGGATCTGAATAAACAACAAATCATGGCGAGAATTACGCGGAAGCGATAAGAGGAGGAAACCACATGGATAACATGGCAGGGGATCGGGCTTTGGCTCGTTCTCCTTTTTCTCTGTCTTTTAATTGGACATTTGTACCCACTGTTCTAGAGGAACCCATAGTTGCAGGCTATGCTCCTGTCAGGCTACCAACAGAGGGATTGGGCTTGCAAGCCATTGGACATATTGGTTGTATTGGCAGCGTGCAACTGGCACGTCTGTTTCACTGGAAACGGCATCAGATCCGGCGAATGTTGGCTGAACAAAAGCTCGTTCAACATCGGTTGAAAAAGAATAAGAACACCATTCCCATTTTTACACTCGGTCCACGTGGTGTTGATCTTTTTAAAATGGATCAGCCTGTGAATAGCTGGCGGCAATGGAGCATTGAATCGGTATTGTCTAAACTAGTATTTTTTCAATTTTGTTGTGCGTTACAAGAAAAACAAAAGGGTTTTCAAATACTTCCTGCAGCATGGCCTTTTACTGGGAAGGTGCAAATGGGAGAGCACATACGATACGTACTTGTACTGCGAGGAACAGAGGATGTTGCTGCGCTTGAAAGAGAGTTGCGACATTGCTCTCAACCTATCATTGTCCTTTCGGACAATCTTGAGAACGTGTTCCCATACAATCATGTACTGACAGCAGCCCATCTGTTGCTGGATCAGGATTTAAGAGAGGATTATAAATTTATGCGTCAGCGAGCAGGGGAATGGCAGCGATCTTAAAATAGCCGACTGCTTGTACTACTCCTATACATGTGCTAGAATGAAATTGTTAATTTTTCTATTCCTAAACTCCCACTTTGCTGGAGACAAGGGTCATACCCTACGCTAAGATTCTGCACTTCTCAGAGTTGATAACAGCAGGGTAACTTGTATCGAAAGAACAAGTTTAGTAGATTACCTCGACCTACACCTTCGTGCTGAAGACAGCTACGAAGAGAGGAAAAATGTAGGACAAAAGGCAAAGGCCAATGAAGTTCCTCAGCTCCCTTTTGCTGGAGACAAGGAATGAAGAGTACCGAAAGGCTCTTGGAAAAGCAATGTTACTGAGTTTTAAAAGCCGATTTTTGCATGGATTCGTCCGTGCGGAGATCGGCTTTTTTGCGTTTTAATTAAAATTGAGAGGATGGTATAATGGAGACAGTCATTTGGTTTTTGAAGGATGAAGAAGGGAAGGCTCAGGTTAAGCTTTGCTTGCAGGAATTGATTCAAAGAGCAAAGGCTGATCCACTTTTCACTCAACTGGTTGAGCTTATTTTTCAGGCCCTTGAGTTTGTGGAAAAAAGGGGAATGATTCATTCCATGACTGAATTTTTTACAACTCCCCTTGAAGGTAACTCGTTATACAGTATCCGAGTCATCAAAGAGCTAAGAGATCATCCACCACTACTTGAGTTTCGTGTGAACTGGAGAGGTGCTGGAGCGTTTCGAGCGATATGTTTTGAATATTCGTTAGAAGATGTTCAAATGCTGGTGTTTACTCAAGCTACGCTAAAAACCAGAACCTACTCTGAAGAATTTGAACAATTCATAAAAAAGTCAGAAGAACAGTATATTGCGTTTATGAAATCTCCAGAGAAACACATTTTTTCACAAGGGGATGAAATGGATGAATAAATACAGTCATTTAAAAAAGGATTTTGAACAGCTAAAAGCTGAGGTTAGAGAACTTCCAGGGGCAGCAGCGTATCTGGATGGTCCTGAAGTTGCTGTCGGACAGATGATACTAGCAAGACAACTGGAAATGGGTTACACGCAGCAACAACTCGCAGATCTTGCAGATGTTCCACTAGAAGACATTAAAGTGATTCAAGCTGGACTTGTACATTCGAATTTCGGATGTGACATACAGCCTGATTCATTGTCTAAAATCTTTAAAGCCTTGAAAATTATTGGAGTGCAGCCGATTATTGATGAGCAAGCTGCAACCTCAATGCTGGGTTAGTTCAAAATAGAATAATGTTGATTTAAAAACCGATTTTTGCATGAGTCATTTCATGTGAAGCTCGGTTTTTTGCATTTTATAAAACCTTTGAAAGGACGATGAATCTTATGTTGAAACCTGATACTAATGTTGCGTTAAATGTTCAAGCCACTTTGGAGGAAGCACTTTCGCTCTTGGATGATGTGATCGCGGAAGCACCTGAATCGTTAAAACATGAGGTAACAGCGATCTGGAGCAATTTGGATAAGATTGTTCAAAAGACGTTTGTAGATCCCAAATTAAAATAAGGAGCTGAGCAACGATGGCTGAAGTTATGGATTTGTCGATTATGGAAAAGGTCGTAATTCAAGGTGATTTATCTTCACTCAAACCAGAAGAGCGGTTTGTGTATTACACCAAGGTTTGTGAGAGTGTAGGACTGAATCCCCTGACAAAACCATTCGATTATTTGAAACTGGACGGGAAGCTTGTACTGTATGCCAAGCGTGATGCTACTGATCAGCTTCGTAAAATACAAAATATCAGTATTACGATCACAAGCCGTGAAAAGGTGGGTGACGTTTACTGTGTGACCGCTCGCGGAACAACGCAAGATGGCCGGACCGATGAATCCATTGGTGCTGTGTCGCTGACCAAAGAAGAGAAGTTATGGGACGAGATGAGGAATCGAAAAGTACCTACAGGACGAATTCTTCCATTAACCGCAGATGAACTTGCCAACGCCATCATGAAGGCCGAAACGAAGGCAAAACGAAGAGTAACGTTATCTCTATCGGGTCTCGGCATGATGGATGAAAGCGAGATTGAAACCGTTGAAGATGCGGAGCGAATTGAAGTAGGGGAACCGGTTCAATCCACTCAGCCCAATAAAGGCAAACCTTCTTCGGGCAGCAATTCAAGTAAGCAATCTGGTTCTTCAGAGAAAAAAGGACAGAAGAATGCGACTTCGACCAAGCCTGCTACGCCAAGTTCAGGAGACTTGTATAGAATGCTGGATATGGGAACAGGAATTTCTCCAGGAGGCGTTACCTTCGCAAAATTAAGATTGGTTAATGTTGCAACGGGCGAAGAATCTGTGGTGCTTGCCAATACGCCAGAGACGATTGAACAAATTAATGCACTATCAAATAATTCACAATTCAAAATTGAATTTGAAATGAACAATGGATTCAAGATGGTGAAATCAATTGCGATTGTAGGTGAAGCGGCATGACGAAAGTGAACGCTACATTTACAGACGGGAACGCACTCATCTGTGCATTCCCTTCTAGTCGGAACAATGGTGTTTATTTGGTCAAAGCTGAACCTCATTTCAATGATCTTATCATCACTCACGATTGCCCTGCTTGTCACTATGGACAAAAGGAATGTAAACATGTTCAGATGGCGGCCGAGCTATATCGCCGTTGGCAATGGTGGGAACCAGATAAAACGATTCATACCGTTACACGCAAAATTGTTCTTGCCCCGGATTGGGAGCAGATTCAGCTTCCACCTAGCCCGGAGGAAAGGATACGAGCTGTGATTGATCATGCTTCCTGATATTGTGGCCATTGCTGAACAACATGGTCTGCAGATCAATCCACACTCCAGATCAAGGGAAGAAGTGGCGTGTAAGTGTCCTTTCTGTCATGAGGATTCAAAGCCAGGGAAAAAGCGAAGATACTATCTTTCTCTCAATAGCAAAGACCAAGTGTTCAAATGTTGGTTTTGTAAAGAGAGTGGTGGTGTTTTTCGCTTTATTTCTCTTTTGGAAAATATCCCGGAGGAGAACGTAAAGCAACGATTCCGAAAACGGAGAATTGTTCATCCTGCCGAACGCCTCAGCCAAAATCAACGAAGGTTACTGAGAGAACATACAGGCGTAAGAGAACCATACTGGAAGCAGATGAGGGAACGAGATTTCTCATATTATATGCGTTCCCTTGATTTGTTTTGGGACTCATGGAAAGAGTTTCTGATGAAGGAGCAGCGAGATGCCTATTTTCAATTAATTGTGGGGATCAAAACCTGTACGTATCAGAACTACATTGAAAAAATCAGACAACGAGAGCGAGAGATTGAGTCGCCTCTCCTTGAAAGTGTACTGCAAATCTACTCTTGTGCTTCACGTCCGAAGTGGACAGAGGTTGCTGAGCGATTTGTGGACCAGTTTAAAACGAAACCTGTAAGTCCTGAACCTAAAAAGGCAGGCAGGGACGGAGGATAAAAATGCTGAATCGTGTAATTTTGATTGGTCGTCTGACTCGTGATCCTGAGTTACGATATACACCCGCAGGAGTAGCCGTGACACAATTTACTTTGGCAGTAGATAGACCTTTTACAAGCCAAGGTGGCGAACGAGAAGCGGATTTCATTCCTATTGTTACTTGGAGACAACTTGCTGAGGCTTGTGCAAACCATTTGAAAAAAGGGCATATGGCTGCAGTCGAAGGTCGAATTCAAGTACGAAACTATGAAAATAATGAAGGTAAACGTGTATACGTAACTGAAATCATTGCCGACAACGTTAGATTCCTCACTCCTCAGTCTGGTGGTTCTAATTCAAACGATTCAAGACTGGGGACAGGAAATCAACAGAATCGAAATAATGGAAACGGTCGTGGAACGAATACGGCAGGCGATGCATGGGGAATATCTGACGATGATTTACCATTCTAAAAACGACAAACACTCATTTGAAGAGGAGTGAATGAACATGGGATATACACATTACTGGTATCGAGTAAGGGAGATCGAACTCGATGTGTATTTTAAAATTCTAACTGATTTTAAACGTCTGTTACCTGTACTTACAGAAGAAGGAGTGCGGCTTGCTGGATCAGGAGGGAAAGGAGGTCCAGTTATAAATGATGACAATTTGCTATTTAATGGTGTGGATGCAGAAAGGTATGAGGACTTTGTATTCCCACGGGTACTACGTCTATGGGATGAGCCAGATGAGAATGATCAATATTTTCAGTTTTGCAGAACAAGCGGATATCCATATGATCAGGCCGTCATTGCTTTCTTACTCATTGCTAAGCACCATTTAAAGCAAGATATTGCTGTTCAAAGTGATGTTGGAGCTAAAAAGTTGGATGCTGCTAAAAAGCTATGCCAAACAACATTGGGAATTTCATGATCTTCTCATACTCACGACTATCCCTATATGAAACTTGCCCATTTCGCTTCTATATGAAGTATATCTTGGGTAGGCCAGAGCCGGTTACAAAACCGCTCGCTCTCGGCAAAGCAGTGCATAAGGCGATTGAGCTAAAAATCAATGGTATGTCTGAAAATGAAGCGATCCTGGCAGCTATAATTGAAGCGGATTTTCATCCCGAAGTGACTTATGAAGAAGTTTTAAAGTTGCTTCAGCAAGCTCCTGATGTAAAGGGTCGGACGGAAATTCATTTTAACCTTCCGTTGGACTCTTCATCAGGAATCCAGCTCCAGGGGTATATTGATTTGCTTCAAGATGTTCATTTCTGGGATTGGAAGTCGAATTGGAAACCTTACCGAGTCCATGATACAAGGCAGCTTGCTTTGTACGCTTGGGCCCATTATGAAAATGAGAGGTCTTCGTCAAGTCAAAGGCACATTG
Organism: Paenibacillus silvae; assembly: GCF_014639235.1. GTDB lineage: Bacteria > Bacillota > Bacilli > Paenibacillales > Paenibacillaceae > Paenibacillus > Paenibacillus silvae. The sequence goes on along the minus strand of NZ_BMFU01000001.1, from coordinate 1,895 downwards.
TTTTTTCTTAGGTTTCGGAAAGCAGAATCGTTTATTTACAACGAATCTGATGGAAACGAAGCTAGAGAATGGGCTATTCAGCTTGCGGAGCAAATTGAAATGAAGAAGTCATGTTTGGAATCATTCCCGGATATGGCTTCTTCGCTTTTTCAGCCTACACCGGGGAGTCACTGTAAACATTGCCCGTTTGTTTTGGAATGTATAAAGCGTTGAGAAAATAAAATGTATTTTGGAGGGATGAAAGAGATGACGAAAGACGAAATCATTAATGCTGCTGAGTCAGGTGAATTCATTGTAGATCATAAATATCAATGTTTTGCTGATCTCAACGGGACAGAAGCCAGAAGATATTTGGAAAGTAAAGGGTTTGAAGTTGTTCGGAACTTCGACACGGGCTGTAATGGGATTGCAATAACAACCTGTGGAATTCACCTTTCCACCAACGGCTACATCTATAAAAAGTTATAGGTGCGTAAAATGACGAATTATACCCTTGGAAAATATTCGTCTTCTGCATTACAAAAAGAACAAAAACTTGAGGAGTGTTATATATGAAAAATACAATACATGAAAAATTAACAATAGAGGAAGCCATCCAGATCGCGTTAGAAATCGAACGAACCGAGGCTGCATTGAAACAGATGAAAGAACGTTTGAAGACTTATGTCGATGAACATGGAGCGCTTCAAGTTGCGGATAAAATTTGGGAGTACAGTAATACCAGAAGCTGGTCTTTTAAACCTGATGGATTGCGTGAACTTGCGGTGGCGATCACAGCGGAAGGAAAAAATGCATGGGATTACCTGAGTTTGTCTTCAACCGCGCTGAAAAAGCTTGGTTGGGAAGACATCTCCTTGTCCGGGTACGGTACGCTAAAAGAGACTAAACGTTTTGCTTCTCGCAAAGTGTAGTTGTGACACGACAAACTAATTCAAAATAGCCTTTCGCCCGGCACTAAATGGCGGTGTTTAATTCCGACACCGCCATTGCGGGGTCGGGATAAACGGAAAGGGGAATAATGAAAAACTTCTCGGTAAATGAAACTCAATTGGCTTCTTTGCCTCGTCGAAGACGTGAACACGCTGAAAAGTTATTAAAACTGATTGAACGAGTATTGCAAGAAGATGTTCCTAGTGAGATTAGAAGGCCTGAAGATGTGTATCAGCTAGTAGCTGCTGAGATGTCATCCCTTCCTAATGAGCATTTTGTTGCAATCATGCTGAATGTTAAGAATCGTGTTATTTCCAAGGAAACGATAGGGATTGGGACATTGAATGGAGCTATAGTGCACCCTAGAGAATTATTTAGAAGAGCAATTTTAAAGAATGCTGCTTCTATTATCTGTGTGCATAACCATCCTTCAGGTGATCCAACTCCGAGTCAAGAAGATATCAAGGTCACTAAACGGTTATTCGATGCTGGTGAAATTGTTGATATCAATGTACTGGATCATATTATCGTTGGTGTTGAAGGATTTGTATCCCTGAAGCAACTGGGGATGATGTGATGTCGGCAAAGGAGCGGTATCTTAAACAGCTTTTAAGTAAAACAACAAAGGAGCGCTGGATTGCTAATTTGATGCTTAGTGCTTCTTCTGAAGTCTTGAAGAGTGTTACATTGCGTCAATTAAAACAGATGAAGTGAATAGGAAGTGTTGTACAAAGCCCCAGTTGCTTAAACTGGGGCTTTTTTTAGTTTTGGCGTGCCCAGCTAAGCACGCATCTTCTAGCCGGTGAAAGTCCGGTCGCAGGAGGGGCCAAGCCCCTGCGTAGCTAGGATACTTGCGTATGACGAAATCTGTACGTAAAAGCGTATCGACGAAAGTACCTGTCAGAGACAGGGCGAGCAACAAGCCAGGCTGTAACATGAAGTGAATCCTGCCGCGTCGTCAAAAA